>NZ_LMFI01000001.1 GCF_001426745.1 Nocardioides sp. Root140
ACTGGGTTCAACCGGTGGTAGCAACAACTGGGTTCAACCGGTGGTAGCAACACCAGCTTGGTGGAGCAATCGTAGGTGCTCGTCGAGGGCCTCTGCTGGGGTCTTCCATCCGAGGCTCTTCCTGGGTCTGCTGTTGAGTGCAGCTTCGACCGCTTGTGTCTCCTCGTTGCTCCATCGCGAGATGTCGGTGCCCTTGGGGAAGTACTGGCGCAGCAGACCGTTGTGGTTCTCGTTGGTGCCGCGCTGCCAAGGGCTCTGCGGGTCGGCGAAGTAGACCGCGATCCCGGTCTCGATCTTGAACTGCGCGTGCTGGGAGAGCTCCTTGCCGCGGTCCCAGGTCAGCGTGCGTCGCAGTTGCTCGGGCAAGGTCGTCATGGTCTCGACGAGGGCCTCCTTCATGGCCACCGCGCCGTAACCACCCAACGGTGGCCCGTTCTTCGTTGGCGCCACCATCCCGTAACCCTCAGCGCGAGGAAGGTGGACCAGCATCGTGTACCTCGTGCTCCGCTCGACCAGGGTCCCGATCGCGGAGCGGTTCAACCCGATGATCAGATCTCCCTCCCAGTGCCCCGGGACTGCACGGTCCTCGACCTCGGCAGGTCGCTGACTGATCACGACATCGGCGGTGACATGGCCGCCGGGTCTGTTGCGGGTACGTGCCCTGGGCTCACGCAATGCCCGACCGGTGCGCAGACATGCAACGAGTTCGCGCTTGAGGGCGCCACGGCTCTCGATGAAGAGCGCCTGGTAGATCGTCTCGTGGCTACAGCGCATGGACTCATCATCGGGGAAGTCGATAGGAAGTCGGTTCGAGATCTGCTCCGGGCTCCAGGCCTTGCTCCAGCGGCGGTCCTGACGGTGCGGCTTTCTGCGCCCCTTCCACGGTGCGACATCGGGCCCGAGGATCTCCGCGCCGTCGGGTCCGCGGAGCACGCCGGCGAGCTTGTCCTGGACGTAGCCCTGCAGTCGCAGGTCAGCCAACAGCTTCGCAACCTTGGGACGCCGGGCGGCCATCTGGGCCTTCCACTGCGCCACCGATGCGCGATACTCCAGCTTCCCGCTGCGAGTGGCGGCGTTGCGGCGCAGCTCGCGCGAGATCGTCGAAGGATGTCGACCGAGGCGCCTGGCGGTCTCACGGACCCCAAGGCCCTGCGCCTTCAAGATCGCGATCTCTTCCCTTTCAGGAAACGACAGGTACCGGCCCGACGGCGGGGCAAGACTCAGGGGTGGCATGCCGCCACCGTGGCGGAACCATCGGGAGCCGACTGGTCCTGACACGCCCACAGCGGCGGCGGCGTCCTCGCTGCTCATGCCCTCCGCGATCCGCCGCCAGAACTCCTGCTCGACCTGCCGGGGCGGTTGAGGACGACCCGGGGACCGCATCGCTGGCCGGACCGCACGATCTGACGCCTGCTGACGACGACCCATCAAACACCTCCGTGATCATGAGGTGTTGCGACGACCGGTTGAATTCGCCCTGAAATGCCGCCACCGTGGCGGAACCATCAATGCCGCCACCGTGGCGGAACCATCGGGAGCCGACTGGTCCTGACACGCCCACAGCGGCGGCGGCGTCCTCGCTGCTCATGCCCTCCGCGATCCGCCGCCAGAACTCCTGCTCGACCTGCCGGGGCGGTGGAGGACGACCCGGGGACCGCATCGCTGGCCGGACCGCACGATCTGACGCCTGCTGACGACGACCCATCAAACACCTCCGTGATCATGAGGTGTTGCGACGACCGGTTGAATTCGCCCTGGATCCCCGCGTCCTTGTGAGGAAATTCAGTGAGCAGAACTGGGATGCGGTTCATGGAGGTCGCGGCCGCGACCGCGATCGAACGGCTTCTCGCAGAGCGGCTCGCGGTCAAGGACGTCATGCATCTGACCGGGCTCGACCAGGCGACGGTGCGTCGGCTGCGTCAAATCGAGACCGACGACGACGAGCCCGGGACCGAGTTTGTCACCAGCGGCGGAGTCGATACCACCGCCGAGGGTGCCGACGCCGAGGTGGCGTCATGGCGAGCCCGTCGACGGCAACGATCCATACAAGCGGCTCAAGACGGCCCTCAAGACCGATATCGACCGGGATGCCGGGGCCACGCTCGACGCCACCGACTCGCGCCCCTTCTCCAAGCCGGCTACGGGCAAGGTCGCGGCCAAGGTCATCAACGATCACGGCGACGAGGTAATGAAGCTTGAAGTGGAGTGATTGCAGCAGACGCATGCCACCCATCCCGGCACCTCCCGAGACAGCCTGCGCCAGCTGCACCGTCCTGCCCCACGCGATCACGAGGGCGGCGACCGTGCCGAGCTCCGGACTTGACCGGTGGCAAAGCCCATCCCGCGACATAGGGACCCAGCCCGCTTGTCCGGTGACGCTCGTGCGTGACGGCTCAGTGGTTCACATCCACAACGAGCTGCGGTCTCATCGACGCGCCCGTGTCATCGGCGAACTCGTCGGTGATGCGGTCGACAAGCGGCTGCAGGAAAAGGCGTCCGAGCTGCCGCACCATGATGGTGACGACCTGCTCGCCGACGGTGTGCTTCGTCGAGGCGACGCCGGCCTCCCGCAGATCGTCGACCTGCTGGGCGGAGAGCTGGCTGAGCCGGCTGACCAAGTCGACTCGCCCTGCGCTCCCATCGAGGATAGCCCGCCGCAGGTAGTCGACGATCGCTTGGTTGGCCGAGAGCATGGCGGCCACAGCACGGTCGCGTGCCGCCGTGACCTGGCCGGGCGGGCAAGGGCCGAGCGGGACGGACGCGATCGTCTGGGCGAACTGCTCGACGATCGCGAGTTCGACGGCTTCGCGCAGTGCCTCCTTCGTCCCGTAGTGGTGGACGACTAGACCGACCGTCACGCCCGCCGCGGCCGCGACCGCGCGTAGCGAGGTGGCCTCGGCGCCATTCGCCGCGAAGAGATCCAGTGCGGCGTTCCGGATCCGCGCCTTCGCCGTGAGGTCGTCCGCGCGTAGAGCCGCACTGGGCTGTCGTCGCGTCATGTCTCCTCATCCTTCTCGGTCTGCGTTCTCGGATCGGCACGAACGTACTAGTTACCTATTGCACGAACGTACCAGTTGCTATACAACTGTACAAACAGGCAGCGGCCAAAGGAGCAGTAAGTGTCGAGAACGCCAGACGCGACCGCAGTCGCGGGCGTCGGGGTCGTTTCCCTGGCCGTGAACCTCCCCGGACCCTTGGCGGTCGCCCGCCTTGCCTCGATGGGGGCGTCAGCGACCAAGGTCGAGCCGCCCTCCGGAGACCCGCTCCAAGCGGTCGCACCGAGCTGGTACGAGGAGCTCGCCGCCGGTCAGGAGGTCGTCACGCTCGACCTCAAGAGCCCAGCCGGCCGATCAGCGCTGGAGACGCGGCTCGCGGTTGCCGATGTGCTGCTGACCGCGATGCGACCCTCGGCTCTCACGCGGCTTGGGCTTGTGGATAGCGTCGAGCGGCATGGTCTCGTCCTGGTCGAGGTCGTCGGCTACGACGGAGAACGATCGGACGAGGCCGGGCATGACCTGACGTACCAGGCCGTCCAGGGCACGCTCATGCCGCCAACCATGCCCCTCGTGCCGTTTGTCGACGTGCTCGGAGCAGAGCGAGCGGTGACCGCGACACTCGCCGGGCTGCGGCGACGGACGTCAAGGAAGACGGCCGTACGCGAGCGGGTCGTGCTCGACGATGTGGCCTTCCACGCATCGGCCGCGGTGCGCCACGGCCTGACGCGTCCCGGTGACGTCCTAGGAGGGGGCCTGCCCACCTACAGCATCTACGCGACAGCCGACGGGCACGTCGCCGTCGGCGCGATCGAACCGCACTTCGCCCGCCGTCTCGCCGACGCAGTCGGGCGCACGCGTGAGGAACTGATCGCCCGCTTCGGCACCGAGTCCAGCGCCCACTGGGAGTCGCTGGGCCGTTCGCTCGACATCCCCCTCGTTGCCGTCCAAGACCCGCGTGCCGCTGTTCCTGACCCGCCCGTCCCTTTCCACAACCTCGGCTGATCCCCACCCCAACTAGGAGTCTCCCGTGCCCAGCCTCGCCCAAGTCCTCGCCCGGACTGCCAGTCGTGTTCCCCAACGGATCGCCGTCGAGTTCGGTTCGGGTTCGATGACGTACGCCGAACTCGACGCCAGCGTCAACCAGCTCGCGCGTGAGCTGACCGACCGGGGCCTGGCCAAGGGCGACCGTCTACTCCTGCTCTCGGGCAACAGCGGCGCCTTCGTCGTCGCGCTCTACGCCGGACTCCGTCTGGGCGCCATCGTCGTGCCCGTCAACCCGCGGTCGGCGCCGCCCGAGATCGACCACTTCGTCACCGACTCGGGCGCCAGTCTGCTGCTCTTCGGTCCAGAGGTCGTCGAGAACATCCAGGGGCTGGCAGGCGGCGGGGGGCGCGCAGGTAGCATCCCCGCGCTCGCGCTGGGTCGCGCAACGGGTTTCGACGACGTGCTCGCAGCCGCGGCCGTCCAGTCCGCTGAGCCGATCGACGTCGAGGTCGCGGAGGACGACGACGCGCTCATCATCTACACTTCGGGCACGACCGGTCGCCCCAAGGGTGCCCTCTTCGACCAGCACCGCATCCTGTGGGTCGGCATCAACACGGCGATTGGTTTAGGACTTCATGAGGGGGAGCGGATGTTGCACGTTGCTCCCCTGTATCACTCAGCGGCCCTCAACATGCTTCTGATCGGCGGGATGATGTATGGCGCGACGCACGTCATCCTGCCCCGCTTCGACCCGGAAACGGTGCTCGAGATGCTCGAACGCGAGCGGATCACCCAGTTCTTCGGCGTCCCGACGATGTACACGTTCCTGCTGCGCACCCCGTCGATCGCGACACGCGACCTGTCGAGCCTGCGTGTCTGCTTGTACGGCGCTGCTCCGATGCCGGCGACGACGGCTGAGGCGCTCGTGGCGGCGCTGCCGGGCGCGTCGATCATCCAGGCATGCGGCCAGACCGAGGGCGGGCCGGGGGGCATCCTCCTGCAGCATGACGAGGTGCTCGCGCGACCGAGCGCGAGCGGTCGCAGCGCCATCGCCAACACCGAGGTGCACATCGTCGACCTCGACGGCAACGACGTGGCGCCCGGCGGGGTCGGCGAGATGATCATGCGCGGCGAGACGATGATGAAGGGCTACTGGGGCAACCCCGAAGCGACGGCGGAGACCGTCCGAGACGGCTGGGTGCACACCGGCGACATCGCCAGCATCGACGAGGACGGATACATCACGCTGGTCGACCGGCTCAAGGACATGATCATCACCGGTGGCCGCAACGTCTATTCGGTCGAGGTCGAGAGCGCCCTGGCCGGTCACCCAGCGGTCGGGGACATCGCCATCGTCTCGCGACCGAACGAGGAGTACGGCGAGAGCGTCGTGGCCGTCGTGACCCCACGGGACGGTGCGACGCTCACCTTCGAGCAACTGCGCGAGTACGGCCAGCAGTGCCTCAGCAGCTACAAACTGCCCCGCGAGCTCATCATCATCGACGAGATTCCCCGCAACGCCTCCGGCAAGCTCCTCAAGCACCAGATCCGGGCGAAACTGAATGCCTGACACCCCGAGCGACCTGGGCAGTGGGTCCACCGCCAGGGCGCCGACGGCGCCGTCGACCCTGCGCCTCACCGTGGACGGACCCGTCGCCACGGTCGAGCTGACCCGGCCTGAGCGCCGCAACGCGCTGAGCCCTCACTCGGCGCAGGATCTGCTCACAGCTTTGGCCGACGTCGCGCGGGACGACGACGTTCGTGTCGTGGTGCTCACCGGCGCGGGGGGCAACTTCTGCGCCGGCGCCGACCTCATCGACCTCGACCCCGGCCGACTTGGCGAGGCCATGGTCGAGTTCAACAAGATCGTTCCTGTCCTGCGCAACTTGCCGCAGCCGGTCATCGCCAAGGTCCGTGGCGCCGCGGTCGGCGCCGGCTGCAACCTGGCCCTCGCCTGCGACTTCGTCGTCGCCGACGAGACGGCGCGGTTCACCCAGAACTTCGCCCGGCTCGGCCTGTCCATCGACCTCGGTGGCAGCTGGGTCCTGCCCCGGCTCGTCGGACTGCGGCAGGCGCGCGAGTTGGCCCTCCTCGGGGACGACCTCGACGGGCCCACCGCTGCTCAGGTCGGACTCATCGCACGCTGCGTGCCATCGGAGGAGCTCGATGACGCGGTCACCGCCCTGGCCCGACGCCTGGCCGGCTCCTCCCGCCCTGCCCAGGCACGCACCAAGCACCTCCTCGACGCCACGTGGACCGCGGCCCTCACCGAAGCGCTGGCCCGCGAAGCCGAAGCCCAGGTCGCCAACGTGTCGACGCCCGAGTTCCACCAAGCCCTGAACGCCTTCCGCACCCGCCACCAAGGAGCCCAACCATGACCCGTGAAGCAGTCATCGTCGACGCCGTCCGCACACCGGTCGGCAAGCGTGGCGGCCAGCTGCGCGACTGGCACCCCGTCGACCTGCTCGCGCACACCCTCGCCCACCTCGCCGAGCGCACCGGCCTCGACCCAGACCGACTCTCCGACGTCATCGTCGGCTGCGCCCTCCAGCGCGGTGAGCAGAGCGGCAACGTCGCCCGCAACGCCCTGCTCGGTGCGGGCCTGCCCACCGCCGTGCCCGGCACGACCCTCGACCGACAGTGCGGGTCCGGCCAACAGGCGGTCCACTTCGCGGCCCAAGCGATCAAGTCCGGCGAGTACGACTTCGCCATCGGCGCCGGCGTCGAGTCCATGAGCCGGGTCGACCTCGGTCCGCTCTTCGTCCCCGGCGGCGCCCAGGGCGACTGGTACGGCGAACGGGCCCTGGCGCGCTTTGACGGCAACCTGCCCGCCCAAGGACCATCAGTCGAGCTCGTCGCCACGAAGTGGGGTTTCACCCGTGAGCAGCTCGACACCTTCAGCGTCCAGAGCCACCGCCGCGCCGCCGCAGCGACCGACGCCGGGCACTTCGCCTCCGCGCTCGTGCCCCTCGACGGCGCGGCCAAAGACGGCTCCACCGCCCCGATGACCCGGGACGAGGGGATCCGGCTCGACATCGCCCCCGCGCGGGTCGCCGCCCTGCAGCCGGTGTTCTCCCCGGACGGCGTCATCACCGCCGGCAACGCCTCGCAGATGAGCGACGGAGCGGCCGCCCTCCTGGTCGCCGAACGCGCCGCCGCTGAGGCGGCCGGACTGCGACCGCGGGCCAGGGTCGTCTCCATGGCCGTCGCCGCGGACGACCCGGTGCTTCAATTCACGGCCATCATCCCAGCCAGTCAGAAGGCCCTGGACAAGGCCGGCCTCACCGTCGGCGACATCGACCTCGTCGAGGTCAACGAGGCATTCTCGCCGGTCCCGCTGCTGTGGTGCGAGGAGTTCGGCTACCCGGAGGACCAGCTCAACGTCAACGGCGGATCCATCGCCATCGGCCACCCGCTCGGCTCGACCGGCGCGCGCCTGCTGACCCAGCTCGTCAACGAGCTCGAGCGCCGCGAGGCCCGCTACGGCCTGCTCACCATCTGCGAGGGCGGCGGCATGGCCAACGCCACGATCATCGAACGCATCGCCTGAGGAGCAACAACATGGAGATCAGCAACCACACCTTCCTCGTCACCGGAGGCGCATCCGGGCTCGGAGGCGCGACCACCGCCGCCCTACTCGAGCGAGGCGCGCACGTCGTCGTCGCCGACCGCGCCGGGACAGCGCCCGCCGGCGCCGTCTTCGTCGAGACCGACGTCACCGACGCCGGCGCGGTGGCCCACGCGGTCGAAGTCGCCAGCCACCAGCCGGGACCGCTCTGCGGGGTGGTCAACTGCGCCGGAATCGGCGTCGCCCAAAAGGTGCTCGGCAGGTCCGGGCCGCACCAACTCGAGGACTTTATGAAGGTCCTCGATGTGAACCTCGCCGGTACGTTCAACGTGATCAGGCTCGCCGCCGCCGCGATGAGCGACGCCGAGCCTGGCCCGAGCGGCGAGCGTGGTGTGATCATCAACACCGCCTCGGCCGCCGCCTTCGACGGCCAGATCGGCCAAGCCGCCTACTCGGCCTCCAAGGGCGGAGTCGTCGCCATGACGCTCCCGATCGCCCGCGAGCTTGCGCGGTACGGGATCCGGGTGGCAACCATCGCGCCGGGGCTGTTCCTCACCCCCATGATGGGCGTGCTGCCTGAAGCCGCCAGGGAGTCGCTTGGCCAGCAGGTGCCCTTCCCGGCGCGGCTCGGCGACCCGTCCGAGTACGCCGCCCTCGCAATCCACATCATCGAAAACCAGATGGTCAACGGCGAGGTGATCCGTCTCGACGGAGCCCTGCGCATGGCCGCCCGCTGAACAGGAGACCGTCATGACTTCCCCCTTCACCACCCGCCCCCTCGTCACCGGCTACCCGTCGACCATGGGGGACGACGTCCAGCTGAACACGACCACGCTCATCCTGCACGCCGCACGCACGCATCCCGAGCGCGAGATCGTCTATCGCACCCCGGAAGGGGGCTGGGACCGCTACACCTACGCGGCGGCATACGAGCGCGTGATCCGGGGCGCAAACGCGCTGCGCGCTCTTGGCGTCCAGCCCGGGGACCGTGTCGGCGTCCTCGACTGGAACAGCCGCCGCCACTACGAGCTCTACTGGGCCATCCCGGGCCTTGCCGCCGTGTTGGTCCAGCTCAACCTCCGCCTCGGGCCAGAGGACCTGTCATTCGTGATCGACGACAGCGGCACGTCGGTCATCTGCATCGACGAGACGCTCCTGCCGGTCGCCGAGGCCGTTGCCCACCTGCTGCCCGGAGTGCGTGCATGGGTCGTGATGACCGACAAGCCGCTCTCACAGGTCGAGACCAGCCTGCCCAACCTGCACCACTACGAGGACCTCGTCGCCGCGGCCAGCCCGCACCTGGTCTGGCCGGAGATCGACGAGCGCTCCGCGTACAGCGCGTGCTACACGACCGGCACGACCGGGCGACCCAAGGGCGTCTACTACTCCCATCGGGCGATCTACCTGCACTCGTACGGCATCGCCACGAACATCGGGATGGTCCTCGACGACTGCACCATGCTCATCACTCCGATGTTCCACGGCCAGGCGTGGGGCCTTCCCCAGGCAGCGACGCTGATGGCCAACAAAATCGTCCTACCCGGCCGCTATATGGCCGAGGACACCAAACCGCTGACCGACGCGATCATCGCCGAAGGCGTCACCGTCACCAACGGCGCACCTGCAATCTTCCTGCCGATGTTGCATTACATCGAGAGCCTCGACGAGAAGCCGGACCTGTCCCGGCTGCGGATGATGTCTGGAGCCACCGAGCCGCCGCTGACGATGATGCGCGGCTTCCGAGACCTGACCGGCGCCGAGATCGTCCACGCCTACGGCGCGACCGAGACCACCCCGCTCGTGACGATGAACCGCTACAAGCCGAGCGTGCGCGAACGCCTGAGCGAGAACGAGCTCTTCGAGCTCAAGCGCAAACAGGGCCTGCCCGTCACGGGCGTCGACGTCCGGCTCATCGACGGCACCGGCAACGACGTCGCATGGGATGGCGTCACCCAGGGGGAGATCTGCATGCGAGGCCCGTGGGTCACCAGGACCTACCACAACATGCCAGAGGACGACCGAGCCGGCCGGTTCCACGACGGCTACTGGCGAAGCGGCGACGTCGGGACGATCGACGCGGATGGGTACCTGAAGGTGACCGACCGGGTCAAGGACGTCATCAAGAGCGGCGGTGAATGGATCTCCTCGATCGACATGGAGAACCTGCTCCTCAGCCACCCGGCTATCGCCGAAGCCGCGGTCGTGGGACTGGCACACCCGAAGTGGCAGGAGCGGCCCTTCGTCCTCATCGTCCCCAAGCCCGGGCAGGAGATCACCCTCGAGCAGGTCCGCAGCCACCTGTCTAGCGCATTCGCCGCGTGGCAGCTGCCCGATGCCATCGAGATCGTCGCCGAGATCCCCCGTACGAGCGTCGGCAAGTTCGACAAGAAGCAGATCCGCTCGGCATACGCCGCCGCCTACGAGGGTGAGCAGGCCGATGCCTGAGCAGCTCGTGTCCGCCGAAGCCCACGGTACGACCCTGGTTCTCACCCTTGACCGGCCCGCCGCCCTCAACGCGTTGAGCCGCACACTCGTCGACCACCTCGCTGACCGCCTCGAGGAGGCCGCCGTCGACAACGCCGTCCGCGCGGTTGTCGTGTCCGGATCGGACAAGGCATTCTGCGCTGGCGCGGACATCGGCGAGATCCCCGGCATGGTCAACGCCTCCCCGCTCGACGCGTTTCCGTTCGACCGGCTCTTCGAGACCGTGGCCTCCCTGCCCGTCCCGACGATCGCCGCGGTCCGCGGCCTCGCCTTCGGCGGCGGCTGCGAGCTCGTCCTCGCCTGCGACACCGCCGTCGCAGGGCGCTCGGCCCGCTTCGCCGTCCCCGAGGTCAAACTCGGGGTGATCCCCGGCGCCGGCGGCACCCAGCGCCTGGTCCACGCCATCGGCAAGGCCAAGGCCATGCGGATGCTCCTCACCGGCGCGCCAGTCGACGCCGAATGGGCCTACACGGCAGGCCTCGTCGCCGACCTCGTCGACGACGGCCAGGTACTCGACCGCGCGCTCGAGCTCGCCGCCCAGATCGCCGCCAACGCTCCCCGAGCCGTGGCGTATGCCGCTGACTCGGCCCGGCGGGTCCACGACCTGCCGCTTCAACAAGGACTCGCCCACGAGCGGCGCAACTTCCTCCTCGCGCTCGGCACGTCCGACGCTGAGGAAGGGATCAGCGCTTTCACCGACCGACGCACGCCCGCCTTCACCGGCAGATAAGGACGACCCGATGATCCTGGACGACTACCGGTCACCCTGGCTGACCGAGGAACTCGACGACCTGCAGCAGCTCACCCGCACCTTCCTCGACAAGGAGGTCGTGCCGAACCAAGCCCGGTGGGCCGAGCAGCACATGGTCGACCGCGACTTCTGGCGCGCGGCCGGACGCGCCGGTCTGCTGTGTATCAGCATCCCCGAGGAGTACGGCGGCGGCGGCGCCACTTTCGCACACGAAGCGATCATCGCGGCCGAGCAGGCCCACGTCGCCGACGACGCCTGGGCCAACAGCGTGCACAGCACCATCGTCGCCCACTACGTCAACGCCTTCGGCACGCAGGAGCAGAAGCTGCGCTGGCTACCCGGCATGGCCTCCGGTGAACTCGTCGCTGCGATCGCAATGACCGAACCGACCACTGGCTCGGACCTGCAACGGGTCCGCACCCGCGCCGTACGCGACGGCGACGGCTACGGCTACATCATCAACGGCTCCAAGACATTCATCTCCAACGGAACCCACTGCGACGTGCTCATCATCGTGGCCCGCACCAGCGACGAGCCCGGCGGCCGAGGCCTGTCCCTCATCGTCGCCGAGACGCAGGACCTGCCGGGCTTCGAGCGCGGCCGGGTGCTCGAGAAGATCGGCATGCACGGCCAGGACACCCGAGAGCTGGCGTTCGTGGACATGCGCGTGCCTGCCGTCAATCTCCTCGGGGGCGTCGAGGGCCGCGCCTTCCAGCAGCTCATGGAGCAGCTGCCCCAGGAACGGCTCATCATCGCCGTCACGGCGGCAGCCGCGGCTGAGACGGCTGTAAGGCACGCGATCGCCTACGCGAAAGAGCGAGAGGCCTTCGGGGAGACGCTCCTGTCGTTCCAGAACACCCGATTCGTCCTTGCCGAGTGCGCTGCTGACGCCCTCGCCGCGCGCACCCTCGTCGACAGCTGCATCACCCGGCACGTCGCCGGCGAACTGGACGCGGCCGGTGCCTCCCTCGCGAAGTTCTGGTGCACCGACATACAGAACAAGGTGGTCGATCGCTGCCTGCAGGTCTTCGGCGGCTACGGCTACATGATGGAATACCCGATCGCCCGGATGTTCGCCGCCGCCCGCGTCCAGAAGATCTACGGGGGAACGAACGAGATCATGAAGGAACTGGTGGCCAGAGCCCTATGACGTGCTCCGACGTTGAGACAACGCACCCGTGCTCCTGCCCGCTGAGGACATGCCCGTCGGGCAAGACATCGACTGCGGCCCCTATCAGGTCACGGAGAACGAGGTCGTCGAGTTCGCCTCGGCCCGGGCCCCGCAGTACGTCCACGTCGATCGCGATCTCGCCGCGCACACCGACGTCCGCGCACTGGATCGCCAGCGGTCTGCACACGGCCCGGATCATCCAAAGGGTTCGCAGCGACCGGCGTGTACCAGCGGCACGGCCTCGTCGCGGGCGAGGACATCCACGACATACGCTTCCTTCGCCGCAGCGCGCCGGTGACGTGGTGACGTGCTCGATCGTCGTCCAGCCCGTCGTGACGGTTCGGACGGGGTCCATGACATGACGACGCCAACGACACCGACCCACCGGGCGATCTCGGCCGACTCCGGCACGCACTGGACCGCGGAGGGCGCGTGGCAGGTCGCTGAGGGCATCCACCGAATCCCGCTGCCGCTGCCGATGGACGGCCTGCGGGCGGTCAACGTCTACGTCATCGACACCGATTCCGGCCCCATCCTCGTCGACGGCGGCTGGGCGATTCCCGAGGCCCGCGAACTGCTGGACCGCTGCCTGCGCTCGCTCGGCTACGGCTTCGGCGACATCGATCGGTTCCTCGTCACCCACATTCACCGCGACCACTTCACGATGGCCTCGGTTCTCGGCCGGGAGTACGGCGCCGAGGTCATACTCGGCGAGCCGGAGCGGCCCGCGCTGGAGCTGCTGCTCACTCCCGACACCAAGCGCAACCCGTTCCACGACGTCCTGGTCACCGCCGGAGCGCGTGACGTCGCCGAGGCCTGGGTTGAGGCCGGCCCAGGCGAGATGCCGGACTTGTCGATCTGGGCGCTCCCGGACAACTGGCTCGAGGGAGACCTCACGGTCGACCTGGGCACGCGGGTGCTGGACGCCGTACACACGCCCGGCCACACTCCCGGCCACTACGTGTTCGCCGAACAGGCGGCCGGGCTGCTCTTCGCCGGCGACCACGTGCTGCCGACGATCACACCGTCGATCGGTCTCACCGTGCCGCCCGCTGATGAGCCGCTCAGGGACTTCCTCACCTCGCTGGCCAAGGTACGCGCCTTGCCCGACCTCCAGCTCCTGCCTGCCCACGGGCCGATCGCGCCGTCGACCCACGCACGGGTAGACGAGCTGCTCATACACCACGAGCAGCGGCTCGAGCTCAGCCTCGCTGCCCTCGCCCGTGGTCCGTCGACCGCGAAGGGCGTCGCGACCCACCTCGGCTGGACCCGCCACGAGCACCCGTGGGACCAGCTCGACATCTTCAACCAAGGCATGGCCGCGATGGAGACTAAGGCCCACCTCGACCTCCTCGTCGCCCGCGGCCAGGCCACCGCCACCCCAACCTCCGGCGGGGTCGTCTACACCGTCAGCCCTCGCCGACCAGTTTCCATGGGCTTCCCCTCGTAGCGTGGAGCATCGCCACAAACGATGAGCCATGGCCAGGTACCGAAGTTCGACGAACTTCGAGCAGGGCGCGGTCCGGCTGGTGCTCGGAACCAGGAAACCGATCGCGCAGGTGGCCCGGGAGTTGGGGATCATCGAGGGACGTTGGGGACCTGGGTGGCCAAGGCCCAGCCGGGGAGGTCACGCGAGAACGCGCCGTTGAGCGAGTCCGAGCGCGCGGAGATGCAGCGCCTGCGCAGGGAGATCATCGATCTTCGGCCAGCGTGATGTGCCCAAGCGCTTGGTGGCCCACTGGGTGCACGAGGCGATGTGCTGGTATCCGTGGCCGGATCTATCGCCGCCCAGAGGGCGAACCACGGCGTGCTGCCGTCGGCGACTACGCGTCGGGCGTTTCTCGGCGTTCGCAGGGAAGGTTCTACGAGTGGCGCGACGGCGACCGTTCGGCGCAGGAGAGAACACCGTCGCGGCGATGATGCCCGAGCTCGGGCTGGCCGCCGGGCGTCGGCGGACCACTCGTCAGCGTCGGAATCGGTGGCGGGCACCAAACCTGGAGCGGTCGGGACTTCGGCACCGATCGGCTCAACCACAAGAGGTACGGCGACGGCACGGAGATCCCCACCGACCTGGGCAAGCTCTACCCGTCCGGGCACAGCTGGCTCAGGCACCGTCTTGGTCGATTGCCGGAAGGGGACCCGACAGCATCACCAGCACTTGGTGCGCCAGGTCCTCGGGCGTGGTCGATCCCAGTGGGTCGTACCACCGGAAAAGGCTGGTGAGCATGGTCAGGGTTAGGTTTGCCAGGACCGTGCCATCCGCTTTCGGCTCGAGTCTCTCGCTCTTGCGGTAATCATCCAGGAGCTCGGCGAAATCGCGGGTAACGGTGTGGGACCAGGATCGGAAGGACTGGAGCGCCAGCTCCGACAACTCCGGTTGCTCACCCCAGACAGTGGCGTAGAAGACGCGTTTGCTGGACGCTGACTCGATGTGGAGCTTGACGACCGCCCGAATCTTCTCGCGGGGCGAGAGGTTGCTGGTGAGCAGGTCCTGCAACTTCTCGCTGAGCTCCTCCGTGACGTGCGCCACCATCTGGTCCAGGAGCCACAGCTTGCTCTCGATGTACTTGTAGATCGTCGGACGGGAGATCCCGGCCTCGAGGCAGATGTCGTCGATGGTCGAGCTTCGGTAGCCCTTGGTCTGGAACACGCGAGCGGCGGCTTCAATGATGTCAGCCGTGGTCGTCGCCCGTTGCCTGGCCACACGTGCTCCCTCCGGATCCGGACGGCTGCAGGCTACTCCACCGGTGTCTCGAGGCCCGTGCGGTGCTGACATAGCTCTCGAGGCGCAGAGTGAGGACCGTCTTGCCGTGCTGATTCTCCAGGCGGCCCTCCACCTCGAGTTTCGCCATGCCGTTGCGCGGGGGACAGGCGCCGTTGACACGGACCCAGCCGGTCAGGACGTCCCCAGGGAAGACCGGCCGCGGCAGCACCATCTCGCGGATCGCACGTCCCGCCACGACGGCCCAGGAGGAGTACGCCGCGTCGACGGCGAGCCGCTGGAACACTGCAAAAGTGTGGAGCCCGCTGGCGATCACACCGCCGAAAGGACCCCCGTCGCCGACGTGGATTGGAAGCGGGTCCCACCGCTGCGCGAAGGCGCGGATCTCCGACTCGGTCATGGTGACGGGGCCGAGCGAACTCAGTACGCCGACCCGCGCGGCGAGGTCTTCGGCGTACAGCAGACCGTCCTGGATCGGAGCTGGACCTGCACTGCTCATCGACGTGGGCACCTTTCTCGAACGAGGTCGTGCTCGACCTTGACGTACGTGAAGACTTGCCTAGACTAACTGATGAGTTAATCCGGCGGAAGGCGTCAACATGGCTCACTCAGCCCCCACCATCCCGGCCGCCTCGCGCGGAGCGACGTATAGCGACCTCATCGTCGAGGCGTTTGAGCGCTTCGCGGACAACGAGGCGTTCGTGCTCGGCGAACAGCGCATGACGTTCGCCGAAGCGGCCGACTCCATGAGCCGCATACAGCAGCTGCTCGTCGACCGCGGAATTTCCCATGGGTCTGGCGTGGGGGCGCTCAGTGTCAACCTCCCCGAGGTCTGGCTGACCCAGGCGGCGACCTACCTCATCGGCGGCCACTACACCGGCCTCCACCCGATGGGGTCCGTCGAGGATCACGTCTGGATCTGCGACGACGCCGAGATCGAGGTCCTCATCGTCCATCCGACATTCGCGGAGGTGGGAGCCGCTGTCGCCGAACGCTCCAAGACGGTGAAGCACCTGCTCGTGTTCGGTGAGTCCGACGCTGGGCAGGACCTGTTCGAGCTGATCGAGGGCTACGACCCGAAGCCGCTCGAGCCGGGCCCGGCCGGCCAGGAGGACCTCGCCTGGCTGCAGTACACGGGCGGGACCACCGGCACGCCGAAGGGCGTCATGCTCTCGCACCGAGCGATGGCCGAGCAGTGCAAGGCGGTGCTGACGAGCTGGCAACTCCCCGCCAAGCCCCGCTACCTGGTCGCACCGCCGATCACGCATGCCGGGGTGCTGCCGCTCTTCCCAACCCTGGCCCGCGGCGGCACGGTCATCTTGCTTCAAGGCTTCGAGCCGAAGTCCTTCGTGCAGGCGATTGAGAAGGAGCAGGCCAACTGCACCTTCGCGGTGCCGACAATGATCAACGCCCTGCTCGACCACACCACATCGGAGGACGCGGACCTGAGCTCGCTCGAGACCTTCGTTTATGGCGCAGCACCGATTTCGCCCTCCCGGCTCACCCAGGCCCTGAACCGGTTCGGGCAGAAGTTCGTCCAGTGCTATGGTCAGACTGAGTGCGTCGGCGTTACGACGAGCCTCCTACGTGAGGAGCACGACCCGGTTGGGCGTCCGGACCTGCTCAGTTCGTGCGGGCGTCCGGTCATCGGCACCACGGTGACGATCGTCGACGAAGCCGACCAGCCGGTCCCTGATGGGATTCCCGGTGAGCTCTGTGTCCGCTCGCCAGTCATCATGTCCGGCTACTGGAACCGGCCCGACTTGACCGAGGAGACTCTGCGCAATGGGTGGCTGCATACCGGGGACATGGCGATGCGTGACGAGCAGGGCTATCTCCACATCGTGGACCGCAAGAAGGACATGGTGATCTCAGGCGGGTTCAACGTCTATCCGAAGGAAGTCGAGGACGTGATCGCGGCGCATCCCGACGTCGCCGCGGTGGCGGTCGTAGGCATGCCGGACGACAAGTGGGGCGAGGCGGTCACCGCGTTCATTGTCCTCCACGAGGGAGCCGCCATCGACAAGGCCGTGCTCAAGCGGCTCGTGCGCGACGCGAAGGGCGCGCACCAGGCGCCTAAGGAGATCCACCTCGTCGACGCGCTGCCCGCCACCCTCGTCGGGAAGATCGACAAGAAGCGTCTGCGCGCCATGGGTGCAGAGATCGGCGCCGAGGGTGGGGATCGATGAGCGCAGTGACGCAAGCCGCCGTCACTCGTATCGACAAGGGCCCCGTGGCCTGGTTGTCGCTCAACCGGGCCGAAGCGATGAACGCCCTTAGCGAGCGCGTGCTCGATGCACTTGCCGCCCATCTGGCTGACATCGAGGACGAGCGGGACGTGCGTGTCGTGGTCGTCACGGCGACGGGCCGTGCCTTCTGCGCCGGCGCAGATCTCAAGGAGGTGCTGGGCCCAGACGGCAAGGTGGATCCCGTTCGACTGCTCGCCTTCGAGAAGGGGGCGGCCGAGACCTTCGCCATGCTCGCCTCGCTGCCGAAGCCAGTCATCGCTGCGCTGAACGGGATCACGATGGCGGGTGGACTGGAGCTTGCGCTGCACTGCGATCTAGTCGTCGCCTCGGCCGACGCGCGCCTCGGCGACGGCCACATCAACTACGGCCTCCTCCCCGGCGCCGGCGGCGCAGCCCGGCTGCCACGGGTGGTCGGCCCCACCCGCGCCAAGTACCTCGCCTTCACCGGTGAGCTGGTCACTGCGAAGGAGGCGCAGGCGATGGGCCTGGTCAACGAGGTCGTCCCGGCCGACCAGCTTGTGACGCGAGCCGAAGAGCTTGCCACGACGATCGCGCGGCGCAGCCCGAGCGCGTTGCGCCTGTTCAAGCAGGCGATCGACGACGGCCTCGACCAGCCGCTCGCCAGCGCCTTGCGGCTCGAGCGACTCGTCACCGCCGAGCACCTGCACAGCGGTGACGTCGACGAGGGGCTCAGAGCCTTCGCCGAGAAGCGTGCGCCGCTGTTCAAGACGACGTCGGGAGGCACCAGATGACGGACCATGACGAGCTCGCTGACTTCCGCGACAGCGTTCGCGCGTTTGCGCGCAAATCCTTCCTCGAGGGGTATCTCGAGCGCGCTCAGGGTGCCCCCTACCCGCGAGATACCCTTATGGACCTCGGAAGGAATGGGTTACTCGGCCTTTGCGTCCCCGAGGAGCAGGGAGGTCAGGGATCGGACCTGCAAGCCCTCGGCATCGCCTGCGAAGAAGTCAGCTACGCCGACGCTGCCTGCGGCTACCAGGTGTTCGCCAACAACGTCACGGCCGACCTGCTGGTCAAGTCCGCTTCGGAAGAGGCAGTCCGCCGCTGGCTCGGACCGGTGATCGCAGGGGAAGCAGTCTGTGCCATCGCACTCACCGAGCCCGCGTCCGGGTCCGACGCCCAGGCGCTGAGCGCCAAGGCCGTTCCCGTGGACGGCGGCTGGGAGCTGTCGGGTGAGAAGACCTCGATCACCCAGGGGCCCGATGCAGACCTCGCGATCATCGTCGCGCGTCAGACCGACACGGGACGCATCAGTGCGTTCGTCGTGCCCATGGACTCACCCGGCCTGTCCGGCCAGCGCTTCGCCGACCCTGGATTCCGGCCGGTCGGCCGCGGTTCGATCGCCATGGAGGGTGTCTTCGTTCCGCACTCGCACCAACTCGGTCAGGGCGGCGAGGGGTTCGCAATGATCATGAACGAGTTCGACCTGACGCGCACCCTCATCGCGTTCATGGTAGTCGGCATCGCCCAGCGGGCCATCGACCTGACCATCGAGCACATCAAGACCCGCACGAGCTTCGGCAAGCCGCTGAGCCACTACCAGGGCGTGACCTTCCCGATCGCCGAACACCTGACGTACCTCACTGCCATCCGAGCCCTGGCCACGTCCACGCTCGAGGCACGCAGCAACGCAAGGCCGCACACCGTCGAGGCGGCAATGCTCAAGTGGTGGGCACCCCAGGTCGGCTTCCAGGCGGTGCAGGACTGCATCGTGCTCCACGGCCATGTCGGCTGGTCGGAGGAGATGCCGCTGCAGGCATTGCTGCGCGACGTGTCCGGCTTCCAAATCGGTGACGGCACGCCACAGATCCAGAAGCTCATCATCGCCCGGTCCGCCATCGGCCGCGAGGTCATGGGCCGCTGAACCGGCACCGAGAACCACAACGCTCCCAGGAGAAGCCGTGAAGATAGAGAACGCCGTAGCCATCGTGACCGGTGGCGCCTCCGGCCTAGGTGAGGCCACCGCCCGCCGCCTGCTCGAGCTCGGAGCCCGGGCAGTCGCCGCGTTCGACCTCAACGACGAACGCGGAGCCGCCCTCCGCGCCGAGCTGGGGGAGCGCTACCGCTACCTTGAGGTCGACGTCAGCCAGCTCGACCAGGTCGAGATGGCCGTGGCGGCCGTCGAGTCCGAGCACAGTGCCGTCCAGGTCGTGGTGAACGCCGCCGCCGTCGCCGCCCCCGCCAAGCTCCTGTCCAGCCGCGGACCGCTGCCTATGGAGGTCTTCGACAAGGGGATCAAGGTGAACCTCTACGGCCCGATCCATGTGATGCGCAGCGTGGCCCCCGGCATGGCGGCCAGCGAGCCTACCGCCGGCGGGGAACGTGGTGTCATCATCAACGTCGCGTCCGGCGCGGCGTGGGAGGGCCAGATCGGGCAGATTGCCTACAGCGCCTCCAAAGCCGCCCTCGTCGGCCTGACGATGCCGCTGTTCCGTGAGCTCGCCCAGCACGGAATCCGTGTCATGACGGTAGCGCCCGGTGCCTTCGACACGCCGATCTACGACCAGGTCCCTCCCGCCCTGAAGGCGGAGCTCGCCGCCCAGTCGCTCTTCCCACGGCGCATGGGCGAGCCCGCGGAGTTCGCGATGTTGATCGAAGAGATCGTCCGAAACCCTATGCACAACGGCCGTTCGATCCGGCTGGACGCCGGGATGATCCTCCCGCCGAGCTGACCCGTCCTCCCATGGACCGCGACCTAGAACCAGGAGCATCGACGTGACCAACCCCGTTCCCCTGCGCGAAGGACTCTTCCGCGAGACAGCGGCAGGCCCGACCCTGCTCGCGAGCTGCTGCACCGCGTGCGGCCACACGTCGTATCCGCCCGCTCCTCGCTGCCTCGACTGCGGCAGGGAAGCGCAGGAGCCCGTGGAACTCGGCTCAGACGGCGAGCTGCTCTGCGCGACCGTCGTGCACATGGGCAACCACCGCTACCCACCTGGCTACACCGTCGGCTACGTGACCATGCCCCACGGCGTGAGGGTCTTCGCCCAACTCGCGATCTCCGCCGGCGAGGACCTTCCGGCGCCCGGCACACCGATGACGCTCGAGATCGTGCCGATGTGGCGTGAGCAGGAGCAGGACGTGCTCGCCTACCGCTTCGTCCCTGCGCCCGGAAAGGAATCCGCCCATGCGTGAGGTCTTCGTCCTCGGAGTGGGACAGAGTGACTTCGGCAAAATGCCCGAGCGCAGCATCGCCGACCTGGGAGGCCAGGCCGCCCGCGCCGCGATCGCCGACGCAGGCATCAACTCCGCCCAGATACAGGCCGTCTTCTCCTCCCGGGTCTACGACGCCATGATCACCAGCCAGACCATCATGAAGGACCTCGGCGTCACCCGCGTCGAGATGGTCAACGTCGAGAACGCGTGCGCGGGTGGATCGACAGCGATCCGCAGCCTCTACAAGGACATCGCCGCCGGCTTCGTCGACCTCGGCATCGCCATCGGTGTCGAGTCGATGACCACGAGTCCGATCGCCGGGAAGCTGATCCCGCCGGACAGGGACGACCTCGACGGTCAGCTCGGACTCAGCATGCCCGTACTGTTCGCGCTTCAGGCGCAACGTCTCATGGCGACCCACGGCGCGACACCTGAGGACTTCGCCCAGGTGTCGGTCAAGGCGCATGACTTCGGTGCCCTGAACCCGCGAGCGCAGTACCAGAAGCGCTTCACCGTCGAAGAAGTACTGGCCTCCCGGATGATCGCCGACCCCATCACGCTGCTCCAGTGCTGCCCCAACACCGACGGGGCTGCCGCCGTGGTCATGGCGTCCGCCGACGTGGCGAAGAAGTACGCCGAAGCACCGGTCCGCGTCGCTGGATCAGCGCTGATCTCGGGCGACTACGATTTCCGGCGCTCCGACATCACGACCCTCGAGCTCGGTGCGCGGGCGGCGGCCCTCGCCTACGAGCAGGCCGGTGTGGCGCCCTCCGACGTGGACGTCGTCGAGTTGCACGACGCCTTCGCGAGCGAAGAGATCGTCCACTACGAGGACCTGGGGCTGTGCGCGCGCGGTGATGGCGTGGGTCTGCTGCGCTCCGGCGCCACCTCGTTAGGCGGGCGCATCCCCGTGAACCCGAGCGGTGGGCTGCTGTCCCTCGGCCACCCGCTGGCCGCATCCGGCGTCCGGGTCATCTGCGACATCACCGACCAGCTGCGCGGGCGCAGCGGAGCCAGCCAGGTACCTGGCGCCAAGGTCGGCCTTGCCCAGATGCTGGGTGGCGTCGCCACCGGGCTGGACGCGGCAGCCGGCAGCGTCCACATCCTGACGGTCTAGCAGGTTGGAACGTAGTTCGCGAGTTGGAAGTCGTGTTATCTGCTCGATGCGTCTCGGCGGACGGTCGTGGGGATCCCTGTCGTGTGGGCACGACGACCGGGAGGCCGCCGGGTGCTCGGTCGGCTAGCTGTGTGTCCTTCCCAGTTCTCGATGCATGGCTCAACTCAACTGAACACTGGCTGGTGCACCCCGGGGGACTGCCCCCGGTTTGATTGACACCCAATCATTGTCCCGTTCAGGTTCACACAGGGCGCAGCCAGCCGCAGGCCGCCGGTACCGTGACAGGCACGGATGGCCTGCTGGGTACCCCTCGTCCCCCGACGTCGTCCCCCGATTGTTCTCGACTGTGGGAGTGAATCGCCCCGGGTTTCGTGGAGGCTCGATTACTTGGATCCAGTCCCGGTCGGGACGAGTTCTTGAGGGTAGTGCTCCGGGGGTGATGCTGGCCCAGTGGTTGCCTTCGAACTCGGCGGGCGGGACAAGTCCGAGCTCGCCGTGCAGGCGCCTGTGGTTGAACCAGTCGACGTATTCGGCGACCGCGATCTCGACGTCGCCGACGTCTTCCAGCCGCCCTTCGGCCGCATGACCGGGTTGCGGATGCACTCGGTCTTGAACAGCGAGTTGAGCGCCTCTGCCATCGCGTGTCGTAAGAATCGCCCCGCGATCCGACCGACGCGACGGCCTCTGCTTCCGCGAGTCGCTCGGTGTAGCGAATCGCTCGAACCAGGTTCAACCGGTGGAAGCAACACCGCCTTGGGAAAGCAACTGTAGGTGCTCGTTGAGGGCTTCGGCCGGCGTCTTCCCTTCCAGGGTTTTGCGGGGTCGGTTGTTGAGGGCTGTTTCGACGGCCTGCATCTCGTGCGCTCCCACCGGGACAGGTCGGTGCCCTTGGGGAAGTACTGGCGCCGCAGGCCGTGTGGTTCTCGTTGGTGGCCCGCTGCCAGGGCGAGTGGGGGTCGGCGAAGTAGACCGCGATCCCGGTCTCGCTCTTGAACTGGGCGTGTTGGGACAGTTCCTTGCCGCGGTCCCAGGTCAGCGTGCGACGCAGCTGCTCTGGCAGGGTCGTCATCGTCGTGGCGAGGGCGTCCTTCATCGCGACCGCGCCGTAGCCGCCCAGCGGTGGACCGTTCTTCGTGGGCGCAACGATCCCGTAGCCCTCGGCACGGGGCAGGTGCACGAGCATCGTGTACCTGGTGGTGCGTTCGACCAGAGTGCCGATCGCGGAGCGGTTCAGCCCGATGATGAGGTCGCCTTCCCAGTGACCGGGCACCGCGCGGTCGGCAGCCTCGGCGGGCCGCTGGCTGATCACGACGTCCGCGGTGACGTGGGCGCCGGGCGTATTGCGTGATCTGGCCCGGGGCACGCGCAGCGCCCGACCGGTGCGCAGGCAGGCGACCAGCTCGCGTTTGAGCGCGCCGCGGCCCTCGATGTAGAGCTCTTGGTAGATCGCCTCGTGGCTGATCCGCATGGACTCATCATCGGGGAAGTCGATCGGGAGCCTGTTGGCGATCTGCTGCGGACTCCACGCCAACGCCCAACGGCGGTCTTGACGGTGCGGCTTGTTCCGCCCCTTCCAGGGCGCCACGTCCGGCCCGATGATCTCCACGCCATCTGGTCCACGGAGCACACCGGCGAGCTTGTCCTGGACGTAGTCGCGCAGCCGCGGGTTCTCGACGAGCCTCGCGGTCTTGGCGCGCTTGGCTGCGCTCCGGGCCTTCCACTGCGCCACCGAAGCGTGGTACTCCACTTTCCCGCTGCGGGTGGCGGCGTTGCGTCGCAACTCGCGCGAGATCGTCGAGGGATGCCGACCGACCCGCCGGGCGATCTCGCGCACCCCTTGGTCCTGCGCCCTCAGGATGGCGACCTCCTCCCGCTCAACGAACGACAGATACCTGCCTGACGGTGCGGCAAGAGTGATCGGTGGCATCCCGCCACCGTGGCGGAACCACCGCGACCCGACCGGGCCTGACACGCCAACAGCGGCCGCGGCGTCCTCGCTGCCCATCCCTTCGGCGATCCGCCGCCAGAACTCCTGCTCCACATGCCGGGGGTGGATACGGACGCCCAGGCGACCGCATCGCCGGCCGCACCGCACGATCCGCATCCTGTTGTCGACGAACCACCGAACACCTCCATGCAGTCGAGGTGTTGCGACGACCGGTTGATTTCGCCCGATACTCCACGGTCGCTGTGATGGACCAAGCCGGTGACATCCTGCCCGGCCCGTTGCCGGTTCCAAAGGCCCATGTCGAGGGCGTCCAACGCCAGGTCGGTGCGCAGGCTGGTGGACACCTGCCAGCCGACGATCATTCGGGCGAAGACATCGAGGACGAACGCGACATAGTCCAGCCAGCGTGGGTCCTGACGTAGGTCAGGGGTCGGCCACCCACAGCTGGTTCGGTGCTGTCGCGACGAACTTCCTGCTGACAAGGTCCTCGGGTCGTTCGGTCTCAGCGCCGTCGCCGAGGGTGGTCTTGCGGGTCTTCTCCCGCGGGATCCCGCGCAGCCCCTCAGCCCTCATGAGTCGCTCGACGGTGCAGCGGGCGACCTTCACGCCCTCGCGGTTGAGCTCGGCGTGGATCTTCCGCGCGCCGTAGACCCCGAGGTTGGCCTTGTGGGCGACCTTGATATCCTCGACCAGTTCGGCGTCGCGGATCGCACGTGCCGACGGCGGCCTGGTCTTCGCGGCGTAGTAGCTGCTCCGGGCGATCGTGAAGCCGGCCTTCTTCAGCACGGCACAGATCGGCTCGACCCCGACCTCGCGCCATCGACCACGTCGTGGCGATGAGCCTCGATGTAGGCAACTACCTGTTCGTGGGGCGGTCGAGCTCCGCCGCGAAGAAAGCCGAAGCCGTCCTCAGAATGTGGTTGGTCCGACGCAACTCGCGATTCTCCCGCTCGAGCTCGGCCAACCGATGCCCGTCGCTGGTCGTGGTGCCGGGCCGGACACCACCGTCGGCCTCGGCCTGCCGGACCCAGTTGCGCAACGTCTCGGGGTGCATGCCGAGTTGCTCGGCCACACGATTGATCGCACCGACCTTGGTCTCGGGATCTTGCCGGAGCTCGACGGCCATCCTCGTGGCCCGCTCACGCAGCTCGTCGGGGTCCTTCCTGGGTGCTGCCATGACTCTCATCCTCCATGGATTGAGAGAGCCTCCATCAGACCCAGGGCTATTCACCCCCGACCTTGAAGACGGGTTGTGCAGTGCAGCGGGTGCCGCTAGGCAGCTGGGTTTGACTACTCAAGACCCAGGTGATGACCGAACGCCGTCGGTCGCCAACCGAGCACCGCAAGCACGGCGCGTCACTCCGCAACTGGCCTATCCCGGGGACTGCTGTCGAAGGACCCGCAGTTCGTCGACAAGGTCAAGGACGTCGTCGGGCTCTACCTCGCCCCACCTGAACGGGCCGTGGTGCTGTGCGTCGATGAGAAGTCCCAGATCCAGGCGCTGGACCGGACCGCACCGATCTTGCCGATGTTGCCGGGGACCCCGCAGCGCGCCACCCATGACTACACCCGCCACGGCACCTCCAGCCTCTACGCCGCACTCGACATCACCACCGGCAAGGTCATCGGCCAGCTGCACGCCCGGCACCGGGCGATCGAGTTCAAGAAGTTCCTGACCACGATCGACAAGGAGGTTCCCGACGACCTCGCAGTGCACCTGGTGATGGACAACGTCTCGACCCACAAGACCCCCGTGATCCAGCGCTGGCTGGTCGCCCATCCGCGCTTCGTGGTGCACTTCACCCCGACTTCGAGCTCGTGGCTCAACCTGGTCGAGCGCTGGTTCTCCGAGCTGACCACCAAGAAGCTCCAGCGCGGCGCGCACACGAGCGTCCGCGCCCTCAACAACGACATCCGCGGCTGGATCAAGACCTGGAACGAGAACCCCAGGCCCTACGTCTGGACCAAGACGGCCGACCAGATCCTCGACTCCATAGCCCGCTACTGCACGCGAATCAACGACTCAGGACACTAGGCGATGTCACGCACCGCGTTGACGACGTGGCGTCACTCACGGTCCGCACCGCGACGACTCGGCCTGCTCGCTTCCAGCTGCGGTAGGTCCGCGGCGATCTGGCAGCCCTGCTCGCGCAGGGCCCGGCAGATCGACTCGACCGCGTGGCCCTGGCTTCTCATCGTGTCAATGAAGCCCATGATCAGCGGTTGCGGGTTCTTGATGTGAGGCACTACAGGTCCCAGTCCGCGCGGATCAGGCGCGATGCCGCCGCGCGTACACCCGAGGCGTTGTTCTACAAGATGACGAAGTCGTCGTGCTGCTCAACTGTGAAGTCGGTCCAGCGTTGCACCCCGGGCTGGTCGCCCAGGTTTGGCGGCTGCGCCGAGAGCATCTCACCGCCGCGCGCGCATGAGCTCGATGGTCCGTTCGGCGAGTTCCGCCTTCGGGTCGCAGTCCGCGGTCTTGGCGTCAGCGGCCGAAGGTGCCGCACCCTCGTCGTCCCATGTCGCCCAACGTGCCGGTGTTTGAGGGCCAGATTGCCCTCGAGTCTTCCTGCGATGAGGTCCAGCTGTTGGAGTGGCGTGGTTCCTAACAGCGCGACCTGAGAGCCGGCGTTGCCGTCAGTGCCCGCGCTCGTTCCCGGTGGTGATCGGAGGTTCTGCACCGATTGCGTAGGCGTAGGATGCCCGTACGAGGCCAGCGGCGATGTCCGCCTCGTATGCATCGCGTGGGGCGTAGACCATGACCGCCCCCGGCGAGATGATCCCGAGGCGGGCGATCGGGTGCTGCTCGGCCCAGCCAGCCTCGATCGCAGCCTCGGCGGTCGGAGGCGGCAGGACCAGGTGTAGGGATTGATCGGGGGATGGGTGGAGGTGGGCGAACTCGGTGCCGATCATGAACGCATCCGGTGGCCCTTGGGCCGGGCCTTGAGGCAGGGTGAGCGCCTGCGCACCGGGGACGGAGATCATCGAGCCCGCCCAGACCACCCCCGGCAGGGTGCCGATCTGCCCGATCAGGCGCTCCCGTGGTTGGTCATCGCGGGGCTGCTGGTCGAGCTGGGTGTGTGGGTTCGTCGGGGTCGTCGAGGGCCGCGGGCCAGGGCGCTGGGGCATGGGAACAGGGACAGGGACGGCTTTGCTCATGACAGGGTGAATAGCGGTCCGACGAGGACGAGGCCGAGATCGTCACCGAGGTAGGCGAAGGCCGCGAACATCACGAGTGCCGCACCGGCCAGCGAGAGGTCTTTGAGGAACTGGGTCTGTTCCATGACCTTGGCTCCGGGGTCGGTCTCGGCCCAGAAGCCGTGCATGATGAAGGCGGTGGGTAGCAGGAAGGCCGCGAGCAACAGGGCCCCGACGTCGGGCCAGATCCCCAGGGCCACCATGAGTGCGCCGGCCAGGAGCTGCAGGCCGGTCAGGACGACCATGACGGGCGCGGCGGGCACTCCCTTACCGGCGGCGTATCCGGCCATCATCTCCCTCTGTGCGAGGTGTCCGTAGCCTGATCCGAGGAAGAGTAGGGCGAAGAGCACCCTCCCGATGAGTACCAGAACATCCACGCTTCCTCCTACGATCGATACTTACTATGAGTAAGTGGTTGAGTTATAGCAGTAGCCTGACCGCAGGTCAATCAAGCTTGATGCAGAGGTGGGGTCGAGGTGGCGGACGGGCTGATCGGTCCGGTGGACAATGACTGCGGACGCTACTGCCCTCAGTTCCACCAGACGGTGGAACTGCTGGGCCGGCGTTGGAACGGTGTCATCCTCCACGCGCTGATGACCCACGCTGAGCGCTTCGGTGAGATCCACGCCGCGATCCCTGGAATTTCCGACCGCCTGCTGACCGAGCGGCTGCGAGAGCTGGAACGCGAAGGACTCCTCTCGCGGATCTGCCCAGGCACCTCAAGTGCCCCGCGATACCTGCTGACGCCCAAGGGAAGGGCGCTGGGACCGGTCATCGACGCGATATCGGCCTGGGCGGCGGACTGGAACCCGGTTGCTGAGTGAAGGGCATCCCGGTGACCGCATATCGACGATGCGGGTCCGACGGCCCGCATTCATCGTGGCCACTGCCCTGCTGGGTTGCGCGTCGTGCCGGCGGCAAGAGTGACCACGGCTGCATCGTCGGGACGCCTCGCCGTGACATGTGGTAGAACGCCGGACGTCGCGAAACCAGGGCTCGACTGTCCCGTGGTGTCGGTGGGAATCCTCGTCCAGAATGAAGAAGGCGGCCCCTGCTCAAACGAGCGCATCAGACTGGCCGTCGGTGCTTGTGCTGTTCAGTGTGCCCCTCTTGGGTGCTGCGCTTCGAGTAGTGGGGATGGTCGAGGTCGACCGAACGGCCGACCGTGACGCCATCGGACAAAGTGGCTGCGCGGGGACTGCCGGTCTGGTCTTTCCTGAGGCCCTACGTACCGAGATGTGGACGGCGGGGGAGTGGCTTGAAGGATGCTCCATCGGTGACGACACGTCGGAGCGCTTGAACACATAACTGCAGGTCAACATGCAGTGGTTTTTGTCACTGCGGTCAACATCGGCAGTCACACCACAGCAGGCTCCTATGCACCTAAGGAACACTGGCAGATCGCAGCGATCACTTCGAGCAAACTTTTTGCGGCGTTGTAGTTCACGGCGACTGCGCACCCTCGAGGGCTGCTTCACGGAGGGCACACGGCCTGATGATCGTGCAGCTGACCCGCGAGCGTTGTCGCACGTCAGCGTGCAGTGGGTTTGTGAATCGCGGTCAATGGGAGGTACGCCGAGTGCTCGAACCCAAACGGTGGGGCACACCAAGATTGGTTGGACCGGCTCGGAGGAGCCATTCGACGTTGCAGTCTCCTTTTGCAACCTTGGCGGGGGAGAACATTGGAGACACAAAGCGGTTCCTATTCACCTATGTCGGGCAAGGGTTCGGAGCGATCAAGTCGAGGCGAGGAATCCCAATCGCCTCGTTTTGATCGCTGCGGCACCCCTTTGCGGGGCGGGTTGCCATGACGCGCGAGCCGGCTCGGTTGAGTGGCCCAACTTGGCCCGTCACCTGAGAGTGCAACAGACTCGCCGGAGCGATCAACCTCGTTAAGAATTTTGGTGGGGACGGACAGATCGCCGACTATTCGCGGCATACCAACCTGACAGGCGCGTCGAACGACACGCCCGAGGCTCCGGGTCGACCAGAAGCCCTCAGCGCCGCCGATCATCCTGGCTAGGCCGCACCTGCCTCAGACACCCTTGCGCACGGGCCTCAATATCATCGGGCCACCATTGCGGGGCGTCGGTCATCGACGCGCTTGGCCTTCGACATGGACCGCTCGAGTGTCTCCGGCTTCAGGACCTCGACTGCGAAGCTGATGTTCGTGTCGTTTTTCAACCGCGCCTGGACCGCCTCCGTGAGTTCGCGCTTGAAGGCATCGAGGTCGCTGGGTTCGAGAGTGGGGTCGTACTCGACGCGCACTGTTGCCCGGTCCATCGTGTCTGGACGGTCGAGGACGATCACGAACTCGACGCCTGTTCCGGGCACGGTGAGCAGGGAGCGCTGTACCTGGCTCGGGTAGACGTTCGCGCCGCGGATGATGAGCATGTCGTCGAGGCGTCCGTAGACACCGTTGGGCAGTCGGGGATAGGTCCGTCCGCACGGGCATGGTTCATAGGTCATGTGGGACTCGTCGCCGGACGCGAACCGGATCATCGGCTGGGACTCGCGGTGAAGATGCGTGTAGACCACGCCGCCGCTGGTTCCCTCCGGGGCACCGACGTGCGTGTCGGCCTTGTCCACGATCTCGGTCCACACCTGATCCTGCAGAACATGTACGCCGCGACCCTCCTGGCACTCGGCGTTGGTCGCGAAAGGCGTCATCTCAGAGGTCGTGGCAAGGTCCCGTACCGTCATGCCCCAGCCCTTTTCGAGCACCTCTCGGGTGCCCGGGATGGCGGCTCCTGGTTCGCCGATGAAAATGCCCAGGCGCAGCGGGGACGCTGCCGTGTCATAGCCCAGCGAGCGGGCACGCTCCAGCATGTGCAAGGCGTACGTCGGCGTACAGATCAACACCGTGGAGCCGACCCGGTACATCAGCTCGAGCTGACGCTCCGTTTCGCCGGCGCCGATCGGAAACGTGGTGGCCCCGATCCGCTCGCAGCCGAGCAGCGAGCCCCAACCGCCGATGAACATGCCGAACACGGTGGAGAGCTGCACCTTGTCGTCGGGGCGGATCCCCGCGGTGTAGAAGCCCTGCGCCATCACGTCGGCGACGTGCTCCCAGTCTCTGTGTGAGATGCCGTAGAGCGTGGGTGCGCCGGTGGTTCCGGACGAGCCGTGGATGCGGGCGATCTTCGACTCGAGTACGCCGAGATAGCTCCCGAACGGCGGGTTCGCGGCCTGGTCGGCGCGCAACATGGACTTGGTGATGACCGGGACCAGCCTGGTGAAATCCTCAAGAGTGTGGACCTGGTCGGGGTGGAATCCATGCGCGTCGTAGTGCTCGCGATAGAACGGCACTTCGTCGTACACCCGGTGCAGCTGGGCCTGCAGCAGGGCGAGCACCTCGTCCTCCCGTGCGGCCCGCGTACGGGTTTCCTTCGGCTCGTCCCAATAGGCGCGATGGGGGGTCATCTGAGACCACCTTTCTCCTCGAATATGGCCACAGCATGCGCCGGCTCGGCGTGAGGGGCTACCCCCGAAATGGGCCTCATTTCGGGGGTAGCGAGTGAGCCACCTCACCACGAACACTGCACCGCTATGTCCACAACCAAGAATGCCGAGCCATCCGCTCCGGCCCGTCCGGTGTCCATGCGTCGCATCGCCATGGCCAGCTGTGTCGGAACAACCATCGAGTTCTACGACTTCTTCATCTACGGCACAGCGGCCGCGCTGGTCTTCCCGACCGTGTTCTTCCCATCGCTCGGGGCAACCGCCGGCACGGTTGCGTCTTTCGCGACGTTCGCCGTCGCCTTCGTGGCCCGGCCGGTCGGGGCGGTTGTCTTCGGCCACTTCGGTGACCGGATCGGCCGTAAGCGCACGTTGGTGTCCACGCTGCTAACGATGGGTGTCGCCACAGCGCTGATCGGCGTCCTGCCGAGCTCGTCGACCATCGGGATCCTGGCACCGATCGCGCTCGTCATGCTCCGGCTCGCCCAGGGCTTCGCCGTCGGCGGGGAATGGGCCGGTGCGACGCTGCTGACCGCCGAATACGCCCCCGAAGGGCGGCGCGGTCGGTACGGCGTGTTCCCCCAGCTTGGCCCCAGCATTGCCTTCGGTCTGTCGAGCGGCACGTTCCTGATCACGGGTCTCCTGCTGGGCGACACCGATGGCGCGTTCCTCAGTTACGGCTGGCGGATTCCGTTCCTGTTGTCGATCCTCCTGGTGGGTCTGGGCCTGTGGGTGCGCCTCTCGATCGAGGAGACCCCGGCGTTCCGCGAGTCGCAGGCAAAACTGGACACCAGCCGCCACTCGCCGTTCCGCGAGGCCGTTCGCGCCCAGCCGCGGGAGATTCTCCTGGTAGCCGGCTCGCTTGCCATGTTGTTCGCCTTCTTCTACATGGGCACGGCCTACCTCACGGCGTACGGGACGAACCCCGACGGGGCCGCGCTGAGCCGGCCCACGGTACTCACCATCGGGCTCGGGGCGTCCGTGGTCTTCGGCCTCGCCACCGCCGCCTCGGGCATCCTCTCGGACCGCTTCGGGCGACGCCGCGTGATCGTGACGGCATGTGTGTTCGGTATCGCCTGGGGTCTGGCGCTCTTCCCGATCCTTGACACCGAATCGCCGCTGGCCTTTGCGCTCGGCGTCACGGTGTCGCTCGTGGTGTTCGCGGTCTCCTACGGACCGGCCGCCGCGTTCTTGCCCGAGCTGTTCGAGACCCGTTACCGCTACACCGCGGCGGGCTTCAGCTATGGGCTGGCCGCGGTCCTGGGCGGAGCGATCCCTCCGTTGCTGGCGCCCGGCCTGGCTGCGGAGTACGGCAGTCGCTCGATCGGAGTGATGCTCGCCGTGATCAGCGCGATGTCCCTGGTGTGCACGCTGATGCTGGTGGAGACGCGTGGTCGAGGTCTGCGTCAGGACTCGGCTGGCTGAGTCACCGGAATGACGTCAGCCCGGGACTTCGCAGTTCGTCTGCGGAGGCCCGGGTTCTTCCGTCCCCGTGGCTCTAGCGAGAGCGGCTGTGGGCGCGGAAGAGGGCGATGAGGGTGCCGTCGGCGCGGGTGACCGTGACGTCGAAGACTCCGTTGCGGCCGAAGCTGGCCTGCTCGTGGGCGGTTGCTCGCAACACGTCGCCGAGGTGCGCGGGTGCGACGAAGACGATGTCAGCCTTTGCGGCGACCGCCGGGCCATCGCTGTTGCAGGCGCAGGAGAACACGGTGTCGGCGAAGAGGAAGATCTGGCCGCCGTGGCAGGTTCCGTGCCCGTTGAGCATCGCCTCAGTCACCACCATCTCCCCGTCGGCCGCACGGTTCCCGAAGCTGGTGATCACGATGCCGTCGCGGCGCGCGGTCGCGTCGGCGGCGAACATCGTCGCTGCGCCGGGGGCAGGCGGAAGGGTCGAGGTGCTCATGGCAGGACTCCTGAGGATCGGGCCGCGGACACGGCGGCGTGACGGCTGCGGACACCGAACGCCCGGCGTAGTCCCCGGACCGCGGTGCGAACGGCGACGACGTCGAGCCCGAGGTCCTCGGCGATGTCGAGGTCGCTGCAACCTGCTGCGGCGAGCGCCAGGACCTCGCGCTCGCGTGAGGACAGCAGCGGCGGGCGTGCGGGTTCCAAGTCTCCGCGCATGACTGCCAGAAGCCTGACACAGGTGCGGCGGGCCTCGTCGTGGACCAGTGGGGCCGCCTCCCCGCTGAGGTCGGACAGCATCCCCTCGACCGTGGTGCACCACTGGACCCGGCCCGGACCCTGCGCAACCCGTGCGGAAACCGAGTCTGCCACCGGTGCGGACGCGGCCTGCTCGAGGCTGTAACCGAGTTGGTGACTCAGGGCGACCAGTTCATTGATGGCACGGTCGCCGATCGCGACGGGCGCACGGACCCCGCCATAGAGGACGGCCGATATGTCGCCGTGCACACGCACCGGTACGGCGACCATGCTGCGGAGCCCTTCGCGAGCCACCGCGGCGTCGTACTCGTGGGATATCGCGAGTGCGCTGGCGTAGTCGCGGACCGACACCGGGCGTCCGATGGTCACGGCCTTGCCGCCGAGCCCGACGTCAGGGGGAAGCGCGAGACCCTTCAGAGCCTCGCAGCGATTGCCGCGCAGGCGGCTGATGCGCAGCGCTCCCGACCGGACCCTGCCGGCGAACACAACCGGCAGGCCAGAAGTCGTCAGCGCCGCCGAGAGCGCCCGCTCAAGGGCGTCGCTCGCGTTCGAGCTCGTCTTCAGGACACTGGGCATTCCGCCACCTCGTTTCTGAGCGATAATCCGGCGCATAAAACGCGAGCGCTCGCTCGCATGTTATCCTTGCGAGGGACCGGCGGCAAGTGGGAAGACGAGGACTGCTCAATGAGGAGCCATGAACAGTTGACGGGCCGCGAGACCGAGGCCATCCGCGTCGCCTTCGCCGAGCTTCGCGCCCTCGCCGCCAGCGCCGATGGCATTGCCGAGCAGCAGGTGCTGCGCGACTGCTGCCGGCGCCTGATTGCCTCGCCTGCCGAGAGTGACCTGCTCTCCGAGCGGGAGGTCGACGTACTGGCGCACGTCGCAACCGGACTGCAGAACGGCGAGATTGCGGCGGCCCTGGGCGTCTCTGCAGAGACGGTCAAGAGCTACTTGCGCTCCGCCTTGGCCAAGCTCGGCGCGCACAGCCGCCTCCAATCGGTCGAGGTTGCGCGCCAGGCCGGCCTGCTTCCCTGAGCCTTCCCGAGCCTCAGACGGACAGTCGTGCCATCACCAGAGCGGTCTGTTCGTCGATGAGGTTGTCGACGGCGATGCGGTCTCGCAACGCCCATCCCTTCAGGGCGGGCAGGTGGCCGAGAAACACGATGTCCTGCGCGAGGACCTGCGTGTCGACGTCAGCGAAGGCGCCGCGTCGGATGCCTGCAGACAGAAGATCCGCGAAGACACCGACGATTCCGAGCTCCCGTTCCTGATAGCGGCGGTGCGCCTCCTCGGGGAGGTGGCGGTACTCGCGATACATCAGCAGGATCTGCTTGCGGTTGCGCACGCATTCACGCAGATAGGTGTCGATCATCAGGCGAAGCTTCGCGGGCAGCTCGTGACGATTGTCGGTGGCGATCTCAGCAAGAGTCTCGCGCAATCCGCCGTAGATCGTCTCGCAGGCCATCACGAGCAGGTCGGGCTTGGAGCGGATGTAGCGGTAGAGGCCACCGACGCTCATCTGGAGATCCTCGGCCAGCTCGTTGACCGAGACCCGGTCGAAACCGCGCTCCATGATGTGTCGGGTCGCCACCTCCTGCACCCGGGCCAATCGCTCCTCACGTGGGGGCTTCATCGGCAGGACACCCCGTCGCGTCGGGCGTCTGAGGGGCATGCGTACGGCGCTCGGGGGCAGGTCACGGGCCCGAGCATATAGCCGCCGGGCGCGTCGTGACCAGCGCCATCCATGGGCGGCCTTGACGACGCCGACCGTTCCCACGCATACTCGGAATGCGAGCGAGTGCTCGCACGCATATTGACCAAACGAAAGGCGGCACCGGTGGACACACCCATCAGGGTCCTGATCACGAAGATCGGACTGGACGGCCATGACCGCGGGAGTCGGATCATCGCCGCATACCTTCGTGACGCGGGGCATGAAGTCGTCTACACCCCGCCCTGGCAGACGATCAGCGGGGTCGTGCGCCTGGCGCTCCAGGAGGACGTCGAGGTGATCGGGGTCTCGTCCCTGGCCACCGACCATCTGATCGTGCCCGACCTGTTGCGCGAGCTCGCCGAAGCCGGGCTCGATGACGTTGCCGTCGTGGTCGGAGGCATCGTGCCCGACAGCGAGCACGCGATGCTGACCGACGCCGGAGTCGGCCGGATCTTCGGCCCGGGCTCCTCGCGTGACGAGATCGTCGATGCGGTCAACCAATTGGGTGCAGCCGTGCGGGATCGCCGCTCCAGAGCGGAGGTGCCGGCATGACCGCCGTGACCCCCAGCGCCGCCCGGGAACGCTGGGCCGCTGACTACGCCAAGCAGGCCGACCTGGACCGCGTCGTACGCAACCGCTCCGGCATCGTGGTGGAACCGCTCTACACGCCCGACGACTGGGCGGGCGAGCGCTATCAGGCCGACCTCGGCTTCCCCGGCCAGGAGCCGTTCACGCGCGGGATCTATCCGTCGATGTATCGCGGCCGGACGTGGACCCAGCGCCAGCTCATCGGGCTCGGCACGCCGGCCGACTACAACGCGCGGGTCCGCCAGATCCTCGACCTAGGGGCCAGCGCGATCAGCCTCCTGCCGTGCAACTCCGGCTTCCGTGGTCTCGATTGCGACGAGGTCCCGGCGCCGTTGCTGGGCACGTGCGGCACCGTCATCAACAACGTCGACCACATGGACAGGGCCTTGGACGGCGTCCCGCTCGGCTCGATCTCCACGGCGATGAACGACCCGACACCCTTCACCCTGCTGGCGTTCGTGCTTGCGACGGCCCACCGTCGCGGCGTTGCCTTCGACCAGATCACGGGGACGTCGAACCAGTCTGACTACATTTCGCACTTCGTTGCGAACCACATGTTCTACCGACTCTCCCAGCCGGGATCGCGCCGGGTCCTGGTCGACCACGTGGCCTACTGCCGTGAGCGAGTGCCCGGATGGAACCCCGTCTCGGTCGTCGGCCAACACATGCAGCAGGCCGGAGCGACCCCCGCCGAGACCATGGCGTTCACCCTGGCCACCGCCATCCAGTACGCCGAGGACTGCATGGCCCGTGGATTGCACCCCGACGCCATCCTGCCCCGCTTCACCTTCTTCTTCGACGTGTCGATCTCGTTCTTCGAAGAGGTCGCCAAGTTCCGGGCCGGCCGCCGAATCTGGGCCCGGATCACTCGTGACCGGCTGGGCGCGAAGGACCCGCGTTCGTGGCGGTTCAAGTTCCACGGCCAGACGTCGGGCGTTGACTTGACCGCCCAGCAGCCGTTGAACAACGTTGCCCGAGTGGCGACCCAGGCCATTGCCGGCATCTTCTCTGGACTGCAATCGATGCACACGGACGCCTACGACGAGGCGATCACCTGCCCCACCGAGGAGTCGGCGCGCATCGCCGTGGCTACGCAGAACATCCTGCGTGAAGAAGCACACTTGTGCGACGTCATCGACCCCCTCGGCGGCTCATATTACGTCGAACACCTCACGGACCAGATGGAGGAGGAGATCCTGCGCGTCATGGCGGTGATCGAGGAGGCCGGGGGGATGTACGCCGCCGTGGGCTCGGGTCTCGTGCAGGGCATGATCGGGCGCTCCGCACTCGCCGCACAGGAGCGGATCGATGCCGGCGTCGACCGGGTCATCGGGGTCAATTGCTACGAGTCGGAGGACGACAACGAGGAGCAGCCGCCGCCCTATCGGCCAGATCGGGAGTCGATGGAAGCCCACGTGGCGGCGTTCCGCGACTTCAAGCGGTCCCGCAGCGAGTCGGAGGTCCGTCGCGGCATCGACGGGCTGCGAGCTGCGGCCGAGGACGAGAGCAAGAACGTCTTCGCGAGTGTGGTGGATGCCGCGACCGCGGGCGTGACCCATGGTGAGATCGTGGCGACCCTGCGCGACGAACTCGGGTTCGGCAACCCGCTGATCGTGGCATGAGCACGCTGGCTGCCGCCGTCGCCGCTGGCCACGAGGGAAACCTGGCCAGGGCACTGACGGTGCTCGAGAAGGGTGGCGTCGACGCAATCGCACTGCGTCGTACCCTGCTCGAGCACACGGGCCGGGCGATGGTGGTCGGTGTGACCGGCCCGCCCGGTGCCGGCAAGTCCTCACTGATCGGAGCATTGATCGGTGCATTGCGCAACGAAGGCAAGCGGGTGGCAGTCCTGGCTGTCGACCCATCGAGCCCGCTCTCAGGTGGAGCGGTCCTCGGGGACCGGACCCGGATGGGCGAGCACACCCTCGACCCCGGGGTCTTCATCAGGTCGGTCAGTTCGCGGGGCCAGTCGGGAGGCCTGTCCCGGGCCGTTCCGGCCCTCATCGATGCGCTCGACGCGGCGGGCTGGGATGTCGTCCTGCTCGAGACCGTCGGCAGCGGCCAGTCCGACGTGGACATCGCGGAGTACGCCGATGTGGCGGTCCTCGTGTCCGTTCCCGGCCTCGGAGACGACGTACAGGCGATCAAGGCCGGCATGCTCGAGGTCGCTGACATCCTCGTCGTCAACAAGTCGGATCTGCCGGGTGCGGCACGGACGGCGCGTCAACTCGAGCAGATGCTGTCACTGCGATCGTCCGACAGCGTCCACCCACCCGTCATCCGCACCAGCGTGCCTGATGCCTCCGGCATCGATTCCCTGGTCAGCGAGTTGGGCCGGACGGCACGAGCTGGCGGCCGGTTGCGACGGTTGCGCAAGGAGATCGTCCGCGAAGCCGAATCGGCGTTCGCACTGCGTTTGAGCAAGGACCTCGTCGACCGTGCCTGCAGGTCCGTGCTCGACGAAGGCCGGGAGATCAGCGTGGTCGCGCTCGAACTCGCCGCTCGTTGAGGTCCGCGCGCCTGTTCAGCTGTCGAGGCGGAGCAGGCGCGCGGGTGCGTCATGCAGGACCGAGCGCAGGAACGGGTCGCCGAGCCGGTCGTCGGCAGCGGCCCAGCCGGCGATCGCGCTGAGCTGCTCGCAATACGCGTACGGCAACTGCGGGAAGTCCGAGCCGAGCACGATCCGGTCCGCGACATCGACCAACCGCGCCGACCAGTCGGTCGGCAGCGGCGCATGGGACTCCGTGAACGCCGTGCCGACCATGGTCGTGTCCAGATGGACCCGCTCGTAGGCGGTGGCCAGCTTCAGCGCTTGGTCATAGTCCGGCATTCCCGCGTGGGCAAGGACGACCGTGAGGTCCGGATGGTCGTGGAGCACCTCGCCGAACACGTCGAGGCCGGTGTGTGCGCCGCGCAGTGGGCCGTGGCCACAATGCGTAACTACAGGAAGCCCGCTCGCCGCGAGCATCTCCCAGACCGGCTGCAGCACGGGCTCGCGTGGGTCGAAGGCCCCCACCTGGACGTGCACCTTCACGGCACGCGCGCCGGCAGCGACGGCTTCCGACAGATAGTCGAGGACGTCGTGCTCGGGAAACACCGTCGCCGTCACGACCGCCTCCGGCGTGCCCGCCGCGAACTCCCGAACCCACTCGTTGAGCCATCGGGCCATCCCCGGCTTGTGGGGATAGACGAGGGGCGCGAACGCACGCACACCGATCCGCCTCAGGAAGTCCGCGCGTTCCGCTTGCTCCCACCGGTACCGAATCGGCCACCGCAGACCGTAGTTGGCCTCGGCGTCGTCGAAATAGGACCAGACCTTGCGCATGACCTGGTCCGGCAGGAAGTGGACGTGGAGATCCACCAGCCCGGGCAGGCCAAGCTTAGCAAGGAAGCGCGGGATGTCGTCGTCGTCGATCGGTGGCTGGGTCGCGGCCTGTGGGCGAGGAACGGATGAGTGACTGGTCACCGCTCCACTCTGGCAGCGCTGGCGCATACCGCCACCCCCGAATTAGTGCGAAGAGATGAAAACTGGGTTTCTGGCCAGCGGGCGACGCTATGCCAGCGCTCAGGACGAACTTGTAGCCTCCGTCTTTGAGGTTCGTAATGTGTGGGCGACAGGTGGCCCGATTCTTGGGATGCCCTGCTGGTGTTCTTGGTAGATCGCGGCGCTGGCTAACGCCACGGCGTCGCGAAAACCTACGCCACTCAGTGGGACGTCACCCGACCTACGGGTTGTGTGGGGGAGTCGGGCCTTCACGCAGCATCTCCGGCAGGTGCACGCGTAGCATCTCGTGGTCTGCCCAGGCGATCTGTCGGATCGTCAAGGGCACCGGCGATTCCTGCTCAACCCCACCTCGACTGACGCCCATTGAGTTCTGGCGAGTGAGTTAATGGTGCAACAGGTAAAGCGCGGGGTCGATGTGAGCGCCTCCGACTTGGTTGGCGACCTTTTCGACGAGGACCGAGCGACTGAACTCATTGCGGCATCCCGGATCACTGTTCGATTTCCCAGTCGCGCCGCGCGGCTTCGTTAGCCGCCGTGAGAGGGCGTGCACCTGTACCTGCCACGGAATCGGTGGCGCGATTCCGAAATCATTGAGCCGTGGGCTCCAACCGCCGTGGCTCCATGGCCCCATGTTTCCGAACTTCACGAGCTTGTGATCTGGCAGCGCATTCGCTTCAATACATCACCGCCAAGTGGAGTCCAGCAGAGTGGTGTACGACGAACCTGAGTGAGCGCGTGCCTCCAACGTAGGCGCGGCCACCGGGTAAATCCTTCGAGTGAACCTTCCAAAGCACTCTCGAATGGAGAACCACGATGACCGCCGCTGTGCCCAGTATCGACCCTGCCCGCTTCCTGAACGAGCGCCACGAGGCTGCAGCAAAGCTGTCGTCTCAACCCCCAGCCCTGAGAATCAGGCACAGGAAACCACGCCCGGTTAGCCGATGGTTCACGCACGTCCGCACATTGGCGGTGTTGCGTCAATGTCGATAGCGGTGAGCAGTTGCAGCCGGACCGTGGATTCAGCCACCTCCTCGCCCGAGTAGCGCACCTCGGTCCGCAACTCGCAGCGGTCTTCACCGCCATAGAGGGCATCAATCAGGTCGCGATAGCGCTCCTCGACGAAGCCGCGCCGAATTTTCCTCGTCCTGGTGAGTTCGTCGTCGTCAGCGTCCAACTCCTTGTGCAACAGGACGAAGCGATGGATCCGGGTCCGGTCGGGTACGTCGACGTTGACCCTGCGTACCTCGCTCAGGATCAGGCTGACAACTTCCGGCTTCTGGGTGAGGTCGGTGTAGGTCGTGTAACCCACGTGGTTTCGTTCCGCCCAGTGGCCCACGTTCGCGGCATCGATGCTGATCAGCGCGGAGACGAAGTCCCGCTCACGGCCGAAGATGACCACGTCACGGATGTACTGGCTGAACTTGAGTCGATTCTCGAGGAACTGGGGAGAGAACTGAGTTTCGTCAGCGAGGCACATCAGGTCCTTGACTCGATCGATCACGGTCAACTGGTTCGCAGGGTCGATGAAGCCCGCGTCACCAGTGCGCAACTGTCGCTGGGGCGTCAACGCAGCGGCCGTCGCCTCGGGGTCGCGGTAATAGCCGGCGAAGACGAAGTCGCCGCCAATGAAGATCTCGCCGCTGTCAGCGATCGTGACGTCGACGCCCGGCAGTGGCTCTCCCACCGTGTCCGAGCGCGCTCGTCCATCGCGGTGGACGACTGCGATGCCAGCGCACTCCGTCTGGCCGTAGACCTGCTTCAGGTTCACACCCAACGCTTGGAAGAAGTCGAACACCTCCGGCCCCATTGCCGCACCGCCGGTATAGGCCCTGCGCAGGCGCGTCAGGCCCATCGAGTTCTTCACCGATCGGAGCATCGTGTGCTCGGCAAGGAGTCGGGCCAGCCACAGCATCGGCGGCACCTGTTTGCCAGCGGTACGCCGCGCAAGTGCGCGGTGGGCGATCCGCATCGCCCAGTGTGCGGTGACCCGTTTGAGCCAGGGAGCCTCCTCGACACCGACTTGATAGGTGGACAGGTTGTTCTCCCAGACCCGGGGCGGGGCGAACATTGCCCGGGGTCCGATCTCACGCAGGTCGTTGCTGACTGTCTCAGGCTCCTCGGGGAAGTTCACCACCAGGGGCACCAGCAGAGCGGTCGCCATCGTCATCATTTGCTCTCCGATCCACCCCATGGGGAGAAAGGAGAGGAAGTCGTCACCCGGCTTCAAGGGGTCGACGTCGTTGAGGCCCGTGGCCATGCTCATCAGATTGCCGTAGGTGAGCATCGTTCCCTTGGGTGCACCGGTGGTCCCGGAGGTGTAGAAGATTCCGGCCACGTCCTTGCCGTCTGCACTGGCGACGGTCCGGGCGAACCGTTCGGCACCTTCGAGGCCCTGCAGGCGACCGCGTTCCTTGACCTCCTCCATGCTCACCAGTCGTGGGTCGTCGTAGCTGTGCAGCCCCTTGGAGTCGTAGTAGACGATGTGCTTAACCGATGGAACTCCATCACCCAGACCGAGGAGTTTGTCGACCTGCTCCTGATCCTGCAGGATCGCGATCTCGGGCTCTGCATGGTTGATGATGTGGCGGAACTCCTCACCCAAGGAGTCCTGATAGAGGCCAACGGACCATCCCTTCATGGCCTGTACGGCGAGGGCGGCGTAGGCCCATTCGGGGCGGTTGTCACCGACGATGGCGACTCGGTGTCCGGCCTCGAGGCCCAACTCGGTCAGCCCGAGTGCCAAGTCCCGGACGTGGTCCCGGTAGTCGGCCCAGCTGATCTGTTCCCAGAGCCCGAAGCGCTTCCACCGCAGCGCGGTTCGCCGGTCGTAACGTTCGGCGTTCTCGACCAGCAGCTGCGGCATCGTCTGGCAGGATCCGAGCGTTGAGTGGTCCGCGAGCACCGGATCGGCGGCCATGACCTTCATGTGAGTCCTCCTCTGTCAGGGTTGAGGGGGCGCTGGTGGTCGTCACCGGCGCCCCCACACGGCGCATCAAGAAATGTCAGTCCAGCGATTTCGGTGCTGTTGGCTCGGTCATCTTGACGAAGGCGCCGTCCTTGTACTCGAGGATCGAGGCGGAGTCACCGGGGAATGGTTGTTCGCGGCTCAAGGAGATCGGCGAATACAAGCCCTGAGTGTCCAGATCCTTGATCTGGTACCAAGCGTCCACCACCCCTTCAGGAGTGAGGTTGTCCGCCTCCGCTGCCTTCTTCAGTCCCTCGGCGTAGATGATCGCGTTGACGTAGCCGTAGATGAAGTAGGTCCCCACCTCGTGATCGGGCGCGTACTTCTTGGCCCGCTCGAGCATCTGCTTCACACCCGGTACGTCGTCGGTCGGAGCGGCCCAGCTGGTTGGCCCGATGAACCCCTCGAAGTCCTCCGAATCACCTAGTGCGATGGTGGATGGTTGCACGGACGCTGCCACCAAGGAGCCGATCTTGACGTCCCATCCGAGGTCAGCGATCTTGGACATGATCGCGGCCGGTTCCACCTGTACGCCCGAGGTGAGGACCCACTCGACGTTCTTTCGACGGAGTGAAGCGACCTGGGCGGTGAAGTCGGTCGACCCGCGCTCGTAGCCTTCGGTGACCAGTTCGATCCCGTAGTGTTCGGCGGCCTTCTCGGCGCCGGAGAGGCCGTCGCGACCGAAGTCGTCGTCCTGGTAGATGACGCCGATCTTCTCGGGGTGGTAGTTCTCCTCGATGTAGTCGATCGTGATCGCGGCCTCCCACGAGTAGGGGATGCCGTTGATCAGGACGTAGTCGTTCTGCGGCTCGTAGAACGCCTTGGCCTGGGAGATCATGATGTGCGGGCGTTTGTTGGCGATGATCTGGGGTGCCACTGAGACGCAACTCGGTGTGCCGAAGCACATGCCGCCGAAGATGTTGTCCTGCTTCACGAACCGCTGCCAGTTGGACAACGCGCGGGTCGGGTCGTAGCCGTGGTCGCGGCTGATCACCTCGACCTTGCGGCCGTCCACCCCACCGTTGTCATTGAGCCAGTCGAAGTAGACCTCGAAGCCTTTGGTGGCATCGATGCCCGTGCTGGCTGCCGGGCCGGACAGGTCCGCGTTCACTCCGAGGACGATCTTTTCATCGGTGACGCCGGGGACATCGCCGGATCCAGCGGCGCCACTGCAGGCACTGAGCGCCAAGATGGGCGCGGCCAGAGCGGCCACGATCTGCAAGAATTTGTTCTGCTTCATAGGTCTCGTCTTTCTCCAGTTCGTCCGATCACCCGAGCGGTCAGGCGTGCCACAGAGGGCTGTTCGTGGTCCTTGTCCCGGTCAGTCGGGAACCTGTCGATACGGCCAAGCTCGGAAGTAGTTCTTGGTGTCTCGCCACCTCCCCACGAATCCGTCCGGCTCGCGCACCAGAACGACGACGATGATGAATCCGAAGAGAGCGATCCTGAAGTCTTCGAAGTTTTCGTCGAGGAAGGTGAACCTGCCTTCGAGAGTTCCGCGGATGAGTTCGGGGAGGAAGGTCAGGAAGAGCGCACCTACGATCGATCCGAGCACGGAACCGAGGCCGCCGATGATGATCATCGCGATGAACTCGACACTGAGCAGGAGGTTGAAGTGGGCTGGGTTGATGAATCCGATCAGGCTGGCGTAGAAGCCACCGGCGAGCCCCGCAATGGCTGAGGACAGCGCGAACGCGAGGATCTTGTAATGCGTCAGATTGACACCCATGATCGCGGCGGCGATGTCCCGGTCCCGGATGGCAGCGAACGCCCGGCCGGTCCCCCTGCGGATCAGGTTCTTTACCCCCATGGCGATCAGCGCCAGCACGATCACCAGTAGGAAGTACCACTGCTCGCTGGTGGTGATGATCAGTGGACCGATTGACGGTATCGGCACCAGGAGCCCATTGTCCCGACCGAGCAGGTCGCTGCGGCGGATCACGAAATCGACGACGAAAGCGAAGCCCATCGTCACCAGGGCCAGGTACAGCCCCTTGAGTCGCAGAGCAGGGAGTGCGGCGACCGTGCCGAAGAGCGCGGCAGCGCCGGCGCCGGTCAGCACCGCGAGCAGAAACGGAAACGACCAGTGCACCGAGACCAGGGCCGTGGTGTAGGCGCCGATAGCCATGAAGGCGGCGTGACCCAGCGAAACCAGACCGGTGTTCCCGATCAACAGATTGAGTCCGATCGCCGCGATCGCCGCGATCAACGCCTGGTTGACCAGGTAGATCTGGAACGGCGAGACCACCAGCGGCACGGCGAGTACTGCGACGCCGAGCACGATCATCCAGAACCGTGAGAACTTGCTGTCGTAGAGAGCGGCATCCTTGAGGTAGGAAACCTTGTAGTAGGCAGTGCGCATGTCAGACCCTCTCGATGTCCTTGGAGCCGAATAGGCCGAAGGGGCGGACGAGCAGGACCACGATCAGGAGGATCCACGCCATCAACTCCCGGTAGGCTCCGCCCAGGTAGCCGCCGAACAGTGTCTCGGCGACGCCGAGGATCGCGCCGCCCACGACAGCGCCCCCGGTGGCGTCGAGTCCGCCGAGGACAGCAGCTGGGAATGCCCTCAGCGCCGTGTCGCCCACGTGGATGAACAGGAAGCCGAGCATTCCGAGGATGACCCCGGCGAGCGTGCCGACGACACCGGCCAGCCCCCAGGCGAGGGCGGAGATCCGGTTGACGTTGATGCCCATCATCTGCGCGACGTCCTGATTGCTCGCCGTGGCTCGCATCGCGATCCCCCATCGGGTGCGTTGGAAGAACACGAAGAACGCCAGGAACGTGAGCATGGTCATGGTGAGCGTCGCTATGTTCTCCGCCGACAGGGTGACGTCCACTCCGGGCAGGCGGACGGACTCACCGGAGAACGGGAACGTGATCCGCTGCTCGGAGTGACCGAAGGCCATGCCCGCTATCCCGCGCATGAGCCAGGCGAGCCCGATCGTGACGATGATGATCGAGAAGACGGGTTGCCCGAGCATCGGGCGTAGGACCAGCCGCTCGATGACGAACCCAAGGAAGAAGGACGCCACCAGGGTGACTCCGAGAGCGACGAAGAACGGCCAGCCGTGCGTGCTGCTCAGCGTGAAGGTGACGAATGCGCCGATCATCATCATGTCGCCCTGGGCGAAGTTCAGCACTCGGGTGGCCTTGTAGACCACAACGAATCCAAGTGCGATTAGGGCATAGACCGAGCCGATGGCCAGACCGGAGATCGTGAGCTGGAGAAAGAAGCTCATTCCGGGTCACCGCCTTTGCCCAGGTAGACGCGGAGGACTTCGGGGTGCTGGGCAATCTCCCGCGGTGGCCCTTCGGCCACCTTTCGTCCGAAATCGATGACCACCACTCGATCGGAGATGTCGACGACGACTCCCATGTGGTGCTCGATCAGCACCACGGTGGTGCCCAACTGCTCCTTGACGTCGAGGATGTAGCGGACCATGTCCTCGGTCTCTTCCTGGTTCATGCCACCGACCGGCTCGTCGAGCAGCAGCACCGCCGGCTCCATGGCCAGGGCCCTCGCGAGCTCAACACGCTTTTGCAGGCCGTACGAGAGCTGCCCAACCGGCATCTGTCGATATTTCTCGATCTCGACGAAGTCGATGATCTCCTCGGCCACGCGTCGGTGCTCCAGTTCCTTGCGCAGTTGGCGTGGAGCGAAGTAGAGCGCATCGGCCCACCATTTGGGCCGCAGCGCGTGGTGCCGGCCGAGCATCACGTTCTCCAGGACTGTCAGGTGGCTGAACAGCTCGATGTTCTGGAAGACCCGGCCAATGCCGCGGCCGGCGATCTGGTGCGGCTTGAGCCTGGTGAGGTCCTGGCCGTCGAGGTAGATCCCTCCCTGCTGTGGCCGGTAGAAGCCGGAGATGCAGTTGAGGAGCGAGCTCTTTCCTGCCCCGTTCGGACCGATGATCGAGAGCAGTTCGCCCGGCTTCACATCGAAGCTCACGCCGTCCAGGGCATGGACTCCGCCGAATCGCAGGGAGACGTCGCGAATTTCGAGTCCCTTCTGCTCTACGGCGCGGGTGCGATCTGTGAACTGTGTTGTCGTCATGACATCCACCGCTTCCGCCGGCGATAGTGTTTGATCGCGGCATAGTTCGTCGAGGACCCCTCGGAGGCCCCCAGGTAGAACTCCTTGATGTCCTGGTTCTCGGCGATTTCGCTCGATCTCCCATCCAGCACGATCCGGCCGTTTTCGAGCACGTAGCAGTAGTCGGACAGGTCGAGGGCGATCTGCGCGTTCTGCTCGACGAGCAGCACGGTGACCCGCTCCTGGCGGCTGACTTCGGTCACGATGCGGGTGATCTCGTCGACCATCACCGGAGCCAGGCCGAGAGAGGGTTCATCCAGGATCAGCAGGCGCGGGTCCAGCATCAGCCCCCGCCCGAGGGCGAGCATCTGCTGCTCACCACCGGAGAGGTAGCCCGCCTTGCCCTTCCACAGGGTGGTGAGCTTGGGGAAGTACTCCTGCACCATCTCCAGCCGTGACTCGACCTTGCGTCGGTCGGTTAGTGTGAACGCCGCGGCGCGGAGGTTCTCCTCGACGGTGAGGTCGCGAAAGACCTGCCGGCCCTCGGGAACATGGCAGATGCCACGTCGCACGATCTTGTCGGCTGCAAGATCGGTGATCGGGTCCCCGTCCAAGCAGATTGTTCCGTCGGTGACCTCGCCGTCCTGGGAGGTGAGCACGCTCGAGATCGCCCGAAGGATGGTCGTCTTGCCTGCACCGTTGGCCCCGAGCAGGGCGCACACGGTGCCTTCCTGCACCTCCATCGAGACGCCGCGGACGGCGAGCACGACCTGGTTGTAGGTGACCTCGAGGTTCTTCAGCTCCAGCAGGGGAGTGCGGACGGTGGCAGGAGCGGCGGTCGCGCCCACTTCGGTTTGGCTCATTTGGCGCTGCCCACCGAGGCGATGTTCCGACGGGCGTCGCCCCGGAGGTCGTCGACGGTTGGCCCCTCGTCGATGGCAGGGACCAGTTCGACGTCGTTGAACGACAAGAGGGTTCCTTCCTTCAGGCTGCGCTTGACTGCCGCGATGTCGACATCGGTGGTGGTCGCGGCGACCTTCAGTGCGATCTGGTCGACCCCGTTGCTCTCGCGCAGGGTGATCCGGTATTGCCGGGGATCCAGGCCCTCGAAGCCGGCGAGGATGAACGCCACCTGGGAGGGGTAGAGCTTCACGCCCTTGACCTTGGTCATGTTGTCCGTGCGTCCGAAGACTCCTCGAGGCAGCACGGTGGTCGCGCCGCACTCGCACTCGGTGGCCTCGACCACAGCCAGGTCCCCGGTGCGATAGCGCAGCAACGGCATCCCTTGCTTGTTGCGGTGAGTCACCACGAGTTCGCCCGCGGTGCCATGGGGCACCGGGTCCAGGGTCTCGGAGTCGATCACCTCGACGACGCAGAAGTCCTCACGCAGGTGCATCCCGGTCTCGGCCCGGCACTCGGCGGCAACGGGGAAGCACTCGGAGACACCGTACGTGTCGACGGCACTCAGCAGCTCGCCGTCAAAGGCGTCCTTGAGTGCCTCCCGTCGACCCTCGATCGCCGTGAAGGGCTCCCCGGTCAGCACCATGCGGCGGATACCTCGCAGCCCGGCCTCGCCGAGCCGCTGGGCGAAACTGGGGTTGCTCATCAGCACCGTGGGGTGGCCCCGGCGGGCCAGGTTGAGTTGTTGCTCGGTGGGCACCGCACCTGCTTGCAAAGAGCACGCCCCCAACTCGGCGAAGCCTTCGTCGAACAGTCGGGCGGCCACCAGAACGTGATAGGCGAGGGTGACCTGGACGACGTCGTCCGCCGTGATCCCGGCAGCCCGAGCGACTGCGGCCAGGGCACGAGCACTCGCGGCCAGGTCCGATGGCGTGTGGAACTCCGGGAGGAGCCCGAGGCGGGCGCTCGGGGTGAAGTTCATCCGCACCACGCCGGGCACCCGGAAGCCGCCCCAAGCGGTGTCGTTCTCGAAGCAGTCCTCGAAGTCGGCACGGCTGAGCAAGGGCAGCTCCTGGAACTGCTCCCATGTCTCGACATGCGTCAGGTCGATCCCCGCAGTGAGCGCCCTCTGGGCGTAGAACGGCAGGTTTGAAATCCTGCGGAGCTGCCCGCGGATTTCGGCGTCCAAACGGCCTTCGTGCTGACTCATGAGTCCTTCCCATTCCTCGTGCCGATCGACCAGTTATTCGCCCAACCGACTCATTGGTTGGGGATGTTACGTGCGTCACAAGATGGGTGTCAAGGGTCAACTTCGGGAGCTGTCGACGACCCCGACACGGAGTTGATGGGGTGCCCTTTTTGCAAAGTGGCATGACTGAAACCCCGCCGGTCGTGCAGACATTTTTCGACCGACAGGGTCCAGATTTGGACCGTTCAGCTCATGGCTTCGGCGAACTTCCCGTCGGTCGCCCAATCCCTGAGCACCGTCTTGCGGACCTTCCCCGAGACGTTCGTCGGGAGCTCGTCGATGAAGTGGATGCGCTTGGGCAACTTGAATCCGGCGATATGGGACCGGGTCTTGGCGATGATCTCCTCGGCACTGGTCGGCGAGTCTGCGGACGCCACCACGAAGGCCACCACGGCCTCGCCCCACTTCTCGTCAGGGACTCCGATGACCGAGACGCCTGTCAGTTCCGGGTTGGCTGCCATCAAGGCCATCTCGACCTCGAGGGAGTAGACGTTCATTCCGCCGCTCTTGATCATGTCCTTTTTGCGGTCCACGAAGTAGAGGCTGTTCCCGCGGAAGCAGGCGAGGTCCCCAGTGTGCAACCAGCCGCCGCGCAGCACCTGCTCGTTGACCTCGGGCCGCTTGTAGTAGCCCTTGAAGACGTTGGGTCCGCGGATGACGAGCTCGCCTGCCTCGCCCTCCGGAACAGGGTTGTCGAATTCGTCGACGATCAGCACGTCGTTGTACCAGACCGGGAAGCCCAGGGTGTTCTCGTTGGCGAGCATCTCGCCGGAGAACTCGGTGACACTGGCCAGCGGTGCGGCCTCGGTCAGGCCATAGCCGAACAGGAGGCGGTCCACCTGGAGCCGATGCATCGTCTGGATCGACAGGTCGCGGGTGTACTTCGCCGCGGCCGTGAGCACCAGTTGGAGCGAGGTGAGGTCGTAGTCGTCCATGCCCTCGAAGGCCAGCAGTTGCTGGAGTGGCGTGACCAGGATGGTCGCCGCAGTCACCCGGTGCTTCTGGATCAACTGGCAGGCCTCCTCGGCATCCCACTGGCGCATGATCACCAAGGGCAGCCCGCGGATCAGGAAAGCAGAGGTCTGCATGTGCAAGCCACTGACATGGTTCATCGGCATCCCGACCAGGAGCGCGTCGTACGGCCGGGGGGCGGCGTACGTCAGATAGCTGATCGCGTCCCAGCAGACGTTGCCGTGGGTCAACACCGCTCCCTTGGGGAGGCCGGTGGTGCCCGAGGTGTACATGATCAGAGCGTCGTCGCTGCTCCCCACCTCGGCGGTGGGCTCGGCAGTGGGTGCCTTCTGGGCCAGGTCCTCGTAGGAGAGTGCCCCTGGCAGCGTCGGCTCACCGTCGTACACGACGATCGTGATGTCGGGTAAGTCAGCCAGGGCCGGACGGACCACCTCCTGGAGTGACGCCTCGACGGCCAGCACCTTGGAGTCACCGTCGGTGACGATGAAGGAGATCTCCTTGGGGGCGAGCCTCCAGTTGACAGTGCCGAAGACTGCGCCGATCTTGGCGGAGGCGTGGCACAGCTCGAGGTACTCGATCGAGTTCTTGCCGAGAATGGCGATGTGGTCGCCGAAGTCGATGCCCAGTTCAGTGAGCGCGTTGGCGGCCCGGTTCACCCGCTCGTTGTATTGGGAATAGGTGTAGGTCTTGCCTTCGTAGATGATGGCAGTCCGGTTTGGATACTGCTTGGCCGATCGCCGTACGACGTGGCCCATGGTGAGATTGTCGGTCATGATTGAGACGTCCTCTCAGTGAAGTTTCATGGGGCTGCGGATCAGGGTTGCGCCGGACCGGCCCACGCAGGAGCCGCACTGGTCTCGACGAAATGGGTGTCGTAGTCGCCCAGCACGAACTGCTGGGAGTCGAGCAGATGTTGCAGGAACCCGAGATTGGTCTTGACTCCCTCGATCTGAAACTCGCCGGCGGCAACTCGGGCTCGGGCGATGGCCTGGTCGCGGTCCGCCCCCCAGGTGCACAGCTTGGCGAGGAGAGAGTCATAGTGCGGGCTGACGGAGTTGCCGGCCCGATATCCGGAGTCGACGCGGACCCCCTCCCCTCGGGGCTCGATCCACCCGGTGATCTGTCCGGGGCTCGGCAGGAATGAGACCGGGTCTTCGGCGCAGATCCGCAACTCGATGGCATGGCCGGCGTGGGCGGGCGCGGAGTCGCAGGTCGGGGACTGGCCACCGGCGATGAGGAACTGCTGCTCGACCAGGTCGACTCCGGTGGTCAGTTCGGTGATCGCGTGCTCGACCTGCAACCGGGTGTTCATCTCCAGGAAGACGTAGTCCTGCTTGACCGGATCGACCAAGCACTCCACCGTACCTGCGTTGCGGTAGCCGATCGCGCTGCCGGCCCGTCGCGCTCCCTCGAGCATGCGTTGCCGCAGATCGGGCGAGACTCCCGGTGACGGGGTCTCCTCGAGGATCTTCTGGTGCCGACGCTGCAGGGAGCAATCGCGTTCGCCGAGAGTGATCACCTCGCCCTCGTTGGTCACCAGGATCTGGATCTCTACGTGGCGGGCGTTGGCGATGAACCGCTCGAGAAGGATGTCGGGGGAGCCGAAGAAGCGCTCGGCCCTGCTCAGCGCCGTCGCGAAGCAGTCCTCGAGCTCGCTCGCGTCGTGCGCGACACCCATGCCTATGCCGCCTCCGCCCGCGGACGCCTTGACCATCAAGGGGAAGCCGATCCGGTCCGCGTGGGCAACCGCGTCGGCCAAGGAGGTGGCCGGTGTCCCGGAGCCGGGCGCTACCGGGACACCGGCCGCGGCCATGATGTTGCGGGCGTTGACCTTGTCGCCCAGGGCTTCGATGGCTGAGGCATCAGGTCCGACCCAGGTCAGGCCGGCCTGCGCCACTGCGGCGGCGAAGGTGGGGTTCTCTGCCAGGAAGCCGTAACCGGGATGGATCGCCTGGGCGCCCGTCCGCTGTGCGGCCTCGAGGACCTTTTCCATGTCCAGATAGCTCTGGCGTGCCGGTGCGGGTCCGATCAGCACGGCTTCGTCGGCCTCGGCCACGAACGGCATTTCCTGATCGGCGTCGCTGTGGACGGCGATGGTCCGGAGGCCCATCTTCTTGGCGGTTCGGATCACCCGGCTGGCGATTTCGCCTCGATTGGCGATCAACACGGACTCGAACATCACTCGACGCCTTCCGACAACCGGGGGCGAAGGCCCGCCTCGACGATGTCGAGGGCCAGGCCCTGGGGGTCGCGTCGGCGTCCCAGGAGGTCTTCCAGTGTTTGGGGCGGAAGGCCAGTCCCGCTGACACCGAGCAGGCGACGACGGGCGTGCTCGCCTACGAAGGCGGCCACCTCGCGTGTCAGGTTCTCCTGACGACGCTCGTCGAGCCGACCGGATTCGATCTGGCGTTCGCGGAATGCCTCGATGCCCTGCAACAGCTCGGGCACGCCGTCTCCCCGGTGTGCCGATGTCTGTATGACGTCCGCGTTCGCGCCCTTGCCCGATTGCTCGCGGAGCACCCGGCGAAGTTCCCGGGCCAGGCGTTCGGCCCCCTCCCGGTCCGCCTTGTTGACGACGAACTGGTCGGCAATCTCCATCAGCCCGGCCTTCATGGTTTGCACCACGTCACCCATGCCCGGCACCTCGACCACGACGGTGCAGTCGACCGCGCCCACAACGTCCACCTCCGACTGCCCCACGCCGACCGTCTCGACCAGGATCCGGTCGAAGCCGGCCGCGTCGAGGAGACGTATCGCGCTCGGTGTGGCCAGCGCGAGCCCGCCGACGTGTCCGCGGTTGGCCATCGAGCGGACGAAGACGCCCTGGTCGGCGGCGAAGGACCGCATGCGCACCCGGTCACCCAGCAACGCGCCGCGGGTGAAGGGGCTCGACGGGTCGACCGCCAGGACGCCGACACTCAGGCCTTCGGCGCGGTAGTGCGCTACGAGCTGGTCCACCAGTGTGGACTTTCCGGCTCCTGGCGGGCCGGTGATCCCGATCGTGAAGGCCTTGCCCGTGTGCGGGAAGAGGGGGGTGTGCAACTCACTGGCACCTTGACCGTTCTCCACTAGGGTGATCGCCTGGGCGATGGCGCGGTGATTCCGCTCCAGCACTTCGCCGGCCAACCGGGAGGTTGGTCGTTCTGTCTGCATGGTCATCTCGGTCCCTCCATTCATCCCACGGCCGCGAACAGGTCCCCGTCGCGGCGCAGTGTTCCGTCCTCGATGCCCTCGAGGAGGTGGGTTCCCAGCACACTCGCGGCCCACGGGATGACCCCGTAGACCCTCTGGTTGTAGATCTCCAGTTCCAGGTCGGCGAAGGAGCGCGGTCGTGCCGTCAGCTCCCGACGGATCAGGCTGGTCCTGTTCCGGATCCGGTCCGAGGTGATGGTTGTTGCCTCAGCCACCGAGTCCGCTCCGAAGAGTGCGTCCCCGTGGCCTCGTACGGCGATGTCGACCGGCAGGTCGGCAATCCGCGCTAGCCCTGCCAGATAGCCCGCGGTCCCGCCGCCGCCGGGGGCGTACCACGGAATCGCGGTGCCTTTGGCGGCGAGGACGTCGGAGCAGGCGAGGATCCCCAGTTCGGGCTCGAAGTAGGAGTACATGCCGTCCTCGTGCCCCGGTGTCGGGATCGCCTCCCACCGGGTTCGGCCGAGGTGGATCACGTCACCTGGCTCGACCACGGTGGTGGCCACCGGTGCTGCGGAGGTCCCGCAGTCGGTCTCGAAGTGCTCGACGATCTCCAGGTCCGCCCGCTCGGGAGCGAGATCCCGCAAGACTGTCGGGAAGATCAGTTCGGCCGTTGCGTGCGCATTGGCGACCAGCACACCCAGGCGGGATGGGCCGAGGACGCGTACCCGTTCCTCGAACAGCCCGATCCCACCGGCGTGGTCGAGGTGCGGATGGGTCACCAACACCGTGTGGACGGCGCGGATGTCGAGGCCCAGGCTGCTCAGTGCCTCGGCGACCCCGTCGCGTCCCTCCTCGGTGCCGAAGCCGCAATCGATGAGCGCGACTCCGACATCGTCCTGGATGACCACGATGTTTCCCGGAGCCGGCCAGAACGTGCTCCGGGCCTGCAGGACGTGCACATGGTCGTGCAGCCGGGTCACCACAAAGCCCAGGTCAGTGGGGGCTGCACGGAATCGTCCCGCCGTCGGCTCGGGCATCCCGCACACGTCACTTCTCCCGAGCAGCAGGGCGGTCAGCACCGAGGAATTCGTACCAGCCACCGCGGCTGGAGTGCTTGAATGTGGAGTCACCCAGGAAGCCCGCGGAGAACACCTGGTGAGCCAGCGGCGGCACCGCGTAGCGGTCCCCGCACTTGTCGTGCAGGTACTCCTGCGCGTGGTACCACGCATCGAAACTCGCCGTGTCGTCGAGCAATTCGAAGACACCCATCGGCCAGCCAAGCCCAGTTTTGACCATCTCGTCGATTTCGGCCGGTCCGGCGATGCCGAGCTCGACCGAGCGGATCGCTTCGGCGATGAAGCTGTTGACGAACCTGGTCATGAAGAAGCCGGGGGCGTCCTTCACCTGCACCGGACGCTTACGGATGGTCGACAAGTAGTCGATCACAGCACCGGTCACTTCGGGAGCAGTCAAGGCACTCGGAGCGACCTCGACCAACGGCATCACGTTCGACGGATAGAACCAGTGCGTGCCCACCAATCTCGACGGATCGGGCAACGCCGAACTCAACTCGGCGATCATGATGCTGGAGGTGTTGGTGGCAACGATCGCGGTCGGCGGAGCGGCCTCAGCGGCCGACGCCAGCGCCTCGAGCTTGAGTTCCGGCACTTCGGGAATCGACTCGAATACTAGATCGGCGGAGCCGAGCCCGTCCGCATAGTCCGTTGTGCCCTCGAGCCGCGACATCGCTTCGCGGAGACCCTCCTCTGTAAGGCGACCGCGATCGACCGCCTTCCGGAGGCCGTAGGGCCCGTTCTCGACGGCGTCCAGGCCCTTCTCAACCGTGGCCTCACGACGGGAGACGATGGTCACCCGGGCGTCGCTCCCGGTCAGGCAGGCCAGTGCGATGCCGTGGCCCATCAAGCCGGCACCGCCGAGGATCGAGATGTTCTTCATCGTGATCGCCTCAGTTCCGGGTTCCGGTGGCCACCCGCGCGTTTTCGCGGATATAGGATTTGATCTCGTCAGGGTCGCTGCCGGGTCCGAAGATCCGACCGACGCCTTCGGCCCGTAGTTTCTTGACATCGGACGACGAGATGATGCCGCCGCCCATGAGCAGCACGTCCTGTTGACCGCTCTCCTTGAGAGCCTGCGCGATCTCGATGAAGACGTGCATGTGGCCACCAGCGGAACTCGAGATGCCGATCACATCCACGTCCTCCTGGGTGGCGGCGCTGAGCACGTCCTCGGGGAGGAGGAAGTTCATGAAGACCACCTCGAACCCGCCGTCGCGCAGCACGCGCGCTAAGTAGCGGACGCCGCGGTCATGACTGTCGTGGGTGGGCTTGGCGAGCAGCACCCGGATGGGTTGTTCCATCGTGACTCCTTTTGGATGTGATTGGTGAGCGGGGAAGCGATCGGTCAGAACTCATGGGGTGCGGCCCAGCCGAGGTGCTCCTTGAGCACCGCCATCATTTCGCCGGTGCTTGCCTCGGCGCGGGCTGCTTCGATGGATGCCTCCATCAGCCGGTCGCTGCCCAGATCGGCGACCTCGGCCTTGGCGAACTCGGCGGCCGCGACGTGCAGGCCTGCGATCGCCTTCTCGTAGCGGTCGTTGTCGCGAGTGGCCCGCAATTCTTGGATCCGCTCGACGGCCAGTTGTTCCAGGGACGGGTCGACGGCGAAGACCTCGTGCTCCTGGTTCTCCTCGACCTTGTAGCAGTTGAGGCCGACGATGCGCCGCTCGCCGCTGTTGACCTGCTCGCGCCACTGCTCGGACGTGGCCTCGACCTCGGATCTGATCCAGCCGGACTGCTGCGCCGCGACGAATCCGCCCTGCTTCTCGACCTCGTCGGCGATCTCCATCGCTTTGCGGGCCAATTGATCGGTGAGCGCCTCGACGTAGTAGGAGCCGGCGAGCGGGTCGGAGACAGCTGTGACGTTGGTCTCCTCCTGGACGACCTGCTGCACTCGCAGGGCGAGGGTGTGCGCCTCGACCGAGGGGATGCCCAGGGCCTCGTCGTACGCGGAGACCTCCATGGCCTGGGTACCCGCTATCACCGCGCCCAAGGCGTGGATCGACGTGCGGATCAGGTTCACCAGCGGCTGTTGCGCGGTGAGCACGGCACCGGAGGTGTGCGAGTGGATCCGCACATGCATTGAGCGCGGGTCACGGGCACCGAACTCGTCGTGCATCGTGGTGGCCCACATGCGCCGCATGGCGCGGACCTTCGAGATCTCCTCGAAGAAGTCGTTGGCCTGGGAGAACTGGAAGCCGAAGCGGGGCAGGAAGTCGTCGGCCTTCATGCCGGCGGCGATGCACGCGCGGGCGATCTCGCGCCCGACGGCGATCATCAGCCCGGTCTCTTGGGCTGCGTTGCCTCCTGCCTCCTCGATGCCGTAGCCGAAGAAGTTCGTGGTGTTCCATTTCGGCATGTGCTTGGAGCAGTAGGAGATCAACTCGGTGGCCAGCTTCAATCCCTGGTCGGCCGGGAATGCGCTCATGCCGACGTACGCCGACTGGTGGTACCAGTTCATAGAGTTGCCGCGGAGCTCGTCAGGGCGGACGCCCATCTTCTCCCCGTAGGCGATGTACTGCGCGAGTGCCGGAATGGTCTGGTAGTAGGTGATGTGGACGACGTTGATCTTGCGCAGGTCCATACCGTCGAACAGGCGCTCCATGTCTCGGACGTTGTAGATGCCCATGCCTACCTGGCCGATGCGTCCGCGAGCTGCGGGGTGGTCCGGGTCGAGACCCTCGTGCGAGACCAGGTCGTAGACCAGGTTGTAGAACCGTTGGCCGAAGTAGCCGATCATGCCCTGCGACTCGAGATAGTCCATCCGCTCACGGGTCTGCTCCGCGAGGCCGTAGCCGATCACTGGCTGGTTGGCCCACGCCATCAGCTGGTGTTGGGCGGCCAGGTTGCCGCGGGTGAACGGGAACCCACCGGGGCGACCGATCTGCTCCTCGACGTCGATGCCGTCGAGGTCATGGGGGAAGTAGGCGCTCTTGAGCGGCAGCCCGGACTGTGACCGGGGGCTGGTCGCCTGCTTCGGGGCGGCGTCGCCGAAGCGTCCCACCATCTTGGCGTACTCGGTTGACCACTCATCTTCCATGCGCTGGGACTTGTCCCTGTCTTCTGCTGACGACATGTGAATCTCTCCTTGGGCGGTTCAGCGTGCGGCGGTGAGGAATGCGGCAATGCGTTCCTCGTGTTCGGGCGTCGACATCAGGCGGGCCTGGGCCTGGGCGGCACGGTCCATCGATGTCTCGAGGTCGTGCTGGTCGGCTCCACGCAGGGCGAGGAGGGACTCGGCCAAGACCGGGGCAGGGACGTTCTCGACGAGCTCGAGCACCACGTCGCAGGCCGTGTCCATGAGCTCCTCGTCGGGACCGACCACGCGGTCGACCAAGCCCAGCTCAAGGGCCTCGCCGGCGGGCAACTTGTGACCGCCCAAGAGGAATCGCAAGGCCTGGTGGCGGCCAATGCGGCGGGCCAGAAACCAGCTTCCCCCGAGGTCGGGAACCAGGCAGACCGTGGCGAACGCGGCGGTGAGCGAGGCCGTCGGGACGGCGACCCTGATGTCGCAGGCCAGCGCGAGGTCGACCCCTGCGCCCGCGGCGCTGCCGTTCAACGCGGCAACCACTGGGATCGGACACGCCTGCAGGGTCTTGACCAGTTCTTGGGACCCGCGGTACTTCGCGACCCGGCTGGCGTGGTCGAGCTGACCCCACTCGGCGAGAGTGCTCACGTCGCCCCCGGCGCAGAAGAGGCGCCCGGTGCCGGTCACCACGATGCCGCGGACCTCGGGATTCGACCCGGCCTGCTGGACCGCGGCGCTCAGGTCCGCAGTCACCTCGCCGTCCAAGGTGTTGCCGCGGGAGGGGCGGTTCAGTCGCAGTACTGCGATCGCGCCACGTCGTTCGATTTCCACGCTGGAATTCACCGGTGCAACTCCTGTCTACCGACTCGTTGGTAAGAAAACCTACCGCTCGGATGGTTGTCGGTCAAGCCCCTTCGCGACCCGGATCTACAGCGCCGGAAATGCCGAAGCGCCGGGCCGACGAGATGTCGACCCGGCACTTCGGGGAAGGGTGGAGCTCAAGCGTTCAGTCGGTGGGAACCTCCATCACGACGAGCACGTCGCCCTCGGCGATGACCGAGTCCGCGGACGTGTTCACGGCGGTGACGGTGCCCGCCTTGGGGGCGATCACGGGGATCTCCATCTTCATGGACTCGAGGACGATCAGCTGATCGCCCTTGTTCACCTCGTCGCCAACAGAGACGAGGATCTTGTACACGTTTCCGGCCAACTCGGCCCGGACCTCCTGTTGTTTGCTCATGGTGATTCTCCAGTCCTGATGCCGATCACGCCTTGGTCCAGGCGTTCTCTGGCGAAAGTGAGTTCTGATTCGAGTGAGTCAGCGCGTTCGCGGAGTTCACGCACGAGTGTGAAGCTCTCCGATAGTGCCGATTCGACCGAGTCGGCGCGCGGCCAGGCCGGCCGTGCAGGTGCGTCGCTGGCCAGCCAGCCGTGCTCCAGCAACTGGACGAACTCGCCGATGATCTCTCTCTGGTCGTGCCGATCGGCGTCGTACCACGTGTACATCCAGTTGGTCATGCCCAGGAGGCCGAGCACCATGAACCGAGCCGATCCGGCACGCAGCAGGCCCTTTTGTTGGCCTTCCTCGACCACCTTGGTGAAGGCGTTCTCGTAGCTGTGCTTCATCTGTTTGATCGTTTCTTGCATGTCCTCGGGCAACTCCCACTCCTCCTGGAAGACCACGGAGAGCAGGCTGCGCTCGAGAGTGACGAACTCGATGTGTGAAGACACCATCCGTCGAAGCCGTTCGTCTGGTGGAAGATCCAGTTCGGAGATGGGGACGACCTTCTCCGCGATCCTGCCCAGGATTTGGTCGTAGATGGCGCGGAGCAGGGTGTTCTTGGTGTCGATGTAGTAGTACAGCGAGGCCTTCTTCACGTTCAAGGCGTCCGCGAGGTCGTCGAGGGTGGTTGCGCGGTACCCGCGCTCGGCAAAAAGTTCGCCGGCGACCGCGACCAGACGTTCCATGGTGACCCGCTGTTGGCCGTTGGTTGCACGTTCCATGACACCTGCACCTTTCAGTTCGTGATCACCCGCCGACTGATTCGAGAATGACCGCGGTCCCCAGGCCGCTGCCGGCGGGAACCGTCGCTGCGCCGCGGCGAAGGCCGCGTTGCCGGAGCGCGTGGGCAAGATGGATGACGATCCGGAGTCCCGACATGCCCACTGGGTGACCGAGCCCAATGCTACCGCCATCGAGATTCACCCGGTCGGTAGGCCAACCGCCGAGTCGTTCACAGGCGACGCCTTGGACGCCGAAGCCCTCGTTGCACTCGATCAGGTCGAGGTCGTCCAGACCGAGCTTGGCCCGCTCCAGCATGGTGTTCATCGCTACGACTGCCGAATAGCCCATCAGCTGCGGGTCGCATCCGACCAGGGAGCTGTGGGAAACGTCGAACTCGGCCAGCGGTTCGACCCCCAAGTCCTCGAGCGCCTCAGCTGAACAGATCAGTGCCGCGGCCGCACCGTCGTTGATGCCCGACGCGTTGCCCGCGGTGATCACCCCACCGGGCCTGATGGGATCCATGTTCGCGAGTGTCTCGAAAGAGGCGTCGGCCCGGATGTGCTCGTCCTCGCTGACCTGTCGGACGCCCGCTCGGGTCGCGACGTCCACCGGAATGATCTCTCCGGCGAGACGGCCCGCTGCCTGGGCGGCTGCGGCCTTGTGGTGCGACTCGACCGCATAGGCGTCCATGTCCTCGCGGGTGATGTTGTCGATCTTCGCGTGGTTCTCGGCAACGTCGATCATGTACCACGCCTCACCCCATTGGTGGGAACCGGCGAGCGTGCACTCCTTGAGCGCGTCGGTGAACTGTCCGTGCTTGAGGCGCAGACCCCAGCGGGCACCCTCGACGGTGAAGCCTGCACTGCTCATGGACTCGAACCCGAGTGCCAAGGCCACCTGTGAGTCACCGAGGGCAACGGCCTGTGCGGCCTTGATGAACGCCGCCATGCCCGAGGCGCACTGCATGGTGAGTGTGAATGCCGCTGTGGCATCGGGCAGCCCGATGCGTTTGCTGACGACCCTCGCGGCATTGGACTCGGTCATGTTGTGTAGGACGGTGCCGCCGACTACGTGGTCGATCGCTTCGGCCGGGACACCGCTGCGGTTGATGAGCCCTTGCGCAGCGGCGGTCGCCAGATCAGTCGCCTTCAGGTCGCGGAAGCTTCCGCCGAACTTGGTGATCGGGGTTCTGGCGCCATCGATCAGGTAGACCTTGGTCATGATTTCTCCTTGCGTGGGTGAGGTGGGTTGGAGCGACTTGTCGTGAACGGAGGTGGAGTTGTCAGTGGAGTCCGAGGCCCAGGCCCTGCAGGGCCGCGGTCAATGCGGCCCGGGTCTGTTCGGGCTGGATAACGTCGTCGACGATGCCCGCGTCCACGGCCCGGAAGGGGTGGGTGACCTCGGCGCGGTATTGCGCGGCCAGGGCGGTGCGCACGGCGCGAGGGTCGTCGGCTGCTGCCAGCTCGCGACGGTTCAAGATGCCTACGGCTCCCTCCGGGCCCATCACGGCGATCTCCGACTGCGGCCATGCCCAGGTGAAGTCCGCCCCGAGGGAGCGTGAGCCCATCGCAATGTAGGCGCCGCCGTACGCCTTGCGCATGATGACGGTCAGGCGAGGGGCGTCGGCGTCCGCGTAAGCGTCGAGCATGTCGGCACCGTGCGTGATCACTGCTCTGCGCTCCTCGACCGCTCCGGGGATGAAGCCCGGGACGTCGACCCAGGTGGTGATGGGCACACCGAACCGGCCGCAGAAGCGAACGAACCGGGCCACCTTCTGGGCGGCCTTCGCGTCCAGAATTCCGCCGCGTCGCCGCGGCTGGGAGGCGACGATCCCGATCGGGACGCCATTGAGTCGTGCGAATCCGGTGACCACGCTGGGCGAGAACTTGGCGGAGAGTTCGAAGGTCGTCCCTCCATCGACGATGCACGACAGGACGTGGCGTACGTCGAAGGCAACGTGGCTCGCCGCCGGAATCAGGTCGGCCAGCTCCTGGACACTCCGCTCGGGCTCGCGGGGTGCCTGGAGGGGAAGCTCGCCGCCACGCTGCTGCGGGAGGAAGGAGAGGAGGCCGATGACGGAGCGCAGCGCCTCCCGCTCGTCGGCCACCTCGAGGTGTGCGACTCCGCTATCGCGGGTGTGCAGGCCGGCTCCGCCGAGGTCTTCCGGGTCGACGTCCTCGCCGGTGGCTGCCTTGACCACCTCGGGTCCGGTCAGGAACAGACGGCCCTGGCCGCTGACCATGATCGTCCAGTCGGTAAGGGCCGGCGAATAGGCTGCGGCTCCAGCGCAAGGGCCCATGATCACCGAGATCTGCGGAACCCGCTTCTTGGCACGGACGTTCTGGGCGAAGATCCGGCCGCACCCGTCGAGGGCCTCGATGCCTTCGTGGATCCTGGCGCCGCCCGAGTCGTTGATGTAGATGATCGGCATGCCGTTGTCGATCGCGAAGCGCTGGAGGCGCACGACCTTGTCGGCAAAGACGGAGCCGATCGAACCCCCGGCGACCGCGAAGTCATGGCTCGCAATTGCGGTCGGGCGCCCGTGGATGAGCCCCCACCCGATGGCCACGCCGTCGGATGGCAGGGGAGTGGTCGCGCCCCGGGCCTCACTGCGATATCCGTTGCGCATCGCCATGATCTCGTTAAAGGCGCCGCTATCGCACAGGGCCACCGCCCGGTTCCGGGCAGAGAGGTCGCGCGGCTCCTTGATCGGCAGGGCGGCCAGCCGGTCGCGACGCTCCTGCATTGGTCCTTCGAGAAGTGTTCCCGCGAGGACGTCGGTCTCAATGTTGATGGTCATCATGCTCCAATCTTCCCGTTGGTAGTTCAACCTAACAGACGGTTGGCAGCCTGGACAAGGACTCTTTAGCGTCGGTCTCGTCCCGGCAGGGAGCTGCGCGGACGTGGCGGAGCGCTCGACAGACTCCGAGCGGGAGGCGATGGACAAGACCGCCTGCGTCAACGCACGCGTGGGTTGGATGCTCGTGGTTGCGGCTGAAGTGCCCTGGCTCGAGACGATGGCTTGACCGGGACGGCAGTCAGTAGGCGTAGTGGGAATCGCCGGAGCAGTACTTCCGGGCTGTAATGCGAATGACTGGCTGGACGGTGCGCGCTCTAAAGGCCATGCTCGGCCAAGTTGTCCAATCGCGTGACGGGTTGGACCTTCCCGATCACGGAGCCCCGTTCGTGTTCGTATTGGGGGTCGTGAAGGCAGAGCGGCTCGGCGTTGCTGATTCGGTGTTGTGGGATTCTTGAGGTCCGGCCTTCAGTCAGGGGTGCGGTGGAAGGGTTCGATCTTGCCGTTGGTTTGCGGCGGTAGGGACGGATCCTCTTCGCGTGATGCCGAGTTCGGCGCAGGTGTCGCGCCAAAGCTGGGATGCCGAGCAGTGGCCGTTGACACTGAGCACCCGCTTCACGATGACGCCGCGTTCGGCGAACCAGCCAATGGCCTTGCGGTTGAGCACCGCGGCGGTCTCCATGCTCTCGTCGGCGTGGATCTAGGCGTAGGCGATGCGGGAGTGGTCATCATTGACCGGTCTGTAAGCAGACTGTGCCGAGCATCCACAAAGACCATCACGTTGCCGGCGCAGACGATCAAGTCGAAGGTGCCGAGATCGGGGGCGAGGCCGACCATGTCGAGCACTTCAAGCCGAACATCCGGGTGCTGCTCGTGTCCGGCCTCGATGAGCATCGGGTCGGCAGGCGCCCGGGCTCCAGGGGTCTGCCACTCAAATGCCTTGCCTACTTCCACATACCTCGAGGTGGCTCTTTACGACCTCCCGGTCACCCAGGCGACCACGAGGCCGCAGAGTAGTTGGCGCCGAGCTGTCAGCCCCCACCCAAGCCTCACCGGAGCAACGGAGCAAGTCTGTGATCCAGTGCCCTCTGCCCTGACTCGGAGCAAGTCGTCGTCACTCGGCGCGCCTAGCGACCCGACCTCGGACTGATGTCCCATGTTTATCGGTAGGCGATCGACCCTTTGATCAGCACAGCCTTCGAATGCAAGCGGGCGAAGATCGATGGTCTGCCGGGCGTTTACTCAGACAACGGCTTTCGCGCCGGACAGGAGGCGGCGGGCCATCACGATGCGCTGGACCTGGTTGGTGCCTTCGTAGATCTGGGTGATCTTGGCGTCGCGCATCATGCGCTCGACCGGGTAGTCGCGGGTGTAGCCGTAGCCGCCGAGTACCTGGACGGCATCGGTGGTCACCTGCATGGCGACGTCGGAGGCGAAGCACTTGGCGGCGGCACCGAAGAATGTTAGGTCCTTGTCGTCGCGCTCGGAGCGGCCGGCGGCGGCGTAGGTCAGTTGGCGTGCGGCCTCGACCTTCATGCCCATGTCGGCCAGCAGGAACTGGAGGCCCTGGAAGTCGGCGATCGACTTGCCGAACTGCTGGCGCTCCTTGGCGTACCCGAGCGCGTAGTCGAGCGCGCCCTGGGCGACACCTACCGCCTGCGCGGCGATCGTGATGCGGGTGTGGTCGAGGGTCTTCATCGCGATCTCGAAGCCCTGGCCCTCTTCGCCGATGATGCGGTCGGCGGGGATGCGCACGTTGTCGAAGTAGACCTCGGTGGTGGGCGAGCCCTTGATGCCGAGCTTCTTCTCCGGGGCACCGAACGAGACACCCTCGTCGGACTTCTCCACGACGAAGGCGGAGATGCCCTTGGTGCGCTTGTCGGGGTCGGTCACCGCGAGGACTGTGTAGTACTCGGAGACGCCGGCGTTGGTGATCCACCGCTTTACCCCGCTGAGGACGTAGAAGGCACCGTCGCTGGTGTCTTCGCTCACCGCCCGGGTTTTCATGCCACCGGCGTCCGAGCCGGCGTCCGGCTCGGAGAGGCAGTAGGAGAAGCCGCCCTCGCCGCGGGCCAGTTTGCCGAGGTACTTGGTCTTCAGCTCCTCGGAGCCGCCGATCTGCACCGGCAGCGACCCGAGCTTGTTCACTACCGGGATCAGGGAGGACGACATGCACGCCCGGGCGACTTCCTCGATCACGATCACAGTGGCCAGTGGATCTGCTCCCGCGCCCCCGTACACCTCGGGCACGTGTGGAGCATGGAAATCCGAGGCCAGTAAGGCCTCCGCCGCCTCGTGGGGGTAGCGAGCCAACTCGTCCACCTCGGCAGCGAACGGCGCGATCTTCGCATCACACATGGCGCGCACCGTCTCCTTGAGGGACTGATGCTCCTCGGACAATGCGTAGGTTGGGCTGGTCTTCACGGTGTGTCCCTTCGCGACTTGCTTGGGTGGTGGGCGGGCGCCCGGCACCCGGCATCCGGCTCTCGTTGAACGGGAGGCCAGTGCCAGCCGGTTAACCGCATTACGGAACGGACGAATTCTTCGGGCGAATCGAAGGACTCGCGCCGGCGACCGGACCGGGTCTCGTAGACCTCTCCGAGCCAGGGTTCATCGGCCGCGAATACGACCTTCCATCGGCGCATTGGCCTGGGTCTCGATCCCGCCGCTTGAACCGAGGCGGTGTCGGTCGACGCCAGCTTCTGGATCAACGTCAACTGTTCGGTTCGCGAACCGGATGTCATCGGCGTCCTTCTCTCCTCGGCCCCGCGGGCGATGTCCCGCCTTTGCGGGAGCCATTGGGAGCGTATGGAGTCTCGTGATTGATGTCAACCGTCTGGTAGGTTGATCTACCGACGGAAAGATTGGAGTCTGGGTGAGTGTCCGATCGCACCATCACCGACCACGCCGACGAGCAAGTGGGGGGCCCTTGAATATGCGCCACCATCGGTGGGCCCAGCTCGAATTCAAGGACCCGCGGAAACTCGCTGTTCGGGGTCGAGCGGGTGCCCAGTGCGACGACGGCATCCATGAGCTCTTGGCTCTCCGAGAGGGACATGGAACCGCCGACGCCGCGCGAGCGCGGCTACAAGACGAGGGCGTGGCCGGCTGGGCTCACTTCCACAGTCGCCCGACCGCGATTGCTGGCCACGACTTCGGTGTCGCCAGCGGCTCTATCGGGGCAGTATTCGCTGACACGGTCGCGCGACCGCAGAAGTTGGCCATCGAGAGGCAGATGCCGATCGGTGACATCCGCTCGCGACGACGCGAAGATCGACCTGATCACTACGAGTTCCTCGGACCCGCCGCAAACGCCGCCGAAGGCAATCCAGATGCCCTTGAATGGAAAGGCGGTCTCTTCATGGCACTGTGCGAATTTCGGTGGCACGACCAAGAGGCCCCGTGATTTGGAAACGGCCGATCCCTCTCATCGGTGACCGGACCTCGGCGGCCGAGCGTGCCGCCGAGGTCAGGGGCTGGGCGTTCCCGAGCACGTCCAAGGATGCGTTCTACGACCTCGTTGCCGCCCGCCGGGATATTCGCCGCTATCGTCCAGACCCGGTCGACTCCGAGACTCTCAACCGAGTTCTCGCTGCCGCCCACGCGGCCCCATCGGTGGGGCAAAGTCAGCCCTGGCGGTTCATCGTCGTCTCTGAGCCGGAGGCTCGGGAGCGGGCTGCTCGGATGGCCGACGAGCAGCGGCTTCGACAGGCGCGGCAATTGGAGCCAGATGCGGCGCGACGGCTGCTCGACTTGCAGCTCGAAGGCATCCGGGAGGCGCCGTTGGGGGTGGTCGTCGCCTGCGACAGACGTACGCCGTCCGGGGGAGTCCTCGGCAGGGCGACCTTCCCGGATGCGGATCTGTGGTCGTGTGCGTGCGCCATAGAGAACCTGTGGCTGGCCGCGCGGGCTGAGGGTCTGGGCGTCGGCTGGGTCACCCTGTTCGACCCGCAGCAGTTGGAGGATCTCGTCGGCGTGCCTGACGGTGTGGTCACCCTCGGCTGGTTGTGTCTCGGCTGGCCCGACGAACGACCACCGGCTCCGGGCTTGGAGCGGGCCGGCTGGTCACGTCGACAGCCGGTCAGCGAGGTGGTCGTCGCCGAGCGTTGGAGCGAGACGACGCAGGCGCCGCTCTCGCACCTGCGTGCACCACCCATCCATGCTGTCGTCCAAGCTCGTGACGATGCCGACGTCCTCCTCACGCCGCCTGGCTCGCTCGGCCTGTTAGACCGCTACGTCGACCGCGTTGCCGCTGCCTCGGGCCGGAGTCCAGGCGCCCCCCCGACCGGAGCGCTGCTGCTGGTAGGGGGCCGACACCGGGTGGCCGCTCATGGGGTTTCGGCCTTTTCGGATTCGCTGACAGATGACGTACTGGCCGCGAGTGCGGTCGGGGAGTCGGCCGGTTCCGCCGCGGCCACTGCAGTCGGCCTGGACTTTCGCGCGGTGGACGCAGGGACGGCGTCGGGCGACCTGGTCACGACCGATGCCTTGTCGGTGGCAGACGTGCGGGACCTGATCGAGTGGGGTCGGAGGATCGGAGTGGCCACCGGTCGGAAGCATGTGCTCCTCGCTCTGGGGGAGGTCGGCATAGGCAACACCACGGTGGCGGCCGCGTTGACTGCGACGCTACTAGGGCTGCCCGCGGCCGAGGTCGTGGGGCTCGGAGCGGGGGCTGATTCCGCCATGCTGCAGCGCAAGGTCGAGGTCGTGGAGGCCGCCCTGGCTAGAGTGACGGCAGCCCGAGGCCCTGGCCAGCTTCTGCCTCAAGAAGCACTCGCCTTCCTGGGTGGGCCGGAGTTCTGCGTCCTGGCGGGCGCCGTGCTGGGAGCGGCATCGGTCGGTGCCGTCATCGTTCTCGACGGTCTAGCCACGAGTGTCGCCGCACTGGTTGCGGTCCGGATCGAGCCGGGCGCAGCGGCATACCTGGTTGCCGGTCAGCGCAGCCGGGAGCGGGCCCATGCCTCGGTGTTGGTACACCTCGGGCTCGAACCCTTGCTGGATCTGCGACTGCGATCCGGTGAAGGTGTAGGGGCCGCGCTGGCCACGGGCATGCTGATCAGCGGAGTTAAGCTGCGAGAAGGGATCGGCCGGACGGCGCCATGACCGAGTTGCTTGTGGTCCGGCATGGACAGTCGACTTGGAATGTAGCCGGCCGTATCCAGGGACAGACTGCGTCTCCGAAGCTCACCGACCTTGGTCGCCGCCAAGCTGCCGGGGTGGCTGCTCGGCTGCTCGGCCACGGACCGAGGAAGCTGCTCACGTCCGACCTCGTGCGCGCGTGGCAGTCGGCCGAGATTATCGGGGGCGCGCTGGGACTCGAGCCGCTGTCAGACCCACGCCTGCGGGAACGTCACTACGGGATCTGGCAGGGGCGGAATGCTGACGCTGCCAGACAGGCATCACTTTCCTTGGCCGACCATCAGCGGCTCCCGGGAGGTGAGTCGGTGAGTGACTTACGCCAACGCTGGCTGGCTGTCGCTGCCGAGTTACGCGGGACGCCGGGCCCGGTTGTGCTTGTCACCCACGGCAACATCATCGCAGAACTTGCCGGGGATTCCGTACCGGGAAATGGTTCGGTCACGCGGATTTCGCTCGTGTAGTTTGGGCACAATTGAGTACGGGTGGTCCAAAGGCGAATCTCAGCGCGGGCAGCCCCGTTTCGTCACGAGGTTAGTCGGCGCGTCGACCAAAGTAGGAGCGTACTCAAAGGAGGGCTGGAGGAGCGGGCGATCGAGATGACCGCCGGGTGTGCCGAAGTTCGATTGCCCAGGTCAGGGAGCAGTGGTTTTCTTCACTGCGGTCAACATCCGCATTCAGACCGCGGCAGGCCCCTATGCACCTAGGGAAGCTGGACAGTCGGGAGCGATCAACTTCGTCGAGAATTCTTCTTGGGACGGCCAGACCACTGACTACGCGCGAAGCGCTGATCCCGTTGTGATGCCAGTCCTGGTGCCGCAACTTGGGGTTTAGACCTGTCACCTGAACCTGCAGCAGACCCACTTCGAGAGTTCCTCTTGGGACGGCGGACCAGAGACGATGCGTGAAGCGCTGATCCCGGTGAGATGCCAGGTCCTCGTGCCGCAAACTGGGGGTGACCTGTCGCCGGATCCTGCTGCGGACCCCTGGGTGAACCCCAACGCTGCCTTCCGCGAGATGCTTTGAGCATTCGACAGACAGCGGCCGTGACATCGCCATACGGTCCTCCAATGAGCCCGCTCACCGTGTAGCGGGCCGCAACATGGGGACAGTTCATGCGCCTTCGCTCTCTAGCCGCAACAATCGTCATCGCACTTACCCTCGGGGGCGCGGTCGCCGTGTCGCCCAGTTCGCCCGCAGCGGCCGCCGACGACGGCCCCTTTGACGTCTACGCCCTGAAGTCGCCAGGCCTCGCCATCAACAGCGGTTCTTGCCGCTACGTCAGCGTCACGGCGCGTACGAACGCGGACACCTCCTACATTGATGACGTCGACGCCGAGGTCGACATCTGGAATGGCAACGCCTACCTCGGCTCCGTCAGCCTCTACCCAGTCAGTGGGAACCCGACCGTCCTCGCTGGGAGGTACTTCTACTGCCCGTATGAGGGCGTTGGCGTCATGAGGCTAGGTCGGTCGCAAGTCTCGTACTACGACTACGACTACAACAGCGGCGACTTCATCGACACCAGTAGCGGCCGGCTCGACATCCGCCAAGCAACGAGGTCCACGCTCGACGTCCAGCGCACTGGCCAGCTACGGAGGTTCACTGCGAAGCCGCGCTTCTTTTCTGCTGGCGATGACGCGTGGCACCGTTTTCCAAAGGGAACATCGATCCGTCTCCAGCGCCGGGCGGCGAACGGCGCTGGCGTGTGGCGCGTCGTAAAGTCTGAGCGCGTGGACCGAACAGGCAAGGTAGTAATCGCCGTCCGCCCCTCGAAAAGATTCCAGTACCGAGTTATTCATCCGGGGACGAAGAACTCGCGCCCGATGGCAAGTCGCGTCCGGACGAGTTGACGCTGCAACGAGAACGGCTCCGAGGTTGGCGGAGGCAGCGCTTCACTTCACGAGACCGCAAGGGACTGCTGCACGATCTGGTGCCGACCAAGCGCAGCGCGTGACGCTGGCGCGGCCAACTTTGGCGAGTGACCGTGCACACCCCCTTTGCAACCTTGGCGGGCGAGAACAGCCCGGGAGGTGCAGGCGTCTCCTATTCACCTAAGCCGCACGGCGCGGGGGAGCGATCAATCGGGCACAAGATACCTCTGCGGTCTTCACTCCTGGCCGTGGGTCAGACGACGTGCTCGCGCTTCACAGCACCTTGGTGCCGTACATCTCTCCGAGCGGATCGGCGATGAGTTCGAGCCGCGCGCCGTTCGGGTCTCGGAAGTAGATCGAAGTGCCGCTCTCGCTCAGGTACTCCACCCCGGCGTCGTCGAGTTTCTGCTTGAGGTGGTTCCACCTCAACGGTTCCACGGAGATCGCGATGTGGTGGAGTCCGCCGAGCACCTCGTCATATGGGCCGACTTCCAACCCGGGGAAGTCGAAGAACGCAAGTAGGTTGCCGTGGCCGATGTCGAAGAAGAAGTGGTTCGAGCCCTGGTAGTCGCGGTTCTCGAAGATCTCGGTCAACGGGAACTCCAGCAGCTCCTGGTAGAACCGGACGGTTTCCTCAACGTCGCGGGCTACCAGGGCGAAATGGTGGAGCCCCCGGGCGCTGGACGCCGGCCGGCTCGGCTCCGGCTGCAGGTACGTCGCCCGAATACGCTCGCGTTCGGCATCGATGGCCGCGAGGTCGATCTCCGTCATGGGCTCCAGACTACGGGCGGAGCGGGCCACCGTCCCAGTGCTCGAGGTGGGTCAATTGGTCCATCCCGACCCTGGTGAGGCGCGTGAGCTGCTTGACCGGCTTTCCCAGGGGTACGACGGCCGCGACGGCGTACGCGTCCGGGACGCCGAGCAGCCGCTTCAGCGCCGGCTCCTCGGCGACGGCCATGGTGGTGATCGTGCCACCGAACCCCTCGTTGCGTGCGGCCAAGAGGAGGTTCCACACCAGTGGGTAGACCGACGCGCCGCCCACGATGCCAACCCGATCGAGGTTCTGGTCGAGTGCCGCGACGACGCGCAGGTCGACGCAGACGACGAGAATCACCGGTGCCGTGCGGATCGGGTCGGTGACCGATGTGGGGACGCGGGTCTTCGCCACCTGCTCGTCGGTGATCGCGCTGGGTGTGTAGGCGCTCCATGGCGCCTCGCCCGCGGCCCGCTGCGCGTGGTACCGCCGTGCGCCCGGTCCGGTGATCTCGACCAGCCGCTCGCGCGTCACCTGGTCGCGGACCACCACGATCTGGGTGCCTTGGCGGTTGCCGCCGCTCGGGGCAAAGCGGGCGTTGTCGAGGATCGTGTGGAGCACGGCGTCGGACAGCGGGTCGTCGGTGAAGTCACGCACAGCCGCGGTTGTGCGCATCACGTCGTACAGCTCCATGGGCCCCCACGTTAACGACGGCATCGATTCCGAGCCACCCGCTCGCCTCAAGACTGCTCGCGGCCACCGGGTTGCGACCTTCGTGCCCGGACCTCGGCGCCCGCTGCTCGCTCGCGGTGGAATGACTGTGAGGATCGCGGACAGCGAGTGCGCATCCTTGTTGCCTGATCGCCGCCTGCCACCGGGGTCTGCTGCATAATCTGGTGACAGGATGACGTGAGTCCGAGGTCCCCGACAGCCGGCGACCGAGATAACCGCCGGGTGCGCCGAAGTTCGTTTGCCCAGGTCAGGACGCAGTGGTTTTCTTCACTGCGGTCAACATCCGCATTCTGACCGCATGATGCCCTATTCCCCTAGGGAAGCAGGACAGCCCGGAGCGATCAACATCGTCAAGAATTCTTCTTGGGACGGCCAGACCCCTGACTACGCGCGAAGCGCTGATCCCGTTGTGATGCCAGTTCGCGGTGCCGCAACTTGGGGTTAGACCTGTCACCGGATCCTGCAGCAGACCCCAGATCGTGTAGCAGAACCTCCCGGTCTCGGCCAGGTGAGCGTTTGGCTCAACCATGTGCATCTAGATTCCGGCTGACTTCTACGCCTATCTAGAGGTCTAAGTAGGTGTGTGTAGCGTCGCTGGTGCCGAGGTTGTTGATGAGGCGGAGCTTCGGTGTCCGGTCGGGCGCGAACGTGCGGTCGTTGATTGCTGCGGCGAGTTTTGTGCGCATGGCCTCGATGCTCGCGGGCTGCCAGGTCGCCGCGGCAGAAGCGAGGACGATCTCGTCGGCGTGCAACACGGCGGCCCATTGGAGTCGTTTGTGGGCGGCCGCGGACCGCTCGGCAGCGGAACTCCCGAGGTAGTCGCAGGTTTTCACCTCGGCGGTGAGCAACGTGCCGTCGACCAGAGCGATGAGGTCGGTTTCGGCGACTGACGTTCGGGTTCCCTCCCGGTAGAGGTTCATCTCGGCGCAGTCCGTGTAGTCCCTGGCAGTCTTAGTCAAGTGGTGGGCCAGCCATATCGGTGCGTGGCCGTTGTCTCGGAGGAAGTCGCGGGCGACTTGGTTCAGGTCGTAGAACCAGCTCGGCTCGCTCTTGGGCGTGCGCCACGCTTCGAGGGTGAGTTCGTTGTCAGACCCGCATCGTGGGCAACGGTTGCGCTGGCCGAGGTCGGCGACGGCTACGAAGCTGGGAGCCTCGCAAGTCCGGCAGCCAAGGACGAGACCACGGCGGATGATGCCCCGGGTGATGTAGCTGTCGAGCAGGACGCGTGCCTCGTGGTCACGGACAGCGGGCACCGGCTCGCGGTTTCCGTCGTGCGGGGATGGGACGAGGACGTCACGGATCGCTGGGAACGTGAGGAGTCCGCCGACGCCGGTGACGAGCACTCCGGTGCCGTCCGGGTACGCCTCCTTGCTGCTTCGACCTGCCGGCGAGAACGCGCGGGCGAGGTCCGTGAACTTCCCTGCGAAGTCGGCTGTCATCGCCGACCGGGAACCCCACATCCGTTCCAGGAGGCGGGCCCGGCGCCCGGCGTCGGACCAGCCGAGGTCGTATCCGGCCTGGCTAGCCATCCCGCGGCACCACTCCTGGAGGGTCAAGGACCGCAGGCGAGGTCGGGCGAGGCGTTGCTCGAGGTTGGCGCCGGCGGCGACGAAGTCGTACTTGCGGCTCTCGTAACTCACACTGCGATTGCCCGACCGGACCCAGGTCTCGTACCTCGCGTCGGGGTTCGCGGCCAGCTGCTCGCCGTCGAGGCCGCGCCCTCGGGGCATGGTTGACCCAGCGAGGTGAAGATCGACGTGCCAGGCGATGTCGACACCCCCGAGCACCGGGTCGGAGGGCCGCAGCGGCGGGGGAGTGGTCGTGAACGTGGCGGCCTTCTCGTCACGGAGCACCGGCAGTGTCATCCGGGTTGAGTACTCCTCGGTCACTGCGAGATTCAGCATCCCCTTCTGGGGGAACTGCGCCGGGAACTGGGTGGTTAGGAGCTTCGCTATGTGCTCGGCGCGGCGTGCGGTAGCGGCGCTGCCATGCGCTGTGACTGTCGCGGATTTGTCTCCGTCTCCGTCTCTGTCGTCGTCTTTGTTCGTCTCGGAGTTGGTGTCGCTGGTTGCGGCCGCGCCATCGTCGTCCGCGTCGTCGCTCGAGACTGCGTCGCCGGTGCTGCTTCCGGTCGGTGATGACTGCCCGGGCTGCTCCGCGAGCGATACGAAGCCCTCGATGTCACTATCGTCGTTGTCGGTGAGCCCGTTACGAGAAATGAGATTTGCGATGGCGTCGAGCGCCATGCCGCTTACGGACGCGGAAGTGACCACCGCGCGCCCGAGTTGGCGGATGCGGTAGCCCAGCAGGGATAAGGCAGCGTTTCCCCGGCGGCCGGCCTTACCGGCTCCAGCGTTGATGGGGGACCAAGCGGCGTGAATCCACAAGGTGTTGCCATACAGACGGTGGTAGATGAGCGCGAGTGCGAAGTCGTCCGCAGTGTTACCGACGACGACTGTGATGCGCCGGCGAGCGAAGTTGTCGCCGACGGACACCAGGCCCGGAGTGGTGCGGCTCCAGGCCGGAGACAGCGTCGTCGTGTCGACACCAAGCTTGAGACCAGCGTGGTGGTGGACGAGTCGCGCGGGCAGCCGCTGCGGGACGACCGGTGAAGGGCGCTCCAACTGGGAGTAGAACCAGCCGGCCATTTCTGCCGCCGCATCCGGCGACAGCGGCTCGGGACCGCCGCCAGATCCGTCAAGTTCGGCTACTGAAGGAAGGTCCGGCTTGGCCACGGCACCCACGAGGGCGGCCGTCCACGCACCCCATGCGCCGCCAAGACCGGGCGGCGCCGCCAAGCACATGCTGTCACCCTTCCCGAACACGGCGGTGGAGGACAAGTTGCGCGAGTCGTCGAGGAAGCTGGAGGACTCGTCCGAGTTGCGCCACGTCTGATCCCAACGCACCAGCTTCTTCGGGTCCGGCGGTGGCGCTGGGTCGCTGTCGTCAAGGCGCCGGTAGACCTGGCATGCAAGCGCGACCTGGTCGCGTGCATAAAGGGTCCGAGGGTCCATCGCGGCCTCTGCGTCTGCTGACTTGTTCAGATTGGCGAGATCAAAGTTGGATACTGCGCCGTCGGGACCGACGAACATGTCACGTGCGGCAGGGTAGGCAGTGAGCAGTTCGTTCCAGCTGACTCGGTGCGAGACGACGTAGTCCGGGTCGTACGCGGCGACAGCTCGTAGGACGGTGTCGGACACGACGCCGTCGTGGTGGGCAACCAGGACGAATCCGGCGCCGCCCCACAATTGGTTTGCCTGCCACAGCGCTTGGCGTGCGAAGTAGCCCCAGTGTGGGGTGTCGGCCGGGAAGACAATCGCGACCCGAGGTGCGCGAAGGCTGAAGTAGACCTCGTTGTAGTCCTGCTGCGGTGAGCGGTCGTTCTTCTGCACTCGCGGAGCGTAGACGATGCTGCCGGAGCCTGCACTCCTGCATGGCGGCGGCGGCCGGCCGAGCGCGGGGCTGTGGCGCGCTCCATGCACTGCCTCACTCGAACGAGACTGCCAACGATTGCCTTCAGCGACCCACCAGCAATTAGGGGAGGGGGCTGCTGCATATTCTGGTGACAGGTCGAGGTGCGTCCGAGGTCGCCGACAGCGGCTATTGAGATGACCGCCAGGTGTGCCGAAGCGCGTTAGCCCAGGTCACGAGGCAGTGGTTTTCTTCACTGCGGTCAACATCCGCAATCACGCCACAGCAGGGCTTCCATGCACCTAAGGAACATGGGTACATCGCAGCGATCATCTTGTCGCGGGCTTGTTTCGCCTCCGATCCCCTCATCCGGCTGAGTGTCGATGCAGACGCGTCGATTCAGGGTCGGCTGCGCGACCACGCCAAGGAGAGCCTGCCGCCTGAGACCGAGACAGATGATCTTGAGTGAGGTGCGTGTCGAGGAGTGCCTCGACCCCCTGTTGGCTCTCTTAATGCCGACTGCCCGCCATGTGCACGATCCACGCGGGCAGTGCCCGCGAGTTGGGTCAAGTTGTGCGCCAAGCCTTGCTCACTGGCGAAAGAGGTAACACGTCGCGTGATTTTGTCGGGGCTCGTTAGCGCCGACGGGGCCGCTGGTGGGCAGGGCATCTCATGCCGCCGCGGTTGGAATCGGCGATTCGATTTCAGGCTTAACGATTCGGTCCAATCTCTTGAAATAGTGCAGGAAGCAGTCAGAGGTTGGGTCGAGATAGGCGAGCGCGGTCTTAGTTAAGGTGCTTGGTGAAATCTGGCGTTCAACGGTCTCATTAACGTGGGTCGCGACCTGGTACGCAATGAATTTTGTTAGCCACCGACCTTTAACAAGCCTCCATTGCTCGCCTCGATCGAACAAGTCCGTGATCTGGTCCTCGAGTGATTCGATCCAATCCTGGCTATATGCCGATTCGGCCGCGTCAATCACACTTTGGATGAGCGACATCTCTGCAGTCTCGTCAACTACACCGAAGCCGCATTCGTGGAGTTCTGAGATCTGAGCGAATCGATTCGCGCCCTTATGTCCACAGCATGCGCTTAATGCGCCGAGAGTGATCCACGTCCTGTAGAGATCGGCCAATGAATTGAACGAGGTCATTGCTTCGGCAATGACGGAATCAATGGCTGAGAGCGGTAGTGAATAGGTGGAGCGGACGGCTCGTTTGAGATCGGTACTCCTTAGGATCTCAGATTCGATATCCATCCCTGATGTGTAAATTACGTTTGCTGAGTTTCGGAACGTCCCGGCGAACGAGTCCAAGTCGTGGTCTAGGGCCATGACGATTGCCGATCGACTGCCATCTTGATCGATCTGCGTGAGGGCGCCCTCTTCTTCCCAAAGATCGAAAAGCCTCAGTGCAAAGTGTTTTCCACCTGCCCGCTTGCCGTCGATCTGGAAATCCTCGGCCAACCGAATTTCATATTCAGAATGATCGATTCCTGGATATTTTTCGAGCACCTCATCATAGAAAGCGCGATCATGAGAACGACCTTCAACAATAAGCCACAACCTGAACTTGCCCATCATCGCGCGCTTGCCGAAGGCGCGGGCGTCTCGGACGAGCTTATTCACAATTGAAAAACCTTTTCTCCTGCGACATCCGTCATGACTTCAGGCGAGTGAGTCGCCAATAGAAGTTGGCAGTGTGGGTTGATCTTCTGCATCGTGTCTACGAGAACCAGTTGCCAGTCCGGGTGCATGCTCAACTCGGGTTCATCAATCATCACGGTATTGCTCTCTGCTGCGAGTACCTCGAGCATTAGGCGGAGCAGTTGCTTTTCGCCGGACGAGAGTGACTTGATGGGAATGAACTCTTCTCCGACCTGTACTCGTAGGCCGCGGTTGTGCACGTTTGCTGGTTCAAGAACGAGTATCTTGTCTCCGGAATAGAGTCTTCCAATTGCCTCGGAAAATTCTCGTTGAGGCTTTAGTGCGAGTTGTTCACGATCCGTGGTTCCTTCGATGCTGAGAATTACATTCTGCAGTCGCCCGTCGCGATTGTAGGAGTCTAGGAATTCATTACGAGTGACTGGTAAAGTGATTCCTTGTTGGCGCAGAAACTGGAAAACCATCTTGTACGCTTCTCTGCCATCCATCTCCTTGGTTAGAAGGGGGCCAGATCCGTCATTATCGGCGGGAGGAGAATCGTTGCTATTCACCCCACCGAAAAGTATTGCCAGGATCTGGGCTAGACCCTGCTGCTGAATCTGACGGATTTCGGTGAGCGCCGTGGAGTTGTATTCCTGCCATCGGAAGTTCACATGTCGAGCAAACTGCTCGTCCAAAAAAGAGTCGTCGACTACTGTGCTGCGCAGCCCCGACGGTGCCCGCCGTGCTGTGGCTGAGACGTCGGACATTCGCGAGATTGGCAAGTATGAATGGCGATACGGATTTTCAACCGTCTTCCGATCGATAGACTCGTCGGTCGATCGAAGTAGATCATCTTCGTTGAGAATGACAACATCGGACTCCCAGGAAATAATGTCCGGATTCATCATTTGGAACTGGCCCTCGATCAGTTCCCAGGTGTCACCGTCCTCGTCAACGAGAATCTCGCCGTGCTTTCCCTTCTCGTAGCGGCGGCGAACGTGGGTCCGATGCGACTCGCTCCAGAACACGACTTGGGCACTCTTGAACGGGACTTCTGCTAGTCCGACCGAAGTGTTGCCGAGTGCTGCGTGAAGAATCTTTAGCATCGAGGTCTTGCCGGCGCCGTTGAGGCCCCAAAAGACGTTGAGTGAGCGGTCCAATGTGTAACTGATCGGCTTTCTTCGTCCCGCCAAGCCGTCGATCGTGAAACTGTGAATGTAGGCCACCGCCCTAGCCTGCCATGATATCGGCGCACTCCGCATGGAGTCGCGACAATCGGTGCTTGCCTTCCGCGGAGCCGAGCACCAGCGCAGGCTCCACTCCGGCGCCGATTCCCGTGGGACGCGGTGCTTCGCCGCCATTTCGGCCCGCCGGCTGCCGCGGCCGTGTCGAGCGCCCCGACGTGGAGTGGTGTGGCCGGGCAACGAAGCAGGATGCGCGTCCGCTCCGAGAGGCGTAGGCATCGGCGGTAGTGAATTCCCGATCTAGAGCCGGAATGCCGTTAGCGCCTCGTGCGCTCCGTTGCGCGGCGGGCCGGTCTGCAACGGCCGAGTCAGCCGTGGACCTTCTTGTATGCCTTGGCGAGCGGATCGATAACGGAGATCAACTCTTGGAGACCTTGGAGCGCCCGTTTGGCGGCGGCCTTGGGGTCTGCCTCGCCAGACTCGAGGTTCGCCTTGAGGTCTTCGATGTCGTTGTGCAGCTTCTCGAGCGTGTTGAGCATCTCGGTGCCGCTCGCGGCGATGTACTTCTGTCCTCCAGGCATGCACCAACTATGCCCGAATGAGGCGAAGCTTGTGCGGCCTTGCCGCAGCCGGGCCCACTTGCTGGCAGCCGACCGCATGCTTGCGGACGATCATCACATGTCGGTTCAGGCGCAGAAACTCATCGCCGAGGTCGAAGCGGCCCGAGATTCACACCCCTTGGTCGAGACCATCGACGAACACGGAACGCTTTCGTTCCAGGCTAGGACGACCGCATCATTATGGGGGAAACGACGCGGTAGGTTGCAGGCGTCGCGAGGGCTCGTGGCGTATTGAGCGGCCGCGCGCGATCGCGCGGCGGCCCGGTCAGGGCTCTAGCGGCCAGCAAGGCGTTCTCGCAGGTCAGCGTGCAGTGGTTCTATTCACTGCGGTCAACATCCGCAAGTTCACCCTGCGCGCGAGCCGGCTTCCCGACCTCGTCGAGCTCGGGTCCATGCCCACCCAGGCTGCGCAGTTCCTCGACGCGAGCGTGAAGGCCGGGCTCAACGTCCTGGTCGCCGGCGGCACCCAGGCCGGCAAGACCACGATGCTGAACTGCCTCGCCTCGGCCATCCCCGGGAGTGAGCGGGTGATCTCCGTCGAGGAGGTCTACGAGCTGCGCTTCCACCACCCTGACTGGGTGCCGATGCAGACCCGCCAGTCCGGGCTCGAGGGCACCGGCGAGATCCGGTTGCGCGACCTCGTCAAGGAGAGCCTGCGTATGCGCCCGAGTCGGGTGATCGTCGGTGAGGTGCGGGCCGAGGAGTGCCTCGATCTGTTGCTGGCGCTGAACGCAGGGCTGCCCGGCATGTGCACGATCCACGCCAACAGTGCCCGCGAGGCGTTGGTCAAGATGTGCACACTGCCGCTGCTCGCGGGAGAGAACATCTCGGCCCGCTTCGTCGTGCCCACGGTGGCCTCGAGTGTCGACCTGGTCGTGCACCTCGGCATGGATGCCTCCGGCGTACGACGCGTCAACGAGATCGTGTCCGTGCCCGGACGGGTCGAGAACGACATCATCGAGACCGAGACGATCTTCGCCCGCGAGGGTGATGCGTTGCGGGCACAAGGCGGGATGCCGCCGCGTCTCGAACTCTTCGAGCGACTGGGCATCGACATCCACCCGCTGGTGAAGGCCGGCTGATGGGCGCTCTGGTCGGTCTCGGGATCGGACTGGGCCTCGCCCTCGTCTGGTCGGCCTTCTTCCTGCCCCGCGCGGTCCGTGACGGCGACGCCGGGCCGGGTCGCCTCGAGGTGCTCCTGTCGCGCGCGGGGATGCACACGGTCTCCAGCCGAAGCCTCATCGGCCTCTGCGTCGTGCTCGGAGGGCTGGCCCTGCTGGTGATGCAGGTGCTCTCCAACACGTTCCCGGTGGCGGTCGTCTTCGGACTGATGGCCGGCTACCTGCCGATCGCGGTGGTCGCAGGCCGCGCCAAGAAGCGGCAGCGTGAGTTCGCGGAGGTCTGGCCCGAGGCGGTCGACCACCTGGCCTCGGCGGTGCGTGCCGGCATGTCACTTCCCGAGGCGTTGGCCGGGCTGGCCATCCGCGGACCGGAGCCGCTCCGGCCGGCGTTCGCGCAGTTCGCCCTCGACTACCAGGTCAGCGGCCGGTTCGGGGAGTCGCTCGACCGGCTCAAGGACCTGCTCGCCGACCCGGTCGGCGATCGTGTCGTGGAAGGCCTCCGCATCGCCCGTGAGGTCGGCGGCGGCGAGCTCGGTCGCCTGCTGCGCAACCTGTCTGGCTACCTCCGCGACGACGCCCACACCCGCTCCGAGCTCGAGGCACGCCAGGCCTGGACGGTCAACGGCGCGCGTCTGGCAGTGGCAGCTCCGTGGCTCGTGCTGTTCCTCATGTGCTTCCAGCCGGAGGTCATCCACCGCTACGCCTCGCCCGGCGGTGTCCTGGTCCTCGCCGGTGGCGCGGTCTGCTGCCTGGTCGCCTACCAGTTGATGATGCGGATCGGCAGGCTGCCCGTCGACCGGAGGATCCTGGCATGACCGACCTCGTCGTGTGGGGTGCCGTGCTCGGGGGCGTCGCCGCCGCCGGGCTGCTGCTCGTCGTCTCGCGTCTGATGCGGCTGCGTCGTGCCGACCTCTCCGTGCGCGTCCTTCCCTACATCCGCGACCTGCCCCAGTCGGGGCCCGTGCGCCCGGTCAATGACCAGACCGGAGTGGTCCGGGGTGTCTTCGGGCCCGCGCTGCGCAGCGCCGCCGATGCCGTCGAGAAGGTGCTCGGTGGCAGCACGTCGGTGCGCCGCCGACTCGAGCGTGCCGACATCGACAAGACCGTGCACGAGTTCCGTATCGACCAGGTGATGTGGGGCCTCGCCGCTTTCGGTGCGGCCGCGGCGGTGTCCTTCCTGCAGGCCTGGCGCTCGCCGGGGAACACCGTCTCGCTCGTCGTGCTCACGCTGGTCGCCTTCGCGTGCGGCGTCATCCTGTGCGACAACCACCTGAGCTCCCTGGCCAGGAAGCGCGAGCAGCTCATCCTTCTGGAGTTCCCGGTGGTCGCCGAGCTGCTGGCCCTGGCCGTGGCGGCGGGGGAGAGCCCGGTCTCCGCCCTCGACCGGGTCGTACGCCGCACCAACGGAGCCCTGACCAGTGACCTGTCGAAGGTGCTGGCCGAGATCCGCACCGGAACACCGGTCGGCCGTGCCTTCGACGGACTCGCGGCCCGCACCGGGCTGCCCCTGGTCAGCCGGTTCGCGGAAGGCATTGCCGTGGCCGTCGAACGCGGCACCCCGCTTGCCGACGTCCTGCATGCGCAGGCGTCCGACGTACGCGAAGCAGGGCGCCGCGAGCTGATCGAGACCGGCGCTCGCAAGGAAGTCATGATGATGGTCCCCGTGGTTTTTCTCGTGCTGCCGGTGACCGTGGTGTTCGCGTTCTGGCCAGGCCTCATCGGCCTTCGACTGGTCGCGCCCTAAGGAAGGAAGTCTCGGGATGGACATGGTGAACACGCTGTTTCTCCGGCTGTACGTCGGAGTCAGCACCCGGATGCGTGACGAACGTGGGGACGTCCCGGGGTGGGTGATGATCACGGTGATGACCGCAGGCATCGTCGCGGCGCTGACGTTGGTGGCCGGCCCACGGCTTCGGTCGATGCTGATCGAGGCACTGAACTCGGTGAACGGCTGACGGAAGTGCAGCGACCACGAGACGAGCGCGGGTCGGCGGTCGTCGACTTCGTGCTCGTCCTGGTCATCCTGATCCCCCTGGTGCTCGGGATCCTCCAGGTGGCCCTGGTCCTGCACGTGCGCAACACGCTGACGGCCGCGGCCTCCGAAGGGGCCCGCCACGGCGCAACGGCCGACCGGAGCCCTGCCGACGGCGCCGACTACACCCGCCGGCAGATCCGCGACATCATCGCCGGCGACTTCGCCCGCGACGTCACCGCGAAGCAGACCCGCACTGACGGGACCGAGATGGTCGAGGTGACGGTGCGTGCCGAGGTCCCGGCGCTCGGCCTGTGGGGTCCGTCCGTCGAGCTGGTCGTGCACGGGCACGCCACCGAGGAGGACCAGTGAAGCGGGACGAGGAGGGGAGCGCCCTCATCGAGGTGACCTGGCTGGCGATCCTCCTGCTGGTGCCGCTGGTCTACATCCTGATCTCGGTCTTCGACGTCCAGCGCGGAGCCTTCGGCGTCACCGCGGCGAGCCGGGCCGCAGGGCGGGCCTACTCGCTCGCCGACTCCGAGGCCGAGGGGCGGCGCCAGGCGCGGGCCGCCGCGCAGCTCGCCCTGGAGGACCAGGGCCTGGCCGGCCAGGGCCTCGACGTGGATATCACCTGCTCACTCGGGCCCGGACACTGCCTGGTCCCGGGTTCGGTGATCACGGTCGTCGTGCGCACCCAGGTCCGGCTTCCGCTGGCCCCGTCCGCGCTCGGCGGGGGAGCCCCCAGCTTCCGGGTCGAGTCCGTGCATCGGGTGCCGTTCGGCAGATACACCGAGGAGCGCAGGTGAAGCGCCGCGACGACGGCGGCCAGGTCACCGTGCTGATCGTCGGGTTCGCCGTCGTCCTGATCCTCGCGGTCGGCCTGGTCGTCGACGCGTCGGCCGCCTACCTCCAGCGCCAGGGCCTCGACAACGTCGCCGACGGTGCGGCGCTGGCCGGGGCCGACGAGATCCGCGGCACCGCGGTCTACGACGGCGGGCTCAAGGGCGAGCGCGCTCCGCTGGACACCCGGGCCGCCCACGAAGCCGTGGGCGCCTACCTCCGCGAGATCGGTGCGTACGGCGACTATCCGGCGCTCACCTATGTCGTGCACGTGCGCGACAACGCGGTGGTGGTGAACGTGAGTGCGGGGCTCGACCTGCCGATCACGGTCGGTTCGTTGAGCGAGACCAGGGTCGGGTCGCGGGGCTCGGCGGTGGTCGACGTACAGGAGTGACGCAGGACAACCTGACGGACGGGTGGTTCATGAGTGACCCATGTGGGCCATGGGGGACCAACCGATCGGGTGGTTTCCGGCGTTCCCCGGCGCGCCTGCGTGCATCGCCCCTAATCTCACTCGCGGTGGGGGACCGCACCGGAATGTTGGGAGACTTCCAATGCGCACTGTTGCACTCGGGACCCTCGTGTCCTTGTTGTTCGGATTGTTGATGGGCGGCGTCGGATCGGCGTCGCAGGCAGCGGAGGCCCGCGCGACGAGCAGGTCGGTCGCCGCCAGGGACTACGCCCAGGACGTGGTCGTGGTGACCAACCAGCGCCGCGCTGCGCACGAACGCACCCAGCTGCGGCAGCAGGCGTGCCTGCAACGCCATGCCGAGCTCCAGGCGGAGCGGATGGCGAACCGTCGCCAGATGTTCCACCAGGACCTCGGCGTCGTGCTGCGCCGCTGCGGGATGAGGTCGGTCGCGGAGAACGTGGCCGCGGGCTTCCCGGACGGACGGTCGGCGGTCTGGGGCTGGATGCACTCGGCCGGCCACCGGCGCAACATCCTCACCCGCTCCTACCGATTGACCGGTGTCGCGGCCAGCAAGGCCGGCGGCCGCTGGTACGTCGCGCAGGTGTTCGGCCGGTCCTGACCGCGAGCGAGGGCCCGGCCGCAGTGCGCGGCCGAGCCCTCGCCGTCAGGCAGTCGGGTCAGTTCCCGTAGACCGCCTGGATGCCGGCGCGGTCAGTGCTGGTCATGCTCAGGTCGTCCGAGCTTCCGTTGCACTGCGGGTAGTGCATGATCGAGGCCGAGTCGTACGGCGTCAGCGGACGCCAGTTGTTGTCCTCGAAGCAGGTGCCGGACTCGGGGCGCGTGTGCTCGTGCCGGAAGCCCAGCGTGTGGCCGAGCTCGTGGGCCAGGATGTTGGACGGCGTCCACGATCCCGAGTTGTAGAGCGACTTGGCATTCACGAGGATGTTCTTGGAGCTGGTGCTCGGGAAGAACGCCCGGGCGATGTACTGCGTGGTCTTGGTCGGCTCCACGGAGAAGACGACGGTCCTGTTGCGGGTGTTGCAGCTGCTGTCCGCGCCGGAGACGTGGATGAAGTCGACTGCCGACGAGGCGGCCTCCCACTGGCCCGCGCCGCTGTCCATCGCAGAGACGACGCGCGAGTAGTCGGCGCCGAACTTCGTGCTCACGCAGTAGGTGAGGTTGCCGACGGCGGCCTGCGACCACCGGTCGTCCTTGCCGTTGACCGTGTTGATGATCAGGCCCTCTTCGGAGACCTTCTTGGGCGCAGAGACCATGCCGTCGTAGAACTGCCGCAGCCCGCCCTTGCTCTGGACCGGCTCGTCGCCGTTCACGATCCAGGTGCCGTCCGTGTCGCGGAACGTCGAGGCGGAGAACTCCTGGAAGCTGGGTGGCGTCTCGTCCGAGCCGGCCGTTGCGGCGGCCACTCCCAGTGATGAGGCCAGGACCGCGGCGGCGCCGGCGGCCAGAACACGTGTCTTGCTGATTCTCATGAAGTTCCCTTGCGTTGGTGTCGGCCCCCGAATGCCATCCCCTGCGGAACCGTAGGCGAATATGGCGCCGCAGGGCAGTCTTGTTTTTTCGGGTGCACCTGCCGTAAGTTCACCGGTTTCATTCACGGATTGCCGGAAGGGCTCCCGTGGCTCGGGTGGTTCTCAGGGGTGCCGTAACCTTGCTCCTTGTGGCAGGCAGAGACTTTGAAGCAGAGATCAAGCAGCTCCAGGCGACGATGCACACCATCGAGCAGGTGCTCAACCTCGAGGGGATGCGCGAGGAGATCGCCGACCTCGGCGAGCAGGTCGCCGCACCCGACCTCTGGGACAACCAGGAGAACGCCCAGCGCGTGACCGGCCGCCTCTCGACCCTCAACGGCGAGATGGAGCGCTTCACCTCGCTGCACGGCCGCATCGAAGACCTCGGGCTGATGGTCGAGATGGCGCAGGACGAAGGTGACGCCGACACCCTGGCCGACTCCGAGCGTGAGCTCGACCGCATCAAGAAGTCGGTCGAGATGCTCGAGGTGCGCACCCTGCTCTCCGACGAGTACGACGCCCGCGAGGCCCTGATCACGATCCGTTCCGGCGCCGGCGGCGTGGACGCCGCGGACTTCGCCGAGAAGCTCATGCGCATGTACGTCCGCTGGGCCGAGCAGCACAACTACCCCGTCGAGGTCTTCGACACCTCCTACGCCGAGGAGGCCGGGCTCAAGTCCGCCACGTTTGCCGTGCACGCGCCCTACGCCTACGGCACGCTCAGCGTCGAGGCCGGCACGCACCGCCTGGTGCGGATCAGCCCGTTCGACAACCAGGGCCGCCGACAGACCAGCTTCGCCGCGGTCGAGGTCGTGCCCGTGCTCGAGCAGACCGACGAGATCGACGTCCCCGACGAGGACATCCGCGTCGACGTCTACCGCTCGGGTGGCCCGGGTGGCCAGTCGGTGAACACCACCGACTCCGCCGTACGCCTGACCCACATCCCGACCGGCACGGTCGTCTCCTGCCAGAACGAGAAGTCCCAGCTGCAGAACAAGGCCAGCGCCATGGTGGTGCTCAAGGCCAAGCTGCTGGCCCGCAAGAAGGCAGAGGAGAAGGCTCACCTCGACGAGCTCAAGGGCGACGTGCAGGCCTCCTGGGGTGACCAGATGCGCAACTACGTGCTCAACCCCTACCAGGTGGTCAAGGACCTGCGCACGACCTACGAGTCGGGCAACCCGCAGGCAGTCTTCGACGGTGACCTCGACGGGTTCCTCGAGGCCGGCATCCGCTGGCGTCGTGGCGCCGACCACGCGAGCTAGCGGCGACGGTCGGGGCGGACCAGTCCGCTCTCGTAGGCGAGGACGACGACCTGGACCCGGTCACGAAGGCTGAGCTTCGCGAGCAGGCGTCCCACGTGCGTCTTGACGGTGGCCTCGGACAGGAAGAGGCGTACCGCGATCTCGGCGTTCGAAGCGCCCGTGGCCACCTGCATCATCACCTCGCGCTCACGGCCGGTCAGCCGGGCGAACCCCGGTGGTTCCCGGGCGGGGCCCGGCAGGGTGCCCGCCACCTGGTCGAGAAGCCGGCGCGTGGTGGTCGGGGCGATCACCGCGTCACCCCGATGCACCGTCCGGATCGCGTCCACCACCACCTCGGCCCGAGTGCTCTTCAGCAGGAAGCCGCTGGCTCCCGCCCGCAGCGCCGCGAACGCGTTCTCGTCGCGGTCGAAGGTGGTCAGGACGATGACCCGGGATTCCGGTGTGCGCCCCACGATCTGCGTCGTTGCGGCGATCCCGTCCATCACCGGCATCCTGACGTCCATCAGCACCACGTCGGGCCTGGCACTCGCCACCACGTCGACCGCCTGTTGCCCGTCCGCGGCCTCCCCGACGACAGCGAGGTCCTCCTGCGACTCCACGATCATGACGAGTCCGGCGCGGACCAGCTCCTGGTCCTCGGCCACCACCACCCGGATGGTCATCGGCTGTCCTCCACGCCGCTGGATGCGAGGGTCGGGATCGTCGCGGCGACCCTGAACCCGTCGTCTGCGCGACCAGCGTGGAGGGAGCCGTCGAGCCCGGCCAACCGGTCGCGCATCCCGACCAGCCCGCGGCCGCCGAGGGTGGCCGTCGTCGGGGGCTGCGCAGCGTGGTTCTCCACCGCGATCGCGAGGTGGTCGGGTCGCCAGCTGAGCGCCACCTCGACCTCGCCATCGGTGCCGGCGTGCTTGAGCACGTTGGTGAGGGCCTCCTGCACGACCCGGTAGGCGGCCAGCTCGCCGGCGCTCCCCAAGGAGCCCGTCGTGCCGTCCTCCTGGTAGCTCACCGCGAGCCCGGAGGCCCGGACCCGGCCGATCAGCTCGGGGAGCGCGCGCAGCCCCGGCTGCGAGGCGGACCCGCCGGGATCGTTCAGAGCGTCGAGAAGGTCCCGCATGTCCCGTATCGCCTCCTGCCCGGTCCGGGCCACGGTCTCCAGCACGCGTACGCCGACAGCAGGGTCCCGGGCCGCCATCATCCGACCGCCTTCCGCCTGGGTGACCATGACCGACAACGAGTGGGCGACCACGTCGTGCAGCTCGCGGGCGATCCGGATCCGCTCCTCGGCCGCCGCCGCCCGGGCACTCTCGATACGGGCTCGTCGCCGGTGACGACCGAGTCCCCAGGGCACGGCGATCGCGGTGACCGTTCCGACAACGAGGAACAGCGGCCAGCTCCGGACCGGGTCCTCGCCACCGGCAAGCCCGGGCTGGGAGACAGTCAGGTAGTCCGCCCCCCACAACCGGACGGTCACGGCGGTGGCTCCGACACAGGCTGCGGCCAGCGCCAGCAATGACTCCCGGCGAGAGCACCACGCCGCCACCGTGTGGAGCAGGACCGGGAACACCAGCGTGCTCGGCAGAAGGATCGGGTGGAACGAGACGCCGTCCGGGCCGCCGCTCATCTCGGGCAGCGCGACCAGGACGACCATCACCGCACAGACGACGGCGTAGGAGACGAGCGGCGCGGTTCGCCGTACGACGACGGCCAGGTGGGCCACCACGAGAACCGCTGTCACAGCGACGCGGCCGGGGGTCGACCACGAGCTCTCCCACACCGCCGAGGCGGAAAGCGGGAGCAGGAGCAACCCGAGAACCGTGGCGAACAGGGCATCCACCGTCCAGGCCGGACCCCGTTGCCAGTTCACCGCCCCATCGTAGGGCCGTCACGGGTTCCGCCTCGAGGACGACGGTGATCAGCCTGCAGGCTGACGACGAACCGGGGCCGCGGCGGGAACACTCGAATCCTGTCCACACGATCCGAGGAGATCCGATGCGCAAGAGACTCAAGATCTGGGGAGCGGCGCTCTGCCTGTGCCTGGGTGCCGCACCGGTCCTGGATGCCGGCGCGTCCGCCGGCCACGCCGACCGTGGGCCCGGGACCGGGACGTTCGCGGTGAGTGGAACGGGCGGCGGAACCCTGGAGCTGCCGCGTTACGAGAGTGACATCGTGTCCTTCCGTGTGCGGGCCTCCGCGCCGTCCGATGCCGCCTGGACCGCCACAGGCTCGTTCGACGTGACGCACGTGCGCCCCGACGGAACCGTGCTCGCCGACTTCAGCGGCACCGTCGACTGCCTGATGGTCGGCGCCGGTGTCGCCGTGGTCACCGGCATCATCACCAAGGGCGGTGCGGCCGGAATTCCCGGGGAGGAGCTCGGGCGCCGCGTGGGGCTCACGGTCTCCGACCACGGACGTCGTGACCACCTCGGCTGGAGCTGGCTGGTGACGGGCTTCCACGACGTCACGCCCTGCACCAGCACCGCACCGTTCTTCCCGGTCACCGAGGGCAACTTCAGTGTCGACGCGCGCTGACCGTCGGCCGGCGTACCCACCTCCCACAGGACTCGTCACCGCGGTCGGGGTGCTGATGGCCCTGTGGTGCGTCGGATTCGCCGCGGTGAGCGTCTGGATCGAGGCCACCGACCACTTCGCCGACGGGGAGTACGCCGACTACGCCTCGGGGTTCTCCGTGGCGAACTGGTTGGTCACGGTGATCAAGGTCGGGGGATCCGTGCTGGCGCTGCTGGCGGTGGCTCGTCGGCCACGGTTCCCGGGTCCCGGGGTCGTCGGCACGCTGCTGTGGGCGGCGTTCGCCACAACTGGCATCTACGTGCTCGGCAGTCTCGTGCAGGCGGTGCTCATGCTGACCGGCCAGGCCGGCGATGCCGACCGGATCGACGGTGCCGCTGTCGCGTACGTGGCTCTCTTCGCCCTCGCGGCCGTCGGGTTCGGCGTCCTCGCGGTGTCCTATGCCCGCCGGGCCGGACTCGGGAACAAGGAGTTGGCGCTGGGCGCCATCGGAGCGCCGATCCTGTTGGGTGGGCTCCTGGTCGCCCTGCCCGCCCTTCTCGTGGCCCTCGGGCTGTTCCCGGCCTCGTGATCAGTCGGGGACGCTGTTCCACACGCCCGGACGCGCTCGTCGTACGAGAGTCCCGGTCAGCACCGCGGCGGCCGGGCCACTGATTACTCGCTGGCCGCCGCCGAGGCGGCCTGCACGCACCAGTTGCCGGCCTTCTCGAGGGCCGGCCCGGCTGGCGTCTTGCGGTCGGGGTCGCTGACCGAGCAGGCCAGCCAGGCGTCCACGAAGAGCCCGCGGTACGACGCCTCCGTGCCGGCCTTGGTGCGGCACAGGACGCCGGTCGACGGGGTGCCGAAGCCCTGCCCGTCGACGCCGCGGCAGCCGCGGGCGCTCCGAGCGTCGGCGACCAGTGCCTTCGCCCGGGCCTTCGTGACCGTCGGCACGAACACCCAGACCCTGGCCTGCGCGCCGGAGGTGCCACGGAAGGTGCAGTTGAACTCGTGGGCGACGTCCTCGACGTCACCGGTGATGGTCGCCGTGTCCCCGTTGCCGTAGTGCGTGGTGTCGTCGACCTTGCCGATCGCGGCCTCGACGGCGGCGTCGGGGATGCGGTCGCAGAAGTCGGCACGGGCGATCGCCACGCCGGTGGCGTCGTACGCTGACAGGGGAGTGGCCGACACGGTCGGGTCGGCCTCGGGTTCGTCGTCGGAGCCGCTGCACGCAGCCAGTCCGCCGCCCAGGAGGAGCGCCGCCACCACGGCCACGACGGGTCTCGGCACGGTTCGCATGGGGTCACGTTATCCGGACCCGATTCTCGTGACCCGAAGGTGTGGTCAGCGAGCGGAGCCGCGATGTACGTTCAGTCCGTCACCATTCGATCTGGAGGAAAAGATGCGGGCGAAGAGTACGTTCCTGGCAATTGCTGCGGTGGCAGCGAGTTCCGCACTGATCGGCGGTGGGGCCGTCGCGACCAGCACCGCCGTCGCCTCCTCACCCGGTGTCCAGCAGTGTGACGAGCGACCCGACCAGGCCAGGGTCAAGGAGGGCGCCACCGTCAAGGAGCCCGCCCTCTACGCCAAGTCCGACGCCAAGAAGTACGGCGTCATCAAGGACTCGCCGCGCATGCCGAACGGTTCGGTCACCATCGACACCGTCTTCCACGTCATCTCCGAGACCGCGCCGACCGCAGAGCAGCAGACCAGGCTCGAGACGATGATCGACGACCAGGTCGACGTGCTCAACGCCTCCTACGGCGGCACCACCGCCCCCGACGCCGCCGACTCGCCGTTCCGCTTCGCGCTCACCGACACCACGTGGACCGTCAACCCGGCGTGGGCCCACGTGGCCCCCGGCAAGACCGAGCGCGACATGAAGCAGGCGCTCCACCAGGGCGACTCCGAGACCCTGAACGTCTACGTCGCCGACATCGGCGGCGGCCTGCTCGGATGGGCCTACTTCCCGAAGGGCTACAACGACGGTCGCGACTACATCGACGGCGTCGTGATGCTCGACGAGTCGATGCCCGGAGGCACCGCCGGCAAGTACGCCCTCGGTGACACGCTCACCCACGAGGTGGGCCACTGGATGATGCTCGAGCACACCTTCGCCGGCGCCTGCTCGGCCAGCGGTGACGGTGTCGCCGACACCCCGCGCGAGGCGATCCCGCAGTTCGACTGCCCCGAGGGCGCCGACACCTGCGCGGCACCCGGGCTCGACCCGATCCACAACTTCATGGACTACACCCAGGACTCCTGCATGAACATGTTCACCGAGGGTCAGGTGGAGCGCATGAACGACGCCTGGATCGCCTTCCGGGCCGGGGGCAACGGCTGAGCTCGCGACCGGCCGTTCGGCCGGGCCTTCGACCTGGCCCGGCCGGTACGCCGACACAGCGGAGAGCCCGACTTACCAGTTCTCCTTGGCCTGTCACCTAGACTCCGTCCAGTGATTCGCTTCGAAAAGGTCTCCAAGACCTACCCGGGCCAGGCCCGCGCAGCCCTTGAACAGGTGTCCGTCGACATCGAGAAGGGTGAGTTCGTCTTCCTCGTCGGCCAGTCCGGCTCCGGCAAGTCGACCTTCCTGCGCCTCATCCTCCGCGAGTACCGCGCCTCCGAAGGGCGTGTCTACGTCGCAGGCAAGGAGATCAGCCGTCTCGCCGGCTGGAAGGTGCCCCGGCTGCGCCGCCAGATCGGCACGGTCTTCCAGGACTTCCGCCTGCTGCAGAACAAGACGGTCGCCGAGAACGTCGCCTTCGCCCTGCAGGTGATCGGCAAGTCGCGCGCCCAGATCAACGAGCTGGTGCCCGAGACCCTGGAGCTGGTCGGCCTCGACGGCAAGGAGGACCGCCTCCCTGACGAGCTCTCCGGTGGTGAGCAGCAGCGCGTGGCGATCGCCCGCGCCTTCGTGAACCGGCCGATGATCCTGATCGCCGACGAGCCCACCGGAAACCTCGACCCGAACACCTCCGTCGGCATCATGAAGCTGCTGGACCGGATCAACCGCACCGGCACCACGGTGCTGATGGCCACGCACGACGCCGGCATCGTCGACCAGATGCGCAAGCGGGTGATCGAGCTCGAGGACGGCCGCGTCGTCCGCGACCAGGCCCGTGGCATCTACGGCTACCAGAACTGAGAGGGGCTCACACTCATGCAGCTTCGCCATGTCTTCTCCGAGCTCGTCCAGGGCCTTCGCCGCAACCTGACCATGCACATCGCCGTCGTCCTGACCCTCTTCGTCTCGCTGACGCTGGTGGGCATGGGCTTCCTGCTCAACGCCGAGGCCGACAAGGCCGAGCAGCGCTTCGGCGACCTCAACCAGATCATCGTCTCGCTGTGCAACGAGAACTCCCGCACCCCGCAGTGCTCCGGTGAGGTCACCGAGGCCCAGCAGGACGCGATCCTCAAGGTGATCGACGAGAACCCCGAGGTCTCCGGCTACCACGTCGAGTCGCAGGACGAGGCCTACAAGAAGAGCCTCGACCTCTACAGCGAGAGCGACCAGCAGACCAGCCTGATCAAGAAGATCGGTCCCCAGGCGCTGCGTTCCTCGGTGTGGATCGACCTCAAGGACCGCGACAAGTACAAGGGGATCGCGAGTGCCGTGGAGGGCCTCGACGGCGTCTACGGCGTGCGCGACAACCGCGACATCGTGGAGCCGGTCTTCAAGACCCTCGACACGTTCAAGTTCGGGTCCTACGCGATCGCCGGGTTCCTGATCTTCGCGGCCCTGCTCCTGGTGGCCAACACGATCCGCCTGGCGGCGTTCGCGCGACGCCGCGAGATCGGCATCATGCGCCTGGTCGGCGCCTCGAGCCTCTACATCTCCCTGCCGTTCCTCCTGGAGGCGCTGGTGACCGCGTTGTTCGGCGTGGTGCTCGCGGGTGGAGCCCTGGCGGCGTTCATGCAGTTCGGTGTCAAGGAGCAGTTGAGCGACCAGATCCAGTTCCTCCCGTGGATCGGCTGGCCCGAATATCTGCAGTCCCTGGGATGGGTGGCGATCATCGGACCACTGCTCACCGTGATTCCGACTCTCCTACTGACCCGCAAATACCTCAAAGTCTGAGGTTCGTCGTCTAACGTCGAGGCGTTCACTTCCCCGAACGAAGGCTCTTACGGTGGTTCGCTCCTTCCCCAGCGACGACCGACACCGCTTGGTGGTCCTCGTGGCCGCAACCTTGATGGTGATCGGCATGATCTGCGCTCCGCTCGCGCATGCAGACGACGACAAGCTCAAGAAGAAGGAACGGCGGGTCAAGCAGGACATCAGTTCTGCGCACCAGGACCTCGACGAGTCGAGCGCGGCGCTGCGCAGGGCCGCCGCCCGACTGACCGCGGCGCGGGCACAGCTCACGTCGGCCCGCAACGAGCTCGCCGACACCCGTGGTCAGCTGACCACGGCACGCGTGAAGGACCGGGCCGCCCAGGCCGCCCTCGTGAAGGCGGTCGCCGATCTCGACGCCGCGAAGGCCGAGCTGGCCGACGGCCGTGAGGCTGTCGAGGGCCAGCGGGTGGTCGTCTCGAACCAGCTCGCCGACAACTACGAGTACGGCGACCCGCAGCTGCAGCAGGTCTCCTCGATCCTGCGTGCGGAGGACCTCGACGAGGTGAGCCGCACGCTCGAGACCACCAGCGCGGTGGTCGACGAGGAGAACGGCCAGCTCACCGACTTCACGGTCGCCGAGGTGCTGCTCAAGGTGAAGAAGGACAACCTCGCCGACAAGCGCGACTCCGTGAAGGAGCTGCGTGAGGCGGCCGCGGCCAACCTGCGTGTCAAGCAGGAGCTCGAGACGCGTGCCGAGCAGCAGGCCGCCTCCGTGCGCAGCCTGGTCGGCAAGCGGTCCAGCGCCCGGTCCGTCGCGTCCCGGGTGAAGGCGCGTGACCTGAAGGAGCTGGAGAAGCTCGAGCAGGAGCAGAACCGCATCGAGTCGATGCTCAAGGCGCGTGCCGCCGCGGCCGCGAAGAAGTCCGGCAACTCCGGCCCGCCCACCAGCTCCGGTGGCTACCTGAGCTACCCGGTCAATGGCCCGGTCACCTCGTCGTACGGCTATCGCGTGCACCCGATCTACGGCTACTACTCGCTCCACGACGGCACCGACTTCGGCGCCGGGTGCGGCCAGCCGCTGTACGCCGCCGCGGACGGCACCGTGATCGAGAGCTACTACCAGACCGCGTGGGGCAACCGACTGATCATCGACAACGGTCACGTGCGGGGCGTCGGTCTGGCCACGATCTACAACCACGCCACGTCCTACACCGTGGGCGTCGGCTCGCACGTCACCCGCGGCCAGGTGATCGGTTACGTCGGCACCACCGGTTGGTCGACCGGCTGCCACCTGCACTTCACGGTGATGGTCAACGGCTCGCCGACCGATCCGATGAACTGGATGTAACGCGGTTGCCCGCTCCTGAGAGACTGTCCCCATGGTCAAGGAGCAGGGCACGAAGGTGGTCGCGCAGAACAAGAAGGCGCGCCACGACTACCACATCGACACGACGTACGAAGCCGGCATGGTGCTGGTAGGCACCGAGGTGAAGTCCCTGCGCATGGGCCGGGCCTCGTTGGTCGACGGCTTCTGTGAGGTCGACAACGGCGAGGTGTGGTTGCACAACGTGCACATCCCGGAGTACTCCCAGGGCAACTGGACCAACCACGCCTCGCGACGCAAGCGCAAGCTGCTCCTCAACCGGATCGAGATCGACAAGATCGAGCGCCGGGTCAACGAGAAGGGCTTCACGGTGGTGCCGCTCTCGCTCTACTTCAAGGACGGCCGCGCGAAGGTCGAGATTGCCCTGGCCAAGGGCAAGAAGTCGTGGGACAAGCGCAACACCATCGCCGAGCGCCAGGCCAACCGTGAGAAGGAGATCGAGGTAGGCCGCCGGTTGAAGGGCATGGGATGAGCAGCGACCCCTCGGTGGTCGAGCAGGGCGAGGAACGAATCCGCCTCGAAGCCACCTGCACTCGTCTGGGCATCCCCGGCTTCTTCGACATCCACACGCACTTCCTGCCTCCGCAGGTGATGGCCAAGGTGCGGGCGGTCTTCGACTCCGCCGGCCCGTTGATCGGCCGGCCGTGGCCGCTGACCTACCGCGACGACGACGACGTGCTCGTCGAGACGCTGCGGTCGTTCGGCGTACGCCGCTTCTCGGCGCTGGCCTACGCGCACAAGCCGGACATGGCCGAGTTCCTCAACGAGTGGTCCGCCGGCTTCGCCGATCGGCACCCCGAGGCACTCCGGTGCGGCACCTTCTACCCGGAGCCGGGCGCGGCGGCCTACGTGCGCAAGCGGATCGAGGCCGGGGTGGAGCTGTTCAAGGTGCACGTGCAGGTGGGTGCCTTCCACGTCACCGATCCACTCCTCGACGAGGCGTGGGGCGTGCTGGCCGAGGCCCGGACGCCGATCGTGCTGCACGCCGGCTCGGGCCCGGTGCCCACCGAGTTCACCGGCCCCGGTCCGGTCGAGGAGCTCCTGCGGCGGCACCCCGACCTCGCCCTGGTGATGGCCCACATGGGCGCACCGGAGTACGCCGAGTTCCTCTCCATGGCCGAGCGCTACGACAACGTGCGTCTCGACACGACCATGGCGTTCACCGAGTTCTTCGAGGAGATGGGCGGCCCCTACCCGCCCGGGCTGCTGCCGCGGCTCGCGGACCTGGCCGACAAGGTGCTGCTCGGCTCTGACTTCCCCAACATCCCCTACCCCTACGCGCACCAGGTCGACGCGCTCGAGCGACTCGGTGAGCGACACCCCGGGCTGGGGGACGAGTGGCTGCGCCGGGTGCTGTGGCACAACGCCGCGGAGCTGATCGACGCAAACCCCATTGGGGAATGAACCGCACAGTCGATATGGTTGTGGGTAGTACAACTCAAGAGGGGCTGATCGGTTTCGACTTGGGACGTTAGTTCCAGGGGAAGCGGGTCGAGAAGCCAGCGTCATCTCGTAAACGATCGCTGGAAAACCATAGTTGCCAACTCAAACCGCAACGACTTCGCTCTCGCTGCCTGAGCAGTGATCGAAGGGTCAGACCGGGCATCTGCCTTCGTCCCGGAGCCTGACCTCATCTAGAAGGCTTGCTGATCAATCCGTGTCATGGCGGTTGATCGGGACTTTTCCGTGACTGGGCCTGTCGGCGACGTGTCTGTGCGAGCGCCGGGGCCGAGAAAAGCGACAACACGGACTGCACCCGGAGAAGACCTGGTTCGGCGCTCGAGGACGCGGGTTCGATTCCCGCCAGCTCCACCGTTCACCTCTTGACACCCACAACGTGGTGGATCGCAGGCACCCAGTGCCCGTGATCCACCACGTTGTGCATTTCTTTTCCCCATCGACGCAACGCATCGCCGTCGAGTTACGTCTGGAGCAGTGAGGGGTCGTCCACAATGGTCGGGCCCATCACACTCGGCTTCGCCTGACACGGGGAGATCCATGCGCATCGCCAGAATCGTCGTCCTGCTCGGGATGGTCGTCGGACTGTTCTCGCTGCCGGCCATGGCCTCCGCGGACGAGGCCGCCCTGGTCGCCACCACGACCACCCTCGCCGGGCCGGCCCGTTACGAGGGCCAGACCGTCGCGCTCGACGTGGCGGTCAAGGCCACCGGCGGCGCTCCGGTCGAGACCGGAGCGGTCACCGTCGATCGCCGGATCGGCGGGGTGTGGCAGCCGGTCGCGAACGCCGTGACAGGTGCCGACGGCCACGTCACCGTGCCGGCGACGATGAGCCGCACCGTCGCCGACAACGTCTTCCGGGCCCGCTACGCCGGTGACGCGACGTACGCCGCCTCCGCCTCGGCTGCCCGCACCATCACGTTGCTGCGCCGGGACAGCCGGATGGGCTTCTCCGCTCCGTTGCGGGTGGTGGACGAGACGTACGCCGCCTTCAAGGTGCTGTGGCGCACGCCCGGCGGCGTACCGATCCGCGGTTCGGTCCGCATCCAGCAGAAGGTCGGCACCCGCTGGGTGGCCCGCAAGACCGTCATCACCAACGCCGAAGGCAGGGGCGCCTGGAACTTCAAGGTCCGCACCGACAGCGCCTGGCGCGCGGTCGGGATCACCCGTTCGTGGGTGAAGGGTGCGATCAGCGGCACCCGCAAGGTCGACAACCGGCCGCCCGGCGTCCCGTTCACGATGCCCGCCGGCGCGCCGTACCCCCGGATCAAGCTCCCGGCCCAGCCACGGGCCACCCGCGCGGGCGCCGCGGTCACGATCAGCACCATCCCCGACGCCGTGTGGCGCCAGATGGTCGGCGTCACGTGGCACTCCGGCTGCCCGGTCGGGCGGTCCAGCCTGCGGCTGATCCGCGTCAACTACTGGGCGTACGACGGCTACCGCCGGCGCGGCGAGATCGTCGTGAACGCGCGCGTGGCCGGCAACGTCGGGGCGGCGTTCAAGGAGATGTACGACGGAAAGCACCCGATCCGGGCGATGTACCGCGTGGACCGGTTCGGCTGGAGTGACGCCGTGCGTGGCGGCGACGACCACAAGTCCATGGCGGCCGGCAACACCTCGGCGTTCAACTGCCGCAGCGTGGTCAACAACCCGGGGGTGCGCTCCCCGCACTCCTACGGCACCGCCGTCGACGTCAACACCTGGGAAAACCCCTACCGTTCGCGCACCGGGCTGGTGCCGAACTCGTGGTGGCAGTACCACCCGCACCCGCGGGTCTCGTGGCGCAGCTCGACCCACCCCGTCGTCCAGCTCATGCGCCGCCACAACCTGCGCTGGACCTACGGCAATGACGACACCCAGCACTTCGACGCCTACTCCTCGTCGGGCCGGATTGCTCCGCGTTGTGTGGGCGAATGTCACTGATTTGAGGCTTTTGTGGCACTAGATTCCTGCCATGATCGCGTTCCTGCTTGCTGGGCTCATCCTCGGAGTGCTCGCCCGCACGTTGGCCGGTGGCATCCGTGACCCCCAGGTCATGCTGACCGTTCCGGTGGGTGTCGCGGGTGCCGTCGTCGGCGGAGTCGGCGCCAACGTCCTGCGGGGCGAGGACTGGAACCACCTCGACGTGTGGGGCTTCGTCGCCGCCTGCGTGGTGGCGCTGATCGTCCTCGGCCTGCTCGAGGGCGGCGTGGGCCGCAGGCGGTGAGCTGCGTCTTCTGCGCGATCGTGGCGGGGGAGACCCCTGCCGAGGTCGTGCTCGAGACCAGCGACCTGCTCGCCTTCCTCGACCAGCGGCCGGTGTTCAAGGGCCACATGCTGCTGGTGCCGAAGGAGCACGTCGTGACCCTGCCCGACCTGCCGGCCCGGTTGCGCGCCCCGTTCCTCGAGGCCGGACAGCGGCTGGCCACCGCGGTCGTCGAAGGACTCGGTGCCCAGGGCAGTTTCGTCGCGATCAACAACGTGGTCTCGCAGTCCGTGCCGCACCTGCACCTCCACGTCGTACCCCGCACCAAGGGTGACGGCCTGCGCGGCTTCTTCTGGCCGCGCACGAAGTACGCCGACGACGAGCCGGGGGAGTACGCCGAGAGGCTGCGCGAGGCCCTGTCCTAAGGTGGTCCCGGCAACCTCGACCGCCAGTTCCGGCCGGTCGGGCATCACGCATTGACTAGTCACAGGAGTGGGCATGGGTCGGTTTGACGGACGGGTGGCAGTGGTCACCGGGGCCGCACGCGGCATCGGATTCGCCACCGCGAAGCGGTTCGCCGCAGAGGGCGCCGCGGTCGCCATCATCGACCTCGACGAGGCCGCCGCGAGCGAGGCGGCCGGCAAGCTCGGCGAGGGCGTGAAGTCCGTCGGCATCGGTGCCGACGTCAGCAACGCCGAGTCCGTCGAGGCAGCGGTCGAGCGGGTCGTCACCGAGCTCGGCGGCATCCACATCCTGGTCAACAATGCCGGCATCACCCGTGACAACCTGCTGTTCAAGATGACCGAGCAGGACTGGGACCTGGTCATGGGCGTCCACCTCAAGGGTGCGTTCCTGATGACCAAGGCCGCGCAGAAGCACTTCGTGGAGCAGAAGTACGGCAAGATCGTGAACCTCTCGAGCGTCTCCGCGCTCGGCAACAGGGGCCAGGCGAACTACTCGGCGGCCAAGATGGGCGTGCAGGGCTTCACCCGCACCTTGGGCATCGAGCTCGGCCCGTTCGGCATCAACGCCAACGCCATCGCCCCCGGCTTCATCGCCACCGAGATGACCGACGCCACCGCCGCGCGGGTCAAGATGAGCGTCGAGGACTTCCGGGCCGCCGCTGCCGAGCAGAACCCGGTGCGCCGGGTCGGGTTCCCCGAGGACATCGCCGCCGCGGCCGCGTTCCTGGCCAGCGACGAGGCGTCGTACATCACCGGCCAGACGCTGTACGTCGACGGCGGCGCCAAACTGGGCTGACTTGGGGGTTTGTCACATTTCGGGGACTTCCGGGGGCGGTGGCGCTTACCCTCAAGGCGCACAACTTCACACACCGCTCCCGGACAACGCCGAGTCCTGCCCCGTTCAGGGAGCGTCCCGTGACCCGGAAACAGGGGCAGGAGTGGGGGACCCACAGGTTCCACGCGAGGTCGGTCGAGAGGCCGTCCCGCTCGGGGTGAAGTCATCATGCGATGGCAGGACACTTTCCAGTCCCAACCCGACAGCTCACCTCACAGGCGTGGGAAAGGAAACCCTCCATGCCTGCCCTCTTCAGCGTGCGCAGACCGCGCACGACCGCCCGACTGCGCGCACTCCTGGTGCTGCCGCTGATGACCCTGTCGATGCTGGTGGCCGGCACCATGGCCGACGCTCCGAGCGCCGAGGCAGCGTCACTGACCCGCGCCGAGCGCGTGCAGATCGGCTACAACGTCGCCACCAACCAGATCGGCGACCCCTACCGCTACGGCGCCGCCGGGCCAGGGGCGTTCGACTGCTCCGGGCTGCTCTACTACAGCTACCGCAAGGCCGGCTTCGCGGGCATGCCGCGTACGTCGAGCGCGCAGTACGCCTTCGTCCGCCACATCGCCAAGCGGTACCTGCGCCGCGGCGACTTCGTGTTCTTCCACGACGGTGGCCGGGTCTACCATGCTGCGGTCTTCGTGGGGCGCAAGGACGGCAAGGTCATCATCCTGAGCGCACCGCGAAGCGGCACCCGGGTCCGTCGCGAGCTCGCGTGGACCACCTCGTTCTACGCCGGCACCCTGCGTGGCCGGTGATCAGGGACACCTGAGTTCCACGAGGGCGCGCCTCCCCGGAATCCGGGAGCCGCGCCCTCACACTTTGAAACTGAATCAATGTTGTAGACGATCGGAGAATTTCGTGCGCCGTGTCCACCCCTCCCTGACTACCGGCCTTGCTGCCGCCCTGGCGCTGAGCCTCACGCTCACCGCCTGCGGAGGAGATGACAAGGACGACAAGGACGCCAAGGATCCGAAGGGCACCGCCAATGCCGAGGTCCTCGAGAGCACCTGGCCGCTCACCGGCGAGAAGGTCTCGGGTGACGCGTCCTCGAGCAAGAAGCACCCGGTCTACGTCGTCAAGATCGACAACACCGGCAGCAGTGCGCCCCAGATCGGGCTCGGTTCGGCCGACATGGTCGTGGAGGAGCTGGTCGAGGGCGGCAGCACGCGCCTGGCGTCGTTCTTCTACTCCAAGGTCCCCGACAACGTCGGCCCGGTGCGCTCGATGCGTGCCTCCGACATCGGCATCGTGTCGCCGGTCGACGGCGAGATGGTGACCAGCGGTGCGGCCGGTGTCACCATCAGCCGGATCACCCAGGCGGGCATCAAGTTCCACCAGGAGGGTGCCACCGGTTTCTACCGCGACTCCGGGCGCTCCGCGCCGTACAACCTGTTCGTCGACCTGGCCAAGCTCGCCAAGGAAGGGTCGAAGGGCGAGGAGAAGCGGCCCGACGACTACCTGCCGTGGGGCGAGGAGAAGGACCTGCCCAAGGGTCAGCCCGCCACGTCGGTCGCCGCGTCGTTCTCCGCCGGCCACACCACGAACTGGGCGTTCGAGGGCGGCAAGTACCACAACCAGAACACCAACGCCGCCGACGGTGACGAGTTCCTGGCCGACACCGTGCTCGTGCTCAAGGTGCAGGTCGGCGACGCCGGCTACACCGACCCGGCAGGCAACTTCGTGCCCGAGACCAAGTTCCACGGCAAGGGCGAGGCGGTCGTGTTCCACAAGGGCAAGGCCGTGCGCGGCACGTGGAGCAAGAACAAGGCCGAGAGCGCGCTGACCCTGAAGACGAAGGCGGGCGACCTGAAGATTCCCGCCGGTCACGTCTGGATCGAGCTGGTCCCGACCGATGGTGGCAACGTCACCTTCAAGTAGGCACAGCCTTTCGGCGCCCTGGTCGAGCGGCCCCTTCGGGGGTCACTCCGCCAGGGCGCTGCTGCTTCCGGTGACCGGGTCGACGAACTCGACGCCCTGGTCGACCAGGGAGCGCAGGCCCATCAGCATGAACCCGATCGCGGCCTCGACCCGGGCACTGGCCTCCTCGGGGTCCTCGGCGGCCGCGACGCCTTCGCCGGCGCTGCTCAGGGCGCCGAAGAAGATGCGGCTGAAGGTGTCGATCATCGGCTGCTCGAGGTCCCAGGGGCCTGCCGAGAGCACGTTGTTGACCACGTCGAGCACGATCGCGAACGACGAGCGCTCCTCCTGCTCGCGGAAGCGCTCGTAGCCCAGGATGGCGGGTCCCTCCTGGATCACCACCCGGCGGTACGTCGGGTCCTGGACCACCGAGAGGAACGCGCGCAGGCCCTCCGCGGCCTTCTCCCACGGGTCCTTCACGCCCTTGACCGCCTTGGAGATGCTGGCCGCGGCCTCCGCCTCGATGCGCTCGAAGACCGCCTCGAAGACCGCCTGCTTTCCGCTGTAGTGGTGGTAGAGCGCGCCCTTGGTGACCTTGGCCTCGGCCACGATGGCGTCCAGGGACGTGCCGCCGTACCCGTGCTCGGTGAACAGCTCGCTGGCCGCCTCGACCAGGGCCCGCTTGGTGCTGGAGGAGTACTGCTGGCGCCGGGTGGCGCCGGGCAGGTCCGGAAGGGTCGGGAGGCTCGGGATCAGACGCTTCGCTGCGGACTTGCTCATCTGCTCAGCATAGGGCGGCGCGACCGGGACCCTGTGGCCGAGGTCACGGCGTGGTCGGTTTGCGTGCCGAAGGTCGGTTACATACTCTTGGTACGTACCGCCGGTACGTGAAAACGAAAGGAGCTTGACCATGACCTGGGAAGCCTTTCACCACCGTGGGGACGTCCTCCACCGTGTGTTCGACGAAGTACGTGTGCGCCGCGACGGTGTCCTCCCGATGGACCTGCCGGGCGTTGCCGAGACCTTCCGTGACGAGCTCGACCTGCTGGGCGCACTCCAGCTCCGCTGGTCGAGCCGCCTGAGCGGCAAGATCGAGCGCGAGCTATCCAACCAGCCGATGGACCTCGAGGCAGCCGTGATCGCCGCCTGGCGTGCCACGGCCGACGAACTGCCCGGGATCCGCGAGATCCAGGACCACTACCGCTCCGAGCCGGTCGACACGGCGATGTCGCAGGCGATGGCCAAGGCCGCCGCCAAGGAGCGTCAGCTCCTCGCCGTGATGGCCGGACGCGTCTCCGCCCTGGAGGTGGACGAGCACGGCGCCCGCGTGGGTGCCGCGATCGAGGCCGCCGCCCGCGACGGCTACCAGCTGCCCGAACCCGACCCGACTCCCGGGAACGTCCGTTTCCTGGACCGGATCAGGGCGGCGCTCGCGGCCTGACGGCCGCCCCCTGACAGACAGACCCCGGTGTCGACGCACCCGCGGACCTCCCTTCCGCATCTCCCTCCTTCCCCGCGTCGGCCCGGGGCCTGTCTTCATTTCGGCTTGTCTACATTGGGGGCATGGACCCGAGAGCCGGAATGTTGCTGGTGGCCAGCCCCGAGCTGCTCGACCCGAACTTCGCCGACTCCGTGGTGCTGCTCATCGACGCCGATGGCGACGGCGCATTGGGCGTCGTACTCAACCGGCCGTCCATGGTGATGATCGGCGACGTCCTCTCTCCCTGGGCCGACGTGGCGAGCGATCCCGGCGTCCTCTTCTCGGGCGGGCCGGTCGGTGCCGACGGCGCACTTGCCGTCGCCCAGCTCGCCGATGCCGACGACGAGCCCGTCGGGTTCCGCGGGTCCTTCGCCGACATCGGCCTGATCGACCTCGACTCGCCGGTGGAGCTCATCGAGGGCGGCGTGGCCGAGCTCAGGGTCTTTGCCGGGTACGCCGGTTGGGGCGCCTCCCAGCTCGAGGCCGAGATCGCCGAGGGCAGCTGGTACGTCGTGCCGGCGCTGGCCTCCGACCTGTTCCGGGAGGACACCACGACCCTGCGCCGCGACGTGCTGCGACGACAACCCGGAGCCATGGCGTGGGTCTCAACACGTCCGGTCGACCCCTTGATGAACTGAGTTCTGATCTACAGTGGTGGGCGTGAGCAACCCGATCGGATTCAGCCAGACAGACGTTCTCGAGGACCGTCGCACGGTCCCGACCGACGAGGGTGACCACGAGCGGTTCTCGCACTATGCGCCGAAGGACAAGGTCATGGAGGCCATGGTCATGGGCACGCCGGTCACCGCGCTGTGCGGCAAGACCTGGGTGCCCAGCCGGTCGCCGGAGAAGTTCCCGGTCTGCCCCGAGTGCAAGGAGATCTGGGAGAGCCTGCCCCACGGCGGGGATTCCGAGTGACGGGACGGCCCCCCGAGGCCGTCCCACCCGCAGCACTGACTCCGGCCTGGCCGGAGCGTGCCGCATGGGGGACCGCCCAGTCGCTGCGTGCCTGGCAGTCGGCGGCACTCGAGAAGTACTTCTCGGCCTCTCCACGTGACTTCCTCGCAGTGGCCACGCCCGGCGCCGGCAAGACCACGTTCGCGCTGACCGTGGCCGCCGAGCTGTTGGGCCGACGCGTCATCGACCGGATCACGATCATCGCGCCGACCGAGCACCTCAAGACCCAGTGGGCCGAGGCGGCCGCGCGGGCCGGCATCCCGATCGACCCGAACTACTCGGCCGGTCAGGGCAAGACCTCCCAGGACTACGTCGGCATCGCGCTGACCTACGCCGGTGTCGCGGTGAACCCGCTGGCCCACCGGATCCGCACCGAACGGTTCAAGACACTGGTCATCCTCGACGAGGTGCACCACGCCGGGGACGCGCTCTCGTGGGGTGACGGCGTACGCGAGGCGTTCGAGCCGGCGCACCGCCGCTTGGCCCTGACCGGTACGCCGTTCCGGTCCGACACGAACCCGATCCCGTTCGTCACCTACGTGCCCGCTCCCGAGCTGGGCCCGGGCGCGATGGTGTCGGTGGCCGACTACACCTACGGCTACGGGCAGGCGCTGGCCGACCACGTCGTCCGGCCGGTGCTGTTCATGGCCTACTCCGGCGAGATGCAGTGGCGCACCCGCGCGGGCGACGAGATCTCCGCCCGGCTGGGCGAGCCGCTCACCAAGGACCAGAACGCCCAGGCGCTGCGCACCGCGCTCGACCCGCAGGGGTCCTGGATGCCCTCGGTGCTCCAGGCCGCCGACCGGCGGCTCTCGGAGGTACGCCGCCACGTGCCCGACGCCGGCGGCCTCGTGATCGCCAACGACCAGGACTCCGCCCGCGCCTACGCCAAGCTGCTCAAGGCGATCAGCGGCGAGGCGCCGACCGTCGTACTCTCCGACGAGAAGGCGGCGTCGAAGAAGATCTCCACGTTCACCGACTCCGAGGACCGCTGGATGGTCGCGGTGCGGATGGTCTCCGAAGGTGTCGACGTGCCGCGCCTGGCGGTCGGCGTCTACGCGACGATGATCTCCACCCCGCTGTTCTTCGCCCAGGCCGTCGGCCGCTTCGTGCGTGCCCGCCGCCGCGGTGAGACCGCCTCGGTGTTCCTGCCCTCGGCGCCCAACCTGCTGGTGCACGCCTCCGAGATGGAGGTCGAGCGCGACCACGTGCTGGGCCGCAAGGTCACCGACGAGGACGACATGTTCGCCGCCGAGGAAGACCTGATGAACCAGGCCAACGCCGCCGAGTCGGCCTCGGGTGACGAGGCGCTCGGCCCGTGGGAGGCGCTCGGCTCGCAGGCCACCTTCGACCGGGTGCTCTACGACGGCGGTGAGTTCGGCCATGAGGGCGAGGTCAGCGTCGGCTCCGAGGAGGAGATGGACTTCCTCGGCATCCCGGGGCTGCTCGAGCCCGATCAGGTGCGCGACCTGCTGCGCACCCGGCAGTCCGAGCGGGCCGCGAAGACGAAGAAGCCGAAGCCGGCCGAGGGCGACAGCATCGCCCAGGTCTCGACGCACGAGCAGCTGGCGATCCTGCGCCGCGAGCTCAACGGGCTCGTGGCCGCGTGGTTCCACCGCACCGGTCAGCCGCACGGCGTCACGCATGCGGCACTGCGCAAGGAGACCGGCGGACCGGCTGCGGCCGTCGCGACGGCCGACCTCTTGCACAAGAGGATCGACACGTTGCGCGAGTGGGCCGTCCGCAAGTCGTCCTGATGGCGTGGACTCGTGTCTCGACACGCCGGTCGCGGCTTCGTTCCTCAGCCGCGCGGCTGCTCGACGCGCCTCGCCACGCCGTGCACTCCACGGTCGTGCACGGCTAGGCTCAGCGCATGGCCACCGAGACTTCCCAGACCCTCGATCGTGGCCTCCACGTGCTCCGGGTCCTCTCGCAGAACCAGGCGGGACTCACCGTCACCGAGCTCGCTGCCAGGCTCGAGGTCAACCGCACCGTGGTCTACCGGTTGGTGGCCACCCTCGAGCAGCACGCGCTGGTCCGCCGTGACGCGCGCGGCCGGCTGCACGTCGGGCTCGGCGTACTGCACCTCGCCTCGGCAGTGCAGCCGGTGCTGCGCGACATCAGTGTCCCGGTGCTGCGTGAGCTCGCCGAGAGCACGGGCTGCACGGCCCACCTGACCGTCGCCGACGGCGAGGAGGCGCTGGCCCTGGCCGTGGTGGAACCGTCGTGGACCGACTTCCACGTCGCCTACCGGGTCGGTGCGCGCCACCCGCTCTCCCAGGGCGCCGCCGGCAAGGCGATCCTGCTCGGCCGCGAGACCGCGGCGCCGCGCTACGCCGTCACGGCGGGGGAGCTGCAGGCCGGCGCCAAGGGCATCGCCGCCGCCGTCCGCGGTGTCGACGGTCTCGAGGCCTCGGTCGGCATCGTCACCCTGGGCGCCCTCGACGTCGAGAAGGTCGGCCCGCGGGTCGCCGCTGCCGCTGCCGAGGTCGCCACCCGCCTCGCCTGACCAGCGCCAACCGTGGGTTCTTGATGCGCCAACCGTGGGTTCTTGCGCCTCGAACCGTGGGTTCTTGATGGCCCAGCGCAAGGATCCACGGCTCGGACATCAATGATCCACGGTTCGCGCATCAAGAATCCACGGTTCGGGTGAGGGGGAGGACGCGGAAGGGGATCTGCTCGGCCAGGGCGATGACCGTGGTGGAGCGGACGATCGCGGGGTCGGCCAGCACTCGGTCGATGACCCGCTGGAGGTCTGCGTTGGAGCGCGCCACCACGCGCACCCACATGTCGCCGGCCCCGGTGATCGTGTACGCCTCCAGCACCTCCGCGATCTGCTCCAGCTTGCGGGCCACGCTGTCGTGGCCGCCGAGGTCGATGTTGTCCTGGCGGATCTCGAGGGTCAGGAACGCGGTCACCGGGTAGCCGAGCGCCCCCGGGTCGAGGTCCGGCCCCCAGCCGGTGACCACCCCGCTCGAGGCCAATTTGTCGAGTCGCGCCTGCACGGTTCCGCGCGCGACGCCGAGCCGGCGAGAGGCCTCGAGTACGCCGACCCGCGGCTCCCGGGCGAAGAGATCGATCAATGTGGCATCGAGATCGTCCATCGCTACGCTCCTTCTGGACAACATGCACAGTGTTTCGACGTACTGTTGCACATCTTGTCGCTGGTGGACAGGCTGAACCCATGACTACGACTGCTTCCACGGGCGGCGCGCTGACCGCCGACGAACTCAAGGCCGACCTCACCCTCGACCAGCTCAAGCAGCTGGTGGGTCTCGTCGAGTACGACGCGTCGAGCGACCCGTTCCCCGTGGTGGCCCAGGACGCCGTGTGCTTCGTGGTCGGCAACGCCACCCAGACCGCGACCTTCTACCAGCTCGCACTGGGCATGGAGCTCGAGGCCTACCGCGGTCCCGAGAACGGCTGCCGCGACTCGAAGTCCTACGTGCTTCGCTCCGGCTCGGCCCGCTTCGTGTTCACCGGCGGCGTCACGCCGGGCAGCCCGGTGCTCGAGCACCACCGCAAGCACGGCGACGGTGTGGTCGACCTGGCCATCGAGGTCACCGACGTCGACAAGTGCATCGAGCACGCGCGCGCCCAGGGCGCCACGGTCCTGGTCGAGCCGCACGACGAGACCGACGAGCACGGCACCGTGCGCCTCGCCGCGATCGCGACATACGGCGAGACCCGGCACACGCTGATCGACCGCTCGAAGTACGACGGCCCGTACCTCCCCGGCTATGTGGCGCGCTCCACCACCGTGGCCCGTCGTGAGGGCCACCCGAAGCGGCTCTTCCAGGCCATCGACCACTGTGTGGGCAACGTCGAGATCGGCCACATGGACGAGTGGGTGACGTTCTACAACAAGGTGCTGGGCTTCACGAACATGGCCGAGTTCATCGGTGACGACATCGCCACCGACTACTCGGCGCTGATGTCGAAGGTCGTGGCAAGCGGCAACCACCGGGTGAAGTTCCCGCTCAACGAGCCCGCGATCGCGAAGAAGAAGTCGCAGATCGACGAGTACCTCGAGTTCTACGACGGCGCCGGCTGCCAGCACATCGCGCTGGCCACCAACGACATCCTGCGCAGCGTCGACATCCTGCGCGACAACGGCATCCAGTTCCTCGACACCCCTGACTCCTACTACGACGACCCCGAGCTGCGCAGCCGGATCGGCGAGGTGCGGGTGCCGATCGAGGAGCTGAAGAAGCGCAAGATCCTGGTCGACCGCGACGAGGACGGCTACCTGCTCCAGATCTTCACCAAGCCGATGGGCGACCGCCCCACGGTGTTCTACGAATTCATCGAGCGCCACGGCTCGCTGGGCTTCGGCAAGGGCAACTTCAAGGCGCTGTTCGAGGCCATCGAGCGCGAGCAGGACGCCCGCGGCAACCTCTGACTCGGGGGTGGCCACAACGTGGTGGATCACACGCACCAGGTGCGGGTGATCCACCACGTTGTGATGGGAAGTGCCCGGTGACCGATCAATGAGCGCGTGCAGTAGGTCGCGCGGCACCCCTGATCCTGTGCGCCCGAGTGGGCTCGGGGATACTCCACGGGTGACGCCAGCCCTCGATCCCCGCTCCGCGAGGGTCCTGGTCGCGCTGCCGATCGTGCTGGCGATGCTCAGCATGATCGGCCCGTTCAGCATCGACACGCCTTTCCCGGCGTTCGACCAGATGCGCGACGAGTTCGAGGTCGGGCCTGACCAGCTGCAGCTGGTGGTCACCGTCTACATGCTGTCGTTCGCGGCGATGAGCATCTTCCACGGCCCCCTCTCGGACGCGGTCGGCCGCAGGCCGGTGATCATCGGCTCGGTCAGCGTGTACGTCGTCGCGTCCGTCGGCTGTGCGTTGGCCCCCTCGCTCGGGTGGCTGCTGGTCGGGCGCGCTGTGCAGGGGCTCTCGGCCGGTGGCTCGACGATCGTGAGCCGCACGGTCATCCGCGACGTGTTCGAGGGGCCGCAGGCGCAGAGGCTGATGAGTCGCGTGGCGATGATCTTCGGACTTGCTCCCGCGATCGCGCCGATCGTCGGGGGAGCCCTGCTCCAGCTCGGTCCGTGGCACCTCGTCTTCTGGTTCATGGGCGTGCTCGGCCTGGTGCTGATCGCGGCGACCCTCTTCGTGCTGCCCGAGACGCACCCGCCCTCCGCGCGTGTGCCCTTGCGGGTCGGGGAGATCCTGCGCGGCATCGGCGAGGTCGTGCGCCAGCCGTCATTCCACCGCGTCGCCTGGGCCGGGACCTTCGTCTTCGGGGCGCAGTTCCTCTACATCGGCGGCGCCGCGATCTTCGTGGTCGACGTGCTCGGCCAGGGTGAGCTGGACTTCTGGAAGCTCTTCGTGCCGATGATCGGCGCGATGGTCGCCGGCTCGTGGGTCAGCGGTCGTACGGCGGGGATCATCGAGCCCGTGCAACTGGTGACGGTGGGTTTCGGGATCGCCCTCGTCGGTGCCGCAGTCGGCGTGCTGGTCTCACTGACCAGCCTGGGCTCCGAGCTGCCGTGGGCCGTGGTCGGCCTGGCCGCTGTGGCGTTCGGCAACGGCCTGGGTTACCCGATCGTGCAGTTGATGATGCTCGACCTGCTGCCGACCCGACGCGGCGCCGTGATGTCGGGCGCCACGTTCGTGACCTTGGTCTTCAACGCGGTGGTGGCCGTCGCCGTCACGCCGTACGTCGGCGGCACGGCGCTGGGCTTCGCTCTCACCTCCTTCGTCTTCGTGGTGCTCGGCGTGGTGTGTTGGGCATGGCACCGGCGGGCGCTGCGCCGCGGGATCGCGCCGCTCACCGCCTGATCCGCTCGACCACGACCGTGCCGGCGAACTTGTCGTGCAGGGCTTGGCGTTGGGGATTGCCCAGTGCCCACAGGCAGTCGACGAGGATCCAGCTCCAGCTGGCCACGACGGCCAGGAGCAGCCAGCCTGACCCGCTCTCCAGCTCCTCCGCTGACGCGGGGAGCAGTGCCACCGTGCTGATCACGTAGGGGACGCCCGTTTGCGCGGCGAGCCGACGCAGGATCACTGACCAGGTCAGCCTGCCCGGCCCCAGGGCTGGTTGGATCGAGAGTCGGCACAGCATCTTTGCCGGGGTGGCGGAGAGCCCCCGCCACCAGAGGGCGAACCACAGCGGCACCGCCAGGAAACTGACGGCCAGTGCCACCGGGGTCGGCAGGAGGACTGTGGCGAACAGCAGGAGCAGGTTCACCGGCACCAGCAACAGGCTGTCGAGGACGTAGAGCCAGAAGCGGGTCGACATTGCCGCGATGACATAGCGCGTGGAGGGTTCAGCCGAGATCTGAGTCATGCAGGGACGCTAGAACGGAACCGGCCGGGGCTGCAGAAGTTATCCACAGCCCCAGCCGGTTCGTCGTACGACGTGGTCAGTCGATGTCGCCGACCAGCACCGCCTCGGCCTCCTCGGAGGAGTGGGCGGACGGCGCTTCGTGGTGCACGCGGAGGTGCTTGCTGCCGACGGCCATGATGATGAAGCCGATCACGACGACGCCCGCACCCATCCAGAACGGCGCACTGGCGTTGATCTCCTCGCCGAGACGACCGGCGGCCCACGGTGCGACCGCTCCGCCGGAGAAGCGCACGAAGCTGTACGCCGAGGAGGCGACAGGCCGCTCGACCGGAGCAGCGCCCATGACCGCCTCGGTGATGAGGGTGTTGTTGATGCCCAGGAACGCGCCGGCGACGATGATGCCGACCACCAGGACCGTCTTCGATTCCGTGAACAGCGCCATCACGGCGAGGTCGGCCGCGAAGAGCGCGAGGGCGACCAGGATGGTCGGCACCGTGCCGAAGCGGCGTTGCAACGCGGGGGCGGTCCACACCGAGGCGACGGCCAGGAACAGGCCCCAGCCGAAGAAGATCCAGCCGACCTGCGAGGCGGTCATGTCGAGCGGGAACGGTGCGAAGGCGAGCAGCGTGAAGAAGCCCATGTTGTAGAAGAGCGCGGTCAACGCGATGGTCAGCAGGCCGGGGTGGCGCAGCGCCTTGAACGGGTCGGCGAGCGAGGTCTTGCGTGGCGAGGGCGGCGTCGGCGGCAGCAGGAACGCGGTGGCGATCAGCGCGATCAGCATGAGCACGGAGACGCCGAAGAACGGCGCCCGCCACGAGATCGAGCCGAGCTGTCCGCCGACGATCGGTCCGACCGCGATGCCCAGTCCGAGTGCGGCCTCGAAGAAGATGACCGCCTGCCCGGCCGTGCCGGCCGAGGCCACCACGATCGTCGAGAGGGCGGTGGCCACGAAGAGTGCGTTGCCCAGCCCCCAGCCGGCGCGGAACCCGACGATGGCGCCGATCGAGTCGGACATGCCGGCCAGGCCGGCGAACACGATGATCAGCAGGAGGCCACTGAGCAGCGTCCGCTTGGCGCCGATGCGCGAGGAGATGACGCCGGTGATGAGCATCGCGACGCCCATCACCGCCATGTAGCTGGTGAACAGCAGCGAGGTCTCGCTCGGGGTTGCCCCGAGCTCGTCGGCGATCGGCTTGAGGATCGGGTCGACCAGGCCGATGCCCATGAACGTGATGACACAGGCGAAGGCCACCGCCCACACGGCCCGGGGCTGCCGGAACGTGTCGCGGAAGGTGGGAGCGGGGGAGTGGTCGGTCGGTGGTGCGGTGGTCACTGCGTGCCTTTCGGGGACGTGCCTTCGAGGACTCCGCGCAGCACGGCGACGGCCGTGGCGAGATCCTCGGTGGTCAGGGTGGGATGTGCGTCGATGGCCGAGGCCACGGCCTCGGCGTTGCGGCGTCGTACGACGGCCAGCGCCGTGCGCCCGGCATCGGTGAGGTGCACGAGTGACGCGCGGGCGTCGGTCGGGTCGACGGTCTTCTCGACCCAGGCGCGCTCGACGAGGCCGGCGACGGCGCCGGACATCGTGGGTTGCGAGGTGCGGTCGTACGCCGCGAGGGCGCTGATGCCCGACGGCCCGTGCTCGTCGATGAGGGACAGCACGCGCATGCCGGCGGCGGGTGTCTCGTGGATGTTCTGGCGCGAGGCGCGCAGGACGCGGGCGGCGTACGTGACGAGGTCGCCGGCCAGGGCGAGCGGGTCAGGTGGTTGTGCCATGCATCCATTATTGCATAGGAAGCCTATGTAAATCCAGAGAGCCTGATCCGGCCGTCGTGGAGTGACTTCCTCAGCCGGCGGGCGAGGTGGCGGCCGGGAAGGGCGGCCGACCGGTGCCGGTGACGCGGAACCTGCCCCAGGGATCGACGTCACTGAGGCGGGCCGGGGCGGTGAGATCGCCCGCGCGGACTGCCACGTTCGCTCCGCCGCGGCAGGTCTCTGACAGTGCGACGTTGGGAGCGATCCGTCCGTACCAGTGGAAGTGGCCGTCGATGGGCTGGAACGATCCGCGCAGCGTGACCTCGACCGGGATCTCGGTCTCCTCGGTGATCACCGTCGCGGCCCCGGACCACTCGTCGAGCTCGTAGGGGTCGTGTTCGCGGACCGTCATGTGCGTCGTCCCTTCGTGATCGGGGTCGGCCTCTTCGAGGGTGTGTCGAGTGCGGTGAGCGGGACGCCGTACTCCTGGGAGATGCCCTCGAACGCATGCCACACGAAGGCGGTCAGGTAGCGCGCGACGGCTTCGCGCGACATCGTCTCGCGAGTCAGCCACCACTCGCCGGTGCTGAGTCCGAGGCCGACCAGTCCGTGCGACCACGGCTCGGCGCCCGCCGCGTCGACGCCGAGGTGGCGCAGGGTGTCGCCGAGGATCCGCGCGAAGGTCGTGGCGATGCGCTGCTTGCCGTCGGCCAGGGGGTCGTTGCCGTCGCTGCGGTGGCGCACGAGGAGCAGGAACACCTGCGGGTGCTCGGCGATCGTGGACAGGTAGCCGTCGACGCCGCGCGCCACCTTGTCGCGGATCGGGGCGTCGGTGAGGAGCGCCGGGACGATCCGGTCGAGCACCTGCTGGGCCGCCCAGCTGCCGACCTCGGCGTGCAGCTCGGCCTTGTCGGAGAAGTAGCGGTAGAGGACGGGCTTGCTGACCCCGGCCTCCTCGGCGATCGCGGCGATGCCCACATCGGGCCCGTGTCGGTCGATCGAGGCCACTGCGGCTGCCACGAAGTCGGCACGTCGCTGGTCTCGGTGGGCGTCCCATCGGGTGGTGCGGCCGTCGGCGGATCCCTTGACTGGTCGGGTCATGTGAGTCACTCTAGCCTTAGTGTTACTCGAAGTTACAGTTAAACGTCGTGCCAATGTCGAAAGGACCTCGCTCGTGGCCCTCATGGATCCGCTCTCCGACCGCCTCCTGAAGTCGTCGGCCCGTCAGTCCTACGACCCCGAGGTCGACATCGACTGGGACGCGCCGCCGGTGCCCGGCCTGCACTGGATGCAGCCCGAGCGCACCTCCCTCTACGGCACCGACCTGTGGGACGGTCTGACCCCGGAGCAGCAGATCGAGCTGACCAAGCACGAGGTGGCCTCGATCGCCAGCGTGGGCTTGTGGTTCGAGATCCTGCTGATGGAGATCCTGCTCCGCGACGTCTATCGCAGCGACCCGCGCACCGGCCGCACGCACTACGCGCTGACCGAGATCGCCGACGAGTGCCGCCACTCCACCATGTTCGGCAAGGCGATCGGCACATTCGGCGCCCCGGCCTACGGGCCCAGGCCGCACATCCACAAGCTGGCGCGGGTCTTCCCGCCGATCGCGCGTGGCGCCGCGGCGTACGCCTCGATCCTGATCGGCGAGGAGCCGGTCGACCGCTGGCAGCGCGACATGATGAAGGACGAGCGCATCCAGCCCCTGGTCCGCATGGTCTCGCGCATCCACGTGCTCGAGGAGGCCCGCCACGTCACCTTCGCCCGGGAGGAGCTGGAGAAGTCGGTGGCGACGATGTCGCGCGCCGAGCGCCTCTGGGCGCAGACCCTCACCGCGCAAGGTGCCTTCATCATGATGCGTTCGCTGGTGCACCCCGACGTCTACAAGGCGGTCGGCATCGACCCGCAGCTCGGACGGCGTACGGCGTTGGGCAACCCGAACTACCGCGCCACGATCGCGTGGATGGGCGAGAAGGTCATGCCCTACCTCGAGGAGCAGGGCATGGTCGGCGGCGGCGCGAACCGCAAGGCATGGCGGGCGTCCTTCCTGCTGACCTAATGGGCATCACCGGAGGTTCGTCGTGTGTCTCGCACCCTGTGCACGCACCTCGCGGCGTTGTCGGAGACTCGACGGGGCTCCGCCCCGCCATCGCTCCTCCGCCTTGCGATGCACGCACCCAGGGCACGGGCCACCCCCGACGAACCTCCGGCGATACCCACTAATGTGATCGGCATGCGCCTGCGCGGGGACTGGTACGCCGCGGGCGCCGTCGCGCTCGTGTTGTCCGTGTTCAGCGGTGGCTACGGCTATCACCGCGACGAGTTGTACTTCCGGATGCTTCCTCCGGACACCGGGTACGTCGACCAGCCGCCACTGACCCCGTTCCTGGCCCGGCTGACCCGCGACCTGATCGCCGACCAGCAGTGGGCGCTGCGCATTCCGGCGACGGTGTGCGTGGCCGCCTCGGTGCTGGTGATCGCCGCGATCACGCGCGAGCTCGGCGGCAGCCGGCGGGCACAGGCCCTTGCGGCGTGGGGCTACGGATTCGCCGCCGCCACGTTGATGATCGGGCACCTGCTGGTCACCTCGACCGTCGACCTCCTGCTCTGGCCCGCGCTGGTGTGGACGGTGCTGCGAGCCATGCGTTCCCCGCGCTGGTGGCTGGTGACCGGTGTGCTCGGCGGGCTGTCGACGTACAACCGCTGGCTGGTGGTGGTGCTCGCCGCCGGCCTGGTGCTCGGCCTCCTGCTCGTGGGGCCGCGTCGGGTGTGGCGGCGTCCCGAGCTGTGGGGCGGAGTCGGGTTGGCACTGTTGGTGGCCGCGCCCAACCTGGTCTTCCAGGCGACCCACGACTGGCCGCAGCTCGCGATGGGCGAGGCGCTGGCCGACAACAACGCCGACGAGGTGCGCACCCAGGTCTGGCTGATGCTGGCCTTGCTTCTCGGGGTGCCCCTGCTGCCGATCTGGGTGGCCGGGTTCGTGTCGCTGGTGCGGCGTCCCGACTGGCCCGAGCATCGCTGGCTGGCGGTCGCCTTCGTCGTGCTGGTCGCCTTCACGTGGGGCAGCGGCGCACAGGTGCACTACCTGATGGGGCTGCTGCCGGTGATGTTCGCCGCCGGCTGTGTGCCGGTCGCCGACTGGACCGTGTGGCACCGCGGCCGCACGGCCCTCGTGGCGGGCGGGGTGGCCCTCAACGCAGCGGTGGCTCTGGTGCTCGCCCTGCCCCTGGTGCCGGTGGATGCGGTGGGTGACACCCCGATCCCCGACGTCAGCCCGCTGGTCGGTGACACCGTCGGCTGGCCCGAGTACGTCGCGCAGGTGGCCCGCGCGCACGAACAGGCCGGCGGCGGCGACGTGCCGATCATCACCTCGAACTACGGCGAGGTGGGGGCGGTGGACCGTTTCGGCGCCGACCTGCCCGCGCCGTACAGCGGCCAGAACGAGCTCTGGTACGTAGCACGCCCGCCGGACGATGCTGACACGATCGTGATGGTCGGCGCCCAACTGGCGTCGATCGAACGTCACTTCACGTCGTGCGAGGTCGTCGCGCGTCTGGACAGCGGCGAGGGCGTCGACAACGAGGAGCAGGGCGAGCCGATCGCCATCTGCACCGGACCGCTCACCCCGTGGCGCGACCTGTGGGCGGAGTTCCGGCACCTCGACTGACGTCTGCCGACTACTGCCAGATCCACGAGCGCACGCCGCGCGCCCAGTCGCGACAGGCGGCAGCCGTGCGCGACACGGCGCGGCCCACCGCACGGGCGACCACGCCGACGGCCTTCACCACCGGGCGGAACGGCCAGTAGAGGACGAGGGCCACCCGGGTCACGCCCCTCCAGAGGTGGCCGGCCACCCGGGCCAGCCATCGCCAGCACGCCGCCGCCATGCCCGCCGCGATGGTGAGCACCGGACGGAGCCGTCGCCAGACCCAGAGGCATCCCGCGGCGACACCGCGCCCCAGCCAGGCGATCAGGCCGAGGACCGCGTCCGCGATCCACACGAACGGAAACAGCACGATGAGCAGCACGGGTCGCAGCACCCGGCGCCACACCCAGCCCAGGCCTGTGGCCAGCACCCCGCCAAGAGCGCACAACCCGCGCCACAGTTGGGCACACGCCCAGCGGACCGGGAAGAGCAGCCACCAGACGAAGCGGCCGATCGCCGCGAACAGCGCGCCGAACGCCCGGGCGATGCCGCGACCGATCCAGCAGAGCAGGTCCCAGAGCATCACGAACGGCACGAACGGGAGAGCGACGATTCGCTGCACGGTGGAACGGGTGGTCGACGGCGGGGGCTGATGGTTCACGCGGGTCGTGATGCCCCGTCATGGGCAAGGAGAAACTCGCGCAGCGCGGTGAGGTCGTCGGCGATGATCTGGTCGACCCCGGCGGACAGCAATTCGGGCCACATGTGCTGGTTGGTGCCCCAGAACCTGGCGCTGCGACCGGTCCGGTGGATCTCGCTGACCACGCGCCGCAAGCCTTCCCGTTCGCCGGACGGGATGCGCCCGCGCCCGTCCCAGTCGAAGAGCTTGCCGAACTTGGCGCTGATCGTGGTGGTCACCGCGGACAGCCCGTCGACGAGGTCTCCCGGCCTGCCGTCGCGGGTCGCGTAGCGCACCTGCTGCGAGGCCATCAGCACCGGATCGGTGTGGCCGCTGACCACGACCGTGACGGGTCCGCTGAGGCGGCCGTCGTTGCGGTGCTGGGTGAAGAGGTCAGCGCGGCGGGCCAAGGCATTGTGGATCGCAAGGTACGACGACCGTGCTTCGCTCTTGACATCGATCAACAGGGTCAGCGGCCAGTCCGGCCAGACGTGCCCGCGGTCTTCGACCAGTGCCCCGAGCGGTTCGAGGTAGAGGGACTCGAAGGTGCGGTCGGGGAGAAGGTCCTTCGTGCCGTGGCCGACCAGCAGCCGACCGCCCTCGAGGAACACGTCGACCTCGATCGCCGTGAAGCCGTGGGCGAGGGCGTCGAACAGCGGTCGCTCGCGGGCGTAGTCGTTGTGCGCGAACGCACGCCGCAGCGGCGACCCGATCTCCACCTCGTCCGGCATGACACGCAGGGTAGCGACTGTCGCTAACCTCGACGCCATGCCGTCGTACGTCGCCTTCCTGCGCGCGATCAACCTGGGTGCCAACCGCAAGTTCCCCAAGGACGCCATCAAGGCTGCCGTCGAGGGCGCCGGCTTCACCGACGTGGAGACGCACATCAACACCGGCAACGTCAGGCTGACGACCGCGATGCGGTCGACCGCGAAGATCGAGGTCGCCCTCGAGGACGCGTTCCTCGCCGACCGTGGCTTCGAGGTGCCGACCATGGTGTTCACCACCGCGGAGTTCGCGCAGATCGGGCGCGACGCCGAGGAGCTGCACGCGCCCGAGCTGAGCCGCCACTACGTCTACCTGCTCAAGGAGCCGCTCACCGCCGACGCAATGGCGACCATCGACGGGCTGGCCCGCGACGGGCACCGCGCCGTGGTGCGCGGCCGGGCCTGCCACCTGCTGATGGGGGAGGGCTACCGGGAGGGCACGGTCGACCCGATGAACGTGGCCAGGCACCTGGGCGTGGCCACGAACCGCAACTACAACGTGGTGACCACGCTGGCCGCGAAGTGGTGCGCGTCGTGACCTCCTGAGATTTCCCGAGCCGGCCGGCAACCTTTCGGTGCCGGGCTGCGTCCATGTCTGTAGGGCCACCGGCGCGGTCGGTGCCGCACGTCCGGACGACTCGGGGGAACGAACATGGGACTCAACCTGGCCACGCGCATGTGCATCGCCGGAGGCGTGGCGCTCACGGGCGCGTTCGTCGTACCCCTGGCCGCGCCGGCGACGGCGGCGCCGCACACCTGCCACGGTCTGCGGGCCACCATCGTCGGCACACCCGGCAACGACACGATCAACGGCACCCGGCACCGGGACGTGATCGTGGGCCTGGCCGGACACGACGTCATCAACGGCGGCGCTGGTGACGACGTGATCTGTGGCGACGTCGGCGCCGACCGGCTCGACGGTGGTGCCGGCAACGACAGGCTGTACGGCGGGCAGGGTGCGGTCATCGACGACTACGACGACGTCGAGGGCCCGCTGCCCAACGACGTGCTGCGCGGCGGCCCCGGCGACGACGTGCTCCAGCCCGGCACGTCCACGACGTACAACCTCGACAAGCGGATCACCTACAGCACCTCGGCCACCGCGATCCGGGCCAACCTGGCCACCGGCGTGGTCACCGGCGAGGGGCGTGACCGGGTGCCGACGACAGGACGGTTCGAGTTCTTCGCCTCGCCGCACGACGACGTCGTGCAGGGCAGTGGTCGGAACGACAAGATCTGGGGCGGATCGGGCGACGACGTGATCCGCGCGGGCGCCGGCGACGACTCCCTCGGTGACGGCACCTACAACCAGCTCCAGCGGGCCGATCGTGACCTCCTCGACGGGCAGGGCGGCAACGACTCCCTGATGGGCAGCAAGGGTCACGACACGCTGCTCGGCGGTGACGGCAACGACTACCTCGACGACCACGGGGCCGGAGTCGACCGCCTCCTCGGTGGAGCCGGCAACGACGAGATCTGGGACGTCTTCTCCCGCGGCACCAGCCAGGAGGTCGACGGCGGGCCGGGGAAGAACCTGCTGACCTTCGAGTGGACGAAGCCGGGTGCCGGCGACCCGGCGTACACCCGCCTGGTGATGAACCTGGCCACCGGCGCGAGCAACTTCGTGGGCGAGGGCGCCTTCACCGTGCGCAACGTGACCGACGTGCAGGCGTTCCTGCTCAGTCGTGGTTCATGGACGGTCACCGGCACCGCCGCGGCCGAGCGGTTCCGGGCGGGACGGTCGCTGCGGCTGATCGCGCGCGGCGGTGGGGGTGATGACGTCCTCGAGGGCGGTGCGCTCGACGACGTGATCAGCGGCGGGGCCGGTCGTGACCGGGCCTACGTGGGCCCGGGCAGGGACACCTGCACCTCCGTGGAACGCGTCACCGGACCGGCCTGCGAGATCGTCAGCTGACCTTCTCGAGCTGGACCCGCTCCAGGTCACGCACCGACTTCGAGGTCAACGTGACCAAGGCCACCGCGGCGTACACGATCGCGCTGAAAACTAGCACGTCGCGGTAGCCGAACCAGCTCCCGAGTGGGCCGTAGACCAGCTGGCCCAGGGGCATCGCGACGAACGAGCCCAGTGCGTCGTACGAATAGGCGCGCGAAAGAACAGCCTCGTCGATGTTCTCCTGCATGGCCAGGCTCCAGCCGATCCCGAAGACCTCCATGCCGGCGCCTGCGATGAACGTCGCGCCAATCAGCGGGAGCAGGTGCGGGTCGACCCCGAGCATCAGCAGCGGTACGGCGAAGCAGGTCATGCCGAGCATGCCGGCGCGCAGGGGGAACCTGAGCGAGACGCGCAGCATGACCACGGTCATCAGCAGGAGCCCGATGGCTTCGGCGGAGACCGCGTAGCCCCAGCCCTTCTCGCCGATCGTGGCCTTGGCGACGACCGGTCCGAGGGTGAACCAGGCGCCGGCGTGGATCGCGTTCAGGATGCCGAAGGCGAGCACGATGACCCACAGCCAGGTGTGGCCGGTGAACACCGACCAGCCCTCCTTGAGCTCACGGATCATGTTCGGTGCGGCGTCGCCGGAGCGGTCGCGCTGGGGGATGTGCAGCCGGGTCAGGCACAGTGAGGCGATCAGCCAGGTCAGTGCATCGACGGCCAGTGCCCAGCCCGAGCCGACGGTCACCACGAGCAGGGCGGCGATCGACGGGCCGATGATGGCCAGGCCGCCGCGCGTCATCGAGAGCAGCACGTTGGCCGGCTGGAGCTGGTTGCGTGGCACGAGCTGGGGTACGACGCTCGCCATCGCCGGGAAGCTGGCTGCCGCGACGGTGCCGTTGATCGCCTCGAGCACGATCAGCTGCCACAGCTCGGCGTTGCCGGAGATGACCAGCCAGGCCACGATGCCCTGCGTCAGTGCGGCGACGAGGTTGGAGACCTGCATGACCAGGGCCCGGTCGATGCGGTCGGCGATCACCCCGCCGATCAGCAGGAACAGCACCAGCGGGATGCTGCGTGCGGCCAGCACCTGGCCCAGCGCGCTGGCGGTGTTGCTGACGTCGAGCACGGCGAAGGCCAGCGCGATCGGTGCCATCATCGAGCCGGTGGTGCTGATGAAGCGGGCCGCGAAGTACCAGCGGAAGTTCGTCTCGCGCAGGGGGGCGAAGGAGGCGCTCCAGCTCATCGCACGTCCTCCCCGGTCGTGTCCTGCGTGGTCTTGTCCTCCATCAGGAAGGCCAGTGACGTGAGGTTGGCGTGCAGCGTGCCGGGCGTGCGCGGCGGCTGGGCCGCGGAGTGCATCAGCGACGAGGCTGCCTCGACGTGCTGCATCACCTGCTCCCACACCTCGGGCTCGACCCACATCTCGGCGTCCGAGAGCAACGTCCTGGTGCCGCTCCTGCGCTGGCCGAACCGGCGTACCAGTTCCTCGGCGACGGCCCGGATGTACATCTGCGGGTCGTCTTCGGTGGGTTCCACACCGGATCCGTCGGGACGGGCCTCGTGCTGCCACGGGTGGCGATAGCGCTTGGCGATGCCGCCGCGGATCTTCTCCTCGCCGGCCACCACGATCTCGCCGGCGTCGACCAGGACGCGCAGGTGGTAGCTGGCGTTGGCATGGGTCAGGTCCATCTCACGGGCCACCTCGGCGGCACTCATGTCGGTGCTGGTCAGCAGGGACAGCATCTGCAACCGGACCGGGTGGGCGATCGCCCGCAGGGCCGAGACCGGCGTCTTCTCGTCGCTCATGTCGACTCACTCTCAAAGGGTTCTTGGGGAGTGTGTCGCAGGTCGCCCTCGACTGTCAAGCACTTGTTGGGGAGTTGTTGGAAATCAAGAACTGCCGGCTCGCGCATCAAGGATTGCCGGTTGGCGACGCAAGACTTGCCGGCTCGCGCATCAAGCATTGCCGGTTCGTGGGACTAGGTTGCGGGGATGACGAACCAGGTTCCGGGGCTGCAGGTGACCGAGTCCGACGGCGTGCTGACGATCCGGTTCGACCGGCCGGAGGCGCTGAACGCCTTCACCGGCGAGATGGTGGTCGGCACGGCCGGGCTGCTCAACGAGGCGAGCGTGCGTGACGACGTACGCGTGGTGCTGCTGACCGGCACGGCCGGTGCGTTCAGCACCGGGGCCGACATCGCGGGGGAGAACGCCCACGAGGGGTTCGACGTGCGCGCCCTCGACGCGGCCAACCTGCTGATCCGCGCCGTCGTGCAGTGCGACAAGCCCGTCGTGGCCGGGGTCAACGGCATCGCCGCCGGCGTCGGGCTCTCGGTGGCCCTGGCCTGCGACCTGGCCGTGTGCGCCGAGTCGGCCGCGTTCCTGCTGGCGTTCGCGCGCGTCGGCCTGATGCCGGACGGCGGCTCGTCGGCCACCGTGGCCGCCTCGATCGGCCGGGCCCGGGCGATGCGTCTGGCCCTGCTCGCCGAACCGCTCCCGGGCCGCGAGGCGTACGACGCCGGGCTGGTCTCCCACGTCTTCCCCGACAGCGAGTACGCCGACGGGCTGGCCGGCATCGTCAAGCGGTTGCGCCACGGTGCCCCGCTGGCCCAGGCCGCGACGAAGCGGGCCGTCAACGCCGCGACACTCGCGCAGCTCGAGGCGTCACTGGAGAACGAGCGCACCACGCAGACGATGCTGTTGCGCACGGCCGACGTGGCCGAGGGCATGCGCGCGTTCGGCGAGAAGCGTCACCCGCACTTCACGGGCGAGTGAGGGTCGACCGACGTTGACGATCAGCCGACGTTGACGCCGGCCTCGCGCATCTCGGCCAGGGCCCGCTCGGTCGACTCCGGCGCCACACCCGCACAGAGGTGGGGGAGCAGGCGCACCGTGAAGCCCTCGGCCGCCGCGTCGAGGGCGGTGGCCCGCACGCAGTGGTCGGTGGCGAGGCCGCACACGTCGACCTCGGTCACCTCGTGCTCACGGAGCCAGCCGACCAGCCCGTGACCGTTGGCGTCGCGACCCTCGAACCCGGAGTAGGCCGCGACGTACTCGCCCTTGAGGAAGATCGCGTCGAACGGCTGTGGGTCGAGGTTGGGGTGGAACGCCTCGCCGTCGGTGCCGACCTTGCAGTGCACCGGCCACGAGTCGACGAAGTCGGGGTCGTCGGACCAGTGCGCGCCGGGGTCGATGTGATGGTCCTTGGTGGCCACCACGTGGTCGTAGTCGGGGGCGTCGGGACCCCGGGCGCTCCACAGGTGGAGGAGCTCGGCGACGTCGTGGGCCACCTGGGCCCCGCCGGCCACGGCCAGGGAACCGCCCTCGCAGAAGTCGTTCTGGACGTCGACGACGATCAGTGCGCGCTTCATGGACCGAGGGTAGTGCGCACGGCATGCCTCGGGCCACCGGGTGCGGTGGGTGAGCCTGATCGGCGACAATGGATCGATGTCGTTGCAAGCGGCGGGCCTCGGGCCCGCGCAGGAGAATGCCTACCGGCTGCTGGTGCGGGTCGGTGAGGCGCCGGCCGCCCACGTGGCCGAGGTGCTCGGCCTGGCCGAGACCGAGGTGCGAACACTGCTCGAGGACCTGCAGTCCGTCGGACTGGTCACCTCCGTCGGAGGTGAGCCGCGCCGCTACGCACCGACCCCGCCGGACGTGGGCTTCGCACCGTTGCTCCGCAGCGGCATGGACGCGCTGGACCGGGCCCGCATCACGGTCAACGAGCTGACCGAGGAGCACCGGGCGTCGATCCGCCGCCGCGACGCCAACCAGCTCGTGGAGGTGATCAGCGGCACCGACGCGATCCGCCAGCAGCTGCGCAACCTGCAGCTGTCGACCCGCTCGGAGATGCTGTGGTTCTGTCGCGCCGGCGTGGTGGCGATGCCTTCGGCAGACAACGACGAGGAGTTCGCGATGCTGGCCCGCGGCGTCAGCTACCGGGTGATCTACGAGCAGGCGCTCCTCGAGGAGGCCGGGATGCTCGACAGCCTCGCCCAGGGTGTCCGGGCCGGCGAGGTGGCGCGGGCCGCGCCGTCCCTGCCGGTGCGGATGGCGATCTCCGACCGCTCGATCGCCCTGTGCCCGTTGGTGCCGGGTCGCGACGGGGTCAGCGAGCCGACGGCGGCACTGGTGCGCGACAGCAACCTGCTGACCGCGTTGCTGGCGCTCTTCGACAGCTACTGGTCGGGGTCCTCGCCGCTGCTGGCGCCGCCCGAGCCCGGCGAGACAGCCCTCGTCGAGGCCTCCCCGACCGACCCTTTGGCGGACGAGACCCGGGCCCTGCTCTCGCTCCTGGTCGCCGGGGTGAGCGACAAGGCGATCGCGACCCGGCTCGGGATGAGCGTGCGCACCGTGCAGCGCCGGATCAGTGAGGTGATGACGCTGACCCACGCCCAGACCCGGATGCAGCTCGCCTGGCAGATCTCTCGCCGTGGCTGGCTCGATGACCCCGGGTCCGGGGACGTGGGTCCGCTCAGCTGATCCCGTAGGCCCGCATCACGGTCTGCTCGATGCTGTTGCCGTCGGCGTCCTTCGCGTGCACCCGCAGCGAGACGTGGTCGGCCGTGCGTGAGTGCCTGAGCAGCGTGCGCCAGCCGTCCTTGCCCCACTTGAGGAGGCCGAGCCGCTGCCAGGTCGCGCCGTCGTCGTACGACACCCAGGCTCGTACGTCGGCCAGGCGAGCGAGGTGCGGAGCGTCCACCCGCCCGATCGAGAGCTTCAGGGCCCCGATGCTGCCTGCCCTGACCTCGTGGTCGAGCCCTGCCGGAGTGTCGTAGTCGACCTGCAGCAGCGGTAGTTCAGTCGATCCCGAACCCGGCCGCTCCGAGTGGAACCTCCAGGTCGTGTCCGTGCGGGTCGAGAACTCCCAGGTGGTGTCCTTGGTGCGTTCGACCGCGAGGTCGAGACGGTAGTCCGCCGGCCGCTGACCGACGTCGTAGCTTCCCCAGGCCTGGTCGTCGGAGGCAATCAGCAGCTCGTTCTCGTACAGGTGCATGGTGGTCTCCGAGGCCTTGGCGCGGTCGTACGTCGTACCGCCGTTGCCGGCGAGCTCGGCGACCTTGAGCTCGAGGGCGTCGCCGGTGCGGGTCGGACGGTTGCCGGCCGGCACCGCCGGGCGGACCACCGGGCCGAACCAGTCGTAGGTGACCTTCTCGCCGGGCCGATAGGTCCTGATCCCGTGGACCGCGCCGGTCGTGATCGGGTTCATCGTGTCCCAGCTGTAGAAGTGCAGGACGTGCTGGCGCCAGAGCGTGTCGGCCGCGCCGCTCGAGATCGTCTCGGTGCGCTGCTGCGGGGTGTGCAGGTCGCGCTGCGACTCGATGATCGTGTAGGCCTGCCACGGACGCCACGCGAAGCGCTGCTCCTTGGCCCAGGGCTCCCCGCCCATCTCGGCGTAGCGCGCGGTGACCGTCGCGCTGTTCCTGCGGGTCACCTCGTGGACCACCTGGTCGGGGACCCGGCCGTCGGAGACCTGCACCACGTCGTAGGTGTAACGACTGTCCTCGACGCCCGAGACGCGCAGGTCGACCCGCCCCTGGGCCATGCGGTCGGTGAGCAGGTCACGTTCCTTCGGCGAGAGCACCAGCACGGGCAGCGCCAGACGGGTGCCCCGGCCGGTGAACTTCGTCCACCACTGGGTGCCTTCCTTCGGCGCGATCAGCAGCATCGCCACGCCGGCGTCGACCGCCGCCTTGACGTCCTGGCTGCCCTTGCCTGCCGGGTGGACCAGGGCGATCTTGCCGGCGACGTCGAGGCCGGCGTAGTCGGCGGCCTTGCCAGCCCCGGCTTCGACCACCTCGAGCTGCCGGCTCCCGGTGACGGTCGGGGAGTAGCGCTCCAGGGCCGGCAGCAGGGTCAGCGGCTTGCGCCCCACGGTGGTCGCGGTGACCATCGGCTCGGCCAGCTGCCAGCGCGAGGTGAACTCGAACTCGCCGCCCTTGGCGTGCTCGGTCGGGGTCACCCAGATCGAGCGGGTGTCGTCGAACTTCTGCACACTGTGCGTGATCGTGCGCCCGGCGATCTTCCGGTACGCCGAGTAGCCCAGGTTGCCGCGGGGCGTGGTCGGGAGCGGTGTGCGGACCTGCACCCTCGTCGCCTTGCGGGCATCGAGCACGACCTCCATGTCGCCGGTCACCTCGAGGTCGGGATCGATGATCGCGACCCCGGAGTTCTCGTCGTCGACGTCCGGAGTGACCATCGCGCTGAGGAAGTAGTCCCCCTCGCCCACCTCGACGGTCACCTCGCGGTCCTTCCAGACGTGCACGAGCGTGTCGAAGCGCGGGTCCTCACCGGTGAGCACCACCGGTGTCGCAGTGATCGACTCGCCGTCGAAGCCCACCGCCCGGAAGGTGACCTCGTGGGTGGGTGCGGCCTTCACCGCACCGATCGTCGTGTGCACGACGACGTCGCCACTTGTCGCGACCAGCTGGCCGGCGTACCGTCCGCGCTCGAGCTTCGTGGGGTCGAGGGTGAGGGTGACCTCCGCGGTGCCGCCGGCCGGCACGACCACGGTGTCGCTGGCCAGGGCCAGCGAGCCCTCGGCGGGCGCGTCGCCGCCGAGGTCGGTGACGTCGAGATCGAGGTCGAGGGTGACCTCTGTGTCCCCGGTGTTGGTCCAGGTGATCTGTCGGGTCACGGCGTCGGTCTGGCCGTCGCTGATGTCGCCGAGGTTGACCGTGCCGGTTCCGTGCACCGCCTGGGTGACCGCGCGCGCCACGTCGACCCGGCCACCGCCCTGCTCGTGCTCGGTGAGATCACCCGGGAGGGCAGTGCTGATCAGGGCGTCCTTGAGCTGCTCACCGGTCCAGTCCGGGTGCTGCTGCGCGAGCAGTACGGCGGCGCCGGCGACGTGTGGTGCGGCCATCGAGGTGCCGCTCGCCCTGGTGTAGAGGGCGTCGACCGGGGTGCCCATCGACGTACCGGAGGCGCGGGCGGCGACGATGTCGACACCGGGTGCGGTGAGGTCGGGCTTGATGGCGAGGTCCCCGAGGCGGGGGCCGCGGCTGGAGAAGTCCGCCAGCGACTCGTCACGATCCACCGCGCCGACCGTGAGCGACGCGTCAGCGCTGCCGGGGGTGCCGATCGTGGAGGCGCCCGGGCCGTCGTTACCGGCGGAGACCACGAACAGGGAGTCGCTGCTCGCGCTGAGCTCGTTCACCGCCTGGCTGAGCGGGTCGGTGCCGTCGGTGGGGCCTCCGCCGAGGCTCATGTTGACCACGTCGGCGTCGGCCGCGACGGCCCACTCCATCGCCTCGATGATGTCGGACTCGTATCCGTTGCCGGTGTCGTCGAGCACCTTGCCGGACAGGATGTCCGAGCCCGGCGCGACACCCTTGCGCTGGCCGTCGGAACCGTCACCGCTGCCGCCGATCGTGGCGGCGACATGGGTGCCGTGGCCGAAGCGGTCGGCCACGGTGGCACTGTCGGAGAAGTTGCGTGACTCGCTCACCCGCCCGGCCAGGTCGGGGTGCTCGGTGTCGACGCCGGTGTCCAGCACGGCGACCTTGACGCCCGCGCCGTCGAAGCCGGCCTCCCAGGCGGTCGGGGCACCGATCTGCGCCACGCTGCGGTCCAGATCGGCGCGGACCCGGCCGTCGAGCCACAGCTTCCGCACGCCGGCCGCCATCCGGGCCGTTCCCGGTTGCGTCAGGGAGGTCCAGAAGTCTGCGGCCTCGTCCTTGCGGACCTCCATCACCCGCCCGTCGACGCTCTCCAGCGTGGCGCCCTGGTCCGCGCCGTCCAGCGTGGACAGTCCGCGCATGGTGCCGGAGGTGGTCGCGATCAGGGGCAGCGTGTCGGCCGCCGCGTCGTCGTACCCGTCGGCGAGCAACAGGTCGATGTTGAACAGGTCGTCGTCGAGGCGGCCGGCAGCGAGCAGCGGTACGGCGTCGCCGGGCAGCACGTGCAGCTCTCCGTCGATCTCCAGCTGGTGGAAGTCGACACCGTCCCGGCCCGCGGCGGGTTCGATGACGACCGAGCTGTGGCCGCCGGTCTCGTCGCGGACGTGCACCCGGTCGCCGGTGACCAGGGTGACCGTGTCGTCGGCACCGCGGCCGGGACCAGCGGCGGCCCCGGCCGGGCCGGGGGCGGCTCCGCCCGGGGAGCCGGTGGCCGGGCCCGTGGTCAGGCCTGAGGTCAGTCCGGCGACGACCAGGCCCAGGCCGGTCAGCGCAGCCAGTCGACGGACGCGGGTGGAGGAGGAACGGCGGTGCGGCATGCCAGGGAGTCCTTCGTTTACCAGGGAGCTCGGGGAGCTCGTCTGTCTGCACTCTCCCTGCGTGGCGGCACCCGTGTCAGCGGTCGCGGGTGCCGCAGTTGCGACATGGCGCAACCGCGACAACCCGCGCGGGTTCAGCCGCCGATGTGCTGGGTCTCCAGGACCGGCTCACCCTTGCTGAGCATCTGGGCCGGCAACGGCAGCTCGGCCATCGACGAGGCATGGCGTTCGCGAGCCTGCGCCAGCGTCTCGCGGCCCACGATCTCGCCACCGCTGACCAGCGGCACCAGGAGGGGACGGTCGTTGCCGTCGTTCTCCGGCGGCTCGCCGATGCCGACCACCTCGGCCTGCGCCCGGCCGTCGGGGCCGAGCCGGCGCAGGGCGAACTTGCGACCGCCGATCGAGATCTTGTCCTTGCTCTTCTTCGCCACCGACACCATCTCGCCGTCGTCGCCCTCGCGCGCGACCAGCTTGTAGACGAAGCCACAGGTCGGGTGTCCGCTGCCGGTGACCAGCTGCGTGCCCACGCCGTACCCGTCGACGGGTGCCGCGGCGAGCCCGGCGATGGCGTACTCGTCGAGGTCGCTGGTGACGATGATGCGGGTCTGCGTCGCGCCGAGCTCGTCGAGCTGCTTGCGCACCTGGTGGGCCAGCACGCCGAGGTCGCCGGAGTCGAGGCGTACGGCGCCCAGCTCGGTGCCGGCCAGCTCGACACCCAGGCGTACCGCCTCCTCGACGTCGTAGGTGTCGACCAGCAGGGACGTGCCCTTGCCGAGCGACGCGATCTGCGCGCGGAACGCGTCCTCCTCGGTGTCGTGCAGGAGCGTGAAGCTGTGTGCGGAGGTGCCCGCGGTCGGCACGCCGTACCGCTCCCGGGCTGCAAGGTTGGAGGTGGTCTCGAAACCGGCGATGTAGGCCGCACGCGCGCATGCCGCGGCGGCCTCCTCGTGCGTGCGTCGAGAGCCCATCTCGATGCACGGGCGCCCCTGGGCGGCCATCGTCATGCGCGAGGCCGCACCGGCGATCGCCGCGTCGTGGTTGTAGATCGAGAGCAGCACCGTCTCGAGGACGACGGCCTCCGCGAACGTCGACTCGACCACGACGAGGGGGGAGTAGGGGAAGTAGGCCTCGCCCTCGGCGTAGCCCCAGATGTCGCCGGAGAAGCGGTAGTCGGCCAGCCAGTCGAGGGTGGGGCCGTCGACCACGTGGCCCTCGCGCAGCACACCGAGGACGTGGTCGTCGAAGCGGAAGCGCTCGATCGCGTCGAGGGCCCGGCCGACCCCCGCGACCACGCCGTACCGGCGTCCCTCGGGAAGCCGTCTCGGGAAGAGCTCGAACACGGAGCGGCGATCGGCCGTGCCCGCGGCCAGGGCGGCCTGGAGCATCGTGAGCTCGTAGTGGTCGGTCAGCAGGGCGGTCGAAGAGGCGCCGGATGAGTCGGTCACGCAGGACACTGTGCCACGATGTAGCCGTGTCAACAGCGAGCCCCGCACATGCGGATCCCGACGTCGAGGAGACGGTCACTCCCGACGAGATCACGTTCCTGGCCAAGCCGTGGGTGACGATCGTGTGGAACGACCCGGTCAACCTGATGTCCTACGTGACCTACGTGTTCGGCAAGTACTTCGGCTACGACCGGAAGAAGGCCGAGAAGCTCATGCTCGAGGTGCACGAGGACGGCCGGTCCGTGGTCTCGACCGGTACCCGCGAAGAGATGGAGCGCGACGTGCAGGCCATGCACGAGTACGGCCTGTGGGCCACGATGGAGAAGGCATGAGCGGGTTCGCCCGGCACCGCAAGAGCCGCAGCATCATCGCCAACTTCACCGGGTTCGAGGCGGAGCTGTTGCGCTCGCTGGCTGCCCAGCTCGTCGAGCTGCTGCGCAACGAGGCCGCCGTACCCTCCGAGACGACGGACCCGTTCGAGGCGATGATGGACTTCTCCGGCCCGACGAACGAGCCCGAGGACCCGGTGCTGGCCAGGTTGTTCCCGTCGGCGTACGCCGAGGACGAGGAGGCCTCCGCCGAGTTCCGCCGGTTCACCGAGGGGGCCCTGCGTGACGGCAAGTCGGCGGCCGCGATCGCGATCATCGACGGCCTCGAGGAGGCCGGCCTGCCCCAGGAGCTGACCGAGGACGGCCTGCACTTCGACGTCGAGCTCGACGAGCCGACCGCCGAGACGTGGATGCGCTCGTTCACCGACCTGCGGCTCGCGTTGGCCACCCGTCTCGGTGTCGAGGACGGCGACGAGGCCTACTGGCACAGCCTCCCCGACGACGATCCCGAGGCGCAGGCCCACGACATCTACGAGTGGGTCGGCTATCTGCAGGAGACCCTGGTCGAAGCCCTGATGGACTGACCGGGCGTCAAGAATTCCCGGTTCGCGCATCAAGAACACGCGGTTCGCGCATCAAGGACACACGGTTCGCGCATCAAGAACACGCGGTTCGTCAGATGACGCCGTGGGCCAACATCGCGTCGGCGACCTGGATGAAGCTCGAGATGTTGGCGCCGGCGACGTAGTTGCCGGGCTGGCCGTAGTGGTCGGCGGCCTCGGCACAGCGGGCGTGCAGGTCGACCATGATCTGCTCGAGCCGCTGCTCCGTGTGGTCGAAGTGCCACGAGTCGCGGGAGGCGTTCTGCTGCATCTCGAGCGCGCTGGTCGCGACACCACCGGCATTCGCGGCCTTGCCCGGGGCGAACAGCACGTCGTTCTCGACGAGCACCGCCACCGCGTCCGGCGTGCACGGCATGTTGGCGCCCTCGGCGACGGCGAGCACGCCGCCGGCGACCAGGGCCTTCGCGTGGTCGGCGGTGAGCTCGTTCTGGGTCGCGCAGGGGAGTGCGATCTCGCAGGGCACCTCCCACACCGAGCCGTCGGCGTGGTGCGTGGCGTTCGGACGCTGGTCGGCGTAGTCGGTGAGGCGGCCGCGGTCGACCTCCTTGACCTGCTTGAGCAGGGCGAGGTCGAGGCCGTCCTCGTCGACGACGTAGCCGCCGGAGTCGGAGCACGCCACGACGTGGGCGCCCAGCTGCTGCGCCTTCTGGGCGGCGTAGATCGCCACGTTGCCCGAGCCCGAGACGATCACGCGGCGGCCGGAGAGCTCCAGCCCGCGGGTGGCGAGCATCTCGCGGGCGAAGATCACGGTGCCGTAGCCGGTGGCCTCGGTGCGCACCTGCGAGCCGCCGTACGCCAGGCCCTTGCCGGTGAGCACGCCGGACTCGTAGCGGTTGGTGATCCGCTTGTACTGCCCGAACAGGTAGCCGATCTCGCGGCCGCCCACCCCGATGTCGCCGGCGGGGACGTCGGTGTACTCGCCGATGTGGCGGTAGAGCTCGGTCATCAGCGACTGGCAGAAGCGCATGACCTCCGCGTCGCTGCGGCCCTTCGGGTCGAAGTCGGAACCGCCCTTCCCGCCGCCGATCGGCAGCCCGGTCAGGGCGTTCTTGAAGATCTGCTCGAAGCCGAGGAACTTCACGATCCCGAGGTTGACCGTCGGGTGGAAGCGCAGGCCACCCTTGAACGGTCCGAGCGCGGAGTTGAACTCGACGCGGAAGCCGCGGTTGATGTGGATGTCGCCGGAGTCGTCGGTCCACGGCACCCGGAACATCAGCTGGCGCTCGGGCTCGCAGAGGCGCTCGATGATGCGGCCCTCGACGTACTGCGGGTGGGCCCTGACGACCGGGTTGAGGCACTCGAGCACCTCGCGGACCGCCTGGTGGAACTCGGACTCTCCCGGGTTGCGGGCGAGAACGGTCTGCAGGGCGGTGTCCAGGGTCGGGTCGAGTTCAGCCATGGCCGCAGGCTACGTGGCGTTGTGAGGTTGTGAGGTCGCGTCTCAGGGCCGGGCTCCGGTCGAGGCGGCTTCGCCGCTTCACCTACCCTTGGGACCGTGTTGACCATTGACCAGGCGACGTACGACGCGATCGTCGCGCACGCGAAGCGGGACCACCCTGACGAGGCCTGCGGCATCGTCGCCGGGCCCGAGGGCAGTGACCGTCCCGTGCGGTTCATCGAGATGGTCAACGCCGCGGGCAGTCCGACGTTCTACGAGTTCGACTCCACCGAGCTTCTCGCGCTCTACAAGGAGATGTGGGACAACGACGAGGAACCCGTCGTCGTCTACCACTCGCACACCGCCACCGAGGCCTACCCGAGCCGCACCGACATCGGGCTGGCGAGTGAGCCGAACGCCCACTACGTGCTCGTGTCGACACGCGAGCACGGGAATAACGACGGTCCCGTGGAGTTCAGGTCCTACAGAATCATCGACGGTGAGGTGACCGAAGAAGAGGTCACCGTCACCACCACCGAAACAAGGCATCCCGCCTGATGAGGAGACTTGGCTGATGGCCATCGAAGTTCGGATCCCCACCATCCTGCGCACCTACACCAACGGTGAGAAGGCCGTGAACGCCGAGGGCGCCACGCTCTCCGCGCTCATCGCCGACCTCGAGGCCAACCACCCCGGCATCGGCGACCGCCTCCTCGACGACGGTGACCTGCGCCGCTTCGTCAACGTCTACGTCAACGACGAGGACGTCCGCTTCATCGGCGGGCTGGAGGCCACCCTCAACGACGGCGACCAGGTCGTCGTCCTGCCTGCCGTCGCCGGCGGATGACCCGCTTCGACAACCTCCTGGAGTCCGTCGGCGGCACGCCGCTGATCGGGCTCCCTCGGCTGTCCCCGAGCCCCGACGTCCGCATCTGGGCCAAGCTCGAGGACCGCAACCCGACCGGCTCGATCAAGGACCGCCCGGCCCTGAAGATGATCGAGCAGGCCGAGAAGGACGGGTCGCTCCGCCCCGGCTGCACGATCCTCGAGCCGACGTCGGGCAACACCGGCATCTCGCTGGCGATGGCCGCCAAGCTCAAGGGATACCGCCTGGTCTGCGTGATGCCCGAGAACACCTCCGAGGAGCGTCGCCTCCTGCTGCGCATGTGGGGCGCCGAGATCGTCTCCTCACCCGCGGCCGGCGGCTCCAACGAGGCGGTCCGGGTGGCCAAGCGGGTCGCCGAGGAGCACCCCGACTGGGTGATGCTCTACCAGTACGGCAACCCCGCCAACGCCCTCGCCCACGAGGAGGGCACCGGCCCCGAGATCCTGGCCGACCTCCCCGAGATCACCCACTTCGTCGCGGGCCTGGGCACCACCGGCACCCTGATGGGCGTCAGCCGCTTCTTCCGCTCCGCGAAGCCGGACGTGAGGATCGTCGCGGCCGAGCCGCGGTACGGCGAGCTGGTCTACGGACTGCGCAACCTCGACGAGGGCTTCGTCCCCGAGCTGTACGACGCGTCGCTGATCGACTCACGCTTCTCGGTCGGCCCGCGTGACGCCGTACGCCGGGTGCGCGAGCTGCTCGAGCTCGAGGGAATCTTCGCCGGCATCTCGACCGGCGCGATCCTGCACGCCGCCATCGGCCAGGCCGCCAAGGCGGTCAAGGCGGGGGAGTCGGCCGACATCGCGTTCGTCGTGGCCGACGCGGGCTGGAAGTACCTCTCCACCGGGGCCTACGAAGGCACGATCGACGAGGCCGAGGACCGCCTCGAGGGCCAGCTCTGGGCCTGAGCGGTCGACGGGTGCAGAATTCGACCTGACCACCCGGACACCGAGTGAGCGAGGTGCGGAACGTGTCGAGCGACGTCGGCCACGGACACGGGCACGGGCACAGCCACGCCGCGATGTGCGGCGGGCTCGACCACTCCGCCGGCGACTACACGCCGCAACAGCAGGCCGACCTCGACCTGGTCCTCGCCTTCAACCGGCGCATGGCCGACGCGATCAAGGCCAGCCTCGACACCCTCGAGACCGAGCGGTACCTCGACCCCGACCCGCTGCGCTACATGTGGGTCGACGAAGGGCAGGGACAGATCCCGAGGGTCATCGCCAAGGCGGGCGAGCTGCTGGCCAGTGCGCCGCAGATCACGGGGCACACCCGCCACGAGGTCGACGTCGTCGAGGGTTCACGACATGCCGCCCGTCCGACGCTCGCGACCGGAGCGGACGGCGCCAGCCTCACCGCCTGGATCGAGTGGATCCCCGACCGGGGTGACATCGTGCGCACCGTCTTCCGACAGGCCGGCGGTGGGACCCGTGAGGATGTCGTGTCCGCCGGGATCGTCGACGTCTTCCGGCCCACCGCAGTCATCGCGGACGACGGCGCACCGTGGGTGTTCTACGGTGCACGGGTCGACGGCCTGGTCGGGGTCTGGGCAACCACCATGGTCGGCGGCTCCTGGACCGACCCGAGCCTGGTCAGCGGCGCCGAGCAGCCTGCGTTCAACCAGGAAGTGGTCACCGACTCGCTCGGTCGGCTGCACCTGGTCTGGCAGGGCCGCAACGAGGACCGGTTCGGCATCTTCCACCGCACCCTCGAGAGCGGGTCCTGGTCGCCCGTCGATCTCGTGACCGACGGGGTCACGGCCAACGTCTGGGACCCGACCGTCGCCGCGTTCGACGACGGGTCGACGGCCCATGGCTGGTCGGAGTACCGCGACGGCGCCTACCGGGTCGTCGTACGGCGTCGTGACGCGGACGGGCGCCTCCACGAGACCGTCGATCTCACCTCCGGCGACGACTACGCCCTGCACCCGCACCTCGCGGTCACTGCGGACCAGCAGCTGTGGTGCGCCTTCGACGTGATCACCGTCTCCGGGCACGGGGGCAGCGGACCGACCAGGCTCCGGCCGGTCGACACACTGGACAGCCACCCCGGTCAGCTCGACGGCATGCGGGAACCCGGCGACAGCGTCCCGCCCGAGCTGCTGCCGGAGGTGGCCGCCTCGATCCGGGTCGTCAACGTCGCCGACGACGGGCTGCGCCAGCCACCCGGAGACCTCGCGCCCCGGCTCAACGTCGTTCCTGCGGGACTCCCGCGGCTCGTGCCGACCGATGACGGCGGCCTCACCGTGTGCTACCGGATCCACCGCCAGCTGCCCCTGATGACCTACTACTGGGAGGTTGCCAGCCAGGCCCTCACCGCCGTGGGTTGGTCGGTGCCCTCCACGCTCAACGACACCGACGGGCCGCTCGAAGAGGTCAGCGTCGCCGCCGTACCCGGCGGCGCGGTCATGGTCGCCCAGACCGACGCCCGGCTCGAGCGTGCGCTGCAGTGGACCGAAGGGTTCGGCGGCCGCGAATGCCCCTACCTGCTCGAGCACCACGGCTCGGTGATCTGGCACGGCATCCACGGGCTCGGCACGGTGGTCACCGCCCAGCTGGCCGCGGGCGGCCCGGTGCCGACCGCGGAGCGGCTCGCCGAGCTGGTGCCGGTCCGGCAGGTGCTCGTGGAGGACCTCCGCACCGAAGCGAGGCGCTGGGTCTCCGGGGTGCCGAAGGAGCGATACGTCACCTCGGTCGGCGACCGCGAGCTCACGCTCTACTGGGGTGACCTGCATCGGCACTCGTTGGTGAGCCGCTGCACCGCCGGCGACGAACCCTCGCTGGAGGACTTCTACCGCTACGCGTGGGACGTCTGCGACTACGACTTCTGGGCGGTGACCGACCACTCCGAGAACTCCAGCGACTACCAGTGGTGGTCGATCCAGAAGATCGCCGACCTGTTCCACATCCCCGGCCGATTCGTCCCGCTCTACGGCTTCGAGTGGACGTCGGCCGACTCGGGCCACCAAAACGTCATCTTCGGTGACGTCGAGCGGGGCGCACCGATCTTCTCCGCCTTCGCCGACGGCACCACCGACCCCGACGGGCTGTGGGCGGCGTTGGCAGAGCACCCGGAGTTCCCGGCGATCACGATTCCGCACCATCCCGGCGCGGCGATGGTCAACAACGACTGGGACTACCACGACCCGCGGTTCAGTCGGCTCGTCGAGGTCTTCCAGGCCTGCCGCGGCAACTACGAGTCCGACGGCTGCTTCCGTCAGTACGCCGACGGCACCCGTCAGGGCACCTTCGCGCTCGACGGCCTCAAGCGTGGCCACAAGTTCGGTCTGATCGCCTCCTCCGACCACGGCCACGGCGCCAGCTATGTCGGGGCCTTCTCCGGTTCGCTCCAGCGGGCCGACGTCTTCGAGGCGCTGCACGAGCGGCGTACCTTCGCGGCCACCACCCGCGACGTCCTCCTCGACGTCCGTATGGGTGAGACCTTCATGGGGGAGGAGGCGCCGGCCGGGGCCGAGCGCACCTTCACCATCCACGCCGAGGGCTACACCGATCTGGCCCGGATCGACATCATCCGCAACGGCGAGGTGGTCCATCAGGTCACACCAGACCTCGGTCTCCCCGACGGTTGGTTGACCGTCCCGCTCCGCGTGGAATGGGGTGGCGCCGACGTCACCACGACCTGGAGCGGCTCGGTGCAGGTCACCGACGGCGCCGTCGTCCAGACCTCGCACGTGGGTCCGGAGGTGACCGCGGTGACCGACACGAGCCTTCACTGGGAGGCCGAGACCCGCAGCTTCGGGGAGCCGTACGGCGCCCAGCGTGGCGGTGTCGAGGTCACCTTCGTGGGGCCGCCGACCGCCGTGATCCGCCTCGGCGTCCAGGGTCGCGGAGCGACGGTCGAGCTGGCGGCACTGCACGCGACGCTGGCCGAAGGGCGAGCCTGGGAGGTTCCGGGAGGTCCGGGCCACCTGCGGCTGCAGCCAGGCGTCGGTGGGTTGGCCTCGCTCGGTGCCCGCGAGGCCGACCTGACCTGGACCGACGACTTCGCGGACGATGCCTTCTACTACACGCGCGTCTTCCAGACCGACGGGGAGATGGCCTGGTCCTCGCCGATCTGGGCGTTGTCCTAGCGCGTGAGCAGGGCCTGGTCGAAGTTGAGCTCGCTGCCGGGTACCGGGCCGAGGTCGACCAGGCTGGTCGACAGGTTGGCCACGTCAGCGTTGCGGATCGGCTGCTTGGCGGCGGCGTACGTCGGTCGCGCGAAGCCGGGAGTGGCGAACGCCCGGTTCAGGTCGTAGAGCCGGGCGCCCCGCTTCACGCCGGCGCCCCAGACCACGAACGGCACCCGGTAGTTCGCGAACGACCTGATGTCGCTGTGCCCGTTGGGGCCCTCGCCACCGTGGTCGGCGGTGAGCACCACGGTGAGGTGCTCGAGCAGCTTCGGGTGGGTGTTGACCGTGTGGATGAGCTCGCCCAGGCGCTGGTCGGTGGCCTTGACCGCCTGCATGTAGGCGGGGGACATGAAGCCCTTCGCGTGGCCGACGTCGTCGGGGCGGGAGAGATGCAGGAACGTGAAGGCGCGCGGGTGCGCGACCAGGTCGGCACGCACCGACCGCACCAGCTCACGGTTGTCGAGGTTGACGGTGAACCGGTCGACGGCACCCGGCCACGACCGCTTGAAGATCGCGAACTTCTGCTTCGACGCGAACAGGGCGGTGCTGAGGTCGTGGTTGTGGAACACGCTGAACACCGACGCGACCGGGTGGCCGGCGGCCTGCTGGACGGTGCGGTGGTTGTCGTCGTTGAAGTCGACGCCGTGACCGCCACTCGACCGCGAGACGCGCCGTCCGGTGATCATGCCGGTGTGGTTCGGCAGGGTGAGCGTGCGCTCGAACTCGGTGCGCGCGTTGCTGGTCGCGGCGCCGTTCTCCATCATGCGGTGGAAGTTCGGCGTACCGGCCTTGCCCAACGTGTCGAGGGCCTCGGCGTTCAGGCCGTCGACGGAGATGGCCAGCACGTAGTGCGTGGGGTTGGTGGCGCGCCCGGCGGCGGCCCTCTGGGGCGCCTGGCGCAGCGCGATGGAGTCCCCGGAGTCGGCCGATCCGTTCGATCCGGCCGACTCGTGACCGGCACAGGCGGCCGTCGGGAGGAGCAGGAGCAGGGTCGTCGCAAGGGCGGTGCGGGCGTTCCGAGAGAAGAGCACGCCACGACCCTAACCCCCACGTGACCCGCGCCATTGGTGATGTGGATCGCCATTGGCAGCAATCGTCGGGGGATCCGTCTAGATTGTTCGATCATGGTGGAGCGACCCATAGGCATCTTCGACTCGGGCTTCGGCGGACTGACCGTTGCCCGCTCAGTGATCGACCAGTTGCCCCACGAATCGATCCTGTACGTCGGCGACACCGCACGCCAGCCCTACGGTCCCAAGCCGATCGGCGAGGTCCGCGAGTATGCGCTCGAATGCCTCGACCACCTCGTCGACCAGGGCGTGAAGGCACTGGTCATCGCCTGCAACAGCGCCAGCGCCGCGATGCTCCGCGACGCCCGCGAGCGCTACGACGTTCCCGTGGTCGAGGTGATCTACCCGGCCGCCCGCCGTGCCGTGGCGGCCAGCCGCACCGGCCGGATCGGCGTGATCTGCACCCGCGCCACGGCCGACTCGCTGGCCTACGACGACGCGTTCGCCGCCGCACCGCACGTCGAGCTGTTCACCCGCGCATGCCCGCAGTTCGTCGACTTCGTCGAGCAGGGCATCACCGCCGGCGACGACCTGATCTCTCACGCCCACGACTACCTCGACCCGCTGGTCTCCGAGGGCATCGACACGTTGATCCTCGGCTGCACCCACTACCCACTGCTCACCGGCGTCATCTCCTACGTGATGGGCGACCAGGTCACCCTGGTCAGCAGCGCCGAGGAGTGCGCAAAGGACGTCTACAAGCTGCTGGTCCGCAACAACCTGGTGCGCGCCTCGGGCGAGCCGACGTACCGCTTCGTGACCACCGGCAACCCCGGCGACTTCGAGACGATCGGTCGCCGGTTCCTCGGCCCGGAGCTGCACGTGGCCAGCCAGTTCGTGGGGGTGCGCGGATGAAGCTCACCGTCATCGGCTGCTCCGGCTCCTACCCGGGTCCTGACTCGCCGGCCAGCTGCTACCTGGTGGAAGAACAGTTCGAGGGTCGCACCTGGCGGATCCTGCTCGACCTCGGCAACGGCGCGCTCGGCGAGCTGCACAACCATGTCGACCCGCTGACCATCGACGCGGTCCTGCTCAGCCACCTGCACGCCGACCACTTCATGGACCTCTGCGGCTACTACGTGATGCGCAAGTACCACCCCCTCGGAGCCCAGCCGCAGATCCCGGTCTGGGGACCGGCCGGTACGGCGGACCGGCTGTCGGTCTCCTACGACCTGCCGCTCGACCCTGGCATGCACGAGGAGTTCGACTTCCGCGAGTACCCCACCACGTCTTTCGAGTTCGGGCCGTTCACCGTCCAGGCCGTGGAGGTCGTGCACCCGGTGCCGGCGTACTCCCTGCGCGTCACCAGCAACGACCGGCTGCTGGTCTACACCGGTGACTGCGGCCCGTGCGACGGACTCGACCGCGCCGCCGACGGTGCCGACCTGCTGCTCGCCGAGGCCGCGTTCTGCGACGGCGACGAGAACCCCGAGGACCTGCACCTCACCGGGGTCGAGGTCGCCGAGCTCGCCCAGCGCGCCGGCGCCGCCCACCTCGTGCTCACCCACATCCCGCCGTGGCACGACAAGCAGATCGCGTACGCCGAGGCGAAGTCGATCTGGGAGGGCCCGCTCGACCTGGCCCACACCGGCGCGACGTACGAGGTCTGAGCCGAACGACCGTCGCTCGCTGGCTGCGCGGCGCCGCCTGACCCGGATCGTGCACGTGCATGATCCGGGTCGCCCTTTCACCGGAATGCGTGTCACAACTCGACACCTGCATGATCGTGGTCGCTCGACGGACGCGTGCCGTGCCCGTCCACCCGTGCACGCTCCAACCAGAGCGGCACCCGGCTGCCCGCCCGAAGGGCTGAGCACCGGCCCTGTGGATGACGCCGGCAGGGCACCTCGAATCGCGGCATGCTGCCGGGATGAAATCGACGACTGGCACTGGCGCCGCGACCACGGCACCCGACTCCGACCTCGACACTCGTCGTCCCTTCACACGGGCGGACGCCCTCGCCGCGGGCATTTCCCCGCGCCAGTTGCGTGGCTCGCGCTTCCGGCGCATCTTCCGGTCGGTGCTCATCGACGCCTCGGTGGTGGTCACTCCCCACGTGCACGCCGAAGCCGCCTGGTGCGTGTTCGACCCCGAACAGTCGTTCCTCAGTCACACCTCGGCGGCCCGGATGCACGGCGTACCCATCCCGACCCTGCCCGACGAACACGTCACCGTCCTGCATCCCGACCTGCGTCGACCACGGCCCGGGATCGTCTGCCACGTGGTCTCGCAGGCCAAGGTGATCGTGCGCGACGGCATCCGGATCTCCGCACACGCACAGATGTTCGTCGAACTCTCATCCCTGCTGCCACTCGTCGATCTGGTGGTCGTCGGCGACAACCTGGTGCGCACTGGTCGGGTCACGCTGGCCGACCTGGTGAACTTCTGCGAGACCGCGCAGCTGCCGTACGCCGCCAAGGCACGTCACGCCGCCAGCCTCGTGCGCGAACGCGTGGACTCGCCGATGGAGACCCGTCTGCGCCTGCTGATCGTCCTGGCCGGACTGCCCGAGCCGCAGGTCAACCTGTCGCTGCGCACGGTCGACCGTGAGGTGGTGCGGCGCTACGACCTCAGCTATCCGGAGGTGCGGGTGATCATAGAGTACGACGGGCGCCACCACATCGAGCGCATCGACCAGTGGGAGGCAGACCTCGAGCGGCGCGAGGCGATCGACGACGACCAGTGGCGCATCCTGGTGGTCGTGGCCGCCGACATCTTCAAGCGGCCGGAGCGCACCCTGGGACGCGTCGTCCGGCTGCTGCACTCACGCCGGCTGCCGGGCCTGCCGCGCCGGCTCTCCGACGGCTGGCGCCCACACTTCCCCGGACGCTGAGACCTGCGTGACGACCGCCGGCCTCGCGGGCGCGCGACCCGGATCGTGCACGTGCATGATCGTGGTCGCCTTTTCGGCGATTGGTGTGTCACAACGCAACACCTGCACGATCGTGGTCGCCCGCGCGGTCGCCGCTCGCCGCTCGCCGCTCGCCGCTCGGCCGAGGCGACCTGGCTGCGCGTCGTACGGCCGAGGCTCAGACCAGGCCGGCGTCGTGCACGCAGATCGCGATCTGCACCCGGTTGGTCGCGCCCAGCTTGTCGAAGAGCCGGGAGACGTGCGCCTTGACGGTCGGGACCGAGAGGTAGAGCTCGCCGGCGATGTCGGCGTTGCTGAGCCCGCGACCGACGGCCACGGCCACCTCACGTTCGCGGTCGGTCAGCGTGGCCACCCGGATCTGGGCTGCCTCGGCGCGACCGTCGGGGGCGTCGGACCGCACCTGGCGGATCAGGGTCGCCGTGGCCGAGGGGGAGAGCATCGGCTCGCCGTCGGCCACCTTGCGGATCGCGGCGACGATCTCCGGTGGCGGGGTGTCCTTGAGCACGAAGCCGTCGGCGCCCGCGGCCAGGGCGCCGACCACGTGGTCGTCGGCGTCGAACGTGGTCAGCACGATCACCCGCGGCGGCGACGGGTCGGCGTGCAGCTCGCGGGTCGCCTCGAGCCCGCTGAGCACCGGCATGCGGATGTCCATCAGCACGACGTCGGGGCGTTCGCGCCGGGCCATGGCGACGCCGAGGCGGCCGTTCTCGGCCTCGCCGATCACCTCGATGTCGGCCTGGCCGCCGAGCATCAGGGTCAGTGCGGACCGCACCAACGGATCGTCGTCGACGATGAGAACCCGGATCACGCGGACCACGGTATCCAAGCCTGCAACAGGAACATCGAGCCGTCCTTGCGGAACGTGAGCCGTCCGCCGCCGAGCTCGGCGCGTTCGGTCAGTCCGACCAGGCCGAGTCCCGCACCGGGCGCCGATGCGTTGGTGCCGAAGCCGATCGGGTTGCGGATGCGCACGTCGATGCCCTCGTCGGGGGTGCCGGCCAGGTCGACGAACACGGTGGTGCCCGGTGCGTGCTTGCGGGCGTTGGTCAGCCCTTCCTGGACGATGCGGTAGATGGTGCGGCCCGCCGCGGTCGGCACGTCGCCGTCGTCCACGTGTGCGGCGTACTCGATGTGCATGCCCGACTCGCGGGCGTCCTCGATCAGCTCGGCCACGTCGTTGTACGTCGGTTGCGGACGGTCGAGCAGGTCGCCGGTGCCGGGGTCGCGGAGCACGCCGAGCACGGCGCGCAGGTCGATCAGCGCCTGGTTGGCCTGTTCCTGGACGACCGATGCGGTGGCGCGCATCTCGTCGGCGGTGAGGTCGGTGCGGAAGGCCAGCGCACCGGACTGCATGGAGACCTGGGAGATGCGGTGGGCCAGCACGTCGTGCATCTCGCGGGCGATGCGGGCACGCTCGTCGCCACGCGCCTTGCCCACACGCAGGTCGCGCTCGTCCTCGGCCCGTTCGGCGCGGTCGCGCAGCGTCCACAGCAGCTCCCGACGCGAGCCGATGAACATGCCCCACGCCAGTGTGGCGGCGACGAACACGGTGTTGACGGTGAGGTTGAGCCAGTACGGGTCGTCGTCGTACGACGGCTGCGACACCGAGTAGAACTGGGCGGCCGCCAGGCCAATGACCCCTACCGGCACCAGCTCGCGCAGTCGACGGCGGGTGGCCATGGACACGGTGGCCAGGGTGGCCGGCCCACCCGCGACGCCGGAGACCGAGGCGAGCGCATTGGTGATCAGGGCGATGGCCAGGGGATACCTGCGCCGCAGGTGCAGCAGCAGGTAGGAGACCAGGCCCACGACGAGGTCTACCCAGAACAGGATCCGCTGCTCGCGCCACTGGAACGCGAGGTACGGGCTCCAGGCCAGGGCGCTGATCGCCAGCACACCGACGTACCGCCAGAACGACGACCACTTGGTCAGCGGCGGCTGGTAGAGGTCGGGGGAGGCAGGCACTCGTCAACCCTAGGCCCAGACGAGTGCGCTGCGGATCCGTCCCGCGTCGGCGACGCCCCCTACTTTGGTCGCGTCGGAAGCATCCTGTGGGCCGATGTGCGCAGCGGCCGGGACCGGTTGACTTGTCGTCATGATCAAGGTCGAGAACCTCACCAAGAAGTACGGCGACTTCACCGCCGTCAACGACATCAGTTTCGTGTCCCAACCCGGACGCGTCACCGGCTTCCTGGGCCCGAACGGCGCAGGCAAGAGCACGAGCATGCGGATGATGGTCGGCCTCACCAAGGCCGACGCCGGCTCGGTCACCATCGGCGGACACGACTACATGGACATCCCCAACCCGGGCCGCCATGTCGGCGTGCTTCTCGACGCCTCGGCGCAGCACGCCGGCCGCACCGGCCGCGAGGTGCTCGCGCTGAGCGCCGCGACGATGGGCCTGCCCGCCTCGCGCGTCGACGAGATGCTCCACCTGGTCTCGTTGACCGAGAGCGAGGCCAAGCGCCGGGTGAAGAACTACTCCCTCGGCATGCGGCAGCGGCTCGGCATCGCGAACGCGCTGATGGGTGACCCGTCGGTGCTGATCCTCGACGAACCCGCCAACGGTCTCGACCCGGCCGGTATCCGCTGGATGCGCGGTCTGCTCAAGGGGTACGCCGACCGTGGCGGCACGGTGCTCCTGTCGAGCCACCTGCTCCACGAGGTCCAGATGATCGCCGACGAGCTGGTGATGATCGGCCGGGGCGAGATCGTCGCCCAGGGGACGCCGGAGGAGCTGCTGCGCGACAGCGGCACCTTCTTCCGTGCCCTCGAGGCCGACCAGCTGGTCAAGGCCCTTGCCGACAACGGCATCCAGGCGGCACCGGTCGCCGACGGCTTCCGCACCGACGCCGAGCCCGTGCAGGTCGGCAAGGTCGCGGCCGAGCACCAGATCACCCTCGTCGAGCTGAAGCTTGCCGACGGCGGCCTCGAAGACCTCTTCCTCGAGCTCACTGCCGAGACCCAGCGCGAGACCTACACCGAAGGAGGCCAGAAGTGAGCACGGCAACCGCCCCCGTCCAGGCCGGAGACCCCGGCTACATCGACATCTCCGACAGCCACCGGCCCTCGTTCCTGCGTCTGGTCGGCGTCGAGATCCGCAAGATGACCGACACCAAGGCCGGCCTGTGGCTGCTGATCGTGATCGCCGCCGTGACGGTGATCATCAACGCCGCCTTCCTGATCTGGGGACCCGACGACCTCACGTTCAACGACTTCCTCCAGTTCTCCGGCATGCCGCAGGGCATCCTGCTGCCCGTGCTGGCAGTGCTGCTGGTCACCCAGGAGTGGGGCCAGCGCACGGGCCTGGTCACCTTCAGCCTGGTGCCGCACCGTGGCCGGGTGCTGGTCGCGAAGCTCGCTGCGGCGATCGTGTTCGTGCTCGCTGCCTTCGCGGTGGCAGTGCTGATCGCCACGGTGCTGACCCCGATCAGCGGGGCCCCGGACGGCTGGGACGGTGTCTCCGTCGGCTGGCTCTCGCGCTCGATCCTGGCTCTCGTGATCGGCGCGGTCTGGGGCTACGCCTTCGGTGCCGCACTGCTCAACAGCGCATTCGCGATCGTGTCCTACTTCGCGGTGCCGATGGTGGTCAGCATCGTGACCGCGATCTGGACCTCCGCCCAGGAGAAGCTGCTCTGGTTCGACCTGTCGACCTCCTCGACGCGGCTCTTCGAGCCGGACGGCCTCTCCGGCGAGGAGTGGGCGCAGATCGGCACCGGAGTGCTTCTCTGGATCGCCCTGCCGCTGGCGATCGGCGTCTGGCGCATCCTGCGCGCCGAGATCAAGTAGGCGCCACCTCGACCTGACCGGAGCCGGTCTCCCGAAACGGGGGGAGACCGGTTCCGGTCATTTCGGTGAACCGGTGGGCAGGCTGTTCATGCAGTGTTGCCGGACGTGACGCGGCGACGCCGGTTCGTCGTACCGGGGGACCCCACGCTGGAGGCATGCGGTCCTACGTGCGGTTCGCGGCGCTGGGTGACTCGACGACTCACGGCATCGGTGACCCGGTGCCGGACGGCTGGCGTGGCTGGGCCCGCCTGCTGGCCACCGCCATGGACTCCGGGCACGACATCTCGTTCTGCAACCTCGCCGTCTCGGGCGCGACCGCCACCGACGTACGCGACGGGCAGCTGCGAGCCGCACTGGCCCACCAACCCGACGTCGCCTCCCTGGTGGTCGGCATCAACGACACCATGCGCTCCACGTGGCACCCGCCGCGGATGCGGGCCGAGCTCTTCGAGTGCGCCGACGCCCTGCACGGCTCGGGCGCGCTGCTGCTGACCGCGCGATTCCACGACCACGGTGCGATCTTCGGGCTGCCCGGCGTGCTGCGCCGCGCGCTGTGGCGACGGATCGAGGCGGTCAACGCGATCTACGACGAGATCCACGAGACGTACGACGGGGTGCGGGTCGACCTGGCTGCCCTCCCGCAGACCCACGAACGCGTCTTCTGGTCGGTCGACCGGCTGCACCCCTCGGAGCTGGGCCACCGTGCACTGGCCCGCGCGTTCGGTGCCGGACTGCTCGAGCGCGGACTCGATTTCGAGCTGCCGTCCGCGACGAGCGACGGACTGTTCCTCCCGAACTGGCGCTCCGACCTTGCCTGGATGGTCACCGAGGGCGCGCCCTGGATCGGTCGACGGGCCCGCGACCTCGGGCCGTGGGCGGTGCGGAGGGCGCTGGTCGAGCCGCGCACGCAACGGCCTGCCGCACCCGCCGTGCCGGTGGCCGGGCCCGGCCTCGTTACGCTCGACCCATGACCCGAGCTGACGGCCGTGCCGACGACGAACTCCGCCCCATCAAGATCACCCGTGACTGGCTGGACCACCCGGCCGGATCGGTGCTGGTCGAGTTCGGCCGCACCCGCGTGCTGTGTGCCGCCTCCGCCTCCGAGGGCGTGCCGCGCTGGCGCAAGGGCTCGGGCCTGGGCTGGGTGACCGCCGAATACGCGATGCTCCCGGCCTCGACGAACACGCGTTCCGACCGCGAGTCGGTCAAGGGCCGCATCGGCGGCCGCACCCACGAGATCTCCCGCCTGATCGGCCGGTCGCTGCGCGCGGTCATCGACTACAAGGCGCTCGGTGAGAACACCATCCAGCTCGACTGCGACGTGCTCCAGGCCGACGGCGGCACCCGCACCGCCGCGATCACCGGGGCGTACGTCGCCCTGGCCGACGCCTGCGCACACCTCGGTGTGACCGGTGCCCTGACCGGTTCTGTCGCCGCGGTCAGCGTCGGCATCATCGACGGCGTGCCGCGGCTCGACCTGCCCTACGAGGAGGACGTGCGCGCCGAGACCGACATGAACATCGTGATGACCGGCACCGGCTCCTTCATCGAGGTGCAGGGCACCGCCGAGGGCGCCCCGTTCAACCGCGCCGAGCTCGACGCGCTGCTCGGCCTCGGCGAGAAGGGCTGCGCCGACCTCACCCGTCTGCAGACCGAGGCGCTGGCGGTGGAGCGGCAACGTGCCTGAGGTCTTCCTCGCCTCGCGCAACGCGAAGAAGCTGGAGGAGATGCAGCGCATCCTCGCGCCGCTGATCCCCGACATCCGTGTGCTGGGCCTCGACGACGTGCCGGCGTACGACGAACCGGTCGAGGACCAGCCGACGTTCGAGGGCAACGCACTCCTGAAGGCACGGGCAGGGGTCGAGGCCACCGGACTGCCGTCCCTGGCCGACGACTCCGGGCTCTGCGTCGACGCGTTGAACGGCATGCCCGGCGTGCTGTCGGCGCGTTGGTCGGGCCCGCCGAAGTCCGATGCGCGCAACAACGAGCTGCTGCTGGCGCAGTTGGAGGACGTGCCGGACGCTCGACGTACGGCCTTCTTCACCTGCGCGGTGGCGCTGTGCCACCCGGTCGGCGACGGCAAGGTCGACCAGCACGTGGTGCACGGCCGCATGGACGGCCACATCCTGCGCGAGGTGCGCGGGACCGGCGGCTTCGGCTACGACGTGCTCTTCACCGCCGACGGGTACGACGTCACGACCGCCGAGCTGTCACGCGAGGAGAAGGACGCGATCTCCCACCGGGGCAAGGCATTGCGCGAGATCGCACCGTTGGTCAGCCGCGTCCTGTCGGGGCGCTGACCGGCTCGTCGCGACGGAGCAGCCGCACCAGCGTGAGGCCCCACAGCGTCGCGAGGACGAACATCACGATCGAGTAGACCGCGGCCGGCACCGACGCCTCCGTGCTCTCGAGGATCTCGACCGCGACGAAGATCGCCAGGGTGCCGTTGTGCACCCCGATCTCCATCGACGAGGCGATCGCCTGGCGTTCGACGACGCCGAAGGCCCGGGGCACGAAGTAGCCGGTGAGCAGACTGATCGCGCAGAACAGTGCGGCCACCAGCCCGACGTCGCCGAGGTAGTCGACCACGTTGTCGCGCTGGTCGACGAGGATGGCGAGCACCAGTGCGGCGAGGATGATCGCGGAGGCGACCCGCACCGGTTTGTCCATGCTCGCCGCGAACGACGACTTCTTCGCGCGCACCAGCATGCCGATGCCGACCGGGATCAGCACGATCGCGAACACCTGCACGACCTCGCCGATCGGCATCGAGATGCTGTCGCCCTTGTCGTAGTGGTCGATCGCGAGGTTGGTGATCAACGGCAGGGTGACGATCGAGATGATCGAGTTGATCGCCGTCAGCGAGATGTTCAGCGCCACGTCTCCGCGGAACAGGTGGCTGAACAGGTTGGCCGTCGTACCACCGGGGGAGGCGGCCAGCAGCAGCATGCCGATGGCGAGCAGGGCCGGCAGGTCGAAGGCGAGCACGAGCCCGAAGCACACGGCCGGCAGGAGCAGCAGCTGGCAGGCCAGCGCGATCGCCACCGCCTTGGGGTTGCGGCCGATCCGCTTGAAGTCCGCAATGGTCAGGTCGAGGCCGAGCCCGAACATGATGATGCCGAGGGCGAGGGGCAGGCCGATCGTGGTCAGCGCGGAGTCCATGCCCGGACTATAGGGACAAAGCAGACCGGGCGGACCGGAATCAGGCCCAGGCCCAGCTGTCCAGGATCGTCGTGAAGGCAGCGAGGGCGTCGTCCTCGTAGCTCGGCGGCGTGCTCAGCACGATCGTGTAGGTCTGCTCGTCGACGACGACGAGGTACGCCGTCGAGGCCACGCGCTTGCCGCGTGCGTTGGACTCTTCGAGGCGTACGCCGATCGCGTCGTACCCGCCGATGCTCGTGGCCGGGACCTCGGTCCGGGCGTGGTTGCCCGAGGCGAGGCCGGCCTCCCACGTGGAGCGGAGCGACTCGAGGTCGGTCTCATCGGTGGTGTCGCCCAACTGCACGATCACGTTGGCCAACAGATCGTCCAGGTCATCTCCCCAGACAGCGCCGGTGTCCGTGGTGGGCAATCCCCCCTCGGTGCGCAGGGCCTCGGTCTGGTCGGTCCACTCGTCGGGCAGCGCATAGCTGTAGCCACGTCCCTCGATGATCTCAGCATCGGCAGGCCGCTCAGGGGTGACGGTCGGAGAGGTCGACTGACTGATCTCGTCAGGGGAGTCCGAGGAGTCCTCGGTCAGGTTGGCGACCAGGAGCCCGATCACCACCAGCAGTGCGAGCACTGGCCCGATCACCCCGAAGCGCAGCCAGCCCGGCCGCGCGTAGGGGTCTCTGCTCACTGCATCTCCTGGGAAGTCTTGCTGGTGCCGGAGGGGGGACTTGAACCCCCACGCCCTAGGGCACAGGTACCTAAAACCTGCGTGTCTGCCAATTCCACCACTCCGGCCGGCCCCGAGAGTCTAGGACCGTGGGTGCGCGAGAACTCAGTCGAGGGCGAGGTCGCGACGCAGCTTCGCCACGTGGCCGGTGGCCTTGACGTTGTACTGCGCCACCTCGACGTTGCCGCCCTCGTCGATCACGAAGGTCGAGCGGATCACGCCCTGCACGACCTTGCCGTAGAGCTTCTTCTCACCGAATGCGGCGTACGCCGACAGCACCGACTTGTCGGGGTCGGAGAGCAGGGTGATGGTCAGCCCATCGCGCTCGCGGAACTTCGCGAGCTTCTCCGGCTTGTCGGGCGAGATGCCGAGCACCTCGTAGCCCGCCGCCTTGAGGGAGTCGAGCGAGTCGGTGAAGTCGCAGGCTTGCTTGGTGCAGCCCGGCGTCATCGCGGCCGGGTAGAAGTAGACGATCACCTTGCGGCCGCGCAGGTCGGCCAGGGAGACCTGGTCGCCGGTGTCGGACGTGAGGGTGAAGTCGGGTGCGGGGTCTCCGGGGGAGAGGCGCTGCTCGCTCAAGGTAGGGGTCCTCCTGACCGTTCGGACAGTTGTTGCACACCATGTGCAATAACGTAGGCTGCGCAGTATGCACGTACCTGATGGATTCCTCGACGCTCCCACGTCGATCGCGACCGGTGTCGTGGCCGCGGCCGGTGTGGCCGTCGCCCTGCGGGGGGCGCGCAAGGAACTCGATGACCGTACCGCCCCGCTCGCCGGTCTGGTCGCCACGTTCGTGTTCGCGGCCCAGATGATCAACTTCCCGGTCGCCGGAGGCACCAGCGGACACCTCCTCGGCGGCGTGCTCGCCGCGGTGCTGGCCGGCCCGTTCACGGCCGTGCTGTGCCTGAGCGTCGTACTCCTCGTGCAGGCCCTGCTGATGGCCGACGGTGGCGTGACCGCACTCGGCACCAACATCACGCTGATGGGCATCGTCGGCGTCGTCGCCGGCTGGCTGGTCTTCCGCGGCGTCCTCTCCGTGCTGCCCAAACGCAGGTCGATGGTCGCGCCCGCCGCCGCCGTCGCGGCCCTGGTCAGTGTGCCAACCGCGGCCCTGGCCTTCACCGCCCTGTTCGTCATCGGCGGCACCGCACCGGTCGACTCGGGCAAGGTGCTGGTCGCGATGGTCGGCTGGCACGTCGTGATCGGCATCGGCGAGGCCGTCATCACCGCCCTCGTGGTCGGCTCCGTCGTCGCGTCCAGGCCCGACCTGGTGTACGGCGCCCGCCACCTCCTCGCCGACCGTGAGCTCGAGATCCGTAAGGCAGTCGCATGAAGTCCCGCAAGTTCTTCGCCGTGTTCCTCCTCGTCTCCCTGCTGGTGGCGGGTGTGGGCAGCTACTACGCCAGCTCCCACCCCGACGGGCTCGAATACGTCGCGGCCAAGACCGGGTTCGGCGACTCCGCCAAGGACTCCGCCACCTCCGACAGCCCCTTCGCCGACTACGGCGTCAAGGGCGTCGACAACGCGCGACTCAGTGGCGGGCTGGCCGGCGTGGTCGGCACGCTGACTGTGCTCGTCCTGGCCGGCGGACTCTTCCTCGTCGTACGCCGCCGCTCCGGCGACCGCACCGGCGACGAGGCCTGACGCGATGGGTGCCGGGCACGGGCACCGGCTCTTCTTCCACGGCCACAGCCCGATCCACCGCGCGCCCGCGCACTGGAAGCTCGTCGCGCTGCTGGCCTTCATGCTCACCGTCGTGGCCACGCCGCACCACTGGTACGCCGCCTTCGGTGGCTACGCGCTCGTCCTGGTGACGGTGATCCTGACCTCGCGGGTGCCGCTGCTCTACATCGCACGACGCATGGTGGTCGAGGTGCCGTTCGTGTTCTTCGCGGTGCTGATGCCGTTCATCGCCACCGGTCCGCGCATCGACGTGCTCGGCGTCAGCGTCTCCGAGCCGGGCCTCGTCGCGGCCGGCGGCTTCCTGGCCAAGGCCACCCTCGGCGTGGTCGCCTCACTGACCCTGGCCGCCACCACCGAGCCGGTCGACCTGCTCCGCGGCCTGCGCACGCTGCGGATGCCCGACCAGATCGTCTCGATCATGAGCTTCATGATCCGCTACCTCGACGTGGTCACCGACGAGCTGCGCCGTATGGTCACCGGCATGCGATCCCGTGGCTGCGACCCGCGCTCACCGCGGCACTGGCCGATGCTGGCCCGCACCCTCGGGGCGTTGTTCATCCGCTCCTACGAGCGCGGTGAGCGTGTCCACCTCGCGATGCTGTCGCGCGGCTACGACGGACGGATGCCCTGATGGCCACCCCCGTGCTCGACGTACGCGGCCTCGCGTTCGCCTATCCCGACGGCCACCAGGCGCTGTTCGGCGTCGACCTGCACGTGCACCGCGGCGAGCGGGTCGCCCTGCTCGGCCCCAACGGTGCCGGCAAGACCACGCTGGTGCTCCACCTCAACGGCATCCTGACTGCCGGCGCCGGATCGGTGGCGGTCAGCGGCATGCCGGTCGAGCAGAAGAACCTCAAGGAGATCCGGCGACGCGTCGGCATCGTCTTCCAGGACCCCGACGACCAGCTGTTCATGCCGACGGTGCGCCAGGACGTCGCGTTCGGCCCGGCCAACCAGGGCATCAAGGGCGCCGCCCTCGACGCCGTGGTGATGGAGGCGCTCGAGCGGGTCGGGATGGCCGAGTTCGTCGACCGGCCGCCGCACCACCTCTCGTTCGGCCAGCGTCGGCGGGTGGCGGTGGCGACCGTGCTGGCGATGGAGCCCGAGATCCTCGTGCTCGACGAGCCGTCGTCCAACCTCGACCCGGCCTCGCGCCGCGAGCTCGCCGACATCCTGCGCTCGCTCGACGTGACGGTGCTGATGGTCACCCACGACCTGCCCTATGCCCTCGAGTTGTGCTCGCGCTCGGTCGTGCTCCACGGAGGTGTGGTCGCCGCCGACGGTGCGACGTACGACGTGTTGACCGACGACGCGCTGATGGCGGCGAACCGACTGGAACTCCCGTTCGGCTTCGACCCGCGCAGCATTGGTAACGTTCCCCACTGACGCACCAGCTGCACCCAAACCTTTCGGCGGACGAACCAGGAGATTGATCGTGGCGAACGAGATCAGCTCGATCGAGAGCGAGATCGAGCAGACGCGGGAGCGGCTTGCCAAGACCATCGACCAGCTCGCCTACCGTGCGCACCCCAAGACGATCGTCAGCCGCGAGGTGGCCTCGGTGAAGGCGCACTTCGTCGACGTGAACACCGGCGCCCCGCGCACCGACAACATCCTCAAGGTCGTCGGCGGCGTGGTCGGCGTCATCGTCCTGTTCGGCGTGATCCGCAAGGTCGTCAACTGACCCGTGAGTGACAAGACCCCGATCAAGATGCTGCACGACCGCATCCTGGTCGAACTCGACAAGGACGCCGGCGAACGACGTTCCTCCGGCGGCATCGTCATCCCCGCCACCGCGGCGATGGGCGGTCGTCGACTGGCGTGGTCGAAGGTCGTCGGAGTCGGCCCGCACGCCCGTGCCGTCGAGATCGGCGACCGGGTGCTCTTCGACCCGGAGGAGAAGGCCGAGGTCGAGGTCAACGGCGAGGTGTACGTCGTGATGCGTGAGCGCGACGTCCACGCCGTCGCCGCCGACCGGCTGGCCGACGAGTCGACCGGCCTCTACCTCTGAGCCGGCTCCCGCTCCTGGGCGGCCCTGACCGGTAGCCGCCGGTCCAGCCACAGAGCACCCGCGAAGAGGGCCAGCATCAGCACGGTGACACCCGCGCAGTTGGCCAGTACGACGGCGTACCCGTGCTCGTCGACGTCGATGAACGGATAGGGGTACCAGTTCGCGAACGGTCCGCGCACCAGCGTGTAGACCAGCCAGAACACCGGCAGCACCAGGAACGGCACGAGGCGCCCGATGCGGCCGCGTGGTCCGAACGCCAGCCAGCCGATGGTGGCCAGGAGGGGCACCACGACGTGCAGCAGCTTGTCGGCCAGCCAGTCGGCGCCGTGGAGGTCGAGGATCGGGCGGAGCAGGAAGAAGTGCACGATGCCGCCGCCGAGGCAGAGCACGACCGCATTCAGTCGCAGCGCTCTCCAGGCGGGCCCGCCGTCACGGAACGGGTCCCTCACGAGGGTGGCCGAGGACCACGCGACCAGTGCGTTGCTCCAGATCGTCAGGTAGCTGACGAACCGGATCAGGCGGGTCCCGAGGTCCGGTTGCTCGGTCTCGTCGAGCACCGCGTTGCCCTGCACGATCAGCACGAGCTGGAGCACGAGCGCCGCGGTCGTCACGACCGCGGTCAGCAGGTGCCAGGCGCTGGCGGAGCGATCCGAGGTGGCTGCCATGAGCCTGAGCCTAGGGCCTGCGACTGGCGCGCGCACGAGTTACCGGCACGCGTCGCGCCCTCAGCGAGAGTCGCGATTCGTACCACTCGACGCGCTGGGTTGGTACGAATCGCGACTCTCGGCGGCTCGGGCGACGAGGGTGCCGGAGCCCACACCGAACCGGGCTCGTCTCGATTTTTCTGTGGGGTCACCGGCTGCTAAAGTTTCTCTCGCGCAAGCGGCATTAGCTCAATTGGCAGAGCAGCTGACTCTTAATCAGCGGGTTCGGGGTTCGAGTCCCTGATGCCGTACCAGCCAGAAGGCCGGATCCCTCGGGATCCGGCCTTCTGCGTTCTTGTCGCACGTCGAGCGACCCGGATCGTGCACGTGCACGATCCGGGTCGCTTTTTGACGGCTGTCGGTGTCACGACCATGCACGTGCACGATCGTGGTCGCCCGGCGTCAGTCGTCGGTGGTGTCGGTGGGCTCGCCTGACTCGTCGCCGCCGCGCCCGGTCCCGGCACGCCGGCCGCGACCTTCGCCCCGCGACCGCCCTTCGCCGCGCGACCGGCCCTCGCCCCGCGCGCGACCGCGACCCTGTGGCCGCTCCTCGCGCAGGGCCATCCAGGCATCGCGCAGGCTGTCGCCGGTGCGTTCGATGCGCCAGTTGGTCCAGCCGTTGGCGTCGTACCCGTTGAGCGCCTTGCCGGCGCCCGAGGGGGAGTCGTGCAGGGTGTCGTCGTCGAGCCTGATCTGACCGTCGTCGGTGATCGTGGCGTGGAACTCCTCGCCGGAGCGGGGGCGCGACCACACCAGGCGGTCGCCCGGAGTGAGGGCGCCGGACTCGACGAGCAGGGAGAGACGGTTGCGGCGCGGGCCGCGCTCACCGTCGTGTCGGCCGTGTCCGCGTGGGTGGCCGCCACGGCGGGGGCCACGCTCGGGCTCGGGTGCCTCGGGCAGCTCGAGAAGGCGGCGGAGTACGGCGTTGGGGGTGTCCACGAACGGCTTGGCCTGTTCCTGGAGCAATGCGTAGACCTCGTGGTCAATTCGGATCGTGGGAGTCATCTGCATCTACCTTTCTCGCATCTGACTGGTGGAGGTGCAAGATCTTGTCTTGCCAGAACAGTGTGACAGACAAAAAGACAAAAGACAACAGTGGCGCTAGGCTCACCCCGTGAACGACGCTGCCCGCCCGGTGATCCTGCTCGTCTCCGAGACCCGCTGTGACTTCCTGGTCGATGAGTTCGGCCGCTACGCCCGCGACTACGACCTGCGACAGGCCACGACCGCCGCCGAGGCCGAGAAGGTCGCGGAGCAGGTCTGCGCCGCCGGGGGACAGGTGGCGATGTTCGTCAGCGAGTCGGTGCTCCCCGACGCCAGCGTGATGGCCGCGTTCGGGCGGTGGCGCGCCGTCGTACCCACCGCACGCCGGCTGGTGGCCGCGCACTGGGAGCGGTTCCGCCTCGACGCCGACGCCCTGCGCGGAGGACTCGCCGCCGGCAAGTACGACGCGTATCTCCTGATGCCGCGCGGGGTCCGCGACGAGGAGTTCCACACCGCGGTCACCGAGCTGCTCTCCGACTGGGGCTCGACGGTCGCTGCTCCCGAGGTCGCGGTCGTGCGCATCGTGACGCCGTACGTCGACTCGCTGGTGCTGTCCCTGCGCGACTTCCTCGACCGCATGGGCCTGCCCAATCGCACCTTCTCTCCTGAGGACGAGGTCGGCGCTGCGGTCGTCGCGGGGCTCGACGGCGAGCCGGCGTACCCGCTGGTCGACGCCTTCGACCGGGCGCCCGTGACGGTCCGGTCGGTGCACGACCTGGCGATCACGATCTACGGGCAGCCGGCCGACATCGACGTCGACACCGTGGTCGACCTGGCCGTGGTCGGCGCCGGACCGGCCGGCCTCGCGACCGCGGTGTACGGCGCATCGGAGGGCCTGACCACGGTCGTCATCGAGGCCGAGGCGATCGGCGGACAGGCCGGCACCAGCTCGATGATCCGCAACTACCTCGGCTTCCCGCGGGGCATCTCCGGCATGCGGCTGGCGCAGAGGGCGCGCAGCCAGGCGATCCGCTTCGGCACCCGTTTCTTCACCGGGTGGCCGGTGACCGGCCTCGACGTGGGCGCCGCGGGTGAGCCGCACGTCATCCACACCGACGGCGGCACGCTGCGCGCCCGGGCGGTCGTGATCGCCACCGGCGTCAGCTACCGCAAGCTGCGGGTCGAGCCCCTCGAGGCGCTGACCGGCTCCGGTGTCTTCTACGGTGCCGCGATGACCGCCGCGCGCGAGATGACCGGGCGCGACGTGTTCGTCGTCGGCGGCGGCAACTCGGCCGGACAGGCCGCTGTGCACCTGGCCCGCTTCGCGCGGTCCGTGACGATCCTGGTGCGACGTGCCGGGCTGGCCGAGACGATGTCGGACTACCTGATCCGCGAGATCGACTTCAACCCGCGGATCCAGGTCGAGGCCGCCTCCGAGGTCGTCGACGGCGGTGGCGACGGTCGCCTGGAGTGGCTCGGCATCCACCGCATCACCACGGGCGAGGTCGAGCGTCGTGAAGCAGCCGGGTTGTTCCTGCTGCTGGGCGCGGAGCCGCACTGCGAGTGGGTGCCCGACGTGATCACCCGCAGCGACGACGGCTACGTGCTCACCGGCCGCAACACCTCACGCGACACGTGGGTCGACGGCATGCCTCCGCCCGGGCTGGCCACGAACGTGCCGGGAGTCTTCGCGGTGGGCGACATCCGCGACGGGTCGATGAAGCGGGTCGCCTCCGCCAGCGGTGAGGGCGCGTCCGTCGTCCCCCTTGTCCACGCCTGGCTCGCCGAGGACCCCACCCCCGATTGACGCGAACCGTGGGTTCTTGACGCGCGAGCCGTGGATTGTTGTCGTACGCCGAGCGTTCAGCGCGCTGCCAGAACGGCCTGTGCGGCGTTGTGCCCGCCGAGCCCGGAGACCGCACCACCCCGACGTGCACCCGAGCCGCAGAGCAGCAGGTTCTCGATGTCGGTCGCGACGCCCCACTGCTGGGCCGGCGTCTCGAGCATCGCCCGGTTGGAGGCCCACGGCCATTCGAGGTCGCCGTGGAAGATGTGCCCGCCGGGCATGGCGAGATCGGCCTCGATGTCCTGCGGCACCTTGGCCTCGATGCACGGCCTGCCGTCGGCGTCGAGGGCCACGCACTCCTCGATCGGAGTGACCAGGTGCTCGTTGAGCGACGCCAACGCGCGTGAGACGGCGAGGTCCTTGTTGCGCGGGTCCTCGAAGAGCGTGGCCGGGGTGTGCAGCCCGAAGTAGGTCAGCGTGTGGCCCTCGAACGAACCCAGGATCGACGGGTCGGTCAGCGAGTGGCAGTAGACCTCGCCGGGCATCTGGCTCGGCACCTGCCCGGCGGCGGCTTCGGCGTACGACCTCTGCAGCTGTGAGTAGTCCTCGGACAGGTGCAGTGTGCCGGCGAACGCGACCGTCGGGTCCATGCCCGACCTGAGCTCAGGCAGTCGGTCGAGCAGGAAGTTGATCTTCAGCTGGGCGCCGACCGGCTTGGTCTCCGGCTCCGGCTCCTCACCGAGCAGGATGCGCAGCACCCACGGCGCGACGTTGGCGAGGACGTGGCCGGCCGTCACCGTGTGGTGCGCCTTGCCGTCGTGCCAGGTGACCTCGCCGGTGGTGCCGTCGCTCCTGATCGAGCTGACACCGGCGCCGGTGAGCACCTCGGCGCCCGCGTCGACGGCCGCCTTCAAGAGGGCGTCGGTGACCGCGCCCATGCCGCCCACGGGCACCCGCCACTCGCCGTCTCCGTTGCCGATCAGGTGGTAGAGGAAGCAGCGGTTCTGGATCAGCGACGGGTCGTGCAGGTCGGCGAACGTGCCGATCAGCCCGTCGGTCGCCACCACGCCGCGCACGGTGTCGTCGGTGAAGCGTCGCTCGACCGAGGCGCCGAGCGGCTCCTTGGTGAACTCGCGCCACAGGTCGGCGTCCACGCCCGCCGCCAGTGCGGACTCCTTCTGCAACGGCTGGAGCAACGTGGGTGAGATCGCGGCGGCCAGCGTGCCGATGTCGGCGTAGAACCTGCACCACGCGTCGTACTCGTCGTGCGAGCCGGTCAGCTTCTTGAACGACTTGCGGGTGGCCTCGCCCTCGGGCCGCTCGGCGAGCAGTCCGCCGGCGCGACCGTCGCGCAGCCAGGGCGTGTACGACGCGGTGGTGCGCGAGCGCAGGTCGAGGGAGAGGCCCAGGTCGCTGACCAGCTCCTGCGGCATCAGCGAGACCAGGTAGGAGTAGCGCGACAGTCGGGTGTCGTGACCGCTGAACGCGACCTTGGAGACGGCGGCACCCCCGGTGGCCGGCAGCCTCTCGAGCACGAGCGTCGACAGGCCGGCGCGGGCCAGGTACGCCGCGGCGGTGAGTCCGTTGTGGCCGCCACCGACGATGACCACGTCGTACGACGACCTGCTGCTGGCTGAAGTCATGCGCCGAGACTAGCCGCGTACGACGCAGGAGCACGCGGCGTGGCGCGGCGGGTTGAGGAAGACGGACCGGCGGGTCGAAACCACGGTGAGGTACGTCAGGGCGGTGACCTGCCTGCAAAGTCGGACTACCGTGGAGACATGCCTGCCGTCACCGTCGACGACCTCACCGTCCTGCACCGCATCAAGGGCCCCGGCCTGGGCGACCAGCCGCGTCCGGTGACCTCCGTGTCCACCGCGCCGCAGGGCTACGAGGGTGAGGGATTCCCCGTACGTCGCGCATTCGCGGGCATCGACATGCGCCAGCTCGACCCGTTCATCATGATGGACCAGATGGGCGAGGTCGACTACGCGCCGGGGGAGCCGAAGGGGACGTCGTGGCACCCGCACCGCGGCTTCGAGACCGTCACCTACATCATCGACGGCCAGTTCGACCACCAGGACAGTCACGGTGGCGGCGGCACGATCACCAACGGTGACACCCAGTGGATGACGGCCGGCGGTGGCATCCTGCACATCGAGGCGCCCCCCGAGTGGCTGGTCGTCAAAGGCGGCCTGTTCCACGGCATCCAGCTCTGGGTGAACCTGCCCAAGGACGCCAAGATGACGCCCCCGAAGTACCAGGACCTGCGCGCCAGCACTGTCGCGCTGGCCACCTCGCAGGACGCCGGCGCCCTGGTGCGCATCATCGCAGGCGAGGTCGACGGGCAGGGTGGACCCGGGGCGACGTACACCCCGATGACGCTGGTCCACGCCACGATCGAGCCCGGTGCCCGGCTCGACCTGCCCTGGCCGGTGGAGTTCAACGCGTTGGCCTACGTGCTCGGTGGCCACGGTTCCGTCGGCATCGACGCGCATCCGGTGCAGATGGGGCAGGCGGCCGTGCTCGGGGCGGGGGACTACGTCACCGTCACCGGTGCCGAGCGACAGGAGAGTCGTACGCCGGCGCTCGACGTGATCATCGTCGGAGGCCGCCCCATCGGTGAGGCGCTGGCCTGGGCCGGCCCGTTCGTGATGAACACCAAGGCCGAGGTGATGCAGGCCTACGAGGACTTCCAGAAGGGTCGGTTCGGCCACCCGCAGCCCTGAGTGGGTTCTGGTTCTCCAGAAGCAGGCCGCGAGAGTTGCAGTTTGTACGTGTGGGCCGCTCCGAGAGGTGCAAACTGCAACTCTCGGCGTGCTGACCTGCCCGTGCTTGGCGTGAGCTCTTCAAGCATGCGGCCGTGGTCCCGATTCGTCACCCGTCAGAGGCGTTTCTCGAACCAGGCCTGGGCGTAGGGGTTGTCGTTGTAGCGCTCGATGCGTGAGTAGCCGGCCCGGTCATACATCGCGATCGCCTCGACCAGGGTCCCGTTCGTGTCGAGGCGCACCGTGGTGTGGCCGAGGTCGCGCGCGCTGGCCTCGAGCTCGCGGAGCATCCGGCCGCCGAGGCCGGCGCCGCGCCAGTCCTCGCTGACCCACATGCGCTTGATCTCGGCGATGCCGTCCCCGAGGTCGCGGACGCCACCGCACGCCGCCGTACGTCCTTCGCTGCGGGCCAGCAGGAACACGCCGTACGGCGCACGAAGCGTCGCCGCATCGGAGGCAGAGGCATCACCGGCATCGAAGCCCGACTCGAGGCGCCGGTCGATCTCCGCGAAGTAGGAGGCCATCGCCGACTGGCCCTCGGGCGAGGCGGGGTCGACGGGGGAGATGTCGACGGTCGCGGCGCGGACCAGCAGCTCGGCCGTGGCCAGTGCCTCGGCCAGCCGGGTGCCCTGGCGCTCGGTCAGCGGCTCGACGATCTGCCGGGCGAGCTCGTCGGAGCGGTCCTCCAGCTCGGACCACGTGGCGCGTCCGTCTGGAGTCAGCGTGGCGACGCGACGCCGGGCATCGTGGGGATCGGGCTCCATCGCGACCAGGCCCTCGGACTCGAGACGGCGGAGCAGGCGGCTGAGGTGACCGCTGTCGAGACCCAGTCGGTCACGAAGGTCGCGGACGACCGCGCCGCCCGGCGTACTGCCGATCTCGAAGAGGAGACGCGAGGGGCCGAGCGGCCGGCCGGAGCCGAGGAACGACTCGTCGAGCACGCCGACGCGCTGCGACCAGGCGCGGTTGAAATGACGGAGCGTTTCGACGGCGGAGAGCATTCTCTGACTTTAGTCAGACAAATCAAGGCGGGTCAATCGACGCCGAAATGAACCGAGCCCCTGACCGCGTTGCACGCAGTCAGGGGCTCGATCTCTTGGGGTGAGTAACGGGACTTGAACCCGCGACATCCGCCACCACAAGGCGGCGCTCTACCAGCTGAGCTATACCCACCATGGGCGCGACGCCGGAGCGGCGCGACCGGAGAGAAGTGTAGCCGTAGTCAGGGGGTGGTTTGCGAATCGGGGTCGCCCAACCCGGTGAGCGAGCCACCGTGGCGGTTGGCGATCTCCTTGGCGGCCGTGCTGTCCGGGCCCGGAGCCGGCACGAAGACGGCCTCGCGGTAGTAGCGCAGCTCCTCGATGCTCTCCTGGATGTCGGCCAGGGCGCGGTGGTTCCCGCGCTTGGGCGGCGAGGAGAAGTACGCCTTCGGGAACCAGCGGCGCGACAGCTCCTTGATCGAGGAGACGTCGACGATGCGGTAGTGCAGGAAGGCCTCGAGCTCGACCATGTCGCGGGCCAGGAAGGCGCGGTCGGTGGCGACCGTGTTGCCGGCCAATGGGGGCCGTGAGCCGTCGGGGCAGTGCTTCTTGATATAGGCCAGCACCTGCTGCTCGGCCTCGGCCATCGTGATGCCGTCCTTGAGTTCCTCGAGGAGCCCGGACTTCGTGTGCATGTCACGCACGAACTCGTTCATCTGCGCGAGCGCAGCGTCGGTGGGCTTGATGATGAGGTCGATGCCGTCACCGAGCACGTTGAGGTCGAAGTCGGTCACCAGGGCGGCCACTTCGATCAACGCATCGGCGCCCAGGTCGAGCCCGGTCATCTCGCAGTCGATCCATACAAGTCGTTCGTTCACCCGCACGACACTAGCGGCCACAGCGCCAGAGGCCGATTCAGTCTCGTCTCAGGTGCCCGGCCTACTGTCTGTCGCATGCTGGGATGGGTCGGTCTGCTCGCGCGCCTCGTCGTCGGGGGCGTGTGGATCGTCGCCGGCGCCCTGAAGCTGCCCGACCCGGCGGCCAGTGTGCGCGCCGTGCGGGCCTACGACCTGTTGCCCGAGTCCGTGGTGCCGACCGTGGGACACGTGCTGCCGCTGGTCGAGGTCGTCGTCGGGGTGTGCCTGGTCATCGGCCTGCTCACGCGGCCGATGGCGCTGCTCTCGGTGCTGCTGTTCGCGGCGTTCATCTTCGGCATCGCCTCGGCGTGGAGCCGCGGGCTCCAGATCGAGTGCGGCTGCTTCGGCGGTGGTGGCTACTCCTCCAACGCCACCGACGACTACCCGTGGGAGATCGCCCGCGACGTCGGGCTCCTCCTGGCCTCGGCGCTCCTGGTGTGGCGCGCCCGCACCCGCCTCGCCGTCGACAACCTCCTGTTCAACCCCTGAGAGAATGGTTCGCATGCCTTCGCCGTACAACACGAACACCTCGTCTTCCTCCGGCTCCGGGAGCAACGGAAGGCGAAACGTCCTCATCGGCAGCGCCATCGCGGCGGTGCTGCTGCTGATCGTCGGCATCGGCTGGGCGGTGCAGGCCAACCGCGACACCACCGGCGACGACGCCAAGACCCCGGGCGACTCGACCAGCTCGGGAAGCACCCCGAGTACGACGACCAGCCCGTCGCCGGGAACGTCGTCGACCGCCCCGGCCAAGGGCGCTCCGGCGATCACCGACACCTACGGACTCGGTGTCGGCGACCCGGACGCACCGGTGAAGGTCGAGGTGTTCGAGGACTTCCAGTGCCCGTTCTGCATGCAGTTCGAGGAGGCCTCGCACGAGCAGCTGCAGCAGGCCGCGGCCGACGGTGACGCCTACCTGATCTACCGGCCGATGGCGTTCATCAACGACTACTCCGGCCGTGCCCTCAACGCCTTCGGTGTCGTGCTCGACGCGTCGGGCGGCGAGGTGGCGCTGAAGTTCCACGACCTGCTCTTCGCGAACCAGCCGTCCGAGAGCGGCCCCTACCCGAGTGACGACGACCTGATCGACCTCGCCGTCGAGGCCGGGGCCGACGAGGGCCAGATCCGCCGTGGCGTGGAGACCAGCGAGTTCGGCCAGTGGGCGGTGAATGCCAGCGATGCCGCGTCGAAGCGTGGGGTGAACAGCACCCCGACCGTGTTCGTCGACGGCGACCCGGTCACCGGGAACAGCATCGACGAGCTGCTCGCCAACGTGATGGCCGGGATCGACGCCGGCTGATGAAGGTCGAGCGGGTCCAGCGATGGGTCATGTCGGCGTTGCTCACCACGGTGGGCTTCATCTTCGCCGCCGGGCTCTGCTTCCTCGCGGGAGTCGCCGAACGCCCTGGCGCCGAGCCGGGGCTGCTGGTCATCGCCGCCGTCGTCGGCCTGGTCACCCTTGCCGGGGTCCTGACCATCAACCAGCACAGCATGCTCTCGCCGTGGTTGCTGGTCGGACTGGTGCCGGCGGCCGTGGGGGCCTGGCTCCTGCTGCTGCGCTGACGCTGCACCACCGCCGGGTTTGCCAGGGCCCTGCAGCGGTTAGCATCCGCGCGTGACATTGCCCCGGGCCCTGGCCGCGCTCCTCGCCTCGCTGTGGGTGGTGCTGGCGACCGTCGCGCCGTCGTACGCCGACGACAGGTCGACCACCATGCCGGCAGACCTGAAGGCCACCGGCGTCTACCTCGAGCCGGCGGCGGCCATGGGCGACGCCGACCTCTGGCGCACACGACTCAAGGCCGGCGTGCGCAAGGCCGACCTGCCGGTGCCGGTCAGTGTGGCGCTGTGGTCGGAGATACCGGGTGCCTGGCCGGATCCGGAAGACGTGGTGGTGAAGAACGACGCCGAGCTGCTCGAGCTGTTCGACCTGCCGCCGCGCAGCGTGGCGCTGCTCACCGAGGACGGCTCCCTGAGGTCGGTGAGCCATCTTCCCGGACGGGCCGCGGAGAGCGTCCGGGCGTGGGAGAACCGTGCCGACGCGGTGGTCACCCGCATCGAGGCGGCCGGTTCGGACGCTGATCGTGGCGCCTCCTTGTCCGCGGTCGCCGAGGCGTGGGTCTACCTGCGAGTGGCCGACGCCGACGGCGCGAGCCCGCAGGAGCTGGTGGCCGAGCTCTCCGGCGACACATCCCTGTTCGACGACACCGCGCGCGCACCCGAGCCGCCGTCGGAGGACTTCGAGGACGAATTCAACTCCCCGTGGGTGCTCGTCTCGGCGGCCTGCGTGCTGGTCGGCACGGTCGGCCTCTTCGTCTGGAAGACCTGGCAGATGCCGCGCGGATCACTCTCCAGCCGGGTCGCCGCCGGGCCGCGTCGCACGCCGGACGACCTGATCGCCACGCTGACTCCGCTCGCCCTGGAGGAGCAGGTCACCCGTCTCGCCGAGGCGATCTCGAGCTCCGACGTACGACCCGGCAACCCGGCGTACGACGAGGCGCAGGCCTGTCTCGACGCGGCCGCGAAGTACGTCGACTCCGCCCGAGACCGCGACCGGGTCGGCGTGCATCTCCTGGTCGAGGACGGCCATGCCGCCCTGGCAGGCGCGCGAAGCTCACGCTGCTTCTTCCACCCGCTGCACCCGGCGACCACCTCGGTGAAGCGACGCTCGGTCTCGTTGCCCTGCTGCAAGCCGTGTGCCCGTGGCGTCACCGACGGGAAGGCTCCGCAGTCGTTGATGGTCACCGGAGACGACGGCACCGTCCGCGCCTACTACGAGTCCGAGGACGTGTGGACCACGACCGGCTACGGCGCGCTCGACGAGCGCTGGGCCAAACGTGCGCTCCTCGCGTCACTGGAGGCGCGATGAGTGTCAGGAGCATCAAGATCCACATGCTGAAGTGGTACCTGGTCGTAGGGTCCTTCATCGCGTCGATGGTCTGGATCATCGTGCTTTTCAACTCGCAGGACGTCTACCAGGATCCGTATGCAGATGAGTCGGTCGCGGACGTCACGGTGCACACACCGTACGAGGAGGAAGCGGCGGCTGCCCTGCGCGAGAAGTCGGTGTACGTCGACCCGGTGCTGCGCGACACGGTGTGGTCCAGCCTGGAGACCAGTGGTGTCCGGGACGAGATCGCCGGGAGCACGTCGCCGATCTTCCTCGTCGCCTCGCCGAGGTTCGGCTACAGCCTCGAGGGCGAGGAGGTGCTCCTGGCACGGATCGCCGACGCCACCGACCGCGTCGGCATCTACCTGCTGCTGGACCAGACTGGCGTCGTGGCGCAGCACCACGTGCGCGGCCACGACGACGAGTCAATCTACCTGTATCCGCAGACCGGCGACACGTCCGAGCTCGGCGTCCGGGCGATGATCCGGGACACCGATCACTCCGTTCAGGAGCAGGTCAAGGGGAGCGACGACGAGTCCGGATGGGCGAACAGTCCCGTGATGCTCGGGAGCTTCATGGGTCTCACCTTCGCGGTTCCCCTGTGGTACTTGATGAAACTCATCCGCTGGTCTGCGCGCCGTGACCGTTCCTACCTGAAGGGTTTCAAGGAATGAAGGCCGTGATCGTGCTGCTGCTGGCCCTGGTCGGCTGGGGGCTGGTCGGTGGGGGAGTGACCGCGCCGTCGTACGCCGCGCCGGCCGAGCCCGACGTGACTGTGGAGCCGGGCACCGGCTTCACCCGCGCCCAGGTCGACGAGATCCGTGCGCTGGTGGCCGACGCGAAGATCCGCACCCGGGTGCTCATCCTCAACGACCTGCCGAAGTCGGCCAAGGGGTCGCCCGACCTCCATGCATCGAACCTTGAGCTGGCCCGCTTCAAGAAGGACGACGAGCGGGTGGGCATGACCCTGGTCTTCACGCCCGACACGATTCCCGAGTACGGCGCCTACGACTCGTCGCTCGACAAAGACGTGATCTACGCGCTCAGCGTCGTCGAGAAGGACCTCGACGGCACTCCCCAGGAGAAGTTCGTCGAACTCGTGGAGATGACCACCACCCGCACGGGCGCGCAGCGCATGGACGAGGAGATGGCCAAGATCTGGGAGGAGCCCGAGCTCTCGTCGCAGGACACCGGTGGCTCGAAGGAGCCGGCCAGCACGAAGGTCCTGGTGCTGCGCTGGGTCTTCGTCGCCGTGGTGGCCGTGCTGGTGCTGCTCTTCGTGGGCTTCCGCGGTCGGGCCGTCGCGGGCTGGTGGAAGCGCCGACGCAGGGCGCGCGGCATCGAGGAGGCGGCCGGCGAGGCGCGCGAGAAGACCCTGGCCGACCGGGCGAAGGCCGACCTCGCCGCGTTCGGTGCCGCGATCGACGCGGAGAGCATGGACCAGCACGACGCCCTGCCGTTGTGGAACCTCGCCCTCGACGACTACGACAAGGCGTCGCGGTTGTACGACGCCCGCACCGGCGCTGCCGATGATCGCAAGGTGATCGAGATCTGTGCCCGTGGCCGCGACCGACTGGCCAAGGCGCAACGCTGACGGCTTGGGGCTTGGCCGGTCGCGCTGGCAGACTGCGCGGGTGACTGATCTGGCTGCTTTCATCACCGCGCTGCCCAAGGCGGAACTGCACGTGCACCACGTCGGGTCGGCCTCGCCGCGCATCGTCGCCGAGCTGGCCGAGCGCCACCCCGGCACGGTGCCGAGCGACCCGGCGGCGTTGCGGGAGTTCTTCGCGTTCCGCGACTTCGCGCACTTCATCGACGTCTACCTCGCGGTGGTCGACCTGATCCGCACGCCGGAGGACGTCGAGCTGCTGACCTACGAGATCGCCCGCGAGATGTCGACGGGGCAGAACGTGAAGTACGCCGAGCTGACGTGCACGCCCTACACCTCGGTGGTCCGCGGCATCCCGATCGAGGCCTACACCGAGGCGATCGAGGAGGCGCGGCGCAAGGCCGAGCGCGACTTCGGGCTGGTGCTGCGCTGGATCTATGACATTCCGGGGGAGAGCGGCATCCCCGCCGCCGACGCGACCTTGTCCTACGCGCTGGAGCACCGCACCGACTCGCTGGTCGGCTTCGGCCTCGGCGGACCCGAGATCGGTGTGCCACGCCCGCAGTTCAAGCCGCACTTCGACGCCGCCCGGGCCGCCGGGCTGCACAGCGTGCCGCATGCCGGCGAGACCACCGGGCCCGAGACGGTCTGGGACGCCGTGCGGGTGCTCGGCGCCGAGCGGATCGGCCACGGCACGACGTCGGCGCAGGACCCCGAGCTGCTGGCCCACCTGGCTGCCGAGGGGATTCCCCTCGAGGTGTGCCCGTCGTCCAACATCGCCACCCGGGCCGTGGAGTCGCTCGACCAGCACCCGATCACGAAGTTCCGCGACGCCGGGGTGACGATCACGATCAACTCCGACGACCCGCCCATGTTCGGCACGACGCTGAACCGGGAGTACGAGATCGCCGCCGACCTGCTCGACCTCGACCAGGCCGGCGTGGCCTCGTTGGCGCGGGCTGCCGTCGACGCGTCGTACGCCCCGAGCATCGTGAAGGCCGAGCTCTCCGCGGAGATCGACCGGCACGCCGCCGCGCTGAGGGGCTGACGCCATGGCGCCGGTGCCGAACCCGCTCGAGGCCCTGTCGCGCGAGCAGTTGCAGCAACGGACCAGCCTCAAGTGGAACAGCCACCCTGCGGACGTGCTCCCGCTGTGGGTGGCGGAGATGGACGTGTCGCTCGCGGAGCCGGTGGCGCAAGCGCTGCACCGGGCGGTCGACCTGGGTGACACCGGCTACCCGTTCGGCGACGGACTCGCACGGGCCCTCGCGGAGTTCGCCGCGAAGCGCTGGGGCTGGTCGGACTTCCCGGTCGACCGTACGGCGATCGTGCCCGACGTGATGCTGGGCATCGTCGAGGTGCTGCGACTGGTCACCGAACCGGGCGACCCGGTGATCGTCAACGCGCCGGTCTATGCGCCGTTCTACGCGTTCCTCACCCATGCCGACCGCCAGGTCGTCGAGTCACCGTTGACCGAGGCAGGGCGGGTCGACCTCGACGCGCTCGTGGAGGTGTTCCGCCAGGTGCGGACCACGAGTCCACGGGCGGCGTACCTGATCAGCAACCCGCACAACCCCACTGGTGCGGTGCACACGCGTGCCGAGCTCGAGGCGATCGCGGTCCTCGCCCGGCAGCACGGCGTGCGCGTGATCGTCGACGAGATCCACGCCCCGTTGATCCTGGCCGGCGCGGAGTTCACGCCGTACCTCACCGTGGCGGGGTCGGAGGACGCGTTCTCCCTGATGTCGGCCTCGAAGGGCTGGAACCTGGCCGGCCTCAAGGCTGCCCTGGTCATCGCCGGGAGCGAGGCCGTCGACGACCTGGCCCGGATGCCTGAGGAGGTCAGCCACGGCCCCAGCCACCTCGGCATCATTGCTCACGCGGCGGCCTTCCGGCACGGCGGTGACTGGCTCGACGCGCTCCTGGTCGGCCTCGACGAGAACCGCACACTGCTCGGCGACCTGTTGACCGAGCACCTGCCGCAGGTCGGGTTCCTGCGACCCGAGGGCACCTATCTGGCCTGGGTCGACTGCCGTCCGCTCGGCCTGGACGCGCCGGACTCCGAAGACAACGCCGAGGGCGACCTGGCGGTGGTCTCCGACCTGGCCGGCCCGGCCCGCCATTTCCTCGACCACGCCCGCGTCGCGCTGAGCTCCGGGCACGTGTTCGGTGCCGGAGGGCGTGGGCACGTGCGGATCAACTTCGCCACGTCCCGCGCGATCCTCACCGAGGCGGTCACCCGGATGGCCCGGTCGATCGGCTGATCTGTCGGGCAGGTCAGAAAGCGCCCCCGGCAGGATTCGAACCTGCGACCTAATCATTAGAAGTGACTTGCTCTATCCAGCTGAGCTACGGGGGCATGCGGACCGGAGGCAGCCCCCGATCCGCGCGGCAAAGTATGCCGCATCCAGGGGAAGCCGCCCGACCCCTGGCCGTCAGTTGAGGTCGACGCTGAGCGCCTTGCCCGCCTGGACCAGCAGCGGCACGGCGCGATCGACCAGTTCCGGCGACATCCGCTGGGCCGGGCCCGAGACGGACAGGGCCAGACGGGTGGGTACGTCGGGCACCGAGACGGCGACGCAGCGCACGCCGATCTCCTGCTCGCCCTCGTCCATGGCGTAGCCGTTCTTCGCGGCCAGCGCGAGCTGCTTGGCGAACTCGTCGGGGTCGGTGATCGTGTTGTCCGTGTGCTGCGGCATGCCGGTACGCCGCAAGAGGTCGCGCACCTGGGTGTCGGGGAAGTCGGCCAGGATCGCCTTGCCTACCGCGGTGCAGTGGGGCAGCACGCGGCGCCCGACCTCGGTGAACATCCGCATGGAGTGCCGGGAGGGGACCTGGGCGACGTACACGATCTGGTCGCCGTCGAGCATCGCGAGGTTGGCCGACTCACCAAGCTCGTCGACGAGTGCCGCGAGGTGGGGGCGGGCCCAGGTGCTCAGCATGTTGGAGGAGCTCTCACCGAGCCGGATCAGGCGCGGGCCGAGGACGTACTGCCGGGAGGGCTCCTGGCGCAGGTAGCCGAGGTCGACCAGCGTGCGCACCAGTCGGTGGATCGTCGGCAACGGCAGGCCCGACGCCGTCGCCAGCTGGGACAGGCCCATCATCCCGCCCGCGTCGGCCATCATCTCGAGCAACCCGAAGGCCCGCTCGATCGACTGCACGCCCCCGGCGCGGACCTTCGGCTCTTTCTCTGCCACGTGCTCTGCTCCTCAAATACGATTTCCGGATGGTGGAAGTGTAGCGGGAAATATGTGGGAAGAGGTGGGTTGAAGTTCCACTAGGTAGATACTAGTATCCGTAATGCGAAATACCTACCGCTGAGAGGTCGAGAACGTTGGCTACCCCAAGTCCTGGATACGCCGTCACGGTCCGTGTCGACACTCCGTCCTCCGCGGGGGCCACCGGCCGCCTCGTCGCCGCGGTCGCAGGGGCGGGCGGATCGGTCACCGCGCTCGACGTCGCCGAGTCCCACGCCGACCGGCTCGTCGTCGACCTGACCTGCGACGCCGTCGACGTCGCACACGTCGACGCCATCACCAAGGCCCTCGCTGCAGTGCCCGACGTCAAGGTGCGCAAGGTCAGCGACCGCACCTTCCTGATGCACCTCGGCGGCAAGCTCGAGGTCGTCCCCAAGGTTCCGCTCAAGAACCGCGACGACCTCTCGCGCGCCTACACGCCGGGCGTCGCGCGGGTCTGCATGGCGATCGCCGAGAACCCGGAGGACCTGCGCCGGCTCACCATCAAGCGCAACACCGTCGCCGTGGTGACCGACGGCTCGGCCGTGCTCGGCCTCGGCAACATCGGCCCGGGCGCCGCGCTCCCCGTGATGGAGGGCAAGGCGGCGCTGTTCAAGCAGTTCGCCGACGTCGACGCCTGGCCGGTCTGCCTCGACACCCAGGACACCGAAGAGATCATCATGATCGTCAAGGCGATCGCGGTCTCCTACGGCGGCATCAACCTCGAGGACATCGCCGCACCCCGGTGCTTCGAGATCGAGCGCCGGCTCCGCGCCGAGCTCGACATCCCCGTCTTCCACGACGACCAGCACGGTACGGCGATCGTCGTACTCGCCGCGCTCACCAACGCGCTGCGCGTGGTCGGCAAGGATCTCGACAAGGTCCGCATCGTGGTGAGCGGTGTGGGTGCCGCCGGCCACGCGATCATCAGGCTGCTCCACGCCCAGGGCGCGCGGCACATCGTGGCCTGTGACCGGCGCGGCGCCGTACACAGCGGGCAGGAGGGCCTCGACCCCGACCGCCGCTGGATTGCCGACCACACGAACGTCGACGGCTTCACCGGCAGCCTCAAGGCAGCCCTGGCCGACGCCGACGTCTTCGTCGGGGTTTCGGCGCCGAACCTGCTCGACGGGGCCGACATCGCCACCATGGCCGACGATGCGATCGTCTTCGCGCTGGCCAACCCCGACCCCGAGGTCGATCCGGTGGCCGCCAACGAGCACGCAGCGATCGTCGCGACCGGACGGTCCGACCACCCCAACCAGATCAACAACGTGCTTGCGTTCCCCGGCCTGTTCCGGGGCATGCTGGATGCAGCCGCACGCGAGATCACCGACGAGGTGATGCTCGCCGCGGCGGGCGCCATCGCCGACTGCGTGCATCCCGACGAACTGAACGCGAGCTACATCGTTCCGTCCGTGTTCGACCCCGCCGTCGCCCCCGCCGTCGCGGCGGGCGTGCAGGCGGCAGCCCAGGAAGTGGAGAGCCTTAAGTGAGTGAGGGAGCAGTGATGGAGAAGACCGACGACATCCAGGTGTCGGGAGAGCAGGTCGACGGCGGGGAGAAGATCCTCACCGCTGAAGCCCTCGCCTTCGTGGCCGAGTTGCAGCGCAGGTTCGGAGGCCGTCGCGACGAGCTGCTGGCCGCCCGCAAGGCTCGACGCGAGGAGGTCTCGCGCACGGGCACGCTCGACTTCCTCCCGGAGACGGCGGAGATCCGCGCGGGTGACTGGAAGGTCGCACCCGCGCCGGCCGACCTCGTGGACCGCCGGGTCGAGATCACCGGCCCCACCGACCGCAAGATGACCATCAACGCGCTCAACTCCGGCGCCCGGGTCTGGCTGGCCGACATGGAGGACGCCAGCACGCCGCACTGGAGCAACGTGGTCGGCGGCCAGGTCAGCCTGTACGACGCCATCCGGCGCCAGATCTCCTTCACCGCAGCCGGTGGAGGCAAGACCTACGAGCTGCGCGACGACCAGCCACTGGCCACCATCGTGATGCGCCCGCGTGGGTGGCACTTCGATGAGCAGCACCTCCTCGTCGACGGCAGGCCGGTGGTCGGTGCGCTGGTCGACTTCGGTCTCTACTTCTTCCACAACGCCGCCGAGCTGTTGGCCCGGGGGAGCGGCCCGTACTTCTACCTGCCGAAGACCGAGAGTCACCTCGAGGCCCGGCTGTGGAACGACGTGTTCACGTTTGCCCAGGCCTCGTTGGAGATTCCGCACGGCACGGTCCGCGCCACGGTGCTGATCGAGACCATCCCGGCCGCGTTCGAGATGGACGAGATCCTCTACGAGCTGCGCGACCACGCGTCCGGTCTCAACGCCGGCCGGTGGGACTACCTGTTCAGCATCATCAAGTACTTCCGCGACTCCGGTGCCGACTTCGTACTGCCCGACCGCGCCTCGGTGACCATGGCCGCGCCGTTCATGCGGGCCTACGCCCAGCTGCTGGTGAGGACCTGCCACCGACGCGGCGCCTTCGCGATCGGCGGCATGGCGGCGTTCATCCCGAGCCGCAAGGACGAGGAGGTCAACGCTCGCGCGTTCGAGAAGGTGCGTGAGGACAAGGAGCGCGAGGCCGGCGACGGGTTCGACGGCTCCTGGGTCGCCCACCCCGACCTGGTCCCGGTCTGCCGCGAGATCTTCGACCGGGTGCTCGGCGACAAGCCGAACCAGCTCGACCGGCTGCGCGAGGACGTCGAGGTCTCGGCCGCCGACCTGCTCGACCTCAAGGCCACGCCGGGCAGCGTGACCCGCGAAGGACTGCACGGCAACGTCGAGGTCTCCCTGCTCTACCTCGAGGCCTGGCTCCGCGGACTCGGTGCCGTCGGCATCCACAACCTGATGGAGGACGCCGCGACCGCCGAGATCTCCCGCTCGCAGATCTGGCAGTGGGTGCACAACGAGTCCAAGCTCGAGGACGGCACCGTGATCACGGCCGCCCTGGTCCGCGAGGTGCTCGACCAGGAGCAGGCCAAGATCCTGGCCGACGCTCCTGAGGGCAACCGCTTCGCCGAGGCCCGCACCATCTTCGAGGAGGTCGCGTTGGCCGACGAGTTCGTCGACTTCCTGACCCTGCCGGCGTACGACGCGGTGGTGTCGGCGTGAGCGCCTTCGACGACCTGGCCGACGACCTCGACCAGAGGCTGGCCGCGGCTGACGCCGAGCTGCTCGCCTGCTTCCCCGGCGACCGCGGCACCCGTCAGCCGGTGCACACCGTCTACGTGCCGGGCGACCGGTACGACGCCGGCACCGTCACCCAGTGGGGCGAGGAGGCCAAGACCGTCCTTGCCCAGCACGGCCGCTCCGTCATGGAGCTGGCCGAGGCGCTCGAGCTGCGGCCCAGCCTGGCCGTCGAGGTCTATGACCGGGTCCGCGCCAAGCTCGACCGCGAGCCGATCGAAGACCTCCGGATCGACTTCGAGGACGGCTACGGCAACCGCCCCGACGAGCAGGAGGACGCCGCCGTCATCGCCGCGGCCCGGGCCCTCGCGGTGACCGTCAAGGCCGGCGCCGCCTCGCCGTACCACGGCCTGCGGATCAAGTCGTTCGAGGCGCCGACGCGTCGCCGCGGCCTGCGCACGCTCGACCTCTTCGTCGGCGAGCTGGCCGGCGCCGACGCGATCACCGACGGCTTCGTGATCACGCTGCCCAAGGTGACGTCAGTCGACCAGGTGTCGGCGATGGTGGCCGCCCTCGACGCGATCGAGTCCGCCCACGGCGTACCCGCCGGGTCGCTGCGCTTCGAGATCCAGGTCGAGACCCCGCAGGCGATCCTCGGACCGGACGGCTCCGCCCTCGTGGCGAAGATGATCCACGCCGGTGGACGCCGGGTGACCGGGCTGCACTACGGCACCTACGACTACTCCGCCTCGCTTGGTGTGGCCGCGGCGTACCAGAGCATGGAGCACCCGGTCGCCGACCACGCCAAGGACGTCATGCAGGTCGCGGCCGCCGGGACCGGTGTCTTCGTCTCCGACGGCTCGACCAACCAGCTGCCCGTGGGGGACCGCGACGCCGTACGCGCGGCCTGGCGTCTCCACGTCCGGCTGGTACGCCGCTCGCTGACCCGCGGCATCTACCAGGGGTGGGACCTGCACCCGGCCCAGCTGCCGAGCCGTTTCGTGGCCACCTACGCGTTCTATCGCGAGGGCCTGGTCGCTGCCTCCGACCGGCTCCGCGCCTACGTGCACGGGGGCGACTCGGGCTACCTCGACGAGCCGGCGACCGCTGCTGCCCTGGCCGCCTTCGTGCTGCGCGGGCTCGAGTGCGGAGCCGTCGGGGCTACCGAGATCGACAAGCTGATCGGCGTCGACCTCGAGGGCCTCGCGCGCCTCGCCAGGAGGTCCGTGCCGGCCTGATCCGGCCCGCTCCTGTACGACGCCCTGCACAACGCCCGCTCTTCCGGACCTCGTTCCGGCAGGGCGGGCGTTCTGCGTGTCCGGATCGCGATAAGAGGCCGCGAACCCTTGACACGTCCGTGTGAGCGGGGACACACTTTTCTACACACGGAAAGTTAGTTCCACAATGCGGAATTCAATGAAGGGCTCGCAATGTCATCCGTCGCCACCTCGGAAACCACCAAGGCCAAGCGCAAGCCGCTCTACACGTCGCTGTTCCTCCAGGTGGGTGTCGCGATCGTCGCGGGCATCTCGGTCGGACACTTCTTCCCGGACTTCGGCTCCGACCTGCGCCCGTTGGGTGACGGGTTCATCAAGCTGATCAAGATGATCATCGCGCCGCTGATCTTCTGCGTGGTCGTCACCGGCATCGCCCACGTGGGCGACGTGAAGTCCGTCGGCCGGATCGGCCTCAAGGCGCTGATCTACTTCGAGCTGGTGACGACCTTCGCGCTGGTCTTCGGCCTCGTCATCGCCAACGTGCTCAAGCCCGGGCAGGGCTTCAACATCGACCCGGACACCCTGGCCGGCGGCGAGCAGGCGCTCGCCGAGAAGACCGCAGGCGGCGAGCTGCCGCACACCGTCGACTTCCTGATGGGCATCATCCCGGAGAGCGTCCTGGGCGCCTTCGCCGACAATCAGCTGCTTGCCGTGCTCTTCTTCTCGGTGTTGTTCGGCATCGGCCTGGCCCAGGTCAACGACACCGGCAAGGGCTCGGCGATCCTCGAGCTGATCGACCAGTTCAGCCACGTGCTGTTCACGCTCGTCGGCTACATCATGAAGGTCGCCCCGATCGGAGCGTTCGGTGCGATGGCGTTCATCATCGGCCAGTACGGCATCGAGTCGCTCGCCTCGTTCGGCAAGCTGATCGGAGCCTGCTACCTGGCCGCGGTGCTCTTCGCCCTGGTGCTCGCCGCGATCGCCAAGCTGTACGTCGGTCTCAACCTGTTCAAGTTCATCAAGTACGCCCGTGAGGAGTTCGCCCTCGCGCTCGGCACCGCCTCCACCGAGGCCGTGCTGCCGCGGATCATGAGCAAGCTGCAGAACGCCGGCAACTCGCCCGCCTCCACCGGCCTGGTCGTGCCGACCGGCTACTCGTTCAACCTCGACGGCGCCACGATCTACCTCTCCATCTGCTCGATCTTCCTGGCCCAGGCGGTCGGAGTGGACATGTCCCTGATGGATCAGCTCGCCATGGTCGGCGTACTCATGCTGACCTCGAAGGGCATGGCCGGCGTCCCCGGATCCTCGTTCCTGGCGCTCTCGGCGACGGCCACCGCGATCGGTGCCTATCCCGTCGCCGCGGTGGCGGTGCTGCTGGGCGCCGACCGGATCATGGACTCGATGCGGGTCTTCGTGAACCTGCTCGGCAACTGCGTCGCCACCTTCGTGGTCTCCAAGTGGGAGGGCCAGCTCGACGTCGAGCGGATGCACGCGGTGCTGAACGGCGAGATCGTGGTCACCGACGACGTGCCAGAGCCGGAGGAGCTCCACGTTCCCGGGCATCACGTCGACCACCCGGAGCACCACCCGGTTGCAGCCGCGGCGCTCCCGATCCGCGAGTAGCCTGCTTCCATGCGCCTCGTCGCCGAGTTCACCACCGAGCCCTTCCATGGCGAAGGGAAGCCGCCCAAGCATGCCGTGGTCGCGCTGAAGGCGGTGGAGGATGCCGGCCTCGAGTGCGAGTTCGGGCCCTTGGGTACGACCGTCAGCGGCGACGCCGACGAGGTGGTGCAGGCGCTGGCCGACGTGCTCCGCTCGGCACTCTCGCACGGCGCCACCCGGGTCACCCTGCAGGTCGAGCCCGCCGATGGCTGAGTCCGCGGCGGGCCACCCCCTGCTCGAGGCGGTGGCGCCGTTGCTGGCCCGCCTCGACGCCGAGGTGGTCGAGCCGGCGAAGCTGCGCAAGGGCGACGTCCCTCTCGTGTGGGAGGGGGAGACCGTGGCCGGCGTGCGCCTCGCCAGCGCGGACGCGCCGTCCGGCACCTCGAAAGCTGAGTCGTCGGGGGCGGCTTCGGGCACGGAGTCCGCGGGCGACCTGGCCGCGTTGATCGACGAGGTGGCCGCGGAGATCGCCGGTGAGCGCGGTCTGCCGCTTGCCGACTTGTCCCGGGCCGACAAGCAACGCGCGGTGCGCGTGCTCGAGGAGCGGGGCGCGTTCGCCTACCGCCGCTCCGCCGAGACCATCGCGGAGGCGATCGGGGTCAGCCGATTCACCGTCTACAACTACCTGAACCGGTCCCGATGAGCGTGAGGCTGAAAGTTCGACCACCAGAAATTTCAACAAACTGTTGACGTAGCGGCCGACGCCGTGCCACGCTCATCGTGACGGAAAACACATTCCGCATCACGAAAGTAGGTGGACGGTGAAGCTCGAGGAGCTCAACACCTTGCCTGCGGCCGACGTTCGTCCGCACCTGCTCGCCTGCGCCGACGTACCGGCCTGGGCCGACGCGGTGCTCGCCGGCAGGCCGTACGCCGACAGCGACGCGCTCGAGGCCGTGGCCGACCGCGCCGCCCGCGCGTTCACGCCGGCCGATGTCGACCGCGCACTGGCCGCACACCCGCGCATCGGCGAGCGGGCCAAGGGCGCCGGCACCGAGGCCGCCTGGTCCCGGGCCGAGCAGGCCGCGGTGTCCCGCGACACCGACACGGAGCGGGCGCTGGCCGACGGGAACCGGGCCTACGAGGACCGCTTCGGCCGGGTCTTCCTGATCTGCGCCACCGGCCTCTCCGGTGAGGAGATCCTGAAGTCCTTGCGCAGCAGGCTCGAGCACGACGACGCGGCCGAGTTGTCCGTGGTCGCCGACGAGCTGCGCAAGATCGCCCTCCTCCGTCTGCGAAAGGTCCTCGACTGATGAGTAGTGCCATCACCACCCACGTCCTCGACACTGCCCTCGGGCGCCCGGCCGCCGGCTGCCGCCTGCGGCTCGAGCACCTCGACGGCGACCGGGTCGTCATCCTCGCCGAGGCCGCGACCGATGACGACGGACGCGCCACCGAGCTCGGACCCGACCGGGTCGAGCCGGGCACCTACCGGCTGGTCTTCGACGTCGCGGCCTACGCCGCCGCGACCGGCCAGGACTGCTTCTTCCCGGAGGTCGGCGTCACCTTCGCGCTGACCGACGCGACCCTGCACCACCACGTCCCACTCCTGCTCAGCCCGTTCGCCTATTCCACCTACCGAGGGAGTTGATCCCATGGCCATTCGCCTGGGCCCCAACCAGTACGGCAAGGCCGAGAGCCGCGTCGTCCGCATCTACCGCGACACCGCGCGCCACCAGATCCGCGACCTGAACGTCTCGTCCGCCCTGCGCGGCCGCTTCGAGGGCGCGCACATCAGTGGCGACCAGGGCGACGTACTGCCCACCGACACCCAGAAGAACACCGCATTCGCCTTCGCCAAGGAGAAGGGCGTCGGCGCGATCGAGGACTACGCGCTCGCCCTCGCCGACCGCTTCATCGACGCGGCCCCCGCCGTCGACGGCGCCAAGGTCGAGGTCGAGGAGTACGCCTGGGACCGCATCCCCGTCGACGGCTCCGGCCACGACCACGCGTTCGTCCGCACCGGCGGCGGCACCCGCACCACCGCGGTCAACGTCGACGGCCGCGGTGACGACCGGATCGCCCACGTGGTCTCCGGGTTCAAGGACCTGACCGTGCTCAAGTCGACCGGGTCGGAGTTCTTCGGCTACCTCAAGGACGAGTACACGACGCTCCCCGAGACCCACGACCGGATCCTCGCCACCTCGCTGGTCGCCCGCTGGCGCTACGACGCCGCGTTCGTCGCCCGCGGTGACGTCGACTGGGACAAGTCGTACGACGCAGTGCGCGCCCTGCTGCTCCAGCGGTTCGCCGAGATCCACAGCCTCGCCCTGCAGCAGACGCTCTACGGCATGGGGGAGTCCGTGCTCGAGCAGCACCCCGAGATCGCCGAGATCAAGTTCTCCGCGCCCAACAAGCACCACTTCACGGTCGACCTGGCGCCGTTCGGCCTGGAGAACCCGGGCGAGGTCTTCATCGCCGCCGACCGCCCCTACGGCCTGATCGAGGCCTCCGTCATCCGTGACGACGCCACCGACGCGGGCAATGCCTGGCTCGGCCTGCCCGGCTTCTGCTGAGGTGCGCGATGAACTTCCGCCGTCGTACGACCGCGCCTGCTTCCACGCGTCCTGAGGACGAGCGGCACCCGCCCGGGCAGCTGCTCGCCTACGGAACCCAGCACATCCTGACGATGTACGGCGGCGTGATCGCGCCGCCGCTGATCGTCGGCGGTGCGGCGGGGCTGTCGGCCTCTGACATGGCACTGCTGGTCACCGCCGGACTGTTCGTCTCCGGGCTGGCGACCTTGTTGCAGACCCTCGGCCTCGGGCCGTTCGGCAGCCGGCTGCCGATCGTGCAGGGCATCTCGTTCGCCAGCGTCTCCACGATGGTCGCGATCGCCAGTGAGGACGGGCTGCGGCCGGTCTTCGGCGCGATCATCGTCGCCGGCGTGATCGGCCTGGTGCTCTCGTCGTTCTTCGCCCAGCTGGTGCGACTGTTCCCGGCCGTGGTGACCGGCAGCCTGATCACCGTCATCGGGCTCTCCCTGATGCCGGTGTCGTTCCGCTGGGCGATGGGCAACGAGGAGACGGCGTCCGACTTCGGGTCGATGACCAACATCGGGTACGCCGGCCTGACCCTGCTGATCATCCTGGTGATCAGTCGGCTGTTCCAGGGCGCGGTGTCGCGGCTCTCGATCCTGCTCGGTCTCGTGGTCGGCACAGTGATCGCGGCGCTGGCCGGTCGTGCGGACTTCTCGGCCGTCGGTGACGCGAAGCCGTTCGCCGCGCCTTCGGTCCTGCACTTCGGCACACCGACGTTCGAGATCGGCGCGATCGTGTCGATGACCGTGGTGATGCTGGTGATCATGACCGAGACCACTGCCGACATCCTGGCGATCGGCGAGATCGTCGACACCGAGGTGGACGCGAAGCGGGTCGCACAGGGGCTGCGCGCCGACATGGCCGCCACGACAGTGGCACCGCTCTTCGGCAGCTTCCCGTGCAGCGCGTTCGCGCAGAACGTCGGACTGGTCGCGCTGACCGGCATCAAGAGCAGGTTCGTCGTCGCGACGGGTGGGCTGGTCCTGCTGCTGCTCGGGTTGCTCCCGGTGGTCGGTGCCGTCGTCGCGGCGATCCCGTATCCCGTGCTCGGTGGCGCCGGCATCGTGCTCTTCGGTTCGGTCGCGGCCAGCGGCATCCGCACGCTGTCGCGGGTCAGCTATGAGGACAACCTCAACATGGTGATCGTCTCGGTCGCCGTCGCGGTCGGCATCATCCCGATCGCCGCCCCCACTTTCTGGGACGCGTTCCCGGAGTGGTTCGGCGTGATCATGCACTCGGGCATCAGCGCCACCGCCGTCGTCGCGGTGGTCCTGAACTACCTGTTCAACGAGGTCACCGCCGGCAACAGGTCGGGCGCCTCCGTCTTCGCCGCGTCGGAAGACCGGCGCGACGGCTTCGGTGACCGGCTCGACGACGACATCCGTCACGCGGACTGACGTCAATCCGGCCGACGGCTTGGAGATTGCTCCAAGCCGTCGGCCGCTTCGTGGCCCTGGTTCGTGCCCGCTGTGACTTACCGCGCCGGACGTGCGCGGGTTCACTGGAATCCCACCCACGACTCATCGGGAGACAGGCCATGCAGCTCACCAGTTCCGCACGCACTGCCCCCTCTGCAAGCACCGTCATCGAGGGCGCGACCATCGTCACGATGGACGGCTCACGGCGCGAGATCGCCGACGGGTACGTCGTGGTGCAGGGCTCGCGCATCGTCGACGTCGGCCCGGGCCCGGCGCCGTCGTACCCGGGTGCCCGGGTCGTCGACGGCCGCGGCTGCCTGATCACCCCGGGCTTCGTCAACACGCACCAGCACCTCTACCAGTGGGTCACCCGCGGGCTGGCCGCCGACGCGACGCTCTTCGAGTGGCTCACCACGCTCTACCCGGTGTGGGCCGGCATCGACGAGACCTCCGTCCACGTGGCGACCCAGGCAGGCCTGGCCCGCATGGCGCTCACCGGCTGCACCACGGCAGCGGACCACCACTACGTCTTTCCGCGTGAGGGCGGCGACCCGCTCGCCGCATCGATCGTGGCGGCGGAGGAGGTCGGGCTGCGGTTCCACCCGGCCCGCGGCTCGATGGACCTCAGCCGCAAGGACGGCGGGCTGCCGCCGGACTCGGTGGTCCAGGAGCGTGACGAGATCCTCGCCGTGACGGATGCCGCCATCACGCGCTGGCACGACCCGTCGCCCGGCTCGATGCTGCGGATCTCGGTCGGACCGTGCTCGCCGTTCTCGGTCAGTGAAGGGCTCATGCGTGACTCGGCCGAGCTGGCCCGACACCGCGGCGTACGGCTCCACACGCATCTCGCCGAGACCGTCGACGAGACCGAGTGGTGCGAGGTGCAGCGGGGCTGCACGCCCTTGGAGTACGCCGAGCAGTTGGGCTGGTCGGGCTCCGACGTGTGGTTCGCCCATGGCATCCACTTCGACGACGCCGAGGTCAAGCGGCTCGGGGCGGCCGCGACCGGCGTCGCGCACTGCCCGAGCTCCAACGCCCGCCTCGGTGCCGGAATCGCCCGCGCCGCCGACCTGCGCGAGGCCGGCTCGCCGGTCGGCCTCGGTGTCGACGGCGCGGCCAGCAACGAAGCCGGGTCGCTGTTGGAGGAGGCGCGGCACGCGGTGCTCTTCGCTCGGGCGCGTGGTGGGCCGCGTGCCCTCGGCGTACGTGCCGCGTTGGAGATGGCCACTCTCGACGGTGCCAGGATCCTCGGCCGCGAGGACGAGATCGGGTCGCTCGAGGTCGGCAAGCTCGCCGACCTCGCCGTGTGGCGGCTCGACACGCTTGCCCATGCCGGCATCGACGATCCGGTGGCGGCACTCGTGCTCGGGTCGACCCCGCCGCTCGAGCTGCTGCTGGTCAACGGCCGTCCCGTGGTCGAGCAGGGGCGGATGGCCACGGTCGACGAGGAGTCGCTCGCGCGCCGAGTGGCCCGGGTGCAGCGCGACCTGGTCCGGAAGGCCGGTTGACGTGAGCGCCGACGCAGCCGCGCCCAGCGGGCCGGTCCAGTCGATCGGTCGCGCGCTCGGCCTGCTCGAGCACCTCGCCGACGCCGGCCAGCCCCTGGGGCTCTCGGAGCTCGCGGCACTCTGTCGGATCCCGGTCTCGACGACGCACCGGATGCTGGGCGGGTTGTGCCAGGCGGGCTATCTCTACAAGGGATCCGACCGGCGCTATCGCCTCGGCCCGCGTCTGGTCGCCCTCGGTGGTGCGGCCATGCTGCCGATCGCTCCCGACGTCTCCACCTGGCTGGCCAGGCTGGTCGAGGCCACCGGCGAGACGGCGAACGCCGCGACCCTGTGCGGGGACACGGTGCTCTTCGTCGCGCAGGTCCAGTCCTCACAGGCGATGCGCTCCTCGACCGAGGTGCACCGCCGGACGATGGCGCACTGCTCGGCCGTGGGGAAGGCGCTGTTGTCGCTGCTGGCCGACGACGAGGTGACCGCGCTCGCGGAACGCACCGGTCTCGATCGACCTACTTCCCACACAGTTGGGTCAGTCTCGGAGCTGGTCGCTGCCGTTCGCGTCGTACGCCGCCAGGGTTTCGCCCTCGACGACGAGGAGGAGGAGTACGGCGCGCGCTGTGTCGCCGTACCCGTGCCGTCCGCGCCGTTCCCGCTGGCGGTGTCCGTGGCCGGCCCGTCCGCCCGCGTCACCCGAGAGCGTGTTCCCGCCCTCGCCGCCGAACTGCACCGGGTGATCAGCTGACCTCATGCACGGCACCGAGTGGCCAGCCGCTGAGTCGCTTCGTTCGCGGGGTGGCGTAGGTCCTGATCTTGCTGGTGGACAGACCGAGCCCGATCAGGGCTTCGGCGAGCTTGATGGCGGCGGTGACGCCGTCGACGACGGGCACGCCGGTGGCGGCCCTGACGGCGTGGTCGAGACCGGCCATGCCGCCGCAACCCAGCACGATCACCTCGGCCCTGTCCTCCTGGACCGCGCGCTGTGCCTGTGTGGTGATCGCCTTCACGGCGGCCTCGGGGTCCTCCTCGAGTTCGAGGACGGACAGCCCGCTGGAGCGCACGGATGCGCATCGGGCGTCGAGGCCGGCCAACTTGAGCCGGTCCTCGATCAGGGGCACGGTGCGGTCGAGGGTGGTGACCACGGAGTAGGTGTGGCCGAGCAGGGAGGCGACGTGGCCGGCTGCTTCGGTGATGTCGACAACCGGCACGTCGAGGAGTTCCTGGAGACCCTCGCGGCCGTGCTCGCCGAAGCCGGCCTGCACCACGGCGTCGTAGGCGCCCTGGTAGCGGGCGACCGCGTCCATCACGCCAACCGCGGCGAGGTAGCTGTCGAAGTTGCCCTCGCAGGAGTCGGGACCGAACGAGGGAGTGAGGCCGATGATCTCGGTGCCGGGGGAGGCGACGGACCGGGCCGAGGCGACGATCGCGTCGGTCATCGAGACGGTGGTGTTGACGTTGACCACGAGGATGCGCATGAGGTGAGCCTTTCGTTGTTGGGTCAGGGCAGGACGGCGGCGATGTCCCAGCTGGCCCGGATCAGCAGTGGCACGACCCGGGAGACGACCTCGTCCGACATCCGGGTGGTGGGGCCGGAGACCGAGAGCGCGAACCGTTCCGCACTGTCCGGCACCAGGACTGCCACGCAGCGGACCCCCGTCTCCTGCTCTGCGTCGTCGAGCGCGTAGCCCGCCTCGGCGGTCAGGCGCAGTCTCTCGACGTAGGTGTCCGTGTCGGTGATCGTGTTCTCGGTGTAGCGCGGCATGCCGGTGCGGGCGAGCAGGCGGCGTACCTCGTCCTCCGCCATCGCGGAGAGGATCGCGTTGCCGGCCGCGCAGCAGTGCGGCAGTACGCGGCGGCCGACCTCGGTGAACATCCGCATTGAACGGCTGGACGGGGCCTGGGCGACGTATCGCACCTCGTCCCCGTCCAGCATGGTCAGGTGCACGGACTCTCCGAGCTCGTCCGCAAGCCTGGCCAACCTCGGTTGCCCCCAGTTCGCGAGCAGCAGCCTGGAGGACGCGTGGCCCAGGCGGACGAGCGGAGCGCCCAGGACATACTTCCGTGAGGGCTCCTGGTGGAGGTAGCCGAGCTTGGCCAACGTGCTGACCAGTCGATGCATCGACGACAAGGGGAGGCGCGACTCGGCCGCCAGCTGAGCAACGCCCATCCTCCCGTCGTTGTCCGCGATCAGCTCGAGCACCTCGAACGCCCGCTGCAGCGAGCGGTGGGCTTCGACCTGGGCGCCGGTGGCCACGGCAGGTCAGCTGCCCAGGTCGATGGTCCGGCCGAGACCCTTGAGCAGCGCCTTCTCCACGACCATGCGTGCGGTCGCCATGTCCTGGATGGCGAGGCCGACCGAGTTGTAGAGCGTGATCTGGTCCGGCGAGCTGCGACCCGGCCTGCTCCCGGACGCGACTTCACCGAGCTCCAGGTCAAAGTGGTCGTAGCCGATGTCGCCGTTCGCGAACGGAATCATGACGTCGCCCGACTCCTGGCGTGCCACGTCCACCCGGTCGACGACGACCAGGCTGCGGCGGATGCCCTCGGAGTCGATCTCGCGGTGGTCCACCCGTGGCGGCGCCCCCACGGCGTTGACGTGCAGGCCCGGCCTGAACCAGGCGCCGCTCACCAGCGGTTCCCTCGACGGGGTGAGCGTGCACAGGATGTCCGCCTGCGACACGACGTCCTCGACGGAGTCGGCCACCTCGACGTGCACGCCCGTCTGTCGGGCGTGCTCGACGAAGCCCGCGGCGGTCGCGCTGGATCGCGTCCAGACCAGGACCCGGTCCACGGGGCGCACCAGCCGAATGGCTTCGAGGTGTGCCCGAGCCTGCCCGCCTGCCCCGATGAGCCCGAGGCAACCGCCAGACGGGTTCGCGAGGTGTCTGGTAGCCACGGCCGAGGCGGCGGCGGTGCGAAATCGGGTGACGATCCCACCGTCGATGAGCGCCTTCGGGGCACCCGTCGTCCCGTCGGCCAGCAAGATGGCGGACTGCTGGGCGGGCAGTCCCCGGGCCCGGTTGCTCGGGGTGTCGGTCATCAGCTTGACGCCCCCGACCTCCATGGAGCCGATGCCGGCGACCATCGGCACATAGAGCACGTCGCTGCCCTTCAGCTCGAAGGCCGCGCGCTCTGGCTGGATCGCGTCACCTGAGGCGAGGGCGAGGTGCGCCTGCTCCACGACCTCGATCACGTCGGTCATGTCGATGACCTCGGCCACGTCCGAGCGCGTGAGCACGATCGTCATCGGGCTGCTCCGACGGTGCGTACGGCGTCCTCGGCCGGGCGCGGGTCGACCAGGTCGTCGTAGCGGACCGGTTTTCCCACCAGGCCGTCCTCGACCTGGATCCGCAACCACTCGTCGTACCCCTCGGGCGCGATGCGGATGTCCTCCCAGATCCCGCGCTGACGCAGGTCGTCGACGATCTCGATCAGGTGGTCGGTCTCGATCCCCGGCCACTCGCGGGCCAGGAGCGACTTCGCCTCGACCGCGGAGTGCTCCCGCAGCCAGTCGTAGGCACGCTGCATCGCACGGCAGAAGCGCCACACCGTGTCGTCGCGCTCGAGCCGCTCACGGTCGGTGTAGTAGACGCTGTTGGGCATCAGCCCGCCGTCGACGTCGTGGCGTGCCACGATCGAGGCCTTGCCCGCACGCTCGAGGAGCGCGCCGTTGATGGCGTCGGTGACGAGCGCGTCGCCGTGCCCCCCGAGGAAGAGCTCGGTGAGGGTCGAGCCGGCCAGGTCGCGGACCCAGCGGACCTTGGTCATGTCGACCCCGGCCTTCCGCATCAGGCCAGCGGTGTGGACGTACGGCGCCGTGCCACCGGCCCCCGGGGCCAGGACGATCTTGCCCTCAAGGTCTCGCCAGGAGAATCCGGGAGCTGGCTCGCGCATCACCAGGACCTTCGGGTTTCGCGAGTTGAGGGCGGCGACGGCGACGTAGTCGCGGCCGCGGCCGTGATACATCGTCGGGACCCAGATCCCGCCCAGCACCAGGTCGGCGGTGCCGTCGCTGAGGTCGGTCAGGACCTGCGTCCAGTCCGTCGGCGCGCTGCGGGTGAAGTCGAGTCCCTCGTCCGCGAAGAAGCCCTGTTCGCGGGCGACGTACTCGGGGAGGTAGTTGGGCCAGTGGGAGGTGGCTGAGACGTGGAACTTGTCCATGGTCATGGTCCTTTCGGAATTGGTGATCTGGTGGTGGTCAGGAGCGGGGGAGCAGTGAGGTGGGGTTGATCTCCTCGAGGGTCCGGCCGTGAGTTTCCGGGGCGAAGCGGGTGGCGACGGCCATCACGGCGTACATTCCGGAGATCACGATGAAGACGGTTCCCATGCCGGAGCTGTCGAGCAGCCAGCCGGCGCCGATCGGCGCAAGGGCCCCTGCGACGTTCCCCTGGACAGCGATCATCGCGGTACCGAAGGCACGCACGCGGGTGGGATAGAGCTCGGGGGACCAGGCGAAGATCGTGCTGTTCAGGAGCAGCACGAAGAACTGGAAGGCACCGCCGAAGAGCAGGATCGTGGCAGCCGACGATGCGAGCGTGCCGAAGGCCAGGGCGGAGAGGCAGGCGGCAATGGCGCCGACGGTCATCACCAGACGGCGTGGCCAGTGGATCGCGGCGTACGTCGCGGCGACGGCGCCGAAGAGGCTGCCGAAGTTCATCACCATGGTGAACGTGAGGCTCTTGGTCACGGTGAAGCCCTGTTCGACCAAGATGGTCGGCATCAGCACCAGCACCGTGATCTGGGCACCGAACGTCATCCACGACGCGACGGCCAGGGCGCAGGTGCGGCGCAGGAGCACGCCCTGGAAGACCTCGCCCAGGTGCACCTTCGGAGCGGGACCCTCGACGTCGGTCTTGGGCGGCACGAACTCCGTCACGACGAGCTGGTCGTCGTGCAGCCTCCCCGCCTGCAGGAGGCTGAGCACGCGGTTGGCCTCGTCGTGTCGTCCCCTGCTCACCAGATAGCGCGGAGTCTCAGGCAGGTAGCGCCGGTAGAACATCACCATGAGGGCGGGAAGCACGAGAAGGCCGAACATCCAGCGCCAGCTCGTCTCGGGGCCGCCGAAGAACTGGCCGAGAGGACCGAGCACCATCGCGGCGAAGCCGAAGGAGATCACGTTGCCCAGGCCGCCGGCTCCGATGTTGAGCGACGCGACGATGGCGCCGCGGTACTTGGTGGCGACCAACTCGCTCAGGATGGTCATGCCGGCGGCGATCTCGCCACCGAGGCCGAGCCCGACGATGAAGCGGCCGATGGCGAGCACGAGGTAGTTGGGCGCCAGAGCGCAGACGAGGGCGCCGAAGCAGTAGAGGACGAGGTTGAACGCCAGGGCATAGCGCCGGCCGCGGTAGTCGCCGACGATGCCGGCGAAGACCTTGCCGATGATCATCGCGGAGATGGTGATGGTCTGCAGCAATGCGAGCTGTGGTGTGGAGATGCCCCAGATGTCCTTCAGGGTGGGGCCGATCGCACCCAGCGCGTTCTCCTCCATCACGTCGAAGAAGGCGCCGAAGAGCACCATGGCGAGGATGAGCTTGTGGGCACGGTTGAATGGGATCGCATCGAGGGCGCGAGTCACGGCGCCGGACGAGGAACGTGACGCATCGGTGGCGTCGGAGGATGTCATGGGCGGTACTGATTCTGAGGTGGTCATCAGGGCGGACCTTCCAGAGCTGCGAGCGAGAAGAGGGGGATCACAGGCTGGGTTCGGGTGAGGTCTTCATCGACCATGCCATGTGGTGTGCGTCACTCGGTAGATGTACTATGACCATACGTATGACGAATTTGCAAGAGGGAGTTCTGATGAAAGCAATCCCGCGTATGTCCATGGCGGACGCCGCGACCGAGTCCCTGCGCGAGGAGATCGCGGCAGGAAACTGGCCGGTCGGGCACCGGATTCCGCCCGAGACCGCACTGATCGAGTCGCTGGGCGTGAGCCGCACGACCGTGCGCGAGGCGGTGCGCGGCCTCGTGCACGCGGGACTGCTGCAACCGCGCCAGGGCGACGGCACCTACGTCGTCGCGACCAATGCCACGGAGGTGGCGCTGCGGCGCCGGCTCCTCACTGCCACGCACGACGACATCGCCGACGTACGCCGCGGCCTGGACGTGATCGCGGCGCGGCTCGCAGCCGAACGGCGCACCGAGGACCAGCTGAAACACCTGCGTCAGACCCTGGACGCCCGAGCGGCAGCAGGCGCGGCACTGGCGGAGGAGGACTTTGCGACCGCCGACGTCGCATTCCACCTCGCGGTCGCCGAGGTCTCGGGGAACGACGTGCTCGCGGAGCTCTACTCAAGTCTGAGCGAGGCGATGGCGCTGGACCTGAAGGGCGGGCAGTGCTTCTCCCGGTTCATCACGGGGCAGCACGACTGGCACGAGGGACTGTTCATTGCCATCCGGGACGGCGACGTCCATGCGGCTGCGACCGCTGCCATGGCGCTGATCGACAACGCCGGCGCAGGCGAGGGGGAGATCGGCTGAGACAGTGCGCGCAGTTCGGGTGGCAGTCGGCGTGGAGAGGAGTACGGCGCCCGCGACACGATGACGCGACGCGCGACCCTGAGCGAGCGAACCGTCATCTCCACCGGCGGTTGGGACGAGCGTTTCGGCAGTCGTCCGGGCGGTTCGGACGGTCGGGTGGTCGTGAGGCTCGGTCCTGGCCAGTCTTCCGGGTGGACGACCTACCTCGCGGTGACCTTCTTCGAGTACGCCGACGCTGGCGACCCGCCCTTGGCGTTGTAGGCGACGACCCGGAACCTGTAGTAGCCCTTCGCGAGCCTGAACGTGTACGCGCGGGCCTTGGCCGAGACCGGTGCGGAGACCTTCGAGCCGACGACCCTGCCCTCCACGATCTTCGAGGCGATCACCTTGTACGAGGTGATCGCAGCGCCACCGTTGTTCAACGGAGCCGCCCAGCGAGCGGTGGCGTTGACCGGCGTCCCCGCCTTGCCCGATGACGGGCTACCGATCCTGGGAGCCGATGGCTTGAGAGCCACCAGGACCCTGACGGTACGACCGGGGGCCGTTCCTGGGAGCTCGGCGTCCATCTGGGGATTCAGCTTCACGGTGTGGTAGCCGTACGTCGAGAACGTCTTCGTGAAGCTCCGCACTGCTGCGGTCTGCGGGAGGATCTGGTCGTCGATGGTCAGCAACCAGTAGCGCAGGTAGGCGTTGCCGGGGTTCGCGGCGGGCTTCCAGTTGATCGTGGCCTTCAGGCCACTGGTGGTCACGGTGATGGCAGGCGCCGTTGTCGGGACCCAGCTCGCGACATGCCGGTTCAACGTCTTCGGGACTCCGCCCCCGGCGGCGTTCAGAGCCGTGACTGCGACGTTGACGTCGTGGCCGCCCTGCACGGTGATCGCCCTCGACCTGGTGCTTGCGGAGACCTCGACCGGTCCTCCGTTGATCCCGCTGATCCGGTAGCCGTTCGGCGCCGGTCCGGACGACGGGGCCGTCCAGGTCAGCGTGCCAGCGCTCTTGCTGGTGGTGAGGTTGATCGACGCAGGAGCGTTCGGCGTAGCGCCGTTCGTGTCCGCGCAGCCGGTGATCGAAAGCTTGTAGGTGCCGACGCTGCCGTAGTCGGAGTAGCCGGTGGCGAGCGGATCGCCGTTGCCGACGCCGTCGACCTTGACGTAGTAGGTTCCCGGCCCGCCGCTCGGTGAGATCGTGTCCGCGTCCATGCCGCTCGCGATCCGGTGGGCGAACCCACCGACGATGACCTGGCCAGACGGCTGGTCCGAGAACGCGACCAGCGCGTCGTTCGCCGTACGCAGGTCGACGCGCAGATCGAGACCGCTGCCCGCACCGTTTCCGAGGGCTCCCACCGAAGGTGCTGCGACGCACGGGCCGACCTTGTAGTAGTCGACGTCGCGACTGGTGATGATGCCGTCGACCGTGTAGTCGGTCCGTGCTCCCAGGCTCGTCGCGGAGGCCGCGGTGTTGCCGGCGTCGTCGGGCAGCAGAGGCAGGCCGGTGGCGACCATGGTCGCGAAGTCGTCCTGCTTGTTGGAGGCGCTGGCGTAGTCGCCGTTGCTGAACTGGAAGATCCCGTTGAAGCCGGAGCCCATGATCGGCGTCCAGGCGCCCTGGCCTCCGTAGTACTCCTCGCTAGGGATGGTTCGTCCGTCGTGGTTCAGGCCGAGAGTGTGCCCGATCTCGTGCGCGGTGACGGTGGCCGTGAGGAACGCGTTCGCCTGCTTGCGCACCCAGATGGGCTCCTTGGAGTCGGTCCCCGAGTCGGTCGGATCCGCGAACTGGCCGAAGACAGCGATTCCGGCGCAACCGGAGCAGATCGGGTTGGAGTCCGGGTCGTTGCTGAACAGGACGTGGTCGCCGTACGTGTCGTCGGCGATGCCGTCGCGGTGGTAGGCGGCGGGGCCGGTGTCCTCGGTGGTGATGTCGACGTCGTACGCCACGTACATCTCGGCGACGATCCGCCAGAGCTCCTGCATGTAGCTGTGCTCGTCGGCGTTGAAGGTGCCCAGGTCGCCGTCGATCGAGAACCCGTCGTACTGGCCGTTCGGGATCCCGGACGCAAAGTTCCAGTACGTGTTGCTGACGTCGGCACCGTCGAAGTCCAGGAAGATCGTGTGCTTCGAGGTCGGCCGGCTGTGCAGGGTGAAGGTCTGAGCCTCGGGGAACTGGGCTTGGGCCACCTCTGCCGATGCGGCGCTGGGTTGCGCGGGGAACGTGTCGGCGTAGACCAACTGACCACCCGGCACCACTTGGGCCGAGTCGTCGGTGGTCAAGATCCTGCGGAGCTCGCTCGTGCTCAGCCCGGAACGACGGGCAGCGTCATCGAGCTCGTCACCGAGGCGGTCGATCGCTGCCTTCCCGTGCAGGCCGGGATCCGTCGAGCGGTCCGAGGACGCCGCGGCCGCTCCTGCCACCGTGCCCGTACACATGGAACCGAGGACGAGAGCAGACAGGGATGCTGCGGTCAGGAACCGCACGAAGGCCATTGGGCGAGTTTGTCCGTTGGGCACCGGTCTTCGCAGCCCTTTGGGAATCTCGTCCGACATCGCCTGTGTGGGTCTGCTCCACAATCTGGTGGCAGGACGCAGTGGTTCTCCTCGCTGCGGTCAACCTCCCCAATCACGCCACGGCAGGCACTGTCCACGCAGGCAAGCGGGGCATCCAGCTCGTGGCGTCGCGGTGTTGCCGGGAGGAGTTCTGAGGCATTGGGGCTGCGTCCGTCTGGCGCAGATCAGGTGATCCTTGTCCGCTTTCGCGGGGTCGTCTGGGGCAGGGCGGCGCGATGCTGGTGGGGTCATCAGCACTCGACAGGAGACGTACCCGTGACCGAGACCATCGCAGGCATCCAGATCCCCGACACCGAGCTGGCTCGCGCGGCAACCGCGCTGGTGCGGGAGGCGACCGACGACCCGCTGGTGGGGGACTCGCTGTTCCATCACTCCCGGCGCGTCTTCCTCTGGGGGATGTTGAAGTCGAGGGCGCGGGACATCGAAGTGGACGCCGAGCTGGCGTACGTCGGCGGCATGTTCCACGACCTGGGACTCACTCAGAAGTTCCGCACGACCGACCAACGTTTCGAGATCGACGGTGCCGACGCGGCGTACGACTTCCTGCGTGAGCACGGCCGCTCGGAGGCGGACGCGCGCGACGTGTGGCTCGCCATCGCCCTCCACACGACTCCCGAGCTGCCCCTGCACCTGGCTCCCGAGGTCGGTGTGGTCACGCTGGGTGTGGAGACCGACGTACTCGGTCTGGATCTGGACGAGATACGCGACGAGGACAAGAAGACTGTTGTCGCGGCCCATCCGCGCCCGGACTTCAAGCGGCAGATCCTGCACGCCTTCAACGAGGGGATGGCGGACCGCCCGGAGACCACGTTCGGCACGATGAACGACGACGTGCTCGCCCACTTCGATCCACGGTTCGAGCGCGCGAACTTCGTCGACATCATCGAGAACAACGCCTGGCCGGAGTGACGTCTTCTGTGGCCCCATCGGGGTCAGTGGGACGCGCCCGTTCCTGGCTCCTGAGCAGGAGTCGTCGTGGTGAACCGTGCCCGGTACTGGCTCGGCGAGACACCGAACCTGGCCTTGAAGAGTCGTCGCATGCTCTCCGCGCTACCGAAGCCGACCAGGCTCGCGGCCTCGGCGACCCCGTGACCGCGATCGAGGAGTGACTGGGCGTGCTCGAGCCGGGTGCGCTCCACGAACCTGGCCGGGGAGGTGTCGAGCTCGGCGGCGAACAGTCGGGCCAGGTGACGGGGGCTGACCCCAGCGTGCTGAGCCAGCGAACGGGTGCTGTGCTCGAGAGACGGCTGTGCGGAGACCAGGTCCACCACAGCCCGCAGTGAAGGTGTTCGTGGAGGGCGGATCTGCAGGGGAGCGGCGAACTGCGACTGCCCGCCGGGTCGCTGCATGAACATCACCAGGTTGCGTGCGACCTCGCGGGCGAGATCTGGTCCGTGGTCCTCCTCGACGAGGGCGAGTGCGAGGTCGATGCCGGCAGAGACACCGGCCGAGGTGTAGATCCCGCGGTCCTGCACGAAGAGCGCATCCGGGGACACGGAAACCTTGGGGAACGCGCGTGCGAGCAGATCCGCGTGACGCCAGTGTGTTGTCGCCCGACGGCCGTCCAGCAGACCGGCGGCTGCGAGCACGAATGATCCCGTGCAGATGGACACCGTGCGACGCGACCGGGCGTGAAGTTCGGTCGCGGCAGCGGTGAGGTCGCTCGGGATGGGCTTCACCGGGAGGTCGTCACCGCCCGAGACGATGACCGTCTCTGCTTCGAGGACATCCGTGGACGCACCGTCGACGGGCAGGGTGGCTCCGATCGACGTGACGACTGCGTGACCCGTAGGGGAGACGTAGCGAAGCTGGTAGCGAGTTCCGAGTCGGTTGGCTTCGGCGAAGACCTCAGCAGGCCCGGTCACGTCGAGCATCTTCATACCGTCGAACACCAGGAATACGACGTGGTGCGTCCGGGGCATGGCCAGTTCCTTCCCTGCTGAGTCAACGGCGGAGTCTTGCTCGGGTCAGTGTGCCCGTTCGCACGGTGGCGGAGCACGGTGGCTGAGAACCAACGCCTGGTGACATGTGGCGCAGCGTCGCAGACAACGTAGGACCCCTGCTCCTGTGCAGCTCCGCATAGTCTCGAACCAGTGGGAGAAACGGTCTCGGCCTTGAGTGGACGTACGGTCGCGTTGTGGACATCGCAGCTCGCATCAAATCTGGCCAGGGGGACTTCGTCATCTTTGCGGTGACGCCGCCCAGGAGGTCGACACCGACGGACCGACTGCCGGAGATCGCACGCGCGACCGTCGAACGACTTGAGCACCTCGATCTCGATGGCCTGGTCCTCTACGACATCGACGACGAGAGCTCCCGCAACCCGGAGGAGCGTCCGTTCCCGTTCAGCCCCACGGTCGACCCCGCCGAGTACCGAACGGAACATCTGGAGCAGTGGGGGACTCCGGTGATCGTCTACCGCGCCGTGGGCAAGTACCAGCGCGAGGACCTGCGCTCCTGGATCGCCGAGCAGGACCCTCGCCGTACGTTGTCGGTGATGGTCGGCGCCGCCTCGAGCGGATCTTCTCCCTCGGTCTCGCTCGCTGATGCGCAAGCGATGAGCGCCGCGCTCAACCCGGACCTGCTGCTGGGCGGGGTCGCAATCCCCGAGCGGCACAGCCGCCGCGAGAACGAGCACCTGCGACTGATCGCGAAGCAGGAGGCGGGCTGCCGGTTCTTCGTGACGCAGGTCGTCTACGACCTCAATGCGGCCAAGAACCTCGTCTCTGACTACCGATACGAGTGCGAGTCACGAGGGCTGGTGCCGGTGCCGATCGTGTTCACCTTCTCGGTGTGCGGCTCGATGAAGACGCTGGAGTTCCTGCGCTGGCTGGGAGTCGACGTTCCGAGATGGATCGAGAACGACCTCCGGCACGCGGCGAACCCGCTGTTGGCATCCTTGGCGCAAGCCACCGCGACGGCGGTCGAGCTCATCGACTACTGCCGCCGGCTCGGGGTGCCGTTCGGCCTCAACGTCGAGAGCGTTTCGATCCGCCGCGAAGAAATCGAAGCGTCCGTGGAGCTCGCCGGTCAACTAGCCGGGCATCTGCGGAAGTAGCCAGCCTGCTGCTGGAAGACCTGCCCCGAGGGGAACTCCTTCAGCGGCGGCGTACGCCGGGTCGCCTCCGAGGTGATGGGCGAACCACCAGCGCTCTCCGGCCGCTCAATGCTGCACCAGGCCAAGAAGCGTGGTGTCCGAGACGACCAGGCTGCGGCGGAGCTGCTGCTCGTTCAGCCCGTCGACCTTCTTCAGCAGGCAGTGGCGGGCGAACGTCAGAAACGCGAGGGCGGTCTCCAGTTCCCCAGAATCTTCGCGAGGTGTCGGCTCTCGTTGGGACTCAAGCATGTCCGAACGCTAGTGGAACCACGGGAGTGCGTGTCGTCCTGGGCGGGAGCCGAGCATGTCGCGTTCGGGCCTGGCTTGTCGGTGGTCGGAGCGAAATTGATCCGTGCAGGCCAAACCTGCTCGGGTGTTTCTGGGGATAACTCGGCTCATTCGTCACACGCGTTCACAACGGTCACCACCTTCGTGCATTTGTTCAAAAACAGGCATATCAGGCGTAAAATCGTGCCCATGAGCAACCCCGACCACATCGGCCCCGGCACCCACCCGGTGCTCGAGTGCGCAGCGGTGATCGAGACCTCGTTGAAGTCGGTCGCCGACGTCAACCCCGCCTTCATGACCACCGCCGAGAAACGCGCCGCCCTGGTCGAGCTGACCGACCTCGGCTCCCAACTGGAGTCCCTGCGGCTGCGGGTGATCGCGGCCGCAGGCGACGTGGCCGAAGCAGACGGCGACCCCAACGTCGCCTCCTGGTTGACCCCACGCACCCGCACCGGGGCGGGCGCGAACCACCAGGCCGAGAAGCTGGCCACCTCCCTGGACACCCGCTGGAGCGTCGTCGCCGCAGCCCTCGCGTCGAGGGCGGTGCACCTGGAGCAGGCCAAGGTGATCGTGGCCGCCCTGGACCGACTGCTGGCCAGTGCCGAAGTCCCTGAGGACGTGATGGCACCTGGTCGAGCTCGCCGCGCAGCACTCCCCGCACGACCTGCGGATCCTGGGCCGCAAGATCCTCTCCATCGTCGCTCCACAGTTGTGTGAGGACGAGGAACGCAAGCGGGTCGAGGAGGAGGAACGCCGCGCGCACGCGAAGTCCCGGTTGTGGTTCAAGCGCAACGGTGACGGCACCGTGGAGCTGCGCGCCACCCTGTCCGAGGCCGCCGCGGCCCGCCTCAAGGGCATCCTGAACTCGCTGACCTCGCCCCGGCACCAGTCCACCCCGGGTGGGGGTGCGGCCCCGTTGACCGATCCCGCGACCGGTCAGAAGGTTCCCTTCGACCAACGCCGTGGGCTGGCCTTCGAGGCCCTCCTCTCCGTGGGCCAGAGCATCCTGGCCGCATCGGCCGACACGGTGAAGGCCCCGGCACCAGTCCACCCCGGGTGGGGGTGCGGCCCCGTTGACCGATCCCGCGACCGGTCAGAAGGTTCCCTTCGACCAACGCCGTGGGCTGGCCTTCGAGGCCCTCCTCGAGGGCCTGGACCCCGACGCCCTCCCGGTGCATGCCGGCAACGGCACCACCCTGGTGATCACCATGGACCTGGCCGACCTGCTCGCCGGCGTCGGGGTCGGGGTCCTGCCCGACGGTGGCAAGATCTCCGCCACCCAGGTCCGCCGCCTCTCGTGCACCGCGAAGATGGTCCCCGCCGTCCTGGGCGGGGAGTCCGAGGTACTCGACCAGGGCCGCGCAAAACGACTCTTCACCGGCCCGCAGATCCTCGCCATGGGGATCCGCGACAAGACCTGCCGCAGCGAGCGGGGAGTCCGAGGTACTCGACCAGGGCCGCGCAAAACGACTCTTCACCGGCCCGCAGATCCTCGCCATGGGGATCCGCGACAAGACCTGCCGCAGCGAGGGGTGCCTGGTGCCGGCCAAGTGGTGCGAAGCCCACCACCACACCTTGTCCTGGTTGCACGGAGGTCGGACCGACACCAAGGACGGCAAGCTCTTGTGCTCGTGGCACCACCACCGTGCCCACGACGACACCTACGACATGACGCTGATGGCCAACGGTGACGTCCGGTTCCGCAAACGCACCTAGGCCATACCCGAATGGCCGCAGACACAAGGGGCAGCACACCGGGGCCGGTCTTTGGCATGCCCCGGTGTGCCGTGGTGGTGGGGGCTTGGTTTCGAGACGGTCGCCAGAGCGACCTCCTCAACCAACGGTCGCGCGGGGAGGCATGGCGGGGGTCTCGATACGGTCGCAGAGCGACCTACTCGACCACCGAAAAGGCTCCGCGACCTACTCGACCAGCGAGAGAACGCTTGCCTGGTCGGAGTCCTCGGAGCTGACCAGGTCGCCGTCGACCCAGACGGTTCGGACGTCGGCGGGGGTGCCGAGGGCGAAGGTGCGGGCCAGGGCCTCGGCGGCGTCGGAGGCATGTGCGAGGCCGACGTCCAGCGTTGATCCTTCGGCAGGGCAGAGCCACTGGGCGTCGAAGCGCTTGCCGACCGAGAAGTCGCCGACTTCGTCCAGGCCGAGGGCGGCAGCGCCGGCGCTGGTCGCCAGATGGAGCAGGTGGGCGGCGGTGAGCGGATGGCCGAGCTCGCCGAGCAGCTGCTGGGCGAAGTAGGCCTGCAGGCCTTCCTTCAGCAAGGAGAACCCGGTGCCGGCGCCAACGTCGGACCCGAGCGCCACCCGGACTCCCGCAGAGAGATGGCGGGCCAGCGGGAAGAGCCCGCTCCCCAAGGCCGCGTTCGACGTCGGGCAGTGCGCCACGGCCGCGCCCCGTGAGGCCAGCACTGCGAGCTCGGGGTCGGTCGCGTGGACGTTGTGCGCGAGGACGGTGCGGGGTCCGACGAGGCCGTGCTTGTCGTAGGTGTCGACGTACGAACTGCCGCCGAAGAGCTCGCCGACCGCCGCGATCTCACACGGGTTCTCGTTCACGTGAGAGGTGAGCATCGCGCCGGGCACCTCGGACAGGACGGCACCGCACGCAGCCAGCAGATCGTCCGTCGAGGAGAGGGAGAAACGCGGGGTCACGGCGTAGCGGTTGCGGCCAACACCGTGCCAACGCCCAGCCAGGGCTAGCGATTCGGCGTACGCGCGCTCCGGCGTCGTGTGCAACGGGGGGAGCAGGCGACGGTCGCCGACCACGAGTCCGCTTGTGACCCGCACGCCGACCCGCGAGGCCTCGGTGAACAGGGCGTCGACGGCAGGGGCGTTGTGGGCGCCGAAGACCAGGGCGCTCGTCGTGCCTGCGGCGACCAGGCCGCGCACGAAGTCGGAAGCGACGCCGACGGCGTAGGGCAGGTCAGCCATCCGCGCCTCCTCAGGGAGCGCGCACTGGTCGAGCCAGTCGAGCAACGGCATGCCCAGCGCACCGATGACCCGCGCCTGCGGGAAGTGGACGTGGGTGTCGACGAAGCCGGGCAGCACCAGGCCACCGCTGAGGTCGACGACGTCCTCGCCGGGGTGCTGGCGGCGGAGGTCGGCGTACGGTCCGCGGGCGACGATCACGCCGTCCTGCACCAGCAGGGCGCCGTCGCTGTCGGCGCGCAGTGCGCCGCCGGCGAACGGGTCGTCGGGGGTGTCGAGGAAGGTTCCCCGGAAGAGCGTCATCAGGAGACCTCATGGTTCGTGGGTACGTCGGCGGCAGGTGCCTGGTCGGCGTGGTCAGTGGGTACGTCGGCGGCGAAGAGCTGCAGCAGCCAGGCCGCGACGCTCACCGCGATGGTGGCGGGGACCTTGCCGGTCAGCTCGGACAGGCCGATGGGAGTGGTGATGCGGGCGATCGCTTCGGGGGAGTGGCCCTCGTCGGCGAGCTTCTTGCGGAATCGCGCCCACTTGGCGCTGGAGCCGATCAGGCCGATGGTGGCCAGCCGGTCGCTGCGCAGGGCGGCGTCGCACAGGGCGGCGTCCTCCGCGTGGTCGTGGGTCATCACGAGCATGTGGGTGCCGTGGGGCAGTTCACCGACGACCAGCTCGGGCAGCACCGGGACCTGGTGCACGTGCACGTTGGCGACCGCGTCGTCGAACGAGGACAGTCGCTCGGCGGTCAGCTGGTCGGCACGGGAGTCGACCAGGTGCAGCTCGACGTCGTGCCGGGAAAGGATGCGCGCGAGCTCAAGGCCGACATGGCCCATGCCGAAGATCGCGACTGACGGTACGACGGCCAGCGGCTCGAGCAGCAGGTCGACCTCACCGCCGCAGCACTGGACGCCGTGCTGGAACGGCGCCTTGTCGGACAACGCGATCTCCAAGCCCTCCGGCTCGGCGACACCGTCGGCGATCATCACCCGGGCCCGCTCGACGGCGACCGCCTCGAGGTTGCCGCCGCCGACGGTGTCCCAGGTCTGGTCGGCCGAGACGACCATCTTGGCGCCGGCCTCGCGCGGTGAGTGGCCGCGCACGGCGGTGATCGTGACGAGGACGCCTGGCTGCCGCTGCTCGCGGAGCCGTTGCACTGCTCGCATCCACTGCATCTCGGTCACACCCCACCCAGCTCGGCGAGGGCGGAGTCGCGGGCGACGTCGCGGGCCGGGCCGCTTGCCGGGTCGGCGGGCAGCGAGGAGCGCGCCGACTCGAGAGCCCAGTAGACCGCCTCGGGCGTCGCGGGGGAGGCCAGCTCGACGCTGGTCCCGGCCGGCCCGAATGCGGCGGCGGCCTGGCGCAGCGCCTCGCGCACGGAGAACGCCAACATCAACGGCGGCTCACCGACGGCCTTGGAGCCGTAGACCGCGCCGTCCTCGTGGGCCTTCTCGAGCAGCTTCACGTTGAGGACCTCGGGCATCTCCGAGAAGCTCGGCAGCTTGTAGGTGCTGGCCGCCTGGGTCGCCAGCCGGCCCCGGTTCGGGCCGTCGGACTCGTCCCAACGGAGGTCCTCGAGGGTCAGCCAGCCGGCCCCCTGCACGAAGCCGCCCTCGATCTGGCCGATGTCGATCAGCGGCGACAGGCTGTCGCCGACGTCGTGCACGATGTCGACCCGGCGCAGCGTGTAGGAGCCGTCGAACCCGTTGACCTCCACCTCTGCCGCCGCGACGCCGTACGCGAAATACTTGAACGGCGTGCCGCGCATCGCGGCGGCGTCCCAGTGCAACCCCTCGGTCTTGTAGAAGCCCGCGGCCCAGAGCTGGACGCGCTGGAAGTAGGCCTTGTGCACCAGCTCCTCCCAGGTGAGGCCATCGCTCTCGACCTCGGCGAGACGGGCCTTGATCTGCTCGCAGGCGTTCTTGATCGCGGCGCCGTTCAGGTCGGCACCGGAGCTCGCCGCGGTCGCGGAGGTATTGGGCACCTTGTCGGTGCGGGTCGGCGCGAGCCGGACCCGAGAGAGGGGTACGCCGAGCGTGGTCGCCGCGACCTGCAGCATCTTGGTGTGCAGGCCCTGGCCCATCTCGGTGCCGCCGTGGTTGATCAGCACCGAGCCGTCCTTGTAGACGTGCACCAGCGCACCTGCCTGGTTGAACGCGGTCAGGTTGAACGAGATGCCGAACTTGACCGGGGTCAGCGCGAGACCTCGTCGGGCGTCGGGGTGGCTGGCGTTGAACTGCTCGATCTCGGCCTGCCGGCGGGCGACGTCACCGTTCGCGAGCACCTGGCTCCAGCAGGCTTCGAGCCGCTCGGCGTGCCGCACCTCCTGGCCGTACGGCGTGTCCTGGCCGGGCTCGTAGAAGTTGCGGTGCCGCAGCTCGCTCGCGTCGACGCCGAGCATGGGAGCGCACCGGCCGAGGATGTCCTCGATCACGAGCATCCCCTGTGGCCCGCCGAAGCCGCGGAACGCGGTCTGCGAGGTCTTGTGGGTCTTCGCGATCCGACCGTCGACGCGGAGGTTGGGGATCCAGTAGGCGTTGTCGATGTGGCACATCGCGCGCGCCAGGACCGGCTCGGAGAGGTCGAGGCTCCAGCCGCCGTCGGCGGTCAGCGTCGCGTCGAGCGCGACGATCCTGCCGGCACTGTCGAAGCCGACCCGCCACGAGGAGTGGAAGCCGTGCCGCTTGCCGGTCATGGTCATGTCCTGCGTGCGGTTGAGGCGGAGCCGGACCGGGCGACCGGTGAGCCGCGCGCCGAGGGCGGCGATCGCGGCGAACCCGTGCGGCTGCATCTCCTTGCCGCCGAACGCGCCGCCCATGCGCAGGCACTGGACGGTCACCTCGTGGCTCGGCACACCGAGGACGTGCGCCACGATCTCCTGGGTCTCGGACGGGTGCTGGGTGCTGCTCTGCACGAACACCTGCCCGCCCTCGTCGACCAGCGCCAGCGACACGTGGGTCTCTAGGTAGAAGTGCTCCTGCCCGGCGAACTCGAACTCACCCGAGAAGACGTGCTCCGCCGTGGCGAACGCGCCCTCGGCGTCGCCGCGGGCCAGGTGCGGGGTCGCGCCCTGGAAGCTGTCGGCGTCGATCGCGTCGCGGACGCTGACCAATGAGGGGAGCGGCTCGTAGTCGACCGCGACGGCCAGGGCGCCCAGGCGTGCTGCTTCCAGCGTCTCGCCGAGCACCCAGCACAGTGCGTGCCCGTGGAACATCGCCTCGGAGGGAAACAGTGGCTCGTCGTGCTTCACCCCGGCGTCGTTCACCCCCGGGACGTCGTCGGCGGTGAGCACCCGGACCACACCCGGAACGGCGTACGCCGGTGCCACGTCGAGCGCGGTGATGCGCGCATGCGTGTGCGGGGACTGGACCGGCCACGCGTGCAGGACGTCCTTGGTGCGGAACACCAGGTCGTCGGTGTAGAGCGCCTCGCCGGTCACGTGCAGTGACGCGCTCTCGTGGGGAAGGGGTTCGCCGATCATGCGATCGCCTCCTGTCGGTGGGCGGCGTACAGCCGGAGCAGGGACTGGCCGAGCATCGCCGAGCGGTACGACGCGCTGGCCCGGTGGTCGTCCATCGGGGTTCCTTCGCCGGCCATCACCGCGGCGGCCTCGCGGACCGTCTGCTCGGTCCACGGGCGACCGACCAGGGCGGCCTCCGTGGCACTGGCGCGCAGCGGCGTCGCGGCGACTCCGCCGAGCCCGATGCGAGCGCGGATCACGCTGCCGTCGATGACGTCGAGGGCGAACCCGACGGCCACACTGGAGATGTCGTCGAAGCGGCGCTTGGCGATCTTGTGGAACGCGGTCACCGGCGACAGCGGCAGCGGGAAGCGTACGGCGCGGATCAGCTCACCCGGCTCCTTCAACGTCGTCCGGTAGCCGGTGAAGTAGTCGGCCAGCGGCACCACCCGGTCGCCCCGGGGCGACGACAGCACCAGCGACGCGTCGAGGGCCAGAAGCGCGGGGGGTGTGTCACCGATCGGCGAGCCGGTGCCGAGGTTGCCGCCGATGGTCGCTCCGTTGCGGATGAGGCGCGAGGCGAACTGCGGGAACATCTCGGCCAGCAGCGGCACACGGCCCTCGAGCAGTCGCTCGATCTCGCTGAGGGTGAGGCCGGCGCCGAGGACCACCTCGTCGTCCCCGAACGAGAACTCGCGCAGCTCGGGCAGCCGGTCGACCGCGACGACGTACGGCGCACGCACGCCACGGATGTTGACCTCGACCCCGAAGTCGGTGCAGCCGGCGACCACCTGCGCCTCGGGGTTCTCGGCGAGCAGATCGAGAGCCTCGGCGAGGTCGGTGGGCCGGCGGAACTCTGCGCCGTCCACGCTCAGCACCGTGGCCACGGCCGCCGGCGGAGGTGCGGAGGTGCGGGCGGCGAACGTGTCGCCTGCCGCCGGGGCACCGAGGGCGTCGGCGGCGTCCTTGATCGGTCGGTAGCCAGTGCACCGGCAGAGGTTGCCGCTGAGCGCGTGCAGGTCGAAGCCGTTGGCGCCGTGCTCGTGGTCGCCTGCCGAGCCGTTGCCGTTGCCGTCGGTCGAGGGTGCCGCGCCTGCCGAGACCCGGCCGGGGCGGTAGTACTCCGCCGCCATGCTGCACACGAAGCCCGGCGTGCAGTAGCCACACTGGGAGCCGCCGCGCACCGCCATCTCCCGCTGCACGGGGTGCAGCGAGTCGCACGAGCCGAGGCCCTCGGAGGTGACCAGCTCCTGGCCGTCGAGTGCGGCGACCGGCACGAGGCAGGCGTTGACCGCGACCCACTCGGTCGGGGTGTCGGCGCCGGGCCGGGCGACCAGCACCGAGCAGGCACCGCACTCGCCCTCGGCGCAGCCCTCCTTCGCGCCGGTCAGGCCGCGGCTGCGCAGCCAGTCGAGCGTCGTGGTGTGCGCGGCGACGTCGGTGACCTCGGTCGCCTCGCCGTTCACGGTGATGGTCGATGACTCCATGGCTGGTCTCCTCATCCCTTGTTCACCATTCTGCTCCGCGCACTGTGAATCGGGTTGGCAACTTGGAGGAAGTCGTCGAACCGGTAGCCCGCGATCTTCGCGATCTCGAGCAGCGCGGCCGCGTGCTCCTGGGTCTCGCAGTTGGTCAGCCGGGAGCGGCCCTCCTCCAGGATCCGCTCGAAGGAGTAGGCGTCGCGGACCGAGATGATCAGCGGGAATCCGAACCGTTCGGAGTACTCCGACGTGATCGCGGTCAGCACGTCCTGCTCGGGCTCGGCCAGGTGGGTCAGGCCGCGGGTGGACTGGTCGCGCAGCGACGCCTCGCCGCTGAGGCCGTCGGAGACCAGCTTCGAGCCGAGGGCCGGGTAGGACTCGATCAGCTGGCGCTGCTCGTCCTTCGAGCCCGAGAACAGCACTTCCTGGAAGGAGCGGCGCAGCGCGTGGGTGTCGTGGAACGGGCGCAGGTCGTAGGCCCGCTCGACGGCCCAGCGCGGGCCCTGGAACAGGGGAGCGAAGGTCTCGACGAACTCGGCACGGGTCATCTTGTTGACCTGGTCGAGGCGGACCGAGTCGCCGGGTTGGCCGGCCACGGCCGGGCCGAAGTCCTTGCCGATGTGGTGGAAGACGATGTTGAGCACGATCGCGGTCAGGCTGCCCAGAGTGATGCCGCTGCCGAGGATGATCTCGGCCCAGTTCGGGACGGCCTGTGCGACCTGCGGCTGGGCGGTGACGAACATGGCCAGGCCGATGCTGGTCGCCACGATCACCACGTTGCGGTGGTCGTGGAAGTCGACCTTGCCCAGGGTCTGGAAGCCGACCACGGCCACGGTGGCGAACATCGCGATCGCGGCGCCGCCGAGGACGGGGTGCGGGATGCCGGCGACGACCGCACCGGCCTTGGGGATCAGGCCGAGCAGGATCATGATCGCGCCAGCGGCCGCGACGACGTACCGGCTCTTGATGCGGGTCAGCCGGACCAGGCCGACGTTCTCCGCGAAGCAGGTGTAGGGGAACGAGTTGAGCACGCCGCCGAGGGTGGTGGAGAGTCCGTCGGCACGCAGGGCCCGGGCGACGTCGTCGCGGTCGATCCGCTTCTCGACGATCTCACCGGTGGCGAACACGTCGCCGGTGGTCTCGACGGCGGTGATCAGCATGACCACGATCATCGAGACGATGGCGGCGAAGGAGAACTGCGGCCAGCCGAAGTAGAACGGGGTGGTCGCGCCGACCCAGGCTGAGTCGTTGACTGAGCCGAAGTGGGCGTCGCCCAGCATCCAGGCCACGGCCGTGCCGGCGACCAGGCCGACCAGGACGGCGACCGTGGCCATGAAGCCCTTGAAGACGCGCTGGATCACGACGATCAGGGCCAGGGTGCCGAGGGCGTAGGCCAGGTTCTTGCCGCTGGTCGGGTCGGAGGTCGGGCCGGCACCACCGGTGGCGTCCGCGGCCGCGACCGGCAGCAGTGCCAGACCGATGATGGTGATCACCGAGCCGGTCACGACCGGCGGGAAGAAGCGGATCAGCTTGCTGAACCACGGGGCGATGGCGAAGGTGAAGAGGCCGGCCACGATCACCGCGCCGTAGATCACCAGCAGGCCGTCGGTGCCGCCCCCGGCAGCCAGGCCGATCGCGATCATCGGCGAGACCGCCGTGAACGTGACGCCCTGCAACAGCGGGAGTCGTACGCCGACCTTCCAGAAGCCGACCGACTGGATGATCGAGGCGATGCCGCAGGTGAGCAGGTCGGCGTTGATCAGGTGGATCAGCTGCTCGGTGCTGAGGCCGATCGAGTTCGCCAGCAGGATCGGCACGATCACCGCTCCGGCGTAGAACGCGAGCACGTGTTGCGTGCCGTAGACCGCGAGCTTGCCGACCGGGAGGACCTCGTCCACGGGATGTACGGCGGTACGGGGGCTGCGAGATCGTTTCACTGGTGTCTCCTCGGGGGCATGACTGCGTGGCATGTCTTTGTGACCTGCACAACAGCATCCGCTCGCGGCGGTCCCAGCGGCACCCGACGAACCTCCGAAGGTGGTGCGTGTGGAGGCCCTCGTCGTTGTGCGATCACCCAAGCGACTCCAGGGCGAGGAAGACGTCGACCCGGTCGTCGAGGCGGGACAGGTCGCGGCCGGTCAGCTCCTGCACCTTCTCGATCCGGTAGCGAACCGTGTTGACGTGCAGGTGCAACGACTCCGCCGTACGCGCCCAGGAGCCCGAGCAGGACAGGAACTCGCCGAGCGTGCCGATCAGCTCGCCGTTGGTGCGCCGGTCGTGCTCGAGCACCGCGCCGAGGACCCGCTGCGCGTAGGAGCGGCGTACGTCGTCGGGGACGCAGGCCAGCAGCAGCACGTGGGACGCGACCTCGTCGGAGCCCACCACCGAGACCGGTGCACTGCCGGAGCGGGCCACCCGGTGGGCGAACCGCGCCTCCTCGAGCGCCCCGGTGATCGCGTCGGTGCGGGCCTCGCCGCTCAGGCCGACGGCCAGGTGACCGCGACCGGTGCCCGGGGCCAGCCGGGCGAACGACGTGCGCAACCGGTCGGTGAGGTCGGGGGCGGAGGGGAGGATCCCGACCAGGCGGCCGTCCCGGCCCGGCGCCACGACCGGCGAGCCGCCGACCGACAGTGCGACGTCCTCGAACAGCAGAAGGGCGGAGTCGTCGGGGGCGTCGCCGTCGAGGTCGAGTACGACGAGGGTCACCGGGCCGTCGGGGTCGAGGCCGGCCTGGCGCAGCCGTACGGCGATCTCGGCGTACGGCGCCCCGCCCTCGACGAGCGCCAGCACGTCGGCGGACGTCGGCCGCAGCGCGCGCACGCCCTCGTCACGGCGTGACCGGTCGAGGGCCGCGATCGAGCAGAGCTCCTGCACTGCCTCGACGTGGTCGCGCGGCCACTGCTCGTGGTCGCCGTCGACGGCGACCAGCCAGGAGGTGAGTCGGTTGCCGAGGCCGGGGCCGACCGGGAACAGACTGTACGTCGAGTCGTCGTCGCGGGCCACGGCCGGCAGCCGGTCGGCGGCGAGGAAGCCCCGGACCAGCGCGTCGAGCGTGGTGGGGCCCAGCGGGCCGGGTCCCTCCGCGACGTGCCGCCCCGTGGTGGTGAGGACCCGGCAGGGCCGGTCGACCTCCGCCGAGACCCGGGCGGCGAGCTCGTCGAGGCTGCGGCCGTCGGCGAGCGAGGAGACCAGTTGGCGCTGGCGTGAGAGCCGGGCTCCGCTGACCGCCGAGCGGGTCGCGGAGACGTGCTCGGTGATGTCGGCGAAGGCCACCTCGATCGGGACCTCGATGAGGGTGCACGCGTGCCGGCGGCAGGCCTCGACCAGGTCGTCGGGCACGGCACCCAGGAGCGCGTCGCCGGCGAGCACCGTGGTCGCCCCGCGGGAGGCGACCGAAGCCACGAAGGTCTCGCTGTCATCAGGCGTGCGGCGCCAGGCCAGCCCGGTCATCACCAGCTCGCCACCGGTCAGGTAACGACCCGGCTCGAGCAGGTCCGTGGTGATCACGCGGCCGACCGGACGACCCAGCGATCCGGGGGACTCGTGCAGCACGCGCAGCCCCAGACCGGGGGCGGCGAGCAGCTCCGAGAGCAACATGTGCGGCTCCTTCCTGAGTGGAACGTACAGGTTGACGTGACTGGGGTCACGCCCTACAGTGATTCCGAAGTACAGAAGTAATCTTCCGCAATGCGAAATACGGAATACGAGGAACCCTCATGGACCACACCCTGCGCTACGAGGTGAACTGCTCGATCCTGTTCACCGAACTTCCCCTGCTCGAGCGCCCCGCCGCGGTCAGGGCGGCCGGCTTCGACGCGGTCGAGTTCTGGTGGCCCTTCGCCGAGGCCGTGCCCACGGACCGGGACGTCGACGCCTTCGTCGGTGCCATCCAGGACGCCGGCGTGCAGCTCGTCGGTCTCAACTTCTTCGCCGGCGACATGCCCGGCGGCGACCGCGGCCTGGTCTCCTGGCCGGCCCGCTCCGCGGAGTTCCGCGACAACATCGACGTCACCGTCGGCATCGGCGAGCGACTCGGCTGCAGGGCCTTCAACGCCCTCTACGGCAACCGCGTCGACGGGGTCTCCGCCGACGAGCAGGACGAGATCGGCGCCGAGAGCCTCGCACTCGCGGCCCGTGTCGCGGACCGCATCGGCGGCACCGTCCTGGTCGAGCCGGTCAGCGGCACCCCGACGTACCCGCTGAAGACGGCCGCCGACGCCCTCGCGGTCATCGACCGGGTCCGCACGCGCCACGACGTCACCAACGTCGGCCTGCTTGCCGACCTCTACCACCTGGCCGTCAACGGCGACGACGTCGACCGGGTGATCGCGGACCACGTCGACCGGGTCGCCCACGTGCAGATCGCCGACGCACCCGGCCGCAACGAGCCGGGCACCGGCGACCTTCCGCTGATGCGCCAGCTCGCCGCCCTCGAGGCCGGCGGCTACACCGGCTGGGTCGGCCTCGAGTACAAGCCGTCCACCACCTCGGTCGACAGCTTCGGCTGGCTTTCCCGCGAGCGCCGTACGTCGGCCGCCGCCGCCCACTGAAACGAAGAGGAGCCACACCAATGACGAACATCGCCTTCATCGGACTCGGCATCATGGGCAGCCCCATGGCCGTCCACCTGGCCAACGCCGGCCACTCGGTCGCGGGCTACAACCGCACCCCGGACAAGGCCAAGCCGCTCGTCGACGCCGGCGGCCGCGCCGCGGAGTCGATCGCCGACGCCGTGCGCGACGCCGACATCGTGTGCGTGATGGTGCCGGACTCGCCGGACGTCACCGACGTGCTCGCCGGCGACGGCAACGTCTTTGCCAGCGCCAAGGCGGGCGCGCTGATCATCGACTTCTCCAGCATCCGCCCCGACGTCACCGTCGAGCTCGCGAAGCAGGCGCAGGACAACGGGTTCCGGCTCGTCGACGCCCCGGTGTCCGGTGGCGAGGCCGGCGCGGTCAACGCCGCCCTGTCGATCATGGTCGGCGGTGCGGCCGACGACTTCGAGGCCGCCAAGCCGGTCTTCGACGCGGTCGGCAAGACCATCGTCCACGTCGGCCCGAGCGGCTCCGGCCAGACCGTCAAGGCGGCCAACCAGCTCATCGTCGCCGCCAACATCCAGGCCCTGTCGGAGGCCGTGGTCTTCCTCGAGGCCTACGGGGTCGATACCAAGGCCGCCCTCGAGGTGCTCGGCGGCGGACTGGCCGGCTCCAAGGTGCTGGACCAGAAGAAGGAGAACATGCTGTCCCGCTCCTTCGAGCCCGGCTTCCGGATCGCCCTGCACCACAAGGACATGGGCATCGTCACCAGCGCCGCCCGCGAGGCCGGTGTCGTCGTACCCCTCGGCTCGCTCGTCGCCCAGCTGATGGGCAGCGCCCTCGCCAACGGCGACGGCGCCCTGGACCACTCCGGCCTGCTGCGAGGCGTCGAGCGCCTCAGTGGCACCGAGACCTCGACCACCCAGAAGGAGAACTGACATGGCACGCATGCGCGCGGTCGACGCCGCCGTCCTGATCCTGGAGAAGGAAGGGGCCACCCAGCTGTTCGGCCTCCCCGGTGCCGCGATCAACCCGTTCTACAGCGCCCTGCGCGCACACGGCGGGCTCAAGCACGTGCTGGCCCGCCACGTCGAGGCTGCCTCGCACATGGCCGAGGGCTACACCCGGGCCGCGGCCGGAAACATCGGAGTCTGCATCGGTACGTCGGGCCCGGCCGGCACCGACATGATCACCGGCCTCTACTCCGCGTCCGCCGACTCGATCCCGATCCTCTGCATCACCGGACAGGCGCCGGTGGCCAAGCTGCACAAGGAGGACTTCCAGGCGGTCGACATCGCCTCCATCGCCAAGCCGGTCTCCAAGTGGGCGGTCACGGTCATGGAGGCCGCGCAGGTGCCGGGCACCTTCCAGAAGGCGTTCCAGATCATGCGCGAAGGACGTCCGGGCCCGGTCCTGGTCGACCTGCCGATCGACGTCCAGATGGCCGAGATCGACTTCGACATCGACACCTACGAACCGCTCCCGGTCAGTCGCCCCGCGGCGACCCGCGCCCAGGCCGAGAAGGCACTGGCCATGCTCAACGCGGCCGAACGCCCGCTGATCGTCGCCGGCGGCGGCATCATCAACGCCGACGCGTCCGACCTGCTGGTCGAGTTCGCCGAGACCACCGGTGTGCCGGTCGTGCCGACCCTGATGGGCTGGGGCACGATCCCCGACGACCACCCGCTGACCGCGGGCATGGTCGGCCTGCAGACCTCGCACCGCTACGGCAACGCGACCATGCTGGCCAGCGACTTCGTGATCGGCATCGGCAACCGGTGGGCCAATCGCCACACCGGCAGCGTCGAAACCTACACGCAGGGCCGCACGTTCGTGCACGTCGACATCGACCCGACCCAGATCGGTCGCGTCTTCGGGGCCGACTACGGCATCGTCTCCGACGCCAGGGCCGCGCTCGAGGTCTTCGTCGAGGTGGCGAAGGAGTGGGCGGCACAGGGCAAGCTGGCCGACCGCACCACCTGGGCCGGCGAGTGTGCCGAGCGCAAGCGGACGCTGCAGCGCAGGACCGACTTCGAGAACGTGCCGGTCAAGCCGCAACGTGTCTACCAGGACATGAACAAGGCCTTCGGTCCCGAGACCCGCTACGTCTCCACGATCGGCCTGTCCCAGATCCAGGCCGCGCAGCTGCTCCACGTCTACAAGCCGCGCAACTGGATCAACGCCGGCCAGGCCGGCCCCCTGGGCTGGACCGTTCCCGCCGCCCTCGGCGTCGCGGCCGCCGACCCCGAGGCCACCGTGGTCGCGCTGTCCGGCGACTACGACTTCCAGTTCCTGATCGAGGAGCTCGCGGTCGGTGCGCAGTTCCACCTGCCCTACATCCACGTCGTGGTGAACAACTCGTACCTGGGCCTGATCCGTCAGGCACAGCGTGGCTTCGAGATGGACTACCACGTCCAGCTGTCGTTCGAGAACGTCAACAGCCCCGAGCTCAACGGCTACGGCGTCGACCACGTCAAGGTCGCCGAGGGCCTGGGCTGCAAGGCGATCCGCGTCTTCGAGCCCGACGAGATCCTGCCGGCGCTCGAACAGGCCAAGAAGCTTATGGTCGAGTTCGAGGTCCCGGTCGTGGTCGAGGTCATCATGGAGCGCATCACGAACGTGTCCATGGGGCTCGAGATCGACAACGTCGTCGAGTTCGAGGAGCTGGCCGAACGCGGCGAGCACGCGCCCACCGCGATCACTCCGCTGGACTGAGTGGACTCTCGATGCCCAGGGTCCTGATCGCCTCCGACAAGTTCAAGGGGTCGCTCACCGCCGCCGAGGTTGCGGCGGCGGTGGGCTCCGGCGTACGTCGTGCCCGGCCGGACGTCGACGTCGACTCCGTGCCGGTCGCGGACGGGGGAGACGGGACCCTGGCGGCCGCGCTCGCGGCCGGTTTCGCGAACATCCCGGTGACCGCCACCGGCCCGACCGGTGAGCCGGTCGACACGGCCTACGCGCGCCGCGACGACGTGGCCGTCGTCGAGCTGGCCGACGTGTCCGGCCTGGTCCGGCTGCCGTCGGACCAGGCCCCCATGACGGCCGGCACCCTGGGCGCCGGTGAGGTCATCGCCGCCGCGATCGCCGACGGCTGCCGACGCATCGTGGTCGGCATCGGCGGCAGCGCCAGCACGGACGGGGGCGCCGGGCTGTTGCAGGGCCTCGGCGCGCGTCTCCTGGACGGCGCCGGTCGGCCGATCGGGTCCGGGGGAGCGGCCCTCGCCGATCTCGAGTCGCTCGACCTCGCCGACCTGCGCGCGCGGACCGACGGAGTGGAGTTCGTGGTCGCCTGCGACGTGGACAACCCGCTCACCGGGCCCGTCGGCGCGGCCGCGACCTACGGCCCGCAGAAGGGAGCCGGTCCCGGCCAGGTGATCGACCTCGACGACGCGCTCAGCCACTGGGCCGACGTCGTGGCCACCACCACCGGCACCGACCTCCGGGAGGCCGCCGGAGCCGGGGCCGCCGGTGGTGTGGGCTTCGCCGCCCTGGCCCTGCTCGGTGCCGAGCTCCGGCCCGGCATCGACCTGGTGCTCGATCTCGTCGGCTTTCACGAACGGCTGGCCGGCGTCGATCTGGTGATCACCGGTGAGGGCGCACTCGACGCCCAGACCCTGCACGGCAAGGCACCCGCGGGAGTGGCCGAGGCCGCCGGGGCGTTGGGCATCGCGGTCGTCGCCGTGTGTGGCGTCAACCGGCTCGACGCCGCGCGGTTGAACACGGCCGGCATCGAGGCGGCGTACGCCCTCACCGATCTCGAACCCGACGTCAGTCGCTGCATGAGCGACGGCGTCCCCCTGCTCGAACGACTGGGCCAGCAGATCGCTGAGACCCACCTGGTGGGGACCACCGGAAGCTCGTCGTGTGTCGCGACGAACTTGCGGCGACACCCACTCGCCATGAACTGAGGAGACCCCATGAGTGCTGACCAAGCACCCCCTTTCGTCATCGCCGACGGCGGTGAGGCATGAAGCTGCTCCGGGTCGGCGCGATCGGCCGCGAGCGCCCGGCAGCCCTCGACGCGAGCGGCCTGCTGCGGGACCTGAGCTCGGTCGCCGACGACATCGACGCCCGGCTGCTCACCGATCCGGTGCGGATGGCGGCTACACGACAGGCGGTGCACGCCTGCGCGCTGCCGGTCCTGCCACCCGGACTCAGGCTGGGCGCACCCGTGGCCCGTCCAGGCAAGGTGGTCGGGATCGGGCTGAACTACAAGGACCACGCCCTCGAGACCGGCGCGTCGATCCCGGACGAGCCGGTGGTGTTCCTCAAGCCGGGGACCTCGGTGTGCGGCCCGGCCGACACGATCGCCTTGCCCGCGGGCAGCACCACGACCGACCACGAGGTCGAGCTCGGGGTGGTGATGGGCGCTCGCCTGTCGCGCTGTCACGACCCTTCCGCCGCGCTCGCCGCGGTCGGCGGCTACGTCACCGCCGACGACGTCTCCGAACGCTCGCGCATCGCCGCGGGGCCGACCTGGGCCAAGGGCAAGTGCGCGGACACCTTCACCCCGATCGGGCCGTGGCTGGTGACGCCCGACGAGGTGGGCGACCCGCAGGCGCTGACGCTGACCCTCACGGTCAACGACGAGGTGCGCCAGTCCGGCACCACCTCCTTGATGGCGTACGGCGTCGGCGAGCTGCTGGCCTACGTCTCGACCCTGATGACCCTCGAGCCGGGGGATCTGGTGCTGACCGGAACCCCCGGGGGAGTCGCCGCCGGCCGCCCTGAGCCCAAGCCTTATCTCCGGGACGGCGACGTGGTCGAGGCCGAGGTCATCGGTCTGGGGCGACAGCGCACCCCGGTTTCGGGGATCCACGACGCATCTCTGGAACTACAGTGAGGTCTTGATGAGTACAGAAGTCGAAGCACAGGTCAACGAGCCCTGCGACCTGGTGATCCGTGCCAGCCGTGTGGTGAGCACGTCTGGGGAGGTGGGCCGTCTCATCGGCGTCAAGGACGGCAGGATCGTCGCGATCGAGCCGCTCGACTCCGAGCTCGACGGTGCCGAGCTCCTCGAGCTGGCCGACGACGAGGTGCTGATGCCCGGCCTGGTCGACTCGCACGTGCACGTGAACGACCCGGGGCGCACCGAGTGGGAGGGCTTCACGTCCGCCACCCGGGCCGCCGCCGCCGGCGGCGTCACCACGATCGTCGACATGCCGCTCAACAGCATTCCGCCGACCTGCGACGTCCCGGCCCTCGAGCTCAAGCGCAAGACTGCGGAGAGCCAGGCCTTCGTCGACGTCGGCTTCTGGGGTGGCGCCATCCCAGGCAACGTGCCCGACCTGCGGCCGTTGTACGACGCCGGAGTGTTCGGCTTCAAGTGCTTCCTCCTGCACTCGGGCGTCGACGAGTTCCCGCACCTCGACCCCGACCAGCTCGAGGAGGCGATGCGCGAGCTGCGCTCCTTCGACGGGCTGATGATCGTGCACGCAGAGGACACCCACGCGATCGAGCGGGCGCCGACCGCCCACGGTGAGACGTACGACGACTTCCTGCACAGCCGACCGCGTGGCGCGGAGAACCTCGCCGTCGCGCAGGTGATCGAGCTGGCCCGCTGGACAGGTTGCCGGGTGCACATCCTGCACGTGTCGAGCTCCGACGTGCTGCCGATGCTGGCCAGCGCGCGACGCGAGGGCGTCCAGATCACCGCCGAGACCTGCCCGCACTACCTGACCTTCTCGTCCGAGGAGGTCCCCGACGGCGCCACGCAGTTCAAGTGCTGCCCGCCGATCCGCGAGGCGGCCAACAGGGAGCTGCTCTGGGAGGGTCTGCGCGAGGGCGTGATCGACATGGTCGTGACCGACCACTCGCCGTCAACTGTCGACCTCAAGTGCCTCGACACGGGCGACTTCGGGGTCGCCTGGGGCGGGATCTCCTCGCTCCAGCTCGGCCTGTCGGCGGTCTGGACCGAGGCCCGCCGTCGCGGCTTCACCCTGGTCGACGTGGCCCGCTGGATGTGCCAGGCCCCGGCCCGGCAGACGGGCCTGCGGAGCAAGGGCCGGATCGAGATCGGCTACGACGCCGACTTCGCCGTCTTCGCGCCGGACGACGCGTTCGTCGTCGACGTCGACAAGCTGCACCACAAGAACGCCATCACGCCGTACGCCGGTCGCCCGCTGGCCGGTGTCGTCCGCAGCACCTGGCTGCGCGGTCGGCGCATCGACATCACCGAGCAGGCCGAGCCCCAGGGCCGCCTGCTGACCCGAGGAGGAGCATGACCACCCCAGCATCGCCGCGCTACTACGCCCCGAAGGGCGGGCACCCGGCCCAGAGCGAGCTCACCACCGACCGGGCGACCTTCACCGAGGCGTACGCCGTCCTCCCGCGCGGCACGATGCGCGACATCGTGACCAGCAACCTGCCGTTCTGGGAGAACACCCGGCTCTGGGTGATCGCCCGGCCGCTGTCCGGCTTCTCCGAGACGTTCTCGCAGTACATCGTCGAGGTCTCGCCGGGAGGTGGCAGCGACAAGCCGGAGCTCGACGAGGGCGCGGAGGGCGTGGTCTTCGTGGTCGAGGGCGACCTGGTCCTCGACCTCGAGGGGGAGAAGCACGACCTCGGGCCCGGTGGCTACGCGTTCCTGCCGCCCGGCTCGGCCTGGACCCTGCACAACACCAGCGACGCCACCGCCACCTTCCACTGGATCCGCAAGGCCTACCAGTTCGTCGACGGCATCGACGTGCCCGAGGCGTTCGTGACCAACGAGGTCGACGTCGAGGCCGGCGAGATGCCCGGCACCAACGGTGCGTGGTCGACCCAGCGGTTCGCCGACCCGACCGACGTCCGCCACGACATGCACGTCAACATCGTCAACTTCGAGCCGGGCGGCTCGATCCCGTTCCCGGAGACCCATGTCATGGAGCACGGGCTCTACGTGCTCGAGGGCAAGGCGATGTACCTGTTGAACAACGACTGGGTCGAGGTGCAGGAGGGCGACTTCATGTGGCTGCGCGCCTTCTGCCCGCAGGCCTGCTACGCCGGCGGCCCCGGTCGGTTCCGCTACCTGCTCTACAAGGACGTCAACCGGCACGCCAAGCTGAGCCGTCAGTTCGTGTGACGGCGTTGGCCCTCTGATGCCTGTTGCCGTCGTCACCGGAGCCGGCTCCGGCCTGGGTCGTGCCATCGCGCACGGCCTGGCCGGGGCCGGCTTCACGGTCGCCCTGCTGGGTCGTCGTGCCGACGCGCTCGAGGAGACCGCCGAGTCGATCGCTGACGCCCTCGTGCTGCCGACTGACGTCACGGTGCCCTCGAGTGTCGACACGGCCTTCGCCGCGGTGGTCGACGCCTGGGGTCGGGTCGACGTGCTCGTCAACAATGCCGGCACCTTCGGCCCGAAGGGCGAGGTCGACGAGATCGCCGTGGACGACTGGCTCGACACCGTCTCGGTGAACCTGACCGGCGCTTTCCTCTGTGCCCGTGCGGCCTTCGGGCAGATGAAGCGCCAGGACCCGCGAGGCGGCCGGATCATCAACAACGGGTCGATCTCCGCACACACGCCGCGGCCGGGGAGTGCGGCGTACACCTCCACCAAGCACGCGATGACCGGCCTGACCAAGGCGCTGGCCCTGGACGGGCGCGCCCACGACATCGCGGTCGGTCAGATCGACATCGGCAATGCCGCGACCGAGATGACCTCGGGCTTCGGGCAGACCGAGCCGACGTTCGACCCCCGCCACGTGGCGGACGCCGTCGTCGCGATGGCGCGGCTCCCACTGGGAGTCAGCGTGCCCGCCATGACGATCCTCGCGACGGGCATGCCCTACGCCGGTCGCGGCTGAACAGCTCGTCCGCAGCGGCCGTCAGGCGCCGTGCTGTGCTGTGCTGTGCCGCTTGTCCGGGTCGGCGAGAAGTTCGTCGCACGCTGGGCCGATTGGCCTCAACTACCCAGGGCAGAACGAGCCGGTCGGCCCGGCAGACGCAGTGGTCGCCGGACCTCGTCGTCGCGCCGCGGTTGGGTGTCTTGCCTCTCGTCAGGCCCTTCGGCGGTACGCCGGCGGCACGGCGTTGAACGCGTCGCCGACCCGGTGCACGTGCAGTGCGTTGGTCGAGCCGGGGGTGCCGGGCGGCGTGCCGGCGATCAGCACTACCAGCTCACCCGCGGCCACCCGGCCGGAGGCGAGGAGTGCCTCGTCGATCTGCAGCACCATGGCGTCGGTGTTCTCGACCTCGGCGCTGACGAACGTCTCGACGCCCCAGGAAAGGCTCAGGTGCGAGCGGACCAGGGGGACGGGCGTGAAGGCCAGCACGGGGATCCGGCTGCGGTAGCGCGAGAGGCGGCGGGCCGAGTCGCCGGTGGTGGTGAACGCGACCAGGTAGCGGGCACCCAGTCTGTCGGCGACCTCGGCCGCAGCCTTGGCGATCACGCCGCCCTTGGTGCGTGGCTGCCAGTCGATCGCCGCCATCCGGGCCAGACCGTGGTCCTCGGTGGACTCGATGATCCGGGCCATCGTGGCGACGGCGGCGACGGGGTGGTCGCCCACGCTGGTCTCGCCGGAGAGCATCACGGCGTCCGCGCCGTCGAGCACGGCGTTGGCGACGTCGCTGGCCTCGGCCCGGGTGGGTTGCGGTGCCGAGATCATCGACTCGAGCATCTGGGTCGCCACGATGACCGGCTTCGCGTTGCGGCGGGCCTTCTCGATCACCTGCTTCTGCAGGAAGGGCACGTCCTCCAGTGGGCACTCCACGCCGAGGTCGCCGCGGGCGACCATGAACGCGTCGAACGCCTTGATCACCTCGTCGAGGTTGTCGATGGCCTGGGGCTTCTCGATCTTCGCGATGACCGGGCGGACGATGCCCTCCTCGCGCATGATCGCGCGGACGTCCTCGGCGTCCTGGGCCGAGCGCACGAACGACAGCGCGATGTGGTCGACGCCCAGGTGCAGGGCGAAGCGCAGGTCGTCCTTGTCCTTCTCGGACAGGGCCGGCACCGACACCGCGACGCCCGGGAGGTTGATGCCCTTGTGGTTGCTGATCGGCCCGGCGACGACGACCTCGGTGTGCACCTCGGTGTCCTCGACGGCGGTGACCTCGAGGGTGACCCGTCCGTCGTCGATCAGGATGCGCTCGCCGGGGGAGACGTCGCCCGCCAGGCCGGCGTACGTCGTGGAGCAGAGGCGCGCGTCTCCGGGGACGTCCCGCGTGGTGATCGTGAAGGGGTCACCCTGGGCCAGCCGGATCGGGCCGTCCGGCACGAGGCCGAGGCGGATCTTGGGCCCCTGCAGGTCGGCCAGGATGCCGACGCCGCGGCCCGAGGCCTCGGCGGCCTCGCGCACCATCAGGTAGGACTTCTCGTGGTCGGCCTGCGTGCCGTGGCTCATGTTCAGGCGCGCGACGTCCATGCCGGCGTCCACGAGCGCGCCGATCTGCTCGGGGGTCGAGGTGGCCGGGCCGAGGGTGGCGACGATCTTTGCTCTGCGCATGAGACCGACGGTAGGCGCGTCGGCTCGTGCGTGGGTGACATCCGAGCAAGGATTCCACAATCTGGAATAGAAATTCCGAAATCGCGCCGAGTGACGCACTTCTGACCCATGCGGGTGATGTCGTGGTCGGCCGCTGCGGACTAGCGTTCTGACATGGGATTCGAGGTCGCGGCCGACGCCTACGGCAGGTTCATGGGCCGCTACTCCACGCCGATGGCCGAGGAGTTCATCCGTGCGGCGGGGGTGCGTGCCGGCCAGCGCGCGCTCGACGTCGGCTGCGGTCCCGGCGCGCTCACCACGGTGCTGGTGCGAGAGCTGGGAGCCGAGGCGGTCTGCGCGATCGACCCGTCCGAGTCTTTCGTAGCCGCGTTCCGCGACCGCCTCCCAGAAGTCGACGTACGACGGGGGTCCGCCGAGGCGCTGCCGTACGACGACGACACGTTCGACGTGGCGATGGCCCAGCTGGTGGTGCCGTTCATGGCCGACCCGGTGGCCGGGCTGCGCGAGATGGCCCGGGTGACCAGACCCGGGGGAGTCGTGGCGGCCTGCGCCTGGGACCACGCCGGCGAGCGGACCCCGCTGACGACGTACTGGCGGGCCGCCGAGCGAGTCGAGCCGGGGGGTGCCAGCGAGGCGAACATCCCCGGCTGCCGGCGCGGCCACCTCGCCCAGCTCTTCGCGGAGGCCGGCTTCGAGGACCGGGTGGAGTCGGAGCTCACCATCCACGTGCACCTGCCCACGTTCGAGGACTGGTGGGAACCGATGACGAACGGCACCGGACCGGTCGGCGACCACTACGCGCGACTCGACGAGGAGAAGCGCCAAGCCCTGCGTGAGGCCGCCGCATCCCTCATGCCGGCAACCGACCTCGAGATCACGGGTACGACGTGGTGCGTGGTCGGCCGCGTCTAGTCATGTGAGCCCGCTCAGCACCAACGCCGTACGCCGGTGCGCGACAGTGCCAGGTCACGGCGGAGCACCGACAACCTCCGGCCCTGGTTGTGACAGGCCCGCCTGAAGTCGCGGTCGCGGTATTCGACGACGAGGACCCGGCGTCCGTAGTGGGCCGCGTAGGCGCCGCACTCGTGCCAGCGCGCGCACTCCTCGGCGACCGCGAAGTCGAAGCCGATGCGTCGTCCGTCGAGGGCCGGCCAGTTCTTCTGGGCGACCGAGAGCCCGGACCGGTGGGCCCGGCGCGTCAGCAATGCGGCGTACGCCTTGGTCTGGCGCGGCGTGATGAGTCGTCGGCTGCGGGAGAACGAGTCGAGGTTGTCGAGCTCGACGGCGTCGAAGCCGGCCCGGGCGCAGCCGGACATCCACGCGCCCACGATGTGGGCGAGGGCGCGCCGCTTGGCCGGTGTACGGAGGTCGAGGAGCTTCTCGCCCCAGGCCGAGTCGACGACCGGGCGACCGTCGCGCTTGAGGATCAGGTGCTGGCGGGTGCGCCAGAACCGTCCTTCGTCGGGCTGGGTCTGGAACGCGTTGACGTAGCAGATGTTGTAGCGGCCCCGGACCGGCGTCGCGCGGCGATCACGCAGCACGACGCCGACCGACGCCGGCACCGGCCGGGCACCGCCGAGCTGGTAGTCCCAGTGGGTCCCGACCGGCAACGGCAAGCGGTCGGCGGCCTGCGCCGTGCCGGGGACGAGCGCGCCCACAGACAGAGTGACCAGCGTCAGCCCGGCGACGGCCAGCATTGCCGCGAACCAGCGCATCAGCCCTGCAGTCGCGCCATCCAGGCCTCGACGTCGGACGACGTGCGGGGCAGGGACTCCGACAGGTTCTTGAACCCGTCGGCGGTGACCACGATGTCGTCCTCGATGCGGATGCCGATGCCGCGCAGCTCCTCGGGGACGAGCAGGTCGTCCTCCTGGAAGTAGAGCCCCGGCTCGACCGTGAGCACCATGCCCTCGGCCAGGTCGCCCTTCGGGTAGACCTCCGGCGCCGCGGAGCCACAGTCGTGCACGTCGAGGCCGAGCATGTGGCTGGTGCCGTGGAGGGTCCAACGGGAGTAGACCTTCGACTCGGGGTCGAGCGCCTCCTCGACGGAGACCGGGAGCAGGCCCATGTCGCCGAGCCCGGTGGCCAGCACCTCCATCGCGGCGTGGTGCGCGGCGAGGAAGGGTACGCCGGGGCGCACGGCCTGGATGCCGGCCTCCTGCGCGGTGTGGACGAGGTCGTAGAGGTCGCGCTGCAACGGGGTGAAGGTGCCGTCGACCGGGATCGTGCGGGTGACGTCGGCGGTGTAGAGGTTGGTGCCCTCGACGCCCATGTCGAGCAGCAGCATCTCGCCGGGCGTGACCGGGCCGGAGTTCTCGATCCAGTGCAGGGTCGTGGCGTGGCTGCCGCCGCCGACGATGGAGTCGTAGCCGATGTCGTTGCCCATCGCGCGCGCCCGGCGGAAGAACGTGCCCTCGATCCAGCGCTCGCCGTACTTCAGGACGTTGTCCCAGTCACGGACGGAGTCCTCGAAGCCGAGCGTGGTGATGTCGCACGCCTCGGCCAGCTCGCCGAGCTCCCAGTCGTCCTTGACCAGTCGCATCTCGGACGCGACGCGGGCGAAGTCGCGGTCGCGCTCCTCGTCGCCGGTGACGAGGCCGTCGACCGTGCGGTCGATGCCGCGCAGCACGCGGGTCTTCCCGGTGCCGGACAGCGCCGCCGGCAGGTCGTCGATGTGCTTGGTGGTCACGCCGAGGGACGCGGAGATCTCGCCCAGCGAGGCACGCCGGCCGGCCCAGAGTGCGCCGTACTGGCGGTCACGGAAGAACTCGTCGGTGTCACGGCCCGAGCGCGGGCGCGCGTAGAGCACCGCCTCGCCACCGTCGACGACGAGCACCGCGTCGGAGGTCTGGTTGCCGGAGAAGTAGGTGTGCGCCGTGTCGGGGCGGAACCGGTAGTCGGTGTCGTTGGCGCGCACCTTGTAGTTGCCGGCCGGGATCACCAGGCGCTCACCGGGGAACGCGTCGGACAGGCGCTGGCGGCGGGCCGCGGCGGGCGCCGTCACGGGATGCGGGGGTACGTCGGACTCGCGGTCTGCCCAGCCCTGGCGCATGAAGGCGGACCATGCCTCCGGGACGGCCTGGTCGTGGGACTCGGTCTTCGGCTGGGGTGTTGCCGAATGGTCAGAGGACTCGGGGTGTGTGTTCTCGATCTCGCTCACGACTCCACCATACGACTCACCCGCCACGCGAGCAGATACGCTTCCCCCCATGCCTGTACGCCGCCACGAGAGCCTCGTCTTCACCATCGTGGTCTCGTTGATCGCGGCGCTGGCGGCGATCCCGATCGCGTTGGTGACAGCGCTGTCCGGAGAAGGCCCCTCGGTGGTGCTCGCGGCGATCTTCGCGCTGGTCCCGGTCGGGCCGCTGATCGCCTGCTACCTGTGGCTCGACCGCTACGAACCGGAGCCGAAGACGCTGCTCGCGCTCGGCCTGGCCTGGGGTGCCTTCGTCGCGACGTTCCTGGCCCTGGTGGTGCAGGGCGTCGGCGGTTTCGTGGGCGGCTGGTCCAACGAAGCATCCTTGGCGATCGTCGCGCCGCTGTCCGAGGAGCTCACCAAGGGACTGTTCCTGGTGCTCCTGCTGGTCTGGCGACGCCAGGAGTTCGACGGCATCCTCGACGGCATCGTCTACGCCGGCATGGTCGGCATCGGCTTCGCGTTCACCGAGAACATCCTCTATCTGACCGCGGCCTACAACGGCACCGAGGGCGGTGCGCCCGGCGGGCTCCCCGGACTCGGCGCGACCTTCGTGGTCCGCTGCATCGTCAGCCCGTTCGCGCACCCGCTGTTCACCGCGATGACCGGCATCGGCATCGGGTTGGCGGTCTCGAGCCGGTCGACCGCCGTCCGCATCCTCGGCCCGGTCGTCGGCTACGCCCTCGCGGTCGGGCTGCACGCCGCCTGGAACGGTTCGACGCTGCTGGCCAACGGCGCCGGCTTCTTCGGCGTCTACCTGCTGGTGATGATCCCGGTGTTCGTGCTGCTCGTGGTGCTCGCGGTGTGGACCCGCACCCGTGAGCGCGACCTGCTCGCCCGGGCACTCCAGGACGCCGCGGCCCGGGGCCTGATCGCGCCGCAGGACATCCCGCACGTCGTCGACCTGCGCGCCCGACGCCAGGCCCGCGCCTTCGCCCGGGCCCGAGGCGGTGCCCGCGGCGCGCAGGCGATGAGGGACTATCAGCAGGCGGCAGTCGAACTGGGGTACCTTCACCATCGCGTGCTCCGGGGCACGGCGCCCCGTAACTTTGCCCAGCGGGGACAGGCGTTCGTGGAGCGCATGCACGCGGTTCGGCCCCTGATCGCGTTCCCCACGCCCATTCCTGCAGGAGGCCGTCACCGATGAGTGGCTCCACGACGATGCTCACCGCGCTCGTGCGACTGCGCGGCGCGCTCCAGGAGTCGCCGCTCCCGCTCGACGTACCCGGGGTGGACGAGCAGCGTGCCGCTCGCACCGAGATGGTCGACCAGCTCGAGGACTACGTCATCCCGCGTTTGATGACGATCGACGCGCCCCTGCTGACCGTGGTCGGTGGCTCGACGGGCGCCGGCAAGTCGACGCTGGTGAACTCGCTGGTCGGCACCCGGGTGACCGAGCCCGGCGTGCTCCGCCCGACGACGCGGTCTCCCGTCCTCGTGCACAACCCCGAGGACGCGCACTGGTTCGGCCAGGACCGCATCCTCCCCGACCTCGAGCGCACCGAGCGGGCCACCGGTGACCCGTCCGCCCTGCAGCTGGTGCCCGCGGACTCCGTGCCGGCCGGGCTGGCCGTGCTCGACGCACCCGACATCGACTCCGTCGAGGAGCGCAACCGCACCCTGGCCGCGCAGCTGCTGGCCGCCGCCGACCTCTGGCTCTTCGTCACCTCCGCCGCGCGGTACGCCGACCAGGTGCCGTGGGAGTTCCTCAAGCAGGCAGCCGACCGCAGCACCGCGGTCGCGATCGTCCTCGACCGCACTCCCGCCGACGCCATCGAGACCGTTGCCGCCCACCTGGCCCGCATGCTGGCCAGCCGCGGGCTCAAGGACTCGCCGCTGTTCGTGGTCACCGAGGGCACCGTCGACGACCAGGGCCTGCTGCCCGCCGCCGCGGTGAAGGACATCAGGGGCTGGCTCGAGTCGCTGGCCGCCGACGCCGACGCGCGGGCTGCCGTGGTCAAGCAGACCCTCGAGGGCGCCATCCGCTCCGTGTCCTCGCGGGCGTACGCCGTCGCCGACGCCCTGGACGAGCAGGTGGCGGCCACCGCATCCCTGCGCGCCGACGTCGACACGGCGTACGACGACGCGGCCGAGGCGATCGCCAGCGCCAGTGCCGACGGCACCCTGCTGCGCGGCGAGGTGCTGGCCCGGTGGCAGGAGTTCGTCGGCACCGGAGAGCTGCTGCGTTCCCTGGAGTCCCGGGTCGGACGCGTGCGCGACCGTGTGGTCGCCGCCGTGAAGGGCAAGCCGCACCAGGCCGAGCGGGTCACCGTCGCGGTCGAGTCCGGCCTCGAGACGCTGCTGCTCGAGCACGCCGAGGCCGCGGCCGAACGTGCCGCCGGGGCCTGGCGTTCGACCGCCCAGGGCAAGGCCCTGCTGGCCGGTGGCTCCGTCGACCTCGGCCGGGCGTCACGCGAGTTCCGGCGCGACGCCGAGCGGGCCGTGCGCGAGTGGCAGCAGGACGTGCTCGACATGGTGCGCAGCGAGGGCGCCGACAAGCGGGGCACCGCCCGGTTCCTGGCCTACGGCGTCAACGGCCTCTCGGTTGCCCTGATGGTGATCGTCTTCGCCCACACCGCCGGCGTGACCGGTGCCGAGGCCGGCATCGCGGGGGGCAGTGCGGTGATCGGGCAGAAGCTCCTCGAGGCGGTGTTCGGCGACCAGGCGGTCCGCGAGCTGGCCGAGCGGGCCCGGCGCGACCTGACCCGGCGGGTGGACGCGTTGCTGGCCACCGAGCGTGCGCGGTTCACGACACTCGTCGACGCGCTCGGGGTCGACGCCGACGGGCCGGAGCGGCTGCGCAAGGCCGCCCGCAGGGTCACCGACGAGCGATTCGCGAACCGTGAGCGTCCCGGCGGCGGCGACCATTCGGCCTGAGCACCAGCCGTTGCATAGAGTTTCGCCACAAGCCCATGTGAATCTCCGAGGGAGAAGATGACGTCGTTGCTCGAAGGGGCCAAGAAGCTGGTCTCCAGGGGATCCGATCTGGGAGCTCGCGTCGCCGGGCTCGAGGCCGCCGTGCAGCAGGCACGCGGCCGGCTCGACGACGCCCTCGTCGACGAGGGCCAGGCCGTGGTGGACCGCGCGAGCAGCCGCCTGCGGCTCTCCGCCGAGCACACCGTCATCGCGCTGGCCGGTGCGACCGGGTCCGGCAAGTCCTCGACCTTCAACGCACTCACCGGGCTCGAGCTCTCCGCGGTCGGCGTACGCCGCCCCACGACGTCGTGGGCCACTGCCTGCGTGTGGGGCCGCGACGGCGCCGAGGAGCTGCTGGAGTGGCTCGGCATCCCCTCCCGGCACCAGGTCACCCGCGACTCCATGCTCGACACGGGTCGCGAGGACAGGCGCCTCAACGGCACCGTGCTGCTCGACCTGCCCGACCACGACTCCACCGAGGTCTCCCACCACCTCGAGGTCGACCGGCTGGTCAAGCTGGCCGATGTGCTCGTGTGGGTCCTCGACCCGCAGAAGTACGCCGACGCCGCGGTGCACGACCGCTACCTCAAGCCGCTGGCCGGCCACGCGGGCATCATGATCGTGGTGCTCAACCACATCGACACCGTCGCCCCCGACCGTCGTGACGCGATGGTCGCCGACGTACGCCGGCTGCTCGACGCCGACGGCCTCGGCGAGGTGAAGGTGCTCCCGATCAGCGCACGCGAGGACCTCGGGCTCAACGCGCTCAAGGACGAGCTCGCCAAGCGGGTGGCCGGGAAGAAGGCCACCAAGTCGCGGCTGGAGGCCGACGTGAAGGCCGTCGCCGAGAGCCTCTCCGCGGCCTCCGGCACCGGCCGTGCCGCCTCTCCGACCAAGGAGCGCGTCGCCGAGCTGGAGAACGCCTTCGCCGACGCGGCCGGTGTGCCGATCGTGGTCGACGCAGTGGAGTCCTCCACCCGGATCCGCGCCGGACGGGCCACCGGCTGGCCGGTCACCTCCTGGATCTCGAAGCTCAAGCCCGACCCGCTCAAGCGGCTGCACCTCGACCTCGGCAAGGAGGGGCGGGCGCTGACCAGGGCCTCGCGCACCTCGATCCCGCAGGCCACCAAGGTGCAGCGGGCCCGGGTCGATGCGGCCGTGCGTGGTGTCGCCGACGAGGTGGGCTCCGGGCTGACCGAGCCGTGGCGTACCGCGGTCCGCAACGCCTCGGTGTCCAACAACGAGCGCATCGGCGACGAGCTCGACACTGCGCTGGCCGGCACCGACCTCGGCGTCGCGAAGCTGCCGTGGTGGGCCAGCACCGTCCGGGTGCTGCAGTGGTTGCTGATCCTCACTGCGCTCGCCGGGGGCATCTGGCTCGGCGTGCTGGCCGTGATGGCCTACCTGCGCATGCCCGAGCCGCCGACGCCCGACCTGGCCGGCTTCCCGATCCCGACGCTGATGCTGATCGGGGGAGTGCTGCTCGGCATCGTGCTGGCCCTGTTCTGCAAGGTGCTGGTCTCACTGACCGCGCGGTCGCGGGCGCGCGCCGCCGACAAGGGTCTGCGGGCGCAGATCCGCGGGATCAGCCAGAACCTCGTGATCCAGCCGATCGAGGGCGAGCTCGACGCCTACGGCCGGGTCCGCGAAGGTCTCGCCGCCGCCCTGCGCTGACCTGTCGCCAGTTCGGGTCGACCTGTCGCCAGTTCGGGTCGACCCGTCGCCAGTTCGGGTCGACCCGTCGCCAGTTGCGACGGTGGGCGACCGGTTTTCGCTCACATGTCGGTTCGTGTGCGGGTTCTCCACAGTGCGTGCTGCTCGGGCCGGCGTTCGTCGTACCGGCTCCGCAGTCTTGTCCCATCGAAACCGATCGAGAGACAAGGACGCACGACATGAACGAAACGATGATCACCTTCCAGGGCTGGGTCGGCACGGAGGTGAACTTCCGTGACGCGGGCGGCGCACCGTTGGCCACCTTCCGGGTCGCCTCCACGCCGCGGCGCTACAACAAGCCGCAGTCGGCGTGGGTCGACTCGCCGACCAACTGGTACACCGTGAATGCCTGGCGCACCCTCGGCATCAACTGCGCGGAGTCGCTGGCCTCCGGCCACGCCGTGGTGGTGCACGGCCGACTCACCGCCCAGATCTGGAAGGACGAGCAGGGCAACGAACACGTCAACCACGTGGTCGAGGCGATCTCGGTGGGCCACGACTTCAACAAGGGCACGGCCTCGTTCACCAAGAGTGAGGGCGGCTCGGGTGAGGGAATCGACCCGCAGGTCATCGCCGAGCACAACGCCGGCTTCGGCGTCGGTGGGCCCCAGATCAGCAGCAACGGCGAGACGATCGACGACTTCGTGGCCCGCGAACGCACCGAGGAGCCGGCCGCCTGAGCGACCGACTCCCGGTGCTGCACCGGGCGACCGGGGTCAGGGTCGGTACGACGTCCAGACCGGGTTCTCGGCGATGGTCCTCAACTGTGCCAGCGTGAGGGCCACGTCGGGAGCCGTGGGCGTCGCACCGTAGGGCCACTTCTCGGACAGGGTGTTGGCCACGTTGATCATCACCGTGCCGTTGTCCGGGGTGACCAGGGTGACCGACAGGTCACGCACGCCTTTGACCGTGGTGTCGAGGATGCGCCCGATTACCCGGCCGGCGTCGTCACGGATCACCGTGCAGTCCTTCGGATTCGTGACCCCGGCCGGGTCGCAGTTGTAGCGGGCATCGCCTTCCGGCCCGGCCGGTTCGACCGGGTCGTCCTCCGAGGATTCGGCGTCGGGCTGCGACTCGCCGATCGACGACGGGACCTCCGACTCCTCCCCACCGTCGACGGTGGAGGCGCCGGCAGGCTCGCTGCCGGAGAAGGCCAGGTTGACCTTGCCGGGCCCGTCCTCGGTGGTGAGCGTGGCGACCAGATAGCCCTCCATCTCGGCCAGTGGCTCACCCGGTGCACGGTCGGTGTTGGTGGTCACCGGGTCGCTGAGCGTCACGCCGGCGGGGAGGAGGTCGGCGAGTGTCTCGGCCATCTCGCCGGCCGGCATGCTCCACCAGGCGGGGGCGTTCGGGTCGCGCTGCGTGCCGTCCTCGCTGGGCGACGAGGAGGGCTCGGTGGCGACGGCGCTGTTGTCGGGGCGCTCGTCGACCCCGTTGCCGCCGCCGATCACCATGGGTACGCCGATCGCCAGGGCGGCTGCTGCCACGCCGCCGGCCGCGAGTCCTCCGAGGCGCCGACGCGTCCGCATCCGGCGTCCGAGCCGGCGGGCGCCGACCTCGACACCGAGGGGTGCCGAGACGTCGTTCATCGAGGAGTGCAGCACGTCGCGCACTGCATGCTCGTCGTGGTCTGCCCAGTCGTCGTGGTGCGGTTCCAGGTTCATCGCTGGTCTCCATTCGCTGAATCGGACAGGGCGGCAGGTTCACCCAGCAGCTCCCGCAGGGAGCGGAGCGCGCGCAGGCTGCGGTTCTTCACCGCCGGCTCGCTGATCCCGAGCTGGTGCGCGGTCTCGCGCAGGCTCAGGTCCTCCCAGTAGCGCAGCACCACGACGGCCCGGTCGAGTCGCCCGAGCGTGCCCAGTGCCTGCATCAGGGCCAGGCGTTGGGCCGGGTCCGCGTCGGTCGCTCCACGGTCGGGCAGCTCGGCGAGCGTGAGCTCCGTGCTGCTGCGCCGACGCCGTTCGGAGAGGAACGACTTGGTGACGATGCCGTGCACGTAGGCCACCGGGTCATCGGCACGGGCCACCCGCGACCAGGCGACGTACGCCTTGGCGAGGGCGATCTGCAGGAGATCCTCGGCACCGTGCGGCGAGGTGGTGAGCAGGTAGGCGTGCCGGTAGAGCTGGTTCGACCGTGCGGCGACGAACTCCGAGTAGTCGCGATCGTTCCCCCGTGGGTCCTTCACGCCTGCGCCTCCTTGTCCGTTCGGTCCCCCGTTGGGACCGTCACCCTCAAGACGCCCTCACCGGACGATTGGTCTCAGACAGGTTCCTCGGCGGGCACCGGTTGGAGCCGAACCGCCCGCGCACCGTAGGCTCGCGCCCATGGCTGAGTATGTCTTCACACTGCGTAACGTCCGCAAGGCGCACGGCGACAAGGTTGTCCTCGAGAACGTCACCCTCTCGTTCCTCCCCGACGCGAAGATCGGCGTCGTCGGGCCCAACGGCACCGGCAAGTCGTCCCTGCTGAAGATCATGGCCGGGCTCGACAAGGCCAACAACGGCGACGCCATCCTGACCCCTGGCGCGACCGTCGGCATGCTCCAGCAGGAGCCGCCGCTGTCCGAGGGCAAGACCGTCCTCGAGAACGTCGAGGAGGCCGTCGCCGAGACCAAGGCCAAGATGGCACGCCTCGACGCGCTCTACATGGCCATGGGTGACCCCGACGCCGATCTCGACAAGATCAACGCGGAGGCCGGTGACCTCCAGAGCGAGCTCGACGCCGCCAACGTGTGGGACCTCGACAGCCGCCTCGAGCAGGCCATGGACGCACTGCGCTGCCCGCCGCCGGACACGATCGTCGACAACCTCTCCGGTGGCGAGCGTCGCCGGGTCGCCCTCTGCAAGCTGCTGCTCCAGCAGCCCGACCTGCTGCTCCTCGACGAGCCCACCAACCACCTTGACGCCGAGTCCGTGCAGTGGCTCGAGAACCACCTCAAGGACTACCCGGGCGCCGTCCTGGCGGTCACCCACGACCGGTACTTCCTCGACAACGTCGCGACCTGGATCCTCGAGCTCGACCGCGGCCAGGCCCACCCCTACGAGGGCAACTACACGACGTACCTCGAGACCAAGCAGTCCCGGCTCAAGATCGAGGGCCAGAAGGACGCCAAGCGCGCCAAGATGTTGGAGAAGGAGCTCGAGTGGGTCCGCTCCAACGCCAAGGCCCGGCAGACCAAGAGCCGCTCGCGTCTCGCGCGCTATGAGGAGATGGCCAAGGAAGCCGACCGGATGCGCAAGATCGACACGTCCGAGATCAACATCCCGGCAGGCCCACGACTCGGCGACATCGTGCTCGAGACCCATGACCTGGCCAAGGGCTTCGACGACCGCACCCTGTTCCACGACCTGTCGTTCACGTTGCCCCGCGCGGGCATCGTCGGCGTCATCGGCCCGAACGGCGTCGGCAAGACCACGCTGTTCCGCATGATCACCGGCGGCGAGCAACCCGACGAGGGCGAGCTCAAGGTCGGCCAGACGGTGAAGCTGTCGTACGTCGACCAGAGCCGCGGCGGCATCGACCCCAACAAGAACGTGTGGGAGGTCGTCTCCGACGGGCTCGACTTCATCAAGGTCGCCAACTTCGAGATGAACTCGCGGGCCTACGTCGCGTCGTTCGGCTTCAAGGGCCCCGACCAGCAGAAGAAGGCCGGCGTGCTCTCCGGTGGTGAGCGCAACCGCCTCAACCTGGCGCTGACCCTGAAGATGGGCGGCAACCTGCTGCTCCTCGACGAGCCCACCAACGACCTGGACGTCGAGACCCTGTCGTCACTCGAGGACGCGATCCTCGACTTCCCCGGCTGCGCCGTGGTCACCTCGCACGACCGGTGGTTCCTCGACCGTGTCGCCACCCACATCCTGGCGTGGGAGGGCGACGAGGAGGACCCGGCCAAGTGGTTCTGGTTCGAGGGTAACTTCGCCTCCTACGAGGAGAACAAGATCGAGCGCCTCGGCGCAGACGCGGCCCGTCCGCACCGCGTCACGCACCGCCGCCTCACCCGCGACTGACTCGGATGGCGGCACCCGCCGTACGACGTGAAGCGACCCGGACCGTGCACCTGCATGGTCCGGGTCGCTTCTTCGCGTTCTCGTGTGTCTAGACAGCCCCTGTGCACGATCGTGGTCGCTCCGCGAGCGCCCACGAGGCCGCTCAGCTGCCGGGGGTGCGGAGATCGGCCTCGGGGTGGTCCTCGGCCAGCTGGTCGACGACCGCGTCCATGACCCGGCCCATCGCGGCGAAGTCGTCGCCCGCGACGAGGTCGACCAGGTGGGCGCGGACGCCGGCCACGTGGATCGGGGCGGCCCTGACCAGCAGGGCGAAACCGGTCTCGGTGAGGTGCGCGAAGATGCCGCGCCCGTCGTCGGTGGCCTCGCTGCGGCGCACCCAGCCGGCGGCCTCCATACGCTTGATGGTGTGGGTGACCCGGCTCCGGCTGAACCGCATGGCGTCCGCCAGCGCGGACATCCGCAGGGAGTGGTCCTCGCGCTCGGAGAGGCGCACCAGCACTTCGTACTCGTTCAGGCCGATGCCGAAGGCGTCACGAAGCTCGTCGTCGAGGCGGTCCGTGAGCAGGGTGGTCCCCACCATGTATGCACGCCACGCACGTTGTTGATCAGGATCGAGCCAACGAGTCTTCGCGGCGGCAGCGTCCGAGATGCTGTCCGTCATGCCGGGCAGTCTAGACGTGCGGGACCCCCGAACATGCGATGTCGCGAATGACGAAGGCCCCCGGGAGTGTCCCGGGGGCCTTCGTACAGGCGGTGTGGAGCTCAGACGCGCTCGAGGATCAGCGCCATGCCCTGGCCGCCACCGACGCACATGGTGATCAGGCCGGTGGACTTGTCGTGCCAGTCCAGCGAGTTGATCATCGTGTTCTGCAGGCGCGCGCCGGTCATGCCGAACGGGTGGCCGACCGCGATCGCACCACCGTTGACGTTGAGCCGGTCGATGTCGATGCCGAGGTCCTGGTACGACGGCACGACCTGGGCGGCGAACGCCTCGTTGATCTCGACGAGGTCGATGTCGCCGATGCTCATGTTGGCGTTGGCCAGGGCGCGCTTGGTCGCCTCGACCGGGCCGAGGCCCATGATCTCGGGGGAGAGGCCCGAGACGCCGGTCGACACGATGCGCGCCAGCGGGGTGAGGCCGAGCTCGGCGGCCTTGGTGTCGGACATGATCACCACGGCCGCGGCGCCGTCGTTGAGGGCGCAGCAGTTGCCGGCGGTGACCACGCCGTCGGGCCGGAAGACCGGCTGCAGCTGCGAGATCGCGTCGTACGTGACGCCGGCCCGGGGACCGTCGTCGGTGGAGACCACGGTGCCGTCGGGCGTGGTGACCGGGGTGATCTCGCGGGCCCAGAAGCCGTCGTTGATCGCCTTCTCGGCCAGGTTCTGCGAGCGGACGCCGAACTCGTCGAGCTCCTTGCGGTCAAGACCGCGCAGCCGGGCGACGTTCTCCGCGGTCTGGCCCATGGCGATGTAGGCGTCGGGGAGCAGGCCGTCCTCGCGCGGGTCGTGCCAGTCCTGGCCGCCCTCGGCGTACTTGTCGGTGCGCGCGATGGCGTCGTCGAAGACCGCGTTGCGGGTGTTCGGGATGTGGTCGGAGGTGCCGTTCTTGAAGCGCGACACCGTCTCGACGCCGGCCGAGATGAACACGTCACCCTCGCCGGCCTTGATCGCGTGGAACGCCATCCGGGTGGTCTGCACCGACGAAGCGCAGTAGCGGGTGATCGTTGCGCCCGGCACCTGGTCCATGTCGTTGAGCACGTTGACGATGCGCCCCATGTTGTTGCCCATCTCGCCACCGGGGAGACCGCAGCCGAGGTAGAGGTCGTCGACCGTGTTGCGGTCGAGAGCAGGGATCTTGTCCAGCGCCGTCTTGACGATCAGTGCGGTGAGATCGTCGGGACGGAAGTCCTTGAGCGAGCCCTTGTTGGCTCGCCCGATGGGGGAGCGAGCAACGGAAACGATGACTGCCTCGGGCATGTTTCTCCGATCAGGGGTGAAGGGGTCGTGCTACTCCGGCCAGAGTAATCCGGTCCGACGTCTGTCCGGGGAGGAGGTCCCATCAGCCGGGCCCGCATCCCTCTGGGAGACTGACGGCGTGCGCCATGTCTACGAGTGCCCCATCCGCTGGGCCGACCTCGACCTGCTCGGTCACGTCAACAACGTGACGTACGTCGACTACCTCCAGGAGGCGCGCATCGACATGCTGCTGACGCACGCCCCCGACAGTCGCGCCAACGACCTGGCCGAGGGCGTGGTCGTGGTCAGCCACGACGTGAAGTACACCCGCCCGCTCACCTTCCGTGCCGAGCCGGTCAAGATCGAGAGCTGGGTCAGCGAGATCAGGGCGGCCACGTTCACGATGGCCTACGAGGTGTACGACGAGACTCCCGAGGGCCGCGTGGTCTACCTGCAGGCGACCTCGGTGCTCACCCCGTTCGTCTTCGCCGAGGAACGGCCGCGCCGCATCTCGGCCGACGAGCGCGCGACCCTGACCCGGTTCCTCGAGGACAGCCCGCTGCCGCCGACCGCGCCGCTGACGCCGGCTCCCGCCGTGGAGGGTGGGCACTACCCGCTGCGGGTGCGGTTCTCCGACGTCGACGTCTACGGCCACGTCAACAACGTGAAGTACTTCGAGTACTTCCAGGAGGCCCGCATCGCCTACATGATGCAGATCTGGGAGGGCGTCAGCGAGGGCACCACCCGGGTGCCGATGGTGCTGGCCCAGATGAACGTCACCTACAAGACCCCGATCCTCTTCCGCCCCGAGGCGTACGACGTCCGCTCCCGGATCTCACACGTGGGGAACTCGTCGTTCGTCGTCGAGTCGGAGATCCTCGACGGCGAGCGGGTGTTGAGCCGGGCCCGAGTCGTGATGGTGACCTTCGACCAGGAGACGCAGACCGCGGCCCCGGCCCCGGAGGCCTACCGCGAGGTGCTGCGGCGCGAGCTCACTCGAGCGAGTTGACCATGAACTGGGCTGCGTGTGTCACGTAGTCCCAGAACCGCTTGTCCTGTTCTGGTGTCAGCTCGACGGAGTCGAGACCGGCCCGGAAGTGCACCAGCCAGCGCTCGGCCGCGGCCGGGGTCACCGTGAACGGCGCGTGCCGCATGCGAAGACGAGGGTGGCCACGGTTGTCGGAGTAGGTCGTGGGGCCACCCCAATACTGCACCAGGAACAGCGTGAAGCGTTCGGTCGCGGGCCCGAGGTCCTCCTCGGGATACATCGGCCGCAGCAGCGGGTCGGTGGCGACGCCCTCGTAGAACCGGCCGACGATGCGGCGGAAGGTCTCGAAGCCACCGATCTCGTCGTAGAACGTCACGTCGTCGCTGCCCATGCCCCCATTGTGGCCGGGACGCCCGAACCGACTCCTACCCGGGGCCGACCCCGCCGTGGAAGACTCGGCAGCGTCCCGCCGACACCGGCACCCCATCCGCACACGGAGGAGCACCATGGCAACGACCCGCACCGCCAGCACTCGCTGGGAAGGCACCCTGTTCGAGGGCTCCGGCAAGGTCACCCTCGACTCCAGCGGACTCGGCACCTACGACGTGTCCTGGCCGGCCCGCGCCGAGGAGCCGGGCGGCAAGACGAGCCCCGAGGAGCTGATCGCCGCCGCACACTCGGCCTGCTTCTCCATGGCCTTCTCCAACGGCCTGGCCAAGGCCGGCACCCCCGCGACGACGCTCGACACCAAGGCCGACGTCGAGTTCACCCCGGGCACCGGCATCACCGGCATCCACCTGACGGTGGTCGGCGCGGTCGAGGGCATCGACGAGGCAGCGTTCGTCGCGGCCGCCGAGGACGCGAAGGCGAACTGCCCGGTCAGTCAGGCCCTCACGGGTACGACGATCACGCTGAGCGCGTCACTCGGCTGACGAGCCGTCCGCCTCCGGGGTGGGTGCCGTGGAGCCCGTCGGTGCCACGGCACTGCCCTGGTGGGCGGGGTCCCGCACGACCCACTCGGGATAGGGCACCTCGATGCCCTCGAAGTCGAAGCGCGCCTTGATCCGCTGGCGCAGCTCGCGACCGACCGCCCACTGCTCCTGAGGCGCGGTCTTCAGGGCGACCCGGATCAGCACGCCGTTGGCGCCGACCTCCTGCACGCCCCAGATCTCCGGCTCCTCGATGACGACACCGCGGAACTCGTCGTCCTGCCACAGGTCGTGGGCGACGTCGGCGAGCACGCGGCGTACGCGAGAGATGTCCTCGTGGTAGGCCACGGCCACGTCGAGCACGGTGCGGGCCCAGTTCTGGCTCATGTTGCCGACTCGCAGGATCTCGCCGTTGCGGACGTACCAGACGGTGCCGTTCACGTCGCGCAGACGGGTGACCCGCAGGCCCACCGCCTCGACCGTGCCGGTGGCCTCGCCGACATCGATCGAGTCGCCCACGCCGTACTGGTCCTCGAAGATCATGAAGATGCCGCTGAGGAAGTCGCGCACCAGCGCCTGGGCGCCGAAGCCGAGCGCGACACCGAGGATTCCGGCGCTGGCGATCAGTGGAGCCACGTCGTAGCCGAGCTCCGAGATCGTCATGATCAGCACGATCGTGAAGATCACGCCGGTGACGATGCTCTTGAGCAGCGAGCCCATGGTGCGCGCCCGAGCCATCCTGCGGGTGGCGGCGTCGGTGGGACTGATGCCGAAGCGTGAGCCGACGGAACGGCCGCCGAACGTCATGTTGCTGACCCGCCCGGTGACCGATCCGTCCTCGGTCTGGCGCACGACCCGGTCGATCAGTCGGTGGAGCAGCCACCTCGCGACGAGCGCGATCAGGATGAGCCCGGCGATCGCCAGGGGCTTGCCGATCAGCCACTCGGCGAGGTCGGCCGCGGTCTCGTTTCCGGTCATTTTCCAGACCACGCGGCAGGAGACTGCTCCGTCCTGTCCGCACTGGTCGTACTGGTCGAGTGCTGGCATGTGACGGAGGCTACGGGCACCATGGCGCGAGGCAAAGTCAGGAGCCGATATCATGCTGGGTGTGAACACCTCGACTGAATTTCGCGCGATGCGACGCGCTGCACGGTTCGCGACAGCCACGGCGATGCTCGGCATCGTCGGTGGAGGGGTGATTCTCGCTTCGCCGGCCGGAGCCAGCGTGCCCGACGGCTGGAGCAACCCGGCCGACGTCGACCCGGTGCACGCTCTCGCCCTGCTCGCGGGTGTCCCGATCCTCCTGTTCCTCCTGATCGCCCTGGCCGTCTACCTGCCGGCCCTGGCCCGCGGCGAGAAGCTCTCCGGCGGCGCCCACGGCCCCGACCCCGAGTGGTTCGGCGGCCCGCGCAAGAGCAACGACGAGCTCGCCGCTCCCGACACCGAGGCTTCGCAGGCGGGTGGCGCAAGTGGCAAGTGGTGACTACTTCAGCAACGCCGAGCGGCTCGCGATCGACACCACGATCCGCAAGGCGGAGCAGCTGTGCCGCTTCGAGTTCTCGGTGTTCGTCGGCCCGGTCGAGGGTGAGCCCCGGCCGTTCGCGACGCGCCTGCACAACACCCTGGTCGCACCGACCAAGAGCATCCTGATCCTGGTCGACCCGGGCTCGCGGATCCTCGAGATCGTCACGGGTGCCGCCGTACGCCGCAAGGTGACCGACGCCGAGATCGCGCACGTCGTGACCGCGATGCAGTCGCACTTCGCCGAGGGCAACCTCGCCGACGGCGTGCGCCAGGGCATCACGCAGATCGCCGAGCACGCCCACGGCCCGAAGACCCTGCACCAGACCAACGCCTGACTGACGCCCGGCCGACGCCCGGCAGGCTGGTTCACCGCTGTCGTTTTCCCCGGTGCACCGGGGAAACAGTTGCTCCCCACGGAAGACTTTCCGTGGGGAGCAACTGTATTTCGTGGTTGGCCCGACGGGCTACTGCGCGTCGCGCTCCTGGGCGGCCAGGTAGCGCGCGACGTCGGCCCGGCCCTCGAGCACGTAGCGCTTGGCGCCCGGGTTGGCCTGGGTCGACGCGAGCCAGGCATCCACGGTCTCGAGCAGCTCGGCCGAGGCCAGCACCCGCGGGAACATGTATTCCATGGCCACCGACGCCTTGTGCGCGCCGAGGGTGCTCCATGCCGAGTCGGCGGCCTCCAGGTACTTCGCGACGTACGGCGCCAGCACCTCCTCCTGGCCCGGCTGGTGGAACGAGAACGTGATGCTGCGCGCGGTCTCGTTGGGCGTCGACGCGTCGAGCATGGCGGCCTGGAACGCGGCGGCCTTGGCGTCGGCGTCCGGGCGCGCGGCACGGGCGGCGGCCGCGTGCTCCTTGCCGGAGATGGTGTTGTCGTTCTCCAGCTCGGCGTCGATGCGGGCGTCGTCGGCGCGACCGGCGCTGGCCAGCGCGGTCAGCAGCGCCCAGCGCAGGTCCTGGTCGACGGCGAGGCCCTCGAGCACCAGTGAGCCGTCGAGCAGGGCCTCGAGGTCGGCCAGTGCTGCGTCGGTGTGCGCCGTCGCCGCGAAGCTGCGGGCGAAGGTCAGCTGGTGGTCGCTGCCCGGCTCGGCCGAGCCGAGCAGCTCGCGCAGCCCGGTCTCCCACTGGTCGGAGAGTGCGGCACGGTTCGCCGGCGCGGAGAGGCTGTGCACCGCCTGGGCGGCGTACGTCGGGATGCGGCTGACGCCCCACGAGTCGGTCTCGGTGCCGATGTTGGCCAGCACCAGCTTCACGAAGTCGGTGGCCGCCATCTCGGCGTCGCGAGTCATGTCCCACGTCGAGCCCCAGCACAGCGCCCGGGCCAGGGAGTCCTCGAGCGAGGAGAGCCCGTCGATGACCGTCGCCAGGGACCGCTCGTCGAGCCGGATCTTGGCGTAGGCCAGGTCGTTGTCGTTGAGCAGCAGCAGGTCGGGCTGCGCCAGGCCGACGGCCTCGGTGATGTCGGTGGACTCGCCCTCGACGTCGACCTCGAGATAGGTGTCGCGGACCAGCTTGCCGTCGACCCGGTTGTAGAACCCGATGCCGAGACGGTGGCGACGCAGGGTCGGCCAGTCGGGGTGGGCGGTCTGGGCGACGGAGAGCGACGAGTAGTTGCCCTCGGCGTCGAGCTCGAAGACCGGGGCGAGCGTGTTCACGCCGGCGGTCTGCAGCCACTCCTTGGCCCAGCTGTCGAGCTCACGGCCCGACGCCTTCTCGAGGGCGCTGAGCAGGTCGGTGAACTCGGAGTTCCCGTAGGCGTGGTCCTTGAAGTACTGGCGCAGGCCGGCGAGGAAGGGGTCGAGGCCCACCCACGCGACCAGCTGCTTGAGCACGGAGGCGCCCTTGGCGTAGGTGATCATGTCGAAGTTGACCTCCACCGCCTCGAGGTCGTAGTTGTCGGCCGCGATCGGGTGCGTCGACGGCATCTGGTCCTGGCGGTAGCCGGTCTGCTTGCGCGCGTTGGCGAAGCCGGTCCAGGCGTCGGTGAAGTCGGTGGCCTCGGCCTCGCACCAGTAGCAGGCCCACTCGGCGAACGACTCGTTGAGCCAGAGGTCGTCCCACCACTTCATGGTGACCAGGTCGCCGAACCACATGTGCGCCATCTCGTGGGTGATCACCGAGGTGCGGAACTCGTAGAACGAGCGCGGCTGCCGGGAGCGGGGGAGGTACTCGTCGCGCAGCGTCACGCAGCCGGCGTTCTCCATGGCGCCCATGTTGTATTCGGGGACGTAGAGCTGGTCGTACTTCTCGAACGGGTAGGGGAAGTCGAACTGCTCCTCGAAGAACTCGAAGCTCTGGCTGGTCACCTTCACCAGCTCGTCGCGGTCGAGGAACTCCACCAGCGACTGGCGGCAGTAGTGGCCCAGCGGGATCGTGCCGAACTTGCCCTCGTAGGTGTCGAGGACCTCGTGGTACTCGCCGGCCACGACCGCGGTGATGTAGGTCGACATCTTCTTGGTCTCGGGGAAGTTCCACACCGAGTTGCCGTTGCCCAGGTCGGAGGGAGACGGGGTCGGCGCGTTGGAGACGACCTTCCAGTGCGACGGCGCGGTCACGTTGAACGTGAAGACGGACTTGAGGTCGGGCTGCTCGAAGGTGGTGAACACGCGACGGGCGTCGGGCACCTCGAACTGCGAGTAGAGGTAGACCCGGTCGTCGACCGGGTCCACGAAGCGGTGCAGACCCTCACCCGAGTGGGAGTACGTGCAGTCGGCGGTCACGACGAGCTCGTTCTCGGCGGCCAGGCCGGTGAGCGTGATTCGGCTGTCGGCGTACGCCGTCGCGGGGTCGACGGTCTCGCCGTTCAGCGTGATCGAGTGGATCGTCGCGTCGACCAGGTCGGCGAACGTGGTCGCGCCGGGCTCGGTGCACGTGAAGCGCACGGTCGTCGTCGAGGCGAAGGTGGTCTCGGACGTGGTCACGTCGAGGTCCACGGTGTAGGACTCGACACTGAGGAGGGCGGCGCGGATCTGCGCTTCCTCGCGGGTGAGGTTGGTTCCAGGCATGCTGCGCATCATGTCACCCACGTCACAACGCGATCCAATTGTTACCGACCTCCCGGGGAGCAAGTCCTGTGAGGCCGGGAACAATCGCCGGACCCGGCCGGTTGATCGTTGTATGACGAAAGCTGACTTCTGGTTCGACCCGCTGTGCCCCTTCGCCTGGCTCACCTCCCGGTGGGTCCTCGAGGTCGCGGAGGTGCGTGACATCGAGGTCGAGTGGCACGTGATGAGCCTCGCCTACCTCAACCAGGACAAGGACATCTCCGCCGACTACCGCAAGCTCCTCGAGCCGGCCTGGGGCCCGGTGCGGGTCGCGATCGCCGCCGAGCAGGCGCACGGCAACGAGGTGCTGCTGCCGCTCTACACGGCGATGGGCAACCAGATCCACCTGGAGAAGAAGCCGATTGACCGCGACCTGGTCGAGAAGGCGCTGGGCGAGGCGAACCTGCCACTTGAGCTGGCCGACGCGATGGACTCCACCGACTACGACGAGGCGCTGAAGAAGTCGCACCACGCCGGGATGGACCAGGTCGGCGAGGACGTCGGCACGCCCGTGATCTCGATCGAGGGCTCCGCGTTCTTCGGCCCGGTGATCACCAAGGTGCCCCGCGGCGAAGAGGCCGGGAAGCTCTGGGACGCGGCGGTCGGGCTGGCGGCGTACCCGTACTTCTTCGAGCTCAAGCGCACCCGCACCGGAGACCTCGACTTCAGCTGAGTCGCCCGTACGGCGACCCGGGCGGGCGGTACGACGACACGTCGACGGCTCGCGCCGGGTCGAATTTGTGACGGATGTGACGCATGATGGATCAGGTCATGTCTGTTACTCGGAAAGACCATGTCCGCCCGCCCGTTCGCGTTGCCCTGTGCGTGGCCGTCGTCACCGCCCTCGTGGGCACCGGCCTGGTCGCCCTGCTGTGGTCGGGCGACGACACCGACGACCACGCCGCGCGCACCACGAGCAGCGCCGCTCCCGACGTCCCCCTGGTGAAGGACAAGGGCAGTGTCGTGCGCGCCGCGACGGTGCCGCTGGCGCGAGGTCGCGGACTGGTCGCCGATGCGCGTGGGCGGCACCTGACGCAGCGTCTGACCACCGACGCCTACAAGATGGTCGCGGTCACCTGGGCCAGCGGCCGGCCCGAGGTGGACGTGCGCTTCCGCAACGCGCGCGGCTGGTCGGAGTGGACGCACCTCGAGGCGCTGACCGACGGGCCGACGGCCGGTGACGCCGAGTCACGGCAGGCCACGAGGCGCGGCACCGAGCTGCTCTGGGTCGGCAGGTCCGACGGCGTCCAGGTGCGCACGACAGCGACGACCGGCCTCGACCTCGTGCTGATCGACCCGGGTGTGCTGGCCGCGGACGCCACCGCGACCCCGGCCGCGTCCGCGACGCAGGGTTCGGGTGCGGCGACGGCGACGACCGTGGCCCGGACGAGGTCGGCAGGCACGACGTCGGCGGCTGCCCGCCCGACCAAGGCCCCCCGGCCGCCGCTCTACGGCCGGTCGGTGTGGAAGCCCAACCCCGACTACCTGAACGGTTCGCCGGTCTACACCAACATCATCAAGCAGGTGCACGTGCACCACACGGCCTCGGCCAACGACTACTCGCGTGCCGACGTCCCCGCCATCCTGCGCGGCATGTACCGCTACCACACGCAGACGCTCGGCTGGTTCGACATCGGCTACAACTTCCTGGTCGACCGCTTCGGCAGGAGCTGGATCGGCCGGTCGGGTGGGGCCCGCAAGCGAGTCCGCGGGGCGCACACCCTCGGCTTCAACCACAACAGTGTCGGCATCGCGGTGATCGGCAACTACGAGTCCAGGAACCCGACGACGTACGCCGTCACCGCGATCGTCCGTCTCGCGGCCTGGAAGCTCGACCTGGACGGCCAGCACGCAACGGGCCGCACCTGGATGTACTCCAAGGGGAGCGACAAGTATCCGGCCGGCAGGCGGGTTGCGCTGTACCGGATCGACGGTCACCGCGACACCAACGACACGGCCTGCCCGGGGGCACGCCTCTACCGGCTGCTGCCGGACATCCGCACGCGAGCCGAGCGCCGGCTCCGCTACTACAGCTGACGGCGTCGACCGAGGCCGTCAGGAGGAGACGACTGCGGCTGTCGTGGCGGCCGTGGTGGCTGCGGTCATCGCGGCCTGCGCCGAGGCCACCGCGTCGCGCACGGCCTTGGCCGCCCATTCGCCGTCGGCGATCTCCTTGGCCCGGCTGCGGATCTGCTTGGCGGCGATGCCGTGGTTGTCAGCGAGGATGCGGTGTGCCTTGCTCACGGCGTGCAGCAGCGCGACCAGCGCGGCGGTCCGGTCCGCGGGCCGCGCGCCCTCGAGCAGGGCCCCAGCCAGCTGCCGGCGTACGGCGTCCTCGTGGCTGGAGTCGATCGCGGGCCACCGCTCCCGGGGAAAGATGCCCCACACCCTGTCCTCCTCGTGGGCGATGATGCCGCGCGCGACCAGGCGCTCGAGCAGGGTCTCCTTCAGCCCCTTGCCGAGGCGGTTCACGAGGTCCTGGGCGGTGCGCTCCTTGTCGCCGATGGTGCGCAGCGCTTCGACCAGGATCGCGTCGGCCGGCTGCCGGGCGTCGGTCAGCACGTGCACCTTCGCGGACGACCAGGTCCCGTTCTTGCGGACCTCGAGGGCCTCGGCCATGGCCAGCTCGATCAGCACCGCACCGCCGAGCAGCGGGGTGAGGTAGGTGGCGTCGAGCTTCCCGGAGTCGTCGTCGAGCAGGAGCAGGAGCAGGTCTTCGGCGATCAGCGTGGACATGACCACGACCGTAGCGCCCGCGGGAAGGCGGCGTGACAGCATGTCGGCATGCCTGACCTGAGCCATGAGGAAGCCCACGAGATCGCCCGACGCGGCACCAGCAAGGTCGCCTGGCTGCTGGTGAAGGTGCTGATGATGCCCGTCCTGCGGCTGCTCTTCATGATGCGCGCGACCGGCAGGGAGAACATCCCGGAGCACGGGCCGGCCGTGATCGCGCCCAACCACAAGAGCTTCTGGGACGCCTTCTTCATCTCCGCCGTGACCAGGCGCCGGATCTTCTTCATGGGCAAGTCCGAGCTGTTCCGCGGCCGCAGGGGCCGGCTCCTGTTGCTGCTCGGCGGCTTCCCGGTCAAGCGCGGCGAGTCCGACGCCGAGGCCATCGAGACCGCCAAGGCGATCCTCGAGCGCGGCGACGTGCTGGCGCTCTTCCCCGAGGGCACCCGGGTCAGTGACCCGCTGTCCCTGGGCACGCCACGACGCGGGGCCGCAAGGATCGCCATCGAGGCCGGCGCACCGATCATCCCGACGGCGATCACCGGCACCGAGAAGCGACGCTGGCCGCTGCCGCGCCGAGTGCAGATCGCGTTCGGCGAGCCGGTCCCGGTCGACGACCTGACCGCCACCCCGGAGCTGGCCCAGGCCCTGACCGCGCAGACGCTCTGGCCCACGATCGACGAGGACTACCGACGACTGAAGTCCCGCCCCGGAGTGATCGCGGCCGGCGTGGCTGCGGTCGGTCTCGGTGTGCTGGTGCACAGGCTGCGCCACCGGTAGTGATCCATCGTTGGGAAACCGGTGTGACCGGCCCCGACCGCCCGACCCAGATGACCCATCTAGGATCACCCCCATGAGCAAAGTCCTGTCCGCCGTCGCCTGGCCGTACGCAAACGGCCCGCGCCACATCGGCCACGTGGCCGGTTTCGGCGTGCCCTCCGACGTCTTCAGTCGCTACATGCGGATGGCCGGCCACGACGTGCTCATGGTCTCCGGCACCGACGAGCACGGCACGCCGATCCTGATCGCCGCCGACGAGGCCGGCGTACCCCCTCAGGAGCTCGCCGACCACAATCACCGGCTGATCGCCGAGGACCTCACCGCGCTCGGCATCTCCTACGACCTCTACACGCGTACGACGGCGCGCAACCACCACGCCGTCGTGCAGGAGATGTTCCTGGGCGTCTACGAGAACGGCTACTTCGTCGAGCAGACGACGTACGGCGCCATCTCGCCGTCGACCGGGCGCACCCTGCCCGACCGCTACATCGAGGGCACCTGCCCGATCTGTGGCGCCGACGGCGCGCGCGGCGACCAGTGCGACAACTGCGGCAACCAGCTCGACCCGCACGAGCTGATCAACCCGAAGTCGAAGATCAACGGCGAGACGCCGGAGTTCATCGAGACCCAGCACTTCTTCCTCGACCTGCCCGCGCTGGCCGAGGCGCTGACCGGCTGGCTCGACGAGCGTGAGGCATCGGGCACCTGGCGCCCCAACGTGATCCGGTTCAGCCAGAACATCCTCAAGGAGATCAAGCCGCGGGCGATGACCCGCGACATCGACTGGGGCATCGCGGTCCCGCTCGAGGGCTGGCAGGACAACCCGACCAAGAAGCTCTACGTCTGGTTCGACGCGGTGATCGGCTACCTCTCGGCGAGCATCGAGTGGGCCCGTCGCTCCGGCGACGCCGACGCCTGGCGCGCCTGGTGGAACGACCCCGAGGCGCTGTCCTACTACTTCATGGGCAAGGACAACATCACCTTCCACAGCCAGATCTGGCCGGCCGAGCTGCTGGCCTACTCCGGCAAGGGCGACAAGGGCGGCAAGCCGCGCGAGTACGGCGAGCTGAACCTGCCGACCGAGGTGGTCTCCAGCGAGTTCCTCACCATGGAGGGCAAGAAGTTCTCCTCCTCCAAGCGCGTCGTGATCTACGTCCGCGACCTGCTCAGCCGCTACCAGCCCGACGCGTTCCGCTACTTCGTGGCCGCGGCCGGCCCGGAGAACCAGGACTCCGACTTCACCTGGGCCGAGTTCGTGCGCCGCACGAACGACGAGCTCGTCGCGGGCTGGGGCAACCTGGTCAACCGCACGGCCACCCTGATCGCCAAGAACTTCGGCGAGATCCCGGCCGCCGGTGAGCTCACCGACGAGGACACCACGATCCTGGCCACCGTCGAGGCCGCCTTCGGCAGCGTCGGCGAGCTGCTCGGCGCCCACCGCCAGAAGCAGGCGATCAGCGAGGCGATGCGGGCTGTCGCCGAGGTGAACAAGTACGTCACCGACACCGCGCCGTGGACCCTCAAGGGCGACGACCAGCGCGAGCGGCTCGGCACCGTGCTCCACGTGGTCGCCCAGTGCGTGGCCGACCTCAATCTCGTGCTGTCGCCGTTCCTGCCGTTCTCCGCCAACGCGGTCGACGAGGTCTTCGGTGGCGCCGGCGACGTGCAGCCGATGCCGCACGTGGTCGAGGCCGACGACCTCGACGGCGGTGCCGGCTACCCGATCATCACCGGCGACTACACCGGGGTGCGGGCCTGGGAGCGGGCACCGATCAAGGTCGGTACGCCGGTCGCCAAGCCGACCCCCGTCTTCGTGAAGCTCGACACCGCGATCGTCGACGAGGAGCTGGCCCGGCTCGCCGAGTGACCCTGTTCGGCTGAGCCTGCTCAGCCGGCCAGGTCGGCTGACTCGGTGAGGCCCCGCACCTCGGGCAGTTGTGCGGCGGCGTTGACCATCACGGAGAACGCGAGGAAGGCCAGCGCCCACTCGTGGTGACCGGCCTGCGCCAGGCCGGCGGTGGCGAGTCCGAAGACCAGCACCTTGGTGACCGGTCGGACGACCGGCCCGCCGTACGGCGCCTTGGGTGAGGCGAACGCCCACCACACGGCGACCACGACGACCGGCATGACGACGGCCAGGGGGACTCCACCGGCGTGGGCACCCCAGACCCCCGCGGCCGCCATGGCCAGCAGCTCGTCGACGAAGACCAGGGTCAGGACGGTCCAGCCGACGGCCGCTGGGGCCTGCACTCGCGTCATGCCGCAAGGTTAGGGCCCGCAGGGCGTGGCCCGGGTCAGGCTCAGGCGAGCGGGCTCTCCGCGAGGGTGACCGTCTGCTGGTGGGTGGCGCCGGAGGCGTCGGTCCAGGCGATCTGCACGCTGTCGCCGGGCTCGTGGTCGGCGACCGCGGCCAGCAGGTCTTCGGCCGAGCCGACCGTGGCGTCGCCGACCGCGGTGATGGTGTCTCCTGCGACGATCCCGGCTCCCGCGGCGGGGCCGTCGTCCTCGACGCCCGCGACTGTCGCGCCGCTGCCCGTGCCGCCGTTCGCAGCTCCGGTGGTGGCGGCGATCGAGATGCCGAGGAACGCGTTCGGGCCGATCTGCACGGTCCCGGACTCGTCGCCGCTCTCGATCTTCTGGGCCACCGCCAGGGCGGTGTCGATCGGGATCGCATAGCTGCGGGTGCCGTTGGAGGCCGCCGCCGTGGTGATCCCCACGACCTCGCCCTCGGCGTCGTACATCGGGCCGCCGCTGTAGCCGCCGACCACGGGGGCGTCGGTCTCGACGAGGCCGGTGAGCTGCTCGGAGGACCCGGTGCCGCCGGCGGTGATCTGCTGCCCGGTCGCGGTGACCGTGCCGCCCAGGGCGGTCAGGTAACCCTGGCCCTGCGCGTTGCCGACCGCGGTCACGGCGTCACTGGTCGCCACGTCGTCGTCATCGGTGGCGACCGTGTCGAGACCGCTGGCGCCCTCGAGCCGGATCAGCGCCACGTCGGCCGACTCGTCGTGCCCGATCACCGTCACCGGGTAGGTCTCACCGGTGGCCGCGACGGTCGCCTTGAGGTCGGTGGCGCCGTCGACGACGTGGTAGTTCGTCAGGGCCACACCGTCCGAGTCGATCACCATCCCCGTGCCGGCACCCGACCCGTCGGTCAGGGTGCTCTCGATCAGCAGCACGCCCTTCGACTGCTCGTCGGTGGCCGCCTCGGCTGTCGACCGGCCGATGTCCTGGGGTTGCACCTGGCCCTGGTCGCCGTACGGCAGTGTGGTCGATCCGCCACCGGAGATGTCGGAGTCGCCGGTGCCCGGCAGGTCGGTGCCGCTCGCCGGCGCTGCGCTCGCGCCCATGCGGGCGCCGTCGTTCGAGGCGTCCACCAGCTGCCAGGTCAGGGGGACTGCCACGGCCGCGGAGAGCGTGGCTCCCACGGCGAGCCCAGCCGCCACCGGTCGCCAACGTCGACGCGACTTGCCGGCGCCCGCGGTCGGTGCGGGCTGCTGCGGCGGGAGAGGTGACGTGGGCTGTTGCGGCGGGAAGGTTGAGGGGGCCATGGGAAGAGTTCACCGCGCAAAACCCAAGATCTCTTCAGAAGAACCTGTGAGTTCGGTGTGGGTCCGGGTTTGTGGTGCTGTCCGGCTGGTTAAGGTCCAGACCATGACAGCCGAGATGTACGTCCCCCAGTTCTTCGTCAAGCAGAAGATCACCATGATGGTGAACCGCTACGAGATCATCGCCGCCAACCCCGACGGAACCGAAGGACAGCTTCTCGCCCTCGCCGAGCAGAAGCGGATGGCCTTCAAGGAGCAGGTGACCTTCTTCAGCGACGCCGCCAAGACCCGCCCGGTCTTCGGCTTCAAGGCCCGCAAGAAGATCGACCTCAACGCCGGTTACGACGTGACCGACGAGCAGGGGCAGCCGATCGGCTTCTTCCGCAAGGACTTCAAGGCCAGCCTGTTCCGCTCGACCTTCCACATCGAGGGGCCCGGGTTCGCCGGCACCGGCCAGGAGCGCAGCGGCCTGGTGGCCGTGCTCCGCCGGTTCAGCGACATCCCGTTCCTGCGGTTCCACTTCGACTTCACCGACCCCAACGGCGCCCAGCTGTTCTCCAGTGAGCGCAAGGGATCGCTGCGCGACAAGTACACCGTCACGGTGCACGACCAGCGCGTCGACTTCCGCGTCGCTGCCGCCGTGGCCGTGGGCCTCGACGCGTTGCTGGCCCGCTGACCCACTGATCCTGCTGTCGGGCTGGCTACGATCCGGGCGTGCTCTATCCCCAGGCGCGGCGCGCCGTCGAAGCCCAGGCCGGCGTACAGCCGGTCAATGATCCGTCGTACGACATCGCGGCCGCGCGTGCCGAGGCGCGCGCGGTCGCGGCCCGTCAACCCCGCGAGGACGTGGCGGAGGTGCGTGACGTCGACGCCGGGGGAGTGCCGTGCCGGTTCTACCGACCGGCCTCGTCGACGGCCGGGCTCGTCGTGCACCTGCACGGCGGCGGCTTCGTCTTCAACGACGTCGACGTCCACGACGCCGCCTGCCGTCGGCTGGCGAACCGCAGTGGCCTCGCAGTGCTCAGCGTCGACTACCGCCGGCCACCCGAGCACCGGTTCCCCGCAGCGCCCGACGACGTCGACACGGTGCTCGCCTGGCTGGAAGAGAACTTCCCGCTGGCCGGCCAGAGCTGGTTGACGTACGACGACGCGCAACGGCGGGACAGGATCCCCGTCTTCGTGCACGGTGACAGTGCGGGGGCGAACCTCGCGCTGGTCGCCGCGCTGCGCCACCCGGGACGCTTCGCGGGCGTGGCGCTGATCTACCCGTTCCTCGACCCGACCGGCGGCTTCGAGTCCTACGAGACCGCGGCCGAGGGCTTCGACCGGGCCGAGGCGCAGTGGTACTGGGAGCAGTACGCCGCCACGCCCGCCGACCACACCGACCCCGACTTTGCGCCGTTGCTGGCGAAGAACCTCGACACCCTGCCGCCGACGCTCGTCGTCACGGCCGAGCACGACCCGCTGCGCGACGAGGGCGAGCACCTGGCGCACCTGCTCGCCGAGTCCGGCGTCCAGGTCGTGGCGAGCCGGCAGCTGGGCATGGTACACGGCTTCTGGCGCCACCCCGACGCGTTCGACGCGGCCGAGCCGTTGACCCGTCAGGTCGCCGGATTCCTGCGAATGCTCGTCTGACAGAATCCGCCGCATGCGCGTTCACCTCGGATCCGACCATGCCGGACTGGAACTCAAGGACCACCTGCTCAACTGGCTCGTCGAGGCCGGCCACGAGGTCGTCGACCACGGCCCGTTCGTCTACGACGCCCTCGACGACTACCCGGTCTTCTGCCTGCGGGCGGCCGAGGGTGTCGCCGCCGAGCGTGCCGAGGGCCAGGACAGCCTCGGTGTGGTGATCGGCGGCTCGGGCAACGGCGAGCAGATCGCGGCCAACAAGGTCAAGGGTGTCCGCTCGGCCCTCGTGTGGTCCGAGGAGACCGCCGTGCTGGCCCGCGAGCACAACGACGCCAACGTCATCTCGGTGGGCGGTCGCATGCACACCGTCGAGGAGATGACCCGGTTCGTCGAGGTCTTCCTGGCCACGCCGTTCACCGACGAGGAGCGCCACGTGCGTCGCATCGGCCAGCTGTCGACGTACGAGATCGACGGCGAGCTGCCGCCCCTGCCGGAGTCCGCCCTGCGCGGGCCCGCGGATGCCTGAGGGACACACCCTCCGCCGTCTGGCGAACGAGCTCGGTGACGCGTTCGCCGGCCGAACCGTGCGTGTGCAGAGTCCCACCGGCCGTTCGGCCGCCGACGCGGCCGTCGTCGACGGCAGCCTGCTGGTCGGTGCCGACTCTGCCGGCAAGCACCTCTTCGTGGAGTTCGAGGGGGAGCGGTTCGTCCACGTCCACCTCGGCCTGATCGGCAAGTTCGACGTCGCGGCCGGGGTCGAGGAGATCCCGCACCCGCAGGGCCAGGTGCGGCTCCGCCTGTTCGCCGGCGGCGAGCGGCCGGCGTACGCCGACCTCCGTGGCGCCACCCAGTGCGACCTGACCGGAGTGGCGGGACGCGACGCGATCCTGGCCAGGCTCGGACCGGACCCGCTCCGCGCCGACGCCGACCCCGAGCGGGCCTGGCGCCGCATCTCGGCCAGCCACCGCCCGATCGGCGACCTGCTGATGGACCAGGCAGTGATCGCGGGCGTCGGCAACGTCTACCGCGCCGAGGTGCTCTTCCGGCACCGGATGCACCCGCTGCGGCCGGGCCGGAGCCTGCGGCGCAGCCAGTTCCAGGCGATCTGGGACGACCTCGTCGAGCTGATGTCGTACGGCGTCCGGGTTGGCCGGATCGACACGGTGCGCCCGGAGCACACCCCCGAGGCGATGGGAAGAGATCCGCGGAAAGACGACCACGGAGGCGAGGTCTACGTCTACCGTCGTACTGGTCGCGCATGCCACGTGTGTGGTGCGGCGATCAGGACGGAGCCGCTGGTCGGCCGAAACTCGTTCTGGTGTCCACGCTGTCAGCCGCGCTTCCGCTCGCGCGCTGGCCTAGGGTAAGGGCTGGAATTTCCGGTGTTCGTCTCCAGAGAGGGGTTGACGTGGCCCGGTCCGGTCAACCCCTGAGCAGGCGAGCGAGGCGACGGTGGACCACGTGGCGGCGCAGGATGGTCGCCACCGACAACCTCACCCTGATGTCACTGATCGTCCTCACCGCGGTGTGCGCCGCCCTCTTCGCGGTCGCGCCTGGCGTCTGGCCGCTCACCCTCGTCGTGCTGCCGATGTTCCTGGGCGGGTTGTTCCTGAGCCCGCGAGACCTGCCGTGGTTCCTGGTCTTCGTGCTTGCCGTGCTGGCGTTCGCGGTCACCAAGCAGTCGCCGCTCACACCTCGACTGGTGATCGGGGTGGTGGTGCTGTTCCTGCTGGGCTTCATCACGCTCCTCTCGTCGTTCCGGCGCTCGCGCCTCGGCGTCGCCGGAATGCAGGGGGAGTCGATGCTGGTCGACCTGCGCGACCGCATCCTCAGCCAGGGCACGCTGCCCGACCTCCCGGCCAACTGGTACGCCGAGTCGGCGCTGCGCTCGGCCGGCGGTACGCCGTTCGCCGGCGACTTCGTGGTCGCCTCACGCAAGGGCAACGACAGCCGCCTCGACTTCGTGGTGGTCGACGTGTCGGGCAAGGGCGAGGACGCCGGCACCCGTGCCCTGCTGCTCTCGGGGGCGTTCGGCGGGCTGCTGGTGGCGCTCACCGCGGAGGAGTTCCTGCCGGCCGCCAACGACTACCTGATGCGGCAGAACTGGGACGAGGGCTTCGCGACCGCCGTACACCTCACCATCGACCTCGACACCGGTGACTTCGCCGTGCGTACGGCGGGGCACCCACCCGCGATCCAGCTGCTGGCCGGGTCGGGCAAGTGGATCGTGCACGAGTCGGAGGGCCCGATCCTCGGACTCATGGACGACGCCGAGTTCACGGTGGTGCGGGGCCGGATGCGCTCGGGTGACGCCGTGCTGCTCTACACCGACGGTCTGGTCGAGACGCCGACCCGTGACATCAGCCTCGGCATCGACAAGCTCCAGGGACAGGGCGAGCGGTTGCTGCGCAGCGGGTTCGACAACGCCGCACGGAGACTGATCGACGCGCTCGGCTCGCGCAACGACGACCGGGCGCTCCTGTTGCTGCACCGCCGCTGACTGCTCGGCTGCCCGCAGCCGGGTGAACCTGATTGGGAGCGACCCCCGCGCATGTGGCACCATGACACCGCACAAATGTGCGCGCGGATGTAGCTCAATGGTAGAGCCTCAGTCTTCCAAACTGATTACGCGGGTTCGATTCCCGTCATCCGCTCCAAGTGCCGCTCAGGCTCGCTCTGACGGCTACTTGGCGGGGCGTAGCGTAGTGGCTAGCGCGCCTGCTTTGGGAGCAGGAGATCGCAGGTTCGAGTCCTGTCGCCCCGACAGCACATCCCCTGCACCCGCACCATTCCCTGACCCATGAGGAGAAACCTGTGAAGAGCGCCGTCGAGACCTTGAGCCCGACCCGGGCCAAGCTGACCGTCGAGGTGCCCTTCGAGGAGCTCAAGCCGAGCCTCGACGCGGCGTACAAGAAGATCGCCCAGCAGATCAACGTCCCCGGCTTCCGCCGTGGCAAGGTCCCGGCAGCGGTCATCGACCGTCAGGTCGGCCGTGGCGCCGTCCTCGACGAGGCGATCAACGAGATGCTTCCCAAGAAGTACATCGAGGCCCTCCAGGAGAACAACCTCGAGCCGCTGGCCCAGCCCGAGATCGAGGTGACCAAGCTCGAGGACAACGAGACCCTCGAGTTCACCGCCGAGGTCGACGTCAAGCCCGAAATCGAGGTGCCGGCCTACGACGGCGTCGAGGCCCAGGTCGAGGACGTCGCCGTGAGCGACGCCGACGTCGAGGAGCAGGTGCAGGCCCTTCGTGAGCGCTTCGGCACCCTGAAGACCGTCGAGCGCGTGGCCGCCGACGGCGACTTCGTGACCCTCGACCTCAAGGCCACCAAGGACGGCGAGGTGCTCGAGGGCGCCGAGGTCGCCGGCATGTCCTACCAGGTCGGTCGCGGCGGCATGCTCGACGGACTCGACGAGGCGCTGGTCGGCATGGCCGCCGGCGAGACGAAGAACTTCAGCTCCGAGCTGGTCGGTGGCGACCTGGTCGGCGAGCCCGTCGAGGTCGAGGTGACGGTCGGCCAGGTGCAGGAGCAGGAGCTGCCCGAGGTCGACGACGAGTTCGCCCAGCTGGCCTCCGAGTTCGACACCGTCGACGAGTTCAACGCCGACGTGCGTGAGCGCCTGACCCGCGGCAAGCGCCTCGAGCAGGCCGCCGAGGCCCGTGACGCCGTCCTGGAGAAGCTGCTCGAGCAGGTCTCGATCCCGCTTCCCGAGACCCTGGTCACCGAGGAGCTCAACGCCCGTCGCCAGAACGTCGAGCAGCAGCTGGTCTACGCAGGCCTGACGATGGAGAAGTACCTCGAGGACGAGAAGCAGACCGTCGAGGAGTTCGAGGCCGACCTCGACCGCCGGGTCCGCGACGCGGTGACCGCGCAGTTCATCCTCGACGAGGTGGCGAAGAAGGAGGAGCTCGGTGTCGACCAGCAGGAGCTCTCCGAGCACCTGATCCGTCGCGCGCAGCAGTCCGGCCAGGACCCGCAGGAGTTCGCGAACCACATGTTCGAGCACAACCACATCCCGGACCTCGTCCAGGAGATCCTGCGCGGCAAGGCGCTGGCCACGATCGTCGAGTCGGCGGTCGTCAAGGACGCCTCCGGCAACGTGGTCGAGCTGAAGAACCTCCGCCCCGACGGCACCATCGGCGAGCCCGAGACGTCCGAAGAGGCGTCCGCGGACGCAGCGGACGCCGACGCGGAGACCACCGAAGAGGCCTGAGCAACCGCCCGGGCAGCCGCTTGGGCAACACCGTCGACGACGCGTCCCGGACAGCAGCTGTGCTGACCGGGGCGCGTTGCGCATTGTCCGGCCAGCGCTGGAGTTCACTTGTGCAGGCAGTTCGACCGGCGAGGGGCACGGTGCGCGGTCACCGTCTCACCCCGACACGCGAACTGCCTGTTCACATGAACACGTCGAGGACGAGGGGTAGCCCTCGGGTGGGCGGATCGCGCGTCTCATCACGGCGTGGATGGTTGTCCCGGCCACCGGCACCCCGGACACTGTCCCGGTGAGCACTTCGTCGGTCGTCACCGCGCCGTGGCGCCTCCTGTGGCGCCTGGGCCTGCGGAGCTCGCCGTTGGCACTGGCCGCGCCGCTGGTCCGCACCCGGCCCGACCCCGACCTGGCGCCGGTCGCGCTGCGCGCTGCCGGCGCCGATGTGGCCGCCGAGCCCGCCGCCCTCGAGTCGGCCTTCCCGCACGCCACCGACCGCATCGTGGTGCTGGTGCCCGACACCGACGAGGACGAATCGGCCTGGCTGCGGCACCTCGACCAGGTGGGTGGCACCTACGCCAGCCGCCTTGCCGCGCTGCTCGACTGGACGCCCGTGAACGTGCGGGTGTCCCCGGGCGAGGGCACGGCCGTCGAGATCGCGACCACGCTCCAGGCCCTGGTCGACGGCTGGCCGGTGCCGGTACGCCGGATCGCGCTGGTCGGGCACGGTCGCGGGGGACTGGTGCTGCGCGCGGCCTGCGCACTGCGCCACCAGACGCCCGACGCATGGCACGAGCTGGTCTCCGACGTGGTGCTCCTCGGCACGCCGCACCTCGCCGTGCCGGCAGGGCGCACCATGGTCCCGCTGTCCCGTCGGGTCGACGAGGAGCTGGCCGGCATCGTCACCGATGACGTGGTGGACGTGTCGGCACAGCCCCTGCCGCATGCGCGCTACGCCCTGATCACGCCGCACACCCGCCTGCAGCAGAGCCGCCTCGGCGGGCTGCTCGGCGACGTGCTGTGGTGGCGGCACCGGTTGCCGATGCGTCCCCGCAAGGCCCGCTCGCTCTTCCCGAGCGCAACGCTGCACCACGTGCCGACGCACGAGATCGGGCTGGTCAACCATCCCGACGTGCACCAGGCCATGCTCGCCTGGCTGGCCTGAGCCTCGATCGGGGGCAGTTCGCGCGGCCGTTCGGGGTGACCTGACCCTCAACGGGTTGCGCTGACCCCGACAATTGAGTGAACATGTGTGCACTCAATGTTCTTGGAGGTGCACCATGCGCGACGCGTCCGGTCCCGGAGTCGTCGACGTGCTCGGCCTGTTGCCGGCGTACGGCGACGAGATCGTGCTGCGCACCGTCCGTGACACCCACCGGGCCTGGGCCGGACGGGTGTACGGCGTGCTCGACCGTGCCACGGGCGGCAAGGCCCGCGGCGTCCGACTCGTGCACGACGGCATCTCGTCGACCGTCTACACCTCGATCGGCGTCGCACTCTCCGCCGGGACCGTCGCCCTGAAGGCCGCCGGCAGCCAAGGCGTCGGCCCACGCCTCGACGACTCGCCGCGCGGCAGGTTCGTCCGGGCCGCGCTCAACGGGCTGATCGGCGACCGCTTCGCTGACGAGGGGTCGCGCCTCTCGATCACCACCGCCGTACGACGCGACGGCCGCGACGTGCCGGTTACGCCCGACGCCCTCGCCGAGGCCTTCCCGGCTGCGACCGGCCGGGTCGCCGTGCTCCTCCACGGGCTGTCCGAGAACGAGTCCTTCTGGGACCTCCACCGCGACACCGTCGGCAGCACGTACGCCGAGACCCTGGCCGGCCTCGGCTGGAGCGTGGTCATGGTGCGGCTCAACACCGGCCGTCCGATCCGCGAGAACGGCATCGAGGTGGCCGCCCTGCTGCGCGACCTCACCACGGGGTGGCCCGTCGAGGTCTCGCAGATCGCCCTCGTCGGCCACTCGATGGGCGGGCTCGTGGCGCGCGCCGCCTGCGCCGTCGCGATCGACGACGACCGGCCGTGGACGGGCCTGATCAGCGACGTGATCACCCTGGGCAGCCCCCACGCCGGAGCACCGCTCGCGATCGCCGTCGGCCACGGCAGCCGGCTGCTGGCCCACCTGCCGGAGACCTCGGCGTTCGGGCGCATCCTCGACCACCGCTCGGTCGGCATCGAGGACCTGGTCGACGGACTCGGCCACGACGTACCGCCGCTGCCCGGGGTGCACTACCGCCTCGTCGCGGCGACGCTCACCGGGTCGGCCCGGCACCCCGTCGGGCACCTGGTCGGTGACCTGCTGGTGCGGGTGCCGTCCGCGCACGGCCGCTCCCGCAGGCACCCCGACCTCTTCCCGGACGCCGACGTGCTGCACGTGCCACGATCCGACCACTTCGGGTTGCTCAACCACCCCGACGTCCACGACGCGATGAGGAGCTGGCTGCGATGACCGCCGAGCGAGAGCTGCGCGCCGAGACCACGATCGAGGCGACGCCCCAGCAGGTCTGGGCGGTGCTCTCGGACCTCTCCCGGATGCCCGAGCTGAGTCCCGAGACCGTGCGCATGCTGCCGCTGAAGAGGGGCGGCCTGCGCGTCGGGCAGTGGTACCTCGGCGTGAACCGGCGCAAGCTCGTCGTGTGGCCGACGCGCAACGTGGTCGCCGAGGTCGAGCCGGTCCGCCGCCTCAGCTGGGACACCACGTCCAGCGGCGCCCGCTGGATCTACGAGCTGGAGGAGTCGGGAAGCGGCACCCGTGTCGTGCACCGTCGGCCCGTGCCACGGCAGCTGACCCTTCTGGGCAGGGTGTTCGCCACCCTGGCCCTCGGTGGCAAGGAGGACCACGCCGACGAGCTCGAGGCCGGCATGGCCCGCACCCTCGACCGGTTGAAGGCCGCCGTCGAGCGCTGAGCTCCGCACCGTTTCGAGCCGGTCACCCCACCAGCTCGCGCAGCCCGGCGACGAGGCGGTCCACGTGCTCGTCCACCGTGCCGAGGCCGAGGCTGGCGCGCACCGCCGTACCGTCCTCGTCGCAGCCGCCGGACCCGCCGAGCAGGTGGGCCAGCAACGGGTGGGCGCAGAACTTGCCGTCGCGCACGCCTATGCCGTGCCTGTCCGCGAGATGCTGTGCGACGTCGCGGGCTGAGTGGCCCTCGACGGTGAAGGCCAGGATGCCGAGCCGTGGGTGGTCGGGTCCCCACAGGCTGAGCTCGCGCAGGCCGGGCACCTGCGCCAAGCCCGAACGCAGCCGTTCGAGGAGGCGCGTCTCGGCCGCCACGACGGCGTCCCAGTCGGCGGAGAGCTCGCGGCAGGCAGCGGCGAGGGCGACCGCGCCGAGCACGTTGGGGGTGCCGGCCTCGTGTCGCTGCTCGGCGTCCGCAGTCCACTCGACGCGCCCGTCAAGGGCCACGCTGCGGGTCGCCCCACCGCCGCGGAGGTACGGCGCCGCGGCGCGCAGCCAGTCCGCCCGGCCAGCCAGCACGCCCGTCCCGAAGGGTGCATAGAGCTTGTGACCCGAGAAGGCCACGTAGTCCAGGCCCGTGGCGTCGAGCGGTCGATGCGCGACGTACTGCGCCGCGTCGACCGCGATCCGCGCGCCGCACGCGTGGGCCACGTCGGCGAGCTCCCGCACCGGCCACAGCTCGCCGGTGACGTTCGAGGCGGCGGTGACCACGAGGAGTCGCGGCCCGACCGGACAGGCCTCCAGCGCCTCGCGTGCGGCGGCGACGGCCGCGGCCGGGGTGGCCGGGGGAGTGAGGCGTACGGCGTGGCGCCAAGGCAGCTGCGTGGCGTGGTGCTCGGAGTCGAAGACCACCACGCCGGTGCCATTGGGCACGGCCCGGGCCAGCAGGTTGAAGGCGTCGGTGGTGTTGCGCACGAACACCACGGCCTGCGGCCCGCCGAGGAACTCCCGCACGGTCCCGCGTGCCTCCTCGTAGGCGCGGGTCGTGACCTGCGAGGCGTAGCCCGCACCCCGGTGCACGCTGCTGTACGTCGGCAGGGCCCGGGTGACCGCCTCCTGCACAGCGGCCAGGCAGGGCGCCGAGGCGGCGTAGTCGAGGTTGGCGTACGGCAGCACGCCGTCGCCGACGGGCACCGTGAGATCGGCACCGACGACGGCAGGGAGAGTGGCGAGCAGGGACATGGGTGACCTCCGGGTTTCCGGGACCCCGAAGCGTCGAGATCCGCGCTTGCCCGTTGCACCGCGCAACGGGCCAGGTCGTCACCCGGGCCACCCCACCGCGGAGGAGGGTTGGCGGCCAGCAAGCCGGGGCTTGGTGCTGGCACTCATGACCGTGGTCAGGATGTTAGCCGGAACCCTGCCCGGCCGCGACCCGGGAATCCCGGGTTCGCTCCGGGATGGCCCCGCCTGTCGAATCTGCTGTGGGCGAACAGGGGTGTCCGACGCGTGGATGTGTCGGTCCGGGCGGCTAATGTCGCTCTCGTGAACCAGAATCAGAGCCACATGAATGAGCCCCGACGCTCTGTCGAAGCCAACGGCGGCGGCGCGTCCTACGGGCTTGACGACCACATCTACCAGCGGTTGCTCCGCGAGCGCATCGTGTTCCTCGGTTCCGAGGTGCGCGACCAGAACGCCAACGCGATCTGCGCCCAGCTCCTGCTCCTCTCGGCCGAGGACCCTGAGGCCGACATCTTCTTGCACATCAACAGTCCGGGCGGGTCCGTCGACGCCGGCATGGCGATCTACGACACGATGAACTACATCCCCAACGACGTCGCCACGGTCGGCATGGGCCTGGCCGCCTCGATGGGCCAGTTCCTGCTCTGCGCCGGCACCCAGGGCAAGCGCTACGCGTTGCCCCACGCGCGCATCATGATGCACCAGCCGTCGGGCGGCATCGGTGGTTCGGCCTCCGACATCAAGATCCAGGCCCAGCAGAGCCTGCTGCTCAAGAAGCAGCTCGGTGAGCTGATCGCCCACCACACCGGCCGCACCATCGAAGAGATCGAGCGCGACTCCGACCGTGACCGTTGGTTCACCCCCGGCGAGGCCCTCGAGTACGGCCTCATCGACAAGGTGATCACCAACGCCCGCGAGACCGCAGACGAAGGCCGCCCGGCCCACGGAAAGGCCTGACCCCATGAACTACTACATCCCCCAGTGGGAAGAGCGCACCTCCTACGGGTTCCGGCGCATCGACCCCTACGGCAAGCTCTTCGAGGACCGCATCATCTTCCTCGGCACGCCGATCAGCGACGACATCGCCAACGCGGTGATGGCGCAGCTGCTCTGCCTCGAGTCGATGGACCCCGATCGCGACATCTCCATCTACATCAACAGCCCCGGTGGCTCCTTCACCGCGCTGACCGCGATCTACGACACGATGCGGTTCATCAAGCCCGAGGTGCAGACCGTGTGCCTGGGGCAGGCTGCCTCGGCTGCCGCCGTACTCCTCGCCGCGGGTGCGCCCGGCAAGCGCCTGGCGCTGCCCAACAGCCGCATCCTGATCCACCAGCCCTACACCGAGGGTCAGGGCGGCCAGATCTCCGACCTGGAGATCCAGGCCAACGAGATCATCCGCATGCGTGAGCTGCTCGAGAAGATGATCGCCGACCACACCGGCAAGCCGGTCGAGGAGGTCAGCCGCGACATCGAGCGCGACAAGATCCTCACCGCCGACGCGGCCGTGGAATACGGCCTGGTCGACGCGATCCTCGAATCCCGCAAGGCGCTCCCCGCGCTCGCATGACCCGATCGGACCTCGTGTCCGGCAGCGCAAGCGGCCGGGCACGGGGTACCGTCGAGAAGTTGATCAGGCAGAGGAAGGATGACCGCCCGTGGCACGCATTGGTGACGGAGGCGACCTGTTGAAATGCTCTTTCTGCGGAAAGAGCCAGAAGCAGGTCAAGAAGTTGATCGCCGGACCGGGTGTCTACATCTGTGACGAGTGCATCGACCTCTGCAACGAGATCATCGAGGAGGAGCTCAGCGAGCGCTCCGAGGTGGGTCTCGAGGAGCTGCCGAAGCCGAAGGAGATCTTCGAGTTCCTCAACTCCTACGTGATCGGCCAGGAGCACGCGAAGAAGTCCCTCGCCGTGGCGGTCTACAACCACTACAAGCGGGTGCAGGCCGGTGCGTCGCTCGACACGGCCGGCAAGCACGCCAAGGACGAGGCCGTCGAGGTGGCGAAGTCCAACATCCTCGTCATGGGCCCCACCGGGTGCGGCAAGACCTACCTGGCCCAGACCCTCGCGCGCATGCTCAACGTGCCCTTCGCGATCGCCGACGCCACGGCCCTGACCGAGGCCGGCTACGTCGGTGAGGACGTCGAGAACATCCTGCTCAAGTTGATCCAGGCCGCCGACTACGACGTCAAGAAGGCCGAGACCGGCATCATCTACATCGACGAGATCGACAAGGTGGCCCGCAAGTCGGAGAACCCCTCGATCACGCGCGACGTCTCCGGCGAGGGCGTGCAGCAGGCCCTCCTGAAGATCCTCGAGGGCACCTCGGCGTCGGTGCCGCCCCAGGGCGGGCGCAAGCACCCGCACCAGGAGTTCATCCAGATCGACACCACCAACATCCTGTTCATCGTCGGAGGTGCCTTCGCCGGCCTCGAGCACATCGTCGAGCAGCGGGTCGGCAAGAAGACGCTCGGCTTCACCGCCGACGTCCGCGGCCAGGCCGAACGCGACGCCGAGGACCTCATGTCCCAGGTGCGCCCCGAAGACCTCACCAAGTTCGGGCTGATCCCCGAGTTCATCGGCCGCCTCCCGCTGATCACCAGCGTCACCAAGCTCGACCGTGAGGCGCTCGTCGAGATCCTCACCGTGCCGAAGAACGCTCTGGTCAAGCAGTACCAGCGCCTCTTCGCCATCGACGGCGTCGAGCTCGAGTTCACCGACGAGGCCATCGCCGCGATCGCCGACCGGGCGATGGAGCGCGGCACCGGTGCCCGCGGCCTGCGCGCGATCATCGAGGAAGTCCTGCTCCACGTCATGTACGACGTCCCGTCCCGAGGCGACATCGCCAAGGTCGTGGTGACCGGTGAAGTCGTCGAGGACAACGTGAACCCGACCCTGATCCCGCGCGAGGCCGAGCCGAAGAAGAAGAAGTCGGCCTGACCCCTCGCCGGGCCTGATCACCGCGTGCGGCCCGGGGGGCCGACACGGGTGGGTGCGCATAGTCCGTTCGGGTCATTTCCCGCTTCTGATGCGGTGAATCTCGACCTGTTCAGGGAAGATTGACGCGTCTGGTCCGGTCGAGTCAGGGACGTGCATGAGCTCCGAACACAAGAAGCCGCTGTTCGCCTTCGTGGTGATTGCGGTGATCTGTGCTGTCTTCATGGGTTTCACCGTGAAGTCGGATGCGATCAACGCCCCCGGGCTGCCGCGGTTCGCCGCGTCCGCGATCAACACGGGAGCCGACCTGTTCGGCGGTGACGCACGACGGACCACGTCTCCGAGCGTCCTCGTCGCACTGACCGGGCCGAGCGAGACCGCCGGGCCCACGTCGAGCAGTTCCGGGCCGGAGCAGGCCACGACTTCGCCGACGACCAGGACGAAGGCCAAGCCGCGCGCCCGTGCGGCGTACCTTCCGCGCAAGGCCACCTCGCACCACAAGGCCCGCAGCACGAATGTGCATCGCGCCCAGCCGCGGGTGACCGTACGCCGGCCGGCCGGGCCGCACGCCTCCGTCCTGGACCACTCGAAGCACGGCAAGGCGCACGGCAAGGCGAACCACAAGAGCCTGAACCTGCGTGTCGACAACCTGAAGGTCCGCGGCGACTTCAGGGCCCGCGGTCACTTCAAGCTCGACGGTCACGGTCACGGCAAGGCACGGGGTCACTCGAAGGCGCACAGCCACCACGGCAAGGCGCACAGCCACTCGAAGGCGCACGGCCACCACGGCAAGGCGCACGGCCACCACGGCAAGGCGCACGGCCACCACCGCTGACCCGTCGCCAGTTCGTGTCGACCCGTCGCCAGTTCGCGGCGACCTGTCGTGAGTTCGCGAACTCACGACAGGTCGATGCTCATTTCTCGGGAGCGGGAGCCAGCTCGGCCGCGACGGTCAGGGCGGTGGCGTCCTCGACAGGGGTCAGCACGAACTCGCCGGTGACCTTGCCGACCGCACTCAGGTCGTCACGGGCCTTGTCGATGGCAGCCAGTGCCTCGGGGGTGCCGGTGAACTCCACCCGCGTGACCTCGGTGCGCTGGGTGACCTTCGCCTGCGACTTCGCGCCACGGATGCCACCGAGGGCAGCCGCCACGTGGGTCAGCATGCTCGGGTCAGCGGCGGCCGCCGAGCCCAGCTCGGTGGCGGTGGGCCAGGACGCGGTGTGCACCGAACCCTCCTGCCACCACGACCAGACCTCTTCGGTCACGTAGGGCAGGAACGGCGCCAGCAGGCGCAGCTGCACGTGCAGGGCTCCGGCGAGGGTGGCCTGGGCCGACTCGGTGGCGCTGCCGCCGTCCTCGGCGTACGCCCGCTCCTTGACCAGCTCGAGGTAGTCGTCGCAGAACTCCCAGAAGAACTTCTCGACGGCCTCGAGGGCGCTGGTGTAGTCGTAGGCCTCGAAGGCTTCGGTCGCCTCGGTGACCACGTTGGCCAGGCCGCCCATCAGCGCGCAGTCGAGGGGAGCGGAGATCGCCGGCGGGTTCAGCTCGGTGGCCCCGACCATGCCGAGCACGAACTTGGAGGCGTTGAGCACCTTCATCGCCAGGCGACGGCCGACCTTCATCTGGGTCTCGTCGAACGGCGAGTCCAGACCGGGTCGAGCCATCGCAGCGCGCCAGCGCACGGCGTCGGCGCCGAACTTGTCGATGATCTCGTTGGGCACCACGACGTTGCCCTTGGACTTCGACATCTTCTTGCGGTCGGGGTCCATGATGAAGCCGGAGATCATCGCGTGCGTCCACGGCACGGCACCGCTCTCGTGGTGCGAGCGGACCACCCGTGAGAACAGCCAGGTGCGGATGATGTCGTGGGCCTGGGTGCAGAGGTCCATCGGGAAGACCCGCCCGAAGAGGTCGGGGTCGGACTCCCAGCCGCCGGCGATCTGCGGGGTCAGCGACGAGGTCGCCCAGGTGTCCATCACGTCGGGGTCGCCCATGAAGCCGTTCGGCTTGCCGCGCTGCCCCTCGTCGTACCCCTGCGGGGCCACCGTCGACGGGTCGACCGGCAGCTGGTCCTCGGTGGGCAGCAGCGGGTGGTCGTAGTCGGGCTCGCCCTCGGCGTCGAGGGAGTACCAGACCGGGAACGGGATGCCGAAGAAGCGCTGGCGCGAGATCAGCCAGTCGCCGTTGAGGCCGCCGACCCAGTTGTCGTAGCGGTGCTTCATGTGGGTCGGCACCCAGGTGATGGCGTTGCCGTCCTCGACCAGCTCGTCGCGCAGCTCGGTGTCGCGGCCGCCGTTGCGGATGTACCACTGGCGGGTGGCGACGATCTCGAGGGGCTTGTCGCCCTTCTCGTAGAAGTTCGTCATCCGCTTGGTCGGCTTGGGGTCGCCGTCGAGGTCGCCGGTCTCCTTGAGCCGGGCGACCACGGCCTCGCGGGCGCTGAACGCGGTCTTGCCCTTGAGCTCCTCGTAGGCGGCGGAGGCCTGCTCGGAGGAGAGCCAGTCGGGGGTTTCGCGCAGGAAGCGTCCGTCGCGGCCGATGAGGGTGCGCACCGGCAGCTGGAGCTCGCGCCACCACGTGACGTCGGTGAGGTCACCGAACGTGCAGCACATCGCGATGCCGGCGCCCTTGTCGGGCTCGGCCGCGGTGTGGGCCAGCACCGGGATCTCGACGCCGAAGACCGGCGAGGTGACCGTGGTGCCGAACAGCTCGGCGTACCGCTCGTCGTCGGGGTGCGCGATCAGCGCCACCACCGACGGGATCAGCTCGGGACGCGTGGTCTCGATGAAGATCTGGTCTCCGTCGGGCTTGTGGAAGGCGACCCGGTGGTAGGCGCCGGCGTACTCGCGGGCCTCGAGCTCAGCCTGGGCGACCGCGCTCTGGAAGGTGACGTCCCACAGGGTGGGGGCTTCCTGCAGGTAGGCCTCGCCGCGGGCGAAGTTGCGCAGGAAGGCGCGCTGGCTGACCGTCTGGGCCTTCGGCCCGATGGTCGTGTAGTGCTCCTTCCAGTCGACCGACAGGCCGACGGTGCGCCACAGGGCCTCGAACGCCTTCTCGTCCTCGACCACGAGCTCCTCGCAGAGCTCGACGAAGTTGGGCCGGCTGATCGGCACCTGCTTCTTCGGGTCGGGCTTCTCGGGCGGGGTGAAGTCGGGGTCGTACGGCAGCGACGGGTCGCACCGGACACCGTAGAAGTTCTGCACCCGGCGCTCGGTCGGCAGGCCGTTGTCGTCCCAGCCGATCGGGTAGAAGATCGACTTGCCCTGCATGCGCTGGTAGCGCGCGATCAGGTCGGGGTGCGTGTAGGAGAAGACGTGGCCGACGTGCAGCGAGCCGGAGACGGTCGGCGGGGGAGTGTCGATCGAGTAGACCATCGAGCGCGGCTGGGTGCGGTCGAAGCGGTAGGTGTCCTCGGCCTTCCACTTCTCGGACCACTTGGCCTCGAGCCCTTCGAGCGCGGGCTTGTCCGGTACGACGACGGCGCGCGCGGCGGCGGGCGTCGTCTCGGACAGGTCGGCGTTGTCAGGGTTCTCAGTCATGGGCCGAATGTTACGTGTGGGAAGCGATGTGCCGCGAACCCGTTCCCGGTGGCGGACGGCGGCGGATCCGGCGAAAACCCGATCCCCGAGCCGGGCCCTCCCGATTAGCGTTCGTGCATGGCGGACGACGACGTGACCCTGGAGCTCTTCACCGACCCGCGCGACTTCCTCGCGGTGGCCGGTGACCACCTGGCCGAGGACCCGGTCACCCGCACCGTCGTCACCACCGTCACGGCCCGGATGGCGCGGGCCCGCGACGCCGGCGAGCCGGTCGTCGACCGCGGCCACGAGCAGTGGTGGGCGGCCGTGCGCGATGCCTCGGGCGCCGTCGTGGGTACGGCGATGCGCACGGCACCGTTCCCGCCGTACCCACTGTTCGTGCAGGAGATGCCGGAGGCGGGTGCCCGTGAGCTGGCCCGGGTGCTGCACGCCCGTGGCGCCGTGATCGCCGCGGCGAACGGCGCCCTGCCCGCGGCCCAGCAGCTGATGGACGAGCTCGCGCTGCTCAGCGGCGGCCGCGCGGTCATCGAGGAGCACACCCGGCTCTTCGAGCTCGGCGAGCTGACCCCGCCATCGACGCTGCCGGCCGGGTCGTTGCGACTGGCCAGGCCGGCCGAGGCCGAGCTCTGCCTCGGCTGGTTCCGGGCCTTCCGCGTCGAGGCCGCCGAGCAGGCCGGCCGCACGTCCGACCCGACGGTCGGTGAGAGCTTCGGGATCGAGGACCTCCTCGAGCGGATCACGGAGGAGCGCATCTGGGTCTGGGTCGACGAGCACGACGTCCCGGTCCACGTCACCGGCGCCAACCTGCCGTCGTACGGCGTGACCCGCATCGGGCCGGTCTACACGCCGCGGGAACACCGCGGGCATGGCCTGGCCAGCGCGGCCGTGGCCGAGGTGTCGAGGTCGTACGTCGAAGCAGGCGTGCGGGTGTGCCTGTTCACCGACCAGGCCAACCCGGTCTCGAACGCGATCTACCAGCGGCTGGGCTACCGGCCCGTCGTCGACATGGCGATCCTGCGCCTCGAACCGTGAATCGTGGGCGCGAGAGTCCGCAACTAGACTCAAGGCGCCATGACTGAACCTTCCTCGCAGCCCCGTCCCGCCGAGAGCTTCGCCGAGGCCGAGGACGCACTCCTGTCCCGCTGGCCCGAGAGCAAGCTGGAGCCCAGCCTTGACCGGATCCGTGCCTTCACCGAGCTGCTGGGCGACCCGCAGCACTCCTACCCGGTGATCCACCTGACCGGCACCAACGGCAAGACCTCGACGTCGCGGATGATCGACTCGCTGTTGCGCACCATGAACCTGCGCACCGGTCGCTTCACCAGTCCGCACGTGGAGAAGATGAGCGAGCGGATCAGCATCGACGGCGAGCCGCTCGACGACGAGGCGTTCGTCCGCGCGTTCAACGACGTCGCGGGCTACACCCACCTGGTCGACTCCGACCAGCCCCACCCGTTGTCGTTCTTCGAGACCGTGGTCGGCATGGCGTTCAGCGCGTTCGCCGACGCCCCCGTCGACGTGGCCATCGTCGAGGTCGGCATGGGTGGCTCGTGGGACGCCACCAACGTGGCCGACGGCCAGGTGGCCGTCGTGCTCCCGATCGCGATCGACCACTCGAAGTACCTCGGCGACAGTGCCACCGCCATCGCCCAGGAGAAGGCCGGCATCATCAAGGAGGGTGCCCAGGTCGTGATTGCCGAGCAGACCCCCGAGGTGGCCGAGGTGCTGCTGGCCCGCGCGGCCGAGGTGCACGCCACCGTGGCGCGTGAGGGCATGGAGTTCGGCGTGATCACCCGGGTGCCGGCCATCGGCGGCCAGACGATCAGCCTGCAGGGCCTCCGGGGGCGGTACGACGACCTGTTCCTCCCGCTCTACGGCGCCCACCAGGCCCAGAACGCCGCGGTCGCCCTGGCCGCCGTCGAGGCCTTCGCCGGCGACGAGGCACTCTCCGACGAGGTGGTGCGTGAGGCGTTCGCCTCCGTCACGTCACCCGGTCGACTCGAGGTGATCCGCCGCAGCCCGACCGTGGTGCTCGACGCCGCTCACAACCCGCACGGCGCCGAGGCCACGGCGGCCGCGCTCGAGGACTCCTTCGCGTTCTCGCCGCTGATCGGGGTGATGGGCGTGATGGCCGACAAGGACTACGAGGGTGTGCTGGCTGCGTTCGAGCCGCACTTCTCCCACATCATCTGCACCCAGAACTCGACCGACCGGTCGAAGAGTGCCGAGGCGCTGGCCGAAGTGGCCCGCGAGGTCTTCGGCGAGGACCGGGTCACGACGACGCCGCGCCTGGCCGACGCGATCGACCAGGCCACCACGATGGCCGAGGCCGGCGAGGCGATCAGCGACACCTTCGGTGCCGGCGGCGTGCTGGTCACCGGCTCCGTGGTCACCGTCGGCGAGGCGAGGGCGATGCTGAAGGGGCGCAACCAGTGAGCGGGCCGCAGAGGTCACCTCGCCGCGGCATGTGCGCGGGCATCCTCACCCTCGAGGCGATCGCGCTCGGCCTGACCACGCCCGTGCTGATCACCATCGCCGACGTGTCCGTCGGCACCGCCCTGACCCTCGGCCTCGGCCTGGCCGTCGCCTGCATCGTGGCGGCCGGCATGCTGCGCGCCGAGTGGGCCTACGGCCTCGGCTGGGCGATCCAGGTCGCGGCGATCGCGCTCGGTTTCCTGGTGCCGACGATGTTCTTCCTCGGCGGACTGTTCGCCCTGCTGTGGGGCACGGCCTACTTCCTCGGCAAGAAGATCGAACGGGAACGGGCCGCCGCGTACGCCGCCTACGAGGCCGAGAACTGAGGCAGTGCACCTCCCAGAGGGGTCCGGCCCGACGGTCTGGGCCGTCTTCTTCGTCGTGGTGTTCCTGCGCGCCCAGGCGACGTACTGGATCGCCAGGGCGGTGACCCAGCAGGCCCTCGACCACACCGCACCGACCCACGGCTTCGCGCTGAAGGTGCATGCCTGGCTCGACGGTACGTCGGCCCGGCGCGGCGTCGACTCGTTGCGTCGGTGGGGCGCCCTCGCCGTCCCGCTCTCGTTCCTGACGATCGGCGCCCAGACCGTGGTCAACGCCGGCGCCGGCGTGATCCGGATGCCGGCCTGGCGCTACACCCTCGTGATGCTTCCGGGGTGCGCGGCCTGGGCGCTGGTGTGGACCACGATCGGGATCTCGGCGTTCTACGCCGCTATCGGCGCCGGCCTCTCGACCGAGTGGGGAGTGGTCGCTGCCGTGGTCGTCGTGCTCGCCGCGGGACTGGGCATCGGGTTGCTCCGGCGCCGCGCCCGGCGTACCGCCTGACCGGGGGACCGGCTCGCTGCTCCGCTGGTTAGGCTGTGCGCCGTGAGCGAATCGATCGAGAAGTCCCTCGTCCTGGTCAAGCCCGACGGCTACCGTCGCGGACTCAGCGGGGAGGTGCTGCGCCGCATCGAGGCCAAGGGCTACGTTCCCGTGGCGCTGGCCGTCCTGACCCCGACCCGGGAGCAGCTCGCCGAGCACTACGCCGAGCACGAGGGCAAGCCGTTCTACGAGCCCCTGGTGGAGTTCATGTCCTCCGGCCCGGTGACCGCGATGGTCATCGAGGGCCAGCGCTGCATCGAGGGGTTCCGGTCCCTGGCCGGGTCCACCGAGCCGACCGGCGCCCTGCCCGGCACCATCCGCGGCGACCTCGGCCGTGACTGGGGCCTCAAGGTGCAGCAGAACATCGTGCACGGCTCCGACTCTCCCGAGTCGGCCGCCCGCGAGATCGGCATCTGGTTCCCCGAGCTCTGATGCGCATCGCGGGGGCGGTCCTGGGATTGCTCCTGCTCCTCGCCGGGTGCACCTCCTCCGGCGACTCCGGCGATTCCGACGAACCACGCGCCGAACCCGGTGACCGCTGCCGGGGCGTCTCGCACGACGAGGTGCGCGGCCGGGCGCCGTCGTACGGCGCGAAGCGGCTGCGCTCCTACCCGGTCGACCACGCCGTGTGTGCGGCGTACTGGATCGACCACGCCGACGACGGGTTCGTGCCGCAGGGCCTGGCGCTGCGCGGGCGTACGGCGTACGTCGGCGGCTACGGCTGGGTCGAGAAGCGCACCGATCGCGCGTGCCAGGTGGCGAAGGTCGACCTGCGCACCGGGCGCACGACCGGGTTCACGCCGCGCATCGAGGCCGACGTGTACGGCGGTCGCCTCACGTTCTGCCGGCACGGCGGCGGCCTCGAGCTGACCGACGACGGCCTCTGGCTGGCCGAGGCCGAACGCCTCTGGCTGCTCGACCCCGACCGCATCGGCCGCGGAGACCCCGTCGTGAGGGTCTGGCGGATCGAGCCCGGCATCAAGGGGTCGACACTGCTCATCCACGACGGGCGCCTCGGCTTCGCGACGTACGCCGCAGAGGGGTCGGGCCGGATGACGTGGTTCGCGCTCGACGACGTACGACGCCCGGGCGTCGACGACCTCCGCCACGACGCGCGCGACGCGACCGACGCCGGGGTGACCGGGCGCGGTCGCGTGCCGAACCGGGTGCAGGGCATCACCGGCGACGCGGCCGGGGTGTGGCACTCGTCGTCGCGTATCTCGTGCGGTGAGCTGCACGGTCCGGGCAGACGTGAGGTCGCGTCGGTCCCCGGCGCCGAGGACGTGCAGTTCCGCGGACGCGACCTCTGGGTGGTCAGCGAGGCGGGCGCCGAACCGTGGATCGACGAGGAGCGGGTGCCGATGCTGCTGCGGCTCGACCGGGCCACGGTGCTCCGCGCACGGTCGGCCTGCGACTTCTAGGCGACACGGCCTCGAACGGCGAGTGCGACGCTCGGCGGCGCGTTCAGCGCGCGTTCAGCCGGCACCCGTCACAATCGACCCCATGCGCGTGCTGGTGGTCGACGACGAGAAGCGGCTGGCCCGATCCCTGAAGGTCGGACTCGAGGCCGAGGGTTTCGCGGTCGACGTCGCGGCCGACGGCACCGACGGGCTGTGGCTGGCCCGCGAGAACGACTACGACGCGATCGTGCTCGACCTGATGCTTCCCGGCATCAACGGCTACCGGGTGTGCGCCACCCTCCGCGAGGAGGAGAACTGGACGCCGATCCTGATGCTCACCGCCAAGGACGGCGAGTGGGACCAGGTCGAGGGGCTCGACACCGGTGCCGACGACTACCTGACCAAGCCGTTCTCGTTCCCGGTCCTGGTGGCCCGTCTGCGCGCGATCATCCGGCGCGGCGCCACCGAGCGCCCCACCGTGCTCGAGGCCGGCGACCTGCGCCTCGACCCGGCGGCGCGACGCGTGTGGCGGGGCGAGACCGAGCTCGAGCTGACCGCGCGGGAGCACTCGCTGCTCGCCTTCCTGATGCGGCACACCGGCGACGTGGTCTCCAAGACCCAGATCCTCGAGGCAGTCTGGGACGTCAACTTCGAGGGCGACCCCAACATCGTCGAGGTCTACATCCGCCACCTGCGCAACAAGGTCGACCGGCCGTTCGGGCGCGAGGCGATCCAGACCTTGCGCGGAGCCGGCTACCGACTGGCGGGCAACGGTGGCTAGCCGACTGGGCGGCCGGGCCTCGGTGCGCCTGCGTGCCACTGTCGGGGCGCTCCTGGTCGTGCTCGTGGCCCTCGCCGCCGGGGCCGCGTTGCTGGTCGTGCTGATGCGGCAGTCGCTGCTCGACGGTCTCGAGACGAGCGCCGAGCAGCGCGCCTCGTCGCTGGCCGACCAGATCGAGCAGACCGGCGTACCCGAGTCTCTCGGCGCCGACGAGCCGGGGGACGACGATGACGAGGACGACGACCCCGACGACGTCGTGATCGTGGTGCGCGGCCCCGGCGGGTCCGTCGTCGTCACCTCACAGGCGGTGGCGGCCGAGCTGCCGGACGACGACGCTCGAGGCGTCGAGCTGCCGGGCAGCGACCACGACTACGTGGTGGCCGCGGAGGAGGCCGACGCCGACGAGGGGGACTACGTCGTCAGTGTCGGGATCTCCCAGGAGGACGCCGACGAGTCGACGTCCGCGCTGGTCCCGTTGCTCGGGCTCGGCCTTCCCCTCGTGCTGCTCGTGGTCGGCGCCACCACCTGGGTCGTCGTCGGCCGTGCCCTCGCCCCGGTGGACCGCATGCGCGGGCAGGTCGACCAGATCACCGGTGAGCATCTCAGCGGGCGGGTCGACGTGCCCGCATCACGCGACGAGATCCACCGTCTCGCACGCACCATGAACTCGATGCTGGACCGGCTCGAGACCTCGCGGGACCGGCAGCAACGCTTCGTCTCCGACGCCAGTCACGAGTTGCGCTCGCCCCTCGCCGGCATGCGCCAGACCGCCGAGGTCGTGATGTCGCACCCCGGTGCCATGCCCGAGGGCGAGCTCGCGGAGGCCGTGCTCGAGGAGTCCGCGCGCATGCAACGGCTGGTCGAGCAGATGCTGATGCTGACCCGCGCCGACGAGGGCGTGGCCGGCGGACCCGCCCGCGAGGTCGACCTCGACGACCTGGCCCTGGCCGAGGTCGACCGGGCCCGCCGGCTCGGGCAGCCGCGGGAGGTCCACGTCGATGGCAGCGCCATCGCTCCGGGCCGGGTGCTCGGCGACCGGGCCGCCCTGGCGCAGGTGACCCGCAACCTCGTGGACAACGCCCTGCGGCACGCACGCACCCAGGTGCGGGTCAGTGTGTCCTCGGACCCGGCCGGCGTCGAGCTGGTCGTCGAGGACGACGGCTCCGGGGTGCCCGAAGGGGAGCGCGAGCGCATCTTCGAGCGTTTCGTCCGTCTGGACGAGGCCCGGGCCCGCGACGACGGCGGTTCCGGGCTCGGCCTGGCCATCGTGCGCGAGATCGCCCGCGCCCACGGCGGAGAAGCGTCCGTCACCGCGTCCGCGCCAGGCGGCGCGCGCTTCGTCGTACGGCTCCCACGCGCCTGATCGCGCTCGCTCCGCGACGCGCACCCGGTGACTCGTTGGTGGCTGTTGGCTGTCCCTGGTCGGCGAAACAGCCAGCAGCCACCAGTCTGCAGTGGATTTGCGCTTGATCGCCAGCCTGAAAGGGCCTTCAGGTGCTTTCAGCGTGGGTTCAGCGGCCCGCTGACAGGCTCGTCTCATCGCTTGAAAATCAACGAGAGGACGAGTCCCATGAACGAGACACCCACCAACGAGACCGGCACCAACAACGACGAGGCAGCCGCCACCGGCACGCCCAGCTGGCGCAGCCGCCGGGTGCTGGTCCCGGCCGTGGCAGCGCTCGCGGTGCTCGGCGTGGGAGGAGTCGTGTGGAGCGCGTCGGCCGACGACGACCTCCGTGGCGACCAGCGTGACCGCGCCTCCCAGGTGGCGGTCGACACGGCCGGTGGCGGCAAGGTCACCGAGGCCGAGAAGGATGACGGGTTCTACGAGCTCGAGGTCACCCGCGAGGACGGCACCGAGGTCGACGTACGTCTGGACAAGGACTACAAGGTGGTCGGCACCGAGACCGACGGCCCCGACGACGACCGGTACGACGACCGCGACGACGACGGCCGCACCGACGACGACCGCGATGGTGACCGTGACGCCGACGACAAGCCGCTGACCGCCGCCGAGGACACCGCGGCGAAGAAGGCCGCGCTCGCGGAGATCGGGAGCGGCAACGTCACCGACGTCGACCGCGATGACGACGGCGGTGCCGGACGCTACGAGGTCGAGGTGACGAAGGCCGACGGCACCGAGTGGAGCGTGCGGCTCGACAAGGACTTCACTGTTCTCGACAGCCATCGCGACGACTGATCTCCTCCCAGACCCAGACACGGCGTGCGTCCCCACGGGATGCACGCCGTTCTGCGTCTGACCGCGGCTAGCGGCGGCCGCCGCCCAGCAGGCCGCCGAGCACGTCGGAGATGATCTTGCCCGCGCCGCCGGACGCGCCGCCGCCGATGGCGCCCTTGAGCACCTGCTCCAGCACGCTGCCGAGCACGGACTTGTCCTCGGTCTTGGAGGGGGCGGCGCCCTTCGAGGTCATCCGGGACGCCAGCCAGGACAGCACGATCGGCGCCAGGATGGGCAGCAGCTTCTTGACCAGGCCCGACGAGGCGCCGGTGCTGCCGAGCTGGTTGATGACCTGGTCCTGCTGGTTGCCGAAGATGTGGGCCGCGATCTTCTCGCCGTCTGCCGTGTCGACCCGGGACAGGTCGGCGGGGTCGCCGTCCTCGTGCTGGCCGAGCGCGTCGAGGAGCGACGCGGCGCCGGCCGGATCCTGGGCGTTGGCGTCGAGGCCGCCGAGCAAGGCGGGCAGTGCGGCCCTGGCGGCCTGCTCCACGGCGGCCGGGTCCTCACCGAGATCGGCACTGATCCGGTCGAGGGGGAGGGAGGCCAGGAGGTCGTCGATGTCTGACATGGAGGCAACCTACTGCGCGGAGCCGCGGGTTGACCATGGCCTCAGTGAGCCGCAGTGTCAGCGGTGGTCCCGCGCCCGGACTGGCGGGTCACTGGCGGCCGCCGAAGCGCCAGTCGTGAACTTCCAGCGGTTCCCCGGCCAGGGACGGAAACGCCTTCTCGAACACCGCGTTCGCTGCGTCACGGTTCGGCGCGGGAGCGGCGACCGCGACGCCCCGGGCAGGACTGTGTTCGGCGTCCGCCTCCTCAAGGATCCCGCAGACCGCGAGCTCCCCGGCCACGCCGGGAGGGAGCTGCCACGACTCGCTGTCCTGCAGTGCGGCCGAATTCTCCGGACGGACCAGCATGAAGAACATCGGCAGGTCCACGGGCTGAGGAAACTCCCACATGGTGCGGCCGATGAGGTTGGTGAAGCGCCACACCGAGTGCTCGGCGTACGCCCCGGCCTGGTGGTACGGCTCGTCATTGATGAACGCCAGAACCGCCTCGGGGGTGGGCAGCTCCAGCACGTGGATGCTGCCCAACCAGGATTGTCGGTCGGGGCCCAACAGGGGGCCGCGCGCCGTCAGCGCGTCGGCGACCCTGTCGTAGTACGCCCAGTGGCGCTCGTCGAGATCGTGGTCGTCGTCAGTCTCCGCAGCGAGGGCTGAGGCGCGGCTGTGGATGAGGTAGTCCATGCGGATCCTTGGTTGTCGGAGTCATGCGTCCGGAGAGCCAGGGGTCTGGCTCGTCGGCGACGGGCGTTCCGGGCTGCCCGCCGCGTAGCAGGCAGCGATCACCACCATGGTGTCCGGAGGTCCAAGTCCTACTCTGACTGCGGGCAGCCAACTGACCGGCCCGCCGGCCACGACCGCTGCGGGCCTGTTACCGCGTGTCCTACCGGGGAACGCCGGTCGCCGAACCTACCCTCGGATGCGGGCGTGTCGTGCGGTTGCGACACGCAACTTCCCCCAACTACCGCACACGAGCAAGGGTTTCGGATGGCGAACAGCCTCATCGGTCGCGACATGGCCGTGGACCTCGGTACGGCGAACACACTCGTCTACGTCCGCGGCAAGGGCGTGCTGCTCGACGAGCCGTCCGTGGTCGCCCTCAACTCCACCACCAATGAGATCCTCGCCGTCGGCCACGAGGCGAAGCGGATGATCGGCCGTACGCCGGACAACATCACCGCGATCCGGCCCCTCAAGGACGGCGTGATCGCCGACTTCGACGCGACCGAGCAGATGTTGCGCTTCTTCATCCAGCAGGTGCACCGCCGTCGCTACTTCGCCAAGCCCCGCCTGGTGATCTGCGTGCCGAGCGGCATCACCGCGGTCGAACAGCGCGCCGTCAAGGAGGCCGGCTACCAGGCCGGCGCCCGACGCGTCTACATCATCGAGGAGCCGATGGCGGCGGCGATCGGCGCAGGGCTCCCCGTGCACGAGGCCACCGGCAACATGGTCGTCGACGTCGGCGGCGGCACCACCGAGGTCGCGGTGATCTCACTCGGCGGCATCGTGACCAGTCTCAGCATCCGCACCGCCGGCGACGACCTCGACCAGGCGATCATCGCGTGGATGAAGAAGGAGTACTCCCTCATGCTGGGGGAGCGCACCGCCGAAGAGATCAAGATGACCCTCGGGTCGGCGTTCCCGCTGCCCAAGGAGCCCGAGGCCGAGGTCCGCGGCCGCGACATGGTCTCCGGCCTGCCGCGCACCGTCGTGGTCTCCAGCGCGGAGGTCCGCCAGGCCCTCGAGGAGCCCTTGCACAACATCGTCGACTCGGTGCGCACCACGCTCGACCAGACGCCTCCCGAGCTGGCCGGCGACATCATGGACCGCGGCATCGTGCTCACCGGGGGCGGCGCACTGCTGCGCGGCCTCGACGAGCGGATCCGTCACGAGACCGGCATGCCGGTGCACGTCGCCGACGAACCACTCAGCTCGGTCGCCCTCGGCGCCGGCAAGTGCGTGGAGGAGTTCGAAGCCCTCCAGCAGGTGCTGGTCACCGACCCGCGGCGGTTCTGATGGAGCAACGCTGGAAGGGCTCCGACGGCCGCGAGAAGGGCAACCGTCCGTCCGGGTCCGTGGTCGTCGCGTTGCTCTTGGCCTGCGCCACGCTGATCACCCTCGACGCCCACGGCGGCCAGGACTCGCCCATCGAACCTGCCCGCCGGGTCGCCGGTGAGGCGTTCGGTCCCGTCGAGACGTTCACCGCGGGCGTCGTACGACCCTTCGCGGCCGTCCCCGACTACTTCGGCACCCGCAAGGACCTCCGCGAGCAGGTCTCCGAGCTCGAGGCCGAGAACGCCGAGCTGCGGCGCACCGTCGAGACCTCAGGGCTCGACCGCAACCGCCTCGCCGAGTACGACGGCCTCACGCGTGCGGCCGCCGACACCGGCTACGACCTGGTGCCGGCCCATGTCATCGCGGTCGGCTCCGGCCAGTCGTTCTCCCACACGGTGACCATCGACGCCGGCACCGACTCCGGACTCCACGCCGACATGACGGTGCTCAGCAACGACGGCCTCGTCGGCCGGGTCATCCGGGTCACCCGCACCACCGCGACCGTGCTCCTGATCGTCGACGCCGACTCCGTGGTCGGTGGCCGCCTGGCCTCGAGCATGGAGATCGGCTTCCTCGGCGGTCGCGGCATCATCGACAGCACCGGCCGCCTCGACCTCGACCTGATGGACGACTCCGTGGTCGCCAACGCCGGCGACGTCGTCACGACGTGGGGCAGCAAGGACGGCACGCCGTACGTCGCCGGCGTCCCGATCGGCCGCGTGGTCTCGGTGATCAACAGCCCGCGCGAGACCTCCCGACGTGCCGTGATCGAACCCTTCGTCGACTTCACCGCCCTCGACCTGGTCGGCGTCGTCGTACCCACCGGCTCCAGCTCCGACCGTGACGTGGTCCGCGCCGGACAGGGAGAGGACTGACATGACGCTGCTCCGTGGCCTCGTCGCCCTTGCCGTGGTGGCCTTCGCGACCGTGCTCCAGGTGAGCCTGTTCCCGCACTTCGCCTGGGACGGCATCGTGCCCAACCTCGCCCTGCTCGTGGTCGTCGGTGCCGCGCTGGTCCGGGGGCCGCAGTTCGCGGCCACCCTGGGCTTCGTCGCCGGCGTCCTGATCGACCTCGCACCGCCCGCCGACCACATCGCCGGGCGCTGGGCGCTGGCCCTGGTCATCGTCGGCTATCTCGCAGGCCGGGCCCGCCAGGACATCCGCCCCACCGCGGTCGTCACCGTCCTGACCGTGGCCGCCGCGTCGTTCGTCGGGTCCTCGATCTTCGCCCTCTCCGGGCTGCTGCTGCGCGACCCCGTCGTCGGCGTGTCCGACATGCTCGAAGTGATCCTGGTCGCCGTGGTCTGGGACGTCCTGCTCACGCCGTTCGTGCTGCCACCGGTGATGCTGCTGTTCCGGCGGCTCGAGCCCGCCCAGGTGGCCTACTGATGGCGTCGAGCACGGGGGAGTGCAGCCGCCTGCGACTGATCGTGGTCCAGGCCCTGGTGCTGAGTCTCTTCGTCACCCTGTTCGCCCGGCTCTGGTACCTCCAGGTCGCCGCCGGCGAGGTCTACCAGGCCAAGGCCGCCTCGCAGTCGATCCGCGAGATCGTGCTCCAGCCCGACCGTGGGCTGATCGTCGACGCGCAGGGCCGCCCACTGGTCGCGAACCGCAGCTCGTGGGTGATCTCGCTCGACCGCACCACGCTCGGCAAGCTGCCCGAGGACCAACGCCTCCAGCTGATCCGCCGGGTGGCGAAGGCCACCGGCGCCAAGGTGTCCGCCGTCAAGGCGCGCCTGGTCAACTGTGGCGACGCCGACGCCGTGGTCGGCACGTGCTGGAACGGCTCGCCCTACCAGCCCGTGCCGATCGCCGCCGACGTCAAGACCCGGGTCGCGCTGCTGATCAAGGAGCAGGCCGAGGACTACCCCGGTGTGCTCGCCCAGCAGGAGTCCGTGCGTGCCTACCCCCAGCCCTACGGCGTCAACGCCGCGCACATCCTCGGCTACCTGAGCCCGATCACCGAGGGTGAGCTCGACGAGGCGGAGGCCGACGACGACATCTCGGTCAACGGTGCCTCACGCGTGGGACGGGCAGGGGTCGAGAAGGAGTACGACGCGTTCCTGCGCGGGATGCCCGGCTACCAGCGGGTCGAGGTGAACTCCATGGGTGCGGTGATGAAGGAGCACAGCCTCGACGCCGGCACGCCGGGCGACACCCTGGTCACCTCGATCGACGCCAAGGTGCAGGCCGTGGCCGAGCAGCAGCTGGCCGAGACGATCAAGACCGCGCGCAAGACCTTCGACGAGGTCTCCGGCAAGAACTACGTCGCCGACTCCGGCGCCATCGTGGTGATGGAGGCCCGCACGGGTCGACTGGTGGCGATGGCCAGCCAGCCGACGTACGACCCGTCGGTGTGGGTCAACGGCATCACCCAGAAGCAGCTGGCGCGGCTCTACTCCGAGCAGGCCGGCACCCCACTCCTGTCGCGGGCCACGCAGGGCCAGTTCGCCCCCGGCTCGACGTGGAAGCCGATGATGACCGCCGGCGCCCTGACCCACGGCTACACGACCGACACCCGGTTGAACTGCTCGTCGGCCTTCCAGGTCGGCAACCGCGCGTTCAAGAACTACGAGTCCGGTGCCTACGGGTTCATCGGCTTCGACAAGGCCCTCGAGGTCTCGTGCAACACCTTCTTCTACCGCGTCGGCTACGACTTCTGGCGCCGGTTCGGCTCCGACGTCTCCGACGTCAACGCCAAGGACCCGTTGGTCGAGGAGGCCAAGAAGTTCGGCTTCGGCTCCACCACCGGGCTCGACCTCCCCGGCGAGGCGTCGGGGCGCATCGCCGACCGCAAGTGGAAGCGCGCCTACTACGAGTCGATGAAGGACTACTACTGCGGCCTCGAGAAGAACCCGCCGAAGGACGCCAGCTCGTTCCTGCGCCGGTTCGCCCACGAGTTCTGCGTGGAGGGCTACGCCTACCGCGCCGGTGACGCGGTGAACTTCGCGATCGGCCAGGGCGACACGATCGTCACCCCGCTCCAGCTGGCCCGGGCGTACGCCGCGATCTCCAACGGCGGCACGCTCTGGAAGCCGCGGGTCGGCAAGGCGATCGTCGACCCCGCCGGCAACCTCGTCCGCCGGATCAAGCCCGAGAAGCAGGGGCAGGTCAAGGTGCCCAAGAGCGTCCTCGGCTACATCGACAACGCACTGAAGGGCGTCACGCGTCAGGGCACGATGGCCTGGCGGATGGGCGGATTCCCGCTCGACGAGGTGCCGATCCGCTCCAAGACCGGCTCCGCCGAGGTCTACGGCAAGCAGTCGACCTCATGGGTCGCGTCGTACTCCGGCGACTACGTCGTGGTGATGATGGTCTCGCAGGGCGGCACCGGCTCGGGCACCTCCGGGCCCGCCGTACGCAAGATCTGGGAGACGCTCTACGGCATCGACGGCGAGGCCGTGAAGCGCGACCGCGCTGCGATCCCCGGAGTCGTGGCCGGCAAGGAGCTGCCGGTCTTCGCCCAGGACGGCAGCGTGCTGCCGCCCAGGAAGAAGGACTAGGCCATGTCTCCCACACGGCAATCGCCGGCTGCGCGCAGGGCGCCGGGCCTTGACTGGATCCTGATGGCCGCGTCCATGGCGCTGGTCGCCCTGGGCTCGTTGCTGGTCTGGTCGGCCACCTCCCACCGCGACGGGCTCACCGACGGTGACCCGACGACGTACCTCAAGAAGCAGCTGGTCAATGTCGCCATCGGCATCGTGCTGATGGTGATGGTGCTGGCCACCGACCACCGTTGGGTGCGGATCGTCGCGCCGTTGATCTACTTCGCGTCGGTGATCGGGCTGGTGCTGGTGCTCGTCATGGGCAGCACGATCAACGGGTCGCGCTCCTGGCTGATGCTGGGTGGCATGTCGATCCAGCCCTCGGAATTCGCCAAGCTGGCTGTGGTGATCGGCATGGCCCTGCTCGTCGCCGAACGCTCCGAGGGGTCGTGGCGTCGCAAGGTCGGCACCGGCGACGTGGTCGGCATGCTCGCCATCGCCGCCGTACCCGCCGCGCTGATCCTGCTGCAGCCCGACCTCGGCACCATGCTGGTGCTGACCGCCACCGTGTTCGGCGTGCTGGCGATCTCGGGTGCACCGCGCCGCTGGCTGGCCGGCCTGCTGGGCGCCGGCGTGGTCGTGGCGTGGGTGGCCGTGGCGGCCGGGTTCCTGAAGGACTACCAGATCGACCGGTTCATGGCGTTCACGAACCCCGAGCTCGACCCGCGCGGGGCCGGCTACAACGTCGAGCAGGCCCGCATCGCGATCGGCAACGGCGGAGTCTTCGGACAGGGCCTCTTCGACGGCTCCCAGACCCGCTCCGGCTTCGTGCCCGAGCAGCACACCGACTTCATCTTCACCGTCGCCGGCGAGGAGTTCGGCCTGGTCGGCGCCGGCGTGCTGATCGCACTGCTGGGCGTCGTCGTGTGGCGCAGCCTGGCGATCGCGATGCACTCCGAGGACATGTTCGGGCGGGTGGCCGCGGCCGGCATCGCCTGCTGGATCGGCTTCCAGGCGTTCCAGAACATCGGCATGTGCCTGGGCATCATGCCGGTCACCGGTGTGCCGCTGCCGTTCGTGTCGTACGGCGGCTCGTCGATGTTCGCCGGCATGCTCGCGCTGGGCCTCTTGCAGAACATCCACCTGCGCTCGACGGCCTCACTGCCGACCCGGTTCGTCACTCCGCGCTCCCTCGTCTCCCGCTGAGTTCGCCGTACCGTCGCGAACCGTGTGTTCTTGATGCGCGAACCGTGTGTTCTTGATGCGCGAACCGCGTGCTCTTGCGTCGCGACCCTGCAATTGTTGATGCACGAACCGGCAATGCTTGATGCACGAACCGGCAGTCCTTGCGCTCAGTGCGGGGCCGCCCGGTTGCGTCAGGGGCCGACCGACCGAGGAGTGCCCTTGACCCCGGCTCGTCGGGCGACGGCCACAGCCGTCAAGGTCGAGTGCACCTCGAACTTGTGCAGGATGCTCTGGACGTGTGAGCGGACGGTGTTCGCCGCGATGCCCAACCGCAGGGCGATCTCCTTGCGGGAGAGACCGTCGACCAGGCAGCGCAGGACCTCGAGCTCGCGCTCGGAGAGCCGTCGGATCGCGTTGTCGTCGTCGGCCTCCCTGGTGCCCCAGGCCGGCAATGATGCGCAGACGGTGGTCAGGAGACGCCCGGGCACCCGGGTCTGGCCGTCGGCCACCGCACGGATCGCCTCGATCAGGCTCTCGGCGGAGTCCAGCTTGGACACCCACCCACGGACCCCCGAGCGGAGCGCTTCGAGGCCGCGATGGTCGGCGTCCATGCCGGTGACCAGCACCACCTGCAGTGCCGGCCACGTGGCGAGCAGGTCCCTTGCCAGCTCCAGGCCGTCCTCCTGCTGCAAGTAGAGATCGAGGACGACGAGGTCGACGGGCCGGTCCCGGAAGAGGGCCCACGTCGCGGCGGAGTCGCGTGCCGTGCCGACCACCACGAGGTCGGGTTCCGTGCCGAGGCGGCTTGCGATTGCGTCGCTGAAGACCCGATGGTCGTCCACGATCGCGATCCTGGTTCGTGTGGACACGGTTCCACCTTCCGCCTCAGATGGCCTGGCGTGAACCTCCGAGCGGGCCATCGTCGGCTGCGTCATCGGGGGGAGACCAGGTCACGGCCCCACCCCGCAGGTGGGCAGGCCAGGTGACTGAGGAGGAATGGGCGGTGAGCAGGGCGGCGGCCTGGAGTCGTGAGTGGACGCCGAGCTTGGTGAGCACGCCCTGCACGTGCGTGCGCGCGGTGCTCGCGCGCACCCCGAGCCGCGTCGCGATCTCGGCAGTGGTCAGTCCGTCCATGAGGCAACCCAGAGCGTCCCACTCGCGAGTGGTCAGGAAGCGCAGCTGCCAGAGCGGATCCGGGCGGATCGCATCGCCGTGCCCGGCCCCGTGCACCAGGTCGGGGTCCACCGCCAGGTGCCCGGCTCCGGCTCGCTCGACGTACGACACGATGTCCGGGAAGGGCCTTCCCTTGCCGACGAAGCCGCTGGCGCCCTCGCGCAGGGCCCGGGCGACCGAGGTGTGCTCGGTCCAGCCGGACATGATGACCACCCGGGTGGTCGCGCTCGCAGCCAGCAGCGGACCGATCAGGTCGAGACCGCTGCCGTCCGGGAACCCGATGTCCAGCAGACACACGTCGGGGGCGCGGGTGCGCACGGCCTCCAGGGTCTGCCGGCGCGTCGTGGCCAGGGCGAGCACCTCGTGCCCATGGTCCGTGAAGCCCAGGGCCATCGCCTCGAGCAGCAGGAGGTGGTCGTCGCCGAGGACCAGCCTCATGACGCCACCGGAGACGAAGGGGCGTTGGCCAGACCGATGCGGGCGACCATGCCGCCGTCCGGGTGCGGCCGCAGGTCGAAGGTGCCGTTGCACGCGGCGATCAGCGCCCGGGTGAGGGCCAGTCCGAGGGAGGTCCGCTCCGGCACCCACCCCAGACCCGGGCCGTCGTCCCGGACCGTGACGATGACGTGCTCTGCCTCCCGGTCGACGGTCACCGCGACGGCGCCGTCCGGTCCAGCCGCTCGTACGGCGTTGTCGACCACGCAGGAGAGAGCGCGGGTCAGGGCGGTCGGACGCGCGAGGCACCGAGGCGACGATCCCTCCACACTCACCGCGCAGGTGGTCGTGGCAGCGGACGCCGCCACGACCAGGGAGGCACAGGCAGCCACGTCGAGCGCGGCGACCTCGTCGTCGGCCGCGTCGACGAGCACCTCGTCCACCAGGCGGGCAAGCCAACGTGTCTGGTCGGAGATCAGCCCGAGCCTGCGGAGCAGGTCGCCGTCCGCGGTGTCGCGAGGCGAGGGGGAGGCGAGGGCCAGGATCGCCGCCAAAGGTTGCCGCATGTCGTGGCACAGGCCGCGCACCGGGTCGACGTCGGGCTCGTGCGACACCCGACCTCTCGTCGTTGTCGTGGTCATGCGTGTCCCTCCGCCGGCCCGGAGCCGAGGTGGGCAGCATCCGCCCGTGCCACAGGCGGTTGATCCCTACAACCTATGGGCGCCCACAGCCGACGGACAATAGTCACATCGGACCATCGATCCGGGGTGCTGCGTCACCCGTCTGCGGTAGGTGCGGGCGCGCCCTCCCTGGCGGCCACGAGCCGGCGGCCGGCCAGCAGTCCGGCGTCGTAGAGCAGGTCGAACTGGTGGAACTCGAGCAGGCCGGCTCCCATCGAGGGCAGGGTCACCACGGTCGCACCGGCCGCGAGCGCGCCGGCCGCTGCACCGCCGCTTCCGATCAGCATGGTCCTCAGGAGGGTCTCGCCGAGTGAGGGAGTGCGGAGGGCTCGGTCGTTGCGTGTGGCACCACCGCTCTCGGCGGAGCCCCCCATCCCCACGTTGGCCGCGATCACCGGGCCCTCGTCCCGCTCGAGCAGTGCCCCCGTGGGCAGGTTGGCGAGCACGCCACCATCGACCAGCAGCCGACCGTCGAGCTGCACCGGCGGGAACAGTCCCGGCAGCGCGGACGTGGCCATCAGGGCATCGACCACGCTTCCTCGTCGGTGCACCACCACCTCACGCGCGAGCAGGTCCGTGCTGACGCACCGGAACTGCGCCGGCAGCTCCTCGATCGTGGTCTCGCCGAAGCTGCGGAGCAGTGCGGCCCGTTGGCGGTCGCCCTTGGCCAACGACACCCGCGGCACCGTGTAGTCCGAGAACGGCTTGCGGCGCACGAACTCGGCGTACACGATCTCGCGCATCTCGGCTGCGGACCGTCCGGACGCGTGCAGGCCTGCGAGGACTCCACCGATGCTGCAGCCCGCGATCCGGTCCACGACGATGCCGGCTTCCTCCAGTGCCGCCAGGAGGCCGACGTGGGCCAGGGCGCGGGCGCCTCCTCCGGCGAGCACGAGGCCGAGGGAGCGACCGGTGATCCGATCGGCCAGGGGGCGCAGGGCACCGGGGACCAGGTTGTCGACGGCGGTCACCTGCCAGGCGTCGGTCGCCCGCGCCCACCCGGAGCGGTCCTTCCCGGTGGGTCCCGGGCCGACGAGGACCAGGTCGGGCCCGGGCGGCAGCTCGGGCCGCGGTTGTTCGGGCCGCCGGTCGCCGCTGCAGACGGCGACGACCTGGTCGGCCTGCCGGACCGCCCGGGCCCACCACTCCGGGTCGGTCCCCGGGTCCTCGGCGACCAGGAGGACGCAGGGGTTCGTCCGTTCGGCACGGGCGAGCGACTCGTCGTCCAGTGGGCCGGTCAGCTCGACGGCGAGGTGCGGGACGAGACAGGAGCGGATCCCCTCGGCCACCTCGCGCGACGGGGCACCGCGATGCAGCCCGACGACGGCGACGGTTCGTGAGCCACTCTGGCCGCGCACGGGTACGGCGGGGTGCGCCAGCTGACCGGCCAGGACCGTGGCCACCGCGCGCCCCGCGCCCGGCGCGTTGTCCATCACCTCGCGCAAGGCCCGAGGCCGCAGCCGCAGGAGCACGGAGTCGCGTCTGGCCTTGACGGTGGCGCTCCGGTCCGAGTCCGTGAGCAGCGCGAGCTCCCCGAGGACCGCGCCCGGGCCGAGCAGCCGGAGAGACCTCCCGGCGACCGAGACCTCCAGCCGTCCGGTGACCACCGTGTACGCCGCGTCCGCCGGGTCGCCGGCCCGGAACAACACGTCGCCGGCCGCGAGCAGGACCCGCTCGGACGAGGCCTCCAGGTCTGCTCGGGCCTCCGGGCCGAGCCGGGAGAGGAGGGAGTCTGCCTGCCCCACCGTCCCGGTCGACACCTCGTCCCCGGCGCCGTCGGCACCGGGCTCGGGAACCGTGATCATGAGCCCCCTCCCGGCCGTGGCGAGGAGGTCGTCGGCGCCGGTCGCCTCGCCCTCGTGCCGCCCCCCGAGCGCGAGGCTGACCATGGCACAGGCCGCGAAGCAGGCGGCCGCGAAGAGCCACCCGTGGCGGAATGCCTCCACGGCCTCGCCAGGGCCCGGCGTACCGATGATGGCCACGAGCGCGGCGATGCCGAGCACGCCCCCGAGCTGCCGGAGGCTCGCGTTGACCGCCGACGCGGTCGCGTAACCACCTCCCGGGACCGAGGCGAGGGACGCGCTGCCCAGGATCGGCAGGGTGGCCCCGACGCCGATCCCGCTGAGCACCTGCCCGGGCAGCCACTCGGACACGAAGCGCGGCTCGACGCCGACCTCGAGGGCGTACCAGACGTAGGCGGCAGCCCAGAGGATCGCGCCGGGGATCACGACCAGTCGGTACCCGTGGGACTGTGCGAGCGGTCCGAGCACGCCAGCGACCACGGCGGCCACCAGGGCCGCCGGGACCAGTGCCAGCCCTGAGGTCAGCACGTCGTAGCCCCAGACGTACTGCAGCCAGAGCACGTTGGTCAGCAGGTAGGCGTAGAAGCCCATGCCGGCGATCGTCGATGCGGTGTTGGCGACGACGAAGCCACGCACCCGGAGCAGGTCGCGGTCGACGAGCGGGGAAGGATGCACGCGCGAGCTGGCGACGAAGGCGGCTGTGGCGACCACGGCGCCGACCACGCACAGCAGGACGCCGATGCTGGTCCAGCCCCAGTCGTTCCCGGTCGTGATGGCGGTGGTCAGCAGGGCGAGGGCGACCGCGAGGGCGAGGGCGCCGCGCAGGTCCGGCACCTTGCGACGTCCCGGGCTGCGGCTCTCCACGAGGCCCCGCCGGGCCGCCACGATCGCGAGGAGCCCGAACGGCACGTTGACCAGGAAGGCCCAGCGCCAGTTGCCCCACTCGACCAGCGCGCCCCCGATCGGTGGACCGAGCCCCGCCGCCGCCGCGGCGCTGGCCCCCCACAGGCCGACCGCGTGGGCCCGCCGCGCAGCGGGGAAGGCCTCCACCACCAGCGCCAGGGACGCCGGTACCAGCATCGCGGCCCCCAACGCCTGCAGCCCGCGGGCCACCAGCAGCCACGGCACGGATCCGGCGACCGCGCACAGCACCGATGCCGCCACGAAGAGCGTGAGCCCGGCGATGTAGAGACGGCGGCGCCCGAACAGGTCGGCCAGGCGTCCGAAGACGACCATGGCCGCGGCCAGCACGATGTTGTAGACGTTGAGGACCCACGACAGCTCACTGATCGAGGTCCCCGGAAAGGACGCGCGAATGCTGGGGAACGCGATGTTCACGACCGTCACGTCGAGGAAGGCGAGGAAGGCGCCCATGGCCGCGACGAACAACACTGTCCCCTGCGCCAACCGGCTCGTTCCTGCCGCGTCCGAGGCCGACTTCAGGTGCACTGCCACTCGTGTTCCCCTTCCCAGTCCGAAGGCTAGAGAGCACCGACGAGGACGTGCTCGGTCAGCGGTGCTAGTACATCTGGGGGAGGCGACGGGCGTGCCGGCGTACGCCATTCTGAGCATGCGCCCGGCGGGGTTTGGGGCCAGTCTGGAGACGGTGCCCAATCCCGACCAGAACAGGCGACGCCCATGTCCCGACACTCAGCTCGTCGTCCACTCCGCCTCATGGCAGTCTTCGCGCTCGTCGTGGCCGCGACCCTGACCGGTGTGGTGTCGCAGTCTGCTGTCGGCGGCCAGTCGAAGGGCTCCCTCGTGGTCGTGGCGGTCAACGACGCCGGCACGGGCCTCGCCGGTGCCGTGCAGGGGCGCCCCTTCTCCGTCGTCGTGGAGGCGCGCGACCCCCAGGGCGTCCCCTTGCCGGTCACCAAGGCGACCACCGTCGTCCTGTCGGAGCAGTCCGGCCCGGGCGCGCTGTCCGGGAGGCCGAGCGGGGTGATCCCGAGGGGCGGGTCCCGCACCACGATCACGGCGACCTACTCTGCCTTCGGCAACGGCGTCGTCCTGGACGTCGCCGTCTCCTCCGGGGTCGACCTGGATCCCGGAGGGGCGACCATCGACGTCGCCGCCACGGCCGTACGCGCCGGCGGCACGCCGGGTGCACCGACGACGGTCACCGACCCGGGATGCGCCGTCCCGACCGCCACCGCCCCGGTCTGCGGCTACCTTCAGCTGCCCAACGGCGCCAACGGCCAGATCCTGATGTCCGTGGGTGCCTGCACCGGCATCCTCGCCTGCATCACCGACCCGACGAACCAGGCCGGGTTGGTCACCGCCGCCGTCGACCTCAAGGACGGGTCAGGCGCGCCGCTCTACACGAAGGTGGCGCCCGCGTCCTTCGTGATCGGCTGCGACAAGTCGCTGTGCGGCAAGGGAGGCGTGGGGCAGTTCCCGCTCCTGGTGGACGTGACGAACCAGGGAGCGTTCGCCCAGGCCCCGCAGTGTCCGGCCAAGGGACGACTCGGCGACGATCAGACCGTGTGCCTCGACGCGGTGCAGAGCAACCGTGACGGCGCGGGAGACCTCTTCAGCGTGCTCCTCTTCGACTTCGACATCCGCGCCAGCCACCCGTGACGCTCACGTGCCGGTGGGCCACGGCAGAGGCACCCTGACCACCCCGAGCTCCTCCAGGGTCCGCTGGGCCTCGGCCGGGGTCGGCCAGCCGTTGCCCCGCCCGGTCAGCGTGGCGTGACGGGCGGCCACGACCCTGAGGAACCCGCGCTCGTGCGCGAGCTCGGTCGCCGAGCTGAGCTCGAGGCCCTCGGTCAGCGCCAGCGCGGCACCGGGGAGGTCGTCGAGCTCCATCAGTGCCGCGGCGCGGATGCGGTACGCCGAGGGCAGCAGTGTCACGGCGCCGAGTGCCCGGGCGGCTGCGATGGCCGCGGCACTCGTGTCGAGGGCAGGGCCGGGGCGCCCCGCCATGAGGTGCGCCTCTGCGAGCGCGATGTCGGTGTCGGTCACCTCGTGCGGCTCGCCCAAACCGTCCAGCAGCGCGCGGGCGGACAGCAGGAGCGCCTGGCCCTCGGGCCGGCCGTCCCTGGACAGCGCCCGACCCTGCTCGCGCAGGACGAGTCCGACGAGCTCCTCGTCGCCGACCGCCCGGGCCACCCGCATGACCCCCTCCAACTGCACGGCGACCTCGGCGTACCGGCCTTGGCGGTTGAGCAGATCGGCCCGGTTGTAGGACGCGTTGGCCTCGTTGGCCGCGTCGCCGACCTTGGCGAACATGGCCGCGGCCCTGCCGAACATCTCGAGGGCTTGGGCCCAGTCGCCCTGGAGCAGTCTGCGCATCGCGAGGTTGTTCAGCGAGTGCGCCTGACCACCCAGGTCGCCGGTCTCCTCGAACAGTCGCAGGGCGGCCTCGCCGTGGTGGTCGAGGTCCGGGGTGCCGGTGAAGAGGTGAACGCTGTGCAACACGAGGTGTGCCTGGGCGCGGGCGTCCGTCTCGTCGGCGAGCAAGGCCACAGCCACGGCTTCCCGTGCGGCGACCTCGGCAGCGCCGTACCGTCCCTGGCTGATCAGCACCACGGCCCGGCGGGCCAGGATCCGGGCCCGATGGGCCGCCGAGTCGGGGTCGGGTGAGGCGCCGGCGCTGCGCAGGCCGAGGGTCAGCCTTCGAAGGGCCAGCGAGTGGCGCCCCTGCCGCTGGGCGACCTTGGCCAGCTTGAGCATCAGCAGTGCCGTGCCGGAGGAGGAGTGCCCACTGGCCCAGCCGGCTTGGTGATAGGCGGTGTCCGCGGCATCTGAACGGCCGCAGAGGAAGAGCGCGTCACCGAGCGCCTCGAGATCGCTGGCCAGTTCCTCGGGCGGGACCTGGTGGCTGCGGCGGCCGGCCTGCGCGGCGCGGGCGAACGCGTCGGCCGCCGCGGCCGGTGCGAAGCGCTCGTTGGCGCGACGCCCGGCATTGCGGGCGTGCCGCCACGCCTCTTCGAACCGGCCGCCGGCGAAGAAGTGGTGGGCCAGCAGCTCGGGGTGCGTGGCGGCCACCCCGGGGTCCTCCTCGAGGATCTCGGCCGCGCGGACGTGGAGCGCCGCCCTGGTCCGGAAGGGGAGGCCGGCATAGGCCACCTCCCGGTGGATCGCATGTCGGAACGCCATCCGCCCGCCCTCTTCGGAGACCACGAACCCGTCCAGCCGGCCGAGCGCCCGACGAAGGACGGACAGTCCCACGGGTGCGCGGCCGGGCTCCTCCAGCATCCGGCCGAGCAGGCCCAGCGGAAACGAGTCGCCGAGCACCGCGGCTCGACGTAGCAGCGCCCGGTCGACACCGGGGAGGGCGTCGAGCTGGACGGCGAACAGTTCCTCGACCGACTCCGGTGGCTCGCCGAGGTCGTCCCCTCGTACGGCAGCGAGGGTGAGCTCGCGTAGGAACAGCGGGTGGCCACCGGCTCGGCGTACCAGCGCCTCCGCAGCGGCGGGTGGCAATGGGGCCTCGGCGGTCACCACCTCGGCAAGAGTGCGAGCCGAGCTCGTGTCCAACGGTCCGAGCATGATTCGCTCGGCGTCCGGTGACCGCCATCCTCCGGAGTCCTCGCGACAGGACGTGACGAGCAGCCACGGACGACGCCCCGTCTCGGCCGCGATCCGCGACAGGATCTCGCCGCTGGCCGCGTCCAGCAGGTGGGTGTCCTCGACGACAAGGAGGAGTGGGTCGTGGAAGAGCGCGCCGAGCAGGTCGATCACCAGCTGCTGGAGGGCCTCGCTACGGAACTGTTCGTCCAGGGCAGCCACCTCGTCGTGCACGTCGACGAGTCCGACGTCGAGGATCGCGTCGAGGAGCGGCAGCCTCGCGACCAGCTCCGGGGCCGCGCGGTCGACCCGGTCACGGACCCGTGTGGCAGCGACGACGCGGTCCCGGAGCCCACCGATTCCCAGGGCGGTGACCAGGAGGGGGCGCACGGCGCCGAAGGGGGCCTGGGCTCCGCCGTGGTCGCCCGAGCCGACCAGCGTCGCGAAGTCGTCCGCCCCGGACAGCACCTCGGAGACAAGTCGGGTCTTCCCGATTCCGGGGTCGCCCACGATCTCCACCGCGCCACCGGTGCGTCCGGCGCCCGCGCTGTCCCCGCCGAGGCGGTCGAGAGTCGAGGTGAGGACGTCGAGTTCGGCCTCGCGACCGACCAGCACGGTCGCGGCCCTGGAGTCCTCCCCGCCGCGGGGTGAGCCCACCGCGACCGTGCTGACCCGACGGGCAATGCCCTTGAGGGCGAGCGGCGCCCGGGTGGTGAGGTCGAACCCGCGGTGAGAGTGGTGGAGCAGCTCGCTGGGTGCGAGGAACTCACCGGGGGCCGCCTTGGAGGCAAGGCGTGCAGCCAGGTTCACCGCGTGACCCTTGACCGAGTACGTACGCCGGCTCGTGGGACCCAGGTCGCCGGTGAACACGCGACCACGTGCGATGCCGGCGCGGATCGGGATCTCACCGGCTCGGTCGAGGATCAGCCGAACGGTCGAGAGCAGGTGATCGGTGTCGTCGCCCGTGCTGAGCGGCGCTCCCGCCACGAGCATGAATTTGCCGCCGCCGATGCTGATGTCGGTCTCGTGGAAGGAGACCCCGTGCCTGGCCACCGAGCCCTGCACGTTGCGCACCAGCTCGTCCACCGCCCGGGCCAGGTGCTCGGGTCCCTCCTCGCGCAGGAGGTCGTCCGTGCCGTCGAAGAGGACGAAGGCGGCGGTGACCACGCGGTGCTCGGGTTCGTGCGTGCGCGTGAGGTGCGTGCGCAACTGCGGAGGCAACAGGGAGGCGACCACCTCCGAGGGGATCGGGGCCGTCGGGTGCGGGGGAGCGGCAGTCGCCCCGGCCAGCGCGTTGAGCAGTCGGCCGCGGGGCTCCTGCGCCCCGAGCGACGCGGTCGGCAGCAGCCGCGCGGTGGCCGGGCTGACCACGATCTGCCCACCTTCCGCGCTGGCGTCGACCCGGCAGACCTCGCTCGCCGTCGGGCCGAGCACGATCAGCTCCCGGTGCACCAGTGGGTCTCCGGCCAGGACCAGGTGTGTGATGCCGGAATCGATGCCGCTGGAGGCACGCAGCACCACCCGCCCCACGGAGGTGCTCAGGTGCCCGACCTTGGCCAGCACCCGGTGCATGCCGAGCGTGGCACGGGCCGCCCGTGGTGCGTGCTCGTCGCCGTCGAGCATCAGCAACACGGCGTCGCCGCCCCACTTGAGCAGGTCGGCGCCCTCGCGTTCGGCCTCGACGACCAACGCGCTGAACACGGTGTCGAGGACCTCGCTGAGCTCCTCGGCGCCCGCTCGTCCCTGCCCGGAGAGGCGCTCGGTCAGCCTGGTGAAGCCGCTGATGTCGAACATGACGAGGCTCGCGTCGACCTCACGGTGGACCAGGCCCTCGGTGGTCTCCGCCCATCGGGGGAGGAAGCGGGGCAGGTACGCCGCGTGCTCCGGTCGGACGTTCACGGGACCCACAGCTCTCATTCCACGTCCAGCGTCGCAGGAACCCTCGGGTCGGGCGTCCCCAAATCTGGGGAGGGTCGGGCTGTCGCACGGGCGGGGCATGCCGCGCCCGGGATCGGGACGGCCGGTGGCGCCGGTCGAGGAATCGCGGTCACCGACACCCCGGCGTACCCTTGTCTGTCGTCCCCTTGCGCCCCCGAGAGGTTACGTAGTGCCCGCCACCATCACCGCACCCGAGTCCGTGTTCTCACGTCTCGAGCCGAAGCTTCCTTCGGTGCAGAAGCCGATCCAGTACGTCGGCGGCGAGCTGAACTCGACCGTCAAGGACTGGGACTGCGCGCCCGAAGGACCCACGGTTCGCTGGGCGTTGATGTACCCCGACGCCTACGAGGTCGGCCTGCCCAATCAGGGCGTCGCGATCCTCTACGAGGTCCTCAACGAGCGTGACTGGATCGTCGCCGAGCGCACCTACTCGGTGTGGCCCGACATGGAGAAGATCATGCGCGAGGGCGACGCGCACGGCCCGATCCCGCAGTTCACCGTCGACGCCCACCGCCCGGTGCGCTCCTTCGACGTCTTCGGTCTGAGCTTCTCGACCGAGCTCGGCTACACCAACATGCTCAACGCCCTGTCGCTGGCGCAGATCCCGCTGCACGCGGTCGATCGCACCGACGAGGACCCGATCGTGCTCTCCGGTGGACACGCCTCCTTCAACCCCGAGCCGATCGCCGACTTCATCGACGCGGCCGTTCTGGGCGACGGCGAGGAGATCGTGCTGGCGATCTCCGAGGTGATCAAGGAGTGGAAGATCGAGGGCCGTCCCGGCGGGCGCGACGAGCTCCTGCTGCGCCTGGCCAAGAGCAACAACGTCTACGTGCCGAAGTTCTACGACGTGTCGTACGACGACCGCGGCCGCATCGGCTCCGTGGCCCCGAACCGGCCGGGTGTTCCCGACCGGGTCCGCAAGCACACGCTGATGGACCTCGACGCCTGGCCCTACCCGGCCAAGCCGCTGGTGCCCCTGGCCGAGACCGTGCACGAGCGCTTCTCCGTCGAGATCTTCCGCGGCTGCACACGCGGCTGCCGGTTCTGCCAGGCCGGCATGATCACCCGCCCTGTCCGCGAGCGGTCGATCGAGACGATCGGCGCAATGGTCGAGAACGGCATCCGCAAGTCCGGCTTCGAAGAGGTCGGCCTGCTCTCGCTCTCGAGCGCCGACCACACCGAGATCGCCGAGGTGGCCAAGGACCTGGCCGACCGCTACGAGGGCTCCAACGTCTCGCTCTCGCTGCCGTCGACGCGCGTCGACGCGTTCAACATCTCGCTGGCCAACGAGTTCTCCCGCAACGGGCGTCGCTCCGGCCTGACCTTCGCGCCCGAGGGCGGCTCCGAGCGCATGCGCAAGGTGATCAACAAGATGGTCACCGAGGAAGACCTGATCCGCACGGTCTCCGCGGCGTACTCCCACGGCTGGCGCCAGGTGAAGCTCTACTTCATGTGCGGCCTGCCGACCGAGACCGACGAAGACGTTCTCGAGATCGCCGACCTGGCGAAGAAGGTGATCGCCGAGGGCCGCGCGGTCTCCGGTCGCAACGACATCCGCTGCACGGTCTCGATCGGCGGCTTCGTGCCGAAGGCGCACACCCCGTTCCAGTGGGCCTCCCAGCTCGACCACGAGACCACCGACTCCCGTCTCCAGAAGCTGCGCGACGCCGTGCGGGCCGACAAGAAGTTCGCCCGCGCCATCGGTTTCCGCTACCACGACGGTCGCCCCGGCATCATCGAAGGCCTGCTCTCGCGCGGTGACCGCCGGGTCGGGCGCATCATCGAGGAGGTGTGGCGCGACGGCGGTCGTTTCGACGGCTGGAGCGAGCACTTCTCCTTCGAGCGCTGGGAGTCCGCCGCCGAGCGCGGCCTCGAGGGCACCGGCGTCGACCTCGACTGGTTCACCACCCGCCAGCGCGAGTACGACGAGATCCTGCCCTGGGACCACCTCGACTCCGGTCTCGACAAGGACTGGCTCTGGGCCGACTGGGAGGACGCGCTCGACCCCGAGTCGATCGACGTCGAGGACTGCCGCTGGACCCCTTGCTACGACTGCGGCGTCTGCCCCGAGATGAACACCGAGATCCAGATCGGCCCGACCGGCCAGAGGCTCCTGCCGCTCTCCGTCGTCTGACCGCGGGCCCGGTCCATCGCTCACCGAGAGTTGCAGTTCGTACGAGTCTCCTGCGTGAACGCGTACGAACTGCAACTCTCGCGGCCGAAGTCATCGGCCATCCGGGCGTGCCGGGCCTTCTAGGCTGTGCGGCATGACCGACACCGCTGCCCTGGCCCGCCGTTTCGTCGAGACCCTACAGAGGCGTGACTGGGAGGCCTGGGCTGCACTGATGACCGTCGACGTGGTCTACGAGATGCCGCAGACCCGTGAGCGGATCGCGGGACGAGAGGGCTATCTCGAGTTCAACCGCACCTACCCCGGCGAGTGGGAGCTGACGCCGTACGTCGTGATCGGCGACGGGACCCAGGCAGTCGTCTGGTTCACCTGGCGGCTCGACGGCAGCGAGGCCGGAGACGCCCAGGCCTTCTTCGAGTTCGACGGTGCCGGGCTGATCACGAAGGTCACCGACTTCTGGCCCGAGCCGTACGACCCGCCCGCGCGACCCGAAGGCCTGATCGAGCGCTGGTGACCCGGGCAGGTCGATGGACGTCAAGAACCCACGGTTCGCGCATCAAGAACGCACGGGTCGCGACAGCTCGTCCTCGATGAAGCGGGGCTGGGCGGCGTACAGCCCGATCAGCAGCTGCGGCACGGTCAGCGCCAGCAGGAAGGCCAGCGGCCAGGTCCAGCCGCCCGTGGCGTCGTAGATCGCGCCGACCGTGAACGGGCCGACCGCGGCGAGCAGGTAGCCGGCGGACTGGGTGAATCCGGAGAGCGCGGCGGTGCCCGCGGGAGTCCGTGAGCGCAGGCCGATCATGGTCAGGATCAGCGGGAACGTGCAGGCGCCGATGCCGACCAGCAGCGCCCACAGGATGGCGAGCGAGTGGGGCGCCAGCATCAGGCCGACGTACCCGACGGGGTAGCAGGCCATCACGGCCAGCAGCACGCCGCGCTGGTCGGTACGGCGAGCAGCGGCCGCGGGGATCCACGACGACAGCGGAATGCTGACCGCAGCCACCACGCCGAGCAAAAGCCCCGCATGCGTCGCGGAGTAGCCGTTGTCGCGCCACAGCTGGGCGAACCAGCCGAAGACGGCGTAGGCCTGCAGCGACTGGAGCCCGAAGAACAGCGCCATCGCCAGCCCCAGCCGGGTGCGGGCGACCTGGGCGAGCCGGATGTCATGCGGCTCGGCGTCGGGGTGCTGGTCGTGCCCGACCATGAACAGCCAGGGCAGTGCGGCCACCAGTGCGACGATCGCCCAGACACCGAGGCCGATCCGCCAGCCGCCGTACGTGTCGGCGATCGGCACGGTGAGGGTGAGGGCACCGGTCAGGCCGATCGCCAGGGCGGTGGTGTAGATGGCGGTGACTGCGCCGACCCGGTCGGGGAAGTGCAGCTTGACCAGGGAGGGCAGCAGCACGTTGGCGGCGGCCATGCCGGCCAGCGCCACCATCGAGAGCGCGAGGAAGGCAGCGGGAGAGTCGACGACGGCCCGGAGCCCCAGGCCGGCCGCGACCACGACCAGGGAGAGCAGCGTGACCCGGTGGACGCCGACGGCCCGGGCCAGCCCCGGGGCGAGTGCGCCGAAGCCGGCGAACGCCACGACGGGCAGCGAGGTGAGGACGCCGGCCAGCGTGTGCGACATGGCCAGCCCGTCGGAGACCTCGGCGAGCACGGGGCCGACGCTGACCGCGGCCGGACGCAGGTTGAGCGCCAGCATCACGATCGCGCCAAGGATCAGCAAGTTGCCCGAGACGCGATGACCAGAACGGCCGTCGGAGAAGCTCCGACGGCCGTTCCTTGAAGCGGGTGAGTCGCTCAACCGATCTTCTTGTCCAGCTTCTCGTCGTCGCTGCGGCCGACGTAGCAGAGGAACTTCTCGTCGGACGAGGGGCTGTTGTCCTCGTTGGCGATGCCGTACTCGACCTTGCCGTCGAGGTCTTCCTCGATGGTGGCGGCCTGGTCACCCACGAGCGTCGAGCAGACACCGAGCGCGATGCCCGCGTCAGTGACGTCGTCGGCGTTGGACGGCATGAAGCCGGAGTTCTCGACCTCTTCGAACTTGCCGACGTGGACGATCTGGGCGTCGTGGTCGTCGGAGCAGTCCTTCTTGGTGATCATCACCGAGTCGCCGTCCTTGTCGACGTTGACGCACTGGCCGACCTCGGCGTTGTCGAGGGTGACCGTGTTCCTGGCGACGACGAAGATGGCGATGCCGATGCCGATCGCGGCCAGCTGCCCGATGATGCCGAGGATGATCGCGGTGACTGCCGCCCAGCGGCCCTTGCGCTGGCCGTTCTTGGTGCGGCCCAGGCCGATGATGCCGAGGATGACCGCGACGATGCCGAGGAAGCAGCACACGATGCTCAGCACGAAGGCGGTGATCGAGAGACCGTCGGTGCCCTTGCCGGCGTCGTTGCCGCCCTGCCAGGCGCCGTACGGGTCACCGGCAGGCTGGCCGTACGCCGGCTGCTGGCCGTAGGGCTGCTGGCCGTAGGCGGGCTGGTCGCCACCGTAGGCCGGCGGGTCGTTCTTCTGGCCGTACGGCTGGTGCGTCGGCGGAAGGTCGTTGCTGCCGGACTGGTCGCCCGACTCGCCCTCGGAACCCGGATAGGGGGGCTGGGTCATTCGCTGTCTCCTGACACGATCTTCTCGGTGAGTGCGTCACCGTCGCTGTTGCGGATGAAGCACACGACCTGGTCGCCCTCGGACGGGTCGTCGCTGCCCACCAGCGGGCGGACCTCGTTGCCGTCACTGGCCAGGTCGTCGAACGACGTGCCCTTGCTCTCGAGCTCCTCGACGCACTTGCTGCCCGCAGCGTCGATGTCGAACTCCTTGGCGTCGTCACCGCTGAGCTCGTAGGTGGCGAAGACCTCTGCGTCGTGGTCCTCGTCGCACTTCGTCTCCTCGATGGAGTCGATCGTGCCGCTGCCGTCGGCGATGTCGTCGCTGCTGATGCAGGTGCCGGCGGTCAGGTCGTCGATGGCGACGCCCGAGTCCTTGTCGTCGTCGCCGGTCAGGGCCATGACACCGAAGACGGCGCCGACGATTGCCGCGATCAGCACGATCAGGAGGACCGGGATCAGCCACTTCTTCTTGCTGCCGCCGCCGGAACCGCCACCCTGGGGCGCGCCGTATTGCTGTCCGTACTGCTGCTGCGGGCCGCCGTACTGCTGCTGACCCTGCTGCGCGTAGGGGTTCTGCTGCTGGGGCTGCGCGTAGGGGTTGCCCTGCTGGGGTGCGCCCTGCTGCGGCTGGCCGTAGGGGTTCTGCTGCTGGGGTTGCCCGTAGGGGTTGCCCTGCTGGGGTGCGCCCTGCTGGGGCTGGCCGTACGGGTTCTGAGGCTGCTGGGGCTGCCCGTAGGGGTTGCCCTGCTGCGGCTGGCCGTACGGGTTCTGAGGCTGCTGCGGCTGCCCGTAAGGGTTCTGCGGCTGGCCGCCCGTCTGACGGGTCGGTTCCTCGGGTGGGCCGGGGTACGGCGGCTGGTTCGACATGTACTGACCTTCCGGGTCGGCTGTGGCCCATGGCGGTTGGTGATTCGGGGGCAGACTATCCGACAGTTGGCCTCCACAAACCTGTTCCCCGCACCGGGCGTGCCCGAGCCGGGTGTCGGCGTCGGACGGCATGCTGGTGGTCATGCAGCACATCGACGACGACCAGCGCCGGGCCCGCCTCGCCAGGCGGCATGCGATCGCCCCCGCGCACCGGGTCGACGGCCCCGTCCCGGCCACCCGCGCGATGACCGTCCTGCACGCCACGGAGCCGCCCAGCGTGCACCTTGCCGTCGCGGCCAGGTCCGACTCGTCGGTCGCCGACGTCGAGGCCGCGTTGTACGACGACCGCACCCTGGTCAAGCAGCTCGCGATGCGCCGCACGCTGTTCGTCTTCCCTCGCGACCTGTTGCCCGCGGCGTGGGGGAGTGCCTCGGCGCGGGTGGCCACGCAGGAGCACGCCAAGATCAGCAAGGACGTCGTCCGCGCCGGTCTCGATGACGACGGAGCAGCCTGGCTGGCCCGCGCCGAGGAGGCCGTGCTCGCGCTGCTGGCCGACGCACCGCGGTCGACCACGCAGATCCGCGAGGCGGTGCCGCAGCTCGACGGCAGGGTCATGGTCGGCAACCCCGACGCGAAGTGGGGCGGAGAGGTGCCGATCGCCCCGCGCGTGCTGACCTGGCTCGGCGCACGTGGGTTGATCATGCGCGGCGTCAACAACGGCCACTGGCGGCTGTCGCGGGCGGCGTGGACGCCCACCGGGGAGTGGATCGGTGACCGGCCCGAGCCTCTCTCGACCGACGAAGGCTACGCCGAGCTGGTCCGCCGCTGGCTGCGGACCTTCGGCCCCGGCACCACCCGCGACGTGCAGTGGTGGCTCGGGTCGACCGTCACCGCGGCCCGTCGGGCACTCGCCGACGTCGACGCGGTGGAGGTGTCTCTCGACGGGGGTGGCACGGGGTGGGTGCTTCCCGACGACCTCGACCCGGTCGAGCCGGTCGACGACTGGGCCGCGCTGCTCCCGGTGCTCGACCCGACCACGATGGGCTGGAAGGAGCGCGACTTCTATCTCGACCCTGCCGACGTGCCCTATCTCTTCGACAGCAACGGCAACGGCGGCACCACCGCCTGGTGGAACGGGCGGATCATCGGCTGCTGGGTGCAGGACGACGCCGGCGTGGTCTCGGTGGTGCCCCGCGGCCCGTTGCCGGCCGGTGCGCGCGCCGCCCTCGACGTCGAGTGCGACCGGCTCACCCGCTGGCTCGGCGGCGTCCGCATCTCCAGCGTCTACGCATCCCGGCAGATGAAGTCGGCCCGGCTGCCCTGAGCCCGGAGGCGGCCCGGGGCGGCCCGCGCGGAATCGGCGTGACCGTGCCGCGCCCGATATCGTGCCCCCGTGCGTGAACAGCCCGAACAACAAGCCCCTCCGGTCCAGCGACTCCGCATCCGGTACGCCAAGCGGGGCCGGCTCCGGTTCACCAGCCACCGCGACTTCAGCCGGGCCTTCGAACGCGCCGTCTTCCGGGCCCGCGTGCCGATGGCCTATTCCTCGGGCTTCAACCCGCACCCTCGCATCTCGTACGCCGGCGCGGCGCCGACCGGGTCCGCCAGCGAGGCCGAGTACCTCGAGATCGCGCTCGCCGAGATCGTCGACCCGGCCGCGATGCACGAGCTCCTCGCCGAGGCGCTCCCCGACGGTCTCGACATCCTCGAGGTCGTCGTGTCGCCGGGCGGGTCGCTGGCCGACAACCTGCAGGCCAGCCACTGGCAGATCGACCTCGCCCTCGACGCCCAGGTGGCCGTCGACGCGGTCGCGCAGTTCCTGGCTGCCGAGGAGGTCTCGGTCGAGCGGATGACCAAGAAGGGCCTGCGCACCTTCGACTGCCGGGGCGCCGTGCGCTCGATGTCGGCCTCCGCCACCGAGCGGGGCGTGCGGATCGACGTCGTGCTGGTCCACGGCGTCCCCAGCGTGCGACCCGACGACGTGCTCACCGGTCTGGCGCAGGTGGCCGGCGTCGACCTGGCCTCCGGCGGCACCCTGCTGACCCGGGCCGCCCAGGGCGTCCTCCTCGACGACGGCGCGATCGGCGACCCGCTGGCCTGATCGGCATTGGCCGGGTTTCGGCGCCTGTGTGCGATACTCGCCACAGGTCACCGTGCTGCGGCTTGCCGCACACACCGACCCGACGACGTTCTCGCCGAGGCCCCCGAGGCACCGGCACATGGAGTGGAGGTCGTCACCAGACCGCGACGCGGCCCCGTGTTGGTGAGAGCGACACGATCAGGCCCGGCGACCGCGGCAGGTGACATGGCAGGCACTCGATGACGCCCTGCGGAGTTCTTCGTCGCCACCTGAAGGCTTAACGCGTGGTGACCCACACGGAGCATCACGCGTCGGACTGGTAGCAGGCCACCTGAAAGGGCCACGGCTGCCGAGGAGCGCGACATGCTCGACGACGACAACACCGGCACCACGGAATCAACTCCCTCGGACCCGGTGCCCACCGAGTCCGCGGCGGTCGAGACCGACGCCGCCCCCGCCAAGAAGACGGCGGCTCGCAAGACCACCGCCCGCAAGACCGCGGCCAAGAAGGCGCCCGCCAAGCGTGCCGCCGCGAAGAAGACCGCTGCTGCGGGCCCGGCTGACGAGCCGGCCGTCGAGCCCGTCGCCGGCGACGCGCCGACGTCCGACGAGGCCCCTCCCGCCGAGGCGCCCCCCGCCAAGAAGACGGCGGCCCGCAAGACCACCGCCCGTAAGACCGCGGCCAAGAAGGCCCCGGCCAAGCGCACCGCAGCCAAGAAGGTCGCCGCCCAGGAAGTCCTGCCCCTGGACGAGACCACCGAAGCGCCCGCCACCGACACCACGGCCGAGGCCGAGTCGCTGGCACCCGCCACGGCACTGCTGTTCCAGGCTCCCGAGCCGACCAAGGCACCGGTGCGGCGTACCCGCCGGACCAAGGTCGTCTCGGTCGAGGCCGAGTCGGCCGCACCCGAGGACACTGAGCCCGAGGCCACCGCCTCGCCGGCCGTCGAGGACGCCGTGCCGGAGAGCGCGGCGGCGGAGGAGAAGCCGAAGCCCAAGAAGAAGTCCGGCGGCAAGGCCAAGAAGTCCACCGCTCCCGAGGCAGCCGACGCACAGACCGCCAAGGCCGACGACGCCAAGGTCGACGAGGCGCAGACCGACGATGCCCCGGCCGAGGACGAGAAGTCCGGAGCCGAGAAGTCCGACAAGCCGGCCAAGAAGGGCGGCAACAAGGGCAAGGGCGGCAAGGGCAAGGGTGCCAAGGCGAAGGCCGAGGAGCTCGAGGAAGAGGTCGACGAGGCTGCCTCCGACGACGCCGCCCCTGATGAGTCGATCGACGGCACCGACGGCACCGACGCCGACGACGAGGCGGGAGAGACGAGCGGCGGACCGCGTCGTCGTCGCCGCCGTGGCGGCCGCCGCCGTCGCAAGGCCGGCGACGGCCCCGACTCCGCGGGCGAGGGCAACGAGCAGAACGCCGACACCGACGAGGACGACTCCTCCGACGACGACGAGACCGGCGAGAACGGCGCAGGTGGCACCCGTCGTCGTCGCCGTCGCCGCCGCGCCGGTGACTCCGGTGGGGGAGCCTCCGACGACCCCGAGAACACCGTCACCCGGGTGCGCCAGTCGCGCTCGGCCGAGGACCAGATCACCGCCGTCGCCGGTTCCACCCGCCTCGAGGCCAAGAAGCAGCGTCGCCGCGAGGGCCGCGAGGCCGGACGTCGCCGCGCCCCGATCGTGAGCGAGGCCGAGTTCCTGGCCCGCCGCGAGTCGGTCGAGCGCAACATGGTGATCCGCCAGCGCCCCGACCTCACCCAGATCGCCGTGCTCGAGGACAAGGTCCTCGTCGAGCACTACGTCGCCCGCGAGTCCCAGACGTCGCTGATCGGCAACGTGTACGTCGGCCGCGTGCAGAACGTGCTGCCCTCCATGGAGGCGGCATTCGTCGACATCGGCAAGGGCCGCAACGCCGTGATCTACGCCGGTGAGATCAACTGGGCCGCGCTCGGTCACAAGGACGGCCAGCCCCGCAAGATCGAGTCGGTGCTGACCAGCGGCCAGTCGATCCTGGTGCAGGTCACCAAGGACCCGATCGGCCACAAGGGTGCCCGCCTCACCGGCCAGGTCAGCCTCGCCGGCCGGTTCCTGGTCTACGTGCCCGACGGCACCACCAGCGGCATCTCCCGCAAGCTGCCCGACACCGAGCGCAGCCGCCTCAAGACGCTGCTCAAGGAGATCGTCCCCGACACCGCCGGCGTCATCGTGCGCACGGCAGCCGAGGGTGCCTCCGAGGAGGAGCTGACCCAGGACGTCGAGCGCCTCAAGGCCCGCTGGGACGAGATCGAGTCGAAGGCCAAGTCCGGCAACTCTCCCAAGCTCCTCTACGGAGAGCCCGACCTGACCCTCAAGGTGGTCCGCGACCTCTTCACCGAGGACTTCGCCAAGCTGGTCATCGAGGGCGAGGATGCCTGGAACACCGTCCAGGGCTACGTCGCCGAGGTGGCGCCCGACCTCCAGGACCGTCTCGAGCGCTTCGAGTCGCCCAACGGCAAGGACTCGTTCGCGACCTACCGCATCGACGAGCAGATCGCCAAGGGGCTCGACCGCAAGGTCTGGCTGCCCTCCGGTGGCTCGCTGATCATCGACCGCACCGAGGCCATGACGGTCGTCGACGTCAACACCGGGAAGTTCACCGGCTCGGGGGGCAACCTCGAGGAGACCGTCACCAAGAACAACCTCGAGGCCGCTGAAGAGATCGTCCGCCAGCTCCGGCTGCGCGACATCGGCGGCATCATCGTCGTCGACTTCATCGACATGGTCCTCGAGAGCAACCGCGACTTGGTGCTGCGTCGCCTGGTCGAGTGCCTGGGTCGCGACCGCACCCGTCACCAGGTCGCCGAGGTCACCTCGCTCGGCCTGGTCCAGATGACCCGCAAGCGGATCGGCACCGGCCTGCTCGAGGCCTTCAGTGAGGACTGCGAGCACTGCCAGGGCCGCGGCATCATGGTGCACGACATGCCCGTCGAGCAGAAGAACACCGACGACGGCGCCCGCTCCGGTGGCCGTCGCGGCCGCGGCCGCAAGGGCGACGACAGCGGCAACCAGGGCAACCAGGGAAGCGGCAACGGCAACCAGCGGGGCAACGACTCCCGGGCCACCCCGCCGGCACCGCCCTCGCCGAAGGACGTGGCCGCGGTGGCCCGTCCGGAGAACGCCGAGCGGCCCCCGGTCGACGCGTCGGACGAGGCGACGGGCGACGCCGAGCCCACCGTCGACACCACGTCCGAGGCCCCGGCCGAGGCACCCGCACCGACGACCACCACCACGACCCGCACTCGCGGCTCGCGCAATGCCAACCGCCGTCGTACGACGAGGTCCGCCGACACGTCGGACACGGCAGACGCCGCAGCCGACAGGGCTGCCGACGACGCGGACGCGCAGGGCGGGAGCAGCACGCAGAACCAGGCTCGGGGCGAGCAGTCGGCCCCGGTCGAGGCCGAGAAGCCGGCCGCCGTGGCACCTGTCGAGACCGACAAGCCCGTCGAGGCCGAGAAGCCCGTCGAGGCAGCTCCGGTCGAGGCACCCAAGGTGGTCACCCGTACCCGTCGCCGGGCCAGCCGGCCCAGCGGCGTACACACGACCCCGGTCGTGGAGGCGCTCACCGTGACCGCACCGCCGGCTGCCCCCGAGGTCGCCGACGCAGCACCCGTCGAGGCCCCCAAGGTGGTCACGCGCACGCGTGGTCGTCGCGGCGCCAGCCGGGCCTCCGGAGCCGGCTCCACGGCCGCACCGGAGACCGCTGAGGCAGGCGCTCCGGCCTCCGAGGGCGGCGCCGACCTGCACGTCCCGGTGAAGAACAAGGGCGGCCGCAAGCACTGACCGGGCGACCGGGGTCCGCTCGTTTTGCGGTCGGGCCCCGGGAACCGTAGTATTGCTCTTCGGTATGCATCCGTATGCCCTCTCTGCGTGGCCACCACCCGGCGTTGTCCTGACGGACATCCGCGCCCGCGCGTGACTGGCCCCGGAGCCCAGAGATTTGAAGTAGAAGTCACTCGACGAAGGAGACCGCGGTGTACGCGATCGTGCGCGCAGGCGCCACCCAGCAGAAGGTTGCCGTGGGCGACGTCATCGAGATCGACAAGGTGGAGACCGCTGTCGGTGAGTCGGTGACCCTCCCCGTGGTCCTGCTCGTCGACGGCGAGGACGTCACCTCGACCGGCCTCGACAAGGCATCCGTGACCGTCGAGGTCCTCGGCGCCACCAAGGGCCCCAAGATCATCATCCAGAAGTACAAGAACAAGACCGGTTACAAGAAGCGCCAGGGTCACCGTCAGAAGTACACCCAGGTCAAGGTCACCGACATCTCCCAGTGACATTGGGGCGAGCGGGTCGACTTCGTCGCCGCGCTGCCGCCCTGGTTGTTCCTCGACTCGACAAAGGATTCAGAAATGGCACACAAGAAGGGCGCCGCGTCCACCAAGAACGGTCGCGACTCGAACTCCCAGCGCCTCGGCGTGAAGCGCTACGGCGGCCAGACCGTCAACGCCGGCGAGATCATCGTCCGCCAGCGCGGCACGCACTTCCACCCGGGCAGCGGCGTCGGCCGCGGCGGTGACGACACCCTGTTCGCCCTCGTCGGCGGCGCGGTCGAGTTCGGCACCAAGCGCGGCCGTCGTGTCGTGAACATCCTGCCGGGCGAGTGAACTGACGCTCACCCACACCCACGCATCATCCCGTTGGCGTCCCTAGGATCTAGGGGCGCCTTCGGCATTTAGACCACCAGGAGATCTCCATGGCAGTTCCGACATTCGTCGACCAGGTCAAGCTGCACGTCGCAGCAGGCCGGGGCGGCAACGGTGTCGCGTCGGTCCACAGGGAGAAGTTCAAGCCTCTCGGTGGCCCCGACGGCGGCAACGGCGGACCCGGCGGGTCCGTGATCCTCCGCGTCGACCCCGACATCACGACACTCATCGACTACCACCACAGCCCGGTGCGCCGAGGTGAGAACGGCCGCCAGGGCGCCGGGTCGCACAAGAACGGCGCCCACGGTGCCGACATGGTGCTGCCCATTCCCGACGGCACCGTCGTCACCGACGACAAGGGCAACGTGATCGCCGACATGGTCGGCGCCGGCACCGAGCTGGTCATCGCCAAGGGCGGCAACGGTGGCCTCGGCAACGCCGCACTGGCCTCCTCCAAGCGCAAGGCGCCCGGCTTCGCGCTGCTCGGCGAGCCCGGCGACGAGCTCGACATCGTCCTCGAGCTGAAGGTCGTCGCCGACATCGGCCTGGTCGGCTTCCCGAGCGCCGGCAAGTCCTCGCTGATCGCGGCGATCTCGCGGGCCCGGCCCAAGATCGCCGACTACCCGTTCACGACACTGGTGCCGAACCTCGGCGTCGTACGCGCCGGTGACACGACGTTCACCGTGGCCGACGTGCCCGGCCTGATCGAGGGTGCCGCCGACGGACGCGGTCTCGGCCACGACTTCCTGCGCCACATCGAGCGGTGCGCGGCCCTGCTGCACGTCATCGACACCGCCACCATCGAGCCCGGCCGCAACCCGGTCGAGGACCTCGACATCATGGAGAACGAGCTCAGCCGGTACGGCGGCCTCGAGGACCGCCCGCGCCTGGTCGCCCTGAACAAGGTCGACGTGCCCGACGGGCGCGACATCGCCTCGTTCGTCGTCGAGGAGCTGCGCGACCGCGGCCTGCGGGTCTTCGAGGTCAGCGCCGCCTCCGGTGAGGGCATGCGCGAGCTGACCTTCGCAATGGCCGAGCTGGTCTCGCGGGCTCGTGCGGAGAAGCCGGTCGTCGAGGTGCCCCGCATGGTGATCCGTCCGAAGTCGGCCGACGGCTCGGGCGACTTCACGATCAAGGAGACCGGCGAGGGCTGGCGCGTGCGTGGCGAGAAGCCCGAGCGCTGGGTGCGTCAGACCGACTTCAACAACGAGGAGGCCGTGGGCTTCCTCGCCGACCGCCTCAACGCCCTCGGCGTCGAGAAGAAGCTGGTCGAGCTCGGCGCCGAGGAGGGCGACGCCGTCCTGATCGGCCACGCCGACAACGCGGTCGTCTTCGACTTCAAGCCCGGCATCGAGGCCGGTGCGGAGATGCTCGGCCGTCGTGGCGAGGATGAACGGCTGCGTGAGGAGCGCCCCGCGGCGACCCGCCGTCGTGACATCCAGGAGCAGATGCCCGAGCGTTCCGAGACCGAGACCCGTGCCGACGTGGCCCGTCGCCTCGACAGCGGCGACGCCGGCCCCATGTCGTACGTCGTCGGCTCCGAGGAAGACCCCGACTGGAACGAGTTCGACCCCGACGCGCAGGTGGCCGGCGAAGGCACCGATGCTTCCGAGGACGCTGTCGCCGAGCAGGTGGACGGCACCGATGTTGCCGAGGACGCGACCACCGAGCGGGCCACGGAGGCCGACGAGTCATGAGCGCGCGCGACCAGGTGACCGCGGCGCGCCGCGTCGTGGTCAAGGTCGGGTCGTCGTCGCTGACCACCGCCGCCGGCGGCATCGACCCGTCGCGAGTTCGTGACCTGGTCGACACGCTGGCTGCCGTCCGCGCCCGTGGCGTCGAGGTCGTGCTGGTCTCCTCGGGTGCCATCGCCGCCGGCCTGGCTCCGCTGGGGCTGGCTCGGCGTCCGCGCGGGCTGGCCGCGCAACAGGCCGCCGCGTCGGTGGGCCAGGGCCTGCTGGTGCACCGCTACACCGAGGAGCTGGCCCGGCACGGACTCACCGCCGGGCAGGTGCTGCTGACCGTCGACGACGTCACCCGTCGCTCCCACTACCGCAACGCGCACCAGACGATGGCCAAGCTGCTGGAGCTCGGGGTGGTGCCGATCGTCAACGAGAACGACACCGTCGCCACGTCCGAGATCCGCTTCGGCGACAACGACCGCCTGGCCGCCCTGGTCGCCCACCTCGTGCACGCCGACCTTCTGGTGCTGCTCTCCGACGTCGACGGGCTGTACGACGGCAACCCCGCGACCCCGGGCACCTCGCTCGTGCCGAACGTGCGTTCCGCGGCCGACCTGGCCGGCCTGTCGATCGGGTCGACCGGCGCAGCAGGCCTCGGCACGGGCGGCATGCACACCAAGGTCGAAGCAGCCGCCATCGCGACAGGCGCCGGCATCCCCGTCGTCCTGACCTCGGCCCCGCAGGCGGGGGAGGCCCTGGCCGGCAAGCCGGTCGGCACGCTCTTCCACGCCACCGGCAAGCGCCGTCCCACGCGACTGCTGTGGCTCGCGCACGCCACCGAGCCCAAGGGCCAGCTGTTGCTCGACGCCGGCGCGGTCAAGGCCGTCGTCGAACGGCGTGCGTCGTTGCTGGCGGCCGGCGTGGTGGGCGCGACCGGTGGCTTCGTCGGCGGTGACCCGGTCGACCTGGTCGGGCCCGACGGCGTCCCCGTGGCCCGCGGCCTCGTGAACTTCGACGCCGACGAGATCCCGTCGCTGGCCGGCAAGTCGTCGCACGCGTTGAAGAAGGAGCTCGGTGCGGCCTACGAACGCGAGGTCGTGCACCGCGACGACCTCGTGCTGCTCTGAGCGTCGACTCCATCGGACCGTGACGGCCACCGTGCCGCGGACGTGACTGTCCTCGAATCCCTGGCCGACATGCTGGACCGCGGACCCTCTAACCTGTCCGGGTGGCCGACCTGACCGAGGACGAGGAAGAGATCGCGTTCCAGCGGCTGTACGGCGCGTGGGACTCCCTCGACCCGGCGGAGACCGTGGAGTTCCTCCGCGACTTCGAGGCACCGTGGTGGGTCGTCGGCGGTTGGGCGATCGAGGCGTTCACCGGCGTCCCCCGGCCGCATGAGGACATCGACGTGGTGATCTTCGCGCGTGACCTGCCGAAGCTGCTCGACGTGGTGCGTGGGCGCTACCACGCGTGGGGTGCCGGGGCCGGCGCCCTCCGCCCGGTCAACGACACGTGGCCCGAGCTGCACGACGGAGCCAGCCAGGTCTGGTTGCGGGAGCACGCCACGGCACCGTGGATCACGGACTGCATCCTCAGCGAGGACCACGAGGGGCAGTGGGTCTCGCGGCGTGACCCCGCATGGCACGCGCCACTGGACGACGTGACCTGGGTGGCCGCCGACGGCATCCGCTACCTGCGGCCCGAGATCGTGCTCCAGCACAAGGCCCGCCTCGACCGATCCAAGGACCTGCGCGACCTCGTGGCCGCGTGGCCACTGCTCGGGGAGAACGAGCGGGCGTGGCTGCGCGACGCCGTACGTCGTGAGGACGCGGAGCACCGGTGGTTAGGCGTCATATGACGGCGCGCCGTACCCTTGAAGATGCAATGACGACCGTTTACCTCGACCACGCCGCCACGACGCCGATGCTCCCGGCGGCCGTCGACGCACTCACTGCACAGCTGACCGCGGTCGGCAACCCGTCGTCGTTGCACGCCTCCGGGCGTCACGCGCGCCGGGTGGTCGAGGAGTCGCGCGAGCAGATCGCGCAGGCCCTCAACTGCCGACCCGGCGAAGTGGTCTTCACTTCCGGTGGCACCGAGGCGGACAACCTGGCGCTCAAGGGCATCTACTGGGCCCGCATGCGCTCGGCGAACCGGGGCCCCCGCATCCTCAGCAGCGCCATCGAGCACCACGCCGTGCTCGACCCGCTGCACTGGCTTTCCGAGGACGAGGACGCGCAGGTCGAGCTGCTGCCGGTCGACTCGCTCGGTCGCCTCAAGATTGACGCGCTGCGCGCCGCGGTCGAGCGCAACCCCGACGACGTCGCGCTCATCTCCGTGATGTGGGCCAACAACGAGGTCGGCACGATCCAGCCGATCGACGAGATCGTCGAGCTGGCCGCCGCCCACGGTATTCCCGTCCACACCGACGCCGTCCAGGCGATCGGCGCCGTGCCGGTCGACTTCGCGGCCTCGGGAGTCGACGCCCTGACGCTCACCGGGCACAAGGTCGGTGGCCCGTTCGGGGTCGGCGCCCTCGTCGTACGCCGCGAGCTCGAGGTCACGCCGCTGGTGCACGGCGGCGGACAGGAGCGCGACATCCGCAGCGGCACCATCGACACTCCCGCGATCGCCGGACTGGCGGCCGCGGTCGAGGCATCGGTGAAGTCGCAGGCCGACCACCACGTCCGGCTGGCCGCGTTGCGCGACCAGCTCGTCGACCGGGTCTGCGCGATCGTCCCCGACGCCGTGCGCAACGGAGACCCGGCGCACCTGCTGCCCGGTCACGCTCACCTGCGCTTCCCGGGCTGCGAGGGCGACTCGCTGCTGATGCTGCTCGACGCCCGCGGCATCGAGTGCTCCACCGGCTCGGCCTGCAACGCCGGTGTGCCGCAGGCCTCGCACGTGCTCCTGGCGATGGGCTGCACCGAGGCCGAGGCGCGGGGTTCGCTGCGCTTCTCGCTCGGCCACACCACCACGCAGTCCGACATCGACGCACTGGTCGAGGCGATCGGTCCGGTAGTCGAGCGGGCCCGCGCGGCCGGTGCCCGGAAGGGCTCGTGACATGAGGGTTCTGGCCGCGATGTCCGGCGGCGTCGACTCCGCCGTTGCTGCCGCACGCGCTGCCGAGGCCGGCCACGACGTCACCGGCATCCACCTCGCCCTGTCGCGCAACCCCAAGTCCTACCGCAGCGGCGCCCGCGGCTGCTGCACGATCGAGGACAGCAACGACGCGCGCCGGGCCGCCGACGTGATCGGCATCCCGTTCTACGTCTGGGACATGTCCGACGAGTTCCACGAGAACGTCGTCGAGGACTTCATGTCCGAGTACGCCGCCGGCCGTACGCCGAACCCGTGCCTGCGCTGCAACGAGAAGATCAAGTTCGCCGCCGTGCTCGACCGTGCCCTGGCGCTCGGCTTCGACGCGGTGGTCACCGGTCACTACGCGCAGCTCGAGACCGGTTCCGACGGGTTGATCGAGATGCACCGCGCGGTCGACATGGGCAAGGACCAGTCCTACGTGCTCGGCGTGCTCACCCAGGAGCAGCTGGCCCACTCGCTGTTCCCACTCGGCGACTCGGTCAAGGGCGACGTCCGCCTCGAGGCCGAGCGCCGTGGCCTGATGGTGGCCAACAAGCCCGACTCCCATGACATCTGCTTCATCGCCGACGGCGACAACGCCGGCTGGCTGAAGGAGAAGCTCGGCGACCGGGCCCCCAACGACAGCGGCGACATCGTCGACCACGCCACCGGCGAGGTGCTCGGACAGCATGAGGGCACCACGGCCTACACCATCGGCCAGCGCAAGGGCCTGCGCATCGGCCGCCCGGCGCCCGACGGCAAGCCGCGCTTCGTGCTCGACATCGAGCCGGTCTCCGGAATCGTGACCGTCGGCCCACGCGAAGAGCTGCGCATCGACCGGATCGAGGGCATCAAGGCCCGCTGGTGCGGCACCGTCCCCGAGCGACTCGGGGGCACCGTGCAGCTGAGGGCGCACGGCTCCGAGCACCGGGCCGTCGTCACGACGGACGGTCACGACGTCGTCATCGAGCTGCTCGACCCGGCCGAGGGCATCGCGCCCGGCCAGGCCGCGGTGATCTACGACGGCACCCGCGTGGTCGGCTCGGCAACGATCTCGGCCACGTCGCGCACGGCAGTCGGCACCGCGTGAGCGCACTGGCGACCGGCATCGGCTCGATGCCCGGCGGTGGAGCCTTGGCCAACGAGGCCGACAACGCGCGTGACTTCGGCGAGGCCGTGCGCGTGGTGGTCGGGGAGCTGCCCGACCTGGTGCACCTGCCCGAGCTGCCCGGGCGCGGCGCCGCCGCCACCATGACCGGCCGTGGGCTCGCGGTGGTCAGCGGACTGGGTGCCGACCTGCAGCCCGCCGGCTGGCGGCTGACCGACCACTCCGGCATCGACCACCGCCGGGCCCGGTCGCTCCTGTCACAGGACCTCGACGCGATCGAGGAGCAGGTGCAGGACTTCACCGGTGTCTTCAAGGTGCAGGTCGCGGGGCCCTGGACTCTCGCCGCCACGGTCGAGAAGCCGCGTGGTGACAAGGTCCTGAGCGATCACGGTGCCCGACGCGAGCTCGCCGAGGCACTGGCCGAAGGGCTGCGCGACCACGTCGCCGACGTACGCCGTCGGGTTCCGGGTGCCACCGAGATCCTCGTGCAGGTCGACGAGCCCGCGCTCCCTGCGGTCCTCGCCGCGCAGATCCCGACCGCGTCCGGCTGGGGCAAGCACCGCGCCGTGCACCCGCCCGAGGCCTCAGGGGCACTCGAGCAGGTGATGGCCGCGATCGCCGGCGCCGGGGCCACCCCGATCGTGCACTGCTGCGCCCCCGACGTGCCGATCGCGCTGCTCCGCGGCGCCGGTGCCCGCGGCATCAGCATCGACCTCGACCTGCTCGTGCCCGGGTCGTACGACGCCCTGGCCGAGGCCGTCGACGCGGGGGACCGGGTGCTGCTCGGCGCCGTCCCGTCCCTGGCCCCGAACCCGCGGCCGACCGAGGGAAGTGTCTCCGAGCGGTTGCTGCGGCTCCTCGACATGCTCGGCCTCGAGCCGACCGACCGACTGGTTGTCACGCCCTCGTGCGGCCTCGCCGGGGCCGACCCGGCCTGGGCGCGCGCCGCACTCGAACTCTCCCGGAAGAGCGCGGCGAACCTCACGTCCTGAGGCCAGCCCACGACGCTCTGACAAGGATGCGATTCACTGTCACCGGGTGACAGCGAATCGCATCCTTGTCGCGAAGATCTTCTTTTCGGCGACCGACCCAACCCAACCGCGGGTCACGCGCATCTGATGGGGTGCATGCCGAGGAGGAACACACATGACCCGTCCACCGGGGGACGCCGAGTTCGCGGAGTTCGCGAGCGCACGCTGGGCCGCGCTCTACCGCACCGCCTACCTGTTGGTCCACGACCACGCGCTCGCCGAGGACCTGGTGCAGACCGCGCTGGTGAAGACCTACGTGTCGTGGCGCAAGCTGCGCGTCGCCGATGCGGCCGAGGCCTACACCCGCAAGATCCTGGTGAACACGGCGCTGTCGTGGTTCCGCACGAAGTCCTGGCAGAAGGAGCACGCGACCGCCGAGCTCCCGGACCGCGGAACCCGTGACGCAGACCCCGAGGACCGGCGCTGGCTGGTCGACGAGGTCGCCGGGCTGCCGCCGCGACAGCGGGCGGTCGTGGTGCTGCGCTACCTCGAGGACCTCAGCGTCGCCGAGACCGCTCGCATCCTCGGCATCTCCGAGGGCACGGTGAAGAGCCAGTGCTCCGACGCGCTGAAGCGGCTGCGCACGACCCTCGGCCCCGAGATCGTCCCCGCAGGAGGAACCCATGACTGACCCGTTCGGCGATCGTCTGCACGACGCCACCACCTCCATCGACGTACCGCCGCTCGACACCGGTGCACTGCTCGACGTCGGCCACCGCGCCCGTCGCCGACGTCGCCTCGCGGCCGGGGCGGCCGGGGTCGCGGCCCTTGCCGTCGTCGTGGGTACGGCGGGAGTCGTCGCTGCTCTCCAGGGCGGCGACGCGGACCGGAACGTGGTGACCACCACCCCGGCCGACCTGGTCGCGGTCACGACTCCCGGGGCCCTCGCCGCGATCGTGCTCGAGCACGTCGACGCCGAGCCGGCGTCCATGGGTGACGCGGACGACTTCAAGGGGAGCCTCGACCCGGGCGCGGTCGGTGCGGACCTGCGCTTCGACCCGGGCGAGGCGGAGGATGGCGACCTGCTCCTGGCCGCCGCGGCCCCGGGAGCGATCGACGACCTCGGTTGTGGCGAGGACGGGACCACCTGCGACTCGTGGTCGACGGACCAGGGCAAGGTCACGCTCGCGTGGCAGGAGGAGATGCCGGAGGAGGACCCCGGCATCGTGATCGTGGCCCAGCAGCGCAAGGGCGAGTACACGTGGGTGATGTACGCCGGCGACCAGATCACCGGCGACCCGCGCGAGCTCGACCTGTCGATCAGCGTCGACGAGATGACGTCGATCGCCACCGACCCCCGGTTCGGGCTGAAGACGACGCAGGAGGCCGTCGACGCCGGGTCGAGGCTCGACGGATTCGAGACCGAGACTGCGGAGACGCGAGTGCCGATCACCTTCCCGGCGCTGGCCGCGATCGCGCTGGACCACATGGCCGCCGAGCCGACCTCCATGGAGGAGGAGTTCGAGGAGACCACGCCGCAGGAGGTCACCGCCGTGAAGCTCTCGTTCCCGGGTGGCATCGAGACCGGACCCAACGTGTTGATCCTGTCGGCCTCGTCGGCCCCACCCGGTGACGAGGCACCGGGGTCCTGCACGGGCCGGTGCGTCGAGGAGGAGACCGATCGCGGCACCATGCGCGTCACCTGGGAGATCGGTCCAGTGCGTCAACCCGGACGGCTGAGCGTGACCTTGCAGGACGACGACCGACTGCTGCAGATCTCCCTGGACTCGACGAACATGCGCGAGAGGCCGTTCAGCGCCGACGCCAATCCCGAACTCGAGGTTTCGCTCGATGAGATGAAGGCGATGCTGCTCGATCCGACGTACGACCTGCTGACCACGCCGGAACGGGTCGACGAGGGCTCCGCGCTGGAGTTCGAGACGCCCCAGTGACCCGGTGACCCGACGCAGTGATCGACCTCGACTGAAATGACCGAACGGGCCGGGCGGGAGACTTACTCCCGACCGGCCCGTTCGTGACTTGGTGAAGATGATCAGCCGACGTGGACCTGGGCTTCGGGGCCGTCGGTGGCGAGTTCCTCGTGCTTGACGTCGAGGAAGAGCCAGATGATGACCGAGGCGGTCAGCATCATTGCGGCACCCACAAGGAACGCGGTGGTCGCACCGTCGGTGAAGGCGCCGAGGTAGGTCAGCTGACCCATGGTCTCCTCGAACTTCGCCGGGCTGAGCTTCTCCTGCAGGCCGGCGTCCATCGCGGCCTTGGTCAGGCCGGGTGCGATCTCCTCGCCGGTGTTGCGGGTGAAGTGCAGCGAGACCGTTGCGAGGACGGCCAGGCCCAGCGCACCGCCCACCTGCTGCATGGTGTTCAGGACGCCCGAGCCGACGCCGGAGTCCTGGGCCCGCAGGTGGTGCACTGCGGTCAGGGTCAGCGGCACGAAGACCATGCCCATGCCGAGCGCCATCAGGAACACGTACGGCAGGATCTGGGTCCAGTAGTTCACGTCTGCGCCCACCGCGTCACCGGAGAGTGCGCCGAGCAGGTTGCTCGGGGACTCGTCGACGCTGAGCCGGGAGAACCCGAACAGTGCGGCGGCGGCGACCAGTGAACCGGTGCCGGCCAGGATGCGCGGGTCGACGCGGCTGATCAGGCTCGACGCGGCCGTGGCCGAGATGATCATGCCGACCGAGAACGGCAGGAACGCGAAGCCGGCGTGCAGCGGGCTGTAGCCCACGACGTTCTGGATGAAGAGGCTGAGGAAGAAGAACATCGCGAACATGGCGGCCGGCAGGATCATCATCGCGATGAAGCTGACCGCGCGGGTCCGGTGGGCGAAGACGCGCACCGGGAGCAGCGGGTGCTCGACACGCGACTCGATCACGGCGAAGAACACCAGGAGGGCGACACCGGCAGCAAGACTGGCGATGGTCCACTCGTTGCCCCAGCCGTAGCGCTCGTCGCCGGCGCGGCTGAAGCCGTAGACCAGACCGAGCAGGCCGAAGGTTCCGGTGATCGCACCGGGGATGTCGAGCCAACCCTCGTGCTTCTCGGACTCCTCGAAGAAGCGCGGGGCCAGGCCCGCCGCGACCAGGCCGATCGGCACGTTGATCAGGAAGGTCAGGCGCCATCCGTCGACGCCGAGGGGCTGGTCGAGACCGGTGAGCCATCCACCGAGGATCAGGCCGACGGCCGCACCGATGCCGGACATGGCGGCGTAGACCGCGAAGGCGCGGTTGCGCTGCGGGCCGGCCGGGAACGTGGTGGTGATCAGCGCGAGGGCGGCGGGGGAGGCCATTGCGGCCCCGACACCCTGGAGGGCACGGGACGAGAGCAGCAGCGGCTCGGTCCAGGCGATGCCGCCGAGCAGCGAGGCGATCGCGAAGACCACGACGCCGACCATGAAGATGCGACGACGACCGTAGAGGTCACCGAGTCGGCCACCGAGCAGCAGCAGGCCACCGAAGGCCAGTGCGTAGCCGATGACGATCCAGGTCAGGTTCGCCTCGTTGATGTGGAGGTCCTCGCCGATGAACGGGAGGGCGATGTTGGCGATGGTGCTGTCGAGCACCACCATCAGCTGGGCCAGGGAGATCAGCACGAGGGCCCAGGCCAGACGCTTCTTCTCGGCCTTGGAGACCGGCGGCGGGACCTCGGGTAGCGCCTCGGACAGGGACTTTTCGGACATGGTAGATCCAATCTCGGGTTTCGAGCGGTCGGGAGGTCGACGGCCCGTGGTGACGGACCGTTCTGTGGTGCGGAACTCAGCGCCGGCAGGCCGGCACGATGATCTGGTCGATGACCGAGGTGATCAGCTCGGGCGTCGGGGCGTCGCCGAGGAGGAACGTCCGGTGAAGGACGATCGCGGCGAGGGCCGGGGCGATGATGTCGATGTCGAGGTCGTCACGGATCTCGCCTCGCTCTCGCGCCCGGTCGTAGATGATGCGGTTGGCGGCCACCTTGGGCCCGATGAAGCGCTCGCGGAACGCCGCGGCGAACTCCGGGTCACGGTTGATCGCGGTGAGGACACTGGCGAGGATGCCGATCGGCTTCTCGTCGGACAGTCCGCCCATGGCACAGCTGACCTGGACCAGGTCGTCGCGCAGGCTTCCGGTGTCGGGGATGTCGGGGTGTTGCTTCTCGGCGATCAAGGCGTCGATCACCAGGGCGGCCTTGCTGGACCAACGTCGGTAGAGGGTGGCCTTGCTCGCCTTGGCCCTGGTGGCCACGGCGTCCATGGTCAGCCGGTCGTAGCCGACGTCGCAGAGCACCGACAGGGTCGCCTCGAGGATCTCCTGCTCACGGTCGCCCTCGATGCGGGGCCGTGCGCTGGAGACCTCGGACTGGCCGGTCGGTGTCATGTGTGTTTCCTTCGCGTTCTCGGATGGAACGAAACTGTTTCGTTTCATCAATGTAGAACCCAACCGCGGCCGGCGTCCAATCAATTCCCGGATCCGGAAAGAATTTTTCTGTCCGTCACGAGAAGAACTTCAGGGACCTCGTGATCGCGAAGTCGTTCCACTGGGGAATGCGCTTGAACATGTAGTGCCCGACCGGCCCCATGTCGTGCATCTCGACCGAGGAGGCGACGTCCCGCGCCCGGCGTACGAATGCGGCGGTGGCCTTGGGGCTGGTGATCCGGTCGTGGCTGCCGTGCGCCGCCGCGAGGTGCTTGTCGGCCAGCGTGGCCACGGGGTCGTGCTTCTCGAACCACGGCGCCAACGCGACCACGCCGACCACCTGCGGGTGGTCGGCGACGTGCACGGCGGTGCGCGCGCCCATCGAGTGCCCCAGCAGGACGATCGGCACGTCGCCCAGTGCCCGGACGACCTGCTCGACGGCCCACCGCGCGTCGGGGACCGGGGAGGGCGCGTGCACGTCGTTCCAGCCTCGGTGCTGGTAGCGCAGCAACCAGGTGCCGACGCCCTCGTCGTGCGCCCGCGGCGTGATCGACTTCTGCATCGCGTGCGAGCGGCGCCAGGACGTGCTGCGCCAGTCGACCGGCATGAACGAGTGCTGCTTGCCGCCGTGCAGCATCAGGATCACGCCACGACCGCCGTTGGGTGCGTCGTACCGCGTGAGGGTGGGCTCGTGCACGCAGGGTTCCTCTCATGGGGCGTGGTCCGATGTTCGCACGTGGTCTTCGGAGCGGAGGGGCGGATCGGATGGCCTCTCCCGACTGTGGGCGCGACACGGCAAGATGTGCCCATGAGTTCTTCCGAGGTCTCCTCCGCGACCCCCGAGGCCCGTGACCGCCACCGACTGCTGTCCGAGCAGGTCGAGGACGCCCGCTGGCGTTACTACGTGCTCGACGACCCGACGTTGTCCGACGCCGACTTCGACGTACGCCTGCGCGAGCTGGAGGCGCTCGAGGACGAGTTCCCCGAGCTGCGCACGCCCGACTCGCCCACCCAGAAGGTCGGGGGAGCGGTGTCGACGGAGTTCACCGCCGTCGACCACCTCCAGCGCATGGAGAGCCTCGACAACGCGTTCTCCTACGACGAGCTCGAGGCGTGGCACGCCCGGCTGGTGCGCGACGGGGTCGAGAAACCGGCGTTGTTGTGCGAGCTGAAGGTCGACGGGCTGGCGATCAACATCCTCTACGAGAAGGGCCGTCTGGTGCGGGCGCTGACCCGTGGCGACGGGCGCACCGGTGAAGACGTCACGCCCAACGTCAAGACCATCGACTCGATCCCGCACCGGCTCACCGGCACCGACGAGTTCCCGGTGCCCGACCTGGTCGAGGTGCGCGGCGAGGTGTTCCTGCCGGTCGAGGCGTTCGAGCGGCTCAACGACGCGATGCGCGACCAGGGCAAGCCGCCGTTCGCCAACCCGCGCAACGCGGCGGCCGGGTCGCTGCGCCAGAAGAACCCCAAGGTCACCGCGACCCGCGCGCTCGGCATGGTCTGCCACGGCATCGGCGCCCGCGAGGGCTTCTCGCCGACCGCACAGTCCCAGGCGTACGACGCCCTGAAGGCGTGGGGCCTGCCCACGTCTCCGAGGGTCCGGGTGCTGCCCGACCTCAAGGCCGTGCGCGGCTTCATCGAGGAGTACGGCGAGCACCGGCACGAGGTCGAGCACGAGATCGACGGCGTCGTGGTCAAGGTCGACGAGGTGTCCCTGCAGCGTCGACTGGGCTCGACCAGCCGCGCGCCACGATGGGCGATCGCCTTCAAGTACCCACCCGAGGAGGTCAACGCCAAGCTGCTCTCCATCGAGGTCAACACCGGACGCACGGGCCGGGTCACCCCGTTCGGGGTGATGGAGCCGACGAAGGTGGCCGGGTCGACCGTCGAACGGGCCACCCTGCACAACGGCCACGAGGTCAAGCGCAAGGACGTCCGCCCCGGCGACACGGTGATCCTGCGCAAGGCCGGCGACGTGATCCCCGAGATCGTCGGTCCGGTGCTGGCACTGCGGCCCGAGGGCCTGGCCGAATGGGTGATGCCCACCGAGTGCCCGGCCTGCGGCACCGAGCTGGTGCAGCAACGCGAGGGCGACAAGGACATGCGCTGCCCCAACCACCGCTCGTGCCCGGCACAGCTGCTCGACCGGGTCTTCCACGTCGCAGGGCGCGGCGCGTTCGACATCGAGGGGCTCGGCTCCGAGGCCGCCGCTGCCCTGCTCGAGGCGAAGGTGATCCACGACGAGGGCGACCTCTTCGCCCTCACCGCCGACGACCTGATGCAGGCTTCCCTGTTCACCCGTGCCCCGAAGAAGGACGAGGCCGGCCCTCAGCTGAGCGCCAATGGCCAACGCCTGTTGGCGAATCTCGACACCGCCAAGGACGTCCCGCTGTGGCGCGTGCTGGTCGCACTCTCGATCCGCAACGTCGGCCCGACCGCCGCGCGTGGCCTGGCCACCCAGTTCGGATCGCTCCAGGCGGTGCGTGACGCCTCCGAGGAAGTGCTGGCCGACACCGAGGGCGTCGGGCCCACGATCGCCTCGTCGGTGCGCGCCTGGTTCGACGGCGAGGGCTCCGACTGGCACACCGCCATCGTCGACAAGTGGGCCGCCGCCGGCGTCACCATGCAGGACGAGCGCGACGAGTCCGTCGAGCGCACCCTCGAGGGGCTCTCGATCGTGGTCACCGGCTCGCTGGAGAAGTTCAGCCGCGACCAGGCCAAGGAGGCGATCCTGGCCCGCGGCGGCAAGGCGTCGTCGTCGGTGTCGAAGAAGACCGCGTTCGCGGTGATCGGCGAGGCCGCGGGCTCCAAGGCCGACAAGGCGGCCGAGCTCGGCGTACCCATCCTCGACGAGGCAGGGTTCGAGGTGCTGCTGGCCCAGGGGCCCGACGCGGCCCGCGAGCTGGCATGACCCGTACGCCGCCGCAGGTGCTGGTGCTCAACGGCGGTTCGAGCTCCGGGAAGACCACGCTGGCCAGGTTGTTGCAGGAGCCCCTGCCGGGCACCTGGCTCCGGCTCGGGGTCGACACGCTCGTCGACGCCGCGCCGCCGCGGTTGCTGTCCGGCGACGGGCTGGTGCTCGAGCCGGACGGCGGTGTGGTCGTGGGCGACGACTTCGTCGCGGTGGAGCAGCAGTGGCGCACCGGCATCGCGGCCATGGTGCGGGCCGGCGCGCGGGTGATCGTCGAGGACAACTTCGTCAGCGGCCCCGCCGGTCAGCAAGGGTGGCACTCGGCGCTGTCGGGACTGTCGGTCGGCTGGGTCGGTGTGCGCTGCGACGCGGCCGTCGTCGCCGCACGCGAGGCCGCCAGGGGCGACCGCACGCCGGGCATGGCCGCGGCGCAGGCCGAGTCCGTGCACGACGGCATCACCTACGACCTCGAGGTCGACACCGGGAGAGCGTCGACGGAGGCGCTGGTCCAGACGATCCGCGAACGTTTTTTCGCCCGCGGCTGATCAGCCCTCGAGGGCGGCCAGCACCTTCGCGGCGGCGGCCTCCTGCTCCTCGACGAACGGGTGGTACGCCGCGCCGCGCTCCGGGTCGTGGTGCTGACCGTTGATCCACGGGTCGTCGGCGCAGATGTCGTGGCCGGCGGTCGCCTTCCACAGGTCGACGTACGTCGTCTCGGTGGCCCGCGCGACCTCGTCCAGCATCTCGGTGAGCGCCTTGTTGACCATCCGGCCGTAGCGGTAGTCGCCATCCGCAAGGGGAAGCAGGTCGGGGCAGGTGCCCTTTGCCGGCACGATCTGCGGGTAGCCGACCAGCAGCACCTTCGCCTCGGGGGCCGACTGCTGGATCTGGCGCACCACGGAGACCATGCGTCCGCGCGTGGCGGCGATGCTGGTGAGCAGCTTGTCCTTGCCGCGCACGTTCATCGCCTCCTCGCACGGCGAGCCGGTGGGATCCTGGTCGCGCACGAACGCGCACTGGCCGACGAGGGTGAAGAACAGGTTGAACTCGTTGCCGCCCAGGCCGAGGGTCACGACGTCGGTGTCGGAGGTGACCGCGTCGAGCTGTGCCTTGATGGCGGGGTACTGCGGCCGCGTCATGTCTGCGGTGTCGGCGCCGGCGCAGGTGACGTCGACGAACGTGTCGGGCTTCCACTCCTTCGCCACGAGTGACGGGTAGTTGTGGGTCGAGCGCAGGCATCCGTCGTCGTCCTTCGACGACGGCACCGCCGGTGCCGCGGAGTAGGAGTCACCCAGCGCGACATAGCGCACCGACGGGGTGTCGACGTCGCCGATGTCGGTCGCCGCGTCGCCGCCGCACCCGGCGAGCAGGAGCATCGGGAGCAGGGCAAGGGCCAAGGCGGCCTTGTGCCGGACGGTCGGGTGCGGAGCGGTCACCGGAGGTCGAGTCCCAGCAGCGCGTTCTCGAGGACCTCGGCCATCGCGGGGTGGATCCAGTACTGCCCGCGCGCCATGTCGCGTGCCCCCAGGCCGAAGGACAGCGCCTGGATCGCCGGCTGGATCAGGGTCGAGGCGTCCGGCCCCATGATGTGCGCGCCGAGCAGCAGGCCGGTGTCGCGGTCGGCGATCACCTTGCAGATGCCGGTGGTGTCCTCCATCGCCCAGCCGTACGCCGTGTCGCCGTACGCCCGCACGCTGGTGGAGACGCGGCGCCCGGCGTCGAGTGCCTCGGCCTCGGTGAGCCCCACGCCGGCCATCTGCGGGTGGCTGAAGATCGCCGACGGCACGAACCGGTGGTCGAAGGGCCTCAGGTCGTCGGGGTGGGCCAGGTTGTGCGCGATCGTGCGCGCCTCGTGGTTGGCCACGTGCTTGAGCTGGTACGGCGAGGAGATGTCGCCCAGCGCCCACACCCCGGGTGAGGTGGTGCGCCCGAACTCGTCGACCACGATGCGACCGTCGTCGTGGAGCTCGATGCCGGTACCGGCCAGGTCGAGACGGTCACTGTTGGGTCGACGACCGGTGGCGACCAGGAGCATCTCGGCCTCGAGGGTGGTGCCGTCGTCGAGGCCGAGCCGGAGCCCGCCGTCGTCCACCGACGCGGTCGTGACGGTGCGGCCCAGGTGGACGTTCCACTGCTTGGTGGCCAGCTCGGTGAACCCGGCGCTGATCTCGGCGTCGGTTCGGCGTACGAGGGCGTCGCCGCGCACCACGAGGGTGACCTCGACGCCCAGCGCGGAGAAGATGTGTGCGAACTCGGCGGCGATGAAGCCGCCGCCGACGATGGTGAGGGTGCGCGGGAGCGTCTCGATGCGCATGATCGTGTCGCTGGTCTCGAAGGGCACCCCGGACTCCGCGATCTCGGTCGGGATGACCGGGCGTCCGCCGGCGGCGATCACGACCTGGTCGGCAGTGACCTCCTCGACGTGGTCGCCGAGGTCCACGGCGAGCGTGCGGTCACCGGTGAAGGTGGCGTGGCCCTCGAGGACCGTGGTGTTGGCGCCGTCGACGCGACCCTGGCGGGCTTCGGCGGAGTTCGGGTCGATGCGGCCGAAGATGCGGTCACGGATGTCGGCCCAGCGCACACCGTCCAGGGACGCGTCGATGCCGAACCGGCCCGCGTCGCGGATCCAGTTGGCGACGTCGGCGGTGTGCACGAACATCTTGGTCGGGATGCAGCCCACGTTGAGGCAGGTGCCGCCGAAGAGGTTCTCCTCGATGATCGCGAACTGCTTGTCGCGCAGCGAGCGGTTGGCGAGGAAGTTGCCGGAGCCGGCACCGATGACGGCGATGTCGTAGCGAGCCATGGGCCCAGCATAGGAGCGGGGCCATGGACCTGAATCCGGTCCATGGCCCCGTCCGTCTCGAGCGTCAGGACTCGTAGGCGTTGCCCGCGATCTTGATCTCGCCCTTTCCGCTGGCCTGCTCGTCGGTGGTGCAGGACCCGGTACTGGCATCGCAGACGGTCACCTCGGTGCGGGTGACCTTGACCAGGTGGCCGTCGGGGGACCAGCCGAAGTCCCAGGGCTGCTGGTCGAACGAGACGTGCTCGCCGGTCGCCACGTCGTACACGTCGAAGCCCGGGTCGGCCGGACCCATCTGGCCGTTCTCGTCGAGCTCCTCCTCCGCGACGACCTTCAGGTAGCGGCCGTCGGGGGAGAGCTCACCGAAGTGGTGGCCCTCGGGCAGGTCGATCTGCAGGAGCCTCTCGCCGGAGGCCAGGTCGACGACCTCCATGCTGGTGCTGTAGTCCGTGGTCAGTGCGTGACCGCCGGTGGCCTCGGGCATGGTCGCCTTGTCGAGCCCCTCGGCGACGCTCGCCTCACCGGTTCCGAGGTCGATGGCCAGCGTGGCGTCGTCCATCCCGACGTACGCGGTGTCACCGGCCAGTCCGACCGGCGGTGCCTCCCAGCCGCCCCAGCTGAACGAGCCCTCGAACGGGATGCGCTTCACCTCGGTGTTGGTGCTGATGTCGACGACCACCAGTTCCCAGGCGCCCTGCTGGCCGTCGGCGTAGACCATCGTCTGGGTGTGCGGGTCGGTGGCCGGCACCCGGTCCCCGAGGTCGAGATCGAGCGGCTGCACGTCACCGGTGGGGGTGACCAGCGCGTAGTGAGAGGGCCCGGAGTCGTCGGTCCACGGCGTCTTGCCGGTGCGGACCACGACGCCCTCGGAGGTGTAGTAGAGCGCCTTCACCTTCTCCTCGAGCGTGATCGGTCCGTTGCCGGGGTCGCCGAAGTAGACGGTGCTGCCCACGGCGTACGCGCCGCCGCGCAGGTAGCGCTCGGTCGCGGAGACGGGAGCGTCGCTGGTGCGGTCACCGCCACCGGGACCGTCTGCCAGCAGGGCGGCACCGCCACCGATGACACCGAGCACGGCGGCCGCGGCGACCAGGCTCGTGGCTCGGCGACGACGCCGGATCGAACGGCCCTTGGCGAGCACCGGTCCGGTGGGAGCGGAGGGGATGTCGAGGAGGTCGGCCTCGTCGTGCAGCAGGTGTGAGAGTCGTTCAGTCATTGGAGGCTCCAGTGGTGAGCGGGATGACTGCGTCGCCGAGCAGGACGCGCAGCCGGGAGAGGGCGGCCGAGGTCTGGCTCTTGACCGTTCCCTCGGAGCAGTCGAGGATTCGCGCGGTCTCTGACACGGCGAGGTCCTCGTAGTAGCGCAGCACGATCACGGCCCGTTGGCCCTTGGGCAGGAGCTTCAACGCGTCCAGCACTGCCGGGCGGTGGGACGGGTCGGTCTCGGCGCCGGACTCGGGCAGTACGTCGGTCGGCACCTCGTTGCGCCAGCCCTTCTTGCGGAACCACGAGGCGGCGGTGTTCATCAGCGCCTTGCGGGCATAGCCGTGGGCCGCGTCCAGGGAGCGGACGTTGCGCCATGACGCATAGGTGTTGGCGAGCGCCGTCTGGACCAGGTCCTCCGCGGTCGCGTGGTCGCCGATCAGCAGGTAGGCCGTGCGGTAGAGCCGCGGCCAGACGCCGTGCACGAACTCTGCGTAGTCCGCGTCGGATGGTGGTCGTGCCATGTGTCCTCCCGAAGTGATTGTCACCCCGCTAGACGCGGTGACCCGGGATTCGGTTGGGAGTGGTTCGGCCATAGGATCGGGTCCATGCCTGAGATTCCTGGATCGAGTAGCCCGCGAGGCACGAGTGGTCGTATCGAGATTTCACGTGACGAGGTCGCGCATCTTGCCGATCTCGCCCGGATCGACCTGTCCGACGCCGAGCTGGAGCACCTCGCACCGCAGCTGTCGGTGATCCTCGAGTCCGTTGCCTCCATCGCCGAGGTCGCCGCCGACGAGATCCCGCCGACCTCCCACGCGCTGCCGCTGACCAACGTGTTCCGCGACGACGTCGTGACGCCCGGGCTGACCGCCGAGCAGGCGCTGGCCATGGCCCCGGCGTCCGAGGGGCAGCGCTTCTCGGTGCCGCGCATCCTGGGGGAGGAAGCATGACCGACTACCTCCGCGCCTCCGCCGCCGACCTGGTCGCCGCCCTCGAGGCCGGCGAGACCACGTCCGTCGCGCTGACCGAGCTGTTCCTCGACCGCATCGAGGCCGTCGACAGTGCGGTCCACGCGTTCCTCCACGTCGACCGTGAGGGAGCGCTGGCCCAGGCCGCCGCCTCCGACGCGCGTCGTGCCGCGGGCGCCCCGGCCTCGGTCCTCGACGGTGTGCCGATCGCGGTCAAGGACGTGCTGGCCACCGAGGGCCTGCCCACGACCTGTGGCTCGAAGATCCTCGAGGGCTGGATCCCGCCGTACGACGCCACGGTGGTGACCCGCCTCAAGGAGGCCGGCCTGCCGATCCTGGGCAAGACCAACATGGACGAGTTCGCGATGGGTTCGTCGACCGAGCACTCGGCGTACGGCCCGACGCGCAACCCGTGGGACCTCGACCGCATCCCCGGCGGCTCCGGCGGTGGCTCGGCCGCTGCGGTGGCCGCCTTCGAGGCGCCGCTGGCTATCGGCACCGACACCGGCGGCTCGATCCGCCAGCCCGGTGCGGTCACCGGCACCGTCGGCGTGAAGCCGACGTACGGCGGGGTGTCGCGCTACGGCCTCGTGGCGATGGCCAACTCACTCGACCAGGCCGGCCCGGTCTCGCGCACCGTGCTCGACTCTGCCCTGCTGCACGAGGTGATCGGCGGTCACGACCCGCGCGACTCCACCTCGATCAAGGAGCCGGTGGGTGCGCTCGCCGAGGCCGCCCGTCAGGGTGCGTCCGGAGACCTGAGTGGGCTCCGCGTCGGCGTCATCAAGGAGCTCGGAGGCGAGGGCTACCAGGCAGGCGTCGAGGCCAGCTTCCGGGAGTCGCTCGACCTGCTCGTCTCGGCCGGCGCCGAGCTGGTGGAGGTCTCCTGCCCGAGTTTCGTGCACGCCTTGGCGGCGTACTACCTGATCATGCCGTCGGAGGCGTCCTCCAACCTGGCGAAGTTCGACGCGATGCGTTACGGCCTGCGGGTCGTGCCCGACGGCGACCCGTCGGCCGAGGACGTCATGCGCGCCTCGCGTGATGCCGGGTTCGGCGACGAGGTCAAGCGCCGCATCATCCTCGGCACCTACGCCCTGTCGAGCGGCTACTACGACGCCTACTACGGCCAGGCGCAGAAGGTGCGCACGCTGATCAGCCGCGACTTCGAGGCCGCGTTCGAGAAGGCCGACGTGCTGGTCTCGCCGACCGCGCCGACCACGGCGTTCAAGCTGGGGGAGAAGCTCGACGACCCGCTGGCGATGTACCTCAACGACCTCGCCACGATCCCCGCCAACCTGGCCGGGGTCCCGGGCATCTCGCTGCCCAGCGGCCTGGCCTCCGAGGACGGCCTGCCCGCCGGGTTCCAGGTGCTGGCACCGGCCCTGGCCGACGACCGGCTCTACCGCGTGGGTGCTGCCCTCGAGACGTTGCTGGAGAAGAAGTGGGGCGGCCCGTTGCTGGCGCAGGCCCCCAGTCTCGACACGGGTCCCGGTGGTCGAGTAGGGCGCTCTGCGCCCGTATCGAGACCTCCCTACTCGACCACCGGAGAAATGGCATGAGCACCGACACGTTGCTGTCCTTCGAGGAGTCCCTCGAGAAGTTCGACCCGGCGATGGGCCTCGAGGTCCACGTCGAGCTGAACACCAACACCAAGATGTTCTGCGGCTGCCCGGCCGTGTTCGGCGGAGAGCCCAACAGCCAGGTCTGCCCGACCTGCCTGGGCCTGCCCGGCGCGATGCCGGTGGTCAACGCCAAGGCCGTCGAGTCGGCGATGCGCATCGGCCTCGCGCTGAACTGCGAGATCGCCGAGTGGTGCCGCTTCGCGCGCAAGAACTACTTCTACCCGGACATGCCGAAGAACTTCCAGACCTCGCAGTACGACGAGCCGATCGCGTTCGAGGGCTACCTCGACGTCGAGCTCGAGGGGGGCGAGATCGTGCGCGTCGAGATCGAGCGCGCCCACATGGAGGAGGACACCGGCAAGTCGCTGCACGTCGGTGGAGCCACCGGGCGCATCCACGGCGCCGACCACTCGCTGGTCGACTACAACCGGGCCGGCATCCCCCTGATCGAGATCGTCACCAAGCCGATCATGGGCTCACGGGAGAAGGCCCCCGAGGTGGCCAAGGCGTACGTCGCGCAGCTGCGTGAGCTGATCGTGGCCCTGGGTGTCTCCGATGCCCGCATGGACCAGGGCTCGATCCGCGCCGACGTGAACCTGTCGCTGGCCCCGGTCGGCACCGGCTCGCTCGGCACCCGCACCGAGACGAAGAACGTGAACTCGCTGCGCTCGGTCGAGCGTGCGGTCCGCTACGAGATGCAGCGTCACGCCGCGATCCTCGACGGGGGTGGCTCGATCCTGCAGGAGACCCGGCACTGGCACGAGGACACCGGCGTCACGACCAGCGGTCGCCCGAAGTCCGACGCCGACGACTACCGCTACTTCCCCGAGCCCGACCTGGTGCCGGTGGCGCCGTCGCGTGAGTGGGTCGAGGAGCTCAAGGGCACCCTGCCCGAGCTGCCCCGCGAGAAGCGCGGCCGCCTGCAGAAGGAGTGGGGCTTCTCCGACCTCGAGATGCGCGACACCGTCGGTGCCGGAGCGCTCGGGCTGGTCGAGGAGACCATCGCCGCCGGTGCCTCACCGCAGTCGGCGCGCAAGTGGTGGCTCTCCGAGCTGGCCCGCCGTGCCAATGACTCGGGCCAGGAGATCGCCGATCTGGGCGTGACACCTGCCGACGTTGCCGCCGTACAAGCCCTGGTGGACGCCGGCTCGCTCAACGACAAGCTGGCCCGCCAGGTCTTCGACGGCCTGATCGCCGGCGAGGGCACCCCCGCCGAGATCGTCGCCGCCCGTGGCCTCGCCATCGTCTCCGACGACGGTGCCCTGGGTGCCGCCGTCGACAAGGCGATCGAGGCCAACCCCGACGTCGCCGACAAGATCCGCGACGGCAAGGTCGCCGCCGCCGGTGCCCTCATCGGCGCGGTGATGAAGGAGATGCGCGGTCAGGCCGACGCCGGCCGGGTCCGCGAGCTCATCATCGAAAAGCTCACCTGACCAACCGTGGGTTCTTGATGCGCGAACCGTGCATCCTTGCGTCGCCAACCGTGGGTTCTTGATTTCAGGCTCTTCACAATCGAGGGTGTAGTTGGGGTCGGAAGCCGCCGAAGAGCCCAAAAATAGCCCCGGTGCGAGGGTCGGCCCGCGTGCTATGTTCCGGCCATGACTAGACCGGGTGAGATCCTCGGCAGCGTGGTCGCCGCCAGCGAGCGCGAGCAGCTCGAGACGTTCCTGGATTATCTGCGCGACGCCGTCGTGCGCAAGGCCCGCGGGGTGTCGGAGGAGGACGCGCGGCGCAGCCCGGTGCCGACCGGCACCAACCTCGGCGGCCTGATCAAACACCTGCGGTGGGTGGAACTGGGCGGGTTCGCCGAGCAGATCGGGCAGATCCCCGCCGCGGAGCTGCCCACGCCGCCGTGGACCGACGCAGACCCGGAGGCCGACCTGCGGCTGGAGCCGAACGAGAAGCTCGACGACGTCATCGCCGCCTACCAGGCGGAGTGCGACCGCTCCCGCGAGATCGCCGCCCAGCACAACCTCGACTACGCCGTCATCACACCGCGGGGCAGGGAACTGACGTGGATGTACCTGCACGTGATCGTGGAGACCGCCCGGCACGCGGGCCACGCGGACATCCTGCGCGAGATGATCGACGGCAGCGTCGGCGACTGACGGCTCGCGGCGCGTCGTCGGTCCGTGTTCCGGGTCGTCGGAGGCGGCGTTACAACGGTATCGACGGAGGCTGACCTCCAACACCGTGGGCCGCCACCCGAACGGCTCGTGCGCCAACCGCCGGACCACCGTGTCCCTGGCCGCGCCAGGGCATCCGCAGCGACGACACCATCTGTCGGGCTCGACAACCCGGCACCGGAGAATCGCCCGATCGGGCTCCAGCCGCTGCCCGAGCACTTCGAGCCCGAGATCATGGTCACCCCCATCCTCGGGAGACCTCGACCCCTACCCGGCCACCGACGCGCCGACCGGACTACACCCTCAACTGCGAAGAGCCTGATTTCAGCACATCAAGAACTCACGGTTGGGCGCGCAACAACCCACGGTTCGCGCATCAAAAGCACGCGGCTCGCGTCAGGAGGGGGAGACGACGAGGATGCGGTCGTCGGCCTCGGCCGGATCACCGCGACCGTCACGGTTGGACGTGGTCAGCCACAGGTTGCCGTCGGGAGCGAGTACGACGGTGCGCAGCCGGCCGTACTTCCCGACGAAGAAGTCGGTCGGGTCGCTCGCGACACCGTCCTCGACCTTCACCCGCCACAGGCGTTCACCGCGCAGCGAGGCCATCCACAAGAAGCCGTCCGCCCAGGCCAGTCCGGACGGTGAGGCGTCACTGGTGCGCCAGACCACCTGCGGGTCGGTGTAGTCGGGGGCGCCGCCGGATCCCTCGAAGAGCGGCCAGCCGTAGTTGGCGCCCTTCTCGATCCGGTTCAGCTCGTCGAAGGCCTGGGAGCCGAACTCACTGGCCCACAGCTGCCGATCGGAGTCGAAGGCCAGACCCTGCACGTTGCGGTGCCCGGTCGACCAGATCGGCGACGACGGGTCGGGGTTGCCCGGCGCCGGCTTGCCCTCGGGGGTGATCCGCAGGATCTTGCCGCCCAGTGCGTCCGGGTCCTGCGCCATGTCCTGGTCGCCGGTCTCGCCCGTGGAGACGTAGAGGTTGCCGTCGGGCCCGAACACCAGGCGGCCGCCGTCGTGGATGAACCCGTTCGGGATGCCGGTCAGGATCGGCTCGGTCGCTCCCAGCGTGCTCCCGTCGTACGACGCCCGCACCACCCTGTTGTCCGTCGGGGTCGAGACGTAGAAGTACAACGTGGAGTCGGTGGCGAAGTCGGGGGAGACCGCGACCCCGAGCAGCCCGGCCTCCTCACGTGGATCGGCCTCGTCGATCACGCCGATCTCACGGGTGCGGCCACTCGAGACCACCAGGACCCGCCGGGAGTCACGCTCGGTGACGACGGCGTCGCCGTTCGGCAGGAAGTCCAGGCCCCACGGGGCCTCCAGCCCGGTCGCGACCGTGTCGACGACGCGGACCCCGTCCGCCGACGCGGAGGGACGGGGCTTGCCGGTGAGCACGGGATCCGTCGGACCAGTCCCGGTCGATCCGTCGCCCGAAGGCTGGGCCGGCACCTGTGGCGTCGACTGCGGGTCGCCGTCGTCCTCGGAGGAACAGGCGGTCAACGCCACCGAAACCATCAGGAGCGACGCCACCAGCCTCATGTCAGAAGACTGTAGGGCACCACGGTGAGGCCCGGGCCGGGGGTCAGCGCACCCGGTCGAGGAACTCCAGGAGCAGTTCGTGGAAGCGCTCCGGCTGCTCCATCGCGATGAAGTGGCTGCCGACGAGTTCGACGTACGTCGCCCCCTCGATGCGCTCCGCGGCGCTGGCCATGTCGCGTGGGCCGGCGAGCAGGTCCCACTTGGCGGCGACGAACGCGGTCGGCACGTCGATCCGACTGAGCGAGACCCGGCCGTGAGCGGCCGTGGTGAGCGCGAGGTGGAAGTACCAGTCGATCGGCGTGGTGAGGTATTCGCGGATCGCCTTCGCCGCGAGCTCCGGGTCGGCGACCGGGAACATGAAGCCGCTGTGGCTGACCAGGCTCACTGCCTTCTGCCCGATCGGCAGCCGCTTGGCGATCGGCGTGATCGCCTTGCCCGTTGCGGCGACCACGCGCGCCAGGTTGACCGTCAGGGCGCGCGCCACAGGCTTGGGAAGGTGCAGAGGAGCCAGCATCGTCGAGAAGGTCGCCCCGGGCACACCGGCGTACGCGAACAGCCCCGACACCCGCTCCGGGTGGCGTACGGCGAGCTCGAACATCGTGTTCACGCCCATCGACCAGCCCAGCAGCACGGCCTTGTCGAGGCCGACGTGGTCCATCACCGCGACGGCGTCCTCGACGAAATGCTCAATGCCGACGTGCTTGCGGTCGGCGGGACGTGCGGAGCCGCCGGTGCCGCGGTGGTTCCAGGACACGACGCGTACGCCGGACCCGGGCCGCAGCAACGACGGCGTGGTCCACGGGTTGGTGCCCAGGCCGTTGCAGAGCACGACCGTCGGGCCGTCGATCAGGCAGTCGGGGTCGTTGGTCCAGGCGCGCAGGAGCGTGCCGTCCGCGGACTCGACGTCGAAGAAGTAGACCGACGGGGTCGCGCTGTCGATCGTGCTTTCAGGTTGGGCGATGGCAGCCATGAGGAGGATTGTTCACCAGGCCGGCCCGCCCGTGCGGGAGATGTGACCGAGCCCTCAGCCGTGGGCGGCCACGACCCGGGTCGGATAGCGGGCGGCGAAGAACTCATCGACCTCGAGGACTTCGGCGCGGTGCTTCGCCAGGGTGGTGCAGGCGAGCATGGCGTTGCGGCGGGCGGTGGACTGGGACCGGACGGCCCAGTCGTCAAGCAGGTTCCGGACAGTGCGCAGGGGATTCATGATCCGCTCCAGGCGGCTCGATGGCGGGGACGACTCCCAACCTAGGCCTGCGGGGGCGACCCTTGCGTCAACGTCGTGTGACATCTGGGTGAACGAGCACGCGGCGGGGACCTTCAGTCCGGCACCGGCTCGTGGAGCTGCGCCCCGGACCGCGTGGCGCCGACACTTGCCGCGATCACGCAGGCCATCGCGACCCATTGCATCGGCTCCAGGAACTCCTGGAGGACGACGATCGCGGCGAGGGCCGCGGCGGCCGGCTCGAGGCTCATCATGATGCCGAACACGGCCGGGCGCAGGGAGCGCAGGGCGGCCAGCTCGAGGCTGTAGGGAACCACGGAGCTGAGCATGCCGACGGCGGCGCCGAGCAGGAGGATGTCACCGTGCAGCAGGTCGCCGACGCCACCACTCACGACGGCGGGCACCAGCAGTGCGGTCGCCACCGCGCTGGCCACGGCGAGGCCGTCGATGCCCGGCCAGCGTCGACCGGTGCTCGCGCTCAGCAGGATGTAGGACCCCCACGCGGCGCCCGCGAGCAGGGCGAACAGCACCCCGGCCAGGGTGACCCCGGTCGGCTGGAAGCCGAGCAGCAGCACGCCGGCTGCGGCCAGGCCGACCCAGACCAGGTCACGCGGCCGCCGGGAGCCGAACACCGCGATGGCCAGCGGTCCGACGAACTCGATCGTCACCGCCAACCCGAGCGGGATGCGCGCGAACGCCTGGTAGATCGACCAGTTCATCACCCCGAGGCTGAGCCCGAAGCCGAGCACGACCACCCAGTCCTCGCGTGAGCGACCGCGCAGGTCGGGCCGGGCGATGGCGAGGAACACGAGCGTGCTCGTCACCAGGCGGAGGAAGACCATGGCTGTGGGGTCGATCCGGTCGAACAGGCCCTTGGCCACGGCCGCGCCGAGCTGCACGGAGAGGATGCCGCCCAGCACCAGCCAGATTGCCCTGCGCATGCCTCTCCCCTCGAACGTGATCCGGTCGTAGGGTCGAAGCATGGCATCGACAGTGCTCCTCGTCGGAACCCGCAAGGGCCTCTGGATCGGTACGTCGGACGCGGCGCGCGTCGACTGGCAGTGGACCGGTCCCCACTTCGACATGGAGGAGGTCTACTCCTGCATGGTCGACACACGTGGCGACAACCCGCGTCTCCTGGTGGGTGCCTCGTCGAGCTGGACCGGCCCCCAGGTCTGGCGCTCCGACGACCTCGGCGCCTCGTGGCAGGAGACGCCGGGTGGCGCCGTACGCATGCCCGACGACATCGACGCCAGCGTCGAGCGGGTGTGGCAGCTGGTCCCCGGCACCCAACCGGGTGTCGTGTACGCCGGCACGGAGCCGGGCGCGGTGTTCAGGTCGACCGATGGCGGCGAGTCCTTCGAGCTGCTCCGGGGCCTGTGGAACCACCCGCACCGCACCCAGTGGGGCGAGGGGTTCGGCGGACAGGCCTTCCACACGATCCTTCCGCACCCAGCCGACCCACAGTCGCTGACCGTCGCCATCTCGACCGGCGGTGTCTACCAGACCGACGACGGCGGCGAGACCTGGCAGCCCCGCAACGACGGCATCCGGGCCGAGTTCCTGCCCGAGGGGCAGCAGTACCCGGAGTTCGGCCAGTGCGTGCACAAGGTGGCCCGCCACCCGGACGCACCCGACCGGCTGTTCCTCCAGAACCACGGCGGCGTCTATCGCTCCGACGACCAGGGCGGCCGCTGGGAGTCCATCGCCGACGGGCTGCCGGCCGACTTCGGGTTCCCGATGGTCGTGCACCCCCACGACCCGGAGACGATCTTCGTCTTCCCGATCCAGGGCGGCGACGCGCGTTACCCGGTGGACGCGAAGGCGCGGGTCTGGCGCTCCACCGACGCCGGCGCGTCCTGGCAGGAGCTGGGCACCGGCCTGCCCGAGGGCTTCTTCGTGGCGGTCATGCGCGACGCGATGGACGCCGACAGCCACGATCCGGCGGGCCTCTACTTCGGCGGTCGCAACGGCGGAGTCTTCGCCTCCGCGGACGCGGGGGAGACCTGGCGCGAGATCGTGCAGAACCTCCCCGACGTGATGGTGGTCCGCGCCGCGACCCTGTGAGTCCCTCCGCGAAAGGGTCGTGCTCGCGCGTTCTTTCTGACACGATCCCTTGCGTTGGGAACATGTGTGAGGGGTTGGACGATGTCCGAGTTCAAGGTTGAGCGCTCAACCGTGGTGGTGGCCGATCCGCCGAGGATCCACGGGCTGATCAACGATTTCCGTCAATGGCAGGGCTGGTCGCCGTGGGAGGGACTCGACCCCGACCTCGACCGGACCTACTCAGGGCCGGAGAGCGGCGAGGGCTCCCACTACGCCTGGTCCGGCAACAAGCGGGCCGGCAGCGGCACCATGGTGATCACCGCCTCGGAACCCGACCGGATCGGGGTGGCGCTGAGGTTCCTCAAGCCGTGGAAGGCGACCAACGCCGTCACGTTCACACTGCGCCCGGTGGCGGCCGGAACCGAGGTGACCTGGGCGATGCAGGGTGAGCAGAAGGGCCTGATGGGCCTGGTCGGCCGGGTCATCCCGATGGACAAGCTGGTCGGCAAGGACTTCGAGAAGGGCCTGGCCAACCTCAAGGCACGCGCCGAAGAGCCGGCCTGAGTCACCAGACGCGGCGTCGGGCTGAGACACCCCGCCCGGCGCCGAGCCCCGCGGATTAGGCTCGGGGCATGACCGACGCACCTGACATGAAGCCCCGCAGCCGCGACGTCACCGACGGACTGGAGAAGGCCGCTGCCCGCGGCATGCTCCGTGCCGTGGGCATGGGCGACGACGACTGGGTCAAGCCTCAGATCGGTGTCGCCTCGTCGTGGAACGAGATCACCCCCTGCAACCTCTCGCTGGACCGGCTGGCCAAGGCCGCCAAGAAGGGTGTCCACGCGGCCGGCGGCTTCCCGCTCGAGTTCGGCACCATCTCCGTCTCCGACGGCATCTCGATGGGCCACGAGGGCATGCACTTCTCGCTGGTCTCCCGCGAGGTGATCGCCGACTCCGTGGAGACGGTGATGATGGCCGAGCGCCTCGACGGCTCCGTGCTGCTGGCCGGCTGCGACAAGTCACTGCCCGGCATGCTGATGGCCGCGGCCCGCCTCGACCTTGCCTCGGTCTTCCTGTACGCCGGGTCGACGCTGCCTGGCCAGATCGACGGCAAGGACGTCACCATCATCGACGCGTTCGAGGCCGTCGGAGCCTGCCTGGCCGGCAAGATCACCCGCGCGGAGGTCGACCGTGTCGAGAAGGCGATCTGTCCCGGTGAGGGTGCCTGTGGCGGCATGTACACCGCGAACACGATGGCCTCCGTGGGTGAGGCGCTCGGCATGTCCCTCCCCGGCTCCGCTGCTCCGCCCGCGCCCGACCGTCGCCGCGACACCTTCGCGATCAAGTCGGGCGAGGCCGTCGTCGAGATGCTGCGCCAGGGCCTCACCGCCCGCGACATCATGACCATGGACGCCTTCGAGAACGCCATCGCCGTCGTGATGGCGCTCGGCGGCTCCACCAACGCCGTGCTCCACCTGCTGGCGATCGCCCGCGAGGCCGACGTCGACCTCACCATCGACGACTTCAACCGCATCGGCGACAAGGTCCCGCACCTGGCCGACCTCAAGCCGTTCGGCAAGTACGTCATGACCGACGTCGACCGGGTCGGTGGCATCCCGATGGTGATGAAGGCGCTTCTCGACGCCGGCCTCATGCACGGCGACGCGATGACCGTCACCGGCAAGACGCTCGCCGAGAACCTCGAGTCGATCGCCCCGCCGGCCCTCGACGGCGACGTCATCCACACCATGGACAACGCGATCCACAAGTCCGGCGGCCTGACCATCCTGAAGGGGTCGCTGGCCCCCGAGGGTGCGGTCGTGAAGAGCGCAGGCTTCGACAACGACGTCTTCACCGGCACGGCCCGGGTCTTCGACGGCGAGCGCGCGGCACTCGACGCGTTGACGCAGGGCACGATCGTGGCCAACGACGTGGTCGTGATCCGCTACGAGGGCCCCAAGGGCGGTCCGGGCATGCGCGAGATGCTCGCCATCACCGGTGCCATCAAGGGCGCTGGCCTCGGCAAGGACGTCCTGCTGATCACCGACGGTCGTTTCTCCGGCGGTACGACGGGCCTGTGTGTCGGGCACATCGCGCCCGAGGCCGTGGACGCCGGTCCGATCGCGTTCGTCCGCGACGGTGACCAGATCACCCTCGACGTGGCCAACCGCCTGCTCGAGGTGGAGATCGACGACGCCGAGCTCGAGAAGCGCAAGGTGGGCTGGGAGCCGAACCCGCCGAAGTACACCCGCGGCGTCCTCGGCAAGTACGCCAAGACGGTGCAGTCGGCGGCGCACGGAGCCGTCACCAGCTGACTCAGCGGTCGTCCTGTGCGGTGCTGTTGACGGTTCGTCCGTGGCACAACGCGTGTGGAGCGACCGTAACCCCGCGTTGCATCGGGTGGGGAGGGTGTAGGAATGGCCCATGGAGCGAGAGCCGGGACGACTGGTGCGGCACCTGCCCACCGGTGAGGAGGGCACCGCGTTCCCGGTGTTCCGCGACCACCACGTCCACCTCGGCCTGGTCGGGTACGACGCACTGTCCGACGGCGGCATCGGTGCCGTGGTGGATCTCGGCTGGTCGCCGGACATCGTAGACCTCGCCGATGCCGCCAGGATCCCGGTGGCGTACGCCGGCTGCTTCCTGACCGCGCCCGGTGGCTATCCGAGTGACCGCGCCTGGGCGCCGGAGGGCAGCACCCGGACCGTGGCCGACCCGTCGCAGGCCGCGGCCGCCGTGGCGGAGCAGGTCGACCTGGGTGCCTCGCTGGTCAAGGTGGTGCTCAACAACGAGGCCGGGCCGGTGCTGGACACGGCCACGCTGGCCGCGGTGGTCGACGCGTCGCCGGTTCCGGTGGTCGCCCACGTGCAGGGGCCCGGCATGCTCCGGGTCGCACTCGACGCCGGGGTCGCCGTACTCGCGCACACGCCCTGGACCGAGCGGGCGTCCGACGACGAGATCGCCCGCTCGGCCCGCAGCCAGCGGTGGATCAGCACGCTCGACATCCACGGCTACGGCACGTCCTCCCCGGAACAGGACACGGCCGTGGACAACCTGAGTCGCTTCCACGCGGCCGGGGGAGAGGTGCTCTACGGCACCGACCTCGGCAACGGCGACCTGCCGGTCGGACTCAACGAACGTGAGCTGGCGCTGCTCGTCCGGGCCGGGCTGCGCCCGAGGGCCCTGGTCCACGCGCTGGTCGCGCCGTTCGCCGGACCAGCGGTGAGCGATCGCCTCAGCTTCGTGCCGGGAAGCCCCGGCCACGACGCGGCCGCCTGGCTGTCGCGAGCCAGGGTGGTGGCCGCTGACGAGACGGCTGCGGGGTGAGCCGGTTCCCGGGCGGCACCGGGTGGGCGGCGACTGGACGCGGACGACACCGGGCCGCCAGAGTGTCCGGTGACCGGATGGATGTGACCGATTGACGAGAACATGGAGGCCCCACGCGTGACCGTCGACGAAGCAGGCGCCCTGGCGCTGGATGCCGCAGACCCCTGCGCGCGCGACCAGTTCCTGGTGCCACCCGTGCCCGAGCAGCCGGGAACCGAGACGGCCTACCTGGCCGGCAACTCGTTGGGGCTGCAGCCCCGGGTGACCGCCGAGCGACTCAAGGGAGAGCTCGACGACTGGGCGCGTCTCGGGGTCGAGGGTCACCTCGAGGCGCAACGGCCCTGGTTGCCCTACCACGAGCTGCTGCGGGAACCGGCCGCCCGCCTCGTGGGTGCGCTCCCCGCCGAGGTGGTCGCGATGAACTCGTTGACCGTCAACCTGCACCTGCTGATGCTGAGCTTCTACCGGCCGACACCCGACCGGCACGCGATCGTCATCGAGGACGCCGCCTTCCCCTCCGACAGCTACGCAGTCCGCAGCCAGGCCGCCCTCCACGGGTACGACGCGGACGAGGCAGTGATCCGGCTGCGCCCCCGCGACGGCGAGGCCGGGTTGCGCAGCGACGACGTCGTCAGCTTCCTTGCCGAGCACGGGGAGAAGGTGGCGCTGGTCCTGCTGGGCGGCGTCAACTACTACAGCGGCGAGCTGCTCGACATCGAGTCGATCACCCGCGCCGGGCGGGCCGCGGGCGCCGTGGTCGGCTGGGACCTCGCGCACGCGGCCGGCAACGTGCCGCTGCGACTGCACGACTGGGACGTCGACTGGGCCGCCTGGTGCACCTACAAGTACCTCAACAGCGGGCCCGGTGCGGTTGCCGGCGCGTTCGTGCACGAGCGCCACCTGGCTGACCGGTCGCTGCCGCGCCTCGCCGGCTGGTGGAGCACCGACCCGGCCACCCGCTTCCGCATGGGGCCCGAGGTCACCCCGGTGGACACCGCCGACGCCTGGCAGCTCTCCAACCCACCGATCCTGGCGATGGCGCCGGTGCTCGCGTCGCTGGAGATGTTCGACAGCGTGGGCATGGGCGCGCTGCGGGCCCGCAGTCTCCGGCTCACGGCGTACCTCGAGCGGGCCGTCGACGAGCTCTGCGCCGACCGTGCGCTCGAGATCATCACCCCGCGTGACCCCGCCCAGCGTGGCGCGCAGCTGTCGGTCCGGCTGCAGGCCGACGACGCCGGCGAGGTGACCCGCGGGCTGCGACAGCGTGGCGTCATCGCCGACGCCCGCCAGCCGGACGTGGTGCGGTTCGCGCCCGTCCCGATGTATTCGACCCATCACGACTGCTGGCGTGCGGCGACGGCGCTGGCCGAGGTGGTGAGCGCACGTGCCTGAGACCCGAGCCGACCAGGACGTGGCGGTCATCGGCGCCGGACTGGCCGGCTGCCTGGCCGCGACCCTGCTCGGCCGCAGCGGCCGCCGGGTCACGCTCTACGAACGCCGTGCGGACCCGCGCGCCACCGGTGCCGAGCGCGGCCGCTCGATCAACCTGGCCCTGTCGGCACGCGGCCTCAGTGCGCTCGAGCAGGTCGGGCTCCGCGACGAGGTGCTGGCCCAGGCGCTGCCCATGCAGGGGCGCATGGTGCACGCGAAGGACGCGGCGGCACAGCTCCAGCCCTACAGTGCGGACCGGGTGCGGGCGATCCACTCGGTCAGTCGCGGCCGGCTCAACGAGCTCCTGCTCGACGCCGCCGAGGCGACGCCCGGAGTCACTCTCGAGTTCGGGCACGAGCTCGAGTCCGTCGACCTGGACGGCGGCGTGCTGCGCTTCCGGACCGACACCGGCCCTGTCGAGAGGCCTGCCGGCCTCGTGCTCGGTGCCGACGGGTCGTACGCCGCCTCGCGCCGGGCCGTGACCTTCCGGGCCGGCTTCGACTTCAGCCAGGACTTCCTCAGCCACGGCTACAAGGAGCTGACCATCCCGGCCGTCGACGGCGACTTCGCCCTCGACCCCGGCGCCCTCCACATCTGGCCCCAGGGCTCGTCGATGATGATCGCCCTGCCCAACCTCGACCGGTCGTTCACCTGCACGCTCTTCTGGACCCGCGAGGAGTTCGACGCGCTGGGCACCGACGACGAGATCCGGAGCCACTTCGCCCGGCACTACCCGGACGTGGCGGACCTGATCCCGGACCTGGTCGACGACTTCAGGCGTAACCCGATCGGGTCCCTGGTCACCATCCGCTGCAGCCCCTGGGTGCACCACGGCGAGCGTGCCTCGCTGGCCCTGCTCGGCGACGCCGCCCATGCGATCGTCCCGTTCTTCGGCCAGGGCGCGAACTGCGCCTTCGAGGACTGCATCGAGCTGGACCGGCTCCTCGCAGAGGCGGGGGACGACCTGACCGGCGCCCTCGACGCCTACCAACAGGCCCGCAAGGCGAACTGCGACGCGATCGCCGAGATGGCCCTGGACAACTTCGTCGAGATGCGCGACCGGGTCAGCTCGCCGGTGTTCCGGCTGCGCTCGCGCGCCCAGCACGCGCTGGAGCGGGCCGTCCCGGGCCGCTACCAGTCCCGCTACGAGATGGTGTCCTTCACGACGATCCCCTACGTCGAGATCGAGCACCGCATGCGCCGTCAGAACCTCGGCCTGCTCGCCACCGGTGCCACCGGATCAGGTGCCGCCCTTCTCGCCGTACGCCGACTGCTCAGAGGCCGCGGGTCTAGGGTCGGATCATGAGCACGACGTTCCGGAATTTCGTGGACGGGTCCTACGTCGACGGAGTCGCGGAGTTCGACAAGATCGACCCGGTCGACGGTTCCCTGGTGGGCACGGTCAGCGAGGCCGGTGCCGAGACGGTGGACGCCGCCGTACGCGCCGCCCGCCGGGCCCTCGACGGTGCCTGGGGCCGCACCCGGACGGCCGACCGCGTCGCCCTCATGCGCAGGGTCGCCGACCGCATCGACGAACGGTTCGAGGACTTCGTCGCCGCCGAGGTGAGGGACACCGGCAAGCCGGTCTCGCTGGTGCGTGAGCTCGACGTGGCCCGTGCCGCGATGAACTTCAGGTCCTTCGCCGACACGGTCGCCTCGGCCGGGCAGGACTCCTTCCTGACCGAGCTGCCCGACGGGCGACAGGCGCTCAACTACGCGGTGCACAAGCCGCTGGGCGTGGTCGCGGTGATCGTCCCGTGGAACCTCCCGCTCCTCCTGCTCACCTGGAAGGTGGCGCCGGCCCTGGCCTGCGGCAACGCCGTGGTGGTCAAGCCGTCCGAGGAGACACCGGCCACCGCCACCCTGCTGGCCGAGGTGATCGCCGAGGCCGGGGTGCCCGACGGCGTCTACAACGTCGTGCACGGCTTCGGCCCGGGCTCGGCGGGTGAGCACCTGACCAGTCATCGCGGCATCGACGGGGTCACCTTCACCGGTGAGTCGTCCACGGGCTCGGCGATCATGCGCTCCGTGGCCCCCGCCGTACGCCCGGTGTCGTTCGAGCTCGGCGGCAAGAACGCGGCGGTGGTCTTCGCCGACGCCGACCTCGACAAGGCGATCCCCGGCCTGGCCCGCTCGACGTTCCTCAACACCGGCCAGGTCTGCCTGTGCACCGAGCGGGTCTACGTCGAGCGGCCGGTCTTCGACGACGTCGTCGCGGGGCTGGCCAAGGAGGCGGGTCGGCTGCGCCTGGGTCGCCCCGACGACCCGGGCACCACGACCGGGCCGCTGATCTCGCGGGTGCACCGCGAGAAGGTGCAGTCCTACTTCGACCTCGCGGTCACGGAGGGCGCCGAGGTGGTGGTCGGGGGAGGCGTCCCCGACCTGGGCGACGACCTGGCGGCCGGTGCCTGGATCCAACCGACCCTGTGGACCGGGCTCGACAACAGTCACCGGGTGGTGCGCGAGGAGGTCTTCGGTCCGGTGGCCGCACTGATCCCGTTCGACACCGAGGAGGAAGCCGTGAAGATGGCCAACGACACCGACTACGGCCTGGCCGCGGTCACCTGGACCAGCGACCTGTCCCGCGGGCACCGGGTCGCGCAACGGATGAGGGTGGGCATGTCCTGGGTGAACACGTGGTACCTCCGCGACCTGAGGTCGCCGTTCGGCGGCGTGGGACTCTCCGGCATCGGCCGCGAGGGCGGCCTGCACTCGCTGCACTTCTACACCGAGCCGACGAACGTGTGCGTGCAGCTGTGAGCGAAGCGAGAGACCGCATCGAAGAGCTCGCCGTCCGCCTCGACGACGCCGTGCGCACGGCCACGGCCATCCCTCAGCTGTCCGCCGACGAACCACTCACCCTCGACGAGGCGTACGCCGTACAACGGGGAGGCATCGCCCTGCGGGTCGGACGCGGCGACCTCGTCGTCGGGGTGAAGCTCGGCTTCACCAGTGAGGCAAAGGCGCGCCAGATGGGCGTCTCCGACGTGATCATCGGCCAGCTCACGGCGAGCACCGAGGTGTCCGACGGCGGCACCGTCGACCTCGCCACGATGGTGCATCCACGCGTCGAGCCGGAGGTCGCCTTCCGGCTCGGTGCGGACCTGCCGCCCGACCTCGAGGATCCCCTGTCGACCGTCTCCGACGTCGCGGCGGCCCTCGAGATCATCGACAGCCGCTACCGCGACTTCCGGTTCAGCCTCGAGGACGTGGTCGCCGACAACACCTCGGCGGCCGGCTTCGTGCTCGGCGAGTGGCTGCCGTTCGCCGACCACCGCGAGCGTCTCGCCGGTGCCGAGGTCACGCTCGCCTTCGACGGGGAGACCCGCGAGCAGGGCAGCACCTCGGCGATCCTCGGCGATCCGCTGCGTGCCGTCGCCGCGGCGCAACGGATGGCGGCGCACTACGACCTCGCCCTGCCGGCCGGCTCGATCATCCTGGCCGGGGCGGCCACCGCGGCCGTGGCCATGGAGCCCGGCGTGCTCGTCGAGGGCACCGTGGCCGGGCTCGGCCTGGTCTCCGTGCGGACGGGAGGAGACCGTGCCTGAGGGCGTCGTCGTACCAGGCAAGGCGACCCCGCGCGGCGCCTTCCCACACGTGAAGGTCGCCGGCGACCTCGTCTACGTGTCGGGCACCAGCAGCCGCCGCCCCGACAACAGCTTCGCCGGCGTCGAGGTCGACGAGCTCGGGTTGGTCGACCTCGACATCCGCGCGCAGACCCGGGCGGTGATCGAGAACATCCGTGACCTGCTGACTGCCGTCGGGGCAGGGCTGGACGACCTGGTCCAGGTGACGACGTACCTCGTCAGCATGAACGACTTCGGCGGCTACAACGAGGTGTGGGCCGAGTTCTTCGACCACACCGGCCCGACGCGTACGACGGTCGCGGTGCACCAGCTGCCGCACCCGCACCTGCTCATCGAGATCCAGGCCGTCGCCACCCTGGCCGGCACCGCCCGAACCGACCGCACCACGGAGGAGAGCCCATGACCGACATCCCACCCGTCTTCAACTTCGAGTCGTGGATCAACGAGAACGAGCACCTGCTCAAGCCGCCGGTCAACAACAAGCAGATGTACGACGCCACCGGCGACTTCATCGTGATGGTGGTCGGCGGGCCGAACAGCCGCACCGACTTCCACTTCGAGCCCTACGAGGAGTGGTTCTACCAGTACCGCGGCAACATGCACGTCGACCTGATGACCGACGAGGGCCCGCACCGCGTCGACATCACCGAGGGGTCGATGTGGAAGCTGCCGGGCAGCACCTACCACTCACCGCAGCGACCGGAGGCCGGCTCGATCGGACTGGTCATCGAGCGCATCCGTGAGGAGGGCACCCTCGAGAAGTTCGCCTGGTTCTGCCAGCAGTGCAACGCGAAGGTGCACGAGGCGGAGTTGCAGGTGCGTGACATCGTGTCGGACCTGCCGCCGGTCTTCGAGGCGTTCTACTCCTCCGAGGAGGCGCGCACCTGCGACGCGTGCGGCGCACTGCACCCGGGGAAGGGCTGACCGGCTTGGACGCGATCGACGTCCACACCCACTACGTGCCCGCGGGTTGGCCGGACCTGGGTGAGGAGCGGCCGTGGCTGCGGGTCGACTCCGAGCGTGCGGCGATGATCATGGTCGGCTCGACGGAGTTCCGGCCGGTCTGGTCGAACGCCTGGGACGCCGACGTACGCGTGGCTGACATGGAGTCCGACGGCGTCGCGAAGCAGGTGGTCTCGCCGACCCCGCTGTTCTTCGGCTACGACCTGCCGGGCGCCGAGGCGGCGAAGGTGGCCCGCATCTTCAACGACCTGGCCCTCGAGATCTGTGCGCCGTCCGCGGGGAGGCTGCTGCCGTTCGCACAGGTGCCGCTGCAGGACACCGACGAGGCCTGCCGCGAGCTCGACCGTTGCCGGGACTCGGGCCACCTCGGGGTCGAGATCGGCAACCACGTGGGAGACCGCGACCTCGACGACGAAGGGGTCGTGACGTTCCTGCAGCACGCGGCCTCGATCGACATGCCGGTGTTCGTGCACCCGTGGGACATGCCCGAGTCGCCGCGCCTCGACCGGTGGATGGCCCGGTGGTTGACCGGGATGCCGGCCGAGACCCACCTGTCCGTGCTGGCGATGATCCTCGGCGGCGCGTTCGACCGGCTGCCCGACTCGCTGCGGATCTGCTTCGCGCACGGCGGTGGCTCCTTCGCGTTCTGGCTGGGACGCCTCGAGAACGCCTGGCACCGCCGGGGCGACCTGGTCGCGAAGTCCGAGCTGCCGCCCTCGTCGTACGTCGACCGGTTCAGCGTCGACTCCGTGGTCTTCGAGCCCGCGGCGCTGCGGTTGCTGGTCGACACCCTGGGTGCCTCGCAGGTGATGCTCGGCAGCGACTATCCCTACCCACTGGGCGAACGGCCGGTCGGCGAGGTGGTGCACCGCGCCGACTTCCTGACCGACCCCGACCGGGCGGCGATCCTCCACGGCAACGCCGAGCGATTCCTCGGGCTGCCCTGACCTGTCTCGCAATCGTCGGATTCCCGGCGCGGGGCAACCTCGTGGCACGGTGGCGCGTGAAACAGTTCGAACAGCGCAATCGTCACCAACGGGGAGCAGTGCATTGGACCAGCGGATCAGCCTCGTCACCCTCGCAGTGGCCGACCTCGACGCCACCCGGGCGTTCTACCTCGACGGCCTCGGCTGGACCGCCGAGATGGACGTGCCCGGTGAGGTGCTGATGATCAAGGCGGGGGAGCACCTCCTGCTCTCCCTGTGGGCCGAGGCCGAGTTCGAGGCCGAGGTCGGCCCGATCCGGCGCGGTGACGGCGTGGCGCCACTGACCCTGGCCCACAACGTGGCCACCCGCGACGAGGTCGACGCGGTGCTGACCACCGCGCGTGCGGCCGGCGCCGATCCGGTCAGCGACGCGGTCGAACGCGACTGGGGTGGCTACACCGGCTACTTCGGCGACCCTGACGGCTTCCGGTGGGAGATCGCCTTCAACCCGGGCGCCGTCGCGGACCTGGTCCTGCCGTGAGGGAGACGATCGCGCCCACGCACGCGATCCTCGGTGTGCTCGCGGGCCTGGTGGTCCTCGTCCTGACCGCCGGCATCGTCGGCCACCCGGGCACGGACGCCGGTGACGTGTCGGAGATCGCGGTGGCCGGGGCCGCCGCCGAGCCGGGCGCCGAACCCGGCAAGGACAGTGGCTCCGCACCCGTCATCGCGAAGCTGCCCACGATCCCGGCGCTCCCGCACGGGGGCACCAGGGTCTTCGACGGCCGGATGCTGGTGGCCTACTACGGCACGGCCGGCACGCCCGTGCTCGGCGTGCTGGGGGAGACCTCGCCCGAGCAGGCCGTCCGGCGGGTACGCCGAGCGGCCCGGCCGTTCGACCGCCCCGGCAAGCCGGCCGTACCGGTGATGGAGCTGATCGTGACCGTGGCCGACGGACACCCCGGGCCGGGCCGGGACTTCAGCCACGACATCGACCAATCCGCGGTGGCCGAGTACGTGCGCGCGGCCCGCCGCCACAAGGTGATGCTCGTGCTCGACCTGCAGACCGGCCGCAGCGACTTCCTGAAGGTCGCCAAGCGCTGGGAGTGGGCGCTCAAGCACCCGTGGGTCGGCCTCGCGCTCGACCCCGAGTGGCGGATGGGCCGTGGAGACGTGCCGGGTCGTCGCATCGGGTCGGTCAACGCGAGCGAGGTGAACCGCACCTCGGCCTGGCTCGAGGGGCTGGTCCGTCGTGAACGCCTGCCGCAGAAGATCTTCATGCTCCACCAGTTCCGCCGGGAGATGATCCGCGGCATCGACCGGGTCAGGGCCCGCCCGCACCTGGCGATGGTGCAGCACGTCGACGGCTTCGGTACGCCGGGCCAGAAGATGTCGACCTACCTCCATGTGGCGAAGGCGAAGCAGTTCCACATGGGCTTCAAGCTGTTCTACGACGAAGACATCCGCCGCATGTCGGCCGCCAAGGTGCTGCGGATCCGGCCGCGCGTGCAGTTCGTCAGCTTCCAGTAGCCGCCGCGGTTTACTCGGTGGCCTGCCGACCACCGCGGTGACATGCTGGCGCGCATGCCTTCCGTCCCTGACACACGCCGTCCGCAGCTGCAGTTCCCGCGCCCGTTGAAGCCCGGCGACCTGATCGGGGTGACCTCGCCCTCGAGCGGCGTCGACGCTCGCATGCAGCCTCGGCTCGAGGTCGCCCTGGCCGACCTGCGCCGGCGCGGGTACGACGTACGCGTCGGCGAGTGCATGTCCGGCGACCGGCACGTCTCGGCGCCCAAGCAGCAGCGCGCCGACGAGCTGACCGCGATGCTGCTCGACCCGGAGATCCGTGCGGTTGCGCCGCCGTGGGGCGGCGAGCTGGCGATCGACCTGCTCGACCTGGTCGACTGGGACGCCCTCGCCGCGGCCGAGCCGACGTGGTTGGTGGGCTACTCCGACATGACCACGGTGATGCTGCCGCTGACCCTGCGTTCTGGTTGGGCCACCCTGCACGGTGCGAACCTGATGGACTCGCCGTACACCCCGCCGGAGGGGCTGCTGCACTGGACCGACGTCGCCGCGGCGAACGGGCCCGTGGTGCAGCGCAGCCCGGGGCGCTACCGCACGGCCGCGCACGGCGACTACGTCGGCAACCCGGGGGTGAACACCTTCGACCTCGACGGGGAGGGCGGGTGGAGCGTGCTCGGTGGTGGCAACCTCGAGGTGGGTGGCCGGCTGATCGGCGGCTGCGTCGAGACGCTGGGCGCGATCTCCGGCACGCCGTACGCCGACGTCGCCGGCTTCGGGCGCGACCATGCCGACGACGGGCTGATCGTCTATCTCGAGGCCTGCGACTTCGGTGCCTACGACGTGGCCCGGATCCTCCACGGCTTCCGGCTGGCCGGCTGGTTCGACGAGGCGTCGGCGATCCTGATCGGCCGCACCCCGGCACCTGCGTCGGGCGACTTCACCCAGCACGACGCCGTCGCCGACGCGCTCGGCGGCCTCGACATCCCCGTCGTGCTCGACGTCGACTGCGGCCACGTCGCACCGTTCATGCCGCTGGTCAACGGCGCCGACACCCGCATCGTCGTCCACAACGGCCAGGGCGAGGTGTCGCAGACCCTTGCGTGATCACTAGTCTCGAGATCGTGAGCGATGTGCAGGGCAACGACGAGCAGCCCGTCGGGCCCCCGGTGCCCGACTGGCACGGGTGCCCCTTCCCGGACGTCGCGGTCCTGAAGGGCCGCTGGTGCCGGGTCGAGCCCTTGCTGCCCGAGCACGCCGACGAGCTGTACGACGAGCTGTGCGGGCCCGACGACGACTCGCTGTGGACCTACCTCCCACGTGAGAAGCCGCTCGACCGGGCCGACTTCGCCGCACACGTCGAAGCGCGGTCGGAGGCGACCGACTCGGTGACGGTCGTGGTGCGCGACGGCTCGGGCGTGGCCGCCGGCATGCTCAGCCTGATGCGCATCGACCGGGCCAACGGCTCGGTCGAGATCGGGTGGATCGTGCTGGGCCGTCGCCTGCAGCGCACGACGGCGGCCACCGAGGCGCAGTTCCTGCTGGCCCGGCACGTGTTCTCGCTGGGCTACCGGCGCTACGAGTGGAAGTGCGACGCACTCAACGAACCTTCGCGGAAGGCTGCCGCCCGACTCGGTTTCACCTACGAGGGACGCTTCCGCCAGGCGCTGGTCTACAAGGACCGCAACCGCGACACCGACTGGTTCTCGATCACCGACGGTGAGTGGCCCGCGCTCGAGTCGGCGTACCTCGCCTGGCTCGACCCGGCCAACCACGACGGCGGCCGGCAGGTGCGCACGCTGGGGGAGATCCGCGCGGCCGGGTGAGTCTCCCGCCGGTGCCCTCCCGAGTGGCATGCTGGGCACCATGAGCGAGAAGCTGACTGATCAGCAGGTGCTCGATGCAGGACTCACCGGCTGGGCCACGCACGACGACGCACTCCACGTCCGGTTCGACACCGGCGATTTCGCCAAGGCACTGGCGCTGGTCGACGCGATCGGCGCGGTCGCCGAGGAGCTGAACCACCACCCCGACCTCGAGCTCGGCTGGGGGCGGGTGGAGGTGCACCTGACCAGCCACGACGTCGGTGGCATCACCGGGCGTGATCTCACCCTGGCCCGACGCATCGACGAGCTCGCGACGGAGGCCGGCGTACGCGCGTCGCCCTGAGCGCCATATGCTGGGACTCGGGTACCACGATGTGGGATTACTGTTGTACTTGGTTGACGCCGGCGGGCGTCGGCAGCGAACGTAGGCGCATGCGCAAGGACCTTCTTGTATGCACGCGACGCGTGAGTTGAGACCACACAGGTCTCATCGCCCACGCGTCATCCCCTCGTTGCCGAAACCGGCCGGGGGGTTTTTTGTTGCAGTCGAACCCATGAGGACAGGAAGCAAGGATGAGCGAGCAGGGCGAGACCGGGGCACAGGTCACCGGTGCCCAGAGCCTGATCAAGTCGCTGGAGAGCGCGGGCGTCGAGAACATCTTCGGCATTCCGGGAGGCGCGATCCTCCCGGCGTACGACCCGCTCTTCGACAGCAAGATCCGCCACATCCTCGTACGCCACGAGCAGGGTGCCGGCCACGCTGCGCAGGGGTACGCCGCGGCCACGGGCAAGGTCGGCGTCTGCATGGCGACCTCTGGCCCGGGTGCGACCAACCTGGTCACCCCGATCGCCGACGCGCACATGGACTCGCTGCCGATGGTCGCGGTGACCGGACAGGTCGGCGCCGCGCAGATCGGCACCGACGCCTTCCAGGAAGCCGACATCCGCGGCATCACGATGCCGATCACCAAGCACAACTTCCTGATCACCGACCCGGCCCAGATCCCGCAGACTGTGGCCGAGGCGTTCCACATCGCCTCGACCGGTCGCCCCGGCCCGGTCCTGGTCGACGTGGCCAAGTCCGCGCTGCAGGCGATGACCACGTTCCAGTGGCCGACCGAGCTGAACCTGCCCGGCTACCGCCCGGTGACCCGGCCGCACAGCAAGCAGATCCGTGAGGCCTCCAAGCTGATCCTCGAGGCTCGTCGCCCGGTGCTGTACGTCGGCGGCGGCGTGATCCGCGCAGGTGCCTCCAAGGAGCTGCGCGTGCTGGCCGAGGCGACCGGCATGCCCGTCGTGACCACGTTGATGGCCCGGGGAGCGTTCCCCGACAGCCACGTGCAGCACCTCGGCATGCCCGGCATGCACGGCACCGTCGCGGCGGTGGCCGGCCTGCAGAAGAGCGACCTGATCATCAGCCTGGGTGCCCGCTTCGACGACCGGGTGACCGGCAACCTCGACTCGTTCGCACCCGGCGCCAAGGTGATCCACGCCGACATCGACCCGGCCGAGATCGGCAAGAACCGCCACGCCGACGTGCCGATCGTGGGTGACTGCCGCGAGGTGATCGCCGACCTGATCATCGCGCTCAACGCCGAGGCGGAGCAGGGCAACCGTGGCGACTACGAGGCCTGGGTCGGGTTCCTGGCCGGCATCAAGAAGCAGTACCCGCTGGCCTACGACACCCCGCCGAACGGCGCCCTCGCCCCGCAGTACGTCCTCGAGCGCCTGGGCAAGATCGCCGGGCCCGAGGCGATCTACTGCTCGGGGGTCGGGCAGCACCAGATGTGGGCCGCCCACTTCGTCGGCTACGAGAACCCGAACACCTGGCTCAACTCCGGAGGCCTCGGCACCATGGGCTTCGCGGTGCCTGCCGCCATGGGGGCCAAGGTCGGCATGCCCGACAGCACCGTCTGGGCGATCGACGGCGACGGGTGCTTCCAGATGACCAACCAGGAGCTGGCCACCTGTGCGATCAACGACATCCCGATCAAGGTGGCGGTGATCAACAACGAGTCGCTCGGCATGGTGCGCCAGTGGCAGACGTTGTTCTACAACGAGCGCTACTCCAACACCGACCTGCACAGCAAGCGGATCCCCGACTTCGTGAAGCTCGCAGACGCCTACGGCTGTGTCGGCCTGGCCTGCGACTCGCCCGACGACGTGGACGCCACGATCGAGAAGGCGATGTCGATCGACGACCAGCCGGTCGTCGTCGACTTCCGGGTCCACCGCGACGCCATGGTGTGGCCGATGGTGGCCGCCGGCACCAGCAACGACGAGATCAAGTACGCCCGGGACCTGGCTCCCCAGTTCGATGAGGATGACCTGTGAGCAAGCACACCCTGTCCGTCCTGGTCGAGAACAAGCCGGGCGTCCTGGCCCGGATCGCCGGCCTCTTCAGCCGCCGCGGCTTCAACATCGACAGCCTCGCGGTCGGCCCGACCGAGAGTCCCGACGTGTCCCGCATGACGATCGTGGTCTCGGTCGACGAGAGCCCGCTCGAGCAGGTCACCAAGCAGCTCAACAAGCTGATCGAGGTGATCAAGATCGTCGAGCTCGACGGCTCGTCCTCGATCAGCCGCGAGCTGCTGCTGGTCAAGGTCCGCGCCGACGCCGAGACGCGCGGCCAGGTCCTCGACGCCGTCCAGCTGTTCAAGGCCAAGGTGGTCGACGTCGCCACCGACGCCCTGACCATCCAGGTCACCGGCAATGCCGACAAGCTGGGCGACTTCCTGCGGGTCCTCGAGCCGTTCGGGGTCCGTGAGATCGTGCAGTCCGGCATGGTCGCCATCGGTCGTGGCTCCCGCTCGATCTCCGAGCGCAACCTGCGCCCGGTCGCCGTACCGGCCCCGCCGCCGGCCGTCTGAACCACCCGTCCCCGCCCGGTGTAACGCGGGGTTACGGTCGCTCCACACGCGTCATGACACCGCACCACCGTCAACACCACCGCACAAGTCCCCAAGATCCAAGCTCAACACCAACCTGAAGGAGAGCCCCAGTGGCTGAGATGTACTACGACGACGACGCCGACCTGTCCCTGATCCAGGGCAAGAATGTCGCGGTCATCGGCTACGGCAGCCAGGGCCACGCGCACGCGCTCAACCTGCGCGACTCGGGCGTCGACGTGCGCATTGGCCTGCAGCCCGGCTCCAAGAGCCGCGCCAAGGCGGAGGACGAGGGCCTGCGCGTGCTGACCCCCGCCGAGGCCGTCGAGGAGTCCGACGTCGTCGTGATCCTCGCCCCCGACCAGCACCAGCGCAAGCTGTACGCCGAGGAGATCGAGCCGCACCTCACCGAGGGCGACACCCTGGTCTTCGGCCACGGCTTCAACATCCGCTTCGGCTACATCAAGGCGCCGGCCGGCGTCGACGTGATCATGGTCGCGCCCAAGGCGCCGGGTCACACCGTGCGTCGTGAGTACGTCGCGGGTCGCGGCATCCCCGACATCATCGCGGTCGAGCAGGACGCCTCCGGCAATGCCTGGGACCTCGCGAAGTCCTACGCCAAGGCCATCGGCGGCACCCGCGCCGGCGTCATCAAGACCACCTTCACCGAGGAGACCGAGACCGACCTGTTCGGTGAGCAGGCCGTGCTCTGTGGCGGCATGTCGCACCTCGTGCAGGCGGGCTTCGAGACCCTGACCGAGGCCGGCTACCAGCCCGAGATCGCCTACTTCGAGGTGCTCCACGAGCTCAAGCTGATCGTCGACCTGATGTGGGAGGGCGGCATCGCCAAGCAGCGCTGGTCGATCTCAGACACCGCCGAGTACGGCGACTACGTCAGCGGCCCGCGGGTCGTGTCGCCCGACGTCAAGGAGTCGATGAAGGCGATCCTGGCCGACATCCAGAGCGGCGCGTTCGCGCAGCGGTTCATCGACGACCAGGACAACGGCGCCAAGGAGTTCAACGAGCTGCGCGAGAAGGAGGCCGGTCACCCGATCGAGGCCACCGGCAAGACCCTGCGCGCCCAGTTCGCCTGGTCGCAGGCGGACGACGACTACACCGAGGGTTCCGCAGCACGCTGATCCTGCGCCAACCGCGTGCTCTTGATGCGCCAACCGTGGGTTCTTGATGTCCGAACACCGGATTGTTGATCCGGTCGAGGACGACGTACGTCAAGAACCCACGGTTCGAGGCGCAAGAATCCACGGTTCGCGATGAGGAGTCGCACGTTCCTGTTTCGCTCCTCGACCAAGGTTAGGCACTCCTAAGGCGCAGGCGTATTCTGCGTCCGTGCTCTCCAACTACCTGATCGGCTTGCGCGAAGGCCTCGAGGCGGCCCTCGTGGTCAGCATCCTGGTCGCGTACCTCGTCAAGTCCGGCCGGACGAACCTGCTGCCCCGCATCTGGGCCGGTGTCGGCATCGCCGTCCTGATCTCGCTCTGCTTCGGCGCCCTGCTGACCTACGGCCCCCGCGGGCTGACCTTCGAGGCGCAGGAGTTCATCGGCGGCACCCTCTCGATCATCGCGGTCGGCTTCGTGACGTGGATGGTCTTCTGGATGGCCCGTGCCGCCCGCGGGCTCGGCGGCGAGCTGCGGGGCCAGATCGACGAGGCCGCCGACGGAAGTCGCTGGGGCCTGGTCGTCGTGGCGATGTTCGCGGTCGGTCGCGAAGGCCTGGAGACCGCGCTCTTCATCTGGGCGGCCACCCAGGCCGGCACCCGTGAAGAGGTCGGCTCGGTGACCCCCACCTGGGAGCCGTTGCTCGGTGCCGCGCTGGGAATCCTCACCGCGATCGTCCTCGGCTACCTCATCTACCGCGGCGCGATCAGCATCAACCTGAGCAAGTTCTTCACCTGGACCGGTGCGTTCCTGATCGTCGTCGCCGCCGGCGTACTCGCCTATGGCGTGCACGACCTGCAGGAGGCGCGCTTCCTGCCGGGACTGCACGACCTGCTCTTCGACATCTCCGACACGATCGATCCCGCCGGCTGGCTCGGCACGCTGATCAAGGGCGTCTTCAACATCTCGATGGCCACCACCAAGCTCGAAGGGGCCGTGTGGGTGCTCTACCTGGTCCCGGTGATGACCCTCTTCCTCCGCGGTGCCCGCCGGCGTACCGCCCCCAAGGACGCCGCCACGGTGGCAACGTCCTGAGCACCACCCCACTCCACAGAAGGACGACGATGCGCAACAGAAGACTGGCCGTTCTGGTCCCCCTGCTCGTGGCCGCACCGCTGGTGGCCTCGTGCACGGAGAACACGGAGCCCGACGAGGGCAACCCGCGTTCCATCCAGGTGGTCTCCACCGAGGACGGCTGCGACGTCTCGAAGGTCGAGGCGCCCGCGGGGACGCTGACCTTCGACGTCACCAACGCCGGCAAGCAGGTCACCGAGTTCTACCTGCTCGCCGAAGACGGCCTGCGCATCATCGGTGAGGTCGAGAACATCGGGGAGAACCTCGACAGCCGCCTCACCGTGCAGGTGCCCGAGGGCAAGTACGTCACCGCCTGCAAGCCGGGCATGAAGGGCGACGGCATCCGCTCCGACTTCGCGGTCACCGCCTCCGACGAGAAGGTCGAGGTCACCGAGGACGAGCAGGCGCTGGTCGACACAGCCAACGCGAACTACCTCGCCTACGTGCAGGACCAGACCGACCAGCTGCTCACCAAGACCACCCAGTTCGTCAACCTCTACAAGGCGGGCAAGGACGACGAGGCGCGGGCCCTGTACGCCGACGCGCGCGTGCACTGGGAGCGCATCGAGCCGGTGGCCGAGTCGTTCGGTGACCTCGACCCGAAGATGGACCTCCGCGAGGCCGACGTCGCCGAGGGTGACGACTTCACCGGCTGGCACCGGATCGAGAAGGACCTCTGGCCGGCCCGGGCCGAGGGCTACAAGGCCATGACGCCCAAGCAGCGCGCGTTCTACGCCGACGACCTGCTCAAGAACACCAAGACGCTGGACACGAAGGTCGACGGCGATCTCAGCTTCACGATCGACGGCATCGCCAACGGTGCCACCGGTCTCCTCGAAGAGGTGGCCGAGGGCAAGGTCACCGGCGAGGAGGAGTTCTGGTCGCGCACCGACCTGTGGGACTTCCAGGCCAACGTCGACGGCGCACGCGTCGCCTTCGAGGGCGTCAAGCCGCTGCTCGAGACCAAGGACGCCGCCCTCTCGAAGACGCTGACCGACCGGTTCGCCGCGTTGCAGAAGCTCCTCGACGCGCAGAGGACCGACTCGGGTTTCACCTACTACAACGAGCTCACGCAGCCCGAGATCAAGGCGCTCAAGGTCGCAGTCGAGGCCCTTGCCGAGCCCCTCTCGAAGCTGACGGGCACGATCCTGTCCCGGTCATGAAGCAGCCCATCGTCTCTCGGCGCACCCTCTTCACGGGGGGTGCGGCAGTCGTGGGTGTGGCCGGCGGCCTCGCCGCGGCCCAGGCCCTCGAGACCGACACCAGCCAGACCGCCGGACCGCACGCCTACGCCCTGCGTGGCGCCCACCAGCCGGGCATCACCACGCCTGCCCAGGACCGCCTGCACTTCGCCGCGTTCGACGTCGTCACCGACGACCGCGACGCACTCATCGCGCTGCTGACCGCCTGGACCGAGGCGGCCGAGCGCATGATGGCCGGCGGCTCGGCCGGACCCGTCGGTCCGACGGAGGGCGACACCGACCTGCCGCCCGACGACACCGGCGAGGCGATCGGGTTGCCGCCCTCGAAGCTCACCCTCACGTTCGGGTTCGGGCCTACGCTCTTCCGCGACGCCAAGGGCAAGGACCGCTTCGGCATCGCCGACCAGCAGCCCGCGTCACTCGAGCCGCTGCCGCACTTCCCGGCCGACGCCCTCGACCCCGAGCGCTCCGGGGGCGACCTCTGCGTCCAGGCCTGCGCCGACGACCCGCAGGTCGCCGTGCACGCGATCCGCAACCTCGCGCGCATCGGGTTCGGCACGGTCTCGGTGCGCTGGTCGCAGCTCGGCTTCGGCCGTACGTCGAGCACCTCGACGTCGCAGGAGACGCCGCGCAACCTGTTCGGCTTCAAGGACGGCACCGCCAACGTGAAGGCAGAGGAGGCCAAGGCGCTCGACGAGCACATCTGGGTCTCCGACACCGACGACGCGAAGTCGGGTTGGCTGGCTGGCGGTTCCTACCTCGTCGCGCGCAGGATCAACATGCGCATCGAGACCTGGGACCGGCAGTCGCTGGGCGACCAGCAGATGTTCATCGGCCGCACCAAGGAGTCCGGCGCGCCACTCTCGGGTGGCGAGGAGTTCAGTGACCCCGACTTCAAGATGCCCGGCCGCGGCGGCCCGATCATCCCGGTCGACGCCCACGTCCGCGTCGTGCACCCCGAGCAGAACGACGGGGTCCGGATGCTGCGCCGCGGCTACAACTTCGTCGACGGCAGCGATGCGCTCGGTGGCCTGAACGCGGGGCTGTTCTTCATCGCCTACGTGCGTGACCCGGCCACCCAGTTCATCCCGATGCAGACCCGGATGGCGCAGAGTGACGCACTGATGGAGTACCTCAAGTTCACCGGCTCGGCCCTGTTCGCCGTACCCCCGGGAGCTGGCAAGGGCGAGTACGTCGGCCAGGCGCTGTTCGCCTGACCGACGTACGACGCGTGGAGGTCAGTCCTCGACGAAGTACCAGGTGCCGTCCTTCTTGACGACGTCGGTCTTCTCGCTGTCGTTCTCGGTCTTGCCGTTGTAGGTGAAGCTGGTCTTCATCATCACGGTGCCCTTGTCGCCGTTCACGGTGATGGCGCCGGGGGAGAACGTGAAGGCGTTGTCGCCGCTGCCCAGCTGGGCCATCGAGGTCCGGCAGCTCTTGATGTCCTCGGCCTTGGGGTCCACGAAGTAGTCGCCCATGTTCGCGCACTGCGCGGAGTCGCCGGCGAAGATCGCCTGCAACCACGTGTCGACGTCGTGGACCAGCTGGCGGATCTGCTCCTCGTCGGAACCGGTCGGCGGCGTGCGCACCACGGGTGTGCCGGAGGTCTGCGGGCCGGTCGGGCTCGGGTCCGTGGACGGGTCGTCGGTCGACTCGGTGCTCGGGTCGTCCGTCGGCTCGTCGGTGGGGTCCTCGGTCGACTCGGTGCTCGGGTCATCGGTCGGCTCGTCGGTGGGGTCCTCGGTCGACTGGCTGGACGTGTCGTCACCGGCCACGTCGTCCTTGTCGTCGTCGCCCTGGGTCAGGAAGAAGACCAATGCGGCCATGCCTGCGGCGATCAGCAGGGCGCCGATCACACCGGCGGCGACCAGGCCACGCCTGCGCGGCGGCTTCCCGCCCGGCGCCGGCGCCCCGGGCTGTACGCCGTACGCCGGCGGGGCGGGGGGATAGGCGTTGCCCGGGGGCACCGCGCCGTACGCCGGGGGCGCGGCCTGCCCCAGGGGGAGGCCGCATCGGCCGCAGGCCGTGAGGCCCGGGGCCAGGGGAGTGCCGCAGCGGGGGCAGACCGGAGAGTTCATGGCCGGATCCTTCCCCAGCTCGAGCCGGCTCAATCAGGGGAGATGGCCGAGCGGCCGGACCCCGGCGAGGGTCCGACCGGCAGCCACCTGGAGGCGCAGGGTCACTTCACCTCGGACTTGCGGATCAGGAACAGTCCGACGACCAGCGGGATGATCAGCCAGATCGTGGTGGTGACCGCGAGGTGTGCCCAGTCCTCACCGCTCGGGTCGCCGTTGAACAGCGCGCCCTGCGCGTAGGCGAAGTCGACCCACGGCCACAGGTCGCGGAACCACTCCTGCAGGTTGCCCAGCGTCATGAACAGCGTCGGCAGCAGGGCGTTGTAGACGAAGTAGCCCACGATGGCGCCGGCGGAGTTGCGGATCAGCACGCCGAGCATCGAGCCGATCAGCATGCCGAGCACGTTGGCCAGCACGATCAGGGAGAGCTCGTAGGCGCTCACGTTCCACGTCGTGTCCACGCCGGCGATCGCCGTACCGACGATGTTGCCGACCGCGCCGATGGCCATCGCCAGGAACATCGAGACCACGCCGATGCCGACCGCGACGAGGAGCTTGGCGTTGATCACCAGACTGCGGTTGGGCAGCAGGGTGAACGTGGTCAGGCCGGTGCGCTGGCTCCACTCACTCGTGACCGAGAGGAGGCCGATGATCGGCAGGATGATCGCGATGGGGAAGCCGATGGCCGTCGCGAAGGCCTCGTAGTCGAGCTCGGACTCGGGGGCGAAGATGATCGTCGCGGCGGTGGCGAGGACGGCCGCGATGCCGATGCTGGCCATCAGCCAGAAGCCGGAACGCGTGTCGAACATCTTGATCAGCTCGACGCGCATGATGCGGGACAGGGGGATGGGCGCGTGCTTGGCCGGACGGGTGCCCGAGGTGACGGGGGCCTCCTGGGTCAGCGTGGTCATGCTGCTGCTCCTTCACGTTGGGTCTCGGCGGTGAGCTCGAGGAACATCTCTTCGAGACCCGCGTTGTCGGAGGACCGCAGCTCGGTGAGCGCGATCCGGGCGTTGAGCGCGATCTGGCCGACCTGGTCGGCGGGCGCGTCCGTGCGCAGTGCGCCGTCGTTCGACTGGGTGACCACGATCCCCGCGTTGCGCAGGGCCTGGGCCAGCTCGGCTGCGGCGGTGGTGCGCACGGTGGTGCCGGCGGCGTGCAACAGTTCGGCCTTCGTCCCCTCGGCGACGATGCGGCCGTTGCCGATCATCACGAGGTCGTCGGCGATCACCTCGATCTCGTGCAGGAGGTGGCTGGAGAGCAGCACCGTGCCGCCCTGGTTGGCGTATCCCCGCAGCAGGTCGCGCATCCAGCGGATGCCGGCCGGGTCGAGTCCGTTGGCCGGCTCGTCGAGGATCAGCACCTCAGGGTCGCCGATCAGGGCGGTCGCGATGCCGAGGCGCTGGCGCATGCCGAGCGAGTAGTTCCTCACCCGGCGCTCCGACTCGCTCTCGGTCAGGCTGACCAGGGAGAGCATCTCGTCGACCCTTGCCTTCGGCAGGCCCATCGTGCGCTGGGCGATGGCCAGGATCTCCCGACCGGTGCGGCCGGCGTGCTGGGCCGAGGCGTCGAGGAGTACGCCGACCTGCCGGCCCGGGTTGGGCAGTTCGGCGAACGGCTGGCCCTGGATGGTGGCGCTGCCCGAGGTGGCCTCGGTCAATCCGACCATCACGCGCATGGTGGTGGACTTGCCGGCGCCGTTGGGCCCGAGGAACCCCGTGACGCGGCCGGGTCGGGCGACGAAGGAGACGTCGTCGACGGCGGTGAATCCGCGGTACCGCTTGGTGAGTGAGTCAACAGTGATCATGGCCAGAAGCCTCGCGGTGAACAGGCCTCGCCCGCATCGGGGAAGCCGGGCGCTTCGTCCCCCACTCGACCCTGACTCGACCCTGAGGCCCGCCTCACGCCGGGTCCGGGAATCCCCGGCTCGGGGGGTGCGTTGACCCGACATGCGAATTGATGTGTGGTCCGACGTCGTGTGTCCGTGGTGCTACATCGGCAAGCGTCGACTCGAGACGGCGTTGCAGGGCTTCGAGCATGCCGACCAGGTCGAGGTGGTCTGGCACTCCTACGAGCTGGACCCGGCCGCGCCGCCGGTGCCGGTGGAGCGCACGGTCGACGTCCTGGCCCGCAAGTACGGCGGCGGCGTCGAGAACGCACAGCGGATGATGGACCAGGTCGAGGCCGTCGCGGCGGAGGAGGGGCTGCTCTACCGCCTCTCGCAGACCCAGCGGGTCAACACCGTCGACGCGCACCGGCTGCTCCACCTGGCGCTGCACGACGCGGGCGCCGTCGTACAGGGGGAGCTGAAGGAGGCCCTGCTCGCCGCCAACTTCGTCGAGGTGCGCAACGTCGCCGACCACGCCACCCTCACCGAGATCGCGGTCGGCGTCGGCCTGGACGCCGCGCGAGTGGCCACCGTGCTGTCCGGCGACGAGTTCCGCGACGAGGTCCACGCCGACGTCGCGCAGGCCGGCGCGTTCGGCGCGACCGGGGTGCCGTTCTTCGTGGTGGACGACAAGTACGGCATCTCGGGCGCACAGCCCGCCGAGGTCTTCAGCCAGGCACTGACCCGCGCCTGGAGCGACTCCCACCCGTCACTGCAGATGGTCGCCGGCGCAGCCGATCAGGCCTGTGGGCCCGACGGCTGCGCCATCTGACGCTGGTCGGTCAGTTCGACGGCGACTCGGACGGCACGTCGTAGTCGTAGGTGGAGTAGTCACTCGGCGACTCGGTCGGGTCGTCGTAGTCGTAGTCCTCGGTCGAGTAGTCGCTCGGCGCGTCGCTCGAGTCGCCGTCCGACGAGCCCGAGCTGGCGTCGAAGTCGAGCTTCCAGTCGCCGTCGACCTTGCGCAGGTGCAGGTCCTCGGTCCTGGTCTCGGGGTCGCTGTCGCCGAAGCTGCTGGTCGTCTCGACCGTGGCCACGGCGGTGTCTCCGTCGATCTCCGCGCTCTTGTACTTGATCTCGTAGGAGAAGTCGCCGGAGTCGCTGGAGGCGCTGTCGTCGACGGAGTCGCGGCACTCCTGCAGGTCCTCGTCGCTGACCTCCTCGGTGACCAGGTCGCGGTAGGAGTCGCACGCCGAGGCGTCGCCTGACGCGAGCTTCTGCGTGGCGTCGTTGTAGTCGGTGATGACGTTCTCGATCTGTTCCTCGTCGCTGAGGTTGTCGTCGTCACCGCCGCCATCTCCTCCGCCGAGGGTGAGCACCAGCGCGGTGATCCCGCCGCCGACGACGAGCACGGCCGCGGCGAGCAGGATCCAGAGCTTGCCCTTGCCGGACCCGCCCTGAGGCTGGCCGGGGGCCGCTCCCCACTGCTGCTGGCCGAAGCCTTGCTGCTGCCATGCCTGCTGCGGCACGGTGCCGTAACCGGGCTGCTGCGCCCCACCCTGCGGTGCGCCGGCCTGCGGTGCGCCGTACGGCGGGGTGGGCACGCCGGGCTGTGGTGCGCCGGCCTGCGGTGCGCCGTACGGCGGGGTGGGCACGCCGGGCTGTGGTGCGCCGGCCTGTGGTGCGCCGGGCTGTGGTGCGCCGGCCTGTGGTGCGCCGGGCTGTGGTGCGCCGTACGACGGCGGGGGAGTGGAAGCCTGTTGCGGCGGCTGCGGGCTCTGCACCGGGCGGCCGGCGATACGCGTCGGCGCCTCGTCGCTGGGCACCTCCGGAGCCGCGGCCTGGGCCGGGAAGACCGCCCCACAGGCGGAGCAGCGGGGGGCCGCGTCGTTCTCGCGGCGGGTGCCGCACTGCTGGCAGAAGGCTTGACTCATGGTCGAAGTCTCCCACCCGGGCTGCGTCGACAAACAAACCGACCGGCACTTCGAGAAACAGTCCACGAACCCGATTGCATGATTATGCACAACTCCGTATACAGTTGGGTCATGTCCAAGGTTCTCACTTCCCTTCCCGTCGGCGAGCGCGTCGGCATCGCCTTCTCCGGTGGCCTCGACACCTCCGTCGCGGTCGCGTGGATGCGCGACAAGGGCGCCGTGCCCTGCACCTACACCGCCGACATCGGGCAGTACGACGAGCCCGACATCTCCGGCGTGCCGGGACGCGCACTGGCCTACGGTGCCGAGATCGCCCGCGCGGTCGACTGCAAGGCCGCCCTGGTCGACGAGGGCCTGGCCGCCCTGGCCTGCGGCGCCTTCCACATCCGCTCCGGTTCGCGGATCTACTTCAACACCACGCCCCTGGGCCGCGCGGTGACCGGCACGATGCTGGTCCGCGCGATGCACGAGGACGGCGTCGACATCTGGGGCGACGGCTCGACCTTCAAGGGCAACGACATCGAGCGGTTCTACCGCTACGGCCTGCTGGCCAACCCCGACCTGCGCATCTACAAGCCGTGGCTCGACGCCGAGTTCGTCCACGAGCTCGGCGGCCGGCACGAGATGAGCGCCTGGCTCACCGAGCGCAACCTGCCCTACCGCGACTCCCAGGAGAAGGCCTACTCCACCGACGCCAACATCTGGGGCGCCACCCACGAGGCCAAGACCCTCGAGCACCTCGACGTCTCCCTCGAGACCGTCGAACCGATCATGGGCGTGAAGTTCTGGGATCCGTCGGTGGCCATCGAGACCGAGGACGTCACGATCGGCTTCGAGCAGGGCCGGCCGGTCTCCATCAACGGCACGCGGTACGACGACGCGGTGGCCCTGGTGCACGAGGCGAACTCGATCGGTGGCCGCCACGGCCTCGGCATGTCCGACCAGATCGAGAACCGCATCATCGAGGCCAAGTCGCGCGGCATCTACGAGGCCCCGGCCATGGCGCTGCTCTTCATCGCCTACGAGCGGCTGGTCAACGCGATCCACAACGAGGACACCGTCGCGCAGTACCACAACGAGGGCCGCAAGCTCGGCCGGCTGCTCTACGAGGGCCGCTGGCTCGACCCGCAGGCGCTGATGATCCGCGAGTCGATCCAGCGCTGGATCGCGTCACTGGTCACCGGCGAGGTCACCCTCCGGCTGCGTCGCGGCGAGGACTACACGGTCCTGGCCACCTCGGGCAGCAACTTCTCCTACCACCCCGACAAGCTGTCGATGGAGCGCACCGAGAACGCCGCGTTCGGCCCCCTCGACCGCATCGGCCAGTTGACGATGCGCAACCTCGACATCGCCGACTCGCGCTCCAAGCTCGAGATGTACGCCGGGCAGCCGCTCGACCAGGGCCAGGTGCTCGTCGAGAACGGCACCCTGTTCGGTGAGCTCCCGGCCGGTGGCGCCGACCGCATCGCCGACCGCGGTGAGTCGATCAGCGACGAGGACGAGGCTCTCGACCGCGCCGCCATGGAGTTCGGCACCGACTGAACCCACTCCTGCTGCAAACAGTGGAGGTTCTCCGGCGTCTGGCGCCGGAGAACCTCCTTCTTCTTCTGGGTGAGTGCGTCTGGCGGCGCCTCCATTGCGCTCCCATCCACAGGCGGCCGAGCGAGCCGTTGCTGCGGTCCGATGTGCGATTCAGGCTCATCGGATGGAATCCACTGCTGCCCTCGCCTCGCTCCTGCGTCTGCAGGACGGTGTCATCTCTCGTCGACAGATCCTCGAGCTCGGCGGCACGGACAATGACATCGAGCGATGGTGCCGTCGAGCGAGGCTGGCACGCGTTCATGAGGGTGTCTACGTCGAGCACACCGGACCGTTGACCCGCGAGCAACGGTGGTGGTCCGCGGTTCTCTGCCACGAACCGGCCGCACTGACCGGTCTCTCGGCGCTACGTGCGCACCGGATCCGTGGCCCCTGGCTCGGTCGAGAGGAGAAGGTGGTCCAACTCCTCGTGAGCCGCACCAGGCGACTCCATCCCGCGCCGGGCGTCGAACTGCACCGCAGCCAGCACTTCGACCAGATCGCGCAGCTCCATCTGTCGCCACCGCGGGTCGCGGTCGAACACGCGGCACTGGGCGCGGCCTCCAGTGCCCGAGACGATGCTGCGGCGGTGGCAGTGCTCGCCGATCTGTGCCAGCAGCGCCGTACCACGGTGGGGCGGTTGCTCGAGGCGATCGAGTTGCGACCACGCCTGCCTCGTCGTCGACTCCTGGTCGAGATCCTCGTCGACATCGACGCCGGAGCCTTCTCGGTTCTCGAGCGCCGCTACCTCTCCGACGTCGAGCGCAAGCACGGTCTTCCTCGGGGGCATCGCCAGCGCCGCGTCGATCGAGACCGTCCGATCAGTCGTGCACCTGCGGGGCCCGGAGGAGTGATCTTCCGGGACGTCGAGTACTTGGCTCACCTGCTGCTGGTCGAGCTCGACGGACGACTCGGCCACGAGTGGTCCGAGGATCGATGGCTCGATCTGGATCGCGACATCGGAGCGGCGATCAGCAATCGGCTGACGATCCGTCCGGGGTGGAGGCAGGTGCTCGAGCCGTGCCGGCTCGCGGCGGCGGTCGCGCTGATCCTGCGCGCCCGGGGCTGGGCAGGTTGGCCGGTCGCGTGTGGTCCGGACTGCACGATACGAACGTGGCTCAACATAGGAGATTCTCCGGCGCGTGGCGCCGGAGAATCTCCACTGTCGAGGCGAACCGCCTGAGTCGGCCGCTGATCAGTTCAGCGGGCACCCCAACTCGTTCGCGGCCGCCAGTTCGTCCTTCACGGCCAGCATCGCGGCCGGGTCTCCGCTCGCGATGGCCGCGTTCACGGTCCCCACGATGTTGTACGGGTCCGTGAAGCGACGGTACGGGTACCCGAGGTCCTCCGTGGCCGCGTTCAGCCAGGCGGCGGCCGCGTGCCGCATCAGGTTGCGCTCGGCGCCGGCCGCTCCGGCTCCGCCCTTGTAGTTCAGGGCGTCGAGCAGTGAGTCGCCCACCAGAGCCGCGGTCGTGTGGAACTTGACCTGGTTCGAGTTGAGCAAGGTCGTGCTGGCGATCGGCTGCCCCGGCCCCTCCGACCAGCTGTCGGTGTGGTTCTTCCAGTAGCCCGGCGTACAGCCTTCGTCGCCGATCCGCTCGGCCTGCGCCGGCATCGCGGCAAACACGACGCCGACCAGGCCCATGACCAGCCCCAACACCCATGTTCTCTTCATGTCCCCGACTTCCGTTCAGTGTGGTCCCCTGTTCGAAAATCTAGGTACCCGGAAGCGGTCGTGTCGCGACGATGGCCCGACTTACCCAATACGGGGTACGTCGTGCAGCGAGATCCTGCGGTGGACGTCGATCTCGTCGAGGAACGCCTCGTCGTGGCTGACCACGAGCAGGGCACCCCGGTAGCCGCCCAACGCCGAGACGAGCGCGTCGTACGAACTGAAGTCGAGGTTGTTCGTCGGCTCGTCGAGCAGCAGCAGCTGCGGCGCCGGGTCGGCCAGCAGTACCGCGGCCAGGGTCGCCCGGAAGCGCTCGCCACCGGACAGCGTGCCGGCCACCTGGTCACCCTTGGAGCCGCGGAAGAGGAAGCGGGCCAGGCGGGCACGCACCTCGTTCGGGTCCGAGGCCGGTGCCCGCGCGGCCACGTTCTCGAAGACCGTGAGCGAGTCGTCGAGGGTGTCGAGGCGCTGGTCGAGCAGGCCGAACGGCACCTTCACCTGCATGTCACCCTCCGGGGCCAGGGACCCGATGATCGTGTGCAGGAGCGTGGTCTTGCCGCTCCCGTTGGCACCGGTCACCGCGATCCGTTCCGGCCCGCGGAGGTCGAGGTCGACCCGCGCACCGGTGCGCAGGTGCAGGTCGAGCCGGAGCACCTCGCGACCGCGTGGCACCTCGGTCTCCGGCAGGTCGATCCGGATCTCCCGGTCGTCGCGCACCCGCGACTCGGCGTCGTCGAGGCGCTCCCGCGCGGACTCGAGCCGGTCCTCGTGGAGCTGGCGGTACTTGCCGGCGGAGACCTGGGCGGAGCGCTTGCGCAGCTTCATCACCGCCCGCGGTTCCCGCTTGTTGGCATACATCTTGTCGGCGTAGCGCTTGCGCCCGGAGAGGATCCGCTGGGTCTCGACGAGGTCGTTCTTCTGCTTGCGGAGGTCCTCCCGCGCGGTCGTGGCTGCCTGTGCGGCTGCGGCCTGCTCGGCCTCCACCTGCTCGGCGTACGACGAGTAGCCGCCGCCGTACCACGTGACGGAGTTGTCGTGGAGGTCTCCGACCCGGTCGACCAGCTCGAGCAGCTCGCGGTCGTGGCTGACCACGACCAAGGTGCCGCGCCACGACTCGACCACCGCGTGGAGCCGTTCGCGGGCGCGGGCGTCGAGGTTGTTGGTGGGCTCGTCGAGCAGCAGGATGTCGGGGCGCTGCAGGAGCAGGCGGGTCAGCCCGAGCTGGACGGTCTCGCCGCCGGACAGCTGGCCGAGGCGGCGGTCGAGGATGTCCGCAGGCAGGCCGACCCGGGCCAGCTCGGCGCCGGCGCGTTCCTCGATGTCCCAGGCGTCGCCGACGGTCTCGTAGTCGGACTCGTCGACGGAGCCGGCCTCGATGGACCGGATCGCGTCACGGATCCGGCGTACGCCGAGGTGGTCGTCGACGCGTTCGTCGGAGCGCAGGGTGAGGTCCTGGCGCAGCCAGCCGACCCGGCCCTCGGCGCGGATGCTGCCGCCGGTCGGGGCGAGGTCGCCCGCGGCGAGTCGGAGCAGGGTGGACTTGCCGGAGCCGTTGGCGCCGACCAGCCCCGAGCGTCCGGACGGGACGAGCAGGTTCAGGTCGTCGATCACCGGTGACCCGTCGGGCCAGGCGAAGGAGACGTGGGAGAAGCGAAGCGGAGATGACAAGAGCGAGCCTCGGAATCGGGGCAGGGAACCACCCGTCGACGACGGGCTTCACGGGCGCTCTCAGAACTTCACGCGGATCAGTATGCCAAGGTCGGGTGCGTCGTACAAACGAATTTCGAGGCCGCTCCTGTGCGGTGCCGTGGACGGTTTGCCCGTGTCGCGACGCGTGTGGAGCGACGGTGACCCCGCGTTGCTTCCGGGAGGGGGCGGTCTCGATGCGGACGGACTCGGCCATCCGTGGGAGGTCGGGTAGCATTGCCGGTCCGGGCACAGCGTCGTGCACGACCTCCTGAACGGCCGCAACTTGGCCGTCGGACGAGTCCCGCAAATCCGCGACACAAATCGAGGAATCCGCTGTGAGCAAGCCCGTCGTTCTCATCGCCGAAGAGCTGAGCCCCGCCACCGTCGAGGCGCTCGGCCCCGACTTCGAGATCCGCCACTGCAACGGTGCCGACCGCGCCGAGCTGCTGCCGGCCATCGCCGACGTCGACGCGATCCTGGTCCGCTCGGCCACCAAGGTCGACGCCGAGGCCCTGGCCGCCGCCAAGAAGCTGAAGGTCGTCGCCCGCGCGGGCGTCGGTCTCGACAACGTAGACGTCAAGGCCTCCACCCAGGCCGGCGTCATGGTCGTCAACGCGCCGACGTCCAACATCGTCTCCGCCGCCGAGCTGGCCGTCGGCCTGATGCTCGCCGCCGCGCGCAACATCAGCCCCGGCCACGCGGGCCTGCGCAACGGCGAGTGGAAGCGCAGCAAGTACACCGGCATCGAGCTCTACGAGAAGACCGTCGGCATCGTCGGCCTCGGCCGCATCGGCGTGCTCGTCGCCCAGCGCCTGAGCGCGTTCGGCATGAAGGTCATCGCCTACGACCCCTACGTGCAGGCCGGCCGGGCCGCGCAGATGGGCGTCCGCCTGGTCGACCTCGACACCCTGCTCGCCGAGTCCGACTTCATGAGCGTGCACCTCCCCAAGACCCCCGAGACCGTGGGCCTGATCGGCGCCGAGCAGCTGGCCAAGGCCAAGTCCAACCTGGTGCTGGTCAACGCCGCCCGCGGTGGCATCGTCGACGAGGCCGCGCTGTACGACGCCCTCAAGACCGGGCGCATCGCGGCTGCCGGCCTCGACGTGTTCGCCAAGGAGCCGTGCACCGACAGCCCGCTGTTCGAGCTCGAGACCGTCGTCGCCACCCCGCACCTGGGTGCCTCGACCGACGAGGCGCAGGAGAAGGCCGGCATCGCGGTCGCCAAGTCCGTGCGCCTCGCGCTCTCCGGTGAGCTCGTCCCCGACGCGGTCAACGTCCAGGGCGGCGTCATCGCCGAGGACGTGCGTCCCGGCATCCCGCTCACCGAGAAGCTCGGCCGCGTCTTCACCGCGCTGGCCGGCGAGGTCGCGCAGTCGATCGACGTCGAGGTCCGTGGCGAGATCACCGAGTACGACGTCAAGGTGCTCGAGCTGGCCGCCCTCAAGGGTGTCTTCACCGACATCATCGAGGACCAGGTCTCCTACGTGAACGCGCCGCTGCTCGCGGCCGAGCGCGGCACCGCCGTACGCCTGGTCACCGAGGCGGAGAGCCCCGACCACCGCAACCTGATCACGATCCGCGGCACGCTGGCCGACGGCTCGCAGGTCTCGGTCTCGGGCACCCTGGTCGGCCTCGCGCAGAAGGAGCGCCTCGTCGAGGTCAACGGCTTCGACGTCGACATCGAGCCCACCGACCACCTGGCCTTCTTCTCCTACGAAGACCGCCCGGGCATGGTCGGCACCGTCGGCGGCATCCTCGGCACGGCCGAGGTCAACATCGCCGGCATGCAGGTGGCCCGCGACGGCAAGGGCGGCCAGGCGCTGGTCGCGCTCTCGGTCGACTCCGCGATCCCGGCCGACACCCTCGCCGAGATCGAGCAGGCGATGACCGCGCAGACCGTGCGCGCCGTCGACCTGTCCTGACCTCTTGAACACAGCGGCGTCCTGGTGCGAGTGTGGCACCAGGACGCTGTTGTGATTTTCCTGCACTCTCGGACGAAACGCTGTGGAGGAGCCATGCGCCGTACGACTCGGGTCGTGACGTTGTTGGCGATGCTGGTCATGGTCGTCGGACTTTTGCTCACCCCCGCCACGGGACCGGTCGCCGTCGCCGCCGAAGCCGCCCCCACGCTCAAGGTCTCCGCGCGCAACCTCGGCACGGTCTACCTCACTGGTCGTACGGCGCACCGCGCGGACCGCGTGGTCCTGCAGAGGCGAGCGGGCACGCGATGGGTGCGGGTGCGCTCGCTCACGAGTCGGCGGCACGCGTTCCGCACGGTCGTCTGGAAGAGTTCCCGCAAGACCGGGTACCGGGTGGTCGACGCCTCGAGCCGTCGACGGTCCGCGACCCGCTACGTGCCGCGGCTGCTGGTCACCCGCGATGCCTGCGGGGTGCGGCCGCTCAAGGCCGACGGCACTCCATGGCGCTGCACGTTCCGCGACGACTTCAGCGGTACGGCGCTCGACACCACCAAGTGGGTTCCGCAGACCGACGGCTTCATCACCGGCGACCCGCCCGGGGCGGCAGCCTGTTACCGCGGCGACAACGTGAGCGTGGGCAACGGGGCGCTGCGTCTCGTCGCCCGACCGGCCACCCTGGCCGAGTGTCCGGGGCTCGAAGGCATCTTCAAGATCTTCACGTCGGGCATGGTCTCGACCTACCACAAGTGGTCGCAGCGCTATGGCAGGTTCGAGGCTCGCGTCTTCACCACGGCCACCGAGGCGCCGGGCCTGCACGAGGCCTACTGGCTGTGGCCCGACGATCGTGAGGTCGAACTGAACTGGCCGACGACCGGCGAGATCGACGTCTCCGAGACCTACTCGGTCTACCCGGACCTCTCGATCCCGTTCCTGCACTACCGCAACGACGTCAACGGCTCCGTCACCAGTGGTGCGCACACGAACACGGCGTACGACTGTGTCGCGCACCGTGGCCGGTGGAACACCTACCGCCTGGAGTGGTCGGCCACCCGGATCCGGATCTACGTCAACGACAGGCTGTGCCTGACCAACACCTCCGGCGACCCGGCGTTCCGCCAGAAGTACATCGTCATGTTCACCCAGGCGCTGGGCTCCGGGACGAACGGCTACGACCCGCTGGATCCGCCGCCCCTGCCCGCGACCATGCGCGTCGACTACGCCAGGGTCTGGCGCTAGGCCACCATCACCCGTTCGGCAGTCTTGCGGGCGTCGCCGGAGTCGCCGCTTCGCCAGGCCTGGGCGATGCGGGCCACGGCCTCCTCGAGCTCGTCGGCGGGGCGGGTCCACGGGATCCGGAGGAACCGTTCGTAGCCACCCGTCGGTGAGAAGACCGGACCGGGCGCGACCACGACGCCACGCGCCTCGGCCTCGGCGGCCACCTGTGAGGCACGCGGTGACGGCAGCTCGCACCACATGGCCAGGCCGCCGGCGGGAACCCGGAAGGTCCACTCGGGCAGCTGCTCGGCAAGGGCGGAGGCGAGGGCGTCACGCTGCTCCCGCAGCCGGGTTCGCTGCGCGGCCAGCACGCTGCCGTCATCGCGCAGCAGGGTGGCCGCGACGAGCTGCTCGACCACGGGCACACCGAGGTCGAGCGCCAGGCGCGCCTCGGTGAGGGCGTCGAGCCGGGCGCGGGGAGCCCGCAACCAGCCGACGCGCAGGCCGCCCCACAGCATCTTGCTGGCGCTGCCCAGCGTGATCGCCTCACCGCCGGCCGCCTCGACGTGCGCGGCCATCGGCAGGGGCATCTCCTGGCCTTCGAGCGAGAGCGCCTGGTGTGCCTCGTCGATGATCGCCAACGTGCGCGAGGCGGCCAGCTGGGCGGCGTACTCCTCGCGCTGCGCGTCGAGCATGAGGTGGCCGGTCGGGTTCTGGAAGTCGGGGATGAGGTACGCCGCACGCGGTGCGCTCTGCCGGATCGTCGCGCCGATGCCTGCGAGGTCCCAGCCGTCGGCATCGACGCCGGCGCCCACCAGCCGGGTGGAGCGCATGGTCAGCGCCCGGGTGGCGTTGGGGTAGACCGGCACCTCGGCCATGATCCGGTCCCCGGGGTCGGTGCAGGCCAGGGCCACGACACCGGTCGCGGCCAGCGCGCCGGGCGTGACCATGATCTGCTCGGGATCGGTCGGCAGTCCGCGCGCGTCGTACAGCGCGGCGATCGCCTCGCGCAGCTCGGGCAGCCCGACGGGGTAGTAGCCGTGGCCGGTGAGATACGCGGGCAGCTCGGCGACGGCGCGTTCGTAGGCCGCGGCGATGCCCGGCGGGGCGGGGGCTGCGGCACAGTTGAGGTCGATCAGGTCCTCGCCGTCGACGCGCGGGGTGAGCACCCGGTCGGGCGCCCGCGTCGGTCCGCCCGGCACACAGGTGAACGTGCCGGCGCCGCGCCTCGCCTCGGCGTAGCCGCGCCCACGGAGCTCGGCGTACGCCCGGGTGACGGTGGTGCGGCTGACGGCGAGCGCGTCGGTGAGCTCGCGCTCGCTGGGCAGGCGGGTGCCGTGGGCGATCCGGCCGTCGGCGACCAGGCTGCGCAGTGCTTCGGCGAGGCCGGCGTACGCCGGGGAGCGGTCGAAGTCGGCGACGAGAGTGGCCACGGTGTGGGCCGATATGACGCGTGACATACAGGCCACTATTCCACGATTGGCTATTTGTTCAAGGGCCAATCGAGACCAGAATGGTGGGCATGTCCCTCAGCACCACGTTCCCGCGACGCCAGCTCTCCGACCTCGGCCCCCTCGAACAGCTCCGCGCCGGACGCCTCGCGCGGCGCCTGCCGCAGCTGATGATCGGACTCGTGCTGTACGGCGTCTCGCTGGCGATGATGGTGCGCGGGGCACTCGGTCTGGCCCCGTGGGACGTGTTCCACTCGGGCTTCATCCAGCACGTGCCGATCACCCTCGGCCAGGCCGTCGTGCTGTTCAGCTTCGTGGTGCTGCTGCTGTGGATCCCGCTGCGCGAGGTTCCTGGACTCGGCACGATCGCCAACGCCTTCGTGGTCGGCTTCTCCGCCGACGCCACGCTGGCCGTGCTCGCCGAGCCCGACGGTTGGGCGCCGCGGATCGCCCTGCTGGTCGTCGGTGTCGTCGGCAACGGGCTGGCCACCGCCCTCTACATGGGGGCGCAGTTCGGCCGGGGTCCCCGCGACGGGCTGATGACCGGCCTGGCCCGGCGGACCGGCCGCTCGCTCCGGCTCGTGCGCACCGGACTCGAGGTCGCCGTCGTCGTCCTGGGCCTGCTCCTCGGCGGTGCTCTCGGCGTGGGCACGGTGCTCTACGCGCTGGCCATCGGGCCGCTGGCCCAGGCGATGCTGCCGTGGTTCACCGTCGAGCTACCCGACACGCCCTAGTCTTCTCCCATGCGCGTTCTCGTCTCCGGCGGTGCCGGCTACATCGGCTCCCACACTGTCCTCTCCCTGATCGAAGCCGGCCACGACGTGCTCGTGGTCGACGACTTCTCCAACAGCAAGCCCAGCGTGGTCGGCCGCATCGAGTCGCTCTCGGGCGCCCACGTGCCGGTGCACGCGTTCGACCTGACCGACGTCGACAAGACCGAGCGGCTGTTCGCCAACGAGAAGATCGACGCGGTGATCCACTTCGCCGGCTTCAAGGCGGTGGGGGAGAGCGTCGGCAAGCCGTTGGAGTACTACGCCAACAACCTCGGCTCGACCTTCGCGCTCGCCAACGCGATGCGCCGCCACGACGTCCACCGTCTGGTGTTCTCCTCCTCTGCGACCGTGTACGGCGACCACGCGCCGGTGCCCTACCACGAGGACTACCAGCCGCTCTCCGCCGCGAGCCCCTACGGCCGCACCAAGGTGATGCAGGAGCAGGTGCTCTCCGACGTGGCCACCGCCGGCGGACTGAAGGTCGCTCTGCTGCGCTACTTCAACCCGGTCGGCGCGCACAGCTCGGGCACGATGGGCGAGGACCCGCAGGGTGTGCCCAACAACCTGATGCCGTTCATCGCGCAGGTGGCGGTCGGTCGACGCGACAAGCTGTCCATCTTCGGCGACGACTATCCGACCGCCGACGGCACCTGCGAGCGCGACTACATCCACGTCGAGGACCTCGCCGCCGGCCACGTGGCGGCGCTCGAGCACCTCGACGCGATGGTCGAACCGGTCCGCGCGTTCAACCTCGGTGGCGGCACCGGCACCAGCGTGTTCGAGCTGTTCCACGCGTTCGAGCGTGCGGTCGGCCGCGAGCTCCCGCACGAGGTCGTCGGTCGACGTGCCGGCGATCTGCCCGCCTACTGGGCCGACACGGCTCGCGCGGCCGACGAACTCGGCTGGCGGGCCACCCGCACCATCGACGACATGTGCGCCGACACCTGGCGCTGGCAGTCGGGCAACCCGCAGGGCTACCCGGAGGCGTGAGCCTGCCTCCAGTCTGAGCCGTGACCCGCGGACCACGACCGGTGGTGCGGGCCCTGGCCAGCGGGAGGCGAACCGTGACCCGCGGCCGACGAGACGGGTGTTGAGTGGGCACTGGTGTCGGGCCGTTGCCTTGCCCCGAGCTGATCATCTCGCTCCGAAGGCGTGGGGAACTGCGGCAGTTGGTGCTGGCACGTCACACATGCGGCGGGCGAGCGCCGGCGTGAGCGCCAACTGCCGCACTTACCGACGCTTCCATGGAGTCGTGCCGTTGCGCTGATGCGCGACCTGTCGAGCGCCGGCGCTGACGGACAGCAGGCTGCCGCGCAGCAGCAGGGGCGCGGCCGGCCGGGTTGCTCCTACCGGCGGGTGGCGATGATCGCCGACGCGTCGGAGGCGATCATCACCTCGACCGCGGTGAAGCGATCGTCGGTGAGCCACTGCTCGCGCAGGGTGTCGACGCGTCCGCCGGTGATCGGCGGCCACAGCTCGCAGGGCACGAAGTCGTCGAGCACGACGATGCCGCCCGGCTCGACCAGCTCGGCGATCGAGTCGACGCCGACCGCGGACGGCGTACCGGAGTCGAGGAACAGCAGCGAGAACGGTCCCTGGTCGCGCAGGGTCGACCAGTCGGCGGCCAGCACCTCCACGGAGTCGTCGTCGACGAAGATCTCGGCGGCGGCATCGGCCAGCTTGGCATCGAGCTCGGCCGTGACGATGCGGACGTCGCCGCGCACGCCCGAGCGCAGCCATGCGGTGCCCACGCCGCAGCCGGTGCCGAACTCGGCCAAGGTGCCGGTGCGGGTGGCGGCCAGGGTGGCCAGGAGTCGTCCGGTCTCGTTGCGGCAGAACGACACGTAGCCCGACTTGCGGGACACGTCGAACGCACGGGACACGATGGAAGGAAGGTCGGGCGGGGCGCTCATGGCGTCGAGTCTTTCATCCTGGGAAAGTCGTCTCGCATGGTGAGCGGATCCGGGAAGTCGGATGCGCACTCACGCGAGGCGTCGTACGGTTTCTCCATCATGCGGAGCGTTCTCGTACTCATTCACTGCCGCGGCGAGGCCTGACAGAAGGCCACCTCGCCGTGGCGAGTGGTGTTTGTACGACGGGCCTTCTTCCACCTGAAGACGCCCCGCGGCGGATCGCCAGAAGTTTCAGCGTGATCCGCAATCTCTCTGGTCCTGATGGACCGTGTCGGTGCCCGTGCGATCCACGGCTCGGCACCCGTCTCCCCGTCGCGGGGCGTGGCTTCGTTGCACCACCCACGCCCGATCAACCGATGCGACACCGAACGGAGAGACCCATGTACGACATGTACCCCGAGTGGGGACCTGCCAGCCACAACCCCGAGAACCCACGCAGCATGGAGGCCGTCCAGGCCGCTCTTGACCTGCGAGACAACGGCGGCCCGCGCCCCGACGACAACTAGATTCATCGTCATGACCACGACTCCTCCCCAGACCGTCCGCCTCGCCGTCATCCCTGGCGACGGCATCGGCCCCGAAGTCACCGCCGAAGCACTCAAGGTGCTCGAGGTGGCTGCCCCCGTGAAGTTCGAGCAGACCCGCTACGACCTGGGCGCCGAGCGCTACCTCGCCACCGGTGAGGTCCTTCCGGAGAGCACGCTGGAGGAGATCCGCGGCCACGACGCGATCCTGCTCGGCGCCGTCGGCGGCAAGCCGAACGACCCGAACCTGCCCCCCGGCATCCTCGAGCGCGGCCTGCTGCTCAAGCTGCGCTTCGAGCTCGACCACTACGTGAACCTGCGCCCCTCGCGGATCTTCCCCGGTGTCACCTCGCCGCTGGCCGAGCCGGGCGAGGTCGACTTCGTGGTCGTGCGTGAGGGCACCGAGGGTCCCTACACCGGCAACGGCGGCGCGCTGCGGGTCGGCACACCGGCCGAGGTCGCCACCGAGGTCTCGGTCAACACCGCCTTCGGTGTGGAGCGCGTGATCCGCGACGCCTTCGCCCGGGCCGAGCGCCGCCCCCGCAAGAAGCTCACCCTGGTCCACAAGACCAACGTGCTGGTCAACGCCGGCTCCGTGTGGTGGCGCCTCTTCGAGTCCGTGGCCGCCGAGCATCCCGACGTCACGACCGACTACATGCACATCGACGCGGCGATGATCTTCATGACCACCGACCCGTCCCGCTTCGACGTGATCGTCACCGACAACCTCTTCGGCGACATCATCACCGACCTGGCCGCCGCCATCACCGGTGGCATCGGGCTGGCCGCCTCCGGCAACGTGAACCCGGACCGCACCGCCCCCTCCATGTTCGAACCCGTGCACGGCTCTGCTCCCGACATCGCGGGCCAGCAGAAGGCCGACCCGACCGCGGCGATCCTCTCGGTCTCCCTCATGCTCGACCACCTGGGCTTCGACGACGCGGCCCGGTCCATCGAGTCCGCCGTCCTCGCGGACCTGTCCGAGCGCACGGCCGGCGTTGCCCGCCCTACGTCCGAGATCGGCGACGCGATCGCCGCGCGAGTAGCCGGCTGACACGTACTTCGCCAGCCTCTGGCGCCGGGTACGTCGCTTCGACGTGCCCGGCGTCGCTCATTTCACAGAAGGTCAGATAGTTTGATGTCCATGGAGATCAGCACCACCCTGAGCGACAAGATCGTCGACGACGCCCGCCTCGCCGAGATCCTCGCGGCCCCCGGCTTCGGCACGTTCTTCACCGACCACATGTTCACCGCCGAGTGGACCCCCGACGAGGGTTGGCACGCGGCCCGCGTCACGCCGTACGGCCCGTTGACGATGGACCCGGCGACCGCAGTCCTGCACTACGCGCAGGAGACCTTCGAGGGCATGAAGGCCTACCGCCAGCCCGACGGTTCGATCGCCACGTTCCGTCCCGAGGCCAACGCGCAGCGCATGGTGCGCTCGTCCGGACGCCTGGCCTTCCCCGAGCTGCCGGTCGACGACTTCGTGCAGGCCGTCGACGCCCTGGTGAAGGTCGACGAGCGGTGGGTGCCCGAGGCGGCGGGGGAGAAGAGCCTCTACCTGCGCCCGTTCATGATCGCCACCGAGGTGTTCCTCGGCGTGCGTCCCAGCCAGCACGTCACGTTCATGGTGATCGCCTCGCCGGCCGGGTCCTACTTCAAGGGTGGCATCAAGCCGGTCAGCCTGTGGCTCACCGAGGAGTACACCCGCGCCGGACGTGGTGGCATGGGTGCCGCCAAGACCGGTGGCAACTACGCCAGCTCGCTGGTCGCCCAGCAGGAGGCCAGCGGCCACGGCTGCGACCAGGTCGTCTTCCTCGACGCCCAGGAGGGGAAGTACGTCGAGGAGCTCGGCGGCATGAACATGTACTTCGTCTTCGACGACGGACGCATCGTCACCCCCGAGACCGGCACCATCCTCGAGGGCATCACCCGCTCCAGCGTGATCGAGCTGGCCGAGCAGCTCGGCCACAAGGTCGAGGAGCGCAAGTTCTCCATCGACGAGTGGCGCGAGGGCGTCACCAGCGGTGCGATCACCGAGATCTTCGCCTGCGGCACGGCCGCCGTGATCACCCCGGTCGGTGCCCTGAAGTGGGACGGCGGCGAGGTCCCGGCGCCGGCGTCGACCGACCTGACGATGAAGATCCGGCAGTCGCTGGTCGACATCCAGTACGGCCGCGCCGACGACTCCTTCGGCTGGATGCACCAGGTCGTCTGATCCGGCGTGCGTACGCCGTACCGAATCGGGCACTTGGGCGCCCTTGTTGACACTTCTGCACCCGCCGGCAGGGGGCTAGGTCAATCGGTCTAAGCAACGGTCATGCTGCTGCCGGGTGCAAAGCGTCACGGACAGCGCGTTACACGGGGTTCGGGGCGGTGGGCACGGGTAATCTCACGACGTGACGACGACTCCGGGCCGGCAGGCCCCACCTGGAATGCGCGTGGGGGACTACACCCTCCTCTCGCGCATCGGCGAGGGCGGCATGGGCGTCGTGCACCTCGCCCGCAAGCCCGGGGGAGAGCGCGTGGCGCTCAAGGTGCTGCGCCCGCACGTCGTCGGCGACGACGAGGCCCGCGCCCGGCTGGCCCGCGAGGTCAACTCGCTCAGCCGGGTGCGCAGTGTCCGGGTCGCCGAGATCGTCGACTCCGACCCGTGGGGGCCGGTGCCGTTCGTGGCCACCCGCTACGTGCCCGGGCTCTCGCTGCACGACCACGTGCGCGAGGAGGGTCCGCTGACCGGAGACGACCTGGCGTGGTTCGCCCAGGGCCTGGCCGAGGCGCTGCAGGCCGTGCACCGGGTGGGCGTTCTGCACCGCGACATCAAGCCGTCGAACGTGCTGATGGAAGGTCGCAACCCGGTCCTGATCGACTTCGGCCTGGCCCGGGTCGCCGACGACGCGAACATCACCCGCACCGGCTGGCTTCTCGGCACACCGGGCTACCTCGCCCCCGAGATCCTCTACGGCATCGAGCCCACCACCGCGGCCGACGTGCACTCGTGGGCGGCGACCGTGGCCTTCGCCGGAACCGGTCGTGCGCCGTACGGCAAGGGGCCGTCGGTGGCGGTGATGGACCGCGTGCGCCGCGGCGAGCACGACCTGACCGGCCTGGACCCCGTGGTCCTCTCGCTGGTGACCTCCGCGCTCGCTCCCGAACCGGACCAGCGACCGAGCCTGCCGCAGGTGATCGAGACCCTCGGTGGCTCGCCGACCGCCGAACGCCCCGCCGTCCCCGGACCGGCGCCCACGATGACGATGCCGATCACCCCCGGGTTCGCGCAGGCCGCCCAGGAGGCGCTCGACGTCGCCGCCCCGCAGACCCGCAGGTTTGAGGACGACCCGACCCGCAGGCAGCCGCCCCCGGCGCCGCCGTCGCAATCACTGAACCAACCGCTGGCCGGCCCGGCGACCGAGGCGGCCCCGCCGCGGCCGGACCACACCCTGCCGCCGCCGATGCGCGAGCCCTACCAGGTGCCTGCCCCGGCGGGTGCGGCACCGGCGCGGGTGTCGTGGACCGAGCGCCTCCGCCGCTGGATCCTGGGTGCTGCCGTCCTCGGTGCGGTCGCCGGGGGACTCGTGCTGGCGCCGTACGTCGTGAGCGTGTCGATCGCGGTCGTGACCGTGGTGCTGCGCAGCCTGTCGCTCTCCGCGAGCGCGGCCACCGATCGACGTGGTCGCCGCGGCCCGAAGTGGTACGACGGGGTGCTCAACCTGATGGCCGCGCCGTGGCACTTCCTCGTCTCGCTGCCTGCGTCGATCATGCTGCTGGTCTGGACCGCTCTGTTGGTGGGCTGCGTCGGACTGGTGATGGTGGCCCTCGACGTCGACGACCTCACGGCGCTCGGGGTCTCGGGCGTGTTCCTCGGTGTCGTGCACTGGACCGGCCCGGGCAGCTCCCGGCTGAGGTCACCCCTGCGTCGGATCGGGTTGCCCCTGGCCCGCACCCCGGTGCCCTGGCTGGTCGGCGTGCTGCTGCTTGTCGCCGCCTCCGCCCTCATGGTGTGGTGGGCGGTGGGCCACGACCCGGTGTGGGCGCCGTTCGACGAGTCGCCGTGGGCCCCCGGCACCTGGTTGGGCCGCCACCTCTGACGGGTCCGTGCGCTGGATCAGCGACCGGGTTCAGGCGCTGGCGGCGGGCTGACGCGGTCCGGGCAGGTGGCGGGCCCCGCGCGGAACACCCCGGGAGTCGACCGGGTCGTTCTCCATGGCCAGCCGGTGGAGCGCGATCAGCACCTGGTCGAGCAGGACGGTGGTGGCCGCCACCGTCGTGGGCAGGTTCTCGGCGGACGTCTCGCTGATCGCGGTGCGGTCGCTGTGCGCGGCGAGTGCCGCCGCCTCGGCGTACGCCGAGAAGTGGTCGGGGTCGATCTCCAGGCCGACGGACTCGGCGGCCCACAAGGCACGGGCCAGGGCCGGGAGGTGAGGAGACGTGGCGGCCACGTGCCACCCGAGGTCGGCCAGGAGATCCTGCGCGGCGGTCACGTCGATGCTGTCGGAGACGCCGGACGAGGCCGCGATCGCCGCGCGGACCCGGGTGACCCGGGACTCCGTATCGACGTCGGGAAGGTCCATCGCATCAAGGATCTCGTGGATGTCGGACAGCGAGAGCCGGCCGACCTCGAGCAGTGCGCGAATCAGGCGCAGGCGCTTCAGGTGCGTCTCGTCGTACAACGCCTGCGTGGCACTGGTCGCCCGGCCGGCGTGGAGGAGCCCCGAGCGAAGGTAGAACTTGACCGTGCCGACCGGCAGGCCGGCGCGCTCGCTGAGCTTGCTGATGCGCATGGGTGGGGAGTTCCTCAAAGCTGTCCGGATGTTGGATCGCCCAAGAGTAGGTCGGCTCCCGGGTGCCGCGCAGAAGAATGGGGAAGGTCGGATTCCGAGACGGCAGGCTTCGGGCACGTGGTTCCGTGGCAAACTGGGCACGTGCAGCAGATCGCGATCATTATCGACTAGCGCGTCAGGGACTCCCCGACGCGCAACCTCTCGTACTCCGGGAGGTTTTTTTGTTGCCACACCCCCGAACCGGACAACCGAAGCGAGATGAGACGAATGGACCTCCACGGGGCCTTCCACGTCTACGACACCACGATGCGCGACGGCGCACAGCAGGAAGGGTTGAACCTGTCGGTCGCCGACAAGCTCAACATCGCCCGGCTGCTGGACGAGCTCGGTGTCGGCTTCATCGAGGGCGGCTGGCCCGGCGCGAACCCGAAGGACACCGAGTTCTTCGCCCGCGCCGCCGACGAGCTCGACCTGCGCCACGCCAGGCTGGCCGCGTTCGGCAGCACCCGCAAGGCTGGCCTGGCCGCCGCTGACGACCCGCAGGTCGCCGCGCTCCGCGACAGCCGCGCGCCGTACGTCACGCTGGTGGCCAAGTCGCACACCCGCCACGTCGAGCTGGCGCTGCGCACCACGCTCGAGGAGAACCTCGCGATGGTGCGCGACACCGTGGCCCACCTGGCCGGCGAGGGACAGCGCGTGTTCCTCGACGCCGAGCACTTCTTCGACGGCTACAGGCTCGACCGTTCCTACGCGCTCGAGGTGCTGCGCACGGCGTACGACGCGGGCGCCGACGTGGTCGCGCTGTGCGACACCAACGGCGGCATGCTGCCGCACTGGGTGGGTGAGATCGTCGCCGACGTGATCGCCGAGACCGGCGGACGCGTGGGCATCCACGCCCACAACGACACCGGGTGCGCGGTCGCCAACTCGATCGCGGCCGTGCAGGCCGGCGCCACCCACGTGCAGGGTTGCATGAACGGGTACGGCGAGCGCACCGGCAACGCCGACCTCGTCTCGGTGATCGCCAACCTCGAGCTGAAGCTGGAGCGCCGGGTGCTGCCCGAGGGCGCCCTGGCCGAGGCGACCAGGATCGCCCACGCCGTCGCCGACATCACCAACTTCCCGCCCGCCTCACGCCAGCCGTACGTCGGCACCTCGGCGTTCGCTCACAAGGCCGGGCTGCACGCCTCGGCGATCAAGGTCGACCCCAACCTCTACCAGCACCTCGACCCGATGCAGGTCGGCAACGACATGCGGCTGCTGGTCTCCGACATGGCCGGCCGGGCGACCGTCGAGCTCAAGGGCAAGGAGCTCGGCTACGACCTCTCCAGCGACAAGGACCTTGTCACCCGCCTGACCAACCGGGTCAAGGAGATGGAGTCGCGCGGCTACACGTTCGAGGCGGCCGACGCGTCGTTCGAGCTGCTGCTCGTCGAGGAGGCCGAGGGAGTGCGCCCGGCGTACTTCGAGGTCGAGTCGTGGCGGGTGATCACCGAGACCTCGCCCGGCGGCGAGGCGATCTCCGAGGCGACCGTCAAGCTGCGCGCCGGCGGCGAGCGGTTCGTGGTGACCGGTGAGGGCAACGGCCCGGTCAACGCGCTCGACCACGCCCTGCGCCAGGCCATCGGCCAGGCCTATCCGGAGGTCGCGAAGTTCGAGCTGATCGACTACAAGGTGCGCATCTTCGACCAGGGCCACGGCACCGACGCGACTACGCGGGTGCTGATCGAGACCACCGACGGCGAGTCGTCCTGGGTCACCGTCGGGGTCGGCCACAACGTCATCGAGGCGTCGTGGGGCGCGCTCGTCGACGGGCTGACGTTCGGGCTGCGCCGCCACCACGTGGAGTGACTGCGGGCCGGGTGCGCGGCTGGTTCAGCCCGCGAGGATGCGCCGGACCAGGTCGTCCCACCCGGCGATGATGCGCTCCTCGCCCACGCCCTCGGCCCTGTGCTGGCGCAGGATCTCGGCCTCGAGCGGCGCGAGCACCGCCGTGGTCAACAGGTGCAGGTCTCCGGTGGCGCCGAGCTCGGTGAGCAGGTAGCGGACGTGCATCGCGGCGAACGAGTAGGCGGCGTACGACCGGCCGTAGGAGGAGATCGCTGCCTCGATGAGGTCGGCGTGGCGCAGGTTCAGGTCGAGGCGGGAGCGTCCGAAGGCCCGGAGTCGTTCGAGTGGGGGAGCGCCCGGCCCGAGCGGCGGCGGACCGGAGATGACGGCGTTCTGCCAGGCCGACTCGGAGTGGTCGAGCACCGCGCCCATCAGGCCGGCCCGGCTCTCGAAACGCCGGAACACCGTGCCCTTGCCGACTCCCGCGGCCTCGGCCACCGCTTCCATGGTGACCGCGCAGGCGCCGTTGGCCTCGACGAGTCGCAGGGCCGCGTTCAGCACCGCGTCGCGGTTGCGCGCGGCGTCGCGGCGCTCCGGTGCCGGCTGGCCGAGCAGCGGCAGCTCGGCCCTGACCTGCCGGTCGTCGGCAGCTCGGGGCTTCGTGGGCGGTGTCACAACACTCATCCTAGAGGCCCGGAATAAAGCGGACCGCGGTCCGCTTATGCCCTCTGTTCGTCCAACAAACCTCTGAGGAGACAGCTCCATGTCTGACACCCGCGTGCTCGTCCTCGTCGGCAGCCTCCGCGCCGACTCCCTGAACCGCCGCATCGCCGAGACCCTCCAGGCCCAGGCCCCGGCCGGCGTCACCATCGACATCGCCGACGGCCTCGGTGAGATCCCGTTCTACAACGAGGACATCGACGGCGAGACCGCGCCCGAGGCAGCCACCCGCCTGCGCGCCGACGTCGCCGCCGCCGACCGCGTCCTGGTCGTCACCCCCGAGTACAACGGCACCATGCCCGCCGTGCTCAACAACGCCATCGACTGGCTGTCCCGCCCGTACGGCGCCGGCGCCGTCGTGGGCAAGCCGTTCGCCGTGGTCGGCGCCACCCCCACGCCGTACGGCGGCAAGTGGGCCCACGAGCACGCCCGCCACTCGGCCACCATCGCCGGTGCCCAGGTGCTCCAGGAGATCGTCGTGTCGCAGTCCGCGATGGAGGGGGACATCCTCGCCGACGACGAGGTCGTGGCCCGTCTGGTCAGCGCCGTCGAAGCCCTGGTCGCCGCCGAGACCGAGACCTCCGCAGCCTGACATTTCCGATACTCCCTGACGTTCCGGTCCCCAAGGAGGGGCCGGAACGTCAGGGAGTATCTGCGTCTTCAGCGCCAGAGCAGGGCGCTGGTGTAGTCGGCGTTCGTGTAGTGGAGGTAGTCCTTCACCTGCTTGGCGGTGACGCCCTTGCCGCCGGTGACCACCGTGAACACGGCGTACTTCCCGGCGCTGCGCACGCGCCACTGGCCCTTGTCGAAGCCCGGGACGATGTCGGCCTTCTGGTAGTTGAAGTCTCCGTCGGTCAGCGTCTTGTCGTTGGAGAACGTCTTGGCCTTCTTGTCGCTCTTCATCTCCAGGATCATGTGCGTGATCATCACCCGGCCGCCCAGTGCCTTGAGCGTCACCTTGACGCCGTACACGCATCCGCGCTTGGTGAGCGCGCCCTTGACCTCGAGGCCCGAGCAGTCCGGGTAGTCCTTGCCGCGCACGTGGTCGGCCGCCATGCGTACGCCGTCCAGCTTGAAGTCCCAGTCGTGGGCGTACTCCGCGGCGGTGAGTCGGCCGCCGGGCGGCGGCGTGGTGCTCGGGTCCGTGGTGGAGGGGGCGTCGGTCGGCGTCGTGCTGGGTGACTCGGTGGGGTCCGTCGACGGGTCGTCGGTGGGAGTGCTGCTCGGCGCCACCGCCGGATCTCCGGCCACCACGCTGGACTTCTCGTCGGAGTCGCACCCGACGAGCAGCCCGGCCACCAGGAGCGCCAGGACGATCGGCCCGGCGACCGCGCGCCGGCGACGGTTGCTCTGGATGGTTGAACGCATGACACTCCTCTGTCGGTGACTCCGGAGCACCACCCCTACCCGATGCTCCGCCCACGCAATCATTCCCGACACTCCCGGGACCGCAACCACGGGATCGTCAGGGAGTGTCGGTGAACCAGGTGGGGACGGCGGCGGTGAAGGACGCGCGGTCCAGGCCGCCGGCACCTTCGGGGAGTACGGCGACCACGGGTACGCCGGCCGCGCGGGGCAGGTCGTCGAGGTTGCACGACTCGGCAAGGTCGGGGGAGTGCGGCCAGGCGCCGATGACGAGTCCGGCCGGTTCGAGGCCCCGGGACCGCAGGGCGCCAACGGTGAGCTCGGTGTGGTTCAGGGTGCCCAGCCCGGCCCGCACCACGACGTACACCTCGGCGTCGAGGTCGGCGGCCAGGTCGAGCAGCGTGCCGCCGTCGGTGTCGAGACGCACCAACAGGCCGCCGGCTCCCTCGACGATCACGGTGTCGACCGCCTCGGCGCGCGCACGCACCCGGACGACGTACTCCGCCACTGCAGGGATCGTGACGCCGGCTCGACGCGCGGCGGTGTCGGGGGCCAGTGGGTCGGGCAGGCGGGTGTACTCCTCCACCGCGCAGCCGGTGAGGGCACGGACCACGTCGACGTCGCCGGGCTCGTCGGTGTTGGTCGGTCCGATGCCGGTCTGTGCGGGCTTCACGACGGTGACCGTGCCCCGCGCGGTCGCGCGTACGGCGAGGGCGGCGGTGGCGATCGTCTTGCCCACCCCGGTGTCGGTGCCGGTGACCACAATGATGCGACCGCTCACCGGTGCTCCTTGACGACGCGGCCGATGACGTCGGTGGCGTGCTGCCAGTGCGCCTCCGGCAGTCCGGCGTTGCAGGTGATGCGCAGCCGTGACACCCCGTCGGGCACCGACGGCGGCCGGAAGCAACCGACACGGATACCCTCGGCGAGGCAGGCGGCCTGGGCGGCGACTGCCACCCGGGGAGCCCCGAGCGGCACCGAGAGCACGGCGCCGGCCGGGAGGTCGACCTCGAGCGCCTGACCGAGCGTCGCCACCCGGTCGTGGATGGCGCGCGGCAGTTCGGGGTGCGCCACGAGGTGGCGCAGGGCGGCCAGGGCGCCGGCGGTCGGTGCCGGGGCCAGCGCGGTGTCGAAGATGAACGGGCGGGCACGGTTGACCAGGTGCTCGCGCAGCGGCGCCGGGCCGAGGACCACGCCGCCCTGCGCGCCGAGCGCCTTCGACAGGGTGGCGGTGACGACGACGTGGGGGTGGTCGGCCAGGCCGAGCTCACGGACCAGCCCGTGGCCGCCGGTGCCCTTCACCCCGACGCCGTGCGCCTCGTCGACGACGAGCAGGGCGTCGTGCTCCGCACAGACGGCGGCCAGGTCGACCAGGGGAGCGGCGTCGCCGAGCACGGAGTAGATCGACTCGGCGAGCACGAGCGCACGTCGGCCGTCGGCCGCCGCGAGCGCGCTCCGCACCGCGGCGACGTCGTTGTGCGGGGTCACCACGGTCTGGGCGCGGGAGAGGCGGACGGCGTCGATCAGCGAGGCATGGATGTGCGCATCGGAGACCACCAGGGCGTCGCGGTCGGCCAGCGCAGTGACCACCGAGAGATTCGCGTGGTAGCCGGTCGAGAAGACCAGGGCGGCCGGCCAGCCGAGGAAGTCGGCCAGCTCGCGCTCGAGGTCGGCGTGCAGGTCGAGGGTGCCGGTGACCAGTCGCGAGGCGCCCGCTCCGGCACCCCATTGCGTGACCGCGTCGGCTGCCGCCCGGACCACCTCGGGGTGGCGGGACAGGCCGAGGTAGTCGTTGCCCGCGAGGTCGATGGTGTCGTCGTCCGCCCTGCGTGGGTTGAGGATTCTCGTCAACCCGGCGTCTTCGCGTGCCTCCGCCTGCTCGGCCAGCCAGGCACTCCAGCCGGTCCCGCTGTTTGCACTGCTCATCCCGCGACCGCCGCGGCGTGCAGCGCGGTGCAGATCCGGGCGACGTCGTCGTCGGACGAGATGTACGGAGGCATCGTGTAGATCAGGTCGCGGAACGGGCGGATCCACACACCGTTCGCGAGTGCGGCATCGGTCGCCGCCACCACGTCGACAGGGTGGTCGAGCTGTACGACGCCCACGGCGCCGAGGGTGCGGACGTCGTACACCCCGGGGAGCTGGCGCAGGGGAGCGAGGCCGCGCTCGAGCGCGGCGTTGATGCGGGCGACGTCGGTCTCCCAGCCGCGACTCAGCAGCAGGTCGATCGAGGCGGAGGCGACCGCGCAGGCCAGTGGGTTCCCCATGAACGTGGGGCCGTGCATCAGCACGCCGGACTCGCTGGCCGAGATGCCGCCCGCGATGTCGGAGGAGCAGAGCACGGCGGCCAGGGTGAGGTAGCCGCCGGTCAGCGCCTTGCCCAGGCAGAGGATGTCGGGCGTGACCACCTCGGAGACGAACAGGTGGCCGGTGCGGCCGAAGCCCGTGGCGATCTCGTCGAAGATCAGCACCAGTCCGAGCCGGTCGGCCACCTCGCGCATGACGGTGAGGCAGGCCGGGTCGTAGGGGTGCATGCCGCCGGCGCCCTGGAGCAGCGGCTCGACGATGATGCCGGCGAGCTCGTGGGCGTGTGCCTCGGCGAGTGCCGTGAACGAGGCGCTCCAGCCGGCCAGGTCGCCGCCCGGTGCCGGTGGCTGGTCGGCGAAGACGTGGGAGCGCAGCATGCCGGTGAACATCGTGTGCATGCCGCCCACGGGGTCGCACACGCCCATGCAGCCACAGGTGTCGCCGTGATAGCCGCCGCGGACCGTGAGCAGGCGGGTGCGCTCGGGGCGGCTGCGGCCACGCTGGTGCTGCACGGCCATCTTGATCGCCACCTCGACGCTGACCGATCCGGAGTCGGCCAGGAAGACGTGCTGCAGTGGAGCGGGGGTGATCTCGACCAGCGTGCGAGCCAGGTCGATCGCCGGCCGGTGGGTCAGGCCGCCGAACATGACGTGCGCGAACTCCCTTGCCTGGTTGGCGATTGCCTCATCGAGCGCGGGGTGGCGGTAGCCGTGGATCGCCGACCACCACGAGCTCATCGCATCGATCACCTCGCCGGAGCCCTCGAGCTCGAGACGTACGCCGGACGCCCCCGTCACGAGTCGCGTCGGAGTGGGGTCGGTCATCGACGTGTAGGGATGCCAGACGTGCTCGCGGTCGTAGGCGAGCAGGGAGGCGGTGTCGGTGCTCACGCGGTCACGCGTTCGCGGGAGCCTCGGTGCCCGCGCCACGCTTGCGGATCACGGGGTTGTGGGACGTCTCGCCCACTGCCTCGTCGGCATGCCCCGAGCAGCCGCCGCCACAGGCCGAGCCGCAGCCGGCCCCGTCGGAGGCACTGCCGCACGGGCTCGCGGATGCCGAGCCGCAGTCACCGGCCGCGGGCTCGAGGGAGTCGAGGGCCGGCAGGCTGCCGTTGGCGAACGCGTCCTCGTTGCCGAGGATCACGAAGCCGTTGTCGCGCAGCATCTCGAGGTCGGACCTGGCGTCCTGTCCCTCCGAGGTGAGGTAGTCGCCGAGGAAGATCGAGTTGGCCACCTGGAGGGCAGTGGCCTGCAGGGACCTCAGGTGCATCTCGCGGCCGGCCGCGATGCGGATCTCCTTGTCGGGGCACACGAACCGGGCCATCGTCAGGATCCGCAGGCACCGCATCGGCGAGAGCTCCCACGTGTTCTCGTACGGCGTGCCGTCGAAGGGCATCAGGAAGTTCACCGGGATCGAGTCGGCGTCGAGCGCACGGAGGGCGAAGAGCGCCTCGACCAGCTGCTCGTCGGTCTCGCCGAGTCCGGCGATCAGGCCGGAGCAGGGGGAGAGGCCGGCCGACTTCGCCTTGCCGATGGTGTCGATGCGGTCGTCGTACGTGTGGGTCTGGACGATGTTGTCGTGGTTGCTCTCGGCGGTGTTGATGTTGTGGTTGTAGGCGTCGACGCCGGCGGCCTTGAGCCGGTCGGCCTGGCCGTCCTTGAGCAGCCCGAGGCAGGCGCACACCTCGACCCCGTCGTAGGTCTCCTTGATCGCCTCGGTCATCTCCACGACCCTGTCGACGTCGCGGTCGGAGGGTCCGCGGCCCGACGACACCATGCACACCCGGGTGGCGCCGCCCTTGAGGCCGGCCCCGGCCTGCTGGAGGGCGTCGTCCTTCGTCAGCCAGGAGTACTTCAGGATCGGTGCCTGCGACCCGAGCGCCTGGGAACAGTAGTTGCAGTTCTCGGGACACAGGCCCGACTTCAGGTTCACCAGGTAGTTCACCTTGACCGTGTTGCCGAAGTGCTCACGGCGCAGCCGGGCAGCCGCGGAGACCACGGACAGCAGCTCCGCGTCGGTGGTCTGCAGCACGGCGAGGGCATCGGGCTCGGACGCGGCGCCGCCGTCGAGGATCCGGTCGGCGAGCTGGTCGAAGTGGGTCGTCATGTGGGTACGTCTCCTGGTCGTCGGCGAACCTGAACGGTGTTCAGGCAACCTGAACGGTGTTCAGGTTAAGCGAGTTCGACGGGACGCCGCAACACACGTCGGGATGATGGACATCCTGCACGTGGGTGGTCGAACCGTGGACTCTTGCGTCGCGAACCGTGGATCGTTGCGCGTCGAGCCGTGGATCCTTGACGTATCAGTCGTCGCCGATGCCGCGGGCGTGGAGCGCGTCGCCGGTCTCCATGGCCCGGGCCACCACCCGGATCACGAACGGCGAGAGGTAGGCGCGCGGATGCCGGCCCAGGCCCCGCGCGCGGGCCGCGTCGCGGGTCTCGTGGGCCAGGGTGACGGTGCCGGGAAGGGCGCCGATCGCCAGGGCGAAGGCCAGCGCGACCCGTTCGGGCTTCACCCCGATGCGGCGGAACGGTCCGAGCCAGCGGACGACGGCATCGAGCATGGCGTTGACCGACGTGGTCGCGGTGACCACCACCGCGGCCAGCGCCAGCGTGACCAGGTCGACGAACGACTCGATTGCCTTCGCGCCGCCGTACCACCACCACTGGAAGGCGGCCACGAATGCGGCCAGCAGCAGGATGCTGCGGGCCGCCCGCCACAGGGTGCGCAGGCGCACCCGGGCAACGGAGACCAGCAGCAGGGCCACCGCGAGGAACGCGAACGACGCGGGCATGCTGCGCACCAGCACGATCGAGAGACTGAGCACGCCGAGCGCGACCACCTTCACCCCGACCGGCAGGCGGTGCAGCAGCGTCGTGCCGGGTTGATAGATCCCGACCAGGACGCTGCCGGAACCCTGGCTCATGCCGACACCGACGTGACGTAGTGCTCGACGGCCTCGTCCGCGTCGCCGTCGAAGGTGACCCGGGCGTCGGCGACCACCAGCACCCGGTCGCAGCGCCGCGCCAGGTCGAGGTCGTGGGTGACGAGCATGAGTTGTTGCTCGAGGTCGAAGAGCAGGTCGCCGACCCGTCGGGTGTTGGCCAGGTCGAGCAGCGTGGTGGGCTCGTCGGCGACGACCAGCGAGGGGCGTACGGCGAGCACCCCGGCCAGTGCCAGCATCTGCTTCTGCCCGCCCGAGAGCGAGTGCACCGAGTCGTGCGCGTGCTCGAGCAGTCCGTTCTCGTCGAGCACCGCCAGGGCGAGCTCGCGTCGCCGAGAGGGCGACTTCTCCTGCCGCCGCAGCGACAGCTCGATGTCCTCCACGCAGGTCGGCATCACCAGCTGGGCGGCGGGATCGGTGAAGCAGAACCCGACCGTACGACGCACTGCCGCGGCGTCGCGGCGTACGTCGAGGCCGTCGACGCGCACCGACCCGGTCGTGGCCAGGACCAGCCCGTTGAGCATGCGGGCCAGGGTCGACTTGCCCGATCCGTTGGCGCCGATCACGCCGATCCGGTGCTCGGTGAGCTCGAGCGTGGTGGGTTCGAGCACGACGCGGGATCCGCCGTCACCGGGAAGGGGGACGACGACGCCCGCCCGGTCGAACTCGATCCGCGGCACGGTCAGCCCGCGTCGGGTGCCGCGTCGCGAAGCGCTGCGTCGGGAGCCGCGTGGCGAGGGGCGCGGGCGAGCAGCTGCGGGAAGGCGCGGTGCACCTCTGCGGCGATCAGTGCGACCAGCGTGGTCTTGACGAAGTCGCCGAGCCAGAAGGGCAGGTCGTAGGTCATCGCCTCGTGCCAGCTGACGTCGAAGAAGAGCTTCATGCCGACGATGCCCATCGGGTGGATGACCAGGATGCTGCCCGCGGCGGAGCACAGGAAGATCACCAGCGCGCTGGTGCGGCGCTGGCCGGCGACGTACTTCACCAGTAACCCCGCGACGAGCGCGGCGACCGGGAACGACCACAGGTAGCCGGCGCTGGCGCCGGTGAAGGTGCCCAGGCCCGAGGAGTGCTCGGCGAAGACCGGCAGGCCGATCGCGCCGAGGCCGAGGTAGAGCGCCACCGCGAGGAAGCCGCGCACGGGGCCGAGCAGGCAGCCGGTCAGCATCACCGCGAAGGTCTGCAGGGTGATCGGCACGCCGGCGCCGCCGACCGGGATCGCACCGACGTACGCGCAGGCCGAGATCAGTGCGGCGAACGCCGCGATCAGGGCGATGTCGGTGGTGCTCGAGGTCGTACGCCGGGTGCTGGTCGGGGTCTGCGTGCTCAAGGTCGTCGTCTCTTCTGCAAGGTGTCGCGGGCCGGAGCCGTTGCTGAACACTGTTCAGGTTAAGGTCAGTGCATCGTAGATCCTCAAGGAGGGGTGGGAAGTTGAGCTACCGCAGGGCGGACGTCGTCGAACACGCCATCGTCGTGCTCGACGCCTACGGGCTGGCCGACCTCTCCATGCGCCGCCTGGCCAGCGAGCTCGGCGTGCAACCCAGCGCGCTCTACCACCACTTCGCCAACAAGCAGACCCTCCTGGCCGCCGTGGCCGACGAGATCCTGCACCGTGGCACCCGACCTCGGACGACGACCGCCTGGGACGACCGGGTCGTCGAGGTGTGCGGCCAGCTCCGCGACGCGATGCTGGCCTACCGTGACGGAGCCGAGCTCGTGGCGACGGTCAGCGCGTTCGGCCTCGGCGCGGAGGCCCCGGCACTCGAGCTGGCCGAGGCGCTCGCCGACGCCGACCTCGACGCCGACCTGGCGCCCGTCGCTGCCCGCACGCTGATCCACTTCGTGCTGGGCCACGTCATGGACGAGCAGACCCAGATGCAGGCCAGCAGCGCCGGTGCGATCGAGGACCGGCCGCGCGAGGAGTCCGACTTCGCGCTGGGGCTGGCGCTGGTTCTCGACGGCATCCGGGTGCGTGCCGCGGTCTCGTCCTGACCGCAGTCGCCGCGAGGCGACGTACGACTCACACGGTGAGCCTGCGGGAGACGATGTCGTCGGCCGCGAGGAACGCCTCGCGCTCCCCGGTGAGGGCCGCGAGGAAGTCATCACGGCCGAGGGCGTGGAGCACGGTGTCCTCCAACGCAGTGATGGTGGCCGTCCGCGGCACGTCACGCAGCAGGCCGATCTCACCGAAGAAGTCGCCGGGCCCTTCGCGGCGGAGCACCACGCCGTCCTGGGTGACCTCCACGAGCCCCGACTCGATGACGAAGAACCGGTCGGACTCCTCGCCCTGGCGCAGCACGACCGACCCGGCCGGCACCGCGAGGCGAACCAGTTGACCGGCCAGGCCCTCGACGACGGAACGGGGAAGTGGTGCGAACATCGGAACGGCGGCGAGCAGATCGGCTCCGAACGGCGCGGTGAGCCGTGCGTCGAGACGACGCATGCGGGCGATGAACGGTACGACGGCCAGGGCCACGCCCAGCCCGACGACGGCGAGCGCGGTGCGCAGGCTCCACAGGTCGAGGAGGAACGGCATGGCGAAGGCGCCGAGGGCCATGGTCGCGATCAGGCACGACTCGAGGGCCCCGAACACCCGCCCGAGGACCGCGTCCGGGCTGATGCGCTGGACGATGGTGTCGAGGTTGACGTCGACCAGTGGGTTGGCGAGGCCGAGGAGGGCAACGGCTGCGAACACCGTCACGGGTGAGGGCCACAGCGTGACCAGGACCAGCGGCACGGACCACAGCAGGACGCCCGTCGTGAGGTCCTGGGCGAGGCGCTGCCGGGACGCCCTCGAGATCGCCAGGAATCCACCCAGGACGGCGCCGACGCCGAGCGCCGACTCGAGGTAGCCGACACCGTGGGCTCCGGTGTCGAGGACCTCCACGGCCATCACCACGAGGAAGACGGTGGAGGCGCCGGCCACGATCGTCTGCATCGCGACCAGCCAGGTCACCACGACCAGGTCCTTGTCGGCCCAGATGCAGCGGAAGCCACCGGAGACCTCGGACAGGAAGCTCTCCCGCGGAGCGTCGTCCCCGTCGTCACCGCCTCCCGCGTCGTCACCGCCTCCCGTGTCGACGCCGGCTTCCTCGTCGGGGCCGCTGGTGGGGTGCGGGACCCGGATGCCGAGCACCATCGCCATCGACCACACGAACGTGACGACGTTGAGGCAGAACACCACCGACACGCTGGTCGCGCCGATCAGCAGCGCTCCGAGGGCGGGACCGACGAAGAAGGACAGGCTCTCGATCGTGCTGGACGACCCGTTGGAGGCGGTCAGCTCCTCCGGGCTGTCGGCCAGAGTCGGCATCAGGGCTCGCTGCGCGCAGCGGAAAGGTGTCCCCAACAGTGAGGTGAGCGTGGCCAGCACGAAGACCGGTGCGGCGGGAGTGTCCAGGAAGAGACAGGCCGCGGCGGCGGCCACCAGCGTGGCGCGGCCGATGTCGCACAGGACCATCACCGCCTTGCGCGGGGCCCGGTCCGCCCAGGTGGAGGCGAAGGGTGCCGTCACCGACATCAGGGCGAGCCGGATCGCTGCCCAGATGCCGACGGCGCTGGCCCCGCCGACGCCGTACGCCCAGACCGTCACCGCCGTCGCGTAGGCCCAGTCGCCGATCATCGATCCGGCCAGGGCGAGCTGAACCCGCCTCAGGCCGGGGTTGCCGAAGACCGACCTGAGCGAAGCCTTCGTCTCGTGGAGGGCAGTGCGGGTGCTGGCGACGAGGCCGACCCGAGGCGCGGGAGCGGAGGCCACGGCGGATGTCTCGTCCGATGCCACGCCTGCCTCCTGGTGCACGCTGCCTTTCGACCGTAGTGCGCTCCGCACGGTCCTGGTGGGTTTCCGGTCAATCCGCGATCTGGTCTGGACCAGTCGGTGCCGCCGCCGTCGGCGGGCACGCCTACGGTGGGGGTCGTGACGGATCCGATCGAGAACACCGACCTCCACTACCGCGAGGAGGACTGGTACGCCGAGGACCTGGGCGCGGCCCGTTTCGTGCGCTGCACGTTCACCGACATGGACCTCAGTGAGGTGGTCACCTCCGGTGCGACGTTCGACCAGTGCACATTCGCCAACAGCCGGCTCAACGCCAGCACCCACCGTCACACCGCGTTCGTGGCCTGCGACTTCCAGCGGACCAGCCTGTTCGACGCGACCTTCGAGGGCTGCAAGATGATCGGCTCGGTCTTCGCCGACTGCACCGTCCGCCCGATCAAGGTCGTCGGCGGCCAGTGGCGGGGCGTGACGATGCGCGGGCTCAACCTCAGCAAGCTCGACCTCGCCGGCCTCGACCTGCGCGAGGCCGACCTCTCGATGAGCGATCTCACCTCGACGTCGCTAGTCGGCGCGAACCTCGACGGCGCCAACCTGCGCGAGACGAAGCTGGCGGGCGCCGACCTGAGGGGTGCCTCTCTCGACCGGGTCGACCTCGCGGCAGCCCATCTGCGGCGTACGCACCTCGACCTCGCGGGCGCCGTACTCCTCGCCGAGCTGCAGGGCGCGCTCGTCGACGCGGAGCCGGTCAGGCAGTGACTGTCGGCCGTCGCCCGCGCGTCGACCGGAACGGTCAGACGTCGACGGTGCCGCCGCTGCGCCAGTAGACGCTGTCCTCGCGGGTGAGGAACTGGTCGTCGACCAGGTAGCGCCGCAGCGCCGCGACATCGGGGTGGAACGCCCGGAGGATCTCGTTAACCTCGATCTCGGGGTAGGTCCGGCCGAGCTCGAACGACTGCGCCAGGTGGTCGAGCACGACGAGCCGCTTGGCCCGCTTCGTCGGGATCGTGTGCAGTCGTCCCTCGGCGTCGAGGAAGTTCCCGAGAACCTTTGAGTCCATGCTCCGAACCTAGGACGCGCGCGCCGGGCACGCCACCGGGTTTCAGGCCGGCACGTGCTCCGCCGTTCGCGCGAGCACCCGGCTGCCGCCCCACGACACGACGACCGCGACGACGCCGGCAGCCACGGTGACCGCGAAGGCCGGGGTCTGGCCGCCCCAGTCCGCGAGCCGGCCGGCGATGGCCGCACCCACGGCGTACCCGAGACCGGTGGCGGCGGCCAGCAGCGTCATCGCGGCGCCGGTGCGGGCAGGCGGGGTGATCCTCTCGCCGAGGGTGAATGTGGTGATCATGTACGGCGCCACGCTGACGCCGAGCACGAGCAGCACCGGGGCCAACAGCGCGAGGGAGTCGACCAGCAGCAACGGCACGGCCAGCACGAGCAGGGCGACGGCGAACCAGCGCAGGCGTGCGGGCAGCGTGAAACGGTCCGGCAACCCGGCGATCGAGAGTCCGGCGACCACGCTGCCCACGCCGAGCAGCGCATGGAAGTAGCCGGTGAGACCCGGCTGCCCGGCGTCGGTGGCCAGCACCGACGTGCCGGTCTGCACCGACCCGAACACCGCGCCGATCACCAGCTGGGAGGCGCACAGCAGGATCAGGGCGGGGGTCACCAGGGTGAGGTCGTGGATGCCGGTGTCCTCGTGCGCGTCGTGGGCCTGTACGGCGGTGGGGTGCAGCGCGAACCACGCACCGAAGACCGCAAGCACCACGGCCGCGGCAGAGAGCGCGAAGGACGGGCTGGCCAGGGAGACGCCGAGGCCGATCAGGGCCGGGCCGAGCACGAACGACGCCTCGTCGGCCGCGCCTTCGTAGGAGAACGCGATGTCGACGAGCTTCTTCTGGTGCTCGCTGCGCGCGGTGATCGGGCGCCACCGCACGCGTGCCATCGGTCCGACCTGCGGCATCACCAAGCCGGCCGCGGCACTGGCCACCGCCGACCAGCCCCACGGCACACCCGCGTGGGTGAGCACGAGCAGGACGATCATCGCGGCGGCTCCGGCCAGCGACTGGAGCAGGACGACGCTGCGTTGTCCGACCCGGTCTGCCGCCGTACCCCAGAACGGGGCGCCGACCGCGTTGGCGATCGCGAGTGCCCCGGCACAGGCGCCGCCGGCGCCGTAGCTGCCGGTGGTGCCGGCGACGAGGAGGAGCACGCCCAGCTGGCTCATGGCCAGGGGGAGGCGGGCCAGGAAGCCGACGAGGACGTAGGTGGGGCCGGTGAGGCCGAACAGCCTCTTGTAGCCGGTGAGGGGTGACACGGGAACTCCAGGGTTCGCAGAAGCGGGTGCGTACCTTCCCGCCCAACAGGTACGCCAGAGCCCTGTACGCCGCCGATTCTACCGACTCCGGCGGGTCTCGGGCGATTCGTCGAGACGTGCTTCGCGATACGTTCGGACTCATGCATCGCAGCCGCATCGGTGTCGTCCTGGTCGACCATCCCGTGGACCGTTTCGAGAGCTCCGCCGCGTTCTGGGCGCAGGCGCGGGGTTCGACCCGGCGACCCGACGGGGAGGAACCGGTCTACGACAGCCTCGACCCTCTCGGCGGCGGCGTCATGCTCGAGCTGCAGCGCACCGGCGCGGGCACGCCGCCGCGGGTGCACCTCGACATCGAGACCGACGACGTCGACGCCGAGGTCGCGCGGCTGGTCGCGGCCGGGGCGAGGGTCGAGCAACGCCACGAGGCGTACGCCGTCATGCGCGATCCGGGCGACCTCGTCTTCTGCGTCGTGCCGGTGCAGACCGGGAGCGACTTCGACGCGCATGCCACGACCTGGCCCTGAGCGTTCACCAGGCCCTGGAAGAAGTTTCCCCGCCCATGTCGAGAACCGCTCGACGGCTCCGTCCCGGGGGTGAAGGTGCCCACCGGGGGCACCTGAGGAATCCAAGGAGATCATCATGGCGAAGTACCTGTTGCTCAAGCACTACCGCGGCGGTCCCGAGCGGATGCCGATCGGCAATGTCCCGATGGACCAGTGGTCGCCGGAGGAGGTCACCGACCACATCCAGTTCATGCGGGACCTGGCCGACGAGCTCGAGGAGAACGGCGAGCTCGTCGATGCCCAGGCGCTCTCGCCCGAGGGCACGTTCGTGCGCTACGACGGCGAGGGCAAGCCGCCGGTGACCGACGGACCGTTCGTCGAGACCAAGGACCTCATCGCCGGCTGGATGGCGATCGATGTCGACTCGCAGGAACGTGCCTACGAGGTGGCGGCGCGTCTGTCGTCGGCCCCCGGCCCCGGCGGGCAGCCGCTCCACGAGTGGCTCGAGGTGCGCCCGTTCATGGTCGAGCCGCCCACGGTCACCGAGTGACGGTGTCCGGCCTCGACGAGCAGCTCAAGCTGCTCGGCCCCCAGGTCCTGGGTGTCCTCGTCCGCCGCGGAGCAGACTTCGCGGCGGCCGAGGACGCCGTGCAGGAGGCCCTCCTCGCCGCCGTCGAACGATGGCCCGCCGAGGCCCCGGCCGAGCCCAAGGGCTGGCTGATCACCGTCGCCTGGCGCAAGTACGTCGACATGGTGCGCTCGGCCGACGCCCGGCGGCGGCGCGAGGAGAGGTTCCACGACGAGCCCGAGCCCGGTGAGACCGAGAACGCCGACGACACCCTGCAGCTGCTGTTCCTCTGCTGCCACCCGGACCTGTCGCCGACCGCCGCGATCGCGTTGACGCTGCGTGCCGTCGGCGGCCTGACCACCCGCCAGATCGCTCTCGCCCATCTCGTGCCCGAGGCGACGATGGCCCAGCGGATCAGCCGGGCCAAGCGCACCGTCTCCGACCGGCGGCTCACCCGGCTCGGCGACCTCGGCCGGGTGCTCAAGGTGCTCTACCTCGTCTTCAACGAGGGGTACGGCGGCGAGGTCGACCTGGCCGCCGAGGCGATCCGGCTGACCCGGCAGCTGGCCCGGGCCGCCGACGATCCCGAGGTGGCCGGACTGCTGGCGCTGATGTTGCTCCACGATGCCCGGCGTACGTCGCGGCGCGGTTCCGACGGCTCGTTGATCGCGTTGGCCGACCAGGACCGGTCGCTCTGGGACACGACGCTGATCGCCGAGGGTGTCGAGATCCTCCAGACGGCGCTCGCGAAGGACAGGCTGGGGGAGTACCAGGCGCAGGCCGCGATCGCCGCCCTGCACGCGGATGCGCCCGAGGCCGACGAGACCGACTGGCCACAGGTCCTCGAGTGGTACGACGAGCTCCTGCGGCTCACCGACAGCCCGGTGGTGGCGCTCAACCGAGTGGTGGCCCTCGGTGAGGTCGACGGTCCACTGGTCGCCCTGCGCGCCCTGGACGAGCTGCCCGCCGACCTGCCGCGACTGGTGGCCGTGCGGGCGCACCTCACCGAGCGGGCCGGCTCGCTCGAGCATGCTGCCGAGCTCTACGCGGACGCCGCACACCTCGCGACGAGCACGGCCGAGCGCGACCACCTCACCCGCCAGGCCGCCCGCCTCCGCCAGGGTCTGGCCGGCTGACGACCTCCGGACACACAGCGGACTCCGATCGGCGTTGTACCGGCGAACGGGCACAACGTGCCGGAACAGGCTGGAAAAGGGCCTCATCGCACCGTTGTGCCCGTTGACGTGCACGTGGGCCGTCGGCGCAGGGCGAGCAGGTCGACCGCGCCGCTCAAGCCGATCGAGCGGTCACCGTCAGCAGCCGCGCGCACTCGTCGATCAGGCGTTGTCTCAGTGGGGCACCGCGTTCGGCGAACCCGCGCTGGCGGGCGGCGTACTCCTGCTTGCCCTCGGGTGTCTCGATGCGGACGGGCTCGAAACCGAGGTCGACCAGGTCGTACGGCGCGGCCTGCATGTCGAGGACGCGGATGTCGCGGGCGAGCTCGAAGCAGTCGGCGACCAGGTCGGAGCAGATCATCGGGGTCAACCGGAAGGCGTGCTTGTAGAGGTCCATGCCGCCGTGCAGGCAGCCGGGCTGCTCGTAGGCCGGCCGGTCGTCGCGGCCGGGCCGGAGCTGGTTGAGCGGTCGGGCCGGGGGAGTGAAGAAGCGGAACGCGTCGAAGTGCGAGCAGGTGATCCTGTGCGACTCGACCACGTCGTCGGTGCCGGTGGCGCCCAGGCGCAACGGCCAGTCGGCGTGCCGGGTCTCGTCCTCGGAGAGCCTGTAGACCATCGCCCACTCGTGCAGCCCGAAGCAGCCGAACGTCGGTGCCCGTCCGGCGGTGGCGGTGAGGAGTCGGTGCAGCGACTCGATCAACGGCCGCTGTGTGGCGACGTACTCGGCCGACACCGTGACATCCCCGTTGGTTGAGGAGCGCGCGCTGGCGCGCGTCTCGAAACCACCGGCACGCACATAGCCCTTCAGGCCGGCGTACGCCGAGACGTCACCGGCCAGCCCCACGCCGTACCCGGGATGCCAGCGGCGCAGCTGGGCGGGACGCTGCGAGTAGTAGGTGAACAGGAAGTCGTGGACCGGGTGCTTCACGCTCGATCCGCGGCGTGCGAGGTGCGGCTCGATGTAGGCGTCGACGCGCTCGGCGTGCGCGTGCGCCCGCGCCTGCCACGTCGTCTCGTCCAGCACCTCGGTCATGGGGACAAGGGTAGGAGCGACGGCGCCGAGCCCGCGAAACGGTGCGCCCACGACCCCCGACCAAAGTCGTACTCGAACAATCCCCTGGGTGGATGCAACCAAATCGGGTCTGAGGGAGTCTGTATGTAGAGAAGAGCGACGAACGGAGAAGGGCATGGCCACCACCGCACGACGCATCAGTCCGGAAGAGGCTGCGCGGCGCCTGACCGTGCAGCTCGAGGCTGCCCGTCGCCGTCGGCGCGCCGAGACCAGCGCCGGGTCGAGGGCGCTGCGCAGTCGCCTCATGCGCTCCTGACTCGGTCCCGAACGAGCGAGTCGGCACGAGTCGACGTAGTGGGACTGAGCGGGGGCTCCCCACTGCGTCGGCTCGTGCCGACTCGTGGTTTCGAGACGCTCGTTCCTCGCTCCTCAACCACCGCGGGAAGCGCGTCAACCACCGTGGCAGGGGTCCAGCCGTACGGCAGATAGGCTCGGGCCCGTGCGTATCTGCAGATTCACCACCGGCGAAGATCCCCTGTACGGCGTCCTGACGGGCGAGCTCGACGAGTTCGGCCAACCCGAGGAGGGCGCGGTCATCGTGGCGTTGGCCGGCGACCCGCTCTACGTCGGCGTCAAGCTGCTCCAGCAGGAGTACAAGCTCGACGACGTGCGACTCCTCGCGCCGGTGCTCCCGCGCAGCAAGGTCGTGGGCATCGGGCGCAACTACGCGGCCCACGCCGCCGAGCTCGGCAACGACCTGCCCTCGGAGCCGCTGATGTTCCTCAAGCCCAACACCAGCGTCAGCGGGCCGGGTGACCCGATCTTCTACCCGCACCAGAGCGAGAACGTCCAGTACGAAGGCGAGCTGGCCGTGGTGATCGGGCGCATCTGCCGCGACGTGCCGGTCGAGAAGGCCACCGACGTGATCCACGGCTACACGATCGCCAACGACGTGACCGCGCGCGACCTGCAGAAGTCCGACGTGCAGTTCACCCGTGCCAAGGGCTTCGACTCGTTCTGTCCGATCGGCCCGTGGATCGAGACCGACCTCGACCCGCAGACCTTCATCGACGGGGTCAGCGTCCAGACCCACCTCAACGGTGACATCGTCCAGGACGGTTCCACCAAGGACATGATCTTCGACATCCCGGCGCTGATCGCGCACATCTCCAGCGTGATGACGTTGCTGCCCGGCGACGTCATCCTCACCGGCACCCCCGAGGGTGTCGGTCCCATGAACGTCGGTGACGAGGTCGAGGTCTCGATCGCCGGCATCGGCACTCTCACGAACAAGGTGGCAGCACGTTGACCAATCCCGTACTCGGTGACCTTCTGCCCGAGCAGGTGCGCGTGCGCATGGCTCCGTCCCCGACCGGCAGCCCCCACGTTGGCCTGGCGCGCACGGCGCTCTACAACTGGGCGTTCGCCCGCCACTTCGGCGGCACGTTCGTGTTCCGCATCGAAGACACCGACAAGGCGCGCAACACCGTCGAGTCCTACGAGTCGCTGCTCGACCTGATGCAGTGGCTCGGCCTCGACTGGGACGAGGGCCCGCTCAAGGGCGGCGACTTCGGCCCCTACCGGCAGTCCGAGCGGTCCGACATCTACGTCGACGTACTGGCGAAGCTGCGTGAGCACGGCTCGACGTACGACTGCTACTGCACCAACGAGGAGGTCGACGCGCGGCGCAAGGCCAGCGGCTCCAAGGTGATGGGGTACGACGGCTTCTGCCGCGAGCTGACCGAGGAGCAGGTCGCGGCCTTCAAGGCGGACGACCGCTCGTCCGTGGTGCGGTTCCGCATGCCCGACGGCGAGATCACCTTCGACGACCTGGTCCGCGGTGACATCACCTTCGACTCCCAGTTCGTGCCCGACTTCGCGCTGGCCCGCGCCAACGGCGACCCGCTCTACACGCTGGTCGCGCCCGTCGACGACGCGCTGATGAAGATCACGCACGTGCTCCGCGGCGAGGACCTGCTCTCCAGCACTCCGCGCCAGGTCGCGCTCTTCGATGCGCTCAAGGAGATCGGCGTCGCCGACCGTACGCCGCGCTTCGGCCACCTGCCCTACGTCATGGGCGAGGGCAACAAGAAGCTCTCCAAGCGCGACCCCGAGGCGCACATGGAGCTCTACCGCGACCAGGGCTTCCTGCCCGAGGGCCTGCTGAACTACGTGGCCCTGCTCGGCTGGGCGATCGCCGCCGACCGCGACATCTTCAGCCTCGAGGAGATGGTCGAGGCCTTCGAGATCGGCGACGTCAACCCGAACCCGGCCCGCTTCGACCTGAAGAAGTGCGAGGCGATCAACGGCTCGCACATGCGTCTGCTGAGCATTGAGGACATCACGCACCGCTCGATCCCGTTCCTCAAGAAGGCCGGCGTGGTCAGCGACCCGGTCAGCGATGCCGACGCGAGGCTGCTCGAACTGGCCATGCCCCTGGTCGGCGAGCGCATCAACAAGCTTGCCGAGGTGCCCGAGATGCTCGGCTTCCTCTTCGTCGACGAGGCCGACTTCACCCGTGACGAGGCGGATGTCGCCAAGCTCCTCGACGACGGCGGCCTGGCGATCGTGCAGGCGTCGTACGACGTGTTGTCGCCCCTGTCCACGTGGAGCACGGCCACCATCGAAGAGGCGCTGCGCGCCAAGCTGATCGACGAGCTCGGGCTCAAGCCGCGCGTCGCGTTCGGCCCGGTGCGGGTCGCGATCACCGGCAAGCGGATCAGCCCGCCGCTCTTCGAGTCGCTCGAGCTGCTCGGTCGCGAGCGGGGCCTGGCCCGGCTGCAGAGTGCCCTGGCCTGAGCGGCCGATCGACGATGGGGGACACCACACCCGCGCCCGCTGACCGGTTGCCGGCGCTCGCGTACCACCAGTTGCAGCGCGCGGGTGCGCACAGTTGGTGGCGCTCGGTGCTCGGCGTGCTGCTGCTGGGGCTGTTCGGCCTGATCGTGGTGCCGGGCGTCCTGCAGGTGTTCGTGCTGATCGGCCTGGCGATCTCGGGTTCCTCCGACATCGACGGTGACTTCAGGCGACTGCTCGACCTCAACGACCCGACGCCGATCGGTCTGGCCTACCTCAACCTGACCCTCGCGGCGTTGATCCCCGCGACGTTCCTGGTCACCTTGTGGCTGCACCGGCTTCGCCCGGGCTGGCTGACGTCGGTCTTCCCGCGGATGCGGTGGAAGCTCTTCGCAGCCTGCCTCGGGCTCTCGTTCGTGGCACTCTTCGCCACCCTGCTGGTCAGCGCGTTCCTGCCGACGTCATCTGGACAGGAGGTCTCCGGCGACCTCAACGCCTTCGACAGCCAGGCCCGCCAGTTCGCCCTCGTCGTACTCCTGCTGACGCCGCTGCAGGCCGCGGGGGAGGAGTACGCCTTCCGCGGCTACCTCACCCAGGTCTTCGGTGCGCACTTCCCGACCGCGGTCGCCGTGCTGGCCCCGGCCGTGCTCTTCGCGCTGGCGCACGGCGCCCAGGACGCCCCGATCTTCGTCGACCGGCTCGCGTTCGGCATCGTCGCCGGCATCCTCGTCGTGCGCACCGGTGGGCTCGAGGCGGGCATCGCGATGCACGTGCTGAACAACTGGCTGGCCTTCTCGCTGGCGCTGATGTTCTCCGACTTCGGGTCCGCGCTGAACCCGACCGGCGGCACCTGGTGGAGCCTCCCGGTGACGCTCACCCAGTCGCTGGTCTACCTCGGCCTGGTGCTCTGGGTGACCCGGAACATGGGTGTCTCACGCACTGCGGACGGGGCCGTTTTGGCGGCCTCCACGAGTCGCGTGTAAGGTTTCCCGCGGCTCTCCAGAGGGCCCGAAACCATTGGGATATGGTGTAATTGGCAGCACGACTGGTTCTGGTCCAGTTAGTCTAGGTTCGAGTCCTAGTATCCCAGCGAAGCCCGCACGAGACCGAAGCCACACGGCCGAGATTTGGTGCAGGGCCTGGCGAAACGCTAGAGTTTCGCTCGCTGTTCGCAGCAAGTTTGCCCCCGTTGTGTAGTGGCCTAGCACGCCGCCCTCTCACGGCGGTAGCGCCGGTTCGAATCCGGTCGGGGGTACAAACACGAAGTGGGGCCCTGGTCAGCGGAAGCGCTGGCCAGGGCCCCTTTCGTCATTTGCTCCCGAGTCGGGCCGGGGCAACGCTGGGGCGACAGCAGGATCAGCCTGGTCAACGACGGGGAGCCGGAGCCGGCTCTCGCGTGCGGCCTCGCGGGCCCGGCCCATGGCCTCGCCCACCTCGTCCCGCGGAAGTGTGCCGGAGTGTCCCGTTCAGTCGGTGAGGAAGGCGGCCACGACGGGCGCGAACTTGTCGTGGAACTGGAAGATCCCGCCGTGTCCGGACTGGGGGTAGATGATCAGCTCAGAGCCCTTGATCCTGCGGTGGAGGTCCTCGGACAGGGGAGTGGGCACCATGCGGTCGTGGTCGCCGTTGGCGATCAGCGTCGGCTGGGTGAAGGTCGACAGGTCCGAGGGAGCTGAGCGCCCGTACTTCTGGATGGCCTTGAGCTGCGTCCGGAGGGCTCTGAGGCTGATCGGCTCGTCGCGGTCGACGGTGCGCTCCTCGAGCCGCTCGATGAACGCCTTGGCGGCGCGCTTGCCGGTGGCGTCGCGGTTGAAGAAGAGGAACTCCTTCGGGTCCGAGCGTGTCGCGGTCGCGCGGAGGATGTCCCAGTACGTGGTGGCGACGACCTTGTCGATGTCCTTGCCGCCGCGGGGTCCGGTGCCGGTCAGGACGAGTTTGCGGACCAGGTCGGGGTGCTTGACGATCAGGTCCTGGGCGATGAAACCGCCCATCGAGAACGAGAAGATGTCGATCTGGTCGAACCCGAGTGCGGTGATGAATTCGTGGGCGTGGTCGGCGGCCTCCTCGAGAGTGGCGGGCACCTTCCCGGTCGAGGCGCCCACGCCGCGCTGGTCGAAGGTGATGACGTGCCGGTTCGCAGCGATCGGGTCGACGATGCGGGCGTCCCAGTTGTCCAGGGTGGCCGCGAGGTGGACGAAGAAGACGACGGGGATGCCGCCCTTGGGGCCGAGCTCCCGGTAGGCGTAGGTCACCCCGCCTGCGCTGATCGTGCGGGTCGGGGCCAGGGCGTACGACGTGATGACGGGTTCGTTGCTGCTGTCGTGCATGGGTCCTCCTCAGGACGTGCTGGCCTCGGGCCCAGCGCAGAAGATCGAGCAGTTCAGTGACGAACCGGTCATGGTGTTGGAAGACGCAGTCGTGCCCCGCGTCCGGGTAGATCGCGAGGCGGGCGGTTCGGAAGTCGATACGCCGGCTCGAAGGAGGCCCGTGGTCACCGGGTGACCACGATCTTGCCGTTGGCCTTGCCCTGCTCGACATGGGCCATGGCGTCCACGGTCTGGGCGAAGGGGAAGGTGCGGTCCAGGACTGGCCGGAGGGTGCCGTCGTCGTACAGCGCGGCGAGGGTCTTCAGCTGGGCTCCACTCGCCTTCATGAAGAGGAACGAGTAGCGCACGTCGAGCTTCTTGGCCTGCTTGCGGATCTTGCGGCTCAGCACCTTCATCACGGGTGCGAGCAGCGGTTGGCCGAGTTGCTTGGCGAACGCCGGGTCGGGCGGGCCGACGACGCTGATCGCCAGGCCGCCCCGCTTGAGCACGGTCAGGGACTTCTCGAGGTTGACGCCGCCGAGGGAGTCCAGCACGACGTCGAAGTCACTCAGCAGGTCGGCGAAGTCCTGCGACGTGTAGTCGATCACCTGGTCGGCTCCCAGCGAGCGGACCTTCTCGACGTCCTTGGTGCTCGCCGTCGTGGCGACGTGGGCGCCGAGGTGCTTGGCCACCTGGATGACGGTGGAGCCGAGGCCACCGGCGCCGGCATGCACGAGCACCTTCTGGCCGGTCTTCACTGCAGCCACGTCAACCAGGGCCTGCCAGGCCGCGAGTGCGACCAGCGGCACGGCGCCGGCTTCGTCGAACGACAACGAGGCCGGCTTCAGGGCCACGTCGTCGGCATCGATGGCGATGGCCTCGGCGAAGGTGCCGATACGCAGGTCGCGTGGCCGGGAGTAGACCTCGTCGCCGACCTTGAACTCGCGAACCTGCGAGCCGACCTCGGTGATGACGCCGGCGACGTCGTGGCCGAGGACGAAGGGTGGCTTGTACTTGAGGAGCTGCTTGAACTCCCCGTTGCGCACCATCTTGTCGAGCGGGTTGATGCTCGCTGCCCTGATGTCGACGAGCACGTCGCGCGGCCCAACGGCTGGGGTGGGTACGTCGGCCGGCTGGAGGCCGTCGGGGCCGTAGTGATGGACGACGAAGGCTTTCACTTGGTCTCCTGGTGGGGTGTCGGGGTGGTCGTGGGGCCGCCGGCGATGCGCATCGCGTTGCGATGGGCCGAGGCAAGGATCTGGTCGGACAGTGCGGGGTCGGTCACCGCGCGGGCGAGTTGGAGCGAGGAGACCAGGAGGGTGTAGAGCCCGATTGCGCGCTCGTCGGCGTCGACGGGGTTGTCGGCCGCGAGGTGTCGCGTGATCGCCTCGATGAGTCCGCGGGCGCCGTCGGTGTAGGCCTCGCGGGCGGCGACGTGTTGTCGGGGGATCTCGTCGAGCAGTGCGGCCGAGGGACAGCCTCCGCCCGGATCGTCGCGGTGTTCGGGGGAGACGTACCAGCTGACGAAGGCCTCCACGGAGTCATGGCCGAGGGGAAGTTCCTCGACCCGTGCGAGTTGGACGGCGAGTTGCTCGGCGACGACGGTGGCGATGAGGTCGTCCTTCGACGAGAAGTGTCCGTAGAAGGCGCCGTTGGTCAGTCCGGCATCGGCGACCAGTGTGGAGATGCCGGCCCCGTCGAAGCCGTCGCGCTTGAACCTGGCGCCGGCGGTCTCGATCAGGCGGCGCCGGGTCGCGACCTTGTGGTCAGGTGCGTATCTGGCCATCGGAACTTCCTTTCGTCGTGGTGCTTGCCAACACCATAGCATTATGACCATACTATTACGAACGTACTGCAAACAGACCCCAGGAGAGAGTCCCGATGTCCTCGCTCCACGACCCGCTCGAACTCCCGTCCGGCGTACGGCTTCCCAACCGCATTGCGAAGGCGGCCCTCAGCGAGGCACTCGGGGATGCCGACAACTCGCCCGACGACCGGCTGGTGACGCTGTACCGCCGGTGGGCCGAGGGTGGCTACGGCCTGCTGATCACGGGCAACATCATGATCGACCGCAACCACCTCGGCGAGCCCGGCAACGTCGCGATCGAGGATGACCGGGCACTCGAGCGGCTCACCGCCTGGACGAAGGCGGCGCACGACGGTGGCGCGGCGATCTTCGCCCAGCTCAATCACCCCGGCCGGCAGTCCAACCTGCTCGCCCTGGGCCACACCCCGGTCGCGCCGAGTGCCGTCGCTCTGGCGATGCCGGGGGCGACGACACCGCGGGCACTGACCCCCACCGAGATCGAGGACATCGTCGAGCGCTTCGCGACCGCCGCGGCAGTCTGCGAGGCCGCCGGCTTCGACGGCGTGCAGCTCCACGCCGCTCACGGCTACCTGGTCACCCAGTTCCTGTCGCCGCTGACCAACCTGCGCACCGACGAGTGGGGCGGCACGCCGGAGCGCCGGATGCGGTTCCTGATCGAGATCGTCCGCAGGGTTCGGCAGCGGGTCAGTCCCGGATTCGCCGTCGCGGTGAAGCTGAACTCGGCCGACTTCCAGCGCGGCGGTTTCACCGAGGAGGACTCGCGAGCCGTGGTCGCCGCCCTGGCGGCAGAGTCCGTCGACCTGATCGAGGTCAGCGGTGGCAACTACGAGTCCCCGGCGATGGGTGGCTCCGAGGCGGCCTCGACGCGGGCCCGTGAGGCCTACTTCCTCGACTACGCCCGTTCCGTACGACGCGAGGCGGGCGCCGTCCCGATCGCGGTGACGGGTGGATTCCGCAGCCGCACGGCGATGGACGACGCACTGACGGCAGGTGACTGCGATCTCATCGGCATCGCTCGGCCGACGGTCACGGCCACCGACGCGGCGTCGAGCATCCTCGAGGGGCGCACGGCAACCCTGGAGGCCCATGAGATCCAGGCCGGCATGCGCGGACTCCTCGGCCGCATCACCGATCTGAAGGCGCTCGACGGCTTCTTGAACATCAGCTGGAACGCCGACCAGCTGCACCGCCTCGCTCGCGGTCTCGAACCGGACCTCGACCGAGGCCCTCTGGTGACTGCGCTGGCGATGGTGCGGCGCAACGGCCGTGTCTCGTTCAGCCCGAAGCGCGGTGTGGCGTGAGCCGGACGTCGTACGACCTCGACGACAAGGTCGTGCTCGTCACCGGCGGCAACGGCGGAATCGGTGGGGCGACCGCGCGTGCCCTGCTGACCCGCGGTGCCCGGGTCGTCATTGCCGACATCGACCCCGAGACCCCGCAACGGGCAGCAGCTCTCGACCCGGATCGGGCCCTCGGTCGTGTCGCCGACGTCCGCGACCGGTCATCGCTCGACGATGTCGTCGCTCAAGCAGTGCAGCGCTTCGGCCGACTCGACGTCGTGATGGCCAACGCGGGCCTCCTGGCCAAGGCGGCGACCCTCCGCAACACGCCGATCGCCGATCTCGAGGCGACGTTGGCCGTCAACGTCACCGGTGTCGTCAACACCGTCGCGTCGGGGCTTGAGCAGGTGATCAGCAATCGCGGGCAGATCGTGCTGCTCAGCTCGGTGTTCGCATTCGTCAACGGCATGGGCACCATCCCCTATGCCATGAGCAAGGCCGCGGTCGAACAGCTCGGTCGCGGTCTCCGGCTCGAACTGGCCGACCACGGGGTGTCGGTGCTGACCGCCTACTTCTCCCTGGTCAGCACCGACATGATCAAGCGCGGCGTCGACGCCGACGACATGGTTCTCGAACTGCTCTCGACCCTGCCCAGGCCCATGCTCAAGCGGGTCCCCCCGGCCTCAGCGGCCGCGGCCGTCGTCAAGGGTCTCGAACAACGATCCGTCCGCGTCATCCACCCTCGGGTGTGGCGACCCGTCTCTGCATGGCGCGGCATCCTCGGCCCGGCCCTGGACTCCCGGTTCGCCAAGGACCGTCGTGTGCTCGACGTGCTTGCCCGGCTGGATACCCGCACCTGTCCCACCGCCCCTGCCCGTCCATCTCTGACCGCCATCCAAGGAAGCTGACATGACCACCTGGCGTGACACGCCCACGAAGACCATCACGATCGACGGCACCTCCTTCGCGTACCGCGAGCTGGGCACGCCCGGCGGCGTACCCGTGGTGTTCCTCCACCACTTCACCGCAGTCCTGGACGACTGGGACCCACGGATCCTCGACGGCGTCGCGTCGCAGCACCACGTGATCGCGTTCGACAACCGGGGCGTCGGTTCGACCGGTTCCCGCGTCCCCAGCGACCTCGAGCAGATGGGTGCCGACGCCATCGCCTTCATCAAGGCCTTGGCCTACGACCAGGTCGACCTGTTCGGGTTCTCGCTCGGTGGGGCGGTCGCCCAGATGGTCGCCCTGCAGGCTCCCGAGCTCGTACGCCGAATGGTGCTCGCCGGCACCGGTCCCCGCGGAGGTGGCGGCATCTGGAAGATGCCGTTCATCGTCGGCGGCGCCTACGCCAAGGCGTTCGCTGCCCGCAAGGACCCGCGTCACTTCCTGTTCTTCCCCCGCAATGCCGAAGGCAAGATGGCGGCCGAGGACTACTTCGCCCGCCTGGCCGAACGGTCGGGAGACCGCAGCAAGTCGATCTCCCGTCAGGCCACGCTCGCGCAACTGCGCGCGATCACCGCCGGTGGAATGCACGCCCCCGACGACCTGTCCACCATCACGGTCCCGGTCCTCGTCGCCAACGGCGATCACGACCTGATGGTCGCGAGTGAGCACTCCGCCGACATGGCCCGACGTCTGCCGGACGCCAGACTGATCGTCTATCCCAACTCGGGACATGGTGGCGTATTCCAGCACCATGAGAAGTTCGTGCCGGCAGTCCTCGCGTTCCTGGCCGCCTGATGAGTGACCCGGACTTCGTGACGGTCGACGCCTTCGATCGCCCTGCGGGTGGACGGATCAGGTGGCGTCGCAACCTCAGGCGAGTTCTGGACGGTGGCATCGAGGGACTGCGCGGGGCGAGCGTGAACTACTCCAACAACGCGACCCACACGGTTCCGCCCGGGCTGCTGCCGGGCGGATGCGCGCTCGTCGCCGCCTGGGAGTCGCCCGAGGCGGCCGAGGCTGCCTTTGCCGGCCCGCTCCGGCGCGCCATCGACGGCCCGGACCGGTTCAGCCTCGACGGTGAAATCGTGCGGGTGAGGATCGACTCCGAGTCCGAGCGCGACAACTGGCACGGATGGGAGCCCCGAGCCGACGGTGCGCAGCCACTGGAGAAGGATGAGCCGATGGTCGCCATCGTCCACGGCATACTGCGGCGCGGCGAACTGATCACGTTCGTGCGGAACAACGTGCACGCGGCCAGCCGTGCCGCCCACCACCCCGGACATCGCGGCAGCGTCGACATCTCTGCGCAGCTTCCGTTCGAACACACCTCGATCAGCCTGTGGAAGACCTACGAACTCGCCCAGGACTTTGCCTACAGGCCGGGAGGGCATGCCAGCGCCATGAAGCACGCCCTGAAGAAGAAGACTCATCGCGTCGGTGTGTTCCTGCAGGCGCGGCCGACGGCGTGCACAGGAGCGCTCGGCATCGACCAGCCTCCGTTCCCTCAGCTTCCTCCAGCCAATCGCGCCGGCCTCTGAGCAGGGTCGAAGGTCGCCACCCCTCGTGGCGAGGGAACACCTCGAGGCCGCCGGCGAGCAACGTCCTGCGTGGTGGTCCTCGGAGTGGCCGATGTGCAGGACGTCCGGAGGACCGCCCTAGTCGGCCTTCGGCGTCGCCGTCGCCGTCGACGTGGCGCCGGCCAGCCCGAGCACGGGTGCGCTGAGCCGCTCCATCGCCTCGACCACGTCGGCATGCCGTTGCGCCACGGCGGCCACGAGCTCGGCCATGTCGGCGTGCAGCTTCGCCAGTCCGGCCATCGTGTCGGCGAGCTCGCGCTGGCGTGTCACGAAGTCCTGCAGCGGTTGGGCCGTGGCACCGGCCAGGTCGCCGACGGCGCCGAGCAGGTCGGTGACCTGGGTGAGCACGAGCTCCGGTGCGGCGGCGCCGCTGCGGCCGGCGTCGAGCAGGGCGTTGAAGGTCGCCGACGTCATCTTGAGCGCGGCGCGCTGCGACTTGGTCAGCAGCTCGATCGGGTTGTCCACCATGACCGAAGACTGGCACAGCGACGGGTCCCCGGGAAGGCGCTGCAGACGGCCCGAACGACCGCGATCGTGCAGGTGTCGAGCTGCGACACCGGAAATTGAGAAACGGCGACCCGGATCATGCAGGAGCACGATCCGGGTCGCCGACCGGTCACAGGCGAAGGCTCAGCGCGGCGGCTTCACCGTGAGTACGGCGCACTCGGCACCCAGCAGCACCTTCTGCGCGACACTGCCCATCAGCAGCTTGCCGACCGGGCTGCGTCGCTTGATCCCGAGCACCACCAGGTCGGCCCTGGTCTCGTCGACGACGGCCAGGATCGCCTCGGCGACGTCGGTGCCGACCTTCTGGCGCACCTCGTGAACCACGCCCGCCCCGGCCAGCCGCTGCTCGAGCTCGGCCAGCTGCTTGGCGGTCGCGAAGTGCTCGTCGACATAGGCGTCTCCCCGGCTGCCGTTGACCAGCACGAGGTCTGCGTCGCGGAGCCTGGCCTCGTCGAGCGCCCGCTCCACCGCCACCTCGCCGTACTCGTCGGGCGTCCAGCCGACCACGATCGTCGTGCTCATCGCTGCACCAGCTCCTTCTCCTCGTCAGTTGCGTCAACAGCGTCCGATCCGTCGTCGGACCTGCCTCCCGGTCCGCCCGTGACGTCGTCGCCGGAGGCGGGACGCCGGCGCTTCGTCACCATCGGCACGATGATCACCAGGGCGGCCAGCACGTAGAGCACGATCGCCAGGTTCTCGCTCCACAGCGCCGAGAGGTCGCCACCGGAGATGGCCAGCGCCTCGCGGAACCGGGTCTCCATCAGCGGCCCGAGGATGACACCGATGATCAGCGGCAGCACCGGGAAGGCGAAGCGCCGCATCATGAAGCCGACCATCCCGAAGACCAGCAGCAGGAAGATGTCGAACGCGCGCTGGCTGGCGGCGTACGCACCGAGCGAGGCGAAGAACAGGATCCCCGAGTAGAGGTACGGGCGGGGGATCGCCAGCAGCTTGGCCCACAGGGGAGCCAGCGGCAGGTTCAGCACCAGCAGCAGGGCGTTGCCGATCAGGAGGCTGGCCAGCAGCGTCCAGACCAGGTCGGCCTGGTCGGTCATCAGTTGCGGCCCGGGCTGGATGCCGTACGACGTCAGCGCCGCGAGCATCACCGCCGAGGTGGCCGTGACCGGGATGCCCATCGCCAGGAGCGGGACGAACGTGCCGGCGGCAGAGGCGTTGTTGGCCGCCTCCGGACCGGCAACGCCTTCGATCGCGCCGTGGCCGAACTCGTCCTTCTTCCGGGCCAGCTTCCGCTCGAGGATGTAGGAGAGGAAGGTCGGCGTCTCCGCGCCACCGGCCGGGATGGCGCCGAACGGGAAGCCGATCGCGGTGCCGCGCAGCCACGGCTTCCAGGAGCGACCCCAGTCGTCCTTGCCCATCCACGGCTGGCCGACGGGGATGATCTCCAGCGGCTTGCGGCGCAGGTGCGCAGCGACCCAGAGTGCCTCGCCGAGGGCGAAGATGCCCACCGCGACGATGACGATGTCGAGGCGGTCACCGAGCTCGGGGCGACCGAACGTGAGTCGCGGCTGCCCGGTGTTGAGGTCCATGCCGACCAGCCCGAACGTGAGGCCGAGGAAGAGCGAGATGAAGCCGCGCAGCCGGGCGTCGCCGAGCAGGCTGGTCACCAGCACCATCGCGAAGACGATGATCGCGAAGAACGACGGGGCGCCGATGGTCACCGCGACGTCGGCCAGGATCGGGGCGAAGAACACGACCAGCAGGGTGCCGATCGTGCCGGCGATGAAGGAGCCGATGGCCGCGGTGGCCAGGGCCTGGGCGGCCCGGCCCTTCTTGGCCATCTTGTTGCCCTCGATCGCCGTCATCACCGATGAGGACTCACCCGGTGTGTTCAGCAGGATCGAGGTCGTCGAGCCGCCGTACATGCCGCCGTAGTAGATGCCGGCGAACATGATGAACGCCTGCGTGGGCTCGAGGCCGAACGTGACGGGCAGCAGCAGGGCGACGGCCATGGCCGGGCCGATGCCGGGGAGCACGCCGACGAAGGTGCCGAGCAGAACGCCGATGGCGGCGTACATGAGGTTCTCAGGGGTGAGGGCGGCGCCGAGGCCGTCCGCGAGCAGTCCGAGGTTGTCCATCAGAGGATCCCGTCCAGGATGCCGGGGGTGAGCGGGATGCCCAGCCCGACGTAGAAGCCGTACCAGCTGCCGACCGACATCACGATCCCGACGAGGATGTCGCGGATCAGGGTGCGGCTGCCCAGCGACCAGGCGGCGCCGGCGAAGAGGAAGGCGCCCGAGATGGCCCAGCTGAGCCAGTTCACCGTGGCGATGGTGATCAGCAGGACGCCGATCAGCTTCGCGACCGTCAGCCAGTCGGCGGGATGCGTCAGGTCGACGTCCTCACCGCCCTCGGCCTCGGGCTTGTCGCCGCGGGCGGTCGCGACGACCAGCAGCAGCGACAGCACGACCATCGCGCCGCCGATGGCGTAGGGGAACATCTTCGGCCCGACCGGGTCGGCGAACCCGACCGTCAGCGTGGTCGCGTCGTAGAGCGTGTAGGCGCCGATCGCGAACAGCAGGGCGGCGACGCCGTACTGCGCCCGGTCCTGTGACGTGGCCGCCGGTGCGGCCGGGTCGACTGTCTGCGTGCTCACAGTCCCAACTCCTTCATGGTGTCGTCGACACGGGTGTTCTGCTCCTCGAGGAAGGTCTCGAACTCGTCACCGGTCTTGAACTCGTCGATCCACTTGTTGTCCTTGAGCGCCTTCTGCCACTCGGGGCTGTCATGCATCTCCTCGAGGTAGGCGATCATCTCGTCGCGACGCTTGTCCGAGATGCCGGGCGGCGCCAGCACTCCGCGCCAGTTGGTGAAGACCAGGTCGACGCCTGACTCCTTGAGGGTGGGGAACTTGCTGAACAGCTCGCCGTCCAGCCGCTCCTCGCCGGAGACGGCCAGGACCCGCAGCTCGCCCTCCTCGATCTGCCCCTCGAACTCGCCGAGGCCGGAGAAGCCGACCTTGATCTTCTTTCCGAGCAGGGCACTGGTCAGCGGCCCACCGCCGTCGTAGGGGACGTAGCGCACGTCCCGCGGCTCGATGCCGACCGCTTCGGCCAGCTGCATCGGGAAGAGGTGGTCCGGGCCGCCGGGGGAGGAGCCGCCGCCGACCGCGATGCTGTCGGGGTGCTTCTTCCAGTCTTCGAGGAAGTCGTCGATCGTCTTGTACGGCGATGAGGCCGGCACCAGGACTCCCTCCTGGTCCTCGATCAGCTGGGCCAGGGGCGTGGCGTCCTGCAGCTTGTCGTCGAGGCCGAAGGAGTACGCCGACCCGACCACGCCGAGCCCGACGGTCAACATGGTGTGGTCGTCGTCGGAGCGCATCAGCTGGGAGAAGGCGACGGTGCCGCCGGCGCCGATGATGTTGTGCACCTCGAAGGTGCCACCGGTGATGTCCTGGGCCTCCATCACGGCGACCGCGGCACGGCCGGTCTGGTCGTAGCCGCCGCCGGGGGCGTTGGGGATCAGCATGGTCATGTCCTTGGAGGGGTCACCGCGGGTGACCCCACACCCGGTGGCGAACATGCCGACCATGGCCAGCACGAGGCCGGCCACGCAGCGGGTTGTCGTGGAGCGGGACGACATCACAGCTCCTTCGATGGGCGAGAGAATGGGACAACCCGATAGTGGTGAATGATGTGGCGGGCGTCACCCTTGCGGAACCAAAGGAGGTTGTGGAACTTGTGGTCACCAGTCCGACGCGGACGCATCCGGCTGAGCCTGGCCGGCCAGTTCCTCGCCCTCCAGCTGATGGTGCTGCTCGTCGTGCTGGCCTTCGCGGCCGTCGTGCTGACCCGGCAGAGCGACTCGGAGTTCCGTGACGACCGGGGTACGACGCTGCGCGCGTCGGCCCAGCAGCTGGCCAACCTGGAGCCGATCCGCAGCAGCCTGACCAGTGGCGACATCTTCGAGTCGCTGGCCGGCTACGTCGCCACCACGCAGTCGCGCAACGCCGCGACGTACGTCGCACTCGCCAGCCCGGACGGCACGATCGTGATGTCGGTCGACCCCGACGACGTCGGACGGCAGCTCGACCTCGACCACTCCGACGTACAGGAGATGCGCATGTGGACCGGCGACGTGACCGTCGACGGCAAGCGCGCGTTCGCCGCCCAGGTGCCGGTCGTGTTCGTGCCGCCGCGGGCGCAGAACGAGCCGCCCCGGGTCGTCGGCATCGTGATGGTCTCCGAGCCCTACCCCACGCTGGCCGACCGGGTCGACCGCTGGCTGCCCGACCTGGCGCGCTTCCTGGGCATCGGCCTGGCCGTCGGGCTTCTGGGTGCGTGGTTGCTCTCCCGCCTGATCAAGCGGCGCACCCGTGGCCTGGAGCCGGTCGAGATCGCCGCGCTCGCCGACCAGCGCGAGGCGGTGCTGCACTCGATCCGCGAGGGCGTGGTCGTGGTGGCACCCGACGGCACGATGACGGTGCTCAGTGACAGTGCCCGCGAGCTGCTCGGCATCGACCGGGCCGACGAGGGCACACGGGTGGCGGACCTGTCGCTCGACGAGCACGTGCGGGCGGCCCTCGAGGGCACCGACGACGTGCACGACCAGGTGCTGGTCGTGGGCGGTCGCGTGATCGTGCTCAACCGCAACCGCGTGATGGAGCAGGGGCGCCAGGTCGGCACGGTGACCACACTGCGCGACCGCACCGAGCTGCTGGCCATGCAGAGCGAGCTGAGCGCCCGCGAGTCGATCACCGAGACCCTGCGCGCCCAGACCCACGAGTTCAACAACCAGCTGCACACGATCTCCGGGCTGGTCCAGCTCGAGGAGTACGCCGAGGTGTCGGCGCTGATCGGCAACCTCACCCGCAAGCGCGCGGAGATCAGCGAGTTCGTGACCAAGCGGGTCGACGACCCGGCGGTGGCCGCACTGCTGATCGCGAAGTCCAGCCTCGCCGCCGAGCGTGGTGTGACGATGGTGCTGGCCGGCGACTCGTCGCTGCCGCGCCTTGACCCCGACCTCTCCGCCGATGTCGGCACGGTGCTGGGCAACCTCGTCGACAACGCCGTCGACGCCACGGTCGCGTCGGGCGGTCGGCGGGTCGACGTACACGTCCTGCTCGACGACGCCGTGGTGCTCGTGCAGGTCGCCGACACCGGCCCCGGCGTCACCGACACGACCGAGATCTTCCGCCGCGGCTACTCCACGAAACCCAGCGACGCGAGCGGTCGGGGGGTCGGGCTCGCCCTCGTGCAGGTGGTGTGCGAGAGACGCGGCGGCATGGTCTCGGTGCACAATGACGAGGGCGCGGTCTTCACCGCCCGACTGCCGCTGGAAGCCAGAACATGAGGGACTTGGCATGAGTGACGCCGACGTGACGGTGCTGATCGTCGACGACGACTTCATGGTCGCCTCGATCCACACGAAGTTCGTGGAGCGCACCGACGGCTTCCAGGTGGTCGGGGTCGCCGCGACCGGTGCCTCCGCGCTGGCCGAGATCGAGCGGCTCGCCCCCGAGCTGGTGCTGCTCGACGTGCACCTGCCCGACATGACCGGCATCGACGTGCTGCGCACGCTGCGCGGTGGCGGCAACGACGTCGGCGTCGTGATGGTGACCGCCGCACGGGAGGCCGACACGGTGCGCGCGGCCGCGGCCAACGGCGCCGCGCACTACCTGGTCAAGCCGTTCGGGTACGACGACCTGCGGGTGCGACTCGAGGCCTTCCGTTCGGCCCAGCGGGCGTTGACCGACGACACCGCCGCCGACCAGGAGGACATCGACGCGGTGTTCTCCCCGGTGGCCTCCGCCCGGTCCTCGGCCTTGCCCAAGGGCCTCAGCCCGGAGACCGCCGACAGCGTGCTCTCCGCGCTGCGCGAGCGCGGCGACCTCTCGGCCGCGGAGTGCGCCGAGGCAGTCGGCATCTCGCGGGTCTCCGCACGCCGCTACCTGGAGTACTTCGCGCTCACCGGCCAGCTCGACGTGCGGCTGAGGTACGGCGGTGCCGGCCGCCCAGAACGTCGCTACCACCCCCGTTGACCCGTCGCCAGTTCGGGTCGACCCGTCGTGAGTTCGGGTYGACCCGTCGTGAGTTCTCGAATTCACGACGGGTCAACGAGAACTGGCGACAGGTCAACGAGAAGTGGCGACAGGTCGGTCAGAGGAGCTCGGCGAGCATTGCGGCGGCCCGCGCGGCACCGTCGGACTCCACCGGCAGCACGTGCTGCTCGACCATCAGCTCCTTGACGATCGCCTCTGCCAGGAAGCCCGGATCGGACGCCTCGCCGTACGACAGGTGCCGGCCCGCGCCGTACCTCTCCAGGCGGTGCCGGACGTGGAAGTTCTGCTCGAAGTGGTGCTCCAGCGGGACGTAGAGGAACGGGGTCCGGGCCGAGGCCAGCTCCATGCACGTGGTCAGGCCGCCCTGGACCACGGCGACGTCGGCGGCGGCCAGGTGGTCGTGGAGTCGCGGCAGGTAGCCGCGAACCCGTACTCCGGTGCGGCGGGGGAGCGAGGCGGGGTCGATCCGCGGCCCGCAGACCACGAGGAACCGCAGCTCGGGCAGCAGCCGCCGGGCCAGTGGCGCCGCGTCGAGGACCCGTTGCAGCAAGGGTCCACCGACGCCGGAGCCGCCGACCGTCACCACGCACAGCTTGTGCTCCGGCCGGTAGCCCAGCGATCGCCTCAGCCGCTCGGTCTCCGGCCGGGTCGGTGCCTCGAATCCCGTCACGTAGCCCGCGAAGTCGAAGTTCTGCTCGGTCCACTCACGGATCCCCGGCAGGCCCGGACCGAACGCACCGTCGACGATGTCGGAGGGGTTGCCGACGAACACCGACCGGTCGCGCAGCTGACGGAACCTGGCCCGCTGCTCGATCATCTCCGCGTTGTGGTCGCTGGTCAGGCGGGCCTCCTCCTCACCACCGTCCGGCATCGGCAACCACCCCACGAAGTCCGTCATCCAGGCGTAGGCGAACCGCTTGCGCTCAGGGTTCTCGTGGAGGAAGTGGTCGACGTCCCACGCCTCGTCGCCGACCACGAGGTCGTAGTGCTCCTCACCCACGACGTCGTCGAAGACCATGAAGTTGTTGACCAGGATCTCGTCCATCCGGCGGATGGTGCGGAAGGCATGGAGGTCGTGCTCGCTGGCCTCCTCCTCGATGTGGGTCGACTCGTTGAGCAGCCACTGCGAGGCCGGGTGGATGCGTTCGCCGGCGGCCTCGAGAACCGTCGTGACGGGATGCTGGGCCAGCCAGTCGACCTGCAGGCCGGGGCAGCATCGGCGGAGCTCCTCGGCGATGGCGACGTCGCGCCGGGCGTGACCGAGCCCGATCGGCGAGCTCAGGTAGAGCACCCGGCGCGGCCGGTCGAGCGCGCGCTGCCACGTACGTCGTACAGGCGGACGGCCGAGCCCTTCGACGAACGCGCGGACCATCGTGTTGACCAGCACGGGCTGCCGGCCCGGCGGACCGTGGCCCACGCCTTCCAGAAGGGTGAACGAGCCACCCGTCAGCTCGGCCAGCCGCTTCCCGACACCCCACGGCCGGATCCGGTCGCGGTCGCCGTGCACCACGGCGACCGGACAGGTGACCCGGGCGCAGACCGGCTCCAGCGGCTCGTTGACGGCACCCTCCAGCCCCAGGCGACCGGCGGTCGTGTCGCAGAGGGTCTGTGCGGTGATGTCGGCGGACCACAGCAGGCAGTCCTCGATCTGCTTGGTGGAATGCGGCTCCGAGAACATCTGCTCGAAGAAGAACCGGCGGAAGCCGTCGTAGTCGCCCTCCAGCCAGTTGTGCTTGTTGTACGCCGCCCACCCGTCGGTCGTGTCGTGCCGCTGGTCCCAGGCGAACCGTTCGCGGGCGGGGTCGGCCACCGCCAACCCGCACGACGGGGCGATCGCGAACAGGCCCCGGACCCGCTCGGGATGGTCGGCCGCCACGTGCACCGACCAGGTCACGGCACAGGACAGGGCGACCAGCACGGCGGAGTCCGTGTCGGTGGCGTCCATCACCGCGACCGTGTCGGCGGCGTAGTCGAGGTTCGCGTACGCCGCCGCGCCCGACGGCCGCCCGGAGCGCCCGCTCCCGCGACCGTCGAAGGTGACCACCCGGAAATGCCGCGCCAGGTATGGGATCTGCAGTTTCCAGAACCTCGACGGGATGATCGACCAGGTGGGCATCAGCAGCACCGTGACCGGCCCGTCGCCGTACACCTCCCAGGCGAGGGACACCCAGTCCCTCACCGCGGTCCCGGTCCGGTCGGGTGACCGGGCACGGCGCTGCTCCTGCACCATCTCCCCATCGTGCTCCCGCACGAGCGGGCCTGCCAGACCCATCAGGGCCGCACCTCGTACACCTTGTTGAACGGCGTCTCGGCAGCCACCCGGAACTGCGTGAACCCGGCGGTGGTCACGACGTCCCTGATCCGGGCCGGGCCGGCCTGGGCACCGAGTCCGAGACCGACGTCCTGGGCCAGCGACGACGGCGTGCACAGCAGGGTCGAGAAGCCGTAGTAGGCGCGGCCGACCGGGTTGAGGTTGTCCTCGACGTGGTCGCCGGCGGCCGGTTCGACGATCATCCAGGTGCCGTCGTCCTTGATGGTGCGCCGGATGTTGCGGGCGGCGCCGACCGGGTCACCCATGTCGTGCAGGCAGTCGAACGTGGTGACGAGGTCGAAGCCGCCGTCCACGGCCCGCGCGTCGTCGGTGACGAACGAGACCCGGTCGCCGACACCGGCGTCCTCGGCCCGCGAGCGGGCGGTCTCGATCGACCCGGCGTGGTAGTCGGAGCCGACGAAGCTCGACCTGGGGAACGCCTGGGCCATCAGGATCGTCGAGGCGCCGTGCCCGCAACCGATGTCGGCGACGGTCGCTCCGGCCTCCAGACGCGGTACGACGCCCTCGAGTGCGGGCAACCAGGCGCCGACGAGGTTGGCGACGTACCCCGGGCGGAAGAACCGCTCGCACCCGACGTGCACGTCGCCGTTGTGCTCGCCCCAGCCGAAGCCGTCGCCGTTGCGCGCGGCCTCGACGATCAGGTGCGCGTCGCGGATCGAGCCGTGCGCGGTCTGGAACAGCCCCGGGAGGTACGCCGGACTCTCACTGTCGGTCATCGCCACCGCCTGCTCGGGCGGGAGCGTGTAGCGCCCGGTGTCGGGGTCGTAGGTGACGTAGGCGCCGGCGGCCTGGCAGTTGAGCCACTCGCGGGTGTAGTGCGGCTCCGTCCCGGTGCGCTCGGCCAGCTCGGCCGCGGTGGTCGGCCCGTGATCGGCGAGGCTCCGGTAGTAGCCGAGCTGGTCGCCCATCACGACGAGGGCGCCGTTGAGGCCGGCGCCCACCTCCTCGACGGCGCGGAAGACGAAGGCCATCAGCTTGTCGGGGTCGACGGCGGTGCTGGCGGGGGTCTGGTCGATGGTGCTCATGTCGGTGCTCCTCCGGTGGTGGATGTGCTGCCCACAGTGACGCCGGACGTGGCCGCTCCGAATCCGGTGACCCACCTAGCGAGTGATTCCAAGGGGAAGTGCCGGGCGCGCGATGCCCCGCATCCCGACCGGCGGCGTTGTCCTCGACTCGACGGGACTCCGTCCCGCCTTCGCTCGTCCGCCTTGCCGGATCGGGCGCGGATGGACCGCTCGCTGATCCGGCACCCCTTGGAATCACTCGCTAGCGTTGGTGTCCGTACGATCAGAAGATGCTGGTCGGGCGCGACGCCGAGATCCTGGCCCTGGACAGGCTGGTCGGCGGCGCCCGGATCCAGCAGAGCGGCGTGCTCGTCGTGACGGGCGAGCCGGGGATCGGCAAGTCGACGCTGCTGCGCAACCTGGCCGACAAGGCCGAGTCGGTGCGCATCCTGAAGGCTGACGGGGTGGAGTCGGAGAGCGGTCTCGCGTTCGCGGGACTGCACCAGCTCCTGCTGCCGTTGCTCGACCTGCTCCCGGCCCTGCCGGGTCCCCAGGCCACGGCCCTGGAGGTGGCGTTGGCGCTGCGCGAGGGTACGGCGGGGGACAGGTTCGCGGTCGGTGCAGCCACCCTGGGACTGCTCAGCCGTTGTGCGGAGGAGGAGCCCCTGCTCCTGCTCGTCGACGACGCCCACTTCTTCGACCATCCCTCGGCGGAGGCCCTCGTCTTCGCCAGCCGCCGACTGATGGCCGACCCGATCGCGGTCGTGGTGGCGACGCGACCCACCACGGGCACACCGGTCTTCGACTCCGACCTTCCACGCCTGGAGCTCGAAGGGCTGCCGCCCGAGTCCGTGGCGCGGCTGCTCGCCGACTCCGCGAACGCTCCCGTGGCACCCGACACCGTCGCCCGGGTGCACCGGGCTACCGCGGGGAACCCGCTCGCCGTCGTGGAGCTGGCGGAGGAGGTCGATGCGATCGACCGGTTGGCGCCGACCACGCCCCTGACCGTGCCGGACCGGCTGCTGGGTGAGTTCGGACGGCGGGTCCTCGCCCTGCCCGCGCGCACGAGGACGGCGCTCCTGATCGCCTCGATCGCCGAAGCTGACGCCGCCGTGGTCGGTCGTGCGCTCACTGAGCTGGGCACGAGCATCGGTGACCTGACCGCCGCGGAGGAGGTCGGACTCGTCGCCCTCTCGTCCGGCGGCATCACGTTCCGCCATCCGCTCGTGCGCTCCAGTGCCTATGGGGCCGCCTCGCCGGCAGAGCGGAGGAGTGCCCATCTGGCTGTCGCGCACTCCCAGCCCCAGTCGGACCCCGACCGGAGGGCCTGGCATCTCAGCGAGACCGTGATCGGCGTCGACGAACACGTCGGTGGCCTGCTGGCCGAGGTGGGCAGCCGGGCGGCCGGCCGGGGCGCCCACTCGGTCGCGGCCACGGCGTACGAGCGGGCAGCGGCACTGAGCGGGAGCGTGCGGGCGACGGCTCAGCGACTGCTCCTTGCGGGGGAGGCGGCGTGGCTGGCCGGGCAGTTGGCTCGGGCAGAGACCCTGCTCGAGCACGCCTCCGAGGTGGCTCCGGGCTCGGAGCTGGGTGCCGCGGTGGACGGTGTGCGCGGCAACCTGGAGATGCGGGCCGGCTCGCTCGATCTGGCCGGGACGCTCCTGCGTCGGGCCAGCCTCGCCCTCGCCGTCACCGACCCCGATGCGGCCGCGATGCTGGCTGCCGACCAGATCAACGCGTGCTTCCTTTTGGGCGCGACCGCGGAGGGACTTGCCGCAGCCACCCGGCTCGAGGCGCTCCTGGACTCGGTGACGTCGACGTACGTCGAAGTGCGTGGTCGGATGACGATCGGCATGGCGCGGGTGCTCGCCGGTGAGCCGGGCATCGAGCTGATCCGCTCGGCGGTCGAGGAGCTGGAGCAGGGCACCTGGTGGAGCGACGACCTGCGTCGCCCCGGGTGGATGGTGTTGGGCTCCTTGTTCCTGCGTGAGTCGAGCACCGGACGGGACCTGGTCGACCACGTCGTGCAGGAGCTGCGCGACAGGTGTGCGTTGGGGACGCTGCCCACCCTGCTCTTCCACGTGGCCCGCGACCACGCCACCACCGACCGGTGGTCGAGTGCCCTGGCGGTCTACCACGAGGCGGTGGTGCTGGCCCGTGAGTCGGGGCAGACCACCGACCTGGCGATGTCGCTGGCCGGTCGCGCCTGGCTGTCGGCCGGATGGGGCAGGCGGACGACTGCCGTCGCGACGCCGACGAGGCCAGCACACTGGCCGATGGACACGGCATTGCGTTGGCGCGTGCCTGGGCGTTGTCCGCGCTGGGAGACCTCGCCCTCGGGGCCGGGCGCGCCCACGAGGCGCTCGGCCACTTCGAGGCGCTCGAGTCCCTGTTGTCGCGGATCGGCTTGCTTGACGTCGACCTGTCCCCGGGACCAGAACGGGCCGAAGCGCTGGTTCGGCTCGGTCGGGCGGCCGAGGCCGGGGAGATCGCCGCCGTGTATCGGTCCCGGGCGCTGGCGAAGGGGCAACCGTGGGCGATCGCGCGTGCGGAGCGCACCTTGGCGCTGCTGGTAGGGGGCGGGGCGTCAGCACACTTCGACGCGGCGCTGTCCCTGCACGACGGCAGCCCCGACCTCTTCGAGCGAGCCAGGACCCAACTGGCGGTGGGGTCCTGGCACCGCCGGTCCCGGCGCAGGGTGGCCGCGCGGCCGGTCCTTCGGGAGGCGCTGGCGACGTTCGAGGAACTGGGTGCCGGCCCGTGGGCCGAGCAGGCAGCGGCCGAGCTCGAGGCCACGGGGGAGCAGCCACATCGTCGCGGAGACCGGAGCATCGACCTGCTCACCCCGCAGGAGCTGCAGATCGCCGGTCTGCTCGGCGCCGGCCGCACCACCCGTGAAGCGGCGGCGGCGTTGTTCCTCAGCCCGAAGACCGTGGAGTACCACCTGCGGCACGTCTACATGAAGCTCGGCATCCACACACGGGCCGAGCTCCGTTCACACATCGACCTGTCGTGAGTTCTGATCGACCCGTCGCGAGTTCTGATCGAACCGTCGCGAGCTCGCTCCCGATGGCCGTGTCTGATTTCCGCTAGAACGGGCTTCGTGGGTGCGGCAGGATGGAGCCATGTTCACCGACACCGAGGCCTGCTACCGGGCCGTGAAGAGCAAGGACCGCCGCTTCGACGGGGTGTTCTACACGGCGGTGCACACGACCGGCATCTACTGCCGCCCCTCGTGCCCGGCGCGCACCCCGGCCTCGAAGAACGTCTCGTTCTTCCCGACCGCCGCCGCTGCACAGTCGGCGGGCTTCCGGGCCTGCAAGCGCTGCCTTCCCGATGCCACTCCGGGCAGTCCTGACTGGGATGTCGCCGCCGACGTGGCCGGTCGCGCGATGCGTCTCATCGCCGACGGCGTGGTCGACCGCGACGGCGTCGAGGGGCTCGCCACGTCGCTGGGATACACCTCGCGACACCTGACCCGCATCCTCAACGCCGAGCTCGGTGCCGGCCCCCTCGCCCTCGCCAGGGCCCGCCGCGCGCAGACCGCGCGGATCCTCGTCGAGACGACGACGATGACGTTCGCGGACGTCGCGTTCGCCGCCGGGTTCTCCAGCATCCGCCAGTTCAACGACACGATCCGCGAGGTCTATGCGTCGTCGCCGACCGACCTGCGCGGTCGTCGTACGCCCTCCCGCGGAGCGGCCGGACAGCTGTCGATGCGGTTGGCCGTGCGGACGCCGTTCGCGGGACGCGCGTTGCTCGACTTCCTTGCCCTGCGAGCGATTCCGGGCGTCGAGGCGGTCGGCGACGGGTGGTATGCCCGGGCGCTGGCGTTGCCCTACGGACCCGGCACCGTGCACCTCGAGCTCGACGACGCCGTCGACGAGGGAGGCATCGCGCTGGTGTCGGCGACGTTCCGGTTGGCCGACCTGCGCGACACGTCAGCTGCCGTCGAGCGCGTCCGCCGGCTGCTCGACGCCGACTGCGACCCGATGGCGGTCGCTGACCAACTGGTCGAGGACCCGCTGGTCGGTGCCCTGGTCCGCGCGTTGCCCGGACTCCGGGTGCCCGGTCACGTCGACGGCGACGAGATCGCCGTCCGCGCGGTCCTGGGCCAGCAGGTGAGTGTCGCCGGGGCCCGAACCGTGGCCGGCCGACTGGCCGCGGCCCACGGTGTGCCGCTGCCCGACGAGCTGGGGTCCGACGGACTCACGACCCTGTTCCCGACGGCCACTGCGTTGGCGGCGCTCGATCCCGAGGACCTGCCGATGCCCCGCGCCCGGGGTCGAGCGCTCACCGAACTGTGCGCTTCCCTGGCCGACGGCCGGGTGAGCCTCGACCGCCGGGCCGACCGCGCCGACGTACGCCGTGGGCTCCTGGCCGTGCCCGGCATCGGGCCGTGGACGGCCGACTACATAGCGATGCGGGCGTTGGGCGATCCCGACGTGTTCCTGCCTACCGACGTGGCCGTGCGCCATGCGCTGGCCGGCCTCGGCGCCGACCCGAAGGACGCCGACGGCATCGCGGAACCATGGCGCCCGTGGCGCTCCTATGCACTGATGTACCTGTGGCGTTCGCTCGCCCACCCAGAGGAGATGAACTGACATGTGGACCCTGATGGATTCGCCCGTGGGCGAGCTGCGCATCATCGAACGCGAGGGCGCGGTGTCGGCGATCGAGTTCTCGCCGTTCCGCCAGCCCAGTGACGGGCGACCTCTCGGTGCCCGCGATGACGACCACCCGGTGCTCGTCGAGACGGTCCGGCAGCTGGCGGCGTACTTCGCTCGCGACCTGACCGACTTCGACCTTCCCCTGGCCCCGCACGGCACCGAGTTCCAGCAGCGGGTCTGGAAGGAGCTCCAGCTGATCCCGCACGGAGAGACCGCGTCGTACGGTCAGATCGCGCATCGCCTGGGCCACACGAACGCGGCATCGCGCGCGGTCGGTCTGGCCAACGGGCGCAACCCGATCCCGATCGTCATCCCGTGCCACCGGGTGATCGGTGCGGACGGCTCTCTCACCGGCTACGCCGGGGGAGTGGAGCGCAAGCAGACGCTGCTCGACATCGAGCAGGAGGCCCTCTTCTGATGGGTGCTGTCCGGCTGCTGCTCGTGCCCCTGTCCCTGGTCGCCGGTGCGGTCGGACTCGTCGCCGTGCAGGGCGTCAGCGCCCGGCGCACCATCGAGCGACTGCCCGAGGCCGACGGTCTCGAGGACACCCGTGGTCCTTTCTCCGGTGCACCGCTGCATCTGGTGGTGCTCGGTGACTCCGTGGCTGCCGGTGTCGGGATCGCCCACCACGCCGCCACGCTCGCGGGTCGGCTGGCCGGCCTGCTCTCGGACGGTCACGCCGTACGACGCGCGGTGGTCGCGCAGTCAGGCCTGACCGCGGGCGGTGTGCTCGACCTGGTCGACTCACGTGCGGCGGAGCTCGCCTCCGCCGACGTCGTGGTGCTGTCGGTGGGTGTCAACGATGCGAAGGGGCTGCACTCCACGCGACGCTGGCGCGCTGAGCTCACTGCCCTGCTCGACGCCCTCAGCCGTACGGCGCCGCGCGCCCAGGTCGTGCTCCTCGGGGTGCCGGACATGTCGATGTTCACGCGTCTGCCGCGACCGCTGCGTTCGGTGATGGGCCTGCGTTCACGGGCACTCGACCGCGCCGGACGGTCGATCGTGTCGTCGTACCCGAGCGTTCAGCACCTGCCCCTGAACGGTCCCGCCTTCGACGTCGAGAGGCCGTTCGCCTCTGACGGGTTCCATCCGTCCGAGGCCGTGCACGCGGCCTTCGCCGACGAGATCCACCGCCTGTTGTGAGCCAGTCTGCTGGCACTCTCGAGCTGGCCTACAGGGTGATGCTCGAGTGTCGCGGTGGCGGCACAGTCATCAAGAACCCACGGTTCGAAGCGCAACAATCCACGGCTCGCGCATCAAGAATGCACGGTTCGTGGTCACTCGGCGGCGGCGCGGCGGAGTGACTCGGAGAGCCGCTCGGCGGCGGCAATGACAGCGGGTGCGTGCATCCGGCCGGGCTGACGGGAAAGCCGCTCGAGCGGGCCGGAGACGGACACCGCCGCGATGATCTTGCCGCTGGGGGAGCGCACCGGTGCGGAGACCGAGGCCACCCCCTGCTCACGCTCGCCGACAGACTGCGCCCAGCCGCGGCGCCGGATGCCCGAGAGGGCGGTGGCGGAGTACGCCGCGTTCTGCAGGCCGCGGTGCATGCGCTCGGGGTCCTCCCAGGCCAGCAGCACCTGGGCGGCGGAACCCGCGCGCATGGTCAGCTGCGAGCCGACCGGGATGGTGTCGCGCAGGCCGCTGGGACGCTCGGCGGCAGCGACGCAGACGCGGTGCTCACCCTGGCGGCGCCACAGCTGTGCGGACTCGCCGGTGATGTCACGCAGGCGGGCCAGGACCGGACCGGCGGCGGCGAGCAGGCGGTCCTCGCCGGCGGCGGCGGAGAGCTCGGCCAGGCGCGGTCCGAGGACGAAGCGGCCCTGCATGTCGCGGGCCACCAGGCGGTGGTGTTCGAGGGCCACGGCCAGGCGGTGTGCCGTCGGTCGTGCCAGCCCCGTGCCTGCGACCAGTCCTGCAAGGGTGGCCGGGCCGGCCTCCAGTGCGGCGAGCACCAGGGCGGCTTTGTCGAGAACGCCGACTCCGCTAGAGTTGTCCATATGGCAATACTGCCGTCTCAGATCATGGGATGCAAGAGCTAGTCTCTGTGACCTGAAGAACGTCGCTCGAGAAAGTCGTGGAGGGAAGTCATGGGCAAGACCCTGTCGGAGAAGGTGTGGGACGAGCATGTCGTCCGCAGTGCTGAAGGAGAACCCGACCTCCTCTTCATCGACCTCCACCTCATTCACGAAGTCACCTCGCCGCAGGCCTTCGACGGTCTCCGTCTCGCTGGCCGCAAGGTGCGTCGCCCCGACCTGACCCTGGCCACCGAGGACCACAACGTCCCGACCATCGACTGGGACAAGCCGATCGCCGACCCGGTCTCCAAGACCCAGGTCGACACCCTGCGCAAGAACGCCGAGGAGTTCGGCGTACGCCTGCACCCGCTCGGCGACATCGAGCAGGGCATCGTGCACGTGGTCGGCCCGCAGCTCGGACTGACCCAGCCCGGCATGACCATCGTGTGCGGCGACTCGCACACCAGCACCCACGGCGCGTTCGGCGCCATCGCGTTCGGCATCGGTACGTCGGAGGTCGAGCACGTGCTGGCCACCCAGACGCTGATGCAGGCCAAGCCGAAGACGATGGCCGTGACCATCAACGGCTCGCTGCCCGAGGGCGTCACCGCCAAGGACATGGTGCTCACCCTGATCACGCACACCGGCACCGGTGGTGGCCAGGGCTACATCGTCGAATACCGCGGCCAGGCCATCGAGGAGCTCTCGATGGAGGGCCGCATGACGGTCTGCAACATGTCGATCGAGTGGGGTGCCAAGGCCGGCCTGATCGCCCCTGACCAGACCACCTTCGACTACATCGAGGGCAAGCCCGAGGCCCCCAAGGGTGCCGACTGGGACGCCGCGGTCGCGCACTGGAAGACCCTGGTCACCGACGACGACGCGGAGTTCGACAAGGAGATCGTGCTCGACGCCTCCGAGATGACGCCGTTCGTCACGTGGGGCACGAACCCCGGCCAGGGCGTGCCGCTGGGCGGCAACGTCCCGATCCCCGCGGAGTTCGAGGAAGAGCAGGACCGCGTCGCCGCCGAGAACGCCCTCAAGTACATGGGCCTCGAGGCCGGTACGCCGATGCGCGAGGTCCACGTCGACACCGTGTTCGTCGGCTCGTGCACCAACGGTCGCATCGAGGACCTCCGCCTCGCCGCCGAGATCATCAAGGGCCACAAGGTCGCCGACGGCACCCGTCTGCTCGTCGTGCCCGGCTCGGTGCGGGTGCGCCTGCAGGCCCAGGAAGAAGGGCTCGACAAGGTCTTCATCGAGGCCGGCGCAGAGTGGCGCGGAGCTGGTTGCTCCATGTGCCTGGGCATGAACCCCGACCAGTTGACCCCGGGTGAGCGCAGCGCGTCGACGTCCAACCGCAACTTCGAGGGACGTCAGGGCAAGGGCGGTCGCACGCACCTCGTGTCGATCCCCGTCGCCGCTGCCACCGCCGTGCGCGGCACGCTGTCTTCCCCCGCCGACCTGGTCTCCGCAAGCGCGACCGCCGGAAAGGACGCCTGAGCATCATGGACAAGTTCACCACCCACACCGGTGTCGCCGTACCGCTCAAGCGCAGCAACGTCGACACCGACCAGATCATCCCCGCGGTCTACCTGAAGCGGGTGACCCGCACCGGCTTCGAGGACGGCCTCTTCGCGGCCTGGCGCAACGACCCCGACTTCGTGCTGAACAAGCCGGAGTACGCCGAGGCGTCGGTGCTGGTCGCCGGACCCGACTTCGGCACCGGCTCGTCGCGTGAGCACGCGGTGTGGGCCCTGCAGAACTACGGGTTCAGGGCCGTCATCTCCTCGCGCTTCGCCGACATCTTCCGCGGCAACTCCGGCAAGGCCGGACTGTTGGCGGCGCAGGTCGACGAGAAGGTCGTGCAGAAGATCTGGGACCACCTCGCCGAGCACCCGGGCGCGACGGTCACCGTCGACCTCGAGAGCCGCACCGTGAGGGCCGGAGAAGGGCCTGACGCGATCGAGGATTCCTTCGACATCGACGACTACACGCGCTACCGGCTGCTCAACGGGCTCGACGACATCGGCATCACGCTGTCGAACGAGGTCGACATCGCGGCATACGAATCAAATCGTCCTGCGTGGAAGCCGGCGACTCTTTGAGAGCCTCTACTTCTGACTGATTGACCGCGAATCCCTTGCCTGGCAAGGGATTCGCGCATTTCACGACTTCTCCTCGGAACCCAATTCCACACCGGACAAGGGAAATGGTGGTCTGGACCGCGAATTTCCCGTAAAGGAATTCGGTCGAAAACGCGCCGTGGTCATTGTGAGTTGAGCCACGAATGCCTAGCGTGCATGGGAGATGTCGGGCAGGAGCTCGGCCGGATTGGTTCATTGGAAGGGAAGCTAGTGAACAAGACTCAGCTCATCGACACCCTGGCCGCACGCTACGAGGGCAACCGGAAGGCCGCCGCCCACGCGCTGGAGTCCGTCCTGGACACCATCACCCGTGAGGTCGCCAAGGGGGAGAAGGTCGCCATCACGGGCTTCGGCTCGTTCGAGAAGAAGATCCGCGAGGCGCGCACGGTGCGGAACCCGCGCACCGGCGAGAAGATGCGGGCCAAGAAGAAGGCGATCCCGAAGTTCACCCCGGGTGCCGACCTCAAGGCCGTGATCTCCGGTGCGAAGAAGCTGCCGAAGCTCACCCTGGCCAAGGCGACTGCACCGGCCAAGAAGGCGGCCAGTGCAGCAGGTGCAGCCACCAAGGCCGCAGCCAAGAAGGCGCCCGCGAAGAAGGCGCCGGCGAAGAAGGCCACCAAGGCTGCTGCTCCGGCGAAGACGACGGCGACCAAGGCCGCKGCCAAGAAGGCGCCCGCCAAGAAGGCTCCSGCCAAGGCTGCTGCGAAGAAGGCRCCSGCGAAGAAGGCTCCCGCCAAGAAGGCCTGATCCGCCGACTGCTCGATCCGGCGCCGTCTCCCGCCAACGGGAGGCGGCGCCGCCGTCGTTCAGAGGGTGGCGTTGGTGTGGTCCCCGACGCCGAGCACCATGGCCCGGCCCAGGTCGCCCGCCTCGTCGACGTCCTGTCGCAGGCTCGACAGTTCGCCGTCGATGGGCAGGGCGTCGGCCTCGCGGTGGCGTCGCGCGGACTCCCCGCCGAAGTCCGGGTCGAAGTGGCCGAGCGAGCGGGCGGCGTACATCGTGGTGCCTGTGCCGAGGGCGTCGGTCACGAACGCGGGACCGTCGGCCGGCACCTGCGCCAGCGCCTCGTCGAGGTCGTCCGGCCGCAGTGCGGGCAGGTCGCCGCACAGCGCCGCAAGGCCGTACGCCGGCCAGCGCCGCGCGCACTCGTGGGCGGCCTGCACGAGTGTGCCGTTGAGGTCGCCGTGCACCCCGTCGGGCAGGACGGAGCAGCCCTCGGCGACGGCGAGTGCGGCGAACCGGTGGTCATCGGTGACCACCATGACCTCGGCGACCCGAGACGCCCGGCGCGCGGCCGAGATCGTGTCGCGCGCGAACGCAGTGGCCAGCGAGATCCGTTGCGGATCGGGCATCGTGGACAGGCGCGACTTGCCGATCGACGGTGGCTTGACCGGCACGAGGACGACGAACGAGGGCTGACTGGACATCGCGAAGATTCTCCCACCCTTCTCTCGACCGCGTGCCCGAGGGCAGTCGCGGCCGGCACCGAGTAGCCTGCTGGCACGTTGCAGCGCGATCACGGCAAGGTCGCGTGCGAAGGATGAAAGAGGCGCCTTGACCGTTCGTGATCTCGACCAACCCCGTGGATGGGCCTTCGGCCTTGCAGTGGCCGTGATGAAGCCGACCCTGCTCGCAGTGTCGAAGCGGGTCTGGATCGACGGAGAGAAGATCCCGGCCAGCGGCGGCTGCGTCGTGGTGCTCAACCACGTCTCCCACATCGACCCGATGATGGCCGGCCACTTCCTCTACGACCACGGCCGGATGGCCCGCTATCTCGCGAAGGCCGGACTCTTCTCCAACAAGTTCCTCCGCACCTTCCTCAACTCGGCCGGGCAGATCCCGGTGGCTCGCCAGACCGCGGACGCCGTCGGTGCCTACACCGCCGCCGTGCAGGCAGTGCGTGAGGGGCAGTGCGTCGTCGTCTACCCCGAAGGCACCATCACCCGTGACCCCGGTCTCTGGCCGATGACAGGCAAGTCCGGTGCCGCCCGCATCGCCCTCGAGACCAGGTGCCCCGTGATCCCCGTGGCGCACTGGGGAGTCCAGGACGTCCTCGCGCCCTACGGTCACCGGGTGCACGTGATCCCGCGCAGGACCGTCACGGTCAAGGCCGGTGACCCCGTCGACCTCGACGACCTCCTCGCGCTGCCGGAGAAGGAGCGCCTCTCCCTCCAGTCGGTGCAGACCGCCACCGACCGGGTGATGGCCGCGATCACCGGGCTGCTCGAAGACATCCGTGGCGAGACGGCCCCGGCCGAACGCTTCGATCCGCGCAAGGCCGGTGTGAGCATGACCGGCAACCCCCACAAGCAGCAGAAGAAGGGCAAGGACAACTGATGAGCAAGGTGGCAGTCTTCAGTGCCGGTTCGTGGGGGACTGCGTTCTCGATGATCCTCGCCGACGCCGGCAGCGACGTGACCATGTGGGCCCGTCGCGACGAGGTGTGCGCGAACATCAACGACAAGCACGAGAACACCGACTACATGGCCGGCATCGAGCTGCCGCACACGATAAAGGCCACCACCGACCCCGAGAAGGCGCTCGCCGGGGCCGAGGTCGTCGTACTCACCGTGCCGTCGCAGACCCTCCGGGCGAACCTCACCGAGTGGGCGCCGTACATCCCGAAGAACGCGGTGATGGTCTCGCTGATGAAGGGCGTCGAGCTCGGCACCGTGAAGCGGATGAGCGAGGTGATCGCCGAGGTGACCGACGCCGGCCCCGAGCGCATCGCCGTGGTCAGCGGCCCGAACCTTGCCCGCGAGATCGCCCGCCGTGAGCCCGCCGCCTCCGTCGTGGCTTGCGAGGACCACGACGTGGCCCAGCGCATCCAGGCACTGGTGCACTCGAAGGCGTTCCGTCCCTACACCTCGGTCGACGTGGTCGGCTGCGAGCTGGGTGGCGCCTACAAGAACGTCGTCGGCCTCGGGGTCGGCATGGCGGTCGGGCTGGGCTTCGGCGACAACACCACCGCGTCGGTGATCACGCGTGGGCTGGCCGAGACGGCCCGCCTGGGCATCAAGCTCGGCGCGAACCCGATGACGATGATGGGGCTGGCCGGGCTCGGCGACCTCGTCGCCACCTGTTCCTCACCGCTGTCCCGCAACCGCACGTTCGGCGAGAAGCTCGGACAGGGGATGACCGCGGAGGAGATCTACGCGACGACCAACCAGGTCGCCGAGGGCGCCAAGTCGTGTGCCTCGATCCTCGACCTGGCCCGTCGCAACGGCGTCGACGCACCGCTCGCCGAGGCGGTCACCGAGGTCGTGGCGGGCCGCCTCACGGTCTCCGGCATGATGGACGGCTTCATCGCCCGCGACCCCAAGCCCGAGCACGACTGAGTGCGACAGGCAGGTCAGACCGGGGGACGAGGTCTGGCCAGTGCGGTACCGGTTGACGCAGCAGCGTCACACCAGGTCGTCGAGCGACGTGCGCAGGTCGTCCCAAAGGTCCTCGACGTCCTCGATGCCGACTGACATCCGCACGAGCCCGTCGGGGATGGTGGAGGCCTCGCTGGCCCAGCGACGCCGGCGCTCGAAGGTCGACTCGACGCCGCCGAGGCTGGTGGCGTGGATCCACAGCGACGTCTTGCGGGTCAGCAGGTCGGCGGCCATCGCGCCCTGCGCCAACACGATCGAGACGATGCCGCCGAACCCCGGGTAGCGGACCTCGCCGATCGCCGGGTGCTCCTCGAGTCGACGTACCAGCTCCTTCGCGTTGGACTCCGCGCGCTCGACGCGGAGGTGAAGGGTGCGCAGGCCGCGCAGCGCCAGGTAGGCCTCGAGCGTGCCGGGCACGGCGCCGATCAGGTCGCGTCGCTTCTTGAGTACGTCGAACAGCTCGGCGTCGCGCGTGACGATCGCGCCCATCAACGCGTCGCTGTGCCCGGCGATGTATTTCGTGGCCGAGTGGACCACGATGTCGACGTCCATCTCGAGGGGCCGCTGCAGCAGGGGAGTGGCGAAGGTGTTGTCGACCACGACGTAGGCGCCGGCCTCGTGGGCAGCGGCGCGGATCGCGGGGATGTCGGCCACCTCGAGCGCCGGGTTCGTCGGCGACTCGAGCCACACCAGTGAGGCGTCCTCACAGGCGGCGACCACCTCGGCGGTGTTCGTGATGTCGACGAGGCGCGCGCTCACACGTCCGCGGGACTCCAGGTCGGCGAGCTGCATGATCGTGCCCGTGTAGGAGTGACGCGGGGCCACGACGGTCTGCCCCTGGCCGACCAGGTCGAAGATCGTGGACACCGCGGCCAGGCCCGACGCGAACGACAGACAGCGTCCGCCTTCGAGGTCACCGAGGGCATCCTCGAACGCCGTCCAGGTCGGGTTGCCGTAGCGGCCGTACTCGAGGTTGCCGCCGGCGACGTACGTCGACGCCATGGTGATCGGGACGTTCAGTGGAGCATCCGGCTCGGCCTTCGGGCGACCGGAGGTGACGGCAACGGTGGCGGGGCGCAACGGCTTCTCAGGCATGGGCACCACATTAGGAGGTCTCGGCCGTGCGACATGATGGGGCCCGTGACTGACGAGACGAACGACACCACCCTCGCCCGCGACATCGATGCCTGCTGCCGACTGAGCGGGGAGTTCACCCTCCGCTCCGGCCAGGTGTCCCACGAGTACTTCGACAAGTACCTCTTCGAATCGGACCCGGTCCTGCTGGGCCGGGTCGCCGACCAGATGGTCGACCTGGTGCCCGAGGGCACCGAACTGCTCGGCGGCCTCGAGCTCGGCGGCATCCCGATCGTCACCGCGCTGAGCATGCGGATGAACCTGCCCGCGCTGTTCGTGCGCAAGAAGGCCAAGGAGTACGGCACCTGCAAGCTCGCAGAGGGGCCGGACGTCGAGGGCCGTCGGATCACCATCATCGAGGACGTGATCACCACTGGTGGCGCCGTACGCGATGCCACGAACGCACTCCGTGCGGCCGGTGCCGTCGTCGAGGTGGTGGTGTGTGCGATCGACCGCAGCCCCGAGGGCGTCAACCCGCTGGACGACGTGCAACTCGAGGTGCGACCCGTCCTCACCAAGGCGGAACTCGACGCCGTACAGCGCTAGGGTCTGACGCCTTATGACTGATCAGACCAGGAAGCCCCGTGTCGCCGTCGTCTTCGGAGGCGTCTCCAGCGAGCACTCGATCTCGTGCATCTCGGCCGGCAGCGTGCTGAAGGCGATCGACCGCGAGAAGTACGACGTCGTGCCGATCGGCATCACCACCACCGGCACCTGGGTGCTGGAGAACCCCGACGCGAACCCGCTCGCCCTCGGCGAGGCCGGCGAGCTGCCGATGGTCGTGGGGGAGCAGGAGGTTGCGCTGAGCCCCGGCGAGACCAGCTCACTCGTGATGCGCCCGGGTGCGGCCGGTTCCTCGGAGATCGCGGGGGTGGAGACGCTCGGTGAGGTCGACGTGGTCTTCCCGGTCATGCACGGGCCGTTCGGCCAGGACGGCACCCTCCAGGGACTGCTCGAGATGGCCGGGGTCCGCTACGTCGGCGCCGGCGTGCTGTCGTCGGCCGTGGGCACCGACAAGGCGTTCATGAAGCTGCTCTTCGAGGCGCAGGACCTCCCCGTCCTGCCGTACGTCGTGATCACGCCGCGTGACTGGTCGCGTGACGAGGCCGGCTGCCGCAACCGCATCGAGGAGCTCGGGTTCCCGGTCTTCGTGAAGCCGGCCCGGGCCGGCTCCAGCTTCGGGATCAGCCGGGTCAACTCCGTCGACCAGCTCGACGCCGCGCTCGACGAGGCACGCCGCTTCGACCCGAAGGTGATCGTCGAGGCGGCCGCCATCGGAGCCCGCGAGGTCGAGTGCGGCGTACTCCAGGGGGAGGGCAACGAGGCCCACCTCACCAGCGAGCTCGCCGAGATCAGGGTCGACCCGCACCACCAGTTCTATGACTTCGAGGCGAAGTACCTCCCCGAGGAGAACACCGCCCTCGACGTACCTGCCAAGCTCGAGCCCGAGCTGGCCGACCGGGTCAAGGCGTACGCCGTCCGCGCGTTCGAGGCCCTCGACGTCGAGGGGCTGGCCCGGGTCGACTTCTTCGTCTTCGACGACGGCCGGATCGTGCTCAACGAGGTCGAGACGATGCCCGGCTTCACCAGCCTGTCGATGTTCCCGCGGATGTGGGCGGCCAGCGGCGTCGACTACCCCGAGCTGGTCGACCGGCTGATCCGGTTGGCGTTGGCTCGCGACCTCGGCCTCCGCTGAACACGCCTGATACTCCCTGACGTTCCGGCCCCTCAGTCGGGATACTCCCTGACGTTCGGGCCCCAAAGTCGGGATACTCCCTGACGTTCGGGCCCCAAAGTCGGGATACTCCCTGACGTTCGGGCCCCTCAGACGCAGGGGTGGCCGTCGCGCTCGAGGTGCTTCTTCACCGCGGTGCCGACGTCGACGGTGACCGCATCGGGCGGCCGCAGCTCGCCGGGCACCCGGATCTCCACGCGCGGGGTGAACCCGATCGTGGTCAGCACCATGTCGGCGGCGGGGTCGGTGAGCTGGTCGTCGGGAGCGTAGAACCCGACGCCGTTGGCCTCCCAGCACGCGGAGAACTTGTTGAACCCCTCGGCCTTGTCGACGCCGCAGGTCACCACGATCGGCGGATCGCCCCACGCCCGGCCCAGGGCGTCGTCGGGTTCGACGTCGACCGAGGACTCACCGGAGAGCGTGTCGGGCAGCGCGTCGAGGAACGACTCGCACGTGGCGCGGGTCGCGTCGTCGACGTCGGGTGAGTCGATCTCGACGGCCCCGGAGCAGCCGGACACGAGCAGCAGTGCAGCAGACGCGACAGCGCCCCATGCCCGGGCGGGCACGGGGCGCCGACGCGAACTGCGTGGTCGCACCTGGATCAGATGTGGACGACCGGGCAGGTCAGCGTGCGGGTGATGCCCTCGAGGTTCTGCACCTTGGAGACGACCAGCTTGCCGAGTTCGTCGACGTTGCGGGCCTCGGCGCGCACGATCACGTCGTAGGGACCCGTGACGTCTTCGGCCAGGGTGACGCCCTTGATCTGGGCAATGGACGTGGCAACCTCAGCGGCCTTGCCGACATCGGTCTGGATCAGGATGTAGGCCTGGACGACCATGGGAGCTCCTCGGTCTGTTGTGGACATTGCCACGTCAACCTACCGCCTCGGGCCCGCGTGTCGGTAGGTGGTGGCGATTCTTGCCTGATGGGATGAGGCACATGCCCGCAACGCCGTTCTCCCCTGATGCCACACTCGCCGACGTCGGCGAGTTCGGACTGATCTCCGCCCTCAGCGGAATCTTCGAGCAGGGCGAGCACGTGCTGATCGGCCCGGGTGACGATGCGGCTGTCCTGCGGGTGCGCAGCGGCCACGTGGTGGTGTCCACCGACATGATGGTCGAGGGGCGACACTTCCGTCGGGACTGGGCCGGTGCGGCCGACGTCGGCGCCCGCGCCGCGGCGCAGAACCTCTCCGACATCAACGCCATGGGCGGCACCGCGACCTCGTTGACGATCGGCCTCGCGGCACCCGCAGACCTGCCCGCCCAGTGGGCGCTCGACTTCGCACACGGGTTCGCCGACGAGTGCGCCAAGGTCGGCGCCAGCGTCGTCGGCGGCGACGTGACGCGCTCGGAGGTTCTGGTCATCTCGGTCACCGTGATCGGTGCCTGCACGGTCGCCCCCGTCGTACGCTCCGGCGCGGAGGCGGGCGACGTGGTGGCACTGTGCGGCCGCCAGGGCTGGGCCGCCGGAGGGCTCGCCGTCCTCGGTCGCGGCTTCCGGTCCCCGCGCGTCCTGGTCGAGGCCTACCGCCGCCCCGCGCCGCCGTACGCCGCCGGGCAGGTGGCCGCCGATGCCGGCGCGACGTCGATGATCGACGTCTCCGACGGACTCCTCGCCGACGCGGCCCACGTCGCCGAGGCCTCAGGGGTGGCCATCGACATCCGCACGGCGTCGTTCGAGATCGCGGAGCCCCTGCATGCCGTCGGCGCGGCCCTCGGTGCCGACCCGATCCAGTTCATCCTGGGCGGCGGCGACGACCACCCACTGCTGGCCACGTTCGCCAGCGCCGACGTCGTACCCGAGGGCTGGCAGGTGATCGGCACGGTCTCGGAGCCCGGTGAGGACGGTCCGGTGGTCACGGTCGACGGTGCGCCGTACGACGGCCCGACCGGCTGGACGCACTTCTGAGTCCTGCCAGGCGACTTCCGCGCCCCTGTTGACACTTTGCCCCCTGCTGGTGGGGTGCGAAGTGTCATGGACGGAGCGTTGCACGAGGGCGGGGACGCAGAGGGCGGGGGACGCAAAAGAGCCCCCGGACCTCACGGTCAGGGGGCTCTGTGCGTTCAGGTCAGCGGGAGACCTTGCCAGCCTTCAGGCAGCCGGTGCAGACGTTCAGTCGCTTCGGCGCACCGTTGACGGTGGCGCGGACGCGCTGAATGTTCGGGTTGAAGCGACGCTTCGTAATCTTGCGCGACCAGGGCCGGTTGTTACCGAAGCCCGGCTTCTTGGCGCAGATGTCACAGACGGCAGCCACCGTGAACTCCTGGAAAGTCGATGTTGGAACGAGATGGGCCCGGAGCAGGTCGGCTCCCGGGCAACCGAACAAGAGTATCTGATGGGCACCCGAAGAAGGAAATCGTTCCAGACACTAGCCTGTGCGCAGCACATGGAGACGACGACGGAGGTGACGATGCAGGACCAGAGGTTCGACCTGCCCACGATCCTGAAGTTCGTCGACATCGCGACGTCGGCCCTCAGTGACGCTCGCGAGGAGATCGACGCGCTCAACGTCTACCCGGTCCCGGACGGCGACACCGGAACCAACATGTTCCTCACCGTCTCGGCCGCCCGGGAGGCATTGCTGCAGGCCACCGACGGCAACGAGGCCGCGGAGCTGGGGCCGGCGCTGGCCGCCTTCTCACGCGGTGCGCTGCTCGGTGCGCGGGGCAACTCCGGCGTGATCCTGTCGCAGATGCTGCGGGCCATCGCGGCCCGCCTGGTCCGGGCCAGCCCGGAGACCAGGTACGCGAAGGTGTTCGCCGAGGCCCTGCACGAGTCCACCGACGCCAGCTACGCCGCCGTCGGCACCCCGGTCGAGGGCACGATCCTCACGGTGGCCCGTGCCGCGTCCGACGCGGCGCTCGCCAGGGCAGATGACCCCGAGGCGCGCACCACCGACGTGCTCGCCTGCGCCGCAGAGGCCGCCCGCGAGGCCCTGGCCCGCACCCCCACGCAGCTGAAGGCCCTCGCCGACGCCGGTGTCGTCGACGCCGGTGGTCGCGGACTGTGCGTGCTGCTCGACGCGGCCGAGACGACCCTGACCGGGCGCCGCCCGATCACCGCCCCGCGCAGCGCCCCGCACATCCCGCGCCCGATGCCGACCGGCGACCTGCATCCCGACGGTCCGTCCTACGAGGTGATGTACCTCCTCGACGCCGACGACGACGCGGTCGGCACGCTCAAGGTCACCCTGGCCGGACTGGGCGACTCCCTGGTCGTGGTCGGCGGCGAGGGGCTGTGGAACGTGCATGTGCACGTCGACGACGTCGGTGCCGCCATCGAGGCCGGCATCGTGGCCGGCCGCCCGCACCGCGTGCGGGTCACCCACTTCGCCGAGCAGGTCGCCGAGGCCGGAGCCCGTACGTCGACCCGCACCGGCCGCAGGATCGTCGCCGTCGCAGCCGGCCCCGGACTCGAGCAGCTGTTCACCGAAGCCGGTGCCGTGGTGGTGCCCGGCGGGCCCGGGCAGCGGCCCAGCACCGGCATGCTCCTGGAGGCGATCGAGGCCTGTGGTGCGGCCGAGGTCATCGTGCTCCCCAACGACCACGACTCCGTGCGCGTCGCGGAGATCGCGGCCCGCACTGCCGAGGAGTCCGGCGAGGTCCGGGTCGCGGTGATCGCCACCCAGGCGCAGGTCCAGGGACTGGCTGCGGTCGCCGTCCACGAGCCCGGCCGCTCGTTCGACCAGGACCTCCTCCACATGACCGCCACCGCACGGCACGCCCGGCACGGTGGCGTGACGATCGCCGCTCGACAGGCGATCACCATGGGCGGGCCCTGCGAGCCCGGAGACGTGCTCGGCGTCATCGAGGGCGACTTCGCAGTCGTCGGCCAGGACCTCTACGACGTCGCCACCGGCGTCATCGATCGACTGGTGGGCGGTGGTGGCGAGCTGATCACCCTGGTGGCCGGACGCGACGGCCGTGACCTCGCGACACGCTGCGAGCAGTACGTCGAGTCGACGTACCCGATTGTGGATGCTGTGGTGTACGACGGAGGCCAGGAGCGCTACCCGTTGCTCCTCGCGGTCGAATGACCCGCGACCGAACCACCGGAGGCCTCGGAGCACCATGACCGGCATCACCCTCGACTCATCGATCGCGACCGTCCTCGGCAGCGGCAAGAAGGACGCCAGCAAGGCCAAGGCCCTGCAGGAGAAGCTCGGCATGCGCACCGTCGGCGACCTGCTCTGGCACCTGCCGCGCACCTACCTGAAGACGGGCGAGGTGACCGAGGTCAGCGGCCTGGTCGAGGGCCAGCCGCTGACGGTCGTGGCCGACGTGGTCAGCACCCGTGTGGCGTCGTACCAGGACCGCCGGACCCACCGGCAGGCGTTCCGTGTCGAGGCCGTGGTCAAGACCGACGGCCCGGCGTTGCGGATGACGCTGTTCGCCCGCAACAAGGGGGTCGCCGACTGGCAGGCGGCCCGTCTCACACCCGGTGCGAAGGGCGTCTTCACGGGCAAGGTGAGCACCTTCAACGGCAACTGGCAGCTCAACCATCCGCAGATGGTGATGCTCACCGACGACCCCGACGACGCGCGGGCCGAGTCGGCGCGGGCGATGGCCGAGAGCCTGAAGGCGCTGTTCCCGATCTACCGGGTCACCGGTCCCGTCGAGACGTGGGACATCCAGCGGGTGGTGAGCTTCGCCCTGACCGTAGTCGACGACATGCCCGATGCCCTGCCCGACTGGTTGCGTGACGAGCACGGCGTGGTCGACCTGCACACCGCGATGCGCTGGATCCACTCGCCCGACGACTACGGCCAGCTCGGTGCCGCCCGCAAGCGCTTCCGGTTCGAGGAGGCCCTGGTCACCCAGTTGGTGATGGCCAGGCGTCGAGCGGCCGTCCGGGCACTGGGCGCCCGCGCCCGCACCGGTGGGGGCGGTCTGCTGGCCGCCTTCGACGAGCGTCTTCCGTTCACGCTGACCGAGGGCCAGCGTGCGATCGGCGACGAGCTCGAGCACGACCTCGCCCAGCCACACCCGATGAACCGGCTCCTCCAGGGAGAGGTCGGCTCCGGCAAGACCCTGGTCGCGCTGCGCGCCATGCTGCGCGTCGTCGACTCCGGGGGACAGGCCGCGCTCCTTGCCCCGACGGAGGTGCTGGCCCAGCAGCACCACCGGTCGATCGGAGCCATGCTCGGCGACCTGGCCGCGGGAGGCATGCTCGGCGGTGCCGCCGACGCCACCACCATCGCCCTGCTCACGGGGTCGATGGGCAAGGCCGCCCGCCAGGAGGCGATGTTGCGGATGGCCAGCGGGGAAGCAGGGTTGGTGATCGGCACCCACGCGCTCCTCGAGGACAAGGTGCAGTTTGCCGACCTCGGCCTGGTCGTCGTCGACGAGCAGCACCGCTTCGGCGTCGAGCAACGGGCGGCGCTGACCGACAAGGCCGGCGCGCCGCCGCACGTGCTCGTGATGACCGCGACACCCATTCCACGCACCGTGGCGATGACGGTGTTCGGGGACCTCGAGGTCTCCACCCTGCGTGAGCTTCCGGCCGGGCGCGCGCCCATCCAGTCGACCGTCGTGCCGCTCAAGGACCAGCCCCAGTGGCTCAACCGGGTCTGGGAACGCGTTCGCGAAGAGGTCGGCAAGGGGCACCAGGTCTACGTCGTGTGCCCCCGCATCGGCGGCGACGAGGCCGAGGAGGGGCAGGTCGACCAGCTCGACGTCGACGACGACGGAGACGTGCTGCCGTCCGTCCGCGAGGGCCAGCTGGCGGCGGTCGAGGAGCTCGCACCCGAGCTGTCCGGTGGCGCCCTGTCCGGCCTCAGGGTCGAGATGCTCCACGGCAAGATGCCGCCCGACGACAAGGACCGCGTGATGCGCGCCTTCTCCGCCGGCGACATCGACGTGCTGGTCTCCACCACCGTCATCGAGGTCGGCGTCGACGTCGCCAACGCCACCACGATGGTGCTGCTCGACGCCGACCGTTTCGGGGTCTCGCAGCTGCACCAGCTGCGCGGTCGCGTGGGTCGTGGCGGGCTGCCCGGTCTCTGCCTGATGGTCACCCACAGTGAGACCGGTTCGCCGGCACGTGATCGACTCGATGCCGTGGCAGGGTCGACCGACGGGTTCGAGCTCTCCCGCATCGACCTCGAACAACGCCAGGAGGGTGACGTGCTCGGTGCCGGTCAGTCGGGCTTCCGGTCCAGCCTGCGCCACCTCAAGGTGCTGCGTGACGAGAAGACCATCGTGGCCGCGCGTGACGCCGCCGAGAAGCTGGTCGCCGACGACCCGTCGCTCGCCGTCGCGCCCCTGCTGGCCGAGCGGGTCGACGAGCTCGAACGGTCGAGCAAGAGTGACTTCATGGAGCGTTCATGAGCACCCCAGACAAATCCTCGCTGCGCTGCGGTTTGACCGGGGACCCCGCATGACGCGCATCATCGGCGGCACCGCCGGCGGACGGCGACTCGAGACGCCCCACGGCCACGCCACCCGTCCGACCAGCGACCGCGTGCGTGAGGCGTTGTTCTCGGCCATCGAGTCCTGGGCCGGCACGTTGAGCGGCCTCCGCTTCCTCGACCTGTACGCCGGCTCCGGCGCCGTCGGCCTGGAGGCCCGCTCACGTGGGGCCTCGGCGGTGACGTTGGTCGAGCAGGACCGGCGCACCGCAACGCTGATCTCCAGCAACGTGCGCATGCTCGGGTTCACCGGCGTCGACGTGGTCCCCACCTCGGTCACCACCGCACTGGTGCGCCCACCCGGGTCGGCGTACGACGTGGTGTTCGCGGACCCGCCCTACCCCCTGCCCGACGACGAGGTCGAGGCCATGCTCGGGCTGCTCGTCGCGCACGACTGGATGGCCCCCGGTGCGCTGGTCGTGGTCGAGCGCGGAAGGAGGGGTTCGTCACATCGCTGGCCTGCGGGTATCGAAGGCTGGCGCGACAAGCGTTATGGCGAGACCGTGCTGAGATATGGTCACGCGGCCGATCCAGAACAAGATCCAGAGCGCGATCCACAGGAGGATCCAGACCAGGCTCCGGATCCATCCGACGAGCCAGAGGAGTAGGAGTCCAGTGCGCAGAGCTGTCTGTCCAGGATCCTTCGATCCGGTCACCAACGGTCACATCGACATCGTGTCGAGGGCTTCGCTCCTCTTCGACGAGGTCGTGGTCGCCGTCGGGGTCAACAAGTCGAAGAACCGGCTCTTCTCCGCCGACGAGCGCATCGACATGCTGCGCGAGGCGTGCCGCGAGTTCAAGAACGTGACCGTCGACGGGTTCTCGGGGCTGCTCACGACCTACTGCCAGGACCGTGACATCCACGCGATCGTCAAGGGCCTGCGCGCGGTCAGCGACTTCGACTACGAGCTGCAGATGGCCCAGATGAACTCCAGCCTGGCCGACATCGAGACCGTCTTCGTGCCCACCAGCCCGGAGTACTCCTTCCTCGCCTCGAGCCTGGTCAAGGAGGTCGCCATGTTCGGCGGTGACGTGTCCGGACTCGTGCCCGACTTCGTGCGCGAGCGCCTGGCCGTGCGACTCGACGAGAAACGCCGCCTCGAAGGAGAGGGCAGATGAACGACGTACAGTCCGAGCTCGCCGCACTGCGCGACATGGTCGTGAACGCACGGTCGATGCCGATGTCGGCCTCCGCGGTGATCAACCGCCAGGAGTTCCTCGACGCGATCGAGCGGCTCGAGCAGCGGTTCACCGCCGCCACCAGTGAGTCTGCCGCCGTACTGGCCGACCGCGACGGCGTGGTCGCCGAGGGCGAGGGCATGGCGATCGAGATCGTCCGCCAGGCCGAGCTCAAGCGCGACCACCTGGTCTCCGACACCGAGGTCTTCCGGCTCGCCACCCGTGAGGCGGAGACCGTGCGCGCCGACGCGGTGACCGAGGCCGAGCAGCTGCGACGCGACGCCGACGCCTACATCGAGCAGCGCTTCTCGAACTTCGAACACTCCCTGGAGCGCACGCTGACGGAGGTCAGGCGAGGCATCGCGAACCTGAGCGGTCGCAGCTCGTTCGAGGGTGACGCAACCAACAACGAGCCTCCCGCCGGAGACGTTTTGCTGAGTGGCCCCGAAGCCGGGTAGCCTTTGGCTGATTTGTTGTGTCTGGACAGGGAGAAGTGAAGACCTCGAAGTTGGACCCGAGAGCGCCGCTCGTGCTCGATACACGCGAGCTCGGCCGCCGCCCGGGGTCCCAGAAGGAATTCACGGAGACTGTTCCGGCACCAGCAGATCTCGGCATCGAGGTCCTCGGTGTCGCCGAAGGCACGCCGGTCGAACTCGACCTGCGGCTCGAGGCGGTCATGGAGGGCGTTCTCGTCACGGGCACGGTCTACACCGGGCTCACCGGCGAGTGTGTGCGGTGCCTGGACCCGATCTCCGATGAGCTCGAAGCGCGGTTCCAGGAGCTGTACGTCTACGACGATGGTCACCACGACATCGACGCAGACGAAGAGAGCGAAGTACGACGACTCGAGGACGACCTGCTCGACCTCGAGCCCGTCCTGCGGGACGCGGTGGTGCTTGCGCTACCGTTCCAACCGCTCTGTGAGGAGGACTGTCCCGGGTTGTGCACCGAGTGTGGTGCCCACCTGGCCGACGATCCCGATCACACCCATGAGGCGCCGATCGACCCGCGTTGGGCCGGTCTCGAGGCCCTCACGCAAGACGACAGCAAGACGACAGACTGAAGCGGCAGGCCGAACGGCCTTCGCGAATCCAGAGGAGATCACAGTGGCAGTCCCGAAGCGGAAGATGTCGCGCAGCAACACGCGTCACCGTCGCTCGCAGTGGAAGGCCGTTGCGCCGTCCCTCGTGACGTGTGCCAACCCGGCGTGCGGTTCCAAGCACCTCCCGCACCGCGCGTGCGGCGAGTGCGGCCAGTACGGCGCCAAGGCCGAGCGTCGTCAGGTTCTCTGAACCGTTGACTGAGTTCTCTGAACCGTTGCCGGACCTCACGGAACTCACGTACGAGGAGTTGCGGTCAGCGCTCGGCGATCCTGTCCTGGATCCCGAGCTGCTGGACCGTGCCCTCACACACCGCTCGTTCGCCTACGAGAACGGCGGCCTGCCGACCAACGAGCGCCTGGAGTTCCTGGGCGACTCGGTGCTCGGCGTGGTGGTCACCGAGACGCTGTTCCGCACCCACCCCGACCTGTCCGAGGGCAGGCTGGCGAAGCTGCGGGCCGCAGTGGTCAACGCGCGCGCCCTCGCCGAGGTGGCGCGCACGATCGGTCTCGGTGAGCACATCAAGCTCGGCCGTGGCGAGGAGTCGACCGGTGGCCGCGACAAGGCCTCGATCCTCTCCGACACGGTCGAGGCCGTGATCGGCGCGATCTACATCTCCGGTGGCTTCGAGAACGCCGGTGCGGTCGTGCACCTGCTCTTCGACCCGCTGATGGAGGCCGCCGCCGGGCTCGGCGCCGGCCTCGACTGGAAGACCTCGCTCCAGGAGCTCTCCGCGGAGCGCGCCCTTGGCGTGCCCGAATACGTCATCGAGGACTCCGGTCCCGATCACCTCAAGGAGTTCACCGCCCAGGTGCGGGTCGGCGACTCCCTCTACGGCCACGGCGTCGGCCGCTCCAAGAAGGAAGCCGAGCAGCAGGCCGCGCAGACGGCGTACGGCGAGATCTCGGCCGTGCCGATGCCCGAGCCGGAGCCCGACACCGAGTCCGTGGTCGAGCCCGAGTCCGACACCGTCTCCGACTGAGGCCGTGCCCGAGCTCCCCGAGGTCGAGGTCGTACGACGAGGGCTCGACACCCACGCCGTCGGACGCCGCATCGACTCGGTCGAGGTGCTGCACACCCGGCCCGTCCGTCGTGACCCCGGCGGCCCCACCGGCTTCGTCGCGTCCCTGACCGGGCGCACGATCGAGGCCGCCCGCCGCCGCGGCAAGTACCTCTGGCTGCCGCTCGACTCGGGTGACGCGATCCTCGGCCACCTCGGCATGAGCGGCCAGATGCTGGTGCAGCCGCCGACCGTGCCCGACGAGAGGCACCTGCGGATCCGCCTGACCCTCTCTGACGGGCAGGAGCTCCGCTTCGTCGACCAGCGCATGTTCGGCGGTCTGGCCACCTCGCCCGGCGGCGCCGAGCTGCCACCCGAGATGGCACACATCGCCCGCGACCTGCTCGACGACGAGTTCGACCTCGACGATTTCACCCGCCGGGTGCGCCGGCGTACCTCCGCGGTCAAACGGCTGCTGCTCGACCAGACCCTGGTCAGCGGTGTCGGCAACATCTACGCCGACGAGGCGCTGTGGCGGGCCGGGCTGCACGGCGAACGACTGGGGGAGAAGCTGACCGCACGCCAGGTCCGCGAGCTGGCCGGCCATGCCGAGCAGGTCATGCGCCAGGCGCTCGACCAGGGCGGCACGTCCTTCGACGCGCTCTACGTGAACGTCAACGGGGAGAGCGGCTACTTCGAGCGGTCCCTCAACGTCTACGGACGCGAGGGCGAGGCCTGCCGCCGGTGTGGGGCCCCGATCCGCCGGGTCGCGTTCATGAACCGGTCGTCGTACTTCTGCCCGGTCTGCCAGAAGCCCCCGCGAACCCCGCGTTCTTGATGCGCCAACCGTGGATCCTTGCGGTCCTCACATCAGGAATCCACGGTTCGAGGCGCAAGAATCCACGGTTCGCGAAAACGGACGTTGCCGGTGGTTTGACCATTCCCGCCCGCGGTGGGACTCTTGAAGACGGGCCGAGTCAGGTCCACATCACAACTTTCGGAGGCTTTTGAATGGCCAAGGCGCTTCTCGGCTACATGAGCAGCGACCAGCAGTTCCTCTCTCGTCAGACGGCCGTGCGACTGGCCGCCGAGAACAGGGCGCTGCGCGAGCGTGTCGCTGATCTTGAAACCCTGATCGTGCGGTTGAGCGAGGAGAACGAAACCCTCGCCGCAGCCGGGGCAGCCGCCCTCCTCGAGCCCGTCGAGGACATGCAACCGGTCTGAACCGGACCCTTGATGACGCTGCGACGGCGTCACCCCTGAGTCGCGCCCGGAAGAGGTGGCACGCCTTGTTCGAGGCGTGAGCGCACCCGCTCCGCCTCGGGAATCTCGACGTCGACCTTGCGGTACAGGTCATCGGCGGCCCGCCAGGCCTCGTTGCCGTCCTCGACGCGTCCGGCGTCGGACAGCGCGTCGCCGAGGAACGTGAGGCTCTGTGCCTCTTCGAAGAGCATTGAATGCTCCCGGGCCATGCCCAGGGCTGCCCGGTGATGGCGGACGGCATCGAGCGGGTTGCCGAGCTGGCGCTGCACGAGCACCAGCCCGTTGCGGGCACGCGCCATCAGTTCGTGGTCCGTGACCCTGGTGGCCGCCTCCAGGGCCTCCTCGTCGCACCTGCGTGACTTCTCGAGGGCGCCGAGTTCGCGGTGGGCCCGGGCCATCTCGCAGAGGATGTCGGCTTCCTTGGCGCGCACACCACTGTCGCGGACGAACACCTGCGCGCGCTCCAGTGCCGCCAGGGATCCGACGGGATCGCCCTTGTCGCGAAGCAACGCCGCCAGCAGGACCAGCGCTTCGGCGATCACCGGCCGGTCCCCGCTCGCCTCGGCGAGCTCGAGCGAGCGGGTGGCGTGCTCTTCGGCCTGGTCGAGGCGGCCGAGCTGGTGCTGGACGAGACCGAGGTTGACGTGCACCGACTCGAGGCTGTTCTCGTGACCGGCGCGTTTGCTCGCGGCCAGCGAGAGCTCGAGCTCTCGCGTGGCCTCTCCCGGCCGGAACTCGACGAAGTGAACGCCGGCGAGCCCGTTGTGGACGGTGCTCACCGCCACGTGCTCGCCCCGTTCCTCGTGGATCGTCAGGGCGAGCTCGTAGTGGCGACGGCACTCGTCCATCTCACCCAGGGAGAAGAGGGCGAGGGCGAGGAGGCGCAGGGCATCGCCCTCTGCCTTGCGGTCGTGGTGTCGGCGAGCGGCGGCAAGGGCGGCGTCGTACAGGCGAGGTGCCTGCGCCGACCTTCCCGTGGACGCGACGTAGCGCCACAGCAGCACGGGCAGCTTGCGCAGGTAGTCGTAGTGGTCGATCCGATCGGCGACCTGCGCGGCCGCGAGCAGGTTGGGGTATTCACGATCGAGCCAGCCGAGAGCGGTCGCCTCCGACTCGAGACCCGGAAGGTCGATCGACTCATCGACCGTGACGTCGGGACGCCGGTCGCGGTCGTACGGCGCCCAGACGTCGACTGCTGCCTTGGCGGCGGCCAGGTAGTGGTCGAGGAGGCGGTGCTGGGCCGCCTCACGAGTGGCGGTCTCGTCGATCGACTCGGCCAGTTCGCGGGCGTATGCGCGCAGCAGGTCGTGGGACCGGTAGCGGCGGGCCTCGCGCTCCTCGATGAGGTTGGCCCTCAGCAGCTCGTCGAGATGGCGACGCGTCGTGCGCACGGACTCACCGCATAGCGCGGCGAGGGCGAACACGTCCGCGTCATGGCCGGGGTGCAGTCCGGTCCTGCGGAACAGGGTCGCCGCGCCCGCGCCGAGGTGCTGGTACGACGCCCCGAAGACCGGCCGCAGGGCACTCGTCCGGTCGTCGGGAAGATCGAGCACGTCGAGCCGGTCACCCTCGTCGGCGAGCTCCTCGACCAGGTCGGCGACGCTCGCGAGTGGTCTGGCCCGGCCGAGCTCCGCGGCAACCCGGAGTCCGAGCGGAAGCCGCGCGCACTGGTTTGCCAGCGTGCGCAGGGACTCGACGTCGGGCTGCGAACGAGGGCCGAGCATGTCTGCGAGCAGCCCCACCGCGTCGTCGCTGCTGAGGACTCCCAGGTCGATCCGGACGGCGCCCTCGCGGGCACCGAGGCCCGGCAGGGAGTCCCGGCTGGTCACCAGCACGGCGCAGTCCGGGTTGCCGGGGAGAAGTGGCCGCACCTGGTCGGAGGAGTGGGCGTTGTCGAGGATGACCAACATGCGACGGTCCGCAACGAGGCTGCGGAACCGGGCTCCACGCCCGTCGGCGGGTAGCCCGCTCGACGGCTCCAGTGCGGCGAGGAAGCCCGACAGGGCATCTCCCGGATCGACCGGTTCATCGGGCCCGTAGCCGCGCAGGTCGACGTACAGCTGCCCGTCGGGGTAGTCGTCGGCGGCGCTGTGGGCCCAGTGCAGTGCCGTTGCCGTCTTGCCCACACCTGCTGTCCCGGTCAGGACGACCAGGCTCGACTGCGCGTCGCCGTCGAACAGCTCGTCGAGCCGGGCAAACTCCTCGTCGCGACCGACGAGGCGCGACGGCCGGAACGGGAGCATCCGCGGGACCGGCGCCGACGACGTGGCCGGTCCGGTCATGGACTCGCCGGCCAGGATCGTCGCCTCGAGGTCGCGGAGCTCCGGGCCCGGCTCGACCCCCAGCTCGTCGATCAGGTGGGTACGGGTGCTGCGGTAGGCCTCCAGTGCCTCGGCCTGTCGACCTGACAGGTAGAGCGCGGTCATCAGCTGGGCGGTGAAGCGCTCGCGGACCGGATGTCGACGCACGAGGTCGCTCAGCTCCGAGACCAGCCCCGCAGGACGGTCGGTGGTCAGCCGGGCGTCGTACAGGAGCTCGGTCAGCGACTCCTGCAGGCCGGTGAGCCGCTGGGAGTCTGCCCTCAGGGGTGGTACGTCGAGGCCGGCGTAGGCCGCGCCCCGCCACAGGTCCAGTCCTTCCCGGGCGAGGGCCGCGCAACGACTCGGGTCTGTCGCGAGCGCGTTCTCCGCTTCGGCAGCCAAGCCTTCGAACCGGTCGGAGTCGAGCTCGCCGGGCTCGACGCGGAGTCGATAGCCGGACTGGTCGAACACCAGACGAGTGGCATCGCCCATCAGCGTGCGCAACCGCGAGGCGTGCACCTGGAGGCGTTGTTCGGCACGGTCGACGGGATGGCCGGGCCACAGGGCATCGGCAAGGGTGTCGAGGGGGACCGGCTCGTTGGCACGCAGCAGCAACATCGCCAGGAACGCTCGTCCGAGCGCTCCGCCGGGGGCGATCTCGACACCGTCGTCGAGCACACCCACCGTGCCCAGGATCCGGAACTCCATGACGTCCTCCGTCGCGCACCGTTCCCGGGTTCGACGAGCGGAGTCCGCCCCTGTGCCAATCCCGAGATCTGGCTACGTTATCGAAGTGACGCGGACGGTGCTCGCCCATTAGCGTGACGACCTTGTGAGCCGAATTCTCGATGCAGTCATGCCTCCGCGGCTCGGACGCGACTTCAGATGGCTGCTCGGCTCCTCGTGGGTGAGCCAGGTGGGCGACGGGATCGCCCTCGCCGCGGGGCCGCTGCTGATCGCATCGCAGACCCACGACCCGTTCCTGGTTGCGATGGGCGCGCTGCTGCAGCGGCTGCCGTGGCTGCTCTTCGGGTTGTACGCCGGGGTGGTGGCCGACCGACTCGACCGCTTGGTCGTCGTCGTCGCGGTGGACGTCATGCGGGCCGTGGTGCTCGGGATCCTGGTGCTCGCGCTGGCCACCGGAGTGGTCAACATCGGCCTGGTGCTGGTCGTGCTCTTCCTCTTCGGCACCGCCGAGGTGTTCGCCGACACCACGTCGTCGACGCTGCTGCCGATGGTGGTGGCCAAGCGTGACCTCGGCATCGCCAACGCCCGTCTCACCGCAGGGTTCGTCACGGTCAACCAGATGCTCGGTCCGCCGGTCGGCGCCGCACTGTTCGCGGCAGGCATGGCCTGGCCGTTCGTCGCCCAGGCCGTGTGCGTGCTCCTCGGTGCTGCCCTGATCGCGAAGATGCGACTGCCTGCGGTGCCCGCGCCGGAGGAGCCGAAGCGGGTGCGTCACGACATCCTCGAGGGGCTGCGTTGGACCTGGCGTCACCCCGCCGTACGCACCCTGACGCTGACCATCGTGGCGTTCAACATCACCTTCGGCGCGGCCTGGTCGGTGCTGGTGCTCTACTCGCTCAAGACCCTCGACATGGGGGAGGTGGGCTTCGGCCTGCTCACCACCGCCGGCGCGATCGGCGGCATGGTCGCCATCGGGTCCTACGACTGGCTCGAGCGGCACTTCTCCCTGGGCAACATCATGCGGGTGGGGCTGATCATCGAGACCTTCACCCACCTGGCGCTGGCGCTGAACCGCTCCGGACTCGGCGCCATCGTGATCATGTTCGTCTTCGGCGCCCACGCCTTCGTGTGGGGTACGACGTCGCGCACGGTGCGGATGCGTGCGGTACCCACCGAGTTCCAGGGACGCGTCGGCAGCGTCTACCTGGTCGGGGTCTTCGGATCCATGGTGATCGGCACTGCCCTCGGCGGTGTGATCGCAGGCACCTGGGGGATCGTCGCGCCGTTCTGGTTCGCGTTCGTCGGCTCGGCCCTGCTGGTGGTGCTGATCTGGCGGCAGATGCCGCACATCGCGCACGCCGACGAGGCGCTTGTGGCGGCTGAGGACTGAGGTCCCGGGATACCGCGATTCGGGGTTGTCGGCGTGTAATCTCGGCCGTGCTGACCCTTCCCCACGGCGCCTGCAATGATTTCGTCGTTCAGCGACATGTTGAAGCTGACCTGTGAAGCTGACCTGACCGCCGCTGCGAGGAGTCGCACGTTGTACCTCAAGAGCCTGACGCTCAAGGGCTTCAAGTCCTTCGCGTCCTCCACGACCCTGCAGCTCGAGCCCGGGATCACCTGCATCGTGGGGCCCAACGGCTCCGGCAAGTCCAACGTCGTCGACGCGCTGGCCTGGGTGATGGGGGAGCAGGGTGCAAAGTCGCTGCGCGGCGGCAAGATGGAGGACGTCATCTTCGCCGGCACCTCCGGTCGCCCGCCCCTTGGTCGGGCCGAGGTGCAGCTGACCATCGACAACGCCGACGGCGCCCTGCCGATCGAGTACGCCGAGGTCACGATCAGCCGCACCATGTTCCGCAACGGCGGCTCCGAGTACGCCATCAACGGCAACACCTGCCGGCTGCTCGACGTACAGGAGCTGTTGTCCGACTCCGGCATCGGCCGCGAGATGCACGTGATCGTCGGGCAGGGGCAGCTCGACCAGATCCTGCACGCCACTCCCGAGGAACGGCGCGGCTTCATCGAGGAGGCCGCCGGGGTCCTCAAGCACCGCAAGCGCAAGGAGAAGGCGCTCCGCAAGCTCGACTCCACCGAGGGCAACCTGCACCGCCTCGGTGACCTGCTCAGCGAGATCCGCCGCCAGCTCAAGCCCCTGGGTCGACAGGCCGAGGTGGCCCGCAAGGCGGCCACCGTGCAGGCCGACGTGCGCGATGCCCGGGCCCGGCTGCTGGCCGACGACCTCGTCACCGCACGTACGGCGCTCGAGCAGGAGATGGCCGACGAGTCGGTGCTGCTCCAGCGGCGCGCACAGGTCGAGAAGGACATCGCCGCGATCCGTGAGCAGGAGGCCACCCTCGAGGCAGCCCTGCGCGAGGACCTGCCCGCCCTGGCGAAGGCGCAGGAGACCTGGTTCGCCCTGTCCGGGCTCCGCGAGCGCCTGCGCGGCACGCAGTCGCTGGCGAACGAGCGGGTCCGCAACGCGGCCGGCACGGCCGACGAGCCGACCCAGCAGGGCGGCCGCGACCCTGATCAGCTCGAGGCCGAGGCGGCCCGGGTGGGGGAGCAGGAGAAGCAGATCAACGTCGAGCTGGAGAACCAGCGCACGGCGATGAGCGACGCGGTCACCGCCCGCAAGGCGGCCGAGGACGCCGCGGCCGAGGAGGAGCGTCGAGTCGCCGGGTTGCAGCGAGCCGCGGCCGACCGACGCGAAGGACTGGCCCGCCTGCACGGCCAGGTCAACGCGCTCAAGTCGCGCGCAGCCGCAGCAGACGAGGAGATCGGCCGACTCACCGTCGCCCACGAGGAGGCCACCGCCCGTGCCGACCGCGCCCAGCGCGACTTCACCGCCCTCGAGACCAAAGTGGCCGGCCTCGACGCCGGCGAGGAGGGGCTCGACGCCGAGCACGAGGCCGCGGTCGGCCTGCTCGACGACCTCGAGGAACGACTCGCGAAGGCGCGCGACGAGGCCACCCTTGCCGACCGGGAGCGCTCGGCACTGATTGCCCGCAAGGAAGCCCTCGAGATGGGGCTGACCCGCAAGGACGGCGCCGGTGCGCTGCTGGCCGCCTCGGACTCCGTCTCCGGCCTGCTCGGTTCGGTGGCCGCCCTGCTGACCGTCAGGCCCGGCTACGAGACCGCGATCGCGGGGGCCCTCGGGTCGGCCGCCGACGCGGTCGCCGTGGCCGGCCCCGACGCCGCCATCGACGCGATCACCCACCTCAAGGGCGACGACCTCGGTCGGGCCGGACTGCTGCTCGGCGGTGGCCCCGAGGCCGATGCCGACTGGCCCGGGCTGCCCGGCAGTGCGGCGTACGCCGTGGACGTCGTGGAGTGCCCTGCCGACCTGCGCCCGGCGCTGACCCGGCTGCTCTTCAAGGTGGCCGTGGTCCACGACCTCGACTCCGCGCGTGCCCTGGTCGACTCGATGTCCGACGTCACCGCGGTCACCCGTGAAGGCGACCTGCTGGGCGCCCACTTCGCCTCCGGTGGCTCGGCCAAGCAGCAGTCCCTGATCGAGATCCAGGCCGCGGTCGACGAGGCCGCCCAGGCGCTCGAGGAGGCCGCGGCGTCCTCGGAGCGACTGATGTTCGAGACCTCGCGCATGGAGACCGAGCGGCTCGACGCCCAGAAGCGGGTCGACGTGGCGCTGGCCAAGCTGCACGAGTCCGACGCGACCTTGGCCGCCGTGGCCGAGGAGCTCGGCCAGTACGGCTCGCAGGCCAGGTCCGCGCGGGGCGAGGCCGAGCGCCTCACGACCGCCATCACGAAGGCCCAGGAGGCGCGCGAGAAGGACCTCGCCGGGCTCGCCGAGCTCGAGACGCGCCTCGCCTCCGCCGAAGAGGCACCCGAGGAGGAGCCCGACACCAGCGTCCGCGAACAGCTGATCGAGTCGGCCCGGGCCTCCCGCCAGGCCGAGATGGACGCCCGGCTCGCGCTGCGCACCTCCGAGGAGCGCGCCCGGGCCCTGCACGGTCGCGCCGACGGCCTGCTGCGTGCCGCCCGCCAGGAACGCGAAGCCAGGGCCCGTGCCGCCGAACGACGCGAACGACTGATCCGCGAGGGCAAGGCCGCTCAGGCGGTGAGCACCGGTGTCGGCATCGTGCTCGAGCGCCTCGAGGGCTCCGTCACCACCGCTGCCGAAGCGCGTACGTCGGTCGAGCAGTCGCGTGCCGGTCGTGAGCAGGAGCTGATGGCCACCCGCACCCGCCTGCGTGACCTCGACCGTGAGCACGACGAGCTGGTCAACTCCGTCCACCGCGACGAGATGGCCCGCACCCAGCAGCGCATGCGCATCGAGCAGCTCGAGGAGCGCGCCCTCGAGGAGCTCGGCCTCGACCCCGAGGCGCTGGCCAATGAGTACGGCCCCGACAACCTCATCGCCTTCAGCGGTGAGGTGCCCGAGGGCGAGGAGGCCCCCGAGCCAATCCCGTTCGTGCGCGAGGAGCAGACCAAGCGGCTGCGTGCCGCCGAGCGGGCCCTGTCGATGCTGGGCCGGGTCAACCCGCTGGCGCTCGAGGAGTTCTCCGCGATGGAGGAGCGGCACAAGTTCCTCACCGAGCAGCTCGAGGACCTCAAGAAGACCCGCAAGGACCTCCTCGACATCGTGCGCGAGGTCGACAGCCGGGTCGAGCAGGTCTTCACCGAGGCCTGGGAGGACGTGCGGGTCGCCTTCGACCACGTCTTCAAGCGGTTGTTCCCCGGCGGCGAGGGCAAGCTCGTGCTCACCGACCCGGGCGACATGCTCAACACCGGTATCGAGGTCGAGGCCCGTCCGGCCGGCAAGAAGGTCAAGCGGCTCTCGCTGCTCTCCGGTGGCGAGCGGTCACTCGTCGCGGTTGCGTTCCTGGTCTCGCTGTTCAAGGCCCGGCCCTCGCCGTTCTACATCCTCGACGAGGTCGAGGCCGCGCTCGACGACACCAACCTCGGTCGCCTGCTCGAGATCTACGAGGAGCTCCGCGAGAACTCCCAGCTGCTCGTGATCACGCACCAGAAGCGCACGATGGAGATCGGCGACGCGTTGTACGGCGTGACCATGCGCGGCGACGGTGTCTCCGCGGTGATCAGCCAGCGACTGCGCGAGACCGAGCCGGCCTGACCGGGCCCGACTGACCGGGCCCGCCTGACCGGGCCCGCCTGATCGGGCCCGCCTGATCGGGCCCGGCTCGTGCACCGGCCCGCCGTCACCCCCGGTGGGCTGTCGGGTTCGACCGGGGAGCACTCACCGGCCCGCCGGCGCCAGGTCGGCGCGACCAGGCTGGCGGACCGTACGACAGGTGAGCAGGCGGGTGTGGGCGCGGCTCACGCCCAGATCCGGCCCACAGCCCGCGAGTTACCTGTCGGACGGTCCGGTGCGGTCCGTCAGCGGACGACGAGCGGCCGTCCCAGGGGCTAGACGTGCATTTCGACAGGCAGTTCGCTCGTCCCGATGCTCACGTCACGCTCAGCGGACGCACTCGTGGCGTGAACTGCATGTCGAAATGAACGGCGCCGCCTCACTCGGTGTGGTCAGGCGGCATCGCGGGGCTTGCGCGCCGGGTCGAAGTCACCCGGGGCGAACAGGGTGCCGAGCAGACGAGTCCACCGCATAGGGTGCCCTGCGTGAGTGATGCGAAGAGCCGCCCGACCCGCGCCGACTACGTCGCCTGGCGCACGGTGACCACCCGGTGGCGCGACGACGACGTCTACGGCCACCTGAACAACGCGACCTACTACGAGTTGTTCGACACGGCCGTCAACGCGCACCTCATGGAGGCGACCGGCACGAACGTGCGGTTCCTGCCTCAGATCGGCGTCGTCGCGGAGACGAGCTGTCGCTACTTCCGCGAGATCGGGTTCCCGGAGCCGATCGAGATGGGACTCGTGGTCGACAAGGTCGGCACGTCGTCGATCATCTACCGGATCGGGCTGTTCCAGGGCGACTCCGACGAGGCCGCGGCCGAGGGCCGCTTCGTGCACGTGTACGTCGACAACGAGCACGGCGCCGGCAACCGGCCCGTCGTGCCGATGCCCGACGTGATCCGGGCTGCCGTCGAGCCCCTGCTGCGCTGACCTGTCGTCAGCTCGTGATGACCTGTCGTGGGGTCGCCGGCGGGCGCCGTACGGCGTGGGGTGTGACACGTTCCGCGCGTCGGAATGGGGGAAGGATGACGTTGCCGTGTCACGATGTTGGTGACGTCCGCTTTCCAACACCGAGGTGATCTGCTTGCTGGCCATCGTGCTGATGATGCTCGTGATCGTGCTGCTCGCGGCAGTGGTCGTGCTCTACGTCGCCTTCCCGCACCGCGGAGAGGACCTGCCCGCGGTGCCGTGGGTCGGCACGGCGCTGCGCAAGGGCGTCGACGCGATGCCCACTCTCGACGAGGAAGCCGCCGACGCCCGGCGCTGACCGTCGCGAGGGGACCCACGGCGGGTCTGATTGGATTGGCCCATGGAATTCCTGGGTGACTGGCTCTACCTGATCATCGGCATCGCCGTCGTCGGCATCCTCGCCGTCGTCGGACTGCTCTCCGGTGGACGCTCGAAGACCAAGCCGCCCGCTGGTGGCACCGACGTCATCGCGCCGCCGCGCGACAAGCCGGTCGAGCCGCCGCCTGAGGTCTCCACCGAGGAGCCCACGGCCGAGCCCGCTCCCGTCGAGCCCGCTCCGGTCGACGCGGGGACGGCCCCGGCTCTCGAGAAGCCCGAGGGCACCGCCAGCCGACTGGTTCGGCTGCGTCAGCGTCTCTCCAGGTCGCAGAGCGGTCTGGGCAAGGGGCTGCTGGCCCTCCTCTCGCGGGACCGCCTCGACGAGGACACCTGGGAGGACATCGAGGACACCCTCATCACCGCCGACATCGGTGTCGTCCCGACGCAGGAACTGGTCGAGAAGCTGCGCACCCGGCTCCGCGTCGAGGGGAACGAGGCCGGTACGCCGCGCCAGGTGCTGCGCGAGGAGCTGGTCAACCTGGTCGACCCGACCATGGACCGCCGCCTGGCCATCACCGGTGCGGACGGGCTCCCCGGCGTCGTGCTCGTGGTCGGCGTGAACGGCGCCGGCAAGACCACGACCGTCGGCAAGATCTCCCGCATCCTCGTCGCCGATGACCGCAAGGTCGTGCTCGGCGCCGCGGACACGTTCCGTGCCGCCGCCGTCGAGCAGCTCGCGACCTGGGGCGAGCGTGTCGGCGTGCCGGTGGTCCGCGGACCCGAGGGCTCCGACCCCGCCAGCGTCGCCTTCGAGTCGGTCAAGCGTGGCGTCGAGGAGAACTACGACGTGGTGCTGGTCGACACCGCCGGCCGCCTGCAGAACAAGGCCGGCCTCATGGATGAGCTCGGCAAGGTGAAGCGGGTGATCGAGAAGCAGGCGCCGGTGACCGAGGTGCTGCTGGTCCTCGACGCCACCACCGGCCAGAACGGCATGATCCAGGCCCGCGTCTTCTCCGAGATCGTCAACGTCACCGGCATCGTGCTGACCAAGCTCGACGGTTCGGCCAAGGGCGGGATCGTGGTCGCCGTGCAACGTGAGCTCGGCGTCCCGGTCAAGCTGGTCGGCCTCGGCGAAGGCGCCGACGACCTGGCGCCGTTCGACCCCGAGGCATTCGTCGACGCCCTCCTCGGGTGAGGCGTCCCCGTGTGAGCAACGCGTCACACGGAAGTAACACACGGCGGGAACTCGTTTCCTGAGCGCAATGAAGCAACGCGCAAGCCGAAATCTCCAGAGGTGAAGGTTTCACCAACTGAGCGGGAGAGTGTGCCGACATCGTCGTCGGCGTGGGGGCTCCCGCCACTCCGTGATCCACCCCTGGAGGTTCCGTGTACGACGGCTACTACACCTGGATGCTGGTGTCGGCGTCGCTGGTCTTGTTGATGACCGCGCCCGGCCTGGCACTGTTCTACGGCGGCATGAGCCGCTCGAAGTCCGTGCTCAACATGATGATGATGTCGTTCGCGGCCCTGGGCGTCGTCGGCATCGTCTACGTCCTCTGGGGCTGGAACATGTCCTACGGCGACTCCTACGCCGACGCGAACGGCGACACCGGCAAGGAGATCCTCGGCCTCTTCGCCAACCCGTTCCACAACTTCGGGATCAGCAACCTCGACCCGGCCAACTATGTGTTCGTCGCGTTCCAGCTGACCTTCGCCGTGATCACCGCGGCGCTGATCAGCGGCGCCATCGCGGACCGCGTGAAGTTCTCGGCCTGGCTGGTCTTCGTCCCGCTGTGGGTCACGCTCTCCTACTTCCCGCTCGCACACATGGTGTGGGGCGGCGGCTTCCTGACCTGGGCCGACGGCGACGGCCTGGCCGGCATGCTGTTCGGCACCACCGACGGTCTGCCCAACGTGGCGCCGATCGACTACGCCGGCGGCACCGTGGTGCACATCAACGCCGGTATCGCCGGGCTCGTCCTGGTGCTGCTGATCGGCAAGCGCCTCGGCTTCGGCAAGGAGCCGATGAAGCCGCACAACCTGACCCTCACCATGATCGGTGCCGGCCTGCTGTGGTTCGGCTGGTTCGGCTTCAACGTCGGCTCGATCGTCTTCGGCTCGACCGAGGAAGAGGCGATGCTCACCCAGTTCACCACCGAGACCGGCCTGGTCTGGATCAACACCACGGTGGCCACCTGTGCCGCAATGCTCGGCTGGCTGCTCCTGGAGAAGATCCGTGACGGCAAGGCCACCTCGCTGGGTGCCGCGTCGGGCATCGTCGCCGGTCTCGTCGCCATCACCCCGGCCTGTGGTTCGCTGACCCCGGTCGGCTCCATCGGCCTGGGCCTCGTCGCCGGCATGCTCTGCGCGATGGCGGTCGGCCTGAAGTACCGCTTCGGCTACGACGACTCGCTCGACGTCATCGGTGTCCACCTCGTCGGCGGTCTCGTCGGCACGATCGGCATCGGCTTCCTCGCCGCGCCGACAGCCGCCACCGAGGCCATCCCCGAGGGCCTGCTCTACGGCGGCAGCTGGAAGCTCCTCGCCGTCCAGCTCGCCTGCGCCGGCTTCGCGATCCTCTGGTCGGCCGTCGCCACGCTCATCATCGGCCTGGCCATCAAGTACACGATGGGCTGGAGGGTCCACGACGACCACGAGGTCGAGGGCATCGACTTCAACGAGCACGGTGAGTCGGCGTACGACCTGGCCGGCACGTCGGGTGCCCGCCGCGGCCTGACGCCCAGCACGGGCGTCCTCAAGGAGAAGGAAGGTGCCAACGCATGAAGCTGGTCACCGCGGTCATCAAGCCGCACAAGTGGGAAGACGTGCGTGAGGCTCTCGAGACCTTCGGCGTGACGGGTATGACCGTCAGCGAGGTCAGCGGCTACGGCCGCCAGAAGGGCCACACCGAGGTCTACCGGGGCGCGGAGTACGACATCGCCCTGGTGCCCAAGATCCGCATCGAGATCGTCGTGGACGACGCAGACGCCGACGACATCGTGGGCATCGTCGTCAAGACCGCCGCCACCGGCCGGATCGGTGACGGAAAGGTCTGGGTCAGCCCGATCGAGACGGTCGTGCGGGTCCGCACCGGCGACCGCGACGAAGCGGCGATCTGACCGACGTGACATTGGTCCCGGCCTCCAGGCCGTCTGATTCAGACGGGGCGCCGTACGGCGTGGGGAGGCCGGGACTTGTTACCTGCGCGAAACACAACACGACCTCGGCGGTAACGACCGCGAAGCACAGTTTCGCCCCATGACTTCACCTCTCGTCGCGTCCCCGGGCCTCGACACCGGGGACACCGCCTGGCTGCTCGTCGCCACGGCCCTCGTGCTCCTGATGGCACCGGGCCTGGCCCTGTTCTACGGCGGCATGGTCCGCTCCAAGAGCGTGCTCAACATGATGATGATGACCTTCGGCTCCCTGGCCGTGATCATCGTGATCTGGGTGCTGGTCGGCTACTCGATCGCGTTCGGCGACGACCTCGGTGCCGGTCTGGTCGGCGATCCGCGCCAGTTCGCCGGGCTCGGGCAGCTGATGGAGCCGAGCGCGAACGGCGACTCGACGTACCCGCTGATCCTCTTCGCCGTCTTCCAGGGCCTGTTCTGCGTGATCACCGGGGCCCTGGTCTCCGGAGCGATCGCGGACCGGGCCCGCTTCGGCGCCTGGATCGTCTTCATCGCCCTGTGGACGGTGCTGGTCTACGCGCCGATCGCGCACTGGGTCTTCGACCTCTCCGCCGGTGACCACGAGGGCGGCTGGCTGCTCAACGGCCTCGGCCTGGTCGACTTCGCGGGCGGCACGGCGGTGGAGATCTGCTCCGGCGCCTCCGCCCTGGCCCTCGCCCTCGTGCTGGGCCCGCGGGTCGGGTTCGGCAAGGACTCGATGCGGCCGCACAACCTGACCCTCGTCATGCTCGGCGCCGGCCTGCTGTGGTTCGGCTGGTTCGGGTTCAACGCCGGGTCCGCGCTCGGTGCCGACCAGAACGCAGCACTGGTCTTCGTGGCCACCCTGCTCGCCGGCGCCGCCGGAACCCTGGGCTGGCTGGCCGTCGAGCGGTTCCGTGACGGCCACGCCACCTCTCTCGGCGCGGCCTCGGGAATGGTGGCCGGCCTGGTCGCCATCACACCGTCCTGCGGCGCCGTGTCGCCGATGGGTGCGCTCGCCATGGGCGTGGTCGCCGGTGCCATCTGCTCCGGCGCGATCGGCCTGAAGTACCGCTGGAAGTACGACGACTCGCTCGACGTCGTCGGCGTGCACATGGTCGGTGGCCTGGTCGGCACGTTCGGCATCGGCCTGATCGGTACGTCGGCGGCACCGAGCGGCGTCGACGGACTGTTCTACGGCGGCGGCTTCGACCAGCTCGGCAAGCAGGTGCTCGGCGGGGGAGTCGTGCTGGTCTACGCGTTCGTCGTCTCGGGCATCCTTGGACTCCTGGTCCACAAGCTGATGGGCTTCCGGGTCGACGAGGAGCATGAGATCACCGGCATCGACCTGGTCGTCCACGCCGAGTCGGCGTACGACCTGCACGCGTCGGCGGGAGCTCGCACCACGGGCCACGGCTTCCTGGCCGGCCTGACCCACCACGATCCGTCCCAGCACGACACCAGCCACAACGAGGAGAACCGATGAAGCTGATCACCGCAGTCATCAAGCCGCACAAGTGGGAGGACGTCCGCTCCGCCCTCGAGACCGTGGGCATCACCGGCATGACGGTCAGTGAGGTCAGCGGCTACGGGCGCCAGAAGGGCCACACCGAGGTCTACCGCGGTGCGGAGTACGACATCGCCCTGGTGCCGAAGGTGCGTCTCGAGATCGTGGTCGACGACGACGACGTGGACACCGTCGCGGGCGTGATCGTGTCGGCTGCCGCGACGGGCAAGATCGGTGACGGCAAGGTCTGGGTCAGCCCCGTCGAGAGCGTCGTGCGGGTGCGCACCGGTGACCGCGACGAGGCGGCCATCTGAGGAGGCTCAGACGCCGCGGGCGTCTTCGACGCCCAGCTTCACGCCGATGGCGATGACACCGATCGAGGTCAGGATGCCGCTAGCCCACAGCAACAGCACGCTCGCCCCGGCGGCGACGCCGCGCCCGTCGGCGCCCACCGCCGACAGCCAGCCGATCAGCCCGAGCACGATGCCGAGGACGACGAAGATCAGGCCGGAGGGGAGCCCGCTGATGAACTCGGGCACCGGCGCGATCGGATCCTCGTCGGCCACCCGCGGGGTCGCGACCGTCGACTGTTCGTCGAGCTCGTCGACCTCGACGAACTCGGCGCCGGCCAGCGACGCACCGCATGCCGGGCAGGCCTTGAGGAACTCCTGCGGCACCTGGTGGCCGTTGGCACAGATCCGGATCTCCATGCCGTCATTCTTGCAGGGCTCTTCATGAGTGCCGCCGACAGGCAGGCCCGCACCGAGGCGGCCGACGCACTCTGCACCAAGGCGTACGCCGACCTCCATGGGCCCGACACGGGCGTCGCCCTGGTGGCCGTCGGGGGCTACGGCCGGGGAGAGCTGGCTCCGTTCTCCGACCTCGACGTGGTGCTGGTCCACGATGACGACGTCGACCCCGGTGAGCTGGCCACGGCCATCTGGTACCCGCTGTGGGACTCGGCGGCCAAGCTCGACCACTCGGTGAGGTCCTTCGGGCAGACCGTGGACGCGGCCTCCGACGACCTGCGCGTCGCCCTGGGCATGCAGGACGTGCGGTTCCTGGCCGGTGACAGCAACCTGGCCCTGCGGCTGCGCACGACGATGCTGGCGCAGTGGCGGCGGGAGGCGAAGTCGCGGCTGCCCGACCTGCACAAGCTCGTCGTGCAGCGCCACACGCTGATGGGCGAGCTGGCCCATGCCTCCGTGCCCGACCTGAAGGAGTCCCAGGGCGGCCTGCGCGACGCCACCGTGATGAAGGCGCTGGTGGCGACGTGGCTGGTCGACGCGCCCCACGTGGAGCTCGAACGCTGCCGCCAGGACCTGCTCGACGTACGCGACGTGGTCCAGGGCCTGGCCGGCCGGGGCAACGACCGCGTCCCACCGGAGATCTGGGCCCAGCTGCCGGAGCCGCTCGGCCTCGACGACACGGTCGCCGCGCAGGTCGTCGTCCGCGACCTGGGGCGCCGGATCACGCACATCTCACGGCTGACCTGGCGCCGGGTCGAGTCCGTGCTGGCCCGCCCCGCCGCGGTCGGTGCCCGGCGTCCGGACCTCGACCCGATCGCACCCGGTGTCGCGGTCTCCAAGAACGAGGTGGTCCTCGACAGGGGAGCCCGCCCGGAGAAGGACCCGGTCCTGCTGCTGCGGGCCGCCACCGCGGCGGCCGAGCGCGACATCGTGCTGGCGCCCGCCACTGCCGCGCGGCTTGTCCGCGCCTGCCCGCCACTGCCGGAGCCGTGGCCGACCGAGGCAAGGCAGCTTCTGGTGCGGATGCTGGCCGCGGGCCGCGGTCTCCTCGGCGTCTGGGAGACGCTCGAGCAGACCGGCGCACTCGCCCGGATCCTGCCCGAGTGGGAGCGCATCCGGTCACTGCCGCACGCGTCGGCGATCCACCGCTTCACCGTCGACCGCCACGTGGTGGAGACCTGCATCGAGGCGGGCGCGCTGATCCGCACCGTGGCCCGCCCGGACGTGCTGCTGGTGGCGGCGTTGCTGCACGACATCGGCAAGGGCGGGCTCATCGAGCACAGCCAGGCGGGGGAGCCGATCGCCCGCGAGGTGGCCACCCGGTTCGGGTTCGCGCCCGACGAGGTCGACCTCATCGCGACGCTGGTGCGATGGCACCTCCTGCTGTCGGAGACCGCGACGACGCGCGACCCCGACGACCCGGCGACGGTCGACGTCGTGGTCTCGCACCTTCCGTCCGCCGAGGCGCTCTCGCTGCTCCTGGCGCTGACCGAGGCGGACGCCCGGGCAGCCTCGGGCAAGGCCTGGTCGACCTGGCGCGCCGGCCTGGTCCGGCAACTGGCGCGTCGCTGCCACTCCGCGCTGGTGGCCGCCGAGACGGGGACGACGCGCCCCCGCCTCCCCGAGCCGGAGGTGCCCGTGCCGGCGGAGGTGGTCGCCGATCCGTCGGCCATCGCGGTGTCGGTGACGCCGGGCACCGACGGGTGCCGGGTGACGGTGGTCTCCGGCGACCGGGTCGGACTGCTCGCCGACGCCGCGGCGATGCTGGCCCTGCACCGTACGTCGGTGCACGCGGCGCGGGCCTGGACCCAGGACGCGTACGGCGTCTCGCAGTGGGAGGTCTCCGACCAGCACCTCGACGTCGCCGTCCTGCGGCAACGCATCCAGGGCATCGCCGAGGGACGCATCGACGTCTCGCGCAAGCTGGCCCGGCCCACGGCCACGCGTCTGGCGCCCAGTGTCGTCGTACGCCCGGAGGCGTCGGAGCGCGCCACGGTCCTCGAGGTGCGCACCGACGACCGGCCCGGCGTGGTCCACCTCGTCTGCTCCGCCCTGGCCGCGGTCGGGGTGTCGGTGCGCTCGGCGCACGTGGACACGCTCGGTCCGCAGGCGATCGACGTGTTCTACCTGCAGGAGACCGGGGCGGGGGTGCTCACCGACGTACGCGCGGCGGAGGCCGCCCACGCCGTACGCGCGGCGCTCACGACGACCGGGCCCTGAGCCGCCGCGGGGCAGGCTTTTTCGGACAGTCGCGCCCGGCGGTTACCCTTGACCACTGATCCACGCCTGCCGCTACCCAGGGGATGCCCGACTTGTTCGCAACACTTTCCGACCGGCTTGCCGACACCTTCAAGAACCTCCGTGGCAAGGGCCGGCTCTCCGAAGCCGACATCGACGCCACCGCGCGCGAGATCCGCATCGCGCTGCTCGAGGCCGACGTCGCCCTGCCCGTGGTCAAGGAGTTCGTGGGCGCGGTCAAGGAGCGGGCCCGTGGCGAAGAGGTCAGCGGTGCACTGAACCCGGCGCAGCAGATCATCAAGATCGTCAACGAAGAGCTCGTCACCATCCTCGGCGGCGAGACGCGTCGCCTGCGGTTCGCGAAGTCCGGCCCGACAGTCATCATGCTGGCCGGCCTCCAGGGTGCCGGCAAGACGACGCTGGCCGCGAAGCTGGCGCTGTGGCTCAAGGAGCAGGACAAGACCCCGCTCCTGGTCGCCTGCGACCTCCAGCGCCCCAACGCCGTCAACCAGCTCCAGGTCAACGGTGAGCGCGTCGGCGTGCCCGTGTTCGCCCCCGAGCCCGGCAACGGCGTCGGCAACCCGGTCTCCGTCGCCCAGGCCTCGATCGAGGAGGCCAGGCGCAAGCTGTACGACGTGGTCATCGTCGACACCGCCGGTCGACTCGGCGTCGACGCGGAGATGATGCAGCAGGCCTCCGACATCCGCGACGCGGTGACCCCCGACGAGGTGCTCTTCGTCGTCGACGCGATGATCGGCCAGGACGCCGTCAACACCGCGCTGGCCTTCCAGGAGGGCGTCGGCTACGACGGCGTCGTCCTCACCAAGCTCGACGGTGACGCCCGCGGTGGTGCGGCACTGTCGATCGCGTCGATCACCGGCAAGCCGGTCATGTTCGCCTCCGCCGGCGAGAAGATGACCGACTTCGACCTCTTCCACCCCGACCGGATGGCCTCGCGCATCCTCGACATGGGCGACATGCTCACCCTGATCGAGCAGGCCGAGAAGGCCTTCGACCAGGACGAGGCGCTCAAGGCCGCGGAGAAGCTCACCGGCAAGGGCGGCGACTTCACGCTCACCGACTTCCTCGCCCAGATGCAGCAGATCCGCAAGATGGGCTCGCTGACCAAGATCATGGGCATGCTGCCCGGGATGGGCCAGTTCCGTGAGCAGCTCGACAACTTCGACGAGCGCGAGATCGACCGCATCCAGGCGATCATCTACTCGATGACGCCGGGCGAGCGGGAGAACCCGAAGATGATCGACGGCTCGCGCCGGCTGCGCATCTCGAAGGGTTCGGGCACCCAGGTCTCCGACGTCAACACGCTGGTCGACCGCTTCTTCGAGGCGAAGAAGATGATGCAGCAGATGGCCCGCGGCGGCGGCATGCCCGGCATGCCGGGCGTCCCCGGCATGGGCGGCGGAGCAGGCAAGGGCAAGCAGAAGCCGCAGAAGGGCAAGAAGAAGCGCGTCTCCGGCAACCCGGCCAAGGCCGCGCAGCAGAAGAAGGAGCTCGAGGAGAAGTCCAAGGCCGGCGGCAACCCGTTCGGCACGCCCGGCGGCATCGACTACGAGACCGCGGCCGAGAACCTCGAGCTGCCCAAGGACTTCTCCAAGTTCCTGAAGTGACGCGGGCCTGCGATGTCCTCAGATCCCGACGCTGACGCCCGCCGGCTCGCAGCAGTCGCCGGCGAGGGTGACGACCCGAACCGCTGGTTCGAGGAGCTCTACGCCGCGGCAGAACGCGGCGAGGCCGTGGTGCCGTGGGACCGCGGTGGCCCGCACCCGATGCTCGAGTGGTGGGTCGGCGAACGCCTGTCCGCGCAGCACCTGTCCGCCGGGGCACGCGCCATGGTGGTGGGCGCCGGTCCCGGCCACGACGCGCTCCTTCTCGACGATCGCGGCTTCCTGACCACGGCCTTCGACATCTCACCGACCGCCGTCGCCGTTGCTGCCGAACGACTGGGCGACACATCGGTCGTCGTACGCCGGGCCGACCTGCTCGACCTTCCCGCCGAGTGGAGCGGAGCCTTCGACCTGGTCGTCGAGGCGATGACCGTCCAGGCGATGCCGCGCTCCCTGCGCGAGCGGGGCACCGAAGCAGTGCGGTCCATGGTCGCGCAGGGTGGCGTGCTCCTGGTGATCGGCATGCTGCTGCCCGAGGGTGGTGACCTTGACGAGGGGCCGCCGTGGCTGCTCACCCGTGACGAGATCGATGCCTTCGCCCGCGACGGCATCGAGTTCGTGCAGCTGGAGGACCAGCCCGGCTCCGACGGCGACACGGTGCGCTACCTGGCCGAGTTCCGACGTGACTGAGCTGCCACATGCCTGAGCCCCGGCGCGTGCTGGTGGTCGACGCGGCCAACGTGGTCGGCACCAGGCCAGACGGCTGGTGGAACGACCGTGCGGGTGCGGCCCGCCGACTGCACGGCCAGTTGATGGTCGGCGACACGTCGTACGACGAGATCGTGCTGGTGCTCGAGGGCGGCGCGAAGGGTGGCGTCCGAGCGGGACGTGACGGCCACGTCCGCACGGTGCACGCCAAGGGGGCCGGCGACGACACGATCGTGGCCGAGACACGGGCGGCGATCACGGCCGGCCACCGGGTCACGGTGATCACCGCGGACCGGATGCTCCAGTCACTCGTGCAGGGCGCCGGGGCGATGGCGATGTCGCCCTCCTGGCTGCTCGACCAGCTCTGACCCGTGAGGGGGCGGTCGAGTGCTGAGGTGGCCGCCTGAACGACCACCACGGCACTCGACCGGGTGGAGTCGGTACGGTCGGGGGCATGACTGCGTTGAGGTTCTCCGGACCAGTGCTGCCCGACGGCGAGGCACGCGAGTTGTACGTCGTGGACGGCACGATCACCTACGAACGGCAGGCCGGCGCCGAGAGCGCCGCAGAGGGATGGATCGTGCCGGGCCTGGTCGACGCCCACTGCCACCTCGGGCTGGACGACGACGGCGCCATCAGCGACGAGGAGACCGAGCAGCAGGCGATCGCCGACCGCGACGCCGGCGCCCTCCTGATCCGTGACTGCGGCTCGGCCGCGGACACCGCCTGGATCCACGACCGCGACGACCTGCCTCGGCTGATCCGGGCGGGACGCCACATCGCCCGCACCAAGCGCTACATCCGCAACTACGCCCACGAGGTCGAACCCTTCGACCTGCCGGCGTACGTCGCCCAGGAGGCACAGCGCGGCGACGGCTGGGTGAAGCTCGTCGGTGACTGGATCTCGCGCGAGACCGGCGACCTGGCTCCGAGCTTTCCGGCCGAGACGTTCGCCGAGGCGATCAGGGTCGCTCACGAGCACGGCGCGAAGGTCACCGCGCACTGCTTCGGAAGCGCCGTGCTTCCCGGCCTGATCGACGCAGGCATCGACTGCATCGAGCACGGCACCGGGCTCTCAGAGGACCTGATCGACCGGATGGCCGCCCAGGGCACGGCACTGGTGCCGACCGTGATGCAGCTCGACAAGTTCCCGACGTACGCCGAGGCAGGGGCGGCGAAGTTCCCCGCCTATGCGGCCACGATGACCGACCTGTTCGACCGTCGCGCGGACACGATCATGGCCGCTCGGGAGGCCGGCGTGCAGCTCTATGCCGGGTCTGACGGCGGGGGAGTGAGCCGTCACGGCAACCTGCCCGGTGAGGTGATCGCGATGCGCGGCATCGGGCTGAGCGCCGAGGACGCGCTCGGTGCCGCGTCGTGGCGGGCCCGCGGCTGGCTCGGCTGGAACAGCGGCCTTGACGAGGGTGCGCCGGCCGACTTCGTGGTCTACCCGCGCAACCCGCTGGAGGACCTGTCGGTGCTGTTCGAGCCGACCGCGGTCGTGCTGCGCGGCAGCGTCGTCGCCTGAAGGTTCAGTCGGACTTCCGGTCGGCGTAGTCGAGCGCCTCGACGTGCTCGGGCAGTAGGTAGAGGTAGTTGTTGGAGACCCGGCCGTAGCCGGCGTACCCGAGGTCACGGAGGAACTCACCGCAGTTGGCCTTGCCGTCCTCGAGCACGATCACCGGGCGCGAGGCGGCAATGCTCTTCGCGGCGCCGTTGAGCACCTGGAGCTCGAAGCCCTCGACGTCGAGCTGGAGCAGCCGGAGGTCCTCGATCATCAGGTGGTCCAGGCTCAGGATCGAGGTGGTCTGGGTGCGCGCCGAGGCGTCCGCCTCGCCCTCGAGGAAGTATGAGGCTCCGCCGAAGTGCTGCGTCTCGTCACCGACCTTCAGTGTGGCCACGCCCAGGTCGCTGCCCAGCCCGGCGTGGAAGAGCACCACGTTGTCGAGGTTGTTCACCTCGGTGACGGCGCGGGCCAGCAGGTAGTTCTCGAGCACCGGCTCGAACGCGTAGACCGTGCCGGGGCACTTCGCGGAGAACGACGGCAGCATGTCGCCGAAGAACGTTCCGGCATGCACCATGCTGCCCGGGTACGTCTCGAGCACGGTGCGCACGAGCTTGTGCAGATCCGGCTCGGCCACCCTCCCGTTGGCGATCCGGCGCGCGACCGGACGGTGCGCGGCGTACGCCGGCACGAAGAAGGTCGCGCGCTGTGTGTTCACCACATGGGTGTCGATCCCGAAAATCTTCGCCGTGATGGTCATGGCTGCGACTGTAACGGTCGGCCGGGAAGGCCCACGCGGCCGATCAACGGAGTCGGCCCTGTCAGGCGAACTCGACCCACCGTCAGGCGACGACGTCGATGATGCGGCCGTCGGCCGGTTCGTACTTCACCAGGGCGCAGTTCTTCTTCAGCAGCTCCTCGCCGATCGCGTTGCCGTTGCGACGCGAGATGACGGTCCGCCAGATCTCGTTCTTGCGGAAGATCTCGCCGCCGTGGCGCAGGAAGGCCTCGTTGCGCGCCTCCACCTTGTACGACGTCTCCGGCAGCTCGTCGACCAGCAGCTCGCCGCGCAGGTGCCGCTCGTCGACGAAGGCCTTGAGCTGGAAGGTGTGCGCGGTGTCGTTGCGGACGACGAGGTCGACGTAGTTGTAGACGATCGAGCAGCCCACGCCCCACGGCAGCACCCGGCCCTTGTCGGGGAAGGGGTCGAAGCTGTGCTCGGAGCGTTCGACGACGGTCAGCGGTGAGTGCAGGAACATCCAGTGCAGCAGGTTGGCGAGCTGGCAGATCCCACCACCGACACCGGGCACCGCCGCCCCGTTGGACAGCCGCATGCCCTCGACGTACCCCTTGCTGCGGGTGCAGTTGCCGACCGCCTTGTTGAACGAGAACGACTCGCCGGGGCGGATCACGATGCCGTCGACCCGGGCGCTGGCCAGGCGCAGGTTCACCACCTTGTTGCGCTGGAGCACCATCTCGTCCTCGGACAGCTCGCGCATCAACAGGGACGCATGCTTCTTCACCCGCACGGGCAGGGACGTCGTGCGACGCTCTGTCGCCCAGGCAGTGTCCGACCGCATCCACTGGATCCGCCGGCGCACCCGGTGGGCCCGCACCGCCCAGGGATAGAGCGCCGGAAGACGCTGGGTCAGCCGCGGGGATGCGACCACCTGGGCGGGGATGTCGAGGCCCATGGTGGCGGCGTCGGCGAGGGTGACTCTGGTCAGCGTGCTCATCGGGTTTCCTGTCGTAGAACTGCTCCTTCCCTTTCTGACGCACGCCGGGGCGGTTTTGTTGGCACGAGTTTCCTGCCGTCCGCACGTCAGCCTCGACGGCGCGCGGTGACTCCGTCCAACGTGATCGTCCCGTCGTCGAGCCGGACGCTCGTGGCGTAGCGGTAGTGCGCGCGCACCGTGGGGTCGCCGAGGTCCAGCACGCCGCCGGTGTCAGCGGTGAACAGGAACTCCCAGCCCGAGCCCTGGTCGGCGTACGCCGTGGCGACGTGGCCGCGCAGCACGAACGCGTAGCGGGCACCCGGGCCGGTGAGGTCGACGGTTCCGTCGAGGTTGCCGTGGGGCTCCTGGCCGGCGGTGACCAGCCGGCCCTTGCTGCGCAGGTCGAAGCCGACCCGCTTGTGGCCGTTGTGGTAGCGGAACAGCAGATAGTTGTCGGCGTCCTTCGCGACACCCACGAACACCGTGTCCTGGGTGCCGGCCTCGGCGAATGCGCCGGTGTCCAGGACGAGTGCCACCTCGTCCGAGCCGGGAGCGACCTCCGAGCGGAGCACGACGTGGGTCAGTTCCTCGGCGCTGACCGAGAGCTGTCCGTCGGCGACTCCGACCGTGCCGACGGGGCCGCCGGTCGGAACCGGGAGCATGGTCCAGTGCGACAGGTCCGCGTCGAAGCGCTCGTCCAGCTCCAGGGTCGGGTACGCCGTCTCCGACGGCGTGGGTGGGAACAGGTCCACCTCGGCGATGTGGGCCTCGAGCAACGCACGCAGCTGGCGCGCCTTGGCGGGGTGCGGGCGGCTCAGGTCGGTGGTCTCGCCCGGATCCTGCACCAGGTGGTAGAGCTCGGAGCGGCCGTCGCGGAGGTACTGCACGAGCTTGAACTGCCCGTGCCGCACGGCCGCGTGCGGGTGGGTGGCGCCGATGAAGTGGGGGTACACCAAGAACATCGGCCCGCGGTCGACCTCGCCCGTGTCGGTGAGCACGGGGGCCAGGCTGACGCCGTCGAACTCGGCGCCCGGACGGCCACCGGCGAGTGCGAGTGCGGTCGGCAGGACGTCGATGGTGCTGGTCAGCTGGGCCGTACGGCGACCGGCCGCAACCGTGCCCGGCCAGTGGGCGACGAGCGGGACCCGGATACCGCCCTCGTAGAGCTCGCCCTTGCCGCCGCGCAGGGGCCGGTTCGCGTCGCGGTAGGGGCCGCCGTTGTCGGAGGTGACCAGGAACAGGGTGTTCTCCGCGAGGCCGAGCTCCTCGAGCGTGGCCGCGATGCGCCCCACCTGGTCGTCGACGCACTCGAGCATCGCCGCGAGCTGCGGCCGGTTCGGAGCCTGGTCCGCTCCGGGCTTGGCGGCGTACTTCGCGACGAGCTCCGGCTTGCCGTGGAGGGTGGTGTGCACCGCGTAGTTGGAGAGATGCAGGAAGAACGGATCGTCGCGGTGACGGGTGATGAACTCGACGGCCTCGGTGGTGAGCCGGTCGGTCAGGTGCTCGCCCGGTTCGCGGGCAGGGAGCTCGGGCATGAAGAAGTAGGGGTGGAAGTAGTCGCCGTCGGCGATGTACTGCTGCTCCGAGACGAGCACCTCGTCGAACCCGTGCGCGAACGGGTTGCCCGGCCGCTGGTCGTACGCACCGCTGTAGGTCTCGGTCAGGTGCCACTTGCCGACCAGGCCGCTGACGTAGCCACGCGGGCCGAGGACGCCGGGGACGGTGGGGATGCCGGGGGAGAGGTACTTGTTGCTGGCTGCCGGCTCCTGGCGCAGGAAGTCGGTGATGCCGGTCCGCACCGGATAGAGGCCGGTGACCAGGGCGGCGCGGGTCGGCGAGCACAGCGGCGCGGCGGCGTACGCGTTGTCGAACTGCAGTCCCTCGGCGGCGAGGCGATCGATGTTCGGCGTCTCGTTGAACGTGTTGCCATAGCTTCCGAGCTCATCCCAGCCGAGGTCGTCGATCGACAGGAAGACCACATTCGGTAGATCGGCCCGGGGGCGCGCCCTGACCGGCCCGGTCCCCGCGTTCGCTGCGGTCGTGCCAGCTGCGGCGACGAGACCAGTGGCGGCCATCCCGCGCAGGACGGTGCGCCGGGTGGTTGCGGTGGTGATCGACATGGAGCCCCCTGTTAGACGAGTAAGTCAACTTGATAACAGCAGTATGCAGCATGCGAAGTGGACCGGATTTCAACCCCCGACGGATGTCTGGCAGAATCTCCCGCTGAGTCCTGCGCAGATGGCCCCTCTCATCCGGACGCACGGGATCCACAGAATTCGTCCGACCTGGTCCCCACCCGGCCCCGGGCAGTTCACCAAACCACAATTGTCGAGGAGACACCCACAACGTGTCCGTCAAGATCCGTTTGAAGCGCATGGGCAAGATCCGTGTGCCGCAATACCGCATCGTCATCGTCGACTCGCGCAAGAAGCGCGACGGCAAGGTCATCGAGGAGATCGGTACCTACCGTCCCAAGGAGGAGCCGTCGTTCATCTCGGTGACCTCCGACCGGGCGCAGTACTGGCTCGGTGTCGGCGCGCAGCCTTCCGAGGCCGTTGCCGCGATCCTCAAGATCACCGGTGACTGGCAGAAGTTCAAGGGCCTGCCGGGCGCGGAGGGCACCCTCAAGGTGGCCGAGCCCAAGCGCGACAAGCTCGAGATCTTCAACGAGGCGCTCAAGGAAGCCGGTAGCGAAGCCAAGGGCGACGCGGTGACCAATAAGGCCGAGAAGGCTGAGAAGGCCGACAAGAAGAAGGCCGACAAGGCCGACGACGCTGCCGAGGCGCCCGCCGCCGAGGCTGCTGCCGAGGTTCCGGCGTCGGAGACCCCTGAGGTCGCCGCCGACGAGGCCGAGGCCGCCGAGACCAAGTCCGACGAGGCCTGAGTCCCATGCTGGCTGACGCGCTCGAGCACCTGGTCCGCGGCATCGTCGACAACCCCGACGACGTCTCGGTCCGCGACAAGCAGATGCGCCGTGGCTCGGTCCTCGAGGTGCGCGTGCACCCCGACGACCTGGGCAAGGTCATCGGTCGCGGTGGTCGTACGGCGTCCGCGTTCCGCACCGTCATCTCGGCCCTCGCGGGTCGCGGTGGCGCGCGGGTCGACTTCGTGGACGTCGACCGCCGACGCTGAGCAAGAGCTTCACCGCTTCCGGGCGCATCTCCTCGCGGGGATGCGCCCGGTCGCCATTTCCGACGTTAAGGTTCTCCGCGTGGAAGAGATCGAGCTCGTGGTGGGTCGCATCGGCAAGCCGCACGGCATTCGCGGCGAGGTGACGATCGACGTACGCACCGACGAGCCGGAACGACGCTTCGCCGTCGGTACGACGTTGCGCGCCGAGCCGCCCAAGGGGTCGGCCAGCCGGGTGCGCGCGGTGACGGTGAGGTCGTCGCGCTGGCACCAGGGTGTGCTGCTGCTCGGCCTCGACGAGGTCTCCGACCGCAACACTGCCGAGACCGTGCGTGGACTGGTCCTCCACGCCACCATCCCCGTGGACGCCACGCCCGACGACCCCGACGAGTTCTACGACCACCAGCTGGTCGGACTCGAGGCGCACAACCTCGAGGGTGAGGTGCTGGGCACGGTCACCGGCCTGGTCCACGGGGGCGCCCAGGACCTCCTCCAGATCCGTACCCCGGACCGCCGCGACACCCTCGTCCCGTTCGTGAAGGCGTTGGTGCCCGAGGTCGACCTGGCCGGCAGGCGCGTGGTGGTGGCCGACCGCCCGGGCCTGGTCACGCCCCTGGACGACGACTGATGCAGATCGACGTCCTCACGATCTTTCCCGACTACCTGGCCCCTCTGGAGCTCTCGCTGCCGGGCAGGGCGCGGGCCAAGGGGCTGCTCGAGCTGCACGTCCACGACCTGCGGCAGTGGACCACCGACAAGCACCACACCACCGACGACACCCCCTACGGCGGCGGTGCCGGCATGGTGATGAAGCCCGAGCCGTGGGGCGCGGCGTTCGACGCGCTCGACATCGACGGCGCGACGGTCGTCTTCACCACCCCGAGTGGTGCGCCGTTCACCCAGGCGATGGCCGCCGAGCTGGCCGGCCACGAACGACTCGTCTTCGCCTGCGGCCGCTACGAGGGCATCGACCAGCGGGTGATCGACCACGCCCGCACCCGCGCCGACGTCCGCGAGATCTCCATCGGCGACTACGTGCTCAACGGGGGAGAGGTGGCCGCGCTGGCGATCACCGAGGCCGTCGTGCGCCTCATCCCGGGCTTCATGGGCAACCCGGAGTCGCTGGCCGAGGAGTCCCACGAGGACGGACTGCTGGAATACCCGGTCTTCACCAAGCCGGCGTCCTGGCGCGACCTCGACGTCCCGCCCGTGCTGCTGTCGGGCGACCACGGCAAGATCGCCGCGTGGCGCCACGAACAGGCCGTACGCCGCACCGCGGAGCGCCGCCCCGACCTGCTCCACGCCTCCCACAGGATCGACGCGGGGGATCTTGCCGACCTCGAGGTGCGACCCGCGACCCGTGCCGACGCGGGCGAGATCCTCACGCTCCAGAAGGCCTGCTGGGTGCAGGAGGCGCAGGCCAACGCCGCACTCGACATCCCGCCGCTGCGCGAGGGCCTCGACGACGTCGTGGCCTCCCTGGACCGGTGGACGACCCATGTCGTGCGTGCGGAGGGGCGCTTGATCGCCTCCGGTCGCGGACGGCTCGACGGCTCCGCGTGGGACGTCGGCCGGCTGATGGTGGCCCCCGACCTCCAGGGTCGCGGACTGGGTCGCTGGCTCCTGTCGTACGTCGAGGGGCTGGCGCCCGAGGGTGCCACGTCGTACGCGCTCTTCACCGGCGCCGGGAGCGCCGAGAACCTGCGGATGTACAAGAAGGCTGGCTACCGGCTGCGCGGAGAGCTCGACGGCCACCCCGGGGTCGTCGTACTCACCAAGCGCCGGCCAGAGCAAGTCCGGATTTTCTGACCCGCGCGAGTCTGTGGCAAACTTCTCTCTTGGCCCAGTCGGCCGAAGGACTGCTCCGAGTCTCCCGTGATGGGTGAGCGCGGGGAGTCCGCGCCAGATCTCCTGCCACAGGGGGAATCGGCGCCGCCGGCCATCGCACTGGTCCGACCCGATCGATCACCGCTGAAGAACTTCAGCACTGTCCGCGGCTGACCTGTGGCACTCGCGAGGAGATAGACATGACCAACGTCATTGACGAACTTGCCAAGGCCAACCTGCGCTCCGACGTCCCGGCCTTCCGCGCCGGTGACAACATCAAGGTGCACGTGAAGGTCATCGAAGGCAGCCGCTCGCGCGTCCAGGTGTTCCAGGGCGTCGTGATCCGCGTGCAGGGCTCCGGCATCGGCCGCACCTTCACGGTCCGCAAGGTCTCCTTCGGCGTCGGCGTCGAGCGCACCTTCCCGCTGAACTCCCCGATCTTCGAGTCCATCGAGATCGTGACCCGCGGTGACGTCCGTCGCGCCAAGCTCTACTACCTGCGCAACCTGCGCGGCAAGGCTGCCAAGATCAAGGAGCGCCGCGAGGCCTGAGCACTCGGCCTGACCGCAGCACGGTTAGGCTCTGTCGCGTGACTTCTGAAGACCGCGACGCCCTCCCCGAAGAGGACGGAACCACTGGTTCCGAAAACGACAAGGGTCAGGCGTCGCGGTCTTCGCATTCCGACAGCGCCCCGGACCCTGACGAGGAGAACCCGTTGTCGGAGACGACCGCACCCGCCACCGCCCCCAAGGGCAAGAAGAAGCGCAAGCAGCTGCCGGTCTGGCAGGAGACAATCCTGCTGGTGGGGGTCGCGCTGGTGCTGGCGATCATCATCAAGGCCTTCTTCGTGCAGGCCTTCTACATTCCGTCGGAGTCGATGGAACCGGGGCTCAAGGTCAACGACCGCATCCTCGTGCAGAAGGTCTCCTACTGGGGCGACGGTACGCCGCAGCGCGGTGACGTGGTGGTCTTCAAGGACCCGGGTGGCTGGCTCGGACCCGAGGACTCCGAAGGCCCGACGAACCTCGTCGCGAAGGCGATGGCCAAGGTCGGTCTCTACCCGACCGGGGGACACCTGGTGAAGCGGGTGATCGCGGTCGGCGGCGACCACGTGGTGTGTTGCGACAAGCAGCAGCGTCTGTCGATCAACGGTCACCCGATGGACGAGAGCGCCTACGTCAAGGGCGACGCCGAGTGCGCCGCGCCCCAGAGCCCGGTCAACTGCAAGCTCGACGTCACCATCCCCGACGGCTACCTGCTGATGATGGGCGACAACCGCGGCAACTCGCGCGACTCCACGGCCCACATGTGCGCGAACCCGAAGCGTGAGCAGTGCCCGCCGACCCGCGGCCTGGTCCGCGTCGAGGACGTCGTCGGCAAGGTCTTCGCCCTCGTGTGGCCCAAGGACAGGTTCCACCGGATCAAGCGTCCCGCGGTCTTCGAGGACGTCCCCGACCCGAAGTGACTGCAGTGGGCGCCTCACACCGACCGACGTTGCGGCTCGAACGCAGTCTCCTGCGCGAGGGCCGCACCTACCTCGCGGCCGCCGACGAGGTCGGCCGTGGAGCCCTCTGCGGCCCGGTGACCATCGGCATGGTGGTGATCACCGAGGCCACCCGTACGGCGCCCCAGGGCGTGCGGGACAGCAAGCTGCTCAGCGCGAAGGTGCGTGAGCGCCTCGTCCCGAAGATCCAGCGCTGGGCGGTCTCCTACAGCGTGGGCCATGCCAGTCCCGACGAGATCGACGAGTTCGGCATCATGGTCGCGCTGCGGATGGCCGGTCACCGGGCGCTGGCCGGGCTCTCCGTCGAACCCGACCTGGTGCTCCTGGACGGCAACCACGACTACCTGACGCCGCCGGTGCAGCCCGGGCTCTTCGGTGAGGTGCCGACCGCGGTCGTCGTACCTCCGGTGACGACGGCGATCAAGGCCGACCTGCGCTGTGCGGCCGTGGCGGCCGCGAGCATCCTGGCCAAGACCGCCCGTGACGCCCAGATGGTCGAGCTCGGTGCGCGCTACCCGGCGTACTGCTGGCAGGAGAACAAGGGCTACTCCGCCCCCGACCACCTCGAGGCCCTGGCTCGGCTCGGCCCGACCGCGCACCACCGGCGTTCGTGGAACCTGCCCGGGGTCGGCGCCTCGGCTGCGGAGATCGCGTCAGCCATCGCCGAGGTCGAGGACGCCACGCCGCTGGTTGAGGACGCCACGCCGCTGGTTGAGGAGGTCGCTCTGCGACCGTCTCGAAACCAGCACCTAGACTCGCCGCAGCCGCCGAACCACGAGGAGTGCTCATGAGTGCCGAGGATCTCGAGAAGTACGAGACCGAGATGGAGCTCAACCTCTATCGCGAGTACCGCGACGTCGTCTCCATCTTCAAGTACGTCGTCGAGACCGACCGCCGCTTCTACCTCTGCAACGCGGTCGACGTGAAGGCGCGCACGGAGTCGGGCGACGTGTTCTTCGAGGTGTCGATGAGCGACGCGTGGGTGTGGGACATGTACCGCCCCGCGCGGTTCGCCAAGAACGTCAAGGTGCTGACCTTCAAGGACGTGAACGTCGAAGAGCTGGCCGCTTCCGACTTCGAGCCGCCCAAGCCCTGATCGTCAGGCCCTGATCGCCAAGCCCTGGCTGGCTTTCGGCCCGCTTTTCGTGCACGTGCAGGTTCGCGTCCACGATCTCCACAGGCTGAGCCCTCGCCGTACGGCGCCGTCGTCCGCTGCCGCCAGTCTTGGCGCAGGAGGTCAACGACATGGGTTCACGGGCAGCACGACAGCAGGCACTCGGTGCGTACGGCGAGGCGATCGCGGCCAGGCATCTGGTCGACCGCGGGATGATCCTGGTCGACCACAACTGGCGGTGCCCCGACGGAGAGATCGACCTGGTGCTGCGCGACGGCGCCGAGCTGGTCTTCTGCGAGGTGAAGACCCGCCGGTCGGTCTCGCACGGGTCGCCGATGGAGGCCGTCACCACGACGAAGTTCGCCCGGATGCGCCGCCTCGCCTCGGCGTGGATGGCCGCCAACGGGGTCCACGCGGTCGATGTCCGCTTCGACCTGGTCGGCATCGTCGCGCCGCACGCCGGTGCCCCGACCGTCGAGCACGTGGCGGGGGTCTGCTGATGGCCGTCGCCACCGCCCACTGCGTCGCCCTCGAGGGGGCCATCGGTCACCTCATCGACGTCCAGGTCGACGTCTCCCAAGGCGTGGTGGTGACCAGTCTGGTCGGTCGCCCGGACGCCTCGATCAACGAGGCCCGCGACCGCTGCCGCACCGCGATCTCCAACAGCGGCTTCGACTGGCCGGCCACGAGACGGGTGACCATCCTGCTGTCGCCCGCAGACCTGCCCAAGCGCGGCACCCACTTCGACCTCGCGATCGCGGTGGGCGTGCTCGCTGCCGCCGACCCGAAGAACACCCTGCGCGACGCGCTCGAGGGCACGGTGATGATCGGTGAGCTCACCCTCGACGGACGGCTGCGCACGGTGCCCGGTGTGCTTGCGATGACCATGGCCGCCTCGGCCCGCGGCTTCCGTCGGGTGTTCGTGCCCGAGCCACAGTCCGCGGAGGCGGCACTGGTGCCCGGCATGTCCGTGTTCGGGTTCCGCTCCCTGGCCCAGGTCATCGCCGAGCTGCGCGGGCTGGAGGTGCCCGACGCTCCGTCGGTCGACTGCAACACCTCCGGCAACCTGCTCACCTGGCAGGGCGACCACCGCCTCGACGAGGTCGACATGGCCGACATCATCGGCATGGACGACGCCCGCTACGCGATGGAGGTGGCCGCGGCCGGCGGGCACCACCTGATGCTGACCGGTCCGAAGGGCGCCGGAAAGACCTCGCTCGCCGAGCGCATCCCCGGCATCCTTCCCGACCTCGCGCTCGACGAGGCCCTCGAGCTGACCGCGATCCTGTCGCTCTCCGGAGTGCTCGACGGCGGCCAGGGGCTGATCACCAAGCGGCCGTTCTTCGCGCCACACCACTCGGCCTCCAGGGTCAGCCTGCTCGGCGGCGGCACCGGTCGGGTGCGTCCCGGTGAGATCAGCCGCGCCCACCACGGCGTGCTCTTCCTCGACGAGTTCCCCTTGTTCAACAACGACATCATCGAGGCGCTCCGCCAGCCACTCGAGTCGGGCGAGGTGACCATCGCCCGCGGCGAGGAGACCGCGACGTACCCCGCCCGGGGCATGTTCGTGCTGGCCTGCAACCCGTGCCGGTGCGGCAACTACTCGTCCGACCCGGTGAGCGACTCGTGCAAGTGCAAGGAGGTCGTCCGGCGTGACTACCGGCTCAAGCTCGAGGGCCCGGTGATGGACCGCATCGACATCACGCGTCACGTCAGGCCGGTTCCGAAGTCGGCCGGCCGCGACCCGCTGAACAGGCCGGAGAGCTCCTCCTCGATCCGCGCGCGGGTCACCGCGGCGCGGCGCGTCCAGACCGAGCGGTACGCCGGACTCTCCTGGCGCATCAACGGACAGGCTCCGGGCCCCGTGCTCCGCGATCGCTGGCCGTTGACCGACGAGGCAGCCACCCGACTCGACGAGGCGATCTATGGGGGAGAGATCACCCGACGCGGTGGCACCCGGGTGCATCGCCTGGCCTGGACGGTCGCGGACCTGGCCGGGGTCGAGCAACCCGGACTCCCCGAGGTGGAGACCGCCCTGGCACTGCGCACCGGCCAGCCACTGGCCCTGTCCGCCCTGTCCGGACGAGCGGCCGGATGACCGCCGCGCATGACGAGCGGTTGGCGCGCATCGCCCTGGGCCAGCTGGCCGAACCGGGAGACGTCCGCATCCGCCACCTCGTCGACGAGATGGGCCCTGCCACGTTGCACGACGCGCTGATGAACGACCGCGGTCCCGACGGACTGCTGAGTGATCTCGCGGTGCGACTTGCCGACCTCGATCCGGTGGGCGACCTCGAGCGGGCCCGGCGACTCGGCATCAGATACATCGTGCCCGGTGACGACGAGTGGCCGGTCCAGGTCGACGACCTGGGCTCGTGCGAGGTGGTTCAGGACCGCACGGGTGCGCCGCTCGGCCTCTGGGTGAAGGGGCCGTTGCGGCTCGACGAGATCGCCGACTCGGTCGGCGTGGTCGGCTCACGCAGCGCCACGACGTACGGCGCCGAGATGGCCGGCGGCATCTCCGCCGAGGTTGCCGCCACCGGCACGTGCGTGGTCTCCGGTGCTGCGTTCGGTATCGACCAGGCGGCGCACCGTGGGGCGTTGTCCGCTGGCGGTCGCACCGTCGCGGTGCTCGCCTGCGGTGTCGACCGCGCCTACCCGGCCGCCCATGCGAGCCTGATCGACTATCTCGCCGAGCACGGTGCCGTCGTCTCCGAGCTGGCGCCCGGATGCTCGCCGATGCGGTCGAGGTTCCTGGCCAGGAACCGCCTGATCGCGGGACTGACCCGGGGCACCGTCGTCGTGGAGGCAGCCGTGCGCTCGGGCGCGTTGAACACGGCCAACTGGGCAACCCGGCTGAACCGGCCCTTGATGGCGGTGCCCGGCCCGGTGACCAGTGCGCAGTCCCAGGGCGCCCACCAGCTCATCCGCACCGGGGCCGCCGAGCTGGTCACCCAGGGCTCGGAGGTGCTCGAGCTGGTGAAGCCCGCAGGGGAGTACCTCTTCGAGGAGCCACGAGGCCCCGAGCGGCGCCGCGACAGGCTGCGCTCCCGGGAGGCCCAGGTGCTCGAGGCGGTCCCGGTCGTCACCCCGGCCGGCGCGGCCTCCATCGCGCGCACGGCGGGTATCGCGCTGGTCGACGTGGCCAGGGCCTTGTGCAAGCTCGAGTCCGGAGGACTGGTCTCCCGCGGTCTGGGCGGATGGACGCTCACGGAGGCCGCCCGTGAACGCTGAACTGTTCTCCACAGGCGGGCGTTCGACGCTTCCGGCTTGCTTCGCGCCTGCGCAATGTGGGGCCACTGCGCACCTATGCTCGGCGATGTGGAGGACCAAGGCGGCGAGCCGGATCGAGCCGGGCGGCCGGAAGAGCCGGCGCCCGAGCCAGACGAGGCCGCGAACGAGGTCCTGCCCGAGGCGATGATGCGGGTCCTGGCCGACTACGAGCGCCATCTCGTCTCTGAACGCGACCTGACGCCGCACACCGTGCGTGCCTACATGGGCGACGTCTCGTCCATGCTCGACCACGCCCATCGACTCGGCCACGATGACGCCTCAAGTCTTGATCTCAGAAGCCTGCGCAGCTGGCTGGCCAAGCAGCAGACCGTCGGGAAGTCACGCACCACGATCGCCAGGCGGGCAACCGCAGCCCGGGTCTTCACGGCCTGGCTCGCGCGGACCGGACGCTCGCTCACCGATGCCGGGAAGCTGCTCGCCTCGCCGAAGGCGCATCGGCCGCTGCCGGACGTGCTCCGGGCAGACGAAGCCCGTGAGCTCGTCGAGCAGGCGGCCGCGCTCGCCGATGACGGCAGCCCGGTCGGCATCCGCGACGTGGCGATGCTGGAGCTGATGTACGCCACCGGCATGCGGGTGGGGGAGCTGTGCGGCCTCGACGTCGACGACCTCGACTTCGATCGCAACGTCGCCCGTGTGCTCGGCAAGGGCCGCAAGGAGCGCATGGTGCCGTTCGGTGGTCCCGCGTCCAGGGCGCTCAAACGATGGCTGGACCACGGGCGACCGCACCTACGTGTTGAGGGTGCAGGACCGGCACTGTTCCTCGGTGCGCGGGGCAAGCGGATCGACCAGCGTGCGGTGCGCACCCTGGTGCACAAACGGATCCGCGAGGTGCCGGGCGCTCCCGACATCGGGCCGCACGGGCTGCGGCACACGGCGGCCACCCACCTGCTCGAGGGCGGAGCCGACCTGCGCACGGTCCAGGAGCTGCTCGGTCACTCGTCGATGGCGACCACGCAGATCTACACGCACGTGACCAGCGAGCGCCTGCGGGCGGCGTACGCACAGGCCCACCCGAGGGCCTGACGGGCAACTCAGGCTTGGCCGAGCAACCCGAGGATGCCGCCCGTCGTCGGGGCGCGGTGGTCGATCGAGCCACGGCCCGGGATGCCGGAGAGGAGCGGGACCGCGAGCCCGTCGAACGGCAGCAGCCGCACCCGCTGCGAGTCGACGAGGTCGAGTGGGTCGAGGTAGACGTCGTCGACGTTGCGGATCCAGCCCCAGTGCAGGCAGGCCGAGGGCAGGCAGTGCGAACCGCGTGCCTCGAGGCGGCCGATCGGCGTGCCGGCCCCGACAGCGGTGCCGACGCGAGCCGTGGGCACCACGGGTTCGTACGTCGTGCGGGTGTCGCCGTGGGACACCACGACGACCGAGCGGCCGGCGATCACGCCGGTGAACGACACGGAGCCGGGGAGCGCGGAGCGCACGACCTGCCCCGGAGAGCCGGCGAGGTCGACGCCACGATGGCCTCGTCCCCACCGCGTGTCCGGGGGGTCGAATCCGGTCACGACGGCGGGGCGAGGAGCGAGTGGCCAGACCCCTTGGGGGTCGTCACCCGCCACAGCGGACCCGATGCCCACACCGAGTCCCAGCAGCTGGGGGGTCAGCAGCAGGGGGAGGAGGAGGAGTCGGATTCGCATGTCGATCAGGATGCCCGTCAGCCCGGTTCGCCGAGCGTCAGAGGACGCGACCTGTGGAGAAGTGAGGCGCCGGATCGCATGTGCGCGGAAACCGGTCGAGAGGGGGCCGAGTCCCGGCGAACTCACGACGGGTCGGCGATTGGTGGGGTTCGGCCCTCATCAACTAGTCTGGTCACCGCAATCCATCCGTGGATTGACTTCGCACGCTCGCAGACCACGACGTACCTCCCGGGGTACGACCACCCGTGGGCGACGTACCTCAGTTCCGGCCCCGGCCGGATTGGTTCGCCGCGCGGCGTCAGGGCAGTCGGCACCCGTCGGCTGTGGAACTGAAAACAACGCTGGTCCGCACGCTGGCCCGCCTCTCCGACGCCGATCACCGGCCGGGAGCAAGGCAGGCACCAACGGTGCGCAGGCCACACCATCAGAAAGTAGAAACATGGCAGTCGTCACCATGCGCCAGCTCCTCGAGAGCGGCGTCCACTTCGGACACCAGACCCGTCGCTGGAACCCGAAGATGAAGCGCTTCATCATGACCGAGCGCAACGGCATCTACATCATCGACCTGCAGCAGTCGCTGGCCTACATCGACCGCTCGTACGCCTTCATCAAGGAGACGGTCGCCAAGGGCGGCGTCGTGATGTTCGTCGGCACCAAGAAGCAGGCCCAGGAGGCCATCGCCGAGCAGGCGACCCGCGTCGGCATGCCCTACGTCAACCAGCGTTGGCTCGGCGGCATGCTCACCAACTTCCAGACGGTGCACCAGCGGATCAACCGCCTCAAGGAGCTCGACGAGATCGACTTCGACGACGTCGCGGGCTCCAACCGCACCAAGAAGGAACTGCTTCAGATGAAGCGGGAGCGCACCAAGCTCGACAAGACCCTCGGTGGCATCCGCGAGATGACGCGTACGCCGTCCGCCGTGTGGATCGTCGACACGAACAAGGAGCACCTGGCTGTCGAGGAGGCGCGCAAGCTGCGCATCCCGATCATCGGCATCCTCGACTCCAACTGCGACCCCGACCTGGTCGACTTCCCGATCCCGGGCAACGACGACGCGATCCGCGCTGTCGGCCTGCTGACCCGCGTGGTCGCCGACGCCGTCGCCGAGGGCCTCATCGCCCGCTCCGGTGGCAAGTCCGAGGGCACTGCCGAGGAGCCGCTGGCCGAGTGGGAGCGCGAGCTCCTCGAGGGTGACGCCGCCAAGACGGCCGCCGAGGCCACCGGTGGCGACGCCACCGACACCCCGGCCGCCGAGGCCACCGGTGCCGCTGCGGAGGCCCCCGCGGCCGCTGCCGTCGCCGAGGCCGCTGTCGAGGCTCCCGCCGAGGTCAAGCCGCTGGCCGACGTCCCCGCCGGTGAGTTCGGTGCCGACTCGGCTCCGGCCAACGAGGACGGCTCGGCTCCCGAGGGCTTCGAGATCAAGGGCAACAAGGACTCGATGAAGTTCCACGCGCCGACGAGCCCCTGGTACGGCCGCACCATCGCCGAGGTCTGGTTCAAGACCGCTGAGGCTGCCGAGGCCGCTGGCTTCGTCAACGCCGAGCACAAGGCAGACGAGAAGGCTGACGACAAGGCCTGACGACCCGGGCCGCGAGGCCTGAGCCGTACGCATTCGCTTCACCGGCGGCCGCGCCCAACGCGGGCGCGGCCGCCGACTTCGAGGAAGAAGGATCATGGCTAACTTCTCCGCAGCCGACGTCAAGCGGCTCCGCGAGCTCACCAGCGCCGGCATGATGGACTGCAAGAAGGCGCTCGACGAGGCCGACGGTGACTTCGACAAGGCCGTCGAGCTGCTCCGGGTCAAGGGTGCCGCCAAGGCTGCTGCCCGTGGCGCCGAGCGCGAGGCCTCCGCCGGCCTGGTCGCCAGCTCCGGTGGCGCCCTCGTCGAGCTGAAGAGCGAGACCGACTTCGTCGCCAAGAACGAAGAGTTCATCGCCACCGCCCAGCGCATCGCCGAGGCTGCTGACGCCGCCAAGGCCGCCGACACCGAGGCCCTCAAGGCGGTCGAGCTGGACGGCAAGACCGTCGGCGAGGTCGTCGAGAGCCTCGCCATCACCATCGGCGAGAAGATCGAGCTCGGCAACGTCGCCTACTTCGACGGCCCGGTCACGGTCTACCTGCACAAGCGTGCCGCCGACCTGCCGCCCGCCGTGGGCGTCCTGGTCGAGTACGAAGGCGACGAGGCCGCTGCCAAGGCTGCCGCGATGCAGGTTGCCGCGCTCAAGGCGCAGTACCTCACGCGTGACGAGGTGCCGGCCGACATCGTCGCCGCCGAGCGCGACGTCCTGCAGAAGAAGACGATCGAGGAGGGCAAGCCCGAGGCTGCCGTCGCCAAGATCGTCGAAGGCCGCATCGGCGGCTTCTTCAAGGAGATCGTCCTGCTCGAGCAGGAGTCGGTCGTCGAGAGCAAGAAGACGGTCAAGGCCGTCCTCGACGCTTCCAACACCACCGTGAAGCGCTTCGCCCGCTTCGAGGTCGGCGCCTGACCCCAGGTCCACACAGCTCCACCCGTTCAGGGGCGGTACGACGAACGCGTCGTACCGCCCCTGAATGCATTGCGGATCACGTGGAACCTCGTCTCGGAGCGGCCCGTCGGGTTCGACCGGGACACCGACACTCAAGTAGGTTGCATGACGACGATCGACCTCCTCGAAGGGAATGCCTCCGTGACGCCGTACAAGCGAGTCCTGCTCAAGCTCTCCGGTGAGGTCTTCGGTGGTGGCCAGGTCGGTGTCGACCCCGACGTGGTGCAGAAGGTGGCGGCCGAGATCGCCGCCGTCGTGCGTGCGGGAACGCAGATCGCGGTCGTGACCGGTGGAGGCAACTTCTTCCGGGGAGCGGAGCTCCAGCAGCGTGGCATGGACCGCGTGCGCGCCGACTACATGGGCATGCTCGGCATCGTGATGAACTGCCTGGCGCTCCAGGACTTCCTCGAGAAGGAAGGCATCGACACCCGCGTGCAGACCGCCATCACCATGGGCCAGGTCGCCGAGCCGTACATCCCGCGCCGCGCCATCCGTCACATGGAGAAGGGCCGCGTGGTCATCTTCGGCGCCGGCATGGGCATGCCGTTCTTCTCCACCGACACGGTCGCCGTGCAGCGTGCGCTGGAGAGCAAGTGCGACGTCGTGCTGGTCGCCAAGAACGGCGTCGACGGTGTCTACACCGCCGACCCGAACGTCGACCCGACTGCCACGAAGCTCGACAGCGTGACCTACTCCGACGCCATCAGCCGGGGCCTGCGCATCATGGACCAGACCGCCTTTGCGCTGTGTGGAGAGAACAAACTGCCGATGGTGGTCTTCGGGATGGAGCCCGAGGGCAACATCCTTCGCGTCGTCCAGGGTGAGAAGATTGGCACGCTCGTGAGCGCGGACAGCTGACCCAGCGGTGCCGACCGCCGTACGACGACCACCAGCCACATCCGTAGCGAACTAGGAGAAACCGTGATCAACCAGGTCCTGTCAGAAGCCGACCAGAAGATGGGCAAGTCGGTGGAGGCGACCCGCGAGGAGTTCGCAGCGATCCGCGCCGGCCGGGCGAACCCCAGCATGTTCAGCAAGCTGGTCGCCGACTACTACGGCACGCCGACGCCGCTGCAGCAGCTGGCCTCGTTCACCTCGCAGGACGCCCGCACGATCCTGATCGCACCCTTCGACATGAGCGCCATCGGTGCCATCGAGCGGTCGATCCGCGACTCCGACCTCGGCGTCAACCCGGCCAACGACGGCAAGACGCTCCGCTGCGTCTTCCCCGAGCTGACCGAGGAGCGCCGCAAGGAGTACATCAAGATCGCCAAGGCGAAGGCCGAGGACGGCCGGGTCTCGGTGCGCAACGTGCGCCGCACGGCCAAGCAGTCGCTGGAGAAGCTCGAGAAGGACGGCGAGGTCGGCAAGGACGACGTCACCGGTGCCGAGAAGAAGCTCGACGCCTCCACCAAGAAGCACACCGACGCGATCGACGACATGCTCAAGAACAAGGAAGCCGAGCTGCTCGAGGTCTGAGCACCCCCTGATGACTGCTGCCACGCCACCCGCCGCGCCCAAGAAGGACTACGGCCGCGCCGGACGAAACCTCCCCGCCTCGATCGCCTCCGCGGTCGTGCTGCTGGGGGCCATCGCCCTGTCGCTCGCGTTCTGGAAGACCGCGTTCATGGTCATCGTCGCGGTCGCTGTCGTGGTGGCCGTGTGGGAGCTCCGGCGCGGGCTGCTCACCCACGACATCGACCTGCCCGAGCAACCCCTGATGGTGGGCGGCATCGTGATGGTCGTCGTCGCCTACTTCTGGGGCGCCCCGGCGCTGGTCACGGCCACGGCAGTCTCCGCCCTGGTGATCATGCTGTGGCTGCTGCGCCGCGGCGTCGACGGCTACGTCAAGAACGCCACGGCGTCCGTCTTCACGCTGATCTACGTGCCGTTCCTCGGCTCGTTCGTGGCACTCATGCTCGCCGAGGGCGGCGCCACCGGCTTCGAGCGTTGGGACGACGGGGTCAAGGGGATCCTCACGTTCATCCTCATGACGGTCGCTTCCGACATCGGCGGGTACGTCGCCGGGGTGCTCTTCGGCAAGCACCCGATGGCCCCGGTGATCTCTCCCAAGAAGTCGTGGGAGGGCTTCGCCGGCTCGTTCATCGCGTGTGTCGCCGCCGGCGTCGCCCTGGTCGTCCACCTGCTCGAGGGCGACTGGTGGGTCGGCGTGATCCTCGGCGCGATCGCAGTCGTGATGGCCACTCTGGGCGACCTGTGCGAATCGGTGATGAAGCGCGACCTCGGCATCAAGGACATGTCGCAGATCATCCCCGGCCACGGCGGCCTGATGGACCGACTCGACTCCCTGCTGGCCACCATCGCCCCGATCTGGCTGCTCCTGCACTACCTGGTCTTCAACTAGTCGACCGATTGAGCGACAACGCCAGCCGCGCCATGTCGCTCGAGGGCGGTGCGCTCGGCGGGCCGGTGATCGTGTTGCTGGGCTACGTGATCGGCGGTCGGCTGGGCATCGTCTGGAGCGATCCGCTGCTCCTGGCCCTGTTGGGGCTGCCGATCCTGGTTGCCGCACCCTTCCTGCTGCTCCCGCGCCGACGCGCCGATGCGGTCAGGTTCATCGTCGGATCCCTGCTGGGCATCGCGATCCTGGTCGTGGTGGTCGTCGGCGGCATCTCGCTGGTGGCCAGCATGCTCTCGGACCCGGCGTGAGGCGGCGAGGTCGATGACCCTGTTCCTGGTCCGTCACGGGCGTCCCTTGCCGGTGGCCGGCGTGCCCGCGCACGCGTGGTCGCTCGACCCCACGGGCTTCGATGCCGTGTGGGCGCTGCGCGACGCGTTGCCGGCGCGGGCGGCGTGGTTCAGCTCTCCCGAGCCGAAGGCGACCGAGACGGCGCAGCTGTTGACCGACGGACAGGTCGGCGTCATTGACGAGCTTCGCGAGCACGTGCGTGAGAACACCGACTGGATCGACGACTTCGAGGCGGTGGTTTCTGCGGCCTTCGACGCCCCCGGCGTGGCGGCGTACGACGGGTGGGAGCCGCTGGCCGCCTGCCGGGACCGTGTCGTCCCCGCCGTACGCCGAGTGCTGGACGTGCACCACGACCAGGACGTCGTGCTGGTCGGGCACGGCACCGCGTGGACGCTGGTCGTCGCCGCACTCTCGGGTCAGGCGCCCGACCTGGAACGCTGGGCGGCACTGGCCATGCCCGACGTCATCGTCGTCCCGGTCACCAGCCCAGGACGACCTTGAGGCCCGAGCTGATCAGCCTCTGCCACTCCGACTCGCTCCACTGGCCCTCGGGTGCGCCGTACTGCACGGCGATCAGGTAGGTGCCGAGCGAGCGGGCGACGAACCGCGATCGGTACTTCACGCCCGCGGCGGTGACGTAGGTCAGGTCCTGCTTCACGAACTCGACCGTGCCGTGGTCGGTCTGCAGCAACGCGGTGCCGTACGTCGGCGTGCTGACCTTCGAGATCTGGGAGTTCTGGGACAGCTCAGCGTGGTACTTCACCAACCAGGCCTTGGAGTCGGCCGCGTCGCTGGAGTTCGATCCGGCCTCCTTCAGCTGGTACGACGTGAACAGCGCGTCGCTGCCGTTGCGGGTGAGCTGGTTGACGCCCTTCTGGTCGCGGGTGGTGAACGTCCAGCCCTTGACCACCACGGGGAAGGCCCACATCGGTGCCGTTCCCGGCTGCTGGGCGTCGGTGGTGAGCGGCAGCTCGGTGAGGCCGTCGGGTGGAGTGCCGGTCGGATCCGTCGGGTCCGTCGACTCGGTCGGGTCCGTCGAGGTGGTGTCGTCGTCGGGGGAGGCGGCCGACGAGCTGGAGGTTCCGGCGTCGTCGGACGAGTCGTCGCAGGCAGCATGGGCGAGCAGGGCGGTGCAGACGAGCGTGGCCGCCAGGCCTCGACGTACGTGGAGCTGCATGGTGTGCCTTTCGAGAGCGGAACCGTCGGCGCGTCCGACCCGTCCCATCCATGCCCGGTGCGAGGGTCTCGGAAACACGGCGAAAAGGTGACGCGATGAGCAGGTTGACGGTGTTGTTGGTGGGGTTTCTCCTGGTCGTCACAGGGTGTGGCACGGAGAACGACTCGGAGGGCGTGGACCAGTCGTCCGACCAGTCCGCCAGCCAAACACCCAGCCAAACGCCCGGCCAGTCGTCCGGTGAGTCATCGCTCAGCGGCTCCTGGGTGGTCACCGCGATGGAACAGGACGGACAACCCCGCGACCTCGCGCCCGGCACCACGGTCACCTTCGAGTTCACCGACGAACGGGTCACCGTGGCCACCGGGTGCAACGGGCTGTTCGGCACCTACCGGTACGCCGACGGCACCCTCAGGATCTACGGACTGGGCGGCACGATGATGGGCTGCGGTGGCCCGCGGATGGAGCAGGAGGCCTGGCTGAGCGAGCAGCTCGTGAAGTCGATCGAGGTCGAGCCGGAAGACGGGCTTCGCCTCACCACCGACGACGCCGCGTTCGTCCTCGAAGGAGCGCCGAAGGTCGAGGACACCACGCTGGCAGGCACGACCTGGCAGCTGGACTCACTGATCGACGGCCAGACGGTGAGCTCCGTGCCGCAGGGCACGACTGCGAGTCTCACCCTCACCAGTGACGGCACGCTCCAGGTCGACACGGGCTGCAACACCGGCGGGGGATCGGTGAAGGTCGGCACCGCGACCCTCCGGGTCGGGCCGCTGATGACCACGAAGATGGCCTGTGTGGATCCTGCGCGCCAGCAGGTGGAGGCCGCGTTCACCAAGGTGCTGAACGGGACCGTGGGCTACACGGTCGAGGCGGACCGGCTGACGCTCACCAAGGGTGACTCGGGTCTGGGATTCACCGTGAAGTGACCTTGGGTGGGACACTGGGTCGGTCATGAGTGAGCCGATCAAGACCCTGCCCCTCGTCTTCGACGAACCCCGCGGACGCAAGAAGCCCCCGCGGCACCTTGCCGACCTCGACGAGGCCGGCCGCAAGGACCTGCTCACCGAAGCCGGTCTGCCCGGCTTCCGCGCCAAGCAGCTGTCCAACCACTACTTCTCCCGGCTGGTCGACGACCCCGCCGAGATGACCGACCTGCCGGCCGGGCAGCGCGACGAGCTCGTCTCCACCCTGCTGCCCAGCCTGATGACCCCGCTCCGCACGCTCGAGGCCGACAAGGGCGCCACCGTCAAGACGCTCTGGAAGCTCTTCGACGGCGCCCTGGTCGAGTCCGTGCTGATGCGCTATCCCGGCCGGGTCACCATGTGTGTCTCCAGCCAGGCCGGCTGCGGCATGGCCTGCCCGTTCTGCGCCACCGGCCAGGGCGGTCTCCAGCGCAACATGTCGACCGCCGAGATCGTCGAGCAGGTCGTTGCCGGTGCCCGCGCGCTCCAGCGTGGCGAGGTCGCCGGTGGCCCCGGTCGGGTCTCCAACGTGGTCTTCATGGGCATGGGCGAGCCGATGGCCAACTACAAGGCGATGATCGCCGCCGTGCGCCGCTTCGTCGATCCGTCTCCCGCCGGGCTGGGCATGTCCGCGCGCCACATCACCGTCTCCACGGTCGGCCTCGTGCCGCGCATGAAGCAGCTGGCCGAGGAGGGCATTCCGGTCACGCTGGCGCTCTCGCTCCATGCGCCCGACGACGAGCTCCGCAACGAGCTGGTGCCGATCAACACCCGTTTCTCGGTCGCCGAGACCGTCGAGGCCGCGTGGAACTACGCGGCCGTCACCAAGCGTCGGGTCTCGATCGAATACGCCATGATGCGCGGCATCAACGACCAGGCGTGGCGCGCCGACCTGCTCGGCGACGTGCTCAACTCGTACGGCGACTGGGGCTGGGTGCACGTCAACCTGATCCCGCTGAACCCGACCCCCGGCTCCAAGTGGACCGCCTCCGACCCCGCCGACGAGCGCGAGTTCGTGCGCCGCCTCGAGGCCAAGGGCATCCCCACCACCGTGCGCGACACCCGCGGCAGCGACATCGACGGAGCCTGCGGCCAGCTCGCCGCCGTGGAGTAGTCGACCCGTCGCCAGTTTTGGTCGACCTGTCGTGAATTCGTCCCCGCTGGGGAGAACTGGCGACGGGTCGATGGCAACTCACGACGGGTCGACGTTGGGCACGGGTTCACGTGTCGTCCATCCCGAACTCCGTGTCCGTTCCGGCGTCGTCCCTACCTTCGAATCAGAGGTTGCACCCGATTCGAAGGGGACACGATGCGCCACCGACGCAGGCCTGCCGACCCACCGGTAGTGACCAACCTTCACGAACTCCCCGCCACGACAGGCCGCCTCCGCGTGCTCGTCGTGGCGGAGTCGTTCCTGCCCCAGATCAACGGGGTCACCAACTCCGTACGTCGCGTGCTCGAGCACCTCGCCGCGCAGGGACATGACGCCGAGCTGATCGCACCGACCGGCCCGGCGACGTACGCCGGCTTCCCGGTGACCCGGGTGCGGGGGGCCAGGTTGCCGTTCTACAAGGAGTTCCGGATCGGCCTCGAGTCACGTCGCCGGCTCCGCCACGCGATGGAGCGGTTCCGCCCCGACGTCGTGCACATCGCGTCGCCGGCCACGCTCGGCTACCAGGCGGCACGCGCCGCCGACGACCTCGGGATCCCCTCCGTGGCGATCTACCAGACCGACCTGGTCGGCTTCGCCGCGCAGTACGACGTGCCGGGCGGAGCGCGAGCGATGACCGCGCTGACCCGCAAGATCCACGTCGGGGTGGGCCGCACGCTGGCGCCGTCGAGTGCCAGCCTGCGCCAGCTCGAGCTGATGGGTGTGCCCGGGCTGGCCCTGTGGCCGCGCGGCGTCGACCTCGAGCTCTTCGACCCGCGACGGCGATCGGCGCAGCTGCGGCAGCGGATCGGCGACGACCTGCTGGTCGGCTACATCGGCCGGCTGGCCCCCGAGAAGGAGCTCGACCTACTCACCCACCTGCTGGACATCGAGGGGATCAGGCTGGTCATCGTCGGCGGCGGGCCGGAGGAGCAGAACCTCCGGCGACTGCTGCCAGACGCCAGCTTCCTGGGACTCCTGCACGGCGAGGAGCTTGCCTCGGCGTACGCCTCGCTCGACGTCTTCGTGCACACCGGTCGCCACGAGACCTACTGCCAGGCGGCGCAGGAGGCGCTGGCCTCCGGCGTCCCCGTCGTGGCGCCGCGTTCCGGTGGGCCGATCGACGTGGTCGCCGACGGCGCAGGGTTCCTCTACGAGCCCGGCAGCGGCGCCGACCTCAGGTCGTACGTCGAGCGGCTGGTCGAGGACCCGATGCTGCGTCGGCGCATGCAGTCGACCGCACGACGCAGCGTCGAGGGGCGCTCCTGGTGGGCGGTCAACGAAGCACTCGTCGGGCACTACCGCGAGGTCATCAGGGAGACCGGGCTCCGCGGGACCAAGACCAGCAATCCAGCCAGTCAGGGCACACGCCGACTCGGCGTGGCCAGTTGAAGCAGAACTGTTGAGGAGGACACCGTGAGCACACGCATCTCCGTCATCGGCACCGGCTATCTCGGGGCCACCCACGCCGCAGGCATGGCCGAGCTCGGCTTCGAGGTGATCGGTGTCGACACCGACGCCGCCAAGGTCCGCGCCCTCGCCACCGGCCAGGTCCCCTTCTTCGAGCCCGGACTTCCGGAGCTCCTCAGCAAGCACGTCGCCTCCGGGCGCCTGCGCTTCACGACCTCTCTCGAGGAGGCTGCCCGGTTCGCCGACATCCACTTCGTCTGCGTCGGCACACCACAGGGCGCCAACGGTGCGGCCGACCTGAGCTACCTGCACGCCGTGGTCGACGGACTGGTCCCGGCCCTCGAGCGGCCGGCGTTGATCGTCGGCAAGTCGACCGTGCCGGTGGGCACCGCCGAGGCGCTGCTCGATCGCATCGAGGCCCTCGGGGCGAAGGACGTGGAGCTGGCCTGGAACCCGGAGTTCCTCCGCGAGGGCCACGCCGTGCACGACACACTGCACCCCAACCGGCTGGTCTTCGGCATCAACGCGCCCGGTGCCGAGTGGGCACTGCGCAAGGTCTATGCCGCCGCGATCGCGGAGGGCTCGCCCGTGGTGGTGAGCAACCTGCCGACCGCCGAGCTGGTGAAGGTGTCGGCGAACGCTTTCCTGGCCACGAAGATCTCCTTCATCAACGCGATGGCGGAGCTGTGTGAGCTGACCGGTGCGGACGTCACGTCACTGGCCGATGCGCTCGGCCACGACGACCGCATCGGTCGCAAGTTCCTCGGTGCCGGGCTCGGCTACGGCGGAGGCTGCCTGCCGAAGGACGTGCGTGCCCTGGTGGCCCGCGCCGAGGAGCTGGGGTCGGGCCGGTCCGTGGAGTTCCTGCACGGGGTCGAGGCGATCAACGGCCGGCGCCGCGACCGCGTGGTCGACGAGGCGCTCTCGGTGCTGCGGAACGTGGACGGCCGGGCCTTCGGCCGGGTGGCCGTGCTGGGTGCCTCGTTCAAGCCGCTCTCCGACGATGTCCGCGACTCGCCCGCCCTCGACGTGGCCCGCCGGCTCCACCAGGCCGGTGCGTGGGTGACGGTCTACGACCCGCAGGCGGCCGTGCCCGCACGTTCGGTGGCCCCGGAGCTGCGGTACGCCGCCAACGCGGTGGCCGCCTGCCGCAAGGCCGACGTCGTGCTGCACCTGACCGACTGGGCGGAGTTCCGCGACCTCGACCCGGCCCGGCTGCGCCAGGCGGCCCGGGGGAGCGTGCTCATCGACGCCCGCAACACCCTCGACCCGGAGCCCTGGCTGGCCGCCGGATGGGACGTGCGGACGCTCGGCACCCTGGTGCGCCAGCCCGCGGTCGGCGTACCGGCGAAGTCGCTGGTCGGCTGAGTCCCAACCGCATCAGTGGAGCGCGTTTGAGTCGATCTTCCCGGTGGCATGCTGGCGGCGGCAACAACGTCAGCGCAGGGAAGAGGATCACGCATGTCGGCACGCCCCCGCACGATCGAACCGGTCGAGCTGCACAAGGCCAAGGGGATCCTCGATGAGATCTCCGGGGCGTTCTCCAAGCGCATCGTCGGCCAGGAGCAGCTGCGCACCTCGCTGCTCGTGGCGATGATGGCCGAAGGGCACATCCTGCTCGAGAGCGTTCCGGGGCTGGCCAAGACGCTGGCCGCCTCGACCCTGGCCAAGGCGATCCGTGCCGACTTCGCCCGCATCCAGTGCACCCCCGACCTGCTGCCCAGCGACATCATCGGCACCCAGGTCTACGACCCGCGCAACCACGAGTTCGAGACCCAGCTCGGCCCGGTGCACGCCAACTTCGTGCTGCTCGACGAGATCAACCGTGCCAGCGCCAAGACCCAGTCCGCGATGCTGGAGGCGATGCAGGAGCGGCAGACCTCGATCGCCGGCGTCATCCACCCGCTACCGACACCGTTCATGGTGCTGGCCACGCAGAACCCGATCGAGGAGGAGGGCACCTACGTCCTCCCGCAGGCCCAGATGGACCGGTTCCTGCTCAAGGAGGTCGTGGAATACCCCTCCGACACCGAGGAGCTCGAGGTCCTCGACCGCTACGACAGCGGCGCCCTCGGCACCGGCAGCACCGTCGCGTCCGTGGTCACCCCGGAACAGGTCGGCTACCTGCAGCGCCTCGTCGAGCGGGTGTACGTCGACCCGGTGATCAAGCGCTACATCGTCGCGCTGGTGCACGCCACCCGCGAGACCGAGAAGGTGCTCGGCCCCGAGCAGGGTCGGTTCGTCGAGATCGGCGCCAGCCCGCGAGGCACGATCGCGTTCTACCAGGTGGCCCGCGCGCTGGCCGTGCTCGCCGGTCGCAACCACGTGATCCCCGAGGACGTCCGCCACCTGCGCCACTCGATCCTCCGGCACCGCATCCACCTCAACTTCGAGGCGCTGGCCGAGCGCGTGCGGCCGGAGATGGTCATCGACTCCGTCTTCGCGGCCGTCCCGTCACCCTGATCGGCGCGTGTGATGACTGCCCATCTGACCCGGGTCAAGGCCCGCATGTCGATCCATGCCCACCGCAAGGTGCGTGGCCTGCTCGAGGGTGAGTACGCCTCGATGCACACCGGTCGCAGCATGGACTTCAACGACCTGCGCGAATACGTGCGCGGCGACGACGTGAAGGACATCGACTGGAAGGCCTCGGCGCGCAGCCGTGCCCTGCTGATCAAGCGCTACGCCGCGGCCCGCAAGCACACCATCCTGATGGTCGCCTCGACCGGCCGCAGCATGGCCGCGATGAACGACCTCGACGTGCCCAAGCGCGACCTCGCGGTCATGGTGGCCGGGGTGGTCGGCTACCTCGCCGTACGCCACGGTGACCGGGTGTCCCTGGCCTGGGGGGACTCCGTCGAGCAGCACCAGATGCCGCCGGCCAGCGGTGAGCTGAACCTCGAGCGGCGGCTGGGCGCGATCCACGACAACACGCTGCCGACCGGTCCGCCGGCCGACCTGACGGCCGTGCTGAAGTACGTCGCACGCACCGTGCGGCGGCGCACGATCCTGGTCGTCATCTCCGACGAGTACACGATCGATCCCGAGCTCAGTGCGGTCCTGCGCCGGCTCACGGTGCAGCACGAGCTGCTGTTCGTCTCGATCGGCGACCTCGACCCGACCACGATCCACAGCAACGGCAATGTCGTCGACATCGACTCCGGCCACGTGGTGCCCGAATGGGCGCGCTACGACGAGGCCCTGCGCCGCGAGTACGCCGCACTGCTGACCGGGCAGGCCACCAACATGCGTCGCGAGCTCGACGCGCTCAACATCGTCCACGAGACCGTGCACGACGACGCCAGCGCGATCCGCGCCGTCCTCAAGCTGCTCGAGAGGCACCGCCATGCCGGACGCCGATGAGTTCTCGGGCCCGGTCGACTACTCGTCGCAGTGGCTCTGGTTCGCGATCGGGGCGCTCGCCCTGGTCGCGTTGTTCTACCTGGGCGTGCTGCTCTGGTCGCACGCGGGCGGCCCCAAGCCGCTGAAGCCCGGCGACGTGCCCACCGCCCGGACCCGCGCGATGGGCGAGTTGGACCGCATCGGTCACCAGGTGTACGCCGGACAGCTGGCCGAGCGGGTCGGCTACCAGCAGCTCAGCTCGGTGATCAGGGACTTCGTCTCGGCCGTGTCCGGCATGCCCGCGCACACGATGGCGCTGGCCGACCTGCGGGCCGCCGGTGTGCCGCACCTGGCCGAGACGATCGCCTTGATCTATCCACCCGAGTTCGCTCCTGACTCGACCGCCGTCGAGCCCTTCGGCACGACCCTGAACCGAGCCCGTGGGTTGGTGTCGTCATGGAACTGAAGTGGACCTGGTTGGCGATCACCCTCATGGTGATCGTGCTGGTGTGGCTGGTGGTCTGGCTGTTCCCGACCCCGTTCCGCCGTACGCCACGCAACGCCGTGCTCGTGGCGCATGCCGCACGACTGCGCCGCATCCCGCGGTTCCGGGTGCTGGCGCGGCGCAGGGAGTTCGAGATGCTGGCCCGCGTGGTGGCCGTGCTGTTCCTGCTCGGTGGCACGATCCTGCTGAGCTCGCGGCTGACCTCGACCGACAGCCACCAGCCCGACGTGAGCAACCGAGACATCATGCTCTGCCTCGACGTGTCGGGCTCGATGACCGAGTACGACGAGGAGCTGGCCCGTGAGTTCGCCAAGATCAGCGAGGGCCTCGACGGCGAGCGGATCGGCCTGACCATCTGGCACAACGCCTCGGTGACGGTCTTCCCGCTGACCGACGACTACGACTTCGTGCTCGAGCAGCTCGAGACGGCGGCCGACAAGTTCGCCAGCTACGACTACGACTACGTCGCGGGCACCCTGGTCGGCAACGGCAACAGCGGATCGCTGATCAGCGACGGGCTCGTCTCGTGCGTCGACCGGTTCGACCGACCCGACGAGGAACGCGGCCGGGCGATCGTGCTGGCCTCCGACAACGACCCGCAGGGCAAGCCGATCTTCACGCTGCCCGAGGCCTCCGACTACGCGGCCGAGCACGACGTCGTCGTCTACGGGCTCGGCACTCGAGAGATGTCGGTCCTGCCGGGCGCCGTCGAGGGCTTCACGTCTGCGGTGGAGAACACCGGAGGCACGTTCTCGGTGATGGGCAGCGACGGCTCGACCAACTCCATCGCAGAGGGCATCAACGAACTCGAGGCTGCGCGCAGCAAGGAACCTGCCCGGGTGACCGTCATCGACGAGCCCGCGCTCGGCACGGGACTGGTGTCGGCCGGCGTGCTCCTGGTCGTGCTGGCCGGCATCAGGAGGCGGGCATGATCGCCCTCGAGCTGACCTACCGCCCCTTCGCGCCCGGATGGCTGATCGCCGTCGGCGCGGTCGTGCTGGTCGCCCTGTGCCTGTTCTTCGTCGTACGCCGACCGCTCGAACGCACGGCGTGGCTGCTCCGGATCCTGATGGTCGCGGCGCTGGTGGGAATTCTCGTCCGTCCGGGCTACGGCACCGTGCCTGCGAAGGCGAAGACCTCCGACCTCGAGATCCTGGTCGTGGTCGACCGTACGACGAGCATGTCGGCGCTCGACTGGAACGGCAGCGAGCCGCGGCTGAACGGCGTGCAGGCGGACCTGAAGGAGCTGACCGAGGAGTTCCCGGGCGCCCGTTTCTCCCTCGTGACGTTCGGCGCCTTCGTGCGCACGGAGCTGCCGTACTCGAGTGACTCGCAGGCGTTCCTGGCCGCGGCCGAGGTGATGACCGTCGAGGGTGCCTTCGACGGCGAGGGCTCCCTGGTCGACATGCCGCTCGAGGTGATGACGGAGTCGTTGGCCGGTGCGAAGAAGCGCCACCCTGAGCGCAAGCGGCTGGTCGTCTTCGCCACCGACGGGGAGAACACCCGCGACGGCGTGGAGCAGCGGTCCTTCGACGACATCGACGACCTGGTCGACGGCGGCATCGTGCTGGGCTACGGCACCGAGTCCGGCGGCAAGATGCCCGTCGACCCGGAGGCCGACATCGACTCCTACATCTACGACGACGCGACCCAGCAGGACGCGCTGTCCAAGCTCGACGAGCCCAACCTGACCAAGATCGCCGGCGAGATGGGCGCGACGTACCAGCACCGCGAGGCGGTCGGCGGCCTCGACAAGTGGGCCGACGACGTCGACCAGTCGTTCAGCAACGAGGACGACGAGTTCGCGACGAAGAACGAGGTCTACTGGATGTTCGCCCTCGGGCTGTTCGTCCTTGCCCTGATCGAACTGGCCCTCGCCTGGCGAGGCTTCCACGCGGCCCGACGGGAGTTGAAGCAGCTGTGAGCACGAACCCCGCCCGCCGTAGATGGCGGAATCGCCTGTTCCTGTTGGGCATTGTGCCGTTGCTGGCGGCCCTGCTGTTCGTCACCAAGGTCGGCATGATGCTCTCGGCCCAGGCCGACGGGCAGTCGGCGTACGACAAGGACAAGTTCTCCAAGGCCGCCAAGGCATTCGGCGACAACGCGTCGCTGAACGTGATGGAGGCATGGATCTCGCCGTTCAACGAGGGCGCCGCCAAGCAGCGCGACGAGGACTACGACGGCGCGTTGGAGAAGTACGACGACGCCTTGAAGGACGTCCCGGACGACAAGGAATGCACGGTCCGGATCAACATCGCACTGGTCCACGAGGTGCTGGGCGACACCGCCGCGGAGAAACCGGACGGCGAGGCTGCGCTGAAGTCGTGGCAGACCGGTCGCGACGCGTTGGCCGAGGCCGACTGTCCCACGGATGCGGGGGAGCGGACCGACGACGCCAAGGCGGTCGACGAGCGGCTGCGCCAGAAGATCGAGCAGGAGAAGCAGAAGCAGCAGGAGAACCCGCCTCCGCCGAAGAAGGACGACAAGAAGGAAAAGAAGAAGCAGGAGAAGCTGAAGAAGCAGAAGGAGAAGCTCGAGAAGCGCAACGACAAGGGCCGGGTCGACCGCAAGAAGTCCCAGGACTTCGAGGACTACGACTACGACTCCGATCCCGGCTACGAGTGGTGACGGCAGGTCCCCTGGTCGAGCAGGCCTTCCGCCTCGCGTGCCCCTTCAGAGGTGGCCCAGCGCTGGTCTGAGGATCGTGAGGACCCCTCAGTTACTGCTGAACGACCAGCTCACCGGCCACCATGTGCCGGCCGCGGGGCAATCTCGGTGGTTGAGGAATCGCCTGCTCCGCACCCACCCGGCGAGGGAGGAGGCGCACCACCCTCGGTGGTAGAGGCGCGCCAGCGCCGTCTCGAAACCAGGTTGGTGCGTGCGAAGACTTCGCTGGTGGCTGATGGTCGTCCAGTCGACGCTCAGGAGCCATCAGCCACCACGGAGGGTCCGCTGGTGGCTGCGCGCTGACCGAGGGTCTTCCCCGATGGTTGAGGAGGTCCCGCTAGGGACCGTCTCGAAACCAGGCCTAGGTCGGTGGTTGGGGAGGCGGCCGCCGTCTCGAAACCATGCCGGGTCAGGGCAATAGGGCCAGGCGGGCGGTGAGGACGGCGGTGGGGTCGGGTGTGGGCGTGGCGGTAGCCCCGTTCACCGTGTTCTGTGGGGGCGGGGCTTGCGCTGGTGGTGCTGTGGGGCCGGTGCTGTTTGTGCTGTTCCCGAGGCTGCTGCGGACGAATCTGCTGTGGATGAGGCTGCAGGTGTCGGGTTCAGTTGGTGGGGAGTTCGATGGTCCCGTAGGTGGTGACCAGCCAGGTCCGGCGGTATTGGTTGGTCCAGGTATAGGTTCCGTCCTTGTTCCTGACGTAGGACCATCTGCCGTGGGTTTTGGCGAGGTGATGTCGTCGGCACAACGGGGCGAGCCTGTCGGGGCTGGTCTGGCCCGGTGGCCCGGTGTCGTCGTAGGACTCAATGTGGTCGAGGTCGCAACGCCTCGAATCAACCGAACAGTGCGGGAAGACGCAGTGCCGGTCGCGGGTGAGGACTTGTTTGCGCATGGCTTCGGGTGGGTCGTGCTGGTCGACTGCCCAGGCCCGGTTGGTGTCGATGACTGGGGTGAGGGTGGCGTCGGGGCCGAGGTCGCGGAGCCAGTCGAGGATCTTCTCGGTCGTGACGGCGCCGAACAGGTTCGTGTCCGCCATGCCTGGTGCCGGCTCGTGGCCGCCGGTGCCTGCGGAGGCGCCGTGGGTGCCGGTGGTGGCGAGGTCGGCGAGGTTCACGTGGATGTAGAGCCGGGTCTTGAGGTAGGACTTGCGCGGCGCGCCGGTGCCTGCGGAGGCGCCGTGGGTGCCGGTGGTGGCGAGGTCGGCGAGGTTCACGTGGATGTAGAGCCGGGTCTTGAGGTAGGACTTGCGCGGCATCACCTTCTTGCCTGCACCGTGACCGCCCTCGCCATCACCTTCACCAGCACCGTCGCCATCGCCGTCGGGGATCAGGCCGAGGAGGTCGGCGCTGGCCTGCCGGTCCGCGATCACGCCGAGGGCCTTGGCCCTGCGTTGCCCGAGGGTGTCGGTGTCACCCAACTTGCCCATGGTGGTGGCTTCATCAGAGATCAGGTCGTGGAACTTCGCCAGGTCCAACGAGTCACCCATCGCATCGAGCCGTGACGTGCCGTTGCCTGCACCCGCGTTGTGGTCGATGGTGACGTCCCACTGGTCCTTCCCGGGCACCGGGGACGGCGTGCCCCCATCGCATCGAGCCGTGACGTGCCGTTGCCTGCACCCGCGTTGTGGTCGATGGTGACGTCCCACTGGTCCTTCCCGGGCACCGGGGACGGGTCGTTGTCGAGTTTGTCGGGGTGGAACTTCGCGATCGCCGACCTGATGGTCTTCTCGATGGTCGGGATCCCGTACCTGCCCAGTCGGGCGAGTTCGGTGTCGATCCACTCGGCGGCCTCGGCGGAGAGGTTGTGGGTGTCTTCGGCGATCTTGCAGCCCCGCCAGGCCTCGAGCTCGAGCGCATCGACGGCGGCCCAGGTGAGCGGGAGCCGGTGGTGCAGGTCCAGGGTGTTGGCCAGCAGTCGTTTTGCGGTCCAGGAGGACACGGCGGTGGCGGTGGCCCAGGACTCGGTCACGAACGCCGCCACCAAGGGTGTTCCTTCCCCGCCGAGGGCTTGGTCGTAGTCGGCCAGTCCGGGGATCCCGTCACCCCAGGTCGCCGGGTCCACCCCGGGGCCGGCGGGGTTGGTGACGCAGAGTTGGTAGGCGAGGCGGAGCTTGCGGCGTTCGGCACGCCAGGCGGTGTCCTTGGCGTCGGTGATCAGGTCGAGCAGGACCGCGCCTTCGAGGTCGTCGACTCAGGGACCACCGACAGTCGACACCCCGAAAAGTCGTTGTCCACAGGCCCCGGAGAAGATTCCTCGAACTATTTTCTCGAGTGGATTCGAGACAGTCGCAGGGCGACTTCCTCAACCAGCGAAGGGTGGCGGGTGGGGTGGCTTCGAGACAGGCGCACGGCGACCTCCTCAACCACCGAGCCACCAAGGATCCGGTGTTCGCGCATCAAAAGCACGCGGTTCGCGCATCAAAAACACACGGTTCGCGCATCAAGAATCTACGGTTGGGGGAGGCGGAGGACGAGCTCGGCGGCTTCCTCGACGGTGTCGACGAGGTGCACGTGCGGCTCCATGGGACGACCGGCGGCCAGTGCGCCGAGCAGCGGCCAGGCCGGCACGGTCCTGGTCCAGTGCTCCACGCCGACCAGCACCATCGGCGCCACGGAGGACTCGTCGGCGTAGTAGTTCTCGCACGCGTCCTGGAAGATCTCCTGCACCGTGCCGCCCGCGCCGGGCAGGAACACGATCCCGGCATCGCAGACCTGCAGCAGGATCGCCTCACGAGTCGCGTTGCGGAAGTACTTCGCGATGCTGCTGGCGAAGGCGTTCGGCGGTTCGTGGCCGTAGTGCCAGGTAGGGATGCCCAGCGACGACGTACCGTCCGGGAACTCCTCGAGCACGTCGAAAGCGGCCGCCGCCCACTCGCCGATGTCGGGCCGGAAGCCCGGCGCTTCGGCGAGTTTCGTCAACGCTGACTGGAGATCGTCGGTGGTGCGCTTCGCCATCCAGGCACCGAGGTTGGCAGCCTCCATCGCGCCGGGGCCGCCGCCGGTGGCGACGGTGCAGTCAGCGGCGAGCAGCTGCCCGAGGTTCGCGGCGTCGGCGTACGCCGGCTCACCGCGCTGCAATGCGTGACCACCCATCACGCCGACCAGCCGCCGTCCGGTGCGCCAGCTGCCGAGAGCGTTGTCGATGGCGTGGTCGTGCAGGGCCTGGGCCAGCGTCACGTCGAGGTCAGGCGGCTGCTTCGACCAGGCATAGACGCGCGCGTCCAGGCAGGCGTCGTACGGCGCAGTGTCGTAGAGCTCGGCGGGGGAGTAGAGGGTGCCGCGGTAGGTGTCGACCGGGACGTCGGGCACCACCGGGAAGACGATCGCCCCGCGGGTGCGTACGTCGTCCTCGTCGCCGGGCGCGAACGTGCAGCCGAGGAACAGGGCACCCGCCACGCGGACCCGGTGCAGCTCGTCGCTGCGGCCGGACAGGTCGATCGACTGCAGGTGCCAGCCGGTCATCGACGTGACGCCTCCCGACATGCGTCGGTCGAACTCCTCGAGGGTCTCGACCTCGACCACGCGTCCCCGTCGCTTGTGCATGACGCCGAGGCTAGTGGCTCCAGGAATCCTCGTGCAGCACCGATTCGAGGGGGGAGCGGTGCCGCCAGCCGAAGCGCTCGAGGTCCGGCACGTCGGGCAGGCCGGCCACGGTGCCCAGACACAGCCATGCGACCGGTCGGATCTGCTCGGGGAAGCCGACCAGCCCGGAGAGGAACTCCTCGCGGTAGAAGCTCACCCACCCGACGCCGAGCCCCTCGGCGGTTGCGGCCAGCCACAGGTTCTGGATCGCGAGGCAGACCGAATAGAGGCCGGCGTCCGCGATCGCGTGGCGACCCAGGACGTTGTCGCCACCCCGGGTCGGGTCGTAGCCGACGACGACACCCAGCCCCGACTCGCGGATCCCCTCGATCTTGATGCCTCCGAACGTGGACGCACGCTCACCGTCCAGCGAGGCCGCGAAGACCTCACGCTCGGTGGCGACGTGCTCGTGGAACGCATCCAGCTTCGCCGGGTCGCGCACCAGCACGAAGTCCCACGGCTGGCTCATCCCGACGCTCGGCGCACTGTGCGCAGCGCTGAGCACCCGGGTCAGCACCTCGTCGTCGAGGGGCTCGCCGGTGAACTCGGCGCGGGTGTCGCGGCGGCGTCGGATGGCGTCGTAGAGATCCACGGCGCTGACCGTACCCGCCCTGCCGCCGGGCGAGGGCTCGTCTCGAAACCACCCGCTGGTCGGCCCGAGCCGCCGCGAGAGCTGCAGTTCGTACGAGGCCCGACTGCGGACAGGTACGCACTGCAACTCTCGCGAACGCATGAGCGTGCGTGAACGCGAATGCGAATGCCGGCTCAGAAGACCTGGGCCAGGAGTTCGCCGAACAGCTCGTGCTCGTCGACCTCGAGGCCCCGCCGCCGGAACCAGGCACAGACGTTCGCGCAGTCACGCATCAGGAAGTCCATGCCCTGGGCGTTGCCGACGATGTCGACGGCCTGCGGCAGGTCGATGATCACCAGGCGCTCGCCCGCCGCCAGGATGTTGTACGGCGACAGGTCGCCGTGCGCCACACCGTCGCGAGCCAGCGCCTCCATCGCCGAGCGCAGTTGTTCGAAGTAGTGCTCCAGCAGGTCGGGAGCCGGCCGGGTCTGGGCCAGCCGCGGCGCGGGGGAGTCGTCGACGGAGATGAACTCCATCAGGATCTCCGTGCCGTCGATCTGCACCGGGTAGGGGACCGGCACCCCGGCCTCCCAGAACCGTTTCAGCGCGGTCCACTCGGAGTTGGCCCACTGCCCGGAGGCGACCTCGCGTCCGAACGTCGACTTGGCCTTGATCGCGCGGGCGTCACGTGAGCGCCGGGTCGACCAGCCCTCCGTGTAGGCGCCGCTGCGGTGGAACGCCGCGTGCTCGCGGGACTTGTAGCGCTTGGCAGCCATCACCACGGATTCGCCGCCCGGGACGCCGCGCTCGACCAGGAAGACCTCCGCCTCCTTGCCTGTCTTGAGGATGCCGAGCTCGGTGTCGATGGCGCCCTGAGACGTCACCACCCAGTCGGGGCGGGGCTTGGGTCCGCGGCACAGCGGCTCGACGGAGAGCCACGTCGACCAACGCTGGTTCGCGTCGTCGGGCTCGTCGAGCTGCTCGAACTCGAAGACGAAGGTGGAATCTATGCCGTCGAGACGGTTGTCGTGCGGTGTGCTGTCGTGCGATGCGGGGTCAGAGTGGGGTCCCGCGAAGTCGTGCATCATCAGGTGTGCTCCAGAAGTGAGAGAAAAGGTCTGTGGGCAGACCGAAGACATCGATCGACATGTCACGGCTCCTCTCAACGGGCACGGCCTGACGCCGTACGCTTCGGCTAGAACGTTCCCGCACGGGTCCGGTCGTTCGCAACCGGTTTTCTTTTCGAGGAGTACGACGTGGAGCTGGTGTGGTTCAAGACGCCCACCGACGGCGATGAGGGCACCCTGAACCTCGCCTACAACGCGGTCGACGTGCGGGTGATCCGCGGCGGAGCGGCCGACCCGGCCGTCTCAGGGGAGACCTCCCTCGACTTCGCCGGTCTGCTCGAGCAGTCCGGTGCGCTGGCGGGGGCGATGCGCGGGCTCGGCGTGGAACCCGGCCAGCACGTCGGTGTGCTCCTCGCCGACCCGCTGCGCGAGCTGCTGGTGCTGTTGGCGTCCGCCCGCCTCGGCGCCACCTGCGTCGTGCTCGACGACGGGCGCGTGGACGAGTTCGCGCCCCACCTCGTGGTCACCGACACCGCGCTGCACCCTGGCGAACACGCCCCGGCGGCGGCGATCCTCTCCGGCATCGAGCCCTCTGACGAGACCCGCGAGGTCGCCTGGGACATCGCGGTCAAGGCCGGCCGCACGGATCCGGCGGGCTGCGAGCCCGTCGCACCGAGCTCGATCGCGTTCGTGCTCGACGAGCCGGTCCCGATCGCGAGCGCCCTGACGGACCCGAGCCGGTTCGGCACCGCGCTCGCCGCCCTCGTCTCGGGGCGACCGGTGTCACTCGGCGCCGCATCGTGAAGCGGTACGTCGTGACGCCGCGCGTCGTGAAGCCGCGCGGGAAACGTCGCGCTGCGAAGCCCCGCAGCATCAAGCGAGCAGCCGCAGCCGCAGTCGCGCTGGGCTGCCTGATCGGTGGCACGACGGCCGCGACGGCCGGCAGCCAGGCACCGACCCCGGGGTCGGCGGGTATGGGCGACTCCTACTTCCCGCAGTACGGCAACGGCGGCTACGACGTGGGGCACTACGACGTGCGCAACCGGGTCGAGCTCGACACCGGCCGGCTGGTCGGCGTGACCGCCTTCCGGGCCGTCGCCGGCCAGTCGCTGAGCCGGTTCAACGTCGACCTCGTGCTTCCGGTGCGAGCCGTGTCGGTGAACGGCCACCGGGCCGCGTTCAGCCGGACGAACCGCCACGAGGTGCAGATCAGGCCTCGCACACCGATTGCGGACGACGCGTCGTTCGTCGTACGCGTCGCCTATGCGGGAAGGCCCGGCGCCATCTCGTGGGGCGGCGAGCGACCCTGGCAGGGCAACCGCCGCGAGGTCGTGGCGATGGGACAACCCCAGATGGCGGCGTGGTGGTTCGCCGCCAACGACCACCCGCGCGACAAGGCCGTCCTCGACGTGCGCATCACCGTCGAGCGTGGCCTGCAGGCGATCTCCAACGGAAAGCTCAAGGCAATCACCCGCGGCACGAGGTGGACCGTGTGGCACTGGCGGGCCGACGAGCCGATGGCGCCGTACCTCGCGTTCTTCGCAGCTGGCCGCTACACGATCGAGCGGGGCCGGACCGCGGACGGACTGCCCTGGCTCAACGCGGTCTCCAAGGAGCTGGACCCCTACTCACGCACCGAGTCGACCGCCCTCATGCGCCAGACGCCCAGGGTGATCGCCTGGCTCGAGGGCTGGCTCGGCCCCTACCCGTTCTCGACCACCGGCGGGCTCACCACGTCGCTCGACGCCGGCTTCGCGTTGGAGAACCAGACCCGCCCGACCTACCCGTCCGTCGGCGGCAGGGAGTCGACGTGGCTCGTGGTCCACGAGCTGGCGCACCAGTGGTTCGGTGACCGTGTCAGCGTCGACAACTGGCGCGACATCTGGCTCAACGAGGGCCCGGCGACCTACCTGGAGACGCTCTGGTCCGGCAACGGTGGCGAGGCGACCCCACAGGCGTGGTTGCTCAGCACCTGGGAGTCGATCCCCGCCAACTCGGACTTCTGGAAGCTGAAGATCGGCGACCCGGGGCCGGGCCGCCTCTTCGACGGACCGATCTACGACCGCGGCGCGATGACGATGCAGGCGCTGCGCCACCGCATCGGCGACAACGGCTTCAAGGCACTGCTGCGCGCCTGGGTGCGAGGCCCGGCGAACGGCTCCACCGCAGACTTCACCGCACTGGCCGAGTCGGTCAGCGGCGAGGACCTCGACGCGTTCTTCGACGCCTGGCTGTTCACCGGCTCACGCCCCGCCCGTACGGCGGACAACGGGCTGGCCTGAGCGCGTCCCGGCAACCTGAAAGACTGGCCGGGTGACTTCACCTCGCGACATCGTCGTCCTCGGCTCGACCGGTTCCATCGGCACGCAGGCCCTCGAGCTGGTGCGGGCCAACCCCGACCGCTTCCGGGTGGTCGGGCTGACCGCCGGTGGTTCCCACGAGGAGCTGTTCGACGCGCAGGTGCGTGAGTTCGCGCCGGCGTACTCCGGGCTGGGGGAGGACGCCTCGACCGAGGCCGCCGGGCTCGAGTGCGACGTCGTGCTCAACGGCATCACCGGTGCCGTGGGGTTGCGCCCCACGCTGGCCGCGCTCGACGCGGGCAACACCCTCGCGCTGGCCAACAAGGAGTCGCTGATCATCGGCGGCCCGCTGGTCACCTCGCGTGCGCGGCCCGGCCAGATCGTGCCCGTGGACAGCGAGCATGCGGCTGTTGCCCAGTGCCTGCGCGGCGGCAGCCCCGACGAGGTACGCCGACTCGTGCTCACCGCCAGCGGTGGGCCGTTCCGCGGCCGCACCCGTGAGGAGCTGGCCGGGGTGACCCGCGAGGAGGCGCTGAACCACCCGACCTGGTCGATGGGCCCGGTGATCACCGTGAACTCGGCGACCCTGGTCAACAAGGGACTCGAGGTGATCGAGGCGCACCTGCTCTTCGGCATCGACTTCGACCACATCGAGGTCGTGGTGCACCCGACGTCGGTGGTGCACTCGATGGTCGAGTTCCACGACGGCTCGACGCTGGTGCAGGCCAGCCCACCGACCATGATGATCCCGATCGCGCTCGGCCTGAACTGGCCGAACCGGGTGCCCGACGCCGCACCGCCGGTCGACTGGACCAAGGCGGAGACCTGGGAGTTCTTCCCGCTCGACCACGAGGCGTTCCCCGCCGTGGGCCTGGCCAGCGAGGCCGGACGCCGTGGCGGTACGGCGCCCGCGGTCTACAACGCGGCCAACGAGGTGTGCGTCGACGCGTTCCTGGCCGGTGACCTGCCGTTCGTCGAGATCGTCGACACCGTGGCCGCCGTACTCGCCTCCTACGAGCAGCCGCAGATCGCCGAGCTCACCGTGGACGACGTGCTGGCCGCAGACGGGTGGGCCCGCGAGCAGGCCCGCGCGACCCTGCGCTGACGCATCACGGGCCGAGGCCTACGGGGTGGGCGGAGGTCGAATCGTGACCGTGGCCGGTGTCGCGACCACCCGTGCGTTGACCGCCGAGGTGATCTCGACGGTGAAGGTCTCCTCCGGCTCGTCGAGCAGGTCGGCCAGCACCTCGACACGGAAGAACGCGCGAACCGTCCCGGCGGGCACCACCGCCGACGCCACCCTGGGGGTGAAGTCACCGGCTCGTGCTGTTCCCGGTCGGGTGCGCAGGGTCGCCCGGACGCGGCGTCCGCTGGGCCGGCCGAGCTCGACGACCACGTCCGCGGGCGTCGTACCGGTGGCCGGCTCGGTCACCACGAGGTTCCGGACCCGCACACCCGGCGGGGCGTCGTCGTCCACGATCACCACCCGGCGTGACGAGGTGCCGACTCTCAGGCCGACGGGTGCGGACAGCCGGACGGAGAAGGCCTCGTTCCTCTCGTCCAGGGTGTCCTGGTGGGTCCGGACCAGCACCGTGCGGGTCGTGGTGCCGATCGGGAACCGCACACGCAGGCTGCGGCCGGTGAAGTCGGCTGCCCCGGCTCCAGCCGCGCGGGTGTCGAGTCGCACGCTCACCGGACGGGACGTCGGTTGGTCGAGCCTGAGCCGGACCCGGGCCACGTCGCCCTCCCGCACCGTCGTCGACGCGATCGTGAGGCGCGGGACCGGCGGGGTGGGTCGGCCGTCAGCGCCCAGGACGGCGAAGCAGTAGCCGAGTCGGCGGGCCCTCTGGATGATCGACGGCACCGCGCTCACCGAGCTCGGCGAGTTCGTGACGCCGTCGTGCTGGAGAACGATGTTGCTGCGGTGCGGACGCAGGCCCGAGATCACCGCGTTGGCGATGGCGGTGGCGGTGCGGTCCTCCCAGTCCTCCGGGTCGACGTCCCACAGCACCGGCACGAAGCCGGTGCGGGTGATCGCCGCGGTCACCCGCGCGTTGATTCCGCCGTACGGCGGCCGCATCAGCTTGCCGGGCACGACCCCGGCGCGACGGAGCGCGCGGTCGGTGGCGAGCAGGGTGTCGCGGATCTGCGAGTCGGTCTGCGTGGTCATCAGGGTGTGGTGCCAGCTGTGGTTGGCAACGACGTGACCTCCCTGCGCCACCTTGCGGGCGGTCGCCGGGGCCGACGCCACCCGCTCGCCGACCATGAAGAACGTCGCCCGGACCCGGCGCTCCTCGAGGATGCCGAGCAGCCGCGGCGTCACGTTCGAGGAGGGGCCGTCGTCGAAGGTGAGGGCAACCAGGCCGGCCGAGCAGCGCGCGGGCGTGGCGGCGGCGGACGAGGCCACGGCGTACGACGGCGACGGGCCGGTCGACAACGCCGCCACCAGCACCGCAGGCCCCCAAAGGCGTGCTCCCCACATGACCCGAGCATGCGGCACGGCGCCGCGTCGCGCAGAGAGATCGCGAAAGTCGTGCCGGGCTGGACCGAGGACGTACCGTTGACTCGTACTCGTGTGCCTTCGAAGGGACCCCCAGCGGCATGACCGTGCTCTACTACACGCTCGGCGTGGTGATCTTCGTGGTCGCCATCCTGGTCTCGATCGCGCTCCACGAGCTCGGCCACATGGTGTGGGCCAAGAGGTTCGGCGGCAAGGTCACGCAGTACTTCGTCGGCTTCGGCAACACGATCTGGTCGAAGAAGGTCGGCGAGACCGAATACGGCATCAAGGCGATCCCGCTCGGCGGCTACGTGAAGATCGTCGGCATGCTGCCGCCCGAGAAGGACGCGGTGCGCGAGACGATCATCGACGAGGACGGCAACGAGGTCGAGCGGCTCCGCCAGTCCAACACCGGCATGTTCACCCAGCTGATCAGCGACGCGCGGGCGGCCGAGTGGGAGCTGGTCAAGGCCGAGGACTCCGACCGGCTCTTCTACAAGATGTCGTGGTGGAAGAAGGTCATCGTGATGGCCGCCGGCCCGGCGGTGAACATCGCCATCGCGTTCGTCATCTTCGGTGGCGTGTTCGCGACGTACGGCAACCTCGGTGACCCGCACACGACGCCGGAGGTGTCCGGTGTGCAGCCCTGTGTCGTGCCGATCGCGGAGAAGAACCGTGAGTGCACGGCGGCGGACCCGGAGAGCCCCGCGCAGAAGGCCGGGCTCCAGAAGGGCGACCGGATCCTCAGCTTCAACGGTGTCGAGATCGGCGACGACTGGGCGAAGCTGTCCGACCTGATCCGCGACAACGGCGACGGGCGGGCGGTGATGGTGGTGCAGCGCGGCGACGTGCAGAAGGAGCTCACCACGAACACCGTCGTGACCGATCGCCCGACCTCAACCACCGACCAGACCCTGACCGCGGTCGGCTTCCTCGGCTTCGTGCCGACGGCCGAGCCGACCACCGGCGGGCTGGTCTACACGGTCGACACGATGGGCACGATGACCGTCGACACCGCCAAGGCCCTGGCCCACCTGCCGGCCAAGGTGTGGGGAGTCGGCAAGGCGATCGTCGGGGTCGAGGAGCGTGACCCCGAGGGGCCGATGAGCCTGGTCGGCGGCGGCCGGATCGCGGGAGAGACTGCGGCCCACGACGCCTTCCCGGTCAAGGAGAAGCTGGTGATGCTGCTGATGCTCATCGCCGGGTTCAACTTCTTCATCGGCATGTTCAACTTCGTGCCGCTGCTGCCGCTGGACGGCGGGCACATCGCCGGTGCGCTCTATGAAGGGATACGCCGCGGGTTCGCGAAGGTGTTCAAGCGCCCCGATCCCGGGTACGTCGACGTGGCGAGACTGCTGCCGATCGCCTACGTGGTGGCCGGCGCCTTCCTCCTCATGAGCCTCGTCCTGATCGTCGGCGACGTGGTGGTCCCCATCCACCTCACCTGACCGTCGGGCCAGACGTTGTTCAGGACGTCCTGCGAGGTGGTTGCCGCGGCGACCGGAACGCAGGACGTTGTTCAGGACGTCCTGCGAAGTGGCCGCCCGACACGACGTACGTAGACTGGCGCCATGACCTCGATCTCCCTCGGCATGCCCGAAGCCCCGCCGCCGGTGCTCGCGCCGCGACGCAAGACCCGCCAGATCCAGGTCGGCAAGGTCGGGGTCGGCAGCGACCACCCGGTGTCCGTGCAGTCGATGACCACGACGCTGACCTCCGACGTCAACAGCACGCTCCAGCAGATCGCCGAGCTGACCGCCGCGGGCTGTGACATCGTCCGCATCGCGTGCCCGAGCCAGGACGACGCCGACGCGCTCGCCGAGATCGCCCAGCACTCGCAGATCCCGGTCATCGCCGACATCCACTTCCAGCCGAAGTACGTCTTCGCAGCGATCGACGCAGGCTGTGCCGCCGTACGCGTCAACCCGGGCAACATCCGCCAGTTCGACGACCAGGTCAAGGAGATCGCGGCCGCCGCCAAGGACCGCGGCACCTCGATCCGCATCGGCGTGAACGCCGGGTCCCTCGACAAGCGACTGCTCGAGAAGTACGGCAAGGCCACCCCCGAAGCACTGATGGAGAGCGCGGTGTGGGAGGCCGGCCTCTTCGAGGAGCACGGCTTCCAGGACTTCAAGATCTCGGTCAAGCACAACGACCCGGTGGTCATGGTGCGCGCCTACGAGCTGCTCGCCGAGAGGGGCGACTGGCCGCTGCACCTCGGCGTGACCGAGGCGGGTCCCGCGTTCCAGGGCACGATCAAGTCCGCGACCGCGTTCGGCGCCCTGCTCAGCAAGGGCATCGGCGACACGATCCGGGTCAGCCTCTCCGCCCCGCCGGTGGAGGAGGTCAAGGTCGGCATCCAGATCCTGCAGTCGCTCAACCTGCGCCCCCGCAAGCTCGAGATCGTGTCGTGCCCGTCCTGCGGTCGCGCCCAGGTCGACGTCTACAAGCTGGCCGAGGAGGTCACCGCCGGGCTCGAGGGGCTGGAGGTGCCGCTGCGCGTCGCGGTGATGGGCTGCGTCGTCAACGGACCGGGCGAGGCCCGCGAGGCTGACCTCGGCGTGGCCTCCGGCAACGGCAAGGGACAGATCTTCGTCAAGGGCGAGGTCATCAAGACCGTGCCCGAGTCGCAGATCGTCGAGACCCTCATCGAAGAGGCCATGCGCATCGCCGAGGACATGGAGCCCGTCGAGGGCGCCGCGGCCGCGGTGACCGTCAGCTGAGGCGACACCGCCAGGTGCCCGAGGGGCAGTAGGCTCCGGGACGTGCTGCCGACCCCCGAACACGTGCGCCCGCTGGGGCCTGATGACGTGCCGGAGTTCATGCGCCTCGTTGCGCTGGACCCGGTGGTCAACGTGTTCGCCGGCTATCGCGCCCACACCACACGCCTCGACCGTCGCTGGCTCGGAGGCGAGGTGGTCGGCCGGTTCTGCAACGGCATCCTCGTCTCGGCCCTGCACATCGGCGCCAACCTGGTGCCGATCCAGGTCGGTCCCGACGACTTCGAGGAGCTTGCCCACTACGGGCTGCGCGGCCGCTCGCGGGTCTCCACGATCGTCGGTCCGGCTGCCTCGGTCGAGGGCCTGTGGGCGCACATGGCCGACAAGTGGAGCGGGCCACGGGAGGTGCGCGCGCTCCAGCCGCACATGGAGATCGCCGGGTCCCCGCTGGTCGAGCCGGATCCCGCCGTACGGCGCACCGTCGCCTCCGACATCGACGTGGTCTACCCGGCGTGCGTCGCGATGTACACCGAAGAGGTCGGTGTCTCACCCGAGTGGGGTGGTGGGGGCAACCTCTACCGCACCCGCGTGATGCAGCTGATCTCCAAGGGCTGGCAGTTCGCCCGCTTCGAGGACGGCCGGGTCGTCTTCAAGGCCGAGGTCGCGTGCGCCACGCCGTACGCCGCGCAGATCCAGGGCGTGTACGTCGTCCCGGACCGTCGAGGCCAGGGACTGGCCACGGCCTGCATGGCCGCGGTGGCGCAGACGGTGTGTGCGGAGATCGCGCCGATCGCCTCGCTCTACGTCAACGACCACAACCTCCCCGCCCGCCGGGCCTACGAGAAGGCCGGCTTCGTGGAGACGGCGCAGTTCACCACGATCATGTTCTGACCGTCGGGGGAGTCGGTGCCCCGTGCCCGCCTACGCTGGGCGACGTGAACATTCCCAAGGACGTCCTCGGCCTCGCCGGCATCTTCGCTGTCTCCGGCGTCATCCATCTGGTCAAGCCCGAGGTCTACGAACCGATCGTGCCCAAGTTCGTGCCCGCCCGCCGCGAGGTCGTGCTCGGCTCGGGTGTCGCCGAGATCGTCTGTGCCGCTGGCCTCCTGCACCCGCGCACCCGCTCCGTCGCGGGGTGGGCCAGCGCCGGACTGCTCCTCGGGGTCTACCCGGCGAACTTCAAGATGGCGGCCGACGCGCAGAAGCGGAAGAACACCGCGCTCAAGGCCGGCACCCTGGCCCGCCTGCCCCTGCAGATCCCGATGATCCGTAGCGCCCTCAAGGCCGCCCGCGGCTGAGCCTGCAGGCTCAGCCGACTGCTCCGCGGTGGCTGATGGCTCCCCGCGGCGCCGCTGACAGCCATCAGCCACCACCGCGGCCGTGCAGCTCAGGGCTTCCAGATCACCTTGAACTGCTCGAGGACGACCTCGAACTCGTCGGTCACCTCGTGGCCGAACTCGGTGAAGAAGTCGCGGTGCGCCTGCCGCCAGTGGTCCAGCGAGAGGTCGCCCTCACCCTCGAGCCGGGCGTGCTCGGCGGAGACCTCGGCGAACGGCATGGTGCGCACGTCGGTCGTCTGCACCAGCACGCGTGGCACGTCGGCGCCGTCGTTGATGATCGACAGGCTGCCGACGCTGGGCAGCTCCTCTTCGTCGTAGTCGGCGAGCGCGGAGGCGGTGGCGGTCTTGCGACCGTCGAGCACCAGCGCAAGCAGCTCGTCGGCCATGTCGGCGGAGTCCCCGAAGGCCCACGCCGGCGGGCACAGCGCCTCGCTCGCGTTGGGTCCGGTGTAGACCCGCAGCCGGTTGAGGTTGGCACGCACCTTGGCGTCTGCCCAGAAGGCCTCGAGGGCCGCGTCGCTCATGTCGTGCAGCGTACGGGCCCGCCCGGTGCCCTGGCTCCGGACGGTGGGGGATCAGTGCCGGCGGGCCCGCCAGACGGCGAAGGGGACCGGCTCCGCGTCGTCCTCGAGCTGGCCGACCATGCTCTCGGTGAACCAGTCGCGCAGCTCGTTCATCTCGGGAGTCGAGGCGAGGGTGAGCAGGTGCTGGTCGACGCACATCCGGTCGGCGAGTGCGATGGTGTCGGCGAGCTCCCGGGCGAGCACACTGAGCTCCGGGGGAGCGGGCATCTCGATGTCGACGACGTCGAGGCCGGCCGCCGCGGCCTCCTGCGCGATTCGCCGGCCCATGTGTCGGGCAAAGGCGGGACGCGCGACCAGCCGCTCGATCAGCTCGCCCAGCTCGCGCGGACGCGGGCCCGAGTCCGCGCCGGCGTCGATCAACTGGAGCTCACGGATCAGGTCGTCGAGATGCTGGTCGAGTCGGAGGCCGAGGTCGACCGGGCACTGCGGCATGAGGAGCATCTTCCAGCCGGCCGGAAGCATCATCGGTGCGTCCTCGACCGCGGGGAGCGTGCCGAGGCTGGGCGGACGGATCGGGTGCTCCACGTCGGAGGCCTCGATCTCGGCCCAGATGCGCCGTCCCAGCCCGGTCTCGTCGATGCCCCAGTGCCGCGACAAGATCGAGACGATCGACAGTCCTCGTCCGGTGGTCGCCAGCTCCTCCACCGGGGGCGCCTGCTCGCTCGCGGCACCTGCCCGTCGAGAGGTCTGGGGCACGAGGGCCTGCACCGGCACCAGCCCGCCGGCATCCTCGACGGAGACCCGGACCGCCGCATCGAGGTCGTTGAGGACCACGTTCATGTAGCTGCTGCCACTGTGCAGGGCGGTGTTCGCAGCCATCTCGGTCACGCACAGTGCGGCGTCGTCGATCAGGTCGGCGCGCTCCCAGCCGGTCAGGCCGTCACGGACGAACCGACGGGCCCCGGGCACGCTGGCGGTCTCGGCGGCGAGTCGTACTCGCAACTCCGGCCGCTTCTCCCACGGGACGGTCGTAGGCATGGTGCTCATCCTCTCACCACTTCGCCGACGGCGGGGCGACTCGCGCCACGTCGTCAGGACAACGGAAACCGCCTCGCGACTGGCGCTCGGGCACAAGTAGCCTTGCCCGCATGATCCTTCGGATGTCCCAGCTCTTCGTCCGCACGCTTCGCGACGACCCCAACGACGCAGAGGTGCCCAGCCACCGCCTGCTCGTCCGGGCCGGCTACATCCGCCGCGCCGCGCCGGGCATCTACACCTGGCTGCCGCTGGGCCTTCGGGTCTTCCGCAAGGTCGAGAACATCATCCGCGAGGAGATGGACGCGATGGGCGGCCAGGAGCTCCAGTTCCCCGCGCTGCTGCCCCGCGAGCCCTACGAGGCCACGAACCGGTGGACCGAGTACGGCGACGGCATCTTCCGCCTCAAGGACCGCAAGGGCGCCGACTACCTGCTCGGCCCCACCCACGAGGAGATGTTCACCCTCGTGGTGAAGGACCTCTACTCGTCCTACAAGGACCTGCCCGTCTGGCTCTACCAGATCCAGACGAAGTACCGCGACGAGGCGCGCCCCCGCGCTGGGCTCATGCGTGGTCGCGAGTTCACCATGAAGGACGCCTACTCCTTCGACACCAGCGACGCCGGCCTCGACGCGTCGTACGCCGCACACCGCGCGGCGTACATCAAGACGTTCGACCGGCTCGGCTTCGACTACGTCATCGTCAAGGCGACCAGCGGCGCGATGGGCGGATCGAAGAGCGAGGAGTTCCTGGCCCGCTCCGAGGTCGGCGAGGACACCTTCGTCCACTGCCCCACCTGTGAGTACGCCGCCAACGTCGAGGCCGTCGCGGTGCCTTCCCCCGCGCCCGTGTCGTACGACGACGCCCCGGCCGCGCACGCCGAGCAGACGCCCGCGACGCCGACCATCGAGACGCTGGTCAACCACCTCAACGAGAAGTTCCCCCGCGACGACCGTCCCTGGGCGGCCGGCGACACGCTCAAGAACGTGATGGTGGTCCTCAAGCACCCCGACGGCACCCGTGAGCCCCTCGCCATCGGCATCCCCGGTGACCGCGAGGTCGACCAGAAGCGCCTCGAGGGGCAGCTCGAGCCCATCGAGGTCGAGGCGATGGACGAGACCGAGTTCCGCAAGCACCCCGCCCTGGTCAAGGGCTACATCGGGCCGGGCGCGCTCGGTGAGGAGTCCGACAGCAAGATCCGCTACGTCGTCGACCCCCGGGTCAGTGAGGGCACCCGCTGGGTGACCGGCGCCAACGTCGACGGCCAGCACGTCATCGACCTGGTCGCCGGCCGTGACTTCACCGCCGACGGCACGATCGAGGCGGCCGAGGTGCGCGACGGTGACGCGTGCCCGCAGTGTGCCACCGAAGGACGCGATGGCAGGCTCGAGACCGCGCGCGGCATCGAGATGGGCCACATCTTCCAGCTCGGCCGCAAGTACGCCGAGGCACTCGACCTCAAGGTCCTCGACGAGAACGGCAAGCTGGTCACCGTCACGATGGGCTCCTACGGCATCGGCGTCTCACGTGCCGTGCCGGTCATCGCTGAGGACAACCACGACGACTCCGGCCTGATCTGGCCCCGCGAGGTCGCACCCGCCGACGTCCACCTCGTCGCGACCGGCAAGGACCCGGCGATCCACGAGGCGGCCGAGAAGATCGCCGCCGACCTGTCGCAGGCCGGCCTCGACGTGATCTTCGACGACCGGCCCACGAAGGTGAGCCCGGGCGTGAAGTTCAAGGACGCCGAGCTGATCGGCGTACCCACCATCGCCGTGGTCGGCCGCGGCCTGGCCGACGACGGCACCGTCGAGGTCAAGGACCGGCGTTCCGGCGAGCGGACCAACGTGGCGGTGGCCGACATCGTCGCCCACCTGACCGAGGTGGTCAGGAGCTGACCGGGTCGACTTGGGCTACCGATAAGTTGCGCCCATGAGCAGCGGACCCTCGAACCTTGACGCGGTGATCTTCGACTGGGGCGGCACGCTGACCCAGTGGCACGACATCGACTTCCACGCGGAGTCGCTGGCCCTGGCCCAGGCGGTGATCACGACGCCCACGAAGGACGACGACCATCACGCGCACGCCGCCTGGCTGCATTCCGCGGGCGACGTGATCTGGGGCCGCTCGCGTGACCACCAGCAGAGCGCGACGGTGGGGGACCTCTTCACCGAGGCCGGTCTCGAGCACGACCCGGAGCTGCTGGCCGCCTACCGCGAGTTCTGGGAGCCGCACACCGGCACCGACCCGCAGGTGGCACCGCTGTTCGAGGGGCTGCGCGCGCTCGGGCTGAAGGTGGGCGTGCTGTCCAACACGATCTGGCCGCGGGAGTGGCACGAGGAGTTCTTCCGTCGCGACGGGGTCGACCACCTCATCGACGGTGACGTCTACACGAGCGAGATCCCGTGGACCAAGCCCTCTCCGGACGCCTTCGCCGCAGCCCTGGGAGCGGTGGGTGCCACCGACCCGGCCCGCTGTGTCTACGTGGGAGACCGGCTCTTCGACGACGTCTGGGGCGCCCAGAACGCCGGCCTCCGGGCCATCCACATCCCGCACAGCACCATCCCGACCAACCAGGTCGGTCACACCGAAGGCACGCCGGACGCGGTGGCCCACGAACTGGCCGAGATCCTGGGCATCGTGACGGCCTGGAACGACGTCTGAAGGACCTTCATCGGACTGCAGGGATCCGCGATTCACTTTTGCAAGTTCTTGCAACGCAAAAACCTGCAACCACCAACTGCTGGGCACCAGCGAAGAACTGGGGAAGGATCATCCTTGGTGGTGTTCACACACTCGGGGTGAACCAATCCGGCGTCGGGGCAGATCTCGGGGCTTCCCCGATGCCGGGCCACCTCCGCACCAGGACTGGCTGCCGGGAGAGGGCCTTCGCCCAGCCTTGAGGGCCATCTCCGGGCCAGTCCTGGCGGGTCCGTTCTGCCGGGCCCGCCGCGGAGGGGCCCAGCCCGAGCGAGTTCAGCGCGGCTCAGGCGTCGATGCCCGGCAGGTCGGTCGGGTCGCCGTCGAAGTCGAGCTGGCGCACCGCCGACTCGACCAGCGCGTTCACGCCCCAGGCCCGTTCGTCTTCCGTGGTGCGGCCGACCAGGTCGGCGTACGCCGCGGCGCAACGTTGCTCGACCTGCAGCCCGATGGCCTTGAGCTCGGCGGGGGTGCGGGCGGCATTGGGCAGCTCGTAGGCGACCTCGGCGGCCACCGGGACCTCGTCGGCGTCACGCACCCAGCGCACGAGCTGGTCGCGGCGGCTCCGGTGGGTCACGTAGGCCGTGGTGACCGCGTCGTACAGCGCCGGCTGCGACGACTGCGAGGTCTGCCCGCCCAGCACGCCGTAGATCCAGACGGCCGCGTGCTCGGCGGCGAGAGTGGTCTGCAGTGCGTCGGTCCCGGTCATGCGTCGGCGTCCTTCGCGGTTTCGGGGAGCAGCGCGACCTGCTGGGCGACCCCGGCCGCCATCGCCGCGAGGGTGCGGGCGAGCTCCCCGCTCGACACCTCGCCGGCCAGCTTGGTCAGGGTGCGCTGCAGGCCGAGCTCGCGGCGGCGTACGGCCTTGAGGGCGGCGGTGGCGCGGGTCGGCGTGCCCATGCGCACGGTCGTCCCGGTGTCGCCTTCCTTGGCGATGAGCGCTTGGTGCGCGGTGTGCAGGGCGGTCAGCGCCGCCAGTGGCTCGGCGAGACCCACGTGATCGGCCGAGACGTCCTTCACGAAGGCGTCGGCGTCCGCGATCGCCTGCAGCGCGGCCTTCACCTGCTGCTCGTCGGGGACGGCGTTCGAGGGCTCGGCGGCCGGCTCGTCGCCGTCCTCGGCCGGTCCCCAGCGGCATCCGGCCAACGCCAGGAGGGGCGCGGCAGCGAGCGTCGTACGACGCGAGACGGGGCGTGAGGACAGTGGCACGCGGGAGACTCTAACCGGAGGTCTTGATCCCACGGGATTGCCAGTATGGTTGGGCCCACAACAGCACAAGGAGGTCGCACCCATGAGCAGCGCCAAGTCTGACGCAACCAGGGATCGCATCGAAGCGGAACTCATCGACCCCCTGTCGACCATGGGTCTCGACGTCGAGGCGGTCGAGATCACTCCCGCCGGCAAGCGTCGTGTCCTTCGCGTCGCCGTCGACAAGGACGGTGGTGTCAACCTGGACGACGTCGCAGCCGCCACCCGCGAGGTCGAGCGCGTGCTCGACGCCTCCGACGTGATGGGGGAGCACCCCTACACGCTCGAGGTCACCTCGCGAGGCGTCGACCGGCCGTTGACCCTCCCGCGCCACTGGCGCCGCAACGAGGACCGCCTGGTCAAGGTGGCCCTCGTGGAGGGCGGCGAGGTCGAAGGCCGCATCAGCAGTTCCACCGAGACCGCAGTCACCCTCACCATGGAGGGCCCTGGCAGTGACGGAGCCGACCGCGAGGTGGCGTACGCCGACATCGCCAAGGCCAAGGTCCAGATCGAGTTCAACCGAAAGAGCAAGGACGCCTGATGGACATCGACCTGAACATCCTCCGCATGCTGGAGCAGGAGAAGGAGATCAAGTTCTCCGTTCTCGTGGAGGCCATCGAGCAGGCCCTGCTCACGGCCTACCACAAGTCCCCGGGGGCGCAGCCGCGCGCGCGGGTCGTCCTCGACCAGAAGAACGGTCACGTCTCGGTGCTCGCCGCCGAGGTCGACGAGGAGGGCAACGTCGTCACCGAGTATGACGACACTCCCGACGGCTTCGGCCGGATCGCCGCGACGACCGCGAAGCAGATCATGCTGCAGCGGCTCCGCGACGCCGAGGACGAGATCCGGTTCGGTGAGTTCTCCGGCAAGGAGGGCGACATCGTCTCCGGCGTCATCCAGCAGGGCCGCAACCCCGACGACGTGATGGTCGACCTCGGCAAGCTCGAGGCGATCCTGCCGCTGGGCGAGCGGGTGCCCACCGAGAAGTACGAGCACGGCGCCCGCATCAAGTGCATGGTGGTCTCGGTGCGCAAGGGCATGCGCGGGCCGCAGATCACCCTCTCGCGCACCCACCCCAACCTGGTCCGCAAGCTGTTCGCGCTCGAGGTCCCCGAGATCGCCGACGGCACGGTCGAGATCGCGGCGATCGCCCGCGAGGCCGGTCACCGAACCAAGATCGCGGTGCACTCGCGCGTGCCCGGGGTCAACCCCAAGGGCGCCTGCATCGGCCCGATGGGCCAGCGGGTCCGCAACATCATGTCCGAGCTGCACGGCGAGAAGATCGACATCGTCGACTGGTCCGAGGATCCCGCCGAGCTGGTCGCCCACGCGCTCTCGCCGGCCCGGGTCAGCTCGGTGCACATCGTCTCGCTCGAGGAGCGTTCGGCACGGGTGATCGTGCCCGACTTCCAGCTGTCGCTGGCGATCGGCAAGGAGGGCCAGAACGCCCGACTCGCCGCCCGACTGACCGGCTGGCGCATCGACATCCGCTCCGACGAGGCTCCGCCGGTCGCACCCTGAGGTTGATCTGCGGCGGTCTGCCGGGTCACCAGGCCCGGCAGACCCAGCCGTCACCGTCGATGTCGACCTCGACGAACTCGCAGTTGCCGATGCGTCGTGCTTCGTGGCCGTCCAGACGCACCAGCGCAGGCACGCCCATGCGCAGCAGGCCGCCGTGGCTGATCACGAGCACGTCCTCACCCCGGTGCTGGTCGGCGATCTCGGACAGTGCGGACCGAAACCTCTCGATGCCCTCGGCGCCGGTCTCGGCCCCGGGCACACGTACGTCGAGGTCGCCATCGGTCCACCGGCGGTAGATCTCGGTGAACGCGTCGTCGTCGGTGAGCTCGCCCTCGCCGTACTCGACCAGCGCCCGGCGCGTGGTCACCGAGATGCCGAGCGCGGCCGCCACGATCTCGCCGGTCTGCACTGCGCGGGCCAAGGTGCTGGTGTAGACGTGGGAGACCTTGCGATCGGCCAGACGCCCGGCCAGACCGGCCGCCTGCTGGCGGCCGAGCGTGGTCAGTGACCCGCCCTCGTCGGCCAGCTCGGGCTGTTCGTACTCCGCCTCGCCGTGTCGGGCCAGGATGATCCGGCTGGCGCACTGCAGGTCACTCATGCCGTTCAGGCTACTTCCCACGGAAGCCCCTCGCTTCCCACGGAACATCTGCCGTGGGATGTGCAGGTTTCCCCGGTGCGCCGGGGAAACCTGCTGGTCCAGGGGATACCGGTTCGGCGTTGGGCGCGCCAACGGCTAGACTCTTGGATTGGTGGTTACGACTGGCAACATTCCCGCGCGCCCACGCCCCGTGCGTATGTGTGTGGGGTGTCGCAAGCGGGCCACCACGCTTGAGTTGATCCGGGTCGTCGCCGGATCGGATGACCACGGCCCCGCCGTGGTGCCCGATCCCGACGGCACGGCGCACGGCCGTGGTGCTCACCTGCACCCCACGACCGCGTGTCTCGACCTGGCAGTGCGCAAACGCGCTTTCCCCCGAGCCCTGCGGTTCGCGGGGGGCCTTGATGTGACCGCACTGCGCACGATGATCGACTCCGGCACAGACACCACACCGTGATTGACCTACAGGAACTGGAGCAGCAGCTCATGAGCACTCGATGAGTACTTCCCGATGAGTTTGCACAACCACTAACGGTCCGAATCACCTCCTCCTGCATCAGGCAGCGTCGGGGCTCGGGCCAGAAGGAGAAGCGTGGCCAAGCCCCGAGTACACGAACTCGCCAAGGAATTCGGCGTCGAGAGCAAGTTTGTTCTCGAGAAGCTGAAGGAGATGGGGGAGTTCGTCAAGTCTGCGTCCTCGACCATCGAGCCCCCGGTGGCGAACCGATTCAAGAAGGAGTACGGCGAGCAGCTCAAGGCCGCCGCCGCCACTTCCGCCCCTGCAGCGCCTGCCAAGGCTGAGACCAAGGAGGCCGCCAAGCCGGCCCCCGCCGAGGCGCCCGCAGCGGCACCCGAGGCCCCGGCCGCTCCGGCTGCCGAGAAGCCTGCCCCTGTCGAGGCACCCACCGCCGCCAACAAGCCGGCGACGAAGCCCGGGCCGCGACCCGGTCCGAAGCCGGCGCCCAAGCCGGCCGCCGAGGTCCCGGCCGAACCCGTCGCCGCCGAACCCGTCGCCGCCGAGCCCGTTGCCTCCGAGGCACCGGCTGCTCCGGAGACGCCCGCAGCCGAGGCACCCGCCGCGGCTGCTTCTGCCACGCCGAAGGCGCCCGCGCCGAAGGCGCCGGCCCCGCGTCCGGTGGGCAAGCCCAGCGGCACGCCGCGCCCCGGCAACAACCCGTTCTCGTCGAGCCAGGGCATGGGCCGTCGCCCCGCCCCTGCCGACCGTGGACCCGCGCCGAGCACCGGTGGCGGCACTGGTGCCCCGTCCGGCGACCAGCGTCCGCCGCGGCCCCCGGCCTCGCGTGACGGTGGTGCTCCGGGTCGTCCGGGCATGCCCCGTCCGAACCCGGCGATGATGCCCAAGTCCCCGGCCGCCTTCGGTGGCGGCCCCGGCGGTCGTGGTCCCGGTGGCCCCGGCGGCGGTCGTGGCGGTGCGCCCGGTCGCGGTGGTGCTCCGGGTCGTACCGGTGCTCCCGGCCGTGGCGGTGCCCCCGCCGGCGGTCCCGGTGGCGCACGCCCGGGTGGCTTCGGCCCCGCGGGTGGCGGTCGCCCCGGTGGCGGTCGCCCCGGCCAGCGTGGCCAGACCCAGGGTGCCTTCGGTCGCCCCGGTGGTCCGTCGCGTCGTGGGCGCAAGTCGAAGCGGGCTCGTCGTCAGGAATTCGAGGCCATGCAGGCCCCGACGATCGGTGGTGTGCGCGTCCGCAAGGGTGACGGCGAGACCGTTCGCCTGGCGCGTGGCGCGTCCCTGACCGACTTCGCCGAGAAGATCAACGTCGACGCCGCTTCGCTGGTGCAGATGCTGTTCTCCCTGGGCGAGATGGTCACGGCGACCGAGTCGGTCGACGAGGCGACGTTCGAGCTGCTCGGTGAAGAGCTGAACTACGTCGTCCAGATCGTGTCCCCGGAGGACGAGGACCGCGAGCTGCTCGAAGGCTTCGACATCGAGTTCGGTGCCGACGAGGGCGACGAGGGCGACCTCGCGTTCCGCCCGCCGGTCGTCACCGTCATGGGTCACGTCGACCACGGAAAGACCAAGCTCCTCGACGCGTTGCGCAGCGCCAACGTCGTCGACAAGGAGGCTGGTGGCATCACCCAGCACATCGGTGCCTACCAGGTCGCGACCGACGTCGACGGCGACGAGCGTCGCATCACCTTCATCGACACCCCCGGTCACGAGGCGTTCACCGCCATGCGTGCCCGTGGTGCCCAGGCCACCGACATCGCGATCCTCGTGGTCGCGGCCGACGACGGTGTCATGCCGCAGACGGTCGAGGCGTTGAACCACGCCAAGGCCGCCGGTGTCCCGATCGTGGTCGCGGTCAACAAGATCGACAAGCCGGAGTCCGACCCGACGAAGGTCCGCGGACAGCTCACCGAGTACGGCCTCGTGCCCGAGGAGTACGGCGGCGACACCATGTTCGTCGACGTGTCGGCGAAGTCCGAGCTCAACCTCGACAAGCTGCTCGAGGCCGTCGTCCTCACCGCCGACGCGTCGCTCGACCTGCGGGCCAACCCCGACCAGGACGCCCAGGGTCTGGTCATCGAGGCGCACCTCGACCGTGGCCGTGGCCCGGTTGCCACCGTGCTGGTCCAGCGCGGAACGCTCCGGGTCGGCGACTCGATCGTCGCCGGTGCGGCTCACGGCCGGGTCCGCGCGATGCTCGACGAGCACGGCAACAACATCGAGGAAGCCGACCCGGCTCGCCCCGCCATGGTGCTCGGTCTGAACGCCGCCCCCGGCGCCGGTCAGACGTTCATCGTGGTCGACGACGACCGCATGGCTCGCCAGATCGCCGAGAAGCGTGAAGCCCGTGAACGCGCGGCCATGCAGGCCAAGCGCCGCGTGCGTCGTACGCTCGAGGACTTCATGGCCTCCATGGAGAAGGGCGAGAGCCAGGAGCTCAACCTCATCCTCAAGGGCGACGTGTCCGGTTCGGTCGAGGCCCTCGAGGACTCGCTGGCCCAGATCGACGTCGGCGAAGAGGTCTCGCTGCGCGTCATCGACCGCGGTGTCGGTGCGATCACCGAGACCAACGTCGACCTGGCCGCCGCCTCCGACGCCATCATCATCGGCTTCAACGTCCGCCCGCAGGGCAAGGCGAGCCAGATGGCCGAGAAGGAAGGTGTCGAGATTCGTTACTACTCGGTCATCTACCAGGCGATCGAGGAGATCGAAGCAGCGCTCAAGGGCATGCTCAAGCCGGAATACGAAGAAGCCTCCCTGGGCAAGGCGGAGATCCGCGAGATCTTCCGCTCGTCCAAGGCCGGCAACATCGCAGGCTGCATGGTCATCGACGGCACCATCCGCCGCAACGCCAAGGCGCGTGTCCTGCGCGACGGCGCCGTGGTGGCCGACAACCTCGACCTCTCCTCGCTCAAGCGGGAGAAGGACGACGCGTCCGAGGTCCGCGAGGGCTTCGAGTGTGGTCTGGTGCTGAAGAACTTCCAGGACATCAAGATCGGCGATGTCGTGGAGTCCTTCGAGATGCGCGAGATTCCGCGGGGCTGATTGCTCGCTGTTCGACGGGGCGGGTCCGGCTGTTGCCGGGCCCGCGCCGCACCAACCCGGGGCGCTGCGGCGGCGCGTCGCGCGGAAGCGTCTCCTTTGCTGCTCTTCGCTGCGCGCGCCGCGGCCAAGCCCCTTTACGCCGCCCCGGGCAGGCGCGGCTCCGGCCGCAGGTCGTCACCCCGTGCAGGCCAATGCAGTCCCGCCCACAACCGGACCCGTCAATGCGGGGACCTAGACTCATTCTTCGCGGGCTTGTCCCGCGCACGTACTTCCAGGAGGAACCATGGCCAGCCCACGGGTTCGCAAGATTGCGGACCGGATCAAGATCATCGTCGCCGAGATGCTGGAGCGGCGGGTCAAGGACCCTCGTCTCGGGTTCGTGACCGTCACCGACGTGCGGGTCTCCGGCGACAGCCAGCACGCGACCGTCTTCTACACGGTGCTCGGTGAAGAGGACTCGCTGGCCGGCACCGCCGCTGCGCTGGAGTCGGCCAAGGGGCTGATCCGTGCCGAGGTCGGCAAGCAGCTGGGCATCCGCCACGTGCCGACGCTCGAGTTCATCCACGACGCACTGCCGGAGACGGCTCGCCAGCTGGACGACGTACTCGCTCGCGCCCGGCAGATCGACGAGCAGGTCGCCGCGACCCGTGAGGGTGCGACGTACGCCGCCGGCGAGGACGCCTACAAGAAGCCGCGCGTCGACGAGGACGCCGCGGACGAGGCAGACGAGGCCGACGAGGCGTGAACGCCGCCGGTGCCGCCGGACTGGTCGTGGTCGACAAGTCCGGGGGCATGACCTCGCACGACGTGGTCGCGCGGGTACGCCGCCTGGCCGGCACCCGCAAGGTCGGCCATGCCGGCACGCTCGACCCGATGGCAACCGGGGTGCTGGTGCTCGGCGTCAACCGGGCCACCCGGCTCCTCGGACACCTGATGCTGACCCAGAAGGGGTACGACGCCACGGTGCGCCTCGGCGTCTCGACGACCACCGACGACGCCGAGGGCGAAGTCATCGCCGAGGCGGTCGCGGCCAACCAACAGCCGGGACTGGTCGAGGCCGAGTTCGCCCGTCTGGTGGGCGACATCGAGCAGGTGCCGACCGCGGTGTCGGCGATCAAGGTCGACGGCAAGCGCGCCTACCAACGCGTCCGTGACGGTGAGGCCGTCGCGCTCAAGGCCCGCCCGGTGACCATCCATGCGCTGGAGGTGCTCGATCAACGGGTCGTCGGCGACTGGCTGGACGTCGACATCTCGGTGCGCTGCTCGAGCGGCACCTACATCCGCGCGATCGCCCGCGACGTCGGTGTGGCACTGGGTGTCGGTGGACACCTGACCGCCCTGCGGCGTACGGCGGTCGGCGGCTTCGACCTCTCCGTCGCACGCACGCTCGATCAGCTGAACGACGAGTTCGCGATGGTGCCGATCGCCGACGCGGCGCGGGCCACCTTCCCGGCGTACGAGCTGGACGACGCGCAGGAGGTCGACGTACGCGTGGGCCGCAAGCTCGCCATCGACCTCGAGGGGCTGACCGCGGTCTTCGCCCCCGACGGCGAGTTCCTCGCCCTCTACGAACCGGTCGCGTCGGAGGCGTCGGGCGTGCTGGCCAAGCCGGTCGCCGTCTTCACCGGTAGTCCCTGACGTTTCGGTCCCTCCGAGGCGATACTCCCTGACGTTTCGGTCCTTGAGGCTCAAGGACCGAAACGTCAGGGAGTATCCAGGGGTGAGGGCGCAAACGTCAGGGAGTATCGATATGGGAGAGTTCTGGCTGTGCAGATCTGGCGTTCCCTGACCGACGTGCCCGACGGCATCGGTCGCACCGTGGTGACGATTGGCAACTTCGACGGTGTCCACCTCGGACACCAGCACGTCGTACGACGGGCGCGAGAAGTAGGCGACGAGCTGGGCATCGCGCACGTCGTGGCGGTGACCTTCGACCCGCACCCGATGGCCGTGCTGCGTCCGGAGCACGCACCCTCGACGCTGAGCACCATCGAGGACCGTGCCCGGCTGCTCGGCGAGGCCGGAGCCGACGGCGTCCTGGTCCTGCCGTTCGACCGCGAGATCGCGGGGTGGACTCCCGAGGAGTTCATTGACCGGGTGCTCGTCACCGCACTGAAGGCAAGGGCCGTCGTGGTCGGTGCCAACTTCCGCTTCGGCAACCGCGCCGCGGGCGACGTGAACACCCTCCGGGCGACTGGGGCGAGCCGCGACTTCGTCGCCGAGGGCATCGCCCTCGACGGCGGCCCGCAGGTCTGGTCCTCGACCTACGTGCGCACCTGCCTCGCCGCCGGCGACGTCTCGGGCGCTGCCGAGGCCCTGGGTCGTCCGGTGACCGTGCGGGGCGTCGTGGTCAAGGGCGACCAGCGCGGCCGCGAGCTCGGCTTCCCCACGGCCAACGTGCCCACCACGGGTGCAGCAGCGGTCCCCGCCGACGGCGTGTACGCCGGGTGGCTGCGCCGCCTCGACACCGACGAGACGTTCCCCGCCGCGATCAGCGTCGGCACCAACCCCACCTTCGACGGGGTGCGCGAGCGTCGTGTCGAGTCCTACGTGCTCGACCGCACCGACCTGGACCTGTACGGCGTGGAGGTCGAGGTGGAGTTCGTCGAGCGGATCCGCGGCATGGTCGCCTTCGAGGGCGTGGAGAAGCTGGTCGAGACGATGCACGGCGACGTCGACCGCACCCGCGAGATCCTCGGGCTCTGACGTGGCGGACCGGGCCGACGTCGCGGCGGTCGAGGACTGGTTCGTCGCCAACGGCCTGCCCTACTTCGTCGACGGCATCCGCGAGGACGTCGGCCGGCGGATGCGCCCGTCCCGGCTGCTGGCTGTCCTCGTCGTCGGCGTCGTGCTGGCCGTCCCGGTCGGCCTGGCCGTCGGGCTGTGGGCCGACCAGGTGTCGTACGGCGTCTCCAGCGCCCTCACCACGCTTGCCGGTGTCTTCGGCGTCTACGGGCTGCTGACCCTGAAGGCGTGGCTGTGGATCCGGTGGGCGGCCGGCCAGACGCTGGGCTCGCTGAGCCTGATGGTCCCGCTGGTGACCCGGGCGCTGCCGTTGCTGCTGCTGTTCATCACTTTCCTGTTCATCAACGCCGAGGTCTGGCAGGTCGGGGCGACTCTCGACGGCGGCATCATGTGGGCGGCCGTGATGCTGTTCGCGGCGATCGCGGTGGGCTTCCTGCTCTCGCGGCTGCCGGAGGAGCTCGACGCCTTCGACCGGGACTTCGACATCACCAGACTCTCTGGCGCCTGCCGAGGCACCCCGCTCGAGGCCGAGGCGAACCGGCTGCGCGAGACCCACACGCAGCTCCCCGTCCCACCGGAGGTGACCGGGTTGCAGAAGGCCAACCTGGTGCTGGTGCTCCTGGTCGCCCAGATCGTGCAGGTGCTGCTGTTGTCCCTCTCGGTGTTCGCGTTCTTCATCCTCTTCGGCGTGGTGGCCATGGACGACGCGGTCATCGAAACCTGGGTCGGCCACAGCCCCGAGACCTTCCTCGGACCGGTCAGCCGCGAGCTGGTGCAGGTCTCGGTCTTCCTCGCCGCGTTCAGCGGGCTCTACTTCGCGGTCTACGCCGTCACCGACGAGCTCTACCGCAAGCAGTTGTTCACCTCGATCACCCGCGAGCTCGAGCGCGCGGTCAGTGCCCGGGTGGTCTACCGCTCGATGCGCCGGGGTTGAGTGCTGAAGTGGTTGCTCGGGCCGCCACCTCGGCACTCGACCTTCAGACGCGTAGCCAGGCCAGCACGGCACGCACCCGACGGTTGTCGTCGTCGGCCACGGGCAGGTCGAGCTTCGCGAAGATGCTGTTCGTGTGCTTGGCCACGGCCTTCTCGGTGACGAACAGGGCGCTGGCGATCGCCTGGTTCGAGCGGCCCTCGGCCATCAGGGCCAGCACCTCCTGCTCGCGCGGGGTCAGCCTGTCGACCGGCTCCTCGCGCTTGGCCATGATCGTGGAGATCACCTCCGGGTCGATGACGGTGCCGCCGGCCACGACCCGGCGTACGCCGTCGACGAACTCACCCACGTTGGCGACCCGGTCCTTGAGCAGGTAGCCCACCGCCCCCTGGCCGCTGGCCAGGAGCTCGCGGGCATAGAGCTGCTCGACGTACTGCGAGAGCACCATGACCGGGAACCCGGTCCGCTCGGCGCGGATGTCGATCGCCGCGCGCAGGCCCTCGTCGGTGAAGGTCGGCGGCATGCGTACGTCGAGCACGGCACCGTCGGCCTCGTTCTCACGCAGGGCGACGGCGAGCGTGGTCGCATTGTCGACGGCTGCCACGATCGTGGCGCCGTTGGCCTCCAGCAGCCGGATCAGGCCGTCCCGGAGGAGGGCGTTGTCCTCGGCAACGACAAGGCGCACGGAACCTCCAGGGTGATCAGCGTCGGACCTCCAGCGGGACTCGACACCCTCATCGTGCCGTCAAACGCAGCCAGCCGCCGCATGACCCCCCGCATGCCGGTGCCCGCGTTCACGTCGGCACCGCCCCGGCCGTCGTCGCCGACGACGGCGTGGAGGCATCCGTCGGTCCAGCGCAGCTCGACCCAGCCGTTGGCCGCGGCCGCGTGCTTGCCGATGTTGGCCAGGCACTCGGCGATCGCGAAGTAGACCGCGGACTCGACCGGAGCCGGCGGTCGTCCTGCCAGGTCGGTGGTGACCTCGACCGGCACCGCCATGTCGAGGGCCAGGGCCTGTACGGCGCCTGCGAGGCCTCGGTCGGCCAGCACCGGCGGGTGGATGCCGCGCACCACGGAGCGCAGGTCGCCGAGCGCTGCGCCGGTCGTGTCGCGGGCCTCGGTGACCAGCTTGCGGGCCGCCTCCGGGTCCCGCGCGAAGAGGTCGTCGGCCATGCCCAGCGTCATGCCGAGGGCGACCAGTCGGGCCTGGGCGCCGTCGTGCAGGTCGCGCTCGATGCGCCGCAGCTCCGCTGCCGAGTGGTCGACGGTGTCGGCGCGCGAGACGGTCAGGTCGACGACTCGCTGCTCGAGCTGGCCGGTGTGGCCGCGGCTGAGCAGCGCCCGGTCGAGCATGGCGCGCAGTCGCATGATGTGCGGAGCGCCGTACCACCAGAAGGCACCGGTCACCACGACCAGCAACAGCAGCACGGTCAGCAGGCTGAGGATGAAGCCGACCGGCACGATGACCAGTGCCCAGGTGAGCTCGCGCCAGGTCATCGGGTCGCGGGCCCAGGTCTGGAGGCGGGTGAAGAGCGGCTGGCCCGTCGAGGGCAGGCGGTTCGCCGGCACGTCGTGCCCGAGCGTCTGCGCCGCCATCGACCGGTGCCGGTCGGTGATCCAGTGCAAGGACGGAAGGGCGGCCAGCAGGATCGGGATGCCCACGGTGACCACCGTCAGCACGCCGCCGAGCACGACGAACACGACCGTCACGAGCACGAGCGGAAACATCAGCAGCTGGAGGGCCGCGAATCCGGTGAGCCGCAACGGGCCTGGCTTCTCTTCCATGCCGCCATCCTCCCTGATTCCCCGACTCCGGACAGTGGTGCTGGGTCCACCCCCGTCGTGGAACCAGCGCCCCTGACCGGAGCTCGTCGGGCCACAAGGCTGGACGCAACAGACCAGACTCTTGAAGGAGCACGGACATGGCAGTCCACAACCCGCTCGCCGGCCTCTCGCTGAAGGCCGCCCGGTGGAGCGCAACCCATCCCTGGCGGGCGATTCTCGCCTGGGTCGGCTTCGTCGCCGTCTCCGTCGGGCTCGCGATGGCGGTGCCGACCGTCAACGCGGACGGCGAGGACTACTACATGGGGGAGTGGGGGCGGGCCACCCAGATGATCGAGGACGCCGGCCTCGACAACCCCGACAGCGAGGTCGTGCTGATCACCGCGGACGGCGACCTCGACCAGGCGAAGGCGGAAGCCGCGGCGGCAGAGCTCACCGAGCGGATGCGCGCCACCGACGGCGTCGACGCGGTCGCCGAGCCCCAGTGGAGCGAGGACCGGTCCGCGCTGCTGGTCTCGGTGCAGCTGGCCCGCGACCAGGAAGACGTCACGGACCTGCAAGCAGTGACCGAGGACGTCGCCGCCGACCACACCGACCTGCAGATCGGCCAGGCGGGTGACAACTCCGTCGACGACGCGATCAACGACCAGGTCGCCGACGACCTCTCCTCCGCCGAGGCCACCAGTGTGCCGATCACGCTGATCCTGATGCTGATCGCCTTCGGTGCCCTGATCGCCGCCGGCATCCCCGTCCTCCTCGCCGTGACGAGTGTCACCGCGACCATGGGGCTCACCGCGCCGCTGTCGCACCTGATCCACGCTGAAGACACGGTCAGCAGCATGATCGTGCTGATCGGCATGGCCGTCGGCGTCGACTACTCACTCTTCTATCTCAAGCGCGAGCGAGAGGAACGCGCGAAGGGCCGCACCACCCTCGACGCCGTCGAGATCGCCGCCGAGACCTCGGGCCACTCGATCCTGGTCTCGGGCTTCGCCGTGATCGCCTCGATGAGCGGACTCTTCGTGGTCGGCGGTGCCACCTTCAACTCGCTGGCCGCGGGATCGATCCTGGTCGTCGCGATCGCCGTGCTCGGCTCCATCACGGTGCTCCCCGCCCTGCTGGTCAAGCTGGGCCGTTGGGTGGACCGCCCCCGCGTGCCGTTGCTGTGGCGGATGAACCGCCGCATCGGCGCCGGTGGCATCAGCAGCCGCGTCCTGGCACCGGTCGTACGCCGACCCGCGGCCGCGCTGGTCGTCTCTGTCCTGGCAGTCGGAGCGCTGGCCGTCCCCGCGCTCGGCATGAAGCTCCACTCAGGCAGTCTCGAGACCCTGCCCACCAAGATCGAGGAGGTCCAGACGCTGCGCGCCGTGGCCGACAAGTTCCCCAGTGAAGGGCCGGCAGCCGAGGTGGTCGTCCGGGGCGGAGGTGATGACGCCCGGGCGGCGCTCGACCAGGTGCAGGAGGCAGCCCTCGAGACCGGCCGCTTCGTCTCTGCTGGAGCCGACCCGATCCGGACCTCGAAGGACGGCGAGACCTCGGTGCTGACCCTGGCCATGCCGTACGACGAGGCCGACGACCGGGTCGACCGGGCACTGGAGACCCTGCGCGACGACGTGCTGCCGCCGGTGCTCGACGACACGGGCGCGACCTACGCCGTCGGTGGTGGGGCCGCGTCGTCGTACGACATGGTCGACCACCTCAACAGCTATCTGCCGCTGGTGATCGGGTTCATCCTGCTGCTCACCATGGTGATGATGGGCTTCGCGTTCCGCAGCGTGCCGATCGCGTTGGTCTCGACCGGGCTGAACCTGCTCTCGGTGGGAGTCGCGTTCGGCCTGATCACGCTGGTCTTCCAGCACGGCTGGGGCGCCGACCTGCTCGACTTCTCCAGCCCCGGCTTCGTGATCGACTGGATCCCGATGTTCGTGCTGGTGGTTCTGGTCGGGCTCTCGATGGACTACCACGTGTTCGTGCTCGGGCGGGTTCGTGAGTACGTCGAGGCCGGAATGCCGACGCGCCTGGCGGTGCGCAAGGGCGTCGCCGACACCGCCGGTGTCGTGACCAGTGCCGCGGCGGTGATGGTCTCCGTGTTCGCGATCTTCGCGACGCTGAGCATGATGGAGATGAAGATGATGGGCGTCGGCCTCTCGGCCGCGATCCTCATCGACGCGACCGTCATCCGGCTGGTGATGCTGCCGGCGATCCTCGTGCTGCTCGGTGACCGGGCCTGGCCCGGTCGGCCGAAGGACGCGCGCGGTGAGCAGGTGGCGGAGAACGACCCGGGCTACGCCCTGGTCTGAAGCCCCGGGAAGCGATGAATTCAGGGCGCGGCGGGGGTCAGAACCTCCGTCACGCCCTTGCTCACAGCTCCTGAGGTACCCCCGATTGGGGATAAGGGAACACCTAGGGGCTTTTCCTGATGCGCACCACCACCCACCGCTGGGAGTCTCGAGACATGCACCGTCAGATTGCCGGAAAGCTCACCGGCCGAGTCACCAAATGGATCGTCGTCGTCTTCTGGCTCGGCCTGATGGTCGTGGCCGCCGGGTTCGCCCAGAAGCTGACCGACGTGCAGAACAACGAAGCGGCCTCCTGGTTGCCCGGGGACGCCGAGTCCACACTCGCCCTGGAGAAGCTGGACAAGTTCCAGAACCCCGACGAGATCCCGACCATCGTGGTCTACCAACGAGACGGCGGCCTGACGTCGGCCGACAAGGCCGCCATCGCCGAGCAGGCCGTCGAGCTGGGCAAGCTGAAGGGCGTCACCAAGCCGGTGGCCGACCCCTTCACCCTGCCCACCGGGGTGTCGAAGGACGGTGAGGTGGCGCAGACGCTGGTCACCTTCGACTTCGGCAAGAACGGGTGGAACGAGATGCCCGGCGCGGTCGACAAGATCCGCGACATCGCACCCGAGGGCGACGGACTCCAGGTCCACGTCGCGGGTGGGGGTGGGCAGGCCGCCGACTCCGCCGAGGCGTTCGAGGGGCTCGACTCCAACCTGCTCTTCGCGGCTGGTGGAGTGGTCATCATCATCCTGCTGCTCACCTACCGCAGCCCGGTTCTCTGGCTGCTGCCGGTCCTCTCCGCGGTCGTGGCGCTGTTCGTCGCGCAGGCGGTGATCTACTTCGCCGCCGAGTACGGCGACCTCACCGTCAACGGGCAGAGCCAGGGCATCCTGACCGTGCTCGTCTTCGGCGCCGGCACCGACTACGCGTTGTTGCTGGTCGCGAGATACCGGGAAGAGCTCCGTCGACACGAGGACCGGCACGAGGCGATGGCCTTCGCCCTGCACCGTGCCGCACCGGCGATCGTGGCCAGCGCCGCGACCGTGATCCTGGGCATGCTGTGCCTGCTCTTCGCCGACATGAACTCCACCGCCGGACTCGGCCCGGTGGCCGCGATCGGCATCGGCGTCGCCCTGCTCGTGATGATCACCCTGCTGCCGGCACTGCTGGTGGTCACCGGCCGGTGGATCTTCTGGCCCAAGCGCCCGGTCTTCGACACTGCCGAGCCGACCTCGACGGGCTTCTGGGCCCGCCTGGGCACCCGGATCTCGGTGTCGCCGCGCAAGGTCTGGATCGGTACGTCGGTCCTGCTGGCGATCGCCTGCCTCGGTCTGTTCAAGCTCGACGCCAACGGGCTGACCAACGAGGAGCAGTACACCAAGGAGTTCGACTCGATCGTCGGGCAGAAGGTGCTCAACGCCCACGACATGGCCGACACCTCGTCGCCGTTGATGGTCGCCACGAACACTGCGGAGGCACCGGCCGTGGAGGAGGCGCTCAAGGGTGTCGACGGTCTCGGACCGACATTCGTCTCGCCCGACGCCGACGGCACGACACTGGTGAGCGCGCCGCTGACCACCGACGCGACGTCCCAGGACTCCTTCGCGACGGTCGAGAGAGCGCGTGACGCGGTGGGCACGGTCGACGGCGCCGACGCCCTCGTGGGCGGCACCAGCGCGATCCTTCTCGACATGGACCACGCCAACAACCACGACAACCAGGTGATCATCCCGCTCGTGCTGCTCGTGGTGATGGTGATCCTGATGGTCCTGCTGAGGGCGTTGCTGGCACCGCTGCTGCTGATGCTGACCGTGGTCCTGTCATTCGGGGCCGCACTGGGCCTGAGCGCGCTGCTGTTCCACTACGTGTTCGGGTTCGCCGGGGCCGACGCCTCCCTGCCACTGTTCGTCTTCGTCTTCCTGGTGGCCCTGGGCATCGACTACAACATCTTCCTGATGACCCGGGTCCGCGAGGAGACCGCGACGTTGGGCACCCGCAAGGGAGCACTGGTGGCCCTGGCCGCGACGGGTGGCGTCATCACCTCGGCGGGGCTGGTGCTGGCCGCGACCTTCCTCGTCCTCGGCACCATGCCGCTGGTCGCGTTCGCCGAGATCGGTGTGGCGGTCGCGTTGGGCGTCATGCTCGACACGATGGTCGTGCGCTCGGTGCTGGTCACCGCGCTCAACCTCGACCTCGGCAACAAGATCTGGTGGCCGAGCCGGCTGGATCGCGACCCAGCCGGTGCGTCGGCCTCGCCCGACGAGCCGGAGCTGGTCAGCGCGAAGTCATGATCGTGACGCCGAGACGGTCACGGGGACGCCGCTCAGTGCGGCGTTTCCGCTGACGTCGAGGCGCTCGGGGTCCGTGAGGTCGTTGATGGAGACACCGACGACCTCACGGGCCCGTTCCATCAAGACGCCTTCACGCTGGTGGCCGTAGCCGTGGGGGAGTGAGACCACGCCGGGCATCACGTCGTCGGTGGCACTCACCTCCACCTGCACCTCGCCGACCCGCGAACGCACCGTGACCGTCGCACCGTCGGCGATGCCGCGCTCGGCCAGGTCGGCGCCGTTCATCAGCAGCTGGTGGCGGGGCCGGCCCTTGGTGAGCCGCTCGGAGTTGTGCATCCATGAGTTGCAGTCCTGCTTGTGGCGACGGCCGATCAGCAGGAGCTCGCCGGTCGCGGGGAGCGGCTCCTCCAGCAACCGGGGCAGCTCATCGAGGACCAGCGGCACCGCGGCATCGATGCGACCGTCGTCGGTCTGCAGGCGGTCGGGCAGCTGGTCTGGTTGCAGCGGCCCGAGGTCGACGCCGGACGGGTTCTTGCGCAGGTCGGTGATCGTGACGCCGGACCTGCTGGTGCGCAGCAGCATGCCGATCAGGAACGTCGGACTCATGGTCAGGCGGGCGCGTTCCTTGAGCCGCCTGGCCAGGGGCTTGCGCTGGTGCAGCCGTGACGCCGTACGCAGCGCGATCTCGCGGTAGATCTCCCAGTCGTGGCGCTGGTCGCGGGCCTTGTCGAAGACAGCCGGGGTGAAGCGGGCCGTGTTGCGTACGGCGAGCAGGTGGAAGACGAGGTCGTAGTGGTCGCGCTCGAGAGCGGTGGTCGGCGGCAGGATCACGTCGGCGTGCCGGGTGGTCTCGTTGACGTAGATGTCGACCGCGGCCACGAAGTCCAGGCCGGTGACGGCCCGCTCGAGTCGGGCACCGTCGGGCGTGGAGAGCACCGGGTTGCCCGCCAGGGTGAGCAGCGCGCGGACCTGTCCGTCGCCCGGTGTCTCGATCTCCTCGGCCAGCACGGAGACCGGCAGCTCGCCGCCGAACTCCGGTAGGTCCCGCACCCGCGAGCGCCACACGTCGTGGTGGCCGCGGCCGATCAACCCCGTGCCCACGGCGTCGATGGCCGGGTTGGTGAGCATCACGCCGCCGACCCGGTCGAGGTTGCCAGTGACCAGGTTGAGCAGCTGCACCGCCCACTGGCACACGCTGCCGAACCTGGTCGTGGAGACCCCGATCCGGCCGTACGCCGCAGCACCGTCGGCGGCCGCGAAGTCGCGGGCCAGTCGCCGGATCTCGTCGGCGGGCAGTCCGCTGGCCCGTTCGGCGAGCTCGGGGGTGAACGCGGTGATCGCCGAGGTCACCTCCGGCAGCCCGTCGACGTACGCCGGGGGAGTGGCGAGCCCCTCGGCGAGCACGGTGCGCAGCATCGCCAGCAGGATCCAGGCGTCGGTGCCGGGGCGCACGAAGTGGTGCTCGTCGGCGACCCGGGCGGTCTCGGTGCGCCGGGGGTCGAGCACGACCATGCGCCCGCCGCGGTCGTGCAGGGCGCGCAACCGGGCGGGGAAGTCCGGCACGGTCATCAAGGAACCGTTCGAGGCCATCGGGTTGGCGCCGAAGACCAGGAAGTACGACGTCCGGTCTATGTCGGGGATCGGCAGCAGCAGCTGGTGGCCGTAGAGCAGGTGGGCCAGCAGCTGGTGGGGGAGCTGGTCGACGGAGGTGGCGCTGAACTTGTTGCGGGTGCGGAACGTCTTCACCATCGCGGTGCCGTGGGTCATCGAGCCGAGGCTGTGCACGTTGGGATTGCCCAGGTAGATGCCGAGCGCGTCGCGACCGTGGTCGTTGATCGCCTTCGCCAGTCCGTCGGCGACCAGGTCGAAGGCCTCGTCCCAGCCGATCTCCTCCCAGGTGTCGCCGACCCGACGTACCGGTCGTCGGAGGCGGTCGTGGTCGGCGTGGATGTCGCCGATGGCCACCCCTTTGGGGCAGATGTGGCCGCGGGACAGGGGATCGTCCTTGTTCCCGCGCACGGCGGTGACCCGGTCGCCCTCCACCGTCAGCTCGAGCCCGCAGATCGCCTCACAGAGGTTGCACACGCCGATGCGCTTCTCGCTCATCCTGCGATCGTGCCACGTTCGTGCCGAGGGGAGGAGCGCCAGCGAGGGTGCTGGAGGTTTCCGTGCGCGGTTGAAGGACGACGACGGCGCGGTCGTCTTCACCCATGCGTTGGTGCGTGGGTCGCTGATCCACGGCTACTACTGGGGCGTGTTCTTCGGTTTCTTCGTCGGCCTTGCGGTGCTCCTCATCTGGGTCACCGGCAGGCCGCGGGCGACGCCGTACGGCGCTCCCGGCCAGGCGACGCCCTACGCCCCGGCCGCGCACGCGACGCCGAGCGGCCAGCCGGTCGTCCAGCCGTCGACCCATGACTCCGGAACAGCATAACTACAGTAAGTCAATAGTGTTAATGTCTGAGCATGGATGCCCGGACCTCACGTCGTACCTTTCTGAGCAGTGCCGCAGCGGTGGGTGCGGTGATGGCTGCTCCCGGCCTGGCGGTGCGCGCGGTGGCCGGAGTGGTCGCGACCGGCCCGATCCTCAAGCCCCTGCCGGCCGACCAGTTCATCGACTTCGGCACGAACGCCGAGATGAGGTGGAGCTCGGTCGGTGCGCACGAGTACCTCACCCCCCAGTCGCGCCTGTTCGTGCGCAACCACACGAGGACTCCGTTGATCGACGCGGACGCGTGGCGACTGAGGGTCTTCGGCGACGGACTGGCCTCGCCGAAGGGTGAGGGCGACGCCCTTGCCCTGTCGTACGCCGAGCTGCGCCGGCTCCCGCACACGCGGGTCACCACCACGCACGAGTGCACGGGCAACGGACGCTCGTTCTTCGCGACCCAGCAGGGCCAGGCTCCGTCCGGCACCGCGTGGACCCTGGGCGCCGTGGGGACGGTCCGCTGGGAGGGCGTGCGGCTCGCGCACGTGCTGCGCCGTCTCGGCATCAGGCCCGACGCAGTCTCGATCCAGGCGACCGGCCTTGACGACAACTATGTCTCCGGGGGAGTTGACTACGGCCGGGTACGACGACCGTTCCCGGTCGACAAGGCGCTCGACGACGCGATCCTGGCCTGGGGGATGAACGGACTGGACCTGCTGCCCGACCACGGCTTCCCGGTCCGCCTCGTGCTCCCGGGCTGGGTCGGCATCGCCAGCATCAAGTGGCTCGGCTCCCTCGAGATCTCCACGCGCGAGCTCACCTCGCCGTGGAACACGAATTGGTACCGCATGACCGGCGGCGACCATCCGGCGGACACGAAGCCGCTCACGGTCAACCCGGTGCGCTCTGCGTGGGAACTGGCCCGGGGCCAGGTCATCGAGCGACGTCGACAGGTGACGCTCCACGGCCGTTCCTGGAGCGGGGCGGGTGCCATCGCACGCGTCGAGGTGAGCACGGACGACGGTGCGTCGTGGCGCGACGCGCGCCTGCTGCGTCCCGAGCGTCCCGGCGGCTGGACGCAGTGGCGGTTCGACTGGGAGCGCCCCGCCCGGGGAGGCCACGTCCTGATGGCCCGGGCCACCGACTCCGCAGGTCGCACCCAGCCCGAGTCCACGCCGTACAACGACGGCGGGTACTTCTTCGACGCGGTGGTCAGGCACCCCGTCCGGGTCGCCTGATCTCGATTCGGAGAAGCCTTCGGCCCGCTGTTAGTCTTGACCGGTTGCCCGTAGGGCGACATCGCCGTCAGAACGGCCGCGGAACCATAGTGCCCGGGTGAACAGGCCCCGGCGCGCCGCGCAACGAATGCCCGTCAGGGCCGGAAGGAGTCCTCGAATGTCGATTGGTACCGACGCGGAGACCAAGAAGAAGATCATCGCCGAGTACGGCAAGTCCGAGGGCGACACCGGTTCGCCGGAGGTTCAGATCGCGCTGCTCAGCCACCGCATCTCGCACCTGACCGAGCACCTCAAGACGCACAAGCACGACCACCACAGCCGTCGTGGCCTGCTTCTGCTGGTCGGCCAGCGCCGCCGCCTTCTCAACTACCTGCAGAAGACGGAGATCGACCGTTACCGGTCGATCGTCGAGCGCCTCGGCCTCCGCCGCTGATCCCGCGAGCGGTCACCCCACCCGGGGTGGCCGCTCGTAGGCGTATTTGCCCGCATCGACCGTTGGGGTCATGCTGGTTCCAGCACAACTCAATACGTTGAACCACATCACCAGGAGCGACCCGCACCACGTCCGGCCCGGTCCTCGGTAGTGGCCTTCAGGATCTCGACCCGCTCGATCACCGAGCGAGAGATCTGCGGGCCTCGATCGAAGACCGGCCCCGTCTCACTCGAGACAGGCGGGAAGCACTTCGATGCCCCGCCAACGCGAGTGCCCCCGGGCTCAGCAGAGGCGGACGCGCGGATCGCTCCGCGAACAGAATAGGGATTGAACCCTTGTCAGAAATCAACGCGGACGGACCCGTCATCTCCGCAGTCGAAACCGTTATCGACAACGGCAAGTTCGGCACCCGCACCGTCAAGTTCGAGACCGGGCTGCTGGCCCGTCAGGCCGCCGGTTCGGTGACCGCCTACCTCGACGACGACACGATGCTGCTCTCGGCCACCACGGCCGGCAAGCACCCCAAGGACCACTTCGACTTCTTCCCCTTGACGATCGACGTCGAGGAGCGGATGTACGCCGCGGGCCAGATCCCCGGCTCGTTCTTCCGTAGCGAAGGCCGCCCGGGCGAGGACGCGATCCTCACCTGCCGCCTGATCGACCGGCCGCTGCGCCCGACCTTCAAGAAGGGCCTGCGCAACGAGGTCCAGGTCGTCATCACCGTGATGGCCCTGAACCCCGACGCTCCCTACGACGTGCTGGCGATCAACGCCGCGTCGCTCTCCACCCAGCTCTCCGGCCTGCCGTTCTCCGGCCCGGTCGGTGGCGTCCGCGTGGCCCTCATCGAGGGTCAGTGGGTTGCCTTCCCGTCGCACAGCCAGCTCGAGACCGCGGTCTTCGACATGGTCGTCGCCGGTCGGGTCACCGACTCCGGTGACGTCGCGATCATGATGGTCGAGGCCGAGGCCACCGAGGGCGCATGGGTGCTCATCCAGGGCGGCGTCCAGGCGCCGACCGAAGAGGTCGTGGCTCAGGGCCTCGACGCGGCGAAGCCGTTCATCAAGCAGCTCTGCGCCGCCCAGGCCGAGCTCGCCAAGGAAGCCGCCAAGCCGGTCCAGGAGTTCCCGATCTTCCTCGACTACGAGGACGACGCCTACGCGGCCGTCGAGGCCGCTGTGCGCGCCGAGACCGCTGAGGCGCTGACCATCGCGGGCAAGCAGGAGCGCGAGGAGAAGCTCGACGGGATCAAGGCGTCGCTGCTCGAGAAGCTCGCCGAGAGCTTCGAGGGCCGTGAGAAGGAGATCGGCGCAGCGTTCCGCTCGCTGAACAAGCAGCTCGTCCGTGAGCGCGTCCTGCGCGACAAGGTGCGCATCGACGGTCGCGGCCTGGCCGACATCCGTCCGCTGCACGCCGAGGTCGGCGTGATCCCGCGGGTCCACGGTTCGGCGCTGTTCGAGCGCGGCGAGACCCAGATCCTGGGTGTCTCCACACTCAACATGCTGACCCTCGAGCAGAAGCTCGACACGCTCTCCCCGGAGAAGTCGCGTCGCTACATGCACAAGTACGTCTTCCCGCCGTTCTCCACCGGTGAGACGGGCCGCGTCGGTTCGCCGAAGCGTCGCGAGGTCGGTCACGGTGCGCTCGCGCGCCGCGCCATCCTCCCCGTGCTGCCGACCCGCGAGGAGTTCCCCTACGCGATCCGCCAGCTCTCCGAGGCCATGGGCTCCAACGGCTCCACCTCGATGGGCTCGGTCTGCGCCTCGACGCTGTCGCTGCTGCAGGCAGGTGTCCCGCTCCGGGCCGCCGTCGCCGGTATCGCCATGGGCCTCATCTCCGACGAGGTCGACGGCGAGACGCGCTACGTCGCGCTGACCGACATCCTCGGTGCCGAGGACGCCTTCGGCGACATGGACTTCAAGGTCGCCGGCACCAAGGAGTTCGTGACCGCACTCCAGCTCGACACCAAGCTCGACGGCATCCCCGCCGAGGTCCTGGCCGGTGCGCTGACCCAGGCCCGTGAAGCCCGCCTCGCGATCCTCGAGGTGATGGCCGAGGCCATCGACGCCCCCGACGAGATGTCGGTGCACGCGCCGCGCATCATCAGCGTGCGCGTCCCCGTCGACAAGATCGGCGAGGTCATCGGCCCGAAGGGCAAGGTCATCAACCAGATCCAGGACGACACGGGCGCGAACCTGTCGATCGAGGACGACGGCACGGTCTACATCGGTGCGACCAACGGTGAAGCGGCCGAGGCCGCCCGCGCCATGGTCAACGCGATCGCCAACCCGACCATGCCCGAGGTCGGCGAGCGCTACCTCGGCACCGTCGTCAAGACGACCAACTTCGGCGCGTTCGTCTCGCTGCTCCCGGGCAAGGACGGCCTGCTGCACATCAGCAAGCTCCGTTCGCTGGCCGGTGGCAAGCGCGTCGACGCCGTCGAGGACGTCGTCTCCGTGGGCCAGAAGGTCCAGGTCCAGATCGCCGAGATCGACGACCGCGGCAAGCTCTCGCTGATCCCCGTCGTCGAGGAGGGCGCCTCCGACGAGGCCACCTCGTCCGACGAGGATGCCGCTCCGGCCGAGGACGGCAGCGAAGGCTGAGTGTGACCAGCAGCAACAACCGGGCGACCGGCCAGCAGGGTTCTGCTGGCCGGTCGTCCGTTCCCCAGAAGGTGGGCTCCACCCGCACCCTGCTGACCGTCAAGGACGACGACGGCCAGGTGGTCTCCCGCGTGCGCCGAACCGTCCTGCCCGGCGGCCTGCGCGTGGTGACCGAGCAGATGGCCGGTGTCCGCTCGGCCTGCATCGGCGTCTGGGTCGGCGTCGGCTCGCGCGACGAGACGCCCACCCTCCACGGCGCCTCGCACTTCCTCGAGCACCTGCTCTTCAAGGGCACCCGCGAGCGTTCCGCGATGGACATCTCCGTGGCGCTCGACGCGGTCGGCGGCGAGTTCAACGCGTTCACCGCCAAGGAGTACACCTGCTTCCACGCCCGGGTGCTCGACCACGACCTGCCCCTGGCAGTCGACGTGATCGGCGACATGATCACCAACTCCACGCTGACCTCCGACGACGTCGAGGCCGAGCGCGACGTGATCCTCGACGAGATCGCGATGCACGACGACGACCCCGATGACGTCGTCCACAACCTCTTCGCGGCCCAGGCGTACGGCGACACCCGACTCGGCCGGCCCATTGCCGGCACCGAGGCGTCGATCGACGCGTTGACCCGCACCCAGATCAGCCGCTTCTACAAGAACCACTACCGCGCCGGCAACATGGTGGTGGCGGTCGCGGGCAACCTCGACCACGCCACGGTCGTGCGCCAGGTGCGCACCGCCTTCGGCCGCAACGGCTTCCTGGCCGGCAACGACGTGCCGCGGGCTCCGCTGATCAGCCCCTCGGCCCGCAAGCTGCGTGCCGGCACGATCAGCGCCCACCGGCCCATCGAGCAGGTCAACGTCGTGCTCGGGGTCAACGGCCTCACCCGCAGCGACGAGCGCCGGTTCGCGCTCGGTGTGCTCAACACCGCCCTCGGCGGCGGCACCTCGTCACGGCTCTTCCAGGAGGTGCGCGAACGACGCGGGCTGGCCTACTCGGTCTTCTCGTTCGCCAGCCACCACGCCGACGCGGGCATGGTCGGTGTCTCGGTCGGGTGCCTGCCCGACAAGCTCGACCAGGTGCTCGACGTGGTGCGTGACGAGCTGCGCAAGGTGGCCGCCCACGGCATCACCGCCGAAGAGCTCGACCGCGGCAAGGGACAGCTCCGTGGCGGGCTGGTGCTCGGCCTCGAGGACTCCGGTTCGCGGATGTCGCGCATCGGCAAGGCCGAGCTCGTGCACGACGAGCTGCTCAGCATCGACGAGGTGCTGGCCCGCATCGACGCCGTCACTCTCGACGACGTGCGCATCCTGGCGGCCGAGCTCTTCGCCCAGCCCGAGGTGCTGGCCATCGTCGGGCCGGAGACGGCCGAGGAGCCCGCCCCTACGTCATGAGGTGGGCGGTTCCGGCGCAGGCGACTGCCCAGAGCACGCTGGTGAAGGTGTCGATGATGAAGCGCTCCGCGGCCCCGGGTGTTTCGGTGCGCAGCTCGGGGTAGCGGCCGAGCCCCTTGAGGGCGAGCGTGATCGCGATGCCCTCGAGCCAGCCCGCGACGATCGTGGCGAACACCGCCCCACGCTCGAGGCCGCCGATCCAGGCACCGCCGCGGAGCACCTCGCCGGCCCGCCGCATGGACCCCGACTCCCCGGAGTCGCGGCCGTCGATCAGCGCGAAGACGCTCGAGGTCACCACGCTGCCACCGGCGATCGCGAGAAGTCCGGCCAGCACGACACCTGCCGCGAGGGGTGCGTCGGGCTCGAGCACGGTCGTGTCGCGCACGGCCAGCACCACCGCGGTGAATCCCAGCCCGGCACAGAGTGCGGCGGTGACGAGGTGCAGGCCCGCGGCGCGCAGTCGCCAGCCGGCGACGGCCAGGCCGGTGCCGACGGCCAGGACGGCAAGGAGGACGGCGCTCATCAGTCCTCCTTCATCTCCTCGAGCAGTTGTCGGACCAGCTGGCGGGCACGGTCTCCCTCGGGCAGCCCGGCCGCCCGCGCCCGCTGGGTCACCGCCGACTGGCTGATGCCGAGCCGCTCACCCACGGCCTGGTGGGTGAGCCCCTCGGCGACCAGGTCGGCGACGGCCCAGCCCCGCTCGCTGCGCCGGCCCAGCAGGGCCGCCCACAGCCAGAGGACGCCTTCCAGCTGACCGGCACGGTAGTCGTCGGCACCGACAGCGCAGATCCGTCCGGGGGAGTTCTTGGCCCGGGTCACCGCGGTGCGGGCATGGAGGTACGCAGGCCCGCGCCCGGCCCGGGCAGTCTCGGGGAGGGGCTGTTCGATGGTGCCGATGCCCACACCGATGTTCCAGTGCCCCACGCGCAGCAGCTGTTCGACGACGGTGGCGACCGCGGCGGGGTCGTCGTACACCGCCTGCATCTCGTCCCCGGCGGTGCGTTCGAAGGGGAGCAGGCCGCCGGAGTGGGCCACGACGGCGTCCGGCACCAGGTCGTCATGGGTGCGGCTGTCGCGCTGGTCGACGGTGAGCACGAAGACGGTCATCAGCCCTCCTGGAGGTCCTGTCCTGATCACAGGCTACTTCAGGAAAAAACCTTATGCAAAGACATATCAGGATGCTGACTTATGTCAGCGACGTCCGAGCAGGCCGACCACGGCCGGGTTCTTGCTCTCGACGACACCGACCCGGAAGCCCGCCTGGACCAGGGCCGCAGAAGCCTTCTCCAGGGCGGTGGGCAGCTGTTCCGGGCGGGCTGCGTCGTAGAAGAGGGCGAGGGTGCCGCCGGTGGAGAGCCGCTCGTGGAGCAACGCCAGTTCGTCCTGGCAGTCGCGCACCCAGAAGAGGTTGACGTTGAACGCGAAGACCTTGTCCAGGCGCTTCACCGGCACCCGGAGGGTGGCCAGGTCGATGTGTCGTACGGCGAGTCGTCCGGAGGTGATGTAGTTCGCGCAGCGTCGCTTGGTGCGGTCGACGCCAGACTCGGAACGGTCTATCGCAAGCAGCTTCCCGGTCTCGAGTCGGCTGCAGATCAGCTCGGCCGCCTGGCCTTGTCCGCACCCGACTTCGAGGACCTGGTCGCCCGGTTGGACATCTATCACGTCCACCGCCCACCGAATTCGCGCGGGGATCGTCTGCAGCACCATGGGGTCAAGCCTGCCACTACCCGTGCCCATTCGTCGCCACCCTCCCCCTGTCGGACATCGCGTCGCGTAGGTTTGCCCCCGTGACAGCGACGAAATTGAGGGTGGGCGTGCTCGGCGCGCGAGGCAAGGTGGGGGCAGAGATCTGCCGGGCGGTCGAGGCTGCCGACGACACCGAACTGGTGGCCGGCATCGACGCCGGTGACGACATCGCGGCCCTGGTCGAGGCCGGGGCGCAGGCCGTCGTCGACTTCACCCACCCCGACGTCGTCATGGACAACCTCGAGTTCTGCATCGACCACGGCATCCATGCCGTCGTCGGCACCACGGGCTTCGACGACCAGCGCCTTGCCCAGCTGGAGACCTGGCTGGCCGCTTCGCCCGGCACCGGCGTCCTCATCGCGCCGAACTTCTCGATCGGCGCGATCCTGATGATGCGGTTCGCCGCGGCTGCCGCGCCGTTCTACGAGTCCGTCGAGGTCGTCGAGCTGCACCACCCCGACAAGGCCGACGCGCCCTCGGGCACGGCACGCCGTACGGCGGAACTCATTGCGGCCGCGCGGCGCGAGGCCGGTTCGGCGCCGATGCCCGACGCCACCTCCACCTCGCTCGACGGGGCGCGCGGCGCAGACGTCGACGGTGTCCGCGTGCACGGCCTGCGCATCCGTGGCATGGTCGCCCACCAGGAAGTGATCCTCGGCGGTCCGGGGGAGACCCTGACCATCCGGCACGACTCCATGGACCGGGCCTCGTTCAGTCCCGGCGTGCTGACCGGCCTGCGCGCGATCGCCGGGCGACCCGGACTGACCGTCGGGCTCGAGCACTTCCTCGACCTCGACTGAGCCCTGGATCGGGCCCCGGGTCGGCGTCCGAAGGCTGCCGCGACGAGGCGGCCCGATCTGCGATGGGCCGTCTGCACCTTTCTGTCCGGCGCAAAGTTGCAACAAATTGCAGTCCGTGAGCCCTTTCGGGTTACCTCTCGGTAATGAAAGGGTCTGCGTTGGGGAGGGAGACCCCGAGATGCACGAAAGGTTCACCCACATGCGAATCACCCCAGCATGGGCAGCGCTCGGTCTGGCCACCCTCGCCACCAGTGTTGCTTTCTCAGCCCCGGCCGGCGCCGAGGCGCCCCAGCCCAAGAAGGACGAAGCCGTCGCGGCGCTCAACGCCCACCCCGGCGCTGCCCGCGCGGCCGACGGCCAGGCCTTCCAGGTCGGCCGCACCGTCGTCGACGCCGACGGCACGACCCACGTCCGCATGCAGCGGACGTACCACGGGCTGCCCGTGGTCGGTGGCGACCTCGTCGTCCACCAGGCCGCCTCCGGTGACCTGGTCGGCGTGAGCCAGACCCTCCGCACGTCACTCGGGCTCGATGTCACTCCTGTCGTGCCGGCCGCACGCGCCGAAGCACTGTCGTTGACCAGCAAGGCGAGCCGCACGATCAGCAAGGTCAAGCAGCAGGGGAACGCGACCCTGCTCGTCGACGCGACCCTGGCCAACCCGCGCCTGGCCTGGCGGGTGATGAGCTCTGGTCTGCAGGCCGACGGCACGCCCAGCCGCCTCGCGACGTACGTCGACGCGAAGACCGGCAAGGTGCTCCGCACCGAGCAGGAGATCGTCAACGTCGACGGCCACGGCGACACGCTCTACAGCGGCGACGTGACGATCCCGGTGACCCTGTCGGGGTCGACGTACACCCTCACCGACCCGGTGCACGGCAACTCCAAGACCACCGACATGGGCAACAAGGAGGACTCCGTCCTCTGCACCCTGCTCGGCATCGGCTGCACCAACGGCACCGCCATCAACAGTCCCGACAACACGTTCGGCAACGGCACCAACTCAGACCGGCAGAGCGCCGCCGCCGACGCGGTCTACGGCGCCGCGAAGACCTGGGACTACTTCAAGAACGTCCACGGCCGCAACGGCATCTTCGGCAACGGCACGGGTGCCCCGAGCCGGGTCCACTACGGCAACGGCTACGTGAACGCCTTCTGGGACGGCGAGAAGATGACGTACGGCGACGGCGACGGTGTCGAGTTCGGCCCGCTGGTCGCGCTCGACGTGGCCGGTCACGAGATGTCGCACGGCGTCACCGAGCACACCGCCGGCCTGACCTACTCCGGGGAGTCCGGTGGCCTCAACGAGGCGACGTCCGACATCTTCGGCACGATGGTGGAGTTCTACGCCGCCAACTCGGCCGACCCGGGTGACTACTTCATCGGTGAGCAGTTCGACCTGAAGAACCACGCCGGCTTCCGCCGGATGGACAAGCCGAGCAGTGACGGCGCCTCGCAGGACTGCTGGACCACGGGCACGAAGAACCTCGACGTGCACTACTCCTCGGGCGTGGGCAACCACTTCTTCTACCTGCTCGCCGAGGGTTCGGGCGCGAAGACGATCGGCGGCAAGGCGCACAACTCGCCGACCTGCAACGGGTCCACGATCACCGGCATCGGTCGCGACGCGGCCGCCAAGATCTGGTTCCGTGCGCTCGACGTCTACATGACGTCCGGCACGACGTACGCCCAGGCCCGCACGGCCACCCTGAACGCCGCCAAGGACCTCTACGGCCAGGGCAGCGCGCAGTACAACACCGTGGCCGCAGCCTGGAGCGCCGTCTCGGTCGGCTGAGCACACGCCCGGGCTCACTCCCCGGGCAGAACATGTACTCCCCACGGCGAATCTGACGTGGGGAGTACATGTTTCCCCGGTGCACCGGGGAAACGTGCAAGGCCCTAGAGAGCGGTGTGCAGTCGGACCTGCTTGACCGTGACGCTGCCGTCGCCGTGCAGGTCGAGCTCGCGGTGCGCAGTGTCCGGCGCCCAACCGGCACTCTCGAAGAATGCGCGGTGCGCGTCGTCGGTGGCGTTGACCCAGCTGACCGCACGTTGGAACCGGTCGGCCCGCAGGGTGTCGGCGCAGGCCTGGATCAGGCGCGAGCCGTGGCCCTTGCCCAGCTCGTCGGGGTCGACCACGAACTCCGCGACCTCGCCGTCGGCGATCGGGTCGCAGTCCGGGTCCCCGGCAGGGGAGACGACCGCGAATCCGGTGATCCGGTTGCGTTCGAGCGCGACGAGCACACGGTTGCGGGCATCCTTCGGGCGGCCGAGTGACTCGCGCCAGGCGGCGGCCACCTCGTCGGGCGTGAACGCGTCGAGCACGTCAGCGGGCAGCACCCCGTCGTACGCCGTCCGCCAGCCGCGGACCTGCACCCCGGCGATGCCGGGGGCGTCGTCGGCCCAGGCGACACGGACGGACACGTCTGCGGTGGGGGAGCTCATGGGGTCATCGTGTCAGGAGGGCTCGACCATGCCCCGGCTGGACCCCTGTTACACGCGAACACCAGAAATGCGTGCATTTGTAACACGCGCTGTTACCGTGGGCGACGTGTACGGCAACGACTTCACCACCCCCGAGCAGCAGCCGACCCCGGTCATCGCGGACCGTCCTGACGAGCCGGCCTCCTTCCGCGCGCTCCTCGAGACCGACGGCCGGGTGGAGCCCCGCGACGAGATGCCCGAGGGCTACCGCAAGACTCTGGTCCGCCAGATCGCCCAGCACGCGCACTCCGAGATCATCGGCATGCAGCCCGAGGGCAACTGGATCAGCCGGGCACCCAGCCTGCGCCGCAAGGCGATCCTGATGGCGAAGGTGCAGGACGAAGCCGGACACGGGCTCTACCTCTACGCCGCCGCCGAGACGTTGGGCGTCGACCGGGCCGACCTGCTCGACCAGTTGCACAGTGGGCGGCAGAAGTACTCCTCGATCTTCAACTATCCGACCCTGACCTGGGCAGACGTCGGCGCGATCGGCTGGCTGGTCGACGGGGCGGCCATCGTCAACCAGGTGCCGCTGTGCCGCTGCTCCTACGGCCCCTACGCGCGCGCCATGGTGCGGGTCTGCAAGGAGGAGTCCTTCCACCAGCGCCAGGGCTTCGAGATCCTGCACACCCTCTCCCACGGCAGCGAGGCCCAGAAGGCGATGGCCCAGGACGCCGTCAACCGCACCTGGTGGCCCAGCCTGATGATGTTCGGGCCTCCCGACGACGATTCCCCCAACTCGGCGCAGTCGATGGCGTGGGGCATCAAGCGCTTCTCGAACGACGACCTGCGCCAGCGGTTCATCGACATGACCGTGCCGCAGGCCGAGGCGCTCGGGCTGACCCTTCCCGACGACGCGATCCGCTGGAACGAGGAGCGCGGCCACTACGACTTCACGCCGGTCGACTTCACCGAGCTCTTCGAGGTCATCCGAGGCAACGGCCCGTGCAACGAGCAACGCCTGTCCCACCGGGTCAAGGCCCACGAGGACGGCGCCTGGGTGCGTGAGGCTGCTGCGGCGTACGCCGACAAGCAGGCCGCGCGCCACGCACAGGAGGGGGCGGCATGAGCCAGGAACCCCTCTGGGAGGTCTTCATCAGGTCCCGCCGCGGCATGTCCCACGTGCACGCCGGGTCCCTGCACGCCGCCGATGCCGAGATGGCCCTGCGCAACGCCCGTGACGTCTACACCCGACGTCAGGAAGGCGTGTCAATCTGGGTGGTCCCGGCCTCGGCGATCGAGGCCAGCAGCCCCGACGAGAAGGACGCGTTCTTCGACCCGGCCGGCGACAAGGTCTACCGCCACCCCACGTTCTACGACGTCCCAGAGGGTGTGCAGCACCTATGAGCACCCCAACGGCCTACGTGCTGGCCCTCGCCGACGACGCGCTCATCTCCTCCCAGCGCCTCGGGTGGTGGATCAGCCGTGCGCCGCAGCTCGAGGAGGACGTGGCGATGGCCAACATCGGGCTCGACCAGCTCGGCCAGGCACGTGCGCTGCTGTCCCTCGCCGGTGCCGCGACCGGCCGCAGCGAGGACGACCTGGCCTACCTCCGCAACGAGCGCGACTTCCGCAACGTGTGCCTCGTCGAGCGCGAGCAGGCCGACTTCGGGGTGGCGATGGCACGGATGCTGGTCTTCAGCACCTGGCAGCACGAGCTCTACTCCGCACTCTCCGGCAGCTCCGACGCGATGCTGGCCGCCATCTCGGCCAAGGCCGTCAAGGAGACCGCCTACCACGTCGACCACGCCACCCACTGGGTGCTGCGGCTCGGCGACGGCACCGACGAGTCGCATGCGCGGATGCAGGCCGCCGTCGACGCCGAGTGGCCGTGGCGCGCCGAGCTGTTCGAGACGGAGTTCCTCGACGACTCACTGGTGGCCGACGGCGTGGCCGTCGATCCCTCCGGGCTGCAAGGACCGGTCGAACAACGCCTGGAGGCAGTGCTCCACCAGGCCACATTGAACGTGCCGGACACGACGTCGGCATACAGCAAGGGGCGGCTCGGGCGCCACACCGAGGCCATGGGATATCTCCTGGCCGAGATGCAACACCTCCACCGCTCGCACCCGGGAGTCAACTGGTGATCACCGCACACACGCAGCACACCGCACACGGAGCTCTTCTCGACCGCCCGCACGGCCGTGCCTGGGCGATCGCCGCCGCCGTCCCCGATCCAGAGCTCCCGGTCGTGACGATCGCCGACCTCGGCATCCTCCGCGACGTGACCGAGCACGACCAGGGGTCGGTGCACGTCCGCATCACCCCGACGTACTCCGGCTGTCCGGCCATGGAGACGATCCGCGAGGACATCGTCGCCGCTCTGACAGGAGCCGGGTTCCTGCACGTCGACGTCGAGTTCGTCCTCGCGCCCGCCTGGACCACCGACTGGATGACCGCCGACGGCCGCCGCAAGCTCGCCGACCACGGCATCGCCCCGCCCGGCCCGCGTGACGTGGTGGGCCTGACCCTGTCCGTGCGCTGCCCGCAGTGCGGCAGCCCGCGGACCCGCGAGAGCAGCCGCTTCGGCTCGACCTCCTGCAAGTCCCTGTGGGTCTGCTCCGAGTGCCGCGAGCCGTTCGACCACTTCAAGGCGATCTGATGCCGGCGCACGCCTCGTTCCATCCCCTGAAGGTGGCGGCCCTCGAGCCGCTGACCGACGATTCGGTCTCGCTCACCTTCGAGGTGCCGGACGAGCTGCGTGACGCCTACACCTGGCTTCCCGGGCAGCACCTCACGATCAACTGCGAGGACGGCGTACGCCGCAGCTACTCGATCTGTACGTCGCCCTCCACCGGCACGTTGAAGGTCGGCATCAAGCGGCTCGCCGACGGTGCCTTCTCGGGCGCCGTGCTCGACCGGCTGCAGGTGGGCGACACCCTCGAGGTGATGACCCCGGCCGGCCGGTTCACCCCGGCGGGCAGCGACGAGCCACGCACCTACGCGGCGATCGCGGCCGGCTCGGGCATCACCCCGGTGCTCTCGATCGTGACAGCCCTGCTGGAGTCTGAGCCGGGCGCCGCGGTCACGCTGGTCTACGCCAACCGCGACCACCGCTCGGTGATGTTCCTCGACGAGATCCACGACCTCAAGGACCGTTTCCTGACCCGCTTCCGCGTGGTGCACGTGCTCTCCCGCGAGGAGCAGGAGGTCGAGCTGCTCTCCGGCCGGCTCGACGCCGATCGCCTGCACCGGCTGCTCGACCGGGTCGTGCCCGCCAAGGAGGTCGACGAGTGGTTCCTCTGCGGGCCGCACGCGATGGTCACCGAGCTGCGCGACGAGCTCGCGAGAGCAGGCGCCGAGACGGTGCACACCGAGCTCTTCCATGCCGACCCCGTGCCGCGCTCGCGTGCCGCGGAGGAGTCCTCCGGCACCGGTGAGACGTCGCGGGTGACGGTGCGCCTCGACGGTCGCAGCTCGACGTTCGACCTCGCCGGGGGCGGAGTGCCCGTGCTGGAGGCGGCGTTGAAGGTGCGCTCCGATGCGCCGTTCGCGTGCCGCGGGGGAGTCTGCGGCACCTGCCGCGCCAAGGTCGTCACCGGCACGGTGACCATGGACACCAACTGGGCGCTGGAGCAGGACGAGGTCGACCGGGGCTACGTGCTGACCTGCCAGTCGCACCCCACCTCGCCCGAGTTGGTCCTCGACTACGACGCCTGAGCCGCCTGGCCGACCATCGGCACCCGGCCCGGATGGGCCAGCGCGACCGCACCGCCGATCGCGAGCGCGAACCCGGCGGCGACCGCCGGCCACCAGCCGGGTCGTACGCCGTCACCGAGCAACGCCACGCCGACCAGGGCCGGCACCAGTGTCTCGGACACGATCAGGGCCGCCGTCGACGTCGTCACGGCCACGCCTTCGAGCGAGACCGAGTAGAGCCAGAACGCGACCGCGCCCAGGGTGGGCACCGCCAGGGCGACCGTGATCACCTCGGGCGAGATCGACCCGGTGACGCCGCGGACGGCGATCGCCGAGCCGGCGTACCCGCAACCGGCAACGAGGCCGAGCAGCACCATGCGCGTGTGTCCGCCGCGGCGCAGGAGCCACAGCCCGACAGCCGTGCAAGCCACGACCATGGCCCAGGAGACTCCGGGAAGGAGCCAGCCGCTGGTCGTCTCGCCCGGTGCGCCGGCGCCCGCGGCCACCACTCCGATGCCGACGGTCACCGCCGCGACCGCGCCCCAGCCGAACGCTCCGAGCGGCTCGTGCAGCCGGTGCGCGGAGATGATCGCGGTGACCGGCATCGACAGCGAGATCGTGGCCTGCGCCAGGTAGAGGGGAAGCGTCCAGATGGCCACGGCGTGCAGCACGAAACCGGCCAGATAGGCCCCGATCACCAGCAACAGCAGGGGAGTGGTCAGGGCCATGCCCACGAATGCGACGGCCGACCGGGTCTCGGCCTCGTGGTCGCGCACGGCCATCGCCTGCCAGACCGCGGCCACGCCGAAGAGCGCAGCCGAGACCAGGGCGGCAGTGAGGCCGATCGCCACCTCGAGCTCAGCTGTAGTGCTCGGGGAGGGCCTGCCCGATCTTCACCTGCGGCTTGGGGAGCCGAAGGAAGCGCATGTTGACCGACCGCATCACGGCGTACCAGGTGACGCCCTTGAGCGACTCGTCGGGGAACCGCTCGACCACCTGCTTGCGGACCCGGTGGCGCATCCAGAGGATGTCGAGGACGACCAGCACCAGCGTGGTGAACCACAGCGAGTTGGCCAGGGCCATGCCCCCGGAGCCGAAGAGGCCGTAGCCCATGATCATGATGATGATCAGCATCGGCGCCAGCAGCTCGGAGAACCCGATGCGGGAGTCGACGAAGTCGCGGATGAACCGCTTCACCGGTCCGCGGTCGCGCGGGGGCAGGTTCTTCTCGTCGCCGGACCTCAGCGCTGCGCGCACATTGCGGCTGGACTCGACGCGGAGCTCGCGCTGGCGACGGGCCTGGGCCTTGCGGTCCTTGGGGAGCTTGGCCCGCGCCCGGGCGGCCGCCTCTGCCTCCTTGCGCGTGGGAGTGGGACGGCCCTTGGAGCCGGGACGGGACTCGGGCGACTCGGGGGAGTCGGGCGAGTCCTTGGAGCTACGACGGAACAACGGGGCTGCCTTCGGCGAGTGGTTTGCGGTGACCTGCCCAGACTACCGGCACCCCGTCCCTCGCCCACGCTTGTGTTTGGGCCTAGGGTTGAGCGGAAAGCACTCGACCATCACCGTCAGGTCGCCCCAGGCGACGAGCAGACCCAGAGGGGGCCGCATCCGATGAGCCTTTGGAAGCGTTTCACGTTGATCTTCCGATCCAAGGCCAACAGCGCACTCGACCGCGCCGAGGACCCGCGCCAGACGCTGGACTACAGCTACCAGCGCCAGCTCGAGCTCCTCTCGAAGGTGCGCCGAGGTGTCGCCGACGTGGCCACCAGCCGCAAGCGTGTCGAGCTGCAGGTCAACCAACTCGAGCAGCAGCAGGCCAAGCTCCAGACCCAGGCGCAGAAGTCCCTCGACATGGGTCGCGAGGACCTCGCCCGCGAGGCGCTGACCCGCAAGTCGGCCCTCAACGGCCAGATCACCGACCTCAAGACGCAGCACGCCAACCTCCAGGGCGAGGAGGAGAAGCTGACGCTCGCGCAGCAGCGGCTCCAGGCCAAGATCGAGTCCTTCCGCACCCGCAAGGAGACGATCAAGGCCAACTACACCGCTGCCGAGGCCCAGACCAAGATCAACGAGGCACTCTCCGGCATCGGTGAGGAGATGGGCGACGTCGGCATGGCGATCCAGCGTGCCGAGGACAAGACGGCCAACATGCAGGCCCGCGCCGGCGCGATCGACGAGCTCATCGCCAGCGGTGCCCTCGACGACGTGTCCAACCCGGGCGGCAACGACGACATCGCCCGCGAGCTCGACGCGATGAGCTCGCAGGCCGACGTCGAGTCCGAGCTCGCCGCGCTCAAGGGTGGCGGTGCTCCACAGGCCATCGACGCTCCCGACCAGGGTGCGATCCTCGAGCCCGAGACGCAGAAGGTCGAAGGCACCAACGAGGCCCAGTCATGATCGTCCGCATCCTGGGCGAGGGCCAGTACGACGTCTCAGACAACGCCGTCGACCGCCTCAACGCGCTCGACGCCCAGGTCGAGGCCGCGGTCGAGGCCGACGACACCGACGCGTTCACCGCTGCCCTCGCCGAGCTGTTGGGCGTCGTACGCACGGTCGGCGTTCCTCACGACGCGGAGGCGATCGACGTCTCCGACGTGGTGCTCCCGCCGGCCGACGCCACCCTCGAGGAAGTGCGCGAGCAGCTCTCCGACGACGGCTTGATCCCCGGCTGAGAAGACTCCCGTGGCGCACTCTCGTTTCATCAAGGACCGTGGTCTCACCGCACGGATGACCCTGACCATGTTCCTGCTCGGTGCCCTGTTCGTGGCGTTCATGGTCACGCTGATGGCGGTGGCCGGAGGGTCGGGCAACTCCGGCCTGATCCCGATCATCGGCATCGTGGGCCTCGGCATCGCGTTCTACCAGTGGTGGAGCTCGGACAAGGTGGCGATGCGGGCGATGCGGGCCCGTGAGGTCTCTCCCGAGGAGGCCCCGGAGCTGCACGGCATGATCGACCGGCTCTGTGCCATGGCCGACATGCCCAAGCCCCGGGTCGGGATCGCCGACATGGACATCCCCAACGCCTTCGCGACCGGACGCTCACCCAACCGGTCGGTCGTGTGCGTCACCACGGGCATCCTGCGCACGCTCAACGCCGAAGAGCTCGAGGGTGTCCTCGCCCACGAGCTCTCCCACGTGGCCCACCGCGACGTCCTGGTGATGACCGTGGCCTCGTCCGCGGGCATCGTGGCCGGCATGCTCACCCAGTCCGCTCAGTACGGCGGGCTGTCGCTCCTCGGCGGCCGGGGTCGCAACAACAACAACGGCGCGCTGCCGGCGTACCTCATCGCGCTGGTGGTCAGCCTGGTCGTCTACGCAGTCAGCTTCGTGCTGACCCGCATGCTCTCCCGCTATCGCGAGCTGTGTGCGGACCGTGCCGGCGCCTACCTGACCATGAAGCCGGCCGCGCTGGCCTCGGCGCTGCAGAAGATCACCGGCGAGATGTCCGCCATCCCGCAGAAGGACCTGCGTTCCTCGAGCGCGATGAACGCGTTCTTCATCGCCCCGGCGATCAGCGGTGTGTCGCTCAAGACCCTGACCTCGACCCACCCGCCGCTCGAGCAGCGCCTCCAGCAGCTCGCCAAGATCCAGGCCGAGCTCGGCCGCCCGATGGGCTGACATGGGGCTCTGGAACTCGATCCTCGGTCGTTCGAAGACGACCAAGGCGCAGCTCGACGCGCTGTTCATGGTGCCCTCGGCGGCGATCACCTTGCAGACCGCGGCCGGGCTCACTCCGACCGGCAGTGGCTCGGTCTGCTTCCGCGGGGCCACCGGTGCCGCGTTCGCGCAGACCCAGGCCGACATCGTCGCGCTGCTCAACGACAATCCCGATGCCCCCGACGTCGAGGTCACCCAGGACTCCTTCGGGTTCACCTGGCTGGTCGCCCAGCGCGACCCCCAGGACACCGCGGGCCTGTGCACCGACCTGCACGCGGTGAACACCATCCTCGAGGAGCAGGGCTTCGGCAGCGGGCTGCTGTGCTCGCTGATCGCGTTCGCCGACGCCTCGGGCCGCAGGGCCGGCCTGGTCTACCTCTACAAGCAGGGCACGTTCTACCCGTTCGCTCCCGAGCCGGGCTCTGGTGGCGACGGCTCGGGCCAGCAGCGGCGCGACAACCTGCTCGAGATCCAGATCCGCGACCAGCTCGCCGCCGAGCTGCCGATGGAGCAGGACCTCCAGCGCTGGCTCGCCGTCTGGGGCGCCCCCGGCCTCTAGCCGCACAACCGCATCAACAACCCACGGTTCGCGGACCTTGATGCGCGAACCGTGGGTTCTTGCGCTTCGAACCGTGGATCGTTGCGCCGTTCTGACCGATGTCGTCCGCGAACTGACCCGGCCCACTAGGGTTACGCCCACATCAACGGGGAAAGGTGGACCGCGTGATCGCGTTCCTTCTCATCGGTGCCGTCGGCATCGCGCTCTTGCTGTTCTCGCTGATCGTCGGCGACCTCCTCGACGGGCTGCTCGACTTCGGGGGCGACCTGTTCTCGGGTGCCGCGATGGCGGGGTTCCTGGGTGCCTTCGGGTTCGGGGGAGCCATCTCCTACGCGCAGAGCGACAACATGGGCCTCTCCATCGGCGTCGGCCTGGTGGCCGGTCTCGTCGTCGGAGCCGGCGCCGGTTGGGCGTCGTACCAGCTGAAGCAGGGCGGCGACGAGGCGAACGTCCGCACGGGTGACCTCACCGGCCAGCCGGCCACGGTCATCAGTGCGATCCCCGAGAACGGGTACGGCGAGGTGAGCATCGTGGCGTCGGGCCACATCACCAAGCTCAACGCCCGCTCGGAGGCCCCACTGGCAGCAGGTACGCCGGTCACGATCACGGCAGTCCTCTCCGCCACCTCGGTGCTCGTCGAGCGCCGGGGCTGAACACCACCACTCCACCCGAGCCAGGAGCTCCTGTATGTCCCCGATCCTGCTTGCCGTCGTCGGCATCATCGTCCTCGTCGTCCTTCTGGGCGCCCTGATCACCACCCGCTACAAGGTGGCCGGCCCCAACGAGGCCTTCATCGTCACCGGCCGCAAGGGCAAGGCGGTGAAGAACCCCGAGACCGGCCAGGTCTCCACCGACCTGTCCGGCCAGAAGGTCGTGATGGGTGGCGGTGTCTTCGTGATCCCGTTCGTGCAGAAGGCACACACCCTCGACCTCTCGTCGCGTCGCCTTTTCGTGCAGATCAAGGGCGCCATCTCGGGGCAGGGCGTCAAGCTCAACCTCGAGGGCGTCGCGATCGTCAAGGTCGGTGGCAACGAGGACTCCATCCGTGCCGCGGCCCAGCGCTTCCTCACCCAGCAGCAGGAGATCGAGACCTTCACGCAGGAGACCCTCGCCGGTTCGCTGCGCTCCATCGTCGGGTCCCTGTCGGTCGAGCAGATCATCCGCGACCGGGCCGCGTTCGCGCAGCGCGTCGCCGACGAGTCCGAGACCTCGCTGACCGGCCAGGGCCTGGTGCTCGACACGTTCCAGATCCAGGACATCACCGACGACGGCTCCTACCTTGCCGACCTCGGTCGGCCCGAGGCCGCCAAGCTGAACCAGGTCGCCTCCATCGCCGAGGCCGAGGCCCGCCAGGCTGCCGAGCAGGCCAGGCTGGCCGCCGAGCAGGAGATCGCCATCGCCCAGCGCCAGCTGGCCCTCCAGACCGCCGAGATCAAGGCCGAGACCGACGCCGCCAGTGCCCAGGCCGCGGCCGCAGGCCCGTTGGCCCAGGCCGATCGCGACCAGGCGATCCTCGCCGAGCAGGAGAAGGTTGCCGTCCGCCAGGCAGCCCTCAAGGAGCGCCAGCTCGACACCGAGGTCCGCAAGCCCGCCGACGCCGAGCGCTACCGCGTGGAGACCGAGGCCGAGGGGCGTCGCAACTCCCAGGTCTTCGACGCCGACGCCGCCAAGGTCGCCGCGATCGCCAAGGCCGAGGCAGAGGCCGAGCGCGACCGCCTGACCGGTGTCGGTGAGAAGTCACGTCGTGAGGCACTGGCCGAGGCCGAGGCCATCGAGGGTGCCAAGCGCGGTGAGGCCGAGAAGGCCCGCCGTATCGCCGAGGCCGACGCACTCCGCGCCGAAGGTGACGCCCAGGCCGCATCGACCCTCGCGATCGGCAACGCCGAGGCCGAGGCGATGAACAAGAAGGCGGAGGCGTTCGCGCAGTACAACGACGCGGCCGTCCTGCAGATGCTGATGGAGATCCTGCCCAAGGTCGCGCACGAGGTCGCCGCGCCGATGGCCGCGATCGACAAGCTGACCGTGATCTCCACCGACGGCGCCGGCGAGCTGCCCAAGCAGGTCACCAACAACATCTTCCAGACCATGGAGCTGTTGAAGAACACCACCGGGGTCGACCTGCAGAACATGCTCGAAGGGTTCGCCGATCGCGGTGCCGGCCTCCGCGCCGAGCGGAACGGTGGGCCCGGCCAGGCCGTCGTACCCGCCGACGAGGCCTGATCCCGAAGCACTGACGCCCTGCGTCCGGTTGCCACTGGCGACCGGGACGCAGGGCGTCGTACGTCAGGGAGCGGGTCAGCCCTTCTTGACCACGCTGGACTTCAACTGCATCGGCCCGAAGCCGTCGACCTTGCAGTCGATGTCGTGGTCGCCGACCCCTTGCACGAGGCGGATGTTCTTGACCTTGGTCCCGACCTTGATCGAGGTGGAGGAGCCCTTGACCTTGAGGTCACGGATGACGGTGACGGTGTCGCCGTCGGCCAGGGGTGTGCCGTTGGCGTCCTTGATCACTGCGGCCTCGGCCTCGGCGGCTGCCTCCTCGGGCGACCACTCGTGGGCGCACTCAGGGCACACCATGAGGCTGCCGAGCTCGTAGGTGTACTCCGAGGCGCACTTCGGGCAGGGAGGAAGGGAGCCGCTCATCTCGCCCTCAGTCGCGGTGTGACTTGCCGGGCAGGTCGAGCATGCGCTGTAGCGCGATGTCGGCCAGTCGTGCCGTCTCGGCCTCGACCTCGATGACGTTGACCTCGTTGCCGGCGACCAGCGACTCGAGCGCCCACACCAGGTGGGGGAGATCGATGCGGTTCATCGTCGAGCAGAAGCACACGGTCTTCTCGAGGAACGCGATCTTCTTGTCGGGGTGGGCGTCGGCCAGGCGCTTGACCAGGTTCAGCTCGGTGCCGATCGCCCAGCTCGAACCGGCAGGCGCCGCCTCGATGGTCTTGATGATGAACTCGGTGGACCCGACGAGGTCAGCCTTGGTGACCACTTCGTACTTGCACTCGGGGTGCACCAGGATCTTGACGTCCGGGTCCTTGGCGCGCAGCTCGTCGACGACCTCGGGGCTGAACCGGCCGTGGACCGAGCAGTGGCCCTTCCAGAGGATCATCTTCGCGTTCTGGAGCTCTTCGGCGGTCAGGCCGCCGTTGGGCTTGAAGGGGTTCCACACGACGCACTGCTCGAGCGGGATGCCGAGCTTGAGGACGGCGGTGTTGCGGCCGAGGTGCTGGTCGGGGAAGAACAGCACCTTCGCGTCGGGCTTCTGCTCGAAGGCCCAGTCGAGTGCCACATCGGCGTTGCTCGACGTACAGACGGCGCCGCCGAACTTGCCGCAGAACGCCTTGATGTCGGCGCTGGAGTTCATGTAGGTGATCGGCACGACCTGGTCCTGGACACCGGCGTCGGCCAGCGCGTCCCAGGCGTCCTCGACCTGGCCGAGGCGCGCCATGTCGGCCATGGAGCAGCCGGCGGCGAGGTCGGGCAGGATCACCTTCTGGTTCGGCGCGGTGAGGATGTCGGCGGACTCGGCCATGAAGTGCACGCCGCAGAAGACGATGTGCTCGGCCTCCGGCCGCGCGGCCGCGTCGCGGGCCAGCTTGAACGAGTCGCCGGTGACGTCGGCGAACTCGATGACCTCGTCGCGCTGGTAGTGGTGGCCCAGGATGAAGACCTTGTTCCCGAGCGCTTCCTTGGCGGCACGGGCGCGTGCGACCAGATCGGGGTCGGAGGCCGCCGGCAGGTCGCCCGGGCATTCGACGCCCCGCTCGGAGGAGAGGTCCTTGCCCATGCCCAGCGGCAGGAGGGGCAACTCGACTGTGCTCATGCGGCAATCCTATGCCCCGGCCCTGAGCTCGGACGCACCGATCTCAGCCTCACAGCAGGGAGCCGTGGTGCAGGTACGGCGAGGGTGGCTTCATGCCCCGCACCATCAGATAGCCGCGGTGATGGATCGACAGGCGCGCGGCGAGCCCGACGTCGAGTGCCCAGTGGTTCGCCGAGGTGATGTGCCCGATCTCGAGCGTGGCGCCGGGCGGTGACGAGGCGAGCGCCTCCCACATCAGGTCCGAGGCGGTACGGCGATTGGTCGCGGCGAGCAGGACCGGCGCACCGTTCGGGTCGACGTAGGCGTAGCCCGAGCCGGTGGTTCGCTCGGTCACGACGAGGCGGAAGTCGTCGGTGAGGTACTCGTGGTCGGGGCCGTGCGCGGCACCGCGGGTCTGCCGGTCGATGGAGTCGAGCAGGTCCCGGTCGCCGATCGAGCCCTCGCGCACCCGCTCGATCACCGGCAGGACCGAACGGTCGACCTCGCCGTGCAACAACATCTGGGAGTGCATCTCGAACCCGGCCACGCGGTAGCGCCTCAGCGCCTTCGGGTCGTCGGAGGCCGCGAGCATGCCGCGCAGGCAACCGTTGCCGTGCTGCAGCGCCGCGGCCAGGAGTTGCGCTCCGATGCCCCGTCCCTGCAACCCCGGCCGGACGACGTACGACGACAGGATCCACATCAGCTCGCGGGTGAACGAGGTGGCGAACCCGACGACGTCGTCTCCGTGGGTGGCCACCCAACAGCCGGCCGGGTCGGTCTCGAGCAGGTGCCGGGTGCGTTGCACCCAGCGCGACCCGCGGTCCGGGGCACGCAGTTGCGGGTCCGGCCAGCCGCGCGGGTAGGTCTCGAGGTCGAGCGCGTGGAAGCCCTCGGCCGACAGGCGCTCGACGACGGGGACGTCGTCGTACCGGAGCGGCCTGATCAGGACGTCCTGCGAACTGGCTGGCATGGGGACCACTCTGCAGGACATCGGGCCGGACGTCCTGCGTCGGGGTTGCCGGGGCAGCCGGGGTGCAGGACGTTGCGGGGGACCGGCAGGATGAGGTGCATGCGCGTGCTCATCGCCCCCGACAAGTTCGCCGGCACCCTCTCCGCCGTGGAGGCAGCCCAGGCGATCGCAGACGGCTGGCGTCGCCACGCACCCGACGACGAGCTCGACCTGTGCCCGATGGCCGACGGCGGCCCGGGCTTCGTCGACGTACTGCACGCGTCGCTGAGTGGCGAGCTGCTCGCCGCGACCGTACGCGGCCCCTTCGGGGAACCCACGCCGGCCACGCTCCTCGAGGTCGGCGGCACGGTGTACGTCGAGAGTGCCCACGCGTGCGGCCTCCACCTCATCGGTGACGGCGACGTCGAGAAGGCCAGCACGTACGGCGTCGGGGAGCTGCTGGCACGTGCCGTGGACGCGGGAGCCACCACGATCGTGGTCGGACTCGGCGGGAGCGGCACGAACGACGGCGGCGCCGGCCTGCTCGCGGCACTGGGCGCGGCGGCCGACGAGCCCCTCGACCAGGGCGTGCACGGCCTGGTCGGACTGACCCGGCTGGACCTGACCGGTGCGAAGGACCGCCTCGTCGGGGTCACCCTGGTCGCCGCTTCCGACGTCGACAGCCCGTTGACGGGTCTGTTCGGCGCGACCAAGACGTTCGGCCCCCAGAAGGGCCTCGCCGAGGACCGGCTGCCGGCGGTGGACGGGATCCTCGAGGAGTTCGCCGCCGTCGCCGACCGGCGCCTGGCCCTGGAGAAGGGCGCCGGCGCTGCCGGAGGGCTGGGCTACGCGCTGATGCTCCTCGGGGCGTCCCGCACGGCCGGGATCGGGCTCGTCGGGGACGCCGTCGACCTGGCAGACCGCGCGGCCGCCGCCGACCTGGTGATCACCGGCGAGGGCGCCTTCGACTTCTCCAGCCGCTCGGGCAAGGTGCCGTACGGCGTCGCCGAGGTGGCCGCCCACGCCCTGAGGCCCTGCATCGCCCTCGCGGGACAGGTGCTGGTCGGCTCCCGCGAGATGCGCGCTCTGGGCGTGGAGTCGGCGTACTCGATGGTGGACCTGGTGGGGGAGGACAGGTCGTTCGCGGACCCCGCCGGGTCACTGGCCACGCTGGCCGAACGCACCGCCCGCACCTGGTCGCGGTGACGCCCTCCCGCCCGACGACAGGGGTCAGGTCGAGCTGTTCGGGCGAACGGACACCAGCCGGACGCTCTCCCGTCCGCCCCGGACGGTCTCCTCGTGCACCACACCCACCCCGCGTGCGTAGTACTTGCGCTCCACCAGCTTCGGCTCCAGGGGCGTGGTGTCGCGGGTGACCACCAGTGCGCCGTACGTCGCCGGGACCTGGGGGTGTCGGCCGTCCACACGGAGCACCTGACCGCGGTCCTCGGCCTCACCGGCGTAGAATTCCTGGGCGTACTCGTCGCCGGGTTGCGGGTCCGCCGGCATCACGATGCCCGCTTGCGCCCCGTCGACCCCCGTCTCCCACGACCCCTCCTTGCTGGAGGTGCCGTCCTCGTACGCGGTGGTGTCCTCGCCGAAGTACCAGACGTTGCCGTCGACGTCCTGTGCGTACCAGTCCCACGTGTCCTCGAGGACCTCGCCGTCCAGGGTGCTCTCGACGTCGTGGACCACCACACAGCGCACCCCCTGCACGACTCGGGAGCGGTCCGTCACCGTCGTGACGATTCGTGTCTCCTCGTCGGGACTGCTGCTCCGGAACGTCCACACCGTGCCGGGTTCCAGCGGCAGGAAGGGATTGTCGACGCCCGTCACGAACGCCGTCGGGTCGACTCGGGTCAGTGGCGTGGCCGGGAGTCCCCGCCGTTCGCCGGGTGTGGCCGACGACGTGCCCGGGGCGGGTCGGGTGGTGTTGTCGTCCGAGCTCACCGGGTCGGAATGCGTGCCGCAGGCAGCGGCGACCAGGAGTACGGCGCTGCCGGCGAGGATTGCCGGAATCTTCATGTCCCCATCCTGCGCCCTCGTTGCTGAAGCCAGGCTGAACGCGCGCCTTTCTGCTGCGGATCGTGTGACTTCCTTCACGGTCGGCCGGAGTTCTGGGGAATAACCGCGGATGTGCGACCATTGCATGAGTAACACGCCACGAACTTTTGGGAGCTGAGATGACCGAGCAGGTCGAAACCGCCACCGAGCACCGCACCGACCAGATCAACCTGAGCCCGGTCGCCGCGTCCAAGGTCGAGTCCCTCCTCGCCCAGGAGGGTCGCGACGACCTCGCGCTGCGCATCTCCGTGCAGCCCGGCGGTTGCTCCGGACTGCGCTACCAGCTCTTCTTCGACGAGCGCACCCTCGACGGTGACGTCGTGACCGACTTCGACGGCGTCTCCGTCGTCGTCGACCGGATGAGCGTCCCCTACCTCAACGGTGCCGTGATCGACTTCGTCGACACCATCGAGAAGCAGGGCTTCACGATCGACAACCCCAACGCCACCGGCTCCTGCGCCTGCGGCGACTCGTTCCACTGAGCGAACGCCCGGTCGTCGGCTGACAGGTCGGCGACAGGCACCACTGAAGACATACGACGAAGCCCCTGCCGGAACCGGCAGGGGCTTCGTTGTGCCCAAGGGGCTTGACGAGCGCGCAAGAGGGAGGGACGCGCTCGTCGGAACGGACGCACAAGAGGGAGGGAGTGCGCCCGTTGGCTCGGTCAGCTCAGGTGCAGGTGCAGTGAACCTGCCAGGGCGGCGGCCTTGTCGGAGACCTGCCACGTGGTGGGCTTGTGCTCGGCGACGTGGCGGCCGGGCACATGCGAGGTGCGGGTCGCCGGGAGGCGCAACTGGTCGCCGACGAGCTGGCAGTCGGCGTACATCTCGTGAGGGGTCGACGGGTCAGCGTAAGGGAGTCGAAGGCTCGCGAACTGGCTCATGCAAACGACGATATTCGTTACCACGGGGTACACCCAGCTGTACCGACAGGTAGTGTTCGGCAGCATGTCGCTGCTCATCGCCGGATCCATCGCCACCGACCATCTGATGTCGTTCCCGGGGAGGTTCTCGGACTCCCTGGTTGTCGACCAGCTCGACAAGCTGAGCGTCTCGTTCCTCGTCGAGGACCTCGAGGTTCGCCGGGGAGGCTGCGCGGCAAACATCTGCTTCGGACTCGGCAACCTCGGCCTCAGCCCGGTGCTCGTGGGCGCGGTCGGTGAGGACTTCGCCGACTACCGCGCCTGGCTCGAGCGGCACCAGGTCGACTGCGACTCGGTGCACGTCTCCGAGACCCGCCACACCGCACGTTTCGTCTGCACCAACGACTCCTCGCACGCCCAGATCGCGTCCTTCTACGCCGGAGCGATGAGCGAGTCCCGCGAGATCGAGCTCAAGCCGATCGTCGACCGGGTCGGCGACCCCGACTACGTGCTGGTCGGTCCCGACGACCCGGAGGGCATGCTCCGCCACACCGACGAGTGCCGCACCCGCGGCTACCGGTTCGTGGCTGACCCGTCCCAGCAACTCGCCTTCGGTGAGGGCCCGCTGATCCGCCAGCTGATCGACGGCGCGCACATCCTCTTCTCCAACGAGTACGAAGCCACCCTGATCACGCAGAAGACCGGTTGGTCGCGTGACGAGGTGCTCGAGCGGGTGGGCACCTGGGTGGTCACCCTCGGCGCCGAGGGCGTGCGCATCGACCAGCAGGGCGCCGAGTCGATCGTGGTCGCGGCCGTTCCCGAGATCGAGAAGGTGGAGCCCACCGGCGTCGGCGACGCGTTCCGCGCGGGCTTCCTGGCCGCCCTGACCTGGGGGCTGAGCACCGAGCGGGCCGCGCAGTTGGGCTGCCTGCTGGCTGTCTATGTGGTCGAGCAGGTCGGCACGCAGGAGTACACCCTCTCCCGCGCTGACTTCCTCAAGCGCTGCGAGGACACCTATGGCGCGGAGGCGGTCAAGGACATCGACCCGCACCTGCAGACCCTGCACGCGTAGCGAAGACGCGTCAGCGGATTCGGTGAGGGAGGCACCTGCCTCAACTCACCCGTCGCACCACGTAGACCGGCGTGCCGTCGTCGGCGACCGACTCGCCGACGTACTCCTGCTGGCGCATGCGGCACCAGGCCGGTACGTCGACCCGGGCAGCGACGTCCGTGGCGATGACGGCCACGAGCTCGCCGACCTCGACCTCGGTGTGGTGTCGGGCGAGCTCGATGATCGGGGCCGGGCAGCGCATGCCGCGGCAGTCGAGCTCGAGGGCCCAGTCGTCCACCGACGAGGTCACAGGCCGGCCTCCGCCCTGATCGCGGCGACCACCTCGGGCAGCACGTCGAGGAAGGCGTCGACCTGCGTGCGGTCGACGTCCCGGGTCAGTGACACCCGGACGTTGCCGTGGGTGAGCACGCCCATCGCCGCCAGCACGTGACTGGGCTCGAGCGTCGAGGCGGTGCAGGCGGACCCGGAGGCCACACCGAAGCCACGTCGGTCCAGCTCGGCGACCAGGGCCTCGCCGTCGACGTACAGGCACGAGAACGTGACCAGGTGGGGGAGCCGGTGATCGGCGGAACCGACCACCTCGACGTCCGGCACGGTGACTGCGACCCGGGTGCGGATCTCGTCGACCAGCGCGTGCTGGCGGGCGGCCAGGTCGTCGCGCTCGGCGGTCATCGCCTGCAGCGCGGCCGCGGCGGCCAGGGCGCCGGGCACGTTCTCGAAGCCGGTCGTGCGCTCGTCGATGCGGTCGTCGCCGGGGAACGGCTGGCGCCAGCGAGCGCCCTTGCGCACCACGAGGGCCCCGACCCCGGCCGGGCCTCCCCACTTGTGTGCCGAGACCGCCGCGGCCGCCCAGCCGTCGGGCAACGCGACCCGGCCCGCGGCGGCACAGGCGTCCATGAACAGCGGGGTCTCGCCGGCTGCCTCGGCGACCTGCTCGACGGGCTGGATCGTGCCCACCTCGTGGTTGGCGGCCTGCAGGGCGACCAGGCCGAGCGGGCCGTCGGGGAGCTCGGTGGAGGACCGTCCTTCGCGGTCGACGGGGAGCTCGACGACCTCGCCCCCGCGGGCCGCGTGCCACTGCGCTGCGTGCACCACACTCGAGTGCTCGACGGCGCTGTGGGCGAGCACGGGGGACACCCGCGCCCGACCGGCGAGGAGGCCCAGCACTCCGAGGTGTACGGCGTGGGTGCCGCTCGGGGTGAACGTCACCTCGTCGGGTCGTACGCCGAGGCAGGTGGCGACCACCTCGCGGGCGTTGTCGAGCATGAGCCGCGCGTTGCGGGCCGGGCCGTGGAGGCGCCGCGGATCGGCGTACCCGTGTTCCAGGGCAGCCATCAGGGTGTCCCGGGCGGCGGGGTGCAGTGGTTCCGAGGACGCGGCATCGAGGTACGCGGAGCCGGTCACGGCTGGCTCGGGGCAGAGGCATATCTCACACCGGGAACTTACCTGCCGACCTGTCGCGCTAACGCCGTCAGGGTTCCGATAGTGTGCCAACTAACCGTTACGACTTAGAGAGAGGCTCGTTCGTGGGTCTGCAACTCCCCAAGCGCGCCCGGCAGTTGGCGCTGGGCGCGATGCTGGGCATCAGCTTCCTCATGTTGGGCGCATGTTCTGCCGAGAGCAAGGCACAGGCAAGCCGTTGGGCCATGCCTGCCGACTCGCCTGCCACTGAGCAGGGCCAGTACATCGCCGATCTGTGGAAGTGGTCCTGGGTGGCCGCGCTCGTCACCGGCATCATTGTCTGGGGCCTGATCTTCTACGTGGCCTGGCGCTACCGTCGCCGCAGCGACGACGAGATCCCGGTCCAGACGCGCTACAACCTGCCGCTCGAGATCTTCTACACGATCGCGCCGATCATGATGGTGATCGTGTTCTTCTTCCACACCGTCGACGTGCAGAACAAGGTGCTCGACGAGGTCGACAACCCTGACCAGGTCATCCAGGTCGTCGGACAGCAGTGGTCGTGGACCTTCAACCACACCGACGACCCCACCGACGTCGACGGTTCGGTCCACTACGTGGCCGGCACCGCGCGCGACATCCCCACGCTGGTGCTGCCGGTCGACCAGACCATCGAGTTCAAGCTGTCGTCGCCCGACGTCATCCACGGCTTCTGGGTCCCCGCGTTCCTGATGAAGATGGACGTGTTCCCGGGGCAGGAGGGCGAGGAGCGCAACTCCTTCCAGGTCCACACGACCAAGGAGGGCACGTTCATGGGCAAGTGCACTGAGCTGTGCGGTGTCTCGCACTCGCGCATGCTCTTCAACGTCAAGGTCGTCAGCCAGGCCGATTACGAGCAGTACCTCACCACGATCCCCCAGGCTGACCACCCGCTCCTCGGCGGCTCGGATGCCGTCACCCAGGTCGGCCTCGACGAGGCCCAAGAGCACGAGTCCAACGGAGGCGACGAGTGACCGCCACGGCAGCACATCCCACCGAAGAGCTGGCGGGCGGCCGCAAGCCGCTGGGCCAGCAGGTGGTCCGCATCCTCACCACCACCGATCACAAGCTGATCGGCAAGATGTACCTCATCACGTCGTTCGCGTGGTTCATGGTCGGCGGCCTGATGGCCATGCTGATCCGTTCCGAGCTGGCCTACCCGGGCAACCAGGTGGTCACCGACGAGGTCTACAACCAGCTGTTCACCATGCACGGCACGATCATGCTGCTGCTCTTCGCGACGCCGCTGTTCTTCGGTTTCGCCAACGTGATCATGCCGCTGCAGATCGGCTCGCCCGACGTCGCGTTCCCGCGCCTCAACATGTTCAGCTACTGGCTGTTCCTCTGGGGCGGCCTCATCGCGGCGTCCGGCTTCCTCACCCCGCAGGGTGCGGCTGACTTCGGCTGGTTCGCCTATGCGCCGCTCTCCAACGAAGTGCGCTCGCCCGGCATCGGCGGCGACCTGTGGATCATGGGCCTCTGGATGGCCGGTATCGGCACGATCCTCGGTGCGGTCAACTTCATCACCACGATCATCTGCATGCGCGCGCCCGGCATGACCATGTTCCGCATGCCGATCTTCGTGTGGAACGTCCTGATCACCAGCCTGCTGGTGCTCCTTGCCTTCCCGATCCTCGGTGGCGCGCTGCTCTCGCTCGAGGCCGACCGACTGCTCGGGGCCCACGTCTTCGACGCCGAACACGGCGGCGCCCTGCTGTGGCAGCACCTGTTCTGGTTCTTCGGGCACCCCGAGGTCTACATCATCGCCCTGCCGTTCTTCGGCATCGTGACCGAGATCCTTCCGGTGTTCAGCCGCAAGCCGATCTTCGGGTACGTCGGCCTGGTCGGCGCCACGCTCGGCATCGCGATCCTCTCGGTCGCCGTGTGGGCCCACCACATGTTCGTGACCGGAGAGGTGAACCTGCCCTTCTTCTCGGGCATGACCTTCCTGATCGCGGTGCCCACAGGAGTGAAGTTCTTCAACTGGATAGGCACGATGTGGGGCGGCTCCCTGTCGTTCGACACCCCGATGCTGTGGACGATCGGCTTCCTCACCACCTTCCTTTTCGGTGGCCTGACCGGTGTCATCCTGGCCAGCCCGCCGCTCGACTTCCACGTCTCCGACTCCTACTTCGTGGTGGCGCACTTCCACTACGTGGTGTTCGGCACGGTGGTGTTCGCGATGTTCGCCGGCTTCTACTTCTGGTGGCCGAAGATGACCGGGCGCATGCTCAACGAGCGCCTCGGCAAGCTCCACTTCTGGCTGCTGTTCGTCGGCTTCCACACCACCTTCCTGGTCCAGCACTGGCTGGGTGTCGAGGGCATGCCTCGCCGGTACGCCGACTACCAGCCCGACGACGGCTTCACGGTCCTGAACCAGGTGTCCACCATCGGTGCGTTCCTGCTCGGTGCCTCGACGCTGCCGTTCCTCTACAACGTCTGGATCAGCCGCAAGTCGCGCCTGGTCGAGGTCGACGACCCGTGGGGCTGGGGCCGTTCGCTGGAGTGGGCCACGAGCTGCCCGCCCCCGCGGCACAACTTCGTCTCGATCCCGCGGATCCGTTCGGAGTCGCCGGCCTTCGACCTGCACCACCCGGAGATCGCCGCCCTCGAGCTCGAGGAGAACGACTTCGACGGAATCTCTGACACCCCTGAGGTGCAGGGGCGCAAGGAAATGCTCAATGACCGCACCGATGGAACCCCGGAGGAGAACGCCTGATGAAGGCTGAGACCTGGATCTTCGTCATCACGACGATCTTCTTTGCCCTGGTCGCACCGGCGTACTGGTTCATCGCCGGTGACTGGACGGGCACCACGGCGCTCGTCATGTCCGCCCTGCTGGTCGCGATGGTGTCGCTCTACCTCGGTTTCCACGCCTCGCGCATGGAGCCGCGGCCCGAGGACCGCAAGGACGCCGAGATCGCTGACGGCGCCGGTGAGCTGGGCTTCTTCCCGCCCTACTCGTGGTGGCCGCTGTGGTGCAGTCTCACGATGGCCCTGTGCACCTTCGCGATCGCGCTTGCCGCGTGGTGGCTGCTGATCATCGGCGGCGTCTTCGGAACCCTGGCCCTGTGCGGCTGGATCTTCGAGTACTACCGCGGGGAACACGCCCACTGATCCCTGCCATGCAGCCCCGCCGTAGGTGACCACGTTCACGTCACGGCGGGGCTTCGTGTTGCGCTGGTCGGGGTAGCCTGTTCTCGGACCGACTGAGCTTTCCACGGGGGAGACCGACATGACTGCACTGCCCACGCGCCGTCGCGGCACGCGCGCCGCCGTCGCGCTCGCCGGCATCGCCCTGCTCACTGCGGGACTCTCCGCGTGCAGCAACGCGACCGGTGACTCCTCCTCCGACGACTCGGACAACTCCTCCGACTCGCAGGGCAGGCCGGGCTCGGTTGACGGCGTCGACGACGTCGTCCTGAGCAGCAATGTCGGCCCCCGCAAGGCCGTCCCGGTGAACCACGTGGTCCGCGTCAAGGCCAGCAACGGCACCATCACCAAGGTGCTGGTCAAGGCTGCTGGAGCCGAGCCGATCAAGGGCACCCTGGCCAGCGACGGCAGCACCTGGCACGCCACGCAGCTGCTCGAACCCGGCACGACGTACGTCGTGAGGACCACCACGGAGAACGCCGATGGCGACGTCGACAACTCGTCGCGTCGGTTCACCACGGTCGACCTGACGCTCGACCAGCAGACCTACGCCGCGGTCGCGCCCCTCGAGGGTGAGACGGTCGGGGTCGGCATGCCGATCATCGTGAACTTCGACCTGCCGGTGACCGACAAGAAGGCCTTCGAGAAGCACATGTTGGTCACCTCCACGCCCGCCCAGAAGGGCACGTGGCACTGGATGAGCGACACCCTGGTGCACTACCGCCCCGCGGCGTACTGGAAGGCCGGCAGCGACGTCACCGTCGACCTCGACATCAACGCGCTCCCCGCCGGACAGGGCATCTACGGCCAGGACTCCCGCACCGTCTCGTTCCACGTCGGTGACGCGGTGATCAGCAAGGTCAACGCCCAGACCCACCAGATGAAGACGTTCGTGAACGGCAAGCTGGTCCGCACCACGCCGATCACCACCGGCAAGGCCGGTTTCACCACCCGCAGCGGGGTGAAGGTGATCATGGAGAAGTACCGCACCAAGCGGATGAACTCCGAGACCGTGGGCATCCCGGCCGGCAGCTCCGACGCCTACGACATCGACGACGTCGAGTACGCCATGCGGGTCACCTCGAGCGGTGAGTTCCTGCACGCGGCGCCGTGGTCGGTCGGCTCCCAGGGCTACGCGAACGTGTCGCACGGCTGCACCGGCATGTCCACCGAGAACGCCGCCTGGATCTACAACATCTCCAAGCGGGGCGACGTGGTCGAGTACACCGGCACCGACCGTCCGATGACCCTCGACAACGGGTACGGCGACTGGAACGAGTCGTTCGCGACCTACAAGCAGGGCTCCGCGCTCTGACCTGTCGCCAGTTCGTGACGACCTGTCGCCAGTTCCGGTTGACCTGTCGTGAGTTCACGCCGATCCGTCGCCAGTTTTCGCCCCCATGCAGCTTTTTGCCGCAGTTGTCCACAGGTTGCTCGCTGACCGGAGCGGATGACTCCTGGATTGCCGATCCTTGCGGGCATGGACATGTTGGCAACTTACGTCGGTCCTGGTCGGCTCGTGCTTCCCGGCCGACCGTTCACCCGTCGGGAAGCCCTGGGGTGGGGGCTCCGCGATGCTGATCTGGCCGCCGGCGTTGCATCCGGGACCCTGCAGCATCCGATGCGGGGCGTCTACTACGGCGCGCACCTCGAAGAGGACCTGGCATTGCGCATCGCATGCCTGAAGTGCGTAGTCCCGGAGGATGCGGTCGTCACCGACCGTACGGCGGCATGGCTCCTCGGCGCACCTCGCGTCCTGGCACCCGGCGATCACCTGGTCGTGCCGAAGGTCTCGGTGTTTCGGCGACCAGGCTATCGACTCCGCAATGGCCTGACCCGCAGTGGGGAGCGTTCCTTTGGTCCGGACGACGTCATGTCGATCGATGGAATAGAGGTGACCACACCGTTGCGTACTGCCCTCGACGTCGGGCGCCTGCTCCACAGGGACCAGGCGTTGGGCGTCATGGACGCTTTGCAGCGGCAACACGGCTTCACCAACGACGAGTTGATTCTGGGGGCTGATCGGTTCAAGCGGGCACGCGGCGTCGTACAACTTCGGGACCTGGCTCCGCATGTCGACGGGCGCAGCGGCTCACCGGCGGAGAGCGCCACCCGCTCCAAGTGGCTCCGGATACCCTCCGTGCCGAAACCGGACCTTCAGATCGAGGTCGCCTCGCCCTTCGGGTCCTACTTCCTGGACCTGGGTGTCCCGCACTTGAAGTACGCCGTCGAGTACGACGGCGAGGACTTTCACGGCGAGGAGGACGAGCCGCATGACCGGCAGCGACGGGCATGGATCCGACGGCGGCATGGCTGGATCATCGACGTCGTGCGCAAGGGGAATCTCTTCGGAGTCCATGGAGATGTCGAGGGCATCATCATCTCTGGCATCGAAGCCGCACGGCGCCGTCTGCGGTGATCGGACCTGAACACGCGACAGGTCGACTGAACTGGCGACGGGTCAGTTGAGCAGCTCACGGACGCGGGGAATGACCTCGGTGCCGTAGCGACCGATCGAGTCCATCAGCTGCTCGTGCGGCATGGTGCCGTTGCTGTACTTCAGGTCGAAGCGGCTCAGGCCCAGCGTCTCGACCGTGGTGGCGATCTTGCGGGCCACCGTCTCGGAAGAGCCGACGAACAGCGCGCCGTGGTCGGCCTCGGCCTCGAACTGCTCCCGGGTGGCCGGACCCCAGCCCCTCTCGCGTCCGATGCGATCGCGGTTGGCCTTGAAGTGCGGGAACAGCTGCTCGCGCGCCTCGGCATCGGTGGTCGCGACGAAGCCGGGGGAGTGCACCCCGATCGGCAGCTCGGGGCTGTCGAACTCGGCGAGCGCACGACGGTAGAGGTCGGCGTACGGTGCGAAGCGGGCCGGTTCTCCGCCGATGATGGCCAGCATCATCGGGATGCCGTGCCGAGCTGCGCGTACGACGGACTCGGGTGAGCCACCGACGCCGATCCAGGTGCTCAACGTGCCGCGCTCGGTCTTGGGGAAGACGTGGGTGGGCTCCAGCGGGGGACGGGTGGTGCCCTTCCACGAGACGGCGTCCTCCCGCCGCAGGGCGGCGAAGAGATCGAGCTTCTCCTCGAACAGCACCTCGTAGTCGGCCAGGTCGAGGCCGAAGAGCGGGAAGGACTCGGTGAAGGAACCCCGCCCCAGGGTCACCTCGGCCCGGCCGTTCGAGAGTGCATCGAGAGTGGCGAAGCGCTCGTAGACCCGAATGGGGTCGTCGGAGGAGAGCACGGTGACGGCCGTACCGAGGATGATCCGCTCGGTGCGTGAGGCGGCAGCAGCCAGGACCACGTCGGGGGCCGAGACCGCGAAGTCGTCGCGGTGGTGCTCGCCGACGCCGAACGCGTCAACGCCGACCTGGTCGGCCAGCACGATCTCGTCGACGACGTTGCGTAGCACCTCGGCATGGCTCAACTTCGTGCCGTCGGGGTCGACGGTCACGTCGCCGAAGGTGTCGAGTCCGAGCTTGACGTTCATGGGATCTCCTCCACAGCAAGTGTTGAAGATTCAACCAAAGGTGGGGCGCGGACATTCCCGGACGCGCCCAACGGCCGGACTGGCGACAGGTCGACCGGAACTGGCGACAGGTCGATCAATGACGAACCCCGCACCACCTCCGAGGAGGTGGTGCGGGGTTCGGGTGGTGCTGTGGGCTGACCCGGGGATCAGTGATCGCCGCGCAGGGCCTCACCGTCGACCGGGTGACGGCCGTCGAACTGGTGGCCGTCCGCCGAGTGGTCGAGACCGGCCTCGATCTCGTGGGCGTGCTCGTCGTCGGCGTGGTGGTGCGCCTCCTCGAGCTCCTGGGCGGTCGGCTTCTGCATGTTGTCGGCGAACAGGGCCGTGGACAACTTGCCGCGGACGCCGTCGAGCTTGCCGTCCTTGGAGGCCACGCCGTTGGCGTCGACACCCGAGCCCGGGACGAACACCTGGTCACGGTCACGCGCGGTGAGCGTGTAGGCGCTGTCCGCGCTGATCGGCAGGTGACGCTCGGTGTAGCCGCCCTCCGCGGACCGCATGATGATGCCGGTCTCGTAGCCGTGCAGCAGCTTCTCGTTGTCGTGACGCTGCAGCGAGATGCACCACCGCTTGGTGAAGATGAACACGATCACCGGGATGACGAACACTGCACCACGCATGAAGTAGGTGATGTGGTTCAGGTTCAGGTGGAACAGCACGGCGAGCACGTCGTTGCCGCCGGCGGCCCAGAGCAGCCCGTAGAGGGTGATCATCGCGGACAGGAAGGCGGTGCGCCCGGGGGCGTTGCGCGGACGCTGGAGCAGGTGGTGCTCCCGCTTGTCGCCGGTCACCCAGGCCTCCAGGAACGGCCAGGCCAGCACCGTCACGAGCAGGGCCACGGGCAGGATCTGGCCGGGCAGGAAGATGTTCCACGAGAGAGTGTGGCCCCAGAGGTGCGTCTCCCAGCCGGGCATGATGCGCAGCAGGCCCTCGGCGATACCCATGTACCAGTCGGGTTGCGAGCCTGCGGTCACCTTCGACGGGTCGTAGGGCCCGTACTTCCACACCGGGTTGATCGTCAGCAGGCCACCCATCAGGGCGCACATGCCGAACACGATGAAGAAGAAGCCACCGGCCTTGGCCATGTAGACCGGGAGCATCGGGAAGCCGACGACGTTCTCCTCGGTGCGTCCGGGGCCAGGCCACTGCGTGTGCTTGTGGTAGACGAGCAGCAGCATGTGGGCCGCGATCAGGGCCAGGATCAGGCCCGGGATCAGCAGGATGTGCGCCATGTAGAGGCGCGGGATGATGTCGTCGCCGGGGAACTCGCCACCGAACATGAAGAACGACATGTAGGTGCCGACCACCGGGGTGGCCTTGACCAGTCCGTCGGCGATTCTCATGCCGGTGCCGGAGAGCAGGTCGTCGGGGAGCGAGTAGCCCGCGAATCCTTCGACGATGCCCAGCAGGATCAGCACACCGCCGATGATCCAGTTGACCTCACGCGGCTTGCGGAACGCGCCGGTCAGGAAGACGCGCATCATGTGCACGAGCATCGCGGCGATGAAGAGCATGGCCGCCCAGTGGTGCATCTGGCGCACCATCAGGCCACCGCGGACGTCGAACGATATGTCCAGCGTCGAGGCGAAGGCCTCGGACATGTGCATGCCGTTGAGCTCGGCGTACGAGCCGAAGTACTGGACCTCGACCATCGACGGCTTGAACCAGAAGGTCAGGAAGACGCCGGTGATGAGGAGTACGACGAAGCTCCACAGCGCGATCTCGCCGAGCATGAAGGACCAGTGGTCCGGGAAGACCTTGCGCAGGTTCTTCTTGGCGGCAGTGGCCAGGCCGAGCCGCTCGTCGGCCCAGCCGACGACCTTGGCACCGCGGCCGGTCTTCTTGGCCGAGGCGGGGCTCTTGCCGTTGGTGGAGGCCACGGAGCCGCCCACGTTCGCGGATGTGCTCATTTGGAGTCACGCTCCCAGTAGCTAGGTCCGACTGGTTCCCTGAAGTCGCTCTGTGCCACGAGGTAGCCATTCTCCACCCTCAGCGGGAGCTGGGGGAGGGGGCGGGCAGCCGGACCGAACACGACGCGCCCGCCATCGGCGAGGTCGAAGGTCGACTGGTGGCACGGGCAGAGCAGGTGGTGGCTCTGCTGCTCGTTCAGGGAGATCGGGCAACCGACGTGTGTGCAGATCTTGGAGTAGGCCACGATGCCGTCGACCTGCCAGTTCTGCGGGCTGCGCTCGGAGAACGTGAGGTCCTTGGGCTCCATGCGGAGCAGGATCACGGCAGCCTTGGACTTGGCGACCTGGAGGTCGACACCCTCGAGGTACTCGACGCCGCGGGCCTCACCCTCGGCGACGTCCTCCTCGTGGTGCAGGGTGACCAGACCCTCGGGCTGGGCGTTCATCAGGTCGCCCACCTCGAGCTGGCTCGGCTTGACCGGGGTGCCGGTCACGTCGCGCACGATGCGGGTGCCCTTGGCCCAGACGGTGCTCTCGAGCTTCTTGCCGGGCAGGGTGCCGAGGTCCCGCAGGCCCACGATCAGCGGCAGGCCGAGCATGCCCATGGCACCGAGCATGGTGTTGCGGATCAGCGGACGACGGGCGATGCCCGACTCCTCGAGACCGGCGGAAAGCTGCGCCAGCGTCTCCTCGCGGTCCTCGGGGGAGGACGCCGCGGGGTGGCGCATCTCGAAGATCTCGACGTCGCCCATGAGCTTGCGGGCCCAGTGGATGACGCCGATGCCGATGAACATCAGGGCCAGGCCCAGCGTCGCACCGAGGGCGACGTTGGAGGCGCCGAGGCCGATGAACGTGTCGGTCTCGTCCTTGATGTCGAGGGTGAAGTAGGCGACGCAGAACAGCACGGCGCAGATCATCGACAGGACGAAGAAGGCGGCGACCTGTCGCTCGGCACGGCGCTCGGCCTTGACGTCGACGTCGGTCGGGCGCGGCTTGTGGGCCGGGAGGCCCGGGTTCGCGATCGGCTCCTCGACGGAGGCCGGAAGGTGGTTCGACTCGGTGTCGTGGTGGTCGCTCACGCGGGCGTCTCCTCGCTGTGCTCGGTCTTCTCGGAGCGCGCGGAGTGCGCCGCGATCCAGTAGGCGAAGCCGATCAGGCCGCCGATGCCCAGGAGCCAGGCGAACATGCCCTCGCTCACGGGGCCGATGCCGCCGAGGCTGAAGCCGCCGTACCCGGGGTTCTCCTCGATGGAGTTGAGGTAGGCGATGATCGCGGCCTTGTCCTCGGGGGCGATGTTGCCGTTGGAGAAGACGTCCATCTGCTGCGGGCCGGTCAGCATGGCCTCGTAGAGGTGCTTGTCCGAGGTCTTGCGCAGGCTGGGGGCCTTCTTGCCCTCGGGCATGGCTCCGCCCGAGCCCTCGAAGTTGTGACAGGCCGAGCAGTTGGCCAGGAACAGCTGGCCGCCCTTGACGATGGCCTCGCGCTGCTCGTCCTTGCTCAGGTGGTCGATCGAGTAGTCGTCCTCGGTGGGGATCGACGGGCCGGGGCCGAGCGAGGCGACGTACGCCGAGAGGGCCTTGACCTCGTCGTCGGTGTAGACCTTGTCCTTGACCGCGGCCTGCTGGCCGGGCTGGACCATCGGCATACGGCCGGTGCCGACCTGGAAGTCGACGGCGGCAGCGCCGACACCGACCAGCGACGGGCCGAGCTGGCCGGTCTGGCTGGTGATGCCTTCACCGTTCTGGCCGTGGCAGAAGGCGCAGCCCACGAGGAACAGCTCGCGGCCCTGCGCGATCTCGGCATCATCGGTGCCGTTCTGCTTGTCGGCAGACGCCGGCGCGAACGCGGCGTAGAGGGCACCGGTGAAGAACAGCCCGAGAAGCATCACGAGCAGCCCGGCGAGGGGACGCCTGCGGTGCCGCGAGAGCCGGCCGGCCACACGGTTGAGTGGGCGATTGAGAAGACGCACGTTCAGTCCCTAGGTCCTAGATCTTTCGGGCTTACTTGATCAGATAGATGGTCGCGAACAGCGCGATCCAGACGACGTCGACGAAGTGCCAGTAGTAGGACACGACGATCGCGCTCACCGCCTGCTCGTGGGTGAACTTGCGCGCGAGGTAGGTCCGTCCGAGGACGAACAGGAAGGCGATGAGGCCGCCGGTCACGTGGATGCCGTGGAAGCCGGTGGTCAGGTAGAAGACCGTGCCGTAGGCGTTGGCCGGGATGGTGAGGCCCTCGTGGATGAGCTCGGCGTACTCGGTGGCCTGACCACCGATGAAGACGGCGCCCATGATGAACGTGAGGATGAACCACTCCCGCAGGCCCCAGCCCTTCACGTTGAAGACAGAGCCCGTGCGTCCGACCTGGCCGCGCTCGGCGGCGAAGACGCCCAGCTGGCAGGTCACCGACGAGAGCACCAGGATCGTGGTGTTCGCCGAGGAGAACGGGATGTTCAGGAGCTCCGTCTCGCTCGCCCACAGGGCAGAGCTCTGGGCCCTGATCGTGAAGTAGCACGCGAACAGCGCAGCAAAGAACATCAGCTCACTGGAGAGCCAGATGATCGTGCCTACGCTGACCATGCTGGGACGGTCATGATGCCCGTGAAGACGGGACGCCGGAATCGCAGTTGCAGTCGCCACGGGCCTCATTATGTCTGTACCGCGGCCGGAGGGCACCCCGACCCCCTGATCTTGGGCGTCATAAAGTTCACACCGTGGACTTTCCCCGTGTGATCGCGCCTTTCACGGCCGGTGTCGACCTCCCCGAATTCACTTTCGGGCGTGTCTTCACCGCCTGGACCCTGGACCCGTTGCTCTTCATCGGAGCAGTCTGGGTGACCGGGCTCTACCTGACCGGCGTCGTGGTGCTGAGGCGCCGTGGCGACCACTGGCCGATCGGGCGGACGCTGGCCTTCGTGGTGGCCGGCATGGGCGGATTCCTCTTCGTGACCGCCTCGGGGGTGTCGACGTACGACACGACGCTGCTGAGCGTGCACATGGTGCAGCACATGATCCTGTCGATGTGGGTGCCGTTGTTCCTGGCGCTGGGCGCTCCGGTGACGCTCGCCCTGCGCACCCTGCCCGGCACGTCGAGCAGGGGTCCCCGCGGGTGGCTGCTGATCGCCCTGCACTCGCGGGTGGCGGCGGTGCTCGCCTTCCCGCCGCTGGCCTTCGCGCTCTACGTGCTCTCGCCGTGGGCGCTCTACTTCTCCGGTTGGTACGACGCCTCGCTGAGCTCGACGTACGTCCACGAGATCATGCACGTGCACCTGGTGACGGTGGGTGCCCTGTTCTTCTGGCCGCTGCTCGGCATCGATCCGGTCCCGGGACGCGTGGGCTACCCGTTCCGCCTGCTGCTGATCGTCCTGACGCTGCCGTTCCACGCCTTCCTCGGGATCACGATCATGGACCAGCAGTCGATGATCGGCGGCGACCACTACCGGGAGCTCCGCGAGGGCCCGATGGGCTCCTGGCTCCCGTCCATCGCCTCCGACCAGCACCTGGCCGGCGGCATCCTCTGGGCCTCGGGTGACCTGATCGGGTTGATCTTCTTCGGGGTGCTGTTCACCCAGTGGGTGCGCGCGTCGATCGCCGAGGCGAGGCGCGAGGACCGCCGGCTGGACCGCGAGGAGGCCCGGGCCGAGAACGCGTCGAAACCACCTCGCGAGACCACCGGCACCGACGCCGGATAGCATCGACACCGTGACCGACACCACTGCGCCCCCGCTCCAGATCCTGGTCTACAGCGACGACGTCAACATCAGGCAGCAGGTGATCCTCGCCCTCGGCCGCCGTCCGCACCCCGACCTGCCCGAGTTCGAGTACGTCGAGGTCGCCACCGAGCCCGTCGTGATCCAGCACATGGACGCCGGCAACGTCGACCTCGCGATCCTCGACGGCGAGGCGGTCCCGGCGGGCGGCATGGGCATCGCCAAGCAGCTCAAGGACGAGATCTACGAGTGCCCGCCCGTGCTGGTGCTGACCGGTCGGCCGCAGGACGCCTGGCTGGCCACGTGGTCGCGGGCAGAGGCCGCCGTGTCGCACCCGATCGACCCGATCCAGCTCGCCGAATCCGTGATCGGGCTGCTCCGCTCACGGGTGCCGGCCACGTGAGCGCCCTGACCTGGCCCGACGTACTCACCACGGCGATCGGTCGCACGGACCTGTCCGCCGAGCAGACCCGCTGGGCCATGGGCGAGATCCTCTCCGGGTCGGCCACGCCGTCGCAGATCGCCGCCTTCGCGGTCGCGCTGCGCACCAAGGGCGAGACCGTCGAGGAGGTCACCGGACTGGTCGACGCGATGTTCGAGAAGGCCACGCCACTGAAGATCCCCGGTCGCAGCGTCGACATCGTGGGCACCGGTGGTGACCGTTCCTTCTCGGTGAACATCTCGTCGATGTCGGCGATCGTCGCGGCCGGCGCAGGTGCCCTGGTGGTCAAGCACGGCAACCGGTCGGCCTCGTCGAAGTCGGGTTCCGCCGACGTGCTCGAAGCAATGGGGGTCCGACTCGACCTCGCACCGGACGCCGTCGCCGAGGTCGCGGCCAAGGCCGGGATCACCTTCTGCTTCGCGCCGATCTTCCACTCGGCCCTGCGCCACGCCGGCGTGCCGCGCAAGGAGCTCGGCATCGCCACGTTCTTCAACATCCTCGGTCCGTTGTCCAACCCGGCCCAGCCGGCGGCCGCGGCCATCGGCTGCGCCTTTCCCGACATGCCACCGGTGCTGGCCGGTGTCTTCGCCCACCGTGGCGTCGACGCCCTGGTCTTCCGAGGCGACGACGGGCTCGACGAGCTGACCACGACGACGACGTCCTCCGTCTGGGCCGTCCGCAACGGGTCGATCGAGCAGTCCAGCATCGATCCCCGAGAGCTGGGCATTCCGCTGGCCACCGCCGAGGACCTCCGGGGCGGCGACACCGCGCACAACGCCGACGTCATTCGCCGGGTCCTCGACGGAGAGCCCGGACCGGTCCGGGACGCCGTCGTGCTCAACGCGGGTGCGGCCCTCGCGGTGCACGCGGGCGAGACCGACGACGTCGCCGAGGGCGTGGCGGCCGGCATGGAGCGGGCCCGTGCGGCGATCGACAGCGGTGCCGCCAAGGCTGCCCTGGCCCGCTGGGTCAGCGCCTGCGCCGAGGCCTGAGCCCGACACTTCGCCCCTCCGGGGCCATTTCCGTGCTCCCATGGACGCATGGATGCCGAGGAACTGCGAGCCGCGCAGGCGCCGCTCAAGGCGCGCTACCGCACGAACCCGTCCGACGCCGTCACCCCAGTGTCGGCCGTCGCTGACTACCGGGACGACGGGGTCACCTGCACCGTCGAGGGATTCGCCGGACCGGTCCGGGCCGGCCTGCACCCGGCCACCGGTGGCACCGGCGACGACGCCTGCAGTGGCGACCTGTTGCTCCAGGCCCTTCTTGCGTGTGCCGGGGTGACGCTCCGTGCCGTCGCGACGGCGTACGGCGTGGAGATTGCCGGCGCCCACCTGCGGGTGGACGGCACCTTCGACGCCCGGGGCACCCTCGGCCTCGACCGCGACGCACCCGTCGGGGTCTGCGACGTCGTGGTGGTCGCCGAGCTGGAGACCAGCGCCGACGACGCGCTCCTCGCGAAGCTGGCCGCGGCCACCGAGCGCTACTGCGTCGTGGGTCGCAGCCTGACCACCCCGCCGACGTTCGTCGTACGTCGGGCCGGGGAGTGACCGGCTACACGTCGAGCGCGTACGACGAGCCGTCGTGGGTGAAGCCGAGCCTGTCGTAGTAGGGGCCGACCATGGTGGGAGAGGTGACCACGCGCCGGATGCCGTGGTCGCGGAGCAGGCTGCTGCTGCGCCACACGAACCGGCCGGGCGAGAAGTCGCGGAATCGCGGCGTCACGTAGTCGAGTCGCACGTGGGCGGTGCCGGCGTCGACGGCCAGCACCACGACTCCGACGGTCTCCTGGCCCTTCTGGACGAGGAAGACGGTGTCGTCTGTCGCAGGAGCGTCGAAGTCCGGCTGGAACCTCACGATGTCGGCCCGGTTGCCGCGCAGCACGTGGGCGACGTACGCGTCGTCGGGCCGGACCTCGAGCACCTCGAAGACTGTGGCGTCGTCACGCGCCGAGACCAGCCTCACGATGAACCAGAGGTTGATCACGCTGAGCACGATGTTCATGGCGAGCATCGGCCAGATCTCCAGGAGCCCGTTGAACACGGCCAGCACGAGACAGGCGACCAGGTTGAGCACCCGGAAGCGCAGCACGCGGGCCTGCATCAGGGAGAAGACCAGCAGTGTGCTGCCACCCCACCCGAGGATGTCGAGCCAGTGGTCGGAGAGCCAGTCCATGGGCGAAGGCTAGCGGCGTCCTCGGGTCGGCGTGGGGAGTTGCTGCTGGCCGCAGCCGCTGCGGTCAGTCCAGGCCGAGGGAGAACGCGGACTCGAGGTCGTGCTGGGAGTAGGCACGGAACGCGATGTGCGTCTCGGTGGCGGTGACCCCGTCGACCTTGTTGAGGCGATCGGCGACGACGTCGGCGACGTCGTCGTGGTTCTTCACGCGCACCAGGGCGATCAGGTCGATCTCCCCGGTGACCGAGTAGACCTCGCTGACCCCTTCGAGGGCGGCGATCGACTCGGCGACCTCGGGGATGCGGGAGACGTCGGCGTGGACGAAGACGATGGCGGTGATCACACGGTCAACGGTAGCGGGTGACCCGGACGGGCGTGGACCGACTCAGGGTGGATGCGGGGTCACCGGGCGGGCTGGTGGACGGTCGTGATGTCGCGGCGGTCGTCGAAGGGCACGAGGGACAACCGCGACTGGTTCACCGCGTCGTGCAGGGCGAGGTGGCGGCGCGCACCACGCAGCGGGCAGGTCCATTCGCCGTCGACGTCGACCAGGCGGATGCCGTCGGACTCGAGCCAGGTGAGCACCTTCTCGGACTCCTCGGCCGACGCGGCGGGCACTGGACCGGGTGCGTCGGCGACGGCCTCGGCGGAGGCCTTCAGGTCGGCGACGAACTGGTGGGCGTCCGTGCCGGCGGGGATCACGCCGGCGGCCGCCAGGCGCCCGTGGCGCACCACGTGCACCGACCAGCGACCGTTGTCCTCGCGGCGGGCCGCGACCACCTCGGTGCACCGGGACAGGGCGGAGAGCCGCTGGGTGCGGGCCGCGGCGCGGAGGAACGAGGCCAGCCGGTCGCGGTGCACCCCGGCCTCCTCGAAGCGCTCGTCGTCGGCGAGCTGGGCCATGCGTTGGTTGATCGTCTCGACGACCTCGTCGGGGTCGTGGAGCAGTGTGTCGCGCAGCCTGCTGACCACGGCGGCGTACGCCGACTCGTCGGTGCTGCCGTCGCAGGGCGCGAGGCAACGGTCCATCTCGGCCAGCACACAGGGGGAGCGGGTCGGGGTGGCGCCGAGCCGGTCGGTGCACTGGCGGATCGGGAAGGCCTCGTGCAGGGCGGCCAACGAGCGCTCGGCGGTCTGCCGCGACGAGAAGGGTCCGATGTAGTCGGCGTCGTCGTCGAGCACCTTGCGGACCAGGGACAGCCTCGGCCACGTTTCGCGAGTGAGCTTGAGGAAGTGCACCTTCTCGGGAAAGCGCGAGCGGCGGTTGTAGGTCGGCTTGTGCTCGGCGATCAGGCGCAGCTCGCGGACCTGGGCCTCGAGCACGGTGGCGCACTCGATGCCGGTGACCTTGGTGGCGAGCCGCACCATCTCACCCATGCGCGAGCGGGTCTCGGAGGCCGTGAAGTAGGAACGCACACGGGTGCGCAGGTCGCGGGACGTGCCGATGTAGAGGACCCGGTCGCTGGCGTCGCGGAAGAGGTAGACGCCCGGTGCATGGGGGAGCCGCTCGGCGAGGTGGCGCTTCTTGCGCTGCGCCGAGCTGACCCGGGAGGAGAAGGTCTGGAGCTCTTCGAGGGTGTGCACGCCGAGGGCGCCCAGGCGCTCCATCAGCCCGTGGAGCACGTCGACGGTCGCGCGGGCGTCGGAGAGCGCCCGGTGGTTGGGCGTGGTGTCGGCGTTGAACAGCACCGCCAGGGAGGAGAGCTTGCAGTTGGGGGCGTCGTCCCGGGTGATCACCCGGCGGGCCAGCTTGGCGGTGTCGAGCACCTCGAAGCGCGGCCACGGGCGTTGTTGCTGCTCGGCGAAGTGCTTGAGGAACCCGACGTCGAAGGGTGCGTTGTGGGCCACCAGCACGCAGCCGGCGGCGAACTCGAGGAACGCAGGCAGCGCGGACTCGATCGGGGGAGCGTCGGCGACCATCGAGTTGGTGATGCCGGTCAGCACGGCGATGAAGGGCGGGATGGTGTCGTGGGGGTTCACCAGGGTCTGGAACTCGCCGAGGATCTCGCCGCCGCGCACCTTGACCGCGCCGATCTCGGTGATCATCGAACCCGCCGCCGCCGAACCCCCGGTGGTCTCGAGGTCGACCACGCAGAACGTGATGTCGCGGAGGGGTCGGCCGAGCTCGTCGAAACTGCGTTGCACCTCCCATCGGGAAGGCGCACCCTGAACCGCATTGCTCATGTCCCCGACGCTAGATGTGGGCACCGACAATCCCGGCAGGGCGCGCCCCATAGGCTGGGGATGTTCGTCAAGCAACCCTGAAGGAGCCCCCGTGACCGCACAGATTCCCGACACGACCAACCGTTGGCGGTGTGGTGGGTGCGGCAACCTGACGCGCTTCGACGTGACCCGCACCCGCCGTACGGCGGAGTACTGGCACTTCGACCTGTCCGGGGAGCCGGTCGTCGAGAGCACCGAGGTGAAGGCCGAGACCGTCGAGTCGGTGTCCTGCCGCTGGTGCGGTCGCGACGACGCGATCGAGCTGATCGACCGCAACGAGGCGGCCGTGTCCGAGGACCCGGCCAAGGACTGACCCATGGCGACGGACGCAGCGGAGCGGACCGGCGGGCAGATGCCCGAGCCGGTGCGCGCCCGCGTGCTCTCCCTCGCCGCCGACGCCCTGCCGAAGGTGAGCGAGCTGCCGGCCTCCCTGCGCAAGGTCGCGTCCTTCGCCCCCAACCGCCGGGCCCGGCTCGGCGGCACCCAGATCGCGGCGGCCCTCGAGACCGACGACGACTTCCGCGGCCACCTCTCCACCCAGGTCGCGGCCACCCAGCCCGACCTCGCGGAGGCGATCGGCGACGGTGTCGCCCCCGAGGCGGCTGACCCGGTGGAGCTGGCGGCGTTCCTGTGGCTCCTGCGTCCGGAGGGGTGGGAGGCTTCGTACGCCGACGCGTGTGCGCGCACCGTCACCGGTGAGGCCACCGTCGACACTGCCCAGCTCGAGCGGCTCCAGACGAAGGTCGACCAGGCCGAGGGGCGCATCAAGCAGCTCAAGGCCGAGCACAAGGACCAGGTCGCCGAGCTCAAGACCGAGAACGCGTCCCTGCGTCGCAAGCTGGGGGAGGCCCGGGCCTCCGGACGCTCGACCAGCGCCGATGCCGAGAAGGCGATCGTGCTGGCCGAGGAGGTGCGACTCAAGGCGGAGGCCGGCCTGGCCAGTGCCGAGTCCGAGTCCCGACGCCTGCGCGCCCAGGTCGAAGAGCTCCAGGCCACGTTGTCGGCCGCCCGCCGCGAGGTGCGCACCGACAAGGACGCCGCCACCCTCCGTGCCCGGGTCCTGCTCGACACCTTGCTCGATGCCGGCCAGGGACTGCGCCGCGAGCTGGCCCTGCCGACCGTCACCGGCTCTCCGGCGGACGCCGTCGAGGCCGACCTCGCGCTCGCCGGCACGCGTACGCCGAGCGCGGCCGGCTCGCTGGGCCCGTCCAGCCCGGCGCTTCTCGAACAGTTCCTCGCCATGCCCCGGGCGCGGCTGATCATCGACGGCTACAACGTCAGCAAGACGGCCTGGCCCGACTCGACGCTCGAGGCCCAGCGGATCCGCCTCCTCAACGGGCTCGCGCCGTTGATCGCGCGCACCGGGGTCGACACCACCGTCGTGTTCGACGCGGCAGCGCAGTCCTCGCGCGGCCCGGTCAACGCGCCCCGCGGCGTCAAGGTGCTCTTCAGTCCCGAGGGCGTCATCGCCGACGACGTCATCCGCGACCTCGTCGCGGCCGAGCCCCAGGGACGGGTCGTGGTGGTCGTCTCCTCCGACCGGGAGATCGCCGGCGACGTACGCCGGTCCGGTGCCAAGCCGATGGCCTCGTCGGCGCTCGTGGCCCTCCTCGCCCGCTGAGCCCCGAGACCGCCCCGCGGTCGGGCCGACCGGCCCGCTGCCCGGTGTGTGGTCCGGCGGTCCCGGACCGTTGTCGGTGGTCCCTGCCAGAGTGCGTCACAGCCGGGAACTTCCCCTCCCGGACCGATGAGAGACGAGGACACCCATGACCTTGCGAATCGACTGTGACAGCTGCGAAGTCCGCGGCCTGGCCTGCCACGACTGTGTGGTGACCGTGCTGCTCGGGCCGCCGCCCGAGCTGGCGTTCGACGACGACGAGCAGCGGGCCCTCGACGTACTCGCCGACTCGGGCCTGGTGCCGCCGCTGCGCATGGTGACGCCGCTGGCCGGTCCTGAGGTCGAGTCCGCCTGAGCCCGCCTCCCGCCCGGCCTGCCCCGGCCGAGCCGACAGCTCCCACGCTGCCTCGCGTGGGGCTGGTGTGACGCATGACACGTCACGGCGCGCCGCCGTGGCATGAAACACCCCGCGACATCCGCTCCGAGGGTTTGCCGCGGAGTGCAACCACGTCTAATCTTGCTGCTTCAGGTGCCCGTACCAGTTGGTCAAACAGGACCGGCTCGGGTGCCACGCCGAATTCGATGCCGAGGACGGGGAAGTCCGAGGCGGAGAAACCGGGGACCCACGTATCCCTGGGGTGAATCACACGCAAGGCGGAGCGATCCGTGGAGCGTGTGTAGGGCTTCTTTGTGCCCGAACCCGTCAGCTCACCCGGTAGGCGTCGACAAAGAGGGAGTACGTCCGCTACATGCACCACGGACGGAAGCGCATTCTTGCTGGCCTGGCCAGCAGCGCCATTGCAGTCATCGGCATCACCGCCATCCCCGCAGCGCCGGGCAACGCCGAGCCTGACATCGACGATGTCAAGGCCCGCGTCGACAAGCTCTACCACCAGGCAGAGCAGGCCTCCGAGCGCTCCAACGACGCAAAGCTCAAGCTCGACGACCTCGAGGCCGACCTCGCCGCCCTGAAGGCCGACGAGAAGAAGCAGCAGGCCAAGGTCGACTCGATGACCAGCACGGTCAGCGACGCCGTGGCCGCGCAGTACGAAGGCCAGGACATCTCGACGACCGGCCAGTTGGTGCTCTCCAACAGCCCCGACGAGTTCCTCTCCGACCTCAACACGGTCTCGAGCTACAACGACGTGCAGGCCGACACGGTCGCGGACTACACCCGTGAGACCGACTCCCTGGAGATCCGCCGCGAGGCGACCCAGGAGCGCGCCGACGAGCTCGCCGACGCCCAGGCCGACCTCGAGGAGAACAAGGACGAGGCCGACGCCAAGCTCGCCGAGGCCAAGGAGCTGCTCGGCAAGCTCGAGGAGGAGGAGCGGGCCCGGCTCGACACCGAGGCCAGCCGCGGCACCACGCGTCTGCCCGCCAACGTGCCGGCCTCCGGCCGTGCCGCCGCTGCCGTGAACTACGCGATGGCCCAGGTCGGCGACGCCTACGTCTACGGCGCAGCCGGCCCGAGCGCGTTCGACTGCTCCGGCCTGACCATGATGGCGTGGGCGCAGGCCGGCGTCGGCCTGCCGCACTCCTCGAGCGCCCAGATGGGCTCCGGCACCAGCGTCTCCTCGGGCGACCTGCAGCCCGGCGACCTGGTGTTCTACTACAGCCCGGTCAGCCACGTCGGCATGTACATCGGCAACGGCATGATCGTGCACGCGGCCAACCCGGGCAGCGGCGTCACCACCGCCGGCGTCTTCTCCATGCCGTACTCCGGCGCAGTCCGCCCGGGCTGATCGGCACCACCCTGAACGACAGCTCAGCATCGAAGGCCGGTCGCCCACTCTGGTGGGTGGCCGGCCTTTCGCTTGCCCTCGTGGTGGGCGTGCTCGTCTTCTGGCTCCGCCAGGACGACGACGCCGAGACGCCGCGGGTCCTGGACTCACCGTCGGCCCGCCAGGACCTCGCCGCCGCGGCGCTGGCGGACCTGCAGACGGCGGTCGGCGCGCGTGACAGGGCGCGACTCCACCCTGACGCCGGCGAGCTGGCCGAGACCGCGGTCGACAACGCCGAGGAGCTCCGGGTCGCCGGCTTCACCGCCCGCTACGTCGACGAGGATGCCGCTCTCACCGCCACACTCCCGGACGGACAGTGGGCCGCCGCGGTGGACACCACCTGGCGGTTCGCCGGCTACGACCCGCGTGAGGCCCACGCCGAGGTCACGTTCGTCTTCGCGCGCGAGGGCGATCACGCGGTGCTTGTCGACGTCGGTGGCGGCGGTCGCCGTACGCCCCTGTGGCTTGCCACCGCGCTCAACGTCAGCCGCACTCCGCAGGCGCTCGTGATGGCAGCGGGGGACCAGCCCGTCAACCGGTTCGCGCGGCAGGCCCGGGTGGCGGTGCGGGCGGTCGGGAAGGTCCTCCCGCCGTGGCGACAGAAGCTCGTGATGGTGGTGCCGGAGTCCGACGAGCAACTCGACGAGGTGCTGGCCGCCGACCCGGGGGAGTACGCCGAGATCGCCGCGGTGACCACCACGGTGGACGGGTCGCTCTCTCCGTCGGCGCCGGTGCACGTCTTCGTGAACCCGGAGGTCTTCTCGGGGCTACGACGCAACGGCGCCCAGGTGGTCACCACCCACGAGCTCGTGCACGTGGCCACGGGCGCCGCGACCGCGTCGAACACGCCGCTGTGGCTGCTCGAGGGCTTCGCCGACTACGTGGCGCTGCGCGACGTCACCCTGCCCCTGTCAGTCACCGCGGGCCAGGTCCTGGCGCAGGTACGCCGGGACGGGGCACCCCGGCACCTGCCGGCGGGCAACGAGTTCGACACGCACACCACCCACCTCGGAGCGTCGTACGAGGCCGCGTGGCTGGCCTGTCGGCTGCTGGCGCAGACTGGTTCCGAGCAGGACCTGCTGAGGCTGTACGACGAGGTGTCGGACGGCGCACCGGTGGGTGCTGCACTCCAGCAGGTCTACGGATTCGGCGAGAAGGAACTGGTGCAACGGTGGCGCAGGGAGCTCGAGAGACTGGCACGGTGATCGCGGGGGAGCAGCGGACCAGCCTCGTGACCCGTCGGCAACTGTGGGTGCTGACCGTGGGCGGAGCGTTGCTCTTCGTGCTGGTCGCGGCCGTGCTCGTGCCGTGGCAGCCGGTCCCGGGAGGCGCTCCCGATCCCGTTCCGGCCACCGACGTGCTCACGAGGGCACAGCTGGAGCGCGGTGAGGAGTTCGCGCGCCTGTCGCGCATCCTGAGCTGGTCGTCGCTCGCCGTCTCGCTCGTGGTCTCGTGCGTGCTCGGCTTCACCCGGCTCGGCACCCGGCTCCTGGGCCGTCGGTCCTGGCCGTGGCCGGTCACGGTCGTCGGGCTCACCGCTGCCGTGCTCGTCATCGGACGGCTGGCGACGCTGCCCTTCGCGGTGGCCCTGCGCGACCACCGTGTGGACTACGGGCTCACCACGCAGGGGCTGGGCGGCTGGGCGCTCGACCAGGTCAAGGGGCTCGGCCTCGCGATCGTGTTCACCTCGATCGCCCTGCTCGTGCTCTTCGGCTGCGTCCGGCGCTGGCGCACCTGGTGGCCCGCCGTCGTGGCCGGCATCTACGTCGTCCTCCTCCTGGGCGGTTCGTTCCTCTACCCCGTGGTGGTCGAGCCTGTGTTCAACGACTTCTCGTCGATGCCCGACGGGCCCATGCGCCAGGAGATCCTGGCCCTGGCCGACCAGGAGGGTGTCGCGGTCGACGACGTGCTGGTCGCCGACGCCTCGCGTCGTACGACGACCCTGAACGCCTATGTCTCCGGCTTCGGCGGCACCCGGCGCGTGGTGGTCTACGACAACCTGGTCGACCACCAGCCCGACGAGCAGGTGCTCTCGGTGGTGGCCCACGAGCTCGCCCACGCCAAGCACGACGACGTGCTGGTCGGCACCGCGCTCGGTGCCTTCGGCGCACTGGTCGGGGTGGGCCTGCTCGGACTGATCATGGGCCGACCGGGCCTTCGCCGACGGGCCGGCATCGAGGGACTGGCCGACCCCCGCGCCGTGGCGACCGTGCTGGCGCTGCTGGCGTTGGCGACCTTCTTCGTCAGCCCGGTCGAGAACACGATCAGTCGCAGGATCGAGATGCGCGCCGACGTGGACGCACTCGCGGTCACCCCGGCCTCGGCCATGGTGGACCTGCAACGCGAGCTGTGCCTGGGCGCGGTGTGCGACCCGACGCCACCGGCGTGGTCGCAGTTCTGGTTCGGCAGCCACCCCACGGCCCTGGAGCGCGTCGCGGTGGCCCGCAAGATCGGCAAGAAGTGACCCGCCTGAAATGACCCGCCTGAAATGAACGCGGTGCCCCCGACCTGTCGGCCGGAGGCACCGCGAAGGGTGTGGATCAGTGGCCGTAGAGCGCGGCCACGTCGGCGCGGTGCTCGCGCATGACGACGTTGCGCTTCAGCTTGAGCGACGGCGTGAGCTGGCCGTCCTCCTCGGTCCAGTCCATCGGCAGGATGGTGAACTTGCGGATCGACTCGGCCTTGGAGACGGCGTTGTTGGCGTCGTCGACCGCTGACTGAACTGCGGCGCGGAGGTCCTCGTCGTCGACCAGGTCGGCGATCGACCCGCTCTTGCCGTTCTCGAGCGCCCAGTGCGGGAAGGACTCCGGGTCGATGGTGACCAGCGCGCCGATGAAGGGCTCCCCGTCGCCGACCACGATGCACTGGCTGATCAGGGCGTGGGCGCGCAGGCGGTCCTCGAGCACGGCCGGGGCGACGTTCTTGCCGCCGGCGGTCACCAGGATCTCCTTCTTGCGGCCGGTGATGCGGACGAAGCCCTCGTCGTCGAGCTCTCCCACGTCACCGGTGTGGAACCAGCCGTCGGTCAGCGCCTCGGAGGTGGCCTGCTCGTTGTCCCAGTAACCGGCGAAGACCTGGCCGCCCTTGAAGAGCAGCTCGCCGTCGTCGGCGATGCGGGCGGACGTGCCACCGAGCGGGCGTCCCACGGTGCCGACCTTCTGGGCGTCGGGCAGGTTCACGGTCAGCGCCGCCGTGGTCTCGGTCAGGCCGTAGCCCTCGAGGATCACCAGGCCGATGCCGCGGTAGAAGTGGCCCAGGCGCTCACCGAGTGGTGCGCCACCGGAGACGGCGTACAGGCATTCGCCGCCGAGGGCGTTGCGGAGCTTGCCGTAGACGAGCCGGTCGAAGAGTGCGTGCTGGGCGCGGATCCGGAGGGGCACCCGACCGCCGTCCTGCGCGCGGGACCAGGCGATCGCCGTGTCGGCGGCACGCTGGAAGATCTTGCCCTTGCCGTCGGCCGACGCCTTCTGCGACGCGGTGTTGAAGACCTTCTCGAACACGCGGGGCACGGCGAGGATGAACGTCGGCTTGAACACGCCGAGGTCGTCCACGAGGTTCTTGATGTCGGCCGAGTGGCCCATGCGGACCCGTGCCTTGACGCAACCGACCTGGATGATCCGGGCGAACACGTGGGCCAGCGGCAGGAACAGCAGCGTCGAGCCGTTCTCGTCCTTGAAGAGCCGGTCGAGCTCGTGCACCGCGGAACCCAGCTCGAACATGAAGTTGCCGTGGGTGAGCATGCAGCCCTTGGGGCGGCCGGTCGTCCCGGACGTGTAGATCAGGGTGGCCAGGTCGAGGGGCGTGGTCGCGCTCCGGCGCTTTTCCAGGGTCTCGTCGTCGATGTCGGCGCCCAGGCTGGTGAGTACGTCGACGGCGTTGTCGTCGATCGTCCACACGTGGTTGAGCTCGGGCAGGTTGCCGCGCAGGGCGGAGACCTTGGCCAGGTGGTCGGCGCCCTCGGCGATGACGGCCTTGGTGCCGGAGTTCTCCAGGATCCAGGCGATCTGGTCGGCGGAGGAGGTCTCGTAGATCGGCACGGTCGCGGCACCGGCGAACCAGATGGCGTAGTCGAGGAGGGTCCACTCGTAGCGGGTCTTGGAGAGGATCGCGACGCGGTCGCCGGCCTCGATGCCGGCGGCGATGAGTCCCTTGGCCACACCGGTGACCTCGGTGTGGAACTGGGCGGCGGTGACGTCGACCCAACCGTCGCCGGTCCGGCGACTGAACACGACCGAGTCGGCGTGGTCACGCGCATTGGTGACGACGTCGTCGGTCACGTTGCCAGTCGCGGGAATCTCCACGGTCAACGGCGTGGCGAACTCTCGCATGCCGGCCTCCTTCTGCACTGCATGGGAACGGTGTACGCCCGCACGTTACCGGCCATCCACGTACCGCGGGTATCCGGTAGGCTCGCGTGACTCGACACCGCCCATCTCCAAGGGGAAACACCGATGGCCGAACAGACCACGTCCTCCATCGTCATCGACGCCGAGGCGGCGTCCGTGATGGAGGTGATCGCCGACTTCCCGGCGTACCCCGCGTGGGCGAAGGGTGTGAAGACCGCCGACGTGCTCGGCACCTTCGACGACGGGCGTGCCACGCAGGTCTTCTTCGAGCTCGACGTCTCGCCGATCAAGGACGAGTACACCCTGGCCTACACCTGGCACGGCGACCGTGAGGTCACCTGGACCCTGGTCGAGGGCAAGATGCTGCGCGCGCTCGACGGCGCCTACGTCCTGCGGCCCCTCGGCGCCGGCTCCACCGAGGTGACCTACCGCCTGTCCCTCGACGTCTCGATCCCGTTGATCGGCATGCTCAAGCGCAAGGGCGAGAAGATCCTCATCGACACCGCGCTCAAGGGACTCAAGAAGCACGTCGAGTCCCTGTGACCGGTCCCGCCTGACCGTGCGCATCCTCCTCTTCACCGGCAAGGGCGGCGTCGGCAAGTCCACCGTCGCAGCCGGTACGTCGGCACTCGCTGCCGCCCGTGGCCTGCGCACCCTCGTGCTGTCAACCGACGCGGCGCACTCGCTGGCCGATGCCTTCGGCATGCCCGTCGGCGCCGAGCCGACCGAGGTGGCCGAGAACCTCTTCGTGCAGCAGGTCGACGCCCAGCGACGGTTCGAGCAGTCGTGGGCCGACATCCAGGGCTACCTGCTCTCGGTGCTCGACGTGGTCGGTGTCGACCCGGTCGCGGCCGAGGAGCTCACCGTCATCCCCGGCGCCGAGGAGGTGCTGGCCCTCCTCGAGCTGCGCCTGCACGCCCTCTCGGGCACGTGGGACGTCATCGTCGTCGACTGTGCGCCGACCGCGGAGACCCTGCGACTGCTCGCCCTGCCGGAGGCGCTCGGGTGGTACATGCAGCGGGTCTTCCCGTTCGAGCGCAAGGTGGTCAAGGCGCTCAAGCCGGTGCTGACCCGCGCGGCCGGCGTACCCATGCCCGGCGACTCCGTCTTCGACGCCGTCGAGCGGCTGCACGCCGAGCTCGACGAGGTGCGCGAACTGCTCTCCGGCCCCGACTCGAGCGTGCGGCTGGTGATGACGCCCGAGACCGTGGTGCTCGCCGAGGCCCGCCGCTCCTTCACGACGCTGTCCCTGTTCGGCTACCGCGTCGACGGCGTCGTCGCGAACCGGGTCTTCCCCGTCGGTGAGGGCGACGCGTGGCGGGCCGGCTGGGTGGAGGCCCAGGCCAAGGTGCTCACCGAGGTCGACCAGTCGTTCCCTGGACTGCCGATCTGGCGGTCGGTCTACCGCACCGGCGAGCCGGTCGGCGTCGAGGCCCTGCGCGGCCTGGCCGACGAGGTGTACGCCGGCACGGACCCGCTGGCACCACCCACCGGCAACGGGCCGATGAAGGTCACCCGCACCGAGACCGGCGCCGTCCTCGAGCTGGCACTGCCCAACGTCGAGAAGGCCGACGTCGATCTCGCGCGGCATGGCGACGAACTCGTGGTGACCGTGGGGTCGTATCGTCGTCTTCTCTCGCTGCCCGCCGGGTTGGCCCGGCACCAGGTCAGCGGCGCCAAGGTCAGCGAGGGCGCACTGCACGTCCGATTCGAGGAGAGAACAACGTGACCGACGGGGACGACACCCGCCCAGGGAGCACACCCGGACCGGACGACGTCGGTTCGGTCGCCGACGAGGCGGCCAAGCTGTTCGGTGCCCTGTCCGGTTGGGCCCGCACCCACGGCGCCGACCTCGGCGCCGGCGTCGGCGACCTCGCGGGCGCCGCGGCCCATGCCGCCCATGATGTGAACGAGCACCTCGCCACCGGCGCTGCCGAGTGCACCTACTGCCCGATCTGCCGGGCGGTCCACGTGGTGCGCGAGCTGAGCCCTGAGGTGAAGAACCACCTGGCCGTCGCGGGCGCGTCGTTGATGCACGCCGCGGCAGCGTTGATGGCCAGTGCGGTGCCCGACGACGCGAAGAAGCGTGACGACGGAGTCGAACACATCGACCTCGACGCGGACTGGCCGGAGGACTGAACACATGAGCCTGACCATCGGTGTGGACGTGGGTGGAACGAAGATCGCAGGCGGCCTGGTCGACGAGTCGGGTCAGGTGCTCGAGCAGGCCAAGGTCGAGTCACCGGCCCAGGACGCGGCGGCGATCGTCGAGTCCATCGCCGAGATGGTGTCCACCCTGCGCGCCGATCGCGATGTCGTGGGTGTGGGCATCTCGGCGGCCGGTTTCATCGACGCGGCCCGGGCGACGGTCTACTTCGCCCCGAACCTGGCCTGGCGTGACGAGGACCTGAAGGGGCGCCTCGAGGAGTCGTGCGGGCTCACCGTGGTCGTCGAGAACGACGGCAACTCCGCCGCATGGGGTGAGTTCACCTACGGTGCCGCGGTCGACGCCGACGACCTGCTGATGGTCGCGGTCGGCACCGGTGTCGGCGGCGGGATCGTGGTCGACGGCCAGCTCTACCGTGGCGGTTTCGGCATCGCCGGCGAGATCGGCCACATCCGCATCGAACGTGAGGGCCGCCAGTGCGGTTGCGGCCAGCGAGGCTGCCTGGAGCAGTACGGCTCGGGCACGTCCCTGGAGACCCAGGCCCGGGCGGCCGCCACGAAGGACGCGCGGGCCGCGTCCGCCGTACTCGAGCTGGCCGGCGGCGACGTGGAGGCCATCGAGGGCCCGATGATCACCGAGGCCGCCAAGGCCGGCGACGCATTCGCGATCGCCCGCCTTGCCGAGCTCGGCGGCTGGCTGGGTGAGGGTGCCGCGCAGCTCGCGGCAGTCATCGACCCCGGCGTGATCGTGCTCGGCGGAGGAGTGGCCGAGGCCGGCGACCTCGTGCTCGAGCCGATGCGCACGACGTACGAAGCGCAGCTGACCGGCAGCGGTCACCGCCCGGTCGCCGAGCTGCGGCTGGCCACCCTGGGCAACACGGCCGGCCTGATCGGCGCCGCCGACCTGGCTCGACGCTGACCCGATGAGCGGCGTCTGGGTCGGCATCGACATCGGGGGCACGAAGGTGCTCGCCGGCGTGGTGGACGCCGAGGGTCGCGTGGTGCGCACGTCGCGGCGCGCCACCCCGGGGCGTCGCGTCGAGGCCGACCAGGTCGAGGCGGCCCTGACCCGTGCGCTGCACGACGTCTCCGGCGACGACGAGGTGTTGGGCGTCGGCCTGGCCGCCGCCGGGTTCGTGGACGCGACCGGCGAGCGCGTGATGTTCGCCCCGCACCTGCCCTGGGTCGACGCACCGGTCCGGGCGATGCTCGAGGAGCGCTGGCAGGTGCCGGTCGCCCTCGAGAACGACGCCACCGCGGCCGCCCACGCCGAGGCGACGTACGGCGCTGCCCGCGACGTCGACGACGCGATCGTGGTGACGATGGGCACGGGCATCGGCGGTGGGGTTGTCCTCGGTCGCCGGCTGCATCGTGGCTGGAACGGCATGGCCGGCGAGTTCGGGCACATGCAGGTGGTGCCCGACGGTGCCGACTGCGAGTGCGGCGGGCGAGGCTGCTGGGAGCAGTACTCCAGCGGCAACGCGCTGGTCCGGTTCGCCCGGGAGCGGCTGGGCAGCGGCCCCTCGATCCTCGAGGACCTGTGCGGCGGGAACCCGGCCGCGATGAACGGCCCGATGGTCACGCAGGCCGCCGAGGAAGGTGACCTCCTCGCCCACGAGGCCTTCGGTCATGTCGGGGACTGGCTCGGTGTCGGGTTGGCCAACCTGGTGGCCGCCTTCGACCCCGCGCGACTCGTGATCGGCGGGGGACTCTCCGCGGCGGGCGACCGGCTCCTCGAACCGGCCCGCACCGCGCTGCTGCGCTCACTGGTGGGTGCGGGTCACCGACGCATTCCGCCGCTGGTGGCCGCGCAGCTCGGCCCCGAGGCCGGGCTCGTCGGTGCCGCCGACCTTGCCCGCCACCGCTGACCTGTCGCTGGTTCGGATCGACCTGTCGTGAGTTGGCGTGCGTGCGAAGAACTGGCGACGGGTCGGCAAGAACTGGCGACGGGTCGCTAGACGCGGGAGCCGTCGTCCCACGGGTCGCGGGGGTCGTCGGGCATGGTGTGCACGAGGTAGAGGAAGCCGCCGACGAACCAGCCCACAAGCAGCAGGGCGAGCAGCCCGCGGAACGGGTGGCCGAGCACGAGGGCGACCAACGCGATCACCGGGGCCAGGAAGACGCCGAGCCAGCCCAGCAACCGGGGTGGCTCGGGCAGGGGGATGCGCTCCGGCGGGGGCGGGACGTAGCGGCCCTCGTCGTTCCAGGAGCGCAGCTCCAGAGGTTCCTCGGGCTCGGGCACGGGGAGGGGAACGGCAAAGAGCTGGGGCTCGGGCTCCACCGTGTCGGAGGGCGGGCCGGACTCGGGCGCCTCGGCGACGTCCTCGGTCTGGAGGCGGCGCTCGGCCTCGGGCAGCTCGCCGTCGTCCGGAGCCGTGTCGTAGTTGTCGACGATCTCCCTCCAGAGAGCGTCCTCGTCCCGTTCCACGCTGCCCAGCCTACGAGGCACCTGGAGAAGGTGCTCAGACCGAGTCCGCACCCTCGGTGGCGCTGACGCCGCGGATGAACTCCAGGGACTCCTCGAAGATCGTCCGGGCATCGTTGTCGAGGGTGGCCACGTGATAGCTGTCGGGCAGGAGGCGCTCCTCGAAGCTGGTCGAGGACACGCCCGAGCGGACCACCTGGACCGACGACGGGTCCACGACGTGGTCCTCCGCCGAGCGGAAGAAGCGGATCGGTGCGGTGACCCGCGACAGGTCTGCACGCAGCGGCTTCCAGGCCCGCACCATCGAGTGCAGCGCGTTGAGCGGAGTGCGGTCGTAGCCGACTTCGTCACCGCCCGGCTTCTTGATGTCGTTGCCGATGCCGGGCATCGACCTCACGAACCGGCGTACGACGGGCACCGCGACCAGCTGCTTGTTGGTGGAGGCCACCGCCGCGTTCACGAGCAGGACGCCGGCCACGTCGTCGGGCCGGTCCGCCGCAAGGCGAAGGACCAGCGCGCCGCCCATCGAGAGTCCGCCGACGACGACCACGTCGTTCTCGCGGACCAGCTTGTCGAAGGACTTGGAGACCTCGGCGTACCAGTCGTCCCAGGTGGTGAGGTTCATGTCCTGCCACGTGGTGCCGTGGCCGGGAAGGCGAGGCACCTCGACGGCGTACCCGTGGTCGGCCAGGAACTGCCCCCAGGGACGCATCGACGCGGGGGAGCCGGTGAACCCGTGGCTGAGGAGGACGCCGACCCGCAGGTCCGGAGTGCTGGTGGCCTCGGGGCGGGCGGACGTGGACAGGGGAGCGACGCGGTCATCGGTGGGCACACCGGGATTGTGCCCCATTCCGGGGCCGACGGGTGGCTCCCCGGACAAATCAAAAGGGGGCTACTCTTCGACGTGGCCGCTGATCACGTGGTGGCCGCGAGGACGTCGACGAGGAGGGACAGCCGGGTGTTCTACTGGTTCCTGAAGTTCATCGCCATCGGGCCGTTGCTCCGGGTCATCTTCCGGCCGCAGGCCGAGGGCCTCGAGAACGTCCCCGAGACGGGACCGGGCATCCTCGCCAGCAACCACCTGTCGTACGCCGACTGGCTCTTCATGCCCTTGACGCTGCCGCGCCGGGTCTCGTTCGTGGCCAAGGCGGAGTACTTCACCAGCCCCGGCCTCAAGGGCTTCTTCCAGAAGCACTTCTTCCGCGGTTCCGGCCAGATCCCGATCGACCGCTCGGGCGCCAACGCCGCCGAGGGTGCCCTGCTCTCGGCCAAGGCCGTCCTCGGCCGCGGAGAGCTCTTCGGCATCTACCCCGAGGGAACCCGCTCCCACGACGGCAAGCTCTACCGCGGCAAGACGGGCGTCGCCCGGCTGGCCCTCGAGACCGGTGTGCCGGTGATCCCGGTGGCGGTCGTCGGCACCGACGTCGTGGCTCCGCCCGGCAAGAAGTTCGGCAAGGTGACCCGCCCGATCGTGCGCTTCGGCAAGCCGCTGGACTTCTCGCGCTACGAGGGCCTCGAGAACGACCGCTACATCCTGCGCTCGATCACCGACGAGATCATGTACGAGATCATGAACCTCTCCGGCCAGGAGTACGTCGACATGTACGCCACGCGCGCGAAGGAAGAGTCCAAGCGACTCGAGAAGGAAGCCGCCGCCGCGAAGGACGCGGGCGACAAGGGCACTGGCGACAAGGGCACCGGCGCGTCGAAGCAGGCGTCCTGAGCCACGCGGGGGCCCTGCCGTCCGGACGCGACGCCGGACCGCGCGACGCTGCCCTCGCGGTCGAGAACCGCATGTTCCGGGCACTGGCCGTGCTGCGCGTCGTCCTCATCGCCAACACGGTCGGGCTGACCGTCTTCCGCTTCGACAACTTCACCCATCGCGGCCTCGGGCTCACCGTGGTTGCGGTGATGGTGCTCTGGACGGCTGTCGCGATCTGGGCGTACGACGACCAGCGTCGGCGGGTCCCCGCGTTGCTGGTGGCCGACCTCGCGATCGCGTTCGGTGCGCTGGTGTCCACACCCCTGGTCAAGGGCGACGGCTTCAACGCGACCGTCCCCGGATTCTGGATCGCCGGAGCCCTGATGGCATGGGCGATCCACTGGCGGTGGGCCGGCGCGCTGGTCGCCGCGACGGTGCTGTCCGCGACCGACCTGCTGATCCGGCCGAACATCACCCAGACCAACTACGGGCACGTGTTCCTGCTGATGATCGCCGGCCCGATCGTGGGCTACATGTGCGGTTCCCTCCAGCGGATGGCCGCCGAGCGTGACCGTGCCGAGCGCGCCGCGGCGATCGCCGAGGAACGCGCCCGCCTGGCTCGCGCCGTGCACGACGGGGTGCTGCAGGTCCTGGCGTTGACCCAGCGCAAGGCCCCCGAGCTCGGCGGTGAGGGTGCCGAGCTCGGCCGGTTGGCGGGGGAGCAGGAGCAGGCGCTGCGGTCACTGATCCGCCAGCAGGACACGTTGCAGACCCCGGAGTCGGCGGTCGCCGATCTCGGCGGCGTGCTCGAACGCCTGGGCAACCGCAAGCCACCGGTGGTCAGCGTGGTCACGCCCGGCGTGGCCGTCGACCTGCCCCAGCCGGAGGTCGCGGAGATCACCGCCGCCGTGGGCGCCTGCCTCGACAACGTCGCGGTCCACGTCGGCGAGGACGCCCGGGCCTGGGTGCTGCTCGAGGACCTCGGCGACCGCATCGTGGTCAGCGTGCGCGACGAGGGGCCGGGCATCCCCGAGGGTCGGCTCGAGGCGGCGGACGCCGACGGCAGGCTCGGGGTCTCCGAGTCGATCCGGGGCCGGATCCGTGACCTGGGCGGCACGGCCGAGCTCTTCTCCACGCCGGGGACCGGCACCGAGTGGGAGTTCACGATCCCGCGACTACCCCTAGGCTCTTCGTCGTGACCATCCACCGTGAGCACCCGTTCCTGGAACCACCCGGGGAGCGTGACCCGATCCGTCGACTCCGCGGTCGTCTCGGCGGGCAGGTGACGCTGTGGACCAGCGGCTCCCCGTCGGAACGCGCCGGCCTGACCGTCTCGTCGTTGATGGTCGCCGCGGGCCAGCCCGGACGGGTCCTGGGCCTGATCGACCCGGACTCCGACCTGATGGACCTGCTGGCGGACTCAGGCACGGCGGCGGTGTCGCTGCTGCACTACCGGCACCACACCCTGGCCGACATCTTCGCCGGGACCGTCCCCGCACCCGGCGGCCAGTTCACGCAGCTCGACGAGGGCGTCACCTGGACGGACACCGAGTGGGGGCCGGTGCTGTCGACGGTCACCACGTGGGTCGGCGTTCACGTCGAGTCGGTCACCGAGGTCGGTTGGTCGAACCTGGTGACGGCCACCGTCGAGCACGCCGTGATCGGTGACGACGGCGAGCCACTCGTGCACCGCCGCGGCCGCTACCAGCACGCACACTAGGGTTCGAGCGACACGAGGAGGATGCGGATGAGCGGGGACGAGCCGATCCGGGTGATGGTGGTCGACGACCACCCGATGTGGCGTGATGCCGTCGAACGCGACCTGGCAGCAGCAGGGCTGAACGTGGTCGCGGTCGCCGCCAACGGGTCCGAGGCATTGGCCCGCTTCCCGGCAGCCCGCCCGCAGGTGCTCGTGCTCGACCTGCAGATCCCCGCGCCCAACGGCGTCGAGGTGACCGCCGAGGTGGTGCGCCAGGACCCGTCCACGCGGGTGCTGATCCTCTCCGCGTCCGGCGAGCAGAGCGACGTGCTCGATGCCGTCAAGGCAGGCGCCACCGGCTACCTGGTGAAGTCGGCCTCGCGCGAGGAGCTGCTCGACGCCGTACGCCGGGTGGCCCTGGGCGACACCGTCTTCACACCGGGACTCGCCGGCCTGGTGCTGGGGGAGTACCGCCGGCTCCTCGACGCACCCACTGACGACGGCACCCCGAAGCTCACCGACCGCGAGACCGAGGTGCTCCGGCTGGTGGCCAAGGGAATGTCCTACAAGCAGATCGCCGAGCGGCTCGTGCTCTCGCACCGCACCGTGCAGAACCACGTGCAGAACACCCTCCGCAAGCTCCAGCTGCACAACCGGGTCGAGTTGACCCGCTACGCCATCGAGCAGGGTCTCGACGAGGAATGACCCAGGCGTCCACTTGGCGCCGTGCGGCTCCTGACGAGGTGCTGGCGCTGATGGAGCTGGAGCGCGACGCCAACCTGGCCGCCCTCGGCCACGTCTTCCCCGGCCCGTTCCCCGAGGACGACGTGATGGCGCGGTGGGCCATCGTGCTCGACGACCCGACCGTCCGGGTCGAGGTGGTCGACGGCCCCGGTCGGCTGCGCGCCGTCACGGCGTACGACGACAGCTCGTTGCGGCACCTCTTCGTGCACCCCGACTCCTGGGGCGAGGGTCTGGGGCGGGAGGGTGCCGTGCGGGCGATGGCGGCCGGTGGGCTCGGGATCCACCTCTGGGTCCTCTCCGCCAACCGGCGCGCCCGGAGGCTCTACGAACACCTCGGCTGGACGCCGACCGGGCAACAGCAGGAGTCGGTGTGGCCGCCGCATCCGACGGAGCTGGAGTATGAGCTCGGGCGTCAAGGTGGAACATCACAGTCACCCCATGACCGGGATGTTCCACGTTGAAGCTCGACCAGCGACCTCAGGGAGTGCGGGCAGGATGAGGTCGGCCGGTGGCGGGGGAGTCGTCGACGAGGTCGTGCCGGACGCCGTAGCGGGAACGCAGCCGGACCTCCTGCTTGTCGCGATAGCGCTCACCCATGCGGGTGCGCATCGGCAGGGTGCCGGGGATCTTGTCGATGACCAGATTGATCATGAGGAACAGCGCGCCGACCAGCCGGATCAACGGGGTGAGTCTCGTCGCCGGCACGCCGAGCTCCGTGGCGATGTCGTTGCCGAGGAAGATGCGCTCGAGGCCGTGCACGACCGGCGGTGCGACGTCGTACAGCCGGCGTGGCAGGAGCTCCTCGATCTCGGGCACGAGGAAGTCCTCGTTGATCGCGGCCACGAGCCGGACGCAGTAGTCGTCGACCGGTGGCCGGGTCAGCAGATAGAGGTCCTCGAGCACCCCCTGCTCGGCCGCGTCGGTGGGCAGCAGCGACGCGTCGATGCCGAGCAGGTGACCGACGTAGCGCCACGTGTCGTAGTAGGCGTCGACCTCGCGGGGAAGGTACGCCGCACCGATGGCGCGCATGCCGCGCAACGGGATCAGGCAGAACTCGATCAACGTGTAGGCCAGATAGGCCTGGCAGATCGGCACGCCCCACGCAGCCGTGTCCCAGTCGGGCGAGGCGAGCAGCTGGCGGCGCACCAACGCGTGGATGATGCGGACCCGCACGGTCAGCTCGAAGCCCGGCTGGTCGCGCTCGAGGCCGTGGTCGGCGTTGATCGCCAGGAGCCACGAGCCGACCTCGATGGTGCGCATGCCCGCGTTCTCGACGTACCGACCGGTGAGCTCGAGTGGACGCGATGCGGCGGAGTTGGCGTAGCCACTGACCAGCGACGCGGCGCCGAGCACGATGCCGGCCTGCCGGGTGTAGCGGGCCAGGTGGCGTGAGTCGCGGTTGATCTTCGCCAGGTCGACCCAGCCCGGGCGGGCGTCCAGCTGCGCGAACAATGCCCGCAGCGAGTCGGGTGCGTCCTCGACCGCATCGACACCGTCGCGGCAGGCCTGCCGGAGCATGCGCATGCCGCGGCCGTGGCCGATGGTCGCGAAGTCGGCGACGAACGCATCGGCCAAGGGGTCGCCCTGCCACATGCCGTCGAAGTACGTCGTGGCGCGGTCACCGAACCGGCGCAACGCCTCGTCGCGGTTGCGCAGGCTGGACGGGGTCTTTCCGTCGACGGGTGTGGCTGCCATGCTCAACAGCATAAAAGTGGGAAAGTCTCACGTTCTATTCACTTTTTTCGGCGCGCTCCGGCAGGCCGCGAAAGGGCTCCGTCATGGCTCAACGACAGCGAATCAGGCCCACGCAGCAGCGGGCCGTCCGGATGCGAAGAGACCTCCTCGACGCGACTGTTCAACTTCTGGAGGAGGTCGGCTCCGAACGCCTGACCACCTCGGCCATCGTCGAGCGCGCCCACGTCAGCAGCGGAACGTTCTACCGCTACTTCGACGACAAGGCCGGAATCCTCGAGGTGCTGCGCCAGGAGGCCGTCACCGAGATCGCCGCAGACCTGATGGCCGGCGTCGCCCGTGCGCTCGACCAGGACCTCCGCGAGGCCGTGCGTGAGGTGGTTGCCACGTTGACCGACGCGTTCGAGCGACACGCGCCGGTGATCCTGGCGATGGTGGACGCAGTTCCCTCGGGAACGCAGTCCAACGTGATGCCCGAGATCGAGGCCGGGTTGGTGAATCTGGCGCGGGTCATCCCGATGCGCCACCTTCCCGGGGTGTCTCCGGAGCGCCTGGAGGCCCTGGTGTTCGTGACGATGGGTGTCACCCAGGCGTCCTGCCTGCGCATTGCGCTGCAGAGGCCCACCGGCAGCTCACGCGAGGAGCTGATCGACATCGCCACCGACATGCTCACCGCAGGGTTGCGGGGCACGGCGTGAGTGATGCCCGAATGGTCCGCCCGTCCGGCATCACTAGGATCAAGGCGTGACCACGCTCCTCGAGGCAGCCGACACCCTCTACGGATTGCCGCTTCCCGAGTTCACTCCCGCGCGCGACGCGCTGGCCAAGGAGCTGCGCGCCACCGACCGTCCGCTCGCCGACCTGGTCAAGGCACTGAAGAAGCCGTCCACGTCGGCGTGGGTGGTCAACCTGCTGGTTCGCCGCGACCCCGACCAGGTCGACCAGGTGCTGGTGGTGGGGGCCGCCCTGCGCGAGGCGCAGGCCTCGCTCGACGCGAGTGAGCTGCGCGCGCTCACGCGGCAGCGCCGCCAGCTGACCTCCGCGATCACCCAGCAGGCAAGGGCATTGGCCGTCGAGCACGGCCAGAAGGTCACCGGTTCGGTGGCCGACCAGGTGGAGGCCACGCTCACTGCGGCCATGGTCGACGAGGCCGCCGGCGCTGCGGTGCGCACGGGGCTGCTGGTCAACGCCATGACCTCCACGGGCATCGAGGCCGTCGACGCGGCGGCGTACGTCGCCGTGCCCGACGCCGCCGGTTTCGCGCCGAGCCAGATCGAGGCTCCGGCGTCGCACCCGCCGGAGCTGCACATCGTGCCCGACCCGGACGAGCAGGCGAAGCGGCTGGACTCGGCACGGCAGCAGCTCGCCGAGGCCGAGCGTGAGGCAGACGCCGCGAACGAGGCACTGACCGCGGCCGCCGACGAGGTGGCCGAGCTCGAGGCGCGCAGCCTCCAGATGCAGGCCGAGATCGACGAGCTTCGTCGCCGGCTCGCCGAGCACGAGGAGGAGCAGGACCAGATCGACGACCAGCTGGGCGATGCGCAGCAGGTGGTGGAGTCGGCGCGCGACGACGTACGCGAGGCCGACCTGGCCCGGCAGCGTGCGGCCGCGAAGGTCGAACGTCTCGAACGCTGAGGCGGGTTCGAGACACTCGCTCCTCGACCACTGTCAGGCGTCGGCCCAGTTCCTCGACCGGTTGACCGCGTCGATCCACTTCGCGTGGGCGGCGTCTGCCTTCTCGCGTACGCCGTCGGTGGGGGAGAAGCTGCGGTCGAGCAGCCAGGTCTCGCGCAGGTCGTCGGTGCTCTCCCAGACGCCGGTGCCGAGCCCGGCCAGGAAGGCCGCCCCCAGGGCAGTGGTGTCGACGATCTTCGGGCGCTCGACCGGTAGGCCGATCTGGTCGGCCTGCACCTGGCAGAGAAGGTCGTTGGCCGAGGCGCCGCCGTCGACCTTGAGTGAGGCCAGCGACGGCATGGTCTCGAGCACGTCGCGCACCTCGAAGGCGATCGCCTCGAGGGTGGCCCGCACGATGTGGCCGCGCGTGGTGCCGCGGGTCAGGCCGATGATGAGGCCGCGGGCCAGTGGGTCCCAGTGAGGTGCCCCGAGCCCGGTCAGAGCCGGCACGAACACGACACCCTCGGAGTCGGGCACGCTCGCCGCGATGGCCGCGGTCTCCGCGGCCGTGCCGACGATCTGGAGTCCGTCGCGCAACCACTGCACGGCCGCGCCGGTCACGAAGATCGCCCCCTCGAGGGCGTAGGTGAGCTCCCCGGACGGCGCGCGCCAGGCCGCCGTGGTCAAGAGCCCCGCGTCGCTGCGGACCAGCTCGGTGCCGGTGTTGGTGAGGATGAACGAACCGGTGCCGTAGGTGCACTTCGAGTCGCCGGGATCGAAGCAGGTCTGGCCGAACAGGGCCGACTGCTGGTCCCCGGCGATGCCGGCGATCGGCAGCGAGAGCCCGCAGAACGTCTTGGGATCGGTCACCGCGACTTCGCCCCAGTTGGGCACGAGGTCGGGCAGCGCCTCACGGGGCACTCCGAACAGCTGGCACAGCTCGTCTGACCAGTCGCCGGTGGTCAGGTCGAAGAGCAGGGTGCGTGACGCGTTCGAGACGTCGGTGACGTGCCAGGTGCCGCGCGTCATGCGGGCGATCAGGTAGGAGTCGACGGTGCCGATCGCGTAGCGCCCCGAGGTGACCAGGGCCCAGGTGTTCGGCTCGTTCTCGGCGAGCCACATCAACTTGGTGCCGGAGAAGTAGGGGTCGAGGCGCAGCCCGGTCAGCTCGGTGACCCGCTCCTCGTGGCCGGCGTCGCGCAACCGCGTGCAGATGTCGGCCGTACGCCGGTCCTGCCAGACGATCGCGCGCCGCGGAGAGCCGAGGGTCTCGCGGTCCCACAGCATGATCGTCTCGCGCTGGTTGGTGATGCCGATGCCGCTGAGCTCTCCGTCGTAGCCCGCGATCGCCGTGCGTGTGGCCTCGAGGGTGGCCTGCCAGATCTCCTCGGGCACGTGCTCCACCCAACCGGGACGGGGGAAGTGCTGACCGAACTCCTGGTAGCCGCGGGAGGCGATGGTGCCCTCGGGCGTGACCACGAGTGCGGTGACACCGGTGGTGCCCGCATCGATGGCGAGGATGCTCATGCGGGGTCCCCGTTCGAAGCGGAACGCAGTGAGCATTCGGATGGGGTGTTCATGCGGGGTCCTCGGTGGCACGCAGGATGGCCAGCACCCGCTGGTCTATCCACGACCCACTGGGCGCCACGCGCATCTCGTAGTTCTCGGTGCCGGCCCACTCGAGAAGGTCGTCGTGGCCCAGAGCCCGCACCAGTGCAGTGATCTCGGCATCGAGCTCGGGCGTGACCTCCACCTTGTCCTCCTCGCTGGTCGCGGTGAGGAAGAGGTCGTTCAGCTCGAGCAGGCGGGCCAGCTCGGTGACCGGAGCGGTGTGGTCGTCCACGCGAAGGTCGACCGCGACGTCGTCGTGGCCGCCGTACCCGGCCTCCTCGCGCACGACGAGCAGGGCCGCCGACTGCCGGCCGCGGCGGTCGCCGCCGGCCTCGTCCCCGGCGCGCAGGGCGGCGAGCAGCCGGTCCGCGAAGGGCCGGTCTGTGCCCGCCAGCCAGGCAGCCTCGATCGCCTCGACCACCTCGGGCCCGGTGAGGATGTTGCCCTGGATCGCGTAGCCCTCGCCGGTCAGCCCGCCGGCCCAGTCGAAGCAGGCCGGTCCGGTGTGGGAGGCCGCGCCGCCGTCGACGTCGACGATGCCGACCTGGCGGTGGTCGCGGTCGGGGTCCTCCTCGAGCAGTCGCTGGAGGGCGACCGAGGCGGTGGCGCCCTCGTCGAGATGGGCCAGGGCCAGGCCCTTGTAGGAGACGTTGGCGTTGGCCTGGGTGGCGATGGCTCCGATGCCCGCGACGGCCGCCGGTACGGCGTTGCCCACGGCGAGGAACTTCGACGCCACGGCGACTCCCCACGACTCGCCGTCGTCGGACCGGGCCACGATCGAGAAGGTCATGGACCAGACCCTAGCCGCGTCGAGGGTTGGGACGTCGCGGTCGGGAGAGAATGCCGGCATGTTGAACGACCTGTCGACCTTCACCCGCGCCACCATCTTCGGACAGCTGGTGCCGCTCGGCATGCTGTGGGGCGCCATTGCGGGCATGGACTCCTCGGACCCCGACGTGAACCGGTTGGTGGTCATCGCCGGCGTCAGCCTCCTGTGGATGGTCGGGTGGGGCGTGTTCGTGGCGTGGGTGCCGGGTCGTGCCGCCCGTCGACTCCACGCCGAGGTCGAGCGCGGGAGTCGCGAGATCATCTCCGGTACGACCACCGCACCGATCGCCCCGGCGCGTGTCGTGCGCGAACGCCGTTGGAAGAAGAACCCCCCGCTGGCCCTCGGTGCCGAGGAAGGGCGAGGCGCTGCGGCGTACAGCGTCGCGTTCACCGTGCTCCCACCGGACGGTCCGCCGCGACGCGTGGCCACGCTGAGCCCGGTCTCGCTGTCGAAGGGCACCTCCGCACTCGTGGCACTGCACCCCGACCTGCGCGAGGTCGGCGTACTCGACATGCGGGTGACGAACGCACAGGTGGAGACGTCGGCCCGGGACCCGCGCTGGCGCACCGATCGACTGCCCACGGACCGCACGGTGGTCGGTGGCTACCTGATGCTGGTAGTGGCGCTCGTGGCCGGGATCGCCGCGGGGTTCGCGATCGGCTGGTTGCTCTGGTTGATCTGACCGAACGATGCAAGGGTGGGGGACATGCGAGTCGGAGTGCTCACCGGTGGTGGCGACTGTCCAGGCCTGAACGCGGTGATCCGGGCCGTCGTGCGCAAGGGCATCACGGTTCACGGGTTCGACTTCGTCGGCTACCGCGACGGATGGAAGGGCCCGCTCGAGGGACACACGATGCCGCTCGGCATCGAGCAGTGCCGCGGGATCCTGCCGCGCGGCGGCACGATCCTGGGCTCCTCGCGGACGAACCCGTTCGCGATCGAGGGCGGTGTCGAACGGATCCGTGAGAACCTCGCCCGTGACGGGATCGACGCCCTGGTGGCGATCGGCGGAGAGGACACCCTCGGCGTGGCCACGCAGTTGGCCGGCTTGGGCGTCGACGTGGTCGGCGTGCCCAAGACGATCGACAACGACCTCTCCGGCACCGACTTCACGTTCGGCTTCGACACCGCGGTCAACATCGCCACCGAGGCCATCGACCGGCTGCACACCACCGCGGAGTCACACCACCGCGTGCTGGTGGTCGAGGTGATGGGACGTCATGCCGGCTGGATCGCGCTGCACTCCGGGTTGGCCGGTGGCGCCAGCATCGTGCTGATCCCCGAGCAGCCCTACGACATCGCCGAGGTCTGCCGGTTGGTGGAGCGCCGGTTCGAGAGCGAGTACGCACCGATCATCGTGGTCTCCGAGGGAGCCACGCCACGTGAGGGCGATGCGTCGCTGCAGGAGGCCGACCTCGATGCGTTCGGGCACGTGCGTCTCGGTGGCATCGGCGACCGACTGGCCCGCCAGATCGAGGAGCGCACCGGCAAGGAGGCGCGTTCCGTGGTGCTGGGCCACATCCAACGCGGTGGCACACCGACCGCCTTCGACCGCTGGTTGGCCACCAGGCTGGGCCTGCAGGCCGCAGACGCCGTGGCGGAGGGTGACTTCGGCACGATGATGGCGCTGCGTGGCACCAGGATCGTGCGCATCCCGTTGGCCGAGGCGACCGGCGAGCTCAAGCTGGTCAGCCCCGAGGAGTACGCCGAGGCGCAGGTCTTCTTCGGCTGAGCCGATCTTTCCTGGCCCCGCACAGAACCCCACAGCCTCCGGATCCGTAATCAGGGGTGACGACAGGGAAGAAGGGGGACCGGATGCGCGGGTCTGACCAGGACCATGAGTTCGACGAGTTCGCGGTGGCGGCGTGGCCGCGACTGCGCTGGGCGGCGTACCTGCTGACCAGTGACCACCACCTCGCCGAGGACCTTGCACAGACTGCTCTGGTGCGCACCTACTCCTCATGGCGCAAGGTGCGCCACGAGGACGCGATGGCCTACACCCGCAGGGTGCTGGTGAACCTCAACATCGACCGCCTGCGACGGCGGCGGGTGCACGAGGTCGGCGACGAGCATCTCGGTGACCGACCGGAGCCCGAGACCGGTGACCCGCTCGGCGACCGCGACGAGCTGGTGCGGTTGCTGGCGACCCTCACCGAGAAGGAACGTCGGGTGCTCCTGCTCCGGCACTACTTCGACCTGTCCGAGGCGGCTGCGGCTGCCGAGCTCGGCATCGCACCCGGCACGGTCAAGAGCACGTTGTCGCGTGCCCTGGCCAAGCTCCGTGCGACCGCCACGGAAGCAACGACGGACACCATCACCACGGGGAGAAACCGATGACCAACGAGATCGAACACCTGGAACAGGGACTGGCGACGCCGCGGAGTGAACTGCTCGGCCGCCCCGACCTCGACACCATCCACGCACTGGGGCGACGACGTCGCACCGGGCGCCGCCTTGCCGTCGGGCTCGGGGGCGCACTCGCGGTCGCCGTACTCACCGCCGCCGCGGTGAACGGCATGCCCGGCGCCGACCAGGACCGGCCTGCCGACGACCAGGTCGCCAACGATGCACAGGCCGACCAGCTGCGCCCGATCGCCCAGCGCGCGCTGGACGAGATCCCCGGCGCGGTGCAGGTCTCCCCGAGCCAGGTCGTGGTGCCGGGTCCCGGCACGGCACCTGGCCCGGGCGAGGAACAGGCGCTCGGACCGGAGCGCTTCGTGGGCGACCCGATCACGATGGGCAGCCACTACTACACGGGTGTGACCAGGTACGCCGCTGACTCGTTCCCCGACTGGCTCTATCGGGGCGTCGAGGAGATCGAGCAGGGCGAGCTCGCCGGCGAGGACGGAAGCTACCCGGTCGGATCCACCGAGATGGGCATCCTGGTCGACGGCGGCAGCGTCGAGCTCGCCTGCATGCGGGCCTGGGACTGGAACGCCGACAAGCCGGTCGACGGTCCCTGCGACCCCGCCCTGATCGCCGACGACGGCGCCCACCGCTACTACATGTGGGGCATGGGCACGGACGACTTCCTGAAGCCCGGCTCGCAGCTGGAGATGTTCAGCTCCGACAACTACTCCACCGGCAGCCCGACGACGCTGTGGGTCGGTGGCGCGGACGGCACCGACGTGGCGCGGGTCGAGTACGTCGCGACCGACGGCACCCGCACCGATGCACAGGTCTCGTCCGATGCGCTGGTCCCGGGAGAGACGATGTTCTGGGCCGACATCACCGGCACCCTGGCCAAGGTGGTCACCTACGACGCCGCAGGCAAGGTCATCGAGGACCACCCGATCCGGCCCTGCGACAGTCCGACCGACTGCGAGGTCCGCTGACCCTGCACAGCAACGGCGCCGTCCATCCCTGACGGGAGGGCGGCGCCGTTCTGCGTGCGACCGGGCGGCGGAACGACGTACCCCGGGAAGGGCGAGGGTTGTTGCCAAAGTTGCACCGTCGGGCCAGAGTGAACAGGGTCAGATCGAGGTCGCCTTGCCGACCGCGGCTCGTCCGGAGTCGTGAACCCGCCAGTGGAGGTCTTCATGAGTACGACGCCCGACGAAATGTCCGAGGTCTCACCCGGTGACGAGGCCACGGAGCTCCACCGGGCGATCGGACCCAGGCTCCTGCTGCTCTTCATCGTCGGAGACATCCTCGGCACCGGTGTCTACGCGCTGACCGGCGACGTCGCCGGCCAGGTCGGTGGCGCCGCCTGGGCGCCGTTCCTGGCCGCCTTCATCGTCGCCACGATCACCGCCTTCTCCTACCTCGAGCTGGTCACGAAGTACCCCCAGGCTGCCGGAGCCGCGCTCTACACGCACAAGGCGTTCGGCATCCACTTCATCACCTTCATCGTGGCCTTCACGGTGATGTGCTCCGGCATCACGTCGGCATCCACCGCGGCCAACGCGTTCGCAGGGTTCCTCAGCGACGGGTTCGAGCTCGGCTACGAAGCCGGCAGCACGCCGATCCTGCTGATCGCCCTCGGCTTCATGGTCCTGATCGCCGCGGTCAACTTCCGCGGGGTCAGCGAGAGCGTGATGACCAATGTGGTGCTCACGATGGTCGAGGTCTCCGGCCTGCTGCTGATCATCTTCGTCGGGTTGTACGCCGTCACGCAGGGTGATGCCGACTTCTCACGTACCGTCGTGTTCGAGTCACCCGAGGACAAGTCGATGTTCATCACCATCTCGACCGGCACCGCGTTGGCGTTCTTCGCGATGGTCGGCTTCGAGGACTCGGTGAACATGGCCGAGGAGTGCAAGAACCCGGAGCGTGACTTCCCGAAGATGATGCTCACCGGGCTCGGCATCACCGGGCTGATCTACGTGCTGGTCGCGATCACCGCGGTGGCACTGGTCCCCGTCGGCGACCTGACCAACGCAGACAAGGGCAGCGCCCTCACCCAGGTCGTCGCCGCGGGCGCGCCCGACGTCCCGTTCGACCGGATCTTCCCGTTCATCGGCATGTTCGCGGTCGCCAACTCGGCACTGATCAACATGCTGATGGCCAGCCGACTGCTCTACGGCATGGCCAACCAGGGCGTCCTGCCCAAGCCGCTCGGACGCGTGCACAAGGTCCGCCGCACGCCGTACGTCTCGATCCTCTTCACCACCTTGATCGCGCTCGGCCTGATCACCTACGTGGTGATCGAGAGCGGCAGTGAGGCCGGGGCGAACACCGTGTCGCTGCTGGGCGGCACGACCGCCCTCCTGTTGCTCGCGGTCTTCACCGTGGTCAACATCGCGCTGATCGTGCTGCGCAAGGACGTGGTCGATCGCCCCCATTTCCGCACTCCGACGGTGATGCCCTACATCGGTGCGATCACGTGTGCCTATCTCGTCGGGCCGTGGGCGCGCACCGAGAAGCAGATGGACCAGTACCAGATCGCCGCGATCCTGATCGGGCTCGGTGTCGTGCTCTGGGCACTCACGTGGGCCGTCACCCGCAGGGGCAAGGAAGTCGAGTTCACGGGGGAGTAGTCCGGAGCGGATGCGGTCGAGGGTCACCCACGTCGTAGTCTTGAACCGTGATTCCCGACCTCGCCGCCCTGCACGCCCAGGGTGCCGCCCAGCAGCCGACGTACCCCGACTCCGAAGCGGTCGACGCCGCTGTCGCGCGGCTGCGTCACTTCCCGCCGTTGGTCTTCGCCGGCGAGTGCGACGAGTTGAAGACCAAGCTGGCCGCGGTCAGCCGGGGCGAGGCGTTCCTGCTCCAGGGCGGTGACTGCGCGGAGACGTTCGCCGGGGTCACGGCCGACAACGTGAAGAACAAGCTGCGGGTGCTCCTGCAGATGGCGGTGGTGCTCACCTACGCGGGCTCAGTGCCCGTGGTGAAGCTCGGTCGCCTCGCCGGTCAGTACGCCAAGCCGCGCTCCTCGGACACGGAGACCCGCGGTGACGTGACCTTGCCGGCGTACCGCGGCGACGCGGTGAACGGCTTCGACTTCACCCCCGAGGCCCGTACGCCGGACCCGCAGCGGCTCGTCGACGTCTACAACGCCTCGGCCGCCACGCTGAACCTGATCCGTGCCTTCGTCAACGGTGGGTACGCCGACCTGCGGCAGGTGCACACCTGGAACAACGACTTCGTCCGCGAGTCGCCCCACGCCCAGCGCTACGAGCTGATGGCCGGCGAGATCGAGCGCGCGCTGACGTTCATGAAGGCGATCGGCGCCGACCCCGACGAGTTCCACCGGGTCGACTTCCACTCCAGCCACGAAGCGTTGGTGCTGGAGTACGAACACGCGATGACCCGTATCGACTCGCGCACCGAGCTGCCCTACGACGTGTCGAGTCACTTCGTGTGGATCGGCGAGCGCACCCGCCAGCTCGACGGCGCCCACGTCGAGCTGCTGAGCCGCATCCAGAACCCGATCGGCGTCAAGCTCGGGCCCACCTCGACCGCGGATGACGCGCTGGCCCTGGCCGCCAAGCTCAACCCCACCAACGAGGCCGGCCGACTCACGTTCATCACCCGCTTCGGCGCCGGCAAGATCCGTGACGGACTGCCCAGCCTGGTCGAGAAGGTCACCGCTGCCGGCGTCAACGTGGCCTGGGTCTGCGACCCGATGCACGGCAACACCTTCGAGGCGTCCTCTGGCTACAAGACCCGCGCCTTCGACGATGTCATCGAGGAGGTGCAGGGATTCTTCGACGTCCACCGCTCCCTCGGCACCTGGCCCGGCGGCGTCCACGTCGAGCTCACGGGTGACGACGTGACCGAGTGCGTCGGCGGTGGCGAGGAGCTTGCCGAGATCGACCTCGGCAACCGCTACGAGTCGGTGTGCGACCCGCGCCTGAACCGGGTGCAGTCGCTCGAGCTGTCCTTCCTCGTCGCCGAGATGCTGCGCAAGGCCTGACTTCCGCTCGCCGGGCCGCCGGGGAGCCTGCTCGGGAACCCGGGGCGGGACGTCCTGCGTCGGGGTTGCCCCGGCGACCGGTGTGCAGGACGTTGTTCGGGACGTCCTGCGTCGGGGTTGCCCTGGCGACCGGTACGCAGGACGTTGCGGCAGGATGGCCGCATGAGTGACGTCGTCGACCTGCGCAGTGACACCCTGACCCGCCCCACGGCGGCGATGCGGGCGGCGATGGCCGACGCCGAGGTGGGCGACGACGTGTACGGCGAGGACCCCACCGTGCGTGAGCTGGAGGAACGGGTCGCCGACCTCTTCGGTCATGAGGCGGCGCTCTTCACCCCCACCGGGTCGATGGCCAACGTGCTCGCCGTACGCACTGTCGCCGGTGTCGGGCAGGAGGTGCTGTGCGACGCACGGGCCCACATCGCCCGCGCCGAGCTCGGTGCCCACGCGGCGTACACCGGCATCACGATGCGCACCTGGAGCCACCCGCTCGGAGGCGTCGACCTGCCCGCGATCAAGGAGCTCTTCGCACCCGACATGGGTCCGTTCTTCGTGCCCACTGCCGCGATCGCCGTCGAGAACACCCACAACTTCGCCGGCGGCACGGTCGTGCCGATCGAGGACCTGCAGGCGCTTCGGGCGTACGCCGACTCGGTCGACGTCCGCATCCACCTCGACGGCGCCCGGATCTGGAACGCGCACGTCGCGACCGGTGTCCCACTGCGCGACTACGGGCAGGTCGCCGACGTGCTGGCCGTCTGTCTCTCCAAGGGACTGGGCGCGCCGGTCGGGTCGCTGGTGGTGGGCAACGCCGCGGCGATCGAGGAGAGCCGGGTGTGGCGCAAGCGCATGGGAGGCGGCATGCGCCAGGTCGGCATCCTGGCCGCGGCCGGTATCCACGCGCTGGACCACCACGTCGAGCGACTGGCCGAGGACCACGACAACGCCAGGTTGCTCGCCGAGGCGCTCGGCGTCGACCCGGCCACCGTGCACACCAACATCGTGGTGGTCGACCGTGAAGACGCCGCGGCGTTCGTGGCCGCAGCGGGGGAGTCCGGTGTACGCATCTCGGCAGTCGGGCCCACGGCCGTGCGCCTGGTCACCCATCTCGACGTGAGCCGCCAGGACGCCGAGCGCGCAGCACTCGTGCTCACACGACTCTGAACATCGACAAGAATGCGATTCACAGGCACCAGGTGACTGCAGATCGCATCCTTGTGCGCGATCAAGCGTGAAACGACGACAGCCGTCGATCCGGAATCCGGACCGACGGCTGTCGGAGTGCAATGCAGACCTACTGCTGGGGCGGCTGCCAGCCACCCTGCGGGTTCTGCGGCGGCTGCTGGCCGTACGGCGGCTGCTGCTGACCCCACTGGTCCTGCTGAGGGGGCTGCCCCTGCGGAGGCTGGCCCTGAGGAGGCTGGCCCTGAGGAGGCTGCGGCTGGCTCCACTGCTGCTGACCGGGCTGGCCGTACTGCTGCGGAGGCGGCTGGGTGCCCCACTGCTGCTGGCCCGGCTGCTGACCGGGTTGGCTCTGGAAGTTCGACGCCTTCGCCTTCAGCGCGTTGACGTCGAGCTTGCCCGTCACCACGAGGATCACGGCTGCCGCCACCAGGGAGAAGACCATGAAGAGCAACAGGGTGGTGCCGCCGGAGAGCCCGCCGGCGATCGTGTAGTTCTCGCTGTCGAACTCGCTGGTCACGTGAACGTTCGAGAGGCGGACGAGCAGCGGAACGACGATCAGCATCGAACCGATGTAGACGCCCACGTTGTAGAGCGGGTTGGCGGTTCCGGTCGAGCGCTTGATGACCATCCACACCGCGGCGGCGAGGGCCGGGATGCCGACCAGAAGCGCGACCCAGAAGATGGCGCCGTGGTCGCCGGCGAAGTCGCCGACCCAGGCGGGAGCGCCGCCGGCGTCGTCGATGGCTTCCTCGAGCTGGTCGGCGATGTCGTCGTCGCTGGACGAGGAATGGAAGCCGAGCTTCGACAGTGAGCCGAGGCCGATCATGTGCAGGCCGATGCCGGGCAGGTTGCCGAGCAGGCCCATTGCGGGCGCGAACCCGCGGGCATCCTTCTCGCCGGCGATGATCGCCACCATGTAGAGGAGCCCGGCCGGGATGGTGGCCAGGATCAGGGTGGTGAAGCCGATGATCGGCGCGGCCACGAAGTCGTGCACCTTGGCCAGCACCTTGTCGCCCAACCAGTCGCGGCGGACCAGGCAGGTCAGGGCCAGGACCAGCGCGAGGATGATCAGCGGCAGAAAGATCGACCCGCCGATGGACAACGTGAACTTGCCGTTCGCGAGGCCCACGGGCGCGCCGAGGAAGTCGAAGTCCTCGCTCTCGCCGCCGGAGCTCTCGTAGCCCTTGAGCTTGGGCTCCCAGATCTTCATCACGATGGCCAGCACCGTGCTGAAGACGGCAAGGATCAGCGCCGCACGAACGGCGTCGATCAGGGCTTCCTTCACGCTGGTGTAGTTGGCCGTCGAACGGCGGAAGAGATAGACCGCCGCACCCAGGGCGAGGAGCGTGGCGAGCAAGGGGTACTGGCCCAATGACGTGGTGGCGTCGCCGTCGTCCTGGATCAGGTCGGCGCCGAACGTGGCACCGGTCAGCAGGAAGGTGGCGCCAATGGCGCTGGCCACATCGAGCTTGTCGGCAGTCGTGAACGCCAGGATCAGGGAGATCACGAACGCGACGCCAAGGGCCGCACCGGCCACCATGGCCATGCCGGCCCAGTTGCCGACGAGCAGCTTGCTGAAGTCGAAGTTCACACCGTTGCCGCCACCCTGGGGGCCGCCGTACTGCGGCTGACCCCACTGCTGCCCGGGCTGCTGACCCTGGGGAGCACCGTACTGCGGCTGCTGCGGGGCGCCGTACTGCTGGCCCTGGGGTGCGCCGTACTGCGGCTGCTGTGGGGCGCCGTACTGCTGCTGGCCCTGGGGTGCGCCGTACTGCGGCTGCTGTGGGGCGCCGTACTGCTGGCCCTGAGGGGCGGGCGGCTGCTGAGGCTGGCTCCACTGCTGCTGCTGGGGCTGCTGGGGCGGCGGCTGCTGAGCCGGGAACTGTGCGGTCGGCTCCTGGCCCCTGATCTGGGTCTGGCCCTCGTCAGGGGTGGGCGCCTCAGCGGCCGGTGCGAGGGTTGCCCCACACGCACCGCAGAAGGGCTGGCCCACCGTCGTCGCCGTACCGCATTGCGGGCACTGGCTCATGGTGATGACTCCGATCGTTGTGTCTCTCGCGACAACTGTTCAGTGACAGCACCCTAATGGTCCCCGGGTGCGGGCGCGCGCAGGCGCTGTCGTCGCGTCCGCGATACCCGGATCCGCGGGATTCAAACAACCAGGAGCAGGAGTCAGTCGGTGCTGCCCCGCAGCACGACCTCGCTGATCGCCGTGACGTCCCACAGCGGCGGACCCTTGTGGCCGCTCACGGACACGATGCGCATGCGGATCGTGCCGGTGACGGCGTCGTCGATGCGCATCACCTGCATGTCCGTGGTGTCGCGCAGCGTCTGCTCGACGGTGGTGCCGTCGTCGAAGAGCCACTCCACCTTGGTGATCTTGCGGTTGCGGTCGTACCAGTTGGCGCCGGGGTCCAACTTGGCGTAGCCGTTGATCATGCCGACCTCCTTGATCGTCGCCTCCTCGGGCAACGAGAAGGTGACGGTTCGGCCGGAGGCGTCCCCGGCGATGCGGTACGCCGTGGTGGGCGAGCCGTCGAACATGTTCGTCAGGGGGTAGGCGACCCGTTTGCCATTGACGTCGGTGCCGGGACGGCGCGGCTTGGGGCCGGAGGCGGTCGCTCCGGCGCCGAGGTCGACCGCGTCGGCGTCCTCGGGCGGCGGAATCGTCGGGGAGGGGTCCGTGCTCTCGGGAGCCGAGGGGGAACCGCCGTCAGTGGCGGCCTGCGACGAGTCGTCGTTGCCGCTCGTGTCGGTCGAGTCGTCGCCGCGGGTGCCGAGCCAGACACCGATGCCGGCCGCGATCACCATGGCCAGCAACAGCGGCACCATCCAGACCAACGGTGAGCGTTTGCGGCGGTCGGTCCCGGAGCGGTGGCTGCCACCCGCGTCGGCAGGCTCGGCGGGCGGTTGCCAGTCAGGAGCGAACGTCTGGTCGGTGTACGCCCGGTCGGCGAAGGGCTGCACCGCTGGGGTCTCGTCGTCGCGGATCCGGGTGGCGTTCTGCTCGGGCGAACGCGTCGGCACCTCGTCGGCGAACAGCGGCGGGGGAGACGGGGCCTGCGGAGGAGGCGGAGGCGTCGAGTACAACGGGAAGCGCGAGCCGGTCGCGGCATCGGGTTGTACGGCGGGCAGGCGCACCGACGTCTTCTCTGCAGGGGACTCGTCGCCGTGTCCGCCGGCCGCCGGTGACGGGGCGACAGGCGCGCCACAATTCGTGCAGAAGCGGCCCGGGCCGAGGCCCGCGCCGCAGTTCTTGCAGAAATTCATGTCTCTCCCTCGGACTGTCGCGCCGAGAATCCTAACCGAGGACGCCGCTCAGGCCTCTTGTCGGGCCAACTCGGACTTCCACTCGCGGAAGCCCTCCTCGGTGCGACCGCGGCGCCAGTAGCCGGAGATCGAGACGTCTGCCCTGGGAATTCCGCGCTCGTTGAGGAGCAGCGGGCGGAGGCCGTGCATGACGGCGGCGGCCTCTCCGTGCACGAAGGCCTGCACCGTCCCGGGCAGCCATTCGAGGTCGCGGACCGCCTCGACCAGGGGTGCCGCCGTGCCGGCACGCTCGTCGGGTACGTCGTGGGACGGCGCGCCACGGAGCACCCACGTCACCTCGACGTTCTCACCCTCACCGAGCTCGATGACGTCGTCCTCGGCGGCGACCTCGACCAGGACCCGGGCCACGGCGTCGGGCGCCAGCGCGTCGAGCGCTGCCGCCACGGCCGGCAGGCCGGCCTCGTCGGCGACCAGCAGGTGCCAGTCGACGTCGGCCCGGGGTGCGTAACCGCCCCCCGGTCCGTTGGCGAGCAGCTCATCGCCCGCGGATGCTGCGGCTGCCCACGGACCGGCCACACCCTCGGTGCCGTGCACGACGAAGTCGATGGACAGCGTTCCGGCCGGTACGTCGAGGGTGCGGACCGTGTAAGTGCGGACGACGGGCTGGTCCTCGGCCGGCATCGACCGGACCACCTGCATGTCGAAGGGTTCGGGGTAGACGACGCCGGGCTTGCGGAAGACCAGCTTCACGTAGCGGTCGGTGTCGGTGCTCTCGGCGAAGTTGGCCAGGTCGCCGGTGAAGTGGACCCGCACCAGGTGCGGGGTCAGCTGCTCGGAGGTGGTGACGGTGAGCAGGGTGGGGGCTGGCAAGGGATCTCCTGGGGCGAGCGTGCGACGCCTCGACGTGACCGGGTCACGGGACGTGGGGACACCCTCGTTCTATCCGACCGGGCGAAATCCGTCGGGCAGCGTCAGCGAATCATCGTGCCGGCGTCGACCCGGCCGACGACCTTCGGCAGCTTGCGCACGGCCTGGGCCAGCTCGCGCAGGTCGTTGCCCAGCAGGGCCTGCGGACCGTCACAGAGCGCGACCTCGGGTTTCGGGTGGACGTCGACGATCACGCCGTCGGCGCCGACCGCGATGCCGGCCCGGGCGAGGGGTACGACGAGGTCCTTGCGCCCGGCGGCGTGGGACGGGTCGATGATGATCGGCAGGTGACTGGTGGCCTGCACCACCGGGACGGCGGAGATGTCGAGGGTGTTGCGGGTCGACGGCTCGAACGTCCGGATGCCGCGCTCGCACAGCACGATGTCGAGGTTGCCGCGCTGGGCGACGTACTCGGCGGCCATCAGCCACTCCTCGATGGTCGCGTTCATGCCGCGCTTGAGGAGCACCGGCTTGCCGGCCTCGCCGACCGCCTGGAGGAGTCCGAAGTTCGCGGCGTTGCGGGTGCCGATCTGCAGCATGTCGGCGTACTCCGCGACCACGGGGACATCGCGGGCGTCGACCACCTCGGTCACCACCGGCATGCCGGTCGCTTCTCGCACACCGGCGAGGATCTCGAGGCCGGCCACGCCCAGGCCCTGGAAGGCGTACGGCGAGGTGCGCGGCTTGAACGCACCGCCCCGCAGGATCGTGGCGCCGGCGGACTGGGCCATGCGGGCCGCCTCGACGGTCTGCTCGGCGGACTCGACGGCGCAGGGGCCGGCCAGGAACGTGAACGAGTCGGGGCCGATCGGGACACGCCTGCCCTCGGGGCCCACCCAGACGGTCGAGCGTTCGGCGTGGTGCTGCCGGCTGACCAGCTTGTAGGGGTCGGAGATGCGGTGCACGTCGGCGACACCCCGGAGGGTGCGCAGGTTGAGGTGGTGGAACGACTCGATGTCGCCGACCAGGCCGATGATGGTGCGCACGACACCCTTGGACACGAAGGCCTCGCCACCGACGCCTTCGACCCGCGAGACGACCCGCGCGATGTCTTCGTCGGTGGCGTCGGGGGACATGACGACAACCATGAACTGAGACTAGTGGCGGGCCCCGGTGCCGTCAGGGAGTATTCAGGATGCGGAACCGAGTCGTGACCTGCCGCCGATGCGCTGCTCGGCCTCGGCCTTGATGTCCTCCAGGTCGTGGGTGAGCATCCGCCGGGTCGCGTCGAAGCTGAAGCCGCCCCAGATGTTCCACATCAGGGACTCGGCCCGGTTGCGCTCGCCGATGTCGATGTTGGCGGTCAGCAGCAGCTTGGTGCGCTCGCCGGTGTGCGACTGCAGCGAATAGGCGGTGCGGATCCGGTCGTGGCCCAGCCTCGTCTCGTGGATCGTGCGGTGTGGCGCCTCGGCCACGGTGACCTCCAGCTCCTCTACGCCGTGGTGGCCGAACATCGTCCGCTTCTCGCGCCACGTGGTGCCAGCGGCGTACGGGCCGTCGCTGGTCAGTTCGACCGAGTCGACGCTGCGGAGGATGTGGTCGGCGTGGACCAGGTCGGTGAGCACTTGCCACACCGTGTCCGGATCGGCCTCGACCTCCGTGTTCAGGTGGATCACGTGTCCAGTCATGATGACCTCCTCGTGACTCCCATGGTCCTCTTCGGGCACCGGGCTGTCGAGGCCGCGACGACCCTGCCGGCCCCTGCAGCCACCGAACAGTCAGCAGGTTCTGGGGCACCGAAACGTGCGGACTGTTCGGTAACGGGGGTCAGACGGCGATGTGGGTGACCTCGGCCTCGATCTTGCGGCGCGGCATCAGCTCCACCACCAGCATCGCCGCGAAGACCAGCAGCCCGCCGGAGAGAAGTCGCGCGGTGAGGTGCTCGCCGCCGGCCAGCACCGCGAAGACCGCGGCAAAGACCGGCTCCATGCTCATGATGATCGCGCTGCGCGTGGGAGGCAGGTGGGCCTGCGCCCAGGTCTGGCCGGCCATCGCGAAGGCGCCCGCGCCGAGCGCCATGTAGACGATGCTGAGCCAGTCACGGCCGTTGTCCGGCAGGGTGATCCCGTTCGGCACCGCGCCGAGGAAGCAGACCACCGAGATCACCGCGAGCTGCACGATCGCCATGCCCATCGCCTCGTCGGCGTTCGACCAGGCACCGAGCCCCACGATGTGCAGCGCGTAGATCAGGGCCGCGATCAACGTGATGCCCTCGCCGTACCCGAAGGCGAGCCCGCCGGGCTGCAGGGTCAGCAGGGCGATGCCGCCGATCGCCATCGCGACCGCCACCCAGGTCAGCTTCCCGATGCGGGTGCGAAGCAGTACGGCGGCCAGCAACGGCGTGCACACGACGTACAGCCCGGTGATGAAGCCGGAGACCGACGCGGCGGTGTGGGCCAGCCCGACGGTCTGCAGCACCTGTGCGCCGGCATAGAGCACACCGAGGACGACGGCCTGCCGGCGTGACTGCGCGGAGAGGCGGCCGAGCGCCTTGGGGAAGATCAGCAACAGTGCGACCGTGGCGATCGGGAAGCGCACCGCCAGGAAGTCGAGGGCACTGATCCGCTCCGAGAGGTCCTTGATCAGGAAGAACGTCGAGCCCCACATGGCCGTCATCGCCAGCAGGACGACGGTGGCCAGCCGGGCGGTTCGGGTCTCGTTCACGCCCCGTCCCCGGCGCGGGCCTGCTCGCGCAGCTTCTTGAGCAGGTCTGCGTCGGGGTTGCCCGGGTCGCGGGAGCCGGGGGTCTCCAGGATGAACGGCACGCCGGAGGTGGCGGGGTGCGCGAACAGGTCGCGGAAGGAGTCCTCGCCGATGTGTCCGGCGCCGATGTTCTGGTGGCGGTCCTTGAAGGCTCCGCGCACGTCCATGGAGTCGTTGGCGTGGATCAGGCGGAGTCGGCCGGGCCCACCGATCTCGACGATGCGGTCGACGGTGGCCGCCGTACCACCCTCTTCGTCGAGCGGTGCCCCGGCCGCGAAGACGTGGCAGGTGTCGAGGCAGATGCCGGCCTTGGGGTGGAAGTCGAGTGCGGCGAGGTAGGGCTGGAGGTCCTCGACGCCGGCACACAGGGAGCGGCCCTGGCCGGCGGTCGGCTCCAGCAGCAGCCACGGGGCGTCGTCGTCCTCGATCGCCTCGAGCAGCGGGAGCAGGCCCTCGCGGACCTGGCGCATCGCCGCGTCGTACTTGTCGCTGCTCTCGGTCGGGTCGACGAACGAACCTGTGTGCACCACGACGCCCTCGGCGCCGATCTCGGCGGCCCGCTTCAGGTTGTGGGCCACGGTGGCCACCGACTTCTCGTACGTCGCGGACGTCGGCGAGCCGAGGTTCACCAGGTAGGGAGCGTGGATGAACGAGCGCGTGCCGCTCTCGGCGCATGCCTCCCGGAACGCCTTGTCCTGTGCCGGATTGCCGGCGCTGGCGGCCCAACCCCGCGGGTTGCCGACGAAGACCTGGAGCGTCTCGTAGCCGAGCTCACGGGCATCGGTCAGGGCTCCCGCGGCGAGGCCCTTGCCGACCGCGACATGGGAACCGACGGGATTGCGAAGCGCGGCGTCAGACATGCGGCCAAGGCTATCCGTGGGCCCACCACGCTGGTTGAGGAGGTTGCGCAGCAACCGTCTCGAAACCACCAGGGCGTCAGACGATGGTGATGGTGACCGTGCTGCCCCTGGGGACCATCTCGCCGCGGCCGGGCGAGGTGCTCAGCACGTAGCCCAGGCCGATGTAGTTCTCGTGGTGCTCGACGTTGACCTTGAACCCGGCGTCCTCGAGGGTGTCGCGGGCCGCGTCCTGGCCCATGCCGACCACGCGAGGGACCTCGATCAGCTCGGGTCCCTTGGAGACCTTCAGCTCGACCGTGTCGTCCTTGAAGAGCTCGCCGGTGCCGGGGCTCTGCGAGATGACGTTGCCCTCGGGCACGTCGTCATCGAACTCCTCGGACCGGTCGACCTTCAGGTCCCTCTTCGAGAACCAGGCCTCGGCCTTGTCGGCGTCCTTGCCGGTCCAGTCGATCAGCTTGATCGGCCGCGGTCCCTGGCTGAGGTAGATGTCGACGGTTGCGCCGGGCTTCTGGGAGGTTCCCGGCTTCGGGTTGCTGCTGATCGCCTGGCCCGCGGGGATGGTCGGGTGGTAGCGCGGGATCGACCGGCCGAACTCGAGATGCGCGTCCTGGATCGCCGCCTGGGCGTCGTCCTCGGACCTGCCGCGCACCTTCGGGACGTCGTACCGCTCCTTGCCCAGCGACAGCACGACCGTGACCGTGCCGTCGTCGAGCACCCGGTCGCCGGGGCCGGGGTCGGTGCTGATCACCGCGCCCTTGGCGACGCTCTCGGAGTATTCGGGGTCGCCCTCGGCGTACTCCAGGCCAGCCTTCTCGATCTTCTGCTGAGCCTCGGCGGCGGTGAGCTCGAGCACCCCGGGCGCCGTCGTGTAGCGGGCGACGCCGAACCAGTACGCGCCTCCGCCGATGACCAGTGCGGCGACCAGGGCGAGCACCAGCAGCAGTGGACCGCGTCGCCGGCGCGGTCGGTCTCCGTCGTCATCCCGCTCGCCCTCGTTCCACGGCGGTACGCCGGACGGGTCGGCCGGTCGTGCGATGGGGGGCTGGCCGCCGGCTTGAGCGGCCATCACCTCGTCGCGGTCGATGTGGCTGGTCATCGGGAACTGCTCGACGGCTTGCGCCGGCCGGATCTGGGTGTCGGTGGCGCTCGGACCGGCCTGCTCCAGCGGGTCCTGGGCGGTGTCCTCGCGGAACTGGTCCTCCTCGAGCGCGCGCGCCGACGGAGGTGCGAGGTCGGCGACCAGCTCCGGGTCGTCGACGACGCCCTCGGCCAGCGCCTGGGCCACCCGGTGCACCTGGTGCAGCAGCACCCGGGCGTCCGCTGGCCGGTGCGAGCGATCGCGTGCGGTGGCGCGGGCCACCAGCGCGTCGACGTACGCCGGGATGCCGGGCACGCTGCGCGACGGTGGAGGGACGTCCTCGTGCACGTGCTTGTAGGCGACCTGGATCGGCGACTCGCCCTCGTGCGGCTTGCGGCCGGTGAGCAGCTCGTAGAGCACGACCCCGGCTGCGTAGACGTCGGCGCGGGTGTCGGCCCGGCCGTCGACGACGAGCTCGGGGGCGAGGTAGGAGACGGTCCCGATCAGCACCCCGCCGGTCGCCGTGTGCTGCGTGTCGGCGCTGATCGCCTTGGCCAGGCCGAAGTCGGCGACCTTCACCCGGCCGTCGTCGGAGATCAGCACGTTCTCGGGCTTGATGTCGCGGTGGATCAGCTGCGCCTGGTGCGCGGCGCTGAGTGCGGAGAGCACCGGCTCGATCAGCGCAAGCGCCTTGCGCGGAGCCATCGGCGCTTCCTTGCGGATCACGTCTCGCAGGGTGTGGCCCGGGACGTACTCCATGGCCAGGTAGATCGTGCCGTGGTCGCGGCCCTGGTCGTAGACGCCGACGACGTGGGGGTGCGAGAGCTTGGCGGCGTGCCTGGCCTCGCGGACGAACCGTGCCGCGAAGTCCTCGTCGTCGCCCATGCCGGGGTGCATCACCTTCAGCGCGACGGTGCGGTCGAGGCGGTCGTCGTGGGCCTCGTAGACCGAGGCCATGCCGCCGCTGGCGATGCGCGGCCCGACGCGGTAGCGGTTGTCGAGGAGTCGCCCGATCAACGGGTCGCTGAGGTCCCGTTCGTTGCGTGGCTCCACTGCTCGACCTCCGTGCACGGCTGGATGGGGAAGGATCCGCCGCACCCAATCCTACGGAACCCGGCGTGATCCGCCCCGCCACCGCTCATTCCGGCGTGGCGATGTCAGGGGTTGCCGGACTTCTCGAGGCGTCGCTGGATGGCCTGCACGTTGTCGACGTACGCCTTGGTCTCGCCGTACAGCCCGTGCTCGCGGACCGCTCCGAGGCCCTGGTAGTAGGCCCCGACCTGCTGCCGCCGGGTCTTCGTCATGTCGTCGAGAAGGTCGAGCAGGAGTACGCCGGCCAGCACGTTGTCGTGGGTGTGGCGCAGCTTGAGCGGGCGCCCGGCGTAGAGCGACATCCACTCGCCGGTGTCGGGGAGGACCTGCATGGCGCCGATCGCGTCCGCGCTCGAGACGTGGTGCATCTGCCAGCCCGACTCCTGCCAGGAGACGGCCAGCGCGAGGTGCGGGTCGACGCCGTGGTTGCGGGCGGTGCGCTCGATGATGTCGCGCACCTTCGCGCGGCTGGGATGCGCGGGCCTCGCGGTGCTCTTCCGGGGAGTGGCCCTGGCGGGCTTCCCGGCCTTCTTCGCGTGCTTCGTCTCGTGGGTGCCGGAGGTGGACTTGCCCGCCTTGGGCCGCTCGCCCTTGGGCAGGGCAGCGAGTACGACGGGGATCCGGATGCGGTCACCGACCTGCAGTGCGGCGGAGGGTCCGAGGTCGTTGAGCGAGATCAGCTCGGCGGTCCAGGCGTGGTACTTCACCGCGAGCTCGGTGGCGGTGTCGCCGGAGCGCACCGTGTGGCTCACGACCTTGCGGCCGGCCGGAAGGTCGTCGTCGGCCAGCGCGGGGGCGGCGGTCGCGACGAGTCCGGCGGTGACGGCTCCGGCGGTCAGGCGGCAGAGCCAGCGCAGGGGATGACGGGAGGTGCGGACGGGGGAACGGAACGTGGGTCGCAGGCGACTTCGGGCGGGGGTGGGGAAGGTCATGACGACTGGTCCCTTCGTCGAGCTGCCCGGTGCCCGGAGCTCCGAGTGCCCCGTGGGTGGCGGTCGGGCAGCCACACGACGGTAACCGCAGGTATCCAAGTTACTCAAGTGACAGGTGTGACTGGTGGGTCGAAATCGCGGAAGGGATTTCCGTCAACCCACCCGGGATGGAAGAGTTGGCGGAATGAACGACGCCGCCGCTTCCGGACCTGAGCTGGACACCCTCGTCGACGCCTGGCTGGACTGGTCGGAGACCGCCACAGCCCTCGGTGTCAGCGTCAACAAGGTCCGCACGATGATCCGCGAGCACGAGCTCGCCGCCGCCGTACCCACGCCGGGTGCCGGCCAGCAGGTGCCCGCCGCCTTCGTGCAGGAGGGCGAGGTCGTCAAGGGCCTGCCCGGCCTGCTCACGATGTTCCACGACGGCGGCTGGGACGACCGCGAGTGCATCGAGTGGATCTACACCGACGCAGACCTGCCCGGGCGCCCGATCGACGCCCTTCGTGAGAACCGCGGCTCCGAGGTCAAGCGCCGCGCCCAGGCCATCGCCCTCTGAGAGGTAGACCCGTGCGGCTGAGCAGGTCCCAACGGCAGATTCTCAGCCTGATCGCGTTCGTCGTGGTCGCCGGGCTGTGGTGGTGGTCGCAGCAGGGTTCGAGCGACACCGACAACGACGGCGGTACGACGACCGGCCGCGACTCCCAGACGTCGAGCTCGCCGCGCAGCACCCCGCGGGCCGACAGCAGCGGGGCCGACAACGGCTCGGGCACCTCGTCGGAGGTTGACCCCGAGTCGGGCCTGCACTGGATCAGCGCGAGCGACCTGCCCGCCGAGGCGCAGCAGACGCTGGACCTGATCGACGACGGCGGTCCCTACCCCTACGACCGTGACGGTGTCGTGTTCGAGAACCGCGAACGGATCCTGCCGCAGCAGCAACAGGGCTACTACCACGAGTACACCGTGCCGACGCCCGGTGAGGACGACCGCGGCGCCAGGCGCATCGTCACCGGTGACGACGACGAGTTCTTCTGGACCGCCGACCACTACGACTCGTTCGAGAGGATCGACCGATGAGCGGACTGCACTCATGAGTGGCTTGGCAGGAATTCTCGCCGGTCACCACGCGACCGGGGTGTTCACCTGGCACGCGGGCTTCGAGGTCGACGACGTCAGGCACGCGGTCGAGCACGCCGGCTGGCAGTTCGGGCACGTCGACGGCTGGGTCGCCACCACGAAGGCCGAGGTGCTCATCGCGCTGGGGGAGTCCCTGGCCTTCCCCGACTACTACGGCCGCAATTTCGACGCGCTGGCCGACTGCCTGGCCGATCTCGACCGCGACGTGGTGTTGCTCTGGGACGGCTGGAGCACCCTGGCCCGCGCGGACTCCACGGCCTTCGACATCACGCTCGACGTACTCACCGAACGTGCGCAGGCGCCTGGGAAGTTCGTCGTCCTGCTGCGCGGCGACGGCCCCGAGCTGCCGGCAGACATCGCGTCGCTCGACTAGCTCTCGCGGTGTCCCTCTGCTGGTTGAGCAGGGCGTTCTGCGCCCGGTGTCTCTCGGTGGTTGGGGAGGGCGTTCTGCGCCCGTCTCGAAACCATCGTGCGCCGATCGCCTCGCGGCGACTAGTGCGCGCGCTGCGTGACCGCCGACGACAGGTCACGCAGGGCGGCCTTCGCCTCGTCGAGCAGGTCGGCCTTCTCGAGCGCCTCGAGTGAGAGGCGCGACAGCTCGTCGATCATCGCCTCGACCTGCTGGTCGGCGCCGGACTCGATGATCAGCGCGCGCAGGTCCTCGACCTGGGCGGGCGAGAGCGCCGTGCCCAAGGCCTCGTCGAGTACGGCGGCGCGTTCGGCAGGCACCCCGTCGAGAGCCAGGGCGACGAGAACGGTGCGCTTCCCCTCGACCAGGTCGTCGCCCGCAGGCTTGCCGGTGACCTCGGGGTCACCGAAGACGCCGAGCTGGTCGTCGCGCAGCTGGAACGCCTCACCGAGCGGGAGGCCGAAGCCGGTCAGCTCGGAGAGCACGTCGTCAGAACCACCGGCCAGCGCCGCACCGACGTGCAGCGGGCGCTCGATGGAGTATTTCGCCGACTTGTAGCGCAACACCGTCATGGCCGTGTCGACGTCGGCGCGGCCGCGGGCCTGCACCGAGACGTCGAGGAACTGGCCGGCCACGACCTCGGAGCGGCAGATGTCGAAGACGTCGAGGGCGGGGGAGACCTTCTCGAGCGGCAGTCCGCAGCGCCGCAACAGCTCGTCGGCCCAGGTCAGCAGCAGGTCGCCGAGCAGGATCGCGGCGGCAGCGCCGTACTGCTCGGGGTCGCCGGTCCAACCGGCCCTGCCGTGCTCGGCCTCGAAGGCCCGGTGCGTGGCTGGGCGTCCGCGGCGGGTGTCGGAGGCGTCCATGAAGTCGTCGTGCACGAGCGCGCTGGCGTGCAGCAGTTCGAGCGCGGCGCAGGCACGCAGCAGTGAGCGTTCCTCGTCGGCGTTCGGCGTGGCCACCGCGCGGTAGCCCCAGTAGCAGAACGCGGCGCGGAACCGCTTGCCTCCGGCGACCGCGAGGCGGGCCTCGGCAAGCAGCCGCGCGGCATCGTCGCCGAGGGGCGCCAGTCGGATCGCCTGTTCGGCGAGGAAGTCGTCGATCACGGCCTGGAGGCCGGCCCTGAAGGCCGCAGGGTCGAGGGGATCCGCAGTCACGCCATGAGACTAGTCATCGGGTTCTGCTGGGTGGACGGCGGCCACCCAGCGCACAGGTGGAACCTAGACTTCCGCCATGGACCAGCAATCGCCGCGTGGCATCGGGCAACTCATCCGTGAGGGTGAGCGGTCGTTCTCGTTCGAGTTCTTCCCGCCGAAGGACGAAGCCGGCGAAGCGCAACTGTGGCAGGCGATCCGCGAGCTCGAGCCCTACCGGCCGACCTTCGTGTCGGTGACGTACGGCGCCGGCGGTACGACGCGCGACACCACCGTGGCGATCACCGCACGCATTGCCCGCGAGACCTCGATGGTCCCGATGGCCCACCTCACCTGCGTCGGCCACACCGTCGACGAGATCCGCGAGGTGCTGAAGTCGCTGACCGAGAGCGGAGTGCGCAACGTGCTCGCGCTGCGCGGCGACCCGCCGGGCGGCCCCGGCACCGCGTGGGAGGCCACCGAAGGCGGCGTCAACTACGCCTCCGAGCTGATCGGCGTGATCAAGGAGATCGCCGACGTGAGCGTCGGTGTCGCGGCGTTCCCCGAGGGTCACGTCGACGCGGCCAGCCTCGATGACGACGTGGCGGTGCTGCGCGCCAAGCAGGACGCCGGTGCCGAGTTCGCGGTCACCGAGATGGTGTTGCGCGCGGCCGACTACTTCGGGCTCGTCGAGCGGGCCCGGGCCACCGGCGTGGAGATCCCGATCATCCCCGGTGTCATGCCGATCCTGAACATCAACTCGATGCGACGCATGGTCGAGCTCTCCCGTCGAGAGCTGCCGACCGAGGTCGTCGACCGTTTGCGCCCCTTCGAGGAGGACCCGGCCGGGCTGCGTGCCGAGGGCATCCGCATCGCCACCGAGCTGTGCGAGGCGATGCTCGACGGAGGCGCCCCGGGGCTGCACTTCTACACGCTCAACCGCTCCAAGGCGACCCGCGAGATCTTCGAAGGCCTGCGCATCACCGTCTGAGCAGCCTGCAGCGTCTCGAAGCCGCGCATCACCAGCGGCCAGTACTGTCGTCGCATGGATCGCACAGTCACCGTCACCGGGCAGGGCACCGCCACCGCCGTGCCCGACAGCGCCGTGGTCCGCGTGGCGATTGCGCAACGTGCAGGCACGGTCGCGGCGGCGTTCCGAGCCGTGGCCGACGGGGTGGCCGTGGTGACCGCACGTGCTGCGGACTTCACCGAGCAGCGCCGCATCGCCTCGCGTGACCTCAACGTCTGGCCGGCCCACGACAACGAGGGACGCCAGTCCGGGTTCGAGGCCCGCCACGCGCTCGAGATCGGGTGCGCCGACCTCGAGTCCGCGAGCGCCCTGCTCGAGGCGCTGGTCGAGGCCGCAGGTGACCGCCTCCTGGTCGAGGGCGTCTCGCTCGAGGTCGCCGACCAGGCGGCGGCCGTGACCGCGGCCCGCGAGCTGGCGTACGCCGACGCGGTGGCACGGGCGACTCACGTAGCCGAGCTGGTCGGTGCCCGTCTCGGGCCGGTCGTGTCCGTGACCGAAGGCGGTGGCTTCCCGGGCCCGGTGGCCGGACTGCGCGCCGCCAAGGCCGACCTGGCGTTCGCGCCGGGGGAGGCCTCGATCGGCGTCACCCTCCAGGTCTCCTGGCAGCTCGAACTCGACTGACGTCCTGCGTTCTGGTCGCCGGGGCCGCCGCACCGCAGGACGTCCCGCACAATGTCCTGCGTTCTGGTCGCCGGGGGTGCCGCACCGCAGGACGTCCCGCACGAGGTCAGGCCGGTCCGACCTCCTGGGCGACCAGGGCGGCGGAGAGCCCGACGAACGGTATGCCCGCACCAGGGTTGGCGTGCGCGCCCGCGGCGTACACCCCGGGCACCGGCGTGGTGGTGGAGAGACGTTCCTTCAAGGTGCCGCGGCCCTGCCAGAGCACGCCCATCGGCGACCCGCCCCACTGTTCCACCTGGGTGCGCGGTGAGCGGTCGACCCGCACCTCGACGTACGGCCGCAGGTTGATGCCCTTGCGCACCAGCCCGAGCACGATGTCCTCGGCGAGGAGTCCGCGTCCGAAGAGCGTCACCGCCTTGCCGCCGTCGGGGGCGGTGCCGCCGGTGCGCACGACGATCATCGGGTCGCCGTGGAAGACGGACTCGGGCGGCAGGTCCGGCACGTCGCCGGTGAGCCCGAGGTGGCACACGACCGGCGGGATGGCCGGCATGGTGCGGCGTACCCGCTCGGCCATTGTGGGCAGGCGACGCGGGTCGGAGGCGCAGACCACCACGTCGGCGTCGATCTCGCCGGCGCTCGTGGACACCGCGACCGCGCGTCCCTCGCGCACGACGATGTCGGTGACCGCGGTGTCGAGCAGCACGGTCACCTTGCGGGTGGCGAGGCGTTGGGCGAGTACGCCGGACAGGCGGCCGAGTCCGCCGTCGATCGTCCAGGCGCCGAACCGCTGCTCGACGTACGACACCATGCCCATCCAGGCCGGCACGTCGCGGGCGTCGTGGCCCTCGAAGACGAAGGGGTGCGCGGCGAGCAGACGGAGCCGGTCGTCCTTGAACGACTTCTTCAACCGCTTGGCCAGCATGTCGCGGGTGAAGATGCGCGACGTGGTCTCCTTGGCGGCGATCTCGGGGATCCACGGCCGCTCGAGGAAGTCGCGGCGGATCATCTCCCAGTCGTCGGCGAACCCCTCGACGTACGCAGCCCACTGGTCGCCGAGGCCGGCCCCGAGACCATCGAGGGCCTCGATCTGCGCGGCCCGCGAACTGCCGGGGAGTGCGACGGTGGTGTCGTCCTCGAAGTGGTGGGTCCGGATGATCGGCTGCTGCACGAGGTCGACCTCGCGCTCGAGCGGGCGGCCGGTCTTGCGGAACAGGTCGCGTACGACGGCCGGCAGCAAGGTTGCCGACGGGCCTGCGTCCCAGGTGAAGCCGTCCTTCTCGACGACGCCCATCGCGCCCCCGAGCTGCGACATCTGCTCCACGAGGGTCACCTCGTGACCGAGCTTGGCCAGCCGAGCGGCCGAGGCCATGCCTGCGAAGCCTCCACCGATCACCACGACGCGCGCCATGTGCCGACCCTAGACGAGACATTCCAAGGGGACGTGCCGGGCTCACGGTGCCCCGCATCCCGACCGGCGGCGTTGTCCTCGACTCGACAGGACTCCGTCCCGCCTTCGCTCATCCGCCTTGCCGGATCGGGCGCGGATGCCCCGCGAGCTGATCCGGCACCCCTTGGAACATCTCGTCCAGTGGTGGAGGCGTCGCGACCCTCAGGCAGTCGGTCCCTGGGTGCGCACGTCGGCGACCTTCGCCATGGCGCCGCGCAGCTCCTCGAGCCAGTCCTGCTCGTGCTGCCCGACCAGGCGGACGCACCAGGCCAGGGCGTCGGCGCGTGAGCGGGCCACGCCGGAGTCGACGAGGGTGTCGAGGACCAGGCGCTGGGGCTGCCGCAACCGGGTCATCACCGGGACCGCGACGTGGGTCCACAGCTCCTCGTGCTCGCCGACGCGGACGCCCCACGCGACCTTGCGCTCGAAGCGGTGCTCGGCCTCGCGGGCAATCTTCATCCGTGCCTTGCGGGTGTCCTCGCGGAACCCGGCGGCTCGGCCGGCGCGCGCCTCGGCGGCCTCGGCCTCCGAAGGTGCGTCGTCGCCGGACGTGGTCTCGATGTCGGGGATCGTGAGAACGACCGTGATCTCCTCGCGGTCGATCGTGGTGCGGGCAGGCTCGGCCTGCCACTCGTCGGGGAGGCGGCCGGCGAACCAGCCGCGGACCCGCTCCCTGTTCTCGTCTGTAATCATGTAATCAAGATTACAACCGTGCGCCAAGGGCGTGGCCGATCGGTTTCGCGGCGGAGTGCGGTCGTGCTGGCGCGCAATGAGGATGTCGAGCAGAACCGGTCAGGCGTACGCCGGCGGCCGGGGCTCCCGACCCTTCCAGCGTCGCCAGAACTTCCGGATCAGCCTGGCCACGAAGTAGAGCATCACCAGTCCCAGCACGAGGAACACTGCGGCGATGATCGCGGCGGCTTCGGGGTTCTCGATCGCGAACCACACCACGCCCAGCACCGCGAAGTCCTCTCCGACGCTGGCGGCGATGTTGGTGACCGGCTCGGGGGAGGAGTTGATCGCCATCCGGCCGCCCATCTTCACCAGGTGCGAGGCCAGGGCGCTGCCGCCACCGACGACGGCCGCGACCGCACCGTTGAGGGAGTCGGCCTCGCCGGCGACCAGGACGCCGAGCACGGCGCCGACGGTCGGCCGGATGCCGGTCGAGATGGTGTCCCAGGTGGAGTCGATGAGCGGGATCTTGTCGGCCACGAACTCCATCGCATACATGAATCCGGCGATGCCGAGCACTTCCCAGCGACCCAGCACATGGGGGATCCCGTCGGCCCCGAGTCGCTCCGAGATGCCGAGCACCAGCACCACCAGGTAGCTGTTGATGCCACTGGCCCAGCCATTCGAGAACACCAGCGCGAGTGATTCCACGAGACGGACTCTAGTGGCCCCGGAGCCTGACGCCGGGTATTCGCGCCCGTACTCCGGGGTGGCACGCGCGGCCACTCGGACGTACGGGCGTCGAGTCGGGAACTACGGCCCCTCGACTGCGTCGGCCTGCGCCATGCACCCGGCCTGGTCCACGCCGTTCGACGTGCCGGTGATCGGGAGGGACCACACGCAGCCGTCCTTGTCGGTGGGCGGCGCGGGGATGTCGAGCTCCGGGTCAGTGACCAGCGAGGTGAGGTCGTCGATCGGCGCGTTCCAGTCGGCCGCCTCGACGGAGGATGCCTTGACGACCTCGGTGGCCGTCACCACCAGCGTCTCGGAGCGGACGTCCTCGACCATGTGCGAGAACCACAGCTTGTCGGGGTCGAAGGTCGCGAGCTTCTTGTTCGGCACGACCGCCCACCCGTCGCCGATCCGTCGCAGGGCCATCGTCTGGCTGATCACCGTGCGCCCGTCGACGTCGAACGTCTCGCAGGCGACGGAGTAGTCACTGGCGAGCTCGGCCTGGCAGTAGGTGTCGCGGTCGCCCTCGGCCTCACTGCGCGCGTGCAGCAGGCTGATCCGGAACTCGCGGCCGGCCATGGTGTAGTCGACGGTCATCTGGGAGGCCTTGTCCCAGAACTTCTCCGGCAGCGCGGTGCCCTGGCTGTCGGTGACGCTGCGCACGCCGTCCGGCAGGCCGGGCGTCGTCTTCGCGAACACGACCCGGGCGTGCTCGTCGATGATGCGCGGCATCTGGCTCGCGTCGTAGTCCGGGCTGCCGGCGACCACCTTGTTGCCGGAGGACCCGTTGCCCGAGTCGATCAGCTGCGGCACGGTCACCGCGCCGATCGTGGCCAGGGCAGCGGCACAGACGCCGCCGGTGATCGCCCGGCGGCGACGGAGAGTACGGCGACCGCGGGTGATCGTGTCGTCGGGAGTGAGCTGGAACGGCGGCTCGTCGCTGTTGACATGGTCGCGGACGAGGGTGTGGAGGTCGTGCTCGGTCATCGGAGCTCCTCGGTCAGGGCGAGTTCGGGAAGGTGGGCGCGCAACGTCTCCAGTGCCCGGGAGGTCTGTGACTTCACGGTTCCCTCGGCAACGCCGAGGGCCTGCGCCACATCGGCGACCGACAGGTCGTCGAGGAAGCGCAGCGCGATGATCGCCCGCTGGCGGTCGGGCAGCAGCCCGAGCGCGTGGCCCACGTCGAGCGGCGTCGAGTGGTCGTCCGAAGCCTTCTCGGGCAACTGGTCGACGACCGACTCGGGCTTGCGCCGCCGCAGGTGCGACAGGCACTCGTTGACGACAGCCTTGCGGGCATAGGCGTCGCGGGTCTCGGGGCGGATCCGCGACCATGCGGCGTACACGTTGACCAGCGCGAGCTGGGTGACGTCCTCGGCGGTGTGCCAGTCGCGCACGACGAGGTACGCCGTACGACGCAACGCGGGACCGCGCGCGATGAAGTAGTCGGTGAACTCGCGTTCCCGGCGGTCACGACGCATGGGGTGCCTTCCGGTGTGGAGAGGTTGACACCCTGACTACGTCACGAGCGGCCGACGAGGTTCGCATGAGGGGCCGAGAATATTCCTAGGGGGCCACCGGTGGCACGAACTCGAACGTCATGCCGAGGAGCCAGAGCAGCAACAGCACCACGGGCAGGTGGAAGAGGAACTGGAGGAACGTGAACCCCACCAGGTCCCGAGCACGCAGGCCGAGCACCGCGAGCAGTGGGAGCATGAAGAACGGGTTGACCAGGTTGGGGAGTGCCTCGGCGGCGTTGTAGATCTGCACCGTCCAGCCGAGGTTCATGTGCACGTCGGTCGCCGACTGCATGACGTACGGCGCCTCCACGAGCCACTTGCCGCCGCCCGACGGGACCAGGAGTCCTAGCAGCGCGGTGTAGAGCGCGATCACCACGGCGAACGCCCCGCCACCGCCGATGTCGGTGAAGAGCTCGGCGAGGTGGCCCGAGACCGAGACGCCGCCGAACCCCTCGGCACGGGTGAGCACGGCAGCCATCGCGGCGTACAACGGGAACTGCACGAGCACGCCGGCCGTGGAGGGGACGGCCTTCATGGTCGCGTCGAGGAACTTGCGTGGCGTGCCCTGGAGGACGAGGCCGAGCACCAGGAAGACCATGAGGTAGCGGTTGAGGCTGCTGACCACCGTGAGCACGGGCAGGTCGACGAACTGGAGCACCAGCCAGCCCAGCGTCAGCAGGCCGATCAGGATCGGCAGGATGCGGGAGTGCTCGAGCCACTCGCCGGGGCGGGTGCGGGCCTCGGTCTCGGCCACCGTGTCGTCGAGGTCGACGCCCATCTCCTCGGCGGTCCTGATGGCCTGGCCCTGGGGCGCGGAGAACCACGAGACGGCGACCGTGAGTGCGATGAGGACGGCGGCCAGGGTGAGCGACTGCCAGGTGAGGATGGTCGCGCCGAAGTCGAGCACGCCGGTGATCTCCAGCAGCTCGGGCGGCAGGGACTCGGGCGTTGCCTGCAGCTGCGCCGCCGAGGACGAGAGGCCCAGGGCCCAGACCGCGCCCAGTCCCATGTACGCGGCGGCGCCGAGTGCGCGGTAGTCGACGCGCAGGTCGGTACGCCGTGCGATGGCGCGGGCGAGCAGTCCGCCGAAGACCATGCTCAGTCCCCAGTTCAGCATCGAGACCAGGCAGGCGAGCAGCGCCACGAAGGCGACCGCCCCGCGTGCCGTCCTGGGCACGGTGGCGATTCGTTCGATCAGCCGGGCGACGGGCGGCGAGGACGCCACGATGTAGCCGGTGAGCACGACCATCGCCATCTGGAGTGTGAACGCGGTCAGGTCCCAGAATCCGTCACCGAACGTGCGGGCCACGTTTGCGGGGCTGGCACCGTTGATCATCGCAGCGGCGCAGATGATCACGACCCCGGCGAGGGCGAAGACGTAGGCGTCGGGGAACCACTTCTCCGTCCACGCGGCGCTTCTCTGGGCGAACCGGGCCAGGCCCTTTTCCTGGGCGGGTGCAGCGGGTGACGTGCTCATGAGGGGAGCCTCCTGGGTCGGGGACGACCCTGAGGCTAGTGGAGCCTGTCCCTGCCGCGGCCGGCAGGCAAGGGCCTGGTTCGAGACGGTGGCCGACACCTGCCAGTGCCGAACCACGCCAGCGGGAACTCCTTCCGGAGCGGGTGCGCTGGCACCCAAACTCCTCGGCAGTACGACGGTTCGATCCGGATCACCTCCGACTCCCGGGCATGCGGCCGTCTCGACACACATGGGGAGAAGCATGAAGAAGCGCCTTGCGGTCACCGCCTCGTTGGCGGCGTCGCTCTGCCTGGTCCTGACGGCCAGCCCGCAGGCCGTCGCCGACGACAAGGACGAGATTCCGCAGTCCACGTTGGTCTCCGCGCCGGACTCGATCGCAGAAGGCGTCACCCTCGGCGAGGCCAGGGCCGCCGTCAAGGGTGACGCGGTGAGGGAGGCGCGGCTCGAGAAGCTGATCGCCACGCTGCCGGCCGACTGGCAGAAGCACCGCAGCAGCGCCCTGCGCCACCTGGGCCTCGACGCCACGCAGTGGACCGACGCGATCTCCGGGGTGATCAACCCCGACGACTACGAGTGCACCGAGAGCCCGTTCAACCAGTGGGTGTCGGCCGAGGTCGGGAAGATCGGCCAGGGCGACCTGATGGTGCTCAGCCTGTTCGGCGTGCTCGACTTCCCGACGTACGACGCGCTGATCTACGAGACCGACGCGACCAAGCAGTACTTCGGCACCCACGGTGAGTACAACAAGGTGCTGCCGCGCGACTTCGGCACGCTGCAGGACTTCTGGGACATCAAGTCGTTCGACATCCAGCTGCTGGCGATGCACGGCGAGATGTTGAAGGACCGTGCCCGCGTGGCCCGCGCGGCCACCCTGCTGCTCGGCGTAGAGGGCGACGAGGCCCTGGAGTTCGCCGACCTGGTCATGGAGATCCTCAGTGCCAATCCCGTCCTCGACAGCGGCGAGCACCCGATCTTCACCCTCAACGCGTTCGCCTTCACCGCCGAGGGCGACCCCGACCCGGTGGTCGACGGCGTGCCCGACAAGATCGTGATGGGCGACGGCGTGCTCACCGCGCTGCACGAGATCGGGATGTCGCAGGTCAGTGGCCGCTCGGTGCTGTCGCACGAGTTCGGCCACCATGTGCAGTACGAGAAGGGCCTCTTCGAGTCCGACCTCACCGGCCCGGAGGCCACCCGGCGTACCGAGCTGATGGCCGACTCGTTCGGCAGCTTCTCGACCTCGCACGAGCGCGGCCTCGCGTTCAGCCACAAGAAGTACCTGGAGGCGCAGCGCGCGTCGTACGAAGTGGGCGACTGCAGCTTCGACTCCGACGGTCACCACGGGACGCCGAACCAGCGCATGCGTGCGGCGAAGTGGGGCTACGAGAAGGTGCAGGCCCTGACCAACCCGATCCGCATCACGCCTTCGGCGAAGCTGGCCAAGCAGTTCGACCGCTTCCTGCCCACCCTGGTCTCACCGGACGCCTGACCCCCGTCGTCCGGTGACGGGTGTGGGTTCGGCCTGCAGGCCGGACCCACACCCCTTCTCTAGTTCTTCAGCACCCGGGCAAGCGTCTCGTCGTCGCGCGCGACCACGGCGGTGCCGTCGTCCAGCGTGATGATCGGGCGCTGGATCAGCTTGGGGTGCGCGGCCAGCGCGGCCACCCAGTCGCCGCGGTGTGCGTCGTCCTTCGGCACGTTCTTGAGCTCGAGCTCCTTGGCGATCGGCTCGTTCATGCGGGCGATGTGCCACGGCTCGAGGCCCAGCTTGGTCAGCACGTCCTCGATCTCGGCGACGGTCGGCGGGTCGTCGAGGTAGCGACGCTGGGTGTATTCACTGCCGGCCTCGTCGAGCGCGCCCACCGCCGTACGGCACTTCGAGCAGGCCGGGTTGATCCAGATCTCCACTGTCACTCCACCTCGATCTCGGTTGCGCCGGTCATCGTGACCAGCTCGTCGTACGTCGTGCTGAACACCGCCGCCGGGTGGCCCGCGGCGGCCCACACCACGTCGTACTTGCGAAGCCAGGGGTCGATGTACGTCGGCACCGGCGCGGGGTGGGCGATGGGGGAGACCCCGCCGATCACCTGCCCCGTGTGGTGCCTGACGAAGTCGGGCTTGGCGCGCTTGAGTGGACCGGTGGTCGCCTCGACCTTGGTCGTGTCGACCCGGTGGGCGCCGCTGGTCAGGATCAGCACCGGGCTGCCCTCGGAGTTGAACAGCAGGCTGTTCGCGATCGCGCCGACCTCGCAGCCGAGCGCCTCGGCGGCCAGAGCCGCGGTGTGCACCGAGTCGGGGAGTACGACGATCTCGCCGGTGCCGCCCTTCTCGGCCAGGACCGCGCGGAACTTCTCGATGGAGGGGTGTTCTGCCATGTCGGAGACCCTACTCAGCGGGCGGGCAGCGCCCGGCACAGTGTCCGGGGGAACGACGGCACGGAGGCGACGTCGGCGCAGCCAGCTGCGGTGCCCGTCGCGACGGCGTTCCAGCGTTCCCCGGTGAAGTGGGCGAAGAACCGGGTGTGCGTGCCCTTCCCGACGCAGCCCGCGGGAGGAGTGGAGCCGTCGACGGACTGGCATCCCGTCATGACGGCGTCGACCTCGGCCACCATCCAGCTGCCCTCGCACGCGAGTACGTCGACCTGCTGTTCGGGCGGGATCTCGACTCCCTGCAGCAGGGTGCCTGTCCACGCGGGGTCGCAACGGTCGTTCGGTGGGTAGCAGCCGACCTGGTCGTCGCAACGCACGTACGACGGCCCGTTGCCCGGTTTCCATTCGACGGAGTTGTCGGTGACCAGCGTGCGGCCGTCCAGCTCCGGGATGTCGACCGACAGCTCATGGGGCTGCATCTTCGGGCAGGCATGGGCGTCGTAGTCGAGTGTCGCGGCGAGCGACTGGAACGTCGCGGTCAGGAAGACCGCGTGCTTCTCGGCCTCGACGGTCGCCTTCGGGTGCCGGGCACATCCCGGTGCCCCGGCAGGCAGGTCGAGGGTGACCGTGACCCTTCCGGGCCCGCTCTGCGTGAGGGCTGTGATGTCGGCTGCGTAGGTCACCGGACCGGAGGGTCGGTCGGTCATCCCCGTAGGGCCACCGGTCGCCGGGTCATCGGCATCGGTCGCGGTGCCACAGGCGACGAGGACGGGAACCAACAGGGCCGAGGCGAGCAGCCCGAGGCGGGACAGGGTCATGGTCGAAGAGCCTAGGTAGTCCCGAGGGTCGGGCGCATGAGTCGACGTACTCACCTGTTGCGCGACTGTCGGTGTCAGCCGTCGGCATCGCACTTAGACTCCGCTTCGTGGTCAACGACTTCACACGTGGCTTGGCGATGATGCGCAAGCGTCCCGCACAAGTGCGGGAGGACGGATTCGGGTTGGTCAGGCGCGTCGCCGCCGATCACGTGGCGGAACTCAGCGGCGCCTACGCCGCCGAGAGCGACCACGGCTTGCGCTGCTGGCTCCTGGAGTTGCTCGGTGACGCCCGCTCACCCGAGGCGCTCTCCGTGTTCGCGGGCGCGCTGACCAGCCCAGACGAGTCCATCCGGTACTGGAGCGAGAAGGGCCTGGAGAAGTTGGATACCAAGGAGGCTCGGCGGTTGCTCTGGGAGCACCGGCATCGCCACGCGTAGTACACGGCTACAGCCGCGATCCGTGGGCAAGTGCCTCGACAGAAGTGAAACGACGGCTCTGTGGACGAGGCCAAGGACACTGCCAAGAGTCGAGAGCATCAGATCGAGATTGTTCAGGGCAGCAGACGACCAAGGATCTCCGCTCGCAGGCGTCCGCTCATGCCGATGAGAGAGCGCCAGCGTCTTACCGCAGAGGGTCACCGAGCCGCCGCCGCGGAGCCGTGACTCAGCTCCCGGGAGCACTCGATCGCCGCCATTGAGTCATCGCTGGCGGTCAGAGGCACACCGCGACGCCGGCGAGGTGGCTGGTGGAAGCTAGCCCTCAACTAATCAGCGGGAGAATGTGGTCCCTGATGAGCGTCCTCGACGCAGGTGTGTCGGACACCCTGGTCAAGGTCTGGCGGTACGACGACGGAAGCGTGACGGGCGCTGATCGAAGGTCACGCACCCAATCCACACCGACCCGGTGGCCGTCAGTTGAAGGCTCGGTCACGACACCGATGGCTTTGACGAGCATGGTGCGGAAGTCGTTGTTCATCTGCTTCGCGACGAGCACGTCGCCGTGCTCCATGAGGTCGAGGTTCGGGGCCTGCTTCTGGTAGCTCGGGTCCGACTCCATGTTGTGCCAGCCCAAGACCCACTCGCCCGCTTCGATCCAGTCGGCGAGCATCTCCCGTGCTCCGTCGCCGTGCCAACCACCGTGAATCGTCCCCACCATGAAGTAGTTGGTCATGCGGGCATCACCTCGACAGTCTCACCGGTCTCTGTGCGGAGTCGATGCTACCGGCCGGAATCGGGCGTACGCGTAGCCTCGCGAACGTCCGCAACTGCCGCATTTCGCGCTGTCTTGCCGATGAGCGAGCGGCGGACTAGAGGCCAGCTAAAGCGCCGCGAGTCGCTGGGTGAGGGAGTGGCACAGGTCCGCGGTCGCGCTGGCGTCGAGGTCGTGGGTGACGGCTCCTTCGATGGCGAAGGTGACGACCGCTACCTCGGCAAGGCGTCGAGTTTCCGAGAGCTCGATGGTCAGCTGGTCCTCGAAGAGGGCTTCCATCTTCCTATGGAACCTGGAGTGCCACTCCGCGATCCGCGGCGACCGTGCCACGCGGGCGTGCACGGTGGCAACCAGGTGACGCACTGGCCGCAGGTTGTCGACGAGCCACGCGAACTGTTCCGCCAGGGGTTGCTCGGCCACGGTTGTGTGCTGCTCGAGGAGCAGGTCCAGGTACAGGTCGGCGACAGCAACGAACAGCTCATCCTTCTCGCCGAAGTACCAATAGAGGGTGTTCGGCGTGAGTCCGGCCGCGGCGGCGATCTTGCCCATCGACGCGCCGTCATAGCCCTCGGAGACGAACAACGAACTCGCCGCGGCGACGATCTCGTCGCGCTTGGCTTCTTTGGTCTGGTCGTGGCGGATACGTGGCACACCTCATCTTGACAGCCATTCAAGAGCGCCGGCAATATCTCTTGTATGCCAATCAAGAGGAGGCTGTCATGAGTGACCGTCGAGAGCTGTTCTTCCCGTCCGGCGAAGATCGGTGCCACGCATGGCTGTACGTACCCGAGGGTGCGACTGAGGCGACCCCAGCACCCGTCCTGGTGATGGGACACGGTCTGGGAGCCATCAAGGAGATGCGCCTGGCCGCGTTCGCCGAGCGCTTCCAGGCCGAGGGGTACGCGTGCCTGGTGTTCGACTACCGCCACTTCGGGCAGAGCGGTGGCGAACCACGGGAACTGCTGAGCATCCCCCGGCAGCGGGAGGACTGGCGGTCTGCGGTGGCGTTCGCGCGCACCCTGCCCGAGGTCGACCCCGACTCCGTGGTGGCCTGGGGAACCTCGTTCGGTGGCGGACACGCCATCGTCACCGCCGCCGCCGACCCCTCCATCGCGGCGTCGATCTCCCAATGCCCCTTCACCGACGGGTTCGCGGCATTGATGAAGATCCCGCCGAAAGTGGCTGCTCGTCTGACCGGCGCAGCGGTCCGCGACCTGTTCGCAACGGCGATCGGACGCGAACCCGTGCGGGTGCCGGTCGCCGCCCGCGCCGGCGAAGTCGGCCTGATGAGCGCAAACGACGTCTCCGAAGGAGTGTTGGAACTGCTCGAAGCCTCCGGCCTCACCGAAGCCGAGTACAGGTCCCAGGTCCCGGCCCGCATCGGGCTCGCCGTGCCACTCGACAGACCCGGACGGCGAGCCAAGGACCTCACCAAGCCAGCACTCTTCTGCGTCTGCGACGGCGACACCGTCGCCCCGGCACCGGCCACACTGCGGCACGCCGCCAACGCACCCAGGGGAGAGGTCCGCCGCTACGACGCCGGACACTTCGACATCTACATCGGCGACGACTTTGACCGCGTCATTGCAGACCAGATCGCGTTCCTGCGGCAGCACGTGCCGTCGCGTCTCAACACGTCAACCCCCGGTAACGACGCCTAGGAGCGCGGGCCGGCTAGCTCCTCCAAAAGAAGCGACCGCACATGCCGCTGATGGTGCACGGGCCTTCCGATCAGCGGGCGGCTTAGCCGCTGCGCAGAACCTGGTAGATCGACTCGGATGACGGGCCAGGGCGAGGAACGTCGTTCCACCGAATTTCAAGCGCCTTCATGGCAATTGCAGCCTTGACCTCGGCAACGTCCACGTCGTCCTGGAAGAACGCGATCGACAGGCCGTTTCCAGTCGCCTCGTCGACCAAGTGGTAGGCGTTCAGTACTCCTGGGACGGTCTTGGCCGCGTCGATCACCCACTGGCGATCATCGTCTGGCATGGGCTCCCAGACTGCGATTCGTGCGAACACGGGTTTCACCTCCGTTGATCTCTGGGACATCAGCATGCCGCGATCACCAAGGCGAGGTCTTGCGTTCTGCCAGATGCGCCCGAGTCTGCCGCGGACAGGGCGCACCCTGTCGATGTGCGGTCGCCTGCTCACCCCTGCGGCTGCCGAAGGCAATCAGCTTCTCCGGCACCTCGGCGCCGAAGCACTGGGTGGATTCCACAACGTCGTGTAGGAACTGCAACCGCTGCTCGTGTTTACCGCAGGTCAGTTGCCTCCAATAGGGACAGAGACCCATAGCGAGTAGAAGACGACAGTTGTGGTCGCTACTCCGAAGGCTCCCGCGATCAAACTCGAACCCAGGAGGCTGTTGTGTTGATGGGTTCTCCAACCTAGGAATGCCATTGCCAGCGCGATACCGAGTTCCAGCAATGTGAGACCGCCGGGTCCGGCGACACCAAAAAAAGGAGTTCGCCAAGGGAGGGCAGTAGCAATCAGGCAGATGCCAAACGCCAGCCCATTGGCAGCGAAGCCTGCGGCTCTCTTCACAGTGCACTTAGTAGGCGACGTGAAGCCAAGACATGTCCCCGGATCCTTCAGATGAGTATCCCGAGTGTGAGGCTTCGATCGAGCGGTTGTCTGGCGAACGGCAAATTGTCATCCGGTGGAGGCCAAGGTCCCGTGTCGCGCCCAACGGTGCTCATCATTCTTGAGGGCAGGATCGGTGACAACGCACTGTTACGTCTCCTCGTTCCGGTACCCCAGCACAGCGCGTGTCATCTGGTTACGGGTGTCCAGGAGTTCGTCCAGCGCAGTATCGAGGTCGTCGGCGGTCACCTTGAGAGCATTCTCGATCGACTCGTCACGGTCGGCCGCCACGACCGCCGAGCGTCGGAGGAGTTCCTTCAGGAAGGATGCGGTCACGCCATCGGTCCGATCAAGGACGGCGTCGACGCGACTCAGATCCACGTCAAGGGTGCTGCGGTACAACTCAACGAGTCGGCGACGCGACTCGCGGTCGGGCACCTCGATGTGAACCGCCTGATCGACACGACCGGGCCGGGATGCCAGAGCGGGCTCAAGGAGGTCGGCGCGATTGGTGGTGAGCAGGAAGACGACGTCGGCGTCTTCGTCGAGGCCGTCCATCTCGTTGAGCAAGGTGAAGAGCAGCGGGGTCTCCCCGCCGTAGCGGCTGCGCTCTTCAGCGATGAGGTCGACGTCCTCGATCACGATCATCGACGGTTGCAAGGCTCGCGCCACCGAGCATGCCTCGCGGATTCCGTGGAGGGACTCGCCGGTGAGCTCAACCACGGTGGTGTCGACCAGTTCGCTGACCAGGTAGCGGACCGAGTGTGTCTTGCCGACCCCCGGAGGTCCATAGAGCAGCAATCCGCGCTTGAGGTGTTGCCCGGCCGCGCGTAACCGTGCGCTGTTGCGTGCGACTCCTACGACTTGACGTCGCAAGTCCTCGAAGGTCTCCGCAGGCAGGATGAGTTCGTCGGACGACATCGTGGGTCGTTCCTGGAACCGCAAGAGTGAGTCGCGCTCCCCGAACATGCTGTGACCGAAGGAGACCACGTGGCCGCGGTACACGTTGTGCTTCAGTGCCAGGTCACGCAAGCGGTGTCCTAGCTGCTCACCGAGGGTTGGGGCAGTCGAGATGATCTCGACGGTCACCTCCATCGAACCGTCCTCAGGGTCCGGGCCCCGGAGAAGCAGTGCGGTCCGTTCCCCGCCGTCCTCGAACAGCACCACAGCGATGCTCAGGCACTCGCGTGTCTGCCCGGCGGGTCCACTGGGGAGGCTCATGCGTGTGACGTTTCCCGGGCGTGGACCGTGTCGTCCGAAGCCGTCGCTGTCACTCAGCAGATCCGCGAGGCCAAACGGTCCGCGGTGCCGATGATCGGCGACTCCGACGACGGTGGCGGCGTCTCCGTGCTCTTCCAGGACTACGTCCAGGGCGCCCTGCACATTGACATGCTCATACGCAGGCCATCTCTCGCGGGTGATGGGCAGGTTCTCGGTGGGGACCTCGAGATGGTCAGCGATCACAGACCGGAAGGTGGGCTGGTCGAAAGCGCGGGCCTGTGCCACGAAGCGGCGTACGAAGTAACGCCCAACGCGAGCGACGTCGGAGAACTGAGGTCCTTGACCGTCACCACCTGGCGCGACGTCGGACATCACGGAGACATGCATCACCGGAGCGTAGACCGAGGTCGAGGGCATTGACCTTCGAATGCAGGAAGAGCGTCACCACAAACTGCGCACATCATGCCGTGATCCGCGCGCGGCGGCGGGCAGCATGCCGACCCACCCGCAGGGTCCGACTCGTCGCGCTTCCACATGTCGCCTCGTGAGTAGCAGCAAGTTGCGCTGCTAGCGGCTCTTCACAACGAAGTGCTCGACCACGATGGTGCGTTGCTTCACGTAGGCCTCACGTCTGAGGTCATCGAGGGTTCGGATGCCGCCCAAGAACTCTTCGTACCCTTGGTCAGTGGCCGGAAATGCGATCGTTTCGTCAGGATGCACCTCGCCGAGCGCAGTTTCGTTGGCGGCCAGCCGGAACGACTCGGGGTTGGATGCCACGCTTCCCTGGCTATCGAGAATGACGAGAGCATCGTCCATTGCCTTGAGGCCCTGGATGTAGTCAGCCGGGTCGGCGTCTGGTGAGATCGTGATGATGAACCGAACCTCGTCCCGGTCGCGCACTGCTGACCCCCATGCCTCGGCCTCGGCCACGGTTGCCGTGAGTTCACGCCAGTCCGCATCCTCCGCGTCGACGTCGACTCGCTCATCGGCCGGAGCTTCCTCGTCGCCGTTCATGGCGTGACGGCCTGCTGCAGTGACCTGGACGTCAACGACGGAGCCCCGAACGATCCCGTCGGCCACAGGTACGGGATCCGCCCCGTCAATGACGATCTCCTGGCCGGGCAGGTAGTCGGTGAGGTCCTCGGCGTAGATGAGGGACTCAGTGCCCTCGCTGGCGCCGGCCATCGAATCTAAGAGGGCGGTGGTCGCGTCTTCGTCTGTCAGTTCAGGCTTGGAGTCGCTGGCACAGCCGGCGGTCCAGGTGAGAGCACAGCCCGCCAGCGTGGTGGCGACGAGTGCTTTCCTGCGCATGGTGTCCCCTTGGATATGGGGTTGAGGCCGGGGGTGGAGCTGGGGATGAGACGTGGCCAGGTCGCCGTCGGTTCCCCGGGCCATCAGCACACCCGCTGACGTGAGCGCGAACGTGGTCTGAGTAGGTGCCCGAAGCCAGTGGATACGTCGCAAGCATGCACCCAAATGTTGCCGGTCCCACGTGAGCCTTGCAGCAGTTCACTTTCTCGTGGCGGCAATGGCATGGCTCTGGGCGTGGCTCGACGCATCGGCGTCGTGAAGCCGCCGGCCGGGGAGCGGGCGGACGCGGGCCTTCCGACGGCGAAATCTCGTGAGTTCAGGTCGGTCTGAGCCGACTGTCGGTGGTCAGTCGTAGGTTCGATCCAGGCCGCTCGACGCGGGTCTCCGGAAACCAGTTCCACACGGTTTCGGACAGAGGTTGACGCGTTGTCGGGGGCCGGGTGTACCTTTGACTTGTTCGAACAAATGTTCGATCAAGCCCGGCGGAGGCGACCTCGACCCCCGCCTTCGCCGGGATCACACAGCGGCACCAGGGGTCGAGAACGAGGGGTCGAGAAGCACACATCAGCAGGGGTCGAAACCGTCACGAAAGCTCTGGGGAAGGAGCAGGACATGCGTCGGTACGACGACCCCGTGGAAGTCCGTAGGGGAATGGTGGGACAGGCCGGCCGCCAGGTGGAGGCTCCCGAGCAGTTCCTCTGGCGAGGCAAGTTGTGGAAGGTGCGCGACGTCGTCGCGCACTGGGTGGAGACCGGGCCGTGGTGGCAGTCGGCCGGCGTCCGCGCCGTCATCGGCAGCGACGACGACGGTGCCGAGGGAGACCTGGCCACTCTCGGGGCCGACCTGCTCGCCGAGCGTGAGATGTGGCGGGTCGAGGCCGGCAACGGCATGACCGGCGGGGGAGTCTTCGACCTCGCCTTCTCATGGGCCGACGGCAACTGGCAGCTTCTCGGCTGCGCGGACTGAAGGAGCGACGACATGAATCCCTACTGCCTCCCCGCCACCACCCACTCCTACCTCGAGCGGGCCGCCGAGTCCCTGCGTGAAGCGATCACCGCGACCGAGGTGCCCACCCGCTATGCCTGTGCGCACGTCGCGGCGTTGCGGGCGGCCGCCGCGCTGATCGCGGCCAAGGCTGTGCCGACACCGACGACCAGCCGCCGCCGTGCCCAGAAGAACGCCTGGGTGCTGCTCACCGAGGTGGCCCCCGAGCTCGGCGAATGGGCGGCGTTCTTCGCCGCCGGTGCCTCCAAGCGGGCCGCTGCCGAAGCCGGTTCGACCCGGGCCGTCACTGAGCGCGAGGCCGACGACCTGGTCCGCGAGTCCGACCGGTTCCTGGCCGTCATCGAGCAGTCGCTGGGCCTCTCCCCGCACGTCCCGGTCGAGCGCCAGCTGCCCTGGCGTGCCGGAAACGCGCATTCGATGGAGCGTGCCGGCACCCTGGACGAGCGAGCTGGGAGAAGTGCCTGACCCGTTCGTCCATCTCCACGTGGCCTCCGGCTACTCGCTCCAGTACGGCGCAAGCCATCCCCACGTGCTGGTCGAGCGCGCCGTCGAACAGGAGATGGACACGCTCGCGTTGACCGATCGCGACGGCACCTACGGCGCCGTCCGGTTCGTGAAGGCCTGCCAGCGGGCGGGCGTCCGTCCGGTGCTGGGAGTGGACCTGGCGTATGCGGCTTCATGGTCGCCTGGTTTCGAGATGGTTCCTGAGGGGGTCGCGCAGCACCCTTCTCGACCAGCGGGTTCGTCACGGACGCCGGTGCGGGGCGGGGCGTTCCGCGAGCAGGGGCTGCCCCGGGCGGTGTTCCTGGCCTCGGGCAAGGCTGGGTGGGGGGCGATCTGCCGGCTCATCTCGGCCACCCATCTGGCCGGCGAACGCGGCCGACCGGTGACCACGCCCGAGCTGATCGCCGAGCACCTCGGCGACGACGTACTGGTGCTGCTCGGACCGTCCTCGACCCTCGGCGATGCGGCCACCCTGCGTCGTGACGACCACGCCCGCGACGTACTCAACCGCTGGCGCGAGATCGTCCCGGCCGGCAACCTCCTCGTCGAGGTCACCTCCCACCGGCTGCCCAGCCACGGTCCGGGCTCCTCGGCCCACGCTGCCCGCATGGCCGGGGTGGCGCGGGCTGCCGGGCTGCCGGTGCTGCTGACCAACGCGGTCCGGTACGCCGACCGGCTCGACGCGCCGACCGTCGACGTGCTCGATGCCGCCCGCACCCTGGTGCCCCTGGGCTCGGCCGGGCTGTCCCGCATCGGACCGGGCGGGTTCCGCGGCAACGCCGAGGGCTTCCTCAAGTCCGGCAAGCAGATGCACGACGTGGCCGACGAGATCTGCCGGCATGCCGGACTGGGTGATCGGGAGGCTCGCGACCTGCTGGCCCGCACCCGGCAGACGGCGGACCGGTGCGTGCTCGACCCGAAGCGGGATCTCGGTCTGGGTGAGGTGCACTTCCCGGAGTTCGAGGTCGTCGGGTCGGGGTCTCGATACGGTCGCAGAGCGACCTACTCGACCAACGAGAGGGAGCGCTCCTCGACCGCCGAAAGGCAGCGCTCCTCGGCTGGCGAAAGGCAGCGGTCCTCGACTGCCGAGATCGCCGACGCGGAGCTGCGGGCGCGGTGCGAGTCCGCGATCGGACGGCGATATGGGAACGCACCACGGCAGCGCATCTGGAAGCGGCTCGACGACGAGCTCGAGATGATCCGCGAGCTCGGCTACGCGTCGTACTTCCTCACCGTCGGCGACGTGGTCGACCTGATCCGCGAGATGGAGGTGCGGGTGGCGGCGCGCGGCTCGGGCGCCGGCAGCTTGGTCAACTACCTGCTCGGCGTCTCCGGTGTCGACCCGATCCGCCACGGCCTGCTGATGGAGCGGTTCCTCTCGCCGCTGCGCCAGGACCTTCCCGACATCGACGTCGACGTGGAGTCGGCGCGACGGCTCGAGGTCTACGACGCGATCCTCGACAAGTACGGCGGCGAGCGGTGTGTGGCGGTCTCGATGATGGACACCTACCGGGTGCGCCATGCGGTGCGCGATGTCGGGGCGGCGCTCGGCATGCCGCCCGGCGAGACCGACGCGATCGCCAAGGCCTTCCCGCACATCCGGGCCAGGGACGCCCGCATGGCGCTGAAGGACCTGCCCGAGCTGCGGGCCAGCGGGTTGGGGGAGGAGCGCCTCGACCTGATGTTCCGACTGGTCGAACGACTCGACGGCCTGCCCCGCCACATCGCGATGCACCCGTGCGGCGTACTCCTCTCCGACGCGACCCTGCTCGACCGCACGCCGGTGGAGGCCAGCTGGTCGGGCTACCCGATGAGCCAGTTCGACAAGGACGACGTCGAAGACCTCGGCCTGCTCAAGCTCGACGTGCTCGGCATCCGCATGCAGTCGGCGATGGCGCACGCCCTCACCGAGATCAAGCGGGTCGACGACGTCGAGATCGACCTCGACAACGAGGCGGAGGTGCCCTTCGACGACGACCAGACCTTCGAGATGATCAGCGAGTCCAAGACGCTGGGGGTCTTCCAGATCGAGTCGCCCGGGCAACGCGAGCTGGTCGGCAAGTCCGGCATCGAGTCCTTCTCCGACATCATCACCGACATCTCGCTGTTCCGCCCCGGGCCGGTCAAGAGCGACATGATCACGCCCTACCTCAATGCCAAGCAGGGCTGGAAGATGCCGTCGTACCTCCACGACGACCTCAAGCCGATCCTGTCCCAGACTCATGGGGTGGTGGTCTTCCACGAGCAGGTCATCGAGATCATCGCGCAGTTCGCCGGGGTGACCCGGGCCGAGGCCGATGAGAAGCGGCGGGCGCTCGGCGACACCGAGGGCATGGCCGAGACGAGGCTCTGGTTCTTCCCGCGGTGCCTGGGGCTGGGCTACACCACCCGGGTCGCCGAGCAGATCTGGAAGATCCTCGAGGCCTTCGCGTCGTTCGGCTTCTGCAAGGCCCACGCGGCGGCGTTCGCGCTGCCGACCTACCAGTCGGCCTGGCTCAAGGCGCACTGGCCGGCGCACTTCCTCTCCGGCGTGCTCACCCACGACCCCGGCATGTATCCCAAGCGGCTGATCCTCGATGACGCCCGCCAGTTCGGCATCACCGTGCTCGGCCTCGACGTCAACCGCAGTGAGAAGGCGTACGTCGTCGAGAAGCTCGACGACGGCTACGGCATCCGGCTCGCACTCGCGGAGGTGAAGGGCATCAACGAGGGCGAGGTCGAGCGCATCATCGCCGCCCGGGGCGGCCAGGGTGGTGAGCTGCCGGTGCCCTACCAGTCGCTGACCGACTTCTGGCACCGCGCCCACGTCTCCCGGCCGGTCTGTGAGCGGCTGGTGCTGGCCGGCGGCTTCGACGACCTCTACGGCATCGGGTCACCCCTCGTCGTACGCCGCCGCGGCACGGTGACCCGTCGTGACCTGTTGCTCCAGGTCGCCGAGCTCGACCGGATCGCCCGGTCGGTGGCCCGTTCGTCGACCCGCGGCCGGGGCCTGTCCTCGAAGGGGCTGAGGCCCGCGGCGCGCACACCCGCGCAGGAGCGGGCCGACCAGGCCGCCGAACGCAGCAGCAGCGACCCGCTGGTCAGGGAGGAGGCTCCGGCCGTCGAGCGCCACGCGCTGGCCTCGGCCGGGGTGTGGGCCAAGGCGGCCGCCCAGTCGAGGGCGACGAAGAGCCCGCGGCCGGTCACCAGCGTCCAGCTCACCCTCGAGCTGGGCGACGAGCCGGGAGAAGAGGCCAGCGGCTTGCCGGAGATGAACGTCGAGGAGCGCATGAAGGCCGAGCTCGAGATCCTCGGCCTCGACGTCAGCGCCCACGTCGTCGACGACTACGCCGCCTTCCTCGACGAGCTCGGTGTGGTCCGCAGCAAGGACCTGCTGTCCCAGCGCAGCCGGTCCGAGCTGCTGGTCGCAGGGGTCAAGGTGGCCACCCAGACGCCGCCGATCCGCTCCGGCCGCCGGGTCATCTTCCTGACCCTCGACGACTCCACCGGCCCGGTCGACGCCACCTTCTTCGAGGACGCCCAGGGCCCCTACGCGGCCACGGTCTTCCACTCCTGGCTGCTGGTCGTGCGCGGCGAGCTGCGACGTACCGGCCGGCGCGGGGTCTCGGTCCGCGCCACCGGTTGCTGGGAGCTCCCCGAGCTGTACGCCGAGTGGCGGGCCGGAGGCGTCGAGGCAGTGCGCGAGACGATGGCGCAGGTGCCCGGCGGGTTCGAGAGCACCGGCCCCAAGCGGGTCCTCGTGCACACCAGCGGGTTCCGGATGTCGCCGTACTCCGACATCAAGCCGGCCGGCGAGCAGACCCGCGACGTGGCCCGCAAGCTGTGGCACCGCAGCCCCGGGAGTGCCGGATGAGAACCTCCGTCGCCAAGACACGCCAACCAGTGCAGGGCTTCCGGCCCCGACCACCAGGACCCCGACCACTAGTCTGGGAGCCATGTCTGCCAGTGAACGCCGAGGCGCCACCCGCACAGCTGTCGTCTGGGAGTCCCTGCGCGACGTACTCGCCACCCCTGGCGACGTGCTCGACATCGGGGGCGGCACCGGCGGCTTCGCGGTGCGCGTCGCCGAGCTCGGCCACCGCGTCTCCGTGGTCGACCCCAGCCCCGACGCCCTCGCCGCGCTCAGCAGGCGGGCCCAGGAGTTCGGCGTCGCCGACCGGGTCACCGGCCAGCAGGGCGAGCTCTCCGGGCTGCTCGACGTGGTCGGCGAGGCCAGTGCCGACGTGGTGCTGTGCCACGGCGTCCTCGAGATCGTCGACGACCCGGCCGCCGCACTCGCCACACTGGCCCGGGTGCTCCGCCCCGGTGGCACCCTCAGCCTCCTGGTCGCCCAGCGCCATGCGGCCGTGGTGGCCCGGGCGATGGCCGGCCACTTCGCCCAGGCCCGCGCCGTGCTGGCCGGCGACTCCACCGGCAAGGCCGGGCACCGGTTCACCAGTGACGAGCTCACCGCGCTGCTCGACGGTGCCGGCTTCGCGACCCGCTCGATCCACGGCATCCGGGTCTTCGCCGACCTGGTCCCGGGGTCGCTGCTCGACCTCGAACCCGGTGCCACCCAGGCGCTGCTCGAGCTCGAGCAGGATGTCGCCACCCGCCCCGAGTACCTCCCGCTGGCCACCCAGGTGCACGTGCTCGCCACGCACTGACTCGAGTCGAGTGCTCAGGTGGTCACCAGAGCGACCATCTGAGCACTCGACCCAGGGAGCGTGGTCGCGATGAGCGACCGCACCGATCTCTCCGCCGGCTGCCACCTGCTGCACGTCGACATGGACGCGTTCTACGCCTCCGTGATGATCCGCGACCGCCCCGACCTGACCGACGTACCCGTCATCGTCGGCGGCGGCCACCGCGGCGTCGTGCTCTCGGCCAACTACCCGGCCCGGGTGCACGGGGTCCGCTCGGCGATGCCGATGACCAGGGCCCGGCGCGCCTGCCCGCAGGCGGTGGTGATCAGCCCCGACTACGACGCGTTCAGCACGGTGTCGTCCTCGGTGATGGAGACGTTCCGCCGGATCACCCCGCTGGTCGAGGCGATGTCGCTGGACGAGGCCTTCCTCGACGTCAGTGGCGCCACCCGGCGACTGGGCTCACCACTGCGGATCGCGGAGATGCTCCGAGCCCGGGTGTACGACGAACAACGCATCACGTGCTCGGTCGGCATCGCCGGCTCGGTGTCGGTGGCCAAGCTGGCCAGCCGGCGCGCCAAGCCCGACGGCGTGGTGGTGGTGCCCGACGACCAGGTCACCACCTTCCTGCACCCGCTCGACGTCGGAGAGCTGTGGGGCGTGGGGGAGAAGACCTCCGAGATGCTCCATCGGCTCGGCCTGAACACCGTTGGCGACCTGGCCCACACTCCGTTGCGCACCCTGCAGCGCGCGGTCGGCACCGGCCTGGGCAGCCAGCTGCACGACCTGGCCTGGGGGAGCGATCGGCGGGCGATCACCCCGCGCCGGCACACCGACGATCCCGACAAGAGCATGGGAGCCGACGAGACGTTCGGTCGCGACACCGACGACCGCGAGCTGATCCTGCGCGAGGTGCTGCGGCTCTCGGCCAAGGTCGCCGGCCGCATGCGCACCGCCAGGGTGGCCGGTCGCACCATCACCCTGCGGGTGCGCTTCGCCGACTTCACCACGATCACCCGGTCGAAGACGCTGCCCGAGGCGACCGACGTCACCCAGGAGATCCACCGCACCGCGACACGGTTGTACGACGCCCTCGGCCTGCAACGTGCCCGGGTGCGGTTGGTCGGCGTACGCGTCGAGGGGTTGGTGCCGCGGCAGAGCGTCCACCGACAGCTGGTGCTGGGGGAGCGGGAGCACGGCTGGGCCGAGGCCGACCGGGCCGTGGACCGGGCCGCGTTGCGCTTCGGATCTGCCGTGGTGCGCCCCGCCAGCCTGATCGGAGGCGCATGAAGAATGAACAATTTTGCCCTCCGGGTACCACCTTTGCGCTGCGCTGCCTAGACTTGGTGCAAAGACCACAGGTCCGTTGCGATCAAGGGAGGAAACGTGCCGCTCTCGGAAGAGGAACTTCGTCTGCTCGAGCAGATGGAGCGCGCCCTTGTCGAGGAGGACCCCAAGTTCGCCTCGACGCTGCGCGGCACCTCGTTCAGGCGTGCGGCGCGACGCCGCGCGATCCTCGCGGGTGTCGTCTTCGCGGTCGGAATCGCCGTGCTGATGTCCGGTGCGATCTTCCAGATGATCCCGGTCGGCGTGCTCGGCTTCGTGATCATGCTGGTCTCGGCCACCTACGGCCTGACCACCCTGCGCGGTCGTGCCGCCCCCGCCTCCGGTGAGGGCGACGTGAAGGAGACCCGCCACGGGTTCGGTGTCGTCGACGGCGGCAGGGTGCACCGGCCGAAGGCTCGTCGTGGTCGTTCCTCGGCTCCGTTCATGGAGCGTCTCGAGGAGCGGTGGCGTCACCGCCGCGACAACGGCGGCCTCTGACCCGTCGCAACTCCGATCGACCCGTCGTGAGAACGTGTCGACGTACGCCCCGAACCTCCAGCGGTTCTTCACCGGCGACCTGCCCTGAGCGCGGCAACCCGGCGGACCGTTCAACATGCAGTTCGCGCCAGGGCGCGCGTCCGTGAGCGTGCGTCGTACGACGGACTGACCGAACTGCATGTTGAACGGTCCGTTCGCCGCGGGGGCGACAGTGTGAAGAACTCGCGAGGGGTGGGTTCGCGCCGACCCGTCGCGAACTCGCTGGAGGACGCCAGCGGGTGCACCTCGGGTCAGAACTGGCGACGGGTCACCATGAACTGGCGACAGGTCACCATGAACTGGCGACGGGTCGCCACGAACTGGCGACGGGTCGCGATGAACTGGCGACGGGTCACCATGAACTGGCGACGGGTCAGGACATCTGGTCGATGGGACCGGTGCGGTGCCGGCGTCCGGCTGCGGCGCGAGCCGAGGCGCTCGACGGGGCCGGGGAGAGCAGCGACGCCGGCAGCCAGTCCGCGCGCCAGCGAGCGCGCTGGGTGACCCCGCCACGCAGGGCGCCGATGCAGTGGTCGAGGTGCGAGCGGGCCTCGTCGACATCCATCAGCGTCGGCGTGGCCGCATAACGGGACTGCTCCAGGGCGGCCACCAGAGCGGTCAGCGACCGCATCGCAGCCGGGTTGGTCTCCGGACCGGTCGGCGGAATCACTTCGCTCGCAGAGCTGACCTCGGCACCGAAGAACTCGGCGATCTCGCGCCCGGTCGCCCGTGGGGAGCGGCCCGACGGCCAGGCACGGCCGACATCGACGACCACGTCACGCAACTCGACCCACGCCACCTCGGCCGGGTCGCCGCCCGCGTGCCAGCGACGGGTGGCACGGGTCCGGCGCAGCATGCGCGGGGCCAGCGCGAGCCCGATCAACAGCAGCAGCCCGCCCCCACCCCAGAGGAACGGGACGACGGAGAGGCCGGTGTCCTTGTCGCCGTCGGACTTCTTGTCCTCCTGCTGCGGGGCGGTCGACGGCTGGTTCCCGGAGGGCCGGCGCGTCGGTGCGGAGGAGCTGGTCTGGTTGCTCGGGTCGTTGTCGGGGTTCTCGCGGTCGATCCGGTCGTTGGTGTACGACGGTACGGAGCCGATGTGGGACGACGGGGTCGGCTCGAACTTCACCCAGCCTGCGTCCTCGAAGTAGAGCTCGGGCCAGGCGTGCAGGTCCTTGGAGCTGAATTCGTACTCGCCCGATGACAACTCGTCGGCCTGGAAGAACCCGACGGCCACCCTCGCCGGAATGTCCACGGACCGCGCCATCACCGCCATCGCGGAGGCGAACTGCTCGCAGTAGCCCACCTTGTCCTGGAGAAACTCCACCAACGCGTCGTTCCCGTTGCCCGGGTCGGGTGTCGTGGAGTAGCGGAAGTCCCCGCCGCGGAAGTAGCGCTGGATCGCCTGCGCCTTCTCGAAGTCTGTGTCGAAGTCCTTGGTGAGGTCGTGGGCCAGCTGCGTGACCTCGTCCGGGATCTGGGGAAGGGCCGTGAAACGGGTCTGGATGCTGGACGGCGGAGCCCCCGCGTCGGCGAGCTCCTGCCCGCTGAAGTCGGGGATCAACTCGGTCAGGGAGTAGTTGAGGCCTCGGGTGTCCTGGTCCTCGTCGGCGGTGTAGAAGTCGAGGATCTCCGCGTCGTAGCGCCATTCCGAGCCGGCCTCGATCGAGGCGACGTACATCGGCGTCGGCAGCCACCACGACTTGAGGTTGTCGGAGATGGAGATCTTCCAGTCGCGGGTCCGCGTCGGATAGACGTTGCTGAGCCCAATCGGGTACGGCATCTCGCCCGTGGCACCCTGGTCGCCCTCGAGGTCGCGGTTGCCGGGCGTCCAGGCCTGGCCGGTGAACGTGGTCAGCACCGACGTGCGGAGGTATTCCGGCGCCGGACCGGGGGAGTCGACCCGGACCAGGGGTACGTCCGCGCCCTGCACGAGGTCGCGCTTCAGGTCGGTCATCGGGTTGGTGATGCGGACCTCGCGGTCGCCGTCGCCGCCGGGACCGTCACCACCGATGAGGTTCAGGTCGAGCGTCGGGATCAGCAACGGCACGAACAGGGCCAGCGCGGTGGCACTCGCACCCAGTGCGACGGGGTGCCGGCGGGCATCGCGTCCGCCGAACACCGACATGCGTTCGGCGTCGACCGGCGCACCGAACTGTCGACCCCAACGCGAGATGCGGCCGCCCTCCTGGAGGGCGAGCATCATCAGGAAGCCGGTGACGGTGAGCACGAAGACCAGCCAGTTGACCGACTTGTCGAGAATGCTGACCGGCAACGTGTAGATGATCAGCAGCGGCAGTCCGGCGACGGGAACGCGGGCCAGGGTCACCGCGCACAGGTCGACCAGGACATGACAGACGAGTCCGCCGAGGACCAGGACCGGCCCCACCTCACGCACGTGCGTGGGCACCGGGGCGGCGTACTGGCGCATCGCCTCCAACGAGTCGGCGAAGGCCTGCGCGGCGGCGGTCACGGATCCTCCGGTGGGGATCACCGACGTGCCGTAGACCGCATTCGCGAAGAGGAGTACGCCGAGCAGCTGGGCAGCCACCACGACGATGATCGGGAACCGCACCCACCGGGTGAGCACACCGATCGCACTGATGAACGGGATGCCGAAGAAGAGCGCCGGCAGGTAGGACGTGGAGGCCTGCACGAACCCGCCCCAGGACCACAGGGCGAACCACGACGTGACGGCGGTGGCCATCACGAGTGGCAGTGAGACAGCGGCGTGCGCGCGCCCGGTCATGACTCGGCCCCGCGGGTGAAGCCGGTGAGTCCGGTCAGCGGACGGGCGGAGGGGTGGCTCTCCAGCGGGATGTCGGCGCCGGTGATGGCGCGGCGGCCGAGCTCCTGCCAGAGGGTCGGCAGTCGGTCGGTGGGTCCGCAGGAGACCGCGCGCCAGCCGAGCGCGTTGAGCCAGTCGGCGGTGGCGGCGGTGCTCTTGCCGACGGTGGAGCGCGGGGCCCGACCCCACGCGTCGACGTCGAGGGCGATCGCCATCGGCGAGGAGCCGTGCAGCCTCATGCGGCGCAGCACGGCCTGGTCGTGGTCGTCGAGACCACCGAGCACGCCGACCAGCAGGCTGGAGTGGGTGGAGTCGCCGAGCCAGTCGGTGGCGAGGTGCGAACGCTGGGTCGGCGCGATCACGGCCAGCGCCTCGAGGAGGGGACCGGTGTTCTGCGCGGAGCCGCGGTCGTGCCAGGCCGTGTTCGGGTCCTCGCCCTCGGCGGTGACCAGGCGGACGGTGAACCCGCGCTGCGTCAGGTGCACGGCGATCGATGCCGCCGCGGAGACCGCAGCCTCGAGTGACGAGGCGACCCCCTGCCCCCGATGGGCGGTCAGCCGGTTGTCGATGAAGACCGTGGCCCGCGACTGCCAGGGCTGTTCCTCGCGACGCACCATCAGCTCGCCGACCCGGGCACTGCTGCGCCAGTGGACCCGGCGCAGGTCGTCGCCGCGGCGGTACTCGCGGACGGTGACGTCCTCGGCGCTGCCGGTGGCGAACGCGCGCGGCCGGTTGTCGCCGGAGCCGGTCCAGGCCCCGGACAGTGGAATCGTCGGCAGCGCGACGGTGCGCGGGGTGACGGTCACCGGCACCGTGGACTGGAAGGCCCGGCCCAGCTCGACCAGGCCGAAGGGGTCACTGACGCGGACCGTCATCGGGCCGATCTCGAACCTGCCGCGCACGTCGGAGCGCACCTGGTAGGTCACCCGACGGTGCACGTCGTGGCGGATCCCGTCGACCACGAACCGTGGCCGGGTGCCGAGCACGAACGGCACCTGGTCCTCGAGGAGCAGCAGGCCGGTCCGCGTGCGGCCCTGGTTGTTGAGCTCGAGGCTGACCTGTGCCGGCTGTCCGGCGGCGACCAGTTGGGGACCGACCGTGCGCACCAGCGACAGCTGGTAGCGACTGCGGCCGATCAGGAAGGCCGCGATCAGCGGCAGGGCCACCAGGAGCACGCCGACCCTGGTCAGGGCCCCCTGTCCGAGCAGTATCGCGCAGACCACGGCTGTCGTGCCCGCGGCCAGGAACGCCCTGCCCCGACTGGTGAGTCCTGCGAGTCCCGTGCGCATCGTGTGGTCTGCTTCGCTCTCGTCAGGCCGTCGGAACCGGTACTGCGGCGACCAGCGAGTCGAGGATGGCGCCGGTCGTGCGGCTGCTCATCGCGGCCTCGACGCTGGGCAGCAGGCGGTGCGCGAGCACCGGCCGGGCCATTGCGTGGACGTCGTCGGGCAGCACGTAGTTGCGTCCGTGCACCGCGGCGTACGCCTTGGCCGCACGGATCAGGTGGAGGGACGCGCGCGGCGAGGCCCCGAGGTTGAGGTCGGGGGTGTTGCGGGTGGCCGTGGTCAGTGCCACCGCGTAGCGCAGCACGGCGTCGGCGCAGTGGATGCCGTTGACGATGCCGATCATCTTGCGGATCTCGCTGGCGTCGGTGACCGGCTCGAGGTCGTCGAGCGGGTTGCGGCTGGTGTGGGAGGCGAGCATCGCGATCTCGGCTGCGTGCACCGGGTAGCCCATGGAGATGCGGGCCATGAACCGGTCGCGCTGCGCCTCGGGGAGCGCGTAGGTGCCCTCCATCTCGATCGGGTTCTGGGTGGCGATCACCATGAACGGCGACTCGAGCTGCCAGGTGTTCCCGTCGACGGTGACCTGGTGCTCCTCCATGCACTCCAGGAGCGCGGACTGCGTCTTGGGGGAGGCCCGGTTGATCTCGTCGCCGACCACGATGTTGGCGAAGATGCCGCCGGGCCGGAACTCGAACTCCCGCGTGTCCTGGTTGAAGATGCTGACCCCGGTCACGTCGGAGGGCAGCAGGTCCGGGGTGAACTGGATGCGGCGCACCGTCGAGTCGATCGACCGGGCCAGCGCCTTGCTCAACATCGTCTTGCCGACACCCGGGATGTCCTCGATCAGGAGGTGGCCCTCGGCAAGCAGCACCGTCACCGCCGTGGTGACCACCTCGGTCTTGCCCTCGATGACCGCGTCGATGTTGTCGCGCACCTTCGCTGCCACCCGCGCGACGTTCTCGACGTCACCTGTTTCCGCCGCCACCGCGTGCCTCCACGTCCCTGTTCGCGGGCGCTCCCGAACCGGCGCCCCGTTCCCCGACCAGTCAAGCGTATGTCTGGTTGTCCATACCTCAGACGACGCGGGATCGGGATCGGTTCGTGACCTGCGCGGTTTTTCTCCACCTTTTCCTCCACTTCGCTCCACCACCGCGCGCCGATCTGCTCCACCGGCGCACCACCGAAGTCGGCTCCCGAGTCGAAAAGTGGCGCTGACCTGCGCAAACGAGATGGCCACCGGTTTCCCGTCGTACGACGACCGCCCGGCCGCCTGGTCGCCGTACGGCCCAAATCGGTGGGAGAAACGCGCGGGGAATGGTTGACGGTGGATGAGAGTGGAGTAATGTGGGGCGAAGTGGAGGACAGTAGGACCTGACAGGGGAGGTGCCGGATGTTTTTCGGCACCTACACGCCCAAGCTCGACGACAAGGGCCGCCTGTTCCTCCCGGCAAAGTTCAGGGACGACCTGGCCGAGGGGCTTGTCGTCACGCGGGGGCAGGAGCGCTGCCTCACCGTGTGGTCGATGGAGGACTTCAGCCGACTGACCGACCGGCTCCGCGAGGCGCCGGTCACCAACAAGGGCACTCGTGACTACGTCCGCATGCTGTTCGCGGCGGCGTCACAGGAGGTTCCTGACAAGCAGGGCCGGATCGGCATTCCGTCGGTGCTGAGGGATTACGCCTCCCTCCGCAAGGACGTGATGGTGATCGGGGCGATGAACCGGATCGAGATCTGGGACCCCGCCTCGTGGCAGGAGTACTCCGAGGAGCAGGAGCAGAAGTTCTCCGAGCTCAGCGACGAAGTGTTCCCCGGCATCTGAGCCAGCAGCACCGGCACGACGACGAACTCAACAGCTGGATCGCAGGACGAGGTCTCGAGCCCGCTCCCTGACTGTCATCTGGGGTCACTTCCCCGATTCCAGACGACAACTTCCCCCTTCGAGGGGAGCGGGCAGGGACCTGGCCCTGCGATCCAGCACCCGCAGCACCAGCACCACACGCAATCAATGAGCCAGGGGTCGAACCATGAGCATGAGTGTCAGCGGCACGCCGCACGCGACACCTCGGGTGCGCGACCGGGCCCGCGACGTGGTCGCGTTGATGGCCTTCTCCGCCGGGGTCTCGGTGACCCTGACCGTCGCGCTCCTACTCCTGATGTCACTCGGTCGGTAGGCCAGGGATTCCATGACCAGCCCCCGCCACGTCCCGGTCCTCCTGGATCGGGTCGTCGCTCTGATGTCGCCTTCCCTCGATCGGCCCGGCGCCACGTTCATCGACGCCACCCTCGGCCTCGGCGGACACAGCGAGGCCGTGCTCGAGGCCTGCCCGCAGGCCCGGTTGCTCGGCATCGACCGCGACCCCAACGCCCTGGCCATGGCCGGTGAGCGACTCGCGCCGTACGGCGACCGGGTGACGCTCGTGCACGCCGTGTACGACGAGATCCCGCGGGTGCTCGACGAGCAGGGACTGGACCATGTCGACGCGGTGCTCTTCGACCTCGGGGTCTCCTCGATGCAGCTCGACGTCCGGGAGCGCGGCTTCGCCTACGCCCAGGACGCGCCGCTCGACATGCGGATGAACGACACCGAGGGCCCCACCGCCGCAGACGTGCTCAACACCTACCCGGTGGAGGAGTTGACCCGCATCCTGCGCGACTACGGCGAGGAGAAGTTCGCCCGCCGGATCGCCCAGCACATCGTGCGCGAGCGCGAGAAGGAGCCGTTCACGACCTCGGCCCGACTCGTCGAGCTGCTGTACACCGCGATTCCGGCACCTGCCCGGCGGACCGGCGGACACCCCGCGAAGCGCACCTTCCAGGGCCTGCGCATCGAGGTCAACGACGAGCTGAACGTGCTGCGCCGTGCCATTCCGGCCGCGATCGACGCGGTGGGAGTGGGCGGTCGCGTGGTCGTCGAGGCCTACCACTCGCTGGAGGACCGGCTGGTCAAGCACGCGTTCACGGCGGCCACCAGCACCGACGTACCGCCGGACATGCCGTTCGTCCCCGCCGGCCACGAGCCCACCTTCCGGACCGTCACCCGCGGCGCCGAGAAGGCCCGTGAGCCCGAGCTCTCCGACAACCCGCGGGCCGCATCGGTCCGCCTTCGTGCCATAGAACGACTTCGAGACACAGGAGCCTCCTCATGAGCAGCCCTCTTCCCCAGAGCCGGGTTCGTGTCCAACGCATTGCCGAGGCCGCGGTCGAGCGCGCCCGTCTCAGCGTCGTACCCCGGCTGCGCACCCGCACCCCGCGGGTGCCGTTCGTCACCCTGGTCAGCCTCCTGCTGGTGGCCGGCGTGGTGGGGCTCCTGATGTTCAACACCAACATGCAGCAGAACTCGTTCGCCGCCACCGACCTCGAGCAGCAGGCCAGCGAGCTCACCGCCCGCGAGCAGGGACTCCAGATGGAGCTGGAGGAGCTGCGCGCGCCCCAGCGCCTGGCCGAGGAGGCCCAGCGCTACGGCATGGTGCCGGCGATGAATCCCGCGTTCATCAAGCTGCAGGACGGCAAGGTGATCGGCAACCCGATCCCGGCCTCGGCCGCCGACGCGTACGACGTGCGCCCGCCCGAGGCCCGCAAGCCGAAGGCGCTCGACCCCGATCCGGTGATCATCAAGGTGAAGCGGAAGACCGCGGCGGAGCGGCGTGCCGAGGCAAAGCGGAACAACGGCTCGGGTAGGAATGACTCGTCGACCACCAGCCAGGGAGACGGGAGCACCCGTTGAGCCTTCGACCCCAGACCACACGGGCACCGGCCCGCGGGTCCGCCCTGTTCCGGCTGCGGTTCGGCTTCGTGGTGATCGCGATGGTGCTCTCCGCGTTCGGTGCCCGGCTGCTCCAGCTCCAGGGCATCGACCCGCACGCGTACGCCGCGATGGCCGCACGCGAGGGTGTCCAGACCGTCGACCTGCCCGCCGCGCGCGGTGCCATCGTCGACCGCAACGGGGTCGAGCTGGCCAGCACGGTCGACGGGTTGCGGATCATCGCCGACCCGCAGATGACCGAGGAGAACGCCGGACCGATCGCGTCCTACCTCTCCCAAGAGCTCGGCATCGACTACTTCGCGACGCTGGGCAGGCTCCGCAAGGACGACACCCGCTACCAGTACATCGCCCGGCGGGTGCCCTCCACCAAGGCCCGCCGGGTCGTCGACGCGCTCGAGGAGAAGGGCTACAAGGGACTCACCACCGAGCGTGACCCGATGCGCGACTATCCGGCCGACGACATCGCCGCGAACCTCATCGGGTTCCTCGGCGAGGACGAGGCCCTGGCCGGTTTCGAGCGCACCTTCGACAAGCAGCTCTCCGGCGTCGACGGCGAGACCACCTACGAGGTGGGTGGCGGCAACCGCATCCCGCTCGGCACCAACAACACGGTCAAGCCGGTCGACGGGCAGGACCTCCAGCTCACCATCGAGCGCGACGTGCAGTTCTTCACCCAGCGGGTGCTGCGTGAGGCGGTCCGCGGCGCCAAGGCCGACTCGGGCACCGCGATCGCGATGAACGTCGAGACCGGCGAGATCCTCGCCGACGCCGACTACCCGTCGTACAACGCGAACGAGCCGCTGGAGTCGCCGAAGCGCAACCTCGGCTCACGGGCCACCAGCGACCCCTACGAGCCCGGTTCGGTGGAGAAGGTGCTCACCTTCGCCTCACTGATCGACGCCGGCAAGATCACCCCGCGCACGCCGATCACCGTGCCCCCGGTCCTCGAGAGCCAGGGCGCGCCGATCCACGACCACTGGGACCACGAGACGATCCACCTGACCGCCGCCGGCGCACTGTCGAAGTCCTCCAACATCGGCACCGCCCTGTCCGCGCGCCAGTTCACCCCGGAGCAGCTGCACGCCTACCTGACCGCGTTCGGCCTCGGCCAGCGCACGAACATCGGGGTGCGTGGCGAGAGCGGCGGCCGGCTCCCCGACCCCTCCACGTGGGGGCAGCTCGGCCAGGACAACATCGCGTTCGGCCAGGGCCTGAGCGTGAACGCCGTCCAGATGGCGGCGGCGGTCAACACCATCGCCAACGGCGGCATCCACGTCGACCCCAACATCATCAAGGGCTCGGCGGTCACCGACGACGGTACGAAGGTCGGCACCTCCACCTCGACCACCCGCCGCGTCGTCAGCGAGGACGCCGCACGGCAGACCTCCGAGATGATGGAGCTGGTCACCGACCCGGTGGACGGCATCGCGCCGACCAGCGCCATCACCGGCTACCGGGTGGCCGGCAAGACCGGAACCGCCCAGCGCGTCGGCAAGGAGTGCGCCTGCTACGACGGCACTTTCACCGTCTCGTTCGGCGGGTTCGCCCCCGCCGACGCCCCGCGCTTCACCGTCTACGTCGTCATCCAGAACCCGCGCAACGGCCAGGGCGGTGGCGCGGCCGCCGGCCCGGTGTTCCGCAAGGTGATGACCTACCTGCTGCGCAAGTACGGCGTCGCACCCACCGGCACCAGCCCCACCACACTCCCGGTCGAGTGGTGACCTGCGACGGTGACGTCGCGGAGGGCCGGCCAGCGCTGCGCGATAGCCTCGCGCCGTGGTGAGCGACAAGGAACTGAGGGCGACGCGGCCCGCTGAACCGCGACAGACCCCGCTGTCGGAGGTGGCCGGCTGGCTCGGCGTCGAGGCGACCGATCAGTCCGCGGTCACCGGCATCTCCCTGAGCTCCCACCGGGTCCTGCCCGGCGACCTCTACGCGGCCCTCCCCGGTGCGCGCGTCCACGGGGCGTCGTACGCCGCCGACGCGGTGGCGGCGGGTGCCGTGGCGGTGCTGACCGACGAGGCAGGGGGAGCGCTCCTGGCCGACCTCGACATCCCGGTGCTGATCGTCGACGAGCCGCGGGCCCGCCTCGGTCGGCTGGCCGCCCGCCTGCACGACGAGCCCGCCCGGAGCATGCGGATGATCGCGGTCACCGGCACCCAGGGCAAGACCACCACCACGCGCCTCGCCGAGGTGGCGCTGCAGGGCGCGGGCGTGCACGCGGCGGTGATCGGCACCGTCGGCACGCGCGTCGACGGTGACGAGATCAAGACCTCGTTGACCACGCCGGAGGCGCCCGACCTGCACGGCCTGTTCGCGATGATGCGCGAACGCGGGGTCGAGGCCTGCGCGATGGAGGTCTCCAGCCACGCCCTCGTGATGGGGCGGGTCGACGGCGTCGTGTTCGACGTCGCGGTCTTCACGAACCTGGGTCGCGACCACCTCGACTTCCACCACGACGTGGAGAGCTACTTCGCCGCCAAGGCGTCGCTGTTCACGCCCGAACGTGCCCGCCTCGGCCTGGTCAACCTCGACGACGAGCACGGCCGACGCCTGCTCGCCGAGGCAACCATCCCGATGCGCTCGTTCAGCCTCGTCGACCCGAAGGCCGACTGGCGGGCCGTCGACATCGACCTGGCCCCCGACGGCTCCTCGTTCACGGTGGTCGGCCCGGGCGACCTACGTGTCCGCACGTCGGTGCCGATCCCCGGCGACTTCAACGTCGCCAACGCGCTCGCCGCGATCGCGGCCACCGCCGAGGTCGGGTACGACGTCACCACGGTCGCCGGCGCGATGGCCCGGGGGAGCGGCGTGCCGGGACGGCTCGAGCAGGTGGCGGTGCCCCACGGCTACAGCGTGGTCGTCGACTACGCGCACAAACCGGACGCCGTCGAGGCCGCACTGCGCACCCTGCGGCCACTGACGGACGGGCAGCTGATCATCGTGATCGGGGCCGGCGGCGACCGCGACACCGGCAAGCGACCCGTGATGGGCGAGATCGCCGCGCGGCTGGCCGACGTCGTGATCGTCACCGACGACAACCCACGCTCCGAGGATCCCGCGGCGATCCGGTCCGAGGTGCTGGCCGGCACGACAGCAGGCCCTGCCGAGGTGCTCGAGATCGGCAACCGCCGCGAGGCCATTCGCGAGGCACTGGCCCGGGCCCGCTTCGGCGACATCGTGCTGGTCGCCGGCAAGGGCCACGAGACCGGCCAGGAGGTCGACGGAGTGGTGCACCCCTTCGACGACCGCGAGGTCGTCCGCGAAGAGGCCACCCGATGATCGCCCTCACGCTGGCCCAGATCGCCGAAGCCGTCGACGGCGAGGTGGCCGGCGACCCCGCCGTGGTCGTCTCCGCCCCCGCCTTCCTCGACAGTCGGCAGGTCGAGCCCGGCGGACTCTTCGTCGCCGTCGTCGGCGAGCGGGTCGACGGCCACGACTACGCCGCCGGTGCGGTGGCGGCCGGTGCCGCTGCGGTCCTCGGCTCCCGGGCCACAGATGTGCCGACGGTCGTCGTCGCCGACCCGGTGGTCGCCCTGGGTCGGCTGGCCCGGCACGTGCTCGACGCGCTGCCCGGCCTCACCGTGCTCGCGATGACCGGCAGCCAGGGCAAGACCGGCACCAAGGACTACCTGGCCCAGGTGCTCGCCGCGGCCGGACCCACCGTGGCCACCCTCGGCAACCTCAACAACGAGCTCGGGGTGCCGCTGACCGCACTGCGGGCCACCACCGACACCCGGTTCCTGGTCGTCGAGATGGGTGCCCGGGGCATCGGCCACATCACCTACCTCTGCGACGTCGCACCGCCCACGATCGCGGCCGTGCTCAACGTCGGGACCGCCCATGTGGGGGAGTTCGGCTCGCGCGAGGCGATCGCGGTGGCCAAGGGCGAGATCCTCGAAGCGCTGCCCGCCGACGGGGTCGCAGTGATCAACGCCGACGACGAGCTGACCTCCGTGATGGGCCCGCGCACGGCCGCCCGGGTGGTCCGCTTCGGGCTCTCCGGTGCCCCCGACGTCACCTGGCACGACACGACGTACGACGACCTCGACCGCGCGTCCGCCGTACTCGAAATCGCCGGTGAGCGGCATCCGGTCACCCTGCGCCAGACCGGGGAGCACCAGCTCCACAACGCAGCCGCCGCGGCGGCCATGGCCCACGCGGCAGGACTTTCGGCGGTCGACATCGCGACCGGGCTGTCCGCGGCGACCAGCCTGTCGCCGTGGCGCATGGAGCTGCACGAGCTGCCCGACGGACCGGTGGTCGTCAACGACGCCTACAACGCCAACCCGGCCTCGATGCGCGCCGCGATCTCCGCACTGCTGGCCATTGCCGGGCGTCGCGGCGGGCGGAGCATCGCCGTGCTGGGGGAGATGCGCGAGCTCGGAGCCGGTGCCGAGGCCGACCACCGCGACCTCGGGGAGCATGCCGCCCGGGCCGGCGTCGACGTACTGCTCGTGGTCGGTGAGGGTGCCCGGGCCGTGCTCGAGGGAGCGGCGAACGTCACACCCGGCCCCTCCGCGGCGTTGTACGTCGCGGACCGGGCTGCCGCTCTGGCATGGTTGCGCGAGAACATGGTCGCCGACGACGTCGTGCTCGTGAAGGCCTCGCGCGGGGCGGCGCTCGAATGGATCGCGCAGCAGTTGGGCCCTAGAGTCACACGCCGGTCCTCACCGGACCAGCCAGGACAGGACACCGGGCCGGAGCCCGAACACGTGGAGGAGAAGCAGGAATGAGAGCGATCCTGCTCAGTGGAGGGCTCGCGCTGCTGCTGTCCCTGATCGGCACCCGCTACGCGATCAAGGTGCTGTCGTCCAAGGGCTACGGCCAGGAGATCCGCGAGGACGGCCCGACCAGCCACCACACCAAGCGGGGCACCCCGACCATGGGTGGCACCGTCATCATCTTCGCCAGCGTCATGGGCTACGCGTTCGCCAAGCTGGTCACCCAGGACCTGCCCTCGGCCTCCGCGCTGCTGCTGCTGTTCCTCTTCGTCGGGCTCGGCCTGGTCGGCTTCCTCGACGACTTCATCAAGATCTACAAGCAGCGCAACCTGGGCCTGCGCAGCAAGGCGAAGATGATCGGGCAGACCCTGATCGCCCTCGTCTTCGGTGTGCTGGCGCTCTCTCCCTGGCTCGAGGACGACCGCGGACGCACGCCCGCCTCGACGCACATCTCGTTCATCCGCGACACCGGCTTCGTGCTGCCCTCGATCCTCGTGATCCTGCTGATCTGGGTGATCGTGACCGGCACCAGCAACGCGGTCAACCTCGCCGACGGGCTCGACGGCCTGGCCGCGGGGGCGTCCGTGATGGTCTTCGGTGCCTACACGCTGGTCAACATCTGGCAGAACAACCAGTGGTGCGGGCAGAACGACATCACCTACGGCCGCTGCTACGAGGTGCGTGACCCGCTCGACCTGGCCGTCATCGCCGCGGCCATCACCGGCGCCTGCTTCGGGTTCCTCTGGTGGAACGCCTCGCCGGCGCAGATCTTCATGGGCGACACCGGCTCCCTGGCCCTCGGCGGCGCCCTCGCCGGCCTGGCCATCCTGACCCGCACGGAGCTGCTGCTGCTGATCGTCGGTGGGCTCTTCGTGGTGGAGACGCTCTCCGTGATCATCCAGGTGAGCGTCTTCAAGGTCAGCCGCGCCAGCGGCCTGTTCCGCTCGGTGTTCCGGGTCAAGGCCGGTCACCGGGTGTTCCGGATCGCGCCGATCCACCACCACTTCGAGATGATCGGCTGGGAGCAGGTCACCGTCGTGATCCGCTTCTGGATCATCACCGGTCTCTGCGTCGCCACCGGCCTCGGCATCTTCTACGCCGAATGGGTGGCCGGCACGTGAACCTCGACACCCTCGGCCGTCACGACTCCTGGCAGGGGGTCCGCGTGGCCGTCGCCGGGTTCGGCGTCTCCGGTTTCGCGGCCGCCGACAACCTGCTCTTCCTCGGTGCCACCGTGATCGCGATGGACGAGAAGCCCGACGGCAAGGAGGAGAAGGCCGAGCTGTTGCGCAGCCTCGGCGCCGACATCCGCCTGGGTGCGGGCACCACGGCCACCCTGCCCGACGACGTCGACCTGCTGGTCACGTCGCCCGGATGGCGTCCGGACGCCCCACTGCTGGCCCAGGCGGGGGAGCGCGGCGTACCCGTCTGGGGCGAGGTCGAGCTGGCCTGGCGGCTGCGCGACCCCGCCCACGCGGCGCCCTGGCTGGCGGTGACCGGCACCAACGGCAAGACCACGACCGTGCAGATGCTCGACTCGATCCTGAAGGCGGCCGGGCTGCGCAGTGTCGCGGTCGGCAACGTCGGTCTGCCGATCGTGGAAGCCGTCATGGACCCTGAGCCGTACGACGTGTTCGCCGTCGAGCTCTCCAGCTTCCAGCTGCACTACACGTCGTCCATGCGGGCCGAGTCGTCGGTGGTGCTCAACCTCGCCGAGGACCACCTCGACTGGTACGACGGCGACGACCCGATGGCCGACTACGCCGCCGACAAGGGTCGCATCTACGAACACGTGCAGAAGGCCTGCGTCTACAACCTCGCCGACCCGGCCACGGAGGAGCTCGTCCGCGAGGCCGACGTCGAAGAAGGCGCCCGCGCGATCGGGTTCACCCTCGGCATGCCTGGCGTCGGGATGCTCGGGGTGGTCGAGGACATGCTGGTCGACCGGGCCTTCATCGAGCAGCGCGGGAGCAGCGCCGCCGAGCTCTGCACGATCGCCGACCTCGCCTCGCCGGCGCCGCACTTCGTGGCCAACGCCCTCGCCGCCGCGGCCCTGGCCCGGGCGCACGGAGTCTCGCAGACCGCCGTCCGTGACGGGTTGCGCGCCTTCCGGCCAGACGGGCACCGCATCGCCCTGGTCGCCTTCCACGACGAGGTCGAATGGGTCGACGACTCGAAGGCGACCAACCCGCACGCCGCCGAGTCCTCGCTGCAGGCCTATGACCACGTGGTCTGGGTGGCTGGAGGGCTGGCCAAGGGGGCCCGGTTCGAGGACCTCGTGAAGAAGGTGCACCCGCGCCTGCGTGGCGTCGTACTCCTCGGAGCCGACCGCCATGTGATCGCCGACGCCCTTTCGCGACACGCACCGGATGTGCCCGTCATCGAGATCGGTGCCGGGGAGACTGGGGCGCAGGATTCACCCATGGACGAGGTGGTGGCTGCCGCCGTGGGCCTGGCTCAGCCGGGCGACACGGTGCTGCTGGCACCGGGCTGTGCCTCCATGGACATGTTCGCCAACTACGGCGAACGCGGAGACAGGTTTGCAGAGGCGGTTCACCGCCACGTCGCACGACAGGAATGACCGGAGGGGCACAGGTGGCCAGTACGACGACCGAGCGTGAGTCGGCTGTCGGGTCGCCGGCCCGCCAGTCCCGTCGTACGCAGTCCCGTCGTCGTTCCGGCCCGGCCCGGTTCATCGAGGCCCTGGCCGACCGGATCAGCCTCATCCGCGGCGCCCTGGACCGGCCGTTGACGTCCTACTACCTGCTGCTCGGTGCGTCCGCACTGCTGCTCACCATCGGGCTGATCATGGTGATGTCGGCCTCGAGCGTCTACTCCTACCGCGAGAACGGCGACTCCTACGCGGTCGTCAAGCGCCAGCTGATGTGGGTGGTGATCGGGCTGCCGGTGGCGTTCGTCGCCTCCCGCATGCCCCAACGGTTCATCCGCAAGATGGTCTGGCCGGCACTGTTGGGCTCGATGCTGCTGCTGGCGCTGACCCGCACGCCGCTGGGCCTGACCCGCAACGGACAGACCAACTGGCTGGCCGTCGGACCGATCGCGATCCAGCCCTCCGAGATCGCCAAGCTCGCGGTGATCCTCTGGGCCGCGCACGTCTACGCCAACAAGCAGCGCCGGCTCCCCGAGCTGCACCACGTGATGATGCCGGTGGTGCCGGGCATGGGCCTGGTCATCGCCCTGGTCCTGCTCCAGCGCGACCTCGGCACGGCACTGGTGCTGATGGCGATCATGCTGTCCATGTTGTGGGTGGTGGGGGCCCCGGCCCGGCTGTTCGCCCTGGCCATCTCGGTGGTCGGCGTGGGCGCGTTCTACCTGGCCACCACCAACGAGGAGCGCCGCGGCCGGCTGCTCAACTTCGTCGACCCGTTCAAGGAGTACCACGACGCGGGCTGGCAACCGGCCCACGGACTCTATGCGCTGGCCACCGGCGGCTGGTTCGGTCAGGGCATCGGAGCCAGCCAGCAGAAGTGGGGCGACCTGCCCGAGGCGCACACCGACTTCATCTTCGCCGTGCTCGGTGAGGAGCTCGGCCTGGTCGGCACGCTCCTGGTGCTCTCCCTCTTCCTCACCATCGCGTACGCCGCGATCCGGGTGGCCACGCACACCCGCGACCCGTTCGTGCGCTACACGTCCTTCGGCATCACCATCTGGCTGCTCGGCCAGATGATCATCAACGTCGGCATGGTGCTGGCCATGCTGCCGGTCGTCGGCATCCCGCTACCGCTGGTCTCCTATGGTGGTTCCGCACTGCTGCCGTCGCTCGTCGCGCTGGGTCTGCTGATCGGGTTCGCCCGGTCCGAGCCCGACGCTGCCAAGGCGCTGGCGGCACGCAAGCGAAACCGCTCGGCCGGGCTGTCGGCCGGTTCAACTCGTCGAGGAAATTGATGCGCGTCCTTCTCGCCGGCGGAGGTTCTGCCGGCCACACCTCACCCCTGCTCGCAACCGCCGATGCGCTGCGCCGCCTCGACCCGGCCACCGAGGTCACCTGCCTCGGCACCCGTGAGGGCCTCGAGGCCCGGTTGATCCCCGAGGCCGGGCTGCCGCTGGAGTTCGTGCCGCGGGTGCCGCTGCCCCGTCGTCCCGGCAAGGCCCTGCTGCGTACCCCGGGCAAGCTGCGCGCCGCACGCGCCGCGGCCCTCGAGGTGATCGACCGGGTCCGTCCCGACGTCGTGGTCGGGTTCGGCGGCTACGTCTCCGTCCCGGCCTACCTCGCCGCACGCAAGCGGCACGTGCCGATCGTGGTCCACGAGGGCAACGCCCTGCCAGGCATCGCGAACCGTCTCGGTGCCCGTCTCACCATCCACGTGGCCACCTCGTTCCCCGACAGCGAGCTGCGCCACGCGACGTACGTCGGCCTGCCGATCCGGCGGATGATCGCCACCCTCGACCGCCAGGCCCTGCGCGCCGAGGGCCGGGCCACCTTCGGCCTCGACCCCGACCTCCCGACGCTGATGGTGACCGGTGGATCGCAGGGCGCGACCAGCCTGAACGACTCCGTCGCCGCGGCCGCCCCGGCCTTCGCCGCGGCCGGCGTCCAGGTGCTCCACATCGTCGGCCCCAAGCACACGCTCGCCCAGCCGCAGACCTCGACGCCGTACGTCGTGGTCAACTACGTCGACCGCATGGACCTCGCGTACGCCGCCTCCGACGCGGTGCTCTGCCGCTCGGGCAGCAACACCGTCACCGAGGTCTCGGGCGTCGGCCTGCCCGCGATCTACGTCCCGCTGCCGATCGGCAACGGCGAGCAGGCACTCAACGCCCGGCCGGTGGTCGACGCCGGAGGTGGGCTGCTGGTCAGCGACGAGGCACTCACGTCCGAGTGGATCTCGGCCACCGTCCCGGCACTGCTCACCGACCCGGAGCGGCTGGCGCAGATGGGCGCCGCCGCGGCACACGTGATCCCGCTGGACGCCGACGAGAAGCTGGCCCGCATGATCCTGGAGGCCGCGCGATGAAGATCCCGGTTCCCGACGTGCTCCTGCCCGCCGACCAGCTCGGCCGGGTCCACTTCATCGGCATCGGCGGCGCTGCCCTGTCCGGCATCGCCAAGATCATGGCCCAGCGCGGCCTCCACGTCACCGGCAGCGACGACAACGACACCCCCTTCCTCCCTGCCCTGCGCGCACTCGGTGTCACCTGCCACCTCGGGTACGCCGCCGAGCACGTCGGTGACGCCGACACCGTGGTGGTCACCACCGCCGCGCGTGAGGACAACCCCGAGGTGCTCGAGGCGACCCGCCGCGGCCTGCGCATGCTGCCCCGGTCGGCCGGACTGGCGTCCGTGATGGCGGCCAAGCAGGTGCTGGCCGTGGCCGGCACCCACGGCAAGACCACCACCACGTCCCTGCTGACCATGGCCCTGCTCGAGGCCGGCGCCGACCCGACGTACGCCATCGGTGCCGTGCTCGTGCAGACCGGCAGCAACGCCCACGACGGCGCCGGACACCTGTTCGTCGCCGAGGCCGACGAGAGCGACGGTGCGTTCCTGGTCTACCGGCCACGTGCCGGCATCGTCACCAACGTCGAGGCCGACCACCTCGACGTGTGGGGCACCGAGGAGGCCTACCGCGCGGCGTTCGTCGAGTTCGTCAACACCCTCGACACCGACGGATTCCTGGTCTGCTGCGTCGACGACGAAGGAGCCGCGTCCCTCGCCGACCTGGCACGCGACAAGGGCCGCGAGGTGATCGGTGTGGGCGAGTCCGCGGCGGCCGACCTGCGGGCCGTCGACCTCGTCTTCGAGGGCAGCAACTCACGCTTCACCGTCGTGCAGGGTGACGAGACGCTCGGCACCGTCGAGCTCCAGATCCCCGGACGCCACTACGTCCTCGACGCACTGGCCGCGCTGGCCCTGGGCCTGAGGCTCGGGTTTGCCTTCGACGCGCTGGCCACGGGGCTGGCCGGCTTCACCGGGTCGCGCCGCCGCATGGAGCGCAAGGGCGAGGTCGCGGGGGTGCGTGTCTACGACAGCTACGCGCACCACCCCGTCGAGATCGCCGGCGACCTCCAGGCCGCGCGCGCTGTCGCGGGCAAGGGCCGGCTGATCGTCTGCTACCAGCCGCACCTGGTCTCCCGCACCCGCATCTTCGGTACGGCGATGGGGGAGGCCCTCGGCGTCGCCGACGAGGTGGTCGTGCTCGACGTCTACGTGGCCCGCGAGGACCCCGACCCCGACGTCACCGGACGGCTCGTGGCCGACGCGGTCCCGCTGCCGGCCGAGTCGGTGCGCTTCATCCCCGACCGGGTCGACGCGGCGGCCGTGCTCGTCGAGATCGCCCGACCCGGCGACATGGTCCTGACCCTGGGCGCCGGTGACGTCACCGAGGTCGGTCCGCAGGTCCTCGAGCTGCTCGCTCCCCGGGAGGGAAACGGCAGTGCTTGAGTCCTTCCGCAGGGACCTGCCGGAGGAAGAGCTGAGCCGCCGGCGGTTCGCGCGCAGGCAGTGGGCTCGGCGATGGCTCCGGCTGCGCCTCGTGGTGATCTCCGCCGTCCTGGCGCTCGCCCTGGTGGTCGGGGTCTGGCTGGTCTACTTCTCCTCCGTCCTCGCCGTGAAGGGCGTCGACGTCGAGGGCAACAAGCTGCTCACCGAGGAGCAGGTACTGGCCGCTGCCGACGTACGCTCCGGTGAGCCGTTGGCCCGCGCCGACATGGGCGCGATCAAGGACCGGCTCGAGGACCTGCCCGCCGTGGCCTCCGCCGACGTCTCACGCGAGTGGCCCGACCGCATCCTGGTGCGGGTGACCGAGCGGGTCGCGGTGGCCGTGGTCGAGCGCGGGGGCACCTACCGGGGCATCGACGCGACCGGGTTCGCGTTCCGCAGCTACCCGAAGATGCCCGGGAACCTGCCGCGGCTCAAGGTCGACGACGACACCGTCGACGAGGCCGTCGCCGAGGGCGCCAACGTCCTGGCCAGCCTGCCGACGACCATCGCTCGCAAGGTCGACTACGTCGAGCTGCACACCGTCGACCAGATCTCCCTGAAGCTGCGCGACGGCCGCACGATCGTGTGGGGGAGCGCGGAGCAGTCCGAGGACAAGGCGAAGGTGATCGCCATCCTGCTGCGCCAGAAGGCCGACGTGTACGACGTCTCCGTGCCCGGTCAGCCCACCACCCGCTGACCCGGTCTCCCTCCCCGCCCGACACGTCCTTGACGTCTCCGTGGCAACCGGATCCCCACGGAAACCTCAGGGAGTCTCGGAAATTTCTGCGTGTCGGGCGTGTCCAGCGTGAATGTCCGCACTGGTCTGCCTACTGTCTTCGACAACGAGAGGTTGACATAACTATAACCCTCCAGTTCAGGGTTAAGGTTTCAGGTCGACTGATCGGAACTTCCCCAACGAGCACCACCGCCAGTCGCAACCCGGCTGGCACAGCACAGACAGGCCCATCGCTCTCACCCGGAGCGGTCGGGCGACACCGATCAGGGAGAGGCACAGCCGCCGTGGCAGCAGCACAGAACTACCTGGCCATCATCAAGGTCGTGGGTATCGGTGGGGGTGGCGTCAACGCCGTCAACCGGATGATCGAGGTCGGCCTCAAGGGCGTCGAGTTCATCGCGATCAACACCGACGCCCAGGCGCTCCTCATGAGCGACGCCGACGTCAAGCTCGACATCGGCCGCGAGCTCACGCGCGGACTCGGAGCCGGCGCGAACCCCGAGGTCGGGGGCAAGGCCGCCGAGGACCACGCCGACGAGATCGAAGAGGTCATCAAGGGCGCCGACATGGTGTTCGTGACCGCTGGCGAAGGTGGTGGCACCGGCACCGGTGGCGCTCCCGTCGTGGCCCGCATCGCGCGCTCACTGGGCGCGCTGACCATCGGTGTCGTGACCCGGCCGTTCTCCTTCGAGGGCCGCCGTCGCGCCAACTCGGCCGAAGAGGGCATCGCGCAGCTGCGCGAAGAGGTCGACACCCTCATCGTCATCCCCAACGACCGGTTGCTCTCCATCAGCGACCGCAACGTCTCCATGCTCGACGCCTTCAAGCAGGCCGACCAGGTGCTGCTGCAGGGTGTCTCGGGCATCACCGACCTGATCACCACGCCCGGCCTGATCAACCTCGACTTCGCCGACGTGAAGTCCGTGATGGCCAACGCCGGCTCCGCCCTGATGGGCATCGGCTCGGCCCGTGGCGAGGACCGCTCGGTCGCCGCTGCCGAGATGGCGGTGTCGAGCCCGCTGCTCGAGGCCAGCATCGACGGCGCCCACGGCGTGCTGCTCTCGATCGCCGGTGGCTCCGACCTCGGCCTCTTCGAGATCAACGAGGCGGCCGCCCTGGTCGCCGAGTCGGTGCACCCCGAGGCCAACATCATCTTCGGTGCCACCATCGACGACGCCCTCGGTGACGAAGTGCGGGTCACGGTGATCGCGGCCGGCTTCGACGGCGGCATGCCGAAGCGCCGTGACGAGGGCACCGTGCTGCGTCGCCAGGAGCCGCCGCAGCAGACCCAGCAGGAGACCCGCAATGCTGCGCAGGCGCTCGCCAACCAGCGCAACGCGCAGCAGGCTCCCCAGCAGCAGTCCCAGCCGAGTCGTCCGGCGGCCCAGCCGGCCGGACAGCCCGCCCAGCGGGCACCCCAGTCCGGTCAGTCGGCGCAGTCCGGTCAGCCTGCCCAGTCGGGTCAGCCCTCGCAGCCGCAGCAGTCGGCTCCGCAGCGCCCGGCCCAGGCTCCGCGCCAGGTGCAGTTCGACGATGACGATCTGGACGTCCCCGACTTCCTGAAGTGATCGAGACAGCACGCGTGTTCGCCTTCCGCGAGTCACGTGGAGGCGAGGCCGGTGGCGCGTCCATCGACCTCGCCTTCACGGACCGCACGCTCGACCTGTCGTTGCCGGCCGCGGGCGACGACGGAGTGGTGGGTGAGGTCGACGAGGCCGCTGCCACGGCACGTCTGGCCACGCTGGCCGGCGAGTTCGCCCCGGGGGAGCACGGCCTGCGCATCGTCGGGCTCCGGCAGGTGCACGGTGCTGAGGTCGCCGTGCTCGATGCGTCGTACGACGGGCGCGAGCTGGTCGCCGACGCAATCGTGACGACCCAGCCAGGCGTCGCACTCCTGGTCCGTGCCGCTGACTGCGTGCCGGTCCTGCTGGCCGACGAGCGTCACACGGTCGTCGGCGCGGTCCACTCCGGCAGGCCCGGACTCGTGGCGGGAGTGGTTCCAGCGGCGGTGCGCGCCATGCGCGACCTGGGCGCCGGGCCGATCGCCGCCTGGATCGGACCCCACGTCTGCGGGAGCTGCTACGAGGTGCCCGGCACGATGCGCGCCGACGTGGCCGCTGTCGTGCCGGAGTCCTGGGCCGAGACCTCGTGGGGCACCCCCGCGCTCGACATCGGGGCCGGTGTCCGGGCCCAGCTCGTCTCCGAGGGTGTGACGATCGTCGACGCCTCGCGCTGCACGCGCGAGGAGGCCGACCTCTGGTCCTACCGCCGCGACGGCGCGGCAGCCGGCCGACTCGGCGGACTGATCAGGATCCGGCCGTGACGGGGGAGCGGGCCGCCGAGCTCGCCGCGAACCTCGCCGCCGTCAACGAGCGCATCGTCGCAGCGTGTCGCACCGCTGGCCGCGACCCCGGCGAGGTCACGCTCACCGTGGTCACCAAGTTCTTCCCGGCCTCCGACGTCGAGCTGCTGGCCGGTCTCGGGGTCACCGACGTCGGCGAGAACCGCCACCAGGAGGCCGAGCAGAAGGTGGCCGACTGTCGTGCCACCGGTCTCCGCTGGCACTACATCGGCGGCCTCCAGTCCAACAAGGCGGCCGCCGTGGCGGCGTACGCCGACGTGGTGGAGTCGGTCGACAGGGCCAAGCTCGTCGGCGGCCTGGCGCGTGGCGCTGCCACCCGCGGACGAGTCCTCGACGTACTGCTCCAGGTCAGCCTCGACCCACCGGGTGAGGCACAGGGCAGGGCGGGTGTCACCGAGGCGGACCTCGGGCCGTTGGCCGACCAGGTGGCCGCCTCCGACGACCTCAACCTGTGCGGCCTGATGGCCGTGGCGCCCCTGGGTGCCGACCCCGAATCGTCCTTCGCCGAACTTGCCGGGATCGCCGAACGATTCCGCCACCAGCACCCGGAGGCCACGCTCCTGTCCGCGGGGATGAGTGGCGACCTGGAAGCAGCGATTCTCCATGGCGCGACACACGTGCGGATTGGCCGCGCGGTGCTCGGTGAGCGCCCGAAGATCAAGTAATGTCCCATCACAACAGCGCTCCTACAGGAGCGCAGGAGTTCCGGAGGAAACACTCATGAGCGGCGCGATGCGCAAGATCGGTGAGTACCTCGGCCTGCTCGAGGACACCGGCCGGTACCCCGACGAAGAAGGCTACGACGAGTACGCCGACGAACCGACCCGTCCCGCGAGGGAAGAGCCCCGCCCGGCCTCGGTGGCCAGCATTTCCGAGCGCCGCCGCCCGCAGGCGGTTCCCACAGCAGGAGTTGTCGCAGAGTTGTCCCGAATCACCACCCTCCACCCGCGCACCTACAACGAGGCGCGCACCATCGGTGAGAACTTCCGCGACGGCGTGCCGGTGATCATGAACCTCTCCGAGATGGACGACACCGACGCCAAGCGCCTGGTCGACTTCGCTGCAGGCCTGGTGTTTGCCACCCGTGGCACCATCGAGCGCGTGACCAGCAAGGTGTTCCTTCTCTCACCGCCCAACGTCACCGTTGCGGCAGAAGACAAGGAACGCATTGCCGAGGGCGGATTCTTCAACCAGAGCTGACCGGGGCTGGAGCCGACCTCACATCCGTGCCGAACTGACACAGAGCTGACCTGAATACATGCGCACCATCGGCTACATCCTCGAGGCGATCCTCTGGTTCTTCCTCGCCCTTCTGTGGATCCGTTTCGTCTTCGACTGGGTGCAGGTCTTCGCTCGTTCCTGGTCTCCGCGAGGGCCCTTGCTGGTCTTCCTCGAGGTCGTCTACAGCATCACTGATCCGCCCATCAAGGCACTGCGGCGCGTCATTCCACCGCTGCGCCTGGGCAGCGTCGCACTCGATCTCAGTTTCCTTCTGGTGCTCGTGGGCACGTACCTTCTTCTACGTCTGAACCAGATGGTGTTCCTCTCGGGTTGAGGTTCCCCAACGGTTCCGACAGGGCTGCCCGTGCAAATTGGGCGCCTAACTGAACTTGCGCCCCAAGCGCTATTGTTCGACAGACAGACTTTCCGTTGACTAGAACGAATGGGTGAGAGCATGCCGCTGACGCCTGAGGACGTGAGCAACAAGCGCTTTACTCCTGTCCGGCTCCGCGAGGGCTACGACATGGGTGAAGTCGACCAGTTCCTCGACGAGGTGGAGGCAGAGCTCGCTCGCCTCACCAAGGAGAACGACGACCTGCGGTCGAAGCTCTCCGCGGCCCAGTCCGGTGCCCCCGTCGCTGTCGCCGCGCCGCCGGCTCCCGTCGAGGAGAAGAAGCCCGAGCCGAAGCCGGAGCCGACCCCGGTTCCCGCAGCTGCTCCGGTTGCTGCCGCTGCCGCGCCCGAGACGATCCGGGTCGAGACGGTTGCGCAGGCTTCCAACGCCGCTGCGCGACTTCTCGAGATCGCCACGCGCAATGCGGACGAGCTCGTCGAGGACGCCAAGAACGAAGCAGACAAGATCGTCGGCGAGGCACGTACCAAGGCCGAGCGCCTCGAGTCGGAGTCGAAGGTCAAGTCCGACCGTCTCGAGTCCGACGCGCGCAGCCGCTCGCAGATGCTCGACTCCGAGACCGCCGAGCGTCGCCAGCAGATGTTCGGTGACCTGGAGAAGGAGCGCGACAAGCTCAACACCGAGGTGGAGAACCTGCGCTCCTTCGAGCGCGAGTACCGCTCCCGCCTCAAGAGCTACTTCACCCAGCAGCTCGAGTCCCTCGACTCGGCTCCTGAGGGTGGCCAGCCGGCCGGCGACACGCCGGCCCAGGCCCCCAAGCGGCTCCGCTCGATCCTCGGCGAGGACGAGGGCTGAGTCCCCGCTAGCGAAGAACTCTCCAACGGCTGGATCCCTCGGGATCCGGCCGTTGGTGTCTCCATGTGGGCACCGCCGGAAGTTCTTCGAGTGGCCGACAAACTTCCGCCGGTACCCACTGTGCGTGGCAGGTTTGAGTAGTGCTCACCGAGTGGACTACCCTCCGACCACTTGACTGTGGCTCCCACCACATCGGCTAGGCCTGAGGAGGCCCACCCATGGCACGCAGCACGAGAAGGTCGTTGGCAGGATCCGCTGCGGCTGCCGCGAAGAAGGTCATCTCCCGCAAGCCCAAGGGCGCCTCGGCCACCGCTGAGCCCGCCAAGAAGTCCGCGCCGGCCAAGAAGGCTTCCTCCAAGCCCACCGCGAAGAAGGCTCCGGCTGCGAAGAAGGCCGTGAAGGCGCCCGCCAAGAAGGCCGCCGCCAGCAAGGCTCCCGCGGCGAAGAAGGCCGTGAAGGCGCCCGCCAAGAAGGCCGCCGCCAAGAAGAGCGCTCCCGCGGTCAAGGCGCCTGCCAAGAAGGCCCCGGCCAAGAAGAGCGCTGCGAAGAAGACCGCGGCTGCGCATTCTGCTGCGAAGAAGGCGCCGACCAAGAAGACTGCTGCCAAGAAGGCCCCCGCGACGCCGGCACCTGCCAAGAAGGCGCCTGCAAAGAAGGGGCCGGCCAAGAAGACTGCTGCCGCCACCAAGGCGCCTGCCAAGAAGACCACGACCTCGAAGACCACGACCAAGAAGGCGGAGCCCGTGAAGAAGGTGGCTGCAGCCACGTCAACGACTGCGAAGAAGACCGTGCCGGCCCAGAAGCGCCCCGCCAAGAAGGCAGCCGCGGCGAAGGGTCGCTCGGCACTGGCCGTGCGCGACGACGAGACCGCCTGGACCAAGGCCGAGCTCAACGAGGTCCTCACCGACCTCAACGAGCACGCCGACCGTCTGCGCGAGGAGCTGCGCGAGCAGGAGGAGGAGCTGGCCGGCCTGATGAGGGACGCCGGCGACGGTGCCGGCCACGACCAGGCCGACATGGGCGCCACCAGCTTCGAGCGCGACCACGAGCTGACTGTCGTCGCCAACGCCCGCGAGATGCTGGCCCAGATCGAGCGGGCCCTGGGACGCATTGACGACGGCACCTACGGCGTCTGTGAGTCGTGCGGCAACCCCATCGGCAAGATGAGGCTGATGGCCTTCCCGCGTGCGACACTGTGCATGTCATGCAAGCAGCGCGAGGAACGTCGCTGAACACCAGCGATACACCGGTCTCCGGAACAGTCGACCACTCCCGTCGTACCCGCTCCCTGCAGATCTTCTGGGGCGTCGGCCTCATCGGTTTCCTGGCCGATCTGCTCAGCAAGAACTGGGCGCTCGAGTCGCTGGAGGGTCGTGGCCGCGTCGACGTGGTCGGTGACCTCTTCGGCTTCCGGCTGACCCGCAACCCCGGCGCCGCGTTCAGCACCGGTACGGCGTTCACCGAGGCGCTGACCGTCTTCGCGATGCTTGCCGTGTGCGTCGTCGTGTTCCTCTCGTTCCGGGTGCGCAGCACCGGCTGGGCGCTCGGGTTCGGCTTCCTGCTCGCCGGCGTGGGCGGCAACCTGGCCGACCGGCTGACCCGCGACCCCGGCGTCATGCGCGGGCACGTCATCGACTTCCTCGAGCTGCCGCACTGGCCGATCTTCAACGTCGCCGACATCCTGATCAACCTCGCTGCGCTCACCATCATCGTGATGTCCATCCGCGGCCGACGCCTCGACGGAACCACGCATGACTGAGCACCGCACTGTCCTGGTCCCCGAGGGCCTGGCCGGCGAACGCGTCGACACCGCCATCGCGCGCATGTTCGGCGTCTCGCGCACCCGCGCCGCCGAGCTGATCTTCGAGGGCAACGTGCAGGTCGACGGCGGCGAGGTCGGCAAGTCCGATCGGGTCCACCCGGGCGCCATGCTCGACGTGACCTTCCCCCGGCGTGCGGACCCTCTCCAGATCAAGGCCGAGATCGTCGAGGGCATCAAGATCATCCACGACGACGACGCCATCGTGGTGATCGACAAGCCCGTCGGAGTGGCCGTGCACCCGAGCCCCGGCTGGTCGGGCCCGACGGTGGTCGGCCACCTGGCCGGCGCCGGCTACCGGATCGCCACCAGTGGCGCGTCCGAACGCCAGGGCATCGTGCAGCGCCTCGACGTCGGTACGTCGGGGGTCATGGTGATCTGCAAGTCGGAGCACGCCTACTCGGTGCTCAAGAACGCCTTCCGCCGCCGTACGGTCGACAAGACGTACCACGCGCTGGTGCAGGGCCACCCCGATCCACTGACCGGCACCATCGACGCACCCATCGGACGGCACCCGAAGTCCGACTGGAAGTTCGCGGTGATGGCCGACGGCAAGCACAGCGTCACCCACTACGAGCTCCTCGAGGCGCACCGCTTCGCCAGCCTGATGGAGATCCACCTCGAGACCGGCCGCACCCACCAGATCCGGGTGCACATGTCGGCGCTCAAGCACCCCTGCGTCGGCGACATCACCTACGGGGCGGACCCGGTGCTCGCCAAGCGTGTGGGTCTCGAACGCCAGTGGCTGCACGCCGTCAAGCTCGGCTTCGAGCACCCGGAGTCCGGCGACTACGTGACCTACGAGTCCGAGTACCCCGACGACCTGGCCGCCGCGCTCGAGGTCATCCGGGGCGCACACTGAGTCCTCGGGCACGACAAAACCCGGTGACGCACCCGCACGCCGGGTGGCACAGTGCGCGGCGATGACTCTCGAACTCGATGCACCCCACGTTGACCTGACCTTCCTGACCGCCCTCTCGGAGGAGCGAGCCGAGCGCCTGGTGGCCTTCCTCGCCGCCGGCCTCGACGGCACTGTCGCCGACATCGGCTGCGGCTGGGCCGAGCTCCTGCTGCGCACCCTGGAGGCGGCTCCAGGTGCCAACGGCATCGGCGTCGACCTCGACGCCGCCTCGATCGCTCACGGTGTCGAGCTCGCCGCGAAGCGCGGGCTGGCCGACCGCGTCGAGCTGGTGGCCGGCGACGCGAAGAAGGCCCTGCCGCCGCGCGCCGACGCGGTGATCTGCATCGGCGCGAGCCAGATCTGGGGACCGCCTGTCGAGGAAGACCAGCCCCTCGACCACCGATCGGCGCTGCGGGCCCTGCGTGCGCTGCTGGAGCCGGGTGGGCGCGCGGTGTACGGCGAGGGCATCTGGTCCACCACACCCACCGAGGCGGCGATCGCTCCGCTCGCGGGTCGCCTCGACGAGTTCGTGAAGCTGGGCGACCTGCTCGAGATCGCGGTCGAGGAGGGCTTCATGCCCGTGCAGGTCCACGAGGCGAACCAGGACGAGTTCGACGAGTTCGAGTCCGGCTACTCGGCCTGCTACGCCCGCTGGCTGGCCACGCATCCCGCCGACCATCCCGACGCGGCCGGCGTACGCGAGCAGGCGGCGGCCCAGCGCGCGGCGTACTACGGGGGCTACCGGGGCGTCCTCGGGTTGGCCTACCTGGCCCTCGTCGCGGTGTGACCGCCTTCATCAGTGACCAGTTCGACCAGTGACCGTGCTCCGGACCGGCGCTGCCGACCCTGCGAGGATGGACGCATGTCCTCCGAGCTCACCCTGAGGCCGGCGACCGGCGACGACCTGCCCGACATCGCGCAGCTGTACCTCCGGGTGCGCGAGGCAGCGGTGCCGGCCATGCCCCCGATCGTGCACAGTGCCGACTCGGTCGTCGCCTGGGTCACCGGATGGGACCTCTCCGAACGCGACGTGTGGGTGGCCGAGCAGGACGAGCTCCTCGGGTTCAGCACCCTGACCCCCACCTGGCTCGACTCGTTGTACGTCGACCCGGGGACACAGCGCTCCGGCGTCGGCACCGCCCTCCTCGACGTGGCCAAGGGCCTGCGGCCCGACGGGTTCGCGCTGTGGGTCTTCGAGAGCAACGAGCCGGCCCGCGCGTTCTACCGCCGGCACGGCCTGGTGGAGCTGGAGGGCACGGACGGATCGGCGAACGAGGAGCGCTCGCCGGACCTGCGCATGGCCTGGTTGGGCAACGATCCGCTCGACTTCCTGAGGCGCCAAATCGATGAGGTCGACCACGACCTTGGCCTGCTGCTGGCCCGCCGGGCGGCGCTGACCTCCGCCGTCCAGGACCACAAGCCGGTCGGTGGGGCAGCCGGACGCGACCCTGTGCGCGAGCATGCGATCGCCGAGGCCGTGGCCCTTCAGGCGCCCGCACTCGGGGTGGACCGGGTGGCCCGGATCGTGGACTCGATCATCACCGAGTCCCTGGACGCGCACGAGCGATCCCGCGGCTGAGTCCGCGCAATCAGCGACTGTCCGTGCGCCCTGTCAGAATGCCTTCAACGGGTCACGTAGTCTGGCGTCCTTCCCCCGGCCCTCGAACAGATGCTGTGAACAAGCTCTGTGAAGAGGCGCCGTGATCGCCGCCGGGCTGCTGCCTCGGCCCGTTCGACCCTGCCCATTGCTGACTGTTGGGAGACGCTCCACCGATGACGTCCGACTCCTTCGTGCACCTGCACGTGCACACCGAGTACTCCATGCTCGACGGAGCCGCGCGACTCGGTGACATGGCGGAGCGGACCGCCGAGCTCGGTATGCCGGCGATCGCGATGACCGACCACGGCAACGTCTACGGCGCCTACGACTTCTACCGCAAGGCCAAGGCCGCCGGGGTCAAGCCGATCATCGGCATGGAGGCCTATTTCACCCCCAACATCTCGCGCTTCGAGCGCAAGGGCATCAACTTCTACGACGGCGGCTCCGACGACGTCTCGGCGCGCGGTGCCTACACGCACATGACGCTGCTCTCCGAGACCACCGAGGGCATGCACAACCTCTTCCGGCTCTCCACCGGCTCGTGGCGCGACGGGTTCTTCAAGCAGCCGCGCGCCGACCGCGAGCTCCTGCAGCAGCACGGCAAGGGCCTGATCGGCACGACCGGCTGTCCGTCCGGCGAGGTGCAGGTGCACCTGCGCTACGGCAAGTACGACGAGGCCCGCAAGGTCGCCGGGGAGTTCCAGGACATCCTCGGCAAGGAGAACTACTTCCTCGAGCTGATGGACCACGGCCTCTCCATCGAGAACCGCGTCCGCGACGGGCTGCTCAAGCTGGCCAAGGACCTCCAGATCCCGCTGCTGGCCACCAACGACTCCCACTACGTGCGCAAGGAAGACGCGAAGAGCCAGGAGCACCTGCTCTGCATCAACTCCGGGTCCACGATGACCATCCCGGCCGGCGACGGCCCGGGCCAGCGCTTCGCGTTCAGCGGCGACGGCTACTACATCAAGTCCCCGGCCGAGATGCGCGAGCTCTGGGAGGGCAAGTACCAACTCCGTGAGGCCTGCGACAACACCCTGCTGATCGCCGAGCGGTGCAACGTCGAGTTCACCGAGGGCAACGGCACGTTCATGCCGCGCTTCCCCTGCCCGCCCGGAGAGAACGAGGACTCCTGGCTGGTCAAGGAGGTCGAGACCGGCCTGCAGTTCCGCTACCCGAACGGCATCCCCGACGACGTCCGCAAGCAGGCCGAGTTCGAGCTCGGCGTCATCACGCAGATGGGGTTCCCGGGCTACTTCCTCGTCGTCGCCGACTTCATCAACTGGGCCAAGGACAACGGCATCCGGGTCGGTCCGGGCCGTGGCTCGGGTGCCGGCTCGATGGTCGCCTACGCGATGCGCATCACCGACCTCGACCCGCTCAAGCACGGCCTGATCTTCGAGCGCTTCCTCAACCCCGACCGCGTCTCGATGCCCGACTTCGACATCGACTTCGACGAACGTCGTCGCGGTGAGGTGATCAAGTACGTCACCGAGAAGTACGGCGACGACCGGGTCTCCTACATCATCACCTACGGCACCATCAAGGCGAAGCAGGCCGTCAAGGACTCCTCACGCATCCTCGGCTACCCGTTCGCGATGGGCGACCGCATCACCAAGGCCATGCCGGCCGCGGTGATGGGCAAGGACGTCCCGCTCCAGGACATCTTCAAGCCCGACCACAAGCGCTACGGCGAGGGCGGCGAGTTCCGCGCACTCTACGACGGCGACAACGACGTCAAGACGGTCGTCGACACGGCCATCGGCATCGAGGGTCTGAAGCGGCAGTGGGGCGTGCACGCGGCCGGCGTGATCATGTCGAGCGAACCCCTCCTCGACATCATCCCGATGCTCAAGCGCCCCGCCGACGGCGCGATGATCACTCAGTTCGACTACCCGACGTGCGAGGCGCTGGGCCTGATCAAGATGGACTTCCTGGGGTTGCGCAACCTCACGGTCCTCGACGACTGCGTCAAGAACATCAAGGCCAACCGCGACGAGGACGTCGTGCTCGAAGACCTCGAGCTGACCGACCCGGCCACCTACGAGCTGCTCCAGCGTGGCGACACCCTCGGCGTCTTCCAGCTCGACGGCGGGCCGATGCGCGCCCTCCTGCGGTCCATGCGACCCGACACGTTCGAGGACATCTCGGCCGTGGGCGCGCTCTACCGCCCCGGCCCGATGGGTGCCGACTCCCACAACAAGTACGCCCGCCGCAAGACCGGCCGCGAGCCGGTCGAGGCGCTCCACCCCGAGCTGGCCGAGGCCCTCGAGGACGTGCTCGGCGAGACCTACGGCCTGATCGTCTATCAGGAGCAGGTCATGGCGATCGCCCAGAAGCTCGCGGGCTACACGCTGGGCCAGGCCGACATCCTCCGCCGGGCGATGGGCAAGAAGAAGAAGGAGGAGCTGGACAAGCAGTTCGCCGGCTTCTCCGCGGGCATGACCGAGCGCGGCTACAGCCACGGGGCGATCAAGGCCCTGTGGGACACCCTGCTGCCGTTCTCCGACTACGCGTTCAACAAGGCCCACTCGGCGGCGTACGGCGTGGTCTCCTACTACACCGCGTTCCTCAAGGCGAACTACCCGGCCGAATACATGGCCGCCCTCCTGACGTCCGTCAAGGACGACAAGGACAAGATGGCGATCTACCTCAACGAGTGCCGGCGGATGAAGATCCAGGTGCTGCCGCCCGACGTCAACGAGTCCGCCTCCAACTTCACCCCGGTCGGCAACGACATCCGCTTCGGCCTGACCGCCGTCCGCAACGTCGGCAACAACGTGGTCGACGGCATCGTGGCGGGCCGCGAGGAGAAGGGCCGCTACACCGACTTCAACGACTTCATGGAGAAGGTCCCGGCGCTGGTCTGCAACAAGCGGGTCATCGAGTCGCTGGTCAAGGCCGGCGCGTTCGACGAGATGAAGCACAAGCGGCGCGCGCTGGTCGCGATCCACGAGACCGCCGTCGACCAGTACGTCGACATCAAGCGCAACGAGGCGATCGGGCAGGACTCCCTCTTCGGGGGCCTCGACGACGACGCCGGCGGCGGGTTCGGCATCTCGGTGACGATCCCCGACATCGACGACTGGGACAAGATGACGCTGCTCAGCCACGAGCGGGACATGCTGGGCCTCTACGTCTCCGACCACCCGCTGCTCGGCCTCGAGCACGTGCTCTCCCAGGGCACCGACTGCACGATCGGCCAGCTGATGCTCGACGAGGAGCGTCAGGACGGGTCGCCGATCACGGTGTCCGGCCTGATCACCTCGGTGCAGCGCAAGATCACCAAGCGTGGCGACACCTGGGCGATGGTCACCCTGGAGGACCTCGACGGCGCCATCGACGTGCTGCTCTTCCCGAGCTCCTACCAGCTCGCCTCGACGTACCTCACCGAAGACGCGATCATCACCGTCAAGGGGCGACTGTCGCGGCAGAAGGACCAGCCCGAGATCCACGGTCAGGAGGTCACGCTCCCCGACCTGAGCGACGGCCCCAGCGGGCCCGTGGTGATCAGCCTGCCGGCGACCCGCTGCACCGCACCCGTGGTCGAGCAGCTCAAGGAGGTGCTGGCCACCCACCCCGGCATGTCCGAGGTGCAGCTCAAGCTGCTGGCGCGGGCCTCGACGACCGTGATGCGGCTCGACGACCGGTTGCGGGTCACTCCCAACTCCGCGTTGTTCGCCGACCTCAAGCAGCTCCTCGGGCCGGGTTGCCTTGGCCAGTGAGCGCAAGGCCCTGATCCGGGACGCCCTGGTGATCGTGGCCGTCTTCGTCGTCGCCGGCGCCGTCGGCGGCTGGTTCTGGCACCACCTGTGGGCGCCGGCCCCCAAGGGCTTCGCGCTCGAGGGTGTCCCGCACTTCGAGGACGACGCCGACTTCCGCGGCACCGGCCTCTATGTCGCGATCGCCGCGGGCCTCGGCCTGGTCATCGGGATCGTGGTCAGCTTCGTCTTCGAGCGCGACGAGCTGGTCACCCTCGGCTCTGTGGTCGTGGGCGCGCTGCTGGGCGGCGTGGTGCTGCTGGCGGTCGGCCAGGCCCTCGGTCCCGACTCCGCCATCGAGGCCGCGAAGCACACCAAGGACTGGGATCCGGTGACCGGTGACCTGCACGCCTCGTGGCTGCCGGTGCTGGTGTCCTGCCCGGGTGGTGCGCTGCTCGGCACGGTGGTCGTCCTGACTTGTTTCAATCGCAGGCGTGAAACGGAACCAAGCGGGTAGGGTCACCGTCTGATTCGACGTGATGCCAGACGAGAAGATGGGGGAGTCACGTGACTTCTGAGTTTCCCACCGGTGGGCGACCGGACCCGAGCCAGGACCCGTACGGCCAGCCGGGCTTCGGCGGCCAGCAGCCAGTGCCGTCCTACGGCCAGGGCCAGCCGCCGTACGCCGGTCAGCCCGGCCCCTATCCGTCGAACCAGCCCTACGGCCAGCAGCCCCCGCAGCAGGGGGCCGGCCCGGTCTACGAGCAGATGAGCACCGGCTCGGGCGCACCCGTGCCGCCGGGACCGCCGTCCGGCAAGCGCGGGCGCAAGGGCCTGGTGATCGGCCTGGTCGCCGGTGCCGCCGTCCTCGCCGGGGGCGGGGTCTGGGCCTGGCAGGCGTTCATGTCGCAGGGCCCGCAGCCGGCCGAGGCGCTCCCCGACGACACGCTGGCCTACATCTCCGTCGACCTCGACCCCTCGGGCGAGCAGAAGATCGAGGCGCTCAAGGCGCTGCGCAAGTTCCCCGCGTTCAAGGAGAACGTCGGCCTCGACACCGATGACGACGTACGCAAGAAGATCTTCGAGGAGATCCAGAACTCCGGTGCCTGCAAGGAGCTCGACTACAAGGACGACATCGAGCCGTGGCTCGGTGACCGGGCCGCCCTGGCGGTCGTCGACCAGGGTCACGAATACCCCGACCCGGTGTTCGTGGTGCAGGTCAAGGACCAGGACGAGGCCGAGGACGGCCTGAACAAGCTGGTCAACTGCGGCAACGAGATGACCGGTGAGAGCGAGGACATCGGCGGCTACGCCTTCAACGGCGACTGGGTGATCCTGGCCGAGACCGAGAAGATCGCCGAGAAGGTCGTCTCCGACGCCAAGGACGCCAGCCTCGACGAGGACGGCGACTACAAGAAGTGGACCAAGGCCGCCGGCGACCCCGGTGTGATGAACTTCTACGCCTCCGCCGAGGGCGGTGACGCGCTGGCCGAGCACGCCGACGAGCTCTTCGGGGCCGGTGAGGCCATGGCTTCCTCCGACGGCACCGGGACTGACGAGGCGCTGCCCGACGCGGTGTCCACGGAGGCCACCGACGAGCTCACCGCCGCTCTCAAGGACTTCGAGGGTGGCGCCGGCACCGTGCGCTTCGACGACGGCAACCTCGAGGTCGAGTTCGCCACCGGCCAGCTGAACACCTCGACCAGCAAGATGATCAGCGGCGACCGCGGCGACGACACGCTCTCCACCCTGCCGGCCAGCACGGCGGTGGCACTCGGTGCCGGGTTCGAGGACGGCTGGGGCGACGTACTCCTCGAGCAGCTCAAGCCGCTCATCGAGAGCGAGTCCGGCATGTCGTACGACGAAGCCATCGCCGACCTCGAGTCCGAGACCGGCCTGAGTGTGCCCGACGACGTCGAGGTCCTGCTCGGCGAGTCATTCGTGGTGGCCCTCGACAGCAACTTCGATGCGAACCAGGTCGAGAGCATGGGCCCCGAGGGGCTCCCCGTCGCGGTGAAGGTCAAGGGTGACGCCGACAAGATCGAGGCGGTCCTGGACAAGATCCGTGCCCAGCTCGGCACCGATTCCGACGTGATCAGCTCCACCGCCAAGGACGGCTACGTCGTGGTCGGCCCGAGCCAGGACTACATCGACAAGGTGTCCGAAGAGGGCGACCTCGGTGACGACAAGACCTTCAAGTCCGTTGTGCCGCACGCCGAGGACGCCTCGGCGATCCTCTATGCCAACTTCGACGCCGGAGACTGGCTCACCGAGGCGCTCGAGGCCGCGGGGGCGCCGCACGAGGTGCTCGAGAACGCGGAGCCGCTCGAGGCCTTCGGCTTCAGCTCCTGGACCGACGGCGACGAGGTGCACACCCTGCTCACCGTCACCACCGAGTGACCCCACCAACCTGCAGTTCTTGATGCGCGAACCGCGTGCTCTTGATGCGCGAACCGGCAATTCTTGATTTCCGCACCGCAAGGATTGCCGGTTCGGCGCGCAAGAACTGCAGGCTCGTGGGTCAGCGGGCGATGGGCGCCACGCTGGCCGGGACCACCCGGACCAGGTCGGCGGGCGTCAGCTCGAGGTCGAGGCCACGCCGGCCACCGGACACGAAGACGGTCTCGTGGGCCAGGGCCGACTCGTCGATGACGGTGGTGTGGGGGCGCTTCTGGCCGACGGGAGAGATGCCACCGACCACGTAGCCGGTGGCCCGCTCGGCCACTGCCTGGTCGGCCATCGCCGCCTTGCCGGCGCCGACCGCGCGGGCCAGCGCCTTGAGGTCGAGCTGCGCGGTCACCGGGACGATGCCGACGACCAGCACCCCGTCGGCGGTGGCCAGCAGCGTCTTGAAGACTCGTTCGGGCGGTACGCCGAGTGCCTCCGCGGCCTCGAGTCCGTAGCTGGCCGCGCGGGGGTCGTGGGTGTAGGGGTGCACCGTGAACGCGATGCCGGCGGCGGTCAGGGCCACCGTGGCCGGCGTACCACCGGCTGTTTTCCTCTTCGCCATCGTCAGCGGGCGCTCAGTTCGGTGACCAGCCGGTGCGCGCCACCTCGGTGGCGGGCAGGGAGGGGAGGGCGATCATGGCGGAGATCTCCTCGCGCATCAGGTCGATGAGCATCGCCAGCCGCAGCGTCGTCGGCTCGGCCTCGAGCAGCAGCTGGCGATCGCGGAGGGTGAGCAGGCAGGTGCCGGCCAGGCTCCAGGAGAGGTACGCCGGGTCGCGCGGCAGGTCGCCGGTGAGGACGTCCTCGCCGCGGATCTGCGACAGCACCCCGCGGTAGTCCTCGAACGTGTTGCGGGCCAGCTCGGTGATCGTGTGGTTGGCGTCCTCGTGGTCGTCGTCGGGCTCGTCGAGGAGCGCGACATGGCCGGCCAGGAACTCGCCGCCGGTCTCGAGGGACTCCAGCCGGAGTCGCCCGCGGCCGACCGCGACGATGTCGAAGGTGCCGTCCTTGTGGGACTGGACCTCGGTCAGCTGCAGCACGCAACCGATGCGGTGAAGGGACTGGCCGCCGCGATCGCCGACCTCGTAGCCCTCCCGGATCGCCACCGACCCGAACAGCCGCTCCTTCGGGTCGTCGATGCGCAGCAGCTCGTGGACCAGTGCGCGGTAGCGGTCCTCGAAGACCCGCAACGGCACCGAGAGGCCCGGGAACAGCACCGTGTTCAGCGGGAACAGCGGCATCGTCGCGGTCATTCCTTCACACTATCGGCTTGCTCCGGATGCGGGCAGGATGTCCTCGACGAGGAGGTCGGATGAGACGAGTGCTGTGCGTGGCGGTCGGCGTCTGGCTGCTCGTCGACGTGCTCCGGGTGTGGACACCGTCATTGATCACGATCTTCGGGCAGGCCGCCTCGACGCCGGCCGAGCTGATGGGTGCGTTCGCCCTGGCCGTGGTCGTGGCCGGGTGCCTCCCGCTGCTCGTGGTCCGGTTCACGGCTGTGCCCGAGCCCACCATGGCCGCAATCATGCTGGTCTGTGTCCTCCTCAGCCGGGTGGCCCTGCAGGTCGTCGGCGGCGGTCAGCCCCAGCTGTGGTGCGCGTCGATCGGCGTTGCCTGCGCGGTTGCCTGGTGCTGCCTGGCCACCCGGGTCCTCGGCGACGCGGTCGTCGAGGGGTACGCCGCCGGGCTGGCGTTGGCCGCGGCCACGCACGCCGCCCTCGGCTCCTGGGGTGCGGTGTGGCGTGACGACGTCTGGGGGTGGGGCCTGTTGCTCGTGCAGGTGGTCCTCGTCGTGGGGGTCCTGCCGGGGCAGCCGGAGCCGCGGTCCGCCCCGCGCATGCTTGCCTTCGCCCTGCTGCCGACGTACCTCCTGGCCGGCACGTGGGCCGCGAACCCGGCACGAGCGTCATCGACCGATCAGGGCTGGGGGCCGGTGCTGGTCGTGGTGGGCGCAGTGGCCGCGCTCGTGCTCGTTCGCCTCGATCGACCCCCGCGTGGGCTCACGCTGGGTGCCGGCGTCGTCCTGACCGGTGCGACGGCGGCGGTGATGATGCCCGACGCGTCTTCGTTGTGGACGCTGCCTGCGTTCGTGCTCGGGATGCCCGCCCTGGTCGTGGTGCTGGGCGCGCTGGCGGAGTCGCCGCCTGCTGGCAGTGAGGTTGCACCGGTGTTCACCGCGGCCGGCGGAGCGGTGCTGTGGGTTGCCCTGTTCTTCGCCTACTACGCCGGCTACGACCTCGGCTACCGGGCCGATCTGCTGCTCGTCCTGCTGGCGGCTGCGCTGGCTGCGGCCGCGGTGCGCGTCACGCTGCGTTCGCAGGGGCCCGCACCCGGGCCCGGCTTCCGGCTCGCTGTCGGTCGCACCGGGGGAGTGCTGGTGGCCATCGGTCTCGTCGCCGTACTCGCCGCGGGTCTGGGGCCGCGCGCGACCGTGTCGCAGGTCGAGGCGACCAGCGACGACCACGAGGGGCTGCGCGTCGTGGCGTGGAACCTTCGGATGGGCTACGGCATGGACGGCACCTTCGAACCACGCAAGGTGGCCGAGCTGATCGCCGACCTGCACCCCGACGTCGTGCTGCTCAGCGAGATCGACCGCGCCTGGCTGCTCAACGGCGGGCAGGACCAGCTGGCGATCCTGGCCCGCCTGCTCGGCATGGACGCGTACTTCGGCCCGGCAGCCGACCCGGTGTGGGGCGACGCAGTGCTCACCGACCTGCCGGTGTCCGGTGTGGACGCGCACCCGCTGCCGTCGTACGACGCGGTGACGGGCGCGCAGGCCCTGGCGGTCACGGTGACCCTCGACGGGCTGGCGTACGACGTGATCTCCACGCACGTGCAGCCGCACGACAGCGACGGTGACGGGTCCCTGGAGCAGGCCCGTGACATCGCCCGGTTCGCCGTCGAGCGTGCGAAGGCCGGGAACCCGGTGATCGTGGCGGGCGACTTCAACCTGCAGCCAGGCGACCCGTCGTGGCAGGCGCTGCTCGACAGCGGACTGCGCGACGCACTCGGGGAGGAACGTCCGGTGCTGACCTCACCGGCCGATGACCCCGACGAGCAGATCGACCACGTCTTCGCCACCGTCGACCTGGTGGCGGACACTCCACGTGCCGTGCCGTCGGAACTCTCCGACCACCTGCCGGTCACGGTGACGCTCCGCCCCGCCGGGTGAACGGTGTCGCCCACCGAAACCGGTTCGGTGGGAACCAGCGTGACAACTAGACTTGGCCGCATGATCCGCCGTATCGACCTCCGTGGCCGCACCGAGCCCGTCGACTACCGGACCGCAGTTCCGCGGGCCGAGTTCGACGTGGAGGCCGCGCTGCATGTGGTCCGGCCGATCTGCGACGACGTCCGCGACCGTGGTGTCGCAGCGATCACCGACTACTCGCTCAAGTTCGACGGCGTCGAGCAGACCGACATCGTCGTGCCGCCCGAGGCGCTCTCCGAGGCGCTGGCGGCGCTCGACCCGGCGATCCGGGCCGGGCTCGAGGAGTCGATCCGCCGGCTGCGGCTCACTTGCGAGGCCGAGCTCGAGCACGACGTCGTGACCGAGCTGGGCAACGGCGCCACGGTCACCCACCGCATGGTGCCGGTGCAGCGCGTCGGCCTCTACGTGCCCGGCGGTCTCGCGCCCCTGGTCTCGTCGGTGATCATGAACGTCGTTCCCGCCCAGGTGGCCGGGGTCGCGTCGATCGCCCTGACCTCCTCACCCCAGAAGGACCACGGCGGACTGCCGCACCCGACGATCCTCGCCGCGTGCGCGCTGCTCGGCATCGACGAGGTGTACGCCGTCGGCGGTGCCCAGGCGATCGCCATGTTCGCCCACGGCGCCGGTCCGTGCCGCAGGGTCGACCTGGTGACCGGGCCGGGCAACATCTACACGGTCTCCGCCAAGCGGCTCCTCAAGGGCATCGTCGGCATCGACGCCGAGGCCGGCCCCACCGAGATCGCCGTACTCGCCGACGACACCGCCGAGGCGTCGTTCGTCGCGGCCGACCTGATCAGCCAGGCGGAGCACGATCCGCTGGCCGCAGCGGTGCTGGTCACCCCGTCCGAGCGACTGGCCGACGACGTGCTCGCTGAGCTCGACAAGCAGGTCTCGGTCACGCGCCACGTCGAGCGGATCCGCACCTCGCTGGCCGGACAGCAGTCCGGCATCGTGCTGGTCGACGACCTCGAGCAGGGCCTCGAGGTGGTCAACGCCTACGCGGCCGAGCACCTCGAGATCCAGACCGCTGACGCGGCCGCGCTGGCGGCCCGTGTCTTCAACGCCGGTGCGATCTTCGTCGGGTCCTACGCACCCGTCTCGCTGGGCGACTACTGCGCGGGGTCCAACCACGTGCTGCCTACGGCGGGCTGTGCCTGCCACTCCTCGGGCCTGTCCGTGCGCGCGTTCCTCAAGGCGGTGCACGTCGTCGACTACTCGCGCGACGCGCTGGCCGAGGTGGCTGACCACGTGGTCACCCTCGCCTCGGCCGAAGACCTCCCGGGCCACGGTGCCGCCGTGAGCGTGCGCTTCGCCACGGACCCCACGCGCGACCAGGACGCGTGAGACGGATGAGCGCCAGAGAGTCCGCGAGCGCGCCGTCACTGTGGCCGCCGCTGCGCGAGGAGCTGCGCGGCATCGAGCCGTACGGCGCACCACAGCTCGACGTCCCGGTCCAGCTCAACGTCAATGAGAACCCCTACGGTCCCTCGCCGGAGGCCGTGGCCGACATCGCATCGTCGGTCGCAGCCGCTGCCTCGACGCTGAACCGCTACCCCGACCGGGAGTTCACCGAGCTGCGTACGGCGCTCGCGGCGTACCTCAACACCGACGGTGGGCAGGGCGTCACACCCGACCAGGTGTGGGCGGCCAACGGGTCCAACGAGGTGATGCTCCAGCTCCTGCAGGCCTTCGGTGGTCCGGGGCGTACGGCGCTGAGCTTCGCCCCGACGTACTCCATGTATCCGGAGTATGCCCGCGACGCCATGACCGGCTGGGTGGTCGGGCGCCGCGAGACCGACTTCTCCCTCGACCTCGACGCCGCGCGTGACCTGGTGCTGGAGCACCGGCCCCATGTCGTACTCCTGCCGTCGCCGAACAACCCGACCGGTACGGCGTTGCCGCCCGAGGCGGTCTCGCTCCTGTGTGAGGCGGCGGCCAATGATGAGCACTGTGGCGTCGTGGTCGTCGACGAGGCGTACGGCGAGTTCCGTCGCGCGGGCACCCCGAGTGCCCTGGAGCTGCTGCCCGAGCACCGCAACCTGGTCGTGTCGCGCACGATGAGCAAGGCGTTCGCGTTGGCCGGTGCCCGGCTGGGCTACTTCGCCGCCGCGCCGGAGATCTGCGACGCGGTGCGGGTGGTGCGCCTGCCGTACCACCTCTCCGCGGTCACCCAGGCGACCGCGCTGGCCGCCCTGCGCCACGCACCCGAGCTGCTCGGACGCGTCGACGAGCTGCGTCGTGAACGCGACGAGACCGTAGGCTGGCTCCGCGAGCAGGGCCTCGAGGTGGCTGAGAGCGACGCGAACTTCGCGTTGTTCGGCACCTTCGACGACCGGCACGCGGTGTGGCAGGCGCTGCTCGAGAAGGGCGTGCTGATCCGCGAGACGGGCCCCGACGGCTGGTTGCGGGTCTCGATCGGCACCGCAGACGAGATGACGGTTTTCAAGAACGCACTGACCGAGGTCATGAAGGAGATCCAGGGATGAGCAGGACCGCACGGATCGACCGTGAGACCAAGGAGTCCAAGATCCACGTCGAGCTCGACCTCGACGGATCGGGCAAGAGCCAGGTCTCCACGGGCATCGGCTTCTACGACCACATGCTCACCGCGTTCGCGCGGCACTCCCTGGTCGACCTCGTCGTGCACGCCAGCGGAGACACGCACATCGACTCCCACCACACCGTCGAGGACACCGCGATCGTGCTCGGCCAGGCGATCCGTGAGGCTCTCGGCGACAAGGCCGGCATCCGCCGCTTCGGCGACGCCACGGTGCCCCTCGACGAGGCGCTGGTGCAGGCGGTCGTCGACGTGTCGGGCCGGCCCTACTGCGTGCACACCGGCGAGCCCGAGGGCCAGGAGCACGTGATGCTGGGCAACCCGTCCGGCAACTTCTACCTCGGCTCGCTGACCCGTCACGTGTTCGAGTCCCTGTCGTTCCACGCGCACATCGCCCTGCACGTGCGCGTCCTGGCCGGCCGCGAACCCCACCACATCGTCGAGACCCAGTTCAAGGCGTTCGCCCGCGCGTTCCGCGACGCGATCGCTCTCGACCCGCGCGAGTCCGGGGTCCCGTCGACCAAGGGCACTCTCTGATCCATGAAGAATGTCGTCGTCCTTGACTACGGGTCAGGGAACCTCCGGTCGGCGGTGCGTGCGCTCGAGCGCGCCGGTGCCTCCGTCACGCTGACCGCCGATCGCACGGCTGCCCAGGACGCCGACGGGCTCCTGGTTCCCGGTGTCGGTGCGTACGCCGCGTGCATGGCCGGACTGCGTGCGGTCAAGGGCCATGAGGTGATCGGCCGACGCCTGTCGGGAGGACGCCCGGTGCTCGGCATCTGCGTCGGCATGCAGATCCTGTTCTCCCGCGGTGTCGAGCACGGTGTCGAGACCGAAGGCTGTGACGAGTGGCCCGGTGTCGTGGAGCGGCTGCAGGCTCCCGTCGTACCGCACATGGGTTGGAACACCGTCGACGTCCCCGAGGACTCGGAGCTGTTTGCCGGGGTCGAGGACCAGCGCTTCTACTTCGTGCACTCCTACGGCGTCCGTGACTGGACGCTGGTCACGAACAACCGCACGCGCGCCCCCAAGGTGACCTGGGCGGAGACTGGTTCGATCTCTGGTGGCGGCGACCGGTTCGTCGCCGCCGTGGAGAACGGCCCGTTGAGCGCCACCCAGTTCCATCCGGAGAAGTCCGGCGACGCCGGCGCGCAGCTGCTGCGCAACTGGGTGCAGTCACTCTGAACTGAGGGCGCTCGGTACGACGACCTCGCCCGTTGCCCGGCCGTTCTCGCCCACCAGCCAACCCATGCGCTTGAGAGTGCGGAGGTTGACCACGCTCTCCACGACGTTCAGCCACGGCAGCTTCTCGCTCACGAGTCGCTCCACGCGCAGGAGATCCGTCAGCGAGCGGGTCCACACGGTGATCAGCATGTTGGTCTCGCCGGTCGTCGTCACGCACAGTCGTAGCTCGGGCAAGGTGGCCAGCGCCGCCAGCGTGCGGTCCCATTCGGTCGTCGGCACGCGCGCCAGCCAGTCGCAGTGGATCGGCCAGTACGACGTCTCGCGGGCCACCTCGCATCGGAAGGACAGAGCGCCGGACGCGATCACTTTGGCAAGTTGGCGACGTACTGTCGCGGGGTTGCGACCGGTGACTCTGGCCAACTCGGCCGCAGTTGCCCTCCCGTCCTTCGCCAACTCCTCGACGAGTGGCCCCGAGCCGGCCGGCAACGGAGTGACGGTGGTCGGACGGGTGGCCCGACCGATCTTCTCCAGCGCCGTGCGCTGGCCCGGAGCGAGCGCGTCGAGCCGCCAGTCGTTGCCCTGACGGTGGACTCCCGTCGCGAGACGGGTGCGTTGGCGTTGGACTCCGGGTCGGTGCGCCAGCTCGTCGAGCAGGAAATGCGTCAGTGACGGCAGATCGGGCGTCATCACGGTCACGACGAAGTCGCGACCGCGTGCCGACTGGTCGATCGTGACCGCGCGGGGATCGCGGCAGAGCCAGGCCAGGACCTCGTCCGTCGCGCCCGGTTCGCAGTCGACCTCGACGAAGCCGAGCCCGACGGTCTCCCCACGCGCCGACGGGTGCGCCGTCACCCAGGCGAGGCCCCGCGATCGGAGTCGGTCCCAGCGCTGAGCGAGTGTGGTCGCCGTCGTCCCGAGCACACCCGCGACCTCGGTCCACGTGGCTCGTGGCGCGATCTGGAGAGCGTGGATGAGGACGAGGTCGGATTCCTCGAGGACGGGCTCTTGCACGGAATCTCTCAAGTCTCAGGCAAATCTGCACGATTCCTTGAGAAATCATGCATCGGATGGCCATCTTTGCACACTGGTGAGCGCCAAGAGACCCCCATCACATGGAGTCCGGATGAACCTGCTCGACGACGCCCGTGGGCTCGCGCCTGACCTGCGCCAGTTGCGTCACGACCTCCACCGCGAGCCCGAGGTCGGTCTCGACCTGCCACGCACGCAGGAGCGCGTTCTCGGTGCACTCGCCGGCCTGCCGCTCGAGGTCAGCACCGGAACGGACACCACCTCGGTCACTGCGGTGCTCCGCGGGACGGCTGACGTCGCGACGCCCGACGAGCGCCCAGTGGTTCTCCTGCGTGCCGACATGGACGGCCTGCCGGTGCAGGAGCGCACCGGCCTCGACTACGCCTCGCGGGTCGACGGCGTCATGCACGCCTGCGGCCACGACCTGCACACCTCGATGCTGGTCGGGGCAGCCCGGCTCCTCTCCGCACACCGCGAACGTCTTGTGGGCGACGTCGTCCTGATGTTCCAGCCGGGGGAGGAGGGCTGGGACGGCGCGAGCGTGATGATCAGCGAGGGCGTGATGGAGGCCGCCGGCCGACCCGTCGACGCAGCGTACGGCCTGCACGTCTTCTCCTCGGTCCGGCAGCACGCCGAGTTCGTCACCCGCCGCGGCACCATGCTGGCAGCCTCGGATGCCCTGCACGTCACCGTGCACGGCGCGGGTGGCCACGGCTCGACGCCGCACCTCGCCAAGGACCCGGTGACCGCGGTGGCGGAGATGGTCACGGCCCTGCAGACCATGGTCACCCGGCAGTTCGACGTGTTCGACCCGGTCGTGGTCACGGTCGGCAGCCTGCACGCCGGCACCCGTCGCAACGTCATCCCTGACACCGCGACGTTCGAGGCGACGGTGCGCACGTTCTCGGCCGAGGCACGCGACAAGGTCGCGGCTGCGGCTCCTCGCCTCCTGCGCGGCATCGCCGCCGCACACGGAGTGGACGTGATGGTCGACTACACCGCGGAGTATCCGCTGACCGTCAACGACGTCGACGAGACCGACTTCGCCGCCCACACCATCGCTGAGCTCTTCGGCGGTGAGCGGCACGCGGACCTGGTCCATCCGTTCAACGGCTCCGAGGACTTCTCCAGGGTCCTGGACCTGGTCCCCGGAAGCTTCGTGGGCCTGGGCGCCGTACCGGTCGGCGTCGACCCCGCCACCGCGCCCTTCAACCACAGCCCCTACGCGGAGTACGACGATGCCGTGCTCGCCGACGGCACCGCCCTGTACGCCGAGCTGGCGCAGCGCCGCCTTGCCCTCCCCGCCACCCACAACTGAGCCCGACGGAGATCGACATGACCGCACTTGCTGAGAAGCCGACGCCTGGCACGATCGCGGAAGCGCCCACCCCGCCCACCCCGCCGACGCAGAGCCGGAGGAAGACTCTCTTCGGCACGGGCGTGGGCAATGCCCTGGAGTGGTTCGACTGGGGCGTGTTCGCGATCTTCACGCCGTTCTTCGCGACCCAGTTCTTCGACCCGGGCGACCCGGTCTCGGCGTTCCTGGCGACCTTGATCGTGTTCGCCGTCGGGTTCGCCGCGCGCCCCATCGGCGGGCTGCTCTTCGGCTACCTGGCCGACCGACGTGGCCGCAAGTTCTCGATGTCGGTCACCGTGGGTGCCGCCGCCGCGGGCTCTCTGGTCATTGCGTGCTCACCGACCTTCGAGTCCGTGGGCGTGCTCGCCTCGGTGGTGCTGGTGCTGGCCCGCCTCGTGCAGGGTCTCGCCCACGGTGGTGAGATGCCTTCGGCCCAGACCTACCTGTCCGAGTGCGCACCTGCGGAGCGCCGCGGTCTGTGGGCCAGTCTCATCTACGTCTCGGGGACGTTGGGCAACGTGATCGCGGTGATCGTCGGCGCGGTGCTGGTCGGCGTACTCGACAACTCCCAGATGGTGGCCTGGGGTTGGCGGATCCCGTTCGCGATCGGCGGACTTTTCGGCCTGTACGCACTGGTGATGCGCAGCAGCATGCACGAGTCCGACGTGTTCGAGACGACGGAGCGGGTGCGCATCTGGCCCGAGATCATCCGTCATCGCCGTCAGGCACTGCAGGTGATCGGTCTGACCGTCGGCCTCACCGTCACCTTCTACGTCTGGGGAATCGCGGCGCCCGCGCACGCCATCCATGACCTCGGCGTCGACCCGGCCCACGCGTTGTGGGCAGGCGTGGTGGCGAACGTGGTCTTCATCGCCTCGCTGCCCCTGTGGGGAATCCTGTCCGACCGCATTGGGCGGAAGCCGGTGCTGCTCTTCTCCGCTGTGTCGCTGGCTCTCGCGGCCTTCCCGGTCAGTGCCTTCCTCGGTGACAGTGCAGTCCGGCTCGCTGTCGCGATGTCGGTCACGCTCGTGCTGCTCGGCGGCAGTGCGGCGATCCTGCCTGCCGTGTTCGCGGAGATGTTCCCGACGAACATCCGCACGGTCGGGGTCGGCATCCCGTATTCCGTCGCCGTTGCACTGTTCGGTGGCACCGCGCCGTACCTCCAGTCCTGGTTCGGAACCCACTACGGTGCGAGCGCGTTCACGACGTACGTCGTCGTACTCCTCGGCGTCAGCGTGGCCGTGATCTGCACCGTCCCCGAGACGCGTGCGAAGGACCTCGCCGAGTCGGATTAGGGTTTGCGCCATGAGCGACTACCTCGAACTCCTGCCCGCCGTGGACGTCAAGGGCGGCCAGGCCGTCCAGCTCGTGCAAGGCGTCGACGGTTCGGAGAAGCGATTCGGCGACCCGGTCGAGGCCGCCCTTCGCTGGCAGAGCGCGGGCGCCGAGTGGATCCACCTCGTCGACCTCGACGCCGCGTTCGGGCACGGACACAACCGCGACCTGCTCGCCACGATCGTGGGCACGCTCGACATCGACGTGGAGATGAGCGGCGGGATGCGCGACGACGAGTCGCTCAAGGCGGCGATGGACGCCGGTTGCCGCCGGGTCAACATCGGCACCGCCGCGCTCGAGAGCCCCGAGTGGTGTGCCAAGGCGATTGCCGAGTACGGCGACCGCGTGGCCATCGGCCTCGACGTACGCGGCACCACCCTCGCGGCGCGCGGCTGGACTCGTGAGGGCGGTGACCTGTACGAGACCCTCGCCCGTCTCGACGCCGAGGGCTGCGCCCGCTACGTCGTCACCGACGTCAACAAGGACGGCATGCTCCAGGGCCCCAACCTCGACCTGCTCCGCGACGTCTGTGCGCGGACCGACAAGCCCGTTGTCGCGTCCGGTGGCGTGACCACCATCGACGACATCCGGGCACTGATGGAGCTCGTCCCCCTCGGCGTCGAGGGCGCCATCGCCGGCACCGCGCTCTATGAGGGCCGCTTCACCATCGAGGAAGCCCTCGCCCTCACCAAGGGCGCCTCGTGACCCTCGCCGTACGCGTCATCCCGTGTCTGGACGTCGATGCCGGGCGCGTGGTCAAGGGCATCAACTTCAAGGAGCTGCGTGACGCCGGAGATCCGGTGGAGCTGGCCCGCACCTACGACGCCGAAGGCGCCGACGAGCTGACCTTCCTCGACATCTCCGCCTCCTTCGAGGGGCGTGCGACCACGATGGAGATCGTGTCGCGCACCGCCGAGGAGGTCTTCATCCCGCTCACGGTGGGCGGGGGAGTCTCGAGCGTCGAGGACGTCGACCGCCTGCTGAGGGCCGGCGCGGACAAGGTCGCGATGAACACCGCGGCGATCAACCGTCCCGAGCTGATCGCGGAGGTGGCCGACCGGTTCGGCAACCAGGTGCTGGTGCTCTCGGTCGACGCCCGCCGGGCCCCGAAGACCGACTCCGGCTTCGAGGTCACCACGCACGGCGGCCGCACGTCGGCCGGGCTCGACGCGATCGAGTGGGCGGCCCGCGCGACCGACCTCGGCGCCGGCGAGATCCTCCTCAACGCGATGGACGCCGACGGCACCCAGGACGGCTTCGACCTCGAGCTGATCCGGGCCGTACGCCGCGAAGTCAGCATCCCGGTGATCGCCTCGGGCGGCGCCGGGTCCGTCGACCACTTCGCGCCTGCCGTCGACGCGGGCGCTGACGCCGTACTGGCTGCCACGGTCTTCCACTTCGGCACCCTGCGCATCTCCGACGTGAAGAACGCGCTCGCGGAGACCGGCCACCCCGTGCGCTGAGCGACCCGTGGGCGAGCCGGCGCGCGCACCCGCAGTCAGAGTCCGAGCGACGCCGAGCGGAAACGGCGTACCCGCTCCTCGGGCCCGCCGACCTCCACACCGCTGACCTCGGAACGGCCGAACAGCAACATCAACACCTCAGACGGCTGGCCCACGACCAGCACCGGGTCGCTGCCGTGCCGCAGCGTGGCCTCCCTGCCGGTGAGTTCGTCGCGCACCAGGACCGGCACTCCGGCCGGCCTGACCAGCCCACGTCCGGTGGTGGTCACCACCCGCCACAGGCTGTGCTGCTCGGCGGCGGACATCTCGCGGGGCACCCAGGACGGCTGTGCACGGCGGATGTCCTCGTGGTGCACGAAGTACTCCGCGGTGTTGAACAGCCGGTCCACGGCGGGCAGGGCGGCCCACGTGAGGCGTGGTCGACGCAGGTCCTCCACCAAGTCCGTGAAGTCACGGCGGCCGACGCGTTCGGTTGCGCGGTCGATCAGCCCGGAGAGCGCCGGAACCAGGATGCCGGGGGAGGCGAGGGTGCGCTCCCGCACGATCATGTGGACGACGAGGTCCTTGACGGTCCAGTCACCGGAGAGCGTGGGGGCCTCGGCACCCACCTCGAGCGCAAGGTCGCAGAGACGGTTGCGTTCGGCGTGGGCCAGGGTGCTCATGTCGCGAGCGTACGGCGTACGGCGCGACCTGGAATCGGTCAGCCGGATTTGTGCATGGTGGGAATGTCGGTGCCCCGTCCTAGTGTTGGCCTCGCTGTCAGGTGGAGAGATTCGAGGAGACGTGAGCCGAGTGGGTGCCCCGCGGTCGACGATGCGTGAGGGCTTCGCAGTCCTCGGTGTGGCGATCCGGCGAGAGCCGTGGATCTTCACCGTCTCCACCTTGGGCAGCGTGCTCTTCGGCGCGCTCACGGTGGCCGACGCCTGGGTCCTCGGCTGGTCGACCGAGCACGCGGTGATCCCCGCCTTCGAGAACGGCGAGATCGGCGCCGGCGTCCTCTGGGCGGTCTTCGGCCTGTTCGTCGGTGTGGCGATCCTGCGCGCGGTCGGCATCGTCGCGCGACGCCTGGGCGCCGGCATCATGCAATACCGCATGCAGGCGCACTCCCGCCGTGAGGTCACCCGCCAATACCTCGACCTGCCGATGGAGTGGCACCAGCGCCACCCCACCGGCCAGCTGCTCTCGAACGCCAACTCCGACGTCGAGGCGGCGTGGTTCCCCATCGCGCCGCTCCCCATGGCGGTCGGCACCGTGGCGATGATGGTGATCGCCATCGTGCAGATGCTGCTCGCCGACGTCGTCCTGGCCCTGGTCGGGCTGCTGGTCTTCCCGGTCGTGGTGGTCGCCAACGTGGTCTACCAACGCACCTCGTCCCCCCTGATGACGCGCGCCCAGCAGTTGCGCGCCGAGGTCAGCGAGATCGCGCACGAGTCCTTCGACGGGGCGATGGTGGTCAAGACGCTGGGCCGAGAGGGCGAGGAGACCGAGCGGTTCGCCGAACGCGTCCACGAGCTGCGCGACGTGCTGATCAAGGCCGGCCGCATCCGCGCGATGTTCGACCCGACCATCTCCGCCCTGCCCAACATCGGGGTGCTCGTGGTGCTCGGCACGGGTGTGGCCCGGGTGCTCGACGGGTCCACTGACGCCGGTGCCGTGGTGACCGTCGCCTACCTGCTGACCATCGTCTCGTTCCCGATCCGCTCGATCGGCTGGCTGCTCGGGGAGTTCCCGCGCAGCGTGGTCGGCTACGAACGGGTCCAGGCCGTGCTCGACGCACGCGGCGACATGGCCTACGGCGCCGCCACGGTCGAGGCGGCCGGTGCCGGCGCCGACCTTCAGGTCGAGCGCCTCGCCTACGCCTACGACGAGGAGCAGCCGGTGCTGCGCGACGTCACGTTCGGCGTCGCCCCGGGTCGTACGACGGCACTGGTCGGCGCGACCGCGTCCGGCAAGAGCACCCTGACCAACCTGATCACCCGGCTGGTCGACCCCGACGAGGGAGCTGTGCGCATCGACGGCACCGACCTGCGCGACCTCGACCGGGGCGAGCTGGCACGGGTCCTGTCCGTCGTCCCGCAGACCGCGTTCATGTTCGACGACACGGTGCGCGGCAACATCACCCTCGGCGGCGACTTCACCGACGACGAGGTCTGGGACTCCCTGCGCACCGCCCAGGCCGACGGGTTCGTGGCCGGCCTGCCCCATGGGCTCGACACCGAGCTGGGGGAGCGGGGCACGTCGCTCTCCGGCGGCCAACGGCAACGCGTCTCACTGGCCCGGGCCCTGATCCGCAGGCCACGGCTCCTCGTCCTCGACGACGCGACGTCCGCCGTCGACCCCGAGGTCGAGGCCCGCATCCTCGGCGGACTGCGACAGAACGGCTCCGACACCACGCTCGTGGTGGTGGCCTACCGCAAGGCCACCATCGGCCTGGCCGACGAGGTGCTCCACCTCGCCGACGGCCGCATCGCGGGGCGCGGCACCCACGAGGAGCTGCTCGAGCGGAGCCCCGACTACGCCACGCTCGTCAACGCCTACGAGCAGCAGGCAGCAGGTGAGACGGCATGAGCACCACGACCAGCGTCGACAGCGGCGACGAGATCAAGGCCCTCGCGACGATCCGCCGCGGCATGCAGCTCTCGCCCGAGCTCAGCAAGGGACTCGGCGTCACCCTGTTGCTGGCGGTGCTCTCCACGGTCGGCCAGGTGGTCATCCCGATCGTCGTCCAGCAGACCCTCGACCGCGGGCTCAACGGACCCGACGGGCCCGACACCGGCTTCATGCTCCGCATGGGCCTGATCGCCGCCGGTGCGATCGTCCTGACCAGCGGGGCGTCCTATCTCATGACCGCCCGCCTGTTCCGGGCCGCGGAGAGCGGCCTTGCCACGCTGCGGATCAAGGCGTTCCGCCACGTCCACGACTTGCCGCTGCTCACCCAGAACACCGAGCGCCGCGGCGCCCTCGTCTCGCGGGTGACCAGCGACGTCGACCAGGTCAGCCAGTTCCTGGTCTTCGGTGGGGTGATGATGATCGTCAGCCTCGGGCAGATCCTCGTCGCGACCGTGATCATGGTCTTCTACTCGTGGCAGCTGGCCCTCGTGGTCTGGATCTGCTTCGCCCCGCTGATGATGTCGCTGCGGTTCTTCCAGCAGCGCCTCTCCGCGGCGTACGGCGTGGTCCGCCAGCAGGTCGGCATCATGCTCTCGGCCGTCTCCGAGCCCGTGGTCGGGGCCGCCGTGGTCAAGGCGTACGCCGTCGAGGCCCGCACCCAGCAGCGCATCGACACCGCGATCCGGGCCAACCAGGACGCCGCCACCAAGGCCCAGGGCTTCACCGCGTTCTCGTTCTCGCTCGGCGGCCTGTCGGGCGGGCTGGCCAACGCCGGGGTGATCATCATCGGCATCTGGCTCGGCTTCGCCGGCGACATCACCGCGGGTGAGGTCGTGGCCTTCGCGTTCCTGGTCACGCTGTTCGTCTCACCCGTGCAGATGGGCACCCAGATCCTCACCGACGCCCAGAACGCCATCGCCGGGTGGCGCCGGGTGATCGGCATCCTCGACACCCCGGCCGACCTGGTCGACCCCGGAGAGTCGGGCGAGGTGCTGCCGCGCGGCCCGATCGACGTCGCGCTGGTCAACGTCAGCTTTGCCTACCCGAGCGGGCCGACCGTGCTCCACGACGTCTCGATGCACATCGAGGCCGGGACCCGCGTCGCCATCGTGGGCGAGACCGGATCGGGCAAGTCGACCTTCGCCAAGCTGCTGACCCGGTTGATGGACCCCGCGTCCGGCGAGATCCGGCTCGACGGCCTCGACGTCCGCAACATCCGCCAGGACTCCCTGCGACGATCGGTGGTGCTGGTTCCCCAGGAGGGCTTCCTCTTCGACGACACGTTGCGGGCCAACGCGCTCTACGGGCGGCTCGACGCCAGCGACGACCTGGTCCTCGCGTCCGCCGCCGAGCTCGGCCTGGCCGACTGGGTCGACGGCCTGCCGCACGGCCTCGACACCCGGGTCGGGCAGCGCGGGGAGTCGCTGTCGGCAGGGGAGCGGCAGCTCGTGGCACTGCTCCGGGCGCACCTGGTCGACCCCGACCTGCTGGTGCTCGACGAGGCAACCAGCGCGGTCGACCCGCAGCTCGAGATGCGCATCGGTCGGGCCCTCGAACGCCTCATGCAGGGCCGCACGTCGGTCACCATCGCGCACCGCATGAGCACCGCCGAGAACGCCGACGAGGTCGTGGTCGTCGACCGCGGACGCATCGTGCAGCGCGGGCCACACGCGAGCCTGCTCGAGGACCCCGACAGCGTGTACGCCGGCCTCCACGCCTCGTGGGTGGCCCAGCAGGGCAGCACTGCCTGACCCCTGCTGTCCGGAGGGCGCGTGGACTGTCGCCGTCCGCCGTGTCCGGTGGGCGCCGCGCCGACGATCCCCGACCGCACGGCCGATAGGCTGGTTCCTTGTGACCACCCTCGACCCCGACATCGCCGCCAGGCTCAAGCGCACCGCAGACGGGCTGGTCCCTGCCGTGGTGCAGCAGCACGACACGGGCGAGGTGCTGATGCTGGGCTGGATGGACGACGAGGCCCTGGCCCGCACCCTGACCACCGGGCGCGCGACCTACTGGAGCCGCTCGCGCGAGGAGTACTGGATCAAGGGCGACACCTCGGGCCACGTGCAGTGGGTCAAGGACGTCCGGCTCGACTGTGACGGCGACACGCTGCTGGTCAAGGTCGACCAGGTCGGGGCAGCCTGCCACACCGGTGACCGCACGTGCTTCGACGCCGACCGGCTGGGACCCACCGATGTCTGACCCCACGGAGCCCACGGAGCCTGCCGGCGCCGTCGAGCCCACGGAGCCCACCGAACGCAAGCCCCGGTCCACGTTCGGGCCGGTGCTGTTGCTCGGCCTGGTCGGCGCCGCGCTGGCCGCGGTCGGTGGGGCCAAGGCGTGGTACGCCGTCCCGGATGCCGCGGACACCATCGACGCGCCGGTGGCCACCACCGACCAGTTCGCCCTCGACATGCCGCTGGCCGGCGCGTTGGGGCTGGTGCTCCTCGCCTGTTGGGGCGTGCTGCTGGTCACCCGTGGGTGGGTCCGCCGCGCGGTCGCCGTACTCGGCCTGGTCAGCTCCCTCGGACTGGTGGCCACCTTCATCCAGGGCTGGCGCACCCTGCCCGACGACCTCGCCGACAAGCTCACCGAGACCGGCACGGGCCAGTCGGCCGGCAGTCTCGACGCCGGCTTCACCGGCTGGTTCTGGGCGGCCGGTGTCGGCATCGTCATCTCGGTCGTGGCCACCCTGCTCGCCGTACGCCTGGTGCCGTCGTGGCCGGCCATGGGAAGCCGGTACGACGCGCCCACGGGCGCCCAGTCGGGCCCGGTCGACGTCGAGCGGGCCAACGACGGCGAGCTCTGGAAGGCCATCGACGAGGGCCACGACCCGACCCTCTGACCGACTGAATAGACTGTCGCCAGATTTCACCGCGCACTAGGAGCCACGCATGTCTGACAACCACGGCAACACCCCCGCAGCATGGACCGCGGTGATCATCGGCCTGGTGGCCTTCGTCATCGCCGGTGTCGGTCTCATGCTCAGCCCGATCAGCATGCTCGTCTTCTGGATCGGCATGGCGTTCCTTCCCCTCGCGCTGGTGGTCTTCGTGGTGATGACGAAGATGGGCCTTGGCGACGCTCACTGAGACCCGCCCGTCCCGAGGGACGCGCCTGCGGCCACCGCTCCTGCTGGGTGCGGGGCTCGGCGCCGCGACCCTGGCGCTGCACCTGCGTGACCCGCACGCCAGCGGATCCTGGGGCCTGTGCCCGTTCAACTTCATCACCGGGCTGCAGTGCCCGGGCTGTGGCGGCCTGCGCGCGGTCAACGACCTGACGAACTTCGACCTCGTCGGCGCACTCTCGAGCAACCTGGTCGTGGTGCTGGGCATCCCGCTGGCCGTCCTGCTCTGGCTGCGCTGGGTCCGCGACGCATGGGTCGGGGCTCCCGTCACCGGACCGTCGCAGGGGCTCTCCACTCCCGTCGTGGCGGTGCTCCTGGGCACGGTGCTGGTGTTCGGCGTGCTGCGCAACCTGCCCTTCGGGGCGTGGCTGGCTCCCTGAGCCTGATTCACCGCTCGGCCCCTTCGCCGTCCGGGCCCGGTTCCACCGCCGAGAGGCGCCTCGGGGACCTGACCACGAGGGTGACAAACTGACTCCGTCCCAACCTGGAGGTGTGCTGCATGTCCGTGCTCGACGACATCGTCGCGGGTGTCCGGATCGACCTTGCCGAACGCGAGGAACGCGTCCCCTTCGCCGAGGTCGAGGCGCTGGCCGCCTCCGCGGTGCCGGCACGCGACCCGATGCCGCACTTCCGGGCCGAGGGCATGAGCGTCATCTCCGAGGTGAAGCGCAAGAGCCCGAGCAAGGGCGACCTCGCCGACATCCCCGACCCCGCGGTGCTGGCCTCGGCCTACGCGCGCGGGGGAGCGGCCGCGATCAGCGTGCTCACCGAGCAGCGTCGGTTCAACGGCAGCCTGGACGACCTGCGCGCCGTACGCGCCGCGGTCGACACGCCGCTGCTGCGCAAGGACTTCATCGTCACCAGCTACCAGCTGCACGAGGCCCGCGCGGCCGGCGCCGACCTTGCGCTGCTCATCGTCGCCGCCCTGCCGCAGCCCGAGCTCGAGCGGTTGTACGCCGAGGCGCGCGCCCTCGGCCTGACCGTGCTGGTCGAGGTGCACGACGAGGAGGAGACCCGGCGCGCGGTCGACCTCGGTGCCGACCTGATCGGTGTCAACGCGCGCAACCTCAAGACCCTGGCGGTCGACAACGACACGTTCGGCCGCCTGTCCGCACTGATCCCCGACGACAGGGTGAAGGTGGCCGAGTCCGGCATCACCGGCACCGCCGACGTCGAACGCTTCGCGGCCGAAGGCGCCCGCGTCGTACTCGTGGGAGAGGCCCTGGTCAGGGACGGCGACCCGGAAGGTGCCGTGCGGGCGATGACAGCGATTGGGAGACAGGCATGAGTGAGCTCAGGTTCGGCGCGGACGAACGCGGTTTCTTCGGCAACTTCGGCGGGCGGTTCATGCCCGAGGCGCTGGTCGCCGCGCTCGACGAGCTGACCGTCGCCTGGCAGGAGGCCATGGCCGACCCGGAGTTCACCGACGCGTTCGAGAAGATCCTGCGCGAGTACGCCGGCACCCCGAGCCTGCTCTACGAAGCCGAGCGACTCTCCAAGCAGGTCGGTGCCCGCATCCTGCTCAAGCGCGAGGACCTCAACCACACGGGTGCGCACAAGATCCGCAACGTGCTCGGCCAGGCGATGCTGACCAAGCGGATGGGCAAGACCCGGGTGATCGCGGAGACCGGCGCCGGCCAGCACGGCGTGGCCAGCGCCACCGCCGCGGCCTACTTCGGCCTCGACTGCACCGTCTACATGGGTGCCGTCGACACGAAGCGCCAGGCGCTCAACGTGGCCCGCATGCAGCTCCTCGGCGCCAAGGTGATCCCGGTCGACTCCGGCTCGGCGACGCTGAAGGACGCGATCAACGAGGCCCTGCGCGACTGGGTGGCCAGCGTCGACCACACGGCGTACCTCTTCGGCACCGCCGCCGGACCGCACCCGTTCCCGAGCATGGTGCGCGACTTCTGCCGCGGCATCGGCGACGAGGCGCGCCAGCAGTGCCTCGACCAGTACGGCGTGCTGCCGGACGCGATCGCGGCCTGCGTCGGCGGCGGGTCGAACGCGATCGGCCTGTTCACGGCCTTCCTCGAGGACGACGACGTCGCGATCTACGGCTTCGAGGCCGGCGGCGACGGTGTCGAGACGGGCCGTCATGCGGCCACGATCGGCGCGGGGGAGAGCGGCGTGCTGCACGGCGCCCGCACCTACGTGCTCCAGGACGAGGACGGCCAGACCATCGAGTCCCACTCGATCTCCGCCGGGCTCGACTACCCGGGCGTCGGACCGGAGCACTCCCACCTGTCCGAGATCGGTCGCGCGACCTACCTGCCGGTGACCGATGCCGAGGCGATGGACGCGATGGCCCTGTTGAGCCGCACCGAGGGCATCATCCCGGCCGTCGAGTCGGCCCACGCCCTGGCCGGGGCGTTGAAGATCGCCGAGCAGCTGGCCGCCGAGAAGGGCCCCGACGCCACCATCCTGGTCAACCTCTCCGGACGCGGCGACAAGGACATGGGCACCGCCATCGACTGGTTCGGCCTGGGCGGCACCGAGGGCGAGACCGAGGGAGACGACAAGTGAGTGCCAAGAGCGCCTTCGAGAAGGCCCGGTCCGAGAACCGCGCCGCCCTGGTCGGCTACCTGCCCGCCGGCTTCCCGGACGTCGACGGCGCCATCGAGGCGATTCGCACGATGGTCGAGGCCGGGGTCGACGTGGTCGAGATCGGCCTGCCCTACAGCGACCCCGTGATGGACGGCCCGACCATCCAGGCCGCCGCCCAGCAGGCGCTCGACGGAGGCGTCCGCACCCGCGACGTGCTGCGTACGGTGGAGGCGGTGGCCGCCACCGGCGTGCCGACGCTCGTGATGACCTACTGGAACCCCGTCGAGCGCTACGGAGTGGAGAAGTTCGCCGCCGACCTGGCCTCGGCCGGTGGCGCCGGGCTGATCACCCCCGACCTCACGCCCGACTCGGGCGAGGAGTGGATCGCGGCCGCCGACCGGCACGACCTCGACAAGGTCTTCCTCGTCGCGCCGTCCTCGACCGACGAGCGGATCGCGATGACCACGGCCGCCTCGCGCGGGTTCGTCTACGCCACTGCGGTGATGGGCGTCACCGGCGCCCGGTCGACGACCAGCGACCTGGCCGGGCCCCTGGTGGCGCGCACGAAGAGCACGACCGACCTGCCCGTCGGTGTTGGCCTGGGCGTCTCCAACGGCGACCAGGCCGCCGAGGTGGCGTCGTACGCCGACGGTGTCATCGTCGGCTCCGCGTTCGTCCGCACGCTGCTCGACGCCGGCGCCGACCGGAAGGCCGGGCTTGCCGCCCTGGCCGCGCTGACCCGCGACCTGGCCGACGGCGTACGACGTGGGTAGGGGGTCTTTCGCCGCTGTGGCACTCTCCGCGGCGTTGGTGCTGAGCGGGTGCGCCAGCGGCGAGCAACCCGTCGGCGAGGAGGGCTTCCACGGCACCGCGCTGAAGGACAGGTACGCCGCACCGGTCGCCGCCCTGACCGACACCGACGGGGCCGACTTCTCGCTCGCGGAGCAGACCGAGAAGCCCGTGACCCTGGTCTTCTTCGGCTACACCAATTGCCCCGACATCTGCCAGATGGTGATGTCGAACGTCGCCTCCTCGCTGACCCGGCTCGACGACGACCAGCGTGACGACGTGCAGGTGGTGTTCGTGACCACCGACCCGGCGCGCGACGACGAGAAAGCGCTGCGCACCTACCTCGACCGCTTCAGCGACGACTTCGTCGGCCTGACCGGCGAGCTGTCGACCATCGCGGAGCTTGCCAAGTCGTTCGGCGTGTTCATGCAGCGTGAGAAGAAGCTGCCCTCCGGCGGGTACGACGTCACCCACGACACGCACGTGTTCTCGATCGACTCCCACGACGAGGTCCCGGTGATCTGGAACCAGGACACCTCAGCCACGGACCTCGCCGACGACCTCACGAAACTGCTGAAGGCGGATTCATGATCCTGCAGACCATCCCCAGCCCCTCCGAGGGCGTCTGGGAGCTCGGACCGTTCCCGATCCGGGCCTACGCGCTGTGCATCATCGTCGGTGTCATCGCGGCGATCTGGATCGGCGAGAAGCGGTGGGTGGCCCGCGGCGGCAAGCCCGGCCAGATGTCCGACATCGCGCTCTGGGCGATCCCGTTCGGCCTCGTGGGCGCCCGGCTCTACCACGTGATCACCGACTACCACCTCTACTTCGGCGAGGACAAGAACCCGGTCACCGCGCTCTACGTGTGGCGCGGCGGGCTGGGCATCTGGGGCGCCATCGCGCTCGGTGCGGTCGGCGCGATGATCGGCGCCCGCGTGATGGGCATCAAGATCCTCCCCGTGATGGACGCCCTGGCACCCGGCGTCATCGTCGCGCAAGCCTTCGGCAGGTGGGGCAACTGGTTCAACCAGGAGCTCTACGGCCGACCCACCGACCTGCCGTGGGGCCTGGAGATCGACCGTGACCACCGGCTCGCCGGGCACCTCGAGGACGCGACGTACCACCCGACGTTCCTCTACGAGTGCATCTGGAACCTCGGCATCTTCGGTCTGCTGATCTGGGCCGACGCGAAGTTCAAGCTCGGCTTCGGCCGCGTGATGGCGCTCTACGTCGCCGGCTACACGCTGGGCCGTGGATGGATCGAGACAATGCGCATCGACGACGTGCAGATGGACGACGTCTTCGGGCTCCGCCTGAACGTCTGGACCTCGATCGTCCTGTTCGTGGCCGCCGTGGCGTACTTCATCTGGTCGAGCAGGCGTCACCCGGGTCGCGAGGAGAGCGTCTTCCGTGACCCGCAGGACGACGACGCGGCCGCGACGGGCGAAGCAGCCGCGACGGGCGACGCAGCCGCGACGGGCGACGCAGCCGCGACGGGCGACGCAGCCGCGGTGTCCGACTCGGCTGTGCTCGACAAGCAGGACGCGGACGGCGAGGTGGCCGTGGACGGTGCCGACCCGGATCCCGGAGCAGACGAGCCCGCCGGCACCGAGTCGGCGGAGGAGGAGCCGGCGGATGACGCCGCCGAGACCGACGAGGCCGAGGACGCCGACGGGACCAGGGCCGGCTCCGACACCGACAGGTGAGCCTGTCCTTCGGTGCATTCGGGCATCGCACTCACTAGGTTCAGTTCCATGAGCACGACCCACGAGACCCCTGAGATCGAGCACGACCACGGTGACGTCAACGGCGGCTGGCTGCGTCCGGCCGTCTTCGGTGCCATGGACGGCCTGGTCTCCAACGCCGCGCTGATCGCCGGCGTCGCCGGTGGAACACGGGGAGCCCCGGACACCTCGGCCGTCGTACTCGCCGGTCTGGCGGGCCTCGCCGCAGGCGCCTTCTCGATGGCGGCGGGGGAGTACGCCTCGGTCGCCAGCCAGGCCGAGGCGGCCGAGTTCGAGGTGGAGAAGGAACGCAAGGAGATCATCGCCAACCCGGAGGGCGAGACCGCCGAGCTGGCCGAGATGCTCACCGACCGGGGCCTTGACGCAGACCTCGCCGCCGAGGTCGCCGCCCAGGTGCACCGCGACCTCGACAGCGCGGTCGCCGTGCACTCCATGCAGGAGTTCGGGATCGACCCCGACGAGCTGGCCAGGCCGGGTGTCGCCGCGGTCTCGTCGTTCGTGTCGTTCTCGCTCGGGGCGTTCGTCCCCGTCCTGCCCTACCTGCTCGGCGTCGAGATCCTGTGGCCGTCGATGGTGCTCACCCTGCTCGCCCTGTTCGGGTGTGGAGCCGTGGTGACCCGGCTGACGAACCGGGCCTGGTGGTACGGCGGCGGACGCCAGGTGGTGCTCGGTGCCGCGGCGTTCGCGATCACGTATCTGGTCGGCATCGCGGTCGGCCAGGGGGTCGGCTGAGCCCACCCGACGAGGGTTGCCACAGCCTGAGACGGACGTCACGAACGTGTCCGGCGACGGGTTCTGGCTCGTGGGGCAGCCGATTTGGGTGTTAGTCTGGGCGCTCCGCGAGGGCCAGTGTCGTCCCCTGCCGTAAATCAGTTTTTCTTGCACTGACCAGTTCGCCTTCCCGCTCAGCCGGGTCGGCGCAGATGACGACGGGAGAATGCCCATGCACGCATTCCCGCCGCCTCAGGGGTTGTACGACGGAACCAGCGAGCACGACGCTTGCGGTGTCGCGTTCGTGGCAACCCTGACGGGCGTGGCCAGCCATGACATCGTTTCGAAGGCGCTGACTGCCCTCCGCAACCTCGAACACCGCGGTGCCGCGGGTGCCGAGCCGAACTCCGGTGACGGCGCCGGCATCCTGATGCAGGTCCCCGACGCGTTCCTCCGTGAGGTCGTCGACTTCGACCTCCCGGTCGCCGGGTCGTACGCCGTGGGCACCGCCTTCCTTCCCGGTGATGCCGAGAACGTCGCCAAGACCCGGCAGCTGATCGAGCAGATCGCCGCCGAAGAGGGCCTCGCCGTCCTCGGCTGGCGCGAGGTGCCGACCAACGACGCACCTCTCGGCACCACCGCCCGCGACTGCATGCCCGCCTTCGTGCAACTGTTCGTCGCCGGCAAGGGCTCCCGCATCGCCGGCATGGCCCTCGAGCGCCTGGCCTTCTGCCTGCGCAAGCGCGCCGAGCGCGAGACCGACGTCTACTTCCCGTCGCTCTCCTCGCGCACCATCGCCTACAAGGGCATGTTGACCACCGACCAGCTCGACCAGGTCTTCCCCGACCTCGTCGACGAGCGGGTGGCCTCGGCCGTCGCGGTCGTGCACTCGCGGTTCTCGACGAACACGTTCCCGAGCTGGCCGCTCTCGCACCCGTTCCGCTTCATCGCGCACAACGGCGAGATCAACACGGTCATGGGCAACCGCAACTGGATGCGCGCCCGCGAGGCCCTGCTGTCCTCCGACCTGATCCCCGGCGACCTCGAGCGGCTCTACCCGATCGTGACCCAGGGTGCCTCCGACTCCGCGTCCTTCGACGAGGTGCTCGAACTCCTGCACATGGGTGGCCGGACGCTGCCGCACTCGGTCCTGATGATGATCCCCGAGGCGTGGGAGAACCACACCGAGATGGACGACAAGCGTCGTTCCTTCTACGAGTTCCACTCCGCGATGATGGAGCCGTGGGACGGCCCCGCCTGTGTCGTGTTCACCGACGGCCGCCAGGTCGGCGCGGTCCTGGACCGCAACGGGCTGCGCCCGTCGCGCTACTGGGTCACCGACGACGGTCTCGTGGTGCTCGCCTCCGAGGTCGGCGTACTCGACCTGGACCCGGCCACGATCGTCCGCAAGGGCCGCCTGCAGCCCGGCAAGATGTTCCTCGTCGACACCGACGAGCACCGCATCATCGAGGACGAGGAGATCAAGTCCGAGCTGGCCGCGGAGCACCCGTACGACGAGTGGTTGCACGCCGGGCTGATCCACCTCAACGACGTGCCGCAGCGTGAGCACATCGTGCACACCCACGCGTCGGTGACGCGTCGCCAGCAGATCTTCGGCTACACCGAGGAGGAGCTGCGCGTCCTGCTCACCCCGATGGCCAACACGGGGGCCGAGCCGATCGGCTCGATGGGCACCGACACGCCCATCGCCGCCTTGTCGGAGAAGCCGCGCCTGCTGTTCGACTACTTCGCACAGCTCTTCGCCCAGGTCACCAACCCGCCGCTCGACGCGATCCGGGAAGAGCTGGTGACCTCGCTCAACGGCACCATCGGGCCCGAGTCCAACCTGCTCGAGCCGACCCCGGCCTCGTGCCGCCAGGTCGTGCTGCCGTTCCCGGTGATCGACAACGACGACCTGGCCAAGATCCGTCACATCAACCGTGACGGTGACATGCCCGGCTTCATCACCCACGTCTCGCGAGGCCTCTACGAGGTCGAGGGCGGCGGCGCGGCGATGGCCACGCGGATCGACGAGATCTGCCAGGAGGTCTCCGACGCGATCGCCGACGGCGCCCGCATCATCGTGCTCTCCGACCGGCACTCCACCGCCGAGCTGGCGCCGATCCCGTCGCTGCTGCTCACCGGTGCGGTGCACCACCACCTGGTCCGCGAGAAGACCCGCACCCAGGTCGGCCTGCTCATCGAGGCCGGCGACGTGCGCGAGACGCACCACGTGGCGCTGCTCGTCGGGTACGGCGCGGCCGCGGTCAACCCGTACCTCGCGATGGAGTCCGTCGAGGACCTCGCGCGTGAGGGCTACTACGTCAAGATCGAGCCCCAGGTCGCGGTCAAGAACCTCGTCAAGTCGCTCGGCAAGGGCGTCCTGAAGGTGATGAGCAAGATGGGTGTCTCGACCGTTGCGTCGTACACCGGTGCCCAGATCTTCGAGGCCGTCGGACTCTCGCAGAGCGTCGTCGACAAGTACTTCACCGGCACCACCTCCAAGCTGGGCGGCATCGAGCTCGACGTGATCGCCGAGGAGGTGGCCCGCCGCCACGCCACGGCGTACCCGCGCGGCGGTATCGCGCCGGCCCACCGTGAGCTCAACATCGGTGGCGAGTACCAATGGCGTCGGGAGGGCGAGCCGCACCTGTTCGACCCGGAGACCGTCTTCCGCCTCCAGCACGCCACGCGTGCCGGCCGGTACGACGTGTTCAAGCAGTACACCGAGCGGGTCAACGAGCAGTCCGAGCGGCTGATGACGCTGCGCGGCCTGTTCAAGTTCAAGGAGGGCGAGCGGGAGCCGATCTCGATCGACGAGGTCGAGCCGGTCTCCGAGATCGTCAAGCGCTTCTCCACCGGTGCCATGTCCTACGGCTCCATCAGCATGGAGGCCCACGAGACACTCGCCATCGCGATGAACCGGCTGGGCGGCAAGTCCAACACCGGTGAGGGCGGCGAGGACCCGGAGCGCCTCTACGACCCGGAGCGTCGCTCGTCGATCAAGCAGGTCGCCTCGGGACGCTTCGGCGTGACGAGCGAGTACCTCACGAACTCCGACGACATCCAGATCAAGATGGCGCAGGGTGCCAAGCCCGGTGAGGGTGGCCAGCTGCCCGGTCACAAGGTCTACCCGTGGGTGGCCAAGACCCGGCACAGCACGCCCGGCGTGGGCCTGATCTCCCCGCCGCCGCACCACGACATCTACTCCATCGAGGACCTCGCCCAGCTGATCCACGACCTGAAGAACGCCAATCCGGCGGCCCGGGTCCACGTGAAGCTGGTCGCCGAGATGGGCGTCGGCACCGTCGCTGCCGGTGTGTCGAAGGCGCACGCGGACGTCGTACTCATCTCCGGCCACGACGGCGGAACCGGTGCTTCTCCGCTGACCTCGCTCAAGCACGCCGGCGGACCCTGGGAGCTCGGCCTCGCCGAGACCCAGCAGACGCTGCTGCTCAACGGACTGCGTGACCGTATCGTCGTGCAGACCGACGGCCAGCTGAAGACCGGTCGCGACGTCGTGATCGCCGCCCTCCTGGGCGCCGAGGAGTTCGGCTTCGCCACCGCTCCGCTGGTGGTCTCGGGCTGCATCATGATGCGGGTCTGCCACCTCGACACCTGCCCCGTGGGCGTCGCGACGCAGAACCCGGTGCTCCGCGAGCGCTACTCCGGCAAGGCCGAGTACGTCGTGAACTTCTTCGAGTACATCGCCGAGGAGGTCCGCGAGATCCTCGCCGAGCTCGGTTTCCGCACCCTCGACGAGGCCGTCGGCCACGTCGAGAGCCTCGACACCGAGAAGGCCGTGAACCACTGGAAGGCGGCCGGTCTCGACCTGTCGCCGGTGCTGCACCTGCCGGAGCTGCCCGAAGGGGCGGCCCGACGCAACACCACCGGTCAGGACCACGGACTCGACAAGGCGCTCGACAACGAGCTGGTCCGCATCGCGGCTCCGGCGCTCGAGAACGGCGAGCCCGTGCGCGCCCAGGTTCAGGTGCGCAACGTCAACCGCACCGTCGGCACGATCCTCGGCCACGAGGTGACCAAGCGCTACCGCGGCGAGGGCCTGCCCGACGGCACGATCGACATCACCTTCACCGGTTCGGCCGGGCAGTCGTTCGGTGCCTTCGTGCCGCGCGGTGTCACGCTGCGCCTCGAGGGCGACGCCAACGACTACGTCGGCAAGGGCCTCTCGGGCGGTCGCATCGTGGTCCGTCCGGACCGCAACGCCACGTTCGACGCGTCCCAGCAGATCATTGCCGGCAACACCATCGGGTACGGCGCCACGTCGGGGGAGATCTTCCTCCGTGGGCAGGCCGGCGAGCGCTTCTGCGTGCGCAACTCGGGTGTCTCGGCCGTGGTCGAGGGCGTGGGCGACCACGGCTGCGAGTACATGACCGGCGGCAAGGTCGTCGTACTCGGCCAGACCGGGCGCAACTTCGCGGCCGGCATGTCCGGGGGCTACGCGTTCGTGCTCGACCTCGACGAGGGCCGGGTCAACCCCGAGCTCGTCGAGCTCAGCGAGGTCAAGGGCAAGGCCGCCGACGAACTCAAGGAACTGGTCACCAAGCACCTCGAGGAGACCGAGTCCTCGGTCGCCGGCGACCTGCTGGCCGACTGGGACAGCGCCCTGTCCCGATTCACCCAGGTCATGCCGAGCGACTTCAAGCGAGTCCTCGAAGCGCGCGAGGAAGCGCTCGAAGAGGGCCTCGACGAAGACCAGGCAGCGGCCCGCATCATGGAGGTGCTTCATGGCTGACCGCAAGCCTCGGAACGGTTCGTACAGCGGTGCGGTCGTCACGCGCATCATGGAGCAGGCTCTGCCACCTGTGGCTGATCGCATCCCCGGAACTCACCAGGAAGGGGCCAATCATGGCTGACCCCAAGGGCTTTCTGAAGGACGGCCGCGAGGTCGCGACCCGTCGTCCCGTCGACGAGCGGGTCAAGGACTGGAACGAGGTCTACCCCGACGGCGTCGGCCGCGCCCTGCTTCCGATCATCACCAAGCAGGCCGGCCGTTGCATGGACTGCGGCATCCCGTTCTGCCACCAGGGCTGCCCGCTGGGCAACATCATCCCGGAGTGGAACGACCTGGTCTGGCGTGACGACTGGGAAGGCGCGATCGACCGTCTCCACGCGACCAACAACTTCCCGGAGTTCACCGGTCGGTTGTGCCCGGCGCCGTGTGAGACCGCCTGCGTCCTGGGCATCAACCAGGACCCGGTGACGATCAAGAACGTCGAGGTCTCGATCATCGACAAGGCGTGGGAGTCCGGCTTCGTCCGGCCCCAGCCGCCCGAGTGGCTCTCCGGCAAGACCGTGGCCGTGATCGGCTCCGGTCCGGCCGGTCTGGCCGCCGCCCAGCAGCTGACCCGGGCCGGTCACACCGTCGCGGTCTACGAGCGCGCGGACAAGATCGGTGGGCTGCTGCGCTACGGCATCCCCGAGTTCAAGATGGAGAAGAAGCACCTCGACAAGCGGCTCGAGCAGATGCGTCGCGAGGGCACGGTGTTCCGCGCCGGTGTCGACGTGGGTGCGGAGATCACTGCCGACGAGCTGCGCGGTCGGTACGACGCGGTGGTCATCGCCGTGGGTTCGACCAAGGCCCGTGACCTGCCGGTGCCCGGACGCGAGTTCGGTGGCATCCACCAGGCCATGGAGTTCCTGCCCCAGTCGAACCGGGCCTCGCTCGGCGAGCCTGCGACATCGGATGGCTCGGACCAGATCCGCGCCGACGGCAAGAACGTCGTGATCATCGGCGGTGGCGACACCGGTGCCGACTGCCTCGGCACGTCGATCCGCCACGGTGCTGCCTCGATCACCCAGCTCGAGATCCTGCCGCAGCCGCCCGAGGCACGGCCGAGCAACCAGCCGTGGCCGACGTACCCCATGACCTTCAAGGTCTCCTCGGCCCACGAGGAGGGCGGCGACCGCGTGTACGCCGTCTCCACCAAGGAGTTCCTCGGTGACGACGACGGCAACGTCAGGGCCCTGGTCCTGGTCGACGTGGTCTTCGAGGGCGGCAAGCTGACCGAGATCGAGGGGACCGAGCGGGAGATCCCCGCCGAGCTCGTGCTCTTCGCGATGGGCTTCGTCGGACCCGAGCAGGACGGCCTGATCGACCAGCTCGGTGTCGAGCTCGACGAGCGCGGCAACGTGGCCCGGGACAACAAGTACGCCTCCTCGGTCGAGGGTGTCTTCGTGGCCGGTGACGCCGGTCGCGGGCAGTCGCTGATCGTGTGGGCGATCGCCGAGGGCCGTGCCGCGGCCGCCGGCGTCGATGAGTTCCTCACCGGATCGACGACCCTGCCGGCGCCGATCCCGCCGACGGCCCGTCCGCTCGTCGTCTGACCCGTCGCCAGTTCTGACCGACCCGTCGTGAGTTCTCGAAACTCACGACGGGTCGGTCATTTCCTGGCGTGGTCGGATGCAGCCTTCGACGGCCTCGGGTGTGCACTGCCTGATCGTCCGGTGTGAACGAGCCGTTGCTCCCACGTTCACGCCGACCGGTAGGTTTGGTTCGTGCGTAGAGCAAAGATCGTGTGCACCCTCGGGCCCGCCACGTCGTCCCCCGAGTCCATCCGCCAACTCGTCGACGCCGGCATGGACGTGGCCCGGCTCAACATGAGCCACGGCACCCACGAGGACCACCGTCGCAGCTACGAGCTCGTCCGCAAGGCCTCCGACGAGAGCGGGCACGGCGTCGGCATCTTTGCTGATCTCCAGGGCCCCAAGATCCGCCTCGGCCTGATCCCGAACGGTCCGGTCAAGCTGAAGAAGGGCCAGGCCTGGGCAATCACCACGCGCGAGGTCCCGGGCAACAACGAGATCGCGTCCACGACGTACGCCGGACTGCCCGGTGACGTGTCGGCCGGCGACCCGATCCTGATCGACGACGGCAAGGTGCGGTTGAAGGTCGTGTCGGTCGAGGGCGACACGGTCAACACCGAGGTGGTCGTCGGCGGCAAGGTCAGCGACCACAAGGGCATCAACCTGCCCGGCGTCGCGGTGTCGGTGCCGGCACTGTCGACCAAGGACATCGAGGACCTCCGGTTCGCGCTGTCCCTCAGCGTCGACTTCATCGCGCTGTCGTTCGTCCGCAACGCGAAGGACGTCGAGGACGTTCGCGAGGTGATGCGGGAGGTCGGCGTGCTCGTGCCGGTGATCGCCAAGATCGAGAAGCCGCAGGCGATCGACAACCTCGACGAGATCGTGAAGGCCTTCGACGGGCTGATGGTGGCGCGTGGCGACCTCGGCGTCGAGTGCCCGCTCGAGGACGTGCCGTTCCTGCAGAAGCGGGTCATCGACAAGGCCCGTCGCAACGCCAAGCCGGTGATCGTGGCGACCCAGATGCTGGAGTCGATGATCTCGGCTCCGGCGCCGACCCGGGCGGAGGCGTCCGACGTCGCCAACGCCGTGCTCGACGGCACCGACGCGGTGATGCTCTCCGGTGAGACGAGCGTGGGGGAGTACCCCATCATCACGGTCCAGACCATGGAGCGGATCCTCGGTTCGGCGGAGGACCATGGCCTCAAGCACATGACCGCGATCGACTGGAACCCCAAGACCCGCGGTGGCGTCATCGCGAAGGCCGCCGCCGAGGTGGGGGAGCGGGTCGGGGCGAAGTACCTCGTCGCGTTCACCCAGAGCGGTGACTCCGCCCGTCGTCTGGCGCGCTACCGCGGGCACATCCCGATCCTGGCGTTCACCCCCGAGGCCAAGGTGCGCTCCCAACTGTCGATGACATGGGGTGTGGAGACGTTCAAGACCGCCGCGGTCGAGCACACCGACGAGATGGTGCGCCAGGTCGACGAGGCCTTGCTGTCGATCGGCCGGGTCAAGGAAGGCGACCTCGTCGTGATCATCGCCGGTTCGCCTCCCGGCATCCCCGGCTCGACGAACGCCTTGCGGATCCACCGCATCGGCGATGCCATCAACGAGGTGGCCCCGGCGTACAAGCGCACGCGCTGACCACGGTCGGCCCGCGCACGACCCGGATCATGCACGTGCATGATCCGGGTCGCTTCTGCGCGAAAATCGGTGTCACAACTCGACACCTGCACGATCGTGGTCGCTCGTGGAGCACCCCGAGGAGATGATGGGCCAGGTCAACATGATGGCGCCGGCGTACCAGCGCAAGCGCTGACCAGTTCAACACTTCAGCCCGATCGCTTCGTCAAGGGCGGCGACTGCGTCACGTCGTGACACCGAGAGATGAAACTTTCCTGACCGCCTCCACGGGATGTCGAGTCGGTCGAGGGCCGCGCCACACAGGGCGTGGATGTCGTCTGAGCGATTGCTGAACTCCCACCGGGGGTAGTCATAACGCTTCTTCACTCCTGCGACGATCTTCGAGGCCCAGTTCTTGGACCGACAACCGTCGGAGTGGAACAGGCCGCGCAGGAAGTCGGCCGGGTGGGTGTCCACGATCTCCTGCTGCCACGACTCGAGGGTGATGGAACGTTCATGCTTGCGGCCGGGTCCGTGCTGCGGGAACAGGCACAGCCAGTGCTTCCACCCCATCGCCGTGATGAGACAGCCTGGTCTTTCCCTGGTGTGCGGGCGTCCGCCTGGCTTCACTCGCCGCATGAGGTCGAGAAGACGAGCGTTTGCCTGGGTGTATTTCAGGTCGTTGAAAATGGCTAAGGTCCAGACGCCGCGGCGGGCGAGGATGAGGTGACCATCGCCCAGGTACCACCCGAGAAGTTCCGCGTAGGCAACTTCATCGAGGACTTCTGATCCGCACCTGGGGCACGGAGCGATGGTGTGGCCCTGGCCGCGCGGAAGTCCTCGCCTCTGGTAGAGCCGCCGCCAGCGGCGGATGGTCTTGATCGCAACGCCGTGGAGCAGCGCGTTCTCGGCGTCGCCCATGCCCGCATCTGAGGCGCGCAAGGCGCTCTCGACGGTCTCGATGGGGCGGACGTGAACCATACGTCCAGCATGGAGTTGACCACCGACAGCGAGGACGCCGAGTCAACGAATTGTGTGCCCCGGGTGGGATTCGAACCCACACTGTATCGGTTTTGAGCCGATCTTCTCTGCCGGTTGGAATACCGGGGCCTAAGCGTGCACAGGTTACCCGACGGAGACGCGGGCGTTCCGGCGGGCCGCCACTCGTGACCAGTCTGATTTCGACGTGGCGCGGCCGAGCGCCCGAGTGGGCACCACCGGAGGTTCGTCGTGTGTCCCGCACCCTGTGCACGCACCTCGCGGCGTTGTCGGAGACTCGACGGGGCTCCGCCCCGCCTTCGCTCCTCCGCCTTGCGATGCACGCACCCAGAGCACGGGCCACCCCCAACGAACCTCCGGCGATACCCACTAGTCTTGACGCCGTGACCGAACAGCCCAGCGCCAGCCCCGCCCGCCGCGTCGTCATCGCCGAGGACGAAGCGCTGATCCGCATGGACCTCGCCGAGATGCTGGGTGAGGAGGGGTACGACGTCGTCGGTCAGGCCGCCGACGGCGAGCAGGCCGTGGCCCTGGCCGAGCAGCTGCGCCCCGACCTGGTGATCCTCGACGTGAAGATGCCCAAGCTCGACGGCATCTCCGCCGCCCAGCGCATCGCCGAGCAGCGCATCGCGCCGTGCCTGATGCTGACCGCCTTCTCCCAGCGCGACCTGGTCGAACGGGCCCGTGACGCCGGTGCGATGGCCTACCTGGTCAAGCCGTTCTCCCGCAACGACCTGGTGCCGGCCATCGAGATGGCGGTGAGCCGGTTCACCGAGCTGGCGGCGCTGGAGTCCGAGGTCGCCGACCTGACCGAGCGCCTCGAGACCCGCAAGTCGGTCGAGCGCGCCAAGGGCGTGCTGCAGAAGGAGCTCGGACTCAGCGAGCCCGACGCCTTCCGGTGGATCCAGAAGACCGCGATGGACCTCCGGCTCTCGATGAAGCAGGTCTCCGACGGCGTGGTCGAGCACGGGCCGGGCTCGAGCTCCTTGTAACGACCGGTGTCGCGCAGGTCACAACTTGGCAACGAGGTTGCGTGCTTGGTCGCCACTGTCCTGTTTGGCGCTAATTTCGTTACAGATTCGGCGGCGGTGTGCCGTCGGCGCCACAAAGATGAACCGGAGGCTTCATGAAGCGCCCCACACAATTCGCGCGTCTCGCTGTACTTGCTCTCGTGGGCTCGCTGGCACTGGCTGGCTGTGGCAGCGACGACAGCGGCGATGACAAGACCGCCAGCGACGACAAGTCCTCGACTGGTGCCAAGAAGGGCGACGGGACGCTCACCATCGGCACCCTGCTGCCGCAGACCGGCGACCTCGCGTTCCTCGGCCCGCCGGAGTTCGCCGGCGTGCAGCTCGCAGTCGACGACATCAACGCCGCTGGCGGGGTCAACGGCAAGAAGGTCGTCCAGTCCAAGGCCGACTCGGGCGACGGCACACCCGACATCGCGGGCGCAGAGGTCGACAAGCTGCTCGCTGCCAAGTCCGACGTCATCGTCGGTGCGGCTGCCTCCGGTGTCTCGGTCAGCGTCATCGACAAGATCACCGGCAGTGACGTGGTGCAGTTCTCGCCCGCGAACACCGCGGCCGGATTCGACACCTACGACGACAACGGGCTCTACTTCCGCACCGCGCCCTCCGACATCCTCCAGGGCGAGATCCTGGCGAACCGCATCGTCGAGGACGACCACAGCAACGTCGCGATCATGGGTCGTCAGGACTTCTACGGTGAGGGCCTCTCGAAGCGCGTCGAAGAGGTGCTGAAGGAGAAGGGCGCCACGGTCAGCGACTTCACGCTCTACTCTGCTGACGCGCAGAACTTCACCGCCGAGGTGAACAAGGTCGCCGCATCGAAGCCCGACGCGATCGTCCTGGTGTCGTTCAACGAGACCTCGAAGATCATTCCCCAGCTGATCGCCAAGGGGTACGGTCCCAAGGACGTCCAGATCTACTTCGTGGACGGCAACCTGTCCGACAGCTACAAGGGGTTCGACCTCACCGGTGTGATCGGCACGTCGCCGGCACCCGCGTCCCCGAACGCTGAACTGATCAAGCGGCTCAAGCAGCAGCCCGGTGTCTCCGACACACTGACCTACGGCGCCGAGTCCTACGACGCCGTGATCATCAGTGCGCTGGCCGCGGTTGCCGGCAAGGACGACTCCGGTACGACGATCGGCGCGAACATCGTCGACGTCACCCGCGAGGGCACCAAGTGCACCGAGTTCAAGGAGTGTGCCGACCTGCTGGCCAAGGGTGAGGACATCGACTACGACGGCAAGTCCGGCGCGGCCGACATGACCGACTCGGGCTCGCTGGTTGCCGGCTCCTACGGCATCTACGAGTACAAGAAGGGCAACAAGTACGACGAGATCGACAACGTCTCCGGCGTCGTGCCGCAGTCGAACTGATCCGTCACAGCACCAAGCACAAGAGGGGCCCGGCCGATTCGGCCGGGCCCCTCTTGTGTGCTCGCGGTGCGCGAACGGAATGTACGGCGTACGTGACCGTGAGGTCAGGTCAGTGCTTGGCCAGGGTGCCCAGGTAGAGCTCGATGACCTTGGGGTCGTTGGCCAGGGCCTGGCCGGTGCCGGTGTAGGCGTTGCGGCCCTGGTCGAGCACGTAGGCCCGGTCGCAGATCTGCAGGCACCGCGCGGCGTTCTGCTCGACCATGACCACGGAGACGCCCGCTCGGTTGATCCGCCGGGTCTGCACGAAGACCTCGTCCTGCATCACGGGGGAGAGGCCGGCCGACGGCTCGTCGAGCAGCAGCACCGACGGCTCCATCATGAGTGCTCGGCCCATGGCCACCATCTGGCGCTCACCGCCCGACAGTGAGCCGGCGCGCTGGGCCCGGCGGTCCAGCAGTGCCGGGAAGAGCTCGCCGACGAACTCGAACCGCTTCTTGAACGACTTCGGACGCTGGAAGGACCCCATCTCGAGGTTCTCCTGGATGGTCAGCGACGGGAAGACGTTGTTGGTCTGGGGGACGAACCCGATGCCGGCCGTGACCAGCTTGTCGGCCCTCTCGTTGGTGACGTCCACGTTGTTCAGGATCACCGTGCCGGTCGAGACCTTCACGAGACCGAACAGGGCCTTGAGCAGGGTCGACTTGCCGGCACCGTTGGGGCCGATGATCCCGACGAGCTCGCCCTTGTGGCAGTAGAGGTCGGCGCCGTTGAGGATGTTCACGCCGGGCAGGTAGCCGGCGATCAGGTCGTCGGCGCGCAGCACCGCACCGTCGGCCGCATCCAGGTGCTGGCTGCGTTCGGGTGTCAGGGCGTCGTCAGTCATTCTGCTCCTCCTCGATTTCCGCCTCGGCCGCGGCGAGGATCTTCTCCTCCTCCTCGAACGTCAGCGCCACGTCGTGGTGCGCACCCAGATAGGCGTCGATCACGCGTTGGTCGGCCATCACCGAGTCGGGGGGGCCCTCGGCCACGATCCGGCCCTGGGCCATCACGATGACCCAGTCGGAGATGTCACGGACCATGTCCATGTCGTGTTCGACGAACAGGACCGTGCGGCCCTCGTCGCGCAGTGACTTCACGTGGCCCAGCAACGACTGCTTGAGGGCGGGGTTGACCCCGGCCATCGGCTCGTCGAGCATGACCAGCTCGGGTTCGGTCATCAGCGCCCGCGCCATCTCCAGCAGCTTGCGCTGGCCGCCGGAGAGTGAGCCTGCGAAGTCCTGGACCTTCTTGTCGAGGAGGAACCGGGCGAGCAGGTTGTGCGCACGCTCGGTGTTCGCGGCCTCCTGGCCGGCCCATCGAGGCTGGAACATGGCGGAGAGCAGACTCTCGCCGCGCTGCCCCGTGGCGCCGAGGCGCATGTTCTCGAGCACGGTGAGCCGGGCCAGCACCTTCGTCAGCTGGAAGGTCCGGACCATGCCCATGCGGGCCACCTTGTAGGCGGGCACCCGGTTCAGCTTCTTGTCGTTGAACCACCACTCACCCTCGTCAGGCCGGTCGAAGCCGGTGAGCAGGTTGAAGAAAGTGGTTTTCCCGGCACCGTTCGGGCCGATCAGGGCGGTGATGACTCCACGCTGCACCTCGACGTGGTCGACGTCCACGGCGCGGAGGCCACCGAACTGGCGCACGATGCCGTCGGCACGCAGGATCGGGTCCGGCTTGGCCGCCCCCGGCTCGGTCTTGACGTCGGCCAGGGCTGCACGCGCAGCCTTGGAGCGGGCCAGGCCTTCCTCGTTGGCAGCCTCGATGTTGGTGGGCAGGCTGGTCTCAGCGGGCATCGATGGCCAACTCCCTTCGGTCGCCGAAGATCCCTTGTGGTCGGAAGATCATCAGCAGCATCAGTCCCAGGCCCAGGAAGATGAAGCGCATCAGGCTGGCCTGGGTGGAGTCCATGATGCTGGCGGGGATCAGCGGATCGGTGCCGCTGGTCGCCTGGCTGAAGAAGATGCCGAGTGCCGAGATCAGGAACCAGAAGATGATCGATCCGACGACCGGACCGAGCACGCGGGCGGCTCCGCCGATGAGCAGCACGGTGTAGGCGAAGAAGGTCACGTCGGTCGCGAAGAACGAGGGACCGATCGAGGCAGACCGCAGCGCGGTCATGAAGCCGGCGAGCGCGCCGAAGAGGCCGCCGATGATCAGCGCCTGCATCTTGTAGGAGGTCACGTTCTTGCCGAGGGAGCGTACGGCGTCCTCGTCCTCACGGATCGACTTCAGCACGCGGCCCCAGGGGCTGCGCATCAGCAGCCACACCACCACGCAGCTGAGCGCCACGAGCAGCCAGCCGACGGTCATCACCCAGAAGTCGAAGGCGCTCCACGTGACCACGCCTGGGATGCCCTTGGTGCCGCTGAAGGGGTTCGCATCGCGGAACGGCTGGATGAAGCCCGTGAGGCCGTCCTGGCCGCCGAACTTGTCGGAGAACTTGGCAGCACCGATCGTCTGTCGAACGATCTCGGCCGCGGCGATCGTGACGATGGCAAGGTAGTCCGCCCGGAGTCGCAGGGTGGGCAGGCCGAGAAGCAGCGCCAGGATGACTGTGAGGACCAGCCCGACCAGGGTGCCGAGCCAGAGGCTCAGCCCCCATTCGGTGGCCACGAAGACCATGCCGTAGCCGGCGACCATCATGAAACCGGCCTGGCCGAAGTTGAGCAGCCCGGTGTAGCCGAAGTGCACGTTGAGTCCGATTGCGGCCAGCGCGTAGATCACCGCGGTGGGCCCGAGGGCCTGCTGCAGGGACAGCGTCAGAAGATTGTGAAAGTCCATGTCTTCCCTCCTCAGCCGACTCGCTCGGCGCGGCCCAGGAGTCCCTGTGGCCGGATCAACAGGACAACGATCAGTACGAGAAGCGCACCGACGTACTTGAACTCGGCCGGGATGAACAGCGTGGTGAGCTCGGTGAACAGCCCGATCACGAACGCGCCGACGATGGCTCCCCAGATCGTGCCCAGCCCGCCCAGCACCGTGGCGGCGAACACCAGGAGCAGGAGCTTGAACCCGATCTGATAGTCGAAGCCCTGGGTGACGCCGAGGAGAGCACCGGCCATGCCGGCCAGCGCCGCTCCGCCGATCCACACGATGCTGATCACGCGCTCGACGTTGATGCCGGTCGCGGAGGAGAGTGCCGGGTTGTCGGCGACCGCACGGGTCGCCTTGCCGAGCCGGGTGTAGCGCAGGAGGCTCGTGGTCAGGATCAGGACGCCCATGCCGACGACGAAGACAACCACGTCACGGCTGGTGACGGTGAGCGATCCGAACTCCCAGGGCTCGATGGCGGCGTACTGGGAGTAGTTGCGGGCCTGGGCGCCGGCGAAGTACTGGTAGACGTTGCGCAGGAAGATCGAGAGGCCGATGCTCACGATCATCATCGCGACAAGGCTGCTGCCGCGTCGGCGAAGAGGTCGCCACAGCCCGGCGTCATTGACCCAGCCGAAGAGCCCCGACACGAGGAACGCGGCCAGCACGCCCACAATGATCGTGACGTTGGCACCCCCCACGCGTATCTCGCCGTCGAGGTTGTCGACCGCGAAAGCGACCAGCGCACCGAACGTGATCAGCTCGCCGTGGGCGAAGTTCGTCAGGCCCGTCGTGCCGAAGATCATCGAGAGGCCGAGGGAGGCCATCGCCAGGAGCACCGAGAAGACCAGGCCGGTGATGGTCAGCTGGATGGCCTGGATCAGCTTGCCCTCGGCGCCGGGCCCGGCCGCCCCGACCGGGAAGATCACCGGTTGGTCGGTGTCGGTGTTGATGGCGATCTTGAGGTCGGTCTTCTCGGGCTCGGTGTCCTCGGGGAGTGTCGCCTTGTCGACGCTGACCGCGTAGGTCTTGCCGAGGTAGCTGATCGGTTCACCGGGGAGATCGATCACGAAGCTGCCGTCCGGCCCGGAGACACTGCGGCCGATCTCGTTCCCGGAGGCGTCCTTGACGAGAACGGTGACGTCGGGGACCGGGACGCGTGGGCTCTCGCGCCGGTCGCAGATCAGGCCGTAGATCGACAGGGTCTCGTCGTCCGGCGGCTTCGTCAGCTGACAGCCCGTCTCCGCGTTGTCCGATGCGACCGGGGGTGCGTCCGACGCGGCGGTGTCGTCCGCGGACGGGCTCGCCGACGCGCCGGAGAGTCCCGTGCCCAGGAGCAGCATGAACAACATGGGAAGGATGAGCAGCGACACTCGCAGCAGTCGCACGTGCATGGGGCTCCTGTCGGCGTGGCCGAGATGGGGGTCAAATGATCTGCGGGGACTATAGCGTGACCCGGGTCACACTCTGAACGGATCGCTGAGTCACAGTAGACCGGTTCGTGACGGCTCCGGCACCCTCCTGAGGCAACGACCTTGCAACGAATCCGCATCGATCACCGGTCAGGCCACGGCATGGACGACCGTGACGAGGAGCGGAGCCACCAAGAGCGCCGGCAGCAGGTCGGCCACGGCGACCTCGCGGATCCTCAGCAGGCGCAGCGCCACGCCGACGAGGAGCAGGCCGCCGGCCGCAGTGATCGCGGCCAGGTGCGGTTCGGGCAGTACGTCGCCGAGCGCCACCCCGAGTCCGGTCAGTGAGCCCTGCACGACGACCACGGTGAGCACGCTCGCCGCCACACCCCACCCGAACGCAGCCGCGAACGCGATGGCGGCGAATCCGTCGAGGGCGGACTTGAGCAGCAGCTGGTCGGCGCCGTTGCCCAGGCCGTCGTTGAGAGCTCCGAGGATGGTCAGCGGCCCGGTGCAGAAGATCAGGGACGCGGTCACGAACCCCTCGATGAAGCGGTGCCGCTCCGCGGTGGACCCGCTGCCCTGCAGACGCCGCTGCAGGTAGCCGCCGAGGCCTTCGACGCGCTGCTCCAGCTTGAGCAGCGACCCGATGATCCCACCGACCAGCAGGGAGCCGAGGACGATCAGCAGAGGTGCGCCCTTGCCGGTGTGGTCGGCGAGGGCGGGGGAGAAGGCCGCGCGTGCGCTGTCGGCGGCGATGAGGAGCGTGACCAGGCCGAGGGCGTCGGTGACCAGGTCGCGGGTGCGTTCGGGCAGACGGTTGCCGAGCAGCACGCCGATGCCCGCCCCGAGGAGGACGGCAAGGACGTTCACGACGGTGCCCGCGCCCGGGCCGAATCCGGTCAAGTGGGGACTCCTATGACAATGATGGGTTGCTGAGCGTAGTCTCCAGACGTTCGGGGTGTTGGGGTGAGGAAGGCAGGACCATGAGTCGATCGCAGGTAGTGCTGCGTGACGCCACGACGGCGGACGCCCACGATCTCGTCGGGCTGTGGGCGGATCTGATGCGGCGACCCTCCGTGGGAACCGCCACGGATGACATGGTCGCCATCATCGAGGCCGCGACCGCCAGTGACGACGACCGTGTCGTCGTCGCGGAGTGCGACGGAGCGGTGGCCGGCGCGATCTACCTGCGCCTGAGCGTGCTGTCGCCGATCAATCTCGAGCCGGTCGTGCAGGCGATCTCGCCCCACGTGCACCCCAGTTTCCGGCGTCGCGGCGTCGGCCGTGCGCTCATGGAGTCCGCGGTCCAGTACGCCGAGGAACGCGGCATCGGCCACGTTGCCGGCGCGTCACTGAGCAACTCGCGCGACGCACACCGCTTCCTCGCCCGCATGGCGCTGGCCCCCCAGGCAGTGTTGCGCGTGGCGCCGACCCACGTCGTACGCGCGAAGCTGACGGTCCGCCGCCCGGCGGCCAATGCCGTCGGCCACCGCCAGCCGCTGGGACAGGTGCTGGCCCAGCGCAGGTCGCTGCGCCGCCAGCGCGAGTCCGTCTGAGGGTCGTCAGACCCGGTCAGCCGGGATCAGCGCGCAGGTGATCCGCGAGGTGCAGACCCGCTTGCCTGCCTCGTTGGAGATGACGATCTCGAAGGCGGCCATGCTCCGGCCCTGATGGATGGGCGTGGCCACTCCGGTCACCACTCCGGAGGTCACGGCTCGGTGATGCGTGGCGTTGATGTCGACGCCCACGGCGACCTTGTCGGGCCAGGCGTGGATCGCCGAGCCGATGGAGCCGAGGGTCTCGGCGAGGACGACGGAAGCGCCGCCGTGCAGCAGTCCGTAGGGCTGGGTGTTGCCGGCGACAGGCATGGTCGCGACGATGCGGTCCTCGGAGATCTCCTTGATCTCGATGCCCATCGTCTCGTTGAGCTTGCCCATGCCCTGGGGCATGGCAGCCACGAACTCCTCGATGCTGAGATCGGCCAGGGACTTCGGTGCGGTCGCGTCGCTCATGCGGCCATTGTGCCCATGGGCCCGACCGTCCCCGCCACTGGATAGAGTCGACGCGTGTCCGAGACTGCTGCCTCCAGCCCTGCCCGTCCCCGTCTGCTCCTGCTCGACGGTCACTCGCTCGCCTACCGGGCGTTCTTCGCGCTCCCGGTCGAGAACTTCTCGACCGCCACGGGCCAGCACACCAACGCGGTCTACGGGTTCACCTCGATGTTGGTCAACGTGCTGCGCGACGAGCAGCCGACCCACGTGGCGGTCGCGTTCGACAAGTCCCGACAGACGTTCCGCCTCGCGGAGTACGCCGAGTACAAGGCCAAGCGCAACAAGACTCCCGACGAGTTCCGGAGCCAGCTGCCCCTGATCCAGCGGGTGCTCGACAGCCTGCGGATCATCCACATGGAGCTCGACGGCTTCGAGGCCGACGACATCATCGCCACGCTGACCACGCAGGCCCTGGCCGAGGGCATGGAGGTCCTGATCCTCACCGGCGACCGTGACTCGATCCAGCTGGTCACCGACGACTCGACGGTGCTCTACCCGATGCGCGGCGTCAGCGACCTGGCCCGGCTCACGCCCGCCTACGTCGAGGAGAAGTACGGCGTACCGCCGCAGCGCTACCCGGAGTTGGCGGCGATCGTGGGCGAGACCTCCGACAACCTGCCCGGTGTGCCGGGCGTCGGCCCGGGCTTCGCCGCCCGCTGGATCAACGAGTACGACGGCCTCGACAACGTGATCGCACGGGCAGACGAGATCACCGGTAAGAAGGGGGAGGCGCTGCGCGCGCACCTCGGCGACGTGATCCGCAACCGCCACCTCAACGCGCTGGTGCGCGACCTGACCCTCCCGGTGCGGCCGGGCGAGATGGCGCGTCAGGGCTGGGACCGCACGACCGGGCTCGAGCTGCTCGACGAGCTCGAGTTCCGGGGCGAGCTGCGCACCCGACTCATCGACACGATCGACCCCGAGACCGAGCAGGAGGTCTCCGAAGAGGGCTTCGAGCTCGAGGGTGAACGGCTCGCGCCGGGCAGCGTGGCCGCGTGGCTCGAGGAGCATGCCGGCGGTGCGGAGCGGGTCGGGGTCTCGGTCCAGGGCAGCTGGCGGGCCGGCACCGGTGACGTCGTGTCGGTCGCATTGGCCACCGCCTCAGGGCGGGCGGCCTGGGTCGACGCCACGGAGGTTGCTCCCGACGACGACGCGGCGCTCGCCGCATGGTTCGCCGACGAGTCGCGGGCGAAGGTGCTCCACGACGCGAAGGGCCCCGCGCTCGCCCTCGCCGCACGCGGGTGGGAGCTGCGCGGGCTGGCCGTCGACACCGCGCTGGCTGCCTACCTCGTGCAACCCGACCAGCGCTCCTACGACCTGGCCGACCTGACCCTGCGTTACCTCAAGCGCGAGCTGCGGCAGGACACCGGCGACGCCGACCAGCTGAGCTTCGACACGATCGACGACGGCGGTGCGAGTGACGTCGCGATGCTGACCGCCCGCGCGATCCTCGACCTGGCCGACGCGCTCGACACGTCCGTCGAGGAGCACGGTGGCACCGCCCTTCTCGCCGACGTCGAGCTGCCGCTGGTCCGCACCCTCGCCCGCATGGAGCAGACCGGCATCGCCGTCGACACCGACTACCTCGAGGGCCTGGAGTCCGACTTCGGTGACCAGGTCAGGGCCGCCGCCGACGACGCCTACGAGGTGATCGGCAAGGAGATCAACCTGGGCTCGCCCAAGCAGCTGCAGGTGGTCCTCTTCGACGAGCTCGACATGCCGAAGACCAAGCGCACCAAGACCGGCTACACCACCGACGCCGACGCGCTGCAGTCGCTCTACGAGAAGACCGAGCATCCGTTCCTCCAGCACCTGCTGCGTCACCGCGACGTGATCCGGCTGCGCCAGACCGTCGAGGGCCTGCTGAAGACCGTGGCCGGAGACGGCCGCATCCACACCACCTACAACCAGATCATCGCGGCGACCGGGCGGCTCTCGAGCACCGACCCGAACCTCCAGAACATCCCGATCCGCACCGAGGCCGGCCGCCGCATCCGCGAGGCCTTCGTCGTCGGCGACGGGTTCGAGTGCCTGATGACCGCCGACTACAGCCAGATCGAGATGCGCATCATGGCCGACCTGTCCGGCGACGAGCAGCTGATCGAGGCGTTCCGTTCCGGTCGTGACTTCCACTCGATCACCGCGGCCAAGGTGTTCGAGCTGCCCGCCGACGAGGTCGGGGTCGAGCAACGGGCCAAGATCAAGGCGATGAACTACGGGCTCGCCTACGGGCTCTCCGCGTTCGGACTCTCCCAGCAGCTGCGCATCACGCCGGGTGAGGCGCAGGGCCTGATGGACGAGTACTTCGAGACCTTCGGCGGCATCCGCGACTATCTCGGTGGTCTGCGCGACGAGGCCCGCGGATCCGGGTTCACCGAGACGATCATGGGCCGCCGCCGCTACCTGCCGGACCTCAACAGCGACAACCGGATGCGGCGGGAGGCCGCGGAGCGGATGGCCCTGAACGCCCCGATCCAGGGCTCGGCGGCCGACATCATCAAGGTGGCGATGCTCAACGTCGACACCGCCATCGCCGACGCCGGCCTGGCCTCACGCATGCTGCTCCAGGTGCACGACGAACTCGTCTTCGAGGTGGCCACGGGGGAGAAGGACGCGCTCGAGGAGCTCGTACGCCGCGAGATGGGCTCGGCCGCCGACCTGGCCGTCCCGCTCGACGTCTCCGTCGGTACGGGCCGCAGCTGGCACGAAGCCGCGCACTGACCGGGCGGGCCACAGCCGGGTCGGCCGCGCTGGCCGCGATCGAGCCGGCCGCGCGAGCTCAGACCTGCGCGGGCTCCTCGACCGGGGTGCGCACCAGGTAGAGGCTGAGCGCGAAGAGCACGGTGAGCAGCACGGCGTCCGTGGCGACCACGACCGCCAGCAGGCCCTCGAGGCTGCTGACCGCGGTCATGCCGAGGCCGACGAGGACCGCGAGCGCGGCCCAGACCAGGTAGATCGAACGCTGCCCCTGGCGGGCCAGCACCGAGTAGACCAGCAGCTGAAGCATCGAGAGTGCCGTGCCGAGGATGGCGAACAGCCAGAGCTTCGACTGGATCTCCGAGTAGTCGTCGCCACCGACGAAGACCATCGCCAGCCCGGACAGGACGACCGAGCCGATGATGGCGACCGCGCCGATGAGCGCGACCAGCGAGAGGCTGCGGGTCAGGGCGCGTCGTCGTTCGCTGGCCGAGGCCATTGCAGGGAAGGCGAGCACCACCACGAACTGCGGCAGGAACAGCACCGCCTTGGTGAGGATCAGCCCGCCGGCGTAGAGACCGGCGTCGTGGGAGTCGAGCACGTTGCGGGCCACGATCACGTCGGCGTTGGAGAGCGCGAAGAACGCGAACAGGGCCTGGGAGTTGTGGATCGCCTCGCGGGCCATCGGGCGAGCCGCGTGCCGGTCGCTCTGCTCGCCCGGGTGGCGCACCTTGCGCAGCGCGAACCAGCCGACCACGACGGGGGCGAACTGGCCGATGACCACGGCCAGCATTGCGTTCAGCTCCGTCGGCTCCCAGGCGACCAGGGCCAGGCCGATCAGCAGGCGGGGCACACCGTTGGCGACGTACACCAGGGCCAGCGGCAGCCAGCGGCGCTCTCCCTGGAGGATGCCGGCCTGGCCGCCCATCACGGTCATCGGCACGGCGGAGACCCCCACCAGTGCGGAGACCAAGAGGTTGTCGAGCCGGAGCACGTAGTTGATGACCGGCGTGAGCACGAGCAGGAGGAGGCCGAGCAGTAGCGCGGCACGATAGGTGACCCGCATGATCGTGTGCTCGATCTGGCCGACGTGGCCGGGATCGGCGGAGATGCGACGGGCCGCGGTGGCCTGAAGCCCGAGCTGCAGCACGCCGAAGACCAGCAGGGTGGCCATCAGGCTCGCGAGTGCGCCGTACGGCTGGGGCCCGAGCAGTCGCGCGGCGACCATCGTGAAGCCGTACGTCGCGACATTCATGATGCCGATGGCGACCGCGATCGAACTGCCACCGACCACCCATGCCGGCAGGCGCTCCCTCAACTTCACCACGTCGCGGAGTCTGTCACATGCCGACAACGCGACCGATTCGTGTCGGGAGGAGCCCCGCCATCGGATACCGTCGTGCCGCCATGAGATTCCGCCCCCTGCACCCCACCACCTGGGCATCGCTGGCGGTGTACCTGGTGTTGCTCGGCGCGGGGATGCTCGAGCAGTTCGGCAAGATCACCAACGACACCAAGACGCCGTTGATCGAGGCGCCGGGGAAGTTCCTGGCCGGGGCGACCACCCTGTGGAACCCCCAGATGACCATGGGGGAGCTGCAGAACCAGGCCTACGGCTACCTGTTCCCGCAGGGCCCGTTCTTCCTGGGGTTCGACCTCATGGGCGTTCCGCCGTGGATCACCGAGCGGCTGTGGTCGCTGCTGATCATCGTGGCCGCGGCCGAGGGAGCCCGGCGGGTGGCACGCGCCATCGGTCTCGACCCCTGGCCGGCCTGGATCGCGGGCATGGCCTTCGCGCTCAACGCGCGTCTGCTCGGCCAGGTGGCCACCCGGAGTGCGGAGATCCTGCCCACTGCAGTGCTGCCGTGGGTCCTGCTGCCAATCGTCATGGCGATCACGGGCAGCCTCGGGCATCGCAGGGCCGCGCTCTTCTCCGTGGCCGCGTTCATGTTCGCCGGCTCGGTCAACGGGACCGCGACGGCCGCCGGGCTGCCTCTCGTCCTCATCGTGCTCGTGTTCGGCGTGCGCGCCGGCCGCGTCCCGCTCTCGACCGTGTGGTGGTGGCTGGGCCTGCTGGTCACCACCAGCTGGTGGTGGGCCTCGTCGCTGCTCAGCCTCAACGCGTACTCCCCGCCCTTCTTCGACTACGTCGAAGACGCCCGTACCACCACGACCACCACGGGCTACGAACCGGCTCTTCGCGGTGCGGACAACTGGGTCGGCTATCTCTACCAGGGCAACAAGCCCAACTGGCCTGCCGGATATGAGTACGCCTTCGACCCCCTGCTGGTGGTCGTTTCGGGCCTGATCGCGGCCATCGGCGTCGTCGGCCTGGTGCGCCTGCGCAGTCGTTGGCGGAACCCGTTCCTCCTGTCCCTCGGCCTGGGAATGGTCTGTCTGACGGCCGCCCACCTCTCTCCGCAGCAGAGCCCGTTGGCCCCCCTCCTCGTCGACCTGCTGGACGGCGTCCTCGCCCTGCTGAGGAATGTCAGCAAGGCTGACCCCCTTGTTCGCCTGCCGCTCGCGATCGGTGTGGGCGCCTTCGCGAGTGAGCTGTTGGCCCGTCGGCAGTCGGCCCTGCGCGCTTCGACACCGGGGCCACGAGCGCTGGTCTCACTCCGGCGGTCCTACGCCGGGGTGGTGGTGCTCGGCATTGCGGTGTTGTTCATGGCGCAGCCGGCACTGGCACTCAACCTGCGTACGCCCGGCTGGTCGGAGACTCCCCGCTACTGGCACCAGACGGCCGACTTCCTGGAGAAGGAGCCGGGCGACGGACGGGCGTGGATCGTCCCTGGCACAGGGTTCGGCGTCCAGACCTGGGGGTGGACGCAGGACGAGCCCATGCAGTCGGTCGCGACCACGCCCTGGGTGACCAGGTCACAGGTGCCGCTCGCGCTGCCCCAGACGATCCGGATCCAGAGCCGGTTGGAGGAGCTCCTCGAGAGCGGCACCGGTTCTGCCTACCTGGGAACGATGCTCAGCAGGTTGGGTATCGACCACGTCGTGGTCCGCCATGACCTCGATCCGGTCGTCGCCGAGGCCACGTCGTCGAGCCTGGTGGCGATCGCGCTGGCTCGCTCGCGTGGGCTCGAGCGGGTCGCCCAGTTCGGCGCCCTCGACTACGGGCCAGGCGTGGAGATCTATCGGGTGACCACACCCGTGGCGCCCGAGGTCTCCCTCGTCCCGGAACGGAATGTGGTGACTGTGGCGGGCGCGAGCCCGGATGCGATCAACGCGGTGGGTGCCGGGCTGGTCCGCGACGGCGAGATCGCCATCGTGCGCGGCGACAACGGCTGGGACGCGCCCGCCGACGTGGTGGGCGACGAGTACCGCCTCAGGGAACGCAACTTCGGACGTGTGCACGACGCCGAGGGAGCCGTGAAGGCTCTCGACGAACCGCAACGACTGGATCGCCGGGTCAGCAACTACCCCGCGAACGAGGGTTCGCGCCCGGTCGTCGCCCGCTTCGACGGGTTGGACTACGTCGACGCCTCCTCGTCCCAGGCCTGGGGCGTCGACCTCGGACGGGCGTTGCCCGAGAACGCGCCGTACGCCGCGGTCGACGGCGACGACGCAACGGCATGGCGTTCCGGCAACTTCCGTGACGTGCTGAAGCAGTGGCTCGAGGTCCGCTACTCGAAGGTGAGGGTGCTCGAGGACGTCCAGGTGACGACCCCCGTCAACGACGGGCGGGGAGTCGACGTCTCTCGCTGGCGGGTCACGGCCGGCAAGAAGTCGATCACGATCGACGTCAACCCGTTCACGGGGGTGGCGTCGGGCAACCTCGGGGGTGTGCGCAGTGACCGGCTCCGTGTCGAGGTGGACAAGGTGTTCGGCAAGGAGCACACGGGATTCGTGTCCATCAGCGAGGTGCTTGCTGCCGGGCTCCCGGCGAGTCGCACCCTGGTGGTGCCCGAGTCTGTCCAGAAGCCCGACGTGGACTACCTGTTCACGGCCCGGTCCGAGACCCGCTCCTGCATCACGACGCTGCTCGCCCCTGACTGCGACCCGAACCGGTTCCGTCGCTCCGAGGAGAGCAGCGGGATCGATCGCACCTTCAGCGTCCCCACGACCGGGACCTGGTCGCTGACCGGCGTGGCCGCCGCCCGGCCGAGTCCGGCCACGGTCGGTCTCCTGGATGCGTGGTACCTGCCCGCGACGGTCCGTGGAAGCTCGACCTTCGACTCCGACCCCGCGGTGTCCGCGCGGTTCGCCTATGACACCTCCGGTGCCACGAGCTGGATGGCGGACCGGCGAGACACCGCGCCGACCCTGACGTTCACGTGGAAGCGGCCGCAGACCATCCGGCGCATCGCCGTCTCGCCGCCGGCCGGACCGGCCATCGCGCCCACGCGGGCAGTGCTGAGGGCGGGTCGCGAGGAACGCGTCGTCGACCTCACCCAGTTCGGCTACTTCAAGCCGTTGCACACCAGTCAGCTCTCCATCACCTTCACCAACCCGCGACGCGACGGTTCCCCAATCGGCCTGGCGGAGATCGCGCTCGACCCGGCGAAGGTGGGCGTGCCCTACCGCGGGGCCGACCCGACGGGAGCGATCTGTGGCTTCGGACCGCCGGTCTTCGTGGACGGCGTGGAGCACAAGACCAAGGTGACGGGCCTGATGGGTGACGTCTCGTCGTCCGGGCCCATGGGCATCGCCTTGTGCGGCAAGGACATCGCGCTCTCGGCCGGCGAGCACCGGATCCAGGTGAAGTCGACCGCACAGTTCCAGCCCGTGCTGCTGCGCATGATCGGCGGCAAGGAACCGAGCGATCCGAGGCCGGCGACGCGGACCATGAAGCTGACCCGTGACGACGACACCCACCAGACCGTGGCGGTGGGTCCGGGAGAGGCGTCGATCCTCGCCACCACCCGCAACTTCAACCGCGGGTGGAAGGCCACCCTCGACGGCCGTGAGCTCGATGTGCAGATGGTGGACGGCTGGGCCCAGGGTTGGCGGATCCCCGAGGGTGGGGCCGGCCGCGTCGAGATCACCTACGCGCCGGAACGCCGCTACGTGGCCGTCCTGTTCGGCGGCCTCGGCTACTCCGCCCTCGTCCTGCTGCTCGCGGTGATCCTGGTCTTCCGCACGCGGTTGCGGCCGTACGCCGCCCTGGAGGCGGCCAGCACGCCCGCCCCGAGGCGGCAGGGCCGACTTCGATCGGCCCTGGCCACCAGGCCCGGACGCGTGGTGCTCGGGGTGGTCGGCATCGCGCTCGCCTGGGTCCTCGGAGGGCTGCCTGCGCTGGCCGCTGCCGTGGTGCTCGGCGTCGCCGTGCTCACACGGACCGGGCGTTGGGCACTTCCGGTCGCCGCCGTCGCGCTGGCGGCCGGAAGCCTGGTCGCGGCGTGGCAGCTCCGTGACGGTCCGCTGATGGTGCGCGGTGCCGCGAACGTGGTCACTGGATTCGGGTTCGTGCTGGCCATGGGCGCCGCGCTGCCCGGGGTTCGCGATGACGGCTGAGACGAGTCACCCCGAAGGCCTGCGCCCGGTCGACCTGATCGGTGCGGCCGTGCTGGCGGTCGCGATGCTCGGCCCGGTGTTGTTCCACCGCGGCTATGCGCTGCGGGGCGACATGATCTTCACACCGGACCAACCTTGGAAGGACGCCTGGCTCGGACTGGACGGAGCGGTTCCGCGCTTCGTGCCCGGGGACGCGATCGTCTGGCTGTTGAGTCAGATGGTGTCGGGGGACCTCGTTCAGAAGATGGTGCTGGTGGGGGCGTTGCTCGCCGGGGCACTGGGCATCGCGCGTCTGGTGGGCAACCTGTCGGGAGTGGCGAGGTTCGCGGCGATGCTGGTCTACCTCTGGAACCCATGGGTCTTCGAGCGGCTCTCCATCGGCCAGTGGCCCATGGTCGTCGGGTACCTGCTGCTGCCGTGGCTCCTCCTTGCCTCCCTGCAACTGACCGGGTCTCCTGGCCCGACTCGCCGTGACGGGGCCGTCTTCTTCGTGCTGATGGGCCTGTCGGCCGCCTGTGCCCCGGCCGCCGGACTCCTGGCGTGCGCGCTCAGCGGGGTGGTCCTGGTCGTAGGAGGTGCACGGAGCACGGTGTTCCTCGGCTGGGCGGCCACCGGGCTGCTGGTCAACCTTCCCTGGATCGTTCCTTCGCTCGTGGCCACCGAGTCCCTGACCGCCACGGACGGACAGTTCACCGCCTTCGCAGCGAAGGGGGAGTCGCCCCTCGGCACCCTGGCCAGCGTGCTCACCCTCGGGGGGATCTGGAAGACCTCCGTCGTTCCCCAGGAACGCACGGTCCCTGTGGTCGTGCTGCTCTCCCTGGCCCTCACGCTGGTCGCAGTGTGGTCGACCTGGCGCAGCCGTCACACCTCGCCGGTCCTGGTGCGCTCGCTCCTCGTGGTCGGTGCGGCGGCAGTGCTCGTCGCCGCACTCCCGTCAGTCGGCCCGGTGGCCGACGCCCTCGACACGGCCGGACTGCACCTTCCGTCACTGGGTCTGTTGCGGGACTCGCAGCGCTACCTCGGACCTGCCGCGTTGGTGATCGCGTTCGGGCTCGCCCATGCGGTGCACGCCCTGCGTGTGCGCGCCGTCCCGGGGAGGGAGGCCTTCGTCATCGCCGCGGGCGCGTTGGCCATGGTGCCCGTGGCGGCCCTGCCCAGCATGGCGTGGGGTCTCTCCGGTGATCTCGAACCGGTGCGGTATCCGCAGGAGTGGACGGAGGTGGCCGAGAGTTGGCCGGCCGCCGACCCCGACGACGGTGCCGTGGTCGTGCTGCCGTGGCACGGTGGCTATCGCGGCTTCGAGTGGAACGCCCTGCGCGCGATGCTCGATCCGGCCCCGCGATTCTTCCCCGGCGAGGTGCTGATCGACGACCGCCATTTCCTGGGGTCGGCCGTGCTGGACAGTGAGGACGACCGACTGGCCGGGGTGGCCGCTGCCCTGGAATCGCCAGACCCTGCAGGCGAACTGCGTGCACTCGGCGTGAGATGGGTGCTGGTGGAGAAGCACAACGGTCACCCGATGGTTCCTCGTGGCAACGTCGTGCACGACGGCGAGTGGCTGCGTCTGGTGGATCTGGGCGCCCCGCCCGCGAGCGATGGGCGCCGCAGCGTGGAGGGGCCAGGCTCGGCTCGCAGGACCGTCGTGATCGCCGCCGTCACACTCGCCGCGGCAAGCTGGTTCGCCGCGATCTGCGTGATTCTCGGATCCGGCATGTATCGTGTCCGCCACAAGAGGGAAATGGTTCGGGAGGAACTGTGAACATCATCATCTCTGCACTTGTCGGTGCAGGCCTTGCTGCGGCATCCATTGTGGGTGGCGTCAGCGCATACAACTCCGGCTCGGAGCCGGTTCCGCAGAGCCAGTTGTTCAACTACGCCAACGCCTGAACCCTCCGCTGAGCCCAGCTCAGTGCATGTACGAGGGGGAGGGACCGTCGGCTCATGCAACTGATCATTCCGGCCTACAACGAAGAGGCCAGGCTCCCCGGAACCATCGCCGCACTGCGCGCCCACACACTGGGTGCACGGGAATCGGTGTCTCCGGTGGAAGTCATCGTTGTGGACAACGCCAGCAGTGACGACACTGCCGGCGTTGCCCGCCGACTCGACTCACCCGCAATGCGGGTGCGGGTCATCCACTGCGACATCCGCGGCAAGGGTGCCGCCGTGCGCGCCGGCATGCAGGCCACCACGGCCAGCGTCGTCGGCTTCATGGACGCCGACTGCGCCACGGACCTGGTCGCCCTCGAGGCAGCCATGCGCCACCTCGACGCGGGCGCTGACGTGGCCATCGGGTCGCGTGCGGTGGCGGGGTCCGAGACCATGGAACGACACAGCAAGGTGCGCTCGCACGGCGCCGCGCTCTATCGTCGGTTGACGAACAAGATCGCTCCCGGCATCGCGGACACCCAGTGCGGATTCAAGCTCCTGCGGGGCGACGTGGCCAGGTCGGCGTTCGAGAGCCTGCGCACCAAGGGCTTCGCCTTCGACGTGGAGCTGCTGGCCAGGCTGCAGGGCGCGGGCGCACGCATCGTCGAGTTCCCGGTGACTTGGATCGACATGCCCGGATCAACCTTCGTGCCTGCCCGGCACGGCGTGATCTCGTTCGTGGAGCTGGCCCTGATCGCCGGCTACGTCCGCCCGATCGAGCGTCGCTTCGGCCGCGTGGTGTCGCTCGAGAAGGCCCCGCAGGTCTTCGCGTCGAGCACTTCCGTACTCTCATCGGGTGCTGCCCTTCCGACGATCACCGAGGCGTGACTTGGCGGAACGCGTCTCGCCGGCGTCGCGAGGTGCATCGGACGGCGAGCCCGGCCAGCAGCTTCTCGGGCTGAGCGCGACGGTCATCAACTGGCGCGACCTCGGCCACGGACTGGCGGGTGGTTCCGAGCGCTACGCCTGGGAGTTCGCTCGTGCGTTGCACGACGGCGGTGCCGACGTCGAGTTCCTCACCGCACGCGATCACCACCAGCGCAGCCGCGAGACGATCGACGACATGGAAGTACGCCGCGGTGGTGGCCAGTTCACCTTCTACGCGGTGGTCTGGCTACGCCTGCTGTGGCAGCGCATCCGCGGTCGCTCCCCGGACATCGTCTTCGATGCGGAGAACGGCATCCCGGTGTTCTCGCCCGTCCTGCTGCCACGGCGTACGGCTGTGGTGCTGGTGATGCATCACGTGCACCAGGAGCAGTTCCTCACCTACTTCCCGCGTCCGTTGGCCCATCTCGGGCGATGGCTCGAGCGATGGCTGATGCCGCGGGTCTACCGCAATGTGAAGACCGTTGCCGTCTCTGACTCCACGGTCCGCGAGATGCGTGCCCAGCTCCACTGGCGTCGTGACGTGGAAATCCTCGCCAACGGTGCCGACGTGCCGTCCCTCGAGCAACGCGCGCAGCTGGTCGACCGGTCCGAACCAGGTCGCGTCGCAGTCCTCGGACGCCTGGCCACCCACAAGCGCATCGATCTCGTCATCCGGGCCGTCGCGCAACTGCGCCACCTGCACCCTGAGCTGCGTCAGGTCCTGCGACTCGACGTCGTCGGCAAGGGCCCGGTGCTCGACGAACTCACGGCGGTCGTCGACGATCTCGGCCTGCGCGACGTGGTGACCCTGCACGGCTTCCTCGACGAGGGCGTGAAGCACGACGTCATCGCCAGGTCGCGGCTGCACGTGTGTGCCTCCGACGCCGAGGGGTGGGGGCAGGTGGTGATCGAGGCCGCGGGGCTCGGTGTCCCCACGCTGGCACGAGACGTGGCAGGACTGCGTGACTCCGTTCGGGACGGTGTCACCGGGTGGCTCGTCGAGAACCCCGTCAGCGTGCCCACGACACCTGCGCAGGAGCAGGCCGTGGTCGACGTACTCGCGGCCGGCTTGGTCGAGGCGCTCGCGGCATTGGACGACCCCCAGCGTCGGGCATCGATGGCAGACGCCGCGCACGAGTGGGCCCTGGGTTTCACCTGGGCCGGAATGCGCTCCCGTGTCCGTCAGATCGTGGTCGAAGATCTGGCGAACCGCCGCGGTTGAGGACGACGAAGGCGCGGTGGCCATCGGGCCCCGGTTCGGCGAACAGGTCGGCGCGACGTCGCCGGCGGAACCACGTCCCCGCGGTCCTGGCCAGGGCCCTGGGATCCTTGCCGTACCGGGCGCGCATCGCGTCGATCAGGACCTCGTCCCACATCGCCCGGTCTCGTGACCAGCTGGTCTCCACATGCCCGTCAGGGTCGAGGTCGCGCAGTTCGGCGGTCACCTGATCTGTGTCCGGCAGTCCCAGTTCCACGTGCTCGTCGAGGAAGTCAAGGCTCACGTCGTACTCGCGCTTGATCGTGTCGCGCATGTGCCGCTCGGCCTGCATTGCCGCGGGCGAGCCGTGGGGGAAGCACAGGACGACCCGGTCCCGGGCGATCCTGACCAGCTCTGCGAGGTGCGCGTGGCGCGCTTCGGCCGGCACGTGCTCGAGCACGTCACAAGACGTGACGACACCGAATGCCCTGTCAGGGAAGGGAAGCGGGTGATCCGCGGCGACGATCACGTCGGCCGGCTGCTCGATGTTCACCGACACCACGGGGACGCGGGTCAGCGCCTGCATCTGTCGACCGCGCCCACCGACGTCGGCGATCCGGTCGGTGGTTCCCGCCAGGTCGAGCACCGTGGCGATGCGGATCCACTGATCCGGTTGCCAGGCCACTCGCGGGAGTTCCGGCCGACGGCGGAGCAGCGACGTCGGCGAGTGGGGCACAACGCCGAGTCTACCGAGTGTTGAGGATCACTCCACGGAGGTTACTTGCTGTTAATGTTCTCCAGACTCGCGCCTTGGGAGACGCGGGCACAGCTTGAAACAATTCTTGAGGGAGTCACACACATGCGTCGATTTGCTGGACCCATCTTGGTGGGGATCGGAGCATTCCTGCTCCTCGGAGCCCTGCTGGTGAAGTTCTATGCCTATCCGAAGCTCGCCATTGCGCCGGTCGACCAGAACAGCGTGACGGAGCTCGAGGCGAAGGACGCCACCATCTTCGACATCGGCTCCCTCGAGGAGATCCAGACCGATCTCGCGATCAAGGCCACGACGCGCGGTGACGAGAAGGCCACCGAGAAGGCTGGCGGTGACACCCGGGTCTGGGCCGGCACCACCACGATCCGCAAGGACGACGGCGACATCGTGAGCCAGAGCGCCGAGAAGGTTGCCTTCGACGGCGTGAGCGCCGAGGCCAAGAACTGCTGTGGCGCCTTCGATGAGTCGACCGCGGGTGAGCGCGAGACGGTCAAGCGCTCCGGCCTGGTCTTCAAGTTCCCGTTCGACACCGAGAAGAAGACCTACAAGGTCTGGGACGACTCGACCCAGACGGCGGTCGACGCGAAGTTCGTCAAGGAGCACGAGATCAAGGGCCTGAAGGTCTACCAGTTCAAGCAGGAGGTGCCGCGCACGATGACCGGCACCCGCGACGTGCCGGGCGACGTGGTCGACGAGACCGGCGCCACCGTCACCGCCGACGAGTACTACCAGAACACCCGAACCTTCGAGATCGAGCCCGTCACCGGTGCGGTCGTGAACCGCATCGAGGAGCAGCTGGTCACGTTGGCCATCGACGGCGAGGACCGCGCGACCCTCACCGACGCGACCGTCCAGTACACCGACAAGCAGGTCAAGGAAGGCGTCGACGACTACAGCTCGAAGGCGACGCTGTTGAGCGGCGTGCACGGACTGTACCCGTTGCTGATGGCGATCCTCGGCCTGCTCGCGGTCGGTGCCGGGGTCCTGCTCCACACCCGTGGTGCGGCCGGCAGTCGCAAGGTCGAGGACTGACGCACCAGGTCCCACCCAGCACGAGCACGAGGGGCTCCCGCCATCAGGCGGGAGCCCCTCGTCGTGCATCAGCGGTCAGTCGCGACGAGTGGCGGCACCGGGCTTGAAGGCACGCAGGACCAGGGAGATGCCGCGATGGCCGTGCACGCCCAGGCGCGCCTCGACCGCCAGCACAGCCTTGAGGCCGAGATTCACGACCGGGTTGACCTCGTCCATCTCGGAGGTCGCTGACTCGGCGCGCGCGGGTCGGCTGCGTCGCACCAGGGCGACGGGTCGGAGCAGGACGTTCCAGGAACGCAGCGAGTGGATCTCGAAGCCGGCGCCCGCGACGACCGCGGAGAGGGTCTCGCGTTCGTAGCGACGCAGGTGGCCGAGAGCCACGTCGTGCCCGCTCCACAGGTCCATCCCGGAAGGTACGGCGACCAGGAGGCGGCCGCCCGGACGGAGCACGCGGAAGGCCTCGGCGGCAACGGCCGCGTCGTCGTCGATGTGCTCCCAGGCATCGGTCGAGATCACGAGGTCGAAGGACTCGTCGGGAAAGGGCAGGGCACGCGCGTCTCCCCGGACCACCTTGAGGGCACGTGACGCGCTCAGACTGGCCGCGGCGGGTGAGTACTCCAGTCCGATCGCGTCCCAGCCCAGATCGCGCAACACCGCCGTGTTGCCGCCCGAACCGGCGCCGACGTCCAACGCTCGACCCGGTGTGACACCGTGCATCAGTCGCCGCAGCATGGCTCGACGGCTGGCGTACCACCAGTGTCGTTGTTCCAACACCGCGGACTTGCGGATCTCTTCCTCGTCCACGCGGCCTCCCTCAGTCCAACGGTGAGGTTAGTGCAGGCCGGTTCGGCAGCGCTGCAGCGGCCTCACAGCCTACGATGCACGGCATGACATCCGACCTGTCGCTGAGCCACGTTGACGCCACCTGGTTCGCAGAGCAGGTGGAGGCGATGACCGCCAACATCGAGAAGGCTGTCCTCGGCAAGCGGCATGTGGTGCGCCTGGCCCTGACCTGCATGATCTCGGGTGGGCACCTGCTGCTCGAGGACTTCCCGGGCACCGGCAAGACGATGTTGGCGCGGGCGTTGGCGAACACCATCGAGAGCAGCCACGCACGCATCCAGTTCACCCCCGACCTGTTGCCCTCCGACGTCACCGGGGTCACCGTCTATGACCAGCATCGCGGCACTTTCGAGTTCCACCGTGGCCCGATCTTCCACCATCTGGTCCTGGCCGACGAGATCAACCGTGCGTCGCCGAAGACCCAGTCGGCGCTCCTCGAGGTGATGGAGGAGGGGCACGTCACCGTCGACGGTGTCACGCACCCCGTTCCCACCCCGTTCATGGTGATCGCCACCCAGAACCCCATCGAGCAGGCAGGCACCTATCGCCTGCCCGAGGCACAGCTCGACCGCTTCCTGATGAAGACGTCCGTGGGCTACCCGGACGCCGCCTCGACCGAGGAGCTCCTGATGAACTCGGCGGTCCGTGACCGCGCCTCGTTGATCCGCCCGGTCACCACCGGAGCCACCATCACCCGCCTCGCACAGCTGGCCGACACCGTGTACGTCGACCGGGCCGTCGTGCGCTACGTGCGCGAGATCGCGGAGGCCTCACGTGACGCCGAGCACGTCAAGCTCGGGTTGTCCGCCCGTGGCTGCCTGGCCTTCATCCGGGTCGCGAAGACCTGGGCGGCGGCCGAGGGGCGGAGTCATGTGATCCCGCACGACATCAGGCTCCTGGCCGAGCCGGTGCTCTGCCACCGGGTGCTGTTGGGGGCCGAGGCGGCCTTCGCCGGCATCAGCGTCGCGGAGGTCGTCGACGAGCTGATGGGCTCGGTGCGACCTCCCGAGGACCGTTCGTTCGTGTCGGCCTGAGCCCGCGACGTTGACTCCACGAGACATCGCGGCCCGGGCCACCAAGCTGCTGGTGGCGACCTGGCGGTTGTTCACCCGCGAGGGACGCGCCGTCGTCGTCCTCGCACTCGGCAGCATGTGGCTGGGCAACCGCTACCACTGGAACGAGATGCTGGTGATGGGCCTGGTGTGCCTGCTGGCGCTGGCCGTCGGTCTGGTGACCGTCCTGTGGCCGCGCCGTGCACGGGCCGACCTCACGCTCCACCCGGCCAAGGTGGTCGTGGGCAGTCCGGTGGAGGTTCAGCTCTCACTCCATGCGAAGTACCTGCCCCTGGTCCATCCCGTCATCGAGGTGCCGCTGGGCAGGGGCAGCACCATGACCCGCCTCGGCCTGGTCGCTCCGGGCCGGTCCGCGACCGAAGACCTCGCCGTTCCCACCGATCGTCGTGGCGTGCACCGGGTCGGGCCGGTGACCCACCTGGCTGGTGACGTGCTGGGACTCTTCCGCCGTCGGCGGGTCTGCTCGGATCCCAAGGACCTGTTCGTCCGGCCTGTCACCATCGCCCTGCCCACGCTGACCCCCGGTGTGGTGGTCGACCTCGAGGGCGTTCCCTCCGACCAGCTTTCGGCGTCCGACCTGGCCTTCCACGCGTTGCGCGAGTACGTGCCCGGCGACGACCTGCGCCACGTGCACTGGCGTTCGTCGGCGAAGCAGTCCGCGTCCGGTTCGTCGTTGCTGGTCCGGCAGTACCAGGAGACCCGGCGCTCGCACGCCACGGTGATCGTCGACTCCGACGAGCAGTCCTACGACACCCGGGCCGACTTCGAGCTCGCCGTCTCGGTCGGCGCCTCACTCGCCCTCAGGGCGGCGTACGACGACTTCGAGGTGGCCTTCGCGTGTGGGGACACCTACACGGTCACGACACGCGGCGAACAGCTCCTTGACGCGTCGTGTCACTTCGCGCCCCGGGCCGAGGAGCTGGACCTGCCGCACCGAGTACTGAAGGTGGCGAACGCGGCAGGGGGCACCAGCTTCGTCGCAGTGGTGAGCGGCGGGCGGCGGGATGCCGCACCCCTGTCGACAGCGCTGTCGGCCTTCCCCCACGACGCCCACCGGCTGGTGCTGATGACGTCGGCCGGTGCCGACTCCCGCATCCAGGTGCGCGGCGACCTCCGAGCCGCCGTGCTGGGAGACCTCAAGCACCTGCCGGCCCTGTTGTGGAGACTGCGGTGAAGACCACCGTCGAGACGCAGGCGGGCCCCGCCAGCCACGTGCGCGACGTCGTCGTCGTGGCGATCCTGCTCGTGCTTGCACTGTGGGGTCTCGACGACTCGTTCGCCACCAGGGAGTACCTCGTCGTCGGTGGCGTGGCCGGGGGGTCCGCGCTCGTCACCGCGGCCATGGTCGCCGGGAACGGCAAGGGCACGGAGGTGTTCCTCCTGATTGCCCCGGTGGTCTACGTCCTTGTCGGGTCCATGGTCGCGATGCGAGGCGACCAACCGATCGGCCTGCCGACGCCGGACGCCGTCGCGGGCCTGCTGGCCGGCACGATCACCGCCCCCGGTGACTTCCTGACCACCATCCCACCGGTTGACGCCGGCGGGGGAGTGATGGTGTTGCCCTTCGCGATCGGCTGCGTCTCCGCCGGCGCGTCGGGGTGGATGGCCCTGCGTACCCGTCGAGCCGTCGCACCGTTGACTCCGATGCTGGGGGCGCTGGTGCTCAGCATCCTGCTCGGGACCGCGGACCCCGGCCGGCTCGAGTTGCGAAGCATCGCGTTCGCCGGGGTGGCGCTCTGGTGGATCTCCGTGCGGGCCACCCGCTCCGAAGGCATCGAGAACGGCCACCGCGGCCAGGTCGTGCGGGCGGCCGTGACCTCTCTCCTGGTCGGCGCCATCGCGGTCGGCCTGGCGGCGTTGGGCCTGACGAACCAGGGCACGGATCGCGCGGCCGACACGGAGCCCGAGCGCTCTGTGCTGCGCGGCCACGTCGGCTCCGGAACAGACGTGAGTGGCGCTGACAACCCGCTCGCCGACTTCCGTCGCTACAACCCGCGGCCGGCCGTGCTCGGCCAGGACGTCTTCGCCGAGACCCTGCTCCGGGTGAAGGGCCTGCCTGCGGGGACGCGCCTGCGGTTCGTCACGCTGGACGAGTACGACGGCAGCACCTGGTCGGCCGGGAACCGCACGGTCCCGGGGGCCGACGACGCGTTGTTCCAGCGGATCGGCTCCGAGATCGATCCGCAGCGACGCGGCAAGGAGGTGACCGTCAACGTCGAGGTGACCAAGGCCTACGGCAGCAACTGGCTGCCGCTCGCAGGTGAGCTCACGTCGTTGTCCTTCGACTACTCCGACGGGCAGGCCCAACGCGAGGACGTGCGCTACAACCTGGCCACCGATGCGGCCTACGTCAGCGGCGGTGTCGGAGCCCGCGACGACTACACGTTCACCGCTGTCCTCCCGAGGGACACCCTGCGTCCGAACGCACGCGCGTTCGAGGTCGACGGGCCACTGCAGCCCAGGGGCGAGTTCCTGGACCTCTTCCTGTTCGCCTGGTTCAAGTCGGACATGTCGCCGATGGAGCGGGTCAGGTCGGTGGCCCGCTACCTCCACAAGAACGGTCGCTACTCCGACGGGGTGCTGCCTTCGGAACGCCGGTACGCCGCGGGCCACGACCAGCAGCGGTTGGGGTTCGACTTCGTGGCAGCAGACCAGATCGTCGGCAACGACGAGCAGTACGCCGCCGCGATGGCGCTCTTGGCCAACCGGTTGATGGTTCCGGCGCGGGTCGTGGTCGGTGCGGTGGTACCCAAGGGTGGTCGGGTCGAGGGCAAGGACGTCCGGGCCTGGGTCGAGGTGCGGGTGGCCGATGGCAGCTGGCGGACCCTGGACACCTCGACGTTCATGTCGCGCAAGCCGCCCAAACGCACTGATGAAGAGGTGGAACGGCCCACCGAGCACCTGATCGAGGAGGGGGAGAACCCCGATCTGGAGGAGCCGGGAGAGGGGACGACGACGGGCCAGGGGCGCGGAAAGTCCGATGGCGCGACCACAGAGCCCCCCGACGGGGACCTGAGGAGCACTCTTTCGTTCTTCCTGCCGCTGCTGGGCCTGGTGCCGTGGACGATTCCGCTGGCCAAGTGGGTGCGTCGCCGGCGGCGCCGGGCGACAGGTCGTGGCGCGTGGTCCTCGCCCTGGGTGGGTGGTTGGCGCGAGGTGGTCGACACCGCACGCGATCTCGGCACGACCGTGCCCGCCACGATGACGCGGGTGATGCAGGCCGAGCATCTCGGCGAGGGCCAGTCACTCGCCCGGGACGCGGACTCCGCCATCTATGCACGCGCCCCTCACCCCGAGCTCGATCCCGACCGGTTCTGGGAGGGCGTCGATGACGTCAGGTCCGCCCTGCGTCACGCTGCCCCACGGCTGCGGCGTCTGTTCGCTCCGTTCAACCCGGCGTCCTTGCGAGGCAGGAGGTGAGCGGGGCGGTTCGTCACGGCTCGGTGAGCTCCGTGGAGCCAGGCAGGGACTCCACCAGCAAGCGCAGGAGCTCGGACAACGCCTCCTCGCCGTGACGGCGTGCGCGCCCTCGTGCCGACAGGGTGGTGGTGCCCGCGTGGGTGACTGCACCGATGGAGATCCCCGTGCCGCCGCCTGTGACGGGGTGGAAGGTGAATCCCGCGACGTCCGCCGCCGTGACGGTGCCCAGATGTGACACGAGCAGGGTGGAACCCAGTCGCGGAGCGAGGATCCTGGTGGCCAGCCGGGCCGCCGATCCGCCGCCCGCGGAGTCGCGGCCGGTGGCGGTGACCGACTCGGTGGGCTGGGAGCGCAGCGCAGCCCCGACCTCCACGGGGCCGAGACGTTCCGTGTTGCGTAACCTCAGGAGGGCGCTGTTGTCCTGCAGGGTGGCCTCGGCGCCGCCGGTGCGGGAGGCACCGACTGCCACGGCGGTGTGTCGTGGGGCGCGTCGCCGCCCCCTGCGAAGCGAGAACAGCTCCGCCGCACGCGTGCCGGCGACCACCAGGTCCGTCGTACCGACCCGTCCCGGCACCCGGACCTCGACGAAGCTGTCCCACGGCTCGTCCCTGCTGCCTGATGCGGGGATGCGCGCAGGTGGCGTGAGGGCGACTTCGGCAAGGCGTCGCAGCTGCGCAACGCGTGCACCGACCGCCTCGGCCCTGTCGCCGACTCCTCGCGCCGAGCTCGTCGCTGCCCGGCCGGTCAGCCTCGAGAAGGCCGCCAGGAGGCCGAGCCCGTCGAGGTAGTGATGGTGGGCGCTGATCACGATGGTGTGTGCGTCGTGCCCCACCGTCACCGGTGCGTCCTCGGTGAGGGCCAGGCGCCGCCTCAGGTCGGCGATCTCGCCCACGATCGGAGCAGTGCCCGGGACCCCGCCGAGCTCGAGATTGAGGTCTCGGAGCCTCTGGGGGAGGTCCTGGGGGACGTGGGCGCCGAGGTCGGCGGTGAGCACGATGTTCCACACGAGCCCGGACTCCGCCGACCAGGCAGCGTCTGGTTCGGGCGCGCTGTGCGGAACTCGATGCCGGGTCACGCCCGAGAGCCTAGACTCCGGTCGTGTTCACCGTTGGCGGCAGAGTCCGCTCCAAGGCACGTGCGGCGCTGAAGTCGTACGCCATCTTCCGGCCCATGCAGATCGATGCGCGTCTCGAGGCCATGCGGAGACTGGTCGAACGGGCAGATCCCGCGCTGTTCGAGCTCCGGGACCTGACCCGTCACGAGGCGCGGGTGTTCTCCCAGAACGGTGAGGACGGGGTGATCTCCGAGATCCTGAACCGGCTGGGTACGACGAACCGATGGTTCGTCGAGTTCGGTGTGCAGGGCGGTCATGAAGGCAACTGTGTCCTGCTGGCGGACGTGTTCGGGTGGAACGGCCTGTTCATCGACGGTGATCCGGCGGACTTCGAGTGCTTGAGCCGGAAGTACGCCGGCAACGGCCGGGTCCGCACCGTCCACACGATGGTGACCGCCGCGAACATCGACCGCTGCTTCATCGGTGCCGGAGTGCCCGAGGAGATCGACGTGCTCTCGATCGACATTGACGGCAACGATGTCCATGTGTGGCGTCAGCTGGCGGCCACCTCGCCCCGACTCGTCGTCATCGAGTACAACTCCGGGATCCCCGCGGGCGGTGCGCTCGCGCAACCACACGATCCCGCGCGCTCCTGGGACGGCTCCGGCGCCTTCGGCGCCTCACTGGAGGCGCTCGACGTGGTGGCGGCGGAGAAGGGCTACCGACTGGCCCACACGGACCTCACCGGCAACAACGCCTTCTACGTCAGGGCCGACCTCTGGGACCGGCTCGGGGTCGACGAGGCGCCGCGACGGTCGCAGAACTTCGGACTGACCGGGGTCACCCAGCCGCCGAGTGAACCGCCGGGGGGCTGGGCGTCGCTGGGTTGAGGACCGCCACGAAGATCGCCGTACCGGGAGTGAGCAGGCCGCGGGTGCGGGACCATCCGCCCCAGGTGCGGTCGTGGTCGGCGGGCCACTCCGGCTCCTCGAACCGGATCAGGGCCATGCCCTCGGCAGCGAGCAGGGCGACCCAGTCGCCGATCGTGCGGTGGTGCTCTACGTAGTTGACCATGCCGGTCTCGTCGTCCACCTCGACGTACGGCGTGCGGTCCCAGTAGGACTGGTTGGCCACAAGGCCTTCTTCGCCCGGATCGTCCTGGAACATCCAGCGCGTCGGGTGGGTGACCGAGAAGACGAACCGGCCACCGGGGCGCAGGACGCGGGCGGTCTCCGCGACTGCGGCCGCACCGTCGGCGACGAACTGCAACGCGCCGAACGAACAGAAAACGACGTCGAAGGAGCGGTCGGCGAACGGGAGCTGGGTCGCGGTTCCGCAGACCTGCGGCACGGTCACACCGGTCTCGGCGTCGATCCGCCGCGAGTGCTGGAGCTGGCGCAGCGAGAGGTCCAGGCCAACCGCGCGGCCGCCTTGGCTGTTCACCCAGCGCGAGCACTGCCCGGCGCCCGATCCCAGCTCCAGTACGTCGCGCCCGCGGACGTCGCCGAGCAGTTTGAGGTCGGCCTCGGACTGGCCCTCGGGTCCCCAGACGAAGCCGGCGTCACCGAGGAAGGAACCGTGCGTGGCCTGGTACTCGTCGGCGTACCGATCCCAGTCGCGACGGTTGGCGCGGCGGGAGTCGTCCTCGCCCACCGGAACCCTGAGGGCGCGCACGCTGTTCATGCAAGGACAGTAAATGACGAAGGGGCACCGGGTTTCACCCGGCGCCCCTTCGGCCTCCCTCAGGAGATCAGCGTCCCAGCGGACGACCCGGCGACGACCGGACGTTGCTCGGGTCGCTGTGGGCTGCGATCTCGCGCCCGTCGGTGTTGCCGCCGCGGTCGGTGTCGTAGTTGACCGGACTGGACTTGTGACTGTTGAACCGCTTGTTCCTCGAGCCCGTGCGCTCCGCGTTGTCCTGGACGCCGTCGGCGTCGGTGTCCTTCTTGCGCGGGTCGCTGCGGACCGTGCCGATCGTGTAGGTCCTGATCGGGCCCGTCTTCGACACGATCACCTTCTGCCTGATCACGTAGCCGCGGACCTCGACGCCGTCCCTGATGCCGTCGGCGTCGGTGTCGACCCTGAGCGGGTTGGTCCTGACCACGCCGATCCGGCGGACGTTCTTGCGACCCAGCTGCACCTTCTGCGTCATGTTGATGCCGAGGACCTCCTGGCCGTCGGTCAGGGAGTCACGGTCGGTGTCCTTGACCTTCGGGTTGGTGCGAGTGGTCTTGACCTCGCGGCCGTCCAGCAAACGGTCGTTGTCGGTGTCGCTGTCGTTCGGGTTGGTCGTCGAGGTGACCTCGGCGCTGTCACTGAGCCCGTCGTTGTCCGTGTCGGCCTTCAGCGGGTTGGTCGCGGCGCCGTTGAACGGGTTGCCGTCACCGGTGACCTCGTCACCGTCCTTGATGGTGTCGCCGTCGGTGTCGGGATCGGCCGGGTCGGTGCCGTGGGTGGCTTCCTCGTCGTTGTCGAGACCGTCGAGGTCCGGGTCGTCGTCGCCGGGAGTGGAGACGGGCTCGGTGCCGGCGGCCACCTCGTCGCCGTCATTGGTGCCGCCGCCGTCGGTGTCGGCCTCGTTGGGGTCGGTCCCGTGGTCGTCGACCTCGGCGCCGTCCTGGAGCCCGTCGCCGTCGGTGTCGGGATTGGCCGGGTCGGTGCCCAGGTCGTCCTCGCGGCCGTCGGTCAGGCCGTCGTCGTCACTGTCGAGGAGGTCGTCGGAGCCGACCAAGGGGTCGGTGTCGTCGGTGTTGACCTCCTCGCCGTCCGTGCGACCACCGTCGTCGGTGTCGTCGTCGTTCGGGTTGGTGGTGTGGGTGTTCTCTTCGGCGTCGGTGAGGCCGTCGCCGTCGGTGTCGGCCTCGAGGGGGTTGGTGGGGGTGGCGTCGAAGTCGTTGCTGGTGCCGTCGTGCTCGGCGCCGTCCTGGAGGCCGTCGCCGTCGGTGTCGGCGACGTCGGGGTCGGTGCCGAGGTCGGTCTCCTCGTCGTTGGTGAGGCCGTCGGCGTCCGGGTCGTCGTCGCCGGGAGTGGAGACGGGCTCCGTGCCGGCGGCCACCTCGTCGCCGTCATTGGTCCCGCCGTCGTCGGTGTCCGCGTCGTGGGGGTCGGTGCTGTTGGTGTTCTCTTCGGCGTCGGTGAGGCCGTCGTTGTCGGTGTCGGCCTCGAGGGGGTTGGTCGGGGTGGCGTCGAAGTCGTTGCTGGTGCCGTTCACCTCGGCGCCGTCCTGCAGGGTGTCGCCGTCAGTGTCGGGGTTGCCCGGGTCGGTGCCGGCGTCCGCCTCCTCGCCGTTGGTGAGTCCGTCGCCGTCGGGGTCGGCGGTGAGGTCGTCGGCTCCGACCTTGGGATCGGTGCCGTCGGTGTCGACCTCCGTGCCGTCGTTGACGCCGCCGTCGTCGGTGTCGGCGTCGTTCGGGTTGGTGGTGGCCGTGTTCTCCTCGGCGTCGGTGAGGCCGTCGTTGTCGGTGTCGGCCTCGAGGGGGTTGGTGGGGGTGGCGTCGAAGTCGTTGCTGGTGCCGTTCACCTCGGCGCCGTCCTGCAGGGTGTCACCGTCAGTGTCGGGGTTCTGGGGGTCGGTACCGAGGTCGGTCTCCTCGGCATTGGTGAGTCCGTCGCCGTCGGGGTCGGCATTGGGATCGACCGGGCATTCGACGCCGCCCGCTGGTGCGGTGGCCTTGACGTGCAGCGGCACCAGGCTGAGGTCGACGTTGGCAGCATCGGGCAGGCCCGGCAGGGCGCCGAGGACCTTGAGCTGGACACGGAGCAGGGACTGCAGGTTGGCCTCACCGGTGGCACCCGCGGACTGATCGGTCGGGCTGAAGCCGGTGATGGTCAGGTCCACCAACGCTTCGAGCGCGATCGGCAGGTCGATCTGGACGGGGCTGCCGTTGAGCGGGATCGGGATCTCGGCGGCGCCGACGTGGACCACGACTGTGGCGGGGTCCGCGAACCCAGCAGTTCCGGTGGTGCCGTCGGACGACGCCTCCACCTTCACGGGTGAGGTCACCTCGACCTGGACCTGGTTGCCCAGCAGTTGGATGTCGCCCACTGTGGCCTCGACGGTGGAGGTCACGTCGGAGGCTCCGTCGGCATCCGTGTCGGTGAGCGCGGTCGTGGAACGGACGCTCGACGCGCCCACGTTCACGAGATTGCCCAGTCCGGCGACGCCCAGGACGGTCAGCGAGGCGAGATCGGTCTTCGCGTCGGAGACCACCCGCTGGGCACCGGACGCCGGAGGGCACGTGTTCGCGTCGACGTAGTTGGCCTCGGTGTCCCCGGTGATCACTCCGACGTTGGCGACGGGGGAGAGGTTGAGAGGAAGCAGGCTCTCGGCCGGCGGGTTCATGGGCGCCGGGGAGGTGCTGGTCTGGTCGTCGACCGTGATCGGGAAGCCTGCGACGGAGACCTCGGCGTTCTTGGAGACGCCGCTGGCAGTGCCGGCGGTGCTGTCAGCCGTCGCCTGTGCGTGGCCGACGACCAGCCCGGCCAGGTTTCCACCGAGCAGGTTCGCGGACAGCGAGGCCACGTCGGCGTGCGCCTGGGCGTCGTACGGCGCGGGCAGTGGATCGGCCTGCGCAGGCTGTTGGAGGAGCATGACGGAGTAGAGCGAGGCGGTGGTGAGTGACAACGCGGCAGCTGTGCGTGCGCGATATCCCATGGAGGAGCTCCTGTACCCGGGGCAGATGAGGACGATGAAGGGGAGACGAATGGGAAGGACTGGTGCCTGAGCACCCGGCGCGATCGTAGGGTCGCACCGGCGCCGGCGTCCCCGGAATTGGGTAAATGACCCAAGTGGGCTATGCGGCCGGTGTCAGTTGTGCATGGGCGGGTGGGTGCCCCAGTTGGACGGGGCGACCTCCGGGCACGTAATCTTTAGGTTGCGCCTCAGGTCTGCCTGCGTCCCGGACGGAGTGGATCCTCGCTCGCTATCAGTCCGACGTACGTCCCGAACTTCCAGGGGCGGTCGCCGGCCGTGCTGAATCGGTAGTGAAACCGGCCTGTCGCGTGCCCGCACGACCTTCATCCATCCAAGGAATCACTTCCCTTATGACGAGCACCATCTCCACTCTTCCCGATTACGACGCGCCCCAGGTTGCGGTCAACGACATCGGTTCTGAAGAGGACTTCCTCGCGGCAATCGACGCGACCATCAAGTACTTCAACGACGGAGACATCGTCGCCGGCACCATCGTCAAGGTGGACCGCGACGAGGTCCTGCTCGACATCGGCTACAAGACCGAGGGTGTCATCCCCTCCCGCGAGCTTTCCATCAAGCACGATGTCGACCCGTCCGAGGTCGTCGCCGTCGGTGATGAGGTCGAGGCCCTGGTCCTCCAGAAGGAGGACAAGGAAGGCCGCCTGATCCTGTCCAAGAAGCGCGCCCAGTACGAGCGCGCCTGGGGCACCATCGAGCAGGTCAAGGAAGAGGACGGCGTCGTCGAGGGCACCGTCATCGAGGTCGTCAAGGGCGGCCTCATCCTCGACATCGGCCTGCGCGGCTTCCTGCCCGCGTCGCTCGTCGAGATGCGTCGCGTCCGCGACCTGCAGCCGTACGTCGGCCAGACGCTCGAGGCGAAGATCATCGAGCTCGACAAGAACCGCAACAACGTGGTCCTGTCGCGTCGTGCGTGGCTCGAGCAGACCCAGTCCGAGGTTCGCCAGGGCTTCCTGACCCAGCTCCAGAAGGGCCAGATCCGCAAGGGCGTCGTCTCCTCGATCGTCAACTTCGGTGCCTTCGTGGACCTCGGCGGCGTCGACGGTCTCGTCCACGTCTCCGAGCTGTCCTGGAAGCACATCGACCACCCGTCCGAGGTCGTCACGGTCGGCGACGAGGTCACCGTCGAGGTGCTCGACGTCGACATGGACCGCGAGCGCGTCTCGCTGTCGCTCAAGGCGACGCAGGAAGACCCGTGGCAGCACTTCGCCCGGACCCACCAGATCGGCCAGATCGTGCCCGGCAAGGTCACCAAGCTGGTTCCGTTCGGTTCGTTCGTGCGCGTCGAAGAGGGCATCGAGGGCCTGGTCCACATCTCCGAGCTGGCCGAGCGCCACGTGGAGATCCCGGAGCAGGTCGTCCAGGTCAACGACGACGTCATGGTCAAGATCATCGACATCGACCTCGAGCGTCGTCGCATCTCGCTGTCCCTCAAGCAGGCCAACGAGACCGCCACGGCCAGCGAGGCCGAGGAGTTCGACCCGACGCTCTACGGCATGACCGCGTCGTACGACGAGCAGGGCAACTACATCTACCCCGACGGCTTCGACCCCGAGACGGGCGAGTGGCTCGAGGGCTTCGACGAGCAGCGCGCGGCATGGGAAGAGCAGTACGCCAAGGCGCACGCCCGCTGGGAGGCCCACGTCAAGCAGCAGGCCGACGCGAAGGTTGCCGAGGCCGAGGCTGGCGAGGCCACCTCGTACTCCAGCGGTGGCACCGAGTCCGCTGCTCCCGAGGCCGAGACCGGCGGTTCGCTGGCTTCCGACGAGGCGCTCCAGGCGCTTCGCGAGAAGCTCACCGGTGGGGGCGCCTGACCCGCAGGCACAGCGCCAGCACACACAGCACGCACGAAGGGCCCGGACATCAACTGATGTCCGGGCCCTTCGGGCATTTTCGTTGGGAGGGTGGTGGGCTCACACGCGGGCGCCTTGCTCGAAGACGTCGCTGGGGTGACTGCGGGGCAGGCCCGAGGAGGACCGACTGCCGTAGCCGTCGTTGCGGATGTAGGCCGTGAGGTAGGCGACGTACGCCGCAGCGGCCAGGACCAGGAGGACTGTCAGGAAGAGGTTCATGGCAGTAAGTCTGTCTTGCCTGAGATCCTGCCACGAGTGGCAGTAAAGACATTCGACATTGATTTTCTGCCAACATGGGTGCATGCTCGTCCCATGCGCAAGGTGGCGGTCGTCGTACAGGACGGAGCCGAGCCGTTCGGGCTCGGCGCGATGTGTGAGGTGTGGGCCGAGCCCTACCACCCCGAGGACGACAACCCGGTCTTCGACTTCGTGGTCGTCACTCCACGGCCGGGCCGGGTCGCCGGTGCGTCCGGCTACGACCTGCACGTCGAGCACGGCCTCGACGAGGCGGAGGACGCCGACCTGATCTGTGTGGCCCCCAAGCGCGACTTCCTCGACCCGTCGCCCGAGGTGGCGGACCTCTTGGCCCGCGCCCACGCCCGCGGCGCCTTCGTGTTCGCGCACTGCACCGGTGCCTTCGTGCTGGGCGAGGCCGGTCTGCTCGACGGCCGCAGGTGTACGACGCACTGGCGCCACGTGGACGAGTTCACCCGGGCCTTCCCCGAGGCGAAGGTCGACCCCGACGTGCTCTACGTGCAGGACGGCACGATCGTCACCGGTGCCGGATCGGCCGCCGGCCTCGACGCCGCGCTCCACCTGATGCGCCAGCAGTTCGGCGCGAAGGTCGCCGCCACCGCTGCCCGCCGCATGGTCGTCCCGCCGCACCGTGACGGCGGACAGGCCCAGTTCATCGCGAGGGCCGTGCCCGACTGCGCCGCCGAGACGCTGGGTCCGCTGCTGACCTGGATCCTGGAGAACCTCGCGGAGGACCTCAGTGTCGATGCCCTGGCCGCACGCAACCACATGTCGCCGCGCACGTTCGCCCGACGGTTCCGCGACGAGACCGGCACCACGCCTCACGCGTGGGTCACCGCGCAACGCGTGGTCGCGGCCGAGGAGCTGCTCGAGCTCACCGACCACCCGGTCGACTGGATCGCGTCGGAGGTGGGCTTCGGCAATGCGGCCACGTTGCGTCACCACTTCACCCGGTCGCGCGGGGTGAACCCGCAGCGCTACCGCCGGCTGTTCAGCTCGCGCCAGGACGAGGCCACGGCCTAGCACCAACCCGCAATTGTTGCGTCGCGAACCTGCAAGTCTTGATGGCCGAACCGGCAGTTCTTGATGTCGGACCGCAACGACTGCAGGCTCGAGCATCAAGGACTGCTGGTTCGTGAGAGTTCCTGGCGACGCACCTTGCCGGTGAGCGTGCGGGGGAGCTCCGGCACGAAACGGTAGTCCTTCGGTCGCTTGGGTGGTGCGAGACGCTGCCTGGCGAAGGCGTCGAGGTCGGCCGCGGTCGCCGTACCCACCACGGCGGCGACCACCCTCTGCCCCCACTGGTCGTCGGGCACTCCGAAGACGGCGATGTCGTCGACGCCCTCGAGCTCGCGCAGCGTGTTCTCGACCTCGGTCGGGTAGACGTTCACGCCGCCGGTGATGACGAGGTCCTCGCGACGCCCGTCGAGATAGAGGTAGCCCTCGTCGTCGAGGCGCCCCAGGTCCCCGACGGAGAACGCCGGGCCCTCGGGAGTCTCGCGCCAGGCCTGCGCCGTCTTCTCAGGTGAGGCGAAGTAGGTGAACCGTGCGTGGGCGGGTACGACGCACCAGATCTGGCCGTCGTCATCGACGCTCAGGGTGCGTCCCGGCCGGGCCCGCCCTACGGTGCCGGGGTGCTCGAGCCACTCCTCGCTGCGACAGGCGGTGAACTGGCCCTCCGTGGAGCCGTAGAACTCCCAGGTGGAGCCCGGAGGGAAGATCTCGATGAGCCGGTGCTTGACGGCCGGCGGGCAGGGCGCACCTGCGTGGGCGACCATCCGGAAGCTGCTCAGGTCGGGCACTCCGACGCGGTCCCAGTGGGCGAAGAGCCGCTGGAGGTGGGCAGGGACGCAGAACATCGTGGTCGGCCGCTCGTCGTCGATCGCCTGCGTGATGCGCTCGGGATCGAAGGGGCCCGGGACGACGATCCGGCCGCCGGCCAGGAGCGTTCCCATCGCGAAGCGCAGGGGTGCCGAGTGGTAGAGCGGGCTCAGCACGAGGTTCACGTCGTCGGCCGCGAACCCCCACAGGTCGCGCTCCTCGGCGAGCAGCGCGGCGGCCGCGTCGTCGGCGAGCAGTCCGCTGTGGACGCCCTTCGGCGTGCCGGTGGTGCCGCTGGTGACGTGCATCGGCCGAGCCCGGGGGAGCGCCCGCCGGGTCTCCGCGGGGAGCTGGGCCAGCAGGCGGGCCACCTGTGCCTCGTCATCGACCACGAGATGGGGCCGTACGTCGGCGAGGATCCTCTCGCGTTCAGCAGCGGTGAGTCGCGGGTCGAGGGGCACCGGGAAGACGCCGGTGGCCAACAGTCCCATCACCAGGTCGACGTACGCCGGTGAGCCGGGAACGAGCAGGGCGACCCGGGACCCCTCGTGCAGTTCGGCCTCGTCCATTCCCCCATCATCGCGGTTCCGGACCAAGGGTTCCGTTCTGGCCCGGACCCCGGGATGCCTCCGGCGACTCCCGACCCGTTGTGCCCGTACCGGCGAACGGGCACAACGGCCCGATTCCGGTCAATGTGGCGCTGAAAGCGTCCGTTGTGCCCGTTCGTCGGTACGGCCCTGGCCGTGGTGAGCGCCCTCCGGGTTCAGGCGGCCAGCGGTCATCCCGCCGCGGACCAGGCTGTGCGCGATCCGGGAACCCTCGTGACGCGCTTCATCGTCGCGGGGCCAATGCTCCTGTTCGGGCCCGAAACCCGGATGCTGCGTCTAATCTCAGCGGATGCTCGTGTTGCTCCGGTCATGCCTCGTGTTGCTGCTGATGGGACCCGGCCTGTTCCTCTCAGGAGCGTCTCCCGCAGCCTCTTCACCGAGTGACGAGGCGGAGCCCACGAGGATCCTCATCGTGGGTGACTCCGTCACGCACGGATCCTCCGGCGACTGGACCTGGCGCTATCGACTGTGGCAGCAGCTCGTTGCTTCCGGCGCGACGATCGACTTCGTGGGACCCCGCGACGACCTCCATGGACTCGGGCCCCACGGCGAAGGGTCACAGGACTACATGGACCCCGACTTCGACCGTGACCATGCGTCATTGTGGGGGCTGTCGTACGCCTTCCCCGACACGCCCATCGACCAACTGGTGGAGGCCTACCGCCCTGACGTGGTGGTCGTCATGCTCGGGGTCAACGACCTGACCTGGCTCCAGATCCCTCCCGCGGGCGTGGACCAGTTGGCGCGTGACTTCATCGCGAAGGTGCGGGCGGCCGACTCGTCGATCAGCTTGGTGGTCTCGCGGGTTCCCCAGCACTGGGTCCCGGGCGCCGTGGAGTACAACGCGATGCTCAGCGACACCGCAGCCGAACTGACGACCGAGGTGTCGCCGATCCGGGTCGCCGATGCGGACAAGGGCTTCGAGTTTCGACAGCACACCTGGGATCCGGGGCATCCGAACGCAGCGGGGGAGTACGTCCTTGCGGCGGCCGTCGAGGACGCCCTGTCAGGGCTCGGTGTCGGCTCCCCGTTCTCGCGGCCCTTCCCGGACGTCCCACTGGGGCCACGGGGAGCGCCGCCGCTGAGTGGATCGGCGGCGGACGGCTCGGTCGCACTGAGTTGGACGCTGAGCCCCCGGGCCACCAGCCAGATCGTCGAGGGGCGTGACCGGACCAACGGGACGCCGTGGCGGCAATGGGCGGAGGTCGCCGATGCCACCTCGTGGCACGGGCCAGCGGCCAACGGGCATCGGTATGAGTTCCGGCTGCGACCGGTCAAAGGCTACTGGGCGGCGGAGCCCGACATCCGGTCCAACGTCGTCACCGTGACGCCGCGACCGGCAGCGCCGGGCAGCCTGACGGTCTCCCTGTCACCGTTCGGACAGGCCTCGCTCGCGTGGACGGCAGTGTCGCGTGCCGACGCCTATCAGGTGCGTTTCCGGAAGGTGGGTGCAGTGACCTGGTCGATGCGCCCGCGCGTGACGACGCGTCGTGCAACGCTGAGCGGGCTCAGGAGCGGGGCCAGATATGAGTTCTCGGTGCGGGCCTGGCGCGACGGGATCGCCAGCACGTACCGGGCTCGAGGGCCGCTCACCACTCCGCTGCCCAGGCCGGTGCACGCGGTGCAAGCGACCTCGCCGCGTCGCGACGTCGTGGCGGTGTCAATGCGTCGGGTGCCGGAGGCGACCCGGTATCGGATCAGTGCGGCGGCCGCGCGCAACTGCCGCTCCGCGCCGACGGACTCGGCCTTCCGCATCGCACGCAGGGTGTCCACCACCTCGGCCGTGTTGACCTCTGCCGCCAGCCACCTGTGGGTCCGCGTCGTCGCGGAGCGCGGCGGCGTCGCGGGCAGGTTGGCTGCCGATTCCGCGGCGTGCGTCCGCGTGAGATGAGCCGGCACGCGCTCGGCTGAGCGGACCTGTGGATCAGGCTGCCAGCGGCTCCGCGGTCAGCCCGCCGCGGACCAGGGCGGCGTAGCGGCCACCCGCGACGAGCAGCTCGTCGTGCGTGCCGAGCTCGACCACACGACCCTTGTCGAGGACGGCGATCTGGTCGGCGTTGCGCACCGTGGAGAGGCGGTGCGCGATCGTGATCGTGGTGCGACCGATGCTGACCTCGTCGAGCGCGCCCTGGATGGCGCGTTCCGTCTCGTTGTCGAGGGCGCTGGTGGCCTCGTCGAGCACGAGGATGCGGGGGTCGCGCAGGAGCGTGCGGGCGATGGCCAGGCGCTGCTTCTCACCACCGGAGAACCGGTGGCCCCGGGCGCCGACCACGGTGTCGTAGCCCTGGGGGAGCGCGGCGATCACGTGGTGGATGCGCGCGGCCCGGCAGGCCTCCTCGATCTGCGTGTCGGTGGCGTCGGGCCGCGCGTGGAGCAGGTTGTCCTTGACCGATGCGTGCAGGAGATAGGTCTCCTGGGTGACCACGCCGACCAGTTCGGCCAGGTCGGTGAGTCGCAGGTCCCGGAGGTCGGTGCCGTCGATGCGCACGCGACCCGACGTCGGGTCGTGCAGCCGTGCCACGAGTGAGGCCAGGGTGCTCTTGCCGCTCCCGGTCTCGCCGACGAGCGCCAGCGTTGTGCCAGCGGGCACCGCCAGGTCGATGCCCTCGAGGACGGGCGCTCCGTCGTCGTACGCGAACGTGATGGCGTCGAAGGTGACGTCGCCGCGCGCCGCCTCACGCCGTACGTCGGCCGGAGCGGCCGGGTCGTCGATCTCGACGGGGAGGTCCTGGTACTCGAAGATGCGGCTGAAGAGCGCGAGCGAGGCGGTGATGTCGACGCCGACGTTGAGCAGCGCCATCAACGGCCGGAACAACGTGCCCTGCAGGGCGGTGAACGCGACCAGGGTGCCGATGGTCATGCCGCCCGACGTGGCCGGGAGCCCGGCGGCCAGGTAGATCACGGCCGGGATGGTCGCGAAGATGATGTTCATCGTGGCCATCCGCCAGCGGCCCGCGAGCCGGGAGCGGATCTCAAGGCCGACCAGGTCGTGGGAGGTCTCCTCGAAGCGGCGCGTCATCGCGGGTGCGGCGCCCAGGGTCTTGCTGAGCAGCACGCCGCTGACCGAGAGGCTCTCCTCGACCTGCACGTGCATGTCGGCCAGGCGGCGCTGGCGCTCCGCGGTGATGGTGTGGCGCATGCGGGCCACCTGGCGGGTCAGCCAGACGGCTGGCGGGAGGACCACCAGCGAGAGCAGGGCAAGTCGCCAGCTGAGTGCGGCCATCGCGACCGCCGTGCCGATCACGACCGTGACGTTGGCCGCGATCGAGGTGGCGGTCGAGGTGACCACCGACTGCATGCCGCTGATGTCGTGGGTCAGGCGTGATTGCACCTCTCCGCCGCGGGTGCGGGTGAAGAAGCCGACGGACTGGCGTTGCAGGTGGGCGAACAGGTCGGTGCGCAGTCGGTGCATGACCTGCTGTCCGACGGCGGTCGACATCCAGGTCTGCACGACGCCGATCGCGGCGCTGGCCACCGCCACGGCGACCATGCCGCCGACGCACCAGAGCAGCAGTCGAACGTCCTGGCGGGGGAGTGCAGCGTCGATGACGTGCCTGACCAGGAACGGCTGGGCCAGGCCGATCACGGAACTGGAGACGATGAGGGCGATGATGACGCCCAGGCGCGCGCGGTACGGCGTGAACAGCCGCGTGATGCGGCGCAGGGAGACAGGGGACTCGGCGAGCTGGCGACGGTCGGCCGGGTCGGGACGGGTCGAGCGGCCGCCCTTGGGGCCACCTCCGTCGGTGAGTGTGGGGGTATCCATGTGACCACCCCTTCCTTTGGTCAGTTCATATGCTGAGGTTACCTCACTATGAGCATGCCCGTCCAATCCGGTAGGGTGCGCGCATGGGTGACAACACCGGCGACCTTCTCCAGTCGACCGCGCGCTCGCTGCGCCGGCGGTTCAGCGCGGGGCTCTCCGAATGGGACCTCGCGCCGGGCCAGGCCCGGGCGCTCCGACTCATCCGCGACCTCGAGGCGCCCCGGCTGTCCGTGCTGGCCGAGCACCTGCGCATCGCCCCGCGCTCGGCCACCGAGGTGGTCGACGCCCTCGAGCGCCGGGGCCTGGTGCTGCGCTGCGCCGACCCCCACGACCGTCGGGCCACGTGCGTGACGGTCACGGACACCGGCAGCGAGACGTGTGGCCTGATCGACGACGTCCGGGCCCGTGCTGCCCGTGAGTTCCTGTCGGTGCTGCCCGCGGCGGACCGCAAGGAGCTCGACCGCCTGCTGCGCCGGCTGCTCGAGGCCAACGACTAGCAGTCGCCGGCAACGGTTAGGGTTCCGGGCATGAGGGTTGGACTGACCGGGGGAGTCGCCTCGGGGAAGAGCACCGTGTCGGCGATCCTTGCCGAGCTCGGTGCGGTGATCATCGATGCCGACGCGCTGGCGCGCGAGGTCGTCGAGCAGGGTACGCCGGGGCTCGCGGCCGTGGTCGCCGAGTTCGGGGACGGCCTGCTGACCCCGCAGGGCGACCTGGACCGGCCCGCGATGGGCCGTCTGGTGTTCGGCGACGAGGCCGCCCGCAAGCGGTTGGAGGCGATCGTGCACCCGCTGGTCTTCGAGCGCATCGTCGAGCTGGAGTCCGCGGCCGGGCCCGACGACGTCGTGGTGCACGACATCCCGCTGCTCGCCGAGAGTGGTCGTGCCGACACGTTCGACGCCGTGATCGTGGTGCACGCGCCCGCCGACGTACAGGTCGAGCGCATGGTGCGTGACCGCGGCTGGACGGAGGAGGAAGCCAAGTCACGCATCGCCGCCCAGGTCGACGCCGAGGAGCGCCTCGCGATCGCCACCCACGTCATCGACAACACCGGGACGCACGAAGACCTCCGCCATCGGGTGGCAGAGGTCCTCGCGGAGTGTGTCTCCGCAGTCGACTGAGCGGAGCTTGTCGGGGCTAGGACAGCGTCACGCGGCCAGGTCGGGGTCGGCGAAGGTGCGCAGCTTCTGCAGCGCCTCCCGCTCGAGCTGGCGCACCCGCTCGGCGGAGATGCCGTGCTTGGCACCGATGTCGGCCAGCTTGTGCTGGCGACCGTCGACCAGGCCGTAGCGCGAGCGGATGATGTCGGCGGCGCGCTCGTCGAGCTGGCCCACGAGTCGGTTGAGACGGTCGCGGCTCTCGGTGTCGAGCACCTCGAGATCGGGGCTCGGCGTGGTCTCCTGGGCCATCAGGTCGCCCAGCGAGGTGTCGCCGTCCTCGTCGACAGGTGTGTCGAGACTGACGTGGTCACGCCCCCAGCGCAGGAGGTCGATGACCCGGTCGAGGTCCATGCCGAGCTCGAGGGCGATCTCCTGCGGCTCCGGGTCGCGGCCGAGCTGGCGCTCGAGGGTGCGACGGGCACTGCCCACCTGGTTGAGCTCCTCGACGACGTGCACGGGCAGGCGTACGACGCGGGCCTGCTGGGCGATGCCACGCGTGATCGCCTGGCGCACCCACCAAGTGGCGTAGGTGGAGAACTTGTAGCCCTTCGCGTAGTCGAACTTCTCGACGGCGCGGATCAGGCCGGTGTTGCCCTCCTGGATCAGGTCGAGCATCGGCATCTGTGCCCGGCCGTACTTGCGGGCGATCGACACGACCAGGCGCAGGTTGGCGTTGATGAACGTCTGGACGGCCTTGCGGCCCTCCTCGGCGATCCATTCGAGCTCTTCCTCGGTGGCACTCTTGGGGGCGCCACCCTTGCGGCGGCCGATGCGGCCCTCCGCGAGGAGGCTCTCGGCCATCAGGCCGGCTTCGATCGTCTTGGAGAGTTCCACTTCGGTGGCTGCGTCGAGCAGCGGATTGCGGGCAATCTCGTCGAGGTAGAGCCCGACGCTGTCGCGACCCTCGATCTCGCGCATCGCGGTCCTGCTGGCCATATGAACCCCTCCTTGTTCGGTGGGGCCGTTGGGAGACCGCCCCACACATCTGATCCAACAAACCTCGACCGGGGGAGATTCCCGCCGGGGCGGACCGTTCGTGGTTACACATGGATAGACGCGTGGCGAGTTCCGAAAGTTGCCGTCTGAGCCACTTCTCAGGGACTTCTCAGGGGCCCTCAGGGAAATCCGCCGAGGGACCGGTACCCGTCTCGGCCAGGTTCATCCGGTCCAGGATCCAGGCGAGGGAGAACGCGCGGTCGGTCCACGACTTGTAGCGCCCGGAGACTCCGCCGTGGCCGGCCGACATCTCGGTGCGCAACAGGAAGTCCCGGCGGCCGGTGGCGGTGGCGCGCAGGCGGGCCACCCACTTGGCCGCCTCCACGTAGAGCACCCGGGTGTCGTTGAGGGAGGTCTCGGCCAGGATCGGCGGGTAGTCGACCGCGGCCACGTTGTCGTACGGCGAGTAGCCGCGCATGTAGTCGTAGACCGCCGGGTCAGCCTCCGGGTTGCCCCACTCCTCGTACTCCACGACGGTCAACGGGAGGGTCGAGTCGAGCATCGAGGTGAGGGCGTCCACGAACGGCACCTGGGCGACGAGCCCGGCGAAGAGCTCGGGGGCCTGGTTGGCCACGGCGCCGATCAGCAGGCCGCCGGCGCTGCCGCCCTCGGCGACGAGACGGTCGGGGCTGGTCCAGCCGTCGTCGATGAGGTGCCGGGCACAGGCGATGAAGTCGGAGAAGGTGTTCTGCTTGTGCATCAGCTTGCCGTCGTCGTACCAGTGGCGGCCCATCTCGCCGCCACCGCGCACGTGGGCGATCGCGAAGCCGGCGCCGCGGTCGAGCATCGAGAGCCGGGCGATCGAGAAGTAGGGGTCGATGGACATCTCGTAGGCGCCGTACCCGTAGAGCAGCACCGGCACCGAGCCGTCGCGGGGCGCGCCGGCGGGCACGACCAGCGAGATCGGCACGCGTACGCCGTCCGGGGCGGTGGCCCACACCCGGTGCTCCTCGTAGTGGGCGGCGTCGTAGCCGCCGAGCACCGGGGCCTGCTTGAGCAGGGTCAGCTCGCGGGTGCGCACGTCGTAGTTGTGGATCGCCGCGGGCTTGGCCATCGTCGTGTAGCCGAGGCGTACGACGGGTTGGTGGAACTCCGGGTTTCCTCCGGAGCCGATCGTGTAGACGGCGTCCTCGAAGCGCACCCGGTAGTCGTCGGAGATGCCACCCGCGTCGAGCTCCAGGATGCGCAGCTGGGTGAGTCCCTCGCTGCGCTGGTGCACCACGAGGTGGCCGGCGAACGCGTCGACGTCCTCGACCCGGACCGCCTCGTCGTGGGCGATCAAGGGCTCCCAGCCGGCCTTCGGGGTCGGCGTGACCGGGGCGCGCCCGATCTCGAAGTTGGGGCCGTTCGCGTTGTGCAGGACCAGGAAGACGTCATTGCCACCGATGACGGCGTGCTCGAGCCCGTAGTCGACGCCGTCCTCGCGCTCGGCGTACACCGCGAAGTCGGCGTCGGGGTCGGCGGTGTCGAGCACGCGGTACTCGGCCGTGGTCTTGGCCCCCGAGGCGATCATCAGGAAGCGGTCGGAGCGCGACCGGCCGATGCCGACCCAGAAACGCGGGTCCGTCTCGTGGAAGACCAGCTCGTCGTCGGCCTGGGGCGTGCCGAGGGTGTGCTTCCAGATCTTGTCGGCGCGCCAGCTCTCGTCGACGGTCGTGTAGAAGAACGCGGTGCCGTCGGGGTGCCACGTGGCGCCGCCGAGGGTGCCGGTGATCTCGTCCTCGAGGAGCTCGCGGGTGGCCAGGTCGAGGACCCGGACGGTGTAGCGCTCGTCGCCGACCACGTCGACCGCGTAGGCGAGGAGCTTCTCGTCGTTGGTCACCGACGACCCGCCGAGGGAGAAGAACTCGTGGCCGGCGGCCAGCTCGTTCAGGTCGAGCAGCACCTCTTCACCGGGCAGGGCCGGCTGGTCCGCGGCGGCGTGCTCGGCCGGGCGCGGCGGGGTCCAGTCGTCGGGGTCGGAGACGGCGATGCGGCACGAGGCGCCGTACTCCTTGCCCTCGAAGGAACGTGAGTAGTACCAGTGACCGCGCATCCGGGCCGGCACCGACAGGTCGGTCTCGAGGGTGCGGGCCTTGATCTCGTCGAAGATCGACCGTCGCAGGTCGACCAGGTGGGCGGTGCGGTCCTCGGTCCAGGCGTTCTCGGCCTCGAGGTGGGCGATGACCTCGGGGTTGTCCTTCTCGCGCAGCCACTCGTAGTCGTCGACCACGGTGTGGCCGTGGACGGTGTGCTCGGAGGGGACGCGTGCGGCGACAGGCGGTTGCATGCCCCGGACTCTAGTTCCGGTGGCCCAACACGAGATATTCCGCGGGACGTGCCGGGCTCACGGTGCCCCGCATCCCGACCGGCGGCGTTGTCCTCGACTCGACGGGACTCCGTCCCGCCTTCGCTCGTCCGCCTTGCCGGATCGCGCGCGGATGCACCGCGAGCTGATCCGGCATCCCGCGGAACATCTCGTGCAGGCACTCACTCGGGATCGGGGACGAACCGCGCCAGCGCCGGGTCGTCCACCTTGAAGCTGCGCACCGGACCGGGACCGGTCTCCGCGGTCTCGAAGCGCACCGTCACCACGCCCTTGCCCGAGCCCCACACCCAGCCGGCCCCGAACTCGTCGTGCGTGACGTCGCTGCCGGGCGCCCAGGCGCGTTGCCGGGCGGTCGGTACGTCGGGCGCCGGCTCGGGCTCCACGTCCTCGGGTTCGGGACCGAAGAGGTCGTCCTGCACCCAGTCGGCCAGGCCGGAGACACCGACACCGAGCAGGCGGACCCCGCCCGAGACGTCGAGGTCGACCAGGAGCGAGCGTGCCACCCGGCCGATGACCTGGGCGCTGTCGGTGGGGGAGGCGAGGGTGTTCGAGCGGCTCAGCGTCGTGAAGTCGTGCAGGCGCACCTTGATGGTGACGGTGCGTCCCGACATGCCTTCCTTGCGCAGTCGGTCGGCCACGTTGGCGGCCTGGCGGGTGAGCAGGCCGTCCATCAGCCGTCGATCGGTCAGGTCGTCCTCGTAGGTGCCTTCGACACTGACCGACTTGGTCTCGCGCACCGGTTCCACGGCCCGGTCGTCCATGGCCCGGGCGAGCCGCCACAGGCCGACCCCGTGGGCCTTGCCGACCAACCGCACCAGCTCGTCCTCGTTGATCCTCTCCAGCTCCGCGACCGTGTGCACGCCCGCACGTCGCAGCCGCTCGGCGGTGGCCGGGCCCACCCCGGGGATCACGCTCACGTTCATCGGCCGCAGCAGCTCCTGCTCGGTGCCGGGCGGCACCACGAAGAGCCCGTCGGGCTTGTCGAGGTCGCTGGCCACCTTGGCGATGAACTTCGACGAGCCGATGCCGACGCTCGCGGTCAGGCCGCCCGAGGCCTCACGCACCCGCTCGCGGAGCTCCTCGCCGAACGCGGTCACCGCCTCGACGTCGTACGTCGTGAGGTCGCTGGCGGCGAGATCGACGAACGCCTCGTCGATGGAGAGGGGCTCGACCAGGGGAGAGGCCTCGCGCAGCACCGCCATGATGCGCGCGGAGGTCTCGCGGTAGGCGTGGAACCGGCCGGAGAGGTACGCCGCGTGCGGGCACTTCGCCCGGGCCTCGCGGGTCGACATGGCCGACCTCACGCCGAAGGCCCGGGCCTCGTAGGACGCGGCGGCGACCACACCTCGCCCGCCGGTGCCTCCCACCACGACGGGCTTGCCGCGCAGGGACGGCTTGTCACGCTGCTCCACGGAGGCGAAGAACGCGTCGAGGTCGATGTGCAGCACCGATGCCTGCGCCCTCATGCCTCCCACTCCATGACCGGAAACCTACCGCCGGTGCGCCGCTAACCGTGCACGTGGAATTTGGTGTCGGCGTATTCCACAGGGGCATCCTCGGGGGCCGGACAGCGTCCCCGGAGCGGCGCAGCCTTGACCGCATGAAACCACCCACCACAGCCCCGACGACCCTGACCGCCCGCACCCCCGAGGACCTCCTCGCGTTGGTGCCCTACGTGCTGGGCTTCCGGCCCGAGCAGTCGATGGTGATGCTCACCTTCGGCGCAGACCAGCCGACGTTCCACGCCCGGGTCGACCTGCCCGACGCGCCCGACGACCTGGCCGACATGGTGGCCTGCCTGCTCGACCCGGTGCGGCGGCACCGGGTGCCCCGCGCGGTGCTGATCGCCTACGGCGACGATCCGGGCCCGAGTGCCGAGGCGTTGCACGCACTCGGTGCCGCCCTGGTGGCCGAGGGGGTCGACGTCGTCGAGATGCTGCGCGTCTCCGGGAACCGCTGGTACCCCATGCTGGGCGGCGCCGACGACCTGGCCGACGGCATCGTCTACGACGAGAGGAGCCATCCCTTCGCGGCGCAGGCCGTGCTCGACGGGCGGGTCACCCACGACTCGCGTGACGACCTGGTCGACTCACTGGTCGGCACCGACCTGGTGGCCATCGAGGCCGTGGAGTCCGCGATCCTCGAGGCCGCAGTCCGGCGCGGCAGGTTCGACCCGGTGGCCGAGGCCCGATGGGTGCAGCAGGTGGTGGTCACCCACATCGAGGACGAGACGCCCCTGACCGCCGCGGAGGCCGGCCGACTCGTGGTGGCCTGCCAGGACCGCGACCTGCGCGACGTGGCGTGGGGTCTGATGTCCCGCGAGACGGCCGCCGCACACGTCGACCTGTGGCGCGACCTGGTGCGCCGCACCCGCGACGACCTCCAGCTCGTGCCCGCCGCCCTGCTGGCCTTCGCGGCGTGGCTGACCGGCAGTGGCGCGCTGGCCTGGTGCGCCCTCGACCGTGCTGCCCTGATCGACCCCGACTACGGCATGGTGCGGTTGCTCGGACAGGCACTCGAGCAGGCCCTTCCGCCGGCCGCCTGGGAGCCGGTCAACGCGCTGCCCGCCCTCCTGGACGGCGCCTGACCCCTTGGGCGACTGCCGGCTCAAACCGGCCCGCCAACCACCACACGACGTCGGCCAAACCCATTACGCTGCCTGAATGGGCGAAGAAGTGGTGGCACAGGAGTTCTCCCGGGCCGATCGCACGCGCCACCGCGAGAAGGTGCGGCAGTGCCTCGACGTGTTCGCGCGGATGCTGCGCGAGGCGCGGTTCGACACCGACGACCCGATGACCGGGCTCGAGATCGAGCTGAACCTCGTCGACGAGTCCGGTGACCCGGCGCTGAAGAACGCCGAGGTGCTGGCACAGATCGCCGACGCCGACTTCCAGACCGAGCTGGGCCAGTTCAACGTCGAGATCAACGTGCCGCCACGCCACCTGCGCGACGGTGGCCTCACGGCGTACGAGCAGAACCTGCGGGTCAGCCTCAACGACGCCGAGTCGAAGGCGGCGGCGGTGGGCGCCCACATGGTGATGATCGGAATCCTGCCGACCCTCTCCGAGGGCCACATGAGCCCCTCGTCGTTGAGCAGCAACCCGCGCTACCAGCTGCTCAGCGACCAGATCCTCGCCGCCCGCGGCGAGGACATCGTGATCGACATCAACGGAGTCGAGCGCCTCAAGGCCACCGCCGACTCGATCGTCCCCGAGGCGGCCTGCACCAGCACCCAGGTGCACGTGCAGACCACGCCCGACGAGTTCGCGGCCTACTGGAACGCGTCGCAGGCAATCGCGGCGATGCAGCTCGCGGTCGGCGCCAACTCGCCGTACCTCCTCGGCAAGGAGCTGTGGCGTGAGACCCGGATCCCGTTGTTCGAGCAGGCCACCGACACGCGCAGCGAGGAGCTGAAGGCGCAGGGCGTGCGGCCCCGGGTGTGGTTCGGCGAGCGCTGGGTCACCTCGGTCTTCGACCTCTTCGAGGAGAACGTCCGCTACTTCCCGGCACTCCTGCCCGTCACCGAGGACGAGGACCCGCTGGCCGTCCTCGAGGCCGGCGGCGTCCCCGAGCTGGCCGAGCTGCGGTTGCACAACGGCACGATCTACCGCTGGAACCGGCCGGTCTACGACATCGCCGGGGGAGTGCCCCACCTGCGGGTCGAGAACCGGGTGCTCGCCGCGGGCCCCACTGTGGTGGACACGATGGCCAATGTCGCCTTCTACTTCGGGCTGGTGCGCAGCCTGGCCCACGCCGAGCGTCCGCTGTGGTCGCAGATGTCCTTCAGCGCGGCGGAGGAGAACTTCCACGCGGCCGCCCGCCAGGGCATCGAGGCGCAGGTCTACTGGCCGGGGGTCGGGCAGGTGTCGGCGTCCGAGCTGGTGCTGCGCCGGCTCCTGCCGCTGGCCCGCGAGGGACTGGCCGACTGGGGTGCCTCGACCGAGGAGTCCGACCGGCTGCTCGGCATCATCGAGCAGCGCTGCCTGATCGGCACCAACGGCTCGGAGTGGTTCGCGCAGCGCTGTGCCCGCCACGGCGCGTCGATGGACCGGGCCGACGCCCTGCGTCACACGCTGGTCGACTACCGCGAGCTGATGCACAGCAACGAGCCCGTGCACACCTGGGAGGCGTGAGCCCGTCGGCGTCGCCTCAGACGGCGCCGCGCACCCGCAGGCGGGTCCACGTTGCCCGGTCGTCGCCGAGCGGTTCGAACCACCCGGCCTTGGTGACCACGACGATGCAACGCGGCTCGATGCCGGCCTCGGCACTGACTCGGTCGAGCACCGGTGCCCACGCCAGGTCGAGGTCATGCGGCTCGGGAACCCCCACACGGGTGAGCCACCACGCGGGCCGGTCATGGTCGAGGAGGGCCCGGCTCAGCAGCGCCGACGCGATCTCGGCCCGGAGTCCGGCGTCGGGGGCGGGGGAGTCGTCCTCCAGTGGCCAGTGCACCGCGGGACCGGTGAGGGCGCCGACGTGCAGCACCGGTGGGAAGACCCGACGCCGGTTCGACCGACGGAACTGGTGCACCGTCAGGCGCAGGTCGGCGCGGGTCTCGGTGTCGGCCATGTGCCCACCCTGCCGCATCGACGGGCTCCACCGACACCGTCCTCCACAACCGGGCGGTGGCAAGATGGGCACATGGCGATCCACATCACCGGTGATCCGGCGGCCGACAAGGTCCTGACCGACGACCCGTTCGCACTCGTGTGCGGCATGCTCCTCGACCAGCAGTACCCGATGGAGCACGCCTTCATGGGCCCGGCCAAGGTGCTCGACCGGTTCGGCAGTCTCGACGTCGTCCGCATCGCCGAGGCCGACCCGCAGGAGTTCGCTGACATGTGCGCCACCACGCCGGCGGTGCACCGGTTCCCGGGCTCCATGGCCACCCGCATCCAGGCGCTTGCCGCGCTGGTCGTCGAGAAGTACGACGGCCGCACGGAACGGCTCTGGGAGGAAGCCGCCGACGGCTCGGACCTGTTCAAGCGGATCCAGGAGCTCCCGGGGTTCGGCAAGCAGAAGGCCCAGATCCTCGTCGCGTTGCTGGCCAAGCAGCTCGACGTACGACCGGACGGGTGGGAGGCGGCCGCGGGCGACTACGCCCTGCCCGGGCGACGCTCGGTCGCCGACGTGGTCGACCCGCAGAGCCTGCAGGAAGTCCGCGACTACAAGAAGCAGAAGAAGGCGCAGGCGAAGGTCCAGTGAAACGATTCCCGGGTGCCCGATGCGGGGGTCGAGGCTTGGTTTGCTGGGTCGCCGTGGCAGAATACGAGAGCGGCTCTTGACGTTACCGGGCTTTGCCGCGCCCCAATTGCTGTTTTCGAGAGGTGTTCGTGTCTTCGAGCTCGCGCAAGTTGCTCCCCGCTGAGGTTTTGGCTCACCCCGAGATCGTCGGCCTGCTGGAGCAGGCAGCCCCCACTGGAACCCTCAGTCCGGAGGCGGTCCGACGAGCCAGTGAGGCAGCCGCGATCGAGCCTCGTCACCTGCGCGCGCTGATGGTTCACCTGGGCAGCCAGGGCATCACCGTCGCGCTCAACGCCGACGACCACGCGAAGGCCGTGGCGGCCAGTGCGCCCCGCAAGAGCACCACCACCTCCAAGACTGCTGCCAAGCCGGCTCCGGCGAAGAAGGCTGCGGCCGAGGCGCCGGCCGCCAAGACCGCTGCCAAGAAGGCCCCCGCCAAGAAGGCTGCGGCCAAGAAGGACGACGCTGCGGTGGTCGAGGTCGAGCTGCCGGCCAAGGCTGTGGTCGGCCCCGACGGCAAGAAGATCCTCCCCGACATCCCCGACGAGCAGTTCGAGAAGGACGTCAAGGTCGACCCGACCATCAAGGAGGACGAGGAAGAGGCCACGGCCACGTCCTCGTTCGTGGTCTCGGCCGCCGATGACACCGACGAGCCTGCCCAGCAGGTCATGGTGGCCGGCGCCACCGCCGACCCGGTCAAGGACTACCTCAAGCAGATCGGCAAGGTCCCGCTGCTCAACGCCGAGATGGAGGTCGAGCTCGCCAAGCGCATCGAGGCCGGCCTGTTCTCCGAGGAGAAGATGGCCAAGGGCGGCAAGATCACGCCGAAGATCCTCGAGGAGCTCGAGTGGATCTCCGACGACGGTCGCCGCGCCAAGAACCACCTCCTCGAGGCCAACCTCCGCCTCGTCGTCTCGCTGGCCAAGCGCTACACCGGTCGCGGCATGCTCTTCCTCGACCTGATCCAGGAGGGCAACCTCGGTCTGATCCGTGCGGTCGAGAAGTTCGACTACACCAAGGGCTACAAGTTCTCGACGTACGCCACCTGGTGGATCCGCCAGGCGATCACCCGCGCCATGGCCGACCAGGCCCGCACCATCCGCATCCCCGTGCACATGGTCGAGGTCATCAACAAGCTGGCCCGCGTGCAGCGCCAGATGCTCCAGGACCTGGGGCGCGAGCCCACGCCCGAGGAGCTGGCCAAGGAACTCGACATGACCCCCGAGAAGGTCATCGAGGTCCAGAAGTACGGCCGCGAGCCGATCTCGCTGCACACGCCCCTGGGTGAGGACGGTGACTCCGAGTTCGGTGACCTCATCGAGGACTCCGAGGCGATCGTGCCGGCCGACGCGGTCAGCTTCACGCTGCTCCAGGAGCAGCTCCACGCCGTGCTCGACACCCTCTCCGAGCGTGAGGCGGGCGTGGTCAGCATGCGCTTCGGCCTCACCGACGGCCAGCCGAAGACCCTCGACGAGATCGGCAAGGTCTACGGCGTGACCCGCGAGCGGATCCGCCAGATCGAGTCCAAGACCATGTCGAAGCTGCGTCACCCGAGCCGGTCCCAGGTGCTGCGCGACTACCTCGACTGAACGATCAGCGCGCACAGCCCCCGTCGTACGACGGGGGCTGTCGCCATTTCCGGCCATGGCAAGTGCAAGTCGCTGGTTGCACATATCCAGATGAAGTGCAATGATCGAGTTGCACATTCCAGCCAATGACCCGAAGGAGACAGTCATGACCCAGACCGACCAGGAGCTCGACCGGATCGAGCGCAGCATCGACATCGATGCCACCGCCGAGAAGGTGTGGACCCTTCTCGAGCAGCCGGGGTGGTGGATCAATGAAGGCGAGATCGACCCTGAGCCCGACGTACGGCGCGAGGGCGACGCCGACGTCGTGGTGCACCCGAAGTACGGCGAGTTCCGGCTGCTCACCTTGGCCTCCGAGCCGCCCCGTCACCTTGTCGTCACGTGGCTCGATGGTGACGCCTCGGCGGGCACGCGCGTGGAGTTCACCGTCGCGGACCGTGCCGGGGGAGGCATCACGCTCACGGTGGTCGAGTCCGGGTTCGCGGGTCTCGGCAAGGCCCGCGCCGACGTGGTCAAGCACGTCGAGGAGAACACCTCCGGGTGGGAGGCCGAGCTCGACCTGGCGCGGCGCCACGTGACCGGGGCGAGCGCGTGAGCCAGGCGCTGGCGCCGGTGTTCGCGGCCCTCGGTGACGACACCCGCTGGGCGCTGCTGGCACGGCTGGGTGAGGCGCCCGCGTCGGCGTCCGCACTGGCCAGGGAGTTCCCGATCTCGCGCCAGGCCATCGTCAAGCACCTCGACGTGCTCCGGGCTGCCGGGCTGGTCGAGTCCGAGCAACAGGGCCGTGAGCTGGTGCATCGCGCGCTGGGCGGTCGGCTGAGCGACGTGGCCCGCGAGCTCGAACGCATCGGACAGACATGGGATGCCCGACTGACCCGCATCAAGAAGCTGGCCGAGGGCTGAATCACCTTCCCGGACCGACAACCATTTCGCCGCGACGTGCATCTGAGGGTGTGACAGGACCTCCTCACCCTCCGAGGAGTTCGCACCACGACAGAAGGAGCACATCATGACGAGGTCCACTCACCGCATCGCCGGGCTGGTCGCATCAGCCGCACTCGCCGCCGTCGCACTCGCCCCGGCGGCCGCGCACGCGGATTCGACCACCGTGCGCGACGGGGCCGACGCCACTGCGTCCCTCTCCGACATCTACCGGGTGACCGCGAACCACGGGTACGCCCGGCTGGCGGTGACCACGACGTTCGCCGACCTGCGGCGCCGCAGCACCGGGGGTTCGTCGAGCGCCGCGATCTACATCGACACCAGACCGGCCCGCACCGGACCGGAGTACGCGCTGTTCACCGGTCTGCAGGAGGGCACCGACTACCAGCTGCTGCGCATGCGCGACTGGAAGCCGTTCGGCGACCCGCTGTCCTGTGACCACACGCTCGCCCTCAACTACCGCACCGACGTGGCCCGCTTCAGTGTGGCCCGTTCGTGCATCGGTTCGCCGGCGTTGGTGCGGGTGGGAATGCGCATGGTCGACTACTACGACGGGTCCCACGTGATCCGCGACTGGATGACCGGCCAGCGGCGCTACACCACCTGGTTGGCCCGCGGCTGACGCCAGACCCGTCCACTCGGATCAGGACGCGCCGGCGACCAGGGCGACGGCCACCACGCACAGTGCGAGGCCGACGCCCTGGCTCCGGTGGATGTGCTCGCGCAGCACGGTGGCCGCGAGCAGGATGGTGAACGCCGGGTAGAGCGAGGCGAGGATGGCGGCCACCGTCAGGTCGCCGTGATGGGTGGCCAGCAGGAAAGCGATGGTCGCTGCCGCACCGAGCACCCCGCTGACGGCTCCGACGAGGGCCATGGGCTCCCGCGGCACCCAGGGCCGGCCCACCGTGGTAGCCACCACTGCCACCATCGCGCAGGCCACGACCTGGTTGACCGTGAGGGGCAGCAGGCCCGCCTCGTCGGGGATCTGGGCCAGGGCGGCGAACAGGGAGCCGAACCCCAGCCCGGCCAGGGCTCCGTCGAGCACGGCGGTCAGATTGCGTTCGGCCGGCTGCACGCCCATCTTCGCGACCGGCTCGCGGGCCACCAGCCAGATGCCGGGCAGTGCGGCAGCGATCCCGAGCCACACCAGGGCGTTGGGCCGTTCGCCGGTGGCGAGGCCGACCACGACCGGGACCAGGGCCGCTCCGACTCCGGAGATCGGCGCGACCACACCCATGCGGCCGCCCGAGAGACCGCGATAGAGGAAGGCCGTCCCGAACCCGTTGCCGATCCCGCCGACCGCACCCCAGAGGAAGTGGACGGTGGCGGGCTCACCGCCGAGCACCAGGCCCAGGCCGAGGGTCAACAGGCCGCCGGTCACCGACGCGACGAACGCGACCGCCCAGGGCGACGTACGGCGTGAGGTCAGTCCGCCGACGAAGTCCGACAAGCCATAGCTGAACGCCCCGAGGAGGGCGAGCAGGCTGGTCACGTGAGGATCACGCCGACCGCGAAGGCGAGGGCGGCGAGGAGGCCTGCGGCCAGCTCGATCAGGATCGAGAGTCCGGCTGCCTTCAGCGCCGTCACGGTCGTACGGCGGGCAGCGGACTCACCCACGCGTCGTACCTCGGCGGCGTACACCCCGAGGACGAAGCCGATCACGAGGCCGAGCACGGGGATCACGAAGAACCCGACGATGCCGGCCACGGCGCCGACCATCAGGGTGGAGTTCGGCACCCCGGCCTGCTTCATGTGCTTCCCGGGAACCGAGAACTTCACGATGGTGCCTGCCGCGAGCACGACCGTGGCCACGGCGAAGACCACCCACGCGGTCGTGTCGCCGACGCTGACGGCCCACGCCAGGAGTGCGGCCAGGATCAGCAGGGTGCCGGGCAGGACGGGCACGAGGATGCCGGCGAGTCCGATGGCGATGGCCAGGGCGGCCAGGATGTCGACGAGCGTCACGGCGTCACCTTCCCACATGTGATCTCCCGGAACGACGAACGACCCCGACCGCAGGCGGTCAGGGTCGTTCGTCTCTGGTGAAGTCAGTCGGAGGAAGCCGTGGGCTTGTCCTCGAGCTTGTGCGTCTCGTCGATGACGTTGACGGCCACTTCGCGCAGCTTCTCGCTGTGCTCACGCGCGTGGTGAGCACAGAACAGGAGCTCGAGCCCGGAGGAGAGCTCGACGCGAAGGTAGGCCTGGGCGCCGCAACGGTCGCAACGGTCAAGCGCCGTCAGTGCGGCGGAACTGGGGGCAACTGCTGTAGTCACTTCGGCCTCTCTCTCTATCGTTGTCCGGTTCAACGAGCCAGGGAGTCAATTGATTCCCGGCCCACCGTGTCACCTGACACAGTCATCCAACCATGGTGCCCGTCTACCCGGTGTCGTGGTTTCCCACACACTGGACTTGCCTTCTTCTGGTGAAACGATCGAACCCTGACAGTGTGACGCGACAGGGGCACTTCCCGTTGCGTCTTCGCCACGGAAACCCCTGATCGTGTCGCATTCGTGACCGGGTCCACGCCTCAAACATAGGCCGGGGGCGGGTGAAAGCCGGGCAGCCCGACGATTTGGGACACCTCGTGGCGTCTCACAGGCGTGGCAGTGCGTGTCGCGGAGTCGCTCGGGATAGATTCGGGGGAGTAGGACGAGCGACTAGGAACCTGTCATCGACAACACGTACAACGCAGCACACCTGTTGGTGCTGGAGGGACTCGAGGCGGTCCGCAAGCGGCCCGGCATGTACATCGGCTCCACCGACACCCGCGGGCTGATGCACTGCGTCTGGGAGATCATCGACAACGGCGTGGACGAGGCGCTGGCCGGAGTGGCCCAGCGCATCGAGGTCACCCTCCACCCCGACGGCTCCGTCGAGGTGTACGACGACGGCCGCGGCATCCCCACCGACAAGGAGCCCAAGACCGGCCTCCCCGGTGTCGAGGTGGTGGCCACCAAGCTCCATGCCGGCGGCAAGTTCGGCGGCGGCTCGTACGTCGCCACCGGCGGCCTGCACGGCGTCGGGCTCTCGGTGGTGAACGCGCTCTCCTCACGCATGGACATCGACGTCGACCGGGCGCCGTCCGCCCAGGGCATCTCGTTCCAGCGCGGCATCCCGGGCGTGTTCGACGGTGACTCGCCGACCGCGAAGTTCGAGCCGAAGTCCGGCCTGAGCCGCAAGGGAAAGCGGGTGGCCAAGGGCAAGACCGGCACCCGCATCCAGTTCTGGCCCGACCGTCAGATCTTCACCAAGGACGCCGGCTACGTCTACGACGACCTGATCACGCGCGCCCGGCAGACGTCATTCATCGTGCCCGGACTCGAGCTGGTGATCCGCGACCAGCGCGGCCCCGACCCGGTCGAGGAGAAGTTCCGTCACGACGGTGGCATCGCCGAGTACGCCGAGTTCCTCGCCGAGGGCGACCCGGTGACCGACGTGTTGCGCCTCCAGGGCAGCGACACCTTCACCGAGACCGTGCCGATGCTCGACGCCGCGGGTCACATGACCCCGCAGGAGGTCGAGCGTGAGCTGGGCGTCGACGTGGCCCTGCGGTGGGGCATGGGCTACGACACGACCCTGCGCTCCTACGTGAACGTGATCGCCACTCCCAAGGGCGGCACCCACGTCAGTGGCTTCGAGCAGGCCATCACCAAGACCTTCAACGACGTCATGCGCGCCTCCAAGGCACTCAAGGTCAACGACGCCGACGTGATCAAGGACGACGTGCTCGAGGGCATGACCGCCGTGGTCACCGTGCGGCTGGCCGAGCCCCAGTTCGAGGGCCAGACCAAGGAGATCCTCGGCACCTCGGCCGCGCGCACCGTCGTACGCAAGGTGGTCGCCGCGGAGCTGAAGAACTTCCTGACCTCGACCAAGCGGGCCGAGAAGGCGCAGGCCAAGCTGGTCATGGAGAAGGTCGTCGGTGCCTCCAAGACGCGCATCGCGGCCCGTCAGCACAAGGAGACCCAGCGCCGCAAGAACGCGCTCGAGTCGTCGGCACTGCCGGCCAAGCTGGCCGACTGCCGCTCCAGCGACGTCGACCGCAGCGAGCTCTTCATCGTCGAGGGGGACTCCGCGCTCGGCACGGCCAAGCTGGCCCGCAACTCGGAGTTCCAGGCCCTGCTGCCGATTCGCGGCAAGATCCTCAACGTCCAGAAGGCCTCGGTCGGCGACATGCTGAAGAACGCCGAGTGCGCGTCGATCATCCAGGTGGTGGGCGCCGGCTCGGGCCGCACGTTCGACATCGACGCCACGCGCTACGGCAAGATCATCTTCATGGCCGACGCCGACTCCGACGGCGCCCACATCCGCACCCTGCTGGCCACGTTGTTCTTCAAGTACATGCCCGACCTGGTCATGCAGGGCCGGGTCTACTCCGCCGTGCCCCCGCTGCACCGCATCGAGATCACCCGGCCCAAGAAGGGTATGGACAAATACGTCTACACCTATTCCGACGCCGAGCTGCAGCGCAAGCTCGCCGAGCTCAAGCGCAAGAACGTCCCCTGGAAGGATCCGGTCCAGCGTTACAAGGGGCTCGGAGAGATGGACGCCGACCAGCTGGCCGAGACGACCATGGACCCCCGCCACCGCACCCTGCGCCGGATCACCGTCGACGACGCCGACGCGGCCGCCAAGGTGTTCGAGCTGCTGATGGGCTCCGAGGTCGCACCGCGCAAGGAGTTCATCGTGCAAGGCGCCTACGACGTCGACGTGGAGTCGCTCGACGCCTGACCGAGCGCGGCACGGTCACGCGGCGTGGCGCCAGGTGCGGCTCCGCCCACGGTCCCTCGGACCGTGGAACATGCAGTTCGGCCTGCGCCGGCGATGCCTGAGCGTCAACGCGCGGCTGGGATCTTGAACTGCATGTCGGACGGTCCGCTGTCGGCGTACGCGCGCCGTCGGTGCAGGCGCTGTCGGCGTACGCCGGGGCTCACCGACAGCGGCCGGTCAGAACTTCTGCTCGAGCAGGCCGGTGTCGACGTCGTAGATGAACCCGCCGACCTTGACCGTGTCCGGGATCAGCGGGTGCGCGGTGAGGGCGCGGATGTCCGCGGCCAGACTGGCGACCTGGTCCTCGACGACGTGGAAGTACTGCCAGGAGGCGTCCTGGCCGGCCGACTTGCTGATCGCCTCGCGGAGCTCCTGCTCGCTCTTGCTGGCCATCGCGCACCGGGTGTGCGGGACCACCAGGATGCGGTCGACGTTGAGCAGGTGGACGCCGAGGACGAGTGCCTCGAGGGCGGCCTCGGTGATGCGGCCACCGGGGTTGCGGAAGATCTTCGCGTCGCCGGCCTTGAGGCCGAGCATGTTGAGCGGATCGATGCGCGAGTCCATGCAGGTCACGATGGCGACGCCGGCATGGGCGACACCGTCGAAGCCACCCAGCTGGAAGTCATCGGCGAAGGAACGGTTGGCAGTCAACAGGTCATCGAAATCGCTCACGTTTTTCAACCTAGCGGAGCCGGCACGGTCGTCGTACGCAGGGTCGCAAATGTGGGACGAAGGTCACGGTTGGTGCATCAAGAATCCACGGCTCGCGGCGCAAGAATCCACGGTTCGCGCATCAAGAACTGCAGGCTCGTGGGTCAGCCGGCGGCGCGGAGGAGCTCACGGGTGTCCATGCCGCGGGTCTGGGCCCCGCGAAACAGCCACAGGGCGAGTACGGCGGCCGCCAGTGCGCACCCCGCGGCGCCGAAGAAGACCGTGTGCTCCTGCGCGAGGGCTGCCTGGGTGCCGCAGTAGCCGGTCTTGCCCGGGTGGTCGTCGAGGCAGTCGAGGTTGGCCTGGTAGAACCAGCGGACGCCGATCGTGGTCAGCGCCGAGATGCCGACCAGCATGCCGATCATGCGGGCCACCACGACCAGGGCCGACGCAACTCCGTGCACCGCATCGGCGGTGCTGGCCAGGAGCGCCGCGTTGACCGGGGCGAGGGCCAGCCCGAAGCCGAACCCGGCCAGCACCAGCGCCACGTTCGCCGTCGGGTGCTCGAGCGCGTTCTCGTCCCAGCGGGTCATCAGCAGGAATCCCGCAGCGGCGGCGACCATGCCGACCGCGGTGACCAGCCCGGCCGACCAGCGGCGGGTCAGGTAGCCGCCGATCACCGCGCCCACGGGCAGCGCGACCAGGAACCGCACCAGCACGAGGGCGGAGAGCAGTTGTGAGTCACGGTAGATCGTGGTGCGCGCGAAGATCGGGATGTCGATCAGTGCCGCGATCAGGGCCGAGCCGATGAAGAAGCTGACCAGCAGCGAGCCCCAGGCGGGCCGGTCGGTGATCGCGCCGCGCGGGATCAGCGGGCGTTCGGCACGGCGCAGGTGCATCAGGAAGGCGACCGTGGCGAGCGCCGCACCGAGGAGGTACCACGGGCCCTGCTCGGAGAAGACCTGCACCTCGGGGTCGGCGGTGGCGAAGGCGAGGATCACGCCGCCGAGTGCCACGGCCAGGAGCAGGGCACCCACCAGGTCGGCCTCGACGAGGTGGCGCAGCCAGGCGCGTACGTCGACCAGTGGCCGGCGCGCGAACAGGCAGCGCAGCAGCAGCACGAGTCCGGCACCCATGGCGACCACGCCGATCGGGGTCAGCCAGCGCCCGTCGCCCGTGTAGGGGATGAACAGCTGCCCCCACGTCAGGTCGCGTTGGAGCTCGCCGGGCCGGGTCATCGCGATCGCCGCGGCGACGGTGGCCACGACGGCCGCCAGCAACCCGATCAGGTCGGGCAGCCCCCGGGGTCGTGGCGTCGACTCCGGATGGTGCCCGCCGGCAACCGCCCGGATGGCCAGGGCGAGCACGACGCCGACGGCCAGGTTGATCGCGAAGATGTACTGCCACGGTGCGAACGCCAGGACGAGCGCGCCGAACAACGGACCGAGGACGCTGCCGAGCTCCTGGACGCCGGAGACGATGCCGAGGGGAAGCCCGCGGCGCTCGGCGGGGTAGATGTCGGCGACCAGGGCAAGGGTGGCCGGCACCAGCCCGCCACCGCCGACGCCCTGGAGGAACCGGCCGGTGACCATGCTGGGCAGGTCGTAGGCCAGTGCGGTGATCAGGGACCCGACCGCGAAGACGGCCAGCGACATCACCAGCACCGGAACCCGGCCGCGGAGGTCGGCAATCCGGCCGATCAGCGGCAGCATCGCGACGTACCCGAGCAGGAACCCGGAGATGATCGGGGCCGCGCGCTGCAGCTCGGAGATCGGGATCTTCGCGGTGCCCATCATCTCGGGCAGGGCGAGGACCACGACGTACGTGTCGGCGGCCGCGAACGCGACCGCGACGGAGGCGAAGACGAGCAGGAGCAGGCCCCTGCGCGCCGTCGTGCCGTCAGGGGCCTCTCGCGGGTCGCCGCCCACGGCGTCAGGGAGCCTTGACGTCGGACTCGTCGTACTTGCCGTAGTCGGTCAGCTTGATCGTGTAGGACATCGAGTCCACGTCGGGGTAGAACTGGCCGGTGATGTCGACCTGGCGCAGCTCGCCGTCCGAGTTGATCTGGTAGGTCACGTCGAAGGTGCCCTCGGCGCTCGGGATGATGCGGGTGACCTGGTCGCCCTCGAGCGTGCCGGTGTACTCGGTGAGCACCTCGCTGTTGTCGTCGCCGCCACGGACGTCGTCGCCCTGCTCGAGGTCGCCGGTCTCGACCAGCAGGTCGGAGACGCCGCCCTCCTCGGCCATCAGCACCGCCGGGTCGGGGGCGCCGTAGTCGGCAGGGTCGACCTCGGAGAACCCGGCGCCCAGGATGTCCATCCAGACCTTGCCGTCGAGCGCGACCACGTCGACCGGCACGGTCAGGCCGCTGCGCGAGGCGGTGAACTTGCCGTCGAAGCCGGCCGGGTGCACACCGATGCCCTCGCCGTCCTTGAGGCCGGACACGCCGTCGGGCAGGCCCTTCGAGGTCAGCGCGAGCTTCACCCCGGAGGTCTCGTCGAGGGTCTTCTTCGCCAGGGCGAGTGCCTCGTCGGGTTTGTTGCCCTTGCTGATCGGGTCGTCCTTGTCGTCGCCCGCACAGCCGGTCAGGGCGAGCGCGGCCGCGAGGACGATCGAAGTCAGGGCGTGTCGCTTCGTCAACATGGGCTCAGCCTTCCACAGGGGTCACGGGGTCAAACCGGGAGGCAACCGGGCCGGCGGCGGCCGCGATCGGCTGCGAAGCAGGTACGCCGGAGCCGTCGCGGCGGCCGGTCGCCTCGGGGAGGTCGATCGGAGAGCCGCTGGCGGCGGCGGCGCGGGCCGGAGTCGGTCCGGCCCAGGCGAAGACCAGGGTGTCCTCGCCCTTGAGGAAGCGGTGGCAGCGCACGCCGCCGGTGCCACGTCCCTTGGCGGGGTACTCCTCGAACGACGTCACCTTGACCGAGCCGGACTCGGTGCCGGGCAACGCGGTGCTGGACCCCGACGAGGTGACCACGACGGCGTCGCCGGTGACCGCGCCGAACCACACCGCCTGCTGGCCGATCGCCAGGCGTACGCCGGCCACGCCACCACCGGATCGGCCCTGGGGGCGCACCAGGTCGGCGGCGAAGTGCAGCAGCTGGCCGTCGGTCGTGATGAAGCAGAGCTCGGCCTCGGCGTCGCCCAGCTCGAGTGCGCCGACCACCTCGTCGTCGTCCTTGAGCGCGATGACCTCCCAGTCGTCCTTGTTCGGGACGTCGGGGTTGACCCGCTTGACCACGCCGTTGCGGGTGCCCAGTGCCAGGCCGAGGCCCTCACCGGACAGCGAGGTCAGGCCGAGGACGCGCTCGCCCGACTCGAGCGAGACGAACTCGCTCAGCGGCAGCCCGCCGCTGAGGTGCGGGTCGTTGGCGGTCGGAGGCAGGGTGGGCAGCTCGAGCACCCCGAGGCGCACGACGCGACCCCGGTTGGTGAGCACGCCGACGTCGCCGCGGGCCGTGCTGCGCACGGCGGAGACGATCACGTCGTGCTTGGCGCGTCCGCCGCCGGTTCCGGGCGCGTCGTCGCCGTTGGTGCGGGCCAGCAGCCCGGTGGAGGAGAGGAAGACCAGGCACGGGTCGTCGGCCACCTCGAGAGGCGTGGCGGTCGCCTTGGCGGCCACACCGGAGGACTCGAGGAGGACCGTGCGGCGCGGGGTGCCGTAGGTCTTGGCGACGTCGGCCAGCTCGTCGGAGACCACCTTCCGCAGCAGCTTCTCGTCGGCCAGGATCGCGTCGAGCTCCTCGATGGTGCGACGCAGCTCCTCCTGCTCCTTCTCGAGCTCGAGCCTGCTGAACTTCGTGAGCCGGCGCAGCGGCATGTCGAGGATGTAGTCGGCCTGGATCTCGGAGAGGTCGAAGATGTCGATCAGGCGTTCCTTCGCGGCACCCGCGTTGTCGGAACCGCGGATCACCTGGATCACCTCGTCGATGTCGAGGATCGCGATCAGCAGCCCGTCGACCAGGTGCAGCCGGTCGGCCGCCTTGCCGCGGCGGAAGACCGTGCGACGGCGTACGACGTCGAAGCGGTGGCCGAGGAAGACCTCGAGCAGCTCCTTGAGCCCGAGCGTGCGGGGCTGGCCCTCGACCAGGGCGACGGTGTTGATGCCGAAGGAGTCCTCGAGCGGGGTCTGCCGGTAGAGCTGCTCGAGCAGTGCCTCGGGGTGGAAGCCGTTCTTCACCTCGATGACCAGCTGCAGGCCCTTCTCACGGTCGGTGAGGTCCTTGATGTCGGAGATGCCCTGGAGCTTCTTGGTCTGCACGAGCGTCTTGATCCGCTCGATGATCTTCTCGGTGCCCACGCCGTACGGCAGCTCGGTGACCACGATGCCCTTGCGGCGGGCGGTGACGTTCTCGACCCGAGCGGTGGCCCGCATCTTGAACACCCCGCGGCCGGTCTCGTAGGCGTCGCGGATGCCGTCGAGCCCGACGATCTTGCCGCCCGTGGGCAGGTCGGGGCCGGGGATGAACCGCATCAGGTCGTCGACGGTCGCCGCAGGATGGGTGATCAGGTGGCGCAGCGCCTGCACGACCTCGATCAGGTTGTGCGGAGCGATGTTGGTGGCCATGCCGACCGCGATGCCCGTCGTGCCGTTGACGATCAGGTTCGGGATCGCCGCGGGGAGCACCGACGGCTCCAGCTCGCGGGAGTCGTAGTTGGGCTTGAAGTCGACGGTGTCCTCGTCGATCGAGGTGGTCATCGCGACCGCTGCCGGTGCCATGCGGGCCTCGGTGTAGCGCATGGCGGCGGGGGAGTCGTCGGGAGAGCCGAAGTTGCCGTGCCCGTCGATGAACGGCACCCGCATCGACCACGGTTGCGCCATCCGCACCATCGCGTCGTAGATCGCCGAGTCGCCGTGCGGGTGGAGGCGACCCATCACCTCACCGACGACGCGGGCGCTCTTGACGTGGCCCCGGTCGGGACGCAGGCCCATGTCGTGCATCGTGTAGAGGATGCGGCGCTGCACCGGCTTGAGCCCGTCGCGCGCGTCGGGCAGTGCGCGGGAGTAGATCACCGAGTAGGCGTACTCGAGGAACGACGCACGCATCTCGTCGCCGACGTCGATGTCGAGGATGTGCTCCTCGAAGTCGTCGGGCAGGGGTGGTTGCGTCGTACGTCGTGCCATGGCGGCCATTCTTCACGGTCGCCCTTGCGGAATCGCACTGGCCACGCCGCCTGCGTGCTACAACCCTTCCCGGACAGGCTAGATTTCAGCCGTGACCGTCTCCGGAACCGCCGCACCGAAGCCGCCCAGGCACTGGGCCGCCGATGTCCTGCTCCTGGACGGCAGCACGGCGCACATCCGGCCGATCTATCCGTCCGACGCCGAGCTGCTCGTGGAGTTCTACGCGCGGGTCTCCGACGAGTCGAAGTACTACCGCTTCTTCTCGCCGATGCCGAACCTGTCCGAGAAGGACGTCGCCCGCTTCACCAACGTCGACTACGTACGCCGCAACGCCCTGGTCATGATGCTGGCCGACAAGATGATCGCCGTCGGCCGCTTCGACGTGATCGAGCCGGGCGAGGCCGAGGTCGCCTTCCTCGTCGAGGACCAGCACCACGGCCGCGGCATCGCGCAGGTCCTGCTCGAGCACCTGGCGCAGGCCGGTCGCGAGCTCGGGGTCGAGCGCTTCGTGGCCGAGGTGCTGCCCGACAACCGGCGCATGATCAGCACCTTCAAGGACGCCGGCTACCACGTGGTCGGCGGCTTCGAGGACGGCGTGATGAGCCTCGAGTTCCCCATCGACCCGAGCCCCACGGCGATCGGGGTGATGGAGAACCGCGAGCACCGCGCCGAGTCCGCCTCGATCGAGAAGTTCTTCAACGCCCGTTCCGTCGCGGTCGTCGGAGCCAGTCGCCGCCAGACCACCATCGGCCAGGCGCTGGTCCGCAACCTGATCACCGGCGACTTCACCGGCGTGGTCTACGCGGTCAACCCCACCTCCGAGGCGGTCTCGGGGCTGCCGGCGTACTCCTCGGTCACCGAGATCCCCGGCCCGGTGGACGTCGCGATCGTCGCCGTACCGGCCACGTCCGTGCAGGACGTCGTCCTCGACTGCGCCGCCAAGGGCGTGCACGGCCTGATCGTGATCTCGTCCGGGTTCGCCGAGACCGGTGACGAGGGCCGCCGTCGGCAGCGCAAGCTGGTCGGGCTGGCCCGCTCCTACGGGCTGCGGCTGATCGGGCCGAACTGCCTCGGCGTGATCAACACCGACCCCGAGATCTCGCTCAACGCCTCATTGTCGGGCCTGATGCCGCCGCGCGGTCGTGCCGGGTTCTTCTGCCAGTCGGGCGCGCTCGGCTCCGCGATCCTGGAGAAGGTCTACAACCGTGGCCTCGGGCTCTCGACGTTCGTCAGCGCGGGAAACCGTGCCGACGTCTCGGGCAACGACCTCCTGCAGTACTGGGAGGAGGACGACTCCACCGAGGTCGTGCTGCTCTACCTGGAGTCGATCGGAAACCCGCGCAAGTTCTCCCGTATCTGCCGTCGCGTCTCGCGCCGCAAGCCGATCGTGGCGGTGCGGTCCGGGCGCACCACCCAGGGCGTCCCGATGGGCCACTCCGTGCGCACGATCGCGGCGCCGCAGCAGTCGGTCGACGCGATGTTCCGCCAGGCCGGCATCATGCAGGTCGACACCCTCGAGGAGATGTTCGACGTCGCCCAGCTGCTGGCCCACCAGCCGCTGCCGGTCGGACGCCGGGTGGCCGTGGTCGGCAACTCCGACGCACTCGGCCTGCTGGCCACCGACGCCGCGGCCTCGGTCGGCCTGGTGGTGAGCAAGTCCGTGGCGCTGGGTGCCGAGGCCACCGCCGAGGACTTCGAGGACGCCCTCGACGCGGCCATCGACGACCCCGACGTCGACTCGGTCGTGGCGGTCTACATCCCGCCGCTCAACGTCAGCGGCGAGGAGGTCGCCAACGTGCTGGCCGCCGTCGGCGAGCAGTCCGACAAGCCCCTGGTGTCGACCTTCCTCGGCGCCGAAGGCGTGCCCGAGCTGCTGCGCGTGCCCGACGTCGCCGGCTCGACCGCCGGCCGCGGATCGGTGCCGTCCTACCCGGCCGTCGAGTCCGCGGTGCGGGCCCTGGCCCACGTCGTCGAGTACGCCGTGTGGCTGCGCACGCCCCAGGGCGAGGACGACCACGTGCCCGACGTCGAGACGCTGACCGCCAAGAAGCTGGTCAACTCGGTGCTGATGAAGAGCCCCGAGGGCCGCAACCTCGAGTTCCCCGAACTGCGCGACCTGCTCGCCGCCTACAACATCGAGCTCTGGGAGCCGCGACCCGTGGGCACCGTCGACGAGGCGGTCGCGGCCGGCGTCGACCTGGGCTGGGAGGTCGTGCTGAAGGCGACCGCGGAGCACCTGCGCAACCGACCCGACCTGGCGCACGTGCGGCGCGGGATCGACGACGAGACCGAGATGCGTGAGGCCTGGCGTGAGCTCGGCGAGGTGATCAGCGACCCGTCGACGGCCGAGTTCGTCGTGCAGAAGGCGGCTCCGCCGGGTGTGCCGGTCGGGATCGCCGCGGTCGAGGACCCGCTCTTCGGCCCGGTCATCTCCTTCGGCATCACCGGGCCGCTGACCGAGCTCGTGGGCGACAAGGCCTACCGCATCCCGCCGCTGAACCTGCACGACGCCCGCGCGATGACCCGCGAGATCAAGAGCTCTCCGATGCTGTTCGGCTACCGCGGCAGCGAGGTCGTCGACGTCGACCGGATCGAGGAGCTGATCCTGCTGGTGGCTCGGCTGAAGAACGACTTCCCGCAGCTGCGGTCCATCGACCTGTCCCTGGTGCTGGCCGGACGCAGCAGCGCCACCGTGCTCTCCGCAGAGGCGCGCGTGGAGCCGATGGCCGACCTGCGTTCTGACTGGTTCGTACGCCGACTCAGCGCGCAGGTCGAGGACACCATCCCCGACTGAGCCCCGATCCGGCGAGCCCCTGCCCCGATTTCCACATCGGTGCCGGATCGAGTGCGCGTGCGCTCCGGCACCGTGACAGACTCAGACCATGCGCAACCGTGGACTGACCGACCCCTCCGACACGTTCGCCGCGTTGAGGGCCGCGATCGACCGCACCGGTTACTACCCCGAAGTGGTCGCCGACGGGGTCAACGCGGCCGTCGCCGGGGAGCAGGTGGTCTCCTTCTACGTGCACCACGAGCCGACGATCGAGCGCGACGAGGTGCGCCGCCACATCACGGTCGTCGTCCTCACCCCGAGCCGGCTGATCCTGGCCCACACCGACGAGCACGCCGGTGACGACCTGCTCCCGCAGCCCTACACGTCGACCTCCACCGAGGCCATCGCGCTGTCGTCGGTCCGCTCCGTCGTGGTCACCCGCATGGTCGCGAACCCCACGTCGGGGCCGCAGCCGGCCGCCGAGGCCGTGGTGACCGTGGGCTGGGGCGGCGTCGGGCGCATCGACCTCGAGCCGGCCGGGTGCGCCGACCCCGACTGCGAGGCCGATCACGGCTACACCGGGTTGCTCGCCTCCGACGACTTCTCCCTGCGCGTCTCGGCCGCCGCCGAGGGACATGACGCGGTGACCTCCCTGCTGGCCTTCGCCGCCGAACTGTCGGCGGCGACGCACGCCTCGCCTGCGTCGTGACCTCCGGGTTCGTCGAGCCCGCGTACTCCCGGCGCTCGCTGGGCGACGTGGTTCCGGCGGTCGCCCGCGCGTTGGGCACGCCCCTCGACGGTGACGGTCCCAGCGACCTCGAGCTCCCCGACGCCGCCGGCTACGTGGTGTTCCTGATCGACGGGCTCGGCCAGCGTCTCCTCGAGCGCTACGCCCACGCGGCGCCGTACCTCGCCGAGCTCGCGGGCACCCCGGGCACCGCCGGCGTCCCGTCGACGACGGCCACCTCACTGACCTCGCTCGGCACCGGTCTCACGCCGGGTCAGCACGGACTGGTCGGCTTCACCGCGCGGGTCCCCGGCACCGACAAGCTGCTCAACCACCTCTTCTGGGACCAGGACGTCGACCCGGTCGAGTGGCAACCGCACCCGACGGCGTTCGCCCGGCTGGCCGCGTCCGGCGTACACGTCGCGTCGGTGAACAAGCGGGCCTTCGACGGTTCGGGCCTGACCCGCGCCGCGCACCGCGGCGCGGAATACCTGGGCGCCGACAAGGCGGGGGAGCGGATCGCGGCCGTCGTCGGTGCCTCCGGTCGGGCGCCCTCGCTGACCTACGTGTACGACGGCGACCTCGACTGGACCGGTCACAAGCACGGCGTGGCCTCGACCGCGTGGCTCCAGCAGCTCGCCATGATCGATGCCGAGGCCGAGCACATGCGCGAGTCGCTGCCCGACTCCGTGCGCTTGCTGGTGGTCGCCGACCACGGCATGGTCGACAGCCCGATGTCCGCACGGGTCGACGTCGACGAACACCTCGAGCTCCGTGACGGCCTGGCCCTGATGGGAGGCGAGGCGCGGTTCCGGCACCTCTACTGCCGGCCCGGCGCGGTCGACGACCTCGTGGCGACGTGGCAGGGCGTGCTGGGCGACCGTGCCGACGTGCTGACCCGCGACGAGGTGATCGCCAAGGGCTGGTTCGGCTCCGTCGAGTCACAGGTGCGCAGCCGGCTCGGCGACGTGATGGTGGCCTGCCGCGGCGACGCGGCCGTGGTCTCCACCCGCGACTTCGCCTACGAGAACACCCTGGTCGGCCTGCACGGTTCGCTGACCCCCGACGAGATGACCATCCCCATCATCATCGACTGAATTCCCCGCTCGTTGGCCGGGGTCGTCCGCTGCAGGTTTCCCCGGTGCACCGGGGAAACCTGCACCTACCACGACATATTTGCCGTGGGGAGCAACTGTTTCCCCGGTGCACCGGGGATTCCTACGCGCTCAGCCGAAGGGGAGGGGGTCGGGGGCGAGCGAGACGGCCTTGGCGCGGGCGGCGGTGAGCTTGCGTCGGTGGTGCTGGCGGCAGAGCACCTCGTAGGCCACGTCGGCCCCGGGTCCACCAGTGTCGGTGGAGTCGACCGCCTCGACGTCGCCCACGACCACGACGTCGCCCTCGGTGACCATCGCGCCGTTCTCGGTACGGGCGTTGTGGGTGGCGCGCTTGCCGCACCAGCACAGCGCCTCGACCTGCAGCACGTTCATCCGGTCGGCCAGCTCGACCAGTCGGGCGCTGCCGGGGAAGAGACGGGACCGGAAGTCGGTGAGGATGCCGAAGGCGAACACGTCGATCTGGAGCTCGTCGGCGACCTTGGCGAGCTGTTCGATCTGCTCGGGGGAGTAGAACTGTGCCTCGTCGCAGATCAGGTAGTCGATCCGGCCGCCCTGCGTGAGCGTGTCGACGACGTACTTCCAGAAGCTGAACTCCGGGGTGACCTCGAGCGCCTCGTGGGTGAGCCCCAGTCGGGAGGAGAGCAATGCCTCGCCCGAGCGGTCGTGCGTGGTGAAGATCCGGCCGATCCGACCCCTGGCCGCGTGGTTGTGGTTCGTCTGGAGCGCCAAGGTGCTCTTGCCCGAGTCCATGGTCCCGGTGAAGAAGTGAAGTTCAGCCACGGGGCGCAATGATGCCACGCGGGACGGACGCCGTCCCGGTGGGCATGCCGACCGGGGAACCGGCAGGATGGACGCCATGACCGGCCCCCTGATCACCGCCTCCGAACTGCAGGCACGCATGCCTGAGGTCACGCTGCTCGACGTCCGCCACCGCCTCGGCGATCCGACCGGACGAGAGCAGCACCAGGCCGGGCACGTCCCCGGTGCGGCGTACGTCGACCTCGACCTCGACCTGGCCGCTCCGCCCGGCGAGGGCGGTCGGCACCCGCTGCCGGAACCGGACGTGTTCGTCGAGGCGATGCGCCGGGCCGGGGTGCGCAACGACCGTCCCGTCGTGGTCTACGACGACTGGTCCGGCCACGCGGCGGCGCGCGCCTGGTGGCTGCTGCGGCACTACGGACACCCCGACGTACGTCTGCTCGACGGCGCCTGGCCGGCCTGGGTGGCCGCCGGCGGTGCGGTCGGGACCGGACCGGTCAGGCCGGTCCCCGGTGACTTCGCCGGTACGCCGGACGCGATGCCGGTCGTCGACGCGGACGAGGTGCCGGCGGTCTCCGTGCTGGTCGATGCCCGTGCCCCCGAGCGCTTCCGGGGCGAGGTGGAACCGATCGACCCGGTGGCGGGTCACATCCCGGGCGCGGTCAACGTGCCGACCGAGCGCAACCTCGACGACCACGGTCACTTCCGCGACCCCCATGAGCTCCGTGAGGTCTACGCCGAGGTCGGTGCGGTTCCTGGTGCCGAGGTGGCGGCGTACTGCGGGTCGGGCGTGACCGCGGCCCACGACGTACTGGCCCTCGAGCTGGCCGGCGTGCGAGCTGCTCTCTACCCCGGCTCGTGGAGCGGCTGGATCACCGACCCCGAGCGGCCGGTCGAGACCGGCTGACCACTCCTACCAGTGGATGCCCTTGAACAGGCGGGCCAGCATGACCTGCTCGCTCTCGCGCTTGCCACCCTCGGCGTCGGTGCCGCGGGCGGCCGCCGAGTCGGGGAACACGTGGTAGGCCATGTTCAGCAACCGGAACGACGCCTTCGGGGCGACGGTGTGCGCCACCGCCCCGGCGTTGCCGAGCATGGTGTTCAGCTCATGCGGCTTCTCGACGAGCGCCTTGATCACCACGTCGGCGGCCTGGGCGGGTGAGATGGTCGGGAACTTGTCGTAGAGCTTGGTCGGCGCGATCATCGGCGTCTTCACCAGGGGCATGTGGATGCTGGTGAACGTGATGCCGTCCCCGACGACCTCGGAGGACACCACGTTGCTCCAGGCGTCGAGCGCGGCCTTCGACGCGACGTACGCGGAGAACCGCGGCGGGCTGGTCTGCACGCCGATGGAGCTGATGTTGACGATGTGGGAGCTCTTCTGCTCGCGCATCGTCGGGAACAGGCCCATGATCAGCCGGATCGCACCGAAGTAGTTGAGCTGCATGGTGCGTTCGAAGTCGTGGAACCGGTCGTGGCTCAGCTTGATCGAGCGGCGGATCGAGCGCCCGGCGTTGTTGACCAGGAAGTCGACCGACGGCAGCTGGCTGCTCAGGCGTTCGCACAGGTCGTCGATGGCCTCGAGGTCGGAGAGGTCGCACGGGAAGACGTGGGCGGTGCCACCGCGCATCTCGATGGTGATCTTGAGGTCCTCGAGCTTCTCCTTGCCACGGGCCACCAGCACCGGGATGCCGCCGGCCTGGGCCACCTTGAGCGCGGTGACCTGCCCGATGCCGGAGGAGGCGCCCGTGATCACGACGTGCTTGCCCTCCAGTGCCTTGCGGATGTCGGCGTCGCGGGCGGTGGTCTGGTCGAGGTTCTCCTCCCAGTAGTTCCACAGCAGTCGCGAGTAGGACTCGAGCGTCGGCACCGAGATGCCCGACCCGGCCAGGGCCTGCTCGGTGCGACGGGAGTCGAAGGTCGCCTCGAAGGAGCTGTGCGCGAGCACCTCCGCGGGAATGCCCAGGCGGCCCACGGTCTGGTTGAGCATGGCCTGGACCGGAGCGCTGCGGATCGCGGAGTTGGCCAGGTTGAGCGGGCGCAGCGACCGGGGCAGGGCACCGAGTGGGCGCGAGGTCACCGACCGGCCGATCGGCTGGGCGAACTGGGGCGCACCGGCTGCGGAGCAGAAGGTGTTGATCATCTCGACGACCGGCTGCGGCTCGGGGTTGACCAGGTGGAAGGCCTCCCGGTCGTGCCCCGGGACGTGGGCCAGGTGGTCCATCGCCTTGGCGACGTAGTCCACCGGCACGACGTTGGTGTCGCCGAGGTCGACGCCCAGCATGGGAATCCACGACGGCATCACGTCGCGCAGCCGCTTCATCAACGGGAAGAAGTAGTAGGGCCCGTCGATCTTGTCCATCGCGCCGGTCTCGGAGTGGCCGACCACGATCGCGGGACGGTAGACCCGCCAGGGGACGCTCGACTCCCGGACCAGCTTCTCGGACTCGAACTTCGTGCGGTGGTACGGCGAGGGCAGCGCCTGGCCCTCGTCGAACATGGTCTCGTCGAACGTGCCGTGGTAGCTGCCGGCGGCCGCGACTGACGAGACCTGGTGGAAGCAGCCGACCCCCAGGGTCTCGGCGAGGGTGAGGGCATAGCGGGTGCCGTCGACGTTCATCGCGTCGTTGGTCGCGTCGTCGGCGGTCATGTCGTAGATCGCGGCGAGGTGCACGAAGTGCTCGACCTTGCCGGTGTTTGCCGTGATCCACTCGGGGTCGACGCCCAGGTCGGGCGAGGCGAGGTCACCGATCACCGGTATGACCCGATCGCTGCCCCAACGGCTGATCAGTCGCTGGAGTCGGGGGAGCGAGCTCTCCCGGCACAGCACGAAGATCTCACCCTCGCGGTTGTCGAGCAGCTCCTGGACGAAGAATCGACCGATGAACCCGGTGGACCCGGTCACGAAATACGACATGGCGGGAGACTAGTCCCGAAATCCCCCACAGGGACATGGTCCGGACCGAGATGTGGCGAATGTTACTCAGAGGTAACTATTCGGACTTGCCGCCGCCGAACATGATCTCGTCCCAGCTCGGCACCGAGGCCCGGCCCTTCTTGCGGGGCTTGCGTGGCGCTGGCTGCTCGGCCTCCGCCTCCCGTGCTGCAGACTCCTCGGAGCCGGGCTCCGCGGTCTCCACCGGCTCGGTGTGCCTGGTGTGGGCAGCGTGGGCAGCCGGCTCGTCGGCCAGCGGCTCCGGCGTCGGGGAGAGGCTGGGTTCCTCGCGGTCATCGACGTCGACCTGCGCCTCGGGCTCGGCGTCGGGCTCTGGCGCAGCCTCGACGTCACGGACCTGCTGGGCGGTCTCGGTCAGGTCAACGGTGGACTCGTCGGGGTCGACCGCGGTGGCCTCGTTGGCCAGCTCGATCGCGTCGTCGCCGAGGGGCAGCTCTTCCTCGGGTACGGCGGACAGCCGGCGCTTCCGGGCCTGTTGCAGGTCGTCACGGCGGGCGGCCTTGGGTGCCGCGGAGGTGGGCTCGCCGACCAGCCAGCGTGCGTCGTCGTTCTCCGCGACGACATAGTTGCCGGGGGCGTCGAAGGTGAACTGGGCGGTGCCCTTGCGCTTGCCGGCGGTGTAGGTGCCGGTGAGGGTCCAGCGGCCGTCCTCGCGGCGCCAGGAGTCCCAGTCGACGACCTCGGTCGAGAGGCCCATCGGGCTGAGCTGGGCGGCCACGGCCTGGCCCAGGGTGCGGGCGCCCTGGTCGCCGGCCTTGCGTCGTACGGACGCACGCTGGGCACGCTCGGCGACGTGGGCGCGTTCGGCGAGCACCGGGTTGGCGAACGGCAGGATCTTCTCGACAGTGGTGTGCGCTGCCTGGGCAACCGACTCAGGCGACTCCCCGGCGCGGATGCGGGCCTGGATGTCGCGGGGGCGGAGCGTGCTTTCCATCTGAATCTCCAACTGGCCGAGTCGTGCGTGCTCGCCGCGCAGGGCGGCCCGGAGGTTGTTGTCGATGACGAGGGAGTATTCCTCGCCCGAGTCGCTGACCAGCAGCAGGCGCTTCTTGTCCCCGCTCAATCCTGCGAGCGTGAGCTGCACCATTGCTGATCCTTGTCGTCTCGTCCCGTTCGTCTCCGGTGTCGCGCCGAGCCTACGCCAGCGGCGTGGCGCCGGGTCGCAGCGCAGGCGGCGCGCCCTGTGATCCGTCGCCGGGAAGCGCCATGAAGAGCGCTCGCGGATGGGGCAATGCCTGCGGCCGCGAACCCTCTAAACTCCGCTCATGTCCTCCATGCCGTTGCTGGTCACCTTCGACCTGATCGGCATCTTCGTCTTCGCGATCTCGGGAGCCCTGGTCGCCGTACGCAAGCAGCTCGACCTGTTCGGCGTGCTCGTGCTGGCCGGCACGACGGGGCTCGGCGGCGGCTTCCTGCGTGACGTCCTGATCGACGCGACCCCACCGGCGGCACTGGCCGACTGGCGTTACCTGACCGTGCCGGTGGCCGCCGGGCTGATCACGTTCGTGCAGCACCCGGCGCTGGGCCGCATGGAGCCCTACGTCAACGTCTTCGACGCCTTCGGCCTGTCGCTGTTCTGCGTGACGGGCACGATCAAGGCCATGGAGCACGGCCTCGGACCGGCGCCGGCGGCCCTGATGGGCATGGTCACCGGCATCGGCGGCGGCATGGCCCGCGACGTGCTCGCCGGTCGCGTGCCGGTCGTCTTCCGGGGCGAGCTCTACGCCACGCCCGCCCTGGCCGGGGCGGCGGTGGCGGCCGTGCTCCACCAGTACGACCAGCCGATCTGGCTGGTGGCATCGACGGGCGGCCTGCTCTGCCTGGTCTGGCGGCTGGTCGCGCTGCGACGCAACTGGCAGGCCCCGATGCCGCGCGGTTCAGCGAGCGTCTGAATGGGTCGCCGCGTCCGTCGTACGGCGGCACTTGTGCGGTGGTGTCGACGGTTCACCCGCGTCACGACGCGTGTGGAGCGACCGTAACCCCGCGTTACTCGCGGCGGGCGGGGCGAGTCTCAGTCGCCGAGGACGCGACGCAGGTAGGTGTTGGTGAAGAGCCGGTCGGGGTCGAGCCGGTCGCGCAGGTCGAGGAACTCCTGCCAGCGCGGGTACGCCGGCGCCAGGTCGTCCGCCGTACGCGTGTGCACCTTGCCCCAGTGCGGCCGCCCGTCGTGGGCGCGCAGGATCTCCTCGACGCCGCCGAAGTACGCCGTGTGGTCGGTACGGCGGTTGACGTGGAAGGCGAGATAGATCGAGTCGCGGCCCGACGACGTGCCGAGGGTGAGGTCGTCGGACGGTGTCATCCGCACCTCGACCGGGAAGCTGATCCGCCAGTCGGAGGCGTCGATCAGCCGACGCACCTCCCTCAGCGCGGCCAGTCCGGTCTCGCGGGGGAGGGCGTACTCCATCTCGCGGAACACCACGCGGCGCGGTGAGGTGAAGACGCGGTGCGGGACGTCGCTGTAGGTGCGTTCCGACAGGAGTCGTCCGGAGAGCTCGTTGAGCCGGGGCACCAGGCCCGGCGCCCGGTTGCCGAGGGCGTTCACCCCGGCGAAGGCGGTGTTGGACAGGAAGTCGTCGTCGAGCCAGGCCCGGAAGCGGGACAGCGGCTCGGCCTCGTCGGGCTCGAGGTCGAGGCGGTTGTTGACCTTGACCTGCATGCGGTCGGTGTGCGGGAACCAGTACATGTCGCAGTGGTGGTTGGCGTCGACGAACTCGTCGTACCGAGCCAGCGCCTCGTCCCACAGCATCGGCTGCTCATGGGCCTCGAGCACACCGAGCGGCTCGACGTCGAAGGTCAGCGAGGTGAGCACGCCGAGTGCGCCCAGGCCCAGCCGGGCAGCAGCGAACACGTCGGGGTTCTCGTCACGGGAGGCGCGCACGAGCGTGCCGTCGCCGACCACCATCTCGAGGCCGGAGACTTGCGCCGACAACGACGCCTTGGTGCCACCGGTGCCGTGCGTGCCGGTGCTGGTGGCGCCGGCCAGGGTCTGCTCGGCGATGTCGCCCATGTTGTGCAACGACAGTCCGAGGCGGGCCAGCTCGTCGTTCAACACGTGCAGGGGCGTGCCGGCGAGGGCGGTGACCGTCATCGCGTCACGGTCGACGGCGAGGATCCCGCTCAACGCGGCGGGACTCAGCTTGACGCCCTCGGGTGCGGCGATGCCCGTGAAGCTGTGGCCGGTGCCGACCATCTTCACCGTGGTGCCGCGCTCGGCGGCGTCGGTCACCGCCGCTGCCACCTCGGCCACCGAGGCCGGTGTCACGACGTCCGTGGGGTCGGAGGACTCCAGGCCTGACCAGTTGCGCCATTGCGTCATGGCGAGGAGGTTACTGGTGCCCGCGCACTCCACGCCGCCGCGGCACCGAGCAGACCGGCCGCGGCCGGGACCACGTACGCCGGCGAGGCGCCGTGCGCGTCGATCAGCAGGCCGGCGAGTGCCGCGCCGGGCGCGACCCCGACGCCGAGGCCGGTGTGCAGGATCGCCATTCCCTCCGTGAGGCGACTGGACGGAACGGCGCGTTCGGTGGCCGAGAGGGTGGCGATCAGGGTCGGTGCGATCGCCATGCCGCCGAGCAGCAGGAAGCCGCCCATCACGGCCATCGACCCGACGAAGGCCAGCGGCACCATCGTGAGCCCGAGCGCGAGCACGCCCCAGCGGGCCCGGGCGTCCGGGGGAGTGCGCCAGTTGACCGCGCCGCTGGCCAGCCCGGCGACCAGGCTGCCCAGTGCCCACAACCCGAGCAGGGGTCCGGCCCACTGCTTCGCGCCGTGTTCGTCGGAGAACGCCACGGTGATCACCTCGACGGAGCCGAAGACGACGCCCAGGGCCACGCACACGACGGCCAGCGGGATCACGGTGCGCCAGGGCATCGGCGGCCGGTCGCCACTGCTCGCGTGGTGTGCCCGCGACGGTGGCTGGGTACGGCGTTGTGCGGCCAGGGCCAGGGTGCCGGCCAGGCCGCACGTCATCGCGGTGACCAGTCCGGCCACCGGGTCCCAGGCCGTGGCCAGGAACGTCACGGCGGTGGGTCCGGTGACGAAGAGTGCCTCGTCGACCACACCCTCGAGTGCGTAGGCGGTCTGCACCGAGCGGCCGTCGGGGAGCACGTGCGACCACCGGGCCCGGACGCAGGCGCCGACCTGCGGGAGCGCACCCCCGGCGACCACGGCCAGGGCGTGCACGACCAATCGGCTCGCGTCGGCCTCGACCGCCCAGATCATCAGGGACAGGGCGACGGTGAAGAGTGTCTGCGCCACCGGCAGCACGACGTGCTGGCCGAAGCGATCGACGAGGCGCCCCTGCAGGATCGCGAAGACCGCGTTGGAGAAGAGGTACGCCGAGGCGACCGTACCGGCCAACCCGTAGGAGCCCGTGCTCGCCGAGATGAGCAGCACGATGCCGAGGCTGCCCATCGAGATCGGGAGCCTGCCGACGAACCCGCTCAGGCTGAACTGCCAGGCGCCGGGGGTGGCCAGCACGCGGCGGTAGGAGGACAGCACCGGTTGGTCCTTCGGGCTCACGGGGGTGGGACGTCACTGCGCAGCCTGTCAGACGAGGTGCCCTTGCGGCTCCCGGTTTTTCAGCTCTAGCCTGCGGAAGGCCGTGTGATCCACGCCATCTCTCTCGGGACAGGACCCACCATGCAACGCCAGACGTTCTCCCTCCTGGCCGGCGGCACCGCCGTCGCCCTCGCCCTCGCCGTCACGGCAGGGCCCCAACCCACGGCCGGTGCCGTCGACGACGGTGTGCAGCACCCGGTCTTCGTCGACGGCCAGGCGCAGCCGGTCTACACCGACTCCGCGAGCTGGATCCGCGAGGAAGGGTGGGCGATCGCCGACGTCGACTCGGACGGCGACGGCGCCCCGGACCGCATCCACTTCGACATCACGAGGCCGGCCGAGACCGAGGAGGGCGTCAAGCTCCCGGTGCTGATGGAGGCGAGCCCCTACTACGCAGGCGGCAACGACGTGGTCAACCACGACGTCCACCACGAGCTGTGGGAGCCGGGCAAGCCCGGCCGGCCTGACCGGGACTGGGTACGTCGCTCCGACGTCGGGCCCTCGATCATCAGCAACAGCATGGTCAACACCTGGGTCCCTCGCGGCTTCGCGGTCATGCACGTCGAGTCCGTCGGCACCGGCGAGTCCGAGGGCTGCCCCACGATCGGCGGCCCCGAGGAGACTGCCGCGGTCAAGGCCGTCATCGACTGGGTGGGCGGCCGGGCCCGCGCCGTCGACGCCGACGGCGCACCGCTGCGCGCCGACTGGACGACGACGCAGGTCGGCATGATGGGCACCTCGTACAACGGCACGCTGCCCAACGCGGTCGCGAGCACCGGCGTACCCAACCTCAAGGCGATCGTGCCGGTCTCGGCCATCGACAACTGGTACGACTACTACCGCGCCGACGGTGCCGTGGTCGCTCCCGGTGGCTACCAGGGCGAGGACGAGGACGTCCTCTTCGACTACGTCTACACCCGTGCCGACCGCGAGATCTGCAAGCCCGTGCGGGCGCAGATCGCCCGCGACCAGGACCGCACGACCGGCGACCACAGCTCGTTCTGGAGCAAGCGCAACTACCTGAAGGACGCCCGCAAGGTGCGCGCCGCCGTGTTCGTCGTGCACGGGTTGCAGGACAACAACGTCAAGACCCGGCAGGCCGCCGAGTGGTACGCCGCGGTGTCGCGCCGCGTGCCGCACCGGATCTACTGGCATCAGGGCGGTCATGGGGGAGCGGCACCGGCCACCGACCTCAACAAGTGGTTCACCCACTTCCTCTTCGACGTCGACAACGATGCCGAGACCGCGCCCCACGCGATCATCGAGCGTGAGGACGGCAACGACGTGACGTACGCCGACTGGCCGGTGCCCGGATCTGGCGACGTCGTGCTGCGTGGCTCGGCACCAGGTGACGACGCCACCGGCGACCTGTCGACCGTGCGCGGCCACGGGCGCTCGTCGTACGCCACGTTCTCCGACATCCCGACCCAGACCGTCGAGGACCTCGTCGAGTCCGGGTCGAGTGAGCACGGCCTGGTCTTCACCAGTGCACCGCTCACCGGCTCGCTGCACCTGAGCGGCACGCCCACGGCCGAACTGCGGTTCAGCCTCGGGCAGGGCGCCGCCAACGTGACCGTGGGTGTCGTCGACATCGCTCCCGACGGCAGTGTCGCGCGGGTCATCTCCGAGGGGTGGCGCGACCCGCAGAACCGGCGGCGCATCGACCGGACCCTGAGGGTCAGGCCCGGCCAGGCCTATGCGATGGACGTGACGCTGCAGGCCAACGACTACGTCTTCGCGCCGGGGCACCGTGTCGGTGTCGTGGTCATGCAGTCCGAGCTGGACTACACGATCCTGCCGCCGGCGGGCAACGAGCTGACCCTCGACATGTCGCGGACCACGTTCGGGCTGCCGTTCGTCGGCGGGCCGGAGGCGTTCCTCGACGCCACGCGCTGAGGGTGGTTCGGCTGGTGGCGTCACCCGGCGTCACCGGCGCCACAAGCCGGGGCGTCACTCCCCGGGGTTGAACCCGCAGATGCCGCCGTTGACGCTGTAGATCCACAGGCGGGCCGATGCGTCGGGGTGGTAGTCGCCGACCGCGCCACTGAACGGCGGCTGGCCACCGGGGTTGTCCTGGCAGGTGGCCTGCTCGGTCTCGGCGGGGGCGCCGCCGGTCTCGATGACGCGTCCTTCGCGGGTGACCACCCAGAATCCGCCGGACCGTCGGTCGGAGACGATGCCGACCACCCGGTCGTCGGCGGCCACGCGGCTGCGCACGGACCCGTGGTCGGTGGCGCCGTTGAGGGGCACCACCTGGCCGGCCGCCGTGACGACCCAGCCGCCACCGGACCCGTCGGCGGTGAAGGCCACGATGGGCGCGTCGACGACCGTGTCCTCTGCCGGACCCATGTCGGCGGCGTCGCCGAAGCCGAAGACCTCGCCGTTGCGGGTCACGATCCAGTAGCCCTCACCGGACTCGGTCACCTCGACGGCGACCACACCTGCGGTGGGGTAGATGTCGCCGTAGAACTCGGCGTCGGCGCCGACCGTGGTGATCCGGCCGTAGCTGGTCACGGCGTACATGCTGTGCCCGGGCGCGGAGACCACGTCGACGAAGGTGTCGGCCTCGATGCCGGGGATCCGCTCGTTCGTGCCGCGGCCGTAGGCGCCGTGGTAAAGCAGGGCTCCGTCGGCGCAGGCGACGTACGCCATCGGATGCTCGACCGAGGGGGCCGCGGACATGTCGGGCGCGACGGCGACCTGGCCGCCGTTTGTCTCGCACGGATCGTCGGCCCAGGCGAGGCTGGCGACGGAGGGCGGGGAGCTGATGACACAGAGTGCTGCCGTGGTGACGGCGACGGAGACGAGCGGCGTGATGAGCCGGGACGCGCGCATGCTGGAAACCCCTTGAAGTCCAAATGGTGGGACGGGCGGTGCCCGAAGGATCACCCTTGACGGACGGCTCGGGCTACGCCTCCACGGTGGCCGATCGTGGCCACGGCCATGATTGGCCATGTCGTTGACCGAGTCCAACACAGACGCACGGTCGGGGCTCCCGGTGCGCTCGACAACGCCGGGGGGAACCCGCAAAGGTGTTCCTCGTGCCCGACTCAGCCCACGACCTCGCGATCAGCCTCTACCGACTTGCCCGACAGAACGGCGACTGGTCCGACGACCGCATGACCGAGACGCTGGGCGTGACGCCCGAGGCCCTGGCGGCCGCGCGCGAGGAGCTGGTGCAGCTCGGCCTGGTGCGAGGCACCGCCGGTGAACGCTGGACCGTCGTCGACCCGATGCGCGCCGCCGAGCAGGTGCTCCAGGACCACGGCCGCTCGGTGGCCGACTGGTCGGAGACGGCGAGCCGGCTGGCCGCCGACATCGAGTCGATGGCCGCGCTGCTGCCCGCGCTGCGTGTGGTGGTCGACGACGACGCGATGAACACCGTCCTCGAGGGCAACGAGACCGCGCGTGCCTTCCTGGCCGAGCTCGGCGACTCGTTGCAGCACCAGCTCCTCACCGCGCACTCGGGGGGGCGCCCTGCCCCAGGAGGCGATCGACGCGGCCCTGCCCCAGGACCTCGCGGTGCTCGAGCGTGGGGTCGAGGTGCGCACGATCTACCTCACCAGCGCGGTGCGCAGCCTGCCGACCCTTCGCTACCTCGAGCAGCTGACCGAGGCCGGTGCCCAGGTGCGGATCCGCGACACCCTGCCCTTCCGCATGGTGCTGGCCGACGGCGTGACCGCGGTGTGCTCGATGAAGTGGGCCGAGGGGCGTTCCGGTGCGGTCGTCGTACGCGGCAGTGCCTACGTGCAGCTGCTCACCCGCATGTTCGAGTTCTGCTGGGCCGAGGCGACGCCGATGGAGGCCACGATCGGCCGGCCGGTCCGCACGAACGGGCCAGACCTCGACGACGAGCAGCGGCTGATGCTGCGACTCTTCGCCGACGGGCTCACCGACCAGGCCATCGCCCGCCAGCTCGGCGTCGCGCCACGCACCTTCACCCGCAAGACCCGCCTGCTCTTCGAGCAGCTCGGCATCGAGTCACGCTTCCAGGCCGGCGTGCAGGCCGTACGCCGAGGCCTCGTCTGACCCTCCCTCGACACTGACTGATCGCGGCCATGGCGCTTCTCGGCCAGCCGGAGATCGTTCCCCTCGTGGTGGGTGCCGCCACAAGATGTCGTGCACCACACCCCATCCGAAGGGAACAAATATGGTCGTGTCCGCATCCTCCATCCGCAAGGTGGCGATGACGACGACGCTCTCCGTGGTCGCGGCGCTCAGCCTGTCGAGCCTCGCGATCGCAGGGGCCAGCGCCTCGTCCTCGTCGGACCAGAAGGCCGATCCCACGCCGCGTGCCATGGCTGCCAGCGGCGCCAGCCAGTTCGTCAAGGGAGCACCCGCAGCGCTGCACGCGGGAGCGTCGGACAAGTTCGACGCCGGCACCGTGATCCGGTCCGGCAAGACGCAGTACGTCCCCTACGAGCGCACCTACAAGGGGCTGCCGGTCGTCGGCGGCGACTTCGTCGTGATGACCGACCTCCAGGGCAACGTGCAGGGCACGTCCGTCGCGCAGGACCGCAAGATCTCGAGCCTTGCGGTACAGCCGAAGGTCAGCTCCAGCTCCGCCCTCGACACCGCCAAGGCCCGACTCTCGAAGGTCGCCTCCGACTCGGCGCCGACCCTGGTCGTGCACGCACTGGGCAGGACGCCCCGCCTCGCGTGGTCGACCACCGTGGCCGGCACGAAGTCGGGTGCACCCTCGCGACAGACGGTGTACGTCGACGCGCTGACCGGAAAGTTCATCGACAGCACCGAGCACGTCGTCGCAGGTGAGGGCACGGGCGCCTACAACGGCCCGTCGCCGCTCGCGTTGGACACGTCCGGCTCCGACGGAGCCTTCGAGATGACCGACCCCGCGGTCACTGACCTCGCCTGCCAGGACGCAGCGACGGAGAAGACCTTCACCGGTCCCGACGACGCCTGGGGTGACGGCGACGCCACCAACAAGGAGACCGGCTGCGTCGACGCGCTCTTCGCGGCGCAGACCCAGAACAAGATGCTCGAGGAGTGGCTCGGCCGCGACGGCATGGACGGCGAGGGCGGCTTCCTGCCGATCCGCGTCGGCCTCGACGACCTCAACGCCTACTACGACGGCACCCAGGTGCAGATCGGGCACAACCAGGCAGGGGACTGGATCTCCTCCATCGACGTCATGGCGCACGAGCTCGGCCACGGCATCGACGACCACACGCCCGGTGGCATCTCCGGAAACGGCACGCAGGAGTTCATCGGTGACGTCTTCGGCGCACTGACCGAGGCCTACGCAGCGCAGCCGGAGGAGTTCGACGAGCCGGACTTCCTGGTCGGCGAGGAGATCGACCTCGTCGGGTCGGGCCCGATCCGCAACATGTACGACCCGTCGCAGGTCAGCGGTGACCCGAACTGCTACACCGACGACATCCCCAACGGTGAGGTGCACGCAACCGCCGGACCGGGCAACCACTGGTTCTACCTGCTGTCGCAGGGCAACAAGCCCGCCGAGGGTCCGGAGAGCCCGACCTGCAACGACTCCGACGTGAGCGGGATCGGCATCGAGAAGGCCGGCAAGATCGTCTACAACGCGATGCTGCTGAAGACCTCGGACAGCTCGTACCTGAAGTACCGCACCTGGACGCTGACCGCGGCGAAGAACCTCTACCCGGACAGCTGCACCGAGTTCGACGCGGTCAAGGCGGCGTGGGACGCGGTCGACGTACCGGCCCAGTCCGACGAGCCCACCTGTGAGGGTGGCGGTGACACGGACCCGACGGATCCCACCGACCCGACGGATCCGACTGACCCGCCGGCCGAGGGCGTCGACTTCACCGGCATCGCCGCGCTCGACAACTGCTCGGCCTCGGTGGTCCGCTTCGACGACTCGGAGCCGACGGACAAGGCCCTGGGCCTGACCAACGGCCACTGCTACGAGGGCGGCATGCCCGAGGCCGGCGAGGTCATCGTCGACCAGCCGTCGAACCGCACCTTCACGCTGCTCGACACGGAGGGCAACGAGGCCGGTGACGTCAGCGCGACCGACGTCCTCTACTCCACGATGACCAAGACCGACGTGTCGCTCTACCGGCTGGACAAGACCTACCAGGAGCTGGCCGACGAGTTCGACGGCTTCACGCCGCTCACCCTGGCCAAGGAGTCGCCGGCCGACGGCACGCCGATCGCGGTCGTCTCCGGCTACTGGCAGAAGGTCTACGACTGCTCGGTGGACTCCACCATCCCGCAGCTCAAGGAAGCGGACTGGACCATGGAGGACTCCGTGAAGTACCGCCAGCCCGGCTGCGAGACGATCGGCGGCACCTCCGGGTCGCCGGTGGTCGACACCGAGACCCACGAGGTCGTCGCTGCCAACAACACCGGCAACGAGGACGGCGAGAAGTGCACGATGAACAACCCGTGCGAGGTTGACGAGGAGGGCAACGTCACCGTCGAGAAGGGCGCTGCCTACGCACAGCAGACCTCGTGGTTCTACACCTGCCTGGCCGACGACAACTCGCTCGACCTGGCGAGGGAGGGTTGCCTGCTGCCGGCGGGCTGACGCCAACCGTGGATTGTTGCGCCCCGAGCCGTGGATCCTTGATGCAGCGACGTCAAGGATCCACGGCTCGGACGTCAATGATCCGCGGTTCGCGCATCAAGAACGCACGGTTCGCGCGGTCGGTCGGGGCGGGTGTGCAGGTGGTTCCTAGGATGGTCTGCATGCACTCCGATCCCGGTCCGTACGACGCGTTGCTGCTGGTCTCCTTCGGCGGACCCGAGAAGCCAGAGGACGTCGTGCCCTTCCTCGAGAACGTGACCCGGGGCCGCGGCATCCCGCGCGAGCGCCTGGTCGAGGTGGGCGAGCACTACTTCGGGTTCGGCGGCCGCTCGCCGATCAACGACCAGAACCGCGAGCTGCTGGCCGCCATCCGTGAAGACTTCGCCGGGGCCGGCCTCGACCTCCCGGTCTACTGGGGGAACCGCAACTGGGACCCCTACCTGACCGACGCACTCGCACAGATGGCCGCCGACGGCATCACCCGGGCCGCCTGCCTGGTCACCTCAGCCTACTCGTCGTACAGCGGCTGTCGCCAATACCGCGAGAACCTGGCCGAGGCCAGTGCCGCGGTCGAGGGCGCGCCGCGACTCGACCGGTTGCGCCACTACTTCAATCACCCGGGCTTCCTCACCTCGATGGTCGACAGCACCCTGGCCGCATTGGCCGAGCTGCGCGACACCGAGCGCGAGGATGCCCACCTGGTCTTCGTCACGCACTCCATCCCGATCGCCATGGACGACGCCAGCGGACCCCAGGGCGGGGCGTACGTCGCCCAGCACCGCAGCGTCATGCAGGAGATCGTCGAGAGGGTGCGCCTGGAGACGGGCCATCGCCACGCCCACGAGCTGGTCTATTGCTCGCGCTCCGGCGCTCCGCACGTCCCGTGGCTGGAGCCCGACGTCAACGACCATCTCGCGCGTCTGGCGGCCAAGGGGTCGGTGCCCGTGGTGGTGGTGCCGATCGGGTTCGTCTCCGACCACATGGAGGTCGTCTACGACCTCGACACCGAGGCGGCCGCGACCGCCGAGAAGCTCGGGCTCAGCTTCGTGCGCGCCGCCACCGCCGGGATCGACCCGCGGTTCGTGGCGATGGTCCGTGACCTCCTGCTCGAGCGCGCGGCCGCCGAGCGCGGGGAGGACGTCATCCGTGCCGCGGAGGGCAGCCTCCCGGCGTGCTGGGACGTCTGCGCGGCCGGTTGCTGCGCCAACGCCCGCGGGCCCGTGCCCGCCCTCGGCGGCCTCGATTGAACACCGACCTGCTGAACCTGGCCCGTGAGGTGGCCGGCGAAGCGGCCGCGTTCGTCGCCTCGCAGCGGGCCGGTGGGGTCTCGGTCGCCGCCACCAAGTCGAGCGCCGTCGACGTGGTCACCCAGGTCGACCGCGACTGCGAGGCGCTGGTCCGCGAGCGGCTGCTGGCCGCGCGGCCGGGGGACGCGTTCCTCGGCGAGGAGGGCGGCGGAGCCGGCGGTGAGACCGGGGTCCGGTGGATCGTCGACCCGATCGACGGCACGGTGAACTTCCTCTACGGCCTCCCGCAGTACGCCGTCTCGATCGCCGCCGAGCAGGACGGCCGGGTGGTGGCCGGTGTCGTGGTCAACGCCGCCACCGGTGAGGAGTGCTTCGCCTCCCTCGGGGGCGGGGCCTGGCGTGACGGCGTACGCCTCCGGGTGCGTGGCCCGGCGCCGCTGGCCGAGCGCCTGGTGCTGACCGGTTTCAACTACCAGGCCGGGACCCGGAGGGTGCAGGCCGCGGCGGTCGCGAAGCTGCTGCCCCTGGTGCGCGACATCCGACGCATGGGTTCCTGTGCCCTCGACCTCTGCCACGTGGCCTCCGGATCCGCCGATGCGTACGTCGAGGAAGGTGTCGCCGAGTGGGACTACGCCGCGGGCGCACTGATCGCCCGTGAGGCCGGTGCCCGGACCGAGGTGACGGTCGGTCGGGACGGCAAGGAGGCCCTCCTGTGTGCCCCTGCGCACGGCTTCGAGGAGTTCCGGGAGGCCGTGGTTTCGTGCGGGTTCCTGGCCCTCGATCGGGAATAGGTGGACCCCGGTGATCGTTGCAGCCGAGACATCGTGTGGAATGCGCGTGCATGTTCCCGGTTGATGGTGCACAATCTGGCGCCGGGACTCGCGCGAACAGACGACGACGCGACCGCAGTTGATTGACTGGAGAAGTTGATGGCGACCGATTACGACGCACCCCGCAAGAACGAAGAAGACCAGGGCGAACAGAGCATTGAAGAGCTCAAGGCCCGACGCCACGACAAGAACTCCGGCAAGGTCGACGAGGACGAGGCCGAGGCGGCAGAGTCCTTCGAGCTGCCCGGAGCAGACCTGTCCCACGAAGAGCTGGCCGTCGAGGTCAAGCCCCGTCAGGATGACGAGTTCACCTGCATGAGCTGTTTCCTCGTGCATCACCGCAGCCAGCTGGCCGATGCCAAGAAGCTGATCTGCAAGGACTGCGCGTAGGCGACAGCCCCGACACACGAAGAGCCGCAACCCCGACGCGGGGTTGCGGCTCTTGTCGTTGGCCGGAGGACCGGTCAGTCGTTGATGCCTGACGCCAGGACGTCGCCCGCGTCGGAGCTGCGCGAGGACGACGCCTTGCCGTCGGCCTCGAGGCCGGGCGGCAGGTGGCCGGTCGACTTGGTGAAGTAGTTCGCGGCCTTGCGGGTGGCCAGCATCTTGACGATGGCGACCGCCGTACCGCTCACGGCCGCCCACATCACGGCCTCCCACAGGTCCACGTCGGGGTCCGCCGGATTGGCCGGGGGAGTCTTTCCCGTCGCTGCCTTCCAGCCGCCGTTGAGCGCCTTCTTGGCGATCGCCGCGCTACCGAGCGCGGCGCCGAGGGAGAGTGCCGACCATGCCTTGGAGCCGGATGCCATCAGATCCTCCTGGGGGTTGGAATGCGTCCTCACCCTAGACGAGATGCCTGGAGGGGACCTGCCGGGCTCACGGTGCCCCGCATTCCGACCGGCGGCGTTGTCCTCGACTCGACGGGACTCCGTCCCGCCTTCGCTCGTCCGCCTTGCCGGATCGGGCGCGGATGCCCCGCGAGCTGATCCGGCACCCCTTGGAGCATCTCGTCTGGACGAGATGCCTGGAGCAAAGGCCTACGGTGTCGTGACCGCGGCCAGCGCGGCGACCAGTCGGTCGGGGTGACGCGTGCAGACCAGCCAGTACGGCGTGGGGTCCGAGGGGTCGGTGATCTCGATCCGCACGGAACGCTTCAGGTAGGGCCGCAACAGCAGGTAGGCGCGGGCATCGGCGTCCACGCCGGCCACGCGTCTGGTCCCCTCGGCGTCGAGCGCCTCGGCCGCACCGACGTACGAGAGGTCGATCCGGGCTCGCCCGGCGCGCAGCTGGCCGTCGCCGACGACGATGCGCGCGGCGCCGTACATCAGCAGGCACGTGGCCATGAGCGCCAGCGCCCCCAAGCTGATCAGGGCGGCCGCCAGGATGGAGGGGATCGCCACCGCGATCGCGAACCAGAGGGTCGCCACGAGCATGGTTCCCTGCACCCACCAGCGCAGCGACACGGTGAGCTGTTCGACGTACTGCACGAGGACCAGCCTTTCATCCCGGTGCCCATGACACGCAGGTAGGGTCGGTCACATGTCAGTTGCACCGGTCCCGGTCCGCATCATGCGTCTCGACCAGGACCTTCCCTTACCGTCCTACGCCCACGACGGCGACGCCGGCGCCGACCTGATGACCACCGTCGAGGTGACCCTGGCGCCGGGGGAGCGGGCGATGGTCCCGACCGGGATCGCGCTCGCCCTGCCCGACGGGTACGTCGGACTGGTCCATCCCCGTTCCGGTCTCGCGGCGCGCCACGGCCTGTCGGTCGTGAACGCCCCCGGCACCATCGACGCGGGCTATCGAGGCGAGATCAAGGTGATGCTGATCAATCTCGACCCCCACGAGGCCGTCACGCTGCACCGTGGCGACCGCATCGCCCAGCTGGTGCTGCAGCGCTTCGAGCGCGCCGACTTCATCGAGTCGGAGACGCTCGATGACACGGCGCGTGGAGCGGGGGGCTACGGTTCCACGGGTGGTTTCGCCACCGCAGACGCACAGAGGAGTGCCCAGTGAAGTTCGGACGCAAGTCCCGCACGACCGAGGAGTCGCCCGCAGCCGAGGAGAAGGCTGCGGAGTCGGGCACCGAGGTCGGAGCGGACGTCGACGAGAAGTCTGACGCGACCGCTGACGAGAACGCGGACGCCACGGCCGACGCGGAGACCCCTGACCCGGCGGGCGCGCCGCGTGACATCAGTGAGGTCGACGTCGAGAACGACGGGGTCGACCGCATTGACCTCGGCGGCATGCTGGTCGCCCCCGCGGAGGGCCTCGAGCTCCGGCTCCAGGTCGAGGAGGCCTCGGGCGAGGTCCAGAGCGTGCTGATCGCCGGGCCCACCGGCGCCGTCGAGGTGCGGGCCTTCGCGGCTCCGCGCAACGGCGACCTGTGGACCGACGTACGCCGCCAGATCGCCTCCGAGACCGCGCGTCAGGGCGGCACCGCCACCGAGCAGGAGGGCCCGCACGGCACCGAGCTGGTGTGCCGGCGCAGCGTCCGCGCGTCCGACGGCACCACCAGCCAGCAGCCCTCGCGGGTCGTGGGCTTCAACGGGCCCCGCTGGTTCCTCCGCGCAACGTATCTCGGCACCCCGGCGGTCAACGGCCAGCTGGCGGGCGCGTGGGAGGCCGCCGTGGCCTCGCTCGTCGTACGCCGCGGTGACGGGCCGATGGCTCCGGGTGACCAACTGCCGATCGTGGTGCCTCCGCAGGCACGCCGGGTCGGTTGAGTCAGTAGCCTGTTCCCATGGCCGAAGGCAAGGAGCGCAGCCGACTCCGGCGCGCGATCAGCAGCTGGGCGAACAGCACGGACCAGCACGCCCGTGACCTGCGTGAGAGCGTCGCCACGTCCGGCCTGACCACGATCGAGAACGCGCCGGACCGCGAGCGGATCCGGCTCACCGGCACCCTGCGCACGGTCACCCTGCGACCCCGTGGCGGAGTCCCCGCCCTCGAGGCCGAGCTGTACGACGGCACCGGCGTGATCACGCTCGTCTGGCTGGGCCGTCGCCGGATCACCGGCATCGACCCCGGCCGATCCGTCACCGTCGAGGGTCGCATCGGACTCCAGGAGCGCACCCGCGTCATGTACAACCCGCGATACGAACTGGCGCCGTGAACGACAGCGAGCCCGCAGCGCCGGAGGGCCAGGCCTCCCGGCCCACGACCGAGACCGTCGAGGCGCTGGTGCGCAGGCAGCTGTCGACCGCCCTCGGTGGCCGACGCGGCATGGTCGAGGCCGCCGTGCCCACGATCCTGTTCACGGCCGTGTTCCTCTCCACGAAGAACCTCCAGCTCGCGCTGGGGGTGAGTGTCGGTGCGGCACTGGTCGCGCTGGTGGTGCGCCTGGTGCAGCGCTCCTCGATCCAGTTCGTGGTCAATGCCCTGGTCGGGATCGGCATCGGCGCCCTCTTCGCGTTGCGTGCGGCGCGGGCCGGCGGCGACGCGAATGACCAGGCGCTGGCCTACTTCCTGCCGGGCCTGCTCTACAACGCCGGCTACGCCGTCGTGCTCTCCCTGTCGTGCCTGACCCGCTGGCCCCTGATGGGGTTCATGGTCGGCAGCGTGACCGGTGATCCGACGGCCTGGCGCCAGGACCCCCAGATCGTCAAGCTCTGCAGCCGCCTCACCTGGGTGCTCGTCGCGCCGTGCATCCTGCGCGTCGTCGTCCAGTCGCCGTTCTACCTGGCCGGACGCAGCGGGTCGATGGACAAGGACGCCGCGATCGCGGCCCTCGGCATCGCCAAGATCGCGATGGGCTGGCCGCTCCAGCTGGCCGCCCTGGCGCTGATGGTGTGGCTGCTGGCCCGCAACGCGACGCCGATGCGGGAGCCCCAGCCCGACCCGTCGTGAGTTTCGCTCGACCCGTCGTGAGTTTCGCTCGACCCGTCGTGAGTTTCGCTCGACCCGTCGTGAGTTTTTCTACGCGCCTTGAACTGGCGACGGGTCGCCTTGAACTGGCGACGGGTCACTCGGGGCGGGGGACCAGCATCCGCTCGAGCCGCTCCTCGACCTCCGCGGAGACCACGAACAGCAGCTCGTCACCGGCCTCGAGCGGCTGCTCGGCGTCGGGCGTGTAGACCTGACCGTCGCGCAGGATCGAGACGAGGGCACAGTTCTCGGGCCACGGGATGAGGCCGGTCGGCTCGCCGACGTACGGCGACTCCTCGGGCAGGGTCATCTCGACGAGGTTGGCGTTGCCCCGGCGGAAGGTGAACAGGCGCACGAGGTCGCCCACCGACACGGCTTCCTCGACGAGGGCCGACATGATGCGCGGGGTCGACACGTTGACGTCGACGCCCCACGCCTCGGTGAACAGCCACTCGTTGTTGGGGTGGTTGACCCGGCCGACGGTGCGGGGGACCCCGAACTCGGTCTTGGCCAGCAGCGAGGTGACCAGGTTGGCCTTGTCGTCACCGGTCGCCGCGATCACCACGTCGCAGTGCTGTAGGCGGGCCTCCTCGAGCGAGCTCAGCTCACACGAGTCGGCGAGCAGCCACTCGGCGTCGGGGACGCTCTCGGGCTTGATCGATCCGGCGTTCTTGTCGATCAACAGCACCTCGTGGCCGTTGTCGATGAGCTCCCGGGCGATGGAGCGGCCGACTGCGCCGGCTCCGGCGATGGCAACACGCATCAGTTCTTGTCCTCCGGGCCGGATTCGATCACGGTGTACGCCGCGGCGGCGTTCTCCTCGCGGATCACCACGTGGAGGAGGTCGCCCTCCTGGAGAACGGTGTCCTTGTTGGGCAGCATGCCCTCGCCGAGCCGGTCGATCCAGGCGATCCGGACCCGCGCCTGCTCCTGCAGGTCGATGGTGCGGTGGCCGATCCAGGGCTCGCTGACCGGCAGCTGGTCGACGCGGATCGTCCCCGACGGGTCGCGGAAGTCGGGCTCGGCGCCGGCCGGGAGGATGCGTCGCAGCACCTGGTCGGCGGTCCACTTCACGGTGGCGACCGTGGTGATGCCGAGGCGCTGGTAGACCTCGGCGCGGCCGGGGTCGTAGATGCGGGCGACGACCTGCTGGATGCCGAAGCTCTCACGGGCCACACGCGCGGCGATGATGTTGGAGTTGTCACCACTGGAGACCGCGGCGAACGCGTCGGCCCGGGCGATGCCGGCCTTCGCAAGCACTGCCTGGTCGAAGCCGTAGCCGGTGACCTTGTCGCCGTTGAACGATGGTCCGAGGCGTCGGAACGCATCGGGGTTGTTGTCGATGATGGACACGGTGTGGTTGCGGTCCTCGAGGCTGCGGGCAAGCGTGGAGCCCACCCGGCCACAACCCATGATCACGACATGCACAGCGCAGACGCTACCGCAGCGAGGGCCGCGTGGTGCGGCGGTGCGTCATGTGGCCCCGGATGGGGCTAGCCTGTTCGCTCGTGGGTGTCGGTGACGTTTCCAAACGGATCCTGCTGGGCCGCAAGCTCCGCAGCTCGCAGTTGGGTGAGACCCTGCTGCCCAAGCGTGTTGCCCTGCCCGTGTTCGCCAGCGACGCGTTGTCGTCGGTGGCCTACGCGCCGGACGAGATCTTCATCATGCTCTCGCTGGCCGGCGCCACGGCGTACACGTGGTCATGGAAGATCGGGCTGGCCGTCGCCCTGGTGATGATCGCCGTGGTCGCGTCGTACCGGCAGACCGTGCACGCCTACCCCAGTGGTGGCGGCGACTACGAGGTCGCCACCGAGAACCTCGGCCGCAACGCCGGGGTGACCGTCGCGGCCGCGCTGCTGGTCGACTACGTGCTCACCGTGGCGGTGTCGATCTCCTCCGGCGCGCAGTACGCCGCCTCGGCGTTCCCTGTGCTGTCGGGCCACGAGGCCACGGCGGCCGTGGTGCTCGTCGTGATCCTCACCGCCCTGAACCTGCGCGGCATCCGCGAGTCGGGCACGTTGTTCGCGATCCCGACGTACGCCTTCATGCTGGCCATCCTCGGCATGTGTGCCTACGGCCTGCTCCGCTTCGTCATCGGCGACCTCCCGCAGGTGGAGAGCGCCGACCTGCGGATCACCGAGTCCTCGGGCTACGAGGGTCAGCTGACCACGGTGGCGCTGGTGTTCCTGCTGGCTCGGGCGTTCTCCTCCGGTTGTGCGGCGCTGACCGGTGTCGAGGCGATCTCCAACGGCGTGCCCGCGTTCCGCAGGCCGAAGTCGCAGAACGCGGCGACGACGCTGCTGTTGCTGGGCATGATCGCGATCACGATGATGCTCAGCGTGATCCTGCTGGCCCGCGAGATGGGGCTGAAGTACGTCGACCCCCACGACCTCGACCGGCTCTCCACCGCCGACGGCAAGGCCCTGCCGGCCGACTACGACCAGCACACCGTGATCGCCCAGATCGCCCGCGCCGTCTTCGACAACTTCTCACCGGGCTTCTACTTCGTGGTGACGATGACCGGCATCGTGCTGGTGCTCGCCGCCAACACGGCCTTCAACGGCTTCCCGGTGCTGGGCTCGATCCTCGCCCGCGACGGGCTCGCCCCCCGGGCCCTCGGCTCCCGCGGCGACCGGCTGGCGTACAGCAACGGCATCGTGTTCCTGGCCGTCGTGGCGATGATCCTGATCTGGGCCTTCGACGCCCAGGTGACCCGGCTGATCCAGCTCTACATCGTGGGCGTCTTCGTGTCGTTCACCCTGAGCCAGCTCGGCATGATCCGGCACTGGACCCGCCACCTGTTGACCGAGACCGACGCCGCCGCGCGGCGCAAGATGCAGCAGTCGCGGATCATCAACACCATCGGCCTGGCGATGACCGGCGCCGTGCTCGTCGTCGTGCTGATCACCAAGTTCCTGCAGGGTGCCTGGATCACGATCCTGGCGATGATCGTCTTCTTCATCCTGATGAAGGCGATCCGCAAGCACTACGACCTGGTCGAGGAGGAGCTCGCCGCCGACGACCAGGACAAGATCCTGCCGACCCGGGTGCACGCGATCGTGCTGGCCTCGAAGCTGCACAAGCCGACCCTGCGGGCGCTGGCCTTCGCCAAGGCGACCCGGCCCAACGTCCTCGAGGCGGTCTACGTCGGCACCGACACCAAGGCGACCGACAAGCTCCTCGCCGAGTGGGACGAGCGCGGCATCGACGTACCCCTGAAGGTGCTCTACTCGCCGTACCGCGAGCTCGTGAAGCCGATCGTCGACTACGCCATCGAGATCCGGCGGGCCAACCCGCGCGGCGTCGTGGCCGTCTACATCCCCGAGTACGTCGTGGGCCGTTGGTGGGAGCAGCTGCTGCACAACCAGACGGCCCTGCGCCTCAAGGGTCGCCTGCTCTTCACGCCCGGCGTGATGGTGACGTCGGTGCCCTACCAGCTCCGCTCCTCGGTGGTGGCCCTCGAGCGTGAGCAGCGTGACCTGACCCGCACCAGGGCCGGCGACGTACGCCGGGGCGCGATCGGGTCCACGACGCGCAACCCGCGCGGCCCCCACAACGACCGACAGGACTAGCCATGTCTCCCCGCAACACACGAGCACGACAAGCCAAGGGCGCCTCGCACGTCGGTGAGCGGCACGAGGTGACCGTCGGGCCGATCGCCCACGGCGGCCACTGCGTCGCCCGCATCCCTGTCGCCGGGAGCACCGAGGGGGAGACCCGCGTCGTCTTCGTCCGCCACGCGTTGCCCGACGAGGTGGTGACCGTCGAGATCACCGAGGGCACCGAGGGCGACCGGTTCTGGCGCGGGGACGCCGTCTCCGTCGCGACGCCGTCCCCGAAGCGTGTGACACCACCGTGCCCCGTCGCCGGCCCGGGACTGTGCGGCGGCTGCGACTTCCAGCACGTCACGCCCGGTGAGCAGCGTGCGCTGAAGGCGCGGGTCGTGCAGGAGCAGTTCCGCCGGCTGGCCCACATGGAGGTCGACGTCGTCGTGGAGCAGGTGCCCGGCGACAAGGCCGGCCTGGAGTGGCGCACCCGCGTCGAGTACGCCGCCACGCCCGACGGACACAGGGGCATGCGCAAGCACCGTTCCCACGGCGTCGTGCCGATCGAGACCTGCCTGATCGCCGCGCCCGGTGCGATCGACACGAGCGTCTCGGGCAGCGCGCCCGTGATCGAGTCCGTGCACGGGCGCGAGTTCGCGGTGGCCGCCGACGGGTTCTGGCAGGTTCACCCCGGGGCTCCCGAGAAGCTGGTCGACACCGTCCTCGACTACCTCGACCCGCAGCCCGGCGAGAAGGCGCTCGACCTCTACTCCGGCGTCGGGCTGTTCGCCCGGTTCCTCGCAGAGCGGGTGGGGGAGGGCGGCCGGGTCGTCGCCATCGAGGGCAACAAGCAGGCCTGCGGCCACGCGCGCGACAACCTCGCCGAGCACCGCAAGGCCGTCGTCGGGGTCGGCACGGTCGACCGCGTGCTGGCCACGACGTACGACGAGCCGTTCGACGTCGTAGTCCTCGACCCGCCGCGTGAGGGCGCGCGTCGCAAGGTGGTCCTCCAGATCGTCGATAGGGCCCCGCGTGCGGTCGCCTATGTCGCCTGCGACCCGGCCTCCTTGGCCCGTGACGCCGCGACGTTCGTCGAGGCCGGCTACCGCCTGGAGAAGCTGCGCGCCTTCGACCTGTTCCCGATGACGCACCACGTGGAGTGCGTCGCGCTGTTCGTCCGCTGAGTGGGCGTTTCTGTTGGATCTTCCGCTTGACGTCATGTATCTTGACATCAAGAGACATTGCATTCGGCCTCGACGTCGTGGTTAGGCAACCCTTTCTTCCCAGGGGGTTGCGCACGGCGGCAAGATGGGCGCGAGTGAACCAAAGACTTCTGAGGAGATGTGGCTGATGGCCAGTCAGGACAGCTTCGGTGCCAAGAGCACCCTGGACGTGGACGGGAAGTCCTACGAGATCTTCCGCCTCGACGCGGTCACCGGTGACGGCCTGGACGTGGACTCGCTCCCGTTCAGCCTCAAGGTGCTGCTCGAGAACCTGCTTCGCACCGAGGACGGCGCGGACATCACTGCCGACGACATCAAGGCGCTCGCCGGCTGGGACGCGGACGCCGACCCGTCCAAGGAGATCCAGTTCACGCCGGCGCGCGTGATCATGCAGGACTTCACCGGCGTTCCCTGCGTCGTCGACCTCGCCACCATGCGTGAGGCGATGGCCGACCTCGGCGGAGACCCGTCGAAGATCAACCCGCTCGCGCCGGCCGAGATGGTCATCGACCACTCCGTCATCGCCGACGTCTTCGGCACCCCCGGTGCGTTCGAGAAGAACGTCGAGATCGAGTACGAGCGCAACCGCGAGCGCTACCAGTTCCTGCGCTGGGGCCAGGGCGCCTTCGACGACTTCAAGGTCGTCCCCCCGGGCACCGGCATCGTCCACCAGGTCAACATCGAGCACCTCGCCCGCGTCGCGTTCACGCGTGAGGTCGACGGCGTGCTGCAGGCCTACCCCGACACCTGCGTCGGCACCGACTCCCACACCACCATGGTCAACGGCATCGGCGTCGTCGGCTGGGGCGTCGGCGGCATCGAGGCCGAGGCGGCCATGCTCGGCCAGCCCGTCTCCATGCTGATCCCGCGCGTGGTCGGCTTCAAGCTCTCCGGCGAGCTGCCCGAGGGCACCACCGCCACCGACCTGGTGCTCACCATCACCGAGATGCTGCGCAAGCACGGCGTCGTCGGCAAGTTCGTGGAGTTCTACGGCGAGGGCGTCTCGGCGTTGCCGCTGGCCAACCGCGCCACGATCGGCAACATGAGCCCCGAGTTCGGCTCCACGATCGCGGTCTTCCCGATCGACGAGGAGACCGTCAACTACCTGCGCCTCACCGGCCGCACCGAGGAGCAGCTCGCGCTCGTCGAGGCCTACGCCAAGGAGCAGGGCCTCTGGCACGACCCGTCGGCCGAGCCGCGCTTCTCCGAGCGGCTCGAGCTCGACGTGTCGACGGTCGTCCCGTCGATCGCCGGCCCGAAGCGGCCCCAGGACCGCATCCAGGTCACCGACGCCAAGCAGTCGTTCCGTGCGTCGCTCGCCGACTACGTCGACGAGGACGAGAAGGGGTACGACGAGGCCTCGGCCGAGTCCTTCCCGGCCTCGGACGCGCCGGCGTACCACGGCACCAACGGCTCGGAGGCTCCCAGCAACCACCTCTCGGCCGCACCGAGGGACGGTGGCCGCCCGAGCGACCCGATCGACGTCACGCTGGCCGACGGCACGAAGTTCACCCTCGACCACGGTGCGGTCACCATTGCCGCCATCACGTCGTGCACGAACACGTCCAACCCGTCGGTGATGATCGGCGCGGCGCTGCTGGCCAAGAAGGCCGTCGAGAAGGGCCTGCAGCGCAAGCCGTGGGTCAAGACGACGCTGGCCCCCGGCTCGAAGGTGGTCTCCGACTACTACGAGAAGGCCGGCCTGACGCCGTACCTCGACAAGCTCGGTTTCAACCTCGTCGGCTACGGCTGCACCACCTGCATCGGCAACTCCGGTCCGCTGATCCCCGAGGTCTCCGCCGCGGTCAACGAGAACGACCTCTCGGTCGTCTCGGTGCTCTCGGGCAACCGCAACTTCGAGGGCCGGATCAACCCGGACATCAAGATGAACTACCTGGCGTCCCCGCCGCTGGTCGTGGCCTACGCCCTGGCCGGCTCGATGGACGTCGACCTGTTCACCGACCCCCTCGGCCAGGACGCCGACGGCAACGACGTGTTCCTCAAGGACATCTGGCCCTCGCCGTCCGAGGTCGAGGAGACCATCGCCAGTGCCCTGACCGCTGACATGTTCGACAGCTACGACGACGTGTTCGCCGGTGACGAGCGGTGGCGCTCGCTGCCCACCCCCGAGGGCAAGACCTTCGCGTGGGGCGAGGACAGCACCTACGTCCGCAAGGCGCCGTACTTCGACGGCATGCCCGACGAGCCGACCCCGGTCACCGACATCGAGGGTGCCCGCGTGCTGCTCAAGCTGGGCGACTCGGTCACCACCGACCACATCAGTCCGGCCGGTGCGATCAAGAAGGACTCGCCCGCGGGCAAGTACCTCGCCGAGCACGGCGTCGAGTCGCGTGACTTCAACTCCTACGGCTCGCGCCGAGGCAACCACGAGGTCATGATCCGCGGCACCTTCGCCAACATCCGCCTGCGCAACCAGATGGCCCCGGGCACCGAGGGTGGCTTCACCCGCGACCTGCTCGCCGACGGCACGCCGGTCACCACGGTGTTCGAGGCGTCGGAGAAGTACATCGCGGCAGGGGTCCCGCTGGTCGTCCTGGCCGGCAAGGAGTACGGCTCCGGCTCGTCGCGTGACTGGGCGGCCAAGGGCACCTCGCTGCTCGGTGTGAAGGCGGTCATCGCCGAGTCCTACGAGCGGATCCACCGCTCGAACCTGATCGGCATGGGCGTCATCCCGCTGCAGTACCCCGAGGGCCAGAACGCCGAGTCCCTGGGCCTGACCGGTGACGAGACGTTCGCGATCTCCGGCATCACCGCGCTCAACGACGGCAGCACGCCGAAGACCGTCAAGGTCAAGGCCGCCAAGGAAGACGGGCAGAGTGTCGAGTTCGACGCGGTGGTCCGCATCGACACCCCCGGTGAGGCGAACTACTACCGCAACGGCGGCATCATGCAGTACGTCCTGCGGAACCTGCTCAAGGCCTGATCTCTGACCCATCGACTCGTCGTGAGTTCGCCCCTACCGGGAAGAACTCACGACGGGTCGCTGCATTTGCTGTCGCTCAGGTCTTGCGCTGCATGCGGTGCGCGGCCTCGAGGGCGCGACGCAGTGCCTCGTCGTTTCCGTGCGCCAACGAGGCCTGCACCTTGTGGTGCGCCTCCATCGCGGGCGGCACGCCGAACGTCTCCGGGTGCGCGGCGGTCAGCTCCTCGCGCAATGCCGGCGCGCACCGGATGGTCAGGGTGGTCCGGTCCTCGAGTCGAGCCACGAGCCGGTTGTCGACGTACCACGCCGGTCGTGCCGCGGTGCCCTTGCGGCGGCACCGCGGCAGCGACTCGACGAACTCGGCGACGTCGTCGGCATCCATGTGGCCGACCGTACGCCGGGGAGGGGCTCCGTCGCTTGGCCGCATTTGCTCACCCGACGAGTGGCCGCCCTCAGGGGAGCAGCAGCATCACGTCGCCGAACTCGTGCCAGAGATAGCGGGGTGCGCCGGGAGCGGTGATCGCGGCGTAGCCCGCGTCGACGAGGGGTCGGCCGGCGACCGCCTCGAGCAGGTCGAGGTGGCTGGCCTCGGGCTCGTGCAACCCGCTGAGCAGTCCGTCGACCACGCGGGCAGGTCGCTGCGGCCCGAGCACGAGGTCGGTCCAGCCGTCGGTGGGCACCACCCGACCCGACGAACCCGCGGTCTCGAGCGCCCGGACGACGGTCGTGCCCACCGCGACGACGCGGCGCCCGACCGAGCGGGTGCTGTTCACCAGTCGCGCGGTCGCCTCGGGCACCACGAACCGCTCCGGCTGGGGCGGCTCGTGGGTCTCCTGGCTCGACACCCCGGTGTGCAGGACGATCGGCGCCACCGCGACTCCATGGGCCATCAGGCGCACCAGGAGGTCCGCGGTCAGAGGTCGACCCGCGCTCGGCATCTCGGCGCTCCCAGGCTGCTCGGCGTACGAGTTCTGCAGCATCGACAGCGGCCACGCGCCCTCGACGTAGGGGTAGCGGATCGGCCGACCCTGCTCCCACAGGTAGTCCACCCGGCCCACCGTGGGCGTGGGCACGGCGCGCCACAGACGCGACTGACCGTCGGGATGGGGTGCCACCAGCTGCAGCCGGATCCCGCCGGGCAGCTTCAACGTCTCGCCCGCGCAGACCAGATCGGGTCCGGACTGGTCCGGGCGTCGCACCTCGACCACCCACGTCCCGTCGTCGAGCTCGGTGGAGACGTGCAGCACGGCCTCATGCCCGCGACGCCGGAAGTCGACCGCGGCCGGGAGGGTGGCACTCGTGTTGACGACGAGGAGGTCGCCGGGGTGCAGCAGGTCCGGGAGGGCCCCGGCCTTCAGGTGTCGTACGCCGTCACGGGTGACCTCCGCCAGCCGTACGGCGTCGCGGGCCAGGCCACGCAGCTCCGGAGGTACGGCGGCCTCGTGGCTGCTCGGCACGTGGAAACGCTCGGTGGGCTGCGCGCTCATGCCGGCACCTCCACGGCGAGCTGGTGGCGGCCGCTGGGTGCATCCCCGAGGACCAGGCTCACCAGCCGCGGTGCCACGGAGTCGGGCAGGGGCCGGTCACTGATGTCCTCGCCGGGGAACGCCGCCTGGTGCATGGCGGTGCGCATGTCTCCGGGATCGACCGCCAGCACGCGCAGGTCAGGTTCCTCGGCGGCCAGGATCCGGCTCGCGTGCTCGAGCCCGGCCTTCGCGCTGCCGTAGCCGCCCCAGCCCTCGTAGGCCTCGACGGCGGCGTCGGAGGTGATGTTCACGACCGTTCCACGGCGGGCGCGCAGGGTGGGGAGAAGCGCCCGGGTCAGGGCCAACGGTGCGACGAGGTTGACCTCCAGGATGCGGGAGAACGTGGCCTCCTCGAGGTCGGCGAACCGGGGGAGCGGGCTGGTGCCGAGGGTGCTGGCGTTGTTGACCAGCAGGTCGAGTCCACCGGCCGCCTCGACTGCCTCGACGAGGGAGGTGCGGTGGCGCGGGTCCGCCACGTCACCGGCCACGGCGACGTGTCCCGTGCCGGCCAGGGAGTGCGTGGCGGCCTCGAGTGCGGCGGCGTGCCGGGCGTCGAGGACCAGGGTCCAACCCTGTTCCGAGAGTTCCCGGGCCAGGGCGTGACCCAAGCCGAGTGAGGCTCCGGTGATGAGTGCGACAGGCATGGTGCTCGTGGTCTCCTTGATCGAGTTGATCGGACTCCACAAGCCTGCAAGTTGAAGTTAACTTGAAGTCAAGGCCTTGCCTGCTGCCTTCCGGTGGTCGGCGTCGAGAAGCGTCGCCAGTCGGTCGACGAGGGCACCCAGCTCGAGCTCGTGGGCCACCTCGACCATGCGCGGAAGCATGCCCGGGGTGAGGGTCGCGGAACAGTTGGCCAGCGCCGCCAGTGCTGCGTCGTCCAGGCCGGCGAGTGCGGGGAGCGCTGCGGGCCAGGCGTCGTAGGAGTGCAGCGACGTGGCGAAGGCGTCGAGGCCGGCCTGGTCCAGGGCGGTGATCAGCGGGACCAGGCGGGCGCGGCTGGTCGGGGAGACCGACGCGATCAGGGTCACCGCGTCGTCGTACAGGCCGTCCTCGTCGGCGGCGCGGATTGCGTCGACCAGGCGTTGGTCGTCGATGCGACGGACCAGCTCGTCGAGGGCGATCGGGTCCTCGGCGAACAGGGCCACCTGCAGCAGGTCGCGCCCGGTCGCCGAGGCGATCACCTTCAGCGCGGTGTCGGGCTCGATCACCGACACGAACCGGCCCAGCGCGACATACTCCTTGCGCTCGACCAGGAGTCGGCCCACCTCGACGATGAGATCGGCCTCGATGCGGCTCAGGATCGGCTCGGCCCGCACAGGGTCCAGCGCGGTGCTCAGGTCCGCGAGGTAGGTGGTCTTCAGGCTGCCGGCCAGCTTGACTGCAAGGGCGGGGTCCATGACCGCGGCGACGCGGGCGCCGAGCAACGGTGAGAGCGCCATCTGCGCGATGCGGGCGCTGAGCTGGGGTGGCACCATCGAGGCCAGCTTGGCGATCCGGCGGAACCGCGGCTCGTGCTGCGCGAAGATCGCCTCGCCCAGCGACTGTCGAACGGTGCGGATGTCATCCGCCGGGACGGGCGCCAGGATCGCGAGATCCGTGTCCGGTACGTCGAGTGCGTGCGCGAGCTTGATGATCTCCACGCGGTTGGCCAGCGATGTCATGCGTCGTCCTCCGGGAACAGCAGTGCCTTCGCCCGGCCACGCAGGGGACGTGGGACCGCGCCGAGGGTGGCCCGCAGGCCGGACTCGACCGCCTCGTGCTCGGCCGTGAAGGCAGCCGCCACCAGGGAATCCAGGTGCGTCACGTCCGCCTGGTTGCATACGCTGAGGCCGGCAATTCGTTCCGCGCTGATGCCGAGACGTTCGGCCAGTGCGGAGACATCGGTCGGTGCCATCGAGGTCCTCTCCTTCGCTGACGAGCCCGCTCACGGTACTCGTTGCGCGGACCGGAGTGCGGTAGGACGACCGTTGGCCGGCCTGGAGTCCCCTGGGAGAGACGCGTGGAGCAGATCGAGATCCGACCGGTGCAGCAGGCCGACCGCGACGCCGTACGCCGGGTGGCGGCGGCCGCCTTCGGTGACGAGGGGCCGCTGATCGCGGAGCTGATCGACCTGCTGCACGCCACCGGCAGGGTCGAGCACGAGCTGGTCGCCGAACGCGGAGGCGCTGTGGTGGGCCATGTGCTGCTGAGTCGCGGCTGGGTCGACGCCCCCGAGCGACTGGCCCCGGTGCTCGTGCTCGGCCCGCTGTCGGTCGACCCGACCGCGCAGCGTGCCGGCGTCGGCAGCGCTCTCGTGCACGCGGCATTGGCGCAGGCGCAGGCCGCGGGGGAAGCGGCTGTCTTCCTCGAGGGCGATCCGGGCTACTACGGCCGCCGCGGCTTCGAACCGGCCGGTGAGGCCGGCTTCGAGCGACCGTCCACGCGCATCCCGGAGCCTGCCTTTCAGGTGGTGACCCTGGCCGCCTTCGAGCCGTGGATGAGCGGACGGTTGGTCTACTGCGACGCCTTCTGGGAGCTCGACTGTGTCGGGCTCCGAGGGGAGCGCCTGGCCGACGTCGAGGCGGCACTGGGGATTGGCAGCCCGACGGACGGGTAGGTTGACGCCATGATCGTGGCGTTCAGCATTTCCCCGACGACCGGCGACGAGACGGGTGGCGTGGCCGAGGCCGTCGCCGCCGCCGTTCGCGTGGTCCGCGAGTCCGGCCTGCCCAACGAGACCAATGCGATGTTCACCAACATCGAGGGGGAGTGGGACGAGGTGATGGCCGTGGTCAAGCGGGCCGTAGACGTCGTTGCCGAGGTGTCCCCGCGGGTCGGGCTGGTCCTCAAGGCCGACATTCGTCCCGGGTACGACGGCCAGCTCACCGCCAAGGTGGAGCGGGTCGAGCGGGCCCTGGCCGAGGGCCAGTGATGGCTGCCCGCCTGCTGCTGGCCGCGATCGTGGCCGTCCTGGTGGTCTTCGGCGCCGTCGCGGTCCCGCTGGTCGTGGCCGACGACTCCTCCGCGTCCGGTGACGACCTCGCCGGGGTGATGGGACCGCCGAACGGCGTCCACGACGAGGACTTCGAGGAGGAGTCCGCGAACCTCTCCGCGGTGAAGACGTTCAAGGCCGAGGGGCTGATCCACGAGACCGGCGAGATCGACTACGACGAGTCGCCGCCGATCGGTGGCCCCCACGACCAGGTCTGGCTCGAGTGCGGGGTCTACGACCGGGAGGTGCGTGAGGAGAACGCCGTGCACGCGCTCGAGCACGGCACGGTCTGGATCACCTACACGTCCGACCTCTCCGACGACGAGGTCGGCCAGCTCGAGGACGCGCTGCCTGACGAGGGCATCCTGTCGCCGTACGACGAGCAGGAGGCGGCCGTGGTGGTGACCGTCTGGAACGCCCAGCTGGCCCTCGACGGGGTCGACGACCCGCGGCTGGCCCTCTTCCTCGGGCAGTACGGCGACGGCAGCACGTCGCCCGAGCCGATGGCGAGCTGCCACGGCGGCGTCGAGAAGTTCGAGGACGACGGCACCGGCGCCTGATCGACGTGACGCAACCGACCTGCACAACCATCCCGACTCGTTCGAACATGTGATCGAACAGGCGTAGTCTGGTCGCATGGCCGCACACGTTCCACCACCGGGTTGGCCGACCCGGGTCCGGCCGCCCGATGCCCCACTCTGGGAGCGCAGCGCGGAGAACTGGCTGCTCGACATCTCCCCGCCCGAATACCGCGGCTACCCGACGTTGCGTCGCCACATCGTCGTGCTCGCCCGCTTCGCCGTACTCCATGTCGCGGGAGCGCAGCTGGCCTGCGACAGGGGGCTGAGTGAGGCCCGTGCCGAGCTCCGCGACGTCGCTGACGTCGACGTCGTCGAGGCCGCCATCGAGACCTGGCACCGCGAGTCCGCGCGACTGATGCGCCTGCGCCGCGAGGTGGCGCTCGTGGAGGACGCCCTGCGGGGCAGGCGGTTCGTGGCCCGCCTGTGACCGATCGCTGCGATGTCGGGTCCACACCGGCCAGTAGCCTCGCCTGCATGACTGAGTTCTCGAGCGTCCTGTTGGTCGATGCCCGCGGCTGGATCCTGATGCAGGAGCGCGACGAGCATCCGGTGATCGACCCGGAGTGCTGGGGCTTCCCGGGCGGGGGCATGGAGGGCGACGAGGAGCCTCTCGCCGGCGCGCTGCGGGAGTTCGACGAGGAGACCGGCGTCCAGCTCGGCGCCGCCGACATCGCGCTCTGGCGTGACGTCGAGGTGTTCCACTCCGCGACCGCCAGCGACGACGTCATGCACCTGTTCGTCGGCGCCACCACGCTGACCGACGACGACATCACCTGCGCCGAGGGCCGCCGCATCGTCTTCGTAGACCCCGACCGCGTGCCGGAGCTTCCCCTCACCGCGGCCACGTCCCTGTCCCTGCCCGACTTCCTGGCCTCACCCGACCATGCGCGTCTGGCCGCCGCGGCGAAGGAGCCCGCATGAGCACCCCAACGAGTTCTTCGACTCCTCCGCTGCGCTCCTCCGTCGAACAACTCGCCGGGGACCCCGCATGAGCACCCCAACGAGCATCACCGTGATCCAGGTTCCAGGCCCGGGCGCCGAGGACGCCGTCGTCGGCACCACCGGTCCGGACGAGGGAGCCGTGTTCACCGGCACCGAGGACGGCATGATCTTCCGGATCTCCCATGACGGCAGGCAGATCACCCGCGTCGCCGACACCGGCGGACGTCCCCTGGGCATCGAGCTGCTGCCCGACGGTCGGCTGCTGGTCTGCGACGCCCACGCCGGCCTGTTGCGGGTCGACCCACGCACCGGCGGGCTCGAGACCCTGGCCGACTCGGTCGAGGGGCTCCCGTTCGTCTTCTGCAACAACGCGGCGGTCGCGACCGACGGCGACATCTGGTTCTCCGACAGCTCGACGCTCTTCGGCGTCGAACGGTGGAAGGACGACTTCGTCCAGGACACCCGCACCGGCCGGCTGCTGCGACTCTCCGCGGACGGTGCGCTCGAGGTGGTGCTCGACGGCCTCGCCTTCGCCAACGGCGTCGCCCTGGCCGGCGACGGGTCGTTCGTCGCGGTCGCGGAGACCGGCGCGCGCACCGTCGTACGCCACTGGCTGACGGGGGAGCGGGCCGGGCAGCGCGACTTCCTGGTGCAGGACCTGCCCGGCTACCCCGACAACATCGCCCGAGGCAGCGACGGCCTGATCTGGGTCACCATCGCCTCGCCGACGGACCCTCTGGTCGAGCGACTGCAGGCCGGACCGATGATGCTGCGTCGCGCGGCGACCAGACTGCCCGAGGCGCTGCAGCCCAAGCCGAAGCGCACCGTGCGGGTGCAGGCGTACGACGACAGCGGAGCGCTGGTGCACGACGTGGACGTGGAGACGCCGGACTTCCACATGGTCACCGGGGTCCGCGAGCACGACGGCCGGGTCTGGCTGGGCAGCCTGCACGAGCCCGCGGTGGCGTTCGTCGACCTCTGACCGGACGCGGGGCCCGGCCCGACCTGAGGCTCAGCCGGAACAGGCTCCCGGGCCGGAACCCTGGGCGGCCATCTGGACCGCCGTTGCGGCCCCGTTCTCGTAGTCACCCTCGACGACCACGACGCTCCCGTCGGCGGAGACCGAGTCGAGATCGAAGTAGTCCGTGTTCGGCCGCAGGCTGAACGGATCCGTGCCGTGCTCCAGCCAGTCCTTGCGGGCGTCCGCGTCGTCCTCCGCGTCCTCGCCCGAGCCGAAGACCAGGGCGGAGACCGCGGTTGCGTCGTCGCCGTCCGCCACGACGAAGATGCCGGTGGCCTCGGGGTGACCCAGCCCGTCCGTCCCGGACTCCCTGGCGGCCTGCTCCAACTGCTCGGGGGGCAGGTTGCGACCGAGCCCGGGGCCGCACCGGACCCCGTCACCGACCGAGATCTCGGCGAACTCCGGGGAGTCGGCCTGGTCGAGCAGGTCAGCGACGTCGTCGCTGTCGGAGAGCGAGTCGGCGTCACCGTCGATCACCTCGATGAACTCCTCGGGGCTGCCCGTGGCGACCATCAGGTGCTCGTCCTCGAGCAAGGTCACGTCGCGCAGGTCCTGCGGGTAGCGCCCGCCGATCATGCCCGTCGCGGTGTCCACGACGGCCATGTCGGCGGTGTAGCGGGGGTGTCCGGAGACCTCGTCCTTGTCGTAGCCGGCGTCCTCGAGGTCGTCACCGAGGTCGCCGAAGTCGACGTCGTCGTCGAGTCGGTAGACGTTCCCGTAGCCGTCGTCGTTGTTGCGCCCGACGACGTACCAGTCGACGTCGAACTCGTTGATCGCGGCGTCCTTCATCGGGACGAGGTACCGGGACAGGGGTGTCGCAGCCGCGCTGTCCCTGGTCGCCTCGAAGTAGCGGTCGAGGTCCTTCTCCGACGCGTCGTGCCCGATGTCGTCGACACCCGCCCGCTCCGCGAACCCGTCCCGGTCGACGTACGTGAGGTTGGTCGTGTCCGCGGGCAGCACCTCGAGGGCCGCGTCGACACCACCTGAGCCGGTGAGCAGCACGACTGCCAGCACGCCGCCACCCACGACGGCGAGTCCGGTGCCGCCGGCGATCAGGCCCAGGGTGTGCTTCTGCATGGTTCCTCCGAGAGTCCGCGGGCGTCGGTGGGGTCGGTGGGTCATGGGCGCCGACCCCGGCCGGGTCAAACTACCCGAGTCCGACCGACTCACACCTGGGACGGCACACGACTAGACTCGTTGGGGCACCCCGGTCAACCGGGTGCCGCGCCCACATCGCCGACAGACGTAAGGACCCCCGCATGGGATACCTGGAGTCGATCACGACCCCGAGTGACCTGCGTGCCCTCACTCCCGAACAGCTCGAGCAGCTGGCCTCGGAGATCCGGGACACGCTCGTCGGCGTCTGCTCCCGCACCGGGGGCCACCTCGGCCCCAACCTCGGTGTGGTCGAGCTGACCATGGCGATCCACCGGGTCTTCGAGTCCCCGCGCGACCGCATCGTCTTCGACACCGGGCACCAGACCTACGTGCACAAGCTGCTGACCGGTCGTCACCCGCGGTTCGACACCCTGCGCCAGGAGGGTGGCCTCTCGGGCTACCCCAGCCAGTCCGAGTCCGACCACGACATCGTCGAGAACTCCCATGCCTCCACGGCCCTCTCGTACGCCGACGGGTTGGCCAAGGCCTACGCGATCCGCGGCGACAACCGTCACGTGGTCGCCGTGATCGGTGACGGCGCCCTGACCGGAGGCATGGCCTGGGAGGCGCTGAACAACATCGCGATCGCCAGGAGCAGTCGTCTGGTGATCGTGGTCAACGACAACGAGCGTTCCTACACACCCACCATCGGCGGGCTGGCCACCGCGCTGACCTCGCTGCGCACCAACCCCCGCTACGAGGCCGTGCTCGACCAGGTCAAGCGCCGACTCACCGCGGTCCCCGGCGTCGGCCCCGCGGCGTACGACGCCCTGCACGCGATCAAGAAGGGGATGAAGGACGCCCTCGCCCCGCAGGGCCTCTTCGAGGACCTCGGCCTGAAGTACGTCGGCCCGGTCGACGGCCACGACCTCACGGCAATGGAACAGGCACTGAGCCAGGCCAAGCGCTTCGGCGGACCGGTCATCGTCCATGCCCTGACCCGCAAGGGCTACGGCTACGACGCGGCGGAGCAGCACGAGGCCGACCAGTTCCACTCACCCGGCCCCTTCGACATCGAGTCCGGCGAGGAGCGCCCCAAGGGCCGCATCTGGACCGACGTGTTCGCCGACGAGATCGTCGAGATCGGCGCGCGCCACAAGGAGGTCGTCGCGATCACGGCGGCGATGATGCACCCGGTCGGGCTGCACCACTTCGCCGACCGCTTCCCCGAGCGCACCTTCGACGTCGGCATCGCGGAGCAGCACGCCGCGACCTCTGCTGCGGGCCTGGCCATGGGCGGCCTGCACCCGGTGGTGGCGCTCTACGCGACCTTCCTCAACCGGGCCTTCGACCAGGTGCTGATGGACGTCGCGCTGCACAAGTGCGGCGTGACGTTCGTGCTCGACCGCTCCGGTGTCACCGGCGACGACGGCGCCAGCCACAACGGCATGTGGGACATGTCGATCCTGCAGGTGGTGCCCGGCCTGCGCCTGGCCGCACCGCGTGACGCTGCCAGGCTTCGCGACCTGCTGAACGAGGCGATCGAGGTCACCGATGCACCCACCGTGGTGCGGTTCCCGAAGGGCCCGCCACCCGATGACATCCCCGCCGTGGGCAGGGCCGGCGGGGCCGACATCCTGATCCGCAACGGCACCAGGGACGTCTTGATCGTCGCCGTCGGCTCCATGTGCGCGACGGCCGTCGAGGTTGCGGATCGCCTTGTGGCACAGGGGATCGGCGTCACCGTCGTCGACCCACGCTGGGTCAAGCCGGTCGATCCGGCGATCGTCGAGCTGGCCCGGGAGCACCGGCTCGTCGTCAGCGTGGAGGACAACGGTGTGGTGGGCGGATGCGGTGCGGTGTTGCTGCAGACGCTCAACGACGCCGGTGTGGAGACCCCGTTCCGGCTGCGCGGCATCCCGCAGGAGTTCCTCGACCATGCGAAGCGCACCGCGATCCTCGAACGCATAGGCCTCACTCCACAGGCGTTGGCCCTCGGGATCGTCGAAGACATCACCGCGGTCACTCATGGCAGGGCATTGGTCGATGCGGACCGGAGTCTCTAGCGCGTTCCGGGAGGGAATCGCGCAGATCATCACGGTGGTCGTCCTGTTCGCGGGACTGGCCGCATGTTCCTCGGGAGGGGACGAACCGGAGCCGGGCGGAGCGACCGAGCAGGTCGCCGACCAGGTCACCCAGATCAAGCAGCTGCTGCACCGTCGCGCTGCCGCAGTCGACGCCGGCGACCGTTCGGCGTTCCTGGCCGACGTCGACCCGGGGCGCAAGGCGTTCCAGCGCACGCAGTCCCGCTACTTCGACAACCTGCGGGAGCTGCCGCTCGAGCGCTTCGCCTACGCGCTGCCGGCCGGCGGCGTCACGAACGCGTCCGGGGGCAGGCTCCGGGCAACCGTCGCCCTGAGCATCGAGCTCGAGGGGTTCGACGCGGTGCCGGTCGAGACACCGGCGCACTACTCGTTCCGGCACACCGACGACGGGCGCCTCGTGCTCACCGCCGTCCGCGATCGTGCCTGGGAGAAGCAGAACAACGTCGACCCGGCGCCCTGGGACCTCGGCCGGATCGAAGTGGAGTCGACACCCCACGTGCTCGGGATCTTCGACCCGGACAGCGTCGACGCGGCCTACCAGATCATGGACTCGGTCGAGGACGGCATCGCGGTGGTCGACCAGGAGGTCCCGTTGAAGTGGTCCGGCAAGGTCGTGGTCTACGCCCTCTCCGACATCGACGTGCTCCGCGAGCTCGACAACCTGCCCGGCGGCGATCCGGACCGTCTCGACGGTGTCGCCTTCCCCGTGCGCGCCGGCCCGGGATCGCGCAAGCTGGCCGGCACGCGGTTCATGCTGCATCCGCGCATGATCTACCGCAACGACGCCACCCGTGACCGGCTGATCCGGCACGAGCTGACGCACGTGGCCATCGGGCGACGCGACGACTCGGTGCCGACCTGGCTCTCCGAGGGGATCGCCGAATACGTCTCGGTGCAACCGATCGCCACCTATGACCGGATGATCTCGCGTGAGGCAGTCGACGCGGCTGGCCGCGGCCTGGAAGCCCTGCCCACCGACGCCACCTTCAACGGTGCTGAGTCCGGGGCCAACTACGGAATCGCGTGGTACGCCTGCGAGTACATCGCGGCGACGTACGGCGAGGAGGCGCTGTGGCGACTCTTCGACGCGATGCGCCACGGCAACGGCACCGCCGAGGCCGGCCAGGACGCCGTGCTCCGCTCCGTGCTCGGCATCGACTCCCACGAGTTGGCCAGGGGAGCCGGCCAGAAGATCGTCAGCACGTTCGGCTGACCCGCTGCGGCTGTCAAAATCGACGTGACGCCCGTCACCGCATAGTTTGTCCGCATGAACGTCTTCCGTACCAAGTCCGTCGAGCAGTCGATCGCCGAAACAGACGAACCCGAGCACCGGCTCAAGAAGAATCTCGGTGCCCTTGACCTCGTGGTTTTCGGTGTCGGCGTCATCATCGGCGCGGGCATCTTCGTCTACACGGGGCAGGTGGCCGCCTCGAACGCCGGCCCGGCGATCGCGCTCTCGTTCCTGATCGCAGGTGTCGCCTGCGCGCTCGCCGCGCTCTGCTACGCCGAGTTCGCCTCGACCGTGCCGGTCGCCGGCAGCGCCTACACGTTCTCCTACGCCACGCTGGGGGAGCTGGTCGCCTGGATCATCGGCTGGGACCTCGTGCTGGAGTTCACGGTCGGGGCCTCCGCGCTGGCGGTCGGCTTCTCGGGCTACCTCCAGAACGTCCTGTCCGACACCCCGTTCGCGATCCCGGAGCAGATCGCCAGCGCCGACGCCGGCGTGGTCAACCTGCCCGCCGTGGTCATCTCGCTGCTGGTGGCCTGGGTGCTGATCATGGGCATCAAGCTGTCCAGCCGGATCAACCAGGTGGTTGTGGCGATCAAGCTGGTCGTGGTGGCCGCGGTGATCATCGTCGGCATCGGCTTCATCAAGGTCTCGAACTACACGCCGTTCATCCCGGCGTCCCAGGACCCCGGTGACAGCAAGGGCGGCTTCATGGACCTGCCGCTGGTGACCAGCGTGTTCAACCTCGAGCCAGCCGTCTTCGGGGTGGCCGGCATGATCGCCGGTGCCTCGATCGTGTTCTTCGCCTTCATCGGCTTCGACGTCGTGGCCACCACCGCGGAGGAGACCAAGAACCCGCAGCGCGACGTGCCGATCGGCATCCTCGGCTCGCTCGCCATCGTGACCGGTCTCTACATCGCGGTCAGCCTGGTGATCACCGGCATGCAGCCCTACACCGAGATCGACCCGAAGGACGCCGCACCCCTCGCGACCGCCTTCGACGCGGTCGACATGTCGTGGATGGGCGACCTGATCGCGATCGGTGCCTGCATCGGCCTCACCGTCGTCGTGCTGATCCTGATGCTGGGCCAGACCCGGGTCGCGTTCGCGATGGCCCGCGACGGGCTGCTGCCCCAGGGACTGGCCAAGGTGCACCCGACCTACGGCACGCCGTACCGCGTCACGATGATCACCGGCGTCCTGGTGGCCGGCATGTCCGGCTTCGTCTCCTTCGAGACGCTGGGCCACCTGGTCAGCATCGGCACACTGTTCGCGTTCATCCTGGTCAGCATCGGTGTCGTCGTGCTCCGTCGCCAGCGGCCCGACCTGCCGCGTGCCTTCCGCACGCCGGCCGTGACTGTCGTGGCCACCCTGGCCGTGCTGCTCTGCCTCTACCTGATGCTCAACCTGACCGGCGGCACGTGGGTCCGGTTCGGGGTCTGGATGCTGATCGGCCTGGTCGTCTACTTCGCGTACGGCGCCCGCAACAGCCGTGTCGCGAAGGGCGAGACGGCGCCGGTCCCGGCACCTGAGAACCTCTGAGACCGGATCCAGTCCGAGACCCACGAACGCGCCCCGGCCCGCACACCTGCGGACCGGGGCGCGTCGTGCGTCAGGGGTCAGACCACGCGCACCGGTGTACGGCCGGCAGCGGTGAAGTCCCAGACCTTGAACGACATCGCCCGGCTGAGCCGGATGCAGCCGTGCGAGGCCGCCATGTTGGTGCCGAGCAGCCAGTCGGCGTGGATCTGCGCGCCGCTCGACATCGACCGGGGGATCTGGTGGAAGCCGAAGCCACACGGCGCGAACCGGACGAAGTTGTCGAGCCAGACCGAGCCGCTCCGGTTCAACCGGACGCGGGCCGCGCGCCCGCAGTAGGAGCCGGTGCCGTAGGAGCCGCGGGCCAGCTCACCCGCGTTGTCGATCATGCCGCCCTGGGCGATGGTGCGGCCGGCCGGACCGACCAGCCAGACCCAGTTCTGCGCCTGGCTGATCACGATGCGGCGCCCCGTGCCCGAGCGTGCGGGAACCGGTCGTACGTCGCACCGTCGGGCACTGTCGGCGTACAGCCGGGTCCTGGTGGCCGGGTTCAGGGTGCCGGTCTGGGCCAGGCCGTGCCGCGACTGGAAACGGACCACTGCTGACTTCGTCCAGCTGCCGGCGTTGCCGTCCACGGGGCCGGCGTTGCAGCCGAGCGAGTTGAGCTGGCGTTGGGCGCGCTCCGTGGCGGTCAGGGCAGCGCCGCTGGAGGCGGGCGTCGGACCGACGAAGCCGGCCAGGACAACGAGTGCCAGTACGGCGAAGAGCTGCTTCATGTGCGTACTCCCGGAGACGTCGAAGGGGTGCCCGGTGGAAGTCCGGACACCCCTTGTGACGCTCGATCAGGGCAAAAGGTTGCGTGGATCAGTCGCCGATGTTCTCGCCGACCGGCAGCTCGACCTTCGAGAAGTCCAGGCCGGGCTGCACGACGTCGCAGGTGCGGGCGGCGGCGTCGCACCGCAGCAGGTCGGTCGGCATGGGCGGGGCCGCCTTTCCGGTGCCGTCGCCCTGCGGCAGCTCCTTGATCCCGAACGCCATGTAGGAGGAGTCGTCGATCCAGGCATAACCGGTGAAGAACGCGTAGTCGCCCTTGGCCGGCGGCGTGAGATCGGCGCCCGTGCCGACCTCGATGAGGGTGAAGTCGTCGGAGCTGTCCGCGCTGTTCTCGCTCATCACGAAGCGCTTGTCGGGGGAGAGGTCGCCACCGTCGACGGCCAGGGCCGGCTCACGCTCCGTCACCTCTTCGCTGGCAACGGTCGGACCACGCTCCGCCTCGGCGTCGAACGTGTGCAGCACCAGGCCCTGCTCGACGTCGTCGATCCGGTCCCTGATCCCCGGGTCGGCGAGAAGGGTCTCCGGGGTCCGCGTGCCGAGATCCAGGCGCACGAGGCCGTTGCTGTCTCGCAGGTAGGCGCCGTCGCCGTCCAGCGCGAACAGCTCGGCCTGGCTCCCGGAGTCCTCGCCAGCTGAATCAGGTGTCACACCGTCGCTGTACTCGACCTTCTCGTCGCCGGCCTGGTCCATGAAGCTGAACCGCGCCGGCTGCCCCGGTTGGCTTTCGATCCAGCCGGCCCATGAGCCGTCGGCGACGAGCTGCCGGCCGTATTCGGGGGTGCCCTCGCCGACCTGCTCGGTCCTGCCGTCCCGGGTGGACCAGACCTTGCCGTCCGGGTCGGTGCTCACGAACCCCGCCGTGGTCACGACGAACGAGTGGACCGGGTGTCCCACGTCGACGGTGGCGTCACCGACGTGGATCACCGAGCCCTGCGCCCACGTGGATGGGGCAGACTCGGTGACCGCGACGTTGGTGTCCCGCGAGTCGTCCGGCGAGCCGCCGCCCAGGAGCTGCGGCACGCCGAGCCCCACCGCGAGCACGACGGCCACACCCGCGCCCGCCGCGCCGAAGCGACGACTCCGGAGACGCCGCCGACCGGCCCCGGTGATCGCGTCGATGTCGGGGGAGAAGGGCTCGAGCTCGTCGGCCTGTCGGGTCATCATGGTCTTCAGTTCTTCCGTCATCGGGTCATCACCGCTTCCTCGGGCGACACCAGCTCGATGTCGTTGCCCAGTCGTTCCCGTAGCTTGCGGAGCCCGGCGGACACCTGGCTCTTGACCGTGCCGATCGCACACGACATCGCCTCGGCGGTCTGTGCCTCGGTGAGGTCCTCGTAGTAGCGCAGCACGAGTGCGGCGCGTTGCCGTGGCGGCAAGGCCTGCACCTCCTGCCAGATCGCCAACCGGTCGGTGATCGCGTGGGAGTCGCCGTCGTCGCGCCGGTCGTGCAACACGTCGGTGGGTCTCTCGTTGTTCCAGCCCTTGCGCCGGAACCAGGTGATCGCCGTGGTGGTGATCGCCTTGCGGGTGTACGCCTCGGCACGCGACGTGTCGCGCAGGCGCGGCCACGCGACGTACGTCTTGGTGAGCGCCTCCTGAACCAGGTCCTGGGCCAGCTGGGAGTCACCGACCATCAGGTAGGCCGCCCGGTGGAGGGCCGCGCCGCGCGACTGCGCGAACTCGGCGAACGCCTTGTCTCGCTTGCTCACGAGGGTCCTTTCGTCATGTGCCGGCCCGGTGCTGGTGTCCGGCACACCCTTACAGACGAGGCGGGCCGCGAGAATGGTTCGGCACGCTTCTCGTCAGATTCGGCGACCGGACTCGTGGCGTGACGTGTGGCACTGGGCACGTGCGGATCGGGGAACACATGACCCGCATGAGAGGTTGCGGCACTAGGCTCCGTGAAGACCGCTGATGTGGGAAGGAAAACCGTGAATTTCGTACACGTTGTGGACGAGGTGCCCGATCTCGAACCCGGCGTCCGCCTGCCCATGCTGCTGGCCCTCCACGGATTCCTCGACGCCGGCAACGGAAGTGTGGTCGCCTCCGACCACCTGGGCAGCCACTCGTCCGGCCCTGTGGTGGCGACGTTCGACGTGGACGTGTTCCACGACTACCGGGCCCGCCGTCCGGCGGTCACGTTCGTGCGCGACCACTACGAGGACTACGACGCCCCGCGGCTGGTGGTCCGGCTGATGCGCGACGCCGTCGACCAGCCCTACCTGCTGCTCAGCGGTCCCGAGCCCGACACCCGGTGGGAGGGGTTCGCCGAGGCGGTGCGTGTGGTGGTCGAGCGGTTCGACGTCGACCTGGTCGTCGCGATGGGGTCGGTGCCGATGGCCGCGCCGCACTCGCGCCCGCTCGCGATCACCCAGCACGCCAACCGCACCGAGCTGATGATGCGGCGCAACCCGTGGCTCGGCGAGATCCGGGTCCCGGCCTCGGCCCAGGCGCTGCTGGAGCTGCGCCTCGCAGAGCACGGCCACGACATGACCGGGTACGTCGCGCACGTGCCGCACTACCTCGCGCAGTTCGACTACCCGTTGGCCGCCCAGCGGCTCCTGGAAGGCGTGGAGGAGTCGACGGGCCTCTCCTTCGACCTTGACGCGCTCAAGGTGGCGGCCGAGGAGAAGGCCAGTGAGATCACGACCTACCTCGAGGAGAACCCCGAGGTGGCGGAGATCGTGGCCGGCCTGGAGCAGCAGTACGACGCGTTCGCTCGTTCCGAGGAGGCCGGGCAGAGCCTGCTGGCCGAGGACGGAGAGCTCCCGAGCGGAGACGAGATCGGCGCGCAGTTCGAACAGTTCCTCGCGGGCCTCGAGGGCCCCGAACCCACCAACTGACCCAGGAGCGCCGGTGCCCAGATCCGCGGAGGAGCTCAGTGAGCTCCTCGACATCGAGACCATCGACGTCAACCTGTTCCGCGGGCGTCAGCCCGAGACCGAGCTGCAGCGTGTCTTCGGCGGCCAGGTTGCGGCCCAGGCGTTGATCGCCGGTGCCCGCACCGTGCCGGAGGGCTTCAGCGCCCACTCGCTGCACTCCTACTTCCTGCGCCCCGGCGACACCGCCGTTCCGATCGTCTATGACGTCGAGAACCTCCGCGATGGCCGTTCGTTCGCCACGCGACGTGTGGTCGGTCGCCAGCACGGGCGCCCGATCTACCTCATGTCGGTCAATTTCCAGGTCGAGGAGGAGGGGCTCGAGCACCAGGACGCCATGCCCGACGTGCCTGGTCCCGAACACGGCCGCCGACTGGCAGAGATGTTCACGACGCAGGGGGTCGGCCACCGCGAGGAGTGGGAGCGCGAGTGGGCTGCCATCGACGTGCGCTACATCGGCAACACCAGGGTCGGCGGAGTCGTCGACGACGCCAGCCGGCCGGCGCGCGCGCAGCTGTGGGTCCGCATCGGGGGAGAACTCTCCGACGACCCGCTCGTGCACCGGGCCGCGTTCACCTACGCCAGCGACATGACCCTGATCGGGGCGGCCCTGATCCCGCACGACAAGTACGTCAGCTCGCCGGGCATGCAGATCGCCTCCCTCGACCACACGATCTGGTTCCACCGGCCGTTCCGGGCTGACGAGTGGTGGCTCTACGACCAGCACTCGCCGTCGGCCTCGGGAGGCCGCGGGCTGGCACTGGCCCGGGTGTTCACCGAGTCCGGTGAGCTGGTGGCGACGGTCGCCCAGGAGGGCCTGATCCGCTACCGCGGCGAGCCCCAATAGCATTACAACGATGTAGTTCGAGACAGACACGCCGTACGCCGGTTATCTTTGAGCGCTCCTGTGGCTGGGGACACCTGATGTTGCTCTTGTGATCTCTGTGACCAGCCACGCTCACTTCGCGGAAGGTCACCGAAATGCATCTGCCCGGGATGGCGACGGCTGTCAGGACGACGGCGGTCGGTGGCCTGTTCGCCGCGGCCCTGGTGATGGTGCCCGGTGGCGCGACCTCCGCCGTGGCCGCCACCGACTACGAGATGCCCTTCCCGTGCGGTCAGGTGTGGAAGGGCACCACGCGTGCCAACCACAGCCCCAGCAGCAAGGCCATCGACTGGAACCGGGTCGACGACGTCGGGGATCCCGTGGTGGCGAGTGCCCCGGGCGTGGTCACGACCGCCGACACGGTCGACAACAGCGGCTACGGCCGTTATGTCGTCATCGACCACGGCAACGGCACGGACTCGCTCTACGCGCACATGCAGACCGTCGCGGTGAAGGTCGGCCAGCGGGTCGACCAGGGCATGCAGATCGGCACCGTCGGCTCGACGGGCAACTCCACCGGACCCCACCTGCACTTCGAGGAGCGCACGTCGCGCACCGTCGTGGCGCCGTACCTGCACGGCGTCAAGTTCGTGTTCGGGAGCTCCCCGACCTCGGCGAACTGTGTCGACGTCCCGGTGGCCGCGAAGTGGCTGAGCCGGCGTACGGCGGCCCTGAGTGTCTACCGCCGCAACACCGTCGCCGAGTACCGCATCCGCAGGCCCGACGGAAGCACGCTGGTCAAGCGACTCGGCACCTCCACCGACGAGCCCGTGGTCGGCGACTGGGAGGGCAACGGCGTCGCGAACCCGGGCGTGTGGTCGCCCGCGACGCGCACCTTCAGCCTCCAGATCGGCACCAGGCGCACCTCGATCGTCTACGGCGCGACCACGGACAAGCCGGTCGCCGGCGACTGGGACGGCGACGGAGCCTGGGAGGTCGGCCTGCGCCGACCGTCGACCTCGACGTTCCTCATGCGCTCCGCGACGGGCGTGACCAGGAGTGTGCGCCTGGGCGACGCGAACGACCTGCCGGTGATCGGCGACTGGGACGGTGACGGCGCGAGCGACCTCGGCGTCTACGACCAGACCACGTCCACGTTCACGTTGCGCAAGGTCGACGAGGAGGGCACGGTCTGGCTCGGGACGATCCGGTTCGGTTCGCCCGGAGACCTGCCGGTGGCGGGGGACTGGGACGGCGACGGTCGCACGGACCTGGGCGTCTGGACGCCGACCACCGCGACCTTCACCCAACGCTTCGCCACCAGCGCCACGACGGCGAAGGCGCGTTCACTGACCACGGTGCGGTTCGGCAACCGACGCTGAGCAACGCAAGAGGGGACGGAGCCGCCATGCGGTTCCGTCCCCTCTCCTCGTGCTTCAGAGTGCGGTGGTGCGCCCCAGGAGGTGGGGCGCGCCGGACTTGGCGCTGTTGACCGCGAAGTCGAGCCCGTGATCGTTGGGCCGGGCGCCGAAGGTCACGGTGCCGGGCAGGAAGATCGGCTTCTTGAAGCCGACCTCGATCTGCACGGCCGACGGCAGCTTGTTCTCGATCGCGGCGATCGCCCGCGCCTTGGTCCACATGCCGTGGGCGATGTGCCGCGGGAAGCCGAAGGCCTTGGCGGTCAGCGGGTAGAGGTGGATCGGGTTGCTGTCACCCGACACCGCGGCGTAGCGGCGGCCCAGGTCGCCGCCGAGCCGCCAGGTGGCCGCACCGCCGGTGACCGGGGCGAACTCCGTGCCCCTCTCGCCGTTCTCCTTGTCGCCCTTGCCGATGCGGAGGTACGTCGAGGTGCTCTCCCACACGGTCTCGCCGTCGGCCTCGACGGTGACGTTCATGTCGAAGACCCGGCCCTTGCTGTGGGTGCGGAGGTTCTCGGCCTTCGCCACCGCCGACACGGTCTCGCCGATGGCCACCGGCCGGTGGGAGAGGATGCGGTTCTCGAGGTGCACGGTGCCGATCGCGGGGAACGGGAACGCCTGGTCGGTCATGATCGCCATGTGCAGCGGGAACGCGACCATGTGCAGGTAGGGCACCGGCACGGTGTCCTTGGTGGGGAAGCCACAGACCGCTGCGTACGCCGAGACCTGGTCGCGCTCGATCAGCACGTCCTCGCGGCGTACGGCGAGATCGGGCAGGTCGCGCCCGGTCTTCTTGACGCCGGGGAGCTGGTTGACCACGGGCAGGGTCGGCAGCGCCGCCTTGAGCAGGCCGGCCACGCCGCCGCCTGAGCCGCTGAGCGTGCGCACTTCGGTGGCCATGTCAGGCACCGAGCATCATCTGGCCGCAGACCCGGACCACGTTGCCGTTGACGGCGGTGGAGGCGGGGTTGGCGTACCAGGCGATGGTCTCGGCCACGTCGACCGGCAGGCCGCCCTGGCTCATGGCGTTGAGCCGCTGGCCCACCTCGCGGGTGGCGAAGGGCACCGCCGCGGTCATCGCGGTGATGATGAAGCCCGGAGCCACCGCGTTGATGGTGATGCCGTCCTTGAGCTCACCGGCGAGGGAGTCCACGAAGCCGATCACGCCGGCCTTGGAGGCGGCGTAGTTGGTCTGGCCCACGTTGCCGGCGATGCCGGCGATCGACGCGACGCCGATGATGCGGCCGTTCTTGTTGATCGCGCCGGCCTCGAGCAGGGCGCGGGTGATCAGCTCGGGAGCAGTCAGGTTCACCGCGATGACCGACGACCAGCGGTCCTCGGCCATGTTCGCGAGCTTCTTGTCGCGGGTGATGCCGGCGTTGTGCACGACGACGTCGACGCCGCCGTGGTTCTCCTTCACGTAGTGCGCGATGCGCTGCGGCGCGTCGGTGTGCGTGATGTCGAGGGTCAGGCTGTCGCCGTTGAGCTCCTTCATCACGGCCTGCAGCTCGCTGGCCGCCTGGGGAACGTCGATGCCGAGCACGGTGGCGCCGTCGCGGTGCAGCACGCGGGCGATCTGCTCGCCGATGCCGCGGCTGGCGCCGGTGACGATCGCGATCTTGCCGGCCAGCGGGCGCTCCCAGTCGCTGATGGCGACGGCCTTCTTCTCACCCTGCGTGCCGATGCGCACGACCTGGCCCGAGACGTACGCCGACTTGGGGGAGAGCAGGAACGCCAGGGTGGAGTCGATGGCCTTCTCGGCGCCCGGGGCGACGTAGACCAGCTGGGCGGTCGAGCCCTTGCCGGCCTCCTTGCCGAGCGAGCGGGTGAAGCCCTCGAGGGCGCGCTGGGCGACCTTCTCCCCACCCTCGACCAGCTCGGGGGCGGTGCCGAGGACGACCAGGCGGGCGCACGGCGCGAGGCTGCGCATCAGGGGCGTGAAGAACTGCTGCAGTGCGATCAGGTCGGCCGAGGACTTCAGGCCGGTGGCGTCGAAGACCAGGCCCTTGTACTTCTGGCCGTCGGCCGACTCCGCGGTGTTCGAGATGCCGAGGCGGTCGAGCGCCTCGGTCAGCGCCAGCCGGCCGGCGCCGCCGACGACGACGGTGCCGTCGACCAGGGGAGCACCCTCGGTCCAGCGGTCGAGCTCGACCGGGTTGGGCAGGCCGAGGTTCTTGACCAGCAGCTTCCCGATGGCGGACTTGGTGAAGGACTGGTAGCGGTCGCTCATGGGTGGTGTTGTCCTTGTCGACGTTGGGGTCGGGGCGGCCCGCGGAAGGGCCTGATGTCATTCTATGTAACTAGAGGTGTAACTCGGAGTCCACTTTTCGTGATCTCCGACTCAATGCTTTCCCTCCGGAGCCGGCAAAGGCAAGGATGAAGGCACCCGAACCAAACCAGGAGAGACACATGCAGGCCAAGACCCGCCGCGTGGCCATCATCGGTGGCAATCGCATCCCCTTCGCCCGCTCCAACACGGTCTACGCCGAGGCCTCCAACCAGGAGATGCTGACGGCGGCCGTCGACGGCCTGGTCGAGCGCTTCGGCCTCGAGGGCGAGCAGCTCGGCATGGTCGTCGGTGGCGCCGTGATCAAGCACTCGCGCGACTTCAACCTCGTGCGCGAGGTGGTGCTCGGCTCCAAGCTCAGCGCCCGTACGCCGGCCGTCGACATGCAGATCGCCTGCGGCACCGGCCTCCAGGCCGTGATCACCGTGGCGAACCTGATCGCCCTGGGCCAGATCGACTCCGCCATCGCCGGCGGCTCGGACACCACGTCCGACGCCCCGATCGCGATCAGCGAGAAGCTGCGCAAGAAGCTGATCCAGGTCAACCAGCAGCGCGACACCAAGGACAAGCTCAAGAAGCTGCTCGCGATCCGTCCCGGCGACATCGGCATCCTGCCGCCGGCCAACATCGAGCCGCGCACGGGCCTGTCGATGGGCGACCACCAGGCGATCACCGCCCTCGAGTGGGGCGTCACCCGCGAGGCCCAGGACGAGCTGGCCGCCGCCTCGCACCAGAACCTCGCCCGGGCCTGGGACGAAGGCTTCATGGACGACCTGGTCACCCCGTTCCGCGGTGTCGAGCGCGACAACCACATGCGCCCCGACTCGACGGTCGAGAAGCTGGCCAAGCTCAAGCCGGTGTTCGGCAAGGGCGAGGCCGCCACGATGACCGCCGGCAACTCGACCCCGCTCAGCGACGGCGCCTCCGCCGTGCTCCTGGCCTCGGAGGACTGGGCCAAGGAGCACGACCTCCCCGTGCTGGCCTACATCACCGCCTACGAGACCTCGGCGGTCGACTACGTCGGCGGCGACGAGGGCCTGCTGATGGCGCCGGCGTACGCCGTCTCCGACATGCTCGAGCGCGAGGGCCTGACCCTCCAGGACTTCGACTACTACGAGATCCACGAGGCCTTCGCGGCCCAGGTGCTCTCGACGCTGAAGGCCTGGGAGGACCCGGTGTTCTGCAAGGAGCGCCTCGGTCGCGACAAGCCCCTCGGTGCCATCGACCGCAGCAAGCTCAACGTCAACGGCTCCTCGCTGGCGGCGGCGCACCCGTTCGCCGCGACCGGCGGACGCATCGTGCCGGTGCTCGCGAAGCTGCTCGCGCAGAAGGGCTCGGGTCGCGGCCTGATCTCGATCTGCGCCGCGGGCGGCCAGGGCGTCGTGGCGATCCTCGAGCGCCCCTGATCGCACCACTCGTCACGCGCAACGGGCGCCGACCTCCTCGGAGGTCGGCGACCCGTCGTTTGTTCGAGGTGACCCGTCGTTTGTTCGGAGGGCCGACCCGAACTGGCGACAGGTCGACCGGAACCGGCGACGGGTCAGCGAGTGGGGCAGCCGGCCAGTGCCAGGCTGGTGTCGACGAGGTACTGGCGCACCTGCACGACCGAGATCGGCGCGATGGTGGGGATGCCGGGGGCCAGTTCCTTGATCAGCATGCCCACGCGGGCCAGCTGGAGGGCGCCGAAGCCGGTCGCGTACATGTGGTTGGCCAGCAGGCTGGTGTCCTCGACCGCGAAGGTGCCCTCGGCGACGCCCTCGTCGAGGGTCGAGCTGAGCATGGCCAGGCACGCCGCGATGCCGCGCCCGAGCCGGAACAGGGCCGACTCGCTGATCTCGTCGAGGAGCTCGGGGCCGGGGCGGCGCATCAGCGCCTGCGCGCAGTCGACGAACGCGGGGTACTCGATGCCGTAGTCGACGAACGCCTCGACCAGGGCCACGAGGCGGTCACGCGGGGTGCCGCCGGCGTCCATCACCGCCTGCATCCGGTCACGCAGCTCGTCGAGGTAGCCGACCAGGGTCAGCGCGAAGAGCTCCTCCTTGCCGGAGAAGTGGCGGTAGAGGATGGCCCGGTTGGTGCCGACGGTCTTGGCGATCTCGTCGATGTGCACGTCGCGGACGCCGCGCTCGTCGAACAGCGCTCGGGTGGCGGCCAGGATCTCCGCCTCGCGACGGCGCCGTCGGGTTGCCGCCGCCGTACGTCGTGGCTCGGCCTGCTTGGTCTTTCCGTCGCTCATGGGATGAGTCTAGACGTAGGTGTAACTCCCTGTCGCACACTCTGTTGACGGATGTCTCGTTTCGTCGGTCGGCGTACGCCGTCGGTGTCGGGACCGCGCGATACGTTGAGCCCGTGCAGCAACGTCTCTGGCGGCCCGACTGGCCGTGCCCGGTCGGGCAGATCCTCGGTGCCAACCGGCGCGGCCCGGGCGATCCGACGTACCGCGTCGACGACGACGGCTCGCACTGGCGCGGCATCCGTACGCCGGAAGGTGTCGGCGCGCTCCGCGTCGTCACACGTGCCGCGGCCGGTGAGGTCGAGGCCACGGCGTGGGGGCCCGGCGCCGGCTGGCTCCTGGAGCGCCTGCCCGCGATGCTCGGCGCCGACGACGACTGGACCGGCTTCGAGGCACGCCATCCCGTCGTGGAGCAAGCGTGGCGCAACCACCCGCACTGGCGCATCGGCCGCACGGGACTGGTGCTCGAGGCGTTGGTGCCGGCCGTCATCGAGCAGAAGGTCACCGGCCAGGAGGCCTTCCTCGGGTTCCGGCGACTCGTGCGGCGGTACGGCGAGCGTGCGCCCGGCCCGCACCCCGACCTCTGGGTGCAGCCCGACGCGGCAACCCTGACCACCGTGCCGTCGTGGGAGTGGCTGGCCATGCGTATCGACGGTGCCCGGTCCCGCACTCTCGTCGGCGCCGCGCGTGTGGCGGGCTCCCTGGAGCGCACCACTGGGGTCGACCATCCCGAGGCCGACCGTCGCCTGCGGTCGTTGCCGGGGGTCGGCGTCTGGACCAGTGCGGAGACCCGGGTGCGCGCGCACGGCGACCCCGACGCGGTGAGCTTCGGCGACTACCACGTGGCCAAGGACGTCGGCTGGGCCCTGACCGGTCAGCCCGTCGACGACACGGGGCTCGCCGAGATCCTTCAGAACTGGCCCGGGCATCGCTACCGTGTGCAGGCACTTCTCGGGCTCGACGCGATCCGTCGACCGCGACGTGGACCGCGAATGGCGCCTCGCACCCATTTACCTGGATAGCCATGCTGTCAAGTAGTGAGACTCAAGTAGACCTCGTGTCCACCTTGGCGTAACTTCGTGGCCGCACCACGCGTTTGGTTCAACAACGGTGACTTCAGAGAGCGGGAATCCATGGCTTCGCAGGCGGGTGGCTGGGTGGCTGGCACATTGCCGGCACGAATCGCCAGTGACCTGGGTGGTCGAATCCGCAAGGGGATCGAGACCGCCGGAGCGATGATCGTGCTCGCCATCGAGGCGTCGGTCAGCGCCGCCGTGGACATCGTCAGCCGGAAGTTCTCGTGGTCGGAGTTCCTCCTCCAGGCCTGGTTCATGGCCAGGGTGTCGGTGCTGCCGACCATCCTGGTGGCGATCCCGTTCGGCATCATCGTCTCGATCCAGGTCGGCGGCGTCGCGGCCCAGATCGGCGCCCAGTCGTTCAGTGGCGCGGTCAACGGCATCGGCGTGCTCCGCCAAGGCGCACCCCTGGTCACCTCGATCATGATCGCCGGCGCGGTCGGTGCCGCGATCACCTCCGACCTCGGTGCCCGCACGATCCGCGAAGAGGTCGACGCGCTCAAGGTCATGGGCATCAACCCGGTGCAGCGCCTCGTCGCGCCCCGCGTCGTGGCCGCACTCGTGGTCGCCTTCTTCCTCAACATCATCGTCGCCTCGACCTCGATCATCACCGGCTACATCCTCAACGTCGGCGGTGGTCAGGTCAGCTCGGGCACCTACATCGCCGCGTTCGTCTCCTTCGCGCAACCGACCGACCTCTTCCTCGCCAGCTTCAAGGCCCTCATCTTCGGGTTCATCGCCACGATCGTGGCCTGTCACAAGGGGCTCACCGCCAGTGGCGGCGCCAAGGGCGTGGCCGATGCGGTGAACGAGGCCGTCGTCATCAGCGTCATCTCACTGGCCGTGGTCAACGTCGCGCTGACCCAGGCCTACGTCATGTTGGCCCCGGCCAGGATCGCGTGAGGCGGGCACGATGACCGGAGTGCAAAGCGCCCTCGCGCGGTTCAGCGACTTCATCTGGTTCACCTGGACGACGTTCAGGGGAACCCGCTTCACGCTCCAGCGCTACTACAAGGAAGTGCTCCGCCAGCTCGCCGACATCAGCTGGGGCTCCGGCGCCCTGCTCGTCGGCGGCGGCACCGTCGGCGTGATGATCCTGCTGTCGCTCTCCGCGGGCACCTCGCTCGGCATCGAGGGCTTCAACGGCCTCGAGATCATGGGTCTGGCGCCGCTCACCGGGTTCGTCAGCGCCGGCGTCAACACGCGCGAGCTCGCACCGCTGGTAGCCGCCCTCGCCCTCGGGGGCCAGGTGGGCTGCCGCTTCACCGCCCAGATCGGTTCGATGCGCATCTCCGAGGAGATCGACGCCCTCGAGGTCATGGCCGTGGAGCCGATGCGCTACCTGGTCACCACCCGGGTGCTGGCCTGCATGTTCGCGATCCTGCCGCTCTACCTGATCGGCCTGCTCGGTGCGTACGCCGCCTCGGAGGCCTCCGTCGTCCTGATCTTCAACCAGTCGCGCGGCACCTACGAGCACTACTTCTTCTCGTTCATCGACGGACGTGACGTCTTCCTCTCCATCGTCAAGATCGTCATCTTCGCCACCCTGGTCGCGCTGATCCACTGCTGGTTCGGCTTCCGGGCCAGCGCGGGACCACAGGGTGTCGGTGAGGCGACCGGTCGGGCCATCCGCTGCAGCATCGTCGTCGTGGTGCTGGTCGACATGCTCTTGACGCTGGTGTTCTGGGGATCTGATCCCGGCTTCAGGGTGGCGGGCTGATGAGCGCCCCGGCATCCGTGCGTACCCAGGCCCTGCGCGGCGGTATCTTCCTCGTCGTACTCGCCGTCGCGGTGGGCCTGCTCCTGGCCAACGCATTCGGCAAGTTCGACGAGACCGTGCCGGCCACTGCCCAGCTCGACACCGCCGGCGGCGCCCTCGAGATCGGCGCCGAGGTCAAGCTCGACGGCATCGTGGTCGGCAAGGTCGATGCGATCGAGCCCGCACCCAGGGGTGTCGAGGTCAGCATGCAGTTCGACCCCGAGCAGGCCAAGAAGGTGCCGGGCAACGCCACCGTCCGGGTGCTCCCCGTCAGCATCTTCGGTGCGGCGTACGTCGAGCTGCTGCGGCCCACCGCACCCAGGGGTGTCGTCACCGCCAACGCCGCGCTGAAGCAGGACGCCTCGGCCGAGACGATCGAGCTGGGCGACCTCCTCGAGGAGACCCAGGCACTCGTCGACGCCCTCGGCCCGGCCGAGCTGGCCACCATGCTCGAGACCTTCGCCTCCACGCTCGACGGCAAGGGCGACAACATCGGCACCATGATCGAGACCGCGAACCGTGCCGTGTCACGTATCGAGCCCTACATGCCGCTGATCCGCCAGGACATCCGGTTGGCCACCGTGGTGATGTCGACGTTCTCGCGCATCACACCGAACCTCTTCACGGCGCTCGACGGCGTGATGGCCGCCGGTCAGACCCTGGTCGACATGGAGAAGGAGTTCCAGTCAGTGCTTGCCGGACTGACCGACGTCAGCACGACCGTCGACCACGTTGTGACCAACAACCGGGAAGCGTTGCAGACCGGCCTGCCGTACCTCCGCCGTACCCTCCACGCCCTCTACCTCGGGCGCGGCGACATCCCGGCGCTCTTCGCGGCGGTGATCGCCCTGGCCGACAACGGTGGCAAGGCCTTCTCCTACGGCCCGTTCATGCGCATCGACGCCAACCTCCGCCTCGCTCCCGAGGACGGCTACGGCCCCGGTGACTGCCCGACCTACGCCGGCCTCCGTGGCCGGGGCTGCTGAGGAGGGCCCGCGATGAAGACGATTGCCATCAAGTTCGGCCTCTTCGGCCTCGTGTCGATCCTGCTGTTCGTCGGGCTCTACAACACGATGACGAACAAGGTCAACGGCGACTCCAAGACCCTCTACGCCGCGTTCACGAACGTCAGCGGGCTGCGGGCCGGTGACGACGTACGCATCTCCGGGGTCAAGGTCGGCCGCGTCGAGAACGTGACGGTCAAGGACAACACGCTCGCCAAGGTCGAGTTCACCGTGCAGGACAGCCAGAAGGTCAGCGACACCACGCGCGTGGTCATGCGCTACCAGAACCTGCTCGGGCAGAAGTACCTCGCCCTGACACCCGGTGCACAGCCCGGCACGCCCTTGAAGGACGGCGACGAGATCGGGCTCAACCGCACCCGTCCCGGCTTCGACCTCACCGCGCTGCTCAACGGCTTCGAACCGCTCTTCAACGTGCTCTCGCCCAAGGACCTGAACACCCTGGCCTCCAACATCGTCTCGGTGTTGCAGGGGGAGTCCGGCAGCGTCGAGTCGCTCATGGCCGAGACCGGCGAGCTCACCTCGTTCCTGGCCGACAAGGACCAGGTCTTCGGCGAGGTCGTGGAGAACCTCACGCCGGTGGTCGACAACCTGGCCGCGAACTCCGACCAGTTCGACACCGCCCTGGTCGAGCTGCGCAAGCTGGTGACCGAGCTCAACAAGGGCAGTGGCAACTTCTTCGGGGCCCTCGACAACATCGGCACCAACCTCGACTCGACGACCGACCTGGTCAACGACCTGCGGCCGACGATCGAGGCCGACATCCGTTCACTTCGGCGCCTGGGCGCCACCATCACGAGGGGCACGCCGGTCATCGAGAACGCCTTCGACGCCCTGCCCCAGCTGGTCGGCGCCTTCGTGCGCTCGCAGTCCTACGGCGCCAACCTGCAGGTCTACAACTGCAAGTTCGGCATCAAGCTGCTGGGTGAGAACACGACCTGGATCGGTGGCCAGAACGGCCCGTTCTCGGAGGCCTGCCGATGAACTTCGCGAAGACACCCGAGAGCTACCGCAGGATCGGCCTGATGGGCGCGGGGGTCCTGGCGATCCTCGCCGCCCTGATCATGGCGACCACGATCTTCCCGTTCGGCGCGAACACCTACACCGCCGAGCTCGAGCACACCGCCGGCCTGCGCGTCGGTGAAGAGGTCCAGGTGGCCGGAGTCGGCGTCGGTGAGATCCGCAAGATCGAGCTCGACGGGCAACACGTCCAGATCGAGTTCACCGTCGACAAGGACATCGAGCTCGGAAAGGCGACCACCGCCGAGGTGAAGGTGGCCACCCTGCTCGGCACCCACTTCCTGCTGCTGTCACCGTCCGGCAAGGGCGAGCTCTCCCACGAGCACATCCCGCTGTCCCAGACCCACGTGCCGTTCAACCTCCAGGACGTCATCAACCAGACCGGCGACCTCTCCCAGAAGCTGGACGTCGACACCATCCGGACGGCGCTCAACACGGTGGCCAGGACGATGGACCAGTCGAGCGAGGAGTTCCTGCCTGCGCTGCGCGGCATCTCCGACCTCTCCGAGATGTTCGCCAACCGCTCCGACGACCTCGGCACGCTGCTCGAGTCGACGAGCACGTTCAGCGAGCAGCTGGCCAACAGCAGTGACGACATCACGGTGCTGATGAAGCAGGCCAACGTGCTGCTGACCGAGCTGGTCTCCAGGCGGCAGGCGATCCACAACCTGCTCGTCGACCTCCGGGCGATCGGCACGCAGCTGAGCAGCCTGATGAAGGAGAACCGCGACGAGATCGGGCCGATGCTCGACAACCTGAACAACACCATCCAGCTGCTCACCAGGAACCACGAGAAGCTGGGCCAGGTCGCCGACCTGCTGGGACCGACGGCGCGCTACTTCGCCAACAGCACCGGCTCGGGGTCCTGGCTCGACCAGTACATGCCCGGTGCCACGCCGGACACCATCCGGTGCCGCATCGAAGGGAAGTGCAACTGATGCAGGCATCTCTCGGACGCTCCCTGCGGCTGCTGGCCATGCTGCTCGCCCTCACGGTGGGGCTCACCGGCTGTGGACCTTTCGGCAAGGACAAGACCACGATCACGGTCCAGCTCACCAACAGCGCGGGGCTCTTCGTCGGCAACGACGTGGGCGTCCTCGGCGTCCCGGTCGGAGAGGTCACCAAGATCGAGCCCCACGGTGACCGGGTCGACGTCACCCTCGAGCTCGACCCCGACGTCAAGATCCCGGCCGACGCGGGCGCCGTCATCGTTTCAAGGTCGATGGCCACCGACCGGTACGTCGAGCTCACCCCGGCGTACAAGTCCGGACCGGTGATGAAGACCGGCGCCACCATCGACCAGGAGCAGACCCGCACCCCCGTCGAGTGGGACGAGCTGCTCGACTCCATCGACGTCCTGGCGGAGGGCCTGAACGGCAAGGGCAAGAACGCCAAGCCGCTCAAGCGGCTGCTCGACAAGACGGCCAACACCCTCGACGGCAACGGCAAGCAGATCCGCCGCACGATCACCAACCTGGTCAACGGCACCGGGGCCTTCGCCGAGCACAGCGACGCCTTCGCCACCACTTTGGGCAACCTCGACACCCTCACGGCGGCGATCGCCAAGAACGACAAGGTGGCCCGCCGCTTCATCAACAACGTCTCGGCCGGCACCAACCTCGTCCGCGACGAGCGGATCAACCTGCAGACCGCGGTCGACAGCCTCAGCGAGACGATCAGCCTGCTCGCCGTCTTCGTCAAGCACCACAAGGGCGACATGCGCACGGCGGTGCTGAACATCGAGGACCTCTCGCAGCGCATCCTCAAGCACAAGGGCTCCCTCAGCGAGCTGCTCGAGGTCATGCCGGTGGCGATGGAGAACCTCGGCCGCGCGATCAACGACCAGAAGCGGCTCGACATCCGGCTTCCCGTCGAGCTGCTGCTCCCGGGCACCGAGGTCGTGCACGCACTCTGTGGCCTGATCCCGGGTCCGCTGTGCGAGGCCCTGTCCGGTGCCCAGGACCTGGGTTCCGTGATCGACATCCTGCTCGGCGGGGGGAGGAAGCCATGACCGGCCTGCTGCGAATCCTCGGACTGCTGGTCGCCACGCTGCTGGTCAGCACCGGGTGCTCCGCACTGAACGCGGAGAACATCCCCGTCGGCACCGGCGTCGAGGATCCCTACGATGTCACGGTGTCGTTCCCCGATGCGCTCAACCTTGCCAACGGTGCTGCGGTCAAGATCGACGGTGCCACCGTGGGACGGGTCGAGGAGGTCGCCACGGCCGACTTCCAGGCCCGGGTCACGCTGAACATGGATGGCAAGACCAAGCTGCCCCGCGACACCACCTTCCGCTTGCGCCCGACCACCGCCCTCGGTGAGCTCTTCGTCGAGGTGATCCGGGGCAAGAGCCGAACGCTGCTCACCGACGGGGCCAAGGTCGGCATCGACCAGACCCGCTCGGCGCCGACCGTCGAGGACGGCCTGGCCGCCGCGTCGCTCCTGATCAACGGCGGCAGCCTGAGTCAGATCAAGACGATCATCAACGAGGTCAACACCGCGCTCGACGGCCGCACCGGCACCGTGCGCGACTTCATCAACAACACCGAGTCGCTGGTCGGCACGCTCAACGACAGCAAGGCCGACATCGACCTGTTCCTCAATGCCCTGGCCCGTACGTCGAAGCTGCTGAACGCGCGAGAGGACCAGATCAACCGGGCGATCAAGCTGGCCGGACCGGTGGCGAAGGTGGTCCGCCGCAACAGCGGCAAGATCACCGCGCTGCTCCAGGAGCTCGAGGGGATGAGCAAGAACGTCGACGGCCTGGTCACCGCCACCAAGGGCGACATCAGTGTCTCCGCGGCCGAGCTCGGCCCCATTCTCGACACCCTGCAGGACAACAAGGCGCAGGCGAAGTCGATGCTGGTCAAGGCCACCAACCTCGCCGCCCTGATCGACCGGGCCGTGCCGACCGAGTACCTCAACCTCTCCCTCGAGCTGCGGCTCAGCACCGGCTTCGGCATGCCTCTCCCGGGTGCCCGCACGGCCACGACGCAGGAGGCCACCCCGTGAAGAACAAGGCTGCTGCCAAGGCGTCCCTCGGCAAGCTGATCTTCGGTGCCGCCGTGCTGGCCGGCGTGCTCGTGGCCTGCCTCGTGCTCCTGTTCGCGTGGATCCTCCAGGCGCCGATCGGCAAGCAGAAGGCAGAGATCACGGTCACCATGCCGCGCACCGGCGGCCTGTTCGAGGGATCCTCCGCGAGCTACCGCGGAGTCGAGGTCGGCGAGGTCAAGAAGATCGAGCTCGACGGCTCCGGGGTGAAGGTCACCGTCGACCTCAAGTCCGGTGTCGAGATCCCCGCAGACGTCGTGGCCAAGGTGCGTTCGCTCTCACCCGTGGGGGAGCAGTACATCGACTTCCGGCCGAACAGGACCGGCGGTCCCTACCTCGCCGACGGCGACCGGGTCTCCGCGACCGCCGATGACCTTCCGGTGTCGCTGGCGAAGATGGTCAGCGGACTGCAGGCCGCGATGCGCCAGGTCGACCCCGACAAGGTCCGCACCGTGCTCCGAGAGGTCAACACCGCCTTCGCAGGCAGTGGTGACGACCTGCGGAAGCTGCTCGCGAACACCGAGACCCTGCTCGACACGGTCGACACGACGTGGCCCACCGCCGAACGCGTGCTGACCCAGGGGCGCACGACGCTGAAGATCTTCGCCGACAACCGGCAGCTCCTGGTCGACTGGGCGGCCTCGGCGGCCACGGTCGGCACCTGGTTCGTGCAGTGGAACCCCGACGTGCGCGCGATCCTGTCGCGGATGCCGGGCGACCTGGCCGACGTGATGGTGCTGATCGACGGCGTCGACCACCGCCTGCCCGGCCTGTTGAAGAACGTCAACCCGCTGACCAAGTTCCTCGCCCTGCGTGGACCCCATCTGCAGGCGACGCTGTCGATGACGCCGTACGGCCTCGGGCGCTTCGCCAGTGTCATGTACAACGGCTACATGAACGTGACGGCGAGCCTCCAGAAGACGCAGCCCTACTGCAACTACGGCACCGATCGTGGCAGTCCCACGGAGGGCACCGGTGGGCGCGACCTCTACCTGAACGGGCACTGCACCGGGTCTGCTCCGTGGCGTGGCGCCAACCACGCGCCCGCACCGTTGACCCGCTGACCTCTCCTACGACGCGAACTGGCGACAGGTCAGCGGGTGCGGCGGCGGTCGGGTTGCACGCGCAGGGCCTGCAGGGTGGTGGCCAGCATCCGGTAGTGGCCGACCAGCATGAGCAGCTCGACCGACGTGCGCTCGTCGAGGTGCTCGCGCACCCGGTGCCAGGTGGCGTCCGACAGGTCGGCGTCGCGCAGCAGCTCGTCGGTCGCGTCGAGCAGCATCGTGTCGCGCGCGGACCAGTCGTGCTCCGCGCGTCCGGCCAGGCCCTCGATCTCCGGCGTGGTGAGACCGGCCTTGCGGCCCAGGCCCTCGTGCTGCGCCCACTCGTAGTCGGAGTGCGCGGTCGCGGCCACGCGCAGGATCACCAGCTCGGTCTCGCGGCGGGCCAGGCGTCCGCCGGGCATCAGGCGCCCGGCGAAGTGCAGCCAGCCCCAGAAGAGCCGCCGGTTGCGGCCCAGGGTGAGGAACACCGCCGGCGGTTCGGTGCCCGAGACCCGGCCGGCCAGCCGCGAGAACGCCCAGATGGCGGGTCCGACCTCGCGCACGCCGCCCGGGCCGAGGCGAGGTGTGGGGCTCACGCGGGGTCCCTGGGCTTGCCGCAGCGCAGCGAGGATTTGTCTGGGGTGCTCATGTGGCGTCCGAACGGCGGGCCCGACCCACTGCGGGCAGGGCCCGGTTGGCGCCGTGGTTCATCACCCGCATCGCGACGACGTACGCCGGGGAGCAGTGTCGCTGCAGCGCGTGGATCAGCCGGATGTCGTTCGAGGTGTAGACCCAGTACTTGTTGCGGCGTACGCCGTCGAGGATCGCCGCCGCGGCCTGGTCGGGTGTGGCGGCGCGCTTGCGGAACCGGGAGTGCAGCTTCTCGAAGGCGGGGGAGGAATGGTCGACCCCGGCGATCTCGACGGTCTGGGTCAACGGCGTCGCCACCCCGCCGGGGCAGACCAGGCTGACCCCGATGCGGTGCCGGCGCAGGTCGAAGCGGAGCACCTCGGACACGCCGCGGAGGCCGAACTTGCTGGCCGAGTACGCCGCGTGCCAGGGCATGCCGATGATGCCGGCGGCGGAGGAGACGTTGACCAGGTGGCCCGGCCTCCCGGCCTCGATCATCGGAGGGACGAGCGACTCGATGACGTGGATGGGCCCCATCAGGTTGATGTCGACCAGCTTGCGCCACTGCTCGTGCTCGAGGGACTGGACGGTGCCCCACGACGAGATGCCCGCGACGTTCATCACGACGTCCATCGCGCCGTGCTCCTCGGTCAAGCGGGCTGCCAGCGCCTTGACCGCCGGGTAGTCGCTGATGTCGGCCGCCTCGACGAACGGGACCGAACCTCCGCCGGCCCGGATCTCCGCGGCCGTTGCCTCGAGCAACTCGGCGTTGCGATCGGTGAGGAACACCGAGGCGCCCTCGGCGGCTGCGAGGACGGCGCAGGAACGACCGATCCCGCTCGCCGCCCCGGTGATGAAGACCTTCCGGCCGGACAGGTCCGTGAAGGGCGGTCTGAAAGGGTTGCGGAACATGTGTCTCCTGGTCGTGGGGGTCAGAGCAGGGGCCGTAGCGGCGCCAGCACCGCCTCGGTGAAGCGACGGTAGATGTCACGGGACTCCCACTCGTCGCGGGTCAGCTCGGCACTGTTGGACAGGTCGACCTCGTAGATCTGCTCCATCGCGTGGGCCATGCCGGGGTCGATGATCTCGACGTTGATCTCGTAGTTGCCCTGCATGCTGAGCCGGTCGATGTTGGCCGTGCCGATGGTGGACCAGCTGCCGTCGATGGTGGCCGTCTTGGCGTGCACCATGGCGTCCTTGAACCGGAAGATGCGCACCCCGGCGGCGATCAGCTGGCCGAAGTAGCCGCGCGAGATCCAGTCGGCCACGATGTGGTTGGACTTGGCCGGCACCAGCAGGCGTACGTCGACGCCGCGGCGGGCCGCGTCGGCCAACGCGTCGACGAAGTCCTGGTCGGGGATGAAGTAGGCGTGGGTCAGCCAGATGTTGCCGGTTGCCCGGTTGATCGCCTCGAGGTACATCGAGCGGATCGGGAACATCCACAGCCGGGGCACGTTGCGCTGGAAGCGGATGCGCGGCTCCCACTGCGAGGCGGTCTCGAGCAGCAGCGGCCGCTCGCTGGCGCGGAAGCGCTTGCGGCGGTAGAGGTTCCAGAAGTCGGCGAAGGCGCGCTTGAGGTCCCAGACACCGGGGCCGGTGATCCGGCAGTGCGTGTCGCGCCACTCCGTGGCGTAGGGGGTGCCGATGTTGTAGCCGCCGACGAACCCGACCTCGTCGTCGACCACCAGGATCTTGCGGTGGTCACGGCCGTAGTGGCGCAGGTCGAAGAACCGCAGCCCGGCGTTGTAGACCGGGAAGCGGAGCACCTTCAGGCTCGGGCTGAACTTCTTGAACGTCGGCTTGACCACGATGTTGGCAAACGCGTCGTAGATGATGTGCACGTCGACGCCACGGTCGGCGGCATCGGTCAGCGCCTGCTTGAACCGCTCGCCGACCTCGTCGCCCTTCCAGATGTAGGTCTCGAAGAGGATCTGCCGCTTGGCCCCGGCGATCGCGGCCAGCATGTCGTCGTACAGGTCCTGGCCGAAGGTGTACGTCGTGACGGTGCCGTCGCCGACCTCGACGGTCTCGGGGGTCGTGGTCGGGAACGGCTTGGGCTTCTTGTTGCGTCGGCGGTAGGAGTCGACCAGCGTCAGCCCGATGGCCAGCAGCACCTGGACGCCGAAGAACGACAGCAGGGTGCGCCGGACGAGGGTGAGGAGCCGGGCCCGGCTGCTGTCTGTTCGGGGCACGGCGTCAATCTAGTGGACATCACCGACACGAGGAGGCAGGGCCCGCTGACCGGGTGCCACTCGTTCTCCGCTGGCGTTGTCGGTGGCGCCGTCTAGGCTTGCCGTCATGCGACCAGTGACCGATCTCGAGCGCCGGGTGGCCCCGTTCGAAGTGATCTCCGACTACCAGCCGGCGGGTGACCAGCCGGCGGCGATCAAGGAGATCTCCGCCCGGGTGCGCGACGGCGTCGACGACATCGTGCTGCTCGGCGCCACCGGCACCGGCAAGACCGCGACCGTGGCGTGGGTGGCCGAGGAGCTCCAGCGACCCCTGCTCGTGCTCCAGCCCAACAAGACCCTGGCCGCCCAGTTCGCCAACGAGCTGCGCGGCCTGTTCCCCAACAACGCCGTCGAGTACTTCGTCAGCTACTACGACTACTACCAGCCCGAGGCCTACGTCCCGCAGACCGACACCTACATCGAGAAGGACTCCTCGATCAACGAGGAGGTCGAGCGACTGCGCCACTCGGCGACGAACTCGCTGCTGACCCGTCGTGACGTGATCGTGGTGTCGACGGTCTCCTGCATCTACGGTCTCGGCACCCCGCAGGAGTACGTCGACCGCATGCTGAGGCTGCGCGTGGGGGAGGAGCACGACCGCGACTCGATCCTGCGCCAGCTGGTCTCGATCCAGTACACCCGCAACGACCTGGCCTTCACCCGCGGTACGTTCCGGGTGCGCGGCGACACCCTCGAGATCTTCCCGGTCTACGAGGAGCACGCGGTCCGGGTGGAGTTCTTCGGCGACGAGATCGAGCGGCTGATGACGCTGCACCCGGTGACCGGTGAGGTGATCACCGACGACCAGGAGCTGTACGTCTTCCCGGCCACCCACTACGTGGCCGGCCCCGAGCGCATGGAGCGGGCGATCAACGGCATCGAGGCCGAGCTCGAGGAGCAGCTGGCCACCTTCGAGCGCCAGGGCAAGCTGCTCGAGGCGCAGCGGCTGCGCATGCGCACTACGTACGACGTGGAGATGATGCGGCAGGTCGGGTCGTGCTCCGGCATCGAGAACTACTCGATGCACATCGACGGCCGCGCCCGTGGCACGGCCCCCAACTGCCTGCTCGACTACTTCCCCGAGGACTTCATGCTCGTGGTCGACGAGTCCCATGTGGCGGTGCCCCAGATCGGCGGCATGTACGAAGGCGACATGTCGCGCAAGCGCAACCTGGTCGAGCACGGCTTCCGGCTGCCCAGCGCGATGGACAACCGCCCGCTGAAGTGGGAGGAGTTCCTCGAGCGCATCGGCCAGACCATCTATCTCTCCGCCACCCCGGGCAACTACGAGCTCGACAAGGTGCAGGGTGACGTGGTCGAGCAGATCATCCGCCCGACCGGCCTGATCGACCCCGAGGTGATCGTCAAGCCGACCAAGGGCCAGATCGACGACCTGATCCACGAGATCCGCGAGCGCACGGAGAAGAACGAGCGGGTCCTGGTCACGACGCTGACCAAGAAGATGTCCGAGGACCTCACCGACTACCTGCTCGACGCGGGCATCCGCACCCGCTACCTGCACAGCGAGGTCGACACCCTGCGTCGCATCGAGCTGCTCCGCGAGCTGCGTCTCGGCGAGTACGACGTCCTCGTCGGCATCAACCTGCTGCGCGAGGGCCTCGACCTGCCCGAGGTGTCGCTGGTGGCGATCCTCGACGCCGACAAGGAGGGCTTCCTGCGCTCCGACAAGTCGCTGATCCAGACCATCGGTCGCGCGGCCCGCAACGTGTCCGGCCAGGTGTTCATGTACGCCGACAAGATCACCGACTCCATGGAGCGGGCGATCGACGAGACCAACCGGCGCCGCGCCAAGCAGGTCGCCTACAACACCGAGCGCGGGCTCGACCCCCAGCCGCTGCGCAAGAAGATCGCCGACATCACCGACATGCTGGCCCGTGAGGACGAGTCGACCGAGGAGCTGCTCAAGACCTGGCAGCACATGGACCCGAAGCAGAAGAAGGCGCCGGTCCCGGCGCTGTCCAGGCTGCACGGCGACCAGCGCACCCCCGATGCGGCGGGACTGCCCAGTGCCGAGCTGGCCGAGCTGATCCAGGAGCTGACCGACCAGATGCACAACGCCGCGGCCGAGCTGCAGTTCGAGGTCGCGGCCCGGCTGCGTGACGAGATCTCCGGGCTCAAGAAGGAGCTGCGCCAGATGATCGAGGCGACGCGATGAATGCCTGGCACGCGCGCTGGCGGCGTTCTCGTCGCTCGCAGGCCGAATCGGTGGCCGGATGAATGTCGCGCAGATGCAGGCGTTCGCGCTGTCGCTCCCCGGAGCGTGGCCCGACAACCCGTGGGGCCACGAGCACCCCGTGATCAAGGTGGGCCCGGGGGAGCGCGGCAAGATCTTCGCGTTCCTCGGCGAGACCGGTGTCGGGGTGAAGTGCGGTCCCGACCGCGACGTCGCCGACGAGTGGCTCCAGCGCTACCCCGACGACGCCTCCGTGATGCGTTACATCGGCCGCTCCGGCTGGAACGACCTCGCCTTCGGCGGCGCGATCCCCGACGACGAGCTGCGTGCGGCCGTCGAGGAGTCGTGGTCCACCGTGGTCTCGAAGTTGCCCAAGAAGCTCCGGCCCGACGCGCAGGGGACCACCTGATGGCCGACCACGAAGCGTTGATCGAGCGCATCAACTCGGTGATCTTCACGCCGGTCCGCGCCCAGGTAGGCTACGAGATGGGCCACGTCGACGACTTCCTCGACGGCCTCGTCGTGGCCCTGCGCCAAGGCCGTCCCGTGGAGGCACTGGTCGACATGGTCCGCTTCTCGACGGTCCGCTTCCGCGAGGGGTACGCCATCCGGGAGGTCGACGAGTTCCTCGCCAGTGTGGTGGCGGAGTCGAAGGGCGTCCCGGCCCAGGAGACACCGTCGATGCACGAAGACGCGGCCCCCGCCGCTGAGCCCACCCCCCTTGAGGTGCCCGGCGTGATCGAGGAGCAGCACGGCCTGTTCAAACGGCTCTTCCGCCGCTGAGCGACGGAGGCACCGGAACGCGGCTCACTCGGGCTCGGCGGGCGGGTCGAGCTCGCGCGGCGCCTGCTCATCGCGCTTCTCCAGCGCCTTGCGCTCCTTCTTCTCGAGGCGTCGGCGTTCCCGCTCGACCATCTCGTCCCTCATGAAGACCACTCGGCCCAGGTTCAGCCCGGTGCCGAGCATCACGAAGAGCGGCCACGGGAAGTTGGGGTGGAAGCCGTCGCCGCCGAAGCTGGTGGCGGCCCAGATCACCCAGCAGATCAACGACGCGGAGAGGAACGTCCACAGGGCGTCCTTGCGGTCCTTGCGCCAGGCCAGGACGGCTCGTTGGTCGTGGTTGACCAGCGCCGCCGGGGTGGTCGCCGTGACCGGAACCAGGTCGCCGATCAGTGCGGGAAGCTCGCCGAGCGTCCGTGAGCCGAGCACCCGGTCGGTGCGCTCGTCGAGCTCGGTGCGGTCCAGTCGCCCGTCGCCGTACGCCTGTTCCAGCACCCGGCGTACGACGTCGCGGTCGCGATCGGCCGCACGCAGGGCACGGTTGTCCGCGTCGCGCGGATCGTGCTCGAACTCGTCCCAGATCGCAGGCATGGACCAAGACTAGGCCCCGCCCGACGCCGGTCGGAGGCGTCACCAAAATCGGCCCGGCTCGTTACTCGGAGGTACACATCCGCGCGTCGGCATTGCCGATAATGAGAACACGTTCTAGTATTGCGGCTTCGTCACCAGTGCGTTCGCGCAGGCGGCACCGGACCAGGGAGGTAACAGAGTGGGGTTCTCCGCTGTGTCCGTGGTCCGTGGCCCCGGCGAGATCACGGCGATGGTCGTGCAGGTGACCAAGCGGATCTTCACCAGGCCGTTCCAGTTCCGCGAGTTCATCGAGCAGGCCTGGTTCATCACCAGCGTCACCCTGATGCCCACGATCCTCGTCTCGATCCCGTTCGGCGCGGTGATCTCGCTCCAGGTCGGCAACCTGACCGGCCAGCTGGGCGCGCAGTCCTTCGCCGGTGCCACGGCGGTGCTGGCGGTGGTCCGCGAGGCGGCACCGATCGCGGCGGCCCTGATCATCGCCGGAGCCGCGGGGTCGGCGATCTGCTCCGACATGGGCGCCCGCAAGATCCGCGAGGAGATCGACGGCATGGAGGTGCTCGGCATCGACCCGCTCGAGCGCCTGGTGGCTCCCCGGGTGTGCGCCACCGTCTTCGTGGCCCTGATGATCAACGGGCTGGTGATCTCCGCCGGCATCGGTGGCGGCTACTTCTTCACCGTCATCATCCAGGGCGGTTCGGCAGGTGCGTTCCTGTCGTCGTTCACCGCACTGGCCTCGCTGCCCGACCTCTACATCGCGATGATCAAGGCCGCCGTGTTCGGCTGGCTGGCCGCTGTGGTGGGCGCCTACAAGGGCCTCAACGCCGGCGGCGGCCCCAGCGGCGTCGGCCGGGCGGTCAACGAGTCGGTGATCATCGCCTTCATGCTGCTGTTCTTCATGAACGCGATCATCACCGCGATCTACTTCCAAGTCGTCCCACCGCCGGGGTTGTGATGGCGACTCTCACCTCGCTCGGTACCTCGTTCGTCAAGGGCCGCCGCGACACCCTCGAGGCGTACGGCGACCAGTTCCTGTTCTACGTGAAGGCACTGAGCTGGACGCCCCGCGCCGTACGCCGCTATCGCCGCGAGATCTGGAACACCCTGGCCGAGGTCACGTTCGGGGCGGGCGGCCTGACCATGATCGCGGGCACCGTCGGGGTGATCGCGTTCCTGGCCTTCTTCGCCGGCACGGAAGTCGGCATCCAGGGCTACGCCTCCCTGAGCCAGATCGGCGTCGCCAAGTTCAGCGCGTTCATCTCCGCGTACTTCAACACCCGCGAGGTGGCCCCCCTGGTCTCCTCGATCGCGCTGGCCGCGACCGTCGGGTGCGGCTACACCGCGCGACTGGGTGCCATGCGCATCTCGGAGGAGATCGACGCTCTCGAGGTGATGGGCGTGCCGTCGCTGCCGTTCCTGGTCACCACCCGCATGATCGCGGCCTTCATCGCGGTGATCCCGCTCTACATCGTGGCGCTCTCGGCGTCCTACCTCTCGCCGCGGCTGATCACGACGCTGATGTACGGCCAGTCGGCGGGCACCTACGACCACTACTTCCTGCAGTTCCTGCCGCCGATCGACATGCTCTGGTCGTTCTTCAAGCTGCTGTTCCTGGCGATCTCGGTGATCCTGATCCACTGCTACTACGGCTACACCGCCTCGGGCGGCCCCGCCGGTGTGGGTACGGCGGTCGGCCGCGCGATCCGCACCTCGATCGTCTGGATCGTGGTGGCCGACTTCTTCCTCAGCTTCGCGATCTGGGGTTCGACGACCACGGTCAGGATCACGGGGTAGTCGCGTGCTTCTGGTCAACCTGCACCACGGCAACGCCGCAGAACACCGGCGGTTGCTGTTCTTCGGCATCGTCTTCCTGACCCTGCTGGCCACCTTCATCGGCACCTCGATCGCGGTCTACCAGAAGGTCTTCGAACCGGTCACCATGGTCACGATCAAGGCCGACCGGGCCGGGCTGCAGCTCGCGAAGTTCGGGGACGTGCGGGTCCACGGCGTGCTCGTCGGACAGGTCCGCGGCATCGACCAGGACGGCAAGCAGGCCTCGATCAAGGTCGGCCTCAAGCCCGACGCGGCCAAGAACATCCCGTCCAACGTCTCCGTGGAGATCCTGCCGACGACGCTGTTCGGCCAGAAGTACATCTCGTTCGTCGACCCCGAGTCCCCGTCAGGGAAGTCACTCGCGGACGGCGACGTGATCCCCTCCGACCGGGTCGAGACCAACGTCGAGCTCAGCCGCATCCTGGCCGACCTGTTCCCGCTGCTCCGCTCGGTGCGCCCGGCAGACCTGAACGCGACGCTGAACGCACTGGCCACCGCACTTGCCGGCCGGGGCGAGGAGATCGGCGAGACGATGGACAAGCTGGGCTCCTACCTCGGCGCCATCGAGAGCCACCTGCCCACGCTGCGCAAGGACCTGATCCTTCTCGGCGAGGTCGCGGAGACCTACTCCATCGCGGCGCCCGACCTGATCGACGTGCTGCGCAACGCGACGGTGACCAGCCAGACCGTGCTGGACAACAAGGAGAACCTCGGCACCTTCTTCGCCGACGTCACCGGGCTGGCCGGCACGACCACGCGCATCCTCCGGGAGAACGAGACCGACCTGATCCGGATGGGCGAGGTCACCGAGCCGCTGCTCAACCTGCTCGCGGTCTACTCCCCGGAGTTCCCCTGCCTGCTGCGCGGTCTCGACAGGTACGACGACTACCTCGGAGACATGTTCGCCGGCGACCGGGTCAAGCAGTACGTCGAGCTCGGTGCCACCCAGTACGCCGGGTACACCAGCGCCGACCGGCCGCAGTACGGCGAGGTCGGCCACGGGCCGTGGTGCGCGGGACTGCCCAACCCGCAGGTGCCCTACCCGCCCGTGCCCGCCCTCAAGGACGGTGACGACCGCACGCTCGACGACTCACCGACCGCGTTCCTCCAGGACCCGAGCCGGTTGCTCGACCTGCTCGGCATCAGTGCCACCAGCCGGCGCAACGTGACGATGGGCGAGGTGGGCACCGCCGCCGACCAGAAGATCACCAGCTCGCTGCTGGCCGCCCGCTCGGGCAGTCCGGCCGACTCCTACGGCTCGATGCCCTCGCTGCTCTACGGTCCGCTGATGCGCGGGGCGGAGGTGTCCTCATGAGCCGCAACTCGGTCACCATCGCGGCCGGCATCAAGCTCGGCATCTTCACCGTGGTCAGCATCCTGGTCACCGGCCTGCTGGCCGCGATCATGGGCAACATCGGCTTCGGTGCGGGGAAGACGTACCAGGCCGAGTTCACCAGTGCGTCGATGCTCGAGAAGGGTGACGACGTACGCATTGCCGGGGTGTCGGTCGGCGAGGTCAAGGACGTCGAGCACCACGACCGCAACCACGCGCTGGTGACCTTCCGGGTCAAGGCCGACGTGCCGATGACCACCTCGACCCGCGCCGAGATCAGGTTCAAGAACCTGGTCGGCGACCGCTACCTCGCCATCGAGGAGGGCAAGGACGGCGACGCCCCGAAGCTCGACGAGGACTCCACGATCCCGCTCTCGCGGACCAGTCCGGCGCTCGACCTGACCGTGCTGTTCAACGGGTTCCAGCCGCTGTTCACCGCGCTGAACCCGACCCAGGTCAACGACCTGTCGCTCAACCTCGTGCGCGTGCTGCAGGGTGAGGGCGGCACCGTGCAGAGCCTGTTGGCCAACACTGCGTCGCTGACCAACAGCCTCGCCGACCGCGACAAGCTGATCGGTGAGGTCATCACGAACCTCAGCCAGACCGCAGACACCGTCAACAACCGCTCCGAGCAGTTCACCGAGCTGATCGTCGAGCTGAAGGGCTGGATGACCGACCTGGCGAAGGACCGCAAGACGATCGGCAGCTCCCTGGACAACATCTCCGACCTCACCGAGGTGGTGGCCGGGCTGCTCAAGGACTCGCGGCCCTGGTTGAAGGCCGACGTGGTCGAGCTCCGCAAGCTCGCGGAGCTGCTCACCCGCCCGGAGAGCGAGAAGGTGCTCGGAGAGCTGCTCGACCGACTGCCCGAGTCGATGACCGACCAGACCCGCACCGGGACCTACGGCTCCTGGTACAACTACTACCTCTGCGCCGCCTCCGTGCGGATCCAGCTGCCGGTGCTCAGTGACGTACCGGGCCTGGCCAAGCTCCAGGAGCAGCTCGGCAACTTCAAGATCAAGTCCAACGCGGCCAGGTGTCAGTGATGCGCGGCTACAGCGAGCACCAGATCCTGCGTCTGGGGGCGATCACCCTCGTCGTCGCCCTGCTGATCGTGGCGGCGGCGTTCAACCTCTCCAAGTTCCCCGGGTTCGGCGGCGACAGCTTCCAGGCCGAGTTCAAGGACGCCAGCGGCCTGCGCAAGGGCAACATGGTCCAGGTCGGCGGCATTCGGGCCGGCCGCGTCCAGGACATCGAGCTCAAGGGCGACAAGGTGCTGGTCACCTTCGAGGTCGACCACGGGGTCGAGTTCGGCAGGGAGAGCCGGGCCTCGGTGCAGGTGCTGAACCTGCTGGGGGAGAAGTACCTCGAGCTCACGCCGGCCGGTCCGGGGCAGCTCGACACCGACGACGTCATCCCGGTCTCCCGCACCAAGGCCGCCTACGACATCGTCGGGGTGCTGGGCGACCTCACCGACACCACCGCGCGCATCGACATCCCGCAGCTCAAGCAGGCCCTGAACACGGTGGGCTCGACGATCGAGTCCTCGGGCCCGGAGCTGCAGGCCGCCTTCACCGGCATCTCACGGCTCTCGCAGTCGGTCGCCGGCCGGGATGCCGAGCTGCAGACCCTCCTCGAGGGCTCGGCGTCGGTCAGCGAGATCCTCGACGACCGCCGCAACGACGTCGTCAAGCTGGTCAAGAACGCCGACCTCGTCTTCAAGGAGCTGCGCAGTCGCAAGGCCGCCGTGCACCGCCTGCTGGTCAACGCCAGGGTGCTGGCCCGTGAGCTGCGCGGCGTCGTGGTCGACAACCAGTCGGAGATCGGACCGGCCCTCAAGGAGGTCGACGACCTGCTGAACTTCCTGACCTCCAAGGAGAAGGAGCTCAAGAACACCCTCGCCGCCTACGGCCCGTATGCCGACATCCTCGGCAACATCATCGGCACCGGACCCTGGTTCGACGCCTACGTGGTCAACCTGGCCGGCCTGGCCACCGGTGAGTTCAGCCAGGTAGGGACGGTGAACTGACATGACCCGTTACCTCAACCCGCGCCTGCTCGCCGTGGTGGTCGCCGTACTCCTGCTGGCCGGCACCTTCATGGCGATCCGCGGCGACGAGGAGACCAAGACGGTCACCGCCCACTTCCCACGGGCGGTCAGCATCTTCAAGGACACTGACGTCCGCGTGCTCGGGGTGACGGTCGGCAAGGTCACCGACGTGGTGCCCGAGGGCAACTCGGTGCGCGTCGAGATGCAGTACGACGCCAGCGTGAAGCTGCCCGACGACGCCAAGGCCGTGATCGTCACGCCGACCCTGGTGGCCGACCGGTTCGTGCAGCTCACCCCGGCGTACACCTCGGGGGCGGTGATGGCCGACGCCGCCGACATCGCCTTGCCCGACACCGGGGTCCCGGTCGAGCTCGACCGGATCTACGCCGGGCTGCGCGACCTGACGACCGCGTTGGGGCCGAACGGCGCGAACAAGGACGGCACGCTCAACCACCTGCTCAAGGTCGCGGACAAGAACCTCAAGGGCAAGGGCAGGCTCGGCAACCAGATGATCAACGACCTGGCCGCGGCGGCGACCACGTTCGGCAACGGCAGCGGTGACCTGTTCAAGACCGTGGAGAACCTGGCGAACTTCACCGAGACCCTGGCCGCCAACGACGAGTACGTCGTCGCGTTCATGAAGGACCTCGCCGGCGTGTCCGCCGACCTGGCCGACGAACGCCAGGAGCTGCAGCAGGCCCTGGCATCGGTGGCCGGTGCGGTCGGCACGGTCGAGAAGTTCATCAAGCGCAACCGGAAGGCGATCGGCACCGACGTGCGCAAGCTGACCCGGGTGGCAAAGAACATCGCCTCCGAGAAGGACGCGATCGACCTCGCGCTGACCGCCGGCCCCGTGGGCATCGGGAACCTCGTCCGCGCCTACGACCAGAAGTCCGGATCGATCGGCTCCCGCTTCGGGTTCCAGCAGAACGTGGCCGACTCCGACGGCTTCCTCTGCGCGGTGATCCAGCAGTCCGAGCTGCCCAAGGCCAGCAAGGACCTCGCCTGCACGCTCTTCAAGACGCTGCTCGAGCCAGTCGTCTCGCAGGCCAACCAGAGCCTCCCGAGCCGCGGCACCGGAACCAAGGGCGCGAGCCCCGACCAGCAGGTCGCCGACCAGTACGCCGGCGACACCTCGACCACGCTCTCCGACCTGACGGGGGCCCGATGATGACCCGGCTCCTGCGTGGACGCATCCTGCTGGCGGTGGTGCTGGCGCTCCTCGTGCTGGTCGCCGGCTGCAAGTTCGACGGCGCCTACGACCTGCCGCTGCCGGGCTCCGGTGTCGACGAGGACAAGTCGTTCGAGGTCACCGCCGAGTTCGACGACGTGCTCAACGTCGTACCGCGTTCGCCAGTGATGGTCGACGACGTCCCGGTCGGGGAGATCACCGACGTGGAGCGGGTCGGGTGGCACGCCAAGGTGACGATGCGCATCCGCGACAACGTCGAGCTGCCCGCCAACGCGGTCGCGATGATCCGGCAGACCAGCCTGCTCGGCGAGAAGTACGTCGCCCTCGAGCCGGACCCGGTCAAGCCCCCGGTCGGCCGACTCGGCGACAAGGACAACATCGCGCGGGCCGACACCGGTCGCAACCCGGAGGTCGAGGAAGTGCTCGGCGCGCTCTCGTTCCTGCTCAGCGGCGGCGGCGTGGCGCAGCTCGGCACGATCACCACCGAGCTCAACAACGTGATGAACGGTCGCACCGACCGCCTCAAGACCCTGCTCTCCAGCCTGGACTCGGTGGTCGGCACGATCGACGACCAGAAGGCCGACATCATCCGGGCCATGGAGTCGCTCAATGGCCTGGCCACCACGCTGAACGACGAACGCGCGGTGATCGGCGACGCCCTCGACGTGATGGGCCCGGCGGTCAAGGTGCTGGCCGCGCAGCACGACGAGCTGGTGCAGATGCTGGTCGGCCTCGACGACCTCGGCAAGGTCGGCACCCGGGTCATCGGCGCCACCAAGGGCAACCTCGTCGCCTCGCTGAAGTCGCTCAAGCCGATCCTGTCGAAGCTCAACGAGGCCGGGAAGTCGTTGCCGGCCGGGCTCTCGCTGATGCTGAGCTTCCCGTTCCCCGACGAGGCCCAGGACATCGTCAAGGGCGACTACGGCAACACCGAGATCCGGCTCGACATCAACCTCGAGAACTACCTCACCGACGCTCCGATCGTCTCTCTGCCCGACCCCGGGCAGCTGGTGAAGGACCTCCAGAAGTGCCTCGCCAGCGGCAACCTGGGCGGCAAGGACTGCGCCAAGTTCCTCACCAACCTCGACCTCTTCCGCGAGCTCCGGGCCGCCTGCAAGCTGCCCGCCAACCGGGCCAAGGACGTCTGCAAGATCGTGGCGGTGCTGCCCGGCGGTGGGATTCCCAGCCTCTCCGACCTGACCGACCTCCTCGGCCTGCCGGGTCTGCCCGACCTTCCGGCGTTGTCCGGGATCCCGGGGCTCCCCGGCCTGCGCGACGCGGCGACCAGCCCGCAGGAGTCACGCGCGCCGGACATCTACGGGACGGGGCTCTCATGACCCACGGTGTGAAGGTGCGCCTGATCGCCTTCTGCATCCTCAGTGCAGTCGGCATCGTCTACGTCACCGCGAACTACCTCGGCTTCGTCGACAAGGTGCTGGGGCGAGGCATCACTGTGCACGCCACGCTGCCCGACTCCGGCGGCCTGTTCGTCGGGAGCGAGGTGACCTACCGCGGCGCCAAGGTCGGCAAGGTCTCCGGCATGCACGTCACCGGAGAGGGCCTCGAGCTCGACCTCGCCCTCGAGGACGGCACGAAGATCCCGGAGGACTCGGCGTTCTACGTGCACAACCTCTCGGCCGTGGGGGAGCAGTACCTCGACTTCCTGCCCGAGGACAACGACGGCCCGTACGCCGGAAACGGGTACACGTTCGACGGTGACGCCGACTCGCTGCCGGTCGGTGAGGACGAGGTCCTGGTGGCGTTGAACGCTTTCGTGGGCTCCGTCGACAAGGAGAGCCTCTCGTCGGTGGTCAAGGAGCTCGGCATCCTCTTCAAGGACACCGCGCCGGCGCTGCAGCAGCTTCTCGACGGTGGCACGAAGTTCATCGACGAGGCGGCCCTGCACACCGACGACACGATCCGCCTTCTCGACCAAGGCTTGACCGTGTTGCGCACCCAGAAGGGGCAGAGCGAGAACATCAAGGCGTTCAGCCGCGACCTGGCCGCGTTGACCGACTCGTTGCGGGGCAGCGACAAGGACCTCCGCACGATCCTCCAGGTCGCACCCGGGGCCGTCCGCGAGGTCGACGCGCTGCTCAAGGAGCTCGAGCCGACCCTTCCCGTCCTGCTGGCCAATCTCGTCACGACCAACCAGGTCGCGGTCAACCACCTGGCCGGCCTCGAGCAGCTGCTCGTCTCGTTCCCCCTGGCCGTGGCGGGCGGCTTCACCGGTACGCCGGGCGACGGTTGGGGACACGTCAACATCCAGCTCGCGCAGAATCCCGGCCCCTGTCGTGGCGCCGGCTACATGCCCGCCGACCAGTGGCGCCAGGGCAATGACCTGACCGACACCGCGATCTACCCGGCGCGGTGCCTGGAGCCCGGGAAGTCGGTGCAGCGCAGTCCCATGTACTCGCCCGAGCGCGGCGCCGGCACGAACTCGAGCGGCCGCGCCTACCGTGGCGCCTACGACCCGATCACCGGGCTGACCGACGGGGCCGTCGACAAGGACGGCAATCCCGTGTCCGTACATTCACCGAAGAATCTCTCGATCCTCGGTGACGACTCCTGGAAGTGGCTCCTCGTGGGGCCGGTGGCACAGCAATGAACCCAGACCAAGTGAACCCGGTCAACCAGTCCCTCGCCCGGACGCTGCGTGTCAACGTCGCGCTCTATGTGGCCGTGCTGCTCGTCGCGTTCGGCGCCGTACTCGCCGGGGTCTTCCTGGTGTGGCCCGAGGTGCAGGCCGACGACGGCCCCGGTGCGCAGAACGTCGCTTCGCAGCCGACCAAGGAGGACGTGCCCGAGGTCGTCTACCACGACGTGCTCACCGCGGCCCGCGCCGAGGCGCTCGCGTTCGTGAACCTCGACTACCGCGACATCAGCACGTCCACCGAGGCCGTCCTGAAGGGCGCCACCGGCGGGTTCGCCGACCAGTACGAGGCGTCCGAGAAGGGGTTGCGCACGCTGATGAAGCGCAACAGGTCGGTCATGGAGGGCGAGGTGCTCTCGGCCGGCGTGGTGGCCGCCTCCGAGTTCACCGCACGGGTCCTGGTGGCCACCAACGGCACGGTGCGCAACAAGAGCACCGGTGGCAAGAAGGTGGAGCGCAACCTGCGGTTGCAACTCGACATGACCAAGTCCGAGGGCCGCTGGCTCGTCAACGACCTGCAGTTCGTGGGGTGACCGGGATGCCCGAGAAGAGCTCTCCACGTCGTCCCGTTGGCGGCTCCCGCGTTCCCGCCTCCGCGCCGCGCCGGGTCGCCGGGCGCTCCGCCCGTCCGGGAACGGACGTGCCCGAGCAGACCGTCCCGACGCCGCTCGTGGGGCCGGATGCGTCCGACGTCGCCGACGCCCCGATCCGGACCGCCGAGTCGCCCGCCGAGTCGCCCGTCGGGTCGCCGGTCGCGGCTGTCCGGACGGACGAGACCGACCGGACCGACGTACCCCAGCGGCAGCCGGGAGTGCTGAGCAGCCGCGGCACCACGAAGGTGCTGGCCGGTGTGCTGGCCGTCCTGCTCCTGGTCGGCCTGGGCGAGGTCGTGACCTGGGCCGTGGCCCGCGGCGACTCCGGGGACTCCGGCAGCAGCGCGGCCGTGCTCGACTTCGGTGAGCCGTACACGGTGACCAAGGAGCCGGTGAAGGTGCCGATGGCCGACTGGCGCGACGCCACCGACTCGGCGGTCAAGTCGGTCACCGAGATCCTCAACGTGTCCTGGAAGGACTACGACCAGAACCTCGACGACGCGTCGAAGTACATCACCGACCGGTTCGCGAAGGAGTACTCCGCGACCACCAAGGACACCCGTGACCTGTTCCTCAAGAGCAAGGCGGAGTACGACTTCGCGGTCGTCGGTGCCTCGGTCGTGGAGGCGCAGCCCGACGAGGTGGCCAGCCTGCTGTTCCTCAACCAGTTCGTCTACAAGGGCGAGGGCAAGCAGCGCACCGGTCCCGAGATCTACCCGGTCCGGGTGATGGTGCGCATGGTGCGCACCGACTCCGGCTGGAAGATCGACGAGCTGCACGCACTCTGATCCGGGACATTCGTCCCGCGTGCTGGACTTTGCGGAACAGCCCGGCTAACTTGGGCAAAACTAGAACACGTTCCACCAAGTTGCTCAGGCGAGGCGCTTGAGTCCCGTGCGTCCGGAGGGGAAGGATCAGGCCATGTCGCCCTCAGAACCTGCCCCCGAACACCTCGAGACCGACCTGATCATCGTCGGTGCCGGACCCACCGGTCTGTTCAGTGCCTACTACGCCGGGTTCCGGGGCATGCGGGTCGCGGTGATCGACTCGCTGCCCGAGCTCGGTGGCCAGATCACCGCGATGTACCCGGAGAAGGCGATCCTCGACGTGGCCGGCTTCCCGACCGTCAAGGGACGTGAGCTGGTCGCGGGTCTCGTGGAGCAGGCCAACACCGCCAGCCCGTCGTACCTCCTGGGCCGTACGGCGACGTCGCTGGACTCGACCGACGACGACGTGACGATCGGGTTGGCAGACGGCAGCACCGTGCGCGGCCGCGCCGTCCTGATCACCGCCGGCATCGGCAAGTTCAGTCCGCGTCCGCTGCCCGCCGCCGATGGGTGGCAGGGACGTGGCGTCGAGTTCTTCGTGCCCAGCTTCGAGCCGTACGCCGGCAAGGACGTGATCATCGTCGGCGGAGGAGACAGTGCGTTCGACTGGGCGATCCACCTCGAGCCGATGGCCCGTTCGGTGACGCTGGTCCACCGCCGCGACGCCTTCCGTGCCCACGAGCGCACGGTGCAGAAGGTCCGCGACTCGTCGGTCGAGATCGTGACCCGGGCCGAGGTTTCCGAACTGCGCGGTGACCCCGACCTGGCGGAGGCCGTCATCACCGTCGACGGCGAGAAGTCGATGCGGCCCGTGCAGGCCGTCGTCGCCGCCCTCGGCTTCGTGGCCGACCTCGGACCCATGAAGGAGTGGGGCCTCGAGCTCGAGAAGCGCCACGTCGTCGTCGACCCGTCGATGCGCACGAACCTGCCGCGGGTCTTCGCCGCCGGTGACATCACCGAGTACCCCGGCAAGGTCCGGCTCATCGCGGTCGGCTTCGGCGAGGCGGCCACGGCGGTCAACAACGCCGCCGTCGTGATCGACCCCGCGGCCCACGTGTTCCCCGGCCACTCGAGTGAAGGAAGCTGATGTCCGGACGTGACGCCGTACGCCTCGATGACGCGGAGCTCGACGCGTTCCTGCGCGACAACGTCAAGGTGCAGGTGGCCACCGTCGGTACCGACGGCACCGCCCACCTGACCACGCTGTTCTACGTCGTGCTCGATGACGGCCGCCTCGCGTTCTGGACCTACGGCCGCTCGCAGAAGATCCGCAACCTCGAGCGCGACCCGCGGATCACCTGCCTCGTCGAGGACGGCACCGACTACTTCGAGCTGCGCGGTGCCTCCCTCAAGGGAGTCGCGGAGCTGGTCCTTGACCCCGACCGCATCTTCGCGATCGGCAGCGCCGTGGCCACCCGCATGGTCGGTGCGGCCTCGTTCGAGCAGCTCGGCGACGTCGGCGCTGCCGAAGTACGCCGCCAGGCGGCCAAGCGGGTCGCCGTCATCGTCACGCCCGAGCGGGTCAGCTCCTGGGACCACCGCAAGATGCTCGAGCCGCAGTCAGCACCCACGGAAGGATGATCAGATGAAGATCAAGGTCGACTTCGACCTGTGTGAGTCGAACGCCCTGTGCGAGGCGCTCGCCCCCGACGTCTTCGAGCTCGACGACGACGACTACCTGGAGGTCAAGCAGGAGGACGTCACCGACGAGAACCGCGACGGCGTGCAGCGGGCGGTCGCCGCCTGCCCGCGCTCGGCCATCTCGATCGTGGAGGACTGAGTCGGTGTCGCAGGATCTCGACCTCGACGGCCGGGTGGCCGTCGTCACCGGTGCCGGTGCCGGACTAGGGCGCGCGGAGGCCCTTGCCCTGGCGCGTGCAGGTGCGCGCGTCGTACTCAACGACCTCCCCGGTGCCGCCGACGAGGCAGCCGAGGAGATCCGTTCGATCGGTGGCTCGGCCGTCGTCGCTGCCGGAGACGTGGGGGAGCGCAGCACCGCCGACCTGATGGTGGCCACCGCCCTCGGTGAGTTCGGCAGCCTCGACGTGGTCGTCAACAACGCCGGCATCACCCGCGACCGCATGCTGTTCAACCTCGGCGACGACGAGTGGGACCTCGTCATCCGGGTGCACCTGCGCGGGCACTTCCTGCTGACCCGCAACGCCGCCGCCCACTGGCGTGCGGTCTCCAAGGAGACCGGTGCGCTGGTCTACGGCCGCATCGTGAACACCGCCTCCGAGGCGTTCCTCTCCGGCTCGCCCGGCCAGGCCAACTACGCCGCGGCCAAGGCCGGCATCAGTGCGCTGACCCTCTCGGCGGCCCGGGGCCTGGCGAAGATGGGCGTGCGCGCCAACGCGATCTGCCCACGGGCCCGCACCGCGATGACCGAGGCGGTCTTCGGCGAGGACGAGTCCGGCAAGGACGTCGACCCCTACTCGCCCGAGCACGTGGCCCCACTGGTGGCCTACCTGGCCTCCCCGGACGCCGACGCGATCAACGGCCAGATGTTCGTCGTGTACGGCGGCATGGTCGCGCTGCTCGCCCCACCTGTGGTCGAGCAGCGCTTCGACGCCAGCGGCTCCACCTGGGACCTCGACGACCTCTCCAAGCAGCTCGGCGGCTACTTCAGCGACCGTGACCCGTCCCTCAGCTTCTCTGCCGACTCGGTGATGAAGCTGACCGTCTGACCGCTCGTCATCCACGTGCCGGCGTCGTCCGGCCACTCAACCGTTCCCGTTCGAGAGGACTCACCATGGGCCGACTGGCCGGCAAGATCGCGATCGTCACCGGCGGCGCTCAAGGACAGGGCGCGGCCATCGCGCGGGCCTTCGTCGCAGAAGGAGCGCAGGTCGTCATCGCCGACATCGCCGAGGAGGCGGGGGAGAAGCTCGCCGCCGAGCTGGGGGAGGCCGCCCGCTTCCAGCGGCACGACGTCAGCGACGAGGCCTCCTGGACGTCGGTCGTGGAGTTCACCGCCGCCACGTTCGGCGACGTCAACGTGCTGGTCAACAACGCGGGCATCCTGCGGTTCGGCGAGATCCACAAGATGGACCTCGACGAGTTCGACCTGGTCGTCCGCATCAACCAACGCGGCACGTTCCTCGGCATGCGCGCCGTCGTACCCACGATGCGCAGGAACAAGCAGGGGTCGATCGTGAACGCCTCGTCGGTCGAGGGGCTCGCGGGCATGGGCAGCCTGGCGGCGTACACCGGCACGAAGTTCGCGATCCGCGGGATGACCAAGGCGGCGGCGCTCGAGCTCGGCAGCCGCGGCATCCGGGTCAACTCCGTGCACCCCGGCATGATCGACACCGGCATGACGCGCGAGCACGGTGGCGACGCGGCCATGGAGTACGGCGCCAGCAAGGTGCCGATGCGACGCGTGGGAACCCCGGAGGACATCGCCCCGCTCTACGTCTACCTGGCCAGCGACGAGAGCGGCTACGTCACCGGCGCCGAGATCGCCGTCGACGGCGGCGTCACCGCCACCCACGCCTTCGGCGGCTGAATTCTCGATACTCCCTGACGTTTCGGTCCTCAGGAGGGCCGAAACGTCAGGGAGTATCCCGATTCTGGGGCCGAAACGTCAGGGAGTATCCCGAGGGGGCGTGAGCGAGGGATCGGCTCAGCGCAGGAGGAGGCGGACGGCGACGGACATGGAGGTCTCCACGTCGGTGGCCGAGGAGCGGCCGGTGACCCAGCCGACGAGCGAGGAGAGCCAGACGTCGCCGATGACCCGGGCGATCGCGATCTCCTCCTCGGTGGGCTCGGCGTCGCCGGTGCGGGTGCCCATCGCCTCGGTCAGCACCGAGGTGAGCATCATGCCGACGTGGTGGATCTCGGTCGAGACGCTGGCGTCGGCGAACATGAACGCGCGGGTGAGGGCCTCGGTGAGGTTGGGGTCCTTCTGGAGGATCTTGGTGGTCCGGCCGAGCACGTAGTTGACCCGCTGCTCGGCGGTGTCTCCCGGGATCGGCTTGCCGGACATCGCGGCCTGGGAGCGCTCGAACTCGCGGCCCAGGGCGGAGACCAGCAGGTGGATCTTGGAGGGGAAGTAGCGGTAGAGCGTGCCGAGCGCGACGTCGGCCTGGTCGGCCACGGCGCGCATCTGTACGGCGTCGAAGCCGCCGCGGGAGGCCAACGCGATCGTGGCGTCGAGGATGCGCTTGCGGCGCTCCCTCTGGGCGGCCGAACCGAGCTCTTCCTGGCTGAGGGAGTTCAGGGCATTCATTGCTTTCCTCTCTCATCAGGGATACTCGTGTGACGCAACCCACGGGTAACTTGGGGGATCGGCGCCGCGTTCTTGAAACGAAACCGCATTCTACGGCGTTGGACTCTCCGCATACGCTACTGCCTCGTGGGCCATAATAGGAACACGTTCCACTTCTCGTGTCGTCGACGCGTGACGGGATCCGGGCCGAACAGGAAGAAGGTGACAGTGATGCGCGTGGCACTGCTGTCCTATCGGAGCAAGCCCCACTGTGGGGGTCAGGGCGTCTACATCCGTCACCTGAGCCGCGAGCTGGTCGCGCTGGGTCACGAGGTCGAGGTCTTCTCCGGCCAGCCGTACCCCGAGCTCGACGAGGGCGTGAGGCTGACCAAGGTGCCCAGCCTCGACCTCTACCGCGAGCCCGACCCGTTCCGGGTCCCGAAGCTGAAGGAGTTCCGCGACCTGGTCGACGTCGAGGAGTTTCTCACGATGTGCACGGCCGGGTTCCCCGAGCCGAAGACCTTCAGCAAGCGCGTCGCCAGGATCATCAAGGCCCGCCGTGCCGACTTCGACGTCGTGCACGACAACCAGGTGCTCGGCCACGGCATGGTCGACATCATGGACGCCGGCATCCCGCTGGTCACCACGTTGCACCACCCGATCACCTTCGACCGCCGCGTCGACCTCGCCGCCGCCCCCAACTGGCGCAAGCGGCTGACCCTGCGCCGTTGGTACGGCTTCCTGCGCATGCAGGGCAAGGTGGCCCGCCGCGCGGTCAAGGTGCTCACCCCGTCCGAGTCCTCGGCCCGCGACATCGTGGCCGACTTCGGTGTCGACCCGTCGAGGATCCAGGTGATCCCGCTCGGGGCCGACGACGTGTTCTCCCCGCCGACCAAGCCCCGCGTGCCCGGGCGCATCGTCGCGATGGCCAGTGCCGACGCGCCGATCAAGGGCGTGCACACGCTCCTCGAGGCGTTCGCCAAGCTGCGCACCGAGCGCGACCTCGAGCTGCTCATGGTCACCAAGCCCGAGGCGGGCGGCCGCACCGAGAAGCTCATCGAGAAGCTCGCGATCGGCGATGCGGTCCGCTTCGTCAACGGCATCTCGGACGCCGAGCTGGTCGAGGTGATGGGCTCCGCCGAGCTGGCCGTCGTGCCGTCCCTCTACGAAGGCTTCTCCCTCCCGACCGCCGAGCTGATGGCCTGCGAGACACCGCTGGTGGTCAGCCGGGCCGGCGCCATCCCCGAGGTGGTCGGACCCGACGGGCTCTGCGCCGACCTGGTCGAACCGGGCAACGTCGAGGAGCTGCGCGAGGCCATCGCCGCGCTGCTCGACGACCCCGAGCGCCGGGCCCGCATGGGCCGGGCCGGCCGCGAGCGGGTCCTGCAGACGTTCAGCTGGCGAGCAGTTGCTGCGGCCACCGCGGCGGCGTACGACGAAGTGATCGAGAACCACCACGCAAGGGGAACCAATGCTGACCGTTGACTTCGACCGACTGGGCCTCCGGCCCGGTGAGCGCGTGCTCGACATGGGCGCCGGGGCCGGACGCCACGCCTTCGAGATGTACCGCCGCGGTGCCGACGTGGTCGCCTTCGACCGCGACGCCGACGAGCTGTCGAACGTGCTCGACCTCTTCGGTGCGATGAAGGAGGCCGGCGAGGTGCCCGACGGTGCCGAGGCCGACATCAAGGAGGGCGACGCGCTCGCCCTGCCGTTCGCCGACGGCGAGTTCGACCGCATCGTCGCCGCCGAGATCCTCGAGCACATCACGGCCGACGTCGAGGCGATCAGGGAGCTGATCCGGGTGCTGCGCCCCGGTGGCACCCTCGCCGTCTCGGTGCCGCGCTGGCTGCCCGAGGTGATCAACTGGAAGCTCTCCTCGGACTACCACAACGCCGAGGGCGGTCACATCCGCATCTACACCGACCACGAGCTGATCGACAAGGTCACCAAGGGCGGGCGCGACAACGACGGAACCCCGGGCGACGCGATGATCTTCGAGGGCAAGGGCTACGCCCACGGCCTGCACTCGCCGTACTGGTGGATCAAGTGCGCGGTCGGCGTGAACAACGACCAGCACCCGCTCGTGAAGGCCTACCACCAGGTGCTGGTGTGGGACATCATGAAGACCCCGCGTTGGAGCACCGTCACCCGGCTCGCCGAGAAGGCGCTCAACCCGGTGATCGGCAAGAGCATGGTCCTCTACTTCCGCAAGCCGGATGCGGCCTGAGACGCCCTCGCTCCCCGGCATCCTGACCGCCGCCGAGGTCGCCCGCACGGCGGCCTCGATCGCGGCCATGCAGGAGCCCGACGGAGCGATCCCGTGGACGGTCGGAGAGCACGTCGACGTGTGGAACCACGTCGAGGGCGCGATGGCGATGCTGGTCGGTGGTGAGGTCGAGGCGGCCGAGCGCGCCTACGAGTGGTGCCTGCGGACCCAGCGCCCCGACGGCTCGTGGCCGATGAAGATCGTGGCCGGCGAGGTCGAGGACGCCAGCAGCGAGACCAACATGTCCGCCTACCTCGCGGTCGGCGTCTGGCACCACTGGCTGGTGCGTCGCGACGTGAGGTTCGTACGACGACACTGGCCGGTCGTGCAACGCGCGCTGGACTACGTGGTCTCGATGCAGCTGCCCTTCGGTGGCATCGCCTGGTCGCAGGAGTGGGCCGACGGTCGACCCGCGAAGGTGAACGCCGAGGGCCTGCTGGCCGGCTCCTCGAGCATCTACCAGGCGCTGCGCGCCGGGGTCGCCCTCTCGGAGCTGATGGACGAGCCGCAGCCGGAGTGGGAGCTGGCCGGCGGACGCCTCGGCCACGCGCTGCGCCGTCACCGCGACGACTTCCTCGACAAGTCCGAGTTCTCCATGGACTGGTACTACCCGGTGCTGGGTGGTGCGGTCCGCGGGGACGACGGCGTCGACCTGGTCAACTCGCGTTGGGAGACCTTCGTGGAGCCGGGCCTCGGCATCCGCTGCGTCTCGAAGAACCCGTGGGTGACCGGCGCCGAGACCTGCGAGCTGGTGATGGCCCTCGACGCGCTGGGCGACCGCGACCGGGCCCTGCAGCTGCTGGCCGACATGCAGCACCTGCGCTCCGACGACGGCAAGTACTGGACCGGCTACGTGTTCCCCGACGACGTGAACTGGCCGGCCGAGCACACGACGTACACCGCCGCGGCGGTGATCCTCGCGGTCGACGCCCTCGGGCACGGCACCGGTGGGTCCGACATCATGCGCGGCACCACGCTGGCGGCGCACTTCGACGAGATGGCCCTCGAGTGCGGCTGCGAGCTCAGCCGACGCTCGTGACGTCGCCTGCCTGACCGCTGACACGTTCGAGGACCCGCATGGAGCCGAGGGCGTCGTCCTCGGCGAAGGCTCCACTCGCCAGCGCGCGCTGGAAGACGTGGTACGGCGCCTGGCCGCCGTCGGCCGGGTCGGCGAAGACGTCGTGGATCACCAGTTTGCCGCCGGGCTGGACCCAGTGCGCCCAGCCGGTGTAGTCGTTCTGGGCATGCTCCTCGGCGTGGCCGCCGTCGATGAAGAGCATCGACAGGGGAGTGCGCCAGTGCTGGCTGACGGTCGTGGACCTGCCGATCACGGCCACGACCTGATCCTCGAGTCCGGCGCGGGCGATCGCCTTGCGGAAGAACGGCAGGGTGTCCATCAGGCCGAACTCGTCGTCGACGACCTCGGTGTCGTGGTGCTCCCACCCGGCCTGGTTCTCCTCCGAGCCGCGGTGGTGGTCGACGGTGAACAGCACGCCACCGACCTCGCGCGCGGCGGCGCCGATGTAGATCGCCGACTTGCCGCAGTAGGTGCCGACCTCCAGGGCCGGGCCGGTGGGCAGCTGCTCGCGCGCGACGCGGTGCAGCAGGAGCCCTTCGTCCTCGGGCATGAAGCCCTTGGCGGCGCGGGCATGGTCGAGAAGTTCGGACGGCATCACGCCGGACAGCCTATTCATGGCAATATTGGAACACGTTCTAGTCGGTTGAGTGCTGAGATGGTCGCTCGGGCAACCACCTCAGCACTCAACCGCGACGAAGAAGGAGTGACTGTGTCCCTCGGTATCAGCGACGAGCACCGCGAGCTCGGCGACTCCCTGCGCAAGTGGGCCGGCTCGCTCGGTGCCATCGACGAAGTGCGTGCCGCGGAACACGACGCGTCCGCCGCCTTCGGCCAGACCTGGGCGGCACTCGTCGAGATGGGCGTCCCGGCGATCGGCGTACCCGAGGGTGCCGGCGGTGGCGGGGGTTCCGTGCTCGACGTGGCGGTGGCGCTCGAGGCCTGCGCCCACCGGATGCTCCCGGGGCCCTTGCTGGGTACGGCGGTCGCGGCGGCGCTGCTCGGCGAGACGTCGGACGTCGCCGGTGCCCTGGCCCGTGGCGAGATGTCCGTGGGTCTCGGACTCGTGCCGTCCCTCACGGTCGACGATCGGACGGTGTCCGGGCACGTCGACGTCGTCTGGGACGCCCCGTCGGTCACGCACCTCCTGCTCGGTGCCTCAGGTGATCGCTGGTTCGTCGTACCGTCGACGCTGGCCGAGGTGACTCCCTCCATCGGACCGGACCTGTCCCGCCGCTTCGGCTCCGTCGACCTCGTCGCAGTGCCGCTCTCCGAAGTCGTCGAGGTGCCCACGATCGATGCCGCGCTGCTGCGCCGTACGGCGGTCACGCTCGCTGCCGCGGAGGCCGCCGGCGTCTCCCGGTGGTGCCTCGACACGGCGGTGGAGTACGCCGGTGTGCGTGAGCAGTTCGGTGCGAAGATCGGCTCGTTCCAGGCGATCAAGCAGCTGTGCGCCGGCATGCTCGAGACCGCCGAGGCCGTCACCGCGGTCGCCTGGGACGCCGCCTCGATCGCGTTCGGCGACGACGACCAGTGGGCCTTCGCGGCCGACGTGGCCGGCACGATCGCCTTCGACGGCGCGGTGCAGGTCGCTCAGGACTGCATCCAGGTGCTCGGCGGTATCGGCTTCACCTTCGAGCACGACGCCCACTTCTACCTGCGCCGCGCAACCACGCTGCGCGCGCTGTTGGGCGACTCCGACACCTTCGCGGCGTCCCTCACCGACGCTGCCGAGAACGGCGTACGACGCTCGGTCCGGCTCGACTTCGAGGGCGAGGGCGAGGACGAGCCGGTGCGCGAGCGGATCCGCCCGCAGGTCGAGCAGCTGGCCACCCTGGACGATGACGCGCAGCGCCGGGCCCTGGTCGAGTCGGGCCTGTTCATGCCGCACTGGCCGACGCCCTGGGGGCAGGACGCGTCACCGCTGGAGCAGCTCGTGATCGACCAGGAGCTTGCGGCAGCGGGCGTCGCACGGGCCGACCTCAAGATCGGCGGCTGGGCGGTGCCGACGATCCTCGCGCACGGCAGCGAGGCCCAGCGCGAGCAGTTCGTGCGACCCACGCTGCGCGGCGAGATCGTCTGGTGCCAGCTGTTCAGTGAGCCCGGCGCGGGCTCCGACCTGGCCTCGCTGCGCACCCGCGCGGTCAAGGTCGAGGGAGGCTGGCGGCTCACCGGCCAGAAGGTCTGGACCTCGCTCGCCCAGGACGCGCACTGGGCGATCTGCCTGGCCCGGACGAACCCGGAGGCCCCACAGCACAAGGGAATCACGTACTTCCTGCTGGACATGTCCAGCACCGGCATCGACGTACGACCCCTGCGTGAGCTGACCGGCGACGCGCTCTTCAACGAGGTCTTCCTCGACGACGTCTTCGTGCCCGACGACTGCGTTGTAGGCGAGGTCGACAACGGGTGGCGGCTGGCGCGCACCACGTTGGCCAACGAGCGTGTGGCGATGGCCGGCACCAAGCTCGACCTGAGTGTCGAGCGATCGGTTGCGCTGGCCGGGGGAGTCGGGGCCGCGCAGCGAGCCCGCATCGGACATGCCGTCGCACTCGCCACGGTCTGCTCACTACTCGGCGTGCGTACGACGCTGCGCTCGCTGGCCGGTGCCGGACCGGGTGCGGAGTCGAGCGTGGCCAAGCTGCTCACCGTGCGCAACCGTCAGGACGCGTCCGAGCTGGTCGTCGACCTGCTCGGGGACCGGGTCGTGCTCGGCGGGGAAGAGGTCGACGCGGCCGTGCACGAGATGCTGCTGACTCGCTGCCTCTCGATCGCCGGAGGCACCACGCAGATCCTGCGCAACGTGGCGGCCGAGCGGATCCTCGGCCTGCCACGCTGACTCGGGTTGGACTCAGCCGCGGTGCACCCGGGCGCCGTACGCCGGACCGGCGTCGCGGTACTCTCCGGCGCGCCCGGCATCGTCGACGAACATGCGGTCGAAGTCAGCGGGGCTCCGGAAGGTGCCGATCCCGGCACGCACCCAACGCGGGTTGCTGAGGCAGGAGCGTGGCACTCGCAGGCGCAGGGTGTTGGCCCGGTAGTCGATGGCAGTCCGCAGGCCGCTGCACTTCACGACTTTGCTGGCGCCTGTGGTCATCTCCACGTCTCCCTGGAGGCTGGACGAGGCGAAGACGAACACCGTGATGTCGCGGCGGATCCTCTCGTTGGTGATCAGCGAGATGAAGTGCCCCTGCATTTCATCTCGCGGCCTCAGGTCGACGTACCTGACGGTGACGAACACGTTGTCACGGCGGTGGTCGACCACAGTCGCGGTGATGTCGCCCGCCGTCGTGTTCGGGGTCGGCGTCTGTGTGTCCTTGCCGCTCTCGTCGGAGTAGTCGACCCGGATGACGTCGCCGCGGGCATCGCGGTGGACCACCTTCTCGGCGTGAGCGCTCGACATGGTGCCGGCAGTGAGACAGACGGTGGTGGCAAGGGCGAGGGCCGCCCCGATGATCTTGTGCACGTGTTCCTCTCGCGGGCCCTGTTGCCCCGCGAACAGGCTAGGAGAGAAACGCCGCCGCTGGAGGTGGAACGGACCAGATCGCCTCAGCCGCGATGGATGCGCGGGCCGTGGACCGGTCCGGCATTGCGGACCCGTCCGTTGAGGTTGGCGTCGTCGACGAAGGCGCGGCTCCAGTCCCGGCCGGTGTGGAAGGTGTAGATTCCCGCGCGCACCCAACGGGGGTTGCTCAGGCAGGATCGCGGCACCCGGATTCGGACGGTGTTGGCGCGGTAGTCGATCCGGCCGCGCAGGCCGATGCACGTCACACGCCTGCCGGCTTGGGTGACCAACTTGACCTCGCCCTGGCGGCTGGTCGAGGGACTGACGTGCAGCACGACGGTGCGTCCGAGCCTCTCGTTCGTGACCAGTGAGAAGAGGTAGCCGTGAAGGAGGTCGAGATGGCTGTCGAGCTCGGCATGCCTGACCGTGACGAAGACGTTGTCGCGTCGATGGTCGACCACGGTGCTGGTGATGTCACTCGACTTCACGGTCGGGACTGGCGTCTCTGTCTCCGTTTCGGTCTCAAAGGAGTAGTCCTGTCGGATGACGTCGCCGCGGGCGTCCCGGTGCACGACCTTCTCCGCGTGAGCGGCAGCCGCAGTGCTGGCGGTGAGACAGACGGTGGTGGCAAGGGCGAGGGCCGCCCCGATGATCTTGTGCACGTGTTCCTCTCGTGGGCCCGTTGCCCGCGGACAGGCTAGGAGAGAACCACGTGCGGCACAGGCGAATCGACTAGTTCGCCTCGGCCTCGGCGTTGTCGATGATCACGTCGGCGTCGACCTCGGACACGTCGAGGCCCTGGCGGTAGCCGTTCCAGTGCCAGTGCAGGTAGCGGTCGATCGCCTTGACCACGTGCCCGGCGCGCACGGACTTGAAGATGTCGTAGGCGTGCTGGGCGAACGGCAGCTCGGCGTACACCACGGAGTTGTCGGCGACCTCGCGCAGCCTGGCCACGAAGAGCCGGGCCTGCTCGACCGGGACGAGAGTGTCGTTGGTGCCGTGCAGCACGAAGAAGTCGGGGGCGTCCGGGCGGATCTGCAGGATCGGCGAGGCGGCCTCGAAGGCCTCCGGCTCGTCCTTCCAACGCTTCTGCAGGATGCGCGGCGCGAGGAACCGGTCACGCATCAGGATCATCGACTTCAGGCCGGTGGCGCCAGCGAAGTCGTAGACGCCGTAGTGGGGGATCGCCACCGAGACGCTGGTGTCGGCGTCCTCGAAGCCCGGCTGGAACTCCTTGACGTCGGGGGTGAGGGCGGCCAGCGCGGCGAGGTGTCCGCCGGCCGAGCCGCCGGTGATGGCGAGGTAGTCGGGGTCGCCGCCGTACGCCGCGATGTTCTCCCGGATCCAGGCAATCGCCTTCTTGACGTCGATGATGTGCGCCGGGAAGGGATTGCGTGGTGCGAGGCGGTAGTTGATGGCCACGCAGATCCAGCCCTTGGCTGCGAGGTGGGTCATCAGGGGGAGACCCTGTTCGCGCTTGTCGCCGATCGTCCAGCCGCCGCCGTGCACCTGCAGCAGGACCGGGGCGTCGGTCAGGTCCTGGTCCTTGGCGCGGTAGATGTCGAGCTGTCCGCGACGGCCCGCGTCGGTGTAGGCGATGTTGCGCAGCACCTCGATGTCGGGGGTGACGATCTTGAACGGGTTGACCAGTGAGCGCCAGTTGGTCGCGAGCTCGGCCGGCGAGGGTGCTGCGTCGAGACGCTCCACGTAGTCGACGCCGATGCCCTCGGTCAGCGCCTCCTCGACGCCGTCCTTGACCTTGCCCGCCGTACGGATGAGGTGACCGAGTCCCACCGCGCTGGCCGCTGCAAGCGCCAGGCCGGCCTTGCTGCGCCGCTTCGGCCCCAGGTGGGTGACCGTGTCCGCGGCGGTCAGGGCCAGCAGGTGTGGCGCCAGCTCGTTGGTCATCCAGCCGGCGAAGAACGACGGGATGCCCGCGCGCAGTCCCGGAATCGGCCGGATCGCGTTGGCGGTCAGGGCTGCGGTGAGGATCTGACGACGTAGGTAGGCCACGCCCGGATGCTAGCCCGCCCGCGGTTGGGGGGAACGACCCGTCCAGAATTAGAACACGTTCTCATTTGCCCGGTAGGATGCCGCCCATGGATCGACTCAGTGGGCTGGATGCGAGCTTCCTCTACCTGGAGACTCCCGAGCAGTTGATGCACGTCTGCGGGCTGATCGTGCTCGACCCCGCGACGATCCCCGGCGGCTACTCCTACGCCGGTCTGCGCGACACGTTGCGCGACCGGGTGATCGACGTACCCGAGTTCACCCGGCGGCTGCGACGCGTGCCCCTCGACCTCGACCACCCGGTCTGGGTGGCCGACGACCACTTCGACATCGACCACCACCTGCACCGGCTCACCCTCCCGGCGCCCGGTGGGTACGACGAGCTCGTCGAGCTGTGCGGGCACCTCGCCGGCCAGACCATGAACCGCAGCCGCCCGTTGTGGGAGATGTGGGTCATCGAGGGGTACGGCGACCGGGTCGTGGTGTTCTCCAAGATGCACCACGCCACCGTCGACGGCGCCTCGGGCTCCAACCTGATCTCGCACCTGTGCAGCCTCGAGCCCGACCAGCCGCCGCCGGCGCAGGAACGCCCCGTCCCGCCGCCGCGCAGCCCGGGTGGGCTGGAGCTCTTCGGGCGCGGCGTGCTCAACAACGCGACCAAGCCGTTCGCGATCACCCGGCTCCTCCAACCCTCCGCGCAGTTGGTCTCCCGGACGGTCGCCCGTGCTCGTGAGGGCACCGCGATGGCCGCGCCCTTCACGGCACCGCGCACCTCGTTCAACGGCACCATCACCGGCCACCGAACCATCGGGTTCGCCGACCTCGACCTGGCCGAGGTCAAGGCGGTCAAGGAGGCCACCGGCACGACCGTGAACGACGTCGTGCTGACTCTGGCAGGCGGGGCGCTGCGCGGCTACCTCGAGGGGCGCGGTGAGCTGCCGGACTCGTCGCTGCTGGCCAGCGTCCCGGTCTCGGTGCGGGGCAGGAGTCGGCGGGCCACCGGGGCCAACAAGGTCTCCGCGCTCTTCGCGCGTCTCGGCACCGACCTGGAGGATCCTCTCGAACGCCTCGAGATGATGGCCACCAGCAACCGTCACGCCAAGGACCACCACCAGGCGATCAGCGCCGACGCGCTCCAGGACTGGGCCGAGTTCGCCGCCCCGCGCACCTTCGGCCTGGCCGTGCGGGCGTACGCCGGACTGCGCCTGGCGGAGAAGCATCCCGTCGTGCACAACCTGGTGATCTCGAACGTGCCCGGGCCGCCGATCCCGCTCTACTTCATGGGTGCCCGCATCGACGCACTCTATCCGCTGGGCCCGGTCTTCCACGGAGCCGGCGTCAACATCACGGTCATGTCGAACAACGGCCGCCTCCACGTCGGCGTGATCGCCTGCTCGGAGTCGATGAAGGACGTCGACGCGCTGGTCTCGCTGTTTCCTGCCGAGCTCGAGAGGTTGCAAGCCGCCCTCGACCCGTCGTGAATTCGGGTCGACCCGTCGCCAGTTCGGATCGACCCGTCGTGAACTCTTCTTCCCGCCCCGAACTCACGACGGGTCGGCGAGAACTCACGACGGGTCGATCAGTGGGTGAAGTCGCGGGCGCGTGCGGCGGTCGTCGTACACGCTTCGAGCAGGCCTGGCACGAACGACTCGGCCTCGAGCACGCAGGCCGCGTGACCGGCCTCGATCTCGTGGATCGTGGCGCCCTTGATGCGCCGGGCCAGGTCGACCTGCCGATCGGCAGGGATCACCTTGTCGTGCCGCGTCACCACCACCGCGGTCGGCACGTCGATGCGGCCCAGCCACGGACGCGAATGGTGCCGGCCCAGAGCGGCCACGGCCTGGCCGACCGCCCAAGGGCTGGTGGAGGTGAACTCGGCAAGTGCCCAGTCATGGATGTCGGTCCGGCCGAGATCGAGGGCACGACCCGCGGCGCGCGCCGCAGCTGAGCCGATCCTCGAGCGGGAGACACCGCGCAGCCCGGACATGGTCAGACCCATCGACTCGTGGAATGCGCGCTCTGCCACTGTCGACCGGAAGCGATCGGTGCTCGCGCAGAGCACCAGCCCGTCGACCCGACCGGGGTGTTGTCGCCACATCCGCTGGGCCACGATCGAGCCCATCGAGAAACCGGCGAACACGGCGCGCTCCATGCCGAGCACGTCGAGCAGTGCGGCGACGTCGTCCGCACAGTCGCGCAGCGAGAACTCCTCGGACTGGATGCCGCGGCCGTGCCAGCGCAGGTCGAGGGTGACCACACGGAACCTCTCCGCCAGCGCCGGGATGGAGGGATACCAGGTGAGCAGGCCGGTCGTCCCGACGGCATGCAGCAGGACGATCGTGGGCGAGTGGGGGTGCGGTCCCGGGGTGTCGGTGACGAACGTGGAGCCGCGACCGGGCAGCTCGACCATGCGGCCCTCGGGAACCGGGGCCCATGGCAGGTGGACCAGACTGCGCAGCAACCGGCCAGCGGTGGTGAACATGCGAGCTCTCCCGTCCTGGACTGGAACAGGTTACAGTTTTGCGTCGGAGGGTGCGTGGAGGCCACGCCCGCTCTTCCGCCGGCTGAGAGACGAGCGCCAGCGGGCACTGCCCTTTCGGTGGTTGAGGAGCGAGCGCCAGCGAGCGTCTCGAAACCACCCCAGAAAGTACTTCGAGATAGCTTCTCCGGGTCCTTGACCACCGAAGCCAAGGCCTCCGACTGGCGGGCCGAACGACGCAAACGCCTCGCTCACCGGTTGTGGTCCTCACCCGGTTCCTGAACCCTTCCGTGGTGGCTGACGGCTCCCGATCCTCGTCTCGGGGACCAGTAGCCACCAACGAAGCATTCACCGGCGCCAGTGTGGTTTCGAGACGGCGCTGGCGCGCCTCCTCAACCATCGAGGGAACGCGGGGCGTCCTCAACCACCGAGAGGGCGTTCAGCGGTAGCCGAGGGCTTCGCGCGGGGCTCACCACGACGCGGGGCTACCGCTGAAGGAGCGCCCGGGCACGGAATCGGGGTTTCTGACAGCCGCAGCAGACGTCGTCAACCACCGAAGAGCAGGCCGCCCGTTTCAGCCGCCGGCGGATCGGGCGAGGCGGAAGGCGGCCTGCACCAGGGTGAGATGGCTGAACGCCTGCGGGAAGTTGCCGGCCATCCGGTGGTTGCCCGCGTCGTACTCCTCCGACAGGAGGCCCACGTCGTTGGCCAGGCCGGCCAGCTTGTCGAAGAGCGCGTGGGCATCGTCGAGCCGTCCCGCCGCGGTGTACGCCGAGACGAGCCAGAACGAGCACGCCAGGAACGGGTGCTCGTCGCCGGAGAGACCGTCGACGCCCGACTGTGTGCGGTAGCGCAGCAGCAGGCCGTCGCGCATGAGGTCCTGCTCGATCGCCTCGATGGTGCCCAGCATCCGCGGGTCGTCGCCCTCGATGAACCCGACCAGCGGCAGCACCAGGAGCGACGCGTCGACCTCGGTGGTGTCGAAGTGCTGGGTGAAGCTGTTGCGCTCGGTGTTGAACCCGCGGGTCATCACCTCCTCGCGCACGGCGTCACGGATCCGCCGCCATTCGTCGACCGGGGCCGGCACGTCGTACTGCTCGACGGCACGGATGCCGCGGTCGAACGCCGCCCACACCATCACCCGCGAATGTGTGAAGTGGCGCAGCGGCCCACGGATCTCCCACAGTCCGTTGTCCGGCTCCTGCCAGTCGGTAGCGAGGGCGTCGACCAGTGCCCGTTGGAGCGCCCACGAGTCCTGGTTGAACGGAAGCCCGGCCTGGCGGGCCAGGTCGAGCGCGACCATGACCTCGCCGAGCACGTCGGTCTGGCGCTGGTCGACGGCGCCGTTGCCGATGCGGACCGGACGCGAGTCGGCGTACCCGGGAAGGTGGTCGAGCTCGCGCTCGGGCAGCTGTCGGGCCCCGTCGACGGTGTACATGATCTGGAGGTCCTCTGGGTCACCGGCCACGGCGCGGAGCAACCAGTCGCGCCACAGGTTCGCCTCGTCGGTGTAGCCGGCGGTCACCAGCGCCTCCAGGGTCAGCGAGGCGTCGCGCAACCAGCAGAACCGGTAGTCCCAGTTGCGCTCGCCGCCGAAGTCCTCGGGCAGTGACGTGGTCGGGGCCGCGACGATGCCGCCTGTGTGCTCGTGGGTGAGCAGGCGGAGGGTGACGAGTGAACGCAACACCAGCTCGCGGTGGGGGATGTCCGCGCGGCAGCGCGCGGCCCACGACGCGCTCTCCTCGATGGTCTCCTGGATGCGGGCAGGCTCGATGATCGAGGTCGGCAGGTCGGTCCAGGACGGGACCCACGTCGTCGACCAGGTCAGCTCGTCACCCTCGTCGACGTCGAACTCGTCGGCGTGTCGATGGTCGACCGCACGCGGGAGCCGCGGCCCGCGCAGCACCAGCTTGTCGGGGCCGGCGATGGCGACGATCACGGGGTCGTCCCCGAGGTGCGTCCGGTGCACCCACGGTCGCACCTTCCCGTAGTCGGTGCGCACCACCCACTCGTGGCGCATCCGCACGCTGCCACGCACGCCGGTGATGCGGCGTACGACGTCCGCGCGGCGGTCACCGATCGGCATCACGTCCAGCATCGTGACCACGCCCGACTCGGTGGTGAACGTGGTCTCCAGGGCGGCCGAGTGGCCGACGTACTCCCGGCTCGTCTCGTAGGGATCGACCGGTTCGAACTGCCAGTGACCGTGCTCCTCAGTGCCGAGCAGCGCCGCGAAGCAGGCCGAGGAGTCGAAACGGGGCAGGCACAACCAGTCGATCGAGCCGTTGCGGCCGACCAGGGCCGCCGTGTGCCGATCGCCGAGCAGGGCGTAGTCCTCAATCGGTTGCGAAGCCATGCATGTCAAGGTAGCGGCATGACAGCAGCGGATCCGGTCGCGGCGGCCCGTGTGGCGCTGGCCCTCCTCGACGCGCGCAGCGAGACCCTGGCCACCGCCGAGTCGCTGACCGGCGGGCTCGTCGGCGGCACGCTCACCGCGATCCCGGGCTCGTCGAGCGTGTACGTCGGCGGCGTCGTGTCCTACGCGACCCGGGTCAAGGCGGACGTGCTCGGTGTGCCGCAGCAGGTCATCGACGACGAGGGCGTGGTCTCACGGGCCTGCGCGCTGGCGATGGCACACGGCGTACGTCGGGTGCTCGGTGCCGACTGGGGTGTCGCGACCACCGGTGTGGCCGGTCCGGACGCCCAGGACGGGATCCCCGCGGGCACGGTCTGGGTGGCGGTCAGCGGCCCCGACGGCGACCTCGCCGAACGACTGGAGCTGACCGGCGGCCGTGAGACGGTGCGCCGCGTGACCTGCCTGAGGGCCCTCGAGCTGGTGGCCGAATTTCAGCCCTCGGCGTAGTCGGGGCGCGGAAGAAAAGGTGAACGGGTAGCGTTGTGCCCATCAACGGAGAGAGGACAGACCCATGGTGCTGTTTCGTCGGCTGCTCGGCGAGGTGCTGCGTTCGCAGCGCATGCGACGTGGACTGACCCTGCGCGAGGTCTCCGCGGAGGCCCGGGTGAGCCTCGGCTACATCTCCGAGATCGAACGTGGCCAGAAGGAAGCGTCCTCGGAGCTGCTCGCCTCGTTGTGCAACGCCCTCGACGTGCCGCTCTCCGATGTGCTCAGCGACGTGAGTGACGCCGTGGCCCGTGAGGAGCGCGCCCTCGAGATCGCCACCACCCCGATTCCGGTCGTGCGCCGCACTGGCGACGTGGTCGCCTCCGCGGCCTGACCCCTCACCTCTGGCAGGACGGGCACCAGAAGCTCGGGCGCTCTTGCCCGGCCGGCCCCAACATGCCGGTCTGCACGGTCGTGCCGCAGCGCTGGCACGGTTGCTCGGCGCGGCCGTAGACCCAGTGCTGGTGCCCGTGCCGCGTGTTGCCGGTGGTGGTCTGCGTGCGACGTCCCTTGTTGGCCTCGAGCATTGCCTTGGCGCGCCCGACCAGGCGTTCCAGGTTGTCGACCTGACGAACCGGGGTGCCGGGCAGCACACCGGAGAGGAAGCACAGCTCGTTCTCGTAGAGGTTGCCGATGCCGGCCAGGTTGCGTTGGTCGAGCAGCGCCTCGCCGATCGGACGGTCCCTGTCCCTGCGGAGCCGGCGTACGGCCTCGTCGGGGTTCCAGTCGTCGCCGAGCAGGTCGGGGCCGAGGTGTCCGACGGCGTCGACCTCGCGGTCGCGGGTGAGCAGCTCGAGGATGCCGAGCGAGAAGCCGACCGCGATCCAGCGCGGTGTGCGCAGCACCACCCGGGCCTGGTCGACCGGCCGTTGCCAGCGGGTCTCGGCCCGGTAGAGGTGCCAGGCACCCTCCATGCGCAGGTGCGAGTGCAGGGTGTGGTCGTCGCCGATGCGGGTGAGCAGGTGCTTGCCGCGGGAGATCGTTCCGTTGACCAGCTTCCCGGTGAGGTCGACCTCTGCCAGTTGGGGGACCCGGAAGTCGCTCAGGGTGATGCGGGCACCGGTGAGTGCCTTGTCGAGTGCCTGGGCGGTTCGCCAGACGGTGTCGCCCTCAGGCACGGATTCTCAACCCTCTCGGTGTGGTCACGAAACCCGCTTCGGCCAGGGCGGCACGCAACGGTGATCCGGCGTCGCCCCGCCCGAGGAGGGGTGCACCGTCGGCCTTCTCGACCGTCAGCCGACCCAGTGTGCCCCGGCGTACGGCGTCTCCCAGTGCGGCACACGCCGGGCCGAGCAGGTCGGGCGAGTCGCTGAAGGTGAGCAGGGTGCGTCCACCGCGCTCGACGTAGAGGGTCAGTGCGCCGTCGACGAGCACGACCATGGCGCCGGCCTTGCGGCCGGGTCGGTGGCCAGCAGCCCCCTTCTCCGAGCGCTCGCCGTCGGTGGAGACCACCGGCCAGGGCAGGGCTGCGCCGAACGGGTTGGCCGGGTCGGTGGCCGCCAGGGCCACCGCGGTCGGCTTCTGTCCGGTGGGCAGCTCGACGTGGGTACGGAGCCGGTCGACGGCGCCGGCGGCCCCGAACTGTGCAGCGCCGAGGCCGGCCACGAAGTAGCCGCGTCGGCAGCGCCCCGACTCCTCGAACGCGGAGAGCACCTTGTAGACCCCGGCGAAGCCGCCGGGCACGCGCTCGCTCATCACCGCGCCCCGGGTGACCACGCCGTGTCGTTCGAGCAGGGCCTCCGCGGTCGCGTGGGCACGACGGGTGGGGTCGGTGTCGATGGCCGGCAGCAGTGCCCAGCGGCCGGCGGTCTCGGGCGGGCCGGTGCGCGAGGGCATGGCTGCGCGGCCTCGCGCGGGGGCGACCCGGGCGCGGGGCGGCGTACGGCGACTGCGGTGGGCGGAGGTGCCCGACCGGGTGAGCGCACGTAGTGGCGCGAGGGTGTCGTTGGTCAGGTGGCCTGCCCACACGAGGTCCCAGAGCGCGGCGTTGAGCTCGGCGTCGTTCGTCGAGTCGACGGCCTGGCCGAGCTGCCGGAAGAAGTAGGCGCCGCCGGGTGCCAACGCCTCGAGCACCGCGCGATGGAGGTCGCCGAGGTCGGCCGCGGCGGGCTCGGGCAAGGTCAGGGGAGCCTGGTCGGCGAGGTGCACCGCGACCCAGCCGTCGCTGCCGGGGAGTGCCCCATGGCCGGACCACACCACCTCACCAGCCGCGGTGAGCTCGTCGAGCATCGCCGGCTCGTAGTCGCTGACCCGAGCCGCCAGGACGAGGGGTTCGAGCGCCGAGGCGGGCACCGGGCAACCGGCCAGCTGGTCGACCGCGGCGAGCACCCCGTCGACGCCGCGCAGTGCACCGCGGGCGCGGCCGGTGACGTGCTGCCACGGCGGCAGGAAGCGGCCCAGCGCCTCGGGGTCGACCGGCTCGACCTCCTTGCGCAGGCGAGCAAGCGAGCGACGTCGGAGACGGCGCAGGACCTCGGCGTCGCACCACTCGTCGCCGCTGCCGGCGGGCCGGAACTCGCCCTCTAGCACCCGGCCCGACGCAGCCAGGCGGAGCAGCGTCTGCCGGGCCACGGCGACACCGAGACCGAGTCGCGTGGCGACCTCGGCGGTCGTGAAGGGACCGTGGCTGCGGGCGAAGCGGCCGACCAGGTCACCCAGCGGGTCGTCGACCGGTTCGGTGAAGGCGTCGGGCGTGCCCTGCGGGACCGGCACACCGAGTCCGTCACGCAGGCGGGCGATGTCTTCGACGGCACACCAGCGCTCGTCGCCGCCCATGCGCACCACGGCCACCCGGCGTACGTCGGCGAGGCCGGTCAGCCATGCGGCGGCATCGGCGCCCTCGACACTCCGCTCGGCGACCTCGGCTGTCGACAGGGGCCCGAGCAGCCGGAGCAGGTCGGCCACTCCCTCGGCATCGCGCGCCCGGCGATCGGGCGCGAGGCGCTGCAGCTCGGCCTCGACCTCGAGCAGCACCTCGGGGTCGAGCAGCTCGCGCAGCTCGGCGCGACCCAGCAGCTCGGCCAGCAGTCCCTGGTCGAGGCTGAGCGCCGCGGCCCGGCGTTCGGCGATGGGGGAGTCGCCCTCGTAGACGAACTGGGCGACGTAGCCGAACAGCAGGCTGCGGGCGTAGGGAGACGGCTGCTGCGTCGCGACGTCGACGACCCGCACCTCACGACGATCGACCCGGCCCATGAGCGCGACGAGGCCCGGCAGGTCGTAGACGTCCTGGAGCACCTCGCGCACGGCCTCGAGGACGATCGGGAACGAGGGGTACTTCGACGCGACCTCGAGCAGCTGCGCCGAGCGCTGCCGTTGCTGCCACAACGGCGAGCGCCGACCCGGGTCGCGGCGCGGCAGGAGGAGTGCCCGGGCCGCGCACTCACGGAACCGGCTGGCGAAGAGTGCCGACCCACCGACCTCGCCCGTGACCAGGTCGTCGATCTCGTCGGCCTCGAACACCACGACCTCACCGCCGGGCGGCTCGGCGTCGGTGTCGGGGATGCGCAGCACGATGCCGTCGTCGCTGGCCACAGCGGACGCCTCCACGCCGTACCTCTCGCGCAGGCGGGTGTTGATCGCCAGCGCCCACGGGGCATGCACCGGCGTGCCGTAGGGGGAGTGCACCACCAGCCGCCAGTCGCCGAGCTCGTCGCGGAACCGCTCGACCACGATGGTGCGATCACTGGGCAGCACGTTGGTGGCCTCGCGCTGCTCGGCGAGATAGGTGACCAGGTTGTCGGCGGCCCAGTCGTCGAGCCCCAGCTCACGGGCGTGTGCCCCGGCCTTCACGGCGTCGAGGGACGACAGCTCACGGGTGAAGGCACCGACCGCCTCGCCGAGCTCGGCGGGCCGGCCGAGGGTGTCGCCCTTCCAGAACGGCAGCCGCCCCGGCACCCCGGGCGCCGGTGTGACCAGCACCCGGTCGTGGGTGATGTCCTCGATGCGCCAGCTGGTCGCGCCGAGTGCGAACACGTCGCCGACGCGTGACTCGTAGACCATCTCCTCGTCGAGCTCGCCGACCCGGTTCGCCTTCTCTCCCACCAGGAAGACGCCGAACAGGCCGCGGTCGGGGATGGTTCCGCCGCTGGTGACGGCCAGGCGTTGGGCGCCGGGACGGCCGGTCAGCTGGCCGGTCACCCTGTCCCACACGATGCGCGGCCGCAGCTCGGCGAACTCGTCGCTCGGGTAGCGCCCGCTGAGCAGGTCGAGTGTGGCGTCGTAGGCGCTGCGCGGCAGCTTGCTGAACGACGCGCTGCGACAGACCAGGGCGTAGAGCTCGTCGACGTTCCACGCGTCGAGTGCGGTCGCCGAGACGACGTGCTGGGCGAGCACGTCGAGGGGGTTGGCGGGGATGCGCAGGGACTCGATCGCTCCGCTGCGCATGCGTTGTACGGCGACCGCGGTCTGCGCCAGGTCTCCACGGTGCTTGGGGAACAGCACGCCTCGGGACACCTCGCCGACCTGGTGCCCGGCCCGGCCCACGCGCTGCAGGGCGCTGGCCACACTGGGCGGCGACTCGATCTGGATGACCAGGTCGACCGCGCCCATGTCGATGCCGAGCTCGAGGCTGCTGGTGGCCACGACGGCGGGGAGCCGGCCGCGCTTGAGGTCGTCTTCGATGATGCCGCGTTGTTCCTTGGAGACCGACCCGTGGTGGGCCTTCGCGATGAGGGGGGCGGCACCTTCGCTGGCGCCGGACTGGGCCATGATCTGGGCTGGCGGCTTGCCGTCGCCGGCCACCACCTGGCCGGCCCGCTCGGCGGCGATCTCGTTGAGGCGGGCGGTGAGGCGCTCGGCCAGACGGCGCGAGTTGGCGAACACGATCGTCGAGCGGTGTTGCTCGATCAGGTCGACCACGCGCTCCTCGACGTGCGGCCAGATCGAGGCGTTGCGCGGTGCGGCGGAGGCCGGACCCTCGAACTGCTCGTCGAGTGGCTGGCCGATCTCGGCCATGTCCTCGACCGGGACCACGACGCGGAGGTCCCACGCCTTCGACGACGGTGGCGCGACGATCTCGACCGGTGCGGTGCCGCCGAGGAAGCGGGCCACCTCGTCGAGGGGTCGCACCGTCGCGGAGAGGCCGATGCGTTGGGCGGGCCGGTCGAGGAGCGCGTCGAGCCGCTCGAGCGAGAGCGCCAGGTGGGCGCCGCGCTTGGTGCCGGCCACGGCATGCACCTCGTCGACGATGACGGTCTCGACGCCGCGCAACGACTCGCGGGCCTGCGAGGTGAGCATCAGGAACAGCGACTCCGGTGTCGTGATCATGATGTCGGGCGGGGTGGTCTGGAAGCGCCTGCGGTCGGCCGGGCTGGTGTCACCCGAGCGCAGGCCGATGGTCACGTCACGGGCGGTTTCGCCGAGCCGGTCGGCGGTGTGCCGGATGCCGGCCAGGGGTGCGCGCAGGTTGCGCTCGACGTCGACCGCGAGGGCCTTCAGCGGGGAGACGTAGAGGACCCGGCAGCGGCGCAGCTTGTCGGCCGGCGGTGGAGTGGTGACCAGTCGGTCGATGGACCACAGGAACGCCGAGAGCGTCTTGCCCGAGCCGGTCGGTGCGACCACGAGGGAGTGGCGCCCGGCACCGATCGCCTGCCAGGCGCCGACCTGTGCGGGGGTCGGCTCGGCGAAGGCGGCCTCGAACCAGGCACGCGTCGGTGCACTGAACTCCTCGAGGGCCATTCAGCCATCTTCCCCCATGCCACCGACAACCGCCCGAGTAACGCGGGGTTACGGTCGCTCCACACGTGTTGTGACACGGGTGAACCGACCACGGCACCGCACAAGTGCGGCCGAAGCTCTCAGTCGAGCAGGGGAGCGGTGAGGCGTCCGCCGACGTACGTCGCGGCGACCGACATCGAGCGAAGGTGGGCGCCGATCGCCGAGCTGTCACCGACGTCCGCCAGCGGGTCGGCGTCGAGCAGCACCAGGTCGCCGGGGTGTCCGGTCGCGACCGTGCCCCAGCCGTCGGTCGATGCGGCCAGTGCCTCACGCGCGGTCAGCGCCTGTGACGCGTTCCACGGCTCCCGTTCGTCGCCGCTGCGGTGGACCGCGGCCGACATCGCCAGCCACGGGTCGAGCGGAGCCACCGGCGCATCGGAGCCGAGGTGCAGTCGGGTGCCCGCGTCGTACATCCAGCGCAGCGCGAAGCAGCGGTCGAGACGGTCGGCCCAGCAGTGCTCGGACACGTCGCGGTCGTCGAGCAGGTGGGCCGGTTGCACGCTGGCCCGGAGGCCCGACGCCGCGAGGACTGGGACGTCGACCGGGTCGAGCAGCTGGGCGTGCTCGATCGACCCGCGCGCGCCGGTGGCACCGAAGCCGAGCAGCGCCTCGTGCACCGCGGCGTCACCGATCGCGTGCACCGCCACCTCGAGCCCGCCGGCGTGGGCACGGCGCATCAGCTCGTGCATCTCCTCGACGCTTTGGTTGGCGTAGCCGAACGGGTGGATCAGGTCCTCACCGTTCGTGTAGGGCATGCAGCACCACGCCGTACGAGTGTTCAGGGAGCCGTCGGAGATGATCTTCAGCGGGCCCATCACGCCCATGCTCGTGCCCGGCAGCGGGTCGCCGCTGCGCAGGCCGGCCGAGAGTACGGCGTCCAGGCCGGAGGCGTACGTCGCCATGCGGATGCGCAGCAGGTCGGCACCCTCGGCCCAGCGTTGGGCCCACTCCTCTGCGCCGCCGCTGAACTCGAAGTCGACGACGCCGACGACTCCGCGTGCGGCGGCCTCGGCCTCGACGGTGCGGTAGGCGGCGGGCGTGGCCTCCTGACCCACCACCTCCTCGAGCCGTCCGTAGGCCTCGAACCACTCCGACTCACGGACCACGTCGTGGCGGGCGGGCAGGCCCAGTGCGCGCAGGGCCGCCGAGTTGAGCCACGCGTGGTGCGCGTCGCCGCTGATCAGCACGATGGGCGTGGTCTCCGAGACCGCGTCGAGCTCGGCGACCGTGGGCTTGCGCGGCCAGGTGGCCGAGCGGTGCCCGAACCCGACAAGGGGCTTGTCGGGCCACACGGACAGGCGTTCCTGCACGAAGAACGTGACCTCCTCGGGCGACCGCGCGGTCGACAGGTCGAGGCGGCCACTGGTCATCGCCACCTGGCCGAGGTGCACGTGGTGGTCCCACAGGCCCGGCACGATCCAGCGTCCGTCGGCGTCGTGCACACGGGCGTCGTCGACATCGGGCAGGTCGGCGCCCACCCGTCGTACGACGCCGTCCTCGACGTGTACGTCGATCGGGTCAGCGGGAGGAGCCTCACCGACGCCGAGCGGCACCGGGAAGACGTTGCGGATCAGCAGCGGTTCCATGCGCCGACACTAGGTGAGTCGACTCCCGAAATCTCATCGGGTCACGCGTCGTGTGGGGCGACTCACTACATGGAGGAGCCCTGCCCGAGCACGTTGCCGTGCGCATCGAGGACGCGGTAGTCCGCGTCGACCAGCCCGCCCGAGCCGGGGTCCTTGAGCACGAAGGCGTAGTTGCCGTCGTTGACCGGGACGGAGAACGTGGCGCCGGTGGCCAGGGTGACCTCGATCGAGCGGGCGTCGCGCGGCATCACTCCGGCAGCCGTGTAGTAGCTGGCGTTCTCCTTGGTCAGCGACTTGTTGTCGGGTCCGGACGTCGTCCCGGAGAAGGCGACCTGGTAGCTGCGCGGCAGTGCCCCGCCGGCCTCGGTGATGGCCGCGTCCGAGGTGAGCGGGGTGAGGGTGCAGGTCCAGTGCTCGCCGTCCTTGACGAGCAGGGCCGACATGATCAGGCCGGCGTCGTCGACGGCAGCCACAGTGGCTCCCCGGAGGTCGGGAGTGAGGGCGGGTGAGGGAGCCTCGACGACTTGTCCCGACTCCGGGTCGAACGACGAAGGCGGGAGGAACATCTCACTGCACACCTCGGCGATGCGCGCGGGCTGGTCCGCCGCGGGGTCCAGGTCGGCGAACGTGACCGGCTTGTTCTCGGAGCCCTGCTCCGGGATGGCGCACAGCACCGGGTTTCCGGAGTGCAGGGCGTTCAGCGCGACTATGTCTCCGACGGCGTAGTCACGCTCATGGGACACCATCCAGTCCTTGGCAGTGAGCTTCCGGGTGTCGGGATACATCGGGTAGTCGTCGTACTTGGCCAGTTGTGGCAGGCAGCGCCGGATGATCTCGTCGTGGGCGAGCGGCTTCTCCTCGGCCTGCACTGCGGAGTGGGGCAACTTGTCGCCGGCGGTCGGCACCGGCTCGCCGTCGGGAAGGGCGGCCCGCACACCGAGGGAGGTGCCGACCACGGCCGCCGCGGTGACCAGTGCTGCGCCGGCGATGCGGGTGCGGTGCCGGCTGCGGCCGGCACGGGCGCGACCGAGCAGGTCGTCGAGGTCGGTCTTCAGTGGCTGGCCGGTGTCGTCGGCGGCCTGCCGGAGCCTGTCGTGGAGTTGATCGTTCATCGTCTGGGTCCTGTCTCGACGTCATCCGTCGCGAGGAGCGGCCGCAGCGCACGCAGGGCGTCGGAGGTCTGGCTCTTCACCGTTCCCTCGGAGCACCCCAGTGCGGCAGCCGTCTCCGCGACGGACAACTGGTGGTAGTAGCGCAGGACGACGCACGCGCGCCGTCTCGGGGTGAGCTCGGACAGGGCCCGCACCATCGCGTCGCGTTCGACGATGCCGCCGTCGGGGGCAGGGATGCCCGCGACGTGGTGGTCGTCGATGTCGACCGACCGCTCCCGGCGCACGGGGCGCCGGGAGTCGTCGATGAGGATGCGGATCGTGGTGCGCCGTGCGTAGGCGAGCAGGCCTTCCCGCCTCTCGACACGGTGCCACGAGCGATAGACCCGGATCAGGGCCTCCTGTGCGGCGTCCTCGGCCCTGTGCCAGTCGGAGCACATGAGGTACGCCGTACGCCGGAGGTCGGCGAGTGACGCCACGGCGAAGGCCGTGAACTCCTCGTCGTACGCCCTGGCCATCCAGATCTCCTTGCAACTGTCGTCGTCACCCTTGAGACGAGGCCCGTGGCGATTCGGTTGGTCACCCGCGGGAAACGTGGGTCTGTCGCGGGTCGATCCGTGACTGACTCCATGGTCCATCCTGCCGGTCTGGGGTGCCTCGGTAGCGTGGGCGGCATGAAGCTTCCCGCCGCTGATCGTGTCCCCACCGCACCCCTGGCCGCACTGGGCCTGCTGGGCGGCTACCTCGTCGCCCGGGAGATCGGCGTACGCCCGCTCGGTGGTGCCGTGCTGGGTGGCGCGGGGCTTCTCGCCGGGCGCAGCTGGTTGGCCAAGGGCGGCCCGGCCACGACGGCCGCTCTCTCGGCGATCTACCTCGGCGGCTTCGGGGCCTCGCACCCGCTGGCGAAGAAGGTCGGCGCCTGGCCGGCCGTGATCGGTGCCGCCGCCGTGTCGGCCGGCGCCTCACACGTGCTGTCCGACCGACGCTGAGCGGCAGCCTGGTCAGGGCAGGTTGACCAACATCCGTTGGTACCACGCGACGTCGATCCACTGCTCGAACTTCCAGCCCACCTCGCGCAGCTGCCCGGTCTTCTCGAAGCCGCACGCGACGTGCAGTGCCTCGCTCGCCGGGTTCGGCAGGGCGACCAGGGCCACCGCGGTGTGCACCCCGGAGACCGCCATGGTCTCGAGCAGGGCGGGGTAGAGCATGCGGCCGACGCCCTTGCCGCGCACGGACTCGTCGAGGTAGATCGAGGTCTCGCGGGTGGTGTCGTACGCCGGGCGGGGTCGGTAGGACGCCGAGTAGGCGTAGCCCACGACGCTGTCGTCCCGGTCGACGGCCACGAGCAGGTGGTCGCCGGGGTGGTCGCCGTCGAGGCGGGCCCGCCAGTAGTCAAGGTCGGGTGGTTCCATGTCGAACGTCGCGTGAGAGGTGTCGACCGCGTGGGAGTAGATCGCCGCGATGTCGTGCAGATCGCGCTCTCGTGCGGACCGTGTGGAGTACTCACCCATCCGCCCATGATCGCAGGTGGGCCGTGCGACAGAATGGCCGCGTGGCGATCGAACCCGACATCAAGGACTGGACCTGGGTCCTCGACGAGGCCTGCCCGGAGTGCGGTTTCGACAGTGCAGGCGTCGACGTGGAGTCCCTGGGTGCCTCCGTGCGCACCAACGCCGAGGGCTGGCGGGTCGTGCTCGCCGACGATGCTTCAGCGCTGTCGCGACGGCCGTCCGAGACGGTCTGGTCTCCCTTGGAGTACGCCTGCCACGTGCGCGACGTGCACCTCGTCTTCGGTGAGCGACTCCGCTCCATGCTCGGCGAGGACGACCCGCTCTTCGCCAACTGGGACCAGGACGAGGCCGCCGTGGACAGCGACTACCTCGCCCAGGACCCGACGCGGGTCTCTCGCGAACTGGTCGCAGCGGCCGATGCGGTCGCCGCGACGTACGACGCGGTCGCGGGGGAGAAGTGGGACCGCACCGGACGCCGCAGCAACGGCTCGTTCTTCACGGTCGCCTCGATCGGTCGCTACCACCTGCACGACGTCGTCCATCACCTCCACGACGTCGGGCACGACGCGCGGCTGGCCACGGTCGCGGCGTACGACGCGCATGCGGCTGCCTACGCGTCGGCCTCGGCGGCGATGCCCGACAACGTGGCCGACGAGATCGCCTGGTTCTCCGATGCTGTCGCCTCGGCCACCGGAGCCGGCGGACGGGTGCTCGAGATCGGCACCGGCGGTGGACGCGACGCACTGGCCCTGGAAGCCGCCGGAGTTCGCGTGCGCCGCACCGACGTCTCGTCGCGCTTCGTCGACCTGTTGCGCGACGCCGGGCACGAGGCCGAGCGGATCGACCCGCTCGTCGACGACCTGGCCGACCACGTGACCGGCCTGCCGTACGACGGGGTGTGGGCCCACGCCAGCCTGCTGCACGTCGCGCGCGACCACTTGTTCCAGGTCGTACGCCGACTCGCGGAGGCCACCCGCGTCGGCGGCACCCTGCACGTCGCGCTGAAGGAGGGCGACGGAGAGGCCTGGTCGACGCACGGCACCATCGAGGCACCGCGTCACTTCGTGTTCTGGCGGGAGGCGCCTCTGCGTTCCGTGCTGGAGGACGCCGGCTGGCGCGTCGACGAGGTGCGCCACGAGGACGGTGGCGGCCAGCCCTGGCTCATCGTGAGGGGGCACCGGCGATGAGGCACACGGAGTTCTGGAGCCGCATGGAGCGGGCGCTGGGCAGCGGTTACGCGCGCTCGTGGGCCGAGCAGCACGTGATCGGCGAGCTGGGTTCGCGCACCGTGGTCGAGGCGTTGTCGGCGGGGGAGTCGCCCAAACAGGTCTGGGAAGCGGTCTGGCGCACGCTCGACCTGCCGTTGCGCGACAAGTGAAAAGCTCCGATCACCTGTTCGATTCCCCGCCTGCGTGTCGCGCTTGATCGAACGTCTGTTCGGGCTAGTGTGAACGTCGTCGGCCGGGGTTCTCCACAGCCCTGCAGGTGGTCGGCACCCATTGTCGGTGGCCCGGTCTAACGTCCGGGACAACACATCGACCACAGACTCGACAAGGACGGACCATCATGGCTGGAGACCGCGACAAGGCGCTCGACGCAGCACTCGCCAACATTGAGAAGAGCTTCGGCAAGGGCTCGGTGATGCGCCTCGGCGACGAGACCCGCGCACCCCTCGAAGTCATCCCGACCGGGTCGATCGCGCTCGACGTCGCGCTGGGCCTCGGTGGCCTCCCACGCGGCCGGGTCGTCGAGATCTACGGCCCCGAGTCCTCCGGCAAGACCACGGTCGCCCTGCACGCGGTGGCCAGCGCCCAGGCGGGTGGCGGCATCGTGGCGTTCATCGACGCAGAGCACGCGCTCGACCCCGAATACGCCAAGAACCTCGGCGTCGACACCGACGCGCTGCTGGTCTCCCAGCCCGACTCCGGTGAGCAGGCGCTCGAGATCGCCGACATGCTGATCCGTTCCGGCGCGCTCGACCTGATCGTGATCGACTCGGTGGCCGCGCTCGTGCCGCGGGCCGAGATCGAGGGCGAGATGGGCGACAGCCACGTCGGCCTCCAGGCCCGCCTCATGAGCCAGGCGCTGCGCAAGATGACCGGTGCGTTGAACAACTCCAACACGACCGCGATCTTCATCAACCAGCTCCGCGAGAAGATCGGCGTCATGTTCGGCTCGCCAGAGACCACCACCGGTGGCCGGGCGCTGAAGTTCTACTCCTCCGTGCGCCTCGACGTACGCCGCATCGAGACGCTCAAGGACGGCACCGACATGGTCGGAAACCGCACCCGCGTCAAGGTCGTCAAGAACAAGGTCGCCCCGCCGTTCAAGCAGGCAGAGTTCGACATCATGTACGGCAAGGGCATCAGCCGCGAGGGTGGCCTGATCGACGTCGGCGTCGAGGCCGGCCTGGTCCGCAAGGCCGGCGCCTGGTACACCTACGAGGGCGACCAGCTCGGCCAGGGCAAGGAGAACGCCCGCACCTTCCTCAAGGACAACCCCGACCTGGCCAACGAGCTGGAGAAGAAGATCCTCGAGACGCTGGGTGTCGGTCCGAAGGTCGACGAGCCCGTTGCGGAGCCGACCAACATCGACTTCTGATGGTCGGTCCCGGCCCTTCGAGCGCGGGGCCGCCGCCCGAGTGGGCGGTGGCGCCCGAGGGCGAGCGGGCTCTCGAGCCGGATCGCCAGGAGCAGCCCGCCTGGCAGGGTGACGTGGGCGACGGGGTCGAGGCGTGGCTGCGCGCCGTGGCCGCCGGCGAGATCACCGCGTCCCCGGACGCGGAACCGCCCGGCGGCACGGAACGGCCCGGCGGAGCCGAGCGGCACCGAGGTGCGGGGCGGCCGCGGGGCACCAAGCGGTCCCGCCGTGCCGGGCAGTCGAACGGTCAGGAGCAGACCGCGAGTGGACTGGCCCCCGATGACGACGGGTCGGGCGACGAGGCAGACCACGAGGCGGTGGCCCGCAAGATCCTGCTCGACCAGCTCACCGGGCAGGCTCGCAGCCGCAAGGAGCTCGCCGACCGTCTGGCGAAGAAGAACGTCCCCGACGAGATCGCCGGCGCGCTCCTCGACCGCTTCGAGGAGGTCGGCCTGATCGACGACGAGGCCTTCGCCCGCTCCTGGATCGCCTCGCGCCAGCCAGGCAAGGGGTTGGCCCGTCGTGCCCTGGCCCAGGAGCTGCGCCGCAAGGGCATCGACGACCTCGTCGCCCGGGAGGCCCTCGACGAGATCGACCCCGACGACGAGGACGACGCGGCCCGGCGCCTGGTCCGCAAGAAACTGCGCACCATGCAGGGCCTCGATCGGGTCAAGGCGACCCGGCGGCTGGTCGGCATGCTGGCCCGCAAGGGCTACCCGCCGGGCATGGCGTTCTCCGTCGTCCGCGACGAGCTCGCCGCCGCCGACCAGGTCGACGTCGACGATGACGACCCGGTCGGTGAAACTCCCCGCGACTGGTGAGTCAGATCGAGACCCCGTACGCCTCGTCGTAGAAGGCCGCACGAATGTAGGCCGGCTTGAGGTAGGCGAAGCCGTCGTCACCCCACGAGGTGCCCCAGCTGTTGCGGGCGATGAAGCGGCCGTCGCTGCGGTAGCCCACGATCGCGATCGCGTGGCCGCCGCGCACGGTGTTCGGCTTGAACGTGTCCACCTTGCCGTTCGTGGCGGTGGCGTTGTCCCACGACTCGTCGACCAGGAAGGCGGCCAGGATCGGTCCCTGCTCGGCCAGCCAGGTCTTCCAGTGGGTCAGGTTCAGCCGCAGGTTGTAGTACGCCGAGATCTTGCGGCGGGCGCAGCTGGCGTAGAAGACGTTCTCGCGTCCGGGGAACATCGTCGCGCCGAGGTGGAAGGGCAGGTCCTTCTCGCGGGCCACACCCTGCTTGCGGGCCACGTCCAGGGCGGCCTTGAGCGACGTACCGGCCTCCTCGATGAAGCTCTGCGGCCGTGTCGTGAACTCGTCGGTCTCCTTGGAGGCCATCCACACGTGCCGTGCCGAGAGCTGCAGCGTCTTGGTGGCCTTCCTGGCCTTGACGAGGTGCCAGCGGGCGACGCCGTCGGCGGTGGCCCATCCGACGCAGGACCCTGTTGACTCCTGGTCGTGGATGCCCCACCAGGACTCACGAAGGTCGATGCTGGCGGGCAGGGCGGCGGGGGCGCCGAGGGCTCCGGCGTCGCGGGAGTCGTCGAAGTTCCAGTCCGCGGTCGTGCCGGTCGAGGGCAGCACGTTGCAGACGAAGTGATCGGTGTCGGGGTTGGTGGTCATACCGCAGAGGAGGACGGCCGCGCTCGGCCTGATACCGACTGATGGCCTAGCCTCGGGGCATGCCCGAGACCGTGCACGTCGTCGTGCAGTACGGCGGCCGTGACCTGGCCGGCGTGATCCGAGGTGACGAGTCGTGGTCGGCCGCGGCGAAACGGCTGGCGGCCACGATGAGCGGAGAGCCGGCGGCACTGGACCTCTCCGGCACCGACAAGCGTTTCGTCGTCGATCCCGACCTCCGGGTGGGGCTGCGGTCGATGACTCGCGGAGACCTTCCCGACGTGGCCCGCTGGCGCGCCGCGGACCACGTGAACCGCTGGTGGTCCGACGACGGTTCGCCGGATCTTGCGACCGTGACCGAGAAGTATGGCCCGCACATCGACGGCACCACTCCCACCCGGATGTGGGTGGTCGAGGCCAACGGCCGCTCGGTCGGCTTCGTGCAGGACTACCGTCTCTCCGACTATCCCGACTTCGCGCTGCTCACCCCCGATCCGGAGGCGATCGGCGTGGACTACGCGATCGGCGAGGAGGCCTGGGTCGGCAAGGGCCTCGGATCGCGGATGCTCTGGGCATGGCTGCTGCGCACCCGGCACCGGTTCCCCGACGCGGCAACCTTCTTCGCGGCGCCCGACCACCGCAACCTGGCGTCGCTGCGCGTCCTGGAGAAGGTCGGCTTCACCCAGGGCACCTGGTTCGACGAGCCGCAGTCCGACGGGTCCAGTGCCACGGTGGTCGGGTGCACCCTCGACGTACGGCGGGTCCTGGGCTAGCGCCGTGGGTCCGAAGTCGTTGTGCGCTTGGCGCACCCCGGGCACGCACCTCGCTGCGTTGTCAGAGACTTGACGGCCTGGCGGCCGCCTTCGCTCCTCCGCCTTGCGATGCACGCCCCCGGAGCACGACAACCATCACAGGACCTCGGACCCACGGCGCCAGCGACTCGTTAGTCTCTTCCCCATGGCCACGACCGAGTCCTTCCACGACCTCCTCCGGGTGCCTGCGGGTGCCGTCGACCTGGGTGACATCGACCCGCACGGCAAGCCCGGGTTCGATGACGACAAGGCGGCCGGCGAGGCCGCACTCGCGGAGCTCGGCCCGGAGCTGGCCGAGCTCCAGGAGCAGTTGTTCGCCGAGCGCACCACCGACAGCAAGCGGCGGATCCTGCTGGTGCTGCAGGGCATGGACACCTCCGGCAAGGGCGGTGTGCTGCGCCACGCCGTCGGCCTGGCCGACCCGCAGGGAGTCCGGATCACCTCGTTCAAGGCGCCCACCGAGGAGGAGCTCGAGCACGACTTCCTCTGGCGGATCCGCAACGCGGTCCCGTCTCCGGGCTACATCGGGGTCTTCGACCGCTCCCACTACGAGGACGTGCTGATCGGCCGGGTCCGCGAGCTGGTCAAGCCTGCGGAGATCGAGAAGCGCTACGACGCGATCAACGCCTTCGAGCAGAAGCTGGCCGACGACGGCGTCACGCTCGTCAAGTGCATGCTGCACATCTCCGCCGACGAGCAGAAGGAACGCCTGCTGGCCAGGCTCGACGACCCGACGAAGTACTGGAAGTTCAACCCGGGCGACATCGACGAACGAGCCCAGTGGCCGGCGTACCAGCAGGCCTATGAGACCGCGATCGAGCGCACCAACACCGAGACGGCTCCGTGGCACGTCGTCCCGGCCGACCGCAGGTGGTACCGCAACCTCGCCGTCGCGCGACTGCTGGTGGAGGCGTTGCAGGGACTCGACCTGGCCTGGCCCGCGGCCGACTTCGACATCGAGGAGCAGAAGGCCCGCCTCGAGGACGAAGCCCCGCTGACGTGATCGAGACAGTCCCCGTCACCCGCTATGTCACGCCGCTGCGCGAGGGCGGCTCACTCCCCGGAGTCGTCGAGGCCGGCGACCTGGGCACCTACGTCTGCAAGTTCCGCGGCGCCGGACAGGGCCTTCGCGTCCTGGTCGCCGAGGTCATCGTCGGTGAGCTGGCCCGACGCATCGGCCTGGCCACCCCGCGCCTCGTCGCACTCGACCTGACCGGCGACATCGCCCGCTACGAGGCCGACGAGGAGGTCCAGGACCTCCTCAACGCCAGCCTCGGGCTCAACCTCGGCGTCGACTTCCTGCCCGGCTCCTTCGGGTACGACGGACAGGCCGAGACCGATCCGGCCCTGGCCGCGAAGATCGTCTGGCTCGACGCCTTCACCGCCAACGTCGACCGCAGCTGGCGCAACCCCAACCTCCTGGTCTGGCACGGCGAGCTCTGGGTGATCGACCATGGGGCCGCGTTGTACTTCCACCATGCCTGGGGCGGTGGCGTCACGGACCCGGCCCGGTTCGCGGCGCAGCCGTGGGACCCCTCCGACCATGTCCTGCTCGAGCGTGCAGGTGACCTCGCGAAGGCGGACATCGAGATCAGCAACATCCTCGACGAGTCGGTGCTCGCCGAGGTGGTCGCCGACGTGCCCGACGCCTGGCTCGACCCGGTGCCCGGTGCGGAAGACCCGGCGGCCGTGCGGTCGGCGTACGTCAGGTTCCTGACCGCACGCCTGACCACCCGGCAGTGGCTCCCCGGGGCGACGTCGTGAGCGCGCTCGCCTACCAGTACGTCGTCCTGAGGTGCGTCCCACGCGTGGAGCGCGAGGAGTTCGTCAACGTCGGGGTGGTGGTCTACTGCCAGGCCACCGACTTCCTCGACGTCGCGTGGCGCGTGGACGCCGACCGACTGCTCGCGGTGCATCCCGGACTCGACCTCGACCGGGTGTGCGCCTCGCTCGCCTTCGTCGAGGGCGTGTGCGCGGGCGCCCCTCGCGTGGGTGCGGCGGGCCAGAAGCCGATCGGCACCCGGTTCGGGTTCCTCAAGGCACCACGCAGCACGGTGATCCAGCCGGGGCCGGTGCACGGCGGCATAACCGCGGACCCCGCCCGTCAGCTCGAACGCTTGGTCACCCAGCTCGTCGGCTGACCCGTCGCCAGTTCGTGCCGACCCGTCGTGAGTTTCGATCGACCTGTCGCCAGTTGCAAGTGACCTGTCGCCAGTTCCAGAAACTGGCGACAGGTCGATCAGACGGGGACCAGCTCGACGGCGCCGACGGCGTACCGCGCCAGGATCGTGCGGGCCAGGGTCGGGTGCGCACCGAGCGGGTCGGAGACGGCGACCGCGCCGGCCTCGATCGCCAGCTCGGCGGCCCGGTCGGGCAGGAAGCCCGGTGCCAGGAAGAACGAGGCGACAGCGATGTGCCGGCGTCCCTCGGCCCGGAAGGCGCGCACGGCCTCACCGGTCGCCGGCGGCGTGGCCGAGGCGAACGCGGCCTTGACGGGCAGCTTGTGGTGGGTGCCCCACAGTCGGGCCAGTCGACCGACTGCCTGGTTGGCCAGTGGGTCGCTGGAGCCGGCGGCGGCCAGCACCAGGGCGTCGAGCTCGCGGACCCGGGCCACCTTGAGTGCCTCGCGGAGCCGGATGTCGAGGATCTCGAGGAAGGCGGTCTCGAGACCGAGGATCTCGGTCGCACGGATCTGCAGGCCCTCGTGGCGGGCAACCTGCTCGGCCACGGCGGACGGCACGTCTACCTTGGCATGGAAGGCGTCGCTGAGAAGGAGCGGTACGACGACGATCTCGTCGTACCCGGCCCGGACCAGCTTGTTCACGGCGGTGGCGAAGGACGGCTTGGCGAGCTCGAGGAACGCCGTCTCGATGCGCAGGTCGGGGCGCATCGCTCGGACCTCGTTGACCAGGGCGGTGATCGTCTCGGCCGAGCGGGGGTCGCGGCTTCCGTGAGCAAGGGCAATCAGAGCAGGAGCAGTCATGAGAACTGCCTCCCTTCACGAGCGTTGGTGAACGACGCCGTTGTCGTCTGTGGAACTAAGTGGTGTCGAGCTGACCGTCTACGAGTGGATCCCGCATTCGGTCTTGTTCTGACCGGCCCAGCGGCCGGAGCGTGGGTCCTCGCCGGGTGCGACGCGTGCGGTGCACGGCCAGCAGCCGATCGAGGGGTAGCCGTCGTAGACCAGAGGGTTGACCAGTACGCCGTTCTCGGCGATGTACTGCTCGACCTGCTCGTCACTCCAACGGGCGATGGGGGAGACCTTGACCTTGCCCTTCTTGGCGTCCCAGCCGATGACCGGCGCGATCACGCGGTTGTGGGTCTCCGCGCGGCGCAGCCCGGTCGCCCAGGCGTCGTAGTGCGCGAGTGAGTCCGCGAGGGGCTTGACCTTGCGGATCGCGCAGCACCGGTCGGGGTCGGTCTTGTAGAGGTCCAAGCCGTACTGAGCGTCCTGCTCGGCCACCGTGATGTCCGGCTTGATCGTGACCAGGTTGACGTCCATCGTCGCCTCGACGGCGTCGCGGGTGCCGATGGTCTCGACGAAGTGGTAGCCGGTGTCGAGGAACACGACGTCCACGCCCGGGGCGACCTTGGCGGCCAGGTGGGCGAGTACGGCGTCCCCCATGGACGAGGTCACGCAGAACTTCGAGCCGAACGTGGCCACGGCCCATTCGATGATGTCCTCGGCGGGGGCCAGCTCGAGCTCGGCTCCGACGTGGGACACGATCTCGCGCAGCTCCTCGGGGGAGCGGTCGGCGGTGTGCGAGCCGCGGTAGGCAGCGGCCGCCGTCGTTGTTGCTGCAGTCATGCGCCACCTCCTGGGGTGGGTCGGATCATTCCGAGCATCTTGACGGTGAAGGCCCGAAGGCATGAGCGGCATTCCCAACCGACCTGCTCGCCCTCGTGGGGCCACAGGTTCTCGTCCCCGCAGTAGGGGCAGTGGAAGGGCTGTGCTCGCTCAGACACGGGCGTTCGCATTCATCAGACTGCCTCGAGTGCCTTCTCGCCGCGCAGCACCTCGTCGTCAGCGCGCTGCACCCAGTGGGCGAACAGCTCACCCTCCTCGCGCTGGGCGAGGTAGGCGCTGACCACGTTGGTGACGTAGTCGTCGAGACCCTTGGAGGTGACCTTGTGGGCACGGAGCTTCTTGCCGAGCGCGTTGATCAGGCCGATGCCACCACCGAGGTGCACCTGGAAGCCCTCGACCTGGTTGCCGTCCTCGTCCAGGACGAGCTGTCCCTTGAGGCCGATGTCGGCGATCTGGGTGCGGGCGCAGGCGTTCGGGCAGCCGTTGACGTTGATCGAGATCGGGGTGTCCAGGCCGGGGAAGCGACGCTCGAGCTCGGCGACCAGGTCGATCGAGCGCTGCTTGGTGTCGACGATCGCCAGCTTGCAGAACTCGATGCCGGTGCAGGCCATCGTCGAGCGGCGCCAGTGTGAGGGCCGCGCCGAGAGGCCGATGGTCTCGAGCTCGTCGGCGAAGGCCTCGACCTTGTCGCCGTCGACGCCGATCACCACGATCTTCTGGTACGCCGTGAGTCGGGCACCTGCCGCGCCGTACTTCTCGACGAGCTCACCCAGGCGGGTCAGCACGGTGCCGTCGATCCGGCCGACGGTGGGCGTGATGCCCACGTAGAACTTGCCGTCCTTCTGCTCGTGGATGCCGATGTGGTCGCCGTTCGCGGTGGCGAACTCGGGTGAGGTGCCGTCGACGAGCTTGCGCTCGAGGTACTCGTTCTCGAGGACCTCGCGGAACTTCTCCACGCCCCAGTCGGCGACCAGGAACTTCAGTCGGGCCTTCGAGCGCAGTCGGCGGTAGCCGTAGTCGCGGAAGATCGAGACGACGCCCTCCCAGGCATCGGCCACCTCGTCGAGCGGGATCCACACGCCGAGCTTCTTGGCCAGCATCGGGTTGGTGGACAGGCCGCCGCCGACCCAGAGGTCGAAGCCGGGGCCGTGCTCGGGGTGGTCGACACCGACGAACGAGACGTCGTTGATCTCCGGCGCCGCATCGAGCGTGGGGTGGCCGGAGATGGAGGTCTTGAACTTGCGCGGCAGGTTGGAGTACTCCGGGTTGCCGATGTAGCGGCGACGGATCTCGGCCAGTGCTGGCGTGCCGTCGATGATCTCGTCCTTGGCGACGCCGGCGACGGGGGAGCCGAGGAACCCGCGCGGGCAGTCGCCGCACGCCTCGAGGGTGTCCAGGCCGACCGTGGAGAGGCGCTCCCAGATCTCGGGGACGCTCTTGATGTCGATCCAGTGGTACTGGATGTTCTGGCGGTCGGTGACGTCGGCGGTGTTGCGGGCGAAGTCGGTGGAGATGCCGCCCAGCACCCGCAGCGCCTCCGCGGAGAGCAGGTTGCCGTCGCTGCGCACACGCATCATGAAGAACTTGTCGTCGAGCTCTTCCTCTTCGAGCGCGGCGGTCTTGCCGCCGTCCAGGCCCGGGGCGCGCTGCGTGTAGAGGCCCATCCAGCGGAAGCGGCCGCGCAGGTCGGCCGGGTCGATCGACTCGAAGCCGCGCTTGGAGTAGATGTTCCGGATGCGTGCCTCGACGTTGAGCGGGTTGTCGTCCTTCTTGGACTGCTCGTTCTTGTTGAGCGGCTCGAGGTAGCCGAGGGCCCACTGGCCTTCTCCGCGCTTGGGGCGGGGGCGGGGCGTGCGTGCTGCGGGAGCGTCGTTCATCGGATTCCTTCGGCGCTAAATCTTGACGCGCGATGCGAGGCTCCGACGCTGCGACATTGAAACGTCGGGTTGGCCTTCGACCGGCGCCCGTGGACTTGTCTGTCTGGGCGCCCGCTGCTCAGTGGTGGCTGGGCGGCGGGAGGGTCAGGACGGCCAACACATCATGCTGCTGATGCGCCCGAAGTCCACGTGGCGGCGGGCCACGAGGTGCTTGGACGTCTCAGCGCTGATCATGGGTAGGAGTCTCACCCTGCGGACGGCCTTCCCACAACCGTGAATCTCATGGTGTGGACCCGAGGTCCAAATAATGGGACGGTTCATCGGCATTTCCGCCTCCGGCCGCACGGCGACGTGGGGCAGGTCACGTTGTCCGGCGCCGCCGGCCGGGGATGGGGTGTTCCCGGGGAGTCACTAGTGTGTGCCCCATGACCGACCTGTCTGCCACGACCAGTTCCGCCTACAAGCAGGCCCTCGAGGTGATCGCCTCCGTGGAGCCGCGCATCGCGGAGGCCACCCGCCAGGAGCTGGCCGACCAGCGTTCCTCGCTCAAGTTGATCGCCAGCGAGAACTACGCGTCGCCGGCCGTGCTGCTCACCATGGGCACCTGGTTCAGCGACAAGTACGCCGAGGGCACCGTCGGTCACCGGTTCTACGCGGCCTGCCAGAACGTCGACACGGTCGAGTCCCTGGCTGCCGAGCACGCACGCGAGCTGTTCGGGGCGCCGTACGCCTATGTGCAACCGCACTCCGGCATCGACGCCAACCTGGTTGCGTTCTGGTCGATCCTGGCGCACCGCATCGAGTCCCCGGCGCTGGAGAAGTACGGCGTCAAGGGAGTCAACGACCTGTCCGAGGCTGACTGGGAGTCGCTGCGCCACGAGTTCGGCAACCAGCGCCTGCTCGGCATGTCCCTCGACTCGGGTGGCCACCTCACCCACGGCTTCCGGCCCAACATCAGCGGCAAGATGTTCCACCAGCAGCAGTACGGCACCGACCCGGAGACCGGGCTGCTCGACTACGACGTCGTGCGCGCGAAGGCCAAGGAGTTCAAGCCGCTGGTGCTGGTCGCCGGCTACTCGGCGTACCCGCGCCGGGTGAACTTCGCCAAGATGCGCGAGATCGCCGACGAGGTCGGCGCGACTCTCATGGTCGACATGGCCCACTTCGCCGGTCTGGTCGCCGGCAAGGTGTTCACCGGCGAGGAGAACCCGGTGCCCTACGCGCACATCACGACCACGACGACGCACAAGTCGCTGCGCGGCCCGCGCGGTGGCCTCGTGCTCGCGCAGGAGGAGTACGCCTCCTCGGTCGACCGCGGTTGCCCGATGGTCCTCGGCGGTCCGCTCTCGCACGTGATGGCGGCCAAGGCCGTCGCCCTGGCCGAGGCGCGTCGGCCCGAGTTCGCGACGTACGCCCAGAACATCGCCGACAACGCCAAGTCGCTGGCCGAGGGGTTCATGACCCGCGACGCCAAGCTCGTCACCGACGGCACCGACAACCACATCGTGCTGCTCGACGTGGCGAAGTACGGCCTCACCGGCCGTCAGGCCGAGTCGGCCCTGCTCGACGCCGGCGTGGTGACCAACCGCAACTCGGTGCCCAACGACCCGAACGGCGCCTGGTACACCACCGGCATCCGCTTCGGTACGCCGGCGCTCACCACGCGCGGCTTCGGCCACGACGAGTTCGACAAGGTGGCCGAGCTGGTCGTCGACGTGCTCACCAACACCGAGGCCGGCACGAACAAGGCCGGGGCGCCGTCGAAGGCGACGTACCAGCTCGCCGACGGCGTGGCCGACCGCACCAAGGCAGCCTCGGCCGAGATGCTCGACAAGCACCCGCTCTACCCCGGCCTCGACCTGGCCTGACCCCGAATTCCGCTGGTTGAGGAGGTCGCCCTGGCGACCGTCTCGAAACCCGGCGCCGGATGGTCCGGCCGGGCGGGGCGTTCCGCTGGTTGAGGAGGTCGCCCTGGCGACCGTCTCGAAACCAGCCGTTGTCCACAGGACTGAGTTTGGCTCTTGAACGGCCGTCGAGTCGGCGGCCAGGATCTGGCATGCCTTGGACCTACATTCTCGAGTGCGCTGATGGGGCGTTCTACGTCGGCAGCACCGTCGATCTCGAGCGGCGACTGAGCGAACATGACGAGGGGCTGGGTGCTGCTTTCACGCGCCGGCGTAGACCCGTGCGCCTCGTCTGGTCTGCCGAGTTCTCCAGGGTCGATGAGGCGTATGCGCTCGAGAAGCGCATTCAGGGTTGGGGACGACGCAAGAGGATCGCGCTGATTGAAGGGCGTGTTGAGGAGTTGAGAGGCTTGTCGAGTCGGAGCTGGGCGGCAAGGCGTGCGAGAGATGGTGGGTAGCTGGTTTCGAGACGGTCGCGAGAGCGACCTCCTCAACCAGCGGGAGCGGGCGACACCTTCAACCAGCGGGAGTAGGCGACCTCCTCAACCAGCGGACCCGGATCAGCGCCAGCGGTACTCGACCTCGGGGCGACCGCTGCCGCCGTACCGCGGGGCCCGGTCGACCAGTCCGGTGTCGGCCAGGTGCTCGAGGTAGCGGCGGGCGGTGACCCTCGAGGAACCAGTTGCCGCGGCCACCTCGCTGGCCGACATCGCCGTGCCTGATCCGCGCAGGGCGTCGGTCACGTGCTGCAGCGACTCCGCGCTCATGCCCTTGGGGAGGGCGGCCGACGAACCTTTGGTGCGCAGGGTCCCGAGCATCTGGTCGACCTGGTCCTGGGCGACCTCGTCGCTGCCGCCGGTGAACTGGCTGCGATAGGTGGCGTACTGCTCGAGCTTGCCGCGGAACGTGGCGAAGGTGAACGGCTTGAGCAGGTAGAGGACCACGCCCTGTGCCACCGCGTGGCGTACGACGTCCGCGTCGCGCGCCGACGTCACCGCAATCACGTCGCACAGGTGGCCCGCTGCCCTGAGCCGTTGGAGCAGTCCCAGGCCGTGGCCGTCGGGCAGGTGCATGTCGAGCAGGATCAGGTCGACGTGTCGGTCCCCGCCGAGGTGGCGCATCGCCTCGCCGGCCGAGCGGGCCACCCCGGCGACCTCGAAACCGTCGATGCGGTCGAGGTACTCACTGTGTGCCTCGGCGGCCAGGGCCTCGTCCTCGACGATGAGGACCCGGACTGTCATGACGTGCCTCCCAGGGTGACGACGAACGCCGCCCCGCCCAGGGTCGACGGGCCGATCTCGACGCTGCCCCCGTGCCGGCGGGCAGCCTGGCCGACCAGGGCGAGACCGACGCCATGCCCGCCTTCGGCGTCCGAGGTGGCCTTCGTGGTCCAGCCCCTTTCGAGGACGTGGCGCGCGTCGTCGTCGCTGAGGCCGGGACCGCTGTCCTCGACGATGATCTTGAGCTGGGCACCCGATCCGCCGACCGTCACCGCGACGCGACGCGCGTCCCGGCCGGCCACGGCGTCGAGGGCGTTGTCGATCAGGTTGCCCAGGATCGTGACCAGGTCCCGGGCGGGTACGTCGACCGCCCCCGGCGGCACCTCCCCGTCGACCGACAGACTGATGCCGCGCTCGGCCGCCTCGGAGGTCTTGCCCAGCAGCAGCGCCGCGACGACGGGCTCGCCCACGGCGCTGACCACCCGGTCGGTGAGCATCTGGGCGAGCTGGAGCTCCTCGGTGGCGAAGTCGACCGCCTCCGCGGGTCGCCCCATCTCGATCAGGGAGACCACGGTGTGCAGGCGGTTCGACGCCTCGTGGGTCTGCGCCCGCAGGGTGTCGGTCAACCCGCGCACCACGTCGAGCTCACCCGTGACGGCCTGCAGGTCGGTGTGGTCGCGCAGGGTCACCACGGCACCCACGTCGCGATCGGCCCACGTCGCCGGCGCGGAGCTGACCACCAGCACATGGTCGCCGGCGACGTAGATGTCGTCGGACTCGGCCGTGTCTCCGACCGCGGCGGCCACGAGGCCGGGAGGGAGACCCAGCTCGTGGACCGACCGGCCCACCACGTCCTCGGGGAGACTGAGCAGCCGCCGGGCCTCGTCGTTGGCGAGCTGCACGATGCCCTCGCTGTCCAGCAACAGGAGTCCCTCACGGACCGCGTGCAGCACCGCGCTGTAGTACTCGTACATCCGGGTCATCTCCCGCTCGCCCATGCCGTGCGTCTGCCTCCGGAGTCGTCGGCTGACCAGCCAGGCGCCGAGCACTCCCACGCCGAGTACGACGGCCGCGCAGATGCCGACAAGCAGGAGGTCCTGGCGCAGCTGGTCGTCGACGCGGTCGACGGTGATGCCGACCGAGACCAGGGCCACGACCTGGTTGCCGTCGAGGACCGGGACCACCGAGCGGACCGAAGGCCCGAGCGTTCCTCTGTACTCCTGCGTGAACGTGCCGCCCTCGGGCGCATCGCCGAGGTCACCCACGAACGGCTTGCCGATCCGATCCGGCTCGGGATGGGTGAACCGGGTGCGGTCGAGGTCCATCACGACGACGAAGTCGACGCCGGTGTCGACCCGCACGCGTTCGGCGTACGGCTGGAGCCGGACGGACGGGTCCGTCGACGCCAGGGCACTCAACGTGGTGGGGGAGTCGGCAACGGTCCGGGCCACGGCGACGGCACGGTCGGCGGCGTCGGCGCGCACATCACGCCTGGCGTCGTACGCCGCCAGGGCAACCGCCGCGACCACCAGGGCCAGGACGACCAGCACCTGCAGTTGCAGCATCTGACGTGCGACCGAACCTTCCCGGAGGCCGCGAATGCTGGGCATGGGCGCATTGTGCCGCACTCTCTGCTGATCGGCAGTCGGGAACAGGCCCGTTCGAGGGTCTCCGTCGGGCGCGCGGACACGTACGCGTGGGTCAGGGCAGCTTGAAGACGAGGAGGTTGAAGTCGTCGCAGGGGACGCCGCCGCCGAACTGGACCGCCAGCTTGTCGTTGATGCTGGTGAAGCTCGTCGTCAGGTTGCCGCACGAGTGGGCCACCACGGGCACGAATCTCGTGCGGTCGAAGGGCTGGGAGAGGGTCACGAGGTACCAGCCGTTCGACGCCCACCACGTCACCGCGGGGATCCCGAATGCGTGCTGGACGCTCGGGGTGAGTGCGCCGGTGACGTGGGCGCCGGCGACAGGCGTCGACCAGGAGGGCGCGAAGGCCGAGGCGTCCTTGCCGTCGATCCGATCCGCATTGAGGTTGGTCACCCGGCCAGTGCCGTTGACGATCATCGGAGCGCTGCCCCGGGTCCGGGTGGTGAGCCGCAGCACCGGGCCCGTCGTGGTTCGGGCGACCACGGTCTGTCGGTCCGCCGTGTTGACCTTGCCGAGGACCAGGCTTCTGCCGGTGGCGGCGAAGGTTGTGTAGTCAGCGCACGTGAGCAGGACGACGGCGATGAGGAGAGCGGTCAGGGTGACCTTGAAGCGGCGCATGGCAGGTCCTCCTTTCGCAAAATGGTCAGTGTCCCTGACTAAAAATAGTCAGGGACACTGACGAAAAAGTCAAGCAGTGAACTCAACGAACACAACAGTGACGGGCGTCACAGGACCGCAGAGCATGGCTGCACGGGGAAATCGACCCGGACCCACTCTGGAGGACACATGAGCACCATCACCGAGAACCAGGGGACGCCGCCCGGCGTCTCCCGGCGCAAGGACCGGACGCACTACCTCTACCTGGCGGTGATCGCCGCGGTCGGCCTCGGGATCACCGTGGGCATGGTCGCGCCCGATCTCGCGGTGGAGTTCAAGCCGCTCGGCACCGCCTTCGTCGGCCTGATCAAGATGATGATCCAGCCCGTGATCTTCTGCACGATCGTCCTCGGCGTCGGTTCGGTGCGCAGCGCCGCCAAGGTCGGCAAGGTCGGCGGACTGGCGCTCGCGTACTTCACCGTGATGTCCACGGTCGCGCTGGGCATCGGGATGCTGGTCGGCAACGTCCTCCACCCGGGATCCGGCCTCCACCTCGACGCCAGCAGCGCCGGCGCCGGTCAGGAGCAGGCGGCGGGCGCGCACGGCAGCACCACCGACTTCCTGGTCGGGATCATCCCCGACTCGATGCTGTCGTCGCTGACCTCCGGCGAGGTGCTCCAGACCCTGCTCATCGCGCTCATGGTCGGCTTCGCCCTCCAGGCCATGGGCCGGAGCGGTGAGCCGGTGCTCCGCGGGGTCGGTCACCTGCAGCGCTTGGTCTTCCGGGTCCTCTCGATGATCATGTGGGCGGCTCCCATCGGTGCCTTCGGTGCCATCGCCGCAGTCGTCGGCGAGACCGGAGCGGGCGCCCTCAAGAGCCTGGCCGTCCTGATGATCGGCTTCTACGTCACCTGCGCGCTCTTCGTCTTCGTCGTGCTCGGCACGCTGCTCAAGGTCACCACCGGCATCAACATCTTCTCCCTGCTGCGCTACCTGGCCCGGGAGTTCCTCCTGATCGTGTCGACCTCCTCGTCGGAGTCCGCCCTGCCGCGGCTCATCGCGAAGATGGAGCACGCCGGTGTCGACAAGCCGACCGTCGGCGTCGTCGTACCGACCGGCTACTCGTTCAACCTCGACGGCACGGCGATCTACCTGACGATGGCGTCTCTCTTCATCGCCAGCGCGCTGGGGGACCCGCTGTCGATCGGCGAGCAGGTCTCGTTGCTTCTGTTCATGATGATCGCCTCGAAGGGCGCGGCCGGCGTCACGGGTGCCGGCATGGCCACCCTGGCCGGCGGGCTCAGCTCGCACCGGCCGGAGCTGCTCGACGGAGTCGGCCTGATCGTCGGCATCGACCGGTTCATGTCCGAGGCCCGCGCGGTCACGAACTTCGCCGGCAACGCCGTGGCCACGGTGCTCGTCGGTTCATGGACCGGGGGCCTCGACAGGGCGCGGATGGACCGGGTGCTGGCCGGCCAGGAGCCGTTCGACGAGACCACGATGGTCGACGACCACGAGACCGCGGAGCCGCAGGCGCCCGCCGAGCAGGCCTCGGACGTCCAGGTGCCCGCCGTACGCCGCGAGACCGCCGACGTCTAGCCAGGACGGGCGATTACGCGGACGGGCTCGACGCTCGGGGGAGACCCCGGGCGTCGAGCCCGTCGGTGCGTCAGGCCGTCGGTCGTGGACTCACTCGGCCAGCTTGCGGAACTCGATCAGCTCGCCCCGGGCCGAGAACTCCTCGCACGCCTTGCGCAGACCGGCCTCGTCGTCGGTCTCGACAAGGTAGAAGCCCACGATCTGCTCCGCCGACTCGGTGAACGGTCCGGCGGTGACCAACGCGCCACCCGCGCCGTCGGGGCGCATCGAGGTGGCCTGGGCAGAGGGCTCGAGGGGATGGCCGAGCACCAAGGTGTGGCCGCCCTCGGCCAGGTCCTTGTGGAACTGGCCGTGCGAGGCCATGCCCTTCTCGTGCACCTCGGGCGGCAGGTTGGCCCACTCCGCCTCGGGAGCGGGCAGCAGGATCAGGTAGCGGCTCATGGTGTTTCCTTCCGAGTGGGTGCGGGCCGCGGTGGCGACCTCATCACCCTGACGGACGACGACCTTGGAAATCGACAGGCCACTCCGGGGAGTTTCAGTCGGAGCCGATGCCGACGCGGTTCGGCAGCCAGCGGCCGAGGTCGAAGTCCCAGAGCAGCAGGCAGGCGAAGGAGACCGTCATCAACGCCGCGATCGCCAGGACCGCGGCCCGGGTTCCGCGATTCGGCTCCGAGTGCCGTGCCAGGAAGAGGACGGCCCACGCGACCACGGCCACGAAGCCGTAGAGCCACAGACCCTGGGCCCGATCACTGAGGCGGGCACTGTCCATCGCATTGAGGCTGGCGCCGGCGAAGGTGCCGAAGCCGAGGAAGTGGAGCAGCACCGGGCCGACGTGCCGGGGCGCGCGTCGGGCGAGGAGCACACCGCCGATGCCGACGGCGAGCCCTGCTCCGGCAATGGCGAGGTGTGCCTCGGTCGACAGGCTCAAGGGAGCGTGGGAGTCGAGCGGTCGACGATGGCGCGCAGGTCGCCACCGGGCAGCGTGCCGAACGTGCCGTTGTACGTCGTGCCGAGGCGCGACGCGCAGAACGCATCGGCGACCTCCGGAGGAGCGAAGCGCACCAGCAGCGATCCCTGAAGGCAGGCGGCCATCTGGCCGGCCAGGCGCCGGGCGGAGACCTCGAGCGAGCCCGAATCTCCCAGCAGGGAAAGGGTGTTGGCCACCGCTGCGTCGAGGCGCGGGTCGGCGCCGTGGGCCAGCCCCACCTCGGTGATCCACGCGTTGAGCGCTTCGGGTTCCTTCGCCAGGGCACGCAGGACGTCGAGCACGTTGACGTTGCCCGAGCCCTCCCAGATCGAGTTCAGCGGCGACTCGCGGAACAGCAGTGGCATGCCCGACTCCTCGACGTACCCGTTGCCGCCCAGGCACTCGAGCGCCTCGGCCACCATGAACGGCGTCCGCTTGCAGACCCAGAACTTCGCCAGCGGCAACGCGATGCGACGCAGTGCCGCCTCGTGCGGGTCGTTGGGTTGGTCGACGGCCGCGGCGAGACGAATCGCCAGTGCTGTTGCGGCCTCCGACTCCACGGCGAGATCGGCGATGACGTTCTGCATGAGCGGTTTGTCGACGAGCAGGGAGCCGAAGGCCGACCGGTGCGACACGTGCCATGCGGCCTCTGCCAGCGAGCGGCGCATCAGCGACGCCGATCCGATCACGCAGTCGAGTCGGGTGGCGGCCACCATCTCGATGATCGTGCGCACCCCGCGGCCCTCGTCGCCGAGCCGCTGGGCCCACGTGCCGTTGAACTCCAGCTCGGACGACGCGTTCGACCGGTTGCCGAGCTTGTCCTTGAGACGCACGACGTCGAGTCGGTTGCGGGTGCCGTCCTCCAGCACCCGAGGTACGACGAAGCAGGTCACGCCACCGGCCGTCTGTGCGAGCACCAGGAACATGTCGTTCATCGGCGCCGAGGTGAACCACTTGTGGCCGTGCAGGGTGTACTCGCCCTCGACCGACGTGGGCCGCGCTTCGGTCACGTTGGCGCGGACGTCGGAGCCGCCCTGCTTCTCGGTCATACCCATGCCGGCCAGGGCGCCCTTCTTGGACGACGGGGCCCGGACACCGGGGTCGTACGTCGTCGAGGCGAGCAGGGGCGACCACGCCTTGGCGATCGACTCGTCGGCGCGCAGGGCGGGGATGGAGGCGTAGGTCATCGAGATCGGGCAGCCGTGGCCCGGTTCGGTCTGCGACCACGCGAAGAAGCCGGCGGCCCGGCGTACGTGGGCGTGGGGCGCATCGGACTCCCAGGGCGCCGCGGCGAGGGCGTGGCCGACCGCGCGCTCCATCAGCCAGTGCCACGACGGGTGGAACTCCACCTCGTCGATCCGGTTGCCGTAGCGGTCGTACGGCGTCAGCTCGGGGTGGAACCTGTTGGCCAGCATGCCGTGCTCCCGGGCCTCCTCGGAGCCGGCCTCGGCACCGAGGTCGAGCAGGTCGCCGACGACCGAGGCGTCCGCGTGGCGGGTGACCGCGTCGGTGAGTGCCGTGTCGGACGCCACCACGTTGTGACCGGAAAGTGGTGGTGCCTGGTTCGTCGTTGCGCGAATGTCGGTGCCCATGTCGATACCGTAGGCCCATGTCCGCCACGATCAAGCAGGACGGGCTCACGCGTCGCCTGGCCCGGCTGTTCTGGCGACTGGTCGTGACGACGGTGTCGACCTGCATGCGCTATCGCGTGACCGGACTGGCCGCCGAGGCCGCGTTCTTCGCCGTCCTTTCCATGCCGCCGCTGATCTTCGCGCTGGCCGGCTCGATCGGCTACGTGGGGGAGAACTTCACCGACGCACAGGTCGAAGACGTGCGGCAGGCGGTGATCGATCTCTCCAGCCGGGCCCTGACCGACAGTGCGGTCAACAACATCATCGTCAAGACCTTCGACGACGTGCTGGCGGGCGGACGCTTCGACGTCATCTCGATCGGATTCATCCTGGCCCTGTGGTCGGGCTCCCGGGCGTTGAACGTCTTCGTCGACACCATCACGATCATGCACGGACTCGGCGGGCACCGCGGGATCGTCAAGACCCGGGCGCTCTCGTTCGGCCTCTACGTGCTCGGACTGGTCACGGGCGTGATCACGATCCCACTCGTGGTGGCCGGGCCGCAGTTGGTCGGTCACTGGCTGCCCGAGCGCCTGGGCTTCCTGGCCGATCTCTACTGGCCGATCGTGATCGTGCTGTGCATCTGCTTCCTCGCGACCCTCTACCACGTGTCCGTCCCGGTGCGGACGGCCTGGCGCTACAACCTGCCGGGCGCCACGTTCAGCCTGGTCAGCTGGGTCTTCGGCTCCTACCTGCTCCGTTGGGTCCTCACTGTGACCGCCGCCGACTCCAAGTCCGTCTACGGACCACTCGCCGCGCCCATCGCCGTACTCCTGTGGCTCTACCTGGTCTCGATCGCCGTGCTGATCGGGGCCGCGCTGAACGCGGCGTGTGACGCGGTCTTCCCACAGAACTCCACGCAGCGGGCCCGCACCGAGCTGATGAAGCGGATCAATGCCGTGCTCCCGTCGCGCCTCACTGAGCGCTACACCTCGCCCAAGGACGAGCGCCCGGCGAAGCCCGACCAGGAGGGGCCGGCGAAGCCCAAGGACGAACGCCCGGCGAAGGCCACGCCCGAACGCCAGGCGAAGCGCCCTGTCGAGCGCCCCGTGGAGGGCACGCCGCCGCAATGAGGCCTCCGAGCCGTGTCACACTGACGCCCGTGTCCACACGATTCGACGGCGTCCCCGGGGTGGCTGCCGCGCCCTCGAGCGGGGTGTGGTGATGCAGCACGACGAGCAGACGGTCCAACGAGTGCTCCAGGGCGTCGCGCTCCCGGCCCGTGCCCGCTCCCCGTGGTGGGAGCTGGGCCGGCGTCTCCTACTGGCCTTCGGGATCCTCGCCGGCACCGTGCTCCTGGTGTGGCTCGACCGCAAGGGATACCGCGACGCCAACGACCCGACGGGCGCCGTGGACCTGGTCGATGCGATCTACTACACGACCGTCACACTGAGCACGACCGGGTACGGCGACATCACGCCGGTGGAGACGTCAGCACGACTGGTGAACGCCTTCGTGATCACGCCGGCACGCATCGCGTTCCTGGTGCTCCTGATCGGTACGACGCTCGAGGTGCTCGCTGCCCAGGGCCGAGAGATGTTCCGGGTTGCCCGGTGGAGGAAGAAGATGCAGGATCACGTCGTCGTCATCGGCTACGGCACCAAGGGCCGCAGTGCCGCCAACACGTTGGTCCAGAACGGCAGGGACCCCGAGACGATCGTGGTGGTCGACCCCAGGTCGAGCGCGCGCGACGAGGCCAATGCCGACGGCCTGGCCGTGCTCGCCGGCGATGCCACCCGCCGTGACGTGCTGCGTCGCGCCGGTGTGGGCCGGGCCAGCCAGGTGATCATCACGACCGACCACGACGCCAACACGATGATGGCGACCCTCACCGTGCGCCAGATCAACCCCGACGCCTACATCGTGGCCGCGGTCCGCGAGCAGGACAACGTGCCCCTGGTCCGCCAGAGTGGTGCCGACGCCGTGGTCACCTCCAGCGAGGCCGTGGGTCGCCTGCTGGGCCTATCGTCGATGTCGCCGACGCTGGGGGAGGTCATGGAGGACCTGATGACCTACGGCGCCGGCCTCGAGGTCGCCGAGCGCGACCTCCTGGTCAAAGAGGTCGGCAAGCAGCCGCAGTCGCTTCCCGACCAGGTCATCGCGGTGGTCCGCGACGAGCAGGTCTACCGCTACTTCGACCCGGTGGTGACCCAGCTGGCGCGCGGCGACCGGCTGATCGTCGTACGCCCGGCCAAGGAGCAGCCGTGGGCGCCGCGTCCCGGCACCCACGACGAGGACACCGCCGACGAGGACGACTGAGCCTCGAGGCTGAGTCGTCCTCGCCGGCCGGTCTCAGACCGTCGCGGCGACGCCCGCACGCAGTCCGTCGACCAGGGGCGTGGTCGGGTGGCCGATCAGCGCGCTCAGCTCGCCGTTCGTGACCCCGAGCAGCCCGTCGCGGGTGTTGCCGTCGAGGGCGACCACGAAGCCGGCCGTGCCCTCGTCGAGGCCGGCGGCGACCAGCAGCCGCTGGTGCTCGTCGGGCGTGACCGACTGGAGGGCGACCTCGCGACCGGTCGCCTGTCCGATCGCGTCTGCCAGCTCCTGCTGGTCCCACGAGGTGTCACCCGACAGCTCGAAGGTCCGGCCGGCCGTGCTGTCGTCGAGCAGGACCACCGCGGCCGCCTCGGCGTAGTCGCTGCGGCTGGCGCTGGAGATGCGGCCCTCGCCGGCGCTGGTGAGGAGTACGCCGGTCTGGCGGGCCTGCTCGGCGGCCTGGAGGTAGTTCTCGGTGTACCAACCGTTGCGCAGGATGGTGGCCGGCAGTCCGGAGGCGGCGATGAGCTCCTCGGTGGCCTTGTGCTCCGGGGCCAGGACGAGCGCCGTGTCGTCGGCCTTCGGCGCGCTCGTGTAGACGAGGCGCTTGACGCCCGCTGCCTTGGCGGCGTCGATCACGTTGCCGTGCTGTACGACGCGCTGGCCCAGCTCGTTGCCCGAGATGAGCAGCACGGTGTCGTCGCGGGAGAACAGGTCGGCCAGGCTCGCGGGATCGCTGAGGTCGATCGACCGGGTGTGGACACCCCGGGCCGCGAGGGCGGCGAGCCTGTCGGCATTGCGTCCGGCGGCAACGATGTCGTGGGGCGCGGCGCCGCGGTCGAGCAGCGCGTCGACGGTGAGTGTGCCGAGCTGGCCCGTGGCGCCGATGACGATGTAGGACATGGGGTTCCTTTCGGTGGATGCTTTCACCGACTGGAACGAGCGACCGGTCGCCATACTTCCCAATCCACAGTACGCACTTTGGAGTAAGGTACTGACGTGAAAGTTAGCGAGTCGCCGTTGAGGGACATCCCGGGCCTGGAGGGCGGAGTCTTCCAGGCCCAGTGTCCGAGCCGCACCCTCCTCGATCACGTCACGAGCAAGTGGGGCGTGCTGGTGCTCCTGTCGCTGGGCACCGACACCCTGCGCTGGAGCGAGCTGCGCCGTTGCATCGAGGGGATCAGCGAGAAGATGCTCGCCCAGACGCTGAAGACCCTGGAGGCCGACGGGCTGGTCCGCCGGGTCGCGCAGCCGGTCGTGCCCCCACATGTCGAGTACAACCTGACCGAGGCCGGCCGGGAGGTCCACGGGCACCTGCTGCCCCTGATGCGCTGGGTCGGCACCAACGCCGACCGGATCATCTCTGCGCGGACCTGAGCACGAGGCCCGGGCACTGCGCGATCAGGTGACCTGCGGTGCCGACGTACGGGCTGCCTTCTTGGCGGCTGCCTCGGCTCGGCGCTCCACGAACCTGGCCGCCTCGGCGTCCAGGGCGGCGACCGCGGCCGCGAGCTCCTCGCGCGCCTTCTCGCCGTCGGCGTCGAGGCCCTCGAGATCCCAGACGCCCCACTGTCGCAGCAGCGGAGTGACGATGTCGTCGTGGTGGATCCGCAGGTCGTAGATCCCGGCCTTGGCCATCGCCACCGCCTTGCGCGAGAAGCCGGGGATGATGTTGCCGGGCATCTGGAAGCCGACGACCTCCTCGGTGATCGCGCGCATCGTCTGGCTCGGCGTGAGCTGGAGGGCTGCGCTGACGATGTTGCGGTAGAAGATCATGTGCAGGTTCTCGTCCTTGGCGACCCGGGAGAGCAGCTTCTCGGCGACCGGCTCCTCGGTGTAGCGCCCGGTGTTGCGGTGCGAGACCCGGGTTGCGAGCTCCTGGAAGGACACGTAGGCGCAGACGTTGAGCAACGGCTTGTCGACGGAGTCGTAGCCGACCTCCATGGTCTCCATCCGGGCCCGCTCGAGCTCGACCGGATCGACACCGCGAGTGACGAGGAGGTAGTCGCGGATGCAGAAGGCGTGGCGACCCTCCTCGGCGGTCCAGCGGTTGACCCAGGTGCCCCAGGCGCTCTCGCGACCGAAGGCCCGGTCGATCTCGCGGTGGTAGCTCGGCAGGTTGTCCTCGGTCAGCAGGTTGACCTCGAGCGCCGTACGAGCGATGGGGGACAGTCGTGACTGCGCGAGCTCCCACGGCTCGCCACCGAGGTCGGCGAAGTCGCGGCCGAGGCTCCAGGGCACGTACTCGTGCGGCATCCACTCGTCTGCCGTGGCCAGGTGTCGGTTGAGGTTGTCCTCGACCGTCGATTCGAGTTCTGCGAGCAGGTGGGCACTTTCGAGAGCAGCCATGAACCATGCCTACACCCGCTGTGGTTCGGTGACCAGAGGCCCCGGGGCGATGTCGTGCGGGGACTCGCCGGCCGGAGCCGGCAGGGAGCCGGGGAGCACCCAGGCGGCGCATGCGCATTGAAAGTGTCACGTGTGAGCAGTATCGTGCGCACATGACTTCCACGACGCTTCCGCCCTTCCATCTCGCGCTCCCGGTCCACGACATCGACGCGGCTCGCCGCTTCTACGGGGAGGTGCTCGGCTTCGATCGAGGGCGCTCGGCCGAGCGATGGACCGACTGGAACGTGGCCGGCCACCAGGTCGTCACGCACCAGGTCGACGAGCACGTCAACGCCGTGGCCGGCACCAATCTTGTCGACGGCCACCAGGTGCCCGTCCCGCACTTCGGGCTGGTCCTGGCTGTCGACGCGTTCCGCGAGCTGGCTGACCGACTCACAGCAGCGGACACCGACTTCGTCATCGAGCCCTACGTGCGGTTCGAGGGGGAGCCCGGAGAGCAGTGGACGATGTTCTTCCTCGACCCGTCCGGAAACGCGCTGGAGTTCAAGGCGTTCCGCGACATCGACCAGCTGTTCGCGGAGTAGACGCATGGAGCACTCCGGGGGTGCGACCGATGCCGCACACCTCACCGATCACGGAGCGCTCGACGACGACCTGCTGGGTCGACTCGGCGGCAGGGTCCGGGAGCTGCGCACAGGGAAGTCGATGACGGTCCAGCAGCTCGCCGAGCGATCCGGGATCAGTCGCCGGCTGATGACCCAGATCGAGCTGGGCCAGGCGAACCCCAGCCTCGTGACCGTGACCAGGATCGCGCGTCAGCTCGGCACTGACTTCGCCGCCCTCGTTGCTGCCCACGAGCCCGAGCAGCCGATCACGGTGCATGGTGGCGACGCGCACGTCCTGGTGTGGACCGGTGAGCCGGGCAGTGCCGCGCACCTGCTCGAGTCAGCCGACGAGCGAGCGGTCGACCTGTGGCGCTGGAGATTGGTGCCCGGGGACAGCTACCGCGGCCACGCCGACCCCGCGCGTTCGCAGGAGCTGTTCTACGTGTTCGAAGGAGAGCTGACAGTCACCGTCGACGGCCAGCGGGTGGCCATCAGTGCGGGGGAGTCGGCGCTGCTGCGCAGCGATCGTCCCTACTCCTACGAGAACTCCGCGAAGACGCCTGTGGAGTTCGTGCGGTCCGTCCTGCTGTCCACCTGAACCCTTCAGGACAACGCTTTCGAATGGCGACTACGTCGCCGCGCGCCGCCTGGGTGACGAGTACCGAAGGCGGAATCCGAGGTCACTGGAACTGTCTCCGTCTTCGCCTCATCTCAATTCCTCATCCCGTCCTCTCCTGGGTCATGGACTCCCCGTGTGGTCAGATCGCTCGTGCCAGGTCGAAGGTGAACCAGTCCGCGTCGACGAAGAAGTGGGCAACGCTGCCGCGACAGACGAGCGTGCCGGGAGGCATCCGACGGCCGTCAGGCATCCCGATTTCGCTCTTCTTGAGACGACTCAGGTTGTCCAGGTTCCCGAGCAGAAGCGATCCGCCGAACTTGTAGTCGCCCATCAGCGCCACCTTCTCACCGGCAATAAGCAGCGCGCGCGGGCCACTGACGTCAGTCGTCGCGCGAGCGGTGGCCTGGTCGGAGGCGATCTCCAGGATCGGGAAATCCGTGTAGGGGCAAGCCCAGACTCGATCGGAATCGACGTTGAGCGCATAACAGTCGGCGAGCCAGTAGTCGTCGATCGCCTCGTACTCCCACAGCTTCTCGAACATGGGTGACCATCGGACTATGCCCGCCGATCCCAGGGGCTCGGGTCCGGGGCTGCCCCAGCCGAAGTTGCCGAAGATCCCTTCGTCGAAGTAGCCGACCCAGATCCCCCCGCTGTCGTCAACGAGCATGTGCTCGATTCCGTCGCCCAGCGTGCCCTCGTGCACGACTGCGCCGTCGTGCCCGACGATCAGGGCGTTGCGCTCTGGTCCTTCAGGACGCCACGCACACCTTGCGCCAACGACGAGGAAGTCTTCGTTGGGCAGCTCCTGTATGAGCGGATGGGCAATCGGCAGCTCCTCCAGGACCACAGCGTGCGCGGGTGCCATGGAGGCAGAGCGGTACGCGCACAGGGCCACCTGGGGCCGAGACGACGTGCGAGTCTCGGGGAAGCTGGCAGAGCCAAGGCTTTCGAAGTGCGCCTCGATATCGCTCCGGGCAGTGGCATCCGCCCAGAGAGCGACGGGACCCGATGGTCCGGCGCTCACGGTGATTAGCTCGTCGAAGCCAGGAGGTGATTGGAGCGCCCCGACGTGCTCGAACCGATGCTCGGCACGCTTGCGCTTTTGGAAGATCGCCATGACTCGAACCGTAGTGACAGAAGTCCCGATCGGCGCGCCGATTTCGGTGGCCGCGTCGCTACTCCGCAGGACGACTGGATCGAAAGTGCGGCCACTGCGGCTGGCGAGGAACGGCCGAGCCCGACCGCGCCAGGTATGCTCCCAGAATTGGAAAGAGGCCCTCGAGAGGGCCTCTGACCTGCTGTTTCTCTGTGGGCGATACTGGGTTTGAACCAGTGACCTCTTCCGTGTCAGGGAAGCGCGCTACCGCTGCGCCAATCGCCCGTGATGTCCCAAGATCCCACATTCCGGCAGATCGGGCTATCGAGGTGGAGACGGGATTTGAACCCGTGTAGACGGATTTGCAGTCCGTTGCCTCGCCTCTCGGCCACTCCACCGTGGAGGCAGAAACTCTCCGAGCGGACAACGAGACTCGAACTCGCGACCTCAACCTTGGCAAGGTTGCGCTCTACCAACTGAGCTATGTCCGCTTGCGACCTCCGGCTGACCGGCGGTGCGAAGAGAACATTAGCCGAGACCCCCAGACACGCAAAATCGGGGTCCGGAACTGCGTGTTGCCGGTCTGTCGGGTCGCCGTACGCCCCGATAGATTGCAGTCATGCGCGTATGGATCAACGGCAATCTGCTCACCGACCCGCAGGCTCCGGCGGTGACCGTGTCCGACCACGGCTTCACGGTCGGCGACGGAGTCTTCGAGGCGATCAAGGTCATGGACGGTCAGGCGTTCGCGCTGACGCGGCATGTCGAGCGCCTGGCCCGCAGTGCCAAGGGCCTCGGCCTGCCGCCGGTCGACCTCGACCAGGTGCGGGGCGCGGTCGCCGAGGCGCTCGAGGGTCAGGACCTGCCGTTGGGGCGGATCCGGATCACCTATACCGGGGGAGTCGCGCCGCTCGGGTCCGGGCGTGGCGACGCGCCCGCGACGCTGGTCGTCGTGGCGGCGTCGATGGACCCCTACCCACCGACGACGTCGCTGGTGACGGTGCCGTGGCCGCGCAACGAGCGCGGGGCGCTGGCCGGGCTGAAGACCACGTCGTACGCCGAGAACGTCGTCGCGCTGGCCCACGCGGCCGAGAAGGGGGCGACCGAGGCGCTGTTTGGCAATCTCGCCGGCAACATCTGTGAGGGCACCGGCAGCAACCTCTTCTACGTCGTCGACGGCGAGCTGCGGACGCCGACCCTGGCCAGCGGCTGCCTCGCCGGCGTCACCCGGGCGCTCGTGCTCGAGTGGTACGGCGGTCGCGAGGTCGACGAGCCGCTGTCCGTGTTGGAGGGGGCCAGTGAGATGTTCCTGGTCTCGACGACCCGTGACGTGCAGGGCGTGCACCGGCTCGACGGACGTGACTACCCGGCGCCCGGTCCGGTCACCAAGGAGGTCGCCGAGGTGTGGGCTCGCCAGGAGGTCGCTCAGCTCGACCCGTGAGTCAGTTCAGTCTGCTCAGACGGCGAGCAGCTGGTCGATCAGCTCGTCGACGTCGATGCGGGTGCTCTCGGTGCCGACCGGCACGCGGGCCAGGGTCCGGTTCACGAACTTCGTGATCTCGGTCGTCGGCGCCTGCACGAGCAGCTCGCCGTCGGGGGAGCAGAGCTCGATGATGACGACCGCCCGACCGTTGGCGTCGAGGCACGGCCAGACGTGCACGTCGCCCTCACCGGTCGGATCGGTCAGGCCGCGGGTCAGGAGGTCGCGGGCGAAGGTCCACACGACCTCGCAGATCTCGGTGCGGAACGTCGCGGTGACGGCGTAGGGGTCGGCCGCGTCGTACCCGAGGGTCGCTTCGAGGACGACGGTCTCGCCGTCGGCGTCGACACAACGCATGGTGATCTCCTGCGTCACGGTGTCGGCTGAGCGGCTTCGGTCGAAGTGCATCTCGGGTCCTCCCTGGAACTGGGGTGTCAGGGATGAAACGCACAGCCGCGAAAATCATGACGCGTGTCAAGATGAAATCTGGGTCACATTCCGAACGGGGGTGGATTCCGTGATGCCCGGGACCATGCGCTAGTGTTTCCGGCGCACCTGCGGGCGATTGGCGCAGTGGTAGCGCGCTTCGTTCACACCGAAGAGGTCACTGGTTCGAACCCAGTATCGCCCACCACCGCAGAGGTAGCGCGGCTCTGCCGTTTGCACCGAAGAGGTCACTGGTTCGAACCCAGTATCGCCCACCACGTTCTTGCAGGTCAGAGGCCGGTTTCCCCACGGGAAGCCGGTCTCTGTCGTGCTGCGTTCCGGGTGACCTGTCGTGATTGCCCGGAGCTCGGCCGAACTGGCGACAGGTCGATCGAAACTGGCGACGGGTCGATTGGAACTCACGACGGGTCGCGACTGACGTCGAAGGTGATGCGGACACGCTGGCCCTCGGCGTACGCCGACCGCAGCCGGACCCGCGACGACGTGATCCGGCGGGGGAGCAGCGGGGCGCCGGAGCCGAGGAACACCGGCGTCAGGTTGAGGATGATCTCGTCGAGGAGCCGGGCGTCGTCGAACTGCCCGACCAGGTCGCCGCCGCCCACGACCCAGAGGTTGCGGCCGTCGGAGGCCGCCACCATGTCGTCGTACGACGACTCGACCGGGCCGGAGACGAAGCGGATGTCGACGCCGGGGATCGGTGGCAGCTCCCGGTGCGTGAACACCCAGCACGGGCGCTCGTCGTAGAAGGACTTCCACTTCGCCGGGTCGGCCAGGATCTGGTCGTGCTCGAGGACCCACTCGTAGGTCGTCGACCCCATCGCCATGACGCCGACGCCGGCGATGAACTCGTCCCAGCCGCCGGCGTCGGCGTCCTCGTCGTGCGGGACCTCGAAGAGCCAGTCCAGCGAGTTGTCGGCGTCGGCGATGAACCCGTCGGCGCTCGTTGCGGTGTAGTACTGCGTCCGGGCCATGGCCCGACGCTACGCCCCGTGAGTGGGGCTCAGCGCAGGTTGCGCGGCAGCAGGAACTCGCACTCGGGCCCGACGCAGGTGCGGGCCCGCACGAGGATCTTGTGGAACTCGGCGAGGAGCGACTCCTGCTTCGGGTCGAGGGCCAGGTTCTTGTACTCGTTGGGGTCGCTGCGGACGTCGTACAGCTCCTGGCGGATGTTGGACTTCGGGTCGCCCGGCTCGGCCTGCCACTCGGTGTAGAGGTACTGCCCGGTCCGGATGCCGGTGACCTTGCCCAGCATCATCTCGGCGGTGCGGGCTCCGACCGGCTGCTTCGCGGCCAGGGCGTCGCGGACCGCGTTGGTCGGCGTGGTCTCGGTGAGGACGACCCGGCTCCAGGAGTCGCCGCTCGTCTCGTCGCCCAGGCGGACCACGTCGAGCATGCTGCGACCGTCGACGGCCGGGCCGACCTTTGCGTCGCCGAGGTCGGAGAACGTCGAGGCGTAGTCGATCGAGAGGAACGGGTCGGTGCGCACCTCGCCCTTGGGGATGCCCGGCCCGCGCATCAGCAGCGGCACCCGCAGGGACGGCTCGTAGGGGAGCACCTTGCCGGTGGGGATGCCCTGCTCGCCGAGGAAGTAGCCGTTGTCGCTGGTGAAGACGACCACGGTGTTGTCGAGCTTGCCGGTCTTCTTCAGGTTGGCGATCATCCGCTTCACGGCGCCGTCGACGACGTACAACGACTCGGCGCGCTGGCGGGTGAGCTGGAGGACCTGCTTCATCTTGTCCTTGGACGGGTGGCCCTGGAGCCGCTTCGGCTTGTCGGCCTGGCGGTCGGGGTCCTTCCAAGTCGCACCGGGTGCCTTCTTGATGATGTCGTCGAAGGCACCGCGCATGCGCTTGGGCCGGGCCGGCGTCTTGACGTCCGGCGGGTCGTCGGACTCGTGCGGACCGCCGTGGTGGGGTGCGGTGAACGAGACGTAGTGGAAGAACGGGTCGTCAGCGGCTGCGGACTCCGAGACCATCTCGTTGGTCATGTCGGCGTACGCGTTGGTCTGGTACTTGCCCTTGAGCGAGATGTAGCCGTCACCGTTGTTGTTGAGCGTGGTGTCCCAGTAGCGGTAGGTACCGCCGTCGTCGGGGTCCGAGGGGGAGAGGCCGCCGTCGATGGATCCGTTCCAGAGCGCCCAGCCCTGGGGCACGTACTGCGTGGACGTGCCCGTGGTCCTGCCCGGCTCGGGCTGGCTGCCGTAGCCGTTGAGGTACTTGCCGAGGTACGTCGTGCGGTAGCCGGCGGCCGTCAGCCACACCGGGAAGGTCTCCGCGTCGTCGAACGACGGGAAGCCCCACGGCGGGTCATGGGACCAGACGCCGTGGTTGTGCGGGTACTGGCCCGACATCACCGAGGCGCGGGCAGGGCAGCACAACGGGAAGCTGGCGAACGCGTTGGTGAAGTTGACGCCCTGCTTGCCGATCAGCTTCTGCACGTTGGGCATGTAGCGCAGGTCGTCGGCGCGCATGTCGTCGACCATGATCATCAGGACGTTCGGCTTCGCGGTCTCGGCCGCCGTGGCGCGCACCGGACCGGCACCGTCGACGGCCACCGAGACCTTGAGGTCCGCCGACTTCTTGACACACGTGCGGTCGAAGTCGAGGCGGGTCAGCATCGAGGTGGGCTCGGCCACCACATGCGGGGCGCAGCCGCCGAGTGGGATCCGGCCCCGCCGCAGCTCCGTGGTCCTGCCGTTGACCGTCACGGAGAGCTGGTCGGTCCACGGCTTCGTCGCCGTACGCACCGAGACGCTGACCGTCGGGCCCGAGTTGTCGACGTAGACCCGCGTCTTGCGGGGCTCGTCCTTGCCGGAGTCGTACGGCGACTGCGGCAGGACCACCTCGGTCTTCTTCACCGGCCCGTCGTCGTTGACCCTGTCGTAGACGACATATCCACCGCAGGCCACCAGGGCCACGGCGAGTCCGACCAGCAACGCGCGCTTGCTCTTCTGCATCAAGTCCTCAGTCCGCGGGATACGCCCGCACAAGTTCGCCCGAGCACATGCCGATGGTAGGCGTCCGTGGAAAGACGGAACGGCTGACCCACCGACCCGTGGACAGTCGCGCGGGTGCGCCGTCGGCGGGACGGAAACCCGAGGGCGCCACGGCTGGCCGGGCCGATACGATCGCCCTGTCGCCGGACCGGCGACACCACCGCACGCCCCACCAAGGAGAACCAGTGTCCGACATCCACGTCGTCCTCGCCCACGCCGACGCGCGCGAGGAGCAGACCGTGACGACGGGCACCCGGGCCTGGGAGCTGTTCAAGGACGACCCGACCGTGATCGCGGCCCGGGTCGGCGACGCCCTCAAGGACCTCGCCCACGAACTGGGTGACGGTGATGTCGTCGAGGGCGTGGCCATCGACAGCGCCGACGGCCGCGACATCCTGCGCCACTCCACCGCGCACGTGCTGGCCCAGGCCGTCCAGGACCTCTTCCCCGACGCCAAGCTCGGCATCGGGCCGCCGATCGAGAACGGCTTCTACTACGACTTCGACGTCGAGACCCCGTTCCACCCCGAGGACCTCGTCAAGATCGAGTCGCGGATGCGCAAGATCATCAAGGAGGGCCAGAAGTTCTCCCGCCGTCCGATCCCGGACGCCGAGGCGATCAACGAGCTCCAGGACGAGCCCTACAAGATCGAGCTGATCGGCCTCAAGGGCGGCGGCAAGGCCGAGGATGCGGCCGAAGGGGCGAGCGTCGAGGTCGGCGAGGGCGAGCTGACCATCTACGACAACCTGAACCGCAACGGCGAGACGGTCTGGAAGGACCTCTGCCGTGGCCCGCACCTGCCCACCACCAAGCGCATCCCGGCGTTCAAGCTGATGCGCAGTGCGGCGGCGTACTGGCGCGGCGACGAGAAGAACAAGCAGCTCCAGCGCATCTACGGCACCGCCTGGGAGACCAAGGAGGCCCTCGAGGAGCACCTCCACCGCATCGAGGAGGCCGAGCGCCGCGACCACCGCAAGCTCGGCCGCGAACTGGACCTGTTCAGCTTCCCCGACGAGATCGGGTCGGGCCTGCCGGTCTTCCACCCCAAGGGCGGCGTGATCAAGCGCGCCATGGAGGACTACGTCCGCGAGCGGCACATCGAGGAGGGCTTCGACTACGTCGGTACGCCGCACATCGCCAAGGAGGAGCTGTTCCACACCTCCGGGCACCTGCCCTACTACGGCGAGGGCATGTACCCGCCCCTCGACGTCGACGGCATGGACTACCGCCTCAAGGCGATGAACTGCCCGATGCACAACCTGATCTACCGCTCGCGGCAGCGTTCCTACCGTGAGCTGCCGCTGCGCCTGTTCGAGTTCGGCCACGTCTACCGGCACGAGAAGTCCGGCGTGATCCACGGCCTGACCCGCGTGCGCGGCTTCGCGCAGGACGACTCGCACTCGTACGTGACCCCCGAGCAGGCGCCCGACGAGGTGGCGCACCTGCTGAACTTCATGTTGTCGCTCCTCCGCGACTTCGGGATCGACGACTTCTACCTGGAGCTGTCGACCCGAGACGCGTCGAAGGACAAGTTCATCGGCTCCGACGAGGACTGGGCGATCGCCACCAAGGTCCTCGAGGAGGTGGCCACGGCCACCGGCCTGGAGCTGGTTCCCGACCCCGGCGGCGCGGCGTACTACGGCCCGAAGATCTCCGTGCAGGCGCGCGACGCGATCGGCCGCACCTGGCAGATGGGCACCGTCCAGTACGACTTCAACCAGCCGTCGGCCGACCGGTTCAACCTCGAGTACGTCGCCGCCGACGGCACGCGTCAGCAGCCGGTGATGATCCACTCGGCCAAGTTCGGCTCGATCGAGCGGTTCATGGGCGTGCTGGTCGAGCACTACGCCGGCGCGTTCCCGCCCTGGCTCGCGCCGGTGCAGGTGCAGGGCATCCCGATCGCGGAGCGCCACAACGACTATCTCCTCGAGGTGGCCCGCACCATGAAGGCGCAGGGACTGCGCGCCGAGGTCGACCTGTCCGACGACCGGATGCAGAAGAAGATCCGCAACGCGCAGCTGCAGAAGGTGCCGTTCATGATGATTGCCGGCGACGCCGACGTGGAGGCCGGTGCGGTGTCGTTCCGCTACCGCGACGGCCGCCAGGACAACGGGGTGCCGTTGGCCGAGGCGATCGCCCGGGTGGCCGCCGCCGTCGAGTCACGCGAACAGGTCTGAGGGGGCGCCGCGGTGGCGTCGGAAGGGTTCCACCAGCAGGGGCCGGGGGAGCAGGACGGCCTGGAACGGATCTGGACCCCCCACCGGATGGCCTACGTCCGCACGGCGACGGAGGGTGACGGCTGCCCGTTCTGCTCGATCCCGGGACTGTCCGACGAGGAGTCCCTGGTGGTCGCCCGGGGTGAGCAGGCGTACGCCGTCCTCAATCTGCATCCCTACAACCCGGGTCACCTGATGGTGGTTCCCTACCGGCACGTGGCCGGGCTCGAGGAGCTGACCGAACCGGAGTCCTCCGAGCTGATGGCCCTCACCCAGCGGGCCATCCGGGTGATCAGGGGCGTCAGCAACCCGCACGCCTTCAACGTCGGGCTCAACCTGGGCGGCCCGGCCGGCGGTTCCTTGGCCGACCACCTGCACCAGCACGTCGTACCCCGCTGGTCGGGCGACTCCAACTTCATCACCGTCGTCGGTGGCACCAAGACCCTTCCGCAGCTCCTCCAGGACACCCGACGTCTGCTGGCCGAGGCGTGGGCCAGAGCCGAATGACGGTCCCGGACGCGGAACTCGCCGGCCGGCTCGTGCGTGAGGCCGGGCAACTGGCCGCGCGCATGCGGTCCGACGGTCTCGGCTCGCAGCAGAAGACGAACGTGGCCGACATCGTCACGGCCGCCGACCACGCCGCCGAGGCCCTGATCGTCCGCGCCCTTCGTGAGGCCCGCCCCGACGACTCGATCGTGGGGGAGGAGGGCACCGACCACGTCGGTACGTCCGGTCGCACGTGGGTGATCGACCCTGTGGACGGCACCTACAACTTCTTCCGCGGCATGGACTGGTGGTGCTCCGCCGTGGCCTTGACGGACCGCGACGACGTGCTGCTCGGCGCGGTCCACCACCCGGCGCGTGACGAGGTGTACGTCGGCGGGCCGGACCTCCCGTCGACTCGCAACGGGGAGCTGCTTCCCCGGATCGAGGACAGGCCGCTGGCGGAGTCGTGCGCCTCGACGTACCTGCATCCCCCGTTCTACGCCGGCGAGGTCGGCGCCGCCTTCACGCGGGCGGTCGACGGCGCCGCGACGCTGCGGATGCTCGGCTCCGGGACGATGGACCACCTGGCCGTGGCCAGGGGGCAGATGGACGTGCTCTTCCAGCACTCGGTGCCGGAATGGGACTGGTTGCCCGGCTCTGCGATCGTGCGGGGTGTGGGCGGCGCCGCCCGCCGTACGACGGCAGCAGGAGTGGTCTGGTCCGTGGCCGGGGTGCCCACTGCCGTCGACGAGGTGTGCGCGGCTCTCGACGCGGGTTGACCTGTCGGGATCAGAACGGGACCGACGTGGTCAGGAGCCCCGTGCCGATGGCCCTGCCTGAGAGGATGCGGCAGAACTCGACGGCATCCATCGCGATCGTGTCGGTGCCGGAACGCAGCTCGTCGGACGTCCACTGACCCCCCGCTGGGCCGGTGAGTTCGAGGTGGTAGGCCTGCCCGTGCCGTTCTGCCCACTCGCGCACCACGTCGTCGACGATCACACCGTCATGCTCGGGCGTGAGCTCGAGTGCGTGGCCGGTGGCCCGGGCCAGGTCGATCCGGTGCATCCACGGGTCGCGGGTGAGGATGGTGCCCATCAGGTAGCCCACCGTCCAGTACTCGGGGTGGCCGTCGACCTGCTCCGGCTCGGGCAGCTTCATGCGGCCTCCGGCGATGGCCAGCAGTCGGCGGCCCCGGACGGCCCTGCGGCCGATCCTCTCGGCCTCTGCGACGAGCTCGGCCGGACCGCGGTCGGCGCGCTCGTCGACCTGGACCTGGGTCAGGGAGTCGATCATCTGGCCACCGCGCGTGGCGTGCACCTTCTTGGCAGCCTTCTGCTGACGGGCGACTTCCATCGGGCTGGTGACCATGCTCGCCATCCCGAGAAGGTGCGAGGCGAGTTGTCGCACATCCCATTCGGCGCAGTCCGTGCGCAGGCTCCAGTCGTCGGGCCGCAGCTCGGCGAGCATTGCGGACATGCGGTCGTACTCGGTGGCGGCCAGCTGCATCGCCGTGTGACGGGGCAGCTGTGAGCGCCGTGGGGCGCGTGTGGGGGCAAGGGGGGCCGCGTGGTTCATGGGGCGGACTTTCTCGAGGGAGGAGCGGGATCTTCGGCGGGAAGGCCGACGGCATCGGCCCACATGTCGATCGCGCGGTCGAGGAGCCCGGCGTACCTGTCGCCACCGGGGTCGTTGGCGTGGTGCTGGTTGATCAGACCACCGATCAGGGCGATCAGGATCGCGAAGTCGTCCTCCGAGGTGACTCCGAGCTCGCGGACGTTTGCGGCCGCGCGCTCGAGAACGCGTACGGCGGGGGCGTAGGACTCAGGGCTCGGTTCGAACCCCGGGATGACCCGCTGGTTCATCAACTGGTGGCGCGGGAGGTCGTCGACGGCGAAGTCGAAGAAATGGCGCCCGTACTGCTTGGCGGCGGCGCGGGGGTGCTCGGGCAGCGCGTCTTCCAAGGCCAGCACCGACGACTCGTACTCGCTCCATGCCTGACCGAACATGGCGTCGTAGATCGCGTTCTTCGAGGCGAAGTGGGAGTAGAGCGACGGTGCTCGCATCCCGACGCGAGCAGCGACGTCGCGCAGGGTCAGCTCGGCGAGACCCGACTCGCGGGCGATCGCCCATGCGGCTTCGACGATCTCGCGCCGCGTCGCCTCGCGACGTTCGGCGTTCCTATCGCGGTTAGGCGCATCTAACATAGTTAGGAGAGTGCGCCGGGATCGCCTCCGTGTCAAGGGGCGGGCCGACCCCGGATGCCACGTTGGCTGCGGGCCCGCCTCGAGCCCGCAGCCACCGCTGGTCCACTCAGCTGATGAGGACTCCTGCATCGGTGCGGCCCTGGAACGCCAGGATCGCCGGGTTCACGATCTGCCCGTCCTGGATCTCGATCGACCGCCGGATGGTCTCGTCGGCGGCCCAGGCCTCGGGTCCGGCCAGGACCGTGGGCACGAACGGCAGCAGCGCCTCACTGTTCTCCCATGTGGCCGAGCTCCAGAGGTACGACGGGGTGTGGTCGACCGCGTAGTAGCCGATGTGGTTGCCCACGTTGAACATCGGGTCGTCGAAGGTGGTCGGCCTGGCCCAGCTGAAGCCCATCTCCTCGTCGCACGAGACGTCGACGATCAGGCTGCCGGGCCGGAACGCGTCGAGGTCCTCGGTGCGCAGGTAGGTCAGCGGCGCCGCGGTGTCCTGCAGCGTGCAGTTGACGACGATGTCGCTCTCCGCGAGGAACGGCGCCAGCGGCACCTTGCCGGCGTCGGTGAAGACCTGGCTGAGGGCCGGCGCTTCCGGGTCGTGCTCGAAGCGGTGGATGCGCACCGAGTGGATCGGTGACGCCACGGCGGCCACGTCACGGATGGTCAGCACCCGGACGTCGTGGATGCCGCTCGCACTCAGGGCGGTCACCGCGCCACGAGCGGTGGCGCCGAACCCGATCACCACGGCGGTGAGCTTGCGTCCGTAGCTGCCGGTGATGCCGCCCAGCGTCAGGGCGTGGATCACCGAGCAGTAGCCGGCCAGCTCGTTGTTCTTGTGGAAGACGTGCAGGCCGACGGTGCCGTCGCGGGTCCAGTGGTTCATCGCCTCGAACGCGACCAGGGTCAGCTTCCGGTCGATCGCCGCCTGGGTGAGCGCGGTGTCCTGCACGCAGTGCGGCCAGCCCCACAGGACCTGGCCGTCGTGCAGGGCCTCGACGTCTGCCAGCTGCGGCTTCGGGAGAAGGACGACGTCGGAGGTGGCGAGCAGCTCCTCACGCGTGGCGAACCCGGCCACCTGGTCGGCCAACGAGGCGTCGGTGTGGCCGAAGCGTTCGCCGTACCCGTGCTCGAGGGTGATGCGGGCGCGCACCTCCGGGGCGAGGCGCCGGAAGTGCTCGGGGTGGATCGGCAGTCGCCGCTCGTTCTCCTTGGCGGAGGTCGCGACGACACCCAGGCTCAGGGCCTGTGGCGCAGTCACCGTTTCTTTTCGGCGAGCTTGTGCATGTCGGAGGCGGCGGCGGTCTTTGCGTGCTTGTCGGCCCGCTTCTCCTTGATGGACTTTGCGGACTTCTTGGACATTCCTTGCCGTGGCGACTTGTCGGCCATGGTGGCTCCCTGATTGAAAGCCTGGTTGGCTCCGTGCCCTCCACGCTACGCCGACGCTGCAACCCCGCCGGTGGGGCGATACCCTGCACCCGCCATGTTGGAGAGATTTCGCGCGTTCTGGACCAAGTTGCTCAACCCCATTGCGAGGTTGTTCATCAAGCTCGGCATCAGTGCCGACGCGGTGACCTTCGTCGGCACTCTCGGGGTCTGCACCGGCGCCCTGGTGTTCTTCCCCCAGGGCAAGCTGCTGACCGGGGTGCTGTTCATCACCGCGTTCGTCTTCAGCGACCTCATCGACGGCCACATGGCGCGGGTCACCGGGAAGACGAACCGCTTCGGTGCCTTCCTCGACTCGACCCTCGACCGCATCGGGGACGGCGCGATCTTCGGAGGCCTGGTGCTCTACTACGCCGGCCCCGGTGACAGCCGCCTCTACCTGGTGCTCTCCCTGTTGTGCCTGGTGATGGGTTCGGTGACGTCGTACGCCCGGGCCAAGGCCGAGGGCATGGGCTTCCATGCCAAGGTCGGCATCGCGGAGCGCTCCGACCGGCTGGTCTCGATCCTCGTGATGACCGGCTTCAGCGCGATCTTCGACCTGCCCATCCTGATGGAGGTCACCCTCTGGGCGCTGGCCGTGGCCAGCACCGTCACCGTCTTCCAGCGGGTCTGGACCGTCCGCCAGCAGGCGTACGCCGAGGCCGCGAACTCCTGATCCCACCACCGCGGAAGCCGGCCGGTCGACGGGGCCGGCCGTACCACCGGCCCGGGTGAACTGAACGGTGTACAGGCGACTAGGCTGGAGCCATGGCAACTGATTCCCCCGAAACCACCGTCGTCCCCGCGCAGCAGGCGCAGGCGACGGGCACGTCCGGCGTCAAGCGCGGCATGGCCGAGATGCTCAAGGGCGGCGTGATCATGGACGTCGTCAACGCCGAGCAGGCCAAGATCGCCGAGGACGCCGGCGCCGTGGCGGTGATGGCGCTCGAGCGCGTTCCCGCCGACATCCGCGCCCAGGGCGGCGTGTCGCGGATGAGCGACCCCGACATGATCGACTCCATCATTGCCGCCGTCTCGATCCCGGTGATGGCCAAGGCCCGCATCGGTCACTTCGCCGAGGCACAGATCCTGCAGTCCCTCGGTGTCGACTACATCGACGAGTCCGAGGTGCTCACCCCGGCCGACTACGCCAACCACATCGACAAGTGGACCTTCACGGTCCCCTTCGTCTGCGGTGCGACCAACCTCGGTGAGGCGCTGCGCCGCATCACCGAGGGTGCGGCGATGATCCGCTCCAAGGGCGAGGCCGGCACCGGCGACGTCTCCAACGCGGTCACCCACATGCGCACGATCAACGGGGAGATCCGCCGGCTCGGCGCGCTCAGCGCCGACGAGCTCTACGTCGCCGCGAAGGAGCTGCAGGCACCCTACGAGCTGGTCAAGGAGGTTGCCGCCCACGGCAAGCTCCCGGTCGTGCTGTTCACCGCGGGTGGCATCGCCACTCCGGCCGACGCGGCGATGATGATGCAGCTCGGCGCCGAGGGCGTGTTCGTCGGCTCGGGCATCTTCAAGTCCGGCAACCCGGCCCAACGCGCCGAGGCGATCGTCAAGGCCACCACCTTCTACGACGACCCCGACGTGGTCGCCAAGGTCTCCCGCGGTCTCGGCGAGGCGATGGTCGGCATCAACGTCGAGGACATCCCGCAGCCACACCGCCTCGCCGAGCGCGGCTGGTGACCTGCCGCATCACATGGTGACTCGAGGAGCCCGGCGTACGCCCGAGGAGGAGTTGGTCGACTTCGCCCGCCTCCAGGTGCGTGCCGGGCTCCTGTCATCTCCCGACATGCTGGCCGAGGTCGTGCAGGCGATCGACGCAGAGATGCCCGGCACCGACGCGACCATCCTGGCCCGGGCCTGGCTGGCCAAGGCGGGAGCCGACCTGCGCTCGGAGTCGGGCGCCTGGCCCGAGACGACGGACTTCGACCGGCTCCAGGCCGTCTTCGCCGAGTGCGCGTCGCACGGCGTACGCGTTCTGCAGGGCGTGGCCGACCACTGGGCGGCAAAGGCAGAGCTCGAGCGTGACGGAGCGAGCCTGCGCGGCATCTTGTGGTTCACACCCCCCGACGTCTGGCACGCCATCGACGAGGGCATGCTCGAGGTCAACCTCTGGCACGCCTCCACGGCCAACGCGGCACCTGGTGACCACCTGCTCGACGCAGTCCTCTCCTGCTTCTCACGCCACGGACTGACTGCCAGGTTCGACGAGGGCCGCATCGAGGTCACCGCGTTCTGGCAACGCCGCCCCGCCCCATGAATGACTAGGCACCATGGCCCGATATGACTATTTCTGCGAGTCTGGCGTCAGGAGGGGTCTAGACCACCGTTGAGTAGTCGTGACAGGGGACTGTACTTCCCTGCACTACGACTGATGACAGGGAGCAGAAATGAAGAAGTCGACCAAGGGTTCGATCGCCGCGGCGGCTGCGGCAGTGTTGTTGCTCGGTGGGGCCGGTTCGCTGGCCTACTGGAGCGACTCGACCCCGTTGAGCGGCGGTGACATCGATTCCGGGGAGCTCTCGCTGAGCGACGCCACCTGCGACGCAGGATGGGTCTACGGGCCGGGCAATGCCAAGGCCGGCCAGGCCGTGGGCTTGATCGTGCCCGGCGACACGATCGTCAAGGACTGCGAGTTCACCATTGCCGCAGCCGGTGACAACCTCACTGCGACGCTCACGACGCCGGACACCGCCGACGTGACCGTGACCAGCACTCCGGAGCCGACCACGTTGGTGCTCAACGTCGACGCCACCTACGTCGACCAGGACGACGCACCTCTTCCGGTGCAGGTCACCAGTGCGAACGACGGCGACGTCGTGACCGCGACGCTGGCCGTGGAGTTCCCCTTCGGTGACGTGGCCGCGATCAACGCCAACGACACCCAGAACCTCGCGGCGACTCTCGACGCCATCACGGTGACGTTGACCCAGACCGAAGCCTGATGGTCCGGGGCCCACTCGGGTGGGTCGGCCGGGTCCTCTCCTGGCTGGTGATCCTGAGCGTCGTGGTGATCCTGGTGGTGGCGGTTCTCATCCCCAGGCTCGGCGGGGCAACGCCGTACACGATCCTGACGGGTTCGATGAAGCCGGACATGCCGCCGGGAACGCTCGTGGTGGTCAGGCCGGTCGACGAGGACGACGTCCGGGTCGGCTCCGTGATCACCTACCAGCGCGAGTCGGGCAAGGCGACCGTGGTGACGCACCGGGTGGTTGCCAAGGCGTTCAACAGCGTGGGCGAGATCCAGTTCCAGACGCAGGGCGACGCGAACGACACAGCTGACGAGGAGTGGGTCAGACCGGTCCAGGTCAAGGGCGAGAAGTGGTACTCGGTGAGATACCTCGGCTACGTGAACAACATGCTGAACGGAAAGGAGAGGCAGATGGCGGTCTACGCCGTTGCTGCATTCCTTCTCGGGTATGCCGCGTTCATGCTGACCGGTGCCGTGCGCGACCGCCGCAAGGAACGGGCGAGCTGATGATCAGGTCCCTGGTGGTCGTCACGATGTGTCTACTCAGCCTCATGCCTTCGTCGGCTCACGCAGCCGACGAGCTCGGCGTCAGCCGGGACGGCCGAACCTGGGCCGACCATCTCGACGGTTCGCTGTTCGACTCGCGGCTGCTGTGGGTGCCGGGCGACGTGCGCACGGCGGCGTTCTACGTGCGCAACCAGGCAGACGACTCGGGCACGTTGACGATCAGCGTCGAGAGTCGTGACCCCGACAGGCTGCTGCGCGACGACGACCTGCGCATCGAGACCCGCGTGGGGGATCAAGGATGGGTCGCCCTCGAGCAGAGGGACGGGGCCTACCGGTGGGAGCACAGCGCGCTTCCGGCCGGCGACTCCCGCAGGGTGCAGGTGCGGGCCAGCTTCGATCCGGCCTCCGCCAACGACAGCCAGCGTGACCACGTCGGGTTCCGCTTCATGGTGACCCTGGCGGATGCGGATGCCGGCGCAGGGCCTGGTGACGACGGTGGTGACGGCTTGCCGGGCGCAGGGCTGCCGGACACCGGCGCGCCCGCTGTGGGCTGGACGCTCGTGGTGGCAGGGATCGCGATCGGCACGGGGCTGGCGCTGATGAAGCGTGGAAGGCGAGGGGAGACAGGTCATGGCACGGCACGCTGAGGGCAGGAGGTCGAGGACGCGGGGGGCTTCCGGGAACGGCAAGGTGCGGGCGTTGTTGAGCCTGGGGCTCTTGGTGGGGTTCGGGTCGATCGGCACGTACGCCTATTGGAGCGACACCGCCGTGGTCTCCGGGGGACCGATCACCTCGGGCGCGATGGACCTGCAGTTCGACACCACCGGTGCCGTCGGCACGGGAGCGAACTACGCGAAGACGGCAATCACGTGGAGCAACCTCGCTCCCGGGGAGCGCAAGGCCTTCGACCTCAGCGTCAAGAACGTTGGGAACCCGCCGTTCACCTACGTCGCGACCGCGACTCGTGGTGTCTCGCCCACCTGGACGTTCTCCGGAACCCCGATCACGGTGCAGGTGTACTCCGGCACGGCCGTCGCGGACACCACCTACCCGCAGCAGGACACCTGCACGGGCGCGTCGCTGGGCACTGCCCAGGCCGTCGACGCCACCAACAAGTCGGTCATCACCACCGCACAGGAGATCGCCGCGGGCGGCACCCAGGGCCTGTGCATCGTCGTGGGCCTCGACCAGGCGGCAGACAACCTCAACCAGGGGAAGACCGGCTCGATCGCGCTGACCTTCACCGCGAGCCAGAAGACGTCATGAGCGCGCGTACGACGTGGGCCGGCCGGTTGCGTGAGAGTGCGCTGTGGCTCGGCGCCGGCCTGGGAGTGCTCTGCCTCGTGCTGGGTGCACTGGCCCTGGTCCTCGACGTGCGACCGCTGGTCTTCAGGTCCGGGTCGATGTCGCCCGGGATCGAGTCCGGTGCCCTGGCGCTGGCGCGTGACGTACCCGCGTCGGAGCTCGAGGTCGGTGACGTGGTCAGCGTCATGAGTGGCCGCAACGTGCGCATCACCCACCGCATCGTCTCCATCGACCGCACCGAGGACGGCACCGTCCTCCACCTGAAGGGCGACGCCAACGCTGCGCCCGACGCCGAGGCGTATCCCGTCGACTCCGCCTACCGGGTCTTCGCCGACGTGCCGTGGGCCGGTCACGTCGTCAACGCGGCCAGTACGCCGTGGGGCCTGCTGGTGTGCGGCGGGTTCGTGACGTTCCTGCTGGTCTCGGCGTTCGGCCGGGGCCGGCGCGAGAAGGACGACGGCGACAGCGACGGCGCAGGGGACGGGGGCGGTACTCGCATCGGTGGTGTGCGCAAGAAACCGCGGAGATCCGTGCGCAGGGCGACACGAAGGGCCGCGGCTGTGAGCACGACCGGCATGCTCGTCGCCGGGGGAGTCTGCCTGGCCCCGATCAGCACCATGGCGACCTTCTCCGACACGGCCGTCGTGACGGGCGGTTCACTCACCGCGTTGACAGTTCCGGCACCGACAGCACCGGTCTGCACCCCAGGGGTCAACGCCACAGTCTCGTGGACCTCGGCCGGCCCGAACTACAGCTACTACGTGACGGCCACCCGGGTGAGCGATGGAGCCGTCGCCTACTCGGGTTTCCAGACGAGCACCAGCATCACCTTCACCACCGGGTTGCTCGGCAATTTGCTCAGCACCAACTTCGTGGCCCGCATCCGTGCCGTGCCCACCGGGACCAACGCGTGGCTCTCCAGCGGCTCGATCACCTCGAACTTCCGCACGCGCACCCTCGGTCTCGGTACGGACTGCGGTCACTTCTGATGCGCAGAGGGTCCGTCACAGCAGGGCGGAGACGATCTCGGCTGCACTCCGTCGCGTGGCCGCCGCATGTCCCGAGCCGGCCCACAGGGCCATCGCCTGTGGGTCGCCGGCCGACGCGGCCGCCGTACGGATCGGTTTCGTGAGGTGGTGCACGTTCGGGTACGCCGAGGGGGCGTGGCCGTCGTGGGCGCGGACGAAGTCGTTGACCAGCGCCCGCGCGAAACGACCACTGAATGCGCGGGTGACCGTGGCCGAGGTGAAGGCGCCGGACGTCAACGCGTCCTGGTGCGCGGCCGGTGCCTTGCTCTCCTCCGCGGCGAGGAACAGCGTGCCCACGGCGACGGACTCGGCGCCGGCATCGAGGAGTGCGCGCACGGCGGCCGGTCCGTCGACGCCACCGGCCGCGATCACGGGCAGGCCCGACGCATCGACCGCCGCAGCGGTGACCTCGAGGGCGGACATTTCGTTGGGCCGGTCGGAGAGGTGCCACGTGCCGCGGTGACCGCCCGCCTCGCACCCCTGCGCGACCACGAAGTCGGCGCCCAGCCCGGTCGCCTGCTGCGCCTCGTGGGCCGAGGTGACGGTGAACCCGACCGTCGTGCCGACCTCCTGCAACCGGAAGACAGTGGCGGGCGGAACGGGCCCGAACGTGAAGGTGACGACGTCGACCGGGTGGGCGACCAGCCACGCGACCTTGCCCTCGAACGTGTCGTCGTCGAACGACGGGTCGCCCGGTGTGACGCCGTACCTGCCCGCGGTCTCGGCCACCTCGGCCCGGTAGGTGTCCAGGCGGGAGCCGAGCTCCAGCGAGCGGTCGGTCTGCGGCGTGAAGAGGTTGATCGCCACCGGCGCGTCGGTGAGTGAGCGGTATGCCGTCACCTCGTCGGCCATCGCGTCGACCGACAGGTAGCCGGCGGCGAGGAAGCCCAGGCCACCTGCCTCGGACACGGCTGCCGCGAGGGCCGGTGTGCTGGCGCCGGCCATCGGCGCGCTGATGATCGGGTTCGGTCGCTCGAGGAAGCTCACCCGATCGAGGTTAGCCCGAGCAGGTCGATGATCTTCACGGCCGTGTCACTCGGTGACGACCCGACGTTCTCCACGACCGAGTGGGGAAAGTCCAGGGGGAAGTCGCCCTCCGTGTTGAACCGGTGCTTCTTGTGCATCTCCTGGTTGTGCGCGGTCGCCCAGTCCACATCGGTCTTGTACCTCTTGTGGCGCAGGCGGTTCTCGGTGCCCTCGCGGGCGAGGCAGATCTCGAGGGGAGCCACCAGCTCGACGAAGTCGACCCGCTCCCCGGCGTCGACGACCGGCGCGACCAGGTCGGCCACACCGCTGGTGTCCTCGTCGAGGTCCAGCGCCAGGACCAGTGTGAAGATCAGTCCCGGAAGCCCGGCCACCACCGACTCCTCGATGACGTCCGCACGCAGCTGGCGGGTGAGCCGGTTGAACGACGGGGTGCCGAAGTCGAAGACGTCGAGCACCGGCTCGATCGACATGTGGTTGTGGAACAGCTTGTAGCCGGTGCGTCGCGCGAGCTCCTGGCCGACGGTCATCTTGCCGGCGGCCGGGGGACCGAAGAGTACGACGAGGTGCATGGCGCCACGGTGTCAGCAGCCGGTCCGGCGGGCAACGGGATTTACCGGCTCACCAGGGGAGATCGCCCTCCTGCCCGGTGAACGTGCCGGTCGGGCCGTCCGTGCCGATGCTCGCCATCCGTACGACGGGAACTGCCCCCGTCTCGACCGACTGCACACCGTTGTGGCCGTTGAGGTCGGTGGCTGTGTAGCCCGGGTCGACGGCGTTGATCTTCAACCAGGGCAGGGACTTGGCGTACATCGTGGTGATCATGTTCAGTGCGCTCTTCGACGACGGGTAGACCAGGCCATAGAGGGTCGACTCGAGCCGGCCCGAGTCGGTGGTGACGCCGAACGACCCCATGCCGCTGGACACGTTGACGATCCGCGGGTTGGCGGAGTCGCGAAGCAGAGGCAGGAACGCGTGCGTCATCCGGACCGGCCCGAGCACGTTCACGCCGAAGACGGGGATGAAGTCCGTCGGGACGGTCTCACCCGGTGCGGCCATGGCCCCGGCGATGCCGGCGTTGTTGACCAGGACGTCGAGGCCGCCGTCCTCGGTGATCGTGGCCACCGCCGCCTCGACCGACTCGTCGGAGGTGACGTCGAGGACCAGCAGTCGTACGTCCCCGAGCGGTGCGAGCTCGGCGACGGCCTTCGCTCCGAGCTCTTCGTCGCGTGCGCCGAGCCAGACCTGCCAGCCGAGGCCGAGCAGCTGACGCACCGTCTCGAAGCCGATGCCCTTGTTGGCGCCGGTGACCAGCGCCCTTGTCGTGGTGTGTCCAGATGTGTCGTGTTCAGTGGTCATGCGGCAACCGTGCGCGCGACGGCGGACGGGCTCCAGTGCCTGACGAGCCTGGGACGCGCAGTCCTACCTTCACGGGGTGTCTCCCGGACCGTCGTGAGCGAGACTGGTCAGGTGAACCGTCCCGAGATCGCCCGGCTGCTCAGACAGGCGCGTTCGCGGATCAGCCCCGACGACGTGGGCATGCCCTCCGGCGAACGCCGGAGGGTGCCGGGACTGCGACGCGAAGAGGTGGCCGCCCTGGCAGGAGTCAGCGTCGACTACGTCGTACGCCTCGAGCAGGCACGTGGTCCGCACCCGTCGCCCGGGGTGCTCTCCGCGCTGGCCCGGGCGCTTCGGCTTAACGACGACGCCCGGGCAGAGCTGTTCGAGCTGGCCGACGTGCGCCTGCCGCGCACGGACACGATCGACCTGCACGTGCGCCCCAGCATCCAGCGCCTGCTCGACCGGCTCAACGACCTGCCGGTCATCGTGATGAGCGCCAAGGGTGACTTCCTGGCGTGGAACTCCATGGCGTCGGCGCTCCTCGGTGACTGGACCCGGCTGCCCGTGCGAGAGCGCAACATCGTGTGGCAGCGGTTCCTGGGCGAGCAGGGACGCGTCGCCAACACCCCGGAGGAGGCGGCGCAGAGTGCCGCACAGTCGGTGGGCAGCCTGCGCGCCGCCGCCGCGAAGTATCCCCACGACGCCGAGCTGCGCGACCTCATCGACAGGTTGCGTGAGGCCAGTGCCGACTTCCGGCGGCTCTGGACCGAGACCGACGTCGCCCCCTGGCGCAGCCACACCAAGACGATCCGGCATCCGGAGGTCGGCGACCTCACCCTCGAGTGCGACTCCATGGTGCTGCCCGACACCGACCAGTCGGTCATCGTGTATTCGGCCGAGCCCGGGTCGGAGGCGGCCGAGAAGCTCGACCTGTTGCGGGTCATCGGCATGCAGTTCTCGGGTCAGTCGCGAGGCTGACCCGACCCACTCCTACGATGCGCACATGCCTTTCCCCACCATCGGCGTGTTCGCCCTCCAGGGCGACGTGCGCGAGCACCTGCGCATCCTCTCCGACCTCGGCGCCGAGGCGATCGCCGTACGCCGACCGGTGGAGCTCGACCGTTGCGACGGGTTCGTCATCCCCGGCGGCGAGTCGACCACGATGTACAAGCTGGCCCGCACGTTCGACCTGTTCGAGCCGTTGCAGGAGCGGATCCGTGGCGGCATGCCGACCTTCGGCACCTGCGCCGGCATGATCATGCTGGCCGACCGGGTCGAGGGCGGCACCGCCGACCAGGAGACCCTGGGCGGCCTCGACATCACCGTGCGTCGCAACGCGTTCGGTCGCCAGGTCGACTCGTTCGAGGGCCAGCTGGAGTTTGACGGGTTCGCCGACAAGGTGCACGCCGTGTTCATCCGGGCCCCGTGGGTCGAGCAGGTCGGTGAGGACGTCGAGGTCCTTGCCCGCGTCGAGGGCGGTGAGGCAGCGGGTAGGATCGTCGCCGTTCGCGAACGGAACGTGATGGCGACGTCGTTCCATCCTGAAGTGGGCAAGGACGACCGCATCCACCGCTACTTCGTGGATCTCGTCACGACGTCACAGCGCTGAAGCAACGGAAGAGGATCTCGCATGTCCGGCCACTCCAAATGGGCGACCACGAAGCACAAGAAGGCCGCCATCGACGCCAAGCGCGGCAAGCTCTTCGCCAAGCTGATCAAGAACATCGAGATCGCCGCGAAGATGGGTGGCCCCGACCCCTCCGGCAACCCGACCCTCTTCGACGCCATCCAGAAGGCGAAGAAGCAGTCGGTGCCGAACAAGAACATCGACTCCGCGGTCAAGCGCGGCGGCGGGCTCGAGGGTGGCGCGGTCGACTACGAGACCATCATGTACGAGGTCTACGGACCCCAGGGCGTCGCGATCCTGGTGGAGTGCCTCACCGACAACCGCAACCGTGCCGCCATGGAGGTCCGCACCGCGGTCACCCGCAACGGCGGCACGCTGGCCGACCCGGGCTCCGTCTCGCGGCTCTTCGACCGCAAGGGCGTCGTCGTGGTGCCCAAGGTGCAGGAAGCGCGTGAGGTCGGCGAGGACGACGTGCTCGAGGCCACCCTCGACGCCGGTGCCGACGACGTGAACGACCTCGGCGAAGCCTTCCAGGTGCTGTCCGAGGCCGGCGACGTGGTCGGCGTCCGTACGGCGCTCCAGACCGCGAGCCTCGACTACGACTCGGCGGACGTCGAGTTCGTGGCCAGCCTCGAGATCCCGGTCGACAAGGACGCCGCGGTCAAGGTCTTCAAGCTGGTCGACGCCCTGGAGGACCTCGACGACGTGCAGAACGTCTTCAGCAACGTCGACGTCCCCGACTCGGTGCTCGCCGAGCTCGAAGAGTCCGACGACTGATCCCGTGAACCGGGGGAGACCGCTGGCGTGGCTGGCGGCACTGGCATCAGTGGTCGGGCTGCTCGCAGCCTGTGGCAACGAGTCGGACACGGACGCGAACCCGGCCGGGCAGGTCCAGGTCGACCGCGCCGAACCTGACAGCGACCTGCCGGACTCGCCGTTCGGCAGGCTCCTGTCCTGGTCGGCACCCACGGCCGACCGGGTCTGGGCGGTGACCACGGCCGAGAAGACCTGCGCCTCGTGCGCCGCCCTGTGGTCGTACGCGCCCGGGTCGACGCGTGGATGGAAGCGGGTGCACACCTTCGCCGAGCCGGCCGAGGCCGGGCAGGACGACGGATACGGCCCGTTCCCTCCGGTGAGCGCCACGTCGCTGGTGATGGCCCCCGACGGACTCCACGGCTGGTTCCGCTGGGACACCGACGGCATCCTCGCCACCGAGGACGGCGGCCGGTCCTGGCGCCACCTGCCGTCGCCCCAGGACCCCGACGAGCGGGCCACCGGCGAGATAGCGGTCCACGAGGACCACCTCTACCTCGTCTTGCTCGCCCAGTGTGAGAGTGACGAGTGCCCGAACACGGTGTGGCGGACCGGCCTCGACGCGAGCGACTGGACCGAGGTCACACCCGAGGGTTCCGAGGGCATCTTCGAGCTCAGCGCCAGCGACGCCGGCCTGTGGGCCGAGGACGTGGGGACCGGAGCCGTGCACACGACCCGTGACGGTCAGAGCTGGGAGCGGACTCCCACCCGGCGGATCGGCGAGCTGTGCCTGCCGGCCGACGGAACCGCCGACGTGCTGGTCGCCGCATGCCAGACCAGCGACCAGGGCGAGCCCGGTGGGGAGGTCGAGGTGAGTGAGGACCGTGGCCGGACCTGGCGCACGATCCACACCACGCCGCGCAACGTCGAGGCCGTCGTGGCCGGCCCGAAGGGTCACTTCCTCGTGCTCGCCGGCGGTCAGGGAGTGCTCATCTCGGACGGGACGACCTCGAAGGTGCCGTCGACGGGAGGTCTCCACGAGTGGAGTGGCCGCTTCATCGACGAGCAGACGATCTATCTGGGTGGGCCGAGGGGTCTCTTCGCCACCCGCGACGGCGGCCGGACCTGGGACAACCTCATCAGCAAGAAGCGCGTCGGCTGAATCGCACGGCTCGGGGTGTCGCGCCGATCAGGCCGGTGGCCGGTTGCTACGTTGTGTCCGAACAGGTGTTCGGACGACATGAAGGACTCACGATGCGCGTGCTCGGGATTGACCCCGGCCTGACCCGCTGCGGCATGGGCGTGGTCGACGGTGACGTGGGGCGCCCGCTGACCATGGTCGACGTCAACGTGCTGCGCACGTCGTCGTCCGAGCCGGTGCCGATCCGGCTGGTCACGATCGAGAAGGGCATCGACGCCTGGATCGACGAGTACGCACCCGACGCGGTGGCCATCGAGCGGGTCTTCGCCCGCTCCGACGTGAGCACCGTCATGGGTACCGCCCAGGCCAGCGGCATCGCGATGGTCTGCGCGGCCCGACGAGGCATCCCGGTCGCGCTGCACACGCCCAGCGAGGTCAAGGCAGCAGTCTCCGGCAGCGGTCGGGCCGACAAGGCCCAGGTCGGCGCCATGGTCACCCGCATCCTCCGGCTGGCCGCGCCGCCGAAGCCGGCCGATGCGGCTGACGCGCTGGCGCTGGCCATCACCCACATCTGGCGCGGTGGCGCCCAGTCGCGGATCGAGGCCGCGCTGCTCAAGGCAGGCAAGCAACGTTGATCGGGAGAGCTCTGTGATCGCATTCGTCCGTGGCACCGTCGCCGCAGTCACCCTCAACACGGCCGTCGTCGAGGTGGGTGGCGTCGGCCTTCAGGTGATGTGCACGCCCAACACGCTCGCCACCCTGCGCACGGGCGAGCAGGCGACCCTGCCGACCAGCATGGTCGTGAGGGAGGACTCCCTGACCTTGTTCGGCTTCCTCGACGACGACGAGAAGTCGTGCTTCGAGCTGCTCCAGACCGCCAGCGGAGTCGGGCCCAAGCTGGCCCAGGCGATGCTTGCCGTGCTCACCCCCGACGACCTGCGACAGGCGGTCGCGAACGAGGACGTCAAGACGCTGACCAAGGTGCCCGGCATCGGCCAGAAGGGCGCCCAGCGCATCATCCTCGAGCTGCGTGACCGGCTCGGTCCGGCCATCGGTGCGGGGCAGGCCACCCGCACCGGACTCGCCGCCAGCGGTGCCGCCTGGCGTGACCAGGTCCGCGAAGGTCTTGTCGGACTCGGCTGGTCGGCCAAGGAGGCCGACAAGGCCGTCGACTCCGTCGAGCCGGACGCCGGCCCGACCCCTGACGTCGGCGCCCTGCTCCGGGCCGCCCTCCAGACGCTGCGCAAGGCCTGAGCATGGACCAGTTCAGTGCCGCCGAGGAAGCCGAGATCGCCCGGCTCACCTCCGCCGACGCCACCGGCGACGAGCGCGCCATCGAGGCCGCGCTGCGCCCCAAGTCTCTCGACGAGGTGATCGGCCAGCAGCGGGTCCGGGAGCAGCTCGGCCTCGTGCTCGACGCCGCCAAGGCGCGCGGACGCGCCCCCGACCACGTGCTCCTCTCCGGTCCTCCCGGGCTCGGCAAGACCACCCTGGCGATGATCATCGCCGCCGAGATGTCGGTGCCGTTGCGGCTGACCAGCGGCCCGGCGATCACCCACGCCGGCGACCTGGCGGCGATCATCTCGGGGCTCAACGAGGGCGACGTGCTGTTCGTCGACGAGATCCACCGCATGTCGCGCGCCGCCGAAGAGATGCTCTACATGGCCATGGAGGATTTCCGGGTCGACGTCATCATCGGCAAGGGACCGGGCGCGACGGCGATCCCGCTCGAGATCCCACCGTTCACCCTGGTCGGCGCCACCACCCGGGCCGGACTGCTGCCCGGCCCGCTGCGCGACCGGTTCGGCTTCACCGCCCACCTCGAGTTCTACGAGCCCGAAGACCTCGACCTGATCGTGCACCGTTCCGCCGGCCTGCTCGACGTACCCCTCACCGAGGAGGGCTCGGCCGAGATCGCCGGCCGCTCCCGGGGCACGCCGCGCATCGCCAACCGGCTGCTGCGACGGGTCCGCGACTATGCCCAGGTGCGCGCCGACGGGGTGGTCACGATCGACGTGGCGCAGCAGGCCCTCGAGCTCTACGAGGTCGACGCCTCCGGGCTCGACCGGCTCGACCGCGGCGTCCTCGACGTGCTCTGCCGGCGGTTCGGCGGGGGACCGGTGGGGCTCTCGACGCTGGCCGTCGCCGTGGGCGAGGAGCGCGAGACCGTCGAAGAGGTGGCCGAGCCGTTCCTGGTGCGCAACGGCCTGCTGGCCCGCACTCCGCGGGGACGAATCGCCACCCCGGCGGCCTGGCAGCACCTCGGACTCACCCCGCCCACTCAGGGGGTCGTGGACTCGACTCTCTTCGAAGACTGATCGCCGGTTAGACTTCGGGCGATCAAGCCCAGACTGTCAACGCCTCGAGAGGTCGGATCCACTTGAAGGACCTGCTGTCCTTGCTGCCCATCATCGGCATCTTCCTGATCTTCTGGTTGCTGGTGATCCGGCCCGCGTCGCGTCGCCAGAAGGAGATGCAGTCCGTCCAGCGCAGCCTGGAGGTCGGTGACGACGTGATCACCAACAGCGGCATCTTCGGAACCATCCGCTCCATCGACGACGACAAGATCGGGCTCGAGGTCGCGACCGGCGTCGTCCTGACGGTCGCGCGTGCGGCCATCGTCGGCCTGCCCCGCGACGACAACGACGACGCTCCCGTCGTCGGGGACGCCGACGACTCGACGGACGACTCCGCCGTGACGGACGAGGCCGACTCGACCGGCGAGGTCGACTCGACCGGCGAGGCCGAGGAGTCCCGCGCCCCCGAGCAGGAGAAGTAGGCCTTGTCGCACCCCGGCGTCGACGTCGCGGAGGCGTTGACCCGCCTGGTCCGTGACGTCCCCGACTATCCCGAGCCCGGCGTCCTGTTCAAGGACATCACTCCGCTGCTCGCCGACCACGCGGCCTTCACCGCGGTGGTCGAGGCCCTCGCCGACGCCGGCCGCGACGACGACGGCAACGTGGTGGTCGACAAGGTGGTCGGCATGGAGGCGCGCGGGTTCATCCTCGCCGCGCCGGTCGCGCTGGCCCTCGGTGTCGGCTTCGTCCCGGTCCGCAAGGCCGGCAAGCTGCCGCGTGAGACCCACGCCGTCTCCTACGCCCTCGAGTACGCCGAGGCGACGCTCGAGGTGCACGCCGACGCGGTCGCCCCCGGTGAACGCGTCCTGCTCGTCGACGACGTGCTGGCCACCGGAGGCACCGTGGCCGCGACCCGCCAGCTGATCGACCAGTGCGGCGGTGTCTCCCACGCCGTCGCCGTACTCCTGGAACTGACTTTCCTGCCCGGACGCGAGACCATCGGCGACCTGCCGCTGCTCGCGCTGGGGCAGGTCTGAACCGCACCCCCACGAAAGACCGAGGAACGCAGCCGTGACGTCTGACCACTTCGCCACCTGGAAGAGCCGTGAGGCCCTCGCCGAAGAGATGATCCCGATGATCGGGCGCCTCTACCGCGAGCGTGACGTGACCGTGCTGGTGCACAGCCGCTCACTGGTCAACAAGTCGGTGATCAGCATCCTCAAGACGCACCGCTACGTGCGCCAGATCGAGGGCCGCGAGCTCGCGATCGAGGACACCTTCCCGATCCTGAAGGCGCTCACCACGCTCGACCTCGGTCCCTGCCGCGTCGACATCGGCCGGCTCGCCGTCTCGTACGCCGAGGACTCCCAGGGCCTCACCGTCGAGGAGTTCACCGCCAAGGCCGTCGAGGGCGCCACCGGCGAGAACAAGCTGGTCCAGGAGGGCCCGCGTGACGTGGTGCTCTACGGCTTCGGTCGGATCGGTCGCCTGCTGGCCCGCCTGCTGGTCGAGAAGTCCGGTTCGGGCAACGGCCTGCGCCTGCGTGCGGTCGTCGTACGCAAGGGCGGCGAGGACGACCTCAAGAAGCGCGCCTCCCTGCTGCGTCGCGACTCGATCCACGGCCAGTTCAACGGGTCGATCCACATCGACGCCGACAACAACACGATCTGCGCCAACGGCAACACCATCAAGGTGATCTACGCCAACGACCCGACGGAGATCGACTACACCGACTACGGCATCGACAACGCCGTCCTCATCGACAACACCGGCAAGTGGCGCGACCGCGAGGGCCTCTCCAAGCACCTGCGCCCCGGCGTCTCGAAGGTCGTGCTCACCGCGCCCGGCAAGGGCGACGTGAAGAACATCGTCCACGGAGTCAACCACCTGACGCTGCGCGAGGACGACAACATCCTGTCCTGCGCCTCCTGCACCACCAACGCCATCGTGCCGGCGCTCAAGGCGGTCAACGACGAGTACGGCGTCGTGCACGGGCACGTCGAGACCGTGCACTCGTTCACCAACGACCAGAACCTGCTCGACAACTACCACAAGGGCAACCGCCGCGGCCGTTCCGCGCCGCTGAACATGGTGCTCACCGAGACCGGTGCCGCCTCGGCCGTGGCGAAGGCGCTGCCCGAGCTGACCGGTCACATCTCCGGCTCCTCGATCCGCGTCCCCACCCCCGACGTGTCGATGGCGATCCTCAACCTGACGATGGACAAGGAGACGACGCGCGAGGAGATGCTCGAGTACCTCCGCCACACGTCGCTGCACTCCACGATGAAGCGGCAGATCGACTTCGTCGCCTCGCCCGACTCGGTGTCCACCGACTTCGTCGGCTCGCGCGCCGCCTGCATCATCGACGCCAACGCGCTGATCGTGAACGGCAAGCACGTGGTGCTCTACGCCTGGTACGACAACGAGTTCGGCTACAGCTGCCAGGTGGTCCGCGTCGTCCAGCACGTCACCGGCGTCGAGTACCCGCTCTTCCCGCAGGACTGACGAGATCATCGACCATCGGCCTCTAGACTGGTCGAATGACTGAGGAGACGCCCGTCGAGCCTGCCGTGCCGACGCGCGCCTCCGAGCCGATCGGGTCCCAGACCGGGCGCCGCATGCGCGCCCGGCTGGCCCGGATCGGGTCCCGCCCGCCGGTCGGGAACCCCGTCCTCGAGCCCCTGTTCCGCTCGGTCAAGGCCAACCACCCGAAGGCCGACCTGGCCCTCCTCGAGCGCGCCTACCTGATCGCCGAGAAGCAGCACGGCACCCAGATGCGCAAGAGCGGTGACCCCTACATCACCCACCCGCTCGCGGTCACCACGATCCTGGCCGACATCGGCATGACCGAGCCGACCCTGGTCGCTGCGCTCCTGCACGACACCGTCGAGGACACGCCGTACAGCCTCGACGAGCTGCGCTCCGACTTCGGCGACGAGGTCGCCCAGCTGGTCGACGGCGTCACCAAGCTCGACAAGGTGCAGTACGGCGACTCCGCGCAGGCCGAGACGATCCGCAAGATGATCGTGGCGATGTCGCGCGACATCCGGGTGCTCGTGATCAAGCTGGCCGACCGGCTGCACAACATGCGGACCCTGCGCTACGTCAAGCAGGAGACCCAGGAGCGCAAGGCCCGCGAGACGCTCGACATCTACGCGCCCCTGGCCCACCGCCTGGGCATGAACACCATCAAGTGGGAGCTCGAGGACCTCGCGTTCGCCACCCTGCACCCCAAGATCTACGACGAGATCGTGCGCATGGTGGCCGAGCGGGCGCCCTCACGCGACCAGTTCCTCGCCGAGGTGATCGCCGGCGTCGAGGAGGACCTGAAGGAGTCCAAGCTCAGCGCGCGGGTCTCCGGACGCCCGAAGCATTACTACTCGATCTACCAGAAGATGATCGTGGGTGGTCGTGACTTCTCCGACATCTACGACCTGGTGGGCATCCGGGTCCTGGTCGACGACGACCGCGACTGCTACACGGCGCTCGGCGCGATCCACTCGCGATGGAACCCTGTGCTGGGGCGGTTCAAGGACTACATCGCGATGCCGAAGTTCAACATGTACCAGTCACTGCACACCACGGTGATCGGTCCGCAGGGCAAGCCGGTCGAGATCCAGATCCGCACGTTCGCGATGCACCGTCGCGCCGAGTACGGCGTCGCGGCGCACTGGAAGTACAAGGAAGACGGCCGCAACGGCGTCGACACCGATCGTCGTGCCGAGGTCGACGACATGACCTGGGTGCGCCAGCTGCTCGACTGGCAGCACGACGTGGAAGACCCGGGGGAGTTCCTGGAGTCCCTGCGCTTCGAGATCAACCGCACCGAGGTCTACGTCTTCACCCCGCGTGGCGACGTGATCGCCCTTCCCGCAGGGGCCACACCGGTTGACTTCGCGTACGCCGTGCACACCGAGGTCGGGCACCACACCATCGGGGCCCGGGTCAACGGCCGGCTGGTGCCTCTGGAGTCGACGCTCGACAACGGCGACGTGATCGAGGTCTTCACCTCCAAGGCGCCCAACGCGGGTCCGTCGCGCGACTGGCTGAACTTCGTGCGCTCGCCCCGGGCGCGTTCCAAGATCCGCCACTGGTTCACCAAGGAGCGGCGCGAGGAGGCGATCGAGCACGGCAAGGAGCAGATCGCCAAGCTGATGCGCAAGGAGGGGCTGCCGCTCAAGAGGCTGCTCTCCCACGAGTCGCTCATGCTGGTCGCGGGCCAGCTGAAGCTCCCCGACGTGACTGCGCTCTACGCTGCCGTGGGCGAGGGCAATCTCGGTGCGCAGACCGTCGTACGCCGGGTCATCGACCTGCACGGCGGCGACCAGGGCGCTGCAGAGGACCTCGCCGAGGGCGTCACGATCACGGGCCGCCGCGGTCGCAGCCGGCTCACCCACGGGACCGACGCGGGCGTCGTGGTCAAGGGCGCCGACGGCCTCTGGGTGAAGCTGGCCAAGTGCTGCACGCCGGTGCCACCCGACGACATCCTCGGCTTCGTGACCAAGGGCGGGGGAGTCTCGGTGCACCGCTCCGACTGCACGAACGCCGCCAGCCTCAAGGCCCAGCCCGAGCGGCTGGTCGAGGTCATCTGGGAGCCGACCACGAAGTCTACGTACCTGGTCAACATCCAGGTCGAGGCGCTCGACCGGGCCCGCCTGCTCTCCGACATCACGATGGCGCTGTCCGACGTGCACGTGAACATCCTCAGCGCCTCGCTGACCACCACCCGCGACCGCGTCGCGAAGAGCAAGTTCTCCTTCGAGATGGCCGATGCCATGCACCTCGACTCGGTGCTGCGCGCCGTCCGCTCGGTGCCGGGAGTCTTCGACGCCTATCGCATCACCCAGTGAGCCGGGCGCACTCGGGCGCGCCGAACCGGCCCTGGGCGCTCGCCTGCCTCGTCGGCTGCCTCGCCTTCTGGGCGTTCGACGCCCTGGCGGTGCTCCTGTCCGCCGACGACTACTCCGCCCGGCGTGACCTGGTCTCGTCCCTGGCCGGCCGGGGCTCGTCCGTCGGCTGGCTCGGCGAGCTGGCGATCGCGGCGTACGTCGTGGGGCACACCTCGGCGTGCGTGCTGATGCTGCGCGCGTGGCGCACCAAGGTGGCCGGTGCGTTCGTCGGGCAGGGCGCCTTCCTGATGGCCGGCATCCTGCTCTTCCGCGGCAACTGCCCGCAGGGCGAGGCCGGGTGCGGTCGCGGCGCGAACCACGTGGTCGACCTCGGCACCACCTTGCACTCGGTCTTCGGCAACCTCTACCTCTGGACCATGCTGATCGGCCTGCTGGTCGCCTCGGTCTCGGCCATCTGGGAGCACGGCGTGCATCGGCTCACCGCCCTGCTGGCGATCCCCACCTGGCTGCTCTCGACGTACGCCGCCAGCCGCTGGCTCGCGCAGGGCGGGCACTCCGACGGCCTGTGGGAGCGGGTCTGGCTCGGCTCGCACGCGGCCTGGTTCGTGGTCATCGCCGTCGTGGTGCTGGCACGCCGTCGTACAGACGCCCACGCCCCCGCCTGACGTCCTGCGGCCCGGCCGCCGGAGCGACCTCGACGCAGGACGTCGCGCGAGAGGCCAGTCAGCCGGAGAAGTCCTGGGCGGCCTTGCGGGCCATGTCGAGGAACGCCCGCCGTGAGGCGAGGTTCTCCTCGAGGTCCTTGACCAGCTTGTCGTTCCCGTCGGAGCGTGCCTTGTCGAGGTCGGCGGAGATCTCGTCGATCGCGGACTCGAGCTTGCCGATCATGTCGTCGGCGCGCGCCGACTTCTCGGGGTCGGACTTCTTCCACTGCTCGTCCTCGACGCCGCGGATCGCCGTCTCGACCTTGCGGATACGGGCCTCGAGCGGCTTGATCTTGTCGCGGGGCACCTTGCCCGCGGCGTCCCACTTGTCGGCGATGTCGCGGAAGGCGCGCTTGGCGGCCTCGACGTCGGTGACCGGCAGCAGGGCCTCGGCCTCGACGAGCAGGGCCTCCTTGACCTCGGCGTTGGCGGCGAACTCCATGTCGAGCTCGGCGTTGGCGGCGTCGCGGGCACCGAAGAAGGCGTCCTGGGCGCCGCGGAAGCGCTTCCAGAGCGCCTCGTCGACGTCGCGGGGCGCCGGGCCGGCGGCCTTCCAGTCACGCATCAGGTCGCGGAACCTGCCGGCGGTCGGGCCCCACTCGGTGGAGTCGGCCAAGGACTCGGCCTCGGTGGCGAGCTTCTCCTTGACCCCACGGGCGGCGTCACGCTTCTCGTGCTGCTCGGCGAAGTGGGACTTGCGGCGACGGGTGTACGCCGTACGCGCGGACGAGAAGCGGCGCCAGAGGCTGTCGTCGGTGGAGCGGTCGAGGCGGGGGAGTGCCTTCCACTCCTCCAGGAGGTCGCGGAGCCGGTTGGCGCCGTTGCGCCAGTCGTTGGACTCGGCGAGCTTCTCGGCCTCGGCGACGATGGCGTCCTTGCGTTCCTTCGACTCGGCCACCTTGGCCGCACGCTCGGCCTTGCGGGCCTCGCGCTGGGAGGCGATCACCGGGCCCAGGCTGTCGAGCCGGGCGGCGAGGGAGTCGAGGTCACCGACCGCATGTGCGTCGGCCACCTGGGCTCGCACCGTCTTCACCGAGCCCGCGGCCTCGTCGGGCGACATCGCACCCCCGCGCACCCGCTTCTCGAGGAGTTCGACCTCGAAGGCCAGTGCGTCGAACCGGTCGGTGAAGAACTTCAGGGCCTCCTCCGGTGTGCCCTCCGGGTACTGCCCGACGGACCTTTCACCCTCGGACGTACGGACGAATACGGTGCCGTCGTCGGCTACCCGACCCCATGGTGACTCCTGCTGCGCGCTCATGGTCGCCCATCGTAGTCAAAGCTCCGGGGGGCATCGGTAGGCTGACACCCACATTGCCACCGGATCGTGACTCCCGGACGGCTCCTCATCCCCAGCAACGAAGGAATCCTGACGTGTTCATTGCCGGCTTCCCCGCTGGCCAGCTGGCTGCGAACTGCTACTTCGTCGGTGCCGAGGCCGGAGGCGAGTGCGTGATCATCGACCCGGGCCAGGACTCCGCCGAGGGCGTCGACCGACTCGTCGAGGAGCACTCCCTCAAGCCCGCCGCTGTCCTGGTCACCCACGGTCACTTCGACCACATGTGGCAGGCGCAGGTCGTGGCCGACAAGTACGACGCCCCGCTGTGGATCGGCGCCGCGGACCGCCACCTGCTCAAGGACCCGATGGCGGCCATCTCGGGCCAGTCCGCGGCGATGCTGCGTGCCCAGTTCGGCATGAACGACCTGCCCGACTTCCGCGAGCCGGGCAAGGTCCACGAGGCGGTCGAGGGGTCGGTCATCGAGATCGAGGGACTCACCGTCGTGGTCGACCACGCTCCCGGCCACACCCCGGGCACCGTGCTCTACCGCATGGAGTACGCCGGTCCCGAGGACATCTCCCAGGTGATGTTCTCGGGCGACTTCCTCTTCCAAGGGTCGATCGGACGCACCGACCTCGTGGGCGGCGACCACTCCGAGATGCTCGAGAGCCTGCGCAGCAAGGTGTTGCCGCTCGCGGACAACATCGTGGTGCTGCCGGGCCACGGCGAGCAGACCTCCATCGGTCGCGAGCGCGCCACCAACCCCTTCCTCCTCGAGCTGCAGGACGACGCATGAGCCGCACCACTCCCAAGCCGATGAGCGGCTTCCCCGAGTTCCTCCCGGCGCAGCGCGAGGTCGAGCGCCAGGTCATCGACACCCTGTCGCGCACCTTCGAGCTGCACGGGTTCGCCAACGTCGAGACGCGGGCCGTCGAGCCGATGGACCAGCTGCTCCGCAAGGGCGACACCTCCAAGGAGGTCTACGTCCTGCGTCGGCTCAACGAGGAGTCCGACGAGGGACATGCCGGCATCGGCCTGCACTTCGACCTGACCGTGCCGTTCGCGCGCTACGTGCTCGAGAACGCCGGCAAGCTCGAGTTCCCCTTCCGTCGCTACCAGATCCAGAAGGTCTGGCGCGGGGAGCGTCCCCAGGACGGCCGCTTCCGCGAGTTCGTCCAGGCCGACATCGACGTCGTCGGACAGGGCGAGCTGCCGTTCCACCACGACGTCGAGGTGACCCGGGTGATGCTGCAGGCCCTCGGGCGGCTCGCCGACCCGGGCTCCATCGGCCTGCCCGGGTTCACGCTGCAGGTCAACAACCGCAAGCTGATCCAGGGTTTCTACCAGGGGCTCGGCATCACCGACGTCGACGAGGCCATGCGCCTCATCGACAAGCTCGACAAGATGCCGGCCGACGTGATCGGCAAGCTCCTGCGTGACGAGGCCGGCCTGACCGACGAACAGGCCGACCAGTGCCTGGCCCTGGCCGCGATCAGCTCTGACGACGACTCGTTCGTCGGGCAGGTGCGTGCTCTCGGCGTCAGCAACGACCTGCTCGACGAGGGGCTGGCCGAGCTGGCCGAGCTGGTCCGGGCCTGCGCCGGGGTGGCCACCGACCGCGTGCGCATCCGGGCCGAGCTCAAGATCGCCCGCGGTCTCGACTACTACACCGGCACCGTCTTCGAGACCCGTCTCGACGGCTACGAGAACCTCGGCTCGATCTGCTCCGGCGGGCGCTACGACTCGCTGGCCAGTGACGGGCGTACGACGTACCCGGGCGTCGGCATCTCCCTCGGCGTGAGCCGGGTGCTGGTGCCCCTGGTCAACAAGGGCCTCGTGGTCGCCGACCGCTCGGTGCCCAGCGTCGTCCTGGTCGCACTGCCCGACGAAGAGTCGCGCGCGGCGAGCGACGCGATCGCCGACCAGCTGCGCGCCAACGACGTCCCCTGCGAGGTCGCGGCCAGTCCGCAGAAGTTCGGCAAGCAGATCAGGTACGCCGAGCGCCGTGGCATCCCCTACGTCTGGTTCACCGACCGCGAGGGCGGCCACCAGGTCAAGGACATCCGGTCCGGCGACCAGGTGCCGGCGGACCCGTCGACCTGGGTCCCGCCGACAAACGATTTGAAGCCGACGATCGTCCACACCGACAATCAGTAGAGCAACACCCATCAACCACGCGTGGTTCGACGGTCGCAGAACGACCTCCTCGACCACCGGCCAATTTTCAGACAACCCGAGGAGCATCACCCGTGATCCGCACCCATGACGCCGGCGCACTGCGCGCCGAGCACGTCGGCCAGACCGTCACCCTCGCTGGTTGGGTGGCCCGGCGACGCGATCACGGGGGCGTGGCCTTCATCGACCTGCGTGAGGCCAGCGGCGTCGTCCAGGTGGTGATCCGCGACGAAGAGGTGGCGCACAGCCTGCGCAGCGAGTTCTGCCTCAAGGTGACCGGTGAGGTGGTGGCCCGCAAGGAGGGCAACCAGAACCCCAACCTCGCCACCGGCGAGATCGAGGTCGTGGTGAGTGACCTCGAGGTGCTCAGCGCCGCCGCACCCCTGCCGTTCCCGATCGACGACGCCGGCTCCAGCAAGGGCGGCGACGTGGGGGAGGAGGCGCGCCTCAAGCACCGCTACCTCGACCTGCGCCGCAGCGGCCCGGCGGCCGCGCTTCGCCTGCGCAGCAAGGTGAACAAGGCTGCCCGCGACGTCCTCGACAACCACGAGTTCGTCGAGATCGAGACCCCCACGCTGACCCGGTCGACGCCCGAGGGCGCCCGCGACTTCCTGGTGCCGGCCCGCCTCCGTCCGGGCAGCTGGTACGCCCTGCCGCAGAGCCCGCAGCTGTTCAAGCAGCTGCTGATGGTGGCCGGCATGGAGCGCTACTACCAGATCGCCCGCTGCTACCGCGACGAGGACTTCCGCGCCGACCGCCAGCCCGAGTTCACCCAGCTCGACATCGAGATGAGCTTCGTCGACCAGGACGACGTGATCGCCCTGATGGAAGACATCCTCGCCGCGATGTGGGGACTCATCGGCCAGGAGATCCCGCGACCCATCCCGCGCATGACCTACGCCGAGGCGATGGCGAAGTACGGCTCCGACAAGCCCGACCTGCGCATGGGCAACGAGCTGGTGGAGTGCACCGACTACTTCAAGGACACCCCGTTCCGGGTGTTCCAGGCCGACTACGTCGGCGCGGTGGTCATGCCCGGCGGCGCGAGCCAGCCCCGCAAGCAGCTCGACGCCTGGCAGGAGTGGGCCAAGCAGCGCGGCGCCAAGGGCCTTGCCTACCTCCTGATCAAGGAGGACGGCGAGATCACCGGCCCGGTGGCCAAGAACATCTCCGACGCCGAGCGCGAGGGCATCGCCGCCCACGTGGGCGCCAGTCCGGGGGACTGCGTCTTCTTCGCCGCCGGGGCGGCCAAGCCGAGCCGGGCACTGCTCGGCGCGGCGCGTCTCGAGATCGGCCGCCGGTGCGACCTGATCGACGAGGACGCCTTCGCGTTCACCTGGGTGATCGACGCCCCGCTGTTCGAGCCGAGCTCCGACGCCGTCGCCAGTGGTGACGTCGCGGTGGGGGCCGGCGCCTGGACGGCCGTGCACCACGCGTTCACCAGCCCCAAGGACGAGTTCCTCGACACCTTCGACACCGACCCCGGCCCGGCCCTGGCCTACGCCTACGACATCGTGTGCAACGGCAACGAGCTCGGTGGCGGCTCGATCCGAATCCACCGTGGTGACATCCAGAAGCGCGTCTTCAAGGTGATGGGCATCGACGAGGACGAGGCCCAGGAGAAGTTCGGCTTCCTGCTCGACGCGTTCAAGTACGGCGCACCGCCGCACGGCGGAATCGCTGTCGGCATGGACCGCATCGTGGCGCTCCTCGCGGGCACCGACTCGATCCGCGACGTCATCGCGTTCCCGAAGTCCGGCGGCGGTTTCGACCCGCTCACCGAGGCCCCGGCACCCATCACCGCGGAGCAGCGCAAGGAAGCCGGCGTGGACGCCAAGCCCGTGAAGGATGTCCCGGCCGACGCCTGATCGGCGTGAAGCCGTCCGGCCCACGGGCCGGACGGCAGCAGTGGTTCTCGAGACCAGATCGTTACCGCTCAGTGACCACCGTCACCCCCTGAGTCCCTTAAAGTTGCGGACGCGGTGCCACCCGGCGCCGCAGATCCCGACTGGGTGACAGGCGGTTTCGGTGTGAAGGGAACGGTATGACTCTGCCGGTGGCGGAACTCTCCACGGAGAACCCGATTGGCCCGGTGGGCGAAGGTGAACGCAAGAAGATCGCCGGACGTTCCCCCACACGCATTGCGATCGATCGACTGCGCAAGGACCCGATCGCCGTCGTCTGCTTCGCGTTCGTCCTGCTGTTCGTGATCATCGCGGTCTTCGCCGGCACGATCTGCGACCTGCTCGGTGTCTCGACCGAGACCGTGCGGGCCAGCACCCGCATCGACCTCGTCACGCTGATGCCGTTGAAGGGCCCGCCCAACCACGGCTTCGACCCGGAGCACCCCTTCGGCGTCGCTCCCGGTTCGGGCACCGACAACCTCGCCGTCTGGATCGAGGGTTGCCGCACGTCGATGTACCTCGCGTCCGTCTCGGCGATCCTCTCCACGATCATCGGCGTGACCCTGGGCCTGCTGGCCGGATTCCTCGGCGGCATCTTCGACACGGTCATCTCGTTCATGACCGACCTGTTCCTCTGCTTCCCCTTCCTCCTGGCCGCCCTCGCGGTCGCACCGATCATCAACGAGCGCTTCGCCACCGACACGGCGAAGCTCAAGTTCGTCAGCTTCTACGCGCTGGTGGCGATCCTGGTGTTCTTCGGCTGGATGGGCGTGGCCCGACTCGTGCGCGGCGAGGTGCTCTCCCTGCGCGAACGCGAGTTCGTCAAGGCGGCGCGCGTGATCGGTGTGCCCACGCACCGCATCCTCATCCGCGAGATGCTGCCGAACCTGATCGCCCCGATCGTGGTCTCGTTCTCCCTCGGACTGCCGGCGTACGTCTCCGCCGAAGCCGGGCTGTCGTTCCTCGGTATCGGCGTCTTCGGGCGCGAGTCGTGGGGCCGCTCGATCGCGGCAGCCACGAAGTACTGGGAGGAATACCCCCTGTTCCTGCTCGAACCCGTGATCGGGATCGCCGTCCTGGTGGTTGCCCTCAACCTCCTCGGTGACGCGATCCGTGACGCGTTCGACCCGAAGACACGACGCTGAGTCGTGAAGACGTCGGCCACGCCCAAGCGTGCCAACGAAACAAACAGAGAGAGGCTGGACAGATGAAGCGCAATAAGGCGTTGTTCGCCGGCGTGAGCGCGATGACCCTCGTGCTCGGGCTTGCCGCCTGTGGCGGCAGTGACGATGAAGGAGGCAACGATTCCTTCAACGAGGGAGGTACGGCGGCCGGTGGCAAGAACGCCTCGGCAGTCGGCCCCGCTCCTGCTCTCGAGGGCGCCAAGCCCGGTGGCGAGATGACCGTCCTCGCTCCGGACCCGGACGACGGCCCCACCAGCCTTGACCCTGCAGGCCTGTGGTCGGTGACCGACAACGGCATCGCCCAGGACCTCCTGTTCCGGTCGTTGACCACGTTCCGCCAGAACGGCAAGGGCGGCTACGAGCTCGTTCCCGACCTCGCCACCGACCTGGGCACGCCCAGCGAGGACTTCAAGACCTGGACGTTCACGCTCAAGGACGGCATCAAGTGGGAGAACGGCAAGCCCGTCACCGCTGAGGAGGTCGCCTTCGGCATCAAGCGCTCCTTCGACGGCGACACCTTCGCCACCGGCCCCGGCACGTCCTACTCCAAGCCCTTCTTCGAGGGTGGCGAGGACTACAACGGCCCCTACGCCAAGGGTGCCCCGGCTGACTTCCCGGGCGTCGAGGTCGACGGCAACAAGATCGTCCTGCACATGGCCAAGCCGTTCCCCGAGATGGACTTCTACTCCATCTTCCCGGCCATCGGTCCCGTCCCGCTCGACGCGCCGGCCGCCGACTACGGCCTCAAGCCGCTGTCCACCGGCCCGTACAAGATCGAGAAGTACACCCCCAACCAGGAGCTCGTCCTGGTCAAGAACGAGAACTGGGACGCCAAGACTGACCCGGCCCGTCGCCAGCTGCTCGACAAGTACACCTTCAAGTTCGGTGTCGACCCGACGGTCGCCGGCAAGACGGTGCTCAGCGACTCCGGCAAGAACACCGTCGTGACCGCACTCGAGTCGCCGACGTACAGCCAGGCACGCAAGGACGGCAAGGAAGCGCAGACCCCGATCGGTCCGCAGCCCTGCACCAGCTTCGTGATGCCGAACTACACGAAGGTCAAGGAGCTCGAGGTCCGTCAGGCCCTCGCCTACGCCTACGACTACGAGAACGTCTGGGCCGCCGGTGGCGAGATCCCGGGTGTCACCCGCGCCAACGGTGTCAGCAACCCCGACCTCGGCTTCAACCTGCTGCCCCCCGGCATGGTCGGTCGCAAGGTCTGGAACGGCCCCGAGGGCCAGCCGGCCATCACGTTCGACCCGGCCGAGTCGAAGAAGCTCCTCAAGGAAGCCGGCTACGAGCCCGGCCAGTACGAAGTCTCCTTCGTCTACGACGCCACCACCCCGCAGGGTGAGGCCGCCGCCGAGCAGCGCAAGAACGGCTACGAGGAGTCCGGCTTCAAGGTGAAGATGTACCCCTACACCGCCGGCAGCCTCTACGACGTCTGGACCAACCCGGACAGCAAGCTGTACAAGAAGATCAACCTGCTCGGTACGGCCTGGTGCCAGGACTGGCCGTCGTCGGCGACGTTCCTCCCGCCGATCGTCAAGACGGGTGCCGCCTACAACACGGGCGCGTTCTCGGAGAAGGCGATCGACGACCAGATGGACGCCATCAGCGCGATGCCCCAGGACGAGCAGGCAGCGGCATGGGGTGAGCTCGAGCAGAAGGTCATGAACGAGTACCAGCCCGTGATCAACACCGGCTTCTACAACACCATCTACGGCGTCGGAAGCAGCGTTGCTGGCTTCAACAACGACATCTCCGTCGGTGGAGCGCCGGACTACCGCACGATGTCCATCAAGTGAGTGCATTCGCACTGATCTGATCGTGCACTGAAAACGCACAACCCTCCGGGCCGGGCGAGGCACGCCTCGTCCGGCCCGGAGGCCGCGATCACTTCCTGAGAGGCCCCCGCATGTTCTCGTTCCTGGTCAAGCGTCTCCTGTCTGGAGCGATGATCGTGGTTCTTGTCTCGATGATGGTGTTCCTGCTGTTCTTCTACGGTCCGAAGAGCCCTGCCCTGGAGCTGTGCCGTCGCGACACCCACGGTCGATGTGGTGAGACCTCCCCACGGCTCGAGCAGTACGAAGAGCGGCTGGGCTACAACAACCCCGTCTACTCCGAGTACGGCAAGTGGGCCAAGGGACTCGTCCAGGACCGCACCATCTACATCGGTTCGACCGGCTACAAGTGCGAGGCGCCGTGCCTGGGCCTCTCCTACCGCGACCGGACCCTGGTCACCGACCAGCTCAAGGAGAGATTCCCGATCACCCTGAGCCTGGCCGTCGGGGCCTCCTTGCTCTATCTGATGATCGGCGTGCCCATCGGCGTGCTGGCCGCCAGACGAAGAGGCAGCTTCGCCGACAAGGCGCTGGTCTCTTCCACCCTCGTCTTCAGCTCCATCCCGTACTACCTGGTCGCGCTGCTGAGCATGCTGCTGCTGACCTTGAGTACGCACGTGTTCCCGACCGTCGCCTACCACCCGTTCCTCGACAACCCGTTCAAGTGGTTCTCAGGATTCCTGCTCGTGTGGCTGGTGATGGGCCTCTACGGCGCCACCGCCTACACCCGATATTCGCGCGGGTCGATGGTCGAAGTGCTCAACGAGGACTACGTCCGCACCGCGAAGGCCAAGGGGCTCAAGGACCGCGTCGTGGTCATCCGACATGCCCTGCGCTCCGCGCTGGTGCCGGTGGTGACCATCTTCGGCCTCGACGTGGCCTTCCTCCTGTCGGGCACCGTCTTCACCGAGCAGATCTTCGACCTCGACGGCATCGGCAAGTGGGGCCTCGAGGCGACCTACATCAAGGACCTTCCCGTCGTGCAGGCGACGGCACTGGTCCTCGCCGTGGCCGTGGTCATGGCCAACATCATCGTCGACATCGTCTATAGCGTGCTTGACCCGAGAGTGAGGCTTTCATGAGCGGCGACCCGTACCTGGAGGTGACCGACCTGAGTGTCCGGTTCCCGACCAGCGACGGACTCGTGCAGGCAGTCAACGGACTGACCTACAGCGTCGAACTGGGCAAGACCCTCGGCATCGTGGGGGAGTCGGGTTCGGGCAAGTCGGTCTCCAGCATGGCTGTGCTGGGCCTGCACGACCCCAAGGCCGCACGCATCGAGGGCTCGATCAAGGTCGGCGGCACCGAGGTGGTCGGCCTGGCCGAGGACAAGATGCGGAGCCTGCGTGGCAACAGCGTCGCGATGATCTTCCAGGACGCGCTGGCCGCACTGCACCCGTTCTACAAGATCGGCGCGCAGCTCGGTGAGGCCTACCAGGTGCACCACCCCAAGGCCAGCAAGAAGGAGGCCCGCAAGCGCTCGATCGAGATGCTCGAGCGCGTCGGCATCCCGCAGCCGGACCGTCGCGTCGACGACTACCCCCACCAGTTCTCCGGTGGCATGAGGCAGCGCGCCATGATCGCGATGGGCCTGATCAACGACCCCTCGCTGCTGATCGCGGACGAGCCCACCACGGCTCTCGACGTCACGGTGCAGGCGCAGATCCTCGACCTGCTCCAGGACCTCCAGAGGGAGTTCAACTCCGCGATCGTGATCATCACCCACGACCTCGGTGTCGTCGCCGAGATGGCCGACGACGTGCTCGTGATGTACGGCGGCCGCTGTGTCGAGTACGGCGCGTGCAAGGAGATCCTGACCCACCCGGAGATGCCCTACACGTGGGGCCTGCTCTCCAGCGTCCCTGACGTGACCGGTGACCCCAACGCCCGCATGATCCCGATCCCCGGCAACCCGCCGAGCCTGCTCGACCCGCCGCCCGGATGCGCGTTCCACCCGCGTTGCGTGCACAGCTCCAAGGTGCCCGGTGACCTGTGCGCGACGACCCTGCCCGAGCTGACCGTGGGTGCCCGCCAGGGTCACCTGAAGCGGTGCCACCTGGTCGACTCGGAGACCATCTACGCCACCGAGGTCCTTCCCGAAGTGGCCCCCGACCTCGCCATCCACCTCGCTGAGGAGAACCGATGACGCCCGAGCTGCCGGCCGACGACCTCACGCAAAGCCCGGCGGGCACCGTGTCCTTCGAGAGCATCGTCGGACACGCCCACGCGGCCGCCACGCTCGACCCGACCGCCGAGCCTGTGCTGACGATGGACAACGTGCGGATGTACTTCCCGATCCGCAGCTCGCTGATGCGGCGCACGGTCGGGCACGTGCAGGCCGTCGACGGTGTGTCGTTCCAGGTGCCCAAGGGCGGATCCCTCGGCCTGGTGGGTGAGTCGGGCTGCGGCAAGTCGACGACCGGCCAGCTGATCACCCGGCTCTACAAGCCGACCGGTGGCACGATGATGTTCGAGGGCCACGACCTGGCGCAGATGTCCAACCGGCAGATGAAGCCGCTGCGCAAGGACATCCAGATGATCTTCCAGGACCCCTACACGTCGCTGAACCCGCGGCACACGGTCGGCTCGATCATCGGCTCACCGCTCGCGGTGCACAACGTGGTGCCGAAGAAGAAGATCCTCTCCCGGGTCCAGGAGCTCCTCGAGGTCGTGGGCCTCAACCCCGAGCACTACAACCGCTACCCCAACGAGTTCTCCGGTGGCCAGCGCCAGCGTGTCGGCATCGCCCGGGCGCTGGCCCTGCAGCCGAAGCTGATGGTGGCCGACGAGCCGGTCTCCGCGCTCGACGTGTCGATCCAGGCACAGGTGATCAACCTCCTGCAGGACCTGCAGAAGGAATTCGACATCGCGTTCCTGTTCATCGCCCACGACCTGGCCGTCGTACGCCACTTCTGTCCCGAGGTGGCGGTGATGTACCTCGGCAAGATCGTGGAGATCGCCGACCGTGACACGCTCTACTCGCGCTCGCACCACCCCTACACGCAGGCCCTGCTCTCCGCCGTGCCCGACGTGAAGCAGGCGGCCATCGGTGGTCGCCGCGAGCGCATCATGCTCGAGGGTGACGTGCCCAGCCCGATCAACCCGCCCTCGGGTTGCCGGTTCCGCACCCGCTGCCCGTTGGCCCGTGAGATCTGCGCGAAGGTCGAGCCGCCGATGCTGCAGGTCGGTCCGCGGCACAAGGTGGCCTGCCACTTCGCCGGCGAGCTGGGCAACCACCCGCACGACCCGGTGACCGCGCGCATGCTCGGCGTCGACAACGAAGGCAGCCCCGACCCCGGTGCCAGTCCCTCCGACATCGGCAACGAGCCCGGCTTCTCCGACGTGTGGTTCGACCTCAAGGAACGCCGCACCGTCAAGCCGTGACCCCGCGAACGTAGGGTGGCGGGTGTGGATGGTCTGTTCGAGGTCGATGCTCCCGCCGGTACGCCGGCCAGGGCCGGCGCAGGTGCACAGGGCAAGGGATCGCTGACCGGCAACACGCACGCGTCAGCGCCCCTTGCCGTGCGCATGCGCCCGCGCACGCTCGACGAGCTGGTCGGGCAGCAGCAGCTGCGGGCCGAGGGTTCGCCGCTGCGGCAGCTGATCGAGGGTGACCGGTCGATGTCCCTGCTGCTGTGGGGACCGCCCGGCACCGGCAAGACGACGATCGCCTCGATCCTCTCCCAGCAGACCGACCGGCAGTTCGTGGAGGTCTCGGCGGTGGCCGCCGGCGTCAAGGAGGTGCGGGCGGCCATCGACATGGCCCGCTCCGACCTCGTGCGCAGCGGCCGCGAGACCGTCCTCTTCGTCGACGAGGTTCACCGTTTCACCAAGGCCCAGCAGGACGCCCTGCTCCCGGGCGTCGAGAACCGTTGGGTGACCCTGGTCGCCGCGACCACCGAGAACCCCTTCTTCTCGGTGATCTCGCCGCTGCTCTCCCGTTCGCTCCTGCTGCGGCTCGAGTCGTTGACCGACGACGACGTGCGCGAGGTCATGCGGCAGGCCCTGGTCGACGAGCGTGGACTCGCGGGTGAGGTCACGGTCGACGACGACGCCCTGGAGCACCTGGTCCGGTTGGCCGGGGGAGACGCCCGCCGTTCCCTGACCTACCTCGAGGCCGCGGCCGGAGCCGCCGAGGCGAAGGGCTCGACGACGGTCGACCTGGCCGCCGCGGAGACCGCGGTCGACCAGGCCGCGGTCCGCTACGACCGGCAGGGCGACCAGCACTACGACGTCATCTCGGCGTTCATCAAGTCGATCCGTGGCTCCGACGCGGACGCCGCACTGCACTACCTGGCCCGCATGATGGAGGCCGGCGAGGACCCGCGGTTCATCGCCCGCAGGTTGGTGATCCTGGCCAGCGAGGACATCGGCCTCGCCGATCCGACGGCGTTGACCACCGCCGTGGCGGCCGCCCAGGCGGTGCAGCTGATCGGCATGCCCGAGGCGCGCCTCAACCTCGCCCAGGCGGTGATCGCCCTGGCCGTCGCGCCGAAGTCGAACGCGGTGATCAAGGCGATCGACGCGGCCAGTGCCGACGTACGCGCGGGCAAGATCGGCCAGGTGCCACCGCACCTGCGCGACGGCCACTACGCCGGCTCCGAGAAGATCGGCCATGGCCGCGGCGCCCCACAGCCGTACAAGTACTCCCACGACGAGCCGTTCGGGATCGCCGAGCAGCAGTACGCGCCCGACGAGATCGGCGACGCGGCCTATTACCGACCCACCAGCCTGGGTGCCGAAGCGACGATCAAGGAGCGCTGGGAACGTGTGCGCAAGCTGATCCGTGGTGCGCGATAGGGTCGGGCACCATGACCAGTGCCGACCTCCTTCTGCCCGTCGTGCTGGGCGCGGTCGTGCTCGTGCTGCTGGCCTGCCTGGCGCTGGCCGTCCTCGCCTTGCGCCGCGAGCGGGTCGGCGCCCGCGCCGAGCTCGAGGCCACACGAGCCGAGGCCGCCCAGTTGCGTGAGCGCGTCGACGCGCTGGCCCGTTCGGTGCAGCCCCGTCACGCCCCCGACGAGTTCGTGATCACCGCCCTCGGCGACCCCACAGCCTCTGACGAACCCGCTCCCGAACCCCAGCGCATCGAGGGCCGGCTCTTCGCCGACCTCGTCCTGCGCGAGTCGGTGGTCAAGGCGGCCGCACTCACCCATGGCGTACGCCGCGCCCTGGCCCCCGAGTCCCGCAACCGGATCCGCTTCCAGATGAAGCAGGAGATCAAGCGCTCCCGCAAGCAGCGCCGCATCGACATCCGCGACGTACGCCGGGAGATGGCGGCCCGGCAACGCTCGCAAGAAGGCGCAGCATGACCAGGAGGCTCGGATGAGCCGCACGCTGTGGTTCGCGGCCGGTGCCGGGGCGACGGTCTACGCGATGAACCGGGCCCGCCGACTGCGCGAGTCCTTCACCGTCGACGGCCTGCGCGACCGGGCCAGCAGCCTCGCGGTGGGTGTCCGCATGTTCCGCGACGAGGTGGCGCAGGGGCGTCACGACAAGGAAACCGAGTTGCGCGAGCGACTCGGACTGGTCCCTGATGGAACCCCGGCCCTCGGCGCCGGGCCCAGCGCGGCCACCGAACCACCTAGCCTCACTCACCACGAACGCTCGGGCACGAACCAGGAAGGCACGAACTGATGGACACCGCGGAGATCCGACGGCGGTTCTTGACCCACTTCGAGAACGCCGGGCACACGGCCGTGCCGTCGGCCTCGCTCCTGGCCGACGACCCGAACCTGCTCTTCGTCCCCGCAGGCATGGTGCCGTTCAAGCCCTACTTCCTGGGCCAGGAGACGCCGCCGTACGCGACGGCCACCAGCGTGCAGAAGTGCGTGCGCACGCCCGACATCGAAGACGTCGGCAAGACCACCCGCCACGGCACGTTCTTCGAGATGTGCGGCAACTTCTCGTTCGGCGACTACTTCAAGGAGCGGGCCATCGAGCTCGCCTGGGAGCTGGTCACCAAGCCGCAGTCCGAGGGCGGCTGGGGCTTCCCCGAGGACAAGCTCTACCCGAGCGTGTACGTCGACGACGCCGAGGCGGTCGCGCTCTGGAAGAAGATCACCGGCCTGCCCGACGACCGCATCGCGCGGCTCGGCAAGTCCGAGAACTACTGGTCGATGGGCGTGCCCGGCCCCGGTGGCCCGTGCTCGGAGATCCTGATCGACCGCGGTCCGGCGTACGGCGCGGACGGCGACTTCTCCGCCGAGGACCGCTACCTCGAGTTCTGGAACCTGGTCTTCATGCAGGACGAGCTGAGCGCGGTCCGCAGCAAGGAGGACTTCGACATCGCCGGCCCGCTGCCGAAGAAGAACATCGACACCGGCATGGGCCTCGAGCGGGTCGCGTTCATGACCCAGGGCGTCGAGAACATGTACGAGATCGACGTGATGTTCCCGGTCATCGAGCGGGCGATGGAGCTGACCGGCAAGAAGTACGGCGCCAACCACGAGGACGACGTCCGCTTCCGGGTGGTCGCCGACCACGTGCGCAGCTCGATGATGCTGATCGGTGACGGCGTGACGCCCGGCAACGAGGCCCGCGGCTACGTGCTGCGTCGCCTGCTGCGTCGCGCGGTCCGCTCGGTGCGCCTGCTCGGCTACGAGGACCCGGCGCTGCCCGAGCTGATGCCGATCAGCCGCGACAAGATGGGCGAGACCTACACCGAGCTGATCTCCGACTGGGAGCGCATCTCGCGGGTCGCGTACGCCGAGGAGGAGGCGTTCCGCAAGACGCTCCAGTCCGGCACGCAGATCTTCGACCTGGCCGCGACCGACGTGAAGAAGTCCGGCGGCTCGAAGCTGTCGGGTGACCAGGCGTTCGCGCTGCACGACACCTACGGCTTCCCGATCGACCTCACCCTCGAGATGGCGTCCGAAGCCGGGCTCACCGTCGACCACGACGGGTTCCGCAAGCTGATGACCGAGCAGCGCGAGCGGGCCAAGGCCGACGCGCGCTCCAAGAAGGGGCAGCACGCCGACACCGGGGTCTACCGCGGCATCCTCGACGCCAACGGTCCGACCGAGTGGCTGGCCTACGAGACCCTCGAGACCGAGTCGTCCGCTCTGGCCGTGCTCCGGGAAGGACAGCCCGTCCCCGCACTGGGCAACGGCGAGATCGGCGAGATCGTGCTCGACCGCACGCCGTTCTACGCCGAGTCCGGTGGCCAGGCCGCCGACGCCGGCATCATCGAGTTCGACGGTGGACGGCTCGAGGTCGTCGACGTCCAGCGTCCCGTGCGTGGACTGGTGGTGCACCAAGTGCGGGTCATCGACGGTGAGTTCCACCCCGGCTCGCAGCTGCATGCGCAGGTCGACCCCGACTGGCGGCTCGGTGCCCGGCAGGCGCACTCGGGCACCCACGTGGTGCACGCGGCGCTGCGTGAGGTGCTCGGCCCCACGGCGCTGCAGTCCGGTTCCTACAACCGGCCCGGATACCTGCGCCTCGACTTCGGCTGGACGCAGGCCCTGACTCCCGAGCAGTACGCCGACCTCGAGCAGGTCGCGAACAACGCGTTGCGTGCCGACCTCGCCGTCGGCTGGGACTACATGACCCTGCCGGAGGCCAAGGACTGGGGCGCCATCGCGCTCTTCGGCGAGACCTACGACAACACCAAGGTGCGGGTCGTCGAGATCGGCGGCCCCTGGTCGCGCGAGCTCTGCGGTGGCACGCACGTCGACCACTCGTCGCAGATCGGCACGATCGTGCTGACCGGTGAGGCATCGGTCGGCTCCGGCAACCGGCGCATCGAGGCGCTGACCGGCGTCGAGGGCTTCGCCTACCTCGCGCGCGAGCGCGACGTGGTGGCGCAGCTGACCGGGCTGCTCAAGACCCAGCCCGACGACCTGGTCGGGCGCGTCGGAGACCTCGTCGAGCGCCTGCGCACCGCGGAGAAGGAGATCGAGAAGGTCCGGGTCGGCCAGCTGCTGGCTGCCGCGGGAGAGCTCGCCGCCGGGGCCACGGTCGTCGACGGCGTGCACCTCGTGGCGCACCGCGCCGACGGTGCCGGCGGTGGCGACGTACGCACCCTGGCGCTCGACATCCGCGGCCGCCTGCCGCAGGGCCAGCCCGGTGCGGTGGTGGTCATCGGCGCCGCCGAGGGAAAGGTGGCCGCGGTCGCTGCCGTCAACGACGAGGGCCGCGCGCGGGGGCTGAGCGCCAACGCGCTGATCCGTGCGGTCGGTCCGTTGCTCGGTGGCAAGGGCGGTGGCAAGGACGATGTCGCGCAGGGCGGCGGCACGGACGCCACCCGGATCGACGAGGCACTTGCCCTCGTCGAGTCCGAGGTGCACCGGGCCGTCGGTCAGGCGTGATGCGCCACGGCGTACGCCTCGGCCTCGACCCCGGAGACGCCCGCATCGGCGTGGCCCGCAGCGACCCGAGCGGATTCCTGGCGACACCCGTCGAGACGGTGCAGCGTGGCGAGGGCGACCTCGCGCGGTTGCGCCAGATCATCGACGAGGAGAACGCGTTCGAGGTCATCGTCGGCCTGCCCCGTTCGCTCTCGGGTGCCGAGGGGCCGGCCGCGGTCAAGGCACGGGAATTCGCCGGCCACCTGGCGCGGCTGGTTGCCCCGATGCCGGTGAGGCTCTTTGATGAACGCTTGACGACCGTCACCGCGGAGTCGATGCTTCGGGAACGCGGGAAGAAGGGCGCCAAGAGAAGAGCGGTGGTCGACCAGGCCGCCGCAGTCGTGATCCTCCAGCATGCGCTGGACGCGGAGCGTGCTCGGGGGAGCGCGCCGGGAGAAGTGGTCACGGTGCCACCGACAGAGGGGTTGGACCAGCAGTGACCGAGCAGCATGGCGAGCACGAACCTTCCCACGAGGGGATCGACCAGCTCGGGCTGCGGCACGACCCCGACGACGAGGCCGCGCATGACGAGGAGCCCGTACGCCGGGCGCCGGTCTCGCGGCGCGGCAAGCGGCGGCGTGGCCCGTTCGGCTGTCTCGTCGCGCTCGTGGTGGTCGGCCTGATCGCCGCGGGCCTGGCCCTGCTCGGCGTGAAGGGCATCGACTGGGTCAAGGACCAGTTCGGCGAGGGTGAGGACTACTCGGGCCCGGGCGCCGGGGAGGTCTCGATCATCGTCGAGAGCGGAGACACCGCGACCGACATCGGGCGCACCCTCAAGGACGCCGACGTGGTCGCCTCCGTCGAGGCCTTCACGAAGGCCGCCAGCGCACGCGCCGACGAGGCGGCTCGCATCCAGCCCGGTTCCTACACGCTGAAGAAGAAGATGAAGGCGTCCGACGCCCTCACCGTCCTGATCGACCCGAAGAACCGGGTCCAGAACCGGGTGACGATCCCCGAGGGGCTACGCGTCGTCGACATCGTCGCGTTGCTGAGCAAGAACACGGACTTCAACAAGAGGCAGTTCAACCGGGCGCTGGCCAAGCCCGCGGCGCTCGGGCTGCCGGCGTACGCCAAGGGCAACCCGGAGGGCTACCTCTTCCCGGCCACCTACGAGTTCGGCCCGAAGGCGAAGCCGGTCGAGATGCTGCGCGCCATGGTCGACCGCTGGCGACAGGCCGCGGACGACGCCGGCCTCGAGGAGTCGGCCCAGGCCCTGGGCTACACGCCGCACGAGATCATGACGGTCGCCGCGCTGGTCGAGGCCGAGGGGCGTGGCAAGGACATGCCGAAGATTGCCCGGGTCATCTACAACCGTCTCGAGAACCCCGGCACCGCGGGCACCATCGGGCGGCTCGAGATCGATGCCACGGTCAACTACGCACTCGGGCGCAACCTGGGTGTCGGAATCACCACCGAGGACATCGACTCGGTCGCCGGCTCGCCGTACAACACGCGGCGCCAGACGGGTCTGCCGCCGGGGCCGATCGAGGCTCCGGGTGACGACGCGATCCGCGCGGCGCTCGAGCCGGCCGAGGGCGACTGGTACTACTACGTGACGGTCGACCTCAAGACCGGCGAGACGAAGTTCGCGTCGACGTACGACGAGTTCCTGCGCTACAAGGCGGAGTTCCGCGAATACTGCACGACCTCGGACGCCTGTTGATGGGACCGCGTTGTGGGGTCCTCGGGGACCCGATCGCGCACTCGCTCTCGCCGGTGCTGCACCGGGCGGGCTACGCCGCGTGCGGCCTCGACGACTGGTCCTACGACGCCCATCGGGTCGACGAGTCCTCGTTGCCGGAGTTCCTCGCGGGGCTTGACCATTCGTGGCGTGGGCTGTCGCTGACCATGCCGCTCAAGCGCGCGGTGCTGCCACTGGCCGACGAGGTCAGTGACCGGGTGCGGGTGGCGCACGCAGCCAACACACTGGTGTTCCGCGACGGGCGGGCGTCTGCGCACAACACCGACATCCCCGGGGCGATCGCCGCACTCCGCGAGCAGTACGCCGGAGCGGTGTCGCGCGCGACGATCCTGGGCGGGGGAGCCACGGCCACCTCGCTGGGCATGGCGCTGGTCGAGCTGGGTGCCACCCACATCGATGTGCTGGTGCGCTCCGCGGACCGTGCCGCCGAGACCCTCGAGGTGCTGAGCTCGCTGCCCTCGTCCCCGCAGGTGGAGGTGGGGGACCTCGCCACCGCGGCAGTCACGGGTGACGTGGTCGCCTCGACCATCCCGGCCGGGGCCCAGACCGTCGACCTGGTGCGCCGTTGCGGCGACGTACCCGTCGTCTTCGAGGCGTTGTACGACCCGTGGCCGACGCCGCTGGCCAGCGCGGCCGCCGACCGGCCGCTGGTCGGCGGGCTCGACCTGCTCGTGCACCAGGCAGCCCTGCAGTTCGAGATGTTCACCGGGCAGTCGGTGGCGGTCGAGGTCATGCGCACGGCAGGGCTCGCGGCACTGGAGCAGTCAGACCAGATCGGGTTGCCAGAGGAAGCCGTCGAGCCGTGACCGACCGACCTGAGATCGTCTGCATCTGCGGCTCCACCCGGTTCGCGGACGAGATGCGTGCGGCAAACCGTGACCTGACCTTCGCCGGTGTCATCGTCGTCGCGCCAGGTGAGGCTGACGAGTTGGTCACCCCCGAGCAGAAGACCGCGCTGGATGCCCTTCACCTGCGCAAGATCGACCTGGCTGACCGGGTTCTGGTCGTCAACCCGGGCGGGTATGTCGGCGAGTCCACGAGCAGGGAGATCGCCCATGCCCGGGCCACCGGCAAGCCGATCTCGTTCACCGATCCGGTCTGACCACTGCACGTTTCGTGGCCCAGACCTCAGGCTGCACGGCCCAGGTCGACCACGACGATCGTGTGGTTGTCGGGCTCGCCTGCCTCGGCGACGGCCGTCGCGACTGCGTCGGCCACCTCCTGCGGGGTTCCGTCGAGCGTGAGCAGGCGGCCGAGATCGTCGATGTGGGAGTGGACCCCGTCAGTGGTCAGCACGAGCCGGTCGCCCTCGTGAAGGTCGAGCACGATCTCGTCGGCCACCACACCGGGCGCCAACGCCCGGTTGAGCAGGTTGCGGTGCTCGTGTGCGCGGGCCTCGTCCGCGGTCAGCTCACCGGCCTCGATCAGCGCCGCCACGACCGTGTGGTCGTGGGTGACCTGCCGGACCTCCCCATCGCGCACGAGCCAGACCCGGCCATCGCCGATGTGCGTGACCTGCGCGCTCCCACCCGTGAACGCGACGGCGGTGAGCGTCGTACCGGAGGCCGGCAGCTCAGGCAGGGCTGCGCTGACGTCCGGGGCGATCTCGGAGATCGCCCCGGCGAGCCCGCTCTCCGCAAAGGCGGCCAGGGCGGCCGCGGCCACGTCGTCGCGGTCACCGAAGCCGTCGGCGACGGCGATCAGGCCGGTGGTGACGAGGAGCGCGTCCTGCTGTGCGTCGCGTCGCCCCTGGCGGTGACTGGAGCCGTGTTCGGCGTGCAAGGTCCTGGTGGCTGTGGTCATTTCGTGTGCCTCGTTCCTCAACTGATGGACGAGAGTGGTGACGATGCCGCGCCGAGTCGCGGTGTCGGCCTCGATCTGGCGCCAGTACGCCTCGATCTCCCGAGCCGCCGCAGCGCTCGAGCCGTTGACGACGTTCTTGATCCGCGACAGTGGCATCCCCAGGATCCTGAGCGTCGCCACCAGACGGGCCCGTTCGAGCTGCGCCGGAGCGTACCTGCGGTACCCCGAGTGCGGGTCCACCTCGGCCGGACACAGCAGGCCGAGGTCGTCGTACAGCCTCAACGCCTTGGGCGTCAGTCCCGCAGCGCGGGCGAAGTCGCCGATCGTCATGAGCGTCATGGTCACCATCCTCCCGGTGTCGGTCACCGGTGAAACAGAGGTTGGGCCTTCCCGTTGGGGCAAGGTCGAGAGTCGGCTTCGTGATGGCCCTGCCGGATGCCGTGCTGCATGAAGCGGCGCAGGTAGTGGTCGATCCGGATGCCGTCAAGGGCGAGGGGGAGCGCGGCGAACCACGCCATCGTCCGCTCGTCAGGCGTCGTGCTGTGGGTGCCCAGCGGCCCGCGATGGCCGGTTCCCGACGGCCTGATTTCTTGTCCACAGATGTCGAGAATCCCTTGCCAGGGTTGACGAAACTCGATAGACTCGAACACATGTTCGAAGCGTCGGAAGTCACCCCGCCCCAGGAGCCCACCGCGGCCCCTGGAGTGGTGCTGGACGCCTCGACAGTGACCGCCTGGACAGAAGCCTTGCTGAACGTCTCCGAGGCGTCAGTGAGACCTCCGAGGCGATCTTGTCGCTCCCCTGCTCCGGGAGGCCAGCGACTCGGCCCGCGGGCAGCATGCCCAAGGATCCGAAGTCACCCCGCCCCAGAAGGATCCGAAGTCACCCCGCCCCAGGAGCCCACCGCGGCCCCTGGAGTGGTGCTGGACGCCTCGACAGTGACCGCCTGGACAGAAGCCTTGCTGAACGTCTCCGAGGCGGTGAGCGACGACGACGCCCGCATCGACGTCATCGGCGCCCTCGAGACCCTGAAGTCGGCCATCGCCGCCGCGCAGGCCGAACTGTCGGTCGACTTCGACGAGTCGATGCGTGCCAAGGCCGCCGCCTCCGGGGTCGGGAAGCGCCGCCAGGGGTGTGGCATTCTCGAACAACTCGCCGTCGCCCGCCGGGAGTCGCCGTACCGCGGGAAGCGTCACCTCGGCCTCGCCAAGCTCCTGCGCAAGGAGTTGCCGCACACCCGGGCGGCGTTCCGGGCCGGACGGATCACCGAATGGGCCGCCACCCTGCTGGCCAAGGAGACCGCCTGCCTGGAGGTTGATGACCGCGCGAAGGTGGACAAGGAGATCGCCGGCGACCTCGAGACGGTCGCGAAGCTGTCGGAGAGACAGGTCGGTGACCAGGCCCGCAAAATGGCCGCGAAGCTCGACCCCGCCTCGGTGGCCCACCGGCGGGCGAAGGCGGAGAAGGACCGCCGGGTCACCAAATGGGGTCGGTGACCAGGCCCGCAAAATGGCCGCGAAGCTCGACCCCGCCTCGGTGGCCCACCGGCGGGCGAAGGCGGAGAAGGACCGCCGGGTCACCATCCGTCCGGCACCGGACACGATGACCTACCTCACCGGGCACCTCCCGGTCGGACAAGGCGTGCAGGTCTATGCGGCGTTGAAGAAGGCCGCCGACACCCTGATCGCCGGTGGTGACGAACGCTCCCGGGCGCAGATCATGGCCGACACCCTCGTGGAACGTGTCACCGGCAAGACCCAGGCCCCGGCGGTGCCGGTGATGATCAACCTCGTCGTCTCCGACCAGACCCTCCTCGGCACCAGTCACGACCCGGCGAACCTCGACGGGCACGGCACCATCCCCGCCGACCTGGCCCGCCACCTGGTCGCCACCGCACTCGAACACGAAATCCAGACCTGGCTACGCAAGGTCTACGCCTCACCCCACGGCGGCCTCACCGCCATGGACTCGAGGGCCCGGATCGTCCCCCACGGACTCGCCACCCTCATCCGCACCCGCGACGGCGGCATCTGCCGCACCCTGTACTGCGACGCACCCATCAGACACATCGACCACGCCACCGGCATCGCCAACGGCGGGCAGACGGTCGAGGAAGACCTCCAAGGACTGTGCGAGGGCTGCAACTACGCCAAACAAGCACCCGGCTGGACCGCGTCCGGCCACCACCCACCCCACGGGCGACATCAAGTCACCACCACCACACCGACCGGGCACACCTACGTCTCCACCGCACCACCCCTACCCGGCTGGGCCGACCCGCCACGCCATCTGGTTGTCGTCGAACCGCAGGACCCGAGCGACCTGCTCTCGGACTACGAGCTCATCGACGACGCCGCCTGATCTCCGTGTGGCAGGCGCAGTGCAGTTCTCGGTGTCGAGCCTGTCGACACGACGGGAGGCCGTAGGGTGACCAGCCATGGACTGGGCAGCACATCTCGACACGGTGATCGTCTGTGTCGTCCTCGGAGCGATCACCGGATGGTTCGTTCCACGCGTCGTGGCGAGGCTGCCCGAACCCGTCCCGTTCGCCGAGGAAGAAACCGACGGTGAGGCGCACGACGACGCGGGCGGGGAGACCAGGGCCGAGCCCGAGGAACCCAAGCCGTTGTACGCCGACCTGGCTGCTGCACCACACATGGCGACGTGGACCGCGGGCTGGTCCGCGCTCGTCGCCGGCCTCATCGGCGCACGAATCGGGTGGGACTGGCCGCTGCTCTACCTCGTGCCGCTGGTGCCGATCGGCGTCGCGCTGGCGTGGGTCGACCTGCGGACCCGCCTGCTGCCGAAGCTGATCGTCGGACCCACCTACCTGCTGACCGCCGTGCTGCTGCTGGTCTGCGCCCTCGCCCAGGGTGACGCCGACGCGTTGATCCGTGCCGGGATCGGCTGGCTCGTCGCCGGCTTCGTCTACTGGTTCCTGTGGCGGTTCACGCCCGGCATGGGCTACGGCGACGTACGCCTGTCCGGCATCCTCGGCATGGCGCTGGCCTACCTCGGCTGGGCGGAGTTCGCCGTCGGCACCTACGCCGGGTTCGTGATCGGCGTGGTCGGCTGGATCCCGCTGCGAGTGCTGCGGATCACCAGCGACCGCACCTTCCCGTTCGGTCCGTTCATGTTGGTGGGCGCGGTGGTCGGCGTGCTGTGGGGCGCCGACATCGGCGGCTATCTCGCCGACCGGCAGGGCTGACGAGCGCGCGCGGGGCGCGTGAAAGACTGCACCCATGCTGCGTTGGCTCACTGCGGGCGAATCCCACGGCCCGTCCCTTGTCGCGATCCTCGAAGGCCTCCCTGCCCATGTGGAGGTGACCTCGACCGACATCGCCGACGCGTTGGCCCGGCGCCGACTCGGCTACGGCCGCGGCGCCCGCATGAAGTTCGAGCAGGACCAGGTCACCATCATCGGCGGCGTCCGGCACGGCAAGACCCAGGGCGGACCGGTCGCGATCCAGGTCGGCAACACCGAGTGGCCCAAGTGGGAGCAGGTCATGTCGGCCGACCCGGTCGACCCCGAGATCTTGGACAGCCTGGCCCGCAACGCGCCGCTCACCCGGCCGCGTCCCGGCCATGCCGACCTGGCCGGCATGCAGAAGTACGGCTTCGACGAGGCCCGCCCGATCCTCGAGCGCGCCTCCGCCCGCGAGACCGCCGCCCGGGTGGCGCTCGGTCGGGTGGCCAGCAACTTCATCGAGCAGACCATTGGTGCGCGCATCGTCTCCCACGTCGTCGAGCTCGGGGGAGTGGCCGCGCCCTACGGCAGCGTGCCCAGCCCTGAGGACGTCGAACGGCTCGACGCGGACGAGGTGCGCTGCCTCGACCCCGATGCCAGCAAGCAGATGGTTGCGGCGATCGACCAGGCCCACAAGGACGGCGACACCCTCGGCGGCGTCGTCGAGGTGGTCGTCCACGGACTTCCGCCGGGCCTCGGCTCGCACGTGCACTGGGACCGTCGCCTCGACTCGCGCCTGGCCGGTGCCCTGATGGGCATCCAGGCGATCAAGGGTGTCGAGGTCGGTGACGGCTTCGGCCTGGCCGCCGTTCCCGGCTCGCAGGCCCACGACGAGATCGTGCCGTCACCCGAGGGCATCCGGCGTACGTCGGGTCGCTCGGGCGGCACCGAGGGCGGCATGACCACCGGGGAGATCCTGCGGGTCCGGGCGGCGATGAAGCCGATCGCCACGGTGCCGCGGGCCCTCAAGACCATCGACGTTGCCACCGGCGAAGAGGCGGTGGCCCACCACCAGCGCTCCGACGTCTGTGCCGTGCCGGCCGCCGGCATCGTCGCCGAGGCCATGGTCGCGCTGGTCGTGGCCGACGCCGTGATCGAGAAGTTCGGCGGCGACTCGGTCGCCGAGACCGCGCGCAACTGTGCGTCCTACCTCGACGCCATCGCCTTCAAGTGAATCTCGACAAGCTCGATCACCGACCGCAAGCCGATCACCGACCGCGCGTCGTCCTGATCGGCCCGATGGGGTCGGGCAAGACCACGGTGGCCGGCCGGCTGGCCCGGCACTGGGGCGTGTCGTCTCGCGACACCGACCACGACGTCGAGGTCGCCGAGGGCCGGGCCATCTCGGACATCTTCGTGGAGTCGGGAGAGGCGCACTTCCGCGCCCTCGAACGCGCCGCCGTGAAGCGGGCACTCGAGGAGCACGACGGTGTCCTCGCACTGGGCGGAGGCGCCGTCGTCGACGAGCAGACCCGCGCGGCGCTGGCCGGACACACCGTCGTCTTCCTGCGCGTCGGACTGGCCGACGCCGTCAAGCGGGTCGGGCTTGGCACGTCGCGACCGTTGCTGCTCGGCAACGTGCGCAGCCGGATCAAGGCCCTGCTCGACGAGCGCACACCGGTCTACGAGGCCGCCGCGACCTTCGCCGTCGACACGGACGGACGCACCCCCGACGAGATCGCGGACGAGATCGTCACCCGAATCGAGGAACAGTCATGAGTGAGCCCACCGTCCTGCACGTCGGCGGTGCTTCGCCGTACGACGTCGTCATCGGGCACGACCTCATCGACCGCCTGCCCGGCCTGATCGGCGAAGGTGTCGAGCGGGTGGCGCTCCTCTTCCCCGGTGAGCTCGGTGAGCTGGCCGAGCCGGTGCTGCGCGCGCTGGTCGAGGAGTACGACGTGCTCGCGCTCGGCCTGCCCGACGGCGAGAACGCCAAGACCGCCTCGGTCGCCAACGACTGCTGGGAGGCACTGGGGGAGCGCGGCTTCACCCGCTCCGACGCCGTGGTCACGGTGGGAGGTGGCGCGACCACCGACCTGGGTGGCTTCGTGGCCGCCAGCTGGTTGCGCGGCGTCAAGGTCGTGCACGTGCCGACCACGCTGCTCGGCATGGTCGACGCCGCGGTCGGTGGCAAGACCGGCATCAACACCGGCGCCGGGAAGAACCTGGTCGGCGCCTTCCACGAGCCCGCGGGAGTGCTCTGCGACCTGTCGCTCCTGGCCACCCTGCCTGCCCAGGAGCTGCGGGCCGGCCTCGGTGAGGTCATCAAGTGCGGCTTCATCGCCGACCCCGAGATCCTGCGCCTCGTCGAGGACGACCCGGCTGCGGCCCAGGACCCGGCATCGCCGGTGCTGCGTGAGCTGATCACCCGCGCCATCCAGGTGAAGATCGACGTGGTGGTCGCCGACCTCAAGGAGACCGGCGGCGTCGAGGGGCACCCCGGTCGCGAGGCGCTCAACTACGGCCACACCATGGCGCACGCCATCGAGCGGGCCACCGACTACGAGATCCGGCACGGCGAGGCCGTGGCCATCGGCTGCGTCTACGTCGCCGAGCTGGCGCGTCGCGCGGGTGTGCTCGCCGACGATCTCGCCGACCGCCACGCCGCCACGTTCGGCCTGGTCGGACTGCCGACCTCGTGGTCCGGCGCCGGGTTCGACGAGCTGCACGATGCGATGAAGGTCGACAAGAAGTCGCGCGGCTCGCAGCTCCGGTTCGTCGTGCTCGACGAGCTTGCGAAACCGCGCGTCCTCGCCGGTCCGTCGGAGGCCGACCTGCGCGCGGCGTACGACGTGATGACCGGAGGCGTGCAGTGACCCGGGTCCTCGTGCTCAACGGGCCCAACCTGGGCCGGCTCGGCAAGCGCCAGCCCGAGATCTACGGCCACACGACGTACGCCGAGCTGTCGGACCTGTGCGTGCAGTGGGGCACCGAGCTGGGGCTGGACGTCGAGGTGCGCCAGACCAACCACGAGGGCGAGCTGCTCGACTGGCTCAACACCGCCGCTGACGAGGCGACGCCGGTGGTGCTCAACGCGGCCGCTTGGACGCACTACTCGTGGGCGCTCTTCGACGCCTGTGCGCAGCTGACTGCGCCGCTGGTCGAGGTGCACATCTCCGACCCGTCGCAGCGCCCGGAGGAGTTCCGCCACACCTCCGTCGTGACGCCCCATGCGGTGCGGGTCATCGCCGGCCGTGGGATCGACGGCTACCGCGAAGCCCTCGAGCTGCTCGCGCCGAGCTGAGGGAACCGTTCCCGAGCGCTGCTCGTCCAAGGTTCGGCCGTCCGGCCGCGGAGGACGAGGAGAGCACGATGGACAAGTCAGTGACGCTGAGCGTCAAGGGGATCCTGCTTGCAGGCCTGGTGCTGCTCGCACTGGTGACGGCGTACCTGCTCGGCGGGGCCGGCGACTCGCCGGGGACGACCGCGCGCGCCGACGAGGGTGACGGCGCGGCGACGCAACGACAGATGACCATGGTCGGCACGGGCACGGCGACCGCCGTGCCGGACCAGATCTCGTTCACGGTCTCGGTGAGCCACCTCGACCCCGACCTGGAGACGGCGCTGGCCGAGGCGAGCACCACGATGAAGGCGGTGCTCGGCCGGCTCGAGGAACACGGCGTGACCGCGAAGGACATGCAGACCACCGGCCTCTCGATGAACCGGGAGTACGACTACCCGAGCTACGGGAGCCCGGTGTTCAAGGGCTACCGGGTCAACCAGAAGGCGCGGATCCGGGTGCCGGAGCTGAAGGAGGGCGGCAAGGCGATCACCGCGGCCGTCGATGCCGGCGGCAACCGTGTGCGGGTCAGCAACATCGACCTCGAGGTCTCCGACCGGGAGGCCGTGCTGGCCGAGGCCCGCAAGGCCGCCGTCGAGCAGGCCACCGCGAAGGCGGAGGAGTACGCCGACGCGGCCGGGCAGGACCTCGGCGACGTGGTGACCCTCAAGGAGGTGTCCACCAGCACCCCGAGCACCGAGCTGCTGGACATGCAGTCCTACCGGATGGCCGCCAGCGACCTGGCCGCGAAGGTGCCGATCCGGGCCGGCGAGGACGAGCTGGCGGTGCGGGTGCAGGTGGTGTGGCAGCTCGGTTGACGCCTCGACCCGGACGCCGGGTCAGCGCCGGTGGGACCCCTGCAGAGGACGGGGTTCAGTGGCGGCGGCCAGGTGGCTGTGCCGGCGGCCGTACGCCACGTACAGCACCAGGCCGCCGGCCATCCAGATCGCGAAGTTGCGCCAGGTCTCGCCGGTCAGGTTGAGCATCAGCCAGCCGGTGGCGGTCGCGGACAGCACCGGCAGCAGGGGCATCATCGGCACCCGGAACCCACGCTCGAGGTCGGGCTGCGTGCGCCGCAGCACGATCACCGCCAGGGCGCAGAACAGGAACGAGAAGAGGGCGCCGATCACCAGCAGCTGCTCGAGCTGGAAGAGCCCCGGCCACAGCGCGAGCACGGCGGCGATCGAGCCGGCGACCAGGGCAGCGGTGCTGGGGGCCAGGAAGGTCGGGCTGACCCGGCCGAGTGACGGCGGGAGCAGGCCGTCGCGGCCCATCGCGAACAGCACCCGGCTCTGGGCGATCAGCACCACCATGATCACGGTGGTCAGCGCAAGCAGGGCACCGAGGTTGACCACCTGGGCGGCCCATCCCACACCGACCGCCTCGAGAGCATCAGAGACGGGCGCCGGCGAGCCGAGCTCGGCCGAGGGTCGCAGCCCGACCAGGACGACAGCCATCGCCACGTAGAGCAGGGTGACGATCGCCAGCGAGATCATCATGCTGCGGGGGATGCTGCGCCGCGGCTCGTGCGCGTCCTCGGCGGCAGTCGCGATCAGGTCGAAGCCGATGTAGGCGAACACGATCACGCCGGCGGCACTGAACACGCCGACCGCCCCGAACTGCTCGGTGGAACCGACCAGCATCTGCAACACGGTGCGTGGCCCGTCGGTGGCCTCGGCCTCGCGGCCCTGGGGGACGAACGGGGTGTAGTTGCCGGGAGTGACGTACGCCGCGCCGACCGCGATCACGAAGCCGATCACCGCGAGCTTGGCGGCCACGACCCAGGTCAGCACCCGGGCGGAGAGCTTGGTGCCAGTGACCACCAGCAGGCCGATCACGGCGACCGCGACGAACGCCACCCAGTTGGTGCCGGTGTCGGCCGACGCGTGCTCACCCAGCCAGGCGGGGATCTCGAGGCCGAACCCGTCCAGGGTGGCCACGAAGTACGTCGCCCAGAAGCGACCGACCAACGCCGCAGCGACCACGAGCTCCAGGACCAGGGCCCAGCCCACCAGCCACGCCCAGACCTCACCGATGGCGACGTAGCTGAAGGTGTAGACGCTGCCGGCTGCCGGGATGGTCGAGGAGAGCTCGGCGTAGCTGAACGCCGCGAGCAGGCAGACCAGCGAGGCGATGCCGAACGAGATGATCACCGCCGGTCCGGCCGCGGTCGCGGCCTGCTGGCCGGCCAGGCCGAAGATGCCGGCGCCGATCATCACACCGAGGCCGAGCATCACCAGGTGAGCGGTGCCGAAGACCCGGGGGAGACGATGCCGGCCGGCGTCGACGCGATGGATCGCGACCTCAGCGGGCAGCCTGCGGCCCGGGGACGTATGCCGAGTCATACTCACCTCATGGTTCGGGGGTGTCCGCTGTGCGGACAAAGTGCCTCAAGGAGCGCACGCTATCCCTCGGCGGTCCGATTTGTCAGGTCCCGGTGCCGGTGGGATCACGGACGTGGAACCGGAGGTCTGGTCCCGGGAGGACGACGAGATTGGCGGCTACGGGCCGTGGGACGTATAGAATTGGCGGCTGCTGCCCGCTGGCCTCCGGCGCGGGCGACTCCGACACCCCCGACTCGAAGAGGCTCACGCGCGCATGGCAACAACGAACGACCTGAAGAACGGCATGGTTCTCAAGCTCGAGGGCCAGCTCTGGACCGTCGTCGAGTTCCAGCACGTCAAGCCCGGCAAGGGCCCGGCCTTCGTGCGCACCAAGCTCAAGAACGTCGAGTCGGGCAAGAACGTCGACAAGACCTTCAACGCCGGCACCAAGGTCGAGACCGCCAACGTTGACAAGCGCACCATGCAGTACCTCTACAACGACGGCACGTCCTACGTCTTCATGGACACCTCCACCTACGACCAGCTCGAGGTGACCCCCGAGATCGTCGGTGACGCCGCGAACTTCATGCTCGAGAACCAGGAAGCCATCGTGGCGACCAACGAGGGTCGGGTGCTCTTCGTCGAGTTGCCCGCCTCGGTCGAGCTGCTGATCAGCCAGACCGACCCCGGCCTCCAGGGCGACCGTTCCACCGGTGGCACCAAGCCGGCCACCCTCGAGACCGGCCACGAGATCCAGGTCCCGCTGTTCATCAGCTCGGGCGAGAAGGTCAAGGTCGACACCCGCGACTCGTCGTACCTCGGTCGCGTCAAGTCTTGAGCGCCCGCACCAAGGCCCGCAAGCGCGCCCTCGACGTCCTGTTCGCCAGCGAACTGCGCAACGAGGGTCCCGTGATCGCACTCGACCGGTCGATCGCCGACGGCGAGGGACCGACGAACGACTACACCGCCACGCTGGTGCGCGGCGTGGTCGAGCACCAGGAAGAGATCGACGCGCTGCTCTCGGGTGCGGCCGAGGGCTGGACCCTCGACCGGATGCCGGCGGTCGACCGCAACGTCCTGCGCATCGGCACGTGGGAGCTGCTGTACGCCGACGACGTCCCCGACGCCGTGGCGGTCTCCGAGGCGGTCAACCTCGTGCGTGACCTCTCCACCGACGAGTCGCCCGGCTACGTCAACGGAATCCTCGGCACCATCCAGCGCACCAAGGCCTGATCCGCGAAGATGTGAAGGCTCTCACCGGGCCTTCACCTGCGGCTCATGAGCGGCCGTGAACCTGTTCTCCTCACTACTCGGAGGAGAACAGTTCATGAACACCGTCCTGATCCTGGCGTTCGACGTCGCGGCCATCGCCGTCCTGGCACACGGCATCTACTTCCGGCGACACCGTCGCCGGGACATGCTGATCGCCTACACCGCCCTCAACGTCGGTGTGATGGCCGTGGCCATGGTGCTGGCCACCTCGACCGTGGCGGCGGGTCTCGGGCTCGGGCTGTTCGGCGTTCTGTCGATCATCAGACTCCGTTCCTCGGCGTTGACCCAGGAGGAGGTCGGCTACTACTTCGCCTCCCTCGCGCTGGGACTGATCTGCGGGCTGCGCCCCGACCCGGTGTGGGTGGCACCGCTGGTCGGTGCCCTGTTGGTCGCGGTCATGTACGTCGCCGACCACCCGCGGATGCACGTGCACAACCGCCAGCAGGAGCTGACCCTGGACCGCGCCATCACCGACGAACGCGTCCTGGTCGCCCGGCTCGGCGAGCTGCTCGGGGCGGAGATCCAGCGGTTCATCGTCACCGAGACCGACCTGGTGCGTGACGTCACGGTCGTCGACGTCCGCTACCGCGTGCACCCGCAACGCCGACCGCTCGACGCCGGGCGGGACGACCAGCCCGAGCACGACCGCCTCGAGCCGGAGTCGACGCCGTACCCCGCCACGGCCCTGCGCGACCAGCGGCCGGGCGTGCGATGAACCGGGGACCCGCAGCCGTTGCCCAGCGGGTCGGGGTCGGTGCCTTCGCCCCGATCACCCTGGCCGAGGTGGTGGAGGCGGCCTCGCTGCAGACCCGGGTGGACCGGAAGTACCTGATCCCTCCGGACGCCTTCGCGGCCCTGATGCACGGGCTGGTCGGGACCTGTCGCGTGCTGGAGATCGACGGGCTGCGCGACTTCCGCTACGAGTCGGTCTACTTCGACACCGCCGGGCTGGACTCCTACCGCCGTGCGGCCACCGGTCGCCGCCGCAAGTTCAAGGTGCGCACCCGCAGCTATCTCGACTCGGGGGGCACCGTGCTCGAGGTGAAGACCGAGGGCGGCCGGGAGGAGACCGTCAAGGACCGACTGGCCACGACCGCGGCGCAGCGCGACAGCCTCGACCCGGCGGGCCTCGCGTTCGTGGACGCACGCATCGACGTCCCGGCGTGCGGGCTGGGGCCGGTGCTCACGACCACCTACCATCGGGCCACCCTGGTCGACGCGGACGCCGGCTTCCGGATGACGTGCGACGCCGGCCTCCGCCTGAGCGACTGGGCCGGCACCGTGGTCGAGATGACCGACCACGTGCTGGTCGAGACCAAGTCCCTGCGCGGGGCCGGGCCGGCCGACCGGTTGCTGTGGCGGCTCGGGCACCGACCGGTGCCGATCAGCAAGTACTGCGTCGGGATGGCCGCCGTCGACCCGCGGCTGCCGGCCAACCGCTGGAACCGGACGCTGCGGCGCTACTTCGGATGGCGTCCAGCGTGACCTGGGACACGCCGGCTCGTTGAGCGGCTCGTGGAGATCTCCCGTCGTGACCTGCTGAGATCCGGACTGGCCGTGGGTGCGGTCGCCTCCTTGGGCGGTGCCGGCCTCGTCGTCGACCCCGCACGTGCGGCTCCGGGCGTGCCGATCGCGGCGGCCGGTACGACCCTCGAGCGCACCTTGCTGCGCGGTCCGGCCGGTGGTGGCGGGTACCGGCAGGTCGTCCACGGGCCGGGGGAGCCGCACGTCGTGCGCACCGACCTGGGTAGGCCGGCGAGCGTCGGGCGCGACGGTCGGCGCCGGGGACTCCTGGCCTTCGCCCACCTCACCGACCTCCACGTGGTCGACGCCCAGTCGCCGATGCGCCTGGAGTGGCTCGACCGCTTCGACGACCAGGACAAGCCCGGCGACCCGACGACGGGACTGGCCTCCTCGGCGTACCGACCGCAGGAGATGCTCAGCGCCCACGTCGCGGAGTCGATGGTGCGCGCGGTCAACGACGTCGGGGTCGGGCCGGTCACCGGCGCGCCGCTCGCCTTCGCCCTGCAGACCGGCGACAACTCCGACAACGCCCAGCGCAACGAGGTCCGCTGGAACATCGACCTGCTCAGCGGTGGGACCACGGTGACCCCCGACTCCGGCGACCTGACCCGGTGGGAAGGCGTGGCCGACAACGACCGCCTCCACTACGACGTCCACTACTGGCATCCCGACGGCAACCCGCCACTCACCCAGGCCGACCAACCCCGCCGGCTGTACGGCTTCCCGTCGGTCCCCGGCTTGCTCGCCGCAGCGCGAACACCCTTCGTGGCGCAGGGCCTGGGCATCCCGTGGTACTCCGCGTTCGGCAACCACGACGGCCTGGTGCAGGGGAACTTCCCGCCGGGCAGCCTGGGACTCGCCATGAGTGCGGTCGCCACGGGCGGCCTGAAGCTGATCTCACCGCCACTCGGAGTCTCCTTGGCCGACCTGATGCGTCTGCTCGGGCAGGACTACCAGGGCTTCCTGCAGGGCCTGGCCCTGACGCCGTTCGTGCGGGCGGTGACGCCCGACCCGGAACGCCGGATCCTGAACCGGGGCGAGGTCGTGGACGAACACTTCACCACCACCGGCTTCCCGGTGGGCCACGGCTTCACCGAGCAGAACCGGGCCCAGGACACGGCCTACTACGCGTTCGACCAGGGACCGGTGCGCTTCCTGGTGCTCGACACCGTGAACCAGAACGGCTACTCCGACGGCTCCCTCGACCGGCCACAGTTCGACTGGTTGGCGGCCCAGCTGGCCGCCTCGCGGGACCGCCTCGTCGTCATCTCGAGCCATCACACCAGCGACACGATGACCAATCCGCTGGTGGCCGCGGGGGGAGAGGTGACACCTCGGGTTCTCGGGCCCGAGGTCGTCACGCTGTTGCTCGGGCATCCGCAGGTCATCGCATGGATCAACGGCCACACCCACCGCAACCAGGTGTGGGCACGCCGTCAGGAAGGTCTGCCGGGTGCGTTCTGGGAGATCAACACCGCGTCGCACGCCGACTTCCCGCAGCAGTCAAGACTTGTCGAGATCGTCGACAACCTCGACGGATCGCTCTCGATCTTCAGCACGATGCTCGACCACGCCGGCCCGGCGGCGTACGGCAGTCGTCTGCACGACCCGGTCGCGCTGGCCGGGCTGGCCCGTGAGCTCAGCGCCAACGACTGGCAGGAGCGGTCCCAGGACCGTCGTGGCGCCACTGACGCACGCAACGTGGAGCTGCTGATCGAGGCGCCCGCGCTGGCCTGAGGTCGAGCCGGGCGGGGTCACATCGGGCGGGGGACGTCCAGGGAGAAGCGGACGTCGTCCAGCAGCGCGCCGGGGTGACGGCCCGACGGCAGCCACCCGGGCAGCTCGCCGACGGATGACACGTCGGCCTCGACCCTGGACAGCCGCATCCGGCCACGCGCCTTGAGCCGGGTCCCGCGAAGGGAGTGGTCCGGGAACTCCTGGGCCACGCGGGCCCTGCTGACCACAGGGAGCCGCGGCCCCTTCGCGCGGGCCGTGGCCGACACCTGCCAACCGGCGCCAGTGGCGCTCGACGCGGTGAACGGCGTTCCGTCGGCGGGGGCGCCGGAGAAGTCGGCCAGGGTCTTGGGGATCGACCAGTTGGCGCGTCCGCCAACCAGGCTGCTGGGGGAGTCGACCGCCATGAACGGGATGGTCGCCACGAGGCGTCGGCCGAGTCCCCGCCCGAACAGGACAGCGACGGCGCCGAACACCTCGTCGTAGGTGCCGACCGGGGTGTCGGCGTACCGCACGAGTCCGCCGACGACTGCGACAGCCCTACCCCGCTCTCGCACCGAGGCGGGAAGCGCTGCCGTCGCCGCGGGAGTCGCCTTCGACCACCACACGACGGCGGAGGCCCTGACGGACCAGGGAGCCGGTGCGGAATTTCCGGGAAGTGTGCCGACCAGCTCGGGTGGGAGGTCGGTCTCGGGCACGCCGTACACGTCGGTCGGGTCGAAGCTGTCCATGCCGACAGCATGACGCACCACCGGTGCCATGGACATCGCGGCCGTCACCGACTTGAGTGGAGCCATGGACGTCGACGTGATCGTGATCGGACTCGGCCCGGGCGGCGAGTCCGCGGCCACCCAGCTCGCGAAGGCGGGACTCAAGGTGGTCGGCATCGACCGAAGACTGGTCGGCGGTGAGTGCCCCTACTTCGGCTGCATCCCGTCGAAGATGATGATCAGGGCGGCTGACGTGCTCGCCGAGGCCCGGCGGATCCAGGGACTGGCCGGTTCCGCCGACGTACGCCCCGACTGGTCGGTGGTCGCCGACCGGATCCGCGACGAGGCCACCGACGACTGGGACGACCAGGTCGCCGTCGAGCGGCTGGAGGCCGCCGGCGCGGTCTTCGTGAGGGGAGAGGCCCGGATCACCGGACCCGGCCGGGTCGAGGTCGACGGCACGACGTACGTCGCGTCGCACGGCGTGGTGCTCAACACCGGCACCGAACCGGCCGTGCTGCCGATCGACGGGCTCTCCGGGTCGCCGTACTGGACGAACCGCGAAGCGGTGCGGGTCACCGAGCTGCCGGCGTCGATGGCCGTCATCGGTGGTGGCGCCATCGGCGTCGAGCTGACCCAGGCCTTCGCCAGGTTCGGCGTCGAGGTGACCCTGCTCGAGGTGGCCGACCGGATCCTGGCCCCCGAAGAACCCGAAGCGTCGGCGCTGGTCACCCGGGCGCTGGAGGCGGACGGTGTCCACGTGCGCACCGGGGTGCGGATCGACCAGGTGCGCCACGACGGGCGGTTCCACCTCACGGTCGACGGCGACAGCGTCGAGACGGACCAGCTGCTGGTCGCCGCGGGTCGCCGCACCAACCTCGCCGGCATCGGGCTCGACACGCTCGGCCTCGACGAGACCGCGCGCAGCCTGGAGACCGACGAGCGGATGCGGGCCGGCGAGCGGCTCTGGGCGATCGGCGACATCACCGGGAAGGGCGCCTTCACCCACATGTCGATGTACCAGGCCGACGTGGCGGTGCGCGACATCCTCGACCAGGACGGTCCGGCCGCCGACTACCGCGCGGTCTCACGCGTGACGTTCACCGACCCCGAAGTCGGGTCGGTCGGCCTCACCGAGCACCAGGCCCGCGAGCGCCGTGGCGACGTACGCGTCGGTCTCTCCGCCGATCTCGGCACTCGCGGCTGGATCGCCAAGGGCGAGGGCCTGATCAAGCTCGTCGCGGACGGTGACGTGCTCGTGGGTGCCACCGCGGTCGGGCCCAGCGGGGGAGAGGTGCTCTCGATGCTGACCACGGCCGTGCACGCACGGGTCCCGATCGCGACCCTGGCATCGATGCACTACGCCTACCCCACCTTCCACCGCGCGGTCGCCACGGCCGTGCAGGAGCTGGCCTGATCCGTTCGGCTGCACCTCACGCGCCAACACTGGTGTACTTCCTCCATGGGAGATCAGGGCGACGACCTGGGGGAGAAGGCCGACGAGCTCGGTCGGCGTGCCGACAACAGCGACACCGTCGACCACGCGGTGAGGTTCGGGCTGGTGGTCTACGGGCTCGTGTACCTCCTCGTCGCCTGGCTGATCGTCCAGCTGGCACTGGGCGAGCGGCGAGGTTCTGTCTCGACCAAGGGCGCGCTCAAGGAGGTCGCGGAGCAGCCGTTCGGCGACGTCCTGCTCGTGGTGGTCGCCGTGGGCATGGTCGTGCTCGTGCTGTGGCGGCTGCTTGACCTGTTCGTGGGGCACCGCGACGAGGAGGGCGCTGACCTGTGGCGTGGACGCGGCGCAGACCTGCTCAAGTCCGCAATTTACGGATTCCTCGGGTGGAAGGCGTTCGGACTGGCCACGGAGAGCTCGTCGAGTGGAGGCACCAAGGTGCTCACCGCACGGATCATGGACCTGCCGATGGGCCGGGTCCTCGTGGGCGCGATCGGGCTCGCGATCGTCGGCTACGGAGTCGCCAACCTCTGGAAGGGTCTCAGCAACAAGCACCGCGAGCACCTGGCACACGAGGGCCGCAGTGGCAACGCAGGATCGGCGTACCTGCTCCTCGGCAAGGTCGGCTACGTGTCCAAGGGGCTGGTGGTCGGGCTGGTCGGCGCGCTGTTCGTCTACGCGGCGATCACGCACGAGCCGAAGGACTCCAGTGGGGTGGACGGCGCCGTGCGGGAGATCCTGCACCAGCCGTTCGGTACGCCGCTGCTGGTGGCGGTCGGCCTGGGCATCGCGAGCTACGGCCTCTTCGCCCTGGCCCGGGCGCGGCACCTCTCACGATGACGTCGCGCCGACGCTGGACCGGTGCCCGCGGCGTGGTCGATCGGCTGCTAGAGTTCGGGTCGTTCGACATCCTTTAACGAGCCGTCCCGTGAGGCGGAGAAGGAGGTCCGGCAAGCACATGCCTGCCCCGACCCAGCCCGGCGATGACGCCACTCCCGAGGGTCACATCGTGCTCGATGCCCGTGACATCTCCCGGGCGCTGACTCGCATCAGCCACGAGATCCTCGAACGCAACAAGGGCCCCGAAGACCTGGTTCTCCTCGGCCTGCACACCCGCGGCGTCCCGCTGGCCAGGCGGATCGCGGAGCGCATCGAGTCCGTCGAGGGCACGCCGATCGCGGTCGGCTCGCTCGACGTCACTATGTACCGCGACGACCTGCGCTCGCACCCCACCCGCGGACCGCAGAAGACCGTGGTGCCGGCCGGCGGCATCGACGGTCGCACCGTCGTGCTGGTCGACGACGTGCTGTTCTCCGGCCGCACCATCCGCTCGGCCCTCGACGCGGTCAACGACCTGGGCCGCCCCTCGACGGTCCGGCTCGCCGTGCTGGTCGACCGCGGCCACCGTGAGCTGCCGATCCGGGCCGACCACGTCGGCAAGAACCTCCCCAGCGCCCGCAGCGAACGGGTCAGCGTGCGCCTCGACGAGATCGACGGCCACGACGAGGTCCGCATCTCCCAGATCGGAGCCAAGCCGTGAAGCACCTGCTGTCCATCAACGACCTCGACGTCGACGCGATGCGGATGATCTTCGACACCGCCGCCGAGATGCACGACGTGCAGCACCGCGAGGTCAAGAAGCTGCCCGCCCTGCGTGGCCGCACGGTGATCAACCTGTTCTTCGAGGACTCCACCCGCACCCGGTCGAGCTTCGAGATCGCCGGGAAGTGGCTCTCGGCCGACACCATCAACATCACCGGCAAGGGCTCCTCCACGTCGAAGGGCGAGAGCCTGCGCGACACCGTGCTCACCGTCTGCGCGATGGGCGTCGACGCGCTGGTCATGCGCCACCACGCGAGTGGGTCGGCGCAGCAGGTCAGCGAATGGGTCGACGCGGTCGTGATCAACGCCGGTGACGGAACCCACGAGCACCCCACCCAGGCGCTTCTCGACGCCTACGCGCTCGAGCTGAAGCTGGGCAGCCTCGAGGGTCGCCGCATCGCGATCGTCGGAGACCTCACCCACAGCCGGGTCTTCCGCAGCAACGTGCTGGCCCTGACCAAGCTCGGCGCCGACGTCACCGTCGTGGCGCCACCGACCCTGATGCCCAGTGGCATCGACGCCTGGGCGAAGGCGAGCGGCTTCTCGACGTCCTACGACCTCGACGAGGTCCTGCCCGGCGCCGACGCGGTGATGATGCTGCGCGTGCAGCGCGAGCGCATGAACGGCGCGTTCTTCCCGACCGCCCGCGAATACACGGTCCGCTACGGGCTGACCCGTGACCGACTGGCCACCCTCAAGCCGGACACCCCGATCCTGCACCCCGGCCCGATGAACCGCGGCCTCGAGATCGCCGCCGACGCTGCCGACGCCGCCCAGTCGCTGGTTCTCGACCAGGTCTCGGCCGGAGTCGCGGTGCGCATGTCCGTGCTCTACCACCTGCTCGCCGGAGAGGAAACCGCATGAGCACCCACACCAGCCCCGGCGACAAGATCGTCGTCAAGGGCGCGTCCCTGCTCGGGGAGCAGGCGACCGACCTGCTGCTCGAGGACGGCGTGATCCGCGAGATCGGCTCCGTCTCCGAGAAGGGCGCCCGCGTGATCGAGGCCGACGGCCTGGTCGCCCTGCCCGGGCTCGTCGACCTGCACACCCACCTGCGTGAGCCCGGTCGCGAGGACGCCGAGACGATCCGCACCGGCTCCGCTGCCGCTGCGGTCGGCGGCTACACCGCGGTGCTGGCGATGGCCAACACGAGCCCGGTCACCGACACCGCCGAGAACGCCGAGCGGGTCTTCGACCTGGGTCGTGCGGCCGGGCTGGTCGACGTACACCCGGTGGGCGCGGTCACCCGCGGCCTGGCCGGGGAAGAGCTCGCCGAGCTCGGCCTGATGGCCACCAGCCGGGCCCGCGTGCGGGTCTTCTCCGACGACGGCAAGTGCGTCGGCGACGCCCGCGTGATGCGCCGGGCCCTCGAATACGTCAAGGCGTTCGGCGGCGTGATCAGCCAGCACTCCCAGGACTCCTCACTGGCCGGCGCGTCCGCGTGCTGCCACGAGGGCGAGGTCTCCGGCCAGCTCGGCCTGCCCGGCTGGCCCGGCATCGCCGAGGAGGTCATCGTCGCCCGAGACGTGATGCTGGCCCGTCACACCGGCTCACGCGTCCACGTCGCCCATGTGAGTACGGCGGGCAGCGTCGAGGTGATCCGCTGGGCCAGGGCCCAGGGCATCGACGTCACCGCTGAGGTCACGCCGCACCACCTGCTGCTCACCACCGACCTGCTCACCGGCTACGACCCGACGTACAAGGTGAACCCGCCGCTGCGTCCGGTCGAGGACGTCGAGGCGCTGCGTGCCGCCCTGGCCGACGGCACGATCGACGCGGTGGCCACCGACCACGCACCGCACGCCCGCCACGACAAGGAGCACGCCTTCGTCGACGCGGCCTTCGGCATGCTCGGCCTGGAGACCGCGCTCGGCGTGGTCAACACGGTCATGCGCGGCAACGACCTGCTCGACTGGGCCGGCGTGGCCCGCGTCATGTCGGCCAACCCCGCACGCATCGCCGGTCTCGCCGACCAGGGCCAGGCCCTCCAGGTCGGCGCCCCGGCGAACCTCACCCTGATCGACCCCGAGGCCCAGGTCACCGTCGACCGCGACGCCTCCGTCTCCCTCTCCCGCAACAACCCGTGGCACGGCCGCACCCTCACCGGTGCGGTGCACGCCACCCTGTTGCGTGGAGTGCCCACCGTCCTGGAAGGAAAGCTCGTATGACTGAGGCTGTGCTGGTGCTCGAGGACGGCCGGGTCTTCCATGGCGAGGCCTACGGCGCCGAAGGCGAGACGTTCGGCGAGGCGGTGTTCTCCACCGGCATGACCGGCTACCAGGAGACGCTCACTGACCCGTCGTACCACCGCCAGGTGGTCGTGATGACCGCCCCGCACGTCGGCAACACCGGCGTCAACGACGAGGACCCCGAGTCCTCGCGCATCTGGGTGTCGGGCTACGTGGTCCGCGACCCCGCCCGCGTCCCGTCGAACTGGCGCTCGGTGCGCTCGCTCGACGACGCGCTCCGCGACCAGGGCGTCGTCGGCATCTCCGGCATCGACACCCGTGCGCTGACCCGACACCTGCGCGAGCGCGGCGCCATGCGGGTCGGCATCTCCTCGACCGGCGGCAGCGTCGAGGCCCTCCTGGAGAAGGTCCGCGCGTCCGGCGAGATGGCCGGCGCCGAGCTCTCAGGCGAGGTCTCGACCAGCGAGGCGTACGTCGTACCCGCGGTCGGGGACAAGCGGTTCACCGTCGCCGCCCTCGACCTCGGCATCAAGGCGAACACGCCGCGGATGATGGCTGAGCGTGGCATCGAGGTGCACGTGCTGCCGGCGAACTCGAGCATCGACGACGTGCTCGCCGTCAAGCCCGACGGCCTCTTCTTCTCCAACGGCCCCGGCGACCCGGCCGCCACGACCGGTCAGGTCGAGCTGCTCAGGACCGCACTCGAGCGCGGGCTGCCCTACTTCGGCATCTGCTTCGGCAACCAGCTCTTCGGTCGCGCACTCGGCTTCGGCACCTACAAGCTGAAGTACGGCCACCGCGGCATCAACCAGCCGGTGATGGACCGTACGACGAACAAGGTCGAGGTCACCGCGCACAACCACGGGTTCGCTGTCGACGCCCCGCTCGACAGGGCGACCGAGACCGACTTCGGCACCGTCACCGTGAGCCACGTTTGCCTCAACGACGACGTCGTCGAGGGCCTCGAGCTGCGCGACGACACCGGCAACCTGAAGAGCTTCTCGGTGCAGTACCACCCCGAGGCCGCCGCCGGCCCGCACGATGCGGCGTACCTCTTCGACCGGTTCATCGACCTCATGGAAGGGCAGGCCTGAGATGCCGAAGCGCGAAGACATCAAGTCGGTCCTGGTCATCGGCTCCGGGCCGATCATCATCGGCCAGGCCTGCGAGTTCGACTACTCCGGCACCCAGGCCTGCCGGGTGCTCAAGGCCGAGGGCCTGCGGGTGATCCTGGTCAACTCCAACCCGGCCACGATCATGACCGACCCCGAGTTCGCCGACGCGACGTACGTCGAGCCGATCACGGCCGAGTTCGTCGAGAAGGTGATCGCCAAGGAGCGCCCCGACGCGCTGCTGGCCACACTCGGTGGGCAGACGGCCCTCAACTGCGCGGTCGCCCTCGACGCCAACGGCGTCCTCGAGAAGTACGGTGTCGAGCTGATCGGCGCCAGCATCGAGGCCATCGACCGCGGCGAGAACCGCCAGGTGTTCAAGAAGATCGTCGACGAGCTGGGCGGCGAGAGCGCCAAGTCGATCATCTGCCACTCCATGGACGACCTGCTCGCGGCGGCCGACGAGCTCGGCTACCCGATGGTGGTGCGTCCGTCGTTCACGATGGGCGGCACCGGCTCCGGCATGGCCTACAACGAGGCCGACCTGCGCCGCATCGGCGGCTCCGGCCTGGCCGCCAGCCCGACCACCGAGGTGCTCCTCGAGGAGTCGATCCTCGGCTGGAAGGAGTATGAGCTCGAGGTCATGCGCGACACCGCCGACAACGTGGTGATCATCTGCTCGATCGAGAACGTCGACCCGATGGGCGTGCACACGGGTGATTCGATCACCGTCGCGCCGGCGATGACGCTCACCGACCGCGAGTACCAGAAGATGCGCGACCTCGCGATCGGCATCATCCGCGCGGTCGGCGTCGACACCGGCGGCTGCAACATCCAGTACGCCGTCAACCCGGCCGACGGCCGCCTGATCGTCATCGAGATGAACCCTCGGGTCTCGCGTTCCTCCGCACTGGCCTCGAAGGCGACCGGCTTCCCGATCGCGAAGATCGCGGCCAAGGTGGCCATCGGCTACACGCTCGACGAGATCCCCAACGACATCACCAAGGAGACGCCGGCGAGCTTCGAGCCGAGCCTCGACTACGTCGTGGTGAAGGTGCCGCGGTTCGCGTTCGAGAAGTTCCCCGGCGCCGACCCGGTGCTCACCACGCACATGAAGTCGGTGGGGGAGGCGATGGCGATCGGCCGCAACTTCACCGAGGCCCTGCAGAAGGCGCTGCGCTCGCTCGAGAGCAAGGACGCGGTCTTCGACTGGAGCCACCAGTGGGTCGACCTCGACAAGTCCGCGCTGCTCGACGAGATCCGGGTGCCCCACGACGGCCGCCTGCGCAAGGTGATGGACGCGATCCGTGCCGAGGCCACCCCCGAGGAGATCTTCGAGTCCACCAAGATCGACCCCTGGTTCCTCGACCAGCTCGCGCTGATCAACGAGGTGGCCGGCGAGATCGCCGCCGCCGACGGTCTCACGCCGAGCCTGCTGCGCAAGGCCAAGCGGCACGGCTTCTCCGACGCCCAGATCGGCAAGATCCGCAACATGGGTGCCGACGTGGTCCGCGGAGTGCGCCACGCCCTCGGCGTACGCCCGGTGTTCAAGACCGTCGACACCTGTGCCGCCGAGTTCGCCGCCCAGACGCCGTACTACTACTCGTCCTACGACGAGGAGTCCGAGGTGCTCCCGCGCGAGAAGGAAGCGGTGATCATCCTCGGCTCGGGCCCGAACCGCATCGGCCAGGGCATCGAGTTCGACTACTCGTGCGTGCACGCCAGCATGGCGCTGAGCGAGGCCGGCTACGAGACGATCATGGTCAACTGCAACCCCGAGACCGTCTCGACCGACTACGACACCTCCGACCGGCTCTACTTCGAGCCGCTCACCCTCGAGGACGTCCTCGAGATCGTCGACGCCGAGCGCGCCGCCGGCCCGATCGCCGGGGTCATCTGCCAGCTCGGGGGACAGACCCCTCTCGGCCTGGCCCGCGGACTCGAGGAGGCCGGCGTGAAGATCGTCGGCACCTCGCCGGCCGCGATCGACCTGGCCGAGGAGCGGGGCGCGTTCGGCCGGGTCCTGCACGAGGCCGGCCTGCCCGCCCCCAAGCACGGCACGGCGACGACCTTCGGCCAGGCCCGCGAGATCGCCGAGGAGATCGGCTACCCGGTGCTGGTGCGGCCGTCGTACGTCCTGGGCGGCCGCGGCATGGAGATCGTGTACGACGAGGGCGCGCTGGAGTCCTACCTCGAGAAGTACGTCGCCAACGGCCTGATCAACGAGAAGCAGCCGGTGCTGGTGGACCGGTTCCTCGACGACGCGGTCGAGATCGACGTCGACGCGCTGTTCGACGGCGAGGAGCTCTTCCTCGGGGGCGTGATGGAGCACATCGAGGAGGCCGGCATCCACTCCGGTGACTCCTCGTGCGCGCTGCCGCCGATCACCCTGGGCAGCTCGGAGATCGAGCGGATCCGCAAGTCCACCGAGGCGATCGCCCGCGGCGTCGGCGTGCGCGGCCTGCTCAACATCCAGTACGCGATGGCCTCCGACGTGCTCTACGTGCTCGAGGCCAACCCGCGCGCCTCCCGCACGGTGCCGTTCGTCTCCAAGGCGACCGCCACTCCGTTGGCCAAGGCCGCGGCCCGGGTGATGCTCGGTGCCTCGATCGCCGACCTGCGTGCCGAGGGCCTGCTCCCGGCCGGCGACGGCGGCCTGCTGCCCGACGGTTCGCCGATCGCGGTCAAGGAGGCGGTCATGCCGTTCAACCGGTTCCGTACGCCGGAGGGCACCATGGTCGACGCCGTGCTCGGGCCAGAGATGCGCTCGACCGGTGAGGTGATGGGCTTCGACGCCGACTTCGGCACCGCCTTCGCCAAGGCCGAGGCCGCCGCCTACGGATCGCTCCCGCTGCAGGGCAAGGTGTTCGTCTCGGTCGCCAACCGCGACAAGCGGCACATGATCTTCCCGATCAAGCAGCTCGCCGAGATGGGCTTCGAGATCGTCGCCACCGCCGGCACGGCCGAGGTGCTGCGCCGCAACGGCGTCACCTCCACCGTGGCCCGCAAGCACTTCGAGGGCGACGGCCCCGGGGGTGAGCAGACCATCGTCGGACGCATCCACGACGGCGAGATCGCCCTGGTCGTGAACACGCCGCACGGCACCACCAGCGGTGGCTCGCCACGCGTCGACGGCTACGAGATCCGGGCCGCGGCGATCATGACCGACATCCCCTGCATCACCACGATCCAGGGCCTCGGTGCCGCCGTACAAGGCATCCAGGCGATGCAGGCCGGCAGCATCGGCGTCCGGTCGTTGCAGGACTGGGCGAAGCTCCTCACCAGCAACACGAAGAAGGAGGAGCCGACCGCGTGAAGCCCTACGCGCTGCTCTTCGACCACGTGCTGACCCGCACCGATCCGGAGCGGGCCCACCACGCGGCCTTCGCCGCGATCCGGGCGGGTCGTCCGGTGACGGGTGCAGTCCGCCGACGGCTCGTGCCCGACCAGCCGGTGACCGCGTTCGGCCTCACGTTCGCCAACCGGCTGGGGCTGGCCGCCGGCTTCGACAAGAACGCCCTCGGCATCGACGCGCTGGCCGGGCTCGGCTTCGGCCACGTCGAGATCGGCACGGTGACCGGGGAACCGCAGCCGGGCAACCCGAAGCCGCGGCTGTTCCGGCTGCCCGAGGACCGCGCGGTGGTCAACCGCATGGGCTTCAACAACGACGGCGCCGAAGTGGTCGCCCGACGACTCGCGGCTCGGCGCGCAAGAATCCACGGTTCGCGCATCAAGAGTCCACGGTTCGCGCAGGACGGATCGAGAACAGTTCTCGGGGTGAACATCGGGAAGACCAAGGTCGTGCCCGAGGACGACGCGATCGCCGACTACGAGAAGTCCACGCGGCTGCTGGCCCCCGAGGCCGACTACCTCGTCGTCAACGTGAGCTCGCCAAACACCCCCGGCCTGCGCAACCTGCAGGCCGTCGAGAAGCTCGAGCCGCTGCTGGCCGCCGTACGCCGGCAGGCCGACGCGGTCACCGAGCAGCACCTGCCGCTGCTGGTGAAGATCGCACCCGACCTCAGCGACGACGACGTCCTGGCGGTTGCCGACCTCGCCAAGGCACTCGGCCTCGACGGCGTCATCGCCACCAACACGACGATCTCCCGCGACGGACTGCGCAGTCCCCGCGAGAAGGTCGACGCGATCGGTGCCGGCGGGCTCTCCGGACGGCCCCTGGCCGACCGCTCCCTCGACGTGCTGCGCCTGCTCAAGGGCCGCGTGGGCGACGACCTCGACCTGGTCTCCGTCGGCGGCCTCACGACGCCGGACGACGCGCTGGCCCGCCTCGACGCCGGGGCCGCACTGCTGCAGGGCTACACCGCGTTCATCTACGAGGGCCCGCTGTGGCCGCGGCGGGTGCTGCGAGGCCTGGCCGACTGATGAGCAGCGCACGCGATCCGCTCCACGTCAACGGCGAAGTGCTGGTGGTGAAGAAGATCGGTGCCTACCGCCACCTCACCATCGCGGCGTCCGGCATCGCCGAGCGCTACCGCCCGGGCACGTTCGTCGCGGTGTCCATCGGCGACCTCACCCCGCGCACCCACCTCGCCCGCCGCAGCTTCTGGATCACCGGCGTCCGGCCGACCGGCAGCCACGGACCGACCATCGAGCTCGTCGTCGAGCCACGCGGCGTCGGCTCGACCTGGCTCGCCGACCGGCGCCAGGGCGACCACCTCGAGCTGACCGGACCCCTGGGCCGCCCGTTCGCGCTGCCCAAGGAGCCGGTGTCCTGCCTGCTGGTCGGTGAGGGGTACGCCGCCGGCGCGCTCTTCCCGCTGGCCGAGCGGCTCCGGGCGCGTTCGTGCACCGTCACGATGCTGCTCGGCGCACCCGACGAGGTCCACCTGCTCGGCGCACTCGATGCCCGGCGAGCCGCTCGCGCCGTCTCGGTGGTCACCGGTGACGGCTCGGTGGGCCGCCGCGGCGACATCGCCGGCGCCCTGCCCGAGGTGATGGACGGCATCGAGGTGGTCTACGCGACCGGGTCCCACGGGGCCCTCCACGCGGTCGCCGCCGCCGCGGAGCAGCACGGCGCCTGGAGCCAGGTCGCCGTCGAGACGCCCCAGGCCTGTGGCACCGGCCTGTGCCAGGGCTGCCCCCTTCCCGTCGTCGGCGAGGACGGCGTGGCCCGCGTGGTGCGGGCCTGCGCCGAGGGTCCGGTGATCCGGGGAGACCGGGTCCGCTGGGCCGACCTGGGGGTCTCATGAACCTCGGCAGCGTCACCCTGGCCAACCCGGTCATGACCGCCTCGGGGTGCGGTGGCACCGGCCGTGAGCTCGCCGACTTCGACGCGCTCGACGCGGTCGGGGCGTTCGTCACCCGCTCGATCACCCTCGACCCGCGCCCCGGGTCGCTGCCGCCGCGCGTCGTGGAGACACCCTCCGGACTGGTGCACACGATCGGCCTGCAGAACCCCGGCCTCGACCAGTTCCTCACCCGCGAGCTGCCCTGGCTGGCCGCCCGGCGGACCCGCACCTTCGTCTCGGTCGCCGGCTCGACCCTGGGGGAGTACGCCGACCTCGGCCGCCGGCTCGGACGTTCCCCGGGAGTCACCGGCATCGAGGTGAACCTCTCGGAGCCGGGCGACCTCGGCCTGTTCGACACCCGTGAGCCGTTCCAGGCCGCCCGGGTGGTGCAGGCCGTACGCCGCGACCTGCCGCCGGGCCTCCCGGTGATCGCCAAGCTCGCGCCCGACCCGACCCGGATCGTCGAGACCGCGCGGGCGATCGCCGAGGCGGGCGCCGACGCCGTCGTGCTCGGCAACGCCGCCCCGGCCCTGATGCCCGACGGTCGACCCGCGGGGCTGAGCGGCCCGGCGATCCGCCCGCTCGCCCTGCGCTGCGTGCACGACGTCCACGCCGAGCTGCCCGACCTCCCGCTCATCGGCACCGGCGGCATCACGACCGCCGACGACGCCAGGGCCTTCCTCGCCGCCGGTGCGTTCGCCGTACAGATCGGCACCGCACTGCTCCACGACCCGACCACCGCCGCCCGCATCGCGGCCGAACTCCAGGGAGAACCCACATGACCAGCACCAGCTTCGGCGCCCGCTACCGGGCCATGCTCGACACCCGGGGCCCGCTCTGCGTCGGCATCGACCCGCACTCCTCACTACTCCTCGACTGGGGCCTCGACGACGACGTGGCCGGCCTCGAGCGCTTCGCGATGACCGTCGTGGAGGCGGTGGCCGGCGAGGTGGCCGTGGTCAAGCCGCAGTCGGCGTTCTACGAGCGCTTCGGCAGCCGCGGTATCGCCGTCCTCGAGAAGGTGATCAGGGAGAGCCGGGCCGCCGGCACCCTGGTGCTGCTCGACGTGAAGCGCGGCGACATCGGCTCCACGTCGCAGGCCTACGCCGACGCCTACCTCGACCCCTCCTCGCCGCTCTTCTCCGACGCGATCACGGTCAGCCCCTACCTCGGCTTCGGCTCTGTGACGCCGATGATCGAGACCGCGCTGCGCAACGACGCCGGCGTCTTCGTGCTCGCACTCACCTCCAACAAGGAGGCTCCCGAGGTGCAGCACGCCGTCGACGCCGACGGACGCACCGTCGCCGGGGGAGTGCTGGCCAGGCTGCGTGAGCTCAACGCCGGGGCCGACCCGCTCGGCTCGGTCGGTGCCGTGATCGGCGCGACCATCGGCGACACGGGGGAGGACTTCGACTTCAACGGCCCGATCCTCGCGCCCGGTGTCGGCGCCCAGGGCGGCACCGTCGACGACGTACGCCGCATCTTCGGCTCCGCCGCGCGCAACGTGACACCCAGCAGCTCACGACAGCTGCTGCTGCAGGGCCCCGACGCGTCGAGCCTGCGTGACGCCGTACGCCGCACCAACGACGAGTTCCGGGCCCTGGCGGTCTGATGCGTCGCCTGTTGCCTGCGCTCCTCGCCGCCCTGCTGGTGCTGCCCACCGGGTGCGCGCAGAGCAAGGAGGAGGCGCGCGACGCCTACTGCAAGAAGGTGAAGGCCGAGAGCGAGTCGATCACCCGCAAGGTCGACGAGGGCGGCGCCGGTGCGGCCCTCGACCTGCTGCCGACCCTGGAGGGCCTGGCCGAGGAGTCCCCGGACGACCTGAAGGACGAGTGGCAGACCTACCTCAACGCCCTGCGTGGCTGGCGCGACGCACTGGACGACGCCGGGCTGGAACCCGAGGACGTCGCCAAGGGCCTGCCCAAGGGGCTCTCCCGCGAGGAGCGTCAGCGAGTGCTCGGGGCGATCTCGGTGGTGCAGGGTGACGACGTCAAGGCGGCCTCCGAGGGCATCGAGCAACAGGCACTCGACGTGTGCGGCACGTCATTGCTGTGAGGTGACGGGGCACCCCAGCGTTGCCGAGGCACAAGGCCTGTGACTAGATTGACCACCACGTCCGCCACCGCACGATCGATCGAGGATTCCCACCCGTGGCCCTGCCCCCGCTCACACCTGAACAACGCCAGGCTGCCCTGGACAAGGCCGCCGCTTCGCGTCGGGAACGCGCCGAGGTCAAGAACCGGCTGAAGAACTCCGGTGCCTCGATCGTCGACGTCCTCCACGAGGGCCAGTCCAACGAGGTCATCGGCAAGATGAAGGTCGTCGACCTGCTCCAGTCGATGCCGGGCCTGGGCAAGGTTCGCGCGCGTCAGCTGATGGAGCGCCTGAGCATTGCCGAGAGCCGCCGCGTCCGCGGCCTGGGCAGCAAGCAGGTCGCTGCCCTCGAGGCCGAGTTCTCCTCGCGGGGCTGAGGACTTGACGGCACCCCAGTCCAACCGGCTCGTCGTCCTGGCCGGACCCACCGCGGTCGGCAAGGGCACCGTGGCCTCGGTGATCCGCGACGACCACCCCGACGTGTGGATCTCCGTGTCGGTGACCACCCGCCCGGCGCGTCCCGGCGAGGTCGAGGGTGTGCACTACCACTTCGTCTCCGACGAGCGCTTCGACGAGATGGTCGAGCGTGGCGAGCTGCTCGAGTGGGCGGTCGTGCACAAGGCGGCCCGCTACGGCACCCCGCGCGGCCCCGTCGACGAGGCACTGGCGTCCGGCCGGCCGGCCCTGCTCGAGATCGACCTGCAGGGTGCACGCCAGGTCAAGGTGAACATGCCGGAGGCACTCTTCGTCTTCCTGGCCCCGCCCAGCTGGGACGAACTCGTCCGCCGACTGGTCGGCCGCGGCACCGAGGACGAGCGCGAACGCGAGCGCCGCCTCGAGACGGCGCGGGTCGAACTCGCCGCCGAGGCCGAGTTCGACAAGACCATCGTGAACCGCGAAGTTCACGCTGCAGCCAACGAGTTGGTAACCTTGATGAAGGCCCCTCTGCGGGCCTGATGAAATCCAGCCATCGCTGGGTGCAATTCCAACTACTTGTGAGGCGTGTGCACGTGTCTGTCCCCACCGGCGAGGGTGTCACCAACCCTTCCATCGACGATCTGCTCACCAAGACGGACTCGAAGTACAAGCTGGTCCTCTACAGCGCCAAGCGCGCCCGGCAGATCAACGCCTACTACTCCCAGCTCGGCGAGGGCCTGCTTGAGTACGTCGGCCCGCTGGTCGACACCCACGTCCAGGAGAAGCCCCTCTCGATCGCCCTGCGCGAGATCAACGAGGACCTCCTGACCTGCACCGACATCGACCCGGCCGAGCTCGCCGCCGAAGAGGCCGCTGCTGCTGCCGCCGCCGCGGAGCCCGATCTCACTGCGTCCGAGTAACTCCCCGGAGTTCCGATGACGGAATCCTTGCACCACGACGTGGCCGCTTCCGCTGTGCGGGAGCGGCCTCGTGTCGTCCTCGGAGTCAGTGGCGGCATCGCGGCCTACAAGGCATGTGAGCTGCTGCGCCGCTTCACCGAGTCCGGCCACGACGTCACCGTCGTACCCACCGCCGCCGCCCTGGAGTTCGTCGGTGCCCCGACGTGGGCGGCGTTGTCCGGCAAGTCGGTGGCCACCGACGTCTGGACCGGCGTCGAGCAGGTGCCGCACGTCCGCATCGGGCAGTCGGCAGACCTCGTCGTGGTCGCCCCGGCCACCGCCGACCTGATCGCCAAGGCGGCACACGGCCTCGCCGACGACCTGCTCACCAACACGTTGCTCACCGCGCGTTCCCCGATCGTGTTCGCCCCGGCGATGCACACCGAGATGTGGGAGCACCCGGCCACGGTCGCCAACGTCGCCACCCTGCGGTCCCGCGGCATCCTGGTCATCGAGCCGGCCGAGGGCCGGCTCACCGGCAAGGACACCGGCAAGGGGCGCCTCCCCGAGCCCGCCGAGATCTTCGAGTTCTGCACCGACGTGCTGGCGCGCGGCGCCGTACCCGCCGACCTGACCGGCCGGCAGGTCGTCGTGTCCGCCGGCGGCACCCGCGAGTACCTCGACCCCGTGCGCTTCCTGGGCAACCGTTCCTCGGGCCTCCAGGGCTACGCGCTCGCCCGCACGGCCGCCGCCCGGGGCGCGGAGGTGACCCTGGTCGCGGCCAACGTCACGCTGCCCGACCCGGCCGGAGTCAAGGTGGTGCCCGTGTCGACCACGGCCGAGCTGCGCGACGCGGTGGTGAGCGCCACGGCGTCCGCCGACGCCGTCGTGATGGCGGCCGCGCCCGCCGACTTCCGGCCGACCAGCGTCAGCAGCGACAAGATCAAGAAGGCCGCCGACGGCTCTGCGCCGGCCATCGAGCTGGAGCAGAACCCCGACATCCTCAAGGAGATCTCGCACCACCGGACCCGTGAGGCGCAGGTGATCGTCGGCTTCGCTGCCGAGACCGGCGACGACACCGGCACGGTGCGTGAGCTCGCCCTCGCCAAGCTGGCCCGCAAGGGCTGCGACCTGCTGGTGGTCAACGACGTCAGCGGGGGAGCCGTGTTCGGCAGCCCCGACAACGAAGCGGTGATCCTGTCCCGGGAGGGGGAGGCGACCGAGGTCCCGCGCGGCACCAAGGGAGCCCTGGCCCACGCCATCTGGGACCAGGTGGCACGGCGACTGACCTGACCGTCAGGGCAAGATTGCGGTGAGACACGAGCACGTAACTCCACCGCTGGACTATCGTTTTGAGAGCACACCAACAATTCGGGAGTGAGATCCACTGTGGCTGGACGCCTTTTCACGTCGGAGTCGGTGACCGAGGGTCACCCCGACAAGATCGCTGACCAGATCAGCGACACCGTTCTTGACTACCTCATGGAGAACGACGCCGACAAGGAGAACCTCCGCGTCGCCGTCGAGACCCTGTTGACCACGGGCCTCGTCGTCGTCGCCGGTGAGGTGCGCACCAACGCCTACGCTCCGGTCGCCGAGCTGGTCCGCAAGAAGATCCTCGAGATCGGCTACGACCACTCCGACAAGGGCTTCGACGGCACCACCTGTGGCGTCCAGGTCGCGATCGGCGGCCAGTCGGTCGACATCGCCGCCGGTGTCGACGACGGCCACGAGTCGCGGGTCGGCTCCTCGGACGACGACCTCGACAAGCGTGGTGCCGGCGACCAGGGCCTGATGTTCGGCTACGCCAACGACGACACCCCCGAGCTGTTCCCGCTGCCGATCAAGATCGCGCAGACCCTCTCGGAGAAGCTCTCCGAGGTCCGCAAGGACGGCACGCTGCCCTACCTGCGTCCCGACGGCAAGACCCAGGTCACCATCGAGTACGACGCCGACAACCGTCCGGTGCGCATCGACACGGTGGTGCTCTCCACGCAGCACTCCGCCGAGATCGACCACCCCACGCTCGAGGGCGACATCAAGAAGCACGTCATCGACGCGGTGCTCGAGGGCTTCGACATCCCCTCCGACGACTACCGCATGCTGGTCAACCCGACCGGCAAGTTCGTGGTCGGTGGCCCGATGGGTGACGCCGGCCTGACCGGTCGCAAGATCATCGTCGACACCTACGGCGGCATGGCCCGTCACGGTGGCGGCGCGTTCTCCGGCAAGGACCCGTCGAAGGTCGACCGCTCCGCGGCGTACGCCATGCGCTGGGTGGCCAAGAACGTCGTCGCCGCGGGCCTGGCCCGTCAGTGCGAGGCACAGGTCGCCTACGCCATCGGCAAGGCGCACCCGGTGGGTGTCTTCATCGAGACCTTCGGCACCGGCACCGTCCCGGACGAGAAGATCCAGGAAGCCGTGCTCCAGGTCTTCGACCTGCGCCCGGCCGCGATCATCCGCGACCTCGACCTGCTCCGCCCGATCTACGCCAAGACCGCTGCCTACGGCCACTTCGGTCGCGAGCTCCCCGAGTTCACCTGGGAGCGCACCGACCGCGCCGATGCCCTCAAGGCCGCCGTCTCCGGCTGATCCGTTCGTCGCATTCCCCGGTGCACCGGGGAAACCTGCACTCCCCACGCGAGTTTTCGCGTGGGGAGTGCGCGTTTTCTGTGGGGAGTCGGCTCGACCCTCGCCCCGCCCCCGACCCGTGCGCCGACCAACTCCCGGCGTACGACGGGGCCTGTCGGCCGCGACTGGTAGGAATGCCCCGATGACCAAGCCGACGTACGACGACCTCACCGGGCAGCCCGAGCTGTTGCCCGGACTCGTGCGTGCGCGGGCCAAGGGCAAGGCCCCGGCCAAGAAGGCGATCGAGTTCGCCGACGTCGACCCGGTCGCGCAGGTGCTGGTCGACCTGCCGCTGGCCCACCTCGACCGGCCCTTCGACTACGCGGTGCCCTCGGCGATGGCCGACGCCGCCGTGCCCGGTGCCCGGGTGAAGGTCAGGTTCGCCGGACAGGACGTCGACGCGTTCGTCGTGGCCCGGGTGGCCAGCAGCGACCACACCGGCCGGCTCCAGCCCCTGCGTCGCGTGGTCAGCGCGGAGCCGGTGCTCGCCGCGGCGATCGCCGCGCTGAGCGAGCAGGTCGCCCGGAGATACGCGGGCAGTCGCGCCGACGTGCTTCGACTTGCGGTGCCGCCACGGCACGCCACCACCGAGAAGGAGTCGTCGGAGCCGGCACCGGTGCGCCGACCCGAGGGCGCTGCCGAGGCCGGCCTGGCCTGGTCCGCGGACACCCACGGTGCCGGCTTCGTCGAGGCACTGGCCGACGGCCGTTCCCCGCGTGCCGTCTGGTCCGCCGCACCGGGCACCGACTGGCCCACGAGGCTCGCCCACGCGGCTGCTGCGACGTACGCCTCGGGCCGCGGCAGCATCATCTGCGTGCCTGACGGCAAGGACGTCGCCCGGGTCGACGCCGCCCTGACGGCCGTGCTCGGCACCGGTCACCACGTCACGCTCACCGCCGACAGCGGGCCGGCCGCCCGCTACCGCGACTTCCTCTCCGTCTCCCGTGGCGTCCGCCGCATCGTGGTCGGCACCCGGGCAGCGGTCTTCGCGCCGGTCCACGATCTCGGCCTGCTGGTGATCTGGGACGACGGCGACGACCTCTACGCCGAGCCCCGCGCGCCCTACCCGCACACCCGTGAGGTGCTGCTGATGCGCGCTGAGGCCGAGGGTGCCGCGGCCCTGGTCGGCGGGTTCGCCCGCACCGTCGAGGCCGAATACCTCCTCACCACGGGCTGGGCGGCCGAGATCCTGCCGACCCGCCAAGCGCTGCGCGACGGCCTCACGGTCGCGGTCACCGGCGCCACCGACCGTGAGCTCGAGCGCGACCCGATGGCCCGCGCCACCCGCTTCCCGGCGCTCGCGTTCGACACGATCCGCTCCGCCCTGGCCGACGGACCCGTCCTGGTGCAGGCACCGCGGGCCGGCTACGCGGCGTCCCTGGCCTGCGAACGCTGCCGCACCCCGGCCCGCTGCGGCAGCTGCACGGGCCCGCTGCGCCAGGCCAGCAGCGAGCAGGCCGTCGCCTGCGCCTGGTGCGGCACGGTCCACCCCGACTTCGCCTGCACCACCTGCGGTCACCGCGGCCTTCGGGCACCGGTGCGTGGTGACGCGCGTACGGCGGAGGAGCTCGGCCGCACCTTCCCGCGCACGGTGGTGCGCAGCTCCAGCGGAGACCGGGTGCTGAGCCGGGTCGACGCCAAGCCGGCGATCGTGGTCGCCACACCCGGGGCCGAACCGGTCGCCGACGGGGGATACGCCGCCGTGATCCTGCTCGACACCTGGCTCGTGCTGGCCCGCCTCGACCTCCGCACCGCCGAGGAGGCCCTGCGCCGCTGGATGAACGCCGCAGCCCTCGCCGCCCCCGGTGGGAAGGTCGTGGCGGTCGGCGACCCGGCCGAGCCGACCCTCCAGGCACTGGTGCGGTGGGACCCGGGCGGCTTCGCCCGACGCGAGATGGAGGAACGGCGCTCCGCACACCTGCCGCCGGCCAGCCGGATGGCCACGATCACCGGCTCTGCCGGACCCCTCGACGACGCCCTGACCCTCCTGAGCAAGCCCGAGGGCGCCGAGCTGCTGGGTCCGATCGAGGTCCCGGCCGCTCCGGGCCACACGGCTCCCGAGAGTCCGGAGTTCCGGGCCGTGCTGCGGGTGCCGCGCAGTCACGGACCCGCACTCAGTGATTCACTCGGCGAGCTGCAACGGCTCCGCTCGGCCCGCAAGCTCGATGCCGTGAGGGTGCACGTCGACCCGCCGGGCCTCTGACGTCCCCCCCACCGGGGGAATGCCCCCACAGGCCGCAGACGTCTACACTTGCCCGCGCACTCGACCCACCAAGGAGAACCGTGGCCATCCAGCCGATCCGACTCTTCGGTGACCCGATCCTGCGCAGCCGCGCCCTCGAGGTCACCACGTTCGACAAGGAACTGCGCGCTCTCGTCGCGGACCTGACCGACACCATGCTGGAGGCCCCGGGGGCTGGCCTGGCCGCACCGCAGATCGGTGTGGGAGTCCGCGTCTTCACCTGGAACGTCGACGGCGAGCTCGGCCACCTGGTCAACCCGGTGCTCGACCTCTCCGAGGAGACCCAGTTCGGCCCCGAGGGCTGCCTGTCCCTGCCCGAGCTGACCTACGACTGCCGACGCGCGATGTCGGTGGTGGCGTCGGGGTTCAACATGCACGGCGAGCCGGTGAGGATCGAGGGGTCCGAGCTGCTGGCCCGCGCGATCCAGCACGAGACCGACCATCTCGACGGCGTGCTGTTCATCGACAAGCTCGACACCGAGGCCCGCAAGGACGCCATGCGCACGATCCGCGAGTCCGACTGGTTCGGCCTCGAGAAGCCCAAGGTCAAGGTCTCGCCCCACGCCACGAACGGGTTCGGTCTCTGATGCGGGTCGTCTTCGCCGGCACCCCCGAGGTCGCCGTACCCGCGCTCGAGGCGATCGCGGCCAGCCCCCACGAGCTGGTCGGCGTGGTCACCCGCCCCGACGCCCCCTCGGGCCGGGGGCGCAAGCTGGTCGCCTCGCCCGTCGCCCAGCGCGCCGAGGAGCTCGGCATCCCGGTGCTCAAGCCGGAGCACCCCCGCGACCCCGACTTCCAGGAGCAGCTGACGGCCCTCGCACCCGACTGCTGTCCCGTCGTGGCGTACGGCGCACTCCTGCCGCAGTCGGCCCTCGACATCCCCGAGCATGGCTGGATCAACCTGCACTTCTCGCTGCTGCCCGCCTGGCGCGGAGCAGCCCCGGTGCAGCACTCAATCTGGGCCGGCGACGAGATGACCGGTGCCACCACGTTCCGCATCGTCAAGGCGCTCGACGCCGGACCCGTCTTCGGCGTGATGACCGAGACCATCCGGCCCACCGACACCGCCGGCGACCTCCTCGGCCGCCTGGCCCAGGGCGGGGCGGGCCTGCTGGTGGCCACCCTCGACGGCATCGCCGACGGCCAGCTCGAGGCCCGCGAGCAGCCCGACGAGGGCGTCAGCATCGCGCCGAAGATCCTCGTCGACGACGCCGCCGTCGACTGGACCGAGCCCGCCGTACGCGTCGACCGCCGCGTCCGGGCCTGCACGCCCGGCCCGGGTGCCTGGTCGACCCACGACGAGCAGCGGATCAAGATCGGCCCGGTCACCATCGACACCGAACACGAGCCGCTGGCCCCCGGCGTGCTGGCTGTCGGCAAGAACTCCGTGCACGTCGGCACCGGCACCGACCCGGTGAAGCTGGGCGAGGTCAAGGCGTTCGGGAAGAAGCAGATGAACGCGGCCGACTGGGCCCGCGGCGTCCGCCTCGAGCCGGGCACGCGTTTCGGTGACGGGTGAGTGCGACTACCGTCGTTGCCATGACGCGCGGGGCCACACCTGAGGACATCGAGACGATCTGCCTGTCGCTGCCCGAGGTCGAGTTCGGCACGTCGTGGGGCGACCGCCCGACGTACAAGGTGCCCAAGGGCGACAAGGGCAAGGGCTTCGTGCTCCACCGCATGCCGCACAGGACCGCGATCGATCCCGAAACAGGTGAGATGTACGACGACCTGCTGGTGATCCACACCCCGACGCTCGAGGACAAGGAAGCCCTCGTCGCCGACGAACGCCTGCCGTTCTTCACCGTCGACCACTTCAACGGTTTCCGGGCGGTGCTGGTGCAGGAGTCGCGCCTCGGCGAGATCGACCTCGACGAGCTGACCGAGATCATCACCGACGCCTGGGCGTCCAAGGCGCCCAAGCGGCTGGCCAGGGAGTTCTTCGCCGAACGGTCCACGGATGGCTGACCCGCGCCGCGGCGGTGCAGCACGTGGTGCGCGGCGTCCGACCACGAGCTCCGGCGGTCGGCCCCCGGCACCCAATGCCAAGGTCGACCCGCCTCGGGCGGCTGCGTACGACGTGCTGAAGCTGGTCCGACTCGAGGACGCCTACACCAACCTGGTGCTCCCGCACGTCCTGGCCGAGCAGGGCCTGAGTGGCCGCGACGCCGCGTTCGTGACCGAGCTGGTCTCCGGCACGATCCGCCGGCAGGGCACCTACGACGCGATCATCCGCGCCTGCCTCGACCGCCCGAAGGTGGAGGCCAAGGTGCTCGACGCGCTGCGGCTCGGCACCCACCAGCTGCTGTCGATGCGGGTGCCGACCCACGCCGCGATCAGCACCACGGTCGACCTGGTCCGCGCCCGCGTGGGTCAGGGTCCTGCCGGGTTCACCAATGCCGTGCTGCGCCGCGTGACCGAGCACGACCTCGACGAGTGGATCCGCCTGCTCGCACCCGCTGACACCCTCGGCTTCGCGACGATCGCGCACTCGCACCCGCGCTGGGTGGTCGAGCAGCTCGGCCACGCCCTCGCCGCGGGCAAACGGCGCGAGGAGCTCGACGCGCTGCTGGCCGCCGACAACGCGTCACCCAAGGTGACCCTGGTGGCCCGTCCCGGTCTGGTGACCGTCGACGAGCTCACCGAAGCCGGTGGCGAGGCGACCGGGCGTACGCCGTACGCCGTCGCGCTGCCCGGTGGCGACCCCGGAGCCGTCGAAGCCGTGGCGCAGGGCCGCGCCGGCGTCCAGGACGAGGGCTCCCAGGCAGTGGCGCTGGCCTGGGCCGCGGCTCCCATCGAGGGTCGCGACGAACGCTGGCTCGACGCGTGCGCCGGACCGGGTGGCAAGTCCGCCCTGGTGGCCGCGCTGGCCACCGGCCGCGGTGCCCGACTGCTGGCCTCGGAGCGACAGGAGCACCGGGCCGGCCTGGTGCGCCGCGCCACCGCCCGGGTCGGAGCGGGCATGGCCGGCATCGTGGTCGCCGACGGAACCCGACCGGCCTGGGCTCCGGGCACGTTCGACCGGGTGCTGGTCGACGTGCCGTGCTCGGGCCTGGGTGCCCTGCGCCGACGCCCGGAGTCCCGCTGGCGGCGCACGCCGGAAGACGTCGCCGGGCTGGTGCCGCTGCAGCGGGCCTTGCTCGAGCAGGCGGTCATCGCCACGCGCGCAGGGGGAGTCGTCGGCTACGTCACGTGCTCGCCGGTGATGGCCGAGACCCGTGAGGTGGTGGAGCACCTGCTCGCCACCCGCGACGACGTCGAGCTCCTCGACGCCCCCGCGATCCTCGGATCGGTGCCGGGCGTGCACCTCGACGACGTCGCCGGGCCGATGCCGGGGACCGTGCAGCTGTGGCCGCACCGGCACCAGACCGACGCGATGTTCCTGGCCCTGCTGCGTAGGCGTTGATCAGCTCCTCCGGCTGATCAGTTCTTCTGGCTGATCAGTTCTTCTGGCTGATCAGCTCTTCTGGGAGAAGTCGTCGAACGGCGCGAGCGCCTTGCCGGCGTCGGCGTACTGCTCGATGCCCTGGAGGCTCCACCCGTCCTGGGCGACCAGGGTGCGGAGTTGCGCCAGGGTGAGTCCGGGGTCGCCCTCCACCGTGAACACCTGCTGGCCCTTGGCTCCGTCACTGGGCTCGACCGAGTTGCTGGCCCGGATGGTCACCCGGGAGCCGTCGGCCTGCAGCGCGTCGGCGGTGCGGATCACCAGGGTGCTGCCGTCGACCTGCGGGACCTGCTCCTCGAACGTGATCACCGTGCTCCCGCTGGCCGTCACGGTGCGCGTGCATGAGCCGACGTCGTCGGAGTACTTGCCGCTCTGCCGCTGACACGTGAACAGGGTGGGGTCGGGCGCGGTCGGCTGGAACCCGACGAAGACGCGTCCGGCATCGCCGGTGGCGGTGGGCGTGAAGTCGAAGGCGCCGTTCCCCTCAGCCTGGGTCCGGTTCACGTAGGAGAGGATCAGGTGATCGTCCTGCCCGCCGTACGCCTTGGTCGTCCCGGGCACCAGGTCGGACACCTTCGCGACCAGGGCCGCGGTGAGAGTGCGGGTGCGGACCACCGGGCTGACGGTGGGCGACGGCGTGGAGGGTGACGGCGTCGAGGTTGCGCTGGGGGCCGCGGCCACCGCGCCGTTCCCGGATCCACCACCCGGCAGCCCGAGTACCGTCCCGCCGACAGCAAGGACGCTGACACAGGCCGCGGCGGCGAGGCAGGTGCCGACGGTACGACGACGGCGGATTCGGGTGCCGGCCTGCGTGGCCACGTCGACGAGGGTGTCGAGGTCGAGGGAGGCACCGGCGAGCGAGTCGTGCATGCGGGTGCGCAGGTCATGGTCATCGGAGTGCGTCATGGTCTTCCTTCTCGAGGTGGTGGCGGAGCCGGGCGAGGGCCCGACGGGAACGGGAGCGGACGGTGGCCTCGGTCAGCGACAGTTCACCGGCGGTCTGGGTGACGCTGCGGTCCTCCCAGTAGCGGCAGACGAGGATGAGCCGGTCGGCCGGCGACAGGTGGGCAAGAGCAGCCATCAGGTCGAGCCGCTCGTCGGAGCCGGGGGAGTCGACCGGTTCCTCCGGCAGGACGTCGACCGGTCGCTCGGAGTTGCGACGCAGGCGCTTGTGCGACATGAACTCGTTGAACAGTGCGGTGCGGGCATACGCGACCGGGTGGTCGGTGCGCCGTACCCGACGCCAGGATGCGAAGAGTCGGGCGTACGTCGCCTGGGTCAGGTCCTCGGCCAGGTGATGGTCGCCGGTCAGCAGCATCGCCGCACGGTAGAGACGCTGGCCCGTCGCACGGGCGAACTCCTCGAACTCGACGGTCCCGGGGCCCGTCCTGTCTTCCTTCACACCCACTTGACGTGTCGGCCACCCGATCACGTGCCGGTTCGCGCCGAAGTATTTCTGCGACGCCTCGGGGCTGCCGGACGCTACGTTGAGGGCATGGCCTCCTCATCGCCCGCAGTCGAGCTCGAGGTCGACGATCGCCTCGTGCGGGTCAGCAACCCCGAGCGCGTCTACTTCCCGGAGCTCGGCGCGACCAAGCTCGACCTGGTGGAGTACTACCTCGCCGTCGGCCCGGGCATCGTCAACGCCCTCTTCGAACGACCGTGCATGCTGCACCGCTTCCCCAAGGGCCTGGCCGGCGACAAGGTGCACCAGAAGCGGATCCCGCAGGGAGCACCGCCCTGGATCGAGACCGTGCAGCTGCACTTCCCGCGGTGGAACCGGACCGCCGACGAGCTCTGCGTGACCGAGCTGGCCCACGTGATCTGGGCGGTGCAGATGTCCACTGTCGAGTTCCACCCGTGGAACAGTCGCCGCGAGGACACCGAGAAGCCCGACGAGTGGCGCATCGACCTCGATCCCGGTCCGCTGTCGGACTGGCCGCAGGTGCAGCGGGTGGCCGGGGTGGCGCACGAGATCCTCGACGAGCTCGGTGCCACCGGGTTCCCGAAGACCAGCGGCGGGTCCGGCCTGCACGTCTACGTGCGGATCCGTCCCGACCACGGTCACAAGGAGGTACGCCGGGCAGCGTTGGCCTTCGCACGCGAGGTCGAGCGCCGGATGCCCGACGACGTGACCACCACGTGGTGGCGCAAGGACCGCGACCCGCACCACCTCTTCGTCGACTACAACCAGAACGCCCGCGACCACACGATCGCCGCGGCCTACTCCGTGCGCGGTGTGCCGGAGGCCCGCGTCTCGGCCCCGGTGACGTGGGACGAGATCGACGACGTCGAGCCCAACGACTTCACCATCCAGACGATGCCCGCACGTTTCGCGGAGATCGGCGACCTGCACGCCGACATCGACGACCACGTCTTCGACATCGGCGTGTTGCGGGAGTGGGCCGACCGCGACGAGCGTGAGGGCAAGGAGACCCCCGCCGAGCCCGACGCGTGACTCAGAGGAGCCCGCGCACCTGCCCGACCGTGTCGATCTCGCCGACCGGCTTGTCGTCGCGGTAGCGCAACACCCGCGCGAACCGCAGGGCCACACCACCGGGGTAGCGCGACGATCTCTGCACGCCGTCGAAGGCGATCTCCACGACCTGCTCCGGCCGCACGAACACGACGTGTCCCTCGCGGTGCGTCTCGAGCTCGAGGAACCGCTCGGTCTGCCAGGTCAGCATGTCGTCGGTCATCCCCTTGAACGTCTTGCCCAACATCACCAGCTCGCCCGTCTCGGCATCACGCGCACCGAGGTGGATGTTGGACAGCCAGCCGCGTCGCCGCCCGCTGCCCCACTCGACGGCCAGCACGACCAGGTCGAGCGTGTGCCGCGGCTTGACCTTCACCCAACCGGCACCGCGACGGCCGGCGGCGTACGGCGCCTGCGGGTCCTTCACCACGACGCCCTCGTGGCCGGCGGTGAGCCGGTCGGCGAAGAACTGTTCGGCCTCGGTGACGTCGGAGGTCAGCAGGCGGGGGACGACGTGCCTTGGTGCGACCTCCGAGAGCAGCCTCCAGCGCTCGAGCGCCGGCACGTCGACGAGGTCGCGGCCGTCGAGGTGCAGGAGGTCGAAGAAGTACGTCGACAGCGGGATCTCGGTGCGCATGCGATCGGGGTCGGCGCTGCTCATGGTGCGGGAGCCGGTGACCTGGAACGGCTGGGGGCGGCCGTCGGCCTCCGCGATCACCTCGCCGTCGAGCACTGCCGTGTCGGCCGAGAGAGCGGCCACCGCCTCGACCACCTCGGGCAGTCGGTCGGTGACGTCGTCGAGGGTGCGGGTGAACAGGCGCACGGTGCCGTGGTCGAGATGCGCCTGGATGCGGATGCCGTCGAGCTTGGAGTCGAGGGCCACCTCGACACCGTCGGCGAGCGCCGAGGCGATGTCGGGCGCCGACGCGGCCAGCATCGGACGCAGCGGGCGACCGACCTCGAGGAGCACCTCGTCGAGGGCCGCGCTTCCGCCGGTGAGCGCTGCCGCGGCCACCGGTCCGGCGAACCCGGCCAGCATCACCGCCCGGCGCACGGCCAGCTCGTCGACCTCGGCGGCGACCGCGATCGCCTTCAGCATCACGCCGTCACCCGCGCCCTGGCGCATCTCTCCGGTGATCAGCCCGCGCAACCAGGCCTGCTCATCGGCGGTCGCCCGGCCGAAGAGCTCGGCGACCGCAGCGCTGCGCTGGGCCGTCGACCCCTGCCCGGAGAGCACGCCGATCGCGGTCAGGGCGGCGTCGACCTCGGTGACGAGGAGCGACGGCGACTCGGCCGGCTCGGGCAGCTTCGCCATGCCCCGCCAGCCGACTCCGATGCGGCGCTGGGGGAGCACCCCGGCGAGGTAGTCGGTGACCACCTCGACCGGCGCGCCCGACTCCACGGCCTCACGGAGCGTGTCGGACAGGGCGGCCACCTTCTCGTTGCGGGACCGGGTCGCGGCCACCGCCGCCGACGTGGCGATCACTCGTGCGAGCTGCATGCGACCAGCATGCCCGAGTGCGCCGACAGTCGGGACTCTCGGCGCCGGTGGGGCTCAGGGGCGGTGGTACGGCCGCTGCCACAACAGGTGGACAGCTGTGTTGCGGCAGCCGGTCGTGCGGTGCGCGACGAACTGCGAGCGGTAGGCGTTCGGCACGTAGACCCGGAAGCCGTCCACGCGGGCCGGGCGACAGGTCGACTTCGAGTAGTTGCCGGCCCTGACCATCTGCAGTGAGCTGACCAGCCTCTGGCCGGGGCGTACGACGTACTGGCGCACGGCTGCCCGGTTCACCCGGATCGCCGCGTGCCCGATCTGCGTGCCGTCACCGTCCCCGACGTACGAGACGCCGCCGTAGCCGCCGGTACGGCAGGCGTGGCGCGACACGTTGGTGACGCGGATCCAGCCGTAGCTGCTGCCGGCCCCACTGTCGCTGTAGCGATAGTCGACGTGCAGGTCGGCGTTGGTGCAGGCCGGAGTGGTCTGCGACGAGGCGGCCGGGGCCGGTGCGGCCTGGGTGGGCGCGGCCTGGGTGGGCGCGGCCTGGGTGGGCGCGGTCAGCGCGAGACAGGCCGGTGCAAGACAGCAGAGCGCTGCCGCGGCAGCCGCGGCGCGGATCATGATCTTCATGGTGCGGTCCTTCCGTGAGTGAGGGAGAGTCCCTTCACGGGTAGGACGCAATCGATCGCGATCCGGTTCGTCAGCGACGGTGGGACTTCACGCAGCAGAGGCCGTCCTCGGGTTCGAGGCAGGCCTCGACGCCGGTGCAACCGAGGCCGTCGGCCACACCCTGCACGTAGTCACGGTTGAGGCCGCACACGAGCTCGGTGTGCTGCTTGGCCAGGCTGTCGAACGGGCAGTTGGCCAGCGTGACGGTGTCGTCCTCGCGGCGGGCCTCGTAGCCGCGTCCGGACAGGGTCTCGGCAAGTCGGTCGAGTGGGTCCTCGACTCCCGACTCCGCGGACTGGCCGTCGACGCGGCCGTGCTCGGTGGCGGCACTGCTGAGCGCGTCGTCGAGCGACGTGCCGCGCGCCGCCTGCTCGACGGCCGACGCGAGGATGTGCCCGACCAGGTCGTAGTGGCGCTCGGGCAGCGACACCGCGAACTCGCGGGCGCTGCGCTGGTAGAGCTTGCTGGGCCGTCCGGCCCCCGGACCGGTGCGACCCGACAGGCGGCGGAACTCGGTCTCCAGCAGCCCCTCGTCGACCAGTTTGTCCAGGTGGAACTTCGCGGTGTGGGCCGGTACGTCGACCGCGCTCGCGGCCTGCTCCCGGCTGACCGGATCGGCTTGCGTGGCGACGTACTCGTAGAGCGCTCGGCGTACCGGCTCGGCGAGCGCACCGATGCTCGAGGCCTGTCCTGCCAGATCCACCACGATCGCGCCCTTCTAAAGGAGATGATCATTGACCTTACACTCCTGGAAGGTCTAACGTAGAGAAAAGTCTACTTTAGAAAACCGGAGGTCACCATGACCACTCAGCAGTCTCCCGCCCCCACCTCGCAGTGGGCCACGAACTCGCCGGTGGAGCAGGCGTTCTTCCTGCTCCGCACCGTCTTCACCATCGCCCCGATCGTCTTCGGGCTGGACAAGTTCGCCGGTCTCCTCACTGACTGGGAGGACTACCTGGCTCCGTGGATCAACGACCTCGTGCCGGGATCCGCCCACCAGGCCATTCTGGCGGTCGGTGTCATCGAGATCGTCGCTGGCCTCGCGGTCGCCCTCGCGCCGCGGTTCGGTGCCCTGCTCGTCGCGGCCTGGCTGGCCGGCATCATCCTCAACCTGCTCACCATGGGGGAGTACTACGACGTGGCCCTCCGCGACTTCGGCCTCCTGGTCGGCGCCCTCGCCCTGGCCCTCCTTGCCCGCGCCCGGCACTCGGCGACCGGCCGATGACCGCGACCCCACTGCGTCCCCGCATCACGCATGCCCGGGGCGACATCGACCCGAGGGCGGTGGAGGAGTCCTGCGCCCGCTTCCTCACCGCCCTCGGGCTCCCCATCGAGACCCCGGCCATGCTCGACACCCCACGTCGTATGGCCGATGCCTATCTCGAGATGCTGAGGGCCCGCGACTTCGACCTCACGACGTTCCCCAACGAGCAGGGGTACGACGAGCTCGTGCTCGTGCAGGACATCCCGGTCCAGTCCCTGTGCGAGCACCACATGCTTCCCTTCTGGGGTGTGGCACACGTCGGCTACCTGCCCGGTGACCGGATCCTGGGCCTCTCGAAGTTCGCCAGACTCGTTGAGTTCCATGCGCGCAGGGCCCAGACTCAGGAACGACTGACGCAGGAGGTCGCCGACCACCTGCAGCGTGCCCTGTCGCCGAAGGGGGTGGGTGTGGTGATCGAAGCCGAGCACACCTGCATGAGCCTCCGCGGTGCCCGCGTCTCGGGGGCCCGCACCGTGACGTCCGCCCTGTCCGGCAGGTTGCGCGAGGACCCGTCAGGCAGGGCCGAGTTCCTGACCCTGACCAGACCAGCGAGGGAGAAGACATGAAGATCGTGATCGTCGGGGGCGGCCTCGCTGCCGCGAACGCAGCCGCCGAACTGCGAGACCGCGGGCACCTCGGGGAGCTCACCGTCTTCGCCGACGAGGCGCACCTCCCCTACGAACGACCGCCGCTCTCCAAGGGTGTTCTCCTCGGCAAGGACGAACCCGACTCGGCCATCGTCCACACCAAGGAGTGGTACGCCGACCACGAGGTCGACCTGCGTACTGCGACGGCCGTCGACGCGCTCGACCTCGACACCGGCGCCGTCCTGGCAGGGGAGGAGCGGCTGGTGTTCGACCGCCTGCTCCTGGCCACCGGATCCCGGCCCCGTCACCTTGCGATGGCCGACGAGAGCGGTGCGCCGGTGGCCTACCTGCGTACCTTCGAGGACAGCGCCGCCCTCAAGTCGTCGTTCGGTGAGGGCCGCCGCCTCGTCATCATCGGCGGTGGCTGGATCGGGCTCGAGGTCGCCGCCGCCGCTCGCGAGGCCGGCACGGAGGTCACGATCGTCGAGTCGCTCGAGCTGCCCCTGCTTCGAGTCCTCGGCCCCGAGGTGGCCGGGCACTTCGCCGACCTGCACCGCTCCCACGGTGTCGACCTCCGCCTGTCGGCCAGCGTCACGAGCATCGACGCCGACGGCACGGTGCACCTGGCCGACGGCGAGGCGATCGGGTCCGACCTGATCGTGGTCGGCATCGGGGTCGAGCCCGTCGACGACCTGGCCAGGGCCGCGGGCCTCTCGGTCGACAACGGCATCCTGGTCGGCCAGGACCTGCGCAGCTCCGACCCGCGGGTCTTCGCGGCCGGCGACGTCGCCAACCAGTTGCACCCGACGCTGGGCAGGCGGATCCGCGTCGAGCACTGGGACACCGCGATCCACCAGGGCCGGCACGCGGCCCGCGTCCTGCTCGGCGAGGACGTCGACTACGACCGGCTGCCCTACTTCTTCACCGATCAGTACGACCTCGGCATGGAGTACGTCGGCAGCGTCGGCCCCGACGGCTACACGTCCGTGGAGTTCGAGGGCGACCCCGCCTCCGGCACCTACCGCGCCTTCTGGATCCGCGACGGGCTGGTCGTGGCGGGCATGCACGTCAACGACTGGGACGCCACCGACGAGATCCGCGCCGCAGTCGGCAAGCCGCGCTGAGCGAGGCCTCAGGCCAGACCTGTCCCGGCCGCCCAGGCCCAGAGCACCGTGGTGCCCACGAGTACGGCGACCGGCGTCACGACCGCGGCATGGAGGTGGAACAGCCGGGTGTCCACGGACGACCCGTGCCGTCGCAACGTACGCCGCCACAACAGGTTGGCCAACGATCCGGGGTAGGTGAGCCCCGAGCCGACGTCGAGCCCGATCAGTGCCGCCAGCACGGCCACCGGGCCGAGGGGCGCGACCAACGGGACCAGCAGCAACGTCGCGGGCAGGTTGTTGACCAGGTTCGCCAAGGCCGTGGCGAGGACGGCGACCAGCAGCAGGGAGACGAGGCCGTCGCTCGACGGGATGAGGCCGGCCACCGCCTCGCCCAGGAACGAGTCGGTGACCGCGAGGACCACCACGCCCAGGCACAGCACGAAGACCACGAACGGCAGATGTGCAGCATGTACGACGGCGATCGCGCGCGTGGCACGCCGTGAGAGTGCGTGCACGACAAGCACGACTGCAGCGGCGCCGGCCACCCAGAACGGGTCGACGTCGATGGCCGATCCCGCGGCGAAGCCGGCGAGCATCGCGACGACCGTGACCAGCGGAACCAGCGGCATCCGAAGAGGCTCGGCCGGGTCCGGCACCACCCCGGAAGACGAACGGCGCCGCCGGGCCTCCGGGAAGACCAGCAGCACACCGGCGTACTCGACCAGGATCACGACGACCCACACCGGTGCCATCAGCAGCACCCACGTGGTGAACGAGAGGTCCAGGTGGGGGAGTGCCAGCAGGTTCGTCAGGTTCGAGACCGGCAGCAGCAGCGAGGCAGAGTTGGCCAGCCGGACGCACGCGTGCATGCCTGCTCGCTGTGCACCGGTGCCGGTGGCCGCGGCTGCGATGACCGGAGTCAGCAGCACGACGGTCGCGTCCAGGCTGAGGACGGCCGTGACCGCCGACGCCACCACGAACGTCAGCACCACGAGCCTGCGCGGGCTGCCCCGGCCTGCTCGGCGAACTCGCTGGCCCACCGCCGCGAAGAGGCCCTCGGCCGCGCACAGCTCCGCGACCACGAGGATCGCGGCGAGGAACAGCACGACCGGCAACAGGGTCCGGACCTGGTCGCCGACCTCGGCGAACGACACGGCACCGACGGCCAGCACGGCGCCCGCGCAGGCCACCCCCGCGAGCAGCTCGTGGCGACCGCGCGGGTGCAGGAACGCCACCGCCAGCAGGGCGACCAGGCAGGCGACCCCGACGAGGTCCACGACGAACGGCACCGCCGAAGCCTAGACGCCGGCCACTAGTCTCACGTCCATGTCGCCCCTACTCGACGACCTGGACCACGAGGTTCCCCTCCGACAGCACGCGCGGCGTGTGGTCTCGCTGGTCCCGTCACTCACCGAGGCCCTGGCCACGTCGGCACCCGGCGTTCTCGTCGGCGCCACCGACTGGTGCACCCACCCGGGGGACCTGGACGTCGCACGTGTGCGCGGCACCAAGAACCCCAACCTCGATCACATCGCGAAGCTCGAGCCCGACCTGGTGATCGCCAACAAGGAGGAGAACCGCGAGCTCGACGTACGCCGGCTCCGCGAGCGCGGCATCGCTGTGTGGGTGACCGTCACCGAGTCCGTGCCGCAGGCACTCGACAGCATGGAGCGCCTGTTCGCGGAGGCGCTGGCGCTCGACGTGCCGGACTGGCTCGTGGAGGCGCGGCGGCTGTGGGGGCGCGAGGTGCCGGAGGCGGTGGCGACCGCGGCCGTGGCGATCTGGCGTGACCCGTGGATGGTGGTCGGGTCGCACACCTTCACCGGCGACGTGCTGCGCCGCCTCGGCCTGGTCAACGTCTACGACGACCATGAGGACCGCTACCCGTCGGTGACGGTGGCCGACATCGAAGGGCGCACGCCGGACCTCGTGCTCCTGCCCGACGAGCCCTACGTCTTCACCGCCGACGACGGACCCGAGGCCTTCGCCGACGCGACGACCCGACTGGTCAGCGGACGACTGCTCACCTGGTACGGCCCATCGCTGGTGGAGGCGCACACCGAGCTGGGACGACTCTGCTGAGTGCCCTCGTGTGAGCCGTGCCACGGTGGCTTTGCACAATTCCTAGGACGTCCTACTATTTAACTAGGACGTCCAACTATCTCTGTTCTGGAGCCGAAACGTGAGCACTTCGACCGACCTCCACAAGCCCGAACTCCACAAGCCCGTGAACCCGGTTCGGTTCGTCACCGCCTCGAGCCTCTTCGACGGGCACGACGCATCGATCAACATCATGCGGCGGATCCTCCAGAGCCAGGGCGCGGAGGTCATCCACCTCGGCCACAACCGATCGGTCCAGGAGGTCGTCGAGGCCGCGATCGAGGAAGACGTGCAGGGCGTCGCCGTGTCGTCGTACCAGGGCGGCCACGTCGAGTACTTCGAATACCTCGTCGAGTCGCTGCGCGAGCGCGGCGCCGGCCACATCAAGGTCTACGGCGGGGGCGGCGGCGTCATCGTCCCCGAGGAGATCGCCCGCCTGAAGAAGAGCGGCGTCGTCATCTTCTCGCCCGAGGACGGCCAGCGCCTCGGCCTCGTCGGCATGATCAACCAGATGATCCGCGAGTGCGACATCGACCTCTGGAAGGACAGCGCGGTCACCGCCGACGCCGTCATCGCCGGCGACCGCTTCGCCGTGGCCCGTGCGCTGACCGGTGCCGAGCTCGGCGAGCTGCCGGCCGACGTCCTCTCCGCACTGCAGGACGCCGCGAACGCGCGCACCGCACCCGTGCTGGGCATCACCGGCACCGGTGGTTCCGGCAAGTCCAGCCTCACCGACGAGCTCGTACGTCGCTTCCGGGTCGACCAGGAGGACAAGCTGCGGGTCGCCGTGATCGCGGTCGACCCGACCCGTCGGCGCGGCGGTGGCGCCCTGCTCGGTGACCGCATCCGGATGAACTCGCTCGACGGCGAGCGCACGATGTTCCGCTCGCTGGCCACCCGCGGGAGTCACGAGATCCCTGAAGGCCTCGCCGACGTGATCACGGTCGTGAAGGCCGCCGGGTTCGACCTCGTCGTCGTCGAGACCCCCGGCATCGGCCAGGGCGACGCGGGCATCCTGCCCTTCGTCGACACCTCCATGTACGTCATGACGCCCGAGTTCGGTGCCGCCTCCCAGCTCGAGAAGATCGACATGCTCGACTTCGCCGACACCGTCGCGATCAACAAGTTCGAGCGCCGCGGGGCGATGGACGCCCTGCGCGACGTCGGCCGCCAGTTGGTCCGCAACAAGGAGGCGTTCGGCAAGAAGCCGGAGGACATGCCGGTCTTCGGCACCAGTGCCGCCACGTTCAACGACGACGGCGTCACCGCGCTCTACCAGCACCTCCTGGCCTCGCTCGGCGAGCTCGGGCTCCCGGTCGCCGAGGGCGTGCTGCCGCGGGTCGACGTACGCCACTCCTCGGGCATCGCCCAGGTCGTGCCGACCCAACGGGTGCGCTACCTGGCCGAGATCACCGAGACCGTCCGCAAGTACCACGCCGAGACCGAGGACCTCGTCGCCGCAGCGCGCAAGGTGCAGCAGGTCGAGGCCGTCCAGGCAGCGCTGGCCGAAGCGAAGGCCGAGGCGGGCGGTGTGCCCGAACTGCTCGCGAGCGCACGCAAGCAGCTGCCCCACGAGGTCGCCGACCAGATCGAGAACTGGCCCAAGGTCGTGGAGTCCTACTCCGGCGACGAGCAGGTCGTGAAGGTCCGCGACAAGGAGATCCACACGCGCCTGACCAAGGAGTCGCTGTCGGGCAACAAGATCCCGCGGGTCTCGCTGCCGAAGTTCGACGACCACGGTGAGCTGGTGCGCTACTGGCGCAAGGAGAACCTGCCCGGCTACTACCCCTTCACCGCGGGCGTGTTCCCGTTCAAGCGTGACGGGGAGGACCCGGCCCGGATGTTCGCGGGCGAGGGCGACCCGGCCCGCACCAACCGCCGGTTCAAGATCCTCAGCCACGAGGGCGAGGCCACCCGCCTGTCCACCGCGTTCGACTCGGTGACCCTCTACGGTCGCGACCCCGACCTGCGCCCCGACGTCTACGGCAAGGTCGGCACCTCCGGTGTCTCGGTCGCCACCCTCGACGACATGAAGGTGCTGTACGGCGGCTTCGACCTGGTCGCCCCGTCCACCAGCGTCAGCATGACGATCAACGGTCCGGCGCCGACGGTGCTGGCGTTCTTCCTCAACACGGTCATCGACCAGCAGGTCGACGCGTTCCACGAGAAGGAGGGCCGCGCGCCCAACGACGACGAGCGCGCCATGCTCGCGGCGTACGCCCTCGCCAACGTGCGCGGCACCGTGCAGGCCGACATCCTCAAGGAGGACCAGGGCCAGAACACCTGCCTGTTCTCCACCGAGTTCAGCCTGCGCATGATGGCCGACATCCAGGAGTGGTTCATCCAGAACCAGGTCCGCAACTTCTACTCGGTCTCCATCTCCGGCTACCACATCGCCGAGGCCGGGGCGAACCCGATCAGCCAGCTCGCGTTCACGCTGGCCAACGGCTTCACCTACGTCGAGGCCTACCTCGCGCGTGGCATGGACATCGACGACTTCGCGCCGAACCTGTCGTTCTTCTTCTCCAACGGCATGGACCCGGAGTACTCCGTGATCGGCCGTGTCGCCCGACGCATCTGGGCGGTCGCGATGAAGGAGAAGTACGGGGCCAACGAGCGCTCGCAGAAGCTGAAGTACCACGTGCAGACCTCGGGTCGTTCGCTCCACGCGCAGGAGATGGACTTCAACGACATCCGCACCACGCTCCAGGCGCTCATCGCGATCAACGACAACGCCAACTCGCTGCACACCAACGCGTTCGACGAGGCGGTCACCACGCCGAGCGAGGAGTCCGTGCGCCGGGCCCTGGCGATCCAGATGATCATCAACAAGGAGTGGGGCCTCTCGATGAACGAGAACCAGCTCCAGGGCTCCTTCATCATCGACGAGCTCACCGACCTGGTCGAGGCGGCGGTGCTGGCCGAGTTCGACCGGATCAACGAGCGCGGCGGTGTGCTCGGCGCCATGGAGACCGGCTACCAGCGTGGCCGCATCCAGGACGAGTCGATGCTCTACGAACACCGCAAGCACGACGGCTCGCTGCCGATCATCGGCGTCAACACGTTCCGTCGCCCCGAGAGTGCGGGCGAGGAGGACCACACCGTCGAGCTGGCCCGCGCGACCGAGGCGGAGAAGAAGTCGCAGCTCGACCGTGTGCACGCCTTCCAGGACACGCACCGCAGCGAGGCCGACCGGGCCATCGCCCGGTTGAAGGAGGCCGCGATCGGCGGCGAGAACGTCTTCGCCGTGCTGATGGACGCCGCTCGGGTGTGCTCGCTCCAGCAGGTGACCGAGGCGTTCTTCGAGGTGGGCGGCCAGTACCGCCGCAACGTGTGAGGTGCGCCTGAGGTGTGAACAGGGGCGGCGCGGGTGAGAATGCGGGCATGAGCCACAACGTGAGCCCCTCACCCACGCCGCCGAACAACCGCAAGATCGCCTTCGTGCTCGCGGGCATCCTGGTGATCCTGTTCGGCACGGCGGCCGTCGTCTGGGCGGTCAACCGCGGGGGAGCGGAGTCCGTCCAGGACGTCGCGGACGCGGCGGTCGAGGCCGGCGAGGACATCGACGTCGACGCCGGCATCGACCTGCTCTGCGATGCGCCGACCGACGAGCAGCGCGAGAAGGTCGAGGAGTTCGTCGACGCCGGCAAGGACGAGGCCGGCACCGACGACCCGGAGATCCACGTCGAGGCCTCCGACGTCGAGGGCGAGGCCGAGGGCTCCTTCGTGCTGACCATCTGGAGCGACGACGGTGGCCTCGCCGAGGGCTACGGCGTGGTCGAGGTGGAGGTCGAGAAGGACGGCGACAGGTCCTGCATCGCCGACGTCGACATCGACCAGCGCGACGGCCCCCGCCCGTAAGGGATGTCGGGCAGCTTCCGCCTCTCCGCCACGCTGACGATCACCACTTCGGTGATCGCCGGTGCCGGTGTCCTGCGACTCGGTGGCGCACCGGGACACGTGGTCGGCACGCTGCGCGGCCTCGGTGCCGACGGCTACGCGTGGTGGTACGTCGCAGTGCTGCTCACCCCGCTCGTGCTGCTCGCCGCCGCGGTCGGCGTACGACGCACACCGTGGCCTTGGATCACCGCCGTGGTGCTCCATCTGGCCAGCGTGGTGGCGGCAACGGTCCGCGTCGAGCACTGGCTGTCGGCGTGGGCGTGGCCCGCACTGGTCGGCGCCGTGGCAGTGGGCCTCTGGTCGGTGGCCGCAGCCCTGGCCGGGCCACGGGGCACGACCGACGCGTAACGGTTGGCGATCGTGTGGCCGACTTCTGTACGCTGATCCGCGTCCGGCCCCGATTCGAAAGCAGCTGACGCACACCACTCATGGACGGTTCTCAAAGTCCCCAGCTCATTGATCCCGTGCCGAACGGGGGAGAGCCACGATGACTGCCTGGTTGTTGCTCGGCCTTGCCGTGCTCCTCATCCTCGCCTGCGGTGTGTTCGTCGCGGCGGAGTTCGCGTTGGTGACCGTCGACCGCAACGCGGTCGACAAGGCCGCCGCGGCCGGTGACGCCGGCGCGATCGGCGTGCAGAAGGCCCTGCGGTCCCTGTCGACCCAGCTCTCCGGGGCACAGGTCGGCATCACGGTCACGAACCTCGCCATCGGTTTCCTGGCCGAGCCCGCGATCGCCGAGCTGATCCGCGACCCGCTCGGCGCCATGGGGCTGCCCGACGGTGCCGTCCACCCGACGGCGATCGGCTTCGCGTTGGCACTGAGCACGGCGCTGACGATGATCTTCGGAGAGCTGGTCCCCAAGAACCTCGCGATCGCGATGCCCCTCGAGACGGCCCGGGCCACGGCCCGTCTGCAGCGCGGCTTCACGACCGCCATGAAGTACCCGATCCGGGTGCTGAACGGATCGGCGAACGTGCTGGTGCGTCGCCTCGGCATCGAGCCGCAGGAGGAGCTGCGCTCGGCCCGCAGCACCAACGAGCTGGCCTCGTTGATCGCCCGGTCCGCCGACCAGGGCACCCTCGACCCCGACACCGCCGAGCTGATGGAGCGCTCCGTGGAGTTCGGCACGCGCACCGCCGGCGAGATCATGACGCCGCGGGTGCGCACGACCAGTGTCGAGGCCACCGACCGGGCGAGCACGGTGATCGAGCTGGCCCGCGGCACCGGCCACTCCCGCTTCCCGGTGCTCGACGACGCCGACGCCGTGGTCGGCACGGTGCACGTGAAGCACGCCGTGGCCCTGCCGCTGCACGAGCGGGCCACGACCCGCATCAAGCACATCATGGTGAAGCCGATCGTGGTTCCCGACTCCCTCAAGCTCGACCCGCTGCTGGCGCTGCTGCGCCGTGACGGGTTCCAGATGGCCGTCGTCCTCGACGAGTACGGCGGCCAGGCGGGCATCGTGACCCTCGAGGACGTCGTCGAGGAGATCGTCGGCGACATCTCCGACGAGCACGACCGCCTCGGTGCGCGGGTGCGCCAGCGACGCGACGGCACGTGGTCGCTGAGCGGCCTGCTCCGGCCCGACGAGGTCGAGGACGTCACCGGGGTCGACCTGCCCGCCAACGAGGACTACGACACCATCGCCGGCCTCGTGCTGCGCGAGCTCGGCCGCATCCCGGTCGCCGGTGACGTCGCCGAGGTGCCGCTCCCGGTCGAGCTCGACGACGATGACGACGAGCTGCCGCGGAAGATCGCGGTGCTGAAGGTCGAGCACATGGACGGACTGCGGGTCGACCGGATCCGGCTCTCGGTCCGGACCGAGGAGGTGCACGATGGGTGACCTCACCGGAGTCGTGATCGCCGTGGTGCTGCTGGGCTTCAACGCGTTCTTCGTCGGTGCCGAGTTCGCGCTCGTCTCCGCACGGCGCACGCAGATCGAGCCCCGCGCCCAGGCCGGGTCCTCCGTGGCGCGGACCACGCTGCGGGCCATGGAGAACGTCTCCCTGATGATGGCCGGCGCCCAGTTGGGCATCACGATCTGTTCGCTCGGCCTCGGTGCCGTCGGTGAGCCGGCGGTGGCGCACCTGCTCGAGCCCGGTTTCCACGCCCTCCACGTGCCGGAGAACCTGCTCCACCCGGTGTCGTTCGTGGTGGCGATGACCATCGTGGTCTACCTCCACGTCGTCCTCGGAGAGATGGTTCCCAAGAACATCGCGCTGGCCGGACCCGACCGTGCCGCGCTGGTCCTGGGCCCGCCGATGATGGCCATCGTCACCGTGCTGCACCCGATCATCGTGGGCCTCAACTGGATCGCCAACGTCACGCTGCGGCTGCTCCGCGTGGAGCCGAAGGACGAGGTCTCCTCGACCTTCACCCGCGAAGAGGTGGCCGCGCTGGTCGAGGAGTCACGCGGTGAAGGACTGCTCGCCGACGAGGAGTACGACCGGCTGGCCGGCGCCCTCGGGTTCACCGAGCGGTCGATGGAGTCGGTGCTGCTGCCGATGGCCGAGCTCAGCACCCTGCCCCGCGGCTGTACGGCGGCCGACGTGGAGGACCTCTGTGCCGCCACGGGCTACTCCCGCTTCCCGATCTGCGACAGCGAGGGCGAGCCGATCGGCTACCTCCACATCAAGGACGTGCTCGAGACCGACCCGCGTCGGCGTACCCGCGTGATCGACGACAAGTGGATCCACGCCTTCGCGACGGTCCGTCCCGACGACGTCCTGCACGACGCACTCGAGACACTGCAGCGCAAGGGCGCACACATGGCCCGCGTGGTCGACACCGAGGGCCGCACGCTCGGGTTGGCCACCATGGAGGACGTGCTCGAGGAACTCGTCGGCGAGATCCGCGATGCCGCACACCTCGAAGACACCCCCGGCCAGTTAGGGTGACATCCGGCAACCCCACGGCGAGAGATGGTCACGGAGAAGTGCAGGACGAACAGCGCACCTCACGCGTCTGGACGGTGCCCAACATACTGAGCATGGCGCGGCTCCTCGGAGTCCCGCTGTTCCTCTGGCTGGTGCTGGGTCCCGAAGAGGACGAATGGGCGATCGCCGTCCTGATGGTCTCCGGGGTGACCGACTGGCTCGACGGCTACCTGGCCCGCAAGCTCGACCAGCGCTCGACCCTGGGCGAGATCCTCGACCCGGTGGCCGACCGGCTCTACATCCTGGCCGTGGTGATCGGTCTGGCCCTGCGCGACATCATCCCGTGGTGGCTGGCGCTCCTGCTGCCGCTGCGTGACCTCCTGCTCTGGGGACTGGTGCCGTTCCTGCGCACGCGCGGTTACAGCGCGCTGCCCGTGCACTTCCTGGGCAAGGCGGCCACCTTCAACCTGCTCTACGCCTTCCCGTTGATCCTGCTGGGCCACGGTGACAGCACCGTGGCGACGCTGGCCGACGTCTTCGGATGGGCGTTCGCGATCTGGGGGATCGGCCTCTACTGGTGGGCCGGCGTGCTCTACGCCTGGCAGGTGCGCAAGCTGCTGAAGGAGACCGACCGAAGGGCCCCGGTGCCCGATGGCTGAGCGTCGCCCCGCCACCGCACCCGAGCCCGGCAAGACCCTGCCGGAGCACGTCACCCTGCCCCTGCTGAGCCTGATCACCCGGCAGAGCATGGACGGCGACTACCAGCACGTCGCCGAACGCCGCAAGGCCGACGGCGAGGAGCGCGCGGGCCGACGCATCACCCGCAACACCGCCCTGGTGGTCGCCCTGTTCGGCCTGATGATCGTGATCGCCGCCGTACAGACCTCACGGGACGCCGCCGCGACCGAGGAGGGGCGGCAGGAGCTGATCCGGCAGATCAGTCTGGAGCGCTCCGACCTCGGAGACGCCCAGGACACCATCAGCGACCTGCGCGCCACCAACGGCGACCTCAGTGAGCGGGCCGACGACCTCGAACGCCTCGAGGGCAGCGTCACGCGGCGACTGCTCCAGGCCCGCGGGGCCAGTGGGTTCGCACCCGTGCGCGGCCCCGGCGTCCGGATCACCGTCGACAACTCACCCGACGGCACCGACGACGGACGGGTGCGTGACGAAGACCTGGCCATGCTCATCGACGGGCTCTGGGTGGCCGGGGCCGAGGCGATCTCGATCAACGGCCAGCGGTTGACCAGCATCAGCAGCATCCGCAGCGTGGGTGACGCCATCCATGTGCGCACCCAGCCGCTCAAGCCGCCGTACGAGATCCTGGCCGTCGGCGACCCCAACACCTTGCAGGCCCTGTTCGCCGAGTCGCGGCCCGGGCTCCAGTGGATCTCCTTGCGCAACACCTTCGGCTTCGAGTTCGAGATCGAGAACTCGACCTCCGACCTGTCCCTCCCGGCGAGCCGACGGGCGCTCCTGCGTTCCGCACGTGTCGCCGAACCCGAACCACTCAACAAGAAGGAGGCCATTCCGTGATCGCAGCACTCGGACTGCTCGTCGGAATCGTGGCAGGGCTCATCCTCCAGCCCGACGTGCCCCTGTGGCTCGAGCCCTACCTGCCGATCGCGGTGGTGGCCGCCCTGGACGCCGTCTTCGGTGGCCTGCGCGCCTACCTCGACGGCATCTTCGACGACAAGGTGTTCGTCGTGTCGTTCTTCAGCAACGTCGTCATCGCCGCGGCGATCGTGTTCCTCGGCGACAAGCTCGGGGTCGGCGGCCAGCTCTCCACCGGCGTCATCGTGGTCCTGGGCATCCGCATCTTCTCCAACGTCGCGGCGATCAGGCGGCACGTCTTCCATGCCTGAGAAGAAGCCGCCGCCAGGCAAGGGTGGGGCCGACAAGGCCCGTCCCACCAAGCCCGCGCCCGCCAAGCCCGCGCCCGCCAAACCCGCGCCTGACACGGCTGCGCCCGGGACCGCCGCGCCCGACCCGGCCCGACCCGATCCGCGCGAGCGCATCCGGGCCGCGTTCATGGCGCGACCGTCCCGCGGGCAGGTGCTGGTCGCCGTACTCCTGGCCGCGGTCGGCTTCGCCGCGATGACCCAGGTGCAGAACAACGAGCGCGACGACGACTACACCGGGCTGCGCCAGTCCGACCTGATCCGCGTGTTCGACGGCCTGTCGGCGAGCCAGCAGCGCGCGGAGAACGAGATCGACCGGCTCACCGGAATCCGCGACGACCTGCAGGACGAGTCGTCCAGCCGCGAGGCCGCCCTCGACCAGGCCCGCCAGGACACCGAGGTCTACGGCATCCTGGCCGGGACGCTGCCCGCCACCGGCCCCGGCGTACGCATCACGATCACCGACGACGAGGGCAAGGTGGGCTCCGAGATCCTGCTCGACGCCCTCCAGGAGCTGCGGGCCGCAGGTGCCGAGGTGCTCGAGTTCAACGACCGGGTGCGGGTGATCGCGCAGAGCTCCATCGAGGAGACCTCTGCGGGCATCGAGATCGACGGCCAACTGCTCGAGGCTCCGTACGTCATCGACGTGATCGGTGAGCCGACCACCCTCGCGGGCTCACTCGACTTCCCGGACGGCCCGACGGAGGCGGTCGAGGAGAGCGGCGGCACCGTCACGTTCGAGGAGTTGGAGAGCGTCGACATCGAGAGCGTCGTGGATTCCTCGGAGGGGGACTTCGCAGAGCCCCGCGAGGGCCAGTAGCGTTCCACCGAACCCAGCACCACGCACCACCCACCGCAGAGCACCACCCACCCAAGACACCGCGACAGCAGGGAGACCCCCATGTACCCCGAGGACCTGAAGTACAGCAGCGAGCACGAGTGGGTGCGGCAGCCCGGCGAGACCGAAGGGTCGGTGCGCATCGGCATCACGCACTTCGCCCAGGACGCGCTCGGCGACATCGTCTACGCGTCGCTTCCCGAGCTGGGCGAGACCATCGCCGCGGGCACCACGGTGGGCGAGCTGGAGTCGACCAAGTCCGTCAGCGACGTCTACTCGCCGGTGACCGGTGAGGTGGTTGCCCGCAACGAGGCCCTCGACGCCACCCCCGAGCTGGTCAACTCCGACCCGTACGGCGACGGCTGGCTGTTCGAGGTCGCCGTCGGCGACACCGCCGAGATCGACGGGCTCATGGACGCCAAGGCGTACCAGGCCTCACTCGACGGCTGATAGGTTGGAAACCGTCAACCTCGACCAAGTGTTGAGGGTTCGTGGATCGATGACCGGGAGGGTTGTACATGCCGTTCTGCACTAGCTGTGGCAAGCAGAACCCGGAGGACGCACGGTTCTGTGCCCAGTGCGGCCACCGCCTCGTGAGCGAGGAGCCGCAGGACCACGCGGAGAGCCCGGTGGAGTCGACCGCGACCATCACCTTCGGTGCTCCCGAGAAGGCCGAGACCGACGAACGCTCGCTCAACCCGGCGGAGTCCGCCGCGGTCGACGCACTGCCGGTCGGCCACGCCCTCCTGGTGGTCCAGCGCGGACCCAGTGCCGGGTCGCGCTTCCTGCTCGACACCGACCTGGTCAGTGCCGGTCGTCACCCCGAGAGCGAGATCTTCCTCGACGACGTGACGGTGTCGCGTCGCCATGCGGAGTTCCGACGGGTCGACGAGGGCTACTCGGTCTCCGACGTCGGCAGCCTCAACGGCACCTACGTCAACCGTGACCGGATCGACGAGGTGACACTCCAGGACGGCGACGAGGTCCAGATCGGCAAGTACCGCCTCGTGTTCTTCGCCGGCCACGAATCCGTGAACGGCTGACCGATGGCGACGCCAGCTGCTTCACAGCGTCGCCGGATGAACATCGGGGAGGTCCTCTCCCAGTTGAGTGGCGACTTCCCCGGCATCTCCCACTCGAAGATCCGGTTCCTCGAGGACAAGGGCCTCATCGACCCGGAACGCACGTCGGCCGGCTACCGAAAGTTCTCCGCCCACGACGTCGAGCGCCTGCGCTACGTCCTGCGGATGCAGCGCGACCACTACCTGCCGCTCAAGGTCATCGGGGAGCACCTCGACGCCATGGACCGCGGCCTCGAGCCGCCGGCCATCGAGGAGGTCGGGCCGCGGGTGCCGAAGGTGGCACTGGCCAACGACGGGCTGCCGTCCGTGGACTCGTTCCGGGCCAGCTCCGACCTGCGCATCTCGCGCCGCGAGCTGCTCAAGGTGGCCGAGATCGACGAGGACCTCCTCGCCCAGCTGGAGACCTACGGACTCGTCGCCGCCGGCCGCACCGGCCATTTCGACGCCGACGACCTCGTGGTCGCCAAGACCGCCTCAGAGCTCGCCGGCTTCGGATTCGAGCCCCGCCACCTGCGCGCGTTCAAGACCGCTGCCGACCGCGAGGTGGGCCTGGTGGAGCAGGTCATCGCGCCGCTGCGACGCGGTCGTGACGCCTCCGCACAGGCCCGCGCCGAGGAGGCCGTGGCCGAGATCGCAGCGCTCTCGGTGAAGCTGCACGCCACCCTGGTCAAGGCCGGCCTGCAGTCCTGACGGACTGCCACACCGGCTGCGGCGCGCGACCCACCGCAAGGCGAGTAGGGTTGCTGCATGCGTGAAGTGGATGTCATCGGAGTCAGGGTCGAGATGCCGTCGAACCAGCCGATCGTCCTGCTCCGGGAGGCGTCGGGGGAGCGTTACCTCCCGATCTGGATCGGTGCGGTCGAGGCGACGGCGATCGCGTTCGCCCAACAGGGCGTCGTGCCCCCGCGACCGCTGACCCACGACCTGATGAAGACCATCCTCGAAGAGACCGGCAACCCGTTGGCCGAGGTGCGGATCACCGAGATGCAGGGCGGTGTCTTCTACGCGATCCTGGCCTTCGAGTCGGGGCTCGAGGTGAGCGCGCGTCCTTCCGACTCGATCGCGCTGGCGCTGCGCACCGGCACCCGCATCGTCTGCGCCGAGGACGTCCTCGAGGAAGCTGGTCTCGCCGTGCCCGAGGAGCAGGAGGACGAGGTCGAGCGGTTCCGCGAGTTCCTCGACCACGTGACGCCCGAAGACTTCGAGAGCGGCGACCAGAACGAGGGCTGAACCCTCACCCTCAATCTGAGGTTTAGGGTTGCGACACGCGGCCCAGCAGATTGACCACCCTCAGGCGGGGGCCTACCTTGGAGTGTCTTCGTTGTAACTCCACCGTTGTGGTTGACCCCGGCTCGACTGCCTGGTTGATCCTGACGACCTTCCCCCGCCGGGGTTACGCTGAACGAAGTATCTGACCGGAGGGTCGACGTGGCATCAAACGAAACCGGATCGGCGGACAGGCAGTCCGCCGAACACGAGGTGGCAGCCGGCATGGCCGATGAGCAGGGACTGCTCTTCACCGATGACGTCTCGCCGCTGCCCAGTGACCAGGGCTACCGCGGTCCGACGGCGTGCAACGCCGCAGGCATCACCTACCGCCAGCTCGACTACTGGGCCCGCACCGGTCTCGTCGAGCCCACCGTGCGCGGTGCGACCGGCTCCGGCACCCAGCGCCTCTACAGCTTCCGCGACATCCTGATCCTCAAGGTGATCAAGCGCCTCCTCGACGCCGGCATCTCGCTCCAGCAGATCCGCACGGCCGTCCAGCACCTGCGCGAGCGCGGCACCGACGACCTGACCCGCGTCACGCTGATGAGCGACGGCGCCTCGGTCTACGAGTGCACCAGCAACGACGAGGTCATCGACCTGCTCCAGGGCGGCCAGGGTGTCTTCGGCATCGCCATCGGCGGTGTCTGGCGCGAGATCGAAGGCTCGCTCGCCGCACTGCCCAGCGAACGCGCTGCCGACCCCGCCGCCGAGAGCACCAGTGCGGCCGACGAACTCGCCGCCCGCCGCGCGGCACGCAAGATCGGCTGACCCAGCCCGATCCCACACCCTCCGGTCCGGCCCGCCACACTCGATGTGGCGGGCCGGTCTGTGTGTCAGGGGTGCCTGCGTCCGGAGGGTGGCTGCCAAGGCCGGGATCCGTCGCGCCGGTGATAGGTTTGCCGCGCTGACAATCCCGCACGGGAGAGTCTTCTCGGCTGCCGGCTGGTGGTCGTGGAGCGCCGAAGGGGCAACCCCTCCCCGGAACCTCTCAGGCGCCAAGGACCGTGCGGGCTGGCGACTCTGGAGTGGCGCGCGCACCCTGCGCGCGATGACAGAGGGGGAGGTGGGGTGTGCAACCGCATTCCCCCTGCCAGCCACTTGGAGTCCACGTGTCAGACCGCCAGACGCTCGCCGATCTCGACAACGCGCTGCCGTTCACCGAGCGCCACATCGGCCCGCAGGCCGACGAGATCGAGACGATGCTCGCCCGCCTCGGCTACGCCGGCCTCGACGAGCTGATGAGTGCCGCGGTGCCCGGAGGCATCCGCAGCGCCGCTGAGCTCGAGCTGCCGACCGCCGCGACCGAGTCGGCCGTCGCCAAGGAGCTGCGCGAACTGGCGGCCAGCAACCGGCCCGCGGAATCGTTGATCGGGCTGGGTTACCACGGCACCATCACCCCTCCGGTCGTACGCCGCAACGTGCTCGAGGACCCGAGCTGGTACACCGCCTACACGCCGTACCAGCCGGAGATCTCGCAGGGCCGGCTCGAGGCCCTGATCAACTTCCAGACCATGGTCGGTGACCTGACCGGCCTGCCCACCGCGAACTCGTCCCTGCTCGACGAGGGCACCGCGGCCGCCGAGGCGATGACCCTGGTCCGCCGGGCGAACAAGAAGGCAAAGGGCCCGTTCGTCGTCGACGCCGACGCGCTGCCGCAGACCATCGAGGTGGTCCGCACCCGCGCCGAGGCGATGGGCATCGAGGTCGTCGTCGCCGACCTGGCCGAGGGCCTCCCCGAGGGTGACCTGTGCGGCGTGCTCGTGCAGTACCCCGGAGCCTCGGGTCGCGTGCTCGACCCTCGCGCGGTCATCGAGGAGACCCACGCCCGCAACGGCCTGGCCGTCGTGGCTGCCGACCTGCTCGCCCTGACCCTCCTCGAGTCGCCCGGCGAGCTCGGGGCCGACGTGGCCGTCGGCTCCTCCCAGCGCTTCGGGGTGCCGCTGTTCTACGGCGGCCCGCACGCCGGCTTCATGGCGGTCAAGGCCGGGCTCGAGCGCCACCTGCCCGGCCGTCTGGTCGGTGTGTCCGTCGACGCCGAAGGGCGCCCGGCGTACCGCCTGGCCCTCCAGACCCGTGAGCAGCACATCCGCCGCGACAAGGCCACCTCCAACATCTGCACCGCCCAGGTGCTGCTCGCCGTGGCCGCGTCGATGTACGCCGTCTACCACGGTCCCGCCGGCCTCAAGGCGATCGCGACCCGTGCCCACCGCTACGCGACGGTGATCGCGGCCGCGCTGGCCGGCGCAGGCGTGGAGGTCGTGCACTCCGACTTCTTCGACACCCTGACCGTGCGGGTGCCGGGCAGGGCCGCCGAGGTGATCGCCTCCGCACGCGCCCTCGGCCTGCACCTGCGCCACATCGACGACGACCACATCGGCCTGACCACCTCCGAGACCACGACCCGCTCGACGGTCACCAGCGTGCTGAAGGCGTTCGGCGCCCCGGGCGATCTCGACGCGCTCGACCGCGCGACGGACGACGCACTGCCTGCCGGCCTGCTCCGCGAGACCGGCTACCTCGACCACGAGGTGTTCAACACCCACCACAGCGAGACCGCGATGCTGCGCTACCTGCGCAAGCTCTCGGCCCGTGACTACGCGCTCGACCGCGGCATGATCCCGCTGGGCTCGTGCACGATGAAGCTCAACGCGACCACTGAGATGGAGCCGATCAGCCTGCCCGGCTTCGCCGACCTGCACCCGTTCGCCCCGGCCGCAGACGCCGCGGGCTACCAGCGCCTGGTCAACGACCTCGAGGGCTGGCTGGCCGAGGTGACCGGTTACGACCGGGTGTCGATCCAGCCCAACGCCGGCTCGCAGGGCGAGCTGGCCGGACTGCTCGCGATCCGTGGTTTCCACCGCGCCAACGGCCAGGCCGAGCGCGACATCTGCCTGATCCCGTCGTCGGCCCACGGCACCAACGCGGCCTCCGCCGTGATGGCCGGCATGCGCGTCGTGGTCGTCAAGGCCGCCGACGACGGCTCGATCGACCTCGACGACCTGCGCGCCCAGTGCGAGGAGCACTCCGACGACCTCGCCGCGATCATGGTGACCTACCCGTCGACCCACGGCGCCTACGAGGACTCCATCACCGACCTCACCAAGCTCGTGCACGACCACGGCGGCCAGGTGTACGTCGACGGCGCCAACCTCAACGCGCTCCTCGGCTACGCCAAGCCGGGCGAGTTCGGCGGCGACGTGTCGCACCTCAACCTGCACAAGACCTTCTGCATCCCGCACGGCGGTGGCGGTCCCGGGGTCGGCCCGGTCGCCGTGCGTGCGCACCTGGCGCCGTACCTCCCCTCGCACGGGCAGCACCCGGTCGAGGCGATGCGCTCCGGCATCGGCGCGATCAGCGCCGCGCCGTACGGCTCGGCCGGCATCCTGCCGATCTCGTGGGCCTACATCCGGTTGATGGGCGGCGCCGGGCTCACCCGCGCCACCGCGGTGGCGGTCCTCGCGGCCAACTACGTCGCCGCTCGACTCGGCGAGCACTACCCGGTGCTCTACAAGGGCCACGGCGGGCTGGTCGCCCACGAGTGCATCCTCGACCTGCGCGGCCTCACCAAGGACAGCGGCGTCAGTGTCGACGACGTCGCCAAGCGCCTGATCGACTACGGCTTCCACGCGCCGACCATGTCGTTCCCGGTCGCCGGAACCCTGATGGTCGAGCCGACCGAGTCCGAGGACCTCGCCGAGATCGACCGGTTCTGCGACGCGATGATCGCGATCCGCGAGGAGATCGCGCGCGTCGAGGCAGGGGAGTGGACCCCTGAGAACTCGCCGCTTCGTGGTGCCCCGCACACCTCGCGCGCGCTGGTCGCTGACTGGGACCGCGCCTACTCCCGCGAGCAGGCGGTCTTCCCGACCGGCCCCGACCCCGACAAGTACTGGCCGCCGGTGGCCCGCATCGACCAGGCGTACGGCGACCGCAACCTGGTCTGCGCGTGCCCGCCGCCGGAGGCGTTCGCCGAGGTCGCCGAATGAGCCTGCCGGTCCGGCCGGTCGAGGCGGTGACCGCGCGTCGCCTGTTGGCGAAGATCGCGCACGTCCAGGTCAACGGTCGCCTGCCCTCGATCGTGGCAGGCGTCGTCCGTGACGGCGCCCTGGTGTGGTGCGACGGGTACGGCGACGTGCCGGGTGAGCCCGCCGACGTGCAGTACAAGATCGGCTCGATCACCAAGACGCTGACCGCAGTGCTGATCCTGCAGCTCGTCGACGAGGGGTCCCTGTCGCTGGAGGACACCGCTGGCTCGGTGCTGGGCGACGTCGGCTACGGCGACCGCACGATTCGCGGCCTGCTCGCGCACAACTCCGGCATGCAGGCCGAGCCCAACGGCTCGTGGTGGGAGCGCAGCCCCGGGCTCTCGTTCGACGAGCTCGCGGCCGCCAACGCCGACTCCGCGGGCGTCCTCCCGGTCGGGCAGCAGTTCCACTACACGAACCTCGCCTACGGCCTGCTCGGCGAGGTCGTCGCCCGGCTGCGTGGTGACACCTGGTGGTCCAACGTGCAGTCCCGCATCCTCAAGCCGCTCGGCATGACGCGGACGTCGTACCAGGCCGAGGGCGTCCACGCACAGGGCACCAGCATCGATCCCTACTCCGGCGAGGCGACCGACGAGCCGCACCCCGACACCGGTGCGATGGCGCCAGCGGGCCAGCTCTGGAGCACGGTCACCGACCTGGCGACGTACTGCAGCTTCCTGCTCGAGGGTCACCCCGACGTGCTCTCGAAGGAGCGGCTCGAGACGGCCTACATCCCGCAGTCCGGCGCCCTCGCCTCGGGCCTCGCGTCCGGTCACGGCCTGGGCTTCCAGATGCACCGCGGCGGCTCGGGCACCCTGGTCGGCCACACCGGCTCGATGCCCGGCTTCGTGGCGACCTGCTTCGTCGACCGGGTGCGCCGCACCGGCGTGGTCGGCTTCGCCAACGCGATGAGCGGCATGCCCGCGGACTCGCTGGCCACCACACTGCTCGAGGAGCTCGAGGCGAGCGAGCCGACCTTGCCGCAGGCGTGGCGCCCGTCGACCGACGTGCCCGCGGAGGTGCGCGAGGTGCTCGGCGTGTGGCACTGGGGACCCAAGATGTTCGTGTTCCGCTGGGAGCACGACGAGCTGGTGGTCTCCAGGGACGGCGTGGTCGCCTACCGCTATCGCCTGCTCGACGGTTCGTTGGTCGGCACTGCCGGCTACCAGATGGGGGAGACGCTCCGGGTGGTGCGCAACGACGACGGCTCGGTCAACCACCTCGACCTGGCCACGTTCATCTTCACGCGCACGCCGTACGACCCGAACGCGCCGATTCCCGGCGGGCTTCCGTAGTCTCGAACCGGGCCCGGCCATGTCGTTTGCGAACGGGCACGGCCGCCGACAGGGTGGTCGCCATGACCCTCGCCGACCAGTTCCCGCCGTTCGGGCTCCGCATCCACTGTGGTGAACTCGAGCTGGTGCCGATCACGGACGACGTGATCCCCGGCCTGGTGGAGCTCGCGCTCGACGGAATCCATGCCCCCGACGCCATGCCGTTCTACGTGCCGTGGAGCACCGCGCCGCGCGAGGAGCTGGGCCGCAACATGGCGCAGTTCTACTGGCAGGGTCGCGCGACCTTCTCGCCTGCCGCCTGGTCGCTGCACCTGGCGGTGCGCCACTCCGGCGAGCTGGTCGGCTGCCAGGACGTCTCCACGCGCGACTTCGCCGTGACGCGCACGGCTGAGACCGGGTCGTGGCTGGCGTCGAAGCACCAGGGGCACGGCATCGGGACACGCATGCGCCAGACGATCCTCGCCTTCGCGTTCGACGAGCTCGGCGCCACCGAGATGACGTCGGGCGCCTTCACCGACAACCCGGCCTCGCTCGCGGTCAGCCGCAAGGTCGGCTACCGGCCCAACGGTGTCGAGCGCCGGCAACGGCGACCGGGTGAGCTGGCGCAGGTGCAGCGCCTCATCGTCGGCCCCGACGACTTCAGGCGCGGCGAGCCGATCACCGTGACCGGCATCGAGGCGTTCCGCTCGTTCATCGGGCTCGACCAGGCCGACAGGTGAGTGTCTTGACGCCCGGCTTGCTCAGGCTGGCGGCGGCAGGTCGGCGCGCTCGGCATCGGGAGGCAACGCGGGCGGGGCTTTCGAGCGGTAGACGTGTCCGGTGGGCGTGATGAACTCGACCTCGTGACCCCCCGGTCGCGGATCGCTCACCCTGGTGCGCCATTCGGGTGCTTCCTTGGCCAGGTTGTGGCCCTCGCAGAGCCCCTGCCCGTTGACCCGCGTGCTCTCGCCCCCGTCGGCGTGGCGCACAGGGTGGTCGATGTCGTCGATGAGTCGCTCACAGCCCGGCATGCGGCATTCCTGATCGCGATCGCGGATGAAGGCCTTGTCGGCTTCGGTGTGCCGGCGGCGCCTGGGATCGCGGTCGGTGGCGACACCGGTGACCGGGTCGGTGAAGATGCGGCGCAACCACACGGGCGCACCAGGCTGGTTGGCGAGATCGCGCGCCGTCTGCGCGGGCACGGGCATTCCGTCGTTCATGCGGGCCGGGCGATCGGAGAAGCCGAGCAGGGTGTCGGGGGTCATCACGAGACCCACCTCGACGGGCACCAGTTCGGCCGACTTCTGGCCGGTGAGCCGCTCGACGAACAGGTCGGCCATCAGCTGGTTGATCGTGCGCAGGTCGCCGCCGGCCTTGATCGCCTCGGCCGAGGCCTTGAGGTTGGCGTAGACGGAAACGCCCTTGGCCACCGGTAGCAGCCCGGTCACGTAGGTCATCGTGTTCGGGGTCGGGCGGATCGTCACCCTGCGCTGCTGCGCCGACTTCGCGGCGCGGCGCACGGCGGCCTTGGGGTCGAGCTCGTTGCCGAGGGCACGTGCCCGGTCGCCGGCTCGACGCGGTGTGAGGCCGAGGACCTCGGGGCTGAAGACCTCGCCCGTCTTCGTGTCGACGGTCGTGGCGCACAGCGACTGGTCGACAGCGGCGCGGTCCTTGAACTTGAGGATCGCGGTCTCCTTGACCAACAGGGTCGCGACCCACTCGCTGATCTGCCCGCGCGTCAGGAGGTCATGGGTGTGAGGCATCTCGGCCATCGCCTTCGCGAAGCCAAGGTGACGTGAGCCGAGTGACGTGGAGCATCCGCGGGCCAGCGCGACCTGGTCGCCGATGCCCCGGCCGAGGTCGCGTTCGATGCGCTCGGCCTTTGCCTCCAGCCCAGCTGCTCTCGCCTCATCGGCGGCGTCGCGCTGCCGAGACAGTTGCGACTGCTCGAACGCCTGCGTGATGCGGGCCTGGGCCGCGGCGGTGGCGGCCTTCAACCGTTCGAGCAGGGTCAGCTGGTCGACCCGGGCGATGTCGTTGCCGGGGCCGTCGAGCTGCGGGTCTCCGTCGAGTCGGGCGATCGCCTCGATCATGTGGTCGAGCATGGCCGGCGCGGCATGCTCGCTCACCCGCAGGACGCCGGGTGCGACCTGTTCGAGGAGCGGAGCTGCCGTGGTTGTCATGTGATCCAGTCAAGCCGTGCCCACTGACAACGGACCCTGGAAACCAGCCCTTGATCCCGAAATGTGAGACAACTCGAGAAGTATTTTTCAGGTCCCGGGCGCTTGCGCTCAGGAGAGGTCGAGACGTGGAAGCGACGGCCAGCGCTGCGATGCCCAGTGCGACCAGCTCTCGAAGGTCCGCGGTGCGGCAGGTAGCGGCTCGCCTGCCACCTCTGCCGCCGTGGGCGGCGTGAAGGACGCCAGAAACCCGTCGTGATCGTCGGAGCTCATCTCATAGGCCGACGTGGTGTCACGCTGCCAACGGACCTCGGCGCGTGCCCTGCGTTCGGCTTCCCCGACCTCGAGGTGGTGAAGCGAGAACGAGGCTTCGGCGCGCGCGGCGACATCCCGGATGGCGTAACGCTCCTCGATCGACCAGCACCCGAAGTCCAGGATCACAGAGAGTCCGCCGCGAAGTGACTGATGGGCGACCCATATGAACCGGCCCTCGAGCAGGGCGCGCTTCTCGGCCTCGTCGGTGTGACCGAAGAGGGGCACCATCCACTCGTCCGGGGTCAGTCGGAGGGCGCCCGTGTCCGCTTCGATCCTGCGGGCCTGTGCCGTCTTCCCGGCTCCGGGCAGGCCGACCATGAGGTGCAGGACGGGAGGAGAAACCATGTCTCGACCCTTGCGCACGCGAGGCTGCGGGGCCACTCACTTTCCGGGGATCCACCCACGGTCGGTGCAGACTGGCTGTCATGCCCAACCATGTGGACCCACGACGGGCACTGGTGTTCGGCCAGGTCGCCGCGGACTACGCGCGCTTCCGACCGGCCTGTCCGGACGCAGCGGTGGACTGGCTGACGGACGGCGCCTCGGTCGTGGCCGAGCTCGGTGCGGGCACCGGCCAGCTCACCGGGAAGCTGCTGGAGCGGGCCATGACGGTGCACGCGGTGGAGCCCGACGAACGCATGCTCGCCGTGCTCCGCAGGGAGTTCCCCGCTGCGCTGGCACACCACGAGTCCGCCGACAGCATCCCGCTCGCCGACCACAGCGTCGACGCGGTGGTCAGCGCTGACGCCTGGCACTGGTTCCCGGTCGAGGAGACGGTGGCCGAGGTGCGCCGCGTGCTCAGACCGGGCGGATGGCTCGGCCTGGCGTGTAACGTGCCCGCACCCCAATCCACCTGGGAGTTCGAGCTCGCGGGAGTCGACCCGGACAAGAAGGAGTCGTCACCCGCCGACCGCGCGGGCTTCGGTCCGTTCCCTGACGACGAGAGCACGCGTGAGAACTTCCCGTGGGCCTGGCCGGTCGACCCCGAGTCGTTCCGGGGATACCTGGCCACGAACTCCGCACTCATCATGATGGAGCCGGGGGAGCGGCAGGAGAGGCTCGACGCGGCCGAGGTCGTCGTGCGCCACGCCTGCCAGGCCCTCGGTACGACGAGCGTCGCGATGCATCACACGGCCGCCTGCTTCCGCTGGACCCCGGCCCCATGACCAGCACGTCGGAGGCAAGGGCGGTGGTGCTGGTCGAAGGCGACAGTGACCGCAACGCCGTGCTCACGCTGGCCGAGAGGCTGGGACGCGACCTGCTCGCGGAACGGGTCGAGGTGGTGGCCATGGGCGGCGCGACCAACATCGGTCACGCGCTCGAGGAGTACGGCCCCGGCGGGCGGGACCTCGAGCTGCACGGCCTCTACGACGAGGGCGAGGAGCGGTTCTTCCGCCGCGGCCTCGAACGCGTCGGCCTCGGCGCCGACCTGGACCGCGCCCAGTTGGCGGAGCTCGGGTTCCACTGCTGCGTCGTCGACCTGGAGGACGAGCTCGTGCGGGCGCTCGGCGTACCAGCGGTCGAGGCGATCATCGAGTCCGAGGGGGAGGCCCGGTCGTGGGGGCGCTTCCTCTCCCAACCCGACCGGGCCGGACGCCCGATGCAGGACCAGCTTCGGCGCTTCATGGGCACCAGGTCCGGCCGCAAGATCAGGTACGGCGGCCTGCTGGTCGCGGCACTCGATCTCGACCGGGTGCCCGATCCGCTGGCCGACCTGCTGGAGGGTCTTGCCTAGGCCTTCGTCAGCACGCAGTCCGCAAGCACGGGGGAGCCGTCGCGCTGCTCGTGCTCGCTGGCGATCGTGGCACTGACGAGCACGCGATCACCCTCGTCCCAGGCCTGCACACGGATCGTCTCGCCCGGGAACACGATGCCGGCGAAGCGGGCCGCGAAGCCACCCACGCGCGACGCGTCGCCGTCGAGCAGCAGGTCGGTCACCTCGCGCAGCACGATGCCGTAGGAGCACAGGCCGTGCAGGATCGGCGCCGGGAAGCCCGCGCCCTTGGCGAACGCCGGATCGGCGTGCAGAGGGTTGCGGTCGCCGCAGAGGCGGTAGAGAAGCGCCTGCTGGGGCGTGACGGCGTACGACGACTCGGCGTCGGCGTCTCGCGTCGGGAGCTCGACCTTGGTCGACGGACCGCGCTCGCCACCCCAGCCGCCCTCGTTGCGCACGAAGATGCTGGAGCGCACGGTCCAGAGGTGCTCGCCGGACTCGGTGTGGGCCTCGCCCTCCTGCACGATGACGGCGGCTTTGCCCTTGTCCCAGACGTCGGAGATCTTCGTCTTCAGGGTGGCCGAGCCGGAGGCCGGGATCGGCGCGTGCACGACGACCTCCTGCGATCCGTGCAGCACCATCTGGAGGTCGATGTCGCAGCCGGGCAGGTCGAGGGCGGGTGGGTTCGTCTCGTGGAACGTCGGCGCGACGACCCCGAACGACGGCAGCACCTGGAGGTTGTCGTCGTCGAGCGTGTAGCGCAGCGCTCCGGCGTCGGTGTTGTCGCCGGCCCGGGAGCCGGCGCCGATGCCGAGGTGGTAGAGCAGCACGTCTGACTCGTTCCACGAGAACGTGCGGTCGGGGAGGGAGGCGCCGACGGCGACCTGGGTGTCGATGGGCATGGGCAGACCTTCTCAGTGGTGGGCGAGCGAATGGAGCGGGCTCCCGATCACCGGGAAGGGGCGCGGTCGGCGCCGATGGAGTCAGCAATCGCGTTGGCGGCGATCCACCCGAACGTGATCGCGGGGCCGATGGTCGCGCCGGCGCCGGCGTACGTGTGGCCCATCACGGCCGAGGAGACGTTGCCGGTGGCGTAGAGGCCCTCGATCACCGAGCCGTCGGGCCGCAGCGCCCGCGCCTTCGCGTCGGTGACGATGCCGCCCTTGGTGCCGAGGTCGCCGGGCACCATCTTCACCGCGTAGAACGGCCCCTCCTCGATCGCGCCCAGCGACGGGTTGGGCTTGACCCGCGGGTCGCCGTAGTAGCGGTCGTACGCCGAGTCGCCGCGACCGAAGTCGAAGTCCTTGCCGGTCCGCGCATAGCCGTTGAACGTGGCGACCGTGTCAGTGAGGGCATCTGCGGGCACGCTGATCTTCTCGGCCAGCGCCTCCAGAGTGCCTGCCTTCACGATCACGCCCGACTTGAACCATCGGCCCGGGAACGGCTGCCGCGGGCCGAGCCCGGCGAAGAGGTAGCGGTTGCGGTAGCGCTGGTCGATGATCATCCAGCTGGGGAAGTGGTCGATGCCGGTGCGCTCGGCGGAGTCGTACATCGCGTGCACCGCGTCGACGTACGGCGCGGCCTCGTTGCCGAACCGCAGGCCGGCCTGGTTGACGATCATCGAGCCGGGGAGGTTGCGCTCGGCGAGGCAGAACCACGGGCCACTCGGCAGTGGGATGGAGGGCCCCCACCAGGCGTCGTCCATCAACGCCAGCTCGGCGCCGATCTTCTCGCCGGCCAGGATCCCGGCGCCGGTGTTGCCGGCCGCGCCGGTGGTCCAGTCGGAGCCGATCGGCGCACGTTGGTGCTTCTGTCGCATCTCGGCGTTGTGCTCGAACCCGCCGCAGGCGAGGATCACGCCGTGCCGAGCGGTCAGCACCTGCTCGGTGCCGTCGCGGGTGACCACGACGCCGCTCACCCGCCCGTCGCGGACCTCGAGGTCGGTGAGCGGCGTTTCGTACCAGACCGGGATGTCGCGGTCGAGGAGGCCCTTGCGCATGCCGATCATCATCGCCATGCCCATGCCGTACATCCGCTTGCCGAGGGCCATCGTCAGGATGCGGGTCAGGAGGACCTTGATCATGGTGAGCGGTCCGCGAAGGGTGCGCATGCCGAGCGAGATCTTGCGGAAGTCGGCCTGCGTGACCACCATGCCGGCCGGTGCCTTGGTGTAGGACTTCGTGAGCCGGTCGAGCTCGTCGCCGATCACCTTGCCGTCGATCGGCTTCGGCTCGACGCTGCGGCCGCTTGCCTTCCCGCCCGGTGCCTCGGGGTAGTAGTCGCTGTAGTGCGGGACCCAGGTGAAGTCTGCGGCGGAGTTGTTGCGCACGAACTCCAGGGCGGCCGGTCCGTTCTCGACGAACGCGTCGATCCGGTCGCGGGGGACCGAGTCGCCGATGATCGAGTAGAGGTACTCCTTGACCTCGGCCACGGACTGGGTCTGGCCGGCCTTCTTGAGCGCATGGTTGTTGGGGATCCAGACCCCGCCTCCCGACCGGGCCGTGGAGCCGCCGAACCCGTCGGTGCTCTCGATGACCAGGGTGTCCAGGCCACGCTCGTGCGCGGCCAGCGCCGCGGTGAAGCCACCGCCGCCGGTGCCGACGACGATCACGTCGTACTCGGTCTTCTCGCCCACACTGCCTCCGCTGTCAGTCCCGCTGTGCGGGCTCCTACACCGCAAAACTGTAACAGGTTCTACCAGTAGCGCAGAGCCCTTGGTCGACGCTTGGTGGGATCAGCGCCGGGGCAGCGCGCGTCGGATCGCGTCGGCCTTCTTGCTCTTCGCGTTCACCACGAACAGCTGCTGGGATCCGTCGTCGAGCCCGATCCGGAGTCGGGAGCGCAACCCGCCGCCGAAGAAGTCCGCAAGGCTGATCGGCGACTTCCCGACGTCGGAGATCGAGCTGAGTGGAACCTGCCAGACCCGACCGCCGAGGTTCGCGTCCAGGGCGTGCGGCTCGAAGATCAGGCGGTGTGAGGTCAGCACCAGGTGGCCGCCCAGGGCGCGCTGGCTGTGTACCGAATGGTTGGCCCGCCAGCTGGCGATGACGGTCTCGTCGGCTCGAAGGGTGCTCTTGGGTTTCCTCACGGCGGCGATCGTAGCCGCGCCGTCGAAGAGGCAGCGTCCTCGCGGAAAATGAGAACGTGTTCTAGTATTGGTCGAGAGATCCCACCAAGCCAGGAGACAAGAGATGTCGAAGGAAGTCCTCGACGGAGTGCGCGACCTGCTGCCGACGTTCCGCGAGCGGGCCGACGAGGCCGAGAAGCTGCGCCAGGTTCCCGAAGCCTCCGTGAAGGCGCTCGAGGAGACCGGCTTCTTCCGTCTCCTGCAGCCCCGGCGCTTCGACGGGCTCGAGGCCGACCCGGTCGACTTCTTCACCGCAGTGAAGGAGATCGCCTCGGCCGACGGCTCCACCGGCTGGATCTCGTCGGTGCTCGGCGTACACCCCTGGCAGGTCGCGCTCTTCCCCGACGACGCGCAGCAGGCGGTGTGGGGCTCGGACACCGCGACCCGCCTCTCGTCGTCGTACGCGCCGACCGGCAAGGCCGTGCTGACCGACGGTGGCTACACGCTCTCGGGAAAGTGGTCGTTCTCCTCCGGCTCCGCCCACGCCAGCTGGGTGCTGCTCGGCGGCCTGGTCTTCGACGCGGACGGCAACGTGGTCGACTTCAAGACCTTTCTCGTCCCGCGCGACAAGTACGAGATCGTCGACGTCTGGAACGTGGTCGGGCTCAAGGGCACCGGCTCCAACGACATCGTCGTCGACGACGTCTTCGTGCCGGAGGCGTTCACCTTGTCGATGAGCGACACCGGCCGCTGCTTCGGCCCGGGCCAGGAACAGAACCCCGGCAACCTCTACAAGCTGCCCTTCCACTCGCTGTTCACCACGACGATCAGCTCCCCGATCATCGGCATGGCGTCGGGGGCGTACGCCGAGCACGTCGACATGCAGCAGAAGCGGGTGCGTGCGGCGTACCTCGGTGAGAAGGCGTCCTCGGACCCGTTCGCGGCGGTGCGCATCGCCCGCGCCGGCTCGGAGATCGACGCGGCGTGGGCCCTGTGCATGGCCAACATCCGCGAGGAGCAGGCCCAGGTCGAGCGCGGGGAGAAGATCCCGCTCCAGCTGCGCCTGAGGGTGCGCCGCGACCAGGTGCTCGGCACGCAGCGCGCGATCGACGCGATCGACGCGCTGTTCGAGGCCTCGGGTGGCAGGGCGCTGGCCGAGGGCACGTACCTGCAGCGCGCCTGGCGCGACGCGCACGCCGGCCGCGTGCACGCGGCCAACGATCCCGAGCGCGCACTGAAGATGTACGGCGACCTCGAGTTCGGGCACAAGATCGACCCGGGGATGTACTGATCGTGACGCTGGCACAGGACGACGTACGCCGCACGGCCACGGTCGACGGGCTCACGATCAACTACTACGACTCGGCTGATTTCGAGACAGGCGCAGAAGGCCTTGCTCAACCCACGACAGGGCCGCTGCCGCTGGTGATGCTGCACGGCGGTGGACCGGGTGCCTCCGCGTGGTCGAACTTCGGTGCCGCGCTGCCCGGATTCGCCAAGGACTTCCGCACGATCCTCGTCGACCAGCCCGGCTTCGGTGGCTCCGACAAGCCGCCGGTCGAGGGCAACTACTACCGCTTCGCCGCGTCGTACGTCGTGGGCCTGCTCGACAAGCTCGGCATCGACCGCTGCCACCTGCTCGGCAACAGCCTCGGCGGCGGCACGGCGATGCGGCTGGCCCTCGAACACCCCGAGCGGGTCGCGCGGCTCGTGCTGATGGGGCCGGGCGGGCTCTCGCTCAACCTGTTCCACGCCGACCCCACCGAGGGCGTCAAGCGGTTGATGGAGTTCGGCGCCGACCCGACCCGTGAGGCCCTGAAGGCATTCATCTCGACGATGGTGGTCAACCAGGCGCTGGTCACCGACGAGCTGGTCGAGGAGCGCTTCGCCGACGCCACGGCGCCGGGGTCCCGCGAGGCGATGGCGTCGATGGGCGCGTCGTTCTGGAATCCCGACACGTTCGAGGACGGCATGCTCTGGCGCGAGGCCTACAAGCTGCGCCAGCACACGCTGCTCACGTGGGGGCGCGAGGACAGGGTGAACCCGCTCGACGGTGCACTGGTGGCGCTGAAGCTGATCCCGAAGGCGCAGCTGCACGTCTTCCCGAACTGCGGCCACTGGGCGCAGATCGAGGCGGCCGAGGAGTTCCGCCAGGTGACCACACAGTTCCTCGACAACCATGTGGAGCGTGCCAAGTGACGATCGACATCAAGTCCATGGGCTACGTGCGCGTGGCCTCCACCGACCTCGACCAGTGGCGCCACTTCGCGGGCAAGGTGCTCGGTCTCGGTGAGGGTCGTGGGCCGTCCCCGGACAACCTCTACTACCGCATCGACCAGGTCTCGGCCCGGCTCGTGGTGTTCCCCTCCGACGTCGACCGGCTCGAGGCCACCGGCTGGGAGGTCGCCGACCACCAGGCGCTGCAAGAGGCCCGCGAGCACCTCGAGAAGGCGGGCGTCGCCTTCGAGGAAGGGACGCCCGACGAGCTTGCCGAGTGGCGCGTGCAGGAGCTGGTCCGTTTCGAGGACCCGTGGCAGAACGTCTTCGAGCTCTTCCACGGCATCACCTACGAGTCACGCCCGGTCGTCACGCCGTACGCCGCGACGTTCGTCACCGGCGACCAGGGCATGGGGCACATCGTCGTACCGGTCACCGACGACGTGGAGGCGCTGCGCTTCTACACCGAGGTGCTCGGCTTCCGGCTGCGCGACTCGATGAGCATGCCGGGGGAGTTCGTCGGCAAGGAGCCCGGCTCGAAGGTGTGGTTGCGGTTCCTCGGCGTGAACCCGCGGCACCACTCGCTGGCGTTCCTCCCGATGCCAAACCCGAGCAAGTGCGTGCACATCATGCTTGAGGTCGAGAAGCTCGACGACGTCGGTCGCGCGCTGGAGCGCGTGCGCAAGCACAAGGCGCCACTCTCGGCCACCCTCGGACGTCACATGAACGACGAGATGGTGTCGTTCTACGTGAAGTCGCCCGGCGGTTTCGACGTCGAGTTCGGTACCGAGGGTCTCCAGGTCGACGACGCGCGCTGGGTGGCCAGGGAGTCGACCGCGGTCTCATACTGGGGCCACGATTTCGGCGGCGGCGGTGGCTGACGGGACAATGGACACCATGACCGACCACGACATCCCGACCGGCATGCGTGCCGACGCGCGTGAGTCCTGGCCGCCGCGGGAGCTGATCGACTCCTTCCTGGGCAACTTCGACTTCGAGTTCCGCCCGGGTGAAGCGACCGACATCGCCGACACCGCGGCCGCCCAGGAAGCGGCCCGTCGGTTCCGCGACGTACTCGGTCGCTTCGCCAGTGGCGTCACCGTGATCACCTCGGTCGCCGGCGACGAGCCGGTCGGCATGACCTGCCAGTCGTTCTCCTCGATCTCGCTCGACCCGCCGCTGGTGATGTTCAGCCCGGCCAAGACGTCGCGCGCCTGGCCGCTGATCCAGCGCTCCGGTCACTTCTGCGTGAACTTCCTGGCCGCGGGCCAGGAAGACCTGTCGAACGTGATGGCCAGCCGGGGCACCGACAAGTTCGCCGGCCTCGAGTGGTCGCTGTCGAAGACCGGCGCCCCGCTGTTCGACGGCATCGTCGGGTACGTCGACTGCACCGTGCACGCCGTGCACGAGGCGGGCGACCACTACGTCGTCATCGGCAGGGTCCAGGACATGGACTTCACCGTCGGTGCATCTGGCGAGACCCCCGACCCGTTGCTCTACTTCCAGGGTGCGTACCGCACCGTCACGTGACCGCAGCCGGTGGCAGGATGACCGCGTGAGCGACACGGAGGCGGACCTCGACGGCCTGGGTGAGGCCCTCGACGACGACGTGGGTCGCGACGAACCCGCTGGTGCTGATTTCTCCGACCGCCTGGTCCGGCGGTTCCTGCGGTTGTGCGAGAACCCGATCACCCGCGACCGCATGCTGCGCATGGTGCAGGCCAGTGTCTCCGACGCCCGTTCCGCCCAGCGCTTCTACAGCTTCCTCAACAACCGGATGGGCGGTCTGGTCGGACGCCGCCGCCGGGTGCAGATCTCCACGTCGCGCATGGAGCTGATCGGCTCCCAGCTGATGGGGATGGCCATGCTGCGCTACGTGCTGAAGGTCGAGCCGATCGCCTCGATGTCGATCGATGAGCTGGCCCCGATGGTGGCCGCCGGGGTGCGTGGCGTGCTCCGTAGTCAGCCCGGCGTGCTCGCTGCAGAGGCCGCACCAGTTGAGGGAAACCCCGCCGAGGCCCTGCTGCCCTACAAGGCCACCGGCCGCCCGCTCTGACCGGGCTCGCCGTCTCGCCGTCGAGTCCTGTGTCAGGGGCGGGGTCGTGGTCGCCGTACCCTGCCTGCGTGCCAGAAGAACTCCAGATCAGCCGGGGTGACGGCGTCGTCACCGTCACCTTCAACCGCCCGGAGCGCCACAACGCCTTCACCACGGCGATGTACGCAGGTCTCCGTGACCTGTGCAGCGAGCTGCGCCAGGACACCTCGGTCAAGGTGCTCGTGCTCCGCGGTGCCGGTGGCCGCGCGTTCGCCGCGGGCAACGAGATCTCCGACTTCGTGAACGCCGACGCGGTGGCCTACGAGACCTGGATCCGCGAGCTGCTCCAGGCGCTCTTCGAGCTGCCGCAGGTCACGATCGCCGCGGTCGAGGGCGTCTGCGTCGGTGGCGGACTGGCCGTGGCCACACACTGCGACCTCCGCATCGCCACCCCGGGGTCGCGTTTCGGCTACCCGATCGCCCGCACCCTCGGCAACGCCCTGTCGGCACCGATCGTCTATCGCTGCTCGTCGGTCTTCGGGGAGTCGCTGACCCGGGAGATGCTGCTCGCCTCGCGCCTCGTCGACGCCGACCGGGCGTACGCCGTGGGCGCGGTGATGTCGGTCACTGACGACCTGGACGCCGAGCTGTCCAGCCTGGTCGACGGCATCGGCAAGGCCTCCGGGGTCACGCTGCGCACCACGAAGGCCCAGCTGACCGCTCGCGCCGAGACCCTCGAAGCAGCGCCGTCGGATGACGACGACGTGCTCCGAGAGGTCTACACCGGCAGTGACTTCGCCGAGGGCGTGCGGGCGTTCCTGGCGAAGGAGAAGCCGGCCTTCAAGGCCTGACCTGTCGCCAGTTCATATCGACCCGTCGCCAGTTCCGATCGACCCGTCGTGAAGTTCACGACGGGTCGACCCAGTCAGGCGTCGAGGGCGCTGATCGCCTCGGCGATCGAGAGGGTGCGCTGGGCGGACTCGACGTGCAGGTTCTCGACCATCTTGCCGTTGTAGGTCACGACGCCGGCGCCCTTGCCGTCCTCGAACGCCTGGATCAGGCCACGCGCGTCCTCGATCGCCTGCTCCGACGGGGCGAACGCCTCGTTGGCGCCGGCGACCTGGCCGGGGTGGATCAGCGTCTTGCCGTCGAAGCCCATCTCGCGGCCCTGCTGGCACTCGGCCAGGAAGCCCTCGGTGTTCTTCACGTCGTTGTAGACGCCGTCGATCACCGCGATGCCGGCGGCCCGGCCGGCGAGGAGGGCGGTGTGCAGGCTGGGCAGGATCGGCGCGCGGCCGGGCACGTGCTCGGCGTAGAGCTCCTTGACCAGGTCGTTGGTGCCGAGCACGAACGCACCGAGACGCTCGGAGGCGCGGGCGATCGAGAGGGCGTCGAGGATCGCGATCGGGGTCTCGACCATGGCCCACAGCTTGGTGTGCTCCGGGGCGCCGGCCTTCTCCATCGCGGCGACGAGCTGCTTGACCTCGTCGGCCGAGTTGACCTTGGGCACGACGATGGCGGCCGGTCCGGCCTGCGAGGCGGCGACGATGTCGGCGTCGTGCCACTCGGTGCCGATGCCGTTGACCCGGATGGTGACCGTACGGCGGCCGTACTCACCGCTCGACGCAGCGGCCGCGGCGGACTCGCGCGCGGCCGGCTTGGCATCGGGGGCGACCGCGTCCTCGAGGTCGAGGATGAGGCCGTCACAGGCGATCGACTTGGCCTTCTCGAGGGCCCGCTCGTTGGAGCTGGGCATGTAGAGGACCGAGCGCAGCGGGGTGAACTCAGTCATGTCAGGCCTCCACGGAGATCGCGTCGTACTGCTTCTTGAGCTCGGGGTCGATGGCGGCCAGTTCCTCGGCCAGGGCGACCATCACCTTGCACTGCTTGACGGAGGCGTCGTCCTCCATCTTGCCGTCGAGCATCACCGCACCGGTGCCGTCGCCCATGGCCGCGATGACGCGACGTGCGTGGGTGACGTCCTCGACACTGGGGGAGAAGACCTTGTTCGCAATCGCGATCTGCTTGGGGTGCAGCGACCAGGCGCCGACACAGCCGAGCAGGAACGCGTTGCGGAACTGGTCCTCGCAGCCGACCACGTCGGCGATGTCGCCGAAGGGGCCGTAGTACGGGAAGATCCCGTGCATTGCGCAGGCGTCGACCATGCGGGCGATCGTGTAGTGCCACAGGTCCTGCTGGTACGTCGGACGCGGGGCGTCGATCTGGCTGTTGCCCTCGGCGTCACGCGGGGCGTCCTCGCGCACGAGGTAGCCGGGGTGGCCGCCGCCGACACGCGTGGTCTTCATCCGACGGTCCGCGGCCAGGTCGGCCGGGCCGAGCGAGAGGCCCTGCATGCGCGGCGAGGCGGCGCAGATCTCCTCGACGTTCGCCACCCCGCGGGCGGTCTCGAGGATCGCGTGCACCTGGAGCGGCTTGGTGATGCCGGCCTTGGCCTCGAGCTGGGCCAGGATCCGGTCGATGTAGTGGATGTCCTCGGCGCCCTGCACCTTCGGGACCATGATCACGTCGAGCTTGTCGCCGATCGCGGGGACCAGCGTGGTCAGGTCGTCGAGCACCCAGGGGGAGTCGAGGGAGTTGATCCGGGTCCAGAACTGGGTCGGCCCACTGGCTGAACCAAGATTGGCAACCTCCTGGCCGATCTTCACGAGGCCGTTGCGGGCCTTCTCCTTGTTCTCGGCCTTGACCGCGTCCTCGAGGTTGCCGAGGAGGACGTCGGTGGTGCCGACCATCGCGGGCACCTTCGCCGCCATCTTCTCGTTGCCGGGGTCGAAGAAGTGGATCGCCCTCGACGGGCGGGCCGGCATCTCACGCAGCGGCGCGGGTGCACCGACGGCGAGGGGGGCGAAGAAGTCCTTGGCGGTTCGCAACGATCTGCTCCTCAGTGTGCGGGCACGCCCAGAGGGACGGCGTACCGGATTCACCGGCGAACCTAGCAGGGCTGCAGGCCGGGTCGTCATGACCGGCGTCACGCGAGACGGTCGTCGCGTCTAAGGCATCTGCCCGATGCAACCAACTACCTCAGACGGTCACTCTCGATGAGTGACGTCGCCGCCCTGCACCCAGTCTCCCCACCTGTTCTTCGCCGAGCACCCGGCTGCTCTCGACCGCGCCAGGCAGCTGTGCGCACAGTGCCCCCTGGCGCTGGAGTGCCTGACCGGGGCCCTCGAGCGGGGCGAGCCGTACGGCGTCTGGGGCGGCCAGATCGTGATCGACGGTGCCGTCGTGGCGCACAAGCGCGGCCGAGGCCGCCCGCGCAAGGACGAGGCGGCCTGACCCGCCTCGGCCTCAGCCGGCGTAGGTGTACTGCGGCCGGTTCGCGCTCGCCCTCGCGACGATCGCGGTGACCAGGGTCGCCACCCAGCCGGCGACCGTGAGGAAGGCGAAGGCAGCGGCGAGCTGGCCGCTGAGGTCGATCAGCCGGTCTGAGTGGCCGAAGACCTGGGTGAGGAACGACAGCTCACTCTCCTCGCTGTCGCCGAAGTCGGGCAGGAACAGCCCGAAGCCGGCGAGGCCGACCCACATGGCCACGTGCGCGATCGACTGGGCGCTGGTGAAGCGGCGCGGACGCGTCGCGACGGTGTAGGCCACGACGTTCGAGATGATCAGGGCCACCACCACGAACGGACCCACGAGCAGCGGCAGGATCAGCAGGAACCAGCCGCCGACGCCGAAGAGCACCCGGCCGGCCCACGCCCAGAACAGGAGGGCGATGGTCAGGGGGAGGTTGGCGAAGAACAGGAACCGTCCGAAACTCTGCATGCCCCCATCCTGTCCGGTCGGCGCGTGGTTCGAACCCGGTACGCGTACTCATCCTTGCCAGGAGGATCGTCGCCGGAAAACCCGTGGCGCCGAGGGCCCCGGCAGAGGATCGTCAACGCCATGGAGATCACGCAGTTCGGCCCTGACGACAGGGTCCCGCTCCAGGGCATGGTCGACGTCGCGAACGCCACGATCGCGGTCGACGCGCCCTGGTCGCACCCCGCCACCATGACGTCGTACGACGGGATGCTGCGCAACGGCTGGGACGGCGAACCGTCGGTGCCGTTCCTGGCGACGGTCGAGGGTCTGCCCGTTGCCCACGCGACGTACGGCACGAGCGAGTGGGACAACCTCGAGCTCGCCTGGGTGGGCGTCGAGGTGCACCCGGCGCACCGCCGCCGGGGCCACGGCACCGCCCTGTTGGAGTTCCTGCTCGACCGGGCTCGGGCGGAGGGGCGCACCAGCGTCGGCTCCGACGCCTGGGAGTCCGAGGCGGCACGGGCGTTCACCGCGCGCCACGGCCTCGAGCAGAAGTCGCAGGCAATCAACCGTCGCCAGGTGCTGGCCGACGTCGACTGGAACGTCGTCCGGGGCCTGCACGACCACGCCGGGGCCGGGGCCGCCGACTACGAGCTCGTCCGCCGCATCGGGTTCACACCCGACGACGAGCTCGACAAGCTGGCCGAGATGACCGCGGCCATCAACGACGCTCCGACCGATGACCTCGAGATCGAGGACGAGGTCTTCACCGGCGAGCGGGTGCGCAACTACGAGCACGCCCAGCTCAGCAGCGGCGGCCGTCTCCGTCGCCTGATGGTGCGCAACCGGACGACGGGCGAGCTGGCGGGACAGTCGGTGGTGGTCGTGGAGTCCGAGCGACCGTGGATCGGTCACCAGCACGACACCTCGGTGGTGCGCGCCCATCGGGGCCATCGGCTCGGACTGGTGTTGAAGTCGGCGATGCTCCTGTGGCTCCACGAGGTCGAGCCACAGCTGGCCACGATCGACACCTGGAACGCCGAGTCGAACGACTACATGATCTCGGTCAACGAGCAGCTCGGCTATCGCGTGATGGGTCGCGAGGTGCAGTACCAGCGCGGGCTCTGACGCGGGTCGGGCCCGCCTGCGCACCGTGCGAAGGCGGGCCCGGTCTCGGCGCAGGATCAGAGGCGCCAGCAGCTGTTCAACGCGGGCAGGCCGGCGAATCGGGCCTCGAGGAACAGGAAGATGGTCGGGATCGACGCCACGTAGTCACCCACGTGGGTGGGTGCGAAGTTGGTGTCGAACTGCACCTTCGTGCCCTGGCCGCACCATCGCTGGGCCAGCTGCTTGCCGGTCTTGTAGGGGATCACGTCGTCCAGCGCCGAGTGGGTGATCAGCACGGGCACGTTGGGCTTGCGTCCGTTGCCGATCAGCTGGTCGGCCACCATCTGGTTGAACGGCGCCTTGGTCAACAGGTCCGTGACCGGCAGGCCGTTGGTGGTCAGGTCCTTCGACTTCACGAACGGGAAGGTGGCCAGCGAGTCCAGGGTGCACTGGGTCGACAGCGTGGCCATCATGGCCTGGCCCTTCGCGTTGAGCATCGGGGTCATGTCGATGCCATAGCTGTTCGCCAGGGCCGAGACGGCGTACCCCATGAACGAGACGTACAGGGACCCGTCGAGGTTGATGGCCACCTGGCTGAGGTCCGCGGGGACCGCGCCGGCGGCGACCGCCTTCAGGTTGATCTCCGGGGCGTACGTCGGAGCCAGCTCACCGGCGGACGCAGCGGCGCCGCCACCCTGGGAGAACCCGCTGATCGCGACCGGGTTCGCGGCGGTGACCCCGGAGCCGGGCAGGCGCTGGGCGGCACGGACCGAGTCGAGGACGGCGTGGCCCTGGGTCTCGCGCATCATGTAGGTGTGCTCGCCCTCGGTGCCGAGGCCCTCGTAGTCGGTGACGACGATGGCGTAGCCGCGGGCCAGCAGTCCGGCGATGAACGGGCCTTCGTACTCCAGGCCCTTGCCCAGCGTGCGCGACGGCGCACACTGGTCGCCCATGCCCTGGGTGCCGACGGCGTACCCGATGAGGGGGCGCTTGCCGGCGCCGACCCACGGGGTCTTCGGCGTCAACACCGTGCCGGTGACCGCGACCGGCACTCCGGTGCGGTCGGTGGAGCGGTACATGATCCGCTGCACGACGGCGTCGGCCTTGATCAGCTTGACCGGATCGACGTAGAACTCGGACGGCTCCGACCTGACGATGTCGCCGTTGTTGGCCGGCAGCGTCGTCGGTGTGTCGTAGAACGACGTGCCGTCGGCCTGTGCCGGCGACGCCGTGGCCAGCGGACTCAGTGACAACGCCAGCAGCGCGCCTGCGGCCACGCGGGCCCAGGTGTTCTTCCTCATTCGGCAACTCCCTCTTGTGTCCCCCACATGTGGACTCCCGAGGAGTTACTTTCGAGTAACGAACGTCACACGTCAATGGCCACGAGCATTTCGTGGGCGCCCCTGAGGTGGTCCACCGCCTCGGTGACGACCCGGTCGACCAGCTCCTCGCACGACGGCAGGTCGTCGAGGACGCCGACCACCTGCCCGGAGGCGAGCACTCCGGCGGAGGTGTCGCCGTCGACGAGTCCGGCCTTGAGCATCATGGGCGTGTTGGCGGCCAGCGACATCTGCGCGAGTGAGCGCCCCTGGGTCTTCTTCATGGTCCGGCCGTCGCGGGCGAGGTCGAGCCAGCTCATGCCGGACATCTTCTTGAACTCCAGCGTGCGCCTGAGCGTGGGCGTCAGCCGCTTGAGGCGACTCGACTCCTCGATCTCCTCCACGAGCTCGGTGCGCAGCATGCGGTGCGGCATGCCGTCGACCTTGTCGGTGACCACCGTGCCGTTGACGTCGTACGACAGGTAGAGCTGCTTCACCGCGTCGGGCACGGCGCTGTCACGGGTCAGCAGGAAGCGGGTGCCCATGCCGATGCCGGCCGCTCCGTAGGACAGTGCGGCGGCGAGGCCGCGTCCGTCGAAGAAGCCGCCGGCCGCGACGACCGGGATGTCAACGGCGTCGAGCACGCTCGGCAGCAGGAGGGTGGTCGGGACGGAGCCGGTGTGGCCACCGCCCTCGCCGCCCTGGATCATCACCGCGTCGGCGCCCCACGAGGCCACCTTCTCGGCGTGACGGGGGAGTCCGACCGAGGGCATCACCATGATGCCGTGGTCCTTGAGCCTGGCGATCAGGTCCTTCTTCGGGGCCAGCGCGAACGAGGCCACCTTGACGCCGTGCATGATCAGCAGGTCGCAGCGGTCACCCGCGTCGGCGGCGTCGGCGCGCAGGTTGACGCCGAACGGCTGGTCGGTGCGCGACTTCACCTCGAGGATCGCCCTCTCGAGCTCCTCGAAGCCCATGGTGGCGCTGGCCAGGATGCCGAGTCCGCCGGCGTTCGCCGTACCGACCACCAGGCGCGGGCCAGCCACCCAGCCCATGCCGGTCTGGACCACGGGGTGCCGCACCCCGGCCAGCTCGGTCAGGGGAGTGCGCAGCACCTGTGCGGTGGTCACGACGCGACCGCCTCGACCGGCGGGACCTCGCGGTCGCGCAGCGTCCTGGGGTCGAGCACCTCACGGATCAGGGTGAGCTCCTCCGCGGTCGGCGTACGCGTCTCGGGGACGTCGCCCTCGACCGCCAGGTCGAAGCCGGTCGCCGCGACCACGTCGTCGACCGTGACGCCCGGGTGCACCGAGAGGAGGCGCACGGTGTCGTCGGCGCCCAAGACGTCGAAGACGGCCAGGTTCGTCACGATGCGGTGGATGTCGTTGTACTTCGCGGCGCCGACGCCGGCCTCGCGGGCCCGCTTGGGGCCGACTCCGGAGACGATGTCGACCTCCTCGACGAAGACCCGGTCGGAGTGCTTGGGCACCCAGTAGGACGTGCGGTTGTTCACCGTGTTGCCGGGGGCGCCGCGCGAGCCGAGCAGCTGGCGCTTCGGCTGGGCGAAGTCGCCGATCGCGGAGATGTTCTGGTTGCCGTGCCGGTCGACCTGTGTGGCGCCCATCATCACGTGCCGCTTTCCGTAGGCGACCACGTCGAAGACCCGGCGGAACGGGATCCAGCCCTCGACCACGTCGGCCTTGGCGAACAAGGGCGGGACACCGCCCAGGAACAGCGACTCACCGTCGGAGAGCACGAGGTCGGGGTTGCTGGTCAGCTTGGCCAGGCGTACGCCGAGCATCGGCAGCATGCCCATCGGGGAGCCGAAGATCTCGCCGTCGTCCTTGAAGGCGTCGGCGATCGCGGTGGCGCACACCTCGGCGCGGGTGAAGTCGGTCATCGGGTCTGCTCCTCGTCGTGGAACTCGCGGACGGCGTCCTGGTAGGCGGCCTCGTCGCCGCTGAGGAAGCGCTCCTCGAACCGGGTCCACGACTCGTCGTCCTTGGCGGCCGCGGCGTACGCCTTCTGGAACTTCTCGTCACGTTCGTAGTCGGGCGCGCAGTTGGTGAAGTGCGCGCCGTTGGGGGTCTCGACGACGCCGGTCACCATCATCCGGTTCAGCAGGAGGCGCTGGACCGGGGTGTCGACGGTCAGGCCGGCGGTGTCGACGACCTGCTCGCAAGTGACGTAGGTGCGCTCGGCGGCCATCGCGAAGAGGTCGTCGAAGAAGGGATCGGGCCCGAGGTACGTCGCGTTGCCGTGCTGGTCGGCCCGGTTCAGGTGCACCAGTGCGACGTCGAGCCTGAGCGCGGGCACGGCGACGAGGTCCTCGACGTTGCCGTCCTCATCGGCGTACGGGCTGGCGACGGTCTTGATGTGCGGGTTGTTGACCAGGATGTCGGAGCCGAGTCCGGCGCGCATCGGCAGGAACGGCAGGCGCTGCGACGCGGCCAGCAGGCCGGTCTGGAACATGCCCTCGTCGAGCTCGACGATCTCGGGGATCGACTTCTCCTGGCGGGCCTTCTGGAAGTTCGGCTCGAGCGGCACGGTGTCGAGGGAGACGAACGCGTAGACCAGCTTGCGGATCTTGCCGGCGCGCGCGAGGAGGCCGACGTCGGCGCCGCCCCACGACACGATGGTCAGGTCCTTGAGGTCGCTGCGCAGGATCGCGCGGACCAGGGCCATCGGCTTGCGCCGCGGGCCCCAGCCGCCGATGCCGATGGTCATGCCGTCCTCGAGGGAGGCGACGACCTCGTCGATGGTCATCCGCTTGTCGCGTGGTGTGCCGTTCACTTGTTCCCCTTCTCGGTTCCGGCGCTCTGTGCACTCTTCGCCGTCCCGGCGAAGGCGTCCCGGAGGTCGTCGGAGACGCCCATCAGGTTCAGCTCCATGGTGAAGCCCTGCTCGAACCGGTAGCTCTTGTTGACGTCGCACGGGTCGATCCCGTTGAGGGCCTCCTTGGCCGCGCGGATCACCCGGGTGTCCTTGGCCGCGATCTCCTGCGCCACCTTCAGTGCCGCGTCGTCGAGCTGGTCGCGGGGGACCACCTCGAGCACGGAACCGTGCTGCACGAGGTCGGCGGCCTTGATCGTGCGGGCGGTGAAGTAGAGAGTGCGCATGAGGTGCTGCGGCACGAGGCGGGCCATGTGGGTGGCGGCACCGAGGGCGCCCTGGTTGACCTCGGGGACGCCGAAGTAGGCGTCGTCGCTGGCGATCACACAGTCGGCGTTGCCGACGAGGCCGACGCCGCCGCCGACGCAGAAGCCGTTCACCGCCGCGATCACGGGTACGGCGCACTCGTAGACCGCCTTGAACGCCGCGTAGCAGCCCCGGTTGGCGCCGAGGAGCGCGTCGAAGCCCTCGGAGTTCTGCATCTCCTTGATGTCGACGCCGGCGTTGAAGCCCTTGCCCTCGGCGCGCAGCACGACCACATGGGTCTCGAGGTCGCGGCTCGCCTTGTCGAGCGCGTCGGCCACGTCGTACCAACCCTGCACGGGCAGTGCGTTGACCGGCGGGTGGGCCATCGTGATGACGCGGACGTGGTCGTCACGCAGTTCAGAGGTGATCGGCATTTCTCTCCTACGGATTCTGCCCCGGGCTAACAAACCTAACGTTTGCTTGGTACCCTAGCACTTGCTTGGTCCGGTGTCCCGGACCGACGTCGGACGAAACCGCACCTGGGTGTGCGTGGAGGAGTGGCATGGCAATCGGAATCGACCTCTCCGGTCGGGTGGCACTGGTCACCGGCGGTTCGCAGGGGATCGGGCTCGGCATCGCCGAAGCGCTCGTGGCGGCCGGCGCGTCCGTGGTCACCTGCGCTCGCTCAGAGGTCACCGACCCGCCGGCGGGCACGACGCACGTGACGTGCGACGTACGCGACCCGGAGGCCGTGCGGGCCCTGGTCGACGGGATCGTGGACAGCCACGGCCGCCTCGACATCGTGGTGAACAACGCCGGGGGAGGGCCGTACGCCCTGGCCGCCGACGCCTCTCCTCGGCTGCACGACAAGATCCTCGGCCTCAACCTGACGGCACCGCTCCTCGTCGCCCAGGCCGCCAATGCGGTCATGCAGCAGCAGGAGACCGGCGGGGTGATCGTGAACATCTCGTCCGTCAGCGCCCAACGGCCCTCGCCGGGCACCGCGGCCTACGGCGCCGCCAAGGCCGGCGTCGACTCGCTCACCAAGTCGCTCGGCATGGAGTGGGCGCCGAAGGTCAGGGTCAACGCGATCAACGTGGGGCTGTGCCGCACCCCGGACACCGCCGACCACTACGGCGGGGACGAGACCGTGGCCGCCATCGAGAAGACGATCCCTCTGGGCAGGATGGGCCGGCCGCGCGAGGTCGGCAACGTGGCAGTCTTCCTGGCCTCGGACCTGGCCAGCTACGTCACCGGTGCGGCGATCGAGTGCCACGGCGGCGGCGAGCCGCCGGTCTTCCTCTCGGTCCTGAACCAGAACCAGTCCTGACCACCTTCCACACCAGGAGCAACGACGTGACCCGACTTCTCGAAGGACGCATCGCCATCGTGACCGGCGCGGGCCGTGGCATCGGCCGCGCCCACGCCCTCGAGCTCGCCCGCCAGGGCGCCACCGTGGTCGTCAACGACTACGGCGTCTCGAACAACGGGGTCAAGGAGGACTCTCCCGCCCAACAGGTCGTCGCGGAGATCGAGGCGCTCGGCGGCCACGCGGTCGCGAACGGCGCCGACGTCGCCGACTTCGAACAGTCGGCCGCACTGGTCCAGCAGGCTGTCGACGCCTTCGGCGGCCTCGACATCCTGGTCAACAACGCCGGCTTCGTGCGCGACCGGATGCTGTTCAACGCCACCGAGGACGAGTGGGACGCGGTCATCCGGGTGCACGTCAAGGGCCACTTCGCGATGCTGCGCCATGCTGCGGCGTACTGGCGTGCCGAGTCCAAGGCCGACCGTCAGCGTGCCGCCCGCGTCATCAACACCACCTCGGGCGCCGGCCTCCAGGGCTCCGTGGGGCAGGTCGCCTACTCGACCGCCAAGGCCGGGATCGCGTCGATGACCCTGGTCGCGGCCGCCGAGCTCGGGCGCGTGGGAGTCACCGTCAACGCGCTCGCCCCGGTCGCCAAGACACGCATGACCGAAGGTGCCTTCGACACCTCCGAGATGGCGCTCCCCGAGGACAACTCGCCGATCGTGGCGTGGCTCGCCTCCGTGGATGCCGGCCACGTCACCGGCCGCGTGTTCGAGAGCGACGGCTCGCTGCTCACCCTCGAGGAGGGTTGGCGCCACGGCGCCTCGCGTGATGCCGGGCGACGCTGGGACGCCACCGAGCTGGGTGAGGTCGTCGACTCGCTGATCGCCGAGGGTGCTGACCCGGAGCCGGTCTACGGCAGCTGACCCTGTCGGTCAGGGCTTGAGCAGGCGACCGTCCGCGTCGCGCTGCTGGTCGTTGACCAGGAGCAGGATGCCGTCGATCAGGCTCCAGATGCCGCACCCGCCGAGGGTGAAGAGCTGGGCGAGCGCCATGCCTGTGTGGCCGGTGTAGAAGCGACCGATGCCCAGCGGGATGAGGATCTGCAGCACGCCGGCGATGACCTTGCTCTTGTCGCCGTACGGCTCGCCGGTGCGGGGGTCGCGGCCGTACGGCGCACTCGGGTCGGCGCCGTAGTAGGCGGGCTGTCCGTACGCCGGCTGGCCGTAGGGTGCCTGCCCGTAGGGCGGCTGGCCCTGGGGCGCCTGGCCGTAGGGCGGGGGTGCTGGTTGTCCCCACCCGGGTTGCTGGGGCTGCTCGCCCTGCGCGCCGCGGTTCGGGTCGGTTCCCTCGGGCTGGTCTCCGGTGTCGCTCACATGCCAGATCGTGCCATGCCCGCGGTGACCCCGTGCGTGCGCCACGGGTTCAGCGGGTGGTCAGAGACGCTCGATGATGGTGCCGGAGGCCTGGGCCCCGCCCGCGCACATGGCGACGAGCGCCGTGGTCGCGTCGCGGCGTTCGAGCTCGTGCAGGGCGGTGGTCAGCAGCCGGGTCCCGGTCGAGCCGACCGGGTGGCCGAGCGCGATCGCGCCGCCGTTGACGTTGATCTTGTCCTCGGGCACCTTGTGCACGGTCGCCCAGGACATCACCACGGCGGCGAACGCCTCGTTGACCTCGCAGAGGTCGATGTCGGCGATGCCCATGCCGCTGTCGGCGAGCACCTTCTCGGTGGCCTGGACCGGTCCGTCGAGGTGGTAGTAGGGGTCCGCACCGACGAGGCACGAGGTGATGATCCGGGCGCGCGGCTTGAGGCCGAGCTCGGCGGCGAGCGACTCGTCCATCAGGAGCAGCGCGGAGGCGCCGTCGGAGATCTGGGACGAGGTGCCGGCGGTGTGGATGCCGTCGGGAAGCACGGGCGTGAGTGCGGCCAGGCCCTCGAGCGTGGTGTCGCGCAGGCCCTGGTCCTCGGTGACGGTGCGGGTCACGCCGGTGGCCGTGCCCTCGTCGTCGAGCACCGGTGCCTCCACGCCGAAGACCTCGCGGTCGAAACGGCCTTCGTCCACCGCGACTCTCGCCTTCTGCTGCGACCAGAGCCCGAAGGCGTCGACGTCCGCACGGGTGAAGCCACGATCGCGGGCGATGCGGTCGGCGCCGAGGAACTGGTCGGGCAGGTCGATGTTCCAGTCGTCGGGCCGGGGGCTGCCGGTGCCCTTGGGCACGTTCGCGCCGAGCGGGATGCGTGACATCGACTCGACACCGCAGGCGACACCTGCGCGAATCGCCCCGCCGGCGATCATCGCGTTGATCAGGTGCACTGCCTGCTGGGCCGAGGAGCACTGGGCGTCGATGACGGTGGAGGCCGTGTGGTTGGGCAGGCCCGCATGCATCCACGCACGCCGGACCATGTTGTTGGACTGTTCACCGGCCTGTGACACGCAGCCGCCGATCACCTGGTCGACCAGCTCCGGGTCGAGCCCGGCGCGGTCCAGGACCTCGATCTGCGCTGCACCCAGGAGTACCGCCGGATGGACGCCGGCCAACCAGCCGCGGCGCCGGCCCTGCGGCGTACGCACTGCTTCGACGATGACCGGATTGCCCATGGATTGCCTCGCTGTCCGAACGCACTCGACGTACGTCGCTCCAGTGGCGACGTACCACCCGAAAGTAGAACACGTTCTTGATCGCCGGCAAGGCGAGTCCCGGCTGGTGGGAGTTCGGGGACGAATTCGTGTGCGGGTCTTCCGAACATTCCGAGAGTATGTAACGATCGTCACTAGAACGTGTTCTAGCATCGTGGAGGAAGCAAGTGACCGTGACGACGCAGTTGCCCGATTCGTTGCCAGTGGGATTCGACCCCACCGACCCCGGGCTCATCGAGGAGCGCATCCCGCACGAGGAGTTCCGCGCGATGCGCCAGGGATCACCGGTGCACTGGGTGGCGCAGCCCCAGGAGGCGCGGGCCGGGTTCCGAGGTGCCGAGGGCTACTGGGCCCTGACCAAGCACGAGGACATCGCCGCCGTGTCGAAGAACAGCAAGTCGTTCTCGACCGCCAAGCAGGGCGCGATCATCCGCTTCGCCCCGGACATGACGCCCGAGCAGATCGACCTGCAGGGGGTGATGCTGATCAACCAGGACCCGCCGGACCACACCAAGCTGCGCCAGGTCATCTCGCGCGGGTTCACCCCACGCGCCATCGCCGCGCTGCACGACGCTCTCGAGGAGCGGGCCCGCCGGATCGTGGCCGACGCCGCGGCGAAGGGGTCGGGCAACTTCGTGGAGGACATCGCCGCCGAGCTGCCGCTGCAGGCGATCGCCGAGCTGATGGGTGTGCCCCAGGAGGACCGCGGCAAGCTCTTCGACTGGTCCAACCAGATGCTGTCCTACGACGACCCCGAGATCGAGGGAGACGCCGAGGCGGCGTCGATCGAGATCCTGATGTACGCCGCCGGGCTGGCCGACGAGCGGCGGCGCAACCCGAAGGACGACATCGTCACCAAGCTGATCACCGCCGACGTGAACGGGCACGCGCTGACCGACGACGAGTTCGGCTTCTTCGTGATCCTGTTGGCCGTCGCCGGCAACGAGACGACGCGCAACGCGATCACGCACGGCATGGACGCCTTCTTCGACAACCCTGACCAGTGGGAGCTGTTCAAGGCCACGCGTCCGGCGTCGGCGGTCGACGAGATCGTCCGGTGGGCGACGCCGGTCACCGTGTTCCAGCGGGTCGCCCTCGAGGACGTCACGCTGAACGGCGTCGACGTCAAGGAGGGCGACCGGGTCGGACTGTTCTACGCCAGTGGCAACTTCGACGAGGACGTCTTCGAGGACCCCTACCGGTTCGACGTCTCTCGTGAGGACAACCCGCACCTGGGGTTCGGCGGCCACGGCGCGCACTACTGCATCGGCGCCAACCTGGCCCGCCTGGAGATCGAGCTGATCTTCAACGAGATCGCCGACCAGGTCCCCGACATCGCCCGTGCCGGTGCGCCCCGGCGCCTCCGCAGTGCCTGGATCAACGGCATCAAGGAGCTCCAGGTCACCTACTCGCCAACCGTGGATTCTTGATGCGCGAACCGTGCATTTCTGATGCGCGAACCGTGGATTATTGACGTCCGAACCATGGATTCTTGATGCCGTCGAAGTCCGCTGCCCGTGAGTTTTCCACAGGCGGCGGACTTCGTCGTTTCATGACGACGTCGATCGGCAAGCCTCGTCGACATGTCAGAACAACCCCCAACAGATCCATTCAGATGGAGTGACTTGGCCGAACTCGGCGTCTCCGAGTTCACCCTCCGACGCTGGCTCAGGTCCGGCGTCGTACGACGACCGCTCACGGGCGTCTATTGCTCGGCGTCTGTCGAGGACACCCTCGAGCTCCGCGCCAGTTGCGCCGCCCTTGTCCTGCCAGAGGATGCGGTGGTGTGCGACCGGTCAGCCGCCTGGCTGTGGGGCGTGGACGTGCATGAGCCGGACGAGCGTTTCGCCGTACCGGACCTGGAAGTGGCGGTCAAGCCCGGGCACACGCCGCCACGTCGCAAAGCGGTGCGCGGCGTCGAGCGGGAGTTGGCCGAGGAGGAGGTGATCCAGGTTCATGGCGTGAAGGTCACGACGCCGGTGCGCACTGCTCTCGACGTTGCCTGCCTCCGTGGTCGATGGCGAGCGTTGGCCACGCTCGACGCCTTCATGCGTGAGCACGAGCTGACGCACGAAGAATTCGGAACTGCCGTCGTGCGACTCTCCGGACGGCGCGGTGTCACGCAAGCGCGAGAGCTGTACCCGTTGGCTTCTCCGTTGTCCGAATCGCAGGGGGAGTCGTGGGTGCGTGGCGCCATTCACGACTCCGGCCTGCTGATGCCCGAACCTCAGGTGGAGATCCGGGAGGACGGCGTAGTCATGGCGCGCATCGACCTGGCCTATCGGCGTCTCCGGATCGCGGTCGAGTACGACGGGGAGGAGTTCCACGCCGAGGAACAGGCAGAGCACGACGAGGCCAGGCGTGACTGGCTGCGCGAACGTGGTTGGTACGTCATCGTCGTACGCAAGCATCAGCTGGCGGGTCGGGCGCGCGAGCAGTGGCTTGACGAGCTCGGCGCGATCATTGCTGCACGCAGTGCGCCACAGAAGCGGAAGTACGCCCGGAGTCGCGTGCCCTGGGTCCCCGCGCAGTGAGTCCGGCGCGATCAGAAATGCACGGTTCGGGCATCAAGAGCACGCGGTTCGCGCGTCAAGAATGCACGGTTCGGGCATCAAGAGCACGCAGTTCGCGTCAGCGGGCGGTGAGGACGATGGGATCCGCGTCGGTGATGGCGATGGTGTGCTCGGAGTGGGCGCCCCGTGATCCGTCGGCGCTGCGCAGGGTCCAGCCGTCGGCGTCGGTGTAGATCTCGTCGGTGGTGTGCAGGAACCACGGCTCGATCGCGATGACGAGTCCGGGCTTGAGCGGGTAGCCGCGTCCGGCGCGTCCGTCGTTGGCCACGTGCGGGTCGCCGTGCATGGTGCGCCCGACTCCGTGGCCGCCGAACTGGAGGTTCACCTTGAGGTTGGCGGCGCGGGCCACCTGGCCGATCGCGAAGCTGATGTCGCCGATCTTGTTGCCTGCACGGGCCGCGTCGATGCCGGCCGCGAGTGCCACCTGCGTGGTCTCGATCAGGGCGAGGTCCTCGGGCCGCGGCGTGCCGACGACGACACTGATCGCCGAGTCGGAGACCCAGCCGTCGACGGCGCAGGCGAAGTCGAGACTGAGCAGGTCGCCGTCCTTGAGCACGTAGTCGTGGGGGAGGCCGTGCAGCACGGCGTCGTTGACGGACGTGCACAGGACCTTGCCGAACGGCGAGGCCCCGAACGACGGGTGGTAGTCGATGTAGCAGGACTCCGCGCCGCGGTCCTTGATCATCCGATGGGCCAGGGCGTCGAGCTCGAGCAGGTTCACCCCGACGTCGGCGGCGGCGGCGAGCGCGGTGAGGACTTCGCCGACGAAGACACCGGCGGGACGCATCTCGTCGATCTGGGTGGGGGTGCGGAGCTCGATCATGCGCCCAGCCTAGAGGGCGGGCTTGTCCGCCCCGACCACCCACATGGCGAAGAACTGCGAGCCGCCGCCGTACGCGTGACCGAGCGCACGTCGTACGCCGTCGACCTGGTGCTCGCCGGCCCGGCCGCGCACCTGCAGTGCGGCCTCGGCGAAGCGCAGCATGCCGGACGCCCCGATCGGGTTCGAGCTGAGCACTCCGCCGGAGCAGTTGACCGGCAGGTCACCCGTCATCGCGGTCACGCCGGACTCGGTCAGCTTCCAGCCCTCACCCTCGTCGGCGAAGCCGAGGTTCTCCAGCCACATCGGCTCGAACCACGAGAACGGCACGTACATCTCGACCGCGTCGATCTCGCGCCGCGGGTTGGTGATGCCCGCCTGCTTCCAGAGGTACGCCGCCGCATCGCGGCCCGCCTGCGGGTTCACCTGGTCACGTTCGGCGGCGGTGGTGGGCTCGGACCTCATTGCCGTGGCGTGGATCCAGGCCGGGTTGTCGACCGAGGCGGCGGTGTCGGCGTCGGCGATGACCAACGCGCACGCCCCGTCGGAGGACGGGCAGGTCTCGTCGTAGCGGATCGGGTCCCACAACATCTGTGAGGCCAGCACCGACTCGACCGTGGTGTCCTTGTTCTGCAGGTGCGCGAAGGGATTCTTCAGCGCGTTCTGGCGGTCCTTGGCCGCCACCACCGCGCCGATGTGGAGCGGGGCGTTCGACCGGCGGATGTAGGAACGGACGTGGGGCGCGAAGTAGCCACCCGCGCCGGCATGGACCGGCATGATGAACGGAACCGGCACCGAGAGTGCCCACATCGCGTTCGACTCCGACTGCTTCTCGAACGCCACGGTCAGCACTCGCTTGTGCACCCCGGACTGCACGAGTGACGCGGCGACGATGGCGGTCGATCCGCCGACCGACCCGGCCGTGTGCACGCGGAGCAACGGCTTGCCCGCGGCGCCGAGCGCCTCGGCCAGGTAGAGCTCGGGCATCATCACGCCCTCGAACAGGTCGGGCGCCTTGCCGACCACGATCGCGTCGATGTCGTCGAACGACAGGTTGGCATCGAGCAGCGCCCGGTCGATCGCCTCGCGGCACAGGCCGGCCATCGAGACGTCTTCGCGCTTGGCACGGTGGTGGGTCTGGCCGACACCGACGACGGCGGCAGGTTGCTTGCTCATTTCGTGGCTCCGTCCATGACGCAGACGAGGTTCTGTTGCAGGAGTGGACCGGACGTCGCGTGGCCGAGCGCACGCGTGACCTCACCGTTGCGGATCCGGTCGGCCGCCTCGCCGATGCGATTGAGGCCGGCGGTGAACATCGGGTTCGAGGTGAGCGCACCTCCCGACGGGTTGATGCGTACGTCGGACGCGAGGCCCAGCGCGTGACGCAGGATGAGCTCCTGGTGGCTGAACGGTGCGTGGAGCTCGGCGACCTCGACATCGTCGATGACCGCGGACTCCGCGGCCCGTGTCGCGGACTTCGAGGCGGTGAGGTCGCGGGCGCCGAGCTGGAGCGGATCGACGTTGTGCGCGAGGCCGGTGATCCATGCTGGTCGCTCGGCGGCGTCCCGCGCACGGTCGTCGGCGGCCAGCACGATCGCCGAGGCTCCGTCGGTCACGGGCGCACAGTCGTGCTTGCGCAGCGGGTCGGCGTACATCGGACGGGCCAGGAGCTCCTCGACCGACGAGCCGCCGCGGCGTACGGCGTGGGGGTTGGTCTCGGCGTCAGTGAGCGACCTCTGGGCCACCGACGCCATCGCCGTCTCGTCCCAGAGCTCGGCCTCGATGCCCAACCTGGCCTGGAGTCCGGCGAGGGACACGCTGTCGGGCCACAACGGCGTCATCGTGTAGGGATCGAGCTGCAGGGCGAGGGTGCGGCGCAGGACGCCGGCCGACGACTTGCCGAACCCGTAGACCAGTGCGGTGTCGATCTCCCCGGTCTGGATCTTCACCCAGGCCTCGTAGAGCGCCCATGCCGCGTCCATCTCGACGTGCGACTCGTTGACCGGCGGCAGGGCCCCGATCGCGTCGACCGCGGAGACGAACGAGAACGACCGGCCGGCCAGGTAGTCGGAGGATCCGGAGCACCAGAAGCCAATGTCCTTGCGGGTGAACCCGGTCTGCTCGTAGAGCTCCGCGAAGAGCGGGACCAGCAGCTCGACCATCGTGGGGGAGCCGTCGAACTCCAGCATCTGACGTTGGGCGAAGCCCACCACTGCCACGTTTCTCACAGGTGCACCTTGTAGCTCTCGAAGTCCGCGTCCGGCTCGTCGGTCGGCGCGAAGTGACTGATGTTCTCGACGGTCGTGCCCCACTCATCGCGCGGCCGCCACACCGCCTCGACCCGCATTCCCATGCGCACCTCGCTCGCCTCGATGCCGAGGATCAGGTGCAGGAAGGCGATGTCGGCGCCGTCCAGCAGGACGTACGCCGACACGTACGGCGGGGTGATCTTCTGGCCCAGGAATGGCACGTTGACGATGCAGAACGTCGTGACCGTGCCGGTGCCCGGGAGCTCGACCTCGTCGGTGGTGGGTACGCCGTCGACCGGGCACGCACCACGCGGGGGCACGTAGACCTTGCCGCACGCGGGGCAGCGCTGGCCGAGGATCCGCCCCTGCTCGAGCCCGCGGAAGAAGGCGCTCTCCTCGGGGCTGGCGGCGTAGGTGTAGTCGAGGTTGACCGGGGTGATCAGCCTGCCGTGCGTCGGTGGGTCACCTGCGGCGTCGCGCGGGGGGTCTTCCTGATCGCGAAGCTTCTCGAAACAGGCGATGTCGGTGATGGCTCCCACTGGCTCGTTCACCCAGCGTGCCCGGACTCGCATGCCGACGCGCAGGTCGTCGTACGGGATGTCCAACGCGTGGAGGAAGGGGGCGGTGGCGCCGTCCAGCAGGACCAGGGCCCACGCGAAGGGGCGGTCAAAGGGCTGCTCGGCGACCGGCTCGGGGACCCACGTCCACGACTGGACGGTGCCGGCGGGGCCGACCTCGACGAAATCGGTGACCGGTTCGTGGGTGGCAGGGTCGAACTCGGGCGGCGGAAGGACGACACTGCCGTCGGCAAGTCGGCCGGCGACGAGGCGGCGTTCGCGGAGACCCGCGAAGAACGCACCGAGCGTGGGGCCGACAGATCTGGTGTAGTCGAAGCTGACGCGCAGCGGCGCACTGAGGGTCCGGGCCTGCGAAGTGGTCATGGTCCAAAAGTGAAACATGTTCTAGTGTGGGGCACAAGCAATTCTGGTGAGGAGATGCACATGAAGCTGGGCCTGCAACTGGGGTACTGGGGAGCGCAGCCACCGACCGACGTCGCCGAGCTCGTCGCGGCTGCGGAGGACTCCGGGTTCGATGCGCTGTTCACCGCGGAGGCGTGGGGGTCCGACGCGTTCACCCCGCTGACCTGGTGGGGCCGCGAGACCAGTCGACTGCGGCTAGGCACGTCGATCGTGCAGATGTCGGGCCGCACTCCGGCGTCCATCGCGATGCATGCGCTGACCCTCGACCATCTCTCGGGTGGCCGGGTGGTGCTCGGCATGGGCGTCAGTGGTCCGCAGGTCGTCGAGGGCTGGTACGGCCAGCCCTTCTCCAAGCCACTCGCCCGCACCCGCGAGGTTGTCGAGATCATCCGGAAGGTGCTGGCCCGCGAGGCACCTGTCACCAATGCCGGTCCGCACCACCAGATGCCGTACGACGGCCCTGGGTCGGTCGGACTGGGCAAGCCGCTCAAGTCGATCGTGCACCCGCTGCGCGCAGACATCCCGATCTGGCTCGGTGCCGAGGGGCCGAAGAACGTGGCCCAGACCGCCGAGATCGCGGACGGCTGGATCCCGTTGTTCTACACCCCGAAGTCGGCGGAGATGTACCAGCCGTGGCTGGACGAGGGTTTCGCACGCCAAGGGGCTCGGCGATCGCGGGCGGACTTCGAGATCGCCGCCAGCTGCCACCTGCAGGTCACCTCCTCGGAGGAGGAGCGTCGGGCCGTGATCGACGCGATCAAGCCCACGATCGCCTTGTACATGGGCGGTATGGGCGCCAAGGAGCAGAACTTCCACAAGGCGGTCTTCGACCGAATGGGCCACGAGGCGATCTCGGGCAAGGTGCAGGAGCTCTTCCTGGCCGGGAAGCGCGACGAGGCTACCGCGCTGATCCCCGACGACCTGGTCGACGACATGCACATTGTCGGCAGCGCGGCGTACGTGAAGGAACGCGTCGCCGAGTGGGAGTCGACGGGTGTCACCGAGCTGTTGCTGAGCTGCCGTACGACGAGCGAGGTGCGCGGAGTCGCGGAGGTGCTGGCGTGACTGCGTCCAGCTCGACGGGGGCCGACCTCCACGCCGGCACCCACAACGGCCATCTGATGGTCAGCGCCCTGAAGCGGCACCGCGACGACCCGGTGATGTACCTCGGCGACGTCACCCTCACCGGCGGCGAGGTGGAGAGCCGGATCAGCCAGTACGTCCAGGCCTTCGAGGCGCTCGGCGCCGGCACCGGCTCGGCGTCGGCGCTGCTGGCGCTCAACCGACCCGAGGTGCTGTTCATCCTCGGTGCCGGCCAGACCCAGGGCTTCCGCCGTACGTCGTTGCACCCGCTGGGGTCGCTCGACGACCATGCCTACGTGATCAACGACGCCGGCATCACCACGCTGATCGCCGACCCGGCCTTCGCCGAGCGTGCCCTGGGCCTGCTCGACAAGTGCCCCGGCCTGACGCAGGTGCTGACGATCGGCCCTGTGCCCGAGGTGCTCAGGCAGGTCGGCACGGACCTCGTCGCGGCCGCTGCGTCGTACCAGCCCCAAGCCTTGACCGCACGGCTGCTGCCCGGCGACCACCTCGTGTCGATCACCTACACCGGCGGCACGACCGGCAGGCCGAAGGGTGTGATGGGCACCGCGCGGTCGATGAACACGATGGCGCAGATCCAGCTGGCCGAGTGGGAGTGGCCGGACAACCCGCGGTTCCTGATGTGCACACCGCTCTCGCACGCCGGCGCCGCGTTCTTCGTGCCGACCGTGATGAAGGGTGGCTGCCTGGTCGTGCTGCCGAAGTTCGACCCGGCCGAGGTGCTGCGCACGATCGAGGAGCAGCGGATCACCGCCACGATGCTGGTGCCGTCGATGCTCTACGCCCTGCTCGACCACCCCGACTCGCGCACCCGCGACCTCTCCTCGCTGGAGACCGTCTACTACGGCGCCTCGTCGATCAACCCGGTGCGGCTGCAGGAGGCGATCGACCGCTTCGGCCCGATCTTCGCGCAGTACTACGGCCAGTCCGAAGCGCCGATGGCGATCACCTATCTCGCCAAGGGCGACCACGACAAGGCCAGGCTGAGCGCGTGCGGACGCCCGTCGGCGTTCATCCGTGCCGCCCTGCTCGACGAGGACGGATCGTCCGTCGCCCAGGGGGAGCCGGGAGAGATCTGCGTGGCCGGTCCGCTGGTCGCGTCCGGCTACTGGCAGCTGCCCGACGAGACCGCGGCGACCTTCCGCGACGGCTGGATGCACACGGGCGACGTGGCCAGGGAGGACGAGGACGGCTTCTGGTTCATCGTCGACCGCACGAAGGACATGATCGTGACCGGCGGCTTCAACGTGTTCCCGCGCGAGATCGAGGACGTCGTCGCGGAGCACCCCTCCGTCGCCCAGGTGGCGGTCATCGGCACACCCGACGAGAGGTGGGGTGAGGCGGTCACCGCCCTCGTCGTACTCCGCGACGGCGAGGTGCTCACCGACGAGACGACGCAGTCGATCACCGCGCTGGTCAAGCAGCGCAAGGGATCGGTCCACGCACCGAAGCACGTGATCGCCGTGGACGCGATTCCGCTGACTGGCCTGGGAAAGCCGGACAAGAAGGCACTGCGGGCTCAGTACGCCGGCTGATCGTCGGCGTGCACGCCTGCTTCTTCGTCGCACTGGCCGCGCACGTCGGGTGTGGTCGTCAAGCACCAGGTAGTGGACCGCGACCGCCTGCTCTCGCGCATGCTGTGAACGCGAGGCAGGCCGGTTTGGTCAGGCCCCTTCCTTCACCTCGTAGATCTCGTCGGCGACGAGCCCGTGCGCCTCGCGGTGGACGGTGTTGGCCGCCTCGGGATCCGGTGCGTCGACCAGGCAGAAGATCTTGCCGTTGGCCTCGTCGACCCAGTACTTCAGGTAGTTCACTCCGTGCTGGTCCTGGATGGCCAGATCGGCGGCGTGGGCTTTGGCCACACCGTCGACGGTCACCCCGTCACCGACGTTGTGGACGTCCATGTAGAGCGTCATCGGCGTACTCCTTCGTTGAGGGACGCTTCAGGCTAGGAGCCCCTTGTGAGCCGCCGCATCCCCTGAACGGGGCATCTGGCGGCCACGAACGGTGCCGACCGCGCAGGCGGGGATCCCCGGGTCACCGGCCCTGGAAGCGGGGAGGACGCTTCTCGGCGAAGGCGCGGGGCCCCTCCTTCGCGTCGTCGGACGCGAACACGGCCGCGCCGACCTTCGCGTCGTCGGCCCAGCAGTCGTCCTCGTGCTTGCCTTCGGAGTCGCGGATCGTCTTGAGCACCGCCTGTACGGCGAGTGGGCCGTTGGCACCGATCAGGTCCGCGAGCTCGTGGGCCTTGGCCAACGCCTCGCCGTCGGGGACCACATGTCCCACCAGCCCGATCTCCTTCGCCTCGGGGGCCTTGATGTGGCGCCCGGTCAGCAACAGGTCGGCCGCCACGGTGTAGGGCAGCTGGCGGGGGAGTCGCACCGCCGAGCCGCCGAGCGGATAGAGGCCCCACTTGGGTTCGGAGACCCCGAACCGCGCCGACTCCCCGGCGACCCGGATGTCGGTGGCCTGCAGGATCTCGGTGCCGCCGGCGATGGCCGGCCCCTCGACCGCGGCGATCAGCGGCTTGGTGAGGCGGAATCCCTTGAGCAGCGACTTGATCACGGACGGGTCGAACTCGCCGGACTCGAACTTGTCGGAGGGCGCGGACTGAGACATCGCCGTGAGATCGGCGCCGGCGCAGAACGCGCCTCCGGCGCCGGTCAGGATGGCCACGCGCACGGAGTCGTCGGCGTTCACCCGGTCCCACGCCTGCTCCATGAGTGCGAGCATCTCGCCGGAGAGGGCGTTGCGCTTCTCGGGGCGGTTCATCGTGACGACCAGGGTGTGCCCGACCTGCTCCACGAGGCAGTGGGGTTCCGTTTCTCGAGTCATGGTGAGGACTCTAGTCAGAAACGAGAACGTGTTCTAGTCTTTCCGGCATGGCCCTGAACATCGCTGATCTCTTCGAGCACGCCGTCGACGCAGTCCCCGATCGCCACGCCATCCAGGTCGGTGACCGCAAGGTGGACTACACCGAGCTCGAGGCTTCCGCCAACAAGCTGGCGCACCACCTGCAGGCACAGGGGATCGGCGTCGGCGACCACGTCGGCGTCTACGCCAAGAACAGTGTCGAGCACGTCGTGGCACTGCTTGCGATCTTCAAGATCCGTGCCGTCGCGATCAACGTGAACTACCGCTACGTCGAGGGCGAGCTCGACTACCTCTTCGACAACGCCGACCTCGTTGCCCTGCTGCACGAGCGCACCTACGCGCCCCTGGTCTCGCTGGTCGCTCCCAAGCACGACAAGCTCACGACACTCATCGCGATGGTCGACCCGACCGACCCGACGAACGACGCCGACATCTCGTCGTACGGCGGGGTCACCTGGGCCGAGGCACTCGAGGGCCAGAGCGACGCCCGCGACTTCGGACCGCGCAGCAACGACGACCTCTACATCGTCTACACGGGTGGTACGACGGGCTACCCGAAGGGCGTGATGTGGCGCCACGAGGACTTCTGGCGCGTGCTCGGCGGCGGCATCGACTTCATGGCCGGCAACCGTCTCGAGGAGCTCGACCAGTCCAGGTCGGCGGCGGCCAACGCCCCGATGGTCACCTTCCCGCTCTCGCCGCTCATGCACGGCGGTGCGCAGGCGGCCATGCTGATGCACCTCTTCGCCGGGCACCTGACCATCCTCGCGCCCAAGTTCGACCCGCGTGAGGTCTGGGAGATCGTCGACCGCGAGAAGGTCCAGCTGATCTTCATGACCGGCGACGCGATGGCCCGCCCGCTGATCGAGGAGTTCGAGCGCTCGTCGTACGACGGCACCTCGCTGGTCGCGGTCGCCAGCAGTGCCGCGATCTTCAGTCGCCCGGTGAAGGAACGCTGGATGGGCGCCTTCCCGAACACGTTCTTCACTGACTCCGTCGGGGCCTCCGAGACCGGCTTCCAGGGCACCGGCCTCCAGGACAAGGACAACATCAAGGGGGAGGGGGCGATCATCAGTCTCGGCCTCGAGTCCGTCGTCCTCGACGAGAAGAACCGGGTGCTCGACGCGGCCACTCAGGTCGGCGAGATCGGCCGCCTGGCGCGGTCGGGCAGCGTCCCGGTCGGCTACTACAAGGACGAGGTGAAGTCCGCGCAGACCTTCATCGAGGTCGACGGCACGCGCTACTCGGTGCCCGGCGACTTCGTGCGGCTCGAGGGTGACAACAAGGTCACGTTGCTGGGCCGGGGCTCCAACTGCATCAACACCGGAGGCGAGAAGGTCTACCCCGAAGAGGTCGAGAACGCGTTGAAGGCGCACCCCGACGTGTTCGACGTACTCGTCGTCGGCATCGCGGACGAGAGCTACGGCCAGCAGGTGGCCGCAGTCATCCAGCCGCGCACCGGCACGGCGCCCGAGCTCGAGGGCCTGCGGTCGTTCCTCCGGACCAGCCTCTCCGGCTACAAGCTGCCGCGCTCGGTCACCCTGGTCGACGAGATCCCTCGTCACGCGACGGGCAAGGCCAACTACCCCAGGGCGAAGAAGCTCGCCGGCGCCACTGTCGCGGCAGCGGTCTGAGGACGACGATGCACAGCGACCTGTGTGAACTCTTCGGCATCGACTACCCGATCTTCGCGTTCACGCCCTCCGAGCACGTGGCGGCGGCAGTCTCGAAGGCCGGCGGGCTCGGGGTGCTCGGGGCCGTGCGGTTCAACGACGCCGACGAGCTCGACCGTGCCCTGACGTGGCTCGACGACAACACCGACGGCAAGCCCTACGGCGTCGACGTGGTGATGCCGATGAAGGTGCCCACCGAAGGCAAGGCGGTCGACCTCAAGGCGATGATTCCGCCGGAGCACCTCTCATTCGTGGAGCGGACGCTGCAGCAGCTCGGCGTACCGCCTCTTCCGGAGGGTGAGGGCCGCGACGGCGTGCTGGGCTGGCTGCATTCCGTGGCCCGCTCACACGTCGACGTGGCGCTGTCACACCGTCCGGTGCTGATCGCCAACGCATTGGGCTCGCCCCCGGTCGACGTGATCGAGCAGGCGCATGCCGCGGGGGTGAAGGTCGCCGCTCTTGCCGGCGCGGCCAAGCACGCGCTCTCGCACGTGCGCAACGGCGTCGACATCATCGTCGCCCAGGGCTACGAAGCAGGCGGGCACACCGGTGAGATCGCCGGCATGGTGCTCACTCCCGAGATCGTCGACGCGGTGGGACCCGACGTCCCTGTGCTCGCCGCGGGCGGCATCGGCTCTGGCCGCCAGATGGCCGCCGCCATGGCACTGGGCGCCCAGGGCGCCTGGACGGGCTCGCTCTGGCTGACCGTCGAGGAGTACGACCTGTCGGCCGGCACGGGCATCCGCGACGCGCTGCTGGCCGCCGGTTCGGGCGACACGGTGCGCACCCGCGTCTACACCGGGAAGCCCGCGCGTCTCCTGAAGACGAAGTGGACCGACGCCTGGGAGGCCCCGGACGCGCCGGAGCCGTTGATGATGCCGTTGCAGAACCTGCTCGTCGCCGACGCCCACAACCGGATGAACCGCGGCGACGACCCCGAGACGATCTCGATGCCGGCGGGCCAGATCGTCGGGCGCACCAACGAGGTGCGTCCGGTGGCCGAGGTGATGGCGTCGTTGGTCAAGGAGTACGACGAGACGGTGGCGCGGCTGCAGTCCCTGGCGTGAGCCGGATCGCGCGGCGTCAGGTCCCGCTGGCCTTGGGAAGCTGGAGCATGCCGTAGGCACGCTTCGGCGTGATGCGTACGACGGCGCGCCCCTCGTCGACCATCGCCTTGCGGTAGGCGGCCCAGTCGTCGTGCTCGCCGACGAGTGCACGGTAGATGTCGACGAGCTCGTCCACCACGGCGTCGTCCGGAGACTCGGCGACCGGTGACAGTGCGGCCTCGCCCTCGATCACCGCGTAGGAGAAGAAGGTCTCGCCGTTCACGTGGACGGCGACCCAGGGCTCACGTTCCATGTTGCGAAACTTGGCCCGTCCGGCCGTGGTGGAGATCCGGATGGTGCCGTCGTCGTCCACCGTGTGCAGCACGTTGGACTGCTGGGGACGGCCGTCGCGCCGGACCGTGGTCAGGATTGCCTCGCGCGTCGCACGGGCGGTGTCGAGAGCCTGTGTCAGTTCCATGCCGACACAAAGCCTGAGTCGCTTCGGGTATTCCTGCCCGGCGCCGTGGTCAGTTCGACGGCTCGAAGCGAGGCGTGAAGGGCATCGTCGGGGTGGACGAGAAGTCGCCGCGAGGTCCGCTGAAGTCGCCGGCGTAGTAGCCGTTGTGCCGGCGAGTGCGGCCCGAGAAGCGCCCCGACTCCTCTTCGACGGGGATCGATGCGGCGCACCTCAGGTCCAGGGGTTGTCCCAGCGGCCGTCGGCCTTCGCCGAGTCCACTTCTGCCCGGCCGCCGGGGCGCATCAGACCACGCGCGGTGAGGTCCTCGACCTTGGCGATGTTGATCCGCGACCACCTGCTCCGGGGACGCCTTCGCGTGTAGCGCTGGAGATAGGTGTCGTCGTCGCAGCGTCGGCGTACGGCCGAGATCCAGCCGTGGCACAGTCCGACGTCGACCATTTCGTCCTCGGTGACCGACTCCAGCGCGGACGACTTCTTCGCCGTACGAATCCACACCGCCCGCGACTGGGCGGGCTGGGCCTCGAGCCAGTCGTCGAACTGCTCACGCGAAGGCAGGTCGAGCACCGGCTCGCCGTCGATCGGGTCCATGCCAGCAGCCTAGGGCTCGCGGCACGTCGCTCCGCGGGAACCGTGAGAGCGCACCGACCGGCCGCACGTGACCTCGACCGTGGTCACGCGGGATCCGTGGCCAGATGGCGACCGATGGCCAGCGCCTGCTCGGTGGCACCGCCGAAGGAGAACTCGAAGCGTTTGGCGGCGGTGAAGTAGCGATGGGCCTCACCCTCGAGGTCGATGCCGTGGCCGCCGTGCACGTGCACCGCGGTGTGCGCGACCCGGTGCCCCGCGTCGGCCGCCCACAGCTTGGCGGTGGCCACCTCGACGTCGGCGGGCAGCCCCTCAGAGAGACGCCAGACCGCCTGCCACAGTGTGAGCTCGTCGAACAATGCGTCGATGTAGCCGTCGGCCAAGCGCTGCGACACGGCCTGGAAAGTGCCGATCGGGCGGCCGAACTGTTCACGCGTCTTGGCGTACGCCGCGGTCAGCTCCACCGCTCCACGCACGACGCCGAGCTGCTCGGCGGCGGCGCACGCAGTGAGCAGGTGGCCCAGCCGGTGGGCGACCACGCCGTCGAGCGCACCGAGGAGCAACCCCCTGGCCCCGTCGAACGAGACCAGGGCCACGGCGTCGCCATCGCTGGTGCGTTGTGCGGCGACCGTGACACCCGTGTCATCCGGCCGCACGAGGAAGACTCCGACTCCCTCGGGTGCAGTGGCGGTGACGAGGAACAGGGCGGCCGTCGTACCGGCCCGGACGATCGTCTTGACCCCGGTCAGCGCGAACCCGTCGCCGTCAGCGACAGCCGTCGTCGTGGGGGTCGCGGGCAGGTGCGCACGCTCCTCGGCGACTGCCGCGGTGAGCACGTGCGTGCCGGCTGCCGCACCCGGCAACCACTGCTCCTTGAGCTCGTCTGCTCCGCACTCGGCGAGGACCAGGGCACAGGCACCGTGCACGGCAAGTGGCACCGGCGCGACCCGACGTCCGGCCTCGATGAGCACCCGGGTCAGCTCGACCAGACCGAGGCCCGCTCCGCCGTACTGCTCGGGGACGGCGAGGGAGAGCAGCCCGGCCTCGCCCATCGCGGCCCACAGGTCGCGGTCGAAGCGATCGCCCTTCTCCTCGACCGCGCGCATCTGCGCGGGCGTGGTCTTGTCGGTGAGGATCTTCGCGGCCAGGGCGGCGGCCTCGTCCTGCTCGGGAGTGAAGGTGAAGTCCATGAGGCTGTCCTATCGCTTGGCGGCGGGGAGGCCGAGGCCGACGTAGCCGATGATGTCGCGCTGGATCTCGTTGGTGCCGCCGCCGAAGGTCATCACCAGCGACGAGCGGTAGTACCGCTCGAGGCGGCCGGCGATCACGGCTCCGGGGGAGTCCGCGGTGATACCGGCGTTCGGTCCGACGATCTCCATCAGCGTGCGGTAGACCTCGGTGGCCAGCTCGGAGCCGTAGACCTTCGTCGCCGAGGCATCGGCAGGGGACAAGGTGTCGATCTCGGAGGCGAGCTTCCAGTTGACCAGGGTCAGCGCATCCGTGCGGGCGTGTGCCCGGCCGAGAAGGATCTGCACCCATTCCTGGTCGATCACCCGCGTGCCGTCCGGATTGCGGGTCTCGGCGGCCCACTCGCGCACGAGCTTGATCGAGTGCACCAGGGCCGCCGACGAGGTCAACGCCACGCGCTCGTGGTTGAGCTGGTTGGTCATCAGGCTCCAGCCGCCGTTCAGCTCACCGACCAGGTTGGACGCCGGCACCCGCACGTCCTCGAAGTACGTCGCACTGGTGTGCACGCCGGCCACGGTGTGCACCGGCGTGTAGGAGAAGCCGGGGGAGTCGGCCGGGACCAGGATCATCGAGAGCCCCTTGTGGCGGGGGAGATCCGGGTCGGTGCGGCAGGCCATCCAGATCCAGTCGGCGTACTGGATGAGCGAGGTCCACATCTTCTGTCCGTTGATCACCCACTCACTGCGTCCGTCAGGAGTGGCCTCGCGCACGGCGCGGGTCTTCAACGACGCGAGGTCTGTCCCCGAACCCGGCTCGCTGTAGCCGATGGAGAAGTGCAGGTCGCCGGCGAGGATCCGCGGGAGGAAGTAGTCCTTCTGCTCGTCGCTGCCGTAGCGCATGATCGTCGGGCCCACCGTGTTGAGCGTCAGGTAGGGGATGGGGACGCCGGCGACGGCGGCGACGTCGGTGAAGATCAGCTGCTCGATCATGGAGCGCGCCTGGCCGCCGTACTCCTTGGGCCAGCCGATGCCGAGCCAGCCGTCGGTGCCGACCTGCTTGATCACCTCGCGGTAGATCCGGGCGTCACCGAACTCACCGGTGGCCATCGCCAGGGCCGCGCGACGCTCAGGCGTCACGAGCTGGTCGAAATAGTCGCGGAGTTCGTCGCGAAGGCGTTGTTGGGCTGGTGTCAGGGCGACTCGCATGTGGTAAAACTATAACGTGTTCTCGTTTTGGTCCAGACGCGCTGGAGGTAGTTCGCATGAGTGACACCCGTCTGCTCGACAAGGGCACGGTCCCGGAGCGGTTCGCCCGCGGCTGGCACTGCCTGGGCCTGGCCGACAGCTTCAAGGACGGCAAGCCGCACGCGGTCGAGGCGTTCGGCGGCAAGCTCGTCGTCTGGGCCGACAGCCAGGGCGAGATCAAGGTGCTCGACGGCTACTGCCGGCACATGGGCGGCGACCTCACCCAGGGCACGGTCAAGGGCGACGAGATCGCCTGCCCGTTCCACGACTGGCGGTGGGGCGGCGACGGGAAGTGCAAGGCCATTCCCTATGCCCGCCGGGTGCCGATGCGGGCCCGCACCCAGACCTACCCGACGGTGATCCGCAACGGTCAGGTTCTCGTGTGGCACGACGTCGAGGGCAGTCCCGCCGACACGGAGATCCTGCCGCCCGAGCTTGAGGGCATCGGCACCGAGCGCTACACCGACTGGACCTGGGAGGTCATCGACGTCCCGAACGCGCACTGCCGGGAGATCGTCGACAACGTCGTCGACATGGCGCACTTCTTCTACATCCACTTCGCCTTCCCGACGAACTTCCGCAACGTGTTCGAAGGCCACATGGCGACGCAGTTCATGGAGTCCACCGGGCGACCTGACATGGCCGGCGAGGGGTACGGCGACGAGGACCTGATCCTCAAGTCCGAGGCGACCTACTACGGGCCGGCGTACATGATCAACTGGCTGGAGACCGACTACAAGGGCTTCCTGACCAAGGTCATCCTGGTCAACTGCCACATCCCGACCGGCCCCAACTCGTTCAGGCTGCAGTACGGCCTCTGTGTCGAGAAGCCCGAGGGGCTCGACGAGAAGACCGCGAACTACATCGGCAAGAAGTATTCCGACATGTTCGGTGACGGCTTCCTGCAGGACGTGGCGATCTGGCTCAACAAGGCGCCGGTCCAGAATCCGTTGCTCTGTGAGGAGGACGGTCCCGTCTACCAGTTGCGGCGTTGGTACGAGCAGTTCTACGTGGACAAGGTCGACGTGGCGGCCGAGATGACCGACCGCTTCGAGTTCGAGGTCGACACCACGCGGGCCAACGAGAACTGGCGCGCCGAAGTCGAGGAGAATCTGGCCCGGAAGGCCGCCGAGGAAGCTGAGCTGGTCTCGACGGGTCCGGCCGCCGAGTCGCCCGACGAGTCCTGATGCCGTCTTTCATCCCGACACACGAGGAGACTCTCGAGGACCAGCGACTGTACACTCAGGCCCGTCTTGTAAAGGTGCAGTGCCTCGACTGTCTGGCGCGTGTGGGTGTCAAGAAGAACAGTGACCACCACACGTCCATCCAGTGGGACCATGAGGCGCTGGGCCAGTGTCAGGAGTTTGCCCGCATGTCATCGCAGCCCGCCGGCCGCGCCGTCCACACCGCCTGTCCCCGCCTGCTCGGCACCATCGAAGCTGCCGTGCGTGAGGGTGAGATCCCCATTGGAGCCGAAGATGGATACTGACTCCTTCGTTCTGCCGGTCCTCGGCGTCATCGACGAGACGGCCGACGCCTGTTCGGTGCAGCTCGGCCTCACCCCTGAGGCCGAAGGCCACTTCGACTACAGGCCCGGCCAGTTCCTCACCCTTGCGGTTCCCAGTGACGAGACCGGCCTGGCCGCGCGGTGCTACTCGCTGAGCAGCTCGCCGGCGGACGACGGCCCGCTCACGGTGACGGTCAAGCGGACCGCCGAGGGCTATGCGTCCAACTGGATCTGCGACAACCTCAAGGCCGGCGACACGATCCGGGTCCTTCCGCCCAGCGGCATCTTCACGCCCGCCGACCTCGACCACGACCTGCTGCTGTTCGCCGGAGGCAGTGGCGTCACGCCGATCATCTCGATCACGCGGACGGCGCTCGCGCGTGGCGCCGGCAAGATCGTGGTGTTCTACGCCAACCGCGACGAGAAGTCCGTGATCTTCGCCGACGAGTGGGCACGCCTCTCCGCCGAGCACCCCGACAGGCTGGTTGTCGTGCACTGGCTCGAGACCGTGCAGGGGCTGCCCACCCAGGACCAGCTCAAGGCGTTCGCCGCGCACTTCTCGACGTACGACGCGTTCTGCTGTGGTCCCGCGCCGTTCATGAAGAGCGTGTCCCTGGCGCTGCGTGAGCTGGAGTTCCCGCGGGCCCGCCGACACCAGGAGAAGTTCGTCTCGCTGGGCGGCAACCCGTTCGGTGACGTCGAGGAGCTTCAGAAGGCCGAGGCCACGCTGGCTGACGCCGACGACCACGAGGACGGCGATGCGCCCTCCGCCCTGGTCGGACCAGTGCGCCTCGAGGTCGAGCTCGACGGCCAGCACTATGAGTTCGACGACTACACGGGCGACAAGCCGATCCTGGAGTTTCTCGAGGAGAAGGGCGTCGACGCGCCGTTCTCCTGCCGCGAAGGCAACTGCAGCGCCTGCGCCTGCATGGTGCTCGAAGGGGAGGTCCGTATGCGGCACAACGAGGTCCTCGACGCCACCGACCTCGCGGACGGCATCCGGCTCGCCTGTCAGTCCCTGCCGGTCACCGAGAAGCTGCGGATCACCTACAACGGCTGAGGCTTCAGGCGGAGTCATCCTGACCTGCCGCCTGGCCGTCGCGCGGTCATTTCACCCCCTGCTGACCAGGCCAACTCCTGTTACTCTCGGCTGAGATCGGTCTCGAGTTCGGGGGAACAGATGAAGACACGAATCCTCGCGGTCCTCGCCACCGCATTTGCCACGGTCGTCGCTCCGGCGATCCCGGCGGTGGCGCACCAGGCGCCCGCTGCGGCCGTCGTGCGCGCGCCGTACCTCGACGGAGGCACGCTGCACGTCAACGGTCAGGCGCTGTCGATCGACTGGGGCACCGAGCCCCCCGCTGCCGACGCCTCGATCGGAGGCCGCGGCCGCACCAGTGACGGGCGGCTCGCGGTGGTCAGTCGCGAGTATCTCGATGACGACGGAAGTGGAGACATCTGCTACCGCCAGACGATGTGGTTCATCGACACCGCTGGCACGGCAGCGCGTGCCTCCGGCCAGGTGACCTGTCTGTACGACGACGACGGCTGGGCCGTCGACCTGAGCGACTCGGGCGACACCTACTACGAGTCCTACACCGACATGTGGGGCAGCCAGGTGACAGTGACCGTCAAGAGGCTCGACGGCACCCGGTTGGCCCAGCGTTCCTTCCCGATCGGCGTGGACGTCCTCGACGTGGACGGCAATCGCGCCGTGATTGGTGGACTGGGTGGCTGGGGCTTCCCGCCGAAGCTCTACGTGTGGACCTTCGGCTCTGGTGTGCGCACCGTGGTCTCCGGAACCGTTGACGGTGCCGACCTGAAGGGCCGGGTCCAGTGGCGCAAGGTCAAGGACGGCTACACGACTGCACGCGACCTGATGAACCCGAAGGCCGTGCTGTGGAAGCTGCGCTTCCAGCCCGTTGAGGTTTCTCCCGATGGCCAGCGGGTGCTGGGACTCGCCACGAACTCCAAGGGAGTGAGCACGAGTGTCGTCCAGGTCCGCCGACTGCGGACCGGGGCCGTGATCCGTTCGCTCAAGCCGGCCACGCCGTGGACTGCCGGCCGGATGGACTGGGACGGCAACGGCGCGATCTTCGGGCCGCGAGACACTGCTGCGGGCTCCTATCTGGTGCGTTGCCCCCTGGCTTCGTCGTGCGTCCGCGCACAGGACATCGAGTCCAGCGCCGGCCTCCTGGTATTCAGGGACTAGACGCCAGATCCCTTACCTGCTTGACGATTCTCACCCGTCGACCACTCTGTGGCCCCGCCGTCACGGCATCGGAATCGCCGCGAACGAGTACACATGTTGATCTCGGTATGGACGGACGCGGCTCCGTGGCGTACAACTTGGAGAGTACGGCTTTCAAGTTCAACAGTTCTCGGGGAACGGTATGAACGCGAATCATGAACGAGTTGTCTCCCAAGCGCGGCGCGGGCTGAGCCCGGTCGCGCTTCGGTTGAGCTTCGTTCTGGCCGCCGCGGCGGCCGCGTTCTTCTTCGGGATGGCCAGCGCACACGCCGACGACACGGACGGTGATTCGCCCGCTCAGGCCTCAGAAGCGCAGGACCCGGGGCGCGATGACGCAGCGCAGGACCGGGCCGGGCACGAGTCACTGCTGCCTGGGCCGGAAGGTCCTTCCACTCCGGTCCCGGAGCAGTCGCAGGAGCCCTCGCCGGCGGCGTCCAGCGAGCCGGCGGAGGCACCCGCGAAGCAGGCCACTCCCGAGCAGTCTGAAGCCTCCGAGGCTGCAGCGCCGGCCGTCATCGACGCGCCTGACGCCACGACCTCTAAGCCGGCACGCGTGAAGCCAGAATCGCCTGCTGTGCAAGGGAATTCCCACGATTTGGGCGCCTCCGAAACCTTGACCAAGGTGGCACAGGGAATCGAACGCGGAGTCACCCCCGCGATCACTTCAGTCGACGGGACGACGCGTCAACTGGCCCGCGACCTCGAACCTGTGATTGGCAAGGATTCGCAGCTGACGCAGGCCGTCCGGGATCTCGAGACGGTGACCCGCAACGTTGAAACGCTCGTCGAGCAGACGACGCGGCCGGTCCAGGTGGGCGTCGAAGTGCTCAGCAACAAACTTGGGCTCTCGCCCGCGGTGGCCCCAGTAGCTCGCGCAGAGGGCGCGGCGCCCGTCGATCGCAAACGAGCCGTCGTCACAACTGTGCGCGCACAGGCCATTGCTCGGACCCACCAGACTCGCGAGGTCGTCGTACGCGACTCCGCAACCGCGCACGACACCCAGGCCGTCTCCCCGCAACAGAAGGCGGGTTCCGAGACAAGGTCTGACGAAGGTGCCTCGCACGACAACGACCAACTGGCCGGGGCCACGGCCCTGTGTGCCAATGGTTCCGCTGGGGGATCCAGTGCGGGTTCGAGTGTCGCGATGACGGCCATCGTGCCCGCTGCGATCTCGTTCATCGGCGGGTCCGACTGCATCAACACAGGCGCGGATTCTGACGTCCCGCGCTCGGCTGGTCGCCAGCCGGGCGTCGCCCCTGACTGAACCTTCCTGCAGGTTCGCGGCAGCACAACCATGCCTGGACGTGTCACGTCCGGAGCGCGTGTGTAAGTCACTTGCAGCAGGGAGGCAGAGCAATGAGTACGTGGATGGCAAGGGCAGCAACCACGTCCTTCATGGCCGCCGGAATCATCGCCTTGGGCGCAGCAACGGCTCACGGGGATGAGGAACGGACGCCGGAAGGACCACCAGTCCACACGACCTCGGTCGCGGACACGAACGCGCCCACTGGCCAACAGCCAGAGGGAACGGTGGAGAAACCACACAAGGGCAATTGCATCTGCAAGGCGCTACCGGATGTGACGCCTCTGATCGATGCAGGATCGCAAGCTGTTCATACCGGGTCAGACGAGCTGGTCAAGACCGGCGAGGCGACTCGCGAGGTCCTTGCTTCGCTTGCGCGCCCGGGAAATGGCGACAACGGTGATGGCACCGACGGCGGCGGTGGGTCCGACGACGGTGACGGTTCCGGGAACGGCGGTGGCCATGACAACGGTGACGGTTCCGGGAACGGCGGTGGCCATGACAACGGTGACGGTTCCGGGAACGGCGGTGGCCATGACAACGGTGACGGTTCCGGGAACGGTGATGGATCCGACAACGGTTCCGGCAATGGCGACGGCTCCACTGATGGCGACGTCATGGAGCCAGCCCTGAGTGGGTCCGTCGCGGTGTCAGGTTTGGGAGTTATTGATGCTGACGGTAGAGGTCTTCACTTCACTCCCGAGACCTGGGATCACGGTGACAGGGCTCCAGTTCCGGCTGTCCGTGGACAACTGGCGCTGAACGGGGTTGGCGGGCTAGAGGTCGGGCCGAATGGCGTGGCGATCACTCCCGAGGACGACGGGAATGGCCCTCATGACGGAAACGGCTCCGACAACGGGAACGGCAACGGGAACGGTGACGGCTCCGACAACGGGAACGGCAACGGGAACGGTGACGGGAACGGTGACGGCTCCGACAACGGGAACGGTGACGGGACTGAGCCTGGTGATGGTTCGCCTCTGRGTGAGTTGCCGGGTGGTTCGGTGACGCTGCCTGGTGTGGGCACGGTCGAGGCGGGTGGTGATGGGGTGGTCTTCACTCCCGCCACCGACGGCAACGGGAACGGTGACGGCTCCGACAACGGGAACGGCAACGGGAACGGTGACGGGAACGGTGACGGCTCCGACAACGGCAACGGTGACGGCTCCGACAACGGGAACGGTGACGGGAACGGTGACGGGAACGGTGACGGCTCCGACAACGGGAACGGGAACGGTGACGGGAACGGTGACGGCTCCGACAACGGGAACGGCAACGGGAACGGTGACGGCTCCGACAACGGGAACGGCAACGGGAACGGTGACGGGACTGAGCCTGGTGATGGTTCGCCTCTGRGTGAGTTGCCGGGTGGTTCGGTGACGCTGCCTGGTGTGGGCACGCTCGAGGCGGGTGGTGATGGGGTGGTCTTCACTCCCGCCACCGACGGCAACGGGAACGGCGACGGCTCCGACAACGGGAACGGTGACGGCTCCGACAACGGGAACGGGAACGGTGACGGCACTGACCCTGGTGACGGGACCGAGCCTGGTGACGGGACTGAGCCTGGTGATGGTTCGCCTGTGGGTGGTCTGCCGGGTGGTTCGGTGACGCTGCCTGGCGTGGGCACGCTCGAGGCGGGTGGTGATGGGGTGGTCTTCACTCCCGCCACCGACGGTGACGGGACCGATCCTGGTGACGGCACTGACCCTGGTGATGGTTCGCCTGTGGGTGGGTTGCCGGGTGGTTCGGTGACGCTGCCTGGTGTGGGCACGCTGGAAGCTGGTGGTGATGGGGTGGTCTTCACGCCTACCACCGACGGTGACGGGACTGATCCCGGTGATGGCACTGAGCCTGGTGACGGGACGGACCCTGGTGATGGCACTGAGCCTGGTGATGGCACTGAGCCTGGTGATGGTTCGCCTGTGGGTGGGTTGCCGGGTGGTTCGGTGACGCTGCCTGGTGTGGGCACGCTCGAAGCCGGTGGTGACGGAGTGGTCTTCACGCCCACCACCGACGGTGACGGCACTGACCCCGGTGACGGCACTGAGTGGTTCGGTGACGCTGCCTGGTGTGGGCACGCTCGAAGCCGGTGGTGACGGAGTGGTCTTCACGCCCACCACCGACGGTGACGGCACTGACCCCGGTGACGGCACTGACCCTGGTGACGGCACTGACCCTGGTGACGGGACCGATCCTGGTGACGGGACCGATCCTGGTGATGGCACTGATCCTGGTGACGGGACCGATCCTGGTGATGGCACTGACCCCGGTGATGGCACCGATCCTGGTGATGGTTCGCCTCTGGGTGGTCTGCCGGATGGTTCGGTGACGCTGCCTGGTGTGGGCACGCTGGAAGCTGGTGGTGAGGGTGATGGCACCGATCCTGGTGATGGTTCGCCTCTGGGTGGTCTGCCGGATGGTTCGGTGACGCTGCCTGGTGTGGGCACGCTGGAAGCTGGTGGTGACGGGGTGGTCTTCACTCCCACCACCGACGGTGACGGGACCGACCCCGGTGACGGCACTGATCCTGGTGACGGGACCGATCCCGGTGACGGGACCGATCCCGGTGATGGCACCGATCCCGGTGATGACACCGATCCTGGTGATGGTTCGCCTCTGGGTGGTCTGCCGGATGGTTCGGTGACGCTGCCTGGTGTGGGCACGCTCGAAGCCGGTGGTGACGGAGTGGTCTTCACGCCCACCACCGACGGTGACGGCACTGACCCCGGTGGTGGTTCGGTGACGCTGCCTGGTGTGGGCACGCTCGAAGCCGGTGGTGACGGAGTGGTCTTCACGCCCACCACCGACGGTGACGGCACTGACCCCGGTGACGGCACTGATCCTGGTGACGGCACCGATCCTGGTGACGGGACCGATCCTGGTGATGGTTCGCCTCTGGGTGGTCTGCCGGATGGTTCGGTGACGCTGCCTGGTGTGGGCACGCTGGAAGCTGGTGGTGATGGCGTGGTCTTCACGCCCACCACCGACGGTGACGGCACTGATCCTGGTGACGGGACCGATCCTGGTGATGGTTCGCCTCTGGGTGGTCTGCCGGATGGTTCGGTGACGCTGCCTGGTGTGGGCACGCTGGAAGCTGGTGGTGATGGCGTGGTCTTCACGCCCACCACCGACGGTGACGGCACTGATCCTGGTGACGGGACCGATCCYGGTGATGGGACTGAYCCTGGTGACGGGACCGATCCYGGTGATGGGACTGACCCTGGTGACGGGACCGATCCTGGTGACGGGACCGATCCTGGTGATGGGACTGACCCTGGTGACGGGACTGACCCTGGTGACGGGACTGACCCTGGTGACGGGACTGACCCTGGTGACGGGACCGATCCTGGTGACGGGACCGATCCTGGTGACGGGACCGATCCTGGTGATGGCATCGATCCTGGTGATGGCACCGATCCTGGTGATGGTTCGCCTCTGGGTGGTCTGCCGGATGGTTCGGTGACGCTGCCTGGTGTGGGCACGCTGGAAGCTGGTGGTGATCTGGTGACGGGACCGATCCTGGTGCCCTGGTGACGGGACCGATCCTGGTGATGGTTCGCCTCTGGGTGGTCTGCCGGATGGTTCGGTGACGCTGCCTGGTGTGGGCACGCTGGAAGCTGGTGGTGAYGGCGTGGTCTTCACGCCCACCACCGACGGTGACGGCACTGACCCTGGTGACGGGACTGACCCTGGTGACGGGACTGACCCTGGTGACGGGACTGACCCTGGTGACGGGACTGACCCTGGTGACGGGACCGATCCCGGTGATGGCACTGACCCCGGTGACGGCACCGATCCTGGTGACGGGACTGACCCTGGTGACGGGACCGACCCCGGTGACGGGACCGACCCCGGTGACGGGACTGACCCTGGTGATGGCACTGACCCTGGTGATGGCACCGATCCTGGTGATGGCACCGATCCTGGTGACGGGACTGACCCTGGTGACGGGACCGATCCTGGTGACGGGACTGACCCTGGTGACGGGACTGACCCCGGTGACGGCACGGAGAGCCAGTCGGCGCCCGTTCTCGACTCGCAGGTGACCGTGCCCAAGGTCGTGACCGTCGTGGCGAACTCCAAGGACGGTCTGCGAGTCGCGCCTGCGGACGGTGACGAGGCCCCCGGCGACGATTCAGATGGCACTGACGGTGGCAGCACCGGCGGTGGCACCGACGATGGTGATGGCACCGACGGCGCGGGGGATCAGCCGACAGGCCCCTCGTCCCAGGGGCTCGAGCTCCCGATCCCGGGACTCGGGGAAGTGGCCATCGAGACCGGGTCCGAAACCCTGGACAAGGTCCTGGGCGACGACTCCACGCAAGGTCAGGGCGACTCGATCGTGCTCAGGGCAGACGTCGCTGGTACGACCGCCGACGTCAGCCTGACCACTGGTGCCGGAACTCCGCAGCCGGGAGACGGCACAGAGCCCGACGAGGGCGACGGCGATCAGACCGACGACCCGACGGACGACGGAAGTGGAGACAACCCCGGCGGTGGTGACACCACGGGTGGCGGTGACGCCACAAGTGGAGGCACGACGCCGGGCCAGGACTCGACCTCGACCGGGCCTGACACGACGTCATCCGACGTCAGTGCCCGGACGAACTCGGGGGACCAGGTGCTGCCGAACACGGGCGGCAGCTCAATCTGGCTCCCGATGCTCGGCCTGCTGATGCTGATGGGAGGTCTGATTCTGCTCCGACGCTCACGGCAGACGCGCTGAGCGAGGCGGTGGGAGTGGGGCCATCGGGGGCCCCACTCCTACCAGCCGCGTTCGCGCCACTCCACGAGGTGCGGCCGCTCGTTGCCGAGCTGGCCGTCCTTGCCGTGTCCGGGGTAGAACCAGGTCTCGTCGGGCAACCGGTCGAACACCTTGGTCTCCACCTCCTCGATCAAGGTCGCGAATGCCTGCGCGTCACCGAACGTGGATCCGACACCTCCCGGGAACAGCGAGTCACCTGTGAACAGGTGCGGGTGGCCGTCGGGGTCGTCGTACAACAGGGCGACGGAGCCCGGCGTGTGACCGGCTAGCGCGATCACCTCGAGCGAGCAGCGACCGACGGGAATGACGTCCCCGTGCTGGAGCCGCGCCGTGATCGCGACACCGGTCTGCTCGGTGATCGCGTCGGCGTCAGGCGCACCTGCCGACACCGGGGCCCCGGTGGCCGCCACGACGTCGGCGAGGGCGCGGTGGTGGTCCCAGTGCTGGTGCGTGGTGAGTACGGCGTCGAGGCGCGACCCGCACAGCTCCAGCAGGGACGCACTGTCGTCAGCCGCGTCGATCAGCACCTGCACGCCGGTCTCCCGACAGGTGAGCAGGTAGCAGTTGTTGGCCATCTTCTCGTCGACGGCCAGCTTCGTGATCGTGAGATTGGGGAGCTCCCGGACATCGGCCGGGCCTCCCGGAGACACGTCTCCTGTGTAGGTCATCGCCATGGGCCCAGCGTAGGCAGGTCGCCTTCGAGTCCCTCACCGGACCCACGACCGAGCATCCACCAGGCCAGGTCGTGGCGGGTCCCGCGGATCGGCGTACCGCCGGCGCCGAGGAGGACGGTCCCCTCGGGCGTCTCGAGGGTCAGGTCGACCTGGTCGTCGCGGAAGCCGACGACGTTCTCGAAGACGAACGCCGCGAACGCCGGGGACCAGTCTGCGGGGCCGAATCCCGCATCGAGGTCGGCGTGGTGGATCTCCACCTCGCGCCAGCGGGCGCCGACCGCCTGCTCCACCGAGAGGGTCGGGCCGCCCGGCGTGCGCTCGAACGTGCCGTTCCAGTCGGTGATGTCCTCGGTGAGGTCGCGCCACCGACCGCACGCGTCGAACAGGAACTCACGCAGCGCGTCGACGCCGAGCCGCGCGCTCTCGTCGATGTCCGCGTCACGCTGCTCGGGCGACGCGTAGACCGCAACGGGTCTGCGGTGGCGGACCCCTTCGATTGCGCGCCCGAACCCCAATGCGTTCAGGGCCAGGTGGGCGACCACGTGCGCGCGGCTCCACCCCGGCAGCAGGCTGGGCGCGGCGAACTGCTCCGGGGTCAGCCCGTCGACGGTGCGCAGGAGCGCGTCCGTCGCGTCGTAGACGTGATGCAGGTTCTGGCGGCTCATCGGCGACCTCTGGCTCTCGTTGATCTGTTTGTCGAGCCTAGACCGGCCAGCCGAGGGAGCCGCCCGATCGCGGAGGCGCCCCGACGTACATCCGCGAACATCTCGATGACACGGCCGTGTGACCACGAACACTTGTTCGAACACCGGGTAGGGTGTTCGCGTGGCTGACCAACTCATCATTCGCGGTGCTCGAGAGCACAACCTCAAGGACGTCTCCCTCGACCTCCCGCGCGATGCCCTCATCGTCTTCACCGGACTCTCCGGCTCGGGCAAGTCGAGCCTGGCCTTCGACACGATCTTCGCCGAGGGCCAGCGCCGCTACGTCGAGTCGCTGTCGGCGTACGCCCGCCAGTTCCTGGGCCAGATGGACAAGCCCGACGTCGACTTCATCGAGGGCCTCTCGCCCGCGGTCTCGATCGACCAGAAGTCCACGTCGAAGAACCCGCGCTCCACGGTCGGCACGATCACCGAGGTCTACGACTACCTGCGCCTGCTCTATGCGCGCGCAGGTCGCCCGCACTGCCCCGTCTGCGGCTCGCCGATCGAACGCCAGACCCCGCAGCAGATCGTCGACCGCATCATGACGCTGGAGGAGGGCACCCGCTTCCAGGTGCTGGCCCCGGTGATCCGCGGCCGCAAGGGCGAGTACGTCGAACTCTTCCGCTCGTTGCAGGGACAGGGCTACAGCCGGGCCCGGGTCGACGGCGAGACCAGCACCCTCGACACCCTGCTCGAGGGCCCGACGCTGAGCAAGCAGAAGAAGCACACCATCGAGGTCGTCGTCGACCGACTCGCGGTCAAGGCCTCCGCCAAGCGTCGGCTGACCGACTCGGTGGAGACCGCTCTCGGCCTGGCCGGCGGGCTCGTGCTCATCGACCTCGTCGACCGCGAAGCCAAGGACCCGCAGCGCGAGCTCCGGTTCTCCGAGAAGATGGCCTGCCCCAACGAGCACCCGCTCGACACCGACGACCTCGAGCCGCGTTCGTTCTCGTTCAACTCGCCGTTCGGTGCCTGCCCGCAGTGCTCCGGCCTCGGCACCCGCATGGAGGTCGACCCCGAGCTGGTGATCAGCGACCCGGCGGCCACTCTCGGCGAAGGCGTCATCCAGCCGTGGAGCGGCGCACACGTCGCCGACTACTTCCTGCGCCTCCTCGGGGCCCTGGGCGACGAGCTCGGCTTCGACCTCAACACCCCGTGGGAGAAGCTCTCCCCGGAGCTCCAGACGATCATCCTCGACGGCCACCCCACCAAGGTGCACGTGCGGAGCAAGAACCGCTACGGCCGCGAGCGCTCCTACTACGCCGCCTACGAAGGCGTGCGTCCCTACATCGAACGACGTCACCGCGAGGCCGAGACCGACACGAGCCGCGACCGGTTCGAGGGCTTCATGCGCGAGGTGCCGTGCCCCTCGTGCCGGGGAAGCCGGCTCAAGCCGGTGTCGATGGCGGTCACCCTCGGCCCGCGCGACGCCACCGGTTCGGGCAGGGGTGGCCTCAACATCGCCGAGGTCTGCGCCCTGCCGATCAACGAGGCTGCCGACCACCTGCGCAACCTCGACCTCTCGGCCCGTGAGCGCCAGATCGGTGAGCGGGTGCTCAAGGAGATCCAGGAGCGGCTCAACTTCCTGCTCGACGTCGGCCTCGACTACCTGACCCTCGACCGGCCCTCCGGGTCGCTGTCCGGCGGTGAGGCCCAGCGGATCCGACTGGCCACCCAGATCGGTGCGGGCCTCGTCGGGGTGCTCTACGTGCTCGACGAACCGTCGATCGGACTCCACCAGCGCGACAACAAGCGCCTCATCGAGACCCTCGTGCGGCTGCGCGACCTCGGCAACACCCTGATCGTCGTCGAGCACGACGAGGACACGATCCGGGCCGCCGACTGGGTGGTCGACATCGGCCCCGGCGCCGGTGAGCACGGGGGACAGGTGGTCGTCTCCGGCACGGTCGACGACCTGCTCAACCACCCCGACTCCTCCACCGGCGCCTACCTGGCCGGGCGCCGCGAGATCCCTGTTCCCCCTGTACGACGACCGCGCACGAAGGGCCGCGCGCTGACCGTCCACGGAGCCCACGAGCACAACCTCCAGGACGTCACCGTCGACTTCCCGCTCGGGGTCTTCTGTGCGGTGACCGGGGTCTCCGGGTCGGGCAAGTCGACGCTGGTCAACGACATCCTCTACACGTCGCTGGCCAAGCAGATCTACAACGCCCGCACGGTTCCGGGGCGGCACCGCAAGATCAGCGGCACCGAGAACGTCGACAAGGTCATCCACGTCGACCAGTCGCCGATCGGCCGCACGCCGCGGTCCAACCCGGCGACGTACACCGGCGTCTTCGACCACATCCGCAAGCTCTTCGCGAGCACGCCCGAGGCGAAGATGCGGGGCTACCTGCAGGGCCGGTTCTCGTTCAACGTCAAGGGCGGCCGCTGCGAGGCCTGCTCCGGTGACGGCACGATCAAGATCGAGATGAACTTCCTGCCCGACGTCTACGTGCCGTGCGAGGTCTGCCACGGTGCCCGCTACAACCGCGAGACGCTCGAGGTGCACTACAAGGGCAAGACGATCGCCGAAGTGCTCGACATGCCGATCGAGGAGGCGGCCGACTTCTTCGCCGCCGTACCCGCGATCTCGCGACACATGAAGACGCTGTGCGAGGTCGGCCTGGGCTACGTGCGACTCGGCCAGCCGGCGACCACGTTGTCGGGTGGTGAGGCACAACGCGTCAAGCTCTCCAGCGAGCTGCAGAAGCGGTCCACCGGCCGCACCGTCTACGTGCTCGACGAGCCGACCACCGGCCTGCACTTCGAAGACATCCGCAAGCTCCTGCTGGTGCTCGGCCGTCTCGTCGACCAGGGAAACACCGTGCTGGTGATCGAGCACAACCTCGACGTCATCAAGACCGCCGACTGGCTGGTCGACATGGGGCCCGAGGGCGGTTCGCGCGGAGGCATGGTGGTCGCGACCGGCACACCGGAAGACGTCGCGGCCAACCCGGCCAGCCACACGGGCTCGTTCCTCGCGCCACTGCTCGGGGTCACGCCCGGCGAGAAGCCGTCGCGCAAGGCACCGGCCCGCAAGGCGCCCGCGCGCAAGGCCGCGACGAACTCGACACCCCGCAAGGCGGCTGTGTCCAAGGCGACCGGGACAAAGGCAGCGCCTCGCAAGCGCGCCCCGAGGAAGGCCTGAACTCCGTAGGACCGAAGCGCACTCACAGCAGATCCTCAGCCAGATGCGGTTTGATTGTCCTCGACAACGTCGTCGCCTCGTCGAGGAGTGCTTGCCATGGATGCCGTACCCGGACTCAGCCGTCGTCACGCGTTGGGCGGCCTCGCCGCCGGACTCACCCTTCCGGTGCTCGCCGCGTGCAGCAGTGACGACGGTGGAGGCGACTCCGGAAGCAGCGCCGATTCGACTCCGACGCAGTCGTCCGATGCGGCGTCACCGGCAGAGTCCGGCAGCGCGAGCACGCCGGCCGAACCGGAGGGCCTCGTCGCAGCTGCCGACGTACCGGTGGGCAGCGGGGTGATCCTCGACAGCGTCGTGGTCACCCAGCCGACCAAGGGTGACTTCAAGGCGTTCTCCGCCACCTGCACCCACGAGGGCTGCAAGGTCTCCAGCATCGACACCGAGATCCACTGCCGCTGCCACGGCAGCAGCTACTCCATCACCGACGGGTCGGTGCAGGGCGGGCCGGCTCCGTCTCCACTGCCCGAAGAAGCGGTCGCCGTCTCCGGCGGCCAGATCACCCTCTCCTGAAGGACACCTCCTTGGACCACCAACCCTGTCTGAACCGACGCCACATGCTCGGCGGAGCTGCAGTCCTCGCCGTGTCGGCCCCGCTGCTGGCGGCCTGCGCCGGTGGTGACGACGACGTGAAGGCGCCCGATGCCGGCACCGAGCTCTCACCGTCGGCCGACGTGCCGGTCGGTGGAGGAGTGATCCTCGGCGACGACAACGTCGTGATCACCCAACCCACCGAAGGCGACTTCAAGGCGTTCTCCGCCACCTGCACGCACCAGTCGTGCCAGGTCGTGTCGGTCGACAAGACCATCAACTGTGACTGTCACGGCAGCAAGTTCTCGATCACCGACGGCTCCGTTGCCGACGGACCGGCGACGGAGAGCCTGCCCGAGGTCAAGATCACGGTGAAGGACGGCACGATCACCACGGTCTGACCGACTGCCCTGATCGCCCGCCCCTGATCGTCTGGTCTGTCGGTGGCTCCACGTAGGGTTGCCACGTGGCTGATCCGTCGTCGTACCGCCCTCGTCCCGGGTCGATCCCGACCCAGCCCGGGGTCTATCGGTTCCGCGATCCCAAGGGCCGCGTGATCTACGTCGGTAAGGCGAAGAACCTGCGTTCCCGCCTCTCGTCGTACTTCCAGCACATCGCGAACCTGCACCCGCGTACGGCGACCATGGTGACGACCGCGGCCAGTGTCGAGTGGACCGTGGTCAACACCGAGGTCGAGGCGCTCCAGCTGGAGTACTCCTGGATCAAGGAGTACGACCCCCGCTTCAACGTGAAGTACCGCGACGACAAGTCCTACCCGTGGCTCGCGGTCACCGTCGGCGAGGAGTTCCCCCGCGTCATGGTCGGCCGCGGCGCGAAGAAGAAGGGCACCCGCTACTTCGGTCCCTACGGCCACGCGTGGGCGATCCGCGAGACCGTCGACCTCCTGCTGCGGGTCTTCCCGATGCGGTCGTGCAGCAACGGGGTGTTCAAGCGCTCCGCGCAGATCGGGCGCCCGTGCCTGCTCGGCTACATCGACAAGTGCGCGGCCCCCTGCGTCGGCAACGTCAGTGCCGAGGAGCACCGTGCGATCGTCGAGGACTTCTGCGACTTCATGGGCGGCCAGACCAGCGCCTTCGTGAAGCGCATCGAGAAGGAGATGTACGCCGCCTCCGACGCGCTCGACTTCGAGAAGGCGGCCAGGTTGCGCGACGACCTCGGCGCGCTCAACAAGGCACTCGAGAAGCAGGCCGTGGTGCTCGGCGACGGCACCGACGCCGACGTGGTCGCGTTCGCCGAGGACCCTCTCGAGGTCGCAGTCCAGGTGTTCTACGTGCGCGGCGGCCGCATCCGCGGGCAGCGTGGCTGGGTGGCCGACCGCGTCGACGAGGGCGACACCGGCGACCTCGTCGAGCGCTTCCTCCTCCAGATGTACGCCGGGGAGTCCGGCGACTCGATCCCGCGCGAGGTGCTGGTGCCCGCGCTGCCTCCGGACCTCGACACCCTCGAGGTGCTGCTGGGCGAGCTGCGTGGCGGCAAGGTTGCGATCAAGGTGCCGCAACGCGGGGACAAGAAGACCCTCCAGGAGACCGTCGGGCGCAACGCGCTCCAGGCGCTCGGCCTGCACAAGACCAAGCGGGCCAGCGACCTGACCACCCGCAACCGGGCCCTCGAAGAGATCCAGCTCGCCCTCGAGCTCGACGAGGTGCCCCTGCGCATCGAGTGCTACGACATCTCCAACCTCCAGGGCACCGAGGTGGTGGCCAGCATGGTGGTCTTCGAGGACGGGCTGGCCCGCAAGAGCGAGTACCGCCGCTTCGTGATCCGCACGGTCGACGGGCAGAACGACGTCGCCTCCATGCACGAGGTGATCACCCGCCGGTTCCGGCGCCTCCTCGATGAGCAGGCCTCCTCCATCGAGAAGCAGGGCGAAGGCGGCGAGGGGCCGATGCTCGTCGATCCGGAGACCGGCCGACCGCGCAAGTTCGCCTATGCCCCCGGCCTTGTCGTGGTCGACGGCGGGCCGCCCCAGGTGGCGGCGGCCTCGGCTGCCCTCGCCGAGCTGGGCATCGACGACATCCCGGTGGTCGGCCTCGCCAAGCGTCTGGAAGAGGTCTGGGTTCCCCAGCAGGAGGACCCGGTGATCCTGCCACGCACGAGCGAGGGCCTCTACCTCCTCCAACGGTTGCGCGACGAGGCGCACCGGTTCGCGATCACCCACCACCGCGGTCGTCGTTCGAAGACGATGGTGGAGAGCGTGCTCGACGACGTGCCCGGTCTGGGCGAGGTGCGCCGCAAGACGCTGATCAAGCACTTCGGATCCCTGCGCAAGCTGCGCGCGGCTTCGATCGAGGAGCTCACCCAGGTGCCCGGCATCGGGCCAGGAACGGCTTCCGCCATCAAGGATGCAGTCGAGGCAGGCAGCGGCCAGACTGTCTCCGTGAACACCGCCACCGGCGAGATCGAGGAGAGCTGATGCCCGTGAACGAGCAGGAGCCGGAGGAGCCGACTGGCGAGCTCGTCGTCGTCACCGGCATGACCGGGGCCGGCCGCAGCACCGCGGCCAAGGAGCTCGAGGACCTCGGCTACTTCGTGGTCGACAACCTCCCGCCGTCGCTGCTGCCCGACATCGTCCACCTGGTCAACGAGAACGCCGGCCACAGCCAGCCGATCGCCGTCGTGGTCGACGTACGCTCCGGGTCGTTCTTCGAGTCCCTGCGTGCGAATCTCGCGCAGCGTGCCCTCGGTCGTCGTACGACGCTGCTCTACCTCGAGGCCGACGACAACGTCCTGGTCCGACGCCAGGAGGCGGCGCGTCGACCGCACCCGCTGCAGGCGGGTGGGCGGCTGCTCGACGGGCTCCAGCGAGAACGCGTCGTGCTCGCGGGTCTGCGCGGCAACGCCGATGTCCTCATCGACACGACCAACCTCAACGTGCACCAGCTGACCGACAAGGTCGCGGAGGCGTTCGGTGCGCCCCACGCGATGACGCTGAAGATCACCGTCGTCAGCTTCGGCTTCAAGTACGGCATCCCCGTCGACGCCGACTTCATGGCCGACATGCGGTTCCTCCCGAACCCCTACTGGGACCCCGAGCTGCGGCCGATGAACGGCAAGGACGCGCCCGTCGCCGACTTCGTGAAGTCGCGGCCGGACGCGCAGCAGTTCCTCGAGGCCTACGTGCCGGTGATCCAGACGGTGGCCGCGGGCTACCTGCGTGAGGGCAAGCGGTTCATGACCGTGGCCATCGGCTGCACGGGAGGAAAGCACCGCAGCGTGGCGATGACCGAGGAGATCGTGGCCCGGCTGCTCGAGCAGGGGTACGACGCCCGCGCGCAGCACCGCGATCTGGGCAACGAATGACGGGGTCGGCTCACCGTCGCGACCAGGTTCGGCTCGATGCCTCGGTCGTGGCGCTCGGTGGAGGCCACGGGCTGCACGCGTCACTCTCGGCGCTGCGTCGCGTCGTGGAGAGCCTCACGGCGGTGGTGACCGTCGCCGACAACGGTGGCTCGTCGGGTCGGTTGCGCAGTGAGTTCGGCGTCCTGCCTCCGGGCGACCTCCGCATGGCACTGGCCGCGCTCTGCGGTGACGACGAGTGGGGCCAGACCTGGGCCCGCGTGCTCCAGCACCGGTTCGACAGCGACGGCGAGATGAAGGGGCACGTGGTCGGCAACCTGCTGATCGTGGGCCTCTGGGAGCTCCTCGGCGGCCAGGTCGACGGCCTCGAGTGGGTCGCCCGACTGCTCGACGCGCGCGGACGCGTGCTGCCGATGTCGGTCACCCCGATGGACATCACCGCCGAGGTCCGCGGGCTCGACCACACCCGTCCCGACGCGACCCAGCTGGTCCGCGGCCAGGTCGAGGTGGCCACCACGGCCGGCACCCTCACCGGCATCCAGCTCGACCCGCCCGACCCGGAGGCCTGCCCCCAGGCGGTCGAGGCGGTCTACGACGCCGACTGGATCGTGCTGGGTCCGGGCAGCTGGTACACCTCCGTCATCCCGCACCTGATGGTCCCCGACCTCCGCAAGGCGATCATCGAGAGCGACAGTCGGGTGATCGTCGTACTCAACCTCGAGGAGCAGGCCGGGGAGACGGTCGGCTACACCCCGGAGGACCTCCTCGGGGCGCTCCTCGGCCACGCTCCCGACCTGGTGCTCCACACCGTCCTGGCCGACCCGGGAGCGGTGCCCGATCCCGAGCTCCTCGAGCAGGTGGTGGCCAGTGCCGGCGCCGAACTCGTGCTCGCCGACGTGGCGATGGGCGACGGATCGCCTCGTCACGACCCCGAGAAGCTGGCGGCCGCCTATTCGCGGATCATGGGAGGTGTGTAAGGATCGGCAACATGGCAATGACGGCACAGGTGAAGTCGGAGCTCGCAAGCACCCAGACCACCAAGACGTGTTGTCGCAAGGCCGAGGTGTCCACGACCCTGCGCTTCGCGGGCGGACTCCACATCGTGAGCGGCAAGATCGTGGTCGAGGCCGAGCTCGACACGGGTGCCGCCGCACGTCGGCTGCGCACCGACATCGCCGAGATCTACGGCCACACCGCCGAGGTCGCGATGGTGCAGGCCAACGGCATCCGCAAGGGCAGCCGCTACGTCCTCCGTGTCGTCAAGGACGGCGAGGCCCTGGCCCGCCAGACCGGACTGCTCGACCAGCGCGGCCGTCCCGTGCGCGGGCTCCCGCCGCAGGTGGTCAGTGGCGGTGGCTGCGACGCCGTCGCTGCCTGGCGCGGCGCCTTCCTGGCCCACGGCTCCCTGACCGAGCCCGGACGATCGTCCGCGCTCGAGGTGACCTGCCCCGGACCCGAGGCCGCGCTGGCCCTGGTCGGGGTCGCCCGTCGACTCGGCATCCAGGCCAAGGCCCGCGAGGTGCGTGGGGTCGACCGCGTGGTCATCCGTGACGGTGACGCGATCGGTGCCCTGCTCACCCGGCTCGGCGCCCACGAGACCCTGATGGCCTGGGAAGAACGCCGCATGCGCCGCGAGGTGCGGGCCACCGCCAACCGGCTCGCCAACTTCGACGACGCGAACTTGCGACGCTCGGCGCGCGCCGCAGTCGCTGCCGGCGCCCGCGTCGAACGTGCCCTCGAGATCCTCGGCGACGAGGTGCCCGACCACCTCCAGCTTGCCGGCCACCTCCGGCTCGAGCACAAGCAGGCCTCCCTCGAGGAGCTCGGTCAGCTGCACGACCCGGTGCTCACCAAGGACGCGATCGCCGGCCGGATCCGCCGACTGCTGGCGATGGCCGACAAGCGCGCCGAAGAGCTCGGCATCCCCGACACCGAGTCGTCGCTGACCCCGGACATGCTGGCCGAGGAGTCCTGAGCGTCCCGGTTCGCCAGGGGCATCGTGTGTCCTGCGTCACGTCTGACGCTAGGGTTCTGCAGACCAGACCATCGACGACATCTCCGCGAGAAGGTGGCACAGCATGACTGTTCGGGTAGGGATCAACGGCTTCGGCCGAATCGGGCGCAACTTCTACCGGGCGGTGCGCGCCTCGGGAGCAGACGTGGAGGTCGTTGCGGTCAACGACCTGACGGACAACGCCGTCCTCGCCCACCTGCTGAAGTACGACACCATCCTCGGCGTCCTCGACGCCGAGGTCTCCTCCACGGAAAAGTCGATCACGGTCGGCGACAGCAGCTTCGTCGCCTTCGCCGAGCGCGAACCGGCCAACCTCAAGTGGGGTGAGGCCGGGGTCGACGTCGTGGTCGAGTCCACCGGGTTCTTCACCGACGCCGAGCAGGCCCGCGCCCACGTCGACAGTGGCGGTGCGAAGAAGGTCATCATCTCGGCGCCGGCCAAGAACGAGGACGTCACCATCGTGATGGGCGTCAACCACGAGTCGTACGACGCCAGCGCGCACACCGTCATCTCCAACGCGTCGTGCACCACCAACTGCCTGGCCCCGATGGCGAAGATCCTCAACGACGGAATCGGCATCGAGCGCGGCCTGATGACGACGATCCACGCCTACACCGCCGACCAGAACCTTCAGGACAACATCCACAAGGACCTGCGACGTGCTCGTGCCGCCGCGCTCAACGTGGTTCCCACGTCCACGGGTGCGGCCAAGGCGCTCGGGTTGGTCCTCCCGGAGCTGAAGGGCAAGCTCGACGGCTACGCGCTGCGGGTCCCGGTGCCGACCGGCTCGGTCACCGACCTGACCTTCACGGCCTCCCGCGACACCACCGTCGAGGAGATCAACGCGCTGTTCAAGGCAGCCACCGAGGGCGACTTTGCCCGCTACGTGAAGTACTCCACCGACCCGATCGTGTCGTCCGATATCGTCACGGATCCGTCGTCGTGCATCTTCGACTCCCCGCTGACCAAGGTGATCGGAAACCAGGTCAAGGTGGTCGGCTGGTACGACAACGAATGGGGCTACTCCAACCGCCTCGTCGACCTGATCAGCTACATCGGCGAGACCCTCTGAGTCGTCCCGCCCACCAGCACACGGCAGAACAGCCAGCCCAGAACAGGAAGGCATGGCATGGCAGGCATCGACACGCTCGCGTCCGCACTCGGCGGGAGCCTCACCGGCAAGCGGATCCTGGTCCGCTCGGACCTGAACGTCCCGCTCGACGGCAACACCATCACCGACGACGGACGGATCAGGGCCAGCGTGCCGACGATCAAGGCCCTCGCCGACGCCGGTGCCCGCGTGGTCGTTGCCGCCCATCTCGGTCGACCTGAGGGCAAGCCCGACCCGGCGTACTCACTGGCGCCAGTCGCCGCGCGCCTCGGCGAGCTGCTGGGCGCCGACGTCGCCTTTGCCACCGACACGGTGGGGGAGTCGGCCCGTTCGACGGTCGAGGCCCTCGCCGACGGCCACGTCGCGGTGCTCGAGAACGTCCGCTTCAATCCGGGCGAGACCAGCAAGGACGACACGGAGCGTGGCGAGTTCGCCGACCAGCTGGCCGCCTTGGCCGACGGCTTCGTGAGTGACGGCTTCGGGGTCGTGCATCGCAAGCAGGCGTCCGTGTACGACGTGGCGAAGCGGTTGCCGCACGCGATGGGCAACCTGGTCGCGGCGGAGATCGACGTGCTCCGTCGGCTCACGGTCGACCCCGAGCGCCCCTACGTCGTGGTGCTCGGTGGATCGAAGGTCTCCGACAAGCTGGGCGTCATCGACAACCTGCTGGAGAAGGCCGACAAGCTCCTGATCGGCGGCGGCATGGTCTTCACCTTCCTCAAGGCCCAAGGCCACGAGGTGGGCAAGAGCCTGCTCGAGGAGGACCAGCTCGACGTCTGCCGCGAGTACGCCGAGCGCGCGAAGTCGAGCGGCGTGGAGATCGTGCTGCCGACCGACATCGTGGTCGACACCGCGTTCCCGAGCGACGACCGGGAGCCGCAGCCGCAGGTGGTCGCCGCCGACGCGATCCCGGCGGACTCCCTCGGTCTCGACATCGGCCCCGATTCCGGCGTCGCCTTCGCCGCCGAGCTCGCCGATGCCCGCACCGTCTTCTGGAACGGGCCGATGGGGGTCTTCGAGGTCGACGCGTTCGCCGCCGGCACCCGGGCCGTCGCCGAGGCGCTGACCAAGGTCGACGGCCTCTCGGTGGTGGGCGGTGGCGACTCCGCTGCCGCCGTACGCCAGCTGGGCTTCGAGGAGTCGGCCTTCGGTCACATCTCGACCGGCGGCGGCGCCAGCCTCGAATACCTCGAGGGCAAGGAACTGCCCGGCATCACCGTTCTCGACGACTGACAACTCCTCACGCAAGGACCCTCATGGCCAAGCGCAATCCGCTGATGGCGGGCAACTGGAAGATGAACCTGAACCACCAGGAAGCGGTGGTCCTGGTGCAGAAGCTCGCATGGACGCTCTCCGACAAGCGTCACGACTACGGCAAGGTCGAGGTGGTCGTCGTACCGCCGTTCACCGACCTTCGGTCGGTGCAGACCCTCGTCGACGGCGACCGGCTCTCGGTGAAGTACGGCGCCCAGGACGTCTCCATGCACGACAGTGGCGCCTACACGGGCGAGATCTCGGCGGGCATGCTGGCCAAGCTGGGGTGCTCCTACGTGGTCGTCGGCCACTCCGAGCGCCGCGAGTTCCACGCCGAGACCGACGAGGTGGTCAACGCCAAGGCGGTCAAGGCGATCGCTGCCGGCATGACGCCGATCGTCTGTGTGGGCGAGGGGCTGGAGGTTCGGCAGTCCGGTGAGCAGGTCGCGTACACGCTGGCCCAGGTCGACGGCTCGTTGGCCGGCCTGACTGCGGAGCAGGTCGCCGAGCTCGTCATCGCCTACGAGCCGGTCTGGGCGATCGGGACCGGCGAGGTGGCGACTCCCGACGACGCGCAGGAGGTGTGCGCGGCGATCCGTGCCCGCCTCACCGAGGTGCACGGGGAGGCCGCCGGAGCCGCGTGCCGCATCCTGTACGGCGGCTCGGTGAAGGCCGCGAACGTCGCCGGCATCATGACCCAGCCCGACGTCGACGGTGCCCTCGTCGGAGGGGCCAGCCTGCAGGCCGACGAGTTCGGCGGCATCTGCAGGTTCTACGACATGCCGGTGCTGTGATCCCTGAAATCGTGAGTTAGTGTTGCCGCTGTGACTTTGATCTTCACCATCCTCCTCGTGCTCACCAGCCTGCTGTTGATCGCCATGGTCCTGTTGCACAAGGGTCGTGGTGGTGGCCTCTCCGACATGTTCGGTGGCGGCGTCTCCAGCAGCCTCGGTGGCTCGTCGGTGGCCGAGCGCAACCTTGACCGTCTGACGGTCGGTCTCGGAGTTATCTGGGCGGCGTGCATCATCGCGCTCGCTCTCCTGATGGCCTACAGCGGCGTCTGATCGAGAGGACTGAAACGTGGCTGGTGGAGGAAACGCAATCCGGGGGAGCCGGGTCGGAGCCGGCCCCATGGGTGAGGCAGAGCGCGGTGAGGCAGCCCCGCGCCAGAGTGTCACCTACTACTGCTCGCACGACCACCGTTCGGTGGTGACCTTCGCAGTCGAGGCCGCGGCTCCTGAGTCGTGGGACTGCCCGCGGTGCGGACTCCCTGCCAGCCAGGACTCCGAGAACCCGCCGCCGGCCCCGAAGATCGAGCCCTACAAGACGCACCTCGCCTACGTGAAGGAGCGACGCTCCGACAAGGAGGCGGCCGACATCCTCGACGAGGCCGTCAAGCTCCTCCGCTCCCGCCGAAAGTCCGGCGACATAATTTTCTGAGCGCAGAGCGCTCCGAAAATTGTAGGAGCCGAACGGGCCATTGTTGCTGCGAGCGCCAGCGAGCGTCCAGCAAGAATTGCCGGTTCGGCGAGCGCCCGGCAACGCGTGAGGTGCCCGCAACGGTGGACACGGTCGCCGTACCCCGCTCGCACGTCAAGAACTGCAGGCCCGCGCGTCAAGAACTGCAGGCTCGCGCATCAAGAATCCACGGCTCGTGCGGCGGCTGCGTCGAGCCACCACACGATCTCACCGGTGCCCGTGACACCCGTGGCCGGAGCACCGTGCAGGTCCAGGTCTCCGCGGGAACGCGCCACGGCCTCGGCCTTGTCGACGCCGGAGACGATGAACCACACCGCTCGGGTGTGGTTGAGCGCACCGAAGGTCAGGCTGATCCGCTCGGGCGGCGGCTTGGGGGAGTCGGGGACGGCGACCGCGATCCGGTCGTCGACGTCGATCTGGTGGGACCCCGGGAAGAGCGAGGCGATGTGGCCGTCGGGGCCGAGACCGAGCATCACGACGTCGAACTGTCCGCCGCCCTGGGCGCGGATCTCGTCGGAGTAGGCCTGCGCCGCCTCGTCGAGGGTCAGCCCGGAGTCGTGGGACGGCATCTCGTGCACCCGCTCGGGGTCGACGTCCATGTGGTCGAGGAGGTCTCGACGGGCCTGGACGGCGTTGCGGTCGTCACTGGTGGCGTCGACGTACCGCTCGTCGCCCCACCAGAAGTCGACCTCGTCCCAGTCGACGTCGAAGCCGTTGAGCGACGAGGCCAGCTTGCGGTGCACCAGTCCGGCGATCGTGCCACCGGTCAGGCAGACCGAGGGCACCCGGCCCTCGGCCTGCACCTCGGCCAGGCGCTGGATCAGTGCTTCGGCGACGGCCTCGGCCAGGGCGTCGCCGTCGTCGTGGACCTTGGTCGCCGTCGTCATGACAGCAGCGCCCGCAACTGGGCGAGGCCGCTCTCGAGATCGGTGAGGTGGAGGCGGAGCAGGGGTCGTCCCTTGTCGGCCAGCACCTGGCCGTCGCCGATCGCCTGCGCGACGAGGAACTGCTGGTAGGTGAACTCGCGACCCGGCACCTCGAGGTCGGCGGCCGGCTCGGCGGTGACCTGGAGGTAGACGCCGGTGGCGGGTCCGCCCTTGTGGTACTGCCCGGTCGAGTGCAGGAACCGTGGTCCCCAGCCGAACGTGACGGGTCGTCCGGTGCGGGTGGCCAGCTCGGGACGGCAACCGGCCAGGTCGGCGTCGCGCTGTCGGTCGAGGTAGGCCTGCACGGCGAGGTAACCGTGCGCGGCGTCGAGGTTGCCGAGCAGTGCGTCCACGGCCGCGGCGGCAGTGGACGTGCCCTCGGGCAGCCAGTCGCCGGCGTACACGCTGATCGCCGCGTCGGTGAAGGAAGGATCCGGGGTGGACCCGGCGCCGTCGAGCATCTCGCGGGCGGCGGCCTTGGCGCTCTCGACGTCGGGCTGGTTGAACGGGTCGATGCCGATCACCCGGCCGGCGACGGCGGTGGCGTACTCCCAGATCAGCATCTGGGCGCCGAGGGCCGCATCGACCGAGGCCCCCGTGGCCGAGGCCGGGCGGACGGACGCGAACGGGAAGTCGGGACCGAACGTGGACAGCACCGAGTCGGGGGTGCTCGGCACGAAGTTCGGGGCCTCGAGCGACTCCACCACGACGGGCAGGATGCCCTTGCCGTCCTTGCCGGTCGATTCGGCGATCAGCTGCTCGGCCCAGTCACCGAAGCCGCTGAAGTCGGCCCCGGCGTTGGCCAGCACCAGCTTGTCGACGCCCTGGCTGGATGCCTGGCCCAGAAGGGCACCCAGGCGGAGTGCGGGGTTGTTGACGGAGTCTTCGGAGAGCGCGGACTGCACCTGGTGCGCCTCGTCGAGCAGGGCCCCGATGTCGGCCCCGGCCAGGCCCGAGGGCACCAGCCCGAAGGCAGTGAGCGCGGAGTAGCGCCCGCCCACCTTGTCGTCGGCACGGAACACTCGGTAGCCGTCGGCACTGGCGCTCTTGTCGAGCGGCGAGCCGGGGTCGGTGACGACCACGATGCGCGCGGTCGGGTCGATGCCCGCGTCTCGGAACGCGGCCTCGAACGAGCGCTTCTGGCTGTCGGTCTCGACGGTGCCGCCCGACTTGCTGGACACCACCACCGCAGTGGCCCGGAGGTCCTGGCCGAGGGCGGAGCGGACCACGTCGGGATTGGAGGAGTCGAGCACCTCGAGGGGCACGCCGGCTGCCTTGCAGATGACCTCGGGCGCCAGCGACGAGCCACCCATGCCGCACAGCACCACCCGTGAGACGCCCTGGGCGGCGAGCTCGTCGCGCAGTGCCTCGATCTCGGACACAAGTGGACGCGAGGCGGTCGGCAGGTCGACCCAGCTGAGCCGCTTGGCGGCCTCATCCTCGGCGGCGCGACCCCACAGCGTCGGGTCCTGGGCGGCGATCCGGGAGGCGACCTTGTCAGCCACGAGCTGGTGGACCGCAGCGGCGAAGGCTGCCTCGTCGGGGTAGCCGAAGTGCAGGCAGAAGCCGTCGCCCTCGGCGACGTTCCAGGCGGTCACGACCGGCTGCTCTCGAGCTGCCCCTTCACCGTCTCCACGAGCTCGGCCCAGGACTTGTCGAACTTGTCGACACCCTCGGTCTCGAGCACCACCAGTACGTCGTCGAAGTCGATGCCCACGCCCGCGAGTGCGGCGAACACCTCCTCGGCCTCAGCGGAGCGGCCGCTGACCGTGTCGCCCTTCAGCTCGCCGTGGTCAGCAAACGCATCCATGGTCTTCTCCGGCATGGTGTTCACGCAGCCGTCGACGACCAGCTCCGTCACGTAGAGCGTGTCGGGGTAGGCCGGGTCCTTGACGCCGGTCGAGGCCCACAGTGGGCGCTGCACGTTGGCTCCGCCGAGCTGGAGGAAGCGGTCGCCCCCGAAGACCTCCTGGTACGCGGCGTACGCACGCCGGGCATTGGCGATCGCGGCCTTGCCCTTGAGTGCCTTCGCCTCGTCAGTGCCGATCGCGGCGAGGCGCTTGTCGACCTCGGAGTCGACCCGGGACACGAAGAACGACGCCACCGAGTGGATGGTGGAGAGGTCGATGCCCTTGGCCTGGGCCTGCTCGAGACCGGTGAGGTAGGCGTCCATCACCGCGCGGTAGCGGTCGATGCCGAAGATCAGGGTCACGTTGACGCTGATCCCCTCGGCAGTCGCCGCCGTGATCGCCGGCAGGCCGGGCTCGGTGGCCGGGATCTTGATCAGCACGTTGGGCCGGTCGACGGTCTCCCAGAGCTCGCGGGCCTGGGCGATGGTCGCCTCGGTGTCCATGGCCAGGCCGGGCTCCACCTCGATGGAGACCCGCCCGTCGAAGTGGTCGCCGGCGTAGACGTCGGCGAGCACGTCACAGGCGTTGCGCACATCGTCGGTGGTCAGCGCGCGGATGACCGCGTCGACGTCCTGGCCCTCGGCCCCGAGCTTGGCCACCTGGTCGTTGTAGCGCTCGCCGTCACCGATCGCGCCGGCGAAGATCGTGGGGTTCGTGGTGACCCCCACGACCGACTTCTCCTTGACCAGGTCGGCCAGGTTGCCGGTCTCGATCCGCTCCCGGGAGAGGTCGTCGAGCCACACCGACACACCGGCGTCGGCAAGGGACTTGAGTCGTTCGGACATTGTGTTCCTCCTGAACTGCGGTCGGGATCTGCCTGCGCGGTGCGCGGTGGGGCGTCGGTCAGCCCTGCGCGGCCGTGATGCTGTCGCGCGCCGCCGAGGCCACGGCCCCGGCGGTCACGCCGTACTCCTCGAAGATGCGCTTGTAGTCGGCCGAGGCGCCGTACTGCTCGATCGAGATGATGCGTCCGGCGTCGCCGACGATCTCGCGCCAGCCCTGGGCGATGCCGGCCTCGACCGAGACCCGCGCCTTGACGGTGGGCGGGATGACCGAGTCGCGGTAGGACTGGTCCTGCTCGTTGAACCACTCCACGCACGGCATCGAGACGACTCGGGCCTTGATGCCCTCGGCAGCGAGCTCGTCACGGGCCGCGACGGCCAGCTGGACCTCGGAGCCGGTGCCGATCAGGACGACGTCGGGCGCCCCGCCGTCGGCGTCGACCAGGACGTAGCCGCCCTTGGCGACGCCGCTGGTGTCGGCCCAGTGCTGTCCGGTTTCGGCCTCCTCGCCGCGCGGGAACGTGGGCACGCCCTGACGGGTGAGGCACAGTCCGGCCGGACGGTCGGTGCGCTGGAGCACGGCCAGCCACGCGGCCGCCGTCTCGTTGGCATCGGCCGGGCGGACCACGTCGAGCCCGGGGATCGCGCGCAGGGCGGCGAGGTGCTCGATCGGCTGGTGGGTGGGGCCGTCCTCGCCGAGACCGATCGAGTCGTGGGTCCAGACGTAGGTCACGGGCGCACCCATCAGCGCGGCCAGGCGTACGGCGGGACGCATGTAGTCGGCGAACTGGAGGAACGTGCCGCCGAAGACGCGGGTCAGGCCGCCGAGGGTGATGCCGTTCATGATCGAGGCCATCGCGTGCTCGCGGATGCCGAAGTGCAGCACCCGGCCGCGCAGCGGGTCGCCCGACCACTCGTTGGACGAACGGTCGGCCGGGATGAACGACGGCACGCCCTCGATGGTGGTGTTGTTGGAGCCCGCCAGGTCGGCCGAGCCGCCCCACAGCTCGGGCATCAGGGGTGCGATCGCGTTGATGGTCTTGCCGCTCGCCGAGCGGGTCGCCACGCCCTTGGCGTCGGCGGGGAACACCGGCAGCGCCTCGGCCAGGCCGTCGGGCAGGGCACGGGTGCTGACCCGCTCGAGGAGCGTCTTCTGCTCGGGGTTGGCCGTCGCCCACGCGGCGAACTGCTCGTCCCACTCCTTGCGGGCGGCAGCGCCACGGTCGGAGAGCGCGCGGGTGTGCTTGAGCACGTCGTCAGGCACCTCGAAGGTCTGCTCGGGGTCCCAGCCGAGCACCTTCTTGGTGGCCGCCACCTCGTCGTCGCCGAGTGCGCTGCCGTGGGCGGCCTCGGTGCCCTGGGCGTTGGGCGCGGGCCAGGCGATGATCGTGTCGAGCACGATGAAGCTGGGCTTGTCGGTGACCTCGTTGGCCTTCTGGATGGCCGCGTGGAGCGCCGGGACGTCCTCGTCGTAGCCGGTGCCGCCGTTTGTCCAGTCGACGGTCTGCACGTGCCAGCCGTAGGCCTCGTAGCGCTTGCCGACGTCCTCGCCGAGCGCGATGTCGGTGTCGCCCTCGATCGAGATGCGGTTGCGGTCGTAGATCACGGTCAGGTTGCCGAGCTCCTGGACGCCGGCGATCGAGGACGCCTCGCCCGAGACGCCTTCCTCGATGTCGCCGTCGGAGCAGATCGCGTAGACGTGGCGGTCGAACGGTGACTCGCCAGCGGCGGTGTCGGGGTCGAGCATGCCGCGTTCGCGTCGCGCGGCCATCGCCATGCCGACCGCGTTGGCGACGCCCTGGCCCAGCGGGCCGGTGGTGGTCTCGACACCGACGGTGTGGTGGTACTCGGGGTGGCCCGGGGTCTTGGAGCCCCAGGTGCGCAGCGCCTCCAGGTCGGAGAGCTCGAGACCGAAGCCGCCCAGGAACAGCTGCGTGTAGAGCGTGATGCTCGAGTGGCCGCACGAGAGCACGAACCGGTCACGCCCCTGCCAGTAGGCGTCGGACGGATCGTGGCGCATGACCTTCTGGAAGAGCAGGTACGCCGCGGGCGCGAGGCTCATCGCGGTTCCGGGGTGTCCGTTGCCCACCTTCTGGACCGCATCCATGGCCAGCACGCGGGCCGTGTCGACGGCGCGGCGGTCGAGGTCGGTCCACTCAAGGGTGGGGGAATCGGTGGTCACGTGAGGATCCTCTCGTTGCAACTACGGCGGCAACGACGAGCCTACTCATCATGGGCTATAGACTCGACGTCGGCTCCACCGTTTTCCATCACCATGACGCAGTCTTTGCAACCCGAGGTTTTCGTGACGTACGTCGGCCAGTCGGCTTCCACCCCTGAGCGGGCGGCAGACCCGTCGGGCGACCCCGAACGCGCGTCGTTCAAGGACGTCGTCGCCGCCTACGTCGGTCTGACCAAGCCGCGGGTGATCGAGCTGCTGCTCCTCACCACCGTGCCGGTGATGTTCTTCGCCGACCGTGGCGTGCCCGACCTGTGGCTGGTCGTCGCGACCGTCATCGGCGGCACCCTGTCGGCGGGCTCCGCCTCGGCGTTCAACTGCGTCTACGACCGTGACATCGACGAGCAGATGCGACGCACCCGCCGCCGCGCCCTGCCACGCCACATCGTGTCGGCCGGCTCGGCCCTGCTGTTCGCCGTGGTGCTCGCGGTGGTCTCGACCTTGGTCCTCGCAGTGTGGGTCAACTGGCTCTCCGCGGCCCTGTCGCTGGGCGCCAACGCGTTCTACGTGCTGGTCTACACGATCCTGCTCAAGCGGCGTACGACCCAGAACATCGTCTGGGGCGGCCTCGCCGGGTGCTTCCCGGCCCTCATCGGCTGGACGGCGGTCACCAACGAGCTGGCCTGGACGCCGATCGTGCTGTTCATGGTGGTCTTCTTCTGGACGCCGCCGCACACCTGGGCCCTCGCGCTGCGCTACCGCGAGGACTACGCGAACGTCGACGTCCCGATGCTGCCCGTCGTGAAGCCCGCGGCTGAGGTCGGTCGACAGATCGTCCTCTACTCGTGGGTGATGGTCGCGACGTCGCTGGTGCTGTGGCCGGTGGCCGGCACCGGTTGGTTCTACCCGGCGTGTGCCGCCGTCCTCGGCGGGGTCTTCCTGGTCGAGGCGCACAGGATGTGGGGCCGCACGAAGGGCACCGAGACCCTGTCGCTGATCAAGCCGATGCGGCTCTTCCACACCTCCAACCTCTACCTCAGCCTCCTGTTCGTCGCGGTCGCGCTCGACCCGCTGCTGACCCGCTGAGACCCCCTTCGCGGGCTGTCGTCAGGACCGTCGCGGGAGCGGTGGTCTGGACCGGGAAAAATAGTTCGGGGTCCGAAGCAACCAAACCGGTGTCCGCCACGTCATACCTGTTGAACGGCGGCGTGCCCGGTCTCGGGGGTTCGGGCACCCCGCCGTCCCAGTTCTTCCCGGGTCTGCTCAGACCGTGCGCTGTGCGCGCACCACGACCCAGGCGAGGGTCGCTGCGGTCAACGAGGCGCCCAGCATGTGCACGGTGACCAGCGGCACCGGCAGGTCGTTGAAGTACTGCACGAAGCCGACCACGCCCTGCAGCAGCTCGACCAGGAGCAGGGCGCCGGCGGCCCGCCGTACGCCCTCCAGCCGCTGCCGGTGCGCGAGGGCGACGATGCCGACCGTCAGGGCGACCAGCACGTAGACCGCCGACGCGTGCACGTGCGACCAGACCTGGGGGTCCAGGCCCGTACGTCGTGCATCGAGGTCCCCCGCGTGGGGCCCGGAGCCCGTGACCACGGTGCCCAGCCAGAGCACGACCCAGCCGACGCCGAAGACCAGCCAGGCCAGCCTCCGGGTCTGCTCCGGCGCTCGGAGTGGGTCGTCGGCGGACCAGGTGTCCGGCTGCCGGGTGACCTCGACGAGCAGCACACAGAGCCCGATCAGGGCCATCGAGACCAGCAGGTGGAAGGCCACGACGTAGGGGTTGAGGTCGGTCAGCACCGTGACGCCGCCGATGATCGCCTGCGCAGGCACGTAGAGCGCGATCATGGTCGACAGGCGCACCGTGCGGGTTCCGTTGACGCCGCCCGAGGCCCGGTAGGCGAGCGCGGCCAGCCAGCAGGTGATGGCGACCGCAGCGAGCACCCAGGTGAGCATCCGGTTGCCGAACTCGATCGCGCCGTGGATGCCGAGGGCGCCGTGGGCGACGTACGACTCGTCCGTGCACCGCGGCCACGTCGGACAACCAAGACCCGATGCGGTCAGGCGGACCACGCCGCCGGTCACCACGATCATGATGTTCGCGACCAGGTTCGTCACCGCCAGGGGGCGGAGGTACCGGGCCGGAACGATGTTGCTCACTCCCACTTGAAGCTCCTGCTCGCCATCGCGCCCGCCGCGACGGCCCAGACGGCCAGCACGGCGAAGGCGACGAGATTGACGGATCCGTCGATGAACGCGTCCCGCATGGCGTCGCCCAGGGCTGCGGACGGGAGGAACTGGATCACCGCGCCCGCCGAGCCGTAGGTGTCACGGGGGAGCACGATGCCGCCGCCCATCATGAGCAGCAGGTAAACCAGGTTGGCCACGGCCAGCGTCGCCTCGGCGCGCAGGGTCCCGGCCACGAGCAGGCCCAGACCGGCGAATGCCGCCGTACCGAGCAATGCGGCCGCCACGGCCAGCAGGACGCCGGCAAACCCGCCGCCGGGACGCCAGCCGAACCCGAGGGCCACCGCACCGATGACGACCGCCTGCAGGACCTGTACGCCGAGCAGGGCGATCACCTTGCCGAGCAGCAGTCCGGAGCGTGGCAGCGGTGAGGCACCGAGGCGCTTGAGCAGCCCGTAGCGGCGCTCGAACCCGGTGGCGATGGCCAGCGACGTGAACGACGTGGACATCACCGCGAGGGCCAGGACCCCCGGGGTCAGCACGTCGACCGGGGTCTCGTCGAAGTCGAGTCCCAGACGGCGGGCCGCCAGGATGCCGCCGACCAGTGCCAGCACCGGGATGACCACGGCCAGCAGCAGCTGCTCGCCGTTGCGAAGCAGCAGGCGGGTCTCCATGGAGGCCTGGGCCACCACCTGGCGGGAGAGTGGAGCCGAGCCCGGGGCCGGGGTGAAGTCCTGGCGGGTGGTGCTCATGCCTCGAACTCCCGTCCGGTCAGCTGCAGGAAGACGTCCTCGAGCGTGCGCTGGCCGAGGACCAGGCTCTCGGGCAGCACGTCGTGCTCCTCGCACCACGCGGAGACCCGGGCGAGGGTCGACCCGTCGGCGGGACCCGTGATCAGCAGGCTCTGCTCGTTGATCTCCGTCACCTCGGTGTGGTCGCCGAGCGCGATGCGCAGCTTGTCGGGGGAGCCGGGCGGGAACGGTCGGGTCACGACCAGGCGGATCGTGGCCTGGTCGCGGGCCCGGGTCAGGTCGAAAGGGGTGCCGCTGGCGACCAGGCGCCCGTGGTCGATGACGTGGACCAGGTCGGAGAGCCGCTCGGCCTCGTCCATGTGGTGGGTGGTCAGCACGATCGTGACGCCGTCGGCCTTGAGCTCCTCGAGCAGCTCCCACGTCGTGCGTCGCACGGCGGGGTCCATGCCCGCCGTGGGCTCGTCCACGAAGACCAGCTCGGGGCGGCCGACGATCGCCATCGCGAGGCCGAGTCGCTGCTGCTGCCCGCCGGAGAGCCGGCGGTACGGCGTACGCCCGCACTCGTCGAGGCCGAGTCGCTCGACCAGCATCTCGACGGGCAGCGGGTGGGCGTGCAGGCGTGCGATGTGGCGGAGCATCTCCTCGGCCCGCACCCCCGACCAGGCGCCACCGGACTGCAGCATCACGCCGATGCGGGGGAGCAGCGCACGGCGTTCGCGGGTCGGGTCGAGCCCGAGCACCCGGACCGTGCCGGCCTGTGGTCTACGGAACCCCTCGCACACCTCGAGCGTGGTGGTCTTGCCGGCGCCGTTCGGCCCGAGCACGGAGGTGATGGTGCCCCGCTCGACGCGGAGCGACAGCTCGTCGACGGCGGTCTTCTCGCCGTAGCGCATGACGAGGCCGTCGATCTCGACGGCCGCCGCGTCGGATCCTGGGCTGCCGGGAGCGACGTCGGGGGAGGGGGGCACCGGGACAGTCTAGGAACGCCGCCCCGGACGCCGAAAAACAGGTGACCCATCAGGGACACCTCCCTAGGGTGGAGGACCGATGAGTTTCGTGACCGGCGCGGGTCGAAGTGTCAGGAACCGGACACACCGTCCAATGCGAGAGGGAGCAGCATGACGTCACCCCCGGCCATCGAGGCCGACAACCTGGTCAAGCACTTCGGAGAGACCGTCGCCGTCGACGGCGTGAGCTTCTCGGTCCCCGAGGGAACCGTGCTCGGCATGCTCGGCCCCAACGGTGCCGGCAAGACGACGACGGTGCGCATGATGACCACTTTGACCACGCCCACCAGCGGCACGGCCCGGGTCGCCGGGCACGACGTGATCCGCGAGCCCGGCGCCGTACGCCGCAGCATGGGGCTCACCGGCCAGGCCGCGACGGTCGACGAGCTGCTGACCGGTCGCGAGAACCTCCGGCTCATCGGCGGGCTCTACGGTCTGTCGTCGAAGTACATCGCCCGGGCCAGCGACGACCTGCTCGAGCGGTTCTCCCTGACCGAGGCCGGCAACCGGATCGTGAAGACCTACTCCGGGGGCATGCGGCGCCGGCTCGACCTCGCGGTGAGCCTGATCGCGACTCCTCCGGTGCTGTTCCTCGACGAGCCCACCACCGGGCTCGACCCGCGCAGCCGGGTCGAGCTGTGGGACGTGCTCCGTGAGCTGGTCCGCGACGGCACCACGCTGCTGCTCACGACCCAGTACCTCGAGGAGGCCGACCAGCTCGCCGACCGCATCGTGGTGATCGACAAGGGCTCGGTGATCGCCGAGGGCACACCGCTGCAGCTCAAGGACCAGTCCGGCAAGGCAGCGGTGGTCGTGACCGTCTCCAACGTGGCAGACCTCCCCGCCGCCGAGAAGCTGCTGCGCAGCCAGGTCGCCGAGGTCCACATCGACGAGGCGTCCCGCCAGCTGACCGCCGCGGCGAACGGCCTGGCCGACATGACCCGCATCGCGTCGGTCTTCGCCGACAGCGCCATCGAGCTCGACGACCTCGGCCTCAAGCGCCCGAGCCTCGACGACGTGTTCCTGCACCTGACCGGCCACCGTGCCGAGGACGCCGAAGAAACGCCCGACGAGGAGCTGGTCCCGTGACTGCTGTCATCGAACGCCCCGAGATCCGCGACACCGGCCTGCTGCGGCAGTCGATGGTGATCGTGCGCCGCAACCTGATCCACATCAAGCGGATGCCCGAGATGCTGATGGACGTCACCATCCAGCCGGTGATGTTCGTGATGCTGTTCGCCTTCGTCTTCGGAGGGTCCATCCAGACAGGGTCCCCGGCCGGGTACCGCGAGTGGCTGCTCGGCGGCATCATGGGGCAGACCATCGCGTTCGCCTCGTTCGTCGTGGCGGTCGGCCTGACCGCCGACATCGAGAAGGGCATCGTCGACCGCATGCGGTCGCTGCCGATCAACCCGGCGGCCGTTCTCGTGGGCCGCAGCATCTCCAGCCTGTTGCACTCCAGCATCGGCATCATCGTCATGTCGCTGACCGGGCTGGTCATCGGCTGGCGCATCCGCGGCAGCGTGTTCGATGCGGTGCTGGCCTACGTGCTGCTGCTGATGTGGGGCTTCGCGATGATCTGGGTCGGCATCCTGGTCGGCTCCAAGATGCGCTCGGTCGAGGCGGTCAACGGCGTGATGTTCACGACGATGTTCCCGATCACCTTCCTGGCCAACACCTTCGCCCCCACCGAGAACATGCCGAAGGCGCTGCGCTGGCTGGCCGAGTGGAACCCGATCTCCGCCCTGGTGCAGGCGGTCCGCGAGCTGTGGGGGAACACTCCACCGGTGGCGTCCGATGCTGCGCTTCCGCTGCAGCACCCGGTGTTGACCACGTTCATCTGGACGATCGGCATCACGCTCGTCATCGCTCCCCTGGCGATCCGCACGTTCCGCAGGCGCACGCAGGACTGACCGCAGTCAGCGGGTACTGTGCCGCGCATGTCGTCACGACCCGCGCGCAAACGGGCCCGCCAGTCCGATCGCGACGCCGTCGTCGACGCGTTGTCGGGAGCCTTCGCCGACGGCCAGATCGATGCGGCCGACCACGACCGGCTGGTCAGTTCCGCCCTGCGGGCCGACCGGCTGGACTCCCTGGTCGCGGTGCTCGACGAGGTCCAGGTGCCCGAGCGCCACCCGGCCAACGCCCTGCTCACAAAGGTGCAGGCTCCCGCGGTGCGCCGTACGCCCGGGCACTCGCGGGCCGCGACGGTGGGAGCCACGGTCGCGGTGCTGGTGGGCGGGTTCGTGGCGTTGCTGGTGGTGGTGGGCCTGATGGACCGCGACGACGAGCCGGGCGACGAACCCGTGCTGACCGCCACCGCCCTGGAGGCGCTGGTCGCCGACGTCGAGGACGACCTCGGCACCACCGAGGTGCTCGCCGTCGAGACCCACGGCACGTACGCCGACGTGCTGGTGCCCACCGACGAGGGACGCGGCCGCTTCGACCGGTACTCCTACGACCCGGGCGCCGACGACACGCTGACAGAGTCGACCGGTGGCCGGGTCGGCACGGCGGACCCGGAGCTGGTCGACCTGGCCGATGTCGACCTGGACCGCCTCCTGGAGAACGTCGAGGAGGCCGGCTCGGACCTCGGCGTCGACGGTGCGCAGCAGTTCACGGTCACCATCGCCAGCGGCGACTGGGGGAGCAGCCTGACCTACGCTCCCGAGTTCGAGGGCAAGGAGCTGCCGCCCCACGTGGAGATCAGCGTCAGCAACGACTACATGGAGTCCGGTCGCCTGGTCACCGACCTGAGCGGCGCGACGGTCCTGCTGCGCGCCCCGTTCACCGCGCCCTCGTCCCAGTGAATGGTGAGTTAGGTGACCCTTGCTTGATCCGGCCCCCGCATTAACGTCACACTTGTGTTGTGGAATTCACCCGCACACCCGTCGCCGTCCCTGAAGGGGACGCTCCGACCCGTGCCCGCGTGCTGCGTTCCATCCTCGAGCAGGGCCCTTCCACGGCCGCCGACCTGGCCCACCTGCTCGACCTCACCCCGGCCGCCGTACGCCGTCACCTCGACCACCTGGTCGAGCTCGGCACCGTCGAGGCACGCGAGCAGCGGGTCTACGGCTCGCGCGGTCGCGGGCGACCGGCCAAGGTGTTCGCGCTCACCGAGAGCGGGCGCGACGGGCTCGGTCACCAGTACGACGACCTCGCGGTCCATGCCCTGCGTTATCTCGCCGACACTGCCGGCGACGACGCGGTCATGGAATTCGCGAGGCAGCGGGTGGCGTTCATAGAACGTGACTATGCAGACCTGGTGCGCGACGAGCCCGAGCTCACCCCGGCCCAGGCACTGGCCAGGGTGCTGACCCAGGGCGGGTACGCCGCCGGCGTCCGCACCCTGCCGATGGCCGACCAGCTGTGCCAGCAGCACTGCCCGGTCTCCCACGTCGCCGCGGAGTTCCCGCAGCTGTGCGAGGCCGAGACCGAGGCGATCGGGCGGGTCCTTGGCCGACACGTCCAGCGTCTGGCCACCATCGCGCACGGCGACGGCGTGTGCACCACGAGCATTCCGAACCTCGACCTCGACAAGTTCGAGGCCTCCACGATTCACGACAAGAAGGACGGAGCGTCTTCATGACGACCATTGACGAAAGAAACCCGGAGCTCGAGGGCATCGGTCGTTACGAGTTCGGCTGGTCCGACAAGAACGAGGTCAGTGACAACGCCCGCCGTGGCCTCAACGAGGAGGTCGTCGCCGACATCTCCTCGAAGAAGAGCGAGCCGCAGTGGATGCTCGACCTGCGCATGAAGGGCCTCAAGCTCTTCCACCGCAAGCCCATGCCCAACTGGGGTTCGGACCTGTCGACGATCGACTTCGACAACATCAAGTACTTCGTGCGCTCCACCGAGAAGCAGGCCACCTCGTGGGAGGAGCTCCCCGAGGACATCAAGAACACCTACGACAAGCTCGGCATCCCCGAGGCGGAGAAGCAGCGCCTCGTCTCCGGTGTCGCCGCCCAGTACGAGTCCGAGGTCGTCTACCACGCGATCCGCGAGGACCTCGAGGAGCAGGGCGTCATCTTCGTCGACACCGACACCGCGCTGCGCGAGCACGAAGAGATCTTCAAGGAGTACTTCGGCACCGTCATCCCCGTCGGTGACAACAAGTTCGCCGCGCTCAACACCTCGGTGTGGTCCGGTGGCTCGTTCATCTACGTGCCCAAGGGCGTCCACGTCGACATCCCGCTGCAGGCCTACTTCCGGATCAACACCGAGAACATGGGCCAGTTCGAGCGCACCCTGATCATCGTCGACGAAGACGCCTACGTGCACTACGTCGAGGGCTGCACCGCGCCGATCTACTCCTCCGACTCGCTGCACTCGGCGGTCGTCGAGATCATCGTGAAGAAGGGCGGCCGTTGTCGTTACACGACCATCCAGAACTGGTCGAACAACGTCTACAACCTCGTCACCAAGCGCGCCACCTGCGAGGCCGGCGCGACCATGGAGTGGGTCGACGGCAACATCGGCTCCAAGGTGACCATGAAGTACCCCGCGGTCTACCTCATGGGTGAGCACGCCAAGGGCGAGACGCTCTCGATCGCGTTCGCCGGCGAGGGCCAGCACCAGGACGCGGGCGCCAAGATGGTGCACGCCGCGCCCAACACGTCGTCCTCGATCCTGTCGAAGTCGGTGGCCCGTGGTGGTGGCCGTACGTCCTACCGCGGCCTGATCCAGATCAACGAGGGTGCGCACGGCTCGAAGTCCAACGTGCTCTGTGACGCGCTGCTGGTCGACCAGATCAGCCGCTCCGACACCTACCCGTACGTCGACATCCGCGAGGACGACGTGTCGATGGGCCATGAGGCCTCGGTCTCGAAGGTCTCCGACGACCAGCTGTTCTACCTGATGTCGCGCGGCATGGCCGAGGACGAGGCGATGGCGATGATCGTGCGCGGCTTCGTCGAGCCGATCGCCAAGGAGCTGCCGATGGAGTACGCCCTCGAGCTGAACCGGCTGATCGAGCTGCAGATGGAAGGTGCGGTGGGCTGATCCTCGCCCTCCGCGCACTGCCCTCCCGACCGTCGTACAAGAAAGCCAAGAAGTGACTGCAACTGTTGAGAACGTGAGTTCGGCCCTCGAGGTCGACAAGGTGATCTCCCACCTGCACCCCGAGGGGTCCTTCGACCTCGCGGACCACCCCGTGCCCACCGGCCGTGAAGAGGTGTGGCGGTTCACCCCGCTCAAGCGCCTCAGGGGCCTGCACGACGAGGCCCCCTTCGGCGCCGGCGCGTGCGCGGTCGAGGTGAGTGCCGCGCAGGACGTGGTCGTCGAGCAGGTCGGCGCCGACGCCGTCGAGCGCGGCCTGTCCGGCCTGGTGCCCACGGACCGGGTCTCGGCCCGCGCCTGGGCCGCGGCCGACGGTGCCACCGTCGTCCGCATCCCGCAGGACACCGTGGTCGACGGAGCGACGATCCTGGCCCACACCGGCACCGGCGCCGAGCTTGCCGGCGCCTCGCACACCGTCATCGTGGCCGAGAAGTTCTCGAAGTCGACCGTCGTGCTGACCTTCGCCGGCACCGCCGTACTCGCCGACAACATCGAGATCGTCCTCGAGGACGGCGCCGAGCTGACTGTCGTGTCCCTGCAGGACTGGGCCGACGACGCCGTGCACCACTCCACCCAGCACGCCCGGGTGGGCCGCGACGCCTCGCTCAAGCACGTGGCCGTCTCGTTCGGTGGTGACCTCGTGCGCCACGACGCGACGGCCGACTATGCCGGTCCCGGCGGCTCGGTCGAGATGCTCGGCATGTACTTCGCCGACGAGGGCCAGCACATCGAGCACCGCCTCTTCGTCGACCACACCGCTCCGCACACCAAGAGCAACGTGGTCTACAAGGGTGCGCTGCAGGGCCAGGGCGCCCACGCGGTCTGGATCGGCAACGTGCTGATCCGCAAGGTCGCCGAGGGCATCGAGACCTACGAGGAGAACCGCAACCTGGTCCTGACCGACGGGTGCCAGGCCGACTCCGTGCCGAACCTCGAGATCGAGACCGGCGAGATCGAGGGTGCCGGCCACGCGTCGGCCATCGGTCGCTTCGACGACAACCAGCTGTTCTACCTCCGCTCTCGCGGCATCGCGGAGGACGAGGCGCGCCGGCTGGTCGTGCACGGCTTCTTCAACGACCTGATCCGCAGGATCGATGTGCCGGAGCTGGAGGAGAAGCTCGCCGCCACCGTCGAGTCCGAGCTCGAGAAGAACGTCCTGAAGGCGTTCAAATGAGCTTCGTCCGCGCCTGCGCCGTCTCCGAGGTCCCCGCTGACGAGGCCCTCGGGGTGACGATCGACGACCTCGACGTGGCCGTGGCCCGCGACGGCGACGAGTTCTTCGCCGTCCAGGACCTCTGCTCGCACGCGGCGGTCGCCCTCTCCGAGGGTGAGGTCGCGGACTGCACCATCGAGTGCTGGCTGCACGGGTCGACGTTCGACCTGCGCACGGGCAAGCCGACCGTCCTGCCCGCCACCGAGCCGATCACGACGTTCCCGGTCGAGCTCCGCGGCGACGACGTGTACGTCGACATCAGCACCACCCTCAACGGCGTCGTGCCGTCCTGAACCACAGACTTTCGTACAGAGAAGAGAGAGCACACATGAGCACCCTGGAGATCAACGACCTGCATGTCTCGGTCGAGACCGAAGACGGCCCCAAGGAGATCCTCAAGGGCGTCACGCTGACCATCAAGGACGGCGAGACCCACGCGATCATGGGCCCGAACGGCTCCGGCAAGAGCACCCTGGCCTACTCCATCGCAGGCCACCCCAAGTACACCGTCACCGGCGGCACCGTCACCCTCGACGGCGACGACGTGCTGGCGATGAGCGTCGACGAGCGGGCCCGCGCCGGCCTCTTCCTCGCCATGCAGTACCCCGTCGAGGTGCCCGGCGTCTCGGTGTCCAACTTCCTGCGCACGGCCAAGACCGCCATCGACGGCGAGGCGCCCAAGCTGCGCACCTGGGTCAAGGACGTCAACGCCACCCTGGAGAAGCTCGACCTCGACTCCTCCTTCGGCACCCGCTCGGTCAACGAAGGCTTCTCCGGTGGTGAGAAGAAGCGCCACGAGATCGCCCAGCTCGAGCTGCTCGACCCCAAGGTCGCCATCCTCGACGAGACCGACTCGGGCCTCGACATCGACGCCCTCAAGGTCGTTTCGGACGGCGTCAACCGTTTCATCGAGGACAAGAACAAGGGCGTCCTGCTGATCACGCACTACACGCGCATCCTGCGCTACATCACGCCCGACTTCGTGCACGTCTTCGTCAACGGCAAGGTCGCCGAGTCCGGCGGTCCTGACCTCGCCGATGAGCTCGAGGCCAACGGCTACGACAAGTACGTCTCCGCGGCGGTCTGATCCCCATGGACGGGTTGCTCCCCGAGCTGGAAGTCATCCGCAAGGACTTCCCGATCCTCGAACGCCAGCTGGCGGGCGGGATGCCGCTGGTCTACCTCGACAGCGCCAACACCTCGCAGAAGCCGCAGGTGGTCATAGACACGATGGTCGACCACCTCGAGCACCACAACGCGAACGTGGCACGCGCCATGCACCAGCTCGGAGCAGAGTCGTCCGAGGCGTTCGAGAACGCGCGCGACAAGGTCGCCGCGTTCATCAACGCCCCCTCGCGCGACGAGGTGATCTTCACCAAGAACGCCTCTGAGGCGCTCAACCTGGTGGCGAACACGCTGGCCTGGGCCCGTGGCCCGCTCGAGATCGGGGAGGGCGACGAGGTCGTCATCACCGAGATGGAGCACCACTCCAACATCGTGCCGTGGCAGCTGCTCACCGAGCGCAAGGGCGCCACGCTGCGCTGGTTCGGGCTCACCGACGACGGACAGCTCGACCTGTCGAACATCGACTCCCTGATCACCGAGAAGACCAAGGTCGTCTCGCTGACGTGGGTCTCCAACATGCTCGGCACGATCAACCCGATCGAAAAGATCGCCCGCCGTGCCCACGAGGTCGGCGCGATCGTGGTCGTCGACGCGTCGCAGGCGGTGCCGCAGATGGCCGTCGACGTCGTGGAGTCCGGTGCGGACCTGCTGGCCTTCACCGGCCACAAGGTGGTCGGCCCGACCGGCATCGGCGTGCTCTGGGGCAAGCGTGAGGTCCTCGACCAGCTGCCGCCGTTCCTCGGTGGTGGCGAGATGATCGAGACCGTGGCGATGGAGCGGTCGACGTACGCCGGCATCCCGCACAAGTTCGAGGCCGGCACCCCGCCGATTGTCGAGGCCGTGGGTCTCGGCGCGGCCGTGGACTACCTCGGCCACGTCGGCATGGACGCCATCCGCGCCCACGAGCACGCGATCACCGCCTACGCCCTCGACGGCCTGGCCACCGTGCCCGGCCTGACCGTGCTCGGCCCGCTCGACGCCGCACTGCGCGGCGGAGCGATCTCCTTCGAGATCGACGGCGTGCACCCCCACGACGTGGCCCAGGTGCTCGACTCGCGTGGTGTCGCGGTCCGCGCCGGTCACCACTGCGCGAAGCCGGCCCACAAGCGCTTCGGCGTGCAGGCCTCGACGCGCGCCTCGTCGTACCTCTACACGACGCCGGCCGAGATCGACGCCCTCGTCGAGGGGCTGGAATACACCCGCTCCTACTTCAAGTTGGGTTGATCATCATGAGCCAGGAACTCGACACCCTCTATCAAGAGATCATTCTCGACCACTACAAGAACCCCTTGAACAAGGGTCTCCGTGACCCGTTCGAGGCCGAGGTGCACCACGTCAACCCCACGTGCGGTGACGAGGTGACCCTCCGGGTGCACATTGCCGGAGGCGTCGTCGAGGACGTCTCCTACGACTCGGTCGGCTGCTCCATCTCGCAGGCGTCGGCCTCGGTGATGACCGACCTCGTGATCGGCAAGCCGGTCGACGAGGCAATGCAGATCCACGCGACCTTCCAGGAGCTCATGCAGGGCCGCGGCAACGTGGAGCCCGATGAGGACGTCCTCGAGGACGGTATCGCCTTCGCCGGTGTCGCGAAGTTCCCGGCCCGGGTCAAGTGCGCCCTGCTGTCGTGGATGGCATGGAAGGACGCGACGGCCCAGATCGTTGCCAGCTCAGCGGACAACAAGGAGACCACCAATGGCTGACCACTCTGACATTCCCGAGGCGCCCGTGGGTACCACCACGACCGTCTCCAAGGACGACGTCGTCGAGGCGATGAAGGACGTCGTCGACCCCGAGCTCGGCATCAACGTCGTCGACCTCGGCCTGGTCTACGACGTGCACCTCGACGAGGGCTCCAACGTCGTGCTCGACATGACGCTGACGTCGGCGGCCTGCCCGCTGACCGACGTGATCCAGGACCAGACGAACTCCGCGCTCGAGGGGATCGTCAACGACGTGGCGATCAACTGGGTCTGGATGCCGCCGTGGGGCCCGGACAAGATCACCGACGACGGTCGCGAGCAGCTGCGCGCCCTCGGCTTCAACGTCTGACCGACCTTGTCGGAACCCGAGCCGGATCGTGCCTGTGCATGATCCGGGTCGGGTTCTCGCGATTTGCTGTGTCACGACGGCGCACCTGCACGATCGTGGTCGCCGAGGACGGGCGACCGGGCACTGACTCCCGGGTCACTCGTAGGCCGGCAGTGGAGGATCGAAGGTGAGGTCGACGTACGGCGCCTCGTCCTTGCGCTGGTCGGTCGGCCACGTCCCGGTGCCGGCGTACGTCGTGCCGTCGAGGGTCAGGTCGACGTCGTAGGTGAAAGGCGCCGGGCCGAGCCTGGCGGCCTGTCGCGCCTGGGCGCGGGTCCCCGAGAACGAGAGCGTGCCCTCGGCGATGCACTCGTGGCCGATCACTCGCTCGGTGTCCAACTGCATGGAGTTGCCGTTGGCAGCGGTCACCGTGACGGCGACGCTCGCCTTCCCCGGTGATCGGTCCAGCCCGGAGAAGAGCAGTTCGAGACTACTCGGTGCCTGAACCTCTCCGCCGTCGCCAGCCTCGATGAGGCTCATGAAGGAGCGGGGCGGCGGCACGGTGCCGGCGGTGGGCGTCTCCCAGGCGAAGGTGGCCACTGCATCTCCCTGTGGGCCGCGGCCGAAGACGTCGACCTCCCACGCCCCGGCAGGCCCCACGGGATCGATCCGGAAGGTCTGCGCTCCCGTCTTCTCCACCGGCACCGTGAAGCTCTGTGCACAGGGCGCGGCGTCCGACGGACGGAAGGTCGCCTCGAACGTCCATCCGTCGGCGGGGAAGGTGAACTCGACGTCATCCGGGCTGCCCGCCGCAACAGGGTTCTTCGGGGGCATGCCGTCGGAGCACGTCTGCGTGACCACCCCTTCGCCGTCGGGCGGTCCGCTCCAGCACGACGTCCACGGGTTGAGGTCTCGATCGCCGGCGGCGAGGTTCAGGATGATGGGCAGTGGCAGCGCTGGGTCGAACGTGCGACCCGAGCCCTTGGTGGCGCTTGCCGACGGCGACTCGCTCGAGGCGACGTCCGTGCGTCCCTTGCCCACGGGATCCTCCTGCAGCACTCCGGTGGCCACGAAGACGCCGCCGATGACGGCGACGACGGCGATGGCCGCGACTGCACCACGACGCCGGTTGCGTCGGCGATCACGGACCGCGACGACCTCATCGAAGGGTGGGGTCGTGGATGGGATCGCTGCGGACACCTCGTCCGACAGGCGCCTCTCAAAGTCACTCATGTCGTGCTCCGTTCCTCATCGGCCAGCAGCGGGGCGAGCGCCGTACGCGCCCGTGACAGCCGCGACTTGACCGTGCCAACAGGGACGTGGAGCCGGTCCGCGACCTCCTGCACGGGGAGGTCACACACGTGATGCAGCACCAGGACCGCGCGCTGCTCGACCGGCAGACCGGCAAGCGCAGCGGACAGCTCGACACCGGCAGCGGGGTCCGTCGGTGCGGCCATCGAGGCACGGCGCCCCAGCCGCTGCAGCCCGAGCCGGGCCACCTTGAGCCGCCGCTTCCTTGAGATGAGCAGGCGCACCGCAACGGAGCGCACCCATGCCTCGGGGTCGTCGTACGTGCGCACCTTCGGCCAGTGCTGCAGGAGCCTGACGAAGCTCTCCTGGGCGACTTCCTCCGCGTCGGCGCGATCACCACCGACGACCGTGAGCAGGCCGATCAGGGGTGCGCACGCGTGTGCGTACAGCTCGGCAAGCTCCTCGGTCTCCACACGGACAACACGCGCCGACGCGGCCCCGGGTTCCCGGACCAGCTCATTTTCCTGGGGAACGTCTTCGGTGGGTGGTTGCGGCATGGTGGTGAGACGGTACGGCGCACCCGACCGTTCCGCTAGCCTCGCCGGGTGACAACTCTCCTGGTGCCGGCGATGCGGATCGCGCGCTGGGTGGAGAACTTCGAGGCTCGCCACGACGGCTGCGACCTGGCGGTGTCCGGGGGAGCGCTGACCGGGCTCGGTGGTGACGGGTCGACGTTCGAGGCGCTCCCACCGTTCGGCAGGGCGTACGACGACCGCGCCGACCCGTCCGACTTCCTCGATGCCTGCAGCCCACCGGCCCAGTGGGGCGTGCTCCTGGTGCGCAAGGGCGGGTTCGCGATCGCCAGACTGGAGGGCGACGCGGTCGTCGAGTCCAAGGTCGGGCAGCGCCACGTGCAGGGACGCACCAAGGCCGGCGGCCAGAGCCAGCAACGCTTCGCCCGACGCCGCGACAACCAGGCCAGGCAGGCCTACGAGGCCGCGGCCGGCCACGCCGTACGCATCCTGGGTCCGTTCGAGGAGAGACTCCGCTCGGCCGCCGGTGACCCCGACGTGGTGCTGGTGACCGGGGGAGACCACGAAGCCGTCGAGGCCGTGCTCGTCGACCAGCGGCTCCGGATGCTCGCGACCAGGGTGGTCGAGCCCTTCCTGGCCGTGCCCGACCCGCGCCGTTCGGTGCTCGAAGCCGCCATCGCGGACGCGGGTTCTGTCAGGATGACGGTCGTCAACACCTGACGAGACCGCAGGAGTCAGCATGTGGCAGCCCGAACCAGGCTGGCAACCCGTGCCCGGAGGCATGGGGACCTCGACCGTGGGTGTGTGGCGTTGCGGCGACCAAGTGGTCAAGCGGCTCCAGGCGCCCCTGCCGGGTGACCCGGGAGAGCTCTCGGACCGGTCGCACTTCGCGTGGTGGCGGCGCCCGGCCGAGGTCGCGACGTCCGGTGTGGTCGACGAGACGCCCGGCCTGCGCAGCGTCCGCGCAGCCAAGGTCGAGGAGGACGACGAGGGCATCACGCTGTGGCACGCGTACGTCGAGAGCGAGACGCTGCCCGGTCCGTTCGTGGCGCGGGCGCTCGGCCGGTTCGCCGGCGCCGACCTGCCGGCGTACCCCTGGCTGGCGAGGCGTCAGCTGGCCACGCGGCTGGCCAGGGTGGAGCACAACGGCGGCTGGCGCACCCTGGAACGTACGACGGTCGCGGATGTCGCCGACCGGTTGTGGCAGCTGCGCGGCCAGCACCTCGACGTACTCGACGGGCTGCCGGAGGTGGCGCAGCACGGCGACCCCGCCGCGGCCAACCTGATCGCCCGCGACGGTGACGACGTCGTGGCCATCGACTGGTCGATGTTGGGGATCGGGCCGGTCGGCGCTGACCTGGGCTACCTCGCCCTGACCGCGCGCGAGGACTTCGACGTGCTGGTCGACGCCTACGCCGACGGTCTTCCGGCGGGCATTGCCACGCGGGCGCAGGTGCTGCTCGGCGCCAGGATCAACGCCGTCCACACCGCGATGTCGCGTGCCGAATGGGCGCTGGCACGGGTGGCCGACGGACCCGGCGCGCTGGCCGGGAAGTACCGCCACCCGAGCGTGGCGCCCTACCTGCGCTCGTTGCAGCGCCTCTTCCCGCAGATCGAGGCGCTGCTCTGACGGGCTAGTTCCAGATGTCGCAGGCCTCGTAGTCGCCGGAGTCGTAGCCGGTCTTGAACCACTTCATCCGCTCCTCCGAGGAACCGTGGGTCCACTGGTTCGCATCGACCCGGCCGCCGGTGACCTCCTGGATGTGGTCGTCGCCGACCGTGTAGGCGGCGCCGACGGCCTCCTCGATGTCGGCGTCGTCGATGGTGAGGATCTGCTCGCCGTTGTCGTCCTTGAGCGACTCGATGTGGTGGGTCCACAGGCCGGCGTAGCAGTCGGCCTGGAGCTCGAGCTTGACCGCGTCGCTGTCGGCACCCTGCTGGGTCTTCACGTTCTTCATCTGTCCGGTGATGTTCTGGATGTGGTGGCCGTACTCGTGGCCGAGTACGTAGGGCTCCACGAAGTCGCCGCCCTTGCCACCCAGCTGGCCTTCGAGCACGTCGTCGAAGAACGTCGGGTCGAGGTAGATGGTCTGGTCGGAGGGGCAGTAGAACGGTCCGACCGCGGACGTGGCGCCACCGCAGCCGGTGTTGGTCGAGCCGGAGAACGTCACAGCCGGGGCCGCGACGAAGTCGCCGCTCTTGAACTGTGAGGACCAGTAGGTCTCCAGCAGCTGGAGGATCGCCTTGCGCGAGCACGCCTCCGAGTTGTTGGCGTCCTCGCCGGTCTTGCACTCGTCGTAGGCATCAGCCTCCTGCTGTTGGGCAGGGTCGCTGCCGGCCGCGTTGTTCTGCGAGCTCCCGTCGCCCTGGTTGATGCCGGGGATGCTGCCGTTGTTGCACATGGTGACCAGGAAGGCGATCACCAGGATCAGCAGGCCGATCTTGCCGCCGCCGGCACCGGTCGGGATCGGCAACTTCATGCCGCCGCCACGTCCGCCGAGCCCGCCACCGCCGCCACCGGCATCGGAGACCTTTCCCGAATCGATCCGTGCCTTGGGATTGAAGCGCATGCTGCGTCCTTCCTGATGCCCGTGCGGATGCCGGGGGAGACCCTTCTCCCACGTACACTAACGATCCTGATGATCACCGCACAGCAACTAGAGGTCCGTGCCGGTGCGCGTCTCCTCATGGAGAACGTAAGTTTCCGCGTGGCAGCAGGCGACAAGGTCGGCCTGGTCGGTCGCAACGGTGCCGGCAAGACGACCCTCACGAAGATTCTCGCCGGCGAAGCACTGCCCGCCTCCGGCAAGGTCCTGTCGACCGGTGAGGTCGGCTACCTGCCCCAGGATCCCCGCACGGGCGACCCCGAGGTGATGGCCCGCGACCGGATCCTGTCCGCGCGTGGCCTCGACGACGTCGTACGTCGACTGCGACAGGCCGAGGCCGACATGGGGTCGGAGGACGCCGCCATCTCCGAGCGCGCGATGAAGCAGTACGCCCGCGCCGACAACGAGCTGCACGCCGGCGGAGGGTACGCCGCCGAGTCCGAGGCGGCCACGATCGCGGCGAGTCTCGGCATCGAGGAGCGCATCCTCACCCAACCGCTCAGGACGCTCTCCGGTGGCCAGCGCCGCCGGGTCGAGCTGGCCCGCATCCTCTTCTCCGACGCCGAGGTGATGCTCCTCGACGAGCCCACCAACCACCTCGACGTCGACTCGATCGTGTGGCTGCGCGACTTCCTGAAGAGCTACAAGGGCGGGCTGATCGTGATCAGCCACGACAACGACCTCCTCGAGGCGACGGTCAACAAGGTCATGCACCTTGACGCCAACCGGGCCGAGATCGACGTCTACAACATGGGCTGGAAGAACTACCTGACCCAGCGCGAGACCGACGAGCGGCGCCGCAAGCGCGAGCGGGCCAACGCAGAGACCAAGGCCAAGACGCTCACCGACCAGGCCAACCGCATGCGGGCCAAGGCCAGCAAGGCGACCGCCGCCCAGTCGATGCTCAAGCGCGCCGAGAAGATGATGGCCGGCCTCGAGGGCGAGCGCCAGGCCGACAAGGTCGCGAAGATCAAGTTCCCGGCTCCTGCCGCGTGTGGCAAGACCCCGTTGACCGCCAAGGAGCTCTCGAAGTCCTACGGATCGCTCGAGGTCTTCATGGACGTCGACCTGGCCATCGACAAGGGCAGCCGCGTCGTCATCCTCGGGTTCAACGGCGCCGGCAAGACCACGATGCTGCGCATCCTGGCCGGCGTCGACCGCCCCGACACCGGCGAGGTCATCCCGGGCCACGGGCTCAAGGTCGGCTACTACGCCCAGGAGCACGAGACCCTCGACACCAGCCGCACCGTCCTGGAGAACATGCAGTCCGCGGCGCCGCAGCTGACCGACACCGAGGCCCGCAGCGTCCTCGGCTCGTTCCTCTTCTCCGGTGACGACGCGCACAAGTCGGCCGCCGTACTCTCGGGTGGTGAGAAGACGCGCCTGGCCCTGGCCAGCCTGGTCGTCTCCAGCGCCAACGTGCTGCTGCTCGACGAGCCCACCAACAACCTCGACCCCGCCTCCCGCGAGGAGGTGCTGGCCGCGATCCGCACCTACGAGGGCGCGATCATCCTTGTCACCCACGACGAAGGTGCCGTGCGCGCCCTCGAGCCCGACCGCGTGCTGCTGCTGCCCGACGGCGACGAGGACCTGTGGAACGAGGGGTACGCCGACCTGGTCTCGCTGGCCTGACATGGGCGGTTCTGATCTGAGGGGCCAGCCATGTCCGGCATGAGCGGGATGGGCGCCACCTGGCGCAACCTGCGCACCGACCGCAGCGTCGCCGACAGCAAGCTCGACCGGGGCACCGTGCGTCGGGTCCTGTCGTTCGCGCGTCCGCACCGACGCCTGATCGCCGGGTTCCTGGCGTTGACGGTCGTCGACGCCTGCCTCGTGGTGGTGACGCCGCTGCTGGTGCAGCGGATCGTGGACGACGGCGTGCTGAAGTCCGACATGGGCCTGGTGGCCTGGCTGGCCTCGGCGATGGCCGGAGTGGCGATCTTCAGCGGCCTGCTCGCCATCGCGTCGGGCTACCTCTCCTCACGCATCGGCGAGGGCCTGATCTTCGACCTGCGCACCCGGGTCTTCGGGCACGTGCAGCGCCAGTCACTGGCGTTCTTCACCCGCACCCAGACCGGTGCGCTGGTCTCGCGGCTCAACAACGACGTGATCGGCGCCCAGCGCGCGTTCACCTCCACCTTGTCGAGCACGGTCTCCAACGGCATCTCGGTGGTCGTGGTCGGCATCGCCATGCTGGCGCTGAGCTGGCAGGTGACGCTGCTGTGCCTGATGCTCTTCCCGATCCTGCTGCTGGCCTCCCGCTGGGTCAGTCAGCGCCTGGCCGGGCTGACCCGCGACCAGATGGACGGCAACGCCGACATGGGCAACGCCATGACCGAGCGGTTCAACGTGGGTGGCGCGATGCTGCTCAAGCTCTTCGGCCGCCGTGACGAGGAAGACGCGCTCTTCGCCGAGAAGGCCGGCAAGGTGCGTGACCTCGGCGTCCGCATCTCGCTGATCACCCGCATCTTCGCGGCCGTGATGATGACCGTGCCCGCGCTGGCCACCGCGCTGGTCTACGGCGTGGGCGGCTACCTGGCCATCCACGAGAAGCTGACCGTCGGCACCATGCTGGCGCTGGCCACCCTGCTGCTCCGGCTGCTCGGTCCGATGCAGGGTCTCTCCAACGTGCGCATCGACGTGATGACCGCGCTGGTCAGCTTCGAGCGGGTCTTCGAGGTGCTCGACCTACCGTCCCTGGTGCAGGAGAAGCCGGACGCCGTCGTGCTTCCGCGCAGTGCGTCACGGGTCGAGTTCCGCGACGTCGCCTTCGCCTACCCACGCGCCGACGAGGTGTCCCTGGCCTCGCTCGAGGTGGTGGCCCGCAAGGAGAGCCGCGACTCCGGCGAGGTGCTGCACGACATCGGGTTCGTCGCCGAGCCCGGCCAGATGGTGGCCCTGGTCGGGCCCTCCGGGGCCGGCAAGAGCACGATCACCCACCTCGTCGCCAGGTTGTACGACGTCCGCGGTGGCTCGGTGCACGTGGGGGACCACGACGTGCGCGACGTGACCCTGGAGTCGCTGGAGAACGTGGTCGGCTACGTCACCCAGGACTCGCACATGTTCCACGACACGATCCGGGCGAACCTGCTCTACGCCCGACGCGAGGCCGACGACCGCGCCATCTGGAACGCCCTCCACGCGGCCCAGATCGGGCGGCTCGTGGAGAACCTGCCCGACGGGCTCGACACCGTCGTCGGCGACCGCGGCTACCGGCTCTCCGGCGGTGAGCGCCAGCGCCTCGCCATCGCGCGACTGCTGCTCAAGGCGCCCGCGATCGTCGTACTCGACGAGGCCACGGCGCACCTCGACTCCGAGTCCGAGGCGGCGGTGCAGCGGGCCCTCGACGCCGCTCTCGTCGGCCGCACGTCGCTGGTGATCGCGCACCGCCTCTCGACCGTGCGCGGTGCCGACCTGATCCTGGTGGTCGACGACGGCCGCGTGGTCCAGCGCGGCACCCACGCCGAGCTCCTGGCGCAGGGTGGCCTCTACGGGCTGCTCCACCGCACCCAGTTCATCGACGACACCGCCGGAGGACGACCGTGACCCTCAGGTGTGCGGTGCTCGACGACTACCAGGCCGTGGCCGAGGGGCTGGCCGACTGGGCCACCCTCGACGACGTGCAGGTGCGGTTCCTGCACGACCACCTGCCCGACGAGGACGCCTGCGCCGAGACACTGGCCGATGCCGACATCCTCGTGGTGATGCGCGAACGCACGCCGATCACCGCGACCCTGCTGGCCCGGCTGCCCCGGCTGAAGCTGGTCGTGACCAGCGGTCTGCGCAACGCCTCCATCGACCTCGACGCGGCCCGCGCACGCGGCGTGGTGGTCTGCGGAACACCGAGCGCGTCCGAGCCGCCCACCGAGCTGACCTGGGCCCTGGTCCTCGGTCTCGCCCGCGGGCTCCACGTCGAGGTCCCGTCCTTCGCGTCGGGCGGCCCGTGGCAGAGCACCCTCGGCGCCGACCTGCACGGAGCCGTGCTCGGTGTCGTCGGCCTCGGCAAGATCGGCTCCCGCGTGGCACGGATCGGGCAGGCGTTCGGAATGGATGTCGTGGCCTGGAGCCCGCACCTGACCGACGAACGCTGCGCCGAGGTCGGCGTACGCCGGGCAGCGGACCTGCCCACGCTGCTCGCGGAGAGCGACTTCACGACCCTCCACCTGGTGCTGGCCGAGGCCACCCGCGGCATCATCGGCCGCGCCGAGCTGGCCGCCATGAAGCCGTCGGCGTTTCTCGTCAACACCTCCCGCGCCGGCCTGGTCGACACCCCGGCGCTCGTCGAGGCGCTGCAGGACGGTCGCCTCGCCGGGGCCGGTCTCGACGTGTTCGACACCGAGCCGCTGCCGTTCGACGACGCGCTGCGTGGCCTGCCGAACGTCCTGGCCACGCCGCACCTCGGCTACGTGACGCGGCGCAACTATGCGGGCTACTTCACCGGCGCCGTCGAGGACATCGCCGCCTGGCAGGCCGGCTCCCCGGTGCGCCTGCTGACCTGAGCGCCCACCCCGGGTGGCAGGATTCGCGGTATGGACCTCAACGTTCGTGACCGCGTCTACGTCATCACCGGGGGAGCCCGCGGCCTGGGCCGCGCCACCGCCGACCAGCTTGTCGCCGACGGTGCACGGGTGGTGCTGTCGGGGCGCAGCCGTGACTCCCTCGACGCCGCCGTGGCCGAGCTCGGCGAGGGGGCGGTCGCGGTCGAGGCCGACAACTCGGACCCCGCCGCACCGGGTCGTCTGGTCGCCGCGGCACAGGACACCTGGGGCCGGCTCGACGGAGTGCTGATCTCCGTCGGCGGACCGCCCAAGGGCAGCGTGACCGGCACCAGCGACGCAGACTGGACCACGTCCTTCGAGTCCGTCTTCCTGGGCGCCGTGCGCGTGGCCCGCGAGGTTGCCGCGGTGCTGGAGGAGGGCGGATCCATCACGTTCGTGCTCTCGATCTCCGCGAAGGCGCCGCTGGCCGACATGGCGATCTCCAACGGGCTGCGCCCCGGCCTGGCGATGGTGGCCAAGCAGCTCGCCGACGAGCTGGGCCCCCGGGGCATCCGGGTGAACGGGCTGATGCCCGGGCGCATCGACACCGAGCGGGTGCGCGAGCTCGACGCGGCCGGTGGCGACGCCGAGGCCTCCAAGGCACAGCAGCTCAGCTCGATCCCGCTGCGGCGCTACGGCACCCCGGACGAGTTCGGCAGGACGGCGGCGTTCCTGATGTCGCCGGCGTCAGGCTTTGTCAGCGGGGTGCTGCTTGCGGTTGACGGTGGGCTTTCGCGCCCCCTGTGACCGCCCCCGCGGCTCCTGTTCTTGTTTCGAGCGCCGTGGGCGGCGCGTCCGCTGGGAGCTCTTGCCGCTCCACTCGTCGTACGCCATCCAGAAGAAGCCGATGATCGCGAGCAGCCCGAAGAACCACCACTGCAGGCCGTAGAAGAAGTGCGGTCCGTTGTTCCTCTCGGGTGTCTCGGCCCCGGCCAGGGGTTGTTCCGGCTCGGGGTCCTCCGAGACGAGGTCGACGAAGCCGCCGTACGTCGTGAGGTCGAGCGCCTCGGCGATGTGCTTGCTGGAGATCGAGCGCGTGGAGTGGTCGGAGACCTTGGTGGAGTCCCCGGACGCGTCCTTGCGGACCCACCCGGTCACGGTCACCTGGCCCTCCGGGGGCGCGGGGACGTCGTCGGGCCGGGCGCCGCTGTTCTGCGTGGCCAGCCAGCCGCGGTCGACCAGCAGCGCCGTCCCCGACGAGGTGACCAGTGGGACGACCACGTCGACACCGGACTGGCCGTCGCGCGTGCGGTAGCGCACGATCACGGTGTCGTCGACGTCGTACTCGCCGGTGGCCGTGACCCGCAGCCACTCGTGCTCGGTGTCGACCGTGCCGCCGGGGGAGAGGACCTCGTCCACCGGCACCGGATCAGCGCTCGTGTTGCGCTCCACGATCGCGTTGGAGGCCTTGCGGTCCTCCAACCGGTGGAACTGCCACTCACCCAGTCGCCAGGCCACCCAGGCGAGGGCGATGACGACCAGGAAGAAGACGATCCACCGCCGGGTGAAGAGGAACGACAGGGATCTCACGCGGTCGAGGTTATCCCGACACGGCACCGCGAATCGGAGCGGGTAGGACCGGCCAACTAGGATGGGGTGATGCAGACCCTGAGTGACGCCTTCGGCCGTACGGCGACGGATCTGCGCGTCTCGCTGACGGACCGGTGCAACCTGCGGTGTTCCTACTGCATGCCGGCCGAAGGCCTCGACTGGCTGCCCGACGACTCCGTCCTCACCGACGACGAGCTGGTCCGGCTGGTCGGCGTCGCCACGAACCTGCTCGGCGTGCGCGAGGTGCGGTTCACCGGCGGCGAACCGCTGGTGCGACGGGGACTGGTCGACATCGTCCGGCGTACCGCCGCGCTGGAGCCGCGCCCCGAGATCTCGTTGACCACCAACGCCCTCGGGCTGGCTCGCAACGCCCAGGCGCTGGCCGAGGCGGGGCTCGACCGGGTCAACGTCAGCCTCGACACGATCCGCCCGGAGACGTTCGCCGAGATCACGCGTCGCGACCGGTTGCACGATGTGGTGGCCGGCCTCGAGGCCGCCCATGCCGCCGGCCTCGGACCCGTGAAGATCAACGCCGTGCTGCTGCGTGGCGTCAACGACGACCAGGCCCCCGAGCTGTTGCAGTGGTCGCTCGACCGCGGCTACGAGCTGCGGTTCATCGAGCAGATGCCGCTCGACGCCCAGCACGGCTGGCGACGCGACACGATGATCACCGCCGACGAGATCCTCGCCGCGCTCGAGGCCGAGTTCGACCTGTCTCCTGCCGAGGAGCCGCGGGGCAGCGCGCCGGCCGAGCTGTTCAGCGTCAACGGAGGTCCGGCCACGGTCGGCGTCATCGCCTCGGTGACCCGCCCGTTCTGCGGCGACTGCGACCGGGTCCGGCTGACCGCCGACGGCCAGGTGCGCAACTGCCTGTTCGCCCGCGAGGAGTCCGACCTGCGAACGGCGCTGCGCGCCGGTGCCACCGACGCCGAGCTGGCCGAACGCTGGATCGCCGCCGTGGTCGGCAAGCTGCCCGGGCACGGCATCAACGACCCGTCGTTCCTCCAGCCGACCCGGCCGATGTCCGCGATCGGCGGCTGACCCGCTTCGACGCGGCGCGCCCCAACCGGGCTCAGGACGTGAGTGGCTCGACGTCCTTGAGGAAGTTGCGCGCGGCGAGGAACTCGCTGAGTGACTCCTTGTGCTCGTCACAGGCCAGCCACGTCTTGCGACGCTCGGGCGTGTGCAGCTTCGGGTTGTTCCACAGCAGGGACCACCGAGCGGCTTCCTGGCAGCCCTTGGCAGAGCACCGCAACTCGTCATCCACGTGGTGGCTCCCTTCGTGAAGAGGCTCGGGAAAAGGCGAATGCCGGACGGCCACGGGGGAGGTCGTCCGGCATTCGCTGGTTGATGATTGCACGACCGAGCGCCGAATCCAATCCGGGACTCACGTGTCGCGCTTCGTGCTCGGAGTCGGGCTCGGCTCCTTGCCGGGCAGCTCGCGACCGAACCAGTCGGTGGGGCGCAGCTCGACCTCGCGACGTTGCGGTGTGCCGTTCGCGAACACCACCGCGAGGTAGGGCAGGAACACGGCGCCCACCACCAGCACCCAGCGCAGCCAGCCGTCTCCGACGACCACGGCCCCGACGAAACAGACCGTGCGGATGCCCATCGAGATCAAGTAGCGCCGTTGCCGGCCCGCGATCTCGACGGCCGGCGAGGGCGCGGCGGTGGTGATCCGCACTGCTTCCGGGTCCTCGCGTGGCATGCCCCCATCGTACGTCGCTAGGCTGGTGGGGTTGTCCGCCGTACACCCCACTGGAGGTCCCCCGATGTCGAACCGCACCTACCGCGTCACCGAGATCGTCGGCACGTCGCCCGACGGCATCGACCAGGCCATCCGCAACGCCGTGGACCGCGCCGCCAGCACCCTGCGCCACATCGACTGGTTCGAGATGACCCAGGTCCGCGGGCAGGTCAAGGACGGACAGGTCGAGCACTTCCAGGTCGGCCTCAAGGTCGGCTTCCGCCTCGAGGACGACTGAGTTCCGAGCGGTCCGTCGAGACTGAGGTCACAGCCGTGGCTTTAGGCATACCCCTCGGTAATCTCTAGCGTCGGTGACCGTGAGCAGATCAGTTCTCGTCACCGGCGGCAACCGCGGGATCGGCCGCGCCATCGCCCAGGCGTTCCTCGACCAGGGCGACCAGGTCGCCGTCACGACGCGCAACGGCGGAGCACCAGAAGGGGCTCTCGACGTCCGCTGCGACATCACGGACCCGGCCGCGGTCGATGCCGCGTTCAAGCAGATCGAGGAGGCCCACGGGCCCGTCGAGGTGCTGGTCGCCAACGCCGGAATCACCAAGGACACCCTCGTCCTGCGGATGACCGACGACGACTGGGACTCGGTCATCGCCACCAACCTCACCGGCTCGTTCCGGGTGGCCAAGCGCGCCGCGAAGGGCATGCTCCGACTGCGTCGCGGTCGCATCATCTTCATCTCGTCGGTGGTCGGCCTGCTCGGCTCGCCGGGCCAGGTCAACTACGCCGCGTCGAAGTCCGGCCTCGTCGGCATGGCGCGATCGTTGGCCCGTGAGCTCGGCTCCCGCTCCATCACCGCGAACGTCGTGGCCCCCGGCTTCGTGTCCACCGACATGACCGACGTGCTCCCCGAGGAGCAGAAGGCCGCCTACCAGTCCCAGATCCCGTTGGGTCGCTTCGCCAGCGTCGAGGACGTCGCCGGTGCGGTCACCTGGTTGGCCGGCGACGGCGGCGCCTACGTCACCGGCGCGGTCATCCCGGTCGACGGCGGCCTCGGCATGGGCCACTGACCTCCTCCCACCCCTCCCTGACACAAGGAGCAAGACGCATGGGCATTCTCGACGGCAAGCGGATCCTCGTCGCCGGTGTGACGATGGACAGCTCGATCGGCTTCGCGGTGGCCAAGGTCGCCCAGGAGCAGGGCGCCACCGTCCTGATCTCCAACTTCGGTCGCGCACTCGGCATCACCAAGCGCATCGCCAAGCGCCTCCCCGTCGAGCCGCCCGTGCTCGAGCTCGACGTCACCGACGAGGACCACCTCGCCCGGCTGCCCGAGCTCGTGCGCGAGCACGTCGACGGTCTCGACGGTGTCGTGCACTCGATCGCCTACGGCAACCCCGAGACCCTGCTCGGCGGCAAGTTCCTCGACGGGCCGTGGGGTGACGTCGCCCAGGCGGTCCAGGTCTCGGCGTACTCCCTCAAGTCGCTGGCCGTGGCCAGCAAGCCGCTGATGAGCGAGGGCGGGTCCGTCGTCGGCCTCACCTTCGACGCGACGGTCGCCTGGCCGGCGTACGACTGGATGGGCGTGGCCAAGGCTGGCCTCGAGTCCACCTCGCGCTACCTGGCCCGCGACCTCGGCGCCGACGGCATCCGCTGCAACCTGGTCTCCGCCGGGCCGCTGCGCACGCTGGCTGCCAAGGCCATTCCCGGCTTCTCCGACCTCGAGGACATGTGGGGCACGCGTGCCCCGCTGGGCTGGGACAACACCGACCAGGAGCCCACCGCGCGTGCGGTCTGTGCCTTGCTGTCCGACTTCTTCCCGGCGACCACCGGCGAGATCGTGCACGTCGACGGTGGCTTCCACGCGATGGGTGCCTGACCCGATCCAGCCTGCGCGTGCCGGAGATCGGCGATGCCGGGATGAGTCTGTACCGTTCCGTGGGTGACTTCACTCATCGAGCTGCGCATCCTCGAAGGCCCCAATCTCTACTTCCCGCGGGCCGCGGTGAAACTGACCCTCGACATCACGCCGCTGGCCGAGGCGCCGGATGAGACGGTGCAACGGTTCGCGCGTCGGATCGGACTGAAGAACGTCCGCCAGGGTGCCGCCGGCTCCGGCTTCCGGCAGCGCTTCGCCACCCGGGCCGTGGCCCGGCTGGTCCGGTCGATCGCGGGGGAGTCGGGCACCGCGCGCCTCGCCGTACGCGTCCGCCCCACCAACGACCCGCACCAGATCGTGGTCGCCTTCCCGTGGCGGCACCGCAACAAGGGCGAGGCCCTGGGCCGCGCGGTGGCCGAGGTGCTCGACGCGCTGCCGGGCGCCGACATCGATGTCCTCGTCAGCGAGGTGGCGCAACGGTTGGCGACCGTCGAGGCGGGGGCGGCTCCGACCACGATCAAGCCGCGCATCCCGGTCGTCGCGGTCACCGGCACCAACGGCAAGACCACGACCTCGCGGATGATCGCGCACATCGCCCGCACCAACGGACTGCTGGTCGGCTGGTCGAACACTGACGGCATCTACATCGACGGTGAGCTGGTCGAGCCGGGTGACTACTCGGGCCCGTCGGGTGCCGGCCGGGTGCTGGCCCACAAGCAGGTGCAGCTGGCGGTCACCGAGACCGCGCGCGGCGGCATCCTGCTCAAGGGCATCGGCCTGACCCGCAACGACGTCTCGGTGGTCACCAACGTCACCGCCGACCACCTCGGGCTGCAGGGCATCGACACCGTCGACCAGCTCGCCGAGGTGAAGGCGGTGGTCCCGCGCATCACCCGACCCGACGGCTGGGCGGTGCTCAACGGGGACGACCCACGGGTCCTGGCGATGCGTCAGGTGATCAAGGCCCAGCCCTGGGTGTTCTCCCGCGACCCCGACTCGCCGGCCGTCCGCGAGGTGCTCAACAGCGGCGGTCGGGCGACCACCGTGATCGACGGCTGGGTCGCCGTGCTGACACCGGGCCGCGACGCCGACCCGTTGATCGAGCTGGTCGACGTGCCGATGACGCTGGCCGGACTGTCCCGCTTCAACGTCGAGAACACGCTGGCCGCTGCCTCCGCCGCCCTGGCCATCGGGATGCCCCGCGACGTCGTCGTGGAGGGCCTGCGCACGTTCCGACCCGACGCCGAGCACAACCCCGGCCGGATGAACTTCTTCTCCATCGGCGAGGTCTCGGTGGTGATGGACCTGGCCCACAACGAGGCCGGCCTCGAGGCGCTGATCGAGATCATGAACGGCGTACGCCGTCCCGGTGCGCGGATCCTCCTCGGGCTGGGCGTGGTCGGCGACCGGCAGGACGAGCTGATCGAGCAGCTCGGCGAGATCGCTGGCCGCGACGCCGACGTGCTGGCGATCTGCCACAAGGAGCGCTACCTGCGCGGGCGTACGACGGACGAGCTCGACGTGCTGATGCGCGCCGGGGCGGAACGCGTGGGCGCCACGCACATCGTGTCGTGGCCGACCGAGGTGTCCGGACTCGAAGCACTGGTGGCCCAGGCGCAGCCCGGCGACGTCGTGGGCATCATGTGCCACGCCGAGCGCCAGGAGTGCTACGACTGGATCGCCGGCAAGGGCGGCACGCCCGACAGCCCCGAACACCTGGCCGAGAAGGTCCGCGCGGCCCGAGACTGACGGATCAGGGGGCGTCGACTGCCCCGACGTGGTTGTCGAGGTCGACGTCGCCCTCGACGACGAAGCCGAGGAGGCCCGCGGTGGTGCGGGTCTCGTGCTGCTCGCCGGCCTCCCAGACCGCGGCCTGGCCCGGACCGAGATGCTGCACCACGCCGTCGTAGCCGCTGACCGTCGCGTTGCCCTCCATGACCACCAGGAGCTGGCGGCCCAGGGCAGGGTGACGTCCGATCACCCCGCCCGGGGCCAGTTGGACCACGACGAGGTGGGCGTCGGCGGTCAGGCCGAGCGCCCCCACCGTGAAGCCGGTGCTGTCGTTGGCCTCGATCCTGCGCCTGGGGACCTGGTCGAGCCTGAGGATCCGCACCCGGGTCAGACGCGGTCGCTCGACACCGAGGTGATGTCGGGGTCGGCGGCGGGGGAGTCGTCGGTGGCGCCGGAGCCGGCCTGGGCCTGGTTGGACCAGTTCTCCAGCTCGGCCATCACCTGCGGGTGCTTGTCGACGCACAGGATGACCAGGTCGCCGCGGTTGGCGCGACTCATCGCGTGACGGATGGCGTCGGTCTCGTCGGTGATCACCTCGACCTGCTTGCAGCGGGTGCCGGCCTCCATGGCCCGGCGTACGCCCTCGGCCACGAACCCGGCCACCTCGCCGCGTTCGCGCCCGCGCAGGGCGACGTCCTCGCGGACCACGACCACGTCGAAGTGCTGGGCCGCGATCTCACCGAGCTCGCGCATGTCCTCGTCGCGGCGGTCGCCGGCGGTGGCGATGACGCCGATCCGGGAAGGACGGGCCAGCTCGTGTGCCGACTCCAGCGACTCGCCGACCCGGTCGACGAAGTCGCCGAGCATGCGCATGCCGGGCGCGTTGTGGCAGTAGTCGACGATGACGTTGACGCCGTTGACCTCGACCTCGTTGAGCCGACCGGGGGACTGGTAGTAGTTCGTCGAGAACGTGCGCATGCCCTGGCGGATGTCGTGCAGGGGAGCACCGGCGGCGAAGGCCGCGGCGGCCGCGGCCATCGCGTTCTGCACGTTCATCCGGGCCCGGCCGCCGAAGGTCGACGGCAGCAGGTGGGTCCACGCCAGCTGCATCTCACGGCGCCCGTGCTTGACCACGATCATCTCGCCGCGGTCGGACGGCGCCAGGATCAGTGCCTTGCCCCCGCGCCGGCAGTGCGCGTCGATCATCTCGCGGGCCTCGGTGCCCGGCTCCTCCATGGAGAACCAGACGATCTGGCCCGAGCAGCGCCGGCGCATGTTGCGCACCAGCGGGTCGTCGGCGTTCAGCACGGCGTGCCCGTCGCGGGGCACCGCCTCCACCACGACGGCCTTCACGTCGGCGAGCTGCTCGACCGTGTCGATGCCGCGCAGTCCCAGGTGGTCGGGCTGCACGTTGAGCACCACGGCGACGTCGTTGCGCTCGTAGCCGAGCCCCTCGCGCAGGATGCCGCCGCGGGCCACCTCGAAGACCGCGAAGTCGACGCGCGGGTTCTGCAGCACCATGCGGGCAGACCGGGGCCCGGACGCGTCGGCCCGGATCAGCAGCCGCTCGTCGATCACGACACCGTCGGTCGAGGTCATGCCGACCTTGCGGCCCATGCCCTTGAAGATGTGGGAGATCATCCGCGACGTCGTGGTCTTGCCGTTGGTGCCGGTCACCGCGACGATCGGGATGCGCGACGGTGCGCCGGGCGGGAACAGCATGTCGACCACGGGCTTGGCGATGAACTGCGGCTCGCCGATGGTCGGGTGGGTGTGCATGCGGAACCCGGGGGCGGCGTTGACCTCACAGATCGCGCCGCCGGTCTCACGGACCGGCTCGGTGATGTCGGGGCAGATGAAGTCGATGCCGGCGATGTCGAGCCCGATCATGCGAGCCGCCTCCTCGGCGATCTCGACGTTCTCGGGGTGCGCCTCGAAGGTGCGGTCGATCGAGATGCCGCCGGTCGACATGTTCCCGGTCAGCGCCAGCTTCACCTGGACGCCGGCGTCGGGCACGTCGGTGAGCTCGAAGCCCTGGTCGCGGACCCTCTCGATGGCGGCGTCGTCGACCTTGATGCGGGTCAGCACCTTCTCGTGCCCGACTCCGCGCCGCGGGTCGGCGTTGGCCATCTCGACGAGGTGCTCGATGGTGCTCGTGCCGTCACCGGTGACCCCGGCAGGCACTCGCTCGGCGACGGCGGCGAGCTTGCCGTCGATGATCAGGCACCGGTAGTCCTTGCCGGTGACCATCGACTCGACGATCACCCAGCCGCGGCGGGACTGGTCCTTGGCGACCGGGAACGCCTCGCGGACGTCGTCCTCGTTCTCCAGGTCGAGGCAGACGCCTCGGCCGTGGTTGCCGTCGAGCGGCTTCACCACCACGGGGTAGCCGATCCGGTTGGCGACGGTGACCGCCTGGTCGGCGGTCCGCACCGACTCCTGCTTGGGCACCGGCAGCCCGGCGGCACCGAGCAGCCGCGTGGTGAGGTCCTTGTCGCTGGCGATGTCGACCGCGATGGAGCTGGTCTCCGAGGTCATCGTGGCCCGGATGCGCTTGGCGTGGACGCCCTGGCCGAGCTGCACGAGCGAGTGCTGGTTCAGGCGCAGCCACGGGATGTCGCGAGACACCGCCTCGTCCACGATGGCCTGGGTGGACGGCCCGAACGCGGTGCGCTCGGCGCGCTTGATGAACGCCTCGAGCTCGTTGTCCCAGTCGAACTCCGGGTCGGCCTCGACCAGGTGGTTGACCAGGCGTACGGCGAGACGCGCGGCGGCCAGGCCGACCTGTTCGTCGACGTAGCCGAAGATCACGTTGTAGTGCCCGGGCTTGCCCTTGACCTGTCGGGTCTTGCCGCGACGGATGTCGTGGCCGACCACCTGCTGCAGGGCGAGCGCCGTGTGTTCGGCGACGTGGCCGAGCCAGGTGCCCTCGTTGAGGCGCTCGACGAAGCCGCCGCGACGGCCACGGGAGCAGGAGTGCTCACGCAGGCCGGGCAGCATCTGGAGGATGTTGTCGGTGAAGGCGGGGATGGTGTTCGTCGGGTACTGCTCGAGTGAGCCGAGATCCACGACCAGGTGGATCGAGCGGTCGTAGGACCAGATGTTGGCTCCGCGGTAGACCCGCGTCTCGACGATGGCCAGGTCAGCGGTCGGGCGTCCACCCGCCAGGGGAGTGTCGGTCATGAGCTCGCTTCCGTCTCGTCGGCTTCGATGGTCTGGTCGGCTTCCTTGCGACGCCTGCTCTTGCGTCTCCGGAGCACCGAGGGTGACACGTCACCCGCCGCGATGTCGCGGGCCAGCTTGCGCAGGTCGCGACCGGCCTCGGCGATCTCGGCCGCCTCGGCGTCATCGGCGACTGCCGGGGCAGGCACGAGTGTGCGTGTCGTCAGGTCGAAGGTCGCACCTTGCGGCAGCACGTGCAAGACGACGCCTGAGGTCAGCAGGGGTGACGAGCGCGACGCCTCGTGCGCGTTGCTCACGATGCGGGCCGGGTCGAAGATCGTCACGGCCCCGCGGCCGATGACGCGCAGGATCTCGTGGTCGCCCTCGACCGTCACGACGGCGGCGGTGTCCTCGTCGACACCCATGCCGAGCAGTTGCGGCGACTGGGCGACGATCATCAGCAGCCGGCCGTAGCGGTTGCGCTGCTCGAAGTGCTGGTCGATCACGCAGTTCTCGACCAGTCCCAGTCCGGCCGCGACCTGGGTCATCCGCTGCTTGGCGGTGGCGCCGCCGGTGCCGAAGGCCACCATGTGCGAAGACTGGATGCTGGCGCCCGCGGACGTGCCGGCGATCACCGCGCCACGTCGTCGGGCGGCGTGGATCGCCTCGCCGAACGGTGTGCCGCAGATCGCGCCGGAGAGCTTGAGCTGGTTGCCGCCGGTCATGAAGATGCCGGTCACGTCGGACAGTGCCTCGACGAACGCCGCGTCATGCGACTGCTCACGGGTCACCGGTCGAACGGAGACGACGTCGGCCGCCCCCAGCTTGCGGAACAGGGCGTCGTACACCTCGACGATCTCGGGGCCCAGGGAGGACGCCGTGGCGATCACGGCGATCTTCGCGTGCGGGCCTCCCGAGGCCCGGACGAACTCGGTGAGCACCGAACGCCTGCGCAACTTGTCTTCGGCGCCGCCCACGATCATCAGGGGGCCGGGCGTGGGGGAATCGATGGGGGACTCACTCTCGCTGGGCATGACAGGCAGGCTAGCCGGTGCCAACATGGTCGCGTGCACAAGTCTTCCCGGATCCTCGTCCTCATGCGGCATGCCAAGGCAGAGACGCCTTCGGCACTCGATCACGAGCGGGAGCTGGCTCCTCGTGGACGACGCGAGGCGGCGTTGGCAGGCGAGTGGTTGCGACAGGTCGAGGTGGTGCCCGCCGCCGCCCTCGTGTCCTCCGCAGCGCGCACGCAGGCCACCTGGTGGGAGGTCTCGACGGCGGGAGGGTTCGACTGCCCGGTCGAGACGAGCGACGCGTTGTACGCCGCCGAACCGGACTCGGCGCTCGACCTGATCCGTCTCACGTCGGACGACGTACGCAGCCTGGTCGTCATCGGGCACAACCCGACCATGGCGTTCCTGGCGCAGACGCTGGACGACGGCGAGGGGGACACAGACGCCTCCAACGGCATGATCGCCGGGTTCCCCACGGGCGCGATGGCGGTCTTCGAGGTCAGCGGCGCCTGGACCGATCTCGACATGGGCGGCGCCCGCCTGGCCCGCTTCCACGTGCCGCGTGAGGACGACTGACTCCCGACGGGGCGAGCCAGCCCCTCGCTCAGACCGGAGGTGCCGGCGTGACGATGCCGACGGCGGCGTCAGCGGCCTCGATCTCCTCGCGGGAGATGCCGAGGAGGTACATGATCGCGTCGAGGTAGGGCACGTTCACCGCGGTGTCGGCCGCCTGCTGGACGACCGGCTTCGCGTTGTAGGCGATGCCGAGCCCGGCCGCGTTGAGCATGTCGAGGTCGTTCGCCCCGTCGCCGATCGCGATCACCTGCTCCTCGGTGACCCCCACGTCGTGGGCGAAGCGGCGCAGGGCGGCGGCCTTGCCGGCCCGGTCGACGACGTCGCCGACGATGCGCCCGGTGAGCCGGCCGTCGACGATCTCGAGCTCGTTGGCGTGGGCGAAGTCGAAGCCGAGGTCGGCCGCGATGCGGTCGGTGATCTGGCTGAAGCCGCCGGAGACCATCGCGAACCGGTAGCCGAGTCGCTTCAGGGTGCGGATCATGGTGCGGGCACCCGGGGCGAAGACGATGCCCTCGTAGACCCGCTCGAGGGCACGGGCGTCGACCCCTTCGAGCAGGGCGACCCGTTCGCGCAGTGAGTCGGCGAAGTCGAGCTCGCCGCGCATCGCCTGCTCGGTGACCCGGGCGACCTCCGGCTCGCAGCCCGCGTGGGCGGCCAGCATCTCGATGACCTCGCCCTGGACCAGCGTGGAGTCGACGTCCATCACGATCAACCGCATGCCGCGTCGCAGCAGGTTGGCCGGCTGGACCGCGACGTCGACCCCCTGGAGGGTGGCCTCCTTCACGAGGCCCTCACGCAGGGTGTCGGTCGAGACCCCCGAGACGTGGAGCTCGATGGCAGTGACCGGGTAGCGGGCCATGCGCTCGATGCGGTCGATGTTGCCGCCGGAGTCCGCGATGCGTCCCGTCATCGCGGCCATGGCGGCCGCGCGCAGGGGCGCCCCGATGATCGTGACGTGGCTGCGCCCGTCACGACGGGACTTGTTGTCACCGACTCCGCGGTCGACCTCGACCTGCATGCCGAGTGCCGAGCCGACCTCGACGACCGCGTCACGGAGCTTCTTCCACTCCCGGGGCGCACTGACCAGCACGCCGAGCACGAGGCGTCGGCGAAGCACGATCTGCTCGATGTCGATCACCTCGACACCCGCAGCGGCCAGCCTGGAGAAGACCGCCGAGGTCACGCCGGGACGGTCCTTGCCGGTGAGGGTGATGAGCAGGGTCTTCGGCGGGGCTTCTTCGAAGTCAGTCATGACGGGTAGAGGCTACTGCGGTCCTGGCCGGTTGTCGGTGCCGACTCGTAGTGTGGGCCGCATGTCCGACACACACCACACCGTCAACTACATCGAGCTCGGTGCCACGGACCTCGCGGCGGCGAAGGCGTTCTACACCTCCGCCTTCGGCTGGGAGTTCAACGACTACGGCCCCGACTACGCCGGCATCAAGCTGCCCGGGCGCGACGACGAGATCGGCGGGCTCAACCCGGCCACGACTCCGCAGCCCGGCGGCCCGCTGGTCCTGATCTCCTCCGACGACCTCGACGCTACGCATGCCGCGGTGCTGGCGGCCGGGGGCACGGTCACCGAGGGTCCCTACGCGTACCCGGGCGGCCGTCGGTTCCACTTCACCGATCCGTCCGGCAACGCCCTCGGGGTCTACTCCCACCAGTGACACGACACAGGTGAGGGCCTAGTCAGGGGGCCAGACCTCGGGGGAGCAGGCTGCGACCAGGGCCCGGCGGGCGGCGTGTTCCAGCGGGAGGAGCGCGTCGGCACGCTGCGCCATCTCGTGCGCCGTCACCGCGGCGCCATGGTCCTGGCCGGCCAGCTCGGTGATGCCCAGGGCCTGGAGTGCGCGGCCGGCCAGCGATCTCGCGCGCTCGGGCGTGCCGGGCGGTGCGTCGTAGGCCGGCACGTGGCGCAGGTTCATCAGCTCGTCGGCGACCTCGGGACGCCAGCGCGCCACCTCGAGGTCGACGAGGGCCGTGGCCGCGGTCGACACCGCTGCCCGCAGTCCCCGGTCTGCCTCACCGAGATCGACCAGAGCACGACGTGCGGCCGGCAGCACCTGCCACACCACACCGGCCCCGGCCCGGACCGGGACCAGTCCCAGGTCGGCACCTTCCAGGACGACGGCCTCGCCGGCGTCGAGTGCCGCGGCATTGAAGTCGGCGGGGCCGCCGAGCCCGGTCGGGTCGCCGGGCGCGGGCAGGGCGAGGCCCGCCGAACGTGCCCCGGAACGGCGTACCGCGCCGAGGGCCAGGAGCAGCGGAGTGGTGCCGTCGTCGCCGGGCAGTCCGACCAGGTCGTGTGCTGCGTCGCCGTCCAGCACGGCGTCGCGGACGTCGTCCGGAGTGGCCGCTCCGCGCAGCCAGGCGGACAACCACCACGCCATGCGGGCCGAGTCGATGGGGAGTGCCGATGCCATGGCGCGGGAGCCTACGCCGGGTGGATAGGGTGCGGGACATGACCGCCGTACTTGAGTTCGCCGAGGTGACGGTGCGCCGTGGGGGCGCCACGTTGCTCGACGGCGTCAACTGGACGGTCGAGGAGGACGAACGCTGGGTGATCCTCGGCCCCAACGGAGCCGGGAAGACCACGCTGATCCAGGTCGCGGCGGCCCAGATCCACCCCACCTCGGGAGTCGCGGGCATCCTCGACGAAGTGCTCGGCACCGTCGACGTCTTCGAGCTGCGCCCGCGGATCGGCCTGACCAGCGCGGCGATCGCCGAGCGCATCCCGCGCCACGAGCTGGTCCGGGACGTCGTGGTCTCCGCGTCGTACGGCGTGCTCGGTCGATGGAACGAGCACTACGACACCCTCGACCACGGCCGCGCCGAACAGCTGCTCGTCGAGCTCGGTGCCAAGCCGTTGCTCGACCGCACCTTCGGCACGTTGAGCGAGGGCGAGCGCAAGCGGGTGCAGATCGCCCGCGCCCTGATGACCGACCCCGAGCTGCTGCTGCTCGACGAGCCCGCCGCGGGCCTCGACCTCGGCGGCCGCGAAGACCTCGTCTCCACGCTGTCGCTCCTCGCGCAGGACGAGCTGGCCCCAGCCACCGTGCTGATCTCGCACCACGTCGAGGAGATCCCTCCGGGCTTCACCCACGCCCTCCTCCTGCGGCAGGGGAAAGTCGTCGCAGCGGGCCCCGTGGAGCGGGTGATCACCGAGGAGATGCTCAGCGCCACCTTCGGGATGCCGTTGCAGTTGGGTCACGAAGACGGCCGGTACGCCGCCCGGCGCCGATCGCGCCGACACGCGGGCTAGGGTTTCGTCATGGACTGGTTGCGCGAACACGCATGGGAGACCTGGTTGGGTCTCACCATCCTGCTCGGCGTGGCCGAGCTGTTCAGCATGGACCTCATCCTGCTCATGCTCGCCACCGGTGCCGGGGTCGCGATGGTCGCCGCGTTGCTCGGCGCGCCGTTCGAGCTGACCGTCCTGCTGTTCGCCGGTGCCTCGGTCGCCGCCTTGGCCCTCGTGCGCCCCAGTGCCCTCAAGAAGCTGCACGCCGGCCCGGAACTCTCGCTGGGCCACGGCAAGCTGGTCGGCCACCACGGCGTCGTCCTGGCCCGGATCAGCGACCAGGACGCCGGCCGCATCAAGCTCTCGGGTGAGGAATGGACCGCCCGGCCCTACGACGAGTCGATCGTCATCGAGGCCGGAGAGACGGTGGAGGTGCTCCAGATCAAGGGCGCCACGGCCTACGTCCACCCGGTGCCGCGACTGGAGCCCTGAAGGCTCTGCCGGCATCTGCTCCACCACGCACCTGAACCACCAGACCTGCTTCACGAAAGAGTGACGGATCTTCCGTCCGGGGAAAGGAAGAGCAGATGACCGCAGTTCTCGTCCTGCTGCTACTGCTGCTGCTGTTCGTCGTCGTCGTACTCGCCAAGACCGTGCGGATCGTTCCGCAGGCGCGTGCCGGCATCGTCGAACGCTTCGGCAAGTACAAGGGCTCGCTGCCCGCAGGCCTCAACATCGTCGTGCCGTTCATCGACAAGGTGCGCTACATGATCGACCTGCGCGAGCAGGTCGTGTCGTTCCCGCCGCAGCCGGTGATCACCGAAGACAACCTGGTCGTCTCGATCGACACCGTCATCTACTTCCAGGTCACCGACCCGGTCGCCGCGACGTACGAGATCGCCAACTACATCCAGGCCGTCGAGCAGCTGACCATGACCACCCTGCGCAACATCGTCGGTGGCATGGACCTCGAGGAGACCCTCACCAGCCGCGACGCGATCAACAGCCGTCTGCGTGGCGTGCTCGACGAGGCCACCGGCAAGTGGGGCATCCGGGTCAACCGTGTCGAGCTCAAGGGCATCGACCCGCCGCCCTCCATCAAGGACTCGATGGAGAAGCAGATGCGTGCCGACCGCGAGAAGCGTGCCGTCATCCTCACCGCCGAGGGTCAGCGCCAGGCCGCGATCCTGACCGCCGAGGGTTCCAAGCAGTCCGCGATCCTCTCCGCCGAAGGTGACCGGGAGTCGCTGATCCTGCGCGCCCAGGCCGACCGGGAGTCTCAGATCCTGCGTGCCCAGGGTGAGGGACAGGCCATCCAGACCGTCTTCCAGGCGATCCACGACGGCCGGCCCGACCAGTCGCTGCTGGCCTACCAGTACCTCCAGATGATGCCGAAGATCGCGGAGGGCGACGCCAACAAGGTCTGGATCGTCCCATCCGAGATCGGCAAGGCGCTCGAGGGCCTCGGCTCGACGATGACCGAGCTCAGCGGAATCCCGAAGGACGTCGACGGGCCGCGTGTGCGTGTCGACATGGGATCCAGCGAGCCGAACATCCCCGACCCGGCCGACCCGACCCTGTCGAGCACGCACGCCGCGGTCGAGCAGGCCATCGCCGAGGCCAAGGGCGCGGCCATCGGCAAGGACTCGGCCGCCGCAGCGGTGACTCCTGAGACGCCGGCCGCACCGGCTGACCCCGAGGTGCCTCCGGCACTCGACCAAGAGGTGCCTCCGGCGCCGTGACACTGCTCGAAGCCGCGGCCGTCCTGCTCGCAGGCCTGGCCGCCGGCACCATCAACACCGTGGTGGGGTCGGGAACGCTGATCACGTTCCCGACCCTCCTCGCGTTCGGCGTACCCCCGGTCACCGCCAACGTCTCCAACACCATCGGCCTCGTGCCCGGCTCGATCTCCGGGGCGATCGGCTACCGGCGTGAGCTGGTCGGCCAACGGGCCCGCATCCTGAGGCTCTCCGTCGCCTCGCTGATCGGCGGCGTCATCGGGGCGGTGCTGCTGCTCGAGCTGCCCTCGGGGGCGTTCGAGGCGATCGTCCCGGTCCTGATCGTGGTCGGCTGCCTCCTGGTGGTCTTCCAGCCGCGCATCTCGGCATGGGTGGCCAAGCGGCACGAGGCCGCGGGCGGCCTGCCGGCCAACGGCGCGTGGTGGGTGTGGCCACTGGTCCTGCTCGGCGGCGTGTACGGCGGCTACTTCGGCGCGGCCCAGGGCGTGCTGCTGATGGCCGTGATGGGCATCGGCATCGACGAGACCCTCCAGCGGCTCAACGGCACCAAGAACGTGCTCGCCGGGCTGGTCAACCTCGTCGCGGGCGTGATCTTCGCTGTCGTCGCCGACGTCGACTGGCTGGTGGTGGCGCTGATCGCGACGGGGGCCGTGGTCGGCGGGCAGCTCGGTGCGATCTACGGTCGCCGTCTGCCGCCGCTCGCCCTGCGTGCGTTCATCGTCGTGGTCGGGGTCGTCGCGCTGATCTTCTTCCTGGTCTGACCCGCCACCGGCGGGCGGGTCAGCGGCGGGCCATCACGAGTGCGGCCGCGCCGGCAACGACGGCACCGACCGCGGGCAGGGTCAGGAAGCCGCTGGTGGCCTTGGTGACCGAGCCGTCGATCCCGGCGGCGGTGCCGGAGAACGCGTCGGTGGCGTCGACGGCCATCCCGACCAGGACGAGGTTGCGCTGGGTGGTGCCCGAGGCAGCGAGCGTGACCGCGCCGAGGGCGACCTCTCGGGCCCCGAACATCCGGCTCATGTAACCGAGCTGCGGGTTCGCCCCCGGGTCGAGCCGGAAGATCTTCGCGGCCAGTGCGGGGGAGACCAGCGCGACGGCGCCGAGGACGATGCGGGCGAGGTTGAGACCGGTGATGGGGTTCATGTCCCGGAGACTAGCGAGCGTCGACGTACGCCGTCAGCCAGGTGTCCATCTCGGCGTACACCTTCTTCCGCACCTCGGGCAGGGACAGCACGACGTCGTGGCGCGCGTCCTCGACCGCGATGCTGGTGACGTGACGCCCGAGTGACGGCGCCCAGCGCCGGATCTGGTTGACGTCGAGCACGATGTCGTGGCGGTGCACCGAGTCGTCCATCGACTCCGGTGCCGCGCTGCGGGCACTGGAGAGCACCAGCGAGGGGCAGCCGACCTCGATGCCGGCGTGGAGCTCGGAGTGGCCGTTGCGCACGGCGCGCAGCCACCCGGCGTACACGGGCTGCGACTCCACCGGCTTCCAGGACAGGTCGAAGTCGAACTCGCCCTCCAGGTCACGGTGCAGGCTGCGGGTGTAGAACCCCGAGACCGGGCGGGGGATCACCCGCTTGGGTGTGCGGGCCCCGACCTGCTTGATCACCGTCGTACCGATGGTGCGGGTCCACCAGGCGCCCTGCATGTCGAACCAGGGGGAGTTCAGCACCATGCCCGCCAGCTCGGGTCGGCGGTCGTTGGCCCACAACGGCACCGTCAGCCCGCCCGTGGAGTGCGCGGTGAGCACCACGTGGTCGTGGCCGTCGCGGCCGCTGATGCGGGCCCAGGCAGCGTCGAGGTCGGGGAAGTACTCGCGCAGGTCCTCGACGTAGTTGACCGTCTGGTGCTGCCGGATCGAGCGGCCGTACTTGCGCAGGTCGAGGGCGTAGAAGTCGTAGCCGCGGGAGGTCCACCACTCGGCGTACTCGGTCTGGAAGAAGTAGTCGGCGAACCCGTGCACGTGCAGCACGGCCTTCGCGGTCGGGGTGTCGGCCGGGCGGTGCACCAGGGTGGCCACCACGGCGCCCTCGGAGTCGTCGGGGAGCTCGATGGTCTCCTGCGTGTACGGCGCCCCCAGGACGTCGGTCTCGACCTCGCTCATGCCGGTGATTCTTGCAGTCGTGGCAAGGAGACTCGCCCTGACCGCTCAATTCTTGAATAGTTCCAGAAAAGGTGGTTGAGTGCTGGCATGCCCCGCACCGATCCCACCGTCATGCTGCGGGAGAAGTCCCTGCGTGTGACGCGGCCGCGGATCGCCGTCCTCGAGGCGCTCACCCGACACCCGCACGCAGACGTGGACACCGTCGCACGCGTCGCCCGCGAGGACATCGGTTCGGTCTCCACACAGGCCGTGTACGACGTGCTCAGGGTGCTGTCCGACGCCGGCCTGGTGCGCCGCATCGAGCCTGCTGGTTCGCCGGCCCGGTTCGAGGTGCGAGTCGGGGACAACCACCACCACCTCGTGTGCCGCACCTGCGGCGACATCGCCGACGTCGACTGCGCGGTCGGAGACGCGCCGTGCCTGCACGCCGTCGAGACCCATGGCTTCGTCATCGACGAGGCCGAAGTGACCTACTGGGGCCTGTGCCCCAGCTGCTCGTCCACCCGACACCCCACCGAAGGAGCACGCAGTGTCTGACGACAACACCAAGCCGTTGACCACGGCGGCCGGCGCACCGGTCACCAACAACCAGGACAGCCTCACGGCGGGTCCGCGCGGCCCGATGCTGCTCCAGGACCTCTGGTTCCTGGAGAAGCTGGCGCACTTCGACCGCGAGGTCATCCCGGAGCGCCGCATGCACGCCAAGGGCTCGGGTGCCTACGGCACCCTCCGCATCACCCACGACATCTCGAAGTACACCAAGGCCGCGATCTTCAACAAGGTCGGCAACGAGTGCGAGATGTTCGCCCGCTTCTCCACCGTGGCCGGAGAGCGCGGTGCGGCCGACGCCGAGCGCGACATCCGCGGCTTCGCCCTGCGCTTCTACACCGAGGAGGGCAACTGGGACGTCGTCGGCAACAACACACCGGTCTTCTTCTTCCGCGACCCGCTGAAGTTCCCCGACCTGAACCGCGCCGTCAAGCGCGACCCGCGCACCAACCTGCGCGACGCGGAGAACAACTGGGGCTTCTGGACCAACCTGCCTGAGGCGCTGCACCAGGTCACCATCGTGATGTCGGACCGCGGCATCCCGAAGTCCTACCGCCACATGCACGGCTTCGGCTCGCACACCTTCTCGTTCATCAACGCCGAGGGCGAGCGGTTCTGGGTGAAGTTCCACTTCCGCACCCAGCAGGGCATCGAGAACCTCACCGACGAGGAAGCCGCCAAGCTGGTCGGCGACGACCGCGAGTCCAGCCAGCGCGACCTCTACGAGTCCATCGAGAAGGGCGACTTCCCGAAGTGGAAGTTCTTCATCCAGGTGATGCCCGAGGCCGACGCGGAGAACTACCGCTTCCACCCCTTCGACCTCACCAAGGTCTGGTCGAAGAAGGACTACCCGCTGATCGAGGTCGGCGAGTGGGAGCTCAACCGCAACCCGGAGAACTACTTCGCCGACGTCGAGCAGGCCGCCTTCACCCCGGCCAACCTGGTGCCCGGCATCAGCTTCTCGCCCGACCGCATGCTCCAGGGCCGCCTGTTCTCCTACGGTGACGCGGCGCGCTACCGCCTCGGGGTCAACCACCACCAGATCCCGGTGAACTTCCCCAAGGGCGCGCCCGGCCTGAACACCTACCACCGCGACGGCACCATGCGCGTCGACGGCAACCAGGGTGGCGTGCCCGGCATCGAGCCGAACAACTTCGGGCGCTGGCAGGAACAGCCGGCGTACGCCGACCCCGCACAGGCGATCGGGTCGACTGCCGACCGGTTCAACTTCCGCGAGGACGACGACAACTACTTCGAGCAGCCCGGTGACCTGTTCCGCCTGATGAGTGCCGAGCAGCAGCAGGTGCTCTTCGAGAACACGGCCCGCGCCATCGACGGTGCATCCGAGACGTCGGTCGAGAAGCACATCGAGCACTGCACGCTGGCCGACCCGGCGTACGGCGAAGGTGTCCGCAAGGCGATCGAGGCGCTGAAGGCCGGCAACCTCGGCGACAGTGACCCCAACCCGGACAACACCCCCGCCTGACCCAGCGATACTCCCTGACGTTTCGGTCCCTCGGACCGAAACGTCAGGGAGTACCTGATTTCAGAGCAGGTGGGTGCGGCCGAACAGTTCGGCGGCCGCGCGGGCGGTCGGCGTACCGGCATCGAGGTCGGCGCCGGCCGCGACCAGTACGGCCACCACGTCGTCGGCCCCCTTGAACAGCGCGCCGGCGACCGGGGACTGGTCACGGTCATTGCGCTGGTCGACGTCGGCGCCTCGTTCGACCAGTGCCGACACCGTGGCCGCGTGACCGTGATAGGCGGCCAGCATCAGCAATGTGTTGCCCCCGGCGTCGGTCGCGTCGACCGGGAGGCCGTGGTCGAGGAACTCCAGGAGCTGCGTTGTCTCGCCGGCGCGGGCCAGGTCCCTGGCCAGGGCCAGCACTCGTTCGGTCTGCTCAGGGGTCAGCTCTGTCATGGGCTCATTCTCCCTGCACCGGCGTAGATCGTGCGGATGACGTCCTCGATGTCCGGCTCGCGCAGGGACAGGTCGGCCACGTCGTACGCCGCAGCGACGGCGGCCACGATCGGTGCCGCGCTGGCCTCGGTGGGGAACGCCAGCCACTGCCGCGGGCCCTCGACCCTGACCACCTCGGCGCCGTCGATCGCGATCGGTGGCGCCTCGTCGACCAGGTCGACCACCAGGGTCCGCCGTGACCCGCCGCGCTGGTGCAGCCCGGCCAGGCTTACGTCGAAGACGGCGGTGCCGTGGTCGATCACGATCACGCGGTCGCAGAGCGCCTCGATGTCCTGGAGGTCGTGCGTGGTCAGCAGCAGGGTCGTGCCGCGGCGCTCGTTGAGGGCGCGCAGGAACTCGCGCAGGCGGCCCTTGCTGATCACGTCGAGGCCGATGGTCGGCTCGTCGAGATAGAGGATCTCGGGGTCGTGCAGCAGCGCGGCCACGATGTCGCCACGCATCCGCTGGCCGAGTGAGAGCTGGCGCACCGGAGTGTCGAGCAGGTCGTGGAGGTCGAGCAGCTCGAGGAACTCGTCGAGGTTCTCGCGGTGCCGTGCCGGGTCCGTGCGATAGATCTTCTGCAGCAGGTCGAAGGAGTCACGCAGTGGCAGGTCCCACCACAGGGTGGTGCGCTGCCCGAAGACCACGCCGATGCGCCGGGCCAGCTCGGTGCGGCGTCGGGACGGGTCGAGCCCGGCCACGCTGATCGAGCCGGACGACGGCACCAGGATGCCGGTCAGCATCTTGATCGTGGTCGACTTGCCGGCCCCGTTCGGGCCGATGTAGCCGACCATCTCGCCCGCGTCGATCGAGAACGACAGGTCACGCACGGCCTCGACGTCATGGCTGGTACGCCGCAGCCGGCCGGCCTTCTTGCGCACGGTGAACGTGCGGCCCAGTTCGCGGACTTCGATCAGAGACATCTCAGCTTCCCGTCGAGCGGTAGTGGCGGACGCCGAAGCGCCACACGAACGTGGTCAGCCAGAGCATCGCCGCACCCACGACGAGGCTCAGGAACTGGAACCACTGGGGCATCCCGAACGGGTCGTCGCGACCGAGGATGAACAGCGCGGGATACCAGTTCACGAAGGCGAGTGGCAGCACGAAGGTCAGTGCCTTGACCACCTCGCCGGGGAAGATCGCCAACGGGTACTGGGTGATGGTGTTTCCCCCGTAGGTGAAGGCATTCGCGAACTCGACGCCGTCGGCAGTCAGGAACTGGATGCAGGCGAGCATGACGAAGATCGAGCAGAAGATCGCCGCCCCGCCGGTCAGCATGCCGGCCATGACCAGGAGGCGCATCGGCGTCCACTCGACGTACAGGCTCGCCCAGCCCGTGACGATCGTGCAGAGCAGGATCCGGGACAGTCGACGCAGGGCGAACTCGTTGGAGCAGACCTGTGCCAACAAGGGCACGGGGCGCACCATCATCGTGTCGAGATCACCCATGCGGATCATCTGGCCGAGTCTCTCGATGCGGCCCACGAACATGTCGGCGAACGCCAGCCCGATCCCCGTCGCCCCGTAGAGGAAGGCGACCTCCCGCAGGCTGAACCCGCCCATGGAGTCGATGGTGTGGAAGAGGATCCAGATGCCGATGAAGTCGAGCGCCCCGATGACGAAGCCGGCGACGGTCATCATCCAGAACGACACCCGATAGGTCATCGAGGCGCGCACCCACATGGCAGCGATCCGCCAGTACCCGGTCCACCCGTCGACGACGTGCGTACTGTCAACCACCCTGGACCACCACCCGGCGTTCGGCCACCCGCAGCAGCACCAGGCAGGCCAGCATCAGCACGGCACTCCAGGCGGCCGCGAAGCCGAGGCCCAGCCACACCTCGGCACCGGCCCGCTGGCCGAGCCAGATGTCTGCCGGGATCTGCAGCATGGCGGCCCAGGGCATCGCCATCGCCAGGTCGCGCAGCGCACCGGGGAACAGGACGAGTGGCACGGTCAGGCCGGTGAAGAAGGAGTTCATCACGATGAGCACCGTGCGCGGGCCGGCCTCGTCGAAGAGCCAGAACGACGTGATCGCCACCAGCATGCGCATCGCGAAGCTCACGACCACCGCCAGCAGCACCGCCAGCATGAAGGCGACCCAGGCGAACGGCCCGCCGGGAAACCGCAGGTCGAAGAGCAGGGCACCCACGATCGCGGGTCCGACTCCGCGGGTCAGCAGGTGGTACGCCGCTCGCCCGAGGTCGGCCGCGAGATACCAGCCGAGCAGGCCGACCGGACGATAGAAGTCGATCACCACGTCGCCGCTGCGAATCCGGTCGGCGAGGTCGTCGGGGGAGCCGCCGCCGAACATGCCGACGGTCATCAGCATGGCCTGCCCGAGCCACACGTAGGTCAGCGCATCGGTGACGTCGTAGCCGCCGGCGTCGGGACGCTGCTCCCAGACCGCCATGTAGACGAAACAGCTGATGATCCCGAAGACGCAGTTGGTGAAGATGCCCGCTGCCGTCGCCAGGACGTAGGTGGAGTAGCGCCGGAAGGCACGCGTCGCGATGGCGACGTACAGCATGTGACCTCCGGGCAGTCGTGGGCGACCCCGGATCCTTTCACCTAGCGAGGTGTCACGCCAACCACTTTGATCGTGTACTCGTCGTCGACCGCGTTCGTGATGTGGTCCACCTCGAGTGAGCGCACGGCGCCGGTCTCCGGGTCGTAGGTCACCCGGACCGTGGCGGAGTCGCGGAGTGCGGTCTCGACCTGGTCGAAGAGGTCCTCCATGGTGACGATCTCGGGCGCCGCCTCGGCCTTGGGCGCGGCCAGGTTGGTGGCGTCGACCATCGCGTCGCCCTGCACCTCGATCCGCATGTCGAGCGGGGGACAGAAGCAGAGCTGTTCATAACGCCAGCGGTAGTGGTCGATGCCGGCGTTCTTCCAGTCCTCCCTGGCGTCGAGCAGGCGCGTCTCCGGCGTGCTCACCTCGGTGATGCCGTCGGTCGGCGTCGCGGTGGGGTCCTGGTCGGGATCCGCACCGGCGGTGTCGTCGCCGGTGCCGCAGCCGGCCAGGAGGAACACGGTCATCGCGGCCATCAGGAAGCTCTTCATGCCAGTACGACGGCCGTGTCGCTCGACTGGTTCCGCGTGGGAATATCCGTCCGGCCACTCCGGTTGGACCATGTGATTGCATATTCAACTACTTGAGGAGCCTGTGATGCAGTTCGGTATCTTCACCGTCGGCGACGTGACCACCGACCCGACGACCGGTCACACCCCGACCGAGCACGAGCGGATCAAGGCCACGGTCGCCATCGCGAAGAAGGCCGAAGAGGTCGGCCTCGACGTGTTCGCCACCGGCGAGCACCACAACCCGCCCTTCGTGGCGCCCGCGAACCCGACCGTCCTCCTGGCCAACATCGCGGCCCAGACCGAGCGCATCGTGCTCTCCACGTCGACCACGCTGATCACCACCAACGACCCGGTGCGGATCGCCGAGGACTACGGCTACCTGCAGCACCTGGCCGAGGGCCGCGTCGACCTGATGATGGGCCGCGGCAACACCGGCCCGGTCTACCCGTGGTTCGGCAAGGACATCCGCGACGGCATCCCGCTGGCGGTCGAGAACTACGCGTTGCTGCACAAGCTGTGGCGCGAGGAGTCGGTCGACTGGGAGGGAAAGCGCCGCACCCCGCTGCAGGGCTTCACCTCCAGCCCACGCCCGCTCGACGGCGTCGCGCCGTTCGTGTGGCACGGCTCGATCCGGTCTCCCGAGATCGCCGAGCAGGCCGCGTACTACGGCGACGGCTACTTCCACAACCACATTTTCTGGCCGTCCTCGCACGCCGCCAAGATGGTGCGGTTCTACCGCCAGCGCTTCGAGCACTACGGCCACGGCACCGCCGACCAGGCGATCGTCGGGCTCGGCGGCCAGGTCTTCATGCGGAAGAACAGCCAGGACGCGATCAACGAGTTCCGGCCCTACTTCGACCGCGCCCCGGTCTACGGCCACGGCCCTTCGCTCGAGGACTTCATGCAGCAGACGCCCCTGTTGGTGGGTTCGCCGCAGCAGGTCATCGAGCAGACCCTCGGCTTCCGCGAATACGTCGGCGACTACCAGCGCCAGCTGTGGCTGCTGGACCACGCCGGCCTGCCGCTGAAGACCGTTCTGGAGCAGCTCGACATCCTCGGCGAGGAGGTCGTGCCGGTCCTGCGCAAGGAGTTCGCCGCCCTCAAGCCGGCCCACGTGCCCGACGCCCCGACCCACGAGTCCCTCGTGGCTGCCGCCGGCGGCCCGCGCGAGTCCACCACCGTCCACGCCGCTGACGACGTCACCGGCAAGTCACCCGAGGAGGTGTCCGCATGACCCTCAAGATCGCTGTCGTCTCCGCCGGTCTCAGCGACCCGTCGTCGACCCGCCTGCTGGCCGACCGGCTCGCCGACGAGTCGGTGCGACTGCTCACCGAGCGCGGCCACGAGGTGGTGCTCGACGTGATCGAGCTGCGCCCGCTGGCCCACGCCCTGGCCGACTTCATGCTGACCGGGTTCGCCACCGGTGACCTCGAGGAGGCCCTGGCCTCGGTGTCGCGGGCCGACGCCCTGATCGCGGTCACCCCGGTGTTCACCGCGTCGTACAGCGGCCTGTTCAAGATGTTCTTCGACGCCGTTGACAACGATGCGCTGGAAGGCACGCCGGTGCTGGTCGCAGCGACTGCCGGGACAGCCCGGCACTCCCTGGTGCTCGAGCACGCGCTACGGCCGTTGTTCGCCTACCTCAAGGCGGTCGTCGTGCCCACCGCGGTGTTCGCCGCGAGTGAGGACTTCGGCAGCACCGCCGGCGGCGCGCTCGACACTCGGGTCCGCAAGGCCGCCAACCAGCTGGTGGCGTTGCTCGGCGCCGGTCAGCCGACGCGTGCCACCCGACCGGTCAAGGTGACCATCGACAACCCCGAGGACACCCCGGACTTCGCGTCGATGCTGGCCGCAGTCTCACGCTGAGGCCGAGTTGGGACAGGCCGAGTTCGGGTCAGCGGCTCTCTTCCTCGAGCCACGCATTGACCCGTCGCTCGGCCTCGTCCGGGTCGACGTCCTCGACCCGGGTCATCACGGCCCAGCGGTGGCCGAACGGGTCGAGGAACGCGGCGTAGCGGTCGCCGGTCACGAAGGTGTCGGGCTCGCCGTACGACTTCGCGCCGGCGTCGATCGCGGCGGCGTACACCGCGTCGACGTCGGGGCAGTAGAAGACGGTGCTTCGGCTGACCACGTCACCGCCGTCGGGGGCGGCCAGGTTGTGGTCGGGTGCGGGGTCGCTGAGCTGCATGCGGCCGTTCGCCACCTCGAGCTCGGCGTGCGCGATCGTGCCGTCGGGTGCCTCCATGCGGCTGATGACGGTCGCGCCGAGCACGGCGGTGTAGAAGTCGATCGCCTCCGCTGCGCCCTGGCAGCAGAAGTACGGCGTGAGGCTGGTGTAGCCGGCGGGGATCGGGTCGACGGTCGGGGTCTTCTGTTCGGTGGTCATGTCACCCATGCTCCCTAGGCTGGGGCCATGGGCTCTTGGAAAAACGCGACAGGTCGCCGCGGCCTCCCACCCGATGCGCGTCGTCCGGCCACGTCGACCCATGCGGGCATCCTGAGGCCCGACCAGTTCGCGCGGTACGCCGACCTGTCGCGGCCCACGCCGGACCCACGACTGGACCCGTGGATCGAGCACTACTGGACCGTCGCGTGGAACCTGCCCGCCGGGACGACCTACCTCTCGGAGGTCGTGCCGCACCCGGCCGTCCACGTCACCGTCGAGTCCGGCACGACGCCGCACCACGGGCTGGAGATGCCCGCCGCCCTGGTGCACGGGGTGGTCACCCGCAGGTTCTCGATACCGCTGTCCGGCGAGGGGCGCTCGTTCGGCATCAAGTTCCGCCCCGGTGGGTTCGGCGCGTGGACGGGTGACGACGTCGGTGGGTGGACCGACCGGGTGGAGTCCCTGCGGGCCGTCTTCGGTGCTGCCGCCGACGACCTGCTGCGCGACGTGCTGGGCGAGAGCTCCGACGCGGTGCGGGCCAAGGTCATGGACGCCTTCCTGCTCGAGCGACTGCCCGGCCCCGATCCGGCGTACGACCGGGTGATCGCCATCGTGGCCGGTCTGGTCGCCGACTCGTCGCTGGTCACCGTCGAGCAGGTGGCCGAGCGCTTCCACGTCTCGGTGCGCACCCTGCAGCGGCTGTTCCGGCGCTACGTCGGTGTCGGGCCCAAGTGGGTGCTGCGCCGCTACCGCCTGCACGACGCGGTCACCTTGATCGATGCGGGGGAGTACGCCGACCTGGCCGACCTGTCCGCCCGCCTCGGATGGTTCGACCAGGCCCACTTCACCCGCGAGTTCACCGACCTCGTCGGTGTCCCGCCGGGGGAGTACGCCGGCCGCTGAACGCTCGGCCCATTGAACGCTCGGCCGATTGAACGCTCGGCCCATTGAACGCTCGGCCCATTGAACAAACTGGTTGCGTGACGCCAGCGTGACCGATTGTGTGGCGGGCATGGAGATCATCGAGATCGACGTCCGCAACGTCGCCGCCCGGCGGGAGTTCTTCGCCGTCGAGCAGGAGGTGGTCCACCATGACCTGCCCGACGGCTGGGAGCGCACTTACGAGTCGTTCGAGAAGTCCGTGATTCAGGCCGACAACCCCTACCGGCGCGCCGTCCGGCTGGCAGCCGTGACGGACGGTGCCTGGGTCGGCACCGCGGAGGTCGGCCTGCCGCTCAAGGACAACACGCACCTCGCCGATGTCGAGCTCGCGGTGCGACCGCACGCTCGGCGGGCGGGCGTGGGCCGCGCGCTCTTCGCCCGCGTCGAGGAGATCTGCGCCGAGCACGGGCGCACGACCTCGTGCGTGGAGATGCACGTTCCTCGGGGCGTTGCCTTCGAGGACAGCCCGGGTGTGCGGTTCGGCCGCACCTTCGGGTTCGAGAGCGTCCACCAGGAGGACCACCTCGTCCTCGACCTGCCGGCCGACGTCTCCCACCTGGAGGCGGCCGCTGCGGGCGCCGGGTCGGCGTACGAGATCGTGCTCTGGGGTGAGCGGTGCCCCGACGAGCACGTCGCCCAGTTCTGCGCGATGCGTACCCAGATGGCCAACGACGTGCCGACCGGCGAGATGGACATCGAGGCCGTCGTCTTCGACGAGGAGCGGTTGCGCACCGGCGAGTCACGCCTTGCGCAGGGCTGGATCCCGATCGTGGCCGCAGCCCGGCGCCGCGACGACGGCGTGATGGGTGGCTACTCCATGCTGGTGCTGCCGCGCGGCGGTGACCTCGTGCTCCAGGACGACACCCTGGTCATGCCGGAGCACCGGGGCCACCGCCTCGGCACCGCGTTGAAGCTGGCCACCCTCGAGGTCGTTCGCCGGGAGCACCCCGAGCGCCGGGCGATCCACACGTGGACCGAGCCCGACAACCACGCGATGCAGCGCACGAACGCCGACTTCGGGTTCACGCCTCGGGCGCGGCTCCACGAGCTGCAGCGTCAGTCCTGACGAGCCGTCGTCAGTGCTGGTAGGTGCCGTGGACGATCGCCCGACCCAGCGTCTTGAAGGCCAGGTTGAACGAGACGACGGCGGGTGAGGCGTCGGCGTCGACGCCCAGGGACTCCTCGCCGACCGCGTGCACCACGAAGTAGTAGCGGTGTACCTGGTCGCCCTCGGGCGGCGCGGCACCCATGAACCCGGCGTCGCCCGCGTCGTTGCGCACGTGGAAGGCGTTGCCCGGCAGGTCACCGGACGCGGCGCCGGCGTCGAGGGCCGTGACGTCGGCCGGCACGTCGACCAGCACCCAGTGCCAGAAGCCGCTCGGCGTCGGTGCGTCCGGGTCGAAGCAGGTCACCACGAAGGACTTCGTGCCCTCCGGGGCACCGCTCCAGGCCAACTGTGGCGAGGTGTTGCCGTGGGCAGCGACCTGGTCGTCCTTCAGCGGCTGGCCGTCGGTGACGTCGGCACTGGTGAGCGCGAAGGACGCGGTCTGCGGCAGCAGGTCGTAGGGGTTCGGGGTCACGGGGCGTTCGATGCTCATGCCCCGAACTTAGTACGACAGCCCAGTCCGCCACGTGGAAGGCGACCCGCCGGGTCAGCGCGATGTCCGGGAATCCATAAGAATGGCCCGGTGAACTCCCCACGGACACTCATCGACTCCACCCTCGCCGCGATCCGCCCGCCGTCGGCCGAGGCCGCGCAGCAGGCCCGCGACCGCCAGGCCCAGCTCACCAAGCCGGCCGGTGCACTCGGCGTGCTCGAGGAGGTCTCGATCCAGCTGGCGGGGATCGCAGGCACCTGCCCACCGCCCGCCCCGGCCGCACCCGCGGTGGCCGTCTTCGCCGGTGACCACGGAGTCCTGGCCCAGGGTGTCTCGCCGTGGCCGCAGGAGGTCACGGTCGGGATGGTCGAGAACTTCCGCGCCGGCGGAGCCGCGGTCAACGTCCTGGCCCGCGCCTGCGGTGCCGTCGTACGCGTCGTCGACGTCGGTGTCGCCTCCGAGATCGCCGGCGACGAGGTCGTGCTGGCCCGCAACGTACGCCGCGGCACCGGGGACCTCAGCGTCGGCCCGGCGATGACCCGCGACGAGGCTGAGCAGGCCATCTCGGTGGGCATCGAGGTCGCCAACCTGCTGGCCGACGCCGGGCACGACGTGCTGCTCACCGGTGACATGGGCATCGGGAACACGACGCCGTCGGCCTGCCTGCTCGCCGCCCTGACCGGCACCCCGGCCGAGGTGGTCACCGGTCGCGGCACCGGCATCGATGACGAGACGCTGGCCCTCAAGACCCGTGTCGTCGCCGACGCGGTCGCCCGGTTGTCCGCCGACGCGGACCCGGTCGACGTGCTGGCGGAGGTCGGCGGCCTCGAGCACGCCGGTCTGGTCGGCTTCATCCTGGGCGCCGCCGCCCGCCGGCTCCCGGTGATCCTCGACGGCGTCATCGCCGGCTCCGCAGCCCTGGTCGCCCAGGCGCTCTCGGCCGACTCCATCGGCTACTGCCTGGCCGGCCACCGCAGCGTCGAGCCCGGTCACCGCACCGCGCTCGAGAAGCTCGGCCTGCGCCCTCTGGTCGACCTCGACCTGCGCCTCGGCGAGGGAAGCGGTGCCGCACTGGCGTTCCCGCTGGTGCGCTCGGCCGCGTTGATCCTCGACGAGATGGCCACCTTCGACTCCGCCGGTGTGGCGAACAAGGACGCATGATGAGCGACTTCGTCCCCTACCCCTCGGGTCTGCGGCTGGCCGGCCGCAAGGTGGTCGTGGTCGGCGGCGGGCACGTGGCCCAGCGGCGGGTTCCCGCGCTGATCGCCGCGGGTGCCGACGTGCACCTCGTCTCGCCCGAGGTCACCCCGGCCATCGAGGGCCTCGGTGCCGAGATCACCATCGAGCTGCGCGGCTTCGTGGAGTCCGACCTGGACGAGGCGTGGTACGCCATCGCGGCGACCGACGACGCCGAGACCAACGCGGCCGTGGCTGCCGCCGCCGAGGAACGCCGCATCTTCTGCGTGCGCAGCGACGACGCCCGTGAGGCGACCGCGTGGACGCCGGCCACCGGTCACCACGGCACCGTGACCGTCGCCGTGCTCGGCAACCGCGAGCCGCGCCAGTCGGCGCAGGTGCGCGACGAGATCATGCACGCCCTGCGGGAGGGGCTGATCACCGCCAACCACGACCGCACTCCCGGGGTCGTGCTGGTCGGCGGCGGGCCCGGCGACCCCGAGCTGGTCACCCTGGCCGCACGCAACGCGCTGGCCTCGGCCGACGTCGTCGTGGCCGACCGGCTCGCCCCGCGCGAGCTGCTCGACGAGCTGTCGCCCGACACCGAGCTGATCGACGTGGCCAAGCTGCCACGTGGTCGCTCGGCCAGCCAGGAGTTCATCAACAAGGTCATCGTCGAGCGCGCCCTCGAGGGCAAGCGCGTCGTCCGCTTCAAGGGCGGCGACAACTTCGTGTTCGGCCGTGGCTTCGAGGAGGTCATCGCCTGCAACGCCGCCGGTGTCCCGGTCACGGTCGTCCCGGGACTGTCCTCGTCGATCGCCGTGCCGGCGCGGGCCGGCATCCCGGTCACCCACCGGGGCGTCACCCACGAGTTCACCGTGATCTCGGGCCACCTGCCGCCCGGCCACCCCGAGTCGCTGGTCAACTGGGACGCGGTCGCGCAGATGCAGGGCACGGTCGTGCTCCTGATGGCCGTGCAGAACGCACCGCACATCGCCACGGCGCTGGTCGAGGGCGGCCGTGCGAGCGACACGCCCGTGGCCGTGGTCATGGAAGGCACGATGCCGGAGGAGCGCACCGTGCTCTCGACGCTCGGCACCCTGGCCGCCGACATCGAGGCGCAGTCGGTGAAGCCGCCGGCGATCATCGTGATCGGCGAGGTCGTGGCGGTGGCCCGGCCGGAGCACTACGGGCGTGGCTGAGCTCCACCACGTCGACGACCCGGCCGACCCGCGGCTGGCGGACTACCGCGACCTGCGCGACGTCCAGCTGCGCAGGCACCTCGAGACCGAGAACGGCCTGTTCCTCGCCGAGGGGGAGAAGGTCGTCCGTCGTGCGGTGGAGGCCGGCTTCGCGCCGAGATCGTTCCTCATGGCGCCCAAGTGGCTCGACGGCCTGGCCGACATCCTCGAGACGACCGACGCGCCCTGCTTCGTGATGGAGGAGCGGGTCGCCGAGCAGGTCACCGGCTTCCACGTGCACCGTGGTGCCCTGGCCTCGCTGCGTCGTACGCCGTTGCCGACGCTCGACGCCGTGCTGGAAGGTGCCCGCTCGGTGCTCGTGCTCGAGGACATCGTCGACCACACCAATGTCGGAGCGATCTTCCGCAGTGGTGCGGCGCTCGGCTTCGACGCGGTCCTGCTCGCTCCTCGCTGCGCGGACCCGCTCTACCGCCGATCGATCAAGGTCGGCATGGGGGCGGTCTTCACCACTCCGTGGACCCGCCTCGACGACTGGTACGACGCGTTGCCGGCCCTGTCGGCCCGCGGGTTCACCACTGTCGCGCTGACCCTGGCCGACGACGCCGCCGCGATCGAGGACGCCGTCGCCGGGGTCGAGAAGGTGGCCCTGGTGCTCGGCGGAGAGGGGCACGGACTCTCGGCTCGCTGGGAGAAGTCGGCGGACCGTCGCGCGATCATCCCGATGCGTGAGGGCATCGACTCGCTCAACGTCGCCGCGGCCACCGCCGTCGCCTGCTACGTCACCGCCCGCCGCTGAGGCTCCCGGGACGTCCTGCACTGCGGTCGCTGCGACAACCCCGACGCAGGACGTTGTGCCGGACGTCCTGCACTGCGGTCGCTGCGACAACCCCGACGCAGGACGTTGTGCCGGACGTCCTGCACTGCGGTCGCTGCGACAACCCTGACGCAGGACGTTGTGCGTCACAACCGGTGGAGCAGCAGGGCGTCGGTCGGGACGTTGAGCAGCTGGGGCAGCTCGTCGAGTCCGGTCCGGCACAGCGCGGCAAAGGGTTGCCGATCATCGGACTTTGTCCTCGTGTCACGATGAGTCGATGACTCACTCTCTGGCGGCGTCGACCCTGCAGCAGATCAGGGACGGCTGGGCGGGGGAGTTCGACGTGCCGGTCGAGGTGTTCGCGGAGCCGGGCAGCCACACGTTCGGCCGCGACGACGCGGGTTCGCTCGTGGTCGTGACCCTCGAGGGAGCGCAGGTCGCGGTCGGTACGCCGGAGGCGATCGAACGGCTCGAGACCCTGGCTCCCGAACATCGCGCCGACGTCGAGGCGGTCCTCACCGTCCTCCACGGACTGCAGCCCGAGCCGCTCGGCTCCGCGAGCCTGTCGTACGTCGAGCGGGTGCTGGTGCCCACGGGCATCGAGGTGGCGGTCGGGCCCGTGCAGAACGTCGACATGCTGCGCGACCACTGCACGCAGGAGGAGTGGGACGAGAGCGGGCTGATCGACATGCCGGCGAGGGTCGCCGCCCGACGACCCGACGGCAAGGTCGCGGCCGTGGCCGGTTACGAACGCTGGGGCCAGCACCTGGCCCAGCTCGGCGTCCTCACCGATCCGCAGTGGCGCGGCATGGGCTACGCGGCGGCGGCAGCTGCGCGCGCCGCCCAGGTCTCGCAGAACGAGGCGCTGGTCCCGCAGTGGCGCTGCCGGGTCGGCAACACGGCGTCGGAGGACGTGGCCCAACGACTCGGTTTCCAGCGGATCGGCCACCAGCTCGCGATCCTGCTGGGTTGACCGCGGTGGTTTCGAGGCGGCGCTGGCGCGCCTCCTCAACCAGCGGGCGACTCCTGGGCATCTGACTCCGGCTTGGCGCCGACCGGCCAGTCGGCCGGGTAGTCCTCGACCAGCTTGTCGTGCTGCTTCTTGAGCTTCTTGCGGTTCCGGTCGCTGATCCGGTCACCGAAGACCGTGCCGACCGTGTGGTCGGTCTCGTGCTGGAGGCAGCGGGCCAGCAGGCCGTCACCCTCGAAGGAGACCGGCTCGCCGTCGAGCCCGGTGCCCGTCACGAACGCGAAGTCGGGGCGGGCGCACTCGACGAACGCCCCCGGGAACGACAGACAGCCCTCCTCGGCGACGTCGAGGGTGCGGTCCTTGCCCTCGGGGAGGGTCACCTCGGGATTGCAGACCACGCCCACCGTGCGGCGTCCGCTCTCGTCGGGACAGTCGAAGACGAAGACGGCCAGGTCGACCCCGATCTGGCAGGCGGCCAGGCCCACGCCGTCGGCGGCGTACATCGTGGCAACCATGTCGGCGACCAGGCTGCGGAGGTCGTCGTCGTACGACGTCACCCGCTGTTGCGGCGCGTGCATGACCGGGGTTCCCCACCGGGTCATGGGTCGCGCGGACCCGCCTTCCGGGAGCGACCCGTGGGGCGCGTGGACGGCTGGTTCGGCGGCGTTCGAGCTCATGGGGACATCGTAGAGAGCGAGCCCGAGGCGCAGATTCCCGCCTCGTGACGTGGGACATACCGCGAAATTGTGGCGCGGTGTGTAACTCCGAGTTACATTTTCTACATGTCCCTGATCAGAGCAACGAAGAACGCGGTGGCGCCGGGCGGCAAGCACGGCCTCTCGAACCGCGAGTCGCGCGACCCGATCGGCTATGCCGTCCTCGCGCTCAACAAGCTCGCCCAGAGCGAGCTCATCGACCGCATGGGCCTGCGCAAGCAGACCGAGCAGACCGTGTTCACCGTGACCCGCAGCGGGTTCAAGGTGGCCGGCCAGGCCGGCCGGGCGTTCGCGAAGAAGGGCAAGAAGGGCGCCGACGGCGTCCGCGTGCCCGCCGCCAACGCCCAGGGCGTGTTCGACCTGACTCCTACCGACGACGAGCAGATGCTGGTCGACGTGGTCTCGGAGTTCGCAGCGGAGGCGCTGCGTCCCGCGGCCGCCGAGGCCAACGAGACCTGCGTGGCCCCCGACGACTTGCTCAAGTCGTCCCTCGAGATCGGCCTCCCGATCCTCGGCGTCCCCGAGAAGCTCGGTGGCATCTCAGAAGAGCGGTCGGCGATGGCCGGCACTCTCGTGGCCGAGGCCCTCGCCAAGGGCGACATGGGCCTGGCCGTCGCCGCGCTCGCACCCGGCGCGGTCGCGACCGCCCTCTCCCTGTGGGGCACCGACGAGCAGCAGTCGACCTACCTGCCCGAGTTCACCGGTGATGACGTCCCGGCCGCGGCCCTCGCACTCAACGAGTCGAAGGTGCTCTTCGACGTCCTCAAGCCGTCGACCCAGGCCGTCAGGGCCGAGGGTGGATACGTGCTCAACGGCGTGAAGACGCTCGTGCCGCGCGGTGCCCAGGCAGAGCTCTTCATCATCGGCGCCGAGCTTGACGGCAAGAACGTGCTGTTCCTGGTCGAGTCCAAGGCCGAGGGCCTGCTCGTCGAGGGCGACCCGGCCATGGGTGTGCGCGCCGCGAGCCTGGCCAAGATCACCCTGCAGGACGTCAAGGTCCCCGCCGACGCGATCCTGGGCGCGACCGACGGGTCGACGTACCTCGAGGCCGTCCGGCTCTCGCGGCTGGCCTGGTGTGCACTCTCGATCGGTACGGCGCAGGCCGTGCTCGACTACGTGACCCAGTACGTCAACGAGCGTCACGCCTTCGGTGAGCCGATCAGCCACCGCCAGAGCGTCGCGTTCATGGTGGCCAACATTGCGATCGAGCTGCAGTCGATGCGCCTGGTCACCTACAAGGCCGCCGCACGCGCCGCCCAGGGCAAGGACTTCTCCCGCGAAGTCGCCCTGGCCCGCAAGATCTGCGGCGACAAGGGCATGCAGATCGGCCTCGACGGCGTGCAGCTGCTCGGCGGCCACGGCTTCGTCAAGGAGCACCCGGTGGAGCGTTGGTACCGCGACTTGCGGGCCGTCAGCCTCGTGGAAGGAGGCGTCCTGGTCTGAGCTCCGGCTCATGACTTGGCGAGAACACCATGATCAATCTCGAAACCCCCAAGAAGCACCGCGCACTCATCGACCAGGCCCACCAGGTCGCGATGAACATGCTGCGCCCCATCTCCCGCAAGTACGACCTCGGCGAGCACGAGTACCCCAAGGAACTCGACATGCTGGCCGCGATGATCGACGGGCTCTCCGAGTCCGGTGCGTCCGAGGGCGCCGGCGCGACCGGCGTTCGTCGTGACGAGAGCAGCGACGACAAGACCGTCAAGAACGGCGCCAACCTGGCCTCGGTGCTCTCCGTGGCCGAGATGTGCTGGGGCGACACCGGCCTGCTGCTCTCCATGCCCCGCCAGGGCCTGGGCAACTCCGCGATCGCCTCCGTGGCCAACGACGAGCAGCTCAAGCGCTTCGAGGGCACGTGGGCGGCGATGGCGATCACCGAGCCCGGCATCGGCTCCGACTCCGCGAACCTCTCGACGACTGCCCGCAAGGACGGCGACGAGTACGTCCTCAACGGCGAGAAGATCTTCGTCACCTCGGGTGAGCGCGCTGACTGCGTGGTCGTCTGGGCGACGCTGGACAAGGCGCTCGGTCGGGCCGCGATCAAGTCCTTCGTGGTCGAGAAGGGCACGCCCGGAATGAACGTCGAGCGCCTCGAGCACAAGCTCGGCATCCGCGCCTCCGACACCGCGGTGATCACCTTCACCGACTGCCGGGTGCCGGCCGCCAACCTCCTCGGCTCGCCCGAGGTCGACGTGAAGCAGGGCTTCGCCGGCGCGATGGCGACCTTCGACAACACGCGTCCGTTGGTCGCCGCGATGGCCGTGGGCTGTGCCCGCGCGTCGCTCGACCTCACCCGCGGCCTGCTCGAGGAGGCCGGCGTCGAGATCGACTACGACCGCCCCGCGCAGCTCCAGTCCGCCGCCGCTGCGAAGTTCCTGCAGATGGAGGCCGACTGGGAGGCCGCGCAGCTGCTCACCATGCAGGCCGCCTGGATGGCCGACAACCGCAAGCCCAACTCGCTGGAGGCCTCGATGGCCAAGGCGAAGGCCGGCCGCGTCGGCTCCGACATCACCCTCAGCTGTGTCGAGCTGGCCGCCGGTGTCGGCTACAGCGAAACTGAGCTGCTCGAGAAGTGGTCGCGCGACTCGAAGATCCTCGACATCTTCGAGGGCACGCAGCAGATCCAGCAGCTGATCGTCGCGCGCCGCCTGTTGGGACTCTCGAGCGCCGAGCTCAAGTGACCCGCTGACCAGAAGCCTGTCTCCATTGACAGGGACATGAGAGGGCCCCGGCCACCACCTGGTGACCGGGGCCCTTCCCTGTCCCGGACCCCCGCGCCGGGGCAGTTCATGGGTCAGGCGCGTCGATCAGACGGCCGGACGGAAGGGGTCGTGCTCGGCGAGGATCTTGTCCACCCGGGCCTGGTCGAGGCGGGCCACGACGGCCTGGTTCTCCTGCGAGTCGCGCACGCACTTGGCGAGGGTGAACGACGAGGTGGTCAGGAACAGCGTGCCCAGGGCGAGGAACGCGCGGATCCAGGGATCGACCGGCAGGTAGCAGACCGCCAGGATCATGGTCAGCAGGGCGATGCCGAAGGAGATCGCGGCCTGGAGGAAGAAGGCGTTGGTGGACTTGGCGGGGAGTTGGTTGCTCATGACGACAACTCTGCCCAGTGCGGGGCCCCGCCGTACCCGCCTCGCTACCCGAGTTCACCTGAGTACGCCTACCCATGTGATCGGATACGTGCATGAAGCTGTACGCCGACCACCGGCCGCGCCGGGCCCGCCAGATCGCCGCCGACGTCTTCTTCGTGGTCTGGATCGGGTTCTGGATCTGGCAGGGGGTGAGCACGTTCCAGTCCACGATGGAGCTGACCAAGCCGACCGAGCGCACCCAGCGGGCCGCCACGTCGCTGGCCGACAACATGGGGGAGGCGGCCGAGTCCCTCGGATCCATCCCGTTGCTCGGCGACGCCGCAGCCTCACCGTTCCTGAAGGCGGAGGCATCGGCCCAGGAGCTGGCCGACGCGGGTGACCGCACCGAGCACTCGCTGAGGGTGCTGGCCTGGAAGCTGGGGCTTTCACTCGGCCTGGGACCGGGCGTGCTCCTGGGCGCCTTCTACCTGCCGCCGCGGATCCGCTTCATCCGCAACGCCACCGCCGGACGCGGGTTCGTCGACTCCACCCACGACATCGACCTCTTCGCCCTGCGGGCCCTGGCCAACCAGCCCCTGCACGTGCTGGCCCGGATCAGCGACGATCCCGCAGGTGCCTGGCGGCAGGGCGACCCGGCTGTGATCCGCGCGCTGGCCCACCTCGAGCTGCGCGACTCCGGGCTTGCCCCGCCCCCCGGCCTCTGACGCGAACCGTGGATTCTTGATGCGCGAACCGTCGACTGTTGATGCGCGAACCTGCAGTTCTTGACGTGAGGCCGATGCTCAGCCGATGACTCCGGCGCGGTCCGACGGGCTGGTCCGCAGGAATGTCGGGGCCTTCCAGCCGCGTGCGGAGTACGCCGCCACCACGGTTGCCGCCACGTCGTCGAGGCGGTCGCGGTCGACCAGTGCGATCGCCGATCCGCCGAAGCCCCCGCCGATCATCCGGCCACCGAGCGCACCCGCGGCCCGGGCCGTCGAGACCGCCACGTCGAGCTCGTCGCAGCTGACCTCGAAGTCGTGGGCCAGTGAGGCGTGCGAGGCGTCGAGCACCTCGCCGAGCTCGCCCCACTCGCCTTCGACGATGGCCTGGTCGGCGGTGTCCACGCGCTCGCACTCGCTGATCACGTGACGGGCCCGGCGCAGCAGCACGTCGTCGTGCAGGGCGGACCACCGGTCTGCGGACGCTCGCCCGAGGTGGGTCACTCCGAGCAGGTGCGCCGCGGCGTCGCACTCCCGCCGGCGTGCGGCGTACGACCCGTCACCCAAGGCATGCCGCACACCGGTGTCGATCACCAGGAGCTCCAGGCCCGCCTCGTGCCAGGGCACCGGGACCGCCCGCGTGGAGCCGTCCGCGAAGTCGATCCACAGTGCCTCGCCGGCCGGCGCCAGCATCGACACCAGCTGGTCCATGCCGCCTGTCGGGGCGCCCGCGACCTCGGCCTCGACACGCATGCACGCCTCCGCGAGCTCCCGACGTCGTACGTCGTCGAGCGTGCGCCCGCTCAACGCATCGACCGCGACGGCCACGGAGCAGGCCAGTGCCGCGGAGCTGGACAGCCCGCTGCCCAGGGGAACCGTGCTGTCGACGACCAGGTCGACGCCGTGCTCGAGCTCGAGGGCCCAGGGCACCCCAGCGGCGTAGGCCGCCCATCCGGTGGCGCTCCGGAGACCAGCGAGGGTCCCGGTCCAGGTGTCGTCGAGGGTGAGGCTGTGCACCCGCACGGTGTCGTCGCTGCGGGCCCGCGACGCGGCGTACGTCGCGTGGGGGAGCGAGAGCGGCAGACAGCGGCCGCCGTTGTAGTCGGTGTGCTCGCCGATCAGGTTCAGTCGCCCGGGCGCCCTGGCCACCAGCTGTGCCGGGTGTCCGAAGAGACTCGCGAAGGCGTCGGCAGTCCGGTCCTTGAGGGCAGCAGGGTCGCCCGGGTCCACGTAGTCCACGCACTCACTCTAGGGATACTTGTGCCATGAAGACCCTTGCCGCCGGCCAGACCGCCCCCGACTTCGAGCTGCCCGACCAGGACGGCGTGGTGCGCCGCCTGGGCACGCTCGTCGAGGACGGCCCCGTCGTGCTGTTCTTCTACCCGGCGGCGATGACCGCCGGGTGCACCAAGGAGGCGTGCCACTTCCGCGATCTCGGCGCCGAGTTCGCGGAGGCCGGGGTGCAGCGCATCGGCATCAGCACCGATGCGGTGGAGAAGCAGGCCGAGTTCTCCGCGAAGCACGGGTTCGACTACCCGCTCCTGGCCGACGTCGGCGGCGAGGTGGCCGCGTCGTACGGCGTGAAGCGGTCACTGATCGGCAAGGCCAAGCGGTCCACGTTCGTGATCGGCCGCGACCGGAGCATCGTGAAGGTGATCAGCAGCGAGCTGAACATGAACGTCCACGCCGACGAGGCGCTCGCCGCCGCCCGTGCCAGCTAGGCGTCAGACCCGGCGGGCCAGGTGGATCCGCAGGTCGCTGCTGACCGCGACCCGCTCCGGCAGGGCGGCGCGGATCCGCGCGAAGACGTCGTCCCGGTCCTGGCGGCTCAGCATCAGGTACGCCGACACCGTCGAGAGGTAGCCGAGGTAGTCGTCGACCGCCACCTCACCTCGCCGGGGCACGACGGCGGCCACCACGTCGGTGAACATGGGTGACGCGGCCAGCTCGGTGCCCGGCCACTCGAGGTCTCCCTGCCCGGGCGTGACCTCCTGCCTGGGGGCCCGGTCGTCGGACAGGACCGGACTCCTCGCCTCGCGGACAGCCGCCCGCACCTCGGGGTCGGACAGCCTGGTCGGCCCGCCGAAGCATGCGAACACCCCGCCGGGGCGCAGCAACCGGGAAATCCTGGTGAATCGGGTGGCGGGATCGGTCCAGTGGAGTGAGGCCGCGGCATAGACCAGGTCGAAGACCTCGCCCTCCGGGTAGCCCTCGAGAGTGCTCTGACGTGCCGTGACCGACCGGGGCACGCGGCGGCCCAGCTCGGCCAGCATCTGGGCGTCGGGATCGGTGGCCGTGACCGAGATGCCGCGCGCCGCGAACACCCGGGTCGCCTTGCCGGTGCCGGCGCCGATCTCGAGGGCCGTGTGCACGTCACCCTCGGCATGGGCCAGCACCCGGTCCACGATCTCGGGTGGATAGTCGGGCCGATGCAGCTCGTACGCCGCGGCGGCCGCGCCGAAGGTGAGTGCGCGCTCGGTCATGTCCGCAAGGCTAGTCGCGGCCCTGACCGAGCGTCTCCGGATTTCCGGACGGTCAGTCGGCATCCGCCCCGGGAAGGGCGGCGCCCGGAACCTCGTTCGGCAGGTAGACCTTCGGGTCACCCGGGTAGGACAGGTCCCAGTGGTGGGCGTCGTACCAGGTGTAGCGGTTCATCAGCTCAGGGTTTGCGAAGTCGGGCTTCGGGTTCTTGCCGCTCAGGTGCTGCCTCGCCGCCCACTTCTCCCACGCCTGTGAGTAGGAGACGAACTTGTCGGGCACGGGCGGCGCCTTGGCTGTCCGGGCACCCGTGGGTGTGTCGAGGCCGCAGGCGGGCGGGATCACGATGTTCTCGGTGAGGGAGATCCGGTTGGGCAACGCGGTGTACGGCGTGTTGTCGGGCCGCTTCTGGAACGCGTCGAACATCGGCGTCGCGGCCGCGACCTTCTGGTTCAGCGGTTCGGCACCGAGGATCTGCTCGATGGTGCGCACCATCGAGATCTGGGAGTAGTACGTCGAGATGGTCTTGCCGTGCGCGGCCCACGGGCTGATCACCTGGATGGGGGCACGGTGGCCGTCGACGTGGTCCGGGCCGTTCTGGCTGTCGTCCTCGACCACGAAGATGGCCGAGTCCTTCCAGTACTTGCTGTGCGAGATGGTCTCCACGATCTTGCCGACCGCGAGGTCGCCGCCGGCGACGTTCGAACGAGCGGACACCGGGCCTCCCGTGTGGTCGTCCGAGAGCCACATCATGTTGAAGTCGGCCGGGCCGTTCTTCTCGAAGTCCTGCTTCCAGATCTGGTAGCGGTACTGGTCCGGGATCTGCATGTCGAACATCGGCGCGTCGTGGTCGGAGATCGCGTCCAGTGACGGGATCGGCGAGTGGGTGTCCAGCCGGATCGCGGGGTCGTAGAGCTGGGCCGGGTCGCCGCCGCCTTCCACGGACGTGGCCGCGCAGTGGTACTGCTGCCAGGTCGCCCCGGACGGCTTGTTCTCGAAGATCATGAACTCGCCGTGGTTCCTGGCGGTGTGACCGGCCGACTGGACCGCGGTCCACAGGAACCCGGAGCGCTGGTGGCCCAGGACGTCGTTCTCGCTGTCATAGGAGCGGATGTACTCGCCCGCGCTGGACTCCGTGTACTCGGGGTTGTCGCCCTGCATGATCCAGCTGTGCCCCTCGGCCGAGTTGGTGCCGATGTCGTAGGTGTTGTCGTAGAGACCGAACTGGCGGGACAGGGCGTGGAGGTTCGGGGTGACCTCCTGGCCGAACTGGGCCAGCGAGGCGTCGCCGTTTCCCTCGGGCATGTCACCGTGGATCTGGTCGTAGGTGCGGTTCTCCTTGACCAGCATGAACACGTGCTTGATGGTCGAGGGGTCGCCGATGCGCCTGGGCACCGGGACCGGCTTGGCCTTGCGGCCCTTGGCGTGCTTCACGTCGGTGTCCGCATCGCCCCAGCCGTTCTGGGAGAAGACCGTCGGGGTGGTGGTCTCACGGATGTCGCTGTCGGAGGGGAGCGCGAAGCGGGTCAGCGAGGCGGTCGTGCCGTGGGTGCCGTGCCCGGTTGCCGGCGTGGTGCCGTAGCCCTTGTCGAACGTGATCAGCGGACCCCGGGCGTCGATGCCGCGGCGGTTGGCGACGACGACCTTGTCGTCGACCGAGAAGACGTCCTCGGGGTAGTAGTCGGTCGGCACGAGCCCGACGTAGCTCACCGGGTCGATCGCGTTCTCACCGAGCTTGTAGACCGCGATCGCGTTCGCGCGGCCGAGGCTGACGAGCAGGCGGTCGTCGTGGAAGGTGATCGCGTCGGGCTCGTAGCCGACGTCCGAGCCCTGCCACGGCTGCGTCGAGATCGTCTGGACGACCTCGTCGCTGCTGGTGTCGATCACCGAGACCGTGTCGTCGTTGGTGTTGGCGACGTAGAGGATCCCGTCCCGGACATGCATGGCGGTCGGGTGCAGCCCGACCGCGATCGTTCCGACCGGCGCAGCGGTGTCCGTGGTGTCGATGACGCTGACCTGGCCGGTGGTGGAGGTGCCGAGATAGGGGTCTGCCGGCACCTGGGTCCCGTAGGACTCGATGGTGTCGTCGCCCGCCCGGGCCCGACGTCCGCCCTCGTCGCTGACGTAGAGCCTCTCGCCGACGAACCTCAGCTGGCGCGGGGCGATCCCGACGTCCCAGGTCCGCTTGACGGTGCCGAGGACCGGGTCGATCGCGGCCACCGTGTTCTGGCCGTTGACCGCGGCGTACAACGTCGCGCCGTCGGGGGAGTAGGCCAGGCCGGCGGTGAGCGGCTGGCGGCCGTCGACGGTGGGCAGGGTGACCTTGGTGCCGGGGCCGAGGGCGCCGCCGTCGACGACCGGGAAGCGGGTGAGGCCGGTCGCGTTGGGCATCCAGAGGAAGTCGCCGTCGGGGGAGTAGATCGGGCTCTCCTGGCCGACGGTGTTGTCGGAGAGACGCATGTCCACACCGGAGGCCGTGCCACCGCGCCAGACCAGCTCGTACGACTCGAGGTCGAAGATCTGCAGCGAGACCGAGCGGTCGTTGGCCGTGGCGGCCAGGTAGCGGCCGTCGGGACTGACCGTGGAGCCCATGAACTTCCCGTACTCCGTCACGAGTCGTTCGCCCTGGGGCTTCAGGATCTGGTTCGAGGAGATCTGCAGCCCGGCGTCGTACTCGGTGCCGACCTCGTTCTCGCCGAAGCCGACGGTGGAGCCGTTGGCGACCCCGGCGCCGAGCACGATGGCCAGCCCACCGGCCAGGAGCCCGACCGGCAGCTTGCCGGCGAGGCGCCGACGAGCAGGCCTCACCACGCGGTTGCGTTTCACGTGCATGACTACTCCTTGGGTTGGTCGTCGAGCAGGTCGACGAATCCGTCGAACTGCCACAGCGGGTTCGGGGCATCGCCGGTCGGGGTGTGGATCTGGAAGTAGCCGTTGACTTCCTTCGGCCCGTCGCCGTCGGCGACGTAGCGACCGTCTGCTGCCACGTCGAGCTGGTAGATCGCGTTGCCGGTCGCCCTGGTGCCGGGGAGGGTCCAGGTGACGACACAGCGCCAGTCAGCCCCCGGACCCACGTCCTCGACCCGGTCTCCGGCCTTGTCGCATCTGGCGGTGGTCTTCAGCTGCTCCTTCGTGACGGCAGGGCGGTGCAGCTGGTTGGTCTGTCGCACGTAGAGGTGCGAGAACGACGTGGCCAACGCGGCCTCGAGCTTCGGTCGCTCGATGCCCGATCCGGTGCCGCCGGTGGTGGCGGCGATGGCCACCGTCGTCGCCGCCGTGAGGGCGGCCAGTGGCACCAGGCCCGCGACCGCGAAGCGCAGCCCCGAGCCGTCGTGAGCGAGATCGGTGAAGTCGCGGCGCACGAAGATGCGGTAGGCCAGCAACGTGGCGAGCCCGGCCCACGCGAGACTCACGGCGGTGCCGATCCACAGGGGCCCGAACTGGCCCGGAGTGGTGAGCAGGCCGCGGTAGCCGATGAAGGCGTTCGTCGGAAGGGCCAGGCGAAGCGCAACCGGCACGGGCATCAGCGCGAGGCCCGAGAGTGCGAGGGCGAGCACCACCGGCATCAGCAGACCGAGGGGTGAGCGACCCAGTGCGACCGAACCCAACAGTCCGACGCCCGCGAAGGCGAGTGTGGGAGGAACGATGCTCAGCCAGGCGAGCAGCACCGTGCGCGTGAGTTCTCCGGAGTCCATCGGGTGTCCGTCGAGGCCGGGGAGCGGGTGGTTGCCCACCGAGGCCAGGCCGCCCACGGTGGACGACACCGCGAGGGCGACCAGCAGGGCAAGGATCACGGTGAGTGCGGCGAGTGCCTTCGACACGAAGATCAGCCGCGGCGAGCGTACGGCGACCAGCAGGTGCCGCCAGGTGCCCAGTCGGTCTTCGGTCGCGAAGATGTCGCCGGCCACGAGGGAGGTCAGCAGTGGCAGGGCGAAGGCACCGAGGAAGACGAGGATCACCAGCGATCCCGCCCAACCCGACTGGTTCATCCACCGGCCGTACACGGCATCGGCCGGCAAGGAGGTCTGCCGGCTGATCACGGCCGTGTAGACGGCAGGGGCGACCAGGCAGGCCCCGAACATCAGCCGGACCCGCCACTGCGCGATCAGCTTGAGCAGCTCGAAGCGGTAGCAGTCGCGGAGGACCACCGGCCGCATCCGTGACGGTGCGGCAGCGGTGACGGTCGTGGTCATCGTGTGGGCTCCTCGACCCGGGCGTGAGATGCCTCCGGGTCCGGGTCGCTGTCGGAATCTGCTTCGGTGGCGGTCAGCGCGAGGAAGGCCGCCTCCAGGGGTGGGACGACCGGTCCGAGCTCGCGAAGGGAGATGCCTGCGCCGACGAGTCGCACCACCAGGTGATCGACCGCGGACTCGGGTCCTCGTACGACGAGCGCGTTCTCGTCGGTCCGGGACTGGCCGGTGGCCCTTCGCAGGCCCGGCGTGGACCCGGCGATCCGACGGGCCTCCTCGGGGTCGGAGGTGACCAGGCGATAGTCGAGCTCGCCGCCCTCGGCGGCCAGCTTCCCGAGGGGTCCGGAGAACACGACCCGGCCCGTCGACAGCAGGGTCACCTCGTCACACAACGCGGCGAGATCGTCCATCCGGTGGCTCGAGAGGACGACCGTGGTGCCGGCGTCGGACAGGTCAGCAAGGATCTGGTGGACCTGCCGCTTGCCGGCAGGGTCGAGGCCGTTGGCGGGTTCGTCGAGGACCAGCAGGCGCGGCTCACCGAGGAGCGCGGCGGCCAGGCCGAGCCGCTGGCGCATCCCGAGGGAGAAGCCGCGCACCGGGTCACCCGCCACCTCGCCGAGGCCGACCCGCTCCAGCAGCCCGTCGACGGACTGAGCGCCTGCCCCGCCGCGGAGGGACGCGAGGGTGGCGAGGTTCTGGCGTGCCGTGAGCATCGGATAGAGGCCCGGACCGTCGACGAAGCCCGCGACCTCGGCAGGCACGGAGAGCGCGCGGCCCACGTGGGTGCCGAGGATCTCCAACCGGCCACCGTCTGCGGTCGCCAGCCCGAGAAGCAGCCCGAGGAGCGTCGTCTTCCCGGCACCGTTGGGGCCGACAAGGCCGTGGATCTGACCGGTGGGCACGTCCAGGTCGACACCGTCCAGGGCGATCACGTCGCCGAAGGTCTTGATGACACCGTGTGCCCGGATCGCAACGGTCGACTGCACAGGGTGCCTCCATTCGGTCGCCGCCAGGGAAGGCCGATTGGCCCGAGACGAGGTCGTTGCATCCCGCAACTTCCCCGCAACGGACGTTAGGGGTCCCGGGTGTCCTGATCGGCTCGGTTCCCCCAACGAGGTGCGAACGGAAGGTGACCCCGCCGTTCACCCGGATGGCGGGTAGATTCGACCGCTGTGCGCTTCCTCCACGACACCCCGCCGTCCCATGACCTGACCTACGACGACGTCTTCATGGTCCCGCGGCACTCCGCGATCGCCAGCCGGTACGACGTCGACCTGTCCACCTCCGACGGCACCGGGGCCACGCTGCCTCTCGTGGTGGCGAACATGACCGCGATCGCCGGCAAGCGGATGGCCGAGACGATGGCCCGCCGCGGCGGCCTGACCGTGATCCCGCAGGACATCCCGATCCCGGTCGTCGCCGACGTGGTCCGCTTCGTGAAGTCGCGCCACCTCGTCTTCGACACTCCCATCGAGCTGCGTCCCGACCAGACCGTCTCCGAGGCGCTCGCCCTGATCCCCAAGCGGTCGCACCGGGCCGCGGTCGTCGTCGACGGGAACCGTCCGGTCGGCGTGGTCAGCGAGGCCGACTGCGCAGAGGTCGACCGTTTCGCGCAGGTGCGTGACGTGATGAACGCCGGCTTCGTGCGCCTCGATGCCGACACCGAGCCTCGCGCTGCCTTCGACGCGATCGACGGAGCCCGCGCGCCACTGGCGGTGGCGGTCGACGCCGACGGCGCGCTCGTCGGCGTACTCACCCGCACCGGGGCCCTGCGCGCGACGCTCTACTCGCCGGCCGTGGACGCCGACGGTGGACTACGCATCGCCGCGGCGATCGGCGTCAACGGTGACGTCGCGGCCAAGGCGGCCGAGCTCCTCGACGCCGGGGTGGACTGCCTCGTCGTCGACACCGCCCACGGGCACCAGGAACGCATGATCGAGGCCCTGCGCGCCGTGCGTGCCCTCGACCCCGGGGTGCCGGTCGCGGCCGGCAACGTGGTCGACGCCGACGGAACCCGGGCACTGATCGAAGCCGGCGCAGACATCATCAAGGTCGGGGTCGGGCCGGGCGCCATGTGCACCACACGCATGATGACCGGCGTCGGCCGCCCGCAGTTCTCGGCGGTGCTCGAGTGTGCGGCCGAGGCCCGCACCCACGGCAAGCACGTCTGGGCCGACGGGGGAGTGCGGCACCCGCGCGACGTGGCGCTCGCCCTGGCCGCCGGAGCCTCCGCGGTGATGGTCGGCTCCTGGTTCGCCGGAACGCACGAGTCCCCGGGTGACCTGCTCACCGACCCCGACGGCCGGGCCTTCAAGGTCTCCTTCGGCATGGCCTCGGCGCGAGCCGTCGCGAACCGCACGTCGGCGGAGTCGGCGTACGACCGGGCCCGCAAGGGCCTCTACGAGGAGGGCATCTCGTCGTCGCGGATGTACCTCGACCCGCAGCGACCCGGCGTCGAGGACCTCGTCGACGAGATCTGCTCCGGCGTGCGTTCGGCGTGCACCTATGCCGGGGCCGCTTCCCTGGGCGAGTTCCACGAGCGTGCCGTGATCGGGGTCCAGTCGGCGGCGGGATTCCACGAGGGCCGGCCGCTGTCGACCAGCTGGTGACCCGTCGGAAAATCATTTGAGCGCCGTCAGGGGCAGGGCGTAATCTGGTTCTTACAAGAATCCACGAGGGGAACCGCCAGCGCCCGATGTCATCCACCGCCCCTGCCACGTCCCCCGAATCGCACCACGAGCACACCCAGCCGTCGTCGCATCCGCCCGCCGGCGTCCATTCCCTGTGGCGGCTGCGCGGCTATCTCCGGCGGCACGTCCCCGCACTCGCGGTCATGCTCGGCACCTCGCTCGGCGGGGTGGGCCTGAGCATCGCGATCCCCCTGGTGACCAAGGCCCTCATCGACGGCCCGATCGCGGACGGCGAGATCGATCCCGTGCTGCCCCTCGGCCTGCTGGCACTCGCACTCGGCGTCCTGGAAGCGATGCTGATCTTCTGGCGGCGCTGGATCCAGTCCAACGCCGTGCTCGGCGTCGAGACCGACATCCGTCACGACCTCTACGAGCACCTCCAGCGACTGCCGATGGCCTTCCACAGCCGTTGGCAGTCCGGGCAGCTGCTCTCACGCGTCACCACCGACCTCTCCAGCATCCGGCGGTTCAGCGGATTCGGGCTCCTCTTCCTGCTGATCAACGTCACCCAGCTCATCGTGGTGACCGGGGTGCTGCTCCACATGTACCTGCCGCTCGGCCTGGTGGTGGCCGCGGCAGCCCTCCCGATCATCTATCTCTCGATGCGGTTCGAGAAGCGCTATGTCGTCGTCTCCCGGCGGGTGCAGGACGAGCAGGGCGACCTGGCCACCCTGGCCGAGGAGGGCGCCGTCGGCATCCGGGTGATCAAGTCGTTCGGACGCTCGCGCCACGTCTCCGAGCAGTACGACGACGCCGCCCGCACGCTCCACGCCACCTCCATGGACAAGGTGCGCCTCTCCGCCCGTTTCTGGACCTTCCTCGAGGTGATCCCCAACCTGGCGGTCACGCTGGTGCTGCTGCTCGGCGCGCTCGGCGTGGGCCGTGGCGACCTGAGCCCGGGCACCCTCGTCGCGTTCATCGTGCTGATGCTGTCGCTGGTCTGGCCGATCGCCTCACTGGGCGTCATCCTCGCCATGGCGCAGGAGGCGATGACCGCTTCGGCCCGCGTGCTCGAGATCTTCGACGCCGAGCCCGCCATCGTGTCCGGCACCGAGACCCTCGAACGGCCCCGAGGCCACCTTCGCTTCGAGCACGTCGACTTCCGGTTCCCCGACCAGCACGACGACGAGCTCGTGCTGCGCGACGTCAACCTCGACATCGCGCCGGGGGAGACCGTGGCCGTCGTCGGTGCCACCGGCTCCGGCAAGACCACGATGACCGCCCTCGTGCCCCGGCTCCACGACGTCACCGCGGGGCGGATCACCGTCGACGGCGTCGACGTGCGCGACCTGACCCTGCCCTCGCTGCGCACCATCGTCGCCACCGCGTTCGAGGAACCGACCCTGTTCTCGATGAGTGCGCGCGAGAACCTCACGCTCGGTCGAGCCGACGCCACCGACGACGAGATCGCCGAGGCCGTCGAGGTCGCCCAGGCGGGGTTCGTGCACGACCTTCCGTGGGGTCTCGACACCCGCATCGGCGAGCAGGGGATGTCGCTGTCCGGCGGTCAGAGGCAACGTCTGGCCCTGGCCCGTGCCGTCCTCGCCCAGCCACGCATCCTGGTGCTCGACGACACGCTGTCGGCCCTCGACGTACACACCGAGAAGCTGGTCGAAGAGGCGTTGCAGCGCGTGCTCGCCGACGCCACCGGCATCGTGGTGGCACACCGTGCGTCCACGGTGATGCTCGCCGACAAGGTCGCGCTGCTCCAGGGCGGCACCATCACCCACGTCGGCCAGCACAGTGAGCTGATGGCGACCGTGCCCGCCTACCGCCAGCTGCTGGCGGCAGACGTGTCCGACAGCGATGCCCTCGAGGAGGCACCCGCGTGACCAGCACTCCGGTCCACACCTCGACGCCGGACCCACGAGACCCGGGCAACGAGGAGGAGCCCTTCGAGCGGGCCAGCCAGCAGGACTGGCGTGGAGTCGCCGGCGACGGCCGGTCCGACGAGATCACCGACGCTGTCAGCATCAGACTGCGTGACCGCTCGCGACGGTTGCTGGGCGACCTGCTGCGCCCGCACCGCACCTGGCTGTGGATCGTGGTCGGCATCGTCATCGTCGAGAACGCCGCGCGCCTCTCCATCCCCTACCTCGTCAAGGAGGGCATCGACCGTGGCATCCCGCCGATCCGTGAGAGCGGTGAGACCGGCACGCTCTACCTGATCGTCGGCATCGTGCTCCTCGCGACGATCACGCAGGCGATCACCCGCCAGATCTTCCTGGTGATCTCCGGCCGCATCGGACAGGACATGCTCTTCGAGCTGCGCCGCAGGGTCTTCCGGCACTTCCAGAAGCTCAGTCCGGCCTTCCACGACGACTACACGTCGGGGCGCGTCATCTCGCGACAGACCTCCGACGTCGACGCGATCTACGAAATGCTCGAGACCGGCTTCGACGGGCTCGTGACCGCGCTGCTGACACTCGTCGGAACCTCGGTGCTGCTCCTCGTGCTCGACGTGAAGCTCGGCCTGGTCGCGCTGTTGTGCTTCCCGTTCCTGATGCTGCTGACCAACTGGTTCCGCAAGGAGTCGGCCAAGACCTACCGGGTCACCCGCGAGAAGGTCGCCCTGGTCATCGTCCACTTCGTCGAGTCGATGGGTGGCATCCGGGCGGTCCAGGCGTTCCGGCGCGAAGACCGCAACCAGGAGATCTTCGACGACATCAACCACCAGTACCGCCGGGCGAACCTTCGCGCCTTCCGGCTGGTGGCGTGGTTCATGCCGGGCATCAAGCTGATCGGCAACCTGACCATCGGGGTCACCCTGCTCTACGGCGCCTACCTCGCGTTCCACGGCGAGGTCACTGTGGGTGTCCTGGCGGCGTTCCTGCTCTACCTGCGCCAGTTCTTCGAGCCCATGCAGGAGATCTCGCAGTTCTACAACACCTTCCAGTCGGCCTCGGCCGCCCTCGAGAAGCTCTCCGGGGTGCTCGAGGAAGAACCTTCCGTCGCCGAGCCGGCCCGACCAGTGCCGCTCGACGATGCCCGGGGCGAGCTCACCTTCGACGCGGTGAGGTTCGAGTACGTCGAGGGCGTGGCAGTGCTCCCCGGCCTCGACCTGCAGGTTCCGGCCGGCCAGACGGTGGCCCTGGTCGGCACCACCGGTGCCGGCAAGACCACACTGGCCAAGCTCGTCTCGCGGTTCTACGACCCGGTCTCCGGTGCGGTCCGCCTCGACGGCATCGACGTGCGCGAGCTCGACGACGAGACGCTGCGCCGGTGTGTGGTCATGGTGACCCAGGAGAACTACCTGTTCAGCGGCACCGTCGCCGACAACATCCGGTTCGGCAAGCCCGACGCGACGATGGACGAGGTCGTGGCCGCGACGACGGCCATCGGTGCCCACGACTTCATCGTGGCACTGCCGCAGGGATACGAGACCGACGTCGCCAACCGGGGCGGTCGGCTGTCGGCGGGGCAGAGGCAGCTGGTCGCCTTCGCGCGTGCCTTCCTGGCCAACCCGGCCGTGCTGATCCTCGACGAGGCGACCTCGTCGCTCGACGTCCCGTCGGAGCGACTGGTACAGCGGGCCCTCAAGACGATCCTCAGGAACCGCACGGCGCTGATCATCGCCCACCGCCTCTCCACCGTGGAGATCGCCGACCGGGTGCTGGTGATGGAGCACGGGGACGTGGTCGAGGACGGTTCTCCCGACGACCTGATCGCCAGCGGCGACGGTCGTTTCTCCGACCTGCACGACGCCTGGCTCGAGTCCCTGGCCTGAGATCGGGCTCCAGCCGGGGGATGTCCTCAACGGGCTGCACAGGCGGCTGTCGACCCGTCGGTGAGCGCTGCAGAGTAACCTGCGGCGGCCGTTCTGGTGATTTCTTGTCACCTACATACCAAATCTGCGCCAAATTCCTTGCGGATCCCGTTTTCAAAACGGAAATCGGTGCAAGGATCGGGGTCAGCGGCGACCTCGTCTGAGGTGTACGGGGGCCACGACACTAACGAGACGACTCTGCCATGAACGGTTCACGCTCAGGACTGGTCCGGATGTCCACGCGCGCAATGCCCGCTGCGGTGCTCGGGGTGGCCCTCCTGACCGGAGTGACCGGATCTCTGCACGCCCCGTCCGACTCCGGCGCGGCCAGCGCCGACACCGGTACGAGTCGTGCCCAGGCAGCGCCCCCGGTGCCCGAGGTCGCACTCGAGGCTCCGGCCAGCGTGACGCCCGCGGCCAACGCCGGCACCGACGGACGGGTCAGTCTGATCGCCTCGACGACCGGAATCGCTCTTCCGTCTCCCGCACTCAGCGCCTACCAGCGCGCGGCCTCGGTGATCAACGCCTCCGACACCACCTGCCACATGGACTGGCAGCTCCTCGCCGCGATCGGCCGGGTCGAGTCCGCGCACGGCACCTACGGCGGCAGCACCCTCGACGCCAACGGGCTGGCCACTCCCTCGATCATCGGCGTCGCCCTCGACGGTCGCCGTACCGCCCGGATCACCGACACCGACGCTGGCCAGCTCGACGGAGACACCCGGCACGACCGCGCCGTCGGACCGATGCAGTTCATCCCGGCCACGTGGTCGGTCGTGGGGGTCGACGCCGACGGCGACGGTGAGCGCAACCCGCAGGACATCGACGACGCGGCCCTCGCCGCAGCGGTCTACCTCTGCTCCGGCAGCGATGACCTCGGCACCGACGCCGGCCGGCGCTCCGCCGTGTTCCGCTACAACCACTCCCAGGCGTACGTCGCCCTGGTGCTGGGCCTCATGCAGAAGTACGTCGACGGCGACCTCTCGGCGGTGCCCGCCACGATGACGGTCTCCGCCGCGATGAACACGAACCTCGTCGGACCGGTCGCGATGGGTCCCTTCGCCTCACGCGTGGCCACCGACCACCGGGCCAGCAAGGTCGCGGACCACAAGAGGGCGACCAAGGACGAGGCAGCCGCCGAGCCCGGGAAGCTCAACCCCACGCCCGTCTCGCCCGGCACCGCCACCGCACCCGTCCACCCGACCGCGCCGACCGACCCGGGCACCACCGAGCCGTCGGAGCCGACCGACCCGGGCACCACTGACCCGGGCACCACCGACCCGGGCACCACCGACCCGGGCACCACCGACCCGGGCACCACCGACCCTGGCACCACCGAGCCGTCGGAGCCGACCGACCCGGGGACACCGAGTGAACCCACGCCCACGGACCCCCCGGAGACGACGCCGCCCACCGACCCGGTCGAGCCGGCCGCGCCGGCCTGCATCCTCGACCCGGCGACCGGGCAGCCGATCGACGCGGCAACCGGGCAGCCGCTCGACCCGGCCGACCCCTGCGTGCTCGCGCTCGAGCCGGCTCCCACGACGACCCCCTGACCTTCCCGGCTGGACCCACTCGTAGCCTTCGGGCGTGAGCTCCTACCTGATCGTCGCCGCGACTGCCGCGGAGGCGGCGTACGTCCCCGACGGGCTGCCTGTCGTGATCACCGGCATGGGCAAGACCGCCGCAGGCGTCGCAGCGGCCCGCGCCCTGGCCGCGTTCGAAGACACCGACGGACTGCAGGTCATCAACATCGGCACGGCCGGGGCCCTGCGCGACGGACTGACCGGACTGCACGAGCCGGGTGTCGTCCTCAACCACGACATCAACGCCGACGCGATCCGGGAACTCGGCTACGACCCGCAGGAGGAGCTGCGCGTGGGTGAAGGACCCGTCGTGCTGGCCACCGGAGACACGTTCGTCACCGACCCTCTCGTGCGGTCACGCCTTGCCGAGCGGGCACACCTGGTCGACATGGAGGGCTACGCCGTCGTCTGGGCCGCCCGCCAGTTCGGCGTGCCGGTGCGGGTGGTCAAGCACGTCTCGGACAACGCCGACGAGGGCGCCGTCGACTGGCCGTCCCTGGTGGACCACAGTGCCAAGGTCCTCGGTGCCTGGCTCCACGAGTCGCTGCCCGAGTAACGCTCCGTCCATGACGCCGTGCACCCTGCTGGCAGGGCACAAGGCGTCAACAGGGGCGCACAAGTGCGACGGTCAACGTCGGCGCTTGCGGGCCGGGGGAGTGCGGCGCTTGTCCCCGGACGCCTTGCGTGCGCCGGTCTTCTTCGCCGCTCCGGCGGCGGACCTGCCGCCAACCGGCTTGGCCGGCGCCTTCCGGGCCGGCTTCTTCTCGCCCGCCTTGCCCGTGGCGGGCCGCAGGCCGGTCTCGCTGCGCGAGCTGTTGGCCCGGCGGCCGCGGACGACACCGATGAACTCCTCGAGCCGCGGGTCGTCCACGCCGAGCGGCCAGGCCAGCCCCACTCGCGTCGGGGGTACGCCGACCACGGGCCGGTGCACCACGTCCTTGCGGTGGTGGAGCCGGGCCACCGACATCGGCACGATGACCATGCCCGTGCCGGAGCCCACCACCTCGAACGCGTCCTTCCACGTCATCTCGGGGAAGTCCAGGGGAGTGGCGGTCGCCAGCTCGGCCCAGCCCGGCACCTCTCCAGCCACCAGCTGCTCGTCCGCGAGGTCGGCCAGCGGCACCTCGTCGTACGCCGCGGCCGGGTGGTCCTTGGCCACGACCACCACCGGCTGCTCCTCGTAGAGCGGAATCAGGTGCAGGCCGTCCTGGTCGAGAGGGAGCCTGACGAAGACCATGTCAGCGCGGCCCTCGTCGAGCACGAGACGCTGCTCGGCCTCCTCCACCAGGGCCAGCTCGAGCGGGAGTCTCGGGAAGCGCTCGCGCCAGATGCGCGACCACTTGTCGGGGGTCACGCCGGGCACGAACGCGATCCGTAGCGGCTCAGTCACCTGCACAGGCTAGCGAGGACGCGGCGATCCGGCGGGTTTCGGGGCGTTGTGATCTCCCTCGCCATTTCCGGGCCGCTCAGGCGTGGGCCCGGAAAATTCCTGTGACCGGCGTTACCGGGCGGAATGTCCTGATTTGAACCAGCGAAGCCCACATGGCCCACTGGATGGGCCGCCGCTTGCAATTGTTAGCACGCCGCAAGCGGGGCCGGAACCGGGACGCCGACCACTGCCCATCCCGACTCCGTCCATGTCACCGATATCGGATCACCGGGCAGGTCCAGCGCAAGCAGTCGCAGCGGTCAGCGATCGGCGAGTGACCCACAAGAGCATGCCTACACGTTCACAGTTCCGCCGTACCCTCGCCCGCAGCGCCGCCTTCGGCGTCCTCCTGGTCAGCACCTCGCTGGCCGCCCCGAGCCAGGCCCACCCCGCCTCGGCCACGGCCCAGGCCCCCGCCGGGAAGCAGGTGGCCGCGCAGGCCCCCGTCCCCGTCTCCGCGGACGCGAAGCCGAAGTCCGTCGCCAAGCCGGTCACCCTCGAACCGCTTCCGCCGGCCTGGGTGCTGCCCGTCTCGGGCTACCACCTCACCGGCACCTTCGGCGCCACCAGTTCGCTGTGGTCCAGCACCCACACCGGCCTTGACTTCGCCGCGCCGGACGGAACTCCGATCCACTCGGTCACCGACGGCGTCGTGATCGAGTCGGGCTGGGACGGTGCCTATGGCAACAAGACGGTCGTCGAGCTCGCCGACGGCACACAGCTCTGGTACTGCCACCAGAACTCGATCACGTCCACGGTCGGGCAGGAGCTGGCAGCCGGGGACCTGCTGGGCTACATCGGTGCCACCGGCAATGTCACCGGCCCGCACCTGCACCTCGAGGTTCGGCCCAGCCCGGACGTGCCGGTCGACCCGTTCACCGCGCTCACCGAGCACGGCCTGCACCCCTGATCCGGCCAAGGCAATGACGAAGGCCCCGCCGATCGGCGGGGCCTTCGTTGTGTCATTGAGCGAGCCCTTCGGCGAGTCCGGGGCTCAGTCGCGCACGCGGATCGGCTGGGGCTGCGGCTCTTCCTCCGCCGGCAGCAACACGCCGATCACGTGGAGCAGGGCGATGCCGCCGATGATGGTCGTCCAGACGAGCATGGTGTTCCTCCTGTCGGTGCGGTGAGCTCCCCCGTGGGCTCGCCGATGGAACACGTGTGCCCACCTTCGACGGGTTCTACACCTCGGGTGATGCGGAACACGCCATGCCGATGTCGTGCCGAAATTCGCTATTCGCTTCCGTTGCCCGTACCGTTGTCGTCGTCGGGCCGCGTTGTTCTGTCGGTGCCCGACCGAATCAGCGTCAATGACCGTGTGTTGCGGACAACGATCCGCCCCGGGCAGAACGCATCATCAGTTTATTGGGACTTTCGCATCATGCAGGGCCCCGCTTTACGCTCCAGAAGGGAGCAGCAACATGACACAGGGAACCGTCAAGTGGTTCAACGGCGAAAAGGGCTTCGGCTTCATCGAGCAGGCTGAAGGCCCCGACGTCTTCGTGCACTACTCGGAGATCCAGGGCACCGGCTTCAAGAACCTCGAAGAGAACCAGAAGGTCGAGTTCGAGGTTGCCCAGGGTCCCAAGGGCCCCCAGGCGACCAACGTGCGCGGTCTCTGAGACCCTCACTCGCAAGAACCCCCGCAGCCTTCGGGCTGCGGGGGTTCTTCGTATTTCGGGGAGAATGACGTCATGTCCCGACTCGACCTGCTCGACGACCCGGCCTACCTTGCCTTCTGGCGGGCCCGCCACCTCTGCACGGTGAGCACCCCTCGCCCCGACGGCACGTTGCACGTCACCCCGATGGGGATCGTGCTCGACGCGGACCGGGCGTTCGCGTGGGGCATCACCAGTCGCACGTCGGTCAAGGCCCGCAACATCGCGGCGTACGACGAGGGCGCGCCCGTCGCGGTGTGCCAGATCGACGGCCGGCACTGGGCGTCACTCGAAGGTGTCGCCCGGGTCCTCGACGACCCGGAGTCCGTGCGCGAGGCCGAGGAGCGCTACGCGGTCCGCTACAAGGTGCCGCGGGCGAACCCACAGCGGGTCGCGTTGCGCATCACACTGTCCCGGGTGCTGGGCAGGGCCCCCGAAGAGCACTGAACGAGAACGGCACCGCAACCCCAGTGGGGTGCGGCGCCGTTGCTCAGGCGGAGCGATGCGTCACTTGGCCTCGGTCGACCTGGTCGGCCGGGCGCCGAGCTCCTCGTCGAGACGGAGCAGGCCGGGGCCGTCCTCGTTGATCAGCTCGACGCGACCGACGATCTCGCTGACCGTGGCCTCTTCCTCGACCTGCTCCTCGAGGAAGAAGTTGAGCAGCGGGCGGGAGTCGAGGTCGCCCTCCTTCTCCGCTGCCCGGTAGAGCTCGCGAATGCTCTCGGACACGCGCTGCTCGTGGGCGTAGGCCGCCTCGAACACCTCCAGCACGGAGGACCCCTTCACGGTCGGGGCGCTGAGGCCGCCGATCTTCGGGTGGTTGCCCCGGTCGGCGAGGTGGTCGATGAACTTGTTGGCGTGGACGATCTCCTCGTCGGCCTGGTGGCGCAGCCATGCGGCCATGCCGGGCAGGTCCTTCAGCTCGAGCTCGATGGCCAGCTGGCGGTAGACCAGCGATGCCTCGAACTCCAGGGTGATCTGGTCATTGAATGCGGACTCGAGGGTCTCGTTGAGCTTCATGGCCCCAAGACTAGGCGGCCGGAATGCCTTGTGCATCGAAGGATTGGCTCACCTTCACCTCGTCAGCGGATCATCCCGGACGCCCGCGCACTGGCCACGGCCGCCGTGCGCGAGTCGACGCCGAGCTTGCCGAACACGTGCACCAGGTGGGACTTGATCGTGGCCTGGCTGAGGAACAGCCGCTCGCCGATCTGCTGGTTGGAGAGCCCGTCGGCAACCAGCCCCAGCACCTCCAGCTCCCTGGGAGAGAGGGACGTGTCCGGACGCAGCGTGCGGCGTACCAGCCGTTGCGCGATCGAGGGAGCCAATGAGGTCTCACCGCGCGCCGCCGCCCGGATGCCGGCCGCGAGGTCCGCCGGGTCGGCGTCCTTGAGCAGGTAGCCGACCGCGCCGGCCTCCACGGCAGCCAGCACGTCGGTCTCGACGTCGTACGTCGTGAGCACCAGCACCTGGGGAGGCTCGGGAAGCGCCCGCAGGCTGCGGGTGGCATCGATCCCGTCGACGCGATCACCGAACCGCAGGTCCATCAGCACCACGTCGACCGGCGTGGTGGCGCAGAACGCCACGGCGCCCCGGGCGGTGTCGACCTGGTAGACCACCTCGACGTCCGCCTGCAGCGCGAGTACGGCGGCCAGCCCGGCACGCACCACGGGATGGTCGTCGGCAAGCAGGACCCGGATCATGGGTGCACCTCCAGGGGGAGCCGGGCCGCGACGGCGGTGCCGTGGCCGGGTGTCGACTCGAGGTCGAAGGTGCCGCCGAGCTCGGCGACCCGGGCTCGCATGGAGGTGAGCCCGTAGCCACCGTTGTCCGTGGCGGCCCCGTTGCCGTCGTCGACGACGTCGAGGGCGACCTCGTCGTCCTGGTAGGAGAGCGTGACGGTGACCCGTCGGGCACCGGCGTGTCGGACGGCGTTGGCGACGGCCTCCTGGGCGACCCGCAGCAGCGCCACGTCGTGGGCGCCGGGCAGGGCGAAGGGTGTGCCGTCCACGCGGAACGTGGTGGTGGGGGAGTCGACGCCGTCCGCCAGCCGGGCCAGCGCCTCGGGCAGGGACCGCTCCGCGAGGTCTGCCGGCCCCTGGGCCCGCACCAGGCGACGAGCTTCGGCCAGGTTGGCGCCGGCCACCTCGCGCGCCTGGACGACCAGGTCCCTGGCCGGGCCCGGGTGTGCGTCGAGGTGACGCTCGGCCGCACCGAGGAGCAGGTGGATGCTGCCGAGGCCCTGGGCGAGCGTGTCGTGTATCTCGCGGGAGAAGCGTTCCCGTTCCTCGAGCTTCCCGCGTCGTTCGCTCTCCTGACTGGCGACCCGGAGTCCGAGGACGACGGCGATCGCCACTCCGGCGCCGATCACGGGACCGAGCACGCCGCCGATCTCCCACGCGTCGCTGTGGTGCGCGAAGCCGACGACCGCGACCACGGTCAGGGCACCGACCACGGGTACCGCCACGCGAGCGGGCAGCACGTTGAGGGCCAGGAAGAACAAGGGAAAGGCCAGCCAGACGCCCATCGGGGTCAGCACGACGAGGCCGATCCACACCAGGGAGAGCAGGGCGCCCCAGAGCGGGACCAGCGCCGGCCGTCGGGTGATCCACGGGCCGAGTCCGGCGACGTACACGGCCGCAAGCAGCGCGGTGACCACGAGGACGGCCGTGTCGGGACCGTCGCCGAGAGCCGACACCGCGGTGACCAGCAGTAGCGCCACCACGAGCAGATGGGTGACCAGTCGCACCAAGGGGAGTGCGCGGCTGATCGGGGAGGTCACCGGGCCAGCATAGGCAGTCGGGGAGCCGCCACCCATCAACCGATAGTTGGAGCCGGGAGCCTCCTCACGGGCGATCTCCCCGCGCCGGCTCACGACCAGACTCGAAGACGTGGCCGTCACCGTGACGACCGCGAAGTCGAGGAGGCAGACGTTGTACGTCGGATGGCGCGACCTGGTGCATGCAAAGGGCCGGTTCCTGTTGATGGCGGGTGTGGTCACCCTGATCGCCGTGCTCGTCGGACTGCTGAGCGGGCTCACCCGCGGGCTGGCCGACGAGAGCACGTCGGCGATCACGGGACTCCACACGGAGCGTCTGATCTTCTCCGGAGCCACGGCCGACTTCTCCTCGTCGCGGGTCCCGACCGACGGCAGCATCGAGGGTGAGCCCCTCGGTGTGGCCACCTCGCGTGCGGCGACCGCGGCCAAGGCCGAGCCGGTGACGGTCATGGGGGTGCGGCCCGGCAGCCCGATCGCGCCCGACGCCGACGGGGTCGGTCACGGAAAGGTGGTCCTGACCGACCAGGCCGCCGAAGACCTCGACCTGCACGAGGGCGACGAGCTCTTGGTCGGCACGCAGGAGTTCACGGTCACCGCCGTGCGTGGTGACGCGTCCTACTCGCACGTGCCCGTGGTGTGGCTCGACCTCGTCGACTGGCAGTCGGTGACCGGCGCGACGGATTCCGCGACCGTCTTCGCCACCGATTCCACCTCGGCGCCGACCGGTTTCACCAACGCGTCCCTCGACGACTCGCTCGCGGGGATCGGCGCGTACTCGTCGGAGAACGGCTCGCTGCAGCTGATCCGCGGGTTCCTGTTCGCCATCTCCGCACTCGTGGTGGGCTCGTTCTTCACGGTGTGGACCGTGCAACGCCAGCGCGACATCGCCGTCCTGAAGGCGCTCGGTGCCTCGACCGGCTACCTGATCCGCGATGCCCTCGGCCAGGCTGCCCTGCTGCTGGGACTGGGAGTCGGACTCGGTGCCGTGATCGTCGTCGGCGTCGGGGCGCTCGCCGTCCGCGCCGTGCCGTTCGTGCTCGACGCGGCCACCATCGGAATGCCGTTGCTGGCCCTGGTCCTGCTCGGCCTCGGCGGCGCCGCCCTCGCCGTACGCCGCATCACCTCCGTCGACCCGCTGACCGCACTGGGGAGTGCCCGATGAACGCCCTGGAACTGACCGACGTCACCCTCACCTACCCCGACGGTGCCTCTCGGCTGACCGCCGTCGACCACGCCTCGCTGGTCGTGCCGCGCGGCGCCCTGACCGCGCTGGTCGGGCCCTCCGGGTCCGGGAAGTCGTCACTGCTCGCGGTGGCGGCCACCCTGATCACCCCCGACACGGGCCGCGTGGTCGTCGACGGAGTCGACACCGGCACCCTCTCGGCAGGCCAGCGCACGCAGCTGCGCCGCGACCGGGTCGGTCTGGTCTTCCAGCAACCCAACCTGATCGACTCGCTGACCGCCCTCGAACAGCTCACCGTCACCGCGTCGCTGGCCGGCCGCTCACGCCGTACGGCGACGGGGGAGGCGCGTGACCTCCTCACCGACGTGGGGCTGCTCGAGCAGTCGGACCGTTTGCCGGCGCAGCTCTCCGGCGGGCAACGCCAGCGGGTGAACATCGCCCGGGCGCTGATGGGTTCGCCGGCACTGCTGTTGGTCGACGAGCCGACGTCCGCGCTGGACCACGAACGCGGTGCCGAGGTGATGGCCCTGATCCGGCGGATGACCGTCGACCGCAACGTCGGGACCGTGCTGGTCACCCACGACACCGGGCACCTGGGCGACGACGACCGCGTCGTCGAGTGCGTCGACGGCCGCCTGCGGGAGTCTGCCCCCGTCTGAGGCGGCCGTATCGCCCCCGAAGACTAAGGTGCAGATGGGGGCCCGTGAACGAGGAGGTGGTGGGGCGCATGACGGTGGATTTCGCGCAGGTGAACGGGATCGAGGTCGCCTACCACCGGGTCGGTGACGGGCCGCTCCTCGTCCTCGTCCACGGCGCGGCGGAGGACGGCCGCATCTGGGAACCACAGCTTGAGGGTCTCTCCGACGACTTCACGGTCGTGGCCTGGGACGAGCCCGGCGCCGGTCGGTCCGGTGACATGCCCAGGGACTTCGGCCTCACGGACTACGCCGACTGCCTCGCGGGACTGATCGACTCGCTGGCCCTGGGGCCCGCGCACGTCGCCGGTCTCTCGTGGGGCGGCACGGTGGTCCTTGAGCTCTACCGCCGTCATCCGGCTCTCGTCGCCACGCTGATCATGAACGACACGTACGCCGGGTGGTCGGGGTCCCTTCCCGCCGACGAGGTCCGGGCTCGGGTGGACGGTGCCCGCCGGATGCTGGCTGCACCTGCGGAGGACTTCAGCCCCACCCTTCCGGGGCTCTTCGCCGGCGACCCACCGGCGGAGTTCCTGCCGCTGCTCGCGGCCATTTCCGCCGACGTCCGGCCGGCCTCACTCAGGCACCAGCTCGCCATCATGGCCGCGGCCGACCTGAGCGACCTGCTTCCTCGTGTCGCCGTCCCCACCCTGCTGCTCTGGGGCGAGGAGGACGTGCGCTCGCCCCTGAGCGTGGCCCGTCAGTTCGAGACGGCGATCGCGGACACGCAGCTCGTGGTGATCCCGGGCGCCGGGCACATGTGCAACCTCGAGCGGCCTGGGCTGGTGAACCGAGCCGTGCGCGAGTTCTGCCTGGCCCATCCCCAGAGGTGAACGAGGCGGGCAGGCTGTCGCACAGGTGACTTTTCCGCTGGCTCCGCGCTTCGAGCGTGTCGACAGGACCCGAGCAGTCACCGCTGGCTGGACTCGTACGCCGAACCACGATCGGTGGTACCCGGTCAGCAGGGAGACCGGTTTCCCCGCCATCACGAGTTCCCGCGGATCAGTGGGAAGGGACCACGACGACAGGCGTCTCCGAGTGGTGCAGCACCCCTCGGGCCACCGAGCCCAGCTCCAGGCCGAACCTGCCGTTGCGGCGTCGGCCCAGCACCAGGAGCTGTGCCCGAGCCGCCGCGTCGAGCAGCGCGGTGCCCGGATGGCCGACCTTGTGGGTGAGCTCCACCTCGACGTCGGGGAACTCGTCGCGGAGCGGCTTGACGGTGCGTTCCACGGACGCGGCACCCTGTTCCTGCCATTCCCGGTACGTCGGTCCGCCGAGCTGGGGGTCCCACACGAGGATCGGCTCGATGTCCACCGAGTGCAGGACCTCCAGCTGGACGCCGCGTCGCGCGGCCTCGGTGAACGCGAAGCGCAAGGCGGTCTCCGACTCCTCGTCGGGGTCGATCCCCACGAGGACCTTGTCGTGCTCGTGAGCAGCCTGCTGCCAGGCCGGCGGGACGACGAACACCGGCACCCGTGACCGGCCGGCCACCGCGATGGAGGTCGACCCGGCCAGCATCCGGCTGAACGTCCCGAGCCCGCGTTTGCCGACGACCAGGCGGGCTTGTTCGACGGAGCGGTCGAGCAGGCAGTGGGCGGCCCCACCGAACCTGACCTCGTGGTGAACGGTCAGGTCGGGGTGGTCGGCGCGCAGCCGACGTTCCGTCTCGTGCAGGAGCTGCCACTCGTGCGAGGTGTCGAAGCGAACGTCGTGATGGGGCACGGGGATGACCGAGTCGTCGACGGCGACGACCAGGACCAGGTCACGCCCCGTGGCGGTGGCGTCATGCGCGGCGTAGTCGACGGCGGCGGCGTTGCTCGGAGACGCGTCGACGCCGACGACGATCGCGCGGGTCGGGTCGGTCCACGCCACGGGGCGGCTCTGCCATGCCGGGGCGGTCATCGCAGTGGTCCGATGACGAGGTGGGTGCGCAACATGATGATTCCTCCTGGAGTCCGATTGCCTCCAGCGAACCGCGCAGGCCCTGCGCGCCGGCAGGGACGATCGTCGTGTGCCGGTAGGCACAAAGCCCCGGACGGAGCCCGGGCCCGGATCAGCCGAGAGTGGGCGACGAGACGGGGCGGAGCCACGGCACGACGGCGACAGGACTCTCCGTGCGCTGCAGAAGCCCTCGTACGGTCGAGCCGAGTCGATGACGGCCCAGACCGTTGGACCGGGTCCGCCCGACGACGGTCAGCTGGGCGTGGCGAGCGGACTGGAGCAGGGCGACCACCGGCGTGGCGGCGCTGCAGGACAGGGTCGCCACCACCTCCGGGAACTGTTCAAGCCATGGTTCCAACCGGGTCGCGAGGGACGTCCGGACCGACTCCTCGTAGAGGGCGATCGCCTCGGCGTCGTACGCCAGCACGGGAGGAACCTGCCAGGCGCAGACGATGGTCAACGGTGCCCGGAGGTCGTCCGCGCGGGCGAACGCGAACGCGAGGGCCGGCGCCTCGGGGTCCTGGCCTCCTCCAGTGTCGGGCGAGAGTCCGAGCACGATCGGCGCCGCCGCGAACCGGGGTTGGATCCACGCCTCGGGGACCACCACCACCGGCACGGGGGACTGCGTGGCCACCAGGGCCGACGTGCCGCGGGTCATCACCCGCGTCATACGACCCATGCCACGGTGGCCGATCACCACCAGCTCATTGCCGGGGGCAGCCGCCAGGAGAGTGGGCGCGACGGGGCCCACCAGTCGTCGTGTCCGCACCTGTCCCAGCGCGAGCCGTCTGGCGAGCACGGACAGGTCGTGACCGGTCTGCTCCGCGGCCCCGTCCGGGCTCGACTCCACGGCGGTCACGAGGCGCACCTGCTGCCCGGTCCGTTGCGCTTCCTGGGCAGCCCAGAGGACGGCTGAGGCCGAACGGCCGTCTGCGCCGACCCCGACCAGGAGCGGACGCGCTGCGGAGCCATGCCGTGCGCGCGCCTCTCCACTGGAACGGTTGTCCATGATGGGCTCCCTCATTGCCGGCGGTTCCTCCCTTCACGATGGCGTCGACCGAACCGCGCCGGGAGGGCCAGCCGTCCCGACTGGCGGGACCTTCGCCCCTGCATGGAGCGACAGCCCGCTCCTAACGTGGGGACGCCAGGTCGCGGTGACGTGCCGCGGCCGTTGCAGGAAGAGCGACCCAGTGAATGTGCCCCGCGAACTGCCCACGGAGAAGTGCCTGGACCTGCTCTCTGCGGGAGTGGTCGGGCGGGTGGCGATCTGCACCCCCGACGGCCCGCGCATCGTGCCGGTGAACTACGCCGTCGTGCGCGGCGCCGTCGTCTTCCGGACGGATCCCGACTCGGTCCTTGGTCAGCGCCGCTGGCCGGAGCTCCTCGCCTTCGAGGTCGATCACCTCGACTACGAGCGGCACCGTGGTTGGAGCGTGGTGGCGGTCGGCCCCGGTGAGTGTGTCGAGGACCCGGACACCCTGGCCGTCATCCGCCGGGAATGGGAACCGCGGCCCTGGGCCGGGGGAGAGCGTCCGCTCCACATCCAGCTCGCCTGGACTGAGCTCTCCGGCCGCCAGCTCGGAGGACCCTGGTCCTCGACCGAGGAGATGCCCGTACGACGCACGGTGCGAAGGGTGTGAAGGGTGGATGCCAGGGGACCTTCGGCCCTTCGCTCGCCCGGCACAGGCTCGTAGCGTGAAGCCAGGGACGCCCGTCGCCCCACCGACCACCACAGGAGAGGAGCCCGTCATGGACATGCCTCGAGAACTCTCCCCGCGGGAGTGCCTCGAACTGATCTCGAGCGAGGAGGTGGGTCGGGTGGCAGTGTGTACGGCAGACGGCCCCCACATCGTGCCGGTGAACTACGTCGTCGTGGACGACGCGATCGTGTTCCGTACGGCGCCGTACTCGGTGCTGGGCACAGTCGGCTGGTCGTCGCCCTTGGCCTTCGAGGTCGATCATCTCGACCCTGCCCTACGTCGTGGCTGGAGCGTCGTGGCCGCAGGTCCGGGCGAGATGCTCTCGGACGCGGATGCGCTGACTGCTCTTGCTGGCATGGCCGACCTCCAGCCCTGGGCCGGCGGCAGCAGGCATCTTCACATCCGGTTGCCGTGGGTGTCGTTGACCGGCCGCGTGGTCGGCGGAACGATCGCCACGGGCACTTCGGCCTAGGGGAGAACGTGTCTCGCATGCAGCGTGTCCGGATCGGATCGATGCCGGACGAGACCAGCAGGCCCGCAACCAAGGCACCACCACCGCGCGCCTATGGGGTGCTCCTGTTGGTCCTGGCCGGCAGCCTGCTCGCCAACTCCGTGCTCGGGCCCCTGGTCATGGGCGTCGTGAGGTACCCCGTCTCCGACACGCTGGCGAACCAGCTCCTCGGACTCGAACTCGTGACCGTCGTCGTCGTCGTACCGTGGGCAGCGCTCACGGGCGTGGCAGGGCTCATGGGGGCGCGCTCGGCGCCACTCTTCGGGTTCGCCCCGTCCGCCTACGCGGCCTACATGCTCGTGCAGTACATCCTCGGACCCGAGTACGACCACTACTCGGTTGTCGTGCTGGGTCAGCTGCTGACCTTCGTCCTCGCAGCCGGTCTGATGGTCTGGTCGTGGGCACTGTCGGCGTACGTCCCGGTGCCGCGACGCGACAGTCGTGACCAGCGACGGGCCGGGCTGCTCATGTTCGGCCTGGCCGCGTTCGTGGCGCTTCGGTACGCCGGCGCCGTCGGCGACTCGTTCACCGGAGCCGGGATCGGAGCCGAGTTCGCGGAGGAGCGAACCTTCTACTGGTCCATCTTCCTGCTCGATCTGGGGATCGTGGTGCCCTGCACGGTCGCCGCCGGATGCGCGCTCGTCTCCGGAGCCGCGGGCGGGCGACGTGCCCAGTACGCGGTGATCGGGTGGTTCGCGCTGGTTCCCCCGTCGGTGACCGCGATGGCAGTCGTCATGCTGCTCAGGGACGACCCGCATGCCTCGGTTCCCACGACGCTCCTGTTGGGTGCTGCCTCGATGGTGTTCGGCTGGTTCGCCTGGCGCACCTTCCGCATGCTCCTCCGGCCCGCCGGGTCCTTGGTCCCGGCGGGGCGTGTCTCGTGACCCTGCAGCCACGGCCGCGTACCGAGAAGACTCGGAAGTGAGCGGGCCCGACCCTGGGCCCCCACCCCGACGAGGGAGACGACATGACCAACGAGCGCTGGTACGCGAACCACTTCAGGGAGCTGTCTCCGGACGAGTGCCTGGAGCTGTTGGGATCCTGCCCGGTCGGGCGCATTGCCTACTCGGTCGAGGGCGGCCCGGTGGTCCTTCCGGTGAACCACGTGCTCGACGGCGGTGACATCCTGTTCCGGACCTCACCGCACACCGAACTGGGCCGCACGATGATCTCCGGCCACGTCGCCTTCCAGGTCGACCAGTTCGACGAGACCGACCTCACCGGTTGGAGCGTCCTCGTGCGCGGGTCGGCCGAGTACGACGACTCCGACGTGAGCATTCCGGAGGATCGGCCGGCCCCTTGGGCGGACGGAACCCGGAACCTCGTGGTGCGCATCCGGCCTCGACTGGTGACCGGGCGCCGACTCCTACCGGGGTGACCACGCTGGAGGCCCCGAGCCCCAAGGCGTCTCGCGCCAGCGACTTCGGGTCCTTGGTCCTCTCCGTTCGGGTCCATGGACGGTGTGGCGCGCCCTTCGTCGTCGGCACGCTGAAACCATGGACACACACATCACACCAGACAGCATCGTGCTCGGCTACGACGGCTCCGAGCCCGCCAGGCATGCCGTCACCTGGGCAACCCATCAGGCGGCCCTCGAGGGACGGCCCCTCGCCATCGTGAATGCGGGCGGCGAGGGTGAGCTCAGGACCATCGGATGGGCGGGGGTGGACGGCGGCTGTTCGCAACAGCTGCCGGATCTTCTCGCGACGTCCAGGGACCTCGTGCAGGAGGCCGTGGCGCTCGCCCTGTCGACGCAACCTGACGTACGGGTCCAGGGAGTGCCACTGCTGGGTGGAGCCCGGCAGCGTCTCGTCGAGCTCTCCGCCTCGGCACACATGATCGTCCTGGGATCGCGGGGGCGGGGTCCCCTCCGCAGCACGGTCCTCGGATCCGTGAGCGCAGCCGTTGTCCGATCGGCACACTGCACCGTCGTGGTGTGCCGGCCCGGGCACGCCGGCGCCCTCAAGGACGGCGTCCTCGTCGGCGCCGACGGGTCCGCAGAGTCGCTTCCGGTGGTCGAGTACGCCTTCCGCCACGCCTCCCTGCGGGGCCTCCCGTTGACCGTGGTGCACTGCGTGACAGGTTCCGTCACCCACCCGTCTGTTCCGGAGTCCGTGGTCCTGTCCGACGACCAGGAGCTTCACCTGATCCTGTCGGAGTCGGTCGCTGGCCTGGCGGAGAAGTTCCCGGACGTGCACCTCACGCTGCAGCTGGCTCGGGGCCCCGTCGAGCAGTGCCTGACGAGCGGATCGCGACCCAGGGATCTCATCGTCGTGGGCCGCCACCAGGTGTCATCGCTCCTGGAACGGGTGACCGGCACCACGGCCACGGCGGTGCTCGAGCGGTCGGGCAGCACAGTCGCCGTGGTGCCCGAGGCTGCACCCGTCAGCGAGCTCTGACGGAGGGACGAGTGATGGAACACATCGACGACGCCGTGACGCAGCTGACTTCCGAGCAGTGCTGGGCACTGCTCGAGGGCGAGGAGTTCGGCCGGTTCGGCGACTCGGTGAAGACGAACAGCACCGTCTCGGAGAGAAGTCACCGAAGTCGTGGCTGCCCACACTGAAGTTCGACGTCGTCGAGCTGAGTCCCTCAGTGGTCACCGGCCGCCGCTTCGTCCTCCGTCGCCGGATCACCAGCTGAGTACGTCGTCCAGCGGCCGGCGCGACGTCCGGGGGAGGGCCCCTCGGCTGATGGCCAGCCAACCGACCCGGACCAGGAGATGAGGCATGCCCATGCCGTGGAGGACCTCGCCGCGCAGGCGTTCTCGTGTCTCGTCGACCTCGATGACCTGGCTCAGCGGGACCACCGAGAGGCCCTCTCGGGTCGCCCGCAACCACAGGGCGCTCAGCGCCTCCCCGGTCCGCAACCAGGCGGGGCTGTCGTCCGAGGCACCCCGCAGCACCAACAGCCCGTCTGATCCCTCGAGCTCTCGTTCCGGCTCGGTGAGGAGACCGCTCCCGAACCGCGTGCGCAGGTGTGCGTCGCTCGGCGCGTTCGCGGGGATCACGACGCCGGGGACACCGTCGCGAGCGCTGTGGTTGACCCAGTGGCGTTGTTCTTCGGCCAGTGGTTCATCGGTCGCCTGACGGTCCAGTGCCCGGCCCACGAGCAGGTCGGTGCGGATCCTTTCCGACGGACCCTGCAGCACCATCGCTTGACCGCCCCACTCGTCGGCGGTGGCTGCCAGATGTCGCAGGCGCTCCTCGGGCACCGGCCACGACGTGAATCGCCGGCGGTCGGTGCAGCGATCCCTGATCGCCTGGAGCTCCTCGCCTGCGTCCGGCGACGGTGTTGCGGGCGTGAGCTCGATCCTGGCCAGGAGCGTGGAGTCGTCACCGTCCGGGAGCCGGGTGACGGTGGGCTCCCAACCGAGGGCGCCGGCCGCGACCTGGGCATGGTGGAGTGCGGCACCACAGCTGATCACCAGGTTGCGTCCGCGGGCATCGGCCACGGCGAGCCGACGTCCGGTGTCGGCGAACAGTTCGAGTGTGTTCCCGGAGGCATGCCAGGACCACGGCTGGGTGTTGTGGACGCTGGGTGCCATGCAGGCGTGCCCGACGATGTCGCGCAGGATGCGTGCCGGCACCACCGTGGCCGCAGGGGCTGGGTCGACGGTCATGACAGCGCCTCCTTGGACGTGCGCAGGTCGCGCAGCGCCAGCGGCACCAGGACGGCCAGCGCGGGGATCGACCACACCCAGACCAGGAAGAAGGCGCCGACGATGCGGCGCCCCAGGTCATGGTGGAGCGGGAACGGGCCGAGAGGCTCCGCGGGCGAAATCGTTCGTGGAGCGGCGCGTGTCGCGGTGGTCATCAGGTGTCCCTTCGTCATGTCCAACGATCCAGCACGGTCAGGGGCCGCCACAGGGTCGTTGGTCCCGCCTCGGCGGGTACGGCGGACCCTCAGGCGCGTGCGCCGGGCATGCCGAAGCCACCCGGACCTCGAGAAGTCCGGGTGGCTCTGGCGGCGTCCTACCGGAGGACCGGGTTTTCCCGGACCACGCGGTTGCTCGCCCAGATCTTGCCGAAGCCCCAGGTGTCACCGGCGCTGAGCGCTGCGAGAACCACCAGGGTGACAGCGCCCAGGAGGTGGTCGTCGATCACCGGGTTGTTCTCGGGAGGCAGGACCACGGACCACATCAGCACGTAGAGCAGGGCCCCAGCGGCCGCGGCGAGCCGCATGCCGATGCCGAAGGTCAGCGCCGCGCCGATGCCGAGCAGGCCGAGCATGAACAGCCAGTCCGCCCAGGCGGCTCCGGCAATGTCGTTGTAGAAGCTCTGGAACGGGCCGTCGGCTCCGAACTTCAGGAAGCCTTCGGTGGGGCTGCCGCCGTTGATCCAGGCGGCGTCACCGTAGCGGTCCAAGTTGCCGGCCTGGTCGTAGCCGGTGTGAAAGCCCAGTGCCAGCAGCTTGTCGAAGAACGCCCACAGGAACGTGATGCCGAAGCCGATCCGGAGCACGGCCAGCGTCCGTCCTGCGAACGTGTTCGTCCCGGTTTCTTCGGCCATGTGGACCGAGTCCGTCATTTCGTGACGGTGGCGATGCAACGTGATCATGGCTGACCTCCTGTTTCTCTGTGATGGATGGCTCTTGTGATGCCCTCAGCCTTGCCAGTCGAGCGACTGGCCTGAAGTGCCGTCCGTCATCGGAAGCGCGGGTAGTTGGTCCCGGGTGCCTGGGCACGTTCGGCCCTGTGTGGGGTGAGCCGGATCGCCGTACGTTCGACGAACGTGGCCCGATCGGGCCGGAACGGCACCGCTGGCGCGGGCCATGAGGAGGATCCGTGCGACTCGACCCGACCACGACCGACGCGGCCGGTGCGGCCATCGACCTGGCGGACCCGGCCCCAGCGGATGTCCTGCTGCAGGACGGCTCCATAGCCATCATTCGCCCCATGGCACCGCAGGACCTGCCAGCCCTCGAGGCGCTCCACGACGGGATCTGCGAGGACAACCTGCGGCTGCGATTCTTCAGCTGCAACCGTGCCGCGGCCCGGGCGTACGTCGAGCACCTGGGCGTGAGCCCCGACACCCTGGTCCTGGTCGTGGAGCGTGCGGGTGCCCTGGTCGCGGTCGGCACGGCGGAACCCGTGGGTCCCGACGTTGCTGAAGTTGCGTTCCTGGTCGACGACTCACAACACGGACTGGGACTGGGCAGCCTCCTGCTCGAGCACCTCGCCGCGGCCGGCCGGGCGCGCGGTGTACGCCGCTTCGTCGCCGAGATTCTCGCCGAGAACCGCGGGATGTTGCGTGTGTTCACCGACGCCGGGTTCGCCGTATCCCGACGTGCCGAGCAAGGCGACGTCCACCTCGAGATGGACACGGTCAGCTCCGCGGCCGCGCTCCTCGCCGCCGACGAACGAGAGTGCCAGTCGGAGGCCAGGTCGCTCCGACCGCTCCTTTATCCGCGAAGCGTCGCTGTCACGGGCGTCCGCCGGGACGGCACCGGCATCGGTGCGACCATCCTGCGTTCAGTCGTGACGGGTGGCTTCACCGGCGAGGTGTACGCCGTGCACCCGGAAGCGGACCGGCTCGGCGGGGTGGCGGCGTACCCCGGACTCGTCGAGATCCCCGGTCGGGTCGACCTGGTCGTCGTGGCGGTTCCGGCGAGGCGCGTGCTGGCCGCCCTTGAAGACGCTGCCGACGCGGGTGTGCGGGCCGCGGTGGTCGTTTCATCGGGCTTCGAGGAGCTGGGTGCCGAGGGCGCGCGGATGCAGCACGAGATGCTGGCGCTGGCCCGGCGGCGGAACATCAGGATCGTCGGGCCGAACTGCCTGGGCCTGATGAGCAACGGCGCCGGCACTTCACTCAATGCGACGTTCAGTGGCACGGTCCCTCCGGTCGGCGGCTTGGCCATCGCCTCGCAGTCGGGTGGTGTGGGCATCGTCCTCAGCGACCTGGCCCGGGAGCTCGGCCTGGGTGTGGGCTCCTTCGTGTCCTTGGGCAACAAGGCGGACGTGTCGAGCAACGACCTGCTCGCCGCGTGGCGGGACGACCCGCGCGTGACCGCCGCAGCGCTCTACCTCGAGTCGTTCGGCAACGCCCCGAAGTTCGCCCGGTTCGCCCGGCGCTTCGCGGAGCGCAAACCCCTGCTCGCAGTGGTCGGCGGCCGGTCGACCGGCGGCCGGCGAGCCGGTGCCTCCCACACGGCCGCCGCGGCCTCCTCGTCCGTCGGGGTCGACACGCTCTTCGCCCAGGCGGGCGTGATCGCGTGCAGTGGCGCCGAGGACATGGCGGAGGCCGCGTTGTTGCTCAGCGAGCAGCCGCTTCCTTCCGGCAACCGGATCGCCGTCCTCAGCAACGCCGGTGGGATGGGGGTGCTCGCCGCCGACAGCGCCGACACCTGCGGACTGCGGGTGCCCGAGCTCTCCGCGTCCCTGCAGGCCCGGATCGCGGAACACGTCGCAGGCACGACCGGCACGGGCAACCCGATCGATGCCGGGGCAGGAGCCGACGCGCGTGCGCTCGCCGACATCTGCTCACTGCTCGTCACCTCCGAAGAGGTGGATGCGGTGGTGGTGGTCGTCGTCGCCACCGGCGTGAGCGACTCGGCCGCCTCGTTGCAGCGCCTCGCCGATGTCACGCATCCCGGCAAACCCCTGGTGGTGGTGCCGATGGGCGGGCTGACCGTCGCCCCCGGTGAGCTGTCGGGCGTCACCACCTTCCGCAGCGTTCCGGCGTCGGTCCGCGCGCTCGGCCGGGCCGCGCGCTATGCAGCCTGGCGCAAGCAGCCGGCACAGCAGCCGCTCCCGGTCGATCGAGACCGTGCGCAGCGTGCGCGTCACGTCGCCGAGGAGCTGCTCGGCCGCGTCGACGCGGAGGGAGGCTGGCTCGACACCGGTGACCTGGTGAGCCTGCTCGACGACTACGGACTCGCCCCGGTCGGCACAGTCGTGACCGACCCCGACGCGGCAGCTGGTGTTGCGGCAGCGATCGGGTTCCCGGTGGCGCTCAAGGTGGCCGACCGGACCGTTGTGCACAAGACCGACCGTGGCCTCGTCCGCGTCGGGCTGCTCACGACCGCGGCGGTCGCGGACGTCGTGCGGGAGTTCGAGAGCGAGCTCGGCCGTCAGAGTGTCCCGGTTCTCGTGCAACCCGTGGCGAGCGGCGTCGAGATCGCCCTGGGGGTGGTCCGCGATCCCGGATTCGGTCCCCTGGTGATGGTCGGTGCCGGGGGAGTGGCCACCGACCTGTGGGACGACCGCGTCTTCCTGCTCCCGCCGGTCACCGCCGGTGACGCGGCCCGCGCCCTCCGCTCCTTGCGGATCTGGCCGATGCTGGACGGCTACCGGGGCACGGCACGCTCCGACGTCGCCAGCTTGGAGGAGATCCTGGTGCAGCTCGGGCAACTGGCCGAGGACGTGCCGCAGGTGGCCGAGCTGGACCTCAACCCGGTGCTCGCCGGCCCGCACGGGTGCGTGCTGGTCGACGTGAAGGTCCGTCTTCAGACCCCGCTGGCCCTCGACGCCGGTGTGCCGCGTCGGCTGCGGAGGAGCGTCTGACAGACGGGACGAAAGTCCCGTGAGGACGGGGACTGTCGCCACCTGCCCGGCCTCACGCTCCCGCCGTACAGTGAGGACGTGAGCCATGACAGCACTGCCCCGACGCCCGAACCGATCAAGGTCTACCTGCTCGACGACCACGAGATCGTCCGGCGCGGGATCCGGGAGCTGCTGGAGGCCGAGGGCGACATCGTCGTCGTCGGCGAGTCGGGCCTGGCCCAGGAGGCCTCGCGGCGGATTCCCGCGCTGCGGCCCGACGTGGCCATCCTCGACGGGCGGCTGCCGGACGGCTCCGGCATCGACGTCTGTCGCGAGATCCGATCACGCGACGCGAGCATCGCCGCGCTGATCCTCACCTCGTACGACGACGATGACGCCTTGTTCTCCGCGATCATGGCCGGTGCCGCCGGCTATGTCCTCAAGCAGGTGCACGGCAACGACCTCGTCGACACCGTCCGCCGCGTGGCAGCAGGCCAGTCGATGCTCGACCCGGGCGTGACCGCCCAGGTGCTGGAGCGCCTCCGGAACGGCCCCAAGAAGGACCCTTCGCTGGACCAGCTGACCCAGCAGGAGCAGAAGATCCTCGAGCTGATCGGCGAGGGCATGACCAACAGGCAGATCGCCGGCGCCATGTTCCTGGCCGAGAAGACGGTCAAGAACTACGTGTCGTCGCTGCTGGCGAAGTTGTCCCTCCAGAGCCGCACGCAGGCCGCCATCTTCGCAACCAAGCACCTGAAACGCTGAAGCCGGCCGGCCGCGCTGTTACGGTCGGAGTGGAGGGAGTCCCTTTGCGGAGAGACGATGAACATCAGGCCGCCTGATCCTGGCCGGCCGAACGACGAGCCGGCGCGGTCGCAGCTCGCCAGGACCAGTTTCGACGACCTCCTGCGCGAGGTGGTCGACCGGACGCACCGCGCCCTCGACGAGCAGTCGCGGTGGAAGCTGCTCCTCGACGCCGTCGTCACCATGGGCGCCGATCTCGACCTCGACGCCCTGCTCAGCCGGATCGTGGAGGTCGCCAGCGACCTGGCGCGGGCTCACTACGCGGCCCTGGGCGTGCTCGACACCGGGCCCGAGCGCAGGCTGCGCACCTTCATCACCCACGGCCTCACGCCGGGCCAGAAGGCGAAGATCGGAGACCTCCCCACAGGTCACGGAATCCTCGGGTTGATCATCGACCGGCCGGAACCGCTCCGTCTGCACGACCTCGCCGAGCACCCGGAGTCCTACGGCTTCCCGGCCGACCACCCGCCGATGAAGTCGTTCCTCGGAGTGCCGGTGCGCACCCGCGAGAAGGTGTTCGGCAACCTCTACCTCACCGAGAAGGAGGGTGGCGGCGACTTCACCGAGGAGGACGAGGGGATCGTCGTGGCCCTTGCCGCCGCCGCAGGGGTGGCGATCGAGAACGCCCGCCTGTCCGAGGAGGCCGCACGCCGCGAACGCTGGCTGGGTGCGACGGTCGACATCGCCTCCAGCCTCTCCGACGCCGGGTCCGATGCCCTGCAGACCGTGGCCGACCGGGCCCGCGAGGTGGCCGACGCCGACATCGCCTGGGTCGTGGTCGCCGATGCCGCCGAAACCCTCGCCCTGCGCGTCGTCTCCGGTGTGTCCCACGACGCGCACGCGGCCGAGGGCGTCTCGTTCGAGCACTCGCTGGCGAGTGCGGTGCTTCGCAGCGGCACCCCCATCGCAGTCGAGGACTTCGTCGCCGACGAGCGTGCTCTCGACCTGGGAGCAGCGCTCGGCTGGCCGCGGTTGGGGCCGGTCGTCATCGTGCCGATGAGCAACTCGCACGGAGTCAGTGGTGCGCTGGCCCTCGGCTGGGTGCCCGCCAACGCGCAGCGATTCCATGAGCTCGACACGTCGCTGCCGGCCAGCTTCGCCGAGCAGGCAGCCCTCGCCATCGAGATCACCCGGGCCCGGGAGGACCAGCACCGACTGACCCTGTTCGAGGACCGCGACCGGATCGCTCGCGACCTCCATGACCTGGTCATCCAGCGGCTGTTCGCGGTGGGGCTGGGCCTGCAGAGCCTGAGCCGGCTGGCCGACCGTCCGGAGATCGCCACCCGCCTCGCCACCGCGGTCGACGACCTCGACGCGACCATCAAGGACATCCGGCGCACGATCTTCGCCCTGGGGTCCATGGACGACTCCGCCGACGTCCAGGCAGAGGTCCAGCGCATCGTCGACCGGTCCGCCGAGACCCTCGGGTTCCGGCCGAGCCTGCAGTTCGAGGGGCCGGTGCGCACCAGGATCGGGCCCACGGTCGTGCCGGACCTCCTGGCCGTCCTGGGGGAGGCGTTGTCGAACGCAGCCCGGCACGCCGAGGCGAGCGCCGTCGACGTACAGCTCACGGCCGGTGACGAGATCCGGCTGCGGGTGAGTGACGACGGCCGTGGCCTGCCCGCGGGCGCGACCGAGAGCGGGCTGCTGAACATGAAGCAGCGCGCGGTGCGGCTCGGTGGCACGTGCGCGATCACGTCCAGGGCCGGCGAAGGCACCTGCGTGGAGTGGTCGGTGCCCTCGGGCTGAGAACGCTTCAGTGCACCGAGCCGGCCGCGATCCGGCTCCGGGTCTCGACGGCGAGCTGACGTCCCCAGCTGGTCGCCTCCTTGAGCTGTCCCTCGCTCAGCGGCCCCGGCACGTCCTCCACGAGGAAGCCGTGCGGGGGCACCACGAGGTGATAGCCCTTCCGATGCAGCAGCCGTGCCGCCGTACGCGCGGCGGAGACGGGCAGGTGCCGGACCTTGCGCACCCGCGTGTCGAAGACGGCGGCCATCCCGTGACCGGTGCCCGGCGACGGGGCGCCCTCGATCCACTCGCGCAGGCCGAGCGCAGCGGTCTCCGGTGGTGCGCCCTGCCTGACCGCGTCCTGCCGGGTCGCGGGCCGGCTGAGTGAGAACGCGTGGGTGGGCGCGCCGACCACCAGCAGGTCGAGGTCGTCGGCGGGTACGGCGAACCGGACGTCGACGACCGTGGTCTCGAAGCCTTCCAGCCGGAGCCCCTCGGCGACGGCCAGGGCGATCCATGCCGTGTTGCCGAACAGGGACTCATGGACCACCCGGGCCCGCAGGCACTTCTCCGTGCTCATCGTGACGCTCCTCTGTCCCGAACCTCTGATGTGGGCCACGTCAGGCCCCTTGTCCCTCAAGCGTGCTGGCTCGCCGGCGCGGACGCAGGTGCCGTGGTGCCCCAGGGGAGGGGCACTTGGTCCGGTGCCGCTGTGCGTGACAGTCCGCCGCCCTCGTAGAGCCCGTCGGGAGTCACGAGGGTTCCGGCCTCGCCGCGAAGGATGGCAGCAGCGTCTTCGAGGGTGCCGATGGCGGCGACGCCCCCGGTGAGCTCGACGAATCGACACGCGGCCTCCACCTTGGGCCCCATCGATCCCGCCGGGAAGGTGATCGCACGCAGGCTGCTCGGGGTAGCCCGGAGCACGGGCCGCTGGTCGGGGGTGCCGAAGCCGCGGAACACGTGCGGCACGTCCGTGAGCACGAGGAGCACGTCGGCATCCAGCGCTTCGGCGAGCACGGCACTGGTGAGGTCCTTGTCCACCACGGCCTCGACACCCTGTAGGTGTCCCTGGGGGTCGCGGATGACCGGCACGCCACCGCCACCTGCGCAGACCACCACCGCGCCACTCTCGAGGAGCAGCCTGATCAGTCTCGTCTCGACCACACGCTGTGGGCGCGGGGACCCGACCACGCGCCGCCAACCGTCGCCGTCCGGCTTGACCGCCCAGCCTCGTTCGGCCGCAAGACGCCGTGCCTCCTCGCCGGTGTACATCTCTCCGACGAACTTGGTGGGGTCGCGGAACGCCGGGTCTGCAGCCTCGACCAGGGTCTGGTTGATGATGGCGGCGACCTGACGACCGGGCAGGTGGTTCTGCATGGCCTGCAGCAGCCAGTAGCCGATCATCCCCTGGGTCTGGGCACCCAGCACGTCGAAGGGATACGGCGTGGTGAGGTGCGGGTCCATCGCGCTCTGCAGCGCCAGCACCCCCACCTGGGGACCGTTGCCGTGTGTGAGGACGAGCTCGTGCTCCGCGGCCAGGGGAGCCAGGGCCTCGGCGGCGCGCTGCACGTTCCGTTCCTGGATGTCGGCATCCGGCTTCTGCCCGCGCCGCAGCAGCGCGTTGCCGCCGAGCGCCACGACGATGCGCACCTCAGCCGCCCAGCGTCGCGACGAGCACTGCCTTGATGGTGTGCAGGCGGTTCTCCGCCTGGTCGAACACGATCGAGTGGGACGACTCGAAGACCTCGTCGGTCACCTCGAGCCCGTCCATGCCAGTGCTGCGGAAGATCTCCTCACCGATTTCGGTGTGCCTGTCGTGGAAGGCAGGCAGGCAGTGCATGAACTTGACCTGCGGGTTGCGGGTGGCCTTCACCACGGCCTGGTTGACCTGGTAGGGGCGCAGCAGCTCGATGCGTTCGGTCCACACCTCCTCGGGTTCACCCATCGAGACCCACACATCGGTGTAGAGGAAGTCGACACCGTCGACGCCGTCCTCGACGTCTTCGGTGTGCAGGATCCGGGCCCCGGTCTCGTCGGCGATCTCTCGGGCCCGGGAGATCACGTCGGGCTGGTTCCACAGCTGCTCGGGCGCGACGATGCGCACGTCCATGCCCATCAGTGCGCCGGCGACCAGCAGAGAGTTGCCCACGTTGTTGTGGGCGTCGCCCAGATAGGCGAACGAAATCTCGGCATCCTGCTTGCCCGAGTGCTCGCGCATCGTGAGCATGTCGCAGAGGGTCTGGGTCGGGTGCCACTCGTCGGTCAGACCGTTCCACACCGGCACGCCGGCGTACGCCGAGAGCGTCTCGACGTCCGACTGTGCCGAGCCGCGGTACTCGATGCCGTCGTACATCCGGCCCAGCACGCGTGCGGTGTCCTTCATCGACTCCTTGTGCCCGATGTGGGAACCGCTCGGCCCCAGATAGGTCACCTGGGCGCCCTGGTCGAAGGCCGCCACCTCGAACGCGCACCGCGTGCGGGTGGAGGCCTTCTCGAAGATCAACGCGATCTCCCTGCCGACCAGTCGGGGTTGTTCGGAGCCGGTGTACTTGGCGATCTTCAGCTCGGCGGCGAGGTCGAGCAGGAACTTCCATTCCTTCGGGGTGAAGTCGAGCTCCTTGACGAAGCTGCGGTTGCGCAGGTTGAAGGCCATGGTTCAGATCCCGTCCCGCTCGATCGGGCAGGTCATGCATCGCGGTCCGCCACGGCCACGTCCCAGCTCGTTGCCCTGGATGGTGATGACCTCGATGCCGTTCCTGCGGAGGTGGGTGTTGGTCGTGACGTTGCGTTCGTAGGCGACCACGACGCCCGGTTCGACGGCCAGCACGTTGCAGCCGTCGTCCCACTGCTCGCGCTCGGCGGAGTGCACGTCCTGCGTCGCGGTGAGCACGTTGATCGAGTCGATGCCCAGCGCCGCGGCGATCACCGCGTGCATCTGGTCCGGTTCGTGCGCGGTCACCTTCAGCTCCTTCTCGGTGTCACCCGGCTCGATCGTGTACGACGGCAGCATCCCGAGTCCGACGTATTTGGTGAAGGTGTGGTCGTCGACCATGGTCATCACCGTGTCGAGGTGCATGAAGGCGCGCTTCTGTGGCATCGCCAGGGCCACGATCCTGCTGGCGCGCCCGGCGTCGAACAGGCGACGCGCGAGCCGCTCGACACCTTGCGGCGTGGTGCGTTCGCTCATCCCCACCAGCACGGCGCCCCTGCCGAGCACCAGAATGTCGCCGCCCTCCGTGGTGGCCGCGCCGCTCGCCGTACCGTCGGCCCAGACGAGGAAGTCATCGGCCACGAAGGTGGGGTGCCAGCGGTAGATGGCCTCGTAGTGGATGGTCTCGCGCATTCGTGCCCGCTTGCGCATCGCGTTGACGGACACCCCGTCGTAGATCCACGCGGAGGTGTCGCGGGTGAACAGGTGGTTGGGCAGCGGCGGGAGCAGGAAGTCGTCTGCTGCCATGGCGCGCACGACGACCGACGACGGTTCGTCCATCCGCTCGAGCAGCTCGGCCTTGGTCATGCCGCCGATCAGGTGGTTCGTCAGCTCACGCGGTTGCATCGAGCTGAACAGACCATGCAGGGCATCGAGCGCCATCGGGCCGTGGACGCGCTCGTCCAGGGTCGACTCGAGCACGTGCTTGCGTGCCTCGGGGATGGCGAGCGTCTCGGTCAGCAGCTGGTCAAGCAGGTGCACCGTCACCCCGCGGTCACGCAGCGTGTCGGCGAAGGCGTCGTGCTCCTGCTTCGCGTGCTTGACCCACAGCACGTCATCGAAGAGGTAGTCGTCATGGTTGCTCGGGGTCAGCCTCTTCAGCTCGAGGTCCGGGCGGTGCAGGATGGCCTGCCGTAGCCGGCCGACCTCCGAGTCGACGTGCAGGTTCACGGTGTTCCTCTCGTGGTGGTCCTGTCAGCGTGCCGTCGTCCGCAGGGTGGTCGAGAGGGGCGAACGTCCTGTGCTGGTGGGTCGCTGGACCTCGCCCGCACGGTCCACCACCACGACCTGACACTCCGCCTGTTCGGTGACCCGGGTGGTCAGGGGATGTGGTTCGTCGCCCGAAGCCGCCCCGAGAACCACCAGCTCGCATCGTGCGGACGCGTGGACGATCGAGTCCACGACGCGTCCGTTCTCCAGCCGGGCGGCATGGATCGAGCCGCGGGGCACCTGGGCGAGCGCCTTCCGGATGACTTCCCGTTGGGCGTCGCGAGCCTTCCAACGAGGGGCACTGAAGTGTCCGGCGACCTCATGGACGAAGACGCTGTGGCGTGACGGCCAGATCGTGACGACCTCGACGGTGAGTTGGTGAACGGCGGCATGGTGGAGGGCCCAGACCAGGCACTGGACGCTGGCGTCGGATCCGTCGACCGCGACCAGGCAGACGCGGTCTCGGGACTCGGCGACCTGGTCAGCGGCGTACACGCTGGCTCTCCGGATGCGGTGACTTCTCATGGCCACACACTTCGGTGGCTGGGTTGCGCAGCACCAGCGCCGGAGGGCCCCGGGTGGACGGGCACTTGGTCCTCAGGTGCGCGTGGGCCCGGTGGGCCCACGCCGGCCGGGTCGAAGGTCCTCCCCGGGAGGGGCCGATCGCCACGTCTCCCGGTGCTCCGTTCCGTGGTTCGGTGATTTTCGGCCGAGCTGTGTCGATCCGAGAGAGGGAGCACCATGACCACCACGAGACGGGCCATCCTGCCGAAGCTGACCGCTGGGCTCGAGGCCGACGACGGAGAGCCGACCACCACCGCGAAGAGGTTCCGCTTCCCGAGCGCCTTCACGGTGCTGTTCGGGGTGACGATCGCGGTGTGGTTGCTGGCCTTCGTCGTTCCGACCGGTGCCTACCAGACGGACGCCGACTCCGGACGGCCGATCCCCGGCAGCTACGAAGCCACCGACAGTGCGTTCTCCTTCGGCGACCGGTTGATGGAGCTGTTCATGGCGCCGATCAACGGCCTGTACGGCGTGATCAACGCCGACGGCTACATCGGGCCCTACGAGTCCGGTGAGCTGTACGGCGCCGCGGGGGTCTTCCTGTTCGTCCTGGCCATCGGGATCTTCATCACGATGGCGATGAAGACCGGGGCCATCGACAACGGCGTGGCTCGCGTCGCCCAGCGGATGAGCACCCGTGGAGCCTTGCTGATCGCCGTGCTGATGGTGCTGTTCTCGATCGGTGGCACCACCGAGGGGATGGCCGAGGAGACCCTCGGGTTCTACGCCCTCCTGATTCCCCTGATGCTCGCCCTCGGCTACGACCGGATGGTGGCCGCCGCGACGATCCTGGTGGGTGCCGGCATCGGCGTCCTGGCCTCGACCGTCAACCCGTTCGCCACCGGCGTCGGCTCCGGCGCCGCGGACATCTCGATCGGTGACGGCATCGGCTTCCGCCTGCTGATGTACGTCGTCCTCGTGCCCGTCGGCGTGTGGTGGGTGCTGCGCTACGCCCGCAAGGTCAAGGCCGACCCCACGACGTCCCTCGTCGGCCAGATGGAGGGCGACGCCGAGCTGAAGGCGCACGGGGTGCGCGAGGTGTCTCGTCTCACCGGCCGGGAGAAGAGTGTGCTGGCGATCGTTGCCACCACCTTCGCCTTCATGATCTACGCGATCGTGCCGTGGGCCCAGGTCATCCAGGGCCCCGACGCCGCGAGCTACGGCTGGCAGCTCGACTGGTACTTCCCCGAGCTGGCTGCCCTGTTCCTGCTGATGGCGCTCGTGGTCGGACTCGTCGGCGGACTGGGGGAGAAGGGGATCACGAACTCGGTGGTGAAGGGCGCGGCGGACTTCATCGGGGTCGGGCTGATCATCGTGCTGGCCCGCGGAGTCACCGTGATCATGAACAACTCCGAGATCACCGGCACGATCCTGCACTCCATGGAGAGCGTCGTCGGCGACACCAACTCCGGCGTCTTCGGCGTGCTGATGTTCCTGATCAACCTTCCCCTCGCCTTCCTCGTGCCGTCGACCTCGGGTCACGGCGCCCTGGCGATGCCGATCCTGGCGCCGCTGGCCGACTTCGCCGGGGTCTCCCGAGCCATGGTGGTCACCGCGTTCCAGTCGGCCTCGGGGATCGTCAACCTGATCACCCCGACCTCGGCGGTCGTCATGGGTGGACTGGCACTCGCCCGGGTCCGCTACGACCAGTACCTGCGCTTCGTCCTCCCGCTGGTCGGCATCCTGCTGGTCCTCTGCGCGGCGTTCGTCGGCGTCGGCGCGGCGGTCTCCTAGTCGTGGGGCGCCTCACGGTGGTTCCTGCACGTGGGCGGATCGTCGCCGCCGTGGCAGGGCAGGACACCCGAGCGCTGGTGGACTTCGTGGCCGAGGAGGCGCTGCGCACGGGTGCCGACCTGCACCTCGTGCACGTGCCCCAGCTGGCACCGGGTCTCTCGGGACCCTTCGACGTTGACTGGGAGGCCGCCCGGGCCTTCGGTCATCACGTGCTCGCCCGCGCGTCAGCTGACGCCCACGAACTGGTCGGTGGCAGGGTCACGATCACCCACGAGCTCGTGGCGGAGAGCCGCGGGACCGTCACCGACATCGTCGCGCGCTCCGAAGGCGCACGGATGGTCGCGCTGCAGCACAGGCGTCTGACGGGAATCGGTCGGGCGGTCGGCACGTCCACCACACAGGGGGTCGCGTCGCGGTCACACGCACCCGTGGTCTCCGTGCCGGCGTCCTGGCAGCCGGAGAATCGACACCACAGAGTGGTGGTGGCGGTGCACGACCCAGCCGGTGCCGACCACACGTTGCGCACTGCCTTCACGCTCGCCGGCCAGCGTCAGGATCGGCTGCGCGTCCTCCATGCGTGTTTGCCGTGCGACGGTCACGGGGACGAAGGGGTCCGCCGCGAGGCCGTCCGGGAGGACCGCTTTCGCAACGCGCTCGCCGCGCAGGTGCAGGCGCTGAGGGCGGAGTTCTCAGATGTCAGGGTCGAAATCGAGGTGCGCCACGAGCCGATCGGCTCAGCGCTGCTCCGTGGGGCGGAGCACGGTGACCTGCTGGTGCTGGGACGCCGTCACCCGCGGCTGCCACTCGCCGCACATCTGGGTCCGGTGAGCCGGCTGGCCCTGGAAACCAGCACGATCCCGGTGATGTTCGTGGAGACCGTCGCACCCGTGCCGGTGCCAGGGCAACGCGTCGAGACGACCACGTCTCCGGGGCAGACTCGTCGCTGACGCCCGAGGCAGCGGATGGGCAGACAGGCCGCAGCTGTCGGGACCTTCGGCCCGTGCGGAACGACGACCGCGTTGCGAAGGTGGATGTGTGCACACACCAACGACGAGCAGCATCCAGTCCAGGACCACGGGCGACGGGTCGCCGCGCGAGACGACAGGTTCGCCCTGGCTGATGCTGGCCGTGGCCACGCTCGGCTTCGCGGTCAACTTCTGGGCCTGGGCACTGCTCAGCCCCCTTGGGCCGTTGTTCCGCGACAAGGGGACGCTCGGCGCGCTGACGGAGTCCGACGTCGCCCTGCTGGTCGCCGTACCGGTCGTCGTCGGGTCGCTGGGCCGAATCGTGGTCGGCGCCCTGACCGACCGCTTCGGGGGACGAGCCATGTTCCCCCTGGTCTCGGCCGCCACCATCGTGCCGGTGCTGTTCATCGGCTTCTTCGCCCAGACGTCCTACGCCGCACTCCTCTTCGGTGGCTTCTTCCTCGGCATCGGTGGCACCGCGTTCGCGGTGGGCGTCCCGTTCGTCAATGCGTGGTTCCCGCCGGAGCGACGCGGCCTCGCCGTCGGCATCTTCGGTGCCGGCATGGGTGGTACGGCCATCAGCGCACTGACCACCGTGAAGCTCTACACCAACGTCGGTGAGCGAGCTCCGTTCCTCATCATGGCCGCAGCGCTCGCGGTGTACGCCGTCGCCGCGTGGCTGGTGCTTCGCGATGCGCCGGGACGCACGGTTCCCACCACGCCACTGGTGCAACGCCTGTCGGCGACAGCGCGACTTCCGATCACCTGGCAGGCCAGCCTGCTCTACGCCGTGGCCTTCGGCGGCTACGTCGCGTTCTCGGTCTACCTGCCGTCGTACCTCAAGGTGGCCTACGAGCTGACCCCTGCCGACGCTGCGAACCGGATGGCCGGCTTCGTCGTCGTCGCGGTCATCATGCGACCGGTCGGAGGCTGGCTCTCGGACCGGTTCGGAGCCGTCCCGGTCCTTGCCACCGGCTACGGCGTCGTGGTCATCGGGGCCGGCATCACCGCGACCCAACCCCTCCTCGAGCACGTCGGCACAATCTCGTTCCTGGCCATGGCCGCGGCCCTCGGAGCCGGGAGCGGCGCGACCTTCGCAATGGTCGCACGAGTGACCGAGCAGTCACGGGTCGGTGGCGTGACCGGAATGGTGGGCGCGGCCGGCGGTCTCGGCGGGTTCCTGCCGCCGTTGATCATGGGCTACATCTACGGCCGCACGGACTCCTACGCCATCGGCCTGTGGATGTTGTCCGCGACTGCTGCGCTCGCGCTGGCGTTGACGCTCACCGTGGTCGCCCACACCGCAAGGGCGCACGAGCCTGCCCATGGATGACCAGTCGCAACCGGACCCTGGGAGTAGGGTCCGAGACGTACGGTCCGAAGCACCTCACCCGCAGACGACCAAAGGCAATGCCGCGTGAGCAACGAAGTGGAAGAACCGAAGCAACGCAAGCGGAACGCGGCGGGAATCGACGGTGGCCTGAGCGACGCTCTGCTGCGCACCCGCCGCTACTTCACGAAGGACAAGGTCTCCGACGACCTGCGCACCGTGCACAGGACCGGTGGTCGCGACGCGGACGACTTCTACCGGGACCGCTGGAGCCACGACAAGGTGGTCCGCTCCACGCACGGCGTGAACTGCACGGGCTCGTGCTCGTGGAAGGTCTACGTCAAGGACGGGATCATCACCTGGGAGACGCAGCAGACCGACTATCCGTCGGTGGGTCCGGACTCCCCGGAGTACGAACCCCGCGGTTGCCCGCGTGGCGCGGCGTTCTCCTGGTACACCTACTCGCCGACCCGGGTTCGCTATCCCTACGTGCGTGGAGTCCTGCTCCAGATGTTCCGCGAGGCCAAGGCCCAGCACGACGGTGACCCGGTCAAGGCGTGGGAGCACATCGTCGAGAATCCGCTGCGGGCCAAGGCCTACAAGTCGGCCCGCGGAAAGGGCGGCCTGGTCCGGGCCACGTGGGAGGAGGCCAGTGAGATCGTGGCCGCGGCCCACGTCCACACGATCAAGAAGTACGGACCCGACAGGGTCGCCGGCTTCTCGCCGATCCCGGCGATGTCGATGGTCTCCCACGCCTCGGGGGCCAGGTTCGTGAACCTCATCGGCGGCTCGATGCTCAGCTTCTACGACTGGTACGCCGACCTGCCGGTCGCCTCACCCCAGGTGTTCGGCGACCAGACCGACGTGCCCGAGTCCGGTGACTGGTGGAACGCCGGCTACCTGATCATGTGGGGCTCCAACCTCCCCGTCACCCGCACACCCGACGCGCACTGGATGGCGGAGGCCCGCTACCGCGGCCAGAAGGTGATCGCGGTAGCGCCGGACTACGCGGACAACGTGAAGTTCGCCGACGAGTGGCTGCCCGCCAAGCCGGGCACCGATGCGGCACTGGCCATGGCGATGGGTCACGTGGTGCTCAAGGAGTTCTTCGTCGACCGGCAGACGCCGTACTTCACGGAGTACGTCAAGTCCTACACCGACCTGCCCTACCTGGTGAAGCTCGACGAGGCGGCCGACGGCGAGTTCACGGCGGGCAAGTTCCTGACCGCGGCAGACCTGGCCGCGACCGACGAGGACGAGGAGAACGCCGCGTTCAAGACCGTCCTGATCGACGCACGCACCGGTGAGCCGGTGGTGCCGAACGGCTCGCTCGGGCACCGGTTCGGCGACTCCGGCGTCGGCAAGTGGAACCTCGAGCTCGGTGACGTCGACCCGCGGCTCTCACTCCTCGACGCCGGCACCGACGGCGAGACCGTGCTGGTGCGGATGCCGCGCTTCGACACCCCAGACGGCGCGGCCGCCGACCTGCCACGCGGTGTGCCGGTCCGACGCGTCGACGGCCACCTGGTCACCACCGTCTTCGACCTGCTCCTCGCGCAGTACGGCGTCGGCCGGGACGGGCTGCCGGGGGAGTGGGCCAGCGGCTACGACGACGCGGAGTCGCCGTACACACCCGCGTGGCAGGAGGCCATCACCGGCGTACCAGCCTCGACCGCTGCCCGCATCGGCCGCGAGTTCGCCGCCAACGCCGAGGAGTCCAAGGGCCGATCGATGATCGTGATGGGCGCGGGGACCAACCACTGGTTCCACTCCGACACGATCTACCGCGCCTTCCTCACCCTCACCAACCTCACCGGCTGCCAGGGCGTCAACGGCGGTGGCTGGGCACACTACGTCGGGCAGGAGAAGGTGCGGCCCCTCACCGGCTACACCCAGATAGCCAACGCGCTGGACTGGAACAGGCCACCGCGCAACATGATCCAGACGGCGTACTGGTACCTCCACACCAACCAGTTCCGCTACGACCAGTTCGGGGCCGACACCCTCAGCGCGACCACCGGCAAGGGTCAGCTCGCGGGGAAGTCCACGGCCGATGTCATCGCGCAGAGCGCGCGGATGGGCTGGATGCCGTCGTACCCCACCTTCGACCGGAACCCTCTCGACCTCAGCGACGATGCCGCTGCGGCCGGCAAGCCGGTGGGGGAGTACGTCGTCGAGCAGCTCAAGTCCGGCGAGCTCGACTTCGCCGGCGAGGATCCCGACGCGCCACAGAACTACCCGCGCATCCTGTCGATCTGGCGGGCCAACCTGCTCGGCTCGTCGGGCAAGGGCAACGAGTACTTCCTCAAGCACCTGCTCGGCACCGACTCGTCGGTGCGGGCGACCGAGGCACCCGAGGACCAACGCCCCGTCGACGTGACGTGGCGAGACGTTGCGCCCGAGGGCAAGCTCGACCTGCTGATGACGATCGACTTCCGGCAGACCAGCACGACGATCTTCTCGGACGTCGTCCTGCCGGCGGCGACCTGGTACGAGAAGCACGACCTCAACACCACCGACATGCACCCGTTCGTGCACTCCTTCAACCCGGCGATCGCACCGCCGTGGCAGACCCGCACCGACTGGGACGCGTGGCAGACGATCGCGGAGAAGTTCAGCGACCTGGCCACCACTCACCTCGGTGTGCGCAAGGACGTCGTGGCGGTGCCACTGACGCACGACACCCCGGACGCGATGGCCAACCCGCACGGCGTCGTACGCGACTGGAAGAAGGGCGAGTGCGAGCCGATCCCGGGCGTCACGATGCCCAAGCTGGTCGAGGTCGAGCGCGACTACGGTGCGGTCCACGAGAAGATGAACGCGCTCGGGCCACTGGTCGACACCCTCGGCGCCACCACCAAGGGAGTCACGTTCGAGCTCGGCAAGCAGGTCGACTACCTGCGGGCGAAGAACGGCGCCGTTCGCGGTGGTGTCGCCGATGGTCGACCGTCGCTGAAGAAGGACATCAACGTCTGCGAGGCGATCCTCGCGATGTCCGGGACCACCAACGGACACCTGGCCACCCAGGGCTTCAAGACGCTCGAGAAGCGCACCGGCGTGCGACTGGCCGACCTGGCCGAGGAGCACGAGGGCAAGCAGATCACCTTCGCCGACACCCAGGGCCCGCCGGTGCCGGTGATCACCTCACCGGAGTGGTCGGGCTCCGAGACCGGCGGCCGGCGCTACTCGCCGTTCACCATCAACGTGGAGCGCAAGAAGCCCTGGCACACGCTGACAGGACGGATGCACTTCTACCTCGACCACGACTGGATGACCGAGCTCGGCGAGGGCCTGCCGATCTACCGTCCGCCGCTCAACATGGCGGCTCTCTTCGCTGAGCCTGTCCTTGGCGACGTGTCCGACGGTTCGAACGGCCAGGTCGAGGGGCTGACCGTGCGCTACCTGACCCCGCACAACAAGTGGTCGATCCACTCCGAATACCAGGACAACCTGTTCATGCTGTCCCTCTCGCGCGGCGGGCAGAACATCTGGATGAGCGACCGGGACGCAGTGAAGGTCGGCATCAAGGACAACGACTGGATCGAGGCGGTCAACCGCAACGGCGTCGTCGTGGCGCGGGCGATCGTGTCGCACCGGATGCCCGAGGGAACCGTGTACATGTACCACGCCCAGGACCGGCTCATCGACGTACCGCTCGCGGAGACCTCCGGCAAGCGAGGGGGCATCCACAACTCGCTGACCCGACTGCTCGTGAAGCCGTCGCACCTGATCGGCGGGTACGCCCAGTTGACCTACGCGTTCAACTATCTCGGCCCCACCGGCAACCAACGTGACGAGGTCACCATCATCCGCAAGCGCAGCCAGGACGTGACGTACTGATGGGTCTCGATACGACGCTCGCTGGCGCTCGCGTCACTCGACCACCGAGGGGGCACTGACATGCGTGTGATGGCACAGATGGCGATGGTGATGAACCTCGACAAGTGCATCGGCTGCCACACCTGCTCGGTCACCTGCAAGCAGGCGTGGACCAACAGGTCGGGCACGGAGTACATCTGGTTCAACAACGTGGAGACCCGGCCCGGACTCGGCTACCCGCGGACGTACGAGGACCAGACGAAGTGGAAGGGCGGCTGGGAGCTCAACAAGAACGGTCGGATGAAGCTCAAGGGCGGTGGACGCTTCAAGAGCCTCGTGACCATCTTCTCCAACCCCAAGCTGCCCTCGATCGACGAGTACTACGAGCCGTGGACCTATGACTACGCCACGCTCACCGACGCCCCCGCGCAGGAGCACACGCCGGTCGCCCGCCCGAAGTCCCTGATCAGCGGCAAGAACATGAAGATCTCGTGGTCGGCCAACTGGGACGACGACCTGGGCGGCTCCACCGAGACCGCGCACCGCGATCCGATGCTGGCCAAGATCGCCGACAAGGTGAAGTTCGAGTTCGAGCAGACCTTCATGTTCTACCTGCCGCGGATCTGCGAACACTGCCTGAACCCGTCGTGCGCGGCGTCGTGCCCCAGCGGCGCGATCTACAAGCGCGAGGAGGACGGCATCGTCCTGGTCGACCAGGACAAGTGCCGCGGCTGGCGCAAGTGCGTCTCCGGGTGCCCCTACAAGAAGATCTACTTCAACCACCGCACCGGCAAGGCGGAGAAGTGCACGTTCTGCTTCCCGCGCATCGAAGTGGGCCTGCCCACCGTGTGTGCCGAGACGTGTGTCGGCCGGCTGCGCTACATCGGCCTGATGCTGTACGACGCCGACAAGGTGCTCGAGGCGGCCTCGACGGAGGACGAGCACGGGCTCTACGAGGCCCAGCGCGATGTCTTCCTCGACCCGTTCGACCCCGAGGTGATGCGCGAGGCCGAGAAGGCGGGCATCGCCCGTGACTGGATCGATGCCGCGCAGCGCTCACCGATCTACGCACTGATCAACACCTTCCGGGTGGCCCTGCCGTTGCATCCGGAGTACCGCACGATGCCGATGGTCTGGTACATCCCGCCGCTGTCACCGGTCGTCGACGTGGTCCAGGAGACGGGGGAGGACGCCGAGGACAAGGGCAACCTCTTCGCTGCCATCGACGCGCTGCGGATCCCGGTCGAGTACCTCGCCGAGCTGTTCACCGCCGGAGACGTCGCACCGGTCGATGCCGTGCTCAAGAAACTGGCCGCGATGCGCTGCTACATGCGCGACATCAACATGGGCCGAGAGCCCGACGCCTCCATCCCGGCCGCGGTCGGGATGAGCGAGGAGGAGATGTACGACATGTACCGACTCCTCGCGATCGCCAAGTACGACGAGCGCTACGTCATCCCGTCGGCGCACACCGAGCAGGCGCACTCGCTCGAGGAGCTCGGCACGGAGTGCGCGGTGAGTGAGTACGGCGGTGGGCAGCACGACCTCTTCGGCGAGGGCTCCGGAACGCCGACACCGATCGCCGTGGAGAACTTCGAGATGCTGCAGGACCGGCAGACCTCCGACTCGCTCGCCGGGCCTGAGAACAAGCGCGCCCGGGTGAACCTGCTCAACTGGGACGGCAAGGGGTCCCCTCCCGGACTGTTCCCGCCGAAGGGACCGGACTCGTGAGCCGCCTGCGGAACCGTCGCTCGTCGTTGACGACCGAGCAGCTGACGGTCGTCTGGCAGTCGACGTCGCTCCTGCTCGGCTACCCCGACGAGCATCTCCTCGGGCAGCTCGACCTCGTCGACGCCGCCTCGCACGAGCTGCCGGCCGCCGTCGGCGACCCCCTCCGCAGGTTCGTGGTGCACCTCCGCACCACCCCGCTGGACCAGGTCCAGGAGGACTACGTAGAGACCTTCGACAACCGCCGGCGCTGCAACCTCTTCCTCACCTACTTCGCCCACGGCGACACGCGCAAACGGGGGATGGCGCTGCTCAGGTTCAAGCAGACCTACCTCGACTCGGGGTTCGTGCTCGACGAGTCCGAGCTGCCGGACCACCTGGCCGTGGTCCTGGAGTACGCCGCCACCTGTGACCAGGCGCTCGGCCGAGGGCTCATGCTCGACCACCGGGCGGGACTCGAGCTGCTGCGGATCTCGTTGCGCGACATGCGCAAGCCCTGGGCCGACGTACTCGATGCGGTCACCGCCACGCTGCCCCCGTTGCGGGGCGACGAGCGTGACGCCGTACGCCGGCTGGCCGCCGAAGGACCTCCCGAGGAGGAGGTCGGCCTGGCACCCTTCGCCACGCCGGCGTTCAGCCCCGGCGCGCCGGACGAGTCGCCCACCCTGTTGCCCATGCCGTCGTTCCCCGGAGCCCGCCGATGAGCACGTTCCTGTGGGTCGTGGTGCCCTACGTCTGCCTGACCGTCTTCGTCCTGGGTCACGCGTGGCGCTACCACTACGACAAGTTCGGCTGGACGACGCGCTCGTCGCAGCTCTATGAGCGGAAGCTGCTGCGCATCGGTAGCCCGCTGTTCCACTTCGGCATGCTCGGGGTCGTCGGAGGCCATGTGATCGGTCTCCTCGTGCCACGGTCCTGGACGAAGGCGGTCGGCATCGGCGACCACCTCTACCACGTCGTCGCCGTCACCGGGGGCCTCGTGGCAGGCGTCATGGCAGTCGTCGGGATGGCCATCCTGATCTACCGCCGGCGCACCGTGGGGCCGGTCTTCTCGGCCACCACCGCGATGGACAAGGTCATGTACCTCTTCCTCGGGGCAGCGATCCTCCTGGGGATGTGGAACACCATCGCCGGCTCGATCTTCACCCTCGGCGGGGAGTACAACTACCGGGAGGGCGTCTCGGTCTGGTACCGCTCTTTCCTTGCCTTCCAACCGGATGCCGGCCTCATGGCAGACGCACCCCTCGGCTTCCAGCTGCACGCGCTGGTGGCCTTCGGTCTCTTCGCGCTGTGGCCATTCACCCGCCTGGTGCACGTGTTCAGTGCCCCGGTCGGCTATCTCACCCGCCCCTACATCGTCTACCGCAGTCGTGACGACCAACAGCTGGGCAGCCACACTCCGCGTCGCGGCTGGGACCGGATCAACAAATGAGTTCCATCCAACATTGAGGAGACGCCGTGCAGAAGGAATCACTGACCGCACTGGTCCGCCAGCACCTGAAGACCGCCGCCAGCGCGTCGAGCGGTCGCAGTGCCCACACGATCTATGGAGGTCACGAACACGTCCTTCGCCAGACCCTCGTTGCACTACGGGCAGGGAGCAACCTGGACGAGCACGAGAACCCCGGCGAGGCCACGCTCCAGGTCCTCCACGGCCGCATCACGCTCGTGGCCGGTGAGAACCGGTGGAACGGCTCACCCGGTGACCTCCTGTTCATCCCCGACTCCCGTCATGCCCTCGAGGCCGTTGAGGACTCCGTGGTCCTGCTGACCGTGGCCAAGCGAGGCTGACCCGCGCACCGGACGGTTCAGCCCTACTCCTGGTCGAGGCTGACGACCTCGTCCCACTCGACCTCGTCGGCGCCGACCAGGGCGCGGCCGATCGCGTCCATGTCAGGCACGTCGCCGGTGCCTTCGCGCACCGTGGCGGTGAGCCGCATGCCGCCGACGTCGGCGCTGACCGCATCCGCGACACCGTCACGTTCCGTGATGACGTAGCCGTCGTTCTCGATGCAGGCGAGGTAGTCGCTGATCTCCTCGCAGGCGGCGCCCTCGGGGCGGAGCACGTTCAGCGAGATCGACGCGGCGTCCCAGCTCTGCTCGCCGCTGGACTCCTGCTCGTAGGTCATGCTGTAGCCAACCACCGCGTGCGAGCCCTCAGCAGTCGAGGTGAACTTGCCGTCGTACTCCGGGACCATCCCGTCGATCTCGGGGAGGTACGGCGACAGGCCCGCCTCCTCGAACGCCCTGGCATCGGCCGCCTGCTCACGCGCGTCGTCGAGCAGCTCGCCGATGGAGGGGCCGGCGCTGATCGCGATGGTCAGGCCGAGAACCGCGCACACGGCGCCGACCGCCGTGGCTCCGGTGTTGTCGCTGGTCCAGTGCACGACGGCCGTCGTGGCCGGTGCGGCGACCGCCGCTGCCGGAATGCCCGCCATCAACGTGACCGTCGTGTCGCTGCCGGGATCGCCGAGGTTGCCCACGATGGCCAGGGCGATCACGACGCTCACCGTGTAGATGCCGGACGTGGTCAGCACGATGCCGAGCGCCTGGGGCACCTGCGTGACCCGCAGCACGAAGCCGAAGGCAACCATGATCGCCAGTCCGGCGAGGGTCCAGTAGAACAACGCGTCGTACGTCGTGGTGCCAAGCGCGCCGCGCACCGGCACCAGCAGCACGAGCCCGGCCAGGAAGGCCGCGTTGAGCTGGCGCGCGACGGGGTCGACGGCTGTGGGGGTCGAGGTCTCGGATGACATGGCCAGCAGTGTTGCCGACTTTTCGGCGGCAAAACCCTTTGTCGTTTCGGGCCGCGCCGTCACGGGTAGAGGCTCGCCATGTCACTCCGGATGCTTCGCGCAGGTCTCGCAACCGTCGTCGCACTCACGGTCGCGCTGTCCGGGTGCTCCTCGACGGACGACAAGAAGGACGACTCGTCGAAGGTGTCGCTGCCGGATCCCCTGGAACCGGCCTGGGTCGCGAAGGCAACCGAGACGACGTTCGGTGTCGCGGTGTTCCGCCGAGGCGATCGGTTGTTGCAGGTCAGCCAGGAATCGGTGACGGCGCTGGACCCGGCGTCTGGTGACGTGGTCTGGAACCGGCCGATCCCGCAGGGCTGCTCCGCAGGTGAGCCGAATGCCGCCGGCGACGTGGTGGTCGTGTTCGGTGAAGGATGTCGCGACGTGGTGGTGATCGACAGTGAGAAGGGCACGGCCCGGTGGCGGGCACACATCCCGTCGATCTCGAAGCAGTACGACTCCGGCAATGTCGTGGCGAGCATCGGTGACAGGACCGTGACCGTGATCCAGTTCTGCGGACAGGTCACCCGTCTCTCGTTGAAGGACGGGCACCGCCTCGGCGTGCTGTCGCCCCATGACGTTGCCTGCGCCAACGAGGCGGACTCGGACGGCCAGGTCATCGCGGTGTGGCACGACCCGGCCACCGAGGCGACCCCTGATGACCACGGCACCGGCTTCATCCCGCCCTGGGACGGTGCTGCTTCCTTCGAGCTGTACGACGCGGACTCCGGCAAGCTCCTGTGGCGGCGTACGAGGTCACGACAGGACAGCGGCCTGGACGCCGGAGCAGTGGTCAGCTCCTCACCACTGATCCTTGCGCTGCGCGAGGACGGCCACACGCTGATGCGCCGCTACTCGCGGGCGCACGGCCGCCCCGGGGCCACGGTGGGCCTTCAGCTCGGCGCATACCGGGGCTTCTTCACGCCGCTGGGGACCGCAGACGGAGTGATGGTGGGCACCTACGACACCTCGCCCAAGAGCCCGACCGGCACGCCACGCAGGGTCTACGCGTACGACGTGAAGACGGGCCGGGAGCTCTGGTCGCGCGCGGTCTCTGCAAACACGCTTTCACCGCACTACGCCTCGTCCGCCGTGGCCGGAGTCGACTCTGAGGGCGTGGTGGTCACGGAGCGCCGGATGCGTGACGACGGCCGTTCGTTCGAGATCTGGCTCGCCCGGTGGAACCTGCGCACCGGCGAGGATGCAGGGACGGCAGGTCGGATCGACGAGGACGAGTCGCAGGCCGTCATCTGGCAGGTGTCGGACGGTCTGTTGCTGGGGCAGGGCAGGGGCACCCTGGAGGCCTACGAGCTTGAGGCGGTGGACCCCGACGTGAAGCTGCCGGGAACAGAGCCGGCCTGGGCAGAGGGCGACGTACGTCCGGATCCGATGTCAGAACCGTGCGCGGAGGTCAGCCGCCAGACGCTGCGCACCCTGGGGCTCCGGGCCAGCGCGGCGTTGCCGGCCCCGGCGAACTGCACCTGGACCGAGACCGCCGAGCCGCGCTACTCCGACCGCAGTCTTCGGGTGAGTGTGCACGTCGCCCGCCCCACGGAGTCCACGGACGAAGAAGGCCAGCCGAAGACGATGCCGGCCGTCGACGGGGCCCGCGCCGTCGCCGCACAGTGGCGCAAGGAGTTCAACCCGGACCTGACAGGTGGGATCCTGCACCCGGGGCTCGGAGCTCCGCACGAGGTCGACGGACTCGGCGACGAGGCCTATGCGACGTCGGGCACCCGCTTCGCCGGTTCGATCGGTGTCACCACGGGGAGCTATCTCCTGGTGAGGGCCGGCAATGTCGTGGTGGAGGTGCAGGCCGAGGGTGGCTACGACGTGGCGCACCCCCAAGCCACGCCGCCCTCGCTGAACAGGATCGAGACGGGCACGCTGGCTGCTGCTCGCGAGGTTCTCGCCTCGCTCGGAGTGACGTTGGACGCGACCGAGCGGCCCGACCCGGGACGAGTCCGGCGGGTGGGCGACGTGTGTGCGGTGCTCCGCGCGGACGCCGAGGCACTCGGTCTGCCTGCGGGGCATTCGGTGACGCCGCCGGGCGCCGACCCGCGCCTGGCCGACTGCGCCTGGGAGCAGGACGACTCGATCGGGGACCTCGCCGTCCACGTGTACGCCGCCGGTGGCAACCCGTTGGACGGCGACTCGGCGTCGACGGTCGCCCGCAAGGTGTTCGCCGCAAGCCGCTCGCGCGACGACAAGCCACTGCGCGGCCTCGGTGAGAAGGCCGTGATCTCGCGTTGGGACCAGACCGAGGCGGCCGACGGCTACGACCTGAGTGAGCGCGAGGTCCTGCTGGTCGTCGACAACCTGGTCATCGAGCTGTCGTACTCCCGCGACGGCGCCGGCCTCGGTGAGCAGGTCGAGCGCGACGCTCTCCGGATGACCCGCAAGGTGCTCGACGCCACCCGGAAGTAGGGCCCGCGGCGGTGCCTGAAATGAAGAAAAGGCCCCGTGGAGCCGGGGCCTTTCCAGTGTCCGAGGGGGGACTTGAACCCCCACGCCCTAATACGGGCACTAGCACCTCAAGCTAGCGCGTCTGCCAATTCCGCCACCCGGACGAGTGCTGGAGAACTGTAGCAAGAGACGTGCCGAAAACTCACATCGGCCCCACTGGGCACGGATGCAAGGATGGGGACATGTCTGCACCCGACCCGACGACGGCCCACACCTCGGCGTACGACCCGTCCTCCGAGGTGGTCGACATCTGCCGCGACCTGATCCGAATCGACACCTCCAACTACGGGGACGACGACGGTCCGGGGGAGCGCAAGGCGGCCGAGCACGTCGCCGCGCTGCTCGACGAGGTGGGCATCTCGAGCAACCTCTACGAGTCCGAGCCGGGTCGAACGTCGCTGATCGCCAGGTGGGGCGACGGTCCCGGTGAACCCCTGTTGCTGCACGGGCACCTCGACGTCGTACCGGCCGCGGCGGAGGACTGGCAGTTCGACCCGTTCGCCGCCGAGGTCCACGACGGCTACGTGTGGGGCCGTGGCGCGGTCGACATGAAGGACTTCGACGCGATGGCGCTCTCGGTGGTGCGGGCCCGTGCCCGCGCGGGGGCACTGCCGCCGCGACCCGTCGTGCTCTGCTTCACCGCCGACGAGGAGGCTGGTGGCCACAAGGGCGCTGAATACCTGATCGACAACCACGCCGACGAGATAGCCGACTGCACCGAGGCCGTGGGCGAGGTCGGCGGCTTCACCACGACCGTGCGTGGGAAGCGGATCTACCTGATCGAGGCGGCCGAGAAGGGCATGGCCTGGATGAAGCTGACCGCCCGCGGCAGTGCGGGCCACGGCTCGATGATCAACCACGACAACGCGGTGACCGAGTTGGCCGGCGCGGTGGCGCGGATCGGCTCGCACAAGTGGCCGGTGCGGCTGACCCCGGCCATGGAGGTGCTCCTTGCCTCGGTCGCCGACATCGCCGGCACCGAGGCCACCCCGGAGAACGCGGAGGCCCTGGTCTCTGAGTTCGAGAGCTCGGCGCGCATGCTCGGCGCGGTGATCCGCAACACCGCCAACCCGACGATGCTCAACGCCGGCTACAAGGTGAACGTGATCCCGACCGAGGCCTCGGCTCACGTCGACGGCCGCTTCCTGCCGGGCTTCGAGGACGAGTTCTTCGCGACCCTGGCCGAGCTGTGTGGCGAGCACGTCACGTGGGAGTTCGTCTCCAAGCAGCAGCCCTGGGACTCGCCGTACGACGGCCGCATCGTCGATGCGATGACGCAGTCGATCCTGGCCGAGGACCCGGACGGCATCGTCGCGCCGTACCTCATGTCCGGCGGCACTGACGCCAAGCACTTCCGCAAGCTCGGGATGACCTCCTACGGCTTCGCGCCGTTGCGTCTGCCCCAGGAGCTCGACTTCGGCGCCCTCTTCCACGGCGTCGACGAGCGGGTGCCCGTCGACGCGCTCGAGTTCGGCGCTCGGGTCTTCGACAGGTTCCTCGACCTCGCCTGAGGTGGGTCGAGCCGGACGCCAACGCAACTGTCTCTGCGCGTTGTCCGCATGCTGGGATGCGGGGCTGGTTTCGGGGCCTGACTGTCGGTGGTGCCGTGTTGAGTTCTGGATATGCAGACGGCAGCGGCTCTGACGGATCTTGACTCGGGTGACACGCTCACCGGTGTCGAGTCTGCGGTGGTGGCTCGTCGGGTTGCAGAGGTTGCGTTGTTGCATCATGCGGCGCACTGGGCTGACCTGCATGGTGACCATGAGCGGGTGACGCGGGGTCATGGTGCGTGTGATGAGCCGGGGGCCAGACGGGGTCACCCGGTGTTCAAGGTCTTCGGTGGTGAGGGGACCCCGGTGGTGGCGGAGTTCGCGACCGCGGAGCTGGGGGTCAGCTTGGGGGTGCATCCGTTGGCGGCACGGTCGTGGATCGGGGATGCGTTGGATCTGCGGCACCGGTTGCCGGCGTTGTGGGCGGTGACGTTCACCGATGCGACGTTCGAGGTGTGGGTGCTGCGCAGGATCGCGGTGCTGACCCGGGGCCTGGACCCTGAGGCGGCCGAGTTGATCGGCCTCGAGTTGGCCGGTGTGGTCGGGTCGTTGCCGGCGCCACGGTTGCTGGAGAAGGTCGAGTCGATGGTGCTCCTGGCCGAGGCCCAGGCGGCCGAGGAGGACCGGCAGGACAACCTGGGCAAGCGGTTCGTGGCGTTCAACAAGTCCAACCAGCGTGGCCTCAAGGGCCTGTACGCGAAGCTGTCGGCCGCCGACGCGGTCATCGGCGAGGCACAGGTGCAGCGGTTGGCGGAGTTGCTGCTGGCCCAGGACCTGGCGGCCGGGATCGACCTCAAGGATCTGGACTCGATGGCGGTGGCCCGCTCGCGGGCGTTGGGGTTGCTGATCGCGAACCCCGACTCCGCGCTGGCCCTGATCGCCGCAGCCCACGCCGCTGCTGTCGATGAGGACGCTGGCCCCGCGAACGATGAGCCCGAGCCCGCGGACGACGACGAGCCCGCGGACGCCCCCGACACCGCGGGCGATGAGCCCGAGCCGGTTGACAGGCCTGCGGACGAGTCGAGTGCCCCGGCGTCACACAGTCGTGGGTCGCGGTGGGCGCCGGTGACGACGGTGCTGCACCTGCACCTGTCCGAGGACGCATTGCAGGCCCTGGCCCACGCCAAGGCCCACGGCGACCACCCCGCGGGCGTCGGGCGACTGGAGGGTTACGGCCCCCTCTCCTTGCCGGAGGCCCTTGAACTGCTGCAGTTGAGCCAGGTGGTGATCCGCCCGGTGCTGGACCCGTGGGCGACCGCGCCGGTGGACTCCTACGCATTCACCGGCAACCTGCGCGAAGCCGTGCTGGCCCGGGTGCCGGCCGACTGCTACCCCTACGGGGTCAACACCACCCATGCGATGGACATCGACCACACCCGTGCCTACGACCCCGGCTCCCACGACACAGGTGGTCCGCAGGGGCAGACCAGTGTCGAGAACGCCGGCCCGATGACCCGACATCATCACCGGATCAAGACCCACGGACAGATGAGCGTGCGACAACCTGTGCCGGACACCTATGTCTGGCGCACCACCCACCACCGGTACCGCCTCGTCGACGGCACCGGCACCCACGACCTGGACCCACGCATCGGAGCCCTGGTCTTCAGCGACCACCGAGACGACCGCGAACACGCAGCCCTGCTGCTGACCACCGGACTCGACCTCGGCATGGAGGAGACCGAACCCGACGACTGGCAACTCATCGCCTGACAGTTGCGTAGCTGCGGTGTGCCGGGCCCGGCGGTAATTTCCTCGACCTTGCCTGATCGGCGTGCTTGGCTCGACCCATGTCCTATCCAGACCCGATCTACTTCGGCGACGAGGGTGAGCAGAGCGCCACGTTGCGACGCAACGACGAGGACCACACGCTGACCTACCGAAGCGGGGGCACGGTCGACTACCTCGCCACGGGCGCCAGCACCGGCGGCCTGTTCGGGCTCTACCGGTGGAACTTCGCCGAAGGCGTCAGCGGACCCGACCCGCACTTCCACAAGACCATCTCCGAGTCGTTCTACATCCTCTCCGGCTCGGTGAAGATCTACGACGGCAACGCGTGGGTGGACACCCGTGCCGGCGACTTCGTGCACGTCCCGGCCGGGGGAGTGCACGGCTTCCGCAACGAGTCGGGAGAGAAGGCCTCGATGCTGCTGCACTTCTCACCGGGGGCGCCACGTGAGCCCTACTTCGAGACGCTGAAGAAGTTAGGTGAGGGCCTCACCATGACCGACGAGGAGCGCGACGCGTTCTACCTCGCCCACGACAACTACTGGCTCTGAGCCGATCGTCGACTCGGCTACCCGACGCTGGTCACGGAGTGTCGAGGAAGGCGATGAGGACACCGCCGCCGATCACCACGGTGAGTATGCCGACGCCGATCCAACCCAGGATGATGCCGGCGAGTGCCATGCCCTCGCCGTCCTGCCGGCCGCCGGACTCCTTGATCTGGCTGCGCGCGATGTAACCGAAGATCAGGGCCAGGACCGAACCCAGCCAGTAGATCCACAGGATGCCGAGCACCAGTGAGGCGATGGCCAGGCCGTTGGTCGAACGGGGAGGCGGAAACGGCTGGTAGCCGTAGGGAGGCGGATAGCCACCTCCGTACATCGGCGGGTACGGCGGCGCGCCCTGAGGTCCGGACGGCGTCGTTCCCCAACCCGCCTGGGGATCGGGCGGCGAAGGGGGGTCGGATCCCGGGTCTTGTTCGCTCACGGCCCAGAGCATGCCATGCGGCAGGAGTGAGCGGAGGCGTCGTTCACACGTAGAAGAACTCCGGGCGGGGTTGACGGATGATCTTGCGCCGCAGCAGCACCCGGCGTACGCCGTCGGGGCCGATGCGCACGCTGCGCAACTCCCAGCCCCCCTTCTCGGCGCGCTCGACGAGCATGCGGGTGACCACGTTGCGGCTGAACTCGCGCGGCAGGATGAGCCTGTCGTACTCCCATTCCACGTTCTTGCGGAATGCCTTGCGCGCGGTCTCGGCCATGCGATCAGTCTCCTCCGGACACGTCGTCGAGGGCCTCGACGATCTCGGGTGGCAGGGTCAGCTCGTCGATGCCGAGTGCTGCTTGCAACTGTGCCGCCGTACGGGCACCGACGATGGGGGCGGTGACTCCGGGACGGTCGCGGACCCAGACCAGGGCCACCTCGAGGGGCGACCAGTCCAGACCCTCGCCGGCACGGACCACGGCCTCGACGATGCGTTTCGACTGCTCGCCCAGGTAGTTGCCCACGAAGTTGGCGAAGTGCGCGGACGCGGCGCGTGAGTCGGCAGGCGTGCCGTTGCGGTACTTCCCGGTGAGCACCCCTCGGCCCAGTGGGGACCACGGCAGGACGCCGAGACCCAGGGCCCGTGCGGCGTCGAGGACCTCGTGCTCGACGTTGCGGTTCAGCAGGGAGTACTCGACCTGGGTGGAGGCGAGCGTGGCCCGGCCGGGGACAGCACGCTGCCACGTGGCCGCCTGCGCGGTCTGCCAGCCGGAGTAGTTCGAGACCCCGACGTACGACGCCCGACCGCTGGCGACCGCGTAGTCGAGGGCGCCCAGGGTCTCCTCGAGCGGGGTGCCGTCGACCCAGGTGTGCACCTGCCACAGGTCGATGTGGTCGACGCCGAGGCGTCGCAGCGACTGGTCGAGGGTGGAGATCAGGTGGCCGCGCGAGACGTTGGTCTCCCGCTCTCCGCGGCGCCGGGAGATGCCGGCCTTGGTGGCCAGGACCACGTCGTCGCGCGGCACGACATCGCCCAACAGGCTGCCGATGAGCTCCTCGGAGGCCCCGTCGCCGTACCCGGCTGCGGTGTCGAGGAAGGTACCTCCGGCCTCGCTGAAGGCGATCAGTTGGTCGCGGGCCTCGTGCTCGTCGGTGTCGCGTCCCCAGGTGAGGGTCCCCAGACCAAGCCGCGAAACCTTGAGGCCGGTCGAGCCCAGGGTGCGTTGCTGCATGGGCGCAACGGTAGCCACACCGGGGCAAACCGCCCTCGAGGCACGCCGGTGGCGGACGACGTACGAGCGTGCTGCACCTCGGCACGTAGGCTTCGCGCCGTGCTGGACTTCCTCAAAGCCGTCTTCCTCGGCGTCCTCCAAGGCCTGACCGAGTTCCTGCCGATCTCGAGCAGCGCGCACCTGCGGATCTTCCCCGAGTTCTTCGGCTGGGAGGACCCGGGCGCCGCGTTCACGGCAGTGATCCAGATCGGCACCGAGCTCGCCGTGCTGATCTACTTCCGCAAGGACATCTGGCGGATCGCGTCGATGTGGGTGAAGTCGCTGGCCAAGCCGGAGTATCGCGGGCACATCGACGCGCGCATGGGGTGGTACGTCATCGTCGGCTCCGTGCCGATCGTGATCCTCGGCATCTTCCTCAAGGACATCATCGAGAAGGACTTCCGCAACCTCTGGATCGTCGGCACGACGCTGATCGTCCTCGGTGTGATCCTCGGAATCGCCGACCGGATGAGCTCGGGCGAGCGTGCGATCAAGCAGATGAACCTCAAGCACGCCGGTCTGCTCGGCTTCGCCCAGGCATGCGCGTTGATCCCGGGTGTCTCCCGCTCGGGAGCGACGATCTCGATGGGCCGCTTCCTGGGCTACGACCGTGAGGCCGCGACGCGCTTCGCGTTCCTGCTGGCGATCCCCGCGGTCGTGGGCGCGGGACTCTTCGAGCTCAAGGAGATCCCGCACGGCGAGAACAGCTACGGCTGGGGCCCCACGATCACCGCGACCGTGGTCTCCTTCATCGTCGGGTACGCCGCGATCGCGTGGTTGCTGCGCTACGTCTCGACGAAGTCCTACCTGCCGTTCGTGATCTACAGGATCGGCCTCGGCGCCCTCGTGCTGGCGCTGCTGGCCGGCGGCGCAATCGCCGCCTGACCCTCGCAGCGGAAGGTCAGAGCCAGCCGGACTTCTTGAAGAAGATGAAGGCGACCAGGGAGCTCAACGCCATCAGGCACAGCGCGAACGGGTAGCCGAAGGCCCAGTGCAGCTCGGGCATGTGGTCGAAGTTCATCCCGTAGATCGCACCGACCAGGGTGGGTGCCGCGACCAGGCCGACGCCGGCCGAGATCTTGCGCATGTCCTCGTTCTGCTGGACCGAGATGCGGGCCTGCTGCGCCTCGAACGCAGAGGAGAGCAACGAGTCGAGGTTGTCCACGGTCTCCGCGACCCGGGCCAGGTGGTCGCCGACGTCGCGGAAGTACGGTGCCGCCTCGCCCGACATCCCGGGGACCGACGCGGTCGACGCGCGGCGTACCGGGTCTCGCAGGGGGAGTACGGCGCGGCGCACCTCGGCCAGCTCGCGCTTGAGGACGTAGATCCTGGGGGAGTCGTCGGTGCGCTCCGGGGCGAACACGGACGCCTCGACCTCGTCGACGTCCTCCTCGAGGCTCGCCGCGACCCGTTCGTACCCGTCGACGACCCGGTCGCACACGGCGTAGACCACGGCCGTGGGCCCGTGCACGAGCAGCTCGGCCTTGCCCTCGAGGTAGGAGCGGGACGAGTGCAGCTCGGAGCCCTCGCCGTGGCGGACCGAGACGATGAAGTCGCTGCCCACGAACAGGTTGATCTCCCCGGTCTCGACGGCGTCCTCCTCGTCGACGTACCAGAGCGTCTTGAGCACCATGAAGAGCGAGTCGTCGTACTTCTCGAGCTTGGGGCGCTGATGAGCCTTGACGGCGTCCTCGACGGCGAGGTTGTGCAGGCCGAATTCCTCGGCCACCTCGACGAGCTCGTCCTCGGTCGGGTCCAGCAGGCCCACCCACACGAAGCTGTCTGGTCCGGAACAGCGGGACCGCACGGACGCGAGGTCGGCGATGTCGAAGTCCAGGGGAACCCTGACTCCGTTGCGGTAGAGCGCGTTGTCGACGATCACGGGTGTGAGGCTACGCCGGGTTGTGCATCTCCCGGCTAGTGTCCGGGGCATGGCAACGGTGATCCTGGTCCGGCACGGCAGAAGCTCGGCGAACACAAGTGGTGTGCTGGCCGGGCGCTCCGGTGGCGTCCGCCTGGACGACACCGGTACGGCCCAGGCCGACCGGGCGGCCACCCGGCTCGCCGCAGTGCCCCTGGCCGCGGTCATCAGCAGCCCGTTGGAGCGGTGCCGACAGACGGCGCGTCGGATCGCGGCAGCCCAACCCGGGGGACCGGACGTGCGCACCGAGCGGGGCATCGTCGAGTGCGACTACGGCGACTGGACCGGCCGCCAGATCAAGGACCTGGCCAAGGAGAAGCTGTGGTCCACGGTGCAGCAGCAGCCCTCGGCCGCGGCCTTCCCCAACGGCGAGTCGCTCACCGCGATGATGGCACGCTCCGTGGCCGCCGTACGACGCCTCGACGCCGAGATCACCGCCGAGCACGGGGAGAACGCCGTGTGGGTGGCGGTCAGCCACGGGGACATCATCAAGTCGGTGCTGGCCGACGCCCTGGGCATGCACCTCGACCTCTTCCAGCGACTGCACGTCGACCCGGCGTCGCTGTCGATCGTGCGCTACACCTCGACCCGCCCGTTCGTGCTGGGCACCAACACGCACGACGGCGACCTCGGCTGGCTGGCACCCGCCAGGAAGAAGCGTTCCCGCCGCAGGACCGATGCGGTCGTCGGCGGCGGCGCCGGACCGGAATAGGGTTGGCGCCATGGCTCCCGTGATCCACGAATTCGACCCGCCCGACCGGTTCGTCGCCGGCACCGTCGGTGAGCCGGGTGACCGCACGTTCTTCCTCCAGGCCCGGCGCGGGGCCAAGCTCGTCAGCGTGTCGCTGGAGAAGCAGCAGGTGGCGGTGCTCGCAGACCGTATCGACGACCTGCTCGACGAGCTGATGGCCAACGCCACGACGCAGAACGTCATCCCGGCGGTCGCGCCGCTCGACCTCGACGACTCCGCGCCGCTCGACCAGCCCATCGAGGAGGAGTTCCGGGCCGGCACCATGACGCTCTCGTGGGAGAGCGACGTCGAACGCATCGTGATCGAGGTGTTCCCGTTCAACGAGGCGGCCGTGGTCAGCCCCGAGCAGGTCGACGAGGACTTCACCGAGCCGGAGCCCGAAGAGGTCTTCCTCGTGCGCATCACGGCCGGAGCCGCCCGGGCGTTCGTCAAGCGCGCCGCCCAGGTGATCGAGGCCGGCCGGCCGGACTGCCCGTTCTGCGGTGGCCCGATCGACCCCGACGGCCACCTGTGCGTGAGGGCCAACGGGTTCCGCAGAAGGAATCCGTGAGCGAGCCGGTCCCGCCGGCGGCGATCTCCACCGGCGACCTGGAGCTGTTGGGCCGGGTGATGCCTGCCTCCAACGCCACCTTCATCGGCATCGTCGACGGCACCCAGGTGGTCTACAAGCCGGTCGCCGGCGAGCGGCCCCTGTGGGACTTCCCGGACGGCACCTTGGCGCAACGCGAGGTAGCCGCGTACGCCGTCTCGCAGGCCCTCGACTGGAACGTCGTCCCGACGACCGTGCTCCGCGACGGCCCGCACGGACCCGGCATGGTGCAGGCCTGGGCCGAGCCCGACCCCGACCAGGCACCCGTCGACGTGGTGCCCGAGGGAGAGCTGCCGGAGGGGTACCTCCACGTGTTCGACGCCGTCGGTCCCGAGGACGAACCGGTCGCCCTGGTCCATGAGGACTCCCCGGCCCTGCGCCGGATGGCCGTCTTCGACGTGCTGGTCAACAACGGCGACCGCAAGGGCGGTCACGTGCTCGCGATGACCGACGGCCACCGCTACGGCGTCGACCACGGAGTCTCCTTCCACGTCGAGAACAAGCTGCGCAGCGTGCTCTGGGGCTGGCTCGGCACGCCGCTCACCGACGACGAGTCAGACGCCGTACGCCGGGTGGCCGCCGACGACGACCTGCACAAGCGGCTGGGCGACCTGGTCACCCCGCGTGAGCTGGCCGCGTTCGTCGCGCGGTGCCACACACTGCTGGAGACGGGCGTGATGCCGGAGCCGTCGGGGGAGTGGCCGGCCATCCCGTGGCCCGCGTTCTAGAGGTCGTTGGTTAGGCTGCCGCCATGCAGACGTGGTCAGCCCCGCAGGTTCCTTCCCTCCCCGTTCGGGGCCCGCAGGTCTCGATCCATGACACGAGTTCCGGTGGCCCGGTCGCCACCACTCCGGCCGACGTCGCGCGTCTCTACGTCTGCGGCATCACGCCGTACGACGCCACGCACATGGGCCACGCCGCGACGTACGTCGCCTTCGACCTGCTCAACCGGGCGTGGCGGGCGGCCGGCCACGACGTGCACTACGTGCAGAACGTCACCGACGTCGACGACCCGCTGCTCGAGCGGGCCACCAAGGTCGGCGTCGCCTGGGAAGAGCTCGCCCTGCGCGAGACCCAGTTGTTCCGTGACGACATGGAAGCACTGCGGGTGCTCCCGCCCCGCGACTACATCGGTGCCGTGGAGTCGATCCCGTTGGTGATCGACCTGGTCGAGAAGCTGCGCGCCACCGGCTCGGTCTACACCGTCGACACCGACCTCTACTTCTCCGTGACCGCCGACCCGGCGTTCGGCGACGTCTCGGGTTGGGACCGCGACCAGATGCTGGCGATCTTCGGCGAACGTGGCGGCGACCCCGAGCGCGAAGGCAAGAAGGACCCCCTCGACTGCGTCGTGTGGCGCGGCGAGCGCGACGGCGAACCCGCCTGGGACAGCCCGTTCGGCCCCGGCCGCCCCGGCTGGCACATCGAGTGCGCCGCGATCGCCCTCAAGCACCTCGGCACCGGCTTCGATGTCCAGGGCGGCGGCAGCGACCTGATCTTCCCGCACCACGAGATGTCGGCGGGCGAGGTGCAGGTCGCCGAACGCGGCGACGCGTTCGCCAAGGCCTACGCCCACGCCGGCATGGTGGCCTACGACGGCGAGAAGATGTCGAAGTCCAAGGGCAACCTCGTCTTCGTGTCCGCGTTGCGGATGAGCGAGGTCGACCCGATGGCGATCCGGCTGACCCTGCTCCGCCAGCACTACCGCTCCGACTGGGAGTGGACCGACGAGCAGCTCTGGAGCTCGGTCGACACCCTGGCGTCGTGGCGCGACACGATCACTGCCGGCGCCGGAGCTCCCGCGCAGCCGGTCGTCGAGGCCGTGCTCGCGGCGCTGGCGAACGACCTCGACGCCCCCACGGCCCTGGCCGCGGTCGACACGTGGTTCACAACCACTGCAGCCGGTGACACGACCGACCCGAACGCCGCCGAGACGATCCGCGCCCTCCTCGACGCCTCCCTCGGCCTCGCGCTCTGACGGGACCTAGTCGGTGTTGCGGCGCTTGAGGTAGCGCTCGAACTCCCGGGCGATCGCCTCACCGGAGGCCTCGGGCAGGTCAGCGGTGTCGCGAGTCTCCTCGAGCGCGCGGACGTAGTCGGCGATCTCTTCCTCCTCCTCGGCGAGCTCGTCGACCCCGCGTTCCCAGGCCCGAGCCTCCTCGGGCAGGTCGAGCAACGGGATGCCGGTGCCGAGCAGGTCCTCGATCTGCCCGATCAGGGCAAGGGTCGCCTTCGGGCACGGCGGCTGGGCCACGTAGTGCGGCACCGCCGCCCAGTAGGAGACCGCAGGGATGTCGAGGAGCACGCACGCGTCCTGGAAGACTCCGACGATGCCGGTCGGGCCTTCGTACGTCGACTGCTCGATGTCAAGGCGGTCGACGAGGTCGGGCTCGGTCGCCGTACCGGTCACGGGAATCGGGCGGGTGTGCGGCGTGTCGGCCAGCAGGGCGCCGAGCGTCACCACCATCTGGCCGCCGAGCTCGTCGCAGGCGGCCAGCAGCTCGGCACAGAACTGGCGCCACCGCATGTTCGGCTCGATGCCGCGGATCAGGATCACGTCGCGGTCGAGGCCAGGGGGAGAGGCGATCGAGACGGTCGTGCTCGGCCAGGTCAGCGACCTGTGGCCGCGGGCGTCGGTGCCCACGACCGGGCGGTTCATCTGGAAGTCGTAGAAGTCCTCGGGGTCGACCGACGCGACCACCCGGGCGTCCCACACCTCGATGAGGTGGTCGACGACGGACGAGGCCGCGTCGGCGGCGTCGTTCCAGCCCTCGAAGGCCGCGATGACGACGGGGTCCACCAGCTCGGGCACTTCGTCCATCTCGATCATCAGGCCAGCGTAGATGAGGCACTGTGACGGGTGCGACACACGTGACCCGGCAGGGATTCGTTCGTTGATGGGGATTGGTGTCAGCATGCGGGAAACCCGTCCGGAACGTGGACGGCCTGCCTACCCTGAAGAGGTCCCCAACCTCGGAGAGGAACTTCGTGTCGGAGTCCCCAGCCCTTCGTCCAGACGCGACCGCGGAACTCACGCGGGCCCTTGGCGAGCGCATCCTCGTCATCGACGGGGCCATGGGCACGGCGATCCAACGCGACCGACCCGACGAGGCCGGCTACCGCGGTGAGCGGTTCGCCGACTGGCACATCGACCTCCAGGGCAACAACGACCTCCTCACGCTGACCCAGCCCGACATCATCGCGGCCATCCACCGTGAGTACCTCGAGGCCGGCGCCGACATCCTCGAGACCAACACGTTCAACGCGAACGCCGTCTCTCTGGGCGACTACGGCATGGAAGACCTTGCCTACGAGCTGAACTTCGAGGCCGCACGCCTGGCCCGTCAGATCTGCGACGACGTGGCCACCCCCGACAAGCCGCGCTACGTCGCCGGGGCCCTCGGCCCGACCACGCGTACGGCGTCCATCTCGCCCGACGTCAACGACCCGGGTGCCCGCAACGTCAGCTACGACCAGCTCGTCGCGGCGTACCGCGATGCGACCCGCGGGCTGCTCGACGGCGGCGCGGACCTGATCTTCATCGAGACGATCTTCGACACCCTCAACGCGAAGGCGGCGATCTTCGCGGTCGAGACCGTGTTCGAGGAGCACGGTCGCCGCTGGCCGATGATCATCTCCGGCACCATCACCGACGCCTCCGGCCGCACGCTGTCCGGTCAGGTGACCGAGGCGTTCTGGAACTCCGTGCGCCACGCGCAGCCCCTGGCCGTCGGCCTCAACTGCGCGCTCGGGGCCAAGGAGATGCGCCCCTACATCGCCGAGATGAGCCGTCTCGCCGACACCTTCGTCTCCTGCTACCCCAACGCCGGGCTCCCCAACGCCTTCGGTGAGTACGACGAGTCGCCCGACGAGACCGCAGCGGTGATCGAGGAGTTCGCCGCGAGCGGACTCGTGAACCTGGTCGGCGGTTGCTGTGGCACCACCCCCGACCACATCGCCGCGATCGCCGGCGCCGTGGCCGACAAGCCGGTCCGCGCGCAGGTCGAGGTGGCCTCCGCCATGCGCCTGTCCGGTCTCGAGCCGCTGACGATCGACGAGAGCTCGCTGTTCGTCAACGTCGGCGAGCGCACCAACATCACCGGGTCGGCCCGCTTCCGCAACCTGATCAAGGACGGCAACTACGACGCCGCCCTCGCGGTCGCTGCGCAGCAGGTCGAGAACGGCGCGCAGGTCATCGACGTCAACATGGACGAGGGCATGATCGACGGCGTCGCCGCGATGGACCGCTTCCTCAAGCTGGTCGCCACCGAGCCCGACATCAGCCGGGTGCCGATCATGATCGACTCCTCCAAGTGGGAGGTCATCGAGGCCGGCCTCAAGTGCGTGCAGGGCAAGCCGATCGTCAACTCGATCTCCATGAAGGAGGGCGAGGAGAAGTTCCGCGCCGAGGCCCGGTTGTGCCGCAAGTACGGCGCCGCCGTGGTCGTGATGGCCTTCGACGAGGACGGCCAGGCCGACAACCTCGAGCGACGCATCGAGATCTGTGGCCGCGCCTACAAGATCCTGGTCGAGGAGGTCGGGTTCCCGGCCGAGGACATCATCTTCGACCCGAACTGCTTCGCGCTCGCGACCGGAATCGAGGAGCACGCCAACTACGGCGTCGACTTCATCGAGGCCACCCGCTGGATCAAGCAGAACCTGCCCGGCGCCCAGATCTCCGGCGGCATCTCGAACGCGTCGTTCTCGTTCCGCGGCAACAACCCGGTACGCGAGGCGATCCACGCGGTCTTCCTGTACCACGCGATCAGGGCCGGCCTGAGCATGGGCATCGTCAATGCTGGCGCCCTGGTGGTCTACGACGAGATCGACGTCGAGCTGCGTGAGCGCATCGAGGACGTCGTGCTCAACCGGCGGCCCGACGCCGCCGAGCGGCTGCTCGAGATCGCCGAGGCCCACAAGGGCAACGGCGAGGCCGCCGAGGCCAAGACCGAGGAGTGGCGCGAGCTGCCCGTCGACGAGCGCATCACCCACGCCCTGGTGAAGGGCCTCGACGCGTTCGTCGAGGAGGACACCGAAGAGCTCCGTGCCCTGATCTCCGAGCGTGGCGGCCGCCCGATCGAGGTCATCGAGGGCCCGTTGATGGCCGGGATGAACGTGGTCGGCGACCTGTTCGGGGCCGGCAAGATGTTCCTGCCCCAGGTGGTCAAGAGCGCCCGCGTGATGAAGAAGGCCGTCGCCTACCTGATCCCGTTCATCGAGGCCGAGAAGCAACCCGGCGACGTCGACCGCACCAACGGCACCATCGTGATGGCGACCGTGAAGGGCGACGTGCACGACATCGGCAAGAACATCGTCGGTGTGGTTCTCCAGTGCAACAACTACGAGGTCATCGACATGGGCGTGATGGTTCCTGCCCAGAAGATCCTCGACAAGGCCCGTGAGGTCAACGCCGACATCATCGGGCTCTCCGGCCTGATCACGCCCTCGCTCGACGAGATGGTCAACGTGGCCGCGGAGATGAAGCGGCAGGAGTTCACCATCCCGCTGTTGATCGGCGGTGCCACCACCTCCCGCGCGCACACCGCGGTGAAGGTCGACCGGCAGTACGACGGCCCGGTGGTCTGGGTCAAGGACGCCTCACGGTCGGTGCCGACCGCAGCAGCGCTGTTGAGCGACGCCCAGCGCCCCAAGCTGATGGCCGACATCAAGGACGACTACGACGCCCTGCGCACCCGCCACGCGGCCAAGCAGGAGCGACCGACGGTGTCTCTCGAGAAGGCGCGCGCGAACCGCACGCCGATCGAGTGGGACGGCTACGTGCCGCCTCTCCCGAACGAGCCCGGCATCCACGTGCTCTCCGAGTACGACCTCGGCGAGCTGCGCGACTACATCGACTGGCAGCCGTTCTTCAACGCCTGGGAGATGAAGGGCAAGTTCCCCGACATCCTCAACAGCCCCAGCACCGGCGAAGAGGCGCGCAAGCTCTACGACGATGCCCAGAAGATGCTCGACCAGGTCATCGAGGAGCGCTGGCTCACCGCCAACGCGGTGTTCGGGCTCTTCCCGGCCAACGCTGTCGGTGACGACATCGAGGTGTACGCCGATGACACCCGCGCCGACGTACAGGCCGTGCTGCGCAACCTGCGCCAGCAGGGCGAACACCGCGCCGGCGTGCCCAACCGGTCGCTCGGCGACTACGTGGCTCCCAAGGAGACCGGACTGGCCGACCACGTCGGCGCGTTCGCGGTCACCGCCGGCCTCGGTTCCACCGAGCGCATCATGAAGTTCAAGGAAGACCTCGACGACTACTCGGCGATCATGCTGGAGGCCCTGGCCGACCGGCTCGCCGAGGCGTTCGCCGAGCGCCTGCACCAGCGCGTGCGCACCGAGTTCTGGGGGCACGACGCGGGGGAGACCCTCTCCAACGAGGACCTCATCGCCGAGAAGTACCACGGCATCCGCCCCGCACCGGGCTACCCGGCCTGCCCCGAGCACACCGAGAAGCAGACGCTGTGGGAGCTCCTCGACGTCACCGCCAACACCGGCATCGAGCTGACCGAGAGCATGGCCATGTGGCCCGGAGCCGCCGTGTCAGGGTGGTACTTCTCGCATCCGCAGGCGCAGTACTTCGTGGTCGGCCGGCTCCAGCGCGACCAGGTCCTCGACTACGCCAGGCGCAAGGGGTGGACCCAGGCCGAGGCCGAGCGCTGGCTCTCCTCGAACCTGGCCTACGAGCCCGAGGACTGAGCAGCCTCGCCGTCCTGATCACCGAGATCGGGAGGGAGCGCAGCCGGAATCGGCGCCTACGTTGGCGCTGTGAACAAGGACCGGGGTGAACGGCGATGAAGGCGTGGCGCCTCTTCGCTGCCCATGAGCCACTGCGGCTCGTCGACGTGCCAGAGCCCGAAGCCGGCCCGAGCGACATCATCGTCGACGTGAGGGCGGCCGGCATCTGTCACACCGATGTCGGGTACCTCGACGGATCCCTGACCCACGCGCTGGGTGCCATGCCGATCACCCTCGGCCACGAGATCGCCGGCGTCATCTCCGAGGTGGGCAGCGACGTCACCGGTTTCCAGGTCGGCCAGACGGTCGTCATCCCTGCCAGCGTCTCTGGGCCCGGCACCGGCACCGATGGTGGCTTCGCTGAGCAGGTCAGGGCCCGCGACCACCAGGTCATCGCCCTGCCTGAGGGCATCCCGTGGGAGCAGGCAGCCCCGGCGACGGACGCGGGTGTGACGTCGTACCACTCCCTCAGGCGCGGGGGTGTCAGGGCCGGCACGAGACTGGGAATCATCGGCGCCGGAGGTCTCGGCAGCCTCGCGCTCCAGTTCGCGCATGCCCTCGGTGCCGAGGTGTACGTCGCCGAGACGAACCGGACCATCTGGGACCGGCTGGCCGGCCTCGGCGCGGTCGGTGTCGCCGAGAGCATCCGCGAGTTCGCCGACCGGGACCTCGAAGTGATCGTCGACTACGCGGGCTTCGGGACCACGACCGACGACGCGCTCGTGACCGTCGGCGACCGCGGCACAGTGGTCCAGGTCGGTGTCGGTGTCCAGCGTGCTGACATCTCGACCACTGCGATCGTCGGCAAGCAGGTCGACCTCCTCGGCTCCCTCGGTGGCACCCACGAGGAACTGGTCGAGGTGCTCGACCTGTTGGCCGCAGGCACCGTGAGCTCAGAGATCGAGCTCGTCAGCTTCGAGAGCATCGGCGACTCCATCGACCGCTTCCGGCGGGGCGAGGCGAACCAGGGACGCCTGGTCGCGGTCCGCGACTGAGCTTCGTGGTTGGACCCGAGCTCCCTTCGCCCTAGGGTGGGCCGTCGCAACGTTGCACGCAGCGCCTTGGAGGGATCCTGAACACCGCATCGTCGTCCGAACCGGCAGGTCACCCCCTCGATGGCGATGTGTGGCGGCCGGCGGCAGTGCTCTGGGACATGGACGGCACCCTGGTCGACACCGAGCCGTACTGGATCTCGACCGAGTACGAGCTCGCCGCGAAGTACGGCGGCACGTGGAGCGACGAGCACGCCCTGAGCCTGGTCGGCAACGACCTGATCGAGTCCGGGCGCTACATCCGTGAGCACATGGGGATCGACGTGGAGCCCTCACAGATCGTCGAGGAGCTCCTCGACGGCGTGGTGGCCGCGGTCGAGCAGCAGGTGCCGTGGTGCCCGGGTGCCGTGGAGCTGCTCGCCGACCTGAGGGCCGAGGGTGTGCCCTGCGGGCTGGTGACGATGAGCTACCGCCGGTTCGTGGCCCCGATCCTGGCTGCCCTGCCGCCGGACACGTTCGACGTCGTGGTCACCGGCGACACGGTCTCGCGGGGCAAGCCGCACCCGGAGCCCTATCTGAAGGGTGCGGCGCTGCTCGGGGTCGAGCCCGGTGAGGTCCTGGCGGTCGAGGATTCCAACACCGGGGTCCGCTCCGCCGTGGCGGCCGGGTGCACCGTGCTCGTCGTACCGAACCACGTGCCGGTGCTCGAGGGGGAGCGGCGCATCTTCCGGAATTCGCTGGCCGGCATGCGTGCCGAGGACCTGCGCCACCTGCGCTGAGCCGCAAGATCTCCGCCCGGATGCGGGCCGTCACGAAATCGTTGCGGGATTGCGACCCTTTCACGCCCGGGCCACGGTGGCGCCGGTCACAACGATCAGAGTAGGTTGCCGGGCATCGACCCCGGTACGTCGCCGGGTGTCTGACCACCAGAGGTGACACTTTGAACCGCAAGACCAAACTGATCTCGCTGGCATCAGCGGCGCTGCTTGCCGCGTCCATGTCGGCCTGCGGGGCCGTCAAGGACGCCGCCGAGAAGTCGATCGAGAACAAGCCTGCAGAGGGTGAACTGCGCCTGGGCACCACCGAGGTGGTCACCGCGATGGACCCGGCCGGCTCCTACGACTTCGGTTCGTGGAACATGCAGTACTCCATCTTCCAGCAGCTGATGTCGATTCCCCCGAACGGCGATCAGCCCGAGGACGACGCAGCCCACTGCGAGGCCAAGGACCCGAAGACCGTCGAGTGCAAGCTCAAGGAGGGCCTGAAGTTCTCCAACGGCAACGAGCTCACCTCGTCCGACGTGCTGTTCTCGATGAAGCGCAACGTCGAGATCGCCGACCCCAACGGCTCCTCGGTCCTGCTCGGTTCGATCTCCAACGGCGATGCCAAGAACCCCGGCCTTGCCGACGGCGCCATTGAGACGCCCGACGACCTGACGGTGGTCTTCCACCTCAACGCTGCGGACTCCACCTTCCTGAAGGTGCTCACCACGGCCACCACGTCGATCGTCGACGAGGAGACCTTCCCGGCCGACGAGAAGCTCGCCGACGACAAGGTGATCGGCTCCGGCCCCTACACCCTCGACACCTACAAGAAGGACGAGCTCACGGTCCTCGCGGCCAACAAGAGCTACGAGGGCACCAAGGCGCCGGCCTCGAAGACCATCTACATCACCAGCTACGGCACCTCGGCGAACCTCAAGACCGCGATCGAGAACGACAAGGTCGACGTCGCCTGGCGCACGCTCAGCCCGCAGGAGCTCACCGACCTCGGCTCCAACGACAAGGTCGACGTGATCACCGGCAGCGGCTCCGAGTTCCGCTACTGGGTCTGGCAGTTCGGCACCAAGGTAGGCAAGGACCAGGCCGTCCGCCAGGCCGCGGCCCAGATCATCGACCGCGACCGCATCTCCGAGCGTGCCTACGACGGCACCGTGGAGCCGGCGTACTCCATCGTGCCGCCCGGCTTCGGTGGCCAGAAGGACTCCTTCGAGGAGAAGTACGGCGACCCGGACCCCGCGGCCGCCAAGACGATCCTCGACGAGGCCGGCGTGAAGACCCCGGTCAAGATCACCGTGGGCTGGAACCCCGACCACTACGGTCCGAACACGGTCGACGAGGCCCAGGAGCTGGAGAAGCAGCTGGAGGCCGACGGCCTGTTCGACGTCACCCTGCAGTCGGACCCGTGGGAGGAGTACCAGACCCTCTACAAGCAGAACGCGTACGACCTGTTCATCCTCGGTTGGTACCCCGACATCCTGGACGCCGACAACTACCTCACGCCGTTCCTGCGTGACGGTGGGTTCTTCGCGAACAACTACCAGAGCGACGAGGTCAACGACCTCCTGTCGCAGGAGCTCGCGGAGACCGACGAGGGTGCGCGTGACGACATCATCGGGCAGCTCCAGGACGTCACGGCTGAAGACGTCCCGCTGATCCCGAGCTGGAACGGCAAGAACGTCGCCGTTGCCAAGAAGGGAGTCACCGGCGTGAAGGAGACGCTCGACCCGACCTACATCTTCCGACTGTGGATGGTGAAGGCACCGGGCGACGAGAGCTCTGAAGCGTCCGAGAGCCCCAGCGCCAGCGAGTAACACGCCTGACGGGGAGGACACCGCAACGCCGGTGTCCTCCCCGTCGGTGCGTCACAGCAAACAGAAAGTAGGTCCATGACCGCCGGCGGTTCCCTGCCCCGATACATAGTTCAACGGCTGCTGTTGATGTTGCCGATGATCTGGTTCCTGACCACGATGGTCTTCTTCCTCCTCCGGGTGGTGCCCGGAGACCCGATCTCCGCGGCCTTCGGTGACAAGATCACCGAGGAGGACAAGGAGGCCCGGCGCGAGAAGCTCGGCCTCAACGAGCCCCTCTGGAAGCAGTATCTCGACTACTTCGGCTCGCTGCTCCGCTTCGACTTCGGGCACACCTTCCGGGGGAACAAGGACGTCCTGGACGTCATCATCGACAAGGGCGGCGCCACCCTGACGCTGTCCATCGGGGCGTTCGCCATCGCGCTCCTCATCGGCATCCCGCTCGGGCTGCTCGCCGGGCGCATGCGTGACTCGGCCTTCGACGTCTTCATCCGCATCTTCGGCATCTTCACCTACGCCGCCCCCGTCTTCTGGATGGGCATGATGCTGATCCTCGTGGTCGCGCCGACCGGTTGGCCGACCAGCCAGATCGCGAACCCCAGCACGCTGCGAGAAGTGCCCACGGTCACCCACGTGCTGCTGTTCGACTCGATCCTCGACGGCAACCTGGTGGCCGTGGTCGACGTCCTCATCCACCACGCCCTGCCCTGCTTCACCCTGGGGCTGCTGCTCTCGGGTGTGTTCATCAGGTTGGTGCGGGTCAACGTGCTGCAGACGCTGAAGGGCGACTACGTCGAGGCCGCCCGGGCCCGCGGCATCGCCGAGAGCAAGGTCGTGCGCCACCACGCGTTCCGCAACGCCCTGGTGCCGGTCATCACGGTGATCGGCCTGCAGGTGGCCCTCACGCTCTCCGGCGCAGTCCTGACCGAGACCACGTTCGGCTGGCCGGGGATCGGCAACGAGCTGATCAAGTTCATGGGCCAGCGTGACTACGGCGCCATCCAGGGCATCGTGACCTTCATCGCGATCATGGTCGTGCTGGTCAGCCTGCTCGTGGACATCATCAACGCCATCATCGACCCGAGAGTGAGGTACTGATGCTCACCCGCCTCACGAGTCCGTTCCGCAACACCACCGGCATGGCCCGCTGGCTGCTCATCGTCGGCCTGATGATGACCGCGATCTTCCTGTTCCTGGCCGTGTTCGCTCCCTTGGTCGCGCCCACCGGGTTCAACGACTCGATGATGAACGGCAAGGAGATCGCCGACAACCAGGCGCCCTCCGGCACGCACTGGTTCGGCACCAACGACGCCTACAACGACATCTTCAGTCGCACCATCTGGGGTGCCCGCACGGCCGTCCAGGTGGTGCTGTTCTCCCTGCTGTTCTCGCTGCTGATCGGTGTCCCGCTCGGACTCGTCTCCGGCTACCTCGGTGGCTGGGTCGACCGCCTGCTGGTCTTCGTCATGGACGCGATGTACTCGTTCCCGTCGCTGCTGCTGGCCCTGATCTTCTCGTTCCTGCTCCAGGACAAGCTGGGCGGCGGCATCATGCCGGCGGCACTGAGCCTGACGGTGATCTACATTCCGCAGTACTTCCGCGTCGTACGCAACACGACGGTCTCGGCACGCGAGGCGACGTACGTCGAAGCGGCGCGCGCGATCGGCGCGAAGGACCGCACGATCATGAGCAAGTACCTCTTCGGCAACGTCATCCAGTCGGTCCCGGTCATCGCCACCCTCAACGCGGCCGACGCGATCGGCACCCTGGCCGGACTCGGCTTCCTCGGCTACGGCATCGAGCCGGGCGAGGCTGCCGAGTGGGGCTACGACCTGCAGCGAGCCATGGACGAGGCCACCTCGGGCATGTGGTGGCAGAGCTTCTTCCCGGGCATCGCCATCGTGCTGCTGATCACCGGCCTCACCCTGCTCGGCGAGGGGCTCAACGAGACCATCAACCCGAGCCTGCGCAAGCGCCGGATCACCAAGGTGGTCATGCCGCCCCACACTCCGAAGGAGATCGCGAAATGAGCGCGTCGACGCGGCCAGCGGCCGCACCGACCACCGACAACGTCCTCGAGGCCCGCAACCTGAGGGTCTGGTACGGCGCGGCCGCGGGCCCGGTGCGTGCGGTCGACGGGGTGAACTTCACGCTCCGCAAGGGCGAGATCCTCGGCCTCGTCGGCGAGTCCGGCTGCGGCAAGTCCACCCTCGGACGCGGGCTCATCGGCCTGCTGCCCGAGGGCGCCAAGATGGACGGCGAGCTGCTGTTCCAGGGCAAGGACATCGTGGGTCTGAAGAAGCGCAAGCTGCACAAGATGCGCGGCAAGGACCTCGGCATGATCTTCCAGGAGCCGCTGACCCGGCTGAATCCGTTGATGCGCATCTCGGAGCACTTCGAGGAGACGCTCAAGACGCACGAGAAGCGCATCTCGAAGAAGGAGGTCGAACGGCGCTCGCTCGAGGTGCTGCGGATGATGGGCATTCCGCCGACCCGCTACACGGCCTATCCGCACGAGTTCTCGGGCGGCATGCGGCAGCGTCTGATGATCGCCCTGGCCCTGGTGCTCAAGCCGGCCTTCGTGGTCGCCGACGAGCCGACCACTGCCCTCGACGTCCTCGTCGAGGCGCAGATCATCCGCATCCTCCACGACCTGCGTCGCGAGTTCGACACCTCGCTGCTGCTGATCACCCACAACCTCGGCATCGTCGCCGAGGCCTGCGACCGGGTGGCGGTGATGTACGCCGGCGAGATCGTGGAGATCGGTGATGCCAGCGAGGTCTTCTCGCGTCCCAAGCATCCCTACACGCGCGAGCTGCTGCGTTCGACGATCTCGTTGCGCACCACCGGCCTGGAGTTCATCCCCGGTGCTCCGCCGAACCTGATCGATCCGCCGTCGGGCTGCAAGTTCCACCCCCGCTGCCCCTTGGCGATGGCGGTCTGCGCAGAGCGCGAGCCCCGCGTGCTGACCACGCCCGACGGGACCACCACCCAGTGCTGGGACGCCGAGATCACGGCCGGCACCAACCACGGGCTGACCGACGCCGACCGGGCACCCCTGATCCGCGAGGAGATCTCCGTTGCAGACGAAGCCTGAACCCCTCCAGGTCGGCGACCAGATCATGGACGTCGACGACCTCTCCGTGCACTTCCAGCTGGGCGGTGGTGTGCTCGGTCGCCTGTTCGGGTGGGGCACCAAGACAGTCAAGGCGGTCGACGGTGTCGACTTCACCCTGCACAAGGGCGAGGTCATCGGTCTGGTCGGCGAGTCGGGAAGCGGCAAGACCACCCTGGGTCGGGCCCTGCTCGGCATGGCACCGGCCACCGACGGCGTGATCACCTACCAGGACGTCGCGCGCGGCACCCGACGCGTCTCCCACATGGGCAAGGCCGAGCTCCGTCACCTGCGCACCGACGTGCAGATGGTCTTCCAGGACCCGCACGCGGCGTTGAACCCGACCATGACCATCGAGACCGCTGTCGGGCACCCCCTGGTCATCCACGAGGGTGCGAAGGGGGAGGAGCTGCGCAAGAAGGTGGCCGACACCCTCGAGCGCGTGGGGCTCAGCCCGGCCGAGCAGTTCATGAGCAAGTACCCCTCCGACCTCTCGGGCGGCCAGAAGCAGCGCGCGGTGATCGCCCGTTCGATCATCATGGAACCGCAGGTGCTGGTCGCCGACGAGCCGGTGTCGATGCTCGACATGAGCGTGCGCGCCAAGATCCTCCAGCTGATGATCGACCTCAAGGACGACCTTGGGCTGACCTACGTCTACATCACCCACGACCTGGCCAGCGCGAAGTTCTTCTGTGACCGCATCGCGATCATGTACCTCGGCCGCATCGTCGAGATCGGCACGACCGAGGAGATCTTCGCCAACCCGCGTCACCCCTACACCAAGGCGCTGCTCAAGGCGATCCCCGAGCCCGACCCCGAGCTCGCGGTGCCCCGTGACCTGCCCCGTGGTGAGATCCCGGACGCCGCCCAGCCGCCGCTCGGCTGCTCGTTCCACCCGCGCTGTCCGGTGGCCGTCGCCACCTGCGGGTGGGAGTCCCGCGACCTCAAGGTGGCCCTCGAGGAGCACTGGGTGCGCAAGGGCGACGCGACGGCGTACGCCAAGGAGCGCAAGCTGCTCGGGAAGCTGGACGCCCTGGACTCACCCTCGCAACGCGTCACCCTGGGCAAGGGCAACGCCGGCGAGGCGCTCGCCCTGCTGGAGGGGATCAGGAGCGAGAATCCCGACGAGCCCATGTGGAAGGGCGTCGACTCGATGTCCGCGACACCGGACGGCGTCGAGATCGTCTTCCACGAGGCCGAGGACCCGGCCCTGCGGCCGGCCGGCGGTGCCGAGGTGGCGTGCGTGCTCTACCCCCGGGAAAGCTGACCTGTCGCCAGTTCTGGTTGACCTGTCGTGAGTTCTGGTTGACCTGTCGCCAGTTCAGTCAGCGCCGCACGTGGGAGAGTTGACCCGTCGCCAGTTTTCTCCCCCGCTTCGCTCCTCCGGAAACTGGCGACGGGTCAACTCTGATGCTCTGCAGCTTGCTCCGCAAGCGGCAGAGCAGGGATCTCGCCGCCGAACTCGGGGCACTTGTCCTGGTAGCTGCACCAGCCGCACAGCTTGCTGCGGTGCGGCCGCCAGTCGCCACTGAGCTCGGCGCGCCGGATCGCCTGCCAGATCGACTCCACCTTGCGCTCCGTGGCCCGTAGGTCGGCCTCGTCGGGGGAGTAGCGGAGGATCTCACCGTTGCCGAGATAGATCAGCTGCAGCATCGCCGGGACGACCCCGCGGGTGCGCCAGATGACCAGTGCGTAGAACTTCATCTGGAACAGCGCCTTGGCCTCGAACATCTCGCCAGGAGCTCGGCCAGACTTGTAGTCCACCAGTCGGATCGCGCCGCTGGGGGCGATGTCGATGCGGTCGATGAAGCCCCGGAGCAGCAGCTTGGAGTCGAGCAGTGTCTCGACATAGAGCTCACGCTCGGCGGGCTCGAGGCGGGTCGGGTCCTCGAGCTCGAAGTACTTGTCGAGGACGGTGCGGCAGGTGGTCAGCCAGGCCTGCAGGTCCAGCGCCTCCTCGCCCTCGGGTGCGGTGAACAGCTCGGCGACTGCGGGCTCGGCCTCCAGCAACGCGTCCCACGCGGGACCGACCATCTCCTGGGCCCGCGGTGGCGTGCGTTCGGGGGCGGGCAGGTCGAAGAGGTCCTCGAGCACCTTGTGCACCAGTGTCCCGCGGATCGCGTCGGGTGACGGCTCCTCGGGGAACCTGTCGATCGTGCGGTAGCGGTAGAGCAGGGGACAGGTCATGAAATCACCGGCGCGGCTCGGCGAGAGGGCCCCGAGCACCTCGACACCGTCGACCGGTGTGGAGTGCCTCTCTGCGGGTGACTGGGTCATCTGGGCCCCTTCCTGAAGGTGCGCGGCAACACTAGGCGACGGCACCGACAGCGACACCGACACCGCCGCGTCAGTGTCGGCGAGGGCGCGTCCGATAGCCTCGACATGTGCCTGACCCAGACCCGCGACACGCCGACGTGCCGTCCCGACCGCCTCGGCCTCCCGGCACGCTCCGGGTCGGACAGATCGCCGGGGTCGACGTACTCATCACCACCTCGTGGTTCTTCATCGCCGCCCTGATCGCGGTGCTGATGGCACCCCGGATCGAGCAGGTCGAGCCGGGCCTCGGGGGATGGAAGTACGTCGCCGGCTTCGCGTTCGCCGTCGTGCTCTACCTGTCGGTGCTCCTCCACGAAGCCTCGCACGCACTGATGGCGCAGCACTACGGCCACCCCGTCTCGTCGATCACCCTCCACTTCCTGGGCGGCGCGACGATGATCGAGGGAGAGGCGCGCCGACCGCGCGAGGAGTTCTGGATCGCCGTGGTGGGCCCGCTCACCTCCATCGCCGTCGGCCTGGCTGCCCTACCGCTGCTGCTCGTCATCCCGGACGGGCTCCTGCGGACGGCGGTCGAGGTGCTGGCCGGCGCGAACCTGATCGTGGGAGTGATGAACCTGATCCCGGGGCTCCCGCTCGACGGCGGACGCGTGCTGAAGTCCGCGGTCTGGGGAGTCAGTGGCAACATCCACAAGGGCACCATCGCCGCCGGTTGGGGCGGGCGCATCGTCGCCGTCGCCGCCTTGGCCTGGCCCCTGTTCATGCGGTCGGTCCTCGGCGTCGAGCCGCGAATCGTCGACTACCTGCTCTCCTTCGTGGTCGCGATCTTCCTGTGGACCGGAGCGACCGCATCGATGCAGAGCGCCCGGCTGCGCCGGCGGCTGCCGTCGATCGTGGCCCGCCGACTGGCCCGCCGTACCCTCACCGTTCCTGAGGACACGCCCGTCTCCGAGGCCGTACGACGCGCGCAGGAGGCCGGGGCCGGCAGCATCGTGACGGTCTCGACCGCGGGCGCCGCGACCGGCATCGTCAACGAGTCCGCCCTGCTGGCCACGCCTGAGGAACGGCGTCCGTGGATGGCCGTCTCGACCATCTCACGCAGCATCGAGGAGGGTCTGACCCTGCCCGTCTCGATCGTCGGTGAGGACCTCATCAAGGCGATCACCCGCATGCCCGCCCACGAGTACCTCCTCGTCGAGGACGACGGGGCGATCTACGGCGTCCTCGCGACCGCCGACGTCGACAGGGCGTTCAGCGAGCGTCACCAGTAGGGTTCCGCCCATGCCTGACGTGGACCTGCCCGAACCGACCGACCTGCCCGACGTACCCCTCGAGGCGTGGTCCGGCGTGCACCGTGGACCCCTGCGTGCGGGGGAGTGGGTGCGGTTGACCGACCAGAAGGGCCGGCGCCACAACTTCGAGCTCACGCCCGGCAAGCGCTTCTTCAGCAACCGTGGCCACATCGAGCACGACGAGCTGATCGGGCGCGACGAAGGCTTCACCGTGCCGTCGTCGGCGGGCGGTGAGTACCTCGTGTTCCGCCCGTTGCTCTCCGAGTTCGTGGTCTCGATGCCGCGTGGGGCCGCGGTGGTCTACCCCAAGGACGCCGCCCAGATCGTGGCGATGGCCGACATCTTCCCGGGTGCCCGGGTCGTGGAGGCCGGTGTGGGCTCGGGTGCGCTGACCTGCTCGCTGCTCCGCGCCGTCGGACCGTGGGGTCGGGTGACGTCGTTCGAGCGGCGCGAGGAGTTCGCCGACGTGGCTCGGCGCAACGTGAACCAGTTCTTCTCCGCCCCCGACGGCGAGACCCACCCGGCCTGGAACCTGCGGCTCGGCGACCTCCAGGAAGAGCTGCCGGGGCTCGGCGAGAAGGTCGACCGGATCATCCTCGACATGCTCGCACCGTGGGAGTGCGTGGACGCGGTGGCTGACGCGCTGGCGCCCGGCGGGATCGTCGTCGCGTACGTCGCCACCACGACGCAGCTGTCGCGCTACGTCGAGACGGTGCGCGCGCACGGCGGGTTCACCGATCCCCAGCCGTGGGAGTCACTGGTGCGCGACTGGCACGTCGAGGGACTCGCCGTACGCCCCGGGCACAAGATGATCGGGCACACCGCCTTCCTCGTCACGGCACGCCGGATGGCGCCCGGCCAGACCGCGCCGCGCAAGAAGCGCCGACCCGCTCCGGGTGCCTACGGGGTGGACTACAACGGCCCCCGGCCGGCCGACCTGCCTCCGCAGGTGTTCGAGGAGTCCTTCGACGACTGATCGACGCGGAAATGGCGTGAACCGACGCCAGAATGGCCTGTTCACACGCTCGTGACGTCTCACGTAGCAAATCGTTTCCGAACCGCGCGCCGATTTGCTTTGCTTCCTCCTCCTGATGGGTAAGGTCACAAGGAGACGCAGGAGGTGGTGCACATGTCGGCATCGGACAACTCGAGCAGTCGCGAGGAACTCACCAGTCAGGTGAGGTTCCTCGAGGCCGAAGTCACTGACCTGCGCCGGAGGCTGGCCGATGGCCCAGTTCACTCCGGTGCACTGGAGCAGCGACTGATCGACACCCAACGGTCCCTGGCCGCGGTGACGTCGCAGAACGAACGCCTGGCCCAGACCCTGCGCGAGGCCCGCGACCAGATACTCACGCTCAAGGAAGAGGTCGACCGACTGGCCCAGCCGCCGGCCGGGTTCGGCACGTTCCTCGCCCGCAACGACGACGACTCCATCGACGTGTTCACCGGCGGTCGCAAGCTGCGGGTGACGGTGAGCCCCAACGTCGACCTCGACGCGCTGCAGCGTGGCCAGGAGGTCATGCTCAACGAGGCACTCAACGTCGTCGCCGCGCTCGACTTCGAGCAGGTCGGCGAGGTCGTCATGCTCAAGGAGATCCTGGCCGACGGCGACCGTGTCCTGGTGATCGCGAACGCCGACGAGGAGCGCGTGGTCCGCATCGCCGAGCCGCTGCGCAGCCTCAAGCTGCGGGCCGGTGACTCCCTGCTGCTCGACTCCCGAGCCGGCTACGTCTACGAGAAGGTGCCGAAGTCCGAGGTCGAGGAGCTCGTCCTCGAAGAGGTCCCCGACATCGACTACAGCGCGATCGGCGGTCTGATCGCCCAGATCGACCAGATCCGCGACGCCGTCGAGCTGCCCTACCTGCATCCCGAGCTGTTCAAGCAGCACCAGCTCAAGCCGCCGAAGGGCGTGCTGCTCTACGGCCCTCCCGGCTGCGGGAAGACGTTGATCGCCAAGGCGGTCGCCAACTCCCTGGCCAAGAAGGTCGCGGCCAAGACCGGCCAGGAGGGCAAGTCCTACTTCCTGAACATCAAGGGTCCCGAGCTGCTCAACAAGTACGTCGGCGAGACCGAGCGGCACATCCGCCTGGTCTTCCAGCGGGCTCGCGAGAAGGCCAGTGAGGGTACGCCGGTCATCGTGTTCTTCGACGAGATGGACTCCCTGTTCCGCACCCGAGGCTCCGGGGTCTCCTCCGACGTCGAGAACACCATCGTTCCCCAGCTGCTGAGCGAGATCGACGGTGTGGAGCTGCTCGAGAACGTGCTGGTGATCGGTGCCTCCAACCGTGAGGACATGATCGACCCGGCCATCCTGCGCCCCGGCCGGCTCGACGTGAAGATCAAGATCGAGCGCCCGGACGCCGAGTCCGCACGCGACATCTTCAGCAAGTACCTCACCGCCGAGCTGCCGCTGCACACCGATGACCTGGCCGAGTTCGGCAACGACCGCGACGCCTGCGTGGCGGGCATGATTCGGGCCACCGTCGAGCGCATGTACACCGAGACCGAGGAGAACCGCTTCCTCGAGGTGACCTACGCCAACGGCGACAAGGAAGTCCTCTACTTCAAGGACTTCAACTCCGGCGCGATGATCCAGAACATCGTCGACCGGGCGAAGAAGATGGCGATCAAGGACCTCCTCGACCACGACCAGCTCGGTCTCCGGGTCCAGCACATGCTCCAGGCGTGCGTCGACGAGTTCAAGGAGAACGAGGACCTCCCGAACACCACGAACCCCGACGACTGGGCCCGCATCTCCGGCAAGAAGGGCGAGCGGATCGTCTTCATCCGCACCCTCATCACCGGCAAGCAGGGCACCGAGCCCGGGCGTTCGATCGACACGGTCGCCAACACCGGCCAGTACCTCTGAGCAACCGGCTACCGCGGCGTCGTCACTCGGCGATGCCGCGGAAGCCGTACGTCCAGGGCCGGCCGATCCTCGGTCCGGGCAGGTAGCGCTGGTCGAGGACGGCAATCCCGAACCCGGCATCGCCCACCAGGGCAGGGATGTCGCGGTCCAGGTGGCAACCTCCGCACACCAGTCCCTGTACGCCGTTGAGCCGGCCCTGCCAGCGCGCCACACCCGCATCGGGCGCGAGGCCGTGCTCGAGGAAGTGCAGTCGACCTCCGGGTCGCACCACCCGGCGTACCTCCCTCAACGCGCGGAGCGGCTCCGGGATCGTGCATAGGGAGAACGTCACCAGTGCGGCGTCGACCGAGGCATCGGGCAGGTCGATCGACTGGCCGTCGAGGCCCACCCGCTCGACCGGCACCGAGGACTTCTCGCGGCGGCCTGCCGAGCGGGACCAGCCCAGGTCGCTGGGCTCCACCGCGGCGACGGCGCTCACCTCCTCGGGCAGGTGGGGGAGGTTCATCCCGGACCCGAAACCCACCTCGAGGACCCGGCCGGTCAGGCCCTCACAGGCCTGCGCTCGAAGCTCGCCGATCTCCGGGGCGCTGAGCCCGGCATCGGTCAATCGCGGCACGACGTGTTCGACCCACCAACCCATGTGACCGACACTAGGTCGCGCGAACGGCCGCGTCCACGGGTCGATGCGTCGGTCGTCCCGAGTAGGCTCGAATCATGAGCGTTCGCAGGGTGATGGGCACCGAGGTCGAGTACGGCATCTCGGTCCAGGGACAGCCGACGGCCAACCCGATGGTGGCGTCCTCGCAGGTGGTCAACGCCTACGCGTCGGCCACGCTGAAGGCGCGACGCGCCCGATGGGACTTCGAGGAGGAGTCACCGCTGCGCGACGCCCGAGGGTTCGACATGTCGCGACAGGTCGCCGACGCCAGCCAGCTTACCGACGAGGACCTCGGCCTGGCCAACGTCATCCTCACCAACGGCGCGCGCCTGTACGTCGACCACGCCCACCCCGAGTACGCCACGCCCGAGTGCACGAACCCGCTCGACATCGTCCGCTGGGACAAGGCGGGGGAGCAGGTGATGCTCGACGCAGCCCGTCTGGCCGCCAACATTCCCGGGGCCGCGCCGATCCTGCTCTACAAGAACAACACCGACAACAAGGGCGCCTCCTACGGCGCCCACGAGAACTACCTGATGCGCCGCTCGACGGCGTTCGCCGACATCGTGCGCCACCTGACGCCGTTCTTCGTGTCCCGACAGGTGGTCACCGGCGCCGGCCGGGTGGGCATCGGCCAGGACGGCCGCGACAACGGCTTCCAGATCAGCCAGCGCGCCGACTTCTTCGAGGTCGAGGTGGGTCTCGAGACCACGCTGAAGCGGCCGATCATCAACACCCGCGACGAACCGCACGCCGACCCGGAGAAATACCGCCGGCTGCACGTGATCATCGGAGACGCCAACCTCGCCGAGGTGTCGACGTACCTCAAGGTCGGCACGACCGCGCTGGTGCTGGCGATGATCGAGGACCGCTTCCTCACCGCGCCGCTCTCGGTCGAGTCACCTGTCGCGTCGCTGCGGGCGATCTCGCACGACCCGACCTGCAAGCACCTCGTGACGTTGGGCGACGGCCGCAAGCTGACCGCCGTACAACTCCAGATGGAATACCTCGACCTCGCCAGGAAGTACGTCGACGAGACCCTGGGCGACGACGCCGACGCCCAGACCCGCGACGTGCTGACCCGCTGGGAGTCGGTGCTGACCCGTCTCGAGCGTGACCCCATGGAGTGCGCCACCGAGCTCGACTGGGTGGCCAAGCTCAAGCTGCTCCAGCAGTACCGCGACCGCGACGGCCTCGAGTGGGACGACGCGAAGCTGCACCTGATCGACCTGCAGTACTCCGACATCCGCCCCGAGAAGGGCCTCTACCACCGCCTCGTGCGCATGGGCCGCATCGAGCGTCTGCTCGAGGAGCCGTCCATCGAGAGCGCGATGCACGAGCCGCCCACCGACACCCGGGCCTACTTCCGTGGCCGGTGTCTCGAGAAGTACGCCGACTCGGTGGCCGCTGCGTCGTGGGACTCGGTGATCTTCGACCTCCCCGGACGCGAGTCCCTGCAACGGGTGCCGACCATCGACCCGCTGCGCGGCAGCCGGTCACACGTGGGCGAGCTGCTCGACCGCTGCGACACCGCCGAGCAGCTCTTCGACGCACTGACGCACTGATTCCCGTCCGTTGGTCGAGCAAGTCGGGGCCATTTCTTTCCCGGAGTGGATAGGGTCGGAGACATGGCACAGGAGCAGAAGCAGCCGAAGAAGTCGACCGAGGACACCCCGGTCGAGGAGGAGACCGTCGCGCCCGAGGTCACCGAGCGCAAGGAGCAGCTCGACGAGGACATCGACGCGATCCTCGACGAGATCGACGACGTCCTCGAGACCAACGCCGAGGACTTCGTGAAGTCCTTCATCCAGAAGGGCGGGGAGTGAGTCGGTGAGCGCCCCCAGCTACGGGTCCCGCCTGCCCGCTTCGTTCCTGACCCCCGGCACGTCGTCGTTCGCCGACTTCATCGGTGAACACTCACCCGACCTGCTGCCCTCCAAGCGTGCCGTGCCGCAGGGCAACGTCGGAGACCTGGCGCCGCACGGCACCACGATCGTCTCCGCGACGTTCCCCGGCGGCGTGATCATGGCCGGCGACCGGCGCGCCACGATGGGCAACATCATCGCGCAGCGCGACATCCAGAAGGTCTTCCCGGCCGACGAGTTCAGCTGCGTCGGCATCGCCGGCGCCGCCGGGCTGGCGGTCGAGATGGTGCGACTCTTCCAGACCGAGCTCGAGCACTACGAGAAGATCGAGGGCACCACGCTCTCCATGGACGGCAAGGCCAACCGCCTCGCGGCCCTGATCCGGGCGAACCTCGGCCTGGCCATGCAGGGCCTCGCCGTCGTACCCCTCTTCTCGGGCTACGACCTCATCGCCGAGCAGGGGCGCATCTTCTCCTACGACGTCACCGGCGGCCGCTACGAGGAGACCGCGTTCCACTCGGTCGGCTCCGGGTCGATGTTCGCCCGCGGTTCGCTGAAGAAGCTCTACCGCGAGGACCTCACCGAGACCGAGTGCGTGACCGCCGTCGTGCAGGCGCTCTACGACGCCGCCGACGACGACTCCGCGACCGGTGGTCCCGACGTGAGCCGTCGCATCTTCCCCGTCGTGCAGGTGATCACCGCCGACGGAGGCCGCCGACTCGCCGACGACGAGGTCGCCGCGATCGCGGACCAGGTGATCGCGAGTCGACTCCAGCGCCCCGACGGCCCCGCCGCCTCACTGGTCTGACCCGAGCCAAGGATTTCTCACATGAGCATGCCGTACTACGTCTCTCCCGAGCAGTTGATGAAGGACCGTGCGGACTTCGCGCGCAAGGGCATTGCCCGCGGTCGGTCCGTGGTCGTCGTGCAGTTCGCCGACGGCGTCCTCTTCGTCTCCGAGAACCCCTCGCAGGCGCTGCACAAGGTCTCCGAGATCTACGACCGCATCGCGTTCGCCGCGGTCGGCCGCTACAACGAGTTCGAGAACCTCCGCATCGCCGGCGTACGCCTGGCCGACATGCGCGGCTACGCCTACGACCGTCGCGACGTCACGGGCCGCGGGTTGGCGAACGCCTACGCGCAGACCCTCGGCACGATCTTCTCCAGCGGCGGGGAGAAGCCCTACGAGGTCGAGCTGTTCGTGGCCGAGATCGGCGACGAGGCGGCCGACGACCAGATCTACCGGCTGACGTACGACGGCCAGGTGGCTGACGAGCACGGGTACGCCGTGATGGGTGGCGCGGCCGACCAGGTGGCCTCACACCTCAAGGAGCACTACACCGAGGGCGCGACGCTCGACGACGCGATCAAGCTGGCCGTGGCTGCGCTCGGTCACTCCGACACCGACGACCGGGTGATCCCGGCCGACGACCTCGAGGTCGCCGTGCTCGACCGCACCCGCACCCAGCCCCGCAAGTTCCGTCGCCTGCGGCCAGCCGCGCTGACCGAGATCCTCGGGGACCGTGGCCCCGAGACCGCGGCCCAGCCAGACGCCGAGGACGCCCAGGTGGGGGCCGCCCCGACGGTTCCCACCGGTCCCGACAACCCCGCTGACCCGACCGACACGGTGAGCGGATCCACGCCCCCGCTGGAAGACCCGGTCACCGGTGAGCCCGCTTCCGGAGAACCGGAGTCCGGCGAGCCGCCCACCGCTCCTCCCACGGCACCGCCCACGCCCCCGACACCACCCGTGGACCCACCCACGCCCGGCCACGGCGAGCCCCCGATCGCCCCACCCCCTGCCTGACCGGCTCCCAACACCGCCGTCACCGAACAGTCAACAGGTCTTTGCCAGAGAAATCCTGAGGCCTGTTCGGTGACGGCGACGGGTGGGTGGAAGTCGCATGACAACGGTCAACCTCCCACCGTGATGCCCAAGCTGTGACTACTGTTGGGCCATGGACCGCCGGATCTTCGGAATCGAGAACGAGTACGGCGTCACCTGCACGTTCAAGGGGCAGCGACGCCTGAGCCCGGACGAGGTGGCCCGCTACCTCTTCCGCAAGGTCGTGTCGTGGGGGCGCAGCAGCAACGTCTTCCTGCGCAACGGTGCCCGGCTCTACCTCGACGTCGGCAGCCACCCGGAGTACGCGACGCCGGAGTGCGACGACATCGTCGAGCTGGTCACCCACGACAAGGCGGGGGAGCGGGTCCTCGAAGGGCTTCTGGTCGACGCCGAGCGCCGGCTCCACGACGAGGGCATCGCCGGCGACATCTACCTGTTCAAGAACAACACCGACTCCGCAGGCAACTCCTACGGTTGCCACGAGAACTACCTCGTCGGCCGGGCCGGCGAGTTCAGTCGGCTGGCCGACATCCTGATCCCGTTCCTGGTGACGCGCCAGATCGTGGTCGGCGCCGGCAAGATCATCCAGACACCGCGCGGGGCGTCGTACTCCATCAGCCAGCGCGCCGAGCACATCTGGGAAGGCGTCTCGAGCGCCACCACCCGCAGCCGCCCGATCATCAACACCCGCGACGAACCGCACGCGGACGCCGAGAAGTACCGCCGGCTCCACGTCATCGTAGGCGACTCCAACATGAGCGAGACCACCACCTTGCTGAAGGTGGCCAGCTGCGACCTCGTGCTCCGGATGATCGAGGAGGGGGTCGTGATGCGCGACCTCACCATGGAGAACCCGATCCGGGCGATCCGCGAGATCTCCCACGACATGACTGGCCGCAAGAAGGTCCGGCTGGCCAACGGCCGCGAGGCCAGTGCGCTCGAGATCCAGCTCGAGTACTTCACCCGGGCCCGCGACTTCGTCGACCGTCGTGAGCTGCGTACGCCGGTCATCGACCAGGCCCTCGACCTCTGGGAGCGGGGCCTCAAGGCGATCGAGTCCGGCGACCTCGACTCCGTCGACCGCGAGATCGACTGGGTCATCAAGTGGAAGCTGATCGAGCGCTACCGCGCCAAGCACGGCATGGCGTTGGGCCACGCGCGCATCGCGCAGCTCGACCTCGCCTACCACGACATCCACCGCAACCGGGGTCTCTACTACCTGCTCGAGAAGCGCGGAGCGGTTGCCCGGGTCACCGACGACCTCAAGATCTTCGAGGCCAAGTCGGTGCCGCCGCAGAACACCCGTGCCCGCCTGCGCGGCGAGTTCATCAAGAAGGCACAGGAGCGGCGACGCGACTTCACCGTCGACTGGGTGCACCTCAAGCTCAACGACCAGGCCCAGCGCACGGTGCTCTGCAAGGACCCCTTCCGCTCGGCCGACGAACGCGTCCAGCGACTCATCGACGGCATGTGAGGGATCGTTGCTCCATCCGGCTAGGCTGTCCCGCGCTCGCCGTACCCCGAATCCGAAGGTGAACCCGTTGCGCCGCGTCCTTGTGCTCCTGAGCGTCCTGCTGCTGATGATGATCGGTCTCACCGCCTGCGGTGACGACGACGGCGGCGGCAAGTCCAACGACGGATCGGTCAAGGTCACCGGCACGTTCGGATCCGAGCCGAAGGTGGCCTTCAAGGGCGAGTACAAGCGCACCACCACCGAGACCACGGTGCTCAGCGAGGGCGACGGCGACCAGGTCAAGGTGGGCGACAGCGTCTTCGCGAACCTCTACATCGCCAACGGATTCACCGGCAAGCAGGCGGCGAGCACGTGGGACGAAGGTTCCGCGAGCCTGGTCAAGGTGAGCGACGACATGCTGCCCGGCCTCAAGAAGGCCATCGACGGGCAGAAGGCCGGCTCGCGGGTGATGGTCGAGTCGACCCCCAAGGACGCGTTCGGCGAGGCCGGCAACCCCAACCTGTTCATCGACCCGTCGGACTCGGTGGTCTTCGTCGTCGACATCATCAAGGTGATCCCGACGAGCATCGACACGAGCAAGGCGACCGCCCCCAAGGGTGCGCCGAAGGTGGTCGAGAAGGACGGCGCCGTGACCGGCCTGACCTTCACCGGCAAGCCCGCCAAGATCACCAAGCTCGAGACGATCACCCTGGTCAAGGGCACCGGCCCCAAGGCGAAGAAGGGCTCCACGCTGGCCGTGAAGTACCTCGGCCAGGTCAACGGCAAGAAGCAGGTCTTCGACCAGAACTTCACCAAGGGCGATCCCTACTCCGTGACCATCGGTCAGGGCGGCACGATCCAGGGCTGGCAGGAAGGCCTCACCGGGGTCACCGAGGGCAGCCGGGTCATCCTGCGGATCCCCTCGAAGCTCGGGTACGGCAAGAAGGGCAGCGCGCCCAAGATCAAGCCCGGCGACGACCTGGTCTTCGTGATCGACGTGCTCGCGGTCAACTGACCGCCAGCATCTGACCGCCAGCATCTGACCGAACGGGTCAGGCATCATCGAACAAGTCATGGCACACACGGGAGGAGCAGCAGGTGACGAAGAGTGAACGCCTCCTCAACCTGCTGATCCTGCTGCTCGTGCAACGCCGCCCGCTGTCCAAGCAGCAGGTGCGCGACAGCATGCCGCCGTACCTCGAGGCCGGCGACGAGGCCTTTGACCGCATGTTCGAGCGCGACAAGGACGAGCTGCGTGCCCTCGGTGTGCCGGTCGAGATCGTCACGCTGGACAACTACTTCGACAACGAGATCGGCTACCGGATCAACCCGGACACGTTCGCCCTGCCCGGCATCACGCTGGCCGCGGACGAGGCGGCCGTGATCGGCCTGGCCACCCGGGTCTGGCAGCACGCCGGGCTGGCGGCCGCGACCAGTGACGCCCTGGCCAAGCTCAGCGCCGCAGGCGTCGAGGTGGACCGCAGCCGGCTCGACATCGCAGCTCCGGTGGTCGCGGTCTCCGACCCGAACTTCGACGTGCTCTGGCAGGCCTCCCTTGACCGCACCCGGGTCACCTTCGACTACCAGCGCTCCGGCACGCCCAAGCCCGCCAAGCGACGCCTCGAGCCGTGGGGCGTCGTCTCGTCCTCCGGCCGCTGGTACGTCGTCGGGCGCGACGTCGACCGCGGCGAACCCCGGTTGTTCCGACTCTCCCGGGTCCACGGCGCGGTCAAGCGCACCGGCAAGTCGGACGCGTTCGTCGTACCGCCGGAGACCAACCTGCGCGAGCTCACCGCGAGTCTCTCCCCGGGGCCGGCCACCGAGGTCGGGACGGCCCTGGTGCGGCAGGGGAGCGGCCACGGACTGCGTCGTACGGCGACAGCTGTCGAGACCGACGTGCCCGGACCTGACGCGGTGACCGCATGGGACCGGGTCACGCTCACGCATTCCTCGGTGCACGGCTTCGTCGACGACGTGCTGGCCTTCGGGACCGACGCCGTCGTCGAGTCGCCCGCCGAGGCGCGCGACCTGGCCGTCCGACGGCTCACCGCCGCTGCAGGAGTCAGTTCATGAGCGCCGGCGCCAAGGAACAGGTCGGCCGGCTGCTCGCGCTGGTCCCGCTGATCCAACGCGAGGGCGACATGCGGCTCGAGGACGCTGCCCGGCGTCTCGGCGTGCCACCCGAACAACTGGTCGCCGACCTGCGCGTCCTGATCTACTGCGGCTGGCCGGGGTGGATGCCGGGAGACCTGATCGAGGTCGACCTCGACGCGCTCGACGGCGACAGCGTGATCCGCATCCACAACGCCGACTACCTCGGCACGCCCCTGCGGCTCTCCGCCGCCGAGGCGTCCGCGATCACGGTGGCCCTGCGCACGCTGCGCGAGTCGGCCGACGGTGACACGCTCGACAGCCTCGACCGGGCGCTCGCCAAGATCGAGACCGTTGCCGAGGACGGCCACCAGGCCGCGCATGTCGAGGTGCGCGTGCCGCCCGGGCAACGCGAAGGCGCTGCCCTGCGCACCCGGCTCGCCGCGGCTCTCTCCTCGGGCCGCCAGGTCCGGCTGACCTACTACGTCCCCGCGCGCGACGAGAACACCGAGCGCACCGTGGACCCGATGGCGCTCGTCGACTCCCAGGGCATGGCCTACCTCCAGGCGTGGTGCCACGTCGCCAACGGGCGGCGGTTGTTCCGACTGGACCGGATCGTCGCCGACGAGACCCTCGACAGCGCGGCCGAGCCGCACCCCGACGTCGAGCCGGTCGACCTCGCCGACGGACTGTTCCGACCGGAACCCGACAATCCGCTGGTCACCCTCCGGCTGGCGCCCCAGGCCCGCTGGGTCGCCGAGTACTACCCGGTCGAGGCAGTCCGCGAACGGCGCGGCGGCAAGCTCGAGATCGACCTCAGGGTGGCCGACAGCCGGTGGCTGATGAGGCTGCTGTTGCGCCTGTCGCCGTACGCCGAGGTGCTCCGGCCCGCCGAGTACGCCGAGGCCTTCACAGCAGCCGCACAGGAGACCCTCAGCCTCTACCGTGTACCTGGCGCGTAGGATGGGACCGACCCCACAAGCGACCTTGAGGACGGACATGCTTCAACCACTGATCGCAACTCCCGGAGGCTGGGAGCTGGTCCTGATCGTGCTGGTGATCGTGCTGCTCTTCGGCGCCAAGAAACTGCCGGAGCTGGCCCGCGGCAGCGGCCGTGCCCTGCGCATCTTCAAGTCCGAGACCAAGGGCCTGTTGACCGATGACGAGGACGATGACAAGCCGGCGGCCGACAAGCCTGCCGGTGAGCTGGGTGCTCCCGAGAAGCGCGCCGAGTCCGAGCCGTTGACGTCGGAGCACCGCCCCGACACCACCAACTGACCCGTCCCTGAAGCCACTCCTGTGTCCTTGCTCGGTGTCGTCGCGCTCTTCAGCACGAAACCCATGCACGGCCTGGGAGCCGATGGCCGGATGGCCATCTCCGACCACCTGCGCGAGCTGCGCGCCCGGATCCTGCGGATCACGGTGGTGCTGGTCGTCGCCATCACGGTGTCCCTGTTCTTCTTCGACCAGATCTTCCAGCTGATCCTGGGACCCTACGAGGACGCACAGAAGGCTCTCGGCGAGGACGTCACCACCACCGCCACCATCAACGGCGCCGGCGGCCCGCTGATGCTGCACCTCAAGCTCTGCGGGCTGGCCGCTCTCGTGGTGACCAGTCCCTACTGGCTCTACCAGGTCTGGGCGTTCATCCTTCCGGGGCTGCACGCCAACGAGCGCAAGTGGTCACGGGTCTTCGCCGCCGTTGCGGGGCCGCTGTTCCTGATCGGTGCCTACGTCGGCTACCTGACCCTGCCCAAGGGTCTCGAGGTGTTGATCTCGTTCACCCCCGCCGACCTGACCAACCTGATCGAGTTCAGCGACTACCTGACGTTCCTCACCCGCACCCTGCTGGTCTTCGGGATCGCCTTCGAGATCCCGGTCTTCGTGATCCTGCTCAACCTGGCCGGCATCGTGAAGGGCAAGGCGCTGGGGGACCACCGGCCGTGGATCATCATCGGCACCTTCGTCTTCGCGGCGGTCGCGACGCCCTCGACCGACCCCTTCTCGATGCTGTTCCTGGCCATCCCGATGGTCGGGCTTTTCGCCATCTCCGAGGTCATCTGCCGCATCCTCGACCGCCGCAAGAACAACGCCGACCCCCTCCACGGTGTCGGCGACGACGAGTTGTCGCCCCTGTGAGGGGCCTGGCGACGGTCGATGCGTTCGACCTGCCCGAGTGGCTCGGCACCGGCGACGTGACCTGGCACGCCGAGGCGGCCGCAGACCGGTTGGGCGGGCACTTGGTGCACGGCCTCCTGGTCGGTGACCACGTCGAGCTGCCCTGCGACCTGCTGGGTGTCGACCGGGCCTGGCCGGAACCGGTGACCGACGACGCGACCCGGGTCCTGGCGCACCAGGCCTGGCGCAACGGACAGGTGCTCCTGGTCGAGCACGAGGACCGCCTCACGTTGGCCGTGCCGGGCACCGGCTTCACCGCCGACCGGATCCTGACCGCCCTGGCCCGGCTGGCGAAGGCGGTCGGTGCCCCGCCCGAGAACTTCGTCGCCGCGATGCGGCTCGGCGTGGTCGACGACCACGGATAGGGCAGACCTGCCCTATAGGGTCGGGCACGTGTCCACACCACGTCGAGAGATCGCCCTTCTCGTCAACCCGACGGCCGGCCGGGGCAAGGGTGCCCGCTACGCCTCGCTGGCCGCGCCACGGCTGCGTGACGCCGGCTTCGACGTACGACTCCTGCAGGGCACGTCCGCGGAGGAGGCTGAGGCGTTGGCCCGCGGTGCGGTCTCCGACGGATGCCACGCGCTGGTCGCCTGCGGCGGCGACGGGCTGGTGCACCTGGCCGTGCAGGCGCTCGCCGGCACGGACACCCCGCTCGGCATCATTCCGGCCGGCACCGGCAACGACGTGGCCCGCTACCTCAACATCTCGCGAACCGACCCGCTGGCCGCCGCCGACCGGGTGGTCGCCTCGCGACGACGGCGGATGGACCTGGCCCGCTGCGGCGACCGTTGGTTCGTCACCGTGCTCGCCGCGGGCTTCGACGCCATCGTCAACGAACGGGCCAACGCCATGACCTGGCCGCGCGGCCAGATGCGCTACAACCTGGCCACGCTCGCCGAGCTGCGCACGTTCCGGCCCCTGCACTACACGCTCGAGCTCGACGGCGAGACGCGCACCCTCGACGCGATGCTGGTCGCCGTGGGCAACGGGCCCTCGTTCGGCGGCGGCCTGCGGATCACCGAGGGGGCTCTGCTCGACGACGGCTACCTCGACGTCGTCATCATCAAGGCCATGTCCCGCCCCGAGCTGATCCGGACCTACCCGAAGCTGTTCTCGGGCACGCACACCACGCACCCGGCCTACGAGCACCACCGGGTGCGTCGGGTCACCGTGGCCACACCCGGAATCGTCGGCTACGCCGACGGGGAACGCTTCGGCGCACTGCCGTTGACCGTCGAGTGCGCCCCGCTGGCGCTGGAGGTGCTGCTGTGAACGACCACCCGTCCCTGCGCGAGTTCTCGGCGCTCTACGACTTCCCGCTCGACGACTTCCAGGTGCGGGCCTGTCGCGAGGTCGAGGAGGGCAAGGGCGTCCTCGTCGCCGCACCGACCGGCTCCGGCAAGACGATCGTCGGCGAGTTCGCCGTACACCTTGCGGTGCAGTCCGGCCGCAAGTGCTTCTACACCACCCCGATCAAGGCGCTGAGCAACCAGAAGTACGCCGACCTGGTCAAGCGGTACGGCGCCGACAAGGTCGGCCTGCTGACCGGTGACAACACCATCAACGGCGAGGCGCCGGTCGTGGTGATGACCACCGAGGTGCTGCGCAACATGCTCTACGCCGGCTCGCGCACGCTGACCGGCCTGGGCTTCGTGGTGATGGACGAGGTGCACTATCTCGCCGACCGCTCGCGCGGTGCCGTCTGGGAAGAGGTGATCATCCACCTCCCCGAGAGCGTCTCGGTGATCTCGCTGAGCGCCACCGTCTCGAACGCCGAGGAGTTCGGCGAGTGGCTGGCCACGGTGCGCGGCGAGGTGACCACCATCGTCGAGGAGCACCGGCCGGTGCCGCTCTTCCAGCACGTGATGGTCGGCAAGCAGTTGCACGACCTCTTCGCCGACGAGGAAGAGCTGGCCCAGGCCGGCTTCGCCCAGGAGGGCGCCAAGGTCAACCCGCACCTGCTGCGGGTGGCCCGCGACGACTGGGCGGCGACCCGCTTCAAGGATCGTCGCGACAAGAAGGGCAACCGTGGCCGCGGCTCCAAGCCGCAGGGCCGACGGCACTACCAGCCGACGCGTTTCGACATCGTGTCCCGGCTGGACGCCGAGGGCCTGCTGCCGGCCATCGTGTTCATCTTCAGCCGGGTCGGCTGCGACGCGGCCGTCCAGCAGTGCCTCAACGCCAACCTGCGGTTGACCACCCCCGAGGAGCGCGACGAGATCTTCGCGTTCGTCGAGGAGCAGTGCCGCGACCTGCCCGAGGACGACCTCGAGGTGCTCGGCTACCACGAGTTCCTCGACGGGCTGACCCGCGGCGTGGCGGCCCACCACGCCGGAATGCTGCCGCGGTTCAAGCAGTGCGTCGAGGAGCTCTACCTGCGGGGGCTGTGCCGGGTCGTGTTCGCCACCGAGACGCTGGCCCTGGGCATCAACATGCCCGCCCGCACCGTCGTGCTCGAGAAGCTCTCGAAGTGGAACGGTGAGGCCCACGTCGACCTGACCCCGGGGGAGTACACCCAGCTGACCGGACGGGCCGGTCGCCGCGGCCTCGACGTCGAGGGACACGGGGTGGTGCTCTGGCAGCAGGGGATGAACCCCGGGGAGGTCGCCGGCCTGGCGTCCACCCGCACCTATCCGTTGCGCTCGTCGTTCCGGCCGTCGTACAACATGGCGGTCAACCTGGTGCACCAGTTCGGCAGGGAGCGTTCCCGCCAGCTGCTGGAGTCGTCGTTCGCGCAGTTCCAGGCGGACAAGGCGGTGGTCGGGCTGGCCCGCAAGCTGCGCAAGAGCGAGGACGCACTCACCGGCTACGCCGAGGCGGCCCAGTGCGACCGCGGTGACTTCATGGAGTACGCCGCCCTGCGCCGCAAGCTCTCCGACGTCGAGAAGGGTGCAGCGAAGGCGCGACGCCGTGACGACCGTGACGACGTGATCAACTCCCTGGCCCGGCTCAAGGTCGGCGACGTGATCCTGGTGCCCAACGGAAAGTTCGCCGGGTATGCCGTGGTCACCGATCCGGGGCTCTCGCACGACGAGCCGCGCCCCTCGGTGGTGACCGCCGGCGGTCAGTCGCGGCGCCTGGCCCTGATCGACTTCACCACCCCGGTCGAGTCGCTCGACACGCTCCGCGTGCCGCGCAACTTCAGCGGCCGCAACCCGCAGATGCGACGTGACCTGACCTCGACCCTGCGGAACCGGACCCACAAGTTCGCCCCGCCACCGCCGTCGCGGCGTTCGTCACGGTCATCGCGCTCCGACGCCACCGCCCTCTCAGGAGTCGAGGCCGAGGTCGCCGCGCTGCGCCAGCGGATGCGCGAGCACCCGTGCCACGAGTGCCCCGAGCGTGAGGACCACGCCCGGTGGGGCGAACGCTGGTTCAAGCTGCAGCAGGAGGCGAACACGCTCAAGCGTCGGGTGGAGTCGCGCACGAACACGATTGCCCGCCAGTTCGACCGCGTCTGCGACGTGCTGACCGCGATGGACTACATCGACGGCGACACCGTCACCGACCGCGGCGTCCACCTCCAGCGCATCTACTCCGACATGGACCTGGTGGCCGCGGAGGCGATCCGCACGGGTCTCTGGAACGACCTCGACGCCTCGGAGCTGGCCGCCGTGCTCTCCGCCCTGGCATTCGAGGCGCGGCGCCCCGACGACGCGCGTTCACCGAAGATGCCCAGCGGCCGGATCCGCGACTCGCTGCGCGACCTGGTCCACCTGTGGAGCGACCTCGACGAGCTCGAGCGCAGCAACAAGCTCGACTTCCTCCGTGAGCCCGACATCGGCTTCGCGTGGGCGGCCTACCGCTGGGCCGAGGGCGATGCCCTCGACGACGTCCTCGGCGGCATCGACCTGGCCGCCGGCGACTTCGTGCGGGTGATGAAGCAGCTGCTCGACCTCGCGGTGCAGGTCGGACACGCCTCGGCCGGTACGCCGCTGCGCGCGGTGGCCCTGGAGGCCGCCGACCGCCTGCGACGCGGGGTGGTGTCCTACTCGTCCGTCGCGGAGTAGCCCGCACCCTGGCGCGCGGCCCGGGCCAGGGCCCATCCGTGGACGGCGCGTGAGCCGATCAGGAGCACCCCGAGCACGATCGTGGCCACGACGATGAACGAGAACGCCGTGCCGTCGCCGGTGACCACGCGGAGCAGCATCCCGATGACGACCGCACTGACCACCACGGTGATGCCGGACCCGATGTCGGTGGCTTCGCGCCTGCCGAGCTGACGGACCAGCAGCCAGCCGACCAGCACGCCGGCCAGGAACGGCCACGCGGTGTCGAGGACCCCGACGACCACGTTGCCCTTGTCGTGCTCGGCACGACCGATCGCAGCGAAGACGATGACCAGCACGAGGTCGAGGGCCAGGACGGTGAGGGCACGGCGCGACATGGCCGCCAACCTACCGGGTCGCGATGCCGGCCGGCTCAGCCCTGGAGGGCCTCGACCAGCCGGACCGCCGAGCTCCCGAGGTCCCACCGCTTGTCGAGCTCTACGACGCGCTCGGGGTCGGCCGGCGTCCGCGGCATGGTGAGGTCGAGGTCGCCCAGGTCCAGGTCGCGACGTACGGCGACCACCGTGGGCGCGACCTCGAGGTAGTCGGCGGCGTCCTTGATCTTGCCGCGCGGGCCGGGTCCCATGTCGGTCTCGGGATCGAACGCGGCCGCCACGATTGTCTTGATGTCGACAAAACGACCGAGCAGGGTGGCCGCGGTCTTCTCGCCGACGCCCTTGACCCCGGGGAGGCCGTCGGAGGCGTCGCCGCGCAGCGTGGCGAAGTCGGCGTACTGGTGGGCGTCGACGCCGTACTTGTCGCGCACCCACGCGTTGTCGACGCGCTCGTGCCTGCCCACACCGCGCGCGGTGTAGAGGACCCGGACCTCGGCTTCGTCGTCGACCAGCTGGAAGAGGTCGCGGTCACCGGTGACGATGTCGACCGGCATGCCCGCGCCGGTGGCCAGGGTGCCGATCACGTCGTCGGCCTCCATCTCGTCGGCACCCACGATCGTGATGCCGAAGGCCTCGAGCACGTCGATGATGATCGGGATCTGCACCTGGAGTGGGTCGGGCACCTCCTCGACGTCGGGGTCGGTTCCGGCCACCTCCTCGACCACGCGGTGCGCCTTGTACGTCGGGATCAGGTCGACCCGCCACTGCGGCCGCCAGTCGTTGTCCCAGCAGCAGACCAGGTGCGTGGGCTGGTACTCGCCGACCAGTCGGCTGATGAAGTCCATCAGTCCGCGGACCGCGTTGACCGGCGTGCCGTCGGGCGCGCGCATCGAGTCGGGGACGCCGAAGAACGCCCGGAAGTAGAGGCTGGCAGTGTCGAGGAGCATCAGTCGCTGGATGGTCACGGCGCACAGTGTGTCACTTCGCTACGCTGCCAGCGTGGAAGAAACCGATCGGCACATCCTGACGCTGCTGGCGACCGACGGCCGCATGTCCTACACCGACCTCGGCAAGGCGACCGGACTGTCGACCTCTGCGGTGCACCAGCGCGTGAAGCGGCTGGAGACGCGCGGCCTGATCAAGGGGTACGGCGCGACGATCGACCACGACCAGACCGGCCTGCCGTTGACCGCGTTCATCTCGATCACGCCGATCGACCCCTCGCAGGACGACGACTACCCCCAGCGGTTGAGCGGCATCACGCAGATCGAGTCATGCTGGTCGGTGGCGGGGGACGAGTCCTACATCCTCAAGGTGCGGGTGGCCACGCCGGCCCACCTCGAGGACCTCCTCGCGAAGATCCGGGGTGTCGCCAACGTGTCCACCCGCACCACGATCGTGCTGTCCACGCCCTACGAGAACCGACCCGTCTCGGGCTGACGCCGTTCGCGTCGCTTCAGGCGGTGCCGTCGTAGGCGGCCTGGAGCTCGGCGAGGTTGAACTTGCCCTGTGTGGACAGCATCTTCTTCATGAACCTGGCCACGGCCTCCGGATCGCCGGTCGTGTAGTCGGTGAAGTTGCTGGGGCCGACCTGCCACGACAAGCCGTACTTGTCCTTGAGCCAGCCGCAGGGCTGCTCGGTGCCGCCCTCGACCAGCGCGTCCCAGACCCGGTCGATCTCCGCCTGGTCCTCACAACGGACCTCCAGGGAGATCGCCTCGCTGAACGTGAACATGGGGCCGCCGTTGATGCCCACGAACCGTTGCCCGAGGAGCTCGAACTCCACGGCCATCGCGGTGCCGTCGTCGCCCATCCCGGTGGCGTCGTACTTCACGACGTTGAGCACCCGGCCGTCGCCCAGGACCGAGATGTAGTGGTCGATGGCTTCCTCGGCGTTGTCGTCGAACCAGAGGTTGGTGACGATCTTCTGCATGGGATGGTCCCTTCGTCGGAGTGTGTGGTCGTGTCGACCCGGTCTCGTCCCCGGATTCATCGCACTGGCCCGAAATGAGCAGCGGGTGCCATCCACCCAGGATGACACCCGCTGAGCCGTCCCCCCGGACGCGTGTGGTTGCTGAGTCAGTGAGCCTGCAGTGCCGCCGTGCGCCGCGACGCCTCGGCGACCTCGGCCGCGCGCAGGGCCGACTCGTCGAGGTTCCCGTGGTCGGCCCACCACTTCTGGCCCTCGAGTGGCAGCGTGTGGATCGGGTCGTAGTAGTGGTACTCCCGCGACAGGGCCTCGGGGTCGGTGGCCTCGATCGAGGTGCGGTAGTTCTTCGTCCAGCCGGAGATGCCGCGCACCTCGTCGTACGACGCCAGCTGGTGCACCCAGCGCTTGCCGACGAACGGCACGTCACACACGATCCGCGGCGTCGCGAAGCCTGGCAGGTAGCCCATGATGTGGTGCTGCAGGCGCTGCGCGTCGGCGACCGAGACCCGCCAGTGCTCGGAGTAGGGGATCATGTCGCACATGTAGAAGTAGTAGGGCATGATCTGCGCCCCGTCGAGCAGTCGGAAGCACAGGTCGAGCAGCGCGTGCGGGTCGGCGTTGACGCCGTTGAGCAGCACGCCCTGGTTGCGCACGTCGCGGATGCCGGTCTCGAGCATCGTGGCCGCCGCCTTCGCCACCAGCGGCGTCACCGAGTTCGCGTGGTTGACGTGGGTGTGTATCGCGATCGACACACCACGCGACCGGGCCAGCGTGGCGACCCGGGTCATGCCGTCGACGACGTCGTCCTGGAGCCAGTGCTGGGGGAGTCCCATGAGCGCCTTGGTGGCCAGGCGTACGTCGCGGATGTTCTCGATCTCGAGCAACCGCATCAGGAAGTCCTCGAGCCGCGCCCACGGCATGTTGGCCACGTCGCCACCGGAGACGACCACGTCGCGCACCGTCGGCGTACGGCGCAGGTAGTCCATCATCGAGTCGAGCCGGTCGACGGGCTTTGCGGTGAACTTCAGCTTCTCGATCACCGGCGTGGAGTTGCCGACGAGGTCCATGCGGGTGCAGTGGCCGCAGTACTGGGGGCAGGTCGGCAGCAGCTCGGCCAGCACCTTGGTGGGGTAGCGGTGGGTCAGGCCCTCGGCCACCCACATGTCGTGCTCGTGCAGGGAGTCACGGGTGGCGTGCGGGTGTGAGGGCCAGTCGGTACGGCGGTCGGAGAAGACCGGCAGCATGTAGTGGCGCACCGGGTCGGCGTAGAACGCGTCGGTGAGTGAGCCCGGGCCCGTGGGTTCGGTGGTGGGCGCCATCGTGTTCATCATCTGCGGCGGCACCAGCATCGACATGGTGGCCCGCTCGGTCTGGTCACGCTCGAGGTCGGCGTAGAACCGGTCGTCGACGAGGTCGCCGAGCAGCTCGCGCAGCTGCTTGAGGTTCTTGATGCAGTGCGAGCGTTGCCACTGCACGGATTCCCACTCCGCGACGGTGACGTCCTTCCATCCGGGGAAGCGGGTCCAGTCGGGTTCGACCAGCTCGGTGCGGCGGTAGGGGTACGGCTGACCGGTGAGGGAGGCGATCGAGGTCTCGATGCTCATCGGAGGCTCCTGTCGGGACGACGTGGGGACGCATGGCGAGGCGGAAGGTGTGACGTGGGCCTCAAAGACCAGAATAGATGGAGATTATCCTGCAGTTCAAATGCAACACCGTAAATTGTCCCGCAAGATGAGTCCTGGTGCGGAATTGCCACCGAAGGCGGACCTCGCGTCGGATTTCGTGGGTGAACAGCGGTTGTCCTGGCGCCCTCCGCGGGCCGGTCTGGACCGCGCTTCCGGCGTGTCTCGCGAGACACGCCGGAGCTGCTGGAAAACAATGATGAATTCTTGGCGACCAGGCCCCCTGCCTGACCTGCGACAACGCGAGTTTGTGCAGGTCAAGGCCGTGTTGACAGCGCCCGGACTGGTGGGCAAAAGTGCCCGGGTCCGCCCATGCAGATCGTGATGGCGGACCGACGTCCAGGTGGTCGTCGGAGACGGTGCGAGCACCACGTGCCGGTCCCCGATGACTCGCGGAGGTCGGTCCCGCCGCTCGAGGGCGGATGCGGGAGGGCCTCCAGCTCCGTAGACAACTTCGCACCGACGGCCGCCAGTCGCCGATGAGGAGGTCCGAAGGGTTGCCTGGCCCTCCCGCGCCTGCATGAACCCCGCAGGTAGCCTTGCCGGGTGCTCCGCATCCTGCTCGCCCTGGTCAGCGGGATCGCCGTGGGACTGGCCTTCGAGCCGGTCGCAGCAGCCGTCCTCCTGCCACTCGGCCTGGCCCTCTTCCTGTGGTGCGTGCACCAGCAGTCGACGCGGTATGCCGCGCTGCTCGGCCTGGTCTTCGGGCTCGCCAACATGCTGGTCCTGCTGTTCTGGCTGCGCGTCATCGGCATCGACGCCTGGCTGGCGCTCTCCGCGTTCGAGGCGCTCTACTTCGCCCTGGCCGGCGTCGGCCTCGCCGCGGTGTCGCGGCTGCCGGGGTGGCCGGTGTGGTCAGCCGTGGTCTGGGTGGCCGTCGAGACGTTCCGCGGTGCCTGGCCGATGAGCGGGCTGACCTGGGGCCGGGTGTCGTTCGCGGTCATCGACACCCCGTTCGAGCGCTGGTTCCCGTGGGTCGGCGCCAACGGCGTCAGCCTCCTGGTCGTGCTGTGCTCGGCAGTCCTGCTGTGGTGCCTGCAGAACCTCCGCAACCGGCAGGTGCTGGCCGGGGGAGTGCTCAGCGGCACGGTCCTGGCCGTGGTCGTGCCCTGGTTCGTGCCGATCCACGCGACCTCCGACGAGACCGCGACCGTGGCGGTCGTTCAGGGCGACGTGCCCGGCAACGGCGACGACCTGATCGCCCACCACCGCGAGGTCACCGCCAGCCACATGGCACTCACCCAGGAGCTGGCGGAGCAGGTGGAGGACGGCAAGGCCGAGCGCCCCGACTTCGTGGTCTGGCCGGAGAACACGACCGCGGTCGACCCGTTTCTCGACAGCAGCGTCCGCCAGATGCTCTGGCTGACCTCGCAGATGATCGGGGTGCCGATCCTGGTCGGCGCCATCGTCGATGCCGATCGGGAGCACGTGCTCAACCAGGGGATCGTCTACGACCCGGTGACAGGTGCGGGCGACCGCTACACGAAGCGTCACCCCGTGCCGTTCGGCGAGTACATCCCGTATCGGCAACGCTTCGGCACCGCCAACTTCGGCCGTCTGGAGATGGTGCCGCGCGACATGCTCAGCGGCACCGGCGTCGAACCCCTGCGCGTCGACGGCCTCAAGGTGGCCGACGTGATCTGCTTCGACGTCTCCTACGACGACACGGTCACCGACCAGGTACGTCGTGGGGCCGACCTGCTCGTCGTACAGACCTCCAACGCGATGTTCATCCACACCGGCCAGATCGAGCAGCAGTTCGCGATCAGCCGACTGCGCGCCCTCGAGACCGGGCGCACCGTCGTGGTGGCGGCGGTGAACGGTCGCAGCGGAGTCATCGGTGCCGACGGCAACGTGATCAAGGCGATCGAACCGCGCACCCGCGACGTCCTCGTGCAGGAGGTGCGCCTGGCGGACGGCACGCCGCCGGCGATGGTGGTCGGTCCGTGGCTCGGGCGACTCGCCGTGCCGCTCGCCCTCGGTGCGGCGCTGTTCCCCCTGCTGTCGTATCGTCTGCAACGCAGGAAGCGGGTCCCCCACGAGGCGGATCCCGAGCCGGACGACCAAGGGGACAACGCGTGACGTACGACGGACTGGGCCGCGTCGTGATGGTGATTCCGACGTACAACGAGTCGCTCAACATCGAGTGGATCGTCGCGCGTCTGCGCGAGGCCCAACCCGGCGTCGACGTGATGATCGTCGACGACAACTCTCCCGACGGCACCGGCAAGCTGGCCGACAAGCTCGCCGAGGCCGATCCCCAGATCACCGTCGTGCACCGCACGGAGAAGGCCGGGCTCGGTGCGGCGTACCTGCACGGCTTCCGGGTCGCCCTTGACCTGGGCTACGACGTGATCGGCGAGATGGACGCCGACGGGTCCCACCAGCCCGAGCAGCTGCACAGGCTGCTCGACGCGCTGCGCACCGCCGACCTGGTCATCGGCTCCCGGTGGATCCCGGGCGGTTCGGTGGTCAACTGGCCCAGGTCCCGTGAGTTCCTCTCCCGGGGCGGCAACCTCTACGTCCGCCTGTTGCTCGGCGTGAAGATCAAGGACGCCACCGCCGGGTTCCGGGTCTTCAAGCGGGCCACGCTGGAGGCCATCGACATCGACACGGTCGAGTCCACCGGCTACGTCTTCCAGACCGACATGGCGTGGCGCACACTGCAGACCGGCGGCACCGTCGCCGAGGTGCCGATCGAGTTCATCGAGCGCGAGCGCGGCGACTCCAAGATGAGCGGTTCGGTGGCGACCGAGTCCCTGAAGCGGATCACCCGCTGGGGCCTGCACGAGCGGTGGGCCCGCCTCAAGCGCACCTTCCGGCGCGGGCGCTGACGACCATGCCTCGCCGTCGTCGGCTGCCCGGACTGCTGATCGCGGTCCTGTTCTTCGGGATCCCGCTGCTCGAGATCTACGTGCTGATCCAGGTCGGCCAGGTGATCGGCGTCGGCTGGACGATCCTGCTGCTGATCGCCGACAGCCTCCTCGGCGCCTGGTTGATCAAGCATGAGGGCGCCCGCGCGATGTCCGCGTTCAGCCAGGCGCTCTCCAGCGGCCGGATGCCGGCCAAGGAGATCGCCGACGGCATCCTGGTGCTGTCCGGCGGCATGCTCATGCTCTCGCCCGGTTTCGTGCTCGACATCGTGGGCCTGCTGCTCGTCCTCCCGTTCACCCGACCGTTGGCCCGCCGAGGACTGTCCCGGTTCGTCGCGGCACGGCTGGTCACCGACCTGCCGTTCGGGGGCGGAAATGACAAGCGCCCCCGACCCGGTTCACAGGGAACCGTGGTCGAGGGCGAAGTCGTCGATGACGACCCGTCGAACTAGACGGACGCCTTCTTCTTGCTCTTCGAGGCGCGGTGCAGGTGCGCCGGGCCGATCTCTCCACCGCGGAGCAGCTCGAGCCGCTCGCTGAGGATGTCTTCGAGCTCCTTGATCGAGCGACGCTCGAGCAGCATGTCCCAGTGAGTACGAGCCGGCTTCTCAGCCTTCTCCTCGGGGAGGATGCCGTCGACGTTCAGCGCGACCGCCCCACACTTGGGGCATTCCCAGTTGGCCGGGATGTCCGCCTCGACGGACATCGGGACCTCGAACTTGTGACCCTGCGGGCAGGCATAGCCCACCTGCTGACGTGCTGCGAACTCGATGCCGCGCTCGTCCTCGAAGCTCTGGCCTCCGAGCCGGGCTCCGCGCAATGTGCGCTCCGCCATGAGCTACCTCCGATTGACGTTCTGATTTGTCTCTTCGTGGTTGAGACGGAGTCCCCCCACAACCATGACGGGGCTTTCGTGCGTGCCACGTCACACCTACAAACGTACGACGGGGGCCAAGGATTCCTCAGGAGAGCTGAATGTGGCCGAACGCACGTTCGGGGCTCACTCCGGGAGGATCTAGATGACCGACGGCTCCACGTTACCGGCTTCGCGGATCCCGCGCGCGGTGTCCACCTTCAGGAGCAGCAGGCCACCGAGGACGAAGAACGCGATGAGGGCGAAGATGGCCGGCCGGTAGGAGTCGGTCAGCTGGTAGACCACACCGAAGGTGAGCGTGCCGAACCACGAGGTACCTCGGTCCATCGCGTGGTAGAAGCTGAAGAACTCACCCTCACGCCCGCGGGGGATCAGCAGGGAGAAGTAGGAGCGGGCCAGTGCCTGCGTGCCGCCGAGCACCAGACCGATCGCGAAGCCCATCGCCAGGAACGGCACGATCTGCTCCTTGGGCAGGACCAGGGCCACCGCCACGATGGCCATCCAGATGACCAACCCGACGAGGATGACCTGTTTCGCGCCGTACTTCTCGGCTGCCTTGCCGAAGACCAGGGCGCCCGCGAACGCGACGAACTGGACCATCAGGATCGTCCCGATCAGCACCGACGTGCCGAAGCCGAGCTCCTCGGCGCCATAGATCGAGGACGACGCGATGACGGTCTGGATGCCGTCGTTGAAGAAGAGGTAGGCGCCGAGGAAGGTCAGCGCCATCGGGTAGTTCTTCATGTCCTTGAGCGTGGCCCAGAGCTGGCCGAAGCTCTGCGAGATGATGCCGCCCTCCTCGGCGACCACGTGGACCGGCTCGTGGTTGCGCAGGCGCAGGTAGGGGATGAACGTGAACCCCGCCCACCAGATCGCCGCCGAGAGCATGCTCAGCCGCACCGAGAAGCCCTCCGACATGCCGAACGTGTCGTGGAACAGGAACATGACCAGGTTCACGACCAGCAGCAGTCCGCCGCCGAGGTAGCCCCAGGCCCAGCCCCGCGAGGAGACCCGGTCGCGTTCCTCCTCGGTGGAGATCAACGGCAGGATCGAGTCGTTGAACACGGTGGACGCGCCGAGGCAGAGGTTCGCCCCGATCACCGCGATCGCACCGATCTGCCAGTTCTCGCCCTTGCAGAAGAACAGCAGGGAGGCGAACGCGGCACCGGTCCACGCGAAGCCGGCGAGCAGACCCTTCTTGTTCGCCGTACGGTCGGCCACCGCGCCGAGCAGCGGCAGCAGGATCGCCGACAGGATCGTGGAGAAGGTGACGAGGTACGACGGCAGGGCCCCGGGTGCGATCGAGAGTCCGAGGACGTCGATGCGGTTGTCGACCGCCGCGTTCTTCGCGATCGCGATCAGGTAGGGGCCGAGCATGACCGTCGACACGGTGGTGACGTAGGCCGAGTTGGCCCAGTCGTACCAGTACCAGGCCTTCTGCTCCCGTGCCCGCGCCAGCGGCCTCAGGTCCGCAATCCCGCTGACTCCGTTGTCCGCCATGTGCTCATCCCTCCCAGTGGCCGTGCTCGACGAGCACGGTCTTGAGTATGTCGGTGCGATCGGTCATCAGACCGTCGACACCACGTTCGAGCAGCTCGACCATTTCGGCCGGCTCGTCGATCGTCCAGACGTGCACATGGGTGCCGACGGCGTGCGCCTTGCGCACCAGCCACCGGCTGGCCACCGGGATCGGCCCCCTGCGGTGGGGGATCTGCAGCGCGGCGACGTGGCCGCGGGTCAGCAGCCGGGCGATCCGTCCGGTGGGGGAGAGCACCCAGACCACCACCTCCAGCGGGTGCGCGCTGGTGGGCACCCGTCCGCCGGTCAGCCTGCGGAACTGGCCGAGGCTGCGACCGTTGAAGGAACCGACCAGGACCCGGTCGTGGGCCTCACGGGCTCCGATGAAGTCGGCCAGCGGGCGTACGGCGGCAGCCGACTTGATGTCGATGTTGAACCGGGCTCCGGGGAACGCGTCGAAGAGCTCGGCCAGGGTCGGCACCCGCTCCTTGCCACCGATCAGCGCGCCCTGCACCTCGGCGTAGGTCAGCGCCGCGATCTCGCCCTTGCGGTCGGTGACCCGGTCGAGGACGGTGTCGTGGAAGGCGAGCAGGACGCCGTCGCGGGTGGCGTGCACGTCGGTCTCGAGGTAGCGGTAGCCGAGGTCGAAGGCGTGCTGGAATGCCGCCATGGTGTTCTCCAACCCCTCGATCTCGGGGTGGAAGGCACCGCCCCGATGGGCGAAGGCGAGCGGTCCGGTGGGCTCGTCGAGGAACGGGAATCCTGTGGGGCGTCGGGTCACGACTGCATTCAACACGCACATGGGGCAATCGTGTCCCCGAAACGACGGCGCGGCATGCGCCCGGATACTCAGATTCCTTGCCCACAAAGGAGTAACGTGCGCCCCATGGAGGACTCGCTGAAGTGCCCGAACTGCGGCGCCGAGATGGTCGAACGCGATCTCGGCCGGATGAGTGTCAACCAGTGCCCCGAGGGGCACGGCGTGTTCCTGGCCCGGGCCGACCTGGGCGAGTTCATCGACGCCGAGAACGACTGGCACCGTGAGGGCGGCGGCTTCCACACCGCCCCGCTCCCACGCATCACGGCCGACATGAGCAAGCCCCCGCCGATGGCACCACGGGCTCCCGCGTTCATCGCCACGCTCTTCACCTGAGCCCGGTCGCCCCGCGCGGGGCGACCGGCCCGCGAGCCTCAGATGTCGCGGAAGGTGACGATGTTGGCACCGAGGGTGTTCAGCCGCTCGGCGAGGTCCTCGTAGCCACGGTGGATCACGTACGTCGAACGCAGCACCGAGGTGCCCTTCGACGCCAGCATGGCCAGCAGGATCACCACGGCGGGACGCAGCGCGGGCGGGCAGACGATCTCGGTGCCCGACCAGCGTGTGGGCCCCTCGACCAGCACCCGGTGCGGGTCGAGCAGCTTCACCTGTGCGCCGAGCTTGGTCAGCTCGGTGAGGTAGATGGCGCGGTTCTCGTAGACCCAGTCGTGCAGCAGCGTCTGGCCCTCGGCGACGGCGGCGATCACCGCGAAGAACGGCAGGTTGTCGATGTTGAGGCCCGGGAACGGCATCGGGTGGATCTTGTCCATGGGTGCCCGCAGCTGCGACTGGCGCGTGGAGACGTCGACAAGACGGGTGTGGCCGTTCTCCGCGAAGTACTCCTCGGAGCGGCTGTAGTTGAAGCCCATCTCCTCGAGGGTGGCCAGCTCGATCTCGAGGAACTCGATCGGCACCCGGCGGATGGTGATCTCGGAGTTGGTCACGATGGCCGCGGCCAGCAGTGACATCGCCTCGATCGGGTCCTCGCTGGGCGCGTAGTCCACGTCGACGTCGATCTGGGTGCGGCCGGTGACCGTCAGGGTGGTCGAGCCGATGCCCTCCACCGTGACGCCGAGACGCTGCAGGTAGAAGCAGAGGTCCTGGACCATGTAGTTGGACGACGCGTTGCGGATCACCGTGGTGCCGGGGTTCAGGGCGGCGGCCATCAGGGCGTTCTCGGTGACGGTGTCGCCGCGCTCTGTGAGCACGATCGGACGCAGCGGCTCGATGGCCCGGTTGACCGTGGCGTGGTAGCTGCCTTCGGTCGCCTTCACGTCGAGGCCGAACGGGCGCAGTGCGGCCATGTGCGGCTGGACCGTGCGGTCGCCGAGGTTGCAGCCGCCGGCGTACGGCAGGTCGAAGACGTCTTCACGGTGCAGGAGCGGGCCGAGGAACATGATGATCGAGCGGGTACGGCGCGCGGCCTCCTCGTCGATGTTGGCCAGGTCGAGCTGGGCCGGCGGCACTATCTCGAGGTCGTTGCTGTCGTTGAGCCACCGGGTCTGGACGCCGATGCTGTCGAGCACCTCGAGCAGGCGGTTGACCTCTTCGATGCGGGCGACCTTGCGCAGCGTCGTACGCCCCTTGTTGAGCAGGGAGGCACAGAGTAGGGCGACACCGGCGTTCTTCGACGACTTCACGTCGATGGTGCCCGAGAGCGTCGTCGGCCCGGTGACCCGCAGGTGGGTGGGTCCGCCGGCGCCGAGCGCCACGATCTCGGAGTCGAGGGCGGAGCCGATGCGGGCCAGCATCTCGAGGGAGAGGTTCTGGTGACCCTTCTCGATGCGGTTGACCGCAGACTGACTGGTGGCGAGCAGGTCGGCCAACTGCTGCTGGGTGAGTCCGCGGTGCTTGCGGGCATCGCGGATCAGGTTGCCGATGCGTCCGAGGTAGTCCTGAGTCATGCCGACGACGGTATCTCAGATATGAGATACGTCAAAAGTCCCACGCCGCGTGCAAGGATTCTTCACATGCGCGCCACCACCATCCACGGCACTCGGGACATCAGGATCTCCGAGGTGCCCGACCCGACCATCGATGCCCCTACCGACGCCATCGTCAAGGTCGTGGCGGGCTGCGTCTGCGGCTCCGACCTCTGGCCCTACCGGGGAGAGAACCGGATCACGGCGGGGGACACCATCGGCCACGAGGCCGTCGGGGTCGTGGAGGAAGTCGGGGCGGCGGTGACCAGCTTCAAGCCGGGCGACTTCGTGGTCATCCCGTTCTGTCACGCTGACAACACCTGCCCGCACTGTGCTGTCGGCATGCACTCGGTGTGCGACAACCTCGGATTCACCCACAGCGGCCAGGCGGAGTACACCAAGGTGTTCCAGGCCGAGGGCTCCTTGGTCAGGACCGACGGCATGCCCGACGAATCGCTGATCCCGTCGCTGCTGGCCCTGGCCGACGTGATGCCCACCGGCTGGCACGCAGCGACCGCGGCTCGGGTGAAGGCCGGCGACACGGTCGTCGTGGTCGGTGACGGCGCGGTCGGACTCTGCGGAGTCCTCGCTGCGGCACAGATGGGCGCCGAGCGCGTGGTCGCGATGTCGCGCCATGAGTCGCGCCAGGAGATCGCCCGCACCTTCGGGGCCACCGACATCGTCGCCGAACGCGGCGACGAGGGCGCGCAGCGGATCGCCGAGATCACCAACGGCATCGGCGCGGACGCCGTGCTCGAGTGCGTCGGCACCGACCAGTCGATCAAGACCGCCTTCAGGATCGCCCGGCCGGGAGCCACCGTCGGCTTCGTCGGCGCTCCCCACGGCGTCGAGCTCCCGGTGCGCAAGATGTTCGAGCGCAACGTCGGCCTGGCCGGTGGCATGGCGCCGGTCCGGGCCTACCTGCCCGACCTGCTCCAGCGCGTCGTGGACGGCACGATCAACCCCGGCCTCGTCTTCGACCTGACCCTGCCACTCGACCAGGTGGCCGATGCCTACAAGGCGATGGACGAGCGCACCGCGACGAAGGTCATGGTGCAGCCATGAGCCGCGGCATCCGCATCACCGTCGGCGTCCTTCTGGTCCTCCTCGGGTTCCTCTTCTGGGGCCAGGGCCTCGGCGCCATCGAGGGAAGCGCGATGACCGGCAGCACCTTCTGGGCGTACGCCGGCCCCGTCATCGCCGGACTCGGTGTGGCCCTGTTGTTCGTCACGTTCCAGAAGCGCCGCTGACCAGGTTCTCGTCGGGGGAGCTGAAGTTGAAAACACCTTCCTGGGTGCGGCGAGTGGTTTCGAGACAGGCGCTGGCGGGCCTTCCTCGACCATCGTGCGCTTGAGGTCAGCTGCGGGCGATCTCCGCGGCTGCTGCACGCAAGGCGGCTGCCGCGTGAGGCCGGGGGACCTGGTCCGCGATCTCATCGAGGGTGCGGGCCAGCAGCCACAGCAGCTCTTCACTGTGGTGCGACGTACGCCGGAGCAGGGGCAGCCGTCCGTGACACCAGCCGCGCACCAGCGGAGCGATCGACCGCGCCGGGTCGGCACCCCGTGCGTCAGCGGTGACAGCCACCCGCACCATGCGGTGCGCAGTGCAGACGATGCTGATCTCCTGGCGGGCCAGCGAGACCGGTCGGTCGTGCTTGAGGGCGAAGGTCATGTGCGTGAGGAGTCCGGCGGTGCACTCCAGATACGCAGGGGTCCCGACGCGACGAACCCCGCCCCGGTCAGGTGACGGGGCGGGGTTCGTGTCTGAGCGGTTGGCGTCAGCCGCGAGCCTTGCGGATCGCAGCCTGGTCCTTCTTCGACGCGGCCACGTAGGTCTTGAAGCCGGTGCCGGCCTTGAAGGCGGGCACGTTGGTCTTCTTGATCTTGATGGTCTCGCCGGTCTGCGGGTTGCGGGCCTCGCGGGCCGCGCGCTCACGCTTCTCGAAGGAGCCGAAGCCCGGGATCTGCACGCGGTCGCCCTCGGCAACGGCGTCGCTGATGGTGTTCACGACTGCATTGAGGCCCTGTTCGGCCTCCTTGCGGGTCCAGCCGGTCTGCTCGACGATCGCGTCCACCAGTTCACGCTTGTTCAATTTCTCCACCATTTCGGGTCTTGGGGATGTCCGTACACCCCGAAACTAACGACAGGGCCCCAAGAAATCGGCGCAGGACACCCCGAAACCCCCAAGAACTGGGGGTTTCGGGGCCATCGACCGCGGAAAGCCGGGCCTGACCTGGTCGCCGGAGCCGACCGCGCGGGAGTGCCGTCACCGGATGTCCATGCCCTAGGGTGTTCCCGATTCCGGGAGGTTCGATGAAGCGCACGCTGATGCACCCGACGCGCATCGTTCCTCTGGCGTTCCTGATGGCCATCGTGGTCGGCACGCTGCTGCTCTCCCTGCCGGCGGCGACGCCCGGTCCGAACCGCCCTCCCGTGCTGACCGCTGCCTTCACCAGTGTCTCCGCGGTCTGCGTCACCGGGCTCACCACTGTCGACACCGCGACCTACTGGTCGCCGTTCGGGCAGGTCGTGGTGCTGAGCCTGATCCAGGTCGGCGGCTTCGGCATCATGACCCTGGCCACCCTGCTCGGCCTGCTGGTCAGTGGCCGCCTGCGGCTCAGCTCCTCGTTGATCGCGCAGGCGGAGACGCACACGATGAACATCGGGGAGGTGCGCCACGTCGTACGCCGGGTGGCGATCACGATGCTGTCCTTCGAGGCCGTGTTCGCGCTCATCCTGGCCGGCCGTTTCCGGGCCAACTACGACGACACATGGGGCACGGCGCTGTGGCACGGCCTGTTCCACTCGGTCTCCGCGTTCAACAACGCCGGCTTCGCGCTCTACAGCGACAACCTGATCGGCTTCGTCTCCGATGCGTGGATCGCTTTCCCGATCTGCGTCGCGATCATCGTCGGCGGCCTCGGTTTCCCGGTGCTCTTCGAGCTCCGGCGCAAGTGGCGACGACCGCGCATGTGGACGGTGCACACCCGACTGACCGTCTACGGATCCGTGTTCCTCCTCGTGGTCGGGACCCTGGCCTTCCTCGCCCTCGAGTGGACCAACCAGGGCACTCTGGGCGGGCTGTCACCGTGGGGCAAGGTCGTCGGCGGCGTCACCGGCGGTGTCGTGCCCCGCACGGCTGGCTTCAACAGCGTCGACTACGGGGCCATCACGCCCGAGACGATGGCGGTCAACTACCTGCTGATGTTCATCGGCGGGGGCTCGGCCGGCACGGCGGGTGGCATCAAGGTCACCACGTTCTTCCTCCTCGCGTTCGCGATCTTCGCCGAGATCCGCGGCGAGCGGGACACCACCGTCGCCCACCGCAGCGTCAGTCACTCCACCATCCGCCAGGCCCTCACCGTCGTGCTGCTCGCCATCGCGGCGATCGCCACGGGGACCATGGTGATCCTGATGGCGACGGACTACGCGCTCGACGTCGTGCTCTTCGAGTCGATCTCTGCCTTCGCCACGGTCGGCCTGTCCACCGGCATCACGCCCGACCTTCCGCCCGTCGCTGAGGTGACCCTGATGGTGCTCATGTACGTCGGCCGCGTCGGCACGATCACCGTCGCCTCCGCACTGGCCTTCAGACGCGGACACCGCCACTACCAACTGCCCGAGGAGAGACCCGTCGTTGGCTAAGTTCAAGAAGGAAGAGCCCATGTCGATCATCGTGATCGGCCTGGGACGTTTCGGCACCGCTGTCGCGACCTCGTTGGTCCGGTTGGGTCGCGAGGTGCTCGCCGTCGACGAACGTGACGACCTCGTGCAGCGGTGGTCCGACGAGCTCACCCACGTCGTCCAGGCCGACAGCACCGACGAACAGGCCCTGCGCCAGCTCGGGGTCGGTGAGTTCGACCGCGCGGTGGTCGCCATCGGCACCGACATCGAGGCCAGTGTGCTCACCGTGCTGGCTCTCGCCGAGGCCGGCGTCCCGGACATCTGGGCCAAGGCGATCACCCGCAAGCACGGCAAGATCCTGCAGCGCGTCGGGGCACACCACGTGGTCTATCCCGAGTTCTCGATGGGGGAGCGGGTGGCCCACATGCTCACCGGCGGAATGATGGACTACATCGAGTTCGACGACGACTTCTCCATCGCCCGCGCCCCTGCCCCGCCGGAGACGTGGGACAAGACCCTGGCCGAGTCGTCCCCGCGGACCCGTCACGGCGTGACCATCGTCGGTGTGAAGCGCCTGGGCGAGGACTTCACGTATGCCCGCCCGGAGACGAGGGTGGCCCGACACGACCAGTTGATCGTGTCGGGTCCCACCGCCAAGGTGGAGAAGTTCTGCACGCTGCGCTGAGGGCGTCGGCTCAGTGCACGTACTTGAGGCCGACCACGCAGCCGATGAGGCCGGCGACCAGCAGCACCTTGGCCAGCGACACCGGTTCGGCGCCGGTGGCCATCGCCCACGCCACGGTCAGCGTGGCGCCGATGCCTACCCACACGGCGTACGACGTGCCGACCGGCAGCTCACGCATCGCCCAGGCCAGGCCCCCCATGCTGAGCACGAGCGCCACCACGAACGTGGCCGTGGGCACGGGACGGGTGAAGCCCTCGGACTTGTCGAGCGCGGTCGCCCAGACCGCTTCGAGGACACCGGAGACAATGAGCACGAGCCAGGACATGACGTTCTCCTCAGGCGCCGTCTTGTCGCACACCGGGTACGGCACACCTCGTCCGGGAGCCACGTCGGGCTCTTCGCTGATCGTCTCAAAGGTGCTGCGCGGGGGCAACTCGAGCGGTGCACGAAGGGCGATGCGAGACTGGGCACGTGCCCGCCACCGTCGCCGCCGTCCACCTCAGTGACACGCACGCCTTCAGCAAGGACCCGACCGACCGGATCAGGCTGATCGAAGGCCAGGGCGTGGAGGGTGACGCGCACTGCGGTGTCACCGTGCAGCACCGGTCCCGGGTGGCGGTCGACCCTTCGCAACCCAACCTGCGGCAGGTTCACCTGATCCATGCGGAACTGCTCGACGAGCTGTCGGCGTCCGGCTTCGACATCGCACCGGGGCAGCTGGGCGAGAACGTCACCACCACCGGACTCGACCTGCTGTCGTTGCCCGTCGGCACCCGGCTCGAGGTGGGCGGCGCGGTGGTCATCGTCACCGGGCTGCGCAACCCGTGCCAGCAGATCAACACCTTCCGCGACGGTCTGCTCAAGCAGGTCGTGCGCACCGGCGAGGACGGCGCGGTCGAACGGCGCGCCGGTGTCATGGGCGTGGTCGCGCGCGGGGGAGACGTCGGCCCGGGTGACCCGATCGAGGTCACGCTGCCTCCGCAACCGCACCTTCCGTTGACCCGGGTCTGATCACCGGTTAGTCCGTGCGGAGCGGCTGCCGCCGGCTCGTCGTACGGGCGCGGTTGCCTCAGGCGGCGGAGTAGGCGCCGACCGTGCCGGGCAGCGGCTGCGGAACACACGCACAGCTGTCTGAGCACGACAGGTAGGTGTGGACTGCGTGGCCGCAGCCGGGGCACGGCAGGTCGTGCGAGAGGTGTGCCGAGTGGTTGTCCACGGTGTCCCACATGATGGTGCTCCTTCCTGCGGTGTCGTAGGTCAAGGTGTGTCCGGTTTGCCTGCTGATACCCACTTTGACCCCGACCACCGACAAGATTCATCGAATTCCCACTGAATGGGCCGTTCGAAGGGGGAGAACTACCCGATCGGGTGACCCCCACATGGCAGGGTTCGACCATGCGAGGAGCAGTCACGGTGCACATGAAGGCAGCACCCGAGAAGGTCTGGGGTCTGGTCAGCGACGTCACGAGGATCGGCGAGTTCAGCCCGGAGACGTTCGAGGCCGAGTGGACCGACGGTGCCACCGGCCCCGAGGTCGGCGCCCAATTCCGTGGCCACGTGAAGCGCAACGGCGTCGGGCCGGTCTACTGGACGAACTGCAAGGTCATCACCTGCGAGCCGGGGAGTGACTTCGGCTTCGCGGTGTACGCCGCCGGGCAGCGGGCCAACACCTGGCGCTACCAGTTGCGGGAACGCGACGGCGGCACCGACGTCACCGAGTCCTACGAGCTCGGGACCCATCCCGCGTTGCGCCTCTACGGACTCGTACTCGGCCCGTTGCGCGGGCGCACCAACCTGCGGGGCATGCGGCAGACGCTCGAGCGCATCAAGGCGGTCGTCGAGGTCGGGAGCTGACGCGGTCCGTCGAGCGGGGAGGGCGCGAGCCTCGGCCACCGGGAATTGCAGGGCGAACGGACCATTCAACATGCAGTTCGCTGTTCCGGATGCTGTTTGACGCTCACGGCTCGCCGGTTCGGCATGAACTGCATGTTCGATGGTCCGCCTGTGCTCGATCGTCAGCCGCAGGTTCAGGCGCCGAGTGCGGCCACGCCCTGCTCGCGGCTCAGGATCGAGCGTGCTCGGGAAGGCCGGTCGGGAAGCCGTCGATGCTGAGCAGGTTCTTCTGCTGCTGGTAGACGTCGATGCCGTCGTCGCCCTTCTTGCGGGCCCAGTTGTCCATCAGGTCGCGTTGTCCCTGGAGCTCCATCAGCGGCACGCCGTAGCCGCACGAGGTCTGCACCAGGTCGATGTCGAGGACGAAGATGTTGCGGGCGCCGAGCATCGGCGGGAAGAGCGACTGGAGGTCGTCCCAGTCCGCGTCGTCGGGGTGCACGGCCCTGGCGTCGCCGTACAACCGCAGGATCAGCGGCTCGCGCACGAACGAGCAGAACATGATCGTCATCCGCGGGGTGTCGAGCAGGTGGGCCGCGGTCTCGTTCCCGCTGCCGGTGCCGTTGAGCCACACGACGCGCGTGGGGGAGAGGACCCGCAAGGAGTCGACGCCCTTCGGCGAGACGTTGACCCGGCCGTCGCGGGCGGCGGTGGCCACGAAGTACATGGACTGCTCGGCGATGAAGTCGCTCAGTCGGTCGGTCAGCTCCGGGAACTGCTTGGCCATTGATCCTCCAGGTCGGCTCGTCCCGCCATCTTCACGCCGACCCTGCGGCTCCGCAAATCCTTTCGGCTGCGCGGGCTCACCATGGCAGGATCCCGTGGATGGACTCGATCAGAACGGCCGTTCCTGCGGACGCACCCGCACTGGCGGAGCTGCACCTCGAGGTCTGGGACGACGGGTACGCCGGCCTGGTCCCGCAGTCGGTCCTCGACGCGCGGCGAGCCGAGCCGTCGTCGAAGCGGATCGCGCGTTGGGAGACCAGGCTCGAGAACTCGCCGACGTGGGTGGCCGAGGACGAGCAGGGGCTCGTCGGGTTCGCCAGCTGTGGACCGGGTCGCGACGACAGCGACCTCCTGGAGCTGATGGCGCTCTACGTGCGGGCCCGCGTCTACGGGACCGGTGTGGGGCATCGGCTGCTCTCGGCATCCGTCGGCGAACGGCCGGCGTACCTCTGGGTGCTCGACGGCAACACCCGGGCGATCACGTTCTATGAACGGCAGGGCTTCCGGTTCGACGGGCAGGTCCAGGACTGCGACGAGGGACCCGAACGGCGCATGGTGCGCCGCTGATCCCACCCGCACGGATCAGCGCCCCAACCAGCGCTCACGGCAGGGCAGCGCGTACGGCGAGCGCGATCTCGTCGCGACGGGAGTGCGGCAGCCACTGGGTCTGGTCCGGGCTCAGGTAGCTGAACACCTTCGGCCCCATCGCCGTGGCGGGCTGGTCGGGCATGCGCGGCACGAGGTGCAGGTGCAGGTGTGAGAAGCCCTCGGCCTCGGAGAACTGCATCAGGTAGGTCTTCACGCACCCGGTGACCTGCTCGAGCGCGATGCCCAGCCGGCGTACCAGTCCGCCCAGCTCGTCGGCAGCCTCGGCCGACAGCTCCGTGAACGAGGTGAGGTGCCGGGTCGGCAGCAGCACCAGCCACCCGGGCATGGTCGAGTTGAACGCATGGACCACCCGCCAGTGCTGCGTGTGCAGCAGGTCCTCCCGCGGCGGCCGGGACACCGCGCCCTGCAGCTCGCAGGGGAAGCATCCGGGCTGCAGGGCGTCGTGGGTCATCGGAGCAGGCTAGCCGCGTCGCGGAAGAGGACGGGGAACGTCCGCAACCGTCCGTAGCGTGTCGGGCATGCCCATCGCACAGTTCCCGTCCTTCGTCCTCGACTGCCCCGACGCCGCCGTCCTGGCCTCGTTCTACGCCGCGATCCTCGAGTGGGAGGTGAAGGAGCAGGACGGCTGGTTCGACATCCGCGCCGACAACGGCAACTGCATCTCGTTCCAGCAGGTCGACGACTACCGGGCGCCGACGTGGCCGACCCAGGAGGTCCCGCAACAGATGCACCTGGACGTCGTCGTCGCCGACCTCGACGTGGCCGAGGATGCCGTGGTCGAGCTCGGCGCCACCCGTCACGAGCACCAACCCGGCACCACGTTCCGGGTCATGCTCGATCCGGCCGGGCACCCGTTCTGTCTCTGCCTGAGTTGAGCAGCGGTGAAACCTACGGTTCGGTAACCTTGGTCTGATCCACCGGATCTCCCCGCGGTGGCAGGCAAAGGAGAGCGGCGTGGCCGAGACCATCGCCCATGCGGACGACGTGTCGCCCGACGACGACACCGTGGCCACCGGACGACCCCTGCGACCGCGGGACGACCCCTTCCACGACGCGCCGCCGAACCTCGGCGCCCTCGCCGACGGCACCGTGATCCGCAGTCGGCGAGTGCGCCTGGGATTCCTCGGGCTGGTGCCGCAACGAGGGCTCACCGCCTGGCAGCTCGCGCACCGCAGCAACGATCTCGACGGGAAGGCCGAGGTCGCCGTGACCACCGTTCTCGTGCCGCGCGGCTACGACCCGACCCGGCCGCAGCGGGTGATCGCCTACCAGTGCGCGATCGACGCCATCTCCGACAAGTGCTTCCCGTCCTATGCCCTGCGCCAGGGCGCACGGTCCTGGGGTGCCCTGCCGCAGTTCGAGCTGCTGTTGATCTCCGGACTGCTCGACCGCGGCTTCGTCGTGTCGCTCTCGGACCACGAGGGCCGCGGCGGGCACTTCGCGGCGCCGCGGGAGCCCGGCCACCGGGTGCTCGACGGCATCCGCGCCGTGCTCCGCTTCGAGCCGCTCGGGCTCGCCCACGACACACCCGTCGGCATCTTCGGCTACTCGGGCGGCGGGATGGCCTCTGCGTGGGCGGCCGAGCTTGCGCCGTCGTACGCACCGGAGCTGCGGGTGGTCGGCGCCGTGCTCGGGTCGCCGGTCGGTGACCCGGGGGAGGCCTTCATCAAGCTCAACACGGGCCTCAACGCAGGGCTGCCTGCGCTGGTCGTCTCGGGGCTGCGCCATGTCTATCCGGGGTTGGCCCGGGTGATCCGGCAGCACGCCAGCGCCGGCGGCCAGAGGCGCCTCGACGCCCTCGGCGAGATGACCACGGTCAGTGCCGTGCTGCGCTACGCGTTCGACGACTTCGACGACTATCTGGATGCTCCGCTGGCCGATGTGCTGGCCCTGCCCGAGGTGCTCGCGCTCTTCGACGACCTGCGCCTCGGCAAGAACGTCCCGGCCTGCCCGCTTCTGGTGGTGCAGGCCGTGCACGACCAGGTCATCGACAAGGCCGAGGTCGACGCCCAGGTGGCCAAGTACGTCGACGGCGGCGCCGACGTTCGCTACCTCAGTGACCGGCTCAGTGAGCACATCAGCCTGATGGTGCTGGCGATGCCGACGATGCTGGGCTGGCTGGAGGATCGCTTCGAGGGCGCTGAGGTGCCCACCGGCAGCGACACCACCTTCTCCGTGGCCCTGTCGCCGCGTGCGTGGATCGGCTACGCGCGCATGCTGGCGTCGGCTGCCAGGGCCACCGTCGGCCGCGCCGGCTGAATCGTGTCGGCTGGCCGGGTCTCCGTGCCCGTGGCACGATCGTGGGTGTGACCAGCACACCGGCCAACGACGATCGGCTGCGTGACCTCGCCCTGCTGCGGCGGGTCCGCGACCGGATGGACCGTGAGTACGCCCAGCCGCTCGACGTCGAGGCACTCGCCCGTGGGGTGCACATGTCGTCCGGCCACCTGAGCCGCCAGTTCAAGCAGGCGTACGGCGAGTCGCCGTACTCCTACCTGATGACGCGACGCATCGAGCGTGCGATGGCGTTGCTGCGCCGCGGCGACCTGAGCGTCACGGAGGTCTGCTTCGAGGTGGGTTGCTCGTCGCTCGGCACGTTCAGCACCCGTTTCACCGAGCTGGTCGGTGTGCCCCCGAGTGTCTATCGGCAGCGCGCCCCGGAAGCCCATCCGACCACCGGCATCCCTTCCTGTGTGGAGAAACAGGTCACCCGGCCGGTGCGCGAGCGATCAATCAGGAATGAAGAAGCGCCCACGTCCTGAGCGCCGCTAGCGTGAGCGCCATGAACCTCACCATCCACGCCAGCTTCCTTCCGCACACCGACCCGGACGCGTCGATCGCGTTCTACCGCGACGCACTCGGCTTCGAGGTCCGCATGGACGTCGGCGAGGGCACGATGCGCTGGGTGACCATCGGCTCGCCCGATCAGCCCGACACCAACATCGTGCTGACTCCTCTCGGCGTCGACCCGGGCGTCACGGAGGACGAGACGCGCATGATCAACGAGATGATGGCCAAGGGCACCTACGCCACCATCGTCCTGACCACGCCCGACCTCGACGGCGTCTTCGACCGGGTGCAGGCGACCGGCGCCGAGGTGATCCAGGAGCCGATCGACCAGCCGTACGGCGTCCGCGACTGCGCGTTCCGCGACCCGGCCGGCAACCACGTGCGGATCAACGATCAGGGGGAGCTGCCTCGGTAGGGTCGCGAACGTGCAGACGCAGACCCACGACCTCGAGTTCACTCCGACCGAGGTGCGAAAGCGGTTCGTCCGCTGGGACCGCGGTGAGGCAGACCGCGAGTGGGGCTGCCTGAGCGTGCTGGCAGAGCACGCGCCCGGTGTGGCCCCACGTCCGTTGCGTCGCGAGACCGGTTCCGATGGCGCCCCGGTGGTGGTCATGGAGCGGCTTGCGGGGGAGCCGCTGGGGGGCCGACCGCTCACTGCGGAGCAGACCGCGTCACTCGGTCGAGCGCTGCGTCGGATGTACGACGTCCCGAGCTCGGCCGTGGAAGCAGCCGGCATCGGCGAGCGCTTCTACGGTCCGTCTTCCCAGGTAGCCACGATGACCGAATGGCTGGGCGAGACCTACGACCTGGCCAAGTGCCAGGAGCCCGACCTGGTGCAGCTGGCGGTCGATGCTGCGACGGAGTGGTTGGCCGCGGAGTCACTGCCCGCGCCGCACCTCGGCTCTCTCGGCATTGCCGACCTGAACCCGGCCAACGTCATGTGGGACGGCCACACGTGTCGGCTGATCGACTTCGAGGACGGTGGCCTCAGCGACCCGGCGTACGAACTCGCCGACCACGTGGAGCACATCGCCGGCCGACTCGCCGGGGTCTTCGACGCCGACGCGCTGGTCGAGGCGGTCGGGTTGTCGGCGGGGGAGCGGGAGCGGTTCCACGCCTACCGTCCCCTGTGGGCGACGTTCTGGCTGGCCATGCTGCTGCCCGGCAACGGCGGGTTCCACCGCAACCCGCCGGGCACCACGGAGGTGCAGGCGTCCCACCTGCTCTCGTTGCTTGCGGATCCGGTCTGACGATGTCGGTCCTGTTGCCAGAACCCACGGCAAGGCTCACGTTCGGGCGCATGGGTCCCGAGGACCTCGACGACCTGGCCGCCCTGATGGCCTCGCCCGAGGTCATGGCGTTCTTCCCCCGGACACGCTCTCGCGCGGAGGCCGCCGAATGGATCGAGTGGAACCAGCAGGGCTACGCCAGGGACGGCCTCGGACTGTGGGTGCTGCACGACGCGAACGGCACCTTCGTCGGGCAGTGCGGCCTGTCCTGGCAGTGGATCGACGGTGCCGAGCACCTCGAGGTCGGCTATCACCTCATGCCCGAGCACCAGGGCCGCGGGCTCGCGACGGAGGCCGCACTGGCCAGCCGCGACTTCGCACGCATCCGGGGGATCACTCGCCTGATCGCAATCATCCACCGGGACAACCTCGCCTCACAGCGAGTTGCCGGGAAGATCGGGCTGGCGCTCGAGAGTGAGGGCCCCAGCGCGCTCGGCGTACCGACGCGGATCTACGCCACCACGCTCTGACACATGCATAGGCGCGGGTGCATGGCCACGCACCCGCTCTGGAACCCCTTCGAGACTCCGTCGATGGAAGAGATCGAAGCCGCACGGGTCTCCATCGGCGCCTGGACACCGCAGTCCGTCGAGGTCGTCGCGCCGGATCCGTCGTGGCCCGCGGCGTACGACGTCGCACGTGGTCAGATCGTTGCCGCGCTGGGGGAGCGGGTGCTCTCGATCGAGCACGTGGGTTCGACCTCCGTGCCCGGTCTGTGGGCCAAGCCGATGATCGACGTCGACCTGACGGTTGCCGACTCCGGCGACGAGGCCGCGTGGTTGCCCGACCTCGAGGCCGCGGGTTTCACGCTGCGTGTGCGAGAGCCCGAGTGGGAGGAGCATCGTTGCCTTCGCGGCGAGGAGCCGGCGGTCACGCTCCACATCTTCTCGCCGGGTGCGCGCGAGCCTCGACGACACAGGCTGTTCCGTGACTGGCTGCGCACCCACGCAGAGGATCGCGACGAGTACGCCGCGGTGAAGCGTGAGGTGGCGGCCAGAGGATTCGCCGACGTGATGCGCTACAACAACGCGAAGGGGGCGTTCATCTACGACCTCTACGAGAAGGTCTTCGCCGGCGACCCTTCGCACGATCATGATCCGCACCCGCGACCGCCGACCGTGCTGGTGATCGGCCTGGACCCGTATCGCGTCCTCGGGCCGTGGGATCCCGAACCAGTGGCGACCGCCATCGAGGCTGCGACCGTGACCCTCGCCGAGCGTGGCTACGACGCGACGAACTGCCTGGTCGGACTGGACGGCAGTGACGACATCCCCGCAGTGGTGGCCACGGCGCTGCAGTCGCGTCCGTGGGACTGCGTCCTCGTCGGGGGCGGCATCCGCAAGCAAGCGGACTTGCTCGAGGTCTTCGAGGAGATCGTCAATCTCGTACGTCGCCACGCCCCGCACGCCGCCATCGCCTTCAACAGCACGCCCGAGAGCATCGTCGAGGCCGTGGACCGCGCAGTTCGTTGAGGGCCACACGAGGGAGCGGCTCGTGGAGTGACCTAGCGTGTCTCTCGAGCGCACATGCCCACAGAAGGAGTTCGCCATGGCCAGGGCCGAGAACGTCATCGTCACCGACAACCGCGAGGCACACCACTACGAGGCCCACGTGGACGGCGTACTCGCCGGATTCGTCGACTACCAGGTGGCGAACGAGCTCGTCGTACTCACCCACACCGAGGTCGATGAGGCGTTCGAAGGGCAGGGGATAGGCAGCGCGTTGGCCCGTGCCGCTCTGGACGACGTACGCGAGCGCGGCAGCCAGGCCTTGGTGATCTGTCCGTTCATCACCGGATGGATCGGCAATCACCGCGACTACGCCGACGTCCTCTACGGCGCACCCAAGAGCAAGGTCACCGACTGAGCGTCGGGCGCCGACTCACACCAGCCAGGCGGCATAGAAGATGCCGAGCCCAGCGGCGACGAAGACTCCAGCGACGATCCAGAAGCGGACCACCACGGTGACCTCTTCCCAGCCGAGGTGCTCGAAGTGGTGGTGGATGGGTGAGATGCGGAAGATGCGGCGCCCCGTGCCGGTGAGACGACGGGTGAGCTTGAAGTAGCTCATCTGCAGGATCACCGACAACGTCTCGAGCACGAAGAGTCCGGCGATGACGGCCATCAGGAGCTCGGTGCGCGACATGATCGCCAGCCCGGCCAGGGCGCCACCTATGGCAAGGGAGCCGACGTCGCCCATGATGATGCGCGCGGGCTTGGCGTTCCACCACAAGAAGCCGATGCAGGCCGCGGAGATGGCGGCGGAGAACACCGCGAGGTCGAGTGGGTCACGCACCTGGTAGCACTGTGACTCCACCACCGTGGGGCGCGCGGAACCGCAGAGCTGGTTGCTCTGCCAGACGTTCACGAGTGTGTAGGCGCCGAAGACCATCGCCGACGTGCCGGCGAGCAGGCCGTCGGCGCCATCGGTGAGGTTGGCGCCGTTGGAGGTGGCGGTGACGATGAACCAGATCAGCAACAAGGTCACGACCAAGGGCAGCTTGACTCCCCAGTCGTGGGTGGTCGAGAGGTGCTGCGACGCCGGCCGGACACCGCGCTCGTCGGCGAAGAGGCTCGTGGCGAGGACACCGAAGACCAGCGCGACCAGCGTCTGACCGGCCATCTTGGCCCGGCTGCTCAGGCCCTGGTTGTGCTGGGTGTAGACCTTGATGAAGTCATCGAGAAAGCCCACCACACCACAGCCGAGGAACAGCAGCAGCAGGAGCCAGGCGCTGGCACTCGGCCAGTTGCCGGTGAGGATCGTGGCGACCAGATAGGCCGCCGTGGCGCTCAACAGGATCACGAGGCCGCCCATCGTCGGCGTACCGCGCTTGACGTGATGCGTCGTCGGCCCGTCGACCCTGATCGGTTGGCCGAACCCGCGCCGGGTGAACCAGCCGATGGCGAGCCAGGTGCCCAGCAGCGAGCAGACCATCGCCAGTCCACCGCTCAGGAGCAGTGCCCGCATGAAGTCCAGCCTCTCGTCCGATGATCGGTCCCTGCGATGGGCGAGGGAGTCGTCGAGCCGCCCATTGTGCGCATGGTGGCGCGAAAAGTCGGTCGAGGCTCACCGACGAGCGCCCGATTGGCTCAGCGGCGGAAAATGTCGTTTTCTGCGAGGTTGTGCTCTCTCACCCGATCTGACGTTTTCAGGCAGACCCGACGTGTGGTGAGCCAACTTCAGTTGAGGCTGGAGGCAGTCGTGTGCCTCCATGAAGTTGACGCAACCGTCCGGGTCCTTGCGTCGGACGAGCACCGAGAAGGCGTTTCAGACCTGCCGGAAGAGCTCGTGCCTAACCGCCGATAACGTACATTATGTCAATTAATACAGGTGATTACCTCGGGAGATCGATGCCCTGGGCCGCTCGAGCCGCCTGTGCAAGGTCACTCCAGAAACGATGCGTGGTCCGGATGCGCGGGCCACCACACGTCGTCACGATCGGGCGGTTCGCCGCCGACGGGTGCCAGCGCTTCGGCGCGCGCCTCATTGAAGGTCTCGGGAAACGTGATGCGTCGAAGTCCATCAAAGTGATAGACAGACGTGTCATTCACCTCTGAGAGGGTCAGATCACGCGGTTCGATGCCGGAGCCGACCACCACCGCGTCGACCGCGGCGCAGGGTGCCCACCAGGAGCCACGGACGCGTGCCGGCCCGTGTCGATGATGACACCTGCTCCCCCGGCTCATCTCGAGTCGAGGACGATGCCCGTCAATTCACTCAGGGAACTGATTCGATGAGTGGCCCGGGAGAAGTCCTGTGACTTGGTGAAGTCGTTGTGAACGATGGCGCAGTCGATACCGGCCGCCACGGCTGAGTTGAGCCCTCGCGACGAATCTTCGACGACCAGCGCTTCTTCCTTTCCGGCTCCGAAGCGCCGCAAGCCGGTGAGATACGGCTCTGGATGCGGCTTTGCGAGGTTGTAGTCCTCGCGAACCAGGACGAAGTCCATGAACTGTCGGATGTGACGCTTCTTGTGGATGATCTCGAAGTCCACGCGCTTGGCAGTCGTCACGATGCCCATGCGCACGTATTTCGAGAGCTCAGCAAGGGCGTCGACGACGCCCTCTATCTCGATGGCTTCGGTTTGCAGGTGTTCCTGGTAGTAGTGATCGCGAACCTCCCGTTGCCGGTCGAGGGTCTGCTCATCGATTCCTGCCGCCCTGGCCTGGGCCCACGTGCCGATCGCGTTGCCCATCCCCCGCAGGTATTCCTCCTTGTCGAGGGTGAAACCGATGTCCGCAAGGGCACGTTCACCGGCCTTGTAGTACCAGAACTCGGTGTCCACAAGAACGCCGTCATGATCGAAGAGGATGTACTTCTTCACCTTCGTGATCCCTTCCCAGCAGTGAGAGCAACAAGATGTGGCCGCACGATGCTGAGCAACTGCCGGTGGGTCGAATCGTCCGCCGCGACGAGCAGGCCTCTGCCTTCGCCGAGCGAACCACCGGCCAGGTCGGTCACCACGCAGCCGGCTGCCCGGCACAGCTCGATCCCGGCCGCGAAGTGCACGTTGTCCACGAATCCGCCGTCGCTGACGTAACCCGCTCTCCTACCGGCCGCGACCCAGGCGACCGCCAGCGTCGAGGAGACGACCCGCGGTCCGAACGCCGCTCTGAACTCCGGATCGGCAAGCAGCTGAGGCCCCACGAAGGAGCGGTCGAGCGGACCATCGCAGTTGACGTCGACGAGCCTGGAGGCCACCGACGGCAGCGCCCTCTCGTCGACGCCGTCCTTGCGGACCCACGCGGCCACACTGTCGCTCCAGAAGGTCTCCCCCGCGATCGGATCAGTCGAGGCAGCTGCCAGAGTGCCCCTCTCGCCGATCAACGCGACGTTCACGGCCACGAGTGGTGTCTGCGCCGCGAAGTTCAAGGTGCCGCAGAGTGGGTCCACCAGCCAGCGGCGGCTGGCTGCGCCTCGTGATTCACCGGTCTCCTCCCCCAGGAAGCCGTCTGCGGGTCGCCGTACGGCGAGAACCTCGCGGATCACGCGCTCGGCGGCGAGATCGGTGTCCGTGGCGAAGTCGTTGCCCGACTTGGCATGACGGATCACCACCCCGCCGTACGCCTCTCGAACCTTGGCCGCACCGGCCTCGGCAGCTGAGATCGCGACCTCCACATCCGACAGCTCGGCGCCCGTTGCCTGTGTCATGGGTCCCGCAGCGGGAACTGCTCGACGTAGCTGTTCACACGCGCCAAACTACACAGACCCCGTCGCAACCGGCCTAGCATCGTGCGAGATGACGCGATTCGAACCGGGGACGACCCTTCAACGGCGCGAGGTCCTCCACGGACAGCTCTGGTTCGCGCAACCTGCAGTCGTCGTACACGACGTCGGCGACGTCCTGGCGATTCGGGTGGACCCCGGCTCCGCATTCCACTTCCCGGACCATCCACACGGGCCGCATCCCTGGTCTGGGCGCACGGAGTGGGGCGAGACGATCGTCTTGCAGCTCTACCGCGCCGGCGACCTCTACAGCGTCTGGAAGGTCTTCGCCCACGACGGCACATTCCGGCACTGGTACGTCAACTTCGAGGCTCCGGTCATCAGGAGCTCGACGGGCATCGACACCGACGACCACGGACTCGACCTGATCATCCGGGCGGACGGAACCCGGGAGTGGAAGGACGTCACCGACCTCCATCACCAACGCACCGAAGGTCGCATCACGGAGCAGACGGTGACTGACGTCTTGTGTGCCGCGGCTGGAGTCGAGGATGCCTTGCGCGACGGTGACCACTGGTGGCGGGACTGGGACGACTGGACCCCTTGAAGGTGAGCCCTCAGGTCGTGCGGGTCGCGTCGCCCGATCCGCCGTTGTCGATGACCCAGGTTGCTCGCTGCCGTGGTCGGCAGGAGTCGAGATAGAGACGCTGACCCTCGACGTAGCGTCGCGTCAGTGGATCGGCCGAGTCAAGCTCCAGGCCATCGCGTTTCCCCTTGCGGGCAAGGGAAATCTCTGTCTCGACGTCGAGAAAGATGGAGTGGTCCCACCGGCCGAAGAGTTCATCCCGAAGGAGGAACAGTCCCTCGACGAGGACGATGGTCCCGTGGCCGGCGTACTGCCGCGGGTGAGGCACCACGACGTCTCGAGCACGGTCGACCACGCCGCCGCGGAACCAGCCGTCTCCGCCCGGGCCGAGGGGCTCGAGCACGTGCCGGGTCAGGGACCCGTAGTCGTAGCTGTCGTGGAAGTAGCCCTCGGGTGAGTTCCGGCCCTGCCTGTGACGCACGGAGCTCGTGTGGAGGAAGTCATCGACATGGATCACCAGGACGCTTCGTGTGAGCACCCGCAGCTGGTCTGCCAGCGACTGGGCGAAGGTGGTCTTCCCACTCCCGTCGACACCGTCGATCGCCACGAGCACCCGCCGTTCGGGTCGAGAGTCGGCGAGGGCTTCGGCGACAACGGCGACATTGAGGGGCATTGCCGGATCCTCGCATGTTCGGCCGAGGCGTTCCTTGCCGCCGCCAGCTCCTAGTAGTCGTAGCCGTTTCCCGTGTCAGGACTGGACGACGTGTCCGACGGGGCCGCTCCCCCGGCGTCCACGACGTGCCAGGTGAAGCTCACGCCGTCGAACTCGTCGGTCACGTCGTTCCCGGTGACCTCGCCGGATCCTTCCAATGTGAAGGTGTAGACCGGGGCGCCCTCGAAGGTCACCTGCTTCTCGTCAGTGTCGGGCCGGGTCAGGGTGCCGAAGTCACCGGTCGTGGCCGAGCCGGACGCGATCACCGGCTTCCAGACGTCGAGGCAGGAGTCGGTGCACAGCACCTTGCCCGACTTCTCCTCCTCGGCGACGTAGACCGCGCGGCCGTCTGCGTCGACGTACACGTCGCCGGCGCTGCCGACGCTGCGGACCGCGAGCGGTCCGGTGTTCGTGTCGGAGCCGGCGGTGTCGTCGTCGGAACCACCATCGTTGCCACAGGCCACAAGGGTCGTGGCCAGGCCGGGTACGACGAGCACGACCAGGATCAGCTTGTTGATTTTCATGGGATCTCCAGTGGGTCAGGGCGACAGGGTGAGCACGGCCTTGTCCGTGCGGTTGCGCACCTCGACCGTGGCGATCTCGTCGAGGTCCAGGGAGGTCGACCCGTCAACGGTCGTCGTCTCCCCCGGTACGACCGCCCAGGTCGCCAGCTGCTGGACGGTGCCGTCGTTGTCGGTGACGACCAGTCGGTAGGTGCCCGGCCGATAGCTGGACGTGTCGCGGTACCAGCAATGCAGGCGAATATGAGTGCCCCAGGCCTTGGCGTCAAGGACGGCCTCGGCCTGAACCGGGCTTCCGGCCGCGACAGCAGTCATCTCGATCGCGCTCGGGTCGGTGTCCGGCGGGGGCGGCCGGAGGCCGATGAAGGCGCCAGCCGCGATGGCGATGATCACAGCTGCTGCTGTCGCGACAAGCACGACGCGTCGCCTGCGCGCGCGACGGCGGGCCACCTCGGCAAGCAGTGCGGGCAGCAGGCTCTCGGGCACCGGACCCGGGGCGTCGACCAGGTCGGGCTGCGGCGCCTTGGCCAGGAGTCCCGGCAACCCGCTGAGACGAGTGACACTCGCGGAGCAGTCGGCGCAGCCACGCAGGTGCGTTTCGAAGTCGCGGCGCTCCTCGGGGCTCAATGCGCCGAGGAGGTACGCCGCGTCGTACGTCGAGTAGTCGTCAGTCATCCTCGACCCCCATCTCCTGGAGCACCAGGCGCAGCGAGGTCAGCGCATAGTGGAGACGCGACTTCACGGTCCCGTCGGGCACCCCGAGACGACGCGCTGCCTCGGCCGTCGTGTGGCCGCGGTAGTAGCACTCCACGATCACGTCGCGATGGGCACTCGACAACCGCTGGAGTCCGTCGGCGACGAGCCAGGCCTGGAGGGCGGCGTCGGTCTCGTCGTGCGACGGCGGCTCCGGAGGTGAGTCGGTGACCACCTCAGGGTGCCGCACGCTGCTGCGCCACTCATCGATCGTGATGCGCCGCGCCACCGTCAACAGCCACCCTCGCGCGGAGCCGCTGGAGCGCGCCAGGACCTCCGGGTGACGCCAGGCGCGCAGCAACGTCTCCTGCACGACGTCCTCGGCCCGGCCGCGGTCGCCGTTGGTCAAGGCCAGGGCGTAGGCCCACAGCGCGGGAGCGTGCTCGTCGTGCAGGGCCCGCATCAGGTCTGCCTCTTGCGTCACCACCGTGCCTCCGCGACCGTCCGGTCAACTCCAGCATGTCCCACACCCGAGAACACGACGACGGTTCGCGAAAGGTTCAGTCGAACGGCGCTGACTCCGGCGGCGCACTCCGGCAGCGCTGGTCCCGACCCGGGCCAGGACCAGCGCCGCGGATCCGTCAGCGGCCGAGCTCGGCGGCGATCAACTGGCGGTGGGTGCGCTGGATCTTCGTGAACGACGCGGGCGCCGACTTCTCGCTCGTGACGCTGCGCTGGGAGCCGGCGAACCCTGCCGGGAAGCCGTTCTCCGGTGTCATCTCCGGCTTGGTGGGCTGGTAGAGCCAGGCGTCGAAGAACGACGCCAGGTCCTCACCGGAGTTCGTCTCGGCGAGAGTGATGAACTCCAAGATCTCGGCGTTCCCGTAGCGGTGATCGGCGGCCCAGTCACGCATGGTGGCGAAGAAGGCGGCGTCGCCGATCCGCACCCGCAGGGCTTGCAGGGTCATGGCACCGCGGTCATAGACGGCACCCGCGAACTCGTGCCCGGCACCGGGGTCACCGATGACCCTGGTCCAGAACGCGTCGTTGCCCTGGTAGTAGTCCCAGTACTCGTCGAAGAGCTCGGCACCCGTGCCCTCGCCGTGGTCCTCGGACCACAGCCACTCCGTGAAGGACGCAAAGCCCTCGTTGAGCCAGATGTCGCGCCAGTTGTGCACCGACACCGAGTCGCCGTACCACTGGTGGGCGAGCTCGTGCACGACCACGTAGATGTTGGGCCCGCCACGCCAGAAGCCCCGGGTGTAGACCGGACGCGTCTGGTTCTCCAGCGCGAAGCCGAAGTCGGCTGCGGGTGCCACGCCACCCATGGCGTCGAAGGGGTAGGCGCCCCACTGAAGCGACGCCCATTCGACGACCTCGGGGGTGCGCGCAAGATCAGCTGCGGCGTACTCCCCCTCCGCGCCGCCGTCGGAGGCGACCGCTGTGACCACGGGCAGTCCTGCCGGGGAGGTGCTCTGGGTGATGTCGTACTGGCCGGACGCGAAGAAGGCCAGGTAGGTCGCCATCGGCTTGGACTCACGCCAGTGCCAGGCACGGGTGTCGCCGTGGAGCTCGTTGGAGACCAGGACGCCGTTGCTCAGCGCTTCCTGGTCGGCGGGCGTGGTCACCGTGACGTCGAAGGTGGCCTTGTCGCGGGGATGGTCGTTCGACGGGTACCACCAGGCCGCGATCTCGGGCTCGCCGACGGCTGCGGCTCCGGTGCTGGTCTGGATCCACGGCGAGGCGCCGTACTCGGGGACCTCGATGCTCGAAGGCTGCCCCGCGTAGACCACTCGAACCTTCATCGTCTGGCCCGGCCGCAGCGGACTGCGCGGGGTGACGACGAGCTCGTGCGGCTTCGCGGTGAAACCGGCCGCCTTGCCGTTGACCTGGACGGATGAGACCGGCAGCACGAAGTCGAGGTCGAAGCTGCGGAGCCGGTCGGTGGCAGTGGCGGTGACGGTCGTGGTGCCGGCCAGCGTGTCGGTGGCCTTGTCGTAGGAGACCGCGATGTCGTAGTGGGCGACGTCGTAGCCGCCGTTGCCGTAGAGGGGGTAGTACGGGTCCCCGATGCCGGGGTCGCCGGCTCCGGGCGGTGCTGCGGCGGCAACCCCGATGGGTAGTGCGAGTGCTCCCGCGGACACCAGTGCGATCCGGCGCATCAGGCCGATGGACATGTTTCCTCCCGAGTTGGACCGCTGTAGCGGCCTCTAGGTTGCGTGACCCACCCACACAACCAGACCCGGTCTGCGCCGTCGAGCGCAAAAGTCGAGCGAGCTCACCGTCACAGGATCGTGAGGGTCACCGTGGTCCCGGCGTCCATGGTGAGCGTGGTCAGCTCGAGCGAGGTTCCGTCGTCGACGTCGAACTCCTTCTCGTCGGAGTTCAGGTTGATGCCGCCGCCGTCCTGCTTCGTCGACATGGCCTGGTCGGTCTCGACCGTGATGCCGTCATCGCGGATCTCGGTGACCTCGAACGTCATGGGGCCACCCACCACGGCGACCTCGAACGTCTCTCCTTCGGCGACGTCCACCGTGGTGGTCTTGGGATCGGCCTGCCCCTTGCTCCACCCGCTCCAGTCCTCAGAGACCACTTTGAGCTCGGCCGAGCCGGGACCGGACGCCTGCTGGTCGGAGCCCTCCTCGCCACAGGCGGCAAGCAGCCAACCGCACAGGGCGAGCAGGACCAGGGGAAGGAGTCGGCGAGGGGCAACCCGTGTGATCGTCATGACAGTCGGACGTGCCCGTCGACGAACCGGTTCCCGCCTCGTTCTACGCTGGCCCGCCCGGCCTTCTCATCAAGGGACCCACACATGACCCGCACCATGCGCGCGCTCGCCAGCGCCGCCGCCGTCACCGCGCTCGCGTTCACCGGCGCCTGCTCCGACGACGACACCACGTCCGACTCCACGCCCGACTCGTCGACCTCTCCCACCGAGTCGGAAAGCTCGGGTGGCGGCCACGCGTTGCCCGAGGGCTGGCCGATCCACTCGCTGCCGATTCCGCCGGGCGGCACCGTCGAGGACGAGAACGTCACCGCCGACATGGTGTTCTTCCACGTCGGCGGGGTCGAGGCCGACGAGGGCATGGCCTTCTACGACACGGCGCTCCCAGAACTGGGCCTGACGCGGAGCAAGTCCGCTGTCGTCGATCCCGTGGCCTACGAGAGCAGTGAGCTGAAGGTCATCGTCCAGTCGGGCGACTTCGGCGACGTGACCCTCACCGTCACTCGTCCCTGACTCGTCACGCCACAGGAGGCGACCATGGCTTACTTCGAGCGGCTCGGAGCGACCCGCTTCCGGGCCACCGAACACGTCAGCGGTGCCTGGGACGTCACGACCCAGCACATCGCCCCGGCCCTAGGGCTGCTGGCGCACGCCGTCGAGGCCGACCACGCCGAACGTCGTACGGACCGACTGGTGGTCAGCCGGCTCTCCTACGACATCCTCGGCACGCTGCCGGTCGACGTCATGGACGTCGAGGTCGAGGTGATCCGCCCCGGGCGCACCATCGAACTCGTGCAGGCCACCGCGTCGTACGCCGGGCGGGCCGGCGTGATCCTGCGCGCCTGGCTGCTCGAACCCCGCGACACCACCGGGATCGAAGGCACCCCGCTCCCCCGGATCCCCGGACCCGACGACATGCCTGCATGGAACCCGTCGAGCCTGTGGCCGGGCGGCTTCATTGCATCCGCCGAGCTGCGTCGTGTCCAGGAGGCGCCGGGGCGTGGCACGTTCTGGGCGCGCACTCCCCTGCCTCTCATCGCGAACGAGAAGACCAGCGAACTGGCCCGGTTCACCGGCCTGCTCGACATCGCCAACGGGATGACCGTGCGAGAGGACCCGACGCATGTGGCCTTCCCCAACGTCGACCTGACCGCGCACTTCTTCACCGAGCCGCGAGGCGAGTGGGTCGGCTTCGACACCAGCGTCTCGTTCGGAGCGGGTGGGCTCGGCCTCACCAGCAGCGTGATCCACGACGTCCACGGCCCCGTCGGCACGGTGTCCCAGTCACTGACGGTGCGGCCGAACTGAGTCGTTCGTCAGCGCGAGGAGAGCGCTGCCCTGAGCCGAGCGATGACACCGGGACGCTTGGGCTTCTCGGCCGGTGTCTTCCCGAAGACCTCGAGGGGCGGGTCACCGAACACGATGCCGTCCTTGCCGTTCGCCTTCACCGGAAAGACGACGCCGTCCTTGCCGTTGGCACGAACCTTCTGCATGTTCCTGTAGAGGTCGCTGCCGAATCCCTTGCTCATCGCCATCCCCGCTTCCGGGTCGCTCGAGGGAGCGCCCACGTGCTACCGACACTACTCGCGCGACGCCGGCCAGGAGTCGAAAACCCGGTCGCGTTCGAGAGGCCCCACCAGACACACTGGTCGCGATGAGTTCCGGTCATGCATCGGACCCGACCAGCCGACCCGTCACGGAGCCCACCATGCAGAGCCTCACCACGCCCGTCACCGCCGACCTGATCCGCGGAGCCCTCGACATCGAGACGACCGAACGCGGCGTACTCCCCCACCGGCTGCCGCCGAAGGCACGTGCTCAGGTCAACGACGAGCAGCTGAGGATGGCCGAGGCTCAGCCCTCGGGCTGCCGCATCGCGTTCCGCACCTCAGCCTCCTGGATCGAGCTGGACTCCGTGCCGACCAAGCGCGTGTACGTCGGAGCGCCGCCGCGTCCCGACGGCGTCTACGAGCTGGCGGTCGACGGTGACGTGATCGGTCAAGGAAGCGTCACGGGCGGCAACACGATCACCATCGACATGACCGCCGGCACCTTCTCCCACGACGTCGGGGACCCCGGCACCGTGCGCTTCGACGGTCTGCCGGACAGCGACAAGGACGTCGAGATCTGGCTGCCTCACAACGAGACCGCCGAGCTGGTCGTCCTGCGCAGTGATGCGCCACTCGAGGCCGCCGCGCCCTCGGATCGTCCGGTCTGGCTGCACCACGGCAGCTCGATCAGCCACGGCACAGACTCACCCAACCCGACCGGCACCTGGCCGGCCATCGCCGCACGCCGGGCCGGGGTCGAGCTGGTCAACCTCGGGTTCGGCGGCGGCGCCGTGCTGGACCCGTTCACGGCGCGGGCGATGCGCGACACCGCGGCCGACCTGGTGACGGTGAAGATCGGGATCAACGTGATCAACCTCGACGCGATGCGCCTGCGCGCCTTCGCCCCGGCGGTGCATGGCTTCCTGGACACGATCCGCGAGGGCCACCCGACGACTCCGCTGGTCGTGATCTCGTCGGTGCTCTGCCCGATCCACGAGGAGACGCCCGGCCCGAGCGGTCCGGACATGGAGGCGCTCGGTCGGGGTGAGATGCGCTTCGTGGCCACCGGCAACCCGGCCGAGGTGCCGGCGGGCAAGCTGACGCTGCGCGTGATCCGCGACGAGCTGGCCCGCATCGTCGCCGACCGGTCGGCCCACGACCCGCACCTCCACCACGTCGACGGCACCGAGCTCTACGGCGTGGTCGACGCCGCCGACCTGCCCTTGCCGGACGGGCTGCACCCCGACGCCGCCACTCACGAGTTGATCGGTGAGCGGTTCGTCGAGCTGGTGCTGGGTCCGCGTCTGGGCTGACCTGCGGCCTATCGCCTGCGCGCCACGAGGTGTGCGTGCGGGGTCTTCTCGTCCTCGAGCCGGGCCCGCACCAGCGACGCCACCACGTCGAATCCCCTGTCCTGCAACAGGATTGCGAACCTCTCGGGGTCGATGCGGTGGAAGTCGAGCTCGATCGCGTGACCGCCCAGCTCGTCGATCCGGCGTACGCCGTCACCCATCTGGAAGGCCACGGCGAGGTGCCCACCCGGGCGGAGCACGCGGTGGAACTCGTCGAGGGCGTCGGGCAACCGTTCCGGCGGGAGATGGATCAGCGAATACCAGGTCACCACGCCGGCCAGCGCCCCGTCGGCGTACGGCAGCTCGAGCATCGAGCCCACGGAGAACGACAGGTGGGGCTGGTCCGCGCGCGCGATCCCCACCATCTCCGGCGACAGGTCGAGACCCGAGATCGAGAGGCCCCGGTCGTGCAGGAAGGCCGTGGTCTCGCCCGGTCCGCTGCCGACCTCCAGCACCTCTCCCCCACCGTCGGCCAGCACCAGCTCGGCGTAGGCGGTCAGCATCGCGCGGAAGAACGGTAGTTCTTCGATCTCGCCGGCGAAGGTGGCGGTGTAGTCGGCCGCGATCGTGTCGTAGCCGTGGCGGGTACGTCGGAGAAAGTCTGGCTCAGTCATCGGCGACAGGCTAACCGGGTGAGGAGCCGACACACGGGGGCCACGCGGGGCCGTAGGGTTGCGGCGTGCAATGTGGCTACTTCGACGCGGGTGTGTGCCGCTCGTGCACGCACATGGGCGTCGACCACGCCGAGCAAGTCGCACGCAAACAGGCAACCGTGTCCGACGCGCTCGGCCCGCGCCTCTCGTGGACCGAACCGGTGACCGGCGCCGAGTCGGCCTTCCGGAACAAGGCGAAGCTGGTCGTCGGCGGACGCCGTGGCGAGCCGACGCTCGGCATCCTCGACGGTGGTCAGCGCGGCGTCGACCTGACCGGCTGCGGGCTCTACGAACCGGGTCTGGCCGACGTCGTGCACCGACTCCCGGCAGTCGTCGCCGACCTCGGCCTCACGCCGTACGACGTGCCGGGGCGCACCGGTGAGCTCAAGCACCTGCTGGTCACCCACTCCCCCGACGGCGAGGTGATGCTGCGGTTCGTGCTCCGCTCCCCCGGCCAGCTCCGGCGGATACGCGAGGGACTGGACGTCATTCGCGAGCGGGTGCCGGAGACCCGCGTCGTGAGCGTCAACCTGCAGCCCGAGCACAAGGCCGTGCTCGAGGGCCCGGACGAGGAGGTCCTGACCGACCTCGACACCCTGCCGATGCGGGTCAACGACGTCACCCTGCACCTGCGACCACGCAGCTTCTTCCAGACCAACACGTTCATCGCCGAGGCTCTCTACGCCCGGGCCCGTGCGTGGATCAGCGAGCTGCGACCGAGCACGGTGCTCGACCTCTACTGCGGTGTCGGCGGGTTCGGCCTGCACGCACTGGGACACGGCGCCCACCACGTGATCGGAGTCGAGTCGTCGGCCGACGCCATCCTGAGCGCGCGGCGCAGCGCAACCGAGCTCCCCGAGGGGCTGACCAGCGAATGGCACGCCGGCGACGCCACGCAACACCTCATGGACGCCACCCCCGACCTCGTCGTCGTCAACCCGCCCCGACGCGGCATCGGGCCCGAGCTCTGTGGGCGGCTGGAGACCGGCGGACCGGCCCACCTCATCTACTCCAGCTGCAACGTCACCACACTGGCCCGCGACCTGGCCGCCCTGCCGTCGTACGACGTCCGCACCGCGGGCCTGTTCGACATGTTCCCCCAGACCGGGCACCACGAGGTCATGGTGCTGCTGGCCCGCCGGTAGCGTCATCGGCATGACCATCGTTGAGGACCTCGCCCCGACCGGCACCCTGCGTGCCTCGATCAACCTGGGCAATCCCGTGCTGGCGCAGGGCACCGCCGCGGAGCCGCGCGGCGTGACCGTCGACATCGCCCGCGAGATCGCGCGACGCCTCGAGGTCCCGGTCGAGTTCCTCTGCTTCGATGCAGCCCGCAAGTCGTTCGAGGCAATGGCCACGGGTGCCGCCGACCTGTGCTTCCTGGCCATCGACCCGGCCCGGGCCACGGAAGTCGCGTTCACGGAGCCCTATGTCGTGATCGAGGGCGTCTTCGCCGTGCCGCGCGACTCCCCGCTGCACGCCCTGGACGAGATCGATCAACCCGGCGTGCGGGTGGGCGTCAAGCAGGGCTCGGCGTACGACCTGCACCTGAGCCGCTCGCTGCAGCGGGCGGAGATCGTGCGCGGGGCCGAGGGCGTCGACGTCTTCCGCAGCGAGGACCTCGAGGTCGCCGCCGGCATCCGCCAGCCCCTCACGGCGTACGTCGAGGAGCACGACGACCTGCGGCTCATCGACGAGCCGTTCATGCAGATCCGCCAGGCGGTCGGCACCACGGTGAGCCGGCAGCCGACCACCGTCGCCTTCCTGCGCGAGGTCGTCGACGAGCTCGTCGAGTCCGGCTTCATCGCCGCGTCGCTGGAGACCTCCGCCTGACGGGTCCCGAGGCGACCAGCACGCCGACCTTGTCGATGCGGTGCTCGGGGTTGTGGAACTCGTCGGACCAGTAGTTGCCGGCCGTGTGGTCCTCCTGCGTCGCGCAGGTCGAGAGCGTGACCATCGCCCTCGTCGGGACGGCCCCGGGCCGGCCGGGAACAGCGGCCTCCTGGCGAGCCCGCGACCGGTCGGAGCGGAACGAGGTCGACCGGGTCAGCCTGATCTCGTAGACGTAGCGCACCCCTGCCGCCTCCACCACGACCCGGTCACCTCGTCGCAGCTCCGGAAGCCGGGCGAAAGCCCGCGTGCTCGACGTGCGGTGAGCGGTGACCAGGTAGTTGCCGACCCCGCCCGGACCCGTGCCGCCGCGTGGCCCGTGAGGACTGGCGCCGAGGCCGCGGTCCTGGAGGCGGGTGCCCGGTGCGTCGTCCGGGCGTCCCCGGTAGGGCTCCACGACCAGTCCGGCCAGCCCGATTCTCGGGATCCGCACCGTCGCGCGTCGCGGCATGCCGTCCGACGGCTGCGGACCACGATGCTCCAGGACCACCCGGGGACCCGTCGAGCGAGGGCTGTCGGCACGCGTCGACGGGGCGCTGGCCGGCGACGACCCGTCGCACGCGCTCGCCACGAGCAACAGGCCCACGACCGCCATCGGCCACGTCGACGCCACGCCGTCGAGCCTAGGCCGTGACACGGCCTACGTCCGGGTGTGGTGGCACCCAGCCCGAACTGAGTACCCGCACGGATGTCCCGAAGCGGTCCGGGCACGAGAGTTGAAGGCATGAACCCGATGACTGCCTCGACCTTCGTGACCTTCGGTCCCAGCCACCTGCTGATGCTCGCGCTGTTCGCCGCCGGCATCTGGCCGGTGGTCCTGCTCGGTCGCGCCCAGCGCGGTGCCGCGGACCCACGGCGGGTCAGCCGCTGGTTCGCCTTCGCGATCATGGGCTTCACGATCCCGATGCAGCTGGTCGACTTCATGCCGTCGCAGTTCTCCTTCAACACCACGCTCCCCCTGCAGCTGTGCGACTTCGCCTGGATCGCCGCGGTGCTCGCCCTGCTGACCCACCACAGGTTCTTCGTCGCCATGACCTACTTCTGGGGGCTGGTGCTGACCACCCAGGGGCTGCTGACGCCGTGGCTCACCGCCGACTTCCCCAACCCGAAGTACATCGGCTTCTGGGGCATGCACATGCTCATCGTGTGGGCCGCGATCTACCTGGTGTGGGGCCTCGGTCTCAGACCCGCCTGGCACGACTACGCCACCACCGTGGCCACCACGCTGACCTGGGCGGTCTCGGTGTTCACCTTCAACGCGATCACCGGCACCAACTACGGGTTCCTGAACCACAAGCCCAGCAGCGGCTCGGTCCTGGACTACCTCGGCCCGTGGCCGTCGTACGTCGTGATCGAGGTCGTGATCGTGGCCACGGTGTGGGCGCTGATGACGTGGCCGTGGGTGGTCGCGCACCGCCGGCAGAACCTGCCGGGGCACACGACCACCTCACCGGTGACCGGCGCGACTAGCGGCGCAGAGTGATCGGCACGACTCGGGTCGGCCGCGCACCGCCGTTGCCACGCAGGACCAGGTTCACCTGCTTGACTCCCTTCGGTACCGCGGCCCAGTTGATGCGCACCGGGATGCTCACCGTCTTGTTCACGCCCACGGCACCCGTGTCCGTCGGCACCGAGACCCACCGGGGCTGCCGGGTGATCGGGTCGCTCGTCCTCACGGTCACGATCGTCCCGCTGGCGAAGAACATCGCGACCAGGTCACCGTGCTCGTCGAGGTCGAGGGACGTGCTCGGCATCCCGGGCGTCGAGTACGACGGCACGTTCACCGTTGCCTGCTCCGCGCAGGTGGCCGGGTCGACCTGTCGGAACTTCGACATGTTGCGTTTCAGCGGAATACCCGTGATGTCCTGGGTGTGGGTCCAGAGTGCCTGAGAGTCAGGGTTCCAACCCAGGCCCTGCCCCTGACGGGCATAGGTGCACCTGCCCAGCACGTCACCAGTGTTGGGGTGCTCCAGCCCGGCGATCGTGCGCACCTGGTGCTGCCAGCCGCCCGAACGTGCCCCGGCGATCACGAAGAACCGGTCCCGCTCCGCGTCGTACGCCAGGCCCTGGACGGAAAGTGCACTTCGGAGGCCGGTCTCGACCACGGCGATGTCATGAGCGCTGACCCGGTCAGGATCCACACAGGCGATGTCGTTGGTGAAGTTGTAGAAGGTCATGCACAACATGCCGCGGGACGGCACCCAGGCGAGGTCCGCGGGAGTCAGGGTCAGGTCGTCGGTCACACCCAGCGCCTCGGCGACCGGGGCCAGCGGGATCGTCCTCCCGGTGGGACTGCCGGTCGAGGTGACCTCGACGGCCCTGTGCGCCAGCACGTCACCGACCCAGTACTGCCCGTCGACCTCCTCGACGGCGATCGCTGCCTTGCCGTAGTCCGTCCTGCCCACCTCGGTGCCCGGCTTGGGTCCCGACGTCGCCGGGAGGGCCAGAGAGGCCCGCCAGCGCAGGGCTGCACTGCCGGTGTTCTTGAGGCTCACCCTGACGGCCGCGCCTCGCTTCGCGGTCACCGACGTCGGGAGCGTCATCCTCCCCCCGGACAACGGCGTCCGGAGCATGATCGTCTGTCGGTCCCTGGTCACCCTCACCGAGGCCCTCTGCGCTGCATAGCCGGGGCGCTTGAGGACCGAGACGGTGTAGTTCCGGCCGGCCATCAGCTGGAACCGGTAGCGACCGGCCGCGTTGGTGAAGGCGCGCTGGGTGAGCCACCCGTTGGCGTCGACGAGGTCGACGCTTGCATTCGCGACGGCGGCGCCGGTGCGCTTGTCGGTCACCAGGCCGCTGACGAAGCCGTTCGCGGGCAGGCTGAACCTGATCTGCCGGTCACTGCCGAGGATCGGCTCGTTCACCGAGTAGAGGAACTGGGTCCTCAGGCCGGCGCGACCGTCGGGACTGTGGTCCTGCATCGAGACCTCGGTCTGCTGGCCCCGCTCGAGCAGGTTCGCCGGGTCGATGCCGTCGTAGGCGAAGACGATGTCGCCGTCCTCGTGCAACGTGACCTCGTAGCTCATCCGGGTGTCGGGGCTGTTGAGCACCGTGAAGTCGCGGAACTCGATCGTGAACGCGCGGTTCGGCGCCGTGCCCGTGGTGCGGGTCAGCAGCTTGGCGGAGCCGTCGTCGGAGGCGATCGGTCCCAAGCTCGGCACGATCCCGCGGATGAGGGTGTCGATGCCGTACTCGGCGTACGGATACGTGGCGCTGTTGTAAGGAGAGGTCCAGAACCCGACTTGGGCGAGGCTGGTGGGACTGGCGTAGATGGTGGAGTAGTCCTTGCCGAAATAGGAGAACCTGAACGGCAGACGGACCGCCGTCGTGTCATAGACGTCAGGCTTCTCGATCTCCGTGGTGCCCTTGATCCACTTCGTGGGCTCCAACAGGCAGGAGTAGCCGTACGGTCCCCCGTTCCAGCCGGCCGGGCTCGCCGGCTCGTCGGTCCGGCGACGCAGCTCGACCGGTGCGATCGCCGCGTCGCCGGTGATCTCGAGGCTGCGGTAGACCGGCGTGGCACAGGCTCCGCCGTCGTCGATGCGGACGGTGTAGTTCCGAGGTCCCGGCACTCCCTTGATCGCGAAGTGCCCCGAGGCGTCGGCGGTGGCCGAGTAGCGCGATCCGATCACGCTCGCCGTGCCGGCGATCGGCTTCCCGGTCGTCCTGTCAGTGATGACACCGCTGACCGTGAAGCCCTCGGCGGCAGCCAGGGAGACGTTCGTGGTCGTGCTCTGGCCGGAGGTCACCTCGATGGTGACCTTCCCCGGTGCGAACCCGAAAGCCGTGACGGTCGCCTGGTAGGTGCCGATCGGGAGCTCGGCGACTCCGTAGGCGCCGTCGCTGCCGGTGCGAGTCGAACGTTGGCCCGCACCGCCGGTCAGGGTGACCGCGGCGCCCTCGACGGGCTCGCCGCCGTCGTCGGTGACCGTTCCGTCGATCGCGCCCGACTCACCGGAGTCGACCGCCTCCACGAGGGCGAGCGCGTCGAGCCGGCCCTCGCCGTAGACGTTGTTGTCGGCATCGGTGCCGCCGCACTGGTCGTCGACGGTGTCGATCGCGGTTTCGTCGAGGAGCTGCCGGATCTGTGCCACGTTGCCGATCAGCTCGGGGTGGGCGGAGAGCAGTAGCGCCACCGAGCCGGAGACGTGGGGGGCCGCCATCGACGTACCGCTCATCGAGGCGTAGCGGCCGCCCGGGTAGCTCGAGCGCACACTTGCCCCGGGAGCCGCGATGTTCGGCTTGATCTCGCCGTCCTGTCCCGTGCCGCGACTGGAGAAGCTGGCGATGGTCCCGGCTTCGGTGGTGGCACCGACCGCGTAGTTGAGGGTGCGACTGCCGGGTGAGCTGGCCGTGTTGCAGGCTGGGCCGAGGTTGCCGTTGGACCAGACCCCGAAGATCCCGGAGTCGGCCCACGCCTGCTGGATGTCTTCGAGGAACGGGTCCGTGGCCGGGTTCTCGGAACCCCAGGAGTTGTTCACCACGTGCGGCCGTTTCGCGGGGTCGGGCGCGGTGCCGTCCGTCTTGGTGGGGGCCAGCATCCACTGGGAGGCAGCCAGCAGTGTCTCGTCCGAGGCACAGCAGCCGTTCGCCTCGATCCACTTGGCCCCGGGGGCTACGCCGACCTGGTTGGCGGCACCGTCGTCGCCGACCATCGTGCCCATGGTGTGCGTGCCGTGCCCGTGTGCGTCCGTGGGGAAGTCGGAGGCACCCGTGGTGTCGAGCCAGTTGTAGTCGTTGGTGAACGTGCCGTCCCCGTTGCTGCCCCGGTAGTGCTCCACCAGCGCCGGGTGGTCCAGCTCGGTGCCGGTGTCGATGCTGGCCACGACGATGCCGTCACCGCGGGCGCCGTACTTCTGCCACACCTGATCGGCCTTGATGTCGCGGACACCCCACTCGGGTGCGGCGTCGTGGGTGCTCATCCGTCCGGTGAGCTCCTGCTTCACCGGCTCCGGCTCCGTGTAGCTGACCGGTGCGAAGATGCGCTCCACGTCGGTGGACCCCGCAAGGCTCAGGGCCAACGTGTAGTCGCCGCCGTGGACCCGGATGGCATTGGTGATCCAGTACGCCGTGTAGTCCGCACCGGCTGCGTCGAGTGCGGCGATCGTGTCGGCCTGGGCGGTCTTGGCGGTGCTCCTGAGCCGGTCGACGACCTGTTGACCGCGCCTGGCCCAGTCGCCCGTGGCCGAGGCTGCGCTGGTGTCGGCGTCGGCGTCGAAGCTGATCCAGAAGTCGCGCGGCTCGGTCGCGTCCGTGTCGAACTTGCGCTGGAGGGCTGGAGCGATCTTGGCTCCCGGGTCGACCGCGCCGGTGGGCGACGCTGACGGCTGGGCGTTCGTGGGTTGCTGGCCGAGGGTTGTCACTGCCAGGGCGAGCGACAGCGCGACCAGAATGAGGCCGCGGACCAGGCGATGGCGGGCGCGGGGACGGGAGTGGTGAGGCATGACGACTTCCTGTCGATGAGGATGAAGGTGAGCTCAGACCGGTTCGTAGTCGTCGTCCGCGGGTTCGGGGTCGGGCTGACCCGGACGGGGGCGGTTGGCGAGCGGATCGGTCATGGTCGACAGTCAAACGCTCGGCGCGACACCGTGGTGACCCTCGACGTACCAATGTCGAGCCTCGGCGCACCAAAGTGAACCCGTGGTCGGCTCAGTCAGGCACGACCAGATCGCGTCGCGACGAGACGCCGAGCTTGCGCATCGCTGAGCTCAACTGGGTCGAGACCGTGTGGGGAGAGCGGAACAGTGCCTCGGCCACCTCCCGGTTGGTCTTCCCCTGCGCCACCAACCGCACCACCTCGCGCTCGCGCGGCGAGAGGTTGACTCCATAACCGGTGCGTCCGCCCCACCACGGCCGACTTCGCTCCACGCCGTGTTCGGCCAAGGTCTCGAGCACCCGCGTCGCATCGGCCCGTGCACCGAGGTCGGCGAGGCCGTCGAACACCGCGGACAGTCGAGCGATCCCCGGCTCGGTGGCACCGACGGCGAGCTCGTGCCGAGCCCAGCGCTCGCGAACCAGGAGGGCCGGATGTGGGCGAGGCATCCGGCTCCAGGCGTCCACTGCGCGTTGGTAGGCCGCTCCGGCGAGTGCCACGTCGTCGTCGCGCTCGGCGAGCATCGCCTTGCAGGTTGCCAGGCCCGCCTCTGCGGCTGGGATCCCGCGTCCCCGGATGCCCCGCTCGCACTCCACGGTCAAGGATCGGGCTGCCTTCGCGTCACCGCCTGCCAGCAGTGCCGCCACCCGCACGGGTGCCAACTCCGATGCCCACAGCCACAGTTGCTTGAGACGGACCATCGCCAGGGCCTCGGAGGAGACCCGGAGGGCGTCGTCGAGGCGCCCGGCAATGAGGTGGCGCAGGGCGAGCAGGCTCCCGGCCTCGATCGTGATCGGCTCCAACGGGAACTGTCGAGCCAGCTCCCAGGCGTGCTCCAGGCGAGGCCGGGCCGTCCCCTCCGGTGCCGAGGCGAACTGCAGGCCGATCGCGACCACGAGCGGCTCGAGACGCGTGTGTGGCGGGATGTCCTCGTTGTCCGCAAGGTGTTCGACTCGCGCGGCGAGGCCGTCCCACGTGCCGGTGAGCCAGTCGAACCGCGCACGGTTGAGCATGAGCAGGTCGTCGACCCGCGGGTAGCCGCCGCCGCGAGCCAGGTGCTCCGCACGCGCCAGTGACCGCCCAGCGACGTCGAACCGACCCCACAACATCGCGACGTCGCTCAGGTTCACGTGCCCGCGCACCAAGTGGTCCCGCTCCTGGGCGTCGGCGGTGTCGTCCGGGAGGTGCGCGGCCTCGTCCCACCCGGACGGCTGCCCGAGGCCCAGCAGGGCTGTGACACGGTCGACCAACACCCGTGTGCGGTCACTTCGCCTCACCGGCGGCTCGACCCGTTGCGCCCGGTCGAGCCACTCCAGGTGGCGTGACCCCGACCAGTCCGTGCCGAACGGTGACCCGAGCATCAGCATCGCCCGGAGCGCGGTCTCCGCGTCGGCGAGGTCTGGGATTGCGAGCTCGAGCTCGTTCCTTGACTGCACGTAGTCCCCCGCATTGCTGAGCGCCCTGCCGAGCTGGAACCTCAGCAAACCGCGCACCTGCGGTGCGGCGTCACCAGCATCGACAGCGCGATGCAGGGTCGCCACCAGTCCGTGGAGGCGCTCGACGCCGACTGCTGCGCTGTAGGTGATCTTGTCGGCCAACCTGGCGAGCTCGGCGGGCGACAGCTCCGCGTGCAACACGACCTCGAGGAGCAGTGAGACAGCGGTCGTCTCGTCCCCGCTGGACGAGGCGAGCTCGGCCGCCTGCTCGGCGTACCGGCACCACCGGGGCACGTCCCCCGCCCTGCGGAAGTGCGCGGCGAGCCGGGCAAGCGGCGGCCGCTCCCTCTGCTCCAGGACCTCGCCGGCAATCCGGTGGCCACGCCGTGCCTCCGAGGGCGAGATCGCGTCGTACACGGCCTGCCCGACCAGGACATGGCGGAACCGGAACTGCGAGCCACGGACCTCGAGCATCAACACGGTCAGCGCTTCGTCGAGGCCCTTGCCGACCTCGTCCGGAGACAGTCCCGACATGGCAACCAACGTCGCCTCGTCGACGGCATCCCCGAACGTCGCGGCTGCCCGGAGGACGCCTCGTGCCTCCGCGCCGAGCCGCCGGTACCGCTCGAGTACTCCGTCACGCACCGTAGGCGGCACCTCGATCCGGTCGAGGTGGCGACGCACCCACTCGCCGTCCCTGCGGGTCAGGTCAGCCCGGTCGTGCAGCAGACGGACAGTCTCCTCGAGGGCGAGCGGCACACCCTCCGTGCGGGCATGGAGGAACTCGGCGAACGCTCCGGTGACCGGTCGCTCCTGCAGCATCGACGACACCATCTGGCGGGTGTCGTCGACACCGAGACTGGCGAGGCCGATCCGTAGCATGCTCGTCCCCGTCGGCGCCTTGCCGGTGAGACGGTGCAAGTTGGAGGTTGCCTCCAGCTCCGAGGGCCGGTAGGTCAGCACAATTCGGTGGGCGGCCGTCGGGCGGGACGCCAGGAAGAGGAGCAGGTCCAGGGTGGCCGGGTCGGCCCAGTGCGCGTCGTCGACCACGAGAAGGCCGGGTGCCAGGGCGTCGACCAGCTCGGCAAGGGCACGGAAGATCCGGTGCTGGGAGGCGGCAGGATCGGAGAGGGCCTCCGGGCTCGGCGGTAGATGAGGGCCCCACTCGGGGAACAACGGCCTCAGTGCACCGGCGAGCGGGGTGAGCGAGAGCCGGCGTACGTCACCGACCGTGTCCCGGAGCGCGTCGATGACCGGCGCGAGGGTGAACGAACGGCTGTAGGCAGGGCACGCGACCACGAGCACGTCGACGTGCGTGCGCAACAGCTCCTGGACAAGGCGAGTCTTGCCGATGCCTGTCTCGCCCTCGATGAGGACGAGCGCGCGATCGGCGCGCACCAGCACCTCGTTGATCCGCGACAGCTCTTCTGCCCGGCCCACGAAGGCCGGGGTGGAGAGCGAGGAGGGACTTCCGCGCTGCATCGTGGATTCGCTCACTCGCGCGCGATCCCCCTGCCGAGACAGCCGGACGGGAAACCGTCCGAGGCAACCTGCGTGGCAGCCTAATGCCTCGCTGGCTACCATCGCCGCATGTTCAAGCGAAGCCTGGCCGCGATGGCCGCACTGACCCTCTTCTCCCTCGCGGCCTGTTCGGACGACGGCGGCGACAAGGACGACGACACCGTCGCGGGCGACCCTTCCGCCAGTGCCACGACGGACCCGAGCGAGACCGCCGACCCGTCGACGCCCGCGGAGACCACGCCCGCCGCGGGAGCGTGCGCCTACGACGCGGACGGCACGCAGCCGGCCAAGGAGGTCGACCCCCCACCCGGCGACCCGAAGAAGAAGGGCCTGGTCCACGTCACCATCGAGACCAGCGCCGGTGACATCAAGGCCACACTGAACGCCAAGAAGACTCCCTGCACGGTCAACTCGTTCCTCTCGCTGGCCGACCAGGACTACTTCGACGACACCAGCTGCCACCGGGTGACCACCCAGGGCATCTACGTCCTCCAGTGCGGTGACCCGACCGGCACCGGCATGGGCGGCCCCGGCTACCAGTTCGACGACGAGCTGGCCGGCACGGAGAAGTACCCGGCCGGCACCCTCGCGATGGCCAACGCAGGCCCGGGCACCAACGGATCGCAGTTCTTCATGGTCTACAAGGACTCGTCCGCAGCGCTGTCCCCGGCGTACACCGTCTTCGGCACGTTCGACACCGCGAGCATCAAGCTGCTCCAGAAGGTGGCCGCCAAGGGCACCGACAACGGCACCGCCGACGGCGCCCCGAAGGTGCCGGTCACCATCGACGAGGTCGACGACTGACCACACCGATGGTCACAGCGGGAACGTGACTCCCGTGAGCGACTCGGACTTCCGCCACAACGCACTGGCGAGGTCCGGGTCGTTCGCCATTTCGGAGCGACCGACAAGGGTCGGGTGGCCGAGCAGCTCACCGGGGCCGTGCGGACCGACATAGCTGTTGCCGGGCAGGTCCCCGGTGGCGGCGTACAGGAGCGGCTGCGCGCCCTGCGACGGCTTCATGCCGATCAGCGCGTTGCCCAGGCTGCCCAACCGGGTGAAGGCCTTGTTCCCCGTGCCGCCATGGATTCCGGTCGCCGTGTAGCCCGGGTGCGCTCCGACCGCACGCACGTCGGATCCGGTCGCCGCGAGGCGCCGGTCGAGCTCGGCGAGGAACAGCAGGTTCGCCAGCTTCGACTGTGCGTACGCCGCATAGGGGACGTAGCCGCGTCGGGCGAAGTCGAGGTCGTCGACCTCGATCGTGCCGCTGCGGTGGGAGGCCGACGAGACCACCACGACCCGGTCGTGGAGCCGTGGCAGCAGCAGGTTCGTCAGGGCGAAGTGGCCCAGGTGGTTCGTACCGATCTGCGACTCGAACCCGTCGACCGTGCGCGACTCGGGAACGGCCATGATGCCGGCGTTGTTGACCAGCACGTCGAGGCGATCGAGGTTGCTGGCGAACGCGTGCACCGAGCCCAGGTCGGCGACATCGAGCCAGCGCACCTCGATCCGGCCGGGTGCGCCGGTCCGGCGCACCCGCTCGGCCCCGGCCTCGCCCTTCGCGGTGTCGCGGACCGCCACCACCACCTCGGCACCGGCCGTGGCCAGCGCGCGGGTCAGCTCGAGTCCAAGGCCTCCGGTGGCACCGGTGACGACGAAGCGTCGTCCGTCCTGGGCGGGCATCTGCGCCGTGGTCCACGGCGTGCGTCGATGTCGGGCCATGGGCGGCACCCTATGCGGGACCGGTCACGCGTCGGGCGTGAACTCGACGGGCACGCCGATCTGCACGGTGCGGCTCACCGTGCACAGCCGGTCACGTGACATGGCGACCGCGCGGGGCAGGAACTCCCGGGCCGCGTCGCCGCCCTCCCCCTCGGGGAAGACCACGTCGAAGGTCACCTTCAGGTTGGTCAGGTGGTTGCCCTGCTCGTCACGGATCTTGTCGCCCTCCGCGTGTACGTCGAACGCGACGGGGGCTGCACGCTTGCCGGTGATCGCGTCGACGTCGATCGCGCTGCAGCCCGCCAGCGCGGCGAGCAACAGCTCCACCGGGGTGAAGTCGGGGTCGTCGCCCGAGCCGATGGGGAGCACTCCCCCGCGACGGTTGACCGCCTTGTAGCGGCCGTCGCCGATGCGGGTCAGGTCGATGCTGCGCAGGGTGTCGGAATCAGTCATGCACCGAGCCTGCCAGACCCGCCGCGTTTGCGTGAGCCGCCCGACCGCGCAATGGTGGAGGGGTCATGCCCGCAATCAGCGAAGGAGAGCACATGCTCACCCTCACCGAGAACGCCAGCACGATCGTCAAGGACATCGCCGCCCAAGCAGGCGACGAGGCCGCAGGACTCCGCATCACCAGTGACGACACCCCCGAGCCGGCTTTCGCGGTCAACGCCGCGCCCGCCCCTGAGCCCGGTGACCAGACCGTCGAGCAGGACGGTGCGACCATCTTCCTCGACGAGGATGCTGCCCAGCAGCTCGACGACAAGGTGCTCGACGCCGCAGTCGACCAGGCCGGTGGCGTGCAGTTCTCGCTCACCGTCCAGGCCTGAGCAGAACCACGAAGAAGGCAGGGCCCGGGGTCTCCCGGGCCCTGCGCTCATTTCCTAGAGCCAGCCGTTCTGCTCGGCCGTTCGCACGGCCTCGCTGCGGTTGTCGGCGCCGGTCTTGCCGATCGCGGCCGAGAGGTGGTTGCGCACCGTGCCCTCGCTGAGGTGCAGCCGCTTGGCCACCACGGCCACACGCGAGCCGTCGCGGGCTTTCAGTGATGAGGTCATGGCTCAAGCCTCGTGGCGCGAAGGCCTCTCCACCTCGGTCAGCACTCACGATCCCGCCATGACAAATGTCAGGACCCGACCCCGAAATGGCCGCAGGGCCCGAGATCGCTCCCGGGCCCTGCGGCGCTCATGACTCCTGACGGATCAGAGGCCGCGCAGCCGACGTCGTTCGCGACGCGCCTCGGCGCGGGCTGCCTCCAGCGCCCGGACCGCGATGGTGTCCTGGGTCTGGTGGATCCGCCCGGCGATGATTCCCTGGGCGACGTACAACTGGGCCTTCATGATCCTTCTCGTCCTCTCGCGTCATCGTTGACGCAGGTGATTGGTGTAATAAGTACTTCAGGCAAGGTGCCTCTTACATTCTACGGGAGCCAGCACCGCCGATCGGCCAGTTCAGGGGTGATCTCAGCCACCACGCGGCGGGTGTGGACGCGCCTCGTAGGGTGATGCCGTGTCTTCCGCCGAAACTCCCTTCCGCAGCCTGCAGCAGACCGAGGCAGTCGCCAGGTTCGACCTGCTCGACGTCACGTCGTACGACGTCCGTCTGGACCTCGCGACCGGTGACGAGACGTTCGCCTCGACCACCACGATCAGGTTCACCAGCCGCGGCGGCGCGACGTTCGCCGACCTGAAAGCAACCGCCGTGAACCGCATCGTGTTCAACGGGTCGACGCTGAGCCCCGACCTGGTCGAGCGAGGCCGGCTCCCCCTCGCCACGCAGGCCGGCGAGAACGAGCTCGTCGTCGATGCGGTCATGCCGTTCCGCAACGACGGGGAGGGCCTGCACGCCCACGTCGACCCGGCCGACGGACGGCGCTACGTCTACGGGATGTCGTTCATGGATGCCGCGCCGACGATCTTCGCGTGCTTCGACCAGCCCGATCTCAAGGCGCCGTACACCTTCCACGTCCGTGCGCCCCTGGACTGGACCGTGATCGGCAACGCCCCCGGCAAGCAGGTGGAGCCCGGCACCTGGGAGTTCGACGAGACCCCGCCACTGTCGACGTACTTCGTGACCCTGGTCGCCGGGCCCTACCACGTGATCCACGAGAACCACGACGGCATTCCGCTCTCGCTCAGCTCGCGGCAGTCGATCGCCCAGGCCCTCGACGACGACGCCGACGAGCTGTTCACGATGACCAAGCAGTGCTTCGACGAGTTCCACCGACTGTTCGGCATCCGCTACCCGTTCGGCAACTACCACCAGGCGTTCGTGCCGGAGTTCAACGCCGGCGCGATGGAGAACCCGGGATGCGTGACCTACCGGGACCCGCTGCTCTTCACCAGCAAGGTCACCCGCGGAGAGCGCATCCAGCGAGCCACCACCGTCGCCCACGAGATGGCGCACCAGTGGTTCGGCAACATCACCACGCCCAAGTGGTGGGACGACCTGTGGCTCAACGAGTCGTTCGCCGAATACATGGGCAACCGGGTCACCGCCGACGTCACGCAGTACGACGACGCCTGGATCCACAACGGCTACGCCCGCCGCCAGTGGGGACTCGTCGCGGACCAGCGGCCCAGCACGCACCCGGTGGCCGGCAACGGCGCGTTCGACGCGACCGCCGCCCTGCAGGACTTCGACGGCATCTCCTATGCCAAGGGCTCCACGATCCTCAAGCAGCTGAACGCGACCCTCGGCGACGACGTCTTCTTCGCCGGGGTGATCGACCACTTCACCCGCAACCGCTACGGCAACGCGACCATGCACGACCTGTTCGCCTCGTGGGAACGCGCCGGCGCCGGCGACCTCGGGCCGTTCAGCGAGCGCTGGCTGCGCACGGCCGGACCCGACACCCTCGAGCTCGACCGCGCTGCCGGCGTCGTACGCCGCACTCCCCCGGCCGGTCAGACCGAAGCACGTGACCACACCATCCACGTGACCACCGCGGACGCCGACGGCCGATGGACCACCACTCCGCTGCACGTCGATGCCGACGAGATCACGGTCGACGTGCCTGACGACGCGGCGTTCCTGGTCGACCCGGGCATGGAGACCTGGGCGTCCACGCTGGCCGACGACGTCTCCCTCGAGGCCTTCCCGCGCCTCATCGCTGCGACCTCCGACCTGACGATCCGCTCGGGCATCTGGAACTCCGTCCGCTCCGGCTTCCACCACGCGCGCGTCTCCCCCGAGTCCGTCGTACGCCTGGCCGAGGCATCGCTCCCGACCGAGACCAACGACGACGCGCTGCGCACCCTGCCGTTCCTGATCGGCACGGTGGCCGGGCTCAGCCACGACCCGGCCTCTGCCCTGGCACGGCTCCACGCGGCGTGCCGTTCACTGCTGGACGTCGCCACACCGGGAGGCACCGTGCAGCTGGGCGCCTTCCGGGGAGCGGTCGACTCCGCCGCCGACGTGACCACCCTGCGCACCTGGCTGGACTCGGCCGATCTTCCTGACGGTGTGGTTGTCGACGCCGACCTGCGCTGGCGGATCATGATCAGGCTGGCCTCGCTCGACGCGATCAGCCGGCCGGGCCTCGACGGCGAACTGGCCGCCGAGCCCACCACCAAGGCCCGCGTCGACCATGCCCGCGCGGTCTCGGGTCGGCCCGACGCGGAGAGCAAGGCGTGGGCCTGGGACCGGTTCACCGGGTCCGCGCCGGCCACGAACTACGAGCTGATCGCCTGCGGCACCGGTCTCTGGCAGCCGGGGCAGGAGTCGTTCACCGAGCCCTACGTCGACCGCTACCTGAGCGAGCTGCCGGGGGCGGCGAAGGTGCACTCGGGGTGGGTGCTCGGCGACGTGACCGAGCACTTCTTCCCGATCACCTCGGTGCGGCAGTCGACCGTCGACCGGGCTGACGAGCTGATCGCTCGGGACGGACTCGACCTGACGATCCGCCGCAACGTGGTCGACATGACCGACGAGCTGCGCCGACGCCTCTCCATCCGCACCACCTTCGATACTCCCTGACGTTTCGGCCCTCCAGCCGGGATACTCCCTGACGTTTCGGCCCTGGCAGGGGCGCGATCGTCAGGGAGTATCGAGAACGTCGCCGAGCCGGACGACGCCCGGAGTGACCACGACGGCGTCGACCGCGAGGTAGGGGTCGCCGGCATCGTTGGCCGGGCGGTAGCCCGCGAGCGCCTTCAGGACCGGGGCGTCGGCGAGCGCGGTCACCGGATGCCGGTTCGGCACGCCGCAGCGCCCGATGCGCCCGGTCACGTGCACGACGGTCTCGCCCACGCGCACGTCCTGTCCGACCCAGGAGTCCTCGACCCACGGCTCGTCGGTCTCGACGAGGATCGTGCTGCGGAACCGTTCTGACTGGTCGACGAGGTCGGGGCGCCCCATCCGCGTGGCAAGGTCACGCACCGACGCGGTGCCGAGCAGGCTCACCGGCGCTCCGAAGACCACGTCTCCGCGCCCGGCACGGGCCAGTCGCACCGGGCGCCCGACCTGCTCGGCCAGCAGCCCGGCCGGCTCCCCGTCGTACGGCGTGACCAGGATCCGGCGGCCCCAGTAGTCCACGGCCACCGGCTCATCGGCGATCACGAGCCGCCCCGACGCGCTGCGGCCGTCGCCGAGCGTCACCCGCAGGTGGTCGCCCTCGGCCTCGACCGTGGTCGCCAACAACGGCTCGTTGATCGTGCGCAGCACCCGGGCGGCCCCGGGCTCGACCAGGCACCACTCGCGGTCCCCGACTGGGCCGGCGGCGTCCAGCGTGATCGCGTCGTACGCCGTGTGCCGGGTGCCCTTGAGCGGGGTGAATCCGAGCCTCGTGACGGTGGTCTCCATGGGTCGAAGGCTACTTCCGGGCGTGGGATGCCGGGGACTGTCGGTGGTGCCTTCTAGGTTCTAGGTGTGCGCATCCTCCACACCTCCGACTGGCATCTCGGGCGTTCCTTCCACCGCGAAGGCATGCTCGGGTTCCAGGCTGCGTACGTCGACCACCTGCTCGAGGTGATCGAGCGCGAGCGGGTCGACCTGGTCGTGGTCGCGGGCGACATCTATGACCGCGCGCTGCCGCCGGTCGACGCCGTCCGCCTGGCCAACGAGACCTTCACCCGCATCGCGAGGTCGCGCGCCAAGCTGGTGGTGACCAGCGGCAACCACGACTCGGCCCACCGGCTCGGCTTCGGCGCCGAGCTGATGGACGCTGCCGGGGTCTTCGTCCGCACCAGCGCGTTGTCCGTGGGCGCCCCGGTGCTGCTCGACGACGAGCACGGTCCGGTCGCGGTCTACGGCCTTCCATACCTCGAGCCCGATCTCGTGCGGGAGCCCTGGGCGTTGGCCGGGCGCAGCCACGAGGCGGCGCTGGCCGAGGCGATGCGGCGCGTGCGAGCCGACCTCGCCGGGCAGCCACGGGGCACCCGTTCGGTAGTGATGGCCCACGCCTTCGTGGCCGGCACCAGGCCGGTGGAGCCCAGTGACTCCGAGCGCGACATCAGCGTAGGCGGGGTCAGCATCGTCCCCACCGACGTGTTCGACGGCATCGACTACGTCGCGCTCGGCCACCTGCACGGCCAACACACGCTCACCGAGGCGATTCGCTACAGCGGCTCACCACTGGCCTACTCGTTCTCCGAGACGGGCCACCGCAAGGGCACCTGGCTGGTCGACCTCGACGCCTCCGGGCTCGCCCACGCCGAGTTCGTCGAGGCACCGGTCACCCGCGCCCTGGCCCGCATCAGCGGCGACATCGAGCACCTGCTCTCCGACCGCGCGTTCGACGTCCACGAGCAGTCATGGGTGCACGCCACCCTGACCGACAACGCCCGCCCTGCCCGGGCGATGGAGCGGCTCCAGAAGCGCTTTCCGCACACGCTCGTGCTGTCCTTCGAGCCGGCCGGTGGCCATGCTGCCAGGCTTCCGTCGGCCCGTCCGGCCGCAGGCAAGCCCGACCACGCGATCGCGGTCGACTTCCTCCGCGAGATGCGGGGTCGACCCGCCAGCGCCGAGGAGTCGGCCCTGCTGCGCGACGCCTGCGACTCCTGCAGCCCCGACCGCGACCTCGACACGGCGGTGGGCTGATGCGCCTCCACCAGCTCGACGCCACCGCGTTCGGCCCGTTCGCCGAGACCGTGTCGGTCGACTTCGACGACCTCTCCTCGGCGGGGCTGTTCCTGCTCACCGGCCCCACCGGGTCCGGCAAGACCTCGATCCTCGACGCCGTCTGCTTCGCGATGTACGGCGACGTGCCCGGCGACCGCAACCACGCCAAGCGGTTCCGTTGCGACACCGCCGACCCCCGGTTGGCGCCGCGGGTGCGGCTCGAGGCCACGTTGTCGGGCCGCCGGTTCCGGATCACCAGGTCCCCGGCCTGGGTCCGCCCGAAGAAGCGGGGCACCGGGCTGACCACTGAGCAGGCCTCGGTGCGGGTCGAGGAGCGCATCAGCGGTGAGTGGGTCATGCAGTCGACCCGGCTCGACGAGGCGGGTCATCTGCTGACCGGGCTCGTCGGCATGACCATGACCCAGTTCTGCCAGGTCGCGATGCTGCCGCAGGGCGAGTTCCAGAAGTTTCTCCGGGCCAGCTCGAACGAACGCCACGCCCTGCTGCAACAGCTGTTCAGCACGCAGCGCTTCGAAGACATCGAACGCTGGATCCGCGACCACACCCGCGCCCTCCACCGGCAGGGACAGGAGCTCCAGCGCTCGGTCTCCCGCGTGGTCAGCCGCATCCTCGAGGCCACCGGCGAAACGCTGCCCGACGACTGGTCCGGCGACGACCTGGCCCCGGTGATGGCCGACGGCATCCTCATCGACTGGGTCGACGCACTCCGGGGGCAGACCCGAGCGGCCGACGACGAGGCCACCGCGGCACTCGCCGCCTCTGTCGAGGCCGAGCGTGCTGCCGGCGAACGACGCGAGGAGGCCCATCGGGTGGCCGGGCTCCAGCAGCGCGCCACCGCTGCCCGCACCGAACTGGCCGAGCTGGCGGCCTCCGCCGACCGGCACGAGTCGCGACGCGGTCGCCTGGCCCTGGCACGGCGGGCCGCTCCCGTCGTCCCGCTCCACAGGCTCGCGCTGGCAGCCGAGCAGCAGCGCGACCGGGCAGTCGAGGCAGCCGCCACCGCGCTCTCCCGCGTCGCGGGGCCCGACGAGGTCGTCGACCTCGACACGCTCGTACGCCGGGCGCGGGCGTCACGCGACACGATCTCCGTCGCCACGGCCGCGGTTCCCCGTGAGGGCGAGCTGCGCGTCCTGCGCGAGCGCATCGCTGGCGATCGGTCCCGTCTCGAACACCTGCAGGCCGAGGAAGTGTCGACGGCGAACTCCGTCGACGCGCTGCCCGAGCAGATCTCCTCTCTCCGCCAGCGACTGGGCCTGGCGCGCGAGGCGGGCGTCGAGTCACAGCGTCTCGCCGCAGAGCGCGGCGTCCTCGATGCTCGCCTCGAGGCCCACATGCGTGCGGCCGAACTGCGTGACCAGCTGACCCTTGCCGTCGACGAGCGCCGGGCCAGCATCGACGAGTGCCAGCTCCTCAAGGAGCAGTGGCTTCAGCTGTGCGAGGCGCGCATCCGCGGGATGGCCGCCGAGATCGCCACCGATCTGGCCGTCGGTGCCAGCTGTCCGGTCTGTGGCTCTGCCGACCACCCGCACAAGGCCGAGGCCGCACCCGGTGCGCCTACGGCCGCAGCGGAGAAGGAGGCTCGTCGTCTCCTCGACGACGCCGAGGTCGACCGGGTGGCCCGTGACGCGCGGGTGCACGAGCTCAGCGCCACCCTCGCCGTGGTCGAGCAGCAGCTCGGCGACGACTCCAGAGAGACAACCCGGGCCGAACGCGCACGCATCGAAGCAGCGCGTTCCGCGGCTGCTCACGCGGCCCGGGCCACGGGCGAGTTCGAGCCGGCGCTCATCCTGGCCGAACGCAGCCTCCAGTCCGCCGCCAACGCACTCTCGACCTGCCGGGTCGAGATCGCGAGCAGGCGGGCGCGCCTCGAGTCGGACAGTGCGTCCGAAGAGCGGATCGCCGGCGAGATCAACGACCTGCTCGCCGGCACCGGGCACGACGACCTGGCCGCACTCGCCGCCCATCACGAGCGCATCGCCACCGCCTGCGACGAGGCATTGCGACTTGAGCGGGCCCGCGAGACCGCTGTCGAACAGGCCGACAAGGCAGTGCAGGCTCTCGACACCTGGCTGCACGAGCACGACTTCGCCGACGCCGCGCAGGCACTCGACGCGGTCCTGTCCGACCGTGAGACACACGAGCTCGAGTCGGCGATCTCCGCCCATGACTCCCGATCGGCCGCCGCCAGCGCCGTGCTGGACGACCCCGTCGTGGCGCAGGCCCTCGAGCTTCCGGCACCCGACGTCGACGCGGTCGACGCAGACCATGCCCGGGCACTCGACGAGCTCGGCAGCGCCCGCACCCTGGCCCAGACCCGACGCACCCGTTCGACCCGGCTCGGTGATCTCCACGAGCAGCTCGGCCTCGCGCACAGTGCGTGGCTGCCCGTGCACTCGGCGTACGCCGTCGCCGCGGAGCTGGCCTCGTTCGTGGAGGGCAAGTCTGCCGACAACGAGCTGCGGATGCGCCTCTCGGCCTATGTGCTGGCCTGGCGGCTCACCCAGGTGGTGGCCGCAGCCAACGAGCGACTGCTGCGCATGAGCGACCAGCGCTACTCCCTCGAACACACCGGCCACCGCGGTGCCGGCGAGTCGCGCGGTGGGCTGAGTCTGCTGGTGCTCGACGAGTGGTCCGGCGAGCGGCGCGATCCGGCGACCTTGAGCGGCGGCGAGACGTTCGTGGTCTCTCTGGCCCTCGCCCTCGGCCTGGCCGACGTGGTGACCCAGGAGGCTGGCGGGGCCGAGCTCGACACGCTCTTCGTCGACGAGGGGTTCGGCTCCCTCGACTCCGACACCCTCGACGACGTCATGGACACCCTCGACACCCTGCGCGACGGCGGGCGCGTGGTCGGGGTGGTCAGCCACGTGGCCGAGATGCGCAGCCGCATCCCGACCCAGCTGCGCGTGGCCAAGGACCGCACCGGGTCGTCGGTGACGATCTCGCGCGTCGACGGCTGACCTTCCCCGCCCGACCGGCTACGTTTGTGCGCATGTCAGCGCCAGGCCTCGACCCGACGTTCATTGCACTCCCCTATCGCAAACTCGCCGACGCGGCCCTGAGTCGCGCCCGTGACTTCGGCGTGACGCACGCCGACTTCCGGTTCGAGCGGGTGCGCTACCAGGACCTCGAGGTCCGCGACGGGGTGCTCCAGGATGCCAGTGAACACGTCGACCTCGGCTTTGCCGTGCGAGTGATCCACAACGGGGCCTGGGGATTCGCCTCCGGCATCCGGCTGACCACCGACGACGCGATCCGTATCGCCGAGGAGGCCGTGCAGGTGGCGCAGGTCGCGGCCGGCATGACGCGGCGCGAGATCGTGCTGGCCCCCGAGCCGGCGTACGACGACGCCACCTGGGTCTCCGCCTACGAGGTGAACCCCTTCGACGTGCCGACCGCGGAGAAGTCGGCCCTGCTGATCGGCTGGACGAATCGTTTGCGCGAGCACGACGCCGTCGAGCACGCCAGCGCCTCGCTCCAGCAGGTGCAGGAGAACAAGTTCTATGCAGATCTCACCGGGACCGCGACCACTCAGCAGCGCATCCGCCTGCAGCCGCACTTCGAGGCGATGGGATCACACCCCACCAGCGGGGTCTTCGACTCGATGGCCAGCATCGCGCCGCCGGTGGGCCGCGGTTGGGAGTTCCTCACCGGAGACCTCTACGACTGGGACGCCGAGCTCGCCGAGGTGCCTGCGCTGCTCGAGGAGAAGCTGGCCGCCCCGAGTGTCGAGTCCGGCACCTACGACCTGGTCATCCACCCGTCGAACCTGTGGCTGACCATCCACGAGTCGGTCGGCCACGCCACCGAGCTTGACCGGGCGATGGGCTACGAGGCCAACTACGCCGGAACCTCCTTCGCCACGCCCGACAAGCTCGGCTCCCTGCAATACGGGTCCCCCGCGATGAACGTGACCGGCGACCGCACTGTCGAGCACGGGCTGGCCACCATCGGGTACGACGACGAGGGCGTCGCCACCCAGCAGTGGGACATCGTGCGCGACGGCGTACTCGTGGGCTACCAGCTCGACCGGCCGATCGCCGGCCGGAGCCCCGAGCTCGCCGGACCCGACGGTCGCTCCAACGGCTGTGCGTACGCCGACTCCCCCGGCCACATCCCGATCCAGCGGATGGCCAACGTGTCGCTCCAGCCCGCGGACGACGGACCATCGACGGAGGAGCTGATCGGCCGCGTCGAGCGAGGGCTGTACGTCGTCGGCGACAAGTCGTGGTCGATCGACATGCAGCGGTTCAACTTCCAGTTCACCGGCCAGCGGTTCTTCCGGATCGAGGACGGCAAGCTCGCCGGGCAGGTCCGGGACGCCGCCTACCAGGCGACCACGACCGACTTCTGGAACTCCCTCGAGGCCGTGGGCGGGCCGCGGACGTGGCAGCTGAACGGCGCGTTCAACTGCGGCAAGGCCCAACCCGGGCAGGTCGCGTCCGTCAGTCACGGGGCCCCGACCTCGTTGTTCCGCGGAGTGCGGATCCTCAACACGACCGAGGAGTCAGGCCAGTGATGACCACGCCCCAGGACCTCGTCGAGCACGCCCTGGCCGCGAGCCGGAGCACCAACTGCATCGTCATCGCGCGGGTCTCCACGTCCGCGAATCTGCGCTGGGCCAACAACACCCTGACCACCAACGGGGTCATGCACGGTGGCACCTTCACGGTGATCGCGTTCCACGAGCGCCGCGACGGCATCGCCACCGGGTCGGTCACGGGCAGCGCCACCACCAAGGACCAGGTCAGCGCCCTCGTGGAGTCGGCGGACAGTGCGGCCCAGATCGCGACCCCGGCCGAGGACGCCCAGCCGCTGACCGAGGCAGCCGCCGCCTCTGGGTGGGCGGAGCGCCCGGCCGAGACTTCCATCGGCGTCTTCGCCGACTTCGCGCCCCAGCTCGGCGAGGTCTTCCAGCGCGCCGAGGCCGCCGACCGCGTCCACTACGGTTTCGTCGCGCACGACGTCGTCACGACGTACGTCGGCTCGACCACGGGCCTGCGCCTGCGCCATTCACAACCGACCGGACACTTCGGCGCCACCGGCAAGACAGCCGACCTGGCCAGCAGTGCCTGGGTCGGCGGGGCGACCCGCGACTTCAGCGATGTCTCCGCCCATGACCTCGACGACGTCCTCGCCCAGCGGCTGGGCTGGGCACGGCGCCGCGTCGACCTCCCGGCCGGCCGCTACGACACGATCCTCCCGCCGACGGCGGTCGCTGACCTGGCCATCTACGCCTACTGGGAAGCCGGTGCCCGTGTCGCCCACGAAGGCCAGTCGGTCTTCTCCCGTCGAGGTGGCGGCACCCGCATCGGAGACCGGATAGCGGATCCCCGCGTGCACCTCTTCAGTGACCCGTCGTACGCCGGCCTGGAGTGCGAGCCCCACGTAGTGGCCGCGTCGTCGAGCAACACCTCGAGCGTGTTCGACAACGGCATCCCCCTGGACCGTACCGACTGGATCCGTGGCGGTGAGCTCGCCGCCCTGCACCAGACCCGGCACTCCGCAGCGATGACCGGCCAACCGGTGACCCCCGCCATCGACAACCTCGTGCTGTCGGTCGACGGTGGCGAGGGCGACGTCAACGACCTGGTGGCCGGCACCGAGCGGGGGCTGCTGCTGACCTGTCTCTGGTACATCCGCGAGGTCGACCCGCAGAACCTCCTGCTGACCGGCCTCACCCGCGACGGGGTCTACCTGATCGAGAACGGCGAGGTAACCGGGGCGGTGAACAACTACCGCTTCAACGAGAGCCCGGTCGAGCTGCTCAACAGGTTCAGCCACGCCTCCGCCACCGCGCCCGCGCTCAGCAGGGAGTGGGGCGAGGACTACTTCTCCCGCACCGCCATGCCTGCGCTGCGCGTCCCCGACTTCAACATGTCGAGCGTGTCCCAGGCCCAGTAACTGCTGCCTCACCCCGATGGCCTCGGCCCTCTGCGGCTGAGGAGGTCGCCGGTGCCCTCGGTGGTTGAGGAGGCCCGCGTCCTCTCGGTGGTTGAGGAGGTCGCTCTGGCGACCGTCTCGAGACCACGCTTGGCCGGGCCAGTGCAGTTGCTGTGGGCGGGTGTGGGCGTGGCGGTAGCCCCGGTCACCGTGTTCTGTGGTGGCGGGCTGCGCTGGTGGTGCTGTGGGGCCGGTGCTGCTTGTGCTGTTCCCGAAGCTGCGGATGACGTTGCCCGCGGATGAGGCTGCAGGTGTCGGGGTTCAGTTGGTGGGGAGTTCGATGGTCCCGTGGGTGGTGACCAGCCAGGTCCGGCGGTACTGGTTAGTCCAGGTATAGGTGCCGTCCTTGTTCCTGACGTACGACCACCGGCCATGCGTTTTGGCGAGGTGATGTCGCCGACACAACGGGGCAAGTCTGTCGGGGCTGGTCTGGCCCGGTGGCCCGTGGTCGTCGTAGGACTCAATGTGGTCGAGGTCGCAACGCCTCGAATCAACCGAACAGTGCGGGAAGACCTTCGGGTGGGTCGTGCTGGTCGACGGCCCAGGTCTGGTTGAGGTCGAGGACTGGGGTGAGGGTGGCGTCGGGGCCGAGGTCGCGGATCCAGTCGAGGATCTTCTTGACGGTGACGGCTCCGAACAGGTTAGTCTCCGCCATCCCCGGTGCCGGCTCGTGGTCACCGGCGCAGTCGGTTCCAGCGGTGCCAGTGGCTGAGGCGGTGGTTCCAGAGGACGTGGTGGTTCCAGTGGTTGTGGTGCCGTTGGTGGCGAGGTCGGCGAGGTTCACGTGGATGTAGAGCCGGGTCTTGAGGTAGGACTTGCGCGGCGTGACCTGCTTGCCCGCACTGGCTCCGTCGCCGTCGCCGTCGGGGATGAGGCCGAGGAGGTCTGCGCTGGCCTGCCGATCCGCGATCACACCGAGGGCTTTGGCCCTGCGTTGCCCCAACGTGTCGGTGTCACCCAGGCGGCCCATGGTGGTGGCCTCATCACTGATGAGGTCGTGGAACTTCGCCAGGTCCACCGAGTCACCCATCGCATCCAGCCGGCTGGTGCCGTTCCCTGCACCGGCGCCGTGGTCGACGGTGACGTCCCACTGGTCCTTCCCGGGCACCGGCGACGGCTCGTTGTCGAGTTTGTCGGGGTGGAACTTCACGATCGCAGACCTGATCGTCTTCTCGATGGTCGGGATCCCATACCTACCCAACCGGGCGAGTTCGGTGTCGATCCACTCGGCGGCCTCGGCGGAGAGGTCGTGGGTGTCTTCGGCGATCTTGCAGCCCCGCCACGCCTCCAACTCCAACGCATCGACCGCAGCCCAGGTTCGGGGCGAGTTCGGTGTCGATCCACTCGGCGGCCTCGGCGGAGAGGTCGTGGGTGTCTTCGGCGATCTTGCAGCCCCGCCACGCCTCCAACTCCAACGCATCGACCGCAGCCCAGGTCTTCGGGAGCCGGTGGTGCAGGTCCAACGTGTTCGCCAGCAGCCGTTTTGCGGTCCAGGAGGCCACGGCGGTGGCGGTGGCCCAGGACTCGTTCACGAACACCGCCACCAACGGTGTCCCTTCACCACCCAACGCTTGGTCGTAGTCGGCCAGTCCGGGGATCCCGTCACCCCACGTCGCCGCATCCACCCCGGGCCCCGGCCGGGTTGGTCACACACAACTGGTAGGCGAGGCGGAGCTTGCGGCGCTCGGCACGCCAGGCGGTGTCCTTGGCGTCGGTAATCAGGTCGAGCAGGACCGCACCTTCGAGGTCGTCGACCTCGAAGACCTCGAAGGGTTGGGCTCCTGCATCGGTTTCGATCATGGGTCCATTGCATCAGGCACCACCGACAGCCGACACCCCCAAAACCGGTTGTCCACAGGCCCCGGAGAAGATTCCTCGAACTACTTTCTGGGAGTGGTGTCGAGACAGTCGCAGACCGATTTCCCCAACCAGCGAAGGGTGCCGGGCGGGGTGGCTTCGAGACAGGCACGGGGAGCGACTTCCTCAACCACCGAGCCACCAAGGATCCAGTGTTCGCGCATCAAAAGCACACGGTTCGCGCATCAAAAACGCACGGCTCGCGCATCAAGAATGCACGGTTCGCGCATCAAGAATGCACGGTTCGCGCAGAAGACAGCCGGCGCCCGGGAGAGGAGATCCCCCGGACGCCGGCTGGGTGGTGCTACAGCGTGACCACCTGCGTGACTACTTCACGACCCGGATCGTGACCGTCTTGCTCACCGGGTTGTTGAGTGCGTTGCCGGCGTACTTCACGACCGCCTTCTTCGCACCCGTGGTCGGGAACTTCGCCAGCGTGATCGTGGCCCGGCCGCCAGAGAGCGACCTGGCGTACGTCCTGCCGCCGACCTTGACCGTCACCTTGCCGGCCACGACCTGCCCGGCCGCCTTCAGCGTCACGGTGACCTTGGCCGCCGTCCTCTTCGCGTGGATCACGCGAGGCCCGACGGTGACGGTCATCTTCGGCGTGGCCTTCACCACGGTGACCTCGTGCAGGCTGTACGCCGACTTGGTGTGGTCGTCGCCGATGTAGAGCACGTGGATCGTGTGCTTGCCGACCGTGTCGAACGGGTTGACCGCCAGGCGCGCCTTGCCGTTGACCAGTTCGGCCGCCGTGGTGAGCTCACCGTCGATGTACACACCCACGTAGCCGGTCGGCGTGAAGCCGAGCGCCGTGACCGTGGTGTCGATGATGATGCGACCCGACTTGACCACCGGCTTGGTGGTGCTCAGCTTGCTGGTCACCAACGGAACGGCCTTGGTGACCTTCACCTGGATCGTGGTCTCGGAGGCCAGGTTCTGCTCGTCACCCGCGAAGCGGACGGTGAGCGTGTTGTTGCCCATGTCGAGACCCAGGGTGTCGAACTGCACCGTGGCCGAGCCGTCGGTCAACGTGCCGGTTCCAATGACCTCGTCGTCGAACAGCACCTCGACCTCGCCGGTCGTGGGGTTGGCGGAGGTCAGTTCGGCGACCACCTCACCCGTGCTGCCGTAGGCGACGTCGTCGGCCTCTGCCGTGATGCTGGTCGGCGTGGGAGCCAACGGCAGACCGACCTGGGTCAGCGTCGGGTCGGCAACCGCGCCGACCGTCCACGTGCCCTGGAGGTCGGCCGGAGCGGTGAACGCCACCGTGGCCGAACCGTCGGTCACCGGGAACGTGCCCATCGGCACCGAGTCGGTGTCGTTGCGCAGGAACACGCGCAGCTCGGTGTTGTCCGGGCTGCCACCCGACGTCAGGTCGAGGTTCGACAGCGTGAACGAGACCTCGTCACCGGCCGAGACGCTGGCCGGGAGGCCACTCTCGACGACCTGCTGACGCGCGAAGTCCGGGGCGACCGGCTTGTGGCCCTGGAGGTAGCTGATCCACAGGTCGCGGTCGACCAGGCCGGTGTCGCTGGCCTGCCCGTCGGTGAAGGCGAAGAAGTTGTCTCCACCCGCCGCCAGGAACGAGAACGTCGACACGGTGTACGTCGCCGTGGGGTCGAGTGCCACACCGTCGATGATCACCGACGTGATGCGCGAGCCACGCGGCTTGGTGGCGTCCTGCGTCACCCGGACGTTGTCCGAGAGGCCCAGGGCCAGGAACGGACGCGAGGCGCCGTCGGGCTGCCACTGCTGCTCGAGGATCTCCTTCAGCTGTGCACCGGTCACGTCGACCAGCGACACGTTGTTGACGAACGGCAGCACGGCGTTGGCCTCGGCGTAGGTGACCACGCCATCGGTGTTGGCCGGGTTGCCCGCCGTGTTGCCGGCGTACGTCATGTCGGCACGCAGGCCACCCGGGTTGACGATGCCGAGGTCGGCCTCGAAGTCCGAGGGCAGGCCGTCGCGCAGGGCGTTGCCGACCAGGTCACCGAGCGTCGACTCGGCGGCACGGTCCTCGGCCCCCGCCGGGGTCTTGGCCCGGGTGATGTCGGCGGTCACCTCACCGACCGGCTGGTTGCCGATCTCGGCGGCGTGCGCGATGGCGGCGTCGACGATCGTCTTGACCTGGGCCACTCGCGGGTACGCCGCGACCAGATCGGCGTCCGGCACGGTCGTGCGGGCCACGTTGCGCGACTGGTAGGAGACGACGGCGCCGGTGGCGGAGTCCACCGTGAGCGAGACCTGGCCCACGTTGTCGGCGTACTGCCCGGTCTGGATGATCGGGCGGGTGACACCGGCCTGGCCGGGGACCGGAGCGTCCCAGGCGTAGGTCTGGTGCGTGTGGCCGTTGAAGATCACGTCGACGGACGCGTCGAGGGTCGCCATCTCGGCGAACTCGCCGCCCTTGGCGATCTCGTCCTCGTAGCTGGACCCGACACCCTGCGTGGCGCCCGCGTGGAAGCTGGCGATGATCACGTCGGCCTCCCCGTTGGCGTCGTCGCCGTCGCTGAGCTCACCGGCGACCCGGTTGACCGCCTCGACGGGGTCGCCGAAGTCGATGTCGACGATGCCGGCGGGGCTGACCAGCGAAGAGGTCTCCTCGGTCACGGCACCGACCACGGCGACGGTGACACCGTCGACCTCGAAGGTGGCGTACTCCGGGAGCACCGGGTCGGTCGTGCCCTTGGCGTAGACGTTGGCGCCGAGGTAGTCCCAGTTGGCGTTGCGGGCGTTGTCCGGACCGATCACGCGGTCGCGCAGGTCGGGCCAGCCCTTGTCGAACTCGTGGTTGCCGACCGCGGACGCGTCGAGGCCGAGCGCGTTCATCACGTCGATGGTCGGCTGGTCGCCGTCCACCGCCGACGCGAACTCGGAGGCACCGATGAGGTCACCGGCACCCACCATCAGCGTGCTGTCGGCACCGCCCTGCTCGGTCAGCTGCTCGACCGTGCCGGCCCACTTCACCGTGTTGGCGTTGATGCGGCCGTGGAAGTCGTTGACCCCCAGCAGGTTGAGCGTGACCTCGCCCGCGACCGGGGTGTCGTCGGCGGAGATGCCGACGATCTCAGGGTCGTGGTCGGAGCTGCGGTAGACGTTGGGCTCGTAGAAGTCCGTCACGTTGTAGTTGTGACGGCTGTACTCGAAGGCCACCGACTCGCCGGAGTTGATGTTCCAGACGTCGGCGCCCTGGACGGTCGCGAGAGCCGCGTCGTTGGCGAGCACGTGGTCCAACGAGCCGGAGAGCCCGCTGAAGCTGTACGTCGACTCACCGGGGGTGTTCGACTCGACGTTGGTGAACCCGCCGTCGTACAGCACGTGCATCGGGTCTTCTTCGGTGTAGGAGTTGAAGTCTCCGGTGAGGAAGACCTTCTCCGTGCCGCGGGCGGCCGCGAACTCGTCGGCGAACGTCAACAGCGACGCGGCCTGACGGGTGCGGTCGCCGTTCCAGCCGCCCTGGCCGTCACCGGAGTCGGCGTTGTCGCCAGTGCCGGGGCTGCCCTTGGACTTGAAGTGGTTGACGATCACCGCGAACGCGGCGGAGTCTGCAGCGCCGGCGGGCTTGAAGGCCTGGCCCATGGGCTCACGAGCGTTGGCGAAGTCGGCGTTGCCGACCAGCACCTCGGAGGCACCGACCAGGTCGACGCTCGCGGGCTTGTAGATGAACGCCGTGCGGATCACGTCCTGCTCGGCGGTCGGCGGCAGGTCGGCCGCCGCGGGCGACGGGGCGAAGGCCCAGACGTCGGAACCGGCGGCGGCGTTCAGCGCGTCGACCAGGGTGGAGAGGGCGTCGTCACGGTCGGCCTCGCCGAGGGCGACCGAGTTCTCGATCTCCTCCAGTGACACGACGTCGGCGCCGAGGGCGTTGATGGCGGCGACGATCTTCGTCTGCTGGCGCTCGAGGTCCTCGGCCTCGGCGGCACCACGCGGACCGTTGTTGGCGCAGGTGTTGTCGGTGACGGGGTCACCGGCGCGGTCGTTGTAGTAGGTGCAGCCGGGAGCCCAGTCGACACCGAGCGTGTTGAAGTAGTTCAGCACGTTGAAGGTGGCGATGTGCAGGTCGCCGTCGACGGCCTCGGGGGCCGGCGTACGCGTGTTGGTGAAGGTCGCCGTGGAGGCACCGTTGTCGGTGACCTGTGCGGTCGGCTGGAACTTCCACACGTTGTTGCGGTACTCGAGGATCACCGGGCCGGTCAGGGTCGCGGTCGCGCCGACCCGTACCGGGTTCGCCTTCGAGATCCACGGCAGGGCGGTCCCCTGGTTCTCCGCGCTGAAGAAGTTCAGGCTCGCTCCGTCGTCGAGCACGACACCGCGGGCGAGGTTGTCGGCCTTGACGGCGTCAGCCTCCGGGGTGCCCGGGCGGGCGACGTCGGTCCACTGGATCAGCGGCTTGGTGCCGGTGGCCAGGCCGAGCTCGCCGTACTGGTTGGAGGAGTAGGTGTTGGAGACCGTGAACGTGTCGGTGGGAGCGAGCAGCTCGCCCTCGTGTGCCTCGCGGTCGGCCTCCGTGGTCGGGTACGCCGCGGCGAGCGGGGTGACCGGGTCGTGTGCGTCGGGCAGCACCGTCACGTCGGCCGCAGCCGCCGGGGTGATCTCGGTCGTGCCGCTGAACTCGGAGACCAGGCCCTTGACCTCGACCAGGTCGCCCACGGCGAGCGTGGACTCGTCGACGTTGGGCCCGTAGACGAAGACCGCGTCGGAGGCGCCCGGGGTGGCGTCGGTGGCGCCTCCGGTGCCGGCGGTCTGGATGTAGAAGCCGTTCAGGCCGCCCGCGGGGTACGTCGCGGTGACGACGCCCCGCGTGGTGGCGATGTCGCCGACGTGCGGCGAGGTGGCCGTCGTGCCCTGGACCTCGGCGATGCTGGCGACGACCTCGGCCGGCGGCTCGGGCTCGACGTAGACCGTGCCCGGCGTCGGGACCGAAGCGATGAAGTCAGCCGAGTTGTCGTTGGTGTCGGCGTTCTCAGCGCCGCGGGTGGCGGACGTGCCGTTTGCCGTGGCCGGCGCCTTCGCGGTCTCGAAGCTCGTGGTCGTGCTCCCCCAGCCGAGGAAGTCGACGACCGCCGGGTTCGTGACGTTGCCGGTACCGGGATCGATGCCCGTGGTTCCGTCAGCGAGGAAGACCTGCCCGCCGGTGCCGGAGAGGTTCAGCGTCGACGTGGCATCGGGAGTGTTGGGCAGGGCGACGCCGTTGGCGCCACCGCCTCCTTGAACCACGTAGTACCCGCCCGCGGGGACGTTCGCTCCCGCGGGGAAGGGGAAGACATTGCCCGAAGCCGTCGTGCTGGTGGCGGAACGGTACTGAAGGCTCTTGCCGGTCAGCACGATCGGTTCGGCGGTCGGGTTGTGGATCTCGATGAAGTCGACGTTGTAGGCGGCGCCGGAGTTGCCGCCTCCGCCGTACGCCTCGCTGATGACGAGGCCGCTGCCGTCGGGGGCGGCGGATGCGGACGGGGCAATGGCGAGCGTCGTACCCACCAGTGCGAACGCGGAAATGGCAGCCAGCGCAGACATGCGCGGCCGCCGGGTCAGGCCAGACAATGGGACTCCCAGGAACGTCTCGGACAGAACGGTCAGGGGAAGTGCCAGCCCGAACTGGCATATGACCGGGATTGGTCATGTTGCCCCATCATCCGCAACGTGACCAGCGTTACCGGCAAACTTTCGGTAACACCCTGATGCACGGATCAATCTTCCGGGACCGGCCTGTGTTCAACACCGGGAGAAGCGCGACAATTGCGGCAAGGTCTGCCCTTGACAGGGCCCTGCGAGCTCAGGCAGAAGTGCGCATCTGGTGCCGTTGACGCCAGGCGTCACGGAAGAACTCGTAGCCCGACCAGAGCGTCATCGCGACCGCGCCGGCGAGCAGCACCTGGCTGATGTAGAACAGCACGTCGCCGGGCACGTCGAGCGCACCGTCGACCTGGCGCAGGGGCAGGCAGAGCCCGGAGAGCGCGAGGGCCTGCAGCACGGTCTTGATCTTGCCGCTCTGGGCGGCAGCGATGACCACGTTCTTCATGATCGAGAGCCGGAGCAGCGTGACGCTCCACTCCCGGACCAGCACCACGATGGTCACGATCCACCAGATGTCGCCGACGACCGAGAGCCCGATGAAGGCCATGCCGGTGATCGCCTTGTCGGCGATCGGGTCGGCGATCTTCCCGAAGTCCGTGACCAGGTTGCGGGCCCGCGCGATGTCACCGTCGACCTTGTCGGTGATCATGGCGGCCACGAACAGCGCGAAGGCGACCAGACGCCACGTGATCGAGTCGCCGCCGTCGTGGAGCAGTGCCCAGCCGAAGAACGGAACCATGAGGATCCGCAGGGTGGTCAACGCGTTGGGCACGTTCCAGTTGCTGGCGGTGGCGTCGGTCATCAGGCCCCATCCTTAGTGCCGCTCGTCGTCGCAATCAGGTCCACGCCGTCTGTGCGGATGACCGTCGCTGTGATGATGTCACCCACCGCCACACCCGCGGGCGCCTGCTCGATCAGGGTCGTGCCGTCGACCTCGGGTCCCTGGTGCGCTGCCCGGCCTTCGGCGCCGCCGTCGACCAGGGCCTCCACGAGTACGTCGACGGAGCTGCCGATGCGCTCCTCGGCCCGTTGGCCGTTCAGCTCCTCGACCAGCGCGGTCACGTGCTCGGTGCGCTCACGGACCTCGTCGGGGTCGAGCTTGCCGTCGAAGGACTCGGCCTCGGTGCCGTCCTCGTCGGAGTAGCCGAAGACGCCGGTCACGTCCATGCGCGCGGCCTCGAGGAAGTCGCACAGGGTCTGGAGGTCGTCCTCGGTCTCGCCGGGAAAGCCGACGATGACGTTGGACCGGACGCCGGCCTCGGGGGCGATCTCGCGGATCTGCTCGAGCAGGCCGAGGAAGCTCTCGGGATCACCGAAACGACGCATGCGCCGCAGGACGCTGGCGGACGCGTGCTGGAAGGAGAGGTCGAAGTAGGGCACGACGCCCGGGGTGCCGGCGATCGTCTGGATCAGTCCGGGTCGCGTCTCGGCCGGCTGCAGGTAGGAGACCCGCACCCGCTCGACACCGTCGACCGCAGCGAGCTCGGGCAGCAGTGTCTCGAGCAGGCGGAGGTCGCCGAGGTCCTTGCCGTAGGACGTGGAGTTCTCGCTGACCAGGAAGAGCTCCTTGACGCCTTGGCCGCCCAGCCACTGGGCCTCCTGCAGCACGTCGCTGGGGCGGCGGCTGACGAACGAGCCACGGAAGCTGGGGATCGCGCAGAACGAGCACCGACGGTCGCAGCCGCTGGCCAGCTTCAGTGGTGCCATCGGTCCACCGTCGAGGCGTCGGCGTACGGCACGGGGACCGGAGGCGGGTGCCTGGTCGGCGGTCAGGTCGGGCGCGTCGATCGTCGGGGCCGCACCGTGCCCGGGGACGCTGACGGCAGAGGCGTCGCGCTCCACCGGGCTGATCGGCAGCAACAGGCGACGGTCGGACGGTGTGTGTGCCGCGTGCGACTCCCCCGCCACGATCGAACGGAGTCGGGCCGCGATGTCTGGGTAGTCGTCGAAGCCCAGGACCGCGTCGGCCTCGGGCAGGCTCTCGGCGAGGTCCTTGCCGTAGCGCTCGGCGAGGCAGCCGACGGCGACGACGGCCTGGGTGCGGCCACCCTTGCCGGCCGACGCCTTGAGGTCCGCGGCCTGGAGGAGGGTGTCGACGGAGTCCTTCTTCGCCGCCTCGACAAAGCCGCAGGTGTTGACCACGACGGTGTCGGCGTCCTCGGGGTCGTCGACGAGGCGGAAGCCGTCGGCTTCAAGTCGTCCGGCCAACTCTTCGGAGTCGACCTCGTTGCGGGCACAACCGAGGGTCACCATCGCCACGGACAGGAGTCCGTCGCCTGGGCGGGTCTGTGAAGTCGTCATGGTTGGCTCCGAGTATGCCGGTCCGGAGCGGTCCGGGCACCTTTCCGGCCCCCCTCCACCACGGTGAGGACGGTCACGCGGCGTACGACGACGGCCCCGGAGCACCATGCAGAACTGGTGTCCGGGGCCGTCGCTGGCACTGCCAGGCGCTCAGTCGTTCCAGCGGGCGAAGCCGGCGGCGCGGGCCGCGTCCTCGGAGTCGAACCACACCTCGGCAACCGTGCGGCCGAAGTACGGCGACTCCTCGGTGTGGAACTTCATCGAGTCCGCGTTCCCCTTGATCGAGAACGCACCACCCGGCGAGGCACCACCGTCCAACGGATCCGCGGAACCCGGACCATGCGCACCCTCCGGGATCGACGCAAAGGCCGCCGGAGCAGCGTCACCGGACTTCTCGTCCCACCGCACGAAGCCCGCGCCACGGGCCGCGTCCTCGGAGTCGAACCACACCTCGGCAACCGTGCGACCGAAGTACGGCGACTCCTCGGTGTGGAACTTCATCGAGTCCGCATTCCCCTTGATCGAGAACGCACCACCCGGCGACGCGCCACCGTCCAACGGATCCGCGGAACCAGGACCATGCGCACCCTCCGGGATCGAAGCGTCCGCATCGCCGGCGTGCGCACCGGCCAAGGTCGCCGCTCCGGCGCCACCTGCGGCGCCCGCAGTGCCCGCAACAGCGGCATGACCCGTGGCGGTGTCCGACGTGGCGGTGTCCGACGTCGACCAGGAGTCGGCGCCGGCGTCGGTGGAGCCGGCACCGGCGTCGTAGGAATCCTCGACGGGGTCCGGATCACCGGCATGGGCTCCGGCCAGGGTCGCTGTCCCGGCTCTCCCGACAGCACCCGCACCCGCGGCACCGGCCACAGTGCCGGAGTCTTCCGTGCCGGGGTCGTACGTCGACTCTGGCTCGGCGTACGACGTCGGTTCAAGAGCCGGCTCCTCGGCGGAGTCGGCGGAGTCCGCGGAATCGGACGCGGAGGACCGGTCACCGACCAGGGTGGCCGCGCCGGCACCGCCGACAGCCCCCGCACCTGCTCCGGCGGCGACCCCGCGGCTCGTGACGGAGCTGACCTCCACCTTGCGCAGGGTGAGGAACAGCGTGATCAGGGCGCCGAGCAGTGCAGCGAGCACCACCCACAACCAGTTCTCTCCCAGCAACCAGCCCATCAGAGTGCTCCTCCAGCCCTGGCGCCGGTCCCGGCCTCCAGATCGTCGACGTGCGGAAGTGCGATCTTGACGATCACGTAGGTGATCAGCGCCCCGACGAGGAAGCCGATCAGGATCAGGAACCACATTTGTCCGAACAGCCACATCATGTCGTTCTCCTCACTGAACCGTGATGTCGGCGAACCGGTTGAGATCCCGGCCCTCCTGGGTGGAGTTGTCACCGATCGCGCCGTCGGCGCCGACGCCCTCGGCGGTGGTCACCGTGACGCCTGCCGCCTCGAGGACCGCAGCGACTGCGTCGGCACGTCCCTGCGAGAGCGGGCTGGTCGGGCGGGCCCGGTCGTCGGTGTGGCCCGTGACCGCGACGGAGGCGCCGCACTCACCGAGCAGCGAAGCCACCTTGTCGACCTGTGCGGCCTCCTTGCCGGCCAGGTCGGATGCCTTCTCACCGAAGGCGACCATGTTCGGGCCGAGCACCTTGTCGACCTGGCCCTGGAGGGCGTCACAGTCGGGAGCCGCACCGTCTCCGCTGGCCGCGGAGGTTTCCGAGGACGGCTCCTCGGACGGCGCAGCGGAGGTGTCGCCCGTGGTGTCGCCGGCGGCCGTCACTCCTTCCACGTCCGCGACACGGACGCCGTCGACGTCCTTGACGAGGCCCTCCACGTCGGTCGATCCGGTGCCGCTCGCCTTGGCGAGGTCGACCGTGCCGTCGCGGCCCTCGAAGTCGACCTGGGCACCGGTGATGCCCTTGTCCTCAAGTGCCGCTTGCGTGCGTTCCTTGAGGTCCGACTCCGTGTCTCCACGGCCGATGCCGAACGCGAGTGCGGCCAACAACAAGGGGACAAGCAAAAGGGCGAGCCACCAAGGCCCGCCCAAATTTCTGTGTCCCCACCGAGTATCGCGTTCAACGCGCCTCGACTGACTTGAATTCACCATGAGGTCTCCCGAGTTAGTTGGATACAAGACCTTTCCAACTCAGGAACCTAGTCCGTTTTTGGACACTTTGACCAGACCTGTCGAGTAAGTCGCCCTCCGGCGTGTCGCCGGAGGGCGTCGTTCCAAGGCGCTGGCGCAGGCTCCGGCTAGGCGCCGAGGCCGAGCTGCTGGATCGCATGCTCGCGCATCTCGACCTTGCGCACCTTGCCGGTGACGGTCATCGGGAACTCGTCGACCACACTGACGTAGCGCGGCACCTTGTAGTGCGCCAGCTTCCCCTTGCAGAACGCCCGCAGGGACTCGGCATCGAGCGGCTCGGCACCTTCCCGCATCCGCAGCCAGGCCATCAGCTCCTCGCCGTACTTCTCGTCGGGTACGCCGATCACCTGGGCGTCGAGGATGTCGGGGTGGGTGTAGAGGAACTCCTCGATCTCACGCGGGTAGATGTTCTCACCGCCACGGATCACCATGTCCTTGATCCGGCCGGTGATGGCGAGGTTTCCGTCCTCGTCCATCACCGCCAGGTCGCCGGTGTGCATCCAGCCGTCGATCAAGACCTCGTCGGTCTTCTCCTGGTCGTTCCAGTAGCCGAGCATCACCGAGTAGCCCTTGGTGGCGAACTCACCGGTCTCGCCACGGGGCAGCGTCTCGCCGGTGACCGGGTCGATCACCTTGACCTCGAGGTGTGCGCCCACACTGCCCACGGTGCCGACCTTGACGTCGAACGGGTCGTCGGGCGTGGTCTGCGTCGAGACCGGCGACGTCTCGGTCATGCCGTAGCAGATCGTCATGTCGCGCACGCCGGCGTCGAGCACCTTGCGCATCATCTCGGCGGGGCACGGCGAACCGGCCATGATGCCCGTGCGCAACGACGAGATGTCGTACGTCGAGAAGTCCGGCAGCGACCACATCGCGATGAACATCGTCGGTACGCCGTACAACGACGTACAGCGCTCGGAGTCGACGGCGTGCAGGGTGAGCTCCGGGTCGAATCCGGGAGCCGGGATCACCATGCAGGCGCCGTGCGTGGTGGCCGCGAGGTTGCCCATCACCATGCCGAAGCAGTGGTAGAAGGGCACGGGGATGCAGATGCGGTCCTGCTCCGTGTAGGCACAGCCGCGGCCGACGAAGTAACCGTTGTTGAGAATGTTGCGGTGGCTGAGCGTTGCACCCTTGGGGAAGCCCGTCGTACCCGAGGTGTACTGGATGTTGATCGGATCGGTGGGCGACAGGGTCGCCTGCACCTCCGCAACCCGGTCCGGCTCGACTTCGGTGGCTCCGGCGACCAGGTCGTCCCACGAGGACTGGCCGATCACCACGACCCGCTCGAGGCTGGCGCAGTCACCACGAACCTCGTCGACCATCGCCGGGTAGTCGCTGGTCTTGAACGACTCGGCCACCACCATCGTGGAGATGCCGGCCTGGTTGATCACGTAGGCGACCTCGTGGGTGCGGTAGGCCGGGTTCACGTTGACCAGCACGGCACCGATCTTCGCGGTAGCGTATTGCACCATCGTCCACTCGGGACAGTTCGGAGCCCAGATGCCGACCCGGTCACCGGTCTGCACACCGGCGGCGAGGAGACCGCGTGCGAGCTCGAGGACGGCCGAGGAGAACTCGGCGTAGGTCCACCGACGGCCGCTGGCCACGTCGACCAGGGCGTCGCGTTCGGCGTACGTCGACGCGGTGGCGTCGAAGTTGTCGCCGATCGTCTGCTCGAGGAGTGGCACCGAGGTCGACCCGACGGTGTGGCTGGGCACGGGAGATGAAGTTTCCTGACTCACGGCTTCATCCTGCCCCAGACCCTCGACGGCGCAACAGCAACTGCCGCGCCGTCGAGGCAATATGTCCAGAAGTTGATCAGTTCTGGACGCGATAGGTCTTGTTGGTGGCCTTGCCGTCCGGACCCAGGGCACCGCGTTCCTTGCCGTCGATCTCGACGTCGATCGCTCCGCCGTCGGAGGCCTCGACCCGCACCGGCGCGAGCACGTCGATGCGGTGCACGTCGCCGTAGACCACGTCGTCATCGAAGATGACCTTGCCCTTGCCGTTGCGCACCTTCAGGTGGGCCGACCCGTCGGCGGTCACCTTGAGCGTCACGTTCTCGACGGTCGGAGCGGTCTGGTTGGGGCCGTCGGAGCCGTTCAGGATCGGGGCCGGGCTCTGCAGCTCGACCGGGGTGTCCATGATCAGCCGGGCGATCGACCAGGCCAGCACGAGCGTCATGATCGCCGCGATCAGGATCGACCAGTTCGGCCCGCCCCTGGTGGACCGGATGCCACCGCTCGAGCCGGTCGCGAGGTCCGCCTCGAACACCTTGCGCGGGTTGATCGGGGCGTTGGCGTAGCGCTCGTCGTAGGCAGTGAGCAGCGGCGCCACCTCGAGCCCCAGGACACGGGACAGGGTGCGGAGGTGGCCCCGCGCGTAGAAGTCGCCACCACACGGCACGAAGTCGTCGACCTCGATGGACTCGATGACGTGTGGCCGGATGCGGGTGCGTTCGGCCAGTGCGTCGACGGTCAGGCCGATGCGGGTGCGGGCCGCGGTGATCTCGGGGCCGATGACCGGCTCCACGGCCGGCTCGACTGTGAAGTCGTCGATCACCAGTGGCTCGATGTTGTGCTTCATCGTGGCGATCGGGCGCACCCGGTCACCCCAGACACTGTTCTCCTCGACCAGCGGCACACTGCCCTGGCGTCGGAGCTCCCGCCCCTCGGGCAGCTCGCCGGTCGTCTCGTCGTCAGCGGTGTCACGCGCGGTGGCGCCGTCGACCCTCAGCCCGTTGAGCCCGGGGTTGCTACGGATCTCGACGCGGGCCACTGGGGCCGGGTCACGCAGCGGGGACGGGGTGGCGCTGGCAACCAGGGGCTGGGTCAGCTCCTCGTCGTCGAACGGTGCGTCGTCGTCGACACGCGCCTCACGACGCCCCGCGACCCGGTCGGCCAGTCCTGCCTTGAAGGCGCCGAATGCCGTGGCCATGCGGGAACCGAGCGGCTCCCGGTCGGTGTCGTCGTCTTGGTCGGCCTCGTTCTCGAGTGCGACCTCGGGGGTCTCGTCGTACGACGAGAGGTCGGCGTGGTCTTCGGTCTGTTCGTCTGCCGCCTCGACCGGAGACTCGTCGGAGCCGTCGAGCTCGTCCTCGACGTCCTCGACGACGGGCTCGGGCTCGACCACGCGGGTCGCTCCCCCGGCGAGCTGGCGCAGCGCCGTGGTGAGGTTTTCGGTGAGTCCGGGGACCCGGGTCGTGAGCCCCAGGGGCAGGGCGAGAGGTGCGCCATACAGCTTCTCGCTGATCAGGCTCTGCCGGCGGCCGGGACCGTCGAGCTCGGCACGCACCCGCTCGGGGTTGTGCGGCACCAGCACGAGCTTGCCGTCGCGCAGCAGTCCACGGCGCGGTGTGTGCTCGATGGCCGCGAGGGCGCCCCAGGGCAGCCCGCGCCAGGCCTTGCCCAGCCGGAGCCGGACGCCTTGGCTGTCGGCGACCATCAAGGGCGTGCGGGCGTCGACGAAGGCGTGCAGCCACACGCCGCCGACCAGTGCCATCACGGCGAAGATCACCCAGTCGAGGGTCGCGCCGGTCTGCACGGCACGTCCGAGGTAGGCGATCGCGACGGCCGAGGCGACTGCACCGATCAGTGCCGCCAGGCCGCCGTTGCGCCGCACCTCGACCACGTCGGGGGCGGCCCCCAAGACGCTGCCGGTGGTGTCGTCCACGTCGGTGGCGAACCTTTCTACTGCGCTCACATCTCCCCCTGCAGGGTCGCGATGACTCCGTCGATCTCATCCGGCTTGACCAGCACGTCGCGGGCCTTGGATCCCTCGCTGGGACCGACCACGCCGCGACTCTCCATGATGTCCATCAGGCGACCCGCCTTGGCGAAGCCGACCCGCAGCTTGCGTTGCAGCATCGAGGTGGACCCGAACTGCGTCGAGACCACCAGCTCCACGGCCTGCACGACGAGATCGAGGTCGTCGCCGATGTCGTCGTCCAGGTCGCGCTTGCTCTGCGCCGGCGCCGTGACGTCCTCGCGGTACGACGGCTCCAGCTGCTGCTTCACGTGTGAGACGACCGCGGCGACCTCGGCCTCGGTGACCCAGGAGCCCTGCACACGCACGGCCTTGCTGGCGCCCATCGGCAGGAAGAGCCCGTCACCCTGGCCGACCAGCTTCTCGGCGCCCGGCTGGTCGAGGATGACCCGACTGTCGGAGAGCGACGAGGTCGCGAACGCCAGGCGGGACGGGACGTTCGCCTTGATCAGGCCGGTGACCACGTCGACCGAGGGCCGCTGGGTGGCGAGGATCAGGTGGATGCCCGCCGCACGGGCCAGCTGGGTGATGCGGACGATGGCGTCCTCGACGTCACGCGGGGCGACCATCATCAGGTCGGCGAGCTCGTCGACGATCACGCACAGGTAGGGGTACGGCGTCAGCACGCGCTCGCTGCCCGGCGGCACCTCGACCTTGCCGGCACGGACCGCCTTGTTGAAGTCGTCGACGTGGCGGAAGCCGAAGTTGGCCAGGTCGTCGTAGCGCATGTCCATCTCGCGCACGACCCACTGGAGCGCCTCGGCGGCCTTCTTGGGGTTCGTGATGATCGGCGTGATCAGGTGCGGAATGCCTTCGTAGGCGTTCAGCTCGACCCGCTTCGGGTCGACCATGATCATGCGCACCTCGTCGGGCGTGGCCCGCATCATCAGCGAGGTGATCATCGAGTTGATGAACGACGACTTTCCGGAACCGGTGGCACCGGCGACCAGGAGGTGCGGCATCTTCGCGAGGTTGGCGACGACGAAGCCGCCCTCGACGTCCTTGCCGAGCCCGACCACCATCGGGTGGTGGTCGCTGCGCGCCGTGTTGGAGCGGAGCACGTCGCCGAGGGAGACGATCTCCTTGTCCACGTTGGGGATCTCGACACCGATCGCGGACTTGCCGGGGATCGGGCTGAGGATCCGGACGTCGGCCGACGCCACGGCGTAGGCGATGTTCTTCGACAGCGCGGTGACCTTCTCGACCTTGATGCCGGGCCCGAGCTCGACCTCGTAGCGCGTCACGGTCGGGCCACGCATGTAGCCGGTCACCTGCGCGTCGATTCCGAACTCGTCGAGCACCTGGGTGAGCCGGTCGACCACCGCGTCGGAGGCCTTCGACTTCGCCTTGTGCACGGAGCCCGGCTTGAGGTCGTCGCTGCTGGGCAGCGAGTAGGTCACGTCGCCGGAGAGGGCCAGCTGCTCGACCCGGGCCGGCAGCTGGGCGTGCGGCGGGGGCTCGAGGTCTCCCTTGGGGGCAGGCTCCTCTGTCGGCTCGTCGAACGGGATCGGGGTGGGCTCGTCGTCCTGCTGGGCCACGTCGAGGGCGTCGAGCTTGCGCCGACGCTTCTTGACCTCGCGGTCCTCCAGGACCGGGGAGTCGTAAGCCGGGTCGCCCATCTCGGGGTCGATCTCGTCGGTGGCGGACTTGCCGCGACGCTTGCGGATCGGCTCCGTGGCCGGCTCGCCGTCGGAGTCGGGCTCCGGGCGGTTGCGACCGAGCATGCGGTCGCGCGCCTCGGCCAGCCTGGCGGGGATCTGGTAGACCGGCGTCGCCGCGATGACCAGCACACCGAAGAGCGCCAGCAGCACAAGAAGGGGTACGACGACGAACGGTGAACGCAGCAGGTCCAGCAAGAGACTGGAGATCACGAACCCGATGGCTCCGCCGGCCTGCTGGAGGCGCTCGGTGTCGCCCATGACCGGACGCGGACTGCCGTTGGCGATGTGCACGATGCCGAGCACGCCGAAGGACAGGGCGGCCCAGCCGATCAGCTGGCGACCGACGGGTCCGTTCTGCTCGGGGTCGCGCATGTTGCGCCAGCCGACGTAGACCAGGAGCAGCGGCACGAACCAGGCGAGCTTGCCGACCGATCCGGCGACCGCCGTACGCACGCCGTCCATGACGCCACCCGGGAGCTGCCACCAGACCCCGGCCGCGACGACCACGGCGAGCCCGAAGAGGAACAGGCCGGCGCCGTCACGGCGCTGCTCCGGTTCGAGGTCGCGGGCACTGCGGCCGATCGAGCGCGCGGTCGCACCGAGGGCGTGGGCGATGCCCAGCCACACGGCCGCGACGGCACCGCCGATCGCCACGAAGGCGCGCGAGATGGGGCCAGGTCCGTTGCGAACTGCTCGAGGTGCCGGGCGCTTCGCCGTGGAGGGCTTGCGCTTCGGGGTCGGCTTTCGTTTGGCCTGGCTGCCGGCACTCCGGGTCCGGGTGCTCGAGCCAGTCCTTGCAGACGTGCTCTTGCTCCGCGAACCCGGCGGGGAAGACGTACGGGTCGCCATGCTCAGGACTCTAGGCGATCGCCACTCCAGTCACATGGATAACAGGATGCGTGTCGCACGATTCGACTCCCGCCCAACTCTGGACCGACAGGCTCCAACCTCTTAGTGTGACGTGGGTCACGACACACCCCCAGTCGTGACCCCGACCTCGAACTGGAGGGCACCACAGTGAAGTTCCTCAGGCAGGGCCTCGCCCTGGCCGTCGCGGGAGCCGGCCTCGCCGCGCTACCCGGGCTGAGCGCGAGCGCATCCCCCGCTCCGACAGTCGACGACCGCTCGATGGTCCAGAAGATGAAGGATGAAGCCGACGGGCGAGTCAGCTTCACCAAGGAGACGTCAACCGGGAGGGTCGGCTTCGTCAGGGTGGCCCGCACGGGCGACCTGCTGCCCTCCACCGATGTCAAGGCAACCGACAAGTCGCGTGCGTACCTCGACAAGTACGCACCCGCGTTCGGCGCCACCAGCGACCAGCTGGTGCAGACGCAGGTGGTGCGCAACCGCTACGGCACCACGGTCTCCTATGCCCAGCGCTACAAGGGGCTCGACGTCTTCGGATCCATGGTGCGCGCCCACCTCGACAAGCAGGGCGACCTCACCTCGGTCAACGGCTTCGCCGCCCCCGGCCTCGACCTGTCCGTGACTCCGCGCCTGAGTGCCGGCAAGGCAGGTCAACGCGCCGTGGCCGCGGTCAAGGCCGACCCGCCCGCCCATGGCGGGGAGAAGGCCGACACGGCGGGCGTCAAGGCAGTCAGCACGGACCTGGTCGTCTACCGCACCGGCTCGACCCGCGGCGCCGACGGCAGCAACGTCCTCGCCTACGTCGTGGAGGTCTCCAACGGGGCGAACATCCGCGACATGGTCTTCGTCGACGCGAACACCGACAAGCTCGTCAACCGCTACTCGATGGTGCACGACGGACTCGAGCGCCACGTCTACGAGCAGAGCTACGCGCCCGCCTCGCAGGTGTGGCAGGAGGGTGATCCCTACCCGGGCTCCCTCAACGAGGACCAGAAGAACATCGTCGACGCGACCGGTGAGGCCTACTGGTTCTTCAGGAACGGCTTCAACCGCGACTCCTACGACGCGGCGGGGCACAAGATGGAGATCGTCAACAACGACCCCCGCATCTCGTGCCCGAACGCCAACTGGAACGGCACCACCACCAACTACTGCAACGGGGTGACCTCCGACGACGTGGTCGCCCACGAGTGGGGCCACGCCTACACCGAGTACACCCACGGCCTCATCTACCAGTGGCAGCCCGGCGCCCTCAACGAGTCCTACTCCGACATCTGGGGCGAGACCGTCGACCTGATCAACAACCGCATGGACGAGGACGAGGGCGACATCGACACCAAGCGTCCCGACAACATGTGCTCCACCCACTCTCCCCTGCCGACCGTCGTGACGATCAACTCCCCTGCGGAGATCGCGAAGGTCTGCGAGGCCGGGCCGGCGGCGTTCGGTCCCGAGCTGACCGAGGCCGGCATCACCGGTGACGTCGTGGTCGGTCTGGACGACACTGCTGCTCCCGGCCCGTCGACGACCGACGCCTGCTCCCCGCTGAGCAACGCCTCCGCCGTCGCCGGCAAGATCGCGCTCGTCGACCGAGGCGGCTGCGCGTTCACCATCAAGGTCAAGAACGCCCAGGTCGCCGGTGCCACCGGTGTCCTGGTGGCCGACAACGTGGAGGCAGCACCGTCGGGCATGTCCGGTGTCGACGACACCATCACGATCCCGTCGGTGCGCATCCGGCTCAGCGACGGCAACATCATCAAGGGCGGCCTGGCCAACGGCCCGGTCAACGTGACCATGTCTCTCGCCCAGGACGAGCGCTCGGACTCCTTCCGCTGGCTCATGGGCGAGGACAGCCCGGCCTTCGGCGGCGCGATCCGTGACATGTGGTCCCCCACCTGTTACGGCGACCCCGGCAAGGTCTCTGACGCGCAGTACTACTGCGCGACCGACGACGGCGGCGGGGTGCACAGCAACTCGGGTGTGCCGAACCACGCCTACGCACTGACGGTCGACGGTGGCGAGTACAACGGAGTGAGCGTGACCGGAATCGGCCTCACCAAGGCCGCCGCGGTGTACTTCCGCGCCATGGCCGAGTACCAGACACCCGCCACCGACTTCACCGACCACGCCGACTCGTTGGCCCAGGCCTGCACCGACCTGGTCGGCCAGCCGATCAACGAGCTCAGCACGGACCCGGACACCACCGCGGTGTCCGACCAGGTGATCTCCGCGACCGACTGCGCCACGTTCGACCAGGTCGCCTCCGCGGTCGAGCTCCGCGAGGAGCCGGTCCAGTGCAACTTCCAGCCGCTGCTCGACCCGAACGCCCCGTCGCTGTGCGGCGCGGACGCGGAGACGGTGACGGTCTGGTCGGAGGACTTCGAGGACGGACTGGCCGGATGGGACACCGACTCCGAGGTGGTCTACCCGGGTGCCACGGGAGCTCCGTGGGAGGCCACCACCGAGGCACCTGACCACACCGGCACCGCGGCGTACGGCGTGGCCGACGACCGCGGCCAGTGCGACGGGTCGGCGCAGGACTTCTCGACGCGCGACTCGATCATCAGCCCGGTGATCACGCTGCCGAAGGGCAAGCTCGCGGGGCAGAAGCTGTCCTTCGACCACTACGTGGCCACGGAGACCGGCTTCGACGGCGGCAACGTGAAGTACCGGGTCGGCAAGAAGGCCTGGAAGGTCGTCCCCGCGTCGGCGTACGTGTTCAACGCGCCGAGCACGCTGGCGACCGCCGAGGCCGGGAACACCAACCCGCTGGCCGGTGAAGACGGGTTCACCGGCACCGACGGTGGCGTGGTGAACGGGTCCTGGGGCCAGTCCCAGATCAACCTGGCGGCGCTGAAGATCAAGGGTGGGTCGTTCCAGATCCGCTTCGACATCGGCCGCGACGGTTGTGGCGGGATCGACGGTTGGTACGTCGACGACGTCCGAGTGACCCTGTGCCAGGTCCAGAAGGGCATCAAGCCGGCCACCGGGAGGACCGACTGACACACCCTCTCCAGCACAGCGGGCCCCCGCCGGACCTCTTCCGTCGGGGGCCCCGCTGTGTCGAGCCGAAGGAGGGAGCGTCCGGCGTCCGGGAGATTCAACGGTGACCAACCCGTTATGCGGAATCTTCTGTGCGCTCTAGACCTTGGTAGCCACAACTTCTAGTGTGACGCAGGTCATGGGCACACCCCCGCCCTGACCTCGGAATGACTATTGGAGGGCACCATCGTGAAGTTCCTCAGGCAGGGCATCGCCCTAGCCGTCGTCGGGGCTGGCCTGGCCGCGGTCCCAGGGCTCAGCGCCACCGCCTCACCCGTGCCGGCCCAGGACGACAAGTCCCTGGTCCAGCAGATGCGCAGCACCGCTGACGGTTCCACCAAGATCAGCGCTGAAGACGCCACCGGCAAGGTCGGCTTCGTCCGGGCCGCTCGCGGCGGCGACCTCATGCCGACCCAGAACGGCACACCGGCCGTGAAGGCCGACGCCTACCTCGACAAGTACGCCGAGGCGTTCGGTGCCCCGCGTGGCCAGCTGGTCCGCGACAGCATCGCCAAGAACGACCTCGGCACGAGCGTGGCCTACGTCCAGGAGTACAAGGGTGTGCCCGTGTTCGGCACCCTGGTCCGGGCGTTCGTCGACAAGGGTGGCGACCTCACCAGCGTGAACGGCGAGGCAGTGCCCGACCTCAACCTCTCGGTGACCCCCAAGATCACCGAGGCAGAGGCAGGCAAGCGCGCGGTCACCCTGGTCAAGGCGCAGCCGCCGACGTCCGATGGCAAGTCGAACACCACGGGTGTGAAGGCCAAGGCCGCCACGCTGCTCGTCTACCGAAGCGGCCTGGTGCAGGGCGTCAAGGGCAAGAGCCAGCTGGTCTACCAGGTCGAGGTCACCAACGAGAAGAACGTGCGCGACATGGTCTTCCTCAACGCCGACACCGGCAAGGTCGTCAACCGCTACTCCACGGTCGACAACGCCCTGGACCGCGAGCTCTACGAAGCCGACGCGAACCGCGACCTCACCCTGGTCTGGAAGGAAGGCGACGACCTCCCCGGCACGTTGAACACCGACCAGGAGAACCTCGTCCGCTCCACCGGCGAGTCCTACTGGTTCTTCAAGAACTCCTTCGGCCGCGACTCCTACGACGGCAACGGCGCGACGATGCGCACGATCAACAACGACCCCGCCATCGCGTGCCCGAACGCCAACTGGAATGGCATCACCACCAACTACTGCGACGGCGTCACGTCCGACGACGTCGTGTCCCACGAGTGGGGCCACGCCTACACCGAGTACACCCACGGCCTGATCTACCAGTGGCAGTCCGGTGCGCTCAACGAGGGCTACTCCGACATCTGGGGCGAGACCGTCGACCTGATCAACAACCGTGAGGACGAGGGCGAGGGCGACCTCACCAAGCACCGCACCGTCGGCCTCTGCGCCGAGAACGGTCCGCGCGCCGTCCAACTGGTGATCAACAGCCCGGCCGACGTCAAGAAGATCTGCCTCGCCGGTCCGGCAGCCTGGGCAGCCGTTCCGGACACCACCGGGTTCACGAACGACATCGTTGTTGCCACTGACGAGGCCAACCCCGAAGGGCCTGCGACCAACGACGGGTGCTCGTCGCTGACCAACGCGGCCGATGTGTCGGGCAAGTTCGCCCTCGTCTACCGCGGCACCTGCGCGTTCACCCAGAAGGCACAGAACGCCCTGGACGCCGGTGCTGCTGGCGTCATCATCGGCAACTCGCCCGGTGGCGGCCCGTTCGGTCCCGGTGGCGGACTAGAGGAACCCCTCGAGATCCCGGTCATCGGCATCTCGCACGACGACGCCAACCGCATCAGCGGTGCAACCGGTCCGGTCAACGGCACGATCCGCCTCTCCGGCTCGGCCGAGACCAACGAGTCCTACCGCTGGCTGGTCGGTGAGAAGTCGACCGCCTTCGGTGGCGCGATCCGCGACATGTGGATGCCGACCTGCGCCGGTGACCCCGGCAAGGTGTCCGACGCCGAGTACCACTGCTCGACCGACGACAACGGTGGCGTCCACGGCAACTCGGGCGTCGTGAACCACGGCTACGCGCTGCTGGTCGACGGTGGCACCTACAACGGCACCACGGTCAAGGGCCTCGGCCTCGACAAGGCAGCAGCCATCTACTACCAGGCGATGACCGTCTACCAGACCCCGGTGAGCAACTTCACCGACCACGCCAACTCGCTCGAGGCCTCCTGCGCCGACCTGACCAACAAGGCGATCAAGAAGCTCTCGACGCGGGAGAACGACTCGACGGTCAACTACGACAAGATCACCGCCGACGACTGCGCACAGGTCGCGGCGATGACCAAGGCCGTCGAGTTCCGCCTCGACCCGACCGAGCAGTGCGGCTGGCAGCCCCTGCTCGACCCGAACGCCCCGGCCGTGTGTGGCGAGGGCTTCGAGACCCAGGAGATCTTCTCCGAGGACTTCGAGTCGGGCATGGACGGCTGGACCCTCTCCGGCGAGTCCGTCAACGGGCCCTACCCGGACCCGGCCGACTGGGCGACCACCTCGGAGTACCGCGGTGACCACACCGGCTCGGTGGCCAAGGGCAACACCCCCGACCAGGGCGACTGCGCCGACAACGACATCTCCAGTGCGAACTACATGACGAGTGACGCGATCGCGATTCCGGACGACGCCTCGGCGCCGCGGATGACCTTCGAGCACTACATCGCGACGGAGACCGGCTTCGACGGCGGCAACGTGCGGATCAGTGTCAACGACGGGGAGTTCGTGCCGGTTCCGGCCGACGCGTTCACCTTCAACGGTCCCCTGCAGATCTCCACGGTGGCTGAGCAGAACACGAACCCGCTGGCCGGCGAGCCGGGCTTCACCGGCACCGACCCGGGCACGCCGTTCGGCAGCTGGGGCGAGTCGCAGATCGACCTGGCCGCGGCCGGTGTCTCGGCCGGCGACTCGGTCAAGCTCCAGTTCGCGATCGGCCGCGACGGCTGCGGCGGCGTCGACGGCTGGTACGTCGACGACATCAAGGTGCTCACCTGCGAGATCGCCGCGGACATCACCGCGACCGTCTCGCCGGCCAAGCCGAAGTACGGCACGGCGGCTTCGGTGAAGGTCAACGTCACCTCGATCGGCGACGACATCCCCACCGGTGACGTCACCGTCACCGAGGGCGACACCGAGCTCGGCACCGCCACGCTCAACGGCATCGCCGCCGCATCGATCGCCCTGCCCAAGACCCTGTCGGTCGGCAAGCACACGCTGACCGTCACCTACTCCGGTGACGACAACTTCAGCGAGTCGACGGCAACCCTGGACGTGACGGTGGCCAAGGCCACGGGCGTGGTCAGCGCGACGGCCAAGCCGTCGACCATCCGGAAGGCCCAGACCAGCACCGTCACGGTGACGGTCAAGGCCGCCGGTGTCTCGCCGACGGGCAAGGTCACGATCGTCAAGGGTGCCAAGGTGCTCGGCTCGGCCACGCTGAGCTCCGGAAGGGCGACGATCAGGGTCGCGGGCTCCAAGCTCGTGATCGGCAAGAACAAGCTGACCGCCAAGTACGCCGGTTCGGCGACCGTGGCGGCCGGCGCAAGGGCCTTCGTCATCACGGTCACTCGATGACCGCATGACGGCCTGACGCATTGGCGCGTGGCCCCGCCGGATTCGTCCGGCGGGGCCACGTGGCATTTCAGGCGAGGGAGTTGAACCACGGGACGACGACGAACGCGGTCGGCAGGGCGAGCACGCCGGACGCGGCCACCACGAGCAACGTGGCCTGGAAGCGGTGCTCCCCCACGTCGCGCAGCAACGTGACCCTGGTGACCAGGCTCGAACCACTCGCCGCGGAGCTCCCGCCGACTGCAACTCCCGACGCACCGAGAGCCGCCGCAGGGGCACGCCCCTCGGCGAGGGCGACCAACGCACGGGCCAACGGCATGGCACCGGAGACCCGGGCCGCCGCACGATCGGCGAGCACCTCGGCCAGCAGCTGCACCTCGGCCAGCGCCGCCTCGCTCGAGACCCAGCGAGGGAAGGCGCGATGCAGCACGCTGAACGCCTCCAGCACCAGGTCGTGCCGGGCCCGGAGGTGGGCGCGCTCGTGGGCCAGCACCGCCTCCACCTCGCCGGTCTCGAGGCGATCGAGCGCCCCGGCCGAGACCACGACCCGGGCGCCGTTCATGCCCGGCACGCAGTAGGCCACCGGCACGTCGTGCTCGAGGACACGCGCCCCCGGGCCGTCGTACGACAGCAGGTCGAGCTGCCTGCGGTGCCGCCGGCGCAGGGCGCGCAGCGTCGTACCGACCTGATGTCCGCTGAGCAGCAGTCGGCCGACGACGATGACCGTGAGGGTCAGCGCGACTCCGGCGACGACGAAGCCGAACACGCTCGGCTCCTGGCGCCACGCGTGGTCGGTGACCAGGGAGAGCCCGGCACCGACCGCCGCGAGGACCGCGCCGAGCGCGACGCTCTGCCACAGCAGCATCGCGGCCCGCGGCGTGCGACGCAGCACGTGCCACCGAGCCATCAGCGAGGGCACCGGGCCGGCGAGGAGCACGGCCAGGGCACCCAGGACCAGGGTGGTCATGTCAGGAGTCGGCCGGGTCGACCCGCGAGAGCTCGGCCAGGGCCTGCTTGAGGGCCGCGATGTCGTCGGCGCTGGCCTCCTCGACGAAGGCGACGAGCGCGGACTGGCGGCTGTCACGGCCGAAGTCGGTGAGCGTCTCGCGCATCAGCTCGGCAGTCATGCTGCCCCGGGACGCGGCAGCGCGGTAGCGGTAGGCCCGACCGTCACGCTCCTGGTGCACGACGTCCTTCTTGGCCAGCCGGTCGAGCACGGTCATCACGGTCGTGTAGGCGATGTCGCGAGTGCCGGCGAGCTCGGCGTGCACCTCGCGCACGGTGCACGACTCCTGCTCGGGTCGCGACCACAGCACCTCCATCACCGCACGCTCGAGGTCACCCAACCGTGAAGACGGCCGGGAGGCCTGGCGCTGGCGTGAGGGTTCGCCGGACGTGGGGCGGGCGACGGCGCGTCGTTTCGCTGCGGGCATGGAATCGATTGTACCTACGGCGCCAGGCGTACTACGCTCGGTAGTACCTACTACTCGTTGTCGTAGAACAGGGAGTCACCCGCATGGACGTCGTCGACATCGCACGCTGGCAGTTCGGAATCATCACCGTCTACCACTTCCTGTTCGTGCCGATCACGATCGGTCTCTCCGCGATGATCGCGATCTTCGAGACGATGTGGATCCGCACGAACAACCCGACGTACCTGCGGCTGACGAAGTTCTTCGGCAAGCTCTTCCTGATCAACTTCGCGATCGGCGTCGTGACCGGCATCGTCCAGGAGTTCCAGTTCGGGATGAACTGGTCGGACTACTCGCGCTTCGTCGGTGACGTGTTCGGCTCGTTCCTGGCCATCGAGGGACTGCTCGCCTTCTTCCTGGAGTCGACGTTCCTTGGCCTGTGGATCTTCGGCTGGGACAAGCTCCCCCGCTGGATGCACGCCGCCTGCATGTGGATCGTGCACATCGGCACCCTGCTGTCGTCGTACTTCATCCTGGCCGCCAACTCGTGGATGCAGCACCCGGTCGGCCACACCTACAACCCCGAAACGGGTCGCGCGGAGCTCACCGACTTCTGGGCGGTGATGTTCAACAAGGTCCAGGTGGTCGCGTTCCCGCACGTGATCACCGCCTGCTACCTGACCGGTGGCGCGTTCGTGCTGGGCATCTCCGCGTGGCTCTACCTGCGCCGCCGTACGCCGGACGAGGACCGGCCGGTCTACCTCACGGGCGCGCGCATCAGTGCGTGGATCGTCCTCGTCGCCGGGGTCGGCGTGGCGATCACCGGCGACCTGCAGGGCAAGGTGATGACCGAGGTGCAGCCGATGAAGATGGCCGCCGCCGAGGGGCTCTACGAGACCTCCGAGTCGTGCGCGCCGTTCTCGGTCTTCACCGTCGGTACGCCGGACGGCCGCCACGAGAAGTTCGCGGTCACCGTGCCCTGCCTGCTCTCGTTCCTCGGCACCGGCACGTTCGACGGCAAGGTCGAGGGGATCAACCCGCTGCGCGAGAAGTACGCCGAGCAATACGGCACCGACCCCGGTGCGACGTACTACCACCCGGAGGACTACGTGCCGGTGATCCCGGTGACCTACTGGTCGTTCCGCTTCATGATCGGGCTCGGCATGTCGGCTGCCGCCGGCGCCGCCCTGCTGCTCTGGGTCATGCGTGGCGGACGACGTCCGCGTTCGAAGTGGTGGGGCGTGCTTGCGCTGTCGCTGCCGTTCCTGGCCGTCTTCGGCAACTCCTTCGGCTGGATCTTCACCGAGATGGGCCGCCAGCCCTGGGTGGTCTACGGGTTGATGACCGTCGACAACGCGGTCTCCCCCGGTGTCTCGGTCGGCGAGGCGCTGACCTCGGTGATCGTGCTGACCTCGCTCTACGCAGTGCTGGCGGTGATCGAGTTCGGGTTGCTGGTCAAGTACGCCAAGGCCGGCGCCGAGCCGTTCGTCGAGCCACCGGACCCGAGCCTGCGCGGACCGTCGAGCGGTTCCGACGGCTCCGACGACGACGCACCCCTGACGTTCGCCTACTAGGAGACGACCATGGAACTCACCACCGTCTGGTTCATCCTGATCGCCGTCCTGTGGCTCGGCTACTTCACCCTCGAGGGCTTCGACTTCGGCGTTGGCATGCTGCTGCCGGTGCTGGCCCGCAACGACACCGAGCGCCGGGTCATGATCAACACGATCGGCCCGGTCTGGGACGGCAACGAGGTGTGGGTGCTGGTCGCCGGCGGCGCCACGTTTGCCGCGTTCCCGGAGTGGTACGCGACGATGTTCAGCGGGTTCTACCTGCCCCTGCTGGTGATTCTCGTGGCGCTGATCGTGCGCGGACTGGCCTTCGAGTACCGCCACAAGCGGCCGGAGGCGCAGTGGAAGGCCAACTGGGACCGGGCGATCATCTACGGCTCGCTGGTGCCGGCATTCGTGTGGGGTGTCGCGTTCGCGAACATCCTGCGCGGTGTGCCGCTGGACGCCGACCACGAGTTCACCGGATCCGTGCTGACCCTGCTCAACCCGTTCGGCCTTCTCGGCGGGTTGACCACCACCCTGCTCTTCCTGACCCACGGCGCGATGTTCGTGGCGCTCAAGACCGACGGCGAGATCCGGCACCGGGCGCGGGCGCTCGCCTGCCGCCTCGGTGCGGGCGCAGCCGTCGTCGCCGTCGTGTTCATGCTCTGGGCCCAGTCGTTGAGCGGTACGACGGGCAGCGCGGTCGCCTTCGCCGTCGCGGCCCTCACGTTGCTGGCGGCACTGGTGGCGGCGGCTCGCGGCCGCGAGGGCTGGGCGTTCACGGGCACCTTCGTCACCATCGGCCTCGCGGTGACCGGATTGTTCCTGGCGCTCTTCCCCGACGTGATGCCCTCGAGCACCGACGCCGCGTTCTCCCTCACGTCGACGAACGCGGCGGCCACGGCGTACACCCTGAAGGTGATGACGTGGGTCGCGGTGATGTTCACGCCGCTGGTGATCGGCTACCAGGCGTGGAGCTACTGGGTGTTCCGCAAGCGGATCGCGGTGCACCACATCCCGACACCGGCTCCCGAGGCGGCCGCGTCGTGAGGCCACTCGATCCGCGGGTCCTGCCCCACCTGCGTCCGGCCCGGCTGCCGCTGGCGGTGGTCGTGGGTGCCAGTGCGCTCGGCGGCGCCCTCGTCGTGGCGCAGGCGTTCGCGGGTGCCGCCCTGGTCGCCGGGGTCCTCGCCTCCCCGTCGGGTGAGGGTTGGCACCGGGCTGCCTGGTGGTTCGCGGGCATCACGACCGCCCGAGCCGTCGTCGGCCTGCTGGTCGACACGGCGGCGAGCCGGGCCGCCGGTCGGGTGGGCAACCGGTTGCGGCGCCTGGTCCTCGAGGCGACCCTGCGCCTGTCGCCGAGTGATCTCGGCCGGCGACGTCGCGGCGAGCTCACCACCCTGGCCACCCGCGGCGTGAGCGCCGTCGAGCCCTACCTCACCCGCTACCTGCCGGCCTTGGTGCTGGCCGCCGTGCTGCCGGTGCTGACCCTTGCCGCCATCGCCACGCAGGACCTGCTCAGCGCGCTGATCGTGCTGCTCACCCTGCCGCTGCTCCCGGTCTTCGCGATCCTGATCGGTCTCACCACCCGCGACAGGGCCGACCGGCAGTGGCAGGCGCTGGGCACCCTTGCCGGTCACTTCCTCGACGTGGTGCGCGGACTGCCCACGCTGGTCGCGCACCGCCGGGCCTCCGCACAGGTGCCGCAGATCCGCGCCGTGACCGAGCGCTACCGGCGCACCTCGGCAGACACGCTCAAGCTGGCCTTCACCTCGTCGGCCGCCCTCGAGCTGATCGCGACCATCTCGGTGGCGCTGGTCGCCGTCAGCGTCGGGCTGCGTCTCGCCGGTGGGTCGATGGACCTCCGGACCGCGCTCGTCGTACTCCTCCTGGCGCCGGAGGCCTACTGGCCGCTGCGTCGCGTCGGCGCCGAGTACCACGCCGCCGCCGAGGGCACCGCCACCTTCGACGCCATCTCCTCTCTCACACGAACCGTCAATTCTTGTGCCGCGAACCGTGGATTCTTGATGCCCGAACCGGCAATTCTTGATGGCTCGCCCCGGACCATCCGGCTCGACGAGGTCGCGCTGGCCTGGCCCGACCACGACCCGATCGTGCGCGGCCTGACCGCCCGCCTGCTGCCGGGAACGATCACCGCGATCGTCGGGCCCTCGGGCTGCGGCAAGAGCACGCTGGTGCAGGCGCTGCTCGGCGAACTGCCACTCTCCGGTGGCATGGTGCGGGTCGGCGCCGACGACCTGTCGGCGGTCGACCGTACGGCGTGGCGCGGTCGCGTCGCCCACCTGCCACAGCGCCCGTGGCTGTTCGCCGACACGATCTCGGCCAACCTGCGCATCGGCCGGCCCGAGGCCAGCGACGCAGACCTGTACGCCGCACTCGCCGCCGTCGACCTCGCAGAGTTCGTCGCGGACCTGCCCGACGGACTCGGGACACGGCTCGGCGAGGAGGGCCTCGGGCTCTCCGCCGGACAGCGCGCGCGGCTCGGGCTGGCCCGGGTGGTCCTCGCTGCGCGGCCGTACGTCGTGCTCGACGAACCGACCGCGCATCTTGACGCGCACACCGAGCGCACGATGCTCGACGTGATCCGTCTGCTTGCCGAGACCAGCACGGTGATCGTCGTCGCGCACAAGGATGCGGTGGTCGACATTGCCGACCAGGTCATCGACCTCGGGCCGCTCGGTCGAGTGAGGGCGGCCGAACTGGCGACGGGTCGATGCGAACTGGCGACACGTCGACGCGTCTCGTCGGGGGTCGAACCCGCCGGGCCCGTCGAGCCCGTTGCTCCGGCCGAGGCTGCCGGCTGGTCCACACGCATCCCCGTGCCCACTGCGCTCAGGTGGGCGCTCGTGGTCGTCCTGGCCACGCTGGCCGCGGCGTCCGGTGTCGCGTTGACCGCCACGGCCGGCTGGCTGATCGCCCGCAGCGCCGAGCAGCCGCCGGTCCTGATGCTGACCGTCGCGATCGTCGGAGTCCGCACGTTCGGCCTGGCCCGTCCGGCCCTGCGCTACGTCGAGCGCCTGCTGGGCCACGACCTCGCCCTACGCACCCTGGCCACCAGGAGGGCCAGCATCTTCGAGCAGCTCATCCCGCTCGTCCCCGGCCGACTGGGCCGACACGGCGACGTGCTCACCGGGGTCGTCGACGACGTCGACGCGCGCCTCGACCACCTGCTCCGGGTCCGTCTGCCTCTGGCCACCTGGCTGGGTGTCTCGGCGTTGTCCGGGATGCTCACCTGGGTCGTGCTGCCACGCGCCGTGGCGCCGGTGCTGGCCGTGGCACTCATCGGTGGCACCGGCGCACTCGTCATCGGCTGGGCCGGTGCCAGACGGCACGAGCCAGGCTTCGTCGAGGCGCGCGCCGACGTAGGCCGTCGCGCGTCCGACGTGGTCGGCTCGGCTCGGCAGCTCGTGCTCTGGGGTGCAGGCACGACGACCCTGGACCACGTCGACCGTGCCGCGAGGCACCTCGACCGGCACTCAAGGGCCAGCGCCACTGGCGTGGCATCCGGCCGCTCGATCGCCCTGCTCAGCGCCGGTCTCGGCACGGTGGCCGTGGCCGTCGTGGGTTCCCCGGCGATGGCCGAGGGCCGGCTGAGCAGCCCGATGCTGGCCCTGCTCATGCTCCTCCCCCTGGCGCTCGCCGAGGTGACGTCGCCGCTGGCCGACGCCGGGGCGCTCTGGGTGCGCACCCGGGCCGCCGAGCAGCGCCTCGCAGCACTCACCGCCACGCCGCCGGCCGTCGCCGACCCCGAGGTCGCCGCGCCACTTCCGCAGTCGCCGCACACCATCACCCTCGCCGACGCCTCGATCTCCTGGCAGGAGGGCGTGGACGCCGTACGACACCTGTCCCTCGACCTCCCACCCGGTGCACTGGTCGGCGTCACCGGCCCCTCGGGCTCCGGCAAGTCGACCCTGGCCCTCGCGCTGATGAAGCTGCTGCCGGTCACCGCCGGCACGCACACGATCGACGGGGTCCGAGTCGCCGACCTCGCCGGGGACGACGTACGCCGGGTGGTCGGCCTGCTGGACGACGATCCGTACCTGTTCGGGTCCACGGTCGTCGAGAACGTGCGCCTGGCCGAGCCGGCAGCCACTGACCTGGAGGTCGAGCTGGCCCTGCGCGCGGCCCACCTGGGCGACTGGATCGACACCCTCCCCGACGGCCTGCACACCCGCATCGGTGACAGCGGGGTCGAGGTCTCCGGTGGCGAGCGCGCCCGGATCGGCCTGGCCCGTGCGGTCCTCGCCCGCCGCGACGTGCTGGTGCTCGACGAGCCGACGGCTCACCTCGACACCGCGACCGCACGGGCCGTGGCCGCCGACCTGCTGGCCGCCAACACCGGCCGCAGCCTGGTCTGGATCACCCACGACACCGTGGGCCTCGACGCGATGGACCACGTCGTGCGGTTGGGCGATGCGGCCGAGGCGCCCGTCGGGGTGGCCGGCTGAGCGCTCCAGCGGTGGCCCAGCGTCGTGACAGTGCCGTTGAACGACGCAGGGCCACCGCTGGAGGGCACTAGGGTGGCGCCGATGACCACCGACACCCGCGGATCCCGCCACTGGTCCGGCCTGGCCGGCGCCTACGCCGACACGTTCGCGCACTACTGCGCCGGCACCATCCCGTCCGTCCTCGAGCGCGCGGCCGTCCCAGGTGCCTGCGACGTGCTCGAGGTGGGAGCAGGCACCGGCCTGTTGTCGGCCCGGCTCGTCGAGACCGGCGTCCGGCTGACCGCCACGGAGCCGGACGCGGACATGCTGGCGATCGCACGGGACGCCCTGCCCGACGGCACCGACCTGATTCGTGCCGGGCTGCCGGAGTTGCCGTTCCGGACCGGGCTGTTCGACGTCGTGATCGCCAACTTCGTGATCAACCACGTGGGCGATCCGCGCGCCGGAGTGGCGGAGCTGGCGCGCGTCGCGCGACCCGGCGGCCGGGTGCTCTTCACCGTGTGGCCCTCGCACCCCACGGCCCAGGCCGAGCTGTTCGCCCGTGTGCTGGCGGAGGCAGGGGTGACTCCCCCGCCCTCCGACATGTTGCCGCCGCACCTCGACTTCGAGCGCTCCCCTGAAGGCGTCGCCGCGCTCTGCGACGACGCCGGCCTGGCCGATGCCTCCGTCACCGAGGTCGCGATCCGCTGGCGAATCCACCCCGACGACTTCTGGCGCGGGATCGAGGCCGGCATCGGCGTCATCGGCAGGACCGTGCAGTCACAACCTGACGAGGCGCGTGCCCGCTTGCGCGCGTCGTACGACGACCTCAGCCGCGACCTGCTCGACGGCGACGACCTGGTGTTTCCCGCAACCGCTCTGCTGGCCGAAGGAGAGAAGGCATGAGCGTCACCGTCGGACCCCTGGAGGCGGGAGACCGCGTCCAGTGGGAGTCCCTGTTCACCGGCTACCTCGAGTTCTACGAGTCGGCGTTGCCCCAGCAGGTCTACGACCGCAACTGGGAGGCGTTCGCCGCGGACGACACCTTGCATGCCCTCGGTGCGCGGATCGACGGACGGCTGGTCGGCATCACGCACTTCCTCACCCACGCCGACACCTGGGGTGACGACGTCTGCTACCTCAAGGACCTCTTCACCGCCTCCGACGTACGCGGCAAGGGTGTGGCGCGGGCGCTGATCGAGGCGGTCGCCGCGTGGGCCTCCGCGCACGGCTGCGCCAAGCTCTACTGGCACACCCACGAGACCAACGCGACGGCGCGGCTGCTCTACGACAAGGTGGCCGAGAACCGCGGGTTCATCCGCTACCAGCGCGCGCTCTGACCCAGGGCGAAACGCAGGACGGAGCTCGGGACGTCCTGCGTTGCGGCTCCCGGGGCAACCACGACGCAGGACGTCCTGACGACGCGGGTCAGGCCTCGATGACGACCGGGACGATCATCGGACGGCGGCGGTGCTTGTTGCTCACCCAACGTCCGATGACCCGGCGGATCGACTGCTGCAGCTGGTGGCTGTCGTTGACGCCCTCGGCCATCGCCTTGTCGAGCGCGTCGATGATCGGCTTCTTGATCGCGTCGAACGTCGAGTCGTCCTCGGCGAAGCCACGCGCGTGGATCTCGGGGCCGCTGACCACCTTGCCGGACTGCGAGTCGACGACCACGATCACCGAGATGAAGCCCTCCTCGCCGAGGATGCGGCGGTCCTTGAGCGACGACTCGGTGATGTCGCCCACCGACGTGCCGTCGACGAAGACGTAGCCGCACGGCACCTTGCCGGCGATCTCGGCCTTGCCGTCGATCAGGTCGACCACGACGCCGTCCTCGGCGATGACGACGTTCTCGACGCCGGTCTCACGGGCCAGGGCGGCGTTGGCGCGCATGTGCCGGATCTCGCCGTGGATCGGCAGCACGTTCTTCGGCTTCACGATGTTGTAGCAGTAGAGCAGCTCGCCGGCGCTGGCGTGGCCGCTGACGTGGACGAGGGCGTTGCCCTTGTGCACGACGTTGGCGCCCCACCGGGCGAGTCCGTTGATCACCCGGTAGACAGCGTTCTCGTTGCCGGGGATCAGCGACGAGGCCAGGACGACGGTGTCGCCCTCCTCGATGTGCACGAAGTTGTGGTTGCGCTGGGCGATCCGCGACAGGGCACTCAGCGGTTCGCCCTGGGAGCCGGTCGAGATCAGCACCTGCTTGTGCGGTGCGAGGTCGGCCAGCTCCTTGGCGTCGACGATCACACCCGGCGGCACCTTGAGGTAGCCGAGCTCCTTGGCGATCGCCATGTTGCGCACCATCGAGCGGCCGACGTACGCGACCTTGCGGCCGTGGGCCACCGCGGCGTCGAGCACCTGCTGCACCCGGTGGATGTGGGAGGCGAAGCATGCCACGATGATGCGCTGGTCGCGCGACTTGTGGAAGACGCTGTCGAGCACCGGCCCGATGCTCTTCTCGGTCGTCGTGAAGCCGGGCACCTCGGCGTTGGTCGAGTCGGTCATGAAGAGGTCGACGCCCTCGTCACCGAGCCGGGCGAACGCGTTGAGGTCGGTGATCCGGCCGTCGAGCGGCAGCTGGTCCATCTTGAAGTCGCCGGTGTGCAGCACGAGGCCGGCGCCGGTGCGGATCGCCACGGCGAGCGCGTCGGGGATGGAGTGGTTGACCGCGACGAACTCGAGGTCGAAGGGCCCGAAGGTGATCGTGTCGCCCTCCTTGACCACGTGGTGCACCGTCTCGCGGAGGCGGTGCTCGCGCAGCTTCGAGCCGAGCAGCGCCAGGGTCAGCTCGGAGCCGACCAGCGGGATGTCGCCGCGTTCGCGGAGGAGGTACGGCGTGGCACCGATGTGGTCCTCGTGGCCATGGGTCAGCACGAGCGCCTCGACCTGGTCGAGGCGGTCACGGATGGACTCGAAGTCGGGCAGGATCAGGTCGACGCCGGGGTGGTGGTCCTCGGGGAACAGGACGCCACAGTCGACGATCAACAGGCGGCCGTCGTACTCGAAGACCGTCATGTTGCGTCCGACCTCGCCGAGGCCGCCCAGCGGGGTGATCCGCAGTCCACCCTCCGGCAGGTCGTGCGGTGCGGAGAGCTCGGGGTGCGGATGGCTCAAAGGGTGCTCCTCAGATGAGACCGGAGGCCGCGAGCCCGGTGCGAAGTGCGGCGACTTCGTCGTCGTCGAGTTCGACGAGGGGGCTGCGGACATGCCGGTTGTCGATGACGCCGAGCAGCTGAAGTGCTGCCTTGGCGGTGGTCGCTCCGTAGTTGGGGACGCCCATGACGGCGTCGATCGCGGGGAGCAGGCGCGTGAAGATGGTGAGGGCCTCAGCCGTGTCGCCGGCCAGGTAGGCGTCGACCAGGGCCCTGGTCTCGTTGCCGGCAGCGTGAGCGACGACCGAGACGACGCCGACGGCGCCATGGGCCAACCAGCCGAGGTTGGCGATGTCGTCGCCGGAGTAGACCGCGTAGCCGAGCTCGCGCAGGCGTACGCCGCGTGCGAAGTCACCGACCGCGTCCTTCACCGCGATGACCGACTTGATCTTGATCGCCTCAGCATAGGTTTCGAGGGCAATCTGGGTGGCGGTGCGACCCGGGACGTCGTACAGCATCACCGGCACGTCGGTGGCCGTGGCCACCTGCGTGAAGTGGTGCAGCACGCCCTTCTGGGACGGCTTGTTGTAGTAGGGGGTGACCAGCAACAGGCCGTCGGCGCCGTTCTTCTCGGCCTGCTTGGCCAGCTCGATCGAGTGCACGGTGGTGTTGGTGCCGACGCCCGCCACCAGCTTGATGTCGGCTCCGACCGCGTCACGGACCGCCGCCAGGATGTGGCCGTCCTCCTCGACCGTGGTCGTCGGCGACTCGCCGGTGGTGCCGGAGACCACGATGCCGTCGTGGCCGTTGTCGACCAGGTGCTTGGCGATCTTCTGGGTGCCCTCGAAGTCGACGGAGTCGTCGTCGTGGAACGCAGTGGCCATCGCGGTGAGCACGCGACCGAAGGGCGCGTCGGGGGCAGCGGAGGTCATGGGGACAGGCTATCGCTCCCCGGCCCGGACTCCACGCACGACCCGACCGCCATGGGACGTGAGGCTGGTCTCCGAGACCTCAGACGTGCGGCATGACCTCGGCGGCCACGACCTCCAGGTGGTCGAGGTCGGCCAGGTCCAGCACCTGCAGGTAGATCCGCTCCGCGCCGAGCGCCTCGAAGCGCTTGATCTTGGCGATCGCCTCGTCAGGCGTGCCGGCCAGGCCGTTCTCACGGAGCTCGTCGGGCTCGCGACCGATCGCCTCGGCCCGGCGCTTGATCTCGGCCTCGTCGCGGCCCACGCAGAGCACCAGCGCGTTGGACCAATGCAGCGAAGCGGGGTCGCGGTCGATCGCCTCGCACGCTGCCCGGACGCGGCCGAACTGGGTCGCGGTGGTCTCCTCGTCGACGAACGGCAGGTTGAACTCGTCGGCGTAGCGCGCGGCCAGCTCCGGCGTACGACGCTTGCCGAGGCCGCCGATCAGCACCGGCGGCTTCGCCTGCGCGGGCTTGGGCAGCGCCGGGGAGTCGGTGATCGGCCAGGTGGCGCCGTCGTACGAGAACCGCTCCCCCACGGGCGTCGCCCACAGGCCGGTGATGATCGCCAGCTGTTCCTCGAAGCGGTCGAACCGCTCCTTCGTCGACGGGAACGGAATGCCGTACGCCGAGTGCTCGGCCTCGAACCAGCCGGCACCGATGCCGAGCTCGACCCGCCCTCGGCTCATCTGGTCGACCTGCGCCACCTGGACCGCCAACGGGCCGGGGTGCCGGAACGTCGCCGACGTCATCAGGGTGCCGAGCCGGATGGTCGTGGTCTCGCGGGCGAGGCCGGCCAGCGTGGTCCACGCGTCGGTGGACCCGGGCAGGCCCTCGGTGCCCATGCCGAGGTAGTGGTCCGAGCGGAAGAACGCTCCGAAGCCGAGTCGCTCTGCGGCCAGGGCGACCTTCAGGAGGTCGTCGTACGTCGCGCCCTGCTGGGGTTCGGTGAAGACACGGAGTTCCATGCGTTCACCCTGTCATGCGTGCCCCAACGGACGTGGCGCGCTCAGGCCGGGAAGCGTTCGCGCAGCAACGGCAGCACGTGGTGCTCCAGCAGCGGCGCGAGGTCGTCGTACGCGTCGTCGAGGCCCATCCAGCGCATCTCCTCGATCTCGGAGGCGATCACCGGTTCGGCGTCAGGCGTGGTCAGGAACGCGTCGGACTGCACAAGGTGACCGGGCTCGTTGGCGGCCAGCGCGAGAAAGCTGCCGAGCGGAAGCAGCTCGCCGGGCCGGAGTCCGACCTCCTCCTCCGCCTCACGACGGGCGGCATCAATCGGCGCCTCCCCCGGCTCGAACTTGCCGCCCACCAGCATGAACCTGTCGGTGCCGCGCTTGCGGACGGTGAGCACCTGCCGGTTCCGGACGAAGGCGACCGCCGCCACCTCGATCGTGGGCGGAGGAGCGATGCGTTCCCACCAGACCCAGTCGAGCCCGGGTCCGGGGACCCGCTCCTTCTCGGCCCACTCGCCCGGGTCGAAGTCGGGGAAGTGTGCGTCGCCCTCGGGCTCGAGGTCGATCTCGGTGAGCACCTGATGGGTGGCCAGCGGCATCGCCTGCTCGTAGATCTGGGTGCCGCCTGCGATCACGGTGTGGCCGGGTTGGCCGGCGGCCAGGGCCAGGGCTTCCTCGAGCGAGTGCGCGACCAGCACCTGGTCGGCGTACTCGCCGGCGGTCCAGTCACGATCGCGGGTGACCACGATCGTCGTACGCCCCGGCAGTGGCCGGCCGATCGAGTCGTACGTCGCCCGCCCCATCACCAGGGTGTGGCCGAGGGTGACCCGCTTGAAGTGCGCGAAGTCCTCGGGGATGCGCCACGGGATCTCGCCCTTGTTGCCGATCACCCGGTTGCCGGCGTACGCCGCCACCATGACCACGCGCCGGTCGGCACCGCAAGGATCCACGGTTGGCGCATCAAGAACTGCCGGTTCGCGCATCAAGAATCCACGGCTCGTGTGTGAGCTGCTCGGCGAGGGTGACGTCGCGTCATACGGCGATGGGGGCCTTGATGCCCGGGTGCGGGTCGTAGCCCTCGATCGAGATGTGGTCGAGGTCGAACCCGTCGATCTCGGTCACCGAGCGGTCGAGGTGCAGCGTCGGCAGCGCGCGCGGCTCGCGGGTCAGCTGCAGGCGGGCCTGGTCGAGGTGGTTGGAGTAGAGGTGCGCGTCGCCGAGGGTGTGCACGAAGTCGCCGACCTCGAGCCCGGCCACCTGGGCCACCATGTGGGTGAGGAGGGCGTAGGAGGCGATGTTGAACGGCACGCCCAGGAAGACGTCGGCGCTGCGCTGGTAGAGCTGGCAGCTCAGCCGGCCCGGCCCGTCGTCCTGAGGGGCGACGTAGAACTGGAACATCGTGTGGCACGGCGCCAGCGCCATCTCGGGGATGTCGGCGACGTTCCACGCGGAGACGATGTGGCGGCGGGAGTCGGGGTTGGTGCGGATCTGGTCGATGACCTGCTTGATCTGGTCGACGTGGTGGCCGTCGGGCGTGGGCCAGGAGCGCCACTGGTAGCCGTAGACCGGACCGAGGTCACCGTTGTCGTCGGCCCACTCGTCCCAGATCGTGACGCCGCGGTCCTGGAGCCACTTCACGTTGGTGTCGCCACGCAGGAACCACAGCAGCTCGGCGAACACCGAACGGGTGTGGATCTTCTTCGTGGTCACCATCGGGAAGCCGGCGGAGAGGTCGAAGCGCATCTGGTGCCCGAAGACGCTGCGAGTGCCGGTGCCGGTGCGGTCGTCCTTCTCGACGCCGTCGTCGAGGACACGTTGGACCAGATCGAGGTATGCCTGCACGCCTGCAGCCTACGACGCGTGCTTCCATGGATGGGTGACCCACACCGAACTCGGACTACTGGTCCTTTCCGGATCCTCCGGACGTCTCGAGACGCAGCGGTGCGAGGTGCTCCGCTCCCACGGCATCGCCGCCGAACCGGTCCAGTGGTTCGGCGGCCCCGGCCAGCCCGCCACACCCCGCCGCATCCCCCTGGAGACCTTCCGGGAGCCGCTCGACCGGCTCGCCGGGCAGGCCCGGCGCATCGGCGTCCTGGGTACGTCGTTCGGCGCGGAGGCCGCACTGCTGCTGGCGATCCGCGACATCCGCATCTCCGCTGTCGTGGCGCTCTCTCCCACCTCCGTCGTGTGGGAGACCTCGGACATGGTCGATGACCGGCCGGTGCACGATGCCAAGTGGACCTGGCACGGCGAACCCCTGCCCGGGGTGCCGTACGTCGAGCAGGCCGGACGCGACCTCGCCGACACGTGTGCCCTGCACGAGGCCAGCCTGGCCGAGCTGAACGGGCAGCGTGACGAGGTCACCATCCCGGTCGAGAAGATCGACGCCGACGTGCTCGTCGCTGCCGGAGGGGACGACCGGGTCTGGCCGGCGAGCCGGTTCTGCGAGGAGATCGTCTCGCGCCGGTCCCGGCACGGCCAGGACACGACGTACGTCTTCCACCCGAAGGCCGGCCACCGCGTCGTACTCCCCGGGGAGGTCGCACCCCTCCCGCGGGCCGACCTGCCGCCCGGTGGCACCACCGCCGCCGAGCGCGAGCACGGCGAGCAGGTCCTCGACGCACTGCTGGCCCTGGCCCGCTGACCAGTCGCCGGTTCGTGCCGACCCGTCGTGAGTTCGACCGCAGCCGACAGGCTGCCTGTGGAGGGACGTCGGGAATCTGTGGACAACCCACACCGCTTCTGTGGACGACACGCGCATTACCTGTAGAACCAAGGGAATGTTCCCGGAAACCCTTGCGTGGCGCGGGTCACACGACATAGAACTGTGCCTACGCACTTCCTCCGGGAAGAGCGGGACAGTCCGGAAGCAAGGTTCACACGTCGGGGCAACTCGACGCAGTGACTGGGTGACGAAGTCACTGGGGCCGGACACAAAGGACTGTCGATCGGTTTGCGTCACCGGTACCGGTCAAACGAAGGGCCCTTGCAACTCATACTTGCGAGGGCCCTTCACCTATTTCTGCACTTTAACTTCCCTGTACCCCGCGCAGGCCAACGCCGTACGGCGTGTCGCCAAACAGTCAGGGCACCAGCACCGCGTCAGACGTGCAGGGTCAGGCGTGCAGTGACATCGGGCCGTAGACCTCACGCTCGGCCTCGAACAGGGTCACCGCGTCGACACCCTCGGCGGCCAGCTCCGCGTAGAACTCCCCCACCCACGACTCCGCGTCCGCCTGGCTGGAGAACGTCTGGCCGGCCAGGTCGCCGGTGATCTCCACCACGGCGCCCGCGGCGTCCTCGAGTCGCCAGACCCACGGAGTGGGCGGCTGGGGGCTCGGCTTGAAGGTCGGCGGCTCTTCGGGAACGTTTGCCATGGGGTGAGACTAGCCGGACCATCTTTGACGAACGGGGGCGGCGGTGGCAGATTTCGGCGTGGTACCCCGCGGCAACGCGTCGTACTGCACGTCCCGCTCTGGGGAAGCCGGTGAGAGTCCGGCGCTGACCCGCAGCCGTAAAGCCGGAACACCGGACGGGATGGTGGCTCCACCCGTCGAGGTCTGCGGATCGGGAGCCGGACGCTCCGGGTCCGGTTCAGCTCCGTGTGCCCCACTCATCAAGAAGGGCTCCCGCCCATGCGTTCGCTCCGCTCCTCGATCGCCACCGCGATCTCGCTGTTCCTTGCCGGACTGGTCATCGCTGCCACGCCCGGCAGCGCCCACGCCGCCGACGTCTACCGCTACTGGGCCTACTACACGGTGACCGACGGTGCCTTCGTCACCCAGGAGACCGGACCGGCCGGGGCCACGCCGGCCGACGGTTCCGTCGAGGGCTACCGCTACGCAGCCCCGGCGGACTTCAAGAAGCCCAACCTCCCGCGCGCCGACCTCGCGACGGTCAACTTCGACTCGGTCTGCGGCGACAAGGAGGCCGCTGCCGGCGAGAAGCGCGTGGCCGTGCTGATCGACTACGGCGTCGAGGCCGACGCCAACGGCGCCGAGGTCCCCCAGCCCGAGGCGCTGTGTGCCGTCGTGCCCGAGAAGGCCAACGGCCTGCAGACCCTCCAAGCAGTAGCGCCCGACCTGCGCACCAAGAAGTCGTCGTTCGGCCCGCTGCTGTGCGGCATCAGCGGCTACCCCGCCACGGGTTGCGCCGACGAGAAGGCCGACGCCGGAACGCCTGCCGACGAGGGCAACGTCGAGTTCGCCACCGCGTCCTCCGACGACAAGGGCGCCTCCGACTCGTCCAAGGCCAATGACGACAAGGACGACAGCAACACCGGCGTCCTGCTCGGCGTCGGCGGCCTCATCGTGGTGCTCCTCGCCGGCGGCTTCTACCTGAGCCGTCGCAACCGCTCAGCCGCCTGATCGACACCCCGTGCGCCCCCACCACCTGATCACCTACCCGCGTACCCTGCACCCGGGCGCGTGGTGGTTGTGGGCAATCGGGCTGGCCGCCGCCGCGAGTCGTACGACGAACCCGGTGCCGCTGCTGTTGATCATGGCGGTCACCTGGTTCGTCGTCTCGGCCCGACGTGGCGACACCCCGTGGGCGTCGTCGTACGCCCTGTTCTTCCGACTCGCGATGCTGGTCATCGTGATCCACCTGGTCTTCCAGACCCTGCTCTCGGGCAACACCCAGGGCACGACCGTGATGTTCACGCTGCCCGAGATCCCGCTGCCGGACTCGACCGGCATCCAGCTCGGTGGGCCAGTCACCCTCGAGGGCCTGCTCACCGCGTTGTACGTCGCCCTGCAGCTGGCCGCCATCTTCTGCTGCATCGGTGCCGCCAACGCTCTCGGCAGCGCCCGGCAGCTGCTCCGCTACGTGCCGGCCGCCCTCTATGAGATCGGCGTGGCCTGCATCATCGCGTTGACCTTCGCCCCGCAGCTGGCCACCGACGCCCGCCGGGTGCGCGACGCGGCGCGACTGCGCGGCGGCAGCAGAGGGCGGATCCGCCGCTTCGGCCGTCTCGCGATGCCGATGCTCGAGGGTGCCCTGGAGCGGTCGGTCGCCCTGGCCGCGGCGATGGACTCGCGTGGCTACGGACGCACGACGGTCTCCGACCCGCGCCAACGACGCCTCACCTCGGCCCTTGTCGTCACCGGCATGGTCGGGGTCTGCCTGGGCATCTACGGCATCCTCAACGGCACCGCGTCCAGCTGGATGGGCCTGCCCGCCCTGGCCGTCGGGTGCCTCCTCGGAGTGGCCGGACTGGTCGTCGGCGGGAAGCGCACCGGCCGCACCCGCTACCGTCCCGACCCGTGGGCGCTGCCCGAGCTGCTGGTCGTGGCCAGTGGGCTGACGGCCGCCGTGCTGACGTTCTGGCAGGTGCGCGTCGATCCGACGACGCTCGTGCTTGCATCGGTGTCGGACGTGCCGCCGGTGCCGATGCTGGCCTGCGCCGGAATCCTGGTCGGCCTGCTGCCGGCGTTCGTCGCGCCACCGCTGCCGTTGCCACCGCCCTCCCGTCGAGAGCGCGATCTCGAGGTGGCCGCATGATCGTCTTCGACCACGTCACGATCACCTATGCGGGCGCCCCCACGCCCACGCTGACCGACGTCGACCTGCACATCCCCGAAGGTGAGATGGCACTGGTGATGGGGCGCACCGGCAGCGGCAAGTCGACCTTGTTGCGCGCGGTCAACGGGCTGGTGCCGCACTTCAGCGGTGGCACCCTGCGCGGACGTGTCGTGGTCGACGGCCGCGACACCGCGACGCACCGCCCCCGAGACCTGGCCGACGTGGTCGGCTTCGTGGGCCAGGATCCGCTCGCCGGCTTCGTCACCGACAACGTCGAGGACGAGCTCGCCTACGGCATGGAGTCGCTCGGCATCTCTCCGGCGACCATGCGCAAGCGCGTCGAGGAGACCCTCGACCTCCTGGGCCTGGCCGACCTGCGCGGCCGTCCGCTGACCCACCTGTCCGGCGGGCAGCAGCAACGGGTCGCGATCGGGGCCGTGCTCACCACTCACCCGCGCGTCCTCGTGCTCGACGAGCCCACCTCGGCCCTCGACCCGCTCGGCGCCGAGGACGTCCTCGCCACCCTGCAACGACTCGTCCACGACCTCGGCATCACCGTGCTGCTGGCCGAGCACCGGCTCGAACGGGTGGTGCAGTACGTCGACCGCATCATCCACGTTCCCGGAAACGGCTCACCGGTCGAGTCAGGCCTGCCCGCCGACATCCTGGCCCGTACGCCGATCGCGCCGCCGGTCGTCCAGCTGGGGCGGGTGGCCGGCTGGAGTCCACTGCCGCTGACCGTGCGTGATGCGCGCCGCCGCTCGGTCACGTTGCGCGAGCAGCTGGCCGACGTACAACCGCCGGCGCACCGCGCCTCGACCCTCGGGGACGACGTGGCCGTGGTGCGCGACCTGGTCGCCGGCTATCCGAGGCGACCGGTCCTCCGCGGCATCACGGCCACGGTGAAGGCCGGCGAGATCGTCGCGCTGATGGGCCGCAACGGATCCGGCAAGTCGACGCTCCTGCGCACGGTCGTCGGCCTGCACAAGCCGACATCGGGTCGCGTCGTCGCCGATGACGTCGGCCTGGTGCCCCAGGTGCCGGCCGACCTGCTCTATGCGGCGACGGTCGCCGACGAGTGTGCGATGGCCGACCGTGATGCCGGAGTGGACGGCGGCACCACGCGCAAGCTGCTCGACCGGCTTGCCCCGGGCATCCCCGACGACCAGCATCCGCGCGACCTCTCCGAGGGCCAGAAGCTGAGCGTCGCGCTGGCAATCGTGCTCGCCTCAGAGCCGCGCCTCCTCCTGCTCGACGAACCGACCCGCGGGCTGGACTACGTCGCCAAGCACCAGCTGGTCGAGATGCTGCACCAGCTGGCCGACGCCGGACACGGTGTCGTGTTCGCCACCCATGACGTCGAGCTGGTCGCCGAGGTCGCCTCGCGGGTCGTCGTACTCGCCGACGGCGAGATCGTGGCCGACGGCGCCGCCCCCGACGTGGTGGTCTCCTCCCCCGCGTTCGCCCCCCAGGTGGCGAAGGTGATGGCCCCGCAGCCCTGGCTGACCGTGCACGACGTGGCCACCGCGCTGGGGCAGGCATGAGTGACGTCACCGCGGTCCGGGTGCACGCCTCCGCAGCCGTCGCGCTGATGCTGGCCAGCATCGTCACGCTCGGCGCGTTCGGCTGGCCGTTCATCTTCCAGCCGGGCGGCGGGGTCGAGGCGTCCTCGCACGGCAACGACGCGCCGTGGATCTTCGCCTTGATCCTGCCGCTGCTGGCCGCCATCGTGCTGGCCGAGCTCAACGCCGGCGGCATCGACTCGAAGGCGATCGCCCTGCTGGGCATGCTCTCCGCGGTCGGTGGCGCACTGCGTGCGCTCTCCCCCGGCGTCGCCGGACTCGAGCCGAGCTTCGCGCTGATCATGCTCGGCGGCCGGGTCTTCGGCCGCGGGTTCGGTTTCGTGCAGGGCTGCCTGTCCCTGTTCATCGGCGCCCTGATCACCGGAGGGGTCGGTCCCTGGCTGCCGTTCCAGATGATGGCCGCGGGCTGGGTCGGCTTCCTGTCCGGATGCCTGCCTCGTCGGCAGGGCCGCTTCGAGGTGGTCACCCTGGCCGTGCTCGGCTTCGGTCTCGGCCTGCTCTACGGCGCCTTGATGAACCTCTGGTTCTGGCCGTTCGGGCAGTACGGCGACGGGCTGAGCTTCACCGAGGGAGCCTCGACCGCGACGAACCTGGCCGCCTACGCGCGCTACTACGTGACCACGTCGGTGGTCTGGGACCTGGCCCGCGGCATCTTCACCTTCCTCCTGGTCCTGCTCGTCGGCACTCCCCTGCTGCGCGCACTGAGACGCGTCTCCCGGCTGGCCGCCTTCAATCCCGACGTGAGGTTCGAGCGATGAGCATCCGGGTGCTGGGCATCCGGGTGCTGGGCACGGGCTCGGCCGACGGATGGCCCAACCCGTTCTGCACCTGCGCCTCCTGCACTTCAGCCCGTACGGCGGGCGAGGTGCGGGCCCAGACCTCGGCCCTGGTCGACACGTTCCTGCTCGACTGCGGCCCCGAGACATTGCGCACTGCCGAACGCCTGGGCGTGCCGCTGTCCGGCGTACGCCACGTGCTGCTCACCCACGACCACCCCGACCACACGGCTCCGGCGTTCCTGCTCTACCGCTCGTGGGTCACCTCGCCGGACGAACCGCTCGACGTGGTCGGGCCGGCGTCGGTGATCGACTCGGCGCAGCAGTGGCTGGCACCCGACACCCACGTGCGCTTCCACGCGGTGGCTCCCGGCGACGTCCTCACGCTCGACGGCGGGGTGGTCCGCGTGCTCGGCGCGAACCACACCAGCGACGCCGTGCTCTACGACGTCGCCGCGCCCAGCGGCCGGGTGCTGTATGCCACCGACACCGGGCCGCTGCCGTCCTCGACCGTCACGGCCGTCGCCGATGCGGCGTACGACGTGGTGCTGCTCGAGGAGACGTTCGGCGACTTCCTCACCCACGGCACCGCCCACCTCGACCTGCCGTCGTTCGCCGAACAGGTGCGGCTCCTGCGTGCGGCCGGTGCCATCACGTCGGACACCGATCTGGTCGCCGTACATCTCTCGCACCACAATCCGCCCACGCCCGAGCTGTCGCGGCGACTGTCGGCGTACGGCGCCCGCGTGGTCGCCGACGGGACCGAGTTGGGCACCAACAAGAGGGGCGACACGGAACAAGGATCCGGATCGCAGTCACCGCGTGACAGCAGATCGCATCCTTCCGGGCGATCGGGCACCGGACCCGGCCGAACCCTGGTGATCGGCGGGGCCCGCAGTGGCAAGTCGACCGAGGCCGAGCGCCTGTTGGCCGCCGACGACGACGTGACCTACGTGGCCACCTCCTACCCCCGCTCGGACGACCCGGAGTGGGTCGAGCGGGTGCGACTCCACCAGCGGCAGCGACCCCAGTACTGGAGCACCGTCGAGACCCTCGACCTCGTCGCACTGCTCTCGGCCGACGGCGGGCCCCTGCTCGTGGACTGCCTGACGCTCTGGCTGACCCGGATCATGGATCGGCACGACGCCTGGGACGACGCCACCTGGGCCGCTGGCGCGGCCGACCTGGTGACGGGCGAGGTCACAGACCTCGTCGCGGCCTGGCGTACGACGAACCGCCGGGTCGTCGCCGTCACCAACGAGGTCGGTCAGGGGCTGGTGCCCGACCGTGCGTCGCTGCGGCGGTTCCGCGACGAGATGGGGCGACTGAACAGCCGCCTGGCCGCCGAGACCGAGGACGTGCGCTGGTGCGTCGCCGGACGCGTGGTGGAGCTGTGAACGCGGTCTGGTTGATGCTCGGCACCCTCACCTCACTGCGGGTGCCACCGCCGTCGCGGGTGGACCGGCAGGTAGCCGGCCGCGCCATGGTGCTGGCTCCGCTCGGCGGTGGCCTGCTGGCCCTGTTGACCGCCGGGCCACTGTGGTTCGCCGTCGACCGCGACGTCGGCCTCGGCGCCTGGGTGCTGGCCGTCATGGTGCTCGGGGCGTTGGCGTGGCTGACCCGCGGCATGCACCTCGACGGGCTGGCCGACGTGGCCGACGGGCTCGGTTCCGGGCGCCGCGGCGAGGGCGCCCTGGCCGTGATGAAGCAGTCCGACATCGGCCCGTTCGGCGTGGTCACGCTCGTCGTGGCCCTGATGCTGCAGGCGGCTGCACTGCAGCAGGCGATCTGGCTGGGTTGGGGTCCCCCGGCGCTTGCCGTCGCCCTCGTCGTCAGCCGCGGCGTGCTGCCGTTGCTGTGCACCCGCTGGTTCCCCGCGGCCCGTCCCGACGGGCTGGGTGCCACGGTCGCGACCAGTGTCGGTCTCGGGGGTGCCGTTCTCGGACTGGTCCTGGTCGGCGCAGCCGCCTCGGCCCTGGTCGCCCTGTCAGACCTCGCCCCGGGCTGGGGCGACGGGTTCGGTCTCGGGCTCGATCCCGGGCTCGGAGTTCGCCTCGCGGTGGCGAGTGCCGCATCGCTGCTGCCCGGCGTACTCCTCGCGCTGCGGGCCCGCAACAGGTTCGGCGGCGTGACCGGTGACGTCTACGGTGCCGGCGTCGAGGTGACCTTCACCGCCAGCCTGCTCCTCACCCTCGTCGCCCTCTCCTGACCGCGCGAACCGTGCCTCATTGATGCGCGAACCGTGGGTTGTTGCGCTTCGAGCCGTGGATTCTTGGTGCGGGACCGCAAGGATCCACGGCTCGGACGTCAAGAATCCACGGTTCGCGCATCAAGAGTGCACGGTTGGTCAGGACTCGCGGACGGAGGTGTCGACGAACGGGGGCTTGACCACGGTGAAGACCTCGCGCCGACCGCGGACGTCGACCGCGACCTCGGAGCCGTCTTCGACGAACTTCGGGACCAGCGCCAGGCCGATGCCCTTCTTCAACGTCGGGGAGAACGTGCCGGAGGTGACCTCGCACAGCGGGACGTCGGCGGTCAGCCGGACGGACATGCCGGGGCGCGGGATGCCACGGCCGACGGCGACGAGACCGCGCAGCAAGCGGTCGACACCCTTCTCGCGCTCGGCGAGGAGCACGTCGCGGCCCCAGAACGCGTCCTTCTTCCAGCCGACCGCCCACCCGACGCGTCCCTGGCTGGGGGTGACGTCGAGGGAGATGTCCTGGCCGTGGAGCGGGTAGCCCATCTCGGTGCGCAGGGTGTCGCGGGCACCGAGCCCGCAGGCCAGCAGGCCGAACTCCTCGCCGGCCGCGACGAGGGCGTCCCAGAGGGCGCCGGCGATCTCGTTCCTCGCGATCAGCTCGTAGCCGCGCTCGCCCGTGTAGCCGGTGCGGCAGACCACGACACCGAGGCCCTGGAACTCGTCGCCGGCCAGCTTCGCCTCGACGAACGACATGTAGTCGTGACCGGTCGGCAGGCCGACCTTCTCGAGCACCTCGTCGGACCGGGTGCCCTGGACGGCGAGGACGGCGTACTCCTTGTGGTGGTTCGTGACGTGCACCCCCTCGGGTGCGCCGGCCTGCAGGCGGCGTACGACCTCGGCGGTGTTGGCGGCGTTCGGGACCAGCAGGATGTGCTCGTCGTCCTGGTAGTAGGCGATCAGGTCGTCGACGATGCCGCCGGTGGCGTCGTCGCAGCAGAGCGTGTACTGCGCCTTGCCGGGGGCGATCCGGCCGAGGTCGTTGGAGAGCGTGGCATTGACGTAGGCCGCGGCGCCGGGGCCGGTGACCATGGCCTTGCCGAGGTGGCTGACGTCGAAGATGCCGACCGCCTCACGGACGGCGGTGTGCTCCTTGACCACGCCGGAGGAGTACTCCAGCGGCATCGACCAGCCGCCGAATTCTGCGAACTTCGCGCCAAGGGCAACGTGCCTGTCGTGGAGGGGTGAGGTGAGCAACGAGGATGCGTCGGACATGGGCCGAACCTATCCCAACTACAGTGCTCGATGTGACGACGTACACACTCCGCAGCGCCAGCCCCGCCAAGACCCGAGCCGACGTGGTGATCGTCGGCGTTGCCAGGAACGGCAAGGGCCCGACCATCGCCACGGGCGGAGAGGACGTGGCCACCGCCTACGGGCGCAAGTTCCGCCCCCTGCTGGCCAGCCTCGGATTCACCGGGAAGGTCGGCGAGACCGCCAAGATCCCCACCAGCGGCACGATCAACGCCCCGCTGCTGCTGCTCGTCGGGCTCGGTGACCAGCAGAAGCTGACCCCCGCCGTCGTACGCCGGGCAACCGGCGCCGCGTCACGTGCGGTGACCAACGCGGCGTCCGTCGCCCTGGCCCTGCCGGCCGAATCGCCGGAGCTGGTGCGCGCCGTGACCGAGGGCTACCTCCTGGGCGGCTACACGTTCACCGACTTCAAGCGCGACTCGTTGCCCGAGAGCACCGCGGCCGGCGAGATCGTCGTGCTCAGCAGCATCGCCCGCCAGCAGGAGGCCGTCGCCGCGTTCGACCGCGCGCAGCTGTTCGTCGAGGCCCAGAACCTCACCCGCCAGTGGGTCAACCGTCCGGCCAACGACCTCAACCCGCCGTCGTTCGCCGACGAGGTCGTGGCCCAGCACGCCGCCCTGACCAAGGGTCGGGGTGCGCCGAAGATCGACCTCAAGGTGTGGGACGAGAAGGACCTCGCGGCCGACGGCTGCGGCGGCATCCTCGGCGTCGGCGGCGGGTCGGAGACTCCCCCGCGCATGGTCAGGCTGACCTGGTCGCCCGAGGGTGCGACCGGCCACGTGGCGCTGGTCGGCAAGGGCATCACCTACGACTCGGGCGGCTACACGATCAAGCCGGCCAACTCGATGGTGACCATGAAGGAGGACATGGCCGGTGCGGCCAGCGTCATCCAGGCGCTGTTCCTGATCGCGAGGCTCGGCCTGCCGGTCAAGGTGACTGCGTGGGCGCCGATGGCGGAGAACATGATCTCCGGTGCGGCGATGCGCCCCGGCGACGTCCTGACGATCCGGGGCGGCACGACGGTCGAGGTCACGAACACCGACGCAGAGGGCCGGCTCATCCTGGCCGACGCACTCGTGATGGCCGCCGAGGAGAAGCCCGACACCATCATCGACATTGCCACCCTGACCGGCGCCATGGTCGTCGCGCTCGGTGAGAAGGTCGCAGGCCTGATGGGTTCGGACGACGTCGTCGCCGACGTCGAGGCGGCCGCCCAGTCCACCGGCGAGGCGTTCTGGCACATGCCGATCCCCGACGAGATGGCCGAGCGCATCAAGAGCAGCAAGGTCGCCGACATCGCGCAGCACGACTGGGTGCGCTGGGGCGGCGGGCTCTTCGCGGCCGCGTTCCTGCGAGAGTTCACCGACGGCATCCCGTGGGCGCACCTCGACATCGCCGGTCCCGGCTACAACACCGGCGGCGCCCACGGCCACACGCCGCCCGGCGGGACGGGCTTCGGTGTCGCCACACTCGTGGAGTACGTCGCCGCCCGCGCCGAGGCCGCATCCGCCGAGGCAGCGTCCGGCGACGCCTGAGCACACCGACGACACGAACGGGTCCACGCCGCTGCGGCGTGGGCCCGTTGATTTTTCAGGCCTTCTTCGCCTGGGCCTTCTTGGGCTGGGTCTTCTTCGCCGTGCCCTGGACGCCCTGGTGGCGCCGATCGCGGAACGACACCGCCGAGGTGGAGTCGTCACGGCTCTCGAAGAGCTCGGTGGCCCGCAGCAGGTCCGTGACCCGCTGGTAGCCGTAGTTGCGGGGATCCATCGACGACTGGTTGCGGATCCGTTGCCCGACCGCCGAGGCCCGCGCCCAACCCGACTCGTCGGCGGTGCCCGACACCGCCTCACGGAGGAGCTTCACGAGAGCCGCGTCGCCGCGCAGCTTGGGGGTCGGCACCCGAGTCGGCGGCGCTGACGTCGCGGCATCAGACGGCTCGTCGACGTCGTCGGAGGAGACGATCTTGTCGAGGTGGAGGAACTTCGTGCAGGCGTTCACGAACGGGGCCGGTGACTTGGAGTCGCCGTACCCGAAGACGTCGGCGCCCCGCTCACGCAGGTGCATCACCAACGGGGTGAAGTCGGCGTCGCTGGACATCAGGCCGAAGGCGTCGGGCTGGTCACGATGCAGCAGGTCCATCGCGTCGACCACGAGCGCGATGTCGCTGGCGTTCTTGCCCTTGGTGAGGGCGTACTGCTGGACCGGTCGGATGGCCCGTTCGTGGAGGACGGCCTTCCAGTGGTTGAGGTGCGAGTCGTCCCAGTCGCCGTACGCGCGTCGGGTGCGCGCCTCGCCTTCGTTGGCGAGGTCGTCGAGCACCACGTCGACCTTGCTGGCCTGGGCGTTGTCGGCATCGATCAGGAGCACGATGCGGCGCCGTTCGCCGGTGTCGCTCACTGGTTCTTCATCCGGCGGTTGTAGTCGCGCATGCGCTGCGGGATGCCGACCACCGCGGCGTCGTACGACGGCACCTGGTGCTTGTTGGCGAAGCTGTGCGCCCACTGCACCGACGCCACCCGGCGGCGGGTCCACTCACCGTCGTGGGCGACAAGGAGCAACGTGACGTCACTGACCGCGGTGCGTGGTTCCACGAAACCCTCGACCCCCCGACGCGAGGTGACGAAGTCGCGCAGGTGCTGCTCGTCGGCGGCGCTGGCCGCGCGCACGCTCGTCGAGCCGGTGCGTGCACCGCCGGTGGGGCGGCTGCTGCGCGAGCCGCGTCGGAATCGGTCGAACAAACCCATGCGGACAGTGTGACGCACGGGTCGACATCTCGTCCGCAAGAAGGGTGGTGTCGGCCCGGTTGGAGTTAGTGCAAGGATGGGCGGCGTCGTTTCATCAGGAGTGGAGGACAACGTGGCAGACGCGGCAACACCGCAAGCCGGCAACACCTTTGACGTGGTCATTCTCGGAGCCGGTTCGGGCGGCTACGCCTGCGCCCTGCGCGCGGCTCAACTGGGCCTCACGGTGGCCCTGGTCGAGAAGGGCAATCTCGGAGGCACCTGCCTCCACGTCGGGTGCATCCCGACCAAGGCCCTGCTGCATGCAGCAGAGGTCGCCGAAAGCGCTCGAGAGGCCAGCCAGTTCGGCGTACGGGCCACGCTCGAGGGCATCGACATGGCCGGGGTCAACGCCTACAAGGACGGTGTCGTCTCCCGTCTCTTCAAGGGGCTGACCGGCCTGATCAAGTCCCGCGGCATCACCGTGGTCGAGGGCGAGGGAAAGCTGACCTCCCCGACGACGGTCGAGGTCGCCGGAACGACGTACACCGGCAAGAACGTGGTGCTGGCCTCCGGCTCCTACTCGCGTTCCCTGCCCGGCCTCGAGATCGACGGCGAGCGGGTGATGTCCTCCGAGCACGCCCTGCGTCTCGACCGGGTGCCGGCCTCCGCGATCGTGCTCGGCGGCGGCGTCATCGGCTGCGAGTTCGCCAGTGTCTGGAAGTCCTTCGGCGCCGACGTCACCATCGTCGAGGCACTCCCCCGGCTCGTCGCCGCCGAGGACGCCGCCTCCTCCAAGGTGCTCGAGCGCGCGTTCCGCAAGCGCAAGATCAACTTCCTCACCGGCACCCGTTTCGAGTCGGTCAAGACCACCGACTCCGGCGTCGTGGTGACCGTCGAGGGCGGCAAGACGATCGAGGCCGAGATCCTCCTCGTCGCGGTCGGCCGCGGGCCGACCACCGACGGCCTCGGGTACGACGAGGTCGGCGTCGCCATGGACCGCGGCTTCGTCACCACCAACGAGCGGCTGCGCACCAACGTGCCCGGCGTGTACGCCGTCGGCGACATCGTCCCGGGCCTGCAGCTCGCCCACCGCGGCTTCCAGCAGGGCATCTTCGTCGCCGAGGAGCTCGCGGGACTCTCGCCCCAGGTGATCGACGAGTCCGGCATCCCCCGGGTCACCTACTCCGACCCCGAGCTCGCCTCCGTCGGCCTCACCGAGGAGCAGGCCCAGGAGAAGTACGGCGAGGTCGAGTCGCTGACCTACGACCTGGGCGGCAACGGCAAGAGCCAGATCCTCAAGACCCAGGGCTTCGTGAAGCTGGTCCGCCGCAAGGACGGCCCGGTCGTCGGCGTGCACATGGTCGGCGCCCGCGTCGGCGAGCTGATCGGTGAAGCCCAGCTCATCTACAACTGGGAGGGATACGCCGAGGACGTCGCTCCCCTGGTGCACGCCCACCCGACCCAGAACGAAGCGCTCGGCGAGGCCCACTTGGCCCTGGCCGGCAAACCGTTGCACGCGCACGCCTGACCACCCCAAGATCTGTACAGACCCACAGAAGATTCGAGCGAAGGAAACACATGGCCACCGAAGTCACCCTCCCGGAGCTGGGCGAATCCGTCACCGAAGGCACCGTCACCCGCTGGTTGAAGCAGGTTGGCGACTCGGTGGCCATGGACGAGCCCCTGCTCGAGGTCTCGACCGACAAGGTCGACACCGAGATCCCCTCGCCGGTAGCCGGCACCCTGCTCGAGATCAAGGCCAACGAGGACGACACCATCGAGGTGGGCGGGCTCCTGGCCGTGATCGGCGCTGAGGGTGAAGGTGGTGGCGCAGCTCCTGCTGAGGAGGCCCCCGCCGAAGAGGCACCTGCTGAGGCACCCGCTGCCGAGACTCCGGCCGCGGAAGCGCCCGCGGCCGAGGCTCCGGCCGCTGAGGCACCGGCTGAGCCCGCTGCCCCCGCCGAAGCCCCCGCCGAGCCCGCTGCTCCCGCCGCGTCCGGCGGCTCGGGTGCGGGCACCGAGGTCAAGCTCCCCGAACTGGGCGAGTCGGTCACCGAGGGAACCGTCACCCGCTGGCTGAAGAACGTCGGTGACGACGTGGCCGTCGACGAGCCGCTGCTCGAGGTCTCCACCGACAAGGTCGACACCGAGATCCCCTCGCCGGTCGGCGGCACGCTCCTCGAGCAGAAGGTCGCCGAGGACGAGACCGTCGAGGTCGGCGCCGTGTTGGCGATGATCGGTGACAAGGGTGCCGCCCCGGCAGCAGCCGCAGCACCGGCCGCCCCCGCCGCCGCTGAAGCTCCCGCGGCCCCCGCTGCTGAGGCACCCGCGGCCCCCGCTGCTGAAGCGCCCGCGGCCCCCGCCGCCGAAGCACCCGCGGCCCCCGCCGCCGAAGCACCGGCCGCTCCGGCGGCAGAGGCTCCTGCCCCGGCAGCGCCCGCCGCCTCGGCCGCTCCGGCCGCCAGCTCCGGCAAAGAGGACGCCGGCTACGTGACCCCGCTGGTGCGCAAGCTCGCCAACCAGCACGGTGTCGACCTGGCCAGCGTCACCGGTACCGGCGTCGGTGGCCGGATCCGCAAGCAGGACGTGCTCGACGCCGCCAAGGCCAAGGAGGCGCCGGCACCGGCAGCTCCCGCCGCGGCCGCTGCTGCACCTGGTGCCTCCGCTCCTGCTGCGTCAGCCGCACCCACGCCGTCCCCGCTCCGCGGCAAGACCGAGCCGCTGAGCCGCCTGCGCAAGGTGATCGCCAAGCGCATGGTCGAGTCGCTCCAGGTGTCGGCCCAGCTCACCCAGGTGGTCGAGGTCGACGTCACCAACATCGGTCGCCTCCGCGACTCGATCAAGGCCGACTTCGTGGCCCGCGAGGGCGTCAAGCTCTCGTACTTCCCGTTCTTCGCCAAGGCGACCATCGACGCGCTCAAGGCCCACCCGGCCCTGAACTCGCAGGTCGACGTCGAGAAGGGCGAGGTCACCTACTTCGACGCCGAGCACCTCGCCATCGCGGTCGACACCGAGCGCGGCCTGCTCAGCCCGGTGATCCACAACGCCGGCGACCTCAACGTGGCCGGCCTGGCCCGCAAGATCGCCGACCTCGCCGACCGCACCCGCAACAACAAGGTGAAGCCGGACGAGCTCTCGGGTGGCACGTTCACGCTGACCAACACCGGCAGCGTGGGCGCCCTCTTCGACACCCCGATCATCAACCAGCCGCAGGTCGCGATCCTCGGCACCGGCACGGTCGTCAAGCGGCCCGTGGTCATCGACGACCCGAACCTGGGCGAGACCATCGCGGTCCGCCAGATGGTCTACCTGTCGCTGACCTACGACCACCGCATCGTCGACGGCGCCGACGCGGCCCGCTTCCTCCAGGACGTCAAGCAGCGCCTCGAGGCAGGTTCGTTCGAGGTCTGAGACCCCAGCACGAAGCGCAGACGGCGCGCGTCACCCGGAGACCGGGGACGCGCGCCGTCGCCATTTCCACTGCGTGGCTCGATCCGCGGGATGGCCTCGTTGGCGCGTGACGGGGACCGTGACAGGCTTGGGCCATGGACGTCGTCATTGCCGGAGCATCCGGATTCCTGGGCACCCATCTGACCCAGAGCCTGCGCACCCGCGACCACACGGTGACCCGGCTGGTGCGACACCCGGTTCAGGCCGATGACGAGTCGCAGTGGGACCCCTACGCCGACCAGGTCGACCAGTCGGTCATCGACGGAGCCGACGTCGTGATCAACCTCGCCGGGTCTCCCCTGCTCGGCAACCCGCACTCGACGAAGTGGGCCGACGACCTGGTCCGCAGCCGAGTCGCGACCACGCGCGTGCTTGCCGACGCGGTCGCCCGCAGCCAGGCCGCCGGTCAGCCCACCGCGTTCCTGGCCGGCAACGGCATCTCGTTCTACGGCGACCACGGCGAGTGCGTGATCACCGAGGAGACCGAACCCGAGGGCGAGGCCTTCCTGACCGGCGTGACCAAGCTCTGGGAGGAAGCCGCCTCCCCCGCCGTCGACGCCGGCGCGCGGGTGTGCGTCCTGCGCACCGCACCGGTGATGGACCGTCGCAGCTCTCCCCTGAAGCAGATGCGCATCCCGTTCAGGATCGGGCTCGGTGCCCGGATCGGCAACGGGCAGCAGTACTTCCCGATGATCTCCCTGCGCGACTGGCTCTCCGCCGTCGTGCACCTGGCCGAGAGCGACTCGGCCTCGGGACCGCACAACCTGTGCTGCCCGGTGACCCCGACCAATGCCGACTTCACCCAGGCCCTCGCCAAGGCGTTGGGCAGCCGCGCCTTCGTCGCCGTGCCGTCGATCGTGCTGGACAAGGCCGCGGGGCGCATGGCACCGGAGATCCTCGGCTCCGTCCGCGCCGAGCCGGCCGCCCTGCTCGCCGAGGGCTTCGAGTTCGCCGACAACGACGTCCGCGACGTTCTCGCAACCGGCCTCAGGCACTGAGGTCGTCGGTCTCTCGTCGAACCGGCCCCGGTCAGCGGACCTGGCCGACCAGCCAGGCACCCCGGCGTCTCACCAGCGTCACAATGCGACGATCGGCACTGTCGGCAGGCAGGGCCAGCCGTTGACCGCGACCGACCGCCACGGCCCCGACCAGCCGATCGGTGACCTGCACGACGAGGCGCCTGGGCTCACGGTGCACCAGGCGGAACGCGAGCACCTGCTGGCGCAGACCTTCGACGTGCAGGCCGCGGGCGGCATAGGCGCGCAGCAGGCGTACGTCGTCGACGCCGGCACCCTCGGCGTACAGGCGACCGAGCGCCAGCGCATCACCCGCGGAGTACGCCGCGGCGCGCCGTGCGTCCCAGGCCGAAAGGATGCGCCGGGCCTCGACCTCCCACGAGCCGGCCGAGACGGTCGCCCGGGCCGCCGACGTGACCGGCTCCGCCACCCCCGCCGTGTCCTCGACACGATGCGTCGAAGAGCTGGCCCGGGCGAGCACGAGCACACCACCGACCGCGGCCGCCACGAACAAGGCGGCCACGGCGCCGAGCACCACTCCCCGGAGGTTCACCCCACCACCCTGACCCAGCGCGGACGATCGCGCATCCGGTCGTCCACAGGCGCTCGACGGCTGGGCACATCCGGTGTCGTACCGCCCCGGGAGTAAGGTCGAATCCGTGCCAATCGAGTTCCGTGAAGCAGGCCTGGGCGCCGACGCCGTCGACTACCGCGAGGCGTGGGAGATGCAGGGCGAGGTCCATGCCGCAGTCGCCGACGGCGCCGACGACGTCGTACTCCTCCTGGAGCACCCGCCGGTGTTCACCGCCGGCACCCGCACCGACCCCCACGAACGTCCCGCCGATCCCGGCGGCGCGCCGGTCATCGACGTGAACCGCGGCGGCAAGATCACCTTCCACGGGCCCGGCCAACTGGTCGGCTACCCGATCGTGAAGCTGCCCGAGCGGGTGAAGGTCGTCGACTACGTGCGTCGCGTCGAGGAGGCCCTGATCGCGGTCTGCGCCGACTTCGGCGTCACCACCGCACGCATCCCCGGACGCAGCGGTGTCTGGCTGGCGGCCGACGAGAAGGGCCCGGAGCGCAAGATCGCGGCGCTCGGGCTGCGCGTCTCGCGGCGGGTCACGATGCACGGGTTCTCGCTCAACTGCAACGTCGACCTGGCGTGGTACGACCGGTTCGTGCCGTGTGGCATCGCCGACGCCGGGGTCACCTCCCTGAGCCGTGAGCTCGGCCGCGACGTCGAGGTCTCCGAGGTGATCCCCAGCGTCGAGAAGCACGTGGCCGACCTGCTCGCCTGGAACGACTACACGCCGACCCCCGACTACGAGCCCCGGCCCGAGCCACCGCGACTCAACCTGATCCGCCCCGGCACCTGACGCCTCGGTGGTCGAGGAGCGAGGGACGAGCGTCTCGAAAGCACCCGGCGAGGCTCACGCCGTACGACGGCCGAGAGTGGGAGCCTGATCCCCGCGACCCGCACGAGGTGGGACGAACAGCGGGACGGGGACAGGCACATGGCCGAGATGGTGATCGAGACCCAAGGTCTCCAGAAGGTGTTCCACACCAGGCGCGGAGGTCGGCGCATCGCGGTGCGCGACCTCGACCTGCAGGTGCCGGCCGGTGGCGTGCACGGCTTCCTGGGCCCCAACGGCTCGGGCAAGACCACGACGATCCGGATGCTGCTCGGGCTGGCGTCGGCCACCTCGGGCACCATGCGCCTGTTCGGTCGCGACGTGCCGCACCACCTCGCCGAGGTGCTGCCGCGCATCGGCGCGGTGGTCGAGTCGCCCAAGTTCTCCCCCATGTTCTCCGGCCGCCAGAACCTCCAGCTGCTGGCCGGAACCATCGGCGTGCCGACGACCCGGGTCGACGAGGTGATCGAGACGGTGTCCCTCACCGGGCGGGACGGCGACCCGTTCCGGGCCTACTCGCTCGGCATGAAGCAACGCCTGGCCATCGCCGCCACGCTGCTCAAGGATCCTGACCTGCTGATCCTCGACGAGCCCACCAACGGACTGGACCCGTCCGGGATCCGGGAGATCCGGGAGACGATCCGCGACCTCGGGGCCCGTGGCGTGACCGTGCTGCTGAGCTCGCACATCCTGGCGGAGGTGCAACAGGTCTGCGACTCCGCCACGATCATCGGACAGGGCCGCATGCTGGCCACCGGCAAGGTCGACGACCTGATCGGTACGGGCACCTCGTGGCGGGTCGGCGTACCCGATCGGGCCGAGGCACTCCGCGTCCTCGCCGAGGGCGGCCTCACCGGGCGGATGGCCGCCGGCGAGATCATGGTCGACACCGACGACCCGCAGGCGATCACCCGCACCCTGGCCGCCGCCGGCATCTACCTGACCGAGCTGGTCGCCGAACGCGCCGACCTCGAGTCGGTCTTCCTCCAGCTGACCGAGGGCACCAGCCTCGACGACACCGCGAGCCACCCCGACACGGCCGCCGACACGGCGTACGACGAGGGCGAGGCCCGCGCATGAACCTCCTCAAGGTCGAGCTGACCCGCCTGCGCTGGCGACGCGCCGCGCTCCTGATCCTCCTGGCCGCCGTGGTGCTGCCGATCATCTTCATCGCGGCCACCGCCTGGAACACCCGACCGTTCAGCGACGCCGACGTCGCCGACGCCGAGTCCCAGATGCAGATGCAGCAGCAGTACGCCGAGGAAGACATCGCGAACTGCGTGGCACATCCACAGCAGTACGGCTTCGAGGCCGATGAGCCGGACCTCGAGTCCCTCTGCAGCCAGAGCATGGTCCCGCCTGACGACATCTCCAACTACCTCTACCGCGACCAGCTGAGCACGCCCTACGCCCTCGACGGTCCGGGCCTGTCCGCGGCCACCTTCATGGTGCTGCTCGCCCTCATCCTCGGTACGACGTTCGCCGGTGCCGACTGGGCGTCGGGGTCGATGAGCAACCAGCTGCTCTTCGAGTCGCGCCGTCCCCGCCTCTGGCTGGCGAAGGCCGCCGCAGCGGTGATCGGCGGAGCCCTTCTCGCCGTGGTGGGGCTGGTGGTGTTCTGGGCGTCGTACGCCGGGCTCGCGGGCTTCCGTGACGTGGAGCTGGCCGGGTACGCCGACGACATCGGCGCCCAGGTGCTGCGCGGCACCCTCTTCGCCGGGGCCGCCGCACTGGGTGGCTTCGGGGTCACGATGCTGTTCCGCAGCACGGTCGCCAGCCTCGGCCTCCTGCTCGCGGGGGCGGTCGGCGGGTCGATGCTGATGGCGGTGCTCCCCGTCGACGACCCCGAGCGGTGGATGTTCCACTCCAACGCCGCGGCCATCCTGCAGAACGGGTACGAGTACTGGCCCTCAGGCGGCTACTCCTGCATGGACGACTGCAGCGACATCATGCTGCACCTCTCACTCACCCACGGCGTGGTCTACTTCGCGGTCGTCCTGGCAGTCCTCACGGCCGTGTCGGTGTTCTCGTTCCGCAGTCGCGACGTGCCCTGATTCCGCGGTGCACGGATGCCCGTCGGTCGGCGTACTGACGGGTTCACGGCGGATTGGGGTGGCCTTCCTCACGGGCGTAAGGTTGCGGCTGTGACGCAAGCTCCCGCCGCCCCGACCTCACCCACAGCTCCCAACGGCCGCAAGCTGCTCCGACTCGAAGTGCGCAACGCGGAGACCCCGATCGAGCGCAAGCCCGAGTGGATCAAGACCAAGGCCAAGATGGGCCCCGAGTACAACGAGCTGATGAAGCTCGTGAAGTCCGAGGGCCTGCACACCGTCTGCCAGGAAGCCGGCTGCCCCAACATCTTCGAATGCTGGGAAGACCGCGAAGCCACGTTCCTCATCGGCGGCGAGCAGTGCACCCGACGCTGCGACTTCTGCCAGATCGACACCGGCAAGCCGCAACCGCTCGACCGCGACGAGCCCCGCCGGGTCGCGGAGTCAGTGCAGAAGATGGACCTGCGCTACGCCACCATCACCGGCGTCGCCCGCGACGACCTCCCCGACGGCGGCGCCTGGCTCTACGCCGAGACGGTCCGCAAGATCCACGAGCTCAACCCCGGCACCGGCGTCGAGAACCTGATCCCCGACTTCAACGGCAAGCCCGACCTGCTCGCCGAGGTCTTCGAGTCCCGCCCCGAAGTGCTGGCCCACAACGTCGAGACGGTCCCGCGGATCTTCAAGCGGATCCGTCCCGCGTTCACCTACGAGCGCTCCCTCGGCGTGATCACCGCGGCCCGCGAGTTCGGCCTGGTCACCAAGTCCAACCTCATCCTCGGCATGGGCGAGACCCGCGAGGAGATCTCCCAGGCACTCACCGACCTCCACGAGGCCGGCTGCGAGCTCATCACCATCACGCAGTACCTCCGTCCCTCGCTGCGCCACCACCCGGTGGAGCGGTGGGTCAAGCCGCAGGAGTTCGTCGAGCTGATGGAGGAGGCCGAGGACATCGGCTTCTCCGGTGTGCTCTCCGGGCCGCTCGTGCGGTCGTCGTACCGCGCCGGCCGCCTCTACAAGCAGGCGATGGAGCGGCGCGAGCTCGTCTGACGTAGTCTCCACCCCGCACTGATTCGAACTGATTGATATCCAGAAGGCCAAACACATGTCGACCCCTGTGGCACCCGAGAACATGAAGCGCCGTCAGCAGCTCGTGCAGACGTACAAGATGGCGAAGAAGTCCGACACGAAGATCGGGCTCTGGATGCTCGGCGCCTTCATCGTCGGCGCCGCCATCGGTTTCGGCCTCTTCTACATCCTCCCCGGATCGGGCGTGCTCGGCCTGGTCATGGCCATCGTCGGGGCGCTGCTGTTCGGCATCCTCTTCATGATGATCGTGTTCGGTCGCCGGGCGCAGAAGGCCGCGTTCAACCAGATGGACGGCCAGCGTGGCGCCGCCGCAGCAGCCCTGGGCATGCTCCGCCGTGGCTGGAAGACCGACCCCGCAGTCGCCTTCACCAAGCAGCAGGACGTCGTGCACCGCGTCATCGGCCCGCCCGGAATCGTGCTCGTCGGCGAGGGCTCCCCCGCCCGTGTCAAGCAGCTGCTGATCAACGAGCGCCGCAAGCACGAGCGGGTCGCCTCCGAGACGCCGATCCACGAGATCGTCTGCGGCAACGGCGAGGGCGAGGTGCCGCTGCCCAAGCTGGTCAAGCACGTCACCAAGCTCGGCAAGAACATCAAGGGTGCCGAGATGACCGACCTGCTCTACCGGATCAAGGCACTCGACGCGAACCGCTCGAACATCCCGCTGCCCAAGGGCCCGGTGCCGACCAACATGAAGGGCCAGCGCGGCAACCTGCGCGGTCGCTGACCCCGCCGAGCCACTCGCGTGTGCACCCTGCCTCAGGCAGGGCAGACGGTGTTCATCGCGGCGCCCGCCCAGACCCCGAGCATCTCGTCGGCCAACGTCGAGCCGGCACCGAAGTACTCCAGGCCCTTGCCATTGGCGCCGTTCGGGTTCATCTTCCCCTCGTCCTTCGGGTCTCCGATGGTCCGCGTCTCCATGAGCTTGATCGCGACCGGGAGCCCGGCCTCCCGCAGGGCGGCGTAGCCGGCGTCGACCTGCTCGTCGCACGACGGGGTGAAGATGCCGAACATGGCGGCACCCTCCTCGGCGTTGATCACCAGCCAGTTCGCCGAGGTCGGTCCGTTGAGGCTGTACATCGGGATGTAGCAGTGGTGTGCGCTGGCGCTCGTGGTGCCGAGTGCGACGGCGGCCACGACGCCGGCACCCGTGATCACGCTTCGTCGAATGATCCTGCTGGCGTTCATAGGGCGACTCCTCCGTCCAGACCCCGGCCTGTCCGGGATCGGCCTTCGAGTCCACCAGACCCGCCAGCGCACCCACATCACTCACATTGGTGAACCGGTGGATGGGGTTCGTCGTACGCCGGTCAGGGCTTGGCGGCACCCGTCGGGTAGGGCTGGACCTTGCTCGCCGGCGGAGCCACGATCTTCACCGGCTCGCCCCACTTCGACATCTTGAGCTCCATGGAGCCCTGCGCGTCGAGCTCGGCGGTCATCTTCGCGAGACGGCCCTCGTCGTCGAGCCACACGTCGTAGTCGAGGGTGTCGGGCACCTTGCCGGCCTGGTCGCCGAGCGTCTTCTTGAACGCCTCGGTGTTCGTGGTCAGCACGTAGTGCCGGGTGTGCGCGCCGTCGACGGAGTCCTCGCCGACCAGGGTGACCTTCTCCAGCCCCTGGCCGAACATCTCGACCGTCGACTTCGGGTCGAACGACGAGAGTCCGCCGAGGCTGGCGGCCATCGGGTTGTTCGGGTCGTCGAGGTCGATCTTGTAGAAGACGTCCTCGGTGCCGGCGCCCAGCATCGGCATCGCCAGGTACATCCCGTCGTCGACGACGCGGGCCTGGATCGACTGCTCACCGAAGGCAGGGGCCGACATCTCCATCGACATCCTGGGCTTCTCGCCCGTGTAGTCCACCTGGCCGGTGGCGGTCATCACGAGGCCGGCGTTGACCAGCTCCATGGTGATGTGCGCGGTGTCGATGCCCTTGAACGCCGACTCGATCTCCTTGGCGAACTCCTTGGCGTCGACCTCCTCGCCCACCGGGGCCACGCTGCTCGACGTACCGCCGTCGCCGGAGGAGTCGACCGACGCCGAGGTGGACTCCTCGGAGGAGCCCGCCTTGCCGTCGTCGTCGGGTCCGCAGGCGGTGACGCCGAAGATCAGCAGCGGGACGACCGCGGCGGTCGCCAGACGGTGCCGGGCGGGGCGACGGTGAAGAGTGCGCATGCGCACCAATCTAACGGCGGTCCCCAAGATCGCCGGAAGCGTCTCGTAGCAGCACCGTGGACGTGCCAGCCACCATGTCGTGGAGGCCGCGGCCGTCCGGGCGGAACACCAGCGGCGGGATGAACAGGGCGATCATCACGCTGCGGATCAGCGCGTGCAGCAGGTCGACAGGTGCCCCGCTCCCGTCGAAGCGTACGACGCGCAACCGGGCCACCTGCTTGCCGAACGAGCCGCCGACGAACGCGGTGAGCACGGTGCTCTCGAGGATGAACACCGCCATCGTGTAGAGCCCGGAGAACCGGTCGCTGCTCCAGTCCTCGATGCCCATGAAGAGCATCACGACCAGGGTCGAGGCGATCCAGTCGATGAGGAGGGCGAGCATCCGCTGGGCCCAGGAAGCGGTTTGTGGCACGGCGAGAACCCTACCTGCGGTGGATTGGGTCTCATTCACGGCTCAGGTGTTACATGCGCGAAACAAACCGGATACGGTCAAGAAACTGCCTGTGGCTACTTTTACGGGCAACCACTGGTGCAGTGCCGCACCGGAAATCTGATCCGCTCGAAAACTTGCGGTCGCACCAGTCCCCTGGGCTGCGGCCAAGGAGGACGAATGTTCGCGAATAGCGACGAGCTTCTGAAGTACCTCAAGGACGAACGCGTCGAGATGGTCGACGTGCGCTTCTGCGACCTGCCCGGTGTGATGCAGCACTTCACCGTGCCGGTCTCGTCCTTCGACCAGTCGGTCTTCGACGACGGCCTCGGATTCGACGGCTCCTCGATCCGCGGGTTCCAGGCGATCCACGAGTCCGACATGCAGCTGTTCCCGGACCCGACCACGGCGTACCTCGACCCGTTCCGCGTCGCCAAGACGCTGGTCGTGAACTTCTTCATCCACGACCCGATCACCGGTGAGGCCTACTCGCGCGACCCGCGCAACATCGCCCGCAAGGCGATGGCCTACATGGCCAGCACCGGCATCGGCGACAAGGCGTTCTTCGCCCCCGAGGCCGAGTTCTACGTCTTCGACAAGGTCCGCTTCGCGACCAATGCGAACGAGGGCTTCTACCACATCGACTCCGAGGCGGGCGCCTGGAACTCCGGTTCCGTCGGCACCGAGGAGAGCCCGAACCGCGGCTACAAGGTCAAGTACAAGGGCGGCTACTTCCCGGTCGCGCCGTACGACCACTTCGGTGAGCTGCGCGACGAGATGGTCATCGAGCTCGAGAAGTCGGGCCTGCTGGTCGAGCGTGCGCACCACGAGGTCGGCACCGCCGGCCAGGCCGAGATCAACTACAAGTTCGACGAGCTGCTCAAGGCCGCCGACGACGTGATGAAGTTCAAGTACATCATCAAGAACGTCGCCTGGCGCAACGACAAGACCGCGACCTTCATGCCGAAGCCGATCTTCGGCGACAACGGCTCCGGCATGCACGTGCACCAGTCGATCTGGAACAACGGTGAGCCGCTGTTCTACGACGAGACCGGGTACGGCGGCCTGTCCGACATGGCCCGCTACTACATCGGCGGAATCCTGAAGCACGCCCCGGCGCTGCTGGCGTTCACCAACCCGACGGTGAACTCCTACCACCGCCTGGTGCCCGGCTTCGAGGCCCCGATCTCGCTGGTCTACTCGCAGCGCAACCGCTCGGCCTGTGTCCGCATCCCGATCACCGGCTCGAACCCGAAGGCCAAGCGCATCGAGTTCCGTTGCCCCGACCCGTCGGCCAACCCGTACCTCGCCTTCTCGGCGCTGCTGCTGGCCGGCCTCGACGGCATCAAGAACAAGATCGAGCCCGCGGACCCGATCGACAAGGACATCTACGAGCTGCCGCCGGACGAGATGGCCGACATCGCCCAGGTCCCGACGTCGCTCGACGCGGTGCTGAAGGCCCTCGAGGAAGACCAGGACTTCCTCACCGTCGGGAACGTCTTCACCCCCGACCTGCTCGAGACCTGGATCGACTACAAGCGGACCCAGGAGATCGCGCCTGTGCAGCAGCGTCCGCACCCGCACGAGTTCGAGCTCTATTACGACATCTAACCGGGCCGCCGGCTGCGGTCGTTCAGGAACGCTGAACAACCGCAACAAACAGCCGCTGACCTGCAGAAACGCCGCTGAGCGACCCTTTGGTCGCTCGGCGGCGTTTGCTGTTGCTAGCCGCTCGCCTGTTACAAATCCAGTACAAATCTCGGGAGCGCCACCTTCCGCCAGGCTCGTCTCTTGGCGCTCCCCGGGCGGTCCACCCTGGGGGTCTCGGCGTAACTCGGTCGCCCGAATCGTCGCCGTCGCATCGCATGAGCTGACAACCGTCGTAGCGGATGCTCGGCGAGCGCGTTGCCAGATCATTTCCACCTGCGTGATCGCTCCCGCGCGGTTGTCGGACATAGGTGCCCGTAGACCAAACGTTCGTCAACGCCGCGAGGAGGGGCTTGATGATGGCAACAAACTCGAACGTGCCGACTGCGGAACCGGGAGTCTTCGGTCCGCGGCGTCGCGGAAACGCCAGCAGCCGGTCACCCAGGCTGGTCGATGCGCAGGAACTGTGGGACATCGACGATGTCGCGTCTTACCTCGGCGTCACCAAGCAGACCATCTACTCGTGGCGGACGACAGGCTACGGTCCCGCCGGCTTCCGTGTCGGCAAGCACCTGCGCTGGCGAGCAGCAACCGTCATCAATTGGACGGTTCGACTCGAGGAGAATCAGTGATCCCGACGGGTCCTCGGCCAGACCCGGGACCGGCGATAGCGACGGGACATCCGGCAGCACGACTTGTCCCTCGATCGGATTGTGCCGAGGACAGCCATGGCCAGCGTTAGCTCTGGCAGGCCAGCCGACGACGGCAGCCCTCGTTACGTCGTCAACTACCGAGATCCCGAGGGGCGGCAACGCCGCAAGACCTTCCGACGCAAAGCCGAGGCGGTCGCGTTTCGCAACACAGTCGAGGCGGACAAACTCCGTGGAACCTATCTTGATGTCGACGCGGGCAGGATCTCGTTTCGGACGTATGCCGAGGAGTGGCTGGCAAGCCGGACGTTCAGTCCGCTGACCTACGAGGCGACCGAGCTGCGACTCAGGCTCCACGTGTTCCCGACCCTCGGACACCTCGAACTTCGCCAGATCAAGCCGTCGACGATCCAGAAACTTCTCCGGTCGATGGAGATGGCCGAAACCTATCGACGCGTCATTTTCTCAAACGTGTCCGCCATCTTCTCTGCTGCAGTCGATGACGACATGATCGCCAAGAATCCCTGCAAGGCGAGTTCAGTGACACGGCCCGCCACGTCGCGACGAAAGGTTGTGCCGTGGCCGTCAGAGTGGGTTTCCTCCATGCACGACGCGCTGCCACCGCAGTACAGGATCGCGGTGACGTTGGGTTCGGGACTTGGACTGCGTCAAGGCGAGGTTTTCGGCCTGGCAGTCGAGGATGTCGATTTCCTTCGTGGAGTTGTCGAGGTGAGGCGTCAGGTCAAGGTCTTCGGTGGCAACCGCCTGGTCTTCGGTCTGCCGAAGGGCGACAAGACCCGGACCGTCCCACTGCCCGAAAGTGTCGGGACGGAACTCAGCAGCCACCTCGCCGCCTACCCGCGGCGCAGTGTCACGCTGCCGTGGGGCGCGCCCGAGGTTGAGAGGAAGTCGAGCGCGGGGCTCATACTGACGACACGCGAACGCTCGGCCCTCAACCGCAACTACTTCAACACGCGCCTCTGGAAGCCCGCGCAGGCGCGCGTGGGCATCGAGCAGGTGCGGGATAACGGCATGCACGCCCTCCGCCATTGGTACGCATCCGTCTTGCTGGACGCCGGCGAGTCGATCCGCGCGGTTTCTGAATACCTAGGACACAGCGATCCAGGCTTCACCTTGCGGACGTACACGCACCTCATGCCCAGCAGCTCCGAGCGTACGAGGGCCGCCATCGATCAGGCATTCGCGGAAGTGCAGGATGAGAAGCCCACGGCAGTGAATGGCGATGGCATCACCGAACTCGGCGCACCCTGAGAAGATCGACACCCGCAAGCAGCGAGTAACCCTGCACAAGGTTGGTCTTCTACAGAGAAGGTCGATGACCCAACAGGTAAGACGACAATGGGACCCAGGGCCAAGAAGTTCAGCGCCAGCTAGGTCGCATCCGATCCATCGGCTGTGTCAGCCTCAGCAGCATTCGTCGCCTGACTCGCCGTCGACCTCTTGGCCGGGGTCTTCTTCGCGGCCATCGCGCCCGCGGAGGCCTTCGCTGCGCCAGCTACGGAGACCTCCGCAACCGACTCCCCCAGCAGGTAGGCGCGAGCTTGTACCCGAAACTCCGGGTCGATGCCGGTCGCGGTCACCAGGAACCCGCAGACGTCCGCGACCAACTTGGCGGCGATCTCATCGAACTCGTCACCGAACGCGTTCGAGAGCGTCATCCGCTGCCGCGCCGCGGCGAACGCGGACGCAGCCTCGGCCTGCCGGAGCGCGTTCTGCATGTGGTCAGGGCGCCGCATCAGCCGGGTGACGAGCTCCCGGAGCGTCGGGTAGTACTCAGGCAGGTGGTCGCGCTCCTTCGCGCCGTCAGGGCGTAGTGACTGCAGGAGCTGAGCGACCTGCTTCTTCTCCTTCAGCCCGGTCGCGCCGCCGTACAGATACTCCTGGAGCCCGCGGTCGGGGTCAGAAAGGAAAGCACCTCGCACGTGCTCGGTGACCTTGATGAGGGTCACCAGGTACAGCCACGCCAGGTCGAAGAACAGCGACAGGTGGTCGGGGTCCTTCGGCTTGAGGAACTTCACCGCGTCAGAGAGGTGCGCGACGAGCTGGAATGGGTTGCGGTGGTCGTCGTAAATCCAGTAGTCGAAGTCGCGGTAATCGATGAGCGGCTTCAACCGCTTGTCCAGGTTCGTGTACGCCTTCAGGTGCGCTTCTGCTGCGGCCTTGTCGAACAAGATGGCCAGCGGGCTGCCTTCGGGCACCGGCGGACCGTGCAGGGTCTGCATGTGGGCCAGGTCCGCTGAGGGGAGCACCGTGATGCGGAGCTTGTCCGACAGCTGCCTGGTCGAGTCGAGGACCTCGTGCTCGCGCACCAGCATGGCGTCGTCGGCGCCGAACAGGTCAGCGACACCGCGGACCCAGAACATCCGGGCGGTCGGCTTGTCCGACTTGCCAGACTTGCAATCAGCGATGGTCGTCGACAGCCGGTACCCCGGCGTGACGGAGACCCCGAGAACGTCTAGGTCGGTGAACGTCTCTGCCGGCCCTCCGTCAGCACGCTCGTGACCACGCAGCACCACGTCGAGTCGGGTCGAGAAACCCATCGACCACAGGAGCGACCGGACGCCTACCTTCAGGCCCAGATCGAGCTCGCTCACAGAGACCTCGTTCCCATCGCCGCCTCGAAGATCTTGTCGAACTGCTTCGCCGAAGGCTGCGCACTTTTCCGGAGCCGATGCACGGTCTGCATCGGCGCCACGTACGACCGGTCCGACGCCAGCGTTTCCCGCGCCAGCGCGTCATCGACCCGGTGCTCGACCAGCTCACCGTGCGTCAGCAGCTCCCGCGCAAGCTTCAGCGCCTCCCGGTTGTCGGCGGTGTCGATGAACCGAGGAGTCACCCACCGACCGCCAGGCAATGTGTCCGGAGCGAACTCGATGAGGCGGGCGTTCCGCATCAATTCATACTGCCGCTTGTGACCGCTGTGCGGCGCCAAGAACCCCCGGTTCGGGTCCAGCAACTTGTCGATGACGTTGATGAGCCCGGCTGCATCCAGACTCGAATACCCACCGAACGACTCCGCGCACCGCAGACACGCGATGACCGCGAGCGCCTTGTCCAGAACGGGCTTGCGGGCGGTCAGGAGCTTCCTATCCGCGATGTATGGCAGCGCAGCGAACGGCTGCGCACCCCCACCAGGAACGGTCACGGCCGGCGCCATGATGAGGCCCTTCGCAACCGCGTCGGTCAGCAGCGGGTGCGTGGTCGGAGAGATGGCCAGCCCCTGCTTCGCCCGGACCGCGGCGAACTCCTCCGCGAGCTGATCACCACCGTGACTGTTCACGAGCTCTCCGAGCAGGGCCGGGTTCTCGAACCCGAAGAATGGCGAGTACACGATGTCGCCGTCGATGGCCTGCACTTTTTGCATCAGCCCGGAGTCCATGGCCAACTGCACGATCAGCGGGACATCGGCGTGGTCCAGCGCGAAGGTCGACTCGAGCTCCTCCAGCGGCACCGGGGCCTCGGACAGCCCGTCGACAACCACCAGGAGCTGCTTCTCTAGTTCGGTCGGGTTGCGGTCCTGCCACACCTCCCCGAGCCGCGTGTACAGATCGTCGTAGTAGGGGACGTTCTCGGTGAAGGTCTGGATCTTGCCGCCCGAGCGCTGGATACCGCTTACGAACCCGGCGTCGCCCAGGAGCGTGACCACTTCGTTGAACGCCAGCATGTCAACATCAAGCTGGCTGGCCGCGATCGACATCAGCGCCTGCGCGTCCTTGATGACGTCGTTGCCGCGGATGAGGCCCGCGACGGTCGCCGCCATCCCGACGATCCGGGTGTCAACCAGCGGCTGCAGCACCGGCGAGTTCGGGTCGACGTTCCGCACGCCGGAGTGCACGTCCTGGCAACGCAAACCCTCGTCGAAGTGGTCCATCGTCCTGTCCCCGTAGTTCTTCATGTTCGCGCGCGGCAACGGCAACCACACGGACCACATGCGCTTCCTTCGGCGATTCTTCCAGCGCCCACGTTCGATCGCCTAAGAGATTCGGAGTGCCATTCGACCTTTCTGGCGGCGAAACGCCTGGCGAATGCCGCTGCTCGAGTGGCTGATGTCGAGCCTCGCCGATATGCAGACCGACCGTGGCTGGGGAGCATGGCGCGACGCGTACGACGATCTACCTCAGCTGGCGACTATCCCGCCCGAGGTCGCGAACACCCGGACGTCACCGCGACCGAAGTGGAGGAGATGGCTTCTGGCCGGCGACCCGCAGGGTCAGACACAGACGACTCGGCAACACCCACGAGCAGTCCGGAGCCGATCTGCCCGGCACAAATGCTACGCTTTCATTCCCAGAGCATTCCGAGCAGAGGATCGAGATGACTGCATCGAGCGAGGCGAACGAGTTCCCGGTCACCGCGCCGGCGAGCCACGAGGCGGTCGCGCAGGCAGTGGGGAGGCACCTTCCACTCTTCGGTCAGGTCCTCATCGAAGCGTGGGGCGGGTTCGCGACCACCCGCCGCTTGGCGGCGCCGCAGATGGCCTTTGCCGGCGCCTCCTCGCGCGGGATGCTGGTCTCGGACTTCACTCGTGAGCCGGCCCACCGCATCTTCAACCGGGTGCCTGAGGCCACCGTGGAGGACGACCAGTTCGGCCGGCCGTGGGTGAGCCTGGCCGGCGGCGGTCTCAGGGTCCGGTTCCGCAAGCTCACCTCCGAGCTCGGCCTGTGCCGCAGCGACTCCGACCGGGCGCTCAGCCTGGCCTACCACCTCGGCGACCCGTGCCTGCCGGGCATGGAGACGTTCACCGTCCTGACCGCTGGCTACGTCCTGGACACCGCCGAGGAGAACATCTCGCGCCTCGAGTTGGTCTGCCATCTCGGCTTCACCGACGTCTTCTACTCTCTTCCGATCCCACTCACCAGCATGACCAGCACGACCCCTGTTGTTGGCTCGGTCGCCGGCCCGGTGCAGATGCCGCTCGCGCCGCTGTCGCCACCGATCATCCGCTCGGCGCAGACGGCCGCTGCCAAGCGCCTCGCAGCCGGCTCTCGCCCCGGAGGAGGTCGTGGTGTCTGACCAGGCACGGCCGCGGATGGTGACCCTCGTGCGGGAGTCGCTCGGCCTGACTCAGCTCGACCTGGGCGAGGCCGCCGGTCTGAGCCAGGGCTACATCTCCAAGGTCGAGTCGAGCCTGCTGCCCCTGACCGGTGAGAACCTCCTCAAGGTGGCGGACGCGTTGAAGTGCCCGGTCGAGCTGCTGGTCGACGACACCCCCGTGCAGGGGCTGGAGGTCACCTGCATGCACCACCGGCGCCGGCACTCCAAGATCAACGCCTCCACCAAGCGGCGCATCGAGGCCCTCACTCACCTGACCCGGGTCTCTGTCGAGGGCCTGCTGCGCGGCATCGAGCTCGTACCCGACACCGAGCTGCACCGTCTCGACCTCGACCTGTTCGACGGCGACCCCGCGGCCGCGGCACGCGCCGTACGCGCCTCCTGGCGAGTCCCGACCGGCCCGATCCACAACGTCGTCGAGGTGCTCGAGGCCGTTGGCATCATCGTGGTGGCACGGTCGCTGGTCACCAACGCCCAAGACGCGGTGTCCACCTGGCCACGTGACGGTGGGCGCCCGCCGATCATGGTCGTCAACCTCGGTCTGCCGGCCGACCGGCAGAGGTTCACCACCTGCCACGAGCTCGCTCACCTGCTCCTCCACACCATCCCCGAGGACGACCAGGAGAAGCAGGCCGACATCTTCGCTGCGGAGTTCCTCGCCCCGGCCGAGGAGATCGCACCGCAGCTGGCCGGCCTGACCACCCGCGACTTCCCACGGCTCATCCAGCTCAAGGCCCAGTGGGGCATGTCGATCGCGGCACTGATCCGGCGCGCCTACGACCTCGACGAGATCTCCGATCGGCAGTATCGCCAGTTCCAGATCCGGCTCAACCAGCTGGGCTGGAAGCAGCTCGAGCCCGGTGCCCTGCCGGCCGAAACTCCCAGCACCCTGACCAGGGTGATGGAGGTGCACCTGAGCCAGCACGGCTACACCATCGACGAGCTCGCCAAGACCGCCGGGATGCTCCCAGCCCCGTTCAAGGCCCACTACCGACCGCCCCGCGAGACACCTCCCGCGACCCCGCTACGGCTGGTGCAGCCATGAACGGCCAGGCACACAACCCGGCCGCTGACGCCGACGGCGCAGTCGTCCACAGGAACGATCAGACAGCGACTCATGCACAACCGCCGCTGAACACCGTCGAGCCGTCGGCCTCGCGGCCTAGGCTGTCCACACCCAGCCAGGTGGAAGGAGCAAGACCCCGGATGCAGATCCGCAGCAGCATCCACCGCGGAGCCCGCGACGACAGCCACGCCCACCCGGCCGCAGGGCGCGGTGTAGTGATCGGCCGCGAGGTCGACGTCCTGTCCGGGCAGATCGGAGAGGTCGGGGCCAGGTCCGCCGCAGGCCGCTTTCCGAGCCCGAACCCGCTGTTCGCAGGCTGCCCGTCCCTTTTCTTGCAGACCGCGTGCGCGACACGTCACCTCAGCGCCGCGGCTGCCCTGGTCGCGGTTGAGGAGACCGGCCTCCTGCTCACCTTGAACCCGCGGATGAAGGACCGCATCAAGGAACTGCGGCGCGTGGTCAGTGAGTGCCGAGTCACGATCGCCGCAGCCGCTCCTGCCGATGCATCCGCCCAACCGGTGCGCGCGGAGATTGTCGTGCTAGCCGACGCAAACAGGTATGCCGGGAAGAACCGAGCTGTCGCCACGGCTACGGGCTCAAACCTCGACCCGGCATGGGTCGCCGTGCAGCGCGAGCTCGGCCTTTCCGCGGCCCTCACTGATTCCCCCTACGTGCCGGCGGAGAAGCAGACGGCTCTTGCCGCGGTTCTCGACGAGGCACGCGCTCTCGGGCCTGACGTGGTCGCCGTGCTCCCACTCCATCTCGACTGGCTCAAGAAGGACGTCGCCAGCCTGATCGCCGAGATCAACAAAGCCGCAGTCCCGGTCGCGCTGGTGCTCGAGCACGACAACGACCCACTCGGCGTCCAGGACGCCGTCGCCGGACTGGTCCGACTGCTCGCCGAGGCCGAGGTCAAGATCGCGTTGCTGCGCTGCGACATCTCCGTGATCGGCGCAGTCGCCTTCGGTGCGAGCCTCGGCGCCGTCGGGACGACCACGGCGCTGCGACACCTCTACCCGACCAAGGAGAAGGGCGGCGGGTTCAACGGCGGAGCGCGGATCGGGATCTACGTGCCCCGTTCGATGGCCTACCGGGCCCTGGACACTCTCAACACCGCGATCGCGCTCGACCAGGAGCACCAGGAACGATGGATCTGCGGGTGCCATCGTTGTTTCAACCGGCCCCTGAGCCACATCCACGACGAGGTCGCGGCATACCAGCACTCACTGACAGCCATCGCAGAGCTCGGCCAGAACATCCTCGACGCCTCGAGCCCGTTGCACCGTCAGCACGCCTGGGTCGGCCAGTGCAACCACGCGCAGGTCACCAACATGGAGATCGCCGCAGAGACCGGCCTTAACTGGGATCCGCCCAAGTTCCAGGGCGCGTGGCACAAGCTCGCGCCGAGTCTGCCGCCACTGTCCTAGCCTCCGGCTCAGCCGCAGCGCTCGTTCAGCAGGCTGGCGTGACGCCCGTTCGGAGAGCCACGTCGAACAGTTGCTCCTCCATCAGGCGACGTTGGTGCGCAACCCCGCCCTCGGAGTGCTTGGCGCGTCCGAGGCCCTCGACGACCACTCGAGCGCCGACCGGGTTGACCTCGGCCACGGTGAACCCGTAGTAGTCGCACTCGAAGACATCCCAGCCATCTGCCCCTGGGGGCGAGGGGACGGCCGCGACCGCCGATGCGTAGGCCGAGGCAGCAGCTAGTGCACCCCGCGCCGCCGACAGCGGCCACAGGGTTATGAAGGCCTCCATGCGCAGGACGGCAGGCTCGATGTGGTCGCGCCCGTGCTCGAGCCGGTCGGCCAGGATGGAGCGGTACAGCACCGGACCCCGCCCAGTCGCGACCCGCCCCTCAAGAGCCTCGACGTCCCACGACACCACCGGCACCAGCAGGCCGTCGCAGAACCACACCGCCGGCAGGCACACCCCTGCACCGACCACGTCACGGCGTACGAACTCGGCGGCCTCGGCCGGCTGCAGATCGTGCCAATGCGCCAAACCGCGTGGCGTGGGCTTGGCGATGCCGAGCCGCTCCCGGGTCAGCATCTGCACCACCCCCAACGATCCTCTCCACCCACGTCACTGCGGTGCGCCTGAGCCGCGCCCCGGGCGACATCATCCGTCAGCGCGACCGCGGGGGTAACCCCCCACCCCCGCAACGAGACGCCGCCGCCAGCTGCTAGTCGGCGGGCCGAATGGCCCAACGCCCGGAGTATCACGACACACCTGCTGGAGTGACTACGCCGCGGCCCGCGAACCTACCCGCCCGCGCAGTGGGCAGCTCACGCAACATGACCTTCGCTTGAGGGACCACTCGCATCCCTCGGTCCTGGCCGAGCGAGCTGACGAACACCCAGTCATCAGGCTTCATCCCAACCCGCTCCATCAACAGCTTCGGCAACGTCACCTGCATCACCTCCGTCACCATCCGCGGTCGAACAGGGTCACGCCGCGCCGCGGCGCCGGGATCGTCCGGAGCCGGCACCGGCGTGAGCACAAGAGCCCACCGCCGGTCATCAGCAAGGCCCACCGTGACCCATACCCTCGGCCTGATCCCCGACAGCACCGCCAGCTCCATCGGAAGTCCAACACGACGTTTCTCGTTGACGCGCCGGGACACCTCCATAGTGTTCATACTAACACTACGCGAGCCTGATGCTGAGGAGACACACTTCGGACAGGGATGGCTTTCACCTCTCACGATTCACCTCCGGTCGGCGCAGCTGCTCACGCCTCGCCTCCCCACAGCAGGTCGAGGTCCGGATCGTGGATGACGTCGAGGCGCTTGTCGGGGGCGTAGGCCGTGGGCTCAGGCACCACCAGGCGGCGCAGCTGGCGCTCTGTCGCGCTTAGCTGGGTGGCGTCTATCTGGTCGATCGGGTCTGTGTCGTCGTAGTTCATCGCGGTCTCCTCAGCGGCCCGGGGCCCGGCGGTCGGTGGTGGGCTGGGTGCGCGGCAGATCCCGCTGCTTCTCGGGAGGCTTGGGCACGAAGGACTCGTCGAGCTCGCCGGCGAGGTCCCGCATCTGGGTCTGATACCGCTCCCACTCGCGAGGGTGGATCCCGTTCTGCAGGGCGGAGGCGACGACGGCGGCCATGGAGTAGGGCCGGTCGGCGGGCACCTGGTCGAGTGCGCACCAGGCCTTGGCGCCGTCGCCGTGCAGCCAGCTGGCGAAGCCGAGCATGGAGGCCGGCGCCGCGCGGACCTCGTCAGGGGCGCGGCGGGTGAGGTCGTTCCAGATCGCCATGTGGGAGGTGTGGTTCTCCTTGGTCATGCCCTCCCACAGCGCGTCGCGGGTGCCGATCTTCTCCAGCGCGAGGAGCATCCGTGCGCCGTCGACGTCGGAGAGCCGGTTGCCGTCGGTGTGGAACTGCTCGAGACGGTCCAGGGCCCAGTCCCGCTCCGCGGCCGGCGAGCTGGCCGCGGCTTCTGCTCGAGCTGCGGGGATCAGCTGGGCGATCGGCTCGCGGTCGCCGACCATGGAGGCGGCCAGCGAGGACCGGCTGGAGGCCGGTTGGGCGGCGCCGGACAGCACGGTCGTGGCCGCGATCCGCTCGGCGGTCGCCTGGGTCTGCAGCCCGGTGGTGCCGGTGTTGAACTCCCGCCACCGCTCCCCGTCGGAACACAGCCGGATCTGGGTGGTGATGCCAACGGTCTCGAGTCGGTTGGACAGGTGCTGGCTGGCCAGCTCGGCGCTGCGGCGGTCCCCGGTGAAGCAGAGGATGCCCAGCCGAGCTCCGGGGCGGGCGTGGCGGCCGTAGGGGCCGCTGATGGCGTCCCAGACCTCCTCGCGGGCGGTCGCGCTGGTCGGGAGGTCGACGCGGGTGATCGGGAGCCCGGGCCCGAACGGGACCAGGACGATCGACTCCTCGGGCTTGAAGCCGAGGACATGCGGGACGGCGGCGAGCAGCTCGTCCGGGGACTGAACGACGAGATCCATCGGAACCCTCCCCGCGGTCAGCTGGCCTGGGCCGGGCGGGCGGCGCGATCGATGCGCGCGGAGACGTACTTGAGCGAGACGCCGACCTCGCCGAAGCGGCTGTCGACGACCACGACGTCCTTGGTGCGCTTCTCGCCGGTCTCCTTGTCCGGCCAGCTCTCGGTGCGCTCGAGGCCGTGGACGAAGATCGGGTCGCCGGATCCGCAGCTGTCGTGCACGTGGGTGGCGGCCGAGCCGAAGATATTGAAGTTGTGGGCAGTGGGCCCGTCGTTGACCCACTCCCCCTCGTCGTTCTGCACGCGCCGGTTGACCAGGACCCGGCAGCTGACGAACGGCTTGTTCTCGCGGGTGTAGAGCAGCTCGGGAGCCTCGGCCAGGTTGCCGGCGAAGGTGACGGTGGTGGACATGAGTTCCTCCTAGGTGACTGCGAGACGTCGGAATCGGTCCCGCAGTCACCTAGGTCCCGTCGGGCTCCCGCAGCGATCACCTGGGCCGAACTTGTTCGTTTCCGCTCGTGCTCGCGAAGGAGCTGCTCCTCAGGGCGCAGTGAGGGCGCAAAGAAGCGCCCCGACCGGCTCTCGGGTACCGGATCGGGGCGCTGAGAAGGACGCGAGAGGCAGGGATCGACACAACTGTGCCGGCCACCAGCTGGGCCTACCGTGCCGGCCGCCGCCGCGGCGGTCGGTTGCTGAGCTTCTGCGGTGGCGGAGGCAGGTCGTGGCCGAGCCGCCGGCGGGATTCCTCGCCCGCGGCGATCACCGCTTCCTGGGCGAACGCGGAGCGGGCGAGCATCCGGCCGAGCTCCTGGCGGTCGGCCACGAGCGCGTCTTCGACGGCCTCGATGGTGGAGGCCGGCAGGTCGTGCTTCTTGTTGAAGCTCTTGCGGGTCACGCTGACCAGGGCGGGATGCTTCTCGCTGGCGGCCGCGAGCTCGGCGCGCTGCTGGGGCGAGCGCCGGGCGTGCAGCTCGAGCGCCTGGGCGAGCCAGCCGACGAACGATCCGGGCGAGTCGGGGTCGGTGTCCAGGTCGGCGACGTAGGCCGATCGGGCGAGGTCCCACACGCCGGGCTTCCAGTAGATGCCGACCGGGGTCGTGGTCTGGCTCCTCATGCCGCCACTCCCCTGGCCCAGCGCCAGCTGCAGCACCTGGCGCTAACACCAACGCCGCTGCATTCCCGGGCGGGGCCGTGTGCAGCCGTTCCCACTCTCGCTCGATTCCTTCCGTCCAGACAGCTACGAGGGTGCAGCTGCGCCGCGTCGCCGCAGCGGAGTCCGCCTCCGTAGGAGCGGGGTGTTCCCCACCCTCCGGACGTGCCCACCTTTCCACAGGTTCGCGCTGTGAGCCGGTAGGCGTCGGCCCCGTTGGGAGACTTGGTCCTGTCAGTTCTTTCTATTCTACTCACGGAGGACAGCCGCATGACCGACACCATCCAGACCGACGCCGTCACCACCACTGAGGGCACCGACGCCGCCCCGGCTGAGGAGTTCCTGCACCTGGACCCCGCCGACATCATCATCGGCACCAACGTCCGCACCGACCTGCGACCCGACCACAAGGAGTTCCGCAAGTCGATCAAGGAGCGCGGCGTCATCGAGGCCGTCACGGTCTACCGCAACGATAACGGCCAGTACGTCCTGCTGCGCGGCCAGCGCCGCACCGTGACCGCCGCCGACGTCGGCACCCCGACCGGCCTCATCCCGGCGCGGGTCGTCCCCCAGCCCGCCGAGACCGACCGGATCGGTGACCAGATGGTCGAGAACATCCACCGAGCCGGGATGCGCGAGACCGAGATCGTCGCGGGCGTGGAGCAGCTGGCCCTGCTCGGCGTGAGCGCAGCGCAGATCGCCAAGCGCACCAGCATCGACCGCCCGACCGTGAACGCCGCCCTGGCGGTCACCAAGGCCGACCAGACCCGCAACCGGCTCGACTCCGGCGATCTGACCTTGGAGGAGGCCGCGATCTTCGCCGAGTTCGAGCACGACCCCGAGGCCGTGGAGCGCCTGGAGTACGCCAAGCGCTTCCGCCGCTCCCTGACGCACGAGGCACAACAGCTGCGTGACGAGGTCGCCGAGCGCGAGGCCGACGCCGCCGAGGTCGAGCGGCTGCGCGGCGAGGGCCTGCCGGTACTGACCGCCGAAGAGGTCGCGGCGGCTGACGAGGTGCTGCGCATCGAGCGTCTGCTCAACGCCGAGGGCGAGCCGGTGCCGGAGGAGGAGTGGCCCAGCGTCCCGGGCGCTCGCGTCCACGTCGTCAAGGAGTGGGTCTACCCCGAGGACGAGTACGACGAGAGCGAGGACGACACCGACGACGAGGCCGACGACGAGGCCGACGACTACGAGCCCGCCGAGCCCTACCAGCAGTACGTGCCGGTGTGGGTCGTTACCGACCTCGACGCCTCCGGCCTGCGGCGTCGTGGCGGCGTCAGTGGCGGCGCGAGCAGCGGCAGCACCGCCGACGAGGACGCGGGCGAGAGCGAGGAGGAGGCCGAGGCCCGCCGCGAGGAGCGCCGCCGTGTGATCGCCTACAACAAGGCGTGGGCCAGTGCGGAGACGGTGCGCCGCGAGTGGCTGGCCGGGTTCGTCGCTCGCAAGACGGCCCCGGAAGGAGCCGAAGCCCTGATCTGCGAGGCGGTCGTCACCGGCCACCACTCGCTGAGCAAGGCCATGGACCACCGGCACCCGATGCTGTTCACGCTGCTCGGCATCCCGGCCCCGACCGGCTACTACGGCGCAGGCCAGGACGAGTGCCGCAAGATCACCACCAAGGCGACCACTCCGAAGGCCGCGACCATGACCACGCTCGCCGCCGTCGTCGCCGCATGGGAGGCGACCACCGGCAAGCACTCCTGGCGCAACCCGAGCGCGTGGGACGCCCGCGTGCTCGGCGCGCTCGTGGAGTGGGGTTACCAGCCCAGCGAGGTCGAGTGCATCCTGCTCGGCGAGGAGCCCGAGCCGGACGCCGACACGGAGGGCGAGGCCAACGCCGACGAGGCCAGCGACAGCGCCGCCTGACGCGTCGCCCCTCCCCCACCCGAGGCCGGTTCTCCCTGTGGAGAACCGCCCTCAGTGGAATAGAAACCATAGAATGAACTCAGTTCGTTTGATCCGCTACCCGGGAGGACCCCGCATGTCACACGAGATCGAGACCCACGGCACGCACGCTGCCGCCGTCTTCGCCCGCAAGGACGCCTGGCACCGGCTGGGCACAACCGTCCGCGACCGCGCATTCTCCGCCGAGGAGGCCATGACGCTCGGCCACCTGGGCGGCTGGGAGGTGCGCAAGTTGCCGCTCACCACCGCCGAGGTCAGCGAGGGCGGCGTCACGCCGATCGAGGTCCCCGGGTTCGCCACGGTGCGCACTACCCCGTTCACCGGCCAGCCCGAGGCGCTCGGCGTCGTTGGCGGCGGCTACACCCCACTGCAGAACGAGGACCACGCCGAGTTCCTGAACCTGCTGGCCGACGAGTCCGGCGCGATCTTCGACACMGCCGGGTCGCTRCGCGGCGGGCGGCAGGTGTTCATCACCATGCAGCTGCCGRACTCACTSACGGTCGGCGGCACCGACCGCGTCGACCTSAACATCGCCGCGCTCAACAGCCACGACGGCACCAGCGCGTTCCGCATCCTCGTCACCCCGGTCCGCGTCGTCTGCGCGAACACCCAGAGCGCGGCCCTGAGCAACYRCGAGTCGTCGTTCTCGATCCGCCACACSCGCAACGCCAAGGCCGCCGTCCAGGCCGCCCGCGACGCGCTCGGGCTGACCKTCACCTACGTCGACGCGTTCCAGGTCGAGGCCGAGCGGCTGATCCAGCAGACCATGACCGACGCCACGTTCGACGCMCTGATCGACGCCACGTTCGGCAAGGCCGAGGGCAACGCCACCAACCGGGTCCGGCGGCTGATCCAGCAGACCATGACCGACGCCACGTTCGACGCMCTGATCGACGCCACGTTCGGCAAGGCCGAGGGCAACGCCACCAACCGGGTCCGCGAGACCGAGCGCCGCCGCCGCTCCCGGCTGCACTGGCTGTTCGCCGACGCCGACACCCAGGCCGGCATCCGYGACACCGCGTGGGCCGGCTACCAGGCCTTCGCGGAGTACGTCGACCACTACGCCCCCGTCCGAGCTAAGGGCGACGAGGCCACCGCCCGCGCCACGCGAGTGCTCACCAGCGACGACCCCGACCGGATCAAGCGMSGCGCCTGGACCGCGCTCGCCCCGGCCTGACCATCCGCGCCAGTTCTTCCGGTGGCGGGCTGAGACCCCGAGTCCGGCCCGCCACCGGCCCAACCGAAGGAGGAGCCATGACCAAGCAGACGCCGAACACCGCCACGACCTTCCCCGTCGAGGTGATCCGATGAGCGCACACATCGAGTGGCTGGCCGCCGCTGAGACCAGCGTCCAGGTCCTCACCCCGGGCGAAGACTGGGTGGGTGCTGGGGAGCACCGCCGCCCGGTCCTGACTCTCGCCCAGGACGACGTGATCGCGATTGAGGGCACGCCCGCCGAGTTGCGTGCGCTCGCCGCGCAGATCACCGCCGTTGCCACCGCCGCGTCTGCACGGCTCGACCTCGCCGCTGAGGCCGGGTGATCCCTTGGCCACCATCCGGCAGGCGCGCCGCCCGCAGTGCTGTGTCCGTTGCGGGCGTCCCTTGCGCCGGATCAACTTCCTCTCCGGCTTCGTCGGCCCCGACTGCCCGCCGTTGGTTCGGATGGGGTGCGAGCACTATGCCTGTCTGGACTCGCTGTGCTGGTCGACCAGCGACGGCCGCCATCTGCTGGCCACCGACTGCGCCCAGCACGCACCGGCCGGTGCCGGAGCCCAGGCGGCGCTGTGGTGACGCCGCGTCGCTCACCACAGCGTCAGTTGCTCGCCCAGTAGCTCTTGGAGTCGCGCGAGGTCGTCGGCCACTAGCTGCGGGTCCTCACGCGCGAGGTCGCGAAGTTCCCGAGCCCGCCGACGCGGGCCGCGCGGGTCGGCCAGTGGGCTGTAGGGCAGCCGCCGCTGGACCGACCACTCGCGCCGATTCTGCGCCGCGCTCGACGCCACCACGTGATCCGGTGCGACCCGCTGGCACAGCGGGTTGTGACACCGGTGCCCGAGCAGCCGCGCCTGGGCGAGCGCGTCCACACCGTTCATCACCGCGAACGCGAACCGGTGCGCGATGATCACCCGTCCCGGCGCAAACCAGAACAGACCATGTCCGCCGCCGTCCGTGCGGTCACGCTCGGACCGGCCCGCAACCGCCCCGGTCCACCACAGGCACTCGCTCCCCGGCACCGTGGCGACCTTGGCCCGGTAGCGCGCGAGCACCCTCGGGTCCGCGATCGCCGCAGTCACTGCCGCGAGGCCGGCGTCATCCAACCGCCGTACCGGCACCCGCTCCCCCACTCGCGGCGGGCGCAGCCGTCGCGGCCGGCGCCCTAGCGCCGTCCTCGTCGCCCTTCTCGGCGTCCTGGTCGTTCTCGGCCAGCCGCCGCAGCCGCGTCGCCTCTCGCACGCCGATCTGGTCGCCGCACCACTCGACGGCCTCGCGCAGTGTCACGCCCTCGACCATCGTCATCTCGCGCAGCGCGGCCCCAGCCCGCTTCTCTGCCTCGGCCACCGCAGCGTCCCGCTCTCCGACCGCAGTCATCACCTGCACCGCCAGGTCTTCCAGCCGCTTGGCGCGCTCGAAGAGCGCAGCCCTCCGTTTCGACGTGACACTCCGCGCGTCACGTCGCGCCTTCTGGCGCATCGTCTGCTGACTCATCCGGTCATCCCTCGCTCGTGTCGACATGGACTCTGACAGTCACCTAGGACACAACCCGGACCCCGAGCGATCACCACCGCCGAAGAACCTTTCCAACACCCTCACCAGCCTCACCCGACCAGCACCCTCACACCGACACCGCTGAGCCCCTCCCGAGCGCCCCAGCGTCCCCCCTCGAACTCAGTCGCACCCCAACCTCCACACACCTAGTGCATTCCCGGTTCGCCGAATAGAAAGAACAGACGAAACTTCGCTGCGAAATTGATCGTTCCGAGGCCCCGATCGGACGTAGGTGCCCGTGACGATGAGCCTCCACAAGCTGACGGCCGGGTCGGGGTACGACTACCTGACCCGCCAGGTCGCAGCGATGGACGCCACCGACAAGGGTCACGTCGGGCTCGCGAGCTACTACACCGAGAAGGGCGAGACTCCCGGCGTGTGGGTCGGGTCCGGCATGGCGGGCATCGAGGGCCTGAACGCCGGCGACATCGTGACCGCCGACCACATGTCGGCACTGTTCGGCGCCGGCCACCACCCCCTCGCAGACCAGCGGATCAAGGAGCTGGATCTGCGGGTCGGTCGCGCCGACGTCGCGAGCCCGACCGAGGCCGACTACAAGGCGGCCGCTCGTCTCGGTACCCCGTACAAGGTCTTCGAGAACGACGTCAGCGCCTTCCGGGTCGAGGTCGCCAAGCGCCTCGCGGCCGTCAACGAGGCCGCCGGGCTGCCGGGCGACTGGCCGGTCCCCGCGCAGGAGCGGGCACGGATTCGCACCGAGGTCGGGCGTGACTTCTTCCGGGCCGAGCACGGCCGCGAGCCTGCCGACGCGCGCGAGCTCGCCGCCACGATCGCCAAGCACTCCCGGCCCAAGACCAACGCCGTGGCCGGATACGACCTCACCTTCTCGCCGGTGAAGAGCGTCTCCACGCTGTGGGCACTGGCCGACCCCAAGACCGCCGCGGTCATCGAGCGCGCCCACCAGGCGGCGATCAAGGACGCGCTGCACTTCATCGAGACCAAGGCGCTGTTCACCCGCCAGGGCACCAACGGGATCCGCCAGGTCAACGTCCGCGGCCTGCTGGCCACGGCGTTCACCCACCGCGACTCCCGCGCCGGCGACCCGGATCTGCACACCCACGTCGCGGTCGCGAACAAGGTCCAGACCCTCGACGGGAAGTGGCTGGCGATCGACGGCCGGCTGCTCTACAAGGCCAAGGTCTCTGCCTCGGAGACCTACAACACTGCGCTCGAGCGGCACCTGGGCGACGCGCTGGGGGTGCGGTTCGCGGAGCGCCCGAATCCCGCCGCCCGGAAGCGGCCGGTGCGCGAGATCGTCGGCGTCGACCCCGACCTCAACCACCGCTTCTCCAAGCGCCGCGTCAGCGTCGAGGCCCGCCGCAAGGTGCTGGCCGCCGAGTTCCAGGCATCCCACGGCCGCCCGCCGACACCGATCGAGACGCTGCAGCTGGCCCAGCGGGCCACGCTGGAGACCCGCGAGGCCAAGCACGAGCCGAGCTCGCTGGCCGAGCAGCGGGAGGCCTGGAACCGCGAGGCGGTCGAGGTCCTCGGCTCACCGCGAGACCTCCAGCAGATGCTCCACGGCGCACTCAACCCGACCGCCGCCGCGACCGCCCCGGTCGCCGACGCGGCGTGGTTCGCCAAGATCAGCGATCGGATTGTGACGACGATGGAAGGCGGCCGCGCCACCTGGCAGTACTGGCACGTCTACGCCGAGGCCCAGCGCCAGGTGCGGGCCGCCAACGTGCCCACCGACCAGGTCAGCACCGTCGTCGGCCTGCTGGTCAGCGAGGTCCTTGACGGCTGCTCGATCAGCATCACTCGCCCCTTCGACGAGATCTCCGAGCCGCCCGAGTTGCGCAAGCTGGACGGGTCCTCGGTCTACACCGTCGGCGGCGTCCACCTGTTCACCTCGAGCAAGGTCCTGGCCGCCGAAGAGCGCCTGGTGGAGGCCGCCGGTCGCCGCGACGGCTACGCGGTCGACGAGCAGAACGTCGCACTGGCTCTCCTGGAGTCCGAAGCCAACGGGGTCACCCTAAACGCCGGCCAGGCCACCTTGGTCAAGGAGATGGCCACCTCCGGCGCCCGGCTGCAGCTGGCCATCGCGCCCGCCGGCTCGGGCAAGACCACCGCGATGCGGGCGCTCGCCCAGGCCTGGACCGACGGCGGCGGCAGCGTGATCGGCCTCGCCCCCTCAGCCGCGGCCGCGGACGCCCTACGCCAGTCCATGGGCTCCCAGACCGACACCCAGACCGACACCCTCGCCAAACTCACCCACTCCTTGATCACCGGCGATGCGCCCGACTGGGTCGCCGGCATTGGCCCGCAGACGCTCGTGGTGATCGACGAGGCCGGCATGGCCGACACGCTCTCCCTGGACATCGCCGTGCAACACGTCCTCGAGCGCGGCGGCAGCGTCCGCCTGATCGGCGACGACCAGCAGCTCGCCGCGATCGGCGCCGGCGGCGTGCTGCGCGACATCCGCGCCACCCACGGCGCGCTGCAGCTGACCGAGCTCGTGCGGTTCACCGACCCGGCCGAAGGCGCCGCCTCGCTGGCGCTGCGCGAGGGCAAGGGCGAGGCCCTGGGCTTCTACCTCGACCGCGACCGGGTGCACGTGGGAGACCTGGCCACGATGACCGAGGACGTGTTCGCGGCCTGGCAGGCCGACCGTGCAGCAGGGCTGGACGCGATCATGCTCGCCCCGACCCGCGAGCTGGTCAGCGAGCTCAACCAGCAGGCCCGCGCCCACCGACTCGCGGGGGCCGACCCCGCGAGGCCCGGCCTGGCCCGGCGCCTGGCCGACGGCAACGAGGCCAGCATTGGCGAGTTGATCATCACCCGCACCAACGACCGCAAGCTGCGCACCTCGGCCACCGACTGGGTCAAGAACGGCGATCGGTGGACCGTCGTCGGCCTCCACGAGGGCGGCGACCTGACCGTGCAGCACACCCAGCACGGCCGTACCGTCCGCCTCCCCCAGGAGTACGTCGGGGCCTCCACCGAGCTCGGCTACGCCTGCACCGTGCACACCGCCCAGGGCGTCACCGCCGACACCATGCACGGGCTGGCCACCGGCACCGAGTCGCGCCAGCAGCTCTACACGATGCTCACCCGGGGCAAGAGCGGCAACCACGTCTATCTCGAGGTCGTCGGGGACGGCGACCCGCATTCGGTGATCCACCCGACCCTGGTCCGCCCGCTGACCCCGACCGACATCCTCGAGTCGATGCTGGCCCGCGACGACGCCCAGCGGTCCGCGACCAGCCTCATGCGCGAGCAGGCCGACCCCGCTACCCGGCTCGGTGAGGCAGCCCAGCGCTACCTCGACAGCCTCTACGTCGCGGCCGAGAACGTCGTCGGTCCCGATGTCGTCGAGGCCCTGGACAGCATCGTCGACCAGCTGCTTCCCGGCCTGGCCGATGAGGCTGCCTGGCCCACGCTGCGCGCCCATCTGCTGCTGCTTGGCGCCGCGGGTGAGAGCCCCGTGGAGGCGATGCGCGCGGCCGCGAGCGACCGAGAACTGGTCTCGGCCGAGGACCGCGCCGCGGTGCTCGACTGGCGGCTGGACGCCTCCGGCATGCGCAACGCCGGCACCGGCCCACTGCCCTGGATGCCCGGCATACCGGAGAGACTGGCCGACGACCCGCACTGGGGTGCCTACCTCGACCAGCGCGCGCACCTGGTCGACCAGCTCGCCAACGAGGTCCGCCGCCGGGCCGCGGCACAGACGTCGCTGCCGACCTGGGCGCAGAACGGGATCCGACCCGACACCGACACGGTGGCCGACGTCGAGGTCTGGCGAGCGGCCATGCAGGTCCCCGTCGACGACCGTCGCGCGACCGGCGCGCCGCAGCTACAGAAAGCCTCCTCCACCTACCAGCGACGGCTCAACCGGCGTATCACCGGCGACCACACCCCAGCGCTCACGGAATGGCGCCAACTGCTTTACTCGCTGGCCCCGCAGGTCCGCGGCGACGAGTTCACCCCGCTCCTTGCCGAACGGCTCGCGGCCATGTCACGCACCGGCGTTGAGGCCCACCAGCTGCTCCGCACCGCCACGTCGGCTGACACTGGGGCCGGACCTCTTCCTGATGAGCACGCCGCGGCGGCGCTGTGGTGGCGCATGGCACGCCACCTCTCGCCCGCCGTGGCCGTCCAGGTCGGGGACGGCTCTCACGGCGAGGGGGTCACCACCAGCTGGGCAGCACACTTGCCCGAACTGCTCGGCGAGGAGCGGGCCGCCCGCATCCAGGCGAGCGCCTGGTGGCCCGCGCTGGTCTCCAACGTCGACCACGGACTGCAGCGCGGCTGGCAGCTCGAAGCCCTGCTCTCGTCCGGGTCCGCCCTGCCCTCCGACGACGTCGACGAGTGCCAGGCGCTGGTGTGGCGAACCTCCATCGCGCTCGAACCGATCCCCGACGAGCACGAGCACGACTACCACTTCGACGAGCCGCCGGTGGACATGTGGGACGGCGTCGAGCCCGACCCGGCCACGTTGGTCGACCACCCCGACGACATCGAATGGCCGCTCCCGCACGACCTCGAGGCCGATGACAACCACCTGGTCGACCAGCCCGAGCCGGACGAGGCGATCGACCAGGTCGACGTCGCCCCGTCGGCGGCCGACAACGTCGACGAGCAGCAGTTCGTCGAGGGCGACCTGACGCTGGCCGCGTACATCCGCGACCTCGGCGGCACCCCGCTCGAGCCGACCGACGCCGACATCCGCCTCATGTACCAGCGGGCCGATGAGTGGTACTCCTTCCCCGTCACGCGCGAACGCATGATCGAGATCAACGAGATCACGCAGGCCTTCTTTGAGTCCGGGTTCACCGACTCATGGGGTCGCGACCACCTCACCGGCCGGTTCGGGATCGACATCGCCGGGCACGAGCACTTCCGTCCCGGACAGGCGCCGGCCGGGTGGACCAACCTGGTCGACCACCTGCGCCAGCGTGGCGTCAGTGAGGCCGAGATGTTGGCCACCGGGGTCGCCACCACCGCCAGCACCGGCCGACTGATCGACCGGTTCCGGGACCGAGTGATGTTCCCGGTAGTCCACAACGGTGAGGTGCTCGGGTTCGTCGGCCGACGCCGACCAGACCTCACCGACGCCGACAAGGGCGGCCCGAAGTACCTGAACACCGCCGACACCCCGCTGTTCCACAAGGGCGCTCAGCTGTACGGCGTCGTCGACGAACTCCTCGCCGAGGGCGCCGTCCCGGTCATCGTCGAGGGCCCCATGGACGCGATCTCGGTCACGCTGGCCAGCGCCGGCCGCTACCTCGGCGTGGCCCCGCTCGGCACGTCACTGACCGACGAGCAGGCCTCCCAGCTCGGCGGAATCGGCCGCGACCCGATCGTGGCCACCGACGCCGACCTCGCCGGCCAGGTCGCGGCCGAGCGCGACTTCTGGATGCTCACCCCGCACGGTCTCGACCCCGGCTACGCCCGCTTCCCCGAGGGCCTGGACCCGGCCGACTTGCTCGCCCACCGCGGCCCCGCGGCACTCACCGCGGCGCTGGCCAGCGGCCAGACGCTGGGTGACCAGCTGCTCTCCGAGCGGCTCGACGACCTTGCGCCCGAGCAGGCCCGCGTGGCCGCGATGCGGGTCCTTGCCGCCCGGCCCAGCCGCGCCTGGGCGCCGGGCACCGACCAAGTGCGCGCCCGACTGCAGCTCTCCCAACTGCGGTCGCGGCGGGACCTGCGCGACGCCATCAAGGCGTGGGACGCCGATCCCCGTAAGGCCGCCCAGGCCGAGCTGAACAGCAGCAACGAGATCCGCGCCCGCCTCGAGGCCGCGGCCGCGAAGTCGCCGGCGGAACGCTGGGCCCCGCTGGCCCGCGAGGTCGACCCGCGACTGGTGGAGCAGGGCGACTGGCCCGCCACCGCGGCGATGCTGCAACAGGCCCACGAGCAAGGCCACGACATCGGCGCCGCTACCCGCGCCCTGGTCGCAGCAGCACCCCTGGGCGACACCCCCGCCCGCGAACTGCGCTACCGGCTGGTTCGGCAGGTTGGACTCGGCGAACACGACGCCGAATCCACCGACCGTGACGCCCCGAGGCTCCGGCGCGACGCGGGTACTGGACAAGAGCACGGCTCTTCGAACCCAGTACACCGCAGCCCCCGCCGGTAGGCACGACGGCACGGCCCAGACACTCTGTAAGTAGGAGTCCGTGACACGACACGGCTCCGAGTTCCCGAACAGGGACACCGCCTGACCCGAGATCGACCCCGCGGACGACCGCTCACACTTCAGGAATCACCAAGGGCGTTCCGGTCGGAGGTTCGGCCGCCCGCGGAGTGCAGAGCCAATCTGAATGTCGGAGGCTTCTGCCATCGTGAACCCATGAACGCATTCGAAGCTGCCGACTACGCGGAGCTTCTCCCGCGCCGTTGGAAGCGGCGGCTGGGGACCGCCGTCCTCGCGGTCGCGCTTCTGTTCCCCACCGCGTTCCAGAACTGGTATCTCGTACAGGTCCAGGACTACACCCAGAAGCTCACCAAGCAGCTCGAGCACATCTGGTTACCCGAGGCTGCCGTCGACAAGGCTCCCAGCTGACCAGGGTCCGGGCGACCGGAAGCGTGTGCTGCCGAACCAGACCGCGGTGGTCGTCCAGACTCGAACCAACAGACCGACCGACCACGACAGGAGGAACCGACTAATGAACGAATCCACCCTGTACGACGCTGCGGTGCCGAGCAACGGCGGTGATCCCGACACTCGCCCAGACCCCGGGACCCGCTTGACAGCGTCCGTGGAGACCGTCGACAACGACCGTGCCGGGCTGATGCTCGACGCCGGAGTGGTGCGTTGAAGTGCCGGCCAAGCGTCCTTCAAGCCAATCGCTGTACTCCAGCAACTGCGTGCCCACCCAGGTTGACGCGTCAGATCCAAAACCGTTCCCCGGGACGATCGAGACCGCCCAGATCGAGACCGTCGACAACGACCGCGCCGGGCTGATGCTCGACGCCGGAGTGGTGCGCTGAACGCGGCCGTCATCGTCGGCGACCGAGCAGATGCTCATGTCGCCGCGGTCCTGGGCGAGCTCGGTGAAGACCCGGTCATCATGGACGCGGCAACATTCCTCCGCTCACCGGTCACCATCAGCAGCGACTCGGTGGAAGTCGCTGGTGTCAACGTCGCACCGGGACCAGGCTGGTTGCGTCGCCTTGCTCCCGCTGGATGGGCCGAGGCGATGAGCGCTCCGGGAGCCGAAGGGGCATCACGCGCTGGCGCGATGTCTGCGCTCGCCGCCCTCGCGCGCGACGAACGCTTCTCGTGGCTCACACCTCTGGACCGGCTCGGCGGAGCGGAGAACAAGCCGTACCAGTACCGGCGCGCAGCAGCAGCCGGAGTGCCGGTGCCGTCGTGGATCGTGACGACAGACCCTGATGCGATCCCCCGTGACGGGAACTGGGTAACCAAGCCGCTCGGCCCGGGGTCATTCATCGACGGCGACGGCAACGGATGGATCGTCCCCACCACGGTTGCCGACCTGTCCGAACCCGAGATCATCACCCGGGTGCCGTTCATCCTTCAGCGCCAGGTGAACGCCACAGTTCACGCTCGCATCGTCACGGTGGGCCAACAGGCATGGTCGGCGACTCTGCTCGCTGACGAGTTGCCGCTGGATTGGAGGCTCTCTCCCGCCGGACACCATGGCTTCACGACCACACCGGTCCCCGAGAACGTCCGCGAACTCGCCCTGGTCGCCAGCCGGGCGGTCGGTGTTGGCTACTCGGCCCAGGACTGGATCCAGGACGAGGACGGCGACTGGTGGTTCATCGATCTGAACCCGGCAGGTCAGTGGTTGTTCCTCCCCGAGGCGGTTGCGACCCCAGTCACAGTTGCCATCGCCCGGCACATCGAAGGACGCCCGTGACCAGCCGCAGAGAGCGGGCCAGGACGGCGGTCCGGGCAGCATTCGAAGAGGCGAAGCTGTTCTTCGGGTACGCCTTCATCGTCTTTGTTCCTGGATCGAACCCTCCCCGTCACCCGCACGCGAGCCCCGATGCGCCGAAGCTCCCACCCGCGAACTGGACCGACGAGGAGTGTCAGCTCTACATCGACGAGGCACGCCTCGACGTCCAGCACCAGCAAACGGAGAAGCGCGACATTAGAGCCCGCGCTCAGGTGATGCTGACGACCGCCATCGTCGTTGCCGGCGCCATCGTTGCCTCCTACGTCGGCAAGGCCGGGCTCTGTGTCGTCGAGAGCCTGCTGTACATCGCAGCCGGGCTCTTCACGCCGGTGTCGGCGGTGGTCGTCCTCGGCGCCGGCTTCCTCGCAGCAGCGCACATCACCGCCTGAACTCGCCGACCCACGCCAAGCCTGCTCATCGGGCCGCGGGGAGGTCTCGCGGCGTTCCGCCGCCCGCCGAACATCCCGTTTCCGCGGCCGACTTCAGAAGGCCCACGACCTCAGCAGGCTTCAGTGGCAGGAGCCGCATCGGCTTGACTGTGCGTTGTGTGTATCCGCCATGAGCCCCCTCGCTAAGCCTCGATCCACCGTCGGAACCGTCAGCCTCACCGCGCTACCCCACTATGAGTCCGGCGAACTCAGGCGCACAGTCGCCAATGGGTGGACTTTGCGGAGATGATGCCGCCGGCTGCCAGGCCGGAGGACGGTCACCAGGGTGGCGACGGTTTCGGCGCCGTCGTTGCGGTCAGTTGGCCGCGATCGGTGGCGGGTCTTGGCCGTGAGCGAAGAGCCGTCGCCAGGCGTCCTGCCAGGGCCACCCGACCGGGAGGTGCATGGTGATCCGTCGTGCCGAGGAGGCGATCCGGGCCGGGACGGCGATGAGTTTGCGGCGGATCGTCGCGGTGGTGGCCTTGGCCAGGGCTGGGCCGGTGATGGTCGCGGCGGCTCGGGTGAGGTTGAACGCCATGACCGCCAGCACCAGCCAGGCTGCGTTGGCGTTGAACACCCCGGACGGCATGTGCGCCAGCGCAGAGTTCTTCAGGTCGGAGTGGACCTGTTCGATGATCGCGTGGCCGCGGTGGGTCTTGTCAGCGGCCACGGTGTCTGCCACGGCCGGGTCGGTGGTGGTGAAGAACGCGTGGAAGCGCCAGGTGTCGAACAAAGTGGCCTGACCGTTCTTGGCGCTGGGTTTGAGGTCGGGGATCCGGCGGACCACGAGCCGTCCGGTGACCTGCTCCGCCTTCTTCTTGGAAGTGAACGCGGTGAACGGAATCTCGGCGACCTCGGCGCGAGAGACCCAGGTGCTGGTGGGTTCGTCGAAGATGGCGTCGGTGTACTCGATGGCGGTCCACGCATCGTCATCGATGGTGGCGATTGCGGCTTTGACCTTGGGATCCATCCGGACGGTGACCGAGACATCGGCGCCAGCTCGTAGCGCAGCACCGACCGTGGCGTAGCCGTAGAACGCGGAGTCGGCACGCACCAACGGCGTCGCCGGGGACAACGAGCCGATCGTCTTCAACGCGTCCGCGACCAGCCGGGCCGCGCCCCGCGGTGAACCACACGATCCCTTCCGGAGCCGTTGGGCCACGATCACCGGCGCCGACGCGCTGGTCGACACGGTCGCGAGCAGCGCGTTGAGTCCGCGGACCCCGGAGTAGCCGTAGCTCGAACCCTGCTTGGCGTAGCCGTGGACCTCGATGATGGTGTCGTCGATGTCGACCATCACACCCTCTCGCCGGAGTCACTTGAGGTAGCGACCAGCGGTGCCTGGGCAGCCAGCTGGGTCAGGAACCTCGAGGCGACCGCGTCGAGCTGACGGACGTGACCGAAGCTGAACGAGCGCAGGAACGAACCTAGGGTCGAGGGCGCGTAGGCGCCTGCGAACACCCGTCCCATCCCACCGTGGCGCAGCAGAGCCATGTCATCGATGCTGTCCGCGCCGGCGACCATTCCCGCGACGAGCGAGGTGACCTTCAGTCCGGCGTTCGCGCCCTTGTCGGTCGGGACGATCAGATGCGTCTGGGCCAGTTCTTGGAGCCCCGCGGACTGGGCCAGTGTGAGGACCGGGACCAGCCCGGCCGACGACACGAGATTCGGATCATCGAACACCGCCGAGGTCGCGCGGGGCGTGTGGCAAAGTTGCATCTACGAGATGCCCTTCGTGATGGCGTGAATTGGACCCTAGAGAAGTCAAATTCTTCCAGCACGTAAGGGCATTCTCACTTCACGGCACGCTCACCCGACCGACCTCATCGGTGGATCGAGGCTTAGGTGACCAGGAAGCGAGGTGGACCATGAGCACAGCCCAAACTGAGAACACGGGTCCCGGATTCGTCATTTTCACCGCGCTCGGCAACGCCGCGCTCGACCAACTGGCCGCCTCCCTGGCGGCCGAGTGCGACGGCTCCCCGACGAGCATCGCCGACCTCCTTGAGCGTGTTCTGGAGGCCGACGTCGAGGACCTGGCCGAATCTCTCAGCGAGGCCGCCCATCCGCCGGTGCGACATAGCCGTCCCAGTCGCGACGTCGAAGAGGTCGGTCCCGCGGCCGAGAGTCCGGACGGCGCGGCCCGCCGTCGTCTCACGGTCCGTGCACTGCTCGCCGGCGGCGCGGCCGACGCGCGCGGCATCACCCGTTGAGCAGCGCGCCGCGGGCATACAGGTCGTTACACATGGCTGACGTGTAACAAGATGTATGGGAGATCCTGATGTTGCCGAACCCCTACTCTCCGGGCGAGCTGCCTCGGGTGCTGGCCGGCCGGGAGGAGCAGCAGAACCGCATTCGCGGCTACCTGAGCCGGATCGGAACCTACGGCGAGATGGGTGGTCCGCTCCTGGTCTTTCAGGGCCCGCGTGGTGTTGGGAAGACCTCGCTCCTGCGCGAGGCACAGCGCGACGCTGAGGGGCATGGATTCATCACCGCCTGGGTCTCCTGTCGACGCAGCGCCCCGTTCTTGCCGGACCTGGTAAGCCGGATCGGGAAAGCGATCGAGACTGCCGACATCCTGCCCCGCGCCGAGAAGGGACGGTGGGGTCTCCGCCTGGAGCGAATCGGCGTGGAGATCGGCGTGCCCAGCGTCGTGAAGGTGAGCGCCTCGGCGTCGGCGGACCGCTATGAAGGCGACCCGCCGCGAGGCGCCCGGATCTCAGCCCTCGAGGACCTCCTGCACGAGACGAGTAGGCAGGTGCGCGGCCGCGGCGGCGCGGGCCTGGTCGTCTTCGTCGACGAGCTGCACGCCGCTGCGCGCGACGACCTCGCGGTCCTTCTCAACGCGATGCAGAACCTGGCCGGGAAACGGGAGGACAACCCCTTCGCCGTGATCGGCGCCGGGCTGCCCTCGGCGCCCGCGGCCCTGGTCAAGGCGGCCACGTTCGGGGAGCGCAGCACCTTCCTCACCCTCCCACGACTTCAACCCGCGGCCGCGGAGACGGCGGTGGCCGAGCCCGCGGACGACCTGGGAGTTCACTGGACCTCCCAGGCCCTGCAAGCGGTCGTGTCGGAGGCCCAGGGCTTCCCTTACCTGCTGCAGGTTCTCGCACACGCCACCTGGGAGGCGGCGCGCCCATCACGTGAGGGCGTTGTGCTCGACATCGACGACGTGAACGCCGGGCTTCCGGTCGCCGACGACCAGCTGACCACCATGTACTCCGCACGTTGGGCGGCCGCGAGCGATCTGGAGAAGAAGATCATGGCCGTCATGGCGGGCGCCGGCAGCACGACGGTGACGCGCGCGGAGATCGCCGCGACGCTCGAGCGACCCACCCAGGCGCTGGGTGTTCCCCGTGAACGCCTGATCGACAAGGGCATCATCGAGCCGGTCGGGCACGGCGAGCTCCGATTCACCATGCCCGGCTTCGACCGCTACATCCGGGAGACGCTGGCCACCGGAGCGCCCTCGGACGCCACGGACCCGGCGCTGGGCCGGCTCGGTGCCGGCCGCCGGCGGCGCGAACTCCCGCCCGCCTCCGACGGCGGTCACGACACGCCGCAGCTGTAGAGCTCACGGCAGCTTGGCAACGTAGAACCGCCTCGAGCTCGGCGATGCCATTCGCCGATTGGCGTTGGTCGCGCCACCTCGGCGAGGTCGTCGAGCAGCTCGTCGACGGTGGCGTCCTTAGTGCTTATAGTGCCGGCGCGCAGTAGGCGTTCCACTCCCCACCGCTGCGGCGCGCCGGGGGTAGGCCTCCACGTCGGCCGGGGCGTTGAACCACGCGGCAGTGGCATTGACGCCCTTCGTGCGATCAGAGCCCCCTGGTCGTCCATGGCCGCTCAGTCTCCCGCCCCCGGCCCTGTTGGGAGCCCCTGACCGGTTATCCACAGCCGCGCCGTCGGCCGAGCGAACACCGGCCGCGATCAGCGACACTTCGACAACCAGAGACCACATCATGACCGAAGGAGCAGCAGGTGGACGACGGTGGCGGACTCGAGGCAACAGCGCACGCGAAGGCGGCTCGCGAACACGTCTTCGGCTTCAACCGGATCACGATGTGGGAGCGGGACCGGATCCCGGCCGAGACGTCTGACCAGCTCGCTGAGTTCGCCGACATCGCGGCCGCGTTCCCACAGGCATTCTCGCAGCTGTCCAGCACGCTCGAGCAGGCCCTGGCCAACCAGGTGCTCAGCATGGACTCGATGCCCGACGAGTCCGATCCGTCCATGGCGATCGGCGTCGCGCGACTCCATCTGGAGGAGGCGCGCGGCCTCGCGGTCGACCTCCACAAGCACCTCAGCGCCGCCCACAACGCCACCGCCCACATCATCAGCCAGGGCGTCGACGACGGCCAGGAGTCGATGAACTGGGACCAGCCCTAGGAACACCCACCGGGCTTCGGTGAGCCGGCGCCGGATCCAGATTTCTTCGGCTCGGTGATCGTCCCGGCGGGCCGGGCTTCCTTTGGTGACTGAGACATGTACCCGGTCCACCAAGGAGCTGCCCGTGAGCACGCCCACCGATACCCCCGATCGTGACCCTGTTCAGGAGGTCCGCGATCACCTCGAGCAGGCCCTGGCCTCGCTCGACCGGCTGTGTGAGCTCGTGCCTCCGCCCAGCAGCTCTCCGGCGCCCGAGAGCGGAGGAGGCGAATCGGCATGACGTCCACCGACACCACGCTGCGCGCCGCCGACGCCGTCTTCGTCGCCGAGCGGGCCGTGGGCCGCGCCCGACGGGTGGTTGAGGACATCCAGACCACGATCACCTCCGCACTCCGCGTGCTCGACGACGCCGAGCTCGACTCAGCCAAGGCGAGACTCACCGACCGCGGTGACTTCTACCTCGGGGCGGCCAGCGAGCACCTGGGTCGGCTCCAGACCCGCTGCAACGAGATGCCGGAGCTGACCCGCGAGCTGTTCGGGCACCTCAACCGCGCTTCGGAGTCGCTCGCCGAGGCCCGCGGCTTCCTCGACCTGGCCGAACCCTCCAATCCCGTCGTCGCGGGCGACGTCGCGCAGCTGAAGCCACGCATCGCGGTCGTCGGCGAGATGGTCGCGCTTGCCAAGCCGGTGGCGCAGCTCGCCGCCCAGCACGTCGACAGCGCGCGCCGAGCCAGCCAGGACGTCACTCCGCCGGCGCTGCTCGAACCGGTCACCCTGGACCGCAGCATCCGCACTGCCGGCAAGGAGCTCGGCCGCGCTGATGAGGACGTTCGCCTCCTCGGGGACGTCGTCGACCACGCTGCGACCAGCGCCCGGCAGTCGGCCGGCATCGCCGCCGAGATCTCCGACAACGCCCGCCGCCGGATGTCCGAGCACGGCCGGGACCCGGATGCCAGCGCCGCCGCCCCGGCCACCGGGTCCCCGGCTCGGTAGGGCGGGATGAGGACGCCATAGACCTCGACCATGGCGGCCGGCACCTTGCCCGGCCGGCGCCGTTATGAGCGGGCTCGACGTCGACGAGCAGATCCCGGCCAACATCCCGCTCCCCCGGCCTCCGCGAACAGCAGCGGGCGGTTCCGGCGCCGGCGAGCGGCCCAGCTGCGGGTGGCCAGGTGAAGGCCCTCGGCGGCATCGCCACCGCGGCGATCGCCGTCCTCGCCGCCGGCGGGATCAAGGCTGCCTTGCCCGGCGCCCCCGCCGACCCCGCTGGCAGCGAGGCGACCGCGACCCGAGTCCGGGTCGTGGTGGTCCTCGACGGCGACACGCTTCGCGTCGAGGACCTCGACGGAGGCGATCTCGGCCGAGTCCGCCTGCTCGGCATCGACGCCCCCGAAGTCGCCCATCCCCCGACGCCGGCCGAGTGCTACTCCACCGAAGCCACCGAGCAGCTCGAGCAGCTGGCACCGGTTGGCAGCACCGTCTTCCTCACCACCGACATCGGCCAGCCCGACCGAGACCGCTACGGCCGGATGCTGCGCTATGTCGACCACGCCGGCACCGACGCAGCCCGCGAGCTCCTGGCCGCCGGCGCAGCACGGGTCTACGACACCGACCAGCAGCTCGCTCGCGAGACCGACTTCGCCGCGGCCGCACAGGACGCCCACGGCGCCGAGACCGGCCTGTGGGGCAACTGCTGAGCACCATGTGATCGCCCCCACGCCTGGGCCGGACTTAGGAGACCAGGAGGACCGGCGCAGCCGGTGCCGGTCCGCGGATCCACTGGGAGTAACCATGAGCGACTACACCGCTCGCGAGGAAGTAGCACTTGAGGAAGAGGCCCGCCAGCGCGCCGATGAGATCCGGGCCACCGAGGAAGCCGCCGCGCAGGCCGCGGCCGCCGATACCGGCCCCTCCCCCGACGCCGAGATCGCGCAGGTCCAACGATCGGGCCGGCAGCACGACCACACCGACACCGCCGCTTACCAGCGCCCCCAGCTCGGCCGCCGCCGCGGCCCTCGCCGATAGGCCAGGAGGTGTCAGCGATGGCTGCCCCGATCACCCCGGCCGCCCCCAGTCAGTCGACCGTGCGATGGGTCGACTGCTCGCACAAGCTCGGCCCGCTGCCGTGCATGAACCACAAGCCGCACGTCGGGGACGGCCGCGGCTGCGTCCACCACTCGACGTCCGGCTTCCAGGACGACGACTAGGTGCGTGGACTGCCCACGAGCGGCTCAGCCGGGGACCAGGTGCAGCCGCGGCCGCTGAGGCGGCTCCGCGGCCGCTTCGAGGCGCTGCCAGCCGCTCGAGCGTCATCGGATTGCCCGTAGCGGCGCAGCAGTCCCGCCAGCACCCCGCCCAGCCCGAGCTCGACCACCAGCTGGTCCGCAGCAACCTCCGCCCGGGCCTCGATCACGCGGCCGGCCGTCGGCACCAGGTAGGTCAGCGCGATGACCGCCCCACCCAGCAGCCCCGGCCAGGTCCGGCCCTCAGTGACCGACTGCACCACGCAGATCACGCCCACGACGCCGCGCAGCGTCCAGGCCACCCGCATGAACGGCAGCCAGGCAAACGCCCGACCCACACAGCGGAAGGTGGCCACCACCATCCGCCAAGGCGTCGTGGCCGCCAGCACCGCAGCCTCCAGCCGCGGGCGGATTGCACGACGCCGACCGACAGCATGCGCCAGTACCGCCACCGCCTCCGCGCCGGTCACGCCGCCGCGGTAGGTCCCCTCCACCAGGCCCGGCGTGATGACCACCGCCCTGTGCCCGATCGCCAACGCCACCGGCGTCTGCGGCCGCTGCACACGACGCACGTACAGGGAACCGACGTCGACGCCACGGCCAGCCGGCTCGGCCAGGAACGGCGCCATCACCCGGAACTCGGCCTCCGTCGCCGGCCGCGACTGGGTCAGCAACCCGATCGCCACCACCTCGAGCTGGCCCAGCGCCAACGCGCCCAGCACGGCCGCCGAGGCCAGGAACAGCACCAGGCCCAGCGCCGGCGGCAGCAGCGCGAACACCACCACGGCGAGCACGAAGCTCACCAGCAGCGCAGGCCCGAGGGTCACGACCCTCAGCACCGTCATCGGGACCTTCATCTCGACCACCTCCATCAGTCAACACTAGTGCGAATCTCTCGACTTTGCCGCGGGGTGATCGTCCGACGACCTCCGCGCGACCTAGGCGAACGAGACCAGTTTGTGCCCAGCCGCCGACACAACGGAGTTATCCACAGCCCCAATCCACGCCAGAGCAGGGACCGGCCCCGCCATGGGTTCATGAACCAGACCCGATCCCGGACGACTCCGACCGAAAGGAACCACCCCGTGCACACCCTCACCGCCGATGACACCTGGGACCGCCTCGGCTCCATCGCCCAGCTGCTCCACCAGGCCGCCACCCGCGCCTGGGAAGGGGCGGAACCAGACTCACCGCTGCAGTCCCTCGGTCTCGGCGTCTACCTGGCACAAGCACGGGCCAGCTCGCTCCTCCCCGAGGACTACCGGCTGCCCGACGTCGACCAGGAGGACCTCGAAGGGCAGAGCGCGCTGCAGCTGCTCACGGCCGCGGAGGAACTCACCCGGCCGCTCCCAGCCCACCGCCCCGACCTGGTCAACAGCTCCCAGCTCGTGGTCGACCTGTGCGACCTGATCCGGGAGGCACGCGACCTTGGATGCTGACCACCGGAGCGGCTTCGCCGACGTCGACGACGCGCTCTTCGACACCACGCAGATCCCGCTCACATCTCGGGACATCCGCACCGTCGGCGAGCTGCTGCACGACGTCGACCACACGGCGCGCCACCTCCTGATGGACGTCGCCGGCGACGACGCCGGCCGACTCCTCCACGGCTGGCCCGACCTCGTCGCGGCCGCGGCGACGCTGTGGAGCAGCCTGCCCGGGCAGCAGTTCGGGGCAGGCGCGCACACCCGCGACGAACCCATCACTCGCCTGGTCTCGGTCGGGGACGCGATCGGCAGGAGCCTGCGTAGCACCAGCTGGCCACCGGTGAGCCAGCCCGATCGGCGCATGACCCAGATGACCAGGACCCTCGGTCACGCCAGCGACCTGGTGCACCGCTTCGGCGCCGACCTCCCGGTCCAGCGCACCGAGAGCTACCGCGACCTCGAGGCCGCTCGCGCCCGGATCATGCACGCCCTGTACGTCAGCGCCCACGCCGTCGGTGTCTCCCTGCACCAGCACGGCCACAACCGGTACCAGGACGCCCTCGGCACTAACCGGCCCATCGAGCTCAACCGGCGTCACTCCCCCTACGCCGTACCGCCGACCACCGAGTGGATCCGCCGCATGGCCGTCTCCGAGGCGGCCGCGGGCAGGTACCTCGACGGACGGTTCACCCAGGCGCTCCGGGGCGAAGCCAACCGACCGATCGAGGACGACACCCGGATCTCCCGGGCCCTCGCCGGGTGGGACATCCAGGCCCACCGCACCCTCGCCTCCGACGCATGGCCGACCAACATGGTCCTCATCACCCGCACCCAGGGCCTCATCGCCGGCGCCGCCATGGTGCTCGTCGACGCCGCACAGCTCGCCGGCCACCTCGAGCCCACTGACCGGCTCTCACCGGCGATCGCCGAGGCCGGCCGTGCGTGGAGCAACCTCGCCAGCCGCTGGGGCGACCTCACTGCCCCAGATGCTCGTCTTGACCCCGACCTGATGCACAAGGCCGCCGAAGTTCGTGCCGCCTACCGCGAGCTGACCCACGCCTCCACCACCATGGCCAGCCTCGATGTCATTGCCGCCAGGCCCGGCCTTCTGCCCGGCATCGACGCGACCCTCCACACACTCGAGTCAAGCTCGGAGTGGCGTATGTCGTCGCGGAGAAGGCCGAGGCACCCAACCTGACCGGACCAGCTCGAGCGCTGTCCATCCGAGCGCACAACGACATCGAGGCCGGCCTCGTCGCCGCCGATCCAGTTGGCGACGTCGTATGGATCTCGCCGGTAGACATTCTTGCCCGCAAGATCGTTAGCGCACCTCGCCCTTTCGTCGAGGCTCTTCGTCGAGCCAGCGCGAGAACGGTTGAATCGAGCAACAGGGCGAGCGCGGCGTCACTCAACCACGAGCTCGAGGTGCACGCGGGCAGCCGGGCAAATGCCCCTCGCAGCTGTTCCAATGCCGAGCTACACAGTAAATATCTAGCGGAAGCACCTCATACAGGCGGTCACGCTCCTTCACGCTGAGTCGCCCAACTACACCCAGCGCCACAGGCACCCGCGGCATGGCTCGGGGTGAGTCGATGTTCCGCGGAAGGTGATCGTACGGACGCCACGTCCTTCCTTAGGTGACCAGACACCGTCTCCGGTCTCCAAGGAGCAGCCCCGTGAACGAATCAGTCCACACCACTGAAAGCGCCAACGCTGGCGCGCTGCGGGAGCGCACGCTCGATGACATGGCAAACGCTTACTCGCGCCGAGCACGCGAGGCCCGTGCCAAGCAGGGCAAATCTCCTGTGATCACCGGATCCGGAGTGCTCAATCGACTCGCCGAGATCATGGCTTTGGAGGGCCCGCAGTCTCAGCGATCGGGCCTGCCCGCAGCCTAGATCCTCCAAACCGGCTCACCGATCCGTGAATCGTCGAACCTGTTGTTGATCTTCTCTCGAGGCGCGATCTCGATCCTCTCGACTAGCACCTGGACGATCTCTCGCTTGCGTCGTACAGACGCCGATTCCCACCACTTCTCGATGTCTGGACGGTCTTTCGGCACATCAGACAGCACCGCGTGCAGGTTTGGCGCCCACGTCCCCAGCACGCGTTCTGCCTCGCGCTGGCGGAGCGCCCACCCCTCGCGCACGGCATCCCACTCTTCCTGGTGCAATCGCCCAGCTGCGAACTCCAGGCCGTAGTGCTTCCGCAAGCGACTGATTTCGGCAATTGTCTCCTCGGCCCCGCGTGCCGCAGCACCGTTGGCGGTGCGGCGTTGGGCGGTACCTGAGCGGACCTTGGCCTCCGCGACCGCGTCAATGATGGCCATAGAGACGATCCGATCAGTCTGAGGCCCTGCGATGGTAAGGCCACCGCAGGTGTGCGGTCGGCCCGGCTGCTTGGAGCAGGCATACCGGAACGGACCGCCGTTGCGGGTTGGTGACCCGGCCAGGCTAGAGCCGCACTTGCCGCACTTAAGAATGGCCGCGAGCAGATACTTCGGCTCACGGCCACGCTTTGTCCGGGGTCGGTCTGTAACCAGCCGGATGTCCTCAATCGCTTCCTTGGACAGAATCGGGGTCCAGTCCCCCGGCGAGATCAACTCGCCATAGCCTCCCCGCTGGCCGGGGCTGAACTCGCGCCAGCCACACAGTGATCCGCGGCGAACCATTGCGCGCACGTTCGCAGCCCGCCAGTATGACCGGTCCGCCGGCACGCCGGCCGCAAACAGCATCCGGGCAATGGTCGAGTCGTCCAGACCGTGATCGTGAGACGTGACATGTTCGACCCAGAGTTGGTCGCGGACCCAAGCTGCGGAGCACACCTCGGCGTTTCCGCCAGCCTTCCGCAATAGGCGCGCGAGAGCGCCAGGGGTGAGGGAACTGCTGCTGCGCGCGCCTTCGATGACGGCGGTGACAGCTTGACGCTCGTCCCGTTCGGCGGCCCGCTGAACCCGCCTCGCGTCCCACTTTCCACTACCAGGGGTAGGCACTCCGCGCTCGTTCAGGTCGGCCGCGATCGAGTACAGCGAGTCACCTTCGATGAGCCGGCGTGCAACGTCTCGGATGACGCCAGCCTCCTCGGGGATGATGCGCTGCTCATCGTCATAGCCATACCCGAGCGGTCCATGGGCCCGACCTGCCTGCGCAGCCTGTGCTCGTTGCGCGGAAAGACGGGCAGACTTCACGTCGCCTTCGTTGGCGGCGACGGCAGCGAGGATCCGGGCGAGAAGGCGGCCGGACGGGGTGGTTAGGTCGATTTCGCCAGCCTGGAGAAACACCACCGGGATCGCGGACCGCTGAGCCTCGATCGCATCCAGCACCCGCTCCAAGTCGACCACTCGCCGCAACACTCGGTCGAGGTGCCACGCGACTAGCCCATCGACATACCCGGCTTGCACGTCAGCCAGAAGTTGCTCGAAACGGGGGCGACGCTTGCCAGAGCGTGCAGAAATGTCGTTGTCTGAGTACACCTTCGGCTCAGGCCAGCCGAGCGCCTCGCATCGTTCGCGGCATGCTTCGATCTGCCGCTGGACACCGAGGGCTTGTCCAGTGCGGTCGAGGCTAATCCTCGCGTAGATCGCGGGCGCTTGGGGCAAACCTCGCTGCTGCTGCATGCCACCAGAATCTAGCAGTGGTTTTAGGCATTGCGGTCTTGACCGCCGTGAAGCCACGCGAGATACCTTCGAGCACGACGTGGAGGCGGTGCCCCTCGGGCAGCATGGCGTCCACGAACGGCGCCGAGACATCGATACGTCGCCCGCTGGACTTGAGCATCCGCTCGACCAGCTCCTGGACCTCGCCGGTGGTGAGCACCGTGTTGGTCAGCTCGTGGCGGCCGTGCCGCGCGACGAAGACCTGGCTCGGGTCGTTGATCCACACCTCCTCGACACTCGGGTCGTCGAGGTAGGGCTGCAAGGGGCCGAACCCGGAGACCCGCGCCACCAACTCACCCACCACCCCCTGAGGGTCCGGGACCGAGGCCACCTGCCCGGTGAGGCTGCGCTCGTCGTGGGCACGCACCACCTGCTCCGCGATGCGGCGTACGACGGCCGCCTCCGACTGTGGATCGACACCGTCACGACGAACGACCTCACGCACCCGCGCATCGAGCTCGCTGACCAACGCGGCGTGTGCGTCAGCGTATGTGGTGGTCACTGGGTCCCCGTCCCCGAGATGGGATGCTGCCCGACTGTTATATGTCAGGTTCAACCCGTTTGACCATGCCCGCTCACCCAGCCTGTGGAAAACCCTCCCGTCATCGCGCGCCCGACGCCCACCACGACTGGGGTTGCCGCTCACTCCTCCACGTGGACGAGTCTGCGCAGTCGGTCGCGCAGGTGACGCTGCTCGGCGGCATTGACGGTCGCGGCGATCGCGCGTCGGTAGGCCGCAACCGCCTCGGCGTCACGGCCCGAACGCTCCAGCAGATGGGCGCGTACGGCGTCCGCCCGAGGCAGGTCCGGATGGTTCGCCACGAGGTCGTCCAGCGCCGACAGCGCGGCGGCGTACCCCTGCACCATGGCCTGCGCGACGATGCGGTTCAGGGCGATCACCGGGTTGCGGCCGCCGGTGTCGGCGTCGAGCACCGTGTAGAGCGCGTGGATCTCGTCCCAGTCGGTCGACTCGGTGTCGGCGGCCTGCGCGTGCACGCCCGCGATGCAGGCCTGGAGAAGGTAGGGGCCCGGCTGCGCACCGGGGACGACCTCGTCGAGCAGGGCCAGCCCCTCGTCGATCAAGGTGTGGTTCCACAGCGTCCGGTCCTGCTCGTCGAGGGGAATCAGCTGTCCCAGCTCGCCGACACGGGCCGGGTGGCGTCCCTCGGTGAGCAGCATGAGGGCGAGCAGGCCTGCCACATCCGTCGAGTCCGGCACGGCCTGCCGCAACAGGCGGGTGAGGCGGATCGCCTCGCCCGCCAGGTCGGCGTCGCGCACCGGTGCACCGCTCGTGGTGTGGTGGGCCTCGGTGAACATCACGTAGAGGACGTCGAGCACCGGAGGCAGTCGCTCCTCCGCGTGGCCGGGCCTGGGCAGGTCGCCGTCGAGGTCCTTGAGGCGGCGCTTGGCGCGGGTGATCCGCTGCGCGATCGTGGCCTCGGGAAGGGTGTAGGCGTTGGCGATCTGCGCCGTGCTCAACCCGGCCACCGCCCTGAGCGTCAGCGCCACCTGGGCCGACCGCGGCAGGTCCGGTTGGCAGCAGAGCTGGAGCAGCAGCAGCGCGTCGTCGCCGGGTTCTGCCTCGCCGTCCAACGGTTCCTCGAGCAGCGCCACCCGGGTCTCGCGGGCCCGGCGCCTGGCGTCGCTGCGCACCCGGTCGACGTACCGCCGGCGGGCCGTCTCACACAGCCAGGCCTGGGGATCGTCGGGCGGCCGGGTCGCCCACTGCCTGTGCGCGTCGAGCAGCGCGTCCTGCACGGCGTCCTCGCAGAGCTCGAACTGGTCGCGTCCGTAGGTGCGCAGCAACCTGGCGAGGGCCTGTGGTGCGAGCTCGCGCCACAGGCCCTCGTCGGGGGTCACCGGAGTGGTCACCCGTCGCCCAGGTCGGAGAACACCACCGGGCGGATCTCGACGGCCAGCCCGGGGATCTGCACGTCCGGGATCTTCCGGGCCAGCTCGACCGCACGTGCCTCGTCCTCGACGTCGAGCAGGTAGAACCCGCCCAGGAACTCCTTGGCCTCGACGAACGGACCGTCGGTCACCTCGGGCCCGTCGCCTCCGGGGCGCACGACCTTCGACCTGCTCGGGTCGCCCAGCGCCTGGGTCGAGATGAACTCGCCGTTCTCCTTGGTCTCGGCCATGAAGGCGCCGTGGCCCTCGCCGAGCAGCTTCTGCTGCTCCTCGGTCAGGTTCTCGAGCACGGTGGGGTCGACGTGCATCAGGATCAGGTACTTCATGGTGTCCTCCTCATGGGGTGCCGCCCGGTGTGGGCGAACACCCGGTGGTCGTCACCGGTCAGGCGGATACGACAGCTCCGACGAAACAATTCCACGAATTCTTCTCTGCGGCCGCGACCGGGCAGGTCAGTGGACGCCGAACGCCATCAGGTCGGAGACCGGGTTCGTCTGGCCGGGATCGACGTTGGTCAGCAGCAGCATGTCGTCGTACGACGAGAAACCGCCGACGCGGTCCCGGATCGCGACGATGTGCCGGGCCACCTCGGGCTTCAGGGAGAGATGGCCGCCCAGGACCTCGGCCGGCACCTTGTTCACGTCGACCAGCCCGCCGTCGGGGTACTGCCGGTTCGGCACGTCCGGCCGACCGATCAGGAGCTCCCTCGCCACGTCGGGCTGGGCGGCCAGCAGCTCGCGCGCGGTACGACGCGCTTCGGCCTGCTGGCGTACGGCGGCCACGGCGAGGCGCTGCCGGTCGACGAGGCGATCGTTCGGGCGCAGGGAGTCGGCGAACACCCAGCCGCGGATCGCGACGGCATGCATGAGACCACCGCCGATGTTGAGGCCCATCGCCGTGCCGAACAGCACCTCCTGCACGCCCCCGTAGTCGGGGTCCGCCGCGAACAGCAGCACGAGTGAGGCGAAGTAGAACGGCACCGTGAGTGCCTGCCAGAGACTGCGCTTCTTCACGGCCGCGTGGGCCATGATCGCGCCCGTCCCGATGCCGATCGTCCACAGCGGCACCAGGGCCCAGGCCCAACTCTTGAACAGGGCAACGGCACGTGACGTCATGACGGAAGTATCACCCGCCTCTGAACCGGCGAAACGTGACGCCCGTCGTGCCATGATCGGCGACATGACGAGCACGCACGACGACCTGGTCCGCACCGCACGCCAGCAGGCCCTCGGCGACCTCCCCCGGCGTACGGCGCAGCGGAGCCCGGGCAAGACCGCGATCATCGACGGCGAGACCCGGCTGACGTTCGCCGAGTTCGAGGCCCGGGTGGACGCGACCGCGGCAGGTATGGCGTCCGACGGCATCGCCAAGGGAGACCGGGTCGCGCTGCTCTCCCACAACTGCTGGCAGTTCGCGGTGCTCGCCTTCGCGTCGGCACGGATCGGCGCCGTGCTGGTGCCGGTCAACTTCATGCTCGGTGCCGACGAGATCGCCTTCATCCTCGACCACAGCGGAGCCGGGACCTTCGTCGTCGAGGAGGCGCTCGTGCCGACCGCGGAAGACGCGATGAAGTCCGGTGGAAATGTCACCCGCCGGGTCGCCATCGGGGCAGCGCCACCGGCCGGTTGGGCCGACGTACGCACCTGGTTGGAGCACGACGGCGACGCGCCGAGCGTGCTCGTCGCGGACGACGACCCGGTGCGCTTGATGTACACCTCCGGCACCGAGTCGCGACCCAAGGGCGCGCTGCTCTCGAGCCGGGCCCTGATGTGGCAGTACGTTTCCTGCACGATCGACGGCTCCATGTCGGCCGACGACGTCGAGCTGCACACGCTCCCGATGTACCACTGCGCGCAGCTCGACTGCTTCCTCGGCCCCGACGTCTACCTCGGCGCCACCAGCATCATCCTGCCTGGGCCCGACGCCGGCGCGATCCTGCGGACCATCGCTGCCGAGAAGGTCACCAAGTTCTTCGCGCCCCCGACGATCTGGATCGCACTGCTGCGCCACCCCGACTTCGACAGCACCGACCTCTCCTCGCTGCGCAAGGGCTACTACGGCGCCTCGGCCATGCCGGTCGCGGTGCTGAAGGAGATGCGCGAGCGCCTGCCGCAGGTGGACCTCTGGAACTTCTACGGCCAGACCGAGATGGCGCCGCTGGCCACGATCCTCGGCCCCGAAGAGCAGCTCTCGAGTGCCGGATCCGCCGGGCGCCAGGCCCTCAACGTCGAGACCCGCATCGTCGACGACTCCGACACCACGGTGCCGACGGGCGAGGTCGGCGAGATCGTGCACCGCTCACCGCACGCCACCCTCGGCTACTACAACGACCCGGAGAAGACCGCGGACGCGTTCCGCAACGGCTGGTTCCACTCCGGCGACCTCGGGTACGTCGACGAGGCGGGGCGGCTCTTCGTCGTGGACCGCAAGAAGGACATGATCAAGACGGGTGGGGAGAACGTCGCCAGCCGCGAGGTCGAGGAGGCGATCTACAAGCTCGACGGAGTCGCCGAGGTCGCGGTCTTCGGGGTGGACCACCCGACGTGGGTCGAGGCGGTCACCGCGGTCGTCGTACCCAAGCCGGACACGACGCTGACCGCCGACCAGGTCATCGAGCACGCGCGGACGGTGCTGGCCGGCTACAAGACACCGAAGTACGTCGTGATCGCCGACGCGCTGCCGAAGAACCCGAGCGGCAAGATCCTCAAGCGGCAGCTGCGCGACGAGCACGGCGACATCGCGGGCACCTGACCGTCAGGCCAGGGCCTCGGCGATCGGCGTCGCGCCGTTGTTGAACTCGATCGTGCGCTTGATCGTGGCGTCGTCGCCCAACACAGTGGCCGCGACCAGCGCGACGTCCTCGCGGGAGACCGACGCCGACGAACCGCCGACGTCGATCTTGCCGGTGGCGGGCTCCTCGGTGAGGGTGCTCGGGCCGAGCACCGTCCAGTCCAGGGACGAGGCCCGCACGTGCTCGTCGGCAGCGGCCTTCGCCTCGGCGTAGTGGAAGAACGAGTTGTCGGACGGCACACCGTGGTCGGGCCCGGCACCGAAGTAGGACACCATCACGAAGCGTCGTACGTCGGACTGTGCCGCCGCGTCGACGACCCGGATCGCGGCATCGCGGTCGACGGCGTACGTGCGGTCGGGGCTGCCTCCACCGGCGCCGGCCGAGAAGACCACCGCGTCGTGGCCGGCGACCAGCTCGGCCAGGGCTGAGGTGTCGAGGTGCTCGACGTCGGCGGTCACCGGTGTCGCGCCCGTCGCCGCCACGTCGGCGGCATGGTCGGGGTTGCGGATCACGGAGCTGACCTGGTGGCCCGCGCCGGACAGGATGCGGGCGAGATGCAGGGCGACCTTGCCGTGGCCGCCGATGATGGCGATGCGTGACATGCGCTACCTCCTTGGGAGTCGGCTCGCCTGTCACGCTACGTGGCGCGGTCAACCCCGCCTCCTAGAGTGACGCGGGTGACCACCGCGAACCAGGCACCGATCCTCTCCGGCAACGGAGTTGTCCTGCGGCCCCTCGCCGAGGACGACATCCCCCGCATCGTCGAGGCCTGCCGCGATCCGCGCACCCAGAAGTGGTTGGGCAGCATGCCGTCGCCGTACGACGAGGACGACGCGCGCGAGTGGATCGAGGCCTCGAGACTGGCTGCGGCAGAGGGCAGCAAGATCACGTGGGCGGTGGCCGACCCGACCACCCACGAGCTGGTCGGTGCGATCAACCTCTTCGACATCGAGCCGGGCACGCGGGCCAAGGTCGGCTACTGGTCACACCCCTTGGTGCGCGGTACCGGCACGATGACCGAGGCCTGCCGGATCGCGCTCGAGCATGCCTTCGACGACCTCGAACTGCCCACCGTCGTCGCCCACGCCGCAGTCGAGAACACGGCCAGCCAGCACGTGCTCACCGCCAACGGCATGCGTCGGGTGGCGCTCGAGGCCGGCGGCACGACGATCCGCACCGGCAAGGTCGATGCCTACCGCTACGAACGCCACGCGTCTGAGGCAGCCCGTCCCTCGACGTTGTACGCCGATGACGTCGAGGCACACCAGGGCAGCAAGCCGCTGCTCCCCCGCACCACGTTGGCCCTCGATGAGGGCGAGGTCGCCGTGGCTCTCGGCCGTCCGGGCAGCGGCCACACCGCGCTGGCCCTGGCGCTGGCCGGTCGGCTCCCCCTGTCGGCAGGGCAGGTCACCCTCGACGGTTCGCAGGACCCCACGAAGCTGCAGAAGGCCGTTGCCCTGGTCGACGTACCCGGGGTGAGCGAGCCCGACGGCAGCGTGCCCCTGCGCACGATCGTCGGCGAGGAGCTCGCGATGGCGAAGCGCAAGGCATCGAAGGCGGCCGTGCTCTCGTGGCTGGCCGAGGAGGGCATCGAGGCGTACGCCGACAGCACCGTCGACGACGTACCGCCCGAGGCACGGGTCGGCGCGTTGGCCCGACTCGCCTCCCTGCGGCCCGGCACCCGGTTCGTCGTGGTGACCTATCCCGAGCGCCACGGGCTGCATCCGGGCAGCTGGCTCGAGCTGGCCCGCTCACTGGCTGACGGCGGGTTCGGCGTGCTGGTCACCGCCAGCGCTGCCGTCGACCTGCCCGCCGACGTACACCGCTTCACGATCGGCCCCGAGGAAGGTGCCTGATGACGTCACTGCGCATTGCCTGGACCGAGCTGCGTCGCCTGACCGCGGGGCGGCTGCCCAAGATCGCCGTGCTCGCGCTGATGCTGGTGCCGACGCTGTACGCCGGGCTGTACCTCTACGCCAACCACGATCCCTACGCGAACCTCGACCACGTCCCGGCCGCCCTGGTCGTCGAGGACACCGGTGCCACCGACACCGCCGGCGAGGAGATGCAGGCCGGTCGTGACGTGGCCGACGAGCTCCTCGAGCGCAAGGACTTCGGGTGGGAGGAGGTCAGCCGCGAGGAGGCGGAGGAAGGTGTCAGCGAGGGCCGCTACGACTTCGCGCTGGCCATCCCACGAGACTTCTCCGCCTCCCTGACCAGTGCCGGGACCTCCGACCCGGAGCGGGCGCGACTCCAGATGATCACCAACGACGCGAACTCCTATCTCTCCACGACGATCGCCAACACAGTGACCGACAAGGTGCGCGACGCGATCGCCACCCGGCTCTCGAAGGAGGCCACGGACACGTTCCTGCTCGGCATCGCCGATCTGCGCAGCGGCCTGCTCAAGGGGGCCAATGGCGCCGACAGACTGGTCAAGGGCCTGACCCAGGCCCGCACCGGCGTCGGCAAGCTCGAGCGCGGGGCCGGCCGCCTGGCCACCGGAGCCGACACCCTCGCCGACGGTGCCTCCGAGCTGAGCACCGGGCTCGGCACCCTGGAGTCCGGCACCGCCGCCCTGCCGGGCCAGACCCGCCAGCTCGCCACCGGGGCACGCAAGGTTGCCAACGGCAACGCGACGGTCGCGTCGTACGGACGACTGGCCGCCTCTGCCGTCGGAGACGTGCGCACCCGCTACCGCGACAACCGTGCCGACCTCTCCACCGACCTGCGCGCCATGGGCCTGACCCAGGCACAGCGCACCCGGATCCTGGCGCTCTACGACCGGGTCGGCCAGCCGATCCGCGAGGCCGACGCCAAGGCCCGCGACGCCAGGAACAAGCTGAACCAGCTGGCCAACGGGGCGGACGCGGTCGCCGACGGCAACGAGAAGCTCGCCGCAGCGGTGCCCGCACTGGTCAAGGGCATCTCCGACGCGCACGACGGTGCGACGAAGCTGTCCAACGGCGCCGGCCAGCTGTCCGAGGGCGCCACCACCCTCAAGACCGGGGTCGGCGACCTCGACACCGGGCTGGTCAAGCTCCGCAACGGAGCCGTGAAGCTGCGTGACGGCCTCCGCGACGGGGCCGCCCAGGTGCCCACGATGGATGCGAAGACCCGCAGCCGCGTCGCCAGCACGATCGGCGACCCGGTCGACATCCGCTCGAGCTCGCAGGCCGAGGCCGCGTCGTACGGCGCCGGGCTGGCCCCCTTCTTCCTGGCCCTGGCCGCCTGGATCGGCGGCTACGTGCTGTTCCTACTGGTCCGTCCGCTGTCCCAACGTGCGCTCGCGGCCAACCAGACGCCTCTGCGGGTGGCCCTGGGTGGCTGGTACACGCCGATGCTGCTCGGCCTGGCCCAGGTCACCGTGATGCTGGCGGTGGTCACGATCGCCCTCGACATCAGACCGGTGCACGTGCCGACCACGCTGCTGTTCCTGATGCTCTCCTCGGCCGTCTTCATCGCGATCATCCACGCCCTCAACGCGCTTCTCGGCACGGCCGGCCAGTTCCTCGGGCTGGTGATGATGGTGATGCAGCTCGTCACCGCCGGCGGCACGTTCCCGTGGCAGACGATCCCGCAGCCGCTCTACGTGCTGCACCACGTGCTGCCGATGAGCTACACCGTCGACGGCCTCCGGCAGCTGATGTACGGCGGGCTCGAGGCGCGTGTGCTCACCGACGTACTGGTGCTGGCCGCGTGGGGCATCGGCGCGTTGCTCGTGACCAGCCGGGTGGCCCGCAAGCAACGGGTCTGGTCGGCCAAACGCGTCCGCCCCGAGCTGGTGCTCTGACCCTCTCGGATCACCGGATGCGGCGATCATCCTCCCTCTCGAGATCGTCGTCAGGGGCTTCGTCACGGACCGAGAACGAGAGCTTTCGCAGCAGCCTGCTCAGCTCGGCCTGCTCCGTGGGGTCGAGCTGGCGCAACAGTCGCCGTTCCAGCGCGATGTGCTCGTCGAAGATGGCGTCGATCCGTCTCAGCCCGTCTTCGGTGAGCTCGGCGAAGACCTGACGTCGATCCCCGCCGGTGCGGACCCGGCGTACCAGGCCGTCGCGCTCGAGATTGTCCAGTCGCAGGGTGACCGCACTCGAGGTGAGCAGCGAGGAGGCGGCGAGCTCGCCGACGGTCTTGCGGAACGGCGACCCGGAGCGGCGCAGGCTGGCCAGGACGTCGAACGCAGCGACCGAGAGCCCGTGTTCGCGGTGCAGATGCGCCGCCGCGGCTCGCTGCAGGGGCAGGAGCCGACTGACCCGCCCGAAGACGCCGATACTGGCGGCGTCCACGTCGGGGCGCTCATCGCGCCACTCCGCGATGATCAGGTCGACCTCGTCCTCGGGGGTGTCCCGTTTCCCTCGGCCTCGTGCCATCTCGCCCTCCGACCAGCTGTCCGCCCTGCGTCGAAGAATGATCCTAGGTGGCCCTTGACTGACCGTCGGGCCGCGACCTATCTTACCGGCAAGGTAATTCTGTAAGTCCTTATAGATCAAGATCTTACAGATATTCGATGGACCACATCAGCGGGCTGACACCCCCACAGGAAGGCTTGGTCATGGACAACGCGACACACGTGGGCCGGCGCGGGCTGCTCGCGACCGGGCTGGGCCTCGGCGCCGTCGCAGCCGCCGACCTCTGCTGCACGCCGTTCGCCGCTGCAGCCGGGCGCACGCCACGCGGGCACCAGCCGCCGGACGCGACCCAGCTCAGCGGCGAGCTCCGGGACGCTCGCACGAAGGTGATCCTGCTCGGCACGGCGGCCGGCCCCTTCCCCGAGCCGGGACGTCAGGGCTGCAGCAGCCTGGTGGTCGTCGGCGACCGGTCCTACCTCGTCGATGCGGGGTACGGCACGGTCCGCAAGCTGGTGCAGTCCGGAGTACCCATGGAGTCCCTGCGCGGAGTGTTCGTGACGCACCTGCACTCCGACCACGTGGCGGACCTGTTCAACCTGTTCATGCTCGGGTGGGGCACCGGTGGGCACGGAATCGTCGACCCGGTGCAGGTGTACGGCCCCGGGAATCCGCACGGTCTGCCCGCACCCACTCCCGGTGTGGACCCGGCGCCGCTCGCCAACCCCGACAACCCGACCCCGGGTACGTCGGAGCTGCTGGCAGGCGCGGTCGACGGCTGGGCCTACGACCTGAACATCCGCACCCGCTACAACAGCCGCCCCGGCCTTGCGTCCCTGATCGACGCACACGACCTGCTGCCGCCGGAGTCCGTCGGCGCGACACCGGACGGTGACGTCGCCCCGGACATGGAGCCGTTCGTCGTCTTCGAGGACGACCGGGTCCGGGTCAGCGCCACGTTGGTGCAGCACCCGCCGGTCTTCCCGAGCTTCGGCTACCGCTTCGAGACCGAGGACGGAGTCTTCGTCTTCTCCGGGGACACCGCGGTCAGCAACAACGTGGTCCGTCTGGCTGCCGACGCCGATCTCCTGGTGCACGAGACCCTGCACATTCCCTACTACGCCGGGATCGGCTACCCGCAAGCGTTGCTGGACTTCTTCGCCAGCTCGCACACCACCCCGGAAGACGTCGGGCGGGTGGCGACGGAGGCGGGAGTGCGACGCGTTGCGCTCGCGCACATCGGGCCCGGGGATCCGCGCGAGGTCGGTGACTCGACCTGGCGACGCGCGGTGCGCTCGACGTACCGCGGTGACGTAGTGGTCGGGCACGACCTGCAGCAGATGGCCTACGGTCCACGCCGCTGAGCCGAACCGGGCCCACAGCATGACTCGGTGCGGTCCGTCCGGACAGGCGGCACACTGGAGCAATGGATGCAGTCGATTGGAATGAGCGCTACGCCGATGCGGAGCTGGTGTGGTCGGCGACGCCGAACCAGTTCGTCGCCGGCCAGCTGGCCGAGCTGACACCCGGGCGCGCCGTCGACCTGGCCGCCGGCGAGGGCCGCAACGCGCTCTGGCTGTCGTCGCTGGGTTGGCAGGTCACCGCGGTCGACTTCGCGCAGGCCGGCCTCGACAAGGGCCGGGCCGTCGAGCCGCCCTCGGACCACCCGATCGAGTGGGTGTGCGCCGACGTGCTCAACTGGGCGGCGCCGGTGCCGGTCGACCTGGCCGTGATCGCCTACCTGCAGCTCCCGGCCGCGGGCCGACAGCGGGCAGTACGCCGGGCCTGGTGCGCGCTCGACATCGGCGGCACGTTCCTCTGTGTCGCCCACGACTCCAGCAACCTCACCGAGGGCACCGGAGGGCCGCAGGACCCGTCGGTGCTGATGACCGCCGACGACCTGCTGGCCGACCTCGACGGCGAGTCGTTCGAGGTGGTGCGGGCCGAGCGCGTCTCACGCGAGGTCGAGCCGGGGCACGGTGGCGAGCCGGCGCGGACGGCGTACGACTGCCTGGTGCACCTGGTCAAGCGCTGACCGGTCAGGCGTCGGTGTCGTGGTCCTCGGACTTGGGCTGGTCACCGAACACACCCGCATCGCGCGCGTCGCGGGTCTTGCGGAGCTGACGGGTCAGGCTCCAGCACAGCAGGGCCACGGCCACGATCAGGGCGATGAACACCGAGAACCCGAGCCACCCGGCGACGACGTCCTTGTCCTCGGGGATGCTGTTGTCCTTGGCGACAAGGGCGATGAGCAGGCCGTTCACAGCCGCCAGTGATTCAGTCATGACTCCAGTGTCTCAGTCGTGCCGCGGATGCCGGCGAAGAGGTCGTCCTCGGGCAGCGTCGACTCGACGTGGCTGGTGACCAGCTCGAACTCCTCGGTCGGCCACACGCGCTGCTGGAGGTCGAGGGGTACGGCGAACCAGTGCCCGTCGGGGTCGATCTGGGTGGCGTGGGCGAGCAGCGCCCGGTCACGCACGTCGAAGTAGTCGCCGCAGGGCACCCGGGTGGTGATGCGAGCGTCGTGCGCCGGGTCGGGCTTCCAGTTGGCCAGCCGTTCCTTCCACGGGTTCTCCAGGCCGGCTGCCTCCATCGCCTCGGAGATCGCGACGGTGCGCGGCCGGTTGAACCCGTGCTGGTAGTACAGCTTCATCGGCTGCCACGCCGGACCGGCCTCCGGGTAGCGCTCCGGGTCACCGGCAGCCTCGAACGCCACCATCGAGATGTTGTGGCACTGGATGTGGTCGGGGTGCGGGTAGCCACCCTTCTCGTCGTACGTCGTGACGACATGGGGCCTGAACTCGCGGATCAACCGCACCAGTGGTGCGGCCGCAGCCTCGACGTCCTCGAGGGCGAAGCAGCCCTCCGGCAGCGGCGGCTTCGGGTCGCCCTCGGGCCATCCGGAGTCGATGAAGCCCAGCCAGTCCTGGGTGACGCCGAGGATGTCGCGGGCCGCCTCCATCTCCCTGCGACGGATCTCGGTGATGTTCTCGAGCACGTCGGGGCGGTCCATGCGGGGGTTCAGCACGGAGCCGCGCTCGCCCCCGGTGCAGGTGACGACGTGGACGTCGACCCCCTCGGCGACGTATTTCGCGGTCGTCGCGGCACCCTTGCTCGACTCGTCGTCGGGATGGGCGTGCACGTGCATCAGGCGCAGGGGGCCGGAGGGCGGTGTCGGCATGCGGTGATTCTAGTGGCGGGTGGGCGAAGTCCCGTGCCCGGCGCACGCGCCTTCACCCGCGGGCCACTGGGTGGCGGGTGGGCGAAGTCCCGTGATGCCGGGCGCTCTGCCACCATGGAGCCCGTGAGTGTTGACCTGTCCGAGCGCTACGGCACCAGACGTCCCCGGCAACGACTGTTCGTGGTGGTCGTGTGTGCCGTGCTCGCCATCGCCTTCCTCGGTTGGCTGGGCTGGGTGATGTGGTTCCACTCCACGCCCGAGGCCTCGTCCGACCTGTCGACGTACTCCGTGGTCGACCAGCACAAGGTCGAGGTCGTCGTACAGGTCCACCTGTCCGACGACGCCGACGCGACCTGCAAGGTGCGGGCCCTGGCCGGCGACCACGTCACGGTCGGCGAGCAGAACTTCACGCCCACGGACGGGCGCAACGAGGTGAGCATCCGCACGGAGCGCGAGGCCACCTCGGTCGAGTTGGTCGGCTGCACGACACCCGACCAGGATCGACCCCGCTGATCACCCGGGGCTGATCTCTCGGGAACGTGCCGCACCCCGGCCGTTTTGCTAAACTCATTCTTTCGACACCTCGAGCAGGGACATTCAGTGCTGCCGACGGAGCAGGCACTTGTGCCCTCTGCGGTTCGTGTGCGTCCCCCACACCGCCCGAGGTTTCCCAATGGGCACTGCCCCAATCCGCACTGCACGCAGGAGTTGCACCATGACTGAGCAGGGAACGATCTGGCTTACCCAGGAGGCTTACGACAAGCTCCAGGCTGAGTTGGAGAACCTCAAGGGCCCGCTCCGCCAAGAGATCATCGAGAAGATCTCCGCTGCCCGGGACGAGGGAGACCTCAAGGAGAACAGCGGCTACCACGCCGCGAAGGACGAGCAGGGCAAGCAGGAGGCCCGCATCCGTCAGCTCGAGGACATGCTCCGGCGCGCCGAGGTCGGCGAGACGCCCCCCGACGACGGTGTCGTCGAGCCCGGCATGGTCGTGACCGTCAAGCTGCTCGACTTCGACGAGACCGAGCAGTTCCTGCTCGGTGCCCGCGAGAACCTCAACGAGGGCGACGACCTCACCGTCTACTCCCCCGAGTCGGCCATGGGTGCCGCGATCAACGGCAACTCCAAGGGCACGACGGTCACCTACGCCGCGCCCAACGGCAAGGAGCTGAAGGTCGAGATCCTCGACGCCAAGCCCTACGGCGCCTGATCACTTCCCGATACTCCCTGACGTTTCGGCCCTGATCCGGGGATACTCCCTGACGTTTCAGCCCCTTCGGGGACCGAAACGTCAGGGAGTATCGTCATTCTGGGACCGAAACGTCAGGGAGTATCTACTCGAAGACGGTGTAGCCGCGCTCGCGGAGTCGGGCGAGCAGGGTCGAGGCATGGGTCTCGCCGCGGGTCTCCAGCTGCAGGTGCACCTCGACCTCGTCGAGGTGGAGCGAGGGCGAGATGCGTTCGTGGGCGACCTCGAGCACGTTGGCCTGGGCGGCAGCGAGCTCACCGAGCAGCTTGGCCAGCCCGCCAGGTACGTCGGGGATGCAGACCCGCAGGTTGAGGTAGCGGCTGTCGGCGGCCATGCCGTGCCGGATCACCTTGCCGAGCAGCAGCGGGTCGATGTTGCCGCCCGAGAGCACCGCCACCACGGGCGTCTCGAACGCGGTCGGGTTGTCCAGCACGGCAGCCACCGCGGCCGCACCGGCCGGTTCGACGACCAGCTTGGCCCGTTCGACCAGCGCCAGCAGGGCTCGTGAGAGGGACTCCTCCGAGACCGTGATGACGTCGTCGACGTAGCTCTGGATCGCCCGGAACGGGACGTCGCCGGGCCGGCCGACCGCGATTCCGTCGGCCATCGTGGCCATCGACTCCAGCGCCACCGGTGAGCCGGCGGCCAGTGATCCGGGAATCGCCGCGGCGCCCTCGGCCTGCACGCCGATCACGCGTACGTCGGGCCGCAGCGCCTTGATCGCCGTACCGATGCCGGCCACGAGACCGCCGCCACCCGCGGGAACCAGCACCGTGCGCACGTCGGGTGCCTGCTCGAGGATCTCGAGACCGGCGGTGCCCTGCCCCGCCACGATGTCGGCGTGGTCGAAGGGGTGGATCAGCACGGCGCCGGTGCGTTCGGCGAACTCGCGGGCCGCCTCGAGGGCCTGGTCGATGTACTTGCCGTGGAACACCACGTCTGCGCCGTACGCGCGCGTGGCCCGCTCCTTGGGGATCGGCGCTCCTTCGGGCATGAACACCGTCGACTTGATGCCGAGCAGGTTGGCCGCGAGCGCGACGCCCTGGGCGTGGTTGCCGGCCGACGCCGCCACGACGCCGTGGGCCCGCTCCTCCTCACTGAGCCGCGAGATGCGCAGGTAGGCACCGCGGATCTTGAACGACCCGGTGCGCTGGAGGTTCTCGCACTTGAGGCTGACCGGCCCGCCCGCCTTCGCGCTGAGCCATCGCGACTCCTCCATCGGGGTCAGCACCGCGACGCCCTCGAGCACCTCGCGCGCCGCTTGGATGTCGGCCAGGGTCGGCACGGGGATCTCAACCACGGTCTTCTCCATCTGCGAGCGCCTCGGGGTCGTTGGGCGTGCCGGGTTGTCGTCCGGCCGCGACCAGGTCCTCGTCGATGGCCTCCATCGGGTCCTCGCCGACCTCGGTGAAGGCGGCGAGGTGCTGCACGACCGCGTTGACCACGGCAGCCAGGGGTACGGCGACCAGAGCGCCGGCCACTCCCGCCACGATCACACCGCAGCCGATCGCGACGATCACGCCGAGCGGGTGCACGGACACGAAGCGGCCCATCAGGAACGGCTGCAGGATGTGGCCCTCGATCTGCTGCACCAGGATCACTCCACCGAGCATCAGCAGCGCGGTGAACGGGCCCTGGGCCACCAAGGCCACCAGCACCGCGACGGAGCCGGCGATCGTGGCACCGATCATCGGCACGAAGGCACCGAGGAAGACGAGGACGCCGATCGGCAGCACCAGGGGCAGGTCGAGGATCGCCGCGACGATCATGATGCCGATCGCGTCGACCAGCGCGACGACCACGGTGGCGCGCACGAACTGGGTGAGCGAGTTCCAGGCGACCCGGCCCGACGAGTCGACGCGTTCTCGCGCGGCCCGGGGGAACATCCGCACCATCCACGACCAGATGCGGTCGCCGTCGGCGAGGAAGAAGTACGTCGCGAACAGCACGATGAAGAAGCCAGCCAGCACGTGTCCGAGTGCCGCGCCGAACTCCGTGACGTGCGCGAGCACCTCGGTGTCCTTCGAGCGTTCGGTGATGCTCTTCTGGGTCTCCTCGAGCCAACTGTTGATCTGGGAGTCGCTGGCCTTCAACGGACCGTCCTGCAACCACTCGCGGATCTTCTCGATGCCGACCACAACCTGGTCGGCCAGCTGGGTTCCGCCGCGGATCACCTCGCGACTGACGAAGGTCAGGAGGGCACCCACGGACGCGATGCCGCCGAGGACGACCAGTCCGGCACCCAGGGCGCGCGGCACGCCCACGTTGGCGAGGCCACGGACCACCGGCGCAGCGAGCGCCGCGATCAGCATGGCGATCACCAGGGGCAGGGTGATCACCGCGAAGTAGGCGAGCACCCAGAGGATCGCGAGGCCCGCAGCCGAGATGATCAGGAAGCGCCACGCCCACGCCGCGGCCAGGTCGAGCGCCCACGGCACCTGGGCCCTGCGGGTGTTCGACGGGCCGGTCTCGATCGGCGCCGGTTCTGCCCGACGCTCGGCACGCAGGACCGCCCACTGGTGCGCGAGCTGCTGGGTCAGGCGCTCCGACAGGGAGTCATCGTCGTCGTCGCGCTCACGCCTCGACAACAGCTTCGAGCGACGCCTGGGTTCACCCTCTTCGGGCGCGCCCTCAGCTGTCTCGTCGGGCGCCTGTTCGGGCTCGGCCTGGTCCGCTTCGTCAGCTTCGTTGCTCACGGTCGCCAAGGCTATGCCACGGGCATGGTGGGCCCGTCATCCAACAGGCCCACCCGACGGACACGTTCAGCCGAGGGCCCGGTCGAGGTCGCCGAGGAGGTCGTCGACGGTCTCGATCCCGACGCTGAGGCGGACCAGGTCGGCAGGCACCTCGAGGTCGGTGCCGGCGACCGACGCGTGGGTCATCCGGCCGGGGTGCTCGATCAGCGACTCGACTCCGCCGAGCGACTCGCCCAGCGTGAAGACCTCCGCCTTGCCGCAGACGTCCAGCGCCAGCTGCTCGCCACCGGTGACCCGGAACGACACGATGCCGCCGTACCGCTTCATCTGCTTCGAGGCGACCGCGTGGCCGGGGTGCTCCGCGAGACCGGGGTAGATCACCTGCGACACCTTGGCGTGACCGCTGAGGAACTCGACGATCTTCTCTGCGTTGTCGCAGTGCCGGTCCATGCGCACACCCAGGGTCTTGAGGCCGCGGTGGGTGAGGAACGCGTCGAACGGTCCGGGGACGGCACCCATGGAGTTCTGGTGGAACGCGACCTTCTCGGCGATGTCGAGGTCGCGTACGACGAGGGCGCCGCCGACGACGTCGGAGTGGCCGCCGCAGTACTTCGTGGTCGAGTGCACCACGACGTCCGCGCCCAGGGTGATCGGCTGCTGGAGGTACGGCGACGCGAACGTGTTGTCGACGACCAGCAGGGCACCGGCGTCGTGGGCGACAGAGGCGAGCGCCTCGATGTCGCCGATGTTGAGCAACGGGTTGGTCGGGGTCTCGACCCAGACGACCTTGGTCCGGCCGGGCTGGATCGCCGCGCGCACGGCGTCGACGTCGGAGACCGCGGCCGGGCTGTGGTCGAGGCCCCAGACCTTGGCCACCTTGTCGAACAGGCGGTAGGTGCCGCCGTACGCGTCGTCGGGGATGACCACGTGGTCGCCGGGGCGGCACACGGAGCGGAGCAGGGTGTCCTCGGCAGCCAGCCCGGAGGCGAAGGCGAAGGCGCGTTCGCCCTGCTCCAGGGCGGCCAGCACGCCCTCGAGCGCGGTGCGCGTGGGGTTGCCCGAGCGGCTGTACTCGTAGCCGCCTCGCATGCCGCCGACGCCGTCCTGCTTGTAGGTGCTGGTGGCGTAGATCGGCGGGATCACCGCGCCGGTCATCGGATCGGGTTCGTAGCCGGCGTGGATCGCACGCGTCTCGAAGCCTGACTTGTTGGCGTGTTCTTGAGTGCTCACGCACCCGACTGTAGCGAGGGGAGCTCGGGTCGATGCGTGCGCCAACCGGCAAGAGCCTTGTCCGCCGTACGCGTGCGGACGATGATGGAGCCGAGGGCGCCATGAATGATCCGCCGTACGTCTTGCAGGAAGCCGGTCTCTCCCCCGCCGAGCCGCCGGAGGACCCCGACGCGCCCAAGGGCCGACTCACCTGGTTGTGGGCCGTGCTGGCCATGGGCGCGATCGTCGGCGTCGGCGGCGCGATCAGTGTCGTCTCCCAGCGGTACGCCGAGAACGAGCCGCCACTCGACCCCGACCAGGCGATCAACACCGAGCAGGCGGCGGACCTGTGCCGCGATGCGATGTTCGAGCTCGGCATCGAGGAGTTCACCGTGCCGCCGTACATCCCCGCCCCCGACGGCAGCAACCTGCAGACGCCGCTGCCGTGGCGTGCCGGCGTGACGATCATGATCGTGCCGATCCGGGCGATGGCGTCCGAGGGCAGCTTCAGCGCCCTGCCCATGCGCACCGTCAAATGCACGATCGACCGCTGAGGCCGGGGCAACGGGAACGTTCGGAGGCCTTGCGTTGTTGGGCACACTGGAAGCATTCCGACCCGAAGGAGACGCCCGTGTTCGGCCGCCACAAGACCGAGTTGGTCACCCCCGACCGTGCCCTGCCGGGCCGCACGGAGGCCTGGTTCCACCTGGCCGACAAGCACGTCGTCCTCGACGCGCCCGTGGTCACCGACGAGATCCCTGACGGCTTCGAGGCGGCGATCTTCGGGCTCGGCTGCTTCTGGGGCGCCGAGGAGATCTACTGGCAGAAGGACGGCGTCTGGTCGACCTCCGTCGGGTACGCCGGCGGCTCGACGCCGCACCCGTCGTACGAAGAGGTGTGCTCCGGGATGACCGGCCACACCGAGGCCGTGCGCGTGGTCTTCGACCCGGCCGTCATCTCCTACGCCGACCTGGTCAAGACGTTCTTCGAGGTGCACGACCCGACCCAGGGCATGCAGCAGGGCAACGACGTCGGCACGCAGTACCGCTCGGCGCTCTACACGCTCAGTGAGGCGCAGCGCGAGACCGCGATCGAGCTGACCAAGGTGTACGGCGACGAGCTGGCCCGCCGCGGACAGGGCCCGGTCACCACCGAGATCCGGCCCGCGTCGACCTACTTCTACGCCGAGGACGTGCACCAGCAGTACCTCGCGAAGAACCCGTTCGGCTACCGCTGCCACGCCAACACCGGCGTCAAGTTCCCGACGGGTGCCTGAGGACGACCGCGAGGCACGAAGGCAGATTCGGCTCTGCCGCGACGCCCTGTTAGCGTGATCGCTTTCCTGCCCGTCACGGGCAAGGGGGGATCTCGGGTCTGCCCGTGAGTCGACCCCGGAGACTCTCATGCAACACAGAGCCCCACGCCCATTGACAGACCTGTGGCGCCGCCTTCCGCGCGCCACCGCGCACTCGCTCGCCATGGTGGCCCGACCTGGGCACGCCCGAGCCCTCGTCACCGTTCTGGTGCTGCTGGGCCTCGGCGCGAGTGCCTACGCCACCCGAGCGTCCATGGTCGGCGGGTCATCGAGCACGCAGTCCGGCTCGGCGGGGCCCGAGCACCCAGGCCCCTCCGGGGCGCCCGAGGTCGGGCCGCCGGAGCTGACCCCGGAGACACCTGCCTCCGACGGCCCGGTGGCGAACCGCAAGGACGCCAAGTCCGCGACGTCGAAAGCCCCACGGGACGAGGTGGCTTCCCGTGCGGGAGCCCGCACCACGCAGACGCGCCTGACCCCGCGCGAGACGTCGTCTTCGCCGAGCCCAGAGGTCTCGACCGCGGCCGACGTCACACCCCCGGCGACCAGCCTCAGCGCCGAGTTCCCTGCCGCGGACAGCGCTCAGTTCTCGTTCCGTGCGGACGAAGCCGCGTCGTTCATGTGCAGCCTCGACGGAGCGGCGTACACGCCCTGTGACTCCGGGGTGGGCTACTCGGACCTGGACCCCGGTCGGCACACCTTCTCCGTACGCGCGACGGACGCGGCGGGGAACGTCGATGCGAGCCCGGCCGAGACCACGTGGCAGGTCAGGGGCAACGGCAAGTCTGACCACTGACGTGTCCGGCGGCCCCCGCGGCCAGCCGTCTTGGCGGGGCGTGGCTCGTCAGCGTCCTGTTCGGGCACCTGAGTAAGTTGGACGCATGAGCACCCCCACCGAGCTCGGACTTCCCCGCTGGCACGCGATCGTCGAGAGCGGTGACTCCGCGGGCCTGGCCGACCTGGTCGCCGAGGACGCCGTCTTCCACTCCCCCGCCGTCTTCAAGCCGCAGGAGGGCAAGCCGCTGGTCGTCGCCTACCTGACCGCGGCGTTGAAGGTCCTCGGCGAGGACTTCTCGTACGTCGACGAGTGGCCGCGCGAGAACGACGCCATTCTGGAGTTCACCTCGACCCTGGGCGACCTGCAGGTCTTCGGCATCGACCGGATCACCTGGGACGACCACGGCCGGATCACCGAGTTCACCGTGATGATCCGGCCACTGAAGTCACTCAACGCCCTGGTCGAGCGGATGGGCGAGGAGCTCACCGCCCTCGCCGAAGCCGCCAAGCCAGAGTAGTCACGCGTCGATCGTCAGCACCACGTCGACAGCGTCACCCAACGTGACCAGCTCTGCCCGCCGTACGGCGTCCTTCACGGGCAGGAACCACGTGCCCTCGCGCGGGAACATCGACGTCGTGAAGTCGGTCTCCCCGATGCGCGCATTCACCGGCACGACGCCCCAGTAGGCCACCGCGGCCTTCACCTCGTCGACGATCTCGGCGGCGTCGGGAGGAAGCACCACGAAGTGGTACGGCGCGGGCCCGCGCCACTCGACGACGGGTCCGGCGAACTCGATCTCCACGGCGTCAGGATACGCAGCCGGGTGGCCTGTCAGGCGCGCTCGATCACGAACGCGGTGATGAAGCCGAGCGTCGCGATCAGCCCGGCGTACAGATGCGTCCGCTCGAACGCCTCGGGGATCATCGTGTCGGCCACCATGGCCAGGATCGCGCCGGCCGCGATCGCGGTGATCACCGCGATCGCCTCGGGGGCCGCGCCGTCGAGGAGCAGCGCACCCAGCGCGCCCGCCACGCCGCTGGCCACCGCGATGCCGACCCAGACCCCGAAGACGTAACGGGCACTGCGTCCGCTGGCCTTCATGCCGGCCGAGCTGGAGAGCCCTTCGGGCACGTTGGAGATGAAGATCGCGGCCAGCACCGGGAGGGCCACTCCACCGCCCCCGAGCAGCGAGACGCCCAGCACCACCGACTCGGGCACGCCGTCCAGCAGTGCGCCGATCGCGATCGCCGTGCCGCTGCCTGCCTGTTCCTTCTCGGAGGGCTGGAGCTCACCGGAGCGCTTGCGGTGTCGGGCGCCCTTGTGTGCCAGCGCCACGTTGGCGGCGACGTAGACCACCGCACCGCCGAGGAAGCCGGCCACGGTCGGCCAGAGCCCGCCGAGCTCCTCGGCCTCGTCGACCAGGTCGAAGGACAGCGCCGAGATCAGCACGCCCGCGCCGAACGCCATCACCGTGGCCACCACGGGCCGCGGGACGCGCACGAACCACGCGACCAACGCGCCCAGCACCAGGGCGCCACCCGCGAGCAGGCCCCACAGGCCGGCTTCGATCCAGACCGTCACGGCTGTCACTCAACCAGACGGGCGACCTGTCCTGGCCCAGAACTGGCGACGGGTCGATCAAAACTGGCGACAGGTCGATCAGAACTGGCGACAGGTCAGTCGTCGACCCAGAAGCCACGGCCGCCCCACCCGCCGTACCCGTCGCCCCGCCGGTCGCCCGGCCCGCGCGAGCCGAGGTAGGAGCCCACGACCGCGGCGCCCAGGTCATCGAGCTCGGGTGCCACCACGCGACCGTCGACGCGCTTGGCCATCGAGTCGATGAACCGGGCCAGCCCCGGATCGTCGCCGAGGCGGAAGAACGTGGTCTGCGCGCCGAGGCGTCCGGCGTTGTCGAGCTCGCGCACGCTGTAGGCGATCGTCAGCGGGTGCGGCGGATAGTCGAAGTAGACCTCGCCGTTCGGCTCGAGGTGCGAGGTGGGCTCGCCGTCCGTGACGATCAGCAGCACGGGCTGGGCATTGGGGTGCTTGCGGAAGTGGCGGTTGGCCAGCAGCAGCGCGTGGTGCAGGTTCGTGCCCTTGGCCCAGAACGCGTCGAGTGCCGTGAGCTGCTCGATCTCCATCACCTCGGCGTGCCGGCCGAACCCGATCAGCTGCAGGTGGTCGCCACGGAACCGGCTCTGGATCAACGTGTGCAGCGCCAGCGCCGTCCGCTTCATCGGCACCCAGCGGCCGTCCATCGCCATCGAGAACGACGTGTCGACCAACAGCGCCACGCAGGCCTGGGTGCGGGCCTCGGTCTCGCTGACCTCGACGTCGCCGATGTCGAGGCGTACTCCGTTGCGTGTGTCTCCGCCGTCGGAGACCGTGCGGATCACCGCATTCGTGATCGTGCGCGTCACGTCCCACGGCTCGGTGTCACCGAACGCCCACTCGCGGGTGGCCCCGCTCAGCTCGCCGGCGGCACCCGCGTGGCGTACGTCGCGAGCGCCCTGGCGACCCGACAGGCGCTGGGCCACGTCACGGAGCAGCGCCTTGCCGAGCTGGCGCATCGCCTTGGGCGACAGTCGGTAGTTGCCGGTCGAGTCGCGCTTCAGGTAGCCGGTGTCGCGCAGCGCCTTCTCGAGCTCGGCAAGGGTGCGGGCGTCGACCGCAGCCTCGTCGCCGAGCTGCCTGGCCAGCTTGTCGAGGTCGACGTCGTCCATGCGCGCGCCCTGGTAGGACTGCGCGAGCTGCTCGGCCAGGTCGTCGAGGTCGGCCAGGTCCTGCAGGGCGCCGGTGCCGTCGCCGAGCCCCAGACCCTCCTCGCCCTCGAAGTCGGCCGAGCCGCCCCAGTCCTCGCCGGGCCGGGCCGCCTGCAGGTTCGCGTCGAGCCGGCCCAGCTGCTCCGAGAGCTGCGGGGAGCCGAACGCCTGCTCCGAGAGCTGCATCAGCTCGTTGCGCTGATCCGGCGTCATCGAGTTGAGCATCCGCTGGGCGGCGGCGGAGCGGGCGGCCATGGCGTCGAGGAGCTCGTCGATGTTCCTCGGGTTCTCGGGGAAGAACTCCCCGTGCTTGTCCATGAACTCGTCGAAGTCGGCCTGGGTGTCCTCGCCGCGGGCATGCTTCTCGAGCAGGTCGTTGAGGTCGCCGAGCATCTCGTTGATGCGCTCGCGGTCCTCGTCGGTGGCGCTCTCCAGGGCCTGCTTCATGCCGGCGAACCGCTGGTCGAGCAGCTCCCGGCCGAGCAGGTCCTTGATCTGCTCGTAGGCCTCGCGGGCCTCCGCGCTCTGCCAGTCGTACGACGCCAGCTCGGTCACCGCCGCCGCAGGAGAGTTCGGCAGGTTCTCCAGCTGCATCTCGCGGAACGCGCGGTCGGAGTCGTCGAGGTCGACGTCACGGGCCAGCTGCTTGCGCTCCTCGAGCACCGCCTTGTCGAGCAGCTCGCGCACCTGCTGGAGGGTGCCGTCGAGGTTGTGGCGTTGCAACAGCTCCTGGCGTTTCTCCTGCACCCGGCGGGCCAGGTCGTCCAGCCCGCGCTGGTCCCTGGACCCGCGGCGGAGGTATTCGCGCATCGCCCGCTCGGGCGAGTAGCCGGCCATCACGTCCTCGCCGATCGCCTCGAGGGCGTCGGCCAGGTCGACCGGCGGCGCGAGCGGGTCCGGGCCACCCGCGTAGCGCGAGTAGCGCGACCGGTGCCGGTCCGGACGGCGCGTCATCCGTAGATCGTCTCCCCGTCGCCGGTGTCCTTGCCGATCTTGCGGGCCAGGTAGAGGCCTTCGAGGGCCAGCTCGATGGCGCTGGCCTGCTCGCCGTCGTTGGTGGCCCCGAAGCGCTCCATGACGGTGTCGTAGAACTCCGACTCCCCCAGCGGCGGCAGCGCGTCGAGCAGCTCACGCGCGGTGACCTGCTCGCCGGTGGCGATCGGCGAACCCTGCTCGATCGCGTTGATCAGCACGGCGAAGTCGATGCCGCGGAACCGCCCGCGGACGGTCTCGGCGACCGCCGTACGCAGCAGGTGCTCCAGGATCTCGTGCTCGCGCCCCTCCTCGCCGGTCTCGAACTCGATCTTGCCGCCGAGCACGTCGACGGCGGTCTCGAGGTCCACCACCCGGGCCACCGCATGCTCCTCGCCACGCACGGTGGCGCGGTGCAGCGCGGCCGCGGCGATCGTCTCGGCGCCGGCGATGGCGAAGCGGGCGCTGACCCCGGAGCGCTGGTCGACGGCGTTGGAGTCGCGCAGGGCACGGGTGAAGCGCGCCAGCACCTCGATCAGGTGGTCGGGCACGGTGGCGGCGAGGTGCGCCTCCTGTCGGATCACGGCGACCTCGGCCTCGAGCTCGACCGGGTAGTGGGTGCGGATCTCGGCGCCGAAGCGGTCCTTGAGCGGGGTGATGATGCGCCCGCGGTTGGTGTAGTCCTCCGGGTTCGCGCTGGCCACGACGAGCACGTCGAGCGGCAGTCGCATGACGTAGCCGCGGATCTGGATGTCGCGCTCCTCCATCACGTTGAGCATCGCCACCTGGATGCGCTCGGCGAGGTCGGGCAGCTCGTTGATCGCGACAATTCCCCTGTGGCTGCGCGGGATCAGGCCGAAGTGGATGGTCTCGGGGTCACCGAGCGAGCGCCCTTCGGCGACCTTCATCGGGTCGACGTCGCCGATCAGGTCGGCCACCGACGTGTCGGGCGTGGCCAGCTTCTCGGCGTACCGGTCGTCGCGGTGCCGCCACGAGACCCGCAGGTCGTCGCCGTACGCCGCCACCGCGGCCTTGGAGGAGACGGTGATCGGGTCGTAGGGGTGCTCGCCGATCTCGGAGCCGGAGATCACCGGGCTCCACTCGTCGAGGAGCCCGACCAGGGTGCGCAGCAGACGCGTCTTGCCCTGCCCCCGCTCGCCGAGGAGCACGACGTCGTGGCCGGCGATCAGGGCGCGTTCGAGCTGCGGGATCACCGTGGCCTCGAAGCCATGGAGCCCGGGCCACGGGTCACGGCCCTCGGCCAGCGCGGCCAGCAGGTTGTCGCGGATCTCGGTGCGCAGGTCGCGGAGCACGTGTCCGGAGGCGCGCAGCTCGCCGAGAGTGGTGATGAACTCGTGTGAAGGGGGAGCGTTGGTCACGCCCTCCAAACTAGACCCGGGAGACAAGCGCCGCTCGCGCCTGCCGCCGGTCGAGCCGGTCCGGGCCCTCTAGGGTGGCCAGCATGGCTTTCGCGCTGCGTCCCCGGGTCGACTCCGACGTACCCGCGCTCGTCGAGGTGCTGGGCGCCCAGCAGCCGACCTCGGGCTATCCGCACCGGTGGCCCCTGCCGTTCCCGGTCGCCGACTTCATCGTCCGTGACGACCAGGACCGCGCCTGGGTGGCCGAGGTCGACGGACGGGTGGCCGGGCACGTGGCGGTCGGGCCGGTCACCGGCGAGGAGGCGACGGCGTTCCTCCACGCCACCGACACCGACGACGCATCGGCTCTGGCGCTGGTCGCCGTCCTCTTCGTGGATCCATCGGTCAAGGGCCGGGGCGTCGGCGGGGCGCTGCTCGACGCGGCGGTCGAGTGGGCGCGCTCGCAGGGCAGGCTGCCGGTGCTCGACGTCCTCCAGGGCGCCGCCGTCGACGTCTACCGGCATCGAGGCTGGCAAGTGATCGGTGAGCTGCGTCCGGACTGGCTGCCCGACGCCGTACCGCCGATGCTCCTGATGTCCCTCCCCCACCAGCAGTAACGCGGGGTCACCGTCGCTCCACACGCGCCCTGACACGGGCGAACCGTCAAAGGCACCGCACAAGTGCGACGGTCAGGCGGCGGCCGGCACCCCCGTGTGCCGGGCCAGGTGCCTCTCGGCAGCACGCGCAGCCGGGTGTGAGACGACCGCGGCGGCCACCGCAATGACGGCGATCACCACCCAACCGGGCGCGCCCCAGCTGAGCGCGAGGAACGTGTAGAGGGCCGGGAAGACGATCGGCTCGACCTGGTAGCCCAGGCTCCACACGCCCTGGTAGTCGCCGAGACGGCGCGGGTCGGAGAGCTCTGAGGTGAAGCCCCAGTCGGAGGCCGACTGCCACAGCTCGGCACCGGTGATGGTGATGTGGCCGATCCAGATCAGCACGATCGAGACCCAGCCGACGGTCTCGTGCGTCACGCTGAGCACCACGCACGACAGCACGAACGCCCATCCCGACCAGCGCACCGCCCGCAGCGACCCGTTGACGGTCTCCGCACCCCGCGAGGCCCGCACCTGGAGGAGTACGGCGAGCACGGTGTTGGTGCCGAACAGCCAGGCCAGCAGCACTTGCGGCGCATCGGTGCGCTCGACCAACCACAGGGGCACGACGACGTTGAGCAGCACCTGGTTGGAGGAGAGCACGCCGTTGCACAGGGCGAGTACGACGAACCCCCGGTTGCGGAACGCGCCCGGTGAGAGGTGGTGGTCGTCTCCGTGGTCGGGGACCGAGCGCACCAGTGTCGGGAGGAACGAGATCATCAGCGCGTTGATGATCAGCAGGGCGCCGGTCAGCAACGGGATGGCCATGATCGCCTCGCGGGAGCCGATGCCCAGGGCCACACCCGAGGCGCCCGCGCCCAGCGTGTAGCCCACGTTGCGGGCCGAACGCTGGAAGGCCATCGCCCGCACCCGGGTCTCGCGGGGGAAGACCTCGATGCGGTAGACGTTGCGTGCCGAGCGGCCCGCAGTCTCGACCGAGGCCAGCACCGAGAGCACCAGCACGAACGTCAGGAACCCCGACACCAGCGGCCAGGAGAAGTAGAGCCCGGCCTCGAGCAGGGCGCTGATCACCCACAGCCGCTTGGCGCCGACCCGGTCGCTGAGCCGGCCCAACGGGATCGACAGGGCCAACGTCACGACCGCCGCAGCGCTCATGCCGAGGCCGACCTGGGCTCCGGTGAGTCCGACGATCTGGGTGAAGAAGACGGCCGTACCGGTCAGGAACGCTCCGGTGGCGAACGCCGAGAGGACCGACTGGAGCGCGAGGTCGCGCTCCAGCTTCGTGGGCGGGACCAGCCCCGCCAGCACCCGGGGAATGGCCACGTCAGTGGGCGAAGTGGCGGGTCCCGGTGAAGTACATCGTCACGCCCGCGGCTGTCGCGGCAGTGATGATCTCCTCGTCGCGGATCGAGCCACCCGGCGCCACGACCGCCTTCACGCCACCGTCGAGCAGCACCTGGAGGCCGTCGGCGAAGGGGAAGAACGCGTCGGACGCGGCCACCGAGCCGGCGGCCCGATCGCCCGCGCGCGTGACGGCCAGGTTGCAGGAGTCGACCCGGTTGACCTGCCCCATGCCGACGCCGACCGAGGCTCCGCCGGAGGCGAGCAGGATCGCGTTGGACTTCACCGCGCGGATCGCCCGCCAGGCGAACTGCAGGTCGGCCAGCGTGGCCTCGTCGGCGGCGTCACCGGCGACCAGGCGCCAGCGCGACGCGTCGTCGCCCGTGGCGTTGCCGAACTTGTCCTCGCCCTCGGCGTCGATGGCGTCGCGCACCTGCATCAGCAGGCCACCCGAGATCGGCCGGGTCTCCACTCCCCCGCGGGCCGGCGGGTCGACGACCAGGAGGCGGAGGTTCTTCTTCGTGGTGAGGATGTCGAGGGCCTCGCCGTCGAAGCCGGGCGCCACGACGACCTCGGTGAAGATGTCCTTGACCGTCTCGGCCAGCTCCTTGGTCACCGTGCGGTTGGTGGCGATGATGCCGCCGTACGCCGACACCGGGTCGCAGGCGTGGGCCTTGGCGTGGACGGCCGCGATCGGCTCGTCCGAGGTGCCGACCGCGATGCCGCACGGGTTGGCGTGCTTGATGATCGCCACCGTCGGCAGGTCGCCGTGGTCGTAGGCCGCGCGGTACGCCGCATCGGCGTCGACGTAGTTGTTGTAGGACATCTCCTTGCCGTGCAGCTGCTTGCCCTGGGCCAACCCCGGCTGCGGGGCGAAGCCGTTGACGTAGAGCGCGGCACCCTGGTGCGGGTTCTCGCCGTAGCGCAGCACGTCGGCGCGGTTCCACGTGGCACCGGCCCAGGCCGGGAACCCGGAGCCGTCGGAGGTGTCGGTGAGCACCGAGCCCATCCACGACGCCACGTGCACGTCGTACGTCGCGGTGTGCACGAACGCGTCGGCGGCCAGCTTCTGGCGCTCGGCCAGGGTGAACCCGCCGGCGGCAGTGGCGGCCAGCACGGCGTCGTACCCGTCGGGCGAGGTGACGATGGCGACCGACGGGTGGTTCTTGGCCGCGGCGCGCACCATCGACGGACCGCCGATGTCGATCTGCTCGACGCACTCGTCGGGCGTGGCGCCCGAGGTGACGGTCTGGGTGAAGGGGTAGAGGTTCGAGACGACCAGGTCGAACGGCTCGACCTCGAGGTCGGCGAGCTGCTGCACGTGCGACTCGAGGCGGCGGTCGGCGAGGATGCCGGCGTGCACGCGCGGGTGCAAGGTCTTGACCCGGCCGTCGAGGCACTCGGGGAAGCCGGTGAGGTCCTCCACCTTCGTGACCGGGATGCCGAGTCCCTCGATCAGGGCGGCGGAGCCACCGGTGGAGACCAGGGTGACCCCGGAAGCGTGCAGACCACGGACGAGCTCCTCCAGACCGGTCTTGTCGTAGACCGAGACCAGGGCCCGCTTGATGGCGATCTTGCCGTCTGTCATGCGCCGAACCGCACCTTCCTGTCGGTGATGGTGAAACCTTCTCGGGCCATCCGGCCCACGTTCTCGACGAGCATCTGTCGCTCGGCGACCTTGATCCGCTCGTGAAGTGCTTCCGTGTCGTCGTCGTCCTCGACCGGCACCGCGACCTGCGCGACGATCGGGCCGGTGTCGACCCCGCCGTCGACGACGAAGAGGGTGGCGCCGGTGACCTTGACGCCGTACGCCAGCGCGTCGGCCGGCCCGTGCATGCCGGGGAACGACGGGGACAGCGCGGGGTGCGTGTTGACGATCCGGCCGGCGAACCGGCCGAGGAAGTCCTCGCCGACCAGCTTCATGAACCCGGCGGAGACCACCAGGTCGGGCTCGAACGCGGCAACGCTGTCCGCGAGGGCGTGGTCCCAGTCGTCGCGGCTGGAGAACTGGCCGACCTTGCGCACGAAGGTCGGGATGCCCGCACGGTCGGCGCGGGCCAGGCCCTCGATGCCGTCACGGTCGGCGCCCACCGCGACCACGGTGGCGCCGTACGCCGGGTCGGCGCACGCGTCGAGCAGCGCCTGGAGATTGGTGCCCGACCCGGAGACGAGCACGACGAGGCGCTGGGGACTCCGGGTGGTTGGCACGGGCGGAGTTTATCGACCGCGCCCCGATTCACCGAACCGGTCTCAAGCCGGGTCGGGGCAGCACGTGTCACACATCAAGAATCCACGGCTCGCGCATCAAGAATCCACGGCTCGCGCATCAAGAATCCACGGCTCGCGCATCAAGAATCCACGGTTGGCGCTTCTTCGGGGAGCGAGCGTCGGGTCCACCACGTGGCGAGCAGTCCGCCGAGCAGGCCGCCGGCACCGAGCGAGACGATCCCGTGCCAGAGCACCTCCGAGACCAGGGGGCCGACGTCGGTCATCCGCCCGGGCCCGACGGCTCCCCCGGCGACCGCGGCCAGCAGTCCGAAGAGGAGGCCGGCCAGCACCCCGCCGACGACCCCGCGCAGGGCGCCTTCGTCCCAGGCTGCGGTCGGGCTGTGCCGGTGGCTGCGGACCACGCCGGCCGCCGCGCACAGCACCGGCAGCACGATCAGCGCGGGAGTCCATGCCGGAGTGGGGCCGGTGTCGGGCAGCGCGGCCAACAACGGGAACATCGGCACCGGCCCGATCGCGACCAGTGACGGCGAGACGAGCGTTCCGGTGCCGACCAGGAACCCCGGGCCGAGCAGGTAGGCGCCGCTGAAGATCACGGCGTTGGGCACGACCGTGAGCACCAGCACCACGAACATCAGGCCATCACCGGTGTCGAGGTGCAGCTGCGACATCACGTTCATCGCGGCCCCGAAGTCGAGGGCCAGCGCGACCACGAACACGCCCGCCGCCGCGACCAGGAAGGCGAGCACGACGGACCAGGCGGCGTGCAGCGAGGCGCGTACGGCGGGGGGCGCCAGGGAGAGCCAGATCGATGCACGGCCGGACCCGATCGCGATGCCGGTGCCGCCGACCCCGCAGGTGAGGGCCAGGGACCACAGCATCACGGCGTTCAGGTCGGGGCTGAGGTCACCGGTGCCACAGAGCACGGCGGTGAACACGGCGACCACGACGTACGTCGCCGCGAAGAGTCCCGTCGCCGCGGGGACGGTCCAGTCACGGTCACCGTCGGAGAGCGCATCGGCGTCGGGCCCGTGGCCGGCCACCTGCTCGCCCAAGCGGAGGCCGAAGCGCCACACCACGACGCCGAAGAGAAGGGTCAGGCCGAGCGGGACGGCGGTGATCGCGACCCCCTGGACCGTGACGCCGGACCCGTGGCCCATCAGCCAGCCCAGGCCGCCCGCGCGCAGTGCATCGCGCGGGGCCCCGTGGATGCCCCCGTCGGCGAGGAACCAGCCGAGCAGGGCCAGGCCCAGGCACACGGCCAGCGTGCTGGCCGCGGCGGAGAGCCCGGCGACGGTGGCCAGGAGCGTCAGGGGACGACGGTTGGTCTCGGCTGGGGACAGCCCCGGAGGGCTCAACGTGGCGGTCATGACGAGACCCATCCTGACCCGCGCGGCACTCCTCCGATCGCTGCACACGCCGCGCGTGGGTGATTCCGGGCGGTTTCGCCTGAGGCACGGCCACCCCGTACCGTGGTCGGGTCATGCTCGATCCTGCCGAATTCGACGCCTTCTACGCCGCCACTCGCGGTCGCCTGTTGTTGCAGACCTACGCACTCACCGGCGACCTGCCCGCGGCGCGCAGCGCTGTGCGCGATGCGTTCATCGCCGCGTGGCACCACTGGCGCAAGGTCTCCCGCCTCGACGACCCCGAGTCATGGGTGCGACCGCACGCCTGGTCGCTCGCCCAACGGCACCACACGACCCGCATCTGGCACCGCGACAAGGCCCTCGACGACGCCTCCCGGGCAACCCTCGAGGCTCTCGGCAAGCTCAGCCTCCCGCAGCGCAAGGTGTTGCTCCTGACCCAGCTGAGCTCGGTCAACATGGAGCAGATGGCACGTGAGATCGGCCTCACCCGCGAGACCGCCGAGCGCGAGCTGCAGACCGCGGCCGCCCAGTTCTCCCTGCACCGCAACGTCCCCTCGCCGTCGGTGCGGCTGCACCTGGAAGCCCTCGGCGCCCAGATCTCCTCCTCACGCTTCCCCCGGGTGACGATCATCCGGCGCTCCGGTGCGGCCCGTCGTCGCGCGCACACCGGCGTCGGGGTCGTGGCCGCCGTCGCCGCGCTGCTCGCGGCCGGTGCCGTCGTGCACCAGACCGGCGGCGCCACCCCCGCCCTCGGCGGTGTCAGCGCCCACGGCGACTCCTCCCTCGACGAGCCCGATCCCGCCACCCTGCTGCACCCCGACGACCTGCTGACCAGCGAACAGATCAGCACCCTGGCCCCGGCCCGCACGCTGAAGGCCCCCGTGACCAGCAACAACACCGGGGGCACCGGCATCAACACGGTGTGCCAGGAGGAGCCTTTCGCCGATCCCCAGGGCGAGGCGACCCTGGTCCGCAAGTTCGCCCTCGACGGAGAGCCGTCGATGACGGCGCTGCAGTCGCTCGAGCTGTCCACGGACGACGCCGCCGCGCACACGGCGTACGACACCGTCGTCGGCTGGTACGCCGGCTGCACGGAGCGCCGCGCACAGCTGCTCTCCACGCACCGGCTGAACGGCGTGGGCGACGAGGCCGTCCTCCTGGTCCTGCGCACCTGGCAGGCACCGGAGCAGACGCTGACCATCGGGGTGGCCCGCACCGGCGCACTGGTCTCCACGGTGGTCCGCCAGTTCCAGAGCACCCGCGAGCCGCGCCTCGAGCCGATGGTCGGACTCACCGCCACCGCCGTCGAGGGGCTCTGCACCCACGAGGCGGCAGCGGCCTGCGTCACCACCCCGAAGGCGGTCCCGATTCCACCGCCGGCCGGAGTGACGGCACGGGGGCTGCTCCAGGAGGTCGACCTCCCGCCCGTCGAGGGGGTCACCCGCCCGTGGGCCGGCACCGGCCCGGCCGTCCCCCGCGCCAACATGGCGGCGACGACCTGCGACAACACCGAGTTCACCTCGAAGCAGATCTCCTACGCCACCACGCGCACGTTCGTGATCCCTCGCGCGAAGCTGCCCAAGGCGTTCGGCCTGACCGAGACCCTGGGCCGCTTCCGCAAGCCGGCCCAGGCCAAGAAGTTCGTGGCCGGGGTGCGCGCACGCCTCAACGCCTGCGAGGACAAGGACCTCTCGACCAAGGTCACCCAGGTGCACGCCCAGGGCGACAGGACCAGCGAGGTGAGCATCTGGCACCTCAGCACCGAGATCTCCGACGAGCGCACCGTCCAGTTCCAGATGGCGGTCATCCGGCGCGGGAACATCGTCGTACAGATCGGGTTCGTCCCCGACGACGACCACTCCATCGGCACCGGCGCCTTCCACGAGCTCAGCCTCCGCGCGCTCGAGCGCATCCAGAACCTGCCTCGCAGATAGAATTTTCCCGCGCGGTGTGCAACCGCCGGTCCCTGCCACGCGTAGACCGTTCGACAACGCGAGCAGGAAAGACCAGGACGGGGGTACGTCGATGAACGAGCAGGAGTTCGACGACTTCTACACCGCTTCCTTCGCCCGGATCACCGGTCAGGTGTACGCCATGATCGGCAACCGGGACGAAGCGCAGGAGTGTGTGCAGGAGGCGTTCGTCAAGGCCTGGGCCCACCGGCGAAAGCTGGAGAAGGCCGAGCACCCCGAGGCATGGGTGCGAGTGACTGCCCACAGGCTGGCGGTCAGCCGCTGGCGTCGTACCCGCATCGCGAAGCGTCCGGCCGACCGCGCCGTGTCGCTGCCGGCCTCCACCGCCCCCGCCGACGAGAACCGGGTCGCGTTGGTGGCCGCGCTCAAGAAGCTTCCCGAGTCGCAGCGCCGGGCGTTGGTCCTGCACCACATGTGCGACCTGCCGATCGCGGCGGTCGCCGCCGAGGTCGGCGCCCCCGAGGGAACCGTGAAGGCCCGACTCTCCCGAGGACGTACGGCGCTGGCCGCGCTGCTCTCCGACTCCCCACCAGACGCACACGGACTCCAGGAAGGAGCCAGCCATGTCTGATCCGATCAAGGACCTCGAGAACTTCAGCAGCGAAGGATTGCCCATGAACCCGCTCGCGCCCTCGGAGGTGCGTCGTCGCGGTGACCGCATCCGCCGACGCAACCAGGGAGTGCTGGCCCTCGGTGCCGCGGCCGCGGTCGCCGTGGTCGCCACCTCCGGTGTCCTCGTCGCCGGTGCCGTCAACCAGGGTGAGGGCCCCGACCCGGCCGTGGACCCGACGCGGACCACGGACAGGACGACCTCCGGCTTCCTCACCACGATCCCCGACGACTTCGCGCTCGACGTCGGCATGGGGGGTGCCCAGGTCACCGAGGACGGCCAGATGGACGACCTCGACTACTGCGGGACCACGCCCCTGTCCGACCTCCCCACGCTCGACGTACGCAGCGCGGAGGTGTCCGGTGGCGAGACCTCGGTGACCCGCACCCTCTACCTGCTGGAGAACCAGGACGAGGCGCGCGCCACCCACGTCGCCGTCCTCGACGCGGCCCGCGACTGTGCGGCCGAGAAGATGCCCGACGGCACCGTGGCACTCCAACCCGCCGACGACTCGTGGCCCGGCAACACGATCACGCTCGACCTCGGCCGGGGCGCCGAGACCGAGCCCACCGTGCAGGTCGTCAACGTCGTGACGAACGGCCCGGCCGTGCTGGTGACCTCGATCTGGGGCGTGTGGAGCGGCGACGTGCAGCCCGGCGTCGAGACCTCCCGTGACGGGCTCGGGCAACTCGTGCCCGAGCTGGACCTCTTCGGCGACAACGTCGGCCCGCTCGAGCCCTCCGAGGTCGATCCCGACCAGGACACCGGCTCGTCGGACGACGTCCCGACGACGATCCCCGACGACTACCCGCTCGGCACGGGCTGGCCGGACGACTCCCTGGCCGAGACCGAGGAACTGGGCCTGCAGGGCCCGAACCGCACCCTCGAGTCGCTGCCCTTCAACGCCTGCGGAGAGACCTGGCAGGAGCCGGAGTACGCCGACCGGCTGCGCGCCGAATGGACCAACGCCGAGGACTACCGGGCCCGCCAGCTCACGACGTACGCCGACGCCGACGCTGCGGTCGCGGCGGTCGCCGACCTGATCGCCATGATGCAGGCCTGCCCGGAGGACCCGGTGCGCGACGACGGCTACGTCACGAAGCGCACGGTCCGCAAGATCCCCTTCGGCGGTGAGGGCTGGGCGATCCTCGAGCGCGACACGCTCAACGGTGGCGACTCACCCCTGGGCGGTTCCACCATGGTGATCCGCAACGGCCTGTCGGTGCTGGTGATCCGGCACGACGGCCACTCCGGCTACCCGGGCACCGACAACGGCCAGGGTCAGGTCGACCGGCAGACCAGCGAAGCCTCCCAGGCGATCGCGGCGATGTGCCGGTTCACCGTCGCGGGGTGCGGCTCAGGGTCGGACGGCGGCACCGAGTCCTCCTCGGACGACGTCCTGGGTCCCGACGGTTGGGGCGAGCTGAAGATCGGCATGACGGCCGCCGAGCTGGAGGCCACCGGGCTGGTCACCATCGCCCCGGCCGACGACCCGACCGCGGCGTGCCGGGCCGTCACGATCAAGGGCTGGGAAGACACCGTCCACCCCAACATCAACGGGCAGGTGCATGCGTTCGTCAGCAAGAAGCACGGGCTGGCGATGATCTTCGCCCAACCCGGCATGAGGACCGCCGAGGGCATCGGGGTCGGGTCGACGGTCGCCGACGTGCGAGCGGCGTACGGCGAGCTGGGCGGCCAGGACGCCTACAACACCGCACCCGTCGACGGGAAGAGCTGGTTCTTCCTGACTGACGGTGGATCGGTGACCGCCTTCCAGCTCGAGCACGCAGACCAGGACTGCATGGACTGATCGCGAAGCACGCGGCGCCCCGGACCCGAGTGGGTCCGGGGCGCTCGTCGTACAGGTGGAGGCTCTCTTCGCTGGCGGCCGAGCCGGCGGCGTACCCTGACGGCAGCAACGGTGAGTCACCAACGGAGGCAGGACGCAGTGAACTTCGACGCCAGTGACCCCGACCTCCTCGACGCGGTGTGCCGCATGTGCGAGGAGCCGGCATCCTTCGCGGTCATGCTGCGCGGTGCCGCGGCGGAGGAGCTGAGCGACCGGGTGATGTTGTGCAAGGTCTGCGAGCACTACGCCTCGGGCGGGCAGGTCGACTCCCTGATCGCCAGGTCGTCGGACGCATCGGCCGAGACGGACCGGGTGGCCGAGATGATCATCCGGGACCTCGACCAGTCGGTGCCCTTCGACCTCGACCTGCCGGGTGCCGACGACTGGGGCTGACCCGTCGCCAGTTCGGCAACAAATGACACCGACCCGTCGCCAGTTGGCGACGGGTCGGTGTGTCTCCCGCCGACGAGCGGCGGGAACGGTGGATCAGAGGCTCTGCAAGATCTCCCGCATGAGCGCGGCGGTCTCGGACGGCGTCTTGCCGACCTTGACGCCCACGGCCTCGAGGGCTTCCTTCTTCGCCTGCGCGGTGCCGGAGGAACCCGACACGATCGCGCCGGCGTGGCCCATCGTCTTGCCCTCGGGGGCGGTGAAGCCCGCGACGTAGCCGACGACCGGCTTGGTGACGTTGTCCTTGATGTACGCCGCGGCACGCTCCTCGGCGTCGCCACCGATCTCGCCGATCATCACGATCGCCTTGGTCTCCGGGTCGTTCTCGAAGGCCTCGAGCGCGTCGATGTGCGTCGTGCCGATGACGGGGTCACCGCCGATGCCGATCGCGGTCGAGAAGCCGAAGTCCTTCAGCTCGTACATCATCTGGTAGGTCAGCGTGCCCGACTTGGACACGAGACCGACCGGGCCGGAGCCGGCGATGGTGTGCGGCGTGATGCCGGCCAGCGACTCACCCGGCGTGATGATGCCGGGGCAGTTCGGGCCGATCATGCGAGTCGACTTGCCGTCGAGGTAGGCGAACACCTCGGCGGAGTCCTGCACCGGCACGCCCTCGGTGATGACCACCAGCAGGCCGATGCCGGCGTCGATGGCCTCGATGCAGGCGTCCTTGGTGAAGGCCGGCGGCACGAAGACGACGGACACGTCAGCGCCGGTCTCCTTCATCGCCTCTTCGACCGAGCCGAAGACCGGGAGTTCCTTGCCGGCCAGCTCGACCGACGTACCGGCCTTGCGTGCGTTGACACCGCCGACGATGTTGGATCCCGCCTCGACCATGAGGGTGGTGTGCTTGGAGCCCATACCGCCCGTCATGCCCTGGACGATGATCTTGGAGTCCTTGTTGAGGTAGATAGACATGTCTTCGTCCTTCTCAGGCGTTCGCCAGCTCGGCGGCCTTGTCGGCCGCGCCGTCCATGGTGTCCACCTGCGTCACGAGCGGGTGGTTCAGCTCGTTGAGGATGCGGCGACCCTCGTCGACGTTGTTGCCGTCGAGGCGCACGACCAGCGGCTTGGTGGCGGCGTCGCCGAGGATCTCCAGGGCACCCTTGATGCCGTTGGCGACCTCGTCGCACGCGGTGATGCCACCGAAGACGTTCACGAACACGCTCTTGACCTGCTCGTCGTTGAGGATCACGTCGAGGCCGTCGGCCATCACCTGGGCGTTCGCGCCGCCGCCGATGTCGAGGAAGTTCGCCGGGGTGACCCCGCCGTGGTTCTCGCCGGCGTAGGCCACGACGTCGAGGGTCGACATGACCAGACCGGCGCCGTTTCCGATGATGCCGACGGAGCCGTCGAGCTTCACGTAGTTGAGGCCCTTGTCCTTGGCCTTCGCCTCGAGCGGGTCGGCCTCTTCGCGGATCTCGAAGGCCTCGTGCTCGGGGTGACGCACCTCGGAGGCGTTGTCGTCGAGCGACACCTTGCCGTCGAGGGCCTCGAGCTTGTCGCCCTCGAGGCGGGCCAGCGGGTTGACCTCGACCAGCGTGGCGTCTTCTTCGACGAAGACCTTCCACAGGTCCTGGACCATCTTGATGGCCTGGTCACGCAGCTCCGCGGGGAACGCGGCCTCGTCGACGATCGCGGTCGCCTTGGCCTCGTCGACACCGGTGAGGGCGTTGATCGGGATCTTCTTGACGGCGTCGGGGTTGGTCTTGGCGACCTCTTCGATCTCCACACCGCCCTCGACGCTGGCAATGCAGAGGTACGAGCGGTTCGAGCGGTCGAGCAGGAAGGAGAAGTAGTACTCCTCCACCGGCGGGGTCGCCGGCGTGATCAGGACCCGGTTCACGGTCAGGCCCTTGATCTCCATGCCGAGGATGTTCGAGGCGTGCTCGAAGGCCTCGTCCGCGGTCTTGGCGAGCTTGACGCCGCCGGCCTTGCCGCGACCTCCAGCCTTCACCTGAGCCTTGACGACGGTCACGCCGCCCAGCTCCTCAGCGGCAGCACGTGCCTCTTCGGCGGTCTCGACGACCTTTCCGAGAGTCGTGGTGACGCCGTGCTTGGCGAAGAGTTCCTTCGCCTGGTACTCCATCAGGTCTGACATCCACCCAGTCCTTTTTCTTATTCGTTACAGTCCGGGGATTCCATTGGGCACCCTAGACCCGTTTGCGGACCTGGCCCCAACGAGGGTCTGGGGAATGGGACGTGTGACCGGTCACCATGAGCAGAAATCCTGGCGAACATCACACAGACTTGTCCGACGTTGTCCACAATGGACGACACCCTCGATTTACACGCCCCCCGGGGAGTCCGTTACAGTCTGAGGCTGCTTCATCCCCCGAGGTTTGAGGATTCTTGTATGGGCAACCACCGAGCTCCCCGTCGTGGAGCGAAGTCTGCGACCCCGGGAACCTCGGTCGGCATCCCCGCCGCCACCTCTTCCGCCGGCAAGCGCCGTGCGGTCAAGCACGCGGGATCGCGCGGCCAGCTCTTCCGCAAGCTCCCCTCCGCCCCGGTCCTGCTGGGTGTCGCCGCACTGACCGTGTCGGCCACCGGCGCCGTCGCCGCCGGTGAGGCGCCGAGCAATTCCACCGCTTCCGACAGCTTCAACGTCGCCTCCGCGGCCAACGCCCTGTCGGGCGAGAGCGTCATCTCCTCCACGAGCGCCCGCGCCGAGCGCAAGGAGACCGTCTCCCGCGATTCCCGCCGTGACGCCCTCGCCGACTCGAGCGAGGAGAAGCTGCAGGCCGCCGCCGAGGCGACCGCCGAGCAGCGCAACGTCGAGCTCCAGCGTCTCGCCCAGGACGCCGAGAAGCAGGCCAAGAAGATCGCCCTGAACCTCTGGCAGCTGCCTCTTTCGAGCTACCGCCTCACCGCCACCTTCGGCCAGTCCAGCGGCCTGTGGTCGAGCACCCACACCGGCCTCGACTTCGCGGCCCCGGTCGGCACCCCGATCATGTCGGTCACCAACGGCACGGTGACCTCCGCCGAGTACGCCGGCGCCTACGGCAACCAGATCATCGTCACCACCGATGACGGCGAAGAGCTGTGGTACTGCCACATGAACGAGTTCGCGGTCGCCGTCGGCGACACGGTCCGCGCGGGCGATGTCGTCGGCTACGTCGGCGTGACCGGCAACACCACCGGCCCGCACATGCACCTCGAGGTGCGCCCCGGCGCCGGTGACCCGGTCGACCCGTACCAGGCGCTCGTCGCCCACGGCGTCACTCCCTGACGGAGCCGCGCCAGCGGATCCGTCGAAGGTGGTCGAGCGAGCGGCGCGGCTGAGGAACGAAGCCGCGACCCGCGTGTCGAGACCCGGTGACGTACGCGCCACCTCAGCCAGCGACCAGTGACCAGCGACCGTGCAGGTCGGATCCGGCGCGCCCTGACGACCCGCGAGAGTTGCAGTTCGTACCACCTCAGCGACGAGAGTCGTACAAACTGCAACTCTCGAGGCCCGCTGGAGCCGGAGCCCCTGTCCCTGCTGTCGGCGATCATCTCACCAGGTCTCGATACGGTCGCTGGGCGACCTACTCGACCACCGGGTGACCGCGACTCGCTCGACCACCATCATCCAGTCCGCTGGCGCGTCCTGGATCAGAGCTTCTCGACGGGGGCGTAGCGGAGCAGCAGCCGCTTGACGCCCTCGGAGCCGAAGTCGATCGAGGCCACGGACTTGTCGGCCACGCCTTCGACGGCGACGACGGTGCCCATGCCGAAGGAGTCGTGCACGACCCGGTCGCCGGGCTCGAGGGAGGGGATCTCGCGAGCCGGCTTGGCCTTCTTGGCCGCGTCGAGACGAGCGGCGGCACTGCCGAAGTTGCGGCGTCCAGCGGCGGTGGGCTGGCTGAAGTCGATGCCCGAGGAGCGACTCAGGTCGGGCCGGTTCCACGACGTCTGCGCCCCCGCCGTGCGGCGCCAGTCGACCAGGGTCGCCGGGATCTCGTCGAGGAAGCGTGAGGCCGGGTTGTGGGACGGTGCGCCCCACGCGGAGCGCATGACGGCGCGGGAGAGGTAGAGCCGCTCGCGGGCCCGGGTCACGCCGACATAGGCGAGCCGGCGCTCCTCCTCGAGCTCGGGCTTGTCGCCGAGCGAGCGCATGTGTGGGAAGACGCCGTCCTCGAGGCCGGTCAGGAACACCACCGGGAACTCCAGCCCCTTGGCGGTGTGCAGCGTCATCAGGGTGACCACGCCCTGGGCGTCGGCCGCCTCTCCGTCGTCGCCGTCTGCCGGGGGCGGCGGGATCTGGTCGGTGTCGGCCACCAGGGCCACGCGCTCGAGGAAGTCGCCCAGGCCCGGGGTGACCGTCCCGGCGTCGACGTCGCTGGGGTCGGCGGACGGCCCGGCCACCGGGTCGTCGGAGAACTCGCGGGCCACCGCTACGAGCTCGGCGAGGTTCTCGACGCGGGTCTCGTCCTGGGGGTCGTCGGATGCCTCGAGCTCCGCCAGGTAGCCGGACTTGTCGAGCACAGACTCGAGGATCACGTCGGGGCGCTCCCCCGCGTCGACCATCGACTGGAGCTCCTCGACCATCGCGACGAACCCGCGGATCGCGTTGAGCGAACGGGTCGCGATGCCGGGCGCCTCGTCGGCACGGCGCAGCGCCTCCCAGAAGATGGTGCGCTCGCGTTCGGCGTACGCCGAGACGCAGGCCTCCGCACGGTCGCCGATGCCGCGCTTGGGAGTGTTCAGCACGCGGCGCAGCGAGATCTCGTCGGCCGGGTTGGCCAGCATGCGGAGGTAGGCGAGTGCGTCGCGCACCTCGCGACGCTCGTAGAACCGCACGCCGCCGACGACCTTGTAGGGCTGGCCGGTGCGGATGAAGACCTCTTCGAAGACCCGCGACTGGGCGTTGGTGCGGTAGAACACCGCCACGTCGCCGGGACGGGCGTCACCGGCATCGGTGAGCTTGTCGATCTCCTCGGAGACGAAGCGGGCCTCGTCGCGCTCGTCGTCGGCGACGTAGCCCACGATCGCGGCGCCGTCACCGGCCTGGCTCCACAGGCGCTTGGGCTTGCGGCCGGCGTTGTTGCCGATCACCGAGTTGGCGGCGTTGAGGATGGTCTGCGTGGAGCGGTAGTTCTGCTCGAGCAGGATCGAGGTGGCGTCGGGGAAGTCCTGCTCGAAGTCGAGGATGTTGCGGATGTTGGCGCCACGGAACGCGTAGATCGACTGGTCGGCGTCACCGACCACCATCAGCTCGGCCGGCGCGACCCGCTCGCCGCCGGACTCGGTCTCCTCCATGGAGTCGGCGCACAGCTGGTGGATGAGTGCGTACTGCGCGTGGTTGGTGTCCTGGTACTCGTCGACCAGCACGTGCCGGAACCGACGCCGGTAGACCTCCCGCACCTCGGGGAGCGACTGGAAGAGGTGCACCGTGAACATGATGATGTCGTCGAAGTCGAGGGCGTTCGCGTCGCGCAGCCGCCGTTGATAGAGGGCGTACGCCGCGGCGTAGTTCTCCTCGAACTTGTTGTGCGTGTCCTTGGCGGCGTCGTCGGGGTCCTTCAGCTCGTTCTTCTGGTTGGAGACCCAGTTGAGGACGGCGCGGGGTTGGTACTGCTTGACGTCGAGGTCGAGGTCCTGGCAGACCAGGGTCATCAGCCGCTTCGAGTCGGCTGCGTCGTAGATCGAGAACGTCGACTTGAAGCTCGAGCCCCCGAAGTCGAGCGCCGTGATCTCCTTCCGCAGGATACGCACGCAGGCGGAGTGGAACGTGGAGACCCACATGATGCGGGCCCGCTTGCCGACGAGGTCCTCGACGCGCTCCTTCATCTCGGCGGCGGCCTTGTTGGTGAAGGTGATCGCCAGGATGGAACCGGGGTGCGCCTTGCGCTCGCGGATCAGCCAGGCGATGCGCCGGGTGAGCACCCGGGTCTTGCCGGAACCGGCGCCCGCGACCACCAGCAACGGTCGCCCGGCGTGGATCACGGCCGCACGTTGCGGCTCGTTGAGCCCCTCCAGGAGGGCCTCGTTGGACGGGGTGCGGGCGGGCTCGACGGATTCGAGGCCGGGGATCGGAAATGAGGTGCTCATGCTGCATCCACCCTATGTCGATGCGCCGACACCGCCCGACGGTGGTTGAGGAGTGAGGGGTCTCGCATGCGGAGGGTGCCTGGTTTCGAGACGGCGCTGGCGCGCCTCCTCAACCAACGGTGGGACCGGGACTGGGGCACCTCAACGAGCGGGTGTCTCAGCGAGCGGGGAGGACGGTGAGCTCGACCCCGTCGCCGAGCCGGTAGGGACTGGTGGCCAGGAGGGCGCCGAGCGCCCGTCGCATGCGGGAGATCTCGGCCCGCACGGTCACCTGGTGGTCGCTGTCGCCGTAGAGGCGCTGGCTCAACGCGCCGGCGGTGACACCCGAGGGGCCGGCGGCAGCCAGTGCGGACAGCACCTCGGCGTGCCGGGGCGACAGCGTGACCCGCCACGGCGAGTCGGGCCCGCGCACCTCGAGCACGGCGGGCGCCGTACGCAGGTCGAGGGTGGCGGTGAGAACGCTCTCGCTGGCCCGTGCACGGATCAGCCACCCACCACGCAGCCGTTCGGGCAGGCACAGCCCGAGGCCAGGCACTGCCACCACACGATCGGCCCGCGGGGCCTCGACCCGGTTCTGCACAGCGACGCCTTGGTGGGCGGCGACCCAGCCGTGGTCGTCGACGACGAGCAGCGGGCTGCTGACACCGGAGAGCAACGGCTCGACCGAGCGACGGAGCTGCGTCAGCCGCTCCTCGTGGTGCCGCCACAGCCGGGCCTCGGCGAGCCGCACGGACGCGGTCACCAGCGCCTCGATCGCCGGGTGCAGGGTGAGTGCGGGGCCGCTGACGTCGACGATGCCGAGCAGCGAGCCGTCGATCGGGTCATGGATCGGGGACGCCGAGCAGTACCACGGCACCTGGGCGTTCTCGAAGTGCTCGGCCGAGAAGAGCTGCACCGGCGCCGCCTCGGCCAGCGCGGTGCCGATCGCGTTGGTGCCGACGGCGCTCTCTGTCCAGGTCGCGCCCTCGGCAAAGCCGAGTACGTCGGCCTTGCGCCTGACCCGGGACGACCCGGAGCGCCAGAGCACCACGCCGTCGGCGTCGGTGACCACGACGAGGAAGTTCGACGCGTCGGCGGCACTGAGCAGGAGCTCGCGGATCTCGTCGATCACCAGCGACAGCCGGGAGTCGCGACGCCGGTCGTCGACGGCGGAGGGCGGCAGGGGTTCGCGTCCGTTGCGTCCGTCGGGATCGATGCCCAGGCTCAGCATGCGCTCCCAGGACCGGGCCACCACGGCGCGCGGGCGTTCGGGCGGGGCGGTGCCGGAGAGCACCGCGTCGTGGATCCGAACCAAGTCGCGGGCCCGCAGCGCAAGGTCGTGCGTGGCCATGAGTCCCACCATAGGTGCATGTTGTGACCGCGGCCACAGCCATCCACGGCGACGATCCCCGTTGCAACACTCTGCAACCCTGTCGCCGCCGCCCCTCCTTCCTGTGTGCTGCATCACATGCACCACCTACGAAGGAGCCCGCAATGACACAGACACTCGAACCCGACACCACGACGACCCAGAGCCCCGAGGAGCGGGTGGCCGGATGGTTCGCCGATCTCGAGGCGGCACTGCAGGCGGGTGACGCGACAGCAGCCGCCGGCCTCTTCGCCACCGAGTCCTACTGGCGCGACCTGATCGCCTTCGGCTGGAACCTCACCACCTCCGAGGGGCGGGACCAGATCGCCGAACTGGTCTCGAGCACCTCGGCCGGTGCCCGTGGCTTCGCCGCCGAGGAGCCCCCGACCGAGGCCGACGGCGTGACCACCGCGTGGTTCACCTTCGAGACGGCGGTCGGTCGCGGGCGCGGCCTGCTCCGTCTGGTCGACGAGGACGGACCGAAGGCCTACACGTTCCTGACCACGCTCTACGAGCTCAAGGGCCACGAGGAGCCCCGTGGCATCGGCCGGCCGATGGGCGCCGAGCACGGCGCCACCAAGGACCGCATCACGTGGGCCGAGAAGCGCCGCCAGGAGGACGAGTCGCTCGGCACCACCACCCAGCCCTACGTGCTCGTCATCGGCGGCGGTCAGGGTGGCATCGCCCTCGGTGCGCGGCTGCGGCAGCTCGACGTACCGGCGCTGGTGATCGACAAGTACGAGCGCCCCGGCGACCAGTGGCGCAGCCGCTACAAGTCGCTGTGCCTGCACGACCCGGTCTGGTACGACCACCTGCCCTACCTGAAGTTCCCCGACAACTGGCCGGTCTTCGCACCCAAGGACAAGGTCGCCGACTGGCTCGAGTCCTACACCAAGGTGATGGAGGTGCCCTACTGGTCGAGCACCGAGGCCCGCGATGCGTCGTACGACGAGAGCACCGGCGAGTGGACCGTGACCGTGGTGCGCGACGGTGAGCCCTTGACGCTGCGTCCCAAGCACCTCGTGCTGGCCACCGGCATGAGCGGCAAGCCGAACGTGCCGGTCTTCCCCGGCGCCGACATCTTCGCCGGCGAGCAGCACCACTCCTCGAAGCACCCCGGCCCGGACGCCTACACCGGCAAGAAGGTCGTCGTGATCGGCAGCAACAACTCGGCCTTCGACATCTGCGGGGCGCTGTGGGAGCACGACGCCGACGTCACGATGGTGCAGCGGTCCTCGACGCACATCGTCAAGAGCGACACCCTCATGGACATCGGGCTCGGCGACCTCTATTCCGAGAAGGCACTGGCAGCGGGCGTCACCACCGAGAAGGCGGACCTGATCTTCGCCTCGCTCCCCTACCGGATCATGCACCAGTTCCAGATCCCGCTCTACGACCAGATGCGCGAGAAGGACAAGGACTTCTACGACCGCATGGAGAAGGCCGGCTTCGACCTCGACTGGGGTGACGACGGCTCCGGCCTGTTCCTGAAGTACCTGCGCCGCGGCTCCGGCTACTACATCGACGTGGGTGCCGCCGAGCTGGTCGCCGACGGGCAGGTGAAGCTGGCGCACGGCAACGTCGACCACCTCACCGAGACCTCGGTGGTGCTCGAGGACGGCACCGAGCTCGAGGCCGACCTGGTCGTCTACGCGACCGGCTACGGCTCGATGAACGGGTGGGCCGCCGACCTGATCAGCCAGGAGGTCGCCGACAAGGTCGGCAAGGTCTGGGGCCTGGGCTCCGACACGACCAAGGACCCCGGACCCTGGGAGGGCGAGCAGCGCAACATGTGGAAGCCGACGCAGCAGGAGAACCTCTGGTTCCACGGCGGCAACCTGCACCAGTCACGGCACTACTCGCTCTACCTCGCGCTGCAGCTGAAGGCGCGGCAGGTCGGCATCGACACCCCGGTGCACAAGCTTCAGGACGTGCACCACACCAGCTGACCGGCTGGGTCGAACGGGACCCGGCAAGCGCAGAACCCCGCCTCGCCGAGCGAGACGGGGTTCTGCGTGCTACGGGCGTGCGTCAGAAGTTGATCATGTGGCCCGCGATGCCGTGCACGGCTTCCTTGACCGCCTCGGACAGCGTCGGGTGCGCGAAGACGTTGCGCGCCACCTCGTCGGCGGTGAGGTCCCACTTCTGGGCCAGGGTCAGCACCGGCAGCATCTCGGTGACGTCGGGCCCGATCATGTGGGCGCCGAGGATCTCGTTGTGCTCGGCGTCGGCCACGATCTTCACGAAGCCGACCGGCTCGCCGAGGCCCTGGGCCTTGCCGTTGGCGCTGAACGGGAACGTCGCCGTCTTGACGTCGTACCCCTTCTCCTTGGCCTGCGCCTCGGAGTAGCCGAAGGAACCGATCTGGGGCTGGCAGTACGTCGCCCGCGGGATCATGTCGAAGTCGATCTCGATGGTCTCGGCGCCGGCGATGGTCTCGACCGCGACGATGCCCATCGCCTCGGCGGCGTGGGCCAGCATCATCTTGCCGGTGACGTCACCGATCGCGTAGACACCGGGGACGTTGGTGCGGCCGCGCTCGTCGACCGCGATCGCACCGCGCTCGGTGAGCTGCACGCCCACCGTCTCGAGGCCGTAGCCCTCGACGGTCGGGGCGAACCCGAACGCGGCCAGCATCTTGTCGGCCTCGATGACCTGCGAGTCCCCGCCTGCGGCCGGGCTGACCGTGACTCGAACGCCCGAGCCGGTGTCCTCGACCTTCTCCACCTTGGTCGAGAGCAGCACGTTCACGCCGAGCTTCTTGTAGTGCTTGAGCAGCTCCTTGGAGACGTCGGCGTCCTCGGTGGGCACCATGCGGTCGAGGAACTCCACGATCGTCACGTCGACGCCGAAGTTCTTCATCACGTAGGCGAACTCGACACCGATCGCACCCGAGCCGCCGATCACGATCGACTTGGGGAGGGTCTCGTCGAGGATCTGCTCCTCGTAGGTGACGACGTTCTGGCTGACCTCGATGCCGGGCAGCATGCGCACCTTCGCGCCCGCGGCGATGATCAGGTTGTCGCAGGTGTACGTCGTGGCGTTGCCGTCGGCGTCCTTGACCTCGACCGTCTGCTTGCCGTCGACGGCACCGGTCAGCGTGCCGCGACCGTTGATCTCGGTGATCTTGTTCTTCTTCATCAGGAAGTGGACGCCCTTGACGATGCCGGCCGACACCTGGCGCGAGCGCTTGTGCGTTGGGCCGAAGGACATCGTGGCGTCGCCCTCGATGCCGTACTTCGCCTTCTCGTGGTTGAGCGTGTGCGCGAGCTCCGCGTTCTTCAGGAGCGCCTTGGAGGGGATGCAGCCGACGTTGAGGCACACCCCGCCCCAGTACTTCTCTTCGATGACGGCAGCGGTCTGGCCGAGCTGGGCTGCGCGGATCGCCGCGACGTAGCCACCAGGACCGGCACCAAGGACAAGGACGTTGAAGTGGGTCACGGGTGCCAGACTATCCGCCCCCGCCAGCGTGTCGAGCGGGGCGTCCGCCCTCTGCCGGGGCGTGGGTCCGCGGCCGTGTGCGGCGTACCGCTAACCTGCAGGGCGTGACGCTCTACGCCGCCTACGGGACGAACCTCGATCCCGCCCGCATGAGCGAACGCTGCCCGCACTCGATCCTGCAGACCACCGGCTGGCTCGAGGGCTGGCGGTTGACCTTCGGGGGCGAGGAGCACGGCTGGGACGGCGCCCTGAGCACGATCGTCCAGGACCATTTCGAGCGGGTCTTCGTGGCGGTCTACGACCTGACGCCCGAGGACGAGGTCGCACTCGACGGCTGGGAGGGCGCCGACACCGGGCTCTACCGCAAGACCAAGGTGCGGGTCGCCACGCTCACCGGGGAACTGGTGGTCTGGGCCTACGTGCTCGACGCCTACGAAGGTGGCCTGCCCTCGGCGTACACCCTCGGCGTGCTGTCCGACGCGGCCGAGGCCGCCGGGGCTCCCGACGACTACGTCGCCGCGCTGCGCGCCCGGGCCTGCCGGTCGACCGGCCTCTGAACGCCGCCGCCGACAGCCCAGCTCACATCGCGAGGTACTGGTCGCACCAGGCACCGATGATCCGCGCGGCCCGACGCGCCTGGCCCTTCGCGGTGAGCAGGTGGTCGGACCCCTCGAGCGACACGAAGCTGCGCGGGTGGCGCGCGGTCCGGAAGATCTCGCTGGCGTTCTCGATGCCGACCGTGTTGTCGGTCGGTGAGTGCAGCACCAGCAGGGGCATCTTCAGGGTGCGGATCTTCTCGCGCAGGTCGGCGGTGCGTACGTCGTGGACGAAGTCGCGTTTGAGGGTCAGCGCCTTGCCGCCCAGCCGGACCGGCGCCTCACCCTCCTCGAGCACCCGGGCCAGCACCGCGTCGTAGTGGTGCTCGACGTGCGTCGTCTCGACCGGTGCTCCGATGCTGGCCACACAGCGCACCCCGTCGGCCTCGCGCGCGGCGGCGATCACCGCGGCGCCGCCCCATGAGTGTCCGACCAGCAGCTCCACCTCGCCGACCCGCTCACGCAGGAAGGCCACGGCACGCACCGTGTCGGAGACCTTCACCGAGAACGACCCGTCGCCCCAGTCGCCCTCGCTGTCGCCGAGACCGAGGTTGTCGAAGCGCAGCATGCCGACGCCCTCACTGGCCAGCTGCTTGCAGATGCGTGACGCGGCCGGGCAGTCCTTGCCGAGCGTGAAGCCGTGGGAGAACACGCCCCACCCGCGTACGTCGCCCTCCGGTGGGTCTATGAGTCCCGCCAGGCGGGCTCCGGTCACGCTCTCGAAGGACACCTTCTCGGCCATGGGCGCCAGCCTAGAGGTCCCTCGTGCCGGACCGCGCCGTGCTGGGTCCGGGTGAGCCCCCGGATGTCTGTCGGCGGGCGTGTCACCCGGCGGCAGGTTCGTGGTTAGAGTGCCTGTCGTGACTGAATCCAACGCGCTGGCCGCCGAGGCCGCGGACAAGCTCGCCGAACTCACCGGCGTCGCGAAGCACGACATCGCCCTGGTCCTCGGATCGGGCTGGCTGCCCGCCGTCGACGCCCTCGGCGAGGCCACCGCCGAGATCGCCACCACCGACCTGCCCGGCTTCTCCGCAGCCGCGGTCGCCGGCCACTCCGGCAAGATCCGCAGCATCCGGTCGGGCGACCGCAACCTGCTCGTCTTCCTAAGCCGCACCCACTTCTACGAGGGCAAGGGCGTCGCCGCCGTCGTCCACCCCGTGCGTACGGCGGCCGCCGCCGGGTGCCGCGCGATCGTGCTGACCAACGGGTGCGGTGGGCTCAAGGAGACCTGGCAGCCCGGCCAGCCGGTGCTGATCCGTGACCACATCAACCTGACCGCCACCTCACCGATCGAGGGCGCGAACTTCGTCGACCTCACCGACCTCTACAGCCAGCGGCTGCGCACGATGTGCCAGCAGGTCGACGCGACCCTCGACGAAGGCGTCTACGTCCAGTTCCCCGGCCCGCACTACGAGACCCCCGCCGAGATCGGCATGGTGCGGGCGATCGGTGGCGACCTGGTCGGCATGAGCACGACGCTCGAGGCCATCGCCGCCCGCGAGGCCGGCATGGAGGTGCTCGGGATCAGCCTGGTCACCAACCTCGCCGCCGGCATCACGGGTGAGCCGCTCAACCACGAAGAGGTGCTCGAGGCCGGCAAGGCGGCGGCCACCCGCATGGGCGGGCTGCTCGGCAAGATCGTCCCGGGCATCTGATGGGCCGCATCTGATGCGCGTCCTCGTCACCGGCGCCGCCGGCAGCATCGGGCAGGTCGTCACCCTGGGGCTCCTCGACCGCGGCCACGAGGTGATCGGCCTCGACCGGATGCCTGCCCCTGACGGCTTCGAGGGCGTCTGGCACACCGCCGACTGCGCCGATGCCGACGCCGTGCTCGACGCCTTCGCGGCCCAGCCCGTCGAGGGCGTCGTACACCTGGCCGGGCACCCCGAGGAGGCCAGCCTGCCCGACTCGTTGACCTCCCACGTGGTCACGACTGCGGCGCTGCTCGACGCGATGGTCGCCCACCAGGTCCGGCGCATGGTCTACGCCTCCTCCAACCATGCCGTGGGCCGCACCCCGCGACGCGACCTGGTCTCCGACGACGCGCTGCCCCGGCCCGACACGTTCTACGGCGTCGGCAAGGTGGCCGCCGAGGCCCTGCTCGCGTTGTACGCCGACCGCTACGACCTCGACGCCGTGGCCTGCCGCATCGGTTCGTTCCTGCCAGAACCGTCGACCACGCGGCACCTCTCCACCTGGCTCTCGCACGACGACGGGGTGCGCATGATCGAGGCGGCGCTGACCGCCACGGCACCCGGGTTCGCGGTGCTCTACGGCATCTCGGCGAACACCCGCGCCTGGTGGGACCTCGCGCCCGGCCGGGCCCTGGGCTACGAGCCGCAGGACGACGCCGAGCGCTGGGCGGCACGCATCCCGAGCCGGCCGGAGGACGACGCCGAGGCCGCCCACGTCGGGGGCCCGTTCGCCCTCGAGCAGTTCTACCGGCCGGCGCTCGACCGCAGGTGACGGTCTTGGGTCCGAGTAGTTGACTGGGGCCATGACCCTTCCAGAACTTGCCACGCGGACCCTCGGCACGAGTGACCCGCTGACCGTCTCCACCCTCGGCCTCGGCTGCATGGGAATGTCGGAGTTCTACGGCCGCACCGACCAGTCGCAGGGCATCGCCACGATCCATCGAGCGCTCGACCTCGGCGTCACCTTCCTCGACACGGCCGACATGTACGGCCCGTTCGTCAACGAGCACCTCGTCGGTCAGGCGATCCGCGACCGGCGTGACGACGTACAGCTCGCCACGAAGTTCGGCAACCAGCGCAACCCCGACGGCTCGTGGGTGCGCATCAACGGCACCCCCGAATACGTGGTCGAGGCCTGCCACGCGTCGCTGCACCGCCTGGGCGTCGACCACATCGACCTCTACTACCAGCACCGGGTCGACCCGACCGTCCCGATCGAGGAGACCGTCGGTGCGATGGCCGAGCTCGTCGCGGCCGGCAAGGTGCGCCACCTCGGGCTCTCCGAGGCCGCGGCCGACACCATCCGTCGCGCCCACGCGGTGCACCCGATCACCGCCCTGCAGAGCGAGTACTCCCTCTTCACCCGCGACGTCGAGGACGAGATCCTGCCGACGCTGCGCGAGCTCGGCATCGGACTGGTCCCCTACTCTCCTCTTGGCCGCGGCATTCTGACCGGTGCGATCACTGCTGCCAGCCTCGAGGCCGGCGACTCCCGCAAGGAGGGCCGCTTCCCACGCTTCGAGGGAGAGGCACTGCAGAGCAACCTGGCCCTGGTCGAGCGGGTCATCGAGATTGCCACCCGGCTCGAGGTGACCCCGGGGCAGCTCGCCCTCGCGTGGGTGCTGGCGCAGGGCGAGGACGTGGTCCCGATCCCCGGCACCAAGCGGATCCCCTACCTCGAGGAGAACGTCGGCGCCGCGGCCATCACGCTGACCGACGACGACCTCGCCGCACTGTCCGAGGCCGTGCCGCGCGACGCCGTGGCCGGTGACCGGTACGTCGACATGAGCAGCGTCAACCGATGACCCGATGAGGAGACCATGAACACCGCAGCCCTGCTGATCGATGCCTTCACCCGCTCCCGTGACGGCGGCCTGGCCGTCGTCGACGGACTCACCGAGGAGCAGCTCGCGCACCGCGTCGGTCCCGACGCGAACTCGATCGCGTGGCTGCTCTGGCACCTCACCCGCGTGCAGGACGACCACGTCGCCGACGTCGCCGGACTCGAGCAGGTGTGGACCGCCCAGGACTTCGTGACCCGCTTCGCCCTGCCCTTCCCGGCGGAGGACACCGGCTACGGCCACACGTCGGAGCAGGTCGCGTCGGTGCGTGCCGACGCCGACCTGCTGTCGTCGTACCTCTCGGCCGTGCACGCGCAGACCACGGCGTACGTCGAGGGGCTCGGCGACGACGACCTCGACCGTGTCGTCGACACCCGGTGGGACCCGCCGGTGACGCTCGGCGTCCGTCTGGTCAGCGTGCTCGACGACGACGCCCAGCACATCGGGCAGGCGGCGTTCGTCCGTGGACTGGTGCAGGCACCCTGATGGTGGCCTGGCAGCTGACCATCGACGCCAACGACCCCGCCCGGTTGGTGAAGTTCTGGGCTCCCCTGCTGGGCTACGAGGTGCAGCCACCGCCGGCGGGTTTTGACACCTGGAACGACTACTACCGCTCGCTCGGTGTGCCCGAGCACGAGCTGGACACCGACGGGGACGGCAGCGACCGGATCTTCGACCCGAACGGCGAAGGACCGACGATCTGGTTCCAGATCGTGCCCGAGCACAAGTCCGGGAAGAACCGGCTGCACCTCGACCTCTTCCCCACCGGCCGCGACCGGTCGCTCCCGATGGAGGAACGCGTGCGCCTCGTGGATGCCAAGGTCGCCGAGGTGGTGGCGGCCGGCGCCACCGTGCTGCGCCGCAATCCGGCCGACTTCCCCGAGGGCGAGACCCTCGAGGGCTTCTACGCGGTGACGCTGGGCGATCCGGAGGGCAACGAGTTCTGCGTGGCGTGAGTCCGGCGGGTTAGCCTGTCGGGCATGCGCCTGACCGTCCCGGCCCTGCTGGCTGCGCTCCTGCTGCTCCTGACCGGCTGCGGTGGCGACGAGTCCGACGACGGCGCCGACCCGACGACCACGGCGCTGCCGCCGACGCCCACCGGCGTCGCGGGCCGGTGCAACTCCGACGTGACCGGCCTCGAGGAGCTCACCCTCGAGGCCCGCGACGGTTCCACGGTCTCGGCGGCCACCCTCGGCACCGGCACGACGGCCGCGGTGTTCGTGCACCAGACCAACGGCCAGGGCCTGTGCGGCTGGCTGCCGTACGCCGAGCAGGCGGCGAAGAGCGGCGTGCGCGTGATCCTCGTCGACGTGTGCGGCTACGGATCCTCCGAGTGCACCGACCGGTTCAAGGCCGACGTGGCGCAGCAGCTCGGACTCGCCGTCGACCGGGCCCGCAAGGACGGCGCCACCCGGGTCACCCTGGTCGGCGCCTCGATGGGCGGCGCCATGGTGGCCGGTGCCGGCCAGCAGGCCGGGGCCGACGCCCTGGTCGACGTCTCCGGCCCGTTCGAGTGGATCGACGTGCCCTCGGTGACCGCGGCCGCGCGCAGCATCACCGTGCCGTTCCTGGTGATCGCCTCGATGGGCGACACCGCGATCCATCCGGCCGAGCTGCGCCGGGCCGTGCAGCTGTCGCCGGCCGAGCAGAAGCGCTTCATCGAGTCGCCCGACGGGCACGGCTACGACACCCTGCTCAACCTCGACGGCTCCCCCACCAGGGCCGGTCGCGCCGTGATCGACTGGATCAGGGCGCCGTCGTAGACCCGGCCAGGCGTCGTACGGCGGAGGCCATCATCCGCTCGTGGTTCCAGACCAGCAGCGGGCGCACGACGTACGCCACCAGGCCGAGCAGGCGTCCCGACACCACGACCTCCTGCTCGAACGAGAGGCGGGTGGCCCCGTCACCCGCGTCGTCGAGGCGCCAACGCACCCACCCGACCAGGTCGCCGTCGATCGAGGTCTCGAGCAGGTCGGCCCGACGGTGCACGGCGTGCAGGTGCAGCTCGAGGTCGTAGGGCAGCCTGGAACGCACCACGACCAGCGCGTCGTCGGGCCCGAGGCTGGCCACCGCCCGCACCTCGGGCCACCAGTCGGGGTAGTGCTCGAGGTCCTCGAGCAGCCGGTGCAGCTCGGCGCGTGGGCGCGGCACGACCCAGTCGCCGTCGAACCGGAAGCTCCTGCCGGCGGCGGGTGGGTCGGGGATCACTTGACATCCTCCCCGGGCTGATATCCGGGGATTCCAGGACGATTCATGCCGCGTCCTGGGTCGCTGGGATCGCTCCCTGGTCTGGTTCCTGCGGTCGTGCTGGTGCAGGCGAGCCCCCGGTGTCCCCGGGTTGTGATGCGAGTGCGCGCGCCAAGATGTTGATGGCGGCGTTGGTATCGGCGTGCGCTTGATGTCCGCAGGCTTCGCACTCGAATACCGCTTGGCTCTCGCGGTTCCCGGGTGCGCAGTGCCCGCAGGCGGCGCACGTACGACTGGTGTTCTTCGGATCCACGCGCACCACGTGGCCTTCGGGCATCTTCTGTTCGACCCGGGTCAGGAGCTTCCCCCAGCAGGAGGCAAGGATCGCCATGTTGAGCGCAGCCTTCGCGCGGGCACCGTTGGGTAGGAACACACCCGGCTCATCGGGGTCTGGTTTCGGTTTCGCGCGGCGGACCATATTCGACACCCGCAGGTCTTCCACCGCGATCAGGTCGTACGTGGATGCAAGTTCGGTGGTGGTCTTCTCCACCCAGTTCATGCGCCTGTCCTCCAGACGGCGGCGCAGCACCGCGAGTTGGTCCAGGGTCCCATTCCGGCTCCGGCATTCCCTCAACTTTCGCCCGGCCTTCTTCGCGGCAGTCGTCTGCCGTGCCAGCCGCTGCTCCAAAGCGAGGAACCGTGCCTGCTCGCCCTCGGTGAGAGCCGGAGCCTGGGCCATCTTTCCTTCGCTGGTGGCGAGGGTGTTCTTCACACCCCGGTCTATGCCGACCACACAACCCGTCCCGGCGGCGATCTTGTCGGCGGGTGGGGTGGTGAAGGAGATGTGCCAGCGCCCGTTGCGGTGGGTGATCCTCGCGGATGTCGCGGCCTCGATCTCGGCCCACAGCCGACTGACCTTGAACCGGACGAGCCCGACCTTGGGGACCGTGACAACCCCCCACTTCCGGTTCAGACGGCGCACGGTGAGGTCGCGGACGACGAACGAGCCCTCGCGGTCGGCGCGACGCTTGAACCGGGGGTACGCAGCCCTGCCTGCGAAGAAGTTGGCGAACGCTCGGTCGAGGTCCCGCAGCGCGGCCTGTTGGACACTGGAGGACCCTACCCGCAGCCAGTCCAACTCAGCACGGAGTTGAGCAAGTTCACGCATCTGCGTGGTGGTGGTGACCCGAACCGCGTCCAGTGGTCCCAGTTCGGGGTGGGTGCCCCGGTTGTGCCGATCCCGGGACCACATGGAGCGTTGCTCAAGACCGATGTTGAACACAAACCGGGCGTGATGACAGTGCTCCACCAACCCCGACGCCTGCCCGGTGTCGGGGTAGAGCCGCTGCCGAATACTCACGACACCAACGCTATGCGAGAGGACCGACAGCCTTGGTGAAGACACAGGCGGACTGCCGACGTTCCGACACCCGGTATCGCTGCTAAGCCCCACCCGGTCTTAGCAGACCCTCTACCGCAGGTGTCGTCAACAACGCCATGCTGTACCACTGCGAGGACACCCTCCGGGGGTCTGCGACGTCCTCGGAGCGAAGTTGGTCGGGTCCACCGGCGAACCTGACCACGTGCACCTGCTCGCCCGATCCGCCCGCGTTAACAACCCGCGAACTCGTGCGCCGCTTGAACGGTGCGACTGTCCGTCGCCCAGTGCGTTGCCCACGCTGCCCTCCACATGACGAACTCTCGGTGATTGCCATTAGCCTGAGAGCATGTCTGACTCCACGACCGGCCTCGTCACCTGCTCCGTCTCCGGCGGCGTCGCGCACGTCAAGCTGAACCGCCCCGACAAGCTCAACGCACTCACCCTGCAGACGCTCGACGAGCTGATCGGGACCGCCCGTGAGCTGCGCCGCGACCGCACCCTGCGCGCCGTGATCGTCTCCGGCACCGGCGACTCCTTCTGCGCCGGCCTCGACTTCGCGTCGGTGCTGAAGAAGCCGACCGGCGTGCTGCGTGCGTTCGTGCCGAACCCGTTCCTGGGCACCAACAAGTTCCAGGAGGCCTGCTGGGCCTGGCGCAGGCTGCCGGTGCCGGTGATCGCCGCGGTGCACGGCCACTGCTACGGCGGCGGCATCCAGATCGCCCTGGCCGCCGACTTCCGGATCGCCGCCCCCGACTCGCAGTGGTCGGTCCTCGAGGGCCGGTGGGGGCTGATCCCCGACATGTCCGGCGTCCGCTCGCTCTCCGAGGTGGTCGGTGTCGACACCGCCAAGAAGCTGACCATGACCGCCCAGATGCTCTCGGGCAAGGAGGCCCACGACCTCGGCCTGGTCACCGACCTGGCCGCCGACCCGGTCGCCGCCGCCGAGGACTTCGCGCGCGAGCTCGCCACCCGGTCGCCCGACGCGCTGGCCGCCGCCAAGCGGCTCTTCAACCGTGCCTCGACCGACAGCGCCCGGCGTACGTTCGCCCGCGAGCGGATCGAGCAGGCCTTCCTGCTGGCGACCGCCAACACCGCCAAGGCGCGCGAAGCCGCGTTCAAGAAGGTGGCGCCGGTCTTCGGCCCCCGCGGACGCCGCTGACCTGCCATGTCGCACGAGGGCGGCTGGGCATTCGTCGAACGACCCGATGCCCTCGTCTGGTTCCACGACACCGCGTCCGAGCTGCCCGTCGTGATCCTGCTGCACGGCCTGGCCGGGCACGCCCTCGAGTGGGCGGGCACGATCGAGGCGCTGGCGAGCAGGTTCCGGGTGGTCTCGATCGAGCAGCGCGGCCACGGCAGCAGCACCCGTCGTCCCGACGACGTGTCCCGCGAGGCGTACGTCGCCGACGTGGTGGCCGTCATCGAGGAGCTCGAGACGGACGACGTGTTCCTCATCGGCCACTCGCTGGGCGCGCACACCGCGATGCTGGTCGCCGCCCGGCACCCGAGGCTGGTCGGCCGGCTGGTGATGCTCGAGGGTGGGCTCGGTGGCGAGGGCCCCGAGAGCGTCGACGCGGTGCACGAATGGCTGGCCGGTTGGCCGGCGCCCTTCATCGACAGCGACGACTTCGTGCAGTTCTTCGGCGGCAACCCGGTCGTCGGCCGGGCCTGGGCCGAGGGCCTGGAGGAGCGCGACGACGGCCTCTGGCCCCAGTGGGACGCCGACACGCTCACCGCGGCACTGGCCCCGGTCGCGGAACGTGAGTACGTCGAGGAGTGGGCCGCGGTCACCGCACCCACGCTGCTGGTCCGCGGCGAGAACGGCATGATCCCGGGCGACCAGTTCGACCGCATGCTGATGGCCCGCCCCGAGACCCGACTGGTCACCGTGCCCCACGCCGGCCACGACGTGCACCTCGAGCAGCCGACGGCCTGGCTGGCCGCGCTCGAGGAGTTCCTCGTCGGCTGACGCGCTGACCACTGGGACGAATGCCCTAATGTCGCCCCCATGAGCGAACAGCTGCTGGAGCAGGCCCGGGCATGGGCCGCCGAGGATCCTGACGACGCGACCCGGGCCGAGCTGGAGCAGGTGATCGCGGCCGCCTCGTCGGGCGACGTCGCAGCCTCCGCCGACCTCGCCGACCGGTTCTCCGGCACCCTCGAGTTCGGCACCGCCGGCCTGCGCGGCGCACTCGGCGCCGGCCCCAACCGGATGAACCGGGTCGTGGTGATCCGTGCCGCGGCCGGGTTGGCGGCGTACCTCAATGCGAACGGCGCCGGGCCCGACGACGCGGTCGTGATCGGGTACGACGCCCGCCACAACTCCGACGTCTTCGCCCGCGACACCGCCGAGGTGATGACCGGTGCCGGGCTGCGCGCGTTGCTGCTGCCCGGCCAGCTGCCCACTCCCCTGCTCGCCTACGCGATCCGCGAGCTCGGCTGCGTGGCCGGCGTGATGGTCACCGCCAGCCACAACCCGCCGCAGGACAACGGCTACAAGGTCTACCTCGGTGACGGCAGCCAGATCGTGCCGCCGGCCGACGTCGAGATCGCCGCGCAGATCGCCGCCGTCGGCGCGCTGGGCGACGTCCCTCGTGGAACGCCGGGTGAGCAGCTCGACGGCACGATCCAGACCGACTACCTCGCCCAGGTCGGCCGCGTGGTCGACGACGCGACCGACCATGACCGGGCCGACCTCAGGCTGGTCTACACGCCGCTGCACGGCGTCGGCAACAGCTCGGTGCTGCGGGTGCTGGAGGCGGCCGGGTTCGCGGCGCCGTCCGTGGTCAGCGAGCAGCAGGATCCCGACCCCGAGTTCTCCACGGTCGCGTTCCCGAACCCCGAGGAGCCCGGCGCGATGGACCTCGCGATGGCCCTGGCCCACGAGGTCGACGCCGACCTCGTGGTCGCCAACGACCCCGACGCCGACCGGTGTGCCGCCGCCGTGTCCGGCCCGCACGGCTGGCGGATGCTGCGCGGCGACGAGGTGGGCGCACTGCTCGGCGACCACCTGCTCCGCTCCGGCAAGCAGGGCGTCTACGCGGCGTCCATCGTGTCGTCGTCGCTGCTCGGCAAGCTGGCCGCCGCGGCCGGCCAGGAGTACGTCGAGACGCTGACCGGCTTCAAGTGGATCGGCCGGCTCGAGGGGCTCGCCTTCGGCTACGAGGAGGCCCTCGGCTACTGCGTCGACCCCGCGCGCGTGAAGGACAAGGACGGCGTCTCGGCGCTCCTGCTGCTGGCCGACATCGCCGCCGAGGCGAAGGCGTCGGGCCGCACGCTGCTCGACCTGCTGGACGACATCGCTGTCCGCCACGGCCTGCACGCCACCGACCAGCTCTCGGCGCGGGTCTCCGACCTGGCCGAGATCGGCGCCGCCATGGAGCGGCTGCGTGCCACCCCGCCGACCTCGCTCGGGGGGCTGGCCGTCGAACGCTGCGACGACCTCAGCCTCGGGTCGGCGGACCTGCCGCCCACCGACGGCCTGCGCTACCTGCTCGCCGACGGGGCCCGGGTGATCGTGCGGCCGAGCGGGACCGAGCCCAAGATCAAGTGCTACCTGGAGGTCGTCGTGCCGGTGGAGGCCGGCCCGGACGTGGAGGCCGCCTCGGACGTGGACGCCGGCTCGACCCGCGAGGCGGTCGACGCGGCACGCATCTCGGCGGCCGGCCGCCTCGACGCCCTGCGCAACGACATCAAGGCCGCCGCCGGCATCTGACCTGCGCGAACCGTGCATTCTTGATGCGCGAGCCTGCAGTTCTTGATGCGCGAACCGTGGGTTGTTGGTGGCGGATCAGGTGAGGACCAGAAGTACGGCGGCGAGGACGGCGAGGCCGACGACCACGCCGATCTCGAGCCGGGCCGGCGTACGGCGGATCGGGTGCTCGGGCAGCTTCTTCGCCCGGGCGTCCTCACAGAGCTGGTTGAGCTGCTGCTCGATCAGGTCGACGTGGTCGCCGACCGGATCGGACCCGGCGCGGTCATGCTTCATCAACGCCCGACGCGAACGCCCGATCGCCGAGGTGTGGTAGGCCTTCTCGGCGGTGGCCACCACCATGAACATGCGGACGGTGACGTACTTGACCCGTACGAACGGGATCACCACGTCGGTGAACGACTGACGCAGCACCAGGTCGTCACCGCGCTGGTGGACCGACGGCCGCAGCATGATCGCCCACACGAGGGACATCACGAGAGCGACGAGAACGATCGAGGTGGCGTCTCCGAAACCGGCTCCACCGACGAAGATCAGCACGATGGCCACCACACCCACGACCATCGCGAGCCACCCGAGGATGCGGCCGTTGGTGGGCCCGAACTTGCGCACGGACTCTTCGTCCATCGATCTCTCCAAGTGATTGCTCTCCGCTACCCGTTCAACCCTATGCTGGGCGGGTGACGACCACTCCCACCACCACTGCCTCAGCGTCGAGTGCAGCCGGGAACAGCTTCTCCGACGTCACGTCGTCGGAGAGTGCGCTGCGACGGTTCCTGCACGGTCTGCCCGGAGTCGACCAGGTTGGCGCCGAAGCACGCGCCGCCTCCCTCGGCACCCGGTCGATCAAGACCACTGCCAAGGACTACGCGATCGACCTCGCCATCAGGATGGTCGACCTGACCACCCTCGAGGGCCAGGACACCCACGGCAAGGTGCGGGCCCTGGCCAACAAGGCCATGCGACCCGACCCGGCCGACCCGACCTGCCCGCAGACCGCCGCGGTGTGCGTCTATCCAGACATGGTCGCGGTCGCCAAGGAGACGCTCGGCACCAGCGGCGTCAACGTGGCAGCGGTCGCCACCGCGTTCCCGAGCGGTCGCGCCGCCCTCGACATCAAGCTGGCCGACACCCGCGACGCAGTCGAGGCAGGCGCCGACGAGATCGACATGGTCATCGACCGTGGTGCGTTCCTCTCCGGCCGCTACCTCGAGGTGTACGACGAGATCGTGGCCGTCAAGGAAGCCTGCGGACCGGCCCACCTCAAGGTCATCTTCGAGACCGGCGAGCTGCAGACCTACGACAACGTACGACGCGCGTCGTGGCTGGCGATGATGGCCGGCGGTCACTTCATCAAGACCTCCACCGGCAAGGTGCAGCCGGCGGCCACGCTCCCCGTCACGATGATCATGCTCGAGGCGGTGCGCGACTTCCGCGAGGCCACCGGCCAGATGATCGGTGTGAAGCCCGCGGGCGGCATCCGCACCAGCAAGGACGCGATCAAGTACCTCGTGATGGTCAACGAGGTGGCCGGCCCCGACTGGCTCGACCCGGACTGGTTCCGCTTCGGCGCCTCCACGCTGCTCAACGACCTGCTGATGCAGCGCACCAAGATGACCACCGGTCGCTACTCCGGCCCCGACTACTTCACGCTGGACTGAGGCAGACATGGCAACCAAGAAGGCCACCAAGACCCCCTCGACACAGTCGAGCCCCGTCTTCGACTACGCCCCGGCCCCCGAGTCGCGTGCGATCGTCGACATCAAGCCGTCGTACGGCCTGTTCATCAACGGCGAGTTCGTCGACGGCGGTGGCACCAGCTTCAAGACGATCAGCCCGGCCACCGAGGAGGTGCTCGCCGAGATCGCCGAGGCCGACGAGGCCGACATCGACACCGCGGTGAAGGCGGCCCGTCGCGCGCACACCCGGGTCTGGGGCCGGATGCCCGGCAAGGAGCGCGCGAAGTACCTCTACCGCATCGCGCGGATCATGCAGGAGCGCGGTCGTGAGATCGCGGTGCTCGAGTCGATCGACAACGGCAAGCCGATCAAGGAGTCCCGCGACGTCGACGTACCCGTCGCCGCGGCGCACTTCTTCTACTACGCCGGCTGGGCCGACAAGCTGGAGTACTCCGGCTACGGCACCCGGTCGCTGGGTGTCGCCGCGCAGGTCATCCCGTGGAACTTCCCGCTGCTGATGCTGGCCTGGAAGATCGCGCCCGCGCTGGCCGCCGGCAACACGGTGGTGCTCAAGCCGGCCGAGACGACGCCCCTGACCGCGCTGCTGTTCGCCGAGATCTGCCAGCAGGCCGACCTCCCGCCCGGCGTGGTCAACATCGTCACCGGCGCCGGTGACACCGGCCGCTTCCTGGTCGGTCACGACGACGTCGACAAGGTCGCGTTCACCGGCTCGACCGACGTCGGCCGCGCGATCGCCAAGGCCGTGGCCGGCACGAACAAGAAGGTCACCCTCGAGCTCGGCGGCAAGGCGGCCAACATCGTCTTCGACGACGCGCCGATCGACCAGGCCGTCGAGGGAATCGTCAACGGCATCTTCTTCAACCAGGGCCACGTCTGCTGCGCGGGCAGCCGGCTCCTCGTGCAGGAGAGCATCGCCGACGAAGTGCTCGAACGGCTCAAGAGGCGTATGGCGACGCTGCGCGTGGGCGACCCGCTCGACAAGAACACCGACGTCGGTGCGATCAACTCCGCCGAGCAGCTGGCCCGCATCAAGGAGCTGTCCGCGATCGGCGAGGAGGAAGGCGCCGGCCGCTGGTCGCCGCCGTGCGACCTGCCGAGCACCGGCTTCTGGTTCCCGCCGACACTGTTCACCGGTGTCACCCAGGCCCACCGCATCGCGCGCGAGGAGATCTTCGGCCCGGTGCTGTCGGTGCTGACCTTCCGCACCCCGGCCGAGGCGGTCGAGAAGGCCAACAACACGCCGTACGGCCTCTCCGCCGGCGTGTGGACCGACAAGGGTTCCCGCATCCTCTGGATGGCCAACCAGCTGCGCGCCGGCGTGGTGTGGGCCAACACGTTCAACAAGTTCGACCCGACCAGCCCCTTCGGTGGCTACAAGGAGTCCGGCTACGGCCGCGAAGGCGGCCGGCACGGCCTCGAGGGTTACCTGAAGGCAGAGGTCAACTGATGGCTCGCATCGACGTCCGCAAGACGTACAAGCTCTACATCGGCGGCGCGTTCCCGCGCTCGGAGTCCGGCTACTCGTACGTCGTGAACGACGCGAAGGGGAAGTTCATGGCCAACGCATCCCTGGCCTCCCGCAAGGACGCCCGCGACGCGGTCCAGGCCGCCCGCAAGGCGTTCCCGGGCTGGGCCGCGCGTACGGCGTACAACCGGGCCCAGATCGTCTACCGCATCGCCGAGGTGATGGAAGACCGTCGCCCGCAGTTCGTCGACGCCGTCCAGAGGTCCGAGGGGCGCACCGCCGCACAGGCCAACAAGGTTGTCGACGACGCCATCGACCGACTGGTCTGGTACGCCGGGTGGGCCGACAAGATCACCCAGGTCGTCGGCGGAGCGAATCCGGTCGCGGGACCGTTCTTCAACCTCTCGACCCCCGAGCCGACCGGCGTCGTGGCTGTCTTCGCTCCGCAGGAGTCCAGCCTGCTGGGCCTGGTCAGCGTCGTGGCCCCGGCCATCGTGGTCGGCAACACCGTCGTGGTGACCTCGTCCTACGAGCGGCCGTTGCCGGCGGTCACGTTCGCCGAGGTGCTGGCCACCTCCGACGTGCCGGGCGGCGTGATCAACGTGCTCACCGGCTCCGCGGCCACCACGGGTCCGTGGCTGGCCTCGCACATGGACGTCAACGCGATCGACCTCACCGGTGTGGCCGGCGACGCCGACCTGGCGAAGTCCCTCGAGGAGGCCTCGGCCGAGAACCTCAAGCGGGTACGCCGAGCGCCGTCGGCCGAGCCCGACTGGTCACTCGATCCCGGCATCGACCGGATGACCGGGGTCCTCGAGACCAAGACCGTCTGGCACCCCGTCGGCATCTGAGGCGCCGGGACTCCGGGACTCCGGGACGCTCAGCGGGCCAGCAGCGCCTGCGAGATCACCGCGAGGATGTCGCGCGGGTCGCGGGCCGGGTAGGCCGATCCCCCGGTCGCCTCGGCGATCCGGGTCAGCTCGGTCATGTCGGCGTCCTCGGAGATGCCGATCGCGATGATGCGCACAGGTCGGGCCATGTCGGCCTCGGCGCGCAGCGTCTTCACCAGGGAGGACAGCCCGATCGACCCGGGGTCGTCGTTGGCGCCGTCGCTGAGGATGACCACCGAGTTGAAGTAGCGCTCGTCGTACTTCTTGATCGCCTCGCGGTAGGCGGCCAGCGTGGTGTCATAGAGTCCGGTGCCACCGGTGGTGCGGTCGACCAGACCCTCGATCGCGCCGACCAGCCGGGCGCCCTGGTCGCCCTCGCCGAGGGCCCGCAACGGCGCCAGCTGCTTGTAGTCGACGCCGGGGCCACCCTGGTCGATCGAGAACGACCACAGGCCGACCCGCGCATTGCCGGGGAACTCCGACAGGGCGCGACGGGCTGCGTCGACGGCGAGCTCCATGCGGGTGCCGTCGCCGGTCTCGAAGTCCATCGACCCCGAGGCGTCGACCACGGCCAGCATGCTGGTGGGCACGGTGAGGACGGTCCAGCGGCGCAGGTCGGACTGGACGTCGGCGATGTTCGGCTGGGGCAGCGCGGTCACGTCGCCGAAGCCGACACCGGCGGCCAGCGCGGTGCCGTCGGCCTTGCGGAAGTCGGCCTCGCTGAGCAGGTCCTGGCCGGCGCGTCCCTCGAGGTAGGAGACGAACTCGCCCGACGCGTCGGTGGAGTCGTCGTCGACCTGGGCCATCGAGACCACGGGGTACTGGAGGAGCAACGTGCCGCTGTCGGGCACCACGAACGACAGCGCACCGTTCTGGCGCTTGGCGGCCAGGTAGTGCTGCTCGGTCACCGGCACCAGCTGCTTGGACGTCGTCGAGATCGCGGCCAGCACCTCGTCGGCCGGCTTCGCGGTGCGGGCGCCGTACTGCTGGGCCAACGGCACCATGCGGGCGGTGAGTTCGTCGGCGGAGGCGCCGGTCGCGCTGCTCTCCGCGCGAGGGGCGGCGAGGGCAGCCGCGGACGGACCGTCCTTGGTGGGGTCCTGGACGACGACTCGACCGCTCGACAACGCGTCGAACCAGGAGCCGGGTGCCGCGGCCGACGGGCCGCCGGCCAACGCCACGGGGCTGCTCGCGATCGCCTCGGAGAGCACCGTCGATCGCACGCCGGCATCGCTGAGCTGCTTGATCCACACGGGTGAGTCGGGGACCCACAGGTCGGGGGCGCTTGGGTCGCGGGCGACCAGGGCGTTGAGGGCCTCGGCCGGGACCATCGCGACGACCTGGACCTCCACGCAGTCGACCTCGTCGACCATCGCCTCGGCGGCCCGGGTGAGCGCCGGCGCGATGTCGGGGGCTGCTGCCACGGTGGTCGTCGAGGTGCTTGCGCAGGAGGAGTCCTCGCTGCGGGCGCGCCACAGCACAGCCGCCACCACACCGATGATCAGCACCAACACCAACAGGCCGATCCACAGTGGGAACCGGCTCGCCTTCTCCCGTTCGCGGGCATGAGTTCCGCTGCCCATTGCGCCTCCCTACGCATGAATGCGAGTTGCCCCGCGAGGGCAGGGTAGTGCACAAAGGACGAACCGATGTAAACAACTCAAACGTTATCCACCGAATCGATGACGCCCAGCAGGGCGGGAATCGGTGGGTGCAGGGCTGGCACAATGAGCGCGTGCATGCGCGTGTGATCGTCCTCGCCGGGCCTTCGGGCGCCGGGAAGTCCCGGCTGGCCCAGCGTACGGGGTTGCCGGTGCTGCGCCTCGACGACTTCTACAAGGACGGGTCCGACCCGACCCTCCCCCGGCTCACCGAGGGCGCCAACGCCGGCCTGGTCGACTGGGACCACCCCGACTCATGGCTGCCCGACGACGCGCTCGCGACCCTGAGCGAGCTCTGCCACAGCGGGTACGCCGAGGTGCCGGTCTACGAAATCGCGCAGAACGGTCGGTGCGGCTCGCACACCGTGCACCTCGACGGCTCGCCCCTGTTCGTCGCCGAGGGCATCTTCGCGCAGGACATCGTGGCCGCCTGCGAGGAGGCCGGGCTCCTCGCCGCGGCGTACTGCGTGACCCAGCGGCCGGTCGTGACGTTCTGGCGTCGCCTGACCCGCGACCTTCGCGAACACCGCAAGCCACCGTTGGTGCTGCTCCGACGCGGCCTGGCGTTGATGCACAACCAGCGGGCCGTGGTGGCCGACGCGGTCGCCAAGGGATGCCGCCGCTCGACGCCCGACCAGGCGTTCCACGACATCGAGCGGATGCGTGTGGAGGCGACGCGGTGAACCCCTGGGACCAGCCCCTCCGCCAGCCCAACCAGCAGACCTGCGGCGCCGCCGTCCTCGTCGTGGCCCGCATGCTCAACGACCCCGCCTACCGCGACCGGGTCGCCACGGTTGACGACTTCCGCGACGAGACGCTCGCCATGCACCGCCGTACGACGAGCGGCGTCGACGTGCTCGGCCGGTTGCAGCTGCCGTGGCCGCGGGCGTTGGGCACTCCCCCGTGGGCGGTGGCCAACCAGATGACCGGTTCCTCGGGCGCACAGGGTGCGACCTATGCGCCGCACCTGGTGACCCCGTGGCGGCGCACCGACGCCCTCGAGCAGATCAAGTCGGCGGCCGATGCGGGCCACGTCGTGCCGCTCTTCGTCGGCAGTCGCTGGCTGCCGCGTCACGTGGTGCTGGTCCTCGACGCCGACCTGACGGTCTACGACCCGGCACGCGGTGTGCGCGACCGCATCGAGCCGGACCGGTTCGTCGAGGGTGACGTGTCGGTCTCCGGCTGGTCGCGGCCGTGGTTCACGGTGCTGCCTGACTGAACGTCAGAGGCTAGGACGCCTCGGCCAGTGCGGCGTACCCCGGCTTGATCACGTCGTTGATGATCGCCAGCCGCTCGTCGAACGGCAAGAACGCCGACTTCATCGCGTTGATCGTGAACCACTGCAGGTCGTCGAGCCCGTAGCCGAACGCCTCGACCAGCGAGTGCATCTCGCGGGTCATCGACGTGCCGCTCATCAGGCGGTTGTCGGTGTTGACCGTGACCCGGAAGCGCAGCTTGGTCAGCAACCCGATCGGGTGCTCCTCGATCGAAGCGGCCGCGCCGGTCTGGATGTTCGACCACGGGCACATCTCCAGCGGGATGCGCATGTCACGGACGTACGCCGCGAGGCGGCCCAGCTCGACGGTGCCGTCGTCGCCGACCGTGATGTCGTCGATGATGCGGACACCGTGGCCGAGCCGCTCGGCGCCGCACCACTGGATCGCCTGCCAGATCGACGGCAACCCGAAGGCCTCGCCGGCGTGGATGGTGAAGTGGGCGTTCTCGCGCTGGAGGTACTCGAACGCGTCGAGGTGACGGGTCGGCGGGAAGCCGTCCTCGGCGCCGGCGATGTCGAAGCCGGCCACTCCGCGGTCGCGCCACGCGACGGCCAGCTCGGCGATCTCGCGGGAGCGGGCCTGGTGGCGCATCGCGGTCAGCAGCTGGCGTACGACGATCCGCCCGCCGGCCGCCTCCATGCCGCGGTCGAAGCCGTCACGCACGGCTTCCACCACCTCGTCGAGGCTCAGCCCGCCGTCGAGGTGCTGCTCGGGTGCGTAGCGGATCTCGGCGTACACGACCCCGTCGGCGACCAGGTCCTCGACGCACTCGCGCGCGATCCGCTCCAGCGCCGACGCGGTCTGCATCACCGCGACGGTGTGGTCGAAGGTCTCGAGGTAGCGCACCAGCGATCCGGAGTTCGCGGCATCGGCGAACCACTGTCCGAGCAAGCTGTCGTCGTCGACGGGCAGCTCGTGACCGATGGCATGGGCCAGCTCGGCCACCGTCTGCGGGCGGACACCACCGTCGAGGTGGTCGTGCAGCAACACCTTGGGGGCACGTCGTACGACGTCGGCAGTCAGGGACACCTGCCCATCATGGCAGCGAAGCGCACGGAGGGTGAGACAACACGGTTGGACGCGTCGTGGGGAACGGCGTGAACGACTACGCTCCACAGGTATGCGCGTCTTCACGACATTCGATGAACTGACCGAAGCTGCCGGCACCGACCTCGGCACCAGCGAGTGGCTGACCGTCGACCAGCGCCGGGTCAACGCCTTCGCCGACGCCACCGGTGACCACCAGTGGATCCACGTCGACCTCGAGCGGGCCAAGGACGGTCCCTTCGGCGGCACGATCGCCCACGGCTACCTGACCCTGTCGCTGATCCCGTGGCTGGGCAGCCAGATCTTCACGTTGCAGACGCCGGGGGCCAAGCTGAACTACGGCGTCAACAAGGTGCGCTTCCCGAACCCGCTCAAGGTCGGCAAGCGGATCCGCTCGCACGTCGCCATCGCGGACGTCGTCGACATCCCCGCCGGCAAGCAGCTCACCGTGCGCCACACGATCGAGATCGAGGACGAGGCCAAGCCCGCCTGCGTCGCCGAGACCGTCGTACTCCTGCTCCCCTGATCCGCCCGCGCCACCCCCACTCGAGTAACGCGGGGTTACGGTCGCTCCACACGCGTTCTGACACGGGCGAACCGTCAACAGCACCGCACAAGAGCCGCTGTGCAGGCACCGCCGTACGACGACCCGGGCGGGGTCAGGCGATGCGGTCGATCACCAACGGCTGCGGGGTGTACGCCGACCCGTCGGTGCCGATGTCGTAGCCGCCCTCGAGTGAGGCCAGCGCACGGTCGAAGCGTTCCGGCTCGTCGGTCAGCAGCGTGAACAGCGGCTGGCCCTCGGTGACCTCGTCACCGGGGCGTGCGTGCCAGACCACGCCCGCCCCGTCCTGCACGGCGTCACCGAGCTTGGCGCGTCCGGCACCGAGCCGCCACGACGCCAGCCCGACCGCCATCGCGTCGAGCCGGGTCAGCACGCCGGAGGCCGGTGCGTTCACCACGTGCGACTCGCGGGCGGTGGCCATGGGGGCGTCGGGGTCGCCGTCCTGGGCCCGGATCATCGCCTTCCAGGCGTCCATGGCGGAGCCGTCGGCCAGCTTGTCGGCCGGGTCGAGATCGGTGACTCCGGCGCCGGCCAGCATCTCGCGGGCCAGGGCCAGGGTCAGCTCGACCACGTCGGCCGGCCCGCCCCCGGCGAGCACCTCGACCGACTCGGCGACCTCGATCGCGTTGCCTGCGGTGAAGCCGAGGGGGGTGGACATGTCGGTGAGCAGGGCGACCGTGTGCACGCCGGCGTCCTTGCCGAGCGAGACCATCGTCTCGGCCAGCTCGCGGGCCTTGTCGAGGTCCTTCATGAAGGCACCGGTGCCGACCTTCACGTCGAGCACCAACGAGCCGGTGCCTTCGGCGATCTTCTTCGACATGATCGACGAGGCGATCAGCGGGATCGCCTCGACGGTGCCGGTCACGTCGCGCAGCGCGTAGAGCTTCTTGTCGGCCGGGGCCAGGCCGGTGCCGGCGGCACAGATCACCGCGCCGATGCTCTCGAGCTGGTCGAGCATCTCCTCGTTGCTCAGCGCCGCCCGCCAGCCGGGGATCGCCTCGAGCTTGTCGAGGGTGCCGCCGGTGTGGCCCAGTCCCCGGCCGGACAGCTGGGGAACCGCGACACCGCAGGCGGCCACGAGCGGGGCCAACGGCAAGGTGATCTTGTCGCCGACACCGCCGGTGGAGTGCTTGTCGGACGTCGGGCGCGACAGGGTGGAGAAGTCCATCCGCTCCCCCGACGCGATCATCGCGTTGGTCCAGCGGGAGATCTCGCGGCGGTTCATGCCGTTGAGCAGGATCGCCATCGCCAGCGCCGACATCTGCTCGTCGGCCACCACACCGTCGGTGTAGTGGGCGATCACCCAGTCGATCTGGCTGTCGGTGAGCTCCTGGCCGTCGCGCTTGGCGGAGATCACCTCGACGGCGTCGTGCTGGGTCACGTGGTCTCCTTCGTCAGGTCATCGGGTCCGAACGGGTCGGGCAGCACTTCGTCCATGCGGCGTACGCCGGACACGGTGAGCAGCAACAGCTCGCGACCGCCGTTCTCGAACAGCAGCTGACGACACCGACCACAGGGCATGATCACGTCGCCGCTGCCGTTGACGCACACGAAGTGGGTCAGCCGCCCTCCGCCGGTGGCGTGCAGCGAGCTGACCACACCGCACTCGGCGCACAGCACCACGCCGTACGCCGCGTTCTCGACGTTGCAGCCGACCACGGTGCGCCCGTCGTCGACCAGCGCCGCGGCACCCACGCGATAGTTCGAGTACGGCGCGTAGGCGCGCGCGGCGACGTCGACGGCGGCCCGGGTCAGGGCGTCCCAGTCGACCTCCACGCTCAGTCCTTCACGTAGGGCTGGCCGTCGGCGGCCGGCGGGCGGACCCGTCCGACGAAGCCGGCCACGGCGATCAGGGTGGCGAGGTAGGGCGCGATGGCGATCAGCTCGGAGGGCACCTTGGTGACCAGGCCGAAGTCGTCCTTCATGGCCGCGGTCAACGCGAAGAAGAGCGCGGCCATGGTGGCGCCGACGGGGTGCCAGCGGCCCATGATCACGGCAGCCAGCGCCATGAAGCCCTGTCCGTTGGCGGCGTTGTCGTTGAAGGACCCCGACGAGCCGACGGTGTAGAACGCGCCACCGAGACCGGCGAGGGCGCCACCGAAGAGAATCGCCTGCCAGCGCACGCGATTGACGCGGATGCCGACGGTGTCGGCGGCCTTGGGGTGCTCGCCGACCGCGCGGACCCGCAGGCCCCATCGCGTCTGGTAGAGCAGGAACCACACCAGGAACGGCGCCAGCAGGGCCAGGTAGACCAGGATCGACTGGTTGAACAGGGCACGCCCGAGCACGGGGATGCTGGAGAGGCCGGGGATCTCGATCGGCGTCAGCGGATCGGGCGAGTCGGAGAGCAGCGTGTTGAGGTGCGCGTTCTCCTGCTCGGTCGGGATCTGCCCGCGCAGGAACGTGGTCAGGCCCAGTGCCAGGGCGATCAGCACGACACCGACGACCACCTGGTCGACGTGGTAGCGCAGCGAGAACAGGCCGAGCATCAGGGCCACGACGACACCGGCCAGCGACGCGGCGATCATGCCGACGCCGTTGCTGTAGGCCAGCGCGCTGACCACGGCACCGAAGAACGCGCCCATCAGCAGCTGCGCCTCGATGGCGATGTTGATGACACCGGCACGCTCGCACACCACGCCCGCGAGGGCGCCGAGCACCAGCGGCGGGCAGTACTTCACCATGCTGGGCAGTGGATTGGTGATCCAGGCCTCGACCGCCGCCGTCTGGTCGGCGTAGTACCAGACGGTGAACGCGGCGTAGAACGACAGCCCGACTGCGACGTGGATCAGCATCGCCCAGCCGTTGCGTGGGATGCGGTTGATCACCGCGACGACCAGGGCGATCGAGACGATCGCGAAGCCGATCCAGACCAGGCGCAGGCCGTTGAACGGCTCGGGCTGGTGCTCCTTGGAGAGCTCGTCGGCGTTGAGGAACAGCACCTGGGAGTTGTCGATGCTCAGCGCCATCATCAGGACCAGCACCCACACGATGCCGAAGGCGACGACCAGCTTGATCTGGCGGAGCTTGTCGGTGCGGTCGCGGACGGGCTTCTCGCTGGCCGTCACGGTCGTGGTGGTGCTCATGCGGAGACTCCCTTCGCGGCGAACGTGCTCGTGGGTTCCTTGCGTCGCTGTCGCACGATCCACCGGACGATGGCCGGTGCGGCGACGAACAGCACGATCAAGGACTGGATGACCTGGACCACCTCGGGGGCGGTGCCCGCGCTGGTGGTCTGCATGGCGCCGCCACCCACGGCGAGGATGCCGAACAGGAAGCCGGCCAGCACGCTGCCGAGCGGGGTGCCACGGCCCAGCAGCGCGACCGTGATCGCGTCGAAGCCGACCGAGCCGACCAGGCTGGCGTTGTTGCTGGCCTGGTCGCCGTTGATCATCATCGTCGCGGCCAGGCCGCTGAGCCCTCCGGCGATGACCATGGTGAGGATGAAGACCTTCGCGGTGCTCATGCCCGCCGTGCGGGACGCGTCGGGGTTGGCGCCGACCGAGCGCAGCTCGAAGCCGAGGGTGCTGCGGGTGAGCAGCCACCAGACCACGGCCGCGGCGACGAGGGAGAGCAGCACACCCATGTGCACGCCCAGCACCTCGGGGAAGGCGGCCGCGTCGGGCACCGGCGGCGACTGGGGCAGGCCAAGGTCGTCGTCGGGGCGCTGGAACGACTTCAGCTCACCCAGCGCGTAGGCGAGCACCCCGAACGACGCGATCTGGTTGAGCATGATCGTGCTGATCACCTCGTGGGTGCCGGTGGCGGCCTTGAGCAGGCCGGCGATGCCGCCCCACAGGGCTCCGGCCAGTACGCCGGCGAGCACCGAGGTGAGCAGCAGGATCGGACCGGGGAGGTCCCAGGTGAAGCCGACGTAGCTGGCCGCCAGCGTGCCGAGGATGATCTGGCCCTGCGCACCGATGTTGAACAGCCCGGCGCGGAAGGCGAGCGAGACGCCGAGGCCGGCGCAGATCAGCGGGGCCGAGCGGTTCAGCGTGTTGGCCAGGCCCTCTCCGGAACCGAGCGAACGGTCCAGCAGTGCGCCGTACGACGTGGTGACCACGTCGAAGGAGCGGGAGAAGAAGTCCCACGGGTAGGAGAAGAAGTAGCCCATCGAGTCGATGACGGACTCGTTGCTCAGCGCCATCAGCACGGCACCGATCAGGAGTGCCAGCACGATGGCCGCGGCGGTGGTGAGGACGCCTTCGAGTGCCTTGCGGTCCAGGCGCAGGCCGGGTCGCTTGGTCACGCGGCACCTCCCTCGGCGCCACCGGCGCCGGCCATGAGCAGACCGATCTGCTCGCGTTCGATGTCAGGACTGACGGTGTCGACGATGCGTCCGTCGTACATCACCGCGATGCGGTCGGCGAGCGCGAAGATCTCGTCGAGCTCGGTGGAGACGATGATGACGGCGGTGCCGCGGTCACGCTCGGCGATGATGCGCTTGTGGATGAACTCGATGGAGCCGACGTCGACGCCGCGGGTGGGCTGTGAGGCGATCAGCACCTTGAGTGGCCGGGAGAACTCGCGGGCCACGACGACCTTCTGCTGGTTTCCTCCCGAGAGCGACCCGACGGGCGTCTCCCGCGAGGTCGTGCGGATGTCGAACTCCTGGATGCGGTCGTCGGCGTTGCGCTCGATCTCGGCGAGCTTGAGCGCCGGACCGTTGGAGAACTCGGGTGAGCGGTAGAGGTCGAGGACGAGGTTCTCGCGCACGCTGAACGAGGAGACGTAGCCGTCGTGGGAGCGGTCCTCGGGGATGTAGCCGATGCCGGCCTCGAGGCTGCGCCGGGGGCCGTAGCGGCCGATGTCGTCGCCGTCGAGCATGATCTCGCCGGCCGAGGGGCGGATCAGTCCGAGGAGCGACTTGATCAGCTCGGTCTGGCCGTTGCCCTGGACCCCGGCGATGCCGAGGACCTCACCGGCGCGGGCCTCGAACGAGACGTCCTTGACGACCTCGTGGCCGCGGGGGTCGATGATCGTGATGTTGCGGGCCTCGAGCACGGGGGCACCGACCTCGGCGGCGTCCTTGTCGACGGTCAGCTTGACCGCGCGACCCACCATCATCTCGGCCAGCTCGGCCTCGGTGGCGGTCGGCTCGGCGGTGCCCACGATCTTGCCGCGGCGGATCACGCTGATCCGGTCGCCGACAGCCTTGACCTCGCGCAGCTTGTGGGTGATGAAGATGATCGAGGTGCCCTGGGCCTTGAGCTCACGCATGATGCCCATGAGCTCGTCGATCTCCTGCGGGGTGAGCACGGCGGTCGGCTCGTCGAGAATCAGGACCTTGGCGTCGTTGGCGAGGGCCTTGAGGATCTCGACGCGCTGCTGGACACCCACGGGGATGTCCTCGACCAGCGCCTTCGGATCGACTCGCAGGCCGTAACGGTCGGAGAGGTCGCGCACCCGTTGGGCCGCGGCGCCGCGGTTGAGCACCGGGCCGCCCTCGCGACCGAGCATGACGTTCTCGGCGACGGTGAAGACCGGGACCAGCATGAAGTGCTGGTGCACCATGCCGATGCCGGCGTTGATGGCGTCCTTGGGCGAGGCGAACGTGACGGGTTCACCGTCGAGCAGGATCTGGCCCTCGCTGGGTTCCAGGAGCCCGTAGAGCATGTTCATCAGCGTCGACTTGCCGGCGCCGTTCTCGCCCAGGAGGCAGTGGATCTCGCCGGGTTCGATGGTGAGGTCGATCGCGTCGTTGGCGACGAAGTCACCGAAGCGACGGGTCAGCCCCTGGATCTGCAACTGCATGGCACTCCCTTGTGCGATGACTGGCGTCGTACGAAGGATATGCAGGACGCCGGCGATGCCTGCGCGGCCGCGTCCGGAGTGGCGGCGGCCATGTTGCCGTGGACCAGGAACGCCAGGCCGCCGAACATGCGCTTCTCCGTCAGCCCGACCTCGCCCTCGAGTGCCTGCCTGATGCGCTCCAGGCTGACGCCGCCGTTCTCGAGGGTGCCCTCGTAGGGAGTGTTGTCGAAGGAGCCGTCGATGGAGCTCTTGATGGCGTCCTCGACCGCGACGTCCATGCCCTTCATGACCGAGGAGAGCAGGATGTCGCAGTACTCGGCGGCCGAGACGCAGCCGTCGGTGTCGACCCAGATCGCCTTCTTGTCCGCCTGCTTGACGGCCTGGAGGCCACCGAGGCCGGCGGGACCGGCGACCGGCATGACGATGTCGGCGCCCTGGCGGATCAGTGCCTCGGCGAGCGACTGGCCCTTCGACTGGTTCTCGAAGTCGTTGGTGAAGGAGCCGTCCTGCTTCTCGGCGTCCCAGCCCACGACCTTGACGTCGGCGCCCTTGTCGGTGTTGTACTGCTCGACACCCTTGACGAAGCCGTCCATGAAGATGGTGACGGTCGGGATCTTGGCGCCACCGAAGGTGCCCACGACCTGGCTCTCGGTCTGCGAGGCGGCGAGGTAGCCGGCGAGGAAGGCCGGCTGGTCGGTCTTGAAGCCGAGGCCCTTGAGGTTCTTGGCGGGCTTCTCGTAGCCGAAGTCGACGATCGAGTAGTCGATCTTCGGGTGCTTCTTGGCCGCGGCAGCGGTGGCGTCACCGAGGAGGAACCCGACCGTGGTGATGTTCTTGCAGCCGGCCTTCGCGAGGTTCTCGAGGTTCGGTGCGTAGTCGGCGTCGGCCTTGGACTCGGCCTCGGCGGTCTGGATGCCGTAGTCGGTCTTGGCCTTCACCAGGCCGTCGTGCGACGTCTGGTTGAAGGACTTGTCGTCGAAGCCGCCGGAGTCGGAGACCATGCATGCCTTGAAGTCCGGGTGCTGCTCCTGCGGCGTCGTGGACTCCGACGCGCTGGGCGAAGCAGAGTCCTTGGCGTTCGAGTCGCCGTCGTCGCCGCGCTCGCCACAGCTCGTGAGGGCGAGGGCGGCCAGGCTCAGCGCAACTGCAATACGTGCCGTCTTCTTCACGGCGGTCCTCCTGGGGTCGGGGCAGGCCCCTGTCAACCGGGCCAGTCGGGTCACATTAAGCCCAACCTCGCGGAAATGAGGCGATTCGAGCCGAACTGTTACCTGCCGGTGACCGATCGTCTTCCGGACGACTCAGACGAGGGACTCGAGTGCCGCCCCGACCAGCACGGCCGCGCCGATCGCGATGGCGCGCTCATCAATGCGCAGGTCGCCCTGGTGCAGGTCGTACGTCGGACCACCCGGCGTGCGGGTGCCGAGCCGACCCATCGCTCCGGGAACTCGCTCGAGGTACCACCCGAAATCCTCACCGCCCAGGCTCTGCAACGCGGGCAGTGCACCGTCGGGGCCGAGCACGGCGGCCACCGACCGAGCCAGCGCAACAGTGGCCTCGTGGTCGTTGACGACCGGCGGCACCCCGCGCTGGTAGACGATCTCGGCGGTGACGCCGTACGGCGCAATGATCTGGGCGATCAGCTCGCGCACGAGGTCCTCGGCGCCGGCCCAGGCGACCGCGTCGAGCATGCGCACGGTGCCGGCGACCCGGCCGGTGGCGGGAATGACGTTGTGGGTGGCGCCGGCGCGGATCAGGCCCCAGACCACGCTGACCCCGGCCCGTGGGTCGAGTCGACGCGAGAGTACGGCGGGCAGCTCGGTGACCAGCTTGCCGAGCGCGAAGGTGAGGTCCTCGGTCAGGTGGGGCCGCGAGGTGTGCCCGCCCTTGCCGACCAGGTGCACGTCGAGCGAGTCGGCAGCGCCGGTGAGCGGCCCTTCCCTCAGTCCGATGTGGCCGACGTCGACGGTCGGGTCGCAGTGCAGGCAGAAGACCCGGTCGACCCCGTTGAGGGCGTCGCGGGCCAGCAGCTCGAGTGCTCCGCCCGGCATGACCTCCTCGGCCGGTTGGAACAGCAACCTGACCCGGCCCGCGAGCATCCCGCGGGAGGCGAGCTCGGCCAGGGCCAGACCGGCACCGACGAGAGCTGTGGTGTGCACGTCGTGCCCGCAGGCGTGGGCCACTCCCGCAACGGTGCTGCGCCAGGGGTCGTCGGTGCGGTCGTCGACCGGGAGCGCGTCGAGGTCGGCACGCAGCGCGACCACGGGCCCGGACTCCCCCACCTCGGCGATCAGTCCACTGCGCGGCAGGCGGCGGACGCGCAGCCCGGCCTGCTCGAGTCGCGCCGCCACCTGCTCCGTCGTCCGTGCCTCGCTCCACGACAGTTCGGGGTGGGCGTGGAGGTCGCGCCGGAACTCGAGGAGCTCGACGGCGTACTTCTCGAGGACTGTGGCGACGAGTTCGTGGGCTTCAGACATGACCCGGTGAGCATATCCGCCGCGGCACCACCCCGGGCGCAACCGACCGCTGCCCGGAACCGGCCGATTCCCCGGTCAATGCGTCGCGTGGCGGTTCACGCGAGCGCGCCGCCGGCCCGGTGCGGCCGACCCGGCAGGAGCTCCTCGAGGAGTGCCTCGGTCTCCGCGTCGAGCGGCGCACCGCACCCTCGCAGCACGTCGCGCATCTCCACGGCGACCTCCTCGAGGTCCGAGCCGTCCGGGTCCACCGAGGCGCTGCGGAGCAGGTCACGCCACAGCACCTGGGAGGTCGGCGAGAGCCGCAGCCCGGCCCGACTCGCGGCACCCGCACCGCCGGGGTCCCCCGGCAGCGACAGCTCGACCAGCCGGTGGGCGGCGTCCGTGACGACGTCGGTCACCTGGCGTTCGAGGCGCGTGCGGGCCAGCCAGCTGTAGCGCTGGGCGGGCCGCCCCTCCAGCAGCTCCCCGCGGACCAGCTGCAGGGCGCGACGCAGCAGCTCGCGCTCCTCATCGGGCCCCCGTCCCCGGGACTCCAGGGCCAGCTGGCAGAACGCGTGCCAGTCCACCGCCACGTCGTCGCTGAGGTGCAGACGGCCCTCCTCGGTCTCGCGCAACCGGTAGGAGCCGTCCTCCTCCAGCCCGAGCCAGTCGCGCACCCGGTCGATCGTGGCGTCGCGTACGTCGGGAGTCACCCCGCCCGGCCAGATCGAGGCGCCCACGACACTGCGGTGGACCGGAGCCGGCTGGACGGCCAGGAAGGTGACGATCTCGGAGGCGAGCGCGACGCGTGCGGGGTCCATCGCGTTGCTGGCCCGCAGGTCCAGGGCGCCGAGCACGCCGACCCGGACCGCAGCGACGCTGAAGTGGTCGTCCCTGCCGGAACGTGGCGGGCGGGGCACGGCGACCCGGTCACCGTCATGGATCGGGGACGGCTGCCGCGCCTTGGCGAAGAGCCCGGCCAGCTGCTCACCCGCGGCGGCGGTGAGCCGCACCGCGTCGACCTCGATGCCGAGCAACGGCACGTGCAACCGACCGGTGTCGTCGACATCCAGCTGCCAGCGGGCTCCCGGGACGGGGACACACGCCACGACTCCGACGCCGCTGTGCGGCGTGGCCACGAGGCGAGCGAGCCGGTCGACCGTGGCGGGGTCCGTCGGGGCGGCTCCCATCACGAGGTACCTGCCCGGCTCGCCCGGCGTACGTCGTGCCTGTCCGGTGAGTACGTCGGCGGCAGCGTGGCGCGGCGACGTGCCGGCCCAGTCGGTGACCAGGGCTTCCAGGTCGTCGACCGGCTCCACGTGGGTCCCGCCGATCGTGGCCAGGGTCGGTTCGAGGTGGTAGCCGCGGACGACCTGCTCGTCGGCCCAGGGCGCGACCGCCAGCTGCACCGCCCAGGCCGAGACCACCTCACGCGCGATGACGTCGGAACCACCCAGGCTGAGCAGTCCGCCGAGCGCCTCGAGGTCGAGCAGGACGTCGTTGCCGTCATCATCGCGGCCGAGGCAGACCAGTCCGGGGTACGGCGCAGGGCCGCGCTCACCGGGAAGGTCCGCGTCTGCCGGGAGCTCCCAACGGGCACCGTCGTCGTGGACCGTCCACGGGGACGGCGCCGACATGGTGGGCGGTGCCAGATGGAGGGTCACCGACGTCGTGGACACGGTGACCGCATGTGCCTGCGGCACCGCGAGCCGCTCGAGCTCACACGATGCGGCCAGGCTTCGCAGGGCGACGTCGAGGCGCTCGGCGCGATCCGTGTCGGCACCGATCCTGAGCTCCACCTCGGCCTCGAGCTCCTCCGCGGTGGCCAGCCGGCCACGCCGGCGACGCCGCTCGGCGACCAGGCCCAGCAGCAGGGCGGCAGAGAGCAGCCCTCCCCTGGCCAGTTGGGTCATGGTGCCCCGGGCGTCGCGGTCGGCGACCTCCATCGCCTGCTCGCCGGCGCCCGCTCCGGTGCGTTGGTCCTGGACGGACTGTGCCTGCGGCACGCCACCGGCCAGGAAACCGGTCTCCTGGCCCGCGGCCTGCCCGGTGTCGCTGACTCTCGGCGCACCGACGGCGTCCTCGGGCATGATCAGCACCCAACCGGGCTGGATCAGTCGCCCGAGGACCAGCTCCTGCCCGTCGGGCTGGATGCGTCCCTTGTTCAGGTCGAAGATCTCCTGCCAGCGACGGCCGTCGCCCAGCGACTTCTCCGCGATGTCCCAGAGATTGTCGTGGTAGTGCCCGTCGGGCGGTTGCACGATGACGACCTTCTTGCCGAGGACGTCCGTCATGTCCTGCGGAACACCGGGCACGTGGACGCGCGGCGACGACTCGAGGGTGCCCTGCGCGACCCCCACCACCTCGTCGTGCTCGGTGGCCGTCGGGGACTGGCCGGCGGTCGCCGTCGGCGCCGACGGCGGGCTGGCCTGGCTCGTCGTGGCGTTGCCGCTCGGCGTGGGCACGGGCATCGACGCCTGCGCGGCGCCCGTGCTGCCGAGGAAGATGCCGCCCACCAGGGCGGTCCCGACCAGTGCACGTGCGAGGGCCTGGGTGTGCCCGGACAAGGGAACCGGTCGGGGCAGGCCACCGCCTCGCACCAGGCTCGCGACCTCGGCCAGGGTGCAGACCACGAACTGGAGCCACGCCAACCACACGACTGCCCGGAACACGACGAGCAGGGCGTCGATGCCCAGGGGCTGGGTCAGGTCGCCCCGGTCGGGAAACCCTGTGGGGACCGGCGGCGGGCCGGTCAGCAGCCAGAGGGCAGCGGGTACGACGAACACCAGGACCAGTAGGGCCAGGCCGGCTCCGATCGCCTTGGCCAAGGAGGGGCGTTGCTGTTGCGGGGGCGGGGCAGCGAACCGCTCGGGTCCACGAGGCACGTGCACTCCTTGGGGGTGGGGCGTGGTCATTGAGTCACCGCTTCCGCAGTGGCCGAGGCCGAGATGCTGAAGGTGTTGTAGTTGATCAGGCTGAGCAATTTGGTGTCCACCCGGTCGCTGGCCGCCACCGTGACCGTGTCGGCAGTGACCCGGACGTCGGTGACGGTGTAGCCGCGGCTGGTCAGGAAGGCGCGGGCCCGGGCCTCGGCGGCGGCCTCGTCGAGACTCGGGTCGCCGGAACCACGCAGGCCGTCGACGTCGATCTCCTGGGCACCCGCACGTGCCGCCTGCTCGACCTCGTCGGCGAGCTTCATCCGCGCGTTCAGGGCGGTCCCGCCGTCCAGGACGAGGCCGGCACACATCAGCAAGGTGATGGCCATCCCGACCACGAAGGCCGTCGCGGTGCCACGCTCGTCGCGGGTCCGGCGGCCGTGCTGCCGCTGCTGGTTCCCGCTCATTCGTACCTCCGGTAGGGGTCCAGCGGGACCGCGCTCTCGGCATCGACGCTGGCGCTGCCGGGAACCCCGATCAGGCCGAGCCCGTCGTACGAGACACTGCATTCGAGGTGCACCACGGCGGTGCCGCCCGGACCCCACACCCCGTCCAGGGAGACGGCGCTGCAGGTGGTCTGGTCGTCGAGGGAGCTGGCCACCACCTCGCGGGCGGCGGCAAGGGCGTCGGCCCGGGAGACCTGGAGCGACGCCGCGCGGGCGGCGTCCCGAGCGGTCGCGTCCACGTCTCCACGGACGGAGACATAGCGCCCGCACATGATGATGAAGACGATGAAGGCCATCAACACCGGAGCCAGCAGCACGACCTCGACGGCCATTGAGCCTCGCTCGTTCCGGCTGCGCTTGCGGAGGCTCATTCGGTCTCCACGAACCGCTCGATGGGTCCCTCGACCGTCTGGGACACCTCGGGTACGCCGAAGGGCAGGATCTCCTGGGCGTGGCCCGTGACCGTCACCCGCACCTTGTCGTTCCCGACCGCGACGATCTGGATCTTGTAGCCCTCGAGGACTCCCTTGCCGATGTTCTCGGCGTACTCCGCGCCGTTGCGGCGGGCGTCCGCGATGTCACCGGTGGCCCGGGCCACGCGGGCGGTCTCGCGCGCCACCGCGCTGGCGGCCTGGTTGCCCAGGAACACCAGCGTGGACTGAACGGCGAGCAGGATCACCAGCAGCAGGAGTGGCATGTAGAGCGCCAGTTCCACCGCGGATGCTCCGCGCTCGTCGCGCAGGCGGCGAGACCGCACTGTCATTCGTCCAGATTGATCGAATCGGCCTTGCCGCGGATCTTGGTCAACAGGATCGTTCCGACGGCCAGGGCGATCCCGACCAGAAGTGCGGTGATCACCACCCACTCGACGGCCGACACGCCGTCGTCGTTGCGACGGACACGCTCGACCCGGCCCCCGAGAAGTGTGAGCAGGAACTCGAGTTGAATCATCGTGGCATCTCCTTAGGTAGAACAGGACTGTCATTCCCCTTGTGGTCAGGCCCAAACCTCAGGCCAGGACCCGCGCGACCGCTGGGTACATGAGGAACAAGAGGAAGCCGACACAGAGCAACAGCTGGGCCACGAGCATCGACTGGGAACGGGCCGCGGCACGACCTTCGGCATCGGCGAGCTCCTTGCTGCGCATCGAGGCGGCGCGCGCTGCCAACGACTCACGGACCTTGGCACCGTCTTCGGCGACGAGGGCGAGGGCTGCGGCCAGGTCGCGCAGCTCGTCGACGTCGATCGCGTTGCCGAGCTCGCCGAGCGCGGCCCACGGGGTGATCCCCTGCAGCCGCGCTGCTTCGAGGGTGTCGCGGATCCGCACCATGGCCCAGCCGTCGGAGATGGCCGCGGCCGACTGGAGCGCCTCGGGCACCCCGCGTCCGCCGGCCAGGTTCATCGCGACGAGGTCGAGGAAGGCGCTGAGGACGTGGCGGAATCCGCGCTTGCGTTCGTCGGCGATCTTGCGCAGCTGGAGCCAGGGCACGGCTGCTCCGACGACGGCTCCGACCAGCATCAGCCACAACGGGACCAGCGGTGGGAAGAGGCCGAGGAACGAGGCGGGGAGCAGCGCGATGACCGGGAACAGGAACCCGAGCAGGCCGGCCATCAGCGACCGGGCCAGGAACATCTCGCGGGACTGGCCGGCCAGGCCCAGCTGTGCGGAGAGCGACGCCGGCATCTTGAGGCCCCGTGAGTCGAGTGACTCGGCCACTTCAGCGCCGAGCTTGCGCATGCGGGCGGACTCGGCCTGGTGCCGACGGTCCGCGGTCAGGCCGGCATCACGACGACCACGCTTGAGCTGCTCGTCGAACCGAGCCAGGCCGACCGGGCCGGACGCCGCTGGGCTCATGAACAGCAGTGCTCCGACCAGCACGCCCGCACCGACCAGGGCTCCGGCCAGCATCACCAGGATCTGGATCATCAGTCACGCCCCTTCGCGTCCAGGCTGCGCAGGAAGCGCTCCGGTGCCTCGAAGACCGACAGGCGACGCAGCCACATGATGCCGGCCGCGAAGAAGGCCAGCACGACGAGCAGGACGAGCTGACCGACCGGCGAACCGTACGGCTCGACGTACGCCGGGTTGAACAGCGCGAGGCCGACGACGAAGGCGATGGTGACGCCGACGACGATCTGCACACTGCGCTGGGTGCTGCGGCGCCCGGCGTTCACCCGTTGCCGCATCTCCAGCTCCTGACGTGCCGAGCCGGCCAGCGACGTGAGCACTCCGCGCAGGCCGGGGCCGCGGAGCCTGGAGTTGAGGATCAGCGCGGCAATGATCAGGTCTGCGCCGGAGTCGTCCATGTCGTCGGCGAATCGCTGCAGTGCCATCGGCAGCGGCACCCGCACCCGCAACCGGTCCGAGAGCGCGAACAGGTCTGAGGCGATGGCGGGTGAGGCGGCGTGCGCCGTCGCCGGGATCGCCTGCTCCAGGCCGACTGCTCCGGCCACGGTGTCGCGCAGGGACTCGGTCCAGGCGGCGAGGGCCTCGATCCGGGCCACCCCTTCTCGGGCGGCCCGGGTGCCCCCGAAGAGCCGGTCCCAGAACAGCACGAGCGCCGCGCACGCCAGGGCCACGACGATCCATTGCGTCAGGAGCAGCACCAGGAGTCCCGCACCGATGGCGAGCGGCAGCGTCCGGCCGGCCCCCTTGAGCTGGGCAAGGAGCTGTGAGGGTGCCGCCGCAACGCGCTCGGCGGGTCGCGGCGTGAGGGCGTGGACGAGCAGGAGCACACCACCCCCGACGGCGGCGCCGATGAGGATGACCAGGAGCAGGGTCGGGCTGGTGGTCACGGCGCCGTGTCCAGCCAGGTCGGCGCTGCCCCCGGGACATACCCGACCGCGGCCAGGTCATCGAGGCAGGAGATGCCCGCGGCCGGCTCAGCGACACCGTCGCGGCCGAGGGCGAAGACCTCGCTGGAGAGCACCCGCCCGTCGACGCCGTTGACCTCCCGGACAGAGGTGACGGTACGCCGGAGCAACCCACCCGCGGCGAACGTGTTGATCCGCTCGATGAAGACGACGAAGTCGATCGCGCCGCCGATCAGCATCATCGTGGCATCGGCGGGGAGCCGTTCGGCGCTCTGGATCGCGTAGGTGCAGATGCGGTTGAACACCTCGGCCGAGGAGTTCGCGTGGATGGTCGACAGGGAACCGTCGTTGCCCTGGCTCATCGCGTTGAGCATGGTCACGATCTCGTCGCCGAGCACCTCACCCACGATGACCCGGCTGGGGTTCATGCGCAGCGACCGGCGGACGAGCTCTCCCATCACGATCGCGCCCTGTCCCTCGGTGTTGGGCAGCCGCTCCTCGAAGGAGACCACGTTGGGGTGGAGGTCGGGGAACTCGCCGAGACCGAGCTCGAGGGCTCGCTCCACGGTGATCAGTCGCTCGGCCGGTTCGATCTCGTTGGCCAGGGCGCGCAGCAGCGTGGTCTTCCCCGCGTTGGTGGCGCCGGCGATCATGATGTTCTTCCTGGCCCGCACTGCGGCGGAGAGGAAGGCAGCCAGCTCGGGCGACATGGTGCCGTAGCCGACGAGGTCGTCGAGCATGACCCGGGACAGGCGAGCGCGACGGATCGACAGTGAGGGCCTCTGGCACACGCCCATCACCGCGGAGAGCCGCGACCCGTCCGGCAAGCGGATGTCGAGCTGCGGGTTGGAGGTGTCGAAGGCGCGGCTGGTCAGGCCGCTGTAGGCGCCGAGGGTCTGGACCAGCTCGATCAGCTCTTCGTCACTGTCGGCAACAGGTGCGCCGCGTTCCTCGCGACCGTTCGAGTAGCCGAGGAAGACGTTGTCGCAGCCGTTGATGTCGATGTTCTCGATGTCGGGGTCGTCGAGAAGGGGCTGCAGCCGCCCGACGCCGAAGAGCGCGGCATGCACCGCCTCCGCGAGGTGCCCCTCTTCGCCGGGAGTCATCGGGCTGCGCCCGGCGCTCACCTCTTCGCGGGCATAGCGGTCGAGCACCCGGCTGACCACGGCCCGGGCGAACTGCCGCTCGTCCTCCGCCGACATGGGCGGCAGGTTGTTCGCGGCGTCTTCACGACGCTGCCGGGCGAGGACCTCGGCAACCTCCTCGCGGAGGTTGCGCACGAGCTGTTGTTCCATCTCAGACCATCCCGATGCGCTGCTCGACGGACGGCACGCTGACCAGCGCCTGCGCGATCACGCGGGCCGACCTCGCAAGGAGCGTGCGCCCGGGGGCACCTGCACGGGTCGAGGTGAAGATGCCCGCGCCCTTGGCGTCCTCGGCGAAGACTCCGACGACCCTGGCCGGGATGCCCTCGGAGTCGAGGAGCTGCTGGAGGTGGGTGGCCGACTGGGTGTCGCGATAGGTCGTGGCGACCGCGATCAGCACCGGCGTACCGTCGGCGTCCCCCATCCGCAGGGACTTGCCGAACTGGAAGAGGCGACTGCGCAGGTGCGCCACCCCTTCCATGTCGGGTCGTACGACGACCAGCACGGCGTCGGCCTTGTGAATCACGGGGAGCGCGGCCGACCCGGCGCTCAGCTGACCGCAGTCGACGAGCACGTCCTCGGTGTGCCGCGCCAGCAGCGAGGGAAGCTGGGTCCACACCGAGCCGAGCCCGGTCAGCTGCTCCTGCGACGAGAGCCCCACCAGCACCGACTGGCCGAGGTTGGTCTGCTGGAGATGCTCGGACAGGTTGGTCTCGTCGGCGTCACGCCGGGCCGCAGCGGCCAGCGAGAGGAGGCCGTGGTCGGGGTTGAGCGGACCACCCTGCGGAGTCCGGCACCGCCAGAGGATGTCGCCGCCTGCCGGATCGGCGTCGACCAGCGCCACCGGCCGTGGCCAGACCGAGGCCAGCACCTGGCCGGCCAGGGTGACGCCGGGTGATCCCTTGGCCGAGCAGAGTGCGATCACGCTCACCGTGCGTCTCCGGAGCCAGAGGATTCCACGCTCAGCTCCGTGTCGGTCGACGCACCGCGCTGGAGCAGGGCCAGGCCAGCCTGATCGGCGCTCGCTGCGTCGACGACAGCGGCCGCGGCGGAGTCCGGGACGAGCAGGCTCACCGAGCCGGTGGACCCGCCCCCGAGGTCGTCGGCGCTCGCTGCACTGACGGAGAGCACCACGGCTTCGGTGATCGGCCGCGGCTCCTCCGACTTGTCGGAGCCGCCGACCCGGATCACCTGCACCAGGTCGCCCCCGCGCAGGCTCTTGCTCGGGGTGATCGCGGGGTTGAGCGGGACGGCGACCACGGCACGGTCCTCGCCGACCGGCTCCTCGCGCGTCAGCATCGTCTCGTCGATCAAGGTGTCCCGGCGGATCTGCACCTGTGCGTAGGTTCCACCGTCGAGCACCTGCTCCGCGAGGTCGCTGGGAATCAGCCGGAGCCCTTCGCTGGCCACCTTGACCTCCCGCAGGTCCGCCTTCGTGATCAGGGTGCCCGGCGGGATGTCGCGCGCCGCGGCGAGAACAGGCTCGCGGGAGTCCATCCGGACGGCCAGCAGGCCCGCGATCAGGGCGCCGCCGACGATGAGCAGGATGGCCAGCGCGGCCAGCCCGGGGCGCCGCTGGCGCGGGGGGTCGACCCGCCGACCCGCCGGAGTCGTTCCTCCGGACCGTCGGAACGCCCGGTTGCGCTGCTGCTCCGCGAGCGTTGATCCGTCGCCTGAACCCATGTGCCATTCCCCTAGTCGCTTACGAACCCCGGATGCTCGCTGCAACCGAGCAGCAGCCGTCATCGTAAGGGCCAACCTGGTCAGAGACCACCCAGCCCTACGGGCGTCGGCCCATGGTCTGCCCAGTCCTCCGGGGAGAGAAACCCATCGCGTCAAGGTTTCGCGGTGACGGCCTCGTGGAACGAGTAGCCGGACCAACACCTCGGACTAAGGAGCCATCATGGCTGCAGGAGACCACCGGATCGATCCCGAAGAGATTCGGTTGACGGCCAGCACCATCACGAAGATGGTTGCCGACCTGGAGACGAGCAAGAAGACCCTGGACAAGGCGGCAACGGACCTGACGGGCGGAGGGAGCTGGAGCACGCCGAAGGCGTCCCGCAAGTTCGACGAGCAGTGGAAGATGTGGAGTGACGGGCTCGAGAAGCTGCTCCACGTCGGCCCTGACTTCGCCAAGTGGCTGAACAACTACGCCAACGACGCCGACAACTTCGACCAGCACTACTCCTGATCGAACAAGCCGGAATGGGGCGGCACCCGGTGGGTGCCGCCCCGTTCGACATTTCGGCTGACGCTCTCGCTCGGAGCACGGCGACCCATTCGCTCAGGCCACGGCGCTAGGCGCGGAACGGCACCTGGACCACGGTCGCGTTGCCACCGGAGTCCAGCACCACTCCCCGGCCGGGATGTGTCTTCGACATCACCAGGCTGCGCGCCATGCGGGCGTCGTAGATGTCCGCGTCACTTGCGCTCTGGGGCGACAGCAACAGGCCCTGCCGCGACTTGCGGGCGTCGTACACCCAACCGCTGTAGCCGCTCCCGAGGTCGTTGACGTCGCCGGCCACGACGATCCGCCAGTTCCTGGCCCTGGCCAGGGACACGACGTCATCGAGGGCCTCGCCGACGTTGCCGCTGCGCATCATGTCGCCGTCGTCGACCAGCAGCACTCCCCCGGCGGGCAGTGCCGCGATCCAGGTGTCGATCTCTTCCACGCTCATCGTGTGGTGGTCGACCAGCGCCTCCTCGCCGAGCTCGTCCGCGAGAGCGTTGCCGACGCCGAGGACTCCCTTCACCGGCACGCCCGCTGCCCGGGCCGCGGCCGCCACGAACCTCAGTGCCGCGGTCTTCCCCGACTTCGAGGGTCCGGCGATCACCGCCGTCCCGGCACCGGACAGGTCAAGGCTGACCAGGGCAAGCTCGTCGCCTCCGATGCCGAACGGCAGGAGGCCGTCACGGACCGACGCGGCCGCATCACGCAGCAGCTCTTCCGTGTCGCCGTCGTGAGCGGCCAGGTCGGGCAGCTCCCGCAGCTGGAAGGGCCTCTGTGCCGCGGGTACGTCGGCATCACGTGCCTCGTTGCGCAGCGCGATCTCTCGCAGTGCCGCGTTCTGTCCGGCGCCGCTGACCTCCGCAGAGAGCAACGCGATCTGGCGTTCGACGACCGGGTCCGGGGTGAGCGCGCGACCGTCCGGCATGTTCTCCGGCACCTGCTTGGCCTGGATGCCGGCGGAGCTGAACTCGTCCCTGTCGGCCAGCCGGAGCACCAGCTTGTCCTCCACCAGCGGCCCCATCCGGCCGCTGACCAGGGTCCGGTCGCCGGAGACCACGACGGTGACGCCGACCGAGGGTCCGTCGCGGAGCAGGTTCTGCACCTGCTCCGCCATCCGGCCTCCGTCGACCTCCCCCAGGGTCGCCATGAAGCCGTCCCAGCGGTCGAGCAGGAAGACGACGTACGGCGGCCGCTCGTCCTGCGGCATGCCTTCGCGCAGCTCGGCCAGGTCCGAGACCCCGACGCGTCCCATCAGCGCCTGTCGTTCGTCGACCAGGGCGGTGAGCCTGTCGATCAGGCGCCCGGCCCGGCTGGTCTGGGTCCGGCTGACCACCGCGCCGGTGTGGGGCAGCGCCTGCAGGCCGAGCAGCGCGCCGTTTCCGCAGTCGAGTCCGTAGATGCTCAGGTCGGCCACCGGCACCGCGTCGGCGAGTGCCCCGGCGAAGGTGCGCAACGCCGTGGACCGTCCGCTGCGCGGGCCGCCGAGGACGTAGAGGCTGCCGTTGCGCCCGAGCTGGAACACCGCCGGGCGCTGCGCCTGCTCGGCCGGGAGGTCGATCAGCCCCCAGGCCGCCGGAGGAGGCAGTCGCGGGTCGCGCTCCTCCTCCGGCAGGGACGGCAGGTCGCCCAGGGTGATCAGGTCGGGGAGCGCGTCGAGCCACGGGCGGTGGGCCGGCGGGATCGCCATCCGGTCGGTCAGGCTGCCCACTGCGTCGACCAGCGCCGAGAGGTCGGTGTCGGCCTCGTCGGTCTCCACGGACTTGTCCGTGGGACGTGCCGGCAGCGGCAGGCCGAGGTGGTCCCAGTCGACCGCCCACGCCAGGGGCTCGACGAACTCCGGTTGCTCCTGTGCCGTCGCGTCCGGGCTGCGGCCGCCGACACGACCGCTCTGGAACGGCATCAGCGTGGAGGCCCCACTGCGCACGTAGGCGCGACCCGGCTGGTGCTTGCCGATCATCGCCGCGTCCGAGGAGTCGATGACGTCCTCACTGTCGCCAGCGTCGGTGACCCGCAGCGAGATGCGCAGGTTGGTGTTGGCCTTGATGTCCGCGGACACCACGCCACTGGGTCGTTGGGTGGCGAGCACCAGGTGGATGCCGAGCGAGCGACCTCGCTGGGCGATCGAGACCAGGCCGTTCACGAAGTCCGGCAGCTCGGCGACCATGCTGGCGAACTCGTCGATCACCAGGACCAGCCGCGGGATGGGCGGCAGGTCCGGTTGCTTGCCGCGCAGGGCCCAGTAGTCCTCGAGGTCCTTGGCGCCCGGGCCGGCGAGCAGGTGCTCCCGGCGATGCAGCTCGGCACCGAGCGAGACCAGCGCCCGACCCACGAGGTGCGTGTCGAGGTCGGTCACCATGCCCACGGTGTGCGGGAGCCGGGCACAGTCCTTGAACGCCGACCCGCCCTTGTAGTCGACGAGCACGAAGGTGAGGTCGTCCGGCCGGTTGGCCACGGCGAGCGAGGCGACCAGTGTCTGCAGCAGCTCGGACTTTCCGGAGCCCGTCGTACCGGCCACCAGCGCGTGGGGGCCGTCGCGTCGCAGGTCGAGGCGGAACGGTCCGTCGTACCCGGCACCGACCACCACGTCGGTGGTCGGGCTGCCGGCCCAGCGGAGCGCGATGCCCTGCGGGGTCGGCGGGTCGAGGTCGATCTGTTCGAGGAGCCGCGCCGACGAGGGCAGGCCGGCCGAGTCCTCCTGGGGCGTGGTGTCGCGCAGCGGAGCCAGGCAGCGGGCCACCGTCTCGCACCACGTCGGCTCGACGAGGTCGGGTACGACGCCCAAGGTGTCCTCGGCGGTCGTCTCATGGATCCGCAGGCCGTCGGTCTCGATCACGGCCACGGCCTTGCACTCGGCCGGGAGCTGGCGGGCCTCCGCATCAAGGCAGATCACCCGGACGCCGACGAGGGGGCCTCGGCGGAGCAGCTCGACGACGGCCGGCAGGGCGCGGAGTCGGCGCGCGCCGTCGAGGAAGACGACGTAATCGGGTCCGACCCGATCCTTGCTCTTCGCGGCGCCGCTCGCCTCACGTTGCTCGATCACGGCGAGGATCTCGTTGAGCCGCCTGCCGACCGACTCCTGCCGGGTCCCGACCGCCGCACTCACCCCGTCGGCCTCGTCGCGGGCGTGCGGGAGCCAGCGCACCCAGTCCCACTTCTCCTCGCCGGCATGGTCGCTGATCACCACGAGCCTGACGTCGCGAGGGCTGTGCAGCAGGGCGACCTGGGCGATCAGCCAGGACGCGAGAGGTACGGCGGCCTCGGGGTTGCCGGCCACACCGATGACGCCCAGCTGGGCGAGCCCCAACCAGGTGGGCACGGCCACGAGCGGCGGCAGCTCCGGGGCCTCCTCGCTCTTGTCGTGGTGCTGCTCCACGGTCAGCTCGGGAGCCATCTCGGTCAGCCCGAGCCGCAGCCGGAGGTGGTCGCCATCGTCGGGTCGCCGCTCCCACAACCGAGGGCCCGGACCGATCGCCTGGCTGATCCAGTCTGCGGGGTCGGGAAGCTCGAAGCGCTTCTCCGTGCGTTCGAGCACCCGGGCTGCCGCGATCCGCTTCTCCAGCGCCACGACTGTGGCGTCGTACTCGACGACCTTCTGGCGATACTCCTTGCGGTTGTAGACCTTGTCGCTGATGAAGTTCGCCAGCGCGAGCAGCGGCGACATCAGGCCGAAGAGCAGGTAGCGCATGTTGTCGAGGAGCAGGGCCATCGGCACGGCCATCACGGCCGGCGCCAGCACCATGACCCACGGCAGCGGACGCCCGCGCGGCTCCTCCGGCCTCGTCGGCATGTGGAAGGCCCGCTCCCGCGGCGGCGGCATGATCCGGGGTGGGCGGTTGAACTCGATCAGGGCCTCGGCGGCGTTCATCGCCACGTCGGCGCGGCCCGAGCCGAGCGGTGCCCGGGCCAGCACGGTGTCGCCGATCAGGAGATGCCCACCCTCGGGCCACGCGGTGGCCTCGGTGATCTCGACCTCCTCGAGCGAGGCGACGACACCGTCTGCGACCTCGACCGTCACCGACCCGTCAGGGGTGGCGTCGACGCGGAGCGCGGCAGGTGGCAGGCGTACGTCGGGCAGCGACCACTCCGGCGAACCGCAGCCGATGGTGGTGTGGCCGAGTGGCAGTCGGTGAATGCGCCCGGCCCCCGGCCCGGCCACCACGCGCAGCTCCGCCACCCCGGAGGGGACCGCCCGGGTGATCCGGTCAGCCGGTTCGAACAGCGCGACCACCGATCCGGCGTGGACACCGGCCTCCCCCGTCGGGGTGGCCGGGTCGACCCGCTGGCCGTCGACCCACAAGGGGATTCGCTTCGCGAAGTCCGGATGCACCTGCTCACCGAGGAGGTCCAGGAGCGGAGGTAGCAGGGCTCCCACGGGCGCCTCGGCGTCACTGTCGACGACAGCGTTGACAGCGCGGCCGTTGCGCCCGTCCAGCAGCGTGAGCGTCAGCCGCACGTCGTACCCACCTTCCCCGAGGATGCCTGGCGGTCAGTATGCCGTCACGCGTCACATTCGCACGACAGACGTTTCGATGTGCAAGGCCGGGGAAGACGCTGAGCTCAGGACCGATCCGCGCGACGTAGGGTGCCCAGATGATTCGCAGAGCCAGCTTGGTCCTTGTTTCGTTGACCCTCGTCCTCTCCGGTTGCGGCACGGACGACGACTCGCCCTCCGGGAAGGAATCCGACATGACACCCGATGAGGCCTACGCGGCACTCGAGAAGGTCAGCCTCGACCTCCTGAACGAGGTCGCCCAGCCCGGCACCATCGAGAAGGGCGAGCAGGGCCGCCCCGTGCCCTGCGGAGGTCCGGGCGGCAACGAGCGGAACAAGATCAAGTTCAGCTACTCGGCCACGGCCTCTGCCGCCGATCCGGCCACGGTCATGGAGTCGGCACGCACGACGCTCACCGGCCGCGGTCTCGAGGTCGCCGGACCCGACTCGACCGCAGTCGGCGATCAGCTGTCCTTCAGCGGAGATGCCTTCACCGCCGGTCTGACGCTGCGCAAGAACGGGCTTCTCGAGGCCGGCGGCGAGACCGCGTGCCTGGACGACCCCGACCAGTGACCCGATGACCGACCACTTCAGCCTCGACGTCGACCCGGAGTCTCTCCGGGCCGCTGGTCGACGCCTGAAGCGGATCGTGACCATGCTCGACGAGCGGGCACCCAAGGTGGTCGCCACACCCGACCAGATCGGCGACCAGTGGACCGGCCCACCGGCCAGCAAGGTGAAGTCCGAGATGACCACGCTCGGCGAGACGCTCACCAGCGCGAGGCCCAAGGTGAAGAGCGCCATGCGGGCCGCCAACCACCTGGCCACCCTCTACGACGACGCCCTCGAGCAGCTCCCCTCGCTGAACAGGCGATGGGCGGAGACCGTCGCCGACCACAAGGCGGCACTCGCCCAGGCCAGCTCGGACCAGGCCAAGGCGGTCAAGGAGGCAACCAGGTCCGGTGAGATCGACATCGCCGACGAGGTCCGCATCCGGAAGATCAACGGCGGACAGACCCGGGCCGCCGCGTCGGCCATGTCGGCGGCACAGGCCAGGCTGACCACGGAGTTCGAGGACCTGCAGGCCGACCTCCGACGCGACACCCGCGATGCTGCCCGGGAGTTCCGCGAGAATCTCCTCGTGAAGGCGCCGGCGCTGGATCCGAACGGCCCGATCTCCAACCGGGGCAGGGTCCTGTCCCTCACCCAGTGGCGCGCGCAGGCGAAGGAAGCGCTTCTCACCGACCTGCCCCTCACCGACGGTCACTACGACGCGGTGGCCGAGGAGGAGGAGTGGCGAAACGCCCTCAAGACCCATGGCCTCGAAGTCCCCGCCGACTTCGACAAGGAGCACGGCAAGGAGCTGGTGGCGGCGCTGGACGACAAGCTCGCCGAGCTGGAGGGGCTCGACGACAAGGCCCGCTCCGAGGCAATCACCAAGTGGGCCTCGGGCCTCGACCCCACCGACCTGTCCCTCCTGGCCATCCTCGACGCCGAGCGCGTCGGCAACCTCGACGGAATTCCCAACCAGGCGCGCTACGCCGCAAACCGGGTCAACCTGACCGCCGGGATCGAGGCCGAGAAGGAGCAGCTCGCCAAGTACTGGGACCCGCCACCCGGCAAGGACGATGACGGGTGGGCCGAGTACACCCGTCTCAACGGCCGCATCGACATGCTCGAGGAGCTCCTCTCGGGCAAGGCCGACTACGTCGACCCGGACACCGGCGCCAAGGTGCAGCGGCCCTATCAGACGCTGGTCTTCGTGCCACCGACGTACGACGGCGACAAGGTCACCGACGACGGCAGGCTGGCTGCGGTGATGGGCAACCTGGACAAGGCCAAGTACGTCGGCACAGTGGTTCCCGGCATCACGAACCGGATCGACAACTTCGACGCCACGCTCGACAAGGCGATCAACACCCACGAGATGGCCCCCGACAGCGCCACCATCGCCTGGCTGGGCTACGACACTCCCGAGTTCAAGGACGCTTCGTCGACCGAGAAGGCCGAGATCGGTGGGGCGAACCTGAAGAGCTTCACCGACGGGCTGGTCCGGGCCGAGGGGTCGGAACTCTCGATCATGGCCCACAGCTACGGCACCCTGGTCACCTCGAAGGCGCTCCAGGCGGGGATGCGCCCCGACCGGGTCGTGCTCTTCGGCTCCCCCGGGCTCGGCGAGAACATCAATACCAGGGACGACCTCGGCATCCCCGACGACATCCCGATCTACGCCCTCCGTGCCCCCGGCGACCCGGTCTCCATCACTGCCGGCCACGGCACGGACCCGGTCGACATGGAAGGCATCATCCGGCTGGACACGGACTGGTCGGGTCCGGAGGACGTGACCGGTCACTCGCAGTACACCAACAGGAAGACGCAGTCCCTGATCAACATCGCCGGGGTGCTCCAGGGCTGGACGGTGCGCCCCGACGGTTACAACGGCCCGGGCAACTTCCTGGTCGAGGGCGGCAACCCGCTCGACGAGGACGGACTGGCCGGCCCCTACAACGAGAACCTCCGCGCCCTGGTCGACGAGCTCCAGGCCGAGGTCCCCAACGAGAACCTCGAGCGCTTCGTGTCGCACCTCGAGACCAGGCTGCAGAACATCGTCGAGGGCGGCACGAAGCCCGGCTTCGATGACATCCCGGAGCTGACCGACCTGATCCGGACGGCGATGAGCGACTCGCAGCTCGGCGAGCACCTCACCGAGCAGGAGCTCGAGCAGGCGCTCATCGACGCCGGGTTCGCCGACAAGACGGGAGACCTGGTCGGCGACATCGTGCGCGACAAGGTCGGTGACTTCGACCAGCTCGACGACCTCAGCATTCCGATCACCATCCCGCTCCCCGGACCCGGCCCCTTCGGCGGGCCGTTCACGTTCAACCTGAACGTGCCCGACGGTGCCAACGAGCATCTCGCCGACATCCTGGGCAACGTCACCGACAGTGGCCTGACCAAGCTGAGCGAGCTCGCCGTGAACGTTCTCCCTGGCATGGAGGGCCTCCTCGACACCGCTGACGTCATCTACACCGCGGTCGACGGCGTCAAGAAGACCATCACCCTCGTCAAGTCCACGCCGGCCATTCTCAGGACGGCCCTCCACCTCACCACGGAGAAGGCGAAGGACGAGGTGATCGAGACGATCGCCGAGCTGACCGTCGGGACCCTCACCACCGTGGACCACGTGGTCGAGGGAGGTCGCAACGTGATCGAAGGCGGACGAGAGGCGCTCGACGACGGTCGTGAAGCCCTGGAGGACGTGGGCGAGAGCATCAGCAAGAGCAAGCTCAACCCGGGCAACTGGCATCTCTGACCGAGGAGGCAACGATGGCGACACGCATGACCGAAGAGGCGGCACGGGTGGTGCGCACCCGGTTCAGCTCGACCAGCCAGTCACTGAACGGCGCCGCGCTCGACCTGCGCGCGCTGCAGGAGGAGATCTCGTCCGGCGCCGGGGAGTTCCGCCCGGAGATCTCCGACGACGCGGGAAACTTCCAGCGGTCCTGGCGAAGCGTCCTGGAGATCCTGAGCGACAGCTCGGCGGTCATCGCCGGCAACACCAACGCCCAGTACCTCGACCTGACCGACGTCGACAACGGCAGTTGACCTGTCGCCAGTTCAAGTCGATCCGTCGCCAGTTCAAGTCGACCCGTCGCCAGTTCATCCCGAACAGGGAACATTCGCGACGGGTCGATCGAAACTCACGACGGGTCGACCGAAACTGGCGACAGGTCGACCGAAACTGGCGACGGGTCGATCGGAACTGGCGACGGGTCAGTGTTCGTCGTACGCGGCGAGGATGCGGTCGGCGGCCTCGGGCGCGGCCATGTCGCCGGCCAGCACCGCGGTGCGTACGTCGTCGCGCACGGCGGCCACACCCGGTGAGCGTCGCAGGCGCTCGGCGAGCTCATCGCGCACCAGTGCCCAGGTGAAGTCGAGCTGCTGGTCGGCACGCTTGCGGGCCAGGCCCTTCTCGCCGAGGTGCTCGCGGTGGTCGAGGATGCGCTGCCAGACGTCGTCGACGCCGATGTTCGTCAGGCCGGAGCAGGTCACCACCGGAGGCGCCCACTCCCCCTTGCCCTGCACCAGGCGCATCGCGCCGGCCAGCTCGCGGGCCGCGACCCGGGCCTCGCTCTCCCCCGCGTTGTGACCGCCCGCGTCGTCGGCCTTGTTGACCGCGATGACGTCCGCGATCTCGAGGATGCCCTTCTTGATGCCCTGCAGCTGGTCGCCGGTGCGGGCCAGGGTGAGGAACAGGAAGGTGTCGACCATGCCGGCCACGGTCACCTCGGACTGGCCGACACCGACGGTCTCGACGAGCACGACGTCGTGTCCAGCCGCCTCGAGGATGATCATCGCCTGCGTCGTCGCGCGGGCCACGCCACCGAGGGTGCCCGCCGACGGCGACGGACGGATGTAGGCGCCGGGGCTGGCCGAGAGCCGCGCCATCCGGGTCTTGTCGCCGAGCACCGAGCCGCCGGTGCGCACCGACGACGGGTCCACGGCGAGGACGCCGACCTTGCTCCCGGCCTCGACCAGGGTCATGCCGAGCGCCTCGATGAAGGTCGACTTGCCGACGCCGGGCACGCCAGAGATGCCGACCCGCACTGCCCCACCGGAGTCGGGGGTCAGCTCGGCGAGCAGCTCGCGCGCGGCCACCCGGTGGTCGGGGCGCGACGACTCGACCAGGGTGATCGCCCGCGACACCGCGGCACGCTGCCCCTCACGGACGCCTGCGACGAGCGCGGGTACGTCGACCTGCCGGCGAGACATCAGTGGGAGAGCTTCTCCAGCAGGTCGATCGCGGACTCCGCGATGACCGTGCCGGGGAGGAACACGGCGGCCGCGCCCATCTCCTTGAGGGTCTCCACGTCGTCGGGCGGGATGACCCCGCCGATGACGATCATGATGTCGGGACGCCCGAGGTCCGCCAGTGCCTGCTTGAGGGCAGGCAGCAGCGTGAGGTGGCCCGCGGCGAGCGAGGACACACCGACGATGTGCACGTCGGCGTCCACGGCCTGCTGCGCGACCTCCTCGGGCGTGGAGAACAGCGGGCCCACGTCGACGTCGAACCCCATGTCGGCGAAGGCGGTGACCACGACCTTCTGCCCGCGGTCGTGGCCATCCTGGCCCATCTTCGCGACGAGGATGCGGGGGCGACGGCCCTCGTCCTCCTCGAACTTCTCGGTCGCGGCGACGACCGCGTCGACCGCGGAGTTGCCGCCCTCGGAGGCTTCGGACCTGTACACACCGCTGATCGTACGGATCACGGCCTGGTGCCGGCCGTAGACCTTCTCGAGAGCCTCGGAGATCTCGCCCACGGTGGCCTTCGCACGAGCCGCGTCAACGGCCAGGGCGAGCAGGTTGCCGTCGAGCGAGCCCTTGCTGGCACCCCGCTCGGCCGAGTTCGTCAGGGCCTCCAGCGAACGGCGTACGTCGTCGTCGTTGCGCTCGGCACGGAGCCGCTCGAGCTTGGCGATCTGCTGCTTGTAGACGTCGTCGTTGTCGACCCTGAGGACGTCGAGCTGGTCCTCGGCGGCGAGCCGGTAGGTGTTGACCCCGATCAGCTTCTGCGCGCCCGAGTCGATGCGGGCCTGGGTGCGGGCCGCCGCCTCCTCGATGCGCATCTTCGGGATGCCCTGCTCGATCGCGGCCGCCATGCCACCGGCCTTCTCGGCCTCCTGGATGTGCTTCCAGGCGCGCTCGGCAAGGTCGTGCGTGAGCCGCTCGACGTAGTAGGAACCGGCCCACGGGTCGATGATCTCGGTGGTCCGCGACTCCTGCTGCAGCAGCAGCTGGGTGTTGCGGGCGATGCGGGCCGAGAAGTCGGTCGGCAGCGCGATCGCCTCGTCGAGGGCGTTGGTGTGCAGCGACTGGGTGTGGCCCTGGGTCGCGGCCATCGCCTCGATCGCGGTGCGCTGCACGTTGTTGAAGACGTCCTGTGCGGTCAGCGACCAGCCGGAGGTCTGCGAGTGCGTGCGCAGGCTCAGCGACTTCGGGTTGGCCGGGTCGAACTGGCGCACCAGGCGGGCCCACAGGGCACGCGCGGCACGCATCTTCGCGACCTCCATGAAGAAGTTCGTGCCGATCGCCCAGAAGAAGCTGAGCCGCGGCGCGAACTGGTCGATCGTCATACCGGTCTCGAGGCCCGCGCGGATGTATTCCACACCGTCGGCCAGCGTGTAGGCGAGCTCGAGGTCGTTCGTCGCCCCGGCTTCCTGGATGTGGTAGCCGGAGATGGAGATCGAGTTGAAGCGCGGCATCTTCGCCGAGGTGTAGCTGAAGATGTCGGAGATGATCCGCATCGACGGCGCCGGCGGGTAGATGTAGGTGTTGCGGACCATGAACTCCTTGAGGATGTCGTTCTGGATGGTCCCCGCGAGCTGTTCCGGCTTCACCCCCTGCTCCTCGGCGGCGGCGATGTAGAGCGCCAGCACGGGCAGCACGGCACCGTTCATGGTCATCGACACCGACATCGTGTCGAGCGGGATGCCGTCGAAGAGGGTGCGGGTGTCGTAGATCGAGTCGATCGCCACACCGGCCATGCCGACGTCGCCGCGCACCCGCGGGTGGTCGGAGTCGTAGCCGCGGTGCGTGGCCAGGTCGAACGCGACGCTGAGGCCCTTCTGCCCGGCCGCGAGGTTGCGGCGGTAGAACGCGTTGGACTCCTCGGCGGTCGAGAAGCCGGCGTACTGGCGGACCGTCCACGGCTGGGTGGTGTACATCGTCGGGTAGGGCCCGCGCAGGAACGGGCTCAGGCCGGGCCACGTGTCGAGGGCGTCGAGGCCCTCGAGGTGCTCGGGGCCGTAGACCGGCAGCACCGGGATGCCCTCGGGGCTCTGCCAGGGCTCGGCGGCGCTCTCGGTCCGTTGGTCTCGAGACGGTTGCTGCGCAACCTCCTCAACCAGCGGCAGGCCAGCGAAGCTCTTCGGGACGGTGCTCATGCGAGGTGCTCCCTCGTGGTGTTCAGGAAGGTGAGTGCGTCCACACCGACCGCGGCCGAATCGTCAACCAGGTCTGGGGAAACGGTCTTGTCGCCGGCCTTGCCGGCCAGCACCACGTGACGCGCACCGGCCTCGCGCAACTTGGCGACCAGGTCGGCACCCCACTCGGCGTACGTCGGGTCGGCGCCGGCCAGGCAGACCACCGGCTGGCCGTCGTACGCCGCGAGCACGGCGTCGACGCCGTCGGTGGCACCGGCCACGACCACACTGATGCCACCCGCGGCGAACAGGTTGCTGGCGAACGTGGCGCGGGCGGTGTGCGAGGCGACGCTGCCCATCGTGGCCAGGAAGACCGGAGTCGCGGCGGGCTCGTCGCGCAGGGCCTCGAACGGCGCACCGTAGCGGCGTACGGCGTCCATGGCCGGGTGCCCCGGACGCTCGGGCAGGGCCTCGCCGAGGTTCGGAAACTCGCTGATGCCGGTCAACGGGCGGGTGCGGTGGGCGATCTGGTCGTCACGCTCGGCCACCACCGCGTCGATCCGCGACTGGAACGAGCCGTCCTCGAGCGCGGCCAGGATTCCGCCCGCCTCCTCGATGCGGCCGAACTCCGCCCAGGCCGCCTCGGCCAGGTCGTCGGTCAGCTTCTCGACGGCGTAGGAGCCACCGGCCGGGTCGACGACCTTGGCGACGTGGGACTCGGAGATCAGCAGTGACCCGGTGTTGCGGGCGATCCGGCGACCGAACGCGTCGGGGATGCCGAGGGCGGAGTCGAACGGCAGCACCGTCACGGCGTCCGCGCCACCGACACCGGCGGCGAACGAGGCCACCGTGGTGCGCAGCATGTTCACCCACGGGTCGTACTTGCTCATCATCGGGCGCGAGGTGACGGCGTGCTGGCGCTGGCCGTCGCCTTGGTCGGCGGGGGCCAGGCCGCTCAGCTCCGCCACGCGCGACCAGAGGCGGCGAGCCGCCCGGAACTTCGCGATGGTCGGGAACTGCTCGTCGGTGGCCGCATAGCGGAACTCCACCAGGCGCAGCGCATCGGCCACCGAGCGGCCGTTCGCGGTCAGGTGGCGGAGGTAGGTCGCGCCGACGGCGAGGCTGTAGGCCAGCTCCTGCGCGTCGGAGGCACCGAGGTCGTGCACGGCGGTCGCGTCGACGACGACGCCCAGGGCACCGATCTCCTCGGCCTTGGCGGCCACCAGGTCGAGCACGTCGAGCGAGATGGCGCCTTCACCGCGCACCTGCGCGGCGATCGGGTCGGCGGCCAGGTTCGTGCCCTCGGCCGGGGTGACGCCGCGGTCGGCGTAGAGCGCGGCCAGCGCCTCCGCGGCGGCGAACGGGTCCTCGGCGGCGTCGAGCACCACGGGGGCCAGGTCGATGAACACGCCCTCCAGTGCGGCCTCGAGGTCCGCCGGCGCGAGCGTCGTACCGACCTCGAGCCACAGGGACGTCGAGCCGTTCTCCAGGTCGACCAGCGCCGCCTCGTTCAGGGCCTTCGCGTCCAGACCGAAGAGGTAGGGGCGGATGTCCCAGCCGATCTCGGGCCGTGCGGCCAGGCGGCCGCGGGTGAAGGGAGCCGCGCCGGGTACGCCGGTCGGGGCGAGGCCGGCGACCGAGTCGAGGGTGCCGATCGGTGCGACCGAGATGCCGTCGAGGGTCCGCCGCGCGAGCTTCTCCCAGACGGCGGCGTCGGGGGCGTCGTCGGCAAGCTTGCGGGTCTTGCGCAGCACGGCCGCGGTGCTCTTCTCCCAGTCCGCGGCGGAGTGCTGGTCCTCGGGACCAGCCAGGGCGAGGCGGTCCGGATCAGGGCCAGATGTCATGGTCCGCACAATAGGGAACCCACAGCCTGACGGCCACTCGATGTGAGATCTCCCATCAACTGGACAGTAACTGCCCTCGGGTACCTGGCCGACGTCCGCAGGCCACCCCGTGTTCGCGTCGCGTTGTCCAGGACCGGTCACGATCGACCCATGGAACCTCAGCGGATCTCCATCGTCACCGAGTCGTTCTACCCCGCCGTGGACGGCACGACGCGCACCACCAAGCAGGTGGTGGACCGGCTGGTCGACCTCGGTCACCAGGTTCAGATCATCGCGCCCGGCCCCGGGCTGGCCACCTACCGCTCGTCGCCGGTGGCCCGGATCCGCCCCCTCGACAAGCCCGGTCGCCAGGTGGCCGCCGCGCTCGCCGGCTTCGGCCCCGACCTGGTGCACGGGGCCTCCCCGGGCATCCTCGGCCGCAAGGCGCTCAAGCACGCCCAGCTCCAGGACCGGCCGACCATCGTCGTGCAGCAGTCGCCGGTGCCGGCCCTCACCGCGGAGCACTGGCTGCGTACCGTCCACGCCCGCGCCGACCAGGTGGTCGTGACCTGCGAGTGGATGCGCGCCCGCCTCGGCGTGCTCGGCGTCGAGGCCCCGGTGTGGGCGCCGGGCGTCGACGTGGCCGCGTGGAGTCCCACCCTGCGCGACTCCTACCTGCACGACCGCTGGTCGCGCCGCACGGTCGAGCCGGTCCCCCGGGTGGTCGTCGGGTACGTCGGCAGCCTGCACAAGCGCCACGGCGTACGCCGACTGGCCGAGCTGGCCTCCCTGCCCGGGATCCGGCTGGTCGTCATCGGCGACGGACCGCAACGCCACTGGCTGGAGACCCACCTGCCCGACGCGAAGTTCACCGGCGCCGTCGAGCCCGGCGACCTGGTCACCGCAATGGCTTCCCTCGACGTGCTGGTGCACCCCGGGGAGTTCGAGACCTGTTCCCACGCGTTGCGCGAGGCGGCCGCGTCCGGCGTACCGCTCGTCGCCCCTCGTTCCGGTGGCGCCCTCGACGTGCTGCGCCACCTCGAGACCGGCCTGTTCCACGACCCCACCTCCGCCACCGGATTCCGTGAGGCCGTCGCCAGCCTCGCCGCCGACACCCGACGCGGCCTGCTGGGAGCCCGTGGCCGCGAGCTCGCGGTGCAGCGCAGCTGGGTCGACGCGGTCGACGAGCTGCTGGCCGAGCAGTACGGGTGGTCTCGAGACGGTCGCCGCGCGACCTCCTCGACCAACGGGCGTGGGAGGGGCGTCCGCGTCGCCTGACCTGCACTCGGGCAGGATTCAGCCATGGCCGGTGCACACAGCTCTCACTCGAAACGCAGCTCCGGACCCGGACACGGGCACGGGCACTCGCACGGTGGCCCGGTGCCGGACGTCGCGGTGGGGGTGCTCCCCCGGCTGCTGCTCCTGGGCCTGCTCGGACTCGTGGCCCTGGGCACCGTGGCCGGGCTCTTCGCCCTGTGGCCCGGGGACGGCGACCGCCCCGAGGCCGTGCAGTACTCCGCGGCCGGCACCACGTTCCCGCAGGCGACGGTGGTCTCGGTCAGCGACCCGTGCCCCGTCATCGTGGCCGACCCCTCGTTGCCACCCGGCGAGAACGAGTCGTTCCCCGAGCACTGCAACGAGCTGACCGCCTCGGTCGACGGCGCCGACGTCGTGATCCAGGTGCCGCCGTACGTCGCGAAGTCCGGCCTCGAGAAGGGCGACAAGGTCAAGCTGGCCAAGACCCCGAGGGAGGGTGCCGAACCGACGTACGGCTGGGTCGGTGCCGAGCGCAACTTCCCGCTGGGCGCGATGGCGCTGGCCTTCGTGCTCGTGGTCGCGATCGTGGCCAGGCTGCGCGGAGTGATGGCCCTGCTCGGCCTGGTCTTCGCCGGGTTCGTGGTCGCCAAGTTCATGCTGCCCGCACTGCTCGAAGGCGGTTCCGGGATCGGGGTCGCGCTGGTCGGCTCGAGCGCGATCATGTTCGTCGTCCTCTACCTGACCCACGGGGTGTCGATCCGCACCAGCACCGCCCTGGCCGGCACGTTGAGCGGCATCGCGATCATCACGCTGCTCGGCCTGTGGGGCGTCGATGCGGCCCGGCTGAGCGGCGTCGCCGACGAGACGAACGCATACCTCATGCTCAACGCACCGGACTTGAACTTCCAGGGGCTGCTGACCTGCGCCGTGATCATCGCCGGCCTCGGCGTGCTCAACGACGTGACGATCACGCAGTCGTCCGCGGTGTGGGAGCTGCGGGCCGCGGCACCCGGCATGACGCGGACGCAGCTGTTCACCAGCGGCATGCGGATCGGCCGCGACCACATCGCCTCCACGATCTACACGATCGTGTTCGCCTACGCCGGCACGGCGCTGGCGGTGCTGATGCTGCTCTCGCTCTACGACCGGCCGCTGATGGACACGTTGTACGACGAGAGCATCGCCGCCGAGGTGGTCCGCACCCTGGCCTCGGCAATCGGTCTCGTGCTGGCCGTGCCCGCGACCACGGCGATCGCCGCGCTGACCGTGTCAGGCCCGGTCGACTCCGAGCCTGTTGAGCCCGGCTAGAGGGAAATGCTGATCAGGACAGTCGCCGTACGACGGCCGCGGAGCCCGGCTGGCTGCCCCAGGTCCGGGAGCCGGACACACCGGCTCGTTCCTCGCCGGCACTCGACCAACGAAGTGGGTTTCGGTGGTCGAGTAGCGAGCGTCAGCGAGCGTATCGAGACCCAACCCCTCAGGGCTCGACGCGGCCGTCGTTGTCCTTGTTGCGGAGGCCGATCTTGTCGCCCAGCCACACCAGCGGGTCGAACTTGCGGTCGACGACGCGCTCCTTCATCGGGATGATCGCGTTGTCGGTGATCTTGATGCCCTCGGGGCAGACCTCGGTGCAGCACTTGGTGATGTTGCACATGCCGATGCCGGCCGCCTCCTGGGCGAGGGCCCGCCGGTCGTGGGTGTCGAGCGGGTGCATGTCGAGCTCGGCGTACCGGAGGAAGAACCGCGGCCCGGCGAAGGCCTGCTTGTTGTCCTCGTGGTCACGAATGACGTGGCAGGTGTCCTGGCACAGGAAGCACTCGATGCACTTGCGGAACTCCTGGCCGCGCTCGACGTCGACCTGCATCATGCGGCGCTTGTTGTCTGCGTCGCGCGGGCCGAGCTCGACGCCGGGCAGCTCGCGGGCCTTCTCGTAGTTGAACGAGACGTCGGTGACCAGGTCGCGGATCACCGGGAACGCCCGCATCGGGGTGACCGTGATCGTCTCGGACTCGTCGAAGTCGGAGAGCCGGGTCATGCACATCAGCCGGGGGCGGCCGTTGATCTCGGCGCTGCAGGACCCGCACTTGCCGGCCTTGCAGTTCCACCGGACGGCGAGGTCGCCGGCCTGGGTCGCCTGCAGCCGGTGGATCGCGTCGAGCACGACCTCGCCGGTCTCGACGGAGACCGTGTAGTCCCCGAGGTCGCCGCCGCCGCTGTCGCCGCGCCACACGCGCATCTTGAGGTCGTAGCTCATGACTGCTTCCCTTCCTCGGGGGTCTCGACAGGTTCGACCGACGGAGCTTTGGGCTCCCCGGCAGCTGGCGGCTCCTCGAAGAACGTCCGCAGCTCTGCGGGCATCTCCGGCAACGGCTTCTCGTGCAGGTCGACCCCGGAACCGTCGGCGTCGAGCGTCACCACCAGGTTCTTCGTGCCCCACACGGGGTCGGGTCCGGGAAAGTCGTCGCGGGTGTGTCCGCCGCGGGACTCCTCCCTTGCCAGGGCCGCCTTGGCGATGGACTCGCTGACCAGCAGCATGTTGCGCAGGTCGAGCGAGAGGTGCCAGCCAGGGTTGTACTGGCGGTGTCCTTCGACGACCATCCGGCTGGCCCGCTGCTTGAACTCCTCGATCGCGCCGAGCGAGGCGCTCAGCTCCTCGGCGGTGCGGATGATGCCGACGAGGTCGTTCATCGACTGCTGCAGGTCGTGCTGGATGGTGTAGGGGTTCTCCCCGCCTCCCTGGGCGTCGGCGGCGACGTCGAACGGCGCCAGGGCGCTGGCCTCCGCGGCCTTCACGTCGACCGGGTCGATCGCGGGTGGTGCGCTGGCCGTCGAGACGGCGTACGCCGCAGCGCTCTCGCCGGCGCGCCGGCCGAAGACCAGCAGGTCGGAGAGCGAGTTGCCGCCGAGCCGGTTCGACCCGTGCATGCCACCGGAGCACTCGCCCACGGCGTACAGGCCGGTGACGGCGCTCAGCTCGGTGTCGGCGTCGACCTCCACACCGCCCATCACGTAGTGGCAGGTGGGCCCGATCTCCATCGGCTCTGCCGTGATGTCGACGTCGGCCAGCTCCTTGAACTGGTGGTACATCGACGGGAGCCGGCGGCGGATGAACTCAGGGCTGCGCCGCGACGCGATGTCGAGGTAGATGCCACCGTGCGGGGTGCCGCGGCCGGCCTTGATCTCGGAGTTGATCGCGCGGGCCACCTCGTCGCGTGGCAGGAGCTCGGGTGGGCGCCGGTTGTTCTTCTTGTCGTCGTACCAGCGATCGGCCTCCTCGATCGTGTCGGCCGTCTCCGCCCTGAAGAACTCGGGGATGTAGTCGAACATGAAGCGGGTGCCCTCGGAGTTCTTGAGGATGCCGCCGTCGCCGCGGACCGACTCGGTGACCAGCAGGCCCTTCACCGACGGCGGCCAGACCATGCCGGTCGGGTGGAACTGCACGAACTCCATGTTGATCAGGCTGGCGCCGGCCCGCAGCGCCAGGGCGTGGCCGTCGCCGGTGTACTCCCAGGAGTTCGAGGTGACCTTGAACGACTTGCCGATGCCCCCGGTCGCGAGGACCACGCTGGGTGCCTCGAAGGTGACGAAGCGGCCGGTCTCGCGCCAGTAGCCGAAGGCCCCGGCGACCCGGTCGCCGTCCTTGAGGATGTCGGTGACGGTGCACTCCATGAACACCTCGATGCCGAGGGCCACCGCTCGCTGCTGGAGGGTGCGGATCATCTCGAGGCCGGTGCGGTCCCCGACGTGCGCCAGGCGCGCGTACTTGTGGCCGCCGAAGTCGCGCTGGGAGATCAGCCCGTCGTCGGTGCGGTCGAAGAGTGCGCCCCAGTCCTCGAGCTCCATCACCCGCTCGGGTGCCTCCTGCGCGTGCAGCTGGGCCATCCGCCAGTTGTTGAGCATCTTGCCGCCGCGCATGGTGTCGCGGAAGTGCACCTGCCAGTTGTCGTCGGGGTAGACGTTGCCCATCGACGCGGCGATGCCGCCCTCGGCCATCACGGTGTGGGCCTTGCCGAGCAGCGACTTGCACACGATCGCCACCCTGGCGCCGGCGTCGTGGGCCGCGATGGCCGCCCGCAGCCCGGCGCCGCCCGCGCCGAGCACCACCACGTCGAAGGTGTGGTGCTCCATCCCCCCTCGGGAACTGCCCGACATCTCGTTGCCGGTCATCGGGTGCCGCGTTCCCTCGTGTGCCGAGCCCATCAGAAGAACCTCACGTCGTCGATCGTCCCGGTCGCCAGCAGGTAGACGTAGAGGTCCACCAGCGCGACCGAGAAGAGGGAGTACCACGCGAACTTCGCGTGACTGCCGTTCAACCGGGACACCCAGGTCCACAGCTTGTAGCGCACCGGATGCTTCGAGAAATGTCTCAACCGGCCGCCGACCGCGTGGCGGCACGAGTGGCACGACAGGGTGTAGAGCCAGATCAGCGCGACGTTCACGATCATCAGCAGGGTGCCGAGGCCCATGTGGCCCCACTCGTGGTCCTCGTTGCGGAACGCGAGCACCGTGTCGTAGGTGAGGACGACGGCGACCACCATGGCGGCGTACCAGAACCAACGGTGCAGGTTGTTGAGGATCAGCGGCAGCCGGGTCTCGCCGGAGTAGGACTTGTGCGGCTCGGCGACGGCGCACGCGGGCGGCGAGAGCCAGAACGCCCGGTAGTAGGCCTTGCGGTAGTAGTAGCAGGTCATCCGGAAGCCGAGCGGGAAGATCAGGATGATCAGGGCGGCCGAGAGCGGGAACGCCCGGAACGGCTGGCCGAAGTCGGACGCACCGTCGACGCAGTCACCCAGGCAGGGAGAGTAGAACGGCGAGAGGTACGGCGAGGCGTAGTAGTCGGAGCCCATGAACGCCCGCCAGGTGGCGTAGATGACGAACGCGGTGAACACGATGAACGTGGCCAGCGGGGCGAGCCACCATCTGTCCTCGCGCAGTGTCTTCTCTTCGATACGCGCCCTGGTGGGCCCAGTCACCCCTGCGTCGGTCGACGCCATCGCCACCTCCGAGTTCATGTTCTGAATGACCATGGCAGGAAGTCGCGTCGAGTGGAAGGGGCCGCGCGCAAAGAACGAACCGACCCGGCAAAAGTTCCAACCCACGAGTAACGGGGGGAATCTCACACCCGGTTAGGGCGGCCTCAACTCCCATGGCCCGATCTGGAGCGGTACCGTGCCACCGTGGCAATCCCGACTCTAGTAAAAGGCAGCCGGTCGACGCGATCGACGATCGCACTGAAGCTCCTGATGGCCGTCACCGGCCTGGTCTTCATCGGCTACGTGCTGCTGCACATGTACGGCAACCTCAAGGTCTTCGCCGGCCAGGAAGCCTTTGACGAGTACGCGCACCACTTGCGGACCTTCGGGGAGCCGATGCTCCCGCACGAGGGACTGCTGTGGATCATCCGCGCAGTACTCCTGCTGTCGATCATCGGCCACGCCTACGCGGCCTTCACGCTCTGGGGCCGTGCCAACAGGGCGCGCACCCAGAAGTACGTCGTGAAGAAGGCCGTCGCAGCGACGCTCAGCTCGAAGATGATGCGTTGGGGCGGGGTGACGCTGCTGCTGTTCGTGATCTTCCACCTGCTGCACTTCACGACCCGCACCATCAACGTCAACGGCGACAAGGACTCGCCGTACGAGCGCGTGGTGAGCTCGTTCCAGCCCGAGATGTGGTGGGTCACCGTGATCTACCTGCTCGCCATGGGCGCCCTGGCCATGCACCTGCGCCACGGCGTGTGGAGTGCCTGCCAGACCCTCGGCCTGACCAACAACGCCAAGAGCCGTGCCCGCGCGAACTTCGCCGGTGTATTCCTCGCAGTGGTGATCGCCGGCGGCTTCGCCCTGGTGCCGCTGTCCATCCTCCTCGGCATCGTCGACTAAGGACTGATCGCACAAATGACTGACTCTCATTCCGAGTTCTCCTCCGACGTCGACTCGCACGCGGACGCTCCCACGATCGACCCGGACCTGATCGACGACGCGATCGACTACTACACGCCGGGCGAGCCGATCGTCGACGCCAAGGCACCGACCGGCCCGATCGACCAGCGCTGGAGCACGCGCAAGTTCGAGGCCCGCCTGGTCAACCCGTCCAACCGTCGCAAGCTCGACGTGATCATCGTCGGCACCGGTCTGGCCGGCGCCTCGGCCGCGGCCACACTCGGCGAGGCCGGCTACAACGTGAAGTCCTTCTGCTACCAGGACTCCCCGCGTCGCGCGCACTCGATCGCGGCCCAGGGCGGCATCAACGCGGCCAAGAACTACAAGGAGGACGGCGACTCGGTCCACCGTCTCTTCTACGACACCGTCAAGGGCGGCGACTACCGCTCGCGCGAGTCGAACGTCTACCGCCTCGCCGAGGTCAGCACCAACATCATCGACCAGTGCGTCGCCCAGGGCGTCCCGTTCGCCCGCGAGTACGGCGGCCTGCTCGACAACCGCTCGTTCGGTGGCGTCCAGGTCTCCCGCACGTTCTACGCGCGCGGACAGACCGGACAGCAGCTGCTGATCGGCGCCTACCAGGCCCTCGAGCGCCAGGTTGCCGCCGGCACCGTCACGACGTACACCCGGCACGAGATGCTCGAGGTCATCGTCGCGGAGGACGAGGCCGGTCAGAGCCGGGCCCGCGGCATCATCGTGCGCGACATGGTGACCGGCGAGATCGAGACCCACCTCGCCGACGTCGTCGTACTCGCCTCCGGCGGCTACGGCAACGTCTTCTACCTGTCGACCAACGCGATGGGCTGCAACGTCACCGCCGCGTGGCGGGCACACCGCAAGGGCGCCTACATGGCCAACCCCTGCTACACGCAGATCCACCCGACCTGCATCCCGGTCTCGGGCCCGCACCAGTCGAAGCTGACCCTGATGTCGGAGTCGCTGCGCAACGACGGCCGGATCTGGGTCCCGAAGAACAAGGCCGACTGCGCCAAGGACCCGCGCGAGATCCCCGAGGAGGACCGCGACTACTACCTGGAGCGGATCTACCCGAGCTTCGGCAACCTGGTCCCCCGCGACATCGCCTCCCGCGCCGCGAAGTACCAGTGCGACGACGGCCGTGGTGTCGGTCCTGAGGTGGAGGGCGTACGCCGTGGCGTCTACCTCGACTTCGCCGACGCGATCGGCCGACTCGGCCGTGACGCGGTCGAGGAGAAGTACGGCAACCTCTTCGACATGTACGCCCGGATCACCGGCGAGGACCCGTACGAGACCCCGATGCGGATCTACCCGGCCGTGCACTACGTCATGGGCGGCCTGTGGGTCGACTACGACCTGCAGAGCTCGATCCCGGGCCTGTTCGTGACCGGCGAGGCGAACTTCTCCGACCACGGCGCCAACCGTCTCGGTGCCTCCGCACTGATGCAGGGCCTGGCCGACGGGTACTTCGTGCTCCCGCACACGATCCGCGACTACCTTGCCGACGGACCCTTCGAGAAGCTCGAGGAGTCGCACCCGGCCGTGGTCGAGGCGAAGGCCGCGGTGGAGGAGCGGATCAACCACTTCCTCACCGTGGGCGGCACCCGGAGCGTCGACTCCTACCACCGCGAGCTCGGCCACATCATGTGGGAGTACTGCGGCATGGAGCGGACCGAGGACGGCCTGAAGAAGGCGATCGACCTCATCCGCACCCTGAAGGACGACTTCTACCGCAACGTGAAGGTGCTCGGCACCGCCGACAGCCTCAACCAGAGCCTCGAGAAGGCCGGCCGGGTGGCCGACTTCATCGAGCTCGGTGAGCTGATGTGCATCGACGCGCTGAACCGCCGCGAATCCTGTGGTGGACACTTCCGTGCCGAGAGCCAGACCGAGGACGGCGAGGCGCTGCGTCACGACGACGCGTTCGCCTACGTCGCGGCCTGGGAGTTCGTCGCGGACGGCGAGAAGCCGATCCTGCACAAGGAAGACCTGACCTACACCGCCATCGAGATGAAGCAGCGGAGCTACAAGTGAGCGCGCCAGACGGAACGAAGACCGGTATGAAGCTGACCCTGAACATCTGGCGCCAGCCCGACGCCACGTCCCCCGGCAAGATGCACACCTATCAGGTCGAGGACGTCTCGGAGGACATGTCGTTCCTCGAGATGCTCGACGTGCTCAACGAGCAGCTCAACGCTGCCGGCGAGGACCCGGTCGCGTTCGACTCGGACTGTCGCGAGGGCATCTGCGGCATGTGTGGCCTGATGATCAACGGCCAGGCGCACGGACCCGTCACCACCACGACCTGCCAGCTGCACATGCGGTCGTTCAAGGACGGCGAGACGATCACCATCGAGCCGTGGCGTGCCGACGCGTTCCCGGTGCTCAAGGACCTCGTCGTCGACCGTGGCGCGTTCGACCGGATCATCCAGCAGGGTGGCTACATCTCGGTGAACACGGGTTCCGCACCCGAGGCGCACTCGGTCCAGGTGCCCAAGGAGGACGCGGACCGCGCGTTCGACATGGCCACCTGCATCGGCTGTGGCGCCTGCGTGGCCGCGTGCCCGAACGGCTCGGCCTCCCTGTTCATGGGTGCCAAGATCACCCACCTCGGCCAGCTCCCCCAGGGCCAGGCCGAGCGCGACAAGCGCGTCGTGAACATGGTCGCCCAGCACGACCACGAGGGCTTCGGTGGCTGCACCAACATCGGTGAGTGCACGTCGGCCTGCCCCAAGGAGATCCCGCTCGACGTGATCTCCCAGCTCAACAAGGACCTGCGCACCGCGATGAAGCACGGTCGCTGAGCAGTTCAGCATCGATCAACCAGGGCCATCCGGATCTCCGGATGGCCCTGTGTTGTCTACGGGCTCCGTGCTGTCTACGGGCCTTGTGCTGTCTGCCTGTTCGCGGGCCACTCGCGCGCGAGGGCATGCCGGTCTCCTACTACGTCTGCCGGGCCGATTGGCTCCTTCTGTCATGCGTAGTTGAGGCCAATCGGCCCATCAGACCGAGTGCACGCCCGACTGCTCCGGGGCCGAGCAGACCGCCGGCGCCGGTGTCGGTGTCGGTGTGGCTGTCGGTGGCCATGCCTAGCGTGTCGGGCCATGACAGCAGACGACGACTCGGCAACACCCCACGCATCCGAAAAAGCTTCAGATTCCGATGCCGTGATGATCAGCGAGCGGGAAGCAACGACGATGCTGGGTGCACTCGGCCTCGCCCGGGAGCCGGCCCGGCGCGCCCTCAAGGCCGGTCTGGCAGGAGACGCCCTGCGACTGCGGGGAAGCCTGCTCTATCGCGCTGCGGCCGTTCAGGCGCTCGTGCGGCCGCCCGTCCCCGAGTCCGCGCTACCGGCGGAGCTGCAGCAGGGATGCTTCGTCGCCCGCATCGACCCGTCGCGTGTTTCCGGACTCGTCACGGACTCCGAACGACGGGCGGCAGTCTGTGATGGGTGGCGGGTCTCTGCCATCACCCGGCTCTTCTTCCGGCTGCGCGCACAGCGTGTGGACCCGATGCCGTTCCTCGCCACGGTGAGTGGCTTCGTCGTGGTCGGAGGACTGGTCACGGCGGCCGTTCCGCACCGTGACGTGGCCGGAGCCGAGAGGACCCGGTTCTCCCTGGACCCACCGGGTCCGTGGTACCCCAGCCTGCACGGGCGGCTCGTCCCCACGCCCCCTGGCGGGCCATGGACGTTGATCCCTACGGCCGCAGGAGCCCTTCCCTGGCTCGGGTCGTCCCTGCCCGCCGGCTGAGCAACCTCGGGAGGCGGTGAGGGCGGCGGGGGTCGTGGGGCCGCGGGGGATCTGACGACTCAGCCCCGCTTGCGACGCACCACACCGATCACGGCGAGCATGGATCCCGCACCGGCGGCGAAGGCGGCCTTGGGACTGCGCACGAAGGACCTGGACCCGGTGGGTACGACGAACTGCCCGATGGGTCCCTCGGCCGCAGCCTCGATGGCCTCCTGCTCGCGGGCCTGGGCCTCCCTGATGGTCCGCGCTGCCGTCGAGGTGTAGGCCCAGGCGGCGGCGTACATGACGACTCGCGAGAAGTAGTTGATCCAGACCACCAGGATCAGCGCGATCCCGAACGCCTGGAACGCCGGCTGCGACTTGGTCGAGGCGATCAGGAACGTCGAGAGCTGCTTGAGCACCTCGAACCCGAGCGCACCGAGCAGGGCCCCGGACCACAGCGAGGGGCGCGGGACCTCCGGGTCCGCGAGCAGCTTGAAGATCGCGAAGAACAGCACCATGCTCGCGCCCACCCCGACCGCCACCGAGATCACCTGCAGCAACGGCGCGAGGCCGACACCGAGACCCACCAGATCCAGCAACTCCCTGGAGAACCGGGCGATCACACTCGAGACCGCCACGCTGAGGATCATCACCAGGCCGATCAGGGCGAGCGAGACGAGGTCGCGGAGCTTGCCGACGACGAAGTTCGGCTGTTCTCGCTGCGGCGTCTCGAACATCACCAACAGTGCCTCACGCATGCCGGACAACCAGCCGAGTCCGGCGTACAGCACACCGGCCAGACCGATCAGCCCGACGGCACCGGCCGAGTCCTGGATCGCCTTCAGCGAGATCTGGCCGTCGGCGTTGCCGATCATGCCGGGCAGCACACCGGTCAGGGCGTCGGTGAGGTTGTCCTGCGCGTCGGGGTAGACCTTCGCGACGTAGCCGACCACGAAGAACGCCAGGGCCAGGATCGGGAAGAAGGACAGGAACGCGAAGTAGGTCACCGCACCGGCCTGAAGGTTGCCCTTGACGTTGCCGAAGTGCTCCACCATCCGCATCAGGTGGTCGAAGATCGGACGTCGGGCCCGGAGTCGGGTGATGCGCTCGTCGAGGCGTTCTTTCAGTGAAGGCACGCGTTCAGGCGATCACGGCGGAGCCGCCCAGCGCAAACGATCTGTCCACCTGCCAGCCGATCTTGTCGTCGTGCACGTAGAGATGGAACTCGTCCGCGGGGAAGCGGCACTCGAAGCCGGCCAGCTCGGTGAACGCACGATCCAGCGTCTGGTCGTCGAGGTGGTGGGCGATCGTCACGTGCGGGTGGTAGGGGAACTCGAGCTCGCTGGCCAGCGGGCCACGGCGTACGGCGAACGCCAGCTGCTCGCACGCGGAGATGCCTTCCACGACACCGACGAAGACCACGGGAGACACCGGACGGAACGACCCGGTCCCGCGCAGGTGCACGGTGAACGGGGCCGCGGACCCGGCCACCGAGCGCAGGTGGTCCTCGACCAGGTCGAGGTCGTTGCACTCTGTCGGCGGCACCAGCGTGATGTGCGTCGGGATCATCGTGGCCGTGGCGTCGCCGATGGAGGTTCGGTAGTCCTGCAGCTGGGTGGCCCAGGGCTCCGGGATGGCGATCGCAACACCAATGGTCGACACGGAACGACCCTAACGCCTGCCGGGTGCCACGAAGCCCACCCGTTCATAGACGTCGGCGAGGGTCTTCTCCGCGACCGCGGACGCCTTCTCGGCACCCGAGGCGAGCACGTCGCTGAGGGTGTCCTTGTCCTCGAGCAGCTCGAGGGTCCGGTCCCGGAACGGCGTCACGAACTCGACCACGACGTCGGCCAGGTCCTTCTTGAAGTCGCCGTACCCCTTGCCGTCGTACGACCCCGCGATGTCGTCGATCGCGCGACCGGTCAGGGCCGAGTAGATCGTGAGCAGGTTGGAGACGCCCGGCTTCTCCTCGACGTCGAAGCGCACCTCCGACCCGGAGTCGGTGACCGCGGAGCGGATCTTCTTCGCGCTCACCTTGGGGTCGTCGAGCAGGTCGATGATGCCGCTGGGCGAGGACGCCGACTTCGACATCTTCGAGACCGGGTCCTGGAGGTCGGTGATCTTCGCGGTCGCCTTGAGGATGTAGGGCTCGGGCAGCCGGAACGTCTTCTTGTAGCGGTGGTTGAACCGCTGGGCGAGGTCGCGGGTCAGCTCGAGGTGCTGGCGCTGGTCCTCGCCGACCGGCACGTAGTGCGGCCGGTAGAGCAGGATGTCGGCGGCCTGGAGGATCGGGTAGGTGAACAGCCCGACGGACGCGGCGCCCTCTCCCCCCTTGGCTGACTTGTCCTTGAACTGGGTCATCCGTCGGGCCTCACCGAAGCCGGTCAGGCACTGCAGCACCCAGCTGAGCTGCGAGTGGGCGGGCACCTGGCTCTGGATGAAGATCGCCGCACGGGACGGGTCGATGCCCATCGCGATCAGCTGGGCGGCCGCACGAAGACACCGCTCACGCAGCACCTTCGGGTCCTGCTCCAACGTGATCGCGTGCTGGTCGGCGATGAAGAAGAACGGCTCGTAGTTCTCCTGCAGGTCCACCCACTGGCGCAGGGCACCGAGGTAGTTGCCGAAGTGGAACGAGTCAGCGGTGGGCTGGATGCCGGAGAGAACCCGCGGGCGAGCAGTGCCCGTCCCGGCGCCGGCCACAGCAACCTGAGGGGTGGTCGAGGTGGACATGCGGGCATTCTGTCAGGACTGCGGCAGTGCCTCGACGTGACCCTCGCGGCGGTGCAGGACGAGCGAGACCACCAGCACGACGAACCCGGCAACCGACAGCGCCACACCGACCAGCGCGGGCGAGCGATAGCCCCACCCGGCGGCGATGACCAGGCCGCCGAGCCAGGCGCCCAACGCGTTGGCCACGTTGAGCGAGGCGTGGTTCATCGCGGCACCGAGGGTCTGGGCGTCACCGGCCACCTCCATCAGCCGCAGCTGCAGGTTGACCACCAGCACCGAGCTGATCGCGGAGATCGCGAACGCGAACGGCAGGGCCCACCAGCCGTACGGCGTGACCGCGGCGAACAGCAGCAGCACCACACCCATGCCGAGGGCGGAGCCGAGCAGCGAGCCGAAGACCGACCAGTCGGCGAGCTCGCCGGCCAGCCAGGTCCCGAACGTCATGCCCAGGCCGAACATCAACAGGAAGATCGGCACCGCCGACTCGCGGAGCTCCCCCACCTCGGTGATCGTCGGCGAGATGTAGGAGTAGACCGCAAACATGCCGCCGAAGCCGACCGCACCGGCCAGCAGGGTCAGCCAGACCTGGACCCGGGAGAACGCCGCGAGCTCGCGCCGTCCGCTCGCCCCGGGGTCGGCCGGGATCGAGGGCACCGAGGCCAGGATCATCGAGATCGTCACGACGCCGAGCACGGAGACCGCGACGTACGCCGAGCGCCAGCCGAGGTTCTGCCCCATCCAGGTGGCCGCGGGCACCCCGATCACGTTGGCGATCGAGAGTCCGAGCATCACCAGGGCAACCGCGCGGCCCTTGCGGCCGGGGGCGGCCAGCTGGGCGGCGACCAGGGAGGCTACTCCGAAGTACGCGCCGTGCGGGAGCCCGGAGAGGAAGCGGGCCGCGGTCAGCAGCTCGTAGTTGGACGCCAGGGCGCTGAGCCCGTTGCCGATCGCGAAGGCAACCATCAGCGAGACCAGCAGCGCCCGACGCGGCAGCCTGGCACCGAAGAACGCCAGCAGCGGCGCGCCCACCACGACACCCAGGGCGTACGCCGAGATGACGTGGCCGCTGGTCGGGATGCTGACGTCGACGCCGTCGGCGATCTGCGGCAGCAGGCCCATCGTGACGAACTCGGTGGTGCCGATCGCGAACCCGCCCATGGCCAGGGCGAGCACGGCCAACCCGAAGTGGGTCGACGTCTCGGAGGACCGGGTCGGGGTGCGGGGTTCGGCGGCGGGGCGCTCTGTGGCTGGCATGCTCATCGCATTCTCCAACCGGCTCACGCCGACCGCCTATTCCGTGTCGCTGGGCACACACGCCACCACTACCACCGTTGGTTGAGGAGGTCGCGCCAGCGACCGTCTCGAAACCACGCTCAGCCCGCCAAGTGGTTGATCGTTGGTTGAGGAGGTCGCCCCAGCGACCGTCTCGAAACCGCCCGTGGTTGAGGTGGCCGTCTCGAAACCACGCTCACCCGGCCAGGTGACCCCACCGTGGAGCGAGCTCGCTCCACGGTCCGACCGCGGCGACCTCGCCGTCGACCAGCACGACCACCCGGTCGGCACGCGAGAGCGCGGCACGCTTGGCGGTCGCGCCGATCACCGTGGCCCCGCGGTCGCGCAGCGCCTGCCAGAGCTCGACCTCGGTGCTGGCGTCGAGCGCGCTGGAGACGTCGTCGGCGAGCATCAGCTCGGCGTCGGTGGCCAGGGCGCGGGCCAGGGCCAGACGCTGCACCTGTCCGCCGGAGAGCCGGACACCTCGGTGACCGACCAGGGCGTCCTTGCCGCCGGCCTCCTCGATGTCGGAGCCGAGCCGCGCCACCCCGACCGGGGCGTCGAAGGCGCGCTGGTGGCCGAGTCGCACGTTCTCGTCGAAGGTGCCCGACAGCACCCGCGGCACCTGGGCCACGTGGGAGACCTGGCCGGGGCGCAGGAACCTCTCCGGGTCGTCGACGTCGCGGTCGTTCCAGAGGATCTCGCCGCGATGCCCGATCAGCCCGGCCAATGCGGCGAGCAGGCTCGACTTGCCCGAGCCGACCTGACCGACCAGCAGCACCAGTTCTCCGGCCTCGACGGTGAGGTCGACCCCGGAGACACCGAGCGTGCCGTCGTCGTGCAAGGCCGAGAACCCCCGCAGCTCGAGCTGTTGCAGAGGAACCCGGCTCGACGGAGCGGGCTCGGGTGCGGCACCGGAGACGAGGTCGACGCCGGGCGGCAGGTCCATCAGGTCGACACCACCAGCGAACCGGCTGGTCTCGACCTGCCAGGCGCGGGTGCCCGGGGCCTCGGTGACGACCATGCCGGCGACGCGGCCGAACCAGTCGAAGCCGGCCACGGCGTTCGCGACGAGGAGCGCGGTGGCCAGGCTCCAGCCGCCGCCGAAGTAGATCGCCCAGGCGGTGACCACACCGCACTGCACCATCACGATCGGCACGCCGTCGAGGAACGCCTGGACCCGGTGCTCCTTCACCGCGGCGTTGACGCGTCCGGCGTCGACGTCGCGCAGGTGTCGGTGCACCGACGGGGTCGCTGCGGCGAGCTTGACGGTGCGGGCCGACTCGAGCGCCGAGACCAGCGCACGGCCGAACCGGGCGCGGGCCGCGGACGCCTCGGCTGCGGAGCGTCCGGCGATCGGCCGGCCGATCGAGGAGGCCAGGGCCGAGGTGACCATCACCGCGAGCAGCACGGCACCGGCCACCCATGTGCCGGCCAGCAGCGCGGTGAAGGCGGCGATCAGCATGCCGTTGATGAAGTCGACCCAGCGGTCGGCGTAGCGGGCGTAGCGGTCGGCGTCCATGGAACGCGCGACCACCTCACCGGGAGGCGTACGCACGAGGCGCTCCTGGGCGGTCTGGCCGTGCAGCACCGACATGCGGGTGCGCAGCATGACCTCGATCCACCAGCGCGGGTAGCGCCAGAACGCGTCGGCCAGCATGAACGGCATCGCCAGCAGGCAGGCGACCAGCGCCACGCTGAGCAGCCCGGGGGTGTCGCCGTCCTGGAGGTCCTCGACGATGTGGCCCCAGACCAGGCCGGTCACGGCTCCCTGGGCGCCGATCACCGACACCATGAGGAACAGCACGGCCCCGGCGATGCCCCAGGACGGGCGCACCAGCAGCGCGTGGAAGATGCCCTTGGCCAGCGACGGTCCGTTGCCGACCTCGCGCACCGGGGGCGGCGTACCGGTGCGGCGTCGGCCACCGACTGCGGCGGCCTCGGCGGCGCTCTGGGCCGCGTGGTCGAGGGTGGAGTGCTCGACCGGCGCGGGGGCGTCGTCGTCCTCGTGGTCGACCAGGTGCTGGATGCGGCTGTCGTGCAGCAGGTCGCGGAACGCCCCGGGCTCGAGGGCCAGGGTGGCGCGGAGCCCGTCCTGCACGACGCGACCGTGGTCGAGCACCGCCACGTGGGGTGCCCGCTCGATGGTGCTGAGCCGGTGCGCGATCAGCACGCCGGTGCGCCCGCGCAGCAGCCGGTCGGCGGCGGCGACGACGCGGTGCTCGGTGAGGGGGTCCATGCGGGCGGTCGCCTCGTCGAGTACGACGACGCGCACGTTGCGGATCAACAACCGGGCGAAGGCGACCAGCTGCTCCTCCCCCGCCGACAGCGAGGTGCCGCCCGGGCCGAGCAGGGTGTCGAGGCCAGCGGGGAGGCCCGCGACCCAGTCGTCGAGGCCGAGCTCGGCGACCGCACGCTCGATCTCGTCACGGGAGGTGTCGCCGAAGAGCGTGATGTTCTCGGCGAGGGTGCCGGCCAGGATCTCGGTGCGCTGGGTGACCACGCCGACCGCGGAGCGCAGCTGCTGGAGGTCGAGGTCGAGAACGTCGACGCCGCCGAGCAGCACCGCACCGCGCGGCGGCTCGACCGCACGCGAGATCAGCGAGGCCAGCGTCGACTTGCCCGAGCCGGTGCGGCCGACCAGCGCGATCGTGTCGCCGGCCGGGAGGAACAGGTTGATGTCGCGCAGGGCGAAGGTGCCCTCGTCGTACGCGAAGGTGAGCCCGCGGATCTCGAGCTCGAGCCGGTCGGCGGACGGGAGCGGCCGGCCACCTTCGGGCTCGGGCTCGGAGGCCAGCATCTGGCGCAGCCGGATGACGGCACCGAGGCCGGCCTGGAGGTCGGGCAGGTGGTTGGCCAGCATCGCGATCTGGCCGACGAAGGTCGACGTGACCAGGAAGAGGGTGACCAGCTTGGCGACGGACAGGTCGCCGTTGCCGGCCAGGGCGATGCCCGCGACGCCGATGCCGGCGAGGAGGGCGTGCAGCAACAGGCCGGCGCGCAGGGCCAGCCGGCGCTCGATGTCGAGCACCGCCCGGAACTTCGTGTGGACGGCGGAGGAGAGCTTGGCGACGCGTGCGATGACGTGGGCCTGGCCGAGGCTGGTGCGCAGGTCGTCGCGCCCGGCGATGCCCTCCTCGAGTGCGGCGGCGTGGTCGGTCCACGCCATCTCCTCGATCACCTTGCGACGGGAGATCTCGCCCAACAGTGGCTTGATCGCGAACCAGGTGACCACCCCGAGTGCCGGGAACAGCAGCCACGAAGGCCACCAGGTCACACCGGCCACGATCCACATCGGCACCACCCCGAAGACGGTGCGGGCGAACATCCACAGCTGCCAGCGCACGAGGTTGCCGACCTCGTGGGTGTCGTCGTCGACCCGGTCGAGGATCTCGCCCACGGCCTGCTCGGAGAGGGTGGCCAGCGGCTGGCGCATGGCCGCGCTGAGCAGGTCTTCACGGAGCCGGCCCTCGGCGCGGTCGGAGAGCCCGACCCACACGATCTTGCCGAACGTGTCGATGATCGAGGCCCCGATCACGCACGCCGCCAGCAGCCACACCAGGCCGCTCGTCGGGTGCTCGGCGAGCCGGCCGATGACGACCGTTCCGAAGGTGGTGGAGATCGCCGCGATGGCCGCGCACACCAGTGCCGCGGCGGCGATCGGCGACTTCATGCGACGCCAGTCGACCCGCCGCGCCCCGTCGACGGGTGCGGGTCGCGACGGGGCGACGGGCGGCCGGTCGGGGGCGGTGGTGAGGGTCTCGGTCATGACCTGTCGAGACTACGTCTCCGCACCGACAGACTCATCTGGTTTTCGGCACAGGTACGGCGTCCGCCAGGTCCACCGGCGGAGCCACCCGTCGGGTCAGATGCCCCAGTCAGATGCCGCAGTCAGATGCCGCAGTTCGGCGCGCTCCACGTGCGACCGGACCGGATGTCCACGTGCACGTGGTCGTTGTGGTCGGGATAGCCCGGACCGAAGATCGTGCCGTAGCCGATGTAGCGCGCATTCTGGGCGATCCGGCAGTACGTCGAGTTGCCGTTCTCTGGCACCAGGTCGAGGGCGCGACCATAGGTGTGCTGACCGGTGCCCGAACCGCCGACCTGGCGGTCACAGGCCTGGGAGCGGAAACCTGACGTGACGCGGATCGGGTTGTCGCCCATGCGGTGGCGGAGTGCCTCGGCGCGCCACATCGACCGCAACAGGTTGGTCTTGACCGTCGTCGCACTCACCGAGCCACCGCTGTAGCCGCCGGCCCCGCAGCCCCCGTCGACCTCGCTCCACGCGAAGTGGAGCGGGGAGCAGTCGGCGTCCTGCAGCGCATAGATCTTCGACTGGGTGGCCGGGCCGGCGACACCGTCGGGGCTCAGTCCGTAGGCGGCCTGGAAGTTCCTCACCGCCTGGGTGGTCTGCGGGCCGTAGCTGCCGTCGATGGCCATGTTGACGCCGTAGCCGGCCCATCCGGCGACGCGCTCCTGGAGCTCGGCGACGTCGGACCCGGTGGTGCCGGAGCGCAGCGTGCGACTCCACGTGTAGCAGGCGTCAGCACTGGCCGGTGCGGAGCCGAGGAGGACGAGGCTGGAGAGGGCCAGCACCAGGGCGGCGACGAGGCTGGACATGCGGATCGGCATGGTTCACTCCTGTTCCCGAGAACGGCCCGAAGGCCCGTGGCCGACAGTTCATCGTGCTCCGGGCCACTTGTGAAGAGCGCGGGGGTGAACAGTTCCGGGGCGGAGAACGAGAACGGTGTGGATCACAGTCACTGGGTGACTGCGATCCACACCGTTGGTGGCGCGTGGTGATCAGACGCTGAGCGAGCCGATCAGGTCGTTGAGCGTGGCCGAGGGACGCATCACGGCGTCCGTCTTGGCCTCGTCGACCTTGTAGTAGCCACCGATGTCCGCGGGCGAGCCCTGGACGCCGATCAGCTCGGAGTTGATCGCCTCCTCGTTGCTGCGCAGGTTGCCGGCCAGCTCCGCGAACGCCGCCGCGAGCTCGGCGTCCTCGGTCTGCTTGGCCAGCTCCTCGGCCCAGAACAGCGCGAGGTAGAAGTGCGAGCCACGGTTGTCGATCGAGCCGACCTTGCGCGACGGCGACTTGTTCTCCAGCAGGAACGTGCCGGTGGCGCGGTCGAGGGTGTCGGCCAGGATCTGCGCACGGGCGTTGTCGTTGACCTGCGCGAAGTGCTCGAAGCTGACCGCCAGCGCCAGGAACTCGCCGAGGCTGTCCCAGCGCAGGTAGTTCTCCTTGACCAGCTGCTGCACGTGCTTGGGCGCCGAGCCGCCGGCGCCGGTCTCGAAGAGCCCACCACCGTTGATCAGGGGGACGACGGAGAGCATCTTCGCCGACGTGCCGAGCTCGAGGATCGGGAAGAGGTCGGTGTTGTAATCACGCAGCACGTTGCCGGTCACCGAGATGGTGTCCTCGCCCTTGCGGATCCGCTCGATGGAGAACGCGGTGGCCTCGATCGGCGCGAGGATGCGGAGGTCGAGGCCCTCGGTGTCGTGGTCCTTGAGGTACTTCTCGACCAGGGAGATCAGGTTGCGGTCGTGGGCACGGGTCTCGTCGAGCCAGAACACGGCCGGCGTCTTCGAGGCACGGGCCCGGGTGACGGCGAGCTTGACCCAGTCGCGGATCGGCACGTCCTTGGTCTGGCAGGCGCGCCAGATGTCACCGGCCTCGACGTCGTGCTCGATCAGCACCTCGCCGGCCTTGTTCAGCACCTGCACCTTGCCGGCGGAGGCGACCTCGAAGGTCTTGTCGTGCGAGCCGTACTCCTCGGCCGCCTGGGCCATCAGGCCGACGTTGGGCACCGAGCCCATCGTGGTCGGGTCGTAGGCGCCGTTGGCCCGGCAGTCGTCGATCACGGCCTGGTAGATGCCGGCGTAGCTGCTGTCGGGGAGTACGGCGAGGGTGTCGGCCTCGTTGCCGTCGGGACCCCACATGTGGCCCGAGGTGCGGATCATCGCCGGCATGGAGGCGTCGACGATGACGTCGCTGGGCACGTGGAGGTTGGTGATGCCCTTGTCGGAGTCGACCATCGCCAGGCGCGGGCCGTCGGCGATGCCCTTCTCGAACGCGGCCTTGATCTCCGCACCGTTCTCGAGCTTGTCGAGGCCGGCCAGGATTCCGCCGAGTCCGTCGTTGGCGGACAGGCCGGCCTCGGCCAGCTGGTCGCCGTACTGCGCGAAGACGTCGGGGAAGAAGGCCTTGACGACGTGGCCGAAGACGATCGGGTCGGAGACCTTCATCATCGTGGCCTTGAGGTGCACCGAGAACAGGACGTCGTCAGCCTTGGCCCTGGCGATCTGCGCCTTGAGGAACTCCTGCAGCTTGGCGACGTGCATGACGGTGCCGTCGACGACCTCACCGGCGAGCACGGGGATCGACTCGCGCAGCACGGTCGTCGTACCGTCGGCGGCAACGTGCTGGATGCGGAGGTCGTCGTCGGCCTCGAGGATCACGGACTTCTCGTTGTGCCGGAAGTCGGCCTCGGCCATGGTGGCCACGTTGGTCTTCGAGTCGGCGCTCCAGGCGCCCATCGAGTGGGGGTTCTTGCGGGCGTAGGCCTTGACCGACGCGGGCGCGCGACGGTCGGAGTTGCCCTCGCGGAGCACCGGGTTGACCGCGGAGCCCTTGACCTTGTCGTAGCGGGCGCGGATGTCCTTCGCCTCGTCGGAGTCGGAGTCCTCCGGGTAGTCGGGCAGGTCGAAGCCGGCCGCCTGGAGCTCCTTGATCGCGGCCTTCAGCTGCGGGATCGAGGCGCTGACGTTGGGCAGCTTGATGATGTTGGCCTCGGGCGTCTTGGCCAGGGCCCCGAGCTCGCCGAGCGTGTCGGGGACCTGCTGCTCGGCGGGGAGGCGGTCGGTGAACTGCGCGAGGATCCGGGCGGCCAGCGAGATGTCGCGGGTCTCGACGTCGACGCCGGCGGTGGAGGCGTACGCCTGGATGATCGGGAGGAACGAGTGGGTCGCCAGCATCGGCGCCTCGTCGGTGTAGGTGTAGAGGATCTTGGCCATGGGTGCGGCGACTCCTGATCGGTCTGTGCCCCTGGGTGGGGTGTGCCTGTGCGGTCAGTGGGTTTCTTGACATCAAGATACCTGACACGGGGTCGCGTCCAGCCTCGCACCCGACACCTCATCGGTCTAGAGTTCTGGGTGCGCCCTGAAACGTCAGGGGTCAACGTCGTGCGACAAAGGGGTTCTCGGATGACCGACACACCAGCCACACCTGAACCGACACTGGTCCAGAAGCTCTCCGCCGAGGTCCTCGGCACATTCGTCCTCGTCTTCGTCGGCGTCGGCGCCGCGATGTCCCTCGCACCCGATCTGGAGGGTGGGGGGACCCTGGGCGTCGGCATCGCCGGTGTCGCCCTGGCCTTCGGCTTCGCGGTCCTCGTCATGGCGTACGCCGTCGGCCACATCTCCGGTGGCCACTTCAACCCGGCCGTCTCGGTCGGTGCCGCCATGGCCGGCCGGCTCTCGTGGGTCCAGGCCGGCTTCTACGCCGCCGCCCAGCTCGTGGGCGCGATCGTCGCGGCCGCCGCACTGTTCATCGTCTTCAAGGGCATCGACGGCTGGGACGCCGAGGGCGCCATGGGTCAGAACAACTACGGCGACGAGAGTGGCAGCGGCATCGCCCTGTGGTCGGCACTGCTGGTCGAGGTCATCGGCACCGCGATCTTCCTCTACGTGATCCTCGCCGCGACCGACAAGCGCAACCCGAGCACCGCTGCCGCTCCGGTCGCCATCGGCCTCGCCCTGACCGGCATTCACCTGGCCCTCATCCCGCTGACCGGCACGTCGGTCAACCCGGCCCGTTCGATCGGCCCGGCGCTCTTCGCCGGCACCGACTCACTGGTGCAGGTCTGGGTCTTCATCGTCGCCCCGCTCCTCGGTGCCGCGATCGCCGGCTTCACCTACGCCCTGATCTTCGGCAGCGACGGCGAGCCGGTCGCCGGCTCCGGCCTCAACTTCGGTGGCGGCAACGCCCAGGCCACCGGTTTCGCCGGCGGCTGGGACCCGAACGCCCAGCACCAGCAGGGCGGCTGGGACCAGAACGCGCAGCAGGGCTGGGACCCCAACCAGCAGCAGTGGGCCGGCCAGGCACCGCCCCAGCAGGGCGCCCCGGACCAGCAGTGGGGTCAGGGCGCACCCGAGCAGCAGTGGGGCCAGCCCGCTCCGGAGCAGCAGTGGGGCCAGCAGGCGCCCGAGCAGCAGTGGGGTGCCCCGCAGGCACCGCAGGCTCCCGAGCAGCAGTGGCCCGCGCCCCAGGCGCCGCAGGCACCGCAGGCGCCCGAGCAGCAGTCGTGGGGCCAGCCGGCTCCGGAGCCCGAGCCGTGGACTCCCCCGGAGGACGACGGCTCGCGGACCCAGATCCGCCAGCCCGACGACCCCAGTTGAGAAGACCCAGCTGATCCGGGTCAGCTGACACAGAACAGACGAGGGGCCCCGACATCGCAGCCGCGGTGTCGGGGCCTTCGTCATGTCGAGGACGGAGTCAGCGCTGCACGTCCACCAGCTCGAGTCCTTCGGCTCCGGTGCGGTCCACCTCGACCAGGCCGACGCCCTCGGCGTACGACGACACGTAGGGCTCCGCTCCCTCTTCGACTCCGGTCTCCTCGACCTCGACGACGTCGTCGAACTCGCCGTACGGCGTGTAGGTGGTCGCGTTCGTCGCACGCACCTCCGCGGCGCGGGTGATCGCTCCCCCGACGAACTCGGCGGCGTACCCGTCGCCGTGACGAGGCCCGTCGGCCATCGCCAGGGTGGCCTCCGCGCTGTCCTCACCGGCCCGCCAACCGTCGGGCCCGGTCGTCCCGAAGATCCAGACGTTCCCGTCGCGATCCTGGGCGTAGTAGGAGTCGGTCGTCTCGAGCACCCGACCGCGCCGCCCCAGCGTCTCGTGTCGTACGACGACCGTCCGCACGCCGGCGATCGTCGACGTCTGGTCGGTGACCGTGGTGGTCGCGGTGCTGGCCCGGGCGCTGCCGGTGACCTCGTAGGTCCACGTGGTGCCCGGAGCCAGCGGCAGCCAGCGGTTGTCGATGCGCACGGTGAAGTCGGACGGGTCCGGCGACGGGGTCGGGATGGTCAGGGAGTCGATGCCGGTGGGGTCGATCCGTTCCGGCGCCGAGCCGCAGCCGCACAGCAGGGCGAGGGCCAGGCCGGGGGCCACGACCGGGCCGACAACTCGGGCAACCAGGAGACGCATGGCGCACAGCATCCCATCCGTGAGACCCCGGCGGTCGGGGGCTCCCGCCCGCTGCTAGCGTCAGGAACGATCACCCGCATCTTCGAAGGAGACCCCCTGTGAGCACACCGCTCAAGGTGGCCGTGACCGGCGCAGCCGGCCAGATCGGCTACAGCCTGCTCTTCCGTCTCGCCAGTGGCGCCTTGGGCGACCGGCCCATCGAGCTGCGACTGCTCGAGATCACGCCCGCGCTCAAGGCACTCGAGGGTGTCGTCATGGAGCTCGACGACTGCGCCTTCCCGAACCTTGCCGGCGTCGAGATCGGCGACGACCCCAACAAGATCTTCGACGGCGTCAACCTCGCCCTGCTCGTCGGCGCGCGCCCGCGCGGACCGGGCATGGAGCGTTCCGACCTGCTCTCCGCCAACGGTGCGATCTTCACCGGCCAGGGCAAGGCGCTCAACGAGGTCGCCGCGGACGACGTACGCATCGGTGTGACCGGCAACCCGGCCAACACCAACGCACTGATCGCGATGACCAACGCGCCCGACATCCCGCAGGAGCGGTTCTCGGCGCTGACCCGTCTCGACCACAACCGCGCGATCTCGCAGCTCGCCGCGAAGACCGGTGCGTCGGTCAACGACATCAAGAAGATGACGATCTGGGGCAACCACTCGGCCACCCAGTACCCCGACATCTTCCACGCGGAGGTCGGTGGCAAGAACGCCGCCGAGGTCGTCAACGACCAGGCCTGGCTGGCCGACACGTTCATCCCGACCGTCGCCAAGCGTGGCGCCGCGATCATCGACGCCCGTGGCGCCTCCTCGGCCGCCTCGGCAGCCTCGGCGACCTGCGACGCCGCCCGCGACTGGCTGAACGGCTCCCCCGAGGGTGACTGGGTCTCGATGGCCGTGCGCTCCGACGGCTCCTACGGCGTGCCCGAGGGCCTCATCTCCTCGTTCCCCGTCACCACCAAGGACGGCAACTGGGAGATCGTCCAGGGCCTCGAGGTCAACGAGTTCTCGCAGACCCGCATCGACGCCACCGTCGCCGAGCTCGCCGAAGAGCGCGCCGCGGTGACCGAGCTCGGCCTGATCTGAGGCAGCACCCGCATCACGCACGAAGCCGGCACGAGTTGGAGACAACTCGTGCCGGCTTCCTGCATTTCAGCCGGGCTGCATTTCAGCCGGGCTGCGGTTCAGCCGGGCTGGTCGGGGATCGAGGCGACCAGCACCAGCAGGGACACCGCCATCACCACCAGGATCGTGGCGTCCAGTCCCTTGCGGCGCACCCGCAGCATGCCGGCGTCGTCGTCGTTCAGCGCCAGACGGGCACCGGCGGCGACGAGCAGTGACAGGGCCAGCCAGCTGACCCCGGAGCGCCACGACCCCGTCGCGGCCACGACGACGCCGATCAGGGCACCGGCCAGCGCCACGAGGTAGATGATGCCGCCGAGCGTCGACGGCTTCTTGATCTCGGTGACCGCGCGCGGCGCCGGGGGTTCGGCGACAGGTCCCGCCACCGGGTCAGCCGCCGGATCTGCCACCGGTCCAGCCGGCTCCGCCGCCGGCTGGCCCGCCGGGTCTTCCTGTGGCGACACGTCCTCGGGCTGCTCGGCCACGATCAGGCCAGCGTGCTCTCGGCGATCGAGACCACGTTGGCCAGCAGCATCGCGCGGGTCATCGGGCCGACACCGCCGGGGTTCGGCGAGACCCATCCGGCGACATCCCAGACGTCGTCGGCCACGTCGCCGGCGATCTTGCCGTCGACCCGCGAGACCCCCACGTCGAGCACGGCGGCACCGGGCTTGACCATGTCCTTGCTGATGATGCCGGGCACGCCGGCGGCGGCCACCACGATGTCGGCATTGCGCACGTGGGCGGCCAGGTCGACGGTGCCGGTGTGGCACAGCGTGACCGTGGCATTCTCGGAGCGGCGGGTCAGCAGCAGGCCGAGTGGACGACCGACGGTGACACCTCGGCCGACCACGACCACGTCGGCGCCGGCGATCGGCACGTCGTGGCGACGCAGCAGCTCGACGATGCCGTGCGGCGTGCAGGGCAGCGGCGCCTCGTTGCCGAGCACCAGCCAGCCCAGATTGGTCGGGTGCAGGCCGTCGGCGTCCTTCGCGGGGTCGATCAGGCCGAGCACCCGGTTCTCGTCGCGGCCGCGGGGCAGCGGCAGCTGCACGATGTAGCCGGTGCAGGCGGGGTCCTCGTTGAGCGTGCGGACGGCGTCCTCGATCTCTGCCTGGGTGGCCACCTCGGGGAGGTCGACGCGGATCGACTCGATGCCGACCTCGGCGCAGTCCTTGTGCTTGCCGTTGACGTACCACCGGCTGCCGGGGTCGTCACCGACCAGCACCGTGCCGAGCCCGGGGGTGATGCCCCGTTCCTTGAGCGCGGCGACCCTGGAACGCAGTTCGTCCTTGATCGCCGCAGCAGTGGCCGTCCCGTCGAGCTTCTGTGCAGTCACGCCGACCATCCTAGGGAACGGCCCCGCACCCGCGGTCACGGGTCGAGCCGCCTGTCGATCTGGCCCGCGCCGGGCGCCACGGACAAGTCGTCCGGGCACTAGGTCTGCCGGGCCGATCGGCTCCTTCTGCTCTTGGTAGATGAGGCCAATCGACCCACCAGACCGAGCAGCCGTTGGGTTGTCCCGCGCCCAGGACGGCGAGCATGGGTCGGATCACACCAGGTCGAGGTACATCACGTGCAGGCCGACGTAGCCGTGCGCCTTCGAGTGGAACGCGCCCGGCACGGTGCCGATGATCTCGAAGCCGAGCGCCTGCCACAGCCCGACCGCCGCGGTGTTGGTCTCGACCACCGCGTTGAACTGGATGCCTCGGAAGCCTTGGTCGCGGTGCCACTGCACGACGTACTCCCCCAGCCGGCGCCCGACGCCCTTGCCGCGGGCCCGCGGCGAGACCATGAAGCTGGCGGTGCCGATGTGGGCTCCGTACGACGGCCGGTTGGGGCCCATCTTCGCGGTGCCGAGGATCGTGCCGGACTCCTCGAGCACGACGGTGTGGCCGGGCTCCGATTCGAGCCAGAGCGCCTGAGCCTGCTCGGAGGTGAGGTCGGTCGGGTAGGCGTAGGTCTCGCCGGCCCGGACGATCTCGTCGAAGACCGGCCAGATCTGCGGCCAGTCGGCGACGGTTGCGGGGCGGATCATCGTCGGCTCCGTGCCCGGGGCCAACCCGGATTGGGGATGTGCCGTCTCGTCGGCCGCGGAATCATGGGGACATCAGGAGGAGGTGCCCCATGGCCCTGGCAAAGAGCGCTGTCGCCGTGATGCTGCCCATCACGGACCCCGACCGTGCGCAGAAGTTCTACGGAGAGACCCTCGGGCTGCCCTACGAAGGGATGACCTCGGAGGGCGCACCGCGGTTCACGCTCGGCGGCGGATCCGAGCTGGTGCTGCTGCCGCGTCCGGCCGGAACGCAGTCGGAGAGCACCGCGATGAGTTGGGAGGTCCACGGGATCGAGTCGGAGGTCACCGGGCTCGCCGAGCGCGGCGTGGTCTTCGAGGACTACGACCTGCCCGACCTGAAGACCGTCGACCACATCTGCGTGATGGGAGCCGAGAAGGCCGCCTGGTTCAAGGACCCGGACGGCAACGTGCTGTGCATCCACGAGTCGACCTGAGCCGCTGACCGCCGTCCTCACTCGCCGGTGGCTCCGTCGATCGACTCCCGGAGCAGGTCGGCGTGGCCGTTGTGTCGTGCGTACTCCTCGACCATGTGCAGCAGGATCCAACGCAGGCTGAACTTCTCGCCGGTCCTCCGGTCGAGGCGCACCGACAGCAGGTCGAGACCGTGCTCGGGGATCACCCGGTCGAGGATCGCGTTCGAGGCGGCGATCGCGTCGTCGAAGAGCGTGCGGATCTGCTCGGGGGTGTCGTCGACGGCACTGTGCCAGTCCCAGTCGACGTCGGCCTCCCAGTCGACGCCCTGCCAGTAGTCGGCGTCCTCGTTGCCGAGCAGTCGCCCGGAGAACCAGCTGTCCTCGCACAGCGCGAGGTGCTTGAGCATGCCGCCGAGCGTCATCGTCGACGGCGCCAGCGTCTGGTTGAGCTGTTCGCTGTTCAGGCCGGCGGTCTTCGCACGCAGGGTGTCGCGGTGGTAGTCGAGGTAGGCGCGCACCATGGTGGCTTCGTCGGCGGCCAGGGGCGGATCCAGACGTTCAGTGGCTGTCATGCGGCTCACCGTAGCGTCGCTCGCTCGGGCCGGGACAGCGCTTTTCGGCTGGGCGGTTGCGCTGGATCCTCAACCACCGAGGTTCGGTCGGCGATCGGTGATGCAGTACGCCGACCCGGCGGGGTCGCGCATCACGGTCCACTCCGACTCTTCCCGCTCCAGCTGGCCGCCGAGCTGCGCGTGGCGGCGTACCTCCGCTGCCCGGTCCTCGGCGGCCAGGTCGAAGTGGGCCCGCACCGGACCGGAGCTCTCACCCAGCCGCTGGAGCAGCAGCCGCAGTGGTGAGCCCAGCGGGCGCTCCAGCGCGGAGAACTCGTCATGTCCCGGCGACGGCACGTGGGCCCAACCGGTGACTGCCGCCCAGAACGCGCACTCCTGGTCATGGCCTCGCGACGGGATGTCGAGACAGACTTGGTCGACCGCGCTCGACCTGTCGCCAGTCCCGCTCGGCCTGTCGCCAGTCCCGCGCGACCTGTCGTGAGTTCTGGTCGACCCGTCGTGAGTTCCGTGCTCCACGAAGCAGAAGACGAAGCCACCCGGCGAGCTCAGCACCAGGTAGCCCTCGGGCAGGATCCGGTCCGCCACCACGGTCGCACCGAGGGACACCGCCTCTGCCGCGGCCGCCTCCGGGTCGCCGACGTGGAGGTCGAGGTGCAGCCCGGGCGCACCCTCGTCGAGCCGCTGCACCTTGAGGTACGGCTCGCCGGTCGGCGGCACCAGCGTGGCGAACTCGCGGCGCGCGCCACGCGGGGCGGAGACGCGGCAGCCGGCCACCTCGCTCCAGAACATCACGCCTCGTTCGAAGGACGACCCTGGCAGGTCGAGGAACGCTGAGATCCACAACGGTGAGTCCATGCGGCTACCGTACGAGCATGTTCGGTGTCGATGCGTGTCCCTGCGGCTCCGGTGCGTTGTACGACGCGTGCTGCGGGCGTTTCCACCGCGGTGCGGAGCAGGCCTCGACCGCCGAGGAGTTGATGCGCTCGCGCTACGCGGCGTACGCCGTCGACGACCTCGACTACGTCTTCCGCACCTGGCATCCGCGGACGCGTCCGGCCGACCCCAAGCCGCAGCCCGGCACCACATGGACCGGCCTCGAGATCGTCGACGTCGTGGCCGGTGGCCCCGACGACGACTCGGGCATCGTCGAGTTCCGGGCGCACTTCACCACGCCCTCAGGGGTCGACGTGCTCCACGAACGCAGCACCTTCGAGCGCCGCGCAGGTCGTTGGTTCTACCTCACCGCCGTCTGACCCTCTCGGTGGTCGAGTGCCGCCGAGGATCCCCCTCGGTGGTCGAGTGCCGCCGAGGAACGCCCCCCTCGGTGGTCGAGTGCCGCCGAGGAACGAGGCGGTGTATCGAGACCACACCCACCCAGGTCTCGATACGCTCGCTGGCGCTCACTACTCGACCACCGAGAAAACTCGCCCGCGCTCACTGCTCGACCAACGAATCGACCCAGCGCGAGCCGACCTCGACGGGCTCCGAGGCTCCACCGGTCAGCTCGGCGACCAGCGGGACGAACGCGTCCGATGAGCCGGCAGGTACGCCGAGCAGCAGCGTCACCGAAGCGCCGTACGCGACGTCGAGCACCGTGATGCCACGGGCCCGCAGCTCGGTCTCGAGTCGACCGGCGGCAGCGTGCTCGACGACCAGCGAGTGCTCCACGACCAACGCGCGCTGCAGCGTGCCGACCGCGTCGAGGCCGGCGCGCACCGCGTCGCCGTACGCCCGGACCAGGCCGCCGGCGCCGAGCAGGACGCCGCCGAACCAGCGAGTCACCACGACCACGACGTCGGAGACCTCGCGCCCGCGGAGCACGTCGAGCATCGGGGCGCCCGCCGTACCGGCCGGCTCCCCGTCGTCGGAGGAGCGCTGCACGTCGGCGGCCGGCCCGAGGACGAACGCCGAGCAGTGGTGCCGGGCGTCCCAGTGCTCCTTGCGCAGCCGGTCGACCACGGCACGCGCGGCGGACTCGTCGGCCACCCGTTCGACCGTGCAGAGGAACCGCGACCGCTTGACCTCGATCTCGGCCGACCCGTCGCGGGCCACGGTGAGGTAGGAGTCAGGCACCCAGCATGCTCTCGCGTTCGGTGGCGCACTGGGCGAGTCCCTGGGTCACGGCGGCACGCCGGCGCTCGATCTCCTGGCCGACTCCCGCGACCGCGGCAAGGGCGCCACGCACCCGGGCGGTGGAGTCGACGATCCGGTCGCGCACCGCGAGGTCACTGAAGAAGTTGTCGAACCAGACGTCGAAGGTCTTCGTGAGGTCGGAGATGCCGACGTCACCGACCGGGGCGACGCCGACGTCGTTCAGCTCGGTCGCCAGCCGCCGCAGCGCGCCGTCCGCAGCGCGCAGCCGGTTGGTCGCGTCGTCGAGCCGTTGGTGCTTCTGCAGGTCGGAGATCAACCCGCCACCGAAGAACGTGTCGTACGTCGACCACGACTGCGCCGATCCCAGCAGCTCGGCGGCCTCGTTGAGCGCCCGGAACGCCTGCTGGCCGGCCTGGTCCGCCTCGGCGAGCTCACGCTCCTCGTTGCGCAGGGCGCCGACCCTGGTGGCGAGATCGGCGAGCGACGCCCCCACCTGCGGGTCGACGGTGGGGATCCACGCCTCCTTCTCGGCGAGCACGCGTTGCCAGTTCTCCTCGACGTCGCCCAGGCCCTGGAGCCGCTGTCGCACGTCGGCGCACTCGGCCTCCAGCTGTGACTCGCGTGCCTCGGCGGTGGCCGTGGCGTACTCGGCCTGCTGCTGCTCGGCCTTCTCACGTTCGAGCCGCTCGACCCGCTCACCCTTCAACCCGGCCAGGATCCGGGTCGGGCTGAACGACTCGAGCTTCGCGACGTCGGCCCGCTCGTCCTCGAGGCGGGCCCGCGCTTCGGCCACCGCCCGCGTCGCCACGGCGAGGTCCTGCTCCAGACCGGTCAGCCGCTCGCGCAGCGTGCGCCTCTCACTGCGGGCCTGTTCGGCGTCGGCCAGTCGCTTGGCGATCTCGTCCCCGTTGGTCATGTCGGCATCGTAGGCCGCGGGTCACCACACGCCGAGGACGTCGCCGCCGATCTTGACGATGAACGCGGAGACCACGACCACGAAGAAGACCCGCACGAACCCGGCACCCTTGTGGACCGCCACCCGGGCGCCGAGGTAGCCGCCGACCAGGTTCGCCACCCCCATGAACAGCCCGATCTTCCACATCACCGCACCCTGCGGGATGAAGATCACCAGCGAGGCGAGGTTCGTGGCCCAGTTGGCCAGCTTGGCCTTGGCCGAGGCCTCCAGGAAGTTGTAGCCGAGCAGGCCGACCAGGGTGAAGACGAAGAACGAGCCGGTGCCCGGCCCGAGCGCACCGTCGTAGAACCCGATCGCCAGGCCGGTCAGCGCGGCCAGGATCGTGTGCCGGTGCCCGGAGAACCGCAGCTCGGTCAGCTCCCCGGCCTCCGGCTTGAGCAGCACGTAGGCGCCGACCAGGATCAGCACGGCGAGGATGATCGGGTTGAACGCCGACTTGGGGATCAGCGTCGCCACCAGCGCCCCGCCCATGGCCCCGGCGAAGGCCGCCAGCATCAACGGCAGGAACGTCTTCGGGTCGGGCTTGATCCGGCGGTAGAACGTGGCCGAGCTGACCGTCGTACCGCAGATCGAGGCGAGCTTGTTGGTGGCCAGGATGTGCACCGGCGCGGCACCCGGCAGACCGATCACGAGGGCCGGCAGCTGGATCAGTCCCCCGCCGCCGACGACCGCGTCCACGAAGCCCGCCGCGAGGGCCGCCAGCACGAGCAGGCTGATGACGGTCAGCGTCGGCTCGGGCACCACGCCACCCTAGACCGACCGGAGACCGGTGGAGTCTTGCGGATCTCTTGAGGATTCGCTGAAGGTACGCCGAGCCCGTGCTTGAGGCGCGACGACCAGAGTTCTGGTTGTCGCAGAAGAAAGACCAGCGGGGCTGGTCACTCACACGAAGGAACACACCATGCGCAGCATCTCCAAGCCGGGCCGCAAGCACTCCGTCAAGATCCTCGCCTCGGCCGGACTCGTGATCGCCGCGGCCGGTGTCGCGGGCCTGGGCACCTACGGTTCGTTCACCTCGACCACCAGCGCCAGCACCAACGTCGGCACCGGGACCGTGAAGCTCGACCTGGCCAACCAGGCCACCCGCGGTCTCGACATCGCGGTCACCAGCATGGTGCCTGCCGACTACGCCCAGCGTGCCGTCCAGCTGACCCGCTCGGCCACCTCCGAGAGCTTCGGCAGCGTCACGCTCAAGACGAGCCTGACCACCGACAACCTGCTCAAGACCGGCAGCGACGGCCTCAAGCTGCAGATCGACGCGTGCTCGGCCCCGTGGGTCAAGGCCGCCGGCAGCAACGACCTGACCTGCTCGGGCACCACCACCGTCGTGCTCGCCTCGGGTGCCGCCACCCAGACGGACGTCGCACTGCCGAAGGCGCTGGCCGACCTCGACAGCGCCACCAGGGTCGCGAACCTGCGCATCCAGCTCTCGCTCCCCCAGACGGCGAACAACGACTACCAGGGCCTGAGCAACGCCGTGAACGTCGACTTCACCGCGACCCAGCGCGCCGGCCAGGCCCAGTGACGCAGGCCCGCTGACCCAGGGCCGACCAGACCACGAACAGGAGAAGACCATGACGCTCCACCGCCTGCGCCTCGCGCTCACCCGGTTGCTCAGCCTGGCCGTCTCCGCGGTCCTGGTCGGGTGCCTGTTGGTCTTCGGCCTGATCGCCCTGGGCCCGCACGTCTTCGGCTACCGGACGGCCACGATGCTGACCGGCAGCATGGACCCCGGCATCACGCCGGGCGACGTCGTGGTCTCGTTGCCGAAGCCGGCCGACGAGGTCGAGGTCGGCGACGTGATCAGCTACCACATCCCCGTCGAGGACCACCGGGTCGAGACGCACCGGGTGATCGAGGTGATCGGCAACGACGACGGCACGATCGCCGTCCGCACGCAGGGCGACGCCAACGCCGCCGCCGACCCGTGGGTCGCCACCCTCGACGGCGACACCGTCTGGGAGAAGAAGGCCGTCGTGCCGTGGATCGGCAACGGCATTCGTGCCCTGCGCAGTCCCTTCGTGCAACGACACGTCTTCTGGGGCGCACTCGCCCTCATGCTCCTCGTCGGCCTCAGCATGATCTGGAGCCGCGACGACGAGCAGCAGGAGCTGACGGAGCAGCCGGTGGTCGTGACGATCCTGGAGCCCGACCAGTGGAGTTACACCGCGGCCCTGGCCGCGCTCGCCGAGGACCTCGACGCCGACTACGCGCTGACGTACGCCGGGCAGTGGTCCGACCTGTTGCCCCGACGCATCGACCGGGTCCACGCCGCGGTCCAAGCACGGGACGCGCTGACCGGCAACGACGCCGTGCTCAGCCTCAAGGTGTCGTCGGCCAGCATCGGTGCCGTCGACCTGGCCGAGACCGCCGCACTGCTGGAGGAAGCGATCGCCGACTCCGCCTGGGAGCTCGCGGACGACCTGCTCACGGGCCTTCCGCAACTGGCCGACCGAAGCCGCCACGACCTGCAGACCTGCATGGCCGCGTGAGGGTCAGGCCGGCGTCTCCATGCGATATCCGACTCCCCGCACCGTGCGGATGAACCGCCGATCCGGCTGCTCCCCGAGCTTCTTGCGCAGGTTGCCGACATGCACCTCGACGAGGTGGGTGTCGCTGGCCCACTCGTTGCCCCAGACCGTGCGCAGCAACGCCTCGCGGCTCCACACCCGGCCGGGGCGGCGGACCAGCTCGGTGAGCAGGTCGAACTCGATGCGGGTCAACTCGGTCTCCACCTCGTCGACCCACACCTGGCGGGCGTCGACGTCGACCGCGATCACGCCGTGGCGCAGCACCTCGTTCTCGACGTCGGGCTGTGCCGCCGGCTCGGCAGTGGGCGTCTCGGTGCTGGGCGCCACCGGCGCGGCCTGCTCCGTACCGATCTGCGCCGAGCCTGACTGCGTCGTACGGCGCGGACGCCGGAACAGCGCACTGACCCGGGCCCGCAGCTCGCGCGGGCTGAACGGCTTGACCATGAAGTCGTCGGCCCCCGTCTCGAGGCCGATCAACTTGTCGATCTCGTCGCGGCGGGCCGAGATCATCACGACGTACGCGTCACTGTGCTGGCGGATCCGCCGGCACGCCTCGATCCCGTCGAAGCCGGGCAGGCCCAGGTCGAGCGTGATCAGGTCAGGATCGAGGCTGAGTGCGGCTTCGACGCCGGCCGGCCCGTCCTCGGCCGTGCTGACGGTGAAGCCCTGGCTGGTCAGGGTGTGCTCGATCAGCCCGCGAATGTCCGAGTCATCCTCGATGACCAAAGCTGTCCGTTCCATTCCTCGATCCTGCCAGCATTCCTTGAGGAAACCTTGAGGCCCGACGCGCGTCGGCCTTGAAGTGCCGCCACCAGACTTGAGCCCGAGCCACCCACCGAGATGGCTGGAACCATGACTGCCTCCGACTTCGTACGCCGCGCACTCACCGTGCTCGCCGTCGCCGCCTGCCTGCTCGTGGTGGGCGGCGCCGCGGAAGCGAAGTTCACCGGCATCGGCAGCGCCGCCGTCCAGGTCGGTACGGCGAGCATGGTCGCGCCGACTGCTGTGACCGGCAAGTGGGCCTGCCGTACGTCGATCGTGACCGAGGGCGTCACGTTCACGGTCACCGGTTTCGACGACGCAGGCCCCACCGGTGCGAGCTATCGCTACCAGGTGTTCCGCAACCAGGGCACCACCGCGGTCCACACCATGACGTCGATGACGCGGTCGGCCACGGTGGCCACGCCGACGATGGGTGTGGACGGGACCGCGACCACGTGGACGCTGACCGTGCAGTCGGTGCTCGGCAACTGGACCAGCCCGGTGTGGAGCAAGAAGATCAGCTGCCCCGCGCTCAGCTCGGCGAACGGCAACCTCTGACCACTGGTCACCTCTGAACCGCATGGCACATCCGGGGGGATGGCAAAAGGGTGGAAGGGCTCGATGAGCCCTTCCACCCTTTCTGTTTCACGACTCAGGCACGTGGCCCGAGCAGGAGTCAGCCGACCTTGATCGCCGAGACGTCAGCGGTCACGGTGAACGAACCGCTACCGGTGGAGCTCTGGTCGTCGTTGTAGCCGAAGCCGATGACCGTCAGCTCGGTGGCCTCGGTGACGGTGATGACGCGCACCGACTGGCAGGTGGCCTCACGGTCGCCGGCCGGGAAGGCCGAGGTGAAGCAGGTGCCGAAGTCCTGGCCGAAGGCGTCGGCCTCGGAGACCGGACCGCGGACGGCCAGCTGCAGGTGCGTGCCGTCGGTGCGGACCGAGTCGGCAGCGACGGTGTCGAAGAAGCCGAAGGCGTTGATCATGTAGGTGCCGGCCTCGGGCAGGTTGATCGTCCCGACCTCGGTCTTGCGGGTCTTGAACGAGCCACCGAGGTCAACGATCGTGCCGCCACCGGCGAAGGAGTCGGCCAGCGCAGCGCCGTCCTTGCCGTCCTTGCCGTCCTTGCCGTCGGTGCCGTTCTTGGCGCTGGCGTTGATCTTGGCCTTCAGGTCCGCGTTCAGGTCGGTCGCGGAGATCGTGCCGTTCTGGATCTTGGCCGAGGTCACCGAGCCGGACGCGAGGTCGGCGGAGGTGATCGAGAAGTTCTTGATGTCGGCGCCGGTGATGGCCTTGGCGGCGACGGCGCCCGTGGTGGTCGCGAAGCCGAGAACGGCGGTGCCGGCGACGACCGCGATGACGCGGTTCTTGAGAATCGACATGGAGTAGTACTCCCCCAAAATTAGGTATGAATGAATGCTGGGGAAGCAGAACACGCAGCGTCGCCGTGGCGCGCCTCGTACTCGCCAGTTCACGAGATCGACTACGGCAAATGACCCGGATGGCATCCGCGGTTGACCGATCGTCCGATGACAAAACGGACATCGCGTCGCCCCGGAGGTCCCGGGTCGACGCGATGTCGAGTTCCTTCCAGCGGCCGGTTGCCAGGGGGCCGGAGTCAGAGGATCAAGGCACGGACGTCACAGGCCGCGGCACTGGTTCTCCTTGTTCCCCTCGACCCGGTTGTTGCCGCCGATCGGGCGCGGACTGTTCGACTTGCACTGCAGGTTGCCGTCGACGACGTTGCCGCGCACGGTGAACCGGCCCCGGTTGGAGAACAGCTGGATGTCGCCGTTGACCCTGGCTCCGGCGACGATGCCGCCGTACGTACCGCTCTTGAGCTGGATGTTGCCGTCGACACGTGAGCGCACCCCGTCACGCATCCGGACCACCACGCGCTTGGCATTTCCGGCCTGGATGTTGCCGCCGACCTTGACCCCGCTGGCGACCAGGCGGGCGTTGCGATAGACCTTCACGTCGCCGTCGACGCGCGTTCCGTTCAGCGCGCAGACCGCACCCCTGGGCACGATCACGTTGCCGTCGACGTACCGCGCCCCGATCGAGCCGCGACAGACACGGTCGTCGCCGGCCTGGGCCGGGCTTGCGGTGAGCGAGACGAACGAGGCGGACAGGGCGATCGGGAGTACGGCGGCGAGAGTGAGCATGCGCTTCATGACAGAACCTTTCGTCGAGGAGTTGCCTTGATCCTCGACAGCCACCGTGAAGCAGTCATGAGACGGACCTGAGAGCCCTCTTACCCGCGCCGTCAGGTCACGCCTTCGCGAGAAAGGCCAGCAGGTCCTGCCGGGTGAGCACGCCGACCGGCTTGCCGTCCTCCTGCACCAGCAGCGCGTCGGCGTGCTCGAGCAGCGCCACCGAGTCCCGGGCCGCCTCGGTCGAGCCGATCGTCGGCAGGGCCGGCGACATGTGCTGCTCGACGGTGTCGGTGAGCTTGGCGTCGCCGGCGAAGAGCGCGTCGAGCAGGGTGCGCTCGGAGACCGACCCGGCCACCTCGGCGGCCACGATCGGCGGCTCCGCACGCACCACGGGCATCTGCGAGACGCCGTACTCCTGGAGGATGTGCACGGCCTCGGCGATGGTCTCGTTGGGGTGGGTGTGCACCAGGTCGGGCAGCTGGCCCGACTTGCCGCGCAGCACCTCGCCGACGGTACGGCGGTCGGCGTCCTCGGAGCCCGACGCGAAGCCGTACTGGCCGAGCCACTCGTCGTTGAAGACCTTCGTCAGGTAGCCGCGACCGGAGTCCGGGAGGAGGACGACGATCACCGCGTCGGTGCGCCCTTCGGCGGCCAGCTCGGCGGCGAGCTGCTTGGCGGCGAAGGCGGCCATCCCCGATGAGCCGCCGACCAGCAGCGCCTCCTCGCGGGCCAGGCGCCGGGTGAAGGCGAAGGAGTCGGCGTCGGAGACCTCGATGATGCGGTCGGCGATGTCGCGGTCGTAGGTCTCGGGCCAGAAGTCCTCACCCACGCCCTCGACCAGGTAGGGGCGGCCGGTGCCGCCGGAGTAGACCGAGCCGGCCGGGTCGGCGCCGACTATCTGCACCTCCGAGTTCTGTTCCTTCAGGTAGCGGCCGATGCCGCTGATCGTGCCGCCGGTGCCGACGCCCGCGACGAAGTGGGTGATCCTGCCCTCGGTCTGCTTCCAGATCTCGGGGCCGGTGGTCTCGTAGTGGGAGCGCGGGTTGTGCGGGTTGGAGTACTGGTCGGGCTTCCACGCCCCCGGCTGCGAGGCCAGCCTGTCGGAGACGTTGTAGTAGGAGTCGGGGTGCTCCGGTGCGACCGCGGTCGGGCAGACCACCACCTCGGCGCCGTACGCCTTGAGCACGTTGCGCTTGTCCTCACTGACCTTGTCGGGGCAGACGAAGATGCACTTGTAGCCCTTCGCCTGCGCCACCATCGCCAGCCCGACGCCGGTGTTGCCCGACGTCGGCTCGACGATCGTGCCGCCGGGCTTCAGCTCGCCGGAGGCCTCGGCCGCCTCGATCATGCGCGTCGCGATGCGGTCCTTCACCGACCCGCCGGGGTTGAGGTATTCGACCTTTGCCAGCAGGAGAGGTCCTTCGTCGGTCGACGGGTCCAGGTCCAGCGAGCGGGAAAGCCTCAGCAGCGGGGTGTTGCCGATGAGGTCAAGGAGTGAGTTCACGTAGTCCACTCGCTCAGGCTAGCGCCGGTCGCTCTGCCACGGCGACCGCCGCCGGTTGAGGAGGCCCAACTAGACTCTCGCCGTGGGGAAGACAGCGGCAGCCAAGAAGCTCGCCTCTGCTGCGATGTACGGCGGCGGGGGCCTTTCTGCGTTGGGGGCCGGCCTGTACGGCGTCCTGCGCGCCGAGGCGAAGCTCGCCAGGAAGGCGATCGGCGACGCCCAGGGCGTTCCGCCGAACGCGACCGGCTGGTACGGCCGCGGCCGGCCCGGTCCCGCCCTCAAGGTGGCGCTGATCGGCGACTCCAGTGCCGCCGGGTACGGCGTCGGGCAGGTCGTCGAGACCCCGGGCGCCAACCTGGCCAGCAGCCTGGCCGCCCGCGCGGACCGCCGCGTCTACCTGCGCTCGTTCGCCGTCGTCGGCGCCCAGTCCAAGGACCTCGCCGCGCAGGTCGAGCAGGCGCTGCCGATCGAGCCCGATGTCGCGGTGATCCTGATCGGCGCCAACGACGTCACCCACACCGTGCGCCCGTCGCAGTCGGTGGCCTTCCTCTCCGAGGCGGTACGCCGACTGCTCGGCGCCGGCGTGGCAGTGGTGGTCGGCACGTGTCCCGACCTGGGCACCATCAAGCCGATCAACCCGCCGCTCAAGCAGGTGGCCCGCAACTGGTCACGCCGTCTGGCCGCGGCCCAGTCGATCGCGGTCGTCGAGGCCGGCGGCCGCACCGTCTCGCTCGGCTCGATCCTCGGTCCGGAGTTCGCGGCCGCACCCGCCCTGCTCTTCGGGCCCGACCAGTTCCACCCCTCCGCCGAGGGCTACGCCTCGCTCGCCGCCGTACTCTTGCCGTCGGTGATGGCCGCACTCGACCTGATCCACGAGTCGGAGGCCTCCCCCGAGGCGTTGCGCGGCGAGGGCGTCCTGCCGATCGCCCGTGCCGCGGTCGAGGCAGCCCGCACGCCGGGCACCGAGCTCGACGGCACCGAGGTGGCCGGCTCGCGGCGCGGCGTACGCGGTCTCTGGGTCGAGCTGCGGCACCGTCGCCGTCACCCGACCACGACCACCGAAGAACCGCATGAGGCCGAGGCGGCGCACGCCGAGAAGTAGGCCCGGCGCCTACTCGGTCGGGTTCTCGCAGTGGAAGACGTCGCGCGAACCGCCGGCGTGGTACTCGTACTCACGACCACCGGCCGACAGCACGACGCGCTGCCCGTCGACGAGCGCCTGGGTGTACATCGAGCCCGGCTTCGCGCAGCCGATGCTGCCGTCGCGCCAGGTGACCTGCTCGACCCGGACGACGTCCACCTCGCTCGCGTCGAGGCCCAGCATTCCGGCCAGGTCCGCGACCGCGTCCTGCGCGACCTGCGGCAGTGCGGGCCCGGACGACGACGCCGATCCGGACGTGGACTGTGACGCCGAGTCCGAGGGATCTGTCGAGCTCATGGTGTCCTCCGCGGTGGTGTCGTCGGGCTCGGATGATTCGGTGCCACACCCGCCGAGGGCCAGCGTGACAGACACGGCAAGCACTGCCCCGGCGTACTGCCAGATCCTCATCGTGTCCTCCAGGTGTCGGTGAGCCAAGGGTAGGGCCGATGGGGTGAGGACCGAAGAGTAGGGATTTCCCTACCCCGGTTGGCGGTTTGCGACCATCGATCCGGAGCCACCGCGCAAATAGCGTCAGAGGCATGAACTCACAGACCCACGAAACCCGGTCAGCCCTCGACACCCAACCCGCCCTCACCGTCCACGACCTCACCCGCTCGTACGGCGACGCAGCCAACCCGGTCCGCGCCCTCAACGGGATCGACCTCACCATCCCGACCGGCAGCTTCATCGCCGTCATGGGCCCCTCCGGCTCCGGGAAGTCCACGTTCCTCAACTGCGCCGCCGGCCTCGAACGCCCCGACGGCGGCCGGGTGCTGATCGGCATGGACGACGTCACCGACTGGTCGGAGTCGCAGCGCACCAAGCTGCGCCGCGACCGCATCGGCATCGTCTTCCAGGACTTCCACCTGATGCCCTACCTGACCGCCGAGCAGAACGTCGGGCTCCCCCGGCGCCTGGCCGGCGGCCGGGTCGACAAGCAGCTCGTGCGTGACCTGCTCGGTCGCGTCGGGCTCGCCGAACGCCGCGGCCACCTCCCCGGCCAGCTCTCCGGCGGCCAGCAGCAGCGCGTGGCGATCGCCCGCGCCCTGGTCAGCCGGCCCGCCGTCCTGCTCGCCGACGAACCGACCGGCGCGCTCGACTCGTCGAGTGCCCGCGAGATCCTCGAGCTGATGCGGGACAGCGTGAACGAGCTGGGCCAGACGGTCGTCATCGTCACCCACGACCCCGTCGCCGCGTCGTACGCCGACTCCGTGGTGTTCCTCGTCGACGGCCGGGTGGCCGGCCGGATGGACCGACCCGACGCCGACGCGGTGGCCAGCCAGATGGCCCACCTCGACGACCTGGTGATGGCGGGAGCGGCGTCATGATCGGCCTGGCGATGCGCTCGCTCAGCGCCCGGCGTACGGCGTTCGCCGCCACGTTCGCGTCGATCTTCTTCGGCACCGTGCTGATCGGATCGTTCGCGACCCTGCTCGAGACCTCGTTCACCGACATGGCCAAGGTCGACCAGGACACGCTCTTCATCATGGGCGCCGTGGTCGGCAGCTGGGGCACGATCATCGTGCTCTTCTCCCTCGCCTCGACGCTCGGCATCGCGGTCCGCCAACGCGACGTCGAGATCGCCCTGCTCCGCACCATCGGCGCCTCGCCCCGCCAGGCCCGGCGGATGATCCGCATCGAGACCTTCGTGGTCGCCCTGGTCGCCTCGGCACTCGGTGCCGGTGCCGCCTGGCTCGGCGGTCGCGCGCTCTTCACGATGATCCGTGAGGGCGGCATGGTCGCCGACACCGTCGACTACGCCGGCGGCCCGGCCTCCCTGGGCATCACGATGCTCGCCGTGCTCGCCACCAGCCTGGTCTCGGCGACGATCGCCGGACGCAAGGCGACCAGCGGTGCCGCCACGATCGCACTGACCGACGGCAACGCCGGCACGCAGAAGATGCGTTGGTGGCGCGTGCTCGTCGCCGTGCTCCTGATCGGCTACGGCGTCACCATGGCGGTCATCACGATCACCGTCACCGCCCACTCCGACGACCCGTACGACGCGATGGCCACCTCGGGCTCCAGCTCGATCCTGGTCGCGGCCGGTCTCGCCTGCATCGCCCCCCTGCTCCTGCGCTGGGCGGCCACCATGATCCGTCCGCTCGTGGGTCGCGCGGGAAGCACCGGCCACCTCGCGGCGTACAACACCTCGCGCCGGGCACCGCTGCTGGCCGGAGTGCTCGCCCCGGTGATCGTCTTCACCTCCGCCAGCATCGGCACCCTGATGGCGGTCGGCATCGACGGCCGCACCCTGGCCGAGTCGAACCCCGACTCCGACACGATCACCATGCTCAACAACGTCGTGGTCGGCATGATCTCGCTGTTCGCCGCGATCATGGTGGTCAACGCGTTCGCGGCCGTCGTCTCGCACCGCCGCGGTGAGCTGGCCCGGCTGCGCCTGCTGGGCGCCACTCCCGAGCAGGTGCGTGGATCCGTGGTCGCGGAGGCCGCCATCGTCGCGGTGGTCGGCGTCGTCCTCGGGGCCGTCGCCGCGCTCGCCACGGTCGTGCCGTTCGCGATCGCCCGTGACGAGGGCATCGTCCCCGACGGACAGCTGTGGTTGCCGCCGGTGCTGGCCGTCGTCGCCGTCGCCATCACGCTGGGCTCCGCCGCGGTCGCCGTACGCCGCACCACGGCACGCCAGGCCCTGGCCGTCGCGGGTGCAGGTCAATGAAGGCCGACGCAGTGACAGACTCAATCACCATGTCCCTGCCCTTGCCGCGGATCGAGTCGATCCTCCCGAAGCCGGTGAACCGCGAAGCGTTCATCGAGCGGCTCCGCCTGACCACCGTCGCGCTCGGCCAGGCCCTGCTGATGGTGCCGGCGCTGGTGCTCGGCATCCTCACCCTGCTGGCCTGGCCGCTGCTGCTGGTGCTGGTCGGCTTCGGGCTGGCCCACATCGCGGTGCCGGCCACGGCCCAGCTGACCCGGCTGCACCGCTGGGTCTCCGGTCAACTGCTGGGCGAGACGATCAGCAGCGGGTACGCCGACACCACCGGCACGAACCCGCTGACCCGGGCGTTCATCTGGCTGCGTGACCCGGCGCGGTGGCGTGACTTCGCGTTCCTCTGGTTCTCCGTCACCGGTGGCTTCGTGCTGTCGGTGGTGGTGGTCGGCCTGCTGGTCTCGCCGATCACCTACCTCTTCGGGCTGGTGCTCGACACGAGCGTGGCGTGGGCGCTGCTCCTGCTCCTCTCGGGTCCGATGCTGGTGGTGTGGTGGCTGGTCACGCCGGCCCTGGTGCGGGCCCGGGCGCTGGCCGAGCGCGGCATCCTCGGCCACTCCCGCGTCGAGCAGCTCGAGCGCCGGGTCGAGGAGGTCGCGGTCTCCCGCTCCGAGGCACTCGACCACTCCGCCGCGGAGGTACGCCGCATCGAGCGCGACCTGCACGACGGCGCCCAGGCCCGCATCGCCGCGGTCGGGATGAACGTCGGGCTGGCCGAGAAGCTGCTGGCCACCGACCCGGACGCGGCCGCGGAGCTGCTCAAGGAGGCGCGTGAGACCACGGTCTCCGCCCTCGAGGACCTCCGCTCCGTGGTGCGCGGCATCCACCCGCCGGTGCTGGCCGACCGCGGACTGGCCGGTGCGGTCGAGGCGATCGCGATGGCGATCCCGCTGCCGGTGACGCTGGCTCTCGACATCGACGGCGAGCTCCCTCCGCCGGTCGAGTCGGCCGCCTACTTCGCGGTGACGGAGTGCCTGACCAACATCGTCAAGCACGCAGACGCCAGCAGGGCCTGGGTGACCGGCTCCTACGACGGCGCACTGCTGCGACTGGTCGTCGGCGACGACGGACGCGGCGGCGCCGACCCGGCCGGCTCCGGGCTGGCCGGTGTGTCGCGGCGACTCCTGGCCTTCGACGGCACAATGGACCTGACCAGCCCTCTCGGGGGACCCACAGTCGTGACCATGGAGCTGCCGTGCCCGACCGCCCACGGATCGTCCTCGCCGAGGACCAGGCCCTCCTCAGGGCCGGCCTGACCCGGATCCTGGAGGCCACCGGCTTCGAGATCGTCGCGGCGGTCGACAACGCCCCAGCACTCACCGCTGCCCTCGCGGGCCCTGACGTGGATGCCGCCGTGGTCGACGTACGCATGCCGCCGTCGTTCACCAACGAGGGCCTGGTCGCGGCGATCGCCGCCCGGCAGGCCCGGCCCGGGTTCCCGGTGCTGGTGCTCAGCCAGTACGTCGAGCCGCTGTATGCGCGCGAGCTCCTCGCCAGCGGAGAGGGCGCGGTCGGCTACCTGCTCAAGGACCGGGTCGCCGACGTCGACAACTTCGTGGCCTCGGTGCAGCAGGTCGTCGACGGCGGCACCGTGCTCGACCCCGAGGTCGTCGCCGCCCTCGTCGGCGGTGTCTCGCGGGACCACCCGCTCGAACGGCTCACCGCCCGCGAGCGCGAGGCCCTGACCCTGATGGCCGAGGGCCGGTCGAACGCCGCCATCGCCGCCCGCATGTTCGTCACCGAGAAGGCGGTCGGCAAGCACATCAACAGCATCTTCATGAAGCTGGATCTCCCCCAGGCCTCCGACGACAACCGCCGCGTCCTCGCCGTCCTCACCTTCCTCGGCGGCTGAGCAGGCCGAGGAAACGAGGCCGCCCGTCGAGACCACTCACCCCTCGGTGGTTGAGGAGCGAGGAACGAGCGTCTCGAAACCACCACCCCGCCGTTGGTTGAGGAGGGCGCTCCGCGCCCGTCTCGAAACCAACTACGTCTCATCGAATCAAGATGTACTGATTCCTGAAGCGCGCACGCCACGTCCCGCTGCGGGTTGGCGGCATCGGCAACGGTGGTGCAACTGCGTCGTAGGTCTGGCCGGTCGGCGTGGTGATCTCGATCGTGTGCCGCTCCGGCCACTGACTTCGAGTCCGATATCGCCATCGAGGCGCTTCCTTGGCGTAGTTGCAGGCTTCGCACAGCCCCTGCCCGTTGTGCGCACAGGTCTTGCCGCCACGGGCCTTGCCCATCACATGGTCGTCATGCCTGATCGGCGCATCGCAGTAGGGCTGGCGACAGATCGCCCCATCACGGGCGTAGATCAATCGTCGCAATGCGACGGGGAACTTGATGCCCTTGCTGTCCATGGCAACGAGGCCGTTGTCGTCGGGGTGTGCGTAGAGGCGACGTATGAAGACCTCGCCGTCTGCGTTGGCGATCAGCTCGTGTGCGATGCCGAGTGGCAGCGGTCCGTAGCCGGGTATATGGGCGGGGGTAGTGCTGTCGCCACCAAGAAGCATCTCGGCGCTCATCACCAACTGGATCTCGATGCTTCGCGGCTTCTTGTCGTCGAGGCTGTCCTTGCCCCACGGCGACCCGACCAGCCGCTCCACGAACGCGTCGGCCTTCATCTGGTCTCGGGTGCGTTCGTCACCGGCTGCCTTCCAGGTGTCGGCGTAGTCGCCCAGTGACTGCATGGCGGCCGCCCCGTCCTCGGCCGGGATGTCGCCGCAGATGCGCATCATCCCGTTGCCCAGGTCACGCCCCGTCACCCGCCGCTCGGCCCGCGCCTTGCGGGCGCGCTTCTCGGCGCCCTCGGCGTCCAGCTTGCAGACCATCTGGCGGACCTTGTGGCGAAGCTCCTTGTCGCCCTTGCCCGCCAGCTTCGGGGCAAGCGCGGCGTCCACGCGCTGTCGGTCCTCAGAGCTGAGGTCTTCCGTCTCGTCGACGATGATCTTCGCGCGGCGCTCGTTGATGTCGCCGCGCTCGAGCGCCTTCAGCGTCTCGGGCATGTCGGTGGTTAGCACCCGCGCCATCGCGAGGAGGCCGCGCGCCTTGCTGGGCGACTCGTGTCGAGCCAGCCCGACCTCGTGGCCGACCGCCTTCCCGCACTGCGCGGGCGGTACGCCGGCCTCCTGGTCGGTGTCGGCGCGCTGGTTGAAGAGCTCCGCGGACAACTTCGCCTTGAGCGCCGCTGCTGACGACGTCGTCACTTCGAGGTTGCCCAGCGTGGCGACCAGCTCGTCGGACTTGAGGCCTGAGACGTCGAGCTCGGCGAGCATTTCAGGCAGTGCCTCGACCAGGCCCAACATGGCCTTCTCGGGCGGCATCAGACGCCGCGCGTCGTCGCCCAGCGAGCCGAGGATTCCGAGGTGGTCGAACATGAGTCTGATGCTAGACAGCACCACCGACAGCGGGTCAGATCAACGCAACACAGACAGCACGGACGAGTAGTCGTCGGTCCACTCGGTCTGGTTCTCGAGGTCTAGTGGTCTCCAGTTCGGTCGTGAGGCCAGTTGATCCGTCGCGCCCTTGTCCGCGGAGAGAACGATCCACTTACTCTTCACCGAGTGGGGTGCGGTCCCGTCCCCCGAGCCCTCGAGTGCAATCAAGTCCAGGTCATCTGCGGCAGCTGCGACAACCGGCCTCAGGTCGAAGACGCGGTTGCTCACGTGTACGACCAGAACTCCACCGGGGGCGAGTTTCTCTGCGTACACACGGAACGCTTCTCGAGTCAGGAGGTGCACCGGAATGGAATCAGAACTAAAAGCATCGAGCACGAGGAGGTCAAATGTGCCCGGGTTGAGCGCCTCAACCTGGAGTCGCCCGTCACCGACAACGGTCTTGATGTCTGCCGGCGAGTCCTCGAGGTAGGTGAAGAGTTCAGGGTCCTCGGCCATCCGCACGATCTCAGGATCGATCTCGAAGAAGGTCATGTGCTGGCCAGTGGTCCCGTAAGCCGCCAGCGTGCCGATGCCGAGGCCGATGACTCCCACGTTGTTGAACCTGTCGCCGAGCTGCGCAAACACATCTCCGATTGAGCCCGGAGAGGTGTAGTAGCTCGCCGGTTGATCCGGAGTATCCAAAAGTTGAATGCCATGCACGGTGTTGCCGTGCACAAGCATGCGTTCACCGTCACTCTGGTCGATGTGGTAGGCGCCGAAGAATGATCTGCTGCTCTCGATGGTGTCACCGCGATTGCCGAGGCCACCTGCCAGAAAGGCAACGGTCAGGATGACGGCGAGATGCATCGGCCGCCGAGCAAGCCACCAGCCCAATCCGAAGATGAGTGCGACCCACACGAGCCCTTGCAGAGAGACAAAGTTGTCGGCGTAGGCGACCGCAACGACCATTGCGCTGACGCCGGCGAGGATCACGAGCCCTGCCACGAATGCAGGGTGATAGCGCCGATCGAGCAGGCCCTTCGGGCCTGCCTGGATTCCGCCGAGGACAATCGGAACGAGGACCAGCGTGGCGGGGTATTCCAATATTCTGTCGAAGACCACCGGCGCGACCAGGCCGTTGAGCAACCCGCCCAGCGCGCCACCAATGGCGATGACCAGGTAGAAGTGCGTGAGATGCACAGGGGCAGGCCGATCAGCAGCCAAGCGGGCGTGAGCGACATAGCCGGTGGCGGCGAGGAACACCAGCACGGGGAGGATGCTCAGCCAGATGGGAGCGTTGCCCAAGAAAGACAAGATGGCAGCAACAACCGACAACGCGAGAGCGAACCTGACTGCACGCCTCGGGACCTCGCGAGAGGTGCGTGCGAACGCAGCGACAAAGGTCGCGAGGTAGATCGCCAGCGGCACAACCCACAAGAGCGGGATCGCAGCGACATCGGTGGACACGTGCGCGGTGATCGCAAGCATCAGTGACGAGGGCAGGAAGGCCCACAGGAGCCATGTGGCCACGCGGCGTCGCTCAAGGGGCTGCGTCTTGACTACCGGTTCAGGTCCGACTTCCAAGCGAACGCGAGTCTGGGAGGCGACGAGACCACAGGCGAGCGTGAGAACCGCGAAGATCCCGAAGCCGATACTCCAGGCCTGCCGCTGGGCGTCCAGGGTCATGGTTGGTTCGATGAGGAACGGATAAGCGAGCAGGCCAACGAAGCTGCCCAAGTTGCTCGCAGCGAACAGGAAATACGGGTCATCAGCGCGCGGGTCATCGGTCCAGGAGAACCACTTCTGGAGCACAGGGCCTGTCGTCGCCACGACGGCGAACGGCAGGCCGATCATGAGGATCAGGGTGCGAAGAAGCCAAAGCACCGGCGAAGAGTCCCCGTCCGGTGCCGCGTCCGCCGGCAGCGCGATGGGGAGCACCAACGCGGGAAGCAGGATCAGCGGCACGTGTGCGCGTGGTTGCCAGCGATGACCCAACCGACGTGAGGAAAGGTGGACGTAGAGATATGCGAGGAGCAACAGAACCTGGAAGAACAGCGAACTTGTGCTCCACACCGTCGCCGACCCGCCATACGACGGCAAAAGCAACTTTGCGACCAGCGGCTGCACCACGAAGAGGAGAGCGGCACCCGAAAAGGCTGTCGCCGTGAAGAGAACCCGCACCGGTGCATGCAAGCGCGCGCCTTCAATGGTGGCGCGTGCTTGAACGGTGTGCATGCTCTCGAACACATCAGTCATTGGGAGTCCCCTCACCCGATCTGGCCGGACTCCACTTCCTCGAAGCGCCCAGGCATCTGTTGTTGCATTCGCGCCCGGCAGTGAGCGCGAAGCCAAGCAAAATGCCAAGCGCCACACACCGCTCCGAAGCGCGTGCGTGGCGCATGACATCCGCCACCATCAGGTGGCGAACCCGCCCAGCTTGAATCCGAGGCGTCCGTACCAGGCGCTCAGTTCAGTGCCGAAGAGCGTGAGACCCGCGATGATGAGCAGCGCGATGAAGGTGACCAGCAGGCCGTACTCCGTCGCTGTAGCACCGGCTTCTGATTTGTCCGTCTTGGGCCCACACAGCAGCCAGGCGATGAGCGTGTTCACCACTGTCTCTCCTCTTGATTTGAATTGCTCGCGACCGCCGAGCCCTACCACGACGCCTGACCTGCCGCCTTGGATGGTTTCGGTCAGCTCACTTGGCCCAGTCCCCAACCTTGGTGGACAGACGCGTGAAGAAGTCATTGAGCCCCTGGCCGAACAGCGTGACGCCGGCGATGATGAGCAGCGCGATGAAGGTGACCAACAGGCCGTACTCCGTCGCGGTAGCGCCCTTTTCGTCACGTCGGGTCTTCAGGTCGCCGAGGAACATGATGGTCATGAACTGGATCTTGTCGAGCATGGTGATCTCCCTGTGTAGTGACTGATGCGAATCAAGTCCGATCCCCCGGACTCTGGCAAGTGCAATGCTGCCAAGCACTTGGCCTTGACGAATCCGATGATCAGGTGTGACTGAGTGGTCAATTCGAGCTACGAGCTGCACCCGCCAGGTGCCCATCCAGACCGCGATCAAGTGGCGTGAACCGAGCTGGAGATCACAGGTTGGCGACATCTCACGAAACTGTCCGTGCACATGCCAAAGCCGGTCACGCCTGGGCGACTGGCCCAAGCGTGACCGGCTTTGTTAGCTCACTTGGCCCAGCCACCGACCTTGGTCGACAGACGGGTGAAGAAGTCGTTGAGCCCGTTACCGAACAGGGTGACGCCAGCGATGATGAGCAGCGCGATGAAGGTGACCAGGAGGCCGTACTCCGTCGCGGTCGCACCCTTTTCACCGCGGCGCCGGCCGCCCGTCTGCACGTCGCCGATGAGCATGTAGGTCATGAACTGGATCTTGTCGAGCATTGTGGTCTCCCTAGAGCTTGAGTCTTCGAATGAGCCCGAGCCCCCACCGGACTCGTTCTGGACCCAATCTTGCCGATGTTCCGAGGCTGGCGGATCGGGTGATCCGCCCGCACGTCATGGTCATTTCGGACTACCCGGCACCCCACCGAGTGGTCTGCTCCAGTGACCGTCAGGGTGTGACGGAAGAGAGCAGACCGGTTCGCATGGCCCTGACCAGCGCCTGGGCACGATTGCTGGCGCCGAGCTTCTCGTAGATGCGCGTGATGTGTGTCTTCGCGGTCGACTCGCTCATGTAGAGCTTGCCGGCGATGGCTGCGGTGCCGAGGCCTTCAGCCAGAAGTTCGAGGACTTCCTGCTCTCGTCCGGTGAGTTTGGTCTGTTTGGGTTCTGAGGCTCGCCGGATCATCGCCGCGGTGAGGCCCGAGCAGAGGAAGTTGCGTGGAGACACGGCCGCGTGAGCCGCGGCCTTGACGACCTCGCTGGCCTTGCTGTCCTTGCCGACAAAGGCAGAGGCGCCCGCCTCCATGGCGGCGAAGATCTGCTCGTCGCCGGCGTGCATGGTGAGCATCACCAGACCCACGCTGGCGCTCTCGGCCCGGATGCCGCGGACGATCTCCAGACCTGTTCCGTCCGGCAATTGCAGGTCGGTCACCACGACGTCGGGGTGCAGTGCCGCCCACGCAGCCTTCCCCTCGGCGACGCTTCCCGCCTGACCGACGACCGTCATCTCGCCCTGCCGTTCGAAGGCGCGGGCCAAGCCTTGTCTGATCAGTTCGTGGTCATCGATGAGCAGGACGCGTGTGGCCATCGCTCGAACCTTCCGTGGTTGTGCTCGTGTTCCTGGACTGCACTGTCACCACAGTGCCACCATCCGGCCGCGGTGTGATGGTCAAGTCCGCATCGATTCGTTCCGCACGTTCGCGCATCGTGTGCATGCCGTAGTGGCCGGGTCGCGCCCCTGCCGCTCCGACACCGTCATCTTCGATGACCAACCGGACGCACTTTCCGTCGCTGACCAGAGTGACCCACAGGTTGATGGCACGGGCATGCTTGCGCACATTGCCGATTGCCTCCTGCCCGATCCTCAGCAACTCCTGCTCGACGCGTTGGGGAAGCCGTGGACCGCGCTCGTCGAAGAGCAGGTGGACGCGCATGCCACTCTGGTGACTCACCTCGCGGACGTACTCCGCCAAGGCTCCCGAGACACTGCTGGCCTCGTCGAGGTCATGTCGCAGGTCGAAGATGGAGAATCGCAACTCGCTGACCACGCGGGTGATCTCGGCACGAAGGTCGTCGGCCATCTGCCGGGTGGATTCGTCCGCACTTGTTTCCGAGATCTCATCCACCAAGTAGCCGAGAGAGACGATCTCCTGCGCGACACCGTCATGGATGTCCCGGGCGAGCCGATTGCGCTCCTCTGATGTCGCAAACGAACGCACATCATCGAAGAGGAGTGCCGTGTCCAGCCGCACCGCCTGGGTGTCGGCGATGGCCTGGAGGTCCGCCAGCTCCGCCTTTGACCACGTGGACTTCCGCCCCACCAGGAGCACGCCGAATGAGTGCTCGCCGACCCGCAAAGGCAGCGCAACCAAGCCCTTTCCTTGACGTGGGCGGCCGGTCCAGGCGCAGATCGATGCCATCTTCTCGTCGGCTGCGGTCACCGGACCGTCGACGACGAGTGACTCAAACGCATCCTTCCCAGTCTTGACGATGACTGCCGATCGTTCCGCACTGACTGCCGCCCGCGCTGCCTCGTTGAGTGCCCGGGCCGCCGTGACACTGTCGAGACCGACCGGAAGCCGTTTGGTCAACGTGTGCAGCTGCGCAACCAGGTGGTGCGCGGCGGCGTACGGTGCCTGGGTCGTCTCCATCTCGCGGACCGATCGGCTCTGCCACACGGCCAGCAGGCCGGCGCCGAGGCCGAAGACGAGCCAAGGTGTGGAGGCCTGGATAGCGGCTCCATCCCTGCCGAGCGAGTTCGTCGTTGCCCATGCCCCCAGCATCGCGGCGCAGCCGGCAAAGGACGTGTTCACCGTGGTGACCCAACCATGACGCATTCCGGCAACCACCGGCGGCACGACGAGATAGATCAGCAGAGGTTCCACCGGTCCGTCGGACGTACCGATCAGGACCGCAGCCAAGATGCCCTCCACCACAGGCGTCCAGGGCATGGCGCTCCCGGCCGGGTCCAGCTCAACGGCACACGCAACGGATGCGAGCAGCACCAAAGAGAGGAGAATGATGCCGACCGAGTCGAGATTCCGCGCGCTGAGTATCTGACCAGCCGCCAATGCCAGCACAAACACTCGAGTCGCTGTCGTGACGCGCCAAGACCGTGCGACCACCGTGGGCTGTCGCAACGAGGCGGAGCTGGCGCGAGTCATCGGTCGAAGAAGCCCATCAGCTGGATGGCGGCAGGGCCCATCACCATGAGGAAGAGACAGGGAAGGATGAAGAAGATCAACGGGAACAAGATCTTCACCGGCACCTTCTGAGCCTTCTCTTCTGCGCGCTGCCGGCGCTTGTCGCGCATTTCTTTGCTCTGCACGCGGAGGACACGACCGATCGGGATGCCGAGCTGATCGGCCTGCACCATGGCTCCGCAGAACGTCTTCAAGTCTTTGACGGTGGTGCGCTCGCCCATCGCTCGCATCGCCTCCATGCGACCGACACCGATCTGCATCTCCTGAAGCAGGCGGGCAAGCTCCTGAGCTAAGGGACCCGTCGTGTTCTTGGCAACCCGGGCGACCGCCGAGTCGAAACCGAGACCAGCCTCCACGGAGATGGTCAGCAGGTCCAGTGCATCGGGCAGTGCGTTCTGCATCAGCTCCGAGCGCTTCTCGCCAGCGTTGTGAAGGAGGATGTTCGGCAAGAGGTAGCCGAGGGCGCCGAGCCCTCCGGTCACCAGGACCAACTTCGGGAAGGAAGCTCCTGCGCCCAATGCATAGACGAGCGAGAGGCCACCCAGGAGCGCCATGCCCAACACCTTGAGACCGATGATCCGGTTGACGTCCCAGCTCTGAGGGTTGCCGGCAATGTCCAGCTTGTGGCGGATGCGGTCTGCCGCATCGGAGCGCGTCAGCCGTCGGCCGAGACCAACCACCTGCTCGCCGAGGGGCGCGATCACGCGCTCCGAGAACGGGCGGTCAAGCTCCTGCTTGAGCACGTCGGGCGCCTGGTCGATGGCCCGCACCGCGGCCAAGGAGCGGGAGACTCCGCGTCGTTCGGCTGTAACGACACCGATCACCGAGAGGCAGAGGGCCATCGCGGAGAACAGCAAGAGTCCACCGAGCAAGAGAAGAGTGGTTGCCGACATCTCAGACCTCGACCTTCACGAGTTTGGACATCACCGTGAATCCGAGTGCCAACAGCACGCATGCGGCGAGACTCATCATGATCCCCAAGGGCTCCGTGTACATCACCCGGGCTGTGTCTGGGCGGATGAGAAGGAGGTAGAGGAACACGACAATCGGGAGAGCGCCGAGCACCCAGGCGGAGATGCGGCCCTCTGCGCTGAGCACCTGGACCTGCCGTCGCAGGTACTCGCGCTCGCGCAACGTGGTGGCCACCGTGGTCAGCAACTCGGCCAGGTTCCCACCGACCTCGCGCTGGATGCGGATCGCCATCACGACCCAACTGAAGTCTTCGCTCTCCATCCGCTCCGCGACACCATCGAGCGCTTCTTCGATCTCAACTCCGAGACGCTGTTCGATGAGTACCCGTCGCAGCTCGCCGACCATGGGCTCCTGGCCCTCACGCACAACGGTGTCGATGGCCTGGGGCATCGACAGTCCTGCCGACAACCCTCCGGCCATCAGGGTGAGCGTCTCGGCGAGTTGGCCATTGAAGGCCGCCAGGCGCTTGCTGTGACGGCGCTTGAGGTACAGGTAGGGAACGACAGCGCCGAGGATCAGGAAGACCACCATCACCGCGCCCCCACCGAGGATCAGCCCCACGAGACCTGCAGCGGCCGCCACACCGGCGTGGATCAGCAGCCACTCGGCTGCGGTCAGCGACAGCCCGGCGCCTGCGAGACGCTTGTTGAGCCGCTGCTCGAAGTCCCCCTTGACGAAGTTCTCGGTCAGCGCGACGGCCGACTCCTTGATGCTCGTCGGAGCGGGTTCACCCGACCGTTTGCCCTTCGCCCCGGTCTTAGCCTCGCCAAGGTAGGCGGAGACACGCCGCTGGGCCTCTGACTGCCCCTTGGCACCCATCATCACGATGCCGAGGACGACAGCGAGTCCGAGACCCAGTGCCAGAGCACCGAGCAACATCGCGTTCTTGCCGACCTTGGACTTTGCATGGGTGACAGGCTGCGGACCGGCGTCCGCCACGGCGATCGTGACCAGCGCCGAGTCGTCGTACGTCGAGTTTCCCGCGGTCAACCTCACCCCGAGGTTGACCTCAGGGACTGACTTCTGCGGAGCGGGGAACGTGACCAGCACCTGGCTGGCCAGGGCATCGGCCTGAGCGGTGAAGACACCCTTCAGCGCCTCCGGCTCGGCGTCAATGACGCTGCCGCCGCTGGCGTCGGAAATCTTCGACAGCAGCGCCCGGTTGGCCGGACGCTGATCGAGCGAGACGACGTCGACCACGACCTTCTGGTCGGTGGCCGCGGCCATCGCGTCCTCGATGGGCGCGCCACCGCCCTGGTCCATGCCATCCGAGAGCACCAGCACATTGCGTGCGCCGTCGGTGCCGGCGAGGTCTACGGCATTGACGACGGCGTCGTAGACGCGGGTGCCGAGAGTCAGCTCGATGTCATCAATTGCGTTGGCCAAGGTCGCGTGGTCCGTGGTCGGCTCGATGGTGCCCTGCACCGTGCCGGAGAAGGTGAGCAGGCCGATCTTCACGTCGTCGGGCGCCGCGTCGAGGAACGCCTTGGCGGCGGCCTTGGCGTCCTCGATCGGCGCACCTCGCATACTTCGACTGGTGTCGAGTGCCAGGACTGTAGTGCGTTCGATCTCGCCCGCCTCCACCGTCTTGGCCGATGCGTCGACGACGTCACCGTCGACCGTGACCACCAGGGACTCAAGATCAGGCGCAGCCCCACCAGGGAGCTTGTCCACCGCCAGCAGCACGGAGACCTTGCCGTTCGCGGACTCGACGTGGTCGATGTTGATCTCGTCAGACGCGTGCGCGGGAGTTGCGAGAAGCACGATCCCCACTGCCCCGAGAGTGGCAGCAGCCCGAGCCAGATTTTGCCTGGTCACCGGTATGCCCCCATTGCGAACACTGCGGGGTCGACGAAGACATTGTGGTCGGCCAGCCTGTCCAGGAAGCGAGGCCGCAGACCTGTCGACTTGAGGTGACCACGAGCACGGCCGTGCTCGTCAAAGCCTGCGGAGTAGTCGAAGAGGAAGACATCCTGCATGGTGATGATGTCGCCTTCCATGCCAACGATCTCGCTGATCGCGGTGATTCGACGGGTGCCGTCCTTCAAGCGTGTCTGCTGGATGATCAGGTCGATGGCGCTGGCGGCCTGCTCACGAATGGCACGCACCGGAAGCTCCATGCCCGCCATCATCACCATGGTCTCCACACGGGCCAGAGCATCGCGTGGCGTATTCGCGTGGACGGTCGAGATGGAGCCGTCGTGGCCGGTGTTCATCGCCTGCAGCATGTCGAGAGCCGAGGCGTCACGGATCTCGCCGACGACGATGCGGTCGGGGCGCATACGAAGCGAGTTGCGCACCAGGTCGCGGATGTGGACCGCACCCTTGCCCTCGATGTTGGCCGGGCGGGACTCAAGGCGAAGCACGTGCTCCTGGTGGAGCCGAAGCTCGGCGGCGTCTTCAATGGTGACGATGCGCTCATCTTCCGGGATGAAGGAGGAGAGCACGTTGAGAGTCGTGGTCTTGCCGGCGCCGGTTCCACCCGAGACCAGGATGTTGAGCCGACCCTTGACACAGGCCTCCAGCAACGTGGCTGACTCGCGGCTCAGCGTGTCGAAGGAGATCAGGTCCTCGACCGTGTACGGGTCCTCGGAGAACTTCCGGATGGTGAGCTTGGAACCATCCAAGGCCAAGGGCGGGATGATCGCGTTGACACGGCTGCCATCAGGAAGTCGGGCGTCGACCATCGGACTGACTTCGTCGACGCGGCGCCCGATCTTGCCCACGATCTTGTCGATGGTGCGACGCAGGTGCGCTTCATCGCTGAAGACGGCGTCGACCCTGGTCAGCTTTCCGTTGCGCTCGACAAAGATGTCCGTGGCGCTGTTGACCATGACCTCGGTGAGGTCGGGGTCACGCAGAAGCGGCTCCAACGGACCGTAGCCGAGGATGTCGTCGGCGATCTCCTGGGTGATGCGCGTGCGGTCGGCCCCCGACATCGGCTGGTCTGTCGTCGCGATCGCAGTCTGCAGCGCGGCGCGCACCTGCACCTCGAGCTCGCTGGCCGTCATGTTGACGTCGTACAGCTTCGGCCCGAGCGCCGTCACCAGCTGGGCGTGGACGACCTTCTTGAGGTCGGCGAAAGGGTCACGCAGCGTCGGACGCTTCGCCCGATCCCCGGCCGGCACGCCCGCCTCCGGGTCGCTGTTGACCAGCGTCATGCTGCGCTGCGCCGCCTGGATGCGGTCTGCAAGTGCCATGTCAGCTCACCTTCTTCATCCGGAGCTTGCGTCGGCTCCCCCGTCGAGACCCGGCCGACGCATCTTGGGCGGGAGTGGGTGCCGCGTCGGCGTACAACTGGCCGGCGAAGCTGGCCAGGGTCTTGCTGATCTGGTGTCCCGAGTTCGAGCGCACGATGGCTTCGCCGCGGTTCACAGCAGCGAGCACGTCACGGCTCGAGGGAAGGCTGATCGTGGCGTTGACGCCGAGGGTCTCCTCGAACTCCTTGGCCGAGAGTCCCACCTTGGAGTCGGCCCGGTTGAGCACCAGACGCCACCGTTCACGCGGGAAGTTGAGAAGGTCGAGCGTTCCGGCGGCGAGCTTGAGGCTCTTCAACGAGGGGATGTCCAGCGTGCCCACCACGATCAACATGTCGCTGTGGTCGAGGGCGGCGAGGGCGTGGTCATCGAACGCGCCCGAGGTGTCGACAACGACGGCGTCGAACATGGTCTTGAGAGTGGCCAGCACGGAGGAGACCTGGTCGGGTTGCACGTGAGTCTCGAGCTGCACCGGGGCGGCGAGGACACTGAGCCGCTCTGAATGCGAACTCAGCAAGGACTCGATGCCGCTCGGGTCGATGCGCCCAGACAGTTGAGTCAGGTCGGCCAGGGTGTGCAGCGGGGTCAGCTGCAACATGATCGCCACGTCTCCGCACTGCACGTCGAGGTCAACGATGCAGACGCGGTGGCCTTGGTCCGCCAAGGAGGCCGCGACGTTGGTGGCCACCATGCTCTTGCCGACGCCACCCTTGGTGGAGAAGACCGTGAACAAGGCACCGTCCTTTGCCTCGGCCGCACGATCCGCAGTTCCACTCATGGCGTGGGCAAGAGTGCGGGCCCGACCGACCGCGCTTCCGAGGCCGGCGAGGTCATTGGCTTCGAGAACGTCGCGCATCCCGGAGCGAAGCGCAGCAGCCAGCACGTCGTTGTCGACAACGCCGCGCAACATGATCACGCTGAGCGCAGGACGATGGATCCGGCTGGCCTCGGCGAAGGCGCGTGCAGCACCCGCGTCGACCGAGGTGCCCACGACGACGGCGTACTCGTGGGTGTGCTGGTCCAGGTGTTCCTGCAACCGGTCGAGGGAGTCGACCACCGTCACGTCAGCACCCAGCTCTTCACGCACGAGGCGGATGAGCTCGAGGTCCTGCTCAACCAGGGTGGTCATTGCCCGATCCCCGCGAAGACTTCCGGCATGATGTCGCGGACGACGACGCCCGGTCCGTCCTTGACCTTTGACTTCTCACTCAGCAGCGCAAAGGAGAGATCACCGTTGCGATCGGCGAAGATCAGCTTCTCGGCCTGCTCCTGATCCACCGCGAGAGTGAGGATCGTGCGTGGAATCTCCTCAGTGGTCTCGCCTTCCTTGGTCTTGGTCGTCTTCGAGGTGATGGTCGTCGTTCCGACACCGATCACCTGCACCTTCGAGACCAGCAGTCGCGTGTAGGTCGAGAGCTTCTGGGTGCTGCCGTCGGCCTTGATCGCCTCGGGGTCACCGGACGCGAAGATCGCCACCTCGGAGCCTGGGATCACGAAGCCGGCCACACGGGCTGGGTCAGTGAGGTCGACGCTGATGGCGAGCTTGTCGTCGGGGATCGTCAGAGCGGCCTCGGAGCCGGCAGCACCGAACTTCTTGCTGATGATCTGCTCGCCCGGGTAGATGGCACCGAGGGCCACGTCGTTGGTGATCGAGTTGGTCGAGGTCAGTGCTCCGTCGACCATGTCGTCGCGCACCACCTCGGTCGTCTCGAACTTGCCAGCCGACTGCGCATCCTTGACGGACTCGCCTGCGTCGATGGTGTCCGTGACGGTGAGCACCTCGACCAGCTCCTGGCCTTCTGTGGCCCGGGCGTCGATGCCCTGCACGTACATCACGATCATCGCAGTGCCGAGCGCTGCGATGAACAGCGCCGCCATCAGGAGGATTGAGCGTCTTGCCATGGTGTTGTCCTTGTCGCTTGATGTCTTGTTCGCCCCGAGTCGTCAGTCGACGAGGACGATTACCTTGGTGCCGACGCCGAGATACGTCATGACAGGGCCGCCGGACATGCTCTCCGGCAACGCGTCAGGGTCGAAGAAGACGACCTTCAGACTTTCGATTCCGGCACTTGCGAAACTCAGCCCGTTGTCGGTGCTGGAGTCGAGCACGCTGGCAGCCTTGGTCGATCCACCAAGCTCGCCAGTGATGAAAGCCGGTCGGAAGTCGACAATGGAGTAGTGGTTCGAGTTGCCATTGCTGGGTTGCACCTCGAAGACCGGCACCCAGAAGAACCGCGGAGACTTGAAGATGTCGGCGTTGATGACCTCGCCGCTGTTGTAACCCGGAGCGGCGATCGTGCTTATCGTCGTCGAGGAGTTGGTGAAGAAGCAGGTCAACGTGTCGTCGTTGATCATGTACTTAGTGCCCTGGATCCTGGGCGTCTCGAAGTCACTCGACCCGCCGTTCCGATCGCAGCCGCTCGCGGTCGGTGTCTTGTCGAGCCGGCCAGGCGTCCCATTGGCTGGGCCGGTGATCAGTCCTGCCGTGGCGGGGTTGCCCGCAAAGCCAGTTTGCGCCTGGACGCAGTTGGTGCCGTCATCGGTGGGATCGACGGCCCCTCCGACGCCGGGTGTGCAGTAGCCGTTCGTGCCCCCTAGCGTAGTCAGGTCGAAATCGACCTTCGTCGCCATGTTCCACGCGATCGCGTTGGTCGCATTGGCGCTCGGGTCGAGGTGCGGCAAGTCGATCGTGCCGAAGTTCCCCTCATTGCTCGCCCCCGCGCACTCCAGCAGGGGGTCGCCGACCCTGAGCGGCAGTGCGGTCTGCGGGGAACTCCAGTGGGCTCCGTTGTCCCTCGAGACTCGCACCCACCACACCTTCTCGACGCTGCGCACCGTGGAGGGGATCTCGGTGAGGTGGATCTGTCCCGCGGTGACGGTGAACGGCACCGGCGAGGCTGTGATCGGTATCTTCACGATCGACCCGTCCTCGGTGGAGAACGAGATCGCGTTCACTCCGACCAGGCTCTTGTTCTGCGGGTTCGCGGAAGCGTAGATGTCGAGCGCGCTGAACTGGTTCAGCGTGATCACCTGCGGGTTGACACCACCCGGCGCCGCGTTCAGGTTCACGTCCGGATAGGGCACGAATGCGCCCGTGCTCTCGGGAAGTGCCGGAACGTAGACCGTCTCGTGGCCACCGGGCGGATCGAGTAGGGTCTGCGGGCCGTAGTCACAGCCTGAGACCGCGAACGCAGGCATCACGCCCGTAGCCGGAGAGTAGACTCCGGCCTCGGCGTAGGCGGGCACCTCAACGCCGGTGACGTTGGTGACTGCCTTGGCCAAGCCGAACTCCACTGTCGCGTCCGGCGCCCACAACTTCACGTTCCAGCCGGTGCACTTGATGAATCCGGTGGGGTCGCTCGGCGATCCGGTCAGGTCGACATTGATGGGGTCGCCGGAGTTGTCGATCCAGTTGTCCCGCAGGTACTTCGTTGCAGCGTCGACGGCACCGGAACTACAGGTGTTCGTGCCATTCAACTCGGCCGCGGCGGCGAGCACGGCCTGGTCCACTGCGCTTTGCAGTGAAGATCGCTTGGCATAGACCTGCCCGACGTCGACAGCCATGGCGCTGGCGCCCAAGAGAACGAGGGACAGCAGGGCGAAGAGCACCGCCGTTGCACCGCGGTCGTCTCGCAGCCGGTCGAACCCCAGCAGGCGCTTCATGAGCAGTCCTGGACGTCTTCAACCCGAGCGGAGGCTTTCTTGGTCACGGCTGGGAAAGCGGGGAGGAATCCGCCGATGGATGGAGCCGAGTAGGTGACGATGACTGTCACCTGATCGCCGGTTTCTCGCCCGGCTCCGGTGTTGCCCGAGCTCTTCACAAAGCTGTGGGACACCGCGATGGTTCCGCTCGCGGCCCCGCCCACGAAGTCCTTCACCTTTTGGTCGTTGGCGGCTTCGGCGCCGCATGGTGCAACGGCGTACCGCCTCGCTCCCTCTCGCGCCGCGTTGGCGCCGGTCTGGTATGACCAGAAGTAGACGGAAGCCTGGATGATGCCGAAGAGCAGCATCAGCAGCAGCACCGAGACGAGCGCGAATTCGACGGCAGCCGCACCGCGCTCATCGCGCGTGCGTGCTCGTTTGTGTTCCCCACACATCTGCCCACCCCTTGGTCTCCGGCCATCCCCCGGCCAAAACGGACATTAGGTGCCCACGGAGAGCCAGATACGTGAAACCCCCTATTTAGGCCCTCTTGTCCACAGAGACCACCCGTATGGACTAGACCGGGGTGGCCCGAAGTGGGTAGGCCCACTAAATGCAACGAGGCGCTCCCCAAATTGGGGAGCGCCTCGCGAAGATCCGCCGTGGCGGAACTGGGGTGTCAGACCTGGGTCAGTCCTGGCTGAAGAAGGCCAGGATGCGCAGCAGGTTGGTGTAGATCCAGACCAGGCTCACGGTCATCGCGAACGCCGCGCGCCACGACTCCTTCTCGGGGAGACCGGCGGCGACGCCCTTCTCCACGAAGTCGAAGTCCATGATCAGCATGAACACACCGAGGATCAGGCCGGCGAAGGCGGTGATCATGCCGAGGCCACTGACGCCGAACAGACCGATCTGGGCACCGAACATGCCCAGCACGAGCTCCATCAGCGAAAGCCCGATCATGCCGAAGACAGCTGCGATCACGAACTTCTGGAACTTCGCGCCAACCTTGATGTTGAAGAACTTGTAGGCAGCGAGCGTGCCGGCGAAGGCAGCGAAGGTGCCGATCACGGCTCCGCTGACCACGCCCTGACCGAACTGGGCGTCGAACAGCTTGCTGAGGCCGCCGAGGGCGACACCCTCGAAGGCACAGAAGAGCAGCACGAGGGCCGGGCTGACGCTGCGCTTGAAGGAGTTGACCATCGACAGTGCGAAGGCGCCGAGGCTACCGATCGTCACTGCGGCAATGAGCTGGTTGAGGTCGCTCTGCGTCAGGTTGGCGTTGTCCTTGATCTCGGGCGTGAGGATCCACGTCGCGAGCGCGGTCACGATGACCAGGCCCAGCGAGATCGCGGTCTTCTGCACGACCGAGTCGATCGTCATGCGGCCCTGGTCGACCTGGCCCTGTCCGTAGCCGGTCTGCCCCGGCGCACCGGTGCCCCACTGCGACGGATCGGAGACGGGCTGCTGGCCGTAGCCCGGGTACGTCTGGCCGTTGCCGGCGTAGGTCTGGTTGCCATAGGCGTTGGCCTGCCCGTTGAACTCGGGCGAGCGGTTGAACACCGGGTTGTTGCTCTTCATGGTGGTCTCCTCCTTGGAGGCCGGGCGGTGCCGTCGCTCTGACGACTCCCACGTGCATCTTCAGTCTAGGGGCTGCCTGCATGAGTGAAAACGAATGGCCTGCGTCGAATGTTCCTGATGAGGCTGGTGTTCTGTTGGTATCACGCTTGGTCTCGAGACGGCGCTGGCGCGCCTCATCAACCAGCGGGGAGGATCGAGGCATGCGCGTGCGGATCGAGGGCCACCACCTGCCGGGCCGGGCGTACGCCGAGCACCCGAACGTGCACGTGGCGGTGCAGGTGGGTCGGCTCCCCCACCAGCCGGTGCGGGGTGACGCGCGCGAGGCGAGCTGGGAGCTCGACGTACGCGTGGTGCCCACCGACGACGGCCCGGACTGGCGTGGCGACGCCGTGCACGGTCGCCGCGGCGAGCGCTTCCTCTACCTGACGTGGGGCGACGTGTCGGACGGCGAGTGGGTCATGTTCCGCCGGGCCAAGCTGATGGTCGGCGACATCGATGCGGCGCTGGTCTCGGTCGCTGACAAGGACGCAGACCGCGTGCTCGTGGCGCGGGTCCACCTCACCGACGACTATGGCTGCCCGCGTTGCGCACGCGTGCGGGCACCGGCGATCGAGTGGAGCGTGGAGTAGCTACCTCTTGCGGCGGGCCCACTCGCCGTACGCCTGGAAGGTGAGCCCCATGACGCCGAGAAACAGGGCGAATGTCAGCAACAGACCGAAGACTTCGCTCACGGCTGTCCTCCTTGTAGTAGACCCCCTGCCCACCCGAAAGACTCGTTACCCAGAGTACGCCGGCGCCAAACCCGAGCGGATTTTGGTTTCGAGACGGTCGCAGAGCGACCTCCTCAACCAACGAGGGCGCGGCGACCTCCTCAACCAGCGAGGGTGCGGCGACCTCCTCAACCAACGAAGGCGCGGTGACCTCCTCAACCAACGGGGGCCCCGGGAGTAGGTTGGCCGGGATGCGGATCCTCTTCACGTTCATCGGCGGACAGGGCCACTTCTGGCCGCTCGTCCCGATCGCCCGCGCTGCCGAGGCAGCCGGCCACACGGTGGCAGTCGCCGGGTCGGGCAAGCTGCTGGACGTCATCCATGGCGCCGGGTTCACCGCCTTCGGCACCAGCGATCCCCACCCACCAGGCGGAGACCCGAACGCCGGTTTGCGCGACGACTCTCCCCTCGAGCCGGCCGACCGCGAAGCCGCCGAGCGCGAGTTCGCCGACAACTTCGCCGGTAGGGGCGCGCGCCGGCATGCGACCGCACTGCGCGAGATCATCGGCGAGTTCGTGCCCGATGTCGTGGTGCGTGACGAGGCCGACTTCGGCTCCGCGGTCGCCGCCGAGCGCTGCGGGGTGCCGTGCGCGACGGTGCTGGTGCTCGCCTCGGGCGCGCTGCTGCGCCGCGACCTGGTGGCGCCGGTGCTCGATGAGGTGCGTGCCGAGCACGGACTTCCCGCAGACCCCGGGCTCGAACGGCTTCACGGCGCGTTGGTGCTCTCGCCGTTCCTGGCGAGCCTGCGTCACCCCGAGCATCCGCTGCCGGCCGATGCCTTCCTCTACCGACCCGGCGATCCAGTGCGGGTACGAGTCCGTCACCCCAGGCCGCAGGTCTACTTCACCCTGGGCACGGTCATGGGTGGCGCGTCGGGTGACCTGATCGAGCGGGTGCTGGCCGGGCTGAGCAAGGTCGACGCCGACGTGGTCGTCACCGTCGGCAGCAAGCTCGACCCCGCTTCCTTCGGACCGCAGCCGCCCCACGTGCGGATCGAGCGGTTCGTGCCTCAAGCCAGGGTGCTGCCGACCTGCGACCTCGTGATCTCGCACGGCGGCTCGGGCAGCCTGATGGGCGCGCTCTCCCACGGGCTGCCGTCGGTGCTGTTGCCCCTGGGCGCTGACCAGCCGCACAACGCCGAGCAGGCCGTGGCGATGGGCGTGGCCGTCGAGCTCGACGCGGTCGAGGTCACCGCATCCGACCTCGCCGACACGGTCGACGACGTGCTCAACGACGACCTTTTCCGCTCCGCCGCACAGCGCGTCCAGGCCGAGGTCAACGCGTTGCCGCCGGCCGCTGCCGTCGTACCGCTGCTCGAGGACCTGGGCCGCTGAGCTGAGCGAGGAGGTGCCCTTGATTTTCCCAACTCGTACTGCCATTGTGAGTACATGAGTCAGACAAAGGAAGAACGCCTGCAACTGCGAGTAGCCCCCGCGGCGAAGCACCACTTGGAGTCCGCTGCCGAGGCGGCTCACCTCAACCTGAGTTCCTTCGTTCTGCAGGCAGCGATTCAACGGGCCGATGAGATTCTCGCCGACCGGGCACTGATCAATCTCAAGGCCGAGGCCGCGGAAGCTTTCCTTGATGCCCTCGAGGCGCCAGCGACAGTCAACGACCGGCTCCTCGATGCTCTGCAGCGCAGCCCGAAGGTGGACTGGCTTGACTGAACTCAGGCGCCCGGCTCTGCTCGACGGCAAGCATGACCGGACCTTTCTTGACTCCGGCGCCACCAGTCTCGATCACTGGCTGCGCCATCAGGCTGGTCAGAGCGACCGCGGAAACACCGCCCGCACGTGGGTTCTCGCTGACAGCGAATACCGCGTCGTTGGCTACGTCGCGATGTCCATGACGGGCGTCGTCCTCGATCAGGCTCCCAAGAAATTGCAGTCGGGACGCCTCGATCCCATCCCCGCGCTCCTCTGCGGGCGGCTTGCCGTCGATCAACGGCATCGCGGGCTGGGCTTGGGCACCATGCTCGTCCGATTGCTTCTGACGAAAGCGACCGAAGCCAACCGCACCGCGGCCTGCCGAGCGGTGGTGGTCCACGCCCTTGACTCAGAGGCGAAGGCATTCTGGGAGAGATTCGGCTTCCACCCATTCACCGCTGGCGCCGAAGAGCGCGATCTCTTCATGCTCACGAGCGAGATCGAGGCGACGCTCTCCCGCCTGCTCGCCTGACGAGCGCTCAGATCGCGCGACTCCACCGAGGGCAGCGCGACGAGGGCACCGCCGTCGTACCGCTCCTCGAGGGCCTGCTGCACTGACCTCGGGCCGACGCGGTCGGCTGCTGAGCGACCACGATCATGCAGGTGGGCTGTTGTGACGCAGGAATTCGCGAAATCGTGGTCACAGCTCGACGTGTGCACGATCGTGGTCGGTCGGCGGCGCAAGCCGCGGCCGAGCGGGCCGGCCGGTCGATCTGACGTACCCCCGGTGGGGTTCGAACCCACACTGAAAGGTTTTTAAGACCTCTTCCTCTGCCAGTTGGGATACGGGGGCTCCCGGGTCCCGACTATAAGTAGGTCTTGCGGGCGTGGATGGCGTGCGCGCCGGCGGCCCGGTCCAGGAACAGCAGGCCGTCGCAGTGGTCGATCTCGTGCTGCAGCGCACGCGCCTCGAAGGCGTTGGCGCGCAGGGTCACCGTCTCGCCGGTCCCCGGCAGCTGCCCGCGTACGACGACCCGCGTCGCCCGCTTCACGTCACCGGTGAAGTCGGGGACGCTCATGCAGCCCTCGCGGGCCTTCTCGTTGCGGGAGGACTCGACGACCTCGGCGTTGCACAGCACGAAGGTGCCGTGGTGGTCGCGGGTCTTGGGGTGCTCGGAGACGTCGACGCAGAAGACCTTGACCGACTCCCCCACCTGGGGCGCGGCCAGGCCGACGCAGCCGGGCGAGACCCGCATCGTGGCGACCAGGTCGGCGGCCAGCTGCACGATCTCGGGCGCGGTCGGGTCGACGTCGGCGCCGACGGTGGAGAGCACGGACGCCGGGGCGGTGACCACCTCGAGCACGCGCCCCTCGACAGCCAGCGAGGACTCGGTCCAGGCGGCGACGTCGTCGTTGAGTTCCGCCGAGCTCACAGCTCGTCGGCCTCGACCTCGTGCAGGCTCACGCCCACCCCGAGCTCGGCGGCGGTCTCCCGCAGCGACACCAGCAGTGCGTCGGAGTCGACGTCCTTCGGCAGGTCCACCTCGGCGACCAGGACGTAGAGGTCTCCGGCCAATCGCGTGGTCAGGTCGGTGATGTTGCCGCCCACCTCGGCGACCCGGGACACCACCGACGACACGATGCCGGGGCGGTCTCCGCCGTGCACGCTCAGCACCCACGACGTACCAGCCAGGTCCGCGACCCTCTCGACCGGGAGCTCGCGCACCGACACCGTGAGGTCGCCGCCGGACGCCAGCGACGCCAGCGCCGCCTCGACCGTGTCGACGTCGGCGTCGCCCGCGCTGATCAGCGTCATCGCGAAGTGGCCGCGCAGCAGGGTCATCGAGGAGTCCTCGAGGTTCAGCCCGAGTCCGCCGAGGATTGCGGTGGTCTCGGCGATGATGCCGGGGCGGTCGTGGCCGAGGACGGTGATGGCGTGGAGAGTCACGGCGCCCATTCTGCCGGACCCGCGCCCCGCCCACTCACTCGCCGGCCAGCTCCTTGGCCCGGGCCAGCACCGCGTCGGTCATCTCCTCGGTCAGCCGACCCGTGAACGTGTTCTGCTGGCTGGGATGGAAGCAGCCCAGCAGGGTGACGCCGTCGCCGCGGGCGGACCCGGCGCCGAGAGTGGCCTCCGCGCCGTGGCCGAACTTCGGCTTCGGCTTCGGTACGTCGAAGCCGGCCGCACGGAACGACCGCAGCGTCGCGTCCCAGCCGTAGCCGCCCAGCGCGACGACCACCTTGACCGACGGCGCCAGGAGCTCGATCTCGCGCTCGATCCACGGTGAGCAGGTGGTGCGCTCCTGGGTGGTCGGCCGGTTCTGCGGCGGGGCGCACCGCACGGTCGCGACCATGCGCGCACCGATCAGCCGCTGTCCGTCGCCGGCGTGCTCGGAGGTGGCCTGGGCCGCGAGCCCGACGCGATGCAGTGCGGCGAACAGCCAGTCCCCCGAACGGTCGCCGGTGAAGATGCGGCCGGTCCGGTTGCCGCCGTTGGCCGCCGGGGCCAGGCCGACGATCACGATCCCCGGGTGCTCCTCGCCCCAACCCGCGATCGGCCTGCCCCAGTAGGGCTGGTCGGCGAAGCTGGCCCGCTTGTCACGCGCGACGTCCTCACGCCAGGTGACCAGGCGCGGGCACGCCGCACACACCGAGACCCGCGCATCGAGCTGTACGTCGTCGGCGGTGTGGGCGACCTCCGTGTCGGGCGACGCGGGGTCGTCGGGCCAGCCGGTGCCGGGCGGCACCGGCGAGCCGAACGGTTGCCCGGTCAGCGGATGCGGCAGCAGCTCGGTCACGTGGGTGTCAGGAGCCGGTTCCGTTGGTGCCCAGACCGTTGGAGCCGGCGTCGGGCGCGAGGTGCGCGCCGCCGGGCTCGGAGTGTCCGAACGGCAGCTTCTCCGCCGCGGCGCTGGCGACGTGGGCCGCCTTCTCCTTCACGACCGGGGCCTGCGCCCGCACGGTCTCCTCGGCCTTGGCGACTCCGGCCTGCACCGGCGGACTCTGGCGAACCTTGCCCGCGGCCCGGGCGATCTGCTCGTAGCGTTCGTGACCGGCCTTGGCCCCGAGCACGTAGCCGATGGCGATCCAGAACAGCACCTTGATGAGCTTGAACATGTCGTCCTCCCTCGTGAGCGTGTGGTGCCTCGACCGTATCGCTCTAGACGGTATGACGTGACCCCGTCGTAGTCGGCGGGGTTGCGGGCCGGGGCCTCACTCACAAGATTCGTGGGTTACCGAGCAGGGGCCGCCTGCTCGGCTTAGACGGTATGACGTGACCCCGTCGTAGTCGGCGGGGTTGCGGGCCGGGGCCTCACTCACAAGATTCGTGGGTTACCGAGCAGGGGCCGCCTGCTCGGCCTATCCGACAATTGTGGGAGGCCCCGGTGTTTACCGAGCGTACGAGCGTTGGGCTCGACGTGCACGCACGATCTGTTGTTGCCGCAGCGATCGATGGCGTCACGGGCGAACTCGTCCAGACCCGTTTGACCCCATCACACGAACACATCCGGTCCTGGCTGAACGGACTGCACGGCCCGGTCGCGGTGGCCTATGAGGCCGGACCAACAGGCTTCGGTCTGTCCCGATCCTTGACCGCGGCGGGGATACGGTGCGAGGTCGTCGCGCCATCGAAGTTGCAGCGCCCCAGCGGAGACCGGGTCAAGACCGACGCCAAGGACGCCCTGCACCTGGCACGGCTACTGCGGCTCGATGAGTACACGTCCGTGTCGATCCCCAGCGTTGAGCAAGAGAACGCCCGCGACCTGGTCCGCGCCCGTGAAGACGCACGCGGCGACCTGATGCGCGCCCGGCACCGATTGTCCAAGCTCCTGTTGCGGCAAGGGATCGTGTACTCCGACGGGAAGGCGTGGACCGGCGCGCACGAGGCGTGGCTGCGCCGGCAACGCTTCGACGGACCGGCGTTGCAGATGACCTTCGAATCCGACTTCGATGCGGTGCTGACGGTCAGGGCCCGCCGCGACCGGCTCGATCAAGCGATCACGGCCATGGCCGCAGACTCAGAGTTCACCCCGATGGTGCGGCGCCTTGGTTGCCTGCGCGGGGTCAGCACGTTGACCGGGTTCGCGTTGGCCGTCGAGGTCGGCGACTGGCACCGGTTCACCGGCAACACCATCGGGTCCTTCGTCGGGCTCGTGCCATCCGAATACTCCTCGGGCCAATCACGGGTGCAGGGATCGATCACCAAGACCGGCAACACCCACGTACGCAGGTTGCTGGTTGAGGCTGCCTGGCACCACCGGGCACGCTACGTCGCGGGCAAGACCATGCGCGATCGGTGGGAACTCGCGTCCCCAGCTGCTCGTGCCCGTGGCGATGCCGGCAACACGCGACTGCACCAACGCTGGGCCAGGTTCAACCAACGCCGCAAACGGCACGTGATCGCCAACGTCGCGATCGCGCGCGAACTGGCCGGCTGGTGCTGGTCCCTGGCCGTGCTCGAGGACTGACCCCACAGACCGGTTTCGTCGAAGAACGTGGTGGAAGCAGCGCGTGGAGTGACCCGCGATTCAGCTATGAGCAGCCCGGTCCTGCTGGGCGACGCTCGACTCTAGACAAGCGGACTGCTCCTGCCGAACAAGCCCGTCCTGCGGTAACCAACCCGCGCATATCAGTCTGACCGCGCGTCGCCAACGACACGCTCACCACCAACACCTCGACGAAACCAGAGGCGCCCGCCCCGGGACCACCGGGACGGGCGCCTCACCCTGCCTCTTGACAGGAAGCAGCTACATATCAGSTGATAGAGAGGC
>NZ_LMFI01000002.1:0-159705 GCF_001426745.1 Nocardioides sp. Root140
GCATGCGAACAACCTGGAGTCGGTGTTGACCTATGAGGGCACCAGTGAGGTGCACCAGTTGATCATCGGCCAGGCCGTCACCGGCGAGTCGGCCTACCGCTGAGCCTCCCCCTTGAGCGTGACCGGACGCCTGGTGTCGACTCGTCGGGCTCCTGTGCCGGTGAGGGGGACACCCTCAGCGCACGACTTCGTCGAGCCACGCGTCGAGCCTGGCCAGCTCGGTCGCGGAGCCGAACATCGGCTCCCGCCCGGGCGGTGGGAGGAATCCGACAGCGTCCATCACCAGCCAGTGGGTGTCCGGAGTGCGGCCGGTCAGCCCGGCGTACGCCTTCATGAACCCACGGGCAGGGGAGGGCCCGAAGGCCATGGCCAGGTTGGTCGCGGCATGGGCCGCGTCGAGCCAGGCCGGGCCGGTCGAGGTCTCCACCCAGTCGACGACGCCCGAGATCGAGCCGTCGGTCCAGAGCAGGTTGCGGTGGCTGAAGTCCCGGTGGAGGAACGTCGGCTCGAACGGCGGTGAACCGGCGGTCAGCAGGTCGAAGGCTCGGCGCCACGAGTCGGGGTGCCGTGTCCACGGTGGGACCACCCACTTCGCCTCCCACGCCCACGACTGGAAGTCGCGGAACGGCTCGGCCGGCCGGAGGTCGTGGATCGTCGCCAGCATCGACGCCATGGCGTCCACCGCGGCAGCGTCGACGCGAGTCGTCGGTGTGCCCGGAACGCGCGTCATCAGGTGAGCCGCGACTCCGGCAGTGAATCCCACCGCGATGCTCGTCGGGGCCGGTACGACGCTCGAGGCGAGGGCGACCTGCGCCGCGCGTTCACGCAGGGTGAGGTCGCTGCCGTGCGTCCGCCACGGCTCCTCCGTCGTCAGGCGCAGGACCGACTCACGACCGGACGAGTCGGTCAGGGCCAGCATGGTCGACGTCATCCCGCCGGCGAGCTGCTCGGCGCGAGCCAGAGGGCACCCCAACGCGTCGGCCGCCCACGCCAGCGCCGCCTCGAGCACCGCCGATGACCTACCGCTGGGCCCGGAACGGGTGCGCGGGGTAGACCCCGAGGATGCGGATCTCGTTGGTGAAGAACTCCAGCTCCTCCAAGGCCCGCGCCAGTGCCGGCTGCTCGGGGTGCCCCTCGACGTCGGCCAGGAAGACGGTGGCGCTGAACTCGCCGTCGACCATGTAGGACTCGAGCTTGGTCATGTTCACCCCGTTCGTGGCGAACCCACCGAGCGCCTTGTAGAGCGCCGCAGGCAGGTTGCGGACCCGGAAGACGAAGGTGGTCACGGTCAGCTCGTCCGAGACCGGGGGTACGACGTACTCGCGCCCGAGCACCACGAAGCGGGTGGTGTTGTGCTCCTCGTCCTCGACGTCGGTGGCCAGCGTCTCGAGGCCGTAGATCTCGCCGGCGAGAGCCGTGGCCAGGGACGCGCGGGTCGGGTCGCCGCTCTCGGCCACCTCGCGTGCGGACCCGGCCGTGTCACCGGCCATCACCGGCTTCACGCCGAGCTCGTGGATGATCCGGCGGCACTGACCGAGTGCGTGGATGTGGCTGTGCACGGTCTTGATCGACTCGCGGGTGGCGCCGGGAACGGCGAGGAGCTGGAAGTGGATCGGCAGGAAGTACTCGCCGACGATGTGCAGCCCCGAGTCCGGGAGCGCGTGGTGGATGTCGGCCACCCGGCCGTTGCTGGAGTTGTCGATCGGGATCATCGCCAGGTCGGCGGCACCCTGCTGGACGGCGTCGAAGGCGTCCTCGAAAGACGCGCAGGGCAGGGGGTCGCCGTCAGGGAAGACGTCGCGTACGGCGATGTCGGAGTTGGCGCCGGGCTCGCCCTGGTAGGCGATCTTCTTCGCAGTCACGCAAGCATCTTCGCAGCCCCGCCCGGGTGAGCGCCTGGGCGTTCACCCTGTGCACCTCTCGTGGCGGCAGCGTCAGGGCCGCGTAACCTGACCCCCGGGTCCGGACGTCCGGATCGTCGTCGCGCAGAGAACGAGGAATCACCAGATGAGCTTTGAGGCACCCGTCGTCACCGTTGCCGGATCCACCGACGTCACCGCCCCCCTCGTGGTGCTGTTGCACGGCCGCGGAGCCGACGAGTCGTCGATCCTCGCGCTCTCCGAGCAGCTGCCCGAAGGCCCGGCGTACGCCGCGGTGCGTGCCCCGATCACCGAGGGCGGCGGCTACGCCTGGTTCGAGAACCGTGGCATCGGCCGGCCCGTCGAGGAGTCGCTGGCCGAGACCATTGCCTGGTTCCGCAAGTGGCTCGACGAGGTTGCTCCCGCCGGACGCCCGGTGATCCCGATCGGCTTCAGCGGTGGCGCGGCCTTCGCCGGCGGCCTCGTGCTCAGCGACCCCGCGCGTTTCGCCGGCGTGGCCGTGCTCAACGGCACGCTGCCGTGGGATGCCGGCCTGCCGGTCGACGTCGCACACCTGGCCGGCCTGCCGGTCTTCCTCGTGCACGGTGAGCAGGACTTCGTGATTCCCGCCGACCTGACCCGGCGCACGTGGGACTACCTGACCGGCGACTCCGGCTCGGCCACCCTGGCCCGCCGCGACCCCGGCGGCCACGTGATCTCCCACGAGACCGTCGCCGAGCTGGCTGACTGGCTGTCGCGCCGCCTGCACCACCTCGAGACCGTCGGCGCGGCACTCGTGGGCCGGGCGGAGACCGTGTCCTGGCCGACCCTGCCCGAGGGCCTTCCGGCGCGGGTCGGCGCGCGCCCGTTGGTGAGCTGGGCCTACCCGCAGCAGCAGTTCTCCGACCAGTCGCCGCACGAGCTCCAGACGGCACTGTTCGACCGGATCACGCGGGCCGAGGGTGTCAGCGTCGGCGAGTCCCAGGTCGCCGTACCCGGTTCGCGCGCCTTCTTCCTGGCCGACGCCGCCGGACCGGCCGAGGCCTTCGTGGTCGCCGAGGACAACGAGTTCGCGCACCTGCACCCGCTCTACGACACGTCCCTGCACCTGACCCTGCCGGCCGACCTCGCCGCCGACGCGATCGCCCAGGGCTGGGCCCAGCCGCACATGCATGCCGGCACCCGCAAGTCGCCCGGGTTCGTGCTGGTCTACGGGCCGCGCACCGAGGCCGAGGTCGAGGTCGTCGCCGGCATCGTCGAGGCCTCGCGCCGCTACGCGCTCGGCTGACCGACTATTCGGTCCGGCGCGCGATCTCCTCGCGCATCTGCTCGTTGACCGCGCGTTCGTACGCCGACACGAGCGCGGCGATGGAGAGCGGCTTGAGCAGCTCCACGGCCTCGGTCAGGTCCTCGTCGCTCGCACCCGACTTGCGGTACGCCGGCCAGAGCACGGTGCGGAAGTGCTCGAGCATGTCGGCCGCGACCGCCTGGGCGTGCCGGGCGTAGATGTCCCCCATGGCGGAGGCGGTTTCGGAGGGGTAGCCGAAGCGAATCAGCCGCAACCCCGCGTCGAGGTGCGCAAGTGCCACGTCGTAGCGCCCCTTGCCGACGGACGTGAGGACGCCGAGCGCACCCAGGCCCTCGAGGTCGTCCGCGGACAACGCGCGCCCGGCATGCTCCTCGAGCTCGGCCATCGTGACTCGCTCGGGATGCTCGGCCATCCATGGCGCGAGCAGAGCGCGATGCAGGCTGACCGTGGCCGGCGGTGCGTCGTCGGGGATCTTGGCGACGTACTTCTCGATCGCGGCGAGCGTGAAGCCGTGGGCCTGGAGCTCGGAGACCAGCTCGAGACGCGCCACGTGGTCGGCGGTGTAGTAGCCCGAACGGCCGCGACGGATCGGCGACGGAACGAGCCCGCGGGTCGTGTAGAAGCGCACGTTGCGCACGCTCATGCCGATGCGCTTGCACAGCTCGTCGAGCGTCATCAACTCCTTGAGGGAATCGACCGACTCGTCCATTCGACACCGTCCTGTTGCCCATGATCCGGATCACAGTGGTCTTCCTTGACCACCATGACAGTAATAGTGTCACAATCAAGGAGTGCGGTGGCTGACTCGCCGCGCACACCATCAGACATCACAGGAATCAGGGACGGTCATGGCTGAAGCATTCGTGTACGACCACATTCGTACGCCGCGCGGCAAGGGCAAGGCGAACGGCTCACTCCACGAGGTGAAGCCGGTCGACCTCGCTGCCGGGCTGCTCAAGGAGGTCCAGGAGCGCAACCCCAACCTGGACCCCAACCGCATCGACGACGTCGTGCTCGGCGTGGTCTCGCCGATCGGTGACCAGGGCGGCGACATCGCCAAGACCGCCGCGCTCAAGGCCGGTCTGCCCGACACCGTGGCCGGCGTACAGCTCAACCGCTTCTGCGCGTCGGGCCTCGAGGCCGTGAACCAGGCTGCCTCCCGCGTGCGCGGCGGTTTCGAAGACCTGATCCTGGCCGGCGGCGTCGAGGCGATGAGCCGGGTGCCGATGGGCTCCGACGGCGGCGCCTGGGCGATGGACCCGTCCACCGCACTCGCCACCGGCTTCGTGCCTCAGGGCATCGGCGCCGACCTGATCGCCACCCTCGAGGGCTGGAACCGCGAGGACGTCGACGCGTTCGCCGCCGAGTCTCAGGCCCGTGCGGCCAAGGCCCAGGCCAACGGCTACTTCGACGGTGCGGTCATCCCGGTCAAGGACATCAACGGCCTGACCGTCCTCGAGAAGGACGAGTTCATCCGCCCCGGCACCACGGTCGAGAGCCTGTCGGGCCTCAAGCCGAGCTTCGCCAGCATCGGTGCGGACGCCGGCTTCGACGACGTCGCGCTCGAGAAGTACCACTGGGTCGAGAAGATCAACCACGTCCACCACGCCGGCAACAGCTCCGGCATCGTCGACGGCGCCTCGCTGATCGCGATCGGCACCGAGCAGGTCGGCAAGGACCTCGGACTCACGCCGCGGGCCCGCATCATCTCCGCCGCCGTCTCGGGCGCAGACCCGACGATCATGCTCACCGGTCCGGCCCCCGCCGCCCGCAAGGCCCTGGCCAAGGCCGGCCTCGAGGCGAAGGACATCGACCTCTTCGAGATCAACGAGGCGTTCGCCGCGGTCGCCATGCGCTTCATGCGCGACATGGGCATCAGCCACGACATCACCAACGTCAACGGTGGCGCGATCGCGATGGGCCACCCGCTCGGTGCGACCGGCGCGATGATCCTCGGCACCCTGATCGACGAGCTCGAGCGCCGCGACAAGAAGCGCGGCCTCGCCACGCTCTGCGTCGGCGGCGGCATGGGCATCGCCACCATCGTCGAACTCGTCTGACCTCGCCACGACTTCCGGAACAGGACCTGAAATGACTGACACCCAGACCCAGAGCGCCGTGCGCTACGAGCGCGACTCAGACGGCATCGTCACGCTCACCCTGGACGACCCGACCGCGGGCGCCAACACGATGAACGACCTCTACAAGGACTCCATGGCCGCGGCCGTCGAGCGCCTGTACGCCGAGGTCGACGACGTCACCGGCGTCGTGATCGCCTCGGCGAAGAAGACCTTCTTCGCCGGTGGCAACCTGAAGAACATGGTCAAGACCACCAAGGACGACGCGGCCGAGATCTTCGCCGCCGCCGAGGAGATCAAGGCCGGTTTGCGCAAGCTCGAGACCTACCCCCGCCCCGTCGTCGCCGCCATCAACGGCGCCGCGCTCGGCGGTGGCCTCGAGATCTGCCTGGCCGCCAACCACCGCATCGCCGTCGACGGCTCCTACAAGATCGGGCTGCCCGAGGCCTCGCTCGGCCTGCTGCCCGGCGGCGGCGGCGTCACCCGCGTCGTCCGCATGCTCGGCATCCAGTCCGGCCTGATGGACGTGCTGCTCCAGGGCCCGCAGTTCAGCCCGGCCGCCGCGAAGGAGAAGGGCCTGGTCGACGAGGTCGTCGCCACCCAGGACGACCTGCTCCCCGCGGCCAGGGCGTGGATCCTGGACAACAAGGAAAACGCCGACGCCGCCTCGAACCCGTGGGACCGTGCCGGCTACAAGATGCCCGGCGGTACGCCGTCCAACCCGAAGCTGGCCGCGTTCCTCCCGGCCTTCCCGGCGCTGCTGCGCAAGCAGCTCAAGGGTGCCGACTACCCGGCCCAGAAGGCGATCCTCTCCGCGGCCGTCGAGGGCGCGCAGGTCGACTTCGAGACCGCGTCGCGCATCGAGTCCCGCTACCTGACGAACCTGATCGTCAACCAGGGCTCGAAGAACATGATCCAGGCCTTCTTCTTCGACCTGCAGGCGATCAACTCCGGTTCGCTGCGCCCCGACGGCTTCGAGCGCTTCAAGGCCACCAAGGTCGGCGTGCTCGGTGCCGGCATGATGGGCGCCGGCATCGCCTACTCCTGTGCCCGTGCCGGCATGGAGGTCGTGCTCAAGGACGTCTCCGACGAGAACGCCGCGAAGGGCAAGGCCTACTCCGAGAAGCTGCTCGACAAGGCGATCGCGCGCGGCAAGTCCACGGAGGAGAAGAAGGCCGAGCTGCTCGGTCGCATCACCGCCACCGCCGACCCGGCCGCGCTCAAGGGCTGCGACCTGGTCATCGAGGCCGTCTTCGAGGACCCGTCGCTCAAGGCCAAGGTGTTCGGCGAGATCATCGAGCACGTCAACCCCGACGCGCTGCTGTGCTCGAACACCTCGACCCTGCCGATCACTGAGCTGGCCGAGGGCATCAGCCGGCCCGCCGACTTCATCGGGCTGCACTTCTTCAGCCCCGTCGACAAGATGCCGCTCGTCGAGATCATCCGCGGCAAGGAGACCTCCGACGAGGCCCTGGCCAAGGCCTACGACGTCGTGCAGCAGATCAAGAAGACCCCGATCGTGGTCAACGACAGCCGTGGTTTCTACACCTCGCGCGTCATCGGCACCCAGATCAACGAGGGCCTGGCCATGCTCGGCGAGGGCGTGCACCCGGTCTCGCTGGAGCGCGCCGCCACGCAGGCCGGCTTCCCGGTCGGCCCGCTGCAGATCAGCGACGAGCTCAACATGGAGCTGATGGTCAAGATCCGCAAGGCGAACGTCGAGGCCGCCGAGAAGGCCGGCATCGACCCGGGCCCGGACCCCGCCGGTGCCGTCATCAACACGATGATCGAGGCCGGTCGTCCCTCGCGCCTCAAGGGTGCCGGCTTCTACGAGTACGTCGACGGCAAGCGCCAGGGCCTCTGGTCCGGTCTCGCCGAGACGTTCCCGGTGGCCGAGGAGCAGATCCCGCTCCAGGACATCAAGGACCGGATGCTCTTCATCGAGGCCCTCGAGACCGCGAAGACCTTCGAGGAGAACGTCATCACCTCGGCGGCCGCCGCCAACATCGGCTCGATCATGGGCATCGGCTTCCCGGCCAACACCGGCGGTGCCGCCCAGTTCATGACCGGCTACCAGGGCGCGGACGGCGAGATCGGCCTGTCCGCGTTCGTCAAGCGTGCCGAGGAGCTGGCCGCGGCGTACGGCGACAAGTTCGCGCCGACGCAGTACCTCAAGGACATGGTGGCGAAGGGCGAGTCCTTCCCCGCCTGACCCGACTGGTAGACCCGCTTGACGACGGCCCGCTGACCCTCGAGGTCGGCGGGCCGTCGTGCATCAGCGGGCCTTGGGTGGGCCCAGCTTCTTGGCGCAGGCGCGGGTCTGCTTGAGGTAGTCGGTGGCGACCGTGGAGTCGTCGCTCTTCAGGGCCGCTGCCACGATCGCGTTGCGCAGCACGTCGTCGTCGATCGCCTCGACGCAGTCGACGTACGCAGTGATGTCCTTGTCGGTCGCCTTCGGGTAGCGGTCGCGGCGGCTCTCGATCTCGCCACGGACGTCGCGGCAGGCGATCACCGCGTCGGCGTACCCACGGGCGACCTCGCGGTCGGTCAGGCCGCCCTGGGCGGTGTTGACGGTGAGGTTCCGCTTCAGCAGACCGCCCTTGATGAGCTTGGCGGTGCCGAGGTCGCTGACCATGCGCTTGCCGAGGCAGATGCCGGCGTCGCGGGCGAAGTCGGTGGGGTTCCTGCCCTGGAACTCGATCGCCAACGCCCGGGCCGCCTTCTCCTCGTCCTTGTCGAGGGTGGTCGGGTCGTCGCCGCCACACCCGGCCACGCCCATCAGGACGGGGCCGAGCAGGAGTACGGCGGCGAACCTGCCGACCGCGAGACGTGAGCGCATAGTGGACATGATGGCAGTCGCGGTACCTTCCCGGCATGGACTTCTCACCGACGCCCCGTGCCGCCGACCTGACCGCGCGAGTGGCCGCGTTCATGCGTGACGAGATCACGCCGATCGAGGGCGACTACCACCGAGAGCTCGCCGACCTGCGACGCACCGGCGACCCGTGGACGCCGCTGCCCGTGCTCAAGGAGCTGCAGGGCAAGGCCCGCGCGCAAGGTCTGTGGAACCTCTTCCTGCCCAAGGAGCACGCGGGGGAGTACGCCGCCCGCTTCGGCACTGACGGCGGCGAAGGGCTGACCAACGTCGACTACGCCCCGATCGCGGAGCTGACCGGGCGCTCCGCGATCGCGCCGCTCGTCTTCAACTGCAATGCGCCCGACACCGGGAACATGGAGGTGCTGCTGCGCTACGGCACCGGCGAGCAGCGTGAGCAGTGGCTCGAGCCGTTGCTCGACGGTCAGATCCGCAGCGCGTTCGGCATGACCGAGCCCGGAGTCGCGTCCTCCGACGCGACCAACATGGAGGCCACCGCGATCGTCGACGGCGACGAGGTCGTCATCAACGGCACCAAGTGGTTCACCACCGGCATCGGCAACCCCGAGTGCAAGATCATCGTGTTCATGGGGCTGACCGACCCCGACGCGGACCGCCACCACCGGCACACGATGGTGCTCGTGCCCCGTGACACCCCAGGCGTGAAGGTCGAGCGGATGCTCTCCACGATGGGCATCCAGGACGAGCCGCTGGGTCATGGCGAGGTGTCGTTCACCGACGTGCGCGTGCCGGTCGGGAACATCATCTCCGGGTCGGGGGAGGCCTTCGGCATCGCGCAGGGCCGGCTCGGCCCTGGCCGGGTGCACCACTGCATGCGCCTGATCGGCCTGGCCGAGGCGTGCCTCGAAGCCGCCTGCCGACGGGGTCTGGCGAGGACCGCGTTCGGCAAGCCGATCGCCAACCTGGGCGGCAACCGCGAGCGCATCGCCGATGCCCGCATCGCCATCGACCAGACCCGGCTGCTGGTGCTCGACGCGGCGTGGAAGCTCGACCAGGGCGGCCCGCTCAACGCGCTCTCGGAGGTCAGTCAGATCAAGGTGGCCGCGCCCAACATGGCGCAGCAGGTCATCGACTTCGCCATGCAGATCCACGGCGGTGCCGGTCTCTCGGACGACTTCATGCTGGCCGCGGCCTGGACCTCGGCCCGTTCGCTGCGCCTGGCCGACGGGCCCGATGAAGTGCACCGCGGCATGGTGGCCCGCCTCGAGCTGGGCAAGTACGCATGAGCGCCGGACCGGGCCGGCGGGTGCTGGTCACCGGGGCTGCTTCGGGGCTCGGCGCCGCGCTCGTCTCGGCGTTTTCCGCCCGGGGGGACCGGGTGCTGGCGACGGATCTCGACGTGCGGGGTCTCGATACAGGCGCAGAGCGCCTTACTCGACCAGCGGAGGGGGTGGAGCGCCTTCCTCGACCAGCGGAGGGGGTGGAGCGCCCTACTCGACCAGCGGAGTTGAAGCTCGACATCACGTCGGACGACGACTGGGCTGCCGCGCTGGCGTGGGTCGAGCGCGAGTGGGGCGGGCTCGACGTGCTGGTCAACAATGCAGGCGTCGCGGGTGGTGGCCGTCTCGACGTCGCCACGATGGACGAGTGGGAGTGGATCACCCGCATCAACCTCTTCGGTGTCGTGCGTGGCACGCGCACGTTCGTGCCGATGTTCAAGGCCCAGCGCTCGGGCCACATCGTCAACGTCGCCTCCCTCGCGGGCCTGGTCCACCCGGCCGGGATGGCGTCGTACAACGCGGTCAAGGCGGCCGTGGTGGCGCTCAGCGAGACCACCGGGCACGAGCTCGCGGCGTACGACGTGCGCTGCTCGGTCGTGTGCCCGTCCTACTTCCGGACCAACCTGATGGACGGCCTGCAGGGCGCCGACACCGCGCTCGGCGCGGTGATGTCACAGCTCGTGGAGAACTCGCCGTTCACCGCCGATGACATCGCGCGGGCCGTGCTCGAGGGGATGGATCGCGGAGAAGATGTCATCATTCCGGACAAAGCGGCCCGAGGTGCGGTGGACCTGAAGCAGAATGACCGCGCGGCGTACGACGCCGTCATGCGCAAGCAGGCCGCCCGACTCGACCAGATGGGATGACGTGACCGACAGCGACGCGGGCAATCCGGCCCGACCCGTTCGTGACGAGGACTCCTTCGACGTGGCAGCCGTCTCCGCATGGTTGCGCGCCCATGCCGCAGACGGGTTCCGCGAGACCGTTGCCGCCGACCCCGAGGTGCGCCAGTTCCCCGGTGGTGCCTCCAACCTCACCTACCTGTTGCGCTACCCCGACCGTGACCTGATCCTGCGGCGGCCCCCGGTCGGTCGCAAGGCGGCCGGCGCCCACGACATGGGCCGCGAGTTCCGGATCCAGTCGGCGCTCGCGCCCGTGTTCCCGCTGGTGCCGGCGATGGTCGGCTTATGCGACGACGAGTCCGTTCTCGGCTCCGACTTCTACGTGATGGACAGGCTCGACGGGACGATCCTGCGGCAGGACTTCCCCGACGACCTGACGCTGGCGCCCGACCAGGTCGCCACGTTGTGCCGGAACGCGGTCGACGTCCTCATCGACCTGCACCGGGTCGACGCCACCCGCCCCGACCTCGCCGCCTTCGGCAAGGGCGAGGGGTACGTCGCACGACAGGTGAGCGGCTGGTCAACGCGGTTCCGGGCAGCCCGCACTGAAGACGTCGGCGACTTCGAGGCCGTGATGGCCTGGCTCGACGAACACCAGCCCGCCGACGTCGGCACCTGCGTGATCCACAACGACTTCCGGTTCGACAACCTCGTGCTCGACGCCGACGACCCGCTCAAGGTGATCGGCATGCTCGACTGGGAGATGGCCACCCTCGGCGACCCGCTGATGGACCTCGGCGGTGCGACGGCGTACTGGGTGGAGGCCGGCGACGACGACTTCTTCCAGATGTTCCGCCGCCAGCCCACCACGGCCCCGGGCATGTGGACCCGCGCCGAGCTGGTCGAGCACTACTGCGCGCAGACGGGCATCGACATGACGCCCGAACGGTGGCGCTTCTACGAGGTGTTCGGGCTGTTCCGGCTCGCGGTGATCGCCCAGCAGATCTACTACCGCTACTTCCACGGCCAGACCACCAATGAGGCCTATGCCGTCTTCGGCGACGCGGCCAGATATCTCGAGCACCGTTGCCAGGAGGTCATGGCCTGATGGGTCAGTTGTTGCTGGTGCGCCACGGACAGGCCTCGTGGGGCACCGAGAACTACGACGTGCTCTCACCCCTGGGCTGGGAGCAGTCGCGGCTGCTCGGCCTCGAGCTCGGCCGGCGCGTCCCGACGCCCGACCTGGTCGTGCACGGTGACATGCGCCGGCACCGGGAGACTGCCGAAGCGGCCATCGAGGCGGCCGGTTGGGGCTCGGTCGAGACCTTCGAGGACGCCGACTGGAACGAGTTCGACCATCTCGGCTTGCTGGCCTCCGAGCCGAGCCCGTCCGGTGATCGTGAGCCCACCCGGGCCGAGTTCCAGGCGTGGTTCGAGATCGCGACCGCACGCTGGACCTCCGGCGAGTTCGACGCGGAGTACAAGGAGTCCTTCCCGGCCTTCGCCGCCCGGGTCGACGAGGCACTGCTGCGCACCATCGACCGGATCGGATCCGGGGGCACCGCCGTGGTCTTCACCTCCGGCGGTCCCGTCTCCCTCGCGGCTTCCGGCCTGCTCGCCGCGGCGGCGCCCGATCTTCCCGCCTCGTCGTACGCCGGCATCTGGGGCCAGCTGAACAAGGTCGTGGTGAACTCCTCGGTGACCAAGGTGGTGGTCGGTGGCCGGGGCGCGACCCTGGTCTCGTTCAACGAGCACTGTCACCTGGAGGGTGACGGGCTCACCTATCGCTGAATCGGTGGCCCTGGATCGGCCTCGCTGAATCGGTTGGGCCGGGCCTCGTCGGGTATAAAAGGCGGGTGTCAGGCGACGGGGAGAAGACGAAGGCCCACGCGAAGCGTGCCGACATCCAGGGACTCCGGGCCATCGCCGTCGGCCTCGTGGTGCTGGCCCACAGCCACTTCCCGTTCTTCGACGGCGGGTTCGTCGGGGTCGACGTATTCTTCGTCCTCTCCGGCTTCCTGATCACCGGCCTGCTGGTCAAGGAGTCCGAACGATCGGGCCGGATCAGCATCCCCGGGTTCTACGCCCGCCGGGCCCGCCGGATCCTGCCGGCCGCCACGATCGTGCTGGTCGCGATCACCGTCTTCACCGCCCTGACCGAGCCGCTGACCCGTCTCAAGGTGGTCGTCGACGACGCCCTCTGGTCGGCGGTCTTCCTGGCCAACTTCCACTTCGCCGACATCGGCACGGACTACTTCGCCAGCCAGGACCCGTCCCCGATGCAGCACTACTGGTCACTGGCGGTCGAGGAGCAGTTCTACCTGGTCTGGCCGCTGCTGCTGATGCTGCTGGTGTTCCTGCGCAGCTCGCGCCGCACCATCTTCGTGGTGCTCGCACTGATCTGGCTGGTGTCGCTGGTCTGGTCGGTCTGGCAGACCAACCAGGCGCCGGTCGACGCCTACTTCTCGTCCGTGGCCCGCGCGTTCGAGCTCGCCACCGGCGCCCTGGTCGCCGTACTCACGCCCGTGCTGAACCGGCTGCGCGACGGACACCGGGTGACGCTCTTCGTGGTCGGCCTGGGGCTCGTGCTGGTCGCCTCGCTGGCGTTCACCGACATCACCCCGTTCCCCGGCTGGCTGGCCCTCGTCCCGGTGCTCGGCACGGCGGCCCTGCTGGCCGCCGGCACCGGCAAGGAGGTCGGCCCGAGCAGGCTCCTCGGGCTGCAGCCGCTGCGCCACATCGGCGACCTGTCCTACTCGATCTACCTGTGGCACTGGCCGGTGCTGATCATCGGCGACAAGCACGTGCCCGAGGGCATCGCCGGCACGGCCGTCCTGCTCGTGCTCACCCTCGTGCTCTCGGAACTCAGCTACTTCTTCGTCGAGCAGCCGTTCCAGCACGGCAAGGTGCGCATGGTGCGGGGCCGCTGGTCGCTGGTGCTGTGGCCGGTCTCGCTGGCCCTGGTCGCCGGCACCGCGATGGCCTCCAACCAGTACAGCGAGGGCGAGCTGGCCAAGAGCCGCGAAGCGGCCCAGCGGTACTACCAGGAGCACCCCGAGGCGCTCCAGGAGGCGAAGCCGCGCAACATCACCAAGGCGCTGCGGCACTCGCTCAAGCTCGCCGACGACGGGGCCCCGCTGCCGCCCGAGCTGGTCAACGGGGACTTGCTCGGCCGCGACATCTGGCAGGAGCCGTTCCCCTGCTACGCCAGCTTCGACGACCCGACCACCAAGCTCTGCCCGGCCGGCGACCTCGACGCCGACAAGACAGTCGTGATGTACGGCGACTCGCACGCAGGCATGTGGATGCCCGCACTCGACGCGATGGGAAGGAAGCAGGGCTTCAAGGTCATCCCGTTGATCAAGGTCGGCTGCGCGCCGTACGACGTGCCCCAGTCCAACAAGGGGGAGGCGTTCCCGAGCTGCCCCGAGTTCCGGGACTGGGCGCGTGGCCAGATCGAGCAGATCCAGCCCGACGGGATCGTGCTGGCACACCGCGGCATGTTGTTCATGGACAGCTCGACGCCCGAGGAGGACTGGGAGTCGGGGGTCCGCGAGACAGTCGAGGACCTCTCCTCGATCACGCCGAACATCAAGGTGCTCGGCGACATCCCGAAGATCCCCTGGGAGCCGCAGGACTGCGTGACCGACGTCGACGCGACGATGGAGTCGTGCACGGCTCCGGCCAAGAGCCTCGAGATCACCTCCAACGCGCTCACCCGCGACGCCCTCGAGGGCACCACCGCCGACTACGTGCCGACCACCGACCTGATCTGCGTCGACGGGCGCTGCCCCTTGGTCGTCGGGGACGTCGTGACCTTCCGCGACAAGGCGCACCTGTCGCTGAGCTGGACCAAGATCATCTCCCCGCGGTTCGCCAAGATGGTCGGCCTGCGGTTCCCCCAGCGCTGATCTGGGGCCCCGTGCCGACTGCGGGTCGTGGCTTTCTGCACGAAATCGTCGGTCACAGGTGGACGGAGAGCGATTTCGTGCAGACTCGGAGCAGGGGAGCTCATCCCGGTCTCTGGGTCCATGGCTGCGCGGCGCGCATTTCGGCGTTGACCTCCGCGAGCACCTCCGCTCTGCGCAGCTCGGCCTCGGCACAGTCAGGCACGGGGCGGGCCTCCCAGCGGCGTTGTCCAGGTGGCAGGAACCTTGCGCGTGAGCGTGCCCGCTGCAGCCGGTCGACCACCAGCCCGGTGTCTCGAAGGTCGGTCCCGGTCACCCGGGTCACCTCGAGTTCCACGCCGCGCATGTCCTCGTCGCGCCGGGTGTCGCGAGTGTGCTGCCGCCGGGATCGGTGGTCGGCGCCGTCGAACTCGATGACCAGGCCGGCTTCCTCGTCGAGCAGGTCGGCCAACCCCAGCAGGCGGCCGGATCGATCGTGGACGGGGCAGTTGACGTGGAGGCGGGGCAGGCCGGCGTCGAGTTCGGCGATCAGGCGCAGCGCCGTCTCTGCCAGAGACCTGGCGCGCTCCCTGGCGTGAAGACACGCGAACCGGGCCCTGGCGATGCGCTTCCAGCCGGGATGCCTGTCGACGTACGTCGACACGCGCTCGATCGAGGTGATGCCGGCCGCGACACAGGTGTCGAGCACGGCCACCGCATCCCGATCAGTCCGCGCCAGGCGCACGGCGTCGAACACGGCCCGCTCGGCCCGTGTCACCGGAATGCCGACCACGCGGGTGACTTCATCAGGAGTGAGGCGTTCACGGCTGATCGTGACCCTCGCGTCGTCGCGGATGTTCCCGGTCGGGCCGATGGCCAGTGGGACCGGAACCTCCGCCAGGCCGTCGGCGCCCAAGCCGTCGAGGAAGTTCGCGCCGTGAAGTCGGCAGGCCGCCCAGCCGGTGGCGGCACCGCCGGGTGGCAGGCGTGCAGACTGTTCGATGATGCGCTGCTCGGGCACGCCGATAGGGGTGTTGGCCGGGACGTAGAGGCCATGAGAGGTGACCCGCCACCTGGGACCACGGGCGGCGCCGGGGGTGGGGCCGGTCAGTCCTTGCGGATCGACCGGGACGGGTGCCACCAAACCCCGCGGCGGGCTGCATCGGACGCTCCACCTGTGCGCGCTCATCCGGCAAGCCTGACGGCTTTGCCGGCCGGCGTGTGGTGCTCATCCACAGGCCCCGAGCAGGAAGGACGACGGTGAGCACCGACGTGTCGGGACAGCCGGATGGTTCTGCACGAAACGGTCGCCTTCCGTGCCGTCAGCAGCGATTTCGTGCAGACGCGGCGCTGACCCAGGTCAGATCATCCGCTTGAGCACCGGCAGGGGTGCGTGCTTCATGACCACGCTCATCGGGGCCCACGGCAGCGGCGGCACGCAGGCGGAGTCCTTCTCCTTCTCGATGGCGTGCACGATCGCCTTCACGCCCTTCTCGGTGGAGACCTGGAGGGGGTTCTTGTGCTCGGCCTTCTCGTTCATCTCCGAGGCGATGAACCCGGGGTAGATCACCGACACCTTGATCGGCTTGCCGTGCAGCTCGGTGCGGAGGCCCTCGGCAAGATGGGCCACCCCGGCCTTCGTGGCGGCGTACGTCGTCATCGCCTTGGGCATGCCGCGCATCGCGGACATCGACGAGATCATCACGAAGTGCCCGGCGTCCTGGGCGCGGAAGATCTCCATCGCCGCCTCGGACTGCGCCAGCGCGGCCACGAAGTTGGTCATCGCCGTCTCGCGGTTGGCGGCGTACCGGCCGGTGCCGAGGGGTGCGCCCTTCCCGAGGCCGGCGTTGATCACGATGCGGTCGATGGTGCCGAAGTCGGCGGCGAACCCACGGAAGACCTCGAAGACCTGGTCGTCGTCCGTCACGTCGAGCTGGCGGATCTCGACCCGGCGGTCCGGGTGCTTCGCGATGATGTCTGCGCGCAGGTCTTCCAGCTTCTCGAGGCGCCGGGCGCACAGGGCGAGGTCGTAGCCGAGGTGGCCGAACTGGCGGGCCATCTCGGCGCCCAGTCCGGAGCTGGCACCGGTGATCAGAATCGTCTTCGTCATGCTTCGAGTGTCGCGTACTGTCTGAAGACATGAGCGGACGCGTGGTGCATTTCGAGATTCCGTACGGCGAGGGCGACCGGGCGCGGGCCTTCTACGCGGAGGCATTCGGCTGGGAGCTGCTCGACATCCCGGAGATGTCCTACACGATGGCGACCACCGGGCCGTCCGGCGAGACCGGACCCACCGAGCCGGGCTTCATCAACGGCGGCATGATGCGCCGCGAGAGCCCGACCGAGGGCCCGGTCGTGGTCATCGACGTGCCCGACATCGAGGCGTCGCTGGCCAAGATCGAGTCCCTCGGCGGCAGCACGGTGCTGGGCAAGCAGGCCGTCGGTGAGATGGGCTTCGCGGCCTACTTCAAGGACGTCGAGGGCAACATCATGGGGCTCTGGCAGTCAGCCTGAGTTCGACCCCGGCGTGACTGTGCAGAGGGCAGTGCCGAACCGTCTCAGCAACTAAAAGTCAGGCTTGACTGTTTGTTGCTCAGGGGTGCATGGTGACTGCATGACCACCACCCGCGTGCCACAGGAGCAGCGAACGCGTGTCATGCGCCAGCGCCTGCTGGAGGCCACCGTCGAGTGCCTGGTCGAGGTCGGCTTCAGCGGCACCTCGACGACCTTGGTTTCTCGTCGGGCGGGCGTGAGTCGGGGTGCGCAGCTGCACCACTTCCCGACGAAGAACGACCTGGTCCTGGCCGCCGTCGAGCACCTCACCGAGAAGCGTGGGCTCGAGCTCGCCGCTGCGGCCGAGGGGCTGCCGCGTGGCGCCCGGCGTACCCGCGCGGTGCTCAGCATGCTGGGTGACCACTTCACCAGCCCCGTGTTCACCGCTGCCCTCGAGCTCTGGGTGGCCGCCCGCACCGACCCCGGCCTGCTCGAATCGGTCGGGCCGCTCGAGCAACGGGTCGGCCGCGAGACGCACCGGCTGACCGTCGAGCTGCTCGGCATCGACGAGTCGGTGCCCGGCAACCGCGAGCTGGTTCAGGCCACCCTCGACCTGGTCCGCGGCCTGGGCCTGGCCGACACGATCTCGGACGACGCCCGCCGGCGTGGTCGCATCCTCGACCGCTGGGCCGACCAGCTCGACACGATCCTCAAGGAGCAGAAGTGAGCGACGTACTTGACGGGGTCCTGGCCGATCTCGAGGCGCAGAGCGCCGAGCTCGACGACCACGTGGCCGGCCTGACCGAGGAGCAGTGGCGCATGCCGACCCCGGCCGCCGGCTGGGACGTCGCGACCCAGATCTCCCACCTGGCATGGACCGATGAGGCGTCCGTCGCTGCCGCGACCGACAAGGCGCGGTGGGACGAGCTCGTGCTCGAGGCCATCGCCGACCCGCAGAACGTGGTCGACAGCGCAGCCCTCGACGGTGCGAAGGTGCCGCCGTCCGAGCTGCTGGGCAGGTGGCGCGCGGGTCGCGCGGCCCTGGGCGCGGCCCTGCGCTCGGTGCCCGAGGGCGAGAAGATCCCCTGGTACGGCCCGCCGATGTCGCCGACCTCGATGGCGACGGCCCGCTTCATGGAGACCTGGGCGCACTCGCTCGACGTGTACGACGCCCTGATCTCGATCGGCTCCATCACCCGGCAGCCCGAGCCCACCGACCGCATCGTGCACGTGGCCCACATCGGCGTGCGCACCCGCAACTTCTCCTTCGCCGCGAACGACCTGACCCCGCCCGCCGAGGAGTTCCGCGTCGAGCTCACCTCGCCGAGCGGCCAGTCCTGGACCTACGGCCCGGCCGAGGCCGCCCAACGGGTCACCGGTTCGGCGATCGACTTCTGCCTGCTGGTCACCCAGCGGGTCAACCGCGCCGACACCGATCTCGTCGCGACCGGCACCGACGCCGACCAGTGGCTCGACGTCGCCCAGTGCTTCGCCGGCCAGCCCGGCGAGGGAAGGAAGGCACGATGATTCGCGTCGGCAACTGCTCCGGCTTCTACGGAGACCGCCTCTCCGCGATGCGGGAGATGCTGGAAGGCGCCGGGGCAGCTGAGAAGCGGCTGGACTACCTGACCGGCGACTACCTCGCCGAGCTGACCATGCTGATCCTCGGCAAGGACACCATGAAGGACCCGTCCCTCGGCTACGCGCGCACGTTCGTGCGCCAGGCCGAGGAGTGCATGGGACTGGCCCTCGAGAGTGGCGTGAAGATCGTCAGCAACGCCGGCGGCCTCAACCCCGCCGGGCTCGCCGCCCGGCTGCGCGAGGTCGCGAGCGGTCTCGGCCTCGACCCGAACATCGCCCACGTCGAGGGTGACGACCTTCGCGGCCGCGACATCGGGATCTCGGAGGGCGCCCTCACCGTCAACGCCTACCTCGGCGGCTTCGGCATCGCCCGCGCCCTCGAGCAGGGCGCCGACATCGTCGTCACCGGCCGGGTCACGGACGCCTCCGTGGTGGTCGGCCCCGGCATCGCGGCCTTCGGCTGGACGCCCGAGTCCTACGACGAGCTGGCCGGCGCGGTCGTCGCCGGACACGTCATCGAATGCGGCACCCAGGCCACCGGCGGCAACTTCTCGGGGTTCCGGTCGTTGCCCCACACCGGCACGCCGCTCGGCTTCCCGATCGCCGAGCTGGAGGCCGACGGCTCGTGCGTGATCACCAAGCACGACGGCACCGGTGGCGCGGTCACCGTCGACACCGTGACCGCGCAGCTGGTCTACGAGATCCAGTCGACGCGCTACCTCAACCCCGACGTGGCCGCCCTCCTCGACACGATCACCCTCACCCAGCAGGACACCGACCGTGTGGCGATCAGCGGCGTCCGCGGCGAGGCCCCTCCGTCGAAGCTGAAGGTCTGCGTCAACGAGCTCGGCGGCTTCCGCAACACCGTCGAGTTCGTGCTCACCGGCCTCGACATCGATGCCAAGGCCGACTGGGTGCGCGACCAGATGACCACCTCGCTCAAGGCGTCACCGCCGGCCGAGGTGGTGTGGTCGCGCACGTCCCACCCCCAGGCGGACGCCGAGACCGAGGAGAGCGCCTCCTGCCTGCTGCGCTGCACCGCCAAGGACCCCTCGGCCGGTCCGGTCGGCAAGCCGTTCACCTCCTCTGCCGTCGAGCTCGCGCTGGCGTCCTACCCCGGCTTCACCATGACCGGCCCTCCCGGTGCGCCCACGCCCTTCGGCGTCTACCGACCGGCGTACGTCGACCGCGCGCTGGTCGAGCACACGGTCGTGCACGCCGACGGCTCGCGTGAGGTGATCGCCGACCCGGTCAAGACCCACGACGTCGAGGTCGAGGGCGGCCAGCGACCCTCGCCGTACCCCGCGCCCTCGGACAACCTGACCCGCCGCATGCCGCTCGGCACCTTCGTCCATGCCCGCTCCGGAGACAAGGGCGGCGATGCCAACCTCGGGCTGTGGATCGCGAACGACGGCTCGCCGAAATATGCAGATCGCGTGACCTGGTTGACGAAACTCATCACCGCCAAGCGCCTGCGCGAGTTGGTGCCGGAGGCCGACGGCCTTGAGATCGAGGTCTTCATGCTGCCCAACCTCGGCGCGGTCAACGTGCTGGTCAAGGGGCTGCTCGGCGACGGCGTCGCCTCGTCCACCCGCTTCGACCCACAGGCCAAGGGGCTGGGCGAATGGGTGCGGTCACGGATGGTCAGCATCGAGGAGGCCCTGCTGTGATGTGGAGCGAGGAGCGCGCGGCGCTCAAGGAGTCGGCCGCCGAGTTCACCCGTCGCGAGATCATGCCGCACCTCCAGGAGTGGGAGGACGCCGGCGAGCTGCCGCGCGACCTGCACCTGGCCGCGGCCAAGCAGGGCGTGCTCGGCGTCGGCTATCCGGAGAGCGCCGGTGGCCAGGGCGGCGACCTGCTCGATGCGTGCGCCCTGCAGGAGGGCCTCATGGAGGCCGGTGCCTCGGGTGGGCTGATGGCCTCGCTGTTCACGCACGGCATCGCGCTGCCCCACATCATCGCCAACGGATCGCCCGACCTCATCGACCGCTTCGCCCGGCCCACCCTGGCCGGTGAGCTGATCGGGTCGCTCGCCGTCACCGAGCCCGGCGGTGGGTCCGACGTCGCCGGCATCACGACCAGGGCCGTGCGCGACGGGGACGACTACGTGATCAACGGCGCGAAGACCTTCATCACCTCGGGAGTGCGTGCCGACTTCGTGACCACCGCCGTACGCACCGGCGACGCGGGCCACGGCGGCATCTCGCTCATCGTCGTCGAGAAGGGCACGCCGGGCTTCACCGTCACCCGTGGCCTGAAGAAGATGGGCTGGCACTGCTCCGACACCGCCGAGTTGTCGTACGTCGACGTGCGCGTGCCGGCGGCCAACCTCGTCGGCGCGGAGAACCAGGGCTTCTACTACATCGCCGAGCAGTTCGTCGTCGAGCGCATCTTCCTGGCGTTGATGGGCTACGGCCACGCGGCACGTTCGCTGGCCCTCGCCGCGGCGTACTGCCGTGAGCGCGAGACCTTCGGCAAGCCGCTCATCTCGCGACAGGTGGTGCGGGCCAAGCTGGTCGAGATGCACCGCCAGGTCGAGGTGGCCCGCACCTACACGCTCGACGTCGCGGCCCGTCACGTCGCCGGAGAAGACGTCATCGCCCAAGCCTGCTTGGCGAAACAGACCGCGGTCGAGACCGCCGTGGACGTCACCAACGAAGCGGTGCAGCTCTTCGGCGGCACCGGCTACATGCACGGGACCGAGGTCGAGCGGCACTACCGCGACGCCAGGCTCCTGCCCATCGGAGGAGGAGCAACCGAAGTGTTGACCGACCTGGCCGCCCGTCTACTGGGCTACGCGTCATGACCGCGGACGTCGCACCGGACCGGCGCGAGACGATGCTGGCGAAGATCGCCGACCTGCACGCCGAGCAGACCAAGGCCGTCGAGGCAGGCGGCAAGTACATCGCCCGCCACAAGGAACGCGGCAAGCTCACCGCCCGCGAACGCGTCGACCTGCTGGTCGACGAGGGCTCGGCCTTCCTCGAGCTGATGCCGCTGGCCGGCTGGGGCAGTGACTTCGCGGTCGGCGCCTCACTGGTCACCGGCATCGGCGTGGTCGAGGGCGTCGAGTGCATGATCGTCGCCAACGACCCCACGGTGAAGGGCGGTGCGTTGAACCCGTGGTCGTTGCGGAAGTCGTTCCGGGCCGGCGAGATCGCCGAGCGCAACCGCCTCCCGATGATCAACCTGACCGAGTCGGGTGGTGCCGACCTGCCGACGCAGAAGGAGATCTTCATCCCCGGGGGCCGCGGCTTCCGCGACCTGACCCGGGCCTCGGCCCGCAAGCAGCCCACGATCTCGGTGGTCTTCGGCAACTCCACCGCCGGCGGTGCCTACGTGCCCGGCATGAGCGACTACGTGATCATGGTCAAGGAGCAGGCCAAGGTCTTCCTGGCCGGCCCGCCCCTGGTGAAGATGGCGACGGGGGAGGAGACCGACGACGAGTCCCTCGGTGGTGCCGAGATGCACTCGCGCATCTCCGGCTCCTCCGACTTCCTGGCCCTCGACGAGCACGACGCCCTGCGCATCGCACGACGCGTGGTGGCCCGGTTGAACTGGAGGAAGGCGGCGTACGCCGACACCGCGTACGCCGAGCCGGACCTCGACCCCGACGACCTGCTCGACCTGATCCCGACCGACCTGAAGGAGCCCTTCGACCCGCGCGAGGCGATCCTGCGCATCGTTGACGGCACGGGTGCCGACAACGCGGTGCCGTTCGACGAGTTCAAGCCGCTCTACGGCTCGTCGCTGTGCGTCGGCTGGGCCCGGCTGCACGGTCGCGAGATCGGCATCCTCGCCAACGCCCGCGGCGTGCTGATGAGCGAGGAGGCCCAGAAGGCAGCGCAGTTCATCCAGCTGGCGAACCAGAAGGACACCCCGCTGCTGTTCCTGCACAACACCACCGGCTACATGGTCGGCAAGGACTACGAGCAGGGCGGCATCATCAAGCACGGCGCCCAGATGATCAACGCGGTCTCGAACTCCAAGGTGCCGCACCTGACGGTGATCATGGGCGCGTCGTACGGCGCCGGGAACTACGGCATGAACGGTCGGGCCTACGACCCGCGGTTCCTCTTCACCTGGCCGAGTGCGAAGTCCGCGGTGATGGGACCCCAGCAGCTGGCCGGGGTGATGGAGATCGTGGCCCGCGAGTCCGCGGAGAAGAAGGGCCAGGTCTTCGACGCCGAAGGTTTCGTGGAGATCAAGAAGATGGTCGAGGGCATGATCGAGGAGCAGTCGATGCCCTACTTCCTCTCCGGCATGGTCTACGACGACGGAGTCATCGACCCCCGCGACACCCGCACCGTGCTGGGCATCTGCCTGTCCGTGATCGACAACCAGCCCATCGAGGGCGAGATGAACTTCGGGGTGTTCCGACTGTGATCAATCGACTGCTCGTGGCCAACCGGGGCGAGATCGCCCGACGCGTGTTCCGCACCTGCCGGGACCTCGGCATCGAGACCGTCGCCGTGCACTCGGACGCCGACGCCGACATGCCGTTCGTGCATGACGCGGATGCCGCCGTACGGCTGCCGGGCAACACGCCCGCCGAGACCTACCTGCGTGGCGACCTGGTCATCGAGGCCGCCCGCAGGGCCGGCGCGGACGCGATCCACCCCGGCTACGGCTTCCTCTCCGAGAACGCCGCCTTCGCCCGACAGGTGACCGAGGCCGGCCTGACCTGGGTCGGCCCCGACCCGTCGTCCATCGAGCAGATGGGCTCGAAGATCGAGTCCAAGAAGCTGATGGAGGCCGCCGGTGTCCCGGTCCTCGGCAACTTCACGCCCGAGACGGCGACCGAGGCTGACCTGCCCCTGCTGGTCAAGGCTTCCGCCGGCGGTGGCGGTCGCGGCATGAGGATCGTCCGCTCGCTCGACGCGCTTCCCGGCGAGATCGAGCGGGCGCAGAGCGAGGCACAGTCGGCGTTCGGCGACGGCACCGTGTTCGTCGAGCCGTACGTCGAGAACGGCCGCCACATCGAGGTCCAGGTGCTCGGCACCCCCGAGCGCGCCCTTGTCTTCGGCGAACGCGACTGCTCGGTGCAGCGTCGTCACCAGAAGGTGATCGAGGAGGCACCGGCCCCGGCGCTTCCCGACGCGACCCGCACCGCGCTGCACGACGCGGCCCGGGCCGCGGCCGAGGCGATCGACTACCGCGGCGCGGGAACCGTGGAGTTCCTCCACGACCCCGCGCGTGACCGGTTCTACTTCCTGGAGATGAACACCCGGCTCCAGGTCGAGCACCCGGTCACCGAAGCGGTCCACGGCGTCGACCTGGTGGCCCTGCAGATCGCGGTCGCCGAGGGCCACTCGCCGGACATCGAGGTCGGCCCGCCGAACGGCCACGCGGTCGAGGTTCGCCTCTACGCCGAGGACCCCGCCCACGACTACCAGCCCCAGAGCGGACGCATCGCCCGTTTCGAGGTGCCCGGGGTGGTGGCCGAGTTCGAGGGGCCGACGTCGTACGGCGTCCGGCTCGACTCGGGCGTCGGCTCGGGCGACGAGATCGGCACCTTCTACGACGCGATGATCGCCAAGGTGATCGTGCACGCGCCGACCCGCGAGCAGGCGTTGCGCCAGCTCGCCGGGACTCTCGCGAAGGCCCGCCTGCACGGGCTGGTCACCAACCGCGACCTGTTGGTCAACCTGCTCCGTGACCCGGTGTTCGCCGGTGCGGAGATGCACACCACCTGGCTGGACACGGCCGACCTGGCCTCCCTGGCGACGGCCTCGGGACGCCCGGGAGCGGTCGAGCTCAGCGGCTTCGCGGCCGCCATCGCGCTTGCGGAGCGGGATCGGGAGGCCCGCCCCGTGCAGCGGCGGATCCCGGCCGGGTTCCGCAACGTCGCGGCACATCCCCAGCGGGCCCTGTTCCACGTCGACGGCAGACCGTCGGACGACGTGTTGGAGATCCGTTGGTTCGGCGGCCGGAGCTATCTGTTCGCGGACCGTGACGACGTGTCCGTGCTCGAGGCGCGGCCCGACGTCGTCCGGCTCGAGGTCGACGGAGTCCAACGCAGGTTGACGATCCACACCGACGGCGACCGGGTCGACGTCGAGTCGTCACTGGGCCACGTGGGGCTCCGACGCAAGCCGCGCTTCACCGACCCGGCCGACCAGGTCGCCGAGGGATCGCTGCTGGCGCCGATGCCGGGCAGCGTGATCTCGCTGAGCGCAGCCATCGGCGACGAGGTCATCGAAGGCCAGACGATCCTCGTCATGGAAGCCATGAAGATGCAGCACACCATCGTCGCGCCGAGCGCCGGCACGATCACCGAGCTGGCCGCCACCACGGGGCAGCAGGTCGAGGCGGGCGCGGTGCTCGCCGTCGTCTCGACCGATGACGTCACCCAGGAGGAGAACGCATGAACCAGGCAGCCCCCACCCAGACCATGTTCAGCGAACCCGAGGAGCGCGTCGCGCTGCGCGAGGCGGTCGCGAAGCTGGCCGGGAAGTACGGTCGTGAGTTCGTCGAGAAGCAGGCCCGCGAGGGCGGCAAGATGACGGACATGTGGCTCGAGATGGGCCGCAACGGATTCCTCGGCGTCAACATCCCCGAGGAGTACGGCGGCGGTGGCGGCGGCATGTCCGACCTCGCGTCCGTGCTCGAGGAGTGCGCCGCGGCCGGTGCCCCCCTGTTGATGATGGTGGTCTCTCCCGCGATCTGCGGGTCGATCATCACCCGCTGCGGCACGGAGGACCAGAAGAAGCAGTGGCTGCCCGGGATCGCCGACGGCTCGCACCTGATGGCGTTCGGCATCACCGAGGCCGACGCCGGCTCCAACTCCCACCAGATCACCACGACGGCCACCCGTGACGGTGACCACTGGGTGATCAACGGACAGAAGACCTTCATCTCCGGGGTCGACGAGGCGCAGTCCGTCCTGATCGTCTCGCGCACGGAGGACGCGAAGACCGGCAAGCTCAAGCCCGCGCTGTTCGTCGTACCCACCGACGCCGAAGGCTTCGAGAAGCAGCCGATCCCGATGTCGTGGCAGGCACCGGAGAAGCAGTTCACGCTGTTCCTCGACAACGTGCGGGTGCCCGCAGACGCGCTGGTCGGTGACGAGGACGGCGGCCTGTGGCAGCTCTTCGCGGGCCTGAACCCCGAGCGGATCATGGGCGGCGCGTTCTCCTGCGGCATGGCCCGCTACGCCCTGGACAAGGCGGTGGCCTACGCCAAGGAGCGCTCGGTCTGGAAGGACCAGGCGATCGGCGCCCACCAGGGCATCGCGCACCCGCTGGCGAAGATCAAGATCGAGCTCGAGCAGGCCAGGCTGCTGTGGCAGAAGGCCGCGGCGCTCTACGACGCCGGCGACGACATGGCCGCCGGGGAGTACGCCAACATGGCCAAGTACGCCGGCGGCGAGGTGGCCTGCAATGCGACCGACGTCGCGGTGCACACCCACGGTGGCAACGGCCTCACCCAGGAGTACGGCCTCGGCAACATGCTGGTCGCTGCCCGGCTCGGGCGGATCGCCCCGGTCTCGCGGGAGATGATCCTCAACTTCGTGGCGATGCACTCCCTGGGCCTGCCGAAGTCCTACTGACCCCCAAAACCCCCACCGTTTCAGGAGAATCACCGTGCAGCGCAACATCTTCGACGCCGATCACGACGCGTTCCGCGACACCGTCCGAGCCTTCCTCGACAAGCACGTCGTCCCTCACCACGAGGAGTGGGAGACCGCCGGCATCGTGCCGCGTGAGCTGTGGGAGCAGGCCGGCGAGCTCGGCCTTCTCGGCTTCATGATGCCGGAGGAGTACGGCGGCGGCGGGGTGCAGGACTTCCGCTACAACGCCATCCTCCAGGAGGAGCTGACCAGGATCGGCGCCAGCGGTGTCGGCTTCGCACTGCACACCGACCTCGTCTCCGGCTACCTTCTCTCCTACGCCAACGACGAGCAGAAGGCGCGCTGGTTCCCGAAGTTCTGCACCGGCGAGACGATCACCGCGATCGCGATGACCGAGCCCGGCGCGGGCTCCGACCTGCAGGGCATGACGACCACCGCCAAGCTGGTCACCAATGACGGCGACCCCTACTACCTGGTCAACGGGTCCAAGACGTTCATCTCCAACGGCATCAACGCCGACCTCGTGGTGGTGGCCTGCAAGACCGACACCGAGGCCGGCGCCCAGGGCATCTCGCTGGTCGTGCTCGAACGCGGCATGGCGGGCTTCGAGCGCGGTCGCAACCTCGACAAGATCGGCCTCAAGGCGCAGGACACCGCCGAGCTGTTCTTCGACAACGTGAAGGTCCCGGTCGCGAACCTGCTGGGCGAAGAGGGCAAGGGCTTCATCTACCTGATGGAGAAGCTCCCGCAGGAGCGCCTCACCTTGTGCGTCGTCGCTGCCGCGGCCTGCCGCTCGGTGATCGACCAGACCGTCGCCTACGTGCAGGAGCGCAAGGCCTTCGGGAAGCCGATCTCGGCGTTCCAGAACACCCGCTTCACGCTGGCCGAGCTCGAGACCGAGGCACGCATCGCCCAGGTGTGGGTCGACCGCTGCATCACCGAGCTCAACGCCGGCACGCTCTCCATCGACGACGCCGCCGCCGGCAAGTGGTGGACCACCGAGCTGCAGAAGAAGACCGTCGACGCCTGCCTCCAGCTGCACGGCGGCTACGGCTACATGAGCGAGTACCCGATCGCCAAGGCGTACCTCGACACCCGCATCCAGACGATCTACGGAGGAACCACGGAGATCATGAAGGAGATCGTCGGCCGCATGATGGGCCTCTGATCGTCCTCCGATGACTCGGGACGTCTGATCGGCTGTCGGCGGCGCATGGCAGGCTTTGTGCCATGGCCAAGAAGGAGCGCCCGCTCGTCCCGACGTGGATGCTCGAACGCCTGCGCGCGATCCTCGACCCGCTCCCGCGGATCCACGAGGAGGACGCGTGGGTGGGCGTGCGCTGGCGGGTCGGCGGCAACACCGTGGTGCACGTCTTCGGCGGCGAGGACCAGCTCTTCCGCATCGTCTTCCGGGGCGAGCCCGACGAGGTCGCGGCGTTCGAGCACCTCGGTGCGCCGTACTTCCGGGCCGGCTGGGGCCGTGACGTGATCGGCATGATCATCGACGAGGACTCCGACTGGACCGAGGTGCGTGAGCTGCTGGTCGACTCCTTCTGCCTGATGGCACCCGACCACCTGGCCGCCCAGGTCGACCGTCCGGGCTGACCTACTTCAGCGGCACGAAACGGTAGTAGCCGTGCCTGGTCACGTCGACGTCGTCCGAGCGCTTCACGACGAGCAGCATCACGCCGGACACCGGGATGACCATGCGCCCGCCGTCGGCCAGCTGTGCGACCAGCTCGTCGGGCAGCGTGGCCGGCTCGGCCGAGACCAGGATGCAGTCGTACGGCGCGTGCCGGGGCAGGCCGAGGACGCCGGGCTCGGCAGGTTCGATGCTCGCCCACGGCTTTGCCGCCCCTTCGAGATTCCGCTGTCCCCATGCGGTGATCGAGGGCACCAGCTCGACTCCCCGCACCCGGCCGGTCGGCCCGGTCAGGTGCGCCAGCAGGGCAGTGGTCCAGCCCGACCCGGCGCCGACGTCGAGCACGTGCTGGCCGCGGCGTACGTCGAGCAGCTCGAGCATCGCCTCCACCGTGCGGGGTTGGGAGTTGGTCTGTCCCTCCCCGATCGGGATCGGTCCGTCGTACGACGCACGCCGGCGCGCCCGGGCCGGCAGGAATCCGGCTCGTGGCACCGCCTCGAACGCCGCAGCCACGGGCTCCATGCCCCGAGTCAACCACGCACTAGAACCGGAGCACCTCGAATGCCGCCCGCCCGGCCAGCGCAATGGCACGCTCTGCTTCGGGCTGCACCCTCGACGGCACCGTCGAGACAGTCAGCGCCGCCACCGCGATGCGGTCCCCGGCCGAGGAGCAGATCGTCCCGGCCTCGTGTCGGAGGTTGAGGAAGGTCCCGGTCTTGCTGTGCACCCGCACCAGGTCGGAGGACAGACCCGAGGCGAGCCTGGCTCCGTTGACCTGGCCTCCGAGGAGTTCGCGCAGTCGTGCGGTCGCGGGCGGCACGCTGACGCGGTCATTCCAGACCTTGTCCATCAGGTCGACCAGTCCACGCGAGGTGCCGCAGGTCGCGGTGCCGCTGTCGAGGGCGGGAAGGACGTGGCCGCCGCCGCCCGTGGTGGCGCGTATCGCGAGCTCGAGGGCCAGCACCGGGTCGTCGGACGAGGCCGCGCTGACCGCGTCGTACAAGGTCCGGATCGGGTGACGCACCTGGATCCCGGTGCAGCCCCACGCGGCCAGCCTGTCGGCGACCGCCGCCGGCGGCGTGATCTCGAAGAGCGCGTCGGCCGCGGCGTTGTCGCTCACGGTCAGCATGAGGAGCACGAGGTCCTCCACGGCCACCGACGTCGGGTGACGGAACGACGAGATCCCGGTGGGGCCGGGAGTCCGGTCCTTCGGGTCCAACGTCACCTGGCGTTCGGCGTCAAGCTCTCCGCAGGCGATCAGGTCGAGGACGACGAGGGCCAGCGGAACCTTGGAGACCGACGCCAGCGGGAACGGCAGGTCGGGCTCGAAGCCCAGCTCCTCACCAGTGTCGAGGTTGCGGGCACTGAACGCGCCCCGCAGTCCGGCTTCCGACCATGCCTGCCTGATCTCGTGGGCCACCTCGACGGCTTCGCCGGAGAACCCGTACGCCGAGCTCGCCGCGCCGCTCACGTGAGTCCCAGGGCATCAGCCAGCGGTTTCTCGAGCACCTCGATGCCGGCCGGCAACGTGGCGTCCGGCTGACTGGTGAACGCGTAGCTCCGCACCAGCTCGAGTCCGCCCAGGGACCGCCACCGCAGGTCGTGCCGGGCCGCCCAACCCGGCGTACAGACGATGACGTCGCCGAGGTCGAGGGCCGCGGTGACGCTCTCGGTCCGACCGGCTCCGATCCGGAGCTGGTGCGGTGCCAGACCGCTGGCCCGTGCCGCACGGACGACGCGGTCGCGGATCCATGGCACGTCGTCCTCGGCATGCAGGTGCAGGACGGGAGCCCGGTCGGCCGGTCCCTGCCGACGCAGCTGGTCGAGGTGCACGCGCCGTCCGCGGATGGCGCCGCCGCTGGTGGCGGCGCCGAGCTCGGCTGTCATCACTCCCTCCCCTGCGGGGCAGGCCGTGAGCGCGACGGTCACCTGGCCGCTCCTGGACGCCGCATGGCGTTCTGACGGATCGAGCTCGACGAAGTCGACGTCCACGCCGGCGCGCTCACCGGCCCTGCGGGCGGTGACCAGGCCGCGCGGATCGGCGTCGCGGGGGAGCCCCACGACCACCTGGGTGTCGTGCCGGCGAGCCAGGTCCTGGAGGTGGTCGGCGCGGGCGATCAGGTCCGCGGCATGGGGCAGGAGCCTGCGGCCCAACGGGGTCAGTTCGACCTCGCGCGACGTACGACGCAGCAGGGCACCGGCGAAGTGCTTCTCGAGCGCCGCGACCCGCCGGCTGACGACCGGTTGCGGGACGCCGCACGCGTCCGCCGCCCGGGTGAAGCTGCGCTCGTCGGCGACCGCCACGAACGCCCTGAGATGAGCCACGAGATCCACCCGGGAACCATAGCGACAACGCATGGATCAGTAGCCGAACCGTCTTGGACACGGGTGGCCGCCGTCCGGTTCCGTGGGGCCACACATCCATCCCGGGAGGCCGCCATGTCTGCATCGAACCCGTCTGCACCGAACCCGTCTGCCATGAATCCGCCACACCGCCGCACCCTGCTCAAGGCGGGTGCGGTTGCCCCCTTCGCCCTGGCCGCGTCGGGCTGGCTGCCCGCGAGTGGTGCCGCGCCTGCCACCACCGCCGGGCGCGGTGACCGGGTGAGCGAGGTGGCCGCCATCGAGCGGCGGTACGACGTGACGGTCGGCCTCTCTGCCACCCACCTCCCCAGCGGCAGGACGATGCAGCACCGGGCGGACGCGCCGGCAGCGATGTGCTCGGTGTTCAAGGCGCTGGCGGCAGCGGCCGTGCTGCGCGACCACGATCGCCGCGGGGAGACCCTGGACCGGCGGGTCTTCTACCCACCTGCCGACGTCCTGATCAGTCACACCCCGGAGACCGGCAGGCACGTCGACGACGGCATGACGATCCGCGAGCTCTGCGACGCCGCCCTGCGCTTCAGTGACAACGCGGCAGGCAACCTGCTGCTGCGTGAGATCGGCGGCCCGCGCGGGCTGACCGCGTTCCTGAGGTCGGTCGGCGACGGCGTCTCCCGGCTGGACCGGTGGGAGACCGAGCTCAACTCGGCCCTGCCCGGAGACCCGCGCGACACCACGACTCCGGCCGCGATCGCGCGGACGTACGCCGGCCTGCTCGTCGGCGACACCCTGTCGCGGCGGGACCGGGCGACCCTGCGCGACTGGATGCTGGCCAACCAGACCTCGGACAACAGGTTCCGGGCCGGACTGCCGGAGGGGTGGATCCTGGCCGACAAGACCGGTGGCGGCGACTACGGCAGCAACAACGACGTCGGTGTGGCCTGGAACCCTCGCGGCGAGCCCGTGGTGATCGCCGCACTGGTGCGCGGGAAGGTCGCCGACGCGGTCACGCCGGACATCGTCCACGCCGAGCTCGCAGCCCTCGTCGCCGACCGTCTCGGCTCCTCCGGCAGCTGATGACCTCGTGCAGCCGATCGTTGGTTGAGGAAGTCGCGCAGCGACTGTCTCGAAACCACCCCGCCCGGCACCCTTCGCTGGTTGGGGAGCCGCGCACCGCACGGTGATGCGCGTACGACGAACCCGCCAGCTCGTCCTCCGCCTGTCGCGAACCGTGTGTTCTTGATGCGCGAACCGTGTGCTTTTGATGCGCGAACACCGGGTCCTTGGTGGCTCGGTGGTTGAGGAAGTCGCTCAGCGTCCGTCTCGGAACCACCCCGCCCGGCACCCTTCGCTGGTTGAGGAAGTCGCTCTGCGACTGTCTCGAGACCACCCACAGAAAATGGTTCGAAGAATCTTCTCCGGGGCCTGTGGACAACGACTTTTTGGGGTGTCGGCTGTCGGTGGTGCCTGATGCAATGGACCCATGATCGAAACCGATGCAGGAGCCCAACCCTTCGAGGTCGACGACCTCGAAGGCGCGGTCCTGCTCGACCTGATCACCGACGCCAAGGACACCGCCTGGCGTGCCGAACGCCGCAAGCTCCGCCTCGCCTACCAGGCGGTCCTGCTCGACCTGATCACCGACGCCAAGGACACCGCCTGGCGTGCCGAACGCCGCAAGCTCCGCCTCGCCTACCAGTTGTGTGTCACCAACCCGGCCGGGCCCGGTGTGGATGCGGCGACGTGGGGTGACGGGATCCCCGGACTGGCCGACTACGACCAAGCGTTGGGTGGTGAAGGGACCCCGTTGGTGGCGGCGTTCGTGACCGAGTCCTGGGCCACCGCCACCGCCGTGTCCTCCTGGACCGCGAAACGGCTGCTGGCGAACACGTTGGACCTGCACCACCGCCTCCCGAAGACCTGGGCTGCGGTCGATGCGTTGGAGCTCGAAGCGTGGCGGGGCTGCAAGATCGCCGAAGACACCCATGACCTCTCCGCCGAGGCGGCCGAGTGGATCGACACCGAACTCGCCCGGTTGGGTAGGTATGGGATCCCGACCATCGAGAAGACGATCAGGTCGGCGATCGCGAAGTTCCACCCCGACAAACTCGACAACAATGAGCCCTCGCCGGTGCCCGGGAAGGACCAGTGGGACGTCACCATCGAGCACGGCGCGGGTGCAGGCAACGGCACCAGCCGGCTGGATGCGATGGGTGACTCGGTGGACCTGGCGAAGTTCCACGACCTCATCAGTGATGAGGCCACCACGATGGGCCGCCTGGGTGACACCGACACGTTGGGGCAACGCAGGGCCAAGGCCCTCGGCGTGATCGCGGATCGGCAGGCCAGCGCCGACCTCCTCGGCCTCATCGGCGACGACAACGGGACCGACGACCATGCCAACAGGAACCGTGACGGCGACGGCAACACGACGGTGCAGGAGCCGGCGAAGGCGACTGCGATGGGTGACTCGCTGGACCTGGCGAAGTTCCACGACCTCATCAGTGATGAGGCCACCACCCTCGGCAAGCTGGGTGACACCGACACCCTCGGGCAACGCAGGGCCAAGGCCCTCGGCGTGATCGCGGATCGGCAGGCCAGCGCCGACCTCCTCGGCCTCATCGGCGACGACAACGGGACCGACGACCATGCCAACAGGAACCGTGACGGCGACGGCAACGGCAACGGTGCAGGAGCCGGTGAAGGCGACGGCAACGGCGATGGAGCCAGTGAAGGCGACGACGCGGGCAGTCACGGTGCGGGCAAGCAGGTCACGCCGCGCAAGTCCTACCTCAAGACCCGGCTCTACATCCACGTGAACCTCGCCGACCTCGCCACCACCGGCACCCACGGCGCCTCCGCAGGCACCGGCGGCCACGAGCCGGCGCCGGGGATGGCGGAGACGAACCTGTTCGGAGCCGTCACCGTCGAGAAGATTCTCGACTGGATCCGTGACCTCGGCCCCGACGCCACGATGACCCCGGTCATCGACCTGAATCACGACTGGGCCGTCGATCAGCACGACCCGCCCGAAGCGATGCGTGAACAGGTCATCACCCGCGACCGGCATTGCGTCTTCCCGCACTGTTCGGTTGATTCACGCCGTTGCGACCTCGACCACATTGAGTCCTACGACGACACCGGGCCACCGGGGCAGACCAGCCCCGACAGGCTCGCCCCGTTGTGCCGGCGACATCACCTCGCCAAGACCCACGGCCGGTGGTCGTACGTCAGGAACAAGGACGGGACCTATACCTGGACCAACCAGTACCGCCGGACCTGGCTGGTCACCACCCACGGGACGATCGAGCTCCCCACCAACTGAACCCCGACACCGCGCGACAGCGGACCTGGCTGGTCACCACCCACGGGACGATCGAGCTCCCCACCAACTGAACCCCGACACCGCGCGACAGCGACTTCATCCGCAGCAACGTCGGGATCAGTACAAGCAGCACCGGCCCCACAGCACCACCAGCGCAAGCCCCGCCACCACAACACGGTGAACGGGGCTACCGCCACGCCCACACCGGCCCACCGCCGTCCTCACCGCCCGCTTGGCCCTATTGCCCTGACCGGGCCTGGTTTCGAGACGGCGCTGACGCGCCTTCTCAACCACCGAGGCGGGCAAGGTTTCGAGATGGTCCCTAGCGGGACCTCCTCAACCATCGAGAAGCGCACGGCGTCGCAAGCACGGCCTTCCGTGGTGGCTGACGGCTCCCGATCTTCGACTGGACGACCTTCAGCCACCATCGAAGCCTTCGCACGCACCAAGCAGGTTTCGAGACGGCGCTGGCGCGCCTCCTCAACCACCGAGATGGCGTTCAGCGGTAACCCCGGGCTCGACGCGTGGCTCATGCCTACGCGGGGCTACCACTGGAGCCGCGCCCGACGACGGGCGTGGTTTCGAGACGGTCCCTGGCGGGACCTCCTCAACCACCGAGGCCGCCCGACGACGGGCGTGGTTTCGAGACGGCGCTGGCGCGCCTCCTCAACCAACCGGGGGACGCGCTGCTGATTCAGGCGGAGGCGATGACGGCGGTGCCGCCGTCCCAGGTGGCCACCAGGGTTGACGATCCGGGCAGTTCGGCGCCGATCTGGGCGGCGAGGTGCACCTGGAGTCCGTCGGGCGAAGCAGCCGGGTTCTCCACCGCGAGGCGGACGGTCGGCTCGCGGGTCTCGACGAGGGTGTCGCCGTCCCAGACCTCGAGGGCGGCCTGTTCCTGCTGGCCGGCCAGTGCCCGCCGGAAGGCGGCAATCGCGACCGGATCGCCGGAGGCGTCGTACACCCAGCGCTGGCCGAGGACCGAGTGCTCCATCGTGGTGATCAGGTGCGCGTCGGCGCCGTCGAGCGGGGCGGCGCGGTAGGTCACGACGACGTGCCGCAGCGGACCGCCGCGGGTGATCAGCAGGCCCTCGATGCCGACCTCACCGTCGGGGTCGTCGAGGCGGTAGTTGCCGACCTGGCTCAACGCATCGGGGCCCTCGAGGCCACCGGAAGCGGGCGTGGCGAGCCATGCGTCGAGGAGCTCCAGCTTGGTCGGAGTGATGGTTGCCCGGTGGATGATCGCCATGGCGGCGAGCCTACCGAGCACGCCGGCCCGGCCGACGCGGCGGCAGGGGGACGAACATCGACGTGCGGGCGACGTAGTCGTCCCAGCTGGGCCGGCCGGCCATGTGCTTCTCGAGCAGGCGGGCGCCGGTCGCGAAGACCAGGAAGTAGGTCATCGCCACGGGGGAGAGGACGGTCAGCACGCCGGGCCATGCCGACGCGGCGACGAGGAAGATGCCCCACCACACGCAGGTGTCGCCGAAGTAGTTCGGGTGCCGGGTCCACGCCCACAGGCCGCGGTCCATCACCGGGCCACGCTCGGGATCACGCTTGTACGCCGCCAGCTGGGCGTCGCCGACCGATTCGAAGAAGACGCCGACCAGCCACAGGACTACGCCGACCGCCACGACCCACGTGACACCGGAGCCGGCGACGGCCGAGACCTGCAGCGGTAACGACACGAACCACAGTGCGATGCCCTGGGTGGCGAAGACCCGGCGCACCGCGACGGCGTACGACTGGCCCTCGAGCATGGCGGCGTAGCGGGCGTCCTCGGGTTGTCCGTGGTTGCGACGGTGCATGTGCCAGGCCAGCCGGAGTCCCCAGAACCCGACGAGCGCGAACAGCAGCCAGCGCCGCCAGTCAGCCCCGTCGCCCAGCACCGCGGCGACCAGGGCGATCAGCACGAACCCGAGGCCCCACGAGGTGTCGACCACCGAGACCTTGCCGAGCCGATGCCCGATCACGGCAGTGACCGCCATCAGCAGGGCCGCCGCCGCGAGGGAGGCGCCGGAGACGAGGACGAACGCAGTCACCACGTGCGGACCGGCGGGATCGTGTGGTCCCGTCCTGGCCGCACGGACAGGATCTGGTCGACGCCCATGCGGCCGTCGCGAAAAGCCATACCCCCGCCGACGAGGTAGAGCCGCCAGACACGGGCGACCTCCTCGCCGACGAGGGCGGTGACCCGGTCGATGTTGGATTCGAACGTCTCGATCCATGCCCCCACCGTGCGCACGTAGTGCTCACGCATGGCGTGCACGTCGCGGACTTCGAGACCCCCGCTCTCGAAGAACGCCACGGTTTCACCGACCGGACGCATGTGCATGTCGGGAGCGATGAACGACTCGATGAACGGGCCGCCTCCCGGATGCTTGCCGGTTCGCGACATCTGCTGGACCAGCACCCTGCCGCCGGGCTTCACTGAACGTCGAAGGACCTCGACGTACGTCGGGTAGTTGCGCTGGCCCACGTGCTCGCCCATCTCGACGGACGCGACCGCGTCGTACTCACCGGTGGCCTCCCGGTAGTCCTGCAGGCGGATCTCGGCGTGGTCCTCCAGGCCGAGGTCACGGATGCGGGCGTCGATGAACTTCTTCTGCTCGGCCGCGATCGTCACGCCGACCACCTTGATGCCGCGCTGCGCGGCGTGCAGGGTCAGCGAACCCCAACCGCAGCCCACGTCGAGCATCGTCATGCCCGGCTTGAGGCCGAGCTTGTCGAGGATCAGCGACAGCTTGTCGCGCTGCGCGTCGGCGAGCGTGTAGTCGGGCTCGTCGGAGCACCAGTAGCCCGAGGAGTAGGCCATCGACGGGTCGAGGATCAGCTCGTAGAAGTCGTTGGAGAGGTCGTAGTGGTGGCTGATCGCCGCGCGGTCGCGCAGCTTGCTGTGCAGCCGCCCGCGGACCCGGGCCTGGGAGGCCGGCGCACGTGGTGGCAGGCGTACGTCGCGCAGCACCTTCACGAGTCCGCTGGCCACGGCAGGGCTGAAGCCCAGGCCGGCGAGCCCGCGTGATCGCGCGACCGACCGCACGTGGGTCAGGGCCGCGTCCAGGTCTCCGTCGACGTCGATCTCGCCGGAGACGTAGGCCTGTGCGGCGCCGAGCTCACCCGGGCGCCAGAAGATGCGGGACAACGCGTCGGGCGAGTGGATGGTGACCTTGGGCGCGTCGGACGGTCCGGCCGATGAGCCGTCCCAGGCCTCGAGCCGCACCGGCAGGCCGCCCCGCAGGACCGGGCGCAGGCCCGCTTCGAGGCGTGCGGCAACGCTCATGAGTCGCTCCTGGTCAGGGTGATCTGTTGTACGTCGAGGTACCCGGAAGCGAACCCGGCACGCGAGTACTCCAGGTAGAAGTGCCACATGCGCTCGAAGACGTCGTCGAACCCGAGGCGTCGTACGACGGGGCTCGACGTGCGGAACGCCTCGTCCCACAGGCGCAGGGTCTCGGCGTAGTGCAGCCCGAACGACAGCCGCTCGGTGACGCGCAGCGAGGTGTGCTCGGTGGTGACCTGCTCGATCGCCTCGGTCGAGGGCAGGAAGCCGCCGGGGAAGACGTACTTGTTGATCCACGTGAAACCACCGCGCGTGGCCAGCATGCGGTCGTGCGGCATGGTGATTGCCTGGATCGCGACCCGGCCACCGGGCGCGAGCAGCGAGTCGATCGTGGAGAAGTAGGTCGGCCAGAACTCGTGGCCGACGGCCTCGATCATCTCCACCGAGCAGACCGCGTCGTAGGTGCCGGTGACCTGGCGGTAGTCGAGCAGGTCGACCTCGACCCGGTCGGCGAACCCGGCCTCGGCGATGCGCTCACGGGCCAGCGCCTGCTGCTCGCTCGACAGGGTCACCGAGCGGACACTGGCGCCACGGCGGGCGGCACGGATCGCCAGCTCGCCCCAGCCGGTGCCGATCTCGAGCACCCGCGAGCCTTCGCGAACCCCGGCCTGGTCGAGGAGCCGCTCGATCTTGGCGCCCTGCGCACCCTCGAGGTCGGTGCGCTCGACGATGCCGGGGGACGCGGCGACCAGGTGGTCGCCGACCCGCTCGACCTGGCTGTCGAACAACGCCGACGAATAGCTCAGCGTCTTGTCGAGGAACGTCGCGAAGAGGTCGTTCGACAGGTCGTAGTGGTGGCTGATGTTGTCGCGGGTCTGGTCCTCGCTGTTGCGGTGGGTGCGGGGCATCCGCGCCATCCAGACCGCGCGCAGGCGCTGCATCCAGTCGGGCACCAGCGTCGCGATCTCGCCGGCCATCCTGGTCAGCAGGGCGTCGAGGTCGGGGGAGTCCCAGGCGCCGGTCATGTAGGCCTCACCGAAGCCGATCAGGCCGTCGTTGCCGACCTTGCGGAAGAACTCGTCGGGCCGGTGCAGCACGATCGTCGGCGCCGACGTGTCGACGGCGCGCACGTTCGGCGTCTCGACGGTGATCCCGAGCCGCTGCGTGGCGTGCGCGAAGATCCGGCGGGCCACGGCTGCCGAGACGGCGGCCCTCGGCCCGGACGGTACGGCGTACAGGCCCGGCCAGCGGTCGGCCTGTGTGGTCTCCTGGCGAGCGTCGGTGATGGTCACTGGACCCCCTCCTGTCGTGGGTGCGTGGGCCTGCGCTGGACGGGGAGTCGTCGCAGCCAGAGGCCGATGCCCTGTGTTCGGATCAACAGTGAGGTCCGGATTGGTGCCAGTGCCGCACGCCACGGTCGCCGCCCGGCGGGCAGCGCGCGGGCGGTCACCGACGCGGTGAACGCGGGCTCGCCGTCGCGCTGCAACGTCACCGAGACCGCGATCCGGTCACCGGGCGGGGTCACCGACACCTCGTAGTGACCCGACGTGTCGTTGAACGGCGAGACGTACATCGCCTTGTCGACGCCTGCGTGACCATGCGCATCAGGTCGTACGACGTACGCATGCCGGTCGCCGTAGGTGTTGTGGACCTCGAGCACCACGCAGGCCTGTGCGCCGCTGGCGTCGTGGCACCAGTAGACGCTGATCGGGTTGAAGCAGTGGCCCAGCGCCCGAGGGTTGGCGAGCATCAGGATGCGCCCGCCGTGGAGGGCGATTCCCTGTGTGGCAAGGAAGTCGTCGACATTCCGGCGCAGCGAGTGGTCGGGCGAACCGAGGTGGTCGCGGGCCTCGAACGACGCGGTCCACCGGGCAGGCGGGAGGTCGTCGAGGTCGACCAGCCAGGCATGGGAGGCGTTGTCGAACGCGTGCTCCACCGGCCCTCGGCGAACGTGCCGCACGGAGGTCTCGTAGACGCGACCGGCTTCCACCGCGGCGGGAGTGACGGACCACGCGAAGCCCAGCCGCTCGGCGGCGCGGGCACCCGAGGCCGCGCCGTCCTCGTGGAATCCCCAGCCGTGGTAGGCGCCGGCGAAGGCGAGACGGTCGGTGTCGAGCTCGGGCAACCGGCGTTGCGCGGCCACCGACGACGGCGTGTAGAGCGGGTGCTCGTACTCCATCGTCTCGATCACCGTGGCCGGGTCGACCAGGTCGGCGCCACCCAGTGTGACGAGGTAGGGCCGGTCGGTGGGCAGCCGCTGGAGCCGGGTCAGGTCGTAGGTCACGGTGACCTCGCCGGTGCTGGCCTCCGGGCGGAGGAAGTTCCACGACGCCCGCGCGCGGCGTGCCTTGGGCAGGAGTGACGCGTCGGTGTGCAGGCGCGCGGTGTTGCGCGAGTAGGGGATCGCGCCGAGCACCTCGCGCTGCGCGGGTGTCGGGTCGGCCAGCATGGTCAGCGCCTGGGCGGGGTGCGTCGCGATGACGACCGCGTCGAACCTGGTCACCTCACCGTTGCCGTCCGTGACCTCGACGCCGTCGGCAGTCTCGAGGACGGAGGTGACCTTCGTGCCGAGGCGTACGTCGGGGAGCTGGGCGGCCACCCTGGCGACGTACTCCCGCGAGCCACCGGTGACGGTGCGCCACTGCGGCGAGCCGAAGACACCGAGCATGCCGTGGTGCTGGAGGAACGCGAAGAGGTAGCGGGCCGGGTAGTCGAGGGACGACTCGGGGTCGCACGACCACACCGCGGCGACCAGCGGCTCCATGAAGTGCCGGGTGAAGTACGCCGAGAAGCCGCCGTCCGCGAGGAAGTCGCGCAGGGTCTGGTCCTCGGCAGCCTCACCCGAGCCCGAGGAGGCCAGAAGTGCGCGGGCCCGGCGGTGGAAGCGGGGGACCTCGACCAGCATCCGCAGGTACGCCGGCCGCCCCAGGTTCGCGAACGTCGGGAACAGCCCACGCGCACCGAGCGCACCGGCGTACTCCAACCCGGTGGCGACGTCGCGCACCGACATCGACATGTCGGAGGCCTGGGTCTCGACGCCGAGCTCGGCGAAGAGCCGGAGCAGGGTCGGGTAGGTGCGCTCGTTGTGCACGATGAACCCGGTGTCGATGGCCAGGCCGTCGACCTCGTGGGTGTCGGCATGGCCGCCGAGCCGGTCGTCGGCCTCGAACAGCGTGACGTGCGCCGTGCGGGAAATGGCGTACCCGGCGGTGAGGCCGGCAACGCCACTTCCCACAACGGCGACCCTCCGGGTCACGCTCCCTCGAAGGCGAACAGGGCCACCGGGTCGGAGGTCGGTGCGGGTGATCCGCCGGCCGGCTCGACCGTGATGCCTGCGCCGGTCGCCGTACGTGCGTCTCCGTCGAGGAGCACCTCGGCGTCACCGCCGTTCATCAGCCCGGCCGGCAGCATGTCGCCCGAGGGGGCCTGGAGCCAGAGCTGGTAGACCTTGCCGGCCGGTGCCTCGGGCATGTCGTCGGCGAGCAGCACGGCCTGGCCGCGCGACGCCGAACGCACGATGCGTGCGGTCGAGCCGTCGGGCAGGTCGGCCGAGATCGTCGCGGCGTCGGAGGCCTGCGTCACCTGGGCGGTGGCGCTGAGCTGGGTGGTCTCGTCGTCCCACGGCTGGGTGATCACGACTGCGCCGCCACCGATCACCGCAACTGCGGCTGCCGCTGCGACCAGCGACGGAAACCAGCGGCGACGTGAGGGCCGCTCCTCGTCGACGTGACGGCCGGGCACCTCGGGAGGCAGCGGGCGGACCGTGGCCACCTCGGCCATGATGCGGTCCTTGAGCGCGGGCGGGGGAGGCGTGGCGACGGCTGCGGCGAGCACGGCCGCGGTCTCCTGGAGACCGGCCACCTCGGCGCGGCAGTCCGCGCAGGTCGCCAGGTGCTTCTCGAACAGGTGTCGTTCGATGTCGTCCAGGGCGTCGACGGCGTAGGCGCCGGACAGTGCGTGGATGTCGCTCATCACTGGTTCACCCCCAATGCGTCACGGAGACGGATGAGTCCGTCGCGGATACGAGTCTTGGCCGTGCCGATCGGAACGTCCAGCATCGAAGCCACCTCCGTATGTGTGTAACCGCCGAAGAAGGCGAGTTCGAGGGCTTCTCGCTGGATCTCGGTCAGCGACTGCATGGCTCGGCGTACGCGGGTCGCCTCGAGGGCGGTGGCGGCGGCTTCTGCGGTGGAGTCGTGCGGGACCGTCTCGGACTGGTCGTGGTAGTTGTTGTCGCGGCGGTGGGCCGCCTCGGCCGAACGGACCCGGTCCACCGCACGGCGGTGGGCGATCGTCATCAGCCATGAGAGGGCGCTGCCGCGGTCGGCGTCGAAGCGGGCCGACGTGCGCCACACCTCGAGGTAGGTCTCCTGGGTGACTTCCTCGGCCTGCGCCGGGTCGCGGACGACCCTCAGCACGAGGCCGTGGACCCGAGCCGCCGTCGCGTCGTACAACGCGGAGAAGGCGGACTCGTCACCCCGGGCGGCCCTGCGGAACAGGTCAGCCAGGGCGGGCGCACCCGCCCCCTCCGACGACGAGTCGCCGGAGGGAACGGATGCAATGCCTGTCACGTGATCCATTGTGTCGTGTCCTGGTTTCCCAGGATCAGGAAGCCGGCATCAGCACGGAGTCGACGACGTAGACCGTGGCGTTGGCGGTGGGGATGTTGCCGCACAGGACGGCCGCGTTCTCGCCACCGACGGTGAAGTCCTCACCCGAGCCCTTGACCATGATCGTGTCGCCGGCGAGCGTCTTGTGCTTCCCGGCGAGCTCGTCCGGGCCGAGCTGGCCCGCGATGACGTGGTGGGTCAGGATCTTGGTCAGCGTGGCCTTGTCGGCGAGGACGCCCTTGAGGGTGTCCGCGGGGATCTTGGCGAACGCGTCGTTGGTCGGGGCGAAGACGGTCAGCGCCTCGGCCGAGTTGAGGGTGTCGCCGAGACCGGCCTCACCGACGGCGGTCACGAGGGTCTCGAGCAGCGGGTTGGCGCTGGCCGCCGTGGCGACCGGCTCGGTGGCCATGCCGTTGAACGAACCGGCACCGCTCGTGGGGATCTTGGCGCAGCCCGCACCGAAGGTCTCGGCACCGGCGTCGTCGGCCATGTCGTCGGACGGGGCGGACGACTCGGTCTGGCTGGGAGTGTCCTCGGCGGTGGTCTTGTCGTCACCGCCGTTGTCGTCGGAACCACAGGCGGCGAGCGACACCGACAGGGCAAGGGCAGCTGCGGCGATACCGGTCTGGCGGATGATGGAGCGCTTCATGGGAGTGCCTTTCTGGGTTCTGGTGCTGTCGGGTGTTGATTCGCTGCCGTCGGCCGACCGGATTGGTCGGTGACGGAAGTTTTTTCGAGCCGGAGCTGCCTCAGGCCGGTCGTCACTCGACGGTGACGACGATTTCCTGGACGCCGCTGGAGCCCTCGGGGAACGGGGTCGCACGCGCCGCGGTCTGGACCTCACCGTCGAGCGAGGTGGCCCGGACGGCGAGCATGTGCTGGCCGGGGCTGGCGTCCCAGGGGAGGTACCACTGACGCCAGTAGTCGATGCCGGCATCCGGCCCGAGTGTCGCCTCCTGCCACGCATTCCCGTCGATTCGCACCTCGACCTTGTTGATGCCGACGCGCTGCGCCCAGGCCACCCCGCCGATCACGGTCTGGCCGTCCTTGATGGTGGCCAGCGGCTTCGGGGTGTCGATCCGCGAGGAGATCTTGATCGGGGCGTCGGTGGCCCAGTCACGGTCCGTCCAGTACGCCGAGTCGTCGTCGTACGTCGTGAGCGTGAGGCGGGTCAGCCACTTGGTGGCGCCGACGAATCCGTAGAGGCCGGGCGTGATCAGGCGCGCGGGGAAGCCGTGCTCGGCCGGCAGGGGCTCGCCGTTCATGCCGATCGCGACCATCGCGTCGCGTCCGTCGCGAGCCACCTCGAGGGGTGTGCTGATGGTGAAGCCGTCGACCGCGGTGCTCAGGATCTGGTCGGCCTTGCTGCCGACCCCGGCCCGGTCGAGCAGGTCGGTGAGGGGTACGCCGAGCCAGCGCGCGGCGCCGATGTAGCGACCGCCGACCTCGTTGGAGACGCAGGTCATCGTGATGTCGCGCTCGATCAACGGCATCGCGGCCAGCTCGTCGAAGGTGAGGCTGAAGGAGCTGTCGACGTCGCCGTCGATCGTCAGCTTCCAGTCGTCGACCGGCACCACGGGCAGGGTCAGGTTGATGTCGACCCGGTAGAAGCGGTCGGTGGAGGTCTGGAAGTTGGAGATGCCCGAGTAGACGTTCTCGAGACCCGCCGGCAGCGGCGCGATCGGCTTGGCTGCGGGCGGCAGGTTCACGTTCCCGATGCGGGTCCGGTAGGCGATGATCTTCTCGCCGGCCCAGCCCATGGTCGCCGAGGCGGCCGCGACGAGGCCCGTCGTGATCAGCAGGGTGCGTCGGGAGGCGCGGGGAGCGGCCGTCGGTGCGGACTTCGACTTCGACTTCGACCTGGGCTTGCGCCGCGCGATCGGCTCGAGATTCGACATCACGTCGAACGGGCCGGTCCCACCGGCCGGGGAGGGGCCCACAGGCCCGCCCGCGGAGTGTGTGGGCGCCGGGTCTTCCTCCGCCGCTGCCTGCGCCGGTTCGTCCGCCGGTTCTCGTGAACCGTTGAGCAGTCGCACCAGCAGCACCAGGACCACCAAGCCGACCACGGCGGCAACCAACGACGGCACCACGTCGCTCGCCGTGGCCAGCGGTCTGGTGACTGCAGCGGCTCCCGCGAGCGCGACGAGGGCGATCAGCAGCCCCGCCCCGACGGGGAACCAGCGGCGTGCCAGCAAGCCGGCGACGGCGGCGAGCAGGAGCGTCACCGCCATCACGCTGGCCAGCAGGATCGGCTTGTCCTTGGTGCCGAACTCGCGGACGGCGTACTCCTTGAGCGGAGTCGGCGTCAGGTCGATCACCGTGGACCCGACCGCGAGCACCGGTGAGGACGCCGGCTTGAGAAGTGACGCGATCAGGTGGCCTGCCGCCATCCCGCAGAGTGTGGCGAGCACACCTGCCAGGGCGAACGGCGAGCCGGAGCGCAGGGCATTCCAGAGTCGCTTCATGGGTGTGCTTCGGAGCGGCCGCCCGATCGGATGGGTTTCGGACGGCACTGGTGCAGGGACGGCGAAGGAGGTTCACTGGTCGGATGACCTCTGAAGGCATGCGGGTCCAGGTGGCGGAGTCGTGGCATCGCTCCGCCGCGGCCGGCGTACGCGCTGAAGAGCCCGAGGCCCCGATCACGCTCGCCGAGGACACCCTGCGCGGGCACCGCGAGGCGCACCCGTTGGCGCACGTCTTCCCGCTGCTCGACGACGTGCTCGGCCAGGCCGCCCGCGACTGTGACGCGGTGATGGCGGTCTCCGACGCGTCGGCCCAGCTGCTCTGGGTGTGCGGCCACCCGCAGGTGCTCCGCAAGGCCGAGAAGATCGGTTTCGTCGAGGGGTCCAACTGGGACGAGCGGTTCGCCGGCACCAACGCACCCGGCATGGCCCTGGCCCTGGGCCAGCCGATCAGCATCATCGGCTCCGAGCACTTCCGGCACTCGGTGCGCCAGTGGAGCTGTGCCGCCTCGCCGATCCACGACCCCACCACGGGCGAGCTGCTGGGTGTCCTCGACATCACCGGTGGCGACCAGATCGTCGTGCCCCAGACCATGGCGATGGTGCGGGCCGCGGCGCGGATGGCCGAGACCGAGCTGGCGCACCTCAAGCTCACCGCCTCCGCGCAGCCCGCCGAGGTACGCCGGCAGGCGGGGTTCGGCATCTCCATCCAAGGGCTGGGCCGCCACGAAGCGCTGCTCGACATCGACGACGGCTCCGGACGGCACTCGACCCTGCGCCTCTCCCCGCGGCACAGCGAGCTGGTGCTTCTGCTCGCGTCGGCGCCGCGTGGCCTTTCGGGCGACGAGCTGGCGGTGCTGCTCTACGAGGAGGACAACTCCGGGTCCACGCTGCGGGCAGAGCTCAACCGGCTGCGCAACCTGCTCGGCGACGACCTCCTGGCCAGCCGCCCCTACCGGTTGGTCGCCGACGTGTCGGGCGACTGGCTGGCGGTCGAGGCGCGCATCGTCAACGGTGACGTGGCCGGCGCCGTGCGCGCCTATCGCGGCCCGTTGCTGCCGCGCTCGACCGCGCCTGGCGTGGTCCGGCTGCGCGAGGCGATCGACTCGACGGTGCGACAAGGGGTGCTGCGGTCCGGCGTACCCGACCTGATGTCGACGTGGACCCGGTCGTCGTGGGGCACCGACGACTACGACATGTGGGTGGCCCAGCGCGACGCCGTCGGCCCGAGGTCACCTTTGCTGCCCCTGATCAACGGCCAGATCGAGCGACTGGACCGCGAGCTCGCCTGAGAGTTCGGCCTGAGAGCTCGGCCTGAGAGTTCGGCCTGAGCGCAACGTCCGTGCAACGTGCGGCTCCCTACGTTGTGAGCGGCGTCACCTTCCGACGCCCCTTCTCGACACTTTCTGGGAGTCACGACATGACTGTTCACGCCGCACCCGGCACCGACGGATCCTCCATCGAGGTCAAGAGCCGCTACGGCCACTTCATCGGTGGCGAATGGGTCGACCCGATCAAGGGCGCCTACTTCGAGAACATCTCGCCGGTCAACGGCAAGCCGTTCACCGAGATCGCCCGTGGCACCGCCGAGGACATCGACGCCGCACTCGACTCTGCCTGGAACGCCGCCGACGCCTGGGGTCGTACGTCGACCACCGAGCGGTCCAACATCCTGCTCAAGATCGCCGACCGCATGGAGCAGAACCTCCAGGACCTGGCCGTCATCGAGACCTGGGACAACGGCAAGGCGGTCCGCGAGACCCTCAACGCCGACATGCCGCTGGCGATCGACCACTTCCGCTACTTCGCCGGTGCCCTGCGTGCCCAGGAGGGCGGCATCTCCGAGATCGACGAGAACACCGTCGCCTACCACTTCCACGAGCCGCTGGGCGTGGTCGGCCAGATCATCCCCTGGAACTTCCCGATCCTGATGGCCGTGTGGAAGCTGGCGCCGGCCCTGGCCGCCGGCAACTGTGTGGTCCTCAAGCCGGCCGAGCAGACCCCGTGGTCGATCCTCAAGCTGATGGAGCTGATCGGCGACCTGCTGCCGGCCGGTGTGCTCAACGTGGTCAACGGCTTCGGTGTCGAGGCCGGAAAGCCGCTGGCGTCGTCGCCGCGGATCCGCAAGATCGCCTTCACCGGCGAGACCACCACCGGCCGCCTGATCATGCAGTACGCCACCGAGAACATCATCCCGGTGACCCTCGAGCTCGGCGGCAAGAGCCCCAACATCTTCTTCGACGACGTGGCCAACGAGAAGGACGCGTTCTACGACAAGGCGCTCGAGGGCTTCACGATGTTCGCGCTCAACCAGGGCGAGGTCTGCACCTGCCCGTCGCGCGCCCTCGTGCAGCGGTCGATGTACAGCGACTTCGTGGCCGACGCGATCGTCCGCGTCGAGGCGATCAAGCAGGGCAACCCGCTCGACGAGACGACGATGATGGGCGCCCAGGCCAGCAACGACCAGCTCGAGAAGATCCTCAGCTACATCGACATCGGCACCAAGGAGGGCGCGAAGGTGCTCACCGGTGGCGGCCGCAACGTGCTCGAGGGCGACCTCGCCGAGGGCTACTACGTGCAGCCGACGGTCTTCGAGGGCGACAACTCGATGCGCATCTTCCAGGAGGAGATCTTCGGACCGGTGGTCTCGCTGACCGGGTTCGACGACGAGGCCGACGCCCTCAAGATCGCCAACGACACCCTCTACGGCCTCGGTGCCGGACTGTGGACGCGTGACGGTTCGCGGGCGTTCCGCGCCGGCAAGGCCATCGAGGCCGGCCGCGTGTGGACCAACTGCTACCACGCCTACCCGGCCCACGCCGCGTTCGGCGGCTACAAGCAGTCGGGCATCGGTCGCGAGAACCACAAGATGATGCTCGACCACTACCAGCAGACCAAGAACCTCCTGGTCTCCTACAGCCCCGACAAGCTGGGCTTCTTCTAAGTGGAACGCGTCGCCGTCACCGAGGAGGCTGCGGAGCTGATCCGCAGCCTCACCGGGACGCACGGGCCGGTGATGTTCCACCAGTCCGGCGGCTGCTGCGACGGCTCGTCGCCGATGTGCTACCCGCAGGGCGAGTTCCGCACGGGGGACTCCGACATCCATCTCGGGGACCTCGACGTGGGTCTCGAGCGGGCGGTGCCGGTGTGGATGAGCAGGTCGCAGTTCGAGTACTGGTCGCACACGCACCTCACCATCGACGTGGTGAAGGGTCGTGGCGCCGGTTTCTCGCTGGAGGCGCCCGAAGGTAGGCGCTTCCTGATCCGCTCGCGGCTCATGGAGGAATGAAGCACCGACCTCAAGTATCTTGACGTCAAGAGAACTCCCAGTGTTCAATGGTGGCTGAGGGCTGTCCCGGGGCCCACCCACAGCCCCCAGCCACCATTGAAGGGGAGCAATGCAGGGAGTCCTTGCCGGATTCGCCACGATCATCGTGGTGATCGGACTCGGTGCCCTGCTGGCGCACCTCAAGGTCCTCGACCTCGCCTCGCAGGTGGTGCTGTCGCGGCTGGCGTTCTTCGTGGCCAGCCCTGCCCTGATGGTCACGGTGCTGGCCGACACCGACGTGACCGAGGTCTTCTCGCGCAACCTCGCGGCCACCGCGGTCGGGGTGCTCGTCGCGTCCGCGGTGTACGTCGTCGCGGCCCGGCTGGTCTTCCGCCGAGACCTCGCCGACACCGTGGTGGGCGCGCTCTGTGCGGCGTACGTCAATGCCGGGAACCTGGGCCTGCCGATCGCGGCGTACGTCATCGGCGACGTGGCGCTGGTGGCGCCGACGCTGCTGATGCAGCTGCTGGTCCTCCAGCCGCTGGCTCTCGCCGTGCTCGACCAGGCCACCTCGCCCCAGCCTCCTTCGGCGTGGCGGTTGATCTCCCGGCCGCTGCGCACGCCCCTGACCGTCGGGTCGCTGATCGGGCTGGCCGTGTCGCTGGCCGGCGTCGAGCTTCCGGCCCCGATCCACGACCCGCTCGACCTGGTCGGCGGCATGGCGGTGCCCGCGATGCTGCTGGCGTACGGCGTCTCGCTGCGGCTCGGCCCGTTGCCCGGGCGCGGGGCAGCACCGGCCGAGCTGGGGCTCATCTCGGTGCTCAAGCTGGTCGTGCAACCCGTCACGGCGTACGCCGCCGGCCGCTTCCTGTTCGGCCTCGACTCCGAGGCGCTGCTCGCCGTGACCGTGCTCTCCGCGCTGCCGACCGCGCAGAACATCTTCGTGCACGCCACCCGCTACGACCGCGGAGTGATCGTGGCCCGCGACGCGATCTTCGTCAGCACGATGCTGGCCGTGCCGGTGATGTTCGTGATCGTCGCGCTGCTCGCCTGATCCCCGAGTTCGGGGGATGGCAGGATGGCGCGCATGACCGAGCTCGTGAAGTACGCCGCCGCCGGGGGCATCGCGACCCTCACCTTCGACTCGCCCCACAACCGCAACGCGCTCTCGCGCCAGCTGGTGACCGAGCTGTACGCCGGGCTCGAGCGGGCCGAGGCCGACGACGACGTGAAGGTCGTCGTGATCGGCGCCGAGGGCAAGGTCTTCTGCTCGGGCGCCGACCTCTCCGAGGCCGCTGAGGGCTCGATGGAGGAAGGCGCCAAGGGCATCGTCGACCTGCAGCGCCGCATCGTGGCATTCGCCAAGCCCGTGGTGACTCGCGTGTACGGCGCGGTGCGCGCCGGCGGCATCGGCATCGTGGCCGCGTCCGACATCGCCATCTCTGCCGACGACGCGACGTTCGCACTCACCGAGGTGAAGCTGGCCCTGGCGCCGGCCGCCATCTCGTTGACCGTGCTGCCCCGGATGACCTCGCGGGCCGGTGCCTACGCGTGCCTGACGGGCGCGAAGTTCACCGGCGCCGAAGCCGCTGAGTGGGGCCTGGTCACTCGCGCCGTACCCGCCGACGAGCTCGACGACGCCGTCGCCGCCGTGTGCGCCGAGCTGGCCACGGGTGCGGCCCAGGGTCTGCGCGAGACCAAGGCACTGCTGGCCCGCGACCTGCTCGACCGCATGGACGCCCGGGGCGACGACCTCGCCGCGCTGTCCGGCCGCCTCTTCGGTTCGGATGCGGCCCGCGAGGCGATGCTGGCCTTCCTGAGCAGGAAGAAGTAGCCGACCGCTGGATACGCTGGAGGCATGAGCCTCCCCGACGCACGCACGTCCTCCACTGCGGAGACCCCGCGGTGGGTGCGGGCCGCCACGGTCATCGGCAGCTTCGTCGCGCTGCTCTACGTGATCGAGTTCGTCGACACGCTGATGGGCAACCGGCTCGACGCCGAGGGAGTGCAACCCCGTGAGACCGACGGGCTTCTCGGCATCGTCTTCGCCCCGCTGCTGCACGGCGGCTGGGACCACCTGATCGCGAACACCGTCCCGACGCTGGTGCTGGGCTTCCTGATCCTGCTGTCCGGCACCCGCACGTGGCTCGGCGTCACCGCGATCGTGTGGGTCGTCGGCGGGGTCGGCACCTGGCTGACCGGCCAGGACAACTCGGTGCACATAGGCGCCTCGGTCCTGGTCTTCGGCTGGCTGGTCTACCTGCTGGTGCGTGGCTTCTTTGCCCGCAAGGCCGGACAGATCGCCCTCGGCGTGCTCATCCTGCTGATGTACGGCGGCGTGCTGTGGGGCGTGCTTCCGGGTCAGCCCGGCATCTCGTGGCAGGGACACCTGTTCGGCGCGATCGGCGGTGGGCTGGCCGCCTGGCTCCTCGCCGAGCGCAAGGGCGCCGAGCGGCAGCGCGACCTGCTTGCCTGACGCAGGTCGGGCGCAGAGCGCGGTGGGTCAGCGCGTGTAGAGCGCCTTGACCCGGTCGTCCCGCAGCCACAGGCCGCCCCAGACCAGGACCGCCATCGCGAAGGCGAAGACGGAGCCGAAGACCGCCTGGTCGTCGAGGTAGATGTTGACCGCGATCGCGCCGCCGAGGTAGCCGGTGATCAACACGGCGCCGAGGACCGCGGTGCGCGGGACCAGATGGACGATCAAGGCGATGCCGAGCGAGATGCCCAGCGGATAGCTGAACCACTCGGGGGCGCCGTACTTCTCGTTCCAGTCCTGCGCGGTCTGCACGTTGAGCAGGTGGCTGATCGAGTCGACGGCGAGGAAGAGACCGACCAGGCCGCTGATCACGTAGCTGACGGTGCGCTTCGTGCTCCTCGTGGTGGCGGTGGCGGTGGTGGTGGTCTCGGGGGCGAAGGTCGTGGTGCTCATGGCGGTTTCTCCTGAAGTGGTGGGTGGGTCGATGCCCATTGAGACCACGCAGGTTTCGGGAATTCATCGCTGGCCGATCTGGTTTTCCGCTGGCAGGCGCGGCCCGGTAGTCTTGCCTGCTTGGTTCTTGTGCATCTTCGAGGGGTGGTCCTGCGTTGTCCGATGACGTTGCCGAGCGGGAAGTCGCTGCGGAACAGGCGTTCGTCGACCGGGTGTACGACCAGCTCGAGGAGTCGACGGCGGCGGCCCAGCAACTGGCCCGCGAGGGCCACGAGCGCGGTCGCCTGGGTCACGAGGGTGGCCTGGTCGAGCGCGACGCCATGGTCTTCCAGGCCGCGAAGCGGATGGCCCAGCTCGACGCGGCCCACGAGGGCCTGGTCTTCGGCCGTCTCGACATGCGCCCCGAGCTCGATCCCGAGCCCCGCTACGTGGGCCGCATCGGTCTGCGCGACGCCAACCGCGACTCGCTGCTGATCGACTGGCGCGCCCCCGCCGCCGCGGTGTTCTACCAGGCGACGGCGGCCGAGCCGCACTCCGTCGTACGACGCCGGGTGCTGCGCGCGACCGGCCCGAAGGTGGTCGGTGTCGAGGACGAGCTCCTCGACGACCAGGCCGGGACCGACCTGCCCATCGTCGGCGAGGGCGCCCTGATGGCGCAGCTCTCCCGCGCCCGTGACCGGTCGATGCACTCCATCGTGGCCACCATCCAGGCAGAGCAGGACAAGGCGATCCGGGCCCCCTCGAAGGGCGTCGTCGAGATCTCCGGCGGTCCGGGCACCGGCAAGACGGTCGTCGCCCTGCACCGTGCCGCGTTCCTGCTCTACACCGACCGTCGCCGCTACGAGGGCGGCGGTGTGCTGATCGTCGGTCCGTCCGGCGTGTTCATGCGCTACATCGAGCGGGTGCTGCCGTCCCTCGGCGAGACCGCCGTGGCGCTCCGCTCGCTCGGCGAGGTCGTCGACGGCGTCCGCGCCACCCGTCACGACGAGCCGGCCGTCGCCGACGTGAAGGGCTCGATCCGCATGGCCGAGGTCGTACGCCGGGCCGCGCGCCAGGCCGTCCCGGGTGCGCCCCGCGACTTCCGGATCTTCTACCGCGACGACACGATCGTGCTCGACCGCCAGCTGCTCGGCCGACTGCGTCGCCAGCTGCTCAACCAGGGCCACCGCAACCGCCAGATGCCGCGGGTGGCGATGACCCTGCTCGACGCGATGTGGCGTCAGGTCCGCGGTGAGCGTGGCCGTGAGCGGGGTCGCGACTCGTTCAACGACGAGATGCTCGGCGACGACCAGTTCCTCGAGTTCGCCCTGCAGTGGTGGCCGCCGCTCGACGCCGCGCAGGTCATGTCGTGGCTGCGTGACCCCGACTTCCTGGCCCGCGTCTCCGACGGCGTGCTCGGCCAGGAGGAGCAGGCCCTGCTCAACAAGCACTGGTCCGAGACGCTCACCATCGAGGACATCCCGCTGCTCGACGAGGCCCGCTACGAGCTGGGCGACCTGCCCGAGAAGTCCAAGGACGGCGACGAGTTCTCCGACCACCTCGGCGGCGACCTCCAGGAGCTGACCACCGCCTCCGAGCGTGAGTTCGCCACCGGGCCGTCGTGGAAGCCGCCGACGAACCGCATCGAGGACGACCCCTTCGCCCACGTGCTGATCGACGAGGCACAGGACCTCACCCCGATGCAGTGGCGCATGGTCGGCCGCCGTGGCCGCGCTGCGTCGTGGACCATCGTCGGCGACCCGGCACAGTCGTCGTGGCCGGTGCCGTCGGAGTCCGACGCTGCTCGCCGTACGGCGCTCGAGGGCAAGCAGGTGCACCGGTTCCACCTGTCGACCAACTACCGCAACTCGTCCGAGATCTACGAGTTCGCCGCGGCGTACGCCTCCCGCGTCGGCCTCGACGCCGACCTGCCCACCGCAGTCCGCTCGACCGGCATCCCGCCCACGGTGCTCGGTCCGGTCGACGACCTCGAGGTGTCGGTGCGCAGAGAGGTGGCTCGCCTCTCCGGCGAGGTCTCGGGCACCGTCGGCATCGTGGTGCCGGTGGCCCGTCGCGCCGAGGTCAACGCGTGGCTGGCGTCCTGGCCAGAGTTCGCCGGCGACGCGCCCTCCGCCGCATCGCCCGGCGTCACGCCGAGCGGTGACGACCGCATCGTCGTGCTGACCGGCCTCGACACGAAGGGCCTGGAGTTCGACGGCATCGTCGTCGTGCGCCCCCAGGAGATCGAGGACGAGTCCCAGACCGGCCGGGCCGTGCTCTACGTCGTCCTCACCCGCGCCACCCAGCTGCTCTCCACCGTCAGCTGAGCGAAGGCGTTAGGGTCAGGCGGCATGAGCGAGCAGCCGCCGTACCCGCCCAGCGACCCGAACCAGCCCGGTTGGGGGCAGCCGCCGCCGGCCGGTCCTCCAGGCTGGGGCCAGCAGCCGCCCGGCTGGGGCCAGCAGCCTCCCGGTCCGCCGCCGGGCGGGCGGGGCTTCGCGGCAACCGAGGCGATCGGCTACGGCTGGAAGGCCTTCACCACCCACACCGGGGCGCTGCTCGGGGCCGCGCTGATCGTGCTGCTCGTACCAATCGCCATCCAGGTGGTGAGCGCACTGACCACGGGTGGGCAGACGTTCTCGTTCACCGCCGACTCCTCCGGGGGAGGCTTCGAGTTCGACTTCCACCCGATGGCACTGGTGCTCAACCTGCTCGGCAGCATCATCAGCCTGATCCTGTCTGCGGCGATGGTGCGCCTCGCGCTCGACGTGGTCGACGGCCAGCAGGTCAGTGTCGGCGCCATGTTCTCCCGCTTCGACCTGGTGCAGGTGCTGATCGCCGCCGTCGTTCTCTCGATCGCCACGACCATCGGCCTGGCGCTGTGTGTCCTGCCCGGCCTGGTCGTGCTGTTCCTGACGTTCCTGACCAACTACTTCATCGTCGGCAAGGGGCAGGACGCGTTCACCGCGATCAGGTCCAGCGTCTCGCTCACCACGGCCAACGTGGGTGAGCTGCTCCTGTTGGCGCTGCTCTGCTTCCTGTGCATGCTCGGTGGTGCCGTCGCCTGCGGCGTCGGGCTCCTGGTGGCCCTCCCGGTGATCACGGTCGCGACTGCGTTCGCCTTCCGCGCACTGCAGGGGGAGCCGGTCCGCCCGCTCTGACCGTGGTCGGTCAGTGGGCCACGCCGTACAGCCGGTCGCCGGCGTCGCCGAGGCCGGGCACGATGTAGCCCTTCTCGTTGAGCTTCTCGTCCATCGCGGCGGTGACGATGGTGACCGGGACCTCGAGGTCGGCCAGCTCCTGCTCCAGCCGGGCGCAGCCCTCCGGCGCGACCAGCAGGCAGATCGCGGTGATGTGGTCGGCGCCGCGGTCGACCAGGAAGCGGATCGCCGCGGCGAGTGTGCCGCCGGTGGCCAGCATCGGGTCGAGCACGTAGCACTGGCGCCCGGAGAGGTCCTCGGGCAGGCGCTCGGCGTACGTCGACGCCTCGAGCGTCTCCTCGTTGCGGATCATGCCGAGGAAGCCGACCTCGGCCGTGGGCAGCAGGCGGACCATGCCGTCGAGCATGCCGAGCCCGGCGCGCAGGATCGGCACGACGAGCGGCTTCGGGGAGGCCAGCTTCACGCCGGTCGCGGGCGCGACGGGAGTGGTGATGGTGACGTCGTCGACGCGCACGTCGCGGGTCGCCTCGTAGGCGAGCAGCGTCACCAGCTCGTCGGCCAGCCGGCGGAATGTCGGGCTGTCGGTGTCCTGGTCGCGGAGGGTGGTCAGCTTGTGGGCCACCAGCGGGTGGTCGACGACGTGGGTACGCATGGAGAAAACCTAGTCCAGTCCGCGTGACGTTTGGGAAAACAGGCTTGGAACCACCCCCAACCTCTGTCACTCTGGACATCGGAGTGCGGTTCACGAGCTGGAGGGACAGCCATGGTTGACGAGTTCGACGTCGACTTCGCCCTGGCCGCATACCGTGAAGAAGGCGTCTGGCAGCTCCAGGAGCTGGTCGATCCGGTGCTCGAGGACCTCGAGACGCTGTCCGGTGCCCTCCGGCGTTTTCCCGGTGACGGCGGCGCCATCGCACTGATCGGCTTCGACGAGGACGTCTTCCTGATCGTCCGGGTCACCGGGCCGACCGTGCGCGTGCTGCTCTCCGACATCACCGCCGTCGACGAGTGGGACCTCGCCCGCACCGTGATCGAGCACCTCGCCCTGCCCTACCCGGAGGAGGACGACGAGTCCGCCCCGGCCGGCGACCTCGACATCCTCGGCGACCTGGGCATGCACGCGATGGACATGGGCGTGCTCATCGACGACTACGACCTCTACCCCGACGAGATGCTCTCCGACGTGGCCGGCCGGCTCGGCTTCGGCCCCGCGTTCGACGACGCCGTCGACCTGACGACTGCGTGAGCGTTCCTTGATCGCCAGCAGGTACGACGAGGCGATGGGCCTTGCCCTGGACGAGGCACGTGCCGCCCTGACCACCGACGACGTACCCATCGGCGCCGTCGTGCTCGACCCGTCCGGCGCGGTGATCGGCCGCGGCCGCAACACCCGTGAGGCCGAGGGCGACCCGACCGGCCACGCCGAGGTGGTCGCGATCCGCCGGGCCGCGCAGGCAGTCGGCGAGTGGCGGCTCACCGGCTGCACGCTCGTGGTCACGCTCGAGCCGTGCACCATGTGCGCCGGCGCGATCGTGCTGTCCCGGCTCGAGCGCCTGGTCTTCGGGGCGTACGACGCCAAGGCCGGCGCCGTCGGTTCGCTCTGGGACGTCGTGCGCGACCGGCGGCTGAACCACCGGCCCGAGGTGCTGGCCGGGGTCAGGGCCGACGAGTCCGCCGCCCTCCTCGACTCCTTCTTCCGCAACGCGCGAACCGTGGATGATTGATGCGCGCGCCGTGGGTTCTTGACGCCGTCAGGTGTTGATGCCTCCGCGCAGTGCAGCAGCGGTGAAGGCGTCCGCCGGCAGGAACGCCTCGACGGTGAACTCGGCGACCGAGATGTCGACCGCGGTGCCGAAGGTGGTGACGGTGCTGATGAAGGACAGCTCGCCGGCGTCGGTGCGCAGCCGCATGGGTACGGCGATGCGACCGTCGGGTGATGCGTGGGACAGGCCGCCGGGGTAGTCCATGAGCTCGTCGTGCAGGGCCTTCGTGCTCGGCGACCCGGTCACCGCGAACTCCCGCGCCAGCCGGTCGATCAGGTGACCGCGCCACTCCGACAGGTTGACGATGCGTGAGCTCATCCCGTCGGGGTGCAGGCTCAACCGCAAGACGTTGAGCGGTGGTTCGAGCAGCTCCGGAGCGACGTCGGCGATCAGCGGACCCACCGCGTTGTTGGCCTGCACCAGATTCCAGTCGCGGTCCACGACCAGCGCCGGGAACGGCTCGTAGCCGGTCAGGATCAGGTCCAGCGCCTCACGGATCGCGGTCATGTCGTCGTCCTCCAGCGTGCGTTCGTCGTACGCCGGGGCGTAGCCGGCCGCGAGCAGCAGGGTGTTGCGCTCGCGCAGCGGGACCTCGAGCTGGTCGGCGATCCGGAGCACCATGTCGCGACTCGGCCGGGACCGCCCGGTCTCGACGAAGCTGAGGTGCCGGGTCGAGATGCCCGACTCGTTGGAGAGCTCCAGCTGGCTGCGCCGGCGGCGCTGCCGCCAGTCCTTGAGCAGTACGCCGACTCCGCCGGTCTCCGGACGCGTTTCGGTGATCGTCATGCGCCCATTGTGTCGGCCGGGGGTAGCCGGCTCCATTACCTCCGACGTCATCGACAAGCCTCGCCGCGCGCTTCACGGTTGATGCCATGACCACTCGAACCGAAACCCAGCCCCTGTCCACCTCGACCGCCCGCCGGTCCCCGATCGCCAGGCTGCTGCTGCTCGACGCCGGCGTCTCCGGCCTCAACGCGGTCGCCTACCTCGCCGGCGCCACGCTGCTCGACGACGTGCTCGGCCCGTCCGTGCCGACCCTCGAGCTGCTCGGTGCGTTCCTCCTCGTCTGGGCCGGCGCGCTGGCCTGGATCGCCACCCGTGACCCCGTGCCGGCCGGCCTCGCCCGCGAGGTCGTGATCGGCAACCTCGTGTGGGTCGCAGGCTCGGTCGCAGTCGCCTTCGGGCTCCTGTCCCTGACCGGGATCGGCCTGGCCTGGTGCCTGATGCAGGCCGTGGTCGTGGCCGGCTTCGGGGCGGCCCAGTACGTCGTCCTGCGAGGCCGGGCGTGAGCGCACCCGCCGACCTGGTCGCGCTGATGCCCTTCGCCGAGGCCACGGGCGTGGTCCTCGACTCCGCCGACGCAGATCGCGTGGTCGGGCACCTTGACTGGGCCGAGAACCGGTGCACCGCCGGCGGCGCCCTGCACGGTGGCGCGCTGATCACGTTGGCCGACAGCGTCGGTGCGGTGTGCGCGTTCCTCGGGCTGCCTCCCGGCGCCGGTACGGCGACCACGTCCACGACCACGCAACTGATGCGGGCCGTGCACGGCGGAACGGTCACGGCGACCGCCCGACCACTGCACCGGGGCCGCACCCAGGTCGTCGTACAGACCGAGCTGCGGGACGCCGACGGGCGCCTCGTGGCGGTCACCGTCCAGGCGCAGGCCGTGCTGGCGGCGTCCTGATTTCGGCCTCGGGCCGCCGATCTAGTAATCTCTCCGGCGGTGGCGTGTCCGAGCGGCCGAAGGTGCATCACTCGAAATGATGTGTGGGGTCAAACCCACCGTGGGTTCAAATCCCACCGCCACCGCCAGTTGATCTCAGCAGAGATCCGAAGGATCCGAACCCTCGCCGGGTTCGGATCCTTCGCATTTCCGGACTGATGGCCTGGCGTCCCCGCTACTGTGAGGTGCATGGGGATCTACGTGGCTATCGGAATCGGTGTCCTGGTCATCGCTGCACTCGCCGCGGTCTGGGTCTTCGAGGGGCGCCAGAAGAAGCCCGGCTGGAACCTCGACAAGGGCGGCAGCTCGGCGGGCAACTACTCCGCCCTCGAGGCACAGGCGTCCGCCACCCGCAACGGCAGGGGTGGCAGAGGCGGCCTCTGAGTCTCACTCGGTCCGGTCGAGCACGTTGAACGGGTAGTCGATGTTGCCCAGGTGCCACAGGCCGTCGTCCAGCGAGATCTCGTAGCGAGCCTTCTTCAGCGTCGCGACCGACAACCGGGCCGAGCCGGACCCGTCGGTGCGCAGCGTCCGTGCGATGACCTCCTTGCCGTTCTCGGTGCGGATCAACGCTTTCACCGTGCGGTCGGCTCCCCACCCCGAAAGGCGTACGACGTCTCCGTCCGCCTGCCACGTGGGCTGGTAGTCCGCGATCGACGTGACGCTCACCATCGCGGTCGACGTACCCTCGCTCGGCACTCCCTCGTCGATCACCTGCACGACGTACAGGCCGTCGGTGAGCCCGTCGGTCGGGCAGGAGAACTTCTCGTCGTCGTAGGAGCAGGCCTGCTCTCCCTGGTCGCGGTGCCCGGCGTACTTGTGGTCCTTCACCACCGGCGAGCCCGCCGACACGATGGTCACGCGGATCTTGCCGTCCGGGTAGATCACCCGGCCCTTCACCGCATCGCCGGGCGCAACTGTCGTGTCGGTGACCTCGGTGCCGAGCGGGGTGTCGGTGGTGCAGCCGGTTGCGGCGAGGAGAAGGAAGGCCGCCGCGGCACCGGCGAGGAGTCGTGTCGTCATGCCCTCCATGCTGGCCGACCCGGAGATCCGACGCATGCGCCCGCGTACTCATCCGGCCGGCCACTCCTGCTGCGCGGGATCCGCCGGCCACGCCCGGTCGGGCGCGACTACGGTGCCGAGCACGCACCCTCGGTCAGGAGAGCTGCATGACCCCGCTCGTCTTCTTCTCGTTCGTCTCCCTCGGGCAGGCCGGTGCCGCTGAGCACCGGGCCTACAACGAGTGGCACCAGCTCGACCACCGGCCGGAGAACCTGGCCCTGCCCGGAGTCGCCTGGGGGGATCGGTGGTCCCGCCCCGACGAGTTCAAGGCGGTGTCGAGCGCCAGCGACGAGCACGCCGGCACCGACTACGTGGCGATGTACTGGTTCCGCGATCCGGTGTCCGAGTCGGTGCGTGCCTGGGACCAGCTGGGTGCCGACTCGTTCCAGTGGGGTCGGGGGCCGATCATCCCCGGTGTCTCCAGGTCCCTGCTGGCGTTCTTCCGGCCGGTGCGCGGCTACGTCAATCCGGGCTCGCTGGTCGCTGCCGACGTCCTCCCCTTCCGTCCGGTGCGGGGCATGCACGTGCAGCTCGTGAAGCATGCCGAGCCGATGTCGCTGGCCGTGCACGAACGGCACACCTTCGCCGACCGTGTCGAGATGCCCCGGCTGACCGGTCTCGACGGCGTGGCCGGCGGCTGGACCTTCAGCTTCGACCGCCACCAGCAGCACAGCACGCTGACCTTCGGCGCGGACAAGCAGGACGCCCGCGGATCGATGCGGTTGCGGCTCCTCTACCTGGACGGCGATCCACTCGAGACCACGGACCGCATCGCCCGGGCCGAGAGCGAGCTCGCCGAGCACGAGATCGCCGGGCACGACGCCCCGGGCACGGAGATCCTCCTCGACACACCGGTCAGGACGATCATCCCGTGGCAGGACTGGTGAATCTCACCTTCCGGTCGGCAGCGCTCCCGACGCGATCGGCAGGTCGACGTACGACGCCGCCACGGCGTTGCGTTGTACGTCGTACACGCCGCCCAGCGCGCTGAGCAGCCGGCCCGGCGAGGTCAGCAGGTGCGGGGTGTCGCCGCTCTGCACCAGCAGCCGCAGCCGGTGGCCGGCGGGCAGCGTCGAGAAGACCGGCCTGATCTCGATGTCGTAGCGGGTCACCCTGCCGACCGGCACCGGCTGCTCGGCCGCCTCGGTGTGCGGGTGGTAGGGGAGTGCGTAGGAGCCGCCGCGGGAGGCCCAGCTGCGACCCTGCGTGATCGCGCGCGCCGAGCCGAGCAGCGCCCCGGCCGAGAGGTCGGTGACCGAGCCGTCCGGCGCTACGTCCTGGAGCGTCACCACGAACATGGTCTGCGGGCGGTTCGCCCTGACCCGGAGGGTGAGGCCGACCGGGCCGGCGAGACGGGTGTCCCGGGTCAGCGGTGCCGTGTCGTAGGAGAGATCGCCGGGCTGTGGCGCGGTCAGCTCCTTCACCTTCGAGCACTGGGCGTAGAGGTCGCGGGCCAGCCCCGCGGTCCACTGCACGATCGCCCGCTGGCAGGCCAGCGAGACCGGCTTGTAGAGCATGCGGTCGGAGCCGGTGGCCGCGGTGGGTGCCGCTGTGCCGAGTGACTTGTTCCCCTGCAGGTGCAGGCGTTCGTAGGTTGTGGCCTCCGACGGATACCGCGCCACGGAGTACGACGCACCGTCCGGCTCCTGCACGTGGAACGGTGTCTTCGTGTCGGTGATGCCGTTGTCGACGCCCTTGAGCCAGTGGTCGAACCAGGCCAGCTCGATCGCGTCGAGGTCGACGGTGCTGCCCTGGTTGCCGTGGTCCCAGGGGCCGGTGAGCAGCTGGTAGCGGCTGGTGACCGGCTGCGTGCGGTTCATCGGCGCGTGGACGGACCGGCCGGCCCACGCGTTCTGGAGGCCGCTGTAGAGCAGCGGTTCGCCGCGCTGGAACACGTCGTACTGCCCGCCGACCACGTACGCCGGCACGCCGTTCGCGACGACCTTGTCGAGCACGTTCTGCGGAGCGCGCTCCTGCCAGTAGGGGCCGTCGTACACGCGACCGTTCTCGAGCAGCGCGTTCAGGCCGGTGGTGAGCTCGAACGGAATCCCTGCCAGGCCGTGCTGCAGCGAGAGCCTGAGCGCGTCGAGTGGATCGGAGGCGCGTTCGGCGAACGGGGTCAGCGTGCGCAGGCCGAAGTAGCCGGCGATCAGGCCCAGGCTGGAGGTCATGTTGACCAGGCCACCGGCCACGAACAGGTCGCGGTAGGGATCGGACGCGGTGGCGATCGGGAAGATCGCCTTGAGCGGCGAGTTCTTCCCGACCGCCGCTGCGGTGAAGACCTGGTCGATGCCGAGGTAGGAGCCGCCGAGCAGCCCGACCTTGCCGTTGCTGCCCTCCACCGCGGCCGACCAGCGCACGAGCTCGGCGCCGTCGAGGGCCTCGCTCCTGCCGAACAGCATCGACTGGCCCTCGGACCCGCCGGTCCCGGCGACGTCGACGATGACGCCGATGTAGCCGCGCTTGACGAGGTAGGGGTTCATCGCGCCCAACCCCGAGTTGCCGACACCCTTGCCGTACGGCGTCTGGACCAGGATCACCGGGAACGTCCCCTGTGCGCGCTCGGTGGTCCCCTTGGTCGCCGGTCGGTGGATGTCGGCCCGCAGCACGCGCCCGTCGCGCATGGTGATCGGCACGTCGCGCTCGACGACCACGTCGTACTTCTCGGCCTGCTCGGCACCCGTGCCCGCACCGACGTGCGTTCGTACGACGACCCGGTCGTCGGCCGATGCCGTGGCGGGTGCCAGCATCGTCAGTCCGAGCAGCAGCGCGACGAGCACGCTCTTGAGAGATCGGGTCATCGGTGTCCTCCGGTGCGGCCGGGAAGTAAACTTGGACGAACGTACAATTTTTCTGTCCACGGGACAACGAGAAAGGTGACGGGGTGAGATGACGGCCCCCACGAAGGCCTCCTCGAAGGCGCGGCTCAGCCAGGAGCGCAGCCGGGTGCGCCGCGAGCAGCTGCTCGACGCCACCATCGCGCTCTTTGCCGAGGGCGGTGCGCGCGCGGTCACCCATCGCGCCGTGGCCGCCCGGGCCGAGCTGCCCCCGGCCACGCCCGGCTACTACTTCGACTCGGTGGGCGACCTGCTCACCACCGCGCTGACCCGGCACGTCGAGACGTGGATCGAGGACATGACCGCGATGGCCGACCTGTCCCTGGGCCTCGAGATCGACCTCGACGACGCCCGCGGACTGGTCTCGATGGCGTTCGGCGAGCGGAGCCTCGACACCGTCCACCTCCAGCTCTCGACGTTCCTGGCGGTCAGCGCCGACCCCGACCTCCAGCCGCTGGCGGCCCGGGCCCTGGACGCGGTCGAGAGTCTGGCCGCACGCATGCTGGCCACGGTGGGAGTCACCGACGCCCAGGCGGTCGCCGAGTCCCTCGTGCACCTGATGATCGGCTCGGCGGCCACGCGGCTGACCGGCCGGCACGACGACGAGCACACCGCCGACGTGCTCTTCGACGCCGTACGACGCCTGGTGGCGACGGCCACGATGGACCCGCAGGCGATCACGGACGCCCTGCCCAGGGCGAATCGGCCCGCCGACTAGGCTCGCGGGCGTGACCACCGTCGAAGCACAGCCATGGTTCAAGTCCCCCGACGACGCCCTGAAGCGGCTGGAGGCGACCGGCTACCTGGCCGACCCGGCGACCACGACGACCGCGTTCCTGGCCGGCGAGCTCGGCAAGCCGCTGCTGATCGAGGGCCCGGCCGGGGTCGGCAAGACCGAGCTCGCGAAGGCGGTGGCGGCCGCGACCGGCGCCGAGCTGATCAGGCTGCAGTGCTACGAGGGGCTCGACGAGGCCCGCGCGCTCTATGAGTGGAACTACAAGAAGCAGCTGCTGCGCATCCAGGCCACCGGGCCGGACCAGGCGTGGGAGCAGACCCACGACGACATCTTCACCGACGAGTTCCTGCTCAGTCGGCCGTTGCTGACCGCGATCCGCCGCGAGGAGCCGACCGTCCTGCTGATCGACGAGGTCGACAAGACCGATGTTGAGGTCGAAGGCCTGTTGCTCGAGGTGCTCTCCGACTTCCAGGTCACGATCCCCGAGCTCGGCACCGTCGAGGCGGTACGCCGACCATTCGTGGTGCTCACCTCCAACGCCACCCGCGAGCTGTCCGAAGCAGTCAAGCGACGCTGCCTCTACCTGCACCTCGACTACCCGGATGCCCAACGGGAGCAGGAGATTCTCCTCTCCCGGGTGCCCGGTCTCGACGACAGGCTGGCCCACGAGCTGGTCGCCGTGGTGGCCCGGCTGCGCGAGCTCGAGCTCAAGAAGGCGCCGTCGATCGCGGAGTCGATCGACTGGGCCCGCACCCTCATCGCGCTCCAGATCAAGAACCTCGACCCGGCGGCGATCAGCAGCACGCTCGGCGTCGTGCTCAAGCACGTCTCCGACCACGACCGCGCAGTGCGCGAGCTCAAGCTGAGAGGTTAGGACTAACCCATGGGCGGACTCCTGGACCGGCACGTCGAGTTCATCGAGGCGTTGCGCGCCGCGGGGATCCCGGTGTCGCTGGCCGAGGACATCGACGCGGCGCGGGCGGCAACGGCTCTCTCGTGGTCGGGGCGGGACCAGGTCCGGACGGCGTACGCCGCGACGCTGGTCAAGCGGTCCGGTCACCGGGCCCCGTTCGACGCACTCTTCGACCTCTACTTCCCAGCCCTGACTGGCGAAACTCGCGCGCGCGGCCTCGACGAAGAGGTGGAGGGCGAGGATGCACCGGACGGGAGCATGCCGAACGACACCGGCAAGGCACTGAGCAGCTTCCGCGACGAGCTGGCCGACGCGATGATCGGGGCCCAACCCGACGGCCAGCCCGACGCCCTGCGCGACCTGGCCATCGAGGCCGTCGGCACGTTCGGTGCGATGCGCGGACGCGCGCCCGGCCTGTCGTCGTGGAGCGCCTACCAGGCGTTGAAGCGGGTGGCTCCCGACGAGCTCGTCGACCAGATCGTCGCCGGACTCCTGATGCAGGGCGACGACACCCGCACCGCCCGACGCCGGGCCGCCAGCCGGGTGCAGCAGTTCACCGCCCTGGTCGAGCAGGACGCGCTGCGCCGCATCGCCGAGGAGAAGGGCGCCCAGCACGTCGCCGACACGACGGTCCGCCCGACGATCGACAACCTGCCGTTCCTCAGCGCTCGCCGTACCGACCTGGAGGCGATGCGCCGGGAGATCCAGCCCCTGGCGCGCAGGCTGGCCACCCGGCTGACGAAGGAGCAGCACGCCAAGCGTCGCGGCCCGCTCGACTTCCGGCGTACGGTCCGGGCCTCGATCTCGACCGGCGGGGTGCCCCTCACCACGCACCACCGGCCCAAGCGGCCGCACCGCACAGAACTGGTGGTGCTGTGCGACGTCAGCGGTTCGGTGGCCAACTTCGCGCAGTTCACCCTGCTACTGGTCTTCGCACTGCGCGACCAGTTCACCAAGGTGCGCGCGTTCACGTTCATCGACCACGTCCACGAGGTCACCCACCACTTCAAGCCGGGCGCCGACGTGGTCGACGTGATGGCCGACCTGGCCGCGGCGACCAGTCACGCCGCCCTGTGGGGCCGCACCAACTACGGGCGCGCGTTCACCAAGTTCGTCGAGGAGCACGCCGACGCGCTCGGCCCGAAGACCTCACTGCTGGTGCTCGGTGACGCCCGCTCCAACTACAGCGACCTCCAGCTCGACGGCTTCAAGGCGATGGTCGCGCAGTGTCGCAACGCGTGGTGGCTCAACCCCGAGCACGCCCGCAACTGGGGGACCGGCGACTCCGCCGCGCCGCAGTACGCCGAGCTGGTCTCGATGGTCGAGTGCCGCAACCTCGCCCAGCTCGGCGAGTTCGTGCACGACATCGTCTGACGAACCGTGCCTTCTTGATGCGCCAACCGTGGATTCTTGATGTTCGAACACCGGGTCATTGACGGATCGCATCAAGAACCCACGGTTCGAAGCACAAGAAGCCGGTGTTCGCGCATCAAAAGGGCGGGGTTGGTGATCAGCCGGCGAGGAAGCCCAGCTCGTGGATCCGCTGGATCGCGGCCTTCAGCTCGGGGTGCGTGGCGGTGTCGGCGGCCCGGCCTCCGGCGACGTACGCCGACGCGCCGGTCTGGAGTCCGCCGTCGAAGACCACGGTCAACCGGTTGGTGACCCGGGCGTTGATCAGCGATCCCAACAGTGCGACCGGGTCGGCGCGGTCCTCGAGGGACAGCACCGTGGTCGGCTCCGGGATGTGGGTGACCTGGGCGTTGGGGGCGCCGGCGGTGATGACCTGGTCGACCACGAACTTGTCTGAGCCGGCTGCCGCGGCGATCTCGGCGGCGGCGACGCCACCCTGGGCGTGGCCGACGACCATCACCCGGGCGCCGGGCTCGTCACCGACGGCGGCCTCGAGGGCGTTGATCACCGAGGAGACCCGGCCGGCGACGTCGCTGCCGACGAGCTGCAGGTTGCCGGGCGTGCGCTGGGCGTGGCTCGGCAGGTAGGCGATGAACCGGCCGCCGGGCAGGCGCTGTACCAGCAGATCGCCCTCGACCTGGCTGAGTGAGGTCATCAGCTCCTCGATGGAGGACGGGGCCGGCAGGGTGGATGCGTCGCCGGCAGAAGCAGGTGCCGCCTCCTCCTCACGGAATCCGCCGGCGATGTCGCGCAGGGCGGAGGTGAAGTCGTCGGCGAAGTCGGGGGCACCGACCGCGCGCAGGCCACCGTGGGTGACTGCCGGGCCCTCGTCGCCGCCGAGCACGGCCGCGGTGAGCAGCGAGCGCATCTGCAGGCCCTCGATCAGGCCACCGCCACCACTGACGAAGTGGTCCATCAGCTCGGGGTTCTGGTCGGCCAGCTCGTTGAGGTAGGCCGCGAGGCCTTCGCGGTCGAGGGCGTCGGTCTCGATGAGGCCGGCCGAGAAGATCGCGCCGCCGAGCGCCACCTCGGGCGCCAGGTAGCCCACCGCGCGGGCCGCGATCGAGCCGAGCGTCTTGTACGCCGCCAGCTGGAGGTCGTCGATCCAGCGGTAGGTCAGCACCGTGGCGCGCACGATCAGTGCATCGGCGTCGAGCTCGACGGAGCGGACCATGAGCCCGGTCTTGCCGGTGGTCGCCCCGATGATGTCCTGCTCGGCCTGGGTGAAGGTGGCCTTGGAGAGTTCCTCGGACTCGGCGACCGCCTCGTCGGCGAGGATCTCGGCGCCCAGGGTGGCGCGTTCGCGCATCTCGTCGCCGGAGGAGTCGAAGAGGTCGGCCAGACGCATCATCTGGTCGTACTTGTCCTGGGCGGCTGCGGCCTGTGCCTGCTGCTGCTCGCTCATGCGGTCACCTCCGCGAGGATCGGGCCGAGGGTGGCGGCCAGTTCGGTGGCATCGACTCGACGGACCTCGACGCGGTTGGCGCCGTCGACCTGGTGGGATCGCAGGACGTGCCAGCCGTCGGCCAGCAACACCCATGACACGACACCGACGGCCTCGCCGCCGGCGTCGATGTCGGCGACCAGTCCGCGGAGCCGACCCTGGGTCTCGGTGACCAGCGAGCTGATCACCGACGAGACGGTGGCGTCGGGTACGGCGTCTCCGGCGGCATCGCGCACGTCACCGGCGTGGTGGGCCACGATCGTGCCGAGCAGGTCGGCCCGGCCCGAACGGACGGCCTCGCCGCCCGCGTCGAGCAGCTCGTAGGGCAGGTCGATCGCGGCGGGCACGGTGGAGTCGGTGAGCACGTGGTCGTCGGGAAGCCCGGCGACGCGGCCGAGCTCGGCCGGCCAGTGCTGCGCCTCGAACCACGCGAGCTCGAAGACGACGCCGTCGGTGGTGGCCAGGGTGGCCACGGCTCCGCCGCGCTGGCGGTGCCAGGCCCGGGCTCGGACGCCGCTGATGTTGACGTCGAGGTCGAGGGCGACGGCCGGGGTGGCCAGCAGGCCGAGGGCGCCGACGACGCCCGCATCGGCGGTGCCGTCGACCAGGAGGCCACGCTTCTCGAGGCCCTCGGCGGGGTCGTGCAGGGTGGCCAGGGCCTCGACGTACGACTGGTCCTCTGCGGCACCACGCGACTGGCCGAGTCGGCTCTCGAACGCGTTGGCGGCGGTGCTGGGTGTCGGGTCCTCGGGAGCGAAGGGCAGGGGCGCTCCGCCGGCGGCCTCGGCCAGGAACTCGAGCTCGGGCCGGGTCAGGGCGAGCCGGCGGGGCAGGCCTTCGAGGGTCCCCTCGGCCACCGGGCCGGGAGTGGTCAGGTCAATGGTCGCCATGTCTCAGAGTCCCGGAAGGTTGACGGTCAGCCAGTCCTTGTGGCCCGGGGCGGGCGGCACGAACTGGTCGAGGGTGCGGTCGACGTCGGTCGCGTCGATGGTGACGCCGGCCGGAGTGTCCTGGGCCTGTTGTGCGGCGATGCGGGTGCGGGCGTCGGCGACCAGCGAGTGGGCCTTGCGCTCGATGCCGTCGATGGAGTCCTTGAGGCGCTCGACCTCGGCGACGTGCCGGGTGAGTGACTCGGCCGCGGTCTCGTGCTGTGCGGCACAGTCGCGGAGGTGGGCGGCCCGGTCGTGGATGCGGGCCCGCATGTCGGCGGCCGCCCTGCCCTCCCAGTTGATGGACTCGATCTGTGCGATCAGTCGGTCGGCCATCGCACGGATGTCAGTGCACTGCTCTCGCAGTTGGGATGCGCGCTTGCGCATGGCGGCAGAGTCGCCGTACATGGATCACCTCTCAAGTTGCCGGGTGTGTACCCCCGTATGAGCGGTTCAAACCACTCAACCGAACTTCTCTTCCCCGAGTGGTCAAGCCCTAAACCTTCTCCCGCGCCGAGAGTAGCCGAGGCTCAGCCGAGGTACGTCGCCAGACGGTCGAGTCCGGTCGCGATTTCACCGGAGGACCCGGCGAAGCTGAACCGGATCGTGCGGTTCCCCTTCTCGGTGTCGAAGTCGACGCCGGGGGCCACGGCGACGCCCGTCGCGTCGAGCAGGTCCAGGCACCAGGCCATCGAGTCGTCGGTGAGGTGGCCGATGTCGGCGTACGCGTAGAACGCGCCGTCTGCCGGCGCCAGCTCAGTGATCCCGAGTCGCGGAAGTCCCTCGAGCAGCATCGCCCGGTTGTGCGCGTAGCGTCGGACGTGGCCGTCGAGCTCGTCGTACGCCGCCTCGGTGAAGGCCGCGATCGCCGCGTGCTGGGCGATCGCCGGAGGGCAGATCGTGAAGTTTCCGGTGAGTACGTCGACGGGCCGGCGCAGACGCTCGGGCACCAGCATCCAGCCGATCCGCCACCCGGTCATGGAGAAGTACTTCGAGAACGAGGAGAACACGATCGCCTCGCGCGAGGTCTCCCAGGCGCTGCGGCTCAGCGGTTCCTCGGCGTACTCGATGCCGTGGTAGATCTCGTCGCTGACCAGCTGCACCGCATGGGTCTCGCACCAGGTGGCCAGGGCGGCCAGCTCCTCCGGTAGCAGCATCGTGCCGGTCGGGTTGGCCGGGCTGGCCACCACGAGGCCCTTGATGTCGTCGAGCTGCTCGAGCTGGGCCACAGTGGGCTGGAAGCGGGTCTCGGCGCCGCAGTCGAGCTCGACCACCTCGCAGCCCAGGGCGCGGAGCACGTTGCGGTAGCAGGCGTAGCCGGGCCGGGCCATCGCCACCCGGTCGCCCGGCTCGAACGCGGCGAGGAAGGCCAGCAGGAAGCCGCCGCTGGAGCCGGTGGTGACGACCACGTCGTCGCGGTGCACGTCGATGCCGTGCATGCGCTGGTGGTGTCCGGCGATCGCTTCGCGGAGGTCGGGGATCCCGGTGGCCACGGTGTAGCCCAACGGGTCGCCGCTGCCGAGCAGCCGGATCGCCTCGGCCAGCACCGGTGCGGGGGCGCCGCTGCTGGGTTGGCCGGCGACGAAGTTGACCATGTCGCCGTGGCTGCGCTGGCGCTCACCTGACGCAGCCAGCAGGTCCATCACGTGGAACGGCGGGACGTTGGCGCGGCTGGCGACGGTGTAGCGGTCGGTCATGGGCCCCAGTGTGGCGTGCGCGTCCGCGGGCGCATCAAGAACCCGGTGTTCGCGCGTCAAGAACCCGGTGTTCGCGCGTCAAGAACCCACGGTTCGCGCATCAGGAAGGCACGGGTTGTGCGGCGTGGCGGCCGGCCCGGCGTCCGAAGTAGGAGCCCTCCCCGAGCTGGGTCCCGGAGGCGTAGCCCTTGGCGTCCTGGGCGATGTTGGACGCGCAGGCGCCGGCGGCGTACAACCCGGTGATCGGCGCGCCGCCCTCGCGCAGCACCCGGCCGTCGACGTCGGTGACCAGGCCGCCCATCGTGAAGCCGGCATAGAGCGCCGTGCCGAGGGTGAGGTCGAAGGCGCCCCACGGGCCGGTGTCCTGCGGCTCCAGCCATTCGGGCTGCTTGTGGAAGTCGGGGTCCTCGCCGCGCGCCGCGTTCTCGTTGTACGCCGCCAGGGTGGCGGTCAGCGACCCGACCGGCAGGCCGAGGGCGGTCTCCATCTCCTCGACGGTCTCCCAACCGTCGATGAACGGCGCCAGCGGGAAGGCGGGGTGCTCGATGTGCGCGCTGTCCACGATGAGGTACGCCGCGTGGTCGGGCTGGTCCATCACGAACGCCGAGGTGCGGGAGTGGTAGGAGTCCTCGGCGACGAAGCGCCGGCCCTCCTTGTTGACCACGATGCCCGTGACCAGCCGCGACGGCGGGTAGAACGGCGCGGTGATGAACGCCTCCTCCATGAAGGCGGTCGCGGCGCCCACCGACTCCCCGAGCCGGATGCCCAGCCCGTCGTCGTACGTCGTCCCGAGCACGAAGGGCTTCTCGGCCAGGTTGGGGGTGAACTTCGCGACCATGTCCTTGTTCATCACGAAGCCGCCGGCGGCCAGCACGACCGACCGGGTCCGGATCAGACCGGTCTCGGTGAACCTCCGCCAGCGGACGCCGACCACGTCGCCGGCCCCTTCTCCGGTCGAACCGCTGGTGACCAGCGCGTTCGCACCGGTCTCGTAGCGCACGTCGACGCCCTCGTCGGCGAGCCGGTCGCGCAGCAGGTCCATCACCAGCCGGGTGCCCTCGGTGTCACCGGCGACCGGGACCTTGTGCCCGCGTGGCGCGGGGGCCGCCTGGTCGACGAAGGGGTGGACCTTCTCGTTGCCGGTGTACATCAGCCCCTCGGTGCCGGGCTGGATGACGGCCTTCTTGTCGTGGAAGGACCGCTCGAAGGAGAAGCCCAGCGCCTCGAGCCAGGTGAAGTGCTCGACGCTCTCCTCGCAGTAGGCGCGGATCTTGGCGGCGCCGGGCTCGCGGGAGACGGCGGTCAGGTAGTCGACCATCGCCTCGACGGAGTCGGGGTGGCCGGTGGCCTCCTGGACCGGCGTACCACCGCCGAGGTAGAACGCGCCGCCGCTCATGGCCGACGTGCCGCCGTGCACCGCGGACCGCTCGAGGAGTACGACGCGAGCGCCCGAGCGAGCCGCCTCGAGGGCCGCGCACCCGCCGGCGATGCCGAAGCCGACGACCACCACGTCGCAGTCCTCGTGCTCGGTGAGGCTCGCAGCGTCGAGGACCTCGGGCAGGTCGGTTCCACTCATGCCGAGCAGGTTAGGCGAAAACTAGAACAAGTTCCAGATTTTGTCCACGATAGGATTCAGGCCCGCTCCCGAACTGCGAGGTGCCCTTGACCTTCGACGCCCACCAGCTCGATCAATTCCTGTTGCTGGGCTCGATCGTCACCCTGGCCGCGATCCTCGCGGTGCGCCTCTCCAGCCGGGCCGGGCTGCCCAGCCTGTTGATCTACCTGCTGATGGGCGTCGCCCTCGGGGAGGCCGGCGTCGGCATCGCCTTCGAGGACGCCGCGATGGCCCACGCCATCGGGTTCGGGGCGCTCGCGCTGATCCTTGCCGAGGGTGGCATCAGCACCAAGTGGTCCGAGATCCGGCCGGTGATCGGCCTGGGCGCCTCGCTGGCCACCCTCGGCGTGGTCGTCAGCGTCGCGGTGATGGCGGTCGCCGGCCACTTCCTGCTCGGACTCCCGTGGGAGCTGGCCATCCTCCTCGGCGCGGTGTGCTCGCCGACCGACGCCGCGGCCGTCTTCTCGGTGCTCCGCGTGGTGCCGCTCCCTCGACGGATCACCGGAACTCTCGAGGCCGAGTCCGGCCTGAACGACGCCCCGACCGTGGTGCTCGTCGCACTGATCTCCAGCGGAGCGCTGGCCGAGGACTCGATCTTCGAGATCGCCGGCGTCATCGTGTACGAGCTCGTGGCCGGTGTCGGGATCGGCCTCGCCGTCGGCTTCGGCGGGGCCTGGATCATGCGCCGCATCGCGTTGCCGTCCTCCGGCCTCTACCCGCTGGCGATCCTCTCGCTGGCCACCGGTGCGTACGCCGTCGCGGCAGCCGCGCACGCCTCCGGATTCGCCGCGATCTACGTGGCCGCGCTGGTCCTCGGCAACACCGAGCTGCCCCACCGCGCGGCCACCAAGTCCTTCACCGAGGGCATCGGCTGGATGGCCCAGATCGGCCTGTTCGTGATGCTCGGGCTGCTGCTCTCCCCGGGGCGCATCACCGCGCAGACCGTCGGGTTCGCGCTGGTCGCCGGCATCGTCCTCACCGTGGTCGCCCGCCCGATCTCGGTGCTGGTCAGCTCGGTGGTGCGCCCGATGCCGTGGCGCGACCTCACCTTCATCTCGTGGGCCGGCCTGCGCGGGGCGGTGCCGATCGTGCTCACCACGATCCCGCTCGCCGAGGGCGTCGACGACTCCCAGCAGCTCTTCGACATCGTCTTCATCATGGTCATCGTCTTCACGGTGGTGACCGGCCCGACGCTCCCGTTGCTGGCCCGGGTGCTGCACGTCGCCCGCCGGTCCGAGCCGCGCGACCTCGACGTCGAGGCCGCGCCCCTCGAACGCATCGCCGCCGACCTGCTGCAGGTCACCATCAGCCCGGTCTCACGCATGCACGGGGTCGAGGTGGGTGAGCTGCGGTTGCCCCAGGGCGCTTCGGTCGCGCTGGTCATCCGCGACGGGGAGTCGCGGGTGCCGGAACGACGTACGGTCCTGCGACGCGGTGACGAGCTGCTCGTGGTGACCCCGCGCCGGCTGCGTGCGCGCACCGACGAACGGCTTCGCGAGGTCTCGCGCGGTGGACGGCTCGCCCAGTGGCTCGGCCAGGACCACGACCGCGGCGAACCCGACGACTGACGTCAGTCGACCGGGGGACGACACACGACGGTGTCCTTGGTGACGGGGACGGACTTCTTGGCGCGCTTGCTGAGCTTGGTGTACTTGTCGCCGACCACCACGACGATGCCGATGCCGAGCATGTCCTTGCCGGTGACGACGGGGGTGCCGGGTCCGAACTGTGACGCGACCAGGCGCGCGGCCGGGTTGTTCCTGGCGTCGGCGCGGACCTCCACACGGTCGACCTTGGCCGAGCTGGCGTTGCCGCTGGAGCCGGTGCCGAACCCGCGCAGGATCAGCTTCTCCATGGTCTGGCTGGCCAGACCCGACGTGCGCCCCGCGTTGTAGACGCTCACCGTGATGTCGCCCGGCCGCACCTTGGTGCCGGCCTTGAGGGTGTGGTCCTCGCAGGCCGGTTTCTCGTCGGCGACGATCGAGTCGGGCAGGCCGCGGGTCAACTGGGAGAACCCGAAGACCGCCATGAGCACGCAGATGACACCGAGCACGGCCAGGGTCACGGTCGAGGTCTGGCGCTCGCCCATCAGTCCTCCAACACGTGCACGCGGGCGTGCAGCACGTTGCGTTGCTGGAGCGCTGCCCGCAGGGCGCGGTGCAGGCCGTCCTCGAGGTAGAGCTCGCGGCGCCAGTAGACGACGTGGGCGAAGAGGTCGCCGTAGAACGTGCCGTCCTCGTCGAGCAGGGAGCCCAGGTGGAGGGTGTCCTTGGTGGTGATCAGCTCGTCGAGGCGCACCTGTCGCGGCGCCACCTGCGACCAGCCACGGGAGTCGAGCCCGTGGTCGGGGTAGGGGCGGCTGTCACCCACGCGCTTGAAGATCACGCGGCCGACTATAACGAGACCGCCCCACGTTCACGGCTTCGGCGGTGCCCGGGAGGCCGGGGACCGGAATCACGTGGCGGACTCTCGGGACAGACCGCACAATGGATTCCGTGCCGTCGACCAATGCCCTGATCGCGTTCGTGATCGCCTCGATCCTGTTCATCCAGGTGCCGGGGCCCAGCCTGCTGTTCACGATCGGCCGCGCGCTCACCGTCGGCCGCCGTGAGGCGCTGCTGTCAGTGCTCGGCAACGCGCTCGGGCTGATCGCCCAGGTGCTCGGGGTCGCCCTCGGTCTCGGGGCGCTGGTCGCCGCGTCGGCCGCGGCGTACACCCTGCTCAAGCTCGTGGGTGCGGCGTACGTCGTCTACCTCGGCGTCCAGGCGATCCGGCACCGGGCCGACGCTCGCCGGGCGATGGAGTCATCCGAGGAGGTGCGCGCGTCGGGCTCGACGCTCGGCTCGGTGTGGACCGGCTTCCTCGTGGGCGCCACCAACCCGAAGTCGATCGTCTTCTTCGCGGCGTTCCTGCCGCAGTTCGTCGACCCGACGGCCCCCGCAGCTCCGCAGCTGCTCCTGCTCGGCGCCGTCTTCGGGGTCCTGGCGGTCTGCTCCGACTCCTGCTGGGCGCTGGCCGCCAGCCGGGCCCGCGACTGGTTCGCCCGCAAGCCGCAGCGGCTCGACCGCCTCGGTGTCACGGGCGGCGTGATGATGGTCGGGCTGGGCGCCGGGCTCGCCGCGACCGGCAACACCACGCACTGAGCCGCTCAGCCGCCGCCGTACGGCACGGTGATGATCTCCATGCTGTGCCCGTCGGGGTCGAGCCAGTAGAGGCCCTTGCCGCCGTCGTTGGTGTTGATCTCGCCCTCGACCCGGTGGAACGGGTCGGCCCAGTAGGTCAGGCCCCGCGCGACGATCCGCTGGCGGATCGGCTCGAACGAGGCGTCGTCGACCAGGAACGCGTAGTGCTGCGGATGCGGCGTGCCGTGGTCGTCGGCGTAGTCGAGGGACACGTCGTTGTCGATCTGCACCACCACGAACGGGCCGTACGTCGTGGGCTCGGGCAGGTCGAGGATCTCGACGAGGTGCCGTGAGGACGCTGCCTTGTCGGTGCAGTGGACGATGGTGTGGTTCAAGCTGATGCTCATCTGTCTTCGCCTCCGGTTCCATCCTGCGCCGGGTCGCCGCCCGATCGCCACCTGATATCCGGGACGGCCTGCCGGGGCACGACCTAGTCTTCGGTCATGAGCGAGACGCCCGCAGCTCCTGAGGCCAGTCCGATCGTCGACGCGGTGCGTCCCGGCTATGCGTTCGAGGGCCCCGCCCTCGAGCTCGGCGGGTTGATGCTGAACGCCACCGACCTCTCCGACGTGCACATCCGCATCCCGCTCGCCATGGTCAACCGGCACGGCCTGGTCGCCGGCGCCACCGGCACCGGCAAGACCAAGACCCTGCAGCTGCTGGCCGAGCAGCTCAGCGCCAACGGGGTGCCGGTCTTCGCAGCCGACATCAAGGGAGACCTCTCGGGTCTCAGCGTGCCCGGCGAAGGTGGCGAGAAGATCAGCTCCCGTGCGGCGAGCGTCGGCCAGCAGTGGACCGCCACGGCCTTCCCGGTCGAGTTCTTCGCCCTCGGTGGCGAGGGCACCGGCTCTCCGCTGCGGGTCACGATGAGCGCCTTCGGGCCGCTGCTGCTCTCGAAGGTGCTCGGCCTCAACGCCACCCAGGAGTCGTCGCTCGGCCTGGTCTTCCACTACGCCGACAAGGCCGGGCTTCCCTTGCTGGACCTGGCCGACCTGCGCGCCGTCGTACAACACCTGACCAGCGACGAGGGCAAGCCCGAGCTGAAGGAGCTCGGCGGGCTCTCGTCGTCCACCGCGGGGGTGATCCTGCGCGAGCTGATCGGCTTCCAGGACCAGGGCGCCGACGCGTTCTTCGGCGAGCCCGAGTTCGAGTCCAGTGACTTCTTGCGTACGACGTCCGAGGGCAAGGGCGTCATCTCTCTTGTCGAGCTGCCGAACCTGCAGGACCGTCCGGCGGTCTTCTCCACCTTCCTGATGTGGCTGCTGGCCGACCTGTTCCACGACCTGCCCGAGGTCGGCGACGTCGACAAGCCGAAGCTGGTCTTCTTCTTCGACGAGGCGCACCTGCTCTTCAAGGACGCCTCCCCGGACTTCCTCGACCAGATCGCCCAGACCGTGCGGCTGATCCGCTCCAAGGGCGTCGGCGTCTTCTTCGTGACCCAGAGCCCGACCGACGTGCCCGACGAGGTGCTGGCCCAGCTCGGCTCGCGCGTGCAGCACCAGCTGCGGGCCCACACGCCCAACGACGCCAAGGCGCTCAAGGCCACCGTCAACACCTACCCCAACTCGGCGTACGACGACCTCGGTGAGGTGATCACCTCGCTCGGCATCGGCGAGGCGGTCGTGACGGTGATGAACGAGCGTGGCGCCCCGACACCGGTGGCGTGGACCCGCCTGCGCGCACCCGAGTCGCTGATGGGCACGGCCGACGCCACGGCGATGGACGCGGCGGTCAAGGCGTCGCCGCTGTTCGCGAAGTACTCCGCCACCGTCGATCGTGAGTCGGCTCGCGAGATCCTCGCCGCCAAGCTCGACGCGGGTGCCGCGCAGGCCGAGGCCGAGGCGGCGGCGAAGGCCGGCGCCGAGGAGCAGACGGCCCTCCAGAAGGAGGCCGACCGGCTGGCGAAGGAGTCGCGCAAGCGGACCACGAGCCGGTCATCGACAAGGAGGGAGAAGAGCACCGTCGAGGAGGTGCTCGGCAACACCGCGGTCAAGCAGGTGCTGCGCACCGCGGCGCGTGAGTTCGTGCGCGGCATGTTCGGGGCAGGCCGCCGCCGATGACCCGTCGCGAACTCTGATCGACCTGTCGCCAGTTCTGATCGACCTGTCGTGAGTTCTGGTCGACCTGTCGCCAGTTTCCGCACGGCGCAGAAACTGGCGACGGGTCGACCGAAACTGGCGACAGGTCAACTCGTGGGGTCGGTCCAGGCGAGCTGAACGGCCTCGACGCCCTGGTCGCGTGTGATCAGGCGACCCCGGCCCGGCGGCGAGGGCGTGGGCCGCAGGTTGCCGAGCAGGGCGCCCTCCTCGGGGTTGCCGGACAGCATGATGCCCGGCATGGCCAGGTCACGGAGGGTCTGGATGACCGGGTCGTACATCGCCCGTGAGGCGCCACCGGAGCGACGGGTGACGATGAGGTGGAAGCCGGTGTCACGGGCCTGGGCCAGCAGCGGGGCCAGCGCGTGCACCGGTGATCCCTGCTGGGTGGCGACCAGGTCGTAGTCGTCGACCAGCACGTAGGCGTCGGCGCCGGTCCACCACGACCGGTTGCGCAGCTGGTCGGGCGTCACGTCGGGCCCGGGCAACCGGTTGGTGAGGTAGGCCGCGAGGTCCTTGAGCGCGGGCGTCGCCTGGGTCGCGCTGGTGAGGTAGTCGAGGTTGTAGTCCTCGGGGATCTCGCCGAGCAGCGAGCGCCGGTAGTCGACCGCGATGATCTGGGCCTCCCTGGGCGACTTCGTGCGCACGATCTCCTGCACGATCGACCGGAGCAGCGCGCTCTTGCCCGACTGGCCGTCGCCGAGCACCAGCAGGTGCGGCTCGGTGTCGGGGTCGAGCATGACCGGGGCCAGCTCCTTCTCGTTGACGCCGAGCAGCAGCGAGCGCGCGGCGGAGTCCCCGGCCTGCTCGCGCAGCTGGTCCAGGGTGATCTTCGACGGCAGCAGGCGCACCTTCGGCCCGGCCGGTCCGCGCCAGGCCGCGGTCGAGCGACGGACCAGCGACTCGATCCCGTCGCCGAGCGTGGTTCCGTCGGCGACGCCGTCGATGCGGGGCAGGGCGCCGAGGAAGTGCAGCTTGCCCGTCAACAGGCCACGCCCGGGGCGTGAGGCGGGCACCAGCTGGGCCGCCTTGCGGTCGATCTCGGAGTCGAGCGGGTCGCCCAGGCGCAGCTCGAGCCGGGTGCCGAAGATGTCGCGCAGCGCCGCCCGGAAGTCGGCCCAGCGTCCGGCCGCGACGAGGAGGTGCACGCCGAACGTGAGCCCGCGTTGGGCCAGCGCCTGGAGCTCCAGCTCGATGTCGTCGAAGTCGGAGCGCAGGGTGCTCCACCCGTCGACGACCAGGAACACGTCGCCGTACCCGTCGTCGGCGCGGCCCTGGGCACGTCGGCTGCGGTAGGTCTCGATCGAGTCGATGCCCTGCTCGCGGAACCAGGCCTCGCGCCGGTCGACGACGCCCTTCACCTCGGCCACGATGCGGCGTACGACGTCGGGCTCGGAACGGGTGCCGATGCCTGCGACGTGGGGCAGGTCGGTGAGCGGGGCAAAGCTGCCGCCGCCGAAGTCGAGGACGAAGAACTGGCTCTCGAGCGGCGTGGTGGTCAACGCGAGGCTGGTCACCATCGTGCGGAGCAGGGTGCTCTTGCCGCTGCGGGGGCCGCCGACGACGGCCGCGTGGCCGGCCGCGCCGGTGAGGCTGACCGTCATCGTGTCGCGGCGCTGCTCACGGGGGCGGTCGACGGTGCCGATCGGGATGGTCAGGCCACCCACGGAGCGCCACAACCGGCTGGTCAGCCCGAGGTCCGGGTGCTCGGTGAGGTCGCCCATCAGCTGGTCGAGGGTGTCGGGGACGTCGAGCGGCGGCAGCCAGACCTGGTGGGCAGGCTTGCCCTCGCCGACCATCTTGTCGACGGCGATGTCGAGCAGGGAGTCCTGCTCGCCCTGTGGGGGCATCGGAGCCGGGCTCGCCTCGACGTCGTCGTCGGCCGGCTCGAGTGACTGCACCTCGGCGATCGTGAACGGGAGAATGCCGCGCAGGTTGCCGCCCTCGTCGCGGCGGATCCGGGCCCGCCCGGACGGTGCACCTGACACGTAGGCGGCCTTGAACCGCAACAGGGTCGACTGGTCGGGCTTGAGGTAGCCGAGGCCGGGCACGGCGGGCAGCTCATAGGCGTCGGGTACGCCGAGCACCGTGCGCGACTCCACGGCCGAGAACGTGCGCAGGCCGACCCGGTAGGAGAGGTGCGACTCGAGCCCGCGCAGCCGACCCTCCTCGAGTCGCTGGCTGGCCAGCAGCAGGTGGAGGCCCAGGGAACGACCGAGCCGTCCGACCGCGACGAACAGGTCGATGAACTCGGGCTTGGCCGTGAGCAGCTCGGAGAACTCGTCGACCACGATGAACAGGGACGGCATCGCGGGAAGGTCCTCACCGGCCGCGCGCGCCTTCTCGTAGTCGCGGATCGAGGCGAAGTTGCCGGCGGCGCGCAGGATCTCCTGGCGCCGTACCATCTCGCCGGAGAGTGCGTCCTGCATGCGGTCGACGAGGGTGAGCTCCTCGGCCAGGTTGGTGATCACCGCCGAGACGTGCGGCATGCCGGACATGCCGGCGAAGGTCGCGCCGCCCTTGAAGTCCACCAGCACCATGTTGAGCTGCTCGGGGGAGTGGGTCATCGCGAGACCGAGCACGAGCGTGCGCAGGAACTCGGACTTGCCCGAGCCGGTGGCGCCGATGACCAGACCGTGGGGACCCATGCCCTGCTGGGCGGACTCCTTGAGGTCGAGGTGCACGGGCGACCCGTTGTCCATGACGCCGATCGGCACACGGAGCCGGTCGCGGGCGGGACGCTGGCGCCACGAGGCACGGGTGTCGAACGAGAAGACGTCGCCGAGGCCGAGCAGGTCCATGAAGTCGGTCGGGCCGGCGGACTCGGTGCCGCCCTCGGCGCCGATCGCGACCCTGTTGAGCGGGGCCAGTCGACGGGCGAAGGCCTCCGCGGTGGCGAGGTCCATCTGGTCGGCGAGACCGGCCATCGGGTCGGCCCGCACCCGCAGCGCGTTGATCGGGAGCCGGCCGCCGACGGCAGGTCGGGCGGCGAAGTCGAGGCGCAGCCGGGTCGGGTCGTCGAGCTCGTCCCAGCGCTCGGGGAGGTCGATCAGGGTGACGCCGTGCAGCCCGTCGGGCGGGATGACGTGGTTGCCGGGTGGCAGGAGGGCCCCGTCGATGACGAGCACGATGTGGGGTGTGGACACCCCCTCGTCGGCGCCGAAGCGGGGACGCTCGGAGAGGTCCGGCGGAAGCATGGAGCCGAGGTCGTCGAGGGAGGTCGTGACCATGCGGCGGGGGCCGACGGCGTCACCCTGCTGGCTGCTCAACGAGTGGGGGAGCCACTTCAGCCAGTCCCACTCGGCCAGGCGGTGGGCGCTGCAGAGCACGGCGACGATCAGGTGGTCGGGGCTGTGGAAGGCGGTCGCGGAGCAGATCATCGCCCGGGCGAGGGCCCGTGCCGCCGGCGCCGGTCCGGTCAACTCGATGCGGTCGAACGCGGCCAGGTCGACGGAGGCCGGGAGGTTCGGCTGCACCCGGTGTACGGCGAGGAGTCGGTGCAGTGCGGACGCCGCTGCCGGGTCGACCTGCTCGATGGGTGCGCTCTCGGGCGGCACGAGCTCGAGGCAGAGAGGCTGGGAGGAGAGTCCGTAGCGGACGTGGAGGAAACGGTCGTCGGAGGGCGTGTGCTCCCACAGGCGGAGCCGGTCCTCGGCGATCGACGGCAGGGCCGACGGGTCGGGGTGGTGCCAGTTCAACGCCGCGCGCTGCTTGTCGGCTGCGTCTCGGGCCACCTCGCGGACTCCCGCCAGGTAGCGGAGGTACTCGGTCCGCGACCCGCCGACCTTCTGCTGGCGCTGTTTCCGCTGCCGGTCGATCTGGAGGACGATGAAGCCGAGGGTGGCGAAGAGGAACAGGCCACCGGCGACCAGCCGCTTGCTTCCCCCGCCGTCGTCGCCGCTCATCGTGGCCAGCACCAGGATCGAACCGACGCTGCCCAGCAGCGGGATCGCCATCATCATGGCGTTGCCGGCGCCCTCGTGGGGCTCCAGCTCCGGCGGGGCCTGGAGCGCGACCTTCCCGGTGGGCACCTCCGGCGGGTCGAGCCGGTGTCCACTGCGGAGCGTCGTCACGGCGGCATCCCCCCGAAAAGTCTGATTGAAGAACGTGTGGTTGAGAAAGCGTGGCTCGGTCTCGACGATCCTAGAGGCAATGACTGACGGGTACGGGACGTCGAGCGCTCGTACTACCCTTCCGGCAACAGCCGAAGGGAGTGCGTCGTGTCGGAAGCGGACGTCGCGGACACCGTGGCCATGACGGTGCACGGACCCTCCGGTGCCGTGGACCTCGTGGTCCCCAACGCGGCCTCGGCCGGCGACGTGGCGCGGGAGTACGCCGTGCAGTGCGGGCTCCAGCACGCGCCGGCCCTGTTCACCACCACCGGAACGGCCCTGGCTCCGACCACTCCGATCGCCCTTGCCGGCCTGCGGTCCGGGGCGATGCTGGTGGCCCTCGACGGTCCCCTGCCCACCGGTCCGACCACTCGTCACCCGTCACCGGTCGACGACTCCAGCCTGGCCACGCCGGGTCGGTCGGTGCTCCCTGTCCTCCTGGCCACGCTCGCCGCGGGCCTGGCCGGACTGCTTGCCGCGCACACCGAGTCCGATGGCCTGCGTGAGGCGACCCTCGTGCTGCTCGCCGCCACGGCCGCGGTCGGCGTACTGCCGCTCGGGCGGTTCGTCGACCAGCGCGCGGTGGCCGCGCCGGCCTTCGGTGCCGCCGCGGCGTGGGTCCCGGCCTGGGACCCGTCGCCGTCGACCCTTCCGTTGACCTTCGGCATCGCCGGCCTCGGCGCCGCCGTCACGGCCGCCGTGGGATGCGCCGGCGGTGCCGGCCCGGCCGTCGTGCAGCAGGTCTGGATCGCCAGCGGGGTCGGCGTCTTCGCAGTCTCCGGAAGCTGTGTCCTGGCCGGCTTCGACCCGCAGGTCGCCTGGGCCGCACTGCTCGTGGTCGCCCTGCTCGCCACCCGGTCGGTGGCCGGCCTGGCCGTGAACGTTCCCGACCAGGTGCTCCTCGACCTGGACCGCCTCGCGGTCTCGGCCTGGTCGGCCCGCGACAAGGCCCTTGCCGGGCGCGGCAGCCTGATGATCAAGCAGCCGGCAGTCGTGGCGATCCTCGCTCGTGGCGCCCGCGTCGTCGATGCGTCGGCCGCCGCGATCCTGGTGGTGACGGTGTTCGCCGCGCCGAACCTGCTGCGCTCGGCGACGTACGACGTCGACCGGCCGGGCGCCCGGTGCCTGGTCCTCTTCGCCGGAGCCGGCCTGTTGCTGGCCGCCCGCAGCTTCCGGCACCCGCGGGCCCGGGGGCTCCTGCGTTGCGCCGGCCTCTTCGCCTGGGCCGTGCTCGTGCTCGACGTCGCGACCACGCTGTCGCACCGCTCGCTCCTGTACGTCGCGCTGGCCTGCCTGGTCCTCGGTCTCGGCACGCTGCTGGCTGCGGTGGCGACCGGCCGCGGCTGGCGCTCGGCGCGATGGGCCCGCCGTGCGGAATGGGCCGAGACGGTCGTCGGCGTCCTGGCGATCGGCTCCCTGGTGGTGGCCAGCGGTCTGGTCAGGATCGTCTGGGAGATCCCCTTCACGCGCTGAAATCGGGCGTTCTCAGGCGTGGCCTGTGGACAACCCACATTCGCCGTTTTCCGGGTGGGGGCCCGGGCAGACCTTCCCCGTCGGCACCCGCACCGGGTCGCCGGAAGACGGAAGGAATCCCGATGAGCACACCCGGATCCGGGTACAAGACAACAGACGTGGTCCTCGCCGAGGCGGCCCACGACGTCGAGGGCACCAAGCTCGACCTGCAGGGCATCATCTCCGAGCTGCGCAGTCGCCTCGACGCCCTGAACGGCTCGTGGCAGGGCCGCGGTGGCACCGCGTTCCAGGGTGCGATCCAGGCCTGGCAGCACACCGCTGACCGAGTGGTGGGGGCGATGGGCAACTTCCACGCCAGCCTGACCGGCACCGAGGCCACCTACACCGAGACCGAAGACATCGTGGCCAGCGGCCTCAACCGCTACCAAGACGGCAAGCTTTGAGCTGCCGACCCGACGGAGGAGATGAGACATGGGCGAGAACATTGCAGTCGGATACGAGGCACTCGACGGTGCCGCGGCCTACATCAAGAACCGCGCGATCGACATCGAGGAGAAGCTCGACGCGATGGAGCGGCGGATGCTGGGCCGGGCCGACCAGTGGACCGGTGACGCGTCGCTGGCCTTCAACGAGGCGCGCACCGCGTGGGATGCCGCGATGAACGACATGAAGGAGGTGCTCCAGGACGTCGGCCTGACCGTCGGGCTGTCCAACTCCGAGTACCAGGCCGCCGAGGCCCGCAACGCGCGGCGCTTCCGAGGAGCCTGAGCGCGCTCGGAGTCAGGTGCCGGGGCGGACGTTCCGACGACGGTAGGCTGCACCCGCGGCCCGTCCGCGTACGCCGATCAGCCCGCTCCGAGCACAGAACTGGGGAGAGAGGATGTCCCAAGCCGCGACTCCCGCGAGCACGTCCGGCCTGGTCCGGGTCACGGTCGCCTCCGGCACCCGCCGCGTCGACCTGGTGCTGCCCGGGTCCATCCCGGTGGCGGAGCTCGTGCCCGAGCTGGCCCGCAGCGTGGGACTCCTCGACTCCTCGACCGTGCACGGCGGCTACCGCGTCGTCACCGGTGACGGTCGCGAGCTGGTCAACGACGCCGGCCTGACCATGCAGGGTGTCGAGGACGGCGGCCTGCTGACGGTCGCGGCCGGTGTCGACGATGCGCCGCCACGGGTCTACGACGACGTGGTCGAGGCGATGGCCGATGCCGTCGAACGCGACCTCGAGCCGTGGCAGCCCGCAGCCGGTCGGCGGACCGCCCTGGTGGCCTCGGCCCTGCTGCTCGCCGTCGGCGGCCTCGCCGTCCTGATGCAGCGGGGCTCCGACGTCGCCGCCGCCGCGGCCGGCATCATCTCCGCACTCCTCGTGGTCGGCGCGATCGTGCTCAGCCACGCGCAGCGCGAACGTGAGGCCGCGGTCTGCCTGGCCTGGATGGGTGCGGCGTACGGCGCCGTGGCGGGCCTGATGCTGGTGCCCGACGCGAGCCTGCTCGGCACGCCGCTGGCCGCGGCCGGTCTCGGTGCCCTGGTCGCCGGAGGCGTCGCCCTGGTCGGCCTGGCCGAGGGGCGCGCACTGGTCATCCCGACCGTCGTGGTGGGCAGCGTGTTCGCGGTGGTGGGGCTCGTCTCCGAGGCCGCCGACCTGGACGCCGCGAAGGCGTTCACGATCGTGCTCGCCCTGGTCGTGATGGCCGGCAGCGTGCTGCCGTGGCTGGCCCTCGGTGTCACGCGCACCCGTGTGCAGCAGCTCTACTCCGAGGCCGACATCACCCGCGACCCCACCTCGATCGACCCCGAGACGGTGCGCGACGACGCCCGGCTCGGCCACGAGATCCTGCTCGCCGTCACCGCGGCGGTCGGGGCACTCCTCGTGCTGTGTGCCCCGCTGGCCGTCTCGCTCGGCCTCGCCGGCACGCTGCTCGCCGTGGCAGCGTCCGCCGTGGTGATGCTGCGCACCCGTCAGTACCTCTCCGGCACCGAGGTGCTCGCCGGGCTGGTCGCCGGCACCCTCGGCCTGGTCTCGACCGCTGCGGCGACGCTGGTGCTGCACCCCGACTGGCGAGCGACCGAGGCCGTGGTGCTTGCCGCCGGTGCCGCCGTACTCCTGGCCAGCACGCTGGTCCCGTCGTCGGCATCGGTGCGCCGTGGCCGACTGGGCGACCTGGCCGAGGTTGCTGCGCTGCTGTCGTTGATCCCCCTGCTGGTCCTGGCCAGCGGCCTGTTCGAGCAGCTGCGCGGGTGATGCGCGGTGTCCACCAAGCGTGACCTGGTTGAGGCACACGCCTTCAGCCGCCGGCGCCTCGTCACCGCCTTCGTCAGCGGCGTCCCGGGTGGGCGCGAGGTCGAACCGGTCCGCCAGTCCCGGGTGGTGATCGGCGGACTGGCCCTCGGCGTCCTGCTGGTCGCCGGCGCGGCACTGGCCGCCATCCTGGGCGGCGGCCGCTCGCCGTCCGACTGGCTCGACCCCGGCGTGGTGATCTCCAAGGAGGAGGGCAGTCGCTACGTCGTCCTCACCGAGGGCGGGGACCTCCACCCGGTCCTGAACCCGGTCTCCGCCAAGCTGCTGATCGGCGACTCCGAGCCCAAGGTGGTCCGGCAGGAGCTGATCAACGACCAGCCGCTGGCCGCCCAGATCGGCATCTACGGTGCCCCCGACGGAGTGCCCGACCCCGACTTCCTGCGCTCGACCAACTGGACCGCGTGCACCACTCCCGAGGCGGCCAGCCAGCTGCACATCGGCGACCACCCCACCGCGACCCCGACGCCGGGCGAGGCGATGGTGGCCGTCGTGCGCACCGGCAGGTCCCGCGAGACCCTCTATCTCGTGGCGCCCTCGGCGGAGGCAGAGAACGGCTACTTCCGTTATGAGCTCGGCGCCCGCTCGGTGGCCGGCCCGTTGCTCGGCGACCTCGGTCTGGTCGGTGCCGAGTTCGCGGTCTCGACCCGCTGGATCAACCTGTTCCCTGAGGCCCCGGCCCTGACCCGGGCCAGCTTCGGGCTCCCGTCCGGTTCGCCCCGGATCACCTACGACGTCGGGGCCGGGGCGCGCAGGCTGAAGGTCGGCGACCTGGCCCGCAACCCCAGCTCTGGCCAGGTGTACCTCCTCGGCCCCGACGAGCCGTTGCTGCTCACCGAGTTCTCCGAGCGGGTCTACGGTGCAGTGTCCGATGTCGGCGAGCCCGCGGACATCGAGGGACTCTCCGGGGCGACCCCCGACGATCTGGCCGACTGGCCGGCCACGCTGCCCACCCCGCTCCAGGCCGACGAGGCGTGTGCGCTGCTCGAGTCCGATGCCGGAGAGCCGGCCCGGGTCCTGCTGGCCAGCGATCCCTCCGAGGACGAGAGCGCCGAGGCACTCGACCCCGGCATGGAGAACGTGTCGGTCGAGCCGTCCTACGGCGCCTACGTCAACGTCGGCCAGTTCGGTGACGCCACCGGCGGGTCGCCGGTGCTGATCGACATGAACGCCACCCGCTACCGCCTCGGCGGTGAGGCGGGGCTGGCGGCGAAGATGTTCGGGTACGCCGACTACGACCCGCCCACGGTCCCCGATGCGTGGACCGAGGGGTTCGACTGCGGCCCGGAGCTGTCACAGGAGGCGGCCCGACGGGCTCCGGATCCCCGCGGCATGGCGCGATGCGACGGCTGAGCCTGCTCGCCACGGCCCTGCTCGCGTCGTCCGTGGTGCTCGCGCCCGTGCCGGCGTACGCCGACAGCACGGTGTGCACCACGTCGTCCCCGGGCGACGACGCGCGTTCCACCGATGTCAGCCCGCGTGACGACGAGGAGAACGCCGCCCTCCGGTCGCTGCGCCTCGACGACGTGCACGAGCTGGCCACCGGCGCCGGCGTGGGCGTCGCGGTCATCGACTCCGGCGTGCAGTCCGGCACGGACCTGGTGGCCCGCGAAGGCGCGTCCTTCGCAGGCAAGGGTGCGGTCAAGGACGGGCACGGCACGATCGTGGCCGGCCTGATCGCCGGACGCGGCGACGCCACCGGCCTGGCGCCCGACGCCGACATCGTCTCGGTGCGGGTCAGCTCCTCCGAGCCCGAGCCCGACGACCCCCGGTCAGGGTCGGTGTCGCCCGACGCCGTCGCCTCGGCGATCGAGTGGGTGGTGGCCCACCCCGGCAACGTCCGGGTGATCAACCTGTCGCTCGGTTTCACGTCCCCACACCCCGCGATCACGTCCGCGCTCGACAAGGCGGTCGAGGCGGGCTTCGTCGTCGTGGCCGCGGCCGGCAACCGACCTTCGGTCGACGGCGAGACGCAGACCGACGAGGGCGCGCCGGGCTCGGTGCTCGACGAGGTGCTGTTCCCGGCGAGTCTCGACGAGGTGATCGCGGTGACCGCCCGCGACGCGAGCCTGGCGATGACTGCCGAGTCGGTGCTGACCGGGCCCGAGATCGACGTCTCCGCGCCCGTCGTCGGCCTGCGGTCGGTGATGCTCGACGGCATCGTCTGCGACATCTCCGAGACCGCGTCGAGCTGGGCGGCCGCCGAGGTGTCGGGTCTGGCGGCGCTGATCCTGCAACGCGACCCCGACCTCACTCCGGCCCAGGTCAAGACCCGCATCGAGGTCACCGCGCAGGGCGGCTACCGCGACAGTGCCCTCGACGGGCACGGCATGATCCAGCCGCACGAGGCGCTGACCGCCGTGCTCGACGTCGCGGCCGACGGATCCCTTCGCGGTGCCGGCGACCGTGAGCGGCTGGCGTACCAGGCCCCGCGGCCGCGGGCACAGCACGACGACTTCGCCGAGGGACGCGATCGCGTGCTGTGGTGGGGGATCGGCGCCGGCGGACTGCTGGGGCTGGCCCTGCTGCTGCGCCCGTTGACCGCCCGCCGCCCCTGACCCGCGCCTCACCCCGCATGTAACGCGCCGTCCATGACACTTCGCTCCCGACCGGCAGGGGGCAAAGTGTCAACAGGGGCGCACAAGTGCAAGAACGCCCGGACTGCGAGCAGTCCGGGCGTCCAGGTGGCGGAGGTAGGGGGATTCGAACCCCCGAGGGCGTTAACCCAACCCGCTTTCCAAGCGAGCGCCATAGGCCACTAGGCGATACCTCCGCGGAGGAGATTACCGGTGACTCACGATGGGGAGAAATCCGGCCGACGTGTGCGGCCGCTTTGGCCCTCGCGGAGGCGCTGACCTAGACTCTCCGCAACCCCCCGCGTGGCGGCATCTCGCTGAACTCCCCCAGGGCCGGAAGGCAGCAAGGGCAGGTGAGCTCTGTCGGGTGCGCGGGGGGCCTTTTCGTTCCCGGGCCCGCCCCGACTCGTCGACGCCGCCTATCCTCACCGGATGGACTTCCGACGACGCGGCCTCTCGCTCCTGCTCGTCGGAGCGCTCGGCTTGGCGCTGTCGTCCTGCTCGGACGACGGTGACGCCTCGTCGGAGTCGCCCACCGGCTCTGCTCGGGCGTCGAGCACGCCGCCGCCGGACGCCGTACGCACCGAGGACCTGCCCGCCACGACGGCACCCACGGAGAACCTCGTGCCGAGCGACCTCGCCTCGATCGTCGACGACTACAACGCCAAGGCCAAGCGTCGCCTCGACCACCTGCGCGGGGCCGACGTCAGCTGGCCGCAGTGTCCTGAGGGCGTCGGCATCCCCGAGAAGCGCGGGCAGGGCCAGCCGATGCCGCTCGAGACCGCGCAGTTCGTCATCATCGGCCTCACCAACAGCCCGTCGTTCACCCGCAACCCGTGCCTGGCCGACCAGGTCGCCTGGGTCCGGGACCGCAAGCTGCTCGCGGCGGCGTACGCGATCGTCAGCTACCCCGACGCAGCCACCCTCGAGAAGCTCTCTGACGAGGGGCCGTACGACGGCAGCACCCGCCTCGGCGCCCTGAAGAACGTCGGGTACCAGTCCGCGCTGTTCAACCTCGTCACGATGTCCGACGCCGGCCTCGAGAGCCCGATCGTGTGGCTCGACGTGGAGCCGGTGCCGCTCTTCGAGTGGAGCAACGACAAGCAGGCCAACGCGGCAGTCGTCGAAGGAGCAGTGCGCGGGTACGGCGACCGCGGGGTGCGCGTCGGCTTCTACTCACTTCCGTCGATGTGGAGCAGGATCGTCGGTGACCTGGCCTTCGACGCTCCCGAGTGGCGGCCCGCAGGGATCACCTCGGAGTCCGCCGCACGCGCCCGGTGCGGGGCGGAATGGTCCTTCCAGGGCGGCGACGCGGTGTTCGGGCAATGGGTCCAGGACAGCCGCGACGTCAACGTGACCTGCCCCGGCGTACGCCTCCAACCCGACCGCTGGTTCCACAAGTTCTGACCCCGGACCGAGCCGGCCGAGCAGTCCGCCTTTCGGCTGTCGGGGCAGGTGGTTAGGGTTCACAACGTGGAAGCACCCCTCGCCCTCTATCGCCGCTACCGGCCCGAGACGTTCGCCGAGGTCATCGGCCAGGAGCACGTCACCGAGCCGCTGCGCGCTGCCCTCGCGAACAACCGGGTCAACCACGCCTATCTGTTCTCCGGTCCACGGGGGTGCGGCAAGACCACGTCGGCACGCATCCTGGCCCGCGCACTGAACTGCGAGAAGGCCCCGATCGCCGACCCGTGCGGCGAGTGCGACTCGTGTCGCGACCTGGCTCGCGGTGGCCCCGGGTCCATCGACGTGATCGAGATCGACGCCGCCTCCCACGGTGGTGTCGACGACGCCCGTGACCTGCGCGAGAAGGCGTTCTTCGCCCCGGTGAAGAGCCGCTACAAGGTCTACATCATCGACGAGGCCCACATGGTCTCCCCGCAGGGCTTCAACGCCCTGCTGAAGCTGGTCGAGGAGCCGCCGCCCCACCTGCGGTTCATCTTCGCCACCACCGAGCCCGAGAAGGTCATCCCGACCATCCGCTCGCGCACCCACCACTACCCGTTCCGGCTGATCCCGCCGCGCCTGCTCTCGGCGTACCTCGGCGAGCTCTGCGAGAAGGAGGGTGTCTCGATCGAGCCCGCCGCGCTGCCGCTGGTCGTGCGCGCCGGCGCCGGGTCGGCTCGAGACACCATGTCGGTGCTCGACCAGCTGCTCGGCGGCGCCGGGCCCGAGGGTGTCACCCACGCGCTGGCCACCGGCCTGCTCGGCTACACGCCCGACTCCCTGCTCGACGAGGTGATCGACGCCTTCTCCGCCGGTGACGGTGCCTCCGTCTTCGGCGTCGTCGACAAGGTGATCGAGACCGGCCAGGACCCGCGCCGATTCACCGAGGACCTCCTGCGCCGGCTGCGCGACCTGGTGATCATCGCGGCGGTGCCCGACGCGTCCACGACCGGCCTGATCGACGTCCCCGAGGACGCCGCCGAGCGCCTCACCGCCCAGGCCAGCCGGTACGGCGTCGCGGGGCTCAGCCGGGCGGCCGACCTGTTCGCCACCGGCCTGACCGAGATGCGCGGCGCCACCGCGCCCCGACTCCTGCTCGAGCTGATCTGCGCCCGCGTGCTGCTGCCCGGGGCCGACCACTCGACCGACGGGCTCATGGCGCGACTCGACCGTCTCGAGCGGCGCGTCGACATCACGGGTGGCGTGCCTGCCGGTCCTGCGCCCGTGCAGTCCTCCGGGGCTTCCGGCGATGCGCCTGCCGCGCGCGCCGCGACGCCGCAGCCGGCCTCCGGGGCTCCCGGCGAAGCAGCCGCCGCCGCCAACATCGCGACGACCCAGCCGGCCACTCCGCCGTCCGGCCCTGCGGCCCGCGACCAGCAGCGGGCGCCTGTCCTTTCCGAGCCCACGCCTGAGACTTCCGCGCCGGCGCCGGCAGCGTCGGCTCCCGTCGTGCCGGAGCCGACCCCCGAATCCGTTGCCCCGGCCGCTCCGTCTGTGGCGCCCGAGCCCGCTGCGCCGGAGCCCGCTGCGCCGGAGCCCGCTGCGCCCGAGCCGCCTTCGGCCGCGCCGGCGGCGCCGAGCGGCGGGCTCAGCCTGGGTGACGTACGCCGGCTGTGGCCCGACGTGGTCGAGGCGGCCAAGCTCAAGCGGCGCGTCACCTGGATCCACCTCACTCAGAACTCGCAGGTCGTGGCGGTCGACGGCAAGACGCTGACGCTCGGGTTCACCAACTCCGGTGCCCGGGAGTCGTTCGTCAACGGTGGCAGCGACGAGATCGTCCGCCAGGCGGCGATCGACGTGATCGGCACCGACTGGCGCATCGAGGCGATCGTCGACCCGGGTGCCCAGGCGCAGGGGGCAGGGCCAGCCGCCCCACAGGCCCCGTCGCGCACGGACCCCGCGCCCGAGCAGCAGCAGGCAGCCAGTCAGCCGCAGGGCGACCCGTTCGGTGGCGACGCGGCGCAGGCAGCACCGGATGCGCCGCCGCCGTGGGCCGACCCGTCGACGCCGGTGCCCGAAGCCGGCCCGCCCCCGGAGGCCGCGGAGGCCCCGACAGCCGAGGCCGTGTCCCCGAGCGCGGTGGCAGCCGCCCGGGAGGCCATCCAGCCGACCCGTTCGGGTGCCGCGGAGCCCAAGGCCGCACCCGACCACGGGGCCGCGGACGCCGACGTCAGCCGCGACGACCCCGACATCGACAGCTCCGGGCTGTCGGCCGCCGAGCTCCTCCAGCGAGAGCTCGGCGCGAAGATCATCCAAGAGATCAAGAACGACTGAGGCGAGAGGCACGACGATGACCGAGAACCCGTTCGGATCCGAGCAGTTCGGCCAAGGTGGCTTCGACATGAACGCGCTGCTCCAGCAGGCCCAGCAGATGCAGGAGCAGCTGATGAGCGCGCAGGCCCGCCTGGGCGAGACCGAGGTCGAGGGCACGGTCGCCGGGGGAGCGGTCACCGTGAAGCTCAGCGGCACCGGTGACCTGCTCGGTGTCGCCATCACCGCCGGCAACTTCGCGGGCGACGACGCCGACGACCTCACCGACCTGGGCGACCTCATCGTGGCCGCCTGGCGCGACGCGAAGGCGAAGGCCGACGCGCTGGCCGCCGAGACCCTCGGCCCGCTGGCCGGCGGCGGCATGGGCGGCGCCGGTGGTGGCGGGGACTCCCTGCCCGGCTTGGGGTTCTGAGTTGTACGAAGGAATCGTCCAGGACCTGATCGACGAGCTCGGTCAGCTCCCCGGAGTGGGCCCGAAGAGCGCCCAGCGCATCGCGTTCCACCTGCTGCAGGCCGACCCGGTCGACGTACGCCGCCTCGCCGACGTGCTGATCCAGGTCAAGGCGAAGGTGAAGTTCTGCTCGGTCTGCTTCAACGTCTCCGAGGACGACCAGTGCCGCATCTGCCGCGACCCGCGACGTGACCCGTCGGTGCTGTGCGTGGTCGAGGAGTACAAAGACGTCGTCGCGATCGAGCGGACCCGCGAGTTCCGGGGCCGCTACCACGTGCTCGGCGGGGCGATCTCGCCGATCGACGGCATCGGGCCTGAGCAGCTGCGCATCCGTGAGCTCATGGTGCGACTGGCCGACGGCACGGTCACCGAGGTCATTCTCGCGACCGATCCGAACCTCGAGGGCGAGGCCACTGCGACGTTCCTCACCCGCAATCTCAAGCCGATGGGGTTGCGCGTGACGCGTTTGGCGAGTGGACTGCCTGTGGGCGGAGATCTCGAGTACGCCGACGAGGTGACACTCGGGCGGGCCTTCGCCGGGAGGAGATCAGCCGATGACTGACCAGACCGTGGACCCCCAGCTGGAGGAGTTCGCCCAACAGATTTCCGACCAGGTCGAGAGCTTCCTGGTCGCACTGCAGGCCATCACCCGTGACGCCGACGGCAGCCGGGCGATCTCGCTCCTGCTGCTCGAGGTGTCCCAGGTGCTTCTGGCCGGCGCGCGACTCGGCGTGCAGTCCGACTTCACGCCGGCCGAGGAGTTCCAGCCCGACGCCGGGCCCGACCCCGACCTCGACGGCATGCGGCTGCGCCTGGCCCGCATGCTCGACGGCGTCGACATGTACGCCGAGGTCTTCGACACCTACGGCGAGCCTGAGATCGTCACCTCGATGCTCTCCGACGACCTGACCAGCGTCGCCTCGTCGCTGGCCCACGGCCTGCGGCACTACAAGGCCGGCCGGGTCGACGAAGCCCTCTGGTGGTGGCAGTTCTCCTACGTCTCGACGTGGGGCAGCGAGGCCTCCGGCGTACTCCGCGCGCTGCAGTCGATCGTGACGCACGACCGGCTCGACATCGACTTCGAGATCGAGCAGGAGCAGGTCGCCGCCGCTGATGAGATGCTGGAAGGTGCCGAGCCCGAGCCCCGGTAGAATTCAGGCAGCGTGGCCGAGCAGCGTCGCCGGCCCAGTTGTGTCATCACACCGTGAGGAAGATTTCGTGGGCATTGTCGTGCAGAAGTACGGCGGCTCCTCCGTGGCTGACGCGGCCGGCATCAAGCGGGTCGCCCAGCGCATCGTCGCCACCCGCAAGGCCGGCAACGATGTTGTCGTCGTGGTCTCCGCCATGGGCGACAGCACCGATGAGCTGCGAGACCTGGCCGAACAGGTCACCCCGTTGCCGCCCCCGCGCGAGCTCGACATGCTGCTGACCGCTGGTGAGCGCATCTCGATGGCGTTGGTGGCGATGGCGATCGCGCAGCTGGGCCACAAGGCGCAGTCGTTCACCGGCTCGCAGGCCGGGGTCATCACCGACTCCGCGCACGGCAAGGCCAAGATCATCGACATCACGCCCGGACGCATCGAGAACGCCATCAAGAGCGGCGCGATCGCGATCGTGGCCGGCTTCCAGGGCGTCTCGCAGGACACCAAGGACATCACCACGCTCGGACGCGGCGCCTCCGACACCACCGCCGTCGCGCTGGCCGCGGCGCTGGGTGCCGACGTGTGCGAGATCTACAGCGACGTCGACGGCGTCTTCACCGCCGACCCGCGCATCGTCCCGGCGGCTCGCAAGCTCGACCGCGTCTCCACCGAGGAGATGCTCGAGATGGCCGCCTCCGGCGCCAAGATCCTCCACCTGCGGTGCGTGGAGTACGCCCGCCGCTACAACATGCCGATCCACGTCCGGTCCTCCTTCTCCGAGAAGGAAGGCACCTGGATCATTCCCGACATCGAAGGCGAGACCCCCATGGAACAGGCGATCATTTCCGGCGTCGCCCACGATCGAAGCGAAGCCAAGATCACCATCGTCGGTGTCCCCGACAAGGTGGGCGAGGCGGCTCGCATCTTCGAGACCCTGGCCGAGGCCGAGGTCAACCTCGACATGGTCGTCCAGAACGTCTCGGCCGCCGCGACGGTCCGCACCGACATCTCCTTCACCCTGCCCCGCGAGGACGGCCAGGCCGCGATGAGCGCGCTGGCCCGCATCCAGGGCGAGGTCGGCTACGAGGAGCTGCTGTACGACGACCAGATCGGCAAGGTCTCGCTGATCGGCGCCGGCATGCGCTCGCACCCGGGCATCACCGCGAAGTTCTTCGCGTCGCTGGCGACCGCGGGCGTCAACATCGAGATGATCTCCACCTCCGAGATCCGCATCTCCGTGATCGTCGACGAGGCCCAGGTCGACACCGCCGTACAAGCCACGCACACCGCCTTCGACCTCGACTCCGAAGAGGTCGAGGCCGTCGTCTACGGAGGAACCGGCCGATGACTTCACCCCACGCCTCCCGCCCCGTGCGTCTCGGCATCGTCGGCGCCACCGGCCAGGTCGGTGACGCCATGCGTCGCATCCTCGCCGAGCGCGACTTCCCGCTCGAGTCGATCCGGTTCCTCGCCTCGGCCCGCTCGGCCGGCACCACGCTGCCGTGGGGCGACGGCGAGATCACCGTCGAGGACGCCTCGACCGCCGACATCTCCGACCTCGACATCGCGATCTTCTCCGCCGGCGGCTCGACGTCGAAGGCGCTGGCCCCGAAGTACGCCGAGGCCGGCGTGATCGTGGTCGACAACTCGTCGGCCTGGCGGATGGACCCCGACGTACCGCTCGTGGTCTCCGAGGTGAACCCGGAGGCGATCGGCGAGGCCCGCAAGGGCATCATCGCCAACCCGAACTGCACCACGATGGCCGCAATGCCCGTGCTCAAGCCGTTGCACGAGGAGGCCGGGCTCCAGCGGCTCATCGTCTCGACCTACCAGGCCGTCTCCGGCTCCGGTCTCGCCGGCGTCGAGGAGCTGGCCGGGCAGGTCGAGGCCGCCGGCGACGCCCGCAGCCTGGCCACCGACGGTTCGTCGGTGGAGTTCCCCGAGCCGGTGAAGTACGCCCGCACCATCGCCTACAACGTGGTCGCGCTGGCCGGCTCGATCGTCGACGACGGGCTGAACGAGACCGACGAGGAGCAGAAGCTCCGCAACGAGTCCCGCAAGATCCTCGGCCTGCCCGACCTGCGGGTCTCGGGCATCTGCGTGCGGGTGCCGGTCTTCTCCGGCCACTCGCTGGCGATCAACGCCGAGTTCGAGCGGCCGCTGCCGGTCAAGCGCGCCGAGGAGCTCCTCGCCGACGCCCCCGGCGTCGAGCTGTCCGAGATCCCGAACCCGCTCGAGGCCGCCGGCCAGGACCCGTCGTACGTCGGGCGCCTGCGCAACGACCCCGGCGTCGACGACGAGCGTGGCCTGGCGTTGTTCATCAGCAACGACAACCTGCGCAAGGGTGCCGCCCTGAACGCCGTGCAGATCGCCGAACTGGTCGCCGCCACCCTCTGATCGCTCCGCGGCCAGCTGCCCCGCGCCCTGCCCCGTGTAACGCGGGGTTACGGTCGCTCCACACGCGTTGTGACGCGTGGGGAGCGACCACAGCACCGCACAAGTCGCGCGGCTACTCCGGTGTGCCGTGGTCCTCGATGAACAGCGAGGTCAGCCACTGCGAGACCACGAAGGTGACCACCGCGACGGCCGGGATGACCACGACCATCCACGGCGAGAAGATCACCCGGATCAGGAACAGCAGCGCGATCACGGCGACGAGGCCGACGGCCAGGAAGCTGGTGCTGCCGGGGTCGGCGACCTTCCATGCGCCGAGCAGGGCGCTGCCGATCACCACGAGCAGGATCATGATCGCGATCAGCAGGAAGAAGCCGGGCGTGCCACAGCTGCTGGTGCCCTTGACCGCCTCGCAGCCCTGGACGGCCAGGTAGGTCATCGCGACGGCGAGGGCACCGATCACCAGGCCGGTGATCGCGGCGGCGACCCGTCCCGGAAGTGCCGGCAGGGTGAACGTACGCCGCTCGCGGGGCGCGCGACGCCTGGCCGCAACAGCTGATTCGTCCTCGTCGTCTTCGTCGTCCGTGAGGTCCTCGTCCGTGACGTCGCCAGCGGGTTCGGGCGACGGCATGGCGGCGGCCGGCTCGGTCACCTCGTCGGTGAAGAGCGGCCGGTCGTCGATGTCGTCGTCCGCCACCGACGCCTGGGCGGGAGCGGCGGGCTCGGCTGCTGGCGCCGGTGCAGCTGTTGCGGGCGACTCCTGCACGGGTGGGGCCGGCTGCGGGTCGACCGTGTCGAGGTCCTCGAGCACCGCGGTGTGGGACGTGTCGTCGGCGTCCGGCGTACTGCCCAGGACGACGGTGGGCTCCGAGTCCGGTTCAGTGGAGGGCTCGGTGACGGTGGTCTCGGGCGCGGTGGCGTCGACAACGGCCGGCGCGGGTGACTCCGGCTCAGCGACGGCTTCCGCGACCGGTTCCTCGGCCACCTCGGGCGTCTCCGTGACGGGCTCCGGGGACTCGTCCGCGGGCGTCGCGCTGTCCGCGGGGGGCTCGCTCGCCTCCGAAGGCTTCCGGCCGCGTACGACGGCGTCCAGCTCCTCCTGGGTCGGCGTGAGCGAGTCGTCCGGCGCAGGCTCCTGCTTGCCCTTCTTGCGCCGGAAGAGATTGCCGAGTGAGGGCATCTCCAGTGAGGGGCCGTCCCCAAGATCCTTGTCAGCCATGGAGCGCAGTCTGCCAGAGGTGCAACGTGTCCTACCTGGCATCCGGGTGTTGGGCGCACAGGTGTGCACCGGAGCAGGTTCGTCTTGTGCGCCTCTGTTGACGCTGTGCACCCAGCCGGCAGGGTGCACAGCGTCATGGACAGCGCGTTACACGACGGAGAGGGTCGGAAATGCGTGATGGCCGGACCATGGAGGTCCGGCCATCTACAGGGTCGGGCTGACAGGATTTGAACCTGCGGCCTCTTCGTCCCGAACGAAGCGCGCTACCAAGCTGCGCCACAGCCCGATCGCGGAACGTGCCCGCGAACGGACGCGAGCATACCCGAGGGCAACCGGCCCCCTGAAATCGGTGCCCGGGGACGAGACCGATGTACCGAAGAACGGGCAATCCGCCGGAATGGAGCGGGCCGTCGGGCGTGCGCGGCGTGCGCCGAGCGCGTTGTGCCCGTTCTTCGGGACGGCCCTACGGAACTGGCGACAGGTCGACCCGAACTGGCGACAGGTCGACCGGAACTGGCGACAGGTCGATCAGTTCTCGCGACAGGTCAGGGTGAGGAGGGTGGCCTCGGGGCGACAGGCGAAGCGGATCCGCGTGTAGGGGTTGGTGCCCACACCGGCCGAGACGTGCAGCCAGGCCGAGCCCGGATCATCGGGCGCCGACTCCGCCGGGTGCCGGTGCAGGCCCTTGGCGCGGGCGTTGTCGAGATCGCAGTTGGTGGTCAGTGCCCCCTTGAACGGCAGGCACACCTGCCCGCCGTGCGTGTGGCCCGCGATGATCGCGTCGTACCCGTCGGCGGCGAACTGGTCGAGCACCCGCAGGTACGGCGCGTGCGCGACCGCCAGGCGTACGTCGGCCCCCGCTGGTGCCGGTCCGGACACGGCCGGGAGGTCGTCGTACGAGAGGTGGGGGTCGTCGACACCGGCGAAGGCGAGCGCGGTGTCGCCGATGGTGAGCGAGCCGGTCGTGTTCGTCAGGCCCGTCCAGCCGGCCTCCTCGAAGCCCCGCTGCAGGTCCTTCCACGGCAACTGGGGCGAGTCGACGGCGCGAGTGCCGTCGTCGGGCATGAGGTACCTGAACGGGTTGCGCGGAGCCGGCTCGAAGTAGTCGTTGGACCCGAAGACGTAGACGCCCGGCGCCTCGAGGAGCGGTTCGAGCGTGGAGAGCACCACGGGTACGGCGTCACGGTGGGCCAGGTTGTCACCGGTGTTGATCACCAGATCGGGCTGGAGCGCGGCCAGCCGGCGTACCCAGTCCTGCTTGCGTGACTGGTCAGGGGTCATGTGGATGTCGGAGAGGTGCAGCACCCGCAGCGACCGTTGCCCGGCCGGAAGGATCGGCAGCTCCACCCGCCGGAGCGTGTAGGCACGGGCCTCCGTGGCGGCATACCCGAGCGTGGCGACGCCGGCGAGCACGCCGAGGCCGAGAATGCGGGTGAACGACATCCCTCAAGGCTGCCACAATGGTCCTCATGAGTGCTCTCAAGGACCGCATGCGCAGTGACCTGACCACGGCCATCAAGGCCCGGGACGAGGTGCGCTCCTCCACTCTCCGGATGCTGCTCACCGCGATCACGAACGCCGAGGTGGCCGGCAAGACCCAGGTGGAGCTGTCCGACGACGACATCATCGGCGTGCTGTCCACCGAGGCCAAGAAGCGGCGCGAGGCCGCGACCGCCTTCGACGACGGCGGCCGGGCCGAGATGGCCGACAAGGAGCGGGCCGAGCTCGTGGTGATCGGCGACTACCTGCCGGCCCAGCTGAGCGAGTCCGAGATCGCCGACCTCGTCACCGCCGCCGTCGAGAAGACCGGCGCCGCCGGCGAGGGCATGCGCGCGATGGGCAAGGTCATGGGCATCGTCTCGCCGCAGGTGAAGGGCAAGGCGGACGGCGGCCTGGTGGCGGCCGAGGTACGCCGCCAGCTCGGCGCCTGAGTTCCACGCGGGCGCCCTGTCGCTCGCGTCAGTGAGCCCGGTGAGTCAGCGACCGCGGCCGCGCCCGGGCTTCTTCTTTTTCTTCTTGGGCGGGTCCTGCTTCGGCGGGACGTACGGCGAGCCGTCGGAGACGTAGATCGTCACCACGTCGCCGGAGGACTGCTGGCCACCCGACCCGGGGTCGGTGTAGGCGACGGTGCCCTGGTTGTAGCTGGAGTCGACCTGGCCGCTGGCCACGATCACCTTGAAACCGAGGTCCTCGAGAGTCGCTTTGGCGTCGTCGACGTTCATGCCACCGGTCGGCGGGATGTCGACGAGCACGCCGGAGATCTCGGTCGAGGACGGCGGGGTGAACGTCTCGTCGTCGAGCCACTGCTCGATGACGTGCATGGCGTCGCCCCACATCGGGCCTGCCGTGCCGGAGCCGGACGCAGAGTAGAGGGTGCTGCCGCCGATGGTCTTGCCGATCAGGGAGTCGGGGCCGCCGTCCTCCTTGACGCCGGCGATCATCGACGCACCGGCCAGGTTGGGCGTGTAGCCGACGAACCACACCGAGTTGGCACTGTTCGTCGTACCGGTCTTGCCGGCCGACTGCTGGCCGAGGGCGAGACCGTTGATGGCACCGAAGCCGTCGCCTTCCTGCACGCCGCGCAGGACGTCGTTGACGGCGTCGGCGACCGCGCTGGGCAGCACCTGCGTGCACTTGCGCGGGTAGTCCTTGAGCAGGGTGCCGTTGGCGTCCTCGATCTTGGTGACCGGTCGCGCGTCACAGTGCAGGCCGCGGGCGGCGAACGTCGCGTAGGCCTCGGCCATCTCGAGCGGGGTGGCGTCGGCAACGCCGAGGGTGAAGGTCGGCACTCGCTCGGCCGAACCGGAGCTGCTGTCGACCGGGTTGGTCAGGTTGACGCCCATCTGCTTGGCCAGGCGGTACGGCGTGCAGATGCCGGTGAGCTGTTCAAGGGCCATGTAGAAGGTGTTCACGGACTCGCGCGTGCCGGTGTAGAGGTTCTTCGGACCGGAGGTCGTGGAGTTCGGGATGGAGAAGCTGCCGTAGCCGTAGGGCTGGCCGTCACAGTTCTTGTAGTCGGCCTCCTGGAACGTGCGTTCCTTGGGCGAGTCGATCGTGGTGTTGAGGGAGATCTTCTGCCGGATCGCATCGGCGAGCACGAACGCCTTGAACGTCGAGCCGGCCTGGAAGCCCCGGGCGCCGCCCTCTTCCTTGGGCACCGCATAGTTGATGGACGTCTCGCCCATCTTCTCCTTGAGCCCCAGGGGCCTGGACTGGGAGATCGCCTTGACGTTGCCGGTCCGGGGCTGGATCAGGGCCAGGGACCCGATGGCCGACTCGTTCTGGCGCACGTGGTTGCGCACCGACGCGTCGGCGGCGTCCTGGAACCGGAGGTCGAGGGACGTGCGGATGGTCAGGCCGCCGGACTTCAGCAGGGTGAGGCGGTCCTCGGGGGTCTTGCCCAACGCGGGGTCACGCGTGAGGTAGTTGACCACGTAGTCGCAGTAGATCGGTGCCCGCGCCAGCAGGCAGCCGTTGCGGCTGGACGTGATCTTGAGACGCAGGCCCTGGGACTTGATCTTCTCGGCCCGCTCCTCGCTGATCACCTTCAGCTGGGCCATGCGGTCGAGCACGACGTTGCGACGCGAGAGCGCCTTGTCGGGGAACGTGATCGGGTCGTAGCCGACCGGGTTCTTCACCAGCCCGGCCAGGGTGGCCGCCTCGCGGAGGTTCAGCTTGCGGGCGTCCTTGCTGAAGTAGTGCTTGGCCGCCGCCTGTACGCCGTACACGCCGTCACCGAAGTAGGCGATGTTGAGGTAGCGCTCGAGGATCCAGTCCTTGGAGTAGTTCTCCTCGAAGGCGATCGCGTAGCGCAGCTCGCGCAGCTTGCGGGCGATCGTCTCGGCCTGGGCGGCCTTGCGCTCGTCGTCGTCCTTGGCCTGGCTGATCAGGGTCAGCTTGACCATCTGCTGGGTGATCGAGGAGCCACCCTGGCGGGTCGAGCCCGAGGCCTGGTTGGTGATGAACGCGCGCAGCGTGCCCTTCACGTCGAGGGCGCCGTGCTGGTAGAAGCGGTAGTCCTCGATCGAGACGATCGCCTGGCGCATGACCTTGGCCATCTGGCGCAGCGGCACGTTCACCCGGTTCTCGTCGTACAGGGTGGCGATCGTGGTGCCGTCGCTGGCGAGGATGCGGGACGACTGGGCCAGCGCCTCGGTCTCGAGCTCGTCGGGCAGCTCCTGCAGGGAGTCCGAGACGTTGCCCGCGGTGAGCCCGGCGACCGCGGCGAACGGGATGGCCAGCCCGGCGGCGACGACTCCCAGGATCACCGAGACAGCGAGCATCGAGCCGAGGTGGGAGAGCACGGAAACCGGGCGGGAGCGGCCGTCATCGGGGGCGGACATGCACCTCAGGATACGTGACAGGGCCATATCACCCGCATTGGTGCGGGTTGGCGACTAGTCCTTTCTGACTAGACGAAGTGGCCAACTCGTGTCTGTTTCAACCACCGATCATTGCCTACCTTTACTTGTGGGGATTGGCCCGTGGTGAGTTTCAGATTGGAGCTCATCCATCTCGGTTTGGATGTGGGGACATCATGTGGGTTGAAGACTGGGCGCCGGCAGCGGCGTGTCGACAGGCGCAGCCGGACGAACTCTTCGTCCGTGGTGCGGAGCAGAACAAGGCCAAGCAGGTCTGCGCGGGTTGTCCCGTGCGCACCGAGTGCCTGGCCGAAGCGCTGGACAACCAGATCGAGTGGGGTGTGTGGGGAGGCATGACCGAGCGCGAGCGCCGGGCACTGCTTCGTCGTAGCCCCGCCGCGTCCTGGCGCAGCGTGCTGGAAGCCGCCAAGGCCGGCCACTCGGGCGCACTCGTCTGAGCGACTGACCACTGGGGTCGACCCGGTCCTGACTGACTACTTCGGACGTCAGGCCGCCGGGCCGGCCAGCAGCGAGCCGATTCGACGGAGCCCGTCGAGGTCGTGCACGTCGGTGGCCAGTGCCGGGACGACCGCCGTGGCGACCCTGGGGTTGGCCGCGGCGAACCTGGCCCGCAACCCGGTCTCACGCTCGACGATCCGCACCCGGTCGGCGTGCAGCCGCAACAGGCCTGCCGTGACTTCGGCCCCGCCGTCACGTCTGGCGAGCCGCTCGACGGCGGCCATCGCCTCGTCGGCGCTGAGCTCGCTCTCCGGCCTGATGCCGGCCCGGTTGACCACCAACCCGGCGAGCGGCATGTTCTCCCCGCTGAGCCGGTCGACGAAGTACGCCGCCTCGCGCAGCGCGTCGGGCTCCGGAGCCGCGATGACAAGGAACGCCGTACCTTCGGCCTGCAACAGCTCATAGGTCTTCTGGGCCCGCTGGCGGAAGCCGCCGAAGAGGGTGTCGAACGCGGCGACGAACATCTGGAGGTCCTGGAGCACGGTCGCCCCGAGGATCTTGGTCAACGCGTTCGTGATCAACCCGAAGCCGGCGGTCATGATGCGTGCCGGGCCCCGCGCCGGCGCCAGCAGCAGCCGAATGAACTTGCCGTCGAGGAAGCTGCTCAGCCGCTCGGGAGCGTCGAGGAAGTCCAGCGCCGAACGCGACGGGGGCGTGTCGACGACGATCAGGTCGTAGGCCCCCGACTGCTTCGCGTCGCGGTAGAGCTGCCCGAGCTTCTCCATCGCCATGTATTCCTGGGTGCCCGCGAACGAGCTGGACAACGCGATGTAGAAGGGGTTCTCCAGGATCTGCTTCGCCTTCTCGGGGCTGGCCTGGCTCTCGACCACCTCGTCGAAGGTGCGCTTCATGTCGAGCATCATCGCGTCGAGCGACCCGGTGCCATCGGCGACGCCGGCCACCGGCCGGGGCGTGTTGTCGAGGGCCTCGATGCCCATCGACTGCGCCAGCCGTCGGGCCGGGTCGATGGTGAGTACGACGACCTTGCGGCCACGCTCGGCCGCCCGCAGTGCGAGGGATGCCGACGTGGTGGTCTTGCCGACCCCGCCGGACCCGCAGCACACGATGATCTCGGTGGCCGGGTTGTCGAGCAGTGCGTCGATGTCGAGGGTCGGGGCGACCTCGCCCGTCGAGGCCAGCGGGCCGACCCGCGTGCGTTGCCGGCTCATGCCATCCCTTGCTCTCGCAGCGTCGCGGCCAGTTGGTAGAGGCCGCCCATGTCGACTCCGGACGGGAGTCGGGGCAGCTCGTAGATGGGGACGCCGATCTCATGGACCAGGGCCCGTTGGCTCTCCTCGAGGGCGCGCCGCTCGGCGTGGTCGTGGGCCTCGGTGAGCAGCCCGTCGACGAGCACCTTGTCGACCTCGACGCCGGCCGAGCGGAGGTCCGCCTCGATGCCGTCACGGTCGAGGGTGCCGTTGCGGGCCGCGTCGAGCTGCTCCGCGCTCAGGTCGCGTGGCCGGACCAGGTTCACGATCACCCCGCCGACGGGGAGCTTGGCCTGATGCAGCTCGCCCACGCCGTCGGCGGTCTCCTGGACCGGCATCTCCTCGAGCACGGTGACCAGGTGGATGGCGGTGCGGGGAGAGCGGAAGAGCGTCATCACGGTGTCGGCCTGCTTCTTGATCGGCCCGGCCTTGGCCAGCCCGGCCAGCTCGCCGTTGACGTTGAGGAACTGGGCGATCCGGCCGGTCGGAGGAGCGTCGAGCACGATCGCGTCGTACTGCTGGCCGGCCTTGCTGGAGGTGCCCTTCTTGCGGCCGTCCTTGGCGGCCTCGAAGACCTTGCCGGTGAGCAGTACGTCGCGTACGCCGGGGGCGACCGTGGTGGCGAAGTCGATGACGCCGAAGCGGTCGAGCGCCCGCCCGGCACGACCGAGCTTGTAGTACATCGCGAGGTATTCGAGTAGGGCGGACTCGGCGTCGATGTGCAGGGCGTAGACCTCGCCGGCGCTGCCCTCGGAACCGGGGAGCCCCGACGCGATGCGGCGCTCCTCGTAGGGCAGGGGCGAGACGTCGAACATCTGGGCGATGCCCTGGCGACCCTCGACCTCGCAGAGCAGCACGCTCTTGCCACGGCTGGCCAGGGCAAGTGCCAGTGCAGCGGCGACCGTCGACTTGCCGGTTCCGCCCTTGCCGGTGACGACGTGCAGCTGGACCTTCGGCCAGTCGGTGGTGCTCACGGGACGAGAGCCTAACCGGGCGGTCGGACTACTGGGAACGGAACCGGCGGATGCGACGCGACAGGTCATGGGCCTCCTGGAGCAGGAGCCGGCCGAGCTCGGGACGCCGGTCGTCGGCGAACCGGTGGTCGATCCCGGTCAGGCTCAGCGCCCACTGGGGTGACTCGTCGGAGTCGAAGACCGCGGCACCTATGCCCCAGCTGCCGCGCACGATCAGCCCGGGGTTGAACGCGTAGCCCTGGCGCTGCGTCTCGGCGATGCGTTGCTCCACCGCCTTGCGGGCGTGGGTGGCGCCGTACCGCTCGGTGAGGTCGTGGTCGTCGAGGTACTCGGTGATCTCCCGCTCCGGCAGGTAGGACAGGATCACCTGGCCGGCCGAGGCGACGCCGAGCGGGAACCGGATGCCCTCGTGCAGCACGTGGGAGCGGATCGGGAAGCTGCCGTCCTCGCGGACCAGGCAGATCGTCTCGTCGCCGCGCCGGGCCGAGAAGAACGCGCTCTCGCCGGTGGCCTCGCTCAGCCTGCGCAGGCTGGCGCCGGCCAGGTGGCTGACGTCGTAGCGTGCGGCCGCGGCGCTGCCGAGCAGGAACGTCTCGGGCCCGAGCTGCCACAGGCCGGCCGGCGTCCGGTCGACCAGACCCTCCTGCTGCAGCGCGACCAGCAACCGGTGGGCGGTCGGCCGGGCGAGATCGGCGGCGACCCCCGCAGCGGTGGTCGTGACACCGTCGGGCTCGTGCTGGGAGACCGCACGCAGCACCCGCCCGATGCGCGCGACCACCTGGTGTGAGGCCTGCATGGGACGACGATACTGCGCGTTCACCCAGTGAACGCATCCGCTCGAATGTGTGCGTCGTACGAGAGATCCGCGTCCATCTCCCGACCGGACGTTGACGCCGTCCCCCGGGTGCGGCAGAACAGGGGGTGGGCCTTCCGGATCGGTGGGCACGTCGAGGAGGAGGAGACCTTCGTGGACAAGGTGATGGCCAACGCCGCCGAGGCGGTCGCCGACATCGGCTCGGGGGCGACCCTGGCCGTGGGCGGCTTCGGACTGTGCGGCATCCCGTCGGTGCTGATCGACGCCCTGCTGACCCAGGGGGCCGACGAGCTCGAGGCGGTCTCGAACAACTGCGGCGTCGACGACTGGGGTCTCGGCCGGCTGCTGATGGCCCGACGCCTGCGCCGGATGATCGCGTCGTACGTCGGGGAGAACAAGGAGTTCGCCCGGCAGTACCTCTCCGGTGAGCTCGAGGTCGAGCTCACGCCGCAGGGCACCCTGGCCGAGCGCATGCGCGCCGGCGGCTCGGGCATCCCGGGCTTCTACACCGCCACCGGCGTCGGCACCCAGGTCGCGGACGGCGGCCTCCCCTGGAGGTACGACGACGCCGGCAACGTCGTGGTGGCCTCGCCGCCCAAGGAGGTGCGCAGCTTCGGGGGTCGTGACTTCGTGCTCGAGGAGGCGATCGTCGCCGACTTCGGGCTGGTCCGGGCCTGGAAGGGCGACCGGCACGGCAATCTCGTCTTCCGCGACTCCGCCCGCAACTTCAACCCGCTCGCTGCGATGTGCGGTCGCCTCACGATCGCCGAGGTCGAGGAGCTCGTCGAGCCGGGCGAGCTGAACCCCAACGACGTGCACACCCCCGGGGTCTACGTGCAGCGCGTGGTCGCGCTGACTCCCGAGCAGGCTGCCGACAAGCGGATCGAGAAGAGGACTGTCTCTGCTCCGTTGGTTGAGGAGGTTGCGCAGCAACCATCTCGAAACCAGGAAGGACACTGACATGGCATGGACACGCGAGCAGATGGCGGCCCGGGCGGCCGGGGAGCTGAGCGACGGCTCCTACGTCAACCTCGGGATCGGCCTGCCGACCCTGGTGCCGAACTACGTGCCCGAGGGCACCGAGCTGGTGCTGCAGTCCGAGAACGGCATCCTCGGCGTCGGGCCCTACCCGACCGAGGAGAACGTCGACGCCGACCTGATCAACGCCGGCAAGGAGACCGTCACGCTCAACCGTGGCGCGTCGTTCTTCGACTCCGCCACCTCGTTCGGGATGATCCGCGGCGGCAAGATCGACGCCGCGATCCTCGGTGCGATGCAGGTGTCGGTGAAGGGTGACATCGCCAACTGGATGATCCCCGGCAAGATGGTCAAGGGCATGGGCGGCGCGATGGACCTCGTGCACGGCGCCAAGAAGGTGATCGTGCTGATGGAGCACGTGGCCCGCGACGGCTCCTACAAGATCGTCAACGAGTGCTCGCTGCCCTACACCGGCCTCGGCGTCGTACAACGCATCATCACCGACCTCGGCGTCATGGACATCCTCCCGGCAGCCGAGGGAGGCGGGCTGAAGCTGGTCGAGCTGGCTCCCGGCGTGACCGAGGACGAGATCCGCGAGAAGACCGAGCCCGAGCTGCTCTGACCTGCTCGTCGGTCGAGTGGCCTTCTCGGTGGTCGAGTGGCGAGCGCTGCCCTCGGTGGTCGAGTGGCGAGCGCTGCCCTCGGTGGTCGAGTAGCGAGCGCCAGCGAGCGTATCGAGGCCAGGGCCAGTTGCCGAAGGTCTCGATACGCCGCTCGTTCCTCGCGGCTACTCGACCAGCGAGAGGCACTCGACCGACGAGGAGGGCGCGCTCACTCCATCGTCAGGCCCGCGGCCGGCGTCACCCGTGCCGCGCGGCGGGCAGGCAGCACACAGGCCAGGAGCCCGGCTGCAGCGGACACGAGTACGACGATCGCGAGCTGGCCCAGCGGCAGGGTCATGGACGCGTTCTCGACGTACTTCGCCAGCATGGTCTGGACGCCGACCCAGGCGAAGCCGATGCCCAGGGTGGTGCCGAGCAGGGTCGCCACCACGGAGAGCAGCACCGCCTCGGTGGCCAGGGTGGCCCGCAACTGGCGACGGGTCAGGCCGAGGGCCCGCAGCAGGGCGTTCTCGCGTCCTCGTTCGAGCACCGAGAGACCGAGCGTGTTGGCGATGCCGATCAGCGCGATGACCACGGCGATGCCGAGCAGGCCGACGATCGCGCCGGTCATCACGTCGAGCTGGAGGTCGACGAAGGCCCACTTGCCCAGGGTCGAGACCACGTCGGCGTCGGAGGCCGCGGCCACGGCGGACAGGTCGCCGCTGAAGTCCTCGGCGTCGGTGTCGAGATCGGCCCGCACCCAGATCGCCTGCGTGGACGGTGCCGCGTCGAGCCCGGCCAGCGTCTGCGGGGCGACGACGGCGACGTTGCCCCAGTCCTCCCCGGCGTTCACCCGCAGGGTCTCCGTGCGCTCGCCGACGGTGACCGTGACCGTGCGTGGCACGTTGCCGTTCTCCAGTGCGTCGATCGGCAGGTAGATCTCCCCGGCGCGGGGCGCGGCGAAGTCCGGCGTGCTCCGCATCAGCCCGGCAGCGTCCGGGCCGGGGGCGACGACCCGCATCCGGCCGATCCCGCGGTCGAGGGTGCCGACCGTTCCGGGGACCTCCACGGCACTCTCGACGGCGGGCAGGTCGCGCACGCCGGTGAGCACCTCCGGTGCCAGTCCGGCCCCCGTGGTCGCCGAGACGGTGGCGTCGAGGGGATGGTCGGTGGCCATCTCGTCGTCGATGATGCTGCGTCCACTGGCCAGCCCGGTCAGGACGGCGGTCGTGAGGGTGACCCCGACGAGCAACGAGGCGGTCGTGGCCGCCGTACGCCGTGGGTTGCGGACTGCGTTGGAGGTGGCCAGTCGTCCGGGCGGGCCCATGACGCGGGCGGTGAGCGATCCGGCGACCCGGATCAGGGCGGGAACGATCGTCGGCCCGAGCAGGACCACCCCGAAGAACGTGGTGCCTCCGCCCACCACCATCAGTGGGACCGCGGCTCCGGCGATGGCCGCGGCCATCGCCAGCACCCCGGCGGCGACGACGAGGATGCCGAACCCGATGCGGAGACGGCCGGCCGTCGTGCGTACGTCGACACCGGTGTCCGGACGAAGTGCGGCGAGCGGGCTGACCCGGGTGACCCGGCGGGTGGGAAGCCAGGACGCCATGACCGTGACGGCGGTGCCGACAAGGAAGGCGCCGGCGAACCAGACGGGGGAGAAGGACGCCTCGCCCAGTCGAGCGCTCGGGGCGAGGTCACGGATCAGTGCGACCAGGCCGAGTCCGAGTCCAGCGCCGGCCACCAGGCCGACCAGGGCGGAGACGACACCGAGCGCGAGGGCCTCGAGGCGGATCGAGCGAAGCACCTGCCGCCGGGTGGCGCCGACGCAGCGCAGCAGGGCGAAGTCGCGGGTCCGCTGCGCGAACAGGATCGAGAACGTGTTGGCGATGACCATCACCGAGGTGCCGATGGCGATCGCCGCGAAGAGCAGCAGGATGAACGCGATGACGTCGACGCCGTTGGTGGCCGCCTTCTGCTGGTCGGCCACGAAGTCGTCGGTGGTCTGCACGGTCGCGTCCGGGTAGGCGCTCTCGAGGGCCCGGATCTGCTCGTCCGCGGAGCCGGCGCCGTTCCAGGCGACGCTGTTGATCATGCTCTGGTCGAGCCACCGGTCCTGGGCGTCCTGGGTGAGGTAGACCGCGGACCAGACCATCGACGACGGGCTGTCGACGCTGCCGACGACCTTCACGTCGAGGGCCTGCTTGCCGGTTCCGATGGTGAGGGTGTCGCCGATCCCGACGTCATTGGCCTTGGCCGCGTTCGCGTCGACGACTGCCTCGTGGTCGGTGGAGGGGAAGCGGCCGTCGACCAGCTCCTGCCAACGCATCGCGTTGTCGCGGGGGAGGGCGCCGACGTCGGCGCCGTCGGTGATCTCGGTGCCGTCGCGTGACACGGAGAGCCACGCCCAGCCCAGCACGGAGGCCGAGGCGCCCTCCTTCTCGGCGCGGTCCAGCAGTCGGGCCGCGTCGGGGCCGTCGATCCCGGAGACCACCACGTCGGCATGTGCGAACGGCGCGTCGAGGCCCGAGGTCAGGCCGTCGCGGGCCGCGGAGGAGAGCGCGTTGGTGACGATGATGAAGGTGACCCCGATGACCACGGCCAGGCTCGCGGCGACGTACCGCCGGGTGTGCCGCCGCATCGAGGCGAGCAGGACGGTGCGCATCACGCCGCCCGGTGGCGCAGCGCCGCGACGAGCTCGTCGCGGGTGGGCGTGGTGAGGTGGGTGCGGATGGCGCCGTCGGCGATGACGAGTACGTCGTCGGCATAGGCGGCCGCGTCCAGCTCGTGGGTGACCATGACGACGGTCTGGCCGAGCTCGCGCACCGAGTGGCGCAGGAAGTCGAGGACCTCGGCGCTCGCGGTCGAGTCGAGGTTGCCGGTCGGCTCGTCGGCGAAGACGATCGCGGGCTGGGCGACCAGGGCGCGGGCGATCGCCACGCGCTGCTGCTGTCCGCCGGAGAGCTGGCTGGGGAGGTGGCCGGTGCGGTCGGCGAGTCCGAGCACGTCGACGACCATCTCGAACCTGGCCCGCTCCTCGCGCCCGACCTTGCGACCGGCGAGCTCCAGCGGGAGCAGGATGTTCTGGCCAGCGGTCAGCATCGGCAGCAGGTTGAACGACTGGAAGACGAAGCCGACGTGGTCGCGCCGGAACTTCGTCAGCGCGGTGTCGTCGAGCGACTCCAACGTCACGCCCGCCACCTCGACCGTGCCGGGGGTCGGCTGGTCGAGCCCGGCCAGGCAGTGCATCAGTGTCGACTTCCCGGAGCCCGAGGGGCCCATGATCGCGGTGAACCGGCCGGCCGGGAGGTCGAGGTCGACACCGCGAAGCGCATGCACCTCGGCGTGGGTTCCGACGCCGTAGGTCTTGGTCAGGCCGCGGGCAGTCGCGGCGGTTCGGAGGGCGTTGGGGGCGGTGGTCTCGATCATGACCCCCACGCTAGGAATTCTGCGGCTCCCGAACGTCAGGCCGGCGGTGGAACCCGTCGTACGACCTGGGGATGACGCGGGCGTTCGTCGTACGACCCGTGGGGTGCCGCGCCCGCCACCGGGGCTGCTCACCGGCCCTAGGTGGTCCGGCCCGGTCGGACCGAGTGGGCCCCGGTACTGCGTCCGGTCGGACCGAGTGGGCCCCGGGACTGCGTCCGGTCGGACCGAGTGGGCCCCGGTACTGCGTCCGGTCGGACCGAGTGGGCCCCGGTACTGCGTCCGATCGGACCGAGTAGGCCCCGGTACTGCGTCCGGTCGGACCGAGTGGGCCCCGGTACTCGGCCCGACCGGGCCGGAGTCCCGAGTGCCGGCCCGGTCCTGTTCCAGCGCCGGTGCTTCCGGGCGCTGGTCACGCCCCGGGCCTCAGCCGACCAGGCCGGACTCGTAGGCAAGCACGACGAGCTGCACGCGGTCGCGGGAGCCGGTCTTGGCCAGGACCCGGCCGACGTGCGTCTTCACCGTCGCCTCGGCGACCACCAGGTCGGCGGCGATCTCGGTGTTGGAGAGCCCGCGCCCGATCAGGGTGAGGACTTCGTGCTCGCGCTCGGTGAGCACGGCGAGGCGGGAGTCGCGCGAGCGTTCAGCGCCGGGCTCGGGCAGCGTCGAGGCGAAGTGGTCGAGCAGCCGCCGGGTGGTGCTCGGGGCGACGACGGAGTCGCCGGAGTGCACCGAGCGGATGGCGTCGAGCAGGTCGGCCGGCCGGGCGTCCTTCAGCAGGAACGCGGCCGCGCCGGCCTTGATCGCGGCGAACGTGTATTCGTCGAGGTCGAAGGTGGTCAGCACGATCACCCGTGGCGAGTCGGGCCGAGCGGCCAGGAGCCTAGTGGCCTCGACGCCGTCCATGCGCGGCATCCGGACGTCCATGAGCACGACGTCCGCCGCGGTCACCGCCAGCTTCTCGCTGGCCTCGGCGCCGTCGCCGGCCTGGCCGACGACCGACATGTCGTCCTGGGACTCGACCAGCATCTGGAAACCGGCGCGGACCATCTCCTGGTCGTCGACGAGGAAGACCCGGATCATGTGGGAATCCTTGCAGAGACAGCGAATCCGCCACCATCGGCCGGGGCCGCGGTCAGGGTCCCCCCGTGCACCGTGACCCGTTCGCGCATGCCCAGCAGGCCGAGCCCCTTGCCGTCGGAACGCGCCGCGGCTCCGCGGCCGTCGTCGATCACGTCGAGGCGCAGCTCGCCGTTTCGATGGGCCAGGTCGAGCCGGACGTGCGCGACCCCGGCGTGCTTGCGCACGTTCGTCAGTGCCTCCTGCGCGATGCGGTAGACGGTCAGGCCCACGCCTTCGGGGACCTCGGGCATCGGGTCGGGCAGGTGGGCCACGAGGTCCATGCCACTGGCGCGGGTCTCCTCGACGAGGTGGAGCAGGTCGACCAGGCCGGGCTGCGGGGCGGTGCCGGATCCGCCGTCGGAGCGCAGCAGACCCAGCATGCGGCGCATCTCCGTGAGCGCGTCACGCCCGGTCTCAGAGATCGTCTGGAGCGCCGTGGTCGCAGCGCCAGGGTCCTTGGCGGAGGCGTAGCGGGCACCGTCGGCCTGCACCACGATCACCGAGAGGCCGTGCGCCACGACGTCGTGCATCTCGCGGGCGATGCGGGCGCGTTCGTCCTGTGCGGCCAGCTGCGCCTGCTGGACGGCCTCGCGCTCGAGTCGTTCGCCGCGCTCGACCAACGAGGCGACGTACGCCGCCCGGGTGCGACCGAGGGTGCCGAGGGCCCAGGCTGCCGCGACGATGGCGGCGATGGACAGGAAGTACGCCGTGTAGGCGGTGGGCGTCCCGGCGGTGGGGTAGGGGCTCAGCCAGTCGTACGACGACACGCCCGCACCGATCACGCCGACCGCCAACACGGCGAATCCCCAACGTGCACTGGCGAAACGCGCCACCGAGTAGACCGCGACCGGGAAGGCGACCTGGCCCCAGATCGGCTCGTCGAGCACCACCGCCTGCAGCAGCGACGCCGCCACCACCACCGTGGCCGAGGCGACCGGATGGTGCCGGCGCCAGAACAGGGGCACGAACTGGATCAGGCACAACAGGCCGACCGCGGGATCGAAGCCGCCGAGCAGGGTGCCGGCGACGGCGGTGAAGACGAGGAACCCGGCCAGCGAGGCGTCGAGGACGCGCTGTCCGCGCTCGTCGAGTCGCCACGGCTGCCGCATGGCCAGAGACTATGCGGCGCCAGCCCGTCGTACGTCAGACCGTGGTCTGATCCTCGGTGGCGTCGGGCGGGCGGTGTGTGCACAACTACGCTGACGGCGTGCCGCACGCGATCCGACCCGACGAGCTCGTCGCGATGGTGCGCGACCAGATCGCCGCCGCGGCCGACCCGGAGAAGGCGCCGGCCATGCAGGCCTACATGAAGTCGACGATGCCCTACCGCGGCGTGACCTCGCAGCCACTCACCCGCCTGTGTCGCGAGGTGTACGCCGACTGGGTGCTGCCCGACGAGGAGTCGTGGCGTGAAGCCGTCCTGGCGCTCTGGGACGACGCGGAGTTCCGTGAGGAGCGGTACGCCGCGACGACGCTGGCCGGCCACCGGCTCTACCGCGAGCACCGGCAGCCCTGCACGATGGGCCTGTGGCGGCACCTGGTCGTGACGGGCGCGTGGTGGGACCACGTCGACGACGTCGCGACCCACCGGGTCCGTGAGCTCCTGGAGCGCTTCCCGGACACGGTCACGCCCACACTGCGTGACTGGGCCGTCGACGACGACCTGTGGCTGCGGCGTACGGCGATCATCTGCCAGGTCGGCCTGCGCGAGCGCATCGACCGCGAGCTCCTCACGCACGCGATCGACGCCAACCTCGACGGCTCCACGCGCACCAGCCCGCCGGAGTCGCCGTACGGCCGGGAGTTCTTCGTGCGCAAGGCGATCGGGTGGGCGCTCCGCGACTATTTCCGAACCGACCCGGACTGGGTGCGCGCGTTCGTCACCGAGCGCGAGGGCCGGCTCTCGGGGCTGTCGCGGCGCGAGGCCCTCAAGCATGCGTGACAGGGCTGCTCGATGACGTCGGGCGGGCGCGAGTAGGGTGCCGAGCATGACGAAGTGGGAATACCAGGTGGCGCCGATTCCGCTCCACAACGAGGCCCTGATGCTGAACAACTTCGGCCAGGACGGCTGGGAGCTGGTTCAGCTGCAGACCAGCGCGCAGGGCGGCACCGTCGCCTTCTTCAAGAGGCCGATCGCATGAGCGCCGTAGAGGACCGCCTCGCCGAACTGGGCCTGGCCGTTCCGGAGGTGGCCAAGCCGGTCGCCGCCTACGTGCCCGCCGTGCGCTCCGGCAACCACATCTTCACCTCGGGCCAGCTGCCGATGCAGTCCGGTGAGCTGATGGTCACCGGCAAGGTCGGCGGCGAGGTCTCCGAGGAGGAGGCGCTCGCCTGCGCCCAGCAGTGCGCGCTGAACGCGATCGCCGCGGTGAAGTCCGAGATCGGCGACCTCGACCAGGTCAAGCGCATCGTGAAGGTCGTCGCGTTCATCGCCTCGACGCCCGACTTCACCGGGCAGCCGCGGGTGGCCAACGGTGCCTCCGAGCTGTTCGGCAAGGTCTTCGGCGACGCGGGTGTGCACGCGCGCTCGGCGGTCGGCGTACCCGTCCTGCCGCTGGACGCACCGGTCGAGGTCGAAGTCATCGTCGAGGTCTGATCCGTGGATCCCACACGCACCCTGCCGCCCGGCTTCCTCGAGCAGGCCCGGGAGTTCATGGACGGCACTCGTGAGCCGGCTGCGCCGCGGTCGGCCTCGACGGTCGTGCTGCTGCGCGACGGCGACGGTCGCCCCGGCGGCCTGGAGTCCTACCTGCTGCGCCGTCACGTCGGCATGAAGTTCGCCGCCGGCATGAGCGTCTTCCCCGGCGGCGGCGTCGACCCGCGCGACTCGGAGGTCGACCCCTCGCTGTGGGCCGGGCCCTCCCCGGAGGAGTGGGCCTCACGCATGGGCTGCACGCCGGTCGAGGCGCGCGAGCTGGTCTGTGCCGCCGTGCGCGAGACGTTCGAGGAGTCCGGCGTCCTCCTCGCCGGCACCGCCGACACCGTCGTCGCCGACACCACCGGCGACGACTGGGAGCGCGACCGGGCGGCGCTCGAGGCGCACGAGCTGGCCTTCTCCGACTTCCTGACCGCGCGCGGACTCGTGCTGCGCACCGACCTGCTCGCGGTGCTCGGCGGCTGGCTGACCCCGGTGTTCGAGCCCAAGCGGTTCCTCACCTGGTTCTTCGTGGCCGCGCTGCCCGAGGGACAGGTCACCCGCGACGTCTCCACGGAGTCCGACAAGGTGGCCTGGTTCAGCGTGCGTGACGCGCTCCGGCTGGCCGACGACGGGCAGATGATGCTGATGCCGCCGACCTACGCGACCCTCTGCGACATGTACGACGCCACGTCGCCGGCCGCGGCGCTGGAGCACGCGACGTCGGTGCCGTTCGAGATGATCACGCCCACGTTCAACCCGGAGACGAACCGCCTCGAGAGCAACGACCGCATCGTGCAGCTGGGCACCCGGGTCGGCGAGGCACTCGCCCGATGAGCTGGTCGCGTTGAGCTGGGCCGGCGGGTCGTTCGGCGAGCGGGCGGAGTGCGTGCTCGCTCCCAACGCGAACATGATGACGCTCGACGGCACCAACACCTGGGTGCTGCGCGAGCCCGACGCCCGGCGCTCGGTGGTCATCGACCCCGGGCCGTCGATCATGAGCCACCTCGACGCCATCGAGGCCGCCTCCGGGCCGGTGGCCGCCGTACTCCTCACCCATCACCACCACGACCACTCCGAGGCCGCGCGCGAGTTCGCCGAGCGCATGGGGTGCGGGGTGCGCGCGCTCGACCCGGCGTACCAGCTGGGCAGTGAGGGCCTGGGCGACGGAGACGTGGTCGCCGTCGACGGGCTCGAGGTGCACGTGGTCGCCACCCCCGGCCACACCGCCGACTCGCTCTCCTTCCTGGTGCCGGCCGAAGGCGCGGTGCTCACCGGCGACACCGTGCTCGGCCGCGGTACGACGGTCGTGGCACACCCCGACGGGCAGCTCGGCGCCTACCTCGACTCCCTCGACAGACTGCATCGGCTGGCCGCAGAGCACTCGATCACCTCGATCTGGCCCGGACACGGGCCGGTGATCGACGACGCCCTCGCGGCGCTCGACTTCTACCTCGCCCACCGGCGCGAACGGCTGGCGCAGGTCGAGGCCGCCGTCGCCGCGCTCGAGGCGCGGCCCCATCCCGAGGGCGTGGCTGCCGACGACGTGCCCCGCCAGGTCGTCGAGATCGTCTACGCCGACGTCGACCCGGTCCTGTGGGGGGCCGCCGAGCTGAGCGTCCGCGCCCAGCTCGCCTACCTCGCCGCGACCTGAAGGACGCGAACGTCAGGGAGTATCGGTAGGGTGGGTTCTGGTGAGCCGGGAAGTCTGGTCGGCCCGTCGCGCGCAACTGCCGGCGGAAGCTCTGCAACCGACTCCTGAACGAGGACCATGTCCAAGCTCACCCGCCTGAGGTTCCTGCCCGACCCGACCACCCGCGAAGACACCTTCGTCGGCGACTTCCTGCGTCGCGAGACGGTCGGCGGAGCGGTCGCCCTCATCGCCGCCCTTGTCGCCGTGGTCTGGGCCAACTCGACGTTCGGCGACGGCTACGAACACCTTCGAGCGTTCGAGATCGGTCCGCTCAACGTCGAGCAGTGGGCGGCCGACGGTGCCCTGACGCTCTTCTTCTTCGTCACCGGGCTCGAGCTCAAGCGCGAGTTCCTGATCGGCTCGCTCAGCAAGATCTCCGACGCCATCGTCCCGGTCGTGGCGGCCGCCTGCGGGGTCGCCGTACCGGCGCTGATCTACACCATCGTCAACGTCGTGGGCGACGGGCACCGCGGCGGTTGGGCGATCCCGTCGGCCACCGACATCGCGTTCGCCCTTGCCGTGCTGGCGATCGTCGGTTCGTCGCTGCCCGGACAGCTGCGCGCCTTCCTGCTGACCCTCGCGGTCGTCGACGACCTGATCGTCATCGTGATCATCGCCGCCTTCTACGCCCACGGCTTCGACTTCGGGGCCCTCGTGCTCGCGGTCCTGTGCTGCGCCGCGTACGCCGCACTCCAGTACCTGCGCGTGCCCAACGTCCTGGTCTACCTTCCGTTCGCCGTGGGAGCCTGGTGGTTCACCCACGAGAGCGGCATCCACGCCACCATCGCCGGTGTGGTGCTCGGCCTCCTGACCCGCGTGCGCACCGACAACGCCGAGGACAGCAGCCCGGCAGAGCGGATTGAGCACGTGCTCTCGCCCTGGTCCTCCGGGGTGGCGGTGCCGTTCTTCGCCCTCATGTCGGCGGGCGTCGTCATCGGTGGTGGAGCAGAGCTGGTCGGCGACCCGGTGGTGATCGGCGTCGTGCTCGGCCTGGTCCTCGGCAAGCCGATCGGCGTGTTCGGCGGCTCCTGGCTGCTGACCAAGCTGACCCGCGCGGAGATCGACGAGGACATCAACTGGGTCGACGTCTTCGGCATCGCCGTCCTGGCCGGGGTGGGATTCACCGTCTCGCTCCTGGTCTCCGATCTCTCCTTCACCGGAGCCGAACGTGAGGCCGCCAAGACGGCCGTGCTGTTCGGTTCACTGATCGCCGCATGCCTCGGCGCGACGATCCTGGTCGGGCGCAATCGCGTGCACCGTAGGGTCGCCGAGCAGGCCCGTGGTGACGTGTAGAGTCCGCAACGGACTGACTGACCGCGAGACACCAGGGAGCAAACCGCATGTCCCTCGACGAGGTGAAGGGCGAAGAGCCGACCATCGGAAAGCTGGTCGTCGACGCGCAACGTGACATCTCGAGCCTCATCTCCAACGAGATCAAGCTCGCGAAGTCTGAGCTCAAGGTCAGCGTCAAGGCCGGTGGCATGGGCATCGGGCTCTTCGCTGCCGCCGGCTTCATGCTGGTGCTCGCCGTCATCATCTTCTCGATCTTCCTGGCCGAGCTGATCCACTGGAACGGCGACGGCCTCGACCGCCACTGGGCCTACCTGATCGTGTTCGTCCTCTACGTCCTGATCGCCGCACTGCTCGGCTTCCTCGGCGTGCGCTCGGTGAAGAAGGTCAAGGGTCCCGAGAAGGCGATCGCCCAGGCCCAGGCCACCAAGTCCGCGCTCAAGCGCTCCTGACGGGCCGGCGCTTCGGCCAGTTTCACAGGTGAGCCTGTGAAACTGCCCAGACGACACGATTCTGCCGCGTGGGCTGGCCTTCAGCCGGCGCAGTCGCCGGTGCTGACCTCGTTGTTGCTGGTCAGACCCTGGGCGGCGGCCTCGGTCACCGCGCCGGCGGTGAGTGCGTAGCCGGTCTGCTCGTCGGTCACCGACGCCGCGAAGATCACTCCGGTCACCTGCCCCTTGGAGTTGACCATCGGCCCACCGGAGTTGCCCGGCCGGATCAGCGCACGCAACGAGTAGACGTCGCGGATCACCGAACCGTGGCCGTAGATGTCGGGTGAGCGCAGGCGTTGCTCGGCGCGCACACGCGCCGGCTGGACGTCGTAGGGGCCGTCCTGCGGGTAGCCCAGGACGGCGGCATCGTCGTTGGACTCGGCGTTCGTCGCGAAGTCGAGCTTGGGCCGGTCGAGGCCGTCGACGCTGAGCACCGCCACGTCGAGGTCGCTGTTGTAGTAGACGACGTCGGCGTCGACAGTGTCGTCACCGACCACCAGCTCGGGGTCGGAGACGCCGGCCACCACGTGGGCGTTGGTCATCACGCGGCCGGGCGCGTAGACGAAGCCGGTGCCCTCGACGCCACGGCCACAGCTGTTGTCGCCGTGGATCTTGAGCACGCTCTCCTGGGCGTCGGCGACGTCGGGGTCGCGCGCGATGCGTGCGTTCGGCGGGCCGACCTCGACGATGCGCTCCGGTGCGAACGGCTCGAGGTAGCGCGGGAAGAACGTCGTGCCGACCACGTTGTTGAAGGCGTTGAGCGTCTCGTAGGCGCGGGCGGGCAGCACGCTGTCGACCTTGGCCAGCACCACGGACTCGCGCACCATCGGCGTCACCGAGCCGATGCGCGAGCCGGAGACGGCCACGCCCAGCGCCCACGCGACGAGGAGTACGGCGACCGCACTGAGCGCGGCACCGCCCACGGCGTCGACCGCGCGCACGGGTTGCCAGGTGATCTGGTCGCGCACCTTCGCGCCGGCGTACTGGAGCAGCGCCTGGCCGAGGGTGGCCGACAGGACCACGATGAACAGGGCACCCATCGAGACCCACACCGACGGGTCGGCGTTGCCCAGGGCGATCGGCGCCAGCCAGATGCCGAAGAGGCCCCCGAGCAGCAGGCCGGCCGTCGCGAACGCGCCGGTGACGAAGCCCTGCCAGTAGCCCGAGAGCGCGTAGGCGAGAACGAGGAGGACGAGGATCCAGTCGAGGGCGTTCATCGGCCGGGTCCTTCCTGGAAGCGGGTGTTCGGCGGGATCTCCGAACGTGCGGGTTCACCTTGCAGCATGTAGGCGGGCAACTCGCGCACCACGCCGGTGTCCCACTCGCTGGACCACCCGACGTGCTCGAAGAGCCGCGAGATGATGCCGGCGGTGAAGCCCCACAGGATGACGTCGCGGCCGTCGCCGATCAGGAAGCCCGGGCCCAGCCAGCCGCTGGGGTGGCGCACCATGATGCGGTGCGTGGGCTCGACCAGGTCGGAGATCAGCACCCGGTGGATCGCGTGCACCTCCTCGACCGAGTGAGTGGTGACCGGCGACGGGTCGGCCCACCAGGCCAGCACCGGCGTCACTGCGTAGTTGCTCGGCGGCAGCCACAGCTCGGGCAGCTCGGCGAACACCTCGACGCCGTCGGGGTCGAGGCCGGTCTCCTCCCAGGCCTCACGCAGCGCCGCGTCGTGGGCGCTCTCGCCGGCGTCGATGCCGCCGCCGGGGAACGACACCTGACCGGGGTGGCTGCGCATCGTGTGGGACCGCTCGGTCAGCAGCAGCTCACGGCCCTGCTCACCCTCGCCGAAGAGCATGAGGACGGCGCCACGCCGCGGGTCGCTGCCCTCGGGCGGCATGAAGCGGGTCAGGTCGTGCACGGTGATGGACTGCGCGCCCTCGCGGAGCGGTTCGAGCCACTGCGGGATCACAGGGTGACCCCGAGGTGCTTCTCGACGAGGTCCTCGAGCTGGCGGAGCTTCGTGATCTTCTCGAAGCGCTGGTCGACGACCGTGCCGTCCTCGTCGATGAGGATGATGTAGGGCAGCCCGGCGATGTTGGGCAGCGGCTCCTTCAGGCTCAGGTCGGTCTGCGGGTCGGCCAGCTGCGGATAGGTGACCCCCGAGTCGCGGATCAGCTCGAGCGCCGGGCCCGGCTGGGTGTCCTGGAAGTCGATGCCGAGCACCGACACCCGGTCGCCGTACTTCTCGTGGAACTGCTGGTAGATCGGCAGCTCGCGACGGCACGGCTCGCACCAGACCGCCCACAGGTTGACCACCATCGGCCCGCGCAGGCTGGAGACGTCGACGTCCTCGCCGCCGCCCAGGCAGGGCAACGTGACCTCGGGGAGGCCGCCGTCGACGTGGTCGCCGGGACCGGGCGCACACGGAGCGATGTCGGCCCGGGCCTTGAGCGTGCGCAGCGCCGGAGTGTCGACGTCGACGTCGGACTTGCCGGCCCGGTCGATCTCGGGCGGCGAGATCTTGTCGCACCCCTGCAACGCCAGGAGGACCAGCAGGGAAGCGGCCAGCGCCCTTCTCATGCGCGGCCCTCGGTGCGGACCAGCTTGGCCGCCTCGTCGGCGTCGGTCGGGCCCTCGCCGTACGCCGGGCACCAGCGCGCGATCGGGCATGCGCCGCAGGCGGGCTTGCGGGCATGGCAGATGCGGCGGCCGTGCCAGATGACGTGGTGCGACAGCATCGTCCAGTCGCGCTTGGGGAACAGGGCGCCGATGGCGTGCTCGACCTTCACCGGGTCGGTCTCGTCGGTCCAGCCGAAGCGGCGGACCAGCCGGCCGAAGTGGGTGTCGACGGTGATGCCAGGGATGTCGAAGGCGTTGCCCAGCACGACGTTGGCGGTCTTGCGTCCCACGCCGGGCAGCTTCACGAGGTCGTCGAGGCGGGGCGGCACCTGGCCGCCGTGGTGCTCGACGAGCGCGCTGCTGAGCTTGAGGAGCGACTCGGTCTTGGCCCGGAAGAAGCCGAGCGGACCGATGATCTGCTCCATCTTCTCGCGCTCGGCGCCGGCCATGGCAGCGGCGTCGGGATAGGCCGCGAACAGCGTCGGACGCACGGCGTTGACCCGCTTGTCGGTGGTCTGCGCGCTGAGCACGGTGACCACGAGAAGCTCGAAGGGGTTGGCGAAGTCGAGTTCGCACTTGGCCTCAGGGTAGGTTTCGCCAAGGACCCGATCGATCTTGCGGGCCCGTCGAACCAGGACCGTCTGCGATGGAGTCTGGGGCACAGCCACACCCTACGTGGAGACGCCGACAGGGCCCGGATCCTGGTCGCGTTCGGCCTTTTCGCCACCCATGGTTGATGATGTGACGTGGGCCACGGCTAGGATCGGCTCGGAACCCGCTACTACATGGGAGGAACTTGTGGACAACGACGTGCTTCGTCAGGCCCCGCTGTTCAGCGCGCTCGACGACGAGGCAGCGACGGCGCTCCGGTCGTCGATGGCCGAGTCCAGGCTTCGCCGAGGCGAGGTGCTCTTCCATGAGGGCGACTCCGGCGACAAGTGCTACGTCGTACTCGAGGGCAAGGTGAAGCTGGGTCGCACGTCTTCCGACGGCCGCGAGAACCTGCTCGCGATCCTCGGCCCGGGCCAGATGTTCGGTGAGCTCTCGCTCTTCGACCCCGGTCCGCGCTCGGCCACCGTCACCACGGTCACCGACGCCACCTTCGCCTCGCTCTCCCACGAGGACCTGCTCAAGTGGCTCGAGGGTCGCCCGATCGTGGCGCACAGCCTCCTCGGCCAGATCGCGGCCCGGCTGCGCAAGGCCAACGACGTCAACGCCGACCTGGTCTTCTCCGACGTGCCCGGTCGCGTGGCCAAGGCGCTGCTCGACCTCGCCGACCGCTTCGGCCGAACCGCCGACGACGGCGTGCACGTGCACCACGACCTCACCCAGGAGGAGCTCGCCCAGCTGGTCGGCGCCTCCCGCGAGACGGTCAACAAGGCCCTGGCCGATTTCGCCTCCCGTGGCTGGCTGCGCCTCGAGCCCCGCTCCGTGGTCATCATGGACATCGAGCGGCTCTCCCGCCGCGCACGCTGACGCCACACGCCGTACGACGACGAAACGGCCGCCACTCCCGTGAGGGACGTGGCGGCCGTTTCGTGCGTCGTACGACGAGTGTGGCCCGATTACCGCGCCGGTGTTGACGCTTTGCACCCCGCCAGCAGGGTGCAAAGCGTCATGGACGGCGCGTTACCCGGGAGGGGGCGGGACTACTCGTCGGAGCCTCCGCCGGACAGGCCGGTCTGGATCAGGCTCATCACCGACGAGTCGGCCAGCGTGGTGACGTCGCCGATCTCGCGGTTCTCGGCCACGTCGCGCAGCAGGCGACGCATGATCTTGCCCGAGCGGGTCTTGGGCAGCTCGGGGACGATCATGATCTGGCGCGGCTTGGCGATCGCGCCGATCTCCTTGGCGACGTGGTTGCGCAGCTCCTGGACGAGGGCGTCACCGGACTCGCCGCCGGCGCTCTCACGCAGGATCACGAACGCACAGACGGCCTGGCCGGTCATCTCGTCGGTGGCACCGACCACTGCCGCCTCGGCGACCTTCGGGTGCGACACCAGCGCGGACTCGATCTCGGTGGTGGAGAGGCGGTGGCCGGAGACGTTCATGACGTCGTCGACGCGCCCGAGCACCCAGATGTCGCCGTCCTCGTCCTTCTTGGCACCGTCGCCGGCGAAGTAGACGCCGGGCCAGCGCGACCAGTAGGTGTCCTTGTAGCGCTCGTCGTCGCCCCAGATGGTGCGCAGCATGGCGGGCCACGGCTTGCGCAGGATCAGGTAGCCGCCCGAGCCGTCGGGCACGGACTCACCCTCGTCGTTGACCACGTCGGCGCTGATGCCGGGCAGGGCCTTCATCGCCGAGCCGGGCTTGCCGTGGGTGACGCCGGGCAGCGGCGAGATCAGGATCTGCCCGGTCTCGGTCTGCCACCACGTGTCGACCACGGGCGTCTTGCCGGCGCCGATGGTGTCGCGGTACCAGATGTAGGCCTCGGGGTTGATCGGCTCGCCGACCGATCCGAGCAGCCGGATCGAGGAGAGGTCGTGCTGGTCGGGGATCTCGCTGCCCTGCTTCATGAACGTGCGGATCGCGGTGGGCGCCGTGTAGAAGATCGTGACGCCGTACTTCGCGACGATCTCCCACCAACGGCCCTTGCGAGGTGCGTCGGGCGTGCCTTCGTACATCACCTGGGTGGCACCGTTGGCGAGCGGGCCGTAGACCAGGTAGGAGTGGCCGGTCACCCAGCCCACGTCGGCGGTGCACCAGTAGACGTCGGTCTCGGGCTTGAGGTCGAAGACCGACCAGTGCGTGTAGGACGTGCCGACCAGGTAGCCGCCGGTGGTGTGCAGGATGCCCTTGGGCTTGCCGGTCGTGCCGGAGGTGTACATGACGTAGAGCGGGTGCTCCGCGTCGTGCATCTCGGCCTCGTGCTCGGTCGACTGCGAGTCGACCAGCTCGTGCCACCACACGTCGACGTCGTCGTTCCACGCGACGTCCTGGCCGGTACGGCGCACCACCAGCACGTTGTCCACGAGCCCGTCGACCTTGGTGACCGCCTCGTCGACCGCGGGCTTCAACGCGGAGGGGGCGCCCCGGCGGTAGCCGCCGTCGGAGGTGACGACCAGCTTCGCGCCGCAGTCGGTGATGCGGGACGCCAGCGCGTCGGCCGAGAAGCCGCCGAAGATCACGGTGTGCGGCGCACCGAGACGGGCGCAGGCCAGCATCGTGAAGACGCACTCGGGGATCATCGGCAGGTAGATCGCGACCCGGTCGCCCTTCTGGACGCCGAGCGAGATGAGCGCGTTCGTGGCCTTGTTGACCTCCTCGCCCAGCTGCGCGTAGGTGATGTCGCGGAAGTCCTCCTCGGGCTCACCGACCCAGTGGATGGCGACCTTGTCGCCGTTGCCGGCCTCGATGTGCCGGTCCACGCAGTTGACGGCCGCGTTGATCGTGCCGCCGGTGAACCACTTGGCGAACGGTGGGTTGTCCCAGTCGAGGACGCGGTCCCACTTCTGGCCCCAGTCGAGGCGCTCGGCCTGCGTGGCCCAGAAGCCCTCGAAGTCCTCGTCCGCGGCGGCGTAGGCGTCTGCCTTCACGTTGGCGGCGGCGGCCAGCTCCTCGGGGGGAGCGAAGCGTCGCTCCTCGTGGCTCAGGTTGGACAGGGTCTCGCTGGACGTTGGACGCTCGCTCACATTCACTCCTGATTTGATTCGCTCTTCTGTGCCGGCCGTCACATGCAGCCTAGGCCGGTATCCGCTGTGCGACGAGAGCGGTCTCGGCACAAAGCAGGATTCCGGTCCGGAGGTTGCGGCCACGTTGCAGCGACCCCCGGACCGGAATCAGGTGGATCTCACTCCTTGACGGCCGCCTCGGCGCCCGCGCCGGTCAGCGCACGCACCTCCAGCTCGTCGTACGCCGCCTCCGAGTCCGTCTCCTTCGACAGCACCGTGCCGAGCCAGCCGAAGAAGAAGCCGAGCGGGATCGAGACGATGCCGGGGTTGTCCAGTGGGAACCAGGAGAAGTCGACGCTCTTCGGCAGCAGCGCGGCATTGGTCCCGTCGGCGTTCAGCTTCCCCGACACGACCGGCGAGGAGATCACCAGAACCAGGCAGGAGATCAGGCCGCCGTAGATCGCCCACGTCGCGCCCTGGGTGTTGAACCGCCTCCAGAACAGGTTGTAGATGATCGACGGCAGGTTCGCCGAGGCCGCCACCGCGAACGCCAGGGCCACCAGGAAGGCGATGTTCAGCTTCTGGGCCGGGATCGCCAGCGCGATGGCCACACCACCGATCACGAACGCGGAGATGCGGGCCACGTGGACCTCCTGGGTCTCCGTCGCGGTGCCCTTCTTCCACACGTTGGCGTAGAGGTCGTGCGCCACCGACGACGCGGAGGTCAGGGTCAGCCCGGCCACGACCGCGAGGATCGTCGCGAAGGCGACCGCCGAGATCAGGGCCAGCAGTACGGCGCCTCCGGTGGTGCCGGCTCCACCGCCCACGGCTTCGGCCAGAAGTGGTGAGGCCAGGTTTCCGCCGCTCTCCGCGACCTTGCTGCCCGGACCGGTGTCCAGCAGGGCAGCCGCACCGAACCCGAGGGCAAGGGTCATCAGGTAGAACGTGCCGATCAGGCCGATCGCCCACATCACTGAGGTGCGGGCCGCCTTGGCGGTCGGCACCGTGTAGAAGCGGATCAGGATGTGCGGCAGGCCGGCGGTGCCGAGCACCAACGCGATGCCGAGCGAGATGAAGTCGAGCTTGCTGGTCATGTCGATGCCGTACTTCAGGCCGGGCTGGAGGAACGCCTCGCCCTTGCCGGTGTTGTCCGAGGCGGCACCGAGAAGCTCGGAGAAGTTGAAGTCGAACTTCGCCAGGACCAGGAAGGTGATCAGGACGGTGCCGGCCATCAGCAGCACGGCCTTGACGATCTGCACCCAGGTGGTGCCCTTCATGCCGCCGACGGTGACGTAGAAGATCATCAGCAGGCCGACTCCGACGATCACGAGGGCCTTCATGAGCTCGCTCTCGACACCGAGGAGGAGGGTCACGAGTGCACCCGCACCGACCATCTGGGCGAGCAGGTAGAAGATCGAGACGACGACGGTCGACGTGGCAGCCGCCGTACGCACGGGCCGCTGCTTCATGCGGTAGGCCAGCTGGTCGGCCATCGTGTAGCGGCCGGAGTTCCGGAGCAGTTCGGCGACCAGCAACAGGGCCACCAGCCAGGCGACCAGGAACCCGATCGAGTAGAGGAAGCCGTCGTAGCCGTTGAGGGCGATCAGCCCGGAGATGCCGAGGAACGAGGCGGCCGACATGTAGTCGCCCGAGACCGCCATCCCGTTCTGGAAGCCGCTGAACTGGCGCCCTCCGGCGTAGAAGTTCGCCGTGCCCGAGGTCTGTCGGCTGGCCCAGAAGGTGATCGCCACCGTGATCAGGACGACGCCGACGAAGAGGACGGCGGTGAGGAGCTCGGTGCCGTTCATGCGGGCCTCCCCTCGCCCTCGATGACCGCGTCGTAGCGGGCCTCGAGCTGGCGGGCGACCGGGTCCACGTTGCGGTTCATGTGCCGCGCGTAGAGCCAGGCGATCAGGAACGTCGAGGCGAACTGCAGCAGCCCGAAGACCAGGGCCACGTTGATGTGCCCGACGAGCTTGGTGTTCATGAAGTCGTTCGCCCAGTTCGACATGATCACGTAGAGCAGGTACCAGGCCAGGAAGGCCACGGTCCACGGGATGACGAAGCTGCGGTAGCGCCGACGCAGGTCGGCGAACTCGGCCGAGTCGTGGAGCTCTTGGTAGATCGGATGTTGCGAGCGTCGGTGTACGCCGTGTGCATCGGTCACGGGATCGCCTCTCGTGCGGGGGTGTGACACCAGTCACGCTAGGAACTACGGCGCCGCAGCATCAGGGGTGCGACCAGACTGCGCGGCCAGTGGAACGGCCGAATCGGCGGGCGGTGCGATCGGTGCGACGAACGGTCAGCCGCGGTCGAGCGCCACGGCTTCCGGCGTGTGCAGTCGCACCATGAACCGGCGCACGTGTGGCGGCACACGAGAGGCGGTGGCCCGCGAGACGACGTACATGGTGACGAAGGCCAGCGGCACCGACCACGCGGCCGGTTGGCTCAGCAGTGCGTCGACCCAGCCGGTGGTCGAGTAGGGGCTCAGGGAGTAGGTGACGCCGATGCCGGACGAGACGAAGCCGGCGCCGAGCCCCGCCAGGGCGCCGACGTCGGTCAGCCCGCGCCACCAGATGCCCAGCACCAGCAGGGGACAGAACGTCGAGGCGGCGACCGCGAAGGCCAACCCGACCGCCTTCGCGATACCGAGGTCCGGCGCCGAGACGGCGGCCACGCACGGGGTCACCACGGCGACCACGGCCGCGACGCGGAAGGCGCGTACGCCGGTGAGGCGCGTGCCGCGGAAGACGTCCTGGGTGAGCACGCCGGTCACCGCCAGGGACAGCCCCGACGAGGTCGAGAGGAACGCCGCGAACGCGCCGGCGGTGACCAGTGCCGAGAGCAGCTCGCCGGCCGCGCCCGGGACCATCAGCCTCGGCAGCTCGAGCACCAACACGTCGGAGTGGGTCGTGTCGCCGTACACCCGGCCGAGTGCGGCGTACACCGGTGGCAGCAGGTAGAACGCGCTGAGCAGGGCCAGCACCACCACCGTCGTACGTCGAGCCGCCCGGCCGTCGGGGTTCGTGTAGAACCGCACCACGACGTGGGGGAGGCCCATGGTGCCGAGGAACGTGGCGATGATCAGGGACCAGGTCAGGTAGAGGCCCTGCCCGCCGCCCTCGCCGAGGGGGAGGGACCAGTCGCCGCCGGACCCGGCGCCCGGGCCGGGCCGTCCGTCGCCGAGCCACACGCCGACCATCACCACCGCCGGCACCAGGAGGGCGGTCAGCTTGAGCCAGTACTGGAAGGCCTGCACGAACGTGATGCTGCGCATGCCTCCGGAGAGCACGTTGACCAGCACGACGCCCGCCACGACCATGGCACCGAGCCAGGGCGGCGCCCCGGTCGTCGACTCGAGCGTGATGCCGGCGCCCTGGAACTGGGGGACGAGGTAGAGCCAGCCGATGGCCACCACCAACAGGGTGCACGTGGTGCGGACCCGCGCCGAGGCCAGCCGGGCCTCGGCGAAGTCGGGCAGTGTGTAGGCGCCCGAGCGACGCAACGGCGCGGCCACCAGCACCAGCAGCACCAGGTAGCCGGCCGTCCAGCCGACGGGGTACCAGAGCATGTCGGCGCCGAAGACCAGCACCAGCCCGGCGACGCCGAGGAACGACGCCGCGGAGAGGTACTCGCCGCCGATCGCCGAGGCGTTGAGCGCCGGTCGCACCGACCGGGAGGCGACGAAGAAGTCGCTGGTGGTGCGCGAGAAGCGCAGTCCCCATGTGCCGATGGCCAGCGTGGCGACGGCGACCAGTGCCACCGCGACGACGCTCGGCACCGAGGTGATCATGGCTGCCCCGTCATGGCTGCCCCGTCATGACTCGGCGATCTCGACGAGCTCGGCGAAGTCGCGTTCGTGGCGCTCGGCCCGCCGTACGTAGGACCAGCCGAGCAGGACCAGCACGGGGTAGATGAGGACGCCGAGCAGCAGGATCGCCACCGGGACCCCGGCCACCCGGAGGTCCGAGAACCGCGGGAAGAGGTGGAAGGTCAGCGGCAGCGCGACCGCGAACGCGAAGAGCGGCGCCAGGGTGAGTACGGCGAGCCGCAGCTGGGCGCGCAGCAGCGACTGGATCATCACCGCTCCGAGGAGGGTCTGGTCGTCGATCTCGTGGGCCCTGGTCCGGCGACTCGTCGTACGCCGTGGAGGCCCGGTGACCCGGACCCGCTCGGGGGGACCGATGCTCATGGCCGGCCCCGGTTGAGCAGTTCGCGCAACGCCGGGGTGTGCCGCCGGCTCACGACCAGGTCGATGCCCTCACCGACCCGCACGGTGCACCGGCCGCTCTCCATGCGCACCTCGCTGATGTGCGCGAGCGCGACCAGCAGGGAACGGTGGACCCGCACGAAGCCGGCCGGGCCCCACTGCTCCTCGAGCACGGTCAGGGGAGTGCGCAACAGGTAGGAGTCGTGCGGGGTGTGCAGTCGCGCGTAGTCGCCCTGCGCCTCGACGTGCGTGATGTCGCTGCGGTTGATGAAACGGGTCACGCCGCCGCGTTCGACCGGGATCTGCTCGTCGCCGCTGGCCGCCGGCTGGGCCACGCCCTCGACCACGCGGCGTACCGCCTCGGCGAGGCGCTCCTCCCGCACCGGCTTGAGCACGTAGTCGACGGCCCGCAGCTCGAAGGCGTCGACGGCATGCTGCTCGTGGGCGGTCACGAACACGATCGGGGGAGGGTTGCGGAAGCGGCTCAGCACCTGGGCCAGCTCCACCCCGGTCAGGCCGGGCATCTGGATGTCGAGGAAGACCGCGTCGATGGTCGTGTCCTGGAGCAGCCGGAGCCCCTCGGTGGCGGAGTCGACGGCCACCACCGAGGCCACGTCTGGGTGGCGCTCCAGCAGGAACGTGAGCTCGTCCAGGGCCGGGCGTTCGTCGTCGACGACGAGGACTCTCAGGGCGGTCATGGGTGCACTCCCGGGGCGAACTTGGGCACCCGGACGATCACTCTCGTCCCGGCGCCGGGGGCGGTCTCGACGATCAGGCCGTAGTCGTCGCCGAAGGTGTCACGCAGCCGGACGTCGACGTTGCCGAGGCCGACCGAGTCGAGGTCGGCGTCGCCGGCCAGCGCCCGGCGTACCCGCTCGGGATCCTCGCCCGCGCCGTTGTCCTCGACCTCGATCACGCAGTCGGCGTCGTGGTCGCGGGCGGTGATCGTGATGTGGCCGTCCCCCTTCTCCGCCAGGCCGTGGCGTACGGCGTTCTCGACGAGCGGCTGGATGCAGAGGAAGGGTACGGCGACCGGCAGCACCTCCGGCGCGATCCGGAGGGTGACGCCGAGCCGGTCACCGAACCGGGCCTGTTCGAGCAGCAGGTAGCGCTCGACGGACCGGAGCTCCTCGGCGAGGGTGGTGAACTCGCCGTGCCTGCGGAACGAGTAGCGGGTGAAGTCGGCGAACTCCAGCAGCAGCTCACGGGCCCGGTCGGGATCGGTGCGCACGAACGACGCGATCGCGCCCAGCGAGTTGTAGATGAAGTGCGGGCTGATCTGGGCGCGCAGGGCCCGCACCTCGGCCTCCATCAACCGGGTGCGCGACGCGTCGAGCTCAGCCAGCTCGAGCTGCCCCGAGACCCATGTGGCGACCTCGTCGGCGGCGCGCACCAGGCCGGCGGTGGCGCTGGGGGTGAACGCCTGCAGGGTGCCGACGATCAGGTCGTCCACGACGAGTGGGGAGACGACGGCGTAGCGGATCGGGCAGTTCGGCACGTGGCACGTGACACTGCGCTGCGCCACGTGCGTGCGGCCCTCCTCGACGGCGATCGCGGCGAGCTCGGGGCAGTGGGTGGAGTGGTGGTCGCCGGTGCCGTCCCACGCCAGCAGGCCGGCGGTGTCGGTGAGGGCCAGCGCCGGGGCGCCCAGCAGGGCCCGCAGGTGGCGCACGCTGCGCTCGGCGCTGGCACTCGTCAGGCCCTCACGCAGTGCGGGCGAGGCCCGTGATGCGGTGTGCAGGGTGCGGAACGTCGCCCGATCAGCCTCTGTGACGAGGTGGGAACGCCGCCAGCCGAACGCCATGGCCACACACTAGGGCGTAACCGCGCTAGCGGAAGTCGATCAGCAGCAGATCGGACTCCGAGCCGTCCTGCGGTGTGGGCGGCCGCTGGTCGGTGTCGTCACCGGAGTCGTCTGCCTGGTCCGTCGCGTCGGGGTCGTGCTGCTCGTCGAGCCCGTGTGGCGGCGCCCAGGCGTTCTCGACCACGGTCGCCTTGAAGCACCGGCTCAGCCACGGCATCTGCATCCCGTCGGCGCCCCGACCGTAGTCGTCGTACAGGGCGAGTGCGGCCGTCGTACGACGCTCGATCTCGGTGTCACCACGCCCGGAGAGCTCCACGCGCACCATCGCCTCGAGGGACTCGCGGTTGACCACCTGCCAGTAGCGGAAGGGGGAGTCGCTCACGAAGCCGAAGAGGGTGGAGTTGACCAGGCCGACTGCAGGGGCGTCGCCAGCGGGGGTGTTGCCGAGCACGCCGTCGAGCTTGCGGGCCCACGGGATGCGCTGGTCGCGCTCGTTGCAGACCAGGGCGACCTGGCCACCGGGACGCAGCACCCGCGCGATCGCCTCGAGGTCGTCGGGCACGCCGTGTGTGGAGAGGACGACGTCGATGCTGCGGTCGGGGAACGGAAGCGGCTCGCCGGTGCCCTCGACGTCGGTGACGTCGTGGCCGTCGACGGCGATCGCCTCGGCGACGTCCGCGTCACCCAGCACCACGACGGTGCGCGGCGAGGAGCCCAGCAACCACTGCACGGCCTCGGCCGGGAAGGCGGGTCGGTCCTGGGGAGCGCGCTGGTGGTCCATTGATCCGAGGCTACCTGCTGGACCCGCCGGAGCTGCGTAGCACGAGGTCCCGCGGACAGGGCGAATGTCGGCTGCCCGCAGCCCCGCTCGACAGCCCCCACCCGCGGCACCTCTAACGTTGCGAGGCATGAGCAGTGTCACGAACGGCGATCCGCTGGCCTCCCTCGCTGCGCTCGAGGGCGTGCCGTCGGCCTTCGCCGGCACCAGGGACGGCGTCGACGCGATGCTGCGGGATCGCGGCCTGCGCAAGACGGCGCCCGAGCTGACCACCGAGTCGCTGCTCCGAGGCGCCTGTGCCAGCGGCGTGCTGGAAGGCTCCGGCTCCAGCCTGGACGAGATCCGCGCCGGAGACGGCGACGAGACCGCACAGGCGGCGATCAGGGTCTCGACCCAGGCGCTCTCGCTGGTGCCGACGCTGAAGACCGCGCCCCTGCAGGCCTTTGCCCGCCTGCACGCCCTGGCCGGCAAGGGCATCCTGGCCGACGAGCAGCTGGGCCGCCCGCGGGACGGCGACGCGGCGGAGCGGCTGAGGATCCTCGGCCAGAGGTTGCTGGCACCCACCACCGCGCCGGCGATGCTGGTCGCGGCCGTCGTACACGCCGAGCTGGCGACGGCGGCACCGTTCGCCTCGCACAACGGCATCGTCGCCCGGGCCGCCGAACGCCTCGTGCTGGTGGCCCGCGGGGTCGACGAGAAGTCGCTGCTGGTGCCCGAGGCGGGCCACCTGGCCCTGCGCGCGGAGTACGAGTCGAACCTGCGCGCCTATGCGAACGCCAGCGGCAGCAGCGGAGTGCACGCGTGGTTGCTCTACGCGGCGGAGGCCTACGCGGCGGCGGCCGAGGCCAGCCCCGTGCGCGGCTGAGTCTGCATCGGTCCGGACATGCGAGCGGCACCCGACTCGCATGGATTCGGGTGCCGCCGCTGACACGCGAAACCCGGGTAACAAGCGTGCACTATCTAACTACTGCCCTCGGGGTCAGACCCGATCTTGGCAAGCGCCCTGAAGAAGGGTAGATCGCCGCGTGGGTACCTGGTTCACGTGCAAACTCTTGAGTTGTATCTCCATGTGTACGCCGGTTCCGGATGCACTTCAAGGGTTGACTTACGGGTCCATTGATGTGTGCCGCGGGGCCACGTGGAGCGGTCAGGCGGGGCCACGCCTGCGCAGGTTCACCGCGATCGCCCCACCGGCCACCATCAGGCCTCCGACCGCCAGTGCGGCCAGTGTCGGCTTGGCCGGAGGCAGCTTCACCCGGCGGCCGAGGTTGACCGGCTTGGTGAAGACCAGCACCGGCCACTCGTGTTCCACGGCCGCCTTGCGCAGCTCCTTGTCGGGGTTCACCGCGTGCGGGTGCCCCACCGCCTCGAGCATGGGCAGGTCGGTGATCGAGTCGCTGTAGGCGTAGCAGTGGGAGAGGTCGAAGCCTTCCTCCGCGGCGAGCTCGCGGATCGCCTCGGCCTTCGTCTCCGCGTAGGCGTAGTAGTCGATCTCGCCGGTGTACTTGCCGTCCACGATCTCCAGGCGCGTGGCGATGACCCGGTCGGCGCCGAGCATCTCTCCGATCGGGCCGACCACCTCGGCACCCGAGGTCGACACGATGATCACCTCGCGGCCGGCCAGGTGGTGCTCCTCGATCAGGCTGACCGCCTCGTCGTAGACCAGCGGGTCGACGATGTTGTGCAGTGTCTCGGCGACGATCTCCCGCACGGTGGCGACGTTCCAGCCGGCGCACAGCTGCGACATGAACTGCCGCAGCTTCTCCATCTGGTCGTGGTCGGCGCCCCCGACGAGGTAGACGAACTGGGCATAGGCGCTGCGCAGCACGGCCCGCCGCGAGATCAGGCCACCGGCCTGGAAGGGCTTGCTGAACGCGAGCGTGCTCGACTTGGCGATGATCGTCTTGTCGAGGTCGAAGAAGGCGGCTTCGCGAGAGCCGCCCGGATGGTGCGGGCGCTGGGCCGATGCAGGCATGGCCACATCCTAGGCAGGCAGCCGGCCGGTTTCCGTGCACAGGCGCGGTCGCGACCGGGTTATCCACAGATGCCGTACGACGAGGAGTCGACCGCCCCTCGTGCGGGCAACTCTGGTGGCATGACGAATCCCCTCATCATCACGCGCGACCAGGCCCTCCACGACGAGCTCCAGCGACTGGCTGCGGCGGCCGGTGTGGTTCCCGACGTCACCTCCGACCCGGCCGCCGCCCTGCGGTCCTGGTCGACGGCGTCCGTCGTCCTCCTCGGTGCCGACGTGGCCGACGAGCTGGCCGCGATCGAACCGCCGAGACGCGTGGGCGTCCATCTCGTGGCCTGGGGCCACCTGCCCGACGAGGCGTTCCGCACCGCCCTGGCCCTCGGCATCGAGAACGTCGTCGAGCTGCCGGGCTGCGACTCCTGGGTCCTCGAGGTGCTGGCCGACTCCTCGGAGCGCTTCGACGTCGACGGCGTGACCATCGGCGTGGTCGGCGGGTCGGGCGGTGCCGGAGCCACCACGTTCTCCTGTGCCCTGGCGATGATGGCCGCCCGTGAGGGCCCGGCCTGCCTGATCGACACCGATCCGCTCGGGCCCGGTGCCGACCAGGTGCTCGGCATGGAGCGCCTCGACGGCGTCCGGTGGGACGCGTTGCAGCAGACCACCGGCCGGCTCGGTGCGCGGGCGCTGCGCGATGCCCTGCCCCGGCGAGGTGATCTGGGTGTGCTGACCTTCGGCGCCGGTGGCCCGAGTGGCGTCGAGACCCTGCAGCCGTTCGCTGCCCGGGCGGCCGTGGCGGCGGCGACCCGGGGCCATCGTGTGGTGGTGCTCGACCTGCCGCGCGCCGGGGGCGACCTTGCCGAGGAGCTGATGGCGCGGTGCCAGTCGCTGGTCGTCGTGACCCGGGCGACCCTGCCCGGCCTGTCGTCCGCGGCTCGCTTCGCGGAGCTGGCCCGCAGGTCTGGGCCCTTGGCCCTCGTGGTCCGCGGGTCGGGGGTCGACGCGGCCGAGGCCCAGCGACTGGTCGGTGCGCCGGTGCTTGCGGCGATGCCCGACCAACGCGGCCTCGACGAGGCGATCGACCTCGGCCAGGGGCCGGTGAAGTCGCGCCGCGGAGTCCTCGCGAAGGCTGCCCGGGACGTGTTGCGGGCGGTGGGCCCGGCGGCCGCGGCCAGGTCGGCCGCGTGATCGGTGAGGTGCCCGAGGAGCTCCTCGACGAGGTCCGCGAACGCCTGGCCCGCGACGGGCACCTGCTCACCCCGCAGCGGGTGGCGGAGGCACTGCGGTCGGCGGGGCGACCGGTCGGCGACGCCACGGTGCTCGCGGTGCACGAGTCGTTGCGCGCCGACGTGGTCGGCGTGGGCATCCTCGAGCCGCTGCTGCGACAGGAGGGCGTGACCGACGTCCTGGTGAACAGCCCCGACTCGGTCTGGTTCGACCGTGGCCGCGGCCTCGAGTCGGCCGGAGTCCGGTTCCCGAACGAGGAGGCCGTACGCCGACTCGCGCAACGGCTGGCCTCGTCCGGTGGGCGTCGCCTCGACGACGCCACCCCCTACGTCGACGTGCGCCTGCGCGACGGCACCCGCTGCCATGCCGTGCTCGCTCCGGTCGCCCGCCCCGGCACGGTGATCTCGCTCCGGGTGCCGCGGCCGGCCGGCTGGTCCCTCGACGAGCTCGCCGACCGCGGAATGCTGGGTGACGACGCGCTCACGTTGATCCGCCGGGTGCTGGCCGCGCGCCTCTCGTTCCTGGTCTCGGGCGGCACGGGCAGCGGCAAGACGACCCTCCTGGCCGCGATGCTGGGCGAGGTCGACCCGGCGCACCGGCTGGTCCTCGTCGAGGACTCCAGTGAGCTCCGCCCCGACCACCCCCACGTGGTGGGGCTGGAGGCACGGGTGGCCAACGTCGAGGGCGCCGGCGAGATCCCGATGCGCACCCTCGTGCGCCAGGCCCTGCGCATGCGGCCCGACCGGCTGGTCGTGGGCGAGGTCCGTGGCATCGAGGTGGTCGACCTGCTGGCCGCCCTCAACACCGGGCACGAGGGCGGCTGCGGCACGCTCCACGCCAACTCCGCCGCCGACGTACCCGCCCGCGTCGAGGCGCTGGCCCTGCCCGCCGGGCTCGGGCGGGACGCCGTGCACAGCCAACTGGCGTCGGCGATAGACGTCTTCCTGCACCTCGGTCGCGACCGCGCGGGCGAGCGCCGGCTGGCAGAGATCGCCGTGCCCGCCCGCGGACCGACCGGCTTCGTCGACGCGCTCACCGCCGTCAGCTTCCCGGTCGACGGCCGGGTGCGTGAGGGGCCGGGCATCGAGCGCCTGGCCGACCGCCTGACCGACCGCCTGGCGGAGCCGTGAGTGCCCTGGTCGCGGCGGGCCTCGCCGGAGTCGCCGTGCTCCTGGTCCGGCCGCTACCGCGGTGTCGTCCGCTCGCCAGGCACGTCTGGGTCGCGGGCCTGGTCGTCGCTGTCTGTGCCGTCGCCCTCTCGGGTGGAGTGCCGTGGAGGTTCGCGGCACCCGCGGTGATCGGCGTCGGTGCCGTTGCCGGCCTCGGCTCCCTGCGCACCAAGCGCCGTCGGTCCGTCGAGGCGGCCCGCACCGGCGCGCACATCCAGGAGGTGTGCGAGCTGATCAGCGGTGAGCTCCAGGCCGGCATGCCGGTGGGTCGGTGTCTCTCCGAGGCCGCCTCGGTGTGGCCTCCCATGTCAGCCGTGACGTCTGCCCACACCCTCGGCGGCTCGGTGCCCGACGCGTTGCGTGAGCTGGCGGTGCGCCCCGGAGCGGGTGACCTGCGGCTGGTGGCGGCGGCCTGGCAGGTCGCGGTCCGGTCGGGGAGCGGCCTGGCGGAGGCACTCGCCGGGGTCGCCGAGACCGTCCGGGCCCGCGAGGCGACCCGGCGGCTGGTCCGCTCGGAGCTGGCCTCGGCGCGCTCGACGGCGAGGTTGATGGCAGCCCTCCCGGCGCTCACCCTGGCCATGGGATCCGGTGCCGGCGGCGACCCGTTCCGGTTCCTGGTCGGCACTCCTCTGGGCCTGGGCTGCCTGGCCGTCGGCGTCCTGCTGACCGTGGTGGGGCTGCGCTGGATCGAGTCCATCGCGTCCGGAGTCGAGGCGGCGGCGTGACCCCCGCGGTGATGACGGCGCTGCTGGCGGCTGCCGCGGTGTTCCTCGTGTTCCCGCCGCGACGCACCGTGCGTCGACCAGACCGACACGACCCGGCGGGCCTGCAGCGGGAGGCTTCGCTCCTGGTGCGGTTCCGGCCCCTGGTGAGTGCGTGCGCCGCACTCGGCGGAGTGACGTTCTTCTCGATGCCGCTGGGAGGCGTGGTGGCCGTCGTCGGGTTCGTGGCCGCGTGGGTGACCATCGGCCGCTCGGAGCCGGCCGCCGTACGCCGACAACGCGAGGCCGCCGTGCGTGAGCTGCCGCAGGTCGTGCACCTGCTGGGACTCGTGCTGGCCGCCGGCGGCTCCCTGCCCGAGGCGGTGCGACAGGTGTCCCGGGCGCTTCCCGGCCCCGGGGCCGAACCACTGCGTCGGGCCGAGGCCAGGCTCGGCATCGGGATGGCGCCGGTCGACGTGTGGCGCGAGCTGTCCGCCGTGCCGGCGTACGACCGGGTGGGGCGCGCGCTCCTGCGTGCGGAGGCGTCCGGTGTTCCCATCGCCGATGTCGTACGCCGACTCGGCAACGACCTCGAACGCGAGGAGAGGGCCCGGGTCGAGGACCGTGCCCGCACGGTCGGCGTCCGCGCGGCGGTGCCCCTCGGCCTGTTCCTGCTGCCCGCGTTCCTGGTGATCGGCATCGTGCCGGTGATCGCCGCGGCGTTGGGGTCGCTGTCGTGGTGATCCCACCGGTTTCCGTGCACAGGAAGGTTGCTGCAGGTGTTCTCCACAGGGCGGGTCGGGGCGTCCACGAGGGGACCCGGAAACGGCGAGGGTGGAAGCACCGGCCGCGCCCGTGGCCGGAGAAGAAGGAGGTTGTCCATGACAGTGACAGGCACGACGCGCCGCGACGAGCGGGGTATCACCACGGCCGAATATGCGGTGGGCACGGCGGCCGGGGCGGGCCTGGCCGGTGTGCTCTACCAACTGGTGACCGGCGGCTTCGGCGACCAGATGCTGCGGCAGATGTTCAACCATGTGCTCGGGATGCTCGGCATCGGATGAGGCGCGACGAGCGGGGGGCGGTGACCGCGGAGACGGCGCTCGCCCTCCCGCTCCTGGTCGCGGTGACCCTGGCGATGGTGTGGCTGCTGACCTTCGGCGTCGCCCAGATGAAGTCGACCGATGCCGCGCGTGAGGCCGCTCGTGCGCTGGCCCGTGGTGAGACCGCCGACCGGGCCGTCGCGCTCGCGCACGAGGTCGCTCCCGGTGCGTCGGTGAGCATCAGCGAGGGCGACGGCACGGTGACCGTGGTGGTCAGCGACCAGGTGCCGTCGCCCGGAGGCGTGTTCGACGGGCTGAGCGGCGACACCCACGGCGAGGCGACTGCCCTGCGGGAGGAGTCCGACGATGCGGGGTGAACGCGGCTCGGCGTCCCTGCTCGTGGTCTCGCTGATCGGCGTGGTCGTGCTGCTCGGGCTCGCCGCCGCGTTCATGACGGCGACGGCGGCCGCCCACCGCCGGGCCCAGGCCGGGGCAGACCTGGCGGCGCTCGCGGGTGCGGTGACCCTGCAGGACGCCGGCGATGCCTGCGCGGCCGCGTCCGGAGTGGCGGCGGCCAACGAGGCCGAGCTGACCACGTGTGACCTGTTCGGCGAGGACGTGGTGGTCTCCGTGCGGGTCGAGGGCCCCGAGTTCCTGGGCCACACCTTCGAGATCACCGGCCACTCGCGTGCCGGCCCTCAACCCACCGGGTGAGATCGCCGAGCGGGTGTCGGGTTTCCCCGACAACAGGTGTGGTGCTGGCAGGATCGTTTCCGGACGCCCGAATTCCTAGCGTTGACGACATGAGCCACGCACTGACAGAGCACCCCGCCGAGCCCGCCGTCCCCGGCGAGGACACCACGACCTGGATCGAGCCGATCGCCACCCCGTCAGCACCCCACGACACCGCACGACGTTCGCCGTCGTGGGGGCGCCGCGTGCTGCTCGACTCGGCCTACAACGTGAGCGCCCTCGCGCTCGCCGTACCTGCCTTCGTGCTGATGGTCACCGGGCTGGCCGTCGGCGTGGCGCTGGCGGTCACCCTGTTCGGGCTCCCGGTCCTGGCCCTGACGGCGTACGTCGCCCGTGGCTTCGCCCACGTCGAGCGCCGCCGCGTGCGCACCCTGTTGTACGCCGACGCGCCGACGCCGCACTACCGCCGGGCCCGTGACGAGTCGGGCTGGCTGCGACGGGCCGTCGCGCCCCTGACCGATCCGCAGTCGTGGCTCGACATCGTCTGGTCCGTGGTCGGCTTCGCGACCTCGATCCTCGCGTTCGTCGCCACGGTGGTCTGGTGGTCCGTGACCGCCGGCGGCCTGACCTACTGGTTCTGGCAGCGCTACATCCCCTTCGACGACGAGGGCAACCAGACGCTCGCCGAGCTGCTCGGCTTCGGTGACGGGCGCCGGGCCGAGAGCGTGCTGATGCTGATCATCGGCGTCGTGGCCCTGCTGACCCTGCCGTTCGTGATGCGCCTGGTCGCGCTGGTGCAGTCCAGCCTGAGTCGTGTGATGCTCTCGAGCCGCGGCGTGCTGCAGCAGGAGATGACCAGGCTCGAGGACACCCGCCACGCCGCTCGCCTCGCCGAGGCCGGGTCGCTGCGCCGCCTCGAACGCGACATCCACGACGGTCCCCAGCAGCGCCTGGTCCGCCTCGGGATGGACCTCGGTCGGGCTCGCAAACAGCTCGACACCGACCCCGCCCTGGCCCGCACCACCATCGACACCGCCCTGAAGCAGGCGCGTGAAGCCGTGGAGGAGCTGCGATCACTCTCCCGCGGGATCGCGCCACCGATCCTCGTCGACCGCGGCCTGGCCGCTGCCCTCCAGGAGCTGGCCGGACGCGCCGCGGTGCCGGTCACGGCGGCCATCGACGACCTGGGTGAGGTGCCGCCCCACGTCGAGACCGCCGCCTACTACGTCGCCTCCGAGGCGCTGACCAACGTCGCCAAGCACAGCGGGGCCGACCACGCCCGCCTCGACGTCCGCCGCGACGGCGACCTGCTCGCGGTCGAGGTCGTCGACCACGGCGTCGGTGGTGCCGCATCGGGCAAGGGGCACGGCCTGGCCGGGCTCGAACAGCGGGTGCGTGCCGCCGACGGTGTGCTCCGGATCGACTCGCCGGCCGGCGGTCCGACCACGATCAGGGCGGAGCTTCCGTGCGCATAGTCATCGCCGACGACTCCCTGCTGCTCCGCGAGGGGCTGCAGCTGTTGCTCACCGAGGCCGGCCACGACGTGGTCTCCTCTGTGGGCGACGGTCCGTCCTTCGTCGAGGCTGCCCTGGCTGAACGCCCCGACGTGAGCATCGTCGACATCCGGATGCCGCCCTCACACACCGACGAGGGCCTCCGCGCCGCGGTCGACGTACGCCGCGCCTGGCCGGCCGCACCGGTGATGGTGCTCTCGCAGTACGTCGAGGTCTCCTACGCCGACGAGCTGATCGCCGGCGGCCAGGGCAGCATCGGCTACCTGCTCAAGGACCGGGTCAGCGACATCGACGACTTCCTCGACTCGCTCCAGCGGGTCGCCGAGGGCGGCACGGTGATGGACCCGTTGGTCATCTCCCAGCTGATGGGCCGCCGGCCGGACCCGCTCGAGTCGCTGACGCGGCGAGAGCGCGAGGTGCTCGGGCTGATGGCCGAGGGGCTCTCCAACACCTCGATCGCGGAGCGCCTCATGGTCACGCTCGGCGGGGTCGAGAAGCACACCCAGCGCATCTTCGCCAAGCTCGGCCTGCTGCCCGACGAGTCCGCACACCGGCGGGTGCTGGCCGTGCTCCGCTTCCTCCGCTGAGGTCTCGCTGAAGCCGTTGAGGTCTCGCTCAGGCCTCGCGACCCGGGTCGGCATCGGCCTGACGCTGCTCGGCGAGCTTCTCGAGCTGCTTGTGCTCGCGACGGGCCTGGATGCTGCGCTTGGTGCCCGAGGCCATCAACTTGGCGCCCAGGCCGATGAACACGACGCTGAGCGCGCCGACCACGAAGAGCGTCACCGGCGGCACGTCCATGCCGAAGTACTCGACGTTGCCGCCGTCGACGAGGAAGACGCCACCGAGGATCGCGATGACCGCGAGGGCGATGAGCAGAAGACCGAGAATCACCATGTCGGTCACGCTACTCCCCGCAACGGTGCAAACCAGATCGATGCAACCGGATCAGCGCGCCATCGCTCTTGTGTTCAGGACTCCGGACACCGTGGAGTCAACACCAACCCGGAGGGAGCACCGTGGACGAGGCGGACTTCGACGACTTCTACGCGGCGTCGTTCTCGAGGCTGGTCGGACATCTCTATGTGATGACCGGCAACTTCACCGAGGCCCAGGACTGCGTCCAGGAGGCGTTCGTCCGTGCCTGGGACCACCGACGCACGCTCCGGAACGTCGGTTCGCCCGAGGCCTGGGTGCGCACGGTCGCCTGGCGGATCGCGATCAGCCGCTTCAACCGGGCGAGACGCGGTCGCGAGCTGAACCGGCTCAACGAAGGGCACGCGCCACCCGTGGTCCCCGACGTCGAACACACGGCTTTGGTCACGGCCCTGCGCGGCATCACGGCCGACCAGCGCCGGGCGATCGTCCTCCACCACCTCTGCGACCTCTCCGTCGCGGACGTGGCCCGCGAGACCGGCGTACCGACGGGCACCGTCAAGGCACGGCTGGCCCGCGGACGCGCCGCCCTCGCCGAACTCCTCACAGACAAGTCCGACCAGACGGAGGCACACCATGGCTGACGACGAACTCGGCGCGCTGCTCACCCTCGCGCGCACCGCGCAGGACCGGGCCACACCGGTCAACCCCGGGCTGGTCCGTCGGTCGGGTGCGCAGAGGCGCCACCGGCGCACCGCGGCCATCGGCGGACTCGCCGCCGCAGTGCTGATCGGCGGTGCCGGAGCGACCGCCTGGCTGGCCTCGCCCGACGACCACGGTGGCGACAAGGACCAGGTCGTGGCGGCCGAGGCCGACGTGCTCGGACCCGACGGGTACGGCGACCTCAAGCTCGGCATGGGGCTCGACGAGGCCGAGGCGACCGGCGTGGTCGACATCGGCGGGGGCGGTCCGGGACAGACGTGTCGCACGATGTCGCTGACCGCCCACCCGCCGGCCAGGAACACGACGTCCGGCTACTACTCCGAGAAGTACGGCGTCGCGGCGGTCTTCGCGGCCGACGACATGGAGACTCCCGAGGGCATCGGCCTCGGGTCGACCCTCGACCAGGTGCGCGCCGCCTATCCGACGGTGGAGGAAGCACCCAACGGTTGGTACGTGCCGGTGGCCGGCCAGAAGGGAACGTCGTACTACTTCGGCGTGGAACAGGACGGACGCGTCGGCGAGCTGGCCGTCGAGCTCGACAGTCAGGACTGCTTCGGCTGACGGATCACCCCAGCAGCACGTCGAGCAACCGGACCGCCCCCGGCTTGTCGAGGGGGTGGTTCTGGTTGCCGCACTTGGGTGACTGGACGCACGACGGGCAGCCCTCGGTGCAGGCGCAGCTCGCGATCGCCTCGCGGGTGGCGGCCAGCCACTCGCGTGCCACCGTGAAGCCGCGCTCGGCGAAGCCCGCGCCGCCCGGGTGGCCGTCGTAGACGAAGACGGTCAGCTGGCCGGTGTCGGCGTGCAGGGCCGTGGAGACGCCGCCGATGTCCCACCGGTCGCACGTCGCGAAGAGCGGCAGCAGGCCGATGGAGGCGTGCTCGGCCGCGTGTGCCGATCCCGGCAGGTCGGCCTCGGCGAGTCCGGCGTCCTCGAGCACCGCGGCCGGGACGGTCCACCACACCGCAGCGGTGCGCAGCGTGCGCTCGGGCAGGTCGAGCGGCTCCTCCGAGATCACCTCGCCACTGGGGACGCGCCGCTTCAGGAACGAGACCACCTGGTGGGAGACGTCGACCTCACCGAACGACATGCGACAGCGCCCCCACGGCTCGTGGCGCCGCTCCTGGGCGATGCGGACGTCGGTGGTCTCGCGGGCCGACGTGGAGTACGACGGGTCGGCGCGGTCCATCATCGCGACGTTGTCCTCGACGTCGAGCGAGGAGACCAGCCACGTCTCTCCTAGGTGCACGTAGACGGCGCCGGCGTGGGCGGTGCCGTGGGCCGACCCCGCATCGACGGTGCCGATCACGCGACCCGTTGAGCCCTCGATGAGCTGCACGGGCGACCCGCCGGCCGAGCGGATGTCGGCGAAGTCGCTGGCCCGCCGCCGGTCGGTCCAGAACCAGTCCCGGCCGCGCCGGCGCAGGAGGCCGGCCTCGGTCAGCGCGTCGACCGCTTCGCGCGCCGTCTCGCCGAACAGCCCGAGCTCGTCCGGCGAGAGCGGCAACTCCTCGGCGGCGGCCAGCAGGTGCGGGCCCAGGATGTAGTGGTTCGACGGGTCGAAGACGCACGCCTCGACCGGACGACCGATCAGGGCCTCGGGGTGGGTGACCAGGTAGGTGTCGAGCGGGTCGTCGCGCGCCACGAGGATGCCGAGCGCGTCCTGGCCCTCACGTCCGGCGCGGCCGACCTGCTGCCAGAGGGCGGCCCGGGTGCCCGGGAAACCGGCGAGCAGCACGGCGTCGAGTCCGCTCACGTCGATGCCGAGCTCGAGGGCGTTGGTGGCAGCCAGCCCGACCAGGTCGCCGGAGCGGAGCCGCTGCTCGAGGGCGCGGCGCTCCTCGGGCAGGTAGCCCCCGCGGTACGGCGCCACCCGGCCGGCCAGCTCGGGGGCGACCTCGCCGAGCGATTCGGCGGCGATGGCCGCGACGGACTCCGCGCCACGGCGGGAGCGCACGAACGCGAGCGTGCGCACTCCCGCGACGACGAGGTCGGTGAGCAGGTCGGCGACCTCGGAGGTCGCGGCCCGGCGTACGGGTGCGCCGTTCTCGCCGAGGTGGGAGACGAACGGCGGCTCCCACAGCGCCAGCGCCACCTGGCCGCGGGGCGAGGTGTCGTCGGTGACCGCGACCATCTCGTGACCGGTCAGGCGCAGGCCGAGCTCGGCGGGTGAGGCGACCGTGGCCGAGGCGAGCACGAACGTCGGGGACGCGCCGTAGAGCGCGCACACCCGGCGCAGCCGGCGCAGCACGTGGGAGACGTGGGCGCCGAAGACCCCGCGGTAGTGGTGGCACTCGTCGATGACCACGTAACGCAGGGACCGCCAGAACCTGGCCCAGCGGGCGTGCCCGGGCAGCATCGAGCGGTGCAGCATGTCGGGGTTGGTGAGGAGGTACTCGCCGTGGTCGCGGGCCCAGTCGCGCTGCTCGCGGGAGCTGTCGCCGTCGTGCGTGGCCGCCCGGACGTCGAGTCCCAGCGCATGCAGGGAGGCCAGCTGGTCCTGGGCCAGCGCCTTGGTCGGGGCGACGTACAGCGCGGTCGCGCCCCGCTCGCCGCGCGGCCCGCGCTGCTCCAGGCAGGCCGTGAGGGCAGGCGCCTGGTAGACCAGCGACTTGCCGGACGCGGTGCCGGTGGCCACCACCACGTGTCGCCCGGAGTGCGCCGCCTCGGCGCCCTCGACCTGGTGCTGCCACGGGCGTACGACGCCCCGAGCGGTGAACGCCTCGCGCACCGGCGCGGCCACCCACGCCGGCCATTCGGCGTACGTCGGGGCGCGCGGGGGCAGCACCTCGACATGACGGAGCCGGTCGGCGCGGGACGGGGTCGCCACGGCGTCGATCAGGCCCCGCACCTCAGGCCGTGAGGGAGGGTGGAGTGGGGGCACGGGACCAGTGTGGCAAGGGCCTCCGACAGCCCGGATTCGCGCCACCACATGCGCGAGGCGGATGTGCATGGTTTGATATGGCGAGAAGTGTCGGGGCAACTGGGGGCTCCGGCGCGCAATGGCCAGCCGGCCCTCGGAGGAGAGACGTGGACCTGACGCTTGTGACACGCGAGGTCGATGGCGCGACCATCGTCGCGGTCGAGGGCGAGATCGATGTCTACACCGCTCCCAAGTTGCGCGACAAGATCACCGAGCTCGTCGCCGACGGGTCCTACCACCTGATCATCGACATGGAGGGCGTCGAGTTCCTCGACTCCACCGGTCTCGGTGTCCTGGTCGGCGGCCTCAAGAAGGTGCGCGCCCACGACGGGTCGCTCCAGCTGGTGTGCAACCAGGACCGCCTCCTGAAGATCTTCCGGATCACCGGCCTGGCGAAGGTGTTCGCGATCCACGCGTCGGCCGACGCCGCCACCTCGGCCTGACCTTTCGTCCCTTCCCACCGGTTCGTCCCGGTGTTTTCGCGCGCCCTCACGACGAATGTGGCGGGGGTCACATGCAGGTCCCGGCGTCATGCGTAGACTCCGGGCCACTCGTGTTACCCGCGTCACACTCAAAGGAGAGCCATGCCCGGGATCTACCCCGCTGCTGTGGATGTCTCCGGAGGCAACCTCGTCCTGGTGATCGTGGTCGGAGCCATTGCGCTTGTCGCACTTGGCCTGGCCGCGATGTTCCGGGCCGAGGTGTTGGCCGCCGGTGAAGGCACCGACAACATGAAGCGGATCGCTCAGGCCGTCCAGGAAGGCGCCAACGCCTACCTCACCCGCCAGTTCCGCACCCTCGGCATCTTTGCCGTGGTTGCGTTCTTCTTCCTCCTCGCCCTGCCAGCAGATGACACTGCGGTCAGGATCGGGCGCTCGATCTTCTTCCTGGTCGGTGCCGGATTCTCTGCCGCGGTCGGTTATCTCGGCATGTCGCTGGCGGTGAAGGCGAACCTCCGGGTGGCCGCCGCCGCGGAGGAGACCGGTCGAGAACCGGCGATGAAGATCGGCTTCCGCACCGGCGCGACGGTGGGCATGCTGACCGTCGGGCTCGGCCTCCTCGGTGCCAGCGTCGTCGTCCTCCTCTACAAGGACGAGGCGCCCCACGTGCTCGAGGGCTTCGGCTTCGGCGCCGCCCTGCTCGCGATGTTCATGCGAGTCGGTGGCGGCATCTTCACCAAGGCCGCCGACGTCGGTGCCGACCTGGTCGGCAAGGTCGAGCAGGGCATCCCCGAGGACGACCCCCGCAATGCCGCCACGATCGCCGACAACGTCGGCGACAACGTGGGCGACTGTGCGGGCATGGCCGCCGACCTCTTCGAGTCGTACGCCGTGACGCTGGTCGCCGCGCTGATCCTCGGCTCCCAGGCCTTCGGTGACAAGGGCCTGGTCTACCCGCTGCTGATTCCCGCCATCGGGGCCCTGACCGCCGTACTCGGTGTCTACCTGTGCAAGCCCAAGGTCGGTGAGAACGGCCTCAAGACGATCAACCGGGCCTTCTACATCTCCGCGGCCGTCGGCGCGCTCGGCTCCGTGATCCTCTCGTACGCCTACCTGCCCGGCGACTTCGCCGACTTCAAGAACGCCACCGGCCTCGACATGGCCGACGCGTCCGGCGACCCGCGTCTGATCGCCTCGGCCGCGGTCGTCATCGGCATCGTGATGGCGGCCGGCATCCTCGCGCTGACCGGCTACTACACCGGCACCGAGCACCGTCCGGTGAAGGACGTCGGCAAGACGTCGCTGACCGGCGCCGCGACCGTGATCCTGTCGGGTCTCTCCGTCGGGTTCGAGTCGGCGGTCTACACCACGCTGGTCATCGGCGCCGCAGTGTTCGGGGCGTTCCTGCTCGGTGGCGCCACCGTCACGGTGTCCCTGTTCGCGGTGGCGCTCGCCGGTTGTGGCCTTCTCACCACCGTCGGCGTGATCGTGGCGATGGACACCTTCGGTCCGGTCTCCGACAACGCCCAGGGCATCGCCGAGATGTCCGGTGACGTCAGCGAGGAGGGCGCGCAGATCCTCACCGAGCTCGACGCCGTCGGCAACACCACGAAGGCGATCACCAAGGGCATCGCGATCGCCACGGCGGTGCTCGCGGCAACGGCGCTGTTCGGCTCCTACTCGACGTCGGTCGCAGAGGCCGTCGACGACGCGGGCGACCTGACCAAGGGTGACGAGACCCTGCTGAACTTCCTCGTCTACAACCCCGGCGTCCTGGTCGGTGTCCTGCTCGGTGCAGCGGTCGTCTTCCTGTTCTCCGGCCTGGCCATCAACGCCGTCGGCCGGGCCGCCGGTGCGGTGGTCTACGAGGTGCGCCGCCAGTTCCGCGAGATCCCCGGGATCATGGAGGGCACCGGACGTCCGGAGTACGGCAAGGTCGTCGACATCGTCACCAAGGACTCGCTGCGTGAGCTGGTGACACCCGGACTCCTCGCGGTCCTGGCGCCGATCGCGGTCGGCTTCGGACTCGGTGCGGCCTCGTTGGCCGGCTTCCTGGCCGGAGCGATCGGCACCGGAACCCTGATGGCGGTCTTCCTGGCCAACGCCGGTGGGGCCTGGGACAACGCCAAGAAGCTCGTCGAGGACGGCAACCACGGTGGCAAGGGTTCCCCTGCCCACGAGGCGACGATCATCGGCGACACCGTCGGTGACCCGTTCAAGGACACTGCCGGCCCGGCGATCAACCCGCTGATCAAGGTGATGAACCTGGTCTCGCTGCTGATCGCCAGTGCCGTCGTCTCGATGAGCGTCGGCGAGGATCAGAACGACGCATTGCGGATCACCATCGCCCTGGTGGCCGTGGCGATCATCGCGGTCGCTGTCTACATCGCCAAGCGGCGTCCGATCGCGATCGGCGACGACGCCACGGCGTCGGAGGTCTCCGCCAGCGCCTGACCTCATCACCCATCGACCCGTCGCCAGTTCGTGGAGAACTGGCGACGGGTCGCTCGTTTCCGCCACGGTCGGAGCCACGAACTAGGCTCGGCGCGTGCCTTCCTCGAACCCTCCCGCCTCCGACCTGCCGACCCGACTGCGTACGGCGCTCGCCGCGGCGGACTACACCTACGACGGTGTCGCCGACCTGCTCGGGCCCACGGCCCACGGCGCACTGTCCCGCAACGAGACCGTGCCGGGCCTGCAGCGCACCCGAGGTGGCACACCCCTCGAGACCCTGACCCGGCTGTTCCTCCTGCAGACCCCGGTGTCGCTGGCCGATGCCGAGAAGGCACTGCCCGGCTTGGTCGACCGGATGGCGGTCGAGGGCCTCCTCGAGCAGAGCGTCAGCGAGGTGGCGGCTCGCCTCGACGTACGCCCGTACGCCGACGAGGAGCGCGACCTCTGGGTGGTCAGCGACCTGACCCCCGGCCTGGACGGCACACCGAACAAGGTCGGCGCCGACCACGTGCTCGGGATCAGCTCGGCCTCCACGTCCCTTGCCCAGTTGACGATTCGCGAGCCCGTGGGCAGCGCACTCGACCTCGGCACCGGCTGCGGCGTCCAGGCCCTGCATCTCGCCGGGCACGCCGAACGCGTGGTCGCCACCGACGTCAACCAACGTGCGCTGTGGATGACCCGCCTCAACGCCGAGCTCAATGAGGTCGCGAGCCGGGTCGACGTCCGCGAGGGGTCGTTCTTCGAGCCGGTCCGTGGCGAGCAGTTCGACCTGATCTCCACCAACCCGCCGTTCGTGATCTCGCCGGCGACGGGGGAGCGGCTGGTCTACCGCGACTCCGGGCTCCCCGGCGACCGCGTCGTCGAGGACATCGTCCGGGCCGCGCCGGCGCACCTGACCACCGGTGGGTGGTGCCAGGTGCTGGCCAACTGGGTGATCGCCGACGACCGTTCCTGGGACGAGCGACTGGCCGAGTGGGTCACCGACTGCGACGCGTGGGTCGTGCAGCGCGAGGTGGTCGACCCGGCGACGTACGTCGAGCTGTGGCTCAAGGACGCCGGCCTCCAGGGGTCGCCCGACTACGTCCGCCGCTACGACACCTGGCTGGGCTGGTTCGACGAACAGGGCATCGAGGCCGTCGGGTTCGGCTGGATCAACCTTCGCCGCACCGACAGTGCTCCCACCGTGCGACTCGAGGAGTGGCCCTACGACGTGGAGCAGCCGATCGCGCCCACGGTCCACGACTGGGGCGTCGCCGTCGACCGGCTGGCCGGCCTCGACGACGAGGCACTGCTCGCCGCGCGGCTCGTCGTACGCACGGACGTGCAGCAGGAGACCGTCGGTGCCCCGGGTGCGGAGGACCCGCACACGGTGGTGCTCCGCCAGCAGCGCGGCCTGCGCCGGGCCCGGCAGGCCGACACCCTGGTGGCCGCGCTGGTCGGCGCCTGCGACGGCGAGCTCACCGTCGGGCAGATCATCGACGCACTGTCGGTGCTGCTCGAGGTCGACGCGGAGGAGGCCCGTGCGGCGCACCTGCCGACCGTCCGCGAGCTCGTCGCCGAGGGCTTCCTGGCGTAAGCGCTCCGAGCGCCGGCCCGACGTCGGCCGGACGAGAGGTCCGGCTTCGTCGTCTACTCTGTGGGCGTGTCCCAGCCCGCTTGGTATCCCGACCCCTCCGGCCAGCCGAATTCCTACCGTTACTGGAACGGCCAGTCGTGGAGCGCGGAGACCACCTCCAACCCGTACGCCGACCCGCCGCCCAGCGCGCAGGGTCAGGCTCCGGGCGCGCCACAGCAGCCCCAGTCGTCGGCACAGCAGCCGCAGCAGCAGTGGTCGCCGCAGGGGCAGCAGTCCCAGGGGTGGCCCGGCCAGGAGCCGACGTCGGGTCAGCAGTGGTCGCCGATGCCCAGCGCCAGCGGGGGCAACGGCGGTGGCGGCAAGGGCAAGCTCTGGGTGCTGATCGGCGGTGTGCTGGCCGTGCTGATCCTGATCGGCGGCGGCATCGCCGCGGTGCTGACGCTCGGTGACGACGACTCCGATGACAAGAAGGCCTCCGACGACTCGTCGCAGACCGACGATCCCACCGACGAGCCGACCACCGACCAGACCGACGAGCCGACCGACGGGCCCACGGACACCGAGACGTCCGGCGCCCCCGTCCTGGAGACCTGCCCGACCGCCGGGCCGGCCGCCAAGGGCGTGTCGAAGCCCGGTCAGGTCAGCGGCGGCGGCATCTCGTTCCCGCTGACCAACGGCTACAGCGATGGCGCCGACGCCGACCAGAACGAGGACGCGTTCGACTTCCTGAGCGCTCCCAACGGGCAGATGAAGGTCATCGAGAAGACCAAGGACTCCGGCTGGATCTCGATGGTCGTGGTCGGCAGCGTGAAGAGGTCTGACGGCTACACCGACGTGCAACAGGCCGCCGAGAGCATCGCCGGCTGCATGGCCAGGTCCACGCGGCTCTACCGCAACGTGACCGACATCCGTCCGGGCGCCTCCGAGGCGCTCGACGTGGGTGGCCACGACGCCTGGCGGGTCGACACCGAGATCGAGATCAACGAGCCCAAGGTCAAGGCGACCGGTGACACGGCGGTCGTGGTGGCGGTCGACACCGGCGACCCGGAGACCTTCGCGATCTTCGCGGGAGTGGTCCCGATCGGTGACACCCAGCTCCTCGAGCAGCTCAACGCCGCAGTGGCCGGCATCACCGTGGACTGACCACCCGTTGGCCGGTCCGGGTCGGCCCGATTGCTGCACGCGCTACCGTAAGCCGCCGAGAGCCCTGTTCGATTCCCGACGGAGCTCTGCTTCGAGAAGGAGACAACGAGTTCAGTGGCACACAAGTTGGTGATCGTCGAGTCCCCCGCCAAGGCCCGCACCATTGCGGGTTACCTCGGCGCGGGATACGTCGTCGAGTCGTCGATCGGCCACATCCGTGACCTTCCGAACAACGCGGCCGACACCCCGGCGAAGATCAAGGACAAGCCGTGGGGCCGCCTGGCGGTCGACGTCGAGCACGACTTCACGCCCTACTACGTCGTCCCGCGTGACAAGAAGAGCCACATCACCAAGCTCAAGGGCTTGCTGAAGGACGCCGACGAGCTCTTCCTCGCCACCGATGAGGACCGCGAGGGCGAGGCCATCGCGTGGCACCTCCTCGACGAGCTGAAGCCGAAGAACATCCCGGTCAAGCGGATGGTCTTCCACGAGATCACCAAGGCCGCGATCCTGGCCGCCGTCGAGAACCCCCGCGAGATCGCGATGGACCTCGTCGAGGCCCAGGAGACCCGCCGCATCCTCGACCGCCTCTACGGCTACGAGGTCTCGCCGGTCCTGTGGCGCAAGGTGATGAGCGGTCTCTCCGCCGGCCGCGTGCAGTCGGTGGCCACCCGCCTCGTGGTGGACCGCGAGAAGGAGCGGATGGCCTTCCGCTCCGCGTCCTACTGGGACATCGACGGCTCCTTCGACGCCGGCGCCGGTCTCGACCCGCGCATCTTCCCGGGCAAGCTGCACTCCATCGACGGTTCGCGGGTCGCCCGCGGCTCCGACTTCGGCGACGACGGCCAGCTCAAGGCGTCCAGTGCCAGCAAGTCCGTCGTACACCTCGACCGCGCCCGTGCCGAGGCCCTGGTCTCGGGTCTCCAGGACACGACGTACGACGTCCGTTCGGTCGAGTCCAAGCCCTACAAGCGGTCGCCGTACGCCCCGTTCCGCACGACCACGCTCCAGCAGGAGGCCAGCCGCAAGCTCGGCATGAGCGCCTCCGGCACCATGTCGGTGGCGCAGCGCCTCTACGAGAACGGCTTCATCACCTACATGCGTACCGACTCCACGACGCTGTCGGGGTCGGCGATCGGTGCCGCCCGCGACCAGGTCCGCGAGCTGTACGGCGCCGAGTACCTCCCCGACAAGCCGCGGGTCTATGCCTCGAAGGTCAAGAACGCCCAGGAGGCGCACGAGGCGATCCGTCCCGCCGGCGAGAGCTTCCGTACCCCGGCGCAGACCGGCCTGACCGGTGAGCAGTTCCGGCTCTACGAGCTGATCTGGATGCGCACAGTCGCCTCCCAGATGAAGGACGCCGTCGGCAACTCGGTCTCGATCCGCTACGGCGGGGCCGCCACCTCGGGCGAGGACGTCGTGTTCTCCTCGAGCGGCCGAGTGATCACCTTCCACGGCTTCCTCAAGGCGTACGTCGAGGGCACCGACGACAAGGCCGCCGCACGTGACGACCAGGAGACCCGCCTGCCGCTGCTCGTGGAGGGCAACCGGGTCACCGCGGCGTCGCTGCAGGCCCAGGGCCACGACACGAAGCCGCCGGCCCGCTTCACCGAGGCCACGCTGATCAAGGAGCTCGAGGAGCGCGAGATCGGCCGCCCGTCGACGTACGCCTCGATCATCGGCACGATCCTGAACCGCGGCTACGTCTACAAGAAGGGCACCGCGCTGGTGCCGGCCTGGCTGGCGTTCTCCGTGGTGCGGCTGCTGACCGACCACTTCACCCGGCTGATCTCCTACGAGTTCACCGCCGGCATGGAAGACATCCTCGACGACATCGCCGGTGGCCGCCGCGACCGCAACACCGAGCTGGCCGAGTTCTACTACGGCTCCGACAAGGTCGCCGGGCTGCACCCGCTGGTCAACGGCCTCGGTGACATCGACGCCAAGGAGCTGGCGACCTTCCCGGTCGGCGGACCCGACAGCGGCATCGCGCTGCGCGTCGGCCGCTACGGCCCCTACCTCGAGGGCCCCGGCGACGACGGGGCGCCGGCCGGCAAGCGGGCCAACGTGCCCGACGACCTGCCGCCCGACGAGCTGACCATGGAGAAGGCCAAGGAGCTCCTGGCCAACCCGGCCGGCGAGGAGATCCACCTCGGCGAGCACCCCGAGACCGGCCTGACCGTGGTCGCCAAGAACGGTCGCTACGGCCCGTTCGTCACCGAGGTGCTGCCCGAGGACGCTCCGAAGAAGGCCAAGCCGCGCACCGGCTCGCTCTTCAAGTCGATGTCGCTCGACACCATCTCGCTCGACGACGCGGTCAAGCTGCTCTCACTGCCGCGGGTGGTCGGCGAGGACGCCGAGGGTGTCGAGATCACCGCGCAGAACGGTCGCTACGGTCCCTACCTGAAGAAGGGCACCGACTCCCGGTCGATCGACTCCGAGGAGAAGCTGCTCTCGATCACGCTCGACGAGGCGCTGGCGATCTACGCCCAGCCCAAGCAGCGTGGTCGCGCCGCGGCCGCCCCGCCGCTCAAGGAGCTCGGGCCCGACCCGGTCTCGGGCCAGCCCGTGGTGGTGAAGTCCGGTCGTTTCGGTGACTACGTGACCGACGGCGAGTACAACGCCACCCTGCGCAAGGACGACACCGTCGAGGCGATCACCATCGAGCGCGCGGCCGAGCTGCTGGCCGAGCGTCGCGAGAAGGGCCCGGCGAAGAAGACGGCCAAGAAGGGCGCGAAGAAGGCCCCGGCGAAGAAGACCGCCAAGACCTCCGCCAAGAAGGCTGCGGCCAAGAAGACGACGAAGAAGGCTGCGGCGAAGAAGACTGCCAAGAAGGCGTGAGGCCACCAGTGGGTGGCACCTCATAGGGTGTACGACGTGACGTCACCGGGCAGTTATTCAAGTGTGGGCGTCTTCGTCTGCTTCGAGGGTGGCGAGGGCGCCGGCAAGTCGACCCAGTCGACGCTGCTGCGGGCGTGGCTCGAGGAGCAGGGCTACGCCGTCGTCCTCACCTTCGAGCCGGGCGACACCGCGGTCGGTCGCCAGATCCGGCAGATCGTGCTCGACCCGGCGACCGGCGAGCTGTCCCACCGCACCGAGGCGCTCCTCTATGCGGCCGACAAGGCCGAACACATCGACACCGTGGTCTCGCCGGCGCTGGCCCGCGGCGAGGTCGTGATCACCGACCGCTACGTCGACTCCGCACTGGCCTACCAGGGCGCCGGCCGTGACCTGGTCGTCGACGAGGTCGAGCAGGTCAATCGTTGGGCCACCCACGACCTGCGTCCGCACCTCACCGTCGTGCTCGACCTCGAGCCGCAGCACGGGCTCGGCCGTTTCACCGAGCGCGACCGCATCGAGGGCGAGACCGACGACTTCCACCAGCGGGTGCGCGGGGCGTTCCTGCGGATGGCCGAGGCCAACCCCGATCACTACCTCGTGTGTGACGCCCGGCTGCCGATCGACGCGATCGCCAAGGCGGTGCGCGAACGCGTCGAGCCGATGCTGGGCCAGGCGGCACGCCGATGACCAGCACGACACAACCCGCGACGCGGCCCGGCGACGTCTGGAGCAGCCTGGTCGGGCAGCGGCCGGTGATCTCCGCGCTGCGCACGGCCGCCGGGGGCCACGGCATGAGCCAGGCGTTCCTCTTCACCGGCCCTCCAGGCTCCGGGCGCTCCAACGCCGCGATCGCCTTCGCCGCGGCCCTGCAGTGCGAGAGCGACGCCGGCCCGGGGTGCGGGGTGTGCCACTCCTGCCACACGGTGCTGGCCGGCTCCCACGCCGACGTCTCGGTGATCCGCACCGAGCGCCTCTCCATCGGCGTCGACGAGGTGCGTGACCTGGTCCGCCGCTCGGCACTCGCCCCGGTCGGCCGGCGTTGGCAGATCCTGATCGTCGAAGACGCAGACCGGCTCACCGAGCAGGCCTGCAACGCCCTGCTCAAGGCCATCGAGGAGCCGACCGACCGCACCGTCTGGATGCTCTGCGCGCCCACCGTCGACGACGTGCTGCCGACGATCCGCTCGCGGTGCCGGCTCGTCACGCTGTCGACCCCGTCGACCGCCGACGTCGCGTCGTTCCTCGTGCGCACCCTCGGGGTCGGCGAGGCCAAGGCGTCGTACGCCGCACGCGCCAGCCAGGGCCACATCGGGCGGGCCCGAGCGCTGGCCACCGACGAGGCCACCCTCAACCGGCGACGCGACGTCGTGTCGATGCCGGTGACCCTCACCTCGCTCGGTTCCGCGATGACCGCGGCCACCAACCTGCACGAGGTGGCCAAGGAGGAGGCCGAGGCGATCACCGCCGAGCTCGACGTGCGTGAGAAGTCCGACCTCGACACGACGTACGGCGTGGTCGACCGCGGCCGACGACCGCGCGAGTACAACCCGGCCCTCTCCGCACTGGAGAAGGGGCAGAAGACCCGGGCCAAGCGCCGGGTCCTCGACGTCATCGACCGTGGGCTCATGGACCTCGTCTCGGTCTACCGCGACGCCCTCGTGATCGCCACCGGCGCCGGCACCGACCTGGTCAACGAGGAGCTGCGGCGTGACCTCGACCGACTGGTCCGGGTGACCACGCCCGAGGAGAACCTCCAGCGGATCACCGCGATCTTCACCGCCCGCGAGCAGATGCTCGAGTTCAACGTGCCGCCCGCCCTGGCGCTGGAGTCCATGATGGTCGCCCTGCGCCTGCCCGAGGGGACCCGTCCGTGACCCAGGAGAAGCCAGCGTGAAACGAATCGTCGCCATCGTCTGCCTCGCCGTCCTGGTGCTGTTCGTGGTCGGCACCACGGTGTGGAACCTCGCCCTCGACAACGAGGACGACTCGTCCGGCACGATCGGCGAACCGGCGGTCCCCGACGACGAGAACGGTTCGGTGACCGGTGGCGACCAGGCGGCTCCCGATCCCGCGCTCCAGACCTTCTACGACCAGCGGGTCGACTGGTCGGCCTGCGGTGCCCGCAAGTGCGCGACCATCAAGGTGCCGCTCGACTATGACGACCCGACCGGCGCGACGATCGACCTCAACCTGCTGATGCGCCCGGCCGACGACGACGCCGGCAAGGTCGGCTACCTGGTCGTCAACCCGGGCGGCCCCGGCGCACCCGGCACCAGCTACGCCGACCAGGCCGACTATGCGTTCGGCGACCCGGTGCGCCAGAAGTTCGACATCGTCGGCTTCGACCCGCGCGGCACGGGCAAGAGCTCGCCGGTCGACTGCCTCAGCGACGCCCAGCTCGACCGCTACATCGCCGGGGACCCCGACCCCGACACCCCCGCCGAGGTGAAGGCGTTCCGGCAGTGGAACCTGCGCATGGGCGCGGGCTGCAAGAGGCTCAGCGGTGACGTCGCGGCCCACGTCTCGACGGTCGAGGCCGCCCGTGACATGGACGTCCTGCGCGCTGCCCTCGACGAGGACAAGCTGACCTACTTCGGTGCGTCGTACGGCACGAAGCTCGGTGCGACGTACGCCGACCTGTTCCCCGACCGCTCCGGCCGGCTCGTGCTCGACGGCGCCGTCGACGTGTCGCTGAGCTCGAAGCAGGCCAGCCTCGGCCAGGCCGAGGGCTTCCAGCGGGCGCTGACGGCGTACGTCGACGACTGCGTGGACGGCGGCGACTGCTACCTCGGTGACACCCGTGCCGCGGCACTGAAGACGATCAAGGACTTCCTGGCCGGGGTCGACCGGAAGCCGATGACGGTGGGCAGCCGACAGCTCGCCATCGGCAACGCGTTCTACGGCATCGTGGCGCCGCTCTACAACGCCGACTACTGGACGCTGCTCGACAACGCCCTAGGCGACGCCCTCGACGGCGACGGCACCGGGCTCCTGCAGCTCTCCGACCTCTACTCCTCGCGCAACGCCTCGGGCGGCTACGACGACAACAGCTCCGAGGCGATCTTCGCGATCAACTGCCAGGACGACCCGTCGTTCACCCCGATCCGCAAGGTGCCCTCCACGTTCGCCGCGTTCCGCAAGGCGTCGCCGACCTTCGGCGAGGTCTTCGCCTGGGGCATGGCGGGCTGCGAGGGCTATCAGGGACCCAAGCCGGCCAAGCGTCCGCCGCTCACCGCCGCCGGTGCCGACCCGCTGCTGGTGGTCGGTACGACGCGCGACCCGGCCACGCCCTACGAGTGGGCCCAGGCGCTGGCCAAGCAGCTCGACCCGGCGATCCTGGTCAGCCGCGACGGTGACGGCCACACCGGCTACAACATGGGCAACGACTGTGTCGACGACGTGATCGAGTCCTACCTGATCGAGGGCGAGGTCCCCACCGCCGACGTGGAGTGCAAGTAGCTTCCTCGGTGTGAGGGAGTGGGGAACGAGCGCCCTTCGAGAGGGCTCGTCGCTTCGTTGGTGGATGCTGGTCGTCTCGGCGCCTTGCAACAGCCATGAGCCACCAACGAGTGTTCCCAGGCTGGTCAGATCGGCTCCGCGATCGCCTGGATCCGCGCGGTCGCCAGCTCGATCATCAGCTTCGCGGCGGGGGAGAGCGTGGCCCCCACCCGGTGCACGATCGCGATGGTGTCGACCTGACGCGGTCGCAGCGACACGAACCCGGCCTTGGGTGCCAGCCGGGGGAGCAGCGAGTCCGCCGCACCGCGCGGGATCACCGAGTCGGCCAGTCCCATGCCGACCAGCTCGACGGCGGTCTCGACGTCCTCGACCTCGATGCGGGTCTGTGGGTTCAGGCCGGTCTCGTGCATCATCCCGCGCAGCACGATCCGGGTGGAGTCGTCGGCGCGCCAGGTCGTCTCGGGCATCACCAGTGACGCCTTCGCGAGCCGCTGTGCGGTCACCGGGGTGCGCAGCCGTTCGGGATGGGCGCTGATGTAGACCAGCTCGTCGTGGGCCACCGGGGTCACGGTCATGCCCTCGCTGCTGACCTGCGGTACGGCGATCATGGCCGCCTCGATGCGACCGCGGCGGAGGTCCTCCTGGACGTCGGAGGAGTTCTGGCCGACGAGTTCGACGCGGACGCCGGGATGCCGTTCGAGCACGTCGGCGATCAGCGAGGCGCCGGCGTACAACCGGGCGGTGCCGAACATGCCGAAGCGGATCGTGCCGGTCTCGAGGGCGGTCACCGACTGCACCGCGCGCCTGGCCTCCTCGGCGGACTCGACGGTCCGCTCGGCGTGCGGACGCAGGGTCTCGGCCGCGGCCGTGGGCGTGACGCCGCGACCGACCCGGGCGAAGAGCTGCACGCCGAGCGTCTTCTCCAGCGTGCGGATCTGCTCGGAGATCGAGGGCTGGGCGTAGCCGAGGTGCTCGGCGGCCGCGGTCAGTGAGCCGCGTTCATAGACGGTGAGGAAGCAGCGCAGCTGGTGCAGGGAAAGCATAGGGACTCCCTTGAGGATCTACAGGAAAGAGAGGCTACCCCTATTGGTTGTTCTGTCGGAGAATTGGTAGTGCCAGTTTCAACCAACCGGCATCAACGAGACCTTGAGGGGGTCACCATGTTCGTCAACCACTGCACCGCATGCGACCAGAAGATGCTGATCTTCCCGAGCCAGGTCACGGGCATGGCCCAGATCGACGGCGTCACCGCAATGACCTACACCTGCTGGTGCGGCTCCGAGCAGCTCTGGCACAACGGCACCACGGGCGGACAGTCCGAGGTCGCTGCCAAGCCCGCCGCCAAGACTGCCGCCAACGCGGCCTGATCCACCGGATCCTCCCCCTCGACGACCGGCTCCGGGGCCGGTCGTCGATCTGATTTCGACGGGCGGCGCCAGTCACCGTATACTTCCCCGGGTTGTCCGGGATCCGTCCCGGACAACGCGCCGCCTTAGCTCAGTCGGTAGAGCGAATCACTCGTAATGATTAGGTCGTCAGTTCGATTCTGACAGGCGGCTCCACCACGCAACGACCTCCCTAGGGAGGTCGTTCTGCGTTTCCGCGGCACGTTCCACGCCACTAACCTCGGGTCATGCCCTCCCTCGTCGTCTCCCGCAGGCGACTGCTGGTGACCGGCCTGGTCGCGCCGGCCGCCTGGTCGTTGGCCGGGTGCCTCGGTGACGACTGGTCCGACCTCGCGGACGTCGACCTGACCCTGGCCACCGGCAACCCGGGCGGCGTGTTCATGCGGTACGGCGAGGCGCTGGCGACCGTGCTTGCCCGCCGCCTCGACGGGCTCACCGCGAGGACCATCGCGACTGATGCGTCGGTGGAGAACCTGCGCCTCGTCGCCGAGGGCGGAGCGGACCTCGGGTTCTCGCTCGGCGACACCGCCTCGGACGCCAGCAGAGGCAACGGCAGCTTCGCGGAACCACTGGACGTGCAGGCGCTGACCCGCTCCTACGACAGCTTCGTGCACCTCGTGGTCAGGGCCGACTCGCGCATCACCGCGGTGAAGCAGCTGGCCGGACGCCGCGTCGGTCTGGGTGCGCTGTCGTCGGGAACGCGGGTCACCGCCGAACGCATCCTGGGCCGCAACGGCCTCAGCCTCGACGACGTGTCGGCCTCGGGCCAGTCACTGCAGGACGACACCGCGGCCCTCGAGGCGGGTGACCTCGACGCGTTCTTCTTCGTCAGCGGGCTGCCGAACGAGGCGGTGCTCGACCTGAGTCGGCGTACGACGATCCGCCTGGTCGATCTGTCCGAGTCCGTCGACCCGATGGCCGAGACCTACGGCCCGGAGTACGTCGACGGTCTGGTGCCGGCCTCGACGTACGACCTGCCCGACGTGGTGCCGACGGTCAGCGTGAAGAACTACCTCGTCGTGTCGTCGGGCATGTCGGACGACGTGGCCTACGCCGTCTGCCGGGTGATCTTCGAGGCGCAGGACGCGATCGACCGGATCGCACCGGGTGTGCCGCAGCCGAACCTGAATGCGGCGATCTTCACCAGCCCGCTCGACCTGCACCCCGGCGCGCTGCGCTACTTCAGGGAGCGGGGCTGAGCCCCCGTCCAACGCGGCAGCATCACCTCGGCGACCAGCCCACCGCCCTCGGCCGGACCGATCGCGAAGTGGCCACCGAAGGTCTCCACGCGCGCCCGCACGATCGCCAGGCCGAGCCCGGTGCCGCCGATGTTCTGGTGCTCGCGGCCCCGGAAGAAGCGGGCACCGACCTGCGAGAGGTCATCGGCATGCAGGCCCCGACCGTGGTCGCGCACGCTGAGCACGACGTGGTCGTCGAGCGTGCGCAGCCGCACCTCGACCCGGGACCCGGCGGCGAACTTCGCGGCGTTGTCGAGCAGGGCGTCGAGGGCGACGTCGACGATGTCGGGCGTGGCCAGGGCCGTCGCGCTCACGGGCAGGTCGACCTCGAGGTGCTCGATCACCGGCGCCCACATCTCGCAGCGGTGCCGGGCCTGCGCGGCCACGTCGACCGGCTGCGCCGTCACCTGGTGGGCACCCACCTGGCTCAGGTCGAGCAGCGACTCGACGATCGAGTTGAGCCGGTCGGCCTCGTCGAGCGCCAGGTCGGCCTCGCCCTCGTCGCCGGTCGTCGCGCGCAGGTTCTCCAGGCGCAGCCGTAGGGCGGTCAACGGGTTGCCCAGCTGGTGGGAGGCGTCCGCGATCAGGTCGCGCTGTTGCTGCTGGGAGGTCTCCACGTTGTCGGCCATCTGGTTGAACGACCGTGCGAGGTGCCGCAGCTCGGGTGGCCCGGCCAGCGCCGGCACCCGGGTGGACAGGTCTCCCTCGGCCAGCTTCAGTGCCGCCTCGTCCAGGCTGCTGACCGGCCGCAGCACCCAGCGCACGAACGGCCCGACCACGCCCACGGCGGTCAGCACCAGCACGGCCAGACCGGCCAGGACCAGCAGGCCGAGCCGCACCCCGACGTCGGACCGGATGTCGTCGGTGGGCGTCACGAGGATCACCGAGCCGAGGACCTGGGCGTCGCGGCCCACCGGTGAACCGAGCACGATCGGGTTGCCCTGCCACGGCCACGCGGTCGGGGGCGGTGAGGTGCCACTGCCGGACAGTGCCTGCTCGACGGCCCGGGCGACGTCCGGGTCCCGGGCGTCGGCGCCCGGCGTCGATGCGGCGATCACCACCGAGTTGGCGTCGGTGACGACGACGGTGCCGCCGTACACGTCGGCGTAGCGTTCGAGGTCGGTCTCCAACTCGTTGAAGTGGCCGTCCTCCAACGCCCGCTCGGCAAGCACCGCGAAGCGGGTCACGTCGGTGAGGCGGCGGACGAAGACGTCCTGGGTGCGATCCTCGGCGTACGCATTGACCAGCGGCACCATCAGCGCGACCAGCAGCATGCCGAGCAGGGCGGCCGCCACCGTGACGAGTCGGCGCCTCACCCGCTCACGTCCCCTCGGCGCGAGCGGGAGCCACCCGGTAGCCGGTGCCGCGCACCGTCTCGATGAGCTCCGGCCGGCCGAGCTTCCCGCGCAGGCTCGCGACATGTACGTCGATCGTGCGGGAGGCGCCCACCCACGAGGTGTGCCAGATCGCCTCCATGATCGACTCCCGGGTGACCACGTCGCCATTGCCCTGCACCAGCAGGGCAAGCAGGTCCAGCTCCTTGGGCGCGAGCGCGACCGGCTCGTCGTCGACGTACGCCTGGCGGGCCCCGGTGTCGACCCGGATGCCGCCGAACTCCGCGCGCTCGGAGACCGTACGCCGACCGCTGCGGCGCATCACCGCCTCGATCCGCGCCATCAGCTCGGCGAGCCGGTAGGGCTTGGTGACGTAGTCGTCGACCCCGGCACGCAGTGCGGCCACGACACTGGACTCCTCGCGGCGGGCGGTGACCGCGATGATCGGCACGGGGTTCACCTCGCGGATCTGGCGGCACAGGGCGAAGCCGTCCTGGTCGGGGAGCCCCATGTCGAGCAGGATCAGGTCGGCGGCCGCATGCATCGTCATCGCCTGGGCCGCGGTCGCCGCCCGGTCGACGATCAGGTTGGCCCGTTGCAGGGCCGGTTCGAGGGCGGCGACCACTCGGTCGTCGTCCTCGACGAGAAGGATGCGCATGGGTCCTCAGGAGGGATCGGAGCGGCGTACCTCAAGGCTCTGTAAAGTCTCGCAGCCAAGTGTGGATGTGACGTGGTTCACGTCCCTACGTTACCCAGCATGCCTACCCCAACCGCCACCCCCCGCGACCGCACGGACGGCCTCGAGCTGTCCGCCGCCGACGCCGAGAAGCTGGCCGCAGAGTTCGACGAGGAGCGGCCCGGCCGACGGCTGTCGCTGCGGGTCGACCGGTTGGTCAACCTCTGGTGCTTCCTGGTCGCCCTGTTCGTGCTCAAGCAGGTGTTCTGGCCGCTGACCCTGGGCAGCCAGTACTACCTCGTGCTGTTCCTGGCCACCACACTCCCGCTGGCCTTCGTCTGCTACCGGTTCCGGGCCTCACGACACGACCCGATCGAGGCGCTCAACGCCACCGAGCGCAACGACAACCCGGGCATCGTCGACTGGGCCCTGGCGTTGGTCACCCTGGTGGTCGGGCTCTACCCGGTGCTGCCGATCGCGCAGACGTCGTACGGGTTCGGTGGCTACGAAGGCTTCCTCGACCGGCAGGGATCACTGCTCGACCTCGACATCGCGGCCGGCCTGCTGCTCATGGTGCTGGTCCTCGAGGCCACGCGCCGCACCACCGGCCTGGTCCTGCCCGCCGTCTGCCTGGTCTTCTTCGCCTACGCCTACTACGGCGGCTACCTGCCGATCCACTGGACCATCTCGCACATGGGCCTGAACATCGACCAGATCGTCAACGCCCTCTACAACGAGGCGAGCGGATTCTTCGGGGTGCCGCTCGACGTCGCCGCGACGTACATCGTGCTGTTCACGATCTACGGCGCCGTCCTCGAGCGGATGGGCGCCGGCCGGTTCTTCGTCGAGTTCGCGTTCTCGCTCTTCCGCAAGTCCTCCACCGCGCCGGGGCGCACCGTGGCCACCTCGGGCTTCCTGCTCGGCACCGTCTCCGGCTCCGGTACGGCGACCGCGGTCACCCTCGGCTCGTTCGCCTGGCCGATCCTCAAGCGGGCCGGCTACCCCAAGGAGTCCGCCGGCGGCATGCTGGCCGCCTCCGGAATCGGCGCGATCCTCTCGCCGCCGACCATGGGTGCTGCCGCGTTCATCATCGCGGAGTATCTCAGCGTCTCCTACATCACCGTGCTCGGCTGGGCGATCGTGCCCACCCTGCTCTACTACGTCGGCATCTTCATCGCCGTCGAGATCGACGCCCGGCGCTTCGGCGCGAAGCGGGTCGAGCTCGCGATCGGCAGCCCCTGGCAGCTGCTGGCCCGCTCCGGCTACCACTTCCTCAGCCTGGGCGTGATCATCTTCTTCCTCGCCATCGACGTGCCGCCGTTCAAGGCCGTCGTCTACGCCACGCTGGTGGCCGCGGCCTTCGGCCTGGCCGAGGCGTTCCTCTCCCGCCGCCCGGTGGTCAGCGGGTTCAGTGAGACCGACGAGGGCCCCGGTGAGCGGATGGAGCTGAAGGCCTCGCTGGTCAACTTCGTCTCCCGCCTGTACGGCGCCCTGGCCGGCGGCATCCGCTCCGGACTGCCGGTGATCGCCGTCTGCGCGGCGGCAGGTGTCATCACCTCCACCATCGCCAAGACCGGTCTCGGCCAGGTCCTGGCCGACTTCCTGGTGCAGGCGGCCGAGGCGATCGCGCCGAACCACGCCGTGCTGATCCTGCTGTCGGCGATCTTCTCCGCCATCGCGATCCTGATCCTGGGCCTGGCCGTGCCGGTCACCGCGTCGTTCATCCTCAGCTGGGTGGTCATCGGCCCGGCCCTGATCTCGCTGGGGGTCGGCGCCCCCGAGGTGGCGATGTTCATCTTCTACTACGCCGTGCTCTCGGAGGTCTCCCCGCCGACGGCGCTGGCCGCGGTCGCCTCCGCCGCCATCACCGGCGGCAAGGTGATCCCGACGATGATGCAGGCCTGCAAGTACACCCTGCCGGCCTTCCTGGCACCGCTCGCGTTCGTGGTCACCGACAACGGGTCGCTGCTGCTCGGCCGGGGGAGCCTGGCCGGCGTCGTCGGTGCCACGGTGGTCTGCTGCCTCGCCGTCGCCGGGCTCGCCGTCGCCACCACTGGGTGGATGTTCGGCCCCACCCGCCTGGTCGAACGGCTCCTGTGCCTCGCCGCCGCGCTGCTGCTGCTCTACCTCGAGCCGCTCTCGATGATCGCCGGCGGCGTCGTGCTGGCCGTCGCCGTACTGCTCCACCTGGCGGTGCGTGGGCGCGACCGCACCGCAGAGCCCGCCCCACAGTCCTGAGCATCCCCATTCCCGCCCACGCGTCACCTTCCCTCCGTCCCACCCCATCAGAGAAACGGTCACTCCCATGAAGAAGCAGAAGAAGCTCGCCCTCCTCACCGCCGGCATCGCCACCGCCGCCCTGACCCTGGCCGCATGCGGTGGTCAACAGGCCGGGGACGAAGCCGGCAGCGGAGCCGACGAGTCCAGCTGTGACGCCGGCGAAGGGCGCCTCAGCATCGCCACCGGCAACTCCACGGGCGTCTACTTCGTGGTCGGCGGCGGCCTCGCCAAGCTGATCAACGACGAGACCGACGTGCAGGCCACCTCCGCGGAGACCGGGGCGTCGGTGCAGAACATCCAGCAGCTGGTCGAGGGCGACTACGACGTGGCGTTCTCGCTGGCCGACACCGCTGCCGACGCGGTCAACGGCGAAGGTGACTTCGACTCGGCCGAAGACGTGTCGACGATCGGTCGCATCTACTCCAACTACACCCAGATCGTGGTGCGCACGGACTCCGGCATCGACTCGGTGGCCGACTTCAAGGGCAAGCGGATCTCGACAGGCTCGCCGCAGTCCGGCACCGAGGTGATCGCCAACAAGCTGATCGAGGCCGCCGGGTTGAAGACCAGCGACGTCAAGGCCCAGCGCCTCGACCTGACCAAGACCATCGACGGCATGAAGGACGGCAGCATCGACGGCCTCGTGTGGTCCGGTGGCATCCCGACCCCGGCGCTGACCGACCTGGTCACCTCGGTCGGTGACGACGTGAAGTTCCTCGACGCCACACCGCTGCTGCCGAAGCTGAAGAAGATCAACCAGGTCTACGAGGCCGGCACCGTGCCCGCCGCCACCTACGAGCTCGACAAGGACGTCCCGTCGATCGTGGTGCCCAACCTGCTGATGGTCCGCAACGACATGCGCGACAACCTGGCCTGCGCGCTGACCACCCTGGTCTTCGGCGAGACCGACAAGCTGGTCGACGTCCACCCGGCGGCCAAGGAGATCGCGTTGGAGAACGGTGAGAAGAGCGACCCCGTGCCGGTGCACCCCGGTTCCGAGCGCGCCTTCGCCGACCTCGCGAAGTAGCGCCCGGCCCGACCGTTCCGCATGACCCCCCCACCGATCCCGCCCAGGAGAGACCCCGTGAACGACCACCCCACCACCGCCGTGTCGAAGGCATCCATGACGCCGCTCCAGTTCTTCGACACCGACGCGTTGCTCTCGGAGGAGGATGTCGCGATCCGCGACACGGTGCGCAAGTACGTCGAGTCGAAGGTGAAGCCGCAGCTGGCTGGTTGGTATGAGTCGGCGTCGATTCCGGCCCGTGAGCTGGCCAAGGAGCTCGGGTCGTTGGGTGTGTTGGGAATGCATCTGGAGGGTTATGGGTGTGCGGGTACCAGTGCGACGGCGTACGGGTTGGCCTGCATGGAGCTGGAGGCCGGTGACTCGGGGTTGCGGTCGTTGGTGTCGGTGCAGGGGTCGTTGGCGATGTTCG
>NZ_LMFI01000002.1:159745-160138 GCF_001426745.1 Nocardioides sp. Root140
CTCGGTGACCAGTGAGTTGGTGCTGGATCAGGTGCGGTTGCCTGCGGATGCGGTGTTGCCGGGTGTGGTGGGTCTGTCGGGTCCGTTGTCGTGTCTGAATGAGGCGCGGTTCGGGATCGTGTTCGGGGCGTTGGGGGCGGCGCGGGACTGTCTGGAGACGGCGATCGCGTACTCGCGGGAGCGGGAGATCTTCGACAGGCCGTTGGCGGGGTTCCAGTTGACGCAGGCGAAGCTGGCGGACATGACGGTGGAGCTGGGCAAGGGGATGTTGTTGGCCATCCACCTGGGCCGGTTGAAGGACGAGGGCAAGTTGGATCATCGGCAGGTGTCGTTGGGGAAGTTGAACAGCACGCGTGAGGCGATCGCGATTGCTCGGGAGTGCCGCACGATCCT
>NZ_LMFI01000003.1:0-95810 GCF_001426745.1 Nocardioides sp. Root140
TGACTTCGCCGTCCACACCGAAGATCCCGCCGATGGCCGTCTACGTCTTCACGCCTCGCCGCTGGCCCTCAAACCCCACCACTCCCAGGGACTCTGACGATCAGGCAGGTGACCGACCTCGTTCTGGAAGCAGTGGACCTTCTCCGGCGTGCCGGCGTGAAGTTGGAGCGCGGGCTGAGTGAGCTCGAGTTGACGCACATCGAGGATTCACTGGGGTTCACTTTCTGTCCCGAGCATCGACGATTTCTGGCGACCGCGCTTCCGTCGGGGCATGGGTGGCCGGACTGGCGGCTCGGTTCGACCGAAATGCTTCGAGCAGATTTGGATCGGGTGACCGAGGGTGTCGTCTGCCACGTCGAGGGCGGCTTCTGGCACCCATTGTGGGGGAAACGCCCGTGCAGGCTCGACGTCGCCGAAAGTCGTGCCTGGCAACAGCTCGTCAAGCTCCCCACTCTCGTCCGCCTTTATGGGAACCGGTACATGTCCTCGGGGTCGACCGCCGAGCCAAGCCCAGTCTTCTCCGCTCATGAGACGGATGTCATCTATTACGGAGACAACCTTCTCGACTATGTCGCAATCGAGTTCGACGGTCGACCGTGGCACGTGTCGATGCCCCCGAACCGAGTGCCATTCTGGTCCGACATCGCCGAAGGGATGTTCGATCCGGATCGGCCGTTCCAAGACCCTCTGGGTTGAGCAGCTTTCTGGCTGGATTCGGGTGTCGGTGGGTGCATGTAGAAATCACATCTGCCTCCAACACTTTAGGCTGCTGCGGTCAGTGTCCGCCTGCGTCGACTCTGGCTCGGTGAGATCGCGAAGTCGGTCGAGTTGGCGGCCAACGGCCTGGCCGACGTACACCTGCGTCGGGTCGCCAACACTTTCGTCGTCGTGAGTCCCTACGATTTCGGTCTCGGGGATCCGTTCGCGGGCGACCTCGGCCGTACCATGCGGGCGCGTGTCGCCGAGGTGAGCAAGCAAGCCGTCACGTCGGTCCACTGGATGTTCGATCCCGACCTCAAGCCCATGCGACGTCCGCAGTCCAGCGACCTCGGCATCCTCGTGCCGGGCGATCCGTCGCTTGAGGAGTTGCCTGAACTCTGGCCAGGCCGCGTCAACGGCTACCGGGGACCACAGTGGCAGCGGCTCGCGACGCGATCGGTCTACTGCGCCTGGTGGGGGAGTCGAGGCACAGAGTGTGGTTCGCTGTCCCAACGGTAGAGGCACGGGATGCAGTCGGACGTGGCGAGGTCCGCGACCACTAGTTATTCACAGCGAGGAGTGCCTGTCGGCAACGCTCCAATATGAGGCCGATCCGTCGCTATGGCCACGTTTTCAAGCGTCGTCGACAAAGCCTCGCTCATTTGACCTCGCATCCGTGGTGTGGCCGTGGCGGCGGCCTCGACCAGCCACAACCTCGCGCCCTCTCCCACCTCGAGGAGCTCCGATTCCGCCGGGTTCTTCGCTCGTGGTTGGCGATTCAGCGTTCCCTCGGGATGGGGTGGGAAGTGCTCATCATCGATCTTCGGCTTGCCCGGCGTCGCACGCCCGTGGCGGGCGACCTCGACGGGACCTTGCTGGCCGACGTAACGCTCAACCGGCTGCTGTGATGATCATGCGAAGTCCGTTGGTGGTGAGGAACTCCGGATGCACGAATGTGACGGAGTCAATCTTGTCGACTCGCTTCTGATTCGCCGCAGTCAAGGGCAGTGAACTGACCAGCAGTCCGCGCGCCGCGATGCCTCCATAGGTCCTGAGGATGTTCTCCAACTTCTGAATCGCTTCTTGACGCACAGGGCCGGCTTTGCACTCGACGATCCAGAGGCGCTTGCCGTCCGTGAAGGTGCAGTCAAACTCCTGCGCACCCCACTTGCTAGTAGCGCCATCAGGGTAGTCAGGCTCGTATCCGACGCGAACGTCGCTGACCAAGCCCTCGTGCTGAAGAGGGGCAAGGAGAGAATAGACGTACTCTTCGAGCCATCCACCCTGGATGAACGGGAAGAACCCATTCCTCGGGACCTCGATGGTCGTCTCATTTAAGACGAGCTTTGGTGGGGCACCCTTCGCGAGTGACGCCTCTCCGAACTTCCACTTGAAGTCGAACGGCAAGTCGTCCTTCTCATGCGCAGGCTGGTACTTGCCGTATTTGCTGCCGAACTCGAGGAACTCCTTCTTTGGGTACAGCCCCCTGAGTGCGTCCCGCTCCTGCCAGACCGTCGGCGTCACGGCTTGGCGGCGGTTTCGGATGGCGCCTGGCTCGGTTGGCCATCGTCCGTGTTTCAGGGTCACGAAGTCAGAGGCTGCGATGAAGTCTTCGATGTTGGATATTCCAACAAACGGAACAGATGAACCATCGCGAAGGAAGATGACGTTGTGGTGCCTGATCTCAAAGTAGAAGGGGTCGAGCCCGAGCTCCCAGCAAGCCGACAGCGCACCGGCGAACATGAGCTTCGTACCGCCGGTCATGTTGACCGCGACCCTGGCACCAGGAGCAAGGTTCTCAATCTGCTCGGAGATCGCTTTGCGCGTCGCTGCGGGCTTGAAGGGGTCGGAAATGATCACCGGTCCCGGCTCGATCCCCGCGACCGTGGCGAGTCTCAGCGCTACCGGCTCGTATTCCTTGGTGGTGAGGATGATGTTCCTCTCCGCTTGGAACTGGCGCATCCCGAAGAAGACTGGGATGGTTTGTTCGCCGAGCAAGTGAAGCACGACGTCGTAGTCGCGTGACGCGCGCTCAGGTGCGCTTCGTGCGCCAATGGACGAGTTGAGAAGTGTCTTCGGCAGATCGATCCGCTCAGGGGGCTTGCTAGGGTCCGAACTTGAAATGACCTCGATGCTCAGCTGCGGGTTGGACCGTGCGATTAGCGCCCAGGTGTAGGCCATGACGGGGGTGCCGGGGCTGACGTACGTCGTCACTTGCTTGTCCGCCGGGTCGTTAAGCGCTACTCGCACGGCGGATGCCGCGGCGTCGTAGATGCCGGGAGCATCATTGAGTTGTTTGAGGGTGCGCGGGATGACTTGCATTGTCACCTTGACGCCGAGCGCGGACAGCCTGTCCTGGAGCCACGTCGCGAAGAGCTGATGACCTGCGTCGGTGTTACTGACAGCATCCACGAGATATTGAACCTCTTCCCGGGTGAGCGTCGGCCGGCCGGGTCTGGAGTTGCTCGCGCACGCCTCCCAGTGGTCGCGCAACTTCCCGGTGAACGCGCTCTGGTCCTTCGCTGGATTCGTGTAGGCGAGGATCACCGCGTCGGAGTGGTCGCCTGTCTTCAGCGCACTGAGGACCGGTCCATCGGTCTCTTCGAGCCCAAGAGCCGCGCGTAGGTCAGTCATGCCGTACCAGGTCAAGAGATAGTGCTTCATGGTTCAGTCGTCCTCGCCGTCGTTGACACCGGTGACTCGAATCGCGTAGGCCCCCACGTCACCGGTGAGGAAGAGCCTGAGGGCGTACAGCAGGTCTGGTGTCGAATCGCCTTCGGCCTTCTTGGGCAAGTCTGCGATCTCGACACGCGAACGAATTTCATGTCCCGACCTCTCGATGAGTGCCGTCGAGAGTTCCACCTGCTCGGCGAAGTTCTTTGTTAGTTCCTGATGCGGCTGAAAGATCAGTCGCACGACCGGAAGATCCGAATCACGGCTGCGCAATAGGCCGAGGAGGAGTTCGCAGTACTGGGTGAGTCGCGAGATGTCGCCCTTGCCCGGACGCTTGGCGGAGTTGGCTTGGCGCATCGCGGCGAGCAGGTTCTCTCCGAGCCACTCGAGCGCTTCCTGGTCGAAAACCCGAACGAAGCTCTCCGTCCGCCAGATGGCCTGAGCCAGGATGGACAACATCTGCGCGTCCGCGCGATTCCAGATCTCCAAAAAGACGTTGTATTGCCAGTCGTCTGACAGATCGCCAAGGGCGAACGCATAAGCCCGTTCGTCGAGGAGGCTCGCGGTGGTTCCGGCTGCTAGGTCGCGGCTGACTGATTCGGGCATGTCGCGGTGCATGCAGCAGAGCAAGAACCTGATCTCGCGCTGGACTTCGATGGGCGTGGACCCTGCGCGCATCGCCCGGTCCAGCCGAGGTACAAGAGTGGTGATCAGGGTTCTGAAACTAGAGGGGCAATCCGGGTCCGAGAGGGATCGCGAATCACCCCAGGCCTTGATGTACGGAACGTAGAGCCCGACGCGGATTCTCCCCGCGTCGACGGGTTTGCGCTGCCTTGTGGTGGTGGGGTGAATTGATACGTTGCGCGCAGCTGGGCGACCGTCCGCGGACTCGGTGAGGTCGTAGTAGAGCAAATCCCCTTTGCTTAGGTCGGAACTACGCAAGCCGTCACGGAGAGCGGTCTCGTGCAGGAACACCCCACCAGCGAAGGTGAAGTGTTTGCCGTTTCGATCCTCCATCCAGTCTCGCTCCATTCTTCCTGACAGTCGCCGCGACTCGGTGACTGTAGGGTTTTCGATGTCATCCAGCAGGCGGGTCGTCGCAGACGTCACCCAGTCGAGGTAGTCGTTCCACCGGTCCTTCTGGGCGTAGTAGTGGTGCTGAAGTTCTGCCCACGTCAGTGGGCACGGATAGCCCGGAGCGGGCGCGTCCGTGATGATCTCTTCGGTCTTGGGACGCCACTTCACTTGCACTGGCTTGAAGGAGCCGTCAATTGGTTCGAAGACCACGCGATACGGATCGTCTGCGCCGTACGTGTACGTCACGGTCAGTCGGCAGGTGACGTCGGCGGCCAGCGGGAAGACGGGCGATTCGAGCCGCGCAACGTAGCCCAGGTCGTCTGGCTCCTGTCCTTGGAAGAGCGGGAACTGGTAGTACGCCTTGCCTGCGGGGAGCGTGAACCGCTCTGGGACAGGTATCGGAACGGCGACCCCTCTGACGGGTCGGATTGTGGTGTCGCGGTCGACCAGGAAGAACGGTTCGTATCGCCGGTCCTTGAAGACCTTGATGGAGAGTTCGGGGATGTGATCACGCCAGAGGGGGATGTCGCCAGTTCGCAGCTGAAGCTCGTGGAGGCGAACGCCGCCACGGACTGGGCTCTCTGGGATCGTGATGCAGACGTCGAACTTGCCGACTTGTGGATGCCGACGGAGGGCTTCCTCAGAGACACGTTGGAGCCCGATCATCGAAGTCTGGTCGTTCCAGTTACCGTCCCTGTCGACGCGGGGGATTTCCGCTAGCGCGTCGTAGCCGGTGCTGTCGTGCTGAAGGGTGACGTGAGGTGAGCGTTCCCAGTAGAACCCACGTGTCTGGGGAACGCGTTCTAGGAGGTCCGCGTCGTAACGCGCGATTAGTTTGGTCGCGTATGTCGTTCCCCCAGTCTGGTCTACGACAACGACTTGGAATCCAGCACTCTTGATCTTCGCGTGGTCGATCTGGTCGAACACCGCCGCCACCGAGCGTGGCAGGGGTTCGGCCTTCGCGAATCTCGCGTTGATGTTGCGTCGCGCGACTTGGAGTTGGAAGTCGTTGAGGAAGTCGGGAACCAGCCAGAGCAGGGCGGGAGCGGTGAACGTCTTGCTGAGCTTGCGAGCGAATGCGTGTGCTGCCGAGTCCAGCTGTGACGGGTCTGCATCCTGGGAGAAGAACAGGTCCGCGACGGAAAGCGATGTCGCATCTGGATCTAGCAATGCGATGTCAGCTCTGAAGAGTTCGAGGTCCACGGAATCGTTGCCGCTCCGCCAGCGCTGCCACAGGTACGTCTCGGGCGATGTTGACGGTGCCTGCGAACCGATGGTCGCGAAGCGCGGGCGCAGGTAGGTCAGGTCGACGCAGACTGGACTGTTGACGGCAGCCCTGCTGCGGTCCGGTCGGCTGGTCGATTCGGCTACGCGGAGGACGGGCTCACGCCAAGGCTCGATCGCGAAGGAGTCATAGTCGAACAGGACCGGCATGTCTCCGAACAAGGTCTTGGCTTCGGAGTAGGCCTTCCCGAAAGTGTCCCAAGTGGTAACCGTGACGGCTCGGGCGTCGAGCTGGCTGAAGTCGCGCTCGATCGTGTCGTCCAGCACTTGGAGCCACCGCCACGCGTGCCAAACACGGCGGTAGTCACGGTGGGACAGCAAGGTGTTGTTCGGCGGGAGGTTGTCCCAGCGGCCGATTGCCTGAGCCTCGTCGGTGCGGAGCCAGCGGTGGATGTCGCCGAGGAGGTCATCCTCGTGATCCAGATACCGCATGCGCAACTCAAGGAGGTCTGCAAGTCGAGTCACGAACTCCTTGACCAGTCGGTTCTGGGGCAGGTCAACGGACTGGTACCGGCGTACTGCCTGCATGTAGGGCTTGCCGGCCAGCTTCTCGCGGATGTTGCGACCGGGACGGCGACTCAGCGCGATGAAGCTGGTGGCGTTGAGCTCCTTCACGTCGCGGATCGGGAGGTACGCCTGTTCACGCCGAGGGTTCTCGCTCAGGGCCGCGAAGATGTGTTCAATCGACAAGCGGCAGTGGTCAATGATTCGCCACAACCGGTCACGGATCTCTGTCGATTCAGGTCGGTTGGCTATCCGGTGGACGACGTCATCGAATCCGAGTGGAAGTGCGTCGCCGGTTCTCGGATCGAACTCGGCGATGGAGGCGAACCAGTGCTGCTGGTCGAGTAGGAGCCGGGCTTGCGCTCCGGCTTCGCTGTCCTCACCCCTGGCGCGGTAGACCTCACTCAGGTTCATCAGATACGTCGGCCTTGATGTAGTTCGCGGACTGCCAGATGAACTGGCCGTATCCGAGTTCCAACGCGAGATCGAAGTCCTCACCGAGGTTGAAGCCACTGCCTCCAATTCCAGCGATCAGTTGGCCCCGGATCGGGTCGAGGCACTCGTTCTTGGCCTTGCCGCGGGTGTCGATTCCACGGAGTTTCGGCATCACCTTCTGGACGAGCTGGTCCTCGAAGGCGACGTGCATTGCTCGGGCCTTCTTGACGTTGTCCTCGCCGGCCTCTCTCACGTCGGGGTAGTTGGACATATAGAACTCGACAGACTGAAGAACTCGGTGGCCGATTGCGCGGCCCGCAACGGCCAGCGAAGTGTTCATCTCCTCCAAGAAAGACTTGAAGGGCTGGAACTCTTCGGTCGTGAACGAGGTTCCCTGCGACAACCAGCTTTGCCAGGTCTTGATCGGAAGGTTGTCGCCACGATTCCTAGCGTCGAGTGGCGTGAGTTTCTGGCGGCGCTTCAGGTCGGTTGGTCTCGGGAAGAGAATCACGTTGGCTCGGTCCAGAACCTTGTCTGACAGTGACTTTGTGGTCTCGTCCTGGTTCATCGTTCCCGCCCACAGGACATTGCGACCGAGCTGGAGCTCATAGGGCTCCATGCCAGCACCGATCTTGACCGGCAGGGTGGGGACGTCGGCCTTCTTCTTGCCGCGTCGTTGCTCCAACTTGCTCAGGAACTCCGCGAAGTAGAGCTCGGGGTGCGCAAGGTTCATTTCGTCGAGGAGCACCAAACACACTGCGCCGGCTAGACCGGGGTACCCGTCGTGCTCATCCGTAGCCGCAGCCCAACGCTTTTGGCTCTGGGCAAGGAAGCGAAGGACTGGTTGGGCATCGAACCGGTTGTCTATCGAGTTGAAGAAGCCGAGCATCGACTCCTGGCTATCCCAGTTCGGCTGGACCGAAAGGGGCTCGAAGTACAGGCCACCGAAGTGCGAGTACAGGCGAGGCAACTCGGACTTGCCGGTGCCAGATACACCGGCGAGCACGGTCAACGGGGACATTTCAGCAGTCTTGAGAGCGGTGTGGAATGCCTTGAGAATGCGCGAGTTGAAGTGGAGGCCGTAGTTGTCGCACTCCTGCGCAACACCTCGGAGCCACTCAGACTCGCTGATGTCACCCTGGGTATCCAGGTTGATGTCTTCGACCTTGATCCGCGGGAGCTCGATCTCCCCGTACCGTGCCTCAACGTCGGCGGGTCGCTCGTAGGCCGCGCGTAGGCGGTTGAGTTCCGTCTCGGCCTCGTTCGCTGCCGCTTCAAAGATCTTGGCCTTCTGCTCAAGGGACTTGTTTGCCGCATCGAGGTTGCTGTTCTTGAGTTTGAGATCATTGGCCTGGGCAGCGAGGGCCTGATGCTGTGCGACTTCGGATGCGAGTTGGTCGATTCGATTCTGGAGGGTGCGATTTTCTGACTCCATCGCGCCCAATCGAGCGCGGGCTTCCTCAGTGGGACGGGTCGCCAACTCTTCGGTCAGACGCTTGATCTCGTCCGATTTTTCGTTGAGCTCCAGGATGACTTTGCCTGGTTCACGTCCACCGAGTTGCTGCTGGAGGTGCTCAAACGCTCCGAGTAAAGACGTCTGGGACTGGATGGTGGAACGCAGCCTGGCAGCCTCCTCGGCGGCAGTCTGTTGCGAGGTCTCAAACGACCTTCGCTCCTCGGTCACGAATGCCGCAACGTCCTCGTCGAGGTTGTCGCGACGCTTTTGGATCTGTCGCATGAGGCGCTGTGTTCGGCTCTCGAGGTCGAGCTCTTCGCCGCCGAGCGCAACTCGCCGCCCCTCCAACACGCTTTGGAGGGCGGAGATAGCACCCTTCTGCTTCTCCAACTCGTCCCGCTGCTGCTTGAGGTCCTCCTGCTGCGGAGTCCGGACTTCGTCCCAGTCGGTGCGCTCCTTGGCGATCTCGGCCTTGATGCGTTCACGCTCAGCGGACTCGGAAGCGGTGACCTCGGCCAGCCGCGTTGACCTCGCCTCGGCCAGCTCCTTTTCCACAGCGGCAAGGGCGGATGCCCTACGCTCCGCAAGTTCGCGCTCAACGATCGCGCGCTGCTCTGCGAAGCCTTCGTCGCGTTGATGCTCGGCCTGGGACACGGCAAGTGCTCGCGTCACCAAGGCTGCCTTCTCGCGCTCTAACCGCTGGCGATCCGCCGTAACTGCGTCTGCTGTCCGCGTGAGCTCAGCAAGGAGATCGCCTGTGATTCCGGTGATGCCGTCGGCGTCTTGAAGGAGAGCCCTGACCTGCTCCAGCCCCTCGCGGTGTCCGTTTTGGACGAGACGGAGATGCTCGCTTGCCTGTCGGGCTTCTTCGACGATGGTATCGACGTCAGAGTCCAAAGGAGCGTCACCTGCCGTCTCGTCGACAGGCTCAGTGGTCGCCTCTTCTTGGGGTTCGTCTGTCATTTTCGTCAGTCCTCGTTCGTCAGATCGAGCAGCGTTACGAGCGTAGTGATGGCGGTCCTGCGGAGGTTCGTCGCAGCAGCCTTTGACATGGGTACGGGCTCGTTGCCGTGGCCCCGTCGCTCTTGGACCGCGGCGATATCGGCTAGGAAGGTTCGTTGATAGCGGGCCAGATCCGCCAGACGCCTCTCGCTGCTCGTCAGCAGCAGTGCGATAACTGAAGCGCCCACGGAGACATCCGTGCCCTGCAAGGCATCACGAATCCGTCGTGGGTTCACTGACGCGATCCCTTGAGGAAGGTCGCCGAGTCCGGCCTGCCGGGCGCGGTCGCGCGCGGCATTCTTGTAGTCACCCTCCGTGAATCCGAGCGGTGCGGCTCCACCAAGGAAACCACGCAGGACACCCTGCAGCGCCGCGTAGAAGCTTCCGACAAACTCGCGGGCGTCGTCGCCGTCCGTTGCATTCAGCCAGGACTTCTCGGCATTGAGCAGCGCGTTCTGGGTGTCCGGGCCGAGCTTGGCGAACGACTGATACCCGAAGGCGTCCAGCAAGCTTGTGCGAGCATCCAAGAGGAGGTCGGCCAGGGAGCCAATCGGCGGCAACGGGGCTCCTTCATCGAACCTGACTGCTGGCAGGATGGTGCTGATTGCACCCCGAATGAATGCATCCGAGCCGAGCTCCACGTCAGTCGTGAGTGTGACGCGGGCGCCATGCGCTCGAACTCCCCGGTCACTCGCCAAGGACCGGATACGAACGATGAAGTCAGGGTGTTTTGCGGCGAGCGCGTGCATCGGATGCTCTTCGTCAAATTCTGTTTGGAGTAGTGCGATGGCGAGGACGGTTTCCATCTCCGACTTCCGGTTCTCGTAGTCATCGAACTTGCCCTTGGGGATGGGACGGAATCCGTGCGGAGGTACCGCAAAGCCGATTGAGGCCGTTACCTGCGACAGTCGCTCCGAGTACTCGGGCCCTGTCTCGGCGCTGAGTTGGCGAATGGCAATGGCGGGGTTGTTGGCTTCGCAGATGTAGAAGAGAGCCCATTCGAGTGCGGCGTAGATGTCCGTCACTGACCGGTGACTCGCACCCGGTGCGGGAGTGAGCGCTTGGACCAGATTCGGGTAACGGCGACGGTTCTCCGGAGTGTCGTACGGACCGCTGGCCCTCGACCGCTCACTGTCGTCCGGCCTGGGGTTGACCAAACTTTGGAGCCAGTTGGTCATCCATGACTGGAGGCTCTCGTCGTCGGTCAAGCTGCCGGCGAACACGCCTTCTAGGGCTCGAGAGAAACCTACTCCGAACGGGTCTGCAATCCGGAAGTCTGCATCGCGCGTCTGGACGGCGATCCGGCAATCGAGCAGGTAGTCCTCGGGTTCACGTTCCACTCGAACTTGGTCGATCGTCGGGATCCGCGCATCGTGGCCGTGTTCTTGGACCCGCTTCATCATCTGGGTGACCGCGTCAATGACCTCGCGAGTGGACGGAGCGCCCAGACTGCGTGCGCTGTACTTTGCTTGAAGGGTCCTAGCCTTCTGGTGAGTGTCCTTGGTCTTGATCGGGTTACTGGCATCCAAGACGTGCACGAAGGGGAGCACCTCGCCACCCACAAGCTCGCGGAACGCCAGCGCCGAGGTGTAGACGTCCTCGCGTTGGTCGCTTTCCCACCTGCGACGCTGCCGGTCGATGATCCGGTTGTCGCTGTCGATGAGTCCTCTATCACGCAATCTGAGAACGACGCTTCGGACCAGATCGACCGGGATGCGGGTCTCGTCGGCGAGCGCCAACTCATCGCGGCCGCCGACGGCGTCGATCATGCTGAGGATGACTCGTTCGAAAGGGTTGAGCTGTCCTTGTCCACTCTTGACCGTCGCAGGGATGGTGATGCGGTAGGCGTGGACCGGCCAGGCCAAGTTGCGGGGACGTCCAAACACGCCAGAGAAGGGGGTGTTTGTGCCGTAGTCGAGAGTTCGTGTCGCCACGATGAATCACCCATCTCCTCGGCCGAAGAGTCGCCCGAGGGCACCCTTGGCAGGCCTTATGGGCGCTTCCAGGTTGACCGCCGGTGCCAACTGCTCGGCCTCACCTGCGGACTGGCGGGTCGCAGCCTTGAGTGCTTTCGTGCTGCCAGCGAGGCGATAGAAATCGACCAGACCGGGGATGAAGTCAGCGGCAAGTTCGTGGGTAACGAGGGAGGGGTCGCCGACCACGACTAGCAGCTTCTGCTGCCTGCTCATGGATACGTTCAAGCGGTTGTAGAGGCACAGGTGACCGAAGAGGCTGAGGGCCTGTCGCGCGGGTTCCTGGGCGCGGGGATTCCAGTTCGGCGGCACCGTTCTGACGACAGACAGGAAGACGACGTCGAACTCCATACCCTGGAATGAGTCGACGGTTCCAACGCGGATCTTCCTATCGTCGTCGGCGACCTCACCGAGTTGACGCTTGAGTTCACTTCGGATTCGGTCGGCCTGAGCCTTGTAGAAAGAGATGACTCCGTAACTGAGACCGGCCCCTTCCTCAGACTCGATCCACCCACTGAGCTGTCGGCAGATTTCGTCGATCTCCGGCTGGCGAATCCAGCTTGTCCCGAGTCTCTTAGCCGGTCCTCGGTCGGCAGGCACAGGGAGCCACATCGCAGGCTTGTTGTCCGTGCCGGGGAGGTTGTGCGCGAACGCAGATGCTGGCAAGCCGGATTCGAACCTTTCGGTTCGGTCGAACGCCTCGTAGAAGTTGCGGCTGACGAAACTACCCAACTCGGGGTGCATGCGGAACTGCTTGTCGAGGTTCACCCGGCGCGGGATGCCGTCGGCATCTTCGAGGGCCTTCAGTCGTTCCGAGAAGAGGTACTGGAACATCGACCGCTTCAGCCACTCGTTCTCGTCGGTGTCGTTCTCACCTTCCTCCATGCGCTTGGCGACTTCCTCGTCAATGATGTGAGGGAGTTGGCGGTGGTCGCCCACGAGGATGATCCTCTTGCCCTGCGACATCGGGATCATCAGATCGCGCGGTGATACGCGCGCGGCCTCGTCGACGATGACGTACTCGTACTCCAGGCTGTCGTCACTCATCGGGCCGGCGATGCCCTTGCGGTTCTGCATCTCCTTGTTCACGCTCTGCTGCACCGTCGCGGAGAACGCGAAACTGAACTCGGAGACCGCATCGACCATGCCGAAGGGGTTGTTCTCCAACTCGGCGAGGAACCCGGCCAAGGCAGCAGATTTCTTGTCCTTGGCGGTGAAGCCGTTGCTCTTCACGCGCGAGATCGCTCTGTCGGCGAGGTCGAGAACCTCATCGTTCCACTTCTCGACCTTGAATACCGGTGGCGCAGTGAGTTGAACCAGAAGGGCACGCTTCAGTTGTGCGAGGTCGCCGAGGAACGGAGGGATTCCGCGGTCGGTGTTCCAGCTACCGGCCCTTTCAAGCAGCGACCATTGTTGCTGCTCAAGTACGTCTTCGAGGTCGACCAAGGCGTCCTCCGCGCGTTCCGGACCGTCGTCGGCGAAACTCTCGGGGCGAGTTCTGATGCGTTGTGCTGCCGAGAGGTGGCGGCCCGGGTCCTCCCCAGTTGCTGCTTGCGCAGCGAGACGCTTCTTGAGATTGACTGCCTGGCGTGACAACTTCTCGCCGAGGATGGCGAAATCGATGTCCGCGATGCGGGTGACGAGGGTCGTCGCCAGTTTGTGCGTGGGGGTCTTGAGGTACTGCTTGTAGAGGTCGTTGACTGCGGCCTCTTCCTCCAGTTCAGCGATTTGAGGGTTCATCGCCCTGAGCTCCTGGGCGATCTGGCCGCACCACTCTTCAAGGTTCTTCTCGAAGGCATTCAAGTCATCCACCACAGAGCCAGAGCGCTTGCCGAACTTCGGAACGGGGATGCCGTTGAGGGAGATGCGGTCGATCATGTTCTCGACAGCGTCGTGCTGGAATCCGCTGAGTAGGACTTGGCCTTGGCCCCGGACTCCTGCCCTCGCGGAGATCTCGTTGAGCCGCTCCAAGATGGCCGCGATCACTGTTGTCTTGCCTGTGCCGGGTGGCCCCTGAATCACGGCAATGTCTGGAGTATTGAGCGCGACGCGGATCGCTTGCTCCTGCCGCGATGTCGGCGGGTTGTTGAAGACCTTCTCGCGCACGAACGCTGTCAGGGGCTTGATCTTCTGTGGCGGGCGCAGAGATGTGATCTCGCCCTTTTCCTCGACGAGCAAGCCGAGCTGCGGATTCGCCGAGCGGCCCTGAAGGATCGCCTTCCTGGCTTGGAGGCGCCGCTTGATCTGAGCCACGTCCCCAGCCATCGACATGACAAGAGTGCCCGCCGGCGGTAGGGCCTCCGCCTTGAGTGTGAGCTTCTTCGTCTGGCGGTCGTAGCGACCGACTTCGAGGTGCGTAGCTCGGTCCTGCTTCGTTTGCAGACTCGCTTCGAGTCCGGCTGAGAAGTCCGAGAAGGTGAAGTCGGGGTTGGTGATGTACTCCGGCAGCGACGCTACGACCTCAAGATCCTTCAGCTGTCCATTCGCCAATGCCTCAAAGCCGGCGTCCGTTGCTTCGATGACACGCACGTCGGTGGTGCCGTCGCGGTTTTGCTCAGCATCCGAGAACTCGATCGCGCCGAACTCGCGCGCAGTATCGAGGAGGATCTCTCCTTCCAGATCGCCGAACTCGTCCCACTTCTTAAGGTAGCTCGACTCATCGGCCGTGAGTACGGCGAGTTGGGCCTTTGCCTGCAACTGGATTTGTCCGGTCCTGGTCCAGTCCAGGAAGGTTAGTCTTCCCTTCGCGAGGAGGATCGTCTTGTCAGATGCCTGCTGGTGTGCGGTGAGCTTCTTGGCAACGTAGATGGACGTCCCACCGGGTAGCGACGTCGTGGTGGCCACGAACCGCATGTCGCTGCCAGTGACGCAGAACGAGTTCTTGAGACTCGGTTCGCCGTGTCGTCCAATTCCGACTTCCACGACAGGTGCTTCTTCCGAGTCGACATCGACAGCAGTCTCGTGGGCATCATCGGTGCTGGGCTGGGGGGCCGCGGCATCATCGGGTACCGACAGGGCCTCCTCGATGGCCGCGCCAGCGGTGATGAAGAAGTACGACTCACCAAGGTGCGCGAACGAGCATCGCTCCTCGAGCCAGGAGTGGACGTCGCGGACGTTTCGCTTCGCGATGCGGTTGACGCCCGTTTCGACGTACTCGTCGACGCCGATCTCCAGATTGCCCATGTAGACCACGGAGCCCGTGAAGAAGACGATCTGCAACTCGACGCTGCCGTCGGGGGCCGCCCCCGAGAGTTGGGCGAGCATGGCTCTGCCGAGGCTCAACTCTCGGATGAGGCGAACGGCGTCGGCCTCTGTGGTGGGGGTGACCGACACCCATGAGTCAGCGAGCGCGAGGTCGAAGGAGTTCTCTGCCTCGCTGGCCGCGACGTTGGCTACGGGGACTGGGCGCGTGTGCCGGGCGAATAGGCCATCAAGAGAACTGTCGGTGCTCTTGACGCGCAGCGACAACTGCTCGACGGGTATCTCGTGAAACTTCACTTGACCTCCTCCAAAAACTCGAAGTTGAGGCCAGCAGGCAGTTGCTCAGTTCCGCGCACATGGATTGCCGAACGGCGACTCAAGTCGATTCGTGCTTCGTACTCCGTCTTCCCGTTTAGTTCGAGGGAGAAGGGATGGAACAGGCGGTGGGGCAGTTTGACTTCGTCACCCTTTGACGGCACGACCATCTGCCAGCGGGCCGTCTTGGCAATGGTGAGGGCTGGCCTGTGCGAGCCGCAGTAGGGACAGGCTTCGTGGGACTCGGCGAGATAGCTCATCGAGCAGGCTGGGCAGGAGATCGACTGGTCGTGTGCCCGGGTCAACTCCAGTGCCCAGTAGGCCATCGCAGGGCGCCGCCAAGGCTTAGTCCGGCCGGCGCCGAACGTCTCCTGAAACAGTTTGGCGAGTTGAGCCGTGAGAACGAGACCGCGAGGGAGTCCACTGACGGCGCGGTTCAAGTCGTCGTTCTCGTCGTCGACGAACGGCAGGTATCCGGCGTACGCCTGCTCGTCCAAGTCGACCGGAGCTCCCTCGGCAACTGGCTCCGCATCCCAGCCACCTTCCTCATCGTCAGGATCGAGAACCTTCTGACCGATGAATGGGTGGACAAGTGCCAGAGTCTCGAACGCCATCACCGAGAACGCCCATGCGTCGGTGCGTGGCCGTGCGCGGTCAGTGCCCTGGACGATCTCGGGTGCGCCATAGCGCGGGGTGAAGACCGAGCTACCGCCACGGACCAACTCGAAGCGCAAGTTGTCGGCGTCGATCAGCCATACGTCCGGTGCGTCGCCCCAGCCCATGAAGCAGTTATTGGGAGAGACGTCGCCGTACGTAAGTCCCGCTGCGTGCAGGCGTGCGAGAATCGCCGCCACCCTCGAGAGCGCAAGCAGCCGTCGCTTCGTTGAGCCAGATTTGGCGTAGTGAACCAGCGGCAGCGCGGTGTTCTTGTCCTTGATGCCGGCCAGCCAGCCAGGGAGTTGTTCGGCTGCCAGCTTCTCTCGCATGTCGCCGCTCAGCTCAAAGGCTCCGAAGGGCGTCATCCCGCGGAGGAGCTTCATCACGTACCCGGGCTCATCCCGGAGCACGGCAAGCGGAAGTGAAACGAGGATGCGTGGCGGAAGCGGCAAACAGCGGACGTTCTGGAAATGTTGCTGAAGGTCTGAAGATCGGTCGGGCTCTCCGTCCGGACCGAGGGGCTGCTTGATCGCGAGGTCCGCGTCGCTGGTTCGGTAGACGACACCTTGGCCACCGCGCGCCAACTCATCCTTGAGGTCGTAGCGGTTGCCGTATTGGTCCAGGAGCTTGCCCCTCCGAGCGAAGGTGCTCTCACTCATCGGAGACCACCTCGCGGAGAAGCACAGCGATGGTCTTGTCATCGCTGTGCTTGGGCACCGGCCAGTCTTCGAGCATCGTCAGCGCCTCACGTGCCGCCGTTGCCCGGGCAAGACCGCGATGGGCAGCTACAAATCCCGTCATGAATCCATCGACGTCGTGAAGGTCGTCGGACACCCCATCGGTGCAAAGCACAACGGCCTCGCACTCCGACTCTGGGACCTCAAGTAGCGACCACTGAGCTTCACTCGTGGCAGGCGTTAGCGCGTTGGTCAGGTTTGAGAAGCCGACTGTCTTGTCGTCTGAGAGCGACTTCACAGTCCCGTCCTCCGTGACGACGGCGGCACACCCGTCACCAAGCAGCCCCAGCCGCACGATGCCGTCCCCGACGTGGAAGGCGAATATGCAGGTGGCGTAAGCGTCTTTGGGGTCGAGTGGAGCGATCGACTCAAGCCAACCGTTACGAATGTCCTCCAGCAGATTCGGACGAGTCCCAGCGGCCGTAGCGCTTGCGAACAGACGCGCGGCCGTTTCGACTGCTCTGCAAGCTGCCTTGCTTCCGAAGTCGGACAGCGCCTTCGAGCCCAAGCCATCCGACACGACGATCCCGTCGCCCCAGATGTGGTGGAAGGACGCCCAAGAGTCCTGATTGGGCTTCCCGGTGACGATGTGGCCTGGGCCAATGACGCTGGCTCCGAAACTCTTCCACATTGTTGAGGTAGTCACGTGTCCAACCACCCGTCCATCACGCTGAAGAAGTCTTCAGAATCGAAGACGTCATCGCCCTTGAGTTTCGGGTTCGCGTCAGCGCCGACTTTGATGATCCTGAGGGCGTCGGGTCGGATCGAGTCCTTCCACCGCTTGATCGCGGACCTGGACTCATGCGGCCAGAAGCCGTCGGTAAGGAGCAGGAAGACGTCGTCCGCCCGCGAACCGAGGAGCCCGATCAGCGCTTCGCCATCCGCCGATCCTTTGCACTCAAAGAGTTCGACGGGGACATCGTCGCCCGGGTACCAGGAATGGCTGGTCGCCTCATCGCCCCAGAGGACGAGCTTCAGGGCCTTCTTTGGTCCGTAGCCGAGCCGAAGGAACTGCTCGACTTGGCGCACAAGACCGCGCATGATCAGGCGCTTTCCGCCTTCGGTCATGCTCCCTGAGGTGTCACAGACCAGCCACACGCTACTCATTACCAGTAGCTGTCCTCGTCCTCAGTGGTGGCAGCTGGTGCGGGTGCGGCGTCGGGCTCCGCAGGGGCCGGCGCTTCTGCGGGCGTAGCGGCCGCAGGCGTCGGAGGCTTGAGTTCGGCATCCTTCGGGATGGCGTTGGGGTCCTGCGAGAGACCGCGGGTCACCACCGACATCGTGACGAACTTGAAGAAGTTATGGATCTCGCCAGCGTCCTTGGCCTCGAAGACCTGGTGTTCGGTCCCGGCGATGAATCGCTCCAACGTAGCGCGTCCCTGACCCTCATAGGCCTCGCGGCCGATTCCCAGGGCCATGCGATCGCACTTGGCGGAGCGCCCGTCCTGGATGAACTGGTCCAGCTTGCTCTCCCACGAGTCGGTAGGTACGCCGTCGGAGACGAGGACGACCAGAGGCCGGTAGGCGCGCCCGGGCGTCTGCTCCCGATCCTCGATCAGCGACTTGGCCACGTCGATCGCTGCGCCCAGTGGGGTGCCACCGTCGGCGCCCAAGTTGCCGTACGCGAGTTCGGACGCAGGGGTCGGGCGGTGGGCAAGGGATGCGGTGCCGCCGAAGGTGATGACGGAGACGAGGAACTCGTTGGCCTGCGACTCCTCCTTTGTGAAGGTCCCGAGCATCTTTCGGACAGCGTCGTTCAGCGAGCTGATCTTGGCGCCGTGCATGCTGCCGCTGGTGTCGAGCAGAAGGATGACAGGGAGTGGTTTGGCCTTTGAGGCGGTGAAATCGGACGCGTTGAACTGAGTGGTCATGACTGGTCTCCTCTTGGGAATCGGCCTATTTGGAGCGACGTTCGACTACGTGCCTTGCGGCGCGGATGGGACGAAGTGACCGGGTTCGACCGACTGCTCGAAGCCTAGTGGTGGTCTCCGACAGAAATCTGGAGAACGACCAGGCTGTCCGGCGCAGTCGGCCCCGGCGCTACGCGCTGATCGCTCGGATCGTGCGTGCGACTAGGGCGAGGTCCACGCCGGCGCGCTGCCAGAGGGTGACGCCAGCCGCCAGGCAACCGAGACCGACTCCCGTGAGGGTCGCCGCGCCAGCGATGTTGATGTACTGCATCTCTTTCTCCTTGGAGTTGTTCAGCCCGGGACGGAGTGCTCCGGTGCTTGTGGCACGACCTCGTGTCGAGCCACCATTTGTGTTTGCGATTGCTTGGCGCGGCAACTGCAAAGTTAGTTAGAATGACACACAGAAAAGGGGTTCGTCAACCCGGCGTCCAGAACTTCTTTAATCCGCCCGACGCACGGGGAACGCTGCCGCACGGAGCACATGGGCAGCTAGTCCCGAGAGTCTCCTCGTCTCGCGGCAGGCTTGATGGCTGGTCTGCTCGATGCCGGCGACAGCCAGCATCGTGCCGGGCCGCTTGTTCGACGATCCCTTGGCACTCGATCTCCGCTGACTTTCACAGCCCTCCATCCTGAATAAGCGATGTCGGTGGGTCCCTGTAGGAATCGTGACATGCCCAAGACCCTTGAAGCTGCCGCGGTCAGTGTCCGCCTGCGGCGACTCTGGCTCGGCGAGATCGCGAAGTCAGAAGAGTTGGCCGCCAGCGTCCTGGTCGACGCCGTGCACGACGTGCACCTGAGTCGGGTCGCCGCCTCCAGACACCGGCTCCGGCTCGCCGCCCCGACGGATGCGGCCCGGGACGCACTCGGCCGAGTGCCAGGTGCCCCCGGTGCGCTGGTCACCGCGGTGCAGGCGTTCAAGAAACAAGAGGTGCCGCTCCACCGTGTGGTGGTCGACAGCAGCTACCGCGGCAAGGGGTTGCTGCTGTGAACGCCTCGACGGACGGAACGCAGTTCGAGCTGAACATGGGGCTGGTCGTCTCGGCGCCGCGGCAGGCGCCTCTGACCGACCGGCCACGGTGGTTCCTGGACGCCGCACGCCAGACTCCTGTTGTCCACACCAAGTGGGAGCAGAAGTGGCGCTGCACCATCCAAGAGGGGGAGCACCCCATCGTCCTGCTCCACCGCGGCGGTCCGCTTCGGTTAGCCTTCGACGTGTCGCAGACCGAGGGCGCGCCGACAACTCGCGGCCGTTGCCGACCGAGCTGGCCAACCCCTTCGCGATGGAGCACGTGTCGACGCCGAGGCAGCGCGAGAACTCCTGGTCGGGCAGCCACTGCCCCACCTCGTCGCGTGCGTGCGGGCCACGGCCGCCCCCTGGCCCGCCGCCCGGTACCGGGCGCTGAGTTGCTCGGGAAGTGCTCCCCACGGAGCAAGCAACTCGCCCTCTCGCGGTACCGATCCGGGGCATGATGAGGCCACCGACCAACCTAGGGAGGAACCCATGAACAAGACCGTTCTGCCGCTCGTCGTGCTGGCACTGCTCGGGCTCGGGGCCTGCGGCGACGACAGCCGCGGCGGCGGCGACGACGAGTCGTCGGGCACCCCGGCGTGCTCTGACGTCTGGGAGGTCGGCGAGACGCTGGACTTGAACACCTACGAGGGCTGCGAGGACGGGGACTCCATCGTCGCCGTTGTCACGATGGGCTGCTACGACGCCGACTCCAAGTACGTCGGCCAGTTCACCGCCTACGAAGACCGGCTCTGGGTGGTGCAGTCCGGCACCGACCAGAAGACCGGCGACGGCGGCACGCCCGGCAAGATCACGGACGTCGACCCGGAGTGCTGATGACCGAGCCCGAAGTCAGCCCGCGCGTGGCGGCCGAGATCGTCGAGGATTTGTCGCGGCCGGGCGTCCCGCAACCGCTCCGGCTCACGGAGGGGGAGACCAAGGCGCTCCGCCTGATTGCTGACGGCCTCACCTACAGCGACGTCGCCCGCAGGCTGTACGTCTCCGAGACCACGATCGACAACCACGCCCGCAACACCCAGCAGAAGGCGCAGATGTTCCGCGACTGGCCAGCCTGACCCGCACGTCCTGTCCCCAACGCGTTCTAGCCATCAGGGCCAAGCGGAGTCCTGACGGTCGGTCTTCGAGGAAGAGTTGCGCGTCAGGCGTCCCAGCGCGTACATGCTGAAGTTTGAGTTCATCCCCTTCTCGCCCTGCCACACCACCTGCACTGCGAGCGGGCCAAGGCGTACGGCGTCCGCGTGAGCCCGATGCGTGCCGGCTACTCGAGGGCCGGGTGCATCGAGCGGGTGCCCACGAGGGTCGCTCAACTGGTGGCCGAATCCGAATCGCCCGAATCCGAATCACTCAGGGTTCCGGTGCGGTTCGAGCTGCTGCTCAACGATGCCCACTCGCCAACCGAGCAGCTGGCGACGCTGGCCCACGAGCTGGGCCATCTCTTCTGCAGCCATGTCGGCGCGGACCCGAGCGACCCCTGGTCCGCACGTCGCCCTGCGCGTTCGGTGGGTGAGTTCGAGGCCGAGTCGGTGGCGCTGGTGGTCTACAAACGGGTGGCACCCAGGCCGTGCTACCGCCGTACCTCAACCAGTGGTTCGACCCGACACAGAAGATAGTGCCCGGCGCGGACTGGCCCCGGGTGTGCCGGGCGGCGAATGAGATCGTCGAGATGCGCCAGCGCCCGGTCCTCGGCGTCTGATGACACAGTCGCTGCGAAGCGCACGTGCTGCTTCGACCAATCCACGTCGCGGTGTCAGACCTTTCCGTTACGGCCCGGTCATGCTCAAGATGCTCCCGGTCTCGACTGCTCTCGTGCTCACGTTGACCGCGTGCGGCGACGACTCCTCCGACGACGCTGTCCCCACCGCACAGAGTGCGGCACTGGTCCTGCAGTCGGAGATCCCGGAGATCACCCGGCTCCTGGAGATTGACGAGGACAATGACCCCAACGAGCTGATCGGCAGGCCGAACGGGTACGTCGGAGCAACGGTGGTCTTCGACTCCCGCGTCGAGTGTCCGGACGACGACCCGGGTGTCGACTGTGGTGCCACGATCGAGGAGTGGCCCTCTCGCAAGGAGGCACAGGAGCGCTCCGACTACATCCAGTCGCTGCAGTCGGGCAGCAGCATGCTGGGCAGCGAGTGGAACACGGTTCGCGGCAAGCTGCTCCTGAGGGTGACCGGCAACATGAAGCCGTCTGAAGCAGAGGGCTACGCCGAGATCTTCGAATCCGAGGATCTGGCGGCCGAGGTCGACTCCGCGGAGGCCGATGACTCCACGCCCGCCGCGACCGAGAGTGATGAGCAGCCGAGTGAGCCCGAGGACTTCGTGATCGAGAGTGGCTTCACCACGGGCACCGACTCGATCGGGACCCGCTACACCTCAGCCGGTGCGCGATTGACCAACGCCAACACCGACCTTGCGGCCTACGACGTGCAGGTGCTGTTCAACCTGATCGGCGGCAACGGTGAGGTCATCGACACGACGACGGAGACAGTGCCCTACGTCGGTCCCGGTGAGGCCGTCCCTGTGGCGCCACTTCAGATCGGGTTCGACCTCAAGGCCAAGCCGATCGATCTGCAGGTCCAGGTCGTCGGAGAGTTCAGCGACGATGTCGGCCCGAAGGGTCCGCTCTCCGACAAGGGCGTGATCCTGCAGATGGAAGGTGTCGACGTCATCAAGGGCGACTACGGCAACGAGATCAGCGGACGGGTCACCAACACGACTGACGAGGTCGTCGAATGGCCGTCCTGGTCGTGCATCTTTCTCAATGGCAAGAAGATCGTTGGCGGCTCGTCCTCGACGATCACGGACCCGATTCCTCCCGGCAGCACGGTGCAGTTCGACGACATGCTGAGCATCGACGGCTTGCTGCCCAAGAAGGTCGAGTGTCGAGTTCTGGCAGACCTGCCCTGACGCCGAGACGGAGGCGCCATGTTGGCCACGTGACTCCTCCGGAGATTCGCTCTCATTGCCCCCACCCGTGGTGGCCCGATCCTGCGTTCTTAAGGATGAAGGGGTTCCGAGCGAGGAGAGTGGTCCCATGGACCGGGAGGTCGAGCTCAGACAGTTCGTCTCGACACGGGGTGCCGCGCTCTCCAGAGCGGCATACCTGCTCACGGGCGACCACCAGGCAGCGGAGGACCTGGTGCAGGACACCTACGTGGTCCTGGTCCGGCGCTGGCAGAAGTCGGGCAAGGTCGATCCGGATGCCTACGTCCGTCGGATCCTCTACACGAGGTTCGTCGACGGCTGGCGCCGGCGCCGCCTGATCGAGTTCCCGAGCGCCTCACCACCCGACGACGCCGGCGGCAACGAGGCGGACGCGGTCGACACCCGGCTGACGCTGCGCGATGCGCTCGCCCGGCTCACCCCGCGACAGCGCGCCGTACTGATGCTGCGCTTCTACGAGGACCTCACCGAGGTCCAGGCCGCTTCTGCCCTCGGCATCAGCGCGAACACGGTGAAGTCGCAGACCCGGCTGGCGCTCCAACGGCTCCGGGAGCTCGCCCCCAAAGCAGTCGCCTCGCTCGAAGGAGTGGAATCATGAACGGCCTGCACGCCGCCCTCGACGAGCTCGCCACGGACGTGCCCGTGTACGGCGACCTGGACCGCGCGATCGCCCGGGCCAATCATGACCGTCGCCGTCGGTACGGCGTCCTGGCCGGCATAGCCGCAGCTGCCGCCGTGCTGATCGTGATCGCCGGGATCCTGGTCACGACGCGCGGCAACGACTCGGCGCCATCTCCGGTCGCGCCCACTCCGACGCCGACGCCGTCAGCGCAGTTCCAGTCTCCCGGCCGGGGCGACCATCCCGCAGCCATGTACGACGCGGGTGGAGCGCTGGTGATGGCCACCATGGACCAGGAGGTTCGCGCAGGTAGCGCGACGTTGTGGCGGCGCGAGTCGGGTAGGTGGCAGAAGCTCGGGACGCTGCAGCACGCCGTTCCGATGCACTGGAAGGCCGACTCCGAAATCACTCGGCTGTCGCCGGGCCCCGGTCAACAGGACATCATCGCGGTCATCACCGCCGATACTGCAAACCCGCGGGTCGCGTTCTCGAGTGATGGCGGACTCACTTGGAGCTACCTCTCGACGTGCGGCGAGTGCTGGATCCACGCGCAGGGCGACTACGTCTACATGGTCGGGTTCGAATCGAGCACCCTACGGAGGGCCGCGTTCGGTGCCCGTGACTGGGAGGAGCTGCCGCTTCCCACGGCACCGGACCCGGACTCCGGCTATCGTGGCCCGCTCGTGCTCGACGACGGCACCCTTGTCATCGTGGAGGCGACCAACCCGGACGACTGTGGGTCCTCCGGCCACTATCGGTTCTCGCGCGACCACGGCGACACGTGGAGCAAGCGCCGGGTGACCCCCGGCCAAGCCACCTGCATCGACGGTCCTACCGGCAACACGCTGTACGCCTCCGGCGACCTCGGGCAGTTCCGCAGCACGGACCTTGTCCACTGGGAGCCCGTTGTGGTCGATGGCCGGTTCCCGCCGAGTCCGCGCCGGGACCTGCCGGCGTCCTGCTGGAAGCGCGACCCCGGCTACCGGTGGGTGTCGGAGCCACCACTCCTGGTCGGCGACGAGGTCTACCGGCTCTTCCACGTGCCTGACCGCGACCGCTGGACCGGGGTCACCCACGCGTTGATGGTGTCCCGCGACGACTGCCGGACTTGGCAGAAGGCGACGCACTGATGCGTGCCTAGTGTGTTCGGGCGTTGCGAGAACCTGCAGGCCCCACGCAGCTTTGACGCCAGGCACCAGGGTTCCTCGGCGGCGCCAGTCGCGCAGTGGGAAAGTGCTCATGACCAGAATGCTCGTGGTCGAGGGCGCGGAGGAGCGGGTGATCGCGGCTGCCGAGCTGGCGGTGTACGTGCGGGAGCGTGAGGTCGACCGACCCCGCTGGGCGTGGGACGACACTGCCCGGTGGTACCCACTAAATCGCCCCGGGTTTCGTGGAGGCTCTGGTCTACCCCGATCGGGACGGATGTTTCACGGTAGTGCTCGGGCGTGATCCTGCCAGCGGTTGGTCTCGAACTCGGCGGGCGAGAAAGTCATCGTGCCTGGGACAACACGGAGCAGCTATTTCTGGTGGAATGCCGTGTCTATGACGAGGGCGGTCGCGATGGTCAGAGAACGCAGCGGCTCTGACAAAGGGACCGGGAAGTCCACAACGTAGTTGTCGCCTTTAGTGAACAGTTCCTTGGCCAACCCTGCCCGGGTCTTACTGATGTTGGCGACGACCTTGCTGTTCGCGTCCTGGACGTTGAACTCCCGGTGACGCTGACGGTCCTCTGAGTAGACAGCACCGATCAGTGTGCTGTCGGCTCGCTCAAGTTTGAAGGCACGGTCGGCATGCTTCCAACTCTGTGACGTCACGATTCGCCCGACGCTGGCGCCGTTTGCGCCACTGATGCTGATCTTGGAGCTTAGGACGGAGGCCTCACGTCTCAGATCGAGCAACAACCGTCCGCTCATGTCGACCACCTGTATGCGGCTCGACATCCGCTTCCCTCGTACGGCGGCGACCTGGATGCCCTCCTGATTGTAGATGGCGTACTCGGCGCGTAGTTCGACGAGTTTGCCCTTCTGGTTGATGACGAGGACGGGCTCCTCAAAGACCGCCGCGTCTGGATTCCCGGACGCATCGACAAAAGCAGCCTTCTGGACCTGGTTCCGGATCTTGTCGGTCAGCCGGTTAGTCGCAGCCAGTGGCCCACTTGTTGCTGGTAAGCGCTGACCCGCGACTGAATACGTCGGCGCTGCGACTGGATAGGCAGGGGCCGGGGATGGATACGCCGGGGGCGGCCCCTGGGTGGGATTCATAGCGGCCGGCGGCGCAATTGCGACCGGCGGATCAGTAGATTGGCGACCGCCTGATACGACGTGTTCGGTCCACAGAGCTCCGTCCCAGTAGCGGAGCTCGAACCGCCGGAACGGGTCTGGGTGCCATGCACTCGCTGTCGACGAGTTGGCGGGAGTTGACACTGACGCCCTGACGCCAGGCTGATCTATCGATGGGGTGCCCTGCGTCGCGACCTGCTCGCTCCACTTGGTCCCATCCCAATATCGACGTTCGTGGCGGCCGAATGGATCGGGGTACCAACCGGCAGGCGACGGGGTGGACACTGGATGACCTAGGAGCCCAGCACGCTGTGCGCGATGAGCATGTCTAGTTTCCGGATGTCGATGCCCTTTTGCAGGTTCACCTTGATGTGGCCCGCGCGAGTCCACAATTCGATTTCGGCGTTGTGGTCCAAGAACCCGCCGGCGTTCTCCGAGGACCACATGTTCACCATGGCCCATGGCAGGGAATAGATCTCGACCTTCTTGCCACGCAGCCCCTGGGCGTCGCGAACGATGAGGCGCTTGGTCGTGAAGATCGCGCTGTCGCGAAAGGTCTTGTAGGCAGCAACTGGCTGCTCGCCCATGACAAGCAGGTCTGACACGTCCGAAGGGATCGGGCATTCGGAGACGAGGGTCCAAGCGAGGATTCCGGCGGTTTCCGCCACGTCAGAGTTCCTTTCGGGTGGTCGGACCAGATGGGCATCTCTTGCGTTTCGATCCAAAGGTGACCATAGGTTCGTCCGCCCCGTGACGTCTCAGAAATGCGGAAAACTCCCTCGAACTCGTCGGCGAACCTTCACTCCGGGTCGACGCTCGCGATCGGGTCGCCCGACGGGCTCACCGCGGTGCCCGGCCCAGCTGGTGCCGTGCGCCGGAACGACCGAAGGAGAACGACCAGCATGCCGGCTCCTGCCACGACCGCGACGAGGTGCAGCGTCGCCGCGACCGCGAAAATCTCGGGCGGGGTGACGTCGGCGGGTTGGGCCAGCTCCACTACCAGCGTCAGCGGCAGCTTCCAGGCGCTCCACGCGAAGAGAGACCCCGAGCCGAGCCACGCGATCCCGAGAAGCAACTGGTGGGGCACCCGGGTCGGCCGCCCACGCACGAGCATCCACAAGGCAGCGGCGCCGGCGACTGCCCACAACCCGCTCAGGCCGTTGAGGAGAGCGCCGTTGAGCTCGCGCTCGTCCGGGTGCTCGATGCCCACGGTGCCGCCGAACGCCCAATACAGCCAGGCGACACCGACGCCGAACGCTGCGCCGATCGGCCACCACGCACCGGGAACGACCTGCGCAGGGCCGACGAATGGCTCGGGCCACCTGCGTCGCAGATAGGCCGGCAGGGCGATGGCCAGGCCGAGCCCCATGCCGAGGAAGCTGAACTGCAGCAGAGCGTCGATCCATCCAGGTGAGGCCGCGCCCTCGTCGTCGGAGCCCGACGAGGATCCATCGGCGGCTCCGATCACGGTGCTGAGCACGGCGTACGGAAGGATCGAGACCAGGAAGCCGGCCCCGGTCCAGGCGCAGAAGATCACCGCCCGCCCGGGCACGCGGTTGCCCCAGGGGCGCACCAGGGCCAGCGCCAGAGCGATGCCGACGGCCGCCATGCCGATCGTCACCGTGTTGAGCAGAGCCCAACCGGCCGTGCTGTATCCGTCGCCGCCCGGCGCCAACCCGATCATCGAACCGACGACCCAACAGACCTTGATCACGAGGTACGGCGTCATCGCTGCCGCAGCGCCGTACGCCGCAATCCGTCCGACCTTGTCCCAACGTTCCATGTGACTGCGCCCGCCCTCGAGAACCGGATCTGCACAGCTCCCGACATCGTGCGTGCACTTCCCGCTGTTCGCGCCGAGATCTGTCCCGCGCCCGACCGGTCGAGTGCGGCACTGACAGCATGCCGACAACGCTGTCGCCTCAAACGCGAACCGGCAGGGGCGCTGTCAGTGGGGTCTGATCCCGGCGAATCGACAACGTCTCGAGTCGAGCCGGGTGAGGAAAGTGGAGCGGACGCGAGGATTTGAACCTCGACTCCTTCCCTGGAAGGGAAGCGTGCTGCAACTACACCACGTCCGCGAGGACAGCCTCTGACGAGGCTGACACGGTTCGTAGTATGAACCACCTTCGAGAGTGCGGCCGCCAGGGTGCGGCCGCCAGGGTGCGGCCGCCAGGGTGCGGCCGCCAGGGTGCGGCCGCCAGGGTGCGGCCGCCAGGCTAGCGCCAGCCGGTCAGCTTGGCGGGGTTGACCACCATCCACACGTCGGTGACCAGCCCGCCAGCGACTCGCAGGTTGACCACAGCGTGCACCTCGCCGCCGTCGGTCATGGTGAACCCGAGTCCGTCGGCGGTGACCCGCTCCGAGAGCGCCCAGGTCGACCTCTTCGTCAGCACGCCGAGCAGGAACCGCGCGACTCGTGTGGGTCCGACGATGGGGTTGCGGGCCGCGCGCACCACGCCGCCACCGTCGGAGCGGAGGGTGACCGAGGGGTCCAGCAGACTGGTGAGCGCGCCGAGGTTGCCGCCGCCGGCGGCCGCGAGGAACGCCCGGACCACCGCATCGTGCTCAGCGGGCGGGTCAACGATGCCGCGGTGGTCGGCGATCCGGCGCCGGGCGGCGGTCGCGAGCTGTCGTACGGCGGCAGGGGAGCGGCCGACGATCTCGGCGACCTCGGGGAAGGGCAGTGCGAAGACGTCGTGCAGCACGAAGGCCACCCGCTCTGCGGGCGTCATCGTCTCGAGTAGCACGAGCAGCGCGGTGCTCACGGTGTCGTCGAGGGTCACCCGATCGGCCGGGTCGGCGGGCGCGCCGTCGCCGAGGAGACCCGCCGGCACCGGCTCGGGCAGCCAGTCGCCGACGTACTGCTCCCGCCGGACGCGGGCCGACTTCAGCACGTCGAGGCAGATCCTGCTCGCGACCCGGGTCAGCCAGCCCTGAGGGTTGCCGATCGCCTCGCGCTCCTCCCCGGTGAGGCGGTACCAGCGCAGGTAGGTCTCCTGCACCGCGTCCTCGGCCTCCTCGAGGGTGCCGAGCAGGCGGTAGGCGAGGGCGATCAGTCGGCGACGCTCCGCCATCACCGCGTCAAGCTCGTCCATCGGGGCTCCTTCGCTGCTCACACCATGGTGACGAGACGCACGCCTCGGGTGTGAGGTCACGACCTCACACCCGCGTGCGCTGTGTCGTCATCACAAGGAACGCCCGCGAACCGCAGGCCCGTCACTACAGGAAGTCATCATGCTGCCGAACATCAACCTCACCAAGCTCTTCCCGGCTGCCTACGAGGCCCAACGGGCCGCGGACCAGGCCGCCGAGGAGGCCGCCGTGACCGCAGGACTCCACCCGCTGCTCGTCGAGCTGGTCAAGGTGCGCGCCTCGCAGATCAACGGCTGCGCCTTCTGCCTGCGGATGCACACCCGCGACGCGCTCGAGAAGGGCGAGACCACCGACCGCCTCGCCCTTGTCGCCGCCTGGTGGGAGTCGCAGTACTTCACCCCGCAGGAGCAGGCCGCCCTCGTGCTCGCCGAACGCATCACCCGGATCGGCGACGAGCACACTGCCCCGGCCCCGCAGGTCGACATCGAGGGTGTCCTGGACGAGAAGCAGGGCGCAGCGGTCACCCTGCTCACCATCGTCATCAACACCTGGAACCGGATCACCATCGCGAGCCACTACCCGGTGGCCCCCTGACGCAGGGCCTAGCGAATCAGCCGGATGCTGTTGATCTCGAGGTCTCCCTGCCCACTCAGCGGATCAAGCCGGAGCATGGTCAGCGGGCTGTCCAGTGCGGGGATCGGCACCAGGTACACGTGCTCGCCGCCTGCCTGGACGCCGAACCTGGCGCTGTTGCCCTCGCTCGGACCCGGTGAGGCCTGTGTCCCCCAGAAGAGCTGCCCGTCTCCGTTTATCGACGAGGTCATCGTGATCTCCAGATAGGCACCCTGCGTGACGTCGAAGGAACCAGCGCCGGGACCGAAGGCCAGGTTCGGGTCTCCGCCCGTCGAGGTGGCACGGAGGGCGCCATCCGCCACGGCGAAGCCGGTGAGCTGGCTCGTCGGGGTCCAGCCCTCGGTGTCGCCTGCCGTGTTGAACTCCCACAGCTTCAGCGCGGACGAGATCCGCACCTCGGCACTGTCGCCGGCGGCCGGGCCAGCCTCGTAGAAGGCATCGACAGCGATGACTGCGGCGAGGTTGGTCGCGTCGGCCGGCGAGGTGACGGTCACCTGGACGGACGCATCCGCGCCCGCGGCCAGCTCATACGTCTCGGTCTGCGGCGTCACCGTCCAGCCCAGTGGGGCACTGAACCTCAGTTCGCCGTTCAACGGAGCATCCGGGCGCTGGTTCTCCAGGGTGACCGTCACCGTGGCGGAGTCTCCCGGCTCTTCGAGGAGTGAGGGCTCGGCGCTCGTCGAGACGATGCGCACGGGCGAGACCACGTCCACGAGCACGCGCACGGGCACCGTCGTCGTGGCGGGGCCGCGGCGATAGCTGATGGAACCCTCGACCTCCAGGCCTTGTACGAGTGGCTGGTCCTCGGCCACGTGTACGTCGAGTGGCACGTCGATCGACTCCCCGGGGCCGACCTGTTCGGACACAGTGGCCGGGTCTGCCGACCACCCAGCGGGCAGGTCGAGGGAGAGCTTCACGTCACGGACTGGTTCCGAGCCGTTGTTCGTCAGTCGTCCCACGACACGCAGGCTCGACCCGGGGATGGCAGGACCTTCCCCCTGCACCAGCGACGCCGAGACGTCATGGAGTCGCCGGGCGGCCTGGGACATTGCCGAGTCGACCCGCGCCAACGACGTGGTCAGCGCTTCCGCGTCGCCGGTGCTGAAGCTTCCCTCGGTGGCCCATTCGTCGATGAGCCTGCGAAGCCGGTCTGCCCGGGCTTGCGCGCTGGCCAACGACTCGGTGGCCAGCTCGGTGTCGCCGTCCAGGTACGCCTGGAAGGCGTCGTCCAGGCTCGTCACGAGCTGCCTGGCCTCGACCGGAAGCCGTTTCTGGACCACCTTGGGCACCTCCGGAGAGCCGGCGACCTCATCGGCCAGGTCCTGGAGGTCGAGAGCCCTGGCGGCAGCCAGCCCGATGTAGCCACGCACGTCGTCCGACTCGAAGGCATAGTCCCCGGAGCCCACCTCGAAGACCGCCGCTCCGTCCTGCATGCGCACGAAATGGACGCCGGGTGCTTCGCTGGCGAGACCGCCGCCTTCGAAGACGGCCTGCTCGCTGACCGCCGGGACGTGAACCCGCGCCACGGTGTTGGCGGGGACGGTCACGTCGAGGGTGAGCTGATCGTCAGAGACGGTCCGCCAGGCCGACCGGATCTCGCCGTACGGCGAGTCGTGGCTGACGTCGGCGTGGGTCAGTTCGCCGCCCGGCCTCGGTGCGACCCGGAAGGTCGAGTAGCCGGGCCCGGTCGACCGGATGCCCCCGATCGAGGAGTACATCCACTCGCCGACCGCGCCGTACGCGTAGTGGTTGAAGGAGTTCATCCCCGGGTCCTGGAAGGAGTCGTCGGGGCGGATCGAGTCCCACCGCTCCCAGGTCGTCGTCGCGCCCTGGGTCACCTCGTACAGCCAGGAGGGGTACTGCTTCTCGAGCAACAGCCGGTAGGCCACGTCGTCGCGGCCGACGGCGCTCAGCGCGGGGAGCAGGTGCGGTGTGCCGAGGAAACCCGTGCTCAGGTGCCAGCCCTTGGCCTTGATCGCGGCGACGAACTTGCGGCCGACGGCGTCCAGCTGTTCCTCCGGCACCAGGCCCATGTCGATCGCCATGGCGTAGGCGGACTGGGACCCGGTGCCCACCTGACCGTCCGGTGCGATGAACCGGGCGGCGAACGCGGCCCGGACGTCGTCGTACAGCGCCCGGTAGTCGGCAGCGGCTGCGTCGCGCCCGGTCGCTGCGGCCATCTCGCTCAGCAGCCGGGCGTCGAGCGCGTAGAAGGCGGTTGCCAGCAACGTGTCCGGAGTCGGGTCGTTGAGGTTCAGCCAGTCGCCGATGCCGTGGCCGTTCGGCACGATGCCGTCCTGCGCCACTGAGGTCCAGTGGTCGACCAGGCGGACCATGGCCGACCAGTTCTCGTCGATCACGCTCTTGTCGCCGTGGTTGCGCCACAGTGCGTCCGTGACCGTGATGAACCCGTCGCCCCAGCCCGCGGTGGCGGTGCTCTCGCCCACACCCGGCTCGGTGCCCGGCGCGATCATCGGCATGACGCCGTTCGGGTTCTGGTGCAGCCGCATGTCCCGCAGCCACTTGGTCAGGAAGGCGTAGGTGTCCTGGTTGAACACGGCGGTGTCCGCGATGGCGTTGAGGTCACCGGAGTAGCCGAGCCGCTCGTCGCGGGCCGGGGTGTCGGTGGGTACGGACAGGAAGTTGCCGCGGATGCCCCACGAGATGTTGGACTGCAGCTGGTCGAGCATCGGGTCGGACGTCGAGAAGTGCGCGGCAGCAGGGTTGTCGGTGCCGACGACGATGCCGGTGACCTCCTCTGCGGCCGGCGGTACGTCGAGACCGGTGATCTCGACGTAGCGGAAGCCGTGGGAGGTGAAGTGCGGGCTGAACTCGACGGTGCCGTCCTTGCCCAGGGTCACCGTCTCGGTGGCCTTCGCCGTCCGCAGGTTCGCGGTGTAGAGCGTGCCGTCCGGGTTCAGCACCTCGCCGTGCCGGATCCTGACGACGTCGCCGGCCTCGCCGGTCAGCCGGACCTTGGCCCAGCCCACCATGTTCTGTCCCAGGTCGTAGATGGAGACGTCGGGCTGCGGGTGGGTCAGCTCGACGACGTCCAGCTCCTCAGTGACGCGTGCCGGGGGATCGGTCTGCGCGTGCAGCTCTCCGGGTGTCGGCGTGAGCACGCGCGCCGGCGACCAGTCACCGGTCGTGTCGGGTTCGCTCCACCCCGGCACCTGCCGGCGGTAGTCATAGGTCTCACCCATCAGAAGGTCTGCCTCGAGCACCGGCCCCGGCGTCGTCGTCCAGCTCTGGTCGGTCGTGACGACCTCGGTCGTGCCGTCCTGGTAGGTCACCTCGAGGCGAGCCAGGAAGGCCGGGTCCGATCCATAGCGCTTGTCGCCGATCCAGGCCAGGTGGCCGGCGTACCACCCGTTGCTGAGCTCGGCGCCGATGGTGTTCTCGCCCTGCTGGAGGTGGTCGGTCACGTCGTAGACCTGGTACTGGACCAGCTTGCTGTAGTCGGTCCAGCCCGGGGCGAGCTCGTGGTCGCCCACCCGCTGGCCGTTGATCTCCGCGCGATAGATACCGAGGGCCGTCGAATAGAGCCGGGCGGAGGCGACCTGCTTGTCGAGCGCGAAGTCGCGACGCAACAGGGGGAGCGCCTGCTGCTCAGTGGACATCACGCCGTTCTCCACCACACCGGAAACCTTGAGCACCCCGTCGCGCACCTCTCCGATGGCGAACGGGTTGACGCCGTCGGAGAAGTCGGTGTGGAACAGGACCTCCTCGCCCTTCGAGACGGTCACCTCGCGGACGTCACCGGACTCGCCGGCGGCGGTCCGGAAGCCGATGGTCCCTGACGAGCGCAGCGGAATCGGCCGTGAGTCGATCTGGTGACCGTCGATGCTCGTCGCGGCGACACCGTCGGACAGGTCGATGGTGATCTCGTGCTCGGCGCCGAGACCACCGGGCAGGACGTCGTCCGCGATGGGCACGTCGGCGAGCGCGGACCATGTGCCGTTGACCCTGCTGTGTGGCCGGAGGCTCGGTGTGCCGCGGTTGGACAGCTGCCACATGTAGTTGTTCTGCGAGGCGGCCGAGTCGGAGTAGAAGACGATGCCGAGGGCCTCCTGCACGTTGCTGGTGCGCACCGTGAGGGTGTAGTCGCTCCAGTCGACCCCGCGCGGCGCATCAGACGGTCCGCCGATCCATTGCGCCCCCCAGCCCGAGGCCGATGTCGCGTCGTTCGCGAGTGCCGTCTCGAACCAGTCGGGCTCGCTCCACGCGCTCATGGCGCCGGTGCCGTCCCACACCCGGACCCGCCAGTGGTAGCGGGTCTTCTCCTTCAGGGCAGGTCCGGCGTACCGAACGTTCACCGACTTCGAGTCGGACACCCGACCGCTGTCCCACACGACCGCGTCGTCGAAGCCGTCGGCCGTCGTCGCGACCTGGATCTGACGCGCCGTCTGCACGAGTCCCCGGTCCGGGCCGTGAAGGTGCCACGAGAGGACCGGAGGCTCGACGGGCACACCCAGGGCGTGTTCCAGGTGATTCGTCGAGAGCTGCCCCACGGAGAGCGCCTCGTTCTCGGCGGCCACCGGTGCTGACCTCACGCTGAGGACCGCGGCCAGCATCGCCACGAGCACGAGTGGCAGCACCAGGACTCGCGGGAGATTCCAGCGGGATGAGCCGGGCATGTGGCCTCCAGGGCAACTGAAGCGTTTCAGAGATTCCTGACGCTAACAGCCGAAGCCTTGGACAAACAGGCCTACGGCTGACCGAACCCGGTCATGTTTGCGTGGCCGGCGAGATGCTCCTCGCCCGCCCGCCACGCTTCTCCCGAGCCGCGGATGGCCGATACCGGACACGTCGTTGACGTGACGCCAGTCACGCACCTAGCGTGCGATCTGGAATTGAAACGATCCAGCGCACCCGCTTGTCATGCCTGACATCCCAACCCTGGAGATACCTCTCATGTCTCGGATCATCGCCATCATCGCCACCGCGTTCGCCCTGGCCCTGGGCAACTCGGCGTTGGTCGTCGCACCGGCGACCAGCGCCTCTGCGACCGCGCCCAGCAGCGACCTGCGGGTCGGGCAGCTGACCGTCAACGGCACCCACAACCCGCTCGGCTTCGACGACGCGACGCCACGGTTCGGCTGGGTGATGCAGGCCAAGGAGAACGGCCAGGCACAGACCGCCTACCGGCTGCTGGTCGCGACCAGTCCGTCGTTGCTCAAGGCCGGTCGGGCAGACGTCTGGGACAGCGGCAAGGTCAAGTCCGCTGACTCCCGGCAGGTGGCGTACGACGGCCCGGCCGTCACCTCGCGCACCCGCTACTTCTGGAGCGTCCAGGTGTGGGACGCCGCCGGTCAGCCGGCGCCGCCCAGCAACGTGGCGTGGTTCGAGACCGGGCTGCTGCAGAAGTCCGACTGGACGGCCGAGTGGATCGCCCACGACGCGAAGTTCTGGCTGCCCACCACCAACACCGAGCAGAGCTATCCGGCGGAGCTGCTTGCCGGCAAGACGCTCGGCCAGACGTTCACCGCCGACCGCACCTTCGACGCGGCGGCCGGCCGGATGCCCACCTGGAACACGGCCGACTCCGACGTCACCGTGACGCTGCGCGCCGACGGCCCCGCTGGCGAGGTGCTCGCGACGCAGCGTCTCGTCGACCACCCCGACAACGGGTGGGGCGAGGTGAAGCTCGACGAGCCGGCCGAGCCGGGCACCTACTACCTGGAGATCTCGGACGTCGAGGGCAAGGTCGGCTGGTGGAGTCACAGCGACGACAAGTACGCCCACGGCACGGCGTACGCCGACGGCCAGCCGGTCGCCGGTGACCGCACCATCCGGTGGACCCCGACGACCGAGGCCGACGACGAGCGCACCTCCCAGCTGCGCAAGGAGTTCGAGCTCGGCGACGACATCACATCCGCACGCCTCTATGTCACGGCGCTCGGCGTGCACGACGTACACCTCAACGGTCAGCTGGTCAGCAAGGACCGCTTCGCCCCGGGGTGGACCGACTACAACAAGCGCGTGCAGTACCAGACCTACGACGTCACCGACCTGGTCCGCGGCGGCGACAACGCCATGGGTGCGCGGCTCTCGACCGGTTGGTACTCGGGCAAGATCGCGATCTATGGCCAGAACCTCTATGGCCAGCTCCCGGGTCTGCTCGCCCAGCTCGAGGTCACCCACTCAGACGGCACCACCGAGACCGTGACGACCGACGACTCATGGCGCAGCACCCGCGGTGAGATCCGCGAGTCGGACATGCAGGACGGCGAGGCGATCGACGCCCGCGAGGCCACGCCCGGCTGGACGACGTCTGGCTATGACGACTCCACGTGGAAGCCGGTGATCCCGAAGACCGGCGTGACCGCGGAGCTCGTCGCCCAGGCCGACCCGCCGGCGCGGGTGACGCAGGAGCTGCCGACGCAGGAGATGACCGAGCCCGAGCCCGACACCTACGTCTTCGACCTCGGACAGAACATGGTCGGCACCGCACGGATCCAGGTGCGCAACCCGGAGCCGGGCCAGGAGCTGACCATCCGCTACGGGGAGGAGATCAACCCCGACGGCACGCTCTACACCGCGAACCTGCGCTCGGCCAAGGCGACCGACACCTACATCGCCAAGGGGGACGACGTCGAGACGATCGACCCGGTGTTCACCTTCCACGGCTTCCGCTACGTCGAGATCACCGGCTACCCGGGCCGCCCGGAGGCCTCCGACGTCGTGGGTCAGGTGATCAACACCGACGCCGCCGAGACCGGCTCGCTCGAGACCTCGAGCCCGATGCTCAACCAGCTGCAGAGCAACATCACCTGGTCGCAGCGCGGCAACTTCCTCAGTGTCCCGACCGACTGCCCCCAGCGCGACGAGCGGATGGGCTGGACCGGCGACATCAACGTCTTCGCACCCACCGCCGCCTTCAACATGGACGTGTCGACCTTCCTCGGCGACAAGTGGCTGCGCGACCTGCGCGACGCCCAACGCAGCGACGGAGCGTTCACCGACGTGGCGCCCTTCGTGCCCGTCGTCGGGGCCGGCAACACCGGCTGGGGAGACGCCGGCATCACCGTGCCCTACACGGTCTGGCAGACCTACGGCGACACAGAGGTCATCGACGAGAACTACGACGCGATGGCCGCGTGGATCACCTACCTCACGAACAACAGCACCGGCTACATCCGACCCGACTCCGGCTACGGCGACTGGCTCAACCTCGACGACAACGCCCCACGCGACCTCATCGGCACGGCGTACTTCGCCCACGTGAGCGGCCTGATGTCGCAGATGGCGCAGGCGGTCGGGAAGACCGCGGACGCCCAGAAGTACGCCGACCTCGCCGACGCGGTGAAGCAGGCGTTCGTGAAGAAGTACGTCGCCGCCGACGGAAGCCTGCCCGGCGACGCGCAGGCCGGCTACGTGATCGCGCTGTCCTTCGGGCTGATCCCCGACGACCTCGTCGACGAGACGGCCGACCACCTGGTGGCCAACCTCGAGCGGCACGACTGGCACCTGGCCACCGGGTTCCTTGGCACCCCCGACCTGTTGCCCGTGCTCACCGAGACCGGCCACACCGACGTCGCCTACCGGCTGCTCAACCAGCGCAGCTATCCGTCGTGGGGATACGAGGTCGAGAAGGGTGCGACCACGATCTGGGAGCGGTGGAACTCCATCGAGCCCGACGGCAGCTTCGGCGACGTCAACATGAACTCGTTCAACCACTACTCCTACGGCGCGGTCGGCAACTGGATGTACCGCAACGTCGCCGGCATCCAGCCGGACCCCGAGCACCCCGGCTACAAGCACTTCACCGTGGCGCCGATTCCCGGCGGCGGACTCACCCACGCGGAGGGGTCCTTCGACAGCGGCTACGGCACCATCACCTCGGCCTGGCGCCTGGACGACGGCGACCTGTCGCTCGACGTCACGGTTCCGGTCAACACGACGGCCACCATCGAGATCCCGGCCGACGACCCGGTCCTGGTGGGGGACACCCCGGCGGCCAAGGCCCCGGGCGTCACGTCGGTCGAGCGCGACGGCGACGTCGTGCGGATCGAGGTCGGTTCCGGCACCTACCAGTTCAGCGAGGGGGACGCCCGATGATGCGGAAGAACCTGGTGGGACTGGCCACGGCGGCGTTGCTCGTCGGTCTGTTCGGAGCGGCGCAGGCCGAGGACTCCGGCAGTGAGGGTCCCGACTGGGACGACACCACCGGACGCCTCGATCCTGCGGCGTTCGCCGAGCCGCCGTCCACCAGCCGGCCGCACGCCTTCTGGTTCTGGAACGGCGAGCTCACCGAGGCCGAGCTCGACCGGCAGCTCGACGAGATGCAGGCCAACGGCGTCGAGGAGTTCTTCATCCACCCGCGGCAGGGCCTGGGTGGCGAGTTCGGTGTGACGGAGAACGACTACTACCTGTCCACCGACTACTTCGACAAGGTCGAGCACGTCGTGGAGCAGGCCGCCGACCGTGGCATGAAGGCCTGGCTGTACGACGACCTCAACTGGCCGAGCGGCTTCGCCGGCGGGCGCACCGTCCGCGGCGGTGAGGTCGACGGCCGCACGATCGAGGCGAATCCGACCTACGTGCCGTGGTACCTGACCCCGATCGCTGCCGACGTGCCCGGCGGCACGACGTACGACCAGCCGGTGGCGGCGAAGGACCGCGAGGGCCCGGTCGACGACGAGCTGGTCGCCGCAGTGGCCTACCGCAAGGCCGCCAGTGGAACCTGTGTCACCAACGGGGAAGCCCGAGGGGTCGAGCTCGACGGCTCCTCGGCGCGCGAGCTCGAGCCGCAGGACGGCCGCCTCTCGTGGACCGCCCCCGCCGGCGACGGCTGGTGCGTGGTGCAGCTCGTGCAGCGCCCGTTGCTGAACTATCACCCCGACCTCGAGCCCGACGAGCCGTACGTCGACATGCTCAACCCGAAGGTGACCGAGAAGTTCATCGACATCACCCACGAGTCGTACGCCGCCCGCGTCGGTGACCAGTTCGGCGACACGATCCCGGGCATCTTCAACGACGAGCCCGGCTTCTACAACAACTTCCCCGACGGCCGTGGCGGCGCGGACTCGCGCGGCTCGGTCGCCTGGACCCCAGGCTTCCGTGACTACCTGACGCACAACGCCGGCCATGACCTCACCCGCGACCTGGCCGCGCTCTGGTACGACACCGGATCCGACACCACGAAGGTGCGAGTCGCCTATCAGGACGCCCTGTCCGACAGGTACAACGAGGCGCACACCGTCCCGCTCGCCCGCTGGGCCGACGACCACGGCATCGCGTTGATCTCCAACCCGCTCGTCGAGGAGGACCTCGGCAGCCACCGGCTGATCCAGGGCGGCAGCTGGTTCGAGATGCAGCGTGAGTACCAGCTTCCCGGCATGGACCTGATCGGTGGTCTCAACCCGTCGGCGATCACGCCCAAGCTCAACTCGTCGGTGGCGCACCTGTTCGGTCGCGAACGCAACCTCGCTGAGACGTTCGGTGCGTTCGGATGGGACCTGACGATGGAGGAGATGCGGCGCACCGTTGCCTGGGAGGCGTCCGGCGGCGTGGACCTGATCGACAACCACGCGTTCTACTACTCGACCGACGGCAAGCGGGCCTTCGAGTCGCAGCCGAGCGAGTTCTTCCAGAACACCTTCTGGCCGCGGTTCCACCAGTACGCCGACTATGTCGGTCGGCTGACCGAGCCGGCGCGCGGCGCGACACCGGTGAACCCGGTCGGCGTGCTCTACCCGAGCTCGTCGGTGATGGCGACCGGAACGCCGTGGGACGTGCGTGGCTTCGCCGGCAACGGCTCCGCGCTCGGACCGGTCGACGCGTCCTGGACGGGGACCTCCAACGCGCTGCTGCAGGGACAGCTCGACTTCGACTATCTCGACGAGCTCGCCCTGGCCGGCGACGAGGACCTCGGGGTCGACCTCGAGGTGAGCAAGGGTGATTTGGTGCTCCGCGACCAGCGTTGGCAGACCCTGGTGATGCCGCGGGCCGACGTACTCTCCCTGGAAGCGCTGGACACCATCGAGCAGATGGTGCACAGCGGCGGCACTGTGGTCGCGGTCGACGGGCTGCCGAGCAAGGAGGCCGACGGTCGTGACGCCCAGCTCCGCACCCGGCTGGAGGCGTTGTTCGGCACCGATCCGCTGCACGCCCAGAGGTCGCAGAAGGACCACGGGAGTGGCGGCCGCGCCGTGTTCCTGCCCGATCGCAGCGAGCTCGCCGACGTGGTGAGGGAGCGGGTCACGCCGGGCGTCACCCTGGCCCCGGAGACGTCGGCGGTGCGGGTGCGGCACGTACGCCGCGGGGGAGACGACGCGTTCCTGGTCGTCAACCTGAGCGACAAGTCGGTGCGCACCACGGCCGACTTCGACGTGGCAGGCGTGCCGGAGCTGTGGAACCTCGACACCGGCGACCGCCGGGTCGCACCGGTCTACAGCAAGAGCGACGACTCGACGGCGGTCGACCTGGACCTGGACCCCTACGAGGCGGTCTGGGTGACGTTCCGCCCCGGTGCCCACGCACCGGGAAGGACACCGCATCTCACCGCCACCAACGCGGCCGAGGTGACGGAGGTGACCGATGACCTCCGGACCACACTGGTCGTCGAGGAGCCGGGCACCGTCTACGCCGTGGGCAGTCTCGGAGACCGGCAGTACGCCGCGCAGACAGAGGTGACCGACCCGATGGAGCCGATCGCCCTCGGCGGCGACTGGGACTTCCGGTTCGACGCCGACGGCGCGAGCACGGTGACCCGACCGCTGCGCAGCTGGACCGACCTCGACCCAGACTTCTCCGGCTCGGGCGTCCACACCCGCGAGGTCGAGGTGCCGGCGGACTTCCTCGCCGACGGGCGCCGGATCCGGCTGGACCTCGGCGACGTCCGTGAGCTGGCGGCGGTCTCGGTCAACGGGGACGCCCCCACACCGCTGGACGCGCGGCCCTACGTGGTCGATGTCACCGACCGGTTGCACCCGGGCAGCAACACCATCGAGGTCACGGTCACCAACACCAGGACGAACCAGCTAGAGCACAGTCCTCGTGCCTCCGGGCTGCTCGGGCCGGTGAAGCTGCAGCCGGTGCGGGTCGTCTCCCTCGATCTGCAGGAGGGCGCTGAGGTCACGTCGTACGAGCTCTCCGTCGACCCGGCCCGGACCACCGTGCTGCCCGGAGGGACCGCCACCGTGCAGGCCCGGATCGACGGGGTCGCGCCCGACACGCTGGCCGGAACGCTGACCACGCAGGCACCGGACGGCTGGACGGTCGAGCCGGCCAGCGCGCCGGTCTCCCTGGACTCCGACGGGCGGCGGGTGTCGCACGAGGTGCCGCTCGACGTGTCGGTGCCGGCGGGCACCGCAGAGGGCTCCTACGAGGTCACGGTCAGCTTCTCCACGGACGGCGGAGAGCCGGTCAGCCGCACCGTCACCGTGCGGGTGTCGAACGCCTTCGCGTCATGGGAGTTCGACACTCCCGGTGACACGGAAGGGTGGTCGGCAGGCAACCAGGTGAGCGAGCTGACGGTCTCCGACGGGGTGCTGGGCTTCTCGGCCACCGGCGGCGATCCGTACGTCGTCGGGCCGAACGTCGATGTCGACCTCGCCGGCGGCGCCGTCGTCGAGATCACCATGGACTCGTCGGTCTCCGGTCAGGGCCAGTTGTTCTGGGCGACGACCGACGGCGGCTTCGCCGAGTCCCGGAGCGGGCGGTTCGACACGGTGGCCGGGACGGGCACCTACCGCGTGCCGATCCCGGCACAGGCGGCCGGACTGCGGCAGCTTCGGCTCGACCCACTCTCCGGCACCGGAGACCTCGCGGTGCAGGCGATCCGGGTGCTGCCGGCCGGGTGAGCTGACTCGATGTGTCCATGCCGAATCGCTTCATCACTGGGAGTCCGACGATGCCCTTGTCCTTGACGCAGCGCGCCTCACGTGTGCCGCTGGCCCTGCTCACCGCCCTTGCGCTGGCCATGGTCAGCCTGCCGCCCGCATTCGCGAACGGGACCACTCCGGTCGTCGAGCGTGCACGAGCGACGGCGCCGGGCAACGGTCTGCGGGTGGGCACTCTCGAGGTGGAGCACCAGGCCACCCCGCTCGGGATCGACGCGGCACACCCTCGGTTCGGGTGGGAGTTGAGCGCCTCGGGCAACGGAGCCGAGCAGTCGGCGTACGAGATCGTGGTCTCCACGAGGAGCGGTCGGCCGGAGCAGATCTGGGACAGCGGCAAGGTGACGTCGTCGCGCTCCGTCGACGTCGTGTACGACGGCCCCGCCCTCGAGTCGCGCACCCGCTACTCCTGGCAGGTGCGGGTCTGGGACGCCGGGGGCAAGGCATCGCCGTGGAGCGCGCCGGCCCGGTTCGAGACCGCCTTCCTCGACCCGGAGGAGTTCGAGGGCGACTGGATCGGTGCCCAGGACGAACTGCCCAAGCCCTCGTTCGAGGGTGCCAGCTGGATCTGGTTCCCCGCGGGCAACCCGGCCGACTCTGCGCCCGTCGGCAACCGCTTCTTCCGCACCTCGTTCGAAGTTCCTGCCGGCCAGGCGATCGACACGGCGGAGATGCAGCTGACTGCTGATGACTCCTTCACGCTCTACGTCAACGGCGCAGAGATCGTCAGGTCGCCGCGGGTGCAGGACGCGTGGCGCACGGCCACGATCGTCGACATCGCGGCCCACCTGCAGCCCGGCCGCAACGTGATCGCGATCGAGGCGGTCAACGCCCAGCCGGGGCCTGCCGGCCTGCTCGCTTCGCTCAAGGTGACGGTCGGGGGCGCCGGCGACCCGTTGCGGATCGTCACCGACGACACCTGGGTCAGCAGCGAGACCGCGGTGGACGGCTGGCAGCAGCCCGACTTCGACGACTCCGCCTGGCCCCACGCACTGGTCGGGGCGGCCTACGGGTCCGGTCCCTGGGGCAGCTCCGTCACCGTGGCGACTCCGCCGGAACCCTTGCTGCGGCGCGAGTTCGCGACGGACAAGCCCATCGCGTCTGCACGGGCCTACGTCTCCGGTCTCGGCTACTACAAGCTCTTCGTCAACGGGCAGCGGATCGGCGACCACGAGCTGGACCCGGGCTTCACCGTCTACGACAAGACCGTCCTCTACGCGACGTACGACGTCACCGATGCGCTGCGGTCGGGTGACAACGCCGTCGGCGTGAGCCTGGGCCGCGGGTACTACGCGATGACCCGACCCGACGAGTGGATGACCTCGCCCTGGCACGGCGAGCCCAAGCTGAAGCTCCAGCTCGACATCACCTACGAGGACGGCACCTCGACCCGGGTGGTGAGCGACGACAGCTGGAAGCTGGCCGACGGCCCCACGCGCACGGAGTCGCTGTGGTTCGGCGAGACGTACGACGCGAGGCTGGAGCTGCCGGGCTGGACCGGGCCCGGGTACGACGACGCGAGCTGGCGGGCCGCACGCTCGGTCTCGGCTCCCGAAGGCACCTTGACGGCCCAGATGTTCCCGCCGATCAAGGTCACCGAGCCACTGCAGGTCGGCACGGTCACCAACCCGGGGAGTGGCATCCACGTCTACGACTTCACGAGCCCGACCGCGGGCTGGGCGAAGGTCGCGGTGAGCGGGCCGGCCGGAGCGGAGGTCAAGATCACCTACGGCGAGAAGCTCCGCGCCGACGGCACGGTCGACAACTCCGGGGCCTTCGGCATGGCGATGCAGGCCTACACCTACATCCTCAACGGGGAGGGCGTCGAGACCTATCGTCCGAGCTACAGCTATGCCGGGTTCCGCTACCTGCAGGTCGAGGTGCCTGCCGGCGTCGAGGTGGAGTCGATTGCGGGGGAGCGGGTTCACTCCGCGGTGCCCACCACCGGGGACTTCCACAGCTCCAGCGGGCTGCTCAACCGCTACCACGCGGCACAGGCGAACACGATCCTCAACAACCTGCACTCGGTGCCGACCGACACCCCGATGTATGAGAAGCGCCCCTACACCGCGGACGGACAGCTGATCTCGGACTCGGCGATCGCGAACTTCGACGTCCAGGAGTTCTACGCGAACTGGATGCGGGCCCACCGCGACGACCTGACCCCCGAGGGGACGCTCGGCCACACCGTCCCGGGCACCGTTGGCGGCAAGCAGGTCGTGGACCCGGTCTGGTCGGCCAGCTACGTCCTCGTCAACTGGGACCTCTACTGGTACTACGGCGACACCCGCGCGATCGCAGACAACTACGACAGCATGAAGGCGTGGCTCGACCACTTCGAACGTGACGTGGCGAAGACGAACGGGATCTACACCGGGTTCAGCTACGGCGACTGGCTGGCGCCTGGCGCTGCCAACCCGCCCGAGGGGACCCGACTCACCGGCACCGCCTACCTCCACATGACCGCGACAGCGATGGCCAAGATGGCCACGGCACTCGGGCACGACGCGGATGCCGAGCACTTCACCGACTTCGCGTCCTCACTGGCCGACGCGATGAACGCGACGTTCTACGACGAGTCCGAGGGGGCGTACTACGACGACCCGGCCGCCGGCTACCGGCAGACGTCGAACCTGTTCCCGTTGAGTCTCGGGATCGTCCCGCAGGAGCACCGCAAGACCGTGATCGCCAACCTGGTCAAGGACATCAAGGACCGCGGCGTCCACCTCAACACCGGCGCGCTCGGCACGAAGATCATCCTTCCGGTGTTGACCGATCTCGGGTACGGCGAGTTGGCGTACGACGTCGCCACCAACCCGACGTACCCGGGCTGGGGCTACTGGTTCGAGGAGCTCGGGGCCACCACGATGTGGGAGGAGTGGCAGGAGTCGTCGCGCTCGCACCAGCATGCGTTCCTGGGCACCGTGGACGACTGGCTCTACCAGCGGGTGGCCGGGATCGAGCCGGCCGCTCCGGGCTATTCCGCAGTGCGGATCAAGCCCTACCCGGTGGGAGACCTCAAGAACGCGTCTGCCCATGTGTCGTCCCCGCTCGGCCGGGTGGGCTCGTCCTGGCGACGGAACCGTGACGACTTCACTCTCCGCGCCGAGGTGCCGGTCGGTGCGTCGGCCGACATCTACGTGCCGTCGCCCGACCGTCGTTCGGTCAAGGCCCCCAAGGGCGCGACGTTCGTGGGAATGGAGGATGGCTACGCCCGGTTCGAGGTCGGCTCCGGCAGGTACGTCTTCCGCGTTCTCCACGACTAGCCGCGTGCTCACCCCTCCGATTTCGGCAGCGGAGACGGAAGCAGGGGCCCCGAAGAGTCGTAGAATGTTGGTGGTCGAATGGGAGCCAGCATCATGGGCGAACGTCAGCTCACCGTGAGGCGCAAGGTGGCCGCGTCCAGCGACACGGTCTGGGACGTGTGCGCGGATTTCCCGAACCTGGCGGAGCACTGGGACGGCATCAGGGCCTCCCGAGCAATCGGCGAGCAGACCCGCGGAGTGGGTGCCCGTCGCCAGGTGGACCTGAAGCCAGTCGGTTCGATGGTCGAGACCGTCACCGTCTGGGAAGAGGGCCAGACCATGGCCACCGCGAACCAGCCCTCGGTCCTCGTGCCGTTCAAGCAGGCGGAGTCGCGGCTCACCCTCGAACCTCAGGGAGGCGGGACGGCGACCACGTTCGACTACCGGTACGTGCCCCGGGGCGGTCCGCTCGGACGAGTGACCGGCCCGGTCATCGACAGGATGCTGAACACGACCTTCGAGAGTCTGCTGGACGCCATCGAGGAGTCCGCCGCGCGCTGACAGAGCGGGTGCCGGCGCCGCGAGTGACGGGTCTGCGCCTGACAGTTGAGGCAGATGCCTCACGCGGTGCGAGGGCGTGCCGGCCCACAGTGAATGCATGACAACCACGACACCACGGCAGGCCGTTGAGGCGCTGCAGGCCGACCCCTCACTTCCCGAGGGTGACGACGAGAGATTCACCGGGTACGGCGTCATGGGGATGCCGTTCGCCAGCGGGCACTACCTCGCCTTGCGCGACATGGTGGCCAGCTCGGTCGGTCCGGCGTACAGGGCCATCTGGTTCCGCGATCCGGGGGGACGCTGGACCATCCACACGACCGGCCCGACCGAGCTGACCTGTCCGCGCTACTTCGGGTCGGTCGCGGCCGGGACCCGCGTGCCGGGCATCGACGTGTCCTGGTCCGACGACCACACGCTCGAGGTGACGCTCGGTGACGACCTGACCTGGCGGATCGAGCTGGGCCCGACCTCGGCGACCCGGATGATGACGGGGATGGGTGGGGTGCTTCCCGAGGCGGGCTGGAACAGCAACACCGTGCTCGGTGCGATGGGACCGATGGCGCGCACGATGCTGCACACCGGCCGGATCCGACTCCGCGGAGCGACGCCCAACGGGCCCCACTTCAAGGCCGCGCCGTTGAAGATCTGGCGTGTGGTCGACAGTGCTGCGTCGTACCGCGGCGAGGACCTCGGCGCACCGGCGCCGCTCGACGAGCAGACCCGTCTGGGTGACTTCTGGCTGCCGCAGCGCGGCGTCTTCTTCGTCGGGCGGGCACGGTTCACACCACCGATCGAGCAGATCGACAGCGGGGCAAGCGCTGCGGGCGCCAGAATGGGTCAATGACCGCATCGGCGCCGTTGCCCCGCCGGGTCGAGGTGCTCGCCGGCCTGTCGGTGGCGATCGACCTCGGCCTGGGGCAGCCGGCCGAGCACATGCTGCGCTCGTCGATCATCGCGTGCGGGCTGGCGGATCGCCTCGGCCTCAGCCGCGAGCAGAAGGCAGGCGTCTACTACACGACGCTGCTGATGTGGATCGGCTGTCACGCGGACTCGCAGGAGTACGCGCGCTGGTTCGGTGACGACATCTCGGTCCGCCGCGACGCCTACCTCGTCGACTGGTCCGGCCTGCCCTACCTGCGGTTCCTGGTGGGCAACATCGCGCGCGGTGAGCCGCTGAGCCAGCGGGTGCGCGTGATGGCCACGCTGATGCGCGACGCCCGCGGCCAGCTGGCCACCATGATCCACTCGCACTGCGCCTCCGCGGCAGTCCTGGCCCGACACCTCGGGCTCGGCCCGGACGTCGAGGCGACACTCGCCCACACCTTCGAGCGGTACGACGGCGGCGGGCTTCCGGCCGGTGTGTCCGGCGATGCCATCCCGATCGAGATGCGGGTTGCCCAGCTGGCCGACGTGGCCGAGGTGCACCAACGCATGTACGGCGTCCAGGGTGCGGTCGCGATGGCCAGGAGCCGCCGAGGAGGTCACCTCGACCCGACCGTCGTCGACGCGTTCACCGCGGATCCCGAGGCGCTCTTCCCGGCGTCCGGCGACGACCCCTGGAACCGGGCGCTCTCGATCGCACCCGACTCCGAGACGCCGCTGGACGCGGCCCGCCTCGACGACCTGCTGACCGCCATCGGAGACTTCGTCGACCTCAAGTGCCCGTTCACGCTCGGCCACTCCCGCAACGTCGCCGCGCTCGCCGAGGCGGCCGCCGTACAGCTCGGACTCTCCGTCGACGACACCAACGCCGTACGCCGGGCCGGGCACCTCCACGACGTCGGCCGGATCGGCGTCTCGAACCAGGTCTGGTCGAAGGCGGGGGATCTGACCGGTGCCGAGTGGGAGCGGGTGCGCATGCATCCCTACCTCACCGACCGGGTGCTGACCCGCATCCCCGGCCTCGGGCAGGTGGCCGCGATCGCTCGCGCGCACCACGAGCACCTCGACGGGTCCGGCTACCCGCTCGGTCTGACCGGTGCGGCCCTCGGCCGGCCGGAACGGCTGTTGGCCGCCGCGGTCGCCTACCAGTCAGCGCTGGAGCCCCGGCCCTACCGCGAGACCCTCGGCCCTGAGGCGGCGGCGACGCGGCTGAAGGAACGGGCGACGCGCGGCGTTCTCGAGGCCGAGAGCGTCGAGGCGGTCCTGGCCGTGGCCGGGCACGCGTCGAGGAAGGTACGCCGCGACGACGCCCTCACTCCGCGCGAGACCGAGATTCTCGGACTGGTCGCCCGTGGCCTTGCCAACCGCGACATCGCGAGTCGCCTGGTGCTCAGTGAGAAGACGGTCCGCAACCACGTCGAGCGCACCTACGCCAAGATCGGCGCCACGAACCGGGTGGGTGCGAGCCTCTACGCGCTCCAGCACGGGCTGGTCGCAGCCGTCGACTGACGGCTGTGCCAAGGAGCCGCGAGTCGTGGCAGCAGCGGCTAGCCGGACGAGGGGCCGAGAACTCCGGGGTCGACGGGCGTGGCTTGCTCCTTCAGTTCCACGAAGATGACATGCGTCGGTGTGTCGCCGGTGTTCTCGCCGTGGTGCTCCTGGGCCGGGAGCCAGCCAACGCTGCCAGCCTGCATTTCCACGTCGCGGTGAGAATCACCTGAGGAGAGGCGCCGCCTGAACGAGGACAGCGTGTACATGACGCTGTCGGGATGTTGGTGCGGAGTCGTGCGGTGTCCTGGTGCGTCGGTGTAGTCCAGGACACGAACCCGGTCGTTCTCGAAGACGACCTTGTAGCTCTCGGGATTGCTGACCACAGGATCCAGGCTCATGGTCAGAGCGTGGCAGGCACTCGTCGCGTGGAGCCGTCGCTTCACCGAAGATCATCGGAATTGGGCTCGTCCACCACGGCGTCATGGGCCATCTGGTTCCGCGGCCCGGTGAGTGGCTCCGCCGGTGCGTCGGTCAGCCAAGCCCTGTGGCTGTCGGTGGTGACGGCAATGATGCGGTCACGCCGGAGTCGAGGCCCGACGAGCTGGCGGACGGGTGGAGATCAGCGGCAGGCATTGGGGCCGCCCGAGTCGATGGTTGCTCAACATAGCCTTGCATCTATATCGATTGGAAACTATCATGACCATGTTCTGGGAGGTTCGTCTCCGGAATGAGGTCGAGTCGTGGCTTCTCGGACTGGACGATGAGAGCTATGTCCTGGTCGCTGCGGCGATCACCCGACTGGAGGCGGCAGGTCCGACGCTCGGCAGGCCGACGGCCGACCGGGTCAAGGGCTCCAGACACCACAACATGAAAGAGCTGAGGCCAGGATCTGCTGGGCGCAGCGCGATTCGGATCTTGTTCGCCTTCGACCCGAACCGTCGGGCGATCCTGCTGGTTGCGGGAGACAAGGCTGGCCAGTGGGGGCAGTGGTACGACACCAACATCCCGATTGCGGACGACAGATTCGACGAATGGCTCGACAGTGAGGAGGAGTGACGTGAGCAAGCCGAAGACGACCAGCTGGCGCGAGGCGCGCGCCAAGCGACCGGTCCACGACGATGCTGTGGCAAACCATGTCGCTCGCATGGCAGCGGAAGAGCGCGCCTACCGGCTCCGAGAGATTCGTGAGGAACAGGGCGTCACACAGAAGGAACTGGCTGAGCGCATGGCGATCACCCAGCCGACGATCTCCGCGCTCGAGTCTGGTGCCCTGGACCGCTCGGGAATCGCGACGATCAAGGCCTACGTGGAGGCTCTCGGCGGAGACATCGAGGTCACCGCAACCTTTGGCGATCGACGTTTCGTCGTCTCTTCCGGCAAGTAGCGGCGTGCCGGTTTGACCACATGACGGACCCGAGCCTCAGGCGTTGCGCTCCAGGACTTGCTCCAGCAGGGCACGCGTGGCGGCGTACGACCCCGGCTGTTCGCTCTCGCGTGGACCGGCGACGTTGAGGGTCAGCCCGAGGGCGAGACCCTCGAGCCAGGCGGTGACGGCGTCGGTGTCTCCGGCCGTGACCAGGCAGGGCCGGCCGAGCTCTTCAGCGAGGGCGAGCGTCAGGTCGGTGCCGGGGGAGCGCACGGCTTCGCGCACGACCAGGGTGGCGTCGCTGCCGCGGACGTTCAGCCGCGTCCGGACCGCGGGGTCGCCGCTCGGGGCTTCGCGCAGGGCGGGATAGTCGGCCAGCAGGCCCGGTGGCGCCGGGTGGTCCTCGGCCAGGCCACCGGCCGGGCACCACCCGCCGTACGGGATGCCGGCGTGGAGTGCGGCGTCGAGCGCAGCCCGGTCGGCACCGGTTTGTCCGCCCGACACGATCCGCGCGATGTGCATGACTACTTCCACACCTGGCGGCGCCTCACCACGTCCGGGTGACCGTGAGCAACTCGTACTGCGGGATCGGGTTGTCCCGGGCGGCACGGCAGGTCAGTTGGAGGGGGTCGTCGCCGGGCGACGTACGGACCTGGACCGTCCACTGGCCGCCGCCGACGGTGAACACGGCGTCGGTGACGTCGTCGTCCACCCGGCGTGACACCAGCCGTACGGCATCGTCACGGGTCTCGCCGAGCTGTCGACGCAGGGCGATCTCTGCGAACTGCACGGGCATCGCGTACGACGAGCGCCCGCGCAGGTGGTCGAGATCGAGCTGCCCGGCGGCGTGACCGTCGGCGATCGCCAACGCCGAGACGGGTTCCACGCGGCCGTAGTACAGGCCGTCGGGGAGCACGAGCAGGTTGCCGGCGAACCGGTCGCCACCGATGTGGGAGACCTCCCACGTGGCCTCAGGGTGAGCGGCGGCCAGTGCCCTGACCACCGGGCGACCGCGTTCGGCGCAGCAGGCGTCGTGGCGGCCATGCGTGCACACGCACAGCAACGTTCCGTCGTACGCCGTGAGGCCGGGGGAGCGTCCGGCTCCCAGCGCCGCCAGGTCGAGCTCGAGCAGGTCGTGGGGATCGGACAGCACCGTGGTCTCCACCCAGGGTCGCGACGGGTGCGCGAAGGTGGCGAACACCCGCTTCCCCTCCGCGTGCGTGCCGCGGTCGGGTCGCCGTACCAGGAGCGGCCTGACGCGGGCGGTCCTGGCCGACCGCAGCACGGCATCGCCCAGTCCGTCGGGCAGCCGGGCGTCGCGCAGGGCGTCGACCCCCCACGGCCCGGCGTGCTCGATCAAGAGGAACGATCGCACCGTCGACGCGGTGCCCGCGGCCGACTCGTTGCGGAGACCACTGGCGACCGAGCAGCGGAACGCGGGGTCGCGTGCGGTCACGGGGCGACCTCGAGCAGACCTTCCCGCACGAGGCGACGGCAGAGCACGAGCCGGCTCTGCGGATCGAGCTGCTCGGCCAGGTCGCCGGGGCTCAACTCGGGGTGGGCGCGCACCTCCTCCAGCGCCGGGCGCAGCCATCCGGGCACGTCCAACGATCGGTCTCCGAGCAGTACGTCGATCCGGTCGCCGCGCGCAAGCAGGACGCAGGGGTGTCCGGGACGACGCCGCAGACGGGTGTGGTCGTCGATCGTGTCGGCGGCGAGCACGTCGTGCAGGCCACCCGCGAGCCGAGGGCTGCGATCGGTCAGGAAGCGACGGACCTCGGCCTCGACTGCCGCCGCGGCGTCGAGGTCACGGATCTGCGCGGCCACCGCCTCCAGTCGATCCGCGAGACCCCCGGCCAGCTTGCCGGGGTCGTTGAGGTAGCCGGCCGGCAGGTGCGCGTCGGGTACGCCGTCCGCCAGGTCGGCCAGGCTGCGCTGCACGAGGCCGCGCCAGGTGAGTTGATTGATGCCCACGGTGACGTGCAGTGAGACGACCTCCTGCGCCCGAGCGGCATGCGGGGTGCCCGTCGGTAGGTACATCGACGCCCCGGGCTCGAGCTTCACGTCCTGGATGCCGTCGGAGTCGTGGACCTCCCACTGCTTGGAGCCCGCGGTCTGGAACACGAACACGTCGTGGGAGTCGGAGTGCACCGCGAAGCCCTGGGCCCCGGGCGGGGTCAGGTAGGCGTTGGCCTGGCACGGGTGACCCAGCTCGAGCTCGAGCTCGGCGACGAGCCGGGTGATCGGCGGCCAGTAGCGGTGCAGCCCCTGGAAGACGATCGTCGCGCCGCCGGCGAACAGGGCGAGCGCCTTGCGCGAGTCCACGAGTCCGGTCAGTGGCTTGCCGGCGAGCGTGGCACCGCGCGTGTAGGAGGACTCGGGCAGTACGGTGCCGTCCTTGGCGAGCCGGATGGACGGGGTGCGGATCGCCGACGACGTCAGCAGGGTGTCCGCGTCGTCGAGGGAGAGCAGATCGACCAGCTCGTCGGGGTCGGCGTGGTGCAGGTGCACGCGTGACGCCCAGACCTTCTCGACGAAGGTCTGGGCGTCACCGCTGAGCAGGTCGAGCGCGGAACCGGGCACGGTCAGGACGCGTCACCATCGGTGGTGTCCGTGGCATCGCCATCGGTGCCGTCGCTGTCGGTGCCGTCGGAGTCGGTGGTGTCACCGTCGGTGGTGTCCGTGGCGTCGCCATCGGTGCCGTCGGCGTCTCCGCCGGGCACGGGACCGTCACCTGCCGGGGCGGTGGTCATGTCGTCGTCGGTCAGCGGCTCTTCGGGGGTGTTGGTCATGCTTCCTCCAGTGTGTGCGGTGGCCGGCCGCCCGCGACGGACGGCGCTCTCACTGATGGCAGTACCCGTTGTGGTCGTGCGCATTCCGATCGGTCACCGTTCGGGCTTCTCGGCGGGCGCGGGTCGCGGAGTGCGAAAGTGTGCCCATGACCCGGATCTCGCTCTCGCGGCAGCCCGACGAGCGGGTGCTCGTGGTCGAGGGTGCGGAGGAGCGGGTGATCTCGGCGGCCGATGTGGCGGTGTACGTGCGTGAGCGTGAGGTCGACCGGCCCCGTTGGGTGTGGGACGACACGGCCCGGTGGTACCCGCCGCTGCTGGCCGCTGGCGTGCGGGTCGAGCGCTGCCACGACCTGAGGCTCGGCCACAACCTGCTCCGACGGGCGCCCGCGATCGACGCGGCCCTGCTGGTGGGGCCGCAGTCAAAGCACTGGGACCGGCTCGGGCCCAGCGTGGCATCCGATCCGGGGCTGTTCTCGATCGACGACGACGCCGAGCACCTGCGCGCCGACCTGGAGGACGCACGTCAGCTGGCAGCCGTCACGTCGTCGACCGATCCCGCCCGGCTGGGCCTGCTGCTGGCGGCGGAGTCGGCCGGGGCCCTCGTCGCCGCGGAGATGACGTACGCCGGGGTGCCGTGGCGTACCGACGTCCACCATCGTCTGCTCAGCGACCTGCTCGGTGCGCGGCCGCCGTTGGGCTCCCGGCCGCAGGGACTCGAGGCGTTGGCAGACCAGATCCGAGGTGCACTGAACGCACCGGGGCTCAACCCGGACTCACATCCCGAACTTCTCGCCGCACTGCGGCGGGCCGAGCTGGAGGTCCCCGACACCCGGGCCTCGACGCTGCGCCAGCTCGATCACCCGGCCGTCGAACCGCTGCTGCGCTACAAGCAGCTGGCGCACCTGTTCCAGACCAACGGCTGGGCCTGGAGCGACGAGTGGGTACGTGGCGGGAGGTTCAGGCCGTCGTACCAACCGGCGGGCTCCGCCACCGGCCGGTGGTCCTCCAACGGGGGAGGAGCACTGTCGTTCCCGGCGCAGGTCCGGCACGCCGTGGTGGCCGACGAGGGCTGGACCCTCGTGGTCGCCGACGTGGCGCAGCTCGAGCCCCGGGTGCTGGCCGGGATGAGTGGCGACCGCGCCCTGGCCAGGTCGGCGAGGGGCGCCGACCTCTACCAGGGGATGGTCGACGACGGTGCTGTCGCCACCCGCAACGACGCCAAGCTGGGCCTGCTCGGCGCGATGTACGGCGCCACGAGCGGCGAGAGCGGACGCATGGTCGCGGGCCTCACCCGGCGCTACCCGGCTGCGTTCGGTCTGGTCGAGGAGGCTGCGCGTGCGGGTGAGCGAGGTGAGGCGGTGCGCACCCTGCTGGGACGCGGGTCCCCGACGCTGGGGGAGTCGTGGGCGCGCGACCCGGAGGGCCCGCCGGTCGACCCCGAGGTGCAGTCGCGTCATCGCCGTACCTTCGGGCGCTTCACGCGCAACTTCGTGGTGCAGGGCACCGGTGCGGAGTGGGCGGCTTGCTGGATCGCGGACCTGCGCAACCGGCTCTGGCACATGGGTGGCGACGGGCCCTTCATGGCGCGCCCGCACCTGGTCTTCTTCCTCCACGACGAGGTCGTCGTGCACACCCCGCTCGCCCTGGCCGACGACGTCGCAGCGCAGGCCACCGAGGCGGCCGCGACTGCCTCCGGCCTGCTGTTCCGCACCCTGGGCATCGACTTCCCGCTCACCATCTCGACCGTGCGGTCGTACGCCGACGCAGGCAAGCCCGGGGCCGTGGTTGCCCCTGACGGGTGATGTCCCACGTCGAAAGGTCAGGCAGTGGCCGGAATGGAGAAGAGCTGTGTGGGTACCGAGGGATCGCGGCCGCCGGCCCGCCGGGGACTCGGCCCCGGACCTCGTGAACGGAGTCTCATCGTGTTGTGGACCATCCTTGTCGTGTTGGTAGTTGTCGCACTAGTGCTCTTCATCCTTGGGCGCGTACGTGGAGGCCGCGGGCTCTGACCCCACGCCCGACCACGCTCCGGCAGTGATCGGAGCCCGAGTTCCCCTGCCGTAGCCCTACGGCAGGGGAACTCTGCTGCCATGGCCCACCGACCTCGTCAACGACCGAGGCTCGCCAGCTCCTCGGGTGTGACCGAGGCCAGCACCCGCCGGATGGCGGTGACCAGGCCTCCGGCGGCGAAGGTCTCTCCGCTCTGGTCGTCCTGCTGCCGGCGGATGGCGAGGGCCAGCTCGTCCGCGGCCCGGAGTGCCTCGTCGAGTGCTTTCTCATCGGCGACCGAGGCCTCCACGGAGCGCAGGGCCGCTGCTGACTTGCGGAATGCCCGGGCGGCCGAGGGCCGCAACTCGGGACCGAGGGCGACCAGCGAACGATCAGCGTGCTCGGCGTGGGAGAGAAGCGTCATCATCTCCTGCACGAGGAAGGTCAGATGGGTGAGCGCCTCGCCCTGCCTGCGCTGCCGCTCGGTGGCCTCCCTTCGTCGCCGGACGCGCCAGTTCATCCGCGGAGTGTCGAGCGTCTGCCCCATCAACTCCTGGGCCCGCTGGTTTCGCTGCTGAAGCCTGGTGACCCCCGTCTGCCACTCGTCAGTGGTCGGCAGGGGATCGCGCTCGAGGCCGTCCGCGAGGCCGTCCAGCTGGTCGGCGAGAACCTCGCGGAGCGCGTCCTGCACGTGCTCGGTCGCGACCAGCGGCAGCGGGGGAGCGACCACGTTGACCACGACTCCCACGGCGGCGCCCAGGGCGGTGAGACCGAGATAGGACAACACGTACGGCGCTGGGTCGGACCCGCCGACGATCAGGATGAACAACGCCGGGATCGGCACCCAGCTGGCCATCGACCCCACGCGCTTCCAGGCCCCGACCAGCGTGCCGACGCCGACCACCAACCCGATGGAGAGCACCTCGGGCACCGGGGCGGCGCGGGCACCGAGGGCGAGGCAGGCGCCCAGGCCGATGGCCAGGATTGTCTCCACCGACGCGCGCATCGACTGGGCCAGACGCGACGAGACCGCCACCACGGCACCCAGCGGGGCGTAGTAGGAGTAGTCGTCGGCGGCGCCGTGCAACGGCTGCACCACGATCCAGGCCAAGGCTGCTGCCACGGCGGCCTTGAGCGCCACCGGCAACAGCGGAAAGCGTCCCAACGCGTTCGTGGCCAGTCGGTACGCCGATTTCGTGCTCGCCAAGGTCCCTCCCTCCACTCCCGGCCGCTAGGTACCCAACTTCGATCAGCCGACCGTCCTGGACGCTTTGGCGCGGGGCGAGCGGTTGGTGCGCGGTGGAATGACGCGGCCCGCTCAACCTGTCCTGAGTTCGGGAACCTGATGTCTGTACGCCGCAGCGTGCACGGAGGACAATGAGTCTTCAGAAGAAGAGGTGACCGAGATGATTCTCGTAGTCGGTGCGACAGGTGACCTCGGCGGCCGCGTCGCTCGCACCCTGAGCGAACAGGGCCATGCAGTCCGCTGCTTGGTGCGCCCCACCAGTGACGACTCCGTCGTGCGGGGCCTTGGAGTCGAAGTGACGCCGGGTGACCTCACTGACCCTGAGTCGCTTGCCGCCGCGTGCCAAGGTGTCACGGCGGTCGTGGCCACCGCGACGATGATCGCGCGCAGGTTGGCCGGTGCGACCCGGCCCACGATTCATGAAGCCGACGAGCAGGGGATGGCATCCCTGATCGCGGCCGCCGAGTCCGCAGGGGTGCGGCGCTTCGTGTACCTGTCCTTTCCGGGGGTCGAGAAGGCCATCGGTACGCCGCTGGAACGGGCCAAGCTGGCCACGGAGGAGCGATTGCGTGGCTCGGCGATGCAGCGCGTCATCATTCGTTCTGATGCATTCCAGGAGATTCACTTCGGAGCGGCGGCGCGGTTCGACGTGGCGGCTGGAAAGATCACAATCATCGGTCGAGGGGACAGTAAGCGACGCTGGGTCAGCACCGGGGACATCGCCGCGCTCGTGGCGTCGGTGGCCGTCGAGCCCGACCCGCCGAGCCTGATCACCGTCGGTGGTCCGGAGGCGATGACCAAGAACGAAGCCGTGGCGTTCGTGGAGGAGGTGGCTGGGCGTCGGATGAAGGTCCAGCACATGCCCAGGCCCATCGCCCGGATGGCAATCCGTCTGTTGAACAAGCGGAATGATGCCCTCGCGTCGGCCTTCGGCGCCGGCCTTCTCCAGGACATCCGCCCCGCAGACTGGGACGACGCGGCGCTGCGAGAGCGCGGAATCACACCGAGGACGGCAAGCGACTTTCTCCGCCAGCAGGCCGAGTCCACCGCGTCACGCGGGTGACGCTCCGCGGTGCATGCACCCTGCGCCCCCTCGTCGCACCGCCCCGCTCACATCAGATGGAGCAGGGCGGTGCGACCGACTGCTACATCGGGGGCGGCGGCACCAGGCAGCTCACCGGAGCTGAGGTGTTGCCGAATGAATCCACCGCGTAGACCTCGGCGTCACCGGTGCCGAAGAGATGGACGATGTCGCCGGGCATCGACTTCGAACGCGGCTGCCCGCCCGGCGTCTCGGTGTACTTGATCTGTTGCCCATCGGCGTACGGCCCGAACAGCGTGCCGCTGCCGGAGTCGCGCACGTAGATCTGCGGGTCCGGATCGACGAGGTCGGTGGCGCCCAGGAGGAAGAACCCGTCCTGGTTGTGCGAGCGCGGCACCGTGCCGCCGGGGTTGGCGCCTTCACTGCAGGCAACGTCAGGCGGCGTGGTGTCGACCACCGTCATCGTGCCGGTGCCCGAACCCGTGTTGCCGGCCGCGTCGGTCGCCGTACACGTGACCACCGTGGCCCCGATCGGGAAGAGCGATCCCGACGGGGGAGCGCACGTCGGCACGAGCGATCCGTCGACATTGTCCGTCGCGCTCGCGTCGTAGTCGACCTCGGCACCGTCGGGCCCGGTCGCCTCGACGGTCTCGTCACTGACCGTCACCACGGGGGGCTCGACGTCCAGCACGTCGACGTCGACCTGCTGGACGAACTCCGGACCGGGCAGCTGGCCGTTGACGAGGAAGCTGACCTGGCAGGAGACCGTCGTACCCTGCGGAGCGTCCGTAGCCAGCGTGATCGTCTCGTCGAATGAGACGGTCCCGCCACTGGTCACGTTCTGCGACGGCGGGGTGAGGCTGACCGAGACACCGGGGTCACACACCGCCTGATGGGTGACCTGGGCGGGCAGGTTCTGGAGTGCGGACAGGATGGCGGCGGAGACCTCGGACGGGTTGGCCGACGCGAGGGTGCCACCGGTGGAGCTGGTGACCGCGGTGGCCTGGCCGGCTGTGTCCAGCCCGTTCCACAGGAAGCCGTCGGCGCCGGGGACCGCGATCGCGATCACGCGGACACCGGCAGCCTGCAGCGCAGAGGTCGCCGTGGCCAGCGAGAAACCGGCCGACGGGTCGTGACTGGTGGAGTCGCCGAACATGACCACCACGGGGGTGCCGTCGCTGCGGAAGTCGATGGCTGAGGGGACCTCGCCGAGTGCGCCGATCCAGTCCTCGGCGGCATCGCTGCCACCACCCGAGAGGGGAGTCCAGGCGTTGATGCCGGCGGCAACAGCAGCGGGGTCGGCGGTGAGCTGCTGGCGCAGGTTGAAGTGGGCACCGGAGTAGTCGGCGACGTCCTTGTAGTCCGCGACCGCGAACTGCGCGGTCGGCTGGTCGGCCAGCACCTGGTCGACGATGGAGTCGGCGTTGGCCTGCACGTTGGAGATGCTGGCGCCCATGCTGGTCGTGGTGTCGGCCAGGAAGACGATGTCCGGGTTGGGCGGGATGACCGGGGTCTCCACGGTCTTGGTGATCGTCACGGACTGTCCGGGCTCCAGCGCTGTCGCATACGGCGACGGTGTGACCCCGGGTACGGCGAATGCCGTGGTCGCTGTCCCGGCCAGCAGTACGGCGAAGATCGCCGTCAATGCTCTCCGAGACTGCCCACGACGGGATGTGTGCTCCATGGCACAGCCTCCTCATGAGGTGAACTGACACTCCACTCTGGTCCCGCGTGATGCAGCACCACCATGACGTCATGTGCCCATTGCCGGGCCCCGCACGTGCGGTGCCGTGTGATCCGCCATGACCTCATGAGGCCATTTCCGACCCCGGTGGGCACCAGCTGTCCGGGCGGACGACTACTTGGCCTGCACCGTGTAGTGGATCGTCTGACCCACGATCTTTCCGTCCTCGATGAGGTAGGAGTCGACGCCGTCCGCGACGCGGACCTCGTCGTCCTCATAGGTCCACTCGAGCAGGGCAACCCGGCCCTCCGCAGCGACGTGGGTGTAGCGGAAGGCGCGGTGCCCGGGGAGCTCCTCGGCCAGCATCTCGGCAAGCTGCCTGACGCCCTGGTGGCCGCGAAAGACGCCTCGGTTGATCAGGACAACGATGTCCGGCGAGACGTTGCGCCGCAGGTCCGCGTCGAGGACGTCGTCGAAGGATGCGTGTTCGTCGGCCCAGGTGTTCGCGATGTCGAGGTGGTCGTCGAGCACCTCTCGAGCCGTTCGACCGTTCAAGTCATCCACGTCAGGGCTCCCCTCGAGCGTTCTCCCCATGGTCGACCCACGGCACGTGTGCGAACAAGGGTGAACCGTCCACATACCCCATGTGGACCATGACAACCCGGAGAGAAGTGGATGACGATGGACGAAGTCGATTCACGCCGCCACTGGACGCGGTTGATCCGCTCGGGTCGGACGTCGGGCCGCGCCTGTCACTGGCGCACGTCCCGTCCGACCTCACCTGGAGAACTCGATGCACGCTCATTCGATCACGCCCGACGTGACGCTGCTCAGCGACTGCGCGGAAGTGCCGGGGCTCGGCTTCCTGCCCGTGAACTCCTTCGTCCTGCACGCAGAGCAGCCCGTGGTCGTCGACACCGGCCTCAGCAACCCGGACAAGGACTTCGTCCGTGACCTGTCGGCGGTCATCGATCCCGCCGACGTACGTTGGATCTGGCTGACCCACCCGGACCGGGACCACACTGGAGGTCTCTTCCAGCTCCTCGAAGCAGCTCCCCAAGCGCGTCTGATCACGACGTTCGCCGGCGCTGGCATCATGTCCACGCAGTGGGAGGTGCCCCTGTCCCGGGTGTACTTCCTCAACCCGGGACAGTCCCTCGACATCGGCGATCGAACACTGACCGGCTACCGGCCCCCGCTCTTCGACAACCCCGCCACCGTTGGTTTCCAGGAGAGCCGTGGCGGAGTGTTCTTCTCCTCCGACTGCTTCGGCGGCCCCATGCCCACCGCGGACCTGGCAACCGGACCTGACGTGCGGGAGGCGCCGGACCTGGAGTCGGCGATGATGCTCTGGGCGGCCATCGACAGTCCGTGGGCACGCCTGGTCGACCCGGTGAAATACGGCGCCACGATCGACCCGATTCGTGCACTGGATCCCTCGGCGATCCTCAGCTCCCACCTGCCACCCGCCCTGGGCCTCAACCACCTGCTCTTCGCCCACATCGCAGCCGCCCCGGACGGGCCCGAGTTCGTCGGCCCCGACCAGCAGGCCCTGGAGGCGCTCCTGGCCAGCTTTGAACCAGCCTGATTCGAGTCAGTCGCGAAGCCGCACCGACACGCAGGGTGACACGGCCCTCGAGCTTCTCAACTCGGTCAACTCCACGGCGGCGAGCTGGTCGATCTCGGCCTGGTCGGTGCGACCGCCCACGCTGACCCACACCGTGCGGTCGTACTTGAGCACACCGCCGCCGTCGCTGTCGTCGCCGCAGGCCCCGAGCCCGAGCAGTGCCAGCACGACGAGCGGCAGAACGGTCCAATTCATGGTGTCACCCGTTGGGTGGTCGGTGGCCTCATCTTGCACCGGATCGGTACCGGGAGAGGGCGAGTTGCTTCCCGCTGTGGAGAGCAGTACGCAGCTTGCATCTCGGGCAGCGCGCCGTTGGCCTCCTCGCGCAGCTCCGCGGGAGAGGCGGACTGCGCGCTCATCCGCCCGGTCGCTCTCAGGAACGACCGGAGCAGCCGCTGGCGCGCAACGTCCGGCAGTCGTCACCGGGGGTTGGGCGCGATGTCGCCGTTCATTGGCATGAGCCCGACAGGGTCCGAGACGGCGGTGCCGATCGGCCTCGCCCATCCAACCTCGGGAGCTCACATGCCTCGCACGTCGCGCCTTGCCGGCGCACTCATCGCGACCCTTGTCGGACTTCTGTCCGTCCTCGGCCTGGCCGCACCCAGCTCCGCGGCAGGCGGCCCGGACGTCGACATCATCGCCCACCGCGGCTCCTCCGGCGCGGCACCGGAGAACACCCTCGCCGCCATCCGACTGGCCATCGCGCAGAAGGCCGAGGTCATGGAGAACGACATCCAGCGCACCAGTGACGGGGAGCTGGTGATCGTGCACGACACGACCCTGGCCCGCACCACCGACGTCGAGCAGGTCTTCCCGGACCGTGCCCCGTGGAACGTCGGCGACTTCACCCTCGCCGAGATCAAGCAGCTCGACGCCGGGTCGTGGTTCGCGCCCGAGTTCGCCGGCGAGCGGGTGCCGACCCTGGCCGAGTGGGTCAATGCGGTCGGCCAGCAGGCCGGCATGCTCCTCGAGCCCAAGGCGCCCGAGCTCTACCCGGGCATCGAGGTCGACATCGACAAGGAGCTGCGTGCCCTGCCGGCCTTCCAGAGGGCACTCAAGGCAGACCGGGTCGTCGTCCAGTCCTTCAACCACGCCTGGCTGCGCGTCTACAAGGACCTCGCCCCCGACGTACCGGTCGGGCTCCTCTACGGCACCAAGCCGAGCGGGGCCGACATCGCCGCCGCGGCCACCTGGGCGCAGCAGGTGAACCCTGCCCTCGGCGCGATCGACGAGGCAGGCGTCGACCAGGTCCACGCCCATGGCATGGAGATCCACGTCTGGACCGTCAACGCCGGAACCGACATGCGTCGGGCGATCAACTGGGACGTCGACGGCATCATCACCAACTACCCGCAGGTGCTGCGCGACATCGTCCGTCGCAGTTGACCTGACCGCCGGTGAAGGGGCCCGTTCGGTCTATTGCCGCAGCATGAGGGCCGGGCTTAGCGTGAATTGAGAGTCGCAATCACCGTGCCCCGGTCGTCTTGCAGGCCGCGTCGTCGGGCACCGGAGGCGAGGCGGTGCCAGCATGGCCAACTTGAATCTCGACGCCGGAGTCCCGGGTCAGGTCGCGTCGGCCTCCTCCCTCCGTGCGGATCTCGGGGAGGGCAGGTCCCTGCTCGTGGTGTCGGGGGTGGCGCGGCCTGAGTTCGGGATCGATGACGACCAGGTCCACCGTGAGGTGTGCCGGGTCCGGCTACGGGTGCCGGCCACGAGGATCGAGCAGCTGACCGTCCACGTGAGCCCGGCCGCGTTCAGCAACGACGAGTCCGCCTATGTGTTCGCCACCGACGAAGCCTCGCTGGAGATCGACGAGTCCGGGGAGCTGGTGCTGGTCGCGCACCTGGCGCTGATGGGTGAGTCCTCGACCCTGAACCGATTCTCGTACCAGGTCGTCTGCATCGACCACGCCCTGGCCACCGAGGTCACCGGAACCCTGTCCTGGCCGACAGCGTGGTTCCGGCCGGCTTCGACGGACCCGGCTTCGCTGGCGGGGGCCTTCGACATCGAGGCCAAGGCGGTGCGGGTCACCGGCGGCACGATGGACGAGCTCACCTTTCTCGCCTTCGGCACGATCACGGGAGTCACGGTCGGGGACACCACGACCACCGCGACCTACCGGGTCGCCGGTGTCCCGGTCGACACGCTGATAGAGATCGTCGTCGTGGCGCGCGCGCTCGAGCCGCCGGGCGGTGCGGGGGCGAGGATGCTGCCCGATCCCTTCAACGTCGCCAGGTTCACCCTCAGCGCGGCCCAGCCGACTCGTGGCAACGTCAACTTCAAGGGAGTCAAGGTAGGCGGCCCGGCATGAGCGATCCCTTTGTCCCGCCGGTCGTCCCCGCGCGCCTACCGACGTGGCAGGAGCTCTACCCGTTGCTTCCGTACCGATTTCCGCTCTCCGAACCGACACCCGTGGTCCGGATCCCGATCAAGGGGCCGCCGCCGTTCAACATGGTGGCCGTCGTACACACCCGCCTGCCGGGACTGGTCACTCCGGCGGACGGAAACATCCGCAGGCTGCAGATTCGCGGGATCCCCACCGCGTTGCGGGTCAGGGGATTCGACCCGGGCGCCGACCCGGCGCTGCACGAAGCCCGGTCCTCGAGTGCCCCGTCGGTCCGGATGCTGCAGGCCAGTGACGACGGCGACTTCCTGGTCGCCTGCGATGCCACGGGCCAACACCAGCCGATGCCCGGATCGGGACTCACCACCTGCTTCGACGACGACGGTCGATGGCTGCTGGACGCCGACACCGCCAACATGGCTGATGGAGTCATCTGGGCGTGCGCCGTCGAGGTGACCAGCTGGGTCATGTTCCACGAACCTGCAGCGGTCGCCGGCGCACCACAGCCTGCTCCATCAGCCGCCGAAGAGGGCAGCAGCCTGGCGACGCAGGCTCGCCTGCTGGTGAACCACTACCGCGACTACCTCACCCGACCCGGAGCCGACTTCGTGCAAGCCGGGCGTGAGCTGAGCCAGCTGTCCGGTCAGCTGGCGGCCGCGCACCTGCCGCGCGATGCCGTGGCTCCGCAACAGATGGCGACCGACGCGCTCGCCGCCTTCCAGCCCCCTGAAGGCGGCGCGACGGAGCACGTGATCGCGCTGGCGGAGGCGCGGCACAACCTGCTCGTCCGACTGTTCGAGAGCGGGATGGACGCACAGGCGGCGCCGCTGGCCGAGCCTGCCCTGTCGGGCTACCGGACGTACGCCGAGCGGGAGGGTGCTGACCTGTTCCGCGTCCAACGAGACTTCGCCGAGTTCGTGAAACCGCTCCTCGCGATCGGACTGGCGGACGCCGCGCTGGTGGCTCAGCGGGGTGCCCTCTCGGTGTTGCAGCGCATGGTGCCATCGGCCGGTGGCGAGCTCGAGCACGAGATCAGCCTCGCGGAGGCCCGACACAACTTGGTGGCCCGGCTTCTCGACGTACAACTCGTGGCGGAGGCGAGGCCGACCGCTGCGGCGACGATTCGGGCCTACCAGGACTACGCCGCCCGACCGGGCGCCGACGTCGAGCGGGCGGTCAGGAACCTCCGTGAGCTGGCCAGTGTCGTGCTCACGCCTGCCCAACTGACCGACCTCGCCGCGCAGGCCGACGATGCAGCCGACAGCCTCCAGTTGCGAGGCTGACACGACGGGCGCGACGTCTTCGTTCAGAGGTTGATCTTGATCTCCGCACCCTTGCGGAGCCCGTCGACCAGGGTCTGGGCCGTCTTGGTCTGCTCGTCCGACTTCGCCTGCTGCGCGATCTGGGGCCTGACCTTCGCGAAGGGCGGAATCGGCTGCTGGCCACTCTGCTTGCCGGCCTTCTTCTGCTGCTGCACGGCGGCGTCGTAGATCTTGCGGAGCTCCGCCTCGGTGGGCTTGACCGGGCCGGCCTCGTCCTCGACCAGCTGCTCGATCACGACCTGGATCTCGATCTGGCTGCGGACCACGTCTTCCGAGGTGCCCTGCTTCTCAAGAGCCGCGAGGAACTCGTCGACCGAAGCCATCTGGTTCTGCTTGGCCAGCTTGGTGAGGGCGGCGTCGACATCCTGGTCGGTCGCCGAGATGCCGCGCTTGGCGGCCTCCTGCACGAGGAGCTCGGTGTCCACGAGGGTCTCAGCGGTCTGCTTCTTGAGCGCGTCCTCGTCAGGCTGCTGGCCGGTCTGCTGTGCCTGCATGGCGGCCTGTTGGAACTGCGCCTCGTAGATCGGGACGAACTCGTCCTTGGTCACCTCCTCGCCGTTGACGTCGGCCACGACGTCCGGGATGCCTTCGAGGTCGGGACCCGCTGCCTGCTGGCTGTCCTGAGCGGTCGTCTCCTCGGAGGATCCCTTGCTACCGGAATCCTTGTCGTCGCCACCGCACGCGGAGGTGGCAAGGAGGGCGGCTGCGAGTGCGATGCCGAGGACGGTCTTGGTGCGCTTGGAGTGATTCATCCATGTCGACCATACGGATCGCACCTGAGATGACCCCAATTCCGAGTTCGAGTGACAGGCCCTCCCGGGAGGGCCACCATGGGCTGCAGGAGACGAATCGGGGCACCAGAGGAGGATCAATGCTGTTCCACATCACGCAGGTTCACAGTCCGGAGCTCTGCCCTCGAGACGAGGGCGGCTCCAACTCGCTGTTCGACGCGAGCGTCGAGGGCGTCCGCGTGGTCGGCCGGTACGGCGCCAACGCCCAACACACGCTGTTTCTCGTGGTCGAGGCGGACGACGTCAACGCGGTCCACAAGTTCCTCTGGCCTGGGTTCAGGCGCTGCACGAGCACCGTCACGCCGGTGAGCGAAGTCCCGGTTCCCAAGGACTGACGCCGCAGTCCGGAGCCGAGTCCTTGACCTCCGTGTCCGCAGGCCCAAGTCTGAGGACATGGACACTCACGCGGTCGATCCCTCGCGCACGATGCTCACCTTCGGCCGGGTGGACCTGGTCCGGGTCCAGGTCGGCTATCGCGCGAGCCCCGAGACGCCGGCGTACCAGCAGTTCCTGCTCGACCTCCCGGTGCTGGAGACGGTCGACGGGCGCGACGGAGAGGCCTTCGACGAGCGCCTGGCGCTCAGTGCCCTGGAGCCCGTCGTGTTCGCGGGCGGCGATGCGCCGCGGCACTACTCCCTGCACCAGCACCGGTCGCACACCAGCTGGGGTCCGAGCTCGGGTGCCGTGGAGATCGGGCTCCTCGTGACGACCGGCTCCGGGACGCGGGCCTCCGGTCCCGATGCACCTCTCGACGGCGTGACCCGCGCCTTCCGCGACCTGATGGAGGTGGTCGGCCGACCGGAGTCGGCGCAGACCTCTCGGGATGCAGCGATCCTGCGGGCACGAGCCGCGGCGGCGACGGCGTACGCCGTGGACGCGGACACGCTCTCGCTCAGCGCGGAGGAGCACCACCAGACCGAGAACTCCTGGACCTTCAAGCTCCGCTCGCGCGCGGGGGACACCTACGCGGTGGTCGTCGGCTTCGTCGACGGGTACGCCGGGTCGGTGCGGGTGCGGCACGAGAAGCGGTTCGAGGTTTCCGACTCCATCGGCTCCGAGTGACCTGGACTTCGCCGGGTGAACGACGAATGAACGTGGGGCAGACGGTAGTTGGCGTACCCTTTTGCGGATGTCCGACACGACTCCGCCCCTCAGGCTCTGGCACCTGCTGATCGCCGCCTCCGCATTCCTGGGCGTCACCCTGGCCGCTCGGCAGTACGACGTCTGGTGGACGGCGCTGAGCCAGCTCGCCAGCCTCGCAGTCGGGTTCTGCTATCTCACCCTGGGCGCGTCGGCCCCTGCGGAGGGTCGGCGGGTGCGGAACTGGACCTGGGTGCGGGGAGCCCTGGCCACCCTGATGGTGCTCGTGTCGCTGGCCTTCATTGCCATGCAGCACGGCAACCTCCTCGACACCTACTCCGTGTTCGAGCACATGGTCACGCCCACCCTGGTGGTGATCGACTTCCTCGTCGTCGGCGACAAGCTGTCGCACCTGCGTTGGTGGCACCCGCTGACCTGGTTGGTTCCGCCGTTGGCCTACCTGGCGTACTACCTCGTCGGCGACCTGCTGGTCTATCAGGCCCTCGATCCCGCGCACCCCGCGTCGTTCGTCAGGCACGTGTCCCTGTTGCTGGTCCTCGTGCTTGCAGCGGGCTTCGGCCTGTACGCCGCAGCAGGGCAGGTCGACCGGCTGCGGGCCAGGCGTTCGCTGACGGAGTCCGCTCGCGTCCGCACGGCCGAGTCGTCGCGATTCGTCGAGGTCGGCTGATCCTCGTTCGGCCCTAGGATCGACTCATGCCGAGCGAAGAGATCCAGGAGATCGTCGATCGGATCGCCAGCAAGCTGCAGCGCTCCGTGATCATCGACGATCCGAACGTGAAGCTGCTCTACAGCAGCGCCCACTTCGGCGACGAGGACCCGGTCCGCGTCGACGCGATCCTCAAGCGTCGAGCCAACAGCAAGGCCATCGGCCACGTGCTCGCCCAAGGTGTCGCGTCGTGGCCCCGGGCCGGGGTGATCCCGTCCAACGCCGAGCTCGGCATGCAGGCCCGGATCTGCGTCCCGGTGCGCTGGCGGGGAGAGCTGCTCGCCCTGATCATGGTGATGGACCCCGACGGCTCGTTCACGATGGCCGAGATGGCGGAGATCTCCGGGATCGCGGACCGGGTCGCACCCCTCCTGGCCGACGAGCTCTCGGTCGCCGACGAGACGAGTGAGCAGGCCGTGCTCGACCTGGTCAGCCAGGAGCCGACCGTACGACGACGCGCACTGACCGAAGTCGCCTCCACCAGGACCGCGGAGGACTTCGCACTGGTCACCGCCATCTGGCTGGCCATCCCGGAGACGTCTTCGGATGCCTCGCAGGCGCACGTCAACGTGGCGATGCGCAGCGCGTTCACCCTGCCCACGCCGGTCGGCGTACGCGGTCAGCTGGCAGCGGTCGACAAGCGCACCGCCGTGCTCCTGCTGGGCAGTGCCAAGCCGGTCAAGGTGCGCGCCCACGCCGAGCGCATGTTGACCCGGGTTCACGATCTCTCCTCGGGCCGCTTCCGGGCGGTGGCCGGGATCGGGCCGGCCGTGACCGGCCTGGACCGGGCCTTCGAGACCGCCGAGCTTGCCGCGCTCGCGAGTCGGGCCACGGACGCCGGCCTCAAGGGCAGTACGACGACCTGGGAGGAGCTGGGCCCCTATGGCCCCCTGATGCGGATCCCGCACGACCAGCTCGGACCCCGGGCGCTCCCCGCCGAGGTCCAACGACTGCTCGAGGTCGACGGGGACCGCCAGCTCGCCGTCACCCTGCGCGCCTTCCTCGATGCCGGGGGATCGGCACCGACTGCCTCCGCGGCGCTCAACATCCACCGCACGACGCTCTACTACCGGCTGAGCCGGATCGAGGAGCTGACCGGCTACGACCTGTCCGACGGTCGGGTCAGGTTGACCATGCACCTCGGGCTCACCCTGATGGACCTCCTGCCTGACGTTCGACATATGTAGCAAGTGGAGCCGGGCGCTTTCGTCTGCTCCACATGGTTGCCGCGGGGGTGGGTGGCCGATCGTCGGTGTTACCACCGTCACAGACCAAGGAGGTTCCGCGATGACCACGGAACTCGCACCGACTTCATCACTTCCCGAGGAGCACGCATTGCAGCAGCGGGTGATGAAGAAGGTTGCCCGGCGGCTCATCCCGTTCCTGGGAATCGCCTACCTGCTCAACTACCTCGACCGCAGCAACATCGCCTTCGCCAAGCTCACGATGAGCGCCGACCTCGGTCTCACCGAGACCATGTACGGCCTGGCCAGCGGTCTCTTCTTCATCGGCTACATCTTCTTCGAGGTGCCCAGCAACCTGGCCCTCCAGCGCTTCGGCGCCCGACGGTGGATCGCCCGGATCATGGTCAGCTGGGGGCTGGTCGCCACGCTGATGGCCTTCGTGCCGACCGCCGGCTGGCTCTACACCGCGCGCATCGTGCTCGGCATCGCCGAGGCCGGCTTCTTCCCCGGCATCATCCTCTACCTGACCTGGTGGTTCCCGCGCGCGGACCGCGCTCGGCTCGTCGGCCTCTTCATGGTCTTCCTGCCGCTGTCCTCGGCCCTGGGATCGCCCATCTCGGGCCTGATCCTGCAGTACACCCACGGCTGGATGGGCCTGGCCGGCTGGCAGGCCATGTTCCTCCTGCAGGGCCTGCCGACCCTGGTGCTCGGCGTCGCAGCCTGGTTCTACCTGACAGACCGCCCCAACCAGGCCGCCTGGCTGGAGCCCGAGGAGCGGGAGTGGCTGCACGACACGATGGAGGCCGAGCAGCAGGAGGCGGCCGCCACTGGTCACCACTCGGTGCGCGCCAGCCTGCGTGACGGTCGGGTCTGGGCCCTCGGAGGCGTCTACTTCGGCCTCGGCTACAGCCTCTTCGCGCTGAGCTTCTTCCTCCCCTCGATCGTGGCCGGCTTCTCCGAGACGTTCGACACCTCGTTCTCGATCCTCCAGACCGGTCTGATCGTGGCCGTGCCGTTCGCGGCCGGGGCGATCGCGATGGTCTTGTGGTCGAAGCACTCCGACCGCTCCGACGAGCGGATCTGGCACGTCGTGCTGCCGATGCTGCTGGCCGGCGTGACGATCCCGGTCGCGCTCTACATGAACTCGCCGTTCACCACGATGGTCGTCATCACCCTGACCTCGATCGGCATCTTCTCGGCCTTCCCGGTCTTCTGGTACCTCCCGCCGACCTTCCTCTCGGGACCGGGCGCCGCCACTGGCATCGCCCTGGTCAACACCATCGGTGCGGCCTCCGGATTCCTGGCGCCCTACGCCACCGGGTGGCTCGTCGACCTCACAGGCAACGCACGAGCCGGCCTGTGGGTCGTCGGCGTACTCGCCGTCGCAGCCGCCCTCGGACTGCTGGCGATGAGCAAGGTCATCCCCGTCACCCGCACCGCCGTCGCCGAACGATGAGCGCCGGCGACCTGCAGGACCGGGTCGTCGTCGTGATGGGTGCCGGCTCCAGTGGAGCCGGCACCAGCAACGGCGAGGCTGCTGCCCTGGCGTACGCCGAGTCCGGCGCGACCGTCGTGGCCGTCGACCGCAACGGCGACGAGGCCCACCGGGTCGCCGATCGCATTGCCGCGGCCGGCGGTCGGTCCCTGGCTCTCGAGGCCGACGTCACCGTGGACGCCGATGTCGAGGCGGTCGTGAAGGAGACGATCGCCCGGTTCGGCGTACCCCACGTGGTCCACGGCAACGTGGGGGTCGCCCGCACCGGCTCCGTCATGGAGCTGGCGCCGGCCGAGTGGCAGGCGGCAGTCGACGTGAACCTGAACGGTGCCTACCTGGCCTTCAGGCATGCGCTTCCGCCGATGCTCGAGGAGGGCCGTGGCGTCTTCGTCCAGGTCTCCTCGCTCGCCAGCGTGCGACACACCGGCTACCCGTACCCGGCGTACAGCGCCGCCAAGGCCGCGCTCAACCAGCTCACCGTCTCGATCGCCCTGACGTACGCCGACCGCGGCATCCGCGCCAACGCGATCCTCCCCGGCCTGATCGACACGCCCCTGGTGGGTCAGCAGCTGGCCGGCTCGCAGGCCGAGGTCGAGGCACGCCACGCGCTCAGCCCGACCGGGCGCATGGGCTCGCCGTGGGACGTCGCGAATGCCGCGGTCTTCCTGGCCTCCGACAAGGCGGCCTACATCAACGGGGTCTGCCTCCCGGTCGACGGGGGACTGGGCATGCGCAGCGTCTGACCCGGCCACCGTGGGCCTGCACGCCCCACCGTGCGATGGCTGGGACCGTCTCGCTGTACCGCTGAACGGGCACAACGCCCGCACACGGTCCGATTCCGGCACGGAACGGCCCGTTGTGCCCGTTCAGCGGCCCGACCGTCTTGCCGGCATTGCGCTGTGGACCTGCTGGCTCGGCGTACGACGAACAACGCGGCCCACCCCGTCGACGGGGTGGGCCGCGTTGCTCTGTCCTGAAGGTGTCAGCCGATGGGGTCGGCCTCGGCGAGTGCCAGCTCGTAGGTCATCGCGACCGGGTTCAGGCCACGGACGAGGCCACCGTGGTGGATGCCACCGAAGCGGTCGACGAGACCTGCGATCAGGTCGGCGGTCATCCGGCCGTCGACGCGGCGGACCTCGCCGTCGAGGTACATCACCTCCGTCGCTGGCCCCGCCACCTCGACGATCGAGCCGTCGGGCTGGCGCAGGCGTCCGCCGATGATCGAGCCGATCTGGCCGTGCACGCGCGCGCCCGTCCATCCCTGCTTCTCGGTGAGCCTCTCGATCGTGGTCGGCAGGTCGACGTTGGGCCGCACGCGGCACACGATCGCCCGCCGGCCGATCAGTTCGCCGCGGTCGGCCGGGCCGGGCACCACGCGTCGCGGCTCGAACAGGGACATCGTCGTCTCCGGGTCGTGCGCCACGTCGTACCGCACGTCGGCGCTCACGGCGACGTGGGCGGTGACTCCGCGGCCGAGGACCACGGAGTCAGGGATCAGGTGACCGGCCCGGCGCTCGCCGAGCGCGGTGTCGAAGAGCGCATGGCTGTGCGCGAAGACCTCCCCGTCGCGGTGGCCCAGGGTCACGCCGCCCAGTCGCAGGCGCCCGTTGCGGCCGCCCGGGATCGGCTCGCTGAACGTCGCGACCGAACCGCCCGGCGGCCCCAGGGCGGGGATGTAGTAGTCGAACTCCGCCAGGGTGCCGCCGACCAGACGACCGGCGGCCCCCGCCGCGTCACAGCGGTCGAGCACGTCGGCCAGGGCGTCAAGGAGCCGCGCACCCGCGGGCAGCTCGACCTCATGGGTGACGAGACGAGTCTCGAGGGAGACGACCCGGTCGGGGAGGACCGGGCCGGGGTGGCACAGCGGCTGCGGTGCGGCCGCGCGGGTCGCCGTACCGGCGGTGGAGGTCATCGGGTCGCCTCCGCGAGTCCGGCGCCGTCGACGAGCTCGCGCAGCAGGGGAGTGGTGACCTTGCCGTAGGCCGAGGTGGGCAGGCGGTCGACGAAGTGCGCGCGCTTGGGCACCTTGTATCGGGTCATGTGCTCGCGGCACCACGCCAGCAGCGACTCGGGCTCGAGGCCCGGCTCGACGACGCACACGGCCACGCCGACCTCGCCCCAGTCGGCATCGGGTACGCCGACCACACCGACCTGTCGTACGCCGGGGTGCTGGAGCACCTTCTCCTCGACCTCGCGCGGGTCGATGTTGGAGCCGCCGGAGATGTACATGTCCGACGCGCGTCCCGTGATGTAGAGGAAGCCCGCCTCGTCGCAGTGTCCGAGGTCGCCGGTGCGGAACCAGCCGTCGCGGAACGCCTTCGCGTTGCCCTCGGGGTGGTCGAGGTAGCCGGCGAAGACCGCCGGGCCGGCCACGCAGATCTCCCCGCGCTTCCCGGGCGGCAGCGGGTTCCCCTCGGCGTCCTGGATCGAGATCGTCATGCCGGTTCGTGGGTAGCCGGCGGTGCCGATCCCGTCCACGGTCGGCACGTCGGCGTGCCGGTCGTGTGGGAGCACGGTGATCGCGCCGGTCACCTCGGCCAGCCCGTAGTACTGCACCAGCACTGGCCCGAGGACGTCGTACGCCCGGCGCTGGTCGGGTGCGGTGATCGGTGCCCCGGCGTAGACGACGTGACGCAGGCTCGAGTGGTCGACGCCGTCCGCGGCCGCGACCAGACGGTTCAGGATCGTCGGCACGGTGAACAGCGTGGTGACCCGATGGCGGGCGACGAGTTCCCAGGCCGCCGTCGGGTCGAGGCTGTCGCCGGGCAGCAGCACGACGGCCGCGCCGCGGGTCACGTGGGTGAGCACGTGGACGCCGGCGCCGTGCGACAACGGCGCGAGCACGAGGGTGGCGTCGGTGTGGTCGAGGCCCGGCATCAGGTCGGCGATGTGGTTGTTGACCACGAAGCCCATCTGGTCGTGGGTGAGCACCGCGGCCTTGGGCCGGCCGGAGCTCCCCGAGGTGAAGAAGAACCAGCAGGGGTCGCCGGCGTCGACCGGGACGTCGTCGATGCGGCGGCCGTGGTGGTCGCTGATCAGTCCGGCCACGGTGACGTGCCCGTCGCTCGGCACGTCGCCCGGCTCGTCGTTCGAGAGTCTCCAGACCGGGGCGACCGAAGCGCTGGCGAGCGCCGCTGCGTGCCCGGTCAGCGAGCTCTCGAGCACCACCAGGTCGGGGCGTACGACGTCCGCGAGCGGCAGCAGCTCCGTCGGCGTGAGCTTGGCGTTGGTCGGGGTGATGACGGCACCGACCCTCCACGCCGCGAACATCACCGTGAGGTAGTCGCGGGTGTTGGCGCTGTGCAGCAGCACCACGGAGCCGCGGGTGATGCCCGTGTCGGCCATCGCGGCGGCGAGGGCGTCGACCCGCTGGTCGATCTCGCGCCAGGTCCATGCCAGGTCGCCACGCACGATCGCCGTGTGGGCGGGGAGTCGAGCCGCGGTCTGGCGCAGGAGCGAGGAGAGGTTGGTGGTCTTCATCGTGAGGGCCTTCGTCGGCGTCGGTTGGGTCTCGGTCCGTGTGGTGCTCACCAGCGCTCCAGGATGCTCGCGTAGTTGGTGACGGCGGCGCCGCCCATGTTGAAGACCCCGGCGACGTCGGCACGGGGGAGCTGCAGGTCGCCGGCGGTGCCGGTCAGCTGCATGGCGGCCATCGCGTGCATGGAGACGCCGGTGGCGCCGATCGGGTGGCCCTTGGCCTTCAGGCCGCCGGACCGGTTCACCGGCAGCTTCCCGTCGGCGTGCGTGAGCCCCTCCTCGAGCACGCGGTGGCCCTGGCCGGGTTCGGCCAGGCCGAACGCTTCGTACTGGATGAGCTCGGCGATCGTGAAGCAGTCGTGGGTCTCGATCAGGTCCAGGTCGAGGGTCTGCAGTCCGGCGTCGGCGGTGGCTGCGGCCCAGGCCTGACGGGCGCCGGCGAACTCGGTGGGATCCCTGCGGGAGAGCGGGAAGGCGTCGTTGGCCTGTGCACGGGACCTGAACCGGACCCGGCGGTCGCTGGTCGCGGCCACGTCCGGCGCGGCGAGCACCAGGGCCGCGGCTCCGTCGGAGATCAACGAGCAGTCGGTGCGACGCAGCGGTGGGGCCACGAACGGGTTCTTCTCCGAGACGGTCGAGCAGAAGTCGAGGCCGAGGTCCTTGCGGATCTGCGCGAGGGGGTTGGTCACGCCGTTCGCATGGTTCTTGGCCGCGATCATCGCCATGGCACGCGACGGGTCGCCGTACTTCTCGGCGTAGGCGCGGGCGATGCCGGCGAAGACGCCCGCGAAACCGGCCTCCACAGCGGCCTCTTCGGGTTGGTAGCAGCCGCTGAGCAGGATCTCGCCGGCTCGCGGGGTGCTGACGCCGGTCATCTTCTCGGCGCCCACGACGAGCGCGACGCGACCGCGTCCGGACTCGATGAAGTCGCAGGCGGCGTTGATCGCGGCCGAGCCGGTGGCGCAGGCGTTCTCCAGTCGCGTCGCGGGTGTCGCGGCGAGGCGGCTGTCGGCGACCGAGACCAGTGCTGCCTGGAAGTCCTGGGCGCTGAACCCGTTGTTGTAGACGCCGACGAAGATGCCGTCGACGTCGGCGGCGTCCATCTGCGCGTCGGCGAGGGCCTGCGGGATGACCGAGGCCATCAGAGCGGTCGTGTCCGGGGCTTCGAGCCGGCCGAACGGCGTGTGGGCCCAGCCGATGATCGACGTACTGGAATTCATTGCGTGTCCTCTTCCACGTGGCGGTGCGCTGTGTCTCCACGATGGCCGCGCGCCCCGGTCAGCGACTACGTGCGGGCGTCGAGCACGTCCCCTTCGGTGTTTCGACATCTGTCGAAGGTGTCGATCTGCGGTCTCGTCTCTCAGCGGTGCCGTCGCCCCGTCGTTCGCGCCGAACATGGGAGCAACGCGAAGGAGGCGCTCATGCGAGCGACAGTCAAGGCAGACCGCGGACCCGGCTGCCGGTTCGTCACCGATCGACCGGAGCCGGTGCTGCTCCCCGGCCAGGTGCGCATCGAGGTGGCCGCGGCGTCCGTGTGCGGCACGGATGCCGCGATCCACGATTCCGGACCGGTGCTGGACGACTTCGGCATGAGGTTCCCCGTCACGATGGGACACGAGGTTGCCGGGATCGTCGTGGAGGCCGACCCCATGACGCGGGTCGCCGTCGGCACCCGGGTGGCGGTCGAGACCCACCTCCACTGCGGCGAGTGCTTCTTCTGTCGAAACGGCGACGGCCACAACTGCGCGCGGGTGCAGCTGCTCGGCGTCCACCTCGACGGCGCGTTCGCGGAGCGCGTCGTCGTCCCGGCAGCGAGCTGCTTCGCCCTGCCCGACGCAATCGGGCTCGAGGAGGCCGCACTGCTCGAGCCCGGGGGCAGCGCCATGCACGCCGTGCTGCGCAGCGGAGTGTCCCTGGCCGGCAGCAGCGTCCTGGTCTCGGGTGCAGGCCCGGTCGGGCTGGTGCTCGTCCAGATCGCCGTGGCCATGGGCGCCCGCATTGTCACCGTGGTCGAGCCCAACCCCATGCGCCGCAAGATGGCCGAGCGGTCCGGCGCCGTCGTGCTCGACGTCGGTGTGGACCCGATGGAGGTCGCCGACCCGACGACGCGCCACCGCGGTGGCTACGACGTGGCCTTCGAGTGCTCGGGCGCGGGCGCGGCGCTGTCCGCCGTCCTCGACGCGACACGCAACGAGGGCACCGTCGTCGTCGTGGGCCTGGTCAGGGGCGAGGTCGCACTGCCGGTCACGCGCACCCTGATCACCCGGGGACTGACCCTGCGGGGCAGCTTCGGTCGGTCCCTGTGGGGCACCTGGGACCGGCTCTCGGAGCTGGTGATCTCCGGCCGGGTCGACCTGGCCGGGCTCCTGACGCACCGGCTGCCGCTCAGCGGGCTCCCGCTCGCCCTTGAGCTGATGCGGGAGGATGCAGGCAAGGTGTTGCTGCTGCCGTCGCTGCCCGACACGCAGCTGCACGTGACCTCGACCGAAGGAAAGACCCGATGACCGCGTCCACCGTCTCGGCCCCGATCGTGGAGGCCCTCGAGGCAATCGAGGGCCTCGACGTGCTGACCAACCCCGACTCCACGTCGGCCTACGCGCACGACCGCTCGGTGTGGGCGGCGTACGACGTCCCGGCGGCAGTGGTGCGTCCCCGCACGACGGAGGAGGTGCGTGCGGTCGTGGCGGCGTGCGTCGCGACCGGCACTCCGCTGGTGACCCGGGGCGCGGGCACGGGCCTGTCGGGCGGGGCCAATGCAACCGCCGACGCCGTGGTCGTGTCGATGGAGCGGATGGACCAGATCCTCGAGGTCGACGTCGAGCACCGGCTGGCGCGCGTGCAGCCCGGTGTGGTCAACGACGACTTCCGTGCCGCCCTCGTGGAGCACGGGCTCTGGTATCCGCCCGACCCGGCCAGCAGCCCCTGGTCGACGATCGGCGGCAACGTCGCGACCAACGCCGGCGGCATGTGCTGCGTGAAGTACGGCGTCACCGGCGACTACGTGCGCGAGCTCGAGGTGGTCACCGGAACCGCGGAGGTGGTGCGGCTCGGTCGGCGTACCGCCAAGGGCGTTGCCGGCTACGACCTGCGCGGCCTGGTTGTCGGGTCGGAGGGAACCCTGGGCGTCGTCACCGAGGTCGTGCTGGCCCTGCGGCCGTTGCCGCCGTCCGCGACCACCGTCATCGGCAACTTCGACTCGTTGGAGGACGCCGGGCGCGCGGTCGCGCTGATCGGCGCCTCCGGCATCTCACCGAGCGTCCTCGAGCTCGTCGACCGCGGCTGCCTGGAGGCCGTCGACGAGTGGAAGCACATGGGCCTCTCGAACGACGCCGACACCGTGCTGATCGGTCGCACCGACGCACCGGGGGAGCTGGCGGTCCATGAGACGAAGGAGCTGATCCGCTGCTTCGAGGAGGCCGGGGCGACCTTCACCGCAGCCTCCGAGGACGAGCAGGAGTCGGAGGCGTTGTACGCCGCCAGGCGTTTCGCCTTCCCCGCCATGGAGCGCAAGGGCGTGGTGCTGACCGAGGACATCTGCGTGCCGCTGGCGCGCGTGGCCGACGTGCTCGGACAGGTGCGCGACATCGGCCGCGCCCACGACGTCATGGTGGCCAACATCGCCCACGCCGGCGACGGCAACCTGCATCCCCTGCTGGTCACGCCGCCGGGCGACGAGGCTGCAGGGGTGCGGGCCCGGGCCGCGTTCGACGAGATCCTGCGGGTTGCGCTCGAGGCCGGCGGCACGGTGACGGGGGAGCACGGGATCGGCCTCCTCAAGCGCGCCGGACTGGGACAGGAGCTCTCGCCGGCCGTGGCGCAGATGCACCACGCGGTGAAGGCCGCGCTCGATCCGCACGGAATCCTCAACCCTGGCAAGGCTCTGCCGATCTGACCCGCGCGGCTGCCGACACCCTCAGCCCCAGTTGTCGCGGCCCCACCTGCAGAGTCGGCTCAGGCCGTTGCCGCCGGCGAAGAGGCTGTTCTTCTCCTCGGCGAAGTTGTCCTCACGGCCACTGAGGGTGCCGATGACCTGGCGACCACCATTGGTCCAGCGACCCCACAGCGGTCCGCCGGACTGACCGCTGGCGATGTCGGCCCTGGTCTCGAGCTCGAGCGTGTCATAGCTGTCACTGTCGTCGTCGTGCACCGAGATGCCGAGCTCGAAGCAGGGCCGCTGGCCGGTCGCGCTCAGGTCGTAGGGATAGCCCGCGTGGTTCCAGACGTGCAGGTCCTCCCAGTCGTCGTCGTACGTCCGGTAGCCGAAGTAGCCGAGCCACCGGCCGAAGGGCTGGTCGAGCTGGCAGATGGCCATGTCGTAGCCGTCCTGCCCGACGAACTGCTCCCAGGCGGCGATGCCGATGACGTTGGCCGTCCAGCTCCCGCCGAGCACCGACGTGCCGTCGAACATGCCGGGTGTGAAGGTGACGTTCCCGATCACCGGACCACCCGGGGACCATGAGTTCGCCACGACGTGGGAGGCCGTCAGGATCGTGGACTCCCCGATCAACGTGGCGCTGCCCTTGCCACGACCGGTGTCGAGCTGACCGATGCGGACCCACGGGGCCGCGGTCGTCGAGTAGACCTGCCGGCTCTCACCGTCGTAGATCTGGGTGAAGTTCGCGGGCTCGACGGGTGACCCGTTGAACCGGCGCAGCATCCGCGGACGGTGGACGCCCAGCGAGCGCGGTCCGCCGATGATCGTCCGGGAGTTCTCCGGGGTCCATTCGTCGACGCTGTGCACCATCTCGTCGCGGAGCAGCTCCTCGCCGAGGCCGACGCTCCCCGACGGCTCCGCCTCGCGTTCGGCGGGGGAGCGCAGGCGGTTGAGGTCGAACCAGTCGGGCTCACCCTGTCGGTCGCCGAGCTCCAGCTCCTGGTCGACGGTGAGCGGCTCCTCCGCTCGCTCCCGCGTCGTCCTGTCGTGGTCGTGGTCGCTGCGTCCGGTTGCCATGGTGTCCTCCGATGAGTACGACTTCGATGAGTACGACGCGTGGTGCGTCGAACGGAAGGAGCACGCATGGCGACGCGCGATACCCGAGCCGGTCGACTTCCCCGTTGTCGGGGATCGGCAGGACACTCCTTGACTCGGACAAGGAGTGTCGTAGTAAACTACTACAAAACTTGTCTCAGTAAGGAGTGGGATCATGAAGGTTGTCATCTTCGGAGCAGGCCTGATCGGCAGCCAGCTGGCTGCCCGACTGGGGGAGCAGGGCCATCAGGTCGACGCGCTGGGACGCGAGGACGGCATCGACACCACGACCGGCAAGGGCGTGGCCGATGCGGTCAAGGGGGCGGACGTGGTCGTGGACCTGACCAACTCGCCGTCCTGGGCAGGCGACGACGTCCTCGCCTTCTTCCGCGACTCCACGGCACACCTGGTCGCGGCCGAGGAGCGCGCCGGTGTGGGCCACCACGTGATCCTCTCGATCGTCGGCGCGGACCGGCTCACCGAGTCGGGCTACATGCGGGCAAAGCTGGCGCAGGAGGCCGGGGTCGCCGCTGGTGGCGTCCCCTTCACGATCGTCCGCTCGACGCAATTCTTCGAGTTCATCGCGGGCATCGCCGACGCGGGGACCGAGGACGGCACTGTCCGGGCCACGCCGGCAACCCTGCAGCCGATCGCCTCTCGTGACGTGGTCACCCACCTGGCCGAGGTGGTCACGGGAGCCCCGGTCAACGGAACCCTCGAGATCGCCGGCCCCGAGGCACTGGGGATCGATGAGCTGATCCGTCGCGAGTTCAGGGCGACGGGGGACGCCCGGACCGTGGTCCCGGATCCTCAGGCCGGCTACTTCGGCGCGGTGCTCGATGACGCGGCGCTGGTCGCGACGCCCGGCGCGGGCGCCTGGATCGCGCCGACCACGCTCGACGAATGGCTACGTGATCGCGACTGAGCAGGTCCGGCCTGCAAGGATGGCCGGGTGAAGCTTTCGGCCGGGGTGGAGTGGTCCATCCACTGTTGCGTCGTACTCAGCCAGGCGGAGCAACCGGTGCCCAGCGCTCGGCTGGCCGAGCTGCACGGGGTCTCGAAGGCCTACCTCGCCAAGCACCTGCACCAGCTCGCCCGGGCCGGCCTGATCCTGCCGAGTGAGGGCCGCGACGGGGGCTACGCCCTCGCCCGGGTCGCCGGCGAGATCACGGTCCTGCAGGTCGTCCAGGCGATCGACGGAGAGCGGCCGGCCTTCCGCTGCACGGAGATCCGACAGCAGGGCGTGCTGGCCCAGCCTCCCGAGAAGTGCCTCGAGGCCTGCGGCATCGCCAAGGTGATGGCCGATGCCGAACGTGCCTGGCGGGACTCGCTCGCTGGTACGACGATCGCCGACCTGGCCGCCAGCCTCGACACCTCACGACTCGACGAGGTCCTCTGACCCGACGCGTACGGCGTCCGGCAAACTACTCGGAGCCCTCCGAGGGCTGGTCCAGGGCGGTCTCGGCGTTCTCGCGCTGGCTGCCCTCGGGCGGCGGGTCCTGAGACGTGACCAAGCCGGTGTCACCGTCCTGCCCATCGCCGTCATGGTGCTCGGCGTGGTCGCCTGCGCCTGTGTCGCCGGCGGGATCGGTGGGAGGCGTCTCCGGCTCGGGCTCCGAGGAGCCGGGGCCGATGTTGGGGCGGGTCTGGGGGTCGTAGTTCGGGTTCTCGGTCATGCTTCTCCGTACCCGACGGCCCGTGCCGCATGCGGCCGATGCCGGGAGTGTGGCGGGTTCGATCTCTCCGCGTGGGTACTGCATGACGTCCCGACCGGGGTGACCCCCGTGCCTCCCGGTCTCTCCGACAGTGTGGAGCCGAACAGATGAGACCTTCGATCACCCGCACGTTCACCACGACCGCCGCGCCGGAGCGGGTCCACGACTACCTTGCCGACTTCCGCAACGCCGAGGAGTGGGACCCGGGCACGAAGACCTGCGAACTCGTGCAGGGCGGCGGCGAGGTGGGCAGCGTCTACCGCAATGTCTCCTCGTTCATGGGGCGCGAGTCCGAGATCCGCTACACCGTCGCAGAGCTGGAGCGGCCCACCCGCATCCACCTGGTCGGACGCAACGAGCAGTTCGAGGGTCACGACGTGCTGGGTGTGAGGGCCGGCGTCGATGGTGGTTCCGAGGTGACCTACCACGCCGAGTTCTCCTTCACCGGCGCCGCGAAGTACGCCGCTCCACTGGTGGCGGCCTACCTCCCGGCCCTGGCTCGCAAGACCATCCGGCAGATGCAAGCGTGCCTCGATGCGCTGGGAGACGGCCGGTGAGCGCGGCGGAGGCAGCCACTCTCCCGGTGAGGGCGCTGGACACGTTGATGGACCGGACGCTGGCACCGGGCTACAGCCGCATCGGCTTCGAGGTCCGGCGCCGGTTGCCGGGTTGGCCCGCGGACCCTCAGCCCGGAGCACTCGCCGGGCGACACGTTCTCGTGACCGGGGCAAGCTCCGGCCTCGGGATCGGTTGTGTGGAGGGCCTGGCGCGCCTGGGTGCCGCGGTGCACATGGTGGTGCGCGACGAGGTGAAGGGCGAACGGGTCCGTGGGCAGATCATCTCCCGAGTCGGCGATGCCGACCTGCGCGTCACGCGGTGCGACCTGGCCGACCTCGACGACGTACGCCGTTTCGCGGACGAACTTGACCTCACCTCGGTCCACGCCCTCATCCACAACGCGGGGGTCATGCCGCCCGAACGCACGGAGTCACCTCAGGGCCACGAGCTGAGCATGGCGGTGCACGTGCTCGGGCCGGTGCTGATGACCGAGCTGCTGCGCGACCGCCTCCACAGCGGCCGGACGGTCCTGGTCAGCAGCGGCGGGATGTATGCCCAGCGGCTTCCGGCCGGCGACCCCGAATTCCGCTTGGGCGAGTACTCGCCGTCGGTTGCCTACGCCCGGTCCAAGCGCATGCAGGTGGAGATGCTCCCGCTGCTGGCCGACCGCTGGTCCTTCGACGGCATGGTGCTGGCCGGGATGCACCCGGGCTGGGCGGACACTCCTGGGGTGAGGGAGTCGTTGCCGACGTTCCGACGGCTGACCCGGCCGATCCTGCGTGACGATCGGCAGGGAGCCGACACCAGCGTCTGGCTGGCGGCGACCCGACCTGCGCCGCCGACCGGCCGATTCTGGCACGACCGGGTGCCTCGCCCCACGCACCTGGTGCCTGCCACCCGGCCTCGCGCCGACGAGGTGGCGCGAGCATGGGCGTGGCTCCGCTCAGCGACGGGACTCGACTGAGCGGACCGCGCACCCGAGGGCTCGCCCTCAGGACTCGTCGAGGCCCTCCTCGACACTCTCTCCGGTCACGTCGTGCGCCCGCTGGTCCTCGAGCTGATGGCCGCCGAGCGGGTCGCCGTGCCAGTGCGCCAGTTGCCAACCGGTGCCGGGGTGCCCCTCGAGGACGCCCATGGCGGTGTTCATCATCCGTAGGTCGTCCGAGGCGTCCGGGTCGAGCCTGGCCGCCAACGCGGTGAAGACGCGGATCGATCCGCCGTGGCTGAACACCGCGACGGTGTCATCGGGAGCGTGCGCCTCGGCGATGGAGCACAGTGCCGCATCGAAGCCTTCGTAGAACTCGTGGCCGTCGGTGCCACCGGGAATGGCACGCGCGAGATCGCCGTGCATCCAGTGCATCAGGCAGTCGAGATAGGCGTGAACGGAGTCGCGCTCGGTGTGCATCTCCAGGTCGCCGGCCGCGACCTCCTCCAACCCGGGGCGTACGCCGACCTCGAGCCCGAGCGCTTCGGCGAGTGGGGCGGCGGTCAGCTGGGTGCGGACCAGGCGGGAGGCATAGACGCCGGCGATGTCCTCGTCGGCGAGCGCACCCGGGACGGCGCGTGCCTGGGCCTCGCCGAGCGAGGTCAGACCGGCTCCGGGGAAGGCGGTGTCCAGCGCTCCCGTCACGTTGTTCGGAGTCTGACCATGACGGATGAGTAGCAGGCGCACCGCCCGATCCTACGTGGGCAGTCCGCGACCCTCCGCACCGCCGTGAACGCCCGGGCAGGCAAGGCCAATAGTGCGAAAACCGGTATGGCCCGGTGCGGATTCTGGGAGCCTTTGGCATACCCAAATTTGGGGATCTCGGGACTACTCAGGAGGTCCGCGTGTCCTTGTTCCGCAAGCCGAAGCCGAAGTCGGCGCTCATCGCTCTCGCCACGATCGGCGCACTTGTCGTCGTCACCCCGACGACGGCGGTCGCCGCGCGTCTCATCGGCAGTGGCGACATCGCGAACCAGTCCATCCAGTCGTGGGACATCGCTGCCGACGGCATCGGGAGGTCTGAGCTGCGCACCGGCTCGGTCGGCTGGGACCAGATGGACTCGCGCACCCGCGCCAGGATCATCGCGCTGGCAGGCAAGGACGGCACGAACGGCAAGAACGGGACCAACGGCGAGGACGGCGCGACGGGCGCGAACGGCGCTGACGGCCTGGACGGTGCCGACGGCGCCGACGGAGCGACCGGCCCCGCAGGTCCGGCCGGTGAGGACGGTGCCAGCGGAACCGACGGAGCCACCGGCCCGCAGGGGCCCGCTGGCCCGGCCGGCCCCGTGGGTCCGGCAGGCCCCGCAGGTGAGGACGGTGCCGACGGAGCGACCGGTCCGGCCGGTCCCGCAGGACCCGCCGGTGGAGGGACCGTGCTGAAGGACGGCAACGGCGTCACCGTCGGCAAGGTGCAGTCGATAGCCCGCAACAGCGTGACCGTCCTGACCAGCAGTGGCTACATGCTCACGGTCGGCTGGGACGGCAGCATCGCGCCGGCACAGGCCTACTACACGGGTGCGGGCTGCACCGGAACCGCCTACCTCAACTCCGGCAGCTCGACCCCGTCGTGGCTCTACGCGAAGACGCTGGTCTACCTGGGCAGCGCGAACACGCTGGCCGTGCCCGCTGTCCTGGACGGCAGCGGTGCCGCCGCGAACACCGGCTTCACTGCGGCCACCATCGACAACCCCGCGTGCGGCGCCAGCGCCGGTGCCAGGAACGGATGGGAGCTGAAGGCGACGACCGCCGCCAACACCGGGCTCCCGGCAGGCGTGGTCAACCAGATCGCGACTCCGCTGTCGGTGAACTGAGCGAGCGCAGTCACCGCAGGGTCCACGTCGACTTCCAGACGCGGGTCACATCTCTTCGTGGGTCTCCGGGTCGCCGCCGAAGAGCCGGCCGTCGGGGCGGCCGAGTGCGGTGATGGCCGCGACCTCGTCGTCAGTGAGGACGAAGTCGAAGACGGCCAGATTCTCCTGCTGTCGTTGGGGTGTGGCCGACTTCGGAATCGGAAGGGCACCGATCTGCACCTGCCAGCGCAGCACCACCTGGGCCGGCGTGACGTTGTGGGACTCGGCAGCGTCACGCACCGGTGCCTCGTCGAACGGGGCGTTGCGCTTGCCCAGTGGGCTCCAGGACGACGTCACGATGCCGCGGGCCTCGTTGGCGACCCGCATCTCGACCTGGGGGAACCACGGGTGCAGCTCGACCTGGTTCACCGCCGGCGTCACGCCGGTCTCGGCGATGATCCGGTTCAGGTTGTCGGCGGTGAAGTTCGAGACCCCGATGGAGCGGACCAGACCCTGCTGCTGCAGGTCGACGAGGGCGCGCCAGGCGTCGGCGTACTTGTCGACGGTCGGGTTCGGCCAGTGGATCAGGTGCAGGTCGAGGTGGTCGACGCCGAGGCGCCCCAATGACTCCTTGGTGGACGCGACCGCGTCGTCGTACGCGTGATGCCGACCGGGGAGCTTGCTGGTGATCAGCACCTCGTCACGGGGAAGGCCCGACTCGCGCACCGCCCGGCCGACCTCCTCCTCGTTGCCGTAGTTGACCGCCGTGTCGAGCAGTCGGTAGCCGGTGTCGAGGGCGCTGCGGATCGCGTCGACGCCGTCGGATCCGGTGAGCGTGTAGGTGCCGAATCCGATCGCCGGAAGCGTCGTACCGTCATTGAGGGTGAGGGAGGGAATGTCACTCATGGTTTCAGGCTAGGTCAGACGCGGTTGGGCGCGCCCGAGCCTTCCCCGCCACTCTTGACCGGGCGGTCAAACAAGGAGCATTCTGGTGGTGAATGATCCGCCTGAGGACGACGGATTCGGGTAGGAAATGAGGATCAGTCATGCCGAAGTTGACTCGATGGCAGGCCCTGGTGGCGCTGCTGGCTGGTGCGTACGCCGCGCTGTCGCCGCTCTGGACCGACACGGACGACATGGCGACCTGGACGATGGTGGTCCTGGGCGTCGCGACGATGGCCGTCTCCCTCTGGTCGGTGGCCATGCCGGACGACAAGATCTCGGAGTACGCGCTCGTGCTCATGGGTGTTCTCTTCATCGTCGCACCGTGGGTGATGGGGTTCGCCAACATCGACGACATGGCCCTGACGGCCTGGATCGTCGGAGCCATCACGCTTGTCGCCGGCGTGCTCGAGGTGCCGCAGATCGAACACCGGCTGCACCTGCACCACGGGCCGATCGCGCACTAGTCGAGTGAAGGCTGCCACCGACCGCCGCACCCGGATTCTGGACGCGGCGGAGGAACTCTTCGCCGTTGACGGCTTCGACGCCACGCCGACTGCGCGTGTCGCCGAGGCCGCCAGCGTGCCGAAGGGGCTGGTCTTCTACTACTTCCCACGCAAGATCGACCTGCTGCTGACGCTGTTGCAGGAGCGGCTCCCGACGCCGACGACGGACACCGTCGCCGACGTCGTACGCCGTGGCGACCCGGCCGCCTCGCTGCTCGCCATGCACCGTCGACTCGGACTGGAGGACCACGACTCGCTGGTCCTGCGGACGATCATCTTCCGTGAGAGCGGCACGCACCCGGAGGTGCGCGACCACCTGCGGAAGCTGCGCCGTTCGCTCGTCGAGCTCACCGAGTCTGCACTGGAGCAGGCCGCCGAGTGGAGCGTCGCGGCGAAACTGCGTCGTCAGGCGGCCGAGACGTTCGTGTCGGTCATGCTCGACCACGCCAATGCGCGCAGGGCCGGGGGAGCGCTGCCCGACGTACAAGGTGCAGCCGCGGTGGTGGCGTTGGCGATCGGCGCGCCGGGTCTGGCCTGACCCGCAGCGTCAGCTCGTGGCCCCGAGCACCCTGGCCAGCTCGTCGGCCGATGACCGCAGGATCAGCCCGAATGTGAACTCGAGGCCGTCGCCCTCCTGCGGCCACAGGGTCAACGTCGAGGTCACCCCACGCTTGTAGTCGGCGTGGTCGATGTCGCTGCGACCGAGCTGCGCCACGACCTCTCCGGTGGGGCGCATGGCGGCACTCTTGCCCAGGCAGATGATCCGCCGGTCGGTGACGACGACGAACCCCTCGGCCCGGGCGGCGCTGCGGGCGTTGACCGCCTTGTTGAGCCTGCGTGCGGCGCCCCCGACCCTGCCCTGCTCGGCCGGCGCCGACTTGACGATCGCCTGGGCCATCGCCTCGACGGTCTCGCCGGCGTCGAGCATCGGTCCGACGATCTCGCTGACGCGCTCGCGCTGCTTGTCCTTCATGAGTGCCCCGTTCACAGGACCGTCCGGGCTGGACGGTTGCCGGTCAAGTATCCACCGGCTCATGTGGTCACCGGTGTGACACCGTGCGCCCGACTACCCTGACGCCCATGAGCCGCATCTTCACCGTCAGCTTCGCGTCGGTCTACCCCCACTACGTCACGAAGGTGGAGAAGAAGGGCCGCACGAAGGCCGAGCTCGACCAGGTCATCGAGTGGCTGACCGGGTACGACGAGCAGGCGCTCGCGCACCACCTCGAGGAGGAGACCACGTTCGAGGAGTTCTTCGCGCAGGCTCGACTGAACCCGAACGCGGAGCTGATCACCGGCGTGGTGTGCGGCATCCGCGTGGAGCAGATCGAGGATCCCCTGATGCAGAAGATCCGCTACCTCGACAAGCTGGTCGACGAGCTGGCCAAGGGCAAGGCGATGGAGAAGGTCCTGCGCGCCTGACCGTCCGTTGCGCCATCATGGCGACATGAGCGAGGTGATGGAGTCAGTGCCGACCGAGAACGGCCCTTTCTTCCACGGGACGAAGGCCGATGCGCCCGAGCGGATCTACCAGGTCGAGCCCACCGGCTTCTTCGAGGACGACCCGAACCTGACGAACACGAGGTTCAAGGGCAACCCGACCCGTTCGTACCGCACCAGCGAGCCGATCCGCGTCGTCAGTGAGGTCACCGACTGGGAACCGCACGCACCCGAGGTGCTGCAGCACATGCGCGGCCACCTGGCCGAGCTCGAGCGGCAGGGCATCGAGGCCATCAACGAGTGATCGCTCCCGCGCTCGGGGCTACTCGCGTTCGACCCGCTGGAGTCCGTCGGTGGGCGTCCACCACTCGACGACCAGCCTGGTCCCTTCGGCGTTGAGGTGCGTGTGCACGACCTCGGCGATGTCGGCGTGAAAGGCGTCGCCGTCGGGTGACGGGTCAGTCACGAGTGCCCGGCCGGCGATCTTCGCCTCGCCCGGCCAGGACGCCTCGGAGCCGTCCACCGGGTCCACCGTCGCACTGTGCAGAGCGAACCGCGGGTCACGGCGCAGGTCGGATCCCTTGCGGGAGTTCGGCATCGATCCGAAGGTCAGCCGGCCCTCCTTGAAGGCGGCCTCGATCCCCGAGATGCGCGGTGCGCCATCGGCCCGCAGCGTCGCGATCGTCTTGTGCCGGTGCGCGTCGAACAGGGCCTGCACGCGCCGGGCGAACTCCGGCTCGGCGGCTTCGAGGTCGTGCCATGCCGTCATGCTCCCGATTCTCGCACCAGCTGCGGACGGCGTCACTCGACTCCTGGCCTGCGTGGAATCTGCCCGGCACAGGCAAGAATGAACGGATGGACGGTGCCCGCGGACGACTCGAGGATGAACGGAAGCAGACCCTTCAGCGCCTCGCCGGTCTGATGGAGGACTTCGACGAGGTGGTAGCCGCCTCGCGGGACACCAATGCTGACGAGGAGCACGATCCCGAGGGGGCCACGATCGCCTTCGAGCGGTCACAGGTCGGAGCCCTCGTGAGGCAGGCCAGGCGCCACCTCGACGAGATCGACTCCGCCCTCGAGCGCCTGGTGGCCGGCACCTACGGGACGTGTGAGACGTGCGGACTGCCGATCGGCGAAGGGCGTCTCGAGGCCAGGCCTGTTGCCCGCACGTGCATCCGCTGCGCGAACTGAGGTGTTCGTCAGGCCCCCAGCCAGGCCATGCCGGCGACGACGAGTGCGGTGACGCCGGTGTCGAGGGTGGGCTGGATGACGGGCGCGAACGTGGGGGAGTGGTTGGCAGGAATGTCCTGGTCGACCCGGTCGGCCTCCTCGGCCGCACGGTACGCCTCGCCGTCGATCCCACCCAGACCCCAGTAGGAGTAGGGGATTCCCCATGCATCGGGCAGTCGCGAGAAGTCCTCGCTGGCGGACTGCAGGGGCAGCTCGCCGGCCGCCGCGCCGAAGTGGTCGGCGAAGGCGGCGGCCAGTCGCTCGGTCACCTCGGCGCCGTTGTCAGTCAGTGGGTAGCGGTCGTAGAGCTCGAACTCAGGCTGCTTCGGGCTGCCCGAGGCCTCGCACTCCGCGATCACGATCCGCCTGATCGCGTCGAGGATGCGCGTGCGGGTGCTGTCGTCGTACGACCGCACGTTGAGCTCGATCACCGCCCTGTCCGCGATGATGTTGCTCTTGGTGCCGGCGTGCAGGCTGCCGACCGTGAGCACGGCTGGCGCGGTCGGCGCGACCTCGCGCGACACCACAGTCTGGAGGCGTACGACGACCATCGCCGCAAGCACCACGGGGTCGACCGTGGCGTGCGGCATCGAGCTGTGGCCACCGCGCCCGAACAGCGTGATGCGCATGCTGTCCGCGGCCGAGAGCACAGGTCCCACGCGGGTTCCGACGGTTCCGGTGGGCATCGCGAGCACGTGCTGCGCGAAGGCCACGTCGGGTCTCTCGACCAGGTCGACGATGCCGCCCTGGACCATCGCGTCGGCGCCGTCGGCCCGCTCCTCGGCCGGCTGGAACACTGCCACGAGGGTGCCGTTCCAGTCGTCCAGCGCGGCGGCGTACAACGCGACGGCGCCCAGCAGGCTGGTCACGTGCACGTCGTGGCCGCAGGCGTGCATGACCGGCACCTCCGCGCCGGTCTCGTCGGTGGCGGTGGCCGTGCTCGCATAGGGCAGCCCGGTCTCCTCCTTCACCGGCAGCGCGTCCATGTCGGCACGCATCAGCACCGTCGGGCCGTCGCCGTTGCGCAGCACGCCGACCACGCCGGTGCCCCCCACGCCTTCGTGCACCTCGCAGCCAGACTCGCGCAAACGCTCCGCCACGAGGCCCGCGGTGCGCGTCTCCTGATGGGGCAGCTCCGGGTGGGTGTGCAGGTCTCGGTAGAGCTCCTCGAGTCCTTGTCGCTGAGCCTCGAGCCCCGTGAGGACGTTGGTGACGTGTGCAGAGACCATGAACGCATCCTTGCCGATCAGTCGAATGGTCTCCACCCGGTGGACGTGGTCCCGACCGCCCCCGGGGCGCAGCCATGGCCAGGGTGTCGTGGGCGTTGCTAGGTTCGGGTCATGACTGAGTCTCCCGACGACGCCCGGATCGACTCCCGCGCCGAGCAGCTGCCCGAGGAAGAGCATGCGGGTGGCGCTGATGACCCGCACGCCCAGGCCGAGGCGATCCTCGAGGAGTCCGACGAGCGCACCGACGACCCGGAGGGCACGCGCCGCGAATCGACCCAGACCCCGGACGACCCGCCCTCGCAGGCCGAGCTGGTCGGCGACGTCGACTGACCATCAGGCGTCAGGTCCGCGCGGCACACTGGAGGGGTGCGACGCAGACAAGCACCGACCCGGGTGACCGACGTGAAGGAGTCGCGCTCCCGCCGACAGAAGCGGCGACAGCGCATCTACTTCACGCTGATGGGCACCTGCCTCCTGCTGATCCTGCTGGCATGGAACGTCGTGCGCCTGTGGTCGACGACCGCCGCCGTGGTGATGTCCGCGATCGCCGCGGTGATCCCACCGACGGCCGCCATCCTGGCCAACTGGGGCGAGGACGGTTGAGGACCAGCCGCCCCGTCAGCGGCGAGCCGGGGAGTGGTTCAGCGTGCCGAGGGCGAAGTCGACCAGGTAGTCGTTGAGCTCGGCGGAGGCCGCGGTCGCCGCGTCGACGTCACTGGCGAGAATCGCCTCGAGCATGGCGATGTGCAGGGCGGCGCCGGCCTTGATCTCGGCCACCTCGTCGACGACGTGGGTGAACCAGAAGCGTCGTGAGAGCCCTTGGAGGGGCGCCATCGCATCCGCGAGGTAGTCGTTGTGGGCGCTGGACGCGATGAGCTGGTGCGTGGCCTTCACCGTCTCGGCGTACTCCTTGAGTGTGAAGTCGTCCTCACGGATCCGGGTCGCCATCGCCTCGATGTCTCGGCGCTCGGAGGCCGTGGCACGCTCGCATGCGAGCTCCACGGCCAGCGACTCCAGGCTGCGGCGCAGCTCGAGCATCCGCAGCTGCGCCTCGACGGAGGTGGCCGGGATCAGCACGCCCTTGTTCGGATGGATCTCGACCATGTGGTTGCGCGAGAGTCGCTGCAGGGCTTCTCGCACCGGCGTACGCCCGAGCCCGGTCTTCTCCATGAGGAATGCCTCGGAGACCAGTGATCCCGGGTCGAGATCCTGGAAGACGATCATCTGCTCGATGACCTGGTAGGCCTGTGCGGCCTTGCCCGGAGTCGTCATCACGTTCCCCTTTCGTCTTGATCCTAGGGGCGCTGGCGCCCGTGGCCGGTGTCGGCTCGTCGGAGGTGGGACGAAGATTTCTTCGCCCGAACCCTTGATATATGACCAATATATTGGTTGCATGCTCGTTGTCCACCTTGAGACCCGGGTCACAGATCGCTGCGTAGTCTGGCGATGACCTCCGAACGGAAGGGATGTCATGAGCAAGACATCCACCATTGAGCAACGTTCGATCGACTTCGTCCCCGCCGACGAACGGCACGGCAACGCCCGCAGCCTTCTCTTCGTCTGGTTCGCCGCCAACACCTCGATCACCGCCGTCGTGACCGGAGCCCTGTTCGTCATCCTCGGCAACAGTGCGCTCTGGTCGATCCCCGCGATCGTGATCGGCAACGTCGCCGGCGGATTCTTCACCTCACTCCACTCGGCGCAGGGGCCGCGGCTCGGCGTGCCCCAGATGATCCAGAGCCGGGCCCAGTTCGGCTACTACGGCGCGATCCTGCCGCTGGTGCTGGCCCTGATGATCTACCTCGGCTTCTACGCCACCGGCCTGGTCCTCGGCGGGCAGGCCATTGCCGACCTGCTCCACGTGTCGCAACAGATGGGCGCGGTGGTGTTCGCGCTGATGTCGACGACCCTGGCGATCTTCGGCTACCGCCACATCCACCGCTTCGCGCACGTGGCTGCGGTCCTCAGCGGTGTCGTGTTCCTCGGCCTGTTCGTCAAGATCCTCGGCGATCCGGGCTTCGACGACATGCTCGGGAGCGGCGCCTTCGCCGCGGCCCCGTTCGTCCTGGGGATCTCTCTCGCCGCCTCCTGGCAACTGACCTTCGGCCCCTACATCGCCGACTACTCGCGCTACCTCCCGACCGAGACCCCGAAGTCGACCACGATCGGCTGGACCTTCGCCGGCAGCGTGATCGGTGCCTCGCTGGCAATGATCCTGGGCGCGTTCGCCGCCTCGCTCGGCGGCGAGAAGTTCGGCGCCAACCAGGTGGGCTACCTCGCCGACCTCGGTGGCTTCTTCGGACCGCTCGTGCTGGTCGCGGTGATCCTCGGGAAGCTGACCGGCAACACGCTGAGCTCGTACGGCGGATACATGTCGGTCGCCACGATCGTCACCAGCCTCACCCATCAGTCCGCGATCGCGCTGCGCCACCGCGTGGTCTACATCGGGCTCATCTCGGCTGTCGCCCTGGCCATCGCGTTGGCGGCGACCGACAACTTCCTCTCCACCTTCACCGACTTCCTCCTGTTCCTGCTCTACTTCATGACGCCGTGGTCGGCGGTCAACCTCGTCGACTACTACTGGGTGCGCAAGGAGAAGTACGACGTGGGCGCACTGTTCGACGCGAACGGCATCTACGGCAAGTTCAACGTGGGGGCGTTCGTCGCCTACGGGATCGGCGTGCTGATCCAGATCCCGTTCATGCACAGCACTCTCTACACCGGCCCGATCGCCAGCTGGATGGGTGGAGCCGAGTTCGCCTGGGTCCTCGGACTCGTGGTCTCCGGCGGCCTCTACTACGCCTTCTCCGCACGGATCCGCAACGAGGTCCCGCCCACCCACCGCGTGCCCGTCGGCCGCTGACCCCCAAGGACTCGCCATGAAGTACGACCCCGCGAGCGAGAAGAGCCCGCTGCCCTTCTCGCCGTTCAAGAGCTGCACCGTTCCGCGCCCGATCGGCTGGCTGTCGAGCGTCAGTCCCGACGGCGTCGAGAACCTCGCGCCGTACAGCCAGTGGCAGAACCTGACCTTCGACCCGCCGATGGTGATGTTCTCCGCCAACCAGTACCCCGACGGTCGCCGCAAGGACACCGTGCTCAACGCCGAGCAGACCGGTTGGTTCGTCTGGAACATGGCCACCTGGGACCTGCGCGAGGCGGTCAACACAAGTGCCATGGCCCTGCCCGCCCACGAGAGCGAGTTCGACCGCGTCGGGGTGACAAAGCGGTACGCCGACCTGGCGCCGGTGCCGATGGTCGGCGAGAGCCCCGTGCACTTCGAGTGCCGCTACCTCTCCACGCACCGCATGGTGGGGGACTCCAACGTCGGCACGATCGACATCGTGTTCGCCAAGGTCGAGCGGATCCACATCGACGAGTCGGTGCTCACGCCCGAAGGCAGGCTCGACATCCCGAAGATCAAGCCGATCGCGCGAATGGGCTACTACGACTACACGGTCGTCACCGACACCTTCGAGATGCGCATCCCCCAGGCCTCACCCGACGAGGCGCTCGGACTGGCCGGCCAGGCCTCCTGATCCGCCGGCTGCACGCGCCACCCACCCCCACGGATGCGTGCAGCCGGCACTCCACCGCGACGGTCGGAAGCGGGGCTCGACAGGGAGTCGCAAGGTCGTCGCGCCGGACGCGTCGTACGCCGTCAGTCGGCGAACTCCATCACCCCGTCGTCGACCGAGCTGCCGCGCAGGAACTTCCTGTCGAAGTACCAGTTGTGCTTCAGGCGCCACGGGTCCCGGTCGCCGGCGAGGGGCAGCCGGCCGGCCGCGCGTTGGAGATAGCCCGACTCGAGGTCGAGCAGCGGGGCGGGCTCGAGGCCCTCCTCCTGCCGTGGGGCGGCCACCTTCAGGTTGTGCTGGTCCATGTGCTCGAGGAGGCGTACGACGTACTCGCACACGAGGTCGGCCTTCAGCGTCCAGGAGGCGTTGGTGTAGCCCACGATGAAGGCGAAGTTGGGGATGCCGCTGAGCATCATCGCCTTGTAGGTGAAGGTCTTGCCGAGGTCGACCTTCTCCCCGTCGACCTCGATCGAAGCGCCGCCCATCGGGATCACGTCGAGGCCCGTGGCAGTGACGACGATGTCGGCCTCCAGCTCCTGGCCGGACTTGAGCCTGATGCCCGTCTCGGTGAACTTCTCGATGTGGTCGGTCACGACGTCGACCTTGTGGCTGTGGATTGCCTTGAACAGGTCGGCCCCCGGGATCACACACAGGCGCTGGTCCCACGGGTCGTACGGCGGCGTGAGGTGCGTGTCGTAGTCGAAGTCGTCGGGCAGGTGCAGCTTGGCCCAGCGCTTGAGCAGCACCTTCGCGACCTTCGGGCTGCGCCGGCAGAACTCGTAGAAGCCGATCGTGACTGCGGCGTACCGGGCGTGGATCGCCCGCGCGGCCAGTGAACGGGGGAGCGTCTTCTTGAGCGTCTGGGCGATCGGGTCGACCCTGGGCTGGCTGACGATGTAGGTCGGCGTGCGTTGCAGCATCGTGATGTGTCCGGCGTCGCGGGCCATCGACGGGATCAGCGTCACGGCCGTGGCGCCGCTGCCGACCACGACCACGCGCTTGCCGGTGTAGTCGAGGTCCTCGGGCCAGTGCTGGGGGTGCACGAGACGACCACGGTAGTCGTCGAGGCCGTCCCACTGGGGTGTGTAGCCGGCCTCGTAGTTGTAGTAGCCGCTGGTCGAGACCAGGAAGTCGGCGGTGAGCGTCTCGGTCTCTCCGGTCGCGGTGTTCTCGACGGTGACGGTCCAGAACCTGTCCTCGCTGGACCACGCGAAGTCCGTTGCCTTGCGGTTGTAGCGAATCTGCTTGTCGACGCCGTACTCGGTCGCGGTCTCGCGCAGGTAGCGCAGGATGTCGGGGCCGTCGGCGATCGCGTTCCTGCCGTCCCAGGGGCGGAAGCCGAAGCCGAGGGTGTACATGTCGGAGTCGGAGCGGATGCCGGGGTACTTGAACAGGCTCCAGGTGCCGCCGAGCTCGTCGCGCTGCTCGAGGAGGGCGTAGTTCTTCGCCGGGAAGGCCCGGCTGATGTGCACGGCGGCATCGATGCCGGAGAGCCCTGCGCCGACGATGAGGACTTCGAGGTGGGTAGCTTCGGACACGGTCAGTCCTTCGGGTCGGTGACGGCCGCGGGGTTCTCCGCGTTGGCGAGGTTGCGTGCACTGGTGGAGCGCCCGAGAGCGGCCACCTCGGCGTCCATGCGGGGGAGCAGGTCGGGGACGAACTTGAGGACCGGCTTGCTGCCGGCGGCCGAGTTGACCACGTTGCGGTTCAGGCCGACGCCGCGCACCCAGCCGGGGCAGTAGACGTGGCGCCGGCGCTTCTCGATGCCCTTGACGAACGCCTTCACGCAGGCGTCGACCGACGTGGTCCGGCTCAGCGGGTAGGGCATCTTCTTGATCATGTCCTCGAAGGAGGAGAGGTCCTTCTTGGCGTCCCGCACCAGGGGCGTGTCGATCCACGACATGTGGGCGCACCCGACGTCGACGCCCTGGTGGGCCAGCTCGAGCCGCAGGGCGTTGGCGAAGTGCTCGGCGCCGGCCTTGCTGGCGTTGTAGGCGGCGAGCCCGGGCGCTGCGGCGAACGCGGCGAGTGAGGACACCACGAGGAGGTAGCCCTGGGAGTCCACGAGCGCCGGCACGGTGGCCCGTGCGGTGTGGAAGACGCCGAGGACGTTGATGTCGAGCACCCGCTTGAAGGCGGCGGGGTCGACCGCCATCACCGAGCCGTAGCTGGCGATGCCGGCGTTGGCCACGACGACGTCGATCCGGCCGAAGCGCTCCAGGGTGGCGTCGGCTGCGGCCTGCATGGCCGCCAGGTCACAGACGTCGGCCACCACGGCGAGGGCGTTGTCGCCGATCGCGGCGGCCGTCTCTGCCAGGGCCGTCTCATCGAGGTCGGTGATGACGACCTTCGCGCCCCGGGCGGCGAGCGACTTCGCGACCTCGGCCCCGATGCCGCGGGCGCCTCCGGTGATGAGTACGACTTGGTCTTCTGAACGACTCACGATGATCTCCATTGTCTGTGACACTGCGTAACAGGTAAATCTAGGTGGCAGTGGCGGAGTGGTCAATGCCGTGAGACGCATGCCTCCTGCTGCCCCGGGGGTCCGGAGCACGAGATAGCCCGTCTGGGGGATTCAGTGGGCGGTTCGCAGGCCCCACGATGGAGGGGAGGGGCGACGGGAGCGGGAAGGTGGTCGACGAACGTACGGCGGCGGAGCGGGCGGGCAACTACCCACCGCGGAAGTCGACGATGGTGCGCCGCTGCACGGCGGCGATCATCGGCGAGCCCGACGAGTGGCTCTTCGACCAGGTGGTCGCCGACCTCGTCGCCCTGCTCAACGAGCCCGGACTGACCCGCGAGGACCTGTTCGCCACCTTCCGCGACACGGCGGGCGCGTTCGTCGTACCGTCGCTGTCGAACGCGGGCCGCGGCCGGTTCTTCCGCGGCCCGGGAGCGAGGGCACCCAAGCGGCTGCTCGACGCCAACCCCCAGACCTGGTTGGAGATCCTGCGGGTCCGCGACATCGGACCGGACAGCTTCTACGACATGTTCAACCTGCTGGCCGTGCGGTGGGTGCACCGCTTCGGCGCGAGCGTGCCGGTCTTCATTGCCGCCGACGGGTCACCGCTCGACGGCGTCACCTGGACCATCCAGTCCGGCCCTGGGATCGGCAGCCCGGTCACCGTCGTCGTGCGCCACGGCCTCGGCCTCGACCCGGCGGGCAACCCGGTCGCGTTCCCGGAGGTGGGGGAGTATGTCGTCTCCGACGGGTCCGCGCAGACGAGGGTCGACGTACCGGTCGCCACTGCCTTCGTCAGGGTCGGCCTGGCGGCGAGCAACCAGCTGCGCATCTTCCACGACCCCGAGATCGTCGCGCTGTCAGTGCATCCGGCGAAGGCGACGTACCCGGCCAAGCATGCGCAGTGGCAGTCGACGTTCGACAAGTCCGGCACGCCCTGCGGCACCTGCGAGAAGTTCGCGTTCGTCAAGCAGGAAGACCTCGAGTCGCCCCAGATCCTCATGGTGGCGACGGACCCGGAGGAGTCGAGCACGCTCATCTCCAACCTGCCCGCCGGTCGTTACGTGATCGCCGGCCACGCCGACGGGGGACTCATCGTGACCACGGTGCGTGATGTCGTGATGGACGTCGGGTCGGTGCGCGAGGTCGGACTCGACCACGGGTTCGACCTGACCCGGTTGGACGTCGACCCGCCGCCGAAGGTGTTCCTGCAGGGCAACGTCCCCCAACAACACCAGCAGCAGACCCGATGGTGCGGCCTGTTCTCGCTGGCGCACGCGTTCAGCTACTGGGCGCCGCAGCGCTACAACCCGATGGGCGACAACGGGCAGTGGGCCGGTGAGCACATCAAGGACGGATGGGACTCGACCTGGCTGCACTCGTTCCTGCTCTACGTCAGCGGCGGGTTGATCCCGGCGGTGGTCTCGATCTTCACCGACGACCCGTCGCCGGGCACCCTCCAGGAGACGATGACCGTCGGTGCCTGGAGGTGCGGCTTCTCCGGCCAGGGCTACACCTACGAGTCGCTCGGCAAGACCGAGGCTCTCACCCAGCTCAAGCGCTGGATCCACTGCGGCGTACCGGTGATCGTCACCATCGACGAGCTGATGGACCAGGGCGAGGGCCACTGGAGCTCGGAGCACTACAAGGTGCTGATCGGGTACGACGACGATGCGCAGCTGCGCTACACAGACGATGACGGCAACGAGCACACCAGCACGGGCGCGTTCTACTTCCAGAACTCAGGTGGACAGGGGGAGACTCGCGGCGATCCGGACGTGCTCGAGGCACAGCTCCGGGAGAACCACCCCGACTACGAGAGCGTGCCGATGGGCAACGAGGCCGACTCCTACACGGTCTTCTGGGAGAAGTGGAAGACCGGCGGCATCCCGACCTTCAGTGACTCGCACTGGTGCCTGCCGATCTATCCGACCGACTTCGTCAAGGCGTACGCCGCGAACCCCGACGCGTGACTGGCTTCCTGGGATCAGTCGAGGACCAGTCGGGTCAGCCGACGACCGTGCCACCGCGGTGTAGGTCGCGGTGGTGCTCGTAGATGGCGGCGTTCGTGTGCAACCGCTCGACCTCTTCCGCGGTGAGCTCGCGACGCACCTTCGCGGGCACGCCGGCGACCAGCGTGCGTGGCGGGATCTCCATGCCCTCGGTGACCAGGGCTCCGGCGGCGATGAGCACCTCGTCGCCGATCACGGAGCCGTTCATCACGGTGGCGTTCATCCCGACGAGCACGTGGTTGCCGATGGTGGCCCCGTGGATGACCGCGCCGTGGCCCACGGAGACGCCCTCACCGAGCGTCACGGGCTTGCCCTTGTCGACGTGGAAGACGCAGTTGTCCTGCACGTTGGAGCGTGGACCGATGGTGATCGGCTCGTTGTCGGCGCGCAGCACGGCGCCGTAGAAGACGGACGACCCTTCGGACAGTTCCACGGATCCGACCAACGTCGCGTCGGGAGCGACCCAGGCGGAATCAGGTACGACGGGGGCGCGGTCTCCAAGTGCGATCAACATGCGGGCCAGCCTAGCGACGACGATCGGCGCCCGTTCGAGGGTGCTGATCCTCAAACATCTGGGTTGGCGTCTGGGGATAACTCGGCTCATTCGTCACACGTGTTCACAATGGTCACCACCTTCGTGCATTTGTTCAAAAACAGGCATATCGGGGGTAAAATCGTGCCCATGAGCAACCCCGACCACACCGGCCCCGGCACCCACCCGGTGCTCGAGTGCGCAGCGGTGATCGAGACCTCGTTGAAGTCGGTCGCCGACGTCAACCCCGCCTTCATGACCACCGCCGNCGGCCCCGGCACCCACCCGGTGCTCGAGTGCGCAGCGGTGATCGAGACCTCGTTGAAGTCGGTCGCCGACGTCAACCCCGCCTTCATGACCACCGCCGAGAAACGCGCCGCCTTGGTCGAGCTGACCGACCTCGGCTCCCAACTGGAGTCCCTGCGGCTGCGGGTGATCGCGGCCGCAGGCGACGTGGCCGACGCAGACGGCGACCCCAACGTCGCCTCCTGGTTGACCCCGCGCACCCGCACCGGGGCGGGCGCGAACCACCAGGCCGAGAAGCTGGCCACCTCCCTGGACACCCGCTGGAGCGTCGTCGCTGCCGCCCTCGCTTCGGGGGCGGTGCACCTGGAGCAGGCCAAGGTGATCGTGGCCGCCCTGGACCGACTGCTGGCCAGTGCCGAAGTCCCTGAGGACGTGATGGCCGCCGCGGAGGCGCACCTGGTCGAGCTCGCCGCGCAGCACTCCCCGCACGACCTGCGGATCCTGGGCCGCAAGATCCTCTCCATCGTCGCTCCACAGTTGTGTGAGGACGANGCACCTGGTCGAGCTCGCCGCGCAGCACTCCCCGCACGACCTGCGGATCCTGGGCCGCAAGATCCTCTCCATCGTCGCTCCACAGTTGTGTGAGGACGAAGAACGCAAGAGGGTCGAGGAGGAGGAACGCCGCGCGCACGCGAAGTCCCGGTTGTGGTTCAAGAACAACGGTGACGGCACCGTCGAGCTGCGTGCCACCCTCTCCGAGGCCGCCGCGGCCCGCCTCAAGGGCATCCTGAACGCGCTGACCTCACCCCGGCACCAGTCCACCCCGGGTGGGGGTGCGGCCCCGTTGACCGATCCCGCGACCGGTCAGAAGGTTCCCTTCGACCAACGCCGTGGGCTGGCCTT
>NZ_LMFI01000003.1:95836-206591 GCF_001426745.1 Nocardioides sp. Root140
GGGGAGTCCGAGGTACTCGACCAGGGCCGCGCAAAACGACTCTTCACCGGCCCGCAGATCCTCGCCATGGGGATCCGCGACAAGACCTGCCGCAGCGAAGGGTGCCTGGTGCCGGCCAAGTGGTGCGAAGCCCACCACCACACCTTGAGCTGGTTGCACGGCGGCACGACCGACACCAAGGACGGCAAGCTCCTGTGCCGCTGGCACCACCACCGTGCCCACGACGACACCTACGACATGACCCTGATGGCCAACGGTGGGCGGATTCAAGGAGTCAGCGCAACACCTTCATCGTGAAGGAGTTGTTGTCATGGCCTACCAGCCGTTGCGCGCAGAACAGAGCGCGTTCTGGGAGATGTATTCAGTCGGGTCGACGACCGCGGAAGCAAGTGCGCGTGTCGGGCACAGCTTGGGCTGGGGACGGCGGCTCGTGATCAAGGCTGGTGGCGTGCGCCCCGAGTTCACCAAGTCACGTGTCCCGTCGTCACGTTTCCTGAGCATCGCCGAACGCGAGCAGATCCTTGCCGGGATGGAGCGGGGTGACTCGATCCGACAGATCGCTCGTGATCTGGGGAGGGCGCCCTCGACAATCCAACGCGAGATCCGACGCAACGTCCGCAAGAGCCAGAACTACCGCTCGCGGGCGGTGTACGAGAAGAAGCGTCCCGGTGGCCGGCCACGGATCCGTGCGTTGCGGTACTCCCCGCACGTCGCGCAACTGCGCGCCGACCACTTCGCTTCCCGTGCCCGCGACGGCAAGTTGGTTACGACCCAGCGGCTACGCGTGTGGGTGCAAGATCGGCTGGAGGAAGAGCATTCACCCGAGCAGATCTCGGCCATGCTGCACATTGAGTTCCCGCACGACCCGGAGATGCGTGTGTCGCACGAAACGATCTATCGAGCCCTTTACGTCCAGGGTCGGGGCGGGCTTCGGCGTGACCTGCACCAGCGGCTTCGGACCGGACGAGCTGTTAGAAAGCCAGACCGCCACGCAGCGCGGAGGCGTCAGCGGATCCCCGGGATGGTCCTCATTAGCGAACGACCCGCCGAGGTGGCCGACCGTGCCGTTCCTGGCCATTGGGAAGGCGATCTGATCATGGGAGGAACCGGGACCAAGTCGGCGATCGGCACTCTGGTCGAGAGAGCAAGCCGCTATGTGATGCTGCTGCACCTGCCCGACGGGTTCGGGGCCGACGCCGTCGAGACCGCGATGGTCGAGTCGATGTCCAAGCTCCCTGAGCAACTACGCCAGACGCTGACATGGGACCAGGGTTTCGAGATGGCGAATCACGTCCGGATAGCTGCGGCGACCGACCTGGATGTCTACTTCTGCGACCCTCACTCGCCGTGGCAGCGGGGCACGAACGAGAACACCAATGGGCTTCTGCGCCAGTACTTCCCCAAGGGTGCCGACCTGAACAACTTCCCGCCCGACTACCTCGAGCACGTTGCACGCAAGCTCAACACCCGTCCCCGCAAGACCCTCGACTGGAAGACGCCAGCACAAGCCCTTGAGGAGCTACTGTCCAACCCATCCACCCCACCAGGTGTTGCGTTGACCGGTTGAACCCAAGGTGACGTCCGGTTCCGCAAACGCACCTAGGCCATACCCGGACAGCCACAGACACAAGGGCAGCACACCGGGGATTCCTTTGCCATGCCCCGGTGTGCCGTGATGGCGTGGCTTGGTTTCGAGACGGTCGCCAGGGCGACCTCCTCAACCAACGGTCGCGCGGGGCGGCATGGCGGGGGTCTCGATACGGTCGCAGAGCGACCTACTCGACCACCGAAAGAAGACCGCGACCTACTCGACCACCGAAAGAACCGCGGCCTTCTCGACCAACGGTGGCGCGGGTCAGGTGGGAGTGGCGTAGGCCGCGACGCCGGTGTCGAGGAGCACGCACGGCTCGTCGCCGACGGTCCATGCGTCGTGACCGGGGTCGAGGTCGATGACGTCGCCGGGACCGATGGTGATCTCGTCTCCGTCGTCGGGCTTGATGGTCATCTGCCCGGACACGCAGAACCCTGTGTGGTGGACCTGGCAGGAGTCGGTGCCGGCGATCGGCTTCACGTCGTTGGACCAGCGCCAGCCCGGTTCGAAGACGCCGCGGCCGAGCGTGAAGTCGCCGAGGGTGACGACGTCCATGTGCCCGTGGTCGGTGAACGGACGTCGTTCGTGCGCGTCCTCGATGTTCTGCTTGGCGGACATGATGCACTCCTCTTGTCGAAGGGACTGACGGTCGGCGTCGGACTGCCCACGAAGCGATCAGGCGGGGACCTTGGGGCGGATGTTCTGGTTGCCGGAGAAGACGTTGCCCGGGTCGTACTCGGACTTGATCTGCACCAGTCGCTCGTACTTCTCCGCGCCGAAGGCCGCCTTGATGCGGTCGTCACCCTCGTCGCCGATGAAGTTGAGGTAGACGCCGCCGGTCGTGAACGCGGCGTTCGCCTTCCGGTAGTCACGAACCCAGGCGATGTTGGCCGCGTCGTCGGCGGGGTCCTCCCAAGTCGCGAAGGGGTGACTCACCCAACGCGCCGAGCGCTGGCTCAACGGTGTGGCGTCCGCATCGAGGCGTGCCAGCGCGCCGCCCCACGGCAACAGCAGGTGTTGGGTCATCGGCGAGGCACGGCGTGCGCCTGCATCGAGGAACAGGTCGAGCGCCTCGTCGGGGAAGGCATCGTGGTAGTCGGCGCTCCAGTACTGCCGGAACCCGGGCGGGTCGTCGATCATCGACTGCAGGACCGCGTAGGGCATCGGGCCGACCAGGTCGACCTCCGGTGCCAGGTCCCGCAGGACCTGGACGACCTCCAGACCAGTTGCCTCGTCACCGTTCCAGCAGACCGCGACGGCGATCAGGGGCTCACCCTGCAGGTGCGGTGGGATGAACTCCTCGGGCGGTCCGCTGAGCATCACCAAGCCGGGGCCGAGCTCATCCGGAGCGTCGTCCGCCCAGTCCCGGAAGGCGCGAGAGACCTCAGGTCCGCGGTCGGCCGGCCACGCCATCAGCCCGCCGATGATCGTCGGACCGACCGGGTGCAGCTGGAACTCCAGCGCGGTGACGACTCCGAAGTTGCCGCCTCCTCCCTTGCTGGCCCAGAGCAGATCCTGGTGCTGGGTCTCGTCGGCGCGGACCTCTCGGCCGTCAGCGGTCACCAGCTCGACGGCCAGCAGATTGTCGCAGCTGAGTCCGTGCTGGCGTTCGAGCCAGCCCGAGCCGCCTCCGAGTGTCAGCCCGGAGACCCCGGTGGTGGACACTCGCCCGCCGGTGGTGGCGAGACCGAACTCCTGCGCCGCCGCGTCGAAGTCACCCCAGGTGCAGCCGCCTCCGACCCTGGCCCGTCGGGCCGCGACGTCGATGTCGACGGCCTTCATCGGCCGGACGTCGATGACCAGTCCGTCGTCGTTGCTGGACTGCCCGGCCACCGAGTGGCCGCCCGAGCGTATGGCCACCGACAGATGGTCATCGGCGGCACGCTCCAGGGCCTCCTTGACATCGGCTGGCCCGTCGCATGCCGCAATGATCCGCGGCCTCTTCACGATCATCGCGTTGAACAGCGCGCGCCGCTCGTCGTACTCGGAAGCGTCTGCTTCGATCCAATTCGTCATGCTCGCGCCTTCTGCCGGCCCCGCCCTCCTCACCATCCTCCGCGCAGGAGACGGTGACAACGGATCGGGGACGACTGGCCTGCCGAATCCCGAAAATGGGGGACGACCGCGGATCAGCGGCGGGTTGTCAACGCGTGAGGCGATCCCGAGCCTGCGACATCCGTGACGGCCGTCGCGATCCGGATGCGGGCATGTCGACGAGTATTGGGGATCTTGTCGTGCGGCTATGGACGATGCGGGACCGGAGGCGTACGACGGTCAAAGGGGCTCTGAACACACAAACGAAGGGCTCGATCATGATGAGACGCGGCATCACATTGGTGGGGACGACCACGGCGCTGTTGATCCTGGGTGTGACCGGGGCCTCGGCGCACGAGTGCTACAACGCCAGTCGCAGCGACACCGGCAACGCGAACGCGGTCAATGGCCAGGCGATGGTCTCGTACGGCGAGCTGCTCGCCGAATTGTGCCCGGCCGGCGCTGCGATCGTCGAAGGGGCAGTGGCAGCGAACGGGTTCGACACCGACGGGATCCTGGTGAACTCGAACGCGCTGATGGGTGGAGGGAGGCAGGCGACCGATGGCCAGGCCATCGACTACCTGCCGACGTGGTTCTCCGAGAGCGTCGGTGCCGCGTTCGGGACCTGTTTCGGCTGACGGGCGCCAGCCGGTTCCGAGGTTCAGCTGGCTCCGAACTTGGCCTTGGCGAGGTCTTCGACCGCCTGGGGAATCCGGGTCTCGAAGTCGTGGATCTTCACCCAGGTCGGCGTGATGTCTATGCGCGTCATCGTGTCGTAGAGCGCGTTCACGCCCGCTTCCCACTCCGGGAACGCGTCGGCCGGCGTCACCTTCCTGGCACCCTCGACGTACTCCGGGAAGACACCGTCGACGTCGGTGAGCGTGGCCGTCCCGCGGATCAGGAGCGCGTTCGGTGGCCACGTCGGCGGGCTGGTGTCGATGGTGATCGCCACCGCCGGGTTGGCCTTCAGGGCCGCGACCTTCGCGGACGTCGGGATGGTGCCCAGCACGATCGAGGTGCCGTCCCACTCGAAGCCGATCGGGATCACCCGCGGCGTCCCGTCCGGGGCGACATAGGCCAACCGAGCCGGGTTCGCCGACTGCAACAGCCGCTGCGCCACGGGATCTGCCATGGCAGTGCGAATCTCATCCGGGGTCACGAGCCCACCTTCTTCCGAGCGGAGAAAGTACGTCGCCTCGAGCATGCCACTGATCGCCGTGCCTCGCACCGGGTGCCGTGGCAGCGCGACCTCAACCAGTGGTGAGGACGTCGGCGCGGTCGACCAGCACGGCCTTGTGGTCCGAGGCATTCGCCAGCAGCCGCACCGAGGTCGGGAGACCCGGCCCGTGCACGTCGTCGATCTTGCGGCTCGGCCCCAGGGTGCCCGGTTCGGCCTCGCGGCCCTCCCACGCCGAGGTGAGGCCGGTCAGCCGGAATCCGTCGAAGTTCGAGTCGCCGACGGCGTACACCGTGTGCCCCAGGGCCCGGCATTCGTCGACCATGGCCTGCACGCGTGCGACCTCCTCGCGGTGCCGCGCCGCGAGCAGCGGGCGGTCGGCGCGGTAGACGCCGCCGGACTGGACGCCGGGCACGAGGTGGTAGCTGATCAGGCTCACGGTGCGGCCACCCGTGCGGTCGTCGTACGTCGCCACGGTGGCCAGGTGGGGCGGCTCGATGCGACGTCGACGGGCCAGGGCGGCATCGGCGCGGCCGGGCCTGCTGAGCCAGACGGATCCCACGTGCAGCAAGGAGAACCGCTCGCTGCGCGCACCCACCACGCAGTCGCCCAGCACCGGCATCGTCCAGAGGTAGCCGGAGTCCCGGCGGGACCGCCGAGGTCCGCGCAACAGCCCCACACTGCCGGTCTCCGCGAGCAGTCGGACCCGCCAGGGATGCCACTCCTGCAACCCGACGAGGTCGGGCTCGTGCTCGAGCACGTCGCGAAGCGCCTCGCGGGCGTCGCGGGTGCCGAGGCCACGATGGACGTTCGCGGTGGCGACGACGGTGTGGGCGGTCACGGGCCAACCTTGTCAGAAAACAATAATCACCTGCGGATGTTTGCAGGGCACGAGCATGATGTCCTCATGCTGCTGGTGGAGACCCCGCCTCAAGCTGTCGTCGGGGGACGTGTCGCTGCCCTTCTTCGTCAGCGTCCGGGGCATGTCGTCGTGGCGATGGCCGTGCTGACCTGTCTGCTCGGATGGCTGCCCTTCATGGGGCGGCCGTTGAGCCCCGACGAGAGCGGCCTGTTGATGGTGGCCCGGCAATGGGCGCCGGGGGACTCGCTGTACGGCGACTACTGGGTCGACCGGCCGCCCGTCCTCATCGCGCTGGTCGCCCTGGGCAACCTGTTCGGCGGCGCGTGGGGTCTTCGCATCCTCGGCATCGTCGCGGTCTTCACCTCGGTCCTGCTCGCGGGTCGGTTGGGTCGTGTGGTGGCGCCGCATGTGCCGACGGCAGCGCTGCTGCCCGCGGCCACTGCCGCCATCCTGGTCGGTACGCCGCTCTTCGGTGGCACGGTCGTGAACGCCGAGCTGCTGGGGCTTCCCCTGCTGCTGGCCGGCATGATCGCCGCCGTCACGGCGAGCCGGTCGGCCGGGTTCCGCGAGGCGCTGTGGTGGGGGACTGCCGCCGGCGCAGCGGGTGCGGGTGCGGTGCTGACCAAGCAGAACCTCCTCGACGTCCTCGTCTTCCTGCTGGCGCTCCTGATCACCGGCGGCCTCACCCGACAGGGACGTGCGCACGCACGTACGGCGCTCGCCACGGCCCTGGGCGCAGCCCTCGGCGGTGCCACGGTCCTCGTGGTCGTCGTCTCGGGTGCCGCCGCCTTGGGCACCGACCCCGTCGACCTGTGGTCGGCAGCCGTCACGTTCCGATGGGAAGCGGCCAGCGTGGTCCTCGAGTCGCCGTCCTCGGGCGAGCGCTTTCGGTTGATGCTGCTGGCCCTGCTCGGCAGTGGGGCGCCGCTCTTGGTCGGCGTGCTCCTCCCGCGGCTGCGTCGACGGGCGGTCGGTGCCCCCGCGCACCCCGACTTCCGGCTGCCGGTGCTCGCCGTGCTCACCTGGGAGTCAGCGGCCGTCGTCGCGGGCGGCAGCTACTGGCTGCACTACCTGATGGGACTCGTCCCCGGGCTGGTGCTGCTGGCCGCCGTGACCGGCCTGCCCGATCGCGTCCGCGCCTCCCTGGCCCTCACCTACGGGCTTCTGGTCGTGTCGACGCTGTGCTCGATCGGCTGGGTCGCCGTACACCCGATCGACCGGCCGGAGCAGGAGGTGGCGACCTACCTGTCGGATCGTGCGCAGCCGGGCGACACCGCGATGGTCGCCTTCGGGGTCTCCTCGATCCTCGAGTCGTCCGGCCTCGAGAGTCCCTACCCGCATCTGTGGAGCCTTCCGGTGCGGGTGCGTGACCCGCAGCTGCACGAGCTCGCAGCCGTCCTGGCCGGCCCCGACAGACCCACCTGGCTGGTCATCTCGGGCATCGGCCTCGGCAGCTGGGGCCTGGACACCACAGCGGCGCAGCCCCTGATCGCCCGGCACTACGACCGGCTCGCCGACGTGGCCGGCTACCGGATCTTCCGCGAGTCGGAGGCCAGGCGCTGATGGTGATCCTCGAGCTGAAGCCACGCGAGCGGCCACCGATGCCGACGACCCGTCCGGCCGCGCGAGCGAGGGCGTTGGTCGGGTACGTCGCGGTGCTCGCGGTCTGGATCCACTTCATCGGCATCCCCAACGATCCGATCGGCGTGACCCTCTGGCTGTGGCTGTTCACCATCGCCTGGAACGCCGACGCCCCACGCGAGCGGCACCTCGACTTCGGGCGCGACTGGTGGCGGCCGATGCTCCTGTTCACCGGCTACTGGCTCCTGCGTGGACTGGCCGACCAGACCGGGATGCCGATCCACGTCACGGCACCGGTGCGCATCGACGAGTGGTTCGGCGGCGGCACCACACCGACCGTCCTGCTCCAGCACAACCTGTGCGGCAACCCGTGCGACCCCGACAGCGCGCCGCGGTGGTACGACGTCCTGCTCACCACCGTCTACGCGTCGCACTTCCTGACCGCGCTGACGATCGGGGCCGTGCTGTGGATGCGCAACCGGCAGGAGTGGCTGCTGTGGATGCGTCGCTACGTGACGATCCTCTACGCCGGCCTGGTGATCTACTTCCTGTACCCGATGGCGCCGCCGTGGATGGCCTCGAAGCTCGGGGTCATCGAGGAGGTGCACCGGATGACCGGCCGCGGCTGGTCCGAGCTGGGCTTGCACCGCCAGAGCATGGTGTTGATGGGCATGCCCAACAAGGTGGCCGCGATGCCGTCGCTGCACGCCGGCATCGCGTTCCTGATCGTGTTCTACGCGATCACCCGGCTCCGCTCGCAGTTCCGTTGGCTGCTCCTGTTGTATCCGGTGGCGATGTCGACGGCGCTGGTCTACTTCGGGGAGCACTACGTCATCGACGCCGTGGCCGGAGCCGTTCTCGCACTCCTGGTCGTGGTCGGTTGCGCGGCCTTCGAGAGGCGCGGCGAGCGCAGGAAACCTGAACCGCTCGTGCACCACGAGCCCCGGGGCGTGGCCGGACAGCGATGAGTCTCGCGCCGACCCAGGGTCAGTCCTCCGACACTCGTCACCACACCTCGAGGAGAACTACATGACCGCGACCTACACCTGGGACGTCTTCAGCAGTCTTGACGGCTTCGGCTCGTACGACGAGAACGGTGACTGGGGTGGCTACTGGGGCAAGCACGGGCCCGAGTTCCTCGACCGCCGCGTCGAGGTCCTCGCCGAGGAGCAGCGGATGGTCCTCGGCGGCAACACCTTCCGGCTGTTCGTGCGGCTGCTGAGCCCGAGTGCCCCCGAGCCCGTGGACGACCCGGTGAACACCCGCATGAGGAACCTGCCCACCACCGTGGTGTCGAACAAGCTGGAGGGGCCACTCGACTGGCCCGATGCGACCGTCGAGGGCGGCGACGCCGCCGACGTCGTACGCCGGCTCAAGCAGGAGTCCGACGTACCGCTGCGCTCGCACGGCAGCCTCTCGTTGAACCGGGCGCTGATGGCTGCCGGTCTCGTCGATCGCGTGCAGCTGACCGTCTTCCCGGTGCTCACCGGTGAGACCGGCGCCGCACCGCTCTTCCGTGGCGCGGCCGACTTCGACCTCGAGCTCCTCGAGAGCCGGACCCTCGACGGCGGCACCCTGGAGCTGACCTACCGACCCACCCTGCACTGAGTCGGCTGCAGACGAGTGCCCGATCCCACGACCTGACTCTGCCCCGGCACGGGAATCCGCCGAGGCGGCGAACATTCTCACGCCGGGCTGTCGGATCGGGGGGTCGGCGTTCGTAGCGGTGGTGAGAGGCACCCACACGGGGTCGCCATGAACACAAGGAGCTCACCATGACTGCCACCTACACCTGGGACGTCTTCTCCAGCCTCGACGGCTTCGGTTCTGCCACTGGCGACTGGACCGGATACTGGGGCAAGCAGGGCCCGGAGCTGCTCGACCACCGCCTGGCGTTGTACGACGCACCGCAGCGGATGGTGTTCGGCGCGAGGACCTACCGGGAGTTCGTGCAGATGCTGGGCTCGGGCCCGGCCGACTCCGAGGTGCACGACCCGTGGGTCACACGGATGGTGAACCTGCCGGCGACGGTGGTGTCCGCCTCCCTCGAGGGCCCGCTCGACTGGCCCGACGGCACCGTCGAGCGTGGTGACGCCGTCGACGTCGTGGCCCGGATGAAGGAGACCTCGGACGTGCCGCTGCGCTCGCACGGCAGCCTGTCGATGAACCGCGCGCTGATGGCGGCGGGCCTGGTCGACTTCGTCCAGGTGACGGTCTTCCCGGTCATCACGGGACAGACCGGGACTGCGCCGATCTTCGGTGGAGCGGCCGACTTCGACCTCGAGCTGGTCGAGAACCGCACGTTGGACGGGCGCACCCAGCAGATGGTCTACCGGCCGACCCTGCACTGAGCCGGACGCGCGGTTCCTGGTCGTCGGCATGCACGTGCGCTGCTGAAGGCGTCCGGACCGGGGCCCCGGTCCGGACGCACTCACTCTGCGTCGGGCGCGCTCAGCACTTCACCATGGAGCCGTTGTCGCTGAGGTAGGAGTCCTTGAACCACCCCTGCTTGTTGGTGCCGGCGATCCGACCGTGGGTCCACGTGCCGTCATTGTCGGTGAAGGTGAAGCAGTGGTAGTAGATCTTGGTGCGGCGCGCGGCCTGGCCCAGCGACGTGCAGCTGGGGTGCGGCCCTACGCGGTAGCGCAGCCAGTCCGCGTCGACGTACCCGTAGCCGGACTTGTCCTTGTCGGAGTTCGAGTGCGAACAGCTCTGGGTCGTCATGTCGTCGTCACCCGACGGTGGCGCGGCCTGGGCGGTGGTCAGGACGCCGAGTCCCAACGGCACCGCGCCCAGGGTGGTGGCCAGGGTGATGCCTGCGGTCTTCCTGCTGAGCAGTCGTACGGTCATGATGCTTCCTCTCGTGGGTTCCTGCGTTGACTCCACGAGGTTGGCCGTCATCCCTTTCGCATCGCTGTGGTCCCGCTTTCATCCCTGGCCGCACCCGGAGCTGGAGACGACCCGGGAATGGAAGCGGCTCCGCGTGTGGTTGAAGGTTGCATGAAGAAGATCGGATTCCTGAACTTCGGGCACTGGAACGCCTCGCCGCACTCGCAGGTGCGCAACGCCTCGGACGCGCTGCTGCAGTCGATCGACCTGGCCGTGGCGACCGAGGAGCTGGGCGCCGACGGTGCCTACTTCCGGGTGCACCACTTCGCGAACCAGCTGGCCTCGCCGTTCCCGCTGCTGGCCGCGATCGGTGCGAAGACGCAGCGGATCGAGATCGGAACCGGCGTGATCGACATGCGCTACGAGAATCCCCTCTACATGGCCGAGGACGCCGGCGCGGCGGACCTCATCGCAGGCGGCCGACTGCAGCTCGGGATCAGCCGGGGATCACCGGAGCAGGTCATCGACGGGTGGAGCTACTTCGGCTACCAGCCCGGTGAGGACTCCGACGCCTCCGAGATGGCGCGCCGGCACACCGATGTCTTCCTCCAGGTGCTCGAGGGCGAGGGCTTCGCCCGGCCGAACCCGCGGCCGATGTTCCCCAACCCGCCCGGTCTGTTGCGGGTCGAGCCGCACTCCGAGGGCCTGCGCGAGCGGATCTGGTGGGGCGCTGCCTCGGATGCCACCGCACGCTGGGCCGCCGAGCAGGGCATGCACCTGATGAGCTCGACGCTGAAGGCCGACGAGACGGGCGAGCCGTTCCACGTGCAGCAGCGCAAGCAGATCGAGGCGTTCCGTGAGGCATGGGCCGAGGCCGGTCAGGCGCACGAGCCGAGGGTCTCGGTCAGCCGCTCGATCATGCCGATCGTCACTGACACGGACCGCGCCTACTTCGGCCAGGAGGGTGAGAGTCGCGACCAGATCGGGCAGATCGAGCCGCAGCTGCGTGCCGTCTTCGGACGGTCGTACGCCGCAGAGCCCGATCGCCTGGTCGAGCAGCTGGCGCAGGACGAGGCGATCGCCGCGGCCGACACGTTGCTGCTCACCGTGCCCAACCAGCTGGGCGTCGACTACAACGCGCACCTGCTGCGCACGATCCTCGAGGACGTGGCTCCCGGCCTCGGTTGGCGCTGACGTCGTACGAGCCGAGGACGTACGAGGCCCACGAGGCATCAAGAATCCACGGTTCGAGGCGCAAGAACCCACTGTTCGCGGGTGGTGCTGTCAGCCGGCGTGGATGTGCGGGCGGCGCGTCCGCTCGGGCTCGGCACGACGCAGCACCTCCCGGGTGATCGGGGCGACCTCGCCGACACCGAACAGCAGGAAGCGGAGCAGGTGAATGAACGGTTTGCCCTCGGTCCACTCGAAGTAGATGTGCGGGCGTACGCCGGTGCGGTCGCGGATGTCGAGCAGCAGTGAGGCCAGAGTGTTCGGCACGGTCGCGCCGGTGACCGTGAGCACCCGGAACTCGCCGTGCAGCGCCTCCCCGTGGACCTCGATCCGGCTCTCGAAGTCGGAGTAGTCGCCGACGGTCACCTCGACGAAGATGATGTCGCCCGGGTCGAGCAGGTCGTGGTCGTCGACCACCTGGCGGATCTTCTCGCGGTACTCCTCCACGTCCCGCGCGTCCGGCTCGTTGGCGACCAGCCGGATCGAGCGGCGGGCGCAGTCACGCAGGAACGCGTCGGCGCGGTCGTCGTACACGATCTCGGTGGTGCGCAGCTCGAGGGCACGCGCCACCCGGGACAGCAGCGAGACGATCACGATCGCGGCGATGAAGCAGGCGCCGATCTTGACGCCGTCCGGACGCTCGTGCACGTTGTCGAGCGTCGTGTAGGCGAGCACCAGCGTGATCGCGGAGAACGCGACCGTCAGCTTCCGTTGCCCTGCCTTGCGCGCGGCCAGGGTGACGGCGACCGCGGCGGAGGTCATCAGCACCAGCACGCCGGTGGCGTAGGCGCCGCCCTGGGCGTTGACGTCGGCGTCGAAGATCCAGGTGATCAGGAACGCCGTGCAGGTGAGTACGAGCACCAGGGGTCGTACGGCGCCGGCCCACTCCGGCGACATGCCGTAGCGCGGCAGGTAGCGCGGGATCAGGGCGAGCATGCCGGCCATCGCGGAGGCACCGGCGAACCACAGGATCAGGATGGTGGAGGCGTCGTACACCGTGCCGAAGCCGTCGCCCAGGTAGAGGTGCGCGAGGTAGGCCAGGGCACGGCCGTTCGCCGAGCCGCCGTCCTCGAACTCGTGCGCCGGGATCAGCAGCGTGGTGACCAGGCTGGAGGCGATCAGGTAGACGCTCATGATGCAGGCGGCGACGGTGAGCAGCTTCTTGGTGTTGCGGATGCGGCCGGCCGGGCGCACCGGGTCGTCGCCGGGCTCACCGCGCACGTGGCTCATCACGGCCACGCCGGTCTCGAAGCCGGACATTCCCAAGGCCAGCTTGGGGAACAGGGTCAGGGAGACCGCGATCATCAGCCCGATGTTGCCGTGCTCGGCGGTCAGGGTGGTGGTCCAGTCGGTCACCCGGTGCGCGTCCTCGAAGACGTGCACGGCGGCGACCCCGATCACGACCGCGTTGAGCACGAGGTACGTCGACACGAGGGCGACCGCGACTCCGATCGCCTCGGTGAACCCCTTGAGGAAGACCGCGCCGAGCAGGGCCACCAGGCCGAGGGTGATCCACAGCTCCTGGCCGTGCAGGAATCCCGGGACGTGCGGGTTCTCCACCACGTGGGCGCTGGCGTCCGCGGCCGAGAGCGTGATGGTGATGATGAAGTCGGTGAGTGCGAAGCCGAGGAGGACGAGCACGAAGATCTTCCCGCGCCAGAAGGGCAGAAGCCGTTCCAGCATGGCGATCGAACCCTGGCCGTGCGGGCTCTCCGCGGCCACCCGTCGGTAGACCGGCAGTGCGCCGAACAGGGTGAGCAGCACCAGGATGATCGTGGCGATGGGGCTGAGCGCGCCGGCGGCGAGGAAGGCGATGCCCGGCTGGTAGCCCAGCGTGGAGAAGTAGTCGACGCCGGTCAGGCACATCACCTTGCGCCAGGAATGCGTCTTCTCGCCCGGAGGTGCGGCGGCGTGCGGGCCTGCGTGTCGGGCGGTCACCTCGGGACGGTGGAACAGCCACTCCCGGAAGCGCCCCTGGGCGGCCTCGGGTGACTGGAGATCGGTACTCACACCTCCGATCCAACCCGCGGGAACCCCCGACCGGGGGCGGCCTAACGACTCCCTAACAAGGTGCTGACCGATGCACGCGACCAACGGGCGCTCCGCCCTGGGTCGGTGCGACGCATGGGCTCGTGCCGATGTCGTCAGCGTTCTGTCAGGACGTGTCAGGGTTCTGTCAGGAGGCCACCACCCGAGCCCTCGACGGCCTTGACTTGTGGCATGGGCCAGCAACTGATGACGGACGAGGTGGGGGTGCGCTTCGGCATGGGCGCGGGTGCGCAGTTCCTCCTCACCGGACTCGTCGTCGCGACCCAACTGCCGGGGGAGTGGGGCGTGGCCCTGCTGTTGCTGGTCACCGCGCTGCTCTCGGTCTGGCTGGACGAGCCGCACGCCCTCGGGCTCGGCGTCGCGGGGTGGGCGTTCGCGACGGGCTTCGCCGTCAACACTCTCGGCGTGCTCACCTTCGCGCCGTACGACCTTGCCCGTCTGGGCGTCTTCGTCGCGGCGGCGGCACTCACATGTCGGCTCGGGGGTACGGCGTGAGTGCGCGGGCCGGCGACCCGGGGAGCACAATGGGCCGACCCGACAAGTCTGGAGAAGCGATGGTGCGCAGCAGCCTCAGTGCCCGGCGCCGGGGCTACGGCTATCTCCTCGCCGTCCTCGGCACGGCAGCGCTGGTCGGCGTGCTGGTGCCCGCGCGGGAACACCTCGACCTGGCCAGCGACGCGCTGTTGCTCCTGCTCCTCGTGGTGAGTGCGGCCATCCTGGGCGGCCTGGGGCCGGCCCTGACCGCGGGCCTGCTCGGCGCTGTCCTGCTGAACTTCTTCTTCACCGAGCCGTTCCACACGTTCCGCATCTCGGAGTCCACCGACGTCGTCGCCGTACTCGTCTTCGCGGCGGTGGCCCTGATGGTCAGCTGGGTCGTCGACCTGGCCGCCCGCCGTGCGTCCGCCGTGCGCGAGGCCGCCGAGCTCGAGGCGGGCAACAAGTTGCGTACGGCCCTCCTGGCCGCTGTCGGCCACGACCTGCGCACGCCGCTGGCGACCGCGAAGGCAGTGGTCTCGGGGCTCCGGAGTCGCGAGGTGAAGTTGACCGACGACGACCGGGATGAGTTGCTCGAGGCGGCCGACGACGCGCTCGACCGGCTCGCCGGCCTCGTCGACAACCTGCTGGACCTGAGTCGGCTGCAGGCCGGAGCACTGCCGGTGCGCACCCGGCCCGCGTCGGTCCACGACGTCGTCGCGACGGCGCTCGACGACCTCGGTGTGGAGCCCCGGGCCGTCGTCCTGGAGCTGCCCGACGACCTTCCCGACGCCGTGATCGACTCCGGCCTGCTCGAACGGGCGATCGTCAACGTGGTCGCCAATGCGCAGCGCCACGCGAAGCGTCCGCCGCTGCTGACTGCCGGTGTGGTCGGTGAAAGGGTCGAGCTGCGGGTGATCGACACCGGACCCGGGATCCCGGTGGCCGACCGGGACCGGGTCTTCGTCCCGTTCCAGCGGCTCGGCGACACGAGCACCGAAGGACTCGGCCTCGGGCTGGCGCTGTCCCGCGGACTGGTGGAGGCAATGGCCGGTTCGCTGGAGCTCGCCGAGACACCCGGGGGCGGTCTCACCGTGGTGATCTCGCTGCCCGCTGACCCGACCCCGCCGACCGGTACGCCGGACCCGGGACCGCCGGCCGTGCCGACCTCACCCGAGCAGGCATCGCCATGAGCCGGATCCTCGTCGTCGACGACGAGCCGCAGATCCTGCGGGCGCTGACGATCAACCTGCGCGCCCGCGGCTACGCGGTACGTACTGCAGGTGACGGCGAAGAGGCGTTGCAGAGCGCCGCCGCCCATCCGCCGGACGCGGTGATCCTGGACCTGGGCCTTCCCGACCTCGACGGGGTCGACGTGATCACCGGTCTCCGAGGCTGGACCGCCGTGCCGATCCTGGTGCTCTCGGGCCGCAGTGACAGCGTGGACAAGGTGGACGCGCTCGACGCCGGCGCCGACGACTACGTCACCAAGCCGTTCGGGATGGACGAGCTGATGGCCCGCCTGCGTGCCCTGCTGCGCCGAAACGCCCCGACCGAGGAGGCCCCGGCGGTCACGTTCGGGGACGTCGTCGTCGACCTCACCTCCACGCGCGTCACCCGCGCAGGCGAGGAGGTGCGGCTGACCCCCACGGAGTGGCACCTCCTCGCGGCGCTGGTGCGCCACCCGGGCAAGCTGCAGAGCCAACGGCAGCTGCTCGACGAGGTCTGGGGTCCCGGCTACGAGACGGCACAGGGCAACCTGCGGCTCTACATCGGCCAGCTGCGCCGCAAGCTGGAGCCCGATCCGGCCCGGCCGACGTACTTCCGCACCGAGCCCGGCATGGGCTACCGCTTCGAGCCGCACGACGAGTGACCGTGCCCCGGCTACGGTTCCCGACGAAGGTCTCAGACTGCTGTGCACGAGGGGATGACGGATGAGGACGACGAGATCGACGCCCTGGTTGATGATTGGCGCGGTCGTGGTGCTGGTGGCGGCCGGCGTCCTCCTCTGGCAGTCGCGATCTGGTGACAACGACGCGCCCGTGGACGAAGACCTCGCCTCGCGCATCACGGCCACCGGTGTCACGCCGTACGACGTACGCCTCGGCAAGGCCGACATCGACGAGGTGCGGGTGGAGGCCGGCAGTGTGCTGGTCGACTATGACCACACCGACGAGGACCGCCACGCCTACACGCTCGTGCTGTCCAAGGCTCCGTCCGGTGACCTGTGCGGTGCGCAGGGGAGTGGCGAGCAGGACGACGGCAGCACCTGCACGTCGGAGGACGACCGGATGTCCTCCACGTTCGAGGAGATGGGCAGCTTCTCGCTGCGTCGCGACGGCACCCTGCTCACGCTCAGCAACCTGGTGATCGAGAGCGACCCCGGCATCGAGGAACGCGCGTTCACCGCCCTCGAGGCCGCCGAGCCGGTCCCGGCGGACGACCTGGCGCGCCACTGAGTCGAGCGCCGGGGCGAGCGAAGGGCGAGCGAAGGGAGAGGGCCTCCGGTCAGGCGTCGTACGCCGGGTCGCGGGTGCCCACCTTGCGCGCGACGGCGAGGTGGCCGCCCAGGAACCCGGCACCGCCGGCGACAGTCGCACCCAGCAGGGCCAGCCGGGCGCCGGTGCCGTGCGCGCCCCGGCGACGGGCCAGCCAGGACGCGGCATAGAGGCCGATCGCCACGCCGTTGCCGACCGCGTGCACGACGCCCACCCGTTTCTCGCGCGGGCCGGCCTCGGACCACTCCGCCCACCCGGTCCACGCGGTGGGTCCGACGACCACGAGGCCGGTGCCGACGAGGGCCTGTGCCGGCTCGGCCCACCGGCCGCGACCCAGCAGGTCGAGCACGGTCGCCGAGGTCCAGGACCCCAGCACCACGTCGGTGAGCGCCGGATGGACCGCATGCCCCAGCCAGTCACCACGCAGCACGGCGCCACGGGTTCCGGACCCGAAGATCGTCCTGACGTGCGGCTCCAGGGCCTGCACGGGGCCGTCGAGGGCGGCTGAGTCCTCGAGCTTCTTGAGCCAGCGCACGGCTGCGGGCGGTGGTTCGAAGGGAGACATGCGTTCCTCCTCGGTGACGACCGGTCTCGCCTTCACCCTGCCCCGCCGTACGACGAAGATCAACAGCAGCTCAGCTGTGTCGTACCGCCCGGACCACCGCGTCGACACCGGAGCCCGCGATCGAACGCGGCTGCTCCCTTGCGACCACCAGGTCCCACTCGTCCGCCGGGAGCACATCGGTCGCGTCCTTGACCGACACCTGCACCTGACCGGCGGCCGGTGTGGGCTGGCCGGTGGCGGGGTCGACGGGCCGGTGCCCGACCAGGACCAGCGTTCCTCCGGGGGCGACGCCAGCGGCCAGCCGGGTCACGAACTCGGCCACCGACCCGGCAACGTGGACGTAGAGACAGTTGACCAGGTCGAACGCCCCCGCGGCAGGTGCCCAGGTGCCGAGGTCGCCCTCGACCCACTCGATGCGCTCGGCCACCTCGGTGCCGAGCGCCTCTGCCGTGGAACGGCCGTGCTCGAGCGCGGACGGTGAGAAGTCGACGGCGGTGACCTGCCATCCGGAGGTGGCCAGCCAGAGCGCCTCCGCGCCGTGGCCGCACCCGGCGTCGAGTGCACGGCCGGGAGGAAGCCCGACCGTCTGGTCGAGCAGGTGCTGGTTGGGTGCGCGGCTCGCCAGCTTGTCCGGGTGGTCACGCAGAACCTGTTCCCAGCGGTGCTCCCACGCGTCCCGGTCGTGCATCTCGCTCGTCATGGGAGCGACCGTACGCCGGGCGCCCTACTGCTGCTTGCTGTAGCAGGTGATGATCATCGGGTTCACCGCACGCACGGACCACCGCCACACCCCCGGCCTGACGCGGCGCGGGCACACGCGCTCGGCCTCCCGCGTGGCGGTCCGCGACGTGTAGGGGTAGGCGGAGACCCAGCTGAACGTGGCGCGATAGACATGGCTGAGACCACAGTTGATCGCGTAGCCGCGGTAGGTCAGGCACCGTTGGTAGTACTTGCGGATCGCGGGGACCAGCTTGACGGGCTTGCCGGCGGTCGACACCCTCCACTTCCTGGGGGACTGCCAGGAGCCCACGGAGCAGCTCACCCAGCGGGCGCCGCGGCTCTCCTGCGCCGCGGTCGGGAGGAACCTGAACAGCTCGTACGTCGACAGGCCGAACTTCGCACCGCGGTCGCCCAGTGCGGCCTTCACCGCAGGCATACAGACCTTGTACTGGTAGTTGATGGACCTCCTGCTGTAGTCCAGGGGGATGCTGTCCGGGAGGGCGACGGTCCGGAGCACCCACAGCGTGTGTTGGCTCCGGCACGAAACCGTCTGGCTGAGGGAACGCCCGGAGGTCGCCTTCACCCCGGCGTTGTAGCACTGGCCCACGGTGGGCGCGCCGTACATCGTGTCGTCCGCGACCGTCGCCGGCGTCGGGGAGACGGTTGCCGGCGCCGGCGCGACCGGAGCGGCCAGGCCTGCGGAGGGCGAGACGAGGGTCGCCATCACCAGGAGAGTGGTGGTGGCGACCAGACGGAGTGATCGGAGCATGACGGGGTTCCTCTCGAGCGGACTGCGAGCAACCTAGGGGCTGTCGCGTCGTTCCGGGGCGGCTTTGGCGGAAAAGGTGATGGACGGGTGACGCCGCCAGCCCGTCGACACGGCCAGACGTACGCTTCCGGCCCGTCGTCGTCCGCCCTGTCGGTGGTGCCTGTCAGGCTGTCGTCGAGCGAGGACTGGAGGAACCATGTTCCTGATCGACGGGCAGCTTCACTGGAGTGCCTCAGACCTGACCGCCGCCGCGGCCTGCGAGTTCGGGGTGCTCCGCACGCTGGACCACACCCTCGGCCGGGCCGAGCGCATCGAGCAGTCCGAGGACCCGCTGATGGAGCACATCGCGCGACTCGGCGAGCGCCATGAGTCGGCGTTGCTCGAGCAGCGCCGCAGCGCGGGGGGCCTCGTCGAGCTGCCGCACGTGGCGGCTCCCTACACCGCCAGGGCGCTCGGAGCTGCGGCCGACGCAACGCTCGCGGCGTTCCGCGCGGCTCCGACCGTGGTCCACCAGGCGGCCTTCCACGACGGCGAGTTCTTCGGGTACGCCGACTTCGTGGAACGGGCAGAGGACGGCTGGCTGGTCTGCGACGCCAAGCTGGCCCGCCAGGCCAAGCCGCGTGCGCTCCTCCAGCTCGGGGCGTACGCCGACCAGCTGCGCCGTCTCGACCTTCCCGTGTCGTCGACGGTCTCCCTGTTGCTGGGCAACGGCGAGCGCGTCGACTTCCCGGTGGCCGACGTCCTGCCGGTCTTCGAGGAACGACGAGAGCGCTTGCGCACGCTTCTCGGTGAGCACCGGGCCGGGGGAGAGTCTGTCGTCTGGGGCGACCCCCGCTACGTCGCGTGCGGCCGGTGCCAGGAGTGCATCCATGCCGCCGAAGAGACGTCCGACCTGATCCTCGTGGCCGGCCTGCGCATGGAGCAGCGCCGCAGGCTGCGGACCGAAGGACTCACCTCGATCGCCGATCTCGCCCGCGCGACCACGAAACCCGCGGCACTCTCGCAGCGCACCTTCGACAAGCTGCACGCCCAGGCCGCACTCCAGTGGAAGCAGCTCTCCGGCGGTGAGGGAGCACCCGTCGAGTCGGTGCTCACCGACGATGCCGCGGAGACGCTGGCGCTGCTGCCGGCCCCGTCGATCGGCGACCTGTTCTTCGACTTCGAGGGCGACCCGCTCTACGACGAGGGCGACCTGTCGCGCACCGGGCTCGAATACCTCTGGGGCCTCATGGACGACCAGGAGGCGTACGTCCCGTTGTGGGCGCACAGCTCCGCCGAGGAGAAGCAGGCGTTCCTCGAGTTCATGGACCTCGTCGCGAAGCGTCGTGCCGAGCACCCTGACATGCACATCTACCACTACGCGCCCTACGAGACCTCGGCGCTCAAGCGGCTCGCGATGCGCTTCCAGACGAGGGAGAAGGAGCTCGACGACCTGTTGCGCTCGGAGGTCTTCGTCGACCTCTACGCGACGGTCCGCGGGTCCGTGCGCGTCTCGGCGCCCTCCTACAGCATCAAGAAGCTTGAGCCGCTCTACATGGGGGACGAGCTGCGCAGTGCCGACGGCGTGCAAGCTGGTGACGCGTCGATCCTCGCCTACCACGAGTTCCGCGACCTCCGGGCGACCCAGCCGTTGCGCGCGGAGGCGGTGCTCGACGACTTACAGGACTACAACACCTACGACTGCCTCTCGACGCTGCGGCTGCGCGACTGGCTGCTCGCTCGTGCCGTTGACGCAGGGGTTCGCGACCAGATCGTGTCGCGGGCACTCGACGTCAAGGGTGAGGAGACCTCCGACGACGACCCGGTGTTCCTCGCGCTGATGGCGAAGACCGGGCCGGTCAGCCGGGCTGCGCGCACCCCCGAGGAGCAGGCCCACGCCATGCTCGCCACGGCCATCGACTACCACCGGCGCGAGCGCAAGCAGTTCTGGTGGGGGCACTTCGAGCGGCTCCAGCACCCGGTCGACGACTGGTCGCACACCCGCGACGTCTTCGTCGTCGAGAGCGCCGAGGTCGTCGGCGACTGGGCCGTGCCCGAGGGACGCTCGAGCCGGCCCCGCCGCACCGTCCGCCTGATCGGCGACTGGGCTGCGGGCAGCAAGCAGGCGAAGGAGGCCCACGTCATCTACGCCGCACCGACGCCCGTGGGCGTCAACCGGCCCGAGGGTGCCCGCTACGGCTTCGCCCGCACCGAGACGTTGGCGTTCGTCGACACGGACCCACGCGTCGTCCTGCTCACCGAGTCGTGCAAGCCCGACGAGACGTACGCCGAGCTGCCGCTGGCGTTGACGCCCGGGCCGCCGCCGGGCACCCAGGCGCTGGAGGCGGCGATCAAGTCCGTGGCCACCGACGCAGCGGGCGCGGGGTCCCTGCCGCGCGGCGCCGCGCTCGACCTGCTGGCCAGGCGTACGCCGCGTCTCGCCGGAGGACTGCCCCAGGAGGGCTCGGTCGTGGAGCGCGTCGTCGAGGCGCTGCTCGGCATGCAGGACTCCTACGTGGCGATCCAGGGGCCGCCGGGCACGGGCAAGACCTGGAACGGGTCGCGAGTCATCAAGGAGCTCGTGGAGCGCCACCACTGGCGGATCGGGGTGGTGGGGCAGTCGCACGCCGTCGCGGAGAACATGCTGGCCAACGTGGTGGCCGCGGGACTCGACCCTGCCCTGGTCGGCAAGAACTCCAACGACGCGGAGTCGCCCACCTGGACCGACCTCAAGGGTGGTGCGCCCCCGCGGGCGAAGTTCCTCGCCGACCACGCCGAGAGCGGGTGCGTGCTCGGCGGCACGGCCTGGACCTTCGCGAACGCCAACCTCGTCGAGCGTGAGGGCCTTGACCTGCTGGTCGTCGACGAGGCCGGACAGTTCTCGCTCGGACCGACCCTGGCCTCGGCGATCTCCGCCAAGCGGCTCCTGCTGCTCGGTGACCCGCAGCAGCTGCCGCAGGTCAGCCAGGGCACCCACGCCGAACCCGTCGACGAGTCGGCGTTGGGCTGGTTGATGGACGGGCACGACACGATTCCCTCCACCCACGGCTACTTCCTGGAGGAGTCCCGGCGCATGCACCCGGCGTTGTGCGCGAAGGTCTCCGAGCTGTCGTACGACGGCCGACTCTCCTCCGCAGCTTCCGCGTCGCAGCGCCACCTCGACGACGTGCAGCCGGGTCTCTCGGTGGTGACCGTCGCCCACACCGGCAACCGCACGGAGTCTCCCGAGGAGGCCCTGGCGGTCGTGGAGCAGGTGGAGGCGTTGCTCGGCACCGCGTGGACCTCCGCACCCGACGCGGCTCCTCGTCCCCTCGCAGGTGGCGACTTCCTCGTCGTCGCGCCGTACAACGCCCAGGTGGTGACGATCCGCAAGGCACTCGACAAGGCCGGGCTGGCCACGGTGCGGGTCGGCACGGTCGACAAGTTCCAGGGCCAGGAGGCGCCGGTGGCGATCCTGTCGATGACCGCGTCGTCCCACGGCGACGTGCCGCGCGGCATGGGCTTCCTGCTCAGTCGCAACCGTCTCAACGTCGCCCTCTCCCGGGCGCAGTGGCGGGCCATCCTGGTCCGCTCCGAGGCACTCACGTCGTTCATGCCCACCAGCGTGCGCGGGGTCCTCGAGCTCGGCGGGTTCATCGGCCTCTGCCAGGACTGATGTCCGTGATGTTCTCCGGTAACCGAGGGGGAGCCGGGTCAGCGGGCGCGGTCGATGGCGTCGACGATGGCCTGGTAACCCCGGTCGGAGGCGAGTCGGCGGGGGAGCACCCCGTCGCCGTCCGGGATGGCCGGGTCGGCGCCGGCCTCCAGGAGCATCTCGACCACCTTCACGTGTCGCGGTGATCCGTCGCCGAGCACGATCGCCTCGTGCAGTGCCGTCCACGACAGGTTGTTCACGTGGTTGACCGGGACTCCGGCGGCGATCAGGATCCGCACCGTCTCGACGTGCGCGTGCTCGCTGGCGGGGATCAGCGCGGTGCCGCCGTAGCGGTTGATGCTCGACACGTCGGCACCGTGGGCGAGGGTGAGCTCGAGGATCTCGTCGAGGCCCTCGGCCCCGGCGTAGAGGAACGCGGAGTCCTCGAGGTCGTCCTTGGCGTTGGGGTCGGCGCCGGCCTCGAGGAGTGCCCGGGCGATGGCCACCCGGTTCGCCTTGGTCGCGACCACCAGTGGTGTGCGGCCGAGGTCGTTGCGGGACTCGAGGTCCGGGCGGTTGGCGAGGGCCTCTTTCACCGTGGCGAGGTCTCCGTCGGCCGTGGCGCGGGCCAGCAGCGCGGTGGCCTGACGTCGGGTCATCGTGGGTTCCTTCGGGGTGGAGGGCTCGGTGGACTGGGCAGTGGCAGCGGAGCCATCGGCCGCGGAGGTCGGCGACCCGGATGGCGCGGTCGTTGTCTCGGGCGCGGCGTCGTCCGACGTACCACCCGGCGAGCACGCGGACAGCACGAAGACCATCGCCGGGGCGAGGGTCAGTGCCTTCCAGTCGAGGGCCCTCCAGTCGAGGCGGCCGTGGGGGTCTTCCTGCATGGGTGCTCCCTCTGTCAGGGTGAGTCGAGGATCAGGGTGACCGGCCCGTCGTTGACCAGCGACACGGCCATGTCGGCGCCGAACACACCGCGTGCGACCGGTGAGCCGAGACGCTGCAGCTCGTCGCAGAACGCCTCATACAGCGGCTCGCTGACCGCGCCCGGTGCCGCCGCCGACCAGGTGGGACGGCGGCCCTTGCGTGCGTCGCCGTACAACGTGAACTGGCTGACCACCAGCAGCGGCGCACCGGCGTCGGCCACCGACTGCTCGTCGCGCAGGATCCGGACGTCACGCACCTTGCGGGCCAGCCACTCGACGTCGGCCAGCCCGTCGTCGTGGGTCACCCCGAGCAGCACGACGAGCCCGGGTCGGTCGAGCCCGCCGACGACCTCGCCGGCCACGCTGACCGAGGCCGACGACACGCGTTGCAGCACCGCTCTCATGCGCCAATCCAAGCAGAGCAGACCTCATCAGCCCGGACGCGAGCACCAGGACCGGTCCTTCATGGTCCGGTTCCGTGCAGGAGATCAGGTGTGGGACTCGACGAGCGCGGCCAGCTGCTGGGTGACGGCTCCCCAGCCGTCGTGGAAGCCGAGCTGCTCGTGCCTGTCGCGGTCGGCGGCGTCGCGGTGTCGTGCCGTGGCGGCGTACGCCGTACCGCCGTCGGGGTGGTCCGCCATCGTGATGACGGCGGTGACGAACGACGCCGGGGCGGGACGCCAGTCGGCGACCAGTGCGTCGGTCCAGACGAGGCGCGCGAGGTCCTGCACCTCGAGGAAGCAACCCGTGACGTGCGGGCCGTAGGTCGTGCCGTCCTCGCTGATCTCGGTGCGGAAGGCGCCACCGGGTCGCAGGTCGAGCTCGGCGACGCGACACGAGCTGGGCGCCGGAACCCACCACTGTGCGAGGAGCGCCGGATCCGTCCACGCGTTCCAGACGGCGTCGCGGGGTGCGGCGATGATGCGAGTGACGGTGAGGTCGAGGTCGGGGCGGTCGTGCGTCATGAGTCGGCCTTCCTGTTGATGTGCGCGGTGTTCTTGTGGGGATTGCTTGTGCGGCCGGTGACGAACTGCTCGAGACGATCGGTGCGGCCCTCCCAGACCCGGCGCTGCTCGTCGAGCCAGCCCTCGACCAGGTCGAACTGCCCGGTCTCGAGGGTGCACGTGCGCACCCGCCCCGCCTTGCGGGTGCTGATCCAGCCGGTCTGCTCGAGGTGGCGGATGTGCTTCATGAACGAGGGGAGGGCCATGTCGAACGGGGCGGCCAGGTCGCTGATGCTGGCCGGCCCCGCCCCCAGGCGGCTGAGGACCGCGCGTCGGGTGGGGTCCGAGAGCGCGTGGAACACCGAATCGAGGACGGTCGCATGCTGAGCCATGAGGCTAAGTTACGCCGCGCCAACACTTATCGCAAGGGCTAAGTGTTGGCGTGGGTGACCGGTGAGGCCCGCACCACACCACGCGCCGGGAATGCCGGGCCGTGGTGCGGGGTTGCCCGACTGTGCGAAGTGAACCGACCGACGAAGGCGACCTGTTGACCCGTCGCCTCGTCGTCGACCTCGTGCGTCTGCAGCTCTGCAGCTGTCGCTGACCGATCCGGCCGAGCCTGCCCCCGTGATTGGCCCCGTGACTTGGCCCCGTGGTCCGGCCCCGCATCCGTCTGCCCTCCCACCCGACTCTCCTCCGCTGTCGACGCGCCCGGTGGCGCGTCGTACGGCTGCAGTGAAAGGCCCCTCCCGCATGAGTTCCTCCGCAGCAACCACAACCCCCACGAAGCGGCGCAGCTGGCTTCCCTCCTTCGGTGTCCAGGTCCTGATCGGCCTGGCGCTCGGCGTCGTCCTGGGCCTGGTGGCCCGCTCGATGGGCGCCGACGGCGTCGACTCGGCGACCGGCGAGGTCGACCCGAACTGGCTGACCGAGACCCTGACCACCGTCGGCAGCACGTTCGTGACGCTGCTCCGGGCAGTGGTCCCGCCGCTGGTATTCCTGGCCATCGTCGCCTCGATCGCCAACCTGCGTGAGGTCACCGGCGCGGCCAGGCTGGCGTGGAAGACCCTGGTCTGGTTCGCGATCACCGCCCTCATCGCGGTGTCGATCGGCATCGTGCTCGGGCTGGTGCTCGAGCCCGGCAACCACACCAGCGTCTCCAAGGCGGCCGCCGAGGCCCCGGGCAGCACCGGCTCGTGGTTGGACTTCCTCACCGGCCTGGTCCCGGCCAACGTGCTCGGCCTCGAGGCCAGCGCGAACGGCGACGGCTCGATCGGGCTGTCCTTCAACGTGCTGCAGATCCTCGTCGTCGCGATCGCGGTCGGCATCGCCACGCTCAAGGTGGGCGAGGCTGCCGACCCGTTCCTGACGGTGGTGCGCTCGGCCCTGTCCATCGTGCAGAAGGTGCTGTGGTGGATCATCCTGCTGGCCCCGATCGCCACGGTCGGCCTGCTCGGCAACGCGGTCGCGTCGTACGGCTGGGACGCCCTCGGCTCACTGGGCACGTTCGCCGGTGCGATCTACCTCGGCCTCGCGCTGGTGATGTTCGTGGTCTACCCGGTGCTGCTGCGGGCCAACGGCCTCTCCATCAGGCAGTTCTTCTCCGGCGCCTGGCCGGCGATCCAGCTGGCCTTCGTGTCGCGCTCCTCGGTGGGCACCATGCCGGTCACCCAGTCCGTGACCGAGCGCAACCTGGGGGTGCCCTCGGCGTACGCCTCGTTCGCCGTGCCGCTCGGCGCGACCACCAAGATGGACGGCTGCGCCTCGATCTACCCGGCGATCTCGGCGATCTTCGTCGCGCAGTTCTTCGGCGTCGACCTGGCCCTCACCGACTACCTGCTGATCGTGTTCGTCTCCGTGATCGGCTCGGCCGCCACCGCCGGTGTCACCGGAGCGACCGTCATGCTGACGCTCACCCTGTCGACGCTCGGCCTCCCGCTCGAGGGGGTCGGCCTGCTGCTGGCCATCGACCCGATCCTCGACATGGGTCGTACGGCGACCAACGTTGCCGGTCAGGCACTCGTGCCGACGCTGGTGGCCAAGCGTGAGGGCATCCTCGACGAGTCGGCGTACGCCGCATCGCGTCGTGGTGAGGTGTGGCGCGAGGACGACGAGCTGGTCGCCGCCTGACGAACCGCAGGTCTGCTGCGTCGGTGCGTCAGCAGCCCCGCCCCCACACGCCACAACGTTTCGCGTTGAATGAACGTTTGTTCAAGGTCCAGCTTGAACAAACGTTCATTCAACCGCGGCAGGTGGGGCCGCGAGCGCAGGTCGGGGGATCGGCTTCCCGGTCCGAGCTAGGCCACGAGCGCGGTCGGCTCGTCGCTCGAGGCGTTGGCCCGGGGTGAGCCGGGCGAGGCGGGCGCCGAGGGCGCCGCGGGCGCTCGAGTGCCGCGCAGCACCACGATCAACAGTGCGGTCAGGGTCAGGAGGCCGCCGCTCAGCGCCACGACGCCGGTCCAGCCCGCGTGCGTCCAGGCGGTGCTGCCGAGGTTGCCGAACACGGAGGACCCCACGTAGTAGGAGAACAGGTAGAACGACGCGGCCTGGCCGGTGCTGGCCCCCAGCGCGTGCGCGCGCACGGTCACCCAGCCACTGGCCAGGCCGTGCATGCTGAAGAAGCCGATTGACAGCAGGGCGATGCCGAGGACGATCACCGGCAACGATCCGCTCAGGGTGAGCAGGACACCGGCCAGCGCCACGGCGCAGCCGATGGGGATGATGCGCCGGCGGTCGATCCGGTTGGCGAAGCGCCCGGAGACGATCGAGCTGACCGAGCCGAGCGGATTGACCAGGTAGATCAGGCTGATCGCACCCAGTGACAGGCCGTAGGGAGCCGCAGTGAACCTGAAGCCGATCGCGTTGAACACCGAGACGTAGCTGCCGATCAGGCAGGCAGCGAGGGCGTAGAGCGCCAGGAGTGCACGGTCGTCGAGGACTCCGCGCGTGGCCCGGGCCAGGTTGCCGCGGCCCCGGGTGGCGGGCGTGAACTGGCGTGACGACGGCAGCAGGACGGCGACCAGCACGGCGCAGACGAGTGCGAACAAGGCGGCGCTGGCCAGTGCCCACCGCCAGCCGGCCACGTCCGCGACCGGTGCGGTGACGAGTCGACCTGCCATCCCACCCAGGGCGGTGCCTCCGACGTACAGCCCAACGGCGCCGGCCTGGGCGGAGCGGTGCAGCTCCTCGCGCAGGTACGCCGTCGCGACCGCAGGCAGCCCGGCGAGGGCGAAGCCGGCCAGCATGCGCAGGGCGAGCAGGGTCTCCCAGGTGGGGGCCAGGGCGCAGGCGAGCCCGACGACGACGGAGGCCCACATCGAGAGGTGGATCAGCCGGGTTCGTCCGACCACCTCGGAGAGCGGGCCGGCGATCAGCAGTGCCACGGCCAGCGAGGCGGTGGTCAGTGAGACGGTGAGCGTGCTGCGCGTGGGGGAGACGCCGAACTCGTCGACGAAGGCCGGCAGGAGCGACTGTGTGGCATAGAGCAGGACGAAGGTGGCGTTGCCGGCCGCGAACATCGAGATCATGATTCGGCGGTAGCCCGGGCTGCCCGGTGCGTGTCCGGAGTCGGAGGTGGGACGAGTGGTCAGGGTGGTGCTCACGTTTCACAAGGATCCGCCTCCAATGGTGATACGTACAATGCCGAAATTGGAAGCACTCCATACGCAACACGTATGATGTTGGATGTGCTGATCCGAGACCTCGAATGGCTGCTCACCCTGGCCGAGCACGGTCACGTCACGGACACCGCTGCGATCCTGGGCGTCAGCCAGCCGACGCTCTCCCGGTCATTGACCCGGCTCGAGGACGAGCTCGGTGCGCGCCTGTTCGAACGCGTTCCCGCTGGCGTACAACTCAACCCGACGGGGGACCTCGTGGTGGCGGCGGCCCGCGACATCGTCGACCGTCACGCCCAGCTGCGCAGCGACCTCGACACCCGACTCGATCCCGAGGCGGGTGTCGTGCGGCTGGCCTTCCTCGACTCGATGGCCACCTCGTTGGTGCCCCAGATGCTGCGCGCCTTCCACGCCCACGCGCCGCGGACCAAGGTGCTGCTGGCCCAGGAGCCGCACCACGACATCATGCGCGACCTGACCACGGGCGAGGCCGAGCTGGGGGTCACCACCATCCAGCCCGCGGGACCGTTCGGCTGGCTGACGCTGCAGCACGAGCGGTTGGTGGCCGTCGTGCCACCCACGCATCGGCTCCGGGACCGCAAGCGGATCACGCTCCGGGACCTGGCCGGCGACGAGCTCATCACCACTCCGGTCGGCTTCGGCTACCGGGCGGTGGTCCAGCAGCTGATGGCCGAGGACGGGGTGGCGCTGCGGATCTCCTTCGAGAGTGCCGACCTGGCCACCATCGAGGGGCTGGTGGCGGCCGGCCTGGGCGTCGCGATCCTGCCCGAGCAGCTCGCCGGCGTGAACGGAACGATCAGCCTGGCGCTGCGCTCGCCGCTCGCCCGGCGCACGGTCGGCCTGACCTGGCGCACCGACCACGCGCAGGCTCCGCCCGCAGAGCGGATGCTCTCGTTCCTCAGGGACACCTGGAAGCTGGATGGTTCGGTCGTGCCCTGAATGGGGTGGGCCGCGTCGACGGTGGTGTCGCGGTGCAGGAGGATGGATCCATGACTGCCTACTGGATCAGCACCTACAACGAGATCCTCGACCCCGCGAAGATGGCCGCGTATGCCGAGATCGCCGGGCCCGTCCTGACCGAGGCCGGCGGCACGTACCTGGCCCGGGACCAGTCCGCGCACACCTGGGAGGACGCACGAGAGGGCCGCGTGGTGATTATCCGCTTCGACTCGGTCGAGCAGGCGGTGGAGGCGCACGACAGTCCGGCGTACCAGGCAGCGTTGGCAGCGCTCGACGGTGGCGTGCGGCGCGAGGTGCGGATCGTCCCCGGGGTCGAGTGACCCCGTTCCACGCATCCACGAGACAGGCCCACGCTCCCTGGAGGCCGGACCGTCGGACCCCTCTGGAATGCTTGCGCTCCGGTCGGTACGACGAACGCAGTCTGGAGGTGTGGGGATGAGCGAGATCGCCGGTGAGCTGGCGCGGGTCAAGGGGGCGTTCAGCCAGCCCACCCTGACCCTGCTCCACCAGCGCCAGGCGCCCGTGGTGATCACGATCTTCCGGGCCGCGTTCGGACGCAACAACAAGCCGATCCCCACCGCCCGCCTGCATGCCCAGGTCGAGGAGCACCTCGCCCAGATCCGCCTGACCGGCGAGTCCCTGGTGCCCGAGGGGAGCGGACGCGACCTCTGCCAGAAGTGGATGCGCGGTCAGTGGCTGGTGCGCGCGCTCGACGAACGCGGTCACGAGGTCTACACGCTCACCTCCCACGCGCAGCAGGCACTCGAGCTGGTCAAGGGCCTGGCCCGCGACCGGGCCACGCTGAGCGAGCATCGCATCGCCACCATCCTCGGCACGGTCCGGCGGTTCAACGCCGAGGCCAACCCCGATCGCACCGCGCGGGTCTCCCTGCTCAACGAGGAGATCGCCAGGCTCAGCGCCGAGCGCGACCGGCTCGTCGACGGCGCAGAGATGGTCAGCGCCACCGAGGACTACATGCTCGAGGGGTTCACCGAGCTCCAGTCGTTGATCTCCGCGCTGCCGAGCGACTTCGCCCGGGTCGAGGAGCGGTTCGCCGGCATCCGTGCCGAGATCCTGGCCGCCTTCCGCGCCGAGGACCGTCCACCCGGCGACGTGATCGACGACTACCTGGCCCGCGCCGACGCACTGATGACTGCAACCCACGAGGGCCGGGCCTTCGAGGGCGCCTTCGGGCTGCTCCGCGACGACGCCCTGGTTGCCCAGCTCCGCGAAGACCTCACCGCGCTGCTCGAGCACCCGATCTCCGACCGGATCCTCGCCGAGTCCGACCGGGCCGAGCTGCGCGGCACCGTCAAGCTGGTCCGCGACGGGCTCGACCGGGTGCTCACCCAGCGGTCGAGGGTGACCGCGACGCTCAAGGAATACATCGTCTCCCACGACGCCGCCCGTGACCGCGAGCTCGAGCAGACGCTGCGCCAGGTGGAGTCCGAGCTGATGACCTGGATGGCCACCACCGGCCCGCGGGCCACCCACGACGTGCCACTGCTGCCGTTGCGCGCCGGCATCGACCACCTGCGCGAGCGCTTCCACGACCCGGCCGACGACCGGCTGCCCGACCCGATCGAGCCGGTCGACCCCGACGACGCGAGGTCGCCGTCGCTGGCCGAGCTGATGGCCCAGGGCGGGCCGCAGCTGCCGTCGCTGCGGCAGCGCCTCGACGACGCACTCTCCGACCTGCTGCCCGCAGCCACTCTCGGCGAGGTCTTCGACCGGCTCGAGCCCTCGTTGCGCCGACCGGTGGAGATCTACGGACTGCTCCACCTGGCCGCCGACCGCGGCTGGACCACCGACGACGTCGTCGAGACCTGGGCCACGGTCCGCCACGACGGGTCGCGGCGAACCTTCGCCGTGCCGCGGATGCCGCTGCCCGACCCTGACCTCGACGCACACCGCACCCAGCAGAGCCGCACCCAGCAGAAGAGTGAGACCCCCGCATGAGCACCGACGTCGACCTCAACCGGCCGGAGCCGGAAGACGCGCTCGAACCGGACGACGCCCTCGAGCGCGACCCGGCGTACGACGACTCGGTCTCGCTCTTCGAGGGCGACGAAGGCGGTCTCGAGCACTCCCAACGCCAGGCCCTCGTCGTGCTGCTCAAGCAGCGGTTCATCAGCGCCCGCACCCACCCACGTGACTGGCAGGTGCTGGTCGAGCACGAGCGGGTGCTCCGCTCACGCCTCAACGACGTGTTCCTCGACCTGATGGTCGACCGCGAGCGCGAGGTCGCCTGGAAGCGCCAGGCCGTCCCCGAGACCGGCGGCCGGTTCCCGACCCTGCTCCACGACACCGGCTGGTCGCGCGAGGAGACGCTGGTGCTGGTGCACGTGCGCGACCGGCTGCGCGCCGGGCTGGCCAGTGGCGACACCCGGGTCTTCGTCGACCGCGACGACATCCTCGACTACGTGGCCAGCTTCCGACCCGCGCACGCCACCGACGAGTCGGGCGACACCAAGCGCGCCCAGAACGCCGTCCAGAGCGTCGTGAAGTCCGGTCTCCTGATCGGTGCCACCGGTGACGAACGGTTCGAGATCAGCGAGGCGGTGGAGCCGCTGCTCCCGCTCGAGCTGCTCCAGGAGCTCCTGTCCGCGCTCCGCTCCGCCAACGACACCACCCCAGAACCCGAGGAGCCCGCCGACCTCTTCGACGAGGACGGTGCTGACACAGACGGTGCCGGCAAGGACCGTGCCGACAAGGACGGGGCCGACGCCGACGAGGAGCGCGACGCATGAGCACCGACCAGATCAACGAGCACGAGCTCGGCGGCGACGAGGTCGACGAGGCCTCCGACGGGCTCTTCGCCCGACAGGTGGTCGACACCCCGGCCGACGACACCGTCCAGTGGCGGGCGGCCCTTCTCCAGCTGGTCAACTGGGGAGGCTTCGGCGGCCTGACGACGGTGCCGCTGCGCGGTGACACCACGATGATCTCCGGGGCCTCCGGCGTCGGGAAGAGCACGATCCTCGACGCCTACACCGCGCTGATGATGCCCTCCGACACCAAGTTCAACGGCGCCTCCAACGACGCGGTCAGCGGGCGCGCCCGCGGTGTCGGCCAGCGCAACCTGCTCTCCTACCTTCGTGGCGCCGTCGACGTGATCGACGACCCCAGGACCGGCCGACCGGTCGAGAAGCTGCTGCGCGGCAAGGGCGCCGACACCTGGGGTGCGGTCGCGATGACGTTCGTCAACGACCAGGGCGGCCGGTTCACCGCGCTGCGCACCTACTACGTGCCGCGTCGCGCCACCCGGTCGAGCGACGTGCAGATGCAGCTGGCCACCCACGAGGGGGCGCTCACCCTCGACACCCTCGAGGTCGCCGTCCCCGAGCGCTTCCACGCCAACACCTTGAAGAAGCTCCTCCCCGGCATTCGCGTGCACCGCACCTACGCCGAGTTCTCCGCGGTGCTGCACGCCCGCCTCGGCATCGGCGCGAACGGCGACGGTGCCAAGGCTCTGCGCCTGCTCTCACGCATCCAGGCCGGCAACCAGGTGCGCAGCGTCGACGAGCTCTACAAGGAGATGGTGCTCGAGCGCCCCGCGACGTACGCCGCCGCCGACCGCGCCATCGAGCACTTCGACGACCTCGACGCGGCGTACTCCGCGATGCGCACCGAGGAGGAGAAGCTCGACCTCCTCGGCCCGATCACCGAGCTGCACGCGCGCAAGGTCGCGGCAACCCGCCGCCAGTCCCAGCTCGACTCCTACGGCGTCACCCTCGGCGGCGACACCCCGCTGCGACTGTGGCTCCTGCGCACTCACCATCGCCTGCTCGAGGCGGCGGTCGCCGCCAACCGCGACGCGCGTACGACGAACGCGGACGACCTGTCCCAGACGTCGTCGGCCGAGGCCGCCCTGGTCGCCGACCTCGAGAACGCCAAGGACTCCCACCGCGCCGCCGGTGGAACCACGCTCCAGAACCTCGCCCTGTCGATCGAGCAGGAGCAGGTGGTCCGCGACGACCGCGCCGGCCGGCGCGCCGTGTTGCAGGAGCGCCTGCTGCCGCTGGTCGACGTGGCCGACCCGCACGCAGTCAGCGTCGAGACCGCGCTCGAGTCCGATGCCGGCTTCGGCGCCCTGCAGCAGCAGGCCCGTGAGTGGCTGGCCGGCTGGCAGGACCAGGCGGCCAGCCTCAAGCGTGAGCGTGACATCGCCCGCGACGGACTCTTCCCGGTCAAGCAGCGGCAGGCCGAGCTGCGCGAGGAGCGTGCCTCGCTGCAGAGTCGGGCCGGCCGCATGCCGTCCCGCATGCATGAGATGCGTGAAGAGGTGGCCCTGGCCAGCGGGCTCGGCATCGACGAGCTCCCGTTCGTGGCCGAGCTGGTCGACGTCGCCCCCGACGAGTCGCGGTGGCGCACCGCGGTCGAGACCGTCCTCGGCGGCACCGCCCGCCTCATGCTGGTGCCGATCGACCGGCTCAAGGACTTCTCCTCGGCCATCGACGGGCTCCGGCTGCGTGGCCGGCTGACCTTCGAGGGCGTCGAGCTCGACCTGCCCGACACCGGTCCGGCCGACCCCGAGCGCGTCGCCGGCAAGCTGCTCTTCAAGGACTCGCCGTTCTCCGGCTGGGTGCAGGCCCACCTCGGTGAGCCGTCGCGCAACGCCCTGTGCGTCGAGACCGCCGACGGCCTCGCCGGTGGCGGCTTCCGGGTGACTCTCGCCGGCCAGACCCGCAACGGTCGTCGCGGTGCCCACGGACGCGCCGACACCCGCAACATCATCGGTTTCTCCAACGAGGACGCGCTCTCCGAGATCGACTCCGAGCTCGCCGCCCTTGAGGAGAAGCTGCAGGCCTTCGACGCCGACGTGGCCGAGCTCGACCGCCAGGGCCGCGTGCTGGAGCAGGTCCGCACGGCCTACGACACGATCCGCGCGGCGCGCTTCGACGACATCGACGTCGCGGGCAGCGACGAGCGCATTGCCGAGCTCGGTCATCGGCGAGCCGAGATCCTCCGCGCCGACGACAAGCTGCACGTGCTCCAGGGCCAGATCGACGACCTGTCCGACCGACTGGAGCAGGCCCGCAAGAAGCGGTTCGTGCTCGAGGAGCGCCACAAGCGCCTGGCCGCGGAGCATGCCGAGCTGGTCGACTCCGAAGACCTGGTCAACGACCGCCTCGATGTGATGGACCGCAACGGCACGGTGACGCTCACCGAGGAGCAGGACGCGGCGTTGGCCGCCGACTTCGCCGCGGCCGCGACGCCCGACGACCCCGACGACCTCGACCGCTTCCCGGTCACGTCGCAGCGGTTGGCCGAGCGACTGCGTGACGCGGTGGGGGAGACCGAGACCGAGATCAACCGGGTCGACGACGAGCTCGGTGCGATCTTCCGGATGTACAAGCTCAAGTGGGAGTCGCCGAACCTCGCCGCGACCCCCGACTCGTACGCCGACTACGCCCGCATCCTCGACGACATCCGCGGCACCGGCCTGGCCCAACGGCGCACCGAGTGGCGCCGCCGCCTCACCGAGTGGAGTGGCCAGGACCTCGTGCCGCTCGTGGGCGCGATGGCCGCCTCCATCGAGGAGATCGAGGACCGGCTCGAGCCGATCAACGCGATCCTGCGGCGGCTGGAGTTCGGGGCGTCCGGCGACAGACTGCGCATCCGACTGCGGCGGCTCTCACCCGCCCACGTGCAGGTCTTCATGAAGGACCTCCGCATGCTCTCCTCCGGTGTGACGGCCGAGCCGGACGAGGCCGACCTCGAGAAGCGGTTCCTCGACCTGAGCCGGTTCATGCGCCAGCTGCGCAGGCCGGTCCCGGGTGGCGATCCGGTCACCGACCGCGACCGCCTCCTCGACGTACGCCGGCACGTGGAGATCAGCGCCGAGCGCTATGACCACCACACCGGCGAGCTGCGGGCGACGTACCGCACGCTGGGGGAGAAGAGCGGCGGCGAGAGCCAGGAGCTGGTCGCGTTCATCGTCGGCTCGGCGCTGCGGTTCCGGCTCGGCGACGAGATGCGCTCGCGGCCCCGGTTCGCGCCGGTCTTCCTCGACGAGGGCTTCGTGAAGGCCGACTCCGAGTTCGCCGGCCGCGCCGTCCAGGCGTGGAAGGGCCTCGGCTTCCAGCTGATCATCGGTGTGCCCCTCGACAAGGTCACCGGTCTCGAACCGCACATGGACGAGCTGTTGGCGATCACCAAGAGCACCACGACCTACCAGTCGTGGATCACTCCGATCACCGACGCGGAGCAGACTCCCGCTGGTTGAGGCGCGCCACACCCTCGTTGGTCGAGGAGGCGAGCCAGCGCCGCTTCGAACCACCCGACCCCGAGGTGCGGTGCCGTCGGCGAGGACGACCGTCCAGTACGCTTCGAACATGTGTTCGGAGTCGAGGTGCGACGAACAGGCGTTCCTGCCGTTCGACCCGCCACCGACGGCACCGGCGTCCGCCTCGACGACCTCGGCCAAGCGCCGGGGCGACGGAGCCATCCGTCACCTCATGGTCGACGACGCGCTTGCCTCCCTGGGCAGGCCGGCCGGCACGGAGCTCCTGCTGTCCCCGTGCCGTACGCCGCGCCGCGGCCAGGTCGTCCTCGCCAGCGACGGGAGCAGCCTGCGGATCGGCATCTTCGACCTGCATCTTGGCCGCGCGGCACTGCGCACCGACCACGGCACGGTCTGGATCGGTCGCGCGTCGCAGGTGATCGGCGCGGTCACGGAGGCGGCCGCGCCACTGACCGGCATGCCGGGTTCGTGAGGGCCACGGACTGGGGCCGGAGGCGACTGAACCGGCAACTGTCGGGTACCGCCGGACCTTCACGAGCGCGCCGCGACACGCCGACAGAACGCGATCGAGCAGCATCTGTGCTTGTGTTGAGAAGGTCAAATTCGACGCAACCGGGGTGATTCGCAGGCATGTGGGACTTCGTGAAGGACCGCTGGGACCTCATCCTCTACAACGCGTTGCAGCACGCGAACCTCGTCTTCCAGGCCGTGCTGGTCGCGACCGTCGTGGCCATCCTGCTGGCCGTGGTCGTCAACAGGTTCCGGATGCTCGAGTCGGTGGCCAACACGCTGTCCGCGATCGGATTGACCATCCCGTCCTTCGCGTTGGTGGGCCTGCTCCTCCCGGTGACGAAGATCGGCGCGACGACGGCCTTCATCTGCGTCGCCTTCTACGCGATGCTTCCGATCCTGCGCAACGCGGTGGTCGGGTTCAGCCAGGTCGACGCCACCCTGCTCGAGTCGGCCAAGGGCATGGGCATGACCGAGGTCGGCATCCTGATGCGGGTGCGACTGCCGCTGGCCTGGCCGGTGATCCACGCCGGTGTCCGCACCTCGGTGCAGATGTCGATGGGGATCGCCGCCATCGCGGCCTATGTGCTCGGCCCCGGACTCGGGGGCTACATCTTCACCGGCCTCTCGCAGGCCGGGAACGAGAACGCCGTCCGCTACGCCTTGGTCGGCACGGTCGGCATCGTGATCGTCGCCCTCATCGCCGACCTGCTGATGCTCCTGCTCGGACGCATCACCATCTCGAAGGGAATCCGCGCATGACCCAGACCGGCGCCGCCGACAACGAGCGGGCGATCAGTGGAGCGGAACTCCGCCTCGAGGGCGTGATGAAGCGCTACCCTGGCCAGAAGGTTCCGGCCGTCGAGTCGCTCTCGCTGACCGTTCCGGCCGGAGAGATCGTCACGTTCGTCGGGCCCTCGGGCTGTGGCAAGACCACGTCCCTGAAGATGATCAACCGGCTGATCGAGCCGACCGCCGGCACGATCCTCATCGACGGCCAGGACATCAAGGCGGACAGCGCGACCAGCCTGCGCCGCAAGATCGGCTACGTCATCCAGGGCGGCAGTCTCTTCCCGCACATGACGGTGGCCACCAACGTCGGCGTCGTCCCGAAGATGCTCGGCTGGGACTCCGCCAGGATCAGTGCCCGGGTCGACGAGCTGCTCGACCTGGTCGGCCTCGACCCCGATCGCTACCGCGACCGCTATCCCCGCGAGCTCTCGGGTGGCCAGCAGCAGCGCGTGGGCGTCGCCCGGGGCCTGGCCGCGGACCCGCCGGTGATCCTGATGGACGAGCCGTTCGGTGCGGTCGACCCGATCACCCGCCAGCGGCTCCAGGACGAGCTGATCAGCATCCAGCGCGAGCTCGGCAAGACCATCGTCTGTGTCACCCACGACATCGACGAGGCGATCAAGCTGGGCGACCGCATCCTGATCCTCCAGGAGGGCGCGCACATCGCGCAGTACGACACCCCCGAGAACATCCTCGCCGCTCCCGCCAACGACTTCGTGGCCGACTTCGTCGGCGCCGGCTCGACCCTCAAGCAGCTCTCGCTGACCCGGGTCAGGGCCCTCGACCTGAACCAGCCGACCATCGCGCGGGTGGGCGAGGACACCCGGCCCGTGGTGCAGAAGGCCGAGGCGGCGGGGGACGAGACCGTGGTCGTGCTCGACGACCGGGAGCGCCCGGTCGCGTGGCCCTGGCTGAGGCAGATGCGCCACAACCCGACGGTGCGCGGCGAACCCCGCGAGAACCTGCTGACCATCGACCACGCGGCCACCCTCAACGACGCGCTCGACACGATGCTCACCTCGACGCACTCGAAGGTGATCGTCACCGGCGACCGTGACCGCTACCTCGGCGTCCTCGACTTCGAGACGGTCACCGACCACATGCGCCAGGCCGAACGGGAGGCGGCGGAGCATGTCGAGCTGGCCCAGCAGGATCAGGCACAAACAGTGACGGAGCAGCAGGAAGGCAGCCATGGCTGAGCCCAGCCCTGCCGTTCTCGACGAGCCGGTCCCCGAGGGCCACGAGCCGACCGGCAAGCGTGGCGCGCGGGTGATCACCCGCGAGATGGTCATCATGCTGACCTTTCCGCCGATCCTGGTGGCCGCGGTCTTCGGTGGCTTCGTGTGGTGGCGCCAGACCGCCGAGCTCGACGTGGTCGAGGCGAACCAGCTGCGCTGGAGCCTGCTGTTCGACAGCCACTTCCACGAGGTGTTCCCGAGCTGGAACCCGGCCGACTGGCACGCCCCCTTCCCGGGCTGGAACCCGGCCAGCTGGTACGACGGCCCGTTGCTGCAGGGGTTGATCTGGGAGCACGTCCTGCTCACCGTCGTCTCCGCGATCATCGTCGTGGCGATCGCCGTACCGCTGGGCATCATGCTGACCCGCGGTGGCCTCCGGGTCCTGGCGCCGGTCGTCGTCGGCATCGCCAACGCCGGCCAGGCGGCACCCTCCGTGGGACTGATCGTGCTGCTCTTCCTCTGGCTCGACGGTGGCTTCTGGACGGCGATCTTCGCGCTCAGCCTCTACGGGATCCTGCCGGTGCTGCGCAACACCATCGTCGGCATCCAGGGGGTCGACCCCACGCTTGTCGAGGCCGGTCGCGGCATCGGCATGACCGGCGTGATGACGCTGTTCAAGATCGAGCTGCCACTGTCGGTCCCGGTGATCATGGCCGGCGTACGCACGTCGCTGGTGCTGATCGCCGGCACCGCGTCGCTGGCCTGCTTCATCGACGCGGGCGGCCTGGGCGAGATCCTGCAGACGGGCATCTCCCTGTTCAAGTTCTCACTGATGGTGACCGGCGCCGTCCTGATCGCGCTGCTGGCCCTGCTGATCGAGTGGCTGGGCCGCGTCCTGGAGCTGCTCACCCGACCGAAGGGGATCTGACATGTACGACGCGCTGCGCCGTCGCCGTTCCCTGCTCGCCCTGGTCAGCACCATCTCGGCGATGTCCCTGTTGCTGAGCAGCTGCTTCCTGGGCACGGCGGCCGGCCCTATTCGCAAGGGCGATCTGGCCGGCCCGGTGGCCGACGTGAAGCCCCTCGACGGGCTGGACATCTCGATCGGGTCCAAGAACTTCAGCGAGAACATCATCCTCGGCAAGATGGCAGTCACCCTGCTGGCCTCGGCCGGCGCCGACGTGACCGACCTGACCAACATCCCCGGCAGCGCCGCCGCCCGGCAGGCGCAGCTCGAGGGCCAGATCGACGCGATGTGGGAGTACACCGGCACCGGCTGGATCACCTACCTCGGTCACACCAAGCCGATCCCCGACGAGCAGAAGCAGTACGTCGCGGTCCGCGACGAGGACCTGAAGACGAACGACCTGGTCTGGCTGCCCCCGGCGCCGATGAACAACACCTACGGCTTCGCGATCACCCAGGCGGTCAGCAAGCGGTTCGGCATCACCAAGCTCTCCGAGATCAAGGACGTCCCGGTCAAGGACCGCACGTTCTGCGTGGAGTCGGAGTTCACCAACCGGCCCGACGGGCTGCCGGGAATGCTCAAGACGTACGGCATCCCGCAGGGCCAGGCCAACGGGGTTCCCGAGAAGAACCTCAAGACCTACCAGACCGGCGCGGTCTACAGCGCGACCGCGAAGGGCGAGTGCAACTTCGGTGAGGTGTTCACCACCGACGGCCGCATCGTGGCGCTCGACCTGACGGTGCTCAAGGACGACAAGGAGTACTTCCCGAAGTACAACGTCTCCCTGGTGGTCGACGACGACCTGCTCAAGGAGTACCCGCAGATCGAGAAGCTGTTCGCCCCGATCACCGAGAAGCTCACCAACGAGGTCCTGCTCAAGCTCAACGCGAAGGTCGACGTCGACGGACAGGAGCCGGTCGACGTGGCCTACGACTGGCTCAAGGACGAGGGCTTCATCAAGTGACCAGCCCGGCCCGCCAGCTGGTGATCGCCCCGGGGTCCTGGGCCGCCCGAGCGTGGCTAGACTCGCGAGCATGAGCACAGACTGGCGATCCGACACGGTCGAGAAGGTGCGGTCACTCATCGTGACGGCGGAGCCCGACGTCGAGGAGGAGGCCAAGTGGCGCAAGGCCTCCAACCCCGACGGCGTCCCCACGTTCTCGTCGTCCGGACTGATCTGCACGGTCGAGACCTACAAGGACAAGGTGAAGCTGACCTTCGCCAAGGGCGCCGCTCTCGACGACCCGACCGGGCTGTTCAACGCCAGCCTCGACGCCGGCACCCGGCGTGCGATCGACCTCCGCGAGGGTGACCAGCTCGACGAGGACGCGTTCGCCGAGCTGGTCCGCGAAGCCGTTGCACTGAACAGGTCCTGAAGGGCGGAGACGACATGCGTTCGAACGAGGATCCCAAGGACGACCTGAAGGTCACCAAGCCCAAGGAGTGGGCGGCCGGCGTACCTGCTGTGGCGCACGCGATCGAGTACTCCCTCTCGCAGACGTCGGCGAAGCGCACCGCGCTGACCCTGTTCGCGCTGAACCAGACCGACGGCATCGACTGCCCCGGGTGCGCGTGGCCGGACCCGTCCGGCCACCGGCACAAGAACGAGTACTGCGAGAACGGCGCCAAGCACGTCAACGACGAGGCCACCACCAAGCGGGTGACCCGTGAGTTCTTCGCCCAGCACCCGGTCGCGGAGCTCGACGGGAAGTCCGACTACTGGCTCAACCAGCAGGGGCGCCTCACCGAGCCGATGGTGAAGCGGCCCGGTGCCACCCACTACGAGCCGATCAGCTGGGACGACGCCTTCGACCTCGTCGCCGACGGGCTGAACGGCCTGGGGTCGCCGGACGAGGCGATGTTCTACACCTCCGGGAGGCTGAACAACGAGGCGGCCTTCCTGCTGCAGCTGCTCGCCCGGTCGTTCGGCACGAACAACCTGCCCGACTGCTCGAACATGTGCCACGAGTCGAGCGGCTCCGGGCTGGGGGAGAGCCTCGGCATCGGCAAGGGCAGCGTCTCGCTCGACGACATCCACGAGTCCGACCTGATCCTGGTGGCCGGGCAGAACCCGGGCACCAACCACCCGCGCATGCTCAGCGCCCTCGAGGAGACCAAGCACAACGGCGGGCAGGTGGTGGCGATCAACCCGCTCCCCGAAGCCGGCCTGAAGCGGTTCAAGAACCCGCAGAAGCCCAGCGGCGTGATCGGTCGGGGCACGACGATCGCCGACCAGTTCCTCCTGATCCGCCCCGGCGGGGACCTGGCGCTCTTCCAGATGCTCAACAAGCTCCTGTTGGAGGCCGAGGCCGCCGCGCCCGGCACCGTGCTGGACCACGACTTCATCGAGCGCAACACGATCGGCTTCGAGGAGTTCTCGAAGAACGTCGAGGCGATCACCTGGGACGACGTACTCACCGCGACCGGGCTGACCCGTGACGAGGTCGAGGAGCTGCACCGCCAGGTGTTGCAGAGCAAGTCGGTCATCGTGTGCTGGGCGATGGGACTCACCCAGCAGAAGCACGGTGTGCCCACGATCCGCGAGATCGTCAACTTCCTGATGTTGCGCGGCAACCTCGGCCGGCCGGGCGCCGGAGTGTGCCCGGTGCGCGGGCACAGCAACGTGCAGGGCGACCGCACGATGGGCATCTGGGAGCAGATGCCGCAGCCGTTCCTGGACGCCCTCGGTGCGGAGTTCGACTTCACGCCGCCGACCAGCCACGGCTTCGACTCCGTCAACGGAGTGCGGGCGATGCGCGACGGCAAGGCCTCGGTCTTCGTGGGGGTGGCCGGCAACTTCGTGCGCGCCATGTCCGACAGTGACGTCACCGAGCAGGCGCTGCGCAACTGCTCGCTCACCGTGCAGATCTCGACGAAGCTCAACCGCTCGCACACCGTGGTCGGCGAGACCGCGGTGATCCTGCCGACCCTGGGCCGCAGTGACCGCGACGTCCAGGCGACGGGGGAGCAGTTCGTCACCGTCGAGGACTCGATGAGCGAGGTGCACCAGTCCCGCGGGAAGCTCGACCCGGCCTCGCCCGACCTGCTCAGTGAGGTCGCGATCCTGAGCCGCCTGGCCCGTCGTCTCCTGCCCGACAGCGCGATCCCGTGGGAGTCCTTCGAGGGCGACTACGACCTGGTCCGCGAGCGCATCGCCCGCGTCGTTCCGGGCTTCGAGGACTTCAACGCGCGGGTACGCCGACCCGGTGGGTTCCGGTTGCCCAACCCGGTCAACGAGGGCGTCTTCCCGACCCCGAGCGGCAAGGCGGTCTTCACCAGCAACGAGCTCACCATGCCGCGTCCCCCCGAGGGCCACCTGGTGCTGCAGTCGCTGCGTTCGCACGACCAGTGGAACACCATTCCCTACTCGGGCAACGACCGCTACCGCGGCATCCACAACGCCCGCCACGTGGTGCTGGTCAACCCCGACGACCTCGCCGAGCGTGGCCTCTCCGACGGCGACGTGGTCGACATCGTCAGTGTCTGGCACGACGGCACCGAGCGACGCGCCAGCGGGTTCACGGTGGTCGCCTACCCGGCCGCGCGCGGCTCGGCGGCGTCGTACTACCCGGAGACGAACGTGCTGGTCCCGCTGGACAGCGTGGCCGACGTCAGCAACACACCGACGTCGAAGGAAGTCATCGTCCGCCTCGAACCGGTGGGTTGACGATGGGCCGCGTCACCGCCCGCCGCAAGGTGCTGCGCGTCCGTGACGGCGTGGCCGACCACCGCGTCGACACCATCGCCGCGGAGGAGCCGATGGAGCTCCGGGTCAACGGCCGCACGCTCACCGTCACGATGCGCACGCCCGGTGACGACTTCGACCTGGCCGTGGGGTTCCTGGTCAGCGAGGGCGTGGTCCACGCGTCGTCCGACGTGACGTCCGTGCGCTACTGCGCGGGTGCCACGGCCGACGGCACCAACACCTACAACGTGGTCGACGTGCAGCTCGCGTCCGGCGTACCAGCCCCCGACCCGTCGCTGGAGCGCACCTTCCACACCACCTCGTCCTGTGGGCTGTGCGGCAAGGCCAGCCTCGAGTCGGTGCGCACGACGGCCACCTGGTCGGTCTCCGACGACCCGCTGCGCGTCGGACCCGAGCTTCTGGCGACGCTGCCCGAGGCCCTGCGCGAGGCCCAACGGGTCTTCGAGCGCACCGGCGGGCTGCACGCCGCCGGGCTCTTCTCCGCGGCTGGTGAGCTCCGGTGCGTGCGCGAGGACGTCGGCCGGCACAACGCCGTCGACAAGGTGGTCGGCGATGCCCTGCGCTCCGACACGCTCCCGTTGCGCGAGAGCATCCTGATGGTCAGCAGCCGTGCGTCGTTCGAGCTGGTCCAGAAGGCGGTGATGGCCGGAATCCCCATGCTGGCCGCGGTGTCCGCGCCCTCGTCGCTCGCTGTCGAGCTCGCCGAGGAGAGCGGCCTGACCCTGGTCGGGTTCCTGCGCGGCGCATCGATGAACGTGTACGCCGGCGCCGGCCGCATCGACGTCTAGGAGACTGCTGAACAAATCATGGCCGGCGGCGCGCCGCCCGAATTGTTCAGCATCCTCCTAGCCCGCGGCCTTCTTCACCAGTTCGGTGAGCGCCTTCTCAATGGTGGCGTTCGTCGTGGTGACCGCGAAGCAGGTCGGCCACATGTCGCCGTCGTCGAGGGCGGCGTGCTCGTTGAACCCGACCTCGGAGTAGCGCACGTCGAACTTCGAGGCGTTCTTGAAGAACAGGATGATCTTGCCGTCGCGGTGCCAGGCGGGCATGCCGTACCAGGTCTTCGCCAGCAGGTCGGGCGCGTTGGCCGTGACGATCTCGTCGAGCTTCGTGGCGATGGCCTGCTCGTCGGCGGTCATCGCGGCGATCTTCTCCGCCAGGTCCGCGCGGTCGGCCTCCGCCTTCTTGGGGCTGGTGCTGCGCTTCTTGGCCGACTTCAGCTCGGCCGCGCGCTCCTTCATCGCGGCGCGCTCTTCCTTGGTGAATCCGTCGTACGACGTGTCGCTGCTCATCGCTGGTCCTTCCCTCGTGGTCGGTGTGTCCTCGATCCTAGGAAGGCCCCGGCCGTGGTGCTTCTCGATTCCTGATCGCTTCAGCCGAGGACCTCGTCGGGGCTGACGGCGGCGATGCCGGTGGCCTCGCCGACCGGCTTGTTGGTGAGCCGGCCGTCGTGGGTGTTGAGGCCGAGGGCAAGTGAGTGGTCGTCGCGGCAGGCCTGGTGCCAGCCCTTGTCGGCCAGGGCGACGGCGTAGGGGAGGGTGGCGTTGGTCAGGGCGTAGGTGGAGGTGTTCGGCACGGCACCGGGCATGTTGGCCACGCAGTAGAAGGTTGACTGGTGGACCTGGTAGGTGGGGTCCGCGTGGGTGGTGGCGTGGGTGTCCTCGAAGCAGCCGCCCTGGTCGACGGCGATGTCGACGAGCACCGAGCCGGGCTTCATCCGGGAGACCAGGTCGTTGGAGACGAGCTTGGGTGCGGCGGCTCCGGGGATCAGCACGGCCCCGATGACCATGTCGGCCTCCATCACCTGCTGCTCGATGGCGAGCTTGGAGGAGGCGAGGCCGTGGACGCGGTTGTTGTAGCGCCAGAACGACATCCGCAGCTTGTCGAGGTCGGTGTCGAGGAGGGTGACGTCGGCGCCCATGCCGAGGGCGATGTTGGCGGCGTTCTGTCCGGAGACGCCGGCGCCGATGATGACGACCTTGGCGTTGGCGACGCCGCCGACGCCGCCCATGAGGACGCCGCGCCCGCCCTGGGCCTTGAGCAGTGAGTGTGCGCCGACCTGGGGTGCGAGGCAGCCGGCGACCTCGGACATCGGGTAGAGCAGGGGCAGCCCGCCGCTGGGTAGTTGGACGGTCTCGTAGGCGATTGCGGTGACCTTGCGGGCGAGCAGCTCGTCGGTGAGGGGCTTGTCGGCGGCGAGGTGCAGGTAGGTGAAGAGCAGCTGGCCCTCCCGCATGCGGTGGTACTCCTCGGCGACGGGCTCCTTGACCTTGAGCACCAGGTCGACGCCGCCGTCGGTGCCCCACGCCTCCTCGGCTGTTGCGGCGATCGTGGCGCCGGCGGCGACGTACTGCTCGTCGCTGATCGAGGAACCGACCCCGGCACCCTGCTGGATGACCACGTCGTGCCCGTGCGCGGTGAGCTCGTGCACACCGATCGGTGTGATCGCGACGCGGTACTCGTGGTTCTTGACTTCGGTGGGGACGCCGATCCTCGTCATTGGTCTGCCTCTCCTGCAGTCGTTGCCTCTGCCCACTGTGCCACCGCCGGCCACACCACACGAGGAATTTGGCGGCCCTCAGGCGGACGACGTATCCAAGGATGGTGATGCATTCGCGGCTTCGTCGAGGCTAACGTCGAGGCATGACACTTCTCCGTGTCGCGGTGACCGCATTCAGCGCACTGTTCCTCGGGGTGACAAGCCTGTCTTCATCCGGCGCCCCCGGCCCGGGGGTCGAAGCGGCAGACGAACCCACGGCGAAGTTCACGGTGGCGGGCGACTTCTCGTCCTCGCCTTCCGCCAGAGCCGTCCTCGCTGGAATGGCGGGGGGCGGCAGCGACCTCACCCTCGCCCTGGGGGACCTGTCCTACGGCACGACGGGTGCCGAACAGGCGTGGTGCGACGTGGTGACCGCCGGCGTCGGTGCGGGCTACCCGTTCGAACTCATCGCGGGAAACCACGAGGGCAACGGCCAGAACGGCAACATCAACGACTTCTCCGCCTGTCTGCCGAACCAGCTTCCGGGAGTCATCGGCACCTACGGACGGCAGTACTACGTCGATGTCCCCGCGGCGGCACCACTGGTTCGCTACCTCATGATATCGCCGAACATCACGTTCAGCGACGGAACCTGGTCGTACGACGCCGGAACGCCGCGGTACGGCTGGACAGAGGCTGCCATCGACGGAGCCCGTTCGGCCGGCATCCCCTGGGTCGTGGTCGGCATGCACAAACCCTGCCTGTCGGTGGGGGAGTACGCCTGCCAGCCCGGAGCCGACCTGATGAACCTGCTGATCGACAAGAAGGTCGACCTGGTTCTCACCGGTCACGAGCACTACTACGCACGCACCGACCAGCTCGCAACAGGTCAGGAGTGCCCCGCCCTCGTGCCCGACAACTATGCGGCGGCCTGCGCTGTCGACGTCGACGCAACGATGGTGAAGGGTGCGGGCACCGTGTTCGGCACGGTCGGGACGGGCGGCACGCCGCTCCGCGACATCAACACCTCCGATCCGGAGTTCAGCTATTTCGCCGCGACCTCGGGAGCCAACCGGGACCCGGCCTATGGATACCTCGAACTCACGGTGACCCCCGACCGGCTCGACGGCACCTTTCGCGCGGTCTCGGGTGCGACGTTCACCGACGCCTTCGCCATGGTCAGGGGAAACCTGCCGCCCTCGGCCTCGTTCACCACGACGTACGACGGCACGAGCGTCTCCTTCGACGCGGTCGCCTCCAGTGATCCCGACGGCTCGATCGCGTCGTACCTCTGGGACTTCGGTGACGGTGCCACGGCGTCCGGAGTGACGGCGTCACACACGTACGCCGGTACGGGGGACTACCAGGTGCGGTTGACAGTCACCGATGACGCCGGCTCGACAGGTTCGGTGACCAAGGCCGTCACGGTCGTCGACCCGAATGGTGGGCCGGACCCCTTTGCGACCGACGACTTCGCGCGGAACTCGGTCAACGGGTGGGGCACGGCTCCCCTGGGTGGCAACTGGTCCATCACGGGCGCCGTTGGCAACGCCTCGGTGTCCGCGGGGAGCGGCTCGATCCGCATGCCGACGCCCGGCTCTGCCCCGGGCGCACAACTGAACGGAGTGTCGAGCACTGACACCGAGCTCCGGGTGACCGTCGGCCTGGACAAGGCCTCCACCGGCATCGGCACCTCGGTGCGTGTATTGCCCAGACGGCTGGCCAACGGGGACAGCTACTTCGCCGCCGTCCGGTTCGTGCCGAACGGGACGGTGGTGCTCACGCTGATGCGACTGGTCGGGACGCAGACGAAGCTGGCGACCGTGACCGTTGCCGGTCTCACGCACCAGTTGGGAGACCGGTTCAACGTCCGCACCCAGGCCACCGGAACCTTCCCGACCACGATTCGGGCGAAGGTGTGGAAGGTCGGCACGCAGGAACCGACGGCCTGGGCCGCGACCGTGACGGACGCGACGGCCGCGCTGCAGACCCTCGGTGGAATCGGGCTGCGCGGTGAGCTGGCCACCAACGCGACCAATGCCCCGGTCCAAGCCCTGTTCGACGATCTGTGGGCGGGCCCGACGTCTTGACCCGCAGCCTGTCGCCCACCCCGTACGGCGCATCGTGCTGCTCTCCGGATGCGGCGAGGCCCAGGCCCAGCGGGCGGAGGATCTCGTCGCCGTGGCCGGGCAGCGGTACGGCGCCGACCGGACCTACGAGCTGATCGGGCCCCGACCGATGACGTTCGCCGAGGCGACCGCCGACATCGCGACCGCCCTCGGGCGCCCGATCGCCTACGAGCAGGTCACCGCGGAGCAGCTGGTCGCTGACCTCGTCCGTGCCGGGCTGCCGCGCGACGAGGCCTGCTGCATCGGCGCCGCCCTCCGCGCATGAGGGAGGGCTTCTTACGAGGCGCTTACGACCCGGCGCGCACCCTTCTCCGGCGGCGGTTGCGCTGGCAGCGTGGACGACATGAGTGAGCTCCGCGCAGATGTCGCCGTGATCGGTGGCACGGGCTTCTACGCCCTGTTCGACGACGCCCCGACCGCCACGGTCACCACGCCGTACGGCGCCCCGTCGGCACCCATCACGATCGGCTCCGTGGAAGGGCGCAACGTGGCCTTCCTGCCCAGGCACGGATTGCACCACGAGTACCCGCCGCACCGGATCAACTACCGGGCCAACCTGTGGGCGCTGGCCTCACTCGGCGTACGCCAGGTGCTGGCGCCGTGCGCAGTCGGCGGCCTGGGGACGAAGGTGCGTCCGGGATACATCGTGGTGCCCGACCAGCTGGTGGACCGGACCCAGGGCCGCATCCAGACCTTCGTCGAGACCGGCGCCGTGCACGTGCCCTTCGCGGATCCCTACTGCGACGGCGTGACGAAGGCCCTGGCCGCCGGATCGCCCGACGTGATGGTCGGCGGCGCCATGGTCGTCATCGAGGGCCCGAGGTTCTCCACGCGCGCGGAGTCGCGCAGCTACGCGGAGTCCGGGTGGTCGCTGGTGAACATGACCGGCCATCCGGAAGCCGTGCTGGCTCGCGAGCTGCGGCTCTGCTACGCCCCGCTGGCCCTGGTCACCGACATGGACGCGGGGGACGACACCGGCACCGGGGTCGGCCAGGCGGACGTCTTCGCGCTGTTCCGGTCGAACCTCGACCGACTCGGCACGCTGCTCCGGACCGCGATCACCGAGCTGCCCGATCCGACCGGATGCGCGTGTGCCACCTGGGCCGACGAGATCGAGCTGACCTATCCCTCGCCCACCGGCGCACCGTCGTGAAGGTCCTGCTGACCGGCTCCGCGGGCTTCATCGGCTCCGCGGTGAAGCGCCGGCTCGAGGAACGTGGTGACGAGGTGGTCGCGGTCGACGTGATGCTCGACCTGGCCCACGGCGCCACGACTCCACCCGTTGGCACGCACCGGCTCGACGTACGCGACGCCGATGCGTGGGCCGATCTGCTCAGCGGTGTCGACGCGGTGTGCCACCAGGCCGCCGTCGTCGGAGCCGGCGTACGCGTCGCCGACCTGCCGGTATATGCGTCGCACAACGACCTCGGCACCGCTGTGCTGCTGGCCACCATGCACGAGGCGGGCGTACGCCGACTGGTGCTGGCCTCCTCGATGGTGGCCTACGGCGAGGGCGCCTACGAATGCCCCGAGCACGGGCCCCAGGCTCCCGGACCCCGCAGCACCGAGGACCTCGACGCAGGTCGGTTCGACCACGCCTGCCCGGTCTGCGGCCAGTCGTTGCGGTGGACCCTGGTCGACGAGGCGGCGCCCGTCGATCCGCGCAGCTCGTACGCCGCCAGCAAGGTGGCGCAGGAGCACTACGCCTCGGCGTGGGCACGCCACGCGGATGCGCACGCGATCGCCCTTCGCTACCACAACGTCTACGGACCTGGCATGCCCCGTGACACTCCCTATGCCGGAGTGGCGGCGATCTTCCGCTCGAGTCTCGAACGTGGAGCGGCACCCCGGGTCTTCGAGGACGGCGCGCAGATGCGCGACTTCGTGCACGTCGACGACGTCGCCCGCGCCAACCTGGCCGCCCTCGACGCGGTGATCGCCGAGCCGGCGCCCTTCGCGGCGTACAACGTGTGCTCCGGCCGACCGATCTCCATTGCCGAGGTGGCCGACCGGCTCGCCGGTGCCGACGGGCCCTGTCCCGTCGTCACCGGGCAGTACCGCCTCGGCGACGTGCGCCACGTGGTCGCCTCACCCGAGAAGGCCGCCCGGGAACTGGGCTTCACCGCGCTGGTCCACCCCGACGAGGGCATCGCCGACTTCGCCACCGCGCCACTGCGCGACTGACCTCCGGAGCGCTTGGCGGCCGAACCACCCGCGAGCGGTCACCAGCCGGTGTTGACCAGGTGCGCCAACAACAGCGTCCAGCAGGCCTGCCCGACGAGTGCCGGCCCTCGCCACCGCTTCGGCAGGGCGACCACGGCCAGCGTCAGCCAGGGCATGAACGGCAGCCAGATCCGCTCCACCTCGGCCTTGCTCATCAACGACAGGTCGGCCACGACCATCGCGGCCAACGCCCCGACGACCAGGGCCAGGGGAGCCCGGGGGAGATCGCGCAGCCGGGCGAGTCCGGCGGTCGCCCACGGCCCCACAGTGGCCACCACCAGCGCGAGGTCGGCCCACAACCAGTAGCTCGCGGGGCGCAGCGACGCGACGCCGTCCCAGTAGCGCTCACGCAGCACCGTGAAGCCCTCCGGCCACCAGTAGCCGAACGGCGCCAGGGACAAGGGCACCGCCAGCGCCACCAGCGCCGTCGGCAACAGGGGCCTCCACGATCGGGCCGTGAACAGCACGGCGAGGGCGAGGCACCCGAAGAGTCCCAGCCCGTAGGAGAGCAGGACCAGGCTGCCCAACAGGAGGCCGGAGGGGACGCTCCACCACAGTGACCGGGAGGCGGCGAGGGCAAGCGCGGCCAGGCCCCAGGCCGCCACCGCCGCCATCACGGCGTCCGCACTGACGGCCAGCAGCAGGGCAGCCGGCGTCAGGACCAGGTACGGCGCCGCCCGGCGACCGACCTCATCGGCGTCGAGGGCGCGCAGCGTGACCAGCACGGCGGGCACGATCGTCGCCGCCAGCACGGTCACCACGAGCCCGGCGGCGAGGTCTCCGCCCAGCCCGATCCGGGCCAGGAACACGAAGAACAGGGTCATCCCGGGCGGATGGCCCGAGACATGCACCGGCCAGTTGTCCGCGGCGTCGAGTGGCACCCTGTCGACGAACTCGCCGAGGAAGACGGGCACGTCGTGCACCGAACGCGCGGTCTCCAGGTATTCGTTCGGTTCGCCGAGCACGCCGGAGATGCCGGACGTGCCGTCGATCGTGGCCAGGGACACCAGCCACGCCAGGGAGGCGAGGAAGGTGGCGACCGCCAGGCGGGCGAAGGGCAGGCGTTGCGCCAGGGAAGCGCCTCGGGTCACGACGAGTGCCGCGATCACGAGTGCCGGCAGCGTTCCCGGACCGACGCGTGGATCGAGCCAGCCCTGCCAGGGCGGGAAGCCCTCGGGCGCACTGAACCGCGAGTGCACCTCCCACCCGGTCAGCAACGGCGCCAGGATCGCCGCGGCGACGAGCACGAGTCCGGCGGCGAGTCCCAGCCACGGAGCGACCCCACTCGACGAGCCCACGCGGGGTGATGCCGGGCGTGACGCGTGCGCCCCTGAAGGGCGCGGTCCTGGGGCGGTTCGGGTCACAATCGCGAGTCTAGGTTCGCGAAACGGCCTCGCCCCGGGTCGGGCAGGTGACGTCATCACTTCGTAAGCAGCAGGGACGGTTCAGCGACCGCTCCGCGGCCTAGCGTCAATGACATGACTTCAACACCCTCCATCGACGTGGTGCTGCCCTGCCGTGACGAGGCACCGGCGCTGACGGCACTGTTGCCCCGCATCCCTGACGGAATGCGGGTGATCGTGGTCGACAACGGCTCCACCGACACCACCGCCGACGTGGCCCGAGACCTCGGGGCCACGGTCGTGACCGAGCCCGAGGCCGGCTACGGCGCTGCCGTTGCGGCCGGACTCGACGCGGCCACCGCCGACATCGTGGCCTTCATGGACGGCGACGGTTCCTTCGACCCGGCGGACCTCACCGAGCTCGTCGCCGACGTGGTCGCCGGACGCGTCGACCTCGCCGCGGGACGTCGACGTCCGGCAGCGAGGGGTGTCTGGCCGTGGCACGCCCGGTTCGGCAACGCGCTGATCGCGTGGTGGCTGCGCCGACGGATCGGGCTGCCGCTGAGCGACCTCGCCGCGATGCGCGTCGTGCGCCGTGAGGCACTGCTCGAACTCCACATCCAGGATCGACGGTTCGGCTACCCCGTCGAGCTCCTGCAGTCCGCGGTGCATGCCGACTGGCGGTTCTCCGAGCACGACGTCTCCTACGGGCCGCGCGCGGCCTGCACCCGCTCGAAGGTCTCCGGTTCGTTCCTCGGCACCGTGCGGACGGCGCGGGACTTCCGCCGGGTGCTCGCCGACGGCCACCACGACGGCCCCGGCGCCGGTCGAGCCGACGGCCGCCGTACGGGCGGAACCTCTCTCGACGGGAGTCGGGCATGAGGGCGCAACCGCTGGTGCTGGCCAAGGCGCCGCGTCCCGGGCTGGTGAAGACCCGACTGGCCGCCACCGTCGGCGACGACGCTGCTGCGGAGCTCGCCGCGTTGTGCCTGCTCGACACGATCGCGGCCTGCAGCGCGGCGTCCGCGCGGTGCCACCTGGCCCTGGCCGGGGACCTCGCAGGGGTGGTGCTCGAGGACGAGCTCCGCCGGTCCCTGATCGGGTGGAGGGTCTTCGCGCAGCAGGGGGACGGTCTGGCGGAGCGCATCGCGCACGCCCACGCGACGATCGCCGGACCGGTGGTGCAGGTCGGCATGGACACCCCGCAGGTCACTGCCGACGACCTCGCCGCCGCCGACGCGGCACTGGAGGACAGCCCGGCCGTCCTGGGCCACGCGGACGACGGCGGGTGGTGGCTGCTCGGGTTGCAGGACCCGTCGCGGGCCGGCGTCCTCACCGACGTCCCGATGTCGCAAGCCGACACCGGCACGCGCACGGCCCGGGCCCTGCTGGGTGCCGGCCTTCACATCGAGGTCGTACGCCGACTGCGCGACGTCGACACCGCGGAGGATGCGGAGATCGTGGCGCGGCTGGCACCGGGCACGAGGTTCGGCCGTCGCTGGCACGAACTGCCTGTCAGGAGCCCGGTCCGATGAGCACCGACGTGTCGTTCACCTCGACGTTCTCGGCATTGCTGTCCGGTCACCCCACGGTCGTGGTCGGGGTGGACAGCTCTCCGACACCGATCCCGGTCGAGCGCTGGTCGGCACCGGCCGACGAGGACGACAAGCGCATCCTGACGCTGTGCCACGGTCCCACGCTCGACATCGGGTGCGGCCCCGGCCGGATGGCGATGGCCCTTGCGGAGACGGGTCGTATCGCGCTCGGTATCGACGTCGTGGCCGAGGCTGTCGCCCAGACCCGGCGCCGTGGTGCCTCGGCGCTGCAACGCGACGTGTTCGCCGAGGTGCCGGCCGAAGGCAGATGGGGGACCGTGCTCCTGGCCGACGGCAACATCGGCATCGGCGGCGACCCGGTGGCGCTGTTCCGCCGGGCGGGGGACCTGCTCGCGCCCGGAGGCCGTGCCGTGGTCGAGGTGGCCGAGCCTGGGGTCGAGTCGCGCACCGTCTGGGCGGTCCTCGAGTCCCAGGGCGGCAAGCACCGATCGCGCCCGTTCCGTTGGGCCGTGCTCGGCGTGGACGGGCTGGCCGACGCGGCCGCAGCGAGTGACCTGGTCGTCAGCGAGGTGCACGAGATCGGCGGCCGGTGGGTGGCCGTCCTGGTGCGCGGGGAGCGCCGCTCATGAGGGCCCCGGCCGAGACCGACTTCACCTCACGGCTGAGGTCGCCTGCGGTCGCCGCCCGCATCGGTGTCTGGCTCGGCGTGTGCTTCGCCCTGGCGTTCGTGACCGGGGTGATCAGCCACTACGCCCAACTGCCGCACCCGATCGTGCCGTTGCCGACGTCGCCGTCATGGGGCTACCGGCTGACCCAGGGCCTGCACGTCGCCTCGGGCACGGCAGCGATCCCGCTGCTGCTGGTCAAGCTGTGGTGCGTCTACCCGAAGCTCTTCGCCGCACTGCCCAGGTCGTTGCGCACGGGCCTTCTCACCGCCCTCGAACGGGGCTCGATCGCCGTACTGGTGTCGGCGTCGATCTTCCAGCTGGCGACAGGCCTTGCGAACTCCGCGCAGTGGTACCCGTGGGAGTTCCCGTTCCGCAGCTCGCACTACGCGCTGGCCTGGATCGCGATCGGAGCGCTGGCCGTGCACATCGCCGTCAAGCTGCCGGTCATCCGTGAGGCCCTGGGCGCGCCCCTGGAGTCGACGGAGCTCGACCGGCCCGAAGCCTCGGTGCCCGGCGCGGTGAGTCGTCGTACGGTCCTGCGCACGACGTGGGTCAGTGCCGGCGCCGCGGTGTTGTTGACCGCAGGAGCCACGGTGCCGTGGCTGCGCCGGGTCTCGCTCTTCGCCGTGCGCACCGGGGAGGGGCCGCAGGGCGTGCCGGTCAACCGCTCGGCGCGGGCCGCTGCGATCGATCCGGCCGCGACGGGCGAGGCCTACCGGCTGGTGGTGCGCCACGGAGACCGCTCACGTGAGCTCAGCCTCGCCGACCTCAAGGCTCTCCCGCAGCGCACTGAAGACCTGCCGATCGCCTGCGTCGAGGGATGGAGTGCCGGTGCCACCTGGACCGGGGTGAGGGTCCGTGACCTCCTCGACCTCGTGGAGGCACCGTCCGACACCGAGGTACTGGTGCGGTCGCTGCAACGTCGCGGCGGCTACGCACAGTCGGTGCTCCCGGGGTCGTACGCAGACCACGACGACACGTTGCTGGCGCTCGAGCTGAACGGCGAGACGCTGGACTCCGATCACGGCTACCCGGCGCGCCTCATCGCGCCGAACCGGCCCGGGGTGCTGCAGACGAAATGGGTCAACGAGCTGGAGGTGCTCCCATGACCGCACCTCCCGTGGCTCGGCCCCTCATGATCGGCCGGGGGATGTTGGTGGCGGCCGGGGTGGCAGCAGGTGCGTGGGGCGCCTGGCTGCTGTACGACGCGACGCCGTGGGACCGCTGGCCGAACCTGCTGGTCTGGCTGGCCGGTGGCGTGCTCCTGCACGACGCCGTGCTGGCGCCGGTGGTCCTCGTGCTCGGCTGGTCCGCGGCGCGCGTCGTGCCCTGGTTCAGGAGTCCGGTCGTCGTCGGCGCCGTGTTGCTCGGTGCGCTGACCCTGGTGGCCGTGCCGGTACTCGGCGGGTGGGGTCGCCGACCCGACAACCCGACGCTGCTCGACCGCGACTACACCGCCGGCTGGTTCATGATGGCCGGCGGCATCCTGGTCGGCGTGCTCGTGGCCGCTGCCGTCGTACGATCGCGAATGACAGAGATCGGTGCCCCGGAACGGGCACCGGCAGAGGATGGTGATGATGGCGAACGTCCTGGTCGTCGATGACGACGCGACGGTTCGTGAGGTGGTGGTGAGCTACCTGCGCGCCAACAAGCACGACGTGGTCGAGGCCGCCGACGGTGAGTCTGCCGTCGAGGCCGCGATGCGGCGTACGCCGGACCTCGTCGTCCTCGACCTCATGCTGCCCGGCATCGACGGGTTCGAGGTCGCCCGGCAGCTCCGCCTGACCAGTGAGGTGCCGATCGTGATGCTGACCGCCCGGAGCAGCGAGACCGACCGGGTGGTCGGCCTCGAGCTCGGCGCCGACGACTACGTGAGCAAGCCGTTCAGCCCCCGCGAGCTGGCGCTGCGGGTCGAGTCGGTGCTGCGCCGCACCTCGGGTCGTACGCCGACCCTGCCCGACGTACTCACCGACGGTGACCTGGTGATCGACCACCCGCGCCGTCAGGTCACCCGGGCCGGTGCGCCGTTGACGCTGACCGGTCGCGAGTACGACCTGTTGCGGTTCCTGGTGGCGCACCCCGAGGTGACCTATTCGCGTGAAGAGCTCCTCGAGCTGGTCTGGGGCTGGAGCTTCGGCGACCGCTCGACCGTGACCGTGCACGTGCGCCGGGTCAGGGAGAAGGTCGAGGCCGATCCGACCCACCCGGTGCGACTGTGCACGGTGTGGGGCGTCGGCTACCTGTGGTCCGCGTCTGGAGGCGACCGATGACCGGCGACGCGTTCTGGACCATCGTGCTGGTCGCCTCTCTCTCGGCTGCGGTGGTCGGCATGCTCGGCTTCGCGGCCAGCTGGCTGGTCAGGCAGCGGTCGCTGGTCTGGCACCTCGCGATCCTTGCCCTGGTGGCGGTGCTGGCTCCGTTGGTGGGCCTGATCGCGGTGACCCGGATGATGTTCTTCTCGGGCCACGACCTTGCCGTGGCGACGTACGTCGGCATCGTCGCGGCCGTCGTGACCCTCGGAGTTGCGATCGGGCTGGGCCTGGCCATCGGACAGTGGTCGGGCGCCGTGCAGCGCAACGTCCGGCAACTCGGTGGGGACGGCGAGCTCGCACCGCCCAGCGGTGCGAAGGAGTTCCGTGACCTCAGCACCGCACTGCACGAGACCCGCCGCGAGCTGGCCACGTCGCGCGAACGCGAGCAGCTGCTCGACCAGTCGCGGCGCGACCTGGTCTCGTGGGTCTCCCACGACCTGCGCACCCCGCTGGCCGGGCTGCGGGCGATGTCGGAGGCCCTCGAGGACGGCATGGCCGCCGACCCGCAGCGCTACCTGACCCAGATCCGGCAGGACGTCGACCGGATGGCGACGATGGTCGACGACCTCTTCGAGCTGTCAAGGATCCACGCCGGCGTGCTGGTGCCGCAGCGCGAGACCGTGCTGCTGCACGACCTGGTCAGCGAGGCCATCGCCAGCCTCGACCCGGTCGCCCGCACGCGCGACGTCAGGGTGGGTGGCGCTGTCCAGGACGGCATCTGTGTCTCGGCCGACCCGGCGGCCCTCTCGAGGGCCCTCTCGAACCTGATCATGAACGCGATCCGGCACACGCCGCCCTCGGGCGAGGTGCAGGTGCGTGCCGAGCAGGTCGAGGGCGGCGTCGTGCTCAGTGTCGCGGACCAGTGCGGCGGCATCGCCGAGCACGACATGACCCAGGTCTTCGAGGTCGGTTGGCAGGGCTCGTCGGCCCGTACGCCGGACCGTGACCTGGGCGGCCGGGCCGGGCTGGGGCTGGCCATCGTGCGCGGCATCGTCGAGGCCCACGACGGGGTGGTCGGCGTCGAGAACCTCGAGTCCGCCGACGGGTGCCGGTTCCTGATCCGGCTGCCCTCGTCACCGGAGGTCGCCGCGGTCTGACGCCGGGCCATTGACGAAACTCTCTTGTTGAACACTGATGTTCGAGTTAACATCTCGAACATCAGTGTTCATCTTGCATCGGAAGGGGTTTCGGCCATGGCACACGAACCACGCACGACGGTGGCGGACGGCCCGGTGGCCGACCCTCGCCGCTGGACCATCCTGGGCTTCCTCGGAGTCGCCCAGTTCATGCTGATCATCGACGTCACGGTGGTCGCGATCGCGTTGCCACACATGGGCGCCGACCTCGGGCTCGACCGCGAGGCGACCACCTGGGTGGTCAGCGCCTACACCCTCGCCTTCGGGGGACTCATGCTGTTGGGCGGTCGCATCGCCGACCTGCTGGGATCACGCAACGTCGTGATCGCGGGACTGGCCGTGTTCACCGTCGCTTCGCTGGTCTCCGGTGTGGCGGACAGCTCGACGGCGCTGCTTGGTGGCCGGGTCGCGCAGGGAGTCGGTGCGGCGCTGCTCTCGCCGGCCGCACTCTCGGCCGTGGTCCAGCTCTTCGACGGAGAGGAGCGCAACAAGGCGCTCGGCATCTGGTCCGGACTCGGCGGGGCGGGGGCCGCGGTCGGCGTACTGCTGGGCGGCGTGCTCACCGCAGGGCCCGGCTGGCCCTGGGTGTTCTACGTCAACGTGCCGATCGGCGTCGTCGTGACCGTTGTCCTGTTGCGCGTGCTGCCTGTGGCTCCGGGTGCTGGAGCCACCGGGATGCGACGGGGGAGCCTGGACGTCATCGGCGCCGGGTTGGTCACCGCCGCCACCGGCACCGCCATCTACGCGTTGATCGGCGCCGGTGACCGGGGTTGGACCGACCGCACGACCCTGCTGCTCCTGCTGGGTGCGGTGCTGCTCTACGTGCTGTTCGGGTTGCGGCAGCGTACGGCGGCCGTGCCCCTCATGGACCTTGCGCTGCTGGCCCGTCGACCGGTGGCAGCCGGCACGTTCCTGGTGGTCAGTGCGACCTCCCTGATGGTGGCCGCCTTCTTCCTGGGCACGTTCTACCTCCAGCACCACGCCGACCTCGGAGCCCTGCTGACCGGAGTGCTGTTCCTGCCGATCGCGCTGGCCACCATGGCCGGTGCCACGGTCGCCGGGCAGCAGCTCGCCGCCGTCGGTGGCCGACTGCTCACCGCACTCGGGTTCGGCATCGCGGCGCTCGGGTTCACGGTGGCCGCCGTCGGCCTCGGCACGACGGCTGTCGTGGTCGGTCTGACCATCGGCGCCGTCGGGCTCGGGGTCCTCTTCGTCGTGGCCGCGGCCACGGCCCTCGGCCAGGTCGCTCCCCACGAGTCAGGCATCGCGTCCGGCATCGTGAGCACCTTCCACGAGTTCGGTGCCTCCCTGGGGGCCGCGGTGGTCTCGAGCGTCGCCGCGGCGAGCATCGCCGGCAGTGGCACTGACGGGTTCGTCGACGGCTTCACCCTCGGAGCCGCCGTCGCCGTGGCGGCCGGCCTCGTCGCAATGTTCCTGGTTCCGGGCCGGCCAGCCCAGGCTGCCACCGTCGCCGACGGAGGTGAGTGGTGATGACGTCGCGCGAGGTGCGCAGGTTCGCCCTGCACTACGGCGAGATGGTGCTGGCCATGGTGATCGGGATGATGGCGCTCCACCCGTTGTGGACGCTCGCAGTGTCCGGCACCGACCCACAGGGCGTGCTCCGTTCGGTGGAGGTCGACTCCCTGGCCATGGCGACCACCATGGCGGTCCCGATGGGGGCGTGGATGCGGTTCCGTGGCCACGCCTGGCGCCCGGTCCTGGAGATGAGTGGCGTGATGTACGCCGGGTTCGTCGTACTCTTCCCGTTCCTGTGGGCCGGCTTGCTCGGTGAGGACGGCGTGATGGTGCTCGGCCACGTCCTCATGTTCCTCCTCATGTTCGTGGCCATGCTCTGGCGGAGCGAGGAGTACGTCGGCACGCACGCCCACCACGGCGATGCGACACGGCTCGCAGGCTCCGGGGCCGTGGAACGCGTCGACCTAGGATGAAGGCATTGTGACGACGACCGGACAGTCTGCAGGTGCCGCGGAGAAGCGGCCGCCCCGCGCGGACGCACGACGCAACATCGCCGCGATCCTCGATGCGGCGACCGAGTGCCTGGCCCGTGATCCCGATGCGACGATCAACCAGGTCGCCAAGGCTGCAGGCGTCGGACGCGTGACCCTCTACGGGCACTTCGACTCCCGCGCGACCCTGGTCGCGGCGGTCGCCGAGCGGGCGATGGCCGAGGCGGACTCCGTGCTCAAGGACGTCGACCTCGCCGGAGATCCGGTCGCCGCACTCCAGCGCCTGATCGAGGCCACCTGGGCGGTCACCCACCGGTACGGCGCTCTGGTGGTCGCCGCCGAACGCGCCCTTCCGAGTGAGCAGGTCGACCAGGCTCACGCCGACCTGCGCGCACGGGCCGAGCGGCTGCTGAAGCGTGGCCAGCGCTCGGGGGCGTTCCGCAAGGACCTGCCCGTGTCGTGGCTGGTCACCGTGCTGCACTCGGTCACCCACGCCGCGGTGACCGCCGTACATGCCGGTGATCTCGACGCAGCTGACGGCCCGCGGATGATCAGCGCCGCGATGCTCGGCGTCACCACCCCGGCCGGGGGAGTCGTCCCCGATCCGGCTGGCTGACCCCGCGGGGGCGCGGGACCAGGGGGCCAAGGATCGTCAGGGCGTCGGCCGGAGCAGTCGGACCCTGAGCACCCGCTCGCGGTCGCGGGCCTCCTGCTGGTCACGGCGCCGTGCGGCGAGCAGCTGGGGCAGCGAGACCACGCCGACAACGACGTCGGGATCGTCGCGGTCCAGCACCGGCAAGGTGGTGATCCCGTCGACCGCCATCGTCTCGGCGACGGCACGAAGGGTCTGGTCGCTGTGGGTGTGGACGGGGTCGCGGACCAGGAGGTCGCCGATCGTGCCACCCGGTGTCCGTGCACTGCCGAGCAGCGCCCCGCGGGCAACCACGCCCGCGAACGCGCCGTCATCGGTGACCGGATAGAGCTGCTGTCGCCAGGCCGCGTGGTCGTCGGCAGGTTCCTCGAGGGCGGTGAGGGCACTGGCGATCGGCAGGTCGGGCGTGAACTCGACGATCTCACTGGTCATCACCTCGCTGACGAAGGTGATCTCGAGCGGATCGACGTCGTACTCGCGGCTGAGGTGGTAGCCGCGTCGGGCGATCTTCTCCGTCAGCACGGAACGCTTGAGGATCAGTGCCGAGGCGCCGTACGCCGTGAAGGAGCCGATCATCACCGGCAGGATCGCGTCCCACTGATGGGTCAGCTCGAGTGCGAACACGACCCCGGTGAGCGGGGAGCGCATCACGCCGCCGAGCACTCCGGCGAGCGCGACCAGCGCCCAGAAGCCGGGGCCGACCGCGGGGAAGAGGTGCGACTCGAGCGCACCGAGGGCTCCACCGATCATGAACATCGGTGCGAGCACGCCGCCGGACGTGCCCGAGCCCAGCGACAGCGACCAGACCAGGGTCTTGACGACGAGGATGCCCACGATCAGGCCCAGGCCGATCTCGCCGCTGAGCTCGGCCTCGATCACGTCGTAGCCGACACCGAGCGCCTCGGGGACGAGGAGCCCGCCCAGGCCGATCAGCACGCCACCGATCGCCGGCCACCACATCCAGTGGATCGGCAGGCGGCGGAACGCGTCCTCCGAGGCATAGACCAGGACGGTCGCGACCAAGGCGAGCAGTGCGGCGATCAGGCCGGACACCACGCACAGCGCGTAGTCGACGTCGTGCAGGTGCAGGGCGCCGGTGACCGGGAAGACCGCTCCCTCGCCGAGCAGGTGGTGTCGGAGTACGGTGCCGACCGCGACGGCTCCGGCCACGGGGACCAGGCTCCTGGGCCGGAACTCGAAGAGCAGCAGCTCTGCGGCCAGCAACAGGGCCGCGAGTGGCGAGTTGAAGGTGGCCGCCATCCCGGCCGCGGAACCGGCGACCAGCAGCGTCTTGCGTTCGTCGGCGGTCAGGTGGAGGAACTGTGCGAGCAGCGAGCCGAGCGCCCCGCCGGTCATGATGATCGGGCCCTCCGCACCGAACGGACCGCCGGTGCCGATGGCGATCGCCGATGACGTGGGCTTGAGTACGGCGACGCGGGGCTGCACCTTGCTGCCACCGAGCAGGATCGCCTCGATTGCCTCGGGCATGCCGTGGCCACGAATCTTCTCCGAGCCGTAGCGCGCCATCACGCCGATGACCAGGCCACCGACGACCGGCGCGAGCAACACGAGCCACCAGGGGTGATCCCCGCCGCCGGGCGCGACGAGCTCGGTCGAGGTGCGTTGGTAGAAGACCGCGTTGGTGATCAGGCCGATCAGCTGCAACAGGGACCACGCGGCCAGGGCGGCGACGGCGCCCACCGGCAGGGCAAGCAGGGCGATCACGACCATGCGCGGGGTGACGGTGAAGTCGCCGAGGTGGCGCACGTCCCGGACCGCGACGTTGCTGGAGGGATTGCTCATGGGGAAAAAGTATCGGAACACGACATATTAGGCTGAGGGTGTGTCAACCGATGAGCAGTACCAGCGCCTCCTGCTGTTCCGCACCACCTTGCGGCGCTTCGAGCAGTGGAGCAGGCAGGCGGCCGAGGAGCACGGGCTGACCCATGCCCAGCATCAGCTCCTGCTCGCGATCAGGGGGAGCACGACGGACGGGGGGCCGTCGATCGGCGAGGTCGCCGATGCCCTGCTGGTGCGGCACCACACTGCCAGTGAGCTGGCCGACCGTACGGCGCAGCTCGGCCTTCTGAAGCGGTCGCGCAGCACTGAGGACGCTCGCCGCGTGCAGCTCCGCCTGACCTCGTCCGGTGCTCGCGTGCTCGAGGAACTCACCGCCGTACACGTCGAGGAGCTGCGACGGCTCTCGGGACTGCTCGATCCGCTCGCCCCACCCACGTCGGGGACCTGACTGAGGTCGTTTTCACAGCGTTGGGGCCGAGGTGCCTCAGCTTCTCGGCCTGACCCGGAGCACCGCGTCGTTGCCGTCGTTGGCCGTGGTGATCAGGAGGTCGCCGTTGGGAGCGCTGGTGACCGAGCGGAGCCGTCCGAAGCTGCGCAGCGCGGACGGGATGCGGACCGACACCAACGTGCCTGCAGCGGTGAACTTCATGAACAGCACCCGCTCTGCCTTCAGTGCCGCCACGGCCAGGGTGCCGTTGTAGACACCCCATCGGCTGCCCCGCACCCTCGCGGCACCGGACGTGGCGATCGTGGGGTCGCCCGAGCGCCACCGCGCGTTGATCTGCGTGCCCGGCAGCGACTGGTCGGTCATCGGCACGCTCTCGTCGTAGCCGGGCACGGGGTTCCACCCGTAGTTGCCCCGCGTGCGCAGCCGGTTGACCTCGTCGTCGCGGTAGCTCCCGTGCTCGACGGACCACAGCGACCCGTCCGCGCGTTGGGCGAGGCCCTGCACGTTGCGGTGCCCGTAGGTCAGCACGTAGCGCCGCTTCAGGTTCGTGGACGTGAGGAAGGGGTTGGTGGGCCACGGCTTCCCGGTCATCCGGTTGAGTCGGAGCACCTTGCCGTTGAGCGAGTTGAGGTTCTGTGGGTTGGTGCCCACGGCGGCGTCACCGGTCCCGACCAGAAGGTCACCACCACGGCCGATCAGCAACCGGCAGCCGCCGTGACGCCCGGAGGTGGCCTGGATTCCCGAGAGCAGTACCCGGCTGCGGACCGCTCTGCCGTGGGTGAAGTCGAGGGTCCAGGCGACCACGCGGACGTCGTGGCGGCCGGATCCGGCATTGCCGCCCTGGCACATGTAGAAGCGGTGGTTGCGCGCGAAGCCCGGATCGATCGCCAGCGACATCAGTCCGGTCTCGCCACTGACCCACACCGAGCTCTTCGGGTAGGCGAGGCTGCGCAGTCGCCCGCGCGAGTAGAGCAGGAGCCGCCGGGTGTCCCGCTCGGTGATCAGCAGGCGTCCGCCGCCGATCGCCTTGACATCCCACGGTTGCTGGAGGTTGCGCACCTGGCGAGTCACCTGGAGCGAGGGGACCACCGCCGCCGCTCGTGGCTTGCTCTCCTCTGCGGACTGGTCGGCCGAGCCCGGGGGAGTCAGCCCCGCGAGCAGGGCGAGGAAGAGGACCACGGACAGTGCGGCGGCTCGGCGCATGACGCCCACGCTACGCCTGGCTTGTCGCGCAGGTGGCGAACGCCGGCTGAGTTCGCCACGGGCGTTCACGGCGTTCGGGCTCTGGCGCCCCTGCCTGGCCGCACTTCCACGCCCGCCTGGTCGACGGAGTCGCGGCTCGACCGGACCCGACGTAGATGCAGGTTGACCAGGACGCTCGTGACGGCGGCCCACACGCACCACAGGGAGATGACACCACCCTGGTTGAGGGCAGCCAGGCCGAGCACGACGACGAGGTTGAGCACACCGAAGAGCTGGAGTGAGCGTGCCCGGGCGAGCAGTGGTGGTCCCAGACAGGCAACGGCATAGACCGGGAGGACGTGATCGGGGATGTACTCGCCGGCGAAGTAGGTGATCTGGTGTCCGTCGACTCGACGGTCCGGAGCATCAAGTCCCAGCAGATTTCCGCAGATGGCAACCGCAGTGAGACCGGCAACCACGAAGCCGACGTCGGCCACTCGCGAGCGGCCGACTCCGAGGCGGAGGAACGCCCACGGGATCAGCAGTGGGACCACCAGCAGTGCGATGACCAGGTAGGAGTACGTCGCCACGTCGCCGGTGCACTGGCCGACCCTTCCCTGCAGCTCCCACCAGACGAGCGTCTCGATCAGTTGATGAACCCCGAAGACGACCGGCACGGCGGCCAGGGCGACCTGCCTGCGTGAGGTCACCTGGCGCAGGCAGTCGATGCCGATCCCGGTCACGACCACACCGGCGACGACATCCATCTCGGGGGAGAAGCACACGACGTGAACCTAGCAAGGGTCGCGTGGCGAACTGCGGCAGTTCACGCCCCGGACGTGGGTCGGCAGCGGGAGGAGGCTCGGCCCGCCGCCCAACTGCCGCAGTTGCCGACAGACAGAACGGCCCCCGACCTGCGTGGTGCAGGTCGGGGGCCGTCGTACGACGATCAGATGTCGTAATACTGACTGACTGACCCATGCTGACCTGCGCAAACGTCGAGATTTCCCGGCCGTTTGTACCGGGCTTGTAACAGGCTACCTCCTGCAACGGGGCACCCTGAGCGGGTGAACAGGTCTAGATTCGCCTAGATTCTGGCCACTCTCTAGTTGGTGCGCCGCGCCGTGACCCACGTGAACTGTTGCTCGGCGCCGCCGGGAGTGCGGTGCATCCGCATCTCCGCACGAGTGAGGGTGAAGGTGGGCGCGAAGAGCGCGGCGAGGTCGTCGGCCGAATGACGGGACGTCGGCAGTCCCGAGCAAGAGGTGGGTCCGTCGGGGCCGAACGTGGCCACGACCAGCAGGCCACCGGGGGAGAGGGCGCGGGCGGCCAGGTCGACGTACGCCGCTTGGTGTGCCGGTTCTGTGAGGAAGTGGAGCACGGCGCGGTCGTGCCAGGCGTCGTAGGTGCGCGCGGGCTCCCAGGCGAGGACGTCGCTGACGACGTAGGCGACCCGCCCCTCTGCGGAGCCGAGCCGCTCGCGCGTCACTGCGAGCGCCTCCTGGGAGATGTCGAGCACGGTGATGTCCTCGCGACCGTCGGCGAGGAGTGCGTCGGGGAGCCTGGACGCGCCGGCTCCGATGTCGATCACCGAGCCGGGCTGTTGGCGTAGCAGCTCCACAGAGTGGGCGGGCGTCTCTTCGAACCACGAGACCGCGTCGAGGTCGCGCGACGCGAAGACAGCATCCCAGTGGTCAGCGCTGTCGTCGCTCATCGGAAGGCGCACCCGTTGCTGACGCCGAGTCGGCGGAAGATGACGGCCGCGGGGCAGAAGCCGGTGATGGACGACTGGAGCAGGTTGAGCCCGACGAAGGCGGTCAACAGCAGCCACCACGGTGATACGAGGGCCACCAGCAGAGCGCTGAGCAGGGTCATGGTGCCGGCGAGGAGGAGCACGGCGCGGTCGAGGTTCATGCCTTGCCTCCGAAGAGGCGGCTGAAGAACCCGGTGCCGGGCTCGTGGGGGTGGCCGGCGCACCGGTCGGCGCGAGGGACGCGGGCGAGGACCTGGTCGACGTGCTGGCCGCAGCCGGCCCAGGTGGTCTTGCCGCACTTCTTACAAGTGACTGCTCGGCACATGGTGGAGCTCCTTTGGTTCGGGTGATCGTGCGGGAGGGGTGAGGGTGGTGAGTCTGGAAGGGGAGGTGTGGTCCGGACCCCCGTGGGGTCGGGCGCCCGGACCACGTGCCGCGGCGCAGGGGGATACGCCGCGGCGGTCGAGGAGCGCTCAGCCGTGCGAGAACGTGATGGTCGGCAACACACGGCGCAGCCAGGCCGGCGACCACCACGCCGCCTTGCCGGTCAGGCGCAGCATGACCGGCAGCAGCACGAGCCGCACGAGGAAGGCGTCGAGGAGCACAGCGACGCCGAGCACGATGCCCATCTCCTTGGGGGGCAGCGGGCCGGAGAGGGCGAAGGTGAAGAACACCGCGACCATGACCGCGCCGGCGGCGAAGATGACCCGTCCAGAGTGGGCGAGCGAGCCGACCATCGCGTCCTTAGGGTCGCCCGAGTGCTCGTAGTGCTCCTTGGCCGACGCGAGCAGGAAGACCGTGTAGTCCATCGCGATCGCGAAGATCATGGCGAAGAAGAACACCGGGGCCCACGCGTCGAGGAAGCCCTGACTCTCAAAGCCGAAGAAGTCAGCGCCGATGCCTTCCTGGAAGACCAGGCGGGCCACGCCAAACGCAGCAGCCGTCGACAGCAGGCTGGCCAGCGTGCCGAGCAACGAGATCAGCGGCGCCTGGAGCGCCACCAGCAACAGCAGGAACCCGAGCACGAGCACGACCCCGATCACGAGCGGCGTAGATTCGTCGAGCTGGGCCTTGAGGTCGAGGTTCTCCACCGCCGCGCCTCCGACTAGGGCGCTCGACGGCAGGTCGGCGCGCAGCCGGTCGACGGTGTCGTTGAGAGCGGGGTCGGACGGGTCGACGGTCGGCACGGCCTGGATCAGGACCAGTCCGCTGTCGTCGGCTGCCGGCATTGAGGGCATTGCTCCGGCGATGCCGGGGTCGGAGGCGAGCACGGTCTTCGCGGCGTCGGCGTCGGAGGCCTTCATCACGATCTGCAGCGTGCCGGGCGCACCTTCGCCGAACGACTCCTGGACGAGGTCGTAGCCGACGCGTGCGCTGGCGTCCTCGGGCAGGACCTTGATGGAGGGCATGGCGGTCTTGAGGCCGATGATGGGTGCGGCGAGTGCGAGCAGCACGATGAGCGCGCCCAGGCCCCAGACGAGGGGGCGCTTCCAGAGTCGCTCGCCCCATGCGGCGAACTTCGGGGAGCGGTGCTCCCCGGTCTTGACCCAGGGCAGGGACAGCTTGTTGATCTTGTGGTCGAGCTTGAACAGCACCAGCGGGAGCAGGGTGAGTGTGGCGGCCAGGACGAAGACGACCGAGAGCATGATCCCGCCGGCCATCGAGCGGAACGAGGGCGAGGGCACGAGCATCACGGCCGACAGCGAGATCAGGACGGTGGCGCCGGAGAGCAGGACGGCCTTGCCGGCGGTGTCCATGGTCTCGGCGATGGCCTGCTTGGCGGAGTTGCCCGAGCCCATGCGGGAGGCGCGGTAGCGGACGACGAGGAAAAGCGCGTAGTCGATGCCGAGCGCGAGGGCGAACATCATCGCGAAGTTCATCGCCCAGATGGAGACCGGGACGAGCTCATTGATGAGGACCAGGGAGCCGGCGGAGGCGACGAGGCCGGCGAGGGTCAGGATCAGGGGGAGGCCTGCGGCGACCAGGGCGCCGAAGGCGAGCACCAGGATCGCCATGGTGACGGGCCAGGAGACCATCTCGGACTTCAGCATGGCTTCGAGGTTGGCCTCGTTGAAGTCTGACCAGAGCAGCGAGGAGCCGGTCGGGTTGACCTGGATGCCCTCGACGGAAAGGTCCTGGAGGTCGCCCTTGACGTCGGTGGCGACCCGGACCATCTCGTTGGTGTCGGCACCCGCGCCCGCGAGGATGATCGCGGTGCTGCCGTCCTGGCTGATGGTCGCGCCGGGCATCGGCGCGATCACGTCGGCGATGCGTGGTTCGGCTTCGAGCATCCGGGTGACCTGGGCGAGGACCTCGGCGCCGGGGCCCTCGGTGACGGGTCCGTCGGTGGAGTGCACGACGACCTGGATGGCCGAGGAGGCGTTGCCGCCGAAGCTCTTTTGGGCGAGCTCGCGTGCGGCGACGGACTCCGATCCGTCGGCCTGCCAGCCGGCGCCGGACAGGTTGTGCTCGACCTGGGGGGCGAAGGCGCCCAGGCCGACGATGAGCAGCAGCCAGACGCCGGTGACGAGCTTGGCGTGGTCGGTGACCCACAGGCCGAGGCGGCCGAGGGGGCCGGGGCGGAAGCCGGGAGTGAAGTCGGGGGAGGCGCCCTTCGATCGGGCGGTGGTGGTGCTCATGAGTGTTCCGTTCGATGAGGGTTGAGCGGTGGGTGTGATCAGAGAAGGGCGGGAGCCGCCCGGGCTGCCGTGTAGACGGCGACGCCGAGGACCAGGACGGCGAAGGCGGCCTGGAGGCGGTTGGTGCCGACACGGTCGGCGAGGCGTGCCCCTACAACGGCTGCTGCCGCCGACGTTGCGGTGAGGACGGCGACGGACGTCCAGTCCGGCGCGGCGTTAGAGCCGGCCCGGACGGTCAGCGCTGCGGCGCTGGTGATGGTGATGACCACCAGTGACGTGCCGGCGGCGTACTCCATCGGCAGCGCGAGGGCGAGCAGGAGGGCGGGAACGACGAGGAAGCCGCCGCCCACGCCCAGGAAGCCGGTCAGTGCCCCGACGACGGTCGCGGTCAGCAGCACCTTGAGGGCCCGGGGGCACTGGCAGGCGAAGGTCGGGCTGAACGTGATGATCGGGTCGTCCAGGGTGGGCCGCGCGACGTGCCGAGGGTCGTCTCCGCGACGGTGGCGTAGCTGGCGCCAGGCCAGCATCCCGCCGACCAGCAGCATCAAGGCGGCGAAGGCGGCCAACAGGATGTCCTCGGGGACCCGGATGGACGCCTCCGCTCCCGCCACCGCCCCGCCGATCGCGACCAGGCCGAAGACCAGGCCGTGGCCGAGCAGCACGTTGCCGGCGCGGTGTGCGGCGATCGCCCCGATCAGGGAGGTGACGCCGACGACCACCAGCGACCCGGTCGTCGCCTGGGAGGCGGACTGATCGAGCAGGTACACCAGCACCGGCACGGCCAGGATCGAGCCGCCGCCGCCGAGTGCTCCAAGGGACAGGCCGATGAGCGCGCCGGCGGCGACGGCGAGGAGCAGTGTCATATCAGGCGTCGGGCCCGTCGGCGCCGTGGGTGGTGTCAGAGGAGTCGCCTTCGGGGCTCACCAGGTGCAGGCCGACCTTCTCGGCGTTCTCGAAGGAGTCGTCGACCGCGACCGGGGTGCGGCCGGCGGCGGCGACGAACGAGGCGGCGACCGAGGCGCGGTAGCCGCTGGCGCAGTGCACCCACACCTCACCGGTCGGCACCTCGCCGACGCGGCGGGGCAGCTCGTGGATCGGGATGTTGACCGCCCCGGCGATCGCTGCGCCCTCGTACTCGTCAGCGCGGCGCACGTCGAGCACGACGACGTCGCGGTGATGGCGCACCTGCGCCAGGTCGGCGAAGGTGGCGGTGGGAAAACTGCCGAGCTCACCGTCGGTCCAGTCCTGCGGACCGCCGGTGGCCTGGGCTGCGGGCCGGTCGATGCCGATCCGGACCAGCTCACGCTGGGCGGTGGCCACGTCCTCGGCGGTCTCGCCGAGCAGAGTCACGGCGGTGCCCCACTCGATCAGCCAGCCCAGGTAGGTCGAGAAGGCACCGTCGAGTCCGAAGTTGAACGCTCCAGGGGCATGCCCAGCGGCGAAGGCCTTGCGATTGCGCAGGTCCACCACCCACTCACCCGCGTCGATCCGGCGCCGCAGCTCGGTCGCGTCTGCCTCCTGCACCGGGGAGAGGTCGGGCGCGGAGGGACCGGCGGCGTTGGCGGGTCCCATGTGCACGTAGTACGCCGGCCAGGCACCGAGGCCGTCCAGCAACTCGCGGACGTAGGTCTCCTCGTCCTGGGTCAGGACCGGGTTCGAGCGCTTCTCCTCGCCGATCGTCGAGGCCGTGGCATCGGACTGCGTGGCCGAACAGAACGACCCGAACCCGTGAGTCGGGTAGACCTCGGCCTCGTCGGGCAGCTGCTCGGCGAGCTTGTGCGCCGATGCGTGCTGGTGACGCACCAGGGCGTCGGTGTGCTCCTCGCCGAGCAGGTCGGGTCGACCGGTGGCGCCGTAGAGCAGCGAGCCGCCGGTGAACACGGCGTACGGCTCCTCGCCGTCAGGCCCGTCGACAGAGAGCGCGTAGGACAGGTGGGTGAAGGTGTGACCGGGGGTGGCGATCGCACGGACGCGCATACGGTCGCCCACCTCGACGACCTCGCCGTCGGCGATCGAGGTGCGGTCGAAGGACACCTCGTCCTCGCCGTTGACCAGGTATGCCGCTCCGGTTGCCTGCGCGAGCGCCAGGCCACCGGTGACGTAGTCGTTGTGGATGTGGGTCTCGAAGACGTGGGTCAGTCGGACGCCGTCGGCCTCGAGCACCTCCAGCACCCGGTCGATGTCGCGCTGAGGGTCAATCACCAGGGCGGCTTCGCCGTCGTGGACCACGTAGGTGCGGTCCCCGAGCGATGAGGTCTCGAGGGTGCGGACGGTCAGTCCCTCGGCCGGCCGCTGCTGGGCCTCCTCGGTCGCCGAGGCCGGTGCGGGTGTCTCGGTGGTGGTGTCGTCAGTCATGTTCGCCTCACTTCTCAATCGGTCGCCCGGAGCGGACCCAGGCGCTGGTGCCGCCGGCGACGTTGATCGCCTCGAAGCCGTTGGCGGTCAGGACGTCGGCCATCGCGCTGCTGCGGTTGCCAGAAGCGCACACCACGTGCACCGGTCGATTCCGCTCGATCTCGCCCAGCCGGGCTGTCAGCTGACCCATCGGGATGTTGGTCGCACCTGGCACGTGACCCTCGCGGAACTCCGCAGGCTCACGGACGTCGACCACCGACGCGCCCTGATCGAGCGCCGCAGCGAGCTGGTCGATGGTGGTTTCACGCATAGAGGGGACTCCTTTGCTGGCATGTCGAACTACCCAAACGCAACCCCCGGGGGGGTTATGCCCAAACATTAACACATCCCCCAGGGGGGTTGTACAGTTGTGGGTGCAGCCCAGCCACGGACCTCGTGATCGGTACCCGAGAGGAAGAGACCCATGACGCAGTACACGCTCGAAACGACGGTGCGCCGCCCCTACGACGAGACCGTCGAGGCGGTGCGCGCTGAGCTCGCGACTGCGGGGTTCGGCATCCTCAGCGAGATCGACCTGAAGGCCACGCTGAAGGCCAAGCTCGACGTCGACGTCGCACCCCAGGTCATCCTGGGTGCCTGCCGCCCCCAGCTAGCGCACCAGGCATTACAGGCCGATCCCTCCATCGCCGCACTGCTGCCCTGCAACGTCGTCGTCCGCGCCCTCGACGACACCACCACGGTCGTCGAGGCCTTCGACCCCGACGCCATGATGTCCCTCGCCGGTCACGCCGGCGACACCCTCCGCACCGTCGCGACCGACGCACGACAGCGGCTGACCGCGGCCCTGGCCGCACTGGAGAAGAACTGATGGACCTCGAACCCACCGAGATCAAGGCGATCATCACCCGCATGAAGCGCGCCAACGGGCACCTTGCCAGCGTGATCCGGATGATGGAGGAAGGCTCTGACTGCGAGTCCGTCCTCACACAGTTGGCCGCCGTCAACAAGGCGCTCTCCCGCGCCGGCTACGCCATCGTCGCCACCGGCCTGCAGCAGTGCCTCACCGAGTCCGACGAGGGTCTTGACGACGTTGACGTCAAGAAGATGGAGAAGCTCTTTCTCGCCCTTGCCTGAGGCGGCCCCACCCGGCGCGCTGGGGTGCTATCGGGAGCGCATGTCCTAGTCGATCTTCTCGAGGCTCGGGGTGGACGCCGGGTCATCATTCTGCGAGTTGCCGTGGCGTCGGCGCCAAGCGACCGTCAGTGCCCCGAGCAGGATGACTGCGGGCAACAGCCAGTCCGGCGCCGCGGCGGCCCACGTCGCGACCGTCTGTTGGGCGGTGAACTCCAATTCCACGTGCGACGCCTTGCTGAGCCCTTCGCCAGGGCTTGCCCGCGACGACGCGGAGGCGCAACGAGGGCCCCGGCTAAGCCAGGGCCCTCGGTACCCGAACGGCGAGTTCGAGCTTTACGTGCACAAGTGACTATATGTCGTAGTACTGACTGACTGACCCATGCTGACCTGCGCAAACGTCGAGGATGTTCGACTACTTGTACCACGTTTGTAACGACCGTGGCCCTGACTGTCCGGTCAGGGCTCGTGAGCGAGGTCAGTTGGCGCGCGGCCACCCCGAAGTGCTCGCAGGCCGTCGAGGAGGCGATCAATGACTTAGCCACCGCCCTGCAGCTACCAGTCGGAGCCGCCAAGGTCCGTGGCCGGCCCGAGTTGAGTCCGCCGTCGCATTGCTCGAGTGAGAAGCTGTGCGGCCAGACGGGGGTCGTCGACTTCGAGCGACACTGCGGTGACTTCGCGGCTGCGGCGCCCGGTGAAGCTGCGCCACGGCGCGGGTTCGACCAAGTCGATGTCGAGGTTCGTGCCACCGCCTGAGCCGCCGAGCATGAGGCGGCCCTCGGAACCGAGCCCTCGCCGTCGCGGTGACACGTGCCCGATCCGGTCGAGCGGGACTCGTAAGGTCACGACAGTGGCGTTCCGCAGGACGAGCTCGTCGCCGGTGATCAGGTGAGGGTGCGTGCGTTGAGCGGCCCACCAGGCCAGGAGCCAGACCGCACCATAGGCAGAGAGTGCGAACGCCACCCATTGCAGCCAGGACCCGGCCCCCAGGCGGTGCCAGGGGAGGATGAGGTGGACGGCGAGCAGCTCGATTACGCACACCACCCCGATCATCAGGTAGACGCCACCTCGCCCGGCGGCGTAGGAGATCGTCACGTCCTCTGGGTTTTCGGTAGCGGTGCGGCTGCGGACCAGCAAACACAGCGCGCGAAGCTGACCGAGTTCGAGCAGCACCAGCGTGGCGATCGGGCCCGGCAGGATCGCGCGCACCGCAGCTGTGACCCGGTCGCCGCGGGACGTACGCGCCGCCCGCCACGCAACGGTCAAGATCACGGCGGCCAAGGCGGCCTCGACTGCGAGGAAGACGCCGACTGCGGCACCGAGACTGACCCGCCCGACAAACAGCAGCACCACTTCGGCGGCCACCACGGCGACGGCGGCGCCCCGCGCGAAGCGAGCCAAATGGTGATAACTCACATTGCTCTCCGGGTGACTTGGGACTTTACCGGGTCGTCCTTCGCGATCGTGGACCGGCCAGGAGTCGGCGATGGGGATCGCCCTGTGCCTCGAGGCTTGAGCGCTATGCAGAGTCGGCCAGCTCTCGAACGGCGTGTGCCACTTGCGGCCACAACGGCTCAGGCAGGTCGTGCCCGACCCCGGGCCACGTGATCATCCGTGCTCCGCTGATGCGGGCAGCGGTGGCGCGTCCGGCCGAAAGACGCAGGATCGGGTCCGCGTCCCCGTGCATCACGAGGGTCGGTTTGTTCAGCTTCGGCAGCCGCGGACCGTGCCACTGGGCACCGATCTGGCGACTTTGCGCCTTGCTGTCGCGGGGCCCGCTGTCTACCTCACGCTCGATCCACTCCCGCGCTGCGGCCTCGTCGAACGGGTATGCCGGGGAAGCCACTCCCCGCGCCACAGCAAGGCTCGCAGCGATGTCACCCTCGCGACCCTCGGGGAACTTCGTGCGGGCCAGTCGGGCGAGCAGTCCGAAGCGCAGATAGCGGGCCACCTTAACGCCGGACACGTCGCTGGGCAGCGCGGCAGAGGACACCACGCTCAGAACCCGGTCAGGATGGCGAAGAGCGACGCGTTGGGCGATGGCACCACCCAGGGAGTGACCGAAAACGTGCGCGGCCGACCAGCCGAGATCATCGAGGACGGCGACAGCGTCGTCGGTCATGTCCTCGGCGGTGTAGGCGTCCCCGCGCTTGCGAAACAGAGCGGTGACCGGGTTGGTGACACTGACATCCGGCATCCGGGTGGACTGGCCCGCGTCGCGCTGGTCGTAGCGCACCACTTGGAAGCCCTCCTCTGCGAAGCTCCGGCACAGCCCGGCCGGCCACCAGAACCGTGACGTTCCCAATCCCATGACCAGCAGCAACGGGTCCCCTTGGGACCCGACGAGCTGGTCCCAGGCGATCTCCACCTCTCCATTGCGGGCGTATCGCGTCCGGCTCCACTCAACAGCACCGACCATCAGAGCGCTCCCTTCATTCGCGAACGACGTTCGCGTCATTGGCCACGATAGAGTTTGCGTACGATGTTCGCAAAATTGGGGATCGGTCCGAGGAGGGGGTTGTGACGTGCCAGCAGAACGGGGGTCGAGTCGAATGGCGATAGGCGCTCGTCGTGGCCGGACTCCGTCGCGAAGCAGCCGCGAGATTGCCGAGGCTGCCATCGCCCTGGCCGACCGCGACGGGCTGTCCGCCGTCACCATGCGCGCAGTCGCGGGGGACATCGGCACCGGTGCTGCCTCGCTCTACCGCTACGTCAGCACCCGCAACGAGCTCATCGATCTCATGGTGGAGGAGGTCAACGGCGAGTTCGACCTCCAGGCCGCAGCCACCTGGTCGTGGGTGGATCACATGCTCGACCTGGCCCGACAGGCGCGGGGAATCTACCGCCGGCACCCCTGGATGCTTGAGGCGCTGGACACCACGCCGGCGCTCGGGGGGAACGGATACGCCTACCTCGACCACACGCTGGCGGTCCTGGCCCCCACCGGCGCCGATGGCCGCACGAAGCTGGAGGCAGTGGGCGTGTTCACCGGCCTGGTGCGGATGCTCTGCAAGCAAGAGCACGAACAGCGCCGCGCAGCCCGAGCGGAGGCCCGCGAGGACACCGCGCTTACCGTCCACCTGACGGCAATTGCGTCCACGGGGTCATACCCCCACTTGGCCGCAGCCCTGGCCGACAACGCTCCCACCGACGACCAGTTCGACCGCATCCTGCGGCGCGTGATCACCGGACTGCTCCTCATCGACGACTGAGCGCCGACGCCACCGAGTCCTCCTTCACCGTCCTCGTGGAACGCCGCAGCGACAGAGATGACCCCCTGGGAGTGCCTCGCTGCGTCGCCGAGGACCATGATTGCCGCACCTACGCCCATCGCGCCGTCTGCTGCTGACCCGATTCGCCCACTCCGCAAAAGATCGCCCGTAGCGCGACTCTGCTCATGGTTGACTCGTCGCGCGAAACTCCCCGGCGGGGGCCTCGAAATGAAGTAGCGAGTCCGCCGCGTCGTCGCCCCAGTCGATCGGCGTCTGTCCGGTCAGGCGCCAACCGAGCCGGCTGTAGAGGTTAATGGCTTTGGCGCAGTTGTCGGCGACGTCGAGGGTCAAGCGGGACCGGCGCCCGGCCGCCCAGTCGCTTGCATGGTTGATCAGGGCTCGACCCACACCGCTGCCTGCCGCGTCGGGCGACGCGAAGAGCCGTTCAAGCGTCAGTTCCGACCGCACCAGGTCTTTGCTGACGACACAGACGTGGCCTATGACTTCGTCGCGAAGCGTCGCCACCCAGGCGCCAGCGGCGTCCGGCGGCGTCAGCCAGACCCGAGGGTCGTCGGGCCATCGGATGGGATAGCGCTGCGTGCCATGCACCTGAGCGAGCAGCGCGACGCAGGTGTCGAGATCACAGGCCCGTCGCTCTCGGATCACGTACGTCACTGGTTCCCCCGAGCGGATGGACGCGGGGGAGTCCATCCGCATGCCGCGGGGCTCACGGTGCACCCGGAAGCGCGTGCACGCTGGGTGCCGCGGCTCGTGGTCGGTTCCTTGGAATGCGTCATGCCGCACACTCTGCACTCCGCGGGAGAGTTTGACAACAAGATTGCTATGTTGACATGCTAGTTGTCATGTCCGAGACCGGTGCAGAACTCTACGAAGTGTTTCGTCACATTCGGCCGGTGCATCAGCTCTCGGCTCGGGTGGTCGCCGCGGGGCTGGCGCACCGCGACGTGTCCATGCCGGTGAGGGCCGTCATCGAGCACGTCCATGACGCCGGGCCGCGGACAGTCCCACAGATTGCCCGCGCGCTGTGGATCACCCGCCAGGGCGTGCAGAGACTGGTCGACGAGGGCAAGGAGCTGGGCTACCTGGAGGCCCGGCCGAACCCGGAGCACAAGCGCTCGCACCTGATCGCTGCCACCGAGGCAGGCCGGGCGGTCTACGCGTCGCTGCACGACGAAGAGCTGACCCGGCTGGACCGGATCGCGGCCGGTCTGGACGCCGGTGACATCAATGCCTGTGTGCGGGTGCTGGCGCACTTGGTGCACGAGCTCGGCGCGCTGGACGCCCTGCTCACCCCGACGATGGAGGACCAGTGATGGAGCGGATCGACCTGCCCGGAGGGCACCTTGCCTACACAGAAGCCGGCTCCGGAGAGCTCGTGGTGCTGCTGCATGCCGGCTTCGTCGACCACACCATGTGGGAGCGCGAGATCACTCACCTCGCGAGACGATGCAGGGTCGTCGCTCCGGACGCGCGCACGCACGGCCTCTCTTCGACGGCCATCGCCCCGTTCCGGCACTGCGACGACGTGGCCGCGCTGATACGCCACTTCGACGCGGGACCGGCGATCCTGGTCGGGATCAGCATGGGCGCCAGCGCCGCGCTGGACACCGCCATCGAGCACCCCGACTGCGTACGGGGCGTCGTGATCAGCGGCGCCGGGACCGGCGAACTAACCTTTGAGGATCCCTGGTCACTGAAGATCCTCGGCCGCCTCGAGCGGGCCATCGCCGAGATGGACGCTGCAGCCTGGATCGAGGCGGAGCTGGACTTCGCGGCGGGACCACGGCGAAACCTCGGGGCCATGGACTCGGGCATTGTGGCCCGGCTGCGTGCGATGCACGAGCACTTCGCATCGACCCATGTGGTCGTCCCTGGTGTCACCCCGCCTACTCCGGTGGCCGAGTCCTGGTCCCGGCTCGTCGAGGTGACCGTTCCCGTGTTGGGCATTGTGGGGGAGGAGGACTCCGCCGACCACCACCGGATGACCCACAGCGCCGTCAACACGGTCCGGGACGGCCGCGGGGTCGCCACGATCGCAGGCGCCGGGCACTACCCCAACCTCGAGCGCCCCGAAGAGTGGGCGCGGATCGTCGACGGCTTCCTGGCCGACCTCGGCATTCCCAGCCCCGCCGCCGAGTAGGCGTAGCAGCTCTGGACAGTCCACCGCCCCGATCGAGCACGGCTGCCCGCCCCTCGCCACGCGTCGTGCTCGGCCCACCGGAGTCGGTCCGGCCGATGCCCTGAGGCGCTGCCGGGGAGCCACGCGACGCTGAACCGTGACTGGATTCGGGCGATCGCCGACTACTGCTCGACCTGCATGCGACGGACCAGACGACCCTCGAACTCGTACACGTGACGAACGTCTTCTCGCGCAAGGACGGAACCGCCCGGGTCGCGAGCAACGAGCCTGACCGCCACTTCGGTTCGGCCGTCGCCCCGTTGCCGGAACTGCACAGGCGTGAGGGACAGCCGGACCTCGTCCCACTGGCGAGTCCAGTAGTCGCGGACCGACTCCCGCCCCTCGAGCTGTCCGCCTTCCCAGCCGTTGGGCCACTGGACGTCGGCGGTCATGGCCGCGAGGACCCGATCGATCTCACGGGCGTTGAATGCCTCGTACAGCTCGCGGAGCTCTTGCGATCGGGTGGATGTCGACGGCGTGTCGTCACTGTCGGGCGCTGAGCGGGTCACAGTCCACCAGCTACCCGGATGCTGGCTCCGGTGACGTAGCTGGCCTCGGGGCCGAGCAGCCAGGCGATGGCTGGGGCGATCTCGTCGGGCTCCCCGGCTCGGCCCATCGGGATGCGTGCGGCAGCGCGCGCGGGACGGTCCGGATCGCCGGCATCGGCGTGGATCCTCGTGTGCACCGTGCCCGGCGCCACGGCGTTGACCCGGATTCCTTGGTCGGCGACCTCCTTGGCCAGGCCCACGGTCATGGCCTCGACCCCGGCCTTGGCTGCGGCGTAGTGGACGTAGTCGTGTGCCGAGCCCAGCGTGGCTGCGGCCGAGGAGACGTTGACGATCGCCCCGCCGTGCCCGCCGCGGGCGGTGGACATCGCCCGGACCGCCGCTCGTGCGCACAGCAGTGCGCCGACGAGGTTCACGTCGACGACCCGGCGCAGCACCTCGACGGGGGTGTCCGCCAGGTCGCCGAGGTGTGCGGTCAGTCCGGCGTTGTTCACCAGCCCCGTGACGGCACCCAGCTCCGCGGCAGCGGCGAACAGCTCGGCAACGTCGTCCTCGTCGGTGACGTCGCCGGCTACGGCAATGGCACGCACGCCGTGGACCTGTGCCGCCGAGACAGCCCTCGTGGCGGAGGCACGGTCGTCGCGGCAGCCGACGACCACGTCGTGCCCTGCGCGCGCCAGATGCGCGACGGTGGCGGCGCCGATCCCTCGCGCTCCGCCGGTGACGATCGTGAGCGGACGGACTGCCAGGGATCCCGGTCCCGCGGGTCGGGTTCGTGTGTCACTCATGGTCGTCGGTCCTGTTCTGGCTGGTGTCTGCACTCCAGGCCGCCCAGAGGGATGCGTAGGAGGTCGCGGTGGCGACGAGGTCGTCGTGGTGGCCGAGCTCGGTGATGCAGCCCTCCTCCATGACGGCGATGCGGTCAGCGTCCCGGGCTGTCTGGAGTCGGTGGGCGACGGCGATGATCGTGCGGCCCTGGATGGTGGCGGCGAGGGCTTCTTCGGTACGGCGAGCGGTCCTCGGGTCCAGCAGGGCGGTGGCCTCGTCGAGGACGAGGGTGTGGGGATTGGCGAGCAGGACGCGGGCGAGCGCGACGTGCTGGGCCTGGGCGCCGCCGAGCCGATGGGTGCCGAGATCGGTGTCCAGCCCGTCGGGTAGGTCCTCGAACCAGTCTGCGCCGAGGACGTCGAGTGCCTCGAGGAGCTCGTCGTCGGTGGCGTGAGGTGCCGCGATGGTGAGGTTGTCGCGCAGCGGGTCGGCGAACACGTGGTGCTCCTGGGTCACCAGGACGACGTGCTGGCGAAGCTGCTCGGGTCCGAGGTCGGCGACGTCCGCCCCGCCCACGGTGACCCGTCCTGATCGGGGACGGTCGATGCCGGCAATGAGGCGGCCCAGGGTGGTCTTGCCTGCTCCCGACGTTCCCACGACGGCGAGATGCTCGCCGGCTCGGACGTCGAGGTCGACACCGTGGAGGACGTCGGCCCCGTCGTAGGCGTAGCGGACGTCGGTGACGACGATGTCCTGGTTGGTGGGGACGACCGTGACGTCCTCGGCGCTGCGTCGTGCCGGTTCCGCTGACGAGGCGAGGCCCTCGATGCGGGCGAACGAGGCGGCGCTGCTCTGCAAGGTCTCCACCCAGACCAGGATCGTGTCGATCGGGGTGGTGAGCTGGCGCAGGTAGAGCACGACCGCGACGACGGTGCCGAGGCTGAGCTGGTGGTCGAGGTAGAGCAGTCCACCCACGCCGAACGCGGCGCCGACGGCAAGGGCGGTGGAGGCGTCGATGGTCGGGAAGAACACGCTCCGCAGCCGCAGGGTGCGCAGCTGCGCGGCGGTCGCGGCAGCGATCGCGGCCGAGCAGTCGGCAGCTCGCCGCTCCTGCAGGCCGAGCGCCTCCACCGTCCGGGCACCAGCGGCGGTGCCGGCCAGGACGTCGGCGACCTCGGCTTGCGCGGCGGCCTGGGCCAGGTAGGCCGACCGGGCGCGGCGCAGGTACCAGCGCAGGACGACGGGGATGGCGACGAGAGCGACCAGTCCGACGAGGCCCAGGACGGGGGAGAGCAGGACGACGGCGACGATGATGATCAGCGCCTGGGCCAGGGCGAACACCATCTCCGGGGCGGCGTCGCGCAGAGCGAACGAGACCAGTGCGGCGTCGGTGGTGGCCCGTGAGGTGAGGTCGCCGGCCCCCGCCCCTTCGACAGCTCGGGCAGGGATCCGCATGAGCCGGTCGGCCAGCTGCTCGCGCAGGCGGGCGGCGGTCCGTTCACCGAACCGGTAGCCCAGGCGGCGGGCCTGGTGCCCGATCAGGAGCTGCGCGGCCGCGGCGAGCACCACGAGGAGGCCCCAGCGGTCGATGGTCGCGACCTCGGCTCCGGCCTGCACCTCGTTGACGATCTGCCCGATCAGCCACGGCGCGACCAGGCCTGCGCCCGCCGCCGCGCAGTTGGTGAGCAGCACGACGATGAACGCTGCGTAGTCGGAGCGGATGAGTCGCCAGGCAGCACGGCGGACCTCACCGGACTCTGCCACCGGCAACGCCTGCGCGCTCATGCTGGGACCTCGGGGTCATGGGCGCCGGCAGGCGGTGCTCCGCGGTGGACCAGTGCGGCGTAGGCGGGGTTGGCCAGCAAGGCGGTGTGGCTGCCACTGGCCACCACCCGACCGTCAGCGAGCAGGTGCACCTCGTCGGCGCCTTGCAGCACGAGCGCGGACGTCGAGGTGACCAGCGTGGTCCGGCCGCGACGGTGGCGGGTGAGACGGTCGATGATGGTGGCTTCCGTGGCCGCGTCGAGCGCCGAGGTGGGGTCGACCGCCAGCAGGATGGTCGGGTCGGCGATCGTCGCCCGGGCGAGCCGGACGCGTTGGCGTTGACCACCCGAGAGGTTCCGTCCCCCCGAGTCGATCCCCGAACCCAGGCCGTCGGGGAGGCCCCGCACCACGTCGTCGGCGGCGGCGGTGTGCAGCGCGTCCAGCAGCGCGGCCGCACCGAGGTCGTCGACGTCGAGACGCCCGGCCACCACCTGGGCCAGGGACCCGGCGAAGAGGGCGGCATCGTTGTCGGCGACCAGCACCTGCTCGTGCAGCTGGGCAGGATCGAGCTCGGAGGTCGGCTGCCCGGCCCAGGTCGCACCTGGGCGGAAGCCGCCGAGTCGGTCGACCAGCGCCACGGCATCAGAGTGCTGGGCAGTGGCGACCGCGGCGAACGACCCCGGCGTGATCCGCAACCCGGTGGTCTCGTCGACCAGGTCTCCCCGTCCCCGGGGCACTGACGTGCCGGTGCTCTCGGGGCGCACGGCCAGGAAGTCGGTCACCCGCCGTGCGGCCACGAGAGCCTGGCTGAGATCGAGCGCGCCCTCGATGAAGGAGGCCACCGGCACCGCCAGCACCGCGGCGTAGCCGGCGACCGCGACCAGCTCGCCCACCGTGATGCTGCCCTCGACCGCGAGCCGAGCGGCCAGCCAGACCACCACGGCGGAGAACAGCGTCGGCAGGCCCAGACCGACTGCCTGGATCACGCTCGTGACGCGGCCGACCCGGTAGCCGTGGTGCAGCAGCCGCTGCGACTCCGCGCGGAAGCGGTCGGCGTACACCGCTTTGCCGCCCAACCCGTTCAGGACGCCCAGCCCCGCGACGATGTCCACGATCCGGCCCGTCACCCGACCCTGCTGCTCGCGGTACGGCGTACCGACCGTCCGGAGCCGGCCCGTCGCCGGGCCGACGACCAGGGCCAGGACCGGGACCCCTGCCAGCACGACCACAGCCAGTGGCACCGAGATCCGCAGCAGAAGCACCGCGATCACCGCGTAGGCGAGCACCGCGCCGACCCCCGGCCCGGTCGCGGTGAGGCTGCGCCCGATCGTCCACGCGTCCCCACCTCCGATGGCCACGACCTCTCCGGTGAGCGAGCGGCGCGTCATGGTGTCTCCCAGACGGATGCCATGGGCGTTCACCTCGGACACTGTCCGCAGCGCGGCGTCCATGCGCACCCGGGTCATGGTGCGATGCCGCCAGATGCTCAGGCCCGCCAGGACGCCCCCGACCAGGAGCAGGACAGCCGTCCACCCCAGCACGACGTTCCGCTGGCCGTCGGCAAGGCTGTCGATCGCACGCGAGATCACGTACGGCGGCAGCGCGAGCCCCACCATCCAAGCACTGCCGAGCACCGCTCCCAGCGTCACCCGGCCGCTCTGCCGTGACACGAGCCAGGCCAGGTACGACCACGGGCCACGGGTGTAGGGGCGCGAAGGCGACGCGGTGCTCTGGCGCATGTGTCGGCGTCCCCAGGCCTTGCCCGTCTGGACGACGACGGCCAGCATCACGGCGAGAAGCGCGGCAGAGGCCGCCGGGACGAGGTCCAGGGGCAGCGTGTAGCTCATCACGACCCTGGCCGCAGCGTCGATGAGGAAGGCCAGTCCGAAGCCCCAGGTCATCCCTCGCATCGCTCTGCGGAAGGTCTCGCTCGTCTCCCAGGACCGGTGCCAGTCCTCGGCCGCCGCCGGTGGCATGAAACCGACGGTTGCGGTGAAGACGAGCGGTCGTGCCCGCAGCAGGGACAGCAGGATCCAGCCTCCGACGAAGCCGGTCAGGTAGCTCTCGCGGGCCATCAGCAGCCGTGAGTCGGCGGTCATGAGACCGATCGCAGTCCCCGCGGTGATGAGCCCGAGGGTGAAGAGGCTCGCTCCGGGGACGCTCCGGCGGAGCACCAGGCTGACGCCCAGGCGGAGCACCGGCAGCGCGGCCCCGACGAGTAGTGCTGTCCAGACGGATGCGCCCAGTGCGCGGAGCACGTAGTAGGACGAGAGAGGAATGACGAGGTCGATGAGGAGGAAACCCGTGAAGGTGGCCGGACCGCTTCTCGGCGTCTTCATGGTGTCTCCGTGGCCTGCAGCGCTCGTCGAACGATGAGGACGAGGTGCTCGGCATGGCCTCGTGGATCAGCCGTCGGATCGACGGCGGCGCGGGCAGCTGCGGCGTCGATCGAGGCCCGGATCGTCATGGCAAGCACCCTGGCGTCCACCTCCGTGACCTCACCGGTCGCCTGCCCTCGCTCGATCAGCTTCCGCAGTTGAGCGCTCAAGGGATCCTCTTCTGCTGGGACTCCGCCGTGGGGTCGTATGTTCGCCGCCACCTCCATGACCGCGCGAACGTGCCTCGGATGGTCGGCGACGAAGGCGAGGTTGCTCCTGATGTAGGTCGCGAGCTCGCCGATGACCGAGTCGCTGTCTCCCGTCGCCTCGGTGATCTGTTGTCCCGCGTCGCGGTAGAGGGAGGTCACCACCTCGCCCAACAGGTCCTCCTTGGTCCGGAAGTGGTAGGTCACCACGCCCTTGCTGACGCCGGCGCGGCGCGCAACCTCGGCGACCGATGTTCCTGCGAAACCCCGCTCGACGAGGGCGTCGACCGCGCAGTCGACCAGCTGGGCCTTCCGGGCCTGGCCGCCGGGCGACGGGGTGGACGCAGGGTTCGTACGCACGTACGAAGATTAGCACGATCGTACGACTCCGCGATACGGCTCTGGTGTCAGGGCTTCAGTGCGATGCCGGCACCTCTCGGATGGCCTGCGCGGTGGCACTCGGGTCGTAGTCCTGGGGGACCCCGCCGACGAGGATGATGTCGCCCTCGATGTGCCGCGAACGAAGAGGTGCGATCTCCCGGTAGGCGGGTGAGTCCCACCATTCCCTGGCCTCGTCGATCCCCGGAAAGCCGATCACCACGACGTGTCCGGCCCATGCACCCTCCTTCACCTCCGGTGGCGTGCCGTGCACGAGGAAGCGACCCCCGAAGGGCTCGAACGTGCCGGCGATCCGCTCTATGTACTCGGCGACATCCGGGTGCGGCTCGGCGTCGCGCAGGTGGGCGATGGCGTAGGCGGTCATAGGAGGTTCCTATCTGGTGAGGGGTCGGTTCGGCGAGCGTCAGTCGCGTGGCGAGGTGGCGTGGCCGTGAAGCCTGTGGACAAGGAAGTCGAGGATCTCGTCGCGTGCGATGGCGGTCGGTTCGCCCTCGCGATCGATGAGGTGAACAGTGACGACGCTGTGGGGATAGGCGACGTGAGCGGCGAAGAACGGCGGTGCATCGGGATTCGCGGCAGTGTCGGGGAGCTCGCGGCTGACGAAGGAGTCACCCAGGGCTTGCGCGTAGGCATCGAAGCGTGCCTTGGTGCAGACCTTGTCGCCCTCGAATCGGTAGGCCAGGACGGTGAGACCGTCGCGGTCGAGACGTTCCTTCACGGCGGCGAGTTCGGCGTCACTGATCTCCAAGGCGGCAGGCTCATCGACCGGCAGGGCCGGCTGGCAGGCGATCGGGGCTACGACGGCGCTCTCGAGCATCATGGTGATGGCGAAGTTGCCGGTGAAGCACATCCCGATTGCGCCCACACCCGTTCCTCCGCACTCCTGGTGCGCCAGGCGAGCGAGGGCCATCAACCATGTCGTGATGGGGCTCGACTCGCCGCCGCCGAGTGCGCGGAACTCCCTCGCGACGCACAGACGACGAAACACCTGTGCCCCGCTCTCGGCGTCGCCGAGGGCGCCGTCGGTGCCGAAGAGGGAAGGCAGGTAGACCGTCATACCGCTGTCGCGGACCCATCGGGCGAACCGAGCGACGTGGGGGCTGATGCCGGGCATCTCGTGCATCACGATCACGCCGGGACCGTCGCCGCTGACATACACGCGACGCGTTTCACCAAGGAGCGAGATGGACCGAATCGTGAAGTCGGCGAGGTCGTCGTCTCGGGTCACGTCGTGATTCGTCATGGAGATCCCTCTGGCATGGGTCGTCGCGGAGTGCGGGTGATCTGGTGATTACGATGGGTCAACGATGAAGTCCTGGGGAGAGCGAGACCGGCCACGATTCGGGCGGTTCGAGACATGACCTCGGTGCGCGTCCTAGATCTCGAGGGAGCGATGGCCACCTCCGTGGCCATCACGGTTGATGTCCTCGACACCGCGAACCGGTTGGCCCACCGATCGGGACAGGCCGATCAATTCGACGTCCAGCGCGGGGTCGGTCTCGACCATGAAGACGCCACGGATCAGGTCGATCTCGTGGTCGTCCCTGGCCTCGGGATGAGAAACACGCAAGAGGTTCGCAGCCGACTCGCAGCGCCCGACGCAAGAGCGGGGGCGCACTACCTGAACGCCGCCGCCGCAGCGGGTAGCGAGATCGCAGCCTCGTGCGCCGGAGTGTTCCTCCTCGCCGAAGCAGGCATCCTCGATCAGCGACGTGCGACTACCACCTGGTGGCCGGCGCCGCTGTTCGCCCGCAGGTACCCCGCAGTTCGGTTGACGCCTGCCGATCTCGTCGTCACCGACGGCCCGGTGACAACCGCAGGGGCAGCCTTGGCGCACCTGGACCTGATGCTGACGCTCGTAGGGCGTCACGGTGGTGAGGCGCTTGCCCGGGAGTGCGCCAGGTACCTCGCGGTGGACCGTCGTCAGTCGCAGTCTCCTTACGTGATGCCCGAGACGATCGAGGGCGCCGACAGCGATGTCGCAATCGCGCGGTCGTGGGCGCTCCAGCACCTGGACGCACGCATAGGAGTGAAGGACTTGGCCGCTGCTGCACACCTCAGTCCGCGCACCTTCACCCGCCGAGTCAGCGAAGCCACGGGTATGCCACCTGCTCGCTTCCTGCGACGCCTGCGTGTCGAGCGAGCTGTCGAGCTTCTGCACAACACCGACCTCGCCGTCACCGGAATCGCCCACGCAGTCGGGTTCGGCGACCCAACGGCTCTTCGACGTGCCATGAGCCAAGAACTCGGCATGAGCCCCCGGACAGTCCGCGGACAGCGCACGCCCGCCCACTGAACGACATCTGCCATCGGCGCGGCCGTTCGAGTGATCGCAGATGTTCGGCTTTGGCCGTCGCCCGAACGAGTCGAGCAGCCGAGTCTGTGGCGACGCGTCAGCAGGCAGCGTTCCGCTCGGACCGGCGCCATACGCTCCGAAGGCAAGCATCTCGTCCAGGTGCGGCTCGACCGTCTTCAGCACGCCGACAACAACCTGCGCATCAAGGGTGTCGTCGAGATTCGCGGCACGCAGGAGGTCCCACGCGTGGACCACCAGGTCGACGAGACGGAATCGCACGTAGGCAGCGACGGGAACGTCGCCGTTCGGGCCCGCGACCTGTTGCCCGGGCGATGTCGCGAAGAACGCCTGTGCCTGGCGCAGTGTGGACTCACGCACGTCGGCGACTGGATCATCTCCGACCTGGGCACCAGCGAGCATGGTCTGGGCCTCGTCGCGGTCAACGCCTGCGAGCAGCAGTGCGGTGAAGCGGTTCCCCACCACCACGTGCTCAATCAACTCGCGTACCGAGATTCCCGACGACGTCGGCTCTTCAGATGAGTCCGGGGGCAGTTGGCGGACAGCCCGTTCGAACTCTGCCGACGCTGCGCTGATCAACTCCACGTGGGCTCGAACGTGCTGGTGATCCGCTCCATGTACTCGGCCACCTCTGGGTGCGGATCGGCGTCGTGCAGGTGGGCGATGGCGTCGTCAGTCATGCGAAGCTCCGGTCTGTCGAGGAAGTCGGTACGGGAGGGCGCCGGTAGGGCGGTCACTGCGGGATCCGGTCCAGGAAGCCACGCACGTCGAGGATGCGCCCTTCCTGGTCGAGGACCATAACGTCGAAGCCGATCACGACGGGTTCGGTTCCGGCGGGACCGAGCCCCCACTGGAACCTGAGCTGGTCGTGGTGCGAGTCGATGTCGCCGACGAGCGAGAACACCCATCCCGGGAACTGCTCGTGGACGCCGGACACCACCGCCCGGAGGCCGTCGTGACCCTGCACGGCCGCCAAGGGATCCACATAGGTCACCGCGGGGGACCAGTGCTGCCCGAGCAACCGCCGTTGCTCCTGCTCCTCGGTCGCGTTCCACGTAGCCAGGTAGGCCCGCACGACCTCCTGGACGTTCCTGGTGTTCGTCACGCTGTCGGTCGTGGTGCCCGTAGCGGTGGTGTTGCTGGCGGTCTTCATGGTTTCCCTCTCGTCTGGATGCGTTTGAGGTGCAGCCTGACGGGAGTCCGTGCATCGTGGCGATTACCTCCGACGTCATGGTCGAGGCGAGAGCCGCCACTAGGGTCTGTGTCCATGTCTCCAGTGACGACGCGCGAGCACACGGTCGGCGACCTCCTCCGGGAGTGGCGCGGACGGCGCCGGCTGAGCCAGCTGGAGCTCTCGAACCTGGCGTCGGTCAGCACCCGGCACCTCAGCTTCGTGGAGAACGGGCGGTCCGCACCGACGCGCGGCATGGTCGCTACGCTCGCCGACCACCTCGAGGTCCCGTTGCGCGCCAAGAACCAGCTCTTCCTCGCGGCCGGCTTCGCGCCGCCTCACGCCGAGCGGGGCATCGACGACCAAGACCTCGCTCCCGTGTTGGACGGGCTGCGTCGGCTTCTCGACGCCCACCTACCCTGGCCGGCACTGCTGCTCGACGACCACTGGGACGTCGTGGACAGCAATGCGGCGGTGGACGCCCTGCTGGTCGGGTGTGCGCCCGAGCTCCTAGAGCCGCCCGTCAACGCCATCCGCATCACCCTGGACCCGCGCGGTCTCGCTCCTCGCATCCGCAATCTTGGCGAATGGGGCGGCCACCTGGTCGGCCAGCTCCGTCATCGCGCGGAGCAGACACGGGACCCGCGGCTCGGCGCCCTGCTGACCGAGGCCGAATCGTGGCTCGGTGCCGTCCGACCCGAGTCGGTCAGGCCGGGTCCGGTCGTCACCATGGAGATCGACCAGGGTGAGCACGTGCTGCGGCTCTTCAGCGTCTCGGCGCGCTTGGAGATGGCCACCGACCTCACGCTCGACGGCCTCCACCTCGAAACCTTCGTCCCCGCTGACGCCGCCACGGCTGACCGCTTCTCTTCTTCGACGACGGCTCCTCAGCCTGATTGCTAGGAGCCGCGCCACCTGTTCGGTACTTCTGGACTGGGGTCGGGTTTGGCCTAGCTGAGTGACGGTTCGCTCTCCTGGCGTCGGCGCACCGGTCGAAGTCTCGTGAGGAGGCCGCGCTCGACGGGCATGTGTGGGTGACGCACTCCCGGAGTCAGGGGACCCAACCTCCGAATACGTGGTCCTGGATCTCGAGCATCCGTAGATCCGGCGGGCTCAACCGGTGGAAGCAACACCAGTCTGTTGGAGTGAACGTAGTTGCTCATCGAAGGCCTCTGCTGGCTCTTCGCCATCCGAGGGTCTTGCGGCGGCGTCCGTTCAGGGTTGCGGGTGCGCGAGTGAGGAGTTTTCGAACCGCATGAACGGGCACTTCGGCAACGGCGGCCGGGGAGTGGCACCTGTCTGCGAAGGTCGATGTCGCCACGTCGAAAGCTGAGATGCAACGAGGGCCCCGGGTAACCGGAGCCCTCGTTCTCGAACGGTGAGTTCGAGCTTTACGTGCACAAGTGACTATATGTCGTAGTACTGACTGACTGACCCATGCTGACCTGCGCAAACGTCGAGGACTTTCGACAATTTGTACCACGCTTGTAACGGATGCGGGTCTGCTAGGGAGTCGGGGTCATCGCTCCGGGCCGTCGAGCTCCGTGCCCTGTGTCGGATCTTCCTGGCGGGCGGGGGAGTGGACGCAGTCGATGCGCCCGCCCATGGCAGCCATGAGCGAGCGACCGACGGGCGCGAGATTCTCACGGCATGGCCGATCGGGACGACCTGCCCGCCGTCCTTGGGGAGGGCGAATACTTGGTCGCCAACGACTACAGGATGGGCGGGTTCTGGGGAGTTCTCATCGCTCCTTCTGAGGAAGCCATCCGCGCGAAGACCCCGAACTCATCATCGCCAAGACCCGACCGAAGTGGATGGACGAGGCCGCGCTAGAAGCAAAGCTGAGAGACGCCGTTGTGGTTGGACGACCACCCGCCGCAGGCTCTGCTTCTGGGCGCTGGTGCCTCAACCGGTGATCATGGCTTTGACCTTACCGAGCACGGTTCGCGGCCGAGGCGTGCGAGCGGTGCTTTGCTCCACGATGTTGCGTCGTCGCGCTTCCAATTCGAGACGGTGGCCGACTCGAACTGCTGGTTCATCGAAGGCACTGGCCAGCCCGGCGGCGACGGCCATGGCGGCCCAGTCGTTGTGCGCGGTCGCGCGGACGGCATGAGCAACTTCTTCGGTGGGAGGGTGGTCCGCGAGGTCGTCGATGACCTTCCGCACGCCCGAGTAGATCCGGGTGGCGTGCCGCCAGGCTTCGATGACGGCCTCCCTGCGGTCTTCAGGGTCGTCGACGAGGCTGCGTTCTAGTGATGCCACGAGGCGGGTGTGCCAGCGGAGCAGCAGCGCGTTCGCGAGATCCTCGATGTTGTTGAAGTAGGTGTCGGTGCCTTCGATGTTGGTGGGGATTTGCCCGTCGTTTCGGGCGAGGATCTCCTCGATCAGATTGTGGAGGACTGTTGCGCGGCTCGGCTTCGGTCGGTCCTTCACGGGTACTCCTTCGTGGGACTGGATGGTGTGTGGCTGACCTACTGAATGGGTAGAGATGCGAACCCGCGGATCGGGCCTGAGCGGAGTCGGACCGCGGAGTCGATGTCGACATCCCAGTCACGGCGGCGGGTGAGGAGTGCTCGCAGAGCGATACGTGCTTCGAGGCGGGCTAGGGATGCGCCGAGGCAGAAGTGGATGCCGCGCCCGAACGCGACCTGTCGTTCGGGGCGACGGTTGATGTCGAAGTGGTCGGCGTCGGGGAACGCGTGGTCGTCGCGGTTGGCTGAGCCGAAGAGCAGCAGCACGGTGTCGCCGGCTGCCATGGCCTGCCCGTGCAGATCGACCTGTCGGGTCAGGGTGCGTGCCAGGCCCTGGACCGGTGAGTCGTAGCGGAGCAGCTCTTCGACGGCTGCTGGCACGAGTTCGGGGTCGTCGGCGAGAGCGCGTCGGTCCTCAGGGTGCTGGGCGAGGATGACAGCGCTGTTGGACAGGAGGTTGGTCGTCGTTTCGTGCCCGGCGACGAGCAGCAGCAGGCAGAAGCCGAGAAGTTCTTCCTCGGTGAGGTGCTCGCCGTCCACTTCGGCTTGGACGAGCGCTGTCATGAGGTCGTCTTGGGGGTGCGCGCGTCGGTCGGCCAGGAATGCGGAGAAGTACTCGTAGAGGGCTGCAGCGGCGTCCAGCCCGGCGCCGAACTCGCCTCGCACGGGGTTGGACTGGATCAGGGTGGTGGACCAGGTCCGAAAGCGGTCGCGGTCTTCACGCGGCACGCCGAGCATGTCGGCGATCACGATCGCGGGCAGAGGTCCGGAGAATTCGGAGACGAAGTCCCACGGGCCGGTCTCGGGGGATTGGTCGAGGAGGTCGTCGACGATGGTGTGGATGTGTGTCTCGAGCCCGGCGATGCGGCGGGGGGTGAAGGCCTTGCTGACGAGGTGACGCAGTTGGGTGTGCCGGGGTGGGTCGCTCATGATGAGCATGGGCAGGAACAGGTCGGTCATGTCCACCCCGGGCGGGGTGGGGAAGATCCCGGACGCCGAGGAGTACGTCGCCGGATCGGCGAGGGCGGCGGAGACGTCGTCGTAGCGGCTGAGGACCCAACAGCTCGCCTGCGAGGACCAGTACACGGGAGCGTGGTCGCGCAGCTCGCGGTAGACGGGGTACGGGTCCGCCATGACTTCCGGGTCGAACGGGCTGTAGGTCAGCTGCTGGTTGCTCATCGCATCTCTCTCGGTTGTCGGTTCACGCGTGTGCATCGGATGTGGTGGCTGGCTGCAGTGCGGACGGGGCGCGCGTGGGCCTGCGGTGTGGCCACCAGCTGCGGTCCTCGAAAAGGGCCGCGCAGGCGGGTACGACCAGGGTGCGGACGATGAAGGTGTCGAGCAGGAGTCCGGCGGCGACGGCGAACCCGGTCTGGGCGAGCGCTTCGACGGGGGAGAACAGCAGGGCCACGAAGGTGGAGGCGAAGATGAGGCCGGCGGCGGTGATGACGGGTCCGGTGGCGGTGACTGCGCGGGCGACCTCGTCGCGGTCCAGGGCGAGGCCGCTCTCGCGCATCCGGCTCATGAGCAGGATGTTGTAGTCCGCGCCCACGGCGACGAGCAGGACGAACACGATGACCGGGACGGTGAAGTGGATGTCTTGTCCGACCAGCTGCTGGAACACGAGGGTGGTGAGCCCCAGCGCGGCCGCACAGGACAGGACGACGGAGGCGAGGAGGTAGAGCGGTGCGGTGAGGGCGCGCAGCGTGAGGATGAGGATGAGGAGCACCATGAGCAGGACCGCGGCGACCACGAGGACGGCGTCGTCGGCGAGGTAGTGGGCCAGGTCGGCGCCGAGGCCGGCCGCGCCGGTGGCGAGGATGGTGGAGTCGTCGAGGCGGGTGTTGTTCATGGCCTGGTCGGCGGTGTCCTGGACTTCGTTGTAGCGCTCCTGTCCGGCGGGGGTGAGGGGGTCGGTATCGCCGGTGACCTGGATGCGGGCCAGTTTTCCGTCCTCGGAGAGGAACTGGGTGCGGGCCAGGGCGAAGTCGGGCTTTCCGAGTGCGGAGGCGGGTAGGTAGAAGCCTCCGGCCTCTGGGGTGTCGGCGCGCTGGTTGATGGCCTGGAGGTAGTCGCCGGATTCGTCGAGCCCGTTGCTGAGCTTCTCGGTCTGGGTGAGGAGCTGCTCGATGCCAGGTGCGATGCCGGCGGCACCGGTGGCGAGCCGGTCGGTGCCGCCTTCGAGCTCGCCGAGCTTCTCGCTCAACAGCGCTTGGCCCTCGGCGATCCGGTTGCTGCCCGACTGGGCTTGGCGGAGCCCGGCGGCGAGCTGGTCGAGCCCGGTCGCGAGGCGTCCGTCGCCGGCGGCGAGGCGTTCGGCGCCGGCGGCCGCTTGGGCCAGGCCGGGCAGGAGCCGGTCGCGTTCGCCGGTGTAGATCTTGCGCAGGCCCTCACGGGAGCGTTTGCAGATCGGGTCGGCGGTGCAGATCGGATCGTCCTCCAGGGCTTCGACGATCCTGCCGAGGCCCTCGACGGCCTGGGCGACCTGGTCGTGTGCGGTGCGGAGCCCGGCGGCCAGTGCGGCGGCGCCCAAGCGGAGCCGGCGGGCGCCGCTGGCGGCCTGGCTCGTGTGATCGGCTGCCTGCCCGAGGCCGTGGGCGATGCGGCGGCTGCCGTCGCTGAGCTTCCCGGCGCCGTCTTGGGCCTTCCCGGCGCCTGCGGAGACCTGGCCGAGGGCGTCTCCGAGGTCGCCGGCCCCGGACGCGAGGCGTTCCAGCCCGGGTTCCCCGGACTCGAGCTTGCGGTCGGCCTGGTGGAGTCCTCGGGCGAGTTTCCCGAGCTGGTTGGCGATGGAGGCGGGTTCCAGTCGCCTTCCGGCCGGTTGGGTGATGCTGCGGACCTGGTTGACGCCGTCGACCTTCGCGACCGCGGTGCTCACGGAGTTGATGACAGCCAGGTCGCGGGTGTTGGCCATGTTGTGGTCGGAGCGGATGAGCAGGTAGTCGGGCAGGGTCTGGTTGGGTGGGAAGTGCTCGGTCATCGCCGCGAGGCCCAGGTTGCTGGGGGTGTCTGGCGGTTGGGCGGCGCGTTCGTCGAAGGAGAGCTGCATCGTGGGCAGCGCGAGCGCGAGCAGCACCAGGACCGTCACTCCCGCGACCAGGATCCGGGCGGGGTGTCGTCCGACGAGGCGGCCGGTGCGGGCCCACCGCGAGTCCGGCCGCGGTGCCGGAGCTGGCCCGATGCGGGGTCCGAACCAGCGGATCAGGGCGGGGGTGAAGGTGAGGCTGACCGCGAGGGTGACCGCGATACAGATCGCCATCGGGGGGCCGGTGGTGGCGAAGATGGCGAGTTCGGTGAATCCGAGGCAGATGGCGCCGAGGATGACGGTGGCTGCCGAGGCCAGCAGGGCGGGCCCGACCCGGGAGACCGACTCGGCTACCGCATCGAGGGGTTCGAGGCCGTTGCCGTATTCCTCGCGGAAGCGGGAGATGAGGAAGACGCAGTAGTCGGTCCCGGCGCCCAGGGTGATGGCTACGACGAACGCGTCGGTGTAGGTGGACAGGGCCAGCCCGTGCTCACCTGCCCAGGCCAGGGCGCCGCGGGTGCACAGCAGGGCGACACCGATGGTCACCAGCGACACCAGGACGGTCGCGATCCGGCGGTAGACCAGCCAGAGGATTCCGACCAGAAGGAACAGGGAGACCGCGGTGATCTTCAACGAGGCGTCGTTCACCGCCGTGGTCAGGTCGGCGATCATCGCCGGGTCGCCGGTCACGTGAACTTCGGTGCCGGGTGGAGCATCGAGGTCGTCGACGACCGAGCGGAGCCACTTCACGTCCTCGTCGGATGCCGGTGAGCCGACCGCGGATCGCAGCCCGACGACTAGGTAGGTCGCCTCGCCGTCCTTGCTGGTCATCGAGCGCCGGGCCTCGGGCTTGCCGAGGTAGTCCTGGACCTCCGAGACCCGCTCCGGCTCCTTCTGGAGGGTGCTCACGAGGTCGGCGTAGACGCGGCGGTCCCCCACGCCCAGGCCGTCGTCGTCGGTGATGACCACGAACACATACGAGTGGGTGTTGCCCGACCCGAACGCGGTGTCCATCACCCGCAGCCCGTGCAGGGTCGGTGAGTCCTCGGGCAGGAAGGCAGTGCTGCTGCGTTCGACCACGGTCCCCAGCGGGGTGACCAGCAGCGAGAGCGCGGCGGCGGCCAGCACCCAGCCGAGCACCACGATCGATGGGAAGCGGTGCCCCAGCCTGAGGGCAGACCTCAGCGGTCCGCTGCTTCCGGCTCGTGGTCCGCGACCCATTCACCCGCACCAATGCTCTGGACTGAAATGTTGTACTGGCAGTACAACATAGGATGTGGTCGACGTCGAGGCCAGTTGGCACGGTGGGGCACAAGGGGAGGAGTGAGAGCGGTGAGGAAACTTCCGGCGAAGCTGGCCAGTCAGCTCTACGGCGCGGCCGAGCTGATCGCCGAGCGCGGTCTGGACGGCACCAAGATCGACGACATCGCCGAAGCCACGGGTATCCCGAAGGCCACGATCTATTACCACCTGGACGGCAAGAACGGGGTCCTCGCATTCCTTTTGGGAGACCTGCTTGACCTCATCGCTGGCGAGGTCGGTGTCGCAGTCTCAACGGTCGAGGATGCCCGTACCCGGCTCGAGGCCGCCGTCGCAGCACAACTAAGTGTGATGGTCGAGCATCCGTTCCTGTGCCGGGCACTCGTGGGGGACCTCGGCCGTGCCACCCGGCTGCCTGACCTCGCCGAGGCTTTGCGGAGCGCGTTCTACCAGCCGATCGAGAAGCTTCTGGCCGACGGCGTCGCCGACGGCTCGCTGCGCCAGGTCGCCGATCCGGGTGCCGTTGCAATGAGCGTCTTCGGTGCCATCACCGTGGCCGGTCTCAGCGCCGCGGTCGAGGGGTCTTCAACTGGCCCGTCCGCAGATGCGGCCCGTTTCTCTGCGGCGATCTGCGAACTGATCCTCGACGGTCTCGCGACACCTCGCACTCGCGATGACCACGAATCGGGTGAGCGGCCGTGACCAGCCTGGATGAGCTCCTCGCGAGCTGGAACGAGAAGTTCCGGGCGTACGAGGACGGCGCCCGGCTTCCGCCGCACCACGACCACTGCCTCGCCTGCGGACCCGACAACCCCCACGGCCATCACCTCACCGTCCAGCGTCGCGGCGACGAGGTGCATGCGGTTCACGTCTTCGACGAGCGCCACGTCGGCGCTCCCGGGATCGCGCACGGAGGCGCCGTGGCAACGGTCCTCGACGACCTGTTCGGGTTCCTGCTCTACCTCACCGGCAGTCCAGCGGTGACCCGGAAGCTCGAGGTGCGCTACGACTCGCCCGTCATCCTCGGCACCACCTACGAGCTCGCGGCCAGGGTCGTCCGGACAGAAGGGCGCAAGCTCTTCGTGGAGGCCGACATGAGTGAGACCGGAGGACCAACTGTCGCCTTCGCTTCGGCCCTTTTCCTGAGGGTGGACGTGACCCACTTCGACCAGGGCAGGCCGCGATGACTAAGACGTGGGTGGGCCGCTTTATCCCCGAAGTTCCCGTGGGCGCCACGGTCGCAAGCGCACCGTGGCGGAGGGACTCTGCGGGATCTCAGCGCGGTCGGGTTCGACACGGGCGCGACCGGTACTCCCGGTCGGTACTCCCGGCTGGTGCCTGTTCCTCTGCCGTGTGACGACGGAAGGGTGCGAGTCGCACGCTGAGCTGACATGGCTGTCGGCGTGCGTGTCGGGAGGGATGACGCCCCCACTTGGATCGTCAACGGTGACGTGACTGCGTGAACAACGCCGCGAGCGTGCTGCTTGAGTGGCGCGAAGCGAGCGAAGGTTGGTAGCCGGGCCCTACCTAGCCCGGTTCGCGGCGACCGAACTGACGGAATTCGCTTGGCGACTGCCCGGTCCAGCGTTTAAAGGCATGCGAGAAGTTGCCCAGGTCGCTATAGCCGAGATCTATGGCGATCTGACCGACCGTCAGCGATCGGTCGAGCAGGCGGACGATCGCCCTCTCGCGCAACAGCGATTGCTGTACGTCGCGGAAGGTCGTGCCCTCCTCGTGGAGGCGCCTTTTCATGGTGCTCGGGGAGACTGCGAGGAGCTCAGCCATGTCATGGCTGCTGATGTGTCCGGGGTCCTCCTCGAGCAATCGCCTCACGGTCTCGGTAAAGCTGGTGGCAGCGGTGTGACGGTCGAGGCTTCGGCGCAGTTCGCCGATGGCCATGCGATAGGCGACCGGGTCGGGGAAGCGACAGGGTGCTTGGAGGATGTCGACGGGAACGTCGATGAACGACGCGCGTGCGCCGAACACCAAGCGTCCGGCCAGCGCGCCGGCGATGCGCTGAGGGGACTGGGGTGTCTTCCAAGCCAGGTTCATCGTGACGCCTGGCAGCGGGCCCGTCAGCATGTCGAGGAGCCGCAGCAGTGCCGCTCCGCCGTAGGTGATGACTAGGCAGTCGAGATCACGATCGCCGGTGTGGCCGGTGAGGCCCACGGTTAGGCTGCGCTGACTGCTGTGGAAGTGGGGGCGCAAGGCGCTCGAGATGATCGGAAGATACCCGAGCAGCTCGAAGACCTCGGCCACGGAGCCGGAGCTGACTAGCGGCAGGCTGAGCGGGCCGAACGACGTCAATTGCGCGTGCTCGGCGAAGGAGAGCCCGAGGCTTGTGGCTTCGTCGTGGTCGAGTCCGGGGTAGACCTCACGGAACCACCGGATCGGCACCTGTCGGTCGCGCTGGACCAGCTCCAGTTCGGAAGTCCCCTCGCGGTCGATGATCGCGCGGAAGCGACCTACGGCTTGAGGACCGAGAGCATCGCTGTTCAAGAGCTGGACGAACGCCAACGGAGGCACCCCGGGCTCGGGGGACTTCATGGGCAGTGACCTCCTGAGCCGAAATCACAACATATTGACTCGAGTGACCATAGCCACAGCATGTCCAGAGTGCCAACACTTGACTCACGTTCGAGCAAGGAGTCGTTCCATGTCAGTTGTCACCTTCATCTCCCACGACGGGGAGAAGCGCGAGGCACCCCTCGAGGAGGGTGCGTCCCTCATGCAGATCGCCGTAGACAACATGGTGCCCGGGATCGACGGCGATTGTGGCGGGGAGGCCGCGTGTGGCACGTGCCATGTGATCGTCGAGGACCAGTGGATCGCCGAAGTCGGCCGTTCGGGTCCGGTCGAGGAGGAGATGCTCGCCATGAACCCCGAGCGCGAGCCGACCTCGCGGCTCTCGTGCCAGATGCGGGTGAGCGAGAGCTGGGACGGCCTCGTCGTCCGACTCCCCGAGTTCCAGATGTGACCGTCGAGAGGAAGACTGCACCATGACGACCCTGACTACCGTGACCGACGCCGTGGCTGAGCGAGCCCAGTCCATCATCCCGATGGAGATCCAGATCCGCGGGGCGCACCTGTACGACAAGACCCGTCGCTTCGTGACACGGACCAACGGGAAGAAGATCTTCGTCGAGGAGCCCATTCCCCCCGTGGAGGACGTCGCCCTCGCCGACATCGACCTGAGCAACCCGTTCCTCTACCGTCAGGGCAAGTGGCAGTCCTACTTCGAGCGCGTGCGCAACGAGGCACCCGTCCACTACCAGGCCGACAGCCCGTTCGGACCTTTCTGGTCCGTCACTCGGCACGCCGACATCATCGCGGTCGACAAAGACCATGAGACCTTCTCGGCTGAGCCCTTCATCATCATCGGCGAGCCCCCACGGTTCATGGATGTCGCGATGTTCATCGCCATGGACCCGCCCCGACACGACCGCCAGCGAGCCGCGGTCCAAGGCGTAGTCGCCCCCAAGAACCTGCGCGAGATGGAGAGTTTGATCCGCACGCGGGTCCAGGAAGTACTGGACGAGCTCCCGGTAGGTGAGCCCTTCAACTGGGTCGACCGCGTCTCGATCGAGCTCACCGCGCGGATGCTCGCGACCCTACTCGACTTCCCATACGACCAACGCCGCAAGCTCGTCGAGTGGTCGGACCTGGCCAGCTCCATGGAGCAGGCCAACGGCGGACCATCCGACAACGACGAGGTCTTCCGGGGCTTCGTCGACGCGGCGCGGGGACTGAGCGCGCTGTGGCGGGACAAGCAGGCGCGACTCGCGGCAGGTGAGGAACCCGGGTTCGACCTGATCACCATGCTCCAGAGCAACGAGCACACCAAGGACCTGATCGACCGCCCGATGGAGTTCCTGGGCAACCTGGTGCTCCTGATCGTCGGCGGCAACGACACCACACGCAACTCTATGAGCGGGGGTGTTCTCGCCCTCAATCAGTTCCCCGACCAGTTCGAGAAGCTCAAGGCCAACCCGGACCTCATCCCCAACATGATCTCAGAGATCATCCGCTGGCAGACGCCGCTGGCCTACATGCGTCGCGTTGCGAAGAAGGACACGGTCCTCAACGGCCAGTTCATCCGTGAGGGCGACAAGGTGGTCATGTGGTACGCCTCGGGAAACCGCGACGAGCGAGTGTTCGAACGTCCGGACGATCTCATCATCGACCGCAAAAACGCACGCAACCACATCGCGTTCGGCTTTGGCGTCCACCGGTGCATGGGCAACCGTCTGGCCGAGCTGCAGCTGCGGATCCTGTGGGAAGAGCTGCTCCCGCGCTTCGAGAAGATCGAGGTCGTGGGTGAGCCGGAGTATGTCCAGTCCAACTTCGTGCGCGGGATCAGCCGGTTGATGGTCCAGTTGACGCCGAAGACCGACGCGTGACCTCGGGGAGGGCGCTGATCGTCGGGGCCAGCCACGCCGGGGCCCAGTTGGCCGCCAGCCTTCGCCAGGAGGGGTGGGCAGGTGAGGTTGTCGTCATCGGTGACGAAGCCGCGCTTCCGTACCAGCGGCCTCCCCTGTCCAAGGCCTACCTTGCCGGCAAGAGCAGCTTGGAGGAGCTCGCCATCCGCAAGGCGGAGTTCTACGACAAGCAGAAGATCCGCCTGTTGCGGGCGACGGTCACCGAGATTGATCGTGCGGCCGGAGAGGTCGTGCTGAGCGACGGTGAGACGCTCGCCTACGACGGCCTCGCGTTGTGCACCGGGGGCCGGGCGCGTCCGCTGGCTATTCCTGGCATCGATCTGCCGGGCGTCTTCTACCTGCGGACGTTCGCGGACGTCGAGGCGATCCGTGAGGCCACGGCCTCGGGTCGCCGAGCCGTGATCGTCGGCGGGGGCTACATCGGGCTGGAGACCGCCGCGTCGTTGCGCGCCCTCGGGCTGGAGGTAACGGTCCTGGAGGCCGCCGAACGTGTCCTGGAGAGGGTCACGGCTGCTGAGGTGTCGATGTTCTACGAGCGCATCCACCGCGACGCCGGGGTCGTGGTGCGGACGGGCGCTCTCGTCGAGGCCGTGGCCGGCGACGGCCGCGCCGGCGAGGTGGTGCTAGCCGGGGGTGAGCGGATTCCCGCAGACCTGGTCATCGTGGGTGTGGGCTTGGTCCCGAACACCGAGCTCGCCTCTGAGGCGGGCCTGCAGGTCGAGGACGGTGTCGTGATCGACGACTTCGCCTCGACCAGCGATCCCAAGATCGTCGCGGCGGGGGACTGCGCCATCCATTACATTTCTCGCTACGGCCGGCGGGTGCGACTTGAAGCGGTGCCCAGCGCGGGTGAGCAGGCGAAGGCGGCTGCCGCCACGCTGTGCGGCAAGGAGCGGCCTATCTCGGCGCTGCCGTGGTTTTGGTCCGACCAGTACGACCTGAAGCTGCAGATCGCGGGACTGAACACGGGCTACGACGAGATCGTGCTAAGCGGCGACCCCGCGCGCGATCGCGACTTCACCTGCTACTACCTCCAACGTGGGCGGTTGCTCGCCGCGGACTGTGTGAACCGTCCCCGGGACTTCATGAAGGCCAAGAGAACGCTCGGCCAGGGTCTCGACGTCGATCGGGCGGAACTGCAACGGCCCGCCGCCTCCTGATTCACAGTGCCGGGCGCGCGCCTCGGCGAAGCCCCGCACCCCATCACCGCCCCCCTCAACACCCCATCGCCGGAGGACTACTCGTGCAGAGCACCATGATGAACGTCCAGCTGACGACGGCAGCCATCCTGCGGCACGGTGCCCGTGTGCACGCCACCGCGCGCGTGCGCACGCTCCAGCCCGACGGCTCGGTCAGGACCGGCACGTTCGCCGAGGTGGGACGCCGCTCGGCGCAGCTGGCCCACGCGCTGCGGGCCTGCGGGGTCGTGGGGGACGAGCGGGTCGCCACCTTGATGTGGAACAACCAGGAGCACGTCGAGGCCTACTGTGCAGTGCCCTCCATGGGGGCAGTCCTGCACACCCTCAACCCTCGACTGACCCCCGAGCAGCTGGTCTACATCGCCAACCACGCTGACGACCGGGTGGTGATCGTCGACGGTACGCTCGCCCCGCTCCTGGCGGCGGTCCTACCGCAGCTCGCCGAGGTGCACACCGTGGTCGTCACGGGGGGTGTCGATCTCGCGCCGCTCGAACGTGACGGCCTCACCGTTGTCGGTTACGACGACTTCATCGGAGGTCACCTGGAGACGTTCGAGTGGCCGGAACTCGATGAGCTCTCCGCTGCGGCCATGTGCTACACCTCGGGCACTACCGGCAACCCCAAGGGCGTGGCCTACAGCCACCGATCGACCTACCTCCACTCGATGGCTGCGTGTGCCGCCGACGGGCTGAGCGTCACCGGTGACGATGCCATCCTGGCGATCGTGCCGATGTTCCATGCCAACGCCTGGGGACTGGTCTACGCGGCTTTGATGGCAGGAGCCGACCTGGTCATGCCCGAACGGTTCCTCCAGGCCGAGCCACTGGTGCGACTCATCAGCAGCGAGCGCCCCACGATCGCCGGAGCTGTGCCTACGATCTGGAGTGACGTCCTGAATCACCTCGACTCCAACCCCGGTCACGACATCTCGTCGCTGGGGCTGGTGGCCTGCGGTGGATCGGCCGTGCCGCTTCATCTAATGAAGGCCTTCCAGGAGAAGTACGGCGTGCAGATCGTGCAGGCGTGGGGGATGACCGAGACCTCGCCCCTAGCCGCTATCGCTCGGCCGCCGGCAGCGGTCGAGGGCGAGGAGCACTGGGCACTGCGGGCCTCCCAAGGTCGTCCCGTCGCCGGGGTCGAGCTGCGACTGATCGACGACGACGGTAACGAGGTGCCGCACGACGGGAAGTCAGTCGGGGAGATCCAGGTTCGCGGCCCATGGATCACGGGGTCCTACATCGGTGACGAGGACGCGGAAAAGTTCGACGACGGATGGCTGCGTACCGGAGACGTGGGACGGATCGACGAGCGTAGTTTCGTCACCTTGACCGACCGGGCGAAGGACGTCATCAAATCGGGCGGCGAGTGGATCTCGTCAGTGGAGCTCGAGTTGCTGCTCGCAGGTCACCCGGATGTGCTGGAAGCGACCGTCATCGGCGTTCCGGACGAGAAGTGGCAGGAACGGCCCCTGGCCGTGATCGTCGTTCGGGACGGGTCCGAGGTGACTCCCTCCCAGTTGCGGGACTTTCTCGAGGGCAAGGTCGCCAAGTGGTGGCTGCCCGAGCGGTGGTGCTTCGTGCCCGACGTGCCCAAGACCTCGGTCGGCAAGTTCGACAAGAAGCTGCTCCGCGCCCGGCACGCCGACGGCGACCTCGCTGTCATCGATCTCTGACTGCATGGGAAGGCATCACGGCGCGAGGCGCGATTGGTGGACGAGCTCGCGGCCGAGTCCGGCCGGGAGTTGCCGCCGCTGCCGCCGATCTCGTTCCAGCAGGAGCCGTCCAACGGCATCCCGCGCCGCTCCCAGCGCGAGCCCGGGGCATGGTGCCGCGAGCACGGGATCACCACGCCTGCGTACTCCTTCGCCAGCGACTTCGCAACTGCTGCTGTCCCGCGCACTCCGCTGCAAGCCCACAGCGGCCCCCGTCGACCGTCGTCTGATGGCGCAGCAAGCCAGGCCCTCCCGGGCACCGTCACCGACCTCGAGGAAGTGTCATGAACGCCCCGTCCGCACCCACCCTGCACATCCGACGTCCCGCCGACGGCGAAGTACTCCGATCGGTCCCGATCGTCGACGGCGACCGCGTGCGCGCCGCCGCTGAGGACCTGCGCGCGGCGCAGGTCGCGTGGCGCGACATGGGTCCTGCTGCGCGAGCCACCTGGCTGCGCAAGTGGCGGGGCTGGATCCTCGACCACACCGATGAGCTCACTGACCTGCTCGTCGCAGAGACCGGCAAGGTCCGCCCTGACGCCTTGGTGGAGACGACCGCTTCGTGCGAGTTCATCTCCTTCTACGCCGACCATGCGAAGGAGTTCCTCGCCCCCGAACGAGTGGGGGCAGGAGGGCTGCTCAGCCTTCCGAAGCGGCTGACCCGCAGCTATCGGCCCTACCCGTTGGTCGGACTGATCATCCCGTGGAACTTCCCGATCACCCTGTTCCTGATGGATGCGGCGCCGGCGCTCGCAGCGGGATGTGCGGTGCTGACAAAGTCGTCGGAGATGACCCCGCTGACGTGCGCGCGCATCATCGAGGGATGGCACGAGATCGGCGCCCCGCCGGTCCTCCTGCACGTCGCGGGGGCCGGGGACACTGGAGGAGCGGTGGTCGAGGCTGTTGACTTCGTTCAGTTCACGGGCTCGACGGCGACGGGCCGTCGGGTGGCCACGCGCTGTGCTCAGCTGCTCAAGCCGGTCAGCCTGGAGTTGGGCGGTAAGGACGCTGCCATCGTGCTCGAGGATGCCGACCTCGATCGGGCCGCGCACGGGATCGTCTGGGGCGGGATCTTCAACTCGGGGCAGGTCTGCATCTCGGTCGAGCGGGTCTACGTGGTGGACGCGGTCTACGACCGGTTCGTGGAGAAGGTGGTGGCGGCCCTCGGAGCGCTGAAGCAGGGCTCTCGAGCCCGCGATGATGTCGGCGCCATGGTGACCCGGGCGCAGGTGGACACGGTCGAGCGGCATGTGCGGGAGGCTCAGGAGTCCGGTGCGCGCGTGCTTGTCGGCGGGTCGCGGGCCGACGAAGGCAACTTCTTCGCCCCCACGCTGCTGGTGGACGTCGACCACAGCATGGCCTGCATGACCGAGGAGACGTTCGGGCCAACACTGCCGGTCATGCGGGTGGCCGACGAGGCCGAAGCGGTGGCCCTGGCCAACGATTCCGCGTACGGGCTCTCGGCCACCGTGTGGACACGAGACGTCTCCCGAGGGCGGCGCATCGCCGACCAACTGGAGGTCGGTGCGGTCAACATCAACGACGTCTTCAGCAACCTCTTCGCCGTGGGGCTACCCCACAGCGGCTGGAAGTCCTCGGGCCTGGGGGCTCGCCTCGGCGGCGCGCAGGGTCTGCGGAAGTACTGCCGCGTCCAAGCAATCACCGAGCCGCGGATCCCGCTGACCACCAAGGAGCTCACCTGGTACCCGTACTCCGCCCGGCGTACGGCGATCGCCGGCCGAGTGCTGCGCCTGGCCGCTGGTCGCGGCCTGCGGCAGCGACTCGGCCTCTGAAAGGAACAGGAACCATGACGACAACGAACAAGCGACGGGTGGTCGCCATCACCGGGGGCGCCCGGGGGATCGGATACCACACCGCGGAGGAACTCATCCGGCGCGGTCACCGGGTCGCCATCGGGGACATCGACCAGATCCAGCTCAAGGTGGCCGCCGAGGAGCTCGGCCTCGACGTCGCGGTGCGTCTAGATGTCACCGACCCTGCCTCCGTGGCGTCCTTCCTCGACGTGACCGAGGAAGCACTGGGGCCGATCGACGTCCTCATCAACAACGCGGGTGTCATGCCGACGGGGCACGTGCACGAGGAGACCGACGAGGTCACCCGCCGGCAGGTGGAGATCAACATCCTGGGCGTCATCTTCGGCACCAAGATCGCCCTGCAGCGGATGCTGCCACGGCGACAGGGACACATCATCAACACGGCTTCACTGGCCGGGGAGCTCCCGGTCCCGGGGCTGGCGACGTATTGCGGGACCAAGTTCGCGGTCATCGGGTTCACCGAGGCCGCCCGGCAGGAGTACCGCAGGTCGGGTGTCACCCTGTCCACTGTGCGTCCGACCTTCACCAACACCGAGCTGGTCGCGGGGACGAGCGGGGCCAAGGGCATGCGCAACGCAGAGCCGCAGGAGATCGCGCGCGCCACGGCGGCTCTCATCGAGCGCCCGCAGCCCTTCGTGCGAGTCACGCGTATCGCCGGCACGATGGTGGCGGCGATGAAGTTCGTTCCCGAGCGGATCGCGACCCAGCTCGGGGCGATGCTCGGGACCGACACGGTCTTCCTCGACCGCGTGGACTCCGCGGCGCGTCAGGCCTACTTGGAGCGGGTCGGTCGCAGCTGATGCCACAGGGCGCGATCGCGCGCCACGGATCATCCGAAACGACCGCGAGCGTCGCGTGGCGCTCGCGGTCGTCTCCTGTCCCGTGGCTTAGGCCGGGTGCTGGCCGCCCTCGACGACGGGCATCAGGTCCGGGGGGCGAAGGCCGGCCGCTCCGGCTCAATGGCGGAGATCCGCTGGTAGCCGGCGCCCAACGGGGGACGCTCGTCCCGATTGCCCTTGTTGGGCCACAGGGAGGCTGCCCGCTCGGCCTGCGCGGTGATCGTCAACGACGGGTTAACCCCCAGGTTCGCCGTGATACTGGAGCCGTCGACGACGAAGATCCCGTCGTGCCCGTAGAGACGGTGGTAGGGGTCGATGACCCCGGTCTCCGGGGAGTCACCGATGGCACACCCGCCGATGAAGTGAGCGGTCATCGGGATGTTGGCGATCTCCCCCGTGGACCCGCCGGCCACGCCGTTGATCTTCTCGGCGACGCGACGGGTGACTTCATTGCCGACGGGGATCCAGGTGGGGTTGGGCGCCCCGTGGCCAGGTCCCGAGGTGATCGTGGGGCGACCGAGGAGGGTCTTCCTCGACCGCACCGTGATGGAGTTGTCCAGCGTCTGCATGACCAGCAGGATGACTGTGCGCTCCGACCACCGTCGCGGGCTGAACCACGTCAGATGAGAGGGCTGGGTCGCGATTGTCCGCAGCCAGCGCCACCACCGGGGCCCATGGCCGTCCCCGTCGGTGAGCGCGGTCTGGAGTAGGGACATGGCGTTGCTGCCCTTGCCGTAGCGCACCGGCTCGATGTGGGTGAACTCGTCGGGGTGGATCGAGGATGTGATGGCCACGCCGCGCGTGAAGTCGCTGGATCGATCGCGGGACTTCGCCCCCAGGATCGACTCGGAGTTGGTACGGGTCAGGGTGCCCAGTCGGGCGGAGATGTGCGGCAGGGAGCCCGTGGCCTTCAGTCGGTGGAGCAGCTTCTGGGTGTTGTAGGTGCCCGCTGCGAAGACGACGTGGTCGGCCGTGAATGACTGCCGGTTGCGGCGACGGCGCGCGGACCTGCCGGTGCGGACGGTGTCGACGACGTACCCGCTTCCCTTGCGCGGGCGCACGTCGACCACGGTGGTCAGGGGACGTACCTCGGCCCCGAGCTTCTCCGCGAAGTACAGGTAGTTCTTGTCCAGGGTGTTCTTCGCCCCGACCCGGCACCCGGTCATGCACGACCCGCACTGGGTGCACCCGGTGCGGCGCGGCCCCGCCCCGCCGAAGAACGGGTCGGGAACCTCTTTGCCGGGCTCTCCGAAGAAGACGCCGACGGGGGTCAGTGTGAAGGTGTGCTCCACACCCATGTCGCGCGCGACCTCGCGCAGCACCTTGTCCGAAGGCGTCACGTGGGGGTTCTGCGTGACACCCAGCATCCGCCGTGCCGTCTGGTAGTGCGGGTCCAGCTCGGCGTGCCAATCGGTGATGTGCGCCCACTGTGGATCGTTGAAGAACGGGGCAGGAGGTTGGTAGAGGGTGTTGGCGTAGTTGAGCGAACCGCCGCCGACGCCGGCGCCCGCCAAGATGACGACGTCGCGCAGCAGGTGGATGCGCTGGATGCCGAAGCAGCCGAGCCGTGGCGCCCAGACGAACCGACGGGTGTCCCAGGACGAGGTGGGCAGGTCGTCGGTGTCGTAGCGCTTGCCTGCTTCGAGCACCCCGACGTGGTAGCCCTTCTCCGCCAGGCGCATGGCGGTCACCGAGCCGCCGAAGCCGGAGCCGATGATCAGCACGTCGTAGTGGGCCGAGGTCATGGGATGTGGATCCTTCTGTGAGGTGTTCGACGCGAGTGGGGCGGCGGACCGGCAGTGCCGCCGATCTGACGGGTGTACGTGCGGGCGGTCAGCTGTGGATGGCGTGGAGCGGTCTCCACTTGTCGGCCAGGAGTACCGAGTCCGGGTCGATGCCCGGTCGATGAGGGCGACTCGCTAGCTCATGGCACTCCTGTCAGACGATGTCTGTCGAGGGTGTCACCTCGGTGGAGTGGGCGTCATGTGCCGTTGCTCAACGCGGAGGATCCCGCGGGGCTCGGCGCACAAGGCCCGGCCCGCCGGCTCCAGCGGTGCCGCCGGAGCCGGGTCGGTCCTCACAGGGACCGGCTGATGATCTCCTTCATGATCTCGGAGGTGCCGGCGTAGATCTGGGAGACGCGCATGTCGGCCCAGATGCGGGCGATGGGGTACTCGTTCATGTACCCGTAGCCGCCGTGCAGCTGGAGGCAGGTGTCGGCGACGCGCTGCGCTCGTTCGGAGCACCACAGCTTCGCCATGGCGGCGGTGGGGATGTCCAGACCCTCGCCGACGTGGAGCTGGATGCACTCGTCCACGAAGGACCGTGCCACGCGAGCTTCTGTAGCGACCTCTGCCATTTTGAACTTGGTGTTCTGGAACCCCCAGATCGGCCGTCCGAAGGCGCTTCGGTCGCGCACGTAGGCCAGTGTCTCGGCCAAGCAGAACTCCATGGCTGCGACGTTCGACACTGCGACCAACAGCCGCTCCTGGGGGAGCTGCTGCATGAGCTGCACGAAGCCCTGGCCTTCGGTGAGGCCCAGCAGGTTGGTGACCGGGACGCGGACGTTGTCGAAGAAGAGCTCCGAGGTGTCCTGCCCCTTCATCCCGATCTTGTCGAGCACCCGACCGCGGGAGAAGCCCTCCGTGCTGGTGGGGACCAGCATCAGCGAGATGCCGGCGGCGCGGTCGTCCGGATCGGTCTTGACCACGGTGAGCACCAGGTCGGCCTGCGAGCCGTTGGTGATGAAGGTCTTGGAGCCGCTGACAAGGTAGTCGTCACCCTCGCGCACCGCCTTAGTCTTGATGTTCTGCAAGTCCGAGCCGGTCCCGGGCTCGGTCATCGCGATCGCGCCGACGACCTCGCCGGAAGCCATCTTGGGAAGCCACTGCTGCTTCTGCTCCTCCGTGCCGTAGGCGAACAGGTAGTGGGCGACGATGCCGTTGTGCAGGGACGCCCCCCAGGAGCTGTCGCCGACCCGTGCCTGCTCCTCGATCAAGATGGCCTCGTGGGCGAAGGTGCCGCCGCCGCCGCCGTACTCCTCGGGGATCGACAGGCAGAGCAGACCGACATCACCAGCGCGGTTCCACAGTTCCCTGTCGACGTGCTTGTCGGCGATAAAGGTCTCGATGTGCGGTTTGATCTCCTTCTCACAGAACGTACGTGCCAGGTCGCGCACGTCGTCGAGGTCTTTGTCCATCCAGGGGGAGCGACGAGTGGGCAAGGGGTGCCTCCGGCAGGTCGGGTACAGGGTGTACCAATCTGACCACACCCGTCGCCCTGGGTACAAGGTGTTCCATGCATGCGGACCCGGGAGTCGTTGGTTTCGTCGACCCCGCATAGGCTGCCTCTTGTGGTCGAGGTCGGGCGATGGGTGGATTCAACGGTGCGGCGCCGGTCGTCGCGCGATGATCAGGTCCGGGCGCGGCGACGACAACAGGTGGCGAGCGCCGCTCTGCAGGTCGTCGACGAGGCAGGAGTGGGTGCCGGCACGGCCCTGATTGCCGAGCGGGCTGGCATCCCGAGGCCGCACGTCTACCGCTACTTCTCCAGCCGTGAGGACCTGGATGACGATGTGGTACGCCTCGCCGCGCAGGACCTCATTGCCTGCGTCCGGCCCCACCTGACTCGGCGCGGCACGCCCTCACAGGTCGTCGAGGGGCTGGTCCACGCCTGCGCCACCTGGGCCGACGTCCACCCTCACCTCTTCCGTTTCCTAGCCGCACGGGGGCAGAGTCGCACCCTTCACCGCGCTCGGATGGGTCGCTCGCGATTGCTGGACGAGATCGCTGCGGCGGCTCGCGGCTATACCAACTCGGCCGAGGAGACCTTTCCCGAGGGCATCTTGGTGGGCGTGATGGGGATGGTCGACGCGACAATCATCTGGTGGCTCGACCAGCGCGACGAAACCCTCGAGGTCATGGTGGGGCGCCTCTCGCGCCACGTCACTCTAGTGCTGCACGATGCCTTGGCCGCCCACGGAATCGACCTCGACCCAGCGGTCGAGCTGGAGCCGTTCATCGGCGGGTGAGTCATCAACGGCCCGCAATCTTGCCCTGCTCAAAGTGCTCAACATCGACGACGACGAATGTCGCGTGTGCGGTGGCGACCGGGTTGCCGTCCGCATCCAACGCCGCGGCTTCCACGTGTAACCGCCGTCCCGAGCGGTCCCGGACGTGGGCAGAGAACTCGTAGTCGGTCCTCAGCAGCACCGGACGGAGGTACTCGACGGTCAGGGACCTCGTCACGGCAAGCTCTCCGACCCGGTAGAGGAGGAAGCCGAAGAGGTCGTCGAACGCTGCAGCGACCAGGCCGCCGTGGGTGATCCCGGGCGCCCCTTCCTGACGGTGGTCGAAGCGGTGCACGGCGCGAACGCCGACCTCGGTGGCGTCGACCTTCAGTGCAAGACCAGCAGGATTCTCCGTCCCGCATCCCGCGCAGGTGGGGGAGTGCGAGGGGAGGCGTCCCTCCGCCGACGGCTCGGGCCGCGACATCGAGCGGATCCACGCCTCCAATGCCGACATGGCGCCCCCCTCGGAGCGTACCTCGTTCGCCGGGGCGGTTTGCTCGCCTGCGCCGGAGGCGCCTCGGATCGGTTCGCGCATGGAAAGCTCCTCAGATTCAAGACCGACGGGCGCGGAGGCACAACGTCGCATCTGTCTCTCTCGCATACAGGATCAAGTCGTCGTCGTGACGAGAGTGGCCTATAGCCGAAAGTCAATGACCCGCCGTTCGCCAACGCACGAGACATGATGGCATATTTGTATTCACGTGAGACGTTGGGGCTACATTTGTCTACACTCGTCGCTATGCGGCTCATCTGGACACCTCACCGTCCTCAAACCGATGCCGAGCGACGTGGCCTTGCCTGGTGGGTGGCCGTGCTGAGCTGCAAGCCGTTCCTGATCGTGCTGCGCCGGCCGGACTGGCGCGGAGTCTCAGGGATCCCGAGGTCGGGTGGGGCAGTGCTGGCCGCCAACCACGTCTCGCACATCGACCCTCTGCTAGTCGCGGAGCTGGTGCTGGCCTCGGGGCGGGTGCCGCGGTTCTTGGCGAAGGACAGCCTCTTCCACGGTCCGATCGTGGGCAGGTGGTTCCGTGCGGCCGGCCACGTCAAGGTCGACCGGGCTGCCGGACGCGCAGGGTACGACGACGCGGTGAAGGCGGCACGCTGTGGTCAGCTCCTTCTGGTGTATCCCGAGGGTTCTATCAGCAAGCGGGAGGACGGTATGCCGATGACGATGAAGTCAGGGGCGGTTCGCATCGCCCTCGAGGCGTCGGTCCCGCTCCTCCCGGTGGCCCAGTGGGGTGCCCAGGAGATCCTGCCCGCATACAGCGGGCGGTTGCGATGGGGTTGGCGACGGCAGGTGAGCGTGTTCGTCGGCGCTCCCGTCCCGCTCGAGGACCTCCGTGACCTGGAGCCCGCACGTGCCGTCGAAGTGGGCCGTCAACGGCTCGAGGACGTCCTCATCACGATGGTGTGCGAGCTGCGTGGAGCCACCGCGGCGGCGCGGTCCATCCGTGCTCAGGCGCCGAAGGCGGGATCCTCAGGGCGCGAGGATCCCGAGCCGCGCACCATCGCGGGGCCGTAGGTGTCCAGCAGTGTTGCCATCAGCTCATCGAACGGTAGGTCCACGAACATCCCCCGCTCGCGGACGTACTCCATGTGGCGGCGGCCGGCGCCGTCGGCTGCGTGGAGCAGGGCGTCCTGCGATCCGTCGAACTCCAACGGAGGTACGCCGAAGCGGCGGCACAGCTCGGAGTTGAAGGCCGGCGAGCCCTTGCGCCACCGGCCGTCGACGTACGCCGCGCTCCACCCGTGGAACACGAACAGGTCCGTGCCCATCAGCTCCAGCAGCGCCTCGCTGTTGAGGTGGTTGCGGACATCGGAGAACCCCAGTACGGCCGGGATCCCCGCAGCGCGCAGGCTCGCCGTGAGCAGCACCGCCTTCGGGACGCACCAGGTGGGGCCACCGTCAAGGATCGCGCTGGCGCGGTAGGTCGGGGGGGCCGCGGTGACGCTGTAGGGGTCGTAGCGGAGTCGGTCGCGGACCTCCGCGAAGAGCAGCCCGACCCGCTCACGCGGATCCTGGACACCTCGCACCACGGACTCGGTGAAGTCGCGCACGTCGTGGTGGTCGCTGTCGATGAACCCGGTCGGGGCAAGGGCCTGCCGGGGGTCGAGCTCGTCGCCCATCAGGCACTGACCTCGGCGTTCTGGAGTGCGCCGGCCGCCCCGAGGGCCGTGACGAGGTCCCGCTCGAGCGACGGGAGGGCGGCAGCTGCGAGGGCGGCTTGCTCCGCCCGGCCCCGGGCCGGGCCCTCCTGCCGGCCCAGCGACGCGACCAGTGACCATGTCTCCGCGCAGAGGTGCGCAGCGTTGGCGACTTCGCTCGCGCGAACGTCCCCGGTCAGACGCGCGATGTCGGCGGCGCCGCTGGAGAGCAGTCGCCGGAACAGCCCACCGCCGGTGCCGGCCTTCTCCACGAATGCGCTGAGTCCCTGGAGCGCCAGGTCCAAGACCTCGTCGGGGAAGACCTCTGGCCATCGAGCGAGGTCCTCGGCGAACAGGTCGACGGCGGCCAGCCCCGTGGCCCCGGTCGCCGTGTCCCTCCCGGTGACAATCGAGGGACCGGTCGAGGTGGTCATCGCGACAGCCGCCTGGGCGAACGCCGCCCGGGCGACGGTGGCCAGGTCGGGCAGCGAATCGGGCCAGGCGATGTCGAAGTAGGTGTGGCGCGTCGGGACCGGAAATCCTCGGGAGCAGCGAGCCCGAGCCAGAGCCTCGTAAGGCACCAGCTGCACCTCGTCGCGGTCGTTGTCGACGACGTGCGCGAGCTGCTGCACGTCGTCGTAGCCGATCACAACGATGTCATGGCGACTCATCTGAAGGCGCACGCGCAGGTAGGGCAGCTCTGCGATGTCGGCCCACACAAGGGCTGGGCGACCGGCGCGCACGGCATCGCGCACGTAGGTCCAGCCCACCTGGGGGTCCTCCGTGGCGTGCACGGTGACCACGGCGCCGAGTCGTGTCGGGAGATCGGTCTCCAGGTCCCCGCCCCGACCCACGAGGTACACCGGTGGCATGAGCGCTGCATTCCGGACGTAGGAGAGGTCCAGCGACCCGCTTAGCGCGAAGACGAGGCCCTCGTCGGGCGGGCCTTCCCAGCCGAGCCCGGCCCATTCGAGGAGGTCGCGCATCGCGCCCGAGCCGCAGTGGCCGCCACGTCGGTGCGGGTAGGGAACCGCGACGGCGTCGCTCGAGCTGGCCATGGAACTCATTCCTAAAGACAATTTGCATGATTTGTTCCAACCTAAGGCACGAGCATCTCATTGTCATGGCCAGGTCCGATGTGACATGAGTCCGTTGGGCACCACGGTCGCTATCGTGTCCACCGTGTCATCCCCCTCCATGCGCGATCGGTACCGCGAGCACGTCCGCACGGCTGTGGTGGAGGCTGCTCACGACCTGATCGCCGATCGAGGCTGGGAGCGAGTCCGCATGGGTGAGATCGCCGAGGCAGTCGGGATTTCACGCGCCCTGCTCTATAAAGAGTTCGGCGACAAGCCCGGATTGGGAGAGGCCGTCGTCCTGAGGGAGGCGGCGCGCTTCATCGAGGGCATCGAAGGAGTGCTCGCGCACCACGACGCCGATGCTGCTCGCGGCCTCGCGGCCTCGGTGAAATTCGTGCTCGAGGAAGCTGAGAACAGCTCTCTACTCAGGGCGGTGCTGATCGCCAACCGCGATTCCTCCCCGACCGCGACGGGCATTCTCCCCCTGATGACGACCTCCGCGCAGCTGCTGGAACTGGCCTCGAACTCGTTGGCACGGTGGCTCATGGCTCACGTGCCCGGGGTGCAGGCCGACGATGTGGCGGACGCTGCGGAGGCTCTGGTGAGGCTCACCGTGAGCCATCTAGCCCTGCCCACCATGTCCCGCAAGGACACTTCACGGAAGATCACCGAGGTCGGACTGAGGTACCTCGGGCTCTCCGTCGAAGCGGCGACGTCCGAAGCCACGACCTGACGTACACTCCCAGCCGGTGATCGGGTCCGCCGCCACCGCAAGGACCAAAAGCCAGAGCTTCTACGGCCACTTCTACATCGAGCACAACCGGGGCCATCACGTCCGCGTCGCCACACCGGAGGACCCCGCCAGCAGCAGGTACGGCGAGAACTTCTACCAGTTCTGGCCGCGTACGGTCGGTGGTTCCCTCAAGAGTGCCTGGAACATCGAGAAGAAGCGCTACGCGCGCAAGAAGCAGCACCCGTTCCGGATCGGCAACGACGTGCTCAACGCGTGGCTGATGTCGGCGGTGCTGTGGGGCGCGATGATCGCGTGGCTCGGTGTCGGCATCACGCCGTACCTCGTCATCCAGGCTGTCGTGGGATTCTCGCTCCTCGAGGTGGTCAAGCACATGGAGCACTACGGGATGGTGCGCTAGAAGGTTGGCGCACCCGGCAAGGAACGCTACGAGCGTGTCGACCCCAGCCACAGCTGGAACTCCAACAACATCGCGACCAATGTGCCCCTGCACCACCTGCAGCGGCACTCCGACCATCACGCCAACCCGACCCGGCGCTACCAGACACTGCGCGACTTCGAGGAGTCGCCGGTCCTGCCCACCGGCTACGCCTGGCATGATCGTCCTCGCCCTCTTCCCCCCGGTGTGGCGAAGGGTGATGGATCACCGCGTGCTCGCCCACTTCAACGGTGACCTCACGTGCGCCAACCTGAGCCCCCGCAAACGCGACAAGATCCTCACCAGGTATCCCGCACCGGAGACGACCCCGACCCGGGAGTCAACGGATGCACTCGGTTCGGGGGCCGCACCAGCGTGCATATTGTCCCGAGGGCGGACATCCTCGCGCATGCCGCCGATCGTGGGAACCAGGCCCACAAGCCCGGCGCCTCTTGGTCCACCTCCGAGTTCGAGCTCTACGTGAAAAGTGAATCGCCCCGGGTTTCGTGGAGGCTCGGTTACTTGGAACCAGCCCCGGTCGGGACGGGTGCTTCACGGTAGTGCTCGGGCCGGATGCTGGCCCAGTGGTTGGCCTCGAACTCGGCGGGCGGGACGAGCCCGATCTCGCCGTGAAGGCGCCTGTGGTTGAACCAGTCGACGTACTCGGCGGCGGCGATCTCGACGTCGCTCACGGACTTCCAGCCGCCCTTAGGGCTCATGACCGGGTTGCGGATGCACTCGGCCTTGAACAGCGAGTTGAGCGCCTCGGCCATCGCGTTGTCATACGAATCTCCTCGGCTTCCGACCGACGCGACGGCCTCGGCCTCGGCGAGTCGCTCGGTGTATCGAATCGCTCGATACTGACTGGGTTCAACCGGTGGTAGCAACACCAGCTTGGTGGAGCAATCGTAGGTGCTCGTCGAGGGCCTCTGCTGGGGTCTTCCATCCGAGGCTCTTCCTGG
>NZ_LMFI01000004.1 GCF_001426745.1 Nocardioides sp. Root140
CGAAGGCCAAGCTGTCAAACGCCATCACCGACAACATCGGCATAGTTCGAACGTCGGCATAGGACTTCAAATGCCGACGTCGGCATTTGAAGTCGGCCACCCACAGCTGGTTCGGGCCGGTCGCTGCGAACTTCCGCTTCACCAGATCCTCGGGACGCTCGGTCTCAGCACCGTCGCCGATGGTGGTCTTGCGGAACTTCTCCCGCGGGATCCCCCGCAAGCCCTCGGCGCGCATCAGCCGCTCCACGGTGCACCGGGCGACCTTGACGCCTTCGCGGTTGAGCTCGGCGTGGATCTTCCGGGCGCCGTAAACACCCAGGTTCGCCTTGTGGGCGACCTTGACGCCTTCGCGGTTGAGCTCGGCGTGGATCTTCCGGGCGCCGTAAACACCCAGGTTCGCCTTGTGGGCGACCTTGATGTCCTCGACCAGCTCGGCGTCACGGATCGCGCGTGCCGAGGGCGGTCTGGTCTTGGCCGCGTAGTAGCTGCTCGGGGCGATCTGCACGCCGGCGTTCCTCAGCACGCCGCAGATCGGCTCGACCCCGACCTCACGCCCGTCGACAACGTCGTGGCGATGGGCGTCGATGTAGACCACTACCTGTTCGTGGGGCGGTCGAGCTCCGCCGCGAAGAAAGCCGCCGAGGTCTTCAAGATGTGGTTCGCCCGCCGCAGCTCGCGGACTTCGCGCTCGAGGTCGGCCAGCCGCTGCGCATCACTGGTTGTGGTGCCGGGCCGGACGCCACCGTCAATCTCGGCCTGTCGGACCCAGTTGCGCAGGGTCTCAGGGTGCATGCCGAGCTGGTCGGCGACACGGGGCGATCGCGCCCTGCTTTGTCGCCGGGTCCTGGCGGAGCTCCACCGCCATCCGGGTGGCCCGCTCACGCAGCTCGTCGGGGTACTTCCTGGGTGCTGCCATGACTCTCATCCTCCATGGATTGAGAGCCTCCATCAGACCCGAGGCGATTCAACCCCGAAAGCCTGCACGGGCGTGGCGGGTAGAGAACAGAGGTGAGTCATGAGGAAACTTCCGGCAAAGCTGGCCACCCAGCTGTACGGCGCGGCCGAGCTCATCGCGGAACGGGGGCTGGACGGCACCAAGATCGACGACATCGCCGAGGTCACGGGTATCCCCAAAGCCACCATCTACTACCACCTGGACGGGAAGAACGGGGTGCTGGCATTCCTGCTGGGTGACCTGCTCGACCTCATCGCAGGGGAGGTCGGTGTCGCCGTCTCAACTCAGGAGGACGCGCGGAGCCGCCTCGAGGCCGCCGTTGCCGCGCAACTGGCCGTCATGGTCGAGCACCCGTTCCTGTGCCGGGCCCTGGTGGGCGACCTGGGGCGAGCCACCCGGCTGCCCGACCTCGCCGATGCATTGCGCAGTGCGTTCTACGAGCCGATCGAGCAACTGCTGGCCGACGGGTCACTGCGCCGGGTCGCCGACCCGAGTGCGGTCGCCATGGGCGTCTTCGGTGCCATCACCGTCGCCGGCCTCAGCGCCGCAGTCGAAGGTCCCTCAGAGGATCCGTCTGCGGATGCGGCACGATTCGCAGCGGCGATCTGCGCATTGATCCTCAACGGCCTTGCGACCCCCACCACGCCCGAAGATCGCGAGCCATGAGTCGCGCCCAATCCACAGTCAGTTGTTTCACTGGACAGACTGTCCGCGCCGTGACGTGGGAGCGCGTGGTGCGGCCCGGGGGAGATGAAAGGCGAACATCGCACCCCCGTCTGGCTGGGGTGTGTACCGGACGTCACCGCCATTGAGCAGAAGAAGACGCCGGACGATGTAAAGGCCGAGCCCGCTGCCCCGCTCCCGGCCCGATCGAGACGCCTCAGATCGGGTGAAGCGGTCAAACAGATGTGGCTCGAACTCCGGCGGCACCCCTGGACCCGCGTCCGCCACCTCGACGGCAACCGAATCGGTGTCCGTGCGGATGTTCACGACGACTGGTTCTGCGCCGTACTTCAGAGCATTGGTCACCAAATTCGTAACGATCTGCGTCAGGTGTCCGCGGTCAACAAGCGCCGTGGTGTCTCCCGTTGCGCGAAGGGTGATAGACGACGTCAAACCGAGATTGTCTAGGACTTCGCCAGCCACCTCGCTCACGCTCACCGGCGCGGGATAAACGACGAGACCGCTGTCGTCCAGTTCCGAGACCGTCAACGTGTTTTCGAGCAGCGCTTGCACTGAATGCGCCGCTGCCTTCGTCTTCTGCAGGAAGCTGCGGCGCTCGTCGGCGCGCAGTGAATCCCAGGAGTCGAGAAGCATTTCGACGTACCCCGTGACAACCGACATGGGAGCGCGCAGGTCGTGCGACAGCATGGCAACCATGTCCCGAAGAGATGCCTCGCGTACCTTGCGATCTGTGATGTCCTGGATCTGAGCGATGAAGTACTGCGGCGCGCCGTCAGGATCCCGTACCAATGTGACCGACAGCTGCGCCCAAACGGTGGAACCCGACCCGGTGATGTAGCGCTTCTCCAGGTCGTACGCGTCGATCTCCCCGGCAAGCAGCCGACTGCTGTAATCCACGTGTGTGTCGAAGTCGTCGGGGTGGGTGATGTCCTGGAACGACCGTGCCAGCAGTTCCTGCTCGGAGTACCGCGTAAGGTTCGCGAACGCTTTGTTGACTTGCCGCAGGCGCCCATCGAGTTCGACCAGCGCCTTGCCGATGGGGGCGTGGTCGAAACTGAGCCGGAAACGTTCCTCGGATTCCCGGCGCGCTTGCGCCGTTGCCCGTGCCTCGGTGACGTCCTCTACGACTCCCATTGCTGCTACGACCTGGCCGGACTCGTCTCGAATGGGAGTCAGGTGCTGAGAGAAGATTCGGCCCGCAAAGGGCACGTCGATGGTGTTCGAGCGACCTGCGAGCGCGTCTCGGAACCAAGGCTCGGCCATGGTGACCGTCTCTGCAGGGAAGACATCAAAGAGGGTCTTGCCCTCCAGGGCCTCTCGGGAGAGGCCCAGCGCGGCGAGGCCGCTGCCGTTGACTGACAGGTAGCGCAGGCTGCGGTCAAAAGTGAAAATGGCATCGAGGTCGAATGCACGCATCAGGGGATGGTCTGCTGCTCGCGAGAGGACCTCCAGCGTACGCGACCAAGCGTCGGTTGAGTGCGCCCCGTCAACGTCTCCCACTGCCTCTCGTGTGGGATCGCCGAACAGGTCGTGTCGAACCTCAGACCGTGGAACCAAGGTGAACTCCGTGACTTGACCGGTGGTCGGCGGTATGCCCGAGATGGGACATACTTGAGATGGAAAAGGCTACGTCAACAAGCGCACAACGCACCGGATTACATATGTTGGCACAAGCGACGACCCGCGCTGCCCTGCGTACGGCACCTCACGGGAACCCGACGGTCTCATCTGGGAGGTGGAGTCCGTCGAGGACCAGCTGTCCGAGGCGGCGGAAGTCGTTGTCGCGGGCCTTGCTTTGCACCTGGAGGTGGCAGTTGCTAACTTCGCCCGTCGCGGGGTCGCGCAACTCGATCGTGCCATCGATCCCGGCGTCGACTGTGCGCTCATGCCAGACGTGATCCATGGCGCTGACCCGCTGGTGAATCAGGGCAATCCCAGCGTCGCTGATGTGCGTGCTGCGACTTGACCTGCTTACCGCCTCCCACCGGTACCTCGCTTCTGCCGAGGAACCTGGAGAGCCCGGCTCTTTGAGGGTACGAGTCACCTCCGACAGTTCGTGGCAGGCGCGGTTCAGTTGCGGTGCTACCGGACTTGTATGGGCGCGAAGCGTCGTCACCGGCCACGGCTCTTGGCTGGGATACCGGCGGTGAGTGGTGCCACTTCATTTCGCCCGGTAGGGCTTTGGTGCGTGTTCACCCTCGCCGGGACTCGTTCATTGCTCGGCATGTGCACCGTAACCACCGCGGAGGCCGAGCTTGTGGCGTCGATCGTGGCGTCGCTGGCCGCGCGCAGGGTCTCCGCGACGGGCGGGGGGAGTGGCACGAGGCGCTTGGCGAGGATGTCGGCGGGGGAGACCCAGACGACGTCGCCCTCGGCAGGCGGGGTAGCCAGGCCGGCCTCGACGTCGTTGTGAGCTCGGCGCGACAGGGCTCGGGCCGGGCCGGTGAGGTCGGGTGCGTCGGCCTTCTCGGCGACGACGACTGCGAGCTCGGAGCCGGCCTCGATCGCGCGCAGCGAGGCGTGCATTGCCTGGGGCAGTCCTGGGCGGCTGGCGATGACCTCCGGGCTGGCCAAGGTGGTCTTGTCGTGGGTGATCTGGCGGTACGCGGCGCGGACCTCCGCGGCCGCGCGTGCCAGTGGCTCCTCGAGGCGGGCTCCTGGGGGAGCGAGGTCGCCCCAGCGGCTGGCCAGGTTGCTCCAGGAGCGTCCTGTCTCGGCGATGGCGGGGATCAGGCGGTCGGAACGCTCGAGCGCGCCGGCAGTCGCGGCGGCGTCGACGAGGACCATGCTGGCGCCGGCGATCAGGCCCTGGGTGCGGGTGATCAGCAGGATGTTGGACGTTTCGAGTTCCCGGGCCAGCGCGCGGTGGGTCTGGATGTCCCAGTTGGCCAGCGCTTGCGCGAGCCGGCCGGGGTCGTCGACGGGGCGCATCGCCTCGCCGGCGAGGGCTTGGGCGAACCGGTCGCTCAGGTAGCTGCGGGCGGTGTTCTCGCTTGCGGAGATCCGGTCGATCCAGGCACCGGTGGGGGCGATCGCGTAGGGGGAGTGGTGCTGCGCCAGGTGGATCCGGTGCCCGGCGCTGCGGGCGTCGTTGACGCGGTCGCGGCCGTGCTGCTGGAGCGCGACGTTGACGGCGTGGGCGGTGAGGTAGAGCCCGTGCATGATCCGGGTGCGTGCTGCCTCGAGGTCGCGGTGGGCGTCGGGCTGCTCGTGGGGGATCTCGGCGCCGTAGCGGCGGACCAGGGCGGCGGCGTTGAGGAAGGTCTGGGTCATCTGGTCGATGCGGTGGCTGGTTGGGCCTTGCCCTGGCCAGGCGGTGCGGCCGGAGAGGCTGGTCTCGATGGTGGCGGCTTGGGCGGAGAGGGTGGTGATGGGCCGGTCGCGCTCGTCGACGCCGGGGCGGCGACCGGGCAGGGATGCCCACAGGTCCTCGGCGGCCGCGACCATCGTCGGCCAGCTGCGCAGCAGGGTACCGGCGGCGTCTCCGTCGACGTCCATGAGGAGCTGGCGCGCCAGGTAGTCGACGTCGAAGAGCATCTCGCCGACGCTGCGCACGTCGCGCGCGGTAATCGGGATCTGGTCGACGTCGAAGAGCTCCTGGTCGATGTCGGCGTACGCCAGCCGCAGGTCAGTAGCCAAGGCCGCGGGCTTCCCGGATGAGGTCGCACAGGTCGACGACCAGCTGGGAGCCGTGCAGGTCGGGTCGGTGCAGCGGCAGGGGCCGGGTCAGCTCCTCGGCCTCGGTGAGCAGCTGCAGCGGGGTGGGCTCCTCGAGCTCGTCCACCTCGACGTCGGGCAGCTCGTAGTCCTCGGGCAGCAGGGCGCTGGCCTGGGAGTGCGCGAGGTAGACACCGAGGCCGAGGTCGTGCAGCGGCGAGTCGGCGGCCGCCCGGTCGGCGTCGCTCCATACCTGGGTGGCGGCTTGGTGCAGCAGGAGGGCGATCGAGCCGAGGCGGTCCCAAGTGCCGTCAGCGTTGAGGGTGTCCACGGGGGTTCCTTTCGGTCGGAGGTCGGTCTGGCCCATGAACCCACGTCCGGGTCGGTCCTCGCTCCGCTGCGCGGCGGGCTGTGGATAACTCGGGGTCGTGTCGGCGGCTGGGCACAAACTGGTCTCGTTCGCCTATGTCGTATGGCGGTCGCCGGACGAGCATCGCGGATAAAGTCAAGAGATTCGCACTAGTGCTGACAGATGGAGGAGGGTCGTGATGATGAGGTTCCCGATGACCGTGCTGAGAGTGGTGACGCTGGCGCCGGCGCTGCTGGTGAGCTTCGTCCTCACCGTGGTGGTGTGCGCCCTGCTCCCGCCGGCGCTCGGCCTGATCGCATTCCTGGCTGCAGCGGGCGTGCTCGTTGCACTGGCGCTCGGCCAGTTCGAGGTGCCGGCGACCGCGGCGCTGACCCGGTCGCGGCCTGCGACTGCGGCTGAGCTCCAGGTGATGGGGCCTGTGCTCGCCGAGCTGGGTGTCCGCGGCGTCGACGTCGGCACCCTGTTCGTACGCCGGCGTCAGAGTCCGGGCACCCTGGTGGCTGCGGCGATCGCGGATGGCGCTGTCATGGTCAGCCCCGGACTGTTCAACGCCACCTACCGGGGAGGAGTGACCGCTGCGGAGGCGGCCGCCGCGATTGCTCATGCCGTCGGCCGGCGGCGTGCGATCCGGCCGCGGCTCGAGCTCGCTGTGCTTGCGGCGACGACGCCGTGGCGGCTGGTGGGCGCGTCGTTCCGCGGCGTGGCCCGGGCGTTCGCCTGGCTTCCGTTCATGCGGCTGGCGTGGACGCTGCGAGGTGTCGTCGGGGTGATCTGCATCGTGCAGTCGGTCGTTGAGGGCCGGGCCGCTCCGGGGATCTTGGGCGGCGCGGTGATCGCCCTGACCTACCTGGTGCCGGCAGCCAGCCGGCGGATCGAGGCCGGCGCGGAGGCCGCGGCCGACCAGCTGGTGGTCTCCCTTGGGCTGGGCTCCGTGCTGGCTGGCCTGCTCCGGCGTCATGGCCATCCGATGACGCTCGAGCGGCTGCAGCGCCTGGAGACGGCCGTCGAGCAGCCGGCGCGGCGGCGGCTGCACCTGGTCCACGGCTAGGCACGCTCTCTGGCGCTGCAGGTCGGCGAGCTACTCGTCGTCCTGGAAGCCGGAGGTGGAGTGGTGCACGCAGCCGTGGCCGTTGCCCTCGTGCGGCTTGTGGTTCATGCACGGCAGCGAACCCAGCTTGTGGGAGCAGTCGACCCAGCGGACCGTTGTGCGGCCGGGGATGCGGCTGGCGTCCGTTGATGCGAGCGCGGTTGCCATCGCGACCCCCTAGCGCCGCGGGCCGCGGCGGCGGCCGAGCTGGGGCCGCTGGTAGGCGGCCGTGTCGGTGTGGTCGTGCTGGCGCCCGGACCGGTGGACCTGCGCGATCTCGGCGTCGGGGGAGGGGCCGGTGTCGGCGGCCGCGGCCTGGGCGGCGGCCTCCTGGGTGGCCCTGATCTCCTCGGCGCGCTGACGAGCCTCTTCCTCGAGCGCGGCTTCCTCGCGAGCGGCGTCACTCATGTGAACTCCCATGGATCCCGTGGACCGGCACAGGCTGCGCCAGTCCTCCTTGGTCTCCTAAGTGCGGATCGGGGGTGGGAGCGATCACCCTCGGCGCATCCGTCTTGGCGACCCGGGCCCGATCACGCCGACTGCGCCAGCAGCGTGGCTCCCAGCTGCTGCGCGGTGTGCTTGAGGACGCCCAAGGATCCGTTCTCACCGGGACGGTCGCAGCACGGATGGGTGCCGAAGCCCTCGTCGACGACGATGCGGTGCAGTTGGCCACCGCAGGCACGACAGCGCCGGCCGGCGTGGGTGGGGCACTTGGTCGGCCGCCACGGCGCAGGGCAGGCAGGCGGCCGGCGTCGGTGGGCTCACCTGGTGTTCGCGGTCCCAGTCGCGGCGCTGGCCTAGCAGCGTGGCGGTCTGTTGCCACAGTGCCTGCTCGAGGTGCGCCGGGGCGGGGCGGCCGAGGGCCTGGTCGACGGCGACTCTGCACAGCTGCTCACCGCAGCCGAGGAGGCGTTCGTCGATGCCGCGGGCGTAGCACCACCGGGCCAGCGTCTTCGCGGCCAGCGTCAGCTGCTCGTCCATTGACCTGCCCCTTGGCTCTCAGCAGTTGCCTCACAGGCCGCGCTCAGCGCCTTGGGCATCGTCGGTGGCCGCGGCGTACGACTCCTCGCGGGCGAGCGCCTGCGCGCACCTGGCTGGTCTTGCCCTCGGCGGGCTCGGGTCCTGTCTGGACTTCGGGCAGGGCGGCCTTGATCCCGCCGGCGGTGAGCCCGAGGATCGCGGCCGCGGCCAGCCCGATCAGTGCCTTCACCGGGCGACCCTCAGCTGCGCCCGCTCGGCGGCAACGGGGATCGCCCGCTGCTGCTCGCGCAACCCGAGGGAGCGGGGGCCTCTCTCGGGCACGTGCTCGTCGACTTCCAGCCTGCCGGCGCTGGCGCTGGCCGGCTGCTCGGGGAGATCCGCGGCGATCTTGGCGGCCAGGTCCCGCAGCGGCGGGGTCTTCTCGATGCGCCGAGTCGCCTGCAGCACCGTGGTGTGGTCGCGCTCGAAGTGCCGGGCGATCGTGGGCAGGCTGTGCCCGTGGATCCGGGCGGCGGTCATGGCCACCGCCCGGGCATCGGCGGCCGCCCGGCTCCGGTCGGCACCCAGGAGGACCTCCGGTGTGGTGTTGAAGGCATCCGCGGCCGCCACCACGGCGTGCTCGACCGGGCCATCGGGCTCGAACGTCGAGGCCAGAGGCCGCTGGTGAAGGTCGACCACGCTCTCCTCGGTGCGGGGGAGACGGGCGGTGTAGCGGCTGTTGACGTGCTCGCTCACCCGCGCCGCGGCGTCGGCCAGTCGGGGCCGCTCGGCGGTGCGGCGGACCGCATGGATCACCGAGCCGTGGTCCTTGTTGAAGTGCTCGGCGATCGCCGGCAGGGACAGGCCGGTCTCGCGGGCGGCCGTCATGGCCACCGCCCGCGCATCGCTGACTGGTCGGCGGCGTTCGGCGCTAAGAATCGCCTCCGGCGTCGTGCCGAACATCGGCGCCGCGGCGTTGATGGCCAGCTCGCACACCGCGGCCGGGCCGGTTGCCGAGGAGGCCGGCGCGCTCTGGTCGACCTGGACGGCCAGCACCGTCACCAGCGAGCACAGCCGCTCTGCATCGAGCGGTGCAATCAGGCTGGCGACCTGGTCATGTTCGCCTCGGCCAGCCGCGTCGAGGATGAGGCCCGCCAGCTGGCGGCCGCCCGGGTCGAGATCCATGGCTCGCTCTACCGACCCGGGGTCCTGGGACCCGGCAGGGTGGGGCTCGGGATCGGGTCACGGGCCTGCTCGGACATCCGCCGGCGAGCGTTGTCGGTGATCTCGCTGGCGATCCCGGCCGACTCACGGGCGCTGGCCGCGGCGTGGTCGACGACGTTGCCGAGCAGGCGCACGTCCTCGTCGGCGCGGCCGAGCTCCTTGCCGGCGGTCGCGATGCTCCGCTCCAGGCTGACCGGCTCCAGCAGCCCCATGGCAGTCACGTCCTGGCTGGCCTGGTGTGCCGTCTCGACGTGCTGGGCAGCCAGCTGGGCGACGGGCTTGGCCAGGGTGACCATCTCTCCGACGACCGCGAGGTGCGGCTTGAGTTGGGCGACCTCGCTGGCGATGACGGGATCGGAGGTGTCGGCCGGGTCGAGGAGGGCACGGGCGTCGGTGACCGACTGCGACGCGCGATTGAGGTGTACGAACAGGTCGTGCGTCAGGTCAGGCATCTCGTTGCACCTCGTGCGCAGCCGTCCCAGGTGCTCGCCGGCGGCCTCGAGGTAGAAGGAACCGCGCCCGGACAGCTTGGCCTTGGCCGAGTCGAGTTCGGCGTCGTTGAGCACGCGGAGCGCGGAGCCGATCGTCTCCTTCAGCTCCTCCACCACCCATCGGGCCCTGCCCACGGCCTGCTCGGCCTCGAACACGGCGTCGGCGGCGCTCATTGTGGTGTCGGTGGTCATGCCGACTCACCGCCTCCGGTTTCGGGCGGGCGGAGCGGTGGGAGGGGGCAGGACCTCGCGGAGTTGATCGAGCGCAGCCAGGGCCTGCTCGAGGTGTGCGCGGACGTCCTGGACCGGGTCACGGTCGGCCGCGGACGGGGAATCGGTGGGCGTGCTCACGGGCAGCTCCTTGGTGGACCGGGGTCATCTCTCAGTCACCAAAGGAAGGTCGACCCGTCGGGGCGATCACCCGACGCGAAGAAATCTTCGCTGATGCGTCAGCGGGGCCGGGTCAGGGCTGGTCTCAGGGCATCGACTCCTGGCCGTCGTCGGCGCCCTGGCTGATGACGTGCGCGGTGGCGTTGCGCGCGGCGTTGAGGTGCTTGTGCAGGTCGACCGCGAGACCGCGGGCCTCCTCTAGATGGAGGCGAGCGACGCCGATCGCCATCGCCGGGTCCGACTCGTCGGTCATCGCATCCATGCTGAGCACCTGGTGAGCCAGAGCCTGCTCGAGCGTGCTGGAAAGCTGCGATGATGCCTGGGGGAGTGCGGCCGCGATCTCGGCGAACTCCGCCAGCTGGGCGGAGGTCTCAGCCGGGATCTGGTCCTGCTCCCACATCGTGGCGCGGTTGAAGCCGTAGACGTGCTCGCGGGCCGCCGACGCGTGCCCGCCTGCTTCGAGCTGGTCGTTGTCGTCCACCGGGTGCCCTTCCCTCCGAGAGGTTGGGCTTGAGTCTCGCGGATCTCGCCGGCCGGCGCGCGCCGCTGGCGGTGAGGCTGTTAACAACGGGAAAGGGACTCCCTCCAGGTGTGTGGGGAGGGAGACTGAGCCATGGACGACAAAGCGGCCCTGATCGCGCGGCGCGTCGCGATGTCCGCCGCCGCGTGGTTCAACGCCCCCAGGATGTTGAGGCCTATCGCCGGCTCGCCGCGGCGGCCAGTGAGTGGAACGCCTACTGCGCCCGACGATGGAGTCACTGACGGCAGACGACTCCGAGTTGCTCGACGAGCTGGCCGACGTCGCGCCGCCGCAGTCCCTTGCCGCGCTGCTGCCCGACGTGACAGGGCCTCATGCTGCGGCGGGCCCGCCGCCAGCTCTAGCGCCGCGCGGACTGTCGCGGTCCGTGCCGGCCCGCTCCCAGCCTGTTACACGGCTGCGTTGTGTAACGGAACGTATGTCCGCGCGTTCGGTAGCGGTGCGCGCGGCCACTCAGGAGCGCGGCCGCACAGATTCGCCGCTGGGCGGTGGCACCTGGCGGGTCTCGTTCTGCTTGCTTCGGCGCAGCATGTCCCGATCCGCGTGGGCTGCTGACGGATCCAGCCCGGCGTTCGCGATCATCTTCTGCAGGCTCAGCAGTTCGGTCGCTGCCTCGGGCCGCGTGCGTTCGTAGTGGCTCAGAACGAAGCGGTTAAAGAGCGGAACCGCCATCGCCAGCTGGCCGCGTTTGGGTGCGTAGACGTCGCCCTCCTCGATGAGCTCCTCGCGGAGCCAGGACAGCTCTTGCTGGGAGCGACCGAGAGTCTTGGCGATCGCCGCTGTCGAGGCGCGCCCGCCGTGCAGAGCGAGGGCGGCAAGGAACTCCATCTGGCGATCGCTGATGCGGTCCCAGCGGGGACCAAGCGTGCGGCGTTCGAGCATGTCGGCGACCTGGGGGAGTGCGGCTTCGACGTCGCCGAGGGTGATCTGGTCGGGCCCAGGCGCGGATGTCCAGATGGCGTGGGCGAACAGCTGCAGGTGGGCCGGGTAGCCGTTGCTGGCCTCGACCACGGCTGCAGCCGCCTCGGGAGTCCACGCGACACCGGCCCGGCGTGCTGGCTCCACCACGGCGTATCGGGCGTCATCGGGTTCGAGCGTCAGCGGGATGGGCTCCAGCACGAAGAGGCGGTCTGGGTGGGTCACGCCGGCCTTGCGGAGTGCATCGGGGGTGAAGGGCAGTCCGGTGCCGGCGAAGAGGACCGGTGCGGAGGGGTGGTCGACGTTGAGTCGGTGCAGCGTCGCCGCGAGCAGGGCGAGGTCGGGCCCAGAGGCGACCTGGAGTTCATCGACGGTGATCAGCAGGCCGCCGCTGTGGGCGTCCTTGCGGACCTCGGCCGCCAGCGTGGCCAGGGCGTCAGCGAGCGTTCCCGCGTCCAGGCCCGGTGCTGCGGCGTCGGATTGGTGGGTAGAGATCCCGGCACCGATGCCCGCGATGCTGAGGTTGACCCCACCGATCCGCTCGAAGGCCTTGCGGGCGCGCTGCCAGGGGCCGGCCTCCTCCGCCATACGGGTGCGAGCGCGCTGGAGCAGCGCCTCTACAAGACCAGCGTGGCCCGACACAGCCTGGAGGTTGACCACCTCGAAGCCTTGCTCCTTGCCAAGGTCCGCGAACGCGCTCACCGTGACGGTCTTCCCCACGCCGCGCGGGCCGGCAAGGATCATGTCCTGGGCACGGACGCGGCCGCCAGCGACAATGTCGTTGAGCACCAAGTGCCAGTCACGGAGAAGGCCGTCGCGTCCTGCCAGGACGGGCGGGTTGTGCCCAGCACCGGGCGTGTACGGGCTCTGATCCACCAGCGCCACCTTCCTAGACTCACCTAGATTTAGGGGGTTTTCTAGGTCAGTCTAGGTGGTCACTCGGCGGGCGAGCTCTCGCGCGTGGGACCGGCGTGTCAACGGCCGATCCGGCGTGGCGGGGGAGGAGCGCCGCCGGCAGTGGACCGGTCGGCGCCGAGGGGTCTACGGGCTGCCTGGTCGGGACTCTCGGGGGCTGGGCCGGCCTCGCCGCAGACGAGGGATTCGCCGAGCTTGTCGGCAAGCTCGGCGATGTCGGCGGACAGCACCTGCTCGAGAATGTCGGCGATGCTGCCGGCGGAGCCGTCGCAGTGGTCGACCAGGTCGGCGGCGAGGCGATCGAGGGCGCGGTCGCCCTGCTGGGTGAAGGTGACGAAGCCGGGGCCCGGCTGCTCTGCGGGTGAAGTGCTCATCTGGGTCCTCCTCTGCTTGGTCACCTAGGTGATCCCGGACCTTGGGAGCGATCAGCTGCGCGAGGTACTTTCGCCAGCTCACCGGCCTGGGCCGGCACGCGTAGTGCACCGGCGGCGGGCACGGCAGCGTCGGATCCGCTGCTAGCTGCGCACGACTCGCAGGGCGATGATTCGCCACCCGTCAGGAACGCGGCGTCGGGCGGCCGCGAGCGCCTGGTCGTAGTCGGAGTCCTGGACGGTCAACTCGTCTCGGCCGAGGGTGTAGCCGCCGCGGTGGTCGGGCGGGATCTCCTGCACCCGGGGCGTACAGGGCGAGGACTCGAGCTGCGGTCTCCGTCACGTGCTCGACTCCTGCCCGGCCATGGTGCGCATCAGGCGAACGTCCCGGCGGAAGGCTGATGGGAGCCCAGCGCTCTGCTCCGGATCCCCCTGGTAGCCGATCAGGCCATCCTCCACCAGGTCTGCGGCGGTCTCCAGGATGCGCGCCACGCGCAGGAGAAGCGCCGGGGGCATCTGGACCGACGGCTCGTCGTAGAAGCCTGTGGTGGCCACCTGGTCATGGACCAGCAGTCCGAGATAGCTCTGCGCGTGCGCGATCTGAGCCACCCGATCGCGGGTGTGCTCGAGATCGTCGCGCTCGACGAGGAGGATGCGGACGACCTCGCCCAACCCCGCGAAGACCCGGCCGGCGAACCTCACGGGAACCGCGGCGGTCCGCGGTGCGCTCATCAGGTCCGCACCCGGTGTCTCGTCGACGAAGCCGAAGACGATCTCCCTGGCCATGCCGGCGAGGGCATCGTCGGTGAGGTACCGGCGGGCGGTGGTCTCTGTGACACGCATCTGCTCAGCGACGAACTTGACCCGTTCGTCGAGCAACTCGCCGGCAGCGGACCGGGACATCGTCATGCCGAGGTCGGAGACGGCCGCCAGGAGGTCGTCGATGCGCCGGTCGCGCCAGGATCGTGCAGCCCACCCGATCAGCCGGCCGCAGGGGAGTAGCGGTCTGGTGTAGTCATCACGGGGATTCTGCCATCCAGGTGCGGGTCACCTTTGTGATTGAGGAGCGTCCGAGCGATCAGCAAGAGGCGTTCGGGGGTGAAGCAGTCCACCGGGGCGGCTGCAGCCTCCGGGGCGGCTGGCGGCTGGACTGTGCCCAGGAGTTCGAGCACCTCGGCGCGGTCGCGGAACTGTGATCGTTCTCCCTGTCGCTAGTGTTCGTCGCTGATGGTTACCGGAGTCGACCCCTCGGAGTTGCGGGCAGCACGCGAGAAGGCGGGCCTGACCCAGCACGAGCTGGCGCGTCTCGTCGGTGCTGCTGGCGGGGAGCGCATCTCGCGCTGGGAGCTCGGCACGTCCGTTCCCCGGCCGGATTTCCTGGTCAAGCTCGCAAGGGCACTGGACATCCCGACCCTTCGTCTCATTCACATTGACGGTGAGATCCCCGACCTCAGGGCTCTGCGTCTGCAGGCCGGACTGACAGTCCCCAAGCTGGCGGCGGCCGTGAATGTTGCTGTGCCTACCTACTACGCATGGGAGCAAGGCCGCTGGGCTCGGCTCCCTGCGGCCAGGCAACTCGACAAACTCGCCGGTGCCTCGGGGCACCCTATTGATGTCGTCGTCGCCGCCTTCTACGAGGCACAACGTCAACGCCTGCAGCGCGAGGAGATCTAGCTCCGGGCAGACAACGCGCAAACGCCCCGGGTTGACGGTTATCCACAAGGAACAGGTTCTCCCCGGGAGAACCGGATGATTTTGTGGTCCCATAGATCCGGACATTCGGTGCGCGAAATTGATCGGTCCCATCGGGGGGACTGGGCCGCGCAACAGCTTCCAGTCAGGGCCCGGGCGATGACATCTCGGAGTTGGTCACCTGTGGATATCCACTCGCTCGATAGAAATGCACTAGTGTCGTCTTGTCGAGTTGGGTTGGCGATGATCGCTCCGAACCCGGCTTGACACGTAGGTGATCGAGACACGAGAGGACTCGGGATCCATGTCGATGAACATCACTCAGGACCGGTCGGGCGAAGCACCCTCCGATGTCGCGGCCACGCCCCACGTCACCCACTACCGGCCCTTCAGACAACGCCCCAGGCGGTGGGTGTTTGCACTCTGCGCAGGCTTGGTCGCTGCTGGTGCGCTAGGTACCGGCTACGCGTACACGTCTGTTAATGACACCCGAGAGGTCTTGGTCGTCAGCAGCGACATCAAGCGCGGCGAGATCATCGAGGCCGGCGACCTCGCCGTCGTGCGGGTCAGTGTCGACCCGGCGTTGACGCCGGTCCCCGGCAGCCAGAAGGCGGAGCTCGAGGGCAGCCGCGCTGCCGTCGACCTGTGGGCCGGCACTCTGCTCACCGCGCAGGCAGTCACCGACAACCTGGTGCCGGGGGAGGGGGAGTCCCTGGTGGGCATCAGTCTCACTCCCGCGCAGATGCCCTCGGAGCCGCTCTACGGCGGCGACGTCGTCCGGATCGTCACCACACCCGGCGACCAGGGCGAGATCACCGACAAGGAGCCGGTCACGATCGAGGCCACCGTCGTTGGTGTTAGCCGGGCGGAGGAGACGGGGGAGACCGTCGTCGACGTCTCGGTCCCCGAAGCCGAGGCCGCCGACCTGGCTGCCCGGGCCGCTACCGGAAGGGTCGCACTCGTCCTGGACGCCCGGGAGCGCTGAGGCATGGCGCTGATAGTCCTGGCCTCCGCCAGCGGTTCGCCCGGCGTCTCCACCTCGGCGCTCGGGCTCACCCTCAACTGGCACCGACCCGTGCTCCTGGTCGACGCCGACCCGACCGGATCCTCCTCGGTCTTCGCCGGCTACTTCCACGGTACCCAGGAGCCGACCGGCGGGCTGATCAACCTCGCCCTCTCCCTGCGCGAGGGGACGCTGGCCGACGCACTGCCCCGCGAGACGCTGCTGCTGGACCCCGAGGCGTCGGCCGAGCGCTCGGCCTGGTTCCTGCCCGGCATCCGGGCCCACGAGCAGGCCCCCAGCCTGCTGCCCTTGTGGGAGCCGCTCACCGAGCAGCTGCGCGCCCTCGAGCGCAACGGTCAGGACGTCATCGTCGACGCCGGCCGACTCGGCCTCGTCGGCTGGCCCCAGCCGCTCATCGCTGCATCCGACCTGACCCTGCTCGTCACCCGCAGCTCGCTGCCGGCGCTGGCCGGCGCCACCAGCTGGGCCAAGACCCTGCGTGCACAGTTCGCCGCGGTCGGTGGCCTGTCTCGCCTCGGGGTCCTGCTCGTCGACGAGGAGCGACGTTGGCCTACGGTGCCCACCGGCGCCCGAGTCCGGCCGTACACCGCACGCCACATCGCCAAGGCGCTCCAGATTCCCGTGGTCGCCTCCGTGGACTGGGAGCCCGAGGTGGCCGAGGTCTACTCCCACGGCGCCCGCAAGCCACGCAAGTTCGAGTCCTCTGGGCTGCGGCGCGGCTACCGGGGCAGCACCGCCGCAATCCAGTCCATCCTCGGCGCCAACCAGGCCGCCCTCGCTTCCACGAACGGAGGCCACGCATGAGCACCAACGGACACCACCAGGAGACCAACGATCGTCACCCGCTGCGCGCCGACGAGTGGCTCGATGCCCGCCACGCCGCGAACCGCGAGCAAACCTCGCCCTTCGCCCGCGGCCGCGGCACCAACGGCACTCCGCCGCCTCCGCCGCCGGGCGTCGAGGCCCACGACCCGACCTCACTGCCGATCTTCGCCGGCGCCTGGACCAGCGAAGGCGAGGGCCAGCTGCCCGGCCGCGCCCGCTCGGAGTTCAGCTTGCGCCCGCTGATGGCGCCCACACCGGAGGAGCACCATCACATCCACGGTGCGGACGGCGAGGTCCAGTTGGACTGGGAGCTGATCGCGCAGTATCGCGCCGAGATCTCGTCGCGACTGACCGCCCGGCTCGACAAGGAAGGTGGCCGGGTCACCGAAGAAGACCGCGAGCAGATGGGCCTCGACGTCATCGAGGAGCTCATCAAGTCCGAGGCCGAGACGCTGGTCTCCACCGGCCGGCCGCCGTGGACGAAGGGCCAGGAGAAGGCCCTCAAGTCCGCCCTCCACGCCGCCCTGTTCGGACTCGGCCGCCTGCAGCCCCTGGTCGAGCGCGAGGACGTCGAGAACATCATCGTCATCGCCCGCGGCCCGGTCTGCTCGGTCTGGCTGGAGCTGGTCGACGGCAGGCTGGTCGAGGCCGCCCCGATCGCCGACTCCGAGGACGAGCTGCGTGAGTTCGTCTCCGACCTCGGCGCCCGGCAGAACCGGCCCTTCACCGAGGCGCGGCCGCACATGGACCTCCGGCTGCCCGGCGGAGCGCGGCTCGCGGCCGGCTCCTGGGTGATGGCCTACACCTCGGTCGTGATCCGTCGCCACGGTTTGCGCGAGGTGTCGATGGACGAGATGGTCTACGGCCGCAAGGCGTGCAGTCCGGTCCTGGCCGACTTCGTCGCAGCCTGCGTGCGCGCCGGCAAGAGCATCGTCGTCTCCGGGGTCCAAGGCAGCGGCAAGACCACCTGGGTCCGAGCACTGTGCTCGTGTATCCCGCCCTGGGAGATGATCGGCACCTTCGAGACCGAGTTCGAGCTGCACCTGCATGAGCTCGTCGACCGCCACAAGATTGTTCACGCATGGGAGCACCGCCCCGGATCCGGCGAGGTCGGCATCGACGGCCGCCAGGCCGGTGAGTTCAGCCTCGAGGAGGCCATCCACCACTCCTTCCGGTTCAACCTCGCCCGCCAGATCGTCGGCGAGGTCCGCGGCCCCGAGGTCTGGAACATGCTCAAGGCCATGGAGTCCGGCCCGGGCTCGATCAGCACCACCCACGCACGCAGCGCCGAGCACACCATCGAGAAGCTCGTCTCCTGCGCCATGGAGAAGGGCCCGCAGGTCACCCGTGAGCTGGCGATCAGCAAGCTTGCTGCCGCGATCGACATCGTGATGTACCTGCGCTCGGAGGTCGTCCCCAATCCCGACGGCACCTTCCGCAAGCAGCGCTGGGTCGAGGAGGTCCTGGTCGTCCAGCCGAGCATCGACGCCGCCAGGGGATACGCCACCACCCCGATCTTCGCGCCCAACCAGCTCGGCCAGGCCGTCGCCACCGGGAAGCTCGACAGCTTCCTCGCCCAGGAGCTGGCGCGGCACGGGTTCGACCTCGAGGCGTACAAGGCCGAGTCCCAGGCCAACCCGGGGGTGGCCACGTCATGAGTACCGCGTTCCTGCCCGCTGTCTTCGGCGCGCTCATCGTCATCGGCCTGATCGGGATGGTCTACGCGCTGATCCCCGCGCCGCCCAAGCTGCCGCGGCCCGCCCGGACCGTCACACCGTTCGGGCGGCTGGGGAACTGGTTCGTCCGGCTCGACCGGCGCACCCGGATGCTGATGGTCGGCGGAGCCGTGGCCGGCCTCCTGGTCGCGCTGGTGACCGGCTGGGTGATCGCGATCGTGCTCGTCCCGGCCGGGATCGTCGGTATCCCGCTGTTGCTGACGCCCCCGCCGGCGGCCGCGAGCATCGAGAAGCTCGAGGCGCTCGAGGAGTGGACTCGGTCGCTGTCGGGCAAGCTGACCGCCGGCCAGTCCCTGCGCTCGGCGCTCATCAAGTCCCTGCAGTCCGCGCCGGCGCCGATCGAGCGTGAGGTCGGGCTGATGGTCTCCCGGTTGTGGAACAACACCGCCAATACCGAGGACGTGCTGCGCGCCTTCGCCGAGGACCTCAACGACTCTACCGGCGACGTCGTGGCCAGCCAGCTGATCCTGGCAGCCAGTGGCCGCGGCCAGGCTGGACTGTCGAAGGCGTTGGACGCCCTCGCCGAGACCGTCGCCTCCGACGTGCGCGCCCGCCGCCAAATCGCCGCCGACCAAGCCAAGCCCCGCACCACCGCCCGCACCGTCACAGTGATCACCCTCGGTGTGCTCGGCATGCTCGCCTTCACCGGCGACTACATCGAGCCCTACGGGTCCCCGCTGGGCCAGGTCATCCTCGCCGTCCTGCTCTCGGCCTACGTGGCCACCCTGCTGTGGATGCGCCGGATGGCCGTCGCCAAGCCACTCCCGCGGTTCCTCGACCTCCAGGCCCGCAACGCGCACCGCGCCGCCCAGCGCACGGCGCCGGGCGAGAAGGAAGGAGCGCTCGCATGACCGGCCTGCAGATCGCGCTCGCCAGCGGCACCCTCCTCGGGCTGGCCCTCGCCCTGCTCGTATGGCGCCTTGCGCCCTCCGACCCCGACCTAGTCGACGCGCTGGACCGTCTCTCACCTGACCACGTCGTACCCCGCCGCAACACTCCCGGCCCCGACGCCGACACCGGCACCAGTTCGGCGGTCGATCGGATCGGCTTGTGGGCGATGAAGAACCTGCCCGGCGGCGCCTCGGCGCACACGCCCCGCAAGGACCTGGCCATTCTGCAGATCAGCGAGACCCGGTTCTACGGCGAGAAGGTCGTCTGGGCACTGCTCGGCCTGATCATGCCGCCGCTGCTGGCCGCCTTCTTCACTCTCATCGGCCTTCCGCTGCCGTTCGCCATCCCGACGCTCGGCTCGCTGGCCCTGGCAGCCCTGTTCTGGTTCATGCCCAACTACAACGCCGCCGACGACGCCAAGAAGGCCCGCATCGAGTTCAGCCGCGCCCTGGGCGCCTACATCGACATGGTGGCCACCGGCGTCCGCGACGGATCCAGCGGCCAGCAGGCGCTGCGCTCGGCAGCCGAGGTCGGCGACAAGTGGGTCTTCAAGCGGATCGAGAGCGAGCTGCGCCGCGCCCGCTACATGACCCGCGCACCCTGGGACTCCCTGCACGGTCTCGCCGACGAGCTCGCCGTCCCCGAGCTCGATGACCTCGCCGACATCATGCAGCAGTCCGGCCAGGACGGAGCCCAGATCTACAACAACCTCCGGGCCCGCGCCGCCGCACTCCGCTCGGCGATGCTCAGCGCCGAGGTCGGCAAGGCCAACGCCACCTCCGAGCGCATGTACATCCCAGCCAGCCTGCTCGGCATCGTCTTCATGGCGATCCTCGTCACCCCCTCCCTGCTCCGCTTCACCACCTGACCGACCTAACACCGACCCCAAGAACCCGGGTCCACCCAGACCGCAAACCGAACAACCAGGAAGGAAGAACCCCGATGTTGAAGCTCTTCATCGCCCTCCAGATAGCGGCGCTGACCACGCTCGCCTCCCTCGAGGACCGCGTCACCAGGCAGCGCGACGAGCGCGGCTCCGTCACGATCGAGCAGGTCCTGTGGGCCGGCGCAGTGATCGTCATCGTCGGCATCGTCGTCGCGGCCATCAAGTTCTTCGTGACCAGCGAGTCCGCCAAGATCAAGTAGGCCGCCATGTTCGCCAGCCTCCACCGCCGCAGCCGGGACGAGCGCGGCTCAGTGACCATCCAGATGGTCTTCCTGATGCCCGCGCTGTTCCTGCTGATGTTCCTCGGCCTCCAAGGCGCCCTGTACTACCACGCGAAGCAGGTAGCGCTCGCGGCCGCGCAGGAGGGCGCCCGTGAGGCAGGCAGCGAGACCGGCACCCGCGACGCCGGTGTGGCCACGGCGAACACCTTCCTCCACGACGCCGGAGGCTCCGACGTGATGACCTCCACCAGCGTCTCCGGATCACGGACCACGACCACCGCCACGATCACCGTCACGGGCAAGTCCATGAGCGTTATCCCCGGCTGGCACGTGACCGTCACCCAGAGCGCCAGCGTCCCGGTCGAGAGGCTCACCGAATGACCAGGCAGACGAGGCGGACCAGCACACGCAGCCGGCGCCGGGACGAGCGCGGGTCGGTGGCCATCGAGGCCGCGATCGGCGTCCCGGCCTTCGGCCTGTTCGTGGCGATGATCATCCTCGGCGGCCGCGTGGAGATCGCCAAGCAGTCCGTGGACGCAGCCGCCTACGAGGCAGCTCGAGCGGCCTCCATCGAGCGCACTCAGAGCGAAGCCATCACCTCCGGCAAGTCCGCGGCCACCAGCAGCTTGAACGACCAGGGCCTGCAATGCACGACCACCAACATCACGATCAACGCTGCGGCCTTCAACGCCCCGCTGGGAACCACCGCCCAGGTCACCGCCACCGTGACCTGCAAAGTCGACGTGGCGGACCTGAGCATCCCCGGCCTGCCCGGCACCCGGACGATCACTGCCACCGCCAGCAGCCCCGTCGACGCCTACCGGGAGCGCCGATGATGAGCCACCGCATCCGCTGCCTCATGACGCCGCGCTCGCGCGATGAGCGCGGCTCCATCAGCGTCTGGTTCGCCACCGCAGCACTGGCGATGATCATCCTCGTCGGGATGGCCGTCGACCTCGGCGGCAAGGTCCACACCCAGCAGCAAGCCCGCAGCGCGGCCGCCCAGGCCGCCCGCACCGGCGCCCAGGAGGTTCAGGGCTCGACCGCAGTCCGCGGCGAGGACCTCCGCGTCGACCTCACCGCCGCCAAGACGGCCGCCATGGACTATCTCCGCGCCGCCGGCGTGGAGGGAACCGTCCGCGTCGTCGACGGCGACACCCTGATCGTCACCACCACCGACACATACACCAGCAAGTTCCTCGGGATCATCGGCCTGGACACGATGCAGGTCACCGGGGAGGCGTCCGCGCGGCTCATCCGCGCCGAAGGAGGCATCGAGAGATGACCACCCATCCCACCCTGGGCCAGCGGCTCACCGGCCTCGCAGCCTCTGCCGCCGTACTCGGCATCGTCCTCGGGCTGCCCGCACTATTCCTCGCGATCGGTGCCAGCCCAATCCCGGACCACGCCCCGAACCTGGACGGCATCAAGAACGCGCTCCTGGCGCCCGACGACGGCACCCTCGTCCTCGGCCTATTCAAGGTGATCGGCTGGGTCGCGTGGGCCTTCATGGCGCTGAGCCTGGTCGTGGAGGCCATCGCACGGCTCCGCAAGGTCCAGGCGCCCCAGCTGCCGGGCCTGGGCCGGCCTCAGGCCGCAGCACGCGGCCTCATCGGCCTCGCCGCCCTGCTGTTCATCGCCGCGCCCATCGCCGCCCAGGCAGCCACGATCACCACGGCCGCCGCGGCGCCAGTGACGGTGGGACACGTCAACGCCGGTGCCGCCGACCAGGCGCCCGCCCAGCAGGACGTCAAGGTCGAGACGAAGCAGGAGCGCCAGCGCAAGACGCTCGACCACGCTGTGAAGCCGGGGGAGAGCCTGTGGTCGATCGCCGAGGACCACTTCGGCGACGGTGCCCGCTACAAGGAACTCGTCGAGCTCAACCGCGACCTCCTCGGCGCGCAGCCGAGCTTCCTCGAGCCCGGTTGGGTACTCAAGCTGCCCGCCCTCAACGGCGAGGCACCGGCCCACGACTACACGGTGCAGCCCACCGACACCCTCAGCGAGATCGCCCAAGAACAGCTCGGCGACGCCGACCGCTGGCCCGAGATCTACCAGGCCTCCATCGGCATCACCCAGCCCGGCGGGGCCCAGCTGACCGACCCCGACGTCATCGACGTCGGCTGGAAGCTCAAAATCCCCGGCGCCGAGCAGGGGGGCAGTCACGACGACACCCGGCACCAGCAGCCGCGCGACGTCGAGCCCGAGACGCCCGCCAGCCCCGAGGACCAGCGGCCCGTCGACCTGCCGGCCGAGGAGGAGCCGCCGGTCGCCCAGGAGCCCGAGGTGCCCGAAGTACCCGAGACGGCCGTGCCCGACGCGCCGCCCCAGGCCGAGGAGCCGGCGGCACCGGCCGCCGACATCGACCAGGTCGACGACGCTGACGACTCGATCCTCGACGCGCCGTGGGTCCTCGCCGGTCTGACCGGCGGGGGCGTCCTGCTGTCCGGGGCACTGCTCATGGCCCTGCGGTCCCGCCGCCGCGCCGGCTACCGGAACCGGACACCGGGCCGCGCGATCGCCGCGCCGCCTCCGGAGCTCGCGCCTGTCGAGATGACCCTGAACGCCACCGGTGCCGCGGCCGCGGCGACCGTGGAGTTCGCGGACGAGGCGCTGCGCCGCCTCGCGGCCGCCGTCGGCGCGCAGGGCATCACGATGCCGCCGCTCGCTGCCGTGGAACTCGCGCACGGCAAGCTGACCTTGCACCTGAGCGCGCCGGCCGCTGTCCCGGGGCCCTGGGTGGGCAGCCCGGACCAGACCCACTGGCACGTCAGCACGGACACCGCCGTCGACGAGCTTGGCCCGGACACGGGGAACGTCGAGCCGCCCTACCCGCTCCTGGCCACCATCGGCATGAGCGACACCGGTGAGACGTGGCTGCTCAACTGCGAGGAACTGTCCACTCTCACCATCAGCGGCGACCCGACCTACGGCCGGGACTTCGCCCGCCACCTCGCCGCACAGTTCGCCGTCAACCCGTGGTCGCGGCGCGTGCAGGTCGACTGCATCGGCGTGGCTGAGGAAGCCGTCGCCATGGACGAGCGGATCAGCTACCACCCGACCGGAGCAGCCGGGTCGCTCGCGACCGCGGAGGCCCTCGCGGCCGCCGTCACCACGGTCGACCGGGCGAAGCGACACGACACCGACGTGTCCACGGCACGCACCGGCAGCGTCGACGACGACACCTGGCCGGCCCGGATGCTGTTGCTCGACGCGGCGGCCGGAGACCCCGAGGACCTCGAGCAGCTGCTGCAGCTGGTCACCGACCACGTCGGGCAGTCCGCCACCTCCATCGTCGTCGCCGGCGAGCGCCCCAACACACCGGGCGCCGTCCTGCACATGACGAACACCGGCCGCGTCGTCCTCGAGCAAGCCAGCCTCAACCTCATCGCCGTCGGCCTCACCAGCGACGAGGCCCGCGGCTGCGCCCTGGTCTACGGACAGAGCGAGGTCGCCGAGGACGTCCCCGTGCCGGTCGACGAGACCGCCACCGACGGCTGGGAGGCCTACACCGACCAGTCCGGGGCACTGCGCCGCGAGTACACCCTGCCGCGCAACACCCCCGCGGACGCCGTCGACGAGCCGCTGTCCTCCCTCCTGGAGGGCGACGACCAGGACTACATCCGTCAGAGCGCGATCGTGCAGGAGGACCTCGAGACGCTGGCGCCGAAGGTTCCCGAGCACGTCCGAGCCGAGGTCGAGCAGAGCGACCCCAATCTCGACCAGGACATCGCCGACTGGTTCTCGACCGACTGCGACCGTCCACGGCTCAGCCTGCTCGGTCCGGTCACCGCACGCACCCACGGCAAGGCCCTGGCCAAGCGCAAGCCCTACTTCACCGAGCTCCTCGCGTACCTTGCCCTGCACCGCAAGCACGGAGCCACCCGCGAGGAGATCGGCGAGGCATTCGGGATCACCCCCGGCAAGGTGCGCGACTACACCAACACCGTCCGCGAGTGGCTGGGCTCCAACCCGGCCACTGGAGAGCCCCACCTGCCCCACGCCGACAAGGCACCCGCCACCAAGCTTCGCGGCGTCAACGTCTACCAGGTCGACGACGGTCTCTTGGTCGACCTCCACCTCTTCCTCCGACTGCGCAAGCGCGGGCAGGCCCGGGGCGGCGCGGAAGGCGTCGCCGACCTCTGCACCGCGCTCGAGCTGGTCGGCGAGGCCAAGCCGTTCAGCCAACTGCGTGAAGAGGGATGGTCTTGGCTGGTCAATGAGCCCGACCGCGTCGACCTCATGGCGTCCGGCTGGATCGCCGATGTCGCCCTCATCGTCGTGACCGAGGCTCTCGCCGCCGGCGACCTGGTCAAGGCTCGCTCCGCCGCTTACGTCGCCAACCGGGCCGACCCTGACGGCGAGAGCACCCGCCTGTGCCTGGCCCACGTCATGAAGGCCGAGGGCGACCAGCTCGAGGCCGACCGGATCCTCCGCGAGGAGATCTGCAACCGGTCCGACGACGGCGACGCCCCGCTGGAACTGTCGGAGCGCACGAAGACCATCATCAGTACCCACGGCTGGCTCGCGAGCTGACTCGGGAAGGGAGCACCAGCACATGACCACGTTCGACCAGGAGCTCACCGGCCGCTACGTCGCGGCCGGCGGCGACCGCCCAGACCTCGACGCCCGACGCGTGGCCAGGGCCGTCTTCGTGCGCGACACCATCCGCACCCTCTACAACGCCGACAAGCAGTTCGGCATCGACCCCGCCGACAACGGCTCGCTGGCCGAGCTCGTCGACGCCGCCGAAGAACACCTCGAGCACATTGCCACCGACGTCAGCCAGCGATCAGTCATGGCGCCGCCCAACATAGGAGGAGACACCGCATGAGGAAGCACCACTCCGCACTCGGGGGAGTGGCCCTCGCCCTCGCCCTCACCCTCACGGGCTGCTCGGACGACAGCACCGACCCCGAGGCCGAGGACACCCCGACCGCTACGCCGAGCTCGAGCCCGACGAGCACTGCGCCGACGCCGCAGACTCCCGAGGAGAAGGCGGCGGCCCAGCTGGCGATGTACCTCGAGGTACGCGACCTCGCTTACCGGAAGCGGGACATCAACTTCAAGGCGCTCAATCCGGTCGCGACCGGTGAGGAGTTTCTGCAGTTGCAGCACACCGTCGCGAGCATGATGAATGAAAACGTCACGGTGACCGGGGAGTACGCACACACGCTCGACGCGCCGCGGAATCGCGGGACCTCGATCCTGATCATCGACTGCGAGGACCGCACCAGGGTCACCTGGAAGAACGACGGGGCGATCAGGCAACCGGACTTCACCGACCCCAACGGAAACCCGCTCCGCAACCCCGCCCCGGTTGAGTACACGCTCGTCAAGGACAAGGGTGCGTGGAAGGTCTCCGACTCGGACCTGCTTTGGGACCAGCCATGCTGAGGAGACTCATTGCTCTGTTGGTGGCGTTGGCAGGGTCGCTCGTCATCGTGTTCGTCACCGCCTCCGCCGCGAGCGCTGACTGCACAGCGGACCCGGTGACCGGCGAAGTTGTCTGTGACGACGAGGATGGCGGCAACGACGGCGGTGACGGCGGTGACACCGGTGGCTCGTCGACTTGCTCGACCTCAGACGGTAGGGAGATCCCGTGCACTGGCCCCGGCGGGTCGGTATGGAGCAGCAGCCATCAGTGCTGGGTCGGCGACGTCTGGGATCCGGGTGGGGAGGGCCCACTGCCGCCCCCTGGACAGAGCAACGAGGATGGTGCGTGGCACATCTGCTACTGGCCGCCCCCAGGCTCCTCATGGGATCCGGTCTGGATCCAGAACGGCACGGTCACGATCGACCCGGTGGTTCTCGCCAATCGCGCGATCGCGTCGATGGACCTGGATCCGATCAGGATCGGCATCGTTCCCGAGCCCGGCCCCAACCGGATCGGACTCGTTGGTCTGCCGGTGTGGATGTGGGTCGACAGCCCGACCGATGACACGTTCGGACCGATCACCGCGTCCGCCAGCGAAGGGCCGGTCTCGGTCAGCGCCACCGCCAGCGTCTCCAGCATCGTGTGGAACATGGGCGACGGCACCAAGGTGACCTGCACCGGCAAGGGGACGCCGTACGCCGATCACTACGGCAAGCAGGACTCCCCGACCTGCGGGCACCGCTACGCGAAGATGTCGACCGACCAGCCCGAGGGTGCGTACCAGGTCACCGCGGCCAGTCACTGGGTGGTCGAGTGGACCGGTGGCGGGCAGTCCGGAACCATCGAGTTCGACCTTGCCACCGAGCCCCTCCCGATCCGCATCGGGGAGGCCCAGGTGCTGACCCAGTGACCCTGTACTAGCCGACCGACCCACCGACACAGGTCTCGTCCTCTCAGCAGGAAGGGGACCTGTGTCGTTCGCTGCCCGAGCGCGCCCCGAGGTACCGGGCCTGCCGAGCGGAGCTGCTCGTGCTGCCGCTGCTGGACGTGAAAGAGCCCCAGGCGTCTCGGGTCACCTGGGGATCGCGAGAAGTAGAGCATGGGGTGGCTCGCCTGCGCTGATGAATAGGAAATCGCGCGGACCTAGACGCTCGCCTTCGGGGGGCCAGCTGGCCCGTCACGTGACCTGGGTGCCCGCCCTTCTGGCGGTCTGGGGTCCGCCGATCTGCGAGCTCGCCCTCGACACAGCGTGGCCTGACGGCCGCTTGGTCCGGCAGGAAGTCAGGCGAGGATGCAGTCGGCGAGTGGGGCGCGGAAGCGCTGCGAGAGCACGGATCTGAGTTGGAGGAACAGGGACACGTCGCCGGGGAGCACGTGAGCGACAGCTGCGCTCAGTACTGCTGCCGCCTCGGGGATGTTCAGGCAGGCGATGAGGTCGGCTTCGTGCTCCTCGACGAAGACCTCGTCCTTGATTGCCTTCATCGCGGCGGCAGCGCCACGGATGACAGGGTCGAGAGCGGCGGGGTGGGGGCTGGTGTCGAGCTCGTCGTCGAACGCTGTCCAGTCCACGCCCGGCGGGCAGGGGGGGGGGAGTGCTGGCCAGCTGGTTCAGGACCAAGCCGAGTCCCAGTGTGCGCTCGTTGACCTGCAGATCGTGCTCGATGGCGGACACCATCTCTGCCGCGCTGGCGACCGTCAGACGGTTTGCGGTGGCTGTGAGGTCGTCACGCATCATTCGTGCTACTGCGTCTCGTTGTTCGGCACCGCTGTCGGCGTAGCGCAGAAGGATGCGTAGCGACCGGTCCAGGTTGAACGTAGAGGGCGCGTCCAGTACGTGGAGCCCGTGAGCCAAGATGCGGCGGCTCCAGTTCGGCCATGCGCGCGCCATACCGTCGTCAAGGACGTCGAGAGCTACCTCGGGGCCGATCGGTAGATGCGATCCGAATCGTTCGGGAGCCTCCTGGTCGACCGTCTCGATGAGCTCGACCACGGCCTGATGTTCGTGGGCGCGAGGTTCCGCGAACATCTTTCCTGTCGCGAACAACCAGGTGTTGCGCCAATGTGGGCTGGGGGCCAGGAGACGTAGCCGGTTGATCAGGGTCTCAAGGGGCGCGTCGCTGATTCGCCGGGCCGCCATGAGTTCTTGGAGTGAGCGCACGTCGAAACCGAAGCCGTCGTTCCGGGGCGCGATCAGGACCAGTCGCTGTGTGGCAGACCTAATGATCGAGTCCAGGACGTCGGAGTGGTGCCCGTCGGGCTTGAACTCGGCGTCGTTGAGGATGTGCCAGACGATGTCGCGCAGCTCCGGCTCTGTTAGAACAGCCGTGGAGTGGTCGGCCGTCTCGCTGCGCTGTTGAAGCACGAAGCCGGCGCGCTCGTGAAGCTGGTGGATGAACGGCTCGTACTTGGTCAGGAGCGTGCGGACCATCGTCGGTTTGTTGCGCTCTCGTCGTACGACGGTGTCGTAATAGCTCCAGAACAGGCTGTACCGGTCTGGTGCGATGGTCCCTGCGCCGTCGACGATGATCGACAGGATGAGTACTTGCAGCGGCGTCCGCAGCAGTTTGACGAGGTTCTCATCCTGCGCAGCGTTCCGAAGGGCCGTGACGACCTTGCCGATCCGCTCGTCGTCGCCGCTAAGGCGTACTTGGGCGGCCTTAGTTCCGAAGGCGACGGCCTCAGCGGGTGTCAGGTCGTCCAGTCCGATGGTTTCGAACGACGTCGGGTCGATGTTTTCGGTGTAGCCAACCGGGCGGGTCGTGATGACGGCGAGTAGGTCGCATCGGTCTCCCTCTGCGTTGTTGACGAACTCCACGACGCGCTCGATCGCCGTGCGCCGCGTCTCTGGCTCGGTGACCTCGTCCAGGCCATCGAATACGACTAGCCAGGGCCAAGCGCGCAGCCAGGAGGTCAGCGTTGCGGGAGTGACGGTGCCATGGTTCGACTTCTTGCTGATGTGTTCGGCCACGTATCGCATCAGCGATTGGTCGAGCTTGTGGCCTCGTTCCTCCGCGTAGTCGGCGAGGTCGATGCGCAGCGGCCAGCGCCGGTGCCGCGGGAGTTGGTGCCCCAGCCTCCGCAGCACGTCCACGGTCCCGGTGATCACGGTGTCGTGGTTGGCCGCTAGTGCCGTGGAGCCTTTGAGCGCTGCAACCCGGTATGCCTGCACGATCAGCTTGGAGATCGTGGTCTTCCCGTTGCCCGGCTGGCCGGTGAGGACGATGTGGCGCGGCCCGTCCACAGCTGTGATGTCTCGAGCTAGGAGGTTGTCTCCCCGCTCGAAGACATGCCGCAGCACGGTGCTCCTGTGGCCTCCGCCCGGGAAGGTCACGGGGAGATCGATGGCGACCTCGTGTACCGGGATGCCGCGGTTTTCGCGGTCACCGGCGTCGTCGAAGTACACGAGCCCGTCGGAGAGTAGTTCGGTGCGTGCCTGGTCAAGCAGAACCGGTTCGCTGTCCTTAAGGGCGATGTTGCCCGTGAGTTCAGAGATGAAGGTGAAGACGTCGCTGGCGGTCAAGAAGGCGTCGAACCGGCGGCGCACGCCTTCGTGCGTGCTCAACAGAGCGTCTAGCTGGTTGCCGTCCCAGAATCGGATCGTCTTGATGTGCGCGATCCGCTTGCGCCGCTGGACCCTATCGAGAATTGCATCCTGATCGTCGATGTCGCGGCTGGGGTCGTTGAGTCTGTCGCGGTAGGCCTTGATGTTCTTGCGGATGGCGTCGTGGCCGCCCGTGTTCTGAACGGGCGTGAGTGCGACGTTGGTGATGAAGACGAGCTGATCGGGCAGGGGATCGCGCGGGTCCTTCCTATCCCACTCAGCCCAGGCGTCGAGTTCCTTCTTGACCTCTCCCCACAACCACGAGGCATTGGTGGTCTCCGAGTCGGAGATCTTGTCGTGATGCTTGACCTGGAAGACGGTGTAACCGCTGAAGGTGTCTTCTGAGGGCTCGAGTGCTGAGGCGAACTTCAGGTTGCCCTCGAAGTACAGATCGCGGCCGCCGTCCTTGCCAGCGCCCATGACCTGGACACCTGGGCCGAACTCGGCGATCGCCAGCGCAGCGGCCATCGACTGAAAGGCACCGGGGCACAACAACTGCAGCTGGTGCTTCACGGACGACTCCACTGTTCGACGGACGGCTCAAGGTAGCAACGCGCAGCGACACGGCGGGTTCGACCCGCGCGGTCACCCGTCCGTCTGTCACCAGGGCGCTGCCGCGGAGCGAATCCCTACCGATTCTGTGTTGAAAGGTAGGTGCGTCGCGTTTGGAAACGTTCGGCGCATCTCGACGAATAGGCCCCGCGCCACCCTGGTCAAGAAGTTTCTGCAATTTTCGGGGGGACGGCCTCTGACCTGCGGAAACGCGCGTCCCTCCTCTGCGTCCCCCCTCCAAATCGGGGGTTTGGGGGGACGGATGCGGGGACGCCCGCTCGCGACCTTTCTGCCGTGCACAGCCACGGACGAAAGGGGAGCGAGTGCGATGAGTGTGGGTGACCAGCTCGGCCTCGACGACAACAGCGAACTGCTCGACCAGGCCCGCCAGAAGTGGCCGGCTTGGGTGGCCGCGGATCCACGGCTTGGAGTCGTCGAGGAGTTCGACGACCTCCGGGCCTGGCTGCCCTCGGTGGACAGCGCAGCCTCTGACGAGGTCCTCCTGGCGCTGGCCATGCTGGCGGCTCCGGATGGCGGCGACGACATCGCTGCTGCGGCCGCGCTCGCCAAGTGCCTGCTGCCCGGCGCGTGCCGGCTCGCCGGCTGGCTGAGCACCCTCCCTCCCCGCGAGGTCTTCCGCGACAGCCAGCCCGTCGCGGCAGGCTCCTGGTCGGCCGTCGAGCGGATCGACGAGCTGGTGGCCTCCCAGCTGTGGATCGAGGTTCGGACCTTCAAGTGGCGCCGGCTGCGCAAGGTCGCCGCGAACATCCTGATCAACACTCGCGTCGGCGTCCTCCGCGAGGTCGGGGACTTCTTCTACGTCTCCCGGGCCGACCGCACGTGGGCGAACACCACCCTCGTGGAGTTCTTCTCGTCCGGAGACTTGGCCGACGGCGACGCAGGAGTGTGGAGCGCCGCCGCGATGCCGACCGAACGGGTTGCTGGCGCCCTGTTCCACCGTCCCGAGATCCTCGCCGACGCCGGCCCGGAGCAGGAGGAGCCGTCGGCCACCGAGGAGCTGCTGGAGCTGCTGGCGTGGGCCTGCGAGAACCAGGTGATCAGCCCGGCCGACCGGTACCTGCTGCTGTGCCTGGTCGACGAGGCCGACCGGGTCGAGACCCGCAACCTTGCTCGCGGCTACGGCGGTCTGCTGAGCAACGAGGTGTCCAGCCGGGTCGCGCCGCGGGTCGGGGTGTCCGAGGCAACCGTCCGTCGCCGCGGCTCGCGCAGCATGCGCGCCCTCGCCGCGGCCGCCCCGAGGAAGTTCGGCCATGACGAATGAGCGCAACCGTGATCGCTCCCACCGCCCCACTACACATAGGCGACTGGAGGTGGTGAAGCCCATGACGAACACCCAGGACGACCGCGAGAGCCGGACGCCGGAGCAGGTTGCCGAGCTGTTCGCGATCGCCGGCCGCGAGACCGAGGCGATCGAGCAGCTCACCGGCTGCGTCGCCCAGCTGCACGAGGTCCAGGCCGCCAAGGCACAGCTGGCAAGCCTGACTCCGGCTGAGGTCCGCGCCGCGCTTGAGTTCCGCCGCGGCGGCATCGGGGAGGCCCAGTGAGCACCCAGATCTCAAGCCGCCCGGTCGGGGTCGACGAGCTCAAGCGGGCCTGGGATGCCGTGAACGCCGGCGAGTTCCGCACCGGCGTCGGCGCCGGCAAGGGACCCCGCGGCCGCGGCCCCGCCGCCGCGGACGACTGGTCGCCAGCCGCGGGGGAGCACACCATCGCGGTGATCGGATGCGCCGGGTCGGTCGGGGCCAGCACCATCGCCCTGGCTGCCGGCCTGGCTGCCGCCGGCCCGGTCCGGGTGATCGAGTGCTGCTCGGTCACCGCCTCTGGTCTCGCCGCCGCAAGCACCGCCGAGCTCGGCCTGCACCCGACCGACTGGCGTCAGGGCAAGCGCGACCACGTCCTGCTCGAGCGGGCCAGCGAGGTGCTCGCCGGCGTCGACGAGATTCCGCTGCCGATCGACGCCGAGAACGAGACCCAGCTGACCATCCTCGACGTCGGCTGGGAGGCCGGCCTGCTGCTGGCCACCGACTGCTGGCTCGCCGAGGCCGTCCGCACCGCCGACCAGGTCGTCCTGGTCACCACCGCCACCGTCCCCGGGATGCGTCGCGCCTCGGTCGCGCTCGAGCTGCTGGCCAACCACTGGCAGCCCGAGCAGATCGCCCTCGCCGTGCGTGGGCCGCGCCGCAAGAAGTGGCCCCGGGGCCTCGAGCACGCCGGCGGCCCCGCCGTACGTCGCGCCCTGGTCGCGGACCGGTGCGTGGAGATCCCCGAGGAACGCGAGCTCGCGGTCAACGGCCTGGACTCCCGGCCCGTCCCGGCCCCCCTCATCTCGGCAGCCCGTCAGCTGCTCGAGCCCGCCCACCTGTCCACCGACACCAGCGAAAGCGCCTGACCCGCACCGAGTCAAGCAAACCCAGAAAGGAAGTCCACCCATGGACGTCATGACCGCTCTCCTCCCGATGGCCGCCCAGGTCTGCCCGAAGGCGCCGCCGGGTGCCGTCGGACCCACCAACGAGATCACCAGTTACGTGCTGTGGGGCGTCATCGTCCTGTTCGGCCTCGGCATCGTGATCGCCATCGGCGCGATCATCGCCGGCCGCGTGTTCTCCCTGCCGCACGCCTCCAAGGTCGGGGTGATCTCGGTGGTGGTCGTGTTCGCCTGCGCGATCGCCTACCTGGTCCTGCCCGGCATGCTCAACGGGATCCTCGGCAAGGGCTGCATCTGATGCGGCGCGCAGCCACGAAGAAGGCCGAAGGTGCCACGGAGTGGGGCCGGCGCCGCCTGCTCGGAATCCTGGTCGCCGCCGTCGTCGTGGCGGTGCTCCTGCTCGGTGGCCTCGGCTACGCGGTCTACCTGGCCGTCGCCGGGATCGGTGAGGAAGCCAGCGCCAACACCGACGTCGCCACCGGCGAGACCGATCGCTCGACGGTGGCCCAGGGTGCCGTGCATCGCGACGAGGTAGCGGCCGAGCCGATGCTGGCCGTTCCCGAGAGCGCCGCCTTCCCGGCCGCGACCCCCAGCGCCAAGGTGCCCGTCATCAAAGTCCCGGCTGGCACCGGTGTGAACGGACCGGCGTTCGTGATGACCGGGTTCCCGCACACCCCCGAGGGCGCGATCGGGCAGCTCGCGCAGATCGACCTGGCGGTGCTGCAGTCGATGAGCCTGACCACCGCGGCGGAGGTCTACAACGCCTGGGCTCTGCCCGGCGGGGTCCGCGCCGAGGAGTGGTGGATCACCGCCAGCGTCCAGGCCTTCTTGACCAGCACCGGAATGGGCGAGGTCAAGGACCCCAGCGCCTCGGTCTCCCTCGAGCCGGCCGCCGCGCTCGTGAAGGGCACCGACGGGCCCGACTGGACCACCGTCTGCGTGCTGATGAAGGTCACCGCCTCCTACAAGCAGGAAGGCCAGATCGCCTTCGCCCACTGCGAGCGCATGCAGTGGGTCGGCGGGCGCTGGATGGTCGCTCCCGGCGCCCCGCCCGCACCCGCCCCCGCGACCTGGCCCGGCACGCAGCTGGCCCACGAGGCCGGCTGGCGCACCTGGTCGACCGACGACACCACTGACCCTGACCACATCGAAGGGGACCACTGATGAAGAACCTGACGACCGGCAACGACGACTCGCGGGCCACCCTGGTGCGCATCGGCATCCTGGTGGGGATCGCCTGCATGGTGGCCACCGTCGTCTGGCTCGGTGCTCGCACCCGGGCCGACGACGACTCCGGCGGCCCCGACGCCACCGGCGGGGACAACTCGAGCCAGACGGTCGAGAACGCATCGGTCGAGCAGGTCGCACCGGACACCGCGCCGGTCGACGGAGTCGTAATCCCGACCGGCGACGACCAGGTCGACGGCTACCCGACGGGATTTCCGGCCACCGACCTGGGCGCCGTGGCGCTTCAGGTCGAGCTGGCCAAGGCACAGCTCGGGTTCGACTTCGACCAGGCCGTCACCGTCGCCCGCCTCTACGCCAATCCCGAGGACAAGGCCGTCTTCGAGGAGCGCTCCCGCGCCGCGGTCGCGCTGCGCCGCCAGCAGGCCGGCGTCGCGAAGGAGGGCGACGTGCCCGCCCCCGCGTCGTACGCCGTCACCCCGGTCGCCTTCACACTCGAGGAGCTCGACACCGGCTACTACGCGGTGAACCTGCTCAGCTACGTCACCCTCACCACCGTTGACGGCCAGGTCAAGGACAGCCTCTACGCCGGCACCCAGCTGATGCGGTGGCTCGACGGTGACTGGCGACTGGTCCAGGGCAGCGAAGCGGACATCGAGCACCTGGTCTCGGAGGGCCAGCCGCAGGCGGTGGCGCCCGGCACCCCCGAGTTCGCGAAGGCCGGCTGGATCCGGATCAACGGAGCTCCCCAGTGAGCACCGTCATCACCGCCGTGCGCCGGGCGAGCCGACTCGCCAACGCCGCCCTGGCGCTCCTGGTGCTCACCACGCTCCTCGGAGCTGCCTCGACCCTCCAGCCTCCCGCCGCAGCGGCCAGCGAGCCGGCCGCCAGCACGGCGCACCTCGCTCCGATCGCCCCGGTGGTGGCCAGCGGCACTTTGCCGGCCCGCAACCTCAAGATGGGCTGCCCGGGGCCCGACGCCCTGTGCGATCTCGGCGGCGACGCCGTCGACTGCGCCAAGGACCCGATCGATTGCGGCAAGGACGCCGCCGGCGATGTGAAGGACGGTGCCGGCGACCTGCTGGACGGCGCGGGAGATCTGCTCCCCGACGGCTGCGGGATCCTCGACGCGATCTGCGGCAACATCGGCGGGTTGCCCGGGCTTCCGGGCGTCCCTGGGCTGCCCGGGATCCCCGGTCTGCCGAACGTCGGTGACCTCTTCGGCGGCGGCATCCCCGGTCTCGGTGACATCCCCAACCCGTTCGAGGCCATCGGCGACGTCATCGCCAAGGCCGCGGCCGACGCCTGGACCGCGGCCATGCTCGCGATCTGGAACTCCGGCCTGTTCGTGCTGCGCATCGTGCTCACGTTCAGTGAGCTGTTCTTGACTCCGGACCTGAGCGCCGACGGCCCGGGCAAGGACGTCTACGCCTTCACCCTGTGGCTGGCGCTGGCCCTGGTGGTCATCTTGGCGATGATCCAGCTCGGCGCCGCGGCCTTCAAGCGCGAGGGCAAGAGCCTCGCCCGGGCCTTCATCGGGTCCGGCCAGTTCGTCTTGGTGTGCGCCTGCTGGTTCGGGTACTGCGTCATGATCATCGCGGCGTGCGGGGCGCTGACCAAGGCGCTGATGAAGTCGCTGCTCAAGGTGCAGACCTGGCCCGACTGGGACCCGCTCGGCGGACTCGGCATCGACGACATCGCCGACGCCGGCGTGGCCACCGCTCTTGCCTTCCTGGGGATCTTCCTGTGGCTGGCCGCCATCGGGCACGTCCTGGTCTACCTGGCCCGCGCGGCGTCCCTGCTGGTGCTCACCGCCACGGGGCCGCTCGCGGCCGCCGGCCTGGTCTCGGAGTTCACCCGCTCCTGGTTCTGGAAGTCGCTGCGCTGGTTCCACGCCGCGGCGTTCACCCCGGTGCTGATGGTGATGGTGCTGGGCATCGGCGTGCAGTTCGCCAACGGAGTCGCCGCCCACCTGGCCGAGGACACAGCCAAGGCGTTCGGCACCGCGCTGCCGGCCGTGATGACGATCCTGATCAGCGTCGTCGCCCCGCTGTCCCTGTTCAAGCTCCTGGCCTTCGTCGACCCCGGCACCCCCAGCGGCGCGTCGTTCCGCCAGGGCATGGCCATCCAGGGCGGCCTCCAGGGCCTGCTCAGCGGCGGCGGCGCAGGTGGCGGCTCGTCGGCTGCGTCGACCACTGACGCCAACGGCCGCTCCTCGGGCGAGCAGAGCGCCGAAGCCTCGACCGGCGACCGGTTCAGCAAGTCGACCCAGGGCGCCCTGGGCAGCTTCGGGCCGGTCGGCCAGGCCCTGTCGACCGGCATGGGCTGGATCAACTCCGCCGGCGCGAAGGCGACCTCTCTGATGTCGGACGAGAGCAACCAGGCCGGTGTGGGCCAGAGCACCTACGGCCCCGACTTCAGCGGCCTGGGTGGACGGCAGTCCGGTGGCCAGTCCGGCGGCCAGGGCGGGACCCACCCCGGGTCGCAGAACGGCGACCGGAGCGACGAGGACTCGTCGATGCCGACCCCGCCCACGCCTCCTGCGCCGCCCACCCCGACGACGCTGCCCACCGGCGGCGGCCCCGGCGGCGGTTCAGGCGGCCAGGGCGGCGGAGGAGCTGACGCCGCTCCCAAGACCCCGGCCGCCGGCGGTGGGGGAGCGGCTGGCAGTGCCGGCGGCGCCGGCGCGGCAGCTGGCGGCATCCCACCGGTGGCGGTGTAACCGATGCGCCGACCGCCCCAGCTCGAGCACCGATCGACACCCACCGATCTCACTGACCAGAAGGGAAGCCGACGATGACCACCTACGCCGACTACCAGCGCGACCGCATCGGTTGGTTCTTCGGCCTCTCCGGAGGCCAGCTGATGTTCCTGGCGCTGGCCAGCCTGCCGGCGTTCTGGGCAATCAGCCGCGGAGCGTGGTTCTCCGCGTTTCTGTTCGCTCTGGTCTGGGTGTTCCTGCTGGCCATCACCGTGATCCCGGTGCGCGGCCGCTCGGCCACCGGCTGGGTGTTCGCCTCGACGATGTACGCCGTCGGCGGCCTGTTCGGCTGGACCTCGTTCCGCGCCAAGGCCGCCCAGGGCCGCGGCGACGACCTCGACACCCCGGACCTGCCCGGGGTCCTCCAGGGCGTCCGGATCCACGACGGCCCGCCGCACGGCTCGCAGCTGCAGCGCGTAGCGATCATCGAGGACCACGCCATGAAAACCTGGGCGGTCACGGCCTCGATCGTGCACCCGGGCATCGGCATGAAGGACACCGAAGAGCGCGCCCGCTACGGCGAGGCGCTGGCCGGGCTGCTCGACGTCGCCGGTCGCACAGAGAAGGTCGACGAGATCCTCTTCATGGTGCGCACCGTCCCCGAGGACGGCGCCGAGCGCGACCTGTGGGTCAACCGCCACCGCCGCCCCAACGCCCCGGGGCTGTCGGAGGTCGTCAACAGCGACCTGGCCCACGGCCTCACCCAGGCATCGGTGCGCACCGAGCAATTCGTGACGGTCGTGATCCCGGAGACCCGGATCGCGAGGTCGGCCAAAGAGTCCGGGGGCGGCTTCGAGGGCCGCTGCCGCGAGCTCTACCTGCTCATGGCCGAGATCGAGGCCCAGCTGCGCGGCCCGATGGGGATGACGACGGTGCGCTGGCTCACCAGCCCCGAGCTTGCGCTGGCCTGCCGGACCGGATTCGCCCCCGGCGACCGCGCCGGCATCGTCGAGGCCCTCTCGCTGCGGGAGAAGGACCCGAGCGTCAACGCCGACGTCCCGTGGGCGATGGCCGGCCCCTCGGGTGCCGACGCCACGGTGCGGCACTACAGCCACGACGCCTGGAACTCGGTCAGCGCCACCATCAAGCTGCCGACCCGCGACGTCGCGATGGGTGCCCTGGCACCGATCCTCACCCCCAGCGAGTTCGGTGAGCGGCGATCGTTCGTCGTCGCGTACCCGATCGTTTCTCAGACCAAGGCCGACCGGCAGTCCGGCAACGCCGAGTGGGCCGCCGACCTGGCCGAGGGGATGAACGAGAAGCTCGGCCGAAAGACCCGCGCCAAGCAGCGCGACGAAGCCCACAAGGCCCGCGGCCTGGACGCCAAGCTGGCCCGCGGCAACTCGCTGACCCGGCCCTACGGCGTGTGCACGGTCACCGTCCCCAAGTCGATGCGGATCACCGAGTTCGGGCGCCGCCTGGACGCCTCGGTCCGACGCGCCGGGTTCGCACCGCTGCGCCTCGACCTCGCCCAGGACGTCGGGTTCGCCGCGTCCACCATCCCCCTCGGCACGAGCCTGACCCGGAGCGGAGACGCCTGATGACCACCACCCGCCGGAACCGCCGTGGCGGCCGCGACATGGCTGCCCTGCTCTCCGACTTCGGGCACGACCTGCCCACGATCCCCACGCTCGCCCCGGAGGCCAAGGAGCCCCGGCTCTTCCGCTACGCGCCGCGCCGCGGTGCCACCCGCCGCGGCCGAGGCTGGGCTGCTGCCACCGCCCCGGCGATGGCCTGGCGGATGACCAGCGACCAGGCCCCGGTGTTCTGGCCCTTCGTCTCGGCTCCCGCCCTGCCCCCGACGGGCGCCCAGATGGGCGTCGACCAGCTCTCCGGCGGCAGCTTCTACTGCGACCCGTTCGGTTGGGTGCTGCGCGACGACGTGCCCGCGACCAACCCCAACATCTTCCAGTTCGCCAAGCCGGGAAGTGGCAAGTCCGGCACCACCAAGGCGTTCTGCACCCGGATGACGCCGTTCGGCTACCGCACCCTGGTCACTGGCGACGTCAAGGACGAGTACGAGTCGCTGTGCCGCGCGCTCGGTGTCGAACCCTTCGTCATCGCCCCCGGCTTCTGGGCCCGGGTCAACCCGCTGTCCATGGGGCCGCTCGGCGACGGGTGGGAGAAGCTCTCGGCCGAGGAGGCGCAGCGCCGCGCCACGATCATCTTCAAGCGGTGGCTCGTCCTGGTCCGAGGCCTGGTCGGCAGCATGAAGATCGACGACGAGCGCCGGGTGCCGTTCGGCCCCGACGAGAGCGACGTCGTGCGCAACGCGCTGGCGATCCTCACCGGCTACGCCGCCGGCAACAGCGTCCTGCAGGAGACGACCATCCCGCGGCTGTGGGACCTGCTCCGTAACCCCACCGAGGAGCTCGTCCGGGCCTGCGAATACGCGAACACCCGTCAGTTCCTCGACGAGACCCGGCTGCTGCGCAACGCGCTTGGCGAGCTGGTCACCGGCACCCTCGCCGGCCTCTTCGACGACTTCACCAACATCGAGGTCGACTGGCGGGCCCCGATCCAGTCGTTCAGCCTCTCCCGGCTCGACGGCCTGGGCGATGAGGCCGTGGGCATCGCGCTGCTGTGCATGAACTCCTGGGGGCGTGGTCTGCGGGAGATCGCCGAGCCAGGCGACCTGCGCATCGTGGTGCGCGACGAGGTCTGGAAGCAGATGCGCCTCGGAACCGCCGCAGTGGCGAGCTTCGACGCCGACCTGCGGCTCTCACGCGGCATGGCCGGCAAGGGCGGCGATATCCAGTTCTGCAACCTCCACAAGCCCTCCGACCTGCTCTCGGTCGGCGACGCCGACTCCCAGGCCGCGATGATCGCCAAGGACCTCCTCGAGCTGGCCGACATCAAGATCCTCGGTGCCCAGAAGCCCCGGGTCGCCCGCGAGCTCGACTCCATGCTCGGGCTCGGCCCGATCGCCCAGGACCTCGTCTCCGGGTGGGCCATGCAGGACAAGGGCCGCGCCCTGTGGTGCATCGGCGACGCCACCTACAAGGTCCAGACGGTGCTCCACCCGCTGGAGAAGAAGCTCTACTACACCAACGAGGCCATCGAGTCCGCCGCCTGAGCGCGCGCGACCTCGGGACTGACCTGTGATGAAGAAGCTGCTGCTCGCGGGACTGCCCGTCCTGATCATCTTCATGGGGCTGCCGTTCCTGGTGACGCTGATGGTGGTGATGACGACCACCGCGGCCGCCGAGTGCCGCACCCAGAGCAGCCAAGGCACCGTGCCTACCGAGCTCGGTGACCTCGGAGCCATCGACGGCCCGGTGGGCGGCCCGGTCAACGGCAAGATCACCATGGCGCAGGCCAACATCCCGCGCCGCTCCGGCCTCGACGGGTTCCGGGCCTCCATGCCCAAGGTCCTGTCCAAGAACCCCGAGTTCGTCACCCTCAACGAGGCCAGCGGCTGGAGCCTGGAGCAGATCGAAGCCGCCACGCCGGGCTACTCAGCCTTCCGGGTGGCAGCCCCGGCCGGCACCGGCACCGGCGCCGAGCAGGCCATGGGCAACGTCGTGCTCTGGAAGAGCTCGACCTGGACGAAGGTCAACGGCGGCCGGGTCCAGCTCGTCGACGACGACAAGACCTTCTACGACGGGCGTCCGGTCACGTGGGACCGCTTCGCGACATGGGTGATGCTGCGCCGCGCCGACGGCTCCGTGGTCTCGGTGGTCTCCACCCACCACATGACCAACCCGCACCGTTGGCCGAAGCAGCACGGCAACCCGCCGCTGACCCGGCCCCAGCAGTACGGCGCCGGAATGGTCATCCTGCTGCAGCTGCGCAACTCGCTGGCCGCCCACGGTCCGGTGCTGATCGGCGGCGACATGAACACCCAGGCCTCCTACACCAACATCCCCTGGACGGCGGCCGCGAAGATGAAGGCCGCCGGCTACGGATGGCACAACCACGGCGTCGACTTCATCTTCTTCCCGCACCACCAGGGCGCCCGCCTCGAGCAGGGCTGGGACGGCACGATGGTGTCGGACCACCACTGGCTCTCGGCTCGCATCGCGATGAACGGCGCCGGCCCGGAGAGCGCGCCCGAGACCACCACCACGACCGACGGGATCGTGCCCGCGGCGACCACCGCCCGGACGTCCGCCGAGCCGCCGGCCCGCGACGTGCTCGCCCAGCTGATGCGGCTGCGGTTCGCGTCCAACTACCCGACCATGACCGCCGAGCAGGCCCGCAACGCGATCACCATCGCCCAGGTCGCCCGAGACCTCGAGATTCCCCGCTACGGGCTGCAGATCGCGATCGCCGCCGCGATCCAGGAGTCCAAGCTGGTCAACCTCACCGGAGGTGACCGCGACTCCGGCGGCCTGTTCCAGCAGCGCCCCTCGGCTGGCTGGGGAAGCCGGGCCGAGATCACCAACCCCCTCCTCGCGGCCCGCGCGTTCTTCGGCCAGGCCCAGCACACCGGCAACCCCGGCCTCCTCGACATCCCCGGCTGGCAGAACATGCCGCTCACCCAGGCCGCGCAGGCCGTCCAGCGCTCGGGCTACCCAGACGCCTACGCCCAGTGGGAGGACGTCGCCGGCGACATCACCGATCTGCTCGGCGGCGACCTGCCGGACCTGCCCGGCTCTGACTCCGAGGGCTCCACCACGAACGTCGCCAACTGCCAGGGCGAGACCGTCAACCCCATCACCGTCGGCACCCTCAACCTGCTCGGCGCCGGCCACACCGACAAGCCGGGGGAGCGGCCCGGGTACGACACCTGGGACAAGCGACTGCCCGGCGCCATGCGCACGATCGAGAACGCCGGCATCTCGATCGCCGGCCTCCAGGAGGTGCATGGCCCGCAGGCCCAAGCGCTGGAGAACCAGTACGCGGCCAAGTGGGGGATCTACCCGGCCAGCGGGAAGGCACAGAACCGGGTGATCTGGGACCACAACGAGTGGGAGCAGACCGACGGGCGCCTCGTCGACATCCCGTACTTCGGCGGCAAGGACGTCGGCATGCCCCTGGTACAGCTGACCTCGACGACCACCGGGCAGCTGATCTGGGTCTGGAGCATCCACAACCCGGCCAACACCCACGGGAACGCCGCCGGGCACCGCCAGGAGGCGCTGCGCCTCCAGCTGGCCACGATGACCGAGCTCGCAGGCACCGGCACCCCTTCGGTGATCCTCGGCGACTTCAACGACGGCAAGGACGGCAGCAACTCCTCGCACTGCGCACTGACCCCTGAGCTGAGCAACGCCTTCGGCGGCTCTGCCGACCCCTGCAAGAAGCCCAAGCAGGACGCGCCGATCGACCACGTCTACGGCGCCAACCTCACCTGGGCCAGCGCCGCGGTCGACACCATCACCCAGGCCAGCAAGATCGCCGACCACCCGCTGGTGACCGCCACCACCGCCGGCAGCAGCGCCGGGTGCGCAGTCGACTCCGGCACCGCGGAGGCCAAGTACAACCTCGGCCCGGTCAAGCCGCAGCTGACCCAGCTGGTCAACATCCTCGGCCCCATGTTCGACATCAAGACCGTCGGCGGCTACCGCGAGAGCGCCACCGACCCCAACGGCCACCCGGCCGGGCTCGCGGCCGACTTCATGGTGCCACTCAACGCGGCGGGCCGCGCGCAGGGCGACCGTCTCGCCGCCTACGCCAAGGCCAATGCCCAGAAGCTCGGCATCGACTACATCATCTGGTACCAGCGGATCTGGTCGGTCGCCCGCGCAGGCGAGGGCTGGCGGCCGATGGAGGACCGGGGGAGCGCTACCGAGAACCACCTCGACCATGTCCACATCAACGTCAAGCCCGGCGCCTCCGTCCAGCCGGTCGGCCTCGAGGGCGCCTCCTGCGACGAGGTCGTCTATCCGGTGCCCGCGCAGTATGTCGGAACCGACAACCACAACTGGCACGAGACCGGCCCTTACTGGTCCAGGTGGCACACCGGCACCGACTTCTCCGCACCCTGCGGAACCACCGTCTACGCCGCCCACGCCGGCACCATCGAGATCGACACCACCCAGCGTTCCTGGGCTGGGCCGCAGCTGGTCAAGGTCACCACCGGCGCCGGGTCCCTGACCACGTGGTACGCCCACATGGCGACCGTCAGCGTCAGCCGCGGCCAGACCGTCGCAGCCGGCGAGCCGATCGGCCAGGTCGGCAAGGAGGGCAACGTCTCCGGCTGCCACCTCCACTTCGAGGTCCACCTCAAGAACGGCTCCATCTACGACCCCGACAACGTCGACCCCTCGACCTGGCTCGCAGAGAACGCATCACGCCCGAGTCACGCCGTGTGATCGCACCGGAGCCCTGACAGCACATAGGTGACCAGCGAGGCCCAACGACCCACGACCGCCTGGAGGTGGCCAGACCGATGCAGCGTGAGCGACGACGAGACCCCTACCCGTGGACCTGGGAGATCCCCGTAGCGGTGGCCTTGGCGACCCTGTTCATCATCGTCATTGGCATCCAGCTCGGACGATCAGTCGCCAACCTGGTCGCCGGCGCCGGATGGACATGGCCCGACGCCAACGCCGGCGCGTTCCCCTCACCCATCGGCACCGCCTTCTGGACCAGCCTTCCCGGCGTCCTCGGCGGACACGCCGACGCCGGGCTGCCCAGCCCCACCCCCGACGGTCTGGCCGGTAGCGGCCTGGTCTGGGTCAGCCTCGCCCTGACTGAGGTCGCGCTGCTCACCGCGACCATGTGGCTCGGCGCGTGGGCCTACCAGCGCTGGGGCCCGGGCCGCATGCGCGGCATGGCGACCGCAGCCGAGGCCGAGAAGCTGCTCGGCGTCACCCGGCTCCGCAAGGTCGCCGGCATCGTCCGCCCGGACCTCTACGGCAAGCACGCCGCCGCGACAGCAGCGCCGGTCCAGCGCACCGCCGGCGACCTCACCGAACAACCCGGCCCGCAGCTGGGCCACGGCCTCAGCCCGTGGCTCCTGCATGGCCGGCGAACGAAGGAAGACCGATGAGCAACGAGACCCCACTGCAGGACAACCCGACACTTCGCACCCGCGGCCGCCGCCTGGGCGGCATCAGCTGTCGCCGCCGCGGACACCGGCCGGTCCTCGTCGGGCGCCACTACTACGTGGCTGCCGGCCAGGTGGAACTCCTCTGCGAGGCGCGCGACCTGCTGTCCGACACCTCTTTCCCGCTCCTCGGCCGCCGAAAAGAAGAACGCCACGGCCGTGCGGTGATCTGCCGTCGCTGCCTCGCCCCGTGCGGGGACACCGTTCCCGAGGTGGCGCGATGAAGCTGAGGTTCGACCCCTGGGACGTGGGCTGGCGCATCGGTGATGCCCACGAGCCGCGAGGCGGCGAGCTGTGGGTGCCGTGGGACCGCACCGCCGGCGTAATCGGCCCGCAGGGATCCGGCAAGACCCTTGACCTGCTCACCCCTGCGCTGCTCGGCGCTCCGGGTGCCGCCCTGGTGACACTGACAAAGGTCGAGGACCTGCTGCTCAGCCTCACCGAGCGTTCCCGCGACGACCGGCCCTGCGTGGTGCTCGACCCCTTCGGCCTGGCCGAGGGCGTCGTCGACGAGCTGATCTGGGACCCGATCGCCGGCTGCGTGGACCCCAAGGTCGCCGAGCGGCGCGCCAAGGCTTTCACCGCCGGCACCGTCAAGGGCGCGATCACCGGCGGCACCGGCGACGATGCTGCGCGGTTCTACGCCGCCGAGTCCGCGAAGGTGCTGCAGGGCTACTTCCACGCCGCGGCGCTGACCGGTAGGACGCTCGAGGACGTGCTGCAGTGGGTCGCCAACCCCACCGCAGCCACCCAGCCGATGGAGATCCTGCGGCGGCACCCGCACGCCGAGCCGTTCTGGCACGGCCTCCTGCACGGTGCGCTGAACGGTGACGACCGCACCGCCGGCAACACCGTCACCACAGTGCAGCAGGCGGTCTCGCTGTTCTTCCAGGCCGACATCCGCCGCCGCTGCATTCCCAGCCCCGGACGTCCCGCCACCGACCTCGCCGACGTGATCCGTCGACGCGGCACCATCTACCTGCTCGGCCGCGAAGACCCCTACGCCTCGGCCAGCCCCCTGATGACCGCCGTGGCCGAGCACGTCTTGGACACCGGCCTGCTGCTGGCCAACAGCTCACCGTGGGGCGGCCGGCTGTGCCCGCCCCTGGTCTCGGTGCTCGACGAGCTGCCGTCGACCGCGCCGCTTCCGACCCTGCGCACCCGAATGGCCAACGAGCGCGCCCTGGGGCTGTCGTTCATCTGGGCCGCCCAGACTCGGCCCCAGCTGACCAGCATCTTCGGTGAGCACGAGGCCCGAGCACTGCTCGGCCTCACCAACGCCCTGGTGATGTTCGGCGGCTCCAAGGACGTCGCCTTCAACCAGGAGATCTCCGACCTCCTCGGAACGGTCCGCATCGGGCGGGTCACCCACTCCACCGGCGGAGCCAGTGGCGGTGGGCGCAGCTTCTCCGGCGACGACATCCCGATCATGCGGCCCGAGGAAGTCCGGCAACTGCCCGAACGCCAAGCTCTGGTCGTCGCCGAGAACGGCAAGCCGATCATCGCCAAGCTGCACCGCTGCGTCGAAGGCAAGGCCGGGGAACGCCTGCTGGCCGACCAGCGGGCGCTGCGCGAGCGCCTCACCAACGACCGGCGCATGGTCATCACCCCCGAGGCCCGAGCCACCGCCGCGCTCGTCGAGGCACGCCGTCTCGGCTTCGTCGACGACGAGACCGACCACGCAAGGAGTGAACTGTGACCACAGAGCAGCAGACCCGCCGGGCGGCACCCACGCTGATGGTCTTCCCGTTCCCCGTCCCCGGGGACCACGTCCGCCTCGCCTACCGCGAGCTCCACATCGCCATCAACGGGACCGAGGAGGAGAAGAAGGCCCTGGGTAACCACGCGCTGCTGTCGCGGCCCTGGGAGCCGTCGACCTGCCTGGACCCCGAGCTGCGTCACGACCTGTGGGAGTGGCTCGAGGACGTCGTGATCTGGCTCAACCGCGAGTACACCTGGGACGTCTCCGGGCTCATCCCCAGCTGCTGGCCTCTGCACCCGCACCTGGTCCACGAGATCGCCGTCCTTGCCGACCAGCGCCGGCGGGCCGGCCTGGCGATGACCAGCGACGCGCTCGAGGAGTGGCACCGCTACTGCCTGGCGGCGTTCACCGACCGGATGCGCAACAGGCTGCGCACCCACTGCGACGACGAGCACAAGAGCTGGCCGGCCAAGCCGCGCCACAGCGAGCACCTGGCCGACGCCAGCCGCCAGCGCCGCGAGAACACGTTCGCCCACGACATCGACGCTCTGCCCGTCAACCGGCGGGCACACGAACAATCGCCGGCCGGTCCACCGCGGCTCGGCCTCGTCGACCTCGACACCGGCGAAATCCACGACGACGAGCTGGGCGGCGCTCTGCCGCGCACCCGCACCGAGAAGGGACCCCGCGAATGATGCAGATGAACGAACGCTCCGAGGCCATCCGCCGAGCCCAGCGCGCCCTCAAGGCTCTCGGCGAGCACCCGCGCTCAAGCAAGAAGGAGCTCGGCCACGCGCGCGAACACGTCAACGCCTGCTACTCCCACGGCTCGGGTGAGTACGTGTGGAACGCCGTTGCACAGGTCGAGGCGATGGCCAATCGCCGATACGGCGTACCGAGCACAGAGGAGCAGCGTCAAATGGTCGAGGCGACCGAGGACCTCGAGGAGCCTGCGACAGCCGCCCGCGGCCGAGCGGCCGAGGACCGCGCAATCCCATCGACGTCGGCGACCCCAGACGTGGAGCTCGCGCCCACTGCATCGCGATGAAGTGGGCACGACGGGCTCAAGACGGCGTTAGAACGCCGCTGAGAGAACGGCAACCCCTGCCAGCGGGTAGTCACACACCGCTTCGTTGTGGGAGAGCCATTCTGAGCGTTCTCGCCCCTTCGACCTCCCAGGCGTAGGACTGATGCCGGATCAGCTGACCTCAGCGCTCCTCATCGTGGTGACTATCGCCTACCTCGGCGGAGCCGTTCTGTTGATCGTGGCGCTTGCGAAGGTCCTGCTCGCCTGGTCGGTCAGCTGGCGCACCAGCGCGCAAACAAGCCCGGTCGACGTCCTGCTGCAGCAGCGGGCCGCCGCGGCGATGGCCGCCGTCGCCGCAGTCGCGAACGTCCCGCCTCCGGCAACCGACGTCGTTGCGATCCTGGGCGCCCCGGTCGCCGGGGAAGCCGATGGGACCGTGGGCGATGGTGGTCTCGCGGTGACCCGCTTCCGGGCTGGTCGTCCCCCCACCGTGGTGTTCGCGCGGGCCGCGCTCACCGGCCTCAGCGCCCGCGCAGTGCAGAGCCTGGCCGCCCACGAGCTCGGCCACGTCATCCGCCGCGAGCGCAGTTCGGCCGCGGCGCGGTACTCGTGGCTGGTCGGTTACCTACTCCTCGTGTTGGCAGGCGCTGGTCTCACTGCAGCTGCTCTTGCGGCCTCGCCCCAGCTGGCCGGCCCCTCATTGCTGGCCACGATGAGTGCGGCCGTGGCGTTTCTCGGTCTCCGCTTCACCTTCGACCGGCGCGAAGAGGCCACCGCCGATCTCTTCGCCATCGACCTGACTCGCGACCTGGACGCGGCCGCCGAGCTGATGCGGTTCTACGAGAAAAGCCTGGCGCGGCCGACGCCCGACGGCGGCCCCGCGTGGTCGCGGCTGGAGCGGCGGTGGTTCGCAACCCACCCCGAGCCGCAGGCGCGGCTCGCAGCCATGCGCAGTCGCCTTGGGTGACTTCTCGAACGCGGCGGCGAAACACCTCTGGTAGCAGCCGGGCCGACCTCGTTGGCCCGTTCAGCGGCTGGCAGCCGACGTAGTCCATCCGGTCGGCCGCGGCCTGGGTAGACCCTGGCTTCTTCGCTGCGTGAGGATGACGATCGTGACTCCAACCGATCTGGGACCAGTTTGGCGGCAGCACAATTGCTCACGTGAGCACAGGACCTTTCTGACGATGGCGAAGTGCATCTGGAACGACGCTCCGTGGGTCTCCGGCGAAGGAGCTATCGCGTTGGTGGCGTGCAGACCTTCTGGGCCTGTCAGGTACCGGCACGGAGCCGTGTCCCTGCACCAGACGGCTGATAGTGCGTTGGAGGCCAAGACGTTGATCGACGAGACCGGCTGCGGAGGCCGCTGTCACCGCGACCACAGGATCGTGCAGCTGGTCTTACCGTGACGCCAGCCTGCGGGCTTCCGGAGCGGGTCACCGGCGAGGGGTACCGCGGCGGGGCGGCCGCGGACGGTTCACGTCCTGCCGATCTCGTGCCACGCCCGGCGACTGGGTCGGCGCCGGGGTGCTTTCGCCGGTGTCGATCGGGATCTCGAGGCGGGACACGATCCGGTAGCGCAGGTCACGCGCAGGGCTGTCGCCCAGGGGCTTCTCAGCGACCAGGCCGCGCGTGGCGGCGCCGACGTCTTGACCCTGCTCGTGGGCCTGCTGCAGCATCGCGGCGGTGGCCGGCCAGTCGCCCTGCTCGAGCAGCCGCGGGTCGAGCTCGCGAGCCAAGGTGGCCCACCGCTCGGCGGGGGTCTTCTCGGCCGCGGCCGAGAGCCGTGTGCGAACCTCGCTGCTCTTGTGGAGCTCGGCCAGTGCCGCCTTCCGCGGGTCGGCATCCCAGGTCTTGATCGCGTCGCGCAGGTCGCGTCGCGCCTGCAACTGGGAGAGCTGCAGCCGGGCCCGGACCTGGTTGACGCCCGGCTCCCAGGCGCGGCTGGGACGTGCCGAGATGACCCGCATGGCGGCCAGATGTGCCTGCTCCGGGGCGAGGTTGTCCAGCCGCTCGGTGAGCAATTGGTCACCGAGCGAGCGGAAGGCGGGCTGGCCGCTGGCCACCGCGGCAGTGAGCGCGGCGGGCCCGCGCTGGGCGAGTAGGTCGGCGGGGTCGAGGCCGTCGGGGAACCGCGCGAAGCCGGGGTCGAGGCCGTGCGGGGTGAGCATCCAGAAGTCGCGCTCGGCCGCGACCTGGCCAGCGAGGTCGGCGTCGGTGGCCACGATCGGGTCTCGGCCGACTGCAGCCAGCTGGGCGGCCTGCTCATCGGTCAGCGACGTGCCGAGGGGCGCCACGCCGAGGTAGAGGCCGGCGCTGGCCAGCGTGACCGCCACGGCGTCCATCGGGCCCTCGACGATCACTGGGACCGCACCCTCGGCCAGCAGTTCGTCGACGACACCGAATAGCTGGGCGCCCTTGTGGAACAGCGGGGTGGCGGCTGTGTTGAGGTACTTCGGGCCGCCCTTGTCGGCGTGGGTGAGGTCGGGCCGGCGGCGGCCGACGAAGCCGAGCACTTCGCCCTGGTGGATCACCGGGAACATCACCCGGTCGCGGAACCGGTCGATGAGGCGACCGGTGCTGGCCTCGGTGGCGACGCCAGTGGCCACCATCTCGGCGTCGCTGACACCGCGGCCGCGCAGGTGGTCGACCAGGTTGGTCCACCCGGCTGGCGCCTGACCGGGACGGAACCGCTCGTCGCCGGCGAGGTCGATGCCGAACCGTCCGGTGAGGTAGTCGCGGCCCCACGAGTCGGTGAACCGGGCCTCGAAGAAGGCCCGTGCCATGTCGTTGATCTCGAGCATGCGCTCACGCGAGACGGGGGAGGAGTGCCACTCGTCGGCCCGCTGGTACATGACCCGGAGGTCGGCGTCGGTGGGCTCCAGTCGGCTGCCGCCGAGGTCGCGGATGTAGGCGGCCAGCGTCAGGTCGGGCTCGACGAACTGGTCCTCGTCGACGTCGACCAGGTCGCCAGCGACGGCGTCGACCACGTGCTCGTCGGCCACGTGCTCGTCGGCCGCGTGCTCGTCGTACGGGCCGGGGTCCTCGGCGAGCGGCCAGTCGGCCCAGTCGGGGTCGGCGGCGTGGTCGACGAGCGTCTCCGGGTCCGGCTCGATCCCGTCCCACAGCTCTGCGGGTGGTTCGTCGGGAGCGGTCTCCAGCGCGATCGAGGTCCGCCAGACCAGCGCCTGGCACTCGTCGACGCCCTCCCAGCCGTCGCTCGGCATCGCCCGCCCGGCACCCAGCAGAGCCTCGACCTGCCAGCCGCGCTGCACGCCGTGGTCCACGTTCGCGACGAGCGCGGGCCACCAGGTGCTGGCCTGGATGCTCGCGGCGCGCTCGGGACCGAACAGATCCGCGAGCCGCGGAGTCCACTCGGTGGTGACGCTCTCACCGTGGGAACCGTCGCCGATCTGGGAGGCAACGGCCGGGGTGAGCTGACGGGCCATGCGCCACCACACGGCCGCCGCGGCGTGCTCATCGGGCAGCGGCCCGGCCGGGTGATCGGCCGCAGTGGCGGTGCGCAGCAGCTCGTGGGCGGTGACGGCCGCGCGGGACATCGCGGCCAGCCGCTCGGCGAGCAGCGGGGTGAACTCGTCGTCGCGGACCTGCGGGGCCAGCGAGTAGAGCAGCTGGCGCCATTCCTTGAGCGCCGGCGTGTGGTCGCCGGTGACGGCGCGGTTGAGCCGTCGCTGCCAGGTCGCGGAGGCCTTCTGCAGCTGCGGTGCACCGGTTGGTCGCCGGTCGTCGACCGGGACCCGCATGGCGGCCCGCCAGACCTCGACGTTGGCGACCGTGGCGGCCTCGGGCCGGAGGCCGTTCTGTGCCCACGCCGGCAGTGCTGCCTGGTCGGTCGCCCGCGTTCGGACCTGGTCGGCGAGCTGCTCGACCAGGTGAGCGCGCTGGGAGAGGTAGGCGCCCCAGTGCGGGTCCTCAGCCAGGCGGGCCGGGACCGCGGGCATCCACGGCAGCGGCCCTGCGCCGGCGTTGCGCAGGCCGGAGGCGTCCAGGCGCCAGTCGAGGACCGCGGCGCGGTCGTGCGCGGTCTCCAGCTCCCGGTCGCCGGCGGCCGCCCGGAGCGCGTCGACAGGGTTCTCGCCGGCCGCGCCGAGCAGCAGCAGATGGGCACGCAAGGTCGGCCAGGCGGCCTCCTCCGAGAGCCCAGGGACGAGCGTCTCGACCGCGTTGTCCAGGGCATCGACCACGTTGATCGGGGCGCCGTTGGCGTCCTGGCCAACGTGGTCATGGCGCAGGAGATCCTCTGCGGCGACGTAGAGGCTGTCGAGGTAGCGCTGGGACGCCTCGCCGAGCCGGGTGGCCGGATCGGCCTGCTCGCGCAGCAGGCTGGTTGCGGACCGCTGCGTGTCGTCGCGCGCCAGCACCGACTCGAGGATGTCAGTCGGCGTGAGCGGCCGGACCAGCGTCGGGTGGATCACCGAGTGCGGGTCGCCGTCGCCGACGACCTCGAGGTAGACGTGGTTCGCGTGCGCGCCGCGGGTCATCATCGTGTAGAGCTGCTGGCGCGACTCGCTGCCGGTGGCCAGGCCGTGCATCGTGTCGGCGGTGACGCCCTGGGCGGTGTGCACGGTGCACGCGTAGCCGAGCTCGGAGGATCGGGCGACGTAGTCAGCGGGCAGCCGCACGGTGCGGCCGTGCTGGGTGTGCTGGACGGTCAGGTCGCCGCCGTCGTGGATCTCCAGCACGTTCCAGCGGTCGCCGTTCTTCACCCAGTCGGTAGCCGAAGTACGCAGGCGACGGTCGTTCTCGCGGGTGATGATCAGTTCGCCGATCGAGGCCTCGTTGCCGTCGGCGAGCCGGCGGACCGGGCCGCTGGCGGACTCATGGTCGGGGTCGGCCGGGTCGATCCCCTCGAGCCGGTGGGCGCGGGCCTGCTGGTTCAGCTCGCTGACCAGGTCGCGGGTGGGGGCGAGCATGATCGAGTCCAGGCCGGCGGCACGGTCGGCCTGCCAGGCGGCGAAGACGTCCTCGGTCATGGTGGCCAGGTCGCCGACGTGGACGCGGTCGCGGTCGAGGTAGAAGCCGAGCGACTCGGGCTTGCCCTCGCGCAGCGCGAGCGAGGCGGCGCCCTCGGCGGGGTCCTTGAACCGGACGAGCTCGGTCAGCTGCAGTGCTCCGTGAGTGGCGCGGATGTCGCGCAGGACGCCGCCGGCGCCGATCGCGGAGAGCTGCTGGTCGTCGCCGATCAGGCGGACGCTGCCGCCGCGCTCGAGGATGTAGGACACCGCCGCGTCCAGCGAGAGGGTGTCCGCCATCCCGGCCTCGTCGATGACCACGAGGGTGGAGGCGTCGATGCCGGCGACCCAGGCGGGCATCGCGGCGCCGGACTCGCGGGCCTGCTCGAGCGAGTGGGTTAGTTTGGCCAGGGTGTCGGTCTGGGTGTCGATCTGCGAGCGGAGCGCGTCCGCGGCCGCCGCTGAGGGAGCCAGACCGATGATGGTGCCGCCACCATCAGCCCAGGCGCTGGCCAGGGCTCGCATCGCGGTGGTCTTGCCGGATCCGGCGGGCGCGATCGCCAGCTGCAGCCGGGCACCGGAGGTGGCCATCTCGCGGACCAGCGTGGCCTGTCCGGCGTTGAGGGTGATGCCGTTGGCGGTCGACTCGAGCAGCGCCAGGTCGACCGAGGACGGCTCGACGGCGTACCCGTCGTGGCGGCCGGCGACCTCGACCAGACGCTGCTCGGCGGCGAGTACCTTGCCCGAGGTGAACAGCACGGCGCCGCTCTGGGTGTAGACCGAGGCCCCGTCCGCGCGCCGCAGCTCGACCAGTTCGCTGATGGCGTCCCAGGGTCGGGCCATGCTCACCGAGCGGCCGTCGAGGACCTCGCTGACGAGCAGTTCGACGACCTGGGAGACCTGGTTGGTGGGCACGTTGGCGCCCCGGACCTGCCGCTGGGCCTCGGCGTAGACGTGCCAGAACTGCCAGGTGCTCCGAGCTCCCTCCATCGTCGCCACGATCCGGTCGGTCGTCTTGGCGAACCAGGCCGAGTCGGCCAGCGACCGCGCTGCGCCCTTCGGGTTCAGCGCCCCGTGGACCATCTGCTTGACCCGTTGAGGGGTGCCCAGCGCCTCGATGGCCTCACGGCTCCAGGTCTCGCGCTGCTCGGCCAGCGAGCGCGGCTCGTGCTTGGCCTCGCGGGTCTCCAGCGTCGCCTGCTGGGACAGCTGGATGGTCTCCACCGGCGTCGGCGGGCGGCCGTGGGTGGCATGGAACGCGGCCGCGAGGACCTTGCGGCGGTCCTCGACGCTGGCGCGGCGCTTAGAGAAGCGGCGGTTCAGCTCGGGGTCGACGCCGACGATCTCGCGCACCGGCCGCTTGCGGGCGTCCTCGTTCGGCCGCTCCTTAAACCGCACGCCGAGGGCGTCGACCAGGTGCCGCTCGAGCGCGGTGTTGTAGGTCTCCGAGGCCGAGACCACCGCCTTGTGCAGCGGCCGGCCATCGATGGCCAGCCACTTGCCGTCGAGCGTCTGGACCTTGTTCGCAACGGCGACGTGCGTATGCAAGTCAGGGTCTCCCGCGCGGGAGTCGCGGTGGGTGAACGCCGTGGCGACCAGGCCGCGGACGTCGACCTGGCGGACGCCGTTGGTGCCCCGGCGGGTGAACAGTGCCTTGGATTCGATGAAGCCCAGCGCGTCCTTGATCGCCGCCTGGTGGGCCCGCTCGATCACCGCGGCGGTCTTCGGGTCGGAGATCGCCCACAACACCGAGACGCTCTTGACCGGGGAGAAGGTCAGGTCGTAGCCGGCCACCGCGTTGGTCTTCGCTCGGGAGTGCCTGGCGATCGCGGCGGCCAGCTCGCGTGCGTCGGCGGGTTCGCGGCCGTGCTCAGCACGGAAGAACTCGGTGCCGACCTCGGTTCGGACCTTGGCCCGGTCGGCCGCGGGGACCGGCCAGTCACCCGGCAGGCCGGCGGCCTCGTTGAGGGCCGCGATGCGCTTGGCGACCTCGATCCGGAACGGGCTGATGTCGTTTTCGTAGACCTTGTACGGCGTGCCGAGCTGGCGGGCCGTCTTGTAGTCCGCGTCGGTCGGCCGGTCGACGCCGTCGCGGCCGATGCGCAGGTCCAGGTCCTTGGTCCGCTGGGTGGCCAGCGGGTGGTGACCGGAGCCGAACAGGCTCTGCATGTGGTCAGCGGTGACGACGTCGCCGGCGTCGAGCCCTTCGAGTCCCTCCATGCCGGAGCCGACCCACACGCCGGGAGTCTCGCCCCTCTCGGTGTAGTAGCTCGCGAGGCCGGTGTGGCCCTTATCCGTGGCGTCCATCGCTGCGACCTGGCGGGTCAGGTAGTCGTACCCCGACCCCGCCGTCAGCTTGTGGAGGCTCATCGTCACGGTCACCTACGTGCGCGCGGGCGCCCGCTGCGATCACTTCCGGTCGGATTGCTGATGTGTTCTTTCTATTCGGCAGACCGAGAATGCAAGAGGTGTGTGGCACTTGGAAGGTCGCGGAAATCTGGGGGGACGCTGAGGGGTGTCGGTGACGGCTGGGGCGTCGGGTCGGGCTGCGGGAGTTGAACGGGCTGGCTGGGGTCGAGGTTGGTGGGTTCGGAAGGCTTCTTGGCCGGAGGTGATCGCACGGGGACCGGGATTTGTCGTAGGTGACTGTCAGAGTCCATGTCGACACGGAGTGAGGACCGATGAGTCAGCAGACGATCAAGCAGCAGGCGCGGCGTACGGCGCGGGAGATGGCCGACAAGAGGCGGCGCGAGCGTGAGGAGCGCGAGCGCCGGGTGGTCGACCTGGCCGAACAGGTCATGGTGGCGATCGGCCAGCGGGACGCGGCGGTGGCCGAGACCGAGAAGCGCGCTGGGGATGCGCTGCGGGAGTTGACCGAGGTCGAGGGGCTGTCCCTGGGCGAGGCGGTCGAGTGGTGCGGCGAGACGATCACCGTGCGGGAGGCGACGCGGCTGCGGCGGCTGGCCGCACCGGCCGGCAGCGCGGAGACCGAGGGCGGCCCGGCCGCCGAGGGGGAGCCCGACGCGGCGGCCGAGAGCGGGGGAGCGGGTGCCGGCTCGGCGGCTCGATGACGCCGGCCTCGCGGCGGTCGCGGCGGCGCTCACAGACCCGGCGGTGCTCACGCGCTACCGGGCGAAGGTGGCCACGGTGCCGGGCAGTGAGTGCCTGTGGTGGACCGGGGCGGTCTCGGGTCGGTCCGAGCGGGAGCGCACCGACGGCGGTGGCCATGGCCGGTTCTGGTACGCGCCGGGTCGGGTGATCATCGCCCACCGGTTCGCGTACGCGGTGATGCACGGTGTGGACGCGCTCGCGGAGGCGCGGCTGCTCGGGCACCGCTGTCACAACCCGCTGTGCCAGCGGATCGCGCCGGAACACGTCGTGGTCTCGACGGCGCGCAAGAACCGGCAGGAGTGGGCCGTCCAACGGCGACTGCCGTACAGCCCGCTGGCCGACCCGCGCGGGCCGCGTCGGCGGGCTCGGGAACTGCGTGACCTGGCGCGTGAGGACCCGCAGCTCGTAGCCGACGACCTCACGCGGCTCCAGGAGCTGCTGGGCGAGCAACTGACCCTGTGGTGACCAGCCGGACGCAGAGGGCCGCCCCGCACCGATGGCACGGGCGGCCTTGCGGTTGTTGGTCAGCCGGGCTCGCCGTCTAGGAGCCGACCGAGCGTCTCCCACAGGTCGAGGTAGCCGTCCGCGTCCTCGGGCGACTGCTCGCCCCACTTGGCGTGAAGAGCGCGAATGCGGTCGAGCCGGTCGAGCCGGTCAGGCAGCGCGGTGCGGGCAGCGGCCATGAACTCCACGTCGGCGGCGTGGCCGGTGGTCTCGAGGCCGAGCCGGTGACGGTGGCCGGTGTAGTAGGCCGCGAGGATGTTGTCCGGGATCAGGGCGTCGGCGGCGGTGGCACGGATCTTGTCGCCGTCCGGAGTCCAGGGGCCGGGGGTCGCGCGCTCCTCCAGGGCGCGGAGGCTGGCGTCGTCGCTCATGCGGGCTGGTCCTCTCGTGCGGCGGCCAGGTCGAGCCGACCGGACGCGGCGGTGGCCACGGCGGTGATCCGGGCGGCCAGTGCGCGCAACTCGGCGGGCGTGCCCTGGATCGCGACCACTTCGTCACCGGCGAGGGTCAGGACGGGCTGGCGGTGCTCCCCGGCGCCGATCCAGTCGTCGCCGGGTGTGAACACCTGGACGCTGGTCTCGCGGGCGGCCAGCCACTCGATGTGCGCGCTCACGGGGTCACCTCGGCGGGCGCGGTGCCGATGAGGCGGCGGAACGCCTCGATGTCGGCCTCGAGGGAGAACAGGCGGCGGCGGTGCGTGTCGCTCTCTGCGGCGACCTCGGTCAGGACCTCGGCGAGGCCGTCGAGGAACGCCAAGACGGCATCGGCGGTGACGGTCTCGCGCAGCGCCGTCCACGGCTTCGGGACGCGGCTGCTGGCCGCGTACGGCATCCGCGTCATGGCGGCGAGGATGCGGCGCTGGTCGCGCTCGCTGATCACGGTGCCGGTCGGCTCCGGCTGGGTCTGCTTGGACATCACTGCTCCTGTTCGGTGGTGGTGCGGTGGGCGTACTCGGCGTGCAGGGCGTCCAGCGCCGTGGCGACGCTGGACAGGGCCGCGTCCAGGTGGGCGCTGGCGGTCTCGGGGGTCCAGCGGCGCACGTCGCGCAGCCGGTGCTCGATGACGATCAGGTCGCAGGCCGTCTCGCTGAGGGTGTGCCGGTCCTTGGCGGCGCTGGCCTCGACGTCGGCGGCAGGGGAAGTCGGGGTGTTGTCCCGCTTCGCGATGGTGACGAACTGGTTGAGCGGCAGGATGCGGGCGCCGAGGACCAGGGCGGTGATGTGGACCCTGCGTCCCGCGCGGCCGGGCTCATCCACGGAGACGGTGGTGATGGGGAACGCGACGCCGGTTGTGGGGTCGACCAGGGTGTCGGTGGGCCGGAGTTCCCATGCGCGGACTTGCTCGGTATCGAGGGCGGTGGTTTCGGTCATGGCTCCTCCTTCGGTTGGGCCGGTGGCGGGCCGGACTCGGGGTCTCAGCCCGCCACCGGAAGAACTGGCGCGGATGGTCAGGCCGGGGCGAGNGGTCATGGCTCCTCCTTCGGTTGGGCCGGTGGCGGGCCGGACTCGGGGTCTCAGCCCGCCACCGGAAGAACTGGCGCGGATGGTCAGGCCGGGGCGAGCGCGGTCCAGGCGCSKCGCTTGATCCGGTCGGGGTCGTCGCTGGTGAGCACTCGCGTGGCGCGGGCGGTGGCCTCGTCGCCCTTAGCTCGGACGGGGGCGTAGTGGTCGACGTACTCCGCGAAGGCCTGGTAGCCGGCCCACGCGGTGTCRCGGATGCCGGCCTGGGTGTCGGCGTCGGCGAACAGCCAGTGCAGCCGGGAGCGGCGGCGGCGCTCGGTCTCGCGGACCCGGTTGGTGGCGTTGCCCTCGGCCTTGCCGAACGTGGCGTCGATCAGKGCGTCGAACGTGGCGTCGGTCATGGTCTGCTGGATCAGCCGCTCGGCCTCGACCTGGAACGCGTCGACGTAGGTGAMGGTCAGCCCGAGCGCGTCGCGGGCGGCCTGGACGGCGGCCTTGGCGTTGCGSGTGTGGCGGATCGAGAACGACGACTCGYRGTTGCTCAGGGCCGCGCTCTGGGTGTTCGCGCAGACGACGCGGACCGGGGTGACGAGGATGCGGAACGCGCTGGTGCCGTCGTGGCTGTTGAGCGCGGCGATGTTTGATGAACACCTGCCGCCCGCCGCGCAGCGACCCGGCGGTGTCGAAGATCGCGCCGGACTCGTCGGCCAGCAGGTTCAGGAAATCGGCGTGGTCCTCGTTCTGCAGCGGCGTGTAGCCGCCGCCGACGACGCCGAGCGCCTCGGGTGCTCCGGTGAACGGGTTGGTGCGCACCGTGGCGAAGCCGGGGACCTCGATGGGGGTGACGCCGCCGTCGCTGACCTCGGCGGTGGTGAGAGGCAACTTGCGGACGTCCCAGCCGCCCAGGTGCCCGAGCCTCATGGCCTCCTCGGCGGTGAACGCGCGGTCGCGGACGGTGGTGCCGAGCCGGTGCCAGGCGTCCTTGCGGGCGAAGACGGCCGCTGCCTGGGTGCCGTGGGTCTCGATCTCGTGTGCCATGTCGGTGGTCCTCCTGTGTCGGAAATCAAACGAACTGCGTTCATTCTATTCTTTCTATTCCACTGAGGGCGGTTCTCCACAGGAAGAACCGCCCTCAAGGGGAGAGGGTGGTCAGGCCGCGTCGGTGCTCGCGTCGTTCTCGACGGCCTCGGCCTCGTCGTCGGTGGCGCTTTGGTCGCTCGGCTCCTCGCCGATCAGCAGCCGCTCGACGTCGCTGGGCTGGTAGCCCCACTCGATGAGCGCGGCGAGCATGCGGGCGTCCCACTGGCTCGGGTTGCGCCACGTGTGTTTGCCGATGGAGTCCTCCCACGCCGCGACGACGGCGGCGAGTGTGGTCATGATCGCGCCCTTGGGGCTGGTGGCCCGGGTCGCGATCTTTTGGCACTCCTCGTAGCCTGCGCCGTAGTAGCCGCTGGGCACGTCGATGCCGAGCAGGCCGAACAGCCTCGGGTGCCGGTGCTCCATGGCCTTGCTCAGCGTGTGGTGGCCGGTGACGACGGCCTCGCAGATCAGGGCCTCGGCACCCTTCGGCGCGGTCTTGCGGGCCACGAACGTACTCAGCCAGTCCCGGCGCACGGTCTCGGCGCTGGCCCAGGCCTTGTTGTTCGCGATGACGCGGCGGCGCTCCTGGCGGCGGGCCTCGGCCTCGGCCTCGGCGGCGGCGTCGGTCCCCGGGTCGTGAGCCTCGGCGTCGTCGCCCTGGTCGTCGTCGGTGCGACCGACACGGCTCCGGTGGACGAGTCCGCTGGCCTCGATGTCGGTGACCACCCACAACAGCCGGTAGACCTTCACCGGCTCGGCGTACTCGTCCTCGGCGTCGGCGTCGGCGTCCTCCTCGCCCTCGGTGGCCTCCGGCTCGGGGTACTCCCAGTCCTCGGTGACGATCACCGCGACGCCAGAGAGGTTCGGCCACTCCTCGACCGGCACCGGCTCGCCCTCAGGGGTGCGCATGTCTTCCAGCACCAGCGACCCGTCCGTCTCGTCGGCCTCCTGCGCGGAGAGCACTGGCAGGCCCTCGGCCCGCAGCCGCACGACCTCGGCGGCGTACGCCTCGCGCTCGGCGGCTTCGTCGCGCAGCTTCTGGGCGACATGCTCGACCGAGTCGCCCCAGCGCGTGGTCCGTGCACGCTCCAGGCGCTCGGCGGCATCGGGGTCGTGCTCGAACTCGGCGAAGATCGCGGCCTCTTGGAGAGTCAGGTCGCCGGATTCCAGCCGGTTGCGGGTCTGGTCGGCCTTGGTGACCGCCAGGGCGGCGTTCACGGTCGGGCGGTCGATGGAGGTCCGCTTGGCGATCTGCGCGGCGCTCACACCGATCAGGGCCAACTGCTCGACGCCCGCAACGATCTCGGTCTCGCGCATCCCGGCGCGGTGGATGTTCTCCACCATCTGGTCCCCGATCCGGTCGGCCTCGTCGGGCAGGGGGACGACGCGGGCCGGGATGAATCCGGTTGGGGTGCCGACCTCGGCGGCGGTGACGGTGCGGCGCTGGCCGCGCAGCAGGACGTACTGCCCGTCCTCGTTGCGGTAGACGGTCACGGCCTCCAGCACGCCGCGCTCCTTGATCGACTTGCGGAACTCCTTGTGGTCGGCGCGCAGGTCGGTGCGGACGTTGCTGCCGATGATGATGTCGGCGGGGTCCAGGTGCAGGAACTCCTCGGTGGCCTCGCGAGCGAGGGTGTCGATGGGGGTCTGGATGGTGTCGGTCATGCGGCTGTCCTCCGTGAGTAGAATAGAAAGAACTGACAGGGCTAAGCCTGCCAGTGGGAGCCGACGTCTACCCGCCCTCGGGCCGGACCTGTGGAAAGGTGGGCGCGTCTCCGATGGTGGGGATAACCCGCCCGCGTAGGCGCGGCCTCGGCTGGCGTCGCGTCGAGGCGCGGCTGCGCCCCTCGGAGCTGGAAACGGAAGGAAACGCGGGACGGTGAGAACAGCTGCGCAGTGCCCCGGCCGGGAATGCAGCGGCGTTGGTGTTAGCGGCCGCAGCCGGCCGCCGGCGGACGAGACCAGGGAGTGACCAGGTGACGAGCCAGACCACGATCCCGGTCGGGATCTACTGGAAGCCCGGCGTGTGGGACCTCGCCCGATCGGCGTACATCGCGGACCTGGACACCGACCCGGACTCACCCGGTGCCTTCGTCGGCTGGCTCGCCCAGGCGCTCGAGCTGCACGCCCGCCGCGCGTCACAGCAGCGGGCCGACATTGCCGCGGCCGCCGAACGTCATCGCGCGCAGGTGAGTACCAGGAAGAGCTTCAGCAAGAAGCACGACCTGCCTGCCTCGACGATCGAGGCGGTCGAGGACGCGATCGTCACCGACCGCCAGGAGCTCGGGCGCGCCATCGGTCGCTCGGCGTTTGCCATGGAGGCGGTCATCGTGGCCGCCGACGAAGCACGCCGGCGCCTGGGCCGCGAACTGCCTCCGCCTCCGCAGAAGCTCAGCAACCGACCGCCGCGGCGCCGGCCGGCACACTTCAGCTGACCTCGCCCCGGTCCGCTCGAGCTCGGCCGGTCGGCCAGGCCAATCTTGTCGAAAGCGGCCCGTTGTGTCGGCGGCCGCGGCTACTGTCTGGCTCGCCCCGATCCGGTACCCGAGAGCCGGATCGGGGCCTTCTGCTGCCCGGGGGGGCCTCGAGCCACGTTGCGCCGGCACTGATCGCTCCCCGGGCCCCTGGTCGACCTAGGAGACTGCGGGACGGCACGCGTCCTGCCTGAACCTAGGAAGAGCGCATGTCGACAGGGACTGCTGCACAGATAGGTGACATCTGAATCTGCGTCGATGTGTCGGCGCTGGAAGGATGTTCCCCATGCCAAAGGCGTTCCCCAAGGAGTTCCGCGAGGACGTGATCCGGGTCTACAAGGACTCGGACTCCTCAGTTGCCCAGGTCGCGAAGGACTTCGGCATCTCGCCGTCGTGCCTGAAGCGATGGCTCACGATCGACGAACGGAACTCATCACGATCATCAGGTCGTATGAGCCCGACGACTGAGTCCGATGCGCTGCGTGAAGCGAACAAGCGGATCAAGCTGCTCGAACAAGAGAACGAGGTCCTGCGTCGCGCTGCTGCGTACCTTTCGCAGGCCAACCTGCCGGGAAAATGATGTACCCGCTCGTCCGCGAGCTGGCCGCAAAGGACGCCCCGCTGCGGGTGACCGTCGCGGTGACGTGCCGGGTCCTCAACATCGCACGCCAGCCCTACTACCGCTGGCTGAAGTGCCCGGTCACCGACACCGAACTGGCCGCCGCCTACCGCGCCAACGCCCTGTTCGACGCGCATCGTGACGACCCTGAGTTCGGCTACCGATTCCTGGTCGACGAAGCGAAGGAGGCTGGCGAGTCGATGGCCGAGCGGACGGCCTGGAGGATCTGCTCCGAGTTGGGTTGGTGGTCCTCGCACGGCAAGAAGCGCGGCAGCAACGGCAAGAAGCCAGGGCCGCCGGTCCACGACGACCTGTGCGCCGTCGTCGACAAGCACGGCGTGACGCGGCACGAGTTCAAGGCCGACAACGCGAACGAACTCTGGCTGGCCGACTTCAAATGCCGACGTCGGCATTTGAAGTCCTATGCCGACGTTCGAACTATGCCGATGTTGTCGGTGATGGCGTTTGACAGCTTGGCCTTCGNTGGCCGACTTCAAATGCCGACGTCGGCATTTGAAGTCCTATGCCGACGTTCGAACTATGCCGATGTTGTCGGTGATGGCGTTTGACAGCTTGGCCTTCGGTGTTGAGAGGTCGGCATAGTCACAGCGCGGTGAGCCAGGCCAGGATGTCGGGTTCGGGCTTGTAGGTCCCGGGCTTGATGTCGGGTGGTCTCGTTCGGTCGATGGCGGCCTGCTTGATGGCCATGTCGGCGTGCAGGTAGGCGTCGGTGCTGTGGGTGTCGGCGTGTCCGAGCCAGAGCGCGATGACCGAGACGTCGACTCCGGCGGCGAGGAGATTCATCGCTGCGGTGTGCCTCAGGGTGTGCATCGTGACGTGCTTGGTCGCGAGGTTGGGGCAGGTGGTCGTGGCGGTGGCGAGGTGCTTGGCGAGGCGGTGCTCGAGGGCGTCACGCGACAGTGGCCATCCTTGGGGACCGCAGAACAGGGCCGTGCCGAGACGTGTGGCTCGTTCGGCGAGGTAGGCCTGCATGATGCCCAGGGTGGCTCGGGTCAACGGGGTGATGCGTTGGCGTCGTCCCTTGCCGGTGCAGGCGACGTGGGGGCCTGTGCCGAGGTGGATGTCGGCACGGGTCAGCGAACGGATCTCGCTGATTCGAAGCCCGGTCTGGACGGTGAGGGCCAGCAGGGCGTGGTCGCGTCGACCGGTCCAGGTGTTGGGGTCGGGCGCGGCGAGGAGTGCGTCGACCTCGGTGGTGGTGAGGAACTCGATGACGGGTCTGATGGTGCGCTTGGGTGGGATGGCGAGGACCTGGGTGATGGTGGCGGCGTGTTCGGGATGGTCCGGAAGGGCTCGGCCGAGCACGGAACGGATCGCGGTCAACCGAGCGTTGCGGGTCCTGGCGGCGTTGCCGCGTTCGTGCTCAAGTTGGTCGAGGAACCCGGACACGTTGGCGGCGGTGATGGCGTCGAAGTCGAGGGAGTCCGCGGGGACCCCCAACGTGGAGGCCAGGTGCTTGAGCAGCAGCCGCCAGGTGTCGCGGTAGGAGGCGATCGTGTGGGCGGACAAGTCGCGCTGATCGTGGGCGAAGGTGGTGAAGTAGGTCTGCAGGCTGGTGGCCAGGGCGTTCATGAGGGGTCTCCTTCGGGGTCGTGCTCGAGCAGGCCGGCGGCGCGGGCCATGAGCTCCCCGGTCGCGGTCAGATACCAGTAGGTGTGGGCGGCGTCGGAGTGCCCCAGCCAGGTGGCCAGCAGCGTGAGCACTCGTTCGGGGTCGCCGTGGTAGGCGTAGGCGGTGGTCATGTGCGCAGTGGCGAAGGTGTGCCTCAGGTCGTGCAGGCGGGGGCGTGCCCTTCCGCGCGGGGTGAGCCCGGCGGCCTCGCGAACCCGTTTGAACCGCGCCTGGAACGGTCCGTAGGCGTAGCTGGTTCCCTTGGAGGTCACGAAGACCGGACCGTGGGGGTCGGGGTGGGTGGCTGTTCGGGCAGGCAGGGCGATGTATTGCAGCAGGGCGGCCGTGGTCGTCGGGTGGATCGGGACCAGCCGTTCTGCTGACTTCGCTTCCTGGATTACCAGCAGGTCGTGGGCGGTGTCGATGTCGTCGACACGCAGGCGCAGGGCCTCGCCGATCCGCAGCCCCGTCGCAGCGAGCAGCCCGATAACGGTGCGCACGGTCGCGGCGATCCGCTCGTCGGTGAACGTCGTGTCGCAGGCGGCGAGCAAGGCGTCGATGTCGGCTTGGCTATAGATGAAGGGAACCGCCCGCGGCTTCCTGGCTGGCAGCAAACCGCTGGGGATCGCCGGGACGTCGACGCCGCTGGCGTTGAGGTGGTTGGCGAAGCGGCGGACCAGCGACAGCCGGGTGGCCCACCATGATGGATGCGCGTCGGGGTTGAGCCGCGCCCACCTCACGGCGTCGTCGATGGTGAAGGTCTGTGTCTGGCCGCGTGCCTCGAGCCAGGCGAGGAACAGGCCGACCTGCCGTTCGACGTCGTCGAGCTGGAACCCCAGGGCCCGTCGCATCGCCAGGTACTCATCCAGCCACTCGCGCAGCGTCGTCGGCGTCGTCGGTGTCGTCATCGCGGGACCTGTCCGAACGGCACGACCAGCTCACGCAGCGAGGCGAGGTCGACTTTCGCGTAGGCCATCGTGGTGGCGGCGTGGACGTGGCCCAGCAGCTCCTTCGCTTCGGTCAGGGAACCGCCCGAGGCCAGCACGCTCATCGCGGCGGTATGCCTGAGCCGGTGCGCGTAGATCGGGTCGATCCCCGCCAGGCCCGACAGCCGGGCGATGACGCCAGAGATCCCCGAGGTCGTCATCGCCTGGCGAGGCGCCTTCATCCGCACGAACACCGCCCTGTCCAGGGCAGGAGGCCGGTGCCGCAGCCACGCCTCCAACGCCTGGCCCACGTCGACAGGGAGCGGGAGCACGTGCTCGCGGCCCTTGCCGGTGACTTTGAACTGGCCGGTGGCCCAGTCGATATCGTTGAGCCTCAAGCCCGCTGCCTCACCAGCGCGCAGGCCCAGCCTCACCAGGACCAGGACGAGCGCCCGGTCCCTGGTCCCGATCGCCGTGGCGGGATCGCACGCCCCCAACAGTGCAGCGACCTGGTCGGCGCTCACGCCACGCGGCAAGGAACGCTTCGTTCCTGGGGGCTTCAGGATGCCAGGAGCAAGATCCCGGTCGATACGACCGGTGCTCAGCGCCCACCGCAGTAGGCACCGGACAGCGGTCACGATGTGCGCACGTGCGACAGCCCCGTAGCCACGTCCGCGCTCGGCGACGTAGGCGTTCACGAGGGGGACTTCAAGCCGACGCCATTCCAGGGCCCCGCCGTCGGTGGTCAGCGCGTCCAGGAGGCCGGCTGCGTAATGGACGCGGGCCGCGATGGTCTGCTCGGTCAGGCCGCCTTGGTCGCGCATCCAACCACGCCACTGCGCCACTGCAGCCGCAGCCGGCGTCGGGTGGCAGTCCTCGACCACCACAGAGCCCAGGTATCCGCTCGCCACAAGGAACCTGCGCATCGTCCCTCGGGCCCTCATCGCGGTGACGCAGACGACGTCCCTCGCGCGCTCCTCCTCCACGAACCTGGCGAGGAGCTCCTCCTCGATGTCCTCGACACCGGCACCGACCGTTCGCATCCACAAGCTGAGTCGGCCCAGCGCGTTCAGCACCCCGGCCGCCGAGCCCGGGGAGTAACCCTTGATGCTCAACCAGGCCGAGCACTCGCCCAGCACCGTCGGTGCCAAGGGGCCCACCGGAACCCGAGGAACCCGATCCGGGTACGACCGGGCTATCGCAGATCTCTTCGTCACGAACCACACCTCCAGACAGACACCCCGTGTCTGAAAGCGTGGCCACGACTACGCGACTATGCCGACCTTCCGAACCTCAGCATCACCGTTGACCTGCGCGACCGCTGAAATGGTCGGCATAGTTCCAAGGTCGGCATAGGACC
>NZ_LMFI01000005.1 GCF_001426745.1 Nocardioides sp. Root140
CGTCAAGTGGCACGTCAAACGCGCCCATCACGCCACCTGGCCCCAGCCCAAGGGCCTACCGACCTACACGGTAACTCCGCCCTAACTGAACGGTATTGCCATTAGCCGAGGTCCAGCCGCTTGGCGGTCTCCTCGCGCATCTCGGCCTTGCGGATCTTCCCGGTGACGGTCATCGGGAACTCGTCCACGAGCAGCACGTAGCGCGGGATCTTGTAGTGCGCGAGCTTGCCGTCGGCGTACGCGCGAACCGCCGACGCATCGAGCTCGGCGGCGCCGGCCTTGAGCTTGATCCAGGCGCACAGCTCCTCGCCGTACTTCGCGTCGGGGACGCCGATGACCTGGACGTCCTCGATGTCGGGGTGCGCGTAGAGGAAGTCCTCGATCTCGCGCGGGTAGACGTTCTCGCCGCCCCGGATCACCATGTCCTTGATCCGGCCGACGATGTTGCAGTAGCCGTCCTCGCGCATCTCGGCCAGGTCACCGGTGTGCATCCAGCCGTCATTGTCGATGGCCTCCGCGGTCTTCTCGGGGTCCTCCCAGTAGCCCAGCATGACGGAGTATCCGCGGGTGCAGAACTCGCCCGGCTGGCCGCGCTCGACGGTGTCGCCGGTGACGGGGTCGACGATCTTGATCTCCACGTGCGGGTGCGCGCGACCGATCGTCGACGTGCGCCGGTCCAGGTCGTCGTCGGACCGCGTCTGGCAGGAGACAGGCGAGGTCTCGGTCATGCCGTAGGCGATGGAGACCTCGGCCATGTGCATGTCGTCGACGCAGTGCTTCATCACCTCGACCGGACAGATCGACCCGGCCATGATGCCGGTGCGGAGCGAGGACAGGTCGTGCTCGGCGAAGCTCGGGTGGTTCTGCATCGCGATGAACATCGTCGGTACGCCGTACACGCCCGTGCACTTCTCCGCGGCGATCGTGCGCAAGGTGATCTCGGGGTCGAACCCGGGCGCCGGGATGACCATCGTGGCGCCGTGGGAGGTGCAGCCGAGGTTGCCCATCACCATCCCGAAGCAGTGGTAGAAGGGCACCGGGATGCAGAGGCGGTCGTCGGGACCGAGGTCGATCAGGTTGGTCACGAAGTAGCCGTTGTTGAGGATGTTGCGGTGGCTCAGCGTCGCGCCCTTGGGGCGGCCGGTGGTGCCGGAGGTGTACTGGATGTTGATCGCATCGCCTGGTTCGAGCTCGGCCATCCGCTCCGCCACCGCGCCTTCCGGCACGCCCGCACCGGACGCGACCAGGTCGGACCAGTCGTCGGTGCCGATGAAGACGACCCGCTCGAGGGCTGGGCACTCCGCGTGCGTCTCGGCAACCATCGCGCGGTAGTCGCTGGTCTTGAAGCTCTCCGCGCTGACCAGGAGGCGCACGCCGGCCTGGTTGACGGCGTAGGCGAACTCGTGGGTGCGGTAGGCGGGGTTGACGTTGACCAGGATGATGCCGAGCTTCGCGGTGGCGTACTGCACCAGCACCCACTCCGCGCAGTTCGGCGCCCAGATCCCGACCCGGTCCCCGGTGGTCAGCCCGGCCGCGAGCAGGCCGCGTGCGAGGGCGTCGATGTCGCGGTCGAGCTCGGCCCAGGTCCAGCGCCGCCCACTCGCCACGTCGACCAGGGCCTCGCGGTTGGGATGGGCGGCGACGGTGCGCTCGAAGTTGGCCCCGATCGTCTCCTCCAGCAGCGGGGGTTTGAGTTCACCGGCGGCGTACGACTCCATACTCGGCAGACTAGCCACGGCAGGGGTCCGAGCATGTGCAGATTATGAACAGGGTCGGCCGCGCAGGCGGGTGAGCATGAACCCAGTCGAAAGGGAGCAGCATCCATGAACTCACCGACCTCCACCTACCGCGCCGCGCGCGACCAGCTGATCTCATTGTCCGGTAGCTACGCCGAGGCCCTCGGCTCCTTCCGATGGTCGGACGTGGGAGAGCGGTTCAACTGGGCCGTCGACTGGTTCGACCAGGTCGCTGCCGGGAACGAGCAGCCGGCCGTGGTGATCTTGGAGGAGGACGGAACCCGTTCCTCCTCGTCGTACGACGAGATGCGGCGCAGCTCCAACCAGGTCGCCCGCTGGCTGGCCGAGCGAGGCGTGCGCAAGGGCGACTCGGTGATCATCATGCTGGGCAATCAGATCGAGCTGCGGCAGTGCATGCTCGCCGTGATGAAGCTCGGCGCGGTCATCATGCCGACCGCCACCGCCGCCGGGCCCGCAGACCTGACCGACCGGATCGCTCGAGGCGAGGCCAGGCACGTGATCTGCAATGCTGCCGACGTCGCTAAGTTCGACGAGGTGGCCGGTGACTACACCCGGATCTCGGTTGGAGCGGTGGGCGGCTGGCACGACCTGAGCGAGCATCAAGGCCTCGACGACTCCGGTGTCGAGCACCCTGCGACGACGCCGGAGGACCGGCTACTCCTCTACTTCACCTCGGGCACCACCAGCAAGCCGAAGCTGGTCGAGCACACCCAGGCCTCCTACCCTGTCGGCCACCTCACGACGATGTACTGGCTGGGCCTGCAACCCGGCGACGTGCACCTCAACATCAGCTCGCCCGGCTGGGCCAAGCACGCGTGGTCCTGCTTCTTCGCGACCTGGATCGCCGAGGCGACGATCTTCATCTACAACTACACGCGCTTCGACGCGCCGTCGCTGCTGGCCGCGCTGCGCCAGGAACAGGTCACCACCTTCTGTGCGCCGCCGACGGTGTGGCGGATGCTGATCAAGGCCGACCTTTCGGGAGGAGCCGGTGCGCTGCGGCAGATCATCGGCGCCGGCGAGCCGCTAAACCCCGAGGTCATAGCCCAGGTCCGGGAGAAGTGGGGCCTGACGCTGCGTGACGGCTTCGGGCAGACGGAGATGACGGCCGTCGTCGGGAATGTCCCGGGCGCTCTGGTCAAGCCGGGCTCGATGGGGCGGCCGCTGCCCGGTGTGCCCGTGGTGCTGGTGGATCCGTCGACCGGTGAACGGCTTTCCGGTGCGGGTGCCGAGGGCGAGAGATCTGCCTCGACCTCGAGGGGCCGACCGGGCGTCCGCTTCCCCTGATGACGGGCTACCTCGGTGACGTCGAGCGCAACGCCGAGGCGATGGCCGGCGGCGTCTACCAAACCGGTGACGTGGCCTCCGTCGACGCCGACGGCTACATCACCTACATCGGGCGCACCGACGACGTGTTCAAGGCCTCCGACTACAAGGTCAGCCCCTTCGAACTCGAGAGCGTGCTTATCGAGCACCCCGCGGTGGCCGAGGCTGCCGTCGTGCCGGCGCCCGATCCAGTGCGGCTGGCGGTCCCGAAGGCGTACGTCGTGCTGGCGCCCGGCCACGAGCCGACCGCCGAGACGGCCTTCGAGATCCTGAAGTATGCGCGCGAGCACCTGGCGCCGTACCTCCGCATCCGGCGGCTCGAGTTCGGTGAGCTGCCGAAGACCATCTCGGGCAAGATCCGGCGTGTCGAGCTGCGTCAGCGTGAGAACGAGTTGGCCTTGCAGGACGCGGTTGCTCCGGCCGAGTTCCGGGATGACCAGTGCAAGCATCCGCCACAGGGTTCGGTTTCGAGCTGTCGTGGTGTAGCAGGCGGCCGATGCCTGAACCACGATCCCGGCGACCCGACCCGGATGCCGCCTCGCGATGTCGACCGCCATCACGCCACCCATCGAGAAGCCGCAGAACACGGCTCGTTCGACGCCGAGCTCGTCGAGGAGTGCGATGACGCCGTCGGTGGCATCCTCCAACTGCCACCCATCAGGCCCATCAACAGGCGCAGCACCGACCTCAGAACTCGATAGTTCACCGCGTGGCTGGGCCCTCGGGAATCGAGGTTTCGCGCGCCCAAATCAGTGCACCCCAAGAATGGGCCTGACGATCTCGCACCATTGATCCACCAATGCCTCACGGCCAGCCAGTCCGGTGATCGGCGCGGTGACCGCGAGCCCGACCAATAGGTTGACCGAGAGCTCCGCGACCAGCGGGAATCTGGGGTTCGCAGCAGCTTCTTCTCCGAAGAGCCGTGGGAGCTGCTCGGCCAGCTTCGCGTCCAACCAGCCGACGACGGGCGCGAGTGCGTCCCTCAGGGCCGGGTCGGTTCGAGCCGCCGTCCAGAGTTCCTGCTCGGCCAAGAAGTCGGGACCTGAGAACAGGACGGAGCCGGCCCGGATTGCCGCCGAGATGCGGTCGCCGGGTGCGCCCATTTCCATCTCGGCGATGACGATTTCGGCTCGATGGGCACGCCTTTGCAGGAGTTCGCGCACAACGTCAGCCACAAGCGCCTCCCTCGTCGGGAAGTGGTGAAGGAAGCCGCCCCTGGCCAACCCACTGGCCTGCTGCACGCTGCGGGTCGTCACAGCGGGCAGACCGCGCTCAACCAGCAGCGCGATCGCCGCGTCCAGGACGGCCGACCTGGACCGATTGCTGCGTTCCTGCATCGACACCCTCAATTCGCTCGGTTGACAGCGCCCGACGCCTAAACTACAAACAGTCCATACGAACTGTTTATCGTCAGGAGTGCTCATGCGTCGAATCGGTGTCCGTTCTCTCACAGTCGCCGCTGCCACACTCGGGTTCCTTGGGGCAGTGCTGGCGCCAACAAGCGGAACGGCCCTCACTCCTGGGGACGGCTTCTACACACCGCCCTCTTCCGTGCCCAACGGTCGTCCGGGAACGATCATCCGCTCTCAACCCGCGGCTGCACTGGCGCTGGCACGCGCGACGCGGATCATGTACCGAAGCACCGACATGAACCACACGCCGATCGCTGTCACTGGCACCGTTCTCGACCCGTTGCTTCCGTGGACCGGGCGGGGTCCACGCCCGTTGGTCAGCGTCGCTGTAGGGACCCAGGGCGAGGGCGACGAGTGCGCCCCGTCTAAGACACTCACCACACCAGTCGGACTCAGCTCGTCAGCAGGCATCATCGCCGGCTACGAGATCGTGGTGATCAACTGGCTCCTTGCCCAAGGCATGGCCGTGGTCGTCACCGACTACCAAGGACTCGGCACTCCCGGCCTCCACACCTGGTTGAACCCGACCGCAGAGGCGCACGCCGTGATCGACGCAGCCCGGGCGGCACGCCACGTGCCGGGGACCCGGATCCCGGCCAACGGACCAGTCGGGTTCTTCGGCTACTCCCAAGGAGGGCAGGCCGCTGCCGCCAGTGGACAGTTGGCCGGGAGCTATGCGCCCGAGCTGCACGTCGTCGGCACCTTCTCCGGCGACGGTCCGTTCGATGACCGGGCCACGTTCGAGCACATGGACGGAACCATCGCATCCGGCTACGTGGGGTACTTCCTCAACGGAATGATCGCCGACGAGCCAGCCACCCGGAAGGTGATCGAACGAGGACTCAACACCGCCGGAAAAGCCATGCTCAGGGCAACCAGCACCCAGTGCATCTTCACGACAGGACTTCGGTTCGGGGGCGTTCCATCACGAACCTGGACGACCACGGGGCAGTCGATCACCCAGATGCTCGACTCGAATCCGCTCACCCGCTCCTACCTGAACAAGATGAGGGTCGGCACGGCGCCTCCTCAGGCGCCGATCATGGTGGCCGTCGGCGACAACGACGACGTGGTCCCCTCCGGGCCTGCGAAGGCAGTCGTTCGTCAGTGGTGCGCCCGTGGAGCCACCGCCGTTCTCAACCGCTCGCCACTGCCGACACTCGCCGTCGGAACCGGCGCTGGGCACATTATGAACCTCGTGCTCCAGGAAAGCCTCACCGGGCCGACGTGGCTCCGCGACCGCTTCAACGGCATACCCGTTCGTAACGCCTGCGTGTGACTCGCTCTCGGACGTGACCAGCGCGTCCGACTGGAGTACCGCGAATGGGCCTCGCCAAAGCCACCCCGGGGGCTGGCAGTAGGCCACGACAGGTAACCAGGTCGGTACGTGTGGTGGGGTATGTCGGGAATGACTGCAGGTCAGAAAGGGTTGTAGCCGTCGTGAGTGAAGCCAGAGACACACGATTCGTCATGTATTCCACGCGCTAGACGTCTTGGCGTATGCCCAGGGCTTCGGCCCGCTCCCCTGCTGACGTTCTCTGACATCGAGCCTCGTTCCCGCACGATCCGTCGTTGATCGCATGGCACCGCGTTGGTCCGCAGCTACTGCTGCCTGACTGCGAGGTGCGACGTACTGCCCGGTGCTACTGCTCGAATCCGAGGCTGTGCCCGCTGTAGTAGGACACCACCGGGTTGCCAGTGCTGGCGGATGCCTCGAGGACGTCCCTGAAGACCGTCAGTCGGTAGTCGAGATCGACCATTCGTTGCTCTTGGAGTTCCACCTTGAGGAGCTCGGGCACGTAGGGCTCGCGCCGAGACGGCTCCGGGTAACCGCTGATGAACCAGAGCCGCGGCGACAACCCCCAGGACGGGTGCGACCCCTCGCCCGGCAAAAACAAGGTCCGCTGGAGGAACGACCCACCGATGTAGATCTCGTCCCGGCCCGTCTGGAAGACCTGCATGGTTTGCGACCTGCTGTGCTCCCAGTCCTTGCCCCCGTACTCGCGGAGGACGAACTCGAAACCTTCGATCCCGAGTTCAGCGACACCTTCAATGCGGACCGAGGGGTAGTCCCGATAGGCGCCCACCTGAGTGAACTCGGTGTTTCCGTCGTATCCGTCTCGGTCAATTGCCTTCGATACCCGTCCTCGCGGGTCCATCAGCACCCGTGACGTGATGCCGGTCGGCTTGTCGAGAAGCTCCTGCATCTCGGCCAGCCCAGCTGCAGCCTCATCAGCCGTGGCAAAGATGGCGGCATCGCCGCTCACATCACGGTGCAGCAACTCGCGGAGCCGCTCGAATCCCTCCCCCGCAATCGCTTGCTCTACGTAGGGGTAATCCCAGTCAGCGCGCGAGCCTTCATAGATGCGGTCAACGAGCCTCATGTCGTGGTGCTCGCATGCCTTGTTGTCGCGCCATTCCCAGAGCCCATCCGGGGAGTCTTCTGGCGACTTCTCGGCGGCGAGCTTCACGTTGCCGTACCGATCGAACCCGAGCTTCGCCCGCGGGAAGGGTGGCTCAGTGGTGCGGCCATCCCTGAAACAGCTGCAGGCGACGTACAGGTAGTGCTCACTCATGGAGCTGACGATGACGGAGCCCGCCGACAGATTGACGACACCCGAGTCGCCGAACGAGGCCCGTCTTAGGTGCACTCCCTCAAGGATGGGTCTTGACTTGGCTCTTACCTAGGTCTTACCCTTCCTTCATGGCTAAGAGTCATCAAATGTAGAGAGGAGTCACCATGCCTGACGTCACAGTTCCAGTTCCGGATGACCGTGTTGCGGAGTTCTACGGATTCTTTAGTGCCTGGCTCGCTGGTGAGGATGCCCCGGCGTCCCCCGCCGCGAGTGTGGCCGTTGCCCCGTGGGGCCAGAGCGACGACGACCTAGGTAAGGCCCAGGTCGTGTGGTCGAAGCTCTCGGAACGCGCCACGGCCATGTTCGAGCTGCTGCTTGACGAGCCGGGAAACAAGGTGAGCGGAGAGGAAATCGCAGATCGCCTCGGCATCCCCAACGGCAAGTACGGCGTCGCTGGAGTTCTGGCTTGGCCTGGGCGGCACGCGAATGCTGTAGGTCGGCCGCTGCCGGTTCAGTACGACGACGGCCCCGTGGGAGGTAGCGCCAGCTACTGGATCGCGCCCGCCACGGCAGCAATCTTCAACAGCGCCCGGAGCGCGATCAACGGAGGCGAAGGCAATGCGTGAGGTATGCCCGATGCACACCGAGGAAGACCCTCAGGAAGGCGTCCTGGTGCCGGAGAGCGGCGGATGGGCATTCACGTGCCCGCTCGGGTCGGGCCACGCCTACCCCGGTACCTATAGCTGGGAGCGCATGCCTCCCCCGCCGGACTTGCCGGAGATCGGGGAGCTTGCTTCCCAGCTCGGCTTGGACGTCGCGCTGCCCGAGATCGTCTCCCAGTTCGGAACGACCTGGGTCGAGTTCGGCGTCATCGAGCACGCACTCGCAGCGCAATACCCGGACGCCTTCAAGTTCCTGGTCGACCGCTACGGCCACACAGCCATCAAATCGAAGACCTACACCGCCTCCGCCTTTCTGGGCGCAACGCTTGCCCGCCTTGCTGCACGCGGCGAGTTCGAGGCGCGCATGGGGCGCGCGACCGGTCGCTGGAGCTACAACCAGAACGTGGTCTGGTGCGCACTCTCGCCGAGCGGCGACTGGTCGGAAGGGATCTCTTGGGCATCCCGCGACTCCGACATGTCCTACGTGCCGGGGTGTACCGAGGTGAAGGTATGACCCGGTACCAGAGCCTCCACGACGCCGCGAACGACGCACACTCCGTCCTCGCACGCGTGGCCAGCTTGCTCGAAGACGTGGCTGCCGGAGCCTGGGACGATCAACTGACCTTGACTCGGGAGGAAGTCGATGACCTCTGTGATGCTCTTTCCAATCTTGCCGAACTTGCGAAGGCCACACGGGTAGCGATCGGTGATGCCGCTGGGCGTCCGGGCGCAGTTTGAGCAGGCTGGCCGACGTCAGTTGCCCGCACAGTGGTTGATCCGGCCCACCTCGAGACCAGGCGGTCTGCCGCGTTAGTTCACGACCTCGTGTTAGGCATCAAGTGGTGGGGACCAACGAACCCCACATGGACCTTCTTCGTCGGCCCTGCCGTGTCGTCATAGAAGTAGACCCTTGGGGCGAGATTTCCGCCGCCCTCGGCAATCTTGAGGTGGGCAAGCATGAGCACGCTCCCCTCGGGGTCAACTTCCGTCGAGACGGGCAACACGCGCTTGGCTGAAAGCACAGCGTTCTTCTGGACAGTGTCGCTCTCGGCCATGGACAACTTCTTCGGGGTCGCGGGCCAGCCGAGTGGCGGATCGCTCTTGCACCAGTCATAAAAGGTGCCCGCGAAGCCGCCGCCCCCATCTCGTGTCTCGGCGAACGCGGCCAACGCACGAAAGCCGCGCCATGTGGTGTTCCCCCACGCACCCGCCTTCGCGGAGGTGTTGATGCCGTCTAGCGCCTGCGGTGCGTCGTCGTGAATGACGAGCCAGTCGCTGAGCCAGTCCATCGCCAGGATGATGGCCGTCTCCACGCTGTCAGCCTCATCAGGGATTCCTGCGCCGAGGTCGTGCTGGGTCTCATAGAAGAGGTTGTGAAGCCCCTGCTCGTTGAGGGCCTTCTGCAGTCGGCTCAGATGCCCGACCTTCATGCTCAGGTCCCGGGCGAGCGCATCGTGCTCCTCCACCGTCTCATTCGCGTCCTCCTGGACAGCATCCAGCTGCGATTGCAGCTCACGGATGAGGCCGTCGGCATCGTCGATGGACATGAAGTTGGAGAGGTCCACTGCCGCGACCGGAGTCGCGAAGATGTCGAGTTCGGCAGGCGGGCGTCGTCGCGTAGACAGCGCGCATACGCCGTAGACGATTCGATCCACTTGAGCGCGCTCAGATGCTTCGTCTTCAAGCAGATGGCGGAGGGTGTAGCGGTGGCGATATCCCTCACCGTCCGCAACCGGCACCGGCGAGTACACACGAATGCTTCCGTCCCAAGTTGCCAACGGCCCAAGCTCGCTACTGAACGCGACAACCGCCGCACGGTCGAGGGTCGCCACCGTTGCCACGCCCGACACTCGGCGAGCGATCCTTGATGCGCGACGGAGCCACGCTCCAGGGTCACCATCGTCATTGTTGGGTTGGCTCACGACGATGACGGGGAGCGTCCGGTCGGGTGACTGGAGGTGCTCCACCAGAATCGGCACGGCACCGCTCGGAATCGGCTGAGGTTCGACCATCAGTCCGCTGCCGCCGAGGCGCGCACTAGGACAAGCTGCGAGCAGGTCGTCCACGATGCGTGGCCGCCCGACCGCAAGCCGAACGCCGACAAGGCGCTCAGATTCAGCCTGGTTTTCGACCCAAACATGCGTTCCGCCAGCGACGGCAACCACGCGGACGATGGTGGTCCAGGTCATTCCAGCAGAGGTTTCGCGAGTAGTGCCTTCGAATCCGTGAGCTCCCTCGTTGTCTTCAACGGCGCGGACGCTGACCGACCGCTCAACGGTGTAAGGCTGCCGCTCGGGCATACGCAGACGCTGCAAGGTCACGACGGTCGGCCCGTCGCTGAGCTGGGGCACGTCGCCCGTGGCCTCGGTCGCCCACGCTGCAAACAGCTCGCGGGCTTGCTGAAGGTGCTGTTCTGCGTCGTCGGGGGCGCAGGTCCACAAGGCTCGGTAGAGAACACTCACACCGGGATTATGGTTGGGGGAACCGACATAGACCCCAGGTATCGCTGGGTTGGCGCTCAATTTGCTGCCACGGTCGCGGGATACTCCTGGCGTGCCTGACTCCAACGTGCTGCCGCTTCGCACCTTGCTCCAGCTCACACCTGACGAGCTCACGAGAACCAAGGTCAAGTTCAACAACTTCAATGGGATCGCTGACCCGCTTGAGGAGTACGTGCGAGACCCCGATCTCGTCAACGTTCATTGGCTCTTCTGGCGCAGAGAACGTCGCAACTTCAATGTGGGTGACATTGCCCTCAACCTGCTTGCGATGTCCGATCGAACCTGGCTCCTAACCACAGCCAAGGAGGTCACGAAGGAACTTGGAGTCAAGGAAGGCACCAACTACGAAGGGGTGGAGATCGAGCGCCTCGCGCCCTTCTTCGGCCGTGCAATCGTTCGTTACCACCGGACGAGTCGGAGTGGTGTTCGACTATTGGATTCCCTCGGCGATCTTGAGGTGGTTCAGGTCCTTCCCGCGATCTTCGATGGCGTGGAGTTCCCTGGCTACGACAGGGTCCGGCTGTCGTTCCAACAACTCAAAGCAGTCTTGGATCGCAACAAGCGCGACTGGGTAGCCGCGCTGGAGGGCCAGAAGGCGGTCTACCTCATCACCGACATGCACAACGGCAAGCACTACGTCGGCTCAGCCACGGGTGACAACGGCATGCTCCTCGACCGTTGGCGCGCCTACGTGAAGAACGGCCACGGCGGCAACAAGGAGCTCGTCGGAATCGTGAGCAGCTATGGCCCGGAGTACGTCGCCGCCAACTTCCAGTACTCGATCCTCGAGAACTTCAACTCAAGGGTTGACCAGAAGTTCGTTCTTGCGCGGGAGAAGTGGTGGAAGGAAGCGCTTGCATCGGGAACCTTCGGCTACAACTCGAACTAGCAGCCTCCTCGGCACGATCTCACTCGAGGTCGATGCGAGTCCTTCGAGCGCCAAATACGATGCCCATCGAGGTGGAACAAGCCACCGTTGAGGATCGGAGTGCACCGTGGTGATTGACGACCTGAAGCAGGTGAAGACCTACTTCACGGACAAGCTGGGCGACTACAAGAGCGTGGACGCTTCCACCTCTCCCGCCATCACCGCCGTCACTCTTGAGCGCTACGAGGACCCCGAGGAGGGCGACTTCGACGTGCTGATCACCATTCCCGAATGGGAGTCCTGGTACGAGGACCTCTCGATCCTCTACGTCCCAAAGCAGGTCGTCCCCGCCATCTGGTTTGCCCTCTCCGACCCCAAAGAGGATGCGGTGGCCGAAGTGACGGAGGCTGTTGTCATCACGCTCAACGAAGCGCTCGGGCGCTAGGCGAACCCAGCCTCTCGCGGAGCGACCTTCCTCCTCCGCGCCGCGATCTGAGGTTGCCTCACGAAGCACCAACAACTAAAACTCTTCTTCAATTCAAGGCAATATCTCGAATAGTGAGATATTGCCTTGAACTATTTTTCCGGCCTTTGATTTGCATTAGTGCAGGTCAGAGGCCTATTTGTTTGTCGCCATTCTTTTTAATTCTTTCAATTCCCTTCTAATTCACATTTTCGACTTGCATTTCTTCTTCCATTTCCCTTATTATTTGAATGTAAGAAGAATTCGAAATACAAAAGGGAATGGAGGTGGCTCCGATGGCAAAGCGACGGAGGCCCAAAATATGCCGCCGGTAGCGGATAGGGCTCAACACCAAATGGGCGCCGCTACCGGACCGCTTGAACTGTTCGACCGCGTATCAACTCGAAAGGGCACAAGGCCCACAGAAATCTAGGAGACAGAAATGAATGCAAAGAAGAAGCTCAGCAACGAGACCGACGCCCTGTTTGCGAATATCCGCGATCACGGCCACCAAGTCCAGGTCGTCTTCGGCGGCGTCCCCTTCGCCTACTCGATCGGACGGATCCTGAAGGGCCGCCCGGAAATCTTCGTGACTGGCCCCGTCGAACCCCAGCTTCTGGGCATGCTCGTCAACGCCGCGGCGGCATACGACGACGACTGCGAACTCCCCTTCAGCCCGGTGGCCGTGACGCTCCCCGCGGGCAGCCTGCTCGCCCAAGCTCCGGCGCGCGTCGTAGCCGTTGATCCCCACGCCGCGGAAATGTTCGCTGCCATCAACTTCGCCGGCTTCACGGTCCCGGCGCTCCAGATCATCCTTCCCGACCCGAACATGAAGTTTCCGGGTGAGCCCGGCGCTGACCCCGAGTGGGCCCAGGTCGCCTTCGCGCTCAACCGAGGCGAGGTGGCTTGAAGTGTCGGTTCACACCCTCCGCACCAACCGTTGCGACTCACGCCTGCCGAATCTCACGCACCATGCCCGTCAGCGCTGCGCCGAGATGCGGATCCCGACTCGCGTGGCGCAGTGGATCGTGCAGCACCCCGACATGGATCGGCCTGCGCCCATGGGGCGGCGGATGGCCGTCGCGGATGCATGCCCCGACTTTGCCGTGGTTTATGCCGAGCAAGAGGCCGGTGAGCCCCCTGTGATTATCACGGTCCTATTCCGGACCTATGACGAATACGAACGCTCCGGTGCGACCTACGTACCGGCGAATATGAAGAAGGCGGTAGCTTGAAATGCCAAACTGGGTAACCAATCAGATTGAGGCAAAGGCCGAAGTGCTTGCGCTCCTGCTCAATGAAGCCGGGGAGGTTGACTTCGCTCAGATCGTTCCTCCCCCGCTGGACCTCGAAACCGGCGGCTGCCGTGGCAGCGGAACCTTCGAGGAGGTGGACGGTGAGCTCGCATGGGTATCGACTCTTGACGAAGAGCTCCGCCACGAAAACGGCTAAGTGTGCTGGTACGAATGGAACAGAGCCCACTGGGGCACAAAGTGGAATGCAGAATCCCACAGTGAATGCGTCGAAAGCTCGCTTCCGGCGGGCCTGGTCTGCTTCGACACCGCCTGGACTCCTGCCGGGCCGATCGCGGCGGCACTGTCCCGGCTCGTTCCCGGCGAGCCCATCGTCCTGAAGGCCTGCGACCCTGCCATGGACTGGGCCGTGTCTGACACCTTCCTCAACGGAGAACTGGTCAAGAAGCGCGACCTCTCCGAGGAAGACGGCACCACCTATCGCGAGTTCGTCACCGAACTGATGGGCGAGGACTTCTTCGACCACGAAGCCGAGGACGATCTCGAAGGTGAGGCAGCCTGAGATGGGTGCCTGGGGTATCGGGCCGTGGCACAACGACGGCGCCTGGGACTGGCTGTGCCACCTCGATGATGTGCTTGACCCGCTCTTCGACCGTCTCCAAGCTGCCCTCGCCAGCGAGGCCACGGCGTGCGAGGACTGCTACCGGCGCTGCGAAAGGACGGGCTTCTGCAGGTGGAAGGGTGATCAGATCATCGCTGCGGCAGCCATCCTCAACGCTCTGAAGACTGTTCTTCACCACTCGGGCGACATGCTCGCTGGAGAGTCACAGGAACTCCATGAACTCCGCCATCGAGCGGCCGAGATGGTTACGGCTATCCGTGACGATGAACTCGATGGAGAGCCGCACGACGAGTGGGAGCGCGACCGCGCCGACATGCTGACCACCTTGGCCTCAGAGCTGACGGGCCCGGTGAGCGCATGGGACGTCGCAGAGGAGTACCGAAGCATCGAGACGGACGCGGCATGAGAACGCTGGGTGATTTCATCGTGGAGGTTTCAGCGCTCCTTGCCGACAGACGTTCGCTTCCGGGTTCCCAGTGGTGCTTCGCAATGGACTTGCTCCTGGAGGAAGCCGAGAGGATCCTGGACTACGAGGACTTCGCGCACCTGATGCACATCACTCGCTGGGGTCCGATTCCGCCCCACGAAGGGTGGGCTGCCTGAAACAACACACGACTAGCTCGGCGGTAGTCATGACCACCGCTGAGACGCATATGCAAAAGGGACCGACCATCAGGTCGGTCCCTTTGCGTTTCAACAGCCTCAGTTCGTGGCCTCGAAGGCCTCGCGAACTTCGGCGGGGATACGGCCTCGGTCCGGCACTGAGTAGCCGTTCTCCTTGCCCCAGGCCCGCACCTCTGCGGCCGAGGTGCCGGAAGCGGACTTAGCTGCCTTACGACCGCGAGCACCCACCTTCCGGCCAGCCTCGATAAAGCGGGCAAGAGCCTTGTCCAGCTCGTCCTTCTCCTTGGCCGTGAGGTCGATGGCGTACTCCACGCCATCAAGAGCGAAGGAATACTCCGCAGCGCCCTCCGCTCCACTCAAGTCCGAGGAGATGAGCGTGATTACCTTCTGCGCCATGGCTTTCCTTCCAAGTTCGGGTTCGGCGCCAACGTAGCGCACCCTCCGCTACTGACGGATGGCTCCGAAGGGGCGCGCCACAAATGCCAGATCGCGCTCCACGTAGATGGGAATGCCCTCCTTGACCACCAACAGTTCGTGGAGCTCCTGGATGGAGAAGTAGCCCCATTCCGGAAATCCGAGGCCAAGATCGCAGTAGCCAAAGGCCAGTTGCTCGCCGTCGAACTCCGCCATTAGCCAGGTAGCCGCACCGCAGTAGAAGCGCGCATGGATCAGCTTCTCCTCCACGCGGACCCCGTCCGTCGCATAGAGCGCTGGAACCTGGGCAAGCACGTCGGCGGGCGGCAACAATGTGTGGCCGCGAAGTGCGTCGGTGGCCTTCATTGCGCCGCCCGGAGGACGAGCCGCTGTCCTTGCCCTGTGCCGAGCCCCACACCGTGGACCTCGTAGTGTCGGTGGCAGAGGTAGGCCCATTGGCCGGTCACGGTCCTGGCATCGAAAGCAGCCGTCTCCGGCTCCAACCCGGAGGCGTCGGCCTCGCACAGGTCGCAGGGTGGCAGGACTCCCACTACGACGGTGGTGGCCATCAGTTGCTCTGCACTTCCAGCGGCGTGGCGGCCTCGGCGACAAGCCGTACCCACTCGCGGTAGCTGGCGATGAGCGCGTTGACCTTGGCCACGGCCTCTTCCGGAGTGGCCGACCCCTTGGGCCGCTTGAGACGGGCGTCATACATGAGCGCGTTGAGCGCGTCAGTGGACTCCTTCTTGAGCGTGCGGAAGGTGTCCAGGTCGTAAAGCACGGTCGGTTCCGTGACCGGGGCCGGAGCCTTGATGACTGCAGGCTTGGCGGGAGCCTTCTTGGCAGCAGCCTTCTTCGCGACGGGCGTGGCAGGGGCGGTGGCAGCGGTGTTCTTGTTGGTCATAGGCGCCAACATGAATGGCGCTCCGGGAGTCCACAACGGGCTCTGCTGGCCGTATCAAGCCTCAGACAAGTTCCTTCAGGATGCCTATTTTTAGGACCATCCCGCCCTAGTATCCCCGTGGCCCGTAGGGCGAAAGACCACGCATGAAGGGCTTGATGTCTTCGGTGGTGAGCTTCGGCGCCTCAGGCATGCGCAGCTTCTTCGCGAGGGGGCTCAGGGAGGCGACGTAGGTCCGTGACCATGCCAGCCACGCCTCCCCTGCGGCTCGCGGTTCAGGGTCGAGGGATTCGATGCGGGCGGCCATAGCGTCGAGGTAGCGGGCGAGTTCGTTGGCTCGTTCCCATCGCTCCGCCTGCTTGGCGAGGACCTTGGCGTAGTAGGCCTCTGTAGCGTCCAGGATCGCCTGGTCGCGCACCTCCTCCCAGGCGCGCTTCTCCGCTTCGGCTTGGGCGATGCGTTCGAGTCTGCGTGCTTCGCTGGCGGCTGCGCGGCCCTCGATCTCCTGCAGGATCTCCCCAAGACGGTTCTCCAAGTTGTAGGTCTTGGTGTCTCCAAAGTGGCTCTGCCGAACCCCTAAACCGCCGTTGATGTGGACCGTTAGGCGCCCTGACGGCGTGTGGTCGTACTTCGGGATACGCCGCCCGAAGGGCTTCGCCGCTTCCTCAAGCTCACGGGCCGTGGGTTCGTGGGGCGTCCTGTCCGTGTCCTCGACCACGCTGAGCGCGTGGTCGTGCTCGCCGATGGTGATGACCAGATCGCTGTCACGGGAGGAGCCGCGATAACCGCGTGGGTTGACCTCGGCCCGCGACACTTCATAGCCCCGGCGTACCGCCTCCTTTGCGAGTGCATCGAGCACGCGAAGCGCCCGGTTGCGCACTGGACCCTTGAAGGCCAGCCGCGTCTTGTCCTGTCGAGCAGAGGCGACAGCGGGATGAAGGCGCCGGAGCTGCTCAGCTACGGGCACCTCGATGATGGGCTTGGCAGCCTCATGTGCTTCCTCCGCCGCAGGGATGGGTTCACCCGTCAAGGTCACAGCCGCCTTGCGCCACCCTCCGCTGAACTCAAGTCGCTGACCCGCCGGGACCTTGCCGTGACGATTGGCCGACCGCACCAGGTTGTCGTAATAGGAAGGGTCGATGTCGGCCAACTCCAACCGTCCTCCAGCCGCGACCACATCAGCGACAAGCTGTTCTGTCGGACGTAGGCCCGTGACGGGTCGTTGTGGCTTCGCCCTGGGCGGTGGTGTCGGAGTAAAGGTTTGGTCCGCCGAGGTCGAGCGCCAGTGTCCGTCGGGGTAGCTTCCGTGCGCTGCGAAGTGGCGGCCAGCCGGAGTGGGCTCTGCCTTCCAGATTCCCCTCTTCTTGGTGACCGTTGCGAGACGACGGTTCTGTAGCGCTACGGCGGTCGTCTTGTGGGTAGTGCCGGTCATCACCCCCTCGGGGCAACCCGCCACGATCCAGGCGAGTACTTCAAGCTGGCGGCTGTTCACGGTCCGGTTATCCACTGCCTGAGTATCTCGACGGCGCCCTTCAAACCGTTCGTCGTTCAGGCCGTGTCTGCGGCCTTGGCATACTCCGATGCGAGCCGCTTCATGGCCTTCTCGCGGTCTGATTCGAGCTTGCGCACGTCGCGCCGTAGCGCCGGATCTGCCGCGTAAGTTTCCGCGAGATCTGCGTCCTTGAGGATGCGGCTGATGACGCCGTTGCTCAATCCGGTGGCCTCGCGGATTTCGCGGTAGCTGAACCCGCGGTCCTTCATTTTGAAGATGGCAATCTCTTGGGCGGGAGTAGTCGCCCTCGCACGGCCGACCTTGATGCCGTTGTCCCGGAGGTAGTCCAGCCGATCCTTGGTCCGCTCAATGAGCAGGGCACGTTCGAACTCGGCGAACAGGGTGAGCATGCCAAAGAAGAGTGCGTCCTTGGGGTCGGTCGGATCGTAGGCCTTGCCACCGATGACAAGCGTGATGCTGTTGGCCTCGAGGTGCTTGGAGATGGTGTTCAGCTCGTCGGCGCTGCGGCCCAGCCGATCCAACTTGGTCACGTGAAGCTCATCCCCCGAAGTCAGCTCTTCGAGCAGGCTGTAGAGCACCTTGCGTTTGGCCTTCGCGCCCGAGACGACTTCGGTTTCGATGTGCTCCCGGGGTACGCCGTAGCGGACGAGCTCCTCGATCTGGGTTGACGGGTCCTGGCGAGCACTGCTCACCCTTCCGTAGCCGTACTTCATGGCTTCCTCCTGACTTCCCGAACGGGTTCCGACGTGGAATATCGGAACGGGTTTCGAGCATGCGGCTGTCCGCGGGAGCCGGGTACGAGGTCGGTCGTGTTGGAGCGCCGGTGCGAGCGTTCGGGAACCGAAGCAATCGGAACAGCGTGAGCCACCCAGTTCTGTCGGCGCTGTCTCATAGCCTTTCGGGGAGACAGTTGCGACCCACCGGGCGCCGCTGACCGCGTCGACCAGAGAGCCACCCATGACCTACTACACCGCAACTGAACTTCGGCAACAGGCAGGCAGCCTGACGGCGAGTGCCGCGCAGTCAGAGCTCTCCCGACTGTCGAAGTCAGCAACTGGCAACTATGACGTCTTCCTGAGCCACAGCTTCAGCGATGCCCTACTCATTCTTGGTTTGAAGCGCACGCTGGAGGCAGACGGGCTCACGGTATACGTCGACTGGCTCGAAGACCCGCAGCTCGACAGGCGAAGCGTGAATGCAACCACCGCAGCTCACCTCCGCGAGCAGATGAAGAGGTGCAAGTCGCTTGTGTATGCAACTTCTCAGAACGCATCCACTTCAAGATGGATGCCATGGGAACTCGGGTTCTTCGACGGCACCCACGGGCCAGAGAAGGTTGCCATCTGTCCGATCACAACGGGAACAGGCACCTACACCGGCGAGGAGTACCTGGGCCTCTACAAGACTCTGGAGAAAGTTCGTGACGCGGGCGTCCTGCGCCCGTTTGTAGTCCGGCAGTCGGGACGTCAGGCAGAGCGCTTGGGCTCATTCGCAGCTGGGCGCGGCACGTACGTGGGGTTGTCGTAGCCTGCGCGTGACGGCACCACCTGGCGCAGCGTCAATGTCCCTTTAGCCCGGTGCGCAGTGACAGGCGACCGGCCTAATGGCAGTGTGCCCACACAGCTATTGCGATCCCCGCCAAAAGCAGCGGACCGTAGACCGGCGCCACCGCCCAAGAACGAATGTCCTCCCAGTCGGGCCAATAGTTGACCTTCGTACCCCCAGGTCCTGCAAGTGCGGGATTCAAGGCGAATGCCGGGATGTCACCCCCCGCTGAGACACTGTCGTAGAGCTTGCGGAATGCGCGCTCTTGCTTGAGGTAGTTGGCATCGAGGAGACCAAAGATGGCGACCGCGATCAGCCCAAGGACGGCTACCCAGAACTGTTGCTTCGTCACCGCGTAGCCGTAGGTCAGCGTGACGATGGGAAGCAGCCAAGTCTTGGCTGCAGACGACGCCTGCGACATCCGCGTGACGATCGCTTGAACGAATGTCAGGTGTTGGCGCCTGTCCTCGGGGGAAACATCTCCTGCCCGAGACGGCAGCGTTGAGCGCACGAGCGCGAGAGTCTGCTCTTGGGCGTTTGAGCTCTCGGCTGCATCGGCTGGCCAGGACAGAGTCAGAGCATCGCCAGCCCACCGGGGCACCACGTGGAAGTGCACATGTGGAATGGTTTGCGTTGCTGTTACGCCAGTCGACTGGATGAGATTGAGCCCGTCGGGAGATACCGCCGACCGGACTGCGATCGCTGTTCGCCTTACGGCAGCGCCAAGTTGCCGACTCTCCGCATCGGTCAGGTCAACGTGTTCGGCCACGTGCCTATTTGGGACGACCAACGTGTGACCGCGAGTGGCAGGCGTGAGAGGGAAGAAGGCCGTGACGTTCTGGTCTTGGTAAACGACCCGAGCATTCGGGTCCTCACCTTTGACGATCTGACAGAAGGGACATGGGCCGCTGCTTGTCATCGGCGGACCACACCCTGCGAGGACCAATGCTCAATGCTGCTAGCCAATGCCTTGTACGTGGCCTGGGTATCGATTCGGTTCTGCCAGTCCCGGGCCGTCGGGTCAAAGATTGGGACGCCAGAGAGGCCGGCCACCGCGAAGGGATCGCCCCCGATGGAGTCCGCCGTTCCCATGGACGAGATGCCATGGATGCGAACCCCGAGCATCGGCTTCTTGTCTGCCCAGGCCTTTTGGATTTCGTACTTGACCCACGGGCGGGCGGCAGTTTCCTTGCCGATCAGCACGATGACGGCACGCTTATAGGCCATCTCCCCGTCAATCCACTTCTGGATGGCGGCGGCCCCACCGCGCTGAACCGCTTCCCACTGCTGCGAGTTCAGGAGTGGCTGCCCTTCGAGTGCGTTGATGTTCTTGATCAGCTGCACGCGGTGCACGTCGCGGTCGTAATGAAAGCTGTAGAAGACGGTCTTGGCCATGGTCGTTCCCTGGTCTCGGAGTCTGGGACTTCGACCCTAGCGACACCTTCCGACAGTTAGGCAGGTGCGCGGAGACACAGTAGATGGCTTCATTGTTCAATCGGCCTTGCCCTGCCACAACTCCCAACGGTTCGCGCGGCCGCGGCGAACCTCGGCATCGGGGAACTCTGCCTGAAGCTCCTGTAGCCGGGCGACCACCTCGTTGATGCTCAAACCTGAAGGTACGACTGCGAGCGGTTTGGGCTTGGGTGCCGTGGGCTGGGCCGGGTCGTTGCGCCGGGTGGCGAAGGATTCAAGCATCTTCATGAGTTCGGCGTGGATGGCGCGCTGTCCTGGCCAGGCGGGGCACGGGCCGACATAGGGCGGCGTGACATAGCCGTGCTGGTATGCCGGAAGTGCGCAGTCAGAGCACATATCTGCGTGCTCCTGCCGGGGAACCTCGAGGAGCTTCTTGAGACGCCATTGCGTGACGTCACGGTCGGCGCGAATACTTGATCGCTCCGAACGGCCGGTCGATTCCTTCAGGCGACCTTCAAGCTCAACCACCCCGACCCGGAGTTCGCGGACCTCCTCAATCCGCCGCTTGCTGTAGAGGTAGTGCGTCCAAGCTCCTCCGGTCCCGGGGAAGGCGACCGTGCTCGTCTGGGACGTCCTCGGGGTCGCCCACCACCGGGACGAGCCGTCCCACGGTGGCTCGAAGCGCCTCAATGGCGGCTTCGAGTTTGGCAATGTCGGCAGCCCTCCGCTCCGGCGCCATGGCGGGAAACCGTTCACCGGACTTCAGCCCATCAAGCTCGGACTCCTTGTGCGCAAGAACGCATCGGGCTTCGAGAAGTCGAAGGCGGGCCTGGTCGCGGTCGGAGTCGTAGCACTGAAGGTTCGCCTCCCGCTCCACGTCCTTGGCAGCAAGGCGCTTCTCAGCCTCGCGGTCCATGCGTGCAAGCCGCGCTTGCATCTGCCGTTTGGTCATTTGCCGGAAGCCAGGTTCTGCCCGCTCCCACTCCTCCATGACCTCTTGCGCGCGCTCGAGGTCCCCTGCTTGCTCCTCCATGCGCCAGGGATTCCAGAACTGGTCGCGGTGGAGGTCCATAAATAGGTCTCGCGCAGCTTCATGCTCTTCGAAGGTTGAGCTGACTCCTGCCTTGGCGCGCCACAGGTGCTCACCGTCGGAATAGACGCCCTCGGGCAGGGTCAGCGTTGCCGCGTGAGATGCCATGGATTGATGTTCCGTGTCCTGCGGCCTGGATGCAACGGGGTCGAGGTGACGCAAACCGACAGACCTCGCCTGCCACCCGCAGAGCTGTCGGCTACTGCTGTGGTGCCCGCGCCAGTCAGGAGGCGGGCAGTAGGGGCAACTCTCAAGGCGAAGCTCCCCAACCGGCGACTTCAATCACAGTTGGGGAGCTTCAGTAGCGGGTAACCATTCCGCACAAGGAGGGTGAGGCCGACAACTCATTCAGCCTCACACATCACTATCAGTCACCAGCAGCCCGAACGAACCTCACGGAGCTATAGAACGGACTGTAGGTGTGTGGGTCCTGTTTCCACTGGTAGGAGGAATCAAGGTCCGAGCCGTAGTAGAGCGGCACGTCAATCTTGTTGCTCGTCCCAGTGCCAGTGTTGGCAGTCTGCAAGCCGTAAGTGGCTGGAGACTCGTCCGCACCAAACTTGCCGTTGACCTTGCCCTGAATGCGAGCACCTTCGACGGTCAGCTCGTAGTAGCGAGTCCCACCTGCGCTGAAGCCCACTGTGGTCGGGAGGGTGTTCTGCACAGTGGGTGTGTACTCCCACTTCACGGTGAATACTTGCGGACGTGCCGCCCGAGAAGGCCAGTTAGCAGCAACCCTGAAAGTGCTCGACTGGCCAGCCGTGATGCTGAGGTTTCGGGACTGGAAGGGAGCGGTGTCCCAGTCCTTCTGAACTGGTGCCATCTGTTGACCCGTTGTCGGGCTCGCGGCAACCTCGCTGCCCTGGCTAAACATGGGTTCACCGGCTTGGTTCTTCATGCTGAAGGTCCCCTGGTTCTCCAACTGGGCAACCTGTGGAGTGCCCAACAGCCAGCGAGTCACGGTGGTGGTGACAGCCTGACCGGCGTCCTCCTGAACCACTCCCTGCGCCTTTGGCTGGTATAGATCCACAGCGAAATCATGGAACTCGTTATCTCGGAAATCCGTCTGCATCGTGCTTTCCGGACCCCCATCAGCCTTGACTCCTTCGTAGGCACATTCCTTGTCGTAGAAGCCTGCTCCGCCGGTTCCTCTCGCGTCAGAACCAGCTGCACCCCACAGCGCGTGGTTGGCGGGTGAGTCTCCCGCGCCTGTACCGGTGATCTTTGCGCTGAGGAGGGAGCCGGACCAGTTCTTTGACGAGTCGTTGTTGGCGACTTGCTCGATGGCCGTCCCCCTGCCATTGGTCGCTCCCCGCGCCAATGCGTAGCCGTCGGCGTTGCAGTGATTGCTCACCGCCTGGAAGAAGTTGGTCAGTTCGGGCGTCTGGGCCTGGATGTAGTAGTCCTCGGAAAGGGTGAAAGCACCGTTGTTGACCCAATCGGTGCCCGTGGTCCCACAGCCTGCCCATGCGCCTTGAGTCATAGTCACGTCTTCCCAGCGCGAGTAGGTGAAGGCCCAGCCGCGGATCTGCGTGCACTTCTGGGGCTGCTCGGTACGGGTGTAGTGACTTAGGTATGCGTAGTAGGTCCGCTCAGTGACGTTCAGGACCGCGCCTTCGGCCAGCCATTGCTTGTTGGAGTCCGTAAGCGTCACCTTGCCGTGATCAGCGGCGTCGGTGGCGTTGCCCGCGATGGCGATCTGCGTTGCCGTTGGCTCCGTTTCGGAAGCGGCGGCGTTGTCGAGGAGCTGGCCGTAGGGCGTCTTCACGTCGCCCGCGGTTTGCGGTGTGAACTGTGTGGGCCCTGGATGGGTCGTACCGGTTCCGTCAGCGACCTCGGTCCTCCACAGGTAGGGGTAGGTGGCGCCGGGAAGGTCAGACTCAGTGACCTTGGTTCGGGTGACTGTCTGCGTGTCGCTGGGCCGCGAGAAGCACCAGGCACCTCGTCGCGAGAGCGCCGCTTGGGTGTCACCGTTCATGGAGTCACCTGCGCTGTTCTCCTGAGGCACCCAGCCACTTTCGTCGTTCTGGGAGGCTCGTGCGCGGGATGCTCTCACCCACTTGTGGTAGTTCGAGTCAGCCTTACTGGTATCGACGGTGGGACAGCGGAGAAGGCAGTTCAAGCGGGCTTCAGTGGCGGTGTCGTAGGTGTCGGTGGCGGTCGCGCCGCCTAGGTGCACCTTGGTATCCCACATGGCCAGGTCGCTGCACTGGGTACCCCAGGTGATGCCGGGTCCGTCGTCCCACACATAGCTACAGCCGATGACCATGCCGCCACCGGAGTAGTGCTGGGTGTCGAGTTTCTCGATACGGTCACGGGCGTCGTTGTAGTAGCCAGATCCGTTGCCCAAGCCGTCGATGTAACTGTTCACGACCCCTGAGCTTGAGTTCTTGGAGGAGGCAGCGTTGGAGAGGAATCCGTCGCCACCGTTGCCGTTGTAGGCCGAGGTCATCAGGGCCCAGATGAACGTAGATCGCTTGCAGCCTGCGATCAGGCTCGCAGGGAGGTCGTTCTCGCCGTAGCCGCCGCACCACTCAGCAGCATCGGAGTTGAAGGCGTTCCATGCGCTCGTGTTGGCCGTGGGCTTCTGGGTGGGCTGCGCCATGTTCTTGTTGCCGTATAGCTTCCAGGTGGCCTGGTAGCCGTTGCAGGAGCTCCCTCCTGAACCACCGCCGCCGACGCCGTCCCAAGCGCTTGCGGAACTGATCGTCCCTCCGACGGTGAGTATTAGAAACGTAAAAAGACCAGTGAGAAATCCAAGTCCCACAGCCCTTCGTAATTGTTGATTGTCCATGTCCGTTCTCCTAGTAGTTCGCTCAAGTCATAGGTGTGAGCACTATCAGCAGGAGAATGCAAAGCAAGAGCCCCGACAATCACACCATCGGAGAACAGTGCTTCTAGTGATTGCCGGGGCCCTTGCGACCCTATTGACTGCGAGGAACCAACTGTGAAACCTCCACGCGGTCAACTATCAACTGGTGTAGTAGCCACCGTCCGCGACCGCGAAGGTCGTAGGGGCACCAGAGGGAGCGAGGGAGGCGTCGGCGATCAGGATGCTGCCTGAGACTTTCGTCGCCGAGCTGAACTGCACGTCGACCTTCAGCGTGGCGGCATTGCTCGATCCGCCGGTGCAGGTCAGGGCGTGGAGCCCAGTCAGGGTGCCGTGAACTTCATTGGTCGCGCTGATGGGCAGCGTCGCGGAGTTCCCGTCTACGTAGACAGGCTTGGTGGAGTTGGTGTCGATGCCAGCAGCCTGCGAAACCGTCACGGTTCGATTGCTGTTCACGGTGAACGCGATGGATTGTTCCGCATCGCCGCAGAGGTCGTAGTTGGTGGCGCTCCCCTTGGAGAGAATCCATTCGCCGAGGTGGGGCGTGAAGGCTGGAGCGATCTGTCCGTAGCTGATGCTCTTGATACGAGACCTGTAGCCAGCCTTAGAGATCAGCGCCTTGAGCACCAGTGTCTTGCCGGCCTGCGACGCAACGGGCCGATACGCGCGGGCAGCAGCCGTTGAGCCCTTCTTGGCGAGCTTTCCTCCCACGAACCACTGGTAGGACACCATGGCCTTCTTTGCCTTTCCCCGCTTACTAAGCGTGGTGGTGGTAACGGCGTTCGTTCTCCCCACCTTGGACGTGGTGGCGTAGCCAGAACGCTTCTTGCTCCACGCCTTGGCCCAAGACTTGGGCGCAGTAGGGCCGCTCGCAACAGGGACAGGGGTAGCTCCACTAGTAGTGGGTGCGTCACTGAACGAGGGATAGGCCCCGAGATTGTTCTCGTCGTTGTCGCCAGTCACGTCGACCGACAGTCGCTGTACGAGGTCGCCATCAGCAGTGAAGATCGAGACCTTGCCATAGAGGTGGTACCAGCTGGCCGAGAAGATCGCCTTCGGAGTGCTGTAGCTCGTGCCCGGTCCGCCCTGCACACGCTTCACCAAAGTGTTGCCGTGGAAGTAGTTGATCTTCGTGATCGTGGGATTGGCACTGGTCACGGTGCAGTAGGAGTAGGTCTGCGAAGGGTCACCGCCGTTGTGGCAGTGCATGCCGTTGCCTGCGGCCTGCGAAGGAACAGCGGTGGCGGCGAGCCAGACAAGGACGGCAGCCACCACGATTAGGATTCTTTTGAGCATTTGTATTCTCCGATGTTGGTCATTCTTTAAATAGTTCTATTTTATCAGGACTAACTTAGTCCACAATGGGCTCCCGAAACTCCTTCGGCCAGTTCTGAATAGTGCTTCTCGTTCCGATAGTTGCCATACGTTCCACTATCAGAAAGAGGAGGACTAACCCCATGACTGCACCAAACAAGTTCATGACCGTGCGTGAGGCCGCCGCACTATTCGAGCTAACCCCGAAGGGCATGCGCGAGCTGCTCTACCGGGAAGAGGTGCCTCTCTTCAACACCGGCCGTATCCGCATCGAGCGTGCGCTCGTGCTCGCCCTCTACCGCAAATGCGGAGGGCACCTAACACCAGACCTTCTAGGAGAAGACCATGAAACAACCACCTAAGGCGGCGTTGCTGCTACCTGTACTCACCCTCGCCCTGGGCCTGACCGCCTGCACAAACTCAAGCAACAAAGGGACGCAGAAGCCTGAGGCCAGGCCTCCCGCTGCAACAACAGTCGCCGTTGATCCCACCAAGACCGTCAATGCGGTTCCAGATCGGGCAGTGCGCTCGGTTGATCCAACCCTCACGTCCCCGTTGAGCGACGAAGTTTCTAGCGAGGAAGACCTCACCCGTGTCTCCCGAGACCCCAAGAATCCGGTGCACGTCATTGGCTTCAGTGCATTGAGCGCTGGAAGCGAGGACGCACAACGCTTCGCCTCCTACAAGGCGTTCCTGGCGGCCCGAGCAGGCTCCTTCAAGGAGATCTCAGCGGAGGGCTACTCCTGGGGCTATGTAGGAAGCGAACCAGACACCGGGGGCTTCATTCCCCTCGCCGGGCTCGTGGCTAGCTCTTCTTCCGGTGCCGTCCTTGTCTGTACCTGGGGAGGCAACATTGAGAAGACCGAGGATCAGGCAACAGCGACGGCGGCGGTTCATCTCGATGCTATGAAGAAGGTGTGCACTCCAACTTCCTGAGCTGAAACCCGCCGAACGGCTCGACTACTGAGGTAGTCGGGCCGTTCTTCCGTGAGTTCTGAAGGCTTGCTCAGGACGGGATGCCTGTCGAGGGGAACGACCGGCTGCGTGACCGTGCAGAACCCAGTCTTTCGCCGAGAACACTTCGGCGACAGCAGCGACCGTCGGCGCTAACCCAGGCACCAGCGCGGCTGTAGCGGGTGATCTCAGGATCGAAATTGAGCATTGCGATCGGCCACGTAGTTGACGCGTCCGGCGACCACTTCCAGGAAGTACTCCAAGTGCAGCCGCTTCCATGCCCGCAAGGCTCCACCGCTCAACGATTGCCCGTTCACTCGATACCAGCGCTTTCGCTGGTCCTCCACCATGAAGACGCCCTCCACTACTCGCGAGATCTTCCGGTCCCCATGGCCGTAGTTGACGGTGGCTCCCCCGGCCATCGCCAGCTGGGTGATCGTGACGTGTTCTCGGTCCTCGAAGGGGCAACCCTCCACTTGGATCTGGCATTTGCGGTAGACCCCATCGGGGCTTCTATGGAGTCTGTCCTTGTTCATGGAGATAGCTATCGGAAGTCAGCGACACAAGGTCACGGCGGCGCCGCCCCGTCCCTGCCTCGCGTGCGTGCGCGTGCGACTCATTCGCCGGGAGACGCTTCCTTACAACTGGCCACCCGCGCCTGCGGGGTTCTTAAAGTCTGTTAGAAGGCAGCGGGGCGCTGGCACGTTCCGCCTCTTGCCCGCTGCACTTGCCTGTCTTGCGGAGTCACTTGTTGTGCCGATACCTGGGGGACGGCTCATGACCGCCTCCCCCAGACCCCCTAGATCTAGTGGCTGCGCCACCCTTCGCCCCCTTCCCTCCGGGGGCTTCGGAAGCGTCTTGCTGCTGCGCAGCGCTTGAACCTCGATGCCAATGTTCAGCGCTCCGACAGTCCCAACGCTGCCACAGCCACAGTGTTGACTGGCTGTTACCAGAGCCCCGCACGGCGGAGCTCCTGCCAACAAGCATTAGCGAAGCTTATTTATTGCGGGTGGAGTTCGGCAGCGTGGCGAACGGTCCCTGGGCGGCTCCCATACGAAAGCCCCCAACAGACTGAAGGAACGTCAGGGGCTTTCGTGAGCGTCGTTGTGCAAGTTCGCAGCGCATCAAGACACAGGTGTTCTATCAAGACTCTTCAGCTCGACCCACTCGTCCTCGTTGAGCGTCCGAGCAGTAACGAGGAGCTTCTTAGGCGTTCGTCGTGGATCGGTCTTCTCATAGCAGTGGTCCCACAGGCGATCTGCTCGCTCTGCACCCAAGGCCTCCTGCCAGTAGTAGCGGAGACTCCAGATGTTCTTGAACTTGCGCTTCTCCACCCTCAGTAGCGCGTCGTTGAGCCTCCAAGTCGCCACGGACTTTCCTGCGACGCTCATCTCTACGAGCGTGATGATCCCCTGACGACTCAGTAGCTTCTTCGCTTCCTTCGCCTCGTAGGCGGTCAGTCCGCATTGGTCAGCGAGGAAAGCATTGCCGAGCTTGGCGACAGTAAAGCCGCGAACGAGAATCGTGGGGATGGCCTCTTCCAGGATCTTCAGCGCGTTGTCATAGGTCTTGCCGACCTTTGTTCGTTTAGTGAAGAGCATGCCTCGGGCTGCTTGGAGGTCGAGGACGAGTATCTCGTCGGGTTGCAGGGTTGGCTCCGGTAGAGCTGTGTCGATCATTTGGATTCCTTCAGTCAAGTGGCCCACTGCGAAACAGGCCGAGATTGACTATCGGAATGAACTCCACCCGCAATAGCTCGCATACGCGGCTAGGGCCTGGCTAGCCTGCTTCCTCGTCCAGCCCGAACTCCCACTCCCGCTCCTCCTCGGTCATGGCGAGCAGCCGCTTCTCCTCATGGGCGGACACCGCGAAGGAATCGTGCAAGTCAGCTGGTGCTTCGATCTCAGCGGGTTCGAGTCTGTAGGCGTCGAATGCATCGAGCCCAGCTTGATCAAGCTCCTGCTGTCGGTACTGGTCGTCCCATTCATCCATGGCTTCATCACTGAGGCGCTGGTTGTAGAACTCCTCCTCGCTCGCTGCCAGTTCTTGCTCGAAGACCCATCGAGCGGCCTGCTCCGCATTGTCGAAATGAGGGCTTTCTCCGCCGAGCGGACAGTCGCGAATACTGGCCCGGCAGGGAGCAGGGTCACCCTTGCTGTTGATGTGGAACCTCGCACTCACCACAACCCGCCTCCGATGAGTGTTCCGGCTCGTCGTGCCCGCCTCTCAAGCACAAGGGGGTGCACCCATGCCTCCACTGCTGCTCGTCGCTCAGCGCTCACTGGAAACTTTCGCTGAGATGCCTTGATGGGACGAGGGACGAGGTAGTCCGCCATGACTCGGGCGTAGATCTCATAGCAAGCAAGCGGGTCCTGGGTGTGGCCAGCGGAACCACCGAACGGGCAGTTCGCCGGATCACCAGCTCTACATAGCGAGGGATCTCCGGTCTTCGGATTGACGTGATACTGAGCCATAGGACACCCCCTTGGTGCTGAGGACTTGACCGCTGAGTACAGATATCAGCGACGGCAGAGGCACCCATCCCCTGCCAATGCGCCGGTCCACAGTGAGACGACTGGCCATCACCGAGCCTGACCTGATTCAGCGACATAAGACCAACGACGGCGTCACGTGGGACCTGTACACCGTCCCTTTCCCTATGGCCTCGGCGAAGTTGTCCAAAGCTGTTGGCACGCTCAGGACAGCGCACCAGCAAGCCCAAGCCCTGCGCTCGGCGACTTAGAGCAGGAGTCCACTGGCTACCGAAGTGGTAGAGCGTAGCTACGCTGCTCGACCGGGTGAAACAGAAACTTTCCCACTGGCTCTGACTGGCCGTGGCCCCGCCGCCACACCTTGTCGGTACGAGTCGCAATGATGTGACCATGCCGGTTCTACTCATTGCGACCTCTCCTCGGGGGACCGGGATCACCGCTCCCGACCAGCCCACAGCCGAGCACGTGCGCCAGATCCTCGCGGGCGCATTCAGTGACGTTCAGAAGCGAGCACACACGGTGGACGTCGGCATTGGCATCGAAGCCTTTGACGCAGGCAAACCTTCTGTTGACGGCTGGATACTCATTCGCCTGGCACTCTGACCAGCACCCCTTGAATCGGGAAGGCACCGCCTGGGGCATCCCCGTTGCAAGCGACTAGGAACTTCCCGCTACGGACCGTTCCAGAGCCTGTCGTGTTCGGCCTCCGCGCATGGACCACAAAGCACGCGTTCTGAGCCATCGGAAGACGTGACGAGCGTCTTTACAGATCCCCAAGTGATGAGGGCCCCACACTCGTCGCAGTAATCCTCGACAGCGTCGTCATCGGGCATCCTCGAGGCACCTCGCCAGCGGTCTTCAGGGTCGTGCGGTCGGGTCCACATTAGTGGCTGAACCGTCCCCTTCCTCCGGCCAGACAGACCCTCGGTCTGAAGGTGCTAGTAGCTGCCGAGAGCTGGTCCAGAAAAAAGAAAGCCCTGCTGACGCTGGGCTGAGGCGCGGCACACTGCTGCCGCTGCCCGCTCCCCTACTCCCAGTGTCGGGGCTTCGCCTCTCCACGTTTGGAGGGTGAGAATCGGGGTGTCGACCTGTTACATACCGCAGCGAGGGGCCCGAAGGGCACCCGAAATGCGGAGAGCGCTTGCGCGCCTTGTGAGCATCTTGTCGCACTGTTTACAGTGCCTGACTGGGCGGCCGACAGTGCCCCCTCTGGGGGTCTGGCGGGATGGGGTCAGGGGAAGAGCTTTCTCTTCCCCTCAGAACTGGTCCAGCCAGTTCTAGCTTCTGACTGTGCAGCATCGCTGCCAGTGCTTTCTATGACGCGAAGCGTCATTTGCTTTTTCCCCCGTTCTTGCTGCGCGTGCGTGTAGGGGGTGGCCAACAGGGTGCACCTGACTTGGGACCCCGATATTGGCCTGGGTTACACCCCCACCACGCGGCTCTCCCAAGGCAGTGTGGTCCCACGGAAGCCACTAAACCCATGAGCACCATCGAAGACAACCGCGCACTCGCCGCACAGAACTACCGAACCCAGGGCAAGGACGAGGCGTGGATAGCCGCGAAGCTAGACGCCCTCTTTCCCCTGCCAGCACCAGCAAGCCCACCAATGCCACCCAGCGAAAGCGAGCTGAAAGACGCTATAGCTGAACAGCTGGAGCACCTGGCCAACGATGATGAGGAGCCAGAAGTGCGGCCAGAGACGCCCTGGCCTACGCGCCTTGAGATCACCCCCGCTCCTCGGAAGCTCGATCTATCCGGCGAGGGAGCCAGTGACTACGGCAAGCTCACCGCCGACGAGAAGGCTCCCCACGAGGCTGAGGCCTTGAAGCTCCTGGAGGAAACGCAGCGACGGGAGGCTGCCAAAGCGAAGCGAGCCGTGAAGAGAGCGGCCAACCACGCTGCCCACCCCACTTGGTATCGCCGTGGGCTCACCCAGCAGGACAAGGACTTCCTGGCGTTCCTGACCCAGTTCCAGTACGCGAAGGCCAAGCATCTGGCCCTGCTCCACAACACGAGCGAGAAGAACGCCTACAGACGCTTAAAGGGGCTTCAGGAATATGGCTTCGTCACGGAGCGTCCGCTCCACGACACAACCAGCCTCTGGGCACCGACCTCCAAGAGCGTGAAGCAGTCGCCCTTCAAGGGAGTGATCCCGGCCAAGGCTCCCGCCCGAGCACAGTGGGCTCGCATGCCCCACAACTTCGTGATGGCCTACATCGGCGCTGCACTCCAAGGCGGCTCGCTCAATGTTCTCGGCATGACCAGCTTTGAGGAGCTGGAAGCCACGGTCGGGTCCAAGGAGTACGAGGATGCCGCTCGCCACAATCAGCGTGTCCGTGAGCGCAACGCTGAGCGTCTCCAAGCCAACGGTTGGACCATCTACGCCGAACCCCTCATCACTGCCGCTCGACGCCGTTCCCACCTTCCTGAGTCCGCTCCCTATGCCGCACTAGCCGAGGAGGTCACCCAGGTGCGGGGCAAGCCAGCAGTGAAGATCCCGGATCTGGTCGTAGGGCGAGACGACTTTAAGGCTGCCGTGGAGGTTGAGTTGAACTGGAAGGGGAAGGCGAGGATGGAGGACATTCTCCAGACCTACCGCTCCACCAGCTTCGAGAAGATTTTCTACATCACCCCGGACGCTGAGGATCGGGCCAACCTCACCGCCATGCTCAAGCATCCCAACTGGCTTGAGCTGCGGAAGCGCTTCGTCGTCATGCCCTTGCTGGTTCCGGCAGGTGCGGGTGGCCTGGAGGTCTACAAAGGTGACTCGACCTTCCTCTACCGATTGTGACTGTGCGAGTCAGGCCTTCGCATCCACGATGAGCCCTGCGAGATCCAACTCAAGGCGATCCGCCGCTAAGCGCCTGCGGGTCAGGGTGTCTCCTTCGCAGACTTCCACGTAGGGATGGCCACCCACCCAGAACCCCCGGTCCAGATCCTTGGCGAACCTACTGTTGGTGGCTGCCTTTTCGCGCATGGAATCGGAGCAGTTCCCGAGGTTGATCTCCTTGCCCAGGAGAGGCTCAACATCCACGCCATTGACCTTGAGCAGGTCTATGGAAACCACACCGATGAGTCCGTTGAGCGCGGTGCAGGAGTTCGGGGCAGATAGGGGGAAGCCCATCTCGCTGGCTTCCAGGACCGCGGCGGCCCGTCCGGCCCATGCACCGGCGCGGATGCCTCCCACCGAGGGCTGATCAATGAGCGGCTTCCAGAAGCTGTCGTGGTCGAGGGAGCCCAAGCTGTAGATAGCCTCGCTCACCACGTACTTCCCTGCGGGCAACCTGACCCAAGCTTCTGTCGCTCCGTCTTGCGGAAGAATGGGGGTGAACTCCTGGTCGGCCATGAGTGGACCCTATCTAGCGCCATGGTTGCTGGACGCGGGAATGGACCGAGTGTCCGTAAGAGCGCTGATTCGCTCCAGCAGGGACTCCCGCCCTGAGTGCCTCGACTACAGCCCGCATGGGGTTGCGGCTGTAGCTGTCGTCTCCCCGGGAAGCTGACGACATTCGACGGAATACCCACTGGCTGCAATACCGCACGGGGAGACACGACTTCCTGCAGGTGCAGCAACCTGAGCCCGGCATCGCTCCGAGCAGCTACTCGTCGCCCACTGCATTCTCGTTAGGTCGCTGGATGTCCAATCCCGGATCTAGCCATCTCTCACCAGGATCTTGAATCGATGGAAGCGCCGCGCACCAAGGCCAAAGCTGCAGACACTGCAACACGCGCAACAACTCAGGGGACACCTATCGGCCTACGCAAAGCGAGAGTCGCTCGCGCGTTACCGGTGCATCCGATCTAAGAAGCGGTCGCGACGAGCGACGCTAGCCCAGCCCGCACCGTCGCCGGGAGACTTCGGATCGTGAAGTCGGTGATCGACCAACGCAGTTCGTCGAGTGGGATCGAGCGAAGCGCCTCCACCGCCTCACTGGCGGCCTCCTCGGACTTGACGTCTTGCAGGACCTCTACAAGCACATCGCGGACGTGCCAGCGGTTGTGGTGTGTTCCGAGCCGCGCGAGAGCGCGGACGACCTGACCCAACGCTTTCGGACTCTGAGTTCCCCGTGCCACGCGACGCAGAAAGTTGGCGAGAGTGTCGCAGTATTCAAAGGAGAAACTGCCGACACCGACGTGCTCGGCAAAGCGCTGGATGACCCGACCAAAGGCCGGCGCATCCCACTCCCATAGCCACTTGATTGAGGTGAGATCCATCCAGGGCAGAACGCGGACCAAGGAAGCCATGTCGTCGTCATTGTCTTCATCAAGTGTCAGCGCCCACTCGGCCACCTTGATGAGGTCCTCCCCGCCGGGACGGCTCAAAAGTCTGTCGCGCAGTCGCTCCGCCTGTTCTTCGCGCGTTTCCCATGAGTCATGTGTTGCCTTCGCCCCAATGGCCCGCTCCATGGCCTCTACAAAGTTCCCCGAGCTGAAATCGATCACCTAGACGCGGTCGTCGGCCATCAGCCGATTGAGCAGCCGCGGCACGTCGAGCACGCTTTCAACCGCGGCCCAGGCGGCTCCCGAGACGCGAGCCAACTGTTCGGCTGCCTCCACGTCGTCGCTCGGAGCCAGGATGATCAGCTCCTGGAGGTTGGACGCCGCAGCCGTGGCCTCGAACTCCTCGGTGGCCCGGCAGTCCGACAGGAGCAGGGTCACCTTGCGCCGAGCGCCGGCCTTGGTCAACTGCGAGCGGGCTTGCTCGAGAGCGGCGGCCAGCGAGGTCGTCCCGTGACCGCGCAGGGACAGGATCGACGCCACCGTTTCGCTGGCCGATCGCCGCTCGGTCATCGACTTGAGCACGTCGACCCGGGCGGCGAAGGTGATCACCGCGTTCTCGCGGGGGGCCAGGCTGGCACAAGCGGCAGCCGCCACCGCCGCTGTCGTCAGGCGGGCACCGTTCATCGAGCCCGACCTGTCGATCACCAGGCACAGCGCGAGCTCAGGCTTCGACCAGTCGCTGACGAGGAGCTCGTCGAGTCGCGCACTGCGGCCTTCCGCGCGGGCTGAGAGCACCCGGTCCATGGATCGGTCGAGGTCGACGTCGCCGGCGTCCAGGGCTGGGCGGATGCGCCGCTTCGAGATCCCGGATGACTTCGGCAGTCCACGCCGTGTCTGATCCAGGATGAGCCGAGGAGCCAGGCGACGCACCTGGCTGCGAAGTTCCGGGTCGGTCGCCAACGACATCTCTACCAGCAGCGACAGCGTCTCGTCGGCGCCGTCCGCCAGCGCCGAGTTCAGAGCTTCCTGGTCGAGGACGCCGACCTCCGGTGACAGCTCGGCGAACCGCGGGTTGCGGGCCAGGTCGGATCGGCCGGTCGTGCGCTCACCGCGCGGGCGGTCACGCGCTTCCGGGCTGGGCTTCGGCTGGGGCGAGCCCGCCGGGGGTGGCGGGCTCAGGGTTCCCCCGGCGACCCCTCGGAGTCGGAGTCGTCCGTCGAGTCGTCTGTCGGCTCGGGCCCGAAGATCCGCTCGTACATCTCGCGCACCACGTCCTCGGGGCTGCGGCCAGTGGAGTCGTGGAGTCGGATCCGGCCGCTGAGGGACACCGTCGAAGCGGCCAGGCCGACATGCCAGTCATCGACCGGCACGCCGCGGAGCCCGGCCAGCTCCACCGCGATCCGGGCAATGTCGATCGCGCCGCGCACCGACGAACCCCACTCGAGGCCATCGTGCTCGCGGGAGGCACGCACGAGAGCCACCACCTTGGCACGCCAGGACGGGTCGATGTCGGGGGAGTGCAGGGAGACGATGTCGCGCTCCGCCTCGGCCGACTGATAGCCCATCGAGATGCGGCAGGTGCGGTCATACAGGGCGCTGGAGACACGCGCCGTGCCGACGGCGTCGAAGGGGTTCATCGCGGCGACGACGCCGAAGCCGGGCGCCGCGAAGACGCGTCCCAGACGGGGTACGGCGATCTCCTTCTCCGACATCGCGGCAAGGAGCACGTTCAGGGTCTCCTCGGGAATCCGGTTGAGCTCCTCGACATAGAGCAGGCCGCCGGTCCTCATCGCCTCGAGCAGCGGCCCGTCCTCGAAGATCTCGGCCGCATAGCCGCGCTCCAGGACCAGGGCCGGATCGAAGTGCCCGATGAGGCGCGCGGGCGTGAGTTCCGCGTTGCCCTCTACCAGGACGAACGGGATCTCCCTATCGCGAGCTACCTGCCGGAGCAGGGTGGACTTGCCGGTCCCGGGTGGGCCCTCGAGGAGCACGTGGGCGCCACTGAGCAGCGCGGCTTCGAGGATCTGGGCCTCGTCCGCGCGGGCGACCGCGGCCAAGGGCGCGACGAGGGACGTCGTCGCACCCTTGGCGGGAATCGGTGCTGTGTTCACTCAGTGCTCGTGAACCACGACGCCGCGCACGTTCTTGCCGGCGAGGAGGTCGTCGTACCCCTCGTTGACCTGGTCGAGGCGATACGTGCGCGTGATGATCTCGTCCAGCTTGAGGTCGCCGCTCTGATAGAGGCCGAGGATCTTGGGGATGTCGACGGTGGGGTTGCAGTCGCCGAAGAGGCTGCCCTTGATGGTCTTGCGGAACAGGGTCAGGATCGAGCCGGGCAGCTCGATGTTCTGCTCGTCGAGCTTGTTCAACCCGGTCACTACGACGGTGCCGCCCTTGCCGATGGCGTTGAAGCCACTGGCGACGATCTCCGAGGTGAGCAGTCCCGGCGTGAGGATCGCAGAGTCGGCCCCCTGGCCACGGGTGAGCTCCACGATCTTGTCCTGTGCCTCTTCGGCGCTGGCGAAGGCGTGCGTCGCGCCCAGCTCCATCGCCTTCTCGCGCTTGTTCTCCAACGGGTCGATGGCCACGATGTTCTTGGCACCCGAGAGGCGGGCGCCCTGCACGGCGTTGATGCCGATGCCGCCGATCCCGTAGATCGCAACGGTGTCACCCGCCTTGACGTTGGCGGTGTTCACGGCAGCGCCCCAGCCGGTCGGCACACCGCAGCCCACGAGGACCGCCTTCTCGAGCGGCAGGTCGTCATCGACCTTGACGCAGGAGTTCTGGTGGATCACGCCGTACTGGCTGAAGGTGCCGAGCATGCACATGGCGCCGTACTGACCGCGCGGACCGGAGATCGGGAAGCGCTCGCCCGGCAGGTAGCCCTCGAGGATGGTGGCACCCATGTCGCAGATCGACTGCTGGCCACTGGCGCAGTAGCGACAGCTGCCGCAGTTGGGGATGAACGAGCAGACGACATGGTCGCCGACCTTGACGCGCGTGACGCCGGGGCCGACTTCCTCGATGATGCCGGCGCCCTCGTGGCCCAGCACCATCGGGAGGCGCGCCTCGAGGTCACCATGCGCGATGTGCACGTCCGAGTGGCACAGACCGGCGTGCGTGTAGCGGATCAGGACCTCCCCGGCTTGCGGTCCGTCGAGGTCGAGCTCTTCGATCTCAATCGGCTTACCGGTCTCGTAAACGACGGCGGCGATGGTCTTCACAGGGGCTCCTAGGTTGTGATCGGGCTCACACCGTGGCAAGATATCGGCAGAGATTCTGTTCAATATCTGGACAAGTCGCGATCGCGGCGTCCCCCAGACTTTGTGACGGCGGTCACCCGGCCGCCGGCTGCGAAGGGAACCCGCCACATGGACCCGCACCTGTCTGCTGGACCACCACGCACCAGCGTCCGCGAAGACATCGCGCTGTCGTGGAGACGCGTGACCATGGCGGGTCTCGACCCGTCCGCAGAGTTCGACACCGCGGCCCACGACGTCGACCCGGGCAGTTCGCTGCTGACGGGTGCGACGCCGGTGCTCGAAGAGCTCGAGGATCATCTGCGAGGAAGCAACTACTCCACGCTGCTGGTGGACCGCGACTGCCGCGTCGTTCGGCGATGGTTCGACGACCCGCGCCTGGAGGACGGCTTCGACTCGCTCAAGGTCACGCTCGGAGCCAGCCTTCTGGAGGAGAACATCGGCACCAACGCGCTGGGCACCGCCATGGTCACCCGGCAGGGCATCAGCATCAACGGGCGCGAACACTTCGCGCAGGCCCTCCAGAGGTTCAGCTGCTACGGCCACCCGATCAGGCACCCGCTCACCAAACGCATCGAAGGCGTCCTCGACATCACGACGATCGCCGAGCAGAGCAGCCCGCTCCTGCCGCCGCTGGTCTCCCGGGCTGTGCACGACATCGAGCAGCGACTCCTCGACGGAAGCCGAACGTCGGAGAAGAGTCTGCTCCAGGCGTTCCAGGCGGCCGCCGGCCTGCGCCGCCGAGCCATCTTGGCGATCGGGGAGGACATCGTGTTGTCCAACCACGCCGCCAACGACCTGCTCAGTCCCGGCGACATCGCGCTGCTTCGCGCGCTTGCCGAGGAGCCGCAGCGACAGGAGCAGACCCTGGAGCTCACGCTCGAGGGAGGCGACGCTGTGAGCATCGAGATCTCGCGAGTGGGAGGCGCTCGACGGGGCGCGCTCCTGCGGGTGGACCGCGTGAGCGGGGACCGGGCTCGGGCGGTGATGACTCAGACCCAGCTCAAGGAGATCGGTGCCCCTCGCATCATCACGGGCGTCCCGGGAACTGGTCGTTCCACGCGGGCGAGGGAGTTGGCGGCCGAGCATCCCCCGCTGAAGATGATGCGACCTGCGGCGGCACTCCTCGAAGGTGGTGCCGAGTGGGCGTGCGAGTTCGAGGACGCGATGCGTCGTCCGAAAGGGACGGTCTGCGTGGACGGGATCGACCTGCTGCCCGATGAGTTGCTCGACCTCGTCGTCGACTGGGTGGAGCGGGACCCGCGCCCAGACCTGATCTTCACCGCAGGACCGGTCTCGGGCCTCACCGGTCGCGCGGCCGCTCTGGCCGGGATGGCGATGAGTCGAGAGGAGCTCGTCCCGCTGTCCGCGCGACGCAAGGACATCCCCGGCCTGGCTGCGGCAATGCTGAGCGAGGTCGCACCCAACGGGGCGGTTCACCTGGCTCCGAGCCTCATCGGGGCCCTCACCGCCCAACCGTGGCCGGGCAACCTGCGTGAGCTGAAGGCCGTGATCCACCAATTGGCCCAGCAGCGAACTGTCGGAGCCCTCACCGTGCCGGACCTCCCGGAGCAGTACCGCGTGACGTCGCCCGATCATCGGCTGACGGCCCTGGACCAGGCGGAGCGAGACGTGATCGTCACGGCGCTCAAGGCAGCAGACGGCAACAAGGTGCGAGCAGCCGACGAACTGGGCATGTCGCGCACAACTCTCTACGCGCGCATGCGAACGCTGCGCATCACGACGTATTGATCGCCCTTGATCGCCGTCGTCGTCGCCGTGGAGTGTCCAGAGACTGAACAACGGCGCGGACCAACGGGAGTGATCCTGTCTCATGGACCTAGCACGGTGCTGGCCCCCGTACCCGGAGGCATCCCATGACCGCTGTTCTACCCGACCTGCACGCTTCGGTGTTGCCTGCCGTGCGTGACTTCCTGAAAGCCCCGAAGCAACTGTTCATCGGTGGCGAATGGGTGGACGCCGCGAGCGGCGAGACGTTCGAGACCATCGACCCGGCCACCGGTCGAGTCCTCACGACGGCCGCCCGCGGCGGCGCCGAAGACATCGACCGGGCCGTCTCGGCCGCGCGCACCGCGTTCGAGGGCGAGTGGTCGCTCTGGACGCCCGCCCAGCGGCAGCGCATCCTGTTCCAGATAAGCGAGGCCATCCGCGATCGCGCGGAGGAGTTCGCCCAGATCGAGTCTCTCGACAACGGCAAGTCTGCCGGCGTCGCCCAGGCGGTCGACGTCCTGTGGACCGCAGAGCTTTTCGCGTACTACGCCGGCTGGGCCACCAAGATCGAGGGCCGGACCATCCCGGTCTCGGTCCCGTGGGCTCCCGGCGCGCAGTGGCACGCCTACACGCTGCGCCAGCCCGTCGGCGTGTGCGGCGGCATCGTCCCCTGGAACTTCCCGCTACTGATGGCTGCCTTCAAGGTGCCGGCCGCACTGGCCACCGGGAACACGTCGGTGCTCAAGCCGGCCGAGCAGACGCCGCTCTCGGCGCTGCTCCTGGCCGAGGTGATGGCCGAGGCCGGTCTCCCCGACGGTGTGTTCAACGTCGTGACCGGCTACGGCGAGGCCGGCGCTGCGCTGGCCTCGCACATGGACGTGGACAAGATCGCCTTCACCGGATCGACCGAGGTCGGCAAGCTTGTCGTCGACGCGGCTCGCGGCAACCTGAAGAAGGTCTCGCTGGAGCTGGGCGGCAAGAGCCCGCAGGTGGTGTATGCCGATGCGGACCTCAGCGCAGCGATCCCCGGTGTGGCCAGTGGTTTCCTCTTCAACCACGGCCAGGCCTGCACGTCCGGCACGCGGCTGCTCGTGGAGGAGTCGATCTTCGAGGAGTTCACCCAAGGCGTTGCGGAGGTGGCCGGGGCGAGCAAGATCGGCCACGGCCTCGACCCCACCTCCGAGGTCGGTCCGCTCGTCGACGGCACCCAGCTCGAACGTGTTACCGGCTACATCGAGGCAGGTCTTCGCGACGGCGCCCGCGCGCTAACCGGCGGCGCTCGCCACGGCACGGAGGGCTTCTATGTCGAGCCCACCCTGCTGGTCGATGTGGACGACTCGTTCAGCGTCTACCGCGAGGAGATCTTCGGTCCGGTGGCCGTCGCGACTCCGTTCAAGGCCGATGAGGGGGTCCGTCGTCAAGCCAACGACACTCCGTTCGGACTCGCCGCCAGCGTCTGGACGCGTGACGTCTCCAAGGCCCACCGGACTGCGCGCGAGATCAACGCGGGCACGGTGTGGGTCAACTGCCACAACGCCTTCGACGCGGCCATGCCCTTCGGCGGCTTCAAGCAGTCCGGTTGGGGCCGCGAGCTCGGGGAAGGCGCCATCGATCTCTACACGCAGAACAAGTCCGTCAACATCGCCATCTGATCGAAAGGTTGAGACATGACACCCCCAGAAGACACCACCCACGACAACGCCGAGGAGGTTGTTGCCGAGGACCTGATCGAGGAGGTCTCGATCGACGGCATGTGTGGCGTCTACTGATGCCTGACCTCCTGCTGGACCCCATGTTGGAGGGGGCCTGGGCGCTGTCGCCGTCGGTCGCGCTTCGCCCGGAGCCCTTCGGTGCGTTGGCCTACCACTTCGGCAACCGCAAGCTCACCTTCCTCAAGCGTCCAGAGCTGGTGATCGTCGTCCGGGTGCTCGGTGAGCACCCGGACGTCCGGTCGGCCCTGGTCGCCGCGGGAGTTCCGCCGTCCCAGCACGCGGCGTACGGCGAAGCGCTGCGTGGCCTCGCCCGCACCGACATGATCCGGCCGCGCGAGAAGGAGCTGGCGAGATGACGGCAGTGCAGGAACGACCAGTGGGCGGCTCGCTCATCCACCAGTTCGAGCTCGGGCTCGACGCACCCATCTGCCTGACCTGGGAGCTCACCTATGCCTGCAACCTGGCGTGCGCCCACTGCCTCTCCTCGTCGGGCAAGCGGGATCCGCGCGAGCTGAGCACGGAGCAGTGCGAGGCGGTGATCGACGAGCTGCAGCGGATGCAGGTCTTCTACGTCAACATCGGTGGCGGGGAGCCGACCATCCGACCCGACTTCTGGCACCTGCTGGCCTACGCCGTCGACCACCAGGTCGGGGTGAAGTTCTCCACCAACGGGGTGCGGATCACGCCGGAGCGCGCCCGGTTCCTGGCGTCGACCGACTACGTCGACGTACAGATCTCGCTGGACGGCGCGACTGCCGACGTCAACGACTACGTGCGGGGACCGGGGTCCTACGACACCGCGCTCGCCGCGCTGCAGAACCTGCAGGACGCGGGGTTCAAGGACGCCAAGATCTCGGTCGTCTGCACCCGCGAGAACATCGGGCAGCTCGACGAGTTCAAGGAGTTGGCCGACCGCTACGGGGCGACGTTGCGGCTGACCCGGCTGCGGCCGTCGGGTCGTGGGGCGGACGTGTGGGACGAGCTGCACCCGTTGCCGGCCCAGCAGAAGGTGCTTTACGACTGGCTGATGGCGCACGGTGAGGACGTCCTCACCGGCGACTCGTTCTTCCACCTCGCGGCGTTCGGCGAGAGCCTGCCGGGGCTCAACCTGTGTGGCGCTGGACGTGTCGTGTGCCTGATCGACCCGATCGGCGACGTCTACGCCTGCCCGTTCGCGATCCACGACAACTTCCTCGCGGGCAGTCTGCTGGCCGAGGGCGGCTTCCAGCGGGTGTGGCAGACCTCCGAGCTGTTCACCGAGCTGCGCTCGCCGCAGACCGGTGGTGCGTGCGCGAAGTGCAGCTTCTTCGACTCGTGTCGCGGCGGGTGCATGGCCGCGAAGTTCTTCACCGGCCTGCCGCTCGACGGGCCCGATCCGGAGTGCGTCCAGGGCTACGGGGAGACGGCGCTGGCCGGAGAGCGGAGCATCCCGGCCGCCAGTCAGGACCACTCGAGGTCCGGGGCGACGCGCAACCAGCCGGTGCTGCTCCAGCTGATGACGCGACCTCCGGTGTCGGCGTGCGCGGAGAGTCCGCTCGCCGGCTACGAGCCTTCGAGCCAGGGCGGCTGTTGCTGATGAAGCTCGAGAACCCGTGGAAGCAGAACCCCTGGTTCGAGTCGGTCGCCGTCGCTCAACGGCGAGCGCGCAAGCGGCTGCCCGCTCCGGTGTACGGCGCCCTGGTGGCCGGCTCCGAACGCGGCCAGACCATCGACGACAACGAGGCGGCGTTCCGCGAGCTCGGCTTCGCACCGCACGTCGCGGGCCAGCAGGCGGAGCGGTCGATGGCCACGACCGTGCTCGACCAGGAGATCTCGCTGCCGGTCCTCATCAGCCCGACCGGTGTCCAGGCGGTGCATCCCGGCGGCGAGGTGGCCGTGGCGCGCGCGGCCGCGACGCGGGGGACGATCATGGGGTTGTCGAACTTCGCCTCCAAGTCCGTCGAGGAGGTCACGGCGACCGGAGCGGCGACCTTCTTCCAGATGTACTGGACCGGTGATCGCGACGTCGTGGTGCAACGCATGCAGCGCGCGCACGCGGCAGGAGCAGTCGGTCTGATCGCCACCCTCGACTGGTCGTTCTCGATGGGCCGCGACTGGGGCAGCCCAGAGATCCCCGAGAAGGTCGACCTCAAGACGATGGTGCGGATGGCGCCCAAGGTCGTGACCAAGCCGCGCTGGCTCTACGAGTTCGGACGCTCCGGGCAGCTCCCCGACCTCACCGCCCCCAACCTCGCACCCCAGGGTGCCGATGGAAAGCTGGGGAGTGCGCCGACGTTCTTCATGGCCTACTACGAGTGGATGACGACGCCACCGCCGTCCTGGGAGGACGTGGCGTGGATGCGCGAGCAGTGGGCGCAGATCAGCGGCACCCCGTTCGTGCTCAAGGGCGTCTGCCGGGTCGACGATGCCCTGCGGGCCCGCGATGCCGGGGTCTCCGGCCTCTCGGTCTCCAACCACGGCGGCAACAACCTCGACGGCACGCCGGCCGCGATCCGGATGGTCAAGCCGATCGCCGACGCGGTCGGTCACGACCTCGATGTCGTGATGGACGGTGGCATTCGCCGCGGCTCCGACGTCGTCAAGGCGGTCGCCCTCGGGGCGCGCGCAGTGATGATCGGTCGTGCGTATCTTTGGGGGCTGGCAGCCAACGGCCAGGCGGGCGTGGAGAACGTCCTCGACGTCCTGCGCGGCGGCATCGACTCGGCGCTGATGGGCCTGGGCGTGTCCTCGGTCGACGAGCTGACTCCTGACCACGTGCTGGTGCCTGCCGGATTCCATCGCGCTCTCGGCGCTGACGCAACAGAGGTTGCCGGCCCATGAGTGGACGGATCGCGGACGCCACCTGGCCCGAGCTCGAGCAGATCGAGCTCGTCGTGGTGCCGGTCGGGTCGATCGAGCAGCACGGTCCGCACCTGCCGCTCGACACGGACGCCACGATCGCGGTCGGAGTGGCGGAGGCCGTCGCCGCGGCCCTAGGCGGCGCCTGGGTGGCGCCGCCGGTCGTCTACGGGTCCAGCGGTGAGCACCAGGCGTTCCCGGGGACGAGCTCCATCGGCACGGATGTCCTGCACCTGATGCTGGTCGAGCTGGTGCGGTCCATGCGGACCTGGACGCGCCGTGTGCTCTTCGTCAATGCTCACGGCGGCAACGTGCAAGCGCTGACCGACGCAGTACGCCAACTTGTGGACGAAGGTCACGATGTTGCCTGGGCGCCCTGCACGACCGAGGACGTCGACCTGCATGCCGGACGCACCGAGACCTCGCTGATGCTGCTCCTGTGCCCGAACTCCGTTCGTCTCGACCTGGCCGAGGCCGGCAACACCCGGCCCCTCACGGAGCTCCTGCCCGCGCTCGTTACGAACGGGGTGCGTGACGTCTCGGCAAACGGAGTGCTCGGCGATCCGGCCGGTGCCTCGGCGAAGGAGGGGGCGTTGCTGTTCGAGCGCATGGTGCGCGACGTCCTGGCACGGGCCGCGGTCCCGGTGACATGAGCCGCGTCGCCCTGGTCACCGGAGCGGCCCGGGGGATCGGTGCCGCGACCGTCGCTCGGCTGGTCGCCGACGGCTACCGGGTGATGGCGGTGGACTCCTGCGAGGGCGCGCCTCTTGCGACGCGCGCCGAGCTCGACGCCGTCGCTGCTGTCCATGGCGATGCCGTGCTGCACCGGGTCGTCGACGTACGAGATCGGGGTGCGCTGACCGAGACTGTCGCGCGCACTCTCGAGACCTGGGGACGACTCGACGTCGCCGTCGCTTCCGCGGCGGTCATCCGTGGTGGGGCGCCGCTATGGGAGACGAGCGAGGCCGACCTCGACCTGCTGTGGGACGTGGACGCCAAGGGTGTCTGGAACACGGCGGCCGTCGCGGTGCCGGCGATGCTGGCCGGGCCTGACCCCTCGGGTTGCCGGTTCGTGGCCGTCGCGTCGGCGGCCGGCAGCCAGGGCATGTTCCACCTGGCGGCGTACAACGCGGTCAAGCACTCCGTCGTTGGCATCGTGAAGGGACTGGCGGCGGATCTGGTCGGCACGGGTGTCACGGCCTGCGCCGTCTCGCCCGGTGCCACCGATAGCCAGATGCTGCAGGCGACCGCTGACCTCTACGACGTCACGCCCGCCGAGCTCGCGAGCCACCAGCTGATCCGCCGACTGATCGACCCGGCCGAGATCGCCGCCGCGATCGCCTTCTGCGCGTCGCCCGCAGGTAGCGTGGTGAACGGAAGTGTGTTGCACGCGGACGGCGGCTTCGCGCCGTGACGGCGTCGCTCGCGGCCGGGCTGCCGGACGGATTCGAGGTCAGCATTCGCGCAGACGTACGGTGCCTGGGTGACGGGCGGGTGCTGGTGGGTGGCTCGCCGTTGCGGGCCATCAGGCTCACGGAGGGTGCCGTCGAGCTGATGGACCGCGGCCGCTTGCGCGTCGTCGACCGCCGAAGCGGTGTGCTCGCCCAGCGCCTCCTCGATGCCAACGTCGCCGACCCCGTCCTGGCGACGATGACCCCGACCGACTCGATCACCGTGGTGATCCCGGTGCGAGACCGGCCCGAGCAGCTGGACCATGCCTTGGCGGCGCTGCACCCGCTTCCCACACTCGTTGTCGACGACGGCTCGACGGACCCGGAGGCCGTCGCCGAAGTGGTGGCGCGGCACGGTGCCCGCCTCGTCCCGCTTCGGGTCAACGTGGGGCCCGCGGGCGCTCGCAACGCCGGGCTGGCGACGGTGACCTCGCCGTACGTCGCTTTCGTCGACTCAGACGTCGAAGTGACCGCCGAGGGGCTGATGCGACTGGCCCGGCACTTCGAGGATCCCCGCGTGGCCCTGGTGGGACCTCGGGTCGTCAGCGTGGCTCGCTCGGTGCAGCCACGATGGCACGAGCGCTACGACGAGCACACCTCGTCCCTCGACCTGGGTGGTCGTGCCTGCTCCGTGCGTCCCGGCGCGGCCGTCGGCTGGCTGCCCAGCGCATGTGTCGTCGGGCGCGTGCACCTGCTCGCCGGCGGGTTCGATGACAGGCTGCGGATCGGCGAGGACGTCGACCTGGTGTGGCGCCTCGTCGCCGCCGGTCACACGGTCCGCTACGACCCCACGGTGGTCGCACGACACGACACGCGGCCGACGCTTGCCGGGTGGCTGGGGCGCAAGTTCGCCTACGGCACGGGGGGCGCGGTGCTGGCCCAGCGCCACGGCGACCACACGGCCGTGGCCCGGCTCTCGCCGGCCATGGCGCTGGCGGCCGGTGCGCTGCTCCTTCGCCGACGCTGGTCCGTGCCCGTGGCGGCCGCGTGCCTCGCTCGCAGTGCCTCGTCCCTCGCCGCGAGTCTCCCCGAGCTCGTGGTCACGCCCCGGCTCGTAACCCAGCTCTCCGCACGCGGACTCGGGTGGTCGTTGCGTCAGGAGTCGTCGCTGCTGCTGCGCCACTGGTGGCCGGCGGCCGTGGTCGGTGCGATCGCGAGCCGGTCGGTACGCCGTGCCGTCGTGACGGCCTGCGTCGTCGACGTCGTGGCAGCCGCCTCGGAGGGAGTGCGCGATCGACCCGTCGCCGCGTTCGTCGGCCGTCGAATGGACGACTTGGCCTATGGAGGCGGTCTCTGGTGGGGCTCTGTCAGGGCTCGTTCTCCTTGGGCCCTCTCGGTGCAGTGGGCTAGCCGCCCAGGATCCGCCCGCCGGCATGGACGAATGCTGACAGACTCACACCGAGCGAACGCGACGCTGGAAAACATGATCGGCGGCTGGAAAGGCTGAAACCGTATCTCAGCAGCGACACCCTCGCGGGAAATACCCTGGCCGACCTCGCTCTCGGCCTGTCCCAGCCGCCTCAGGGGCGCACTACGCGGCCATGCGACGAGGTCATCTCACCTACCCCGACCCGCCCGATCTGGCAAGCAACGATGACTTGGCAGCACTGGGGGCACGACAGCCCCAGGGCTCGTCGGTCTTGCGACCTGATGCGTTGCGAGCTCCGCAGGGGGCTGAACTGGGCGCTCAGGTTACAGGCGGTCCCCACATGCGGAACCCAGAACGGTGAACGCACAGGCTAGACGCCCATCCTGGCCCGACAACCCGGCGGACGTCCCATAGGAGCCGTCCGGACTCTATAGCCGGGACGGGGGCGTTATGTGACATACCCACAGCAGAAGTCAATCCCGCTACCGGGACCTTCCCTTTCGGTGTTGCCCGTGTGCCGACTAGGACAGCTTCGCTGCCCACGGGGCGCGACAGGTCTAATCCCGACACCAGACTTGACTAATGAATGATGCCGAGCAACCGCACTCGGACGACGCGGCCATTCGGAGTGGTGACCTCGACCGTGTCTCCGTCCAAGACGTAGGCGACGACGCCGGGTGACCGCTTGCCGGCGGCGGCCACGGAGTCGGCGCCCGCGCCCTCGAACAGGTCGCCGCTAGAGCCGATGCCGCCGACGATGCTCCGTACGCCGACGAGGACCACCAGTGCCACGATCGCCAGCGACAGGAGCCGCACCGGCTTGCTCGCGATCATCGGCCCACTCCTCCCCTGGTTGGCGCGATCGGGCTCGACGATCCCGCTGCCAGCGCCGCAGGGGTCGTGCCGGGTGAGGGCGGCCGCAGCGCCGGCCGATCCGTCGACGCTGGCGGCCCGGCCGCGACCGCGGTGCCCAGCCTCTCCGCGCTCCCGTCGACCTGCTGGTCGTCCAGCAGCTCAAGGAGATCACCGGCCTCCGAATCGGCGTCCACGGAGAGCGCCCGGACGTGCAGGCCCAGCCGCTGCGCGTCGAGGACGGCCCGCTTCTGCTCCCAGGCCGGCAGCACGCCGCTGGCCTCGAAGGCCTCGTGCTCGCGCACGTAGGCCTCCTGGCGTGGCGTAAGTGGCTGACCGGGAACGATCGCGCCACACCCGATCGCGTCCGCGCTCGCGACGAACCGCGGGTAGGCGACCTGGTGGTCGCGCCACCTCGCCCGGAACTCCACCAACTGCTGACGGACCTCATCGGGCACCGCGCGCGCGATCGCTTCGACTTCTGTCCACGGGATCACCTCGACCGGGTTGTGCCAGCCGCCGTCGACGCCAAACCCGAGCCCGCCAGCCGTGCCGACGATCCGCTCCCCCGTGTCAAGGTCGTGGTGATTGGTGCCCGGCCAGCCGGACTCCCGGGCGTGGGCGACCTCGGCAGGGTCGATCAGGATCGAGGTCAGCGCCCAGCCCGACCACGACCGCAGCAGCTCGTGCTGCCGCCGGCGGCCGGTCACGATGGTCGGCTGGCTCGCCATCACGCCACCTCGGCGTCGGCACCCTCACCAGTGGTGCCGGCGTCGTCGTTGGAGTCGGTCTCGAGCTGACGCAGTCGACGTACCGTCGCCTGGTCGAGACCGGTCAGCTGCATGACGTCCTTGACCGCGAGCCGCTCCGCGACGAGCCGCTCGATCGCGGCCGCGGCCGCGATCTCCGCATCCGTGACCGCCTGCTCGGCCTGGGCCCGTTCCTCCCAGGCGACCTCGACGTCGACCGACGCCTCGTCGATGCGCCGCTCCCGCGCCAGCTGATCCGGATCCAGTTTCAGCCGGCGCTCCCGCGCCGCCTTCAGCCGGGCATCCCGAGCCCGGTCCCGACGTGCCTGTGCCTGTGCCGCCTTCCCCATCGGGGATCACCTCTCCTTGATCGTCACGTCACGGAAATCCACCGCGACCCCTTCACAAGCGAGAAGCAACCTCGACCGACCCGGATCGGACACCTCGAGCTCACCAAATTTCCAAACACCACGAACCCAGCACCGACACTCGACTCTCCACATTCCCGAACTCACCAGATCCCTCGCACCCCATGCATTCACGGAATTGGTGCCGGGCAGGTGTCCGAAACCGGGTCGCCGCGGTTGCTTCTCCAGGCGTGATGGGTGTGCACAAGCTGACCGCGGGCGACGGGTATACGTACTTGACCCGTCAGGTCGCCGTGCACGATGCGACCGACCGCGGCCATGCGGGATTGGCCGACTACTACGCCGAGAAGGGCGAGTCGCCGGGTCGTTGGTTCGGTGCGGGGCTCGGTGCGCTCGACCTCGAGGTGGGCTCGCAGGTCACCGAGGCCCACATGCGGAACCTGTTCGGCGAGGGTCGCCACCCGGACGCGGAGCGGCTGGAGAACGCCGCCCTGGATGCGGGGAAGAGCGTCGAGCAGGCCAAGAAGGCCTCCCAGCTCGGCCGTGTGTTCGCCCGCTACTTGGGCAACCAGCCGGAGTTCATCCAGGAGACCGCGAAGCGCTACGTCGCCTACAACCTGGCCCACGGTGAGCACTGGAAGACTCCGGTGCCGGCCGAGGTGCGGGCGAAGATCCGCACCGAACTAGGCAACGAGCACTTCCTCCGTGAGCACGGTCGGGCCCCGATCGATGACCGCGAGCGCGGCTCCTTCATGGCCAAGGCCACCCGCCAGCAGACCACCGCGGTGGCTGGGTACGACCTCACCTTCGCTCCGGTGAAATCCGTCTCGACGCTGTGGGCGCTGGCCGATCGCGACGTTGCCAAGGAGCTCGAGGCCGCCCATCACTCGGCTGTCGAGGCCACGCTGTCGTGGCTGGAGAAGGAGGTGTTGTTCACGCGCCGCGGCCGCGGCGGCCTCCAGCAGGTCAAGGCGAAGGGCCTGATCGCGGGCATGTTCACCCACCGCGACGCACGCTCTTCCGACCCGCACCTGCACACCCACGTCGCGGTCAGCAACAAGGTCCAGGACGAGACCGGCCGCTGGCTCGCGGTCGACGGACGGGTGCTCTACAAGGCCAACGTCACCCTCGCGGAGATGTACAACACCCTCATCGAGTCCGAGCTCATCGCCCGGCTGGGGGTTCGTTTCGAGAACCGCAGGAGCGGGTTGGACAAGGGTGTCGACAAGCGGCCCGTGCGCGAGATCGTCGGCGTCGACGAGCGAATGGCGCAGACCTGGTCCAAGCGGCACAGTGCCATCGATGCCCGTCGCCGCGAGCTGGCGGCGGCCTTCCAGGCCGAGCACGGTCGCCCGCCGACCGAAGGTGAAGCCGTCACCCTCGCGGAGAAGGCGTGGGACCAGACCCGGCAGGCCAAGCACGCACCCCGCGCCGAGGCCGACCAGCGGGCCGCGTGGCTGGCCGAGGCCGCCGCGATCATCGGCAGCGAGCAGGCCGTCCGGGACATGGTCGAGGCCTGTCTCGGGCACCGCCCGGACGCCCAGGACGTCACCGACGAGTGGGTCGCCGAGACCGCGCAGCGTGTTGTCGCGCGGGTCGCCGAGGACCGTGCGACGTGGCAGGTCTGGCACCTGCGCGCCGAGGCGCAGCGCCAGGCCCGCGCCCACGGCGTCCGGCTGCCCGACCTCGACGCCGCCGTCGACCGCGTGGTGGCCACCGCAATCGGCGAGCACTCCATCGCCTTCAACGACCCTGACCCGCTCACCCACGCGGCCACTGCGGCCGCGCAGGACGTGCCGATCCCCGCTCCCCTACAGCGCAGCGAACACGGGGGCCACGGTGAGGAGATCGTCAGCGTCTACAGCCTCGCCGGCGCCCGCCAGTACACATCCCAGGCCGTGATCGACGCCGAACGGCGCATCGTCGAGTCCGCCCGACGCACCGGCGGCCGCACCATCAGCGAGGTGCGCGTCGGCATCGCGATCGCCGAAGCCGCCGCCAACGAGCTCCAGCTCAACGCCGCCCAGCAGTCCTTGGTCCGCGAGATGGCCACCAGCGGCCGCGCCGTCCAGCTCGCCCTCGCGCCCGCCGGTACCGGCAAGACCACCGCCATGCAGGTCCTCACCCGCGCCTGGCAGGACTCCGGCGGCACCGTCATCGGCCTCGCTCCGTCCGCGGTCGCGGCGCAAGAACTCGGCGCCTCGATCAACCCCGAGACCAGCGATGCGGGTGCGGCGGCGAAGGCCAAGGGGCTCCTGAACGGGCCGTGGCGCCCGGGTCGAAAGAAGGTTCGCGCCGACACGCTGGCCAAGCTCGTGTGGCACGCCAAGAACGGCGGAGCACCCACGTGGATGGAGAGGATCAACCCCAAGACCCTCGTCCTGATCGACGAGGCGGGCATGGCCGCGACCACCGATCTGGCGGCCGCGATCGACTACATCACCTCCCGCGGTGGCCAGGTGCGGCTCGTCGGCGACGACCGACAGCTCGCCTCGGTCGCCGCCGGCGGCGTCCTGCGCGACATCGCCCACCAGATCGGCGCCGTCACCCTCAGCGAAGTCCACCGCTTCCGCAACCCCGACGGCAGCCTCAACCACGCCGAAGCAGCCGCCACCCTGGCGCTGCGCGACGGCGACCCGTCGGCGATCGCGTTCTACGCCGACCGGGGCCGCATCCATGTGGGCGACCTCGGTGCCTGTGCCGACCAGGCCTATGCCGCGTGGGCCGCCGACAGGGCCGACAGCACCGACTCAGTCCTGATCGCGCCCACCCGAGACCTCGTCGCCGAGCTGAACACCCGCGCCCGCAACGACCGCCTCGCCGGACTCGACGAGAAGGAGATCGGACCCGTCTTGACGCTGGCCGACGGCACCAAGGTGTCCGCAGGGGACCGGATCATCACCCGCGAGAACGACCGCCGCCTACCCATCAGCCGCACCAACTGGGTCAAGAACGGCGACCGCTGGCACGTCAAGAAGGCCAACGCCGACGGCTCCCTGCGCGTGGTCCACGACCAACTCGGCAAGACCATCACTCTGCCCTCCGACTACGTCTCCAAGACGGTCCAGCTCGGGTACGCCACCACCGTTCACGGCGCGCAGGGCATCACCACCGGCACCTGCCACGTCGTCCTCACCGGTGACGAAGACCGCAACCTGCTCTACGTCGCGCTGTCGCGTGGCAAGTTCGCCAACCACCTCTATCTCAACGTCGCCAGCGACGGTGACCCGCACAACCTGATCCGGCCCGAGGCGCTGATCCCGCCGACAGCGCTCGACCGGATCGCCGAGATGCTGCGCCGAGACGGCTCGCCGGTCTCCGCGACCACCGCGCTGCGTGAGCAGACCAACCCCGACCAGCTGCTCGGCGACATGGCGGCCCGCTATCACGACGCCGTCACTGCCGGCGCCGAGAACCTCATCGGTCCGGTCGGCATGGACAAGATCGACGCGCACGCCGAAGCACTACTCACCGGGCTCACCGAGGCCCCCGCGTGGCCGACGCTGCGCTCCCATCTCGCCCTCATCGCGCTCGACGAGCACAGCCCCTTGAAGCTGTTAACCGCCGCCGTGGGGGTCGGTTCGCTGGCCGATGCACGCGACCCCGCGGCCGTGCTCGACGCCCGCATCGACGACCTCCTTAATGATGGGATCGCTGAACTCAACGCGGCCCGGCCACACGACCCGGACGCTCCCCCGGCCACTCCTGATTCCACTGACGGGCCGCTGGCGTGGCTGCCCGGCATCCCCGCCCGGCTGGCCGAGGCCCACGACTGGGGGCCGTTCGCGTCCGCCTACCACCAGCTCGTGCGAGAGCAGATCGACGCCGTACGCGAGGAGGCTCGGGGATGGACCGGAGCCACCGCACCCGTGTGGGCACAGCCCTTCCTCGAGGACGAGGACGCCGACCTGCGGGCCGACCTCGCGGTCTGGCGAGCCGTTGCCGGGACCGACGAGAGCGACCTGCGCCCCACCGGCGACCGCACCATCGGCGCCCCCGGTGCCTACCAGGCCAAGCTCAACCGGGCCGTCCGCTCGGCACGTCCGAGCTACCCGTTCTCCCAACGCGCCTGGTACCAGGTGCTGCCCGACAACGTCCGCGCCGACCCGTGGATCACCCCGCTGTGCCAGCGACTCGCCCGGCTCGAGCGCGCCGGGCTGCCCGTGACCGACTACATCAAGCAGGCACTCGCCACCGATCCATCCCTCTCGGGCAGCCAGGCTGACACCGACACGGACACCGCCGCGGCCGCACGGCCACTGCCCGACGAGCAGCAGGCCGCCGCGCTCTGGTGGCGCATGGTTCCCCACCTCGGGCCGGCTGCACTCGGCGCCGACGAGCACTCCGCGAACCTGCTGCAGCCCACCTGGCGCACCGCACTGGCCGACCTCGTCGGCACCACCAAGGCCGACTACCTGCAGAAGGCTCCCGCCTGGCCCGCGCTCGTGGCCGCGGTCGACGAGGCCTGCGAGCACCACGGCTGGAGTCCGACCGAGATCCTCTCCAGCGCACTGGCCGGCGTCCCTCAAGACGGGAGCCTGACCGGCGTCGAGGTCGCCGACGCACTCGTACTCCGCATCGCCATGCTCACCGATCAGCCGACGGAAGCGCCGCCGCCCCGCGACGACGAGGCGCCGTACCCCGAGGACGAGATCCCCGCGGACCCCGACCTGCTGCCACCCGAGGACGCCGACGAGTTCATGGCCGCCTTCTACCGCGCCCAGCCCGACGACGAGAGCGCCCCCGCATTCCACTCCCCCGCCCCGTACGACGCCCTCGCCACCGAGCCGGTCGACCGGGAACCGCCACCGGACGAGCACGACCCGACGTCGTACGACGCCATCGCGGCCGTCGACTACCCGTACGTCGAGGACCCGTACGCGACGCCCCTGCCGTGGGAACAGACCGACGAGGTCACCGCCGAGAACGCCTTCCCCGACCCGAACGAGATCCCTGCCGAGCGGATCCACAAACTCAACCAGCAAGCACTGGCCTACTTCGAGTCCTGCTACCCGCGCTCGTGGGCGCCGGACTACCTGCGCGAGCGGATGGGGACCGACCTCGCCGACCACCCCACCTACACCGTCGGGTACGCACCCGGAGGTGGCCGCAGCCTGATGCGGCACCTCACCGACCAGGGCGCCACCCTCGACGAACTCGCACAGGCCGGCCTCGTCTCCCAGCGTGAACGCGACGACGGCACGACGTACTACCGCGACTTCTTCCGCGACCGACTGGTCATGCCCATCCGCGACCCCCACGACCCCACGGGAGAGGCGATCCTCGGGTTCGTCGGCCGCCGCAACCCCACCAAAACCGACGACGACTACGCCGGACCGAAGTACCTCAACACCCGCACCACCCCGGTCTTCACCAAGGGCGAGGCGCTCTTCGGGTACGCCGAAGCCCGCAAACTCCTCGCCAACGACGCGCTCCCGGTCATCGTCGAAGGCCCCATGGACGCCCTGGCCATCACTCTGGGCAGCAACGGCGCAGCCGTCGGCATCGCCCCGATGGGCACCGCACTCACCATCAACCAGATCAAGCTGCTGCGCGCCAACATCGACATCGTCAACGGCCGCGACCACATCGCCGTGGCCACCGACTCCGACCCCGCCGGGTGGAAGTCGGCGCAGAAGGCCTTCTGGCACCTGACCGCTGCGGACCTCGACCCCACCCAGCTCGAACTGCCCGACGGCCTGGACCCGGCCAAGCTGTTCGAGACCCAGGGCGCCGACGCGATCACCGCCGCCATCGAGAACCCGTCCCCGCTCGGCGACGCGATGATCAACCACCTACTGCGCACCGCAGGACACTGGTCCGAGACCGAAGTCCGCCAGAAGCTCATCCACCAGGCCGCGCGCATCCTCGGCTCCCGCGGCTCCGAACGCTGGCTCGACGGCTTCGAACGCCTGCGCCAGAAGCTGCACCTCGCGCCCGGCATCCTCGAGCACCAGACCGTCACCGAGAGCATGGAGCGCGACCGCAACCGCCCGGCCTACGCCCAGGCCCGCATCGATGAGATCAACGCCGAAGAGCGCAAGAAGACAGCCAAGGCCGATCCTCAGTCCCGGCGCCGGGCAGCCGAGCAGCGGCTCGCAGCGACAACCACCACGCCCCCGCCGCGCCTCGACGCGCCGCCAACAGGCCCCGAGCACGCGGGACCTGCCCGGTGACAGCACCTCGCTCAGAATCGCGCTGAGCGAAGTCCGGGCGGCATGTGCGCCCAACAAGGGCCGATTCGGGACCGAAAGTGCGTCAGGAAGCCTTCTGAGCGCCTTCCGCGACGACACTCGACCAGTGGCGGGTTCGCCGCCACCGCTGCGGCGGCTGTCCCCCCGCTGCCGAGATGCAGCGAACTTTGAAAATGCCTACGTGTTGTTGAACAACTCGCGTTACGTCAATCAGCGGGATGGTCGCCGGCTCGGCGTGGTTGGGCGCTCAGGAGGCCTTGGTTATGCGGCTGCCGACCTCATGGGGCGACGGCACATAGTCGTCGACGCCCACGTCCCACTCCGCACCGTCGCGAGCGCGATGCGGGCCCTCGTGGAAGTCGCCCAACGAGCAGTCCTTGACCGTCACCGCGCCGTCGATCCGCACTCGCAGGTACGCCTCGCAGAAGTACGAGCGGTATCCGTAGGGGTCGGGCGGCGTGCGGAAGCCCTTGCCCTCAGCGACCAATCGAGCGCACGTCAGGCACTGACCGTTCGCGACGGCCTCCTCCTCGGGCACGAACTCGTCGCCCAGCACGGCGCGGACCTTCCTGCCGCACGCGGCGGGCGGGCCGCTGCCGATGGGACCGCCATAGAAGTGGACCGCGCCGGGCACGATCACTCCGTGCCACGGGTCGCCGTCCTGCGTCCCCGCCGCGTCAATCGCGTGTACCAGCCCAGGACTGTCGAGCAACGCCTTAACAGCGAAGCCGTTCTCGCGCTTGCCGGTGACCTTGGCGTGGGCGACCCGCATGACGTGGGGCTTCGGCTGCCGGGTGTGGCGCGTCGCGGGCTGGACGTCAGTCTCGCCTGCGAATTCAGGCTCAGGAGCCGGCCGGGCAGCGCGGATCTTGTCGCGGTACGCCGACTCGAAGCGGGCGACCGTGGCTGCCGACAGTGGCTGGTCTGGCTCGGCTAGGTGATAGCCGATCTTCTCCAAAGCCAGCGTGAGGAACTTCGTCGTGACGCCGTAGCGGTCGGCGACTTCTCGGACGGTGTGCACGGGCGGCTCCTCGAACGTGTGTTCACAGCCTACGCGAGCGGAACGACAGTTTGGCGGAGCCAGTCACGTACGAGCGAACTCCGTGCAGAGCCCCGTATGTGACGCTCCGGGTCCTGCCGCAAGACCGGCCCGGTCATAGCCGCGATCCGCGCGACACGGACATCGACAGGCCCGGCGAATCGTGGCCGTTTCGTCAGAGTTCCCCGCGGGGAGCTCGGCCATCTCCGTTGCATCTCGACACCCGCCCGACGCGATCTGAGCCCCGTTCGGGCGCTTCGCCCCTGTCCGCGCCGCTGCGTCCTTCTTTGTCATCGTCGCTCCCCGGTCGTACCCCCTCCCGTCGTCGGCGTCGTCGGCGTCGTCGGCGTGGTCGGCACCGAGCCCGGGCGTGAGCTCACGGCCGGGCGACACGCTGCATGGCGAAAGCTGTCGGGAGCTGAGCTGTCCGATCCGCCACCTCGACGGTTGCTTCTTAAGGCATGACCGTTCGGTTCCGACCGACCTCAACAGCGGGAGCTGCCATGGACCTTCAAGATTGGGCGCTTGAGAACGCGGCGTGCGTCGTCGAGAACGTGGAGCGCCACGGCATCCCGATCACGTGGGAGGAGGCTCACCGGCGCCTCATTCAGTCCGCGGCAATCATGGACGCTCCGGAGTACGTCGTGCAGCCGGACGCCCCGCCCACGCTGGTTGAGCGTGTCGATCCGACGCCGCCTTGGCAGCGCGCCGGCTTCGCTGAGGAAGTGGCGTGTGGAACGGTCCACTACGCAGGGAGGCGATACATTCCCCGCGAACCGGACACCTCCTGCGTTGCCATCGCGTTGCCGTGGAGCTTGGCTGCGGAGACGGTGCAGCGGCTCAGCTTCGTCCTGGCTCTTCGGCTGCGAGGGGTGCAGCGCGACGACGAATTGGATAGTCCTAGCAGCCTCGCCGCGCTCCTTGTGCGGCTCAGCTCGGACGTCTCTGCCGAGCTAGGTTGGACTGGGGACGACGACATCGTCGCCGATCACAAGGTCGACGGTCGGCGCTACTTGCTGGTGCGCAGTGCTGACATTCGCCGAGCTGCACGGTACCTGCGGGAGTCTGAGGCCACCGTCACCGCGGCCGACGGTGAGGCGACTAGCGAGTTCGACCACGGGCTCGGCGGTTTCCTGACGGACCCAGAGTCGCTCCACTCTCTGCTCTGGGAACTGGACTGGTGGACCGCGGCCGCGGGCTGAGCCTGAGCCGCGTCCGGCGTCGGGACGGATCAGAACAGCGCCATTTGCGCCTCATCGACTGAGGCCCGTGAGCGGGCGATCCGCTCGTCGTCCCAGCAGTCGGTGACGGCGGCTCGGAGCGCCAATGACCGCCGGTACATCGCTTCTCGGCCGAGCATCCGGCTCCGGTAGCCGCGTGCGCCGCGGCGCCCATGTTGAGCGATCCGGGACAGGTTCGCGGCTTGGGTCGAGCCCTCGAGGTGGTCTAGGAGCGTGCCGTCGGCCCTTACGCAGATCGGGTTGTCGCACACGACGTGCTCGACCACCGGAGACAGGTCGATGGACTCCCCTTCGGCCAGTGCCCACGCCACCCGATGCGGCCGCAGGACGCGCGGTTGCATTTGATGCAACCGAGGCTGCACCCAGAAACGGCCGTATCCGTCGTCTGCGATGGCGCCGGTCCAGATCCAGCAGTCGGCCTCGCGAGGTCCCTTCACGACGTGCGACCAGATCCGGTCGATCTCGTCTGCCGTGAGCTGCATGAGGGCAACTTAGAGGCCAGCACCGACATTTCTCTGGGGTCCGATGCACGGAGCGGTCAGGACCAGCGCCGGGACTCCTCGTACCGGACTCGATGCTGGTGCTCGTGCTCGCTGCAATAGCGGCCGTACCTCAGGGCGTCGTCCGGGCAACCTGGCCACTCACAGGGCCCGGCGCCGGGGAGCCCCGCCTGCCAACGCTCCCGGAGAACGCCCAGCAGCCACCACAGCTTTGTGATCTTTCCGAGCCACCACGCCAATACGATGAGCCCGACCGCCACGATCAGCGAGAGCGTGAATCCAGCAGCTTCCAGCACGTTGTTGCGCGCGAGCTGAACAAGCTGGCTTCGCATGGTCACCCCCGCCCGTTGGTTCCGGCCAGCCTGTACGCCACCGTAGTAGGCGAATTGCCCGACGTCGCGGGCCTCAGAAGCTCAGCGACCAAAGCTACGGTCGTTGCTTGGCAGCGTGAAGAGGCCGTCTTCCGCAGGTATCGCGGGCGCTGCTGGGCTGGTGGCCGGGGGGCGGAGCGCGGCGGCCTGGAGAGCAGGGGCCGAGGTCGATCCTGCCGGAGTGACGGCGGCCGGCGCCGGTGGCTGTTGGTCGAGGAGCTCGAGCAGGTCCGTGGGCTCGTCGTCGACGGTGAGTGGGAGCGCACGAGCGATCGCGGACTTCTGACGGTCCCACACCTCACGCAGCGCGACGAGGTGCCTGCCGTAGACCGCGTCCCACTCGGTCTCGGCAGCGTTGTGCATTTCATCGGTCGTGAAGCGGCGCCTCCAGGGCCAGCCGCCGCGTTTATCGCTGAACTCGCCCCAGGTGCGGTTCTCGTCGCGCTCGGTGCGCCGCAGTGTGTCCAGTTCGGTGCGCAACTCCTGCGGCAGGGACAGAGCCCCGTGGGGTGGTGGGCTTTGAGGTGATCCTCGGTGCCTACGCGTCGCTGCACTCGATGGCGGCGACGGGGTCAGTATCCACGGTGTCGT
>NZ_LMFI01000006.1 GCF_001426745.1 Nocardioides sp. Root140
GCCCTACCCTTGACCTGCAGACCCCCGCACAAGCGCTGGCTGCGCTGCTCGCCAAACCGGCAGCAGCATGACCGTTGCTTAGACCGATTGACCTAGCCCCCCCTCGGCAGGGTGCAAAGTGTCAACATGGGCGCACAAGAGCCGTCGTACGCCGGCGGATAGCCTGCGGGCATGACCTACGAAACGCTGCGCTATGACGTCGCCGACGGCATCCTGACGCTGACCCTGGACCGGCCCGAGCAGATGAACGCGTTCACGGTGACGATGGCCGACGAGCTCGAGGCGGCGTTCAACCGGGCCAGCCAGGACGACGACGTCCGCGCGATCGTGGTGACCGGTGCGGGCAAGGCCTTCTGCGCCGGGATGGACCTCTCGGTCGAGGGCAACGTCTTCGGACTCGACGAGAGCCAGACGCCCACCATGGCGGACATGCAGGACCGGCTCGAGGACCCCGCGATCGCCACCGGTGTGCGCGACACCGGTGGCCGGGTCACGCTGGCGATCTTCAACTGCACCAAGCCGGTCATCGGCGCGATCAACGGTGCGGCGGTCGGCATCGGTGCGACCATGCTGTGCGCGATGGACGTGCGCCTGGCCTCGGAGAAGGCGCGCATCGGCTTCGTCTTCGGCCGGATCGGGATCACGCCCGAGGCCGCCTCCACCTGGTTCCTGCCCCGCATCGTCGGCATCTCCCAGGCCCTGGAGTGGGTCTACTCCGCCGACATCCTGACCGCCGAGGAGGCCCGCGACGGGCGCTTCGTGAAGTCGGTGCACCCGGCCGACGAGCTGCTCGACGCGGCGTACGCCCTGGCCCGCAAGTTCACGACGAACCGCTCGCCGGTGGGCACCGCGCTGGCCCGGCAGATGATGTACCGCAACAGCGCGGCCGCGCACCCGCTCGAGGCGCACCGGGTCGACTCGCTGTCGATGTTCTACACGAGCATCGGCGACGGCAAGGAGGGCGTCGCGGCGTTCCTCGACAAGCGCGACCCCGAGTTCACCAGCAAGGCCTCGGAGATGCCGCCGTTCCACCCCTGGTGACAGCGCCGGTTTCGGGACGGACCTCAGGCCCTCTCAGCTGAGGGTGCGGCGCAGGAACCTGACGGTGCGCTCCATCGAAAGCGTCCACTGGGGGCCGAAGGCGTGCTCCTCGCCGGGATAGACGTGGAAGGTCACCCGCTTGCCGTGGGCCTGCAACGCCCGCACCGTACGACGACTCCACGGCAGCGGGCACGAGTCGTCCGACGTGCCGTGGTGGATCATCAGGGGTTCGGTGACCCGGCCGAAGAACGTGCGCGGACTGACGTTGCGCCAGAACCTGCGATGGGTCCGCGGCTCGCCGTACCTCGCCAGGATGCGGGTCGCCACCTCGCCGCGCTCCGGACGGGTCCAGCGCTCGAAGTTGTCGACCGTGTCGGAGCTGACCGGTGCGAAGACGACGGCCGCGTCGACCAGACCGGGCTGCACCGTCAACGCGTTGTAGATGACGCCGCCGCCCATCGAACGACCGACCAGCCCGATCCGGTCGTCGTCGACGGGTCCGCGCCACCTGCGCAGGGCGAGCACCGCGTTGATGACGTCCTCGGTGTAGCCGAGCCGGAGCGACTCCTCCGCGCGCGGCGCCGGGTCGGAGAACGCGTGGCCGCGGTAGTCCACGTGCAGGGTGACGTAGCCGGCCCGGGCCAGGTAGTCCTGCTCGCGCCGCATCCCTTGGCCGTTGTCGTAGTAGGCCGGGTCGATGTAGCCATGGGCCAGCACCAGCGCCGGGAACGGGCCCTTGCCGGTCGGCACGTTCATCAGCCCGGACACCTTCATCGTGCCGCTGAGGTAGCTCACGGTGTGCTGGGTGTACGCCGAGGTGCTGGCCCCCTCGGCGCCCAACGTGAGGGCGCGCCCGTCGTACGACTTCTGCATGAGGGCCGGCAACGAGACCGGGTGCGGAGGCCTGGCCGGAATCGTCGGAGCGGCGCCGGGTTCGGGACCCGTGGACGTCGACGAGCTGGAGGTCGGCCCGTCGTCGGCCGAGTCGTCGGAGTCCTTGGAACCTGACGTGTCGGAGCACGCCGTGAGCAGCCCGGCGCAGAGCACCGACGCCAGCCAACCGGCCGACGTGGTTCTCGAACCCTGTGCGGGAGCGACGCTCACATCTCCAGTGTGCGCTAGACGACTTGGTGCAGCCAGCGGACCGGAGCACCGTCACCGGCGTGCCGGAACGTCTCGAGCTCGTCGTCCCACGGCTTGCCGAGCAGCTTGTCGATCTCGTTGAGCACCGTCGTGTCGCCCAGCGCGGCCTTGACCACGGCGGCCTTGAGCCGGTCCTCGGGGATCATGATGTCGCCGTGCAGGCCGGTGACGGCGTGGAAGACACCCAGCTCGGGCGTGAACGAGTAGCGGCCACCCTCGGTGCTCGAGGTCGGCTCCTCGGTGATCTCGAAGCGGAGGTGGTTCCAGCCGCGCAGGGCGGAGGCGACGGCAGCAGCCGAGCCGGCGTCTCCGGTCCAGGAGAGCTCGGCCCGGTAGGTCCCGGCCTGGGCAGGCTGCGGGGTCCACTCCAGGCTCACGGCAACACCGAGTACGCCGCCCACGGCCCACTCGATGTGCGGGCACAGTGCGGACGGCGCGGAATGGACGAAGAGGATTCCCCTCGTCGTCTTGGTGTTGGTGCGCGTTGCAGTCGTGGTCACTGTGACCTCCTCCATCTCAGGCGTCGAGATACGCCTTCCCCAGCGGTCTACGACAAATCGAGATGAAGTCACACAAGTGACACATGTGTAGTTATGGAGCCATTGTGACCCATGTTGCCGCTGAATACCAGCGGATCAGCAGATCACCCGAAGATTGTTCAGGAGGTGCGGACCGCAGCCGGGTCGACGACGTTCGCGAGGTCGCGCACGGCCCCCAGCAACACCCCGTCGCCCACGACGCGCGGACCGTCGATGACGTCGAGCACCACGCAGGTGATGTTGTCGACGCCGCCGGCCTCGAGGGCACGCTCGACGAGGGTGGCCGCGGCGGACTGGGGATCGGCGACCCTGAGCCCTTCGGCGATCTCGTCGTCGGTGACCAGGTCGCTCAGGCCGTCACTGCACAGCAGCAGCCGGTCACCCAGCTCGACCTCCAGCTCGAGCACGTCGGCGTCCTCGACCTGGCCGATCTCAGCGCCGGGCAGCGCGCGCAGCACGACGTTCTTCCACGGGTGGATCCGCGCCTGCGCCGCAGTCAGGTGGCCCTGCATCACCAGCTGATGGACGTAGGTGTGGTCGGTCGAGAGCTGCGCCAGCCGGCCCTGGTGCAGCAGGTAGGCCCGCGAGTCCCCGACGTGCGCCATCACCACGCGGGTGCCGTCGGTGGCGACCGCGGTGAGCGTGGTGGCCATGCCGGTGCGGCGTACGTCGTGGGCGACGCCCTGGAGCAGCTGGTTCCGGGCGAACGTGACCGCCTCGCCGAGCACCTCGACCGGATCGTCGTCGGGGCGTGCGATCGCCTGCGCAGACACGGCGTACGTCGTGGTGGCCGAGGCGATTTCGCCCGCGGCAGCACCACCGACACCGTCAGCGACGAGGGCGACATAGGGACCGACGAAGGCGGAATCCTCGTTGTGGTCGCGCACGAGACCCACGTCTGTCACACCGGCACCCGAGAATCGCAACATGGGAGGCACCCCTCTCCTTGGCTAGGAGGAAGTAGAGCGGGTGACGAGTGAAGTCGTCAAGACCGACATTCGCCGTGACAATCTTCTCCCCGTGTGCCAAACCGGGTGTTTTCCGACTGCGTCCGCTTACCCTGAGCCCCATGCAATCCGTCCCGGAGACCGGCTCCGGCCTCGAGGTCTCACGCCGCCGGTGGCTCCCCTGGCTCTGGCTGCCGGCCGTGGTCGCACTGGTCGCCGTCGCTGTCTGGTGGGCCCGACACCCGGCGCCGCTCCCGCTGACCGACTCCACGGTGACCGCCTCGCCGAAGGTCGGGCAGCGCGTCTACCTCGGCGCCACTCCGAGCGACCTCGAGGCACGCGACCTCGCCATCAGCAGTACGTCGTTCCGCACCGCGGACAGCTCGACCGACGGGCTCGACGTCGACGGGCTCGAGGTGGAGGCGTGGATCTGTCGCGACGGGGCGATCTCGCAGACCACGGACCCGAGCCGGTTCTGCGCCGACGTGCTGCCCGCGGAGGGCAACACGCTGCACCTCGGCGGCGGGGACCAGCTGATGCTCAGCGTCGAGTCGCCCACCCCCGTGGCACTGGTCCTCGACCCTGTCGAAGTGGCCTACCGCGACGGCCTGCAGTGGGGCACGGACCGGATCGGCTCGGAGTTCGAGGTCGTCGTCATCGGCTGAGGACCGACTTTCCCCACCCGGCGTCTAGGATTCGCGGAGTCGAGGAAGGGGTTTCGTGAGCACATTGATCGCAGGTCGCTACCAGCTCGATCGGGAGATCGGACGCGGTGGCATGGGCGCGGTCTGGCTCGCGCGCGACGTCGTGCTCGGTCGAGACGTGGCGCTGAAACGTGTGGGGCTGCTGCCCGGCACCGACAGCGCCGACGTCGAACGGGTCCGCCGTGAGGCCCGCGTCTCGGCGATGCTCAACCATGCGCACGTGGTGGCGGTCTACGACCTGGTCACCGAAGGACACGACCACTGGCTGGTCATGGAGCACGTCCCCTCACGTGATCTCGGCGAGATCATCAGGCAACGCGGCCCGCTCTCCCCTGACGAGACGGCGCACCTCATCGGCCAGGCGGCCAAGGCCCTCGCCGCCGCCCACCGGGCCGGCATCGTGCACCGCGACATCAAGCCGGGCAACATGCTGGTCACCGACGACGGCAGGCTCAAGCTCGGTGACTTCGGCATCGCCCGCACGAAGAACGACCCGACCCTGACCCAGACCGGCATGGTCACAGGCTCCCCCGCCTACCTCTCCCCCGAGGTCGCGTCGGGGTCGAGCGCCAGCCCGGCCAGTGACATGTGGTCCCTGGGCGCCACCGTCTTCCATGCGGTGACCGGTTCCCCGCCGTACGACGCGAGCGAGAACCTGATCGGGGCCCTCTACCGCCTGGTGCACGACGAGCCGCCGCGCACCGACCGCGCCGGGTGGTTGGCGCCACTGCTGCTGGCCACGATGCACACCGATCCGGCGGGCCGATGGAACGCCCAGCAGGTGGCGCAGTTCCTCAGCGCGGGGCCGTCGGCGTCCGCACCGCCGATCCCGGTCGCCGCACCGGCCCGCCCCTCTCCCGCGAGTCCGCAGACGGCCGTCATCCCGGCCGCACCGGCGCCGGCCAACCAGCATGCCGCGCCGCCGCCCAGCGCGCTCCCGCCGACCCCACACCGCCGCAAGCGCTCGTGGGGTGCGATCGTCGCCGTGGTGGCCATCGTGCTGGCACTGGCCGGTGTCGGCGGCTGGCTGGCGACCCGCGACAACGACTCTCCGTCGGGCAACGCCTCCGACGGCAGTACGTCGACCGACACCGGATCCGAGTCGCCGGCCGACGAACCGACCGCCGACGGGATGTCGCAGTTCATCACCACGTATCTCGACACGGTCACCTCCGACCCGGCCAGCAGCTGGGAGATGCTCACCCCGAGGTTCCAGGACGCCAGCAACGGATTCGGCTCCTACACCGGCTTCTGGGGGACGGTCGCGAAGGCGAGCGTCTCCGACATCGTCGCGGACCCCGACTCCCTGGTGATCAGCTATCACGTCGATTACACGATGAAGGCCGGCAAGAACCGCAGCGACGACGTGCAACTGCAGCTTGCCTACCAGGACGGCACCTACCTCATCGACGACGAGTTCTGAGCCACGTGACCCACCTCACACTCATCCCCGCGTAACAGGTCCGCCCTTCCGGTGCTCTCTCCATGTGCCGGACCCGATCGGGTCCGGCCAGGGGGAAGGACACCGGGGGGTGTGGGAACAGTTGGTCGAGCACAGCCGAGGAAGCCAGCGCGTGGTCGCGCTGGTCCCCGCGCACAACGAGGGCGACCGCATCGCGGCAACACTGTCGTCGTTGTCGGAGCAGTCCCGTCGGCCCAGCCGCATCCTCGTCGTGGCCGACAACTGCACGGACGACACCGTCCAGGTCGCGCGCAACCAAGGGGCAGAGGTCGTCGAGTCGACGGGCAACACGCACAAGAAGGCGGGCGCACTGAACCAGGCGCTGCACCGCCTGCTCCCCACTCTCGACGACCGCGACCTGGTCCTGGTCGCTGACGCGGACTCCACCCTCGCGCCCGACTTCCTGGAGGTCGCGGTAGGCACGCTCGCAGGACGACCCGAGGTCGGCGCGGTCGGCGGGATCTTCCTCGGCGAGCCGGGGGCCGGTCTCCTGGGGGCACTGCAACGCAACGAGTACGCGCGCTACCAGCGCCAGATCCGTCGCCGTCACGACGACGCCCTCGTGCTCACCGGCACCGCGACGCTGCACCGGGTCGACGTGCTGCGCGGTCTTGAGCGCGACCGTGGGCAGGTCTATGACACCTCTGCCCTCACCGAGGACAACGAGATCACGGTGGCCATCAAGCACCTCGGCCTGCGGTGTGTGTCACCGCGAGAGTGCATCGTGGAGACGGAGGTGATGCCCACCTGGGGCGACCTCTGGCGGCAGCGACTGCGGTGGCAGCGCGGTGCCCTCGAGAACCTGTCCGCCTACGGCCTGACCCGGGTCACGTTTCCCTATGTCCTGCAACAGGCCGGGATGACCCTGGGCTTCGTCGCCATGTGGCTCTACATCGTCTACACCGGTTACCTGGTCGTCTCGGGAGAGTTCGGGTGGCACCCCTGGTGGACCCCTCTCGGCCTCCTCTTCGTGCTCGAGCGCATCGTCACCGTGTGGCATGCCGGCCCCCGGGCCAGGCTCCTTGCCGCCGCGTTCCTCGTGGAATGGGTGTACGACCTCTTCCTCCAGGCCGTCCTCGTGCGATCGGCAGCCGACGTTCTCCTGCGCCGTCCGGCGCACTGGCACCACCTCTCGGGCGCACCACAGACCTGACCGAATCCACAGAAGGAAATCATGTACGGCACAACGCACATCGCCATGCCCGGAGCCGTTGGCGCCGGTGTCCTCTCCGGCACCCTCGAAGGTGGTGCCGCACCGACCTCCGGCGTCCTGCCCAACACCGGCGCACCCACCACCACCCTGTTGGCGCTCCTTGCGGCAGTCACCCTCATCACCGTCGGTGTCACGCTGATGCGCCGGAAGCACGAACCGCGCCACCGCCGCCGCCGCCCCGTCGGGGCCCTGGTCCTCGCCGGCGCCACCCTGGCGGTCATGGGTCTCCTGGTCACCTCGGCCGTGGTCGACGGACGGACCGGCAGTGGGTGGGGCGCTACCGGCCTGGCCGTCGCGCTGTTCACCATCGGCTACCTCGGGCTGGCGGTGCGGAACCTGCTGCCGGCGGGTGTGGCCCCGCGATCATGACCACTCTCCCCGAACACTCCCGCCTCGACGAGCTGACGACCGCGCTGGCCAGCGGCCGTCGAAGCCAGGGGGTGATAGCCGAGATCGCGCGGGAGTACGCCGTCCAGGGCGAGCCCTTCGCGGTCTTCCTCGAGGACCTGGATCTGGCCTGCACCCAGGCAAACCGACGGCGGGCCGGAGTCGCGGTTCTCCGAGCCGCGGCACTGGCCTGGTCCGACTCGGTGCTCGAGCGCACCCACGCCTCACGCTGCGAGGACCCTGCCACCGGCCTGGCGACGCTCCAGCACGCCCAGACCCAACTCTCGGCGTTGTACCAGGCGTCGGCCCGCACCGCCGCGACCGGAGTGCCGGTGAAGCAGTCGCACGAGCTGGTTGTCGTCGAGCTCCGGCGTCCTGCGCCGGCCACGGCGTGCGTTGCTGGTCTGCAGCTGGCCGCGGTCGGGGAGTCGCTGCGCATGGTCTTCGACGGCGACGAGGTCATTGCCGGCATCGGCCCGCACCGGGCTGTCGTCATCGCCGAACGGACCGCGAGGCTCGCCCGCGCCTGTGTCCAGGTCGCCGAACTGCTGGCCGCACCCCGCCAGCGACTGAGAGTCGGCCTGTGCCGGGTCTGGCTCGAACCACTTCCGGCTCGACACGAGGCAGCCCAGTCCCTGCTGGGCTGCCTGGCCGCCTCGAGCACGGAATGACGTCATGAAGCATCGTCCCGACCGTCCCAAGGACGTCATGACAGTCGCCACGAGGCCCAGCGCCGCAGTCCTCAGCGACCAGGAACTCATCACGCTGGTGCGGGGCGGCAAGCTGGAACACTTCGGTGAGCTGTTCGCCAGGCACGGTGAGGCGGCCCGCCGAGTCGCGTCGTACGTCGGCGGCAGGTCCCACGCCGACGACCTGGTGTCGGAGGCCTTCGCGCAGATCCTGCGCGCCCTGCAGAACGGCAAGGGGCCCGACATAGCCTTCCGGCCCTACCTCTACACCACGATCCGCCGCCTGCACTCCCGTCGCAGCCAACAGGACGCCCGACAACTCCTCACCGACGACTTCGAGGTGTTCGGCGAGCACACCGTGATCCCCGATGACCTGAGCAGTCGGCTCGAGAACGCGGCCGTCGAGCGCGCCTTCCGCTCGCTCCCCCAACGCTGGCAGGCGGTCCTGTGGTACACGGTCGTCGAGGGGCTCCCCCTGGCCGAGGCAGGTCGCCACCTGGGGCTGACGCAGAACGGGGTGGCCGCGCTCAGCTTCCGCGCTCGCGAAGGCCTGCGACAGTCCTACCTCGCCGATCACGCGGCAGACACTGCCGATGCACACTGCCATGACGTCGTCTCCGTTCTCCCGGCGTACGTCCGAGGCGTCGCGCGCGGCACCAGGGCCGGCCTCGTCGAGCGACACCTCCCCGGCTGCCGGGCATGCACTGCCGTCTTCCTGGAGCTGCAGCAGATCAACGACAACCTCGCGGCCCTGCTGGCACCGATGGTGCTGGGCGGCGCGACCGTCGCCGTGTCCCCGCGGGCGTGGGACTCGACAGGTGGGTTCACCGGCACGGTTGCCCGCGTCGTACCGTTGGTCGGCATCGTGGCGGCCGGCCTGATGATCGGGACCACCGGGGTGCTCACCGTCGTCGATTCCGTCGTGGACGAGGCGGGAGCCTCCACCGAGCGGTGGCTGTCGAATCGGCCCGATGCGCCACTTCCTCGGGCAGAGGCCGGCCCGAGGACGGCGCCGCCCACCTTCCTACGCCCCGAGCGACCCGGCGAACGGCCTCCGTGGACGAGGATCCCCGCCGCGCCCGCACAGGAGGCGCGCACTGAAGCAGGCTCCGGGGAGACCGGCACCTCCAGTGCGCGCCGGCGTCCGCCGCGTGCCCCGGTGGCGCCGAGCAGCCGGGCCGACAAAGTCCCGGCAGCCGAGCAACTGCTCACGGCACTCCCTTCAGCGCCCGCCCTGCCCTCTGAACCGACCGCGCCACTCGGCCCTCCCACGACCACCGTCGATGTGGCCGTGCAGCCGCTGAGGAGCAGCACGTTCGTCCAGGACGGCCAGTCCTGGTACCACGTCGAGCTCGACGTGGTGGCCGCACCGACAACCGAGGTCACCGTCCACGTCGACACGCCGGCGAACGTCGAGGTGCATGCCGCCGGCAGGTACGCCGTGTGGGCGTGCAACCCGCCGACCCGTGGGTCCGAGGTCGTGATGTCGTGCCGCACCAGCAGCACTCCCGGCACGCAGAGCACGCTCGCGTTCGACCTGCTTCTCGCGGGGCAGGCGACCGTCACGGTCACCTCGAGCAGTCCCGGCAACGACGACCCCAACCCCGCGAACGACGGCTGGGCGCAACAGCTCCCCGCGCCGTGAGCGTTGACGCCTCGAGCGTTCGACGGGCTGCTGACAGGACATCAACTTCCTGAGCGGACCATGCCGGATAGTCCCCTTGGGCCATTTGGCGTCATTGCGCTGCGGACGGGTAGCACCGCTGCCTAACCTCGGGACTTCATTCCGTTCTTTCCTGGGGGATCCTCGTGCAACGCTCCGTCCTTGCTCCATGCCTTCTCGCGCTCGCCCTGGTCAGCGGCGTGATGGCCCTCTCCGCGCCGGCGTATGCGTTCGTCGACCGCGACTGCTCCGACTTCTCGACCCAGCAGGCCGCGCAGACGTTCTTCGAGAACAACGACCCCGCCTCGGACCCGCACCGTCTCGACGGCTCCGACAACGACGGCCGGGCCTGCGAGTCGCTCCCCTGTCCCTGCGGCAGCACCGGCTCCGGCCAGACCGGGACGACGGAGCCCAAGCCCAAGGCCACGTTGCGCCAGCTCGCCCGGATCACCAAGGTGGTCGACGGTGACACCGTGAACGTGCGCCTCGGCAACGGCCGTCGGCGTACGGTCCGGATGATCGGGATCAACACCCCCGAGGTCTACGGCACCGTCCAGTGCGGCGGCCCCGCGGCGTCACGGGCACTCAAGCGCATCCTGCCGGTCGGCACCCGGGTGCTGCTGCGTTCGGACCCGACCCAGGCGTACGCCGACCGCTACGGCCGCGACCTGCGGTACGTCGTGAAGCGGTCGACCGGCAAGGACGTCAACCGCATGCAGGTGCGACGGGGACTGGCCCGGGTCTACGTCTACAACAACAAGCCGTTCCAGCTGACCCGCAACTACCGACTGGCCCAGGCGGCCGCGAAGAACGCCCGGCTGGGCAACTGGCGCACCTGCTGAGACCAGATCCCCTGGCCCGCTGAATCGCTGGCACACTCGGCTACATGGAGATCGACGCCGTCGCCGAGCTGGTGGCCGAGCTGCCCGAAGGGGTGGTGGTGACCGGCGCGGCCGAGGTCGAGAAGTACCGCGAGGACTTCGCGCGCGACGGCTCGGCCGGGCTGCCCGCCGCCGTGGTCCGCGCCGAGACGGCCGCCCAGGTGCAGCAGGCGGTCCGGTGGGCGGCCGCCCATCGAATACCCGTGGTTCCCCGCGGTGCCGGGACCGGGCTGTCGGGCGGCTCCTCCGCCGTCGACGGAGGGATCACGATCTCGCTGGACCGGATGCGCGCGATCGAGATCGACTCCGCCTGCCAGGTCGCCGTGGTCGAGCCGGGCGCGCTGAACGTCGAGGTGAAGCGGGCCGCGGCCGAGCACGGCCTCTGGTACCCGCCCGACCCGTCGTCGTACGAGATCTGCTCGATCGGCGGCAACCTCGCCACCAACGCCGGCGGCCTGTGCTGCGTGAAGTACGGCGTCACGACCGACTACGTCCTCGGGATGGATGTCGTGCTCGCCGACGGCACGCTCGTGACCCTGGGCGGCAAGCAGATCAAGGACGTCGCCGGGCTGTCCCTGCTCAAGCTCTTCGTGGGCAGTGAAGGCACCCTCGGGATCATCACTCGCGCGATCCTGCGGCTGATCCCCGCACAACGGGCAGGGGCCACCCTGGTCAGCTCCTTCCCCACGATGACGGACGCGTCGCGGGCCGTGGTCGCGATCCGCAACCGGGTGCGGTCCTCGATGCTGGAGCTGATGGACAACGCGACGATCAACGCCGTCGAGGACTGGCGCTCCCACGGACTCGACCGGTCGACCGGCGCGCTGCTGATCGCCCAGTCCGACGCCCACGGTGCGTCCTGCGAGGCCGAGATCGACGTGATCCGCCAGTGCTGCGAGGAGGAGGCTGCGACCGAGGTCTTCACCACCACCGACGCGGACGAGGCCGACCTGTTCGTCTCGGCGCGACGCAACGCCTTCCTGGCCCTCGAGCACCGCGGAAGCGTGCTCTTCGAGGACGTCGGCGTCCCGGTCCCGTTGCTGCCCGACCTGATCGACGGCATGGCCGTCATCGCCGAGCAGTGCGGTGTCGAGATCGCCGTGGTCGCGCACGCCGGCGACGGCAACACCCACCCGATCGTCGTGTACGACGCCGCCGACCCTGCCGCCGTGGCAGGCGCGCGCAAGGCCTTCGACCAGGTCATGGCGCTCGCCATCGCGCTCGGCGGCACCATCACCGGCGAGCACGGAGTGGGGCGCGCGAAGAAGGGCGCGCTCCCCGACCAGCTCGGCGCCGACGTGATGGCCCTGACCAGGCGCGTGAAGGATGCCCTCGACCCCGATGGCATCCTGAACCCGGGCGCCGTGCTGTAGCCGCAGTCCCACAGAGGAGAACACATGACATCGATCGTCCAACGCCACCTGTTCGGCCCCGGCCCGAGCAACCCCTACCCCGAGGCCACCGAGGGCCTGGCTCGACCGCTGCTCGGCCACCTCGACCCGGCGTTCCTCACGATCATGGACGAGACCTGCGACCGGCTGCGCGTGGCGTGGGGCACCGACAACGCGCGGACCCTCCCCCTCTCCGCGACCGGTTCGGCCGGCATGGAGGCCGCCTTCGTCAACACGGTGCACCCCGGCGACGTCGTCGTGGTCGCCGTCAACGGGCTGTTCGGCCAGCGGATGTGCGAGGTGGCCAGCCGCTGTGGCGCGGAGGTGGTCCCGGTCGAGCACACGTGGGGCACGGCGATCGACCCCGAGCGGGTGCTGGCCGCCCACCCCTCCCCGAAGATCGTGGCTGCCGTTCACGCGGAGACGTCGACCGGCGTCCGCTCCGACATCGCCGCGCTGGGCGACGCGGTCCATGCCTCCACCGACGCCCTCCTCGTCGTCGACGCGGTCACCTCAATCGGAGGCATCGAGCTGCGGGCCGACGACTGGGGCATCGACGTCGGCTACGCCGGCACCCAGAAGTGCCTGGGCGTCGCACCCGGCCTGGCCCCCTTCACCATCAACGACCGCGCGTTCGCCCGGCGGGTCGAACGGCCACAGTCGTGGTACCTCGACCTGGGCCTGCTCGGTGGGTACGTCGGCGAGGCCGGCGCCAAGGGTGGCGGCCGCACCTACCACCACACCGCGCCCGTGGCGATGATCAGCTCCCTGCACGCCGGACTGGGCCGGATCCTCGACGAGGGCCTGGAGAACGTGTGGGCGCGCCACGCGGCCGCAGGGCAGGCACTCCAGGACGGGCTCGAGGCGATGGGCCTCGAGCTGTTCGCGGAGAAGGGCTCGCGGCTTCCCGACCTGACCACGGTGCGCGTCCCGGACGGCGTCGACTCCGCCGCCGTACGACGCACCCTGCTCGAGCGCTACGACATCGAGATCGGTGGCGGGGCGGGCGAGTTCGCCGCCTCGGTGTGGCGGATCGGCCTGATGGGCCCCAACGCCCGGCCCGACGCAGTCGCGCTGCTGCTCGCGGCACTGGCCGAGACGCTGGGGCGGTAGGGCCTCGCCCCGGACCCAGAGAGAGACGACGTGATGGATAGCACGCACCCGGTGCCGGCGATCCACCACGTGGTCTTCAGTCGTGCTCGAGTAGGGCGGGTGGGGCTCGAACCCACGACCCAAGGATTATGAGCACTTCCGGTATTAGCGCTGTGCTCCCCTGCGTAAACACCCGAGCGAATGCGACCGTGAGAGGCCGAATCCCTCGCTGTTCACACTCATTCTCCCACAGCGCTCCGGGAGGCGGGGCGCGCCCCGACCCGACCCCCAACCGGAGGGGGTGGGGTACTCCGTGGCCGGACTCGACCAGCGGCAACCCTCGGCCAGCCATTTTTGCCCACTGCCGAGTTTTCACTTCCGGGTTCACACGTGCGCCGAGTGCCGACTCCCGCCCAGCAGATCACCCCCGAAGCTCAGGACACGTCCAGGACGTTGAACTTCGGGGGTGACTCTGCCGTTCGGGCGCGGACCGGCTCAGCCGTGGTCACTCGTCGGGCGCTGGCACTGGGGGCATTTGGTCGGGTGGCGCGGGATATCCAATTTGGTGCACTCGCCACCCCGGACCCTCGACGTCAGGCCGATATTGCAGAGTCATGATCGAGACCTCCATGAGGGTGGGTCCGTTCACCCGGTAACTGACACCCAGGTCCGTAGGCATCTTCACGTAGGCGATGCCGGGAGCGGGATAGACGGGGAACGACGCCATCGCGAGGTCCGTGATCCCCTCTGCCGCGTCTGAGTAGTCCCCCCACTTGGGTACGGACTCAGGCGTGCTCAACCACTGGAGGGAGTCCAGTCGATCCTCGGCTGTCGGATCACCGAGCAACGACTTGAAGGCCATCGCAACCATCATGGGGTTGTCGAGGCTGTAGTTTCCGAGTTGCGCTGCGGCAAGTTCTTCATCTCCGGGGCTGATGCGGACGCGGGTTCGTCGGTGGCGCTTCAACTGCCCGTCGAATTCCCGCACCCACCGTCGGTTCGCCGAGTCGGTGAAGGTCGCCTCGGCTCGCAGAACTCCATTGGTATCGAACGACTTGAGTTGTTCGTGGATCGGCCAGAGTTCCTCCTTGCCCGGAGCAATGACCGCTGTGAACGGGAACCCGAGCGGCCCCAGACGGGCGACTTTGTGTGGCAGATGGCCGTGCCCCACCACCACGGTCACGTCATGAACAGGCCGGTTGCCGGTGTTGCTCACATAGACCGTCGTCTGACGCTCCAGTCGTCCACCGACTGGAGCGTACCGATCTGAGATCCATGCAGACAGTCCCTCGGCTGATTGTCGACGGCGATCCTTGAGTTGAAGTGCGAACACCCACGCGCTCACAAAGAAGGCCAACGCGGTGGCCCCGGAGCCAATGGCGGCCCAATCCCAAGATGCTGGCTCGATTGTCACGCAACGAGGCTATTGCAGAGCGCCGACATCGATCCACGGAACCGTGTCACCAGCACCAAGGAGCCATCTGGGAAGCTCGACCCAATCCAGCCGACCTCAAGCGAGCCCGGTGACCGACGCTCTACCGTGAGTGCATGTGGTGGCAAGAACGTCCTCGGCAGTCGCCCGTTACTGGTGGAGGCCCTGAGTCATGACGTCACTAGTCGCATGGGGTCGAGTCTCCGACCTCGCACCGATTCTTGTGGCCCTCATAGTGCTCGGAGGCGTGGGGCTCACGGTATGGCAGAAGAACCGCACCGACAGACGATCCCTGTGGTGGTCGCGGGTGCAATGGGCAGCGGACCGCGCAGCGGCAGGCGACGAGAACTCGCAGGCGATCGGAATGGCGGCATTGGTCACACTCGCCTCGGACAAGAACAAGGACACCGCCGACGTCGAACTGTTGGGTGCCATTGTCGATTCCCAACTCCAGGGACTGAGCCCATTCAACCCGGGTGACGGCCCGGTAGTCTTTGTCGTAGATGAGGGGTAGATCCGATGTCACGAGTAGTCAAGGTGCGGCGGGCAGACGTGTACGCTGCCCGCGCCCGAATGAAGCTCGACAAGAAGCTTGGCCGGAAGACCCCATCATGGGTGGTGGACCTCGGGGCCACTGAGATTGCCTTCTCACCTGAGGAGAAGCCGCGCGACGTTCCCATGGAAGAACTGATGCAATGGACCAGGAACGCGCTGGCGACCATCGAGGGTGACCCGCCCCCCGCGGACCTGTACGCCAACAAGCTCGTCAACGTTGTCCTAGGGCGTACGAAGTCAGAGGCTGCCTCCCCGGAGGCAGTCCGCCACTTGCTTGTCGAGCTGAAGTCCCACAACGTCCCGTTGGAGGATCTAGAGCTACCTGTTCGCGTGTACAACCAACTGAAGCGTGAGAAAGTTAATGGGGCGTGGGATCTCCTCACGGAGTCCCAAAACCACCTACGTTGGATCCTGAGTCAGCCGACGCCCACCCCCGGCATGGAGGAGGCGTTGAACGAACGCATGGTCTTGCTCGTCTCGGACCAGTGGCTTCAGCATGTGGGACAGGAGTCTGAACCCACCCAGCAGCGGTGGCCTCGGCATATGAAGTTGTGACCACGTGACGGATCACGCCGCAGTCACCAGCACCTTCCGCACCGACTTGCCCAGCGTCGGAATGCCGACCCCGAACCGGCCCGTGACCCGCAGGGCTGTCTTGTCGGCCTTGAAAGCAGGCGCGTAGTCACCGGAGGCCCGGACCGCGAAGTCACGCGCCACCACCAGATACGTGGAGCCCGCGTCGTAGACCAGCGGCTGCTCAAGCCCAGGCACACGAACCACCGTTAGGCCGAACAGGTCGGGCAGTTGCCCACCGCCGCACAGGGGCCGGCCAGCGGTGTCGGTGCGGGTCGCCTCCTCAACGGCATCAGTCGGACTCATCGCCACATGCGTCGGGGCGCCACCGGCTTTGTGGGGCGGGCGGGGCTCGAACCCGCGACCCAAGGATTATGAGTCCTCTGCTCTAACCGACTGAGCTACCGCCCCTCGGCGGGTGAGCCTACTGGGTGCGCGGCCGGACCGTGGTCGTCGGTACCGACGGGTCCCACCTACTTGTGCTTGTCATAGGTGTGGACGGCGACCAGCATGCCGAGAGCGAGCAGCAACATGACGCCAATGGTCGTGCTGAGGAACCAGATCATCGTGGTGGACGTGGACATGGATGGACCTTTCCGGCGATCAGGCCAGTGCGACGTACGTGGCCGCTGATTCCGGCCCCCGATGACGTCGAGCAGCCACCCTTCGAACATACGCCTGCCTGGTCGGCCCACCACGGGACCAAGGTCCTCAGGTGCCGGCCTTCTTGGTGCGTCGGGTGGCCTGTGCCGCGCGCGGGTCGTCGGGCCACGGGTGCTTCGGATAGCGGCCACGCAGCTCGGCCCGCACCTGCGGGTAGCCGTTGTCCCAGAAGGAGTCGAGGTCGGCGGTCACCGCGGCCGGGCGGCGGGCCGGCGAGAGAAGGTGCAGGAGGATCGGCACGCGGCCGTCGGCCAGTGCGGGAGCCGAGGTCCAGCCGAACACCTCCTGCAGCTTCACGGCGAGCACCGGCTGCTCGCCTTCGTAGTCGATCCGCACGTTCGATCCGCTGGGTACGGCGACCCGCTCGGGCGCGAGCTCGTCGAGTCTCCCGGCCTCGGGCCAGGGCAGCATGCGTCGCAGCGCGTTCGTCACGTCGATGCGGTGCAGGTCCTTCGCGCCGCGGACGCGGGCGAGGTCAGATCCCAACCAGGACTGGAGATTCTCCGTCAGTGCGCCGTCACTGACGTCGGGCCACGGCTCGCCCAACGATCTGTGCAGGAAGGCGAGACGCGCACGCAGCGAGACCGCCGAGCCCGACCAGCGAAGGACACCGAGTCCGTCCGTGGCCAGGCCGTCGCGGATTGCCGCCGTCACGAGTTCGACGGGCGGGTCGCCGATCGGCACGGAGCTCAACTCGATGGCGCCCAGGCTCGTGCGTCCACGGGCGACCACACGGCCGTCGGCCCAGGAGACCTCGTCGTCCTCGGTCCACAACGACGCTGCCGCCTCGAGGGCGAGGTCCTCGGTCAACGGCGCAGCCGAACGGATCGTGGCCTCACGCCTTCCGGGCCGCCGGTCGGCATCGGCGATCGCCAGCCACTCGAGCCCGGCCAGGGGTCCGGGGCTCCGCGGGTCGAGTTCCGCGCCGGTGCCGGACGCCATCAGGTAGCCGGCCGATCCCTTGCGCTTGCGGGCGATCCGGTCGGGGTGGGCGAGGGCCACGACGAGCCCCACGGCGACGTCGTCGGTGAGCTGCGCAGCGGGCGTCTGGAGAGCTCGACCCGGCTCGTCCGGACCGGCGATCGCCTGGAGTCGTCTGACCTGTGTCTTCCAGGCGCCGGCATGGTGCCCACCGCGTAGGCCGCGTAGGGCTGCGACCAGGTCGCCTCCGGGGGCGCGGACGTCCTCCGCGAGCATGGCGACGATCTCGGCACTCCGGCGTGCGCCGACCAACGGCGCACCGTCGATCAGGGCTCGTGCCAGTCTGGGGTCGGCCGGGACGTCCGCGATCCGTTGGCCACGCACCGTGACGCGGCCCGCATCGTCGACGGCGCCCAGCTCGAGCAGCGTGGCCCTGGCCGAGGTCATGGCGTGCACCGGCGGCGGGTCGAGCAGGGCGAGCCCCCAGGCGTCGGGACTCCCCCAGCGCGCCACCTCGAGGGCGAACGCGGTGAGGTCGGCGGTGGCGATCTCGGGCTCGGGATGCGCCGCCAGATGGGCGTGGTCTGCCTCCGACCAACAACGCAGCACGGCACCAGGCCCCAGGCGACCGGCTCGCCCCGCGCGTTGTTCGGCGGACGCCCGACTCACCGCCACCGTGACCAGCCCGGCCAGCCCGCGCCGGTGATCGGTCCGTGGCTCGCGGGAGAACCCGGCGTCCACGACGACCCGCACACCAGGGACGGTCAGCGACGACTCCGCGACCGCGGTCGAGACCACCACCCTTCGTCCGGGCCCCTCAGTGAGCGCGCGGTCCTGCTGCGCCGTCGGCAGCCGACCGTGCAGGGAATGTACGTCGACACCGGTGCCGGCGAGTCGGCGTACGGTCTGGTCGACCTCGGCGACACCGGGCACGAAGACGAGAACGTCACCGTGGTGCTCGGCCAACGCCCGCCGTACGGTGGCGGCCACGTGGTCGTGGAAGGCCGGGGTGATGCCGCGGGCGTCCGTGCGCCTCTGGCCGGCCGGCAGCGGGCACCAGACCTGCTCCACGGGGTGCAGCGCGCCCGGCACGCTCACCACCGGCGCCGGTGCATCGCCGCCGAGCAGGTTCGCCGTACGCTCGGCCTCGATCGTCGCCGACATCGCCACCAGACGGAGGTCCTCGCGCAGGTTCTGTCGAAGATCGATCAACAGGGCGAGCGCGAGGTCGGCGTCGAGATGGCGCTCGTGCACCTCGTCCAGAATCACCGCATCGACGCCCGGAAGCGCCGGGTCGTGCTGGATGCGCCGCAACAGCAGTCCGGTGGTGACGACCTCGATCCGCGTGGATGCACCGACCCGGCGGTCGCCGCGGACGGCGTACCCGACGGTCTCGCCCACCCGCTCTCCGAGCAGCCCGGCCAGGCGTCGGGCCGCGGCACGGGCCGCGATCCGACTCGGTTGGGTGACCACGACGCGTCCGCCGAGGTCTGCGGCGACGCACGGCGGGACGAGAGTGGTCTTGCCGGTGCCCGGCGGGGCGTGGACAACCACCACCCCGCGCGCCCTCAGTGCCTCGGTGATCGCGGGCAGCCCAGCCACGACCGGCAAGTCGGGCGGGTCGGCAAGCAGTCGAACGATCGACGGAGTGGACGGAGACGGCACGCCTGCAGTGTGCCCGACCCGTGTCCAGACGTCAGCGGTGCCGTGGGCGCCGGCGACCGATCCTTGATCGCCCCGCCGACCCCTGTCCTCAGGGGCCGTAGACCTCCAGCTCGGCCAACTGCAGCCGGTAGAAGCCTTGCGATGACTCGTCCGGGGCGCTCCGCCCGAGCTTGGTCACGTGTATGCGCACGAAGCGGCCCTCACCCTCGACGTCATAGCCCATCCCCCGGCTGCCGTCCGAGGTCTCTCCAGTGAGGCTGCGCAGCGTCGACCACGTGACCCCGTCGTCGGAGACCTCCAGCGCGAAGGTGTCGGGATAGCCGGCGCCACCGTTGCCGACCAGCTCACCGGCCGTCACGGTCCGCGGCCAGAGCCACACGCTGCTCAGCTGCCGCACCTGCCCGAGGTCGACCTGCACCCACTCCACGTTGTCCGGATCGCCGCGCGGCGGGTCACTGGTGTAGCCGCGGCTCGACAGGGTGCTGGCGCGGACACCGTCGACGAGGTTCGCGTTCCCCCACGCGCAGCAGTTGAGCGTGGCGCGCGCCACGACCGGCCGTCCAGCTGCCAGGTTCAGCGACTGGCTGGGCGGCGGCTCTGCGGCATCGAGGCCCACCTGGTCGATCTGGAAGTTGCCCGGCCACACCCGGTCACCGGCAGCCCGGAAGGACACCTCGATCGACACCAGGTCCACACCGGCCCAGTCCCCGAAGGGCACGCGGACCTCGGTCCAGGCATCAGGGCTGATGGCCTGGGTCTTCTCGAGGGTCGACCCGGTGCTGTCCCGGAGCACCACGCGGGCCTGGTACGGCCCGCTGGGTGCACCTCCGTACGCATTGACGTGGACCACGAGCGCGTTCGCCCCGCCCAGCGGAACCCTCTCCGGCTCGCGCACCGAGACCGTGCGCCACGCGTCGGCCGGGGTGTTGGCGGCGGCGGTCGCCTCGAGCAGTCGCCTGCCGAGCCGGGCAGTACCGGGGCTGTTCGCCATGCTCGGCACCGAGCTTGCCGAGGTGACGTACTCCCCCGCGATCCACCCCTCAGTACCCTCCTCGAAGTTGTGGAGGAGGGTGAAGTCCGTTGTCAGACAGGCCTCACCGCGGGGGTCGAGGTCGCAGCCCGCGCCGCGAACGAAGGCTGACGTGCGCGCCTGCGCCCACTCCTGCCCGCCGGAAGAGGCGGACACCACGATGTCGCCACCAGACGCGGACTCCGCGGTGCGCTGGAGGGTCAGCGACGCGCTACGAGTCGCCCCGGCCGGGATCTCCACCGCCGTCGTTCCTGGCGCCGTCCACCCCTCGGGCGCGTTCTCGACGGCCAAGATGACCTGGACCGACTGCTGCGACCGGTTGGACATCGTTGCGCTCACCACGGTGTCGGTGTCCTCGGTCTCGAGCACGCGCGGCAGGGCACGGACAGTGTCGATCGACACCGGACTCCGCACCGATACCGGGAGCCTGACGGGCACCCGCAGCCGAGTGCCGTTGCGGGCCGCGGAGAAACTGCCCTCCAGCACCACCTCTCCGAGCGGCTGCGCGAGCGGCACCGTCACCCTGAAGACAGTCGTGGCGGACTGACCTGGAGAGATCGGGCTGGGCAGCGTTGAGTCCGTCCGCACGGCCCAGCCGTCAGGGGCCAACAGCAGCGCTGCGGCCCGGGTGAGCGGCTTGGTCGAACCGTTCGTCACCACCAGGCGAGCGTCGAAGGTGCTCCCGGCGACCGCGTCGTCGACCGGCTCCAACTCGACGGTGATGCCGTCGGAGCGGGTGACGAGCGTGGACAACTCGCCGCGAGCCTGCTCGAGGTGCCGGCGTACCTCCGCCGCGGCCGCGCCGGTGAGCTGGCCGTCCGCCTCGAGGTCGTCGACATGGACCGCCAGCACGTGCAAGCGACCGAGCGCCTCGGCGGCGAGCTCTCGCACCCGGTCGAGGGACGCACCGCCCATCCGGGCATCGATGGCGCCCTGGACGTCCCGGCGTGCCAGGCCCACGTCGCGAGAGAGCTTGCGGGTTGCCGCAGCTGTCACGCCCGGCCCGTCCAGCCGAGTGTCGAGCGCTCTCAGGGCGTCGTCGGCGCTGCCGAGCATCCCGAGCACGGCGTCCGACCTGAACTCGTAGGTGCCCGATCCGACGGTGACCACGACCCCGTCAGAGGTCTCACGCAGGCTGTGCACGCCGACGGCGTCCTGGGCGTACCCCGTTCCTTCGAGCACCGACCGCGCCGAGTCGGCCGGGACGGTCACCTCCGAAGTGGTGTTGACCGGCACGGTGACGGTCTGGACCAGACGCCCGCCGACGTGCTTCCAGGCGCTCGAGAGGGTGCCGTACGGCGTGGTGACACTGCCGTTGCCCTGGCCGAGCCGGTCCGTCACCTGGGGAGCCACGACGGAGTGCTGGTAGCCCGTCGACCCCGGCGCCTGGTCGATCCCGGCGACCGAGTCGTAGAGCCAGTTGTCGATCGAGGTGAACATCGGGTGGTTGAGGGACGAGGCCCCGCCCCAGTCCTCCCAGATCGTCCCCGGGCCGTTCTCCAGCATGTAGCCCCAGCCGGGATACGCGGTGTTCGTGACCACGTCGAGGACCACGTCGGAGTGGCCGTGCAGGGCCAGCGCCTCCGGGATGTACTTGATCCCGGGCAGGCCGCCGGTGAAGTGACCGCCACGTTCGTCGACGACGTCCCGAACGAGATTGTCGACCACCCCCTCCACGTGCCCGTCGGGCACGATGTCGAGGACCAGGGGGAAGGCGTTGGCGAACTGGCTCGAGCCGTAGGACTCTGCCTCCTCGTCGAAGTACCGCTCGTTGATCGCGGACGCGACTCGATCGGCTCGGTCGTCCATCTGCTCCGCGTCGTCGCCCTTGTCCAGCTGACGTGCCGCGTCGGCGCCCTCACGCAGGGCCCAGAGGTAGAAGCCGCTGCGGAACAGCACCGAGTCAGTGTTCTCCAGCGCCAGCCAGTCGTTGCCCCAGGTGTTCACGGGCGAGGTCAGCAGATCGCCGCTGGTGGTGGTCTCGAGGTAGGCGAGGTAGTCGCGTAGTGAGTCGTAGTGCTCGGCCAGGACCCGCGTGTCGGCGTACCGCTCGTTCACGTAGGCGGGGATCAGCACGTGGGCAACCGCCCAGGCGGGGTCGGACCGGGTCTCCCACGCGCCGGCGGGCTCGGTCGGGACGATGTCCGGCACGCGGCCGTCCCCTTGTTGTGCGGAGCGCATCTCCTCGACCCAGTTGGAGTAGAAGGCAGCCACACCGAAGTTGTTGATGACCGCTTCGGCGGCGATGTGGGCGTCGGCCATCCAGCCCCGCTTCTCACGGGTGGGGGTGTCCTCGGGCACTGCGTGCAGGCCGTTCGACTCTGTTTGGACGTTGGCCTTGTGCAGGCGGTTGAGCAGGTCGTTGCTCGAGGAGAACGTGCCGGTGGGCTCAACGTCGTTGTGGACCTCGCGGGCCACGATCGTCCCGGGTGCCGGGGCACCGGGCAGCCCGGTCACCTCAACCCAACGGAAGCCGGCGTACACGAACGACGGTTCCCAGGTCACCTGGCCGCCGGCAGCGGTGTAGCGGCTGGTCTGCTGGGCACCGATGATGCTGTTGTCGACGCGGCCGTTGGAGAGTCGCTCGCCATGCTTGAGTGTCACCGTCGCGCCCGCCGGCAGATCCAGGGACATCTGGGTCCAGCCGGTCAGGTTGGTCCCGAAGTCGAGGACGTGGACACCGGGGGCCGGCGACGTGACGGCGACCGGCTCATGGGTGCGGACCACTCGCATCGGTTCGAACGTCGCGGCCTCGAGCCTTCCCGTGACCGTGCTGCTCACACGCACCGGCTGCCACGTCGTTGACGGCGCCATGTCGACGGTCGACCAGCCGGTGATCTCCTTGCGGGCGTCGTAGGTCTCGCCGTGGTAGCGGTGCGCGCGGATCACCGGACCGGGGGCGGACGTCCATGACCCGTCGGTGCCGAAGTCGAGCACCTCACCGTCAGTCGTGGTCACCCGCAGTTGGGCCAGCACATCGGAGTCCTCGCCGATCAGGATGCCGAGAACGTTGTCGCCGGCCGTGAGTAGGTCGGTGACGTCGTAGGTGCGGTAGAGCGCGCGCACCCGGGTGTCGACCATGGTCGACTCCACCTGCGAGTCGGAGACCCGCTGGCCGTTGATGTGGGCCTCGTAGACGCCGCGGGCCAGGCCGAACTGCTGCTCGCAGCAGATCCCCTGCCCGTCCGGCCCCCGCTCGTAGTTGCCTCGGCCAGAGACGTAGAGCCGGACCTGCTCCACATCGGTTGGGAGGTTGATCTCCGAGCGCAGGTAGGAGCCACCTTCGCGGGAGATCGCCGGCGCGACCCACTGGGCGACCCAGTCCTCAGCCTCGAACAACCCCGTCTCGAACGTGCTGATCTCGCTCCAGGCAGATGGACCAGTGTCCTCCGCCGACCAAGCACGGACACGCCAGTAGTACCGCGTCGCGCTGGTCAGTGCTTCCCCGCCGTACTGGACGTTGACCGAGTCGTTCGTCGGCACCCGGCCGGTGTCCCACACAAGGGCCTCACCGGCCTCCAGGGTCCCCTCGCCGGTGGCCACCTGCACTTGGTACGCCGCCTGCGTGGCGTCTCGCCGGTCCGCCTCGAGCGTCCAGCTGAACCGCGGGCGGCGAGCGTCGAGCCCGAGGGGCTCGTCGAGGTACTCGACGCTCGTTCCGGCCACGACCAGGTGGTCGTTTTCGCCAGTCACGCTCGGGGACAGAGCCGCCGCCGTGGCAGGCCTGGAGATGGCTGGCCCGGACATGCCTGCCAGGACCCCGCCGGTCAGGAGTACGAACGCGCAACCCGTGACGACGAGTTGTCGTCGCCGCGAGCGTCGGCTGACACCGGAGGTGATGCTGCGGACGTGGGAGCGTGACACAAGCAAGGGAGTCTCCTGAATTGCAACGTTTCAGGCGACTCTAGGCGTGGGGTGTGACCGACGCCACAAATGTGACAGGATCCGGTCAGGAACACCTGAGGGAAGACCCTCGGGCGCGTGCTCAGGACTTCTTGGCCTCGAAGTGCTGGTAGTCCTTGAGCGAGTGCCAGTCGCCGCCCCAGTCGAACCCGCGCTTCTTGAACGCCTTCACGACCGGGTCGTTCTTGGTGATCATGCCGGGGCGTACGTCGTCGCGGTCGAGGAACTCCTCACCGGCAGGCGGCAGCACCAGGTCACCCTTCACATAAGGGTTCTCGATGGTGTTGATGTCGATCGCCTTGCCGTAGGAGTGGATCGAGAACCTGCCCGGGCTGCCGGTGATCGGACGGCAGTTGAACGACGACGTGTTGTCGGCGGCCATGGACGCGTCGTCGGAGCCGTCGTACTCCTCGATGAGCTCCATCCGCCTGATCGGGAACTGCGCGTCGAACATCTCCCCGAACACCGTGACCACCGTGTCGGCGACGTCCTTGTGCACCATCAGCTGCCCGCCGTCATGGACCGTGCCGTCGAAGCCCCGGTAGTTCATCTCGATGATCCGCAGGTCGTCGATCGGCACTGGGCAGCCCTCCTCCCAGGAGACACCGATCATCCGGTCGCGGTACTCCTCGGAGATCGTGTGCACCGACGCCGAGAACTCCGGATCGTCGGACGACGTCTGCTGGACCGGTACGGCACTGGCCGGCGCGGTCACGGCGAGGCTGACGAGCGAGGCCAGGGCGAGTCTGACGAGCATGTGGGTCCTCCCGAGAGGGTCGGCTGCTGGACCTTCAACCTGTCACGGATGGACCGCACGCTCAACGCCTCCGACACCCGCAGGAAACTGCAGCACGCGCCGCCGTACGGCCACACGGCTCACCGTCGACTCCTCCCCTGCTGGTCCACCGCCTGGTTCCCGCGGATCAGGGCAGCGGCGGCCACTCCGGCAGCAACCCCGATCACGGTGTCCACCCCTCGCGCCACGATCATCGTGGCCGGTTCGCTGGGGGCTGCCAGCTCGGTCATGATCATGATCAGTGGCGTGAAGAACCCGAGCGCAACCCCGTAGTGGCGGCTCATGAACAGCTCGGTGGGGAACAGCAGCACCATCACGGCCGAGGCCAGCACCACCGGTCCCGGCTCCGGGAGCAGCACCAGTGCGGTGACGGCGAGGCCGACCAGTGTGCCTGTCACCCGCTGCACGGCGCGGTGCACCACCGCGTCGAGGTCGAGAACCTCTCCGATGGCGACGACGGCCAACGGAACGGCCGCCGCGGTCATCGCCCAGTTGGCATGGTCGACGCCCAGCATCACCCCGCTCAGTCCGGCGACTGCGGTCGCCAACGCATGGCGCAAGGCGTGCACGCCTGTCCCTGCAGGCAAGGTGGTCTTGCGGACACGCGACCACTGCACGGTCGGGATCTCCTGCAGGAGTCCCGTTCCTCCCGTGGTCAGCCTGGCCAGTCCGAGGGCAATGGACCAGGCTGCGGTCGCTGCACAGAGGGTCACGGCGCCCCAAGGACTGACCAGTCCGGGGCTGATCGTGGCCGTGGCGCCGAACGCGAAGATCCCGAAGAAGGGCCCACCCGGGCGGAGCCGGAGCCAGTCGGTCAGCAGCGAGCCGACCGCGGCGAACGTGGTGATGCCGAGCACGAGCACGACAGCGGGAACACGCGCCTCCGAGAACGCCACCCCCAGTGCGACCCCGGTCACCAGCATCCCGGCGCCATGGAACTGGTGACGCAGCCGGCTCCGTGGGGCCTCGAGCCTGCCGTACATCCCGGTGAAGGAGCCGAAGACGGCGTACAGCATGAGTTCTGGCCTGCCCACCGCGAGGAGCACCACTCCGGGGACCATGAGGCCGAGGACCACGCGCGCGGCGTGCCCGTGGTCACTGCTCCGGTCGGCCGGCAACGTGCCTGCCGTCGGCCGCCCGGCTCCGTGCGGGGTCATCTCAGGACGCGACCGGCACGCCGGCGGCGCAGGGCTCCGGTGGAGCGATTCTCGGCGCGTTCACGACACGAGGTCGATGCGGTGCTCGCGGCCGCCGAAGTTGAAGGTGTCACCCACCCGCAGACCCTCGACCGACGCGTAGATCGGGGAGTCCGTCGAGATTCCCTCGTAGGTCACTCCGTCGCACTCGAAGGCGCTCGCGACGACACCGACCACGTAGCGGTCGCCTCCGAAACCGACGATCGCGCCCGGTCCGACAGTGTCCTTGGGGCCGAAGTCGAGATCGTCGATCCGGGCCAGTCCCGCCTGCTGATGGTCTTCCGCAGCGCCGAGGAGCCCTGAGAGCTCCCCCTGTTCGTCCGACTGCGACAGGTCGTCGACCGAGTGCGTCGCCTCCTGGTCCAGCTCGGCTGCGGACCGCTCCTGCCTGACGGTGTTCTCGAAGGACCGCAGGTGATCCGCAGCCCTGGCCTCGAGAGCTTGTCTGACTCGCTGCTTGGCAGCCTGGTCGAAGCTCGCCGACTCATTCATGGGGATCGCCTCTCTCGGAACACACGTCGAATGCACGGCTCATTGACCTGCACTGTTCTTGGACATTGTGCCCCGATGCGCTCCGCAGCCACCCCATCCGAACCTCTCCCCACTTGCGGGCAATGAAGCGCTGGCGCATATTGAACCGTCATGAGCGGGGACGAACGGCACAGCGGGTCCAGCAGTGGCGGCAGGCTGCCCGTGGCGGCGATCCCGCGGGTCATCGGGTCGGTGCTGCTGGGTGCCGTCGCGGGCGTGGCCTGCGTGCTCGCACTCAACATCCCGCTCAGCATCCTGATCGGAGTCACGGTCACGCACGTCGCGTTCGCCGTGGGCGGGTGGATGGTGCTGTGGCCGCTCGACGCGCATGTCACGGCTGCCAATGCTCGACGTGAGGACTTCCGCCCGGTGCTCGAGGAGCTGCTCGTCCTGCTGATCTCACTGGGCGGGCTGTTCGGCATCGTGGCCGTGCTCGTCCTAGGACGCTCCGACACTGGCGACGCGGCCGCTGCGACGGCCCTGTGCGGGGTCTTCATGGCCTGGGCCGACCTGCACCTGATGTACGCCACTCGCTACGCACACCTCTACTACGGGGCCGCGGGAGCAAAGGGCGGTGGGATCGACTTCAACTCCGACGAGTCGCCGGCCTATCGCGACTTCTTCTACTTCAGCTACAACCTCGGGATGACCTACCAGGTCTCCGACACGGACGTGTCGAGCTCGACGATCCGGTCGGTGGTGTTGCGACACTCGCTCCTCTCCTACCTGTTCGGAGCCGTCGTCCTGGCCACCACCATCAATCTCGTTGCCGGAGTGGCCACCGGCTGACTCCCCGTGGGAGCACCGGCACCGCGCCGTACTCACGGGTGCGACTCACGGGTGCGACCTGAGCCGTCCTGGCGCTAACGTGCAGGAAGGGCTCAACTTCGAACCGTTCTGACCAAGAGAACCGGAGGCGACGAGATGGCGGGTGCGGCGAGGGTGGTCCGATGACGCAGCAGCCGGTCTCACAGGCCGTGATCGCACCTCCCGCAGAGGCGGCCATCTTCCTGGTGGTCACTGTGCGCCCGGAACGCGAGGACGTCGTACGCGATCTCCTTGCGGACGTGGCGGGACTCACCCGCGCGGTCGGCTTCCGCTCGAAGGACGGTGAGCTGCGCTGCGTGGTCGGCCTCGGTGCCGAGCTGTGGCCCCGGCTGTACGACGTCGCACCGCCGGCGCACCTCCACCCGTTCGAGGCAGTCCAGGACGCCGTGCACACGGCCGTCGCGACCCCGGGCGACATCCTGTTCCACCTCCGCGCCCGGCACATGGATCTCTGCTTCGAGCTCGCCCAGCAGCTCATAGCGCGTCTGGACGGTGCGGTCGACGTCGAAGACGAGGTGCACGGGTTCCGCTACTTCGACGAGCGTGACCTGCTCGGCTTCGTCGACGGCACCGAGAACCCCGAGGGCACGGCGGCCGAGGCGGCCGTCCACATCGGTGACGAGGACGCGGCCTTCGCCGGCGGGAGCTACGTGGTCGTGCAGAAGTACCTCCACGACCTGGTGGCCTGGAATGCGTTGCCCGTCGAGGCGCAGGAACGCGCGATCGGACGTCACAAGCTCAGCGACATCGAGATGCCGGACGACGTGAAGCCGTCCAACTCACACGTCGCCCTCAACACCATCGTCGACGAGAACGGTGTCGAACGGCAGATCATGCGCGACAACATGCCGTTCGGCAACGTGGGATCGGGTGAGTTCGGCACCTATTTCATCGGCTACGCCGCCAGTCCCGACGTCGTGGAACAGATGCTCCGCAACATGTTCGTCGGCAAGCCGCCCGGCAACCACGACCGGATCCTCGACTTCTCCACGGCGGTCACCGGCTGCCTCTTCTTCGTGCCGCCCGCGGACTTCCTGGAGGACGGCCCCTCGGCATCGGAAACGTGATGGGAACGCAATCAACAGCCGGCCCGCGGACAAGGACTGGTCCCGGAAGGACTATCGCCACCCTGCCGCGGGATGGGGCGCCACGATCTTGGCACCAGGGTCAAATGTCGAAGGGCCCCTGCCCGCGTTTCCGCAAGTCAGAGGCCCTTCGTTGGCTCCCCCGGTTGGACTCGAACCAACAACCCTCCGATTAACAGTCGAATGCTCTGCCAGTTGAGCTACAGGGGACCGCTAGGCAGCCCGGGAAGAATAGCAAGGACGCAGCGGAGGTGCGAAATCAGCCCCTCCCTTCGCGCCTGCGAGCGACTACAGGTCGTGGCCGACCTCGCCCCGCACCACCTCGAGGGCAGCGGCGGCACGGCGCCGCACCTCGGGATCGTCGGGGTCGACGCCCTCCTCGAACTCGTAGACCCACTGCACGGGCTGGTCGCCCCGGGGGGCCCTGCGCGCAATCACGAAGACGCCGCGGCGGCCGCGGATCGGCACGTGCCGCTGGAGTACGACGCTCGCCGTGACCCGCTCACGCACCAGCTCGAGCAGGCGCCCGGGCTCGTCCAGAGGGACCACGTGCACCGGCCGCACCTCACCCCAGGAGCCGACCTCGGTCACGGTCAGGGTGGAGGCATCCTGGGACCAGTCGGCCTTCTCGACCGTCTCCCACGGGATGCGCCGCTCCCCGACGTACAACGCGTCGCGGGTGCCGACCAGCACGACGCCGTCCGTGCCGACCGCGCCGGCCAGGGCCTTCTCCCCCGTCGGCAGGTCCGCCGCGCGCACCTCGTCGGGCAGCGCGTTGCCGAACAGCCTCATGTGCCCATCCCCGCATCACGAAGGGTGCGACGCTGCGCCTCGAGGGTCATCAGCTCGCCGAACAGTGCGTTGTGGTTCTCCGCGTCATCCGGGTTGGTGCGCTGCAGCTTGCTCTTCACGTCGGCGATGCTGCGCAGCACGGTCAGCTCGCGCAGCCGGTAGACGTGCGCGTGCACGTAGGCGAGGTCGGGTTCCTTCTTGGACAGCAGCGGCTCGACGCTCAGCTCGGTCAGGGCCGCGGCGACGGCCGGCTCCTTCACGTGGTCACGCAGCCCGGCCGCCCAGCCGTCCTTCGCACTCTCGGGTCCCCCACCGGCCTGGATCGCCTCCCACACCCCGCGGTACGTCGGGTGCGTGAAGTCGGCAGGTGTGACGTCGCGCGCCGAGCGCACCACGACCTCGGGGTGGTGCAGGACGAGCTTGAGGGTCTCGCGCTCGATCGCGAAGCGCGGGTCGCGCAGGTTCGGCAGCGGCGGCGCGGCGGGCTGCTGCGGCTTCGACGGGTCGTTGACCGGCGCCGCGGTGCGCTGGGGAGCACCCGAGGCCCGGCCCATGGCGCCGCCCGGTGCCTGCTTCTGGACCCTCCCCTGCCGCGCGGCTGCCCGGCGTACCTCTGTGCGGGCCTCGTCGACGTCGACGCCGATGGACGAGGCGATCTCGCGGGCGAACGCGTCGATCTTCGACTTGTCGCGCACGCTGCTCACCAGGACGGCAGCCTCGCGCAACGCATCGATGCGGCCGTCGGCGCGGTCGAGGTCGTAGCGCGAGAGCACGTTGCCGAGCACGAAGCGATAGAGGGGTACGCGACCGGAGACGAGATCCCGGACCGCCTCGTCGCCCTTCTTGATGCGCAGGTCACAGGGGTCGAGGCCGTCGGGCTCGATCGCGACGTAGGTCTGGGAGACGAAGTTCTGGTCGCCGCCGAAGGCGCGAAGGGCCGCCTTCTGGCCGGCGGAGTCACCGTCGAAGGTGAAGATGACCTCACCGCGGAACTCGTCGTGGTCGTGGAGGAACCGGCGCAGCACGCGCGCGTGGTCGTCGCCGAACGAGGTGCCGCAGGTGGCCACCGCCGTACCGACGCCGGCGAGGTGGCAGGCCATCACGTCGGTGTAGCCCTCGACCACGACGGCCTGCGAGGTGCGGCCGATCTCACGGCGCGCCAGGTCGATGCCGTAGAGCACCTGGGACTTCTTGTAGATCGGTGAGTCAGAGGTGTTGAGGTATTTAGCCTCGATGCGGTCGTCGTCAAAGATGCGGCGGGCACCGAAGCCGATCACGTCGCCGGACGCGTCGCGGATCGGCCACAGCAGGCGTCCGCGGAACCGGTCGTAGAGTCCACGCCCACGACCGACCAGGCCCCCGGTGACGAGCTCCTCCTCGCTGAAGCCCTTCTGCCGCAGGTGCTTGAACAGCACCTCGCCGCCGTTGGGGGCGAACCCGACGCCGAAGGTGGCCGCGGCGTCCTGGTCGAAGCCGCGGCCGTCGAGGAACTGACGGGCCACCACGGCGTCGGGGGTGGCCAACTGCTCGGCGTAGAAGAGCTGCGCCTGCTTGTGGGCGTCGATCAGGCGGCTGCGCTGCGGGCCACGCGGCGGGGTGGGTGCGCCGCCGTCCTCGCGCCGCAGCTGTACGCCGTACTTGTCGGCCAGGCGCTCGACGGCCTCGCTGAAGGTGATGCCGTCGATCTTCATCAGGAAGCTGAAGACGTCGCCGCCTTCCTGGCACCCGAAGCAGTGGAAGAACGCGCGCGCCGGGTTCACGTTGAACGACGGGGACTTCTCGTCATGGAAGGGGCACAGGCCCTTCATCGAGCCGCCGCCGGCGTTGCGGAGCGTGACGTAGGAGGACACGACCTCGTCGATGCGAGCCTTCTCGCGGACCTCCGCGATGTCGTCGTCCCTGATCCGTCCTGCCACGTCGCGGAGTCTACGTCGGGGACCGTTGGACGCACTGGCCGGGCGACGGGAGCTGTGGAGAATCGAGGGCCCGGCCCAGCGGACCGTCAAGGGTCCGACGGCCTGCGTCGAGGGTCTCAGTCGCCGATGGCGTAGCGGCGGTGCCAGGTGAGCGCCGAGGAGTCCGTGAGCGAGGCGACCTGGTCGATCACCACCCGCAGCCGGGCGGCGTCGTCGGGCGCCTCGGCGTGGTCGTGGGCGAACGCGGCGTCCAGCCGGTCGGGCCGGTCGACGAGCGCGGCCACCAGCTCGGCCAGCAGCTCACGCTGGCGAGCCATCACCTCGAGGCGCTCGTCGGACCGCATCACGTAGTGCGCGGCGATGCCCTTGAGCACGGCGATCTCGAGGAGGGTCTCGTCGGGGATCACCAGGTCGGCGCGGTAGCGCACGAACGACTCGGTGCCGTAGGCCGCCACCATCGCGGTCTGCACACTGCCGCAGAACCGGCCGATCAGGTCGCTGGTCAGGTTCTTCAGGGCGGCCAGCGACCGACGCGAGCCGTCGTACGGCGCCTGCGGCCAGCTGCCCTGCGTCTGCATGCGGGCCAGCGCCCTGCCGAGGGCGTCGTCGGAGACATCGGGGAGGTACCACTCGCGGGTGGTCTGCCACACCTCGCGTCGCGCGCCCGGGTCGGCGAGTGCGGTCAGGTCGATGCGGTCGGCGACGATGCCGTCCTCGACGTCGTGCACGGAGTAGGCCACGTCGTCGGCGAGGTCCATCACCTGCGCCTCGACGCAGCGCCGCCGGTCGGTGCGACCGTCGCGCATCCACGTGAAGACAGGGAGGTCGTCGGCGTACGCCCCGAACTTGGTGCCCGGGCGCTCGCGCAGCCAGGGGTACTTCGTGCAGGCGTCGAGCGTGGCGCGGGTCAGGTTGAGCCCCACCGAGTGGCCGTCGGCGTCGAACGTCTTGGACTCCAGGCGGGTCAGCAGTCGCAGCGTCTGGGCGTTGCCCTCAAAGCCTCCGCACGGCTCACTGAGCGCGTCGAGCACCTGCTCGCCGTTGTGGCCGAACGGCGGATGGCCCAGGTCGTGGGCCAGGGCAGCGGTCTCGGTGATGTCAGGGTGACAGCCCAGCGCCCGAGCCAGGTCGCGGGCGATCTGGGCAACCTCGAGAGAGTGGGTCAGCCGGTTGCGGACGAAGTCGTCGCTCTGGGGGCCGACGACCTGGGTCTTGGCGGCCAGGCGCCGGGACGCCGCCGCGTGGACCACGCGGGCCCGGTCACGCTCGAACGGCGTGCGCACGGGTGCGTCGACCCGCTTCGGCGGCTCCGGGACGAGGCGCTCGCGGTCGCGCTCGTCGTACTCGTTGGTCTCCATCACGGCCCGAGAGTAGTGCCACCCGCCCACGGTCGGGGGCGCCGGTGCGGAAGTCGTGCACCCCGGACCACAGACCGGTCGAACGGACCGTCGAACAGGTGACCTCTGCATCTCTCATGTCCTCGCACGCTCAGGAGAGGACATCCGGACCCCGACTTACCCGTCGGATGGTCCGCGGCCGGGCTCGCGCCGCCCGAAGAATGACGAATGGCCGCGGCCCACGAGGGCTGCGGCCATTCGGCGGGGTCAGAGATCAGTACGTCGTGACGTGCACGTGGTCGTAGTGGTTGGCCGTGGTCGAGCCACGGTCCTCCATGCCACGCCAGCCCTCGCCCGACCGGTCGACCGACCAGATCTGCTGGGAGTAGATGATGTAGTTCACGCCCAGCTCGGCGTAGTGCTCGCGCACGAAGTCGCGAACCTGGTAGCCGCGGTCGCCGCTGACCATGATGTCGACGGCGAGGCCCTGCGAGTGCTCACCGTCGCCGCGGAACGTGCCGTAGGTCGTGATGTCGGGGAACGCCGCGCACACGGCCGCGTGCACCTTGACGATGTTGGGGCTCACGCCGCTGGGCACGGAGGTGCCGTTGGTGCACTCGCCGCCGATGCCCTCGACGGGCTTCTCGTCGTCGAGGTAGTCGGCGGTCACCCAGCGCGACCGGCCGCCGACGACGATCTCGGTACGGCCGTTCTGCTCGCGCCCGGTGACCAGCACCTGCTTGCCGGCGTCAATGCTGCCGACCTGGGTCGCACCGTCGGTGGGCGCGTCCCAGAGGTTCAGTTCCTCGGTGGTCCACAGCTTGGAGTCGGCGGACTTCACCGCGCGCTGGGTGGCGAGGCGGTTCGCGCTGCGGGAGTACGTCGCGGAGGCGCTCAGCTGGTCGAGGTCGAGGCTGGCCCGACCGCTCGAACGGGAGACTTCCTGCTTGCGCTCGGGGGCAGCACCGCCGATGGATGCCTGGTTGGCGCTCACGACCTCCTTGATCTCGGGGTCGGATCCGAGGACTCCGACGCCGACGACGGCGAGGGTGGCGAGCGTGGAGACCGATGCTGCGATGGTCACCAGGCGGGGCTTGCTGCGGGCATTGGTGTCCCGCTTGTGGCCATGATTTGCCACAGCGCTGATCCTTTGCGATAGCTGACAGGGTCTGTGTCCGAACGGGGTGTCCGTCTGGGCACGAAGATCGAGTGAAACATAAACGAACCGGAAATGTCCCATTTGGGGACACTGTTCACAGGGTGTTCCGAGTCACCCGATCCTCACCCGATCCTCACCCGCCCGAGGCCGCGGACAGGTCCTCCTCCATGCCGCAGCCGGCCCCGTCGGCGTCGTCCAGCCACCCCTCGGGCAGCACGACCCGCTTGCGTGGCGTGCCTTGGCGCCCCCGTGGAGCACCCAGCTCGGCGACCGGGAAGACGGCGTCGGGGTCGAGCTCGGCAAGCAGGACGTCGAGGGTGGCGAGGCTGTCGATCAGGGCCAGGGAGTGACGCAGTGCACCACCGGCCGGGAAGCCCTTGAGGTACCACGAGACGTGCTTGCGGAACTCCTTGCAGCCCCGCTCCTCCCCCATGTGCGAGCTGAGCAGCTCGGCGTGGCGACGCATCATCGCGGCCACCTCACCCAACACGGGGAGCGTAGCCACGGTCTCGCCGGCGAAGGCCGCGGCCAGGTCGCGGAACAGCCACGGACGGCCCAGGCAGCCGCGGCCGACCACGACGCCCGCGACACCGGTCTGCTCGACCATCCTCAGCGCGTCGGCGGCCTCCCAGATGTCGCCGTTGCCGAGCACCGGGATGTCGACGTGCGCCACGAGCTCGGCGATCGCCTCCCAGTCTGCCTGGCCGGAGTAGGCCTGCTCGACGGTGCGGCCGTGCAGCGCAATGGCCGCACACCCCGCCTCCTGGGCGATGCGTCCGGCATCGAGGTAGGTCAGGTGGTCGTCATCGATGCCCTTGCGGGTCTTCATGGTGACCGGCACGCCGTACGGCTCGGCGGCGCGGACCGCGTGCTCGAGGATCTCGCCGAGGAGCCCGCGCTTCCACGGGAGCGCTCCCCCGCCGCCCTTGCGGGTCACCTTCGGAACCGGGCAGCCGAAGTTGAGGTCGATGTGCGCGACGCCGTACTCGGCGCAGAGGATCTCCGCGGCCTTGCCGACGTAGACCGGGTCGGTGCCGTAGAGCTGCACCGAGCGGGTGTTCTCGAGCTCGTCGAAGACCAGCATCGACCTGGTCATCGCGTCGCCCTCGACCAGGCCGCGTGAGGTGATCATCTCGCAGACGAAGAGCCCGTCCGCGCCCTGCTCGCGCATGCTCTCGAGGCACAACCGGCGGTACGCCGCGTTGGTGATGCCGGCCATCGGAGCCAGGACGACGGGCGTCTCGACGGTCAGGTTGCCCAGCTGCATGGGCTCCATTGTGAACTGCCACCCCTCGAATGCGCGAACCGTGGGCTTTCGATGCGCGAACCGTGGATCGTGATTGCCGAGCCGGGGGTCCTTGCGGTGCCCGTCAAGGATCCACAGTTCGAGGCGCAATCTTCCACGGTTCGCGCATCAATGACGCACGGTTGGCGCATCAAAAAGGCACGGTTCGCGGTTGGGTCAGCGCTTCTTCTTGGCGCCCTTCTTGGCCTTCGCGCCCGGCGCGGTCACGTCACCGGTCCAGTCGATCTGCTCCTGGGCCTCGTCGGGGCGCAGCGCGACGGTGCGCAGCTCGGTCTTCGCCGGGGCCAGGAAGACCATGCACAGCGAGGCGGGCTTGGCGTTGGGCCCGAACTTCTTCGGCAGCAACCGGTCGGCGCACGGGGCGAACCCGCTGATGTGTGCGGCCGGGTAGAGGATCGAGGAGCCGTTGTCGAGGAACACCGGCGGTTCGAAGCCGCCGAGGTTGGACGTGCCGGCGTTCTTCACCCGCAGGTGCACGTAGTAGGGCGTCGACTTCTTCATCGCGTCGCTCAGCTTGAAACCGCTGAACGCCTTGATCGGCGCCTTGTCGATGCGGGTGACGGTGACCTCGGCCTGGCCGGACACCTTGGCGGTGGCCTGCCACTTGAAGGTCGCCGACTCGCCGAGCTCGAGTGCCGACCCGGGGTCGGTCAGGCCGTCGTCCTCGGGCGTGCTCGAGCCGTCACTGCTCTGCGACGAGTCGTCCTTGGAGTCCTTGTTGTCCTTGTCGTCGTCCCCGCCTCCACAGCCCGCGAGGGCCAGGACGGCGACGAGGGACAACGCGGCAAGACGAAGAACTCCGGATTTCATGGCGTCATTGTGCACCGACGGTGCGGTCGTCGTACGACGAAACACTGGTCAGGAGCCCAGCAAACGCTCGGCGAAGTACGTCGAGATGCCGTCGAGGCTGATCCGCTCCTGCGACATCGAGTCGCGCTCGCGCACCGTGACCGCGTTGTCGTCGAGGGTGTCGAAGTCGACGGTGACGCAGTACGGCGTGCCGATCTCGTCCTGGCGGCGGTAGCGGCGACCGATCGCACCCGAGTCGTCGAACTCGACGTTCCAGTTGCGGCGCAGCTCGGCGGCGAGGTCCTTGGCCTTGGGCGAGAGGTCGGCGTTGCGGCTCAGCGGGAGCACCGCGACCTTGACCGGCGCGAGGCGCGGGTCGAGGCGCAGCACGGTGCGCTTGTCGACGCCGCCCTTCGTGTTGGGCGCCTCGTCCTCCTGGTAGGCGTCGACCAGGAAGGTCATCAGGCTCCGGCTCAGTCCGGCCGCCGGCTCGATGACGTAGGGCGTGTAGCGCTCGTTGTTGGCCTGGTCGAAGTAGGAGAGGTCCTGGCCGGAGTGCTTGGAGTGCGTGGTCAGGTCGAAGTCGGTGCGGTTGGCGATGCCCTCGAGCTCACCCCACTCGGAGCCCGCGAAGCGGAAGCGGTACTCGATGTCGGTGGTGCCCTTGGAGTAGTGGCTCAGCTTCTCCAACGGGTGCTCGAAGTGACGCAGGTTGTCGGGGTTGATGCCCAGGTCGACGTACCACCTGGTGCGCTCGGCGATCCAGTACTTGTGCCACTCGTCGTCCTCGCCGGGCTTGACGAAGAACTCCATCTCCATCTGCTCGAACTCGCGGGTGCGGAAGATGAAGTTGCCCGGCGTGATCTCGTTGCGGAAGCTCTTGCCGATCTGGGCGATGCCGAACGGCGGCTTGCGCCGGCTGCTGGTCACCACGTTGGCGAAGTTGAGGAAGATGCCCTGCGCGGTCTCGGGGCGCAGGTAGACCAGGCCGGACTCGTCCTCGAGGACACCGACGTGCGTCTTGAGCATGCCGGAGAACTCGCGCGGCTCGGTCCAGGCACCACGGGTGCCGCAGTTGGCGCAGGCGACGTCCTTGAGGTCGACGTCGTCGGGGTTGTCGATGCCCTTCTTCTCGGCGTACGCCTCCTGCAGGTGGTCGGCGCGGTACCGCTTGTGGCACGACTGGCACTCGGTCAGCGGGTCGTTGAACGTGTCGACGTGGCCGGAGGCGACCCAGGTCTCGCGCGGCAGGATGATGCTGGAGTCGAGGCCCACGACGTCTTCGCGGCCCTGGACCATCGCCTTCCACCACTGGCGCTTGATGTTCTCCTTGAGCTCGACACCGAGCGGGCCGTAGTCCCACGCGGAGCGGGTGCCGCCGTAGATCTCACCGCACGGGTAGACGAAGCCTCGGCGCTTGGCGAGGGAGACGACGTTGTCGACGGGCGAGGGGGGCGGCTTGGCCACGGGAACTCCTGGGAAGGTCGGCCGACTGGCTGTCGGTCTTGAAGGATCAAGCCTAACGAGCGTGTCACCCGACTTGTGTGTTGGGCCGCGGCGGTCAGGTCTCGCGGGCCAGAGGCTCGTTGAGCTCGCCACCCGGTTCGACGACCTCGTAGGCGCTGGGCTCGTCGAGTGCCGTGCCCAGCAGCTCCCAGGCCCCCAGCTTCACGTCGTACGACGACAGGGCGCGGCGGTAGGACCCGACGTTGGCCCAGCGCGTGGTGAGCAGCCAGAGGTCGGGCTGGTCGACGTTGCGTCCGACCGTGCCCTCGACGTAGCCCGCGCAGGCCGCGAGCAGCGCGTGCGCTTCCTCGACCCGCGCCCGGAAGCTCGCCACGTCATGCTCGGACACCCGGAACCTGTTCACGACCAACACGTCCCCCAATCTCCCATGCAACGCGGGGTTACGGTCGCTCCACACGCGCCCTCCCACGGGCGAGCCGTCAAGAAGGCCGCACAGGTTCCGCCCTGCCCGGGGAACTCGATTTGACAACCATTCTCATCTTGCTGAGAATCGTTCTCATGAACTTGCCTGCCGCGCGCTTCGCCGTACCCCTCGTTGTCAGTGCTTCGCTCTTCCTTGCCGGATGCGGTGCACTCTCGGGCGACGGGGACGTCGACGAGCAGAAGGTCTCCGCGGCCTTCTACCCGCTGGCCTACGCCGCCGAGCGCGTGGCAGGCGACCACTTGGAGGTCGAGAACCTGGTCCAGGCCGGCCGCGAGCCCCACGACGTCGAACTGAGCGTGCGCCAGACCGGCGACGTCGCCGATGCGGGACTGGTGATCTTCGAGACCGGCTTCCAGCCCGCCGTCGACGACGCCGTCGAGCAGAACGCGGAGGGCGAGACCCTCGACGCGGCCAAGGTGATCGACCTGCACGAGAACGGCGAGGACGCCCACGCGCACGAGGAGGGCCACGACCACGAGCACGGTGACCACGACCCGCACTTCTGGCTCGACCCCCTGCTGATGGCCGACCTCGCCGACGCGATCGCCGACAAGCTCAGCGGCATCGACCCCGACCACGAGGACGAGTTCACCGCCAACGCCGAGAAGTTTCGCGGCGAGCTCGAGACCCTCGACAAGGCGTACGCCGACGGGCTGGCCGACTGCAAGGTCGACACCGTGGTGGTCAACCACGAGGCATTCGGCTACCTCAGCCGCTACGGCCTCCACTTCGAGGCGATCACGGGCCTCTCCCCCGGCGCCGAGCCGATCCCGGGTGAGCGGGCGAAGCTGGAGAAGCTGATCCGCGACGAGCACCTGACCACCGTCTTCTCCGAGGCCCTCGGCAGCAAGAAGTCGGCCGACTCGCTGGCAGACGACCTCGGCGTCGAGACGGCCGTGCTCGACCCGATCGAGGGCCTGAGTGACCAGACCTCCGATGAGAACTACCTTTCACTCATGGAGAACAACCTCACCGCACTCAAGAAGGCCAACGGTTGCTGACCGACCCCACCGACCGCGACCGGACCGTCCTCGAGATCGAGGACGGTTCCGTCGCCATTTCCGGGCGTCCCATCCTCCGTCACATCGACGTGCGCATCGAGCGTGGCGAGTTCGTGGCACTGATGGGCGCCAACGGCTCCGGCAAGTCGACCCTGGTCCGTGCCATGACAGGCCTGCTGCGGATCGGCGGAGGATCGGTGACGCTGTTCGGCGCGCAGCTCTCCGACTTCCACGACTGGCATCGCATCGGCTTCGTGCCGCAACGCGCGACCGCCGCGAGCGGCATCCCTGTCTCGGTCTGGGAGGTCGTGGCCTCGGGCCGGCTCACCCGACGTCGCCTCCTGCGACCGCTCCTGCGCAAGGACCGCCAGGCCATCAAGGACGCCCTCGACGTGGTCGGGCTACGCGATCGCAGCCACGACGGCATCAACACCCTCTCCGGCGGCCAGCAGCAGCGAGTGCTGATCGCGCGCGCCCTGGCCGGCGAGCCCGAGCTGTTCTTCCTCGACGAGCCCACCGCCGGCGTCGACCTGCCCAACCAGCAGGCCCTGGCCCTCGCCCTCGAGACGCTCAAGTCCCGCGGCGCGACCGTCGTGCTGGTCGCCCACGAGCTCGGCCCGATGACACCGCTGGTCGACCGCGCGATCGTCATGCGCGACGGCCGCATTGCGTACGACGGCCCGCCGCTGGCCGACCACGAGGTGCACGGGCCGCTGTTCGGCGCCGGCCACAGCCACCACCACGTGGTGCCCGTCGTCGATGACCACACGCCGCAACTCGGCCTCAACCGCCACCGGGAGCACCACTGATGGACATCCTGGGCTACGACTTCATGATCCGCGCGATGATCGCCGCGGTCTTCACCGGACTCGCCGCGCCGGTCGTCGGCACCTACCTGGTGCAGCGCCGCCTCGCCCTGATGGGTGACGGCATCGGCCACGTCGCCGTCACAGGTGTGGCACTCGGCCTGCTGACCAACACCTCACCGACCTGGACGGCGGTCGTGGTGGCCATCCTGGGCGCCGTACTCATCGAGGTGATCCGCGAGAAGGGTCACGCGAACGGCGACGTCGCGCTGGCGTTGCTGTTCTACGGCGGCATCGCCGGTGGTGTGATGATCACCGGCCTGGCCGGACAGAGTGCGGCCCGCCTCCAGGAGTTCCTGTTCGGGTCGATCACCACGATCTCGCCACAGGACGTATGGGTGACGATGGCGCTCAGTGCCATCGTGATCCTGCTCGGGGTCGGACTCGCACCCCAGCTGTTCGCGGTCGCCCAGGACCAGGAGTTCGCTCGGGTCGCCGGGCTCAACATCCGCGTCTACAACGTGCTGGTCGCCGTGCTGGCCGCGGTCACGGTGACCGTGGCGATGCGCACTGTCGGCCTGCTGCTGGTCTCGGCGCTGATGATCGTGCCGGTGGCCACCGCCCAGCAGCTGACCCGCAGCTTCCGGGCCACCCTGCTGGCCGCGATGTGCCTCGGCGTCGGCGCGTCCTTCGGCGGACTCATGGTCTCGGCAGTCGCCTTCGACGTGGCGCCCGGACCCACCATCGTGCTGCTCGCGCTGGCCTGCTTCGTGCTGACCTGGCCGGTGGGCATGTGGCTGCGTCGACGTCGCCGCCAGCGGCAGCCGTTCGACGAGCTCGCGCCGCTGGCCCATGACGCGATCGACGAACACCCTCACGAACACGGTGAGAACTGCGGGCACACCGCCGTACCCCACGGTGACCACGTCGACTACGTCCACGACGGTCACCGCCACGCCCCCCACGGAGTGCACTATGACGAACACTGAGCCGAAGACCGAGCCCACCACCGAGCCCCGCACCACCCCGGTGGCCGGCGGGCGCCCGACCAAGCAGCGCCTGGCCGTGGCCAACGTGCTCTCCACGTTCGGCGACTTCCGCAGTGCCCAGGAGATCCACTCGCTGCTGACCGACTCGGGCGAGAAGGTCGGGCTGGCCACCGTCTACCGCACCCTGCAGCTGCTCGCCGACAGCGGCGAGGTCGACGTGCTCCGCACCGAGGACGGCGAGGCCGCCTACCGGCGCTGCTCCGACTCACACCACCATCACCTGGTCTGCCGGTCGTGCGGCGCCACGGTGGAGGTCGAGGGCCCGACGGTCGAGCGGTGGACCAAGGCGATCGCCGCCGAGCACGGCTACCGCGACATCAGCCACACGCTGGAGATCTTCGGCACCTGCGCCGCCTGCTCCTGACGGTCGCCAGGCTCGGTACGGCGTTCGAGACGGCCGCACTTGTGCGCCCTTCTTGACGCTTTGCCCCCGGCTAGGTCAATCGGTCTAAGCAACGGTCATGCTGCTGCCGGTTTGGCGAGCAGCGCAGCCAGCGCTTGTGCGGGGGTCTGCAGGTCAAGGGTAGGGCG
>NZ_LMFI01000007.1 GCF_001426745.1 Nocardioides sp. Root140
GCTGGGCGAGGAGTTCGGGGTTGGTGTCCTGGGCGACGTCGAAGGGAAGGTTCTCGCCGGCGGTGTCGGCCCAGTCCCCCGCCGAGCCCTGTGGGTCGACGTCGACGACCAGGACCTTCTGGCCCATGGCAGCGAATTTTGCGGCCACGTTCATGGTGACGGTGGTTTTGCCCACTCCGCCCTTTTGGTTGGCGATCGCGACGATCCTCATGCCGTGGTGCCTCTCTCTGTGAGTTCCGGACTCTGTAAGTTCGGAACTTGGGTAGTCCGTGAGTGCGTGGGTCCGAAAGTACGGAAGTTCGGCAGTCTGTTGGTGGAGGCGCGCCGACCCTGTCAGTTCGGAAGACTCGGAGTCCGTGACTGCGGCACTCTGTTACTCCGTGAGTCTGTTAGTTCCGGAGTATCGGAGTCCGGAAGGTTGGTAGTTTTGGCGGTAGGACGCGGACCTGGTGCTCGAGCTCGGGGAGGGCTCGATGCCCGATCCGAGCTCACTCGCTCGCCAAGCTGGAGCCCGCACGGTGGGGCAACCCGGGGGAGTGCCGGGGCTGCCCACCGTTGGTTCAGGCGGTCTTCTTGCTGATCGCGAACTTCTCGACGTCGCTGAGCGTGTATCCGGCGGCTTCGATGAAGCGGAGGTAGCGCCCTGCGGCGTTGGTGGTGCCGTCGTGTCGCCACGAGTCCTTGGTGAGGGTGGACTCGTGTCCGGCGAGGACCTGCACGAGCACGATGACCAGTGCACGGTTCTCCGTGGCGCTCTTGGCGGGGGTGAGGTCGACGCTGCCCCAACCGGTCTTGTTGGTACCGAGCCAGTCGGCAGCGAGGGCATTGCCACCGGTCGCGGTGGCGGCGTGGGAGTCTCGGCTGAGTGCGGTGGCGAGGAACGCGGCGGTTCCCTTGGGAGGGGTCTTGCGGCTGGTGAACTGCTGCAACCAGTCGCGGCGCACCGCTTCGGCTGCCTCCCATGCCTTGTTGTTCTCGACGACCAGCGCCCGCTTCTGCTTCTCCTGGGCGCGCTCCTCGTCGCTCATCGCGGCCACGGGAGTGGACTTCTTGCTCGGCCACCCTCCGTACTGGTCTTTGGCGATGTGACCGTTCTTGCGGGGGTCCTCGCACCCGTAGACAGGTGCGGGGCGGCTGACGCTCTGAGTGGTAGCCCGGATCTGGTCGCATGCGGCCTCGTAGGCGTCCCATTCCTCGTCCGTTGCGTCGGGTCCCGGCTCGACTACGTCCGCGACGACGGTGCCGTCTTTGTCGACGTTGACGTAGGCGCTGCCGACCCATCCGACGTGCCCGGGGCACTGCTGGTGCTCGGCGAGGGCGAACGTTTCGGTGGCGTCGTGGCTCGCCTTCATGCTGCCCAACTGTCGAGGCTTCTCGTTGTAACCCGGGGTGTCGATGATGCGGACTCCCATGTCTTCGAGCATCGCCAGGGCCTTCGCCCTGAACGCTGCGGTTGCCCGGTCGAGGCGTGCACGCTTGGCGACGTGATCAAACTGGCCTTCGTGAGCCGCGATGATGAGTGCCTTGGCGGTCTCGGGGTCGTCCTCGAACTCGGCCACCGTGACGGCTTGGTCGAGGGTGAGTTCGTCGTACTTCTCGGTGGCCTTACGGGCCAACCCTGATCCGGCGACGGTGAGGGCAGCGTCGACGTCGGCGCGCTTGATCCTGGCCTTCTTGGTGATCTGGGCCGCGGTGAGACCGAACGCGGCCAGCTGTTCCACGACACTGACCTCATCGGCTGTGGTGAGCCCGGCACGGTGGGTGTTCTCGTCGCGCTGTGCGATCACCCGGAGCACTTCGGCTTCGTTGGCCTCGTCGTCGGTCCCGGTGACGTAGACCGGGACGGTGGTGGCCTGGGCCTCCACGGCGGCGAGGGTGCGGCGGTGGCCGTACCTGACGAGCAGGTCACCGGCCTCGGTTGTCACGGCCGTGATGGGCTCCAAGACTCCGACCTCCTTGACGGACTTGATGAGGTCGGGCGAGGGCTTGGCCTCGCGGATGTTGCGCTGGAGCAGCAGTTCGGTCGGGGCGACGTGCACGATCGCCCCGGCCTCATAGGTGGTGCTGTTGGTCGTCACTGGGTGACTCCTGTCTGCACGCGGGGCAGGGTGGTGGCTTCTGCGTTGCCGACCGTTTTTCGCCCTCCCCGGGCGCTTTTAGATGTCGGGCCGCGATGGGACGCCGGAGTGCAACCCCCGGAACCGGGGGAGTGGTGAGGAAATAAGCGAGCTTGCGAGCGCCGATCCGCTCGCCCGGCGCGCAGCGCGGGGGTTGCGTGGAGGTGGCCGCGGCCCAGAATCGTCAGCCCGGGGAGAGAGAACCGAATGTGACAGGGCCGCCGGAGGCGGCTCGGTTTGGGCCCGGAGGGCCCAGCGTTTGCAGTTTCTAGGCGGTTCGCTGCTCGATGACGTGACCGCCGAGGATCCGCTCAAGGATCTCGAGGGCGGATTCGTCATCGTCGTCCGGTGGTGGTTCGGGGATCCATCCGAGTTCTGGTGGGGGAGTGGCCGGCGACGACTCGTCGCGGACGAGGCTGAGCGGGGCGCGGCGGTTGAGCCAGGCCCACCACGCGCGGCGTTCCTCGCGGTAGCGGGCGATCTGCGCACGGATCTCCTCGACGATGCCCCATGCTTCGGCGAGCTGCGTGAGGGACGCGTCACCGAGGACCCACCCGGCCGGGGTGCGGGTGGCCAGGCCGTGGGTGGAGAGGACCTGGAGGGCTTCGTAGGTGGCGGTGACCCCGAGGCGGGCGGACGCAGCGATGTCGCGGCCGCCGCGTGCGGTCTCGGCTTGTTCGAGGGCTGCGTAGACGAAGGCTGCGGAAAGCCCGAGTTCTCGGAAGACGGGCCGGACCGCATGGATCCGGCCGCGTCGCCACGGTTTCGCCGCACACGCCGGCTGGAGCAGGGGAGGGATGGTGAGCTGGTAGACGTTGGCGCGGGTGCCGGCGGCCGGCTCGACCAGGTCGATGAGTGCTCGGTCGGCCGGTTCTGCCAGGAGTTGCTTGAGTGCCCTACCGACAGTGCGCTGGTCGACACCGAGGGCGATCGCTAGTGACCTGTTGCCGTGCTCCACCGTGAGGGAGTCAGTGAGGACCGCAGCTTCAGCCAGGGCATAGAGGGTCGCCCGGAGAGCGAGGTCCGTTCCGGGTGCCAGGAGGAGATCGACAGCGGTCAACCATTCGCGAACCTGCTGATTCACGGTGCCCGGTGCCTGCCCCCGCTGTGACTTAAGCGCGCTTGTGGGGCGTACGCGAACAGATTCCTTCCGGGGTTGCTCACGCCGTTGTCTTTCGTGGCGGAGTGCGTTGTTCCAGTCCCGGAGCACAGACCTGCGGCGCTGGGTGGGTGCGTAGCGGGCGTAGAGAGACGCCAGGCCGGACCAGGTGCCGTCCTCGAGGCGGCGTACGACGTCGACGAGTGCCCATCCCGACGCGACGCAGGCCCACAGGACGGCTTGGCGGGCCTCTGAGGGCGTCGCGTAGCGGTCCTGCCAGCCGTCGCCTGTGCGGGCGATGTGCTGGAAGTCCTGGTCGGGCTCGTTGTAGCCGCGCAGCGGCGTGAGGCGGTCCGGCAGGGCGTCGGCGTCCTGGTCGACGTGAGGTGCGGGCGCTGGCGGGAGGAGATCTCCTAGGGCTGCGAGAGCCCGGGGCGTGGTGGGGCGGGCGAAGGTCGCCACGGCGGCCTCTAGAGGCTGGTCGAGCAGTTGGTGGCCGCCAGAGCGGTGCCAGGCACCGGGGGGCCGTACACAGCCGCTGGCGATGCTGGCCAGCGGCAGCGGGTCAAGGGTGGGGTGCAGGAGCGCGAGGCGGCTCACGAGGGCGCGCGCGTCCGCCAGGGGGAGCGGTTCAGCGAGCGGCACGTAGACGTGACGGCCGAGGCTGGGGGAGGAGTCGGAGAACCAGACGGCGCCGGAGCGGCTGAGAAGCCCGCTGAGAGAACGAAAATCGCGTTCCACGGCATCGTGGCCACCTGATGAGGTGTCGAGGTCGAGGACAAGGCACGGCGCGCAGCCGTTGTCGTCGTAGAGGAGCACGGCGGCCGGCTGTGAGGGCAACTGCGCCGTGATGCGGCGCTCACCACGGCGCGGGTAGTTGCGTCCACCGTCGGGGGAGAGACGGACACGGCCGCGAGCAGCGAGACGCGGGGCAAGAGCCGCCCACTGGGTGGCGGCATCCTCGAGCTGCGCCCGTGAACCCGAGAGTGGCGCGGTCGTCATGCCACGGCCTGCCTGAGCTCGATGTGCTCCGGAGCGTGGCCGGGTTCGAACCAGACGCCGGCCCAGCAACCGGTCGCGCCCCACAGGTCACGGTGGGCGGCGCGGGCACGGTGCAGCTCGAACGCACGGACCAGGCACGGTCCAGACAGGGGGCACTCCTGGCACCTCTTGGCCGCCTCGACGACGCGGTCCCGGTCGGTGAAAAGGTCCGGCTCCGCAGCGCAGCGTGGCCTTCCGGGGTGCGCACGACTCGCCGGAAGGTATTTCTGAAAAGGCCGTGAAAGTGTTACCTTGGGCAGCACAAAGCCACCTCTCCTCCTTCGATCTGGGAGTGGTTCAGATAGGGAAACCGAGCCGCTAACTCAGGTTTCTGACTTCGACTAAGGCTCCCGCGCCAACGGGGGCCTTTGTCACGTTCGGGGCCCTGCCCCGACTGGGGTCACCCGGTCATCTTGAAGAGCTCCGTCTGATTCCGGTCCTTGGGGATGCGACCGGGGTTCCGATTCGTGGCGTCAGCGTTCCCGAGTAGACGCCGCTCCATGAGCACCTGGAGGCTGATGCCCTCCATGGCAGCTTCCTCTACGAGGAGCGCCTTCTGTTCTTCGCTCATCCGCACCAGCACGGCCGCGCGGCGGTCCTTTGCTCTGGGCTCTGACATGACGGTCATCCTTCCAGCGAACTGAAATGGATACCGGTTACCTGTGCGGCGTGTCGCAAGTTTCCGTGCTTAATGCGGAACACGATCAAAGCGGACGCAACTCATTCGCCCAGGCTGTAGCGAAGGAGTGCGTCTGCAAGCTCGCGGACCCGCTGCTTGTCCACGGCGTACTTGCCGCCTCGCCGTCCGCTGCCCTTCTCTTGCTCGACGACGACGCCGGCATCGATGAGCAGTCTCGTGTTTGACGAGACGAGCTGTGTCGTCAGATCGAGCGCCGCCGCAGCTTCAGTCTGTGACCCGGGGTTCTGCCCGTAGTACCTGATGAGGCCGACCAGGACCTCGCTCGCAAAGACGCGAGTCGCGATCGTGACGCTCATCGGCGGCACCGGGTCGGGTCGGATGATGCGGGGCACGGGCTCATTGTGCCCGTGCAGAGACTCAGGCGGATGGCGGTGGTCGAGGTTGACATGTTCAATTCCTTTCGTTCCCGGCTTAACACGATACTATGTTACGGTGACTGCACGCCGAATCGGGCACCCCCGTTGTGCCTGTCGGCCTCGCAAGGTAGAAACGGGCGGAGCGCTCGGCCACCGCGTTTAGGCCAGGGGCTTTCCGTCCAACCTCGGTAGCAGGACGGATTCTCGGGAAGAAGGTTTGACAATGGGGGAGCGGAGCTCCGTACCGCCGCATCCGGTGGTACGGCTGGACATCGGCATCGACCGTGTCCGCGTCAACGGGGAAGTTGTGCACTCCCCGGCCGCCGAAGGTGCCCTTGATGGGGACGCGCTTCGTCAGCTCGGAGTCCGAGCTGCGGCACGCGATGTCGCGGCTGTGCTGGGTCGTCCGGTCCGCGCCGTGGCGCGTGATGAGTACGGCGAGACGGCCCTGATCATTCACCCGGACGGCTCGGCTGAGCCGGTTCCCGAGCCCGGCCCGTCAGTCATGTCCCGGGCCGCGTCCTGGGCCGCTGCCGTCGTTCTCTTCGTGCCCAGTCGCTTCCGGTTCCTCTGGTCTTCTTTCCCGACGGGTCTGCGTTCGGGTCGGGTCGCTGGCGTGCTGGGCGTGGCCCTGGTGGCCACGCTCCTGATCGCCGGAGGCTGGATGATGGTCAGCGCCCCGTCCGGCTCACAGACGGCAGGCAAGTCCTCCAGTTCCCCAGACGTCGAGACGACCCCGCAGGCAGTTCGGATCGCACACCGTCTGCGGATCGAGCCGCTCCCGGTGAGGATGCACGTGAGCCCACGAGGGGGGCACGAACGTCTGACCCTGCGCGTGGAGACATCGCGTCCTGCCACGGTGCGCGTGGTCTTGCGGGCCGGGACGAGGTTCCGGCGCGTGCTGTTGGTCAGCGTGCGCGGCCACCGCCTGGTCTCCGTGACCGGCGTTCCTGCCGGTCTCGTGAGGTACCGGGCCAGTTCCTCTGAGGCCTCCCGCGACGTGGCGGGCTCGGTGCGTGTCCTGCAGGTTCCCGCTGTGGTGCGTCCGCCCGTTCCGGTGGCCGTGGAGCCGGAGCCGTCGACCACCTCGACGCCGCCGGCACCGAAGCCGAAGTCAGCACCGAAAAAAACACCGACGCCCACGCCGGTGGACCCGTCGGAGCCCAAGGGTCCGATCGACCCGGATGACGCCTGATGCACGACCGTGAAGGGGGAAGCTGAACATGTCACATTCACACACCCGGAGCCGACGCCTGTGGGCGACGGTCGTGGCGTCGTTGGTGTTGGCGGCACTGGTGGTCGCACCAGCGAACGCCGAGCCGCGATGGGTTGGCTACGCGACCACGCAAACCGGGACTGCAGCCGGTGGCTGGGTGGGCGGCCACAAGGTAGGCGCCTTGGTCGTGTATCGGATCGCTCCGGGAGCGGCACGCCCCTCGGGGGCGTGGGGTCCGGTGCGTGAGGCGTCCAGAATCCGAAGCCGCTCGGCGACAGCTCGTGCCGGGTGGATCGTGTCGAAGTTCGGTCGCTACCGCGACCGCACGCAAGCTGCCGCAGTCCAGGTGGCCCTTCACCACCTGCTGGTCGGACGGTCCTGGCGAGTAGGCGGTGCCTCGACTCGCCGCCGGCTGGCACGCACGGGTCACAGTGCAGCGATCCGGTACCTGGCCCTGACGATGGTGAAGCAGTCAGCGCGCTACGCGGGGCCGTACCGTCTCGCGGTGTCGACGTCGACACCAACGGTCGGCGCGTCGGCCAGGGTTCGGGTACAGATCAGGTCCCGTGCCGGGAAGCCGATCAAGAAGCTGCCCGTGGCCATCTCCTACGCCGGCTCGTCGACCAGCCGGAGGATCACCGACGCCACCGGCACCGCGGTCGCGACCTTCGCCAGGCCAGGGGCGGGAGAGCATGACGTGACTGTCGCGGTGGCCAAGGTGCCGGCCACGATCCTGCGGCTCCGGAAGCCCGCGAGGGGATCGCGGGTTGCGTTGGCGGGCGGCAAGACGGTGATGACCAGGAACCGCACGGCCGTGGTCCGCGCCTTGCCCCACGTGGCCATCAAGTCCGACAAGACAGTGTTCGACCCGGGCGCCCCACTCAGGGGCCGGTTCACGGTCACCAAGAGTCTGGGCACGTTCTCTCGCTCGGCCGAGGTCACTCTGCACGGGCCCTTCACCAACTGGTCGCAGGCAAGCTGCGCGACTCGGCCACGGGCGCGGGTGATCCGCCCCGTAGTCGGGAACACCTGGAAGTACCTGGCTGCCGCGACACCGCCTCGCGGGCTGTACGTGTGGAAGGTGCGCCTGTCCGGTGACCGGCTCAACGCGCCGGTCACGGCCTGCGGCGGTGCCACGTCGGTCCGGGGTACGCCGATCGCTGTCGTCAAGGCTCTGCGATCCCGCTACCGCGTGGGCGCCCGGCCCGCGGCAGACCTCGTGACCAGGAAGCTCTACCACTACAACGAGGTGGCAACAGTCCGGCTGTACGGCCCCTTCGCGGCGCGCGATCGCGTCGCCTGTGGTGTCCGCAAGGAGGTCCACGCGATCCAGGTGCGGGTCACCGCGAACGGGACCGTGCGCTCACCTGGCGTCAGGGTCACTGCCCGGGGTTGGTACGGGTGGAGAGCCACCCTTCCGGGCGACGCCCGCCATCTGTCAGTGAGGACCGCCTGCGCGGCCCCTTCGTCGATCTTCGAGGTGCGCTGATGGCCACCAACCAGAGCCACCCCGATGCCGTCGGCTTTCCGGAACGCTGGACCGTTCCGGCGGTAATGGAGGAGGAGCCCGCTCCGGTGCTGCCACCGGAACCGGAGCCGGAACCCCGCTTCGTGGTGGCAGCTCCGCCACCAGACCGGCACCAGACCCCATGGACGCAGGTGTCGAACCCGGCGCCCGGTCACGCGTCCTTCGTGTGGGTGGGTGCGCATGGGGGAGCGGGGGTCACCTCGCTGCAACGGTCCTGTGGGTTCGGTCAGGAGCTGCGCGCGGAGTGGCCCAACCCGGCTCTTGGGTGGCCCCCAGGCGTGGTCCTGGTGTGCAGGAGCAACATGGCGGGCCTCGACGCCGCCGCGCACATGCTCCAGGAGTATGCCGCCGGACTGTTGCCCGGCCTCGAGGTACTCGCTCTGGTCGTCGTCGATGACGAGCGAGCCAAGCCGACGAAGCGGATCCGCACGAGGATCCGCGAGCTCGGCGGCACGGTTCCGAACCTCTACCGGCTGCCATGGCAGCAAGCCTGGCGCGACGACCCCTACCAACCCAACAAGACCGCGGCCCGGATCGCGTCTCGGATCGAATCCCTTACACACAAGGAGAACCAGTCATGAAGAACGCACTACTGCGCGCCACCGTCGTGGCGTGGCTGACGGTCACAACCGTCGCCGTGGCCGCCTTCCCCGCGGCCGCCGACCCGAACCCCAAGCCGAAGCTTCCCGGCGAGCTCGACGGAAAGCTCAACACCCTTCTCGGCATGCTGCTGGCCTTGGGCATCTTCGCCGGCGTCGCCGGGTTCATGATCATCGGAATCTTGATGACACTCGCCTTCCGCCGCGGCGAGGGTGGCGAGAAGGCTGGCCAGCTGGGCCTGGTCGCCGCGGGCTGCGTCATCTTGGGCTCGGCGTCGTCGATCGCCATGTTCCTGATCTAAGAACCCACACAACTCTGGGCGTGAGGAGAAACCCCGATGACCGAAAAGCCGTGGTGGCTACGCACCCCCGTTCTAGCGGGGGTCGTGCTCGCTGTCATCGGTCTGCTGACCGTAGGCGGCGTTCTCATCTTCACTGGGGACCCAGACTCGCCCACGGGCTCTCCTGAGGAGTCGCCGAGCACTGCGGCCGCAGCCAATTCTTCGTCACTGTGCGATCTCCCCGACGGATCCTTCGAGGCCCCAACGAGCGCACCCGAGGACACTCGGTGGGTGCTGGCGGCGAACGGGGTCAGCGCTCCCAAGGTCGAGGGCGTCGGTCCAGGTCTCACTGCGAAGGCCGGGTACCGCTTCTGCTTCGCTCGGAGTCCGATGGGAGCCGTGCTCTCGGCAATGTGGTTTGCCGTCGACACGCAGATAGTCGGGCTCGACCGTCAGGCATTCGCGCTCGATCGCATCGCCGGTCTCGAAGGACAGACTCGATTTACCGCGACCCCCTCATCGCCAGACCGTCCCGGTGTGGAGTTTCGCGGCTTCCGATTCCCCACTGATCCGTCCCGGGACAAGACTTCCGTTGAACTGCTTCTGTACTACCCCGACCTGACCGAGTTGCGATCTCTGGTTGTGGACCTCGTGTGGGACACCAGCGACTGGCGATTGGTGTTCCCAGAGACTCCTCTTGAAGTAACTCGCCGCACAGACAGTGCGGGCTTCGTCGCCTGGAGCGACCCCGCCGCCACTACCTCCACTGGTCTCGGTCGACCTGCCCCTGGGTGGTCCCAGAAGCAGCCCGCGGCCGATGATCCCGAACCCGATCCTCCATACACCGAACGCGAACGCAGGTGGGCCGACGGTCTCACCTCGGAGAGTGGCCCCCGCGAGTTCGCAGCAATGTCGCACGCCGAGCGCACGTCGAAAATGACCCCGAACCCTCCCCTATCCAAGTCCGAGAAGCGCTGGCTGAAGAGTCACGCCGGCGTCGTAGCGAGCTATCTCGACGAAGACGGAAACATTTCGTCCGACTTCCTGGGCATGTTCTACGGCATGTCCCACGACTCACGCGCGGGACTACAAAGGTCAGGGACGGAAAACGGTGGTGGCTCTCTCGACACAAGTGGCTCGGATTGCGCACACCTCGATCTCCTAGCCTGCGGCGGTCTCGCCAAAGACAAGGGAACGGACCTGGCGTCGAACGCGGCCGGCGCGCTGGCTGACTCGGCGTTTGGCCGGATCGCTGAGTCCGCGGTCGATGCGGCGGAGCTGGCGATGAAGGAGTTGATGACCGCCTGGTTGAAGTACCCGTCTCCTGAGGTGTCGGAGTGCTACGGCGGGTCGGCGTCTTGTCAGAGCGCATCGGTAACAGCGTGGACGCAGGCGCATCTGCATTGGTTGGTTGTGTTCGCGATGGTCGTGTCCATCATGATCGGTGCGATCAGGATGATGGTCACCGCACGAGGCGAGCATGCCCGAGAGTTGGGCACGGCCCTGGTGAGGATGGTCCTGGTGACCTTCGGGGCCGGCACGGTCATCGCGACGTCCCTGGCAGCCGGTGAGATCTACTCGCAGTGGATCCTCGACCAGGCCGACTTCAATCTGAACGGCTCACTGCTGGGTGGCGGTGTGCTCTTCACCGGGGTCACGAACCCGTTCATGCTCCTAATCCTCGGCCTGCTGATGTTGCTGGTGCAGATCGTCCAGTTCGGCCTGATGGCGATTCGCTCGGGGATGGTGATCGTCCTGGCGGCGTTCCTGCCCTTGGCGTCTTCGGTGACGAACACGGCCGCGGGCCGCCAGTGGTCCTCGAAGTCCATTCAATGGTTGGCGGCCTGGATCCTGTACAAGCCGGTGGCCGCCACGATCTACGCGATCGCGATCCAGATGACGCAGCCCAAGCAAGGGCTGGCCACACAGCTGGCCGGGATCTTCATGATGATCCTCGCGATTCTCGCGCTCCCGGCACTCATAAAGTTCGCGGTCCCGTGGGTGGCGGCTGCGGCCAACGGCAGCGCCGGCGCGGTGGCGGCGGGCGTCGCGGGTGGCTTGGTCGCGACGGGCGCCATGGTTGCGACTGGTGGCGCGAGTGCCGCCATGGGTGGCGGCTTCGCGGGCATGACCGCCACCGGCGGCAGGTCCGGCGGCGGCGGGTCAGCGGGTACCGGAGGCATCACGGCCGCCCCCACCGGGTCAGGAGACCCGGGGCCAACTCCCGCCACCGGGGCACCACGTTCTGGCGGGCCGGACATCGTCGAGCCTTCGGGGAGCACGTCACCAGCGGTCGATCCGTCGTCGCCTGGAGGATCTGGGACGGCGACGGCTGGTCAGGCGACCGCTGGCTCCCCGGTCGGAAGCGTTACCCCGGCTGCGTCGGCGGCCGGGGCCGGCGGAGGCGGCAGCCCCGCTGGAGCCCCATCCGGTGCCCCAGTTGGGACACCTGCTGGTCAGCCGGCAGGGGCGTCGCCCACACCAACGGGCCAGGCACCCCGTCCGGCGACGCCCGGACCCTCGGGCAATGCGGCCGCAGCAGCTCAAGCGGCTGTGTCCACGGCCCGCACGGTCACCGAGAACACATCAGGAGCGGTTGAAAGCGAGAGGCACGCATGAGCACCACAGCGCAGAACTACCGGGCCTATGGCAACTTCGTGCCGCACCGCTCACCGGGTGTCCTGGGGGCGGGGTTGTTGGCCTCAGGCATTTTGTTCGTGGGTCTGATGGTCACTCTGATCACAGGGCTCTTCCTCGGAATCGCAGGAGCCCTGACGGCGCTGGCCGTGGTTGCCGTGGCATTCGCCGCGACAGGTACGCCGGTTGGCTCCGCCACGGGCCGCCGGGTGACGTTCTTCAACACGCGCCGCAAGGGGGAACACCAGTGGCGCTCCGGCGTCACCTCACGCAACGCGTCACCTCACATGAGGCTGCCCGGGATGTTGGGCCGCACGCGCCTCCTGGAGCGGCTCTCGCCGTTCGGGCATCCGTTCGCCGTGGTTCACAACCCAGCGATGGGCGGGACGTACACGATCATTGCGCGGTGCATCGCTGAAGGCCCCCACGGTCAGGACCAGGACCGCATCGATACCTGGGTGGGTCAGTATTCGCAGGTCCTCACTCTGTGCAGCCAGGAACCGGCCCTGGTGTGCGCGAAGGCCATCACCGACACAGCGCCTGACCCGGGCGGCCGCCTGGCCGCGATGGTGAGCCAGGGGCGCTCTGCGACGGCTCCTGCCATGGCCCGGCAGGTGATCGACGAGATCGTGGAGGACTATCCGACGGCCTCGAGTGAGAACATCACCTACTTCGAGCTGACCTTCCGCGGCCGAGGGTTGGACCGCAAGGCAAGGCAAGACACGATCTTGACCGAGCTCGCTCGCCGGGTGCCCGGTTTTATGGGCCAGCTGGCCGCCGGCGGCGCAGGCTCGGTCTCGATGGTCACCGCAGGCGAGCTGCCCGCGATCGTCAGGTGCGCGTACGACCCGGCGTCGCAGACGTTCATCGAGCAGAGCCAGCTCAACGGGGAGGATCCGATCGAGTGGAATGAGGCCGGCCCGGTGGCTGCGCAGGAGTGCTGGGACAGGTACACCCACGACTCGGGGGCCTCCATCACCTGGGAGATGGAACGTGGCCCCCGCTCAGCTGTCACCGAACGGGCCCTGGCGGGCCTGCTGATGCCGCACCCAGACTTCACGAGGAAGCGGGTGGCGCTGATCTACCGGCCATTGTCCCCCGACTCGGCCGCGGATGTCAGTGAGAACGACGTCAGCGAAGCGGTGTTTCGAGCAACTCAGAGCAAGGGGCGAGTGACGGCCTCCTCGAGTAAGACCATCAGCGCCACCGAGCAGACTCGGCAGGAGGTTGCCTCAGGTGCCGCCCTGGTCCGGTGGTACTTGATGGTCACGGCGACGGTCCGTGACGTCGACGACCTGGACCAGGCGGCTTCGACGATCGGTGGCAGCGCAGGAGTGGCGCGGCTCCGGCTGCGCAGATGTTTCGGCGCGCAGGCAGCTTCGTTCGCGGCGACTCTCCCAGTCGGATTCGTTCCGTGGGAGCACACCGCGATCCCCGACAAGGTCCGGGAGATGATCTGAATGCGCTCGTTGGTGACATCCGCACGACACCGCAAAGCGACGGACCCGATCGAGTTCACTGACGCACCGGAGCCAGGCCGGGTGCACCGCCGCCCAAACGCGCGCTCGCGCCGCGGACCCAAGGGGCGCGGCGGCGGTACGTGGAACTGGCTGCCGGCACCAGCGACCTACAAGGCGACGTCGGTGCAGCTGTGCGGGCTGTGGCCGTTCGCCGGCGGCTCCTCGCGGCCGGTCGTCGGCGTTCCTGTCGGCCAAGACGTCAGGACCGGCACCACGGTGTGCTGTGACCCGTTCTCCTGGTTCAAGGCCGGACTGATCTCCTCACCGTCAATGGCTGTCTTCGGCCTCCAAGGGTTCGGCAAGTCATCGTTCGCGATCCGGCAGATCCTCGGGCTTGCGGACCGGGGGGTCACGCCGTTGATCGCCGGCGACCTGAAGGGCGAATACACCGGTGTCATCAACTTCCTTGGCGGACAGGTCCTCCGGTTCGGCGAGGGCCAGCGGCTCAACGTGCTCGACCCGGGCGCCATGGTCGCGGCCGCCCACCGGCTGGGCGGGGAGAGGGGGGAGCAGTTGCGTGAGCTGGCCATGAACCGGTCGGTGACCATGGTCGCGTCTCTGATCCAGATCATGCGTCGGCGCCGCCTCGAGGACTGGGAACACCTGCTCATCTCTCGAGCTGTGCGGCTCCTGCTCCTCCAGCACGCGAACGCGCCCGTTCCTCCAACGTTGCCCGATCTGGCGCACCTGCTGGCCAACCCGCCAGCAGAGCTGATCGTTGCGACCATGGTGACCACTGAGGAGTACCCCTCTTTCACCGCCCCGCTGAACAGGTCGCTGCAGGCTCTCCTTGAGGGCCCGCTCGGGCGCACGTTCTCTGGGCAGTCGACGACACGTATCGACATTGACGCAACGGCAGTATCGATTGACATCTCCCCGCTTCAGCGGCAGGGCGAGGACGTGCTGTCTGCCGTCCTGGTGGCGTGCTGGTCGGAGACATTCGCCACGATCGAGGCGGCCAACGCGCTCTCCGATGGTGGACTCGAGGCGCAGCGACACTTCCTGACGATCACCGACGAGATGTGGCGTCCGATGCGGCTGGCCGGTGCAGGGCTGGTCGACCAGTACGACGCGATCACACGGCTGAACCGCAATGACGGCGTCGGCAACATCTTCATCACCCACTCGCCCAAGGACATGGAGTCCATGGGGTCGGCAGCTGACAACATGAAGGCGAAGGGATTCGCGGAGCGGTCAGGCATCGTGGTCACGGCTGCGCTGAGCCGCCCCGATCTGCGTGCGCTCTCGGACATCAAGCCGATGAGCGAGGACGAGATGACCGCCGTATCGGGGTGGAACACTCCCGATGACTGGACGCAGCGCACGGTGCGCGACCCCCGCACCGGTGAAGAACGCCCGGAGCCTCCCCCCGGTGCGGGGAAGGTGCTGATCAAGTTGGGCCAGCGGACAGGGATCCAGACACAGGTCAAACTCACCGCCACTGAGCTCGATCTGCACGACACGAACTCCAGGTGGGTGTCGTGAATCGCCTCCGCACGATGGTGACGGCCTGCGCCGCCACGGTGGTGCTCGCAGGGTGTGGGTCCTCGACCGGCGGCGACGAGGTTGCCGACGAGCCGACTCCGACGACCTCGGCCTCCTCGGTCGACCAGGTGGACGAGGTGACGGCCGCTGAACAGTTCTTGACATTGTGGGCTCGCCCGAACCTCTCGTACGCGGAGTGGTGGGCAGCGTTGAGGCCGCTCCTCAACGCCGCGGGCCGTCAGGCGTACTCCGACACGGATCCCGCTGTGGTGCCGGCTCTGCGGATCACCGGCGAGCTGGAGGTGGAGAAGTCCCCTGTGGAGACCTACGGCCGCGTCCGCGTCCCGACCGACCAGGGCGTCTTTGTGGTCCAGTTGCAGCGCCCCAGTGCCCAGGACCGCTGGCTGGTCACGAGGCTGTGGTTCCCCGGCGACACGCCTCCCGAGCTCTGAGGGCGACCCACGGTGAACACTCGCTCCTTGGTCGCAGTGGCTCTGATCATCCCGCTCTTCTTCTTCGGGGTGGTCGGACTCGCGGTGCTGAGCGCGGTCCTCGACGAGGAAGCCTCCGCAAACCCGTGCACTCCGGGCACGGCCGAGGCCCTGCCCGGTGTCGGAGTGGCGGAGGGAAAGCTGCCGAGCGTGGGCTCGTGGTCCAAGGAGCAGATCAAGAACGCAGCCCTCATCATCGCGGCCGGTGCGGAGCTGAAGGTTCCCCTGCGGGCGCAGACGATCGCGGTCATGACCGCGATCGGCGAGTCTTCCCTGATCGTGGTCGACCATGGCGACGACGCCGGCCCGGACTCACGTGGGCTATTCCAACAGCGCGACAACGGAGCGTGGGGCAGCTACGCATCGCGGATGGACCCGCGCCGCTCGGCGCAGAGCTTCTACCGTGCCCTCCTGAAAATCCAGGGGTGGGCCGATATGGAGCCCACGATCGCGGCACACAAAACGCAAGGCAACAGGGATCCGTACCACTACGCGCCCCTGTGGGACGACGCAGTCAAGCTGGTCGAGGCGATCACCTCCGGCGACCAGAACCTGTTCAGTGTCCTCTCCACCGGGGGAGTGGCGGAGTGCGACAACGCTGCCATCGCCGCCGGCGGAACCGTGACCTGGCCAGTTCCTGCATCACTCGCGAAGTCAGACCGGCACAACTACGGAAACTCCGGTAGCAGCTGGGCTCACGGTCACACGGGGACCGACTTCTCCGTGCCGTGCGGCACCGCGGTGTACGCCGTGCACAACGGCACGATCGAGATCGACACGACCCAGTCCTGGTCGGGCCCTTGGCTGGTGAAAGTCGTCACGGGCAAGCACTCGCTGACCACCTGGTACGCGCACATGCAGAAGGTCACGGTGAAGGCTGGCCAGAGTGTCACAGCCGGCCAGCAGATTGGGGAGGTCGGCACCGAAGGGAACTCGAGGGGCTGCCATCTCCACCTTGAGGTCCACCCCAAGAACGGGTCCATCTATGAGGACGGGGTCAACCCGTCGGAGTGGCTGGCCAAGAACATCGGGAAGAACCTCGGCGGCGTCCCGCAGGGCAAGCTCGGTGCCGGGTGGCGTCTGGCGTCCTTCAACGCCCTTGGGCACTCCCACACCTCGCCGAGTGGCGAGCGCCCTGGTTGGCCGGACTCTGTGCCGCGTACGGACCGGGCAATCGCCATGCTCACCCGCAATGGCGTCGACGTGGTCGGGCTGCAGGAGTTCCAACCGCCACAGTCACGACGTTTCCTCAGTCAGGTCGGCGACCAGTGGGGCCTCTACCCGGGACCGACCGGGATCCAGCCTGACAACGCGATCGCCTGGCGCAAGCAGACCTTCCGGCTCGTGCAGATCCGCCGATTCACCATCCCGTACTTCCACGGCAAGCCTCGCTCGATGCCGGCGGTGCTGCTCGAGCACCGCGGCACCCGTGCCCGCTACTGGGTGATCAGCGTCCACAACGCTGCAAACGCCCACGGACCGGCACAGAAGTGGCGTGATGCAGCGATCGCCAAGGAACGCGCCTTCGTCTCTCAGCTGCGCGGCACCGGGTACCCGGTGTTCTTGACCGGCGACCTCAACGACCGGCACATCGCATTCTGCGGCCTGACCCGGGGCGGCCTGATGGTCGCCGCCGCAGGCGGGACCAACAACGGACGTTGCGCGCCACCGGCAAAACCGCCGATCGATTGGATCTTCGGCTCAGGTGGAGTGTTCACCGGCTACCAGGTCGACGGATCGGGGCAGGGCACCGTGAGCGATCACCCGCTCGTCATGGCCAGCATCGGATAGAAGGAGACACCTCATGGCACGTCGAGACGACTTGGACGCGACCGGCCGCAAGGACGAAGCGGTCGCGATCGCGATCCTGGTGGCGATCCTCGTCGGTGGGCTGGGTTTCATGTGGGGATCTCTCCACGGTGCAGCCGCCCTCGCCGGCGACCCGCGGCCGACGGCGAACCCGGCCCGACTCCTGGCCGGCGTCGTCGACGGCTCGGTCGACTGGACGGTTACGGCAACAGCGCTCGCTGCTGCTCAGGTTGTCGGGCTCGTCGTGGTCGTACTCCTGACCGGGTGGCTGTTCGGCAAGCTCGGCCGACGCCGCCAGCGTGTCGACCGTGCGGCCCGCCACCTGGCCACCGGGCGCGACGTTGCCCACCTGACCCGCAAGGGTGCCGCGACGAAGGCAGCACGGCTCGGGCTCGTCGACTCCACTGCATCGCCGGGCGTGCCGCTCGGCCGCCGCGTCCCGTCCGGCTCCACGATGTACTCCTCGTGGGAGGACATGATCGTGATCGTTGCCGGCCCACGAACAATGAAGTCGACGGCCTACGCGATCCCCGCGATCCTCTCCGCGCCAGGTGCCGTCCTGGCGACCTCGAACAAGCGTGACGTGGTCGACGTGACGCGGAACCTGCGAACCCGAAAGGGAGAGGTGTGGGTCTTCGACCCGCAAGGCATCGCCGGCGAGGATCCGACGTGGTGGTGGAACCCGCTCACGTTCATCGCCCCAGTCGACCCGGCAACCGGCCGGGTCAAGACAGATCCGGCGACGGGATGTGTGGCGGCCGACGAGGCCAAGGCCGAGCGGCTGGCCGGTCAGCTGGTCGCCTCCGCCCAGCCCCCTGGCGCCAAGTCCGACGGCTACTTCGACCCGGAGGCTGAGAACCTGATTCACCTGCTGCTCCTGGCGGCCGCGGTGGGGGAGCACCCGATCACCACGGTGTACTCGTGGCTGACGGTGCCCACCGACCGCGCACCCGTGGAGCTGCTTCGCGCCCACGGATTCCCGTTGCAGCAGGAGTCCTTGTACGCGCTGGCGCACCTGCCCGACAAGCAACGCGAAGGTGTCTACGGCACCGCCCGCGCCCGGCTGGGGTGGTTGCGCAACCGTGCTCTGGTGCGGTGGGTGACCCCACCGGCGAACCCGAACGGTCGGCAGTTCCACCCTGCCGAGTTCGCGGCGTCGACGGGCACGCTGTACCCGCTCTCCAAGGAGGGGGAGGGGAGCGCTGGGCCGTTGGTGGCCGCCCTCACCGTGGCGGTCGTCGACGCCCTGCAGGAACGCGCAACCCAGTCGCCCCGTGGCCGGCTGCCGGTCCCGTTCCTCGCCGTGCTCGACGAGGCCGCGAACATCTGCCGGTTCCGCAACCTCGACAGCTACTACTCCTACTTCGGATCGATGGGGATCATCATGATGACGATCCTGCAGAACTGGGCCCAGGGTGAGGAAGTCTGGGGTGTGAAGGGCATGGAGAAGCTGTGGTCGGCCGCGAACGTGAAGGTCTACGGTGGCGGCGTCGATGACGACAAGTTCCTCCGTCGTCTCAGCGACCTGATCGGGCCATACGTGGCCGTCACACGTTCCACGAGTGTCAGCGGCCGAGGTGGGCGGCAGCACTCCCGATCCGCGCAGGAGCGAACGATCTTGACCATTGGGGATCTCCGCGAGCTGACCACGGCTGGGAAGGACGGTCGCGGGGCTCGCGCGGTCGGGTTCGCCTCCGGCACACCTCCCATGCTGCTCGAGCCGCAGCCTTGGTTCATCACCAAGGCGGCCCGCGAGATCAACGCCAGCAACACCCCGGAGCTGGCGGCCGTGCACCGCACGGCGGACCCCGGCCCTTCGCGTTGGACGATCGGAGCGAGCACCGATGACGACTGACTTGGACGACGGCCTCACTGCGGCCGACGACACGGACGCCACCCTCGACGAGGGGGGTGCAATTGAGGGGCCGCACTTCCCGAACGTTTACGTGTTCGTGAACGACTTCCTCAGCAAGGTCTACGCCCGGCCCGTGCACCGTCAGACGTCGTGGAAGTGGTGCTCCCATTGGTGGGATCACCCCGAGGCGGTATCTCGCCTCGAGGCGCTGTGGAAGGCATTCGAAGCGTTGCGCCAGGATCCAGGAACGGGTGGTGCAGTGTGGTGGCGTGACTACGCCGATCCGACGATGGCTGCACTCGCGGACCCCGAAGGAACCTTTGCCGAGTGCTCCGACACCAGCCACGAGGTACCCCCAGACCTCCCGGTCCTGCAGCCAGCTCGCTGGCTCCTCGATTCCTGACTGCCCCTAGAGAGCGACCCTTGACGCCGATGACGTACCCAGATCGCCCTGTACGCGAGGCCGTTCCAGCCTTCGCGGCCACGGCCGCGCCGGGTCGAGCGCTCCCACCAGACGTCAAGCAACGCCTGGTGAAGTTCGTGGTCGACCAATACACCAAGGGCCTGTCCCTACGCGAAGTTGCCGACCTGATCGGGCGAAACCAAACCGTCGTACGGCGCCTGCTCGACGAAGCCGGCATCCAAAGACGACCACCGGGTGCGCCGCCCGTTACTGGCCACTAGAAAAACGGCTAACCCGTCGGCGACCGCATAGTCCCTGTTACTGGTTGGTGTCCAGTGGGGGGTCCCAGTCCGGGTGTTGGTGCGGTGACCCGCCCATTCCCCAGACGCCCACGACTCGGACGCCTACGATTCGACGGTGACAACCAGCGCCTTGCCTGACAGCCGCCCCCAACGCGACAGCCCTGCTGCCCGCGGTATCGACCAGTTCGCCGCCTGGTGCATCGCTCTCATGCCGCTGGTGCAGCTGTGGACCTACTTCATGAGCTACATCTTCGACGGTTCGGTGGCACGGTCGGGCGTCCAAGCGTTGGCCGGACTTGCGGGGTTTCTCGGGGTCGTCGCCCTGGGACTGCATGACATCAAGAACCTAGAGAAGGCCGGCTACCGGGCCCCGTATGCGGGATGGCTCGTCTTCTACCCGGCGTACCTCATCGCTCGCGCACGCCGGGTGCCCGGAACGGTGATGCTGCCGGTGACATGGTTCCTCTGCATGCTTCTGTTCGTATTCGTTTCGGTGACGTTCGACATCGCCTCGGGGAACTAGTGTCTGACCGCAGTTGGGAGTTGCACCAGGGCTGAGGCACCGGACACCGACGCGATGCCGAGGCCAAGGCTCAGGGTCGTCCGCTGGCAACTTGGGGTGTCGGTAACGCTGCTGTCACCAGCCCCAATGGTTCGGCGATGATGGCTCTACGAGGCCGCGGAGTCCCTGGCCAACCTGATCCCCGAGTATGAGGACGCGCGAGGAGCTGTGGCCTTGCGATCCGGGTGAGTGAACCAACTCCTCGAGGAAGGGTTCGGGCCGCACCGGGAAGCACGCGATTCAGGCGGGCTGAGCGATGTGGGTCATCCCCTAGGAATCAACGGTTCCGCCGCGAGGCGGTACTCCGATGCGTAGGCCGCCTCTCCGAACCGACCCCCGCCTGGCCGTTGAGCCGATCCGGGGTCGTCGCCGTACGCCACGTTCAGCGCTAGAAGTTGAGCCAACACGTCTTCATCCTCGTTGAATCCGTATGCCGCCACGACCGCGGCATCCAACTGTTCGTGGAGACCCCTCAGAGCCGAATTCCCTGGCTGCCTGAGCGCGTCGTACATCGCGCCCAGTGTCACCCCGTCGTCCTGGTACTCCTGCCGCAAATTCAGGATCCTTTCCGAAGCCGTCGCTATCTGACGAACCACGTCGGATCCCGGGTTTAGGGGCCACGGAAACGAGTTCCACACTGTGGTGGGCGTGTAGCGGGGACGGGTCTCGAGCTTCGAGCATCGCTCGTTGAACCACAGTCGGTGAACCGTCGACGACAACACACCGAACGAGTAGTCGTCGTCGAGGGAGAACACCTGCAGCGACGCGTCCGGGCGAACCTCCGATGAGACGAAGTTGTAGACAGAAAGGCGACTTTCGGCAGCGACAATCGACAGGGCTATATACCGTCCGTGACGGAGGCGCTCGAACGAGGAGAGCATGTCGTCGCGGCGGTAGGCGTGCTTCCACCAAACGTTCAAGAAGTTCTGGTGATGCTTCTTTGTCCGGTACTTCGGGTTGGTACGCAGCGCGTCCTCGTTGTTCTCGCGTTCCTCGAATGCCGCTCTTTCGCGGCTTGGAAGTACCGTCCGCCGGAGGTGATTGATCGCGGCGGGGGCGGTGCGGGAGACGCGCACAGCGTCATCGTGAGGTAGGTCGATCACGTACTGGCCGATGCCTTGGGTCTTGAGCATCGGATCGGCGGACAGCATTGGATGGACGTACTTGCCTGAACCGGGGTCGGCCGCAGTCATCGCGATTGCCTCCTCTGGGGTCAATCGGAATCCTGCGACGTTGCCGGTCGTCTGTCCTTGGAAGCAGACCTTTGGGCTCTTGTTCCCGATCAGGTCGACAGCCTTGCGGACATCCGTCGTCGGTCGCAACGTAGGAGGAATCGAGTCGACGGGCAGGCGGAGTTCGCCGTTGTCGAGCCACAAGGTCTTTTCCGCTGGGGAGTGTGCAGATCCTTTTACCCAGTTGACGATGGAGACGGTGACGGCGGCGTCGCCTGACCAGGGCTGTGAGGAGACGGCATCAAATATCTCCCCGTCATGGTTCACGATGTAGTCGAGTGATCGCACTCGCGATGCGTTGTCGCGGATGGCCTGTGTGGCCACGAAACCTGCGCGTCCGCCGTCAGGTAGCGCGGCGTGTGCGAGCGGGAACCAGTACGTCACGAAGTCACTCACTCCGGGGCTTGGGTAGCGCTCGTCCAGTTGCCCAACGTATCCCGCGCCGAGTTCGTCGGCCATCTTGCGGCGACCGAGATACGGCGGGTTGCCGATGACGACATTCGTCTTCGGCCACGGGTTGAACAGTGCGTCGCCGTACCGGATTGTGTTGTCAAGGTTCTCGAGCGGCAACGTGTCTTCTTGGCCGCCGGACAGTTCGTCGGAAGCCAACTTCTTCGCCATCATCAGGGTGACCTTGGCGACCTCGATGGCGTATGGGTTGTTGTCGAGTCCGAGGAAATTGTCCGCATTCACGTAGGCAAACGCGTCCTGTGCGCGCTCACCACCTCGAGTTCGTTCGACCAGGCGACGTTTCGTTTCCGCTTCGAGCCGCCGCATTTCGCGGTAGGCGACGTAGAGGAAGTTGCCCGAGCCGCAGGCGGGATCGAGCACCCTGTACGACGACATGTCCAAGAGGATCTGCTCGTAATCGTTGATCTTCTTCGCGGTATCGATGCGATCCATCCATGGCTGCACGATGCAGGGCCCAACGATCTTCATGATGTCGGCTTGTGTGGTGAAGTGGGCCCCGTACGCGTGGCGCTCTCCGGCGTCCATCGACGTCTCGAACAGTGTGCCGAAGATCTCCGGGCGAACAGCTGCCCAGTCGGTACGGCATGCCTCACGCATGGACTGCAGTTCTTCTGGTGTCATCTCGATCGGCTTGATGGCTGCGAAGAGCCCACCATTGAAATACGGTGTGCCTTCGAACCGACCCCCACTGGTCCGCCCAGGGGTGTTCATCTCCCGGAACAGGGAGCCCAGCAGATCGTAGGCATCTTTGCCATTCTTCGAATCCGTCGTCACCGTGCGAGTGAAGAAGTGCGAGGGCAGCAGACCGATGTCTTCGGAGAACATGGCGACCACGGACTGGAGCACAAAGTGCTGTGCATCTAGCCGATCGACGCCTCGAGCCACCATGGACCGAAACACGCTGGAGACCTGGGCGGCCGCCTCGCGCGTCACCTCCACCAGGTCGTTGTCGAAGATCGGCTCCGGTGCGTCGGGGAGCATGAACGCCAGGGCCTCATACCTCTGGGGGAGGTCCTCGATCCTCACAACGTCCATGGGAGCGTCGAGTTGCTGGTCGAAGTCGTAGACCCAGAATTCGTCGAAGTTGCACAGGATCACGTAGCGGGGGCGGTCCGGAACAGCCATCTGCCAGTAGTCGAAGGCCTGCCTGAAGTGGCGCGAAAGATCGGACTTGGCCTTCTTCATCTCGATGAGGACCCGAGGTTTCCACATCAAATCGGCGAACCGGGTGCCCATATAGTCGGTGAACTTCACCCGGTCCTCGTACACCGCGCCGGCCTCGATCGCGCCCTCGTGGCCGAACGCCTTGAACAGCCGGTCTAGGAAGGTCTGGGCCTCTCCCTTTTCATCGCCGCGTAGGTAGGTCGAGCGCCAATCAACGAAAGCGCGCAGGTTCGGTCTCAGGTCTTCTGGTTCCACATGGACAGCCGACCACAAGTTTGCGCGCGACACCCCGTGATTCCTTGACTCAGCCTGATTCTTTTGATGACGGCAGGAGCGGGCGCGACGAAGCCTCGCGGACGCCCCTTGAGCGAGGTGACGACGAGTCTGGTGCTCTGGCCGCGCAGGCTCAGTGCAGACTTTCGTGCGTGCTCTACGCCTTCGCCTGGCGTAGACCCCGCACTCGGGAGGGATCCGCCTTCACGACGCGGGCGGCCGCCCACAGCTCGAGGTGATCTCGGCGGATCTAAGCGCCCCTCCCGATGCGCACATGGGGGTAGCTGTTCCCGTTGTCAGGCGGTCTTTTTTCCTTCGGCCAAGTCCTTGACCCACTGCTGGGTGCTCTTGCCGCGTCGCTCGTCGATGGTGACTTTGGCGCGGGCGGCGGCTCGTGCTTCGCGCTCGGAGACGTTCTTGTATCGACCGTTGTCCGCCTGTCGGGCTGCGGTCTGGCGGCGAGTGGTGGCCATCAGCGGTCTCCGTCCTGGTCGTTGTCTGTGTTCAAGTGTGCCTCATCGCCGGTTCCGAGACCATCGTCTTCGTAGTCGCGGCCGGTTTCATCTGCGTAGGCCTCCAGTGTGGGCGCTACTGCGGCTTCGACGACGTCGTACTCGTGCTCGCCTGCGTACTCGCTCCTGCCGAGAGCGTCGAGGACCTCCAGTCCGATGGTGCGGGTGGTCGTGTCCTCCGACAGAGTCAGGTCGAGGGCCCAGCGTGCACGTTCCCACCACTGCTGTTTCCTGTTCGCGTCCCGTTGTGAACGGACGGACCTTTTGACGCCGGCGTAGGCGATGCTGGCCGCCACAACCGCGGCCAGCCCGCCGAAGCCGGGCGAGGTGAGCCAGTGCCCGATCGCGTCCCAGAACCCCATCAGGCATCCCCTTCCCGGGTGTGGACGAGTAGGTCACCAGGCGTGCAGCCCAAGACGTCGCACAGTGTGTCAAGCAGCTCGAGGCTGAGCCGGTCCGGTCGACCGGCCACGAGTCGATAGATCTGAGGCTTGGACCAGGTGCGTCCACCGGTCATGGCCGCCCGGTCAGTGAGGGCACCGTGCAACTGGGTGGTGTGCCACAAGTCGCGCTGCGCCATCAGCTGGCGCAGTCTCCATTCAATTGCCACACGTCCAGTGTTCTCCACCGCGAATCATTCGTCAAGTGCATGAATCATTCGTTAGCCGATAAGTTACCTTATGTCAGGCTAGCCTGACGTGCCCTTGACTGGCGTCAGACATACCTGACACTATCGCATACATGGGTTGGATCACTGACAGCGGCGAACACGAGGGCTACGTCCTCCCCGAGTTCGAAGACGGGCAACGCGGCATCGGCGTCTCAGGCGGCGGCGTGCCACACGACCAGGTGATTGTCGGCATCGACTACGTCGGCAAACCCGGCGCGATCACCGACGAGCGCTATCTCACCCGACCAGCTGCCGAGGTGATCGGCTGGCGAGTGGTCTGCGACTGCAACACCTCCGGCCCCGCAGGATCCAGACAGTGGGTCAGCGACCTGGTCACCCGGGTCCCCTCCCCTGCCCTGGAGAACCCCAACGCAGGCAAGATCTACGCAGCCGACGACGACGTCATCGACGTCATCGACACCCACGAAGACGCACTCCGCAACCTCTGGAGGCGCAGCCACGTCGGCGGATTCGACGCCCTCGACGAGATCTCCAAGGCACGAGAGCGCGTCGAGAACGCCCAAGACGAGCTCACAGCGGCGGTCGCCGCGGCGAGGGAGCAGTCCGTCAGCTGGGAGGCGATCGGTCGGGCCACGGGGATGACCCGACAGTCAGCCCACTCCAGATGGGCCCCACCCGTCGTCAGCTAGAGTCCGCCGATGGGCTCGTGGTGGAACATCAAGATCGGACGAGCCGACGCGCCGATCTGGGGCAAGAACTATGTCTCGGACCAGTTGATGCTGGTTTTCCGAGACGACGATCGCGTGGCGATCGACGCGGATTCAATGGTGTACGCAACGCCCGCCGGAGTGCTTCGTGAGCGCTTGGCGCTACAGGGGCTCTCGTCGCAACGGGTCCGAGACCTGGCCGTGCAACTCTTCGACGAAGACGACGAAGACGACGACCGCAATTCTTGGCCAGAAGGATGGGACACATTCCCCACTGCTTCCTCAATCGTCGCTGCGATGACGAGCCGACGAGGTCAGGCGGCCGCCGCCGGGCTCCCACCTCTGCGTCGAGATCCGGCGATGTCATTCCTCTATGACAAATGGCAGTACTTGAAGGAGTGCTACGACGACCCCCGCTTTGCCCTATCGCTAGCTCTGTTAAGCACTCGCTCCTCCACTGTCGTGAAGCTGGATCTCTCAGACCTCGTTGTGAGTGGCTACATGGCTTCGAACGAGCACCCCCACAGGGATGCTCGCACTCGGCTCGCAGACTCGGTCGCGGCGAGCGGTCCGGTGATCGTCATTACGGAAGGCGCAAGTGACTCACGATGGTTGCGGCGGTCCCTAGAGATCGCCGCCCCCTCCGTTGCGCATGTGTTCAAGTTTCTTGACTTCGACAGCTACCGCGCCCCCGGTGGCACCGACCGCGTGGTTTCACTCACAAAGGGCATGGTCAGCGCTGACGTCATGAACCGGATCATTGCTGTGGTCGACAACGACACCGCGGGTCGCGCGGCTGCGCGACAGCTCGCCGGATTGGAACTCCCAGGCCGAGTTGTGGTGGTCACTCTTCCCACCGTCCCCTATGCCGCCCGCTATCCGGTCCTTGGTCCAGAAGGTGCTGGTCTGACGGATGTAAACGGGCGTGCCGCATCAATCGAGTTCATGTTTGGCATCGACATGCTTCTTCAGGATGACGAAACTCTCTACCCGGTGCGATGGCACTCATTCATGGAATCGGAAAACGCCTATCAGGGTCGCCTAAGCGAGGCCCACAAACGAGAGGTTGGACGCCGCCTGGACCAGGTACTCGCTCCTGCGGCTGAGGGAGTCGTAAGCCTCCAGATATCCGAAGGCTGCGCCCGGCTTAGCAAGATGCTCATTGATGCCGCTGGACCGCTCAGCCACCTGCCGGCGTCAGAAAGATCCGCCCTATCTTCTTGGTGGCGAAATGACGACCTCCGAAATGTGCGCCTCATACTCGATCATTGACCGTCGGCGCACCCAAGGACGTCTGTTCCCGAGGGGATGTCCTGCTACGGGCGATGAGGCAGCGAGGGCGCTACCGTTCGCCCATGGACGCGAAATGGGCTACGGAAGTGCTCAAGCACACCATCGAAACTTGCGACGCAGTGCTGCTCGCTGAGCACCAGGACGACCACGTGGGGGCGTCAGAGGGCCGGCATGAACTGCTAACGAACCTGTACTCCAATAACGCCATCATCCGGACCCTGAACGCGCCACCCGTGCACGCCGATGTGCCTCTGATGGAAACGAACGAATATGGGTATCCGGACACGTCAGAGTGGCGGTCAGCCGCGCACCGGGCCTTCGGGGTGGCACGAGACATGGCAATTGTCGCGGAGAAATTGCGGCCGATCGCGCCGACAATGGCAGCGGATCGTCTGCATGACTGGGTCTGGAATGCTGCGGCCACGTTCTGGGAGACAGGGCAGCATGCGGTGGCGGTCGAGCAGGCCGCGAAGTCGTTGACGGCTCACATCCAAAAGAAGTCGGGGAGCACTGCCGCCGACCGTGAGCTTGTCCAGGACGTGTTCTCGCAAAGACCCAAGCCCGGCGCAACACGACTGTGGGTGACCGGTGACCGAGCGTCGGACACGTGGAAGTCGCGCCAGGAGGGGTTGCACAACACGGCGATGGGCGCGTTCTCTGGCATCCGTAACGTGGTCGCACACATGGACCCAGGTTGGGAGGAGCAGGTCTGTCTTGAACTGCTCGCGGTGTTGTCGACTGTTGCTCGCTGGGCTGAGGATACAGAGGTGGTGGTGTGTCCCGAGCAAGTGTGAGCGGGTTGCCCACCGGGACATACCCACCTTTCGGGTATGTCCGCCACCATAATGAACACTGCTCGCGAGACCACAGCACGATGGGCGAATGGACACGAAAGCACAGGTCTCGGTGATGTTCCCGGCGGAGAAGGTGCATGAACTCGTCAGAGGTGCCAGGTGGCGGTTACCCCGCGGGAGCTCAACGTCCGTGCCGCGGGGCGACTTGTTCGTGACCTCTGAGCGGTGGGTATACGCGGCGAGCGGCGGACAGCACTTCAGTTACTCGTGGGAAGAGACGCAGTCGGTGCACGTGTGCCGTCTGGGTCGGCGGACGGTGCTGATGGTCCGTACCGATGCGGTCAGGCGTAACAAGCGCGCGAAGTCTTCGTACTGGTTCTCGGTCCCTGGGTGGGGCCGGCGGGCTCTCATCTCGATACGTCACGGGATGCGGGAGGTGGGTCGAAAGCTGGATGAGGACCAGGAGCAATGGGCCCCGGAGTGAGAGTGTCACGAACAGGCACGTAAGCGCATAGGTGAGGAGGTGGTGTTCCTCCCCAGAGCCTCCCGGACCAAGATCGGTGGGAGGTCACGACGATCCTCATGCCCGTGGCGTTGCGCCGAACTAACCCATAGGTCCGACGCCCTTCCCCTCCGCCTGCTGAGGCAGTTCGATGTATAGCGCGCGTTTGGATGGAAGTTCTTGCATGCCGAGGCGCAGGTACCATCGCGCAACCTGGCGGTCCCGCGGGCGGGCGACCGCGTAGCCGCCATCTCCCCATGCTCTGAGCAGGCCAGCCACGAGCGCAGTTCCATGCCCCGCGCGCTCCGGCCACGCCGCCAGTGAGCCGAGCTGCCAGACGGCTGCCCCCGGTGCCTGCTTCCGCAACGTCCTTGCCGCGGCGGGAGCAACGGCCAGGGATCGAATGATCTGCCACGGACGCACAGACGCCACAGCGACGAATACCGGACCGACAACGAGCGCTGACACCAGGAAAATCGTCGCTCGGGGGCCCACTCCAGCCCACATGAGAACGTACGCGATGGAGACACCAACAGCCACGACACCCACTACAGCGCAGATCCACAACGCGACGCCGACGGCCAGCACCCGGGACAAGTGCGGTCTGGGTCTTCCGTCGGCAGGTGTGATGGACATCAACGCCTTACGCTCCGTCGCAGCGAGGACTCGCCCGGTCCTCAAGCACACGAGCAAAGGCGCCCATACGAGCAACGAGCAGCCCGCCACGCAGCGTGCCGCGCGGGGTGGCCAGGTCCTCGGAGCGTATGCACGCGCCGCGACCCACGCGAGAGCCGGAATGTCACGCCAGGGTGGTTCGAAACCCTCCGGCACGGTGGTTTCTTCCCGAGAGTTCATGGCAAGGGATTCGCTCAGCGGGCCCGGCCGCGGTCGCGCTGCTGGCCACGTCCAGCTCTGCTGGCGCGGCTCTTTCCCTTGACCGGTCGACCGTTCGTTGCGGCCAGTTTCGGGTCGTGTGCGTTGAGCCGGTCCGCGGTCGCGTGCGCGGCCGCCTGCTGGGCTGGCACCTCCGCGTCTTCCATCTCCGCGACCGTCGCGGCGCGCCGGTCGGCCGAGTCGTACTCCAAGAGGTCCGCCCGCTCAGCGTGCTCGTCCCTCATGCTCTCGTGGGCCGCGGCTTCGTGCCCTAGACGCTCGGCGTCAGCTCGAGCCGCGACGTCCGGGCTGTCCGCGGTCGCCTCCTGGTCGACCTGGTCCCGCTGGCGTTCCCGGAGCCGCTCCGCTTCGCGGTCCTCGGTCGCCGCCTGGTCCTTCTCGGCCGCGATTTCCTCGATGTGCTTCAACAGAACCCGCTCTGCACGTCCCAGATCGCCGTCGAGCCCGGCGGTCACCTTGGTCATGTCGAGCCCGTACGTCGACCGCAGTCGCTCGTCGACGACCTCGGCGTAGGCGGTGAACCGCTCCGGTTCCAGCTCCCGCCACTCCGCGGCCGTCCGCCAGGCACCCACCACCTCATCGGCCTCGGTCCTCGACACCCAGTCGGCGTCCTTGGTCGCCGCCGCGAGATACCGCTCAGCTACCACGGCCTCACTCTGATAGCGATCCTGCAACTCGCCGGCCCGCTGCTCGGCGCGCGCGCTCTCCTGCCGTGCCTGGTCCTGCTTCGCCCGGGCAGCGGTCTCGAGCAGCCGCGAGGCCACCATGCCGGCCTTCATTCCTACTCGGCTCATGTCGTCGAGCGGGTCGTCACCGTGAACGGTCATCTCGGTCTCCCTTGTGTGTGGATGGAATCCTCTGCTCGGGCTTCGGTGTCAGCGGCCGCGGTAGCGGCGAGCCAGGCGTACGCGCGGGTTCACCCTGTGCGGCTTGTCCCTGCCGTGCGACCTGCTGTGCGGTCCACGCGCGTTCTTCCTGCGCACTCAGCTGGGCCGGGCGGTAGCCGGGCAACGGCAACTTCTGCAGCCGGGCCAGCACGTCCTGCTCGAGCGCCTGGACGTGCCGCAGGTGCCCCAGCTCGCGGTGGTAGTCCCGCAGGGCGCCGACCGCGCTCACCAGCTGCGCCAACAGGGCCGCCGCCTTGATCTTGTTCCGGTCCTCACCTCGAGCTGCTGCGAACAGGAACGCGGTGGCCATGCCGCTGGCCGCCGTCGGCGGCCTAGGCGCCACGGCGCGCCGGCGCAGCTGTGCCGATCGGCCGACCACCTCCGCGGCCGTGCGCAGTTCCTGTGAGTTCGTCTTGTCGAATGCCGCCCAAGCCGACAGTGCCCCCGACACATCGCGGGCGCCCACTGCCCACCCTGCCCGGTCATCCAGCGGCAGAGCCCGCAGCCTCTCGCTGAATGCACCCAGGCGGTCGGCCGCAACGTCCGGGGCCGTGGTCGCCAACGGGCTCCGCTCTCGGCCCTTCTTGGTCGTGGGCGGTTGGCCACGGAAGGCTGCCTGCCACTCGCCCGAGATCTCCTCGGCCTGCTCGATGCTCGGTGCCGCCCACCCTTCCCGGAGCCGCGGCAAGGACAAATCCTTGCCCAGCTTCCCGCCGCCGTAGAAGACCAGCTTCTCCCCCGCGCCGCCCTTCACCGCGGCTCGGTAGCCGGCCACCACATCGGTAGTGCCCTTCGCGTAGAACGGCTTCACCACCACACCGCTGTCCCGGAGCCGGCGGATCCACTCGGCCTCCCCGGTCGAGGCAACGGCTGCCGACCGGATCCGATGTGCCAGTTCCTTGGGCACCGTCGACGTCGCCCCGGACCGGGCCGCGCGCTCGGTCTCGGCGCGCTGTTCTCCCCGTGCCGCTGTTCCCTGCTCGCGACCCTCGACCCGCTCCAGCCCATGCTTCACCTCGAGCTCGCGGGCCACCTGCTGGGCGGTCCGGAAATCGCGGAACCGGCCCTCCCACCGAGTGCCGTCCTCACGGACCATCGAGGCCGCGATGTGGATGTGGTCGTTGCCGGCAGCTGACGTTCCGTGGTGGATGGCCACCCACCTGCAGGGAGCCTTTCCCGCTGCCTCGGTGAAGCCCATCTTGTCCATAAAGTCTCGCGCGACCGCGTCCCACTTCTGATCACTCAACGGCCCCTCGCTGGCTCGCAGCGACAGCGAGCAGTGCCACACGTGCTCGTCGCGGTAGCGCTGCACCCGGCGCCCAGTGTCGGGGTCGACGACCAGGTCCGGTCGCCGCTCCCCCGTCTCCGGATCCGCCTTCCACACCTTCGTGCGGACCTCGGTCCCGTACAGCTTGCGGGGTTCCTCGAGGTACGCCGAGATCTCCCCGGCCGCATCCAGATTCAGCACCTCGGACCCATGCCAAGCCACCAGGTGATCATCACCAGAGATCACGTGCGGATCGGTGTGCACGTTCTCCGTGCGACCCTCCCGGGTCTCGACCAGGTACCTGATCAACCCGCGCATGTCCCCACCCTTGACCACGTTCGGGATCACTTCCGGGAACCACCCTCGAGGCCATCGAGAAGGGCCTCCATCCGGGCCGCAACCCGGGACACTGCATCCATCGCCGCCAACGTCTCCGGCTGGGTCTCCAGCGTCGCATTCGTGGCCCTGGCGATCTGGTTGATGTTCACTCCAACCTTGCCCAGAAGCCGGGCGTTTCGGAACAACTCCCCCGCCATCTCAGAGCGCATCTTGGCGGCCTCCGCACCGCCCGCCATGGCCGACTCCAACAGCAACCGCGACACGGTGATCTGCCGCTCGGACGCCTTCGCGAGCAGCAGCTCCTCCTGGTCCCTGGTCACCTTCACCTTGTGCACATGAGGGCGCGGTGACCCCGGCCGGCGTTCCTGCCGGCGACCCACTCGTCGACGTCCCGTCGTCGCCTCGCCGTCGGTCACGACGCGCTCCTTTCGCCTAGCGCAGCGACTCCCCGCCAGGGGAGCCATCACTCACAGTCTCCCCCACCGGGGGACGACTGTCCAGCACAAGGGCACCTTGTGCACTAGCTTGCTCCCGGTCAAGCGCGCATCTGACGCCGTCAGGCGTCCCGTGGCTCGGGACCCGCGAAGCCAACGGGAATGGACCTGGAAGGAGCCCGCCGAACGGCGGCTCGGACCTCCGAAAAAGCGCATCAACGAGACGGCCGACGGCCGTCACCAGCCAGCCCGGACGGCACTCACAGAGTGCAGGTCCGCTGGGGTCTCCCCTGCTCCCGAAGCCGCCCAGTCTTACACGCTCACCGGCCCGGTCAAGGGCAAGACATGTCCTCCTCCGTCGGACCCTTGACCGGGCCGGTGAGCGCATGGGCGGCAGTTATTCGGGAGCAGGGGGCCGAGTGGCCACGGGCGAAGCTCGAGGACCACCAGGCCGTCGTTCTCGAACGGTTCGCGGTGGTCCAACCAGGACCACAAACCACCCAAGAGAGGACACCCAGACATGCCCATCATCATCTGCTTCGAAGGCCGGCTCGCGACCGAACCCGAGCTCATCAAAACCCCCAACACAGACACCTCGGTATGCGAGGCCGTCGTCATGGTCAACCACCGCAAGAAGGCCGGCGAAGAGTGGGTCGACGCCGACGCCACCCGCTACGAAATCAAGGCCTGGAAGCGGCGAGCCGAAGCCCTCGCCGCCCGCACCATCGGAGACAGCATCGTCGTCATCGGCCACGTCGAGACGACCAGCTGGGAGACCGACAACGGCACCAAGCGATACCGCGACACCGTCGTGGTCGACGCCATCGGCCAGACCCTCACGACCTGAGCACCGGACACGATTCTTCACCCTGCAGCTGCACCCGGAAGTTATCCACAAACGCGTCGCGCGGCCGCGCACCGACAGCCCAACCCGGGGCATGTTGGACCCACCACCGTTTGAAACAGCCACCCCGAAGGGATGCCACCAGCATGTCGTTCATCGAACACACCGACCCGGAGTTCTGCGACCTCTACGTCCTCTTCCGCCAGGTCTCCAACCACCTTCACGAAACCAGTGATCCGCAGCTGATCGCCGACCTCATCGGCGACGCACACTCAGAGTTCTGCGGCAACGGTCTACACAAGCCCGCCGACGTCTCACTGATGGAACCCGAACCCATCACCCACCCTGCTCCCGTCCTGGCTCTCAGCGCGGCCGTGAAAGCACGCCTGCCACACGCCGGATCTCTCGATGAATCCCTCCGGCTCACCCGAGCGAGGACCTTCCTCCTCGAGGCGGTCGACGCACTGTGACCACCTACGGCGAATACCAAGAGGACACCGCAACCGCCCTCGTCGCACTCATCGGCAAGGCCGAGCTGCCAGTGGAGCCCGAGGCCATCCGCAACGCGCTCGAATGTCGCAGCATCCTGCTCGACGACGCCCGAAGCCGGCTCATCCTGTTCGGATCGCAACGGCGAGGCCTCGGCCGCTACAAAGGTTCCATCGGTCTCCTGGCGCAGACACTCGACCAGATGCCGGCCAGCCGGGAGCACTACGTGCCCGGTGGGCTCTCACCCCTCGACGCCCTCTCCATCGCCCCCTCAGACCCCACAGCTCACTGGTGGCGTGAAGCCGCCTCCAACCATGTCTTGGCCACCCACCAGCTCGCGGCCTCCCCCGACCGTGACGCATGGCTCAGGGACAACGGCAGCCTCTGGCACCTGGTGGGCGACTCGGCCGAAATCGTCGAAGCCCTCACCGTCCTCGACCACGACCTCACCGAAGCCGGACTACTCGTCACGGGCAACTCCCCCAGTGACGTCGACCAGGCCAGGGCCAACGTGTCCTACCTGGCGAAAACTGCCCGGTGGTACACCACCAACCCCGGCGCCGACTTCGCCAGCGCCAACAGCGTCCGCGAATTGGACGCCACCGGCGTCCTCCTGGTCCCTGGCCCCGGAGACCTCGCGCCGGCGCAGCGCCACCTCGCCAACAACCTGGCACCCCTCCGCGGCTCCCACAGCTACGAGATGCCCTTCGGCCCCTGCATCACCACCGACGAAGCCATCCGATTCATCCGCACCCAAGAACAGCTGACACGACGCTTCGCGAAGACCGCGACCCAGATCCCCGGCTGCTCAACCGAGGCCGCCGGCTTCCACGAGCTCGCCGACAGCCTGCACGACCTCGAACCCGGGGCCCGACTGCTCATCGACGTCGACCCCACGCTGCCACGCGCTCACATCACGGGCCAGCTGAACGAACTCGGCTATCGAGCCAGAGCCCTGGACCTCGACAACAAACTTCAGACCCTCTCCCCCGGTGAGATGACCGACCTACTCCACGCAACCCGCGAAGCCTGCGTCCAAGGTGCCCGGGCACTCCGAACAGAAGCAACACGGGAGCACTCCAACCTGCGCCGCCAAGACGTCACGAAGCTGGTCGGTCCAACGCGGATCCACCACAATTCCGAGCTAGATGTCCGCCTCACCAACCTCATCAACGTGAACGCCCAGCCCGTAGGCCTGCCCCCGTGGACACCTGCCAACGCTGTGGAGCGAGCGAAGCTGCGAGCGACCCTCGACAGCACCCCGACCAGCCGCCCACCACAGCACCCCTCACCACGCCCACGGGCCGGGCGCGATTCCTACGGGCGGTGAAAGAGTCCTCGCTGTGCGAGTGATGATGACTGTGCCTGGTGTCCGGTCCCGTTGCTGACAGGCGCGGCCGGATGTCAGTCGTCGCCCGTGCAACGCTCCCCCAGTTCCTGGACGTCATCGGCGTCGTATTCGTCACGCCACTTGTCGGTGATGTTGTCCATGTCCTCCAGGACCTGGCCGAATTCAAGGACTTGCGCCCCTGGGTCATCGTCTTTCGATTGAGTCTCCAGTCCGCGATAGAGAATCCCTTGCCAGTCGTTGTACTCCTGCACCGCAATAGCGCAATCATCCACTCGCTGCTGCTGGAACAAGTAACCACCTGCTGCGCCGACGGCCAAGGCCACAAAACACGCGACCCCGACAAGTGCTAAACCTTTCCTGGATCTCGTAAGCCCAGATCCGGAATGACCTTGCACCCCGCCCTCGCCGACAGGACTCTCGGGGTCGCCCAACTCACGCTGGACGTCGCCGCCAGTGAGCGGAAGCTGCTCGCCAGTTTCCGGATCGAACCGGAGCTTCTCTCCAGTTTCGGGATCGAACTTGGGCATGGCGTTGGCCTTCGGTAGTCAGTGAGTTCGACCAGTCTCGGTCCACCCAAGTGAGTTCGCAGGTGATTCGGAAGAATCGCTCGGGGTGGGTTCCTCTACTCCGGGGTTCTCGGGTTGGTGGCCGGTGTCGCATCGCATGATGTGAGTCCTTCCCGAGAACGGAGAGGGGCACCCGCGCTGGGGGCCCCTGTCGGGGGTCAGGCCGTGATGACGCGTGCGGGCTTCCACGCGAGGGAGAGTCCGACCTCGTCGACCTGGATCCGGGTCTTGTAGCGCTTCTCGCCGCTGTCGCGGTCGTGGTAGCTCTCGGTGACCAGCTGGCCGGTGACCATGACCCGGTCCCCCTTGCGGCCGGATTCGGCCAGGTGCTCGGCCTGCTTCTCCCACAGGGTGCAGCTGTGGCCGGTGGGCTCGGCGTCGACGTATTCCCCGTCTTCGTTCTTGGTGCGTCGGTTGACCAGGACGCGGAAGTCCGCGACGGCTTTCCCGGTGGGGGTGAATCGCAGCTCGGGGTCCTCGACGAGGTTGCCGGCGAAGGTGACGGTGGTGTTGTTCAGCATGATGGTTCTCCTTGTTGGTTGAGTGTTGCTGGTGGTGGTGACGGTCAGTCGGTCTTGTTGGGCGGGGTGCCGTAGACCTCGAGGACGATGCACTCGATCGCGAAGACGGCATCCATGACCTGCGGCTCTGTGCCCCAGTTCTTGACGATGTTGAGCTGGTCGCGTGCTGCACCGAGCTGATTGCGCGTGGTCGCTGGGTGCTCTTCGAGGTTCGTGAGGGCTGCCTGTGCCCTGGCGATCGCCTGTGCGCGGTCCTTGATGTTCACGGCTTGCTCCCCTTGGTCGTGTGCGTTGGTTGGATGGGCCACTCGCCCCCTGTTCCCCAACAACTGCCGAAATCTGTGTGGCCACGGCCGGAAGGAGTCAAGGGTCGCCGGAGGCGACATGTTCGCCCTTGACCCGTCCGTGGCCATGAAAGAATTCGGTGTTGGGGAACAGGGAAACCCGGGTGGTTCCGGTGGTGGTGTCGCGGCCGTAGGCCGTGTCCTTGACCGGGCCGCTGTTGCCCGGTCCCGGGGTGTTCCCTTCGTGCGAGAAGGGTCTCCCCGACGAGCCGGGTTGACGGTGTCTCGCCCGTGGGCGTGTCCTTTGCGGGTCGGCGTGTGGGTGTGCCGGGGCCCTGGCCCCGGCACACCGGGTGTTCAGTGTCCTTCCCAGGTCTCGACCCAGCGGGCGCAGATGATCTTGAAGGCCGCGATCGTGTCGGTGGCGTTGAGTTCCCACGGCGGTGTGAGCGGGTGGACGGTGGCGATGACCGGCTCTCCGTAGCCGCCCCGCTGAACCAGAATGTCGTCGTCGGGGTTGCCGGTCCAGACGAAGGAGAGGTAGCTGGCGGGGTCGTAGAAGGCCAGGTGCGGCGTGCCGTCCGGGATCTGGGTGTGCGTGGTCATGGTGTGCTCCTCCGGTTTCGGGGGCTGTCCTGTGTGGGCTGCCCTGTGTGTGGAGGACGTGGGTCCGCTGAGGAGCTGGCGGGTGCAAGGGTGGCCGGAGGCCACATGTCCGCCCTTGCAGCGGTCGGCGAGCGGACCAGAGTCGCGGAGCGCCCAAGGGCTGTCCACGAGGGAGCAAGCCCCACCCCACCGGAGCATGCGCTGGCTCGGCACAGGCAGGGGGTGGCGCGTGTAGCGGTCCGCTGCCGGGGGCCGGTCTGCCGCTCAGCTAGCGCGAGGGTCGCTCAGTCGACGTGATGCCGGCCGATCGAGGGTCGACGTACGTGTAGGGCCGGATCAGGTCCTGGTCGAACTGTCCGATCCAGTTCTTGCCGGGTCCGGTGTTGTAGCGGACCCAGCCGATCCAGCGTTCGTCCTTGAGCCGCCACTCGTGAAGGGTGCCGAAGCACCAGACGCCCTCGACGAGGACTTCGACCTCGAGGGCGTCGAGCTGGTCGTAGGAGATGACGTCGGGCACGTCATCGAGCGTAGACGTCCGCCTGGCGCGGCTCGTGGGCAATGCACCACGCCAATCGATCAGCACAGTCCCGGGTCCGCGCAGCCCAAATCCGAGGGCCGCCGACTCGTCGCTCGCCGGCGCAATAGGAAACCATGAGAAGTCCTGAGAAGACCCCCTCCCCCCGTCACCGCGGCCCTCGGCCGCCCTACGCGACGCTCGTGCTCGTCTGGGTCGTTGTGCTGCCCCAGGTCGACTTGACTCTTCGTGTTCTCGACCGTGTCGGCGGGTGGTTTCCGTTGTGCTGACGTCAGCTTCTTGATGACTGTCGTTCGGCGGCTGTTACGGTCGGGCTGTGCCCCGGCCGGGGACCCGAGACCCTACGGCCGGGGCCTTCTTCTTGCCCCTGGACGACGTGACTGTGGCCGCGGTGCGGGCTCACACGCAGATCGTGAGTCGCACCGCGGCCACAGTGGGCTTCGCCTTGCCGCACAGTCGGCCGCGAAGTGGTTCGGGAGCCGGGAGTCTGTTAGTTACAGACCTACAGACTTTCGGAGTTCTTCTTCGGTGGTTCCGGAGAGTGAGGATTCCTTGGCCAGGAGCATGTCGACGGCGACGCGGATGAGGGTGTTGTCGGTGAGTCGCTCCCCTCTCCCCCGCCTGGTCTTGTTGAGGCGGCGGGTGAGTGCGGCGAGGTCGTCGAGCTGCGAGTCGGTGAGGCGTGCTTCCTTGCGAGTGAGTTCGAGGTAGCGGGGAAGTTCGGACTCCAACTTCGCTGTACGGGTCCGCGTGGTCGTGGCTGTTGTCGCCCTGGTCGCCGGCTGCGGGTCCGTCGCGGCCGGGGTCGCTTTGTCGACAATGGAGACCACCGGGGTCACAGCCTTCTCGCTTGCTGATTCGGCTCGGTCCTTCTCCTGAATGCCGGCGAGCATGTTTCCCAGGTTCGCGCGTGCCATCAGTGGGCCACCTTCAGCTCAGCCGCGGCTTCTTCTTCCTTGGATTCCCAGATCTTGTGCAGCTCGTCTGTGACTTTCGTGAAGTCGTCGATGGCGAGCTGTCCCGATCCGGCCGGTTGGTACTGGGTGACGACCTGCCCGGTGATGGGGCCGTCCTGATGGATTGCGTAGAGGCGGACGTATGCGCGCAGGCGCGCGAGGCCGAGACTGTCGAGGAGGCCGGCGGCGTCGATCGTGCGGCCTGGCGTTCGCCCGTCGCACTTGTTGAGCAGCACTCGATAGGGCGTGCCGGTGGGCTTGACGAGGTCGTTCACCGTGCGCAGGAGCGGCCGGATGGAGAGGGCGGCCGGTTCGGTGGGCAGGATGACGAAGTCGGCCTCGGCGACGACGGTGCGGAGCACGCTGTCGTCCTGGAGGCTGCCGGGCGCGTCGACCAGGACGATGTCGTAGTCGAGCTTGCGCAGCTGGGCGAGGAGTTCGGGGTTGGTGTCCTGGGCGACGTCGAAGGGAAGGTTCTCGCCGGCGGTGTCGGCCCAGTCCCCCGCCGAGCCCTGTGGGTCG
>NZ_LMFI01000008.1 GCF_001426745.1 Nocardioides sp. Root140
CACGACTACGCGACTATGCCGACCTTCCGAACCTCAGCATCACCGTTGACCTGCGCGACCGCTGAAATGGTCGGCATAGTTCCAAGGTCGGCATAGGACATCACCGAGCACTGGACCGGCGAAGGCAAGCTCTACGTTTGCGCGATCAAGGACGTGTACTCCAACCGGATCGTGGGCTACTCGATCGACTCACGGATGAAGTCGTCGCTGGCGGTCGCGGCGCTGAACAACGCAGTTGCTCGCCGCCGCATCGAAGGCGGTGATGTGGCCGGCTGTGTGGTTCACACCGACCGCGGGTCGCAGTTTCGAAGCAGGAAGTTCGTCCACGCGATCAACCGTCACTCGATGGTCGGCTCCATGGGTCGCGTTGGGGCAGCTGGTGACAACGCAGCCATGGAGTCGTTCTTCGCGCTGCTGCAGAAGAACGTCCTCAACCGACGGGCGTGGGCGACGCGTGAGGATCTGCGGATCGCGATAGTGACGTGGATCGAGAAGACTTACCACCGACGCCGTCGACAGGCCGCTCTCGGACGATTGACCCTGTCGAATACGAGTTGATCATGATGACAACCGCGATCCAAGCGGCCTAACCGAAACTGTCACCCGTTCGTGCAGCAGTCCCCAAACTGGGCGAACGAACAACGGGCACGACAACAGCTGATCACCTGCAGTTGCTGTGCTGGGCCGAGCAGTTCGGCGACGCCCGAACCTGGGCAATCGAGGACTGCCGCCATCTCTCGCGGCGACTCGAGCGCGACCTCCTCGGAGCTGGTGAGCGGATCGTCAGAGTTCCTCCGAAGATGATGGCCCACGCTCGAGACGGCGCCCGTACCTACGGCAAGTCAGACCCCATCGATGCACTGGCGGTGGCACGAGCAGCACTGCGCGAACCGAACCTTCCCACCGCCAGCCTCGACGGGCCGGCCCGAGAGGTCCGACTGCTGGCAGACCATCGCGACGACCTCGTGGCTGAGCGCACCCGAGCGATCAACCGGCTGCGGTGGCACCTGCACGAGCTGGACCCAGCCTGGGCGCCACCAGCTCGTTCCCTGTGGCGAGCCAAGCATCTGAAGGCGATCCTGCAACACCTCACCCGCGAGGATGGCACCGTCGCCCGGCTGGCACGCGGCTTGGTCGAGCGATGCAGACTGCTCACCGCCGAGATCCTGGAGCTCGACCAAGAACTGGAACAGTTGGTGCGCGCGCAGGCACCCGCACTCCTGGAGATCTGCGGTTGTGCGACCTTGAGCGCGGCCAAGATCCTCGGCGAGACCGCCGGCGTCCGACGCTTCCGATCCCGGCACGCCTATGCCCGCCACAACGGCACCGCACCGCTTCCCGTCTGGTCAGGGAACAACGAACGACACCGACTCAGCCGCACCGGCAATCGACAGATCAACGCAGCGATCCATCGCATCGCCATCACCCAAGCGCACTACCACCCGGACGCGAAAACCTACCTTGAGCGCCGGCGCGCCGCCGGAGACAACAAGGCCGAGTCCATCAGAGCGCTCAAGAGACGGCTATCCGACGTCGTCTTCAAGGCCCTCACGACCGACGCCGAGGCCAACACAGCGTCGACAGCGACAGCTGCTTGACATAGGAGCAAGGGGACGTCACCCTGGGCGGGGCTTGGTTCTAAATCCTCGCCGAGGCTGCTCGCGGTGTTCGCCGACCAGCGGTAGTCGAAACGACTCGCGCTTACCTCCTAACGGCTGATCGTCTTGATCTTGCTCAGCACGTTTCGCGGTCGCGGCTCGCGTGCCGCGGTGTGTTCTGCAAGCTGGTTGCTCCGTCGCGCTTCGATCTCGAGGCGGTGGCCCACTCGAATCGCTGGTTCGTCGAGGCCACTGGCCAGCCCGGCTGCGATGGCCATGGCTGCCCAGTCGTGGCGCGCGGTCGTGCGGACAGCGTGGGCTACTCCTTCGGTTGGCGGGTTCTCAGTCAGTTCGTCGATGACCATGCGCCCGCCCCGGTAGGTCTTGGTGGCCTGCCGCCAGGGCTCGATGGCCATCTCCTCGCGGCTTTCGGGGTCGCCGACGAGTCCGCGTTCTAACGATGCGGTCAGCAGCGTGGGCCGGAAACTTGGTCGAGGAGGTCGTTGACGAGGGTCTGGACGCGCGCCTCGACCCGGGCGATTTGGCGCGCGGTGAAGGCCTTGCTGACCAGATGACGCGGCTGGGTGTGCCGAGGTGCGTCACTCATGATGAGCATGGGCAGGAACAGCTCGGTCATGTCCACCCCGGGCGGGGCCGGGAAGATCCCGGACGCCGAGGAGTCACGTAGGCGTCGCCTCATGGATGCAGTTGATGACCTCAACGTTGCAGCCGTCCCGCGCCCCGCGTGGCCCGGAGGACTTCGCCGACGCGGCCCTGGCGTTTCTTGCCGTGGTAAGACGCATCCGAGGTCGGCTGCAGCCCCTGTTCGAGGACGTTACCGTTCCCCAACTCGTCCTTCTCGATGCTGTTCAGGCTTGCGCCGCCGAGGGAATTGTCGCAATTTCTGACTACACCGCCCTGAGTCAGCCGACCGTGACCCAACAGGCGGCGTTCTTGGAGGCGAACGGCCTTTTGCGCCGCGTCCCGGCAGACGACGATCGGCGCCGCCGGCTCCTGGCCCTCACGGAGCGCGGCGAGCAGTTGCTGGCGGCCAAGGAGGGGGTGGTGGCTGATCGATTGTCAGTCGCCTGGATCGCGCCCGCGGCCGAGGAGCAAGCGTTGGTGGTTCCATCGTTGCGGCACCTCGCGGACCTGGCGTGAATCAGCCTATCGAATACCCTTTTCCTCCTATGTAATCACGGGTATCTTGCGGTTGAAGGCTTCGTTCCGCACGGTCGTTCGGCGCCTGGGTGTATGCCCGGTCCCTGGTTGGAGGTGGGCCATGAGGTACGCGGATCTGCATGGCATCGGTTGGCAGCAGATGAGTTACGCGCTCATCGATCTGACTCGATACTTTCTCTGGTGGTGCATGGGGGGCCTGGTGGCCTGCGGTAGTTGCTGGTGCGCGGGTCAGTTTATGTACATGGAATGGGTGCAGGACACGCCGGCACCCCGGATCCGGTTGTTCGCCGAGTTGAGGCTGCGACGTGAAGTGGCGCGCGGGCTCGTAACCATGGAGGACTTCCTGGCTGTCGAGCGGCCTGAACTGCTAGAGCCGAGGACCGAACTGGATGAACCACTTCCCCCTCAACGCACCCGAGGCCATGGGTGGCCTTTCCTTCCCGGACCATCGCGGCATTCAAGCCGTCCCGAGGAGTAGTCCTTGTCGAACGATCAGAAGCTCTCGACGGCTCTTATAGACGAGGAGGCCACGCGATCCGATGTCTTGAGTCAGGTCGAGCGTCAGGTGATCTTGCTTGTGCGACGCACGCAAAAGGTTCACCTGCATGGACGCGGCCCGGACGGTGGTCGTCCGCTCGAACGCTCCGGGTACGCGATTCTGGGTCTGATCTACGATCGAGGACCCCAGCGGCCGGGGGAGTTGGCCAGCTACTTCAGACTATACGCCTCGACTATTAGTCGGCAAGTTGCCCACTTGGAGAGGGCCGGGTTGGCTACGCGCGTACCGGACCCGGAGGACCGTCGCGCCTGTCGTATGACGCTTACTGCGGCTGGGGAAGAGTCGCTCGTTGCGACGAGGGCCAGGCGACGCGAAGCGGTGCGCGGCATTCTGGGTTCATGGCCTTCCAAGGACCAGGAGGACTTCGCCCGCCTCCTGGGCAAGTTCAACCGAGACATGGCCGAACTGGAAGACGCGACCCCCGCCCCTCCGGGGTCAACGACAGCGGAAACAGCACCACGGCCACCACGCAGAGGAGTTCGCATTCAATGACCGAGGCATCAGCCGCGCCCACACCCTCCAGCGACACGTCGACGCACGAGGGCTCTCGAATGCCGATCCTGTCGCACCGGCAGATCCTTACCGTCTTCGTCGGCCTGATGTTGGGGATGCTCGTCGCGGCGCTATCCCAAACCATCGTGGCGACCGCGTTGCCCACCATCGTCGGCGAGCTGGGTGGACAGGAGCAGTTGGCCTGGGTGGTCTCCGCCACCCTCTTGGCGTCCACGGCCTCTACTCCCATCTGGGGCAAGCTATCCGACCTCTACGGCCGAAAGATCATGTTCCAGTCCGCCATCGGGATCTTCCTCGTGGCTTCGCTGGCCGCCGGCTTTGCGCAGAACATGCCGCAACTGATCGGGTCGCGCGCCGTCCAGGGTCTGGGGGTCGGCGGACTCATGGCTCTCTCCCAAGCGATCATCGGGGACGTGGTCAGTCCTCGCGAGCGAGGGCGCTACCAGGGATACATCGGGTCCGTGTTCGGTCTCGCCACCGTCGCAGGCCCCTTGCTCGGCGGCTTCCTCGTCGAGCACCTATCCTGGCGATGGACGTTCTGGGCGCCGATTCCGGTCGGGATCGCCGCGCTGGTTGTCACCGAACGGGTGTTGAAGCTCCCCTTCCCTCGTCGTCAACATGCCATCGATTGGCTTGGGGCGTTCTTCATCGTGGGCAGTGTCAGCTCCCTGCTGCTCATGCTGTCGCTCGGGGGCAAGGAGTTCGCCTGGAACTCTGGCTGGACGTACCTCCTCGGTGCGCTTGCGCTCTTGATGCTCGCGCTCGCGGTATGGCAGGAGCGACGTGTCGTCGAACCGATCATGCCTCCGCATCTCTTCGCGAATCACACCTTCGTGATCACCAGCCTTGCGGGGTTCACCGTCGGTGTGGCGATGTTCGGCGCGATCATCTTCCTGCCTCAATACCTGCAAATCGTCAAGGGAGAGACCCCCACCGCGTCAGGCCTGCTGACCCTGCCGCTGATGGTCGGACTGTTGGTGACATCGATCGGTTCGGGACGAATCATCACCCGGACCGGTCGCTACAAGGTCTTTCCTCTCCTGGGACTCCTCATCACGACCGTCGGACTCTTCTTGATGAGCCTTCTTGATGAGAACACCTCCCTCACCCTGGCCGGTGTTTACATGCTCGTCACCGGACTCGGCATCGGCATGGTCATGCAGGTCCTGGTGTTGGCTACGCAGAACGCGGTCGAACATAAGGATCTCGGCGTCGCCACCTCCGGCGCTACATTCTTCCGCTCACTGGGCGGCGCACTTGGCGTGGCAGTCTTCGGGGCACTGCTCACCCACCGGTTGCGTGACACCATTCCCGCCCAGCTCAAGGCGGCGGGGGTGCCGCCCGGCAAGGCAGTCGGCGGTGCCACCAAACTGGGGAGCCCCGACCAGATCGCTGCGCTCCCCGAACCGATCCATACCGCTGTCACAAGCGGTTTCGCCGACGCGCTGCAGACAACGTTCCTGGCTGCCGTGCCCTTCGCGATTATCGGGTTCCTCGTCTTGCTCTTTCTCCGAGAGACGCCCCTTCGTCGCGGTACGCACCACGACAGCGCCGCCGACAACCTCACACGCGCCTTCGAGAGCGGCGTCGATCCTGATGCAGACTACGGTGACGACTTCGACCACGAAGACGATAGCGATGTGACCCAGGGCACTGACCCAACCGGCACGACACCCACGCGCGTACCCCGTTCGTAGATGCTCGCCGACCCAGATGTGGCACCCCGACGCAGTAGAAGGTCGATGACGAGGCTGCACCGCGCAGAGCTGCCAATTCCGTGACCAGGCCGCCGAGTTCACGGCGGCCGACGTAACCAGGGATCAGTCGCGACAACGTCACCGACAATCGCCCGGCAGCGTCAGTTCGACGCCGAGCACCACCTCGGGTACCGATTGCTCTTCGACGCCGATGGGGTGACCTGGCCTCCGCCTACGGCCTTCACAGAAGGCTCCCGGGGGTTGCCGCCGCGACGGGGCACCCTCGTGATCGGGCCCGATCGTCGGTGCTGGGGGTGATCGGTAGTGAGCTGCGGATGGGGGCCATGCCAACGAGGCGCTGCGTATCCTCCGAGTTGATGGCCCGTACCCGCTTCGTTGGCCGTCATGGCCGCCTTCGACGTCGTCTCGAAGGCGGCGGTGAGGTTCCGGCGCGAGACTGGTGGGTCAGCAAGCAGCGTATGTAGTCATCGGCACGCGCGCGCATTCGCAGTCGGCCGGTCCAGCTCGGTGTGCGGGGTCGTGGGTCGCGTCGGTTGACTCACCTGCCACATGAGTCGGAACCTTGGCTGCATGACCGTCAGTTCCGGATCTCAATCCTTCGCCGTCGGGCGGTCTCGGACTGCTCGTTGAGCATGGTCAGGAGCTTGTCGCCCTCGACGTCGAGGTTCGGCAGCAGGCGGTCGAGCCAGCGGGGCAGCCACCATGCTTTTTCGCTGAAGATCGCCATGAGTGCCGGGACGAGGGTCATCCGGACAATGAAGGCGTCGATGAGGATGCCCGTGGCGAGGGCGAACCCGACCTGTTTGATCATGATGTCGTGGCTGAAGATGAAGCCGGAGAACACTGAGATCATGATGGCGGCGGCTGCGACCACGACCCGGCTGGCCTGATCGAAACCGTGAATGACGCTGTGCCTTCCGTGGTGACCGTGGACGTAGGACTCGCGCATGGAGGAGACCAGGAAGACCTGGTAGTCCATGGCGAGGCCGTAGAGGATGCCGGTGACGATGATCGGCATGAAGCTCATCAGTGGGCCGCCGGTGTCGAACCCGAAGAGGCCGCTGAGCCAGCCCCATTGGAAGACGGCGGTGGTGATGCCGAAGGTGGCCAGGATGCTGAGCAGGAAGCCGATGGTGGCCTTGATGGGGACGATCACCGAGCGGAAGACCAGCATCAGGATCAGGAGCGAGAGCACGACGATGATCGCGAGGTAGAGGGGCAGCACGCCCGCGAGCTTCTCGGACATGTCCAGGTTGATGGCGGTGAAGCCGGTCACGCCCAGGCTCACCTGGTTGTGCTGGGCAATGGGGTTGCCCGGCTCACGCAGTGAGTTCACGAGGTCGCTGGTGGCAGCGTCACTGGGTCCGGAGGTGGGGATGACGCTGAACACGAGCAGGTCGCCCGCTTCGCTGGTGCCGACGGGTGCTGCCAGCACGATGTCGTCGCGTTGCTGGAGCTCCTTGGTCAGGGTGGCGGTGAGCTCGGGGGTGATCGAGGCGCCGGTCGTGGTCGGCTCTGCGGTGACCAGGAGGGGGCCGTTGAAGCCCTCGCCGAAGCCACGTGAGATTGCCTCATAGCTCTGCCGGGCGGCGGTGTCCTTGTTCGCGGTGGCGCCGGTGGGGATACCCAGGTCCATGCTCGCGGCTGGGATGGCGGCAATACCCAGGGTGGCGATGACGACAGCGATCACTGGCCACCTGAACCTGATCACGCCCTTCACCCAGTGGTCGGCCACGCTGTGGGACTCCGCCTCCACCTTCGCGCGACGCCGCTCCCGGGCCTTGGGTGAGCAGATCCGCTCTCCGACCAGGCCCAGCAGCGCCGGCAGGAGGGTTAGGGCGATGAGCACGGCCAACGCGACGGTGGTGGCCGCCACGAGTGCCATGGTGGTGAGCATCGCGATGCCGATGACGCTCAGGGCGGTGAGCGCGATGAGGACGGTGAGTCCTGCGAAGAAGACGGCACTGCCTGCGGTCCCGACGGCCCTGCTGGCTGCCTCCCGTGCGGTGAGGCCCCGGTCGAGGATCAGGCGTCGCTGACGGTTCACGACGAACAGCGCGTAGTCGATTCCGACGGCGAGGCCGACCATCAGCCCGAGCACCGGGGTCGCGGAGTTCATCGTCACCATCGTCGACAGGGCGTAGGCGCCGCCGACGCCGATCCCGACCCCGACCAGGGCGGTGATCAGCGGCAGTCCGGCTGCGACCAGCGACCCGAGGGTCAGCACCAGCACGATCGCCGCGACCGCAAGCCCGATGACCTCGCCGACCCCGACCGGAACCTCCAAGGCCTTCAGTGTGTCGCTCGGCAGGGCCGTGATGTCCGAGCCGGTCTCGGAGCGGTCGATCACGTCGAGGACTGCGGTGACGTCCTTGTCGGTCAGCGAGAACGTCGCGACCTTGAACTGGAACTGGAAGAGCGCCACCTGGGCGTCCGATGACACCAGCACGCCGGGCACCGGTCTTCCGTCGACCACCAGCGGCTGGTACGGCAGCGCCTGGCCCTGATTCGGCCCAGCAGCGGGGGTGTTCCCCGGCTGCGAGCCGGAGCCTGGTCCCGGCTCGCCTGGGCCGCCTGGTCCGACGCCGGGGGCGTCGGCAGGGGCGCCCAGCGCCGCGTCGAGGGGGTTGACGACCTGCTTGAGCGCGTAGATCTCGTTGACGGTGTTGCTGATCGTCGCGAGGCGCTCCGGGGTGTCGAGACGCTGACCCTCAGGGGCGGTGAAGACCACACTTGCCTGGCCCCCCGAGGCTTGGGGGAGCTCCGCGGTGACACGGTCGAGAACGGTCTGCGCCTCGGTGCCTTCGATCTTCATCTCCGAGCTCACGCTCACGCCGTTGATGGCAAAGCCGGCCACGACCACCGCGAGCACGGCCAGCCAGCCCGCGATGAACAACCAGGGGCGACCGAAGGCAGTTCGCCCGAGCCGGTACAGGAACGTAGACATGCGGGCTGTTTCTCCTCAGTGGGGGAACTGCGTGTGGCTAGAAGCCGGTACGCAGGTAGTCGAAGGTGATGTCGAGGAAGGAGGTGTAGTCCATCGCGCCCGGCGAAGCGTCGCGGTCACCGTCAAGTCGCACGTCGAGGGTGCCCTCCAGGGCGGCCGTGACGGCGCCGTACACGGCTCCGAAGAGCAATGGCACGTAGATGCCGGGGTAACGGTCCCCAGCCAACGATCCCAACAACTCCTGGGCAGACTGGCGCATCCGTTGCTGGACACCCAGAACGTAAGGCTCGAGCGTCGGGTACTGCCGAGCCATCGCCAGCAACTCCCGCATCGACACCAGCGTGTCGGCCGTAAACTGCTCCCGCATCACCGCGAGGAGAGCGTCGGGCAACGGGAGGTCCGCCGGTAGGCCTGACAAGATCGCACCGACATCGTCAATGCGGCTGAAGGCCACCGAGGCGACCGCCTCCTCCTTGCAGGAGAAATGGTTCGCAAACGTGCGACGGGAGTACCCAGCCCGCTCGACCACGTCTGCGGTGACGAAACCGAACAGACCCCGCTCACGGGTCAGCTCGAACGCCGCTTGGGCCAGGGCATGAGCCGTCGCCTCGCGTTTCACATCCCGCAATCCACGCTCCATGTACCCAGTATGGGGGTCGCTGCCCAATGAGCAACATTGCCCAATGAGCAGGGCGATATCCACGCAACCGCCGTGCGGAACCAATCGACGACTGGCGCTGAGCAGTTCGCTGACGCGGTGCTGGCTCTGCTGGCGGTCGCTCGCCGGACGAGGGGTCGACTGCAGCCGTCGTCGAACACGTCGAACTTGAGCCAGAACTTCGCACCCTCGCCGGCCCAGATCCCGAGGATGTCGCGCTCCCGGCAGCGGTGACCCCGTTGACGACGTAGAACGGCGCTTTAGCCTCGATCCACCGATGAGCTGGGGTTGAGCGTCCGCGGTCGCTGACGAGGGGTTCTCGGGTGCGTGGGCGTGGCTGTTGGTCTGGCCTCGCTGCCAGGTCGTTCCAGGTTGGTCGTCGTGCCGTGTCGGCTGGGGTGGTCAGGTCGTCGATGCCGGTGGTGGTCCGCAGACCCGGGTGAAGAGCTCGGTCCAGGCGGTCTCCCAGGGCCACGCGGTTGGGAGGTGAAGGGTCACTCTTCGCGCGGAGGATGCCACTCGGGCGGGCACGGCGATGAGTTTGCGGCGGATGGTCGCGGTGGTGGCCTTGGCGAGTCCCGGGCCGGTGATGGTCGCGGCGGCTCGGGTCAGGTTGAACGCCATCACGGCCAGCACGAGCCAGGCTGCGTTCGCGGTGAACTTGCCCTGAGGGCAGGTGAGCCAGCGCGGAGTTCTTCAGGTCGGCGTGGACCTGTTCGATGATCGCGTGGCCACGGTGGGTCTTGTCCGCGGCCACCGTGTCGGCCACGACCGGGGCGGTGGTGGTGAAAAAGGCGTGGAAGCGCCAGGTGTCGAACAGGGTGTCCTGGCCGTCCTTGCTGCCCGGGTTGAGGTCCGGGATCCGGCGCACCACCAGCCGTCCTGGCACGTGGTTGGTCTTCTTCTGCGCAGCGAACGCGGTGAAGGGAATCTCGGTGACCTCGGCGCGGGAGATCCAGGTCTTGGTCTGCTCGTCGAACACGGCGTCGGTGTACTCGATCGGGGTCCAGGCGTCCTGGGCGATCGTGGTGATCGCGGCCTTGATGCGGTTGTCCAGGCGGACAGTGACCGAGACGTCTGCGCCGGCCTTGAGCGCGGCTGCGATGCTCGGGTGTCCGTAGAACGCGGAGTCCGCGCGCACCAGCGGTCGCAGGCTGGAGGCACCTGTGAGCTGGTGGGTGGTCTTCAACGCGTCGGCGACCAAACGCTTCGCACCCCGTGGTGAACCGCACGATCCCTTGCGGAGCCGTTGGGCCACGATCAGCGGCGCGGTGTCCTTGGTGGACACGGTGGCGAGTAGCGCGTTGAGGCCGCGGACCCCGGAGTAGCCGTAGCCTGAGCCCTGCTTGGCGTGGCCGTGGACCTCGAAGATGGTGTCGTCGATGTCGACCATCACCCGCTGGGTCGACTCCTGGCCCGCAGTGATCATCGGTGCCTGGTCGGCCAGCCGGGTCAGGAACCGGGAGGCGACAGCGTCGAGCTGGCGGACGTGGCCGAACGTGAACGACCGCAAGAACGATCCCAGCGTCGAGGGCGCGTAGGCGCTGGTGAAGACCCGGCCCATCCCGCCATGACGAAGAAGCGCCATGTCGTCGATGGAGTCCGCGCCTGCGACCATCCCAGCGACCAGGGAGGCGACCTTCAGACCGGAGTTGGCGCCCTTGTACGTTGGCACCGACAAGTGCTGCTGAGCGAGCTCGTGGAGCCCGGCGGACCGGGCCAGCGCGAGGACCGGGACCAGCCCGGCCGACGACACGAGATTCGGATCATCGAACACCGCCGACGTGGCACGGGGCGTGTGGCAGAGTTGCATCTACGAGATGCCCTTCGTGGTGGTGGAAATCGGTCCCTAGACAAGACAGATTTTCCCAGCACGTAAGGGCATTCTCACTTCACGACGCGCTCACCCGACCAACCTCATCGGTGGATCGAGGTTTAGTGACCTGGCCGTCGCGCACCTCGACCATGATCGCGTCGATAAAGATCACCGGGTAGACGGCGGATTCCTGTGGTCGGTGCTGCCACTCGACAATCTCCGCGGTCACCTTCTCGGTGATCCGGCCGATCGTGTCCTTGCTGATGCTCGCGCCGTAGACATCGGCGATGTGTGCGGCGACCTCACCGGTGGTCAGGCCACGCGCGGTCAGCGACAACACGATCTGGTCGACTCTATCGAGGCGGCGTTGCCGCTTCTTCACGATCCGTGGATCGAAGGTGCCCTCGCGGTCGCGTGGGACGTCGACCTCGACCGGTTCGACGTCTGTCAGCACCGTTTGGGTCTGGTTCCGTTCCTGGAGTTGCCGCAGTTACGGCCCGTGGCCGCCGCCGAGGGGCGCAGGAGGCGGGGCTGGCTCGGCGAACCGGCGCCCGGACTGAGTCTCCCGCGGCCGATCGCGACCCGTCGGTCAGGGCCGGATCGACTCCCCGAAGTCGTCGGCCGTGAGTTCGCGGGCGGTTGTGCCGGGACGAAGATGGACCACGGGGCACCGCGCGCTGGCGATCAGTGCGTGTGTCAGGCTTCCCTCCGCGAATTGCACAGCAGCTCCGTGGGGGGAGTTGCCGATCGCTACCGTTCGCGCGTCGACGTTGTTGGCGTGTCGGGCGAGGACCCGCCCAGCAGCGGCGTGGTCGCCAACGCTGTGCAGCAGCAGCCCGCTCGCGGTGCTTCCGTGTTGGGTGAGCCAGTCGATGTGGCGACGCAGGGCTTGCCGCTCCCAGCCCCAGTCCGCCGCGTCGATGGCGAACTCCTCGACGATGGTGGTCTCGTGAACGTGAACGAGTTCGATTGGACTCCCCGTCATTCGGGCCAATTCGGCCGCGGCCGCGACGAGGTCACGGGCGTCCTCGGCCGCGGCGATCGCGATGACGACTGGCCGGTGTTGCCTACCGGGCGTCGCATCGAGGCGGACCAGGGTCGGCTCGACAGGCTCCTCGGTTGAGGTGATCGGTTCTCCGGCGGACTGCCCCGACTCGGCGGCGGCGAGCAGCTGGTGGCCGGTGGCCAGCACGATAATGGCGAGGGCGATCGCCCCGGCACCGACGAAGAACGGCACGCTGAGGTCGTAGTGGTCGGCCAGCTTGCCCGCTGCGTAGGGCGCGAGTCCGCCGCCGATGAACCGGACGAACCCGTAGGCCGAGGACGCGACCGGTCGCTCGACGGGCGAGACGAGCATGACCGCCTGGGTGGTGAGCGTGTTGTTGATGCCGATGAAAGCGCCGCTGACCACGACGGCGGTGATCACCACTGACGGCGTGTCCACCCCGACCGCGATCACGGCGAGCACAACGGACAGTGCGGCGAGGTTTGCATACAGCACCGGGGCGGTGCCGAAGCGGCCCTGCATACGCGGTGCGACGAACACACTGAAGATGGCCACCAGCAGGCCCCAGCCGAAGAACACCAGACCGAGCCGGTGCGCGTTGAGCTCCATCGGGTAGGGCGCGTACCCGAGCATGGTGAAGAAGCCCCAGTTGTACAGCAGCGCAGCCAATCCCATGGTGAGCAGCCCGCGATGGCGCAGCGCGCGCAGTGGCGCGCTGAACGGGGTCGGCCGTGCGGGCTTCGGCTGCGACGGGACGAACAGCATGGTGGCCACCAGGGCGATGCCCATCAGGACGGCGACCCCGAAGAATGGTCCCCGCCAACTGATGCTGCCGAGCTCGCCGCCCAACAGTGGTCCCACGGCGATACCGAGCCCGAGGGCGGCCTCGTAGAGGATGATGGCCCCCGCGAAGCCGCCGGTGGCCGACGAGACGATCACGGCCAGGCTGGTGGCGATGAACAGGGCGTTGCCCAGCCCCCAGCCGGCGCGGAAACCGACGATGCCGTTGATGGTTCCCGACGTTCCGGCCAGGGCGGAGAACACCACGATGATCATCAGGCCGAGCACCAGCGTGCGCTTCGCACCGATCCGGCTGGAGATCGGACCGACCACTAGCATGGCCACCGCGGTCACGATCAGGTAGCTGGTGAACAGCAGCGACACCTGGCTCGGTGTCGCGCGCAGGTCGTGCGCCAGCGCGGGCAGGATGGGGTCGACCAGACCGATTCCCATGAATGAGATGACGCAGGCGAAGGCGACCGCCCACACCGCCCGGGGCTGGCGGAACGGGCTCGCGAGGGGTTCGTGCGGTGCGTGTGGGGCTGTCATCTGACTCCTCCGGGACGCGGACGGTCAGCCCGTCCGGAAACAGCTGGGACGTTGGCGAGGTCGGCCAGCCGCGCGAATGCCGGCAGCGCCCGGCTGATCGCTGCCTGCTCGTCGAGATCAAGCTCGTTGAGCAGGGCCTCCAGCGCCGCTGCTCGTTCTAGTCGCCGCTCGGCCACCAAATTCCGGCCCGCGCCGGTGACCGTGACGATCACCACCCGGCCGTCCTCCGGGGAGGGAGCGCGTTGAACCAGATCCTCGCGCTCGAGCCGGGAGACGAGCTGAGTCATGCTGGGCTGCGAGACCCCTTCGCTGGCGGCAAGGTCGGTCAGACGCTGGGGTCCGTCTAGGTCCAGTCGCGTCAGCACGCTAGCCGCCGTGAGCCCGAGGCCACCGGTCGTGGCGAGTCGCCGCATCACACGCGAGAGCTGCTCGAGAACCGCCGCCACCGTTTCTGCACGCTTAGCCGCGGGAAACAACATAGTGAAACTATATACCATCCTTATGCAAGAACGCTGGCAACCAGACCGGCGCGTGCCCTTGCTCGAAGCCGCAGTCCGCTGGGTTGGGCCGGTAGCGTGACGTCAGGGCGGACTGTCGTTCAGTGTCGGCACCGGTCCGGTCCGCGTGTTGTTCTCGACGTAGGGGAGTGCGCATGGGTGGTGAAGGGGTGGGGGCTGACGCCGTGCGGAGCCAATTGACGGCTGGCGCTGCTGAGCAGTTCGCTGACGCGGTGCTGGCTCTGCTGGCGGTCGCCCGCCGGACGAGGGGTCGACTGCAGCCGCTCTTCGACGACGTCACCGTGCCTCAGTTGGTCCTTCTCGATGCTGTGCAGGCCTGCGGTGGCGAGGGCATCGCCGCCATCTCGGCGTACACGTTGCTGAGCCAACCGACGGTGACCCAGCAGGCGGCCGGGCTGGAAGCAGCCGGGCTGCTGAGTCGCGTCCCGGCCGACGACGATCGACGCCGGCGCGTCCTGAGGCTGACGGAGCGTGGGGAGCAGCTCCTTGCGGCCAAGCGCGCCCTCGTTGCCAACCGGTTGTCAGCGGCCTGGAGATCCCTGACCGTCGAGGAGCAATCGATAGCGGTCCCCATGCTTCGCCACCTCACCGTTCTCGTGTCTGAACTTGCCTGAGGCCAGACGATTACCCTTTCCTTCCTATGTAACTCGGCGCAGTGTCAGCCCCACGTCTTCGCTCCGCACTTCGGCCGCCGCCGGACCCACCGTCTTGCCCGGCCAGTTGGGAGGTGGGCTGTGCGCTTTGCGGACCTCAACGGGCTCGGATGGCACTACCTGGCAGGGGCCTTCTTCGACGTGGTCCGCTACCTCATGTGGTGGCTCGTCGGTGGCCTCGTTGCCTGTGGAAGCTGCTGGTATGTCAGCGCCAACGTGTACGAGAACTGAGTGCGCGAAACGCCGGCTCCCAGCGTCCGGATGGCGGCTGAGCTGCGGCTACGACGAGACGTACGTCGGGACTGCCGCGCGCTCGAGGAGTACCTCGCCAGGCAGGAGGCTCACGGGACTCGAACGGAAGGCCGGCCCCAGACCGATCGGCTCAGCCTCAACGGCGGATCGGCAACTCCCACCCGCTCTCGCGAAGGACTCACTGGCGCCGACGCGCTGACGAATAGGCCCCACCAGAAGTTCTCCAACAGAATGCCCGAGAACAGGATCCCCACCATGGCGCCTGCTCCGGAGACGCCCTGCCCCGATCGCGACGGCCTGCGGTCGCGGGTCGTCGGGGAAGGCGTCGACCAGGACCGAGAGAGTCGCCGGCATCACCGCGGCGGCGCCCGATACCGGCCAGGCCTCGCAGCGTGATTGTGGGGTGCGCGGCTGCTCCACCAGCCCGGACGCCAGCGATGCGACAGCGAACAAGACGAGGCCGGCAACCAGGAACTGTCGACGTCCCCACCGGTCGGCTGCGATCCCGACCGGTAGCAGCAAGGCCGCCAAGACCAGGGCGAGACGTTCAACACCCACGTCAACTCGGTCTGCGTGGCCGCGGTGCTCTCGGCGATGTCCGGTAGCGCGAGCGAGAGGGAGGACGCGGCACCGATCACCAGAGCGAGGTCCACACACATCGTCACAACAGGCGGTCAGACCACCGCGTCCGGCCCGGCGGAGAACCGGCGCAGAAGTAGTCACTGACATCCGCAAATACGGGGCGTCGGTCTCGGGGACAGCAACGCGAGGGCTCGGGTGCAGCGTCGGGCCAGGACGCGAGGCGCCCTTCTGCGATGCCGTTCGGAGCCGGTAACGATTCGGATTGGTCAGCGGAATCCGTCGAGCGGGATCCTCACTGACCGGATCCTTGGCCGAACGATCCCGTCGGCTCGCCCTGCAGGAAATGTCCCACGTCCACCTTCAGGAAGAGCGCGGTAGAGCAGACGACCCGCCTCGAGGTGGCAACCTCCGACATCGTGGCCTCCACGAACAGCTTGCGGCCCTCCGTGCGCGTGATGTTGGCACGCAACTCGTACTCAACCCCGAGGAGGACCGGGGCCAGATAGTCGAGAACAAGGTTGCGCGTGACTGCCGGCCCGTCAGTGAGGTAGAGCAGGAATCCGTAGAAGTCGTCCACCACCGCCGCCACGGCACCGCCGTGAGCGATGCCGGGTGCGCCGACGTGGCGTTCGTCGAAGGTGTGGCGCGCAACAACGCCGTCACCCTCGCGATGAACCCGGAGATGGTGACCGTGCGGATTGTTCTCCCCGCATCCCAGGCACGCGGCGTGGTGAGCCGGCAACCGAGAACCGTCCGGATGGGTGCGGAACTTCGCAGCCCACGTCGAGATCAGATCCTCGAGACTGGTCACAACGTGGCCTCCTGTCGCAGGAACGTGCTCCAGGCCTCGATCGCCTGCCGTCGGCGGCCGTTGCTGCGGTGGTCGGCGTGCATCCCGCTCACGCCACTGCCGAGCAGGAGATCAAGAGTGAGACGGACAAGGACCGGGTCATCGGTGACCCACGTGCGACACACAGACCGGAGCTCGGCATCGACCCGGAGCTCGGCTGGGACCAGCTTCTCCCGCAGGGCAGCGTTCGCCCGGCTCGCGACCCACAGCTCCAGCGTGGCCGCATAGAGAGGACCGGAGAGAGCCTCGGCCAACAGGTCCAGGGCGGCGCGCGCCAGCCGCTCCTTCGCCCCGGGCCGCTCCACGTCTTCAGTAGCCATGCGGTCGAGGCTGGCGGACATGCTCTCCAGGCGCTTCTGGGCGAGGTGCTCGACCGCGGCAACCACCATGTCGTCGCGAGTCCCGAAGTGGTGGAGCTGGGCGCCGCGCGACAAGCCGGCCTTGTTCGCCACAGCCACGCTGGTCGTCCCGTGGTAACCGTGCTCGACCAAACATGCCACCGTCGCGTCGAGAAGAACCCGGCGGGTCGCAGCGGATCGCTCTTCTTGTCCTGTCACCCGCCCAGCATACCTACATGCGTGAATGTATGTTCTTGGCGGATCGTCCTGTCCGGTCTCGTCCCGCAGGAGCGGCGGTCGGAAAGCCGGACCGGTTCCTACGTGACCGGCTCGCAGCCGCCCGGGAGCTGGTGGTGTCAGCGGTCGAAGGCATGTCCCTCAGGTTGAGGAACCCGCCGCAGTCACCGGTCGAGATCACCCAATTGCTGGCCCAGGGGCGACTCGCGCCCAAGTTCGGCGCCGAACTCCTCCGGCTCCTCGGCGAGTAACCGCCCTGCGTCGGGCTCGAGGACTTACGGGCGCCTGGTCTGGACGCGGCACAGAGCATCGAGGTTGCGTTGGTCGGTGTCGGCGAGGGTGTGGAGGTACTTCTGGGTGGTCTGGATCTGCGCTTGTCCCGTCCGTTCCATGACGGACATGAGGTCCTGCAAGACCGTGCGGACCGACTCGCGGATCATGCCGACGCCGTCGCCCGATGCGGAACGGCTGGCTCGAGCAACTCGGACAGGGCAGACTGGGACAAGGCCATCGATGGGTCTCGCCCGGGGCACAACGGGGGCGCCGTTGTGCGCGGTCATGCGGACCACGCCGGTCCTGCCCCGGTGGAGCCGGCCATCCGGGGAGCGCGTGCCCTGGGGGGGAACACGCCGAGCAGCTGGCCCTCGCCGACCAGGCGCACGGCCGTGCGCAAAGCGGCCTCCCCTGCTCCGCCGCCGGACCGGTCGACGGGCACCTGGCGGCAGGCGGTGAAGAAATGGCGGCGCAGCCGGCCGCGCAGGCCGCGTCCGGTGAAGTAGGAGCTCTTGGCGAGGAAGATGATGCGGCGGCGCACGACCAGCGGCAGGACCAGCCAGTCGTAGAAGGACGTGTGGTTGGAGGCCAAGATCGCCGGTCCCGAGGTCGGGACGTGTCGCAGCCCCCTCGACCCGGGGTCGCAGGGCGACGAGCAGGGGAGACGTCCAGACGACCTTGGTCACCAGTACGGGTAGCCGTCGCGCTGTACCGGGACCTCGTCGCGCCGGTCTGCCGCGCCGGCCTGAACGCCCTGGCCTTCCGCCGCCGCCGGCTGCAACGACGGCGGCCGGTCGGCGGCTGGCCGGTCATGCGGCCTCCCACGCCCACGGCAGGCCGGTGCGCCGGACTTGCCCGCGGGACTCGAGCAGGACGAGGTGGGCCAGGGTCTCGGCCACGGCGGCGCGGCGCATGAAGCCCGACACCTGATCCCAGGGGCGCGACCAGGTCAGCGCGCCCGTGAGCGCCCAGGTCGTGCGGCCGGTCGAGGCAGTCCGGATCTCCTCGAGCCGGTGCTCGTGGTGGCCGAGCAGCTGCTCTACACGGGCTCCGATCCCGGCGAAGCGGTACTCGTGCGCGGGAAGCACCTCGTCCACATCCGCGTCGAGCGCGCTGACCCGCGCCAGCGAGGCAAGGAACTCCGCCAGGGGGTCTCCGGCGGACTGGGCGTGCACGCCGACGTTGGGAGTGATCCGGGGCAGCACGTGGTCGCCGGACAGCAGCACCCGTCGGCCGGGCTCGTGGAAGCAGAGGTGACCGGGGGAGTGGCCGGGCGTGTGCACCGCCCGCAGGTCCCAGCCGGGCAGGGGCAGCCACTCGCCGTCCTCGATCATGCGGTCGGGCAGCACCTGACGGACGTAGTCGACGAGTGGCAGTGACGCGTCGGCCAGCACCCCGAGCTCCTGCTCCGGGACGCCGCAGCTGCGCAGCAGGTCGTGCATCTCCCGCAGCAGGTCGGGGACGCCGGCGCCGTAACGGGCCGGCAGCAGAGCGGCGTCGTCGGGGTGCAGGCCGACCCAGGCGCCGGAGCTCTCGCGGACTCGGCCGGCGAGCCCGTAGTGGTCGGGGTGGATGTGCGTGACGAGCACCGCGCGGACGTCCGACACGCTCCCGCCGGCCGTCGCCAGACCTTCGGTCAGGGCCGTCCATGCCTCGGGCGTGTCCCAGCCGGCGTCGACGAGCGCCACACCGTCGTCGAGCTCGAGGACGTAGACGAGCACGTACCGCAGCGGGTTGTTCGGGATGGGGACCGGGATGGACCACAGCCCGTCCTGCACCTTCTCGACCGGCGGCAGCAGCCGGTCCGCCCACGCCTGCTGCTGGAGCAGGCCGGTGACCTGGAACGGTCGGCTCACAGGCCCATCCGCTTGCTGATGATCTCGTTCATGATCTCGTTGGTCCCGCCGCCGAAGTAACGATCCCGCTTGTGGGGTCTGTCCCCGGCTTCAGCATCGGAGGCCGAGGGCATGGGTCGTGCCGCCCTTGACTGTAGGCTACGCGGGCGCGGCGAAGTCCAAGGCGACGACGCGAAGGTCGGTGTGGCCGTCGGAGGCGGGCGAGCACAGCCAGCGGATCGAAGGTCCCATGACAGCGGGGTCGAGAAGTTGCTGCCGCATCGGCTCGGGGAACCCCTCGGGGATCATCCCCGTCGCGGTCGCACCACCGGGCAACAGCAGGTTCACGTCCACGCCGCTCCCGGCCAAGTCCTCGGCCATCACGTGTGAGAGCGCATCCGTGGCGGCGCGGGAAGGGCCGTACGGCGCAAACCCGCGACGACGCATCGTCTGCTCGTTGATGCTCACGTTGACCACCGCGCCGCGGCCGGCGGCGACCATCTCGGGGACGACCGATCGGGCGACGAGGAAGTAGCCGGTGACGTTGGTCGCCATCAGGTCACGAAACCCAGCCGGCGTCACCTCGTAGAACCGCCGCGGGTCGGTGAGGAAGCGCGGGTTGACGGTCCGCATCCCGATGCCGGCGTTGTTGACGAGCACATCGATGGCGCCGAGCGTCTCTCGTGCCGACGCGACGCCCTCGGCGACGGACTCCTCATCACGCACGTCCATTGCGATCGCGGTGGCAGTGCCTAGTCCTACCCGGCGAACCTCCTCGGCGACTTCCCGTCCCCGGCTGCCGTCGCGGCCGGTGAACACCACCGAGGCGCCGCCCGCGACGAGGGCCTGCACCATCGCGCGGCCGAGCCCACTGGTCCCGCCGGTGAGCAGCACTCGCACACCGGTGACGTCTGCCAAGCTCGCCGTGCCGTTGTCCTTCCGACTTTCTGCCCGCTTCGCATCGTCTGGTTTTGCCACGCTCCCAAGTATGGCCCCCGACCTACGCTGCCCGCGGGACATGGCCAACGGGGTGCGGTCGATGCTCCAGAACGCCGGATTGGTGGTGAGTACCGCGGTTTCACTGGCGATCGTCACCATCCCGTTACTCCTCGAGGAGAATCAGGCGGCGACGGCTTCCAAAGATGAGATGCCTGGAGCGCGCGAGGTGCCTCCCGTGGTCCTTCGACATGCGGGGTAGCCACCCGGCGGCGGCCAAGGTCGAGCCCGTCGGCGCTCTACCGCGCTCCACATCCACTCAGAATGAGTCCTTAGGACAGGTCGACGCCATCCGCGCCGCCGTCCGTGGTTGGCGACGCGGCCCCGGGCTTCGCCGGTCCGCCGCCAGACGGGCAGCTGGAGCAAATTATCGGGGTCATGTTGGGCACCTCCGCCCGGATCGGGGAGGTTCTCGCCATTCGCAAGTGCGACGTCGACGTAACGGGTGCGCCAGCCACGATCCGAATTTCCGGGACGATCCTGCCACTCACCCCTGCCACTCACCCCTGCCACTCACCCCTGCCACTCACCCCTGCCACTCGCCCGTGGCCACATCCCGCCCCGGGGGTTGACCGCTCGATCTGACCGACGGTAGGTTCATCGACCAGCGTTCGAAAGAGCTGCAGTCCTCGCTCTCGGTCGGATCGGTGTTGCTGAGGGGACCGACGTCGAAAGCTCCACTACGGAAGGAAAGTGCCTTGCCCATTGCGACCTACGAGCCAGGCGGCGAAACGCTGGCGGACCGGCTGGCGGCTGCGCGGGTTCACAATCCCGAACGGGAAGCACTCGTCTGCTATCAGGACAACGGCACGCGCGTGACGCGGCTGACCTACGAGGAGCTCTACCAACAGGCATTGGCCGTCGCCAAGGGGTTGAACGCGCGAGGTGTCCGCCACGGAGATCACGTCGCCCTGTGGCTTCCGAACGGACCCGAGTGGGTCCTGTTCCAGCATGCGACCGCGATGCTCGGCGCCGTTCTCGTCCCGGCGAACTCCTTCTACCGGGAGGCCGAGTTCGAATACCTGCTGCTCCAGTCGGACGCGGCGGTCCTGGTGTACACCCCCCGGTTCCTGAATCTCGACTACGAGCAGGCTCTGAGGAACCTTGCCCCTGAGTTGGAAAGCAGCGGTGCACACCGGTTCGACCGGTTCCCCATGCTGCGCGACGTGGTCTGTGTCGGGCAGGAACCGGGCCTGCCGGGAGCCCTGAGTCTCCAAGCCCTGGTAGATGGCGGGCAAGGGATGACCGACGAGGACCTGTTCAGGATCACGGCGGACGTCAAGCCCGACGACGCGCTCATGATCATGTACACCTCCGGCACCACAGGAGACCCGAAGGGGTGCCTCTTGTCACACGCGAACCTCCTGACGAACTCCTTGCACTTCAGTGAGTCTCTGGAGCTCGACGATGACAGCAGGTACCTCATTCCCATCCCGTTCTTCCACAATGGTGGTTGTGTCCTGGGCCTGCTGAGTGCACTTCAACGGGGGTCGACCCTCATCTCCATGGACAGGTTCGTCCCCGCACTGGCCCTCCGCATCCTGGCCGAGGAGAAGTGCACGCACACTGGTGGGGTCCCGACCATCTACATCGCCCTGTTGCACGATCCCAGCCTCCAGGAGTACGACTACAGCACCATGAAGATGGCGTTCATGGCGGGCGCGCCGTGCCCGGTCGAGGTCAGCAGGTCTGTCGAGAAGACCTTCGGGATGACGATCATCATCGGTCTGGGCATGACCGAGAGCTCCCCACTGATCACGATTTCGCGCAAGGAAGACCCCTTCGAACAGCGAGTGGGATCTGTGGGCCGCCCGAAAGGTTGCGAGGCGAAGATCATCGGCCCGGACACTGGAGAAGAGGTGGGCCCGGGTGTCGACGGCGAGCTGCTCACCCGGGGCCCCAACGTCATGCAGGGCTACTACAAGATGCCCGAACAGACCGCTCAGGTTCTCGACGAGGACGGCTGGCTGCACACAGGCGACATGGTCAGGTGCGACGAGGATGGGTTCTACTACGTCACCGGACGCCTCAAGGACTTGTACATCGTGGGGGGCGAGAACGTCGCCCCCGCGGAGGTCGAGGCATTCATCCGCACCCACCCGGCCGTTCAGGACGCTTATCTCGTCGGCGTCCCGGACGAGAAGTACGGCGAGGTCGGGCTCGCGGTCGTCCAGTTGAAGGCAGATCACGAGGCGACGGAGGCCGAGCTCATCGACTACTGTCGGGGAAAACTTGCCAGCTTCAAGGTTCCTCGATACGTCGAGTTCGTCACCGAGTACCCGCTGACGCCGGCCGGTAAGGTGAAGAAGTTCGTCTTGCAGGACGCCTACACGAAGTCCATGGACCTTAAAGGCTATGGTCCCACGGCCTGAACTCGCTCCGAGCGCGGGTTCGAGTACCGGCGCGTGGAGAGACATCGAGAACGTCTCGTCGTCGTCGCGAGTGGCCTTCATCGAAGGTGACGAGCCACGGATGCTGCGAGCAGCGGCCCTCGCGACGCAAACCGGCCTCTGTCGACCGGTGCTCCTCGGGAAGTGGTCGGAGATCCAGCGTGCTTCCCGGGACCAGGGCATCGACGTGGGTGCAATCGACACGCTCGATGTCAGCGACCCCGCCGTTCGCGAACAGTTGGTGCGCGACTTCGAGCGTCAGGTGGGCCCGGCGACCGACCTTCGCAGCGCGACGCTGTCGAACCCCGCCGCCTGGGGTGCGACGCTGGTCCGGTGCGGATGGATGGACGCAGCCATCGGAGGAACGCGTACCACCAGTGCGGACATGCTCCGTGCCGGTCTCTCGTGCATCGGGCTGGCGCCGGAACGATCCACCGTCAGTGGAGCGATCTTTCTCGACACTCAGCGACCGGACGTCGGATCTGGAGGCACGCTCGCCTTCGCGGATGCTGTGGTGACCCCCATGCCCACCGTCGATCAGCTCGCCGACATCGCGGCGGCCACGGCCCGATCCTGGCGAGCCTTGATGAGGACCGAGCCGCGTATCGGTTTTCTGTCCTTCTCCACGCGGGGCAGTTCCGGTTCCCCCCACGTCCAGCGCATCCGCGACGCCGTCACTCTCTTCAGACGGAGGTTTCCCGAGGAGGCCGTCGACGGAGAACTGCAGTTCGACTCAGCCGTCTCCATGGCTGTGGCGGAGCGCAAGCACGCGACCGGCGCACTGGCGGGCGCGGCCAATGTTCTTGTCTTCCCCAGCCTCGATTCGGCCAACATTGCCTACAAAGTGGCGGAGCAACTGGGGGGCGCACGGGCACGGGCCTTCCTACAAGGCCTCGCGAGGCCATTTGCGGACGTATCGCGGGGGTGCAGCGTCGACGACATCGTGACCACCCTTCGAATGCTGCTGTACGACACCCTGCAGAACCCTGAGCCGGAGAACAGTGGACGAGAAGGAGTTCGGAGTTGAACACGGTAAGGATTGCGAACGGACAGGCCTTCTGGGGTGACAGTCCCGCTGCGCCAGTAGCCCAGGTACGCGGTGGTGACATCGACTACCTGACCTTGGACTACTTGGCCGAGATCACCATGTCTGTCCTGCGCAAGCAGTACGAGCGAGACCCCGATGCCGGGTACGCGCGGGATTTCGTCGATCTCATGTCGGAGATCATGCAGGAGTGCATAGAACGAGACATCAAGGTGGTTGCCAATGCCGGAGGAGTCAACCCCCAGGGTTGTGCCCAGGCTCTGCTCGATGTCGCAGCGAGCAAAGGGATCAGCGGGCTGCGGGTCGGCGTCGTCACCGGCGATGACATCATGGCGCAGCTGGACGACCTGGAGAGTGAAGGCGTGCCGTTGCAGAACCTGGACACCGGTACGTCCTTTGACGAGGTCAGAGACCGCATCGCCAGTGCCAACGCATATCTAGGCGCTGAACCGATCGCACGCGCTCTGGCCGATGGAGCGAACGTCGTGATCACCGGACGATGCACGGATCCCGGATTGGTTCTGGGTCCTCTCGTGCATGAGTTCGGCTGGCAGTGGGATGACTGGGACCTGCTTGCGGCGGGCACGGTGGCCGGGCACACGATCGAGTGTGGCGCCCAGGCCAGCGGCGGCAATTTCCAGGGTGGATGGCGCACGATGGACGATCTCGCGCATGTCGGGTACCCCATCGTCGAGGTGAGCGCCGACGGCACCTTCGTCGTCACCAAGCACCCGGGGACCGGGGGCGCGGTGACCACCGCTACCGTGACCGAGCAATTGCTGTACGAGCTCGGTGACCCAGCAACGTACCTGTCGCCCGAGGTGACGGCCGACTTCACCGCCCTTCAGGTGCAGGAGGTCGGCCCGGACCGAGTCGAAGTCACAGGAGCGCGGGGCCGGCCCCCGACGGACTCGTTGAAGGTGTCGATGGCCTACTCGGACGGGTTCCAGGGCGCCGCGATGATCACGTATGCGTGGCCTGACGCGATCGCCAAGGCTGAACTGGCGGACTCTGTCCTGCGGACGCGACTGAAAGACCTTGGCTTGCCCCTCCGAGCGATCCGCACCGATCTCGTCGGATACAACTCCGTTCACGGCCGGGTAGTTCCGCCAGCGGGCTCGGACCAGTCCGAGGTCGTCCTGCGGGTCTCGATCTGGGCAGACGACCCAGACACCGTGAGCAGGTTCGCAGCCGAGATCGCCCCCCTGGTGATGGGCCCGCCCGGCTTCACCGGTCTGCTGGCCGGGGGACGGATGAGGCCGAGCCGTGTGATGGCCTACTGGCCGACCCTGGTCCCCAAGAGTGTGGTGGACCCTCAAGTGATTGTGAGAGATGGCGTATGAGACTCATCGATGTGGCGCACGCACGGTCCGGGGACAAAGGCGACTCCGTCAACATAGGACTCATTGCACGTGACCGCTCGGACTACCCCTTGCTCGTCAAAGAGGTAACGGCGGAACGGGTTGCCCATCACTTCGCTGGAGTCTGCCTCGGCGAGGTGAAGCGGTACGAGCTGCCGAACTTGGGGGCGCTCAATTTCATCCTGACCTCCGCATTGGGCGGTGGAGGAACGACCTCGCTTCGGGTGGACGCTCAGGGCAAAGCCATGGGCGAGGCGCTCCTGTTCATGGAGATCGATGTCTGAGCAGGCCGATGCACACGCGTCGGAGGCCCCGGAGTACGCGGCCGTCGGAGAACCGCCGGCCAAGAGGCGCAGGGAACTGCGTCAGACCCGGCGGCGTATGGAGATTCTCGAGGCGGCGGCCGAGGAGTTCGCGATCCGCGGCTATCACGACGCGAGCCTGCAGAGGATCGGCGACAAGGTTGGGTTGTCGAAGGCCAGCCTGTACTACTACGTATCGTCCAAGAGCGACCTGCTTGCCGAGCTCTTGATCGCTGCGGTCGACTCCCAACCAGCCGAGGTGAGCGAAGGCGAACCTGCCGAACGGCTGCGGGAGTTCATGCACACACACGTCAGTCGTGTCTGCACGACCGTAGAGGGCCAGGCTCTCGCCGACAATAGCGACGTGCTCATGTCCAAGACGGCGCCCGCGAACCTGGCGGCGGCTCGACGACGGTATGAGGACGTTCTCGCCTCCATCTTGAGGTCGGGCATCGCCTCGGGAGATTTCCGGGACGTCCCTGTGCGTCCCGTGGTCAAGTTCATTTTCGCAGGCCTCAACTCGGTTCGACAGTGGTACCAGCCCAGCGGTGAGTTCCCTTTGGAGCGCGTGGTGGACGACGTCATGGGGATCCTTCTCACTGGGGTCCTTGCCGCTGGCCGCTCGTCGAGCATCGAATCAACAGACTTATTCGACAGAACACGTACTGAGAAGTAAGGGAGAACCGTGCAGGTACTGCCCGATCGAGTAGACACCTCCTCCATCGAGTTTCAGCAAAACTTGGACCAGATGCGGTTGAGCCTCGACGAGGTCGCAGAGGTTCGCTCGGCGACACTCCTTGGCGGAGGCGAGAAGTCCGTCGCGCGCCTACGCGCTCGCGGAAAGATGCTCGCGCGCGAACGCATCGAATGGCTGTTGGATGAGGACTCGCCGTTCCTGGAGCTGATGCCCTTTGCGGCGTGGGGCACCGAGTTCACGGTGGGCGCCAGCGTGGTCACGGGCATCGGCGTCATCGAGGACGTCGAGGTCATGCTCATCGCCCACGACCCCACCGTGCGCGGAGGGACCCTGAACCCCCATAGCTTCAAGAAGGTCTTCCGTGCCATGGAGATCGCGAAGGAGAACCGGCTGCCGGTCGTCACGCTCGTGGAGTCGGGCGGAGCCGACCTGCCGACGCAGGCCGAGGTGGCCATTCCGGGCGGGCGGATGTTCCGGGACCTGACTGATCACTCCGCCGCCGGGCTACCCACGATCGCGCTCGTTTTCGGCAACGCGACAGCTGGCGGTGCCTACATGCCGGGCATGTCCGACTACGTGGTGATGGTCCGCGGGAGATCCAAGGTGTTCCTCGGGGGACCGCCCCTGGTGAAGATGGCCACCGGCGAGGAGTCGGACGACGAGTCGCTCGGGGGCGCGGAGATGCATGCCCGGACCTCCGGACTCGCCGACTATCTGGCCGAGGATGAACTCGACGCGATCCGCATCGGTCGCGAGATCGTGCGCCGTCTGAACTGGCGCAGATTGGGCTCGAGTCCTAGCGAGCCGCCCGACGAGCCCCTCTACCCGGTCGAACAGCTCCTCGGCATCCCCTCCTCGGACCCCAAGGTGCCGTTCGACCCACGCGATGTCCTCGCCCGGACCGTCGACGGCTCCAGGTTCGATGAATTCAAGCCGCTCTATGGCACCTCGCTTGTCACGGGATGGGCGTCCATCCACGGATACCCGTTGGGTGTGCTGGCCAACGCGAGAGGCGTGCTTCTCAACGAGGAGGCCGAGAAGGCGACTCAGTTCATTCAACTCGCCAACCAGATCGACACCCCACTGCTGTTCCTCCAAAACACGACGGGATACATGGTCGGCAAGACCTACGAGCAAGCCGGGATCATCAAGGACGGGGCAAAGATGATCAACGCGGTGACCAATAGTCGAGTCCCGCATCTCACCGTCAACATAGGAGTCTCCTACGGAGCGGGGAACTACGGCATGGCTGGCCGAGCGTTCGGACCGCGTTTCCTCTTCTCCTGGGTCAACTCCAGGACCGCCGTCATGGGACCTCAACAACTCGCCGGCGTGATGTCCATCGTCGCGAGGGAATCAGCGGTCGACAGGGGTCTCCCGTTCGATGAGGCTGCCGACGTCGTCATGCGCGAGACCGTTCAGTCGCAGATCGAGCGCGAGCAGACTGCGCTGGCGAACAGCTCGAGGGTGTACGACGACGGCGTTATCGACCCGCGCGATACGCGGACTGTCCTCGGCATCTGCCTGTCCGTGATCCACAACAACGAAGTCCGTGGCCAGCGCGGCTACGGCGTATTCAGGATGTGAACCTTTGTCTTCGATAAGCATGGTCCTGGTCGCGAACCGCGGTGAAATCGCACGACGGATCTTCCGTACCTGTCGCGACATGGGCATCAGCACGGCCGCCGTCTACTCCGACGCCGACATGGACGCGCGCCACGTGGCCGAGGCGGACGTAGCCGTACGGCTGCCAGGGGTGAGCCCGGCGGAGACCTACCTGCGTCCGGATCTCCTGGTGGATGCCGCCCTCAGGGTGAACGCGGACGCCGTTCATCCTGGTTACGGGTTCCTGTCCGAGAACGCCGGCTTCGCCCGTCTCTGCGCCGAGAACGGGCTCACGTTCGTAGGTCCGCCGCCGGAGGCGATCGAGGCGATGGGGTCCAAACTCGCCGCCAAGGCAATCATGGCCAGTGTCGGCGTCCCTACGTTGCCATGGACAGACGTGACCGATCTGGACACGAACACGGTCCGTCAGGCGGCTGAAGACCTCGGCTACCCCCTATTGGTCAAGGCGTCCTCGGGTGGTGGGGGGCGTGGCATGCGCACGGTGCTGGCTCCCGGCGACCTACTCGAAGCCGTCGCCGCCGCCAAGCGGGAGGCCGCTGCTGCCTTCAGCGACGCGACCGTGTTCCTGGAACGACTCGTGGTCTCTCCTCGCCACGTGGAGGTGCAGGTGCTGGCCGACACGTATGGCGGCGTTGCGCACTTGTTCGAGCGCGAGTGCTCGATCCAGCGTAGATATCAGAAGATCATCGAGGAATGCCCGTCGCCCGCGGTGGATGAAGACCTGCGCGAGCGTCTGGGCAGAGACGCTGTGGCGGCGGCCAAGGCCGTTGGTTATGTCGGTGCCGGGACCGTGGAATTCGTGATGGACGGTCAAGGTAAGTACTACTTCCTCGAGATGAACACGCGGCTTCAGGTCGAACATCCGGTCACCGAGCTGGTCACCGGGCTCGACCTGGTCCGCCTGCAGCTCATGGTCGCCCAACACGAACCGCTTCCCGCCGAGGTGTCGAACGCTGTCATCACCGGCCATGCGGTCGAGGCAAGACTCTACGCCGAGGACCCGCTGCAGCAATTCTTGCCACAGACCGGAACGCTCGACACCTTCGACCTCGGGCAGGTTCCGGGGGTTCGGATCGATAGTGGCGTGGAAGTCGGATCGTCGGTCAGTCAGTACTACGACCCCATGGTGGCCAAGGTCATTGCCTGGGCGCCGGACCGGCAGGAGGCGATACGCAAGCTCAGCGCGGCACTCGCCAACGCCCGCATCCATGGCTTGGTCACGAACCGGGATCTCCTGGTCCGCATCCTGCGGCATCCCGAGTTCGTGGCCGGTCACACTGACACTGGATTCTTGACCCGGCACCCCGCCGTCGACCTGGGCCGACCACTGGCCGGACCGGACGCGCAGCGCCTGCATGCGGTCGTGGCGACCCTGGCTCTGGTCGAGCGCAAACGGGCGGGGGCGTCGGTACAGCGCACCGTCCCCGCCGGGTGGCGGAACAACCGCTCGCAGCCGCAGACCATCAGCTTCGAGGCCGGAGAAGCACAGTACCGGGTCGCCTACGTGCTGGACCATGGAACTGTTCGCGCACACGTCAACGATGACGGCCTACCTGAGCTGGCCGTCGGTGTGCTCACGCCCCAACGAGTCGTTCTCGAGGTTGACGGTCTCCGCGAAACCTTCCACGTCGAGATCTCCGGTCATGGGGACTCACCGACCGTCCATGTGGATGGCCGCCTCGGCCACACCTCCTTCACCCGGACACCGCGCTTCACCTCCACGGCGTCAGCCGCCCCCGGCGGCTCCCTCATGGCGCCGATGCCGGGCACCGTCGCGAGGGTGCTCGTTGCTGTCGGCGACGACGTCGCTGCTGGAGAACCGCTGTTGGTCCTTGAGGCCATGAAGATGGAGCACACCATGACGAGTCCGCATCAGGGCGTCGTCCGCGAAGTCACGGTTGAGCAGGGGTCAGCAGTGCATGACGGCGAGGTGCTCGTGGTGATCGAGGAGAACGAGAACTAGGCGGCCTCGCCGCAGATGAGCGCTTCCTGCACCCACTAACCGACGTCAACAAGGAGCACCAGATGGACTTGCGTGAAACCGATGAGCACAGCGCTCTCCGAGAGGCCGTGGCGAAGCTTGGACGGTCGTTCGGTCACGAATACTTCGTCGAAACCTCGAAGTCCGGAGCCAAGAGTACGGAGCTCTGGAAGGCTGCGGGACAGCACGGCTTCTTGGGGGTGAATCTGGCAGAGGAGTACGGCGGCGGGGGCGCCGGCGTTTACGAGCTGCAGATCGTGGCCGAGGAGCTGACGGCTGCCGGCTGCCCACTCCTCATGATGGTGGTGTCTCCTGCGATCTGCGGCTCGGTGATTCAGACTTTCGGCACGGAGGAGCAGAAAGAGCGATGGCTCCGACGTCTGGCCACCGGCGAGTCCATCATGTCGTTCGCCATCACCGAACCGGACGCAGGCTCGAACTCGCACAACATCTCGACAGTGGCCCGTCGCGACGGTACCGATTACGTGCTGTCCGGCACCAAGTACTACATCTCCGGTGTGGACGAGGCTGACGCCATCCTCGTCGTCGCCCGAACGGGCACGGACGACAGGGGCCGCGGGAAGCTGAGCCTCCTGGTGGTACCCACCGATGCCGCCGGCCTCACCAAGACGCTCATTCCAGTGGAGATGACGGCACCGGACAAGCAGTTCACCCTCTTCTTCGACGATGTCCGCCTTCCTGCTGAGAGCCTGATCGGGGAAGAGGGCGACGGGCTACGCCAGGTCTTCCACGGCCTGAACCCTGAGCGGATCATGGGGGCAGCTATGGGCAACGGCATCGCTCGATATGCCCTGGCCAAGGCGGCGGAGTACGCCCGAGGACGCCAGGTGTGGGGCGTTCCGATCGGCACACACCAGGGCGTCGCGCACCCCTTGGCGCTTGCGAAGATCAACGCCGATCTTGCTCGCCTGATGACGCAGCGGGCCGCCTGGCTGCACGACGAGGGAGACCCCCTGGCCGGAGAGGCCGCCAACATGGCGAAGTTCGCGGCTGCCGAAGCGGGCATGGCAGCGTTGGACCAGGCCATCCAGACCCACGGCGGGAACGGGTTGTCGACAGAGTACGGGTTGGCCACCTTGTGGGGCTCGATGAGACTCATGCGGACCGCGCCGATCAGCCGAGAAATGATCCTCAACTATGTCGCCAGGCACAGTCTCGGCCTGCCCAGTTCCTATTAGGGGTTCACGATGAGCAACCTGCACGATGACGCTGTCACCTACGAAGTCGTCAACGGAGCCGCCTGGGTGACGCTGAACCGCCCAGACGCACGAAACGCCATCAACTCCGCGATCCGCGCCGGCTTGTTCGAGGCCGTCGACCGTTTCAACTCCGACGGTGAAGCGAAGGTCATGATCCTCACCGGAGCAGGTGACGCGGCCTTCTGCGCCGGAGGGGACCTCAAGGAGATGGCCGAGCAGAGGCTGGGGCCGCCTCCGCCGGACTTCATTCCATACTTCGGCCGCACCGTTGCTGTCGACAAACCCACCATCGCGGCCGTTAATGGTGTGGCCTACGCAGGTGGCTTCCTCATGGCCCAGATGTGCGACCTGGTAGTCGCCGCCGAAAACGCCCGCTTCGCCGTGACGGAAGTGAAAGTTGGCCGCGGGTCGCCGTGGGCGGCTCCCTTGCCGTGGCTGATCCCACCCCGCGTGGCCATGCAGCTTCTTATGACGGGCGATCCCATCGACGCTGTGAGAGCGCGGGAGGTCGGGCTGGTCAACGAAGTGGTCCCTGCCGCACAGCTGCGCGAAGCGGCTCAGGAGTTGGCTGAGCGGATCGCCGCCAATGCCCCGCTGTCCGTCGCTGCATCGAAGGCGATGGTGTACGCATCAGCAGATCGTGGTTGGCATGACGCACTCGATGAGGCGGACCGGATCTGGGAGCCTGTCTATCTGAGCGCTGATGCACAGGAAGGTCCACGGGCGTTCCGCGAGAAGCGCCCACCGCAATGGCAGGGCCGATGAGCTCGAGCCGTCCGAGCATCGGTGGTATCGACGACAAAGGCATGCAGCTCGACCTGCTGCTGCGTGATGTCGCCGCCGAAACGGGCTGCTTGATGAGCATGCTGCTGCCTCTGCCGGTCGTCGCCTGGGAGAAGGCGACGCCCGCGGAAGGGTGGACGGTTCGAGATCAGGTGAGCCACCTGACGTTCTCAGACAACGCTGCGTATCTCGCACTCACCGACCGGGCCGCGTTCACCCAGTTGCTCGCGGAGGCACAGCCGGATCCGATCGCTTTCGTAGACCGTGCGAACATCCCCGGGCGGACGATCGGTGTACCTGAGCTGCTCGGCGGCTTCGTTCAGGCGCGGGTGCAGATGGTGCACTCACTGCGTGCAGTCGATCGGCAGACTCGGGTTCCTTGGTTCGGGCCGCCCATGAGCGTGCTCTCCTTCGTCACTGCTCGGCTAATGGAGACATGGGCACATGGGCAGGACGTGCGCGACGCGCTAGGCGCGGAGACGGTCGCGACCGATAGGCTCAGACATATCACGGATATCGGAGTTCGGGCGCTGCCGAACAGTTTTCGGGCGCACGGGCGACCGATCCCTGCGGCCCCTGTCCGGGTGGAGGTTACCGGCCCTACTGGAGAGTTATGGGTATGGGGTGAAGAGGGAGCGGCGAACCGCGTCATCGGGTCAGCACTCGATTTCTGTCTCGTCGTTACGCAGCGGCGTCACCCGCAGGACACCGACGTGATCACGCGGGGCCCAGTGGCGGCGGAGTGGATAGCGATAGCACAAGCTTTCGCCGGCCCGCCCGGCTCCGGCCGGCGCGCGGGCCAATTTTCTGGCTCTCCTGACTGATCCGTGGGTCATTTCCGGCCGGGGAGGACGGGGCGGTGGCCGCCGAGGTTGAGCATGGCGAGGGCGATGAGGGCGTCCGGGGACTTGAACCCGAACGCGACGCGGGTGAGTAGCCGGATCTTTGGTGTTGACTGATTCGATGCGTCCGTTCGATCTCACCGTCGACTGCACGCCCTGGCGATGATCCGGGCGCTGTCGCCCGGGTGCGGGTGACGCATCAGTTCCATCCGTGGGTCTGTCCGAGAAACGGTGTAAGCAGCGGTTCTCATCTCAGTCCGGACTTCCGAAGATGAGCACACGACCGGCCGAATATGGGGTGTGGCCTGCGGAAACGCCGAAGCGGCGGGTTGGGGTCGTGTTACTACAGAGCCGCGTGACGGGCGTGGGTCAGCTGGTCTCGGGCACGGTGAAGTCGAAGAACCGCGGCGGCTCGGGGAGCTCGAGCGCGGTCAGGATGGCCTTCTGGCCGTTGGTGGTGGCGGAGCGTTGTGCGACGTGGTCGTCGGCGGTGGCCAGGGTGACCAGGTGCATCCGGTCGAGTTCGTTGCGGACGTTGCGCCAGGTGTCGTCGGTGGCGTTCTCGACCACCCGAAGCAGCAAGAGTCCAAGCCAGCACAGTTGGATGTGGGCACGGATCCGGTCCTCGCGGTAGTGGAACACCGGACGGAGCCCGAGGGCGCCCTTCATGTCGCGCCAGCCACGTTCGACCTGCAGCAGCTGTTTGTAGGCCGCGGCGAGGTCCTCGGGGGTCAAGGTGGCATCGGAGGTGCGGAGCAGCCACTTGCCGTCCAGGTGCGACTCGCGCTTGACCGCGGCCGCGTCGACCCGGAGCAACCCGCCGCCGGTGCGGCGCAGATACCTGCGCAGCCGGGCTTGGTCTTCAGCGATCCGACGAACTCGTCGCGACGCCGTGCGGTCCAGGCATCGGACCCGGTGACGAGTTCCTGCAGGTGGGCGACGAGCTGGGTGCGGACCGCGGCGTCCCGGTCGGCCTGTTCGGGGTTGTGGCAGACCACGAACCGCTGCGCCCTCGCGCCGTCGTCGCCATCACCGTTGCCGCCGGGGGCGACCGCGACCTCCTTGACCCGCAGGTTCCCCGCGACGGTGCGGTAGCGGCCCGGTCGGGCCAGTGCTGCAGCGGCCTCGCCGTTGGTGTGACGCAGCTTCTCGGCGTGGATGTAGTGCCCACCACCACGGGTCAGGTAGGCCCGGTTGGCCGCGGAGGCGAAGCCGCGGTCCGCGACCCACACCATCCGGCGCATGTTCCAGCCGGCCAGGTCGTGCTTGACGGTGCGGATGATCGAGGTGTCGCCTGTGTCGCCGGAAAAGGTCCAGCACCGCACCGGGACCCCGTCGCGGGTCACCGCCATCGCGATCACCACCTGGGGCAGGTCGGTGCGGTGGTCCTTGGAGTGCCCGAACTCCCGCTTGGCCTGCTCGACCGGGCGGCTGCCGTCGTCATCGACGACCTCGGCCAGGTCGACCAGCTCGTCGGCGATGTCGAGCTCCCAATAGGTAGAGGTCGTGTCCACGAAAAGGATGTCGAGGTCGAGGTTGAGCAGGTGTGCGACCGAACCGAAGATTTCGGCGGCGATCTCGTCGAGGGCCTCGAGCAGGAACTCCATCGCGGCAATAGGGCATGTATGTCAGATGGTCTGTGTAAGTCACTCGCGGCGGTTTACTCCGCCATCCCGGCGGATGAAAATGGGGTCGGGGCCACCGCTCGTGGTGACGTCGGTCCTCTTTGGTGCCAGAGAGCCCGAGTGTAAGTCTGACGTAAAGCCGTGTCGGCACCCCGGACTGTCGCCCTTGAGCACGACGAGCAGAATCGCTTGATCGGCTTTCGATCAAGCGGTGGTCCTCCAATGGAGAGGAGGAGAGATGGAAGAGCTCGTTGATCGGTGCGCGGGCATCGACGTGGGCCAGGCCGAGGTGGTGGTGTGCGTCCGGGTTCCCGACCGGGTGACCGGGCGGCCTGCTGAACTGATCGAGACGTACGGGACAACCACGCCGGACCTGATGGAACTGCGCGACTGGATGGCCGGTCTGGGTGTGACTCACGTGGTGATGGAGTCCACCGGGGTGTACTGGAAGCCGGTGTACTACCTGCTGGAGGACGACTTCGTGGTGATGCTGGTCCACGTCAAACACGTGCCTGGCCGCAAGACCGACACCATCGATGCGGTGTGGCTGGCCCAATTGTTGGCACACGGCCTGCTGTCGGCCAGCTTCGTGCCGCCCAAGCCGATCCGGGAGCTGCGGGACCTGACGCGGTATCGCAAGGCGTTGATCAACGAGCGCGCCGCCTCGGCCAATCGGGTCCATAAGGGGTCCTTACTGGGTTCAACCGGTGGTAGCAACACCAGCTTGGTGGAGCAATCGTAGGTGCTCGTCGAGGGCCTCTGCTGGGGTCTTCCATCCGAGGCTCTTCCTGG
>NZ_LMFI01000009.1 GCF_001426745.1 Nocardioides sp. Root140
ACACACTGTTGAGTTCTCAAGGATCAAGCGCGCACCGCACCCAGCCTCACGACCAAGCCCCGGGGCAACCTGACAAAACTTACCGGAGTGAGATTCGCCTGTCAAACCGGCCAATCTGCTTCCAGATCCCATCGCACACACTGATCCAGGATCTTCCGAGGCCGCATCGTGGCGCACACTCAGAGGACCCCGAGAGGGGTACTGATGGGGGTGGCCGCCTGGTGGGACCGGAGCCCGGCCAGAAGGCCGTTCTTCCCGGTCGCTCTCGGCGACAGGTGAAACATTAGGCCACGCCCCACCACGGGTCAAATCGACGCGTTCAGGGCTCTCCCCCGGCCTCTGTGTCGCGCCCAGGAGAGCACGCTCCACACCGGGAAGCGGCGCCGTACGCGGCCGGCGTCCAGACCGAGAGGTCCCCAGCTGGTTGGCGTACGACGGGCCCTTGTGCACGGCGATCTCGCGCAGGCTCCAGGTCATCCCCGCTGGGTCGATCCCACTCGTGGGGCCGGCCGGGCGAAGAGCCTCAGTCGCAACCAGCGAGACGGCCATGACGGCGGATCACCTCGTGGGTGTACAGATCCGGGTGCCGTCCACCGCCAGCCGCGGACGCCTGTCCCACGGGATTCCGGGTCCGGGCCATGAGGACCCCGTCATCTCGGTCCTTGCCGAATCGTGCCTGCGGCACAATCGAAACCATGAGCCTCGACCTCGCACGGATCGGCAGGGCGATCGGTGCGCCAGCTCGCGCCGCGATGATCGATGCGCTGTTCGACGGGGCACCCCACACCGCCGGGCAGCTGGCCCACGTGGCCGGGGTTGCGCCGGCCACCGCGAGCCAACACCTGGCCCTCCTCGCCGACGCGGGTCTCGTAACCGTCGAGCCCCGAGGCCGATTCCGGCACTACCGACTGGCGAACGCCCGTGTCGCGCATGCACTGGAGCAACTCAGTGGCCCGGGCCAGGGCCCCGTCAGCTCACTTCGGCCGTCTCGCGAACAACGTCGTCTCCGGGCAGCTCGCACGTGCTACGACCACCTCGCCGGTCAGCTCGGGGTGGCCGTGGCTGAACGGTTCATCGCCGCCGCATGGACCGATCCGCAGATGAGCACCATCACCCCAGCCGGCACGGACGCCCTGGAAACCTACTTCGGAGTGGACCTCGACCTGGCCGCTCGCTCCCGACGCCCACTTGTGCGGCCCTGTCGTGACTGGACAGAGCAACGCGACCACCTGGCCGGCACCATCGGCACCATGATCGCCACCGCCATGCTCACCGACAACTGGGTCAACCGTCAGCCGGGAAGCCGAGCACTGAGTGTCACGCCCCATGGAATTGCCCAGCTCGAGCGGGCCGCCGTCACGACCGACGCCCACTCCCCCGTGAACGACAGAACCGGGTAGGCCTCGAGGCCTACCCGGTTCGGGATGTCACAGTGCCGCGCCATCGGCGATGCTCAGTTGGGTTGTTCGAGTTGTTGGGCGCGGGTGGCGGCGTCGGTGAGTTCGTCGCCGTCGATGGCTTCGGTGCGGTGGAACCATTCGAGTGCTTCGG
>NZ_LMFI01000010.1:0-1299431 GCF_001426745.1 Nocardioides sp. Root140
CAATACCGTTCAGTTAGGGCGGAGTTACCGTGTAGGTCGGTAGGCCCTTGGGCTGGGGCCAGGTGGCGTGATGGGCGCGTTTGACGTGCCACTTGACGTACTTGCGCTTGATGACTCGGGGTGCCGAGCGTCGTCGTCGGGTGGGGTTGAGTCGACGCAGGAGGCGGCGGAGGAAGTCCAGCCAGGCGGGGCTGTCGCGGCCGTGCTGGTCAGGGGGGAAAAGCGCCCGGGTGGGCGAGGGTCTGGCGGGTGATCCGGAGCGCGGCGACGAAGCTGACCCGGTCCGGATCGTGTCCGGAATGGGTGGCAGCCTCGGCCATCAGGGAGCGGATCGCGAAGTGACAGCACAGGTGGCCCCAGATCTCCTGGAGGACCAGGTCCGGCGACTTCGACCGCAGCACGGTGCGTGGTCCGCGTTGGTGGGTCTTGAGTTCGTCGAAGGTCAACTCGACCTCCCACCGTTGGGTGTAGCCGGCAGCGAGATCGGTCGCGCACACCTCGTTCGGATCCAGCAGGGTCGTGAAGAGCCGGTAGGTCTCAGGGTTCTCCCGGCCGTCGTCGATCGTGTAGTCGATGACCCGGACCAGGATCGGCTCCGCACGCCGCGCCGCAGCGGAGTGCGTCTGCTGCAGGTGTGCCAGCCAGGAACCGTCGGGAAGATCCTCGATGTGCGTCGGCTTGGGCCCGGACTTGTCGGTGCGGATCCGCCACAACAGATCGGCGCCGGTCGCGGCCGCCTTGCGCCACAGGGCGTAAGAGAAGAACCCGCGATCGGCGGTCAACAGCATCCCGGGCTCCAGTTTGGCCAGCAGCGGCTCGGTGAGCGTGGCCTCGGACGCGGCGTAGACGCCGATCTCGGCCGCGAAGACAGCGTGGGTGCCACACTCGGCCAACGCGACCACCCGTGCCTGGGGGAACGCGGCCCGCTCGCCCTTGTTGACCCCGGGACGCCCGAAGTGCTCGTGGTTCGCGGTCGTGTCGGCGACGTCGAGACACATCCCGTCGATCGCGACCAGCCGTCGGCCAGCCAGCCACACCCCCGGCGTCGCGTCCGTCCCTATCGGCTTGGCAACCCGCTCGAACAGCGCGGCCAACGGCTCCGCGCCCAGCCGCGCGCGGGCTTGGAAAATCGCGGACTTGCTCGGCGGCGTGTACGTCTCGGTCCAGCCCGAGGCCCACGACAACCCATCGGTCAACTGAGCCAGCACATCCTCATAGGAACCCTCGGAGTACAGCGCCATCCCGATCGAGAAGTAGGCCATCACCCGGGCCGGCAACGACCGATGACGCTGCTCCGTCCTACCCACCTCCGCGATCACCTCATCAACCAGCTCCGGCGGGAACACCCGCGTCAGCACACCCACCGACACCAGGTCCGACAATCGGCGCTCGGTCTCAGGCTTCTTCCATCCAGCTCTCGGCATACCACCAAACTACACCGATGTGATCTTAACTGAACGGTATTGNACCAGGTCCGACAATCGGCGCTCGGTCTCAGGCTTCTTCCATCCAGCTCTCGGCATACCACCAAACTACACCGATGTGATCTTAACTGAACGGTATTGGCTCTAGCCGCGCACCCAGTGGTAGTCCCACGTTTCGGAGTCCTCGTCGATGTCGAACACCGGGACCACGCGCTGGCTCCCACCCGTGAAGGTGGTGATCGTCGGTCCCTGCACCGTGGTGGAGGCGATCAGGCTGCCCTCGGGGGCGATCGTGATCGGGTTCTGCTCGTCGTCAACGGACACCACGACGCCGGTCCGGGCGTCGGCCAGGGCAAGATCGGTGAAGCCGTTGTCGTTGCGGAACGGCGCCGCCCGGTAGCGCCCGTCCAGGTGCTCGACACCGTCCGCGAGGGCGGCGAGCTGGGCCAGGTCACCGCCGACCGGACGGGCCACGCCGGTGCCGGGCGCGACCGCGACCAAGGGGAAGCGGCTCAACGGTGCCGTGCGACCGGCCGTGGAGAACCACCACCCGGCAGAGTCGGCCAGTTCGAGCTGCATGCCACGGACCGCGCGCATCTCGGTCAGGCGCGTCCCGGACAGCCGGTACCAGCCCGGCGCCTCGTCGTCCCCGCGACGCAGGAGGCCCGACGGGTCCTGGAGCTCGAGTCCGTCGACCGCGCCACGCACCGGGCTCTCGCGACCGTCCCTGCCCACGAGCACCAGGCCGGTCCCCCGGTCGACGAGCGCGGAGCGGCCCACGACACCGAGTACCGTGCCCTGTTCCCGGCCGACGCCGTCCAGCTCAGCCGAGGTGTCGCCGAGCCGGAGGCTCCCCTCCACGGAGGTCGCGGCCGTGTGACCGTCCGCCGAGAAGCTGATCTCCTCGAGGTCGTCGGTCGGCAGCTCGACCGGCGTCGCGATCGGCTTGTCGAGGCGGAGGGCGACCAACGCCCCGTCCTCGTGCCGTTCGAGCACCATCAGGTCACCGGTGCGCGCGACCACCTCGGCGGGCCCACCGACCGGGGTGTCGACCGTCTCCGTGTCGCCCGTGAGCACGTCCTGCACCGAGACGAGCTCCTCCGGCCCGGGCTCGTCGGACGCCGCGGACCCGTCGGACGCATCACCCTGCGTCTCGGTGCGCACGGCCAGGCGCTGGCCGTCCTCCAGCCGTGACGGGTCTCCGTCCAGTCCGTGGATCGTGTCGACGGAGCCCTCGGAGAGATCGAGGTTCCAGATCGTGTCGTCCCCGAAGAAGCTGACCGTCCCCGGCACCGCCTGCCGGATCACCGCGTGCTCGGGCAGCGTCACCTCGTCGACGACCGTGCTCTCCCGGTCGACGACGTACGCCGTCCGGCCGCCGTGCACCACGGCGTACGTCGTGTGGCCGGCGCCGACTCCCTGTCCGGCCGTCACGACCGGACGGCCGGGGTCGCCGCACGCGCAGGCGGGCTCGTCACCCGTGCACGCGACGACGCCGAGCAGCGCCCCCACCACCGTCAGTCGGGTCCCGAGAAGCGTCAGAGAATTCATGGGGGTACGACGTACGACGAGCAGGGGCGGTTCCGTGGCCGGACACGACACGGCCCCCACCCGGTGCTCGCCGGGCGGGGGCCGTGACGTGGGTCAGCGGGTCAGAGCACGGGCTCGAACGGCTCGGTGCCGGGGACCAGCCGCAGGCCCGGGATCCCCGAGTGCTGCTGCGCATACGCAAGCTCGCGGGACAGGTCGCCGATGTTGTTCGACAACGGCAGCGGCGCCAGACCGAGCGTGGAGAGCGTGCCGACCGCCTTGCCCTGCGCGTCGAGGAACGCGCTGCCCGAGTCACCGGGGACACCGGGGGTCAGCGTGTAGAGCGGGTGCGACCAGCCACCGTCGGCAGCATCGTCGCCGAGGCTGATCCCGGTCTTGGGCGAGAGCAGGGTGATGCCGCCTCGCAGGCTGGAGTTGCCGTAGGAATAGACCTTGTCACCGGTTGCGGTGCCGGTGGTGTTGATGCCGACCGGGCCGCCCCAGAACGGCACCGACGGGTTCACCTTGGCCACGTCGGGGGCGCTCACCTTGACCAGTGCCAGGTCGTTGTAGGCACACGTGTTGGCGTTTGTCTCCCCCACGGCGTGCATCGTGTTCCAACTGCTGTAGGCGATCGTTCCGGTGCCCACCTGGGTGCCCTCGGAGATCAGGCTGCCCCCCTCGTTGAAGGTGACCTTGGTGCCCAGTGGAAGGGTCCCGGCGTCGCAGCCGTTGGTGTCGGTGGCCTCGCCGGTGCCCGAGCAGTGGGCGGCCTGGCCGAGATAGACGTTGCCGGCGTCGTCGGTGAAGACGAAGTTGGCGGTGCACTGGCCGCCCGACGTGTAGGTCTGGACGCCGGGGTGGATCGCGGCGGTCTCCGCCGGGGCCCAGGCCTGGGCGGTGGCCGCAGAGGTGGCCGCCTGGGCAGGCATCACGGTGACCGCCAGGGCGACGGTGCTGGCTGCTGCGACTGCGCCGACCATCAGGCGAGTCGGGGTGAACTTCGGGGTGAAACGCATGAGATGCGTCCTCCAGTCGGTGTGTGGGAGTCACTGCACCAACGACCCCCGGCCCGAAATGGTTACGACCCCATGGCCCGATCGGGCCATGGGGTCGCTGGGGTCGACCGGTCAGTAGGTCGGCTGGCTGGGGTCGATCTGGTTGACCCAGGCCACCACGCCACCACCGACGTGCACGGCGTTCTCGTAGCCGGCACCCTTGACGATCGCCAGGCACTCGGCCGACCGGACGCCGGACTTGCAGTGCAGCACGATCTGCTTGTCGGAGGGCAGCTGCTCGAGCGCGTTGCCGTTGAGGAACTCGCCCTTCGGGATCAGCACCGCGCCGGGGATGTTGTTGATCTCGGCCTCGTTGGGCTCGCGGACGTCGACCAGCAGGAAGTCGGCGCCGCCGCTCTCCTTCTCCTTGATCATGTGCTCGAGCTGGGTCACCGAGATCGTCGAGCCGACGGCAGCGTCGGCCGCCTCCTCGGAGATCGCGCCGCAGAACGCGTCGTAGTCGATCAGCTCGGTCACGGTGGCGTTCTCGCCGCAGAGCGCACAGTTGGGGTCCTTGCGGACCTTCAGCTTGCGGTACTCCATCTCGAGTGCGTCGTAGATCATCAGCTTGCCGACCAGCGGGTCGCCGATGCCGGTGAGCAGCTTGATGCCCTCGTTGACCTGGATCGAGCCGATCGCGGCGCAGAGCACGCCGAGGACGCCGCCCTCGGCGCACGACGGGACCATGCCCGGCGGCGGGGGCTCGGGGTAGAGGCAGCGGTAGCAGGGCGCCTCGGCCGACGTGCCGTCCTCCTTGACCGCGTGCGGCCAGAAGACGGACGCCTGGCCGTCGAAGCGGTAGATCGACCCCCACACGTAGGGAATCTTCAGGAAGTACGCCGCGTCGTTGACCATGTAGCGCGTGGCGAAGTTGTCGGTGCCGTCGAGGATCAGGTCGTAGCCCTCGAAGACGCCGAGCACGTTGTCGTTGTCGAGGCGGCCCTCGTGGATGACCACGTTGACGTGCGGGTTGATCTCCTTGATGGAGTCACGCGCCGACTCGGACTTCGGACGACCGATGTCGGACTGGCCGTGGATGACCTGGCGCTGGAGGTTCGACTCGTCGACCTCGTCGAACTCCGCGATGCCGATCGTGCCGACACCGGCGGCGGCGAGGTAGAGCATCGCCGGCGAGCCGAGGCCGCCGGCGCCGATGACGAGCACCTTGGCGTTCTTGAGGCGCTTCTGCCCGGACATGCCGACGTCGGGAATGATCAGGTGCCGGCTGTAGCGGCGGACCTCGTCGATGGTCAGCTCGGGGGCTGGCTCCACGAGCGCGGGATAGGACACGGGGACTCTCCTCGGACGGCAATTGTGCTGACACCGGTGCAACGCAACGTACGACGTCCATGTTCCCTGCGGCCGGGTCCGAGCCCGGTCACGTCCCGTCATCCGGACGGGGACGAAACAACAAATTTTGCGCCAGCCTCTTGCGTAGACGACAAGAAAAGGACGAATGTCCTCTTTGGATCGTTGGTCCCGTCCGCACTCCTGCCGTCGGCAGGAACGGATGCTCCCATCGAAAGGCAGACACGTGAAGAAATTGGCACCCGGCCTCCTGGCCGGAACCGCCGCGCTGGCGTTGAGCATGACCATGCTCCCCACCGGCACAGCCGCACCGAGTCCCAGCCCACAGGCATCTGACTCGAGCGCGAAGACCAAGCACGACAACCGCCCGGGGCCCAAGACCCGCGAGCAGACGAAGCAGCGCCAGAAGGCGCTGGCCATGCTCAGCAACGGCACCGCCACCCTCCGGAAACAGCCCGGCGGCGGCGCCACGGTCGACCTCGGCAACGGCGAGTTCGTCGAGTTCCCGGTCGAGAAGGAGGACAAGGTCTTCACGGTCCTCGCCGAGTTCGGCACCGAGGGGTCCGGCCGCTTCGGCCGCACCCCCGGCCCACTCCACAACGCGATTCCCGAGCCGGACCGCGCCCTGGACAACTCCACTGTCTGGGCACCGGACTTCAACCAGGCCCACTACGAGGAGATGTTCAACGGCGACGGCGAGTCGTTCAAGAACTACTACTCCCAACTCTCCAGCGGCCGCTACACCGCGACCAACACGGTCAGCAACTGGGTCACGGTGCCCGGCAACGCGTCGTCGTACGGCGACAACGCGATCGAGGACGACGGCGGCTCGTGGGCCTTCATCCAGGACAGCCTCAACGCGTGGTACGCCGACCAAGTGGCCGCAGGCAGGACCACCGCGGAGATCGACGCCTACCTCGCGCAGTTCGACGAGTGGGACCGCTACGACTTCGACGGTGACGGCGACTTCAACGAGGCCGACGGCTACCTCGACCACTTCCAGGCCGTGCACGCCGGCGAGGGCGAGGAGGCCGGGGCCGACCCCGACGCCATCTGGTCGCACCGCTGGTTCGTCAACGCCACCGACTACGGCGTGACCGGCCCGACCGTGGGCAGCACGCCCAACCTGTACGGCGGCGCCCGGATCGGCGACTCGAAGTACTTCGTCGGCGACTACACCGTCGAGCCGGAGAACGGCGGCCTCGGCGTCTTCGCGCACGAGTTCGGCCACGACCTCGGCCTGCCCGACTACTACGACACCGCCGGCGGCGAGAACGGCACCGCGTTCTGGACGCTGATGTCCTCGGGCTCCTGGCTCGGGCACGGCGGCGACGCGGACGGCATCGGCAACACCCCCGGCCTGATGGGTCCGGAGGAGAAGCTCTACCTGGGTTGGCTCGACTACTCCGAGGTCAGTCCCGGGGAGTCGGCCTCGATCGGCCTCGGCCCGTCGCAGCACACCTACGACGGCCAGGACCAGGCGATCAAGGTGAACCTGCCCGACGCCTCGGTGACCAACGCCTACACGACGCCTCCCGAGGGTGCCCACGCCTGGTACTCCGGACGCGCCGACCAGCTGAACAACACGTTGACCCGCGAGGTGCCGGCCGCGTCACGCGTCTCCGTCTCCGCCAGCTCGTGGTACCAGATCGAGTCCGGCTACGACTACCTCTACGCGGAGTACTCGCTCGACAACGGCGCGACGTGGACGCAGCTCGGGAGGCCCCTCACCGGCAACTCGAAGGACTGGGCCAGCCTGAAGTTCGCCTACTCGGCCAACGGACAGGCTTCGTTGTTCCGGTTCCGCTACCAGACCGACGGCGGCGTCAACGAGGCCGGCGCGTTCATCGACCAGGTCTCGATCAAGGCCGGGAAGGCCTACTCGTTCGACGACGGCGCCGAGGCCGGCGACAACGGTTGGACCGTGAAGGGCTGGTCGGTCTCCACCGGCACGGAGACCAAGAGCTCCACCCGTTACTACCTGCTCGAGAACCGTGCGTACGTCGGCTACGACGCCACACTGCAGGTCGGTCCCTACCAGTTCTCCGAGGGCGTCACGCGCCCGAACTGGGTCGAGCACTTCCCGTTCCAGGACGGCATGCTCGTGTGGCTGGTCGACAACCGGTACACCGACAACAACGTCTCCGCCCACCCGGGCGCGGGCTATGCCTTGCCGGTGGACGCACGTCCGACGCCGATGACCTTCGGTGACGGCACCATGCCGAGCAACCGTCGCCAGCCGTTCGACGCGACGTTCGGGCTGCAGGCCACCGACGACGTGTGCCTGCACAAGCAGGGAGCCGACGGTACGACGTACGAAGCGTGTGCGCCGTCCTCGCCGGGCATCGCCACGTTCGACGACAGCAACCCCGAGGCCTACTGGAGCGCTGCGAACCCGCAGAACTCCGTGAAGGTGGCCGGGGTCGGGGTCACTGCGACGGTGACCGCACAGCAGGGCGACGTACTGACGGTGCAGGTCGACAACCCGTGACCTGAGCCGATCCATGGTGTCGGCCCCGTCTGCCCGGAATCCACCGGGCGGGCGGGGCCGAACTCATGAGTACGGGTAGGCTTCCGTCGGCGGGCAGGTACCGCCACCGCACCGGAACGAGGAGCATGCATTGAGCAGTGGGCACGACGAACTGGGCGAGGTTCGACCCCGCGGCGGACGCATGCCGCGCAAGGCGCGTCGCGCGCAGCTTCTCGGTGCGGCGCTCGAGGTGTTCGTGGCCCAGGGCTACCACGCGGCGGCCATGGACGAGATCGCCGATCGCGCCGGTGTGTCCAAGCCCGTGCTCTACCAGCACTTTCCCGGCAAGCTCGACCTCTACCTCGCCCTGCTCGACACGTCGTGCGAGACGATCATCGCCAACTGTCGCGCCGCACTGGAGTCCACCGACGACAACAAGCTGCGCGTCGGCGCGACCATGGCCGCCTTCTTCGAGTACGTCTCCTCCGAGACCGGCGCGTTCCGCCTGGTCTTCGAGTCCGACCTGACCAACGAGCCCGCCGTCCGCGACCAGGTCGAGCGGGTCACCCGCGAGTGCGCCGAGATGATCGCCGGCGTGATCCACGAGGACACCGCACTCCCCGACGAGGCTTCGCACCTGCTCGCCGTGTCCCTGGTCGGCATGGCGCAGGTGAGCGCCCGCTACTGGCTCACCGACTCCTCGAGCATCGACCGCGAGGACGCCGCCAGCCTGATCGCCGGCCTGGCGTGGCGCGGCATCCGCGGTTACCCGCTCCAGGACTGACCGCCTGACTGATTGACTGAGCCAGCACCCCCGCAAGCACGCCACAGAGAGGAAGGCCCCGCCATGGAGGTCAAGATCGGCATCCAGCACGCCCCACGCGAACTCGTCTTCGAGGTCGATTCAGACATCGACACCGTCGAGAAGACCATCTCGGACGCCGTCGCCGCCGATGGCGTGGTCGCGCTCACCGACACCAAGGGCCGCCGCGTGATCGTGCCGGCCGCTCGCCTCGCGTACGTCGAGATCGGCACCGGCGTCGCCGGCCAGGTCGGGTTCCGCTCCTGACCGGAGCTTCCTGGCACGAGAGGCAGCCATGGTCACCGAGACACTCTGGGCCCTGATCGGCGGCACCGTGATCGGGCTGTTCGGCAAGGCGGTCGCCCCCGGCGACCGCGACAACATCCCGCTCTGGCTCACCATCATCTGCGGCATCGCCGGTGCCGTGATCGGGTCGTGGGCCTACGGGCAGTTCTTCCCGCAGGCCACCCCCGGCGTCGACTGGTGGCGACACGGCTGGCAGGTCGCCGTCGCGGCGATCCTGGTCATCATCGCCGCCGGGTTCACCGGCCGCCGCCGCCCCTGACCCCCACCCCACCAGCAGTAACGCGGTGTCCTTGACACTGTGCACCCCGCCGGTGGGGTGCACAGTGTCATGAACACCGCGTTACTCGCGTGGGTCGGTCAGTCGATCGCGTTCTCGAGCGAGAGCGGGTCGTCCTTGTCCTGCTTGGCGACCGTGGTGCGCAGCTCGGTGTGCGGCATCCGCCAGACGGCGACCAGCGTGACCAAGGTGACGAACCCGGCGACCACGAAGATGTAGCCGGTGCTGTCGCCGTACGCGTGCCGCACGATGGTCAGGATCGGCTCCGGCAGCGCGTCGAGGTCGAGCGTGCCGCCGCCGGTGGTGTCGTCGGGGACCGGCAGGCCCTCGCCCCGGAGCCCGGTGGCGATGTGGTCGCTGACCCGGGTCGAGAGGATCGCGCCGAGCACGGCGATGCCGATCGTCCCGCCGAGCGAGCGGAAGAAGCTGACCACGCCGCTGGCCGCGCCGATGTCGCGTACGTCGACCGTGTTCTGGACGACGAGCACGAGGTTCTGCATCAGCGAACCCTGGCCGAGGCCCATCAGGATCATGTAGATCGACAGGTGCCAGATCGGGGTGGTGTGGTCGGTCAGGCCCATCAGCATCAGGCCCGCGATCAGCATGACCGTGCCGGTCAGCAGGTAGGGCTTCCAGATGCCGGTGCGGGTGATCAGCTGGCCGGAGACCGTGGCGCCGACCATGCTGCCCAGGATCAGCGGCAGCATCAGCAGTCCGGCCTCGGTGGGCGTGAAGCCCTGTGCCACCTGGAAGAACTGGCTCAGGAACACCGACGTGCCGAACTGGGCGATGCCGACCGCGATGCTGGCGAAGACCGCGAGCGTGGTGGTCCTCTCGAGCAGGATCTTCGGCGGGATCAGCGGCTCGGGGTGGCGCGACTCGACCCGGATCAGGGCGAGTACGGCGACGGCCGCGGGCACCAGGAAGTAGAGGCTCTCACGCGAGACCCAGTCGAAGTTCTTGCCGGCGAACGACACCCAGACCAGCGGCAGGCTGGCGGCCACCGAGATCAGGCCGGCACCCCACCAGTCGATCTGCACCGAGCGGCGGACCTGCTGCAGGTGGAGGAACTTCTGCAGCATGCCCAGGCCGAGGATCGAGATGGGTACGGCGGCCCAGAAGCACCATCGCCAGCCGACGGTGTCGACCAGGAGTCCGCCGATGAGCGGGCCCGAGACGGTGGCGACGGCCATCACGGCGGCCATGTAACCGCTGTAGCGACCCCGTTCGCGGGGCGGGATGATGGAGCCCATGATGGCCTGGGCCAGCGCCATCAGCCCGCCGACGCCGAGGCCCTGGAGGGCACGGGCGCCGAGCAGCTGCGGCACGTTCTGGGCGAACCCGGCGGCCAGGGAACCGAGCAGGAACACGACTCCGGAGACCTGGACGAGCAGCTTCTTGTCGAACAGGTCGGAGAGCTTGGACCAGATCGGGCTCGACACCGTCATCGCCAACAGGGTGGTGGTGACGACCCAGGTGTACTGCGTCTGGTTGCCGTGCAGGTCGCCGATGATCGTCGGCAGCGCGGTGCTGACGATCGTGGAGCTGACCATGGCCACGAAGAGCATCGACATGAGGCCGGTGAGGACCTCGAGGATCTCCTTGTGGCTCAGGTTCGGCTCGGTGCGGGCAGTGCGGTCGGTCATGCGAGTCCTTCTGTGACGTTCGTGGTGGCGGCGTGCGTGGCGCCGGCCTCGGTGGAGTGCGCGGAGGTCGCCGCACGCTGGGCGGCGATCGGCGCGATGCGGTCGGAGATCTCGTCGAGCAGCCGGGCTGCCCGGAGCACCTTGACCTCGTCCCAGTCGGTGAACTGCGCGCGCAACGTGCTGACGTAGGCCGCGCGGAGGGCAGTGAGCCGCTCGGCACCCGCGGCGGTCAGGCTGATCAGCTCGGCCCGGCCGTCGTCGGGGTCGGGACGGCGTACGACGAGCCCGTCGGCGTCGAGGGACGCCAGCTGGCGGCTGATCACCGACGGGCCGACGTTGATCTGTTCGGCGATGAAGCCGGGGCGGCAGTCGCCGTGGTCTGCCAGCACCTTGAGCAGCGTGACGTCGGCGCGCTTGAGGTTGCCCGGGAGCTGCACCCACAGGTGGCCGGTGGTGCGCAGCGCGCGAGGCAGCCGGAAGAGGCTGTGGCTGAACACGTCGAACGCGTCGACGGGCTCCGGATGCTTGACCATGTCAACTATTGTGCACCCGGTTGCTTTCATCAAGCAACTAATTGCCGGGTGACGTCCGCCACCCGGCGCCGGGCAGGAACGCGCGGGAAGGGCCCGCGCGGAGGACCGCGAACGGTCAGTGTGCGAGCCCGAGCTCGGCCATCCGCTCGGCGTGCCGCTCGGTGAGCCGGGTGAACATCCGTCCGATCGCGGCCAGGTCGAGGCCGGGTCGGTCCACTCCCCCGGCCAGCAGGGCCGAGAGGGCGTCGCGCTCGGCGGCCACGCGCTGCGCCTGCGAGAGCGCCTCCCCCATCAGGCGCCGGCCCCACAGGGCCAGTGGGCCGCCCACGCGGTGGTCGGCGGCGATGCCGGCCCGCACCCGGTCGACGACGAACTCACTGTGGGTGGTGCGCTCGAGGGCGCCCAGGATCAGGTCGCGGGTGTCCACGTCGACGAAGGCCGCGATCTCGGCGTAGAAGTCGCGGGCCAGCCCGTCGCCGACGTACGCCTTGACCAGGCCCTCCAGCCAGTTCGACGGGGCCGTGTGCGCGTGGAACGAGTCGACCGCCGCGCGGAACGGGGCCATCGCCTCGAACGGGTCGGCGCCCAGGGACTCGAGGCGGTCCCGGAGGCGCAGCACGTTGTCGAACTCGGCACTGGCCATCGTCGCCAGGGCCACCTTGTCCTCGAGGGTGGGCGCCAGCTTGGCGTCCTCGGCGAGGCGCTCGAAGGCCGAGATCTCGCCGTACGCGATCACTCCGAGGAGGTCGACGACGGCGGCACGGTACGACGGGTCGGCGAAGGCAACGCCCTCGCCCTCGCTCGGGGATTCAGTCATGTCCGCAGCGTACCGATAGACTTGTGGTCATTGCGTGGCGCGACCGAGTTCGCGCCCCCCTCTCGGCACCGCACCGGGACCGGTCCCCAGGGATCGTCCAGATGAACGCAGGTGCCGGCGCATGTGCGCGGCAGATCCGCACTTCGGAGTCGGCCGCACAGACCTACTCACGGAAGTGAACACACGCTCTTGACCACCTTCAGAGAACTTGGCGTCCTGCCCGAGATCGCAGACGCCCTCGAACGCGCCGGCATCGTCGAGCCGTTCCCCATCCAGGAGATGACCCTCTCCGTCGCCCTGCTCGGCACCGACCTGATCGGCCAGGCCCGCACCGGCACCGGCAAGACCCTCGCCTTCGGCATCCCGATCCTGCAGCGCACCGTCGCCGCGCACGACGCCGACTACGCCGAGATGGCCCAGGGCAAGCCCCAGGCGCTCATCGTGGCCCCCACGCGCGAGCTCGCGCTGCAGGTCTCCAACGACCTCCACCTGGCCGGCAGCGACCGCGGCATCCGCGTCCTCACCGTGTACGGCGGCGTGGGCTACGACCCGCAGCTCGACGCCCTCAAGTCCGGTGTCGACGTGGTCGTCGGTACGCCGGGCCGCCTCCTCGACCTGTCCAACCGCAAGGCACTCGACCTGTCCCACGTGAAGTCGGTCGTGCTCGACGAGGCCGACGAGATGCTCGACCTGGGCTTCCTGCCCGACGTCGAGCGACTGCTGTCGAAGACTCCCGAGACCCGCCAGACCATGCTGTTCTCGGCGACCATGCCGGCCGCGATCATCGCCCTGGCCCGCACCCACATGCGCCACCCGATGAACATCCGCGCCGAGTCCGCGGCCGACAACCAGATGGTGCCGGCCACCGCGCAGTTCATCTACCAAGCCCACGACCTCGACAAGCCCGAGATCATCGGTCGCGTCCTCCAGGCCGACGACGCCGACAAGGTCATCGTCTTCACCCGCACCAAGCGTCAGTCGCAGCGCATCGCCGACGACCTGACCGAGCGTGGCTTCAACGCCAGCCCGCTCCACGGCGACATGCAGCAGACCTCCCGTGAGCGCGCGATGACGAAGTTCCGCGAGGACAAGATCAAGGTGCTGGTCGCGACCGACGTCGCAGCCCGCGGCATCGACGTGGCCGGCGTCTCGCACGTCATCAACTACACCTGCCCCGAGGACGACAAGACCTACGTGCACCGCATCGGCCGCACCGGCCGCGCGGGTGCCACCGGCACCGCGATCACCTTCGTGGACTGGGCCGACCTGACCCGCTGGAAGGTCATCAACAAGACCCTCGGCCTCCCGTTCGAGGAGCCGCAGGAGACCTACTCGACCTCCGAGCACCTCTACCACGACCAGGGCATCCCGGCCGGCACCAAGGGTCGCATCAAGGACCCGGAGCCGGTCGAGAAGAAGCCGTCGACCCGTGACGGTGACCGCAACCGTCGCTCCGGTGGTCGCGGCAGCCAGGGCGCTGCCCCGGCCGAGGGCGGCGAGAAGACCGCTGCTCCGCGCAAGCGCAACCGCAACCGTCGTCGCACCCGCAGCGGCGAGACGGTCGCGGCGAACACCACCCAGGCCGACTGACACACACGTCGCCGCTCTTCTCCGGCCCGTCACGAGTTCGCTCGTGGCGGGCTGGTGCCATTTCGGTGACCGGTGCGCAGGACGTTGTGCGGGACGTCCTGCGTCACGGTCGCCCGGGCAGCCGGTGCGCAGGACGTTGCGCAGGACGTGGTGGTGCGGGAGGCGCCGGTCAGATGACGACGACGTCGGTGCCGATCGGGGCGAAGTCCCACAGGGCCAGCGCGTCGTCGGTGCGTTGGCGGATGCATCCGTGTGACTGCGGCGTGCCGAGCTCCTTCTCGCTCTGCAGCGGCTCGCCCCCGGCGTACGGGATGTCGTGGAAGCCGATCGCGGCGTTGGGGCCGTGCGCGAAGCGCACGAACCACTTCATGGTGCCGGAGTCGTCGATGCCCCAGGCCTCCTCGGAGCGCGAGAACACGGCGTAGGAACCGGGCTGGAGGTTGTCGTAGACGCTGCCGGAGACCAGGTAGGTCCGCTCGACGGTGTCGTCCTCGTCGATCAGCCAGACCCGCTGGTCGGTCTGGCTGAAGACCACGCGCTTGCCCTCGCCGGAGTCGGCCGGGACCAGCGTCGGGTCGGCCGCGAGCACGAGGGGGTCCGAGACCTCCTTGGGCCCGGCCACGTCGGTGTTCCGGGACTGCTCGGCCCGACCCGGGTCGGCCTCACGGAGCCCGGCCTGGCCGGACCCCGACTGCCCGGACCCGGACTGCTCGGGCCTCGGGTCCGCCGACGGTGACTGGATCGCACTGCTCAGCGCCGCGGCACCGCTGCCTCGGGTGGGCAGCACACCCGTGCCGCCGAGTACGGCGACGAGGGTGACCCCCACTGCAGCCAGCACCGCGAGGATGCGGCCGTACCTCGGCCGGATCGGTTCGAGGCGATGACGGCTCACGACAGCGTCATTTGTCCTTGCGCAGCTTCACCAGGTTGGCGGCCACCTCGCGGTAGGCCATCGCACCCTTGTTGCTGCGGTTGGTGGAGAGGATCGAGCGTCCGGCGGCCGGGGCCTCGGCGAACTTGATCGTCTTCGGGATCGGCGGCTCGATGACGGCCAGGTCGTAGGTGTCGGAGATCGTCTCCAGCACCGTGCGGGAGTGGTTGGTGCGGCCGTCGAACAGCGTCGGCAGCACGCCCCAGACCTTGAGCTTGCGGTTGGTGAACTTGCGAACGTCGTGCACGGTGTCGAGCAGCTGGCCGACACCACGGTGCGAGAGCGTCTCGCACTGGAGCGGGATCAACACACCCTGCGCGGCGGTCAGTGCGGCGACCGTCAGCACGCCCAGGGACGGCGGGCAGTCGAGCAGCACCCAGTCGTAGTCGACGCCGGACTCGGAGAGGTCGTCGAGGGCGCCCTTGATGACGTGCTCGCGGCCGGTGCGGGTCAGCAGGTCGGCCTCGGCCCGGGCCAGCTCGATCGTGGCCGGCAGCAGGTCGACGCCGTCCTCGGTCGCGATGATCACCTCGGTGGGGTCGAGCCCCTTGGTGAGCACGTGGTGCACGGAGAGCTCGAGGTCCTCCGGGTCGATGCCGAGGGAGAACGTCAGGCAGGCCTGCGGGTCGAGGTCGACGAGCAGGACGCGGTGGCCGAGCTCGGCCAGGGCGGCGCCGAGGGAGGCGACGGTGGTGGTCTTGGCGACGCCGCCCTTCTGGTTGGCGATCGCGAGCGTTGTGGTGGTCATCGTGCTACATCATGCCTGACCGGCCACGGCGTACCGCACAGGCATGCCGACCCCACGACTGGCGAGTCGCCCCCGCCCCGGCACAGTGGGTGTCGCCGGAGGTTCGTCGGGGGTGGCGAACCTCCGGTGGTGCCCACTAGCCGTCACCGGCGATGAAGGCGCGGACCGCGTCGGCCACCATCTGTACGGCGATCGCGGACAGCAGCAGACCCGCGATCCGGGTGACCAACAGCACGCCGCTCTCGCGAATCACCTTGAGGATCCGCACCGAGAACCGCATCGCCGCCCAGGCGCTATGCCGAAGTCGGCATAGCGGCTGTTATGCCGACTCGATGGTTATGCCGAGTCGGCGCTCGGTGGTTGGGGTGGCGCGGGTTGGCCGGCACTTTCTGGGGTGAGGGGCATGGTGGCCCAAGCGGAGGACAGAGCGTCGGTGCCGAGCTCGCGGCGGCCTCCGGGGGTGAGTTCGTCAAGTTGGAGGGCGGCCCAGTAGTCAGCGTGTCGTTCACAGTCGAGAACGGCGGTGATGTCGCCCCTGATGGGTGCACGCTTGCGGTGGGCAGACACTTGTAGGTAGCGGTGTCCGGAATCGGTCGCGCGCCAGGCGAGGATCTGGGGGCGGGAGAGGATCAGTGCCCAGGCGAGGAGTTCTGAGGGATTATCCACGGTGGCGGTGACGTCTCCGACGACGTCGAGTTCGCGGCTGATCCGTAGCAGGATCGCTAGTTCGCGCGCGTCCTTTGCTGGGTACATCATTTCTCCGTTCGAGCTCGGACCGAGTGGATGAGGCTCAAGAGCCCGGGGGCATGGGCCAGCTTTGGATCGTGCGCCGAAGTGTTCGTCGGTTGCCGGGAGGACCCGACCGGAGGGCGGGTCCTCCCGGATGGGACGCCGAGGGCGTCAGCGTGTGCGCGGCTCGGGTCCCTGTTGGCCGCCTCCGTTGTTGACGAGCCGTGCCAGGGCTTTGCGGAGGGCTGCGCTGGCGTTTGCGACGCTCTGCACGATCTTGCTTGCAAGTCCTCGCAGTGTTTCGCTTGTGTTGGGCAGTGCTGGCATGACCACCCCCTCTCGTGATCTCAGGATGACCACACACCGGGAGGCCGGCTGCGGCTGGCCTCTGCTCAGGTCGCCACGGGCGATCCGAGACTTGACGATGCTTAGGCGTTGATCTCCTTGGCGGACTCCCCGGCGGTGATTTCGACCTTGCGGGGCTTGGCCTTCTCCGCGATGGGGAGCCGCAGGGTCAGCACACCGGCGTCGTAGTTGGCGCTGAGCTGGTCGGCGTCGAGGGTCTCGCCCAGGAACAGCTGGCGGCTGAACACGCCGTAGTTGCGCTCGTCGACGACGCGCTCGGCGTCACCTGCCGGGGGCTTGCGTTCGGCGTGGACGGTGAGCACGTTCTGCTCCACGGTCAGATCGATGGAGTCAGCCGAGGCGCCGGGGAGGTCGAGGTGGACCACGAAGGCTCCGTCGTCTCGGTAGGCCGTCATCGGCATCACGGCCGGGCGGGCACGAGTCCCCAGCATCGCCTCGGTGAGACGGTCGAAGTCACGGAACGGATCGGTTCGCATCAGCATGAGTTCTCCTCCTCACTAGCAGTTCTGACATGGGATCTGAGGCCGGGTTGGCGTCAGATAATCTACTGTTGCTATTTCAGATTTTCTCTCATTGTGCGAAGATGTCAAGAGGGAATTCCAACCTTCTCTAAAGGTGCTATCAGCGACGGGAGGTAGGGCATGGACAGGAGACGGACAGAGGCGTTCGAGGTGCTGGGCATCCCGGTGGACAGCGACGCGGACGCGGTGGCCCATGCCTACCGCCGGCTCGCGCGCGTTACCCATCCCGACGTCTCGGCGGAGCCTGAGGCCGCGGCCCGGTTCGCTGCTCTTGCTGCCGCGTACAGGCTGGCGTCCCAGGTTGATGCCGTGACTGAAGGCTCCGCATCCGCCCGCAGGCCGGGGATGCGATACCCGGGCTCCGCTTACGGACGCGAGCCCGGCTACGGTGACCCGACTTCCGACTGGGCGCGCGGGTGGGGCTCGGTTCCGCAGTGGCCGATAGCGTTGTGGCCGAATCGAAGCGGACGCCCGCGTCCAGGTGTCCCGATCGTCGCAGGGCCGGTTTTCATTAGTCCAGCCCGCCGCCCGGGCAATGGGGAGGTTCGTGGTGGTTGATCTGGGTGCCAACCGTGCACTGTTCTCGATCTCGGTGGCCGCAGAGGTTACCGGCGTCAACCCACAGATGCTGCGCGTTTACGAGCAGAAGGGATTGCTTGAGCCTCACCGCACCGAGGGCGGGACTCGTCGCTACAGCAATCAAGAGCTAGATCGGGTCAGCGAGATCACCACCCTGCTCGCAGCCGGACTGAATCTGGCCGGAGTGGAGCACGTGTTCCGGCTCCGGGCCGAGAACCATCGCCTGCAAGGTGAGGTCGACCGGCTCCGCCAGGGGCATACGGCCGCGGAGACCACCGAGGCAGGCAGACCCCACTCCGGCGGGTGATCGTATGGGTGAACTCGCTATCGTGCTGCGCAACCCTCCGGGAGACGGGTCAACAGGGCTGGGGATCGCCGGGCCCCTGACCCATGGCACCACGCCGGCCCTGCGTGACCACCTCCGGCGACTCATAGACACCACGACCGGAGCGCCCTGCATCCTGCTCGACATGTCCTGCTGCACCGGCATCGACGTGGACGGTCTCCTCGCCCTGGCCGTGGCCCAGCACGCTGCACGACTGCGCAGCGGAGACCTTCGCCTGACCCGTACCCCGGCCCTCATCGCCCGCCAGATACGGCAGCACAACTTCGACCACCTCCTCGACGACTCGACCAGCGACGAAAATTGACTTGGCCGACACCCGGGCACTTCGCATTGCCGGTGAAGGCCGACCGGAGCGGGCAGAAGACGGGACAGCCCACGAGCCGGGACTGTCGCGACCTCCACAGTTGGGGGACGATCGCTGTTGGCATAACGCGGCAGCGCTGATCGCCTGTTCTTCTCACTGTTCTGGAGAAGGAGGCGCGACATGGAGCACTCTGCGATGTCGCCGAAGAAAGTCGTACTGACCGGACCGCTCGCTGTTCACGGACCCGGGTTCGCCGCCGAACTGCACAGACAGGGCTTTGCGCCGTTGTCGGCGGAGCACCAGGTGCGGCTCGCCGCTCACTTGAGTCGCTGGATGCAGGCCCAGTGCGTTGAGGTCGCCCAACTCACGACGGGTCGAGTCGATGAGTTCCTGTTGGAGCGGCGCGCGACGCACACCAATCGCTATTCGCACAGGTCACTGCGCACCCTGCTCGGCTTCCTCAACGAGCTCGGCGTCCTGCCAGAGGAGGCGCCTGTCGCGCCCACGCCCATCGAGGTGGTGGTCGCCGGCTTCGAGGGCTACCAGGTCCGCGAGCGTGGCCTGTTGCAGCGGACGGCTGCCGCGCAGGCGTCGCGCGTGCAGCGGTTTCTTGATCAATACTGTCCGCCGGGCGGAATTGAGGATCTGTCCACGGCCGAGGTCACCGCCGCGTTGCTAGCCGAAGGCACTGACCATGCGGTGTCGTCGGTCAAGCGGTTGGGTTACACCCTGCGATCGTTCCTGGGCTATGCGTTCCTGACCGGACTGATCGATCGCGATCTGTCGGGAGCATCGATTCCGATCCGAGCGCACCAGCCGTCCTTGCTGCCGATCGGGATAAGTCGCCAGCAGACCACGGCCCTGCTCGCCGCATGTGACCGCCACACCGTGGTGGGACGTCGCGACTACGCGGTGATCCTGCTGCTGGTCCGGCTCGGGCTGCGTGCCACCGAGGTCGCCCGACTCCATCTGGACGACCTCGACTGGCACCACGGCGAGATCACCGTGCGGGGCAAGGGCCGCCGGGACGAACGCATGCCGCTGCCGTCCGAAGTCGGCGAAGCATTGGCCGACTACCTGATGCGGGCACGTCCGAGCGACGCCCCCGAGCTTCGCACGGTGTTCCTGGCGGTTCGAGCCCCGCGTCGGCCGATGGATCGCGTGACCGTCTCCTCCATGATCGGTCGGGTCTGTGAACGAGCCGGGCTCGAACCCATCGGAGCGCACTTGCTGCGGCACACCTTGGGAGAGGCGATGATCCGTGCCGAGGTCCCCTTATCGTCGATCGGCCAGGTGCTGCGCCACCACGACCCGCTGACCACGGCCAACTACGCCCGAGTCGACGTCCACCGACTCCGCGATCTCGCCCGTCCATGGCCCGCGAGAACGCTGGCCAACATGGCAGGGGCTGTCCGATGAGCGCGCCGATGGTGATGACTGTGCCGGGCGCAAGCGCGGACACGGCTTCCGCGTGGTGGGCTACGCAGGTCGCGGACTACCTGAGGTTGCGGCGCTCGCTCGGGTTCAAGCTGACTTGGGACGAGCACCTGCTCAACCGGTTCACTGCCTTCCTGGCCAGCCGGGAGATCTGTGTGGTGACGGTGGCCGACGCGGTCGCGTGGTCGGCCTCGCTACCGGCCGGGCAGGCACATAGACCCCTTACACGCGCCTCAGTCAGGTTGACCGCCATTCGCGGATTCGCCACCTACCTGCACTCCTTGAACCCGGCACACGAGATCCCGCCAAAGGACGTGTTTCGATGGTGCAAGACCCGTCCGACGCCCTACATCTACACCGAGGAACAGGTCCAGGCACTGTTGGGTGCCTGCGCGAGCATGATCCGCTACGGTCGCAGTGATCTCTATCCGGTGCTGTTCGGGTTGATTGCGGCCACCGGGCTGCGACTCGGCGAGGCGCTCGGGATCGGGCTCGATGAGGTCGACCTCGATCAAGGGATCCTGACGATCACCCGCGGCAAGTCCCGTGACCCCAGGCTGGTGCCCCTCCATCCGACCACCACCGCCGCACTGCGTGACTATGCCCAAAGCGTCGCCCCCACCCGTCGGAGCGGAAACGCCCGAAGCGAACGCGCGGGCGGTCGGGTCAGGTTCTTCACCCTCCCTGGGGGTGGGCCGCTGCCGCCATGCAACGTGCACCATGCCTTCCGCGAGGTCACCACCCGGATCGGGGTGCGCACCGAGACCGTTCGACCGCGCATTCACGACCTGCGGCACACCTTCGCGGTCAACACGCTGCTGGATTGGTATCGCGACGGCCGCGACGTCGCCGCGATGATGCCGGTGCTGTCGACCTACCTGGGTCACACCAAGCCAGCCATCACCTACTGGTACCTGACAGCGACACCCGAACTGCTGACCATGGCCGCGGGACGCCTTGCGATAAGCGAAGCAGGTGAACGATGACCAGTCTCGCTCCGCTGCTCCAGGCGTTCTTCACCGACCGGCTGATGACTCAACGACGCGCCAGCCCACACACCATCGCCGCCTACCGCGACACGTTCCGCCTGCTGCTCGAGTACACCACCGCGCAGACCGGGACAGCACCTTCGGCATTGCAGATCAGCGACCTGGACGCACCATGCATCAGCGGATTCCTAACCCACCTTCAGCAGGTTCGCGGCAACACCGTGCGGACCCGCAACGCCCGCCTCGCGGCGATCCACTCCTTGTTCGGCTATGCCGCGCTGCGCCATCCCGAACACGCCGCCGTCATCCAGCGTGTTCTGGCCATCCCATCGGCACGAATCGAACGCAACCTGGTCAACTACCTCGATCACGCCGAGGCCGACGCCCTCCTGCAGGCCTGCGACCAGACGACCAGGACCGGACGCCGAGACCACGCCATGTTCGCCCTGGCAATCCAGACCGGACTGCGGATCAGCGAGCTGATCGGCCTGACAGTGGCAGACATCCACCTCGGGACGGGACCTCACGTCCACTGCGTAGGCAAAGGCCGCAAGGAACGCCGCACTCCGATCCTGGCCGGGACAGTTGCTGTGATGAGGCCCTGGCTCACCGAGCGCAACGGTCACCCCGACGATCCGCTGTTCACCACTACGGCCGGTCGTCCGCTGAGTCGCGACGCGATCGAACGACGCATCAGGCTGGCTGCGACACGAGCCCAAGCCGTCTGTCCGTCGCTCGCGGGCAAACGAGTCACCGCCCATACCCTGCGGCATAGCGCGGCGATGCGACTGCTTCACGCCGGTGTGGACACCACCGTGATTGCGCTCTGGCTCGGCCACGAGCAGATCACCACCACCAACATCTACCTGCACGCCGACATGACCATCAAGGAGAACGCGATTGCCAAGATCACTCCGCAGAGCGTCACAGCCGGCCGCTACCAGCCGTCCGACCCTGTGCTCGCTTTCCTCGCCAACCTCTGACTATGCCGACCAAAGGGCTACGCCCACCGACCTGCGGCCACCCTGGTTCGGCATAACCACCGTGTCGGCATAACAGATGCAGAGGTGCACCAGGATCACGCCGATCGAGACCGCGGTGACGTCGGCGACCGAGTCGATCTGCTCGACGAACAGCATCGTCGCCACGATCGCGCCCGGCCCGGCCAGCAGCGGCGTGCCGAGCGGCACCATCGCGATGTTGGCGTCCTGGCTGGCCACCGGATCCTTCTCGTTGCCGGTCAGCAGCTCGAGGGCGATCAGGAGCAGGAGCAGCCCGCCGGCGCACTGCAGCGCCGGGATGGAAATGTGCATGTAGCGCAGGATCTGGTGGCCGAAGAAGGCGAAGATCGTGATCACGAGGAACGACACGGCCACCGCCTGCCAGGCGGCCCGTCGCATGGTCGCAGCCGACCGGCCCGCCGTCAGCGAGAGGAACACCGGGATCGTGCCCGGCGGGTCCATGATCACGAACAGGGTCACGAAGACCTCGGTCAGGAGGACCGCGTTGAGGACCTCGCTCACGGCCGCAGCACGTCGGTGACGGGGCGCCCCGAGGCAACGGCCGCGGCATCGGCGAGGTCGACCAGCCGCTCGAACTGGTCGGGCGCGGTCGTGTTGCAGCCGAGCTCGTGGTTCTTCTTGCCGGTGCCGTGGTAGTCGCTGGAGCCGGTCTTCACCAGGCCGAGGTCGTCGGCGATGCCGGCGAGCTCCTTGCGGGACCTGGTGTCGTGGTCCTGGTGGTCGACCTCGAGCCCGGACAGGCCGGCCTGCGCCAGAGCCGCGATGTCGTCCGCGGTCATGCCGGTCGGGGCGTGACGACCCCACGCGTGGGCGATGACGGTCACGCCGCCGGCCTCGCCGACCACGCGGATCATGTCGACGAGTGGTGCGGCGTAGCGGTCGACGTACGCCGGGCGGCCGGGGCTGAGGTAGCGCGCGAAGGCCTCGTCGCGGTCACGCACGACGCCGAGGTCGACCAGCGCATCGGCGATGTGCGGCCGGCCGGTGGCGGCCGGGTCGCCGGCCACCCGGTCGACGTCGGCCTTGCTGATGTCGATGCCGCAGCCACGCAGTCGCTCGATGACCGCCGGCACCCGCGAGTTCCGCCCGTCGAGGATGCGCTGCAGCCCCTCGACCAATGGCGGGTAGGTCGGGTCGGGCAGGTAGCCCAGCAGGTGCACGCCCTGGTGGTTGTGCCGGGTGCTGATCTCCATGCCGCGGACGAGGGTGATGCCGAGCTCCCGTGCCGTCCCTGCCGCCTCCGCCCATCCCTCACTCGTGTCGTGGTCGGTGAGGGCCACGACGTCGAGCCCGGCCGCGGCCGCCGCGCGGATCAGCTCCTCGGGAGTCTGCGTCCCGTCGCTGGCCCGTGAATGCGTGTGGAGGTCGATGCGCACCTCGGCAGCCTAGTGGGTACCGCCGGAGGTTCGTCGGGGGTGGCCCGTGCTCTGGGTGCGTGCATCGCAAGGAGGAGGAGCGAAGGCGGGGCGGAGCCCCGTCGAGTCTCCGACAACGCCGCGAGGTGCGTGCACAGGGTTCGGGACACACGACGAACTTCCGGTGGTGCCCACCTAGTGGCAGTTGGCCGAGGGGCCTCACCAACGAGGCGGTGGACCACCGAACGGAACCTCCAGCAACGAGGCCCCGATGCCCGAGACGTCGGCGAGGGGCAGGTCGTCGGCCAGCAGGAACACCGCGGAGGCCGGGCGCAGCACCAGCCACAGCCATCGCCCCCGTGCCTCCCCCGCCACGACGCTGCGGTCGAGGGTGAGGTCGTTCTCCGCGGTCGAGACCGGCCACAGCGAGACCGGTTGCGCATCCAGGCGGACCCTGGTCGTGGGACGCGATGCACCGATCTGTGCGCCGGGGTCCGAGTGGACGGTCCCGGCGCAGCGCGCGCCCAGCCCGGTGCCGGGTTCCTCGCTGACCACCAGGACCTCGACGGGCCCGTCGAGGTCGCTGTTCCCTGCCAGCGCCACCATGGTCGCCCGCGCCCGTCCCTCACCCCGCACGACACCGAAGTCGGTGACCCGCCAGCCACTGGCCAGCGGCCAGGGCAGGTACGTCGGGAAGTCGTCGGCCCGGTTCAGGTGCTCGCCGAAGTCGTCGTACGACGCCTCGTCGGGGCTCCACAACGGTGGCACCGTGCCGTGCTGGCCACAGCGCCAACCGTCGTCCGCCTGCATGAGCGGGGACGGACACCGAGGGCAGCCGGCGTTCAACGACACGAGTCAACGGTGCGGCGCGGCGACGTCTCCGTCAAGGGGCCGCGGTCACGCGTTCCACCTCAGGACCACCCGGGACTCCCGTTCGTGGCCCAGCACCGACACCGTCGAGGTGTCCAGGCGCAGCAGGCGTCCGTCGGTCGCCGGCAGGCCCAGCCACCGAGCCGCAAGGACGCGCAGCGAGTGGCCGTGTGCGAAGACCAGCGTGCGGCCTGCGACGGCCTCGGCCCTGGCCACCACGCGGTCCAGCCGGGCACCCACCTGCTCGGCGGTCTCGCCACCGGGCACGGAGTGGGTCCAGACGGTCCAACCCGGCACGATCCTGCGGATCTCGGGGGTGGTCACGCCCTCGTAGTCGCCGTACGCCCACTCGCTCAGGTCGTCGTCGATGACGGCGTCCGGGAAGCCGGCCAGCTCGGCGGTGACCCGGGCCCGCTTGCGGGGGCTGGTCAGCACGAGGTCGAACTCCTCGCCGGCCAGCCGCTGCGCCAGCCCGCGCGCGACCTTGACGCCCTTCTCGGTCAGGTCGAGGTCGGTGACCGAGGTGTGCCGGCCGTCGCGGCTCCACTCGGTCTCGCCGTGGCGCACCACCCACAGCTCGCGAGCGGGCGCGTCCGTCGTCTCCCCGGTCATGGGGCAACTGTGCCACGGCCGACGTGCTCGATGACCGTTGTCCCGCCGCGACGGGGCTTCACGTGCGATGCTCACCGCCATGACCACAGCCGCTGAGCCGACCCGGGCTCGCCTCGCGGTCGCGGCCGCCTTCCTGGCCCAGGGGCTGGTGTTCATCAGCCTGACCACCCGGCTGCCGACCCTGCAGGACCGCTGGGAGCTCGGTGAGGCGGCGCTCAGCGGCCTGCTGCTGATGATGGTGCTCCTGGCCGGCGCCGGTTCCGTGATCGCCGAGGTGGCCGCCAAGCGGCACACCAGCGCAGCAGTGCTCCGCGCCGGGCTGGTCCTGGTCGCGGTGTCCGCACCCACGGTCGCGGTGGCCCCGTCGTTCCCGTTGTTCGTGCTCGGCCTCGCGGCGTACGGCGTCGGGCTGGGCGTCGTCGATGCCGCCAGCAACATGCAGGCGGTGGCGGTCGAGCACGCCTACGGGCGGCCGATCCTGCCGTCGTTCCACGGCGCGTGGACCCTGGGCGGGCTGGTCGGCGCCGGCGTCACCCTGGCCGTGGCCGGTACCTGGCCGGTGAGCCTGGTCGCCGTGGTGCCCTTGCTGGTCGCCTTCGGGCCCCTGCTCCCCCGCGTCGGCGACCCGATGCCCACCGACATCGACGTGCCGTGGCGCCCGATCGTGCTGGTGGGGCTGGGCATGGTGCTCTTCTACATGGTCGACACCGCCTCGATGACCTGGGGACCGACCTACCTCGACAACACCTTCGCGACGCCCGAGAGACTGGTCGCCCTGGCCACGTTCCCCTACCTGCTGGCTACGCTGATCATGCGGCTCGCCGGAGACCGCCTGGTGGCCCGCTTCGGACCGGTCGTGCTGCTGCGCGTCGGCGGAGTGCTGGCCGCGGCAGCGCTCGCCGTGGTGGTCTCCGCGCCGACCTGGCCGGTCGCCGTGCTCGGCTTCACCCTCGTCGGGTTCGGGGTCGCGGTGATCGCACCGCTGAGCTTCTCGGCCGCGGCCCGCATCGCCGGCGGTGACGACGTGCCGGCGCACCTGCGCCAGGCGCGGGTCGACGCCGTGATCGGCCGGTTCAACCAGTTCAACTACGTCGGCGCGCTGCTGGGCTCGGTGCTCACCGGCCTGGTCGGCGCGGACAACCTGCGGATCGGCTTCGCCGTACCCATGGTGCTGGTGCTGGCCATCGTGCCGCTGGCCCGCGCCTTCCGCTGAGCCCTGGGTCCGGGCTGAGCCCGGATCCGGGCGGAGGCGGGCTCAGCGCGGGACGAGCGCCCAGTAGTCGAGGTCGAGCAGCACGCCGGCGGCGTACTTGCCCTCGTCGTTGCGCAGCGTCATCGACTCGTCGCGGCCCTTGGTGGCGACCAGTCGCAACCGGAGGGCGCCGACGCCGGGGGCCGAGGTCGTGGCCTTGTCGAGCACCTCCGACCACGCGTAGACGGTGTCGCCGGCGAACGCCGGCGCGGTGTGGGCTCCGGCGTTGATCGCGGCGATCAGCTGGGCGTTGGCCAGGCCGTTGAACGACAGCGCGCGCGCCATCGAGATCACGTGCCCTCCGTAGATCAGGCGGGTGCCGTCGGGCCGGGCCTCGGTGTTGAAGTGCACCTTGGCGGTGTTCTGCCAGAGGCGGGTGGCAAGCATGTGCTCGGGGTCGGTCAGCGTGACGCCGTCGACGTGGTCGATCTTCTCGCCGACCTCGTAGTCGCCGAAGCTGTGCGGCTCGCCGGCCGCCGCGAAGTCGTACGCCGTGAAGTCGAGGCCCGCGGGCAGCACGAGGTCCTTGGCGGCCACCGAGGCGGCCAGGTCGGGTACGACGGTCTCCGGCGCCGGCGCGTCGTGGTCGCGCTTGTGCACCATCACCCAACGTGCCCAGTCGAGCGCCACCTCGCCGCGCTGGTTGGTGGCCGTGGACCGGACGTAGACCACGCCGCTCCTGCCGTTGGAGTTCTGCTTGAGCCCGATCACCTCCGAGGAGGTGCTCAAGGTGTCGCCGGGCACGACCGGCTGGTGGAACCGGCACTCGGCGTACCCGAGGTTCGCCACGGCGTTCAGCGAGATGTCGGGCACGGTCTTGCCGAACGCGATGTGGAAGGCGACCAGCTCTTCCACCGGCGCGGGGTCGAGCCCGGAGGCCTTGGCGAACTCGGCGGACGAGGGCACCGCGAAGCGAGTCGGGTAGAGCGCGCCGTAGAGGGCACGGTCGCCCTCGGTCACGGTGCGGGGCGTGGCATGGCGCAGCACCTGCCCGACGGTGAAGTCCTCGAAGAAGTTGCCCGGGTTCGTCTTGGTCATGGCGTCATGGTGCCGCACCCTGACCGCTCGCGGGCCCTCGTCTCACGTGGAATTGGCCACAGTCCCCCACGCCTCCCGCAGGCTCAGGCGCCTCCCCCACCGGCCTTGCGACGGTGCATCTTCGGGCCGCCACCCTCGACCTCGGAGCCGTGGACCTTCTCGCGAGCAGTGGGCTGGCCGTCGGCATCGGTGGGGTGGTGCGCGTTGTTCTTGCGGTCGAGAGCCTCCCGCATCTTGGCCTTGAGGTCGGCGTTGGCGTCGCTGGCGTCCGTCATGGTGTCTCCTCGCGTCGGTCAGAGGTTCCACCTTGACACTCAACACGTCCGGGGCCAAGGGGTTATCCCGCCGGTCCACGGGGTAGTTTCTGCGCATGATCCGTACGTGGGTGGTCGGCACCCTCCTGGTCCTGGCCCCGGTCGTCCTGACCGGATGCGCAGCCGATCCCTCCGGCAGCGAGATGGTGATGGGCGAGGCCGCGGGCACCGCGGAGGCACCCGACGCCGCCCAGGAGGAGACCCAGGCGCCTCCGGACCCGTTGGCCACTCCGGACGCTCCTGCGCCGTCCTCCGCGGACCCGGCGACGGGTATCCGCATCACCAAGCAGGGCTACGAGTACTCCGCGCCCCAGGGCTGGGTCGAGATCACCAAGCAGATGCGCGAGAGCGGCCAGGACATCGACACCGCGGTCGGCGAGGCCATGTCCGGCGCCACCACGGTGCGGGAGAACCTGAACGTCGTCCTCACGCCGGCGCCGGGCGGATCGATGGAGGCCTACGAGGCGATCGCGGCCGACACCCTGAAGTTCATGGTGAAGGACCTCGACGTCTACGACCGCACGGTCATCGACGGACGGGAGGCAGTGCACGTCGGCGGGGTCGCCGAGGTCGGCAACGCCTCCTTCTTCTTCGAGCAGTACATCGCGGAGAAGGACGGCACCATGTACGCCATCTCCTTCGCCGTCGACCTGGCGACGCCCGAGGCCGGCCGCCGGGAGCTGATCGACTCCGTGCTCGCCTCCTGGAAGTGGCCTGCCTGACGACAGGCTGAGAGAATCGTCGGCATGCACACCATCAAGCGACCCGCGGCCGCCCTCGCCGCCGTCCTGCTGGCTGCCGTCGCCCTGACCGGCTGCGGTGGCGACGACGGCAAGGACAAGGCGTCCGACGACTCCAGCTCGAGCGCGCCGGCGTCCGAGGACCCGACCGACGAGCCCTCCGAGGAGCCGAGCACGACCGACTTCGGCGCACCGGCGAAGGGCGACCGGGTCAAGGGCGCGGGATACACCTACCGCGTTCCCGCGTCCTGGACCGGGATCACCAAGAAGGCCGCGCAGGTCGACCGGACCATCGACTCGGCCGCGGGTGAGAAGCAGTTCCCCGACGGATTCCAGGACACGGTCATCGTGTCCTTCGACAAGGCCGAGGCGGGCACCGGTCTCGACGAGCTGGAGGCGTCGGTTCCCGACCAGGTCAAGAAGATCGTGAAGAAGCTGGAGATCCTGCCCGCCGTCACGATCGACGAGGTAGCCGCGATCCACTACCGCGGCACCGTCGGCAAGGCCGCCGGCACCTCGGCGTACGTGCTCGACCAGTACGTCGCCATCGACGAGGCCGGCAAGATCACCGTGATCTCGTTCTCGTTCTCCCCCGGGCTCGCCAGGCCGGCGCAGCAGAAGCTCGTGAGCAGCGTCCTGGCGTCCTGGAAGTGGAGCGCCTGAAAGCTCGGACATGCGGAACGGCCCGGCTCCCCAGGTGATGGGGAGCCGGGCCGTTCGTCGTACGGGTGATCAGCCCTTGAGCTTGTAGTCCTTGAGCAGGGACCGGCCGATGATCATCTTCTGGATGTCGGAGGTGCCCTCGCCGATCAGCATGAACTTCACCTCACGCATCAGCCGCTCGATCTCGTACTCCTTGGAGTAGCCGTAGCCACCGTGGATCCGGAAGGAGTCCTCGACGACCTCGTTGGCGAACTCCGAGGCAACCATCTTCGCCATCCCGGCCTCCACGTCCATCCGCCGACCGGTGTCCTTCAACCGGGCCGCGCGCACCATCATCGTGTGCGCCGTCTCGACCTTCGTCGCCATGTCGGCCAGGCGGAAAAGCACCGCCTGGTGGTCGGCGATGACCTTGCCGAACGTCTTGCGCTGCTGGGCGTAGGCGATCCCCAGCTCGAAACCACGCCACGCCAACCCACACGCACGAGCGGCCACGTTGACCCGACCCACCTCGACACCGTCCATCATCTGGAAGAAGCCCTTGCCGGGCTCACCACCCAGGATCTGGTCGGCCGAGATCTGGTGACCCTCAAGGATCATCTCCGTGGTCTCGACACCCTTGTAGCCCATCTTCTCGAGCTTGCCCGGCACGGTGACGCCCTGCGCGGTCTCACCGAAGCCCGGCTCCTTCTCGACCAGGAACGTGGTCATGTTCTTGTAGACCGACTCGGCACCCTCGTCGGTCTTGGTCAGCAACGCCACCAGCGTCGACGTGCCACCGTTGGTCAGCCACATCTTCTGGCCGGTGATCGAGTAGGAGCCGTCCTCCTGCCTGGTCGCCTTCGTCGAGACCGCAGAGACGTCCGACCCCAGACCGGGCTCCGACATCGAGAACGCACCCCGCACCTCACCGGTGGCCATCTTCGGGAGGTACTTCTGCTTCTGCTCCTCCGTGCCGTGAGCCATCAGCAGGTAGGACACGATGAAGTGGGTGTTGATCACACCCGAGACGCTCATCCAGCCCCGGGCGATCTCCTCGACCACCAGCGCATAGGTCAGCAACGACTCACCGAGGCCGCCGTACTCCTCGGGAATCATCAACCCGAAGATGCCCAGCTCCTTGAGACCCTCGATGATCTCGGTGGGGTACTCGTCCGCGTGCTCGAGCTCCTGGGCCACCGGAATGATCTTGGCCTCGACGAACTGCCGAACCGTCTTCAGGATCTCGTCCTGGATGTCAGTGAGACCCTCGGTCTCGCAGAGTCGTCCCATCTTGCTTCCTTTCAACGCGACTCCGGTCAGGGCCACATCGTCGTGGCCCTGACCGGGTCATTTCTGAGTTCGTGCGTCTGGGGGTCAGTACTCCCAGTCGTCCGGCGGCGTCAGCTCGGGCTCCGGCTTGGCGGCATCCCAGGCGGACGAGGTACGGAGCCTCGTCGACGTGCGGTACGGGATGTACTTGGCCAGGTAGGAGTGGCTGTACCAGATCGAGTCGAAGTTGCGGTTCCAGTCCCGGAACAGGGACACGCCCTTGAGCCGCAGGATGATCTCGTCACCACGCAGGCCGGCGTTGCCCCAGTTGCTGGAGCCGGTCCAGATGTGGGCCGAGGAGCGGTCACCCGCGTAGTTCCCCGAGACCAGCAGCACCTTGTGGTGGCCGTAGAGGTCGATCTCGCCGTCGTAGTTGGTGTCGTAGCCGGCCACGTGCACCGGCACGTAGCCGCGCGCCGTACGGGTGGCGAAGACGTTGCGGGCGCCACGGTCGGCCCAGCTGTACCAGACCCGGACGTTGCAGCCCTGGGCGAACAGCTGGCGCACCTTCTTGGCCAGCCACGTGCCGCGCTTGCCGGAGATCGTGTGCATGCCGACGCGGACGACCGTGCGGCCGTTGATGCCCGTCCCGCCGTTGGCCCCGGTGCACGTGATCTTGCGCATCTCACGCATCTGCGGGTCGTTCTTGACGGTCCAGCCCGGCAGCGGGAGCACCTCGAGCTGCCAGATGCCGGCCCGCTTGATGTAGTGCTGCCTCGCGGCCGACAGCTTCCGGTCAGCCTTCAGCTGACGGTAGAGGCCGAGGAAGTCGCGGTACATGTTCGGCTTGTTCCACGTCGTGTAGAGGTCGTTGTGCTGGTTCACCGCGGCGTTGCCGGTGAAGTTGAACGACCCGGTCATGATGACGTTCCGGACCGAACCGGTGTAGCCGAACAGCACCATCTTGGTGTGCAGGTTCTCGTATCCGGCACGGCAGCTGCCGACGCAGATGTGGTACCAGGACGGCCTGCTCCGATTGGTGCCCAAGGCACCCTTGAGCTTGCGCATTGCACCGTTGATCTGGTGGTTGTTCAGGATCACCTGCACCCGGACGCCGCGCTTCTTGGCGCGGATCAGCGCGTCGGTCAACGGCATGCGGTCGAAGGAGAAGAGCGAGATGCGGATGTAGGATCCTTTGTGGGCGTGGTTGATGCCCTCGAGGATCTGGTTCTCGATGCGCCACATGTCGGCCGGACTCGAGCGGGCGTGGTTGAAGGTGCCCCCAGGGATCGGCCTCCATCCCGCGGCTTGCTGATTGGCTGGTGTGGTTGTGGCTGCCCCCGCTGCCGGTGATGACTCAGCCGGGCTGACGACAGCGCCGCCACCCAGCATCACGACCAGAATCGAGAGAGCACTGATGACTGCTCTCAACGTCTTCCCCTTCTCCATGTTGATCTGCGAAAGAACTTCGGAACGCTAACACGCGGTTCGGGCTCCGGTGGTTTCATCTCGAGTGCCTCACGAGCCCGGGTGAGCGATCTCACCTCAGTCATGAGGTTGGCGATCGCCTGGGCCGCCAGGTCGAGAATCTCCCCGTCCGGCACCTCCCCGGGGTGGCGAAGGTCGCCGAGCTCGACCGGCTCCAGCAGACTGAGGTCACCGACGAGATCGAACTGCCGCTCCTGCAGCATCTCGATCGAGCGTCGGGCACGTCGCTGGAGCTCCTCGAGCATACGGGTGCCGGGCCGGAATTTCTCGCCACTCGCCGGGATGACCCGCCCCATGGCGAGGTAGCCCCGGATCCAGCGACCACGGTTGCCGGCGGAGGAGAAGTCCTCGAGCCGAGCGTTCACCCGGCGCAGCAGCTCGGCCTCGACGAGCCCGAGGGAGCGGTTCGACGGCTCTTCGGGGATCTCGAGGCCGTCGGGATCGACGCCGACGACCGACGCGAACCGCCGCCACAGCTCACCGGGTTCGGCCCGCCCGACGGCGACGGGGAGGACGTGGATGCGGGACGGCTCGACCACGCTCCCCCAGCGCTCGAGTATCTCGGCCAGGTCGAAGGCGCCCCAGCCCCACTCGTCGGTGGGGTCGTAGTCGGCGCGCTCGGGCCAGTCGTCGATCGACAGGTCGCCGCCGTTCTTCACCCACTCCTGCCAGTACGACGTACCGAGGGTGACCAGGTCGCGCGCCGTCAGGATCACGTGCAGCTCGGCGTCGGGGAACGAGTCGCACGCCCGGCGGACGTGCTCGGGGGCCGCGGCGCCGAAGAACTCGTGGCTGATGACGACGTCGCCGTCCCACCCCACGGCCTCGTCGACCAGGTCCTGCCACGGGGCGGTGATGTCACCCGAGCGGCGAGCCAGCTTCGGGTCGTCCCGGAGGTCGAGGGAGGCCAGCAGGTGGCGGCGTCGGTGGCGGCCCGGAATCAGCAGGCCGCGCTCAGCGAGCAGGTCCTTGTTCGCCCAGACGACGTCCTGGAGGTAGGTCGTGCCCGTCTTCGGGAGACCGATGTGCAGGAAGACCCGTCGGGTCATTTCTCAGGGTCACTCACACTGTCGTGGTAGCGCTTCAGCGCCTCCGCCACGCGGGACTCGTCACGCTCCGACAATGGCACCAGCAGCTCCATGACGACGTCGGTGAGCTCGGCCAGGCGCAGGTTGACCTGCCGGCACTCCTGCACCTCGGCCTCGAGGGCGGCCAGGCGCCGGGCGGTGCCGGTGCGGTCGCGCGCGCGGCGGGCCACGTCCTTCAGCTTGTCCACGTGATCACCAATCTGCTGATGGGGGTTCCGGCGACAGAGGGACCTGGCGCCGCGGTGCTGCCGTCGTCGAGCTCGACCAGGTCGGCCCGCTCGACCACGCGGCCGCCGGTCGACTCGACCTGCTCCAGCAGGTCCTCGAGGTCCAACGGTGAAACCCCGAACGGGTGACGGCCGGTCGCCGGTGCGGTCTGCACCTGCAGGTGCAGCCGTCCGGTGGTTCCGACCACCATGCGGGCCAGGCGGAGCAGGCTGAGGCGGCCGAAGTCGTCGGTGGTGTCAGCCACGTGCCGGGCCAGCGCGATGCGGGGGCCGGGTTCGCGGGAGAGCTGTGCACCCGCAGCCAGCACGGACCGGAGCTCGGTCAGGTTGACGAACTGGAACGTCACCGGGAGTCCGGCGTCGGTCGAGCGCCGGGCCTCGCGACGGAAGCCGCGGGCCACGTAGTCGAGACCCCAGGTGGTGACACCCTGCCTCGCCAGCCAGGCGGCATCGCGGCCCGCCCCGCAGCCGATGTCGACCGCGGTCTGCACCTCGGGCTCGCGCTCGCGCACCCAGTGCACGAACGACGACTCGCGCGGGTGCTCCTCGTCGACCTTGGCGGGCCGGCCGTAGTAGCGGTCCCAGACCTTCTCGCGACCGACCCTGGTTCCCCGGAACCAGCCGTTGAGCCGACGGACGGTCGCGTGCGGCGTCTCGAACTTGTACGCCGGGTCCGGCACCTTCCAGCTGGGCCCGTACATCGCCTCGAGCAGGTGCTCCGGGTGCGCCGGCGCCGGGAACGGGCGGCCCTCGAACTCGATCTCGTGGGTCGGGAAGATCCACTCGGGACGGAACGGGTGCCCGACCTCGCCCATGAGGTAGAGGTGCCCCTCGCGCAGGAAGCCGCCGAACACGTCGAGCCCACGTACCGCGCCGTCGGACTCGGTGACCAGCACCTTGAAGGCGAGCCCGCTGTAACGCGTCACCGGGTAGCCCATGTCGATCAGTGCGCGCTGCAGCCGGAACGACTCGAGCATCGCGTCGACCGGCTGGTCGTGACGGCTCACGTAGCCGAGATCGGCGTCCGAGTCGTGCCCGATCAGGCCGCCCTGGCGGACCGCGCCGAGGAGCGTGCCGTAGGCCATGAACGCCTCGACGCCACACGTGGCAAGCGCGTCGACCACGGCCCGCATCGAGTCGAGGAGCGGCCCGGTGTGCTCGGCGCTGCGGCTCTCGAACAGGCGGGAGAGCCGGTTGCTCTTGTCGAGTCCCAGGGGATGGCCGTCGGAGTCCTCGACCGTGATCGCACCGTTGCCGCTGCCGAGGCTGACCTCGGCGCAGAAGAGCTCGTCGCCGCTCACGTGGTCGACCAGCGCGAGGGTCGTCGTACCGTCGAGGAACCTGCGCAGCGCCTCGGGCCAGCGGGCGAGGAGCTCACGACCGTCGGCGACCGTGTCGCGGCGCGACCAGAAGGACCAGACCCGCCGGTCGTCGAACTTGACATCGATGGCACGGTCCCGGCGGCCGCGCATGCGAATGCCCTCGTCGGAGATGCTGATGTCCCGGATCACGGGAGCGGTCGCCTTCATGGGCAGTCCTCCCTCGTCAGGGTCGTCGCTGCGTTCGGCACCATGCTACGCATTCCACCCGTTGGCCCGGCGCAGTGCCTGACCCGCGGTTGCGATGAGGTCGTCCACCTTCGACGGGCGGGCTCCGACGGCCACGTCGGTGGTGGCCTCGAGGTGGTCGAGGACGGCGAGGGTGGCCGCCCGCACCTCTGCCTCGGGTGCGCTGGCGGCCTTGCGCGGGAGGTCGGGGAAGCCGCTCGACACGGGGAGGTCGTCGAGGCTGCCGTAGAGCTCGAACCGCGAGTCGGACATCGCCTCGCGCAGCTCCTGGTTGAGCGTGGCGGCGTACTCGGCGGCGCGACGGTCGAGCACGGGCCTGCTCTCGGAGGCGCGCAGCGGGGCGAGCACGTCGCGGGCCAACGCCCGCATGCCCACGCGGTAGCGACGCGGGGGTACGTCGGCCAGGTGTGCGTTGACCCGCCGGAGGAACTCGCAGGACCCGAACCCCAGTGAGGTGTTGTCGTGCACGTCGTCGAGGTCGACCCCACTGCCGTCGAACCCGGCAGCGGCACAGAACCGGTCCCACAGCTCCGAGCGGGGCGCGTCCGGGGGCGGGACGGTGACGACGTGGGTCTTGGCGATGCCGTGGGCACGACTCCATCGCTCGAGCATCGGCGTGATGTCCTGGGCACGGTGGAAGGTGCGGTGCGCCCGGGAGCGGGTCACCCGGCGACTGCGCGAGGGCTCGATGCGGCGCAGGTAGTCGGGCCACGACTCGTCACCGAAGTTGCGGGTGTAGGTCTGCCACTGCGCTGGGATCACCCGGGACTGGTCGCGCACGGTGAGGATGACCTCGATGGTGGCGTGGGAGTTCCTCAAGGGGTTGAGGAACGGACCCATGTGCCGGTCCGAGGCGAAGCTGAGGAACTCCATCGACACCACGGCCGTGGTGTCGGGGTCCATGGCGCCCACGGGCTGCACGAGCGCGCGCCACTTCCGCTTGTTCTTCCCCGGCTGCTTCGGCAGGTTGAGCACGTCGCGCACGGCGCGGGACTGGACCCCGAAGGCCCCACCGAGGAACACGGCGTCACGCTCGGCGAGCAGCTCCTGGTTGTTCCCGAGCACGGACTGGACGAAGCTCGTCCCGGTCTTCATCGCACCGATGTGCAACACAATCCGGCCAGCCATCGTCGCCCTTTCTCCCCTCGCTCCGAACCCGTCGTCGGCATCGCGCGCAAGGTATCACCGGGGGCTCCCCCGACGACATCCGGTGCGACACGCCGACAGGCGGCTGCGTCGGAGTGCCCGGGAAACGCGTCCTACGACTGTCATGCTGGCGCCTACGTGCCCAGAGAAGTCGATCGGTTAGGAGGGCACGCATGAGGCTGGCCCGGTTCACAACGTGGCGGCGTTCCCATCCTCGCGTGCTCATCGGGGCCGGCCTCGCCCTGGTCCTGATGGCGACGGTGCTGCACTTCGCGTCCCCCTTCGACTCCGACGGCGACGGCAGCGACGACGGTCAGGCCAGCCTGAGTGCGGAGAACCCCCGCGCACCCGCACCCACCGGGGCCACCCAGTTCCGGATGGCGTCGTTCAACCTCCTCGGCGCCGGTCACACCAGGCCCGGTGGCGACCGACCCGGCTGGGCCTCCGGCGAGCAGCGCATGGTCTGGTCCGTGCAGCTGCTCCGCCAGCAGAACATCGACCTGGTCGGCTTCCAGGAGATGCAGGACCCCCAGTTCAAGAAGTTCAAGGCGCTCACCGGCACCCAGTACGGCATCTACCCCGGTTCCGAGCTGGGCCCGGCCGCGATGCACAACAGCATCGCCTGGCGTCGCGACACCTGGGAGGTCGTGCAGAAGAAGTGGGTGCACATCCCCTACTTCGGCGGCGACCTGATCCGCATGCCCTACGTACAGCTGCGCCATGTGAGGACCGGCCAGCTCGCGTGGTTCGCGAACTTCCACAACCCCGCCAACGCCCGCGGCGACGCCCGCAAGTGGCGGATCAAGGCGACCAACATCGAGATCGCCCTGGCCAACCGGCTGCGCGAGAACTACCCCGGACAGCCCGTCCACTTCACCGGTGACATGAACGAGCGCGAGCTCTACTTCTGCCCGGTCCACCGACGCACCGAGCTCCGGTCCGCCAACGGCGGCTATTTCACCGGGTCCACCTGCCACCCGCCGAAGCCGATGCCGGTCGACTGGATCTTCGGCACGGCGCCGACCCGCTTCACCGGGTACGTCGCACTCCGCAGCGCCCTGGTCCGCAAGAGCACCGACCACCCGCTGGTGATCGCCAACGCGAGCATCCCGCCGGCGCGCGCCCAGACCAGCGGAGTGACCCGGGTCGTGGTCATCTCGGTCGAGGGACTGCGCCCCGACATGCTGGCCCAGCTCGCCGCCGCCAACGCTCCGGGCATGGCCTACTTCATGGAGAAGGGCGCCTCGACGCTCGACGCCCGCACCGAGTACACCCGCACCACGCAGCTTCCCAACGCCACCTCGATGGTGACCGGACGCTCGGTGACGGCGAAGTACGGCGGCCACGGGGTCGGCGTCGACAGGGACACCGGTGGCACCATCGCCCAGGCTGCGGGCCACTACGTCAACAGCGCCTTCGCGATGGTCCACGACGTCGGCTACTCGACCGCGCTCTACGCCCAGGATCCGGCCATGGCCATGATCCGCAGGTCGTACGACGCCCGACACGGCGCGCTCGACCCCCAGACCAGGGACTACGGCCGCAACAAGATCACGACGTACGCCCAGAACCGGAGCAGCGCGATCCTGGTCCGCGACTTCACCCGCCAGCTGGCCGCGTCCCCGCGACGGTTCTCCTTCCTGCAGCTCAACGACCTCGACACCGTCGGTCACGAGTCGGGCTACATGTCCGCGGCATACAGGAAGAGCGCCCGACGCGTCGACGAGCTGGTCCGCCGGATCCGGGTCACGATCAACAACTCCTCGACCTTGCGTGGCCACACCCTCGTCGTGCTGACCACCGAGCATGCGGGCTACCGGCGTACGAACTCCGACCCGTCACTGCTGCGCAACCACCAGATCCCGTTCGTGGTGTGGGGCCCCACCGTGCGCGCGGGGACCGACCTCTACGCGATCAACCCGCAGCTGCGGCGTCCCGGTCGCACACGACCCGGCTACAACGAGGCACAGCCGGTGCGCAACACCGACGTCGCCAACCTGGTGATGACCGCGCTGCGCCTGCCCTCCGTCCCCGGCAGCAACATGAACCGCGGACAGACGTTGAACGTCTTCGGCGGTCCGTGAGCACGATTTCGCGTCCCGGCCGATACGGTGGGGTCTCGTGAGCACTGCCCCTTCCCGCGTCTTCGTGGCCCGACTGGTCGGGCTGCCGATCTTCGACCCCCAGGGTGACCAGGTCGGCAAGGTGCGAGACCTCGTGGTGGCGCTCCGCACCGAGTCCAGCCAGCCGCGCGTGCTGGGGCTGGTCGCCGAGGTGTTCGGCCGGCGCCGCATCTTCGTGCCGATGACCCGGGTCACCAACATCGACTCCGGGCAGGTCTACACCACGGGCCTGCTGAACATGCGTCGGTTCCAGCAGCGGCCCACCGAGACCCTGGTGATCGGGCAGATGCTCGACCGCAACGTGCGGGTGATCGGCTCGGAGGTGACCGGCGTCGTCTACGACGTCGCGATGGAGCAGGCCCGCAACCGCGACTGGGTGCTCAGCCGGGTCGCGCTCCAGGAGCCGGGGCGGGGGTTCCGCCGCAAGGGGCAGACCCACGTCCTCGAGTGGGGCGAGGTCACCGGTGTGACCCGGCCGGAGGAGAGCCAGGGCGCCACCCAGCTGCTGGCCTCCCTGCACGAGATGCGGCCGGCCGACGCCGCCAGCGTGATCCACGACCTGCCGAAGGAACGGCTCGGCGCGGTCATCGCCGGTCTCGACGACGAGCGCCTGGCCGACGTCCTCGAGGAGCTGCCCGAGGAGGACCAGGTCGAGATCCTGGAGCACCTCGACTCCGAGCGGGCCGCGGACGTCCTCGAGGAGATGTCGCCCGACGACGCCGCCGACCTCATCGCCGACCTGCCGCCCGAGACCGCGGCCCAACTGCTCGAGCTGATGGAGCCCTCGGACGCCGAGGACGTCAAGCGACTGATGTCGTACGCCGAGCACACCGCAGGAGCCATGATGACCGTCGAGCCGGTGATCCTGCCGCCCGACGCGACCATCGCCGAGGCCCTGGCCCACGTCCGCAACCCCGACCTCACCACGTCCCTGGCCGCCCTGGTCTACGTGTGCCGGTCGCCCCTCGAACCACCGACCGGGCGCCTGCTCGGCGTTGCGCACATCCAGCGCCTGCTGCGTGAGCCACCGTCGACGCTGGTGGCCGCCGCACTCGACCAGACGCTCGACCCACTGCGTCCCGGGATGAGCATCGACGCGGTCGCCGCGCACCTCGCGACGTACAACCTGGTGGCCGCCCCGGTCGTCGACGACGACGGCCGGCTGCTCGGCGCGGTCACCGTCGACGACCTCCTCGACCACATGCTCCCGGAGAACTGGCGTGAGCAGGTCCCTCGCACGGGGGTGACCCATGGCTGAGCGCCGGAGCCGTCTCGACACACCCCGCGAGGTACGCCGACCGCTGGTCCGCCGGCCGACGTACGACTCGGAGATGTTCGGCGTCTTCGCCGAGCAGTTCGCCCGCTTCATGGGCACCGCGAAGTTCCTGATCTACATGACGCTCTTCGTGGTGGTCTGGATCGGCTGGAACGCGCTCGCACCCTCGTCGCTGCGCTGGGACGACTACCCCTACATCTTCCTGACGCTGATGCTCAGCCTCCAGGCGTCGTACGCCGCACCGCTGATCCTGCTCGCGCAGAACCGGCAGGAGACCCGCGACAAGGTGATCGCCGAGCAGGACCGGCAGGCCAATGCCCGGGCCCACGCCGACATGGAGTTCCTGGCCCGCGAGGTGGCCTCGTTGCGGATGGCGGTCGGCGAGGTGGCCACCCGCGACTTCCTCCGCTCCGAGCTGAAGGTCCTGCTCACCGACCTGGAGGAGCTCGCGGCCAGCGGGCCTGAGGAGGAATCCGGGGACGAGACCGAAATCGTTGAACCTCGGAGCACCACGTAGGCTTGGGGATCATGAGCACCCCCACGATCGAGCAGGTCACCGCCGCACTGGCGACAGTCAACGACCCGGAGATCAAGCGCCCCATCACCGAGATCAACATGGTCGACCGGATCGAGATCGGCGACGACGGCGTGGTCTCCGTGACCGTGCTCCTCACCGTTGCCGGGTGTCCCCTCAAGGACACCATCACGCGTGACGTCACCGCCGCGGTCAGCCGGGTGGCGGGCGTCACCGGCGTCGACCTCGAGCTGGGCGTGATGACCGCCGAGCAGCGCGCCGGCCTGCAGGAGATCCTCCGCGGCGGCCAGGCGCAGCGTGAGATCCCGTTCGCCCAGCCCGGCTCCCTCACCAAGGTCTACGCGATCGCCTCCGGCAAGGGTGGTGTCGGCAAGTCCTCGGTGACCGTGAACCTCGCCCTCGCGCTGGCCAAGCAGGGCTTGAAGGTCGGCGTCCTCGATGCCGACATCTACGGCCACTCGGTGCCGGCCATGCTCGGTGTGGGCGACGCCCGCCCGACCCAGGTCGACGACCTGATCATGCCGGTTCCCACACCCTCCGGCGTGTCCGTGATCTCGATCGGCATGCTCAAGCCCAAGCGCGAGCAGGTCGTCGCCTGGCGCGGGCCGATGCTCGACCGGGCGCTCGTCCAGATGCTCTCCGACGTCTACTGGGGCGACCTCGACGCGCTCCTCCTCGACCTGCCGCCCGGCACCGGCGACGTCGCGATCTCGCTGGGCCAGCACCTCCCGAACGCCGAGGTGATCGTGGTGACCACCCCGCAGGAGGCCGCCGCCGAGGTCGCCGAGCGCGCCGGCACGATGGCCTCGATGATGCACCAGCGGGTCGTCGGCGTCGTCGAGAACATGAGCTTCCTGCTCTGCCCGCACTGCGCCGAGGAGGGCAAGCCCGAGCACCGCCTGGAGATCTTCGGATCCGGCGGTGGTGACCGGGTGGCCGCGACGCTCTCCGAGCGCTTCGGCTACGACGTCCGCGTGCTCGGCCGGATCCCCCTCGACGTGTCCCTCCGCGAGGGTGGTGACTCGGGCAAGCCGATCGTCGAGGCCGACCCGACCGCGCCTGCCGCCCAGGAGCTCAACCGCATCGCGGAGGGCCTCTCCGGACGGGGCCGCGGACTGGCCGGCATGCAACTCGGACTCACGCCCTCCAGCCGGTTCTGATCCGTGTTCGACATCGGCCTGGCCGAGATGGCGGTCATCGCCCTGGTCGCGGTACTGGTGTTCGGACCGGACAAGCTGCCCGACCTGGCCCGTCAGGCCGGGCGGTTCCTCAAGCAGATGAAGTCCTACGCCAACGCGGCGCGTGACGACCTGCGCAACGAGCTGGGCCCGGAGTTCTCCGACCTCGAGCTCCGCGACCTCGACCCCCGCACGATCGTGCGCAAGCACATCGCCGAGGCGATGGCCGACGATCCCCAGCCCGAGAAGCCCCGGGGCCGCCGCCCGTTGGACGCCGGCGAGCTGCCGCCGTACGACGCCGAGGCGACCTGACGCAGGCGCCCTCAGCGCCTGGTGTGCACCGCCGCCAGCGCCTCGAAGGTGAAGAGGTGGAGCTCGCGCTGCTCCCCCATCACCGCTTCCACGAAGTCAGCGCCGACACGGACCGGTACGACGTCGTACTGGGCGCCGTCCAGCATTCGCAGCCCGCAACGCTCCTGTGACTCGCTGATCCGCCGCAGCGCCGACCGGAGGCCGAGCTTCGCCGTGACCGGCCAGGCGTCGTGCGGGACCGAGCGTGGCGAGATGCCCTGCATCATGCTGATCGCGGCCAACCGCACGATCCACTCCTGCTGACCGGACTCGACCAGGCACCAGCCGGTGGCCACCCGCACCAGTCGTCCGCGCAGGGCGCCCAGCCCGGTGACCCGCAGGGCCACGTCTGAGCCGACACTCGCCATCAGCCGGCCGGCCGCGTCGACCGAGGAGTACTCCGCCCGCGCACGGTCGGCCACCTCGATCTGGCGCTCGGCGTCGAAGACTGCGCCGGCCTCGCCCTCGAGGTCGTCGAGATACGCGAACAGGTCGGCCTCCCAGGTCATGGGGAGGAGCCTTCACGGCTCATGCCACCCTGTCAACGATCCACACCTGTGGAGAAACCGTTGACAAACCATGTCAAGAGACGTTCACTGATGCAAACGTACGCAAACGAAAGCATTGACCATGTCTCGGGTCCCTCACACCGCACCGCTCAGCCGCTGCCTCCTGGTCTGGGCGGGCGTCTCCCTGGCCTGCCTGGCCGCCCTCGTCGCACTCCTTCCCGACCTCCGGCGCTGCGGCGTGCTGCTCGACGCCGGGGCGCTGGCCGACGCGCCCTTCGACCGGGCCCTGGCACTGCTGGCCGTCGTGGCACTGACCGGGAGTGCGGTGTGGTGGTGGGCGGTCACCTCGTTGGCCGTGCTCGAGGCCGCCACGGCCGTCCGGGTCCGGGGCTGCCCGCCGGCGATGCGCCGGGTGGTGCTCCTGGCCTGCGGAGTCACCCTGGCCTCCGGGCTGTCCCCTGCGGTCGCCGACCAGTCTGCGGGCCTGCCGCCTCGACCTGCCGACCCGGGGCACTCCGTGCTGGCCGGCCTCCAGCTCCCCGATCGCTCACCGGGTGTGGTCACCCGGCCCGCCACGGCCGGTGCGACGTCCGCGCCCGGCGCCGTGCGCGTGCGGGCCGGCGACTCGCTGTGGTCGATCGCCGAAGGCAGCCTGGGGCACGACGCCGACGACGCATCGATCGACGCGCGATGGCGGCAGATCTGGCAGGCCAACGGCGAAGTGGTCGGGGCCGACCCCGATCTCATCCATCCCGGCACCCGCCTCCGCCTACCCCGGTCGCGAGCCTCCGCGGTCCGAGCCTCCACCGTCCGTTCCAGCACCGACCAGTCCGCCCGCGAGCAGTCCGCCGAGGAGAAGTGATGTCGTCGACCCGCAACAACGTCAGGGCGCTGATCAGCCCCCGCCAGCCCGTGGAACCCGCTGCGAACAGCTTCCAGGGCACCCTCGCCCTCGAGCTGGAGCCCGACCTGGGTCCGCCCTGGGCGCCAGAGCAGTCCCCTCAGCGCGGCGCCGACGTGGTCGCCGTCGCTCCCCCGGTCCGCGCCGACCTGCACCGCTGGATCGTGACCTTCAGCCAGGCGTGTGTCGAGGTGATCGGCGGCGACCGCCCCGCCTCCCAGCTGGTCCGGTGGACCTCACCCCGGATCCACGCAGAGGTCGCCTACAGGGCCGGCGTGGTCGCGCGCGCCGGCGTACACGCTGCCGGCCACGGCCGTGGCCGCCGTCCCGTGGTGCGTCCCCAGGTGCAGACCGTGCACACCTGCTTCCTCGACGACGACACGGTCGAGTTCTGCGTGCGGGTGAAGTACGGCGAGCGCAACCGCTGCCTCGCCGGCCGCCTCGAGATCGTCAGCTCGCGCTGGCAGTGCACTGCGTTGGAGTTCGGGTAGCAGAATTCGCTCTGCGAATGCCGCTACCCGAACTCCAACGCAGTGCGGGTCCCAGCGGCAGGAGTCGAACCATGGGTTGTTGTCACGGAGCGCCAGCGGAGTTGACGAGAACCCACGGTTCGACGAGGTGAGCAGGGCCGGGAGCTCGCTGCCTCGTCAACCCCAGGGGGTTGGCCTCAACCGCAAGAACCCCGGCCTGAACCGCAAGAACCCCCGGCTCGAACCGCAAGAATCCACGGTTCGCGCAACAAGAACCCGGGGCTCGCCTCAGCCGTTGACGCGGGTGGTCAGGCCGGTGGGCCCGCCGGGTGCGCCGTGGCACTTCTTGTACTTCTTGCCCGAACCACAGGGGCAGTCGGCGTTGCGGCCCACGTTGGCGAACGGGTCGTCCGCGTCGGTGACCGTCGTGCCGCCGGTGACCTCGGCCTCGCCGTCCTCGGAAGGACCGGTGTAGGACAGGTTCGCCGGGGGCGCCGGGGCCTGCAGGCCCTTGGCGCTGATCCGCGGTCCCTCGTGCACGTGGGTCGGCTCCGCGTCGACGGCGGTGACCTCGTCGGCCTCGACGACCTCGGCGGGCGCCTCGTCCTCCTCGACCTCGACCTCGAGGTTGAACAGGAAGCCGACCGACTCCTCCTTGATGCCGTCCATCATGGCCTGGAACATGTCGAAGCCCTCGCGCTGGTACTCCACGAGCGGGTCTCGCTGGGAGTACGCGCGAAGGTAGATGCCCTCGCGCAGGTAGTCCATCTCGTAGAGGTGGTCACGCCACTTGCGGTCGAGCACCGAGAGCACGACGCGACGCTCGAGCTCGCGCATGTTCTCCTCGCCGACCAGCGCCTCGCGCTCGTCGTACGCCTTCTGGGCGTCCTTCTGCAAGGTGGCGGTCAGGTCGACCCGCGACATGGCCGCGCGGGCGCCGGCGTCCTCCTCGACCTGGGCCAGGCTGAGGCTGATCGGGTAGAGCTGCTTGAGCGCGGTCCAGAGTGCGTCGAGGTCCCACTCCTCGGCGAAGCCCTCGGTGGCACCGGTGACGTAGGCCTCGATGACGTCGTCGACGAAGCCGCGCATCTGCTGCTCGAGGTCGGCACCCTCGAGCACCTCGCGGCGCTCGCCGTAGATCACGTGGCGCTGGCGGTCCATCACGTCGTCGTACTTGAGGACGTTCTTGCGGGACTCGAAGTTCTGCGACTCGATCTGGCCCTGGGCGTTGGCGATCGCGCCGGTGACCCGCTTGTTCTCGATCGGTACGTCGTCGGGCACCTTCAGCATGGTGAGCACCCGGTCGACCCAGTCGGACTTGAACAAGCGCATCAGCTCGTCCTGGAGCGACAGGTAGAACCGGGACTCCCCCGGGTCACCCTGGCGGCCGGAACGACCACGCAGCTGGTTGTCGATGCGACGGGACTCGTGGCGCTCGGTGCCGACGACGTAGAGGCCGCCGGTGTCCTTGACCTCGTCGTGCTCGGCCTTGACCTGCTCCCGGATGCGGACCAGGGTCGGCTCCCACTCGGCTTCGTACTGGTCGGCGGTCTCGCCCGTCGGCTCGAGGCCCTTCTTGCGCAGCTCCTCGTCGGCCAGGAACTCGACCGAACCGCCGAGCATGATGTCGGTGCCTCGACCGGCCATGTTGGTCGCGACCGTGACCGCGCCCTTGTGGCCGGCCATCGCGACGATGCGCGCCTCGTCGGCGTGCACCTTGGCGTTGAGGACGCTGTGCGGGATGTTCTTCTTCTTCAGCAGGCCGGAGAGCAGTTCGGACTTCTCGACCGAGACGGTGCCGACCAGCACCGGCTGACCGTTCTTGTGGCGCTCGACGATGTCGTCGCACACGGCGAGGTACTTGGCCTCCTCGGTGCGGTAGACGAGGTCGGCCTGGTCGTTGCGGAGCATCGGCTTGTTGGTCGGGATCGGCACCACGCCGAGGTTGTAGATCTTGTCGAACTCGCTGGCCTCGGTCATCGCCGTACCGGTCATGCCGGAGAGCTTCTTGTAGAGGCGGAAGTAGTTCTGCAGGGTGACCGTGGCGAGGGTCTGGTACTCCTCGCGGACGGTCACGCCCTCCTTGGCCTCGATCGCCTGGTGCAGGCCGTCGTTGTAGCGGCGACCGGCCAGCATGCGGCCGGTGTGCTCGTCGACGATGAGGACCTCGCCGTCCATGACGACGTACTCCTTGTCCTTGCGGAACAGCTCCTTGGCCTTGATGGAGTTGTTCATGAAGGAGATCAACGGTGTGTTGACCGAGTCGTAGAGGTTGACGATGCCGAGGTGGTCCTCGACCTTGGTGATGCCGCCCTCGAGCACGGAGATGGTGCGCTTCTTCTCGTCGACCTCGTAGTCGACGTCGATCTTCATCGTGCGCGCGATCTTGGCGAACTCGGCGTACCAGCGGACCTCGTCCTGGGTGGGGCCGGAGATGATCAGCGGGGTGCGCGCCTCGTCGATGAGGATCGAGTCGACCTCGTCGACGATCGCGTAGCCGTGGCCGCGCTGCACGCAGTCCTTGATGTCGGAGGCCATGTTGTCGCGCAGGTAGTCGAACCCGAGCTCGTTGTTGGTGCCGTAGGTGATGTCGCAGTTGTAGGCCTCGCGACGCTCGGCCGGCCGCATCGACGGGAGGATCACGCCCGTGCTCAGGCCGAGGAAGTGGTGGATGCGGCCCATCATCTCGGACTGGAACTTGGCCAGGTAGTCGTTGACCGTGACGATGTGGACGCCCTGGCCGGCCAGGGCGTTGAGGTACGCCGGGAGGGTGGCGACCAGGGTCTTGCCCTCACCGGTCTTCATCTCGGCGATGTTGCCCATGTGGAGCGCCGCGCCACCCATGATCTGGACGTCGTAGTGACGCTGGCCGATCACGCGGTGGGCCGCCTCGCGCACGGTGGCGAAGGCCTCCGGCATGATGTCGTCGAGGGTCTCGCCCTTGCCGAGGCGCTCCTTGAACTCGTCGGTCATGGCTCGCAGCTCGGCGTCGCTCATCTTGACGAAGTCGTCCTCGATCGCGTTGACCGCCTTGGCCACCGCCTCGAGCTCGCGAAGGATCTTGCCCTCACCGATACGGAGGATCTTGTCGAGGATGGCAGGCACGAGGAGGAACTCCCTGGGTAGATGGTCGAGCCGGCGCCAGGCCAAGCCGCCCGCGCCGCAGGCAATGCTACCCACGGGCCAAAGAATTTCCGCTACCGATGCCGCTCAGGCATGGCCGGGGTCAGTAGCCGACCCACCCGCTGCGGGTGTACTCCAGGATCACCGGGTCGAGCAGCGTCGAGACCTGCACGTCGCGCTCGGCCCGATCGGGCGGGAACACGGTCGCCGCGCCGAGCGTCGCGTCGTTGACGAACCGCAGCCCGTCGGGGACCTCGTCGTCCAGTGACAGCGTGGTGGGCTCCTCGGTGGCGAGGACGAAGCCCCAGTCGCCGAACGAGGGCACCTCGGCGTGGTACGGCACGGTCGAGAGGCCACTGGCCGCGACGGTACGACGAACGCACCAGAACGCATCGGGGGCGAAGAACGGGCTCCCCGACTGCACCACGGTGCGGCCCCCGGGCGCCATCAACGGCCGGAGCATCCCGTAGAACTCCTCCGAGTAGAGCTTGGCGATGGCCGTGGAGTCCGGGTCGGGGAAGTCGACGACGATCGTGTCGAACCGTCGGTCGCCCCCGGTCTGCTCGCGCACCCAGGAGAACGCGTCGGCGGCGACGCGGGTCACCCGGGGGTCCTCGAACGAGTGCTCGTTGAGCGAGCTGATCGGCTCGAAGCTGCGGGCCAGGTCGACGACTGCCGGGTCCAGGTCGACCAGGGTGACCTCGTCGACGTCGTCGTACTTCAGGATCTCGCGCAGGGCGAGGCCGTCGCCGCCGCCGAGGACCAGCACCCGTTCGTGCGGCCCGGACATCGCCGGGTGGACCAGCATCTCGTGGTAGCGGTACTCGTCGACCGAGGAGAACTGGAGGTCGCCGTCGAGGAAGAGACGCACGTCGGTGTGCTCGGGCCCGGTGACCGCGCCGCGGGTGACCACGATGTCCTGGTACGCCGAGCGCTCTGCGTGGATGATCGGGTCGCGGTAGAGCAGCTGGCGGGCGGTCGCCTCGAACTCCGACGCCTTCCACGCCATGCCCCCGAGGAGTACGGCGACCAGACCGCAGGCCAGCGACGCCGACACGAGCCGGCGGCGTTCACCGGTGCCGCGGAGCAGGACCAGGGCCACCAGCCACGCGGCGGCGACGTTGAACGCGGCCACCACCAGGGTGCCGATAAGCAGGTCGAGCATCGGGAGCAGCACGAACGGGAAGGCCAGTCCCCCGACGAGGGCGCCGATGTAGTCGACGGCGTTGATGTTGGCCACCGCGCGGGCCGGGTCCTGGGCCCGGAACCGCTGCAACAGCTCCATCAACAAAGGGATCTCGGCCCCGATGAGCATGCCGATCAGCAGGGCGCAGATCACCATGGCCGGCGTGTAGAACTCCAGCCAGGCGAACGCGACGTACAGCAGCGGGACGCTGAACCCGCCGATCAGGGCCAGCCCGAGCTCGACGCCCAGGAACGCGGCGAGTGGACGGCCCAGCCACTGCTTGGCGAAGAGGGCACCGAGGCCCATCGCGAACATGGTCACCGAGATGACGATCGCCGTCTGGGTGATCGAGCTGCCCAGGAGGTAGCTGCCGAGGGTGACCAGTGCCAGCTCGTAGACCAGTCCGCAGGCGGCGCAGATGAAGACGGCCACCAGCACGACCACGGTCATGGCTCGTCCGACCGGCGCCTCGGGTCGGGCTGTGGTGTCCGCGGTCAGGGTCGGCAAGGTCAGGACAGGGAGGCCATGACGATCACGCCGACGGCCAGGTTCATGGCCACTGCGACCCAGACGGCCGGGTCGTCGTCCTCATCGGTGAGGGTCTCCCCCAGCTTGCCGGGGGTCAGCAGGTCGAGCACCACGAAGGCGGCGCCCTGCATCGCCACGCCGATCGCGCCGTAGGCCACGGTCTCGACGAGGTTCTCCAGGGTGTCGCCGTCGGCGGTGAAGATCGCGCTGGCCACGATGCCGCCGATGGCCAGCAGCGAGGACGCCAGGACCAGCGACGCGTCGCGGTTGCGGTCGACGAAGATCAGGTGGCCCAGCCGGCCCGGGGTCAGCAGGTCGACCATGTAGAAGCCCACCGCCAACAGGACCAGTCCGACGGCACCGAAGGCCAGCGACGCCAGCACACCTTCAACGAGTTCGTTCATGGGGTTCCCTTACTTTCCGCTTCCGCTGCCGCCGCCGCGGAAGAACCCGCCGCGCTGGTAGTGACTGCTCCAGAAGAAGAGCAACGTGCCGTGGTGCCGGTAGCCGGCGTCGAACTCGAAGAGCGTGACGTCGGTGCCCGACCCGTCGTCGTCGGCCTCGACCTCGACCAGCCAGTCGTTCTTGTAGCGCAGGAAGTACGTCGAGTCCTCCTGGCGCTTCTCGCTGGGGTCGGTGCCCTGGTCGATCGCGGCCACCGTCTGGTCGACGGTGTCGTCGGACGTGTAGTGCCGACCGTCGTTGTCGACGTCGCCGTCGACGTACGTGTAGTGGTCGTCGAGCCAGCCCTCGGGGCTGCTCCTCAGCGCGTTCCAGATGAGGGGGACGGCGATCAGCGCGACGACCACGAGCACGGCCACGATGATGAGTCCGCGCGGGTTGCCCGGCCGGCGACTGGCGTGGCGGAACTCGGGTTCCTCAGTTCCGGACATCGGCGCTCACCCCTGTCGTCGCACGCGTGGTCGTGTGGACCAGCTCGCCGGTCTGCGGATAGGCATGCCAGGACTCCCAGGAGATCGCGTCGGGTGTGAGACGGAGCGCCAGCGCGGTCACCGCGTGGGGCACCCCGGGGAAGGACACCACCAGGGCGTCGGGGTCATCGGCCAGGGACGAGGTGAGCACGTCGACCCGGGCCACCAGGTCGTCGGCCTCGAGTCGCTCGACGCCGGAGGTGAAGTCGTAGCCGGGGGCGCCGATCTGCTCGGGCATGGCCGCGGCCCCGGGGAGGTCGCAGGCCACGGTCTCGGAGAGCAGCACGTCGCCGGCGGCGTCGCGGACCAGCACCTGGTGGGAGGCGCCGAGGACCCGCAGGTCGACGACGACACCGTGGCCGGCCTCGAGGGTGCGCGTCACCAGGGCCACGCGCTCGGGGAGTCCGACCGCCCAGCGCAGGGTGGCGGCGCGCACGTCGGCGAACGCCACCGAGATTTCCTGGACCGTCATGTCAGTCGCGGTCGGAGCCGGGGAAGACCGTCAGCTCGAACGGTTGCAGGACCTCGCCGACCGACGCCTCCCACGAGGAGCCGAACTTCTCGAAGCCGAGCAGCTTGCCGTCCTTGCTCTTGTAGTCGGCGTAGTCCACGTTGCCGCTGGGCGCCGTACCGGTGCTGCCGAGGGCCGAGAAGCGAGCGGTGCCCTGCTCCTGCAGGCGGTAGGCCACCCCGGCGACGATCACGTCGCGGTCACCGGCGGCACCCTGGTCGATGTCGCCCAGCGCGAGGGAGTGCCACAGGGAGACCTCGAAGCCCTCGTCGTCCTCGACGCAGACCCAGCGCTTCTCGTCGGCGTCGTCGAGGAGGTGCTCGGTCCAGAGGTAGCCCTCCTCGTTGAAGTCGAGGCGCCCGCGGACGAACCACTTGTGGCCGAGGTATTCGATGACGTCGCCGTTGCGCAGGTCGCGCAGGGCCTCGGTCGAGGCCACATCGGCAGTGCCGACCACGTCGTCGGGCTGCCACGGGGACTCGCCGGGCTTCTTGCGCCGTTGCAGCAGCCAGATGGTGACGCCCACGATGGCGGCCACCACGATGATTCCGATCAACCAGCCCACGACGATCCCCGTTTCCCAGTCAGTGTTCTCGGGAAACAGTAGCGAGTGCCGCGGCCACACCGGCGGCAAGGTCGCCGCGTGGCTCCACCACGATCTCGTCGAGGCCGAGCCAGCCGGCCAGTCGCCGGAGCTCGGCGGCCAGCTCGGCGTCGGTGTCGGGGGCCGCGGTCTCCTCGGCGTACGCCGCCTTGACCAGCAGCCGACCGGTGGCCCGGTCGGCCTTGAGGTCGACCCGGCCGGCCAGCCGGTCACCGCTGAGGAACGGCAGCACGTAGTAGCCGTGCAGCCGCTTGGCGGCGGGCACGTAGATCTCGATGCGGTAGTGGAAGTCGAAGAGCTTCTCGGTGCGCTCGCGCTCCCACACCACCGGGTCGAACGGGCTGAGCAGGGTGCGAGCCCGGACCCGCCGGGGCAGGCGCGCGTCGCGGTGGAGGTACGCCGGGCGCGTCCAGCCGTCGACCCGAACCGGCAGCAGCTCGCCGTCCTCGACGAGGCGCTCGATCGCCGGACCGGCGGCCATTCCTGCGTTGTCACGGGTGCTGGCGCCCATCGGCATGCGGTAGTAGTCGGCCAGGCAGCGGCCGGTGGCGACGCCGTGTGAGACGGCCGCGCGCCGGACCAGCTCGACGGCCGCATCCTGCGGCGTCGGGGTCGGGGCGTTGAGGACCTCGGCGGGCAGCACGCGCTCGGGCACGTCGTAGACCACCTCGAACTGGGAGTTGCGCCCGGCAACCGCCACGTCACCCACCATGTAGAGGTAGTCGAGCACCTTGCGGGACTCCGACCAGTTCCAGCCCCAGTGCTTGCGGTCCCGGGGCTCGGAGCTGAACTCCGCGTCGAGCTGGCGTGCGGTCACCGGACCGCGGTCGCGGACAGCCGCCAGCACCTCGTGCTCGAGGCCCGGCTGGGTGTCGGTGATCGGCCACCACTTGCCGCGCCGGGCCCGGTAGGACGCCATGCGGTGCTGCATGAACGGCCACAGGTCGACCGGCATCAGCGCCTGCACGTGCGCCCAGTACTCGATGAGCTGACGGGGCTGCCGGGCCCGGTGCTCACTGGCCTTGCGCAGGAGCTCGGTGTCGTAGGGGCCCATCCGCGAGTAGAGCGGCATGTAGTGGGCGCGTTGCAGCACGTTGACCGAGTCGACCTGCAGCACGCCGGTGCGGGCGACGGTACGGCGGAGCGTGCGCAGCGTGGGCGTGGCATGCGGCGCATCGAGGAAGCCCTGGGCGGCCAGGGCCACCCGGCGGGCCTGGCCCAGTGACAACGACTCCACGGTCAGGGAATGTCGAGCAGCTTCTCGCGGACGGCGTACATGACGGCCTCCATGCGCGAGTGCAACTGAAGCTTCTCCAGGATGTTGCGGACGTGGTTCTTCACGGTGTTCTCGCTGATGAACAGCTGGCGGGCGATCTCGCGGTTGTTCATGCCCTTGGCGACCAGGCGGAGCACCTCGAGCTCACGCTCGGTGAGCCGGAGCCCGGTCGGCTGCTCGCGCTCGGGGCGCGACATCTGCTTGAACTCGTCGATCAGCTTGACCGCCATCGAAGGGCTGATCAGGGACTGTCCGTCGGCCACCACCCGCACGGCCTGGGCCACCTCGTCGATGGAGGAGTCCTTGAGCAGGTAGCCGGAGGCGCCACTCTTGACCGCTTCGTAGAGATCGGCCTCCTCGTCGGAGACGGTGAGCATGATGATCTTCGCCGACGGCACGATCTCCTTGATCGCCACACAGGCCTCGATGCCCGACCGCTTCGGCATGCGCACGTCGAGCAGCACCACGTCGGGTGCCACGCTCGCGGCCAGCTCGGTTCCCTCGATGCCGTCGCCGGCCTCGCCCACGACCTCGATGCCGGGCTCGACGCCCAGAAGCATCGTCAGGCCGCGTCGGAAGAGTTCCTGGTCGTCAACGACCAGCACCCGGATCGGCTCGGAGTCATTGATGTCGCTCACCCGAGCATCATGACACGACTGGGCGTCAGCGTGCTTGCTGTGCCACCCAGTCGTGTCATGTGTCCATCACCCGAACGGGTCAGTTCCCGACCTCCAGGGAGATCACTCCGTAGTCGTACCCACGGCGGCGGTACACCACTGCGGGACGCTCGCTGTCCTTGTCGACGTACAGGTAGAAGTCGTGCCCGACGAGTTCCATCTCGTAGAGCGCTTGGTCGAGGGTCATCGGCTCGGCGGGGTGCGACTTCTCGCGGACCACCAGCGGACCGTCGCCGGTGACCGTGATCGGGCCGACCTGGCGTTCGGTGGTGACCACGCCGTCGTCGGCGGGCACGGTGGGCTGGCTCGGCTCCGCGGCGGCGAGTGCCTCGCCGACGGAGACGGGCGTGTGACGCCCACGGTGCACGCGACGGCGGTCGGCCGCGCGACGCATCTGGGCGGCCATCTTGTCGAGGGCGAGGTCGAGCGCTCCCATCTTGTCCTCGGCGGCCGCTTCTGCACGGATCACCGGACCCTTGGAGAGAGCGGTCAGCTCCACGCGCACGGCACGATCGTGTTGACGGGGGTTGCGCTCCTGTTCGACCTCGACGAGCACGCGCATGATGCGGTGGTCGTGCTTCTCGAGTCGGGCCAGTTTCTCCTCGACATGACTGCGGAACCGATCAGACACCTCACAGTGTCGAGCGTTCACCACAACATCCATGTAGACCTCCCGTGCATCAGTTGGTTACTTGAACATGCCGGAGCACCGCCCGACGGGCGGTCTCCGGACGCGAGGGGGTGGAGTCCGTTCGGCCGACCTGGTCTTCGACCCCACAATCGCCTGCTGCAGCTCTCGCGGCTTGATGCCACTACCCACCGTCTCCCGACGAATCGTCGTATCTGACGACGAGGCCGGGGCAGGACTTACTTCTAAGCCGCACCGTGATCGTCCGCCGACCGGGAGCGAGCTCCTGACCGTGGACTTACGTGGACCGTTTCGCCTGCGACTGGCTTCGGCTTGCCCACAGGGCTCGGTGAGCAACCTGTCGACGCAACCACGGACCCGAACGGACTCCATGCACAGACGCTAGTCGGTTCCCGCTGACAAGGCCAGCGATCCGCCTGAATGTTCGCTGTGCGCGCGCTCACCCCGACCGGCGCACCGCTGGGAGCCTCTTGCGGGTCGCCGCGACCGTGGCCACCCCCAGCACGCCGATCCCGCTGGCCTGCAGCGCTCGCTGTGCCTCACGGGCGGTGGCACCCGTGGTGAGCACGTCGTCGCAGACCACCGCCCAACCCTCGGACTGGCGCGATGCCAGGCGGCGCAGCGCCCGCGAGGGCACCGACATCGATCCGGCGAGGTTGGCCTGGCGGCCGGCGAAGTCGAGTCCGCCCTGGTCGAGCACCCGGCCGACCCGGAGCAGTCGCGCACACGTCACGCTGCCGCCTCGCCGCCGCAGCTCGACGGCGGCGGCCCGGGTGAGGAGGTACGTCGGGTCGTGGCCGCGCGAGCGCACCGACGCCGGCTGGGACGGCACCGGCACCAACAGCAGGGGCACGCCGTCCGCGGCACCCGCGGCCGCGACGAGGCGTTCGACGGCACCGGCGAGCAGGACGCCCAACGGTCGACGTAGCCCGAACTGGTGGTGCTCCTTGTGGCCCAGGAGCAGCGTGCGCAGCAGGCCGTCGTACTCCCCCGCCGCCCAGGGACGCAGCAGCCCCGGCGGGGGCGGGGTCGGCATCGCCGGTCGGGCGATCCCGTCGAGGCCGGCGAAGCACTCCCGGCACACGAGCTCGCCGGCCTGACCACATCCGGGACAGGCAGAGCCGGTGACCAGGTCGTTGAGAGTGGTGAGCACGCCACCATCCGAACGCGTCGACGGCAACGGGGCAAGGGCGGTACGCCGGCCTGTGGACCGACGCTGTGAAGAGTCCGGCTCAGCCGGCGTAGGTCAGCGAGACCAGGCCCTCGGCGGGGAACGTGCCGTCGAGCTCGGCATTGAGCTCGTGGACCTCGCCGGAGGCCGCGATCGCCCACGTCGGGGTCTCCGGGACCGGCGAGCTGACCAACGACACGATGTCGTCGCGGACCAGCTCGACGGGCACGTTGGCCGACGACACCGCGCGCGATCCGTCGACCGAGAAGGTGGTCACCTGGGACAGGTCGTCGGAGAGCGACCTGACCAGCACCACCTCGGTCGGGGAGTACCACCCGATGTCGTTGATCCGGGTGCGCTCCTCGGCGTCGCCGTGGATCACCCGGGCCCTGGTGCCGCGGGCACGGGAGCCGTCGACCGCCAGCCGGCTGAGCACCACCCGGTCCTGACGTGGCTCGCGCAGCACGGCGACCAGTCGGGTGCCGTCGCGGGAGACGATGGCGCGGGTGATGTTCTCGCCCGTCACGCCCGGGACCCGGACCGGGTGGCGACGCCCCCGGGTCACGTAGGAGACCTCGGCGTTGCCGGAGTTCCGGTCGACCACCCACAGCCGGCCCGACACGTCCCACGACGGCTTGAGCAGGTCGGTGCCGCCGCTGAACACGGTCGTGGCCCGCTCCCGCTCCCCCGAGACGGGGGCCAAGCGGATCGAACCGCCGTCGGAGGTGACGCCGGCGACCCGGGTGCCCGACAGGTCGACCGCGATCGCCTCCAACCCGGCGGCCTCGGTGCCGAAGGGCCCCGTCTGGTTGACCACTCCGCTGCCGGTCTGGGACACCAGACGTCCGTCGCGCAGGGCGAACAGGTCACGCCCGGCACCGGGACCGACCGGGTTGTACTGCTCCCCCATCGCCACGTCGAGGTCGGAGGACGTGCCGGAGACGCTGATCGGGGTGTCGTTGATGGTGAGCCGGACCCGGCGTACGGACGGGTCCTGGCGCAGGGTCCAGACCACCTGCACCGCCATCAGCTGAACGCTCTCAGGGTCGAGGGGTGCGGCGTCGCCGCGCAGGGACACCTCGGCCAGGCCGTTGGCGGAGACCGGTGCGGTGAGGTCAAGGGTGAGGTCATCGGGAATGTAGGAGCGGGTCACCCCGCGCAGGTCCGGACCCGGCCCACGGAGCAGGGCGCGCATCAGCACCGCGGAGAGCTGTCCGCCGGTGGGCACGAAGACCGGCTCCGGGACGACCACCTTCGCCGTCGGGTCGAGGAAGTAGAGGAACACCTGGCGGTAGCGGGCGTCGAAGAACGCGTCGGAGACCACCATCGCGTCCGGCGGGTCGTCGATGCGCCACTCGCCGTCCTCGATGGTCATCCCGAAGTCGAGGGTGCGCTGCCGCTCGGGCAGCTCGCCACGCCACACGCCACGGGCGTCGAGGTGGTGCGCGCCGAGAAGGGTCACCGACACCTCGTCGTTGCCGCTCGGGGTGAGGATGTCGTCGTAGGTGATCAGCTGACGGTCCGGGTGCCAGGAGTCGCGGGCACTCGAGGAGAGGAACTGCTTGGCCACCGCGGTGGTGGTCGGGTTGGCGAGCATCGCGTCGAGGAAGTGACCGACGATCTCGTCCGGCTCCTCGCCCTTCTGCGGCGGCCTCGGGTCATAGGGGAAGCCGGAGTCCTGGGCCGACGTCGGACGGTCGTCGCCGACCTGCACCTCGCCGCTGTCGGGGAGGCCGACACAGGCGGAGCAGAGCGAGACGAGCAGGGCGACTGCCACGAGGGCTCGGGCGTACGGCGTCATCAGGCCAGCTCCTCGGCGTCCTCGGGAACGAGCGGCAGCGGGCTGTGCCGCAGGATGCCCCCGGCCCGGCGGGGCAGGGTGAGCCGGAACTGCGAGCCCCTCCCGGGCTGGCCCCATGCCTGCAACCAGCCGCCGTGCAGGTGGGTGTCCTCCAGGGAGATGGCCAGGCCCAGGCCGGTGCCGCCACTGGTGCGGGCCCGGGCCGGATCTGCGCGCCAGAAGCGGTTGAAGACCAGGGCTGCCTCGCCCGCGGCCAGTCCGACACCGTGGTCGCGTACGGCGACCGCGGCCGCGTGGTCGTCACCGTTGACCAGGATCACGATGCCGCGGCTCTCCGCGTGGTCGATGGCGTTGCTGACCAGGTTGCGCAGGATGCGCTCGACCCGGCGGGTGTCGGCCTCGGCCAGCACCGGTTCGGAGAGCGCGCGCACGGTCACCGTGGTGTTGCGTTGCTCGGCCAGCGGACGGGTCATGTCGACGATCCGGTGCGCGATGTCGATCAGGTTGACGTCGTCGGCGTCGAGGGCAGCCGCACCGGCGTCGAACCTGCTGATCTCGAGCAGGTCGGTGAGCAGCCCCTCGAACCGGTCGAGCTCGGTCTGCAGCAGCTCGGCGGCACGCGCGGTCGCCGGGTCGAAGTCCTCACGCGCGTCGTGCAGCACGTCGCCGGCCATCCGCACCGTGGTGAGCGGCGTACGCAGCTCGTGCGAGACGTCGGAGGTGAAGCGACGCTGGACCCTGGAGAGCTCCTCGAGCTGCCGGATCTGCCGCTGCAGGCTGGAGGCCATCTGGTTGAACGACGTGGCCAGGCGGGCGATGTCGTCGTCCCCGCGCACCCGCATGCGGTCCTCGAGCTCCCCTGCGGCGAGTCGCTCGGCGACCCGGCGCGCCATCCGGATGGGGGTGACCACCTGACGGGTCACGAGCCAGGCCAGACCGGCGACCAGGACCAGCAGCAGGGCGCCCGCGGTGAGCAGGGCGCGGGTGACCAGCCCGAGCGTCTCGGCCTCCTGCTGCATCGGGTAGAGGTAGTAGATCGTGTAGAACTCGCCGTCGGCAGGCAGCTGGATGCGGGAGCCGACCACGATGCCGGGAGTGTCGGCGCGGCCGCTGTCGGGCAGGTAGCGGATCTTCGAGAAGACCCAGGCCATCGAGTCGCCGGTGTCCAGCTGCCTGACCAGGTCCTCCGGGACACTGCGCAGGTCGAGCCCCGCGGAGTAGCGGGGGCCGCTCCCGGCCAGGTCGGTCGGCGCCGAGCCGATCGGACCGTTGAGCACGACCGAGAAGCCGCGCGACTGTCCGCGCGTGATGATCGGGTCGACGAGCTGCTGCAGCTGGAGACTGGCCTCGTCGTCCGTGCCGGGGACCGTGGCCAGCCGGGCGCGGGCGTCGGCGGTCTCGTTGCGAGCCTCGGCGACCACGCGCTCCACCCGGGAGTCGACCAGCCCGTCACGGGTCTGCTGCAGCAGGAACCACCCCACCACGCTGACCACCAGCGCCGAGAGCAGCATCGTGCTGACCACGACGCGGGCCTGGATGGAGCGTCGCCAGAACGTCAGTCCCCGTCGGATCGCCTCGGGCAGGCTCCGGGAAGGCATCAGGCCCTACTGGGTTCCGGCCTTGTACCCCACGCCACGCACGGTGACGACGATCTCCGGGTTCTCCGGGTCGTGCTCGACCTTCGACCGGAGCCGCTGGACGTGCACGTTGACCAGGCGCGTGTCCGCCGCGTGGCGGTAGCCCCAGACCTGCTCGAGCAGGACCTCGCGGGTGAAGACCTGCCAGGGCTTGCGGGCCAGGCACACCAGCAGGTCGAACTCGAGGGGCGTGAGGTTGATCGGCGTACCGCCGCGGGTGACCGAGTGGCCAGCCACGTCGATGGAGAGGTCACCGATGGTGAGGTTCTCCTGGGCGGGGTTCTCGGTACGCCGGACGCGGGCCCGGATGCGGGCCACGAGCTCCTTCGGCTTGAACGGCTTGACGACGTAGTCGTCGGCCCCGGACTCGAGGCCGACGACCACGTCGACGGTGTCGCCCTTTGCGGTCAGCATGACGATCGGTACGCCGGACTCGGCGCGGATCTCCTTGCAGACGTCGATGCCGTCCTTGCCGGGCAGCATCAGGTCGAGCAGCAGCACATCGGGGCGGTAGTCGCGGAACGCGGCCAGTGCCAGGTCGCCCCGGGGACAGACCTGGGCGTCGAACCCCTCCTGCCGGAGCACGATGGAGAGCATCTCGGCGAGGGACGCGTCGTCGTCGACGACGAGGACTCGCCCCTTGGTGCCGTACTCGCTTGCTGCGCTCATGGGTGTCAGTGCCCGCTCAGTAGCGGTACTGCTCCGACTTGTAGGGGCCCTCGACGGGAACGCCGAGGTAGTCGGCCTGCGCCTGCGTGAGCTCGGTGAGCTCGACACCGAGGGCGTCGAGGTGCAGTCGGGCGACCTCCTCGTCGAGGTGCTTGGGCAGCACGTAGACGCCGACCGGGTAGTCCTCGACCTTGGTGAAGAGCTCGATCTGGGCCAGCACCTGGTTGGTGAAGGAGTTGGACATCACGAACGACGGGTGACCGGTCGCGTTGCCGAGGTTGAGCAGGCGGCCCTCGGAGAGCACGATGATCTTCTTGCCGTCGGGGAAGATCCACTGGTGGACCTGGGGCTTGATCTCGTCCTTGACGATGCCCTCGATCTTGGCCAGGCCGGCCATGTTGATCTCGTTGTCGAAGTGGCCGATGTTGCCGACGATCGCCTGGTGCTTCATCTTCTCGAAGTGCTCGACCCGGATGATGTCGAAGTTCCCGGTCGTGGTGATGAAGATGTCCGCGGTCTCGACGACCGACTCGAGGCGCTTGACCTCGTAGCCGTCCATCGCCGCCTGCAGCGCGCAGATCGGGTCGATCTCGGTGATGATGACGCGCGCGCCCTGGCCGCGGAGGGACTCCGCCGAGCCCTTGCCGACGTCGCCGTACCCGCAGACGACCGCGACCTTGCCGCCGATCATGACGTCGGTACCGCGGTTGATGCCGTCGATCAGGGAGTGGCGGCAGCCGTACTTGTTGTCGAACTTCGACTTGGTGACCGAGTCGTTGACGTTGATCGCAGGGAAGAGGAGCGAGCCCTCCTTGAAGCGGTCGTAGAGGCGCAGCACGCCGGTGGTGGTCTCCTCGGAGACGCCCTGGATGCCGTTGGCGATGGTGGTCCAGCGGTCCGAGCTGTTCTCGAGCGAACGGGCCAGGACACGCAGCACCTCCTTGAACTCCTCGTTGTCGGTGGAGTCCTGGCCGGGCACCTTGCCGGCCTTCTCGAACTCGACGCCGAGGTGGACGAGCATGGTGATGTCGCCGCCGTCGTCGAGGAGCATGTTCGGGCCGATCGTGTTGCCGGCCTCGTCCTTGAAGTCGAAGACCTTCTCGGCCTCGTCCCAGTACTCGGCCAGCGACTCGCCCTTCCAGGCGAAGACCGGAGTGCCCTGCGGGTCCTCGACGGTCCCCTTGCCGACGACCACCGCGGCAGCGGCGTGGTCCTGGGTGGAGAAGATGTTGCAGGTGGCCCAGCGCACGTCGGCGCCGAGCGCGACCAGGGTCTCGATGAGCACACCGGTCTGGATGGTCATGTGGAGCGAGCCGGCGATCCGGGCACCCTTGAGCGGCTGTGCGTCGCCGTACGTCGTGCGCAGCGACACGAGACCGGGCATCTCGTGCTCGGCGAGAGTGAGCTCCTTGCGGCCGAACTCGGCCAGGCTCAGGTCAGCAACCTTGTAGTCCATCGAATAGTCCTCAACGTGTTCGACTGGGTTCCGCGGTGCATCTGCATCTATTCGGGATCTCCCGCGCGGACCCGTCCAGCCTACAAGCGTGTGCCGCCGCCCACTGAATTGTCGCCGGGCGTGCGCGTCGGGGCGTCCGGGATCAGTGGGACTTCTCGGAGCCGTGGCCGAACGGCAGGAAGTGCATGATCACGACCACCACTGCGCCCACGAGCAGGCCCATGATCGCGGAGGCGATCGTGTTGACCACCCAGCCGAGAGCGGCACCGATGCCGGCGACCGCGTGGTGCACCTCTTCCTCGAGGTGGTGGACGAACTCGTACGGCGGGTGCCAGCCGAGGTCGTCGAGTCCGACGAGGAGGATGTGGCCGCCGACCCAGAGCATGGCTGCGGTGCCGACCACGGAGATGACGCCCAGCAGGGCGGGCATGCCCTTGACCATGGCGTGGCCGACCTTCTGCGAGAGGCCGGAGCGGAACCTCGTCATCGCCACACCGATGTCGTCCATCTTCACGATGATCGCGACCACGCCGTACACCAGGGCGGTGATGCCGAGCGCGACCACGACCAGGATCGCGGCCCGGGCCAGGAACGGCTGGTCGGCGACCTCGTTGAGCGAGATGACCATGATCTCGGCGGAGAGGATGAGGTCGGTGCGGATCGCGCCGGCGATCATCGTCTTCTCCTGCTCGGGACTGATCTCGGCGGTGACCTCCTCCTCGGCGTGGGCGTCGTGGCCGCTGAGCTTCTCCCAGATCTTCTCGGCGCCCTCGTAGCAGAGGAACGTGCCGCCGAGCATCAGGATCGGGGTGAGCAGCCATGGCAGGAACTGGCTGAGGATCAGGGCCGCCGGCAGGATGATCAGCAGCTTGTTGCGCACCGACCCGACGGCGATCTTCTTGATGATCGGGAGCTCGCGCTTGGCGGCCACTCCCGAGACGTACTGCGGGGTGACCGCGGTGTCGTCGACGACCACGCCGGCCGCCTTCGCGCTGGCCCGGCCGGCGGCCGCACCGACGTCGTCGATCGACGCGGCGGCGACCTTGGCCAGGGCCGCGACGTCGTCGAGGAGGGCGAACAGACCGGCGCTCATCGGGCGTTCACCACTGCGTGGTCGGCTACGTCATCGGCACACACGTGTGTCATCACGCCGGCAAGTCTAGGGGGCCGCCCCCGCTCACCCACTCTTCGATACTCCCTGACGTTCCGGCCCTCACCCAGGGATACTCCCTGACGTTTCGGCCCTTCAGGGGGCCGAAACGTCAGGGAGTATCCCCACGGAGGGACCGAAACGTCAGGGAGTATCGCGTCAGTCGGGGACGAGGCCGAGCTGGAGGTAGGCGGCGGCATAGCGCCCGGAGAGGATCAGGGAGGCGTAGCGGGCCACCTCGCTGCCGGTCTCGGTGGTGACGGTCTCGACGCGGATGCCGCGGCTGTCGGCAGCCGCCCTGAGCCGGCCCAGCTGCTCGTTGCCGACCGGGTCCTCGGCGCCGTCGTCGAGGACCAGCAGCACGGTGCGCAGGTCACCGCCGTCGTCGGCGAAGGGGTCGTCGAACACGTCGCGGGCGCGGGTCGCCTCCAGCACCGGGAGCAGGTGCTCGGCGTCACCGGCCAGGGCGCTGCGACCGGAGGCACGCCGGATCGACTCGGCGACGCGTCGCGCGGCACGTGCGGCCAGCACCGAACCGCCCCACACGAGCGGGTTGGCGTCGGCCAGGGCGATCGCCAGCACCTTGGCGGGGTTGACCGCCAGGTCGCGGTGCGGGGAGTCCGCGATGGCCACGGCGTCGAGGGCGGCAGCCACCTCGTCGGCGTCGGAGGCCGGGCCCAGCCCGATGCGGTGGAGGTAGTCGAGCATCACGACTGCGGTGGCGAGCTGGTCGCCCGACTGGATCGGCAGCACCGTGGCCCACCGGCCGGCGGCGTGCTCGGCCACCATCGAGTCGGCCTGGCAGGCGACGACCACCTGGCAGCCACGGCGCACGGCCTCTGCGATCGCCGACGCCGCGGCCGGGTCGGAGCGCTCGGGGGCCAGGATCACCACGAGGTCGAGGCTGCCGGCCCACCCGGGGAGGGCGGCACCGGGCCACGCCACGAACGGCACCGGGCACCACGGCTCGAGCACCGCACGCAGCAGCCGTGAGTCGGGACCCGCGGCGATCACCGCCCGCGGACGCGAGTCCTGGCTGGCCTGGACCGCCTCGACGATCGCGTCGGCAGCGTCGCTCGCGGCCCGTCGGACCCGCGATCCGGACTCGGCCAGGGAGCGCAGCAGGAGGTCCACCCCGGCCAGGGCGGCTTCGTCATCCAGGCGAGACTCGTCGAACCACATGGGCGTCAGGCCGTCGTACGGGCCTCGTCGACCAACAGCACCGGGATGTCGTCCCGGACCGGGTAGGCCAGCCCGCACCCGGAGCAGACCAGCTCCTCGGCGACGGGTGCCAACGTGCCGTGGCAGTCGGGGCACACGATGATCTCGAGCAGGGCGGGGTCGATGTTCATTGGTCTCTCCTGATCACACTGAGTACGGCGTCACGCATGGTCACCATCGTCGCTTCGTCCTTGCCCTCGGCGTTGAGCCGCAGCAGGGGTTCGGTGTTGGAGGCCCGCACATTGAACCACCAGTCGTCGTGGGCCACCGTGAGCCCGTCGAGGTGGTCCAGCGCCACTCCCGGGGTCCCTGCGTACGACGCCTCGAGCTCATGCAGGATCGCGGCCTGGTCGGCGACGGTCGAGTTGATCTCGCCCGACGCGACGAACCGGACGTACTCCCCCAGCAGTTGCGACAGGGGCTGCTCGGTCTCCGCCAGGGCGGCCAGCGCGTGCAGCGCGGCGAGCATGCCGGAGTCGGCCCGCCAGAAGTCGCGGAAGTAGAAGTGGCCGCTGTGCTCGCCACCGAAGATGGCGTCGGTCTCGGCCATCGTGGCCTTGATGAAGGAGTGGCCGACGCGGGTGCGCACCGGGGTGCCGCCCAGCTCGGCGACGATCTCGGGCACCGAGCGCGACGTGATCAGGTTGTGGATGATCGTGGCGCCGGGCTCGCGGGCCAGCTCGCGGGCCGCGATCAGCCCGGTCAGCGTCGAGGGCGAGACCAGCTCGCCGCGCTCGTCGACGAGGAAGCACCGGTCGGCGTCGCCGTCGAAGGCCAGCCCGATGTCGGCGTTCTCGGCCCGCACCCGCTTCTGCAGGTCGACCAGGTTGGCCGGTTCGATGGGGTTGGCCTCGTGGTTGGGGAAGGTGCCGTCGAGCTCGAAGTACATCGGCACGACCTCGACCTGGTCGGCCAGCCGGTCGAAGACGGCCGGCGCCGTGTGGCCGGCCATGCCGTTGCCTGCGTCGACGACGACCTTGAGCCGACGCCCGGTCACCGGCGCCAGCGACAGCAGGTGGTGGGCGTACTCGGCGAGCACGTCGCGGTTGGTGATCGAGCCGACCCGGCCGCCGGTGACCTCGGTCGCGACCGCGTCGCGGATGTCGAGCAGTCCGGTCTCCGCGCCGATCGGCCGGGCACCCGGCAGGCACATCTTGATGCCGTTGTACGCCGCGGGGTTGTGGCTGGCGGTGAACATGACGCCGGCCAGGTCGAGGTGGCCGGAGGCGAAGTAGAGCTGGTCGGTCGAGGCCAGGCCGATCACCACGACGTCGGCGCCCGCAGCGGATGCGCCGTCGGCGAACGCCCCGGCCAGGCCGGGCGACGAGGGCCGCATGTCGTAGCCGACGACGACGGTGGACACCCCGGTGACGGCCACGAAGGCCCCGCCGATGCGTCGTGCGAGAACTTCGTCGATCTGGTCACCGACCGTGCCGCGTACGTCGTACGCCTTGAAGATCGCGTGCAGGTTCTCGGTGGCCAGTGTGGATTCTGGCGCGGAGGCTGGAGGCATGGCGCGAGCCTATCGCCCGTCGCAGGGTCAGTCGTTGGAGAGGACCCGCAGGTGGCCGCGACGCGTGGTCTCACGACCGGTCTCGGCCTCGAGCCCTGCGGGTGCGGGGATGCGGGGCGCCGGTCGCGCGGCCTCGCGGACCGCGTCGGCCAGGGCCAGCAGGTCGTCGCCACTGGGCTCGAGCGTGGCCGGGTCCGGGGCCAGCCGGAGCACCTCCCAGCCGCGCGGCGCACTCAGTCGCTCGCTGTGCGCCTCGCACAGGTCGTAGGCGTGCGGTTCGGCGTACGTCGCCAGCGGTCCCAGCACCGCGGTCGAGTCTGCGTAGACGTAGGTCAGCGTGTTGACCGCGGGACGGCCACACGCGGTACGCGAACAACGACGGGCTGGCTTCACGGAGCAGACGCTACCCCGCGGGTGCCCGGGTCCCGATTAGGCTCGCGGCGTGACTGAGCATGGACTGACCGGGCGACCGGCTGGGCGACGAAGGGACCGGCGTGACCGAGGCATGCGTGGACCGGAGGTCCTGCCGCCGTCGGCCCCCGGTGGCCTGCGAGCGCCTGACCGACCCACGCGTCGCGAGCGGTTCGACTCCCTCGTGCTCGGCGTGGTCTCGGCGATCGAGGAGCGCTGGCACGACCGCCTCGGCCTGGTCGAGTTCGCGGTCGAGGACACTCCGTTGGTCCCCGACGACTGGGAGCAGACCGGGGTGCCGCTGTCGTCGTTGATCCGCGGCAGCGGGAGTACGCCGACCAGGCTGGTGCTGTTCCGCCGGCCGATCGAGCATCGATGTGACAGCCGCGAGGAGCTCGACGCCATGGTGCTGACCGTGGTGGTCGAACAGGTCGCCGAACTGCTCGGCATGGACGCCACCGACGTGGACCCGCGCTACCGCGCCGACGACTGAGCCGGTCAGGGAAGACCGGTCACGCCGGTTGGTCGCGGACGGCCGGCTCGGGCCTGGGCCCGGGCACGGCCGCCCGCGCGTCTCGGCCTCGAGCTCAGCCGACCTTGGAGTCGAGCTTGATCTTGAGGGTCTTCTCGTCGCCGTTGCGCTTGACGGTCAGCTCGACCGTGTCGCCCGGCAGGTGGGAGCGGATGGCCACGATCAGGGTCGGGCTGTCGGTGATCATCCGGTCGTCGAGGGCACTGACGACGTCGCCCTCCTTGAGGCCGGCGTCCTCGGCCGGGCTGCCCTTCACGATTTCCTGGATGTGTGCACCGTCGCCGGAGCCGTCGCTGTTCACGGTCGCCCCGATCACCGGGTAGCGCGCCTCGCCGTCCTTGAGGATCTGGTCTGCGGTGACCTTCACCTGCTCGATCGGGATCGCGAAGCCGACGCCGATGTTGCCGGACTCCTGGCCCACGCTGGAGCCGCCGGTCGTGGCGATCGCCGAGTTCACGCCGACGACCTGCCCGGCCAGGTTGACCAGCGGGCCGCCCGAGTTGCCGGGGTTGATCGCCGCGTCGGTCTGGACGGCGTTGATGTAGGACTGTGAGTCCTCCTCGCCGCCGGTGGTGACCGGCCGGTCGAGGGCGCTGACGATTCCGGCGGTCACGGTGCTGCTCAGGCCGAGCGGGGAGCCGATGGCCACGACGTTCTCGCCGACACGCAGGGCCTTCGAGGTGCCGAGTGCGGCGGGCTTCACGTTCTTGAGGCCCTTCACGTAGAGCACGGCGAGGTCGTAGACGGGGCTGCGGCCGACGACCGTGGCCTCGTGCTGGACGCCCTCGTGGTCGACGATCTTGATCTCGCCACCGTCGGCGGCATCCGCGACGACGTGGTTGTTGGTGACGACGTGCCCCTGCTTGTCGAGGAAGAAGCCGGAACCGGTGGCGCCGCCCTCCTCACCCTTGAAGTCGGCGATGATCTGCACGGTGCTGGGCAGCAGCTGTTCGGCGACGGCGGCGATGCTGCCGTTGTCGGCAGGGAGCGGCGCGGTGTTGACCGTGTCGACGTCGGCCAGGCCGTTGTCGGTGCGCCCGGGTTCGTCGGAGCTGTCCTGCCACTTGGTCACCACGGCCCCGCCGACGGCACCGCCGACCAGGCCGAGGAGCAGCGAGAGGACGGCCACGGCCGGCCAGATGCCACGTGGCGACCTGGCCCGACGCTCCGGGGCCGCGCCCACGGCCTGCGCCTGCGGGTAGGCGGCGTACGGCTGCTGCGGGGCACCGTAGGGAGCGCCCCGGTAGGGGCCGGGTCCGCCGGTCGGGGGCGCGTACGACGGGGGCCCCGAGGGCGGCGCATAGGAGCCGGGCCCCTGCTGGCCGTGCTGCGGCGCCTGGTGACCGCTGGCTGCGTGAGAGCCGGCAGCCGGGGCCTGCGTGCGCTCGTCGGGCGGCGCGAACTGCGAGGTCTCGGCATCGGGGGCCGCGGACTCCGCCGGCAGCCTCAGGGTGTGCTCCACGTCGTCGGCGTCGGAGGTCGCGGCAACGGGCTGCTCGGGGTCCGACCGCTCGAGGTCGGCGCGGCCGGCGTCGGGCTGCTCGCCGTCGGGTGTGGGGGTCTGCTGATCGTTCACTGGGAGATTGTCACCCATCTTGGGAGGGAAGCGTCAGGCGCAGAGCCGCGCGTGGACGTCGACGACACGGTCGTTCCGACCGGCGTGGCCGATCGGGAGGGGCCCGAGACACCGCCGGTCAGGGAGGTGACCGGACCGCGGCGGTCGACCGCCGGGGCCTGGGCCGGCACGGCCAGGGCGAACACGCCGACCATGGCCGCGCCCACCGAACCGGCGCCGACCACTGCGACGGCCATCGTGCGACGACGACTTCCCAGCGGGGAGAGAGCCGGCGCCGGCTCCTCGGGGAGATGGGTGGCCCGGCACAGCACGCTGGCCAGGTAGTTGGGGGCGGCCGGCTGGCTGGTCGCGTTGAGTCCGGCGAGGCGGGTCTTCACCCAGCCCTCGCGCTCGACGTGGCTGCGGCACATCGCGCAACCGTGCACGTGCACCCAGAGACGGTCGCTCTCGGCCTGCGGCAGCTGCCCGTCGATCAGTGCGCTGACCTTGGTGCCGACGTGGCCGATCACCGGACGACGCCCTGTTGGACCTGGCGCGGCACGGGCCCGGAGTAGCGCTCGCGGCCGGCGGTGGGGGCGCGGTGTGCCAGCGCCTCGCGGAGCATGGCCCGGCCGCGGTGGATGCGGGAGCGGACGGTGCCGAGCTTGGCGTCGAGGATCTCGGCGATCTCCTCGTAGGAGAGCCCCTCGATGTCGCAGAGCACGACGGCGGCACGGAAGTCCGGCGGAAGCTGGGCCAGCGCCTGCTCGACGTCGTCCTCGAACCGCTGGTCGGCGTACTCGTCGTGCGGGATGCCGCCGTCGCTGCGCAACCGCGCGGCGCGCTCGTCGGACAGCGCGTCGAAGCGGATCCGCTGCTTGCGGCGGGCGCCGTCGAGGAAGAGGTTGGTGGTGATGCGGTGCAGCCAGCCCTCAAAGGTGCCGGGGCTGTACGTCGACAGCGACCGGAAGACGCGGACGAAGACGTCCTGGGTGAGGTCTTCCGCGTCGGCCTGGTTGCCGGTGAGGCGGTAGGCCAGCCGGTAGACGCGCTCGGAGTGCTGGGCGACGATCTCGTCCCAGCTGGGGACCACCTGACTGTCCTGCATGGTGCTCTCCTGCCCTCGTCTGCGCAACAACCTGACCTCACCAACGCTAGGGAACCCGACTGAGAGGAACCTGAGCAGCAGCAAGGGAGTTGCTGGGAGGTTCCTCAGTGCTTCAACGATCCCGGACCCCGCCGTGTTCCCGCTCCGGCACGCGGTCCACGCCCGAGAGTCGTTATAGGGTCGTCCACATCGGTGAGTCGTCACGACCTCAGGAGGCTGTCATCACCACGCCCATCAAGCCCACGAGCTGGACCTACGCCGAGGAGTTCGTCGCCGAGGACGAGATCCTCGCGGCCGCCCGGGCACGCGCCGAGGAGGTCGGCGTCGTGCCGATCGGTTCCGGCGTGGGCGCAACCCTGCGCTTCCTGGCCGCCGTCCTCGATGCGCGCGCCGTCGTCGAGATCGGCACCGGCACCGGGGTCTCCGGCCTCTGGCTGCTGCGCGGCATGCGCCCCGACGGCGTGCTGACCACGGTCGATGTCGAGACCGAGCACCAGCGCCTCGCCAAGCAGACCTTCGGCGACGCCGGTGTCCCCGCCCAGCGCGCACGCACCATTCCCGGTGCCGCACTCGACGTCCTCCCCCGCCTGACCGACGGCCACTACGACCTGGTGTTCTGCGACGGCGACAAGCGCGAGTACGCCGACTACCTGAAGGAGGCCATGCGCCTGCTGCGTCCCGGTGGCGTGGTGGCCTTCGACAACGCCCTGTGGCACGACCGCGTGGCGGACCCGGCGCAGCGCGACGAGGAGACCGTCTCGATCCGCGAGCTGGGTCGCACGATCCAGGAGGCCGAGGGCCTGGTGCCCGTGCTGTTGCCGGTCGGCGACGGCCTGCTTGCTGCCAAGAAGGAATGGATCCCCGAGTGATGTGACGGCGGTCGGGTGCAGACGCAGCCGGCCGTCAGCTCGGAAGAGGTGTGAACCCGTGGGCGCCTTCGGCGATCGCGACGACCTCGCACGCCTCGATCAGGATCGGCGCGCTGCCGATGATCTGCGAGCCCGGCGACTCCGCGGCCGTGGCGGTGAACGTCTCCTGGAACGACACGCGCTCCTCGTCGGAGCCGAACACGTAGCAGCCCTCGAACCACTGACCCGGCACGCTGCGCCACGTCTTGTAGGCGAGCCCGTCCATGCCGGTGAAGCGGGCGTGCGAGGTGCCGTGCACGTAGTCCCGGAGCCGTGCGTCGACGTCGTCGGGTGGGTCGGTCAGTGACCAGCGCACGGTGAGGCCGTTCACGAGGACGCCTTGCGGGTGATGCCCTCGAGAGGGTTGTCCTGCTCGAGCCAGGTCAGGAGGGTGCGAGCCCCGAAGCCGGTCGGGCCGACCGTCCACTCGTTGTCGTCGGTGGGCGCGTCGCCCACCGAGGCCACGTCGAGGTGCACCCACGGCAGGCCGCCGGTGAAGTGCTGGAGGAACAGGGCTGCGGTGATCGCGCCCGGGTTGCCGGCGCCGTTGTCGCCGTCGGCCACCTTCGAGGAGATCTTCTCTTCGTACTCCTCGGCGAGGGGCAGGCGCCAGAGCCGCTCGCCGGCGTCCGCGCCGGCTTCGGCGACCAGGTCGGCCAGCGCCTCGTCGTTGGCGAAGTAGCCGCCGGTGCGCAGGCCCAGCGCCACCTTCATGGCACCGGTCAGGGTGGCGATGTCGACGAGCACGTCGGGCTTGACCTTCGCGGCGGCGTACGCCAGCGCGTCGGCCATCACGAGACGCCCCTCGGCGTCGGTGTTGGTCACCTCGGTGGTGCGCCCGCCGTAGTGGCGGATCACGTCGCCGGGGCGGTACGCCGCACCGCCGATGGCGTTCTCGGCGGCGGGCACCAGCGCGGTGACCTTGACCGGGCACTCGAGTGCGGCCAGCGCGGCCATGGTGGCGAGCACGACGGCACCGCCGGTCATGTCGCGCTTCATGTTGACCATCGCCTCACCGGGCTTGATGGACAGGCCGCCGGTGTCGAACGTGATGCCCTTGCCGATCAGGGCCACGTGACCGGTCTTCGCGCCCCTGCGGGCCGACCGGCTGGGCGTGTAGTCGAGACGGATCAGGCGCGGCGGCGTGGCCGAGGCGGCGCCGACGGCGAGGATGCCGCCGAACTCGTCGTCGGCCAGCTGCTTCTCGTCCCAGACGGTGATCTTGAGTCCGGCCTCGTCGGCGATCTCCCGGGCCTGGTCGGCCAGCCACGCCGGGTTCTTGGCGTTCGAGGGGACGCTGGCCAGGAAGCGGGCCCGCCACCCGGCGGACGCGACGGCAACCGCCTTGTCGAGCACGGGCTGCCGCTCCACGGAGCCGGCCAGCACCACCCGGCGTACCGGTTGGGCCTTGGCGCCGTCCTTGCGCCAGTGGAACTCGAAGGAACCGAGGGTCAGCCCGACGACAAAGGCGCGCAGGCCCTCGTCGTCGGCGACCGTGGTGATGGTGGTGGCGACGAGTTCGCGATCCTTGACCTGACGAGCCAGGGCCGCGCCCGCGGCACGCAGGTCGGCCGCTCCCCCGGCCCCCACACCGACCAGCGCCACCGCCGTGTGGCGGGACTCGCCGAGCAGCGGGTGCAGCACGACCTCGCCCGCCCGACCGGTTGCCCGGTGGTGGTCGAGGACGCCGAACAGGTCGACGTCGTGCGTGTCGAGGAACTCCGCCGCACCCGGCCCCAGAGTGGGACCGTCGTCGTCGCTGCCGGCAAGGACCGGGAGGGCGATGATCGACGGCTGGTCCTGGTCGAGCGCCGTGTCACTGAGTGTGAACGTCGGCGGCTGGACCTGGTCGGGAAGGCGGGGGTGTCGGGAGGGATCGCTCACAAGTCAGCCAACAACACCCTTGAGTGCATCGCCGAGAGCCGTGGCTTCCTCAGCGTTGAGTTCGACAACGAGACGGCCACCGCCTTCGAGCGGAACGCGCATGACAATGCCGCGTCCTTCCTTGGTGACCTCCAGCGGACCGTCCCCAGTCCGCGGCTTCATCGCCGCCATCCGCGCACCTCTTCCTGTGCTCATGCCGCGCCCCGTGGCGCTGTACGCAGGGACCAGTATCCCCTATTGCCCCACGAGTCCCGAAACGACGGTCGCTCGGCTGCTGGCACACTCATCCCCATGCACGCCCGATCCGCGCTCTTCGACGTCTACGGAGACCACCTGAGCACGCGCGGCGACCGGGCACCCGTGGCCGCACTGGTGCGGCTGCTCGAACCTGTCGGCATCGCCGCACCCGCCGTACGCACCGCCATCTCGCGCATGGTGCTGCAGGGTTGGTTGGACCCGGTGCCGCTCGACGCGGGGCGCGGGTACGCCGCCACGGCGCGCGCCGGTCGACGCCTCGACGAGGCACGGGCCCGCATCTACCGCACCCTCGACCGGGTGTGGGACGGCCACTGGCACATGGTCGTGCTCGACCCGATCGGCTCACGCACGGTGCGCACCCGGGTCCGTTCGGCGCTGCAGTGGATCGGGTACGCCGAGCTGGTCGACGGCGTCTGGCTCAGCCCGTGGCCGCAGCCCGACCTCGAGGAGCTTCTGGCCCGCGAAGGCGTCACCGCCTCCCGCGCCGAGGCGACCTGCTTCGACCCGCCGTCACGACCGGCGACCTGCTGGCACCTCGACGACCTCGCGGAGGAGTACGCCACCTGGCTGGCCCATGCCCGCACCGCGCCGTGGCGGGTCGAGACCGACGACGCCGACCGCGCCGACTTCGCGCACCGCTTCCACCTGGTGCACGAATGGCGCATCTTCCTCTTCCGCGACCCCGGCCTGCCCGACGACCTGCTGCCCGCCGACTGGCCAGGTCGCGAGGCCGCCGCGTTCTTCACGGCCGAGGCCGGCCGCCTCAAACCCGGCGCCGACCGTTTCGTCGACCGCTGCCTGTCCGCCTGACCCGCACCCACGAAGGGATCCACCCATGTCCACCGAGTCCGTCCTCCTCGAGGTCACCGACGGCGTCGCCACCATCACGCTCAACCGTCCCGAGGCGATGAACAGCCTCGACATCGCCACCAAGGAGGCGCTGCTCGACGCCGTACGCCGGGCCGCGGACGACGACGCCGTGCGCTGTGTGGTGCTGACCGGCACCGGCCGCGCGTTCTGCGTGGGCCAGGACCTCAAGGAGCACATCCAGCTGCTCGAGAAGGGCGACTCCGACGCGCTGTTCACCACCGTCGACAAGCACTACAACCCGACCGTCACCCTGCTGGCCACGATGAACAAGCCGGTCATCGCCGCCGTTCAGGGCGTGGCCGCCGGGGCCGGCGCGAGTCTCGCGTTCGCCTGCGACTTCCGGATCCTGGCCGACACGGCCGGCTTCAACCTGGCCTTCACCGGTGTCGCGCTCTCCTGCGACACAGGCGCCTCGTGGACCCTGCCCCGGCTGGTCGGTCAGGCCAGGGCGCTCGAGCTGCTCTACTTCCCGAGCACCCTCTCCGCCGAGAAGTCCGCCGAGCTAGGACTGGCCACCAAGGTGGTCTCCGGTGACGACTTCGCGGCCGAGGTCGGCGCGCTGGCCCGCAAGCTGGCCGACGGCCCGACGGTGTCGTTCGGCGCCATCCGGCGATCCGTGGCGAACTCGGCCGGCGCGTCGTTCGAGGACGCCGTCGCCTTCGAGAGCGAGATGATGTCGCTGACCGGCGCCACCGCCGACCACAAGTCCGCGGTCGCCGCGTTCGTGGCCAAGCAGAAGCCGGTCTTCGAGGGGCGCTGAGGCGTCGTACGTCAGGCTGGTTCGGGACGTCCTGCGTGGCGGTTGCTCTGGCGACCGGCGCGCAGGACGTTGTTCGTGTGCCGGGCGTACGGCGGGTGGGTCAGACCCTGGAGAGCAGGTAGGCCCAGGTGAAGACGGAGACGCCGACCACCATGCCGACGTGGGCCAGCACGGAGAGTCCGGGCCCCTGGCTCCAGGTGTCGTGCACCGCGTCCGAGGAGTGCTTGCCGCGGGAGGGCAGCCAGCGGACCAGGATCATGATTCCGACCACGGCGGTGAGCCAGAACAAGGCCAGCGCCGCGATCCCGATCATGGAGTTGCCGTTGCCCTCGCCGAGCCCGGTGACCAGGAAGACCGCCCAGGTCATCACCGCAGCGAGGCCGGCGATCGTGTGCACGTTGAGCAGCATCGAGGAGGTCTGGAACCGACCTGCACCAGCCTTGTCACCGCCCAGCCGGACCCTCGTGAGCACCACCACGACGGCCGCCAGCACGGTGAGGATGTAGATGATCCACTGAAGAGGCACGGGCCGAGTGTGCCCTACGTGCCGGTCGCTTTGCCATCTTCCGCGCCGTCACGAGCGTCGGCGTTCTCCTCGAGCTGGGCGGCCAGACGCGCCAGGAGGGCGTCGACCTCGCTCATCCGGTAGCCCCGGACGGCGGCGGTGAACCGCACCCGGCGCAGGTCGCCGCCGACCAGGTCGCGGCCTGCCGGGAGTGTCACGTCGCGCCGGTCGGGGTGCACCCGGGCCAGGCCCTGGCCGTAGCCGGAGGCCACCAGCGCCACCCCGCCGAGGGCCAGCACGATCAGGATCGCGAAGAACCACGTCACGGCCGCGTCACTCCGGCTGCTTGGCGACCGGCGCCGTGGGCCCGTGGCCCGCTCGGGCCTCCACCATGAGGCGTACGGCGAGGTCGAGGTCGTCGGTGAGCGTGATCAGGTCGAGGTCCTTCTCGGAGATCTTGCCCTCGGCGAGCACGGTCTCGCGCAGCCAGTCGATCAGCCCGGACCAGTAGTCGACGCCGACCAACACGACCGGGAACGAGGTGACCTTCTGGGTCTGCACCAGGGTGACCGCCTCGAAGAGCTCGTCGAGGGTGCCCACTCCGCCGGGCAGCACGACGAATCCCTGGGCGTACTTGACGAACATCGTCTTGCGGGCGAAGAAGTAACGGAAGTTGACGCCCTTGTCGACCCACTGGTTCAGCCCGGTCTCGAAGGGCAGCTCGATGCCGAGGCCGACACTGACGCCACCGGACTCGGAGGCGCCCTTGTTGGCCGCCTCCATCGCGCCCGGTCCGCCACCGGTGATCACCGCGAAGCCGGCCTCGACCAGCTTGCGGCCCAGCTTCTCGGCCTGGGCGTACGACGGCTCGTCGGTCTTCGTGCGCGCCGACCCGAACACACCGATCGCGGGACCCAGCTCGGCCAGGGCGCCGAAGCCCTCGACGAACTCCGACTGGATCCGCATGACCCGCCACGGGTCGGTGTGCACCCAGTCCGTCGGGCCGCGTGACTCGAGCAGCCGCTGGTCCGTCGTACCGCTGTCGACCTGCGAGCGGCGCATCACCACCGGCCCGCGGTACTTGTCGTGCCCCTTGTTCTCCGTCATGACTCCCCCAACCAGATCCGAAGCTGCTCTTCGCACCGCTCGATGTGTGCGAACGGGACGTGCTCTTCCTGCTTGTGCGCCAACAGTGGATCACCCGGCCCGAAGTTGACTGCCGGCACCCCGAGCTCGCTGAACCGGGACACGTCGGTCCAGCCGAACTTCGGGTTCGCCTCGCCGCCGACGGCCTCGAGGAACGCCGCCGCGGCCGGTACGGAGAGACCCGGGAGCGCGCCGGGGGCGAGGTCGGTGACCGTGATGTCATAGCCGTCGAAGAAGGCGCGAAGGAACTTCTCGGCCTCCTCGCCACTCCGGTCGGGGGCGAAGCGGTAGTTGACCTGAACCACGCACTCGTCGGGCAGCACGTTGCCGGCGACGCCACCGTCGATGAAGACGGCATTGAGGCCCTCGTGGTACTCCAGTCCGTCTATCACCGGCTTGCGCGGCTCGAACTCCGCCAGCTTGGCCAGGATCGGCGCCGCGGCATGGATCGCGTTGACGCCCATCCAGCTGCGGGCGCTGTGCGCGCGCTCTCCCGTCGTGCGCACGTCGACCCGCATGGTGCCCTGGCAGCCGGCCTCGACGACCGCGTTCGAGGGCTCCATCAGGATCGCGAAGTCGGCCTGCATGAGCTCGGGGGCGCTGCGGCTCAGCTTGAACAGCCCATTGTGCTCGGCCTCGACCTCTTCGGCGTCGTAGAAGATGAAGGTGATGTCGCGGTTCGGCTGGGTCAGGTCGGCGGCCAGCTTGAGGGCGACGGCGACGCCGCCCTTCATGTCGCAGGAGCCGAGTCCGTGCAGGAGCTCCTCGTCGCGACGGGCCGGCAGGTTGTCGTTGAGCGGCACGGTGTCGATGTGGCCGGCGATCACCACCCGGTCGTCGCGGCCGAGGTTCGTGCGGGCCACGATCGTGTGTCCGTGGCGGGTCACCTCGAGGTGTGCCATCGGTGTCAGCGCCGCCTCGACGGCGTCCGCGATCACCTGCTCGTGGTGGCTCACCGACTCGATGTTGACGAGTTGCTCGGTGAGGGTGACGGCATCGGCGGCGAGGTCGAGTTCGGGCATGCCCGCCATCGTAGAGCCGCCCCCACACCCCCGGAGTAACGCGGGGTTATGGTCGCTCAACACGTGCCCTGACACGGTGGAACCGTCGACACCACCGCACAAGTCGTACGCCGGGCGCGGTCGGCCGACCTCGCCACGGAACTGGAACGTGTTCTAGATTGTCACCATGCGCCACGGAATCGTCCTGTTCACCAGCGACCGCGGGATCACCCCGGCCGCTGCCGCACGCGCCGCGGAGGAGCGGGGCTTCGACACGTTCTACGTGCCCGAGCACACGCACATCCCGGTCAGGCGCGAGGCCGCCCATCCCGGCACCGGCGACGAGACACTGCCCGACGACCGCTACACCCGCACCCTCGACCCGTGGGTGTCACTGGCCACCGCCGCCGCCGTCACGTCACGCATCAGGCTGTCGACGGCCGTCGCACTTCCGGTCGAGTCGGACCCGATCACCCTGGCCAAGACGATCGCCACGCTCGACCACCTCTCCGGCGGCCGGGTCACCCTCGGCGCAGGCTTCGGGTGGAACGTCGACGAGCTCACCGACCACCACGTGCCGGCCCGGAAGCGCCGTACGGTCCTGCGCGAGTACGTCGAGGCGATGCGGGCGTTGTGGACCCGGGACGAGGCGTCGTACGACGGGGAGTTCGTGCAGTTCAGGGCGTCGTGGGCCTGGCCGAAGCCTGTGCAGGACCACGTGCCGCTGCTGATCGGGGCCGGCGGTGGGCCGAAGACGTTCGCCTGGATCGCGGCCAACGCCGACGGCTGGATGACCACGCCGATCGAGACCGACATCGGCGACAAGGCCGCCGCGCTGCACAAGGCCTGGGCGGACGCCGGACGCGAGGGCTCCCCCGAGATCCACGTGCTGATCGCGGCCAGGCCGACGCCCGACGACTTCGCGACCTGGGACGCCGCGGGTGTCACCGAGCTGATCTGGGGGGTGCCCGACGCGTCGGAGGTCGAGGTCGTCGCCCACCTCGACCGACTCTCGGCCAGGCTCGGACTGCGCTGACGCCGGATCCCGGCAGGTCAGGCCCTAGGGTCGGGGCATGTTCGGCCTCACCGGCTCCGAGCGGACCACCGTCCGCAACGTCCAGCTCGCCAGCCTGCTGGCCCTGCTCGCGGGCATGCTGAACTCTGTCGGCTTCGTCGCGGTGTCGGCGTACACCTCTCACATGACGGGCCTGACCGCCACCGTCGCCGACTCCCTGGTGGTCGGCTTCGACGAGCTCGCCTGGCTGGCGGTCGTGGCGCTGGCCGCGTTCGTGGTCGGAGCCATGACCTGCGCGGTGGTGTTCAACTGGGGTCGCCGGCGGGACCTGCGCGGCCGCTACGCCAACGTGCTGGTGATCGAGGCGTTGCTGGTCCTCGCCTTCGGGCTGCTCGCCGAGCAACTCCACGGACCCCACCGTGCGTTCGTCTTCATCAGCGTCCTCGGCTTCACGATGGGCCTGCAGAACGCGATCATCACCAAGCTCTCCGGCGCCCAGATCCGCACCACCCATGTCACCGGCATGATCACCGACATCGGCATCGAGATCGGCAAGGCCGCCTACCGGGAGCGCACGCCGGGTCTCCCACCTGTCACCGCCGACGCCCGGAAGCTCGGCGTGCTCGTCCTCCTGGTGGCGCTCTTCTTCATGGGTGGGGTTCTCGGCGCGCTCGGCTACCTGCGCTTCGGCTTCCCGGTCGTCGTGCCGATGGCGCTGGTGCTGCTCGTGGTGGCCTCACCGCCCGTTCTGCAGGATCTCCGCCGCCGCGCACAGAGCGACTGAGGACAGCGCGACTGACCGCACTGCCGCGCCCCTGTGGACGCATTGCACCCCGCCAGCAGGGTGCAATGCGTCGTGGACAGCGCGTTGCACGAGGTGGGGCGGGGTCAGATGCGGGCCACGGCCACGCTGACGCGGGCCTTCTCACCGTCACCGACGACCACCTCGGTGCCCGCGACCGTCGCGTCGAGGACGACCGTCGTGGCCAGGGTCTCGCCGGCGATGAGCGCCTCGTGGGTCCGGGCCGCGGCCAGGACCGCGTCGTCGCCGCCGACGGTCAGGGTGATCCGGTCGGAGACGTCGAGGTCGGCGTCACGGCGGGCCTGCTGGACCGCCCGCACGAGGTCACGGGCCAGACCCTCCGCGGCCAGCTCGGGCGTCACGACCGTGTCGAGGACGACGAAGCCGCCGCGCGGCAGCATGCCGGTCGCCGAGTCGTCGCCACTGGCGGCCACTGTCTCCAGGGTGAACTCCCCCTCGACCAGCGCCAGCCCACCGGAGGTCACGGCGCCGTCGTCGGCCACCGACCAGTCGCCCGACTTCGAGCCCTTGATCGCCAGCTGCACGTCCTTGCCCAGGCGCGGACCGGCCGCGCGGGCGTTGACGGTCAGCTTCTGCGAGACGCCGTACGACGCGGCTTCCGGGTCGGCCAGGTCGAGGAGGCGCACCTGCTTGACGTTGACCTCGTCGGAGACGATCGAGCCGAAGCCGGACAGCGCGTCGGCGCGGTCGACCACCACGGTCAGCGTCGAGAGCGGGAGCCGGTTGCGCAGCGAAGCGCCCTTGCGCAGCGCCGACGTGGCCGAGCAGACGTCACGCACGAGGTCCATCGACGCCACGAGCGCGTCGTCGGCGGGCAGCTCGTCGGCGGAGGGCCAGTCGGCCAGGTGCACCGAACGGCCACCGGTCAGGCCGCGCCACATCTCCTCCAGCGTCAGCGGCAGCAGCGGCGCCGTGACCCGGCAGAGCACCTCGAGCACGGTGTAGAGCGTGTCGAAGGCGTCGTGGTCGAGGTCGTCGCCCGTTGACCAGAACCGCTCGCGGGAACGACGGATGTACCAGTTGGTGAGCACGTCGAGGAAACCACGCGTCGACTCACACGCACCGGCGATGTCGTAGGCGTCCATCTGCTCGGTCATCGACTCGACGTGCTGGCGCAGCTTGGCCAGCAGGTAGCGGTCGAGCGGGTCCTTGGAGTCGGTGCGCCACTGGGCGTCGTACCCCTCGCCACCGTTGGCGGCGTTGGCGTAGAGGCTGAAGAAGTACCAGCTGTTCCACAGCGGCATCAGCACCTGGCGGACGGTGTCGCGGATGCCCTGGTCGGTGACGATCAGGTTGCCCCCGCGCAGGATCGGCGAGGCCATCAGGAACCAGCGCATGGCGTCGGCGCCGGCGCTGTCGAAGACCTCGCGCACGTCGGGGTAGTTGCGCAGCGACTTGCTCATCTTCTGGCCGTCGGAGCCCAGCACGATGCCGTGGCAGATCACCGAGCTGAAGGCCGGCTTCTCGAAGATGGCACTGGCCAGGATGTGCAGCATGTAGAACCAGCCGCGGGTCTGGCCGATGTACTCGACGATGAAGTCGGCCGGGAAGTGGTGCTCGAACCACTCCTCGTTCTCGAACGGGTAGTGCACCTGGGCATAGGACATCGACCCGGAGTCGAACCACACGTCGAGGACGTCCTCGACGCGGCGCATCGTGGACTTGCCGGTCGGGTCGTCGGGGTTGGGCCGGGTCAGGTCGTCGACGTACGGCCGGTGCAGGTCGGGCTCGCCGTCGGCGTTGAGGGGCACCCGTCCGAAGTCGCGTTCGATCTCGGCGAACGAGCCGTAGACGTCGATGCGCGGGTAGGCCTCGTCGTCGCTCTTCCACACCGGCACCGGGGAGCCCCAGAACCGGTTGCGGGTGATCGACCAGTCGCGGGCGTTGGCCAGCCACTTGCCGAACTGGCCCTGCTGGATGTGGTCGGGGACCCAGCGGATCTGCTCGTTCAGCTCGAGCATCTTGTCCTTGAACGCGGTCACCTCGACGAACCACGACGAGACCCCCTTGTAGATCAGGGGCTCGCGGCAGCGCCAGCAGTGCGGGTAGGAGTGCTCGTAGGACTCGCGGCGCAGCAGGATCGTGCCGGGGGTGACGGATCCGACCTCACCGGTCCCACGGGTGGCGGCCTTGAGGTGGTCCATGATGTGCAGGTTGGCGTCGAAGACCAGCATCCCGGCGTACTCCTCGACCGGGTGCGTGAAGCGGCCGTCCTTGCCGACCGGCATGACCGGCTCGATGCCCTCGCGGTCGGTGACCTCCTTGTCGACCTCACCGAACGCGCCGGCGCTGTGCACCAGCCCGGTGCCGTCGGTGGTGGTGACGGCGTCGTCGGCAGCCACGATGCGGAACGCGTTCTCGTGGCCGGCGTAGTAGGAGAACGGCGGGGCGTAGCTGCGCCCGACCAGGTCGGCGCCGCGGTAGCGGCCGAGCACCGTGAGCTCGCCCTCGGCGTCGCCCAGCTCGCGGGCGTACGACGCCAGCCGGGCCTCGGCCAGCAGGTAGCGCGCGGTCGACTCGGTGCCGGGTACGCCGGCCTCGACCACGACGTAGTCGATGTCGGAGCCCACCATGACCGCGAGGTTGGAGGGCAGGGTCCACGGCGTGGTGGTCCAGATCAGCACGTGTGCGCCGTCGAGGACCGGGTCGTCGCCGGTCATCTCCATCACGAAGCCGACCGTGACCGCCGGGTCCTGACGGTTCTTGTAGACATCGTCGTCCATGCGCAGCTCGTGGTTCGACAGCGGCGTCTCGTCGTTCCAGCAGTAGGGCAGCACCCGGAAGCCCTCGTAGACGTAGCCCTTGTCGAAGAGCGACTTGAACGCCCAGATGACGCTCTCCATGTATTCCGGGTTGAGCGTCTTGTAGTCGTTGTCGAAGTCGACCCAGCGGGCCTGGCGGGTGACGTACTCCTGCCACTCGTCGGTGTACTTCAGCACCGAGGCGCGGGCGGCGCCGTTGAACTTCTCGATGCCCATCTCGTGGATCTCGTCGGTGGTCTTCAGTCCGAGCTGGCGCATCGCCTCGAGCTCGGCGGGCAGGCCGTGGGTGTCCCACCCGAAGCGGCGCTCGACGCGCTTGCCGCGCATCGTCTGGTAGCGCGGCACGACGTCCTTGACGTAGCCGGTGAGCAGGTGGCCGTAGTGCGGGAGGCCGTTGGCGAACGGCGGACCGTCATAGAAGACGAACTCGTTCTCGCCGTTGACCCCGGCGTCACGCTGCTCGACGCTCGCCACGAAGGTGTCGTCGTGCTTCCAGTAGGACAGCACCCGCTCCTCGAGCGCCGGGAACCTCGGGCTCGAGGGAACGCTCGCGGTCTCGTCCTGGGTCTCCTGGGTCGAGGCCTTGGGGTACGTCATGTGCTCTCCTGCGGGTACGTCGTACAACTCGGGGCTGTTGCCACGAGGACGACTCCCCCGGACTTCAGTCCGGAGTGACCGCGGTACCACCTCGCTTGCCGCACCGTGGTGCGACCGCTTCGTCTCAGGCTGTGACGGGCCCGCCCGTCCGGTTCTAGTGAGGCCCTTGCGGACCCGTTCTTCCGGAGACTCGCCGCTGATGACGGCTCGAACGTCTGTGGGGCCAAAGGTACTCCCCGGCGCCCGCCGGCGACCAATCAGATTCCCCGGGGAGAACTTTCGGCGGTGTTTGTCGGGGCGGTTGTTGGTTAGGGTCACCTCGCAGGCAACTCTTCAACGTGACTCGGGGACTCCCATGAACGACAGCTTCGGACCGTCCGGCGACCAGCCCTGGCAGCAGCCCGGTGGCCAGCCGCAGCAACCCCAACAGCCTGGTCAGCAGCCCGGTCAGCCCCAGCAGCCCCCGCACCAGGGCGGCCAGCAGCCGGGCCAGGGCCAGTGGAACCAGCCCCCCGCCCAGCACCCCGGTCAGCCGCAGCAGCCCCCGTACCAGGGCGGCCAGCAGCCCGGTCAGCCGCAGGGCCAGCAGTGGGGCGGTCCGCAGGGCCAGCAGCCCGGACAGCAGCAGTGGGGCGCCCCGCAGTACGGCGCCCAGCCTCCGCAGGGCGGTGGCGGGGTCAACAAGAAGATCGTGATCGGTGGCCTGGTCGTCCTACTCCTGATCATCGGCGGCATCATCGCCGCCGTCCTCCTCACCGGTGGCGATGACGACGACAAGGAAGCCAGCAGCGACAGCCCGGTGGCGACCGTCGAAGCGTTCATCAAGGCGTCCGAGGACGACGACTGCGAGGCCGCGAAGAAGCTCATCCGCGACGGCGACGACCTGCCCTGCGAAGACTTCGACAGCTCCGACGAGGACATTAGCTTCGGCGACGTGACCGAGAAGTCGGTCGACGGCGACAAGGCCGAGGTCGACGTCGAGTACACCCAGGGCGGCGAGACCGACACCGAGACGCTCTCGCTGAGCAAGGTCGACGGCAAGTGGCTGATCGACTTCGGTGGCGGTGATGGTAGCAGCGACGAGGGCTCGTCGTCCCAGAGCGCTCCGGAGTCGCCGGACTCGGCCGAGGTCCAGCCCGAGACAGTCACGCCCGACGGGGGCGGCGACACCACCGCGGTCACGAGCGTGGCGACGACCTTCGTCTCGGCCATCGAGAGCAACCAGTGCGACATCGCGAAGGCCTGGCTGGTCGACCCGGACTCCGCCGACTGCTCGGAGATCACCACCGACGACGCCGAGGGCGTCACCTTCGGCGAGCCGAACGTGATCTCGATTGACAGCGAGACCGCCACCGTCGGGGTCGACATGACCGCCGGCGGCTCGAGCGTCGGCACCTTCACCATCGAGATGGTCCACACCGACTCCGGCGAGTGGAAGATCGAGAGCTGGCACTACTGAGCCAACAGGGCTGAGTCAGCCGGGCATGCGACGTACGGCGTCGGCGGGAGCAGTCACCACTGCCCACCGCCGGCGCCGTTCACCGTTGGGAGCCTGTCCTGCGGCGCTGGGTGTCCGACCGTAGAGTTGCGCCCGTGACTGACACGACTTCCGGCCCCGCGTGGGCCCACGGCCTGGCCACTCTCACTCCCGACGGCACCGTCCTCGACGTCTGGTTCCCCGAGCCCGCGCTCGGCGCGGCACCGGACGACGCCTCGGCGCCCGCCGAGCTCACCGCGCTCGAGGGCTTCGACGACGTGCGCGGCGTACGCCGTGAGGTTCGGCTCGTCACGATCGCCGACCTGGCCGCCGCACCGGTCGACACCCCCGACACGTGGCTGCGCCTGCACCTCCTCTCGACCCGCCTGGTGCAGCCACACGGGCTCTCGCTCGACGGCATGTTCGGGCTGCTGACCAACGTCGTGTGGACCAGCGCCGGCCCGTGCGCCGTCGAGGGCTTCGAGCTGACCCGGACCCGGCTGCGTGCGGCCGGCCAGCACGTCACGGTCTTCAGCATCGACAAGTTCCCCCGCATGGTCGACTACGTGATCCCGAGCGGCGTCCGGATCGGTGACGCCGACCGCGTCCGCCTCGGCGCGCACCTCGCGTCGGGCACCACGGTCATGCACGAGGGCTTCGTGAACTTCAACGCCGGCACGCTCGGCGCCTCGATGGTCGAGGGTCGCATCTCCGGCGGCGTGGTCGTCGGCGACGGCTCCGACGTGGGCGGCGGAGCCTCGATCATGGGCACCCTCTCCGGCGGCGGCAAGCAGGTCATCTCCGTCGGCGAGCGTTGCCTCCTCGGTGCCAACTCCGGGCTCGGCATCTCCCTCGGCAACGACTGCGTGGTGGAGGCCGGCTGCTACGTCACCGCCGGCACCAAGGTCACGCTCGCGGACGGCTCCGTCGTGAAGGCGCTGGAGCTCTCCGGCGCCGACAACGTGCTGTTCCGCCGCAACTCGGTCAGCGGCGCGATCGAGGCCGTGGCGTGGAAGGGCGAGGGCATCGCGCTCAACACCGCCCTGCACGCCAACGACTAGGCGAATGACTCCACGGGGTGCCGGATCAGCGAGCGGTGCATTCGCGCCCGATCCGGCAATGCGGACGAGCGAAGGCGGGACGGAGTCCCGTCGGGTCGAGGACAACGCCGCCGGTCGGGATGCGGGGCACCGTGAGCCCGGCACTTCCCCTTGGAGTCACCCGCCTGGGGCCGGGTCACCCATCCCCACGTCAGGGACGGCACGATGATCACCCGCGGCCGGATCGCCGCTGGGGTGGCCGTCATCGCCGTCGTCGCCGGCGTGGCGATCGCGGTCGAGCGCGGCTTCGGGCCGTTGCCGGACCCCGAGTCGTGCACGGCGAAAGTCGCCGGGCACGAGGTCGAGCTCGACCTCGAACAGGCCGAGAACGCGTCGTTGATCTCCGCGATCGCCACGCGACGCGGCCTGCCCGCTCGGGCGGTCAGCATCGCGCTGGCCACGGCGTACCAGGAGTCGAAGATCATCAACCTGGAGTACGGCGACCGCGACTCCCTCGGCCTCTTCCAGCAGCGACCCTCCCAGGGTTGGGGCACCCGGGAGCAGCTGCTGGACCCGTACTACGCCACCAACGCGTTCTACGACGCGCTGGTCAAGATCGACGGCTACGAGACGATGCGGATCACCGAGGCCGCCCAGCGGGTGCAGAACTCCGGGTACCCCGAGGCCTACGAGGACCACGCCGAGGATGCCAAGACCCTGGCGTCGGCGCTGACCGGCAACTCCCAGGAGGGCAAGTTCAGCTGCGTGGTGCAGGGGCGTCCCGAGAGTGAGGACGACGACCTCGACGAGACGGGCCTGACCCACCGCGCGGCCGTCGTACGCGCAGACCTGGAGGCCGCGTTCGGTGACCAGGCGCTGGGCGGGTTCGCGCCCGAGGGTGTCGACTCAGGCCACATGGAGGGCTCGGCGCACTACGAGGGCCGGGCGATCGACGTGTTCGTCCGGCCGATCAACGAGGCGAACCGCAAGCAGGGTTGGGCGATGGCCTACTACCTGGTCGCCCAAGCCGACCGGCTCGACATCGAGCACGTGATCTTCGACGACATGATCTGGAGCTTCGGGTCCCGCTCGGAGTCGGGCTGGCGCGACTACGACCCCGGCGACGTCAAGGGCAAGCCCGCCGGGACGATCGCCGTGCTCGAGCACCGCGACCACGTGCACGTCGACGTCCACGACTGACCACCCAGACCTGCGCGAACCGTGGATTGTTGATGCGCGAACCGCGTGCTCTTGACGCGCGAACCGTGGATCAGGTCAGGCGGCGTACGGCGGTGTCGACACGTTCGTCGGTGGCGGTGAAGGCAACCCGCACGTGCTGGTGCCCGGCCGCGCCGTAGAACGCACCGGGAGCGACCAGGATGCCGAGCTCGGCGAGGGCGGCCACGGTGTCCCAGCAGTCCTCGTCGCGGGTGGCCCAGAGGTAGAGCGAGGCCTCGGAGTCGTCGATGCGGAAGCCGGCCCGCTCGAGCGCCTCACGCAGCTTGGCCCGGCGCGCGGCGTACCGCGCGTGCTGGTCGGCCACGTGGACGTCGTCGCCGAGCGCGGCGATCATCGCGAGCTGTTGCGGGTTGGGCATCTGCAGGCCGAGGTTCTTGCGCACCGCGAGCAGCTCACCGATCAGGGCGGTGTCGCCGGCGATGAACGCACACCGGTAGCCGGCCAGGTTCGAGCGCTTCGACAGCGAGTGCACCGCGAGGATGCCCTCGTGGCTGCCACCGCAGACGTCGGGGTGCAGCACGGAGATCGGCTGCTTGTCGGCGTCCCACGCCATCTCGATGTAGCACTCGTCGGAGACCAGGATCGTGCCGCGCTCGCGGCACCACTCGACCACCTTCTTGAGGTGGTCGGCGGGCAGCACCTTGCCGGTCGGGTTGGACGGCGAGTTGATCCAGAGGATCTTCGGCGTCTCGGGACCGATCGCGGTGAGCGAGTCGGCGGCCAGCGATCGGGCACCGACGAGCGCCGCGCCGACTTCGTACGTCGGGTAGGCCAGCCGCGGGAAGACCACCAGGTCACCCGCGCCGACGCCCAGGTGCAAGGCCAGGCTGGCGATCAGCTCCTTGGAGCCGATCACCGGGAGCACGCCGTCGAGGCCCACGCCGGTGACGCCGAGCGCGCGCACCATCCAGTCGATGATCGCCTGGCGGGTCTCGACCTTGCCGATCGTGACCGGGTAGCCCGGGCTGTCGGCGGCCGCGACCAACGCGTCCTGGGCCACCTTCGGCGTCGGGTCGACCGGCGTACCGACCGAGAGGTCGACGATGCCGTCGGCGTGCTCACGCGCGCGAGCGGCGTACGACGTCAGCTTGTCCCAGGGAAAGTCGGGAAGCCGCCCGGAGACGGTGGTTCCGAGAGGGCGCTGGCCCTCTCTGACCACCGAGCTCACTCCTGGTTCTGCGGCTCGAGGGCGGCGATGATCGGGTGGTCCTTGTCGATCTCGCCCATCTTGGCCGCGCCACCGGGCGAGCCGAGGTCTTCGAAGAAGCCGACGTTCGCGGTGTAGTAGTCCTTCCACTGCTCCGGGGTGTCGTCTTCGTAGAAGATCGCCTCGACCGGGCAGACCGGCTCACACGCACCACAGTCGACACACTCGTCGGGGTGGATGTAGAGCATGCGCTTGCCTTCGTAGATGCAGTCGACAGGGCACTCGTCGACACACGCGCGGTCCTTGAGGTCGACGCACGGCTGGGCGATGACGTAGGTCACCAGTTCCTCCTGAGGACTAACGAATGCGGGTTTCTGCAGACAGCCTAGTATCCCCCGCATGGAATCCGTCGGCGACTCCCACGACGTGGGCATGCATCGGCTCGGACCGCACGTGGTCGGCCGGCGCGTGGTGGTCCGGCGCGTGCTCCGTGGAGAGACCGGACCGTCCGGTGGTCCGGCCATGACCGACGTCCTCGGCGTGTGTACGGCGTGGGCCGACGGGGTCTGTGTCGTGGAGCCGGCCACGGGTCCGGCGGTGGTGATCCAGATCGCCGACATCGTCTCCGGCAAGCCGGTTCCGCCGCGCCCGTCGGTGCGCCACCGGGTCTCGGCCCGTGAGGCGGAGAGCCACGCCACGGCGCTCTGGGCGCACGTCGAGCGCGCGGCACTCGGCGAGTGGGAGCTCCGCTGCGACCCTGCTCCCGTGGGCCGCCTGCTGAAGCGGGCCAACTCCTGCCTGGCGATCGGAGACCCCGGTACGCCGTACGCCGAGGCAGAGTCCGCCGTACGTGCCTTCTACGCCGCGCGTTCGCGCGACCCGTTGGTGCAGGTCGAGACGGGGTCCGAGGCCGACGAGCACTTCACGCGGCAGGGCTGGCAGGTCGTGGCCGGCGGGGACTCGCACTTCCAGCTCGCCTCGCTCGCGCAGCTCTCGCGAGCGCTGCGCGGCGTCCCTGACTTCTCGACGCTCCTCGCCGGGGATGCACTGCCGCCGATGTCGGCCGGGCTGGCCCACGACGGACCACGACTCGACCTGTCCCTCCGGATCGGTGACCAGGTGGTGGCCTCCGCCAAGGTCGCGCTGTCCGGCGAGTGGCTCGGCATCCACGCCTTCGGCGTCGAACCGGCCTTCCGGCGCCGGGGACTGGCCCGCCGCATGCTCGCCGAGCTCGTCGAGTGGGGCGGCGAGAAGGGCGCCTCGACCGTCTGGCTGCACGTCGAGACCGACAACCAGCCGGCACTCGCGCTCTACGGCTCGCTCGGGTTCGCCACACACCACACGCTGCGCTACCTCTCCCCGGACTGAACGGACGCGCCCGCTCGGTCACCCGGGGCAGCCGTACCGCCGAACGGGCACAAGGCCGCCCTTTCGCCTCTTTCCGGGCCGAATCGGGCCGTTGTGCCCGTTCAGAGGTACGTGCGAAGGCACGCACGGACCCAGTCGCGCTCGGACATCACATGGGCGTGGCCGAACCGCAGCACCGTCCAGTCAGCGACTGTCAGGGACGTGTAGCGCCAGAGGTCCTGCTGGAACACCCTGATGTCGAGCCTGTGGTGCCGGTAGCTGTCAGCTTCGAGCACCAGCCGCCGGCCCACGTCGACCAGGTCCGGATGCACCAGCCGACCGGGCAACTGGATCGGATGCTGCGCAATGACGTCGAGCCCCACGTCGAGGGCGATCGCCCTCAGGCACGACTCGAAGGAGTTGGCCGAGAGCCCCGAGGCGCTTTCAGCCACTCGACGAATCTGCACGGACCCCGGGCCACGGGCCTGCGCGGCGGCCTCGACCAGGACGGCCTTGTCGACGTCGCGGGCACGCAGGGCGGAGTCGGCCACGCTGAGCGCCTCGTCGAAGGGCAGCTTCCTGGCGCAGTCGAGCACGGTGCGCAGCGGGTCGGTCACCCTCCCCACGGCGGGGGCGAACACAACGTGCATCTCCTCCCGCACCGACGCGGGCACGTTGCGGCTCCGGGGCACCGTCACCCAGGGCCGTGCCGGGGCGCGGGCAATCGGCCAGCCATGGAGTTGGGCCGCGCTGAGGTGTGAGGCCGTGCCGGACAGCCGCATCGCTGCCTGAGCCGCTTGGTGAGCAGACCGCAGGCCGAAGCGTCCGCGCCCGAGGCGGACGATGTGGCCCTGCCGGAGGGCCCCGGTGATCTCCCGCCTGGTCAGGTGCTCGAGCAGCTGAGCCCGGGTGGCCACGAACCCGAGCTCCTGCATGACGTCCTGGGCCTTGATCGTCTCCGGAATCACCCTTCCAGCCTGTGCGATGCCGACCGCCGGCGCATCCGGTCATCCACAGGGCACCCCGGGCGTACCGCCGAACGGGCACAGGGCGCTCCATCCCCCACTTCCGGGCCGAATCGGGCCGTTGTGCCCGTTCTTCGGTACGGCGCTCAGGTGTCGAGGTGGCCCGCCAGGCCGACCATGCTGGTGAACGGCTCGACGAGCTCCTCGATCTCGTCGCTGATCGCCCGGTTGGTGTCGCTGGCGCAGTTGTCGAGGTCCATCGACGTGCTGGCCGAACCCGCGTCCTGCACCTCGAGTGACATCGCGGTGCCGCCGGTGCACCCCTCCTCGACGTCCTCCGGCTCACCGAGCTCGTCGACCGCGTCGTCGAGATCGGCCACGAAGTCCTTCCACCGCCCGGCCGATATCTCGACGGTCTCGTCGGCCAGCACGTCGCCGTACGAGTCGACGACGAGGTGCACCGTGTCCTGGTCGAGCGTGAGGTCCCAGCTGCGGTGGTCCTCCGGCGGCACCGACGAGTCGGTGAAGTGCACGTGCACCGTCGTCGCGGCCGGGTCAGCGGGCGTGGCGTCCGCCGCGTCGGAGTCGTCGTTGCACGCGGACATCGACAACACGGTGACCAGCAGGGCCGGCCCGAGAACCTTCATGCGCTTCGTCATGGCGAGTACGACGGGATGCGGCCGGATCCGGTTCCCGCGCGCACGGCATCCGTCAGCAGGCAGGCTTGAACGTGGCGCGGGCCGGGCCGGCATGCGTCAGTGCGTCGAGGGTCCAACTGACCGCGGGCTTGCTGGTCGGGATCAGCACGTGCTCGGAGAGCTCGAGAGGGCAGGCGTTCTGGACGGTCAGGTTCGTGGTGCGCGGGCCGGCCCTCAGGTAGCCCGACGTGTGCGGCACGACGACCTCGTCGTACCGCGTGGTGATCTGGGTGTAGCTGACCGTGCCGGGGGTCTCGTCGCCGGCGTTGAGCCGCTGCAGGAACGGCGAGTCGGTGGCCTGCTGACTGCACGCCCGACAGACCACGTCGAGGAGCGGGCCGACCACTCCCATCAGTGGCGCCAGCCGACCGATCTGGTCGGTGCCGTGGTTGGACGGCGCGATGCCGACCAGGTCGTCGACGACCGCGGCGCCACCGAGGAACTTGAGGTAGTAGCGCGGCATCATGCCGCCCTGGCTGTGCCCGACCAACGACACCTTGGCGGCACCGGTCGCGTTGCGCACCTTGGCGACGTACGCCTTCAGGGCCTTCGCGGAGGTCGCGACGTCGCCGGTGCCGCGGTTGCCGTAGTCGAGGGAGAAGACGCAGAAGCCGGCCGCCTTGATGGCCTTCGACAGGTTCTCGAGGAGGTTCTTGCGGTCACCGAACGTGCCGTGCACGAGGATCACCGGCGTCGGCCGCTTGGCGGTGGGCTTGCAGTTCCAGTCGTTGGCGCCGGGTGGGTCACCCGCCGGAGAGGTCGGCAGCGGCAGCGGGAAGCCGTCACCGGCGGCCGAGGCCGGCGAGACGGGCAGCAGCCCCAGGAGGGCGAACCCGAGGAGCGAGGCGAGGAGCAGCGAGAGTCGGCGCATACCCGGTGAAACGACGCCGGGCGACGCGCGTTACTCGCGGGTCAGTTGTCGTCGCTGGGCTTCTCGTCCGGTTTCTTGGGTGCCTCCGGCTCCTTGCAGACCACGGAGTCGGACGGCGTGTACGTCGTGTGGAACTTCTCCGTGCGCTCGACGTTGCCGGAGCCGGCCTTCGCGAAGTAGCGCCACACGTTGATGTCGAAACCGCCGTACCCGCTGTTCGGGTAGCAGTCGGCGGTGGTCATCGTGCGCGTCTGCGGCGAGGTGAAGTTGTAGCGCTCACCGGTCTTGGTGGTGATGTCCCAGACCTTGGTGGAGTACATCGACACGGTCAGGGATCCCTGGCCGGACGGCGAGCTCGGGGCCAGGTGCGCGTTGATCAGCACGCCGTGGTCGGTGTCGTTCTTGAACTTCAGGTCGAGCGAGCCCCACACCACGGTGGCCTCGCGACCGACCGGGTAGCGGTCGATGTAGAACGAGTGCGGCTTGTGCTCGACGTCCTCGAGGCCGGCGAAGAACATCGCGTTGAACAGGGTGGTCGCCATCTGCGAGACGCCGCCGCCGAAGTCTTCCTTGAAGATGCCGTTGCTGATGATGAAGCCCTTGGTGAAGCCGTTCTCGGCCGTGCGCTCCCCCACGGTGTCGTTCAGGGAGAACGTCTCGCCGGGCTTGAGGATCGTGCCGCTGATCAGCTCGGCGGCGCGGCCGAGGTTGACGTTGCGGTACTCGGCGTACGGGAAGTGGGTGGTGAACGTCGAGATCTGCGTCTTGATGCCGAGCTTCTTCGCGTCGGCGGTGGTGAAGTCGGGCTGCTTGACCGTGGCCTTCACCTTGACCTCGCGGCCGGACTCCTTCGCGACCAGGTCGAGGAACGCGGAGCTGATGTCGGAGGGCTCGTAGTCGACGCCCGGCTTGGCCGGGATCACCTTGGGCTTGCCGTTGACCAGCTTGACCGTCGCGTCGACGGGGGCACCCTTGGGATCGGAGAACTGCGAGCGCACCAGCTTGGTCAGCCGCTTCTCGTCGAGGTCGGGGACCAGCCTGCCGTTCTCGGCCTTCATGCTCAGCACCGGCGCGAACTGGGCCGGGCTGAGCCGCACCTTGGCCTTGTCGAAGACCAGGGTGACCGGACCGGACACGGCCGCGTTGCCGAAGTCGTTGAGGGCGTTCTGCACGTCGTCGTCATTGATGTCGGGGTCGGCCTCGACCAGGTCGAGCTCGGCCGCGTCACCGGTCAGCAGCGCGTTCGTGAGCTCTTCACGGGCCTGGTCGGGATCGATCGCGGTGCCCTTGGCCGACGCGACCCTGTGCACCCGGCCGCCCTTGAAGGTGACGGCGCCGTCCTTGGTCGGCGTACCGAACTCCTTGGTCAGCTTGTCGACGGTGGCGGTGAGCGCGGCCTCGTCGGTGTTCACGACGGGGTCGATGTCCTCGCCGCCGGTGTAGTAGTGCCACAGCCGGGTCGGCGACCAGCTGCGACCGCCGCCGGCCTCCGTCACGGACGCCTCGGCGTCGACCTCGATGCCGGTGTCGGCCACCGGGACGCTGGTCTTCTTGCCGTCGACCGTGACGTCGATCTCCGCGCGGTCGGCCATGCCCTCCTCGAGGGTCGACACCGCGTCGCCGTGCGACTTGCCGCCGATGTCTATGCCGGCGACGGACGCACCACGGGGCACCTTGGCCCCGGCTCCGGCGTACGCCGCGACGTACCCGCCACCGAACAGGACGAGGAGGCCGAGGATCGTCAGGATGACGACCCGGCCTCCATTGCTCTCACGCGAGGGCTTGGTGTTCACCCGCGCCATCCTAACGGCGCGGGTGGCCTATCCAGATTCGTCGGTGCGCCGCCTCACGGGCAGCGTCACGATCACGAAGACCAGCATCGCCAGGCCACCGACCAGCAGCCCGTAGCCGCGCGCGCTGGAGAGCACGACGTAGTCACCCTCGGGTCGGGTCTGCAGGAGCAGGAACACCATGGCCAGCCAGCCGAGACCGAATCCGCTGCGCAACCAGCCTGCCGACAGCGCCCAGGTCGCGCTCAACGGGGCAGCCAGCGCCAGCGCCAACCAGGCCCACGACTTCTCGTGAACCAGCACTGACGCGATGGCCGTGCCGCCGCCGATCAGCGCGGCGACGATCACGACGGCAACGAGCAGGATGCCGCGGGGCGGCCACGCCATGAAGCGCGTCACAGACCCGCGAACAGGTCGGCCTCGAGGCCGTCGTCGCCGACCGGGCCGGGCGTGCCCTTGGCAAGCCGGAAGTATTCGTCGGCCCAGAACGCGTGCCCGCTCTCGGCGCCCGAGAAGAAGAACCCGTCCTGCTCGATCTGGGTGGTGTGCGCCTTGAGCGCGGCCATCTTGCGGTCGATGAAGCCGCTGCCGTCGACGCGCGCCGCGATCAGCTCGTCGGGCGTCACGAACGGCCCGAGGTCGCCGTCGGGCTCCATGCCCTCGAACGACTCGGTGTCACCCGACTCACGGATCGCCCGCAGGCTCTCGCGCATCTTGTTCTCGCTCATCGCGCCCCAGTAGATCTTCGCGATCTCCCAGGGCTCACCGAGGTCGAGCTTGTACGACGTCACGGCGGCCAGCTGTGCGGCGTACATCGCCACGCGGTGGGCCTGGATGTGGTCGGGGTGCCCGTAGCCGCCGAACTGGTCGTAGGTGACCAGCACCTGCGGCCGGACCTCGCGGATCACCTTCACCAGGTGGTCGGCCGCCTCGGTGAGGTCGGCGTGCCAGAAGGCGTTCTCGTGACCACTCCCATTTTCTGGCAGGTCGGCCGCCACGGCGTGGCCGTCCTCGTGCCATTTCATGCCGGAGTCGCGGTAGGTGCCGAAGCCGCCGAGGAAGCGGTGGTCGGAGACACCGAGCTCCTTCATCGCGTCCTCGAGCTCGCCGCGCCGGTGCTCACCGAGCTGGTCGTCCTTGTCGGCAGCGAGGTGCTCGAGCTCCTTCACGAGGATCTCGCCCATCTCGCCTGCCGTACAGGTGACGAGCGTGACGCCCCTGCCCTCGGCGACGTACCTGGCCATGGTCGCGCCCTGGCCGATCGACTCGTCGTCGGGGTGGGCGTGCACGAGGAGCAGTCGCTGGTCATTCATGGGACCAGCCTAGTGAGCGGGCTCCAGCTTTTATTCAGCCGTCGGTCGCTTGATGCGCTTCGGCGCGGTCGGCAGGTCGAGCGGGGGTACGACGACGGACGGGCCGGCCGGCACGTCGTCGGTGTCCATCCACCCGTCGTACTGGTCGATCAGCATCTCGAACTGGAACGGCGGCGCATCCGTGAGCACCGCCCACGGGTGGTCCTCGTCGTCGTCCTCACCGGCCAGACGCTCGCGCACGACGGAGGCCTCCCACCCCTCGCGCTGCAGCTGGGCGACGACGGCCCGCGCGTCGTCCTCCTCGAAGAAGATGCCTCTCACGCGTCCAGTATCCCAGCAAGCTGACCCAGGAACGGGCGGTCGGGCTGAAGCCAGTCGACGTCGTCGAGCTCCTCGGGCGTCAGCCAGCGCAGGGCGTCGTGCTCGGTCGGCTCCGGCTCGCCGTCGACGAGGTCGACCACTGCCACGCGCAGCTCGTGCGTCGAGCCGATCGGCACCACGCCGTCGAGCCAGCTCCTGACCCGCACGACGCAGCCGAGCTCCTCGGCGATCTCGCGCACCAGCGCGTCGGCCGGCGACTCGCCGGGCTCGACCTTGCCGCCGGGGAACTCCCAGCGGCCGGCGGCGTCGGGCGGCGACGTACGCCGGGCAGCGAGCACGCACCCGTGACGGACGATGGCGGCACCGACGACGGGCTTCATGGTGCGTCAGCCTGCCACGTCCCGAGGAGGGTCGTGGCCGCGATCGCTACGGTGGGGCCATGGCCTTCGAGTTCGTGCAGGGCGTCCACCTGCACCGCACCGACGAGAACATCGACGAGATCGACGCGCTGGCCGACCGGCTCGGTGGCAGGGTCGGGTTGGAGGGGGTCCTCAAGGACCTGAACCGCCAGGCCCGACGCAGCTTCTTCGCGTTCGGTCGGGCCGTGCACCGCGCCTACCGGTGGGACCGCTCCGACTGCCGCAGCGCGCGGTGGTGGCCGCAGGGCATCACCACCTCGGCGGACGCATCCGACACCGAGGACTTCGACGGCCGACGACTGCTGGTCACGACCTGGTACGCCAAGGAGACCGAGGGCGTGAACAAGGGGTCGCGCATCAGCATCGTCGACCTCGAGACGCTGAAGTACCGCCACGTCCTGCTCGTCGTACCGACCCTCGGCGAGGACGGCGAGATGAAGCTGGCACCGCTCAAGGTGCACGCCGGCGGCATCGTGTGGGCGGGGCCGTACCTCCACATCGCGGCCACCTCGAAGGGAATCATGACCTGCCGGGTCGATGACATCCTGCGCGTACCCGACGAGCGCGGCGTCCTCGACCGGCTCAAGCTCGGCGCGGCCGAGGACAAGGTCGCGTCGTTCGGCTACCGCTACGTGCTGCCGGTCCGGTTCTCCTACAAGGCCTACTCCGACGAGGGTCTCGACCGCTTGCGCTACTCGTTCATGTCGCTGGACCGTTCGGCCGACCCGCCCGAGCTGGTCGTCGGCGAATACGGCCGCGGCAAGCAGACCACGCGGCTCGCGCGCTATCCGATCGACGCCGAGAGCATGCACCTCGTGCTGGGCGACGACGGCTACTCGCGGCCGCTGATGCTCGACGACGGTGGCGTCGTCCAGATGCAGGGCATCGCGGTCACCGGCGGCCACTACTACGCGACCGCGTCCAACGGGCCGGTCTTCCCGGGCAACGTGTACGTCGGCAGGCCCGGCGACTTCCGCAAGCACAAGTGGGCCACGCCGATCGGGTGCGAGGACCTGTCCTACTGGCCTTCACGCCAGGAGCTGTGGTCGGTCACCGAGCACCCGAACCGCCGCTGGATCTTCTCTATGCGGAAGAAGTGGTTCGACAAGCGGTCCTGAGAGACCGCAAGAATCCACGGCTCGAGGCGCAAGAATCCACGGCTCGCGCATCAAAAACCCACGGTTCGCGAGGGAAAGGACAAGGGTCAGCGGGGGGCGCGGGCCAGCTGACGGGACTGCGCGACGAGGCGTCCGGCGGAGTCCCAGACCTCGCAGTCCTCCTCGAACATGCCTCCGGCGACGTTGCGCGTCGCATGGCGCACCTTGAGCCAGCCCGGCGCCGGGATCGCCCGCACGTGCGCGGTCAGCTCGAGCGTCGGCGCCCAGCCGGGCAGGCCCAGGTCGTAGGTGGCCGGCGGCAGCGCGTCGACCATCAGCAGGAGTGACAGCGCGTCGGGTTCACGCGCGTCGGCGAGCCGGATCCAGCCCTGGACGACGCCGTTGCCGCTGGGCTGCCCGACCGCCCAGCCGGCGTACGCCGGGTCGAGGCGGAGGTCGAAGCGCGAGAGGAGCGGGGCGGTCTTCTTGAGCTTCTCTGGTGCCGCCGAGGTCGGCAGGCACTGCTCCAGCGGCGGAAGCTCGGGCTCGACGGCCGACGTGCGCACGTCGTCGGGCAGACCGGACAGGTCGCCGTACGTCGCGAGCACGGTGATCCGGTCGGCGCCGTCCTGGCTGAGATCGGCGGCGAGGGTGGCCACGCTGCCACCGTCACGGATCACGCGGGAGCGCACCGTGGCCGGACCGGGCGTCGAGGCGGAGAGGTAGTAGGCGCTCACCGAGATCGGGTCGGGCTTGCCGGGCGCGGCCTCGCGCAGGGCATTGCCGATGACCGCGAGCAGGTAGCCGCCGTTGACGCCACCACCGACGACCCACCCCTCGCCCAGCTCGACGGTGTGCTCCCCGGTGCCGTTGGCGGTGACCTCGATGTCACGGTCGAACTCAGTTCCCATGCCGTTGATCCTAGGAGGGCTCGGCGACACCGCACGATGCATCGGACCGTGCGCTCGGTCACCCTGCCCCTCCATGGATGATGGGGGCCGTGATCCGACACCGCGACATCGCCCGTGACGCCCTCCGGTTCGGGCCACACGGCGGCGCGCACCGGGTGGCCATGCGGGCCGGGGTCTCGGTGTTCGTGCCCTTGGTCGTGCTGTGGTCGATGGGCCACCTCGACTGGTCCATCTACGCAGCGTTCGGCGCCTTCACCTCCCTCTACGGACGCCAACGCACCGGGCGCGCCCGGCTCCAGCTGCAACTGACCCTCGCGCTCGCCCTCACCGTGTCGGTCGGGGTCGGCGTGCTGGTCGGCATGTCGCCGCACCGGGCCTGGCTCGCCGTACCGGTGGCCGGTCTGGTCGCCGGGGTCGGCTCGTGGGTCTCCGACCTGGAGGAGTGGCACCCGCCCGGGCCGCTGTTCATGATCTTCGCCTTCGCGGCCGTCGCCTCGATCCCCGCGCAGCCCGGCGACATCGTGACCGGGTGCCTGGTCGCGGGCAGCTCCGCCCTCTTCGCCGTCGCGATCGGTTCGACGGGGCACCTCTGGCGTGCCGTACGCCGACCCGGCGGACAGGTGTCGGCGTGGCACCCCAGGCGCAGCTCGGCGGCCGGGCGCCACGTCGCCCGCAACGTCGTCGGCGTGGTGGTCGCCGGCGGCGTGGCCACTGCGATCGGCATCGGGCACCCCTACTGGGCGATGGTCTCCGCCGTGGTGCCGTTGGCCGCCCGTGACCTGCTCCCCCAGACGGTGCGTGGCGTCCAGCGCGTCGTCGGCACCGGTCTCGGACTGCTCACCGCCGGGCTCCTGCTCTGGCTCGACCCGGGCGGTCTGGCGCTGATCCTGGTGGTCGTCGTGCTGCAGGTGGGCGCCGAGCTGCTGGTCGGTCGCAACTACGCACTCGCGCTGGTGGTGATCACTCCGCTGGCCCTGCTGATGGTGCACCTGGCCGCACCCATCCCTACCCGCACCCTGCTCTTCGACCGGGGTGTCGAGACCGTGATCGGCGTCGCGATCGGCATCCTGATCGGATACCTCACTCGTGATCGGAGTCGTGCCTGATGCCGCGTCCCCTCCTGTCCGTCGCCCTGCTCGGACTGCTCTCGGCCGTGACCGGCGTCCACCTGTGGGCGCAGTGGATGGCACAGGGCCGGGTTGCCGACGGCACCCAGTGGCTGCTGATGCCGTTGCTGGCCGGGGCCCTGTGGCTCGACACCCGCTCGGGCCGCAGCCGACTGGCCCGGCTCACCCTTCTGGCACTGGTGTTCTCGTGGCTGGGCGACGCACTGCCGGGGTTCTTCTCCGGCGACGCCGACTTCCTGGTGATGGTCGGCTGCTTCCTGCTGGCCCAGCTCACCTACGTCAACGCCTTCCTGCCGTACGCCGACCGCTCGGTGCTGCACGTCGGACGCATCGCGCTGGCGCCGTACGTCGTGTTCGTCATCGTGCTGGTCACGCTGTGCGCAGCCGGCGCCGGTGTCCTGTTGATCCCGGTCCTCATCTACGGCGGATGCCTCGGCGCGATGGCGGTCCTGGCCACCGGCGTCAACGGCCTGGTCTGGGTCGGCGGCACGACGTTCCTGGTCTCCGACGCGATGATCGCCCTCGACGCGTTCAGCGACCTCGAGATCCCGCACAGCGACTTCTGGGTGATGCTCACCTACGTGGTCGCGCAGGTGCTGATCGTCCTCGGCGTCGAGGAGAAGGCCGAGCAACCCACCGACCCGTCGCCAGTTCCCACTGACCCGTCGTGAGTCTGAGCTGACCCGTCGCCAGTTTCGAACCGGCGACAGCTCAGGCGAGCCCGGCCAGCACCTCGTTGAACGACTCGGTGCTCGACGGGTGGGTCCAGATGCCGTCGCGCAGCTGCGAGGCGGTCGCCCCGGCGCGCATGGCCAGCGCGACCAGGTTGACCAGCTCCTGCGCGTCGATGCAGAACAGTGCCGCGCCCAGCACCTCGTCGGTGTCCGCGTCGACGACGAACTTGATCAGGCCGTGGGTCTCCCCCACGATCTTGGGCCGGGGCATGGCGGCGATCGCGGCCACCGGCTTCGCGGCCACCTTCACGGCGCGCCCCTGCTCACGGGCCTCTGCCTCCGTGACGCCGACCCGTCCCAACGGCGGGGTGAGGAACGTCGTGGTGGGCACGGCGACCCGGTCGCCGGTGGTGCGGGTTCCGGACCCGGTGAGCTGGTCGAGCACGATGCGGTGGTCGTCGTAGGAGACGTAGGTGAACTGCGGCCCGCCGTTGACGTCGCCGACCGCGAAGACGTGCGGTCGGCTGGTGCGCAGGTGCTCGTCGACCGCGATCGCCCCCTTCTCGGTCATCTCGATGCCGGCGGCGTCGAGGCCGAGCCCGTCGGTGGCCGGGTGTCGGCCGACGGCGACGAGCACGGCACCGGCCGTGATCTCCCGTGCCTCGCCGTCGACCTCGTGCCGGACGACGGCGCCGTCGATCGCGGTGACCTTCGCGCCCTGCACGAACGTCACCCCGACCTCCTCGAGGGAGCCACGCACGGCGGCCGCGACGTCCTCGTCCTCGCGCATCAGCAGGCGTGCGCCGCGGTCGAGCACCGTGACGTGTGAGCCGAACCGGGCGAACATGCCCGCGAACTCGAGACCGATCGGCCCGCCCCCGACCACGACCAGCTCGGCCGGCAACGGATCGACGTGCTGGAGGGTCGTGCTGGTGTACACCACCGGGTTGTCGACCAGCCCGGGCAGGTCGGGAAGCACAGGCACCGAGCCGGTGTTGACGATGATCGTGTCGGCGCGCACCCGCAGCACGTCGTCGCCGCCGGTGACCTCGACGGTGTGCTCGTCGACGAACGTCGCGCGTCCGGTCAGCGCGGTGACGGTGTCGACGACGTCGAGCATCTCGAAGTTCTTCGCGCGCAGCTTGCCGATGAGGGTGTCGCGGAAGGCCACCGCGTCGGTGAACCAGGCCTGCGGGTCGTCACCCTCCCGGCGCCTCTCCGCCTGGTGCACGAGCGCCTTGGTCGGCACGCAGCCGATGTTGATGCACGTGCCGCCGTACATCTCGTCGGACTGCTCCACCATGACCACGCGCTGCCCGGCCCGGCCGAGGGCACCGGCGAGCGTCTTGCCCGCCTTGCCCCAACCGATCACGAGTACGTCGGTCTCCAGCGCCTGCACGGGTGCCTCCTCGGAAGTCGTTGTGCCGCCCATCGTGGCAGCCCGATGACCGACAGTGGTGCTGGCACCACCTGGAGACGGGTCCGAGCGCCCTCGCGTCAGACTCGTAAGAGGCGTTGACTCGAAGCATGAGCATCGACCTGCACACCGAGCCGACCAGCCGCCGCGATCACGGCGGATCCGACTTCGCCGAGCTGCGGCGCCGCATCGACGACGCCGGCCTTCTCGACCGCCGCCCCGGCTACTACGCCGCACGCTTCGCCCTGCTCGGCACGGCGGTCGTCGTGGGCTGGGCGTCGTTCGTGGCCATCGGGAGCACCTGGTGGCAGCTGGTCACGGCCGTCGTACTCGCTGTCGTGTTCGCGCAACTTGCCCTGCTGGCCCACGACATCGCGCACCGCCAGGTCTTCCGGACCCGGCGACCGAGCGAGATCGCGGGTCGCCTGGTCGGCAACCTCGGCGTGGGCATGAGCTACGGCTGGTGGATGGACAAGCACACCCGTCACCACGCGAACCCGAACCACGAGGAGCTCGACCCCGACGTCTCACCCGACCTGCTGGTCTGGTCGCAGGACCAGGCCCGCAACGCCAGCGGGGCGGCCCGCTTCATCGGGAAGTACGAGGCGTTCCTCTTCTTCCCACTGCTGACCCTCGAGGCGTTCAACCTGCACATCTCGAGTGTGCGCGCCGTGTTGAAGCCGGGCCTCAAGGAGCGCCGCCTCGAAGGTGGCCTCCTGCTGGCCCACTTCGTGATCTACCTCAGCCTGGTCTTCACCGTGCTCTCCCCCGGGCTCGCCATCGCCTTCATCCTGCTCAACCAGGCCGTCTTCGGCCTCTACCTCGGCTGCTCGTTCGCGCCCAACCACAAGGGCATGCCGACGCTGACCGGCGACCGCGAACCCGACTACCTGCGCAAGCAGGTGCTCACCTCGCGCAACGTGCGCGGCGGCCCGGTGGTCGACGTCGCCCTCGGCGGACTGAACTACCAGATCGAGCACCACCTGTTCCCGAGCATGCCGTGCGCCAACCTGCGCCAGGCACGGCCGATGGTGCGGGACTTCTGCGCCGAGCGCGGCGTGGAGTACGCCGAGGCAGGGCTGGTCGAGTCCTACACGATCGCCCTGCGCCACATGCACTCCGTCGGCGAACCGCTGCGCGCTGCCTGAGCCGACCGCGAGCGCACGATTGATGTCGTGCCCAGGCCCGGAAACGACCGAAATCGTGCACTCAACGCCTGGCTGGTTGCGCTTGCCGTCCACCCGAATCGCCTGTCAGCGGGCACCGCTCACCGGCTGCGGACCTGCTCGAGCACCGCGCGGAACTGCGCCGCGGCGCCGGCGGAGTTCGGGTGGGCGGGCACTCCGACGGCCGGACCGTTGACGGACACTCCGACCACTTCGACGTACCGCTTGTCCGGTGGGGCGCAGACGTCGTGCCCGATCGACGGGGTGTAGGTGTCGACGAACTCGGCACCGCCCTTCCGTGCGGCCCGCTGCACCATCGAGTTGAGGCTGCGGAAGGTCTGGTAGAGGTAGGCACGGTCCGACTCGGTCATCGGCAGCTGCGGGTAGCAGGTGTGCGTCGGTACGGCGGCGAGGTAGTCGACCATCAGGATCCGCGCCCTCGGTGAGCGCTGGTGGATCTGGCGCAGGGCACGCACCAGCTTGGGCTCGGAGGCCTTGATCTGCTTGGCGAGCACGTCGACTCCCCCGGCCGTGAAGCGCTCCTTGCAGCCGCCGAGCGGCAGCTGACCCGGCACCAGCGGGAGTCCGAGACTCGGCAGCGGCGGCACCGTCCCAGCGGGAAGCGGCAGGGCCTGCGGGAGGAGGCTCAGGCAGTCGAGTGCCGCCGAGGCGATGCCCGCGTCGTTGCCACCGATGCCGACGGTGACCAGGTCGGTGGTGCGGGTCAGCCGCGCGAACTGGGGCGGGTTCGTCTGGCCGGTCGGCAGCTTCTGGGCCCGGTAGAAGTCGTCGGTGGTGGCCGACCCGCAGGTGGCGTCCCGGTGCACCCTGACGCCCAGCCGCCTGGCCAGCAGCTTCGGGTAGTTGGTCTGCGACTGTGCACACCCGAGCGGCACGTGGCGGGTGTCGGGTGTGCCGTTCAGGTCAGCGAGCTTCACGTCGGCCGACCACGAGTCGCCGAGGGAGACGTACTCCCGGTAGACGCGTTTCGCCTGTGCGGGCTGGGCAATCTCCGCCGAGGATCCGGCGGCCACCGCAGGTGAGGGAGCGTGGGCCAGGGCACCGAGGGCCAGTGCAGCGAGGACGATCCCGGACACCTGCAGGCGAGGCTTCATGCCTGCTCAACGCGGCGCCGTGGCCCAGGTCACGCCAAGCGGTCGAACTCCAGGTGGTGGCGCAGCTGCTCCAGGCCGGCCGTCAGGTGCCGGGCCATGATGCCGCGCCCGAGGATCTCGGAGAGCCGGGCCATCAGGAGCCCGCTGAGCCGCAGGGACAGGGACGAGGTCACCAACGACCCGTCGGGGTGGTCGGTCACCTCGAGCCGGAAGTCGCTGGTGGTGCCGCGCACGGAACGCCACACGAGGGTGCGGGAGTCAGGGTTCTCGAGCAGCACGCGACCGCCGACGTGGATCGTGCCGACGTCGAGGAACACGTCGTACTCGCCGTCCCCGAGGCGCTCGAAGCGGTCGATGCCGCCCATGATCGGGAAGAGCCGGTCGGGGTCCGTGGCGAAGGCGGCGACCTCCTCCGGTGGGCGTCGTACGACGATCGTGCGGGTCACGTTGGTGGCCATCAGCCGAGCACCGGGATCACGGTGCGGGTGGCCAGGTTCGACAGTCCGACCTGCATGAGGCTGGTGACGTAGTCGTAGGCCTCGTCCCAGTCGGGGTCGTCGCCGAACAGCTCACGCAGGTCGATCGGCGGGAGCACCTGGATGCGGATCTTCGCCGGCAGCGGGACGTGCGGCAGGTCGCCGGGCAGCAGCCCCCACGGGAAGCTGATCGACAGTGGCAGGGTCTTGAGCCTCAGAAGCTTGTCCAGCTTGAGGAATCTCGCGGTGGCGCGGCCGTCGTTGAGCACGAAGAACGTGTCCTGGCCGCCGGTCGCGACCACCGGCACGATCTTCACGTCGTTGCGGTGGGCCAGCCGCAGGAAGCCCTTCCGTCCGTCGAAGACGATCTTGTTGCGGTCGCGCCACGGCCGCAGGGCCTCGACATCGCCCCCGGGATAGACCATCACCGAGGCGCCTGCGGCGAAGAGCTCGTCGGCCTTCTCGTTGCCCGCGGTGACCATGCCGAACTTGCGGGCGAAGTCACCGACCACCGGCGTCATCGCGATGATCCTGTGCCCAAGGCCGGCCAGCGGGCGACCCTCGACGGTGAAGTACGTGTGGTAGGCCAGCGTGAACACCCAGGTGTCGGGGATGTTGGCTCCGCCGCTGTGGTTGCCGACGAACAGCACCGGCTCGTCGGGCACGTTCTCGAAGCCGTTGACCTCGGGACGGAAGTAGAGGCTGGTGCCCAGCCACAGTCGCGGCAGCATGCGCCGGATGAAGTCGGGGTCGCGCCCCTCGAGCCCCTCGGGCCGGGGCGCCAGCAATCGGGCGAACGGCAGTCCCACGCGTCCTACTCCTCATCGTGGCCGCGGTGTGCGGCCATCAGGTGCAACGCGCGAGCGGTCCGTTGGTGACGGTCACGTGGGCGAGGTCTCACGCCCACCCCGGGTGTGACGGCCAGGCCTGGTCGCCGGCCGCACCCGGGGTCGCGGTTGAGTCGCCGCCCCCACGCAAAAGCGGTGGCGGTCGTCGTACGGCGACGGTTGACTGGCCCGGTGAGCAACGCGCCGGAGGGCTTCGACCACACCGTCCGCAAGGACGGCACCGTCGTGATCACCCACCACGGCAGGCCGGCCGGCGTGCTCCGGGGCCGTCGCGCCACCGAGTTCCTCGACGACGCCGAGGCTGGCGACGCCCAGGAGCTGATGGCCCGGCTGACCGGCAACTACAAGCACGGCAACGAGCGCACGGCACGGTCCCACCCACGCAACCGGGACTCACGCTGACCGTGCCCGGCGCAGGAACGCACGGTCAGGCCCGCGCCGAGTCTCAGGCCGCGGGTCGCAGCGCGACGCCGTACTGCCAGATCGTGTCTACCTCGGCGGACTCCACCGAGTCCGGGTAGGCGTTCGTGCACGACGGGCCGGGGCCACCACCGGACATCAGCTTCGAGCACGGCTGGGTGTAGCGGTCGGGCAGGCCGAGCGCGTGGCCAGTCTCATGGGCGACGATGCGCAGCGGCGCGTAGACGTCGGCCTGGTCGTAGTCGATGAAGATCAGGCCGCTGCCGTGGCCGTCGCCCTGGTAGTAGGACCCGTTGGACGACGAGCCCTCCTCGAAGTAGAGGGTCGCGCGGCTCGGGTCCTCGACGAGCTGAACGTTGCCGACCGACGAGTTCCAGATCTGCTCGGTCCCCGAGACCTCGCTGGCGAACGACGGAGCGTCGGTCGCGTCGTAGTAGACAGTCGTGACGGCGGCCGGGGCCTTGGCGACGCCGTCCGCCTTGTCGGCCCGGGCCTGGGCCTTGGCGGCGGCGAGCTGCCGTTCCAGCCGCTGGTTCTGCTCCTTGTCCAGGTCGTTGGGCAGGTACGCCGAGGAGCCGCCGGAGCGCTCAGTCGTGGGAGCCGACGCCGTGGTGGTGGCTGCCGGAACTGCTGCGGTTCCGGCGAAGGTGAGAGCCGCTGCGAGGAGTGCGAGCGGTGTCCTGATGGCCATGGGAATGTCCTTCCAGGTTGTTCCCGAGAGTTGCCTTGCCTCTCGTTCCTAACCCGTCGGACGCTCCCCCGTCTGCGGTGCGCAGCGTTTTGACTTTTGACAGTTGTGGCTCAGCGCCGCCATTCGTATGGCGTCGTGGTCGACACCTTCAGCAGCCCGGAGCGCTCCAGGATCGGTCGGGAGAACTCGGTCGAGTCGCTGTTCATCAGCGTCTTCCCGCGGGCCAGCGCCGAGTTGGCACGCGCCGCGGTGAGTGCGCGGTAGATGCCCTTGCCACGCCATTCCGGGCGGGTCGAGCCACCCCAGACACCAGCGAACTCTGTGCCCGCGACCGGCTCCAGACGGCCGGCACTGACGATCACCCCGTCGGCCTCCGCGACCCAGAGCTCCATGCCGTCGTCCTTGGCCAGCCGAGACAGCATGGCCTGGGTCATCTGCTCGGCGTCGCCGGGCTCGTCGCCGAAGACCTCACCCTGCATCCGGCACATCGCGAGCACGTCGTCCGGCTCGGTGACCTTCCGCAGCGTCACGCCGTCGGGAAGCTCCACCTCGCCGGCCAACAGCTTCGCCTCGCCGATCATGATCGACTCCGACTCCTCCTGCACGAACCCGTTCTCCAGCAGTGCCTGGTGCAGTCCGGGTGCCCGGTCGTGGCCGCGGGTCTTCCACTCCACCTTGGTGATCCCGGGGTCTGCCCGGTAGTGCTCGAGCGCCTCGCCGACCAGCCGTCGGATCTCGTCGGCGTCGGCGTCGCCGAGGTCCTGGTAGGTGATGAACCCGCGGCCTCCCGCGAACGTCACGAGGCGCAGCGGCCCGAGGCGGGTCACGGACGCCGCACCGGGCGTCTCGGCGTCGGTGCGCAGCTGTTCGTCGTACGCGGCCAGGAGCTCGTCAGGGTTCATGGCCGCCACTCTGGCAGTCGGCCGCTTCGGAGTGCCACCGCATTTCCGGCACAATGGCGCCCGATGAGCGATGCACAGGTCTGGTACGTCAGCTACGGCTCGAACATGAGCCGGACCCGCCTCGCGACGTACATCGCCGGTGGCCGGCCGCGCGGAGCCGTCACGACGTACGTCGGCGCGCGCGACGCGACCCTGCCGGTGCACGACGTGCCCGTCGTGCTGCCGGGGCGGCTGTACTTCGCGGGCGAGTCAGCGAACTGGGGCGGCGGCGTGGCGTTCTACGACCACGACGCGCCCGGGCCGACCGAGGCGCGCGCCTACCTGATCACCGCCGAGCAGTTCGCCGACGTGGCCGCCCAGGAGATGTTCCGCATCCCCGAGCCCGGGGACCCGCTCGAGGAGGTCGTGATGAACGGGCTCGAGACCGGCCGCCACGAGGCCGGGCCCGGCCACTACGAGACGCTGATCGAGGTCGGCCGCCGCGACGGCCTGCCGATGCTGACCTTCACCGCACCCCACGGGTTCGACGCCGTCCCGCACACGCGGCCCACCCCGGCGTACCTCGCGATGCTGGCCGAAGGCCTGCGGGAGTCGCGCAACTGGTCGGCCGCTCAGGTGGAGGCCTACTTCGCCCGGGTCATCGCTCCCTGACGACCAGCGCACCGCCTTCTGCAGTGAGCGTGGGTACGCCGACTGCGGTCGGGTTCGGCAGCAGGGTCGGGGTGGTCATGGTGGGTGTCTACCCCGACGCCGGCGGTTGAACCTGCGGACCGGAAACCCGCGTGTCCCCGGGGCGCCTACAGCTCCCTGACCTGGCCCGCCTCGACCCGCAACAGGCGGTCGGTGTGCACGTTGGCGAGCATGCGCCGGTCATGGGTGACCAGCAGCAGTGCCCCGTCGTACGCCGTGAGGGCCTGCTCGAGCTGCTCGATCGCGGGGAGGTCGAGGTGGTTGGTCGGTTCGTCGAGGACCAGCACGTTGACGCCCCGCGCCTGCAGCAGGGCGAGGCCGGCCCGCGTGCGCTCTCCCGGTGACAGCTGGTCGACGGGGCGACCCACGTGGTCGGCCTTGAGCCCGAACTTGGCCAGCAGGGTGCGCACCTCGCCCGACGCCAGGTCAGGCATGAGCTCTTCGAAGGCCGCGGCCAGGGGCCGGGACCCGGCCAGCAGCGAGCGCGCCTGGTCGACCTCGCCGATCTGCACGCTCGTGCCGAGGCTCGCCGTGCCGGTCACCGGTGACTGTTGTCCGAGCAGCGCCCGGAGCAGCGTCGACTTTCCGGCGCCGTTGGGTCCGGTGATGCCGATCCGCTCCCCCGCGTTCACCTGCAGCGACACCGGCCCGAGCGTGAACGAGCCCTGGCTGAAGGTCGCGTCGTTGAGCGTCGCCACCACCGAGCTGGAACGCGGAGCCGAACCGATGCTGAACTCGAGCTGCCACTCCTTGCGTGGTTCCTCGACCTCTTCGAGCCGGGCGATCCGGCTCTCCATCTGGCGCACCTTCTGGGCCTGCTTCTCGCTCGACTCGGTGGCGGCCTTGCGCCTGATCTTGTCGTTGTCCGGCGCCTTCTTGATCGCGTTGCGCACCCCCTGGCTCGACCACTCGCGCTGGGTTCGGGCCCGGGAGACGAGATCGGCCTTCTTCTCCGCGAACTCGTCGTACTTCTCCCGCTCGTGGCGGCGCACGGTCGCGCGCTCTTCGAGGTAGGCGTCGTAGCCACCGCCGAACACGCGGTTGGAGCCCTGGGCGAGGTCGAGCTCCAGGACCCGGGTGACACAGCGGGCGAGGAACTCGCGGTCGTGGCTGACCAGCACGACTCCCCCACGGAGCCCGTGCACGAACTCCTCCAACCTCTCGAGCCCGTCGAGGTCGAGGTCGTTGGTGGGCTCGTCGAGCAGCACGACGTCGAACCGTGAGAGCAGCAGCGAGGCCAACCCGACACGGGCCGCCTGCCCGCCCGAGAGCGAGGTCATCAGGGCATGCTCGACGTTCGTCCCGTCGAGGTCGAGACCGAGCTCGGCAAGCACGCCCGGCAGGCGGTCTTCGAGGTCGGCCGCGCCACTGGCCAGCCAGTGGTCGAGTGCCGACGAATAGGCGTCGTTGGGGTCGACACCGGTGGCCACCGAGGCCGACGGGTCGGCCAGTGCTGCCGCCGCGGCATCCATCTCGGCGGTCGCCGCGGCGCAGCCCGTACGGCGGGCGACGTAGCCGGAGACGGTCTCGCCGGGGACGCGTTCGTGCTCCTGGGGCAGCCACCCGACGAAAGCGTCGGCCGGTGAGAGTGCCACCGACCCGGACAGTGGCTCGTCGAGGCCGGCGAGCAGCCTGAGCAGGGTCGACTTGCCGGCGCCGTTGGCACCGACCACTCCCACGACGTCGCCGGGTGCGACGGTCAGGTCGAGGGAGTCGAAGAGGGTGCGGTGGCCGTACCCTCCGGCCAGGCCCCGGGCCACGAGGGTTGCAGTCATGGTCCGATCCTGTCACTGGCCGGTCGGCAACCGTCCGGCCGCCGTCCGGTCGACCTAGCCGGACTTGCGCCCGGCGACCGTTCCCGGAGCCTCGATCAGGGCCAGCGCCTCGCGGTCCTTGATGACCTTGGGGTTCGACGACACGATCCCCGCGTCGAGGTAGATCTGGTCGAGACTCCCGCGCCCGCCCCCGCTGACTGCCCGCGCCAGAGGCCCCATACCGAGGAACAGCAGGACGCAGACCGCCGTCACGGCGAGCGTGACGTTGGTGCCGACACCCACCCGTGGCAGGACGAGCCACGCCACCACGACGCCGACGACCGCGATCCCGGCCACGACCAGGAGCACGTTGGAACGCCGGGCAAAGGTGCTCTGGAAGTCGTCGAGGCGCTCGTCCAGGGCGTAGAGGTCCGAGAGCTCCAGCCGCCGGTTCGTGTCGTGGCGCAGGTACTTCAACCGGTCGTTGTCGGGGCCGGGCGGCCAGGTCTGGAGGACCGTGCCGTCGGCGGCGATGAACCACTGGGGCTTTTCGGACTGCTCGCTCATCGACACTCCTCGTGCGGCGTCGCCCGGACGACGTGACGCTCGAGAAGATCGTACGGCGTGACTCAGACGTTGAAGCGGAACTCCACGACGTCGCCGTCGGCCATCACGTAGTCCTTGCCCTCCATGCGCACCTTGCCGGCCTCCTTGGCCTTCTGCATGGTGCCCAGGCCGATGAGGTCGTCGAACGAGACGATCTCGGCCTTGATGAAGCCGCGCTGGAAGTCGGTGTGGATCACCCCGGCCGCCTCGGGAGCCGTGGCGCCCTTGGGGATCGTCCAGGCCCGCGTCTCCTTGGGGCCGGCGGTCAGGTAGGTCTGCAGTCCGAGGGTGTCGAAGCCGACCCGGGCCAGCTTGTCGAGGCCGGGCTCGGTGATGCCCATCTCGGCGAGCATCTCCCGTGCTTCGGCGTCGTCGTCGAGCTCGACCAGCTCGGCCTCGAACTTCGCGTCGAGGAAGATCGCCTCGGCGGGCGCGACGAGGGCGCGCATCCTGTCCTTCAACTCTTCGTCGCCGAGCTCGTCGGAGTCGCAGTTGAAGACGTAGATGAACGGCTTGGCAGTGAGCAGTGAGAGCTCGCGGATCAGGTCGCGGTCGATCTTGGTGGCGATGATCGGCGTACCGGCCTCGAGCGCTGCCTTGGCCTCCTTGACCGCTTCCGCCTTGGGCGCGACGTCCTTCTTGATGCGCGCCTCCTTCTCCAACCGCGGCAGGGCGTTGTCCACCGTCTGCAGGTCGGCGAGGATCAGCTCGGTCTGGATGGTCCCGATGTCGGAGCCGGGGTCGACCTTGCCGTCGACGTGGGTGACGTCCTCGTCGCGGAACACCCGGGTCACCTGGCAGATCGCCGAGGACTCACGGATGTGCGCGAGGAACTTGTTGCCCAGGCCCTCACCCTGCGAGGCACCGGCCACGATGCCGGCGATGTCGACGAACTCGACCGTCGCGGGCAGCAGCTTGGCCGATCCGAACACCTCGGCGAGCTTCGGCAGGCGCTCGTCGGGCACGCCGACCACCCCGACGTTCGGCTCGATGGTCGCGAACGGGTAGTTCGCCGCGAGGACGTCGTTCTTGGTCAGTGCGTTGAAGAGCGTCGACTTGCCAGCATTGGGGAGCCCGACGATTCCGATGGTGAGTGCCACGGGCGGTGAGTCTACGGCCCGCGTGCCCCTCCCCCGGAATCGAGCCGGACCGGGCACTCGACCCGGTCAGCGCGGCAGCTGTCGACGTACTGCCTTCACCCGCTGCGCGTGCCACAGCAGGGCGCCGATCACGACCGCGAGATAGACCGCGTACGCAGACAGCACCGCCACGTGGTGGTCGCGCGCGATGCCGGTCACCACGATCGAGAAGAGGAGCACCCCGGCGGAGGCAGCGGTCCACATCAGCCGGCCCGCATCGAGGCGGCCGAGCAGCACGGTCATCAGGGCCAGCACCCCGAAGACCAGGTGCGGCAGCGGCACACCGAACGACTCGTCCCGGGTGACCGCGAGGACCAGGAACGCGATCTCCGCGAGCACGCCGAGGCCGAGCAGCACCATCACCGCGAGACCCGCTCGCTGGACGGCGGCCATGCCCTGCAGCAGGCCCCGGTCGACCTCGATGAAGTCCTGATCGACAGGCTCCGCGGCTTCGGTGAGCCCCCCTTCACGCGATTCGGACTCGCTGGAGAACGGCCAGTCGAGCTCGTGGAAGGTCCCCGCCAACCACTCGTCGTCGAGCACCTGCACCCCGGTCAGCCGGGCAAAGGTCTCGGCGACCGCGTCGGACTCGAACTGCTCCTGGGCGAACGCCGCCTCCTCCTCGGGCCACGGCTCGCCGAGTGAGTCCATCACGTCGCCGGCGTTGAGCACCCGCTCGTGCTCGCGTTCGCCGTCACGCATCCACAAGACGTGCACGTCCGCGGTGCTGCCGAACACGGCGACGACGGCGCGGGCGTCGAGCTCGCGCGAGACCTGCTGCACCTCGTCGAGCAGCTCCGGCGACGCGCAGGCGAAGACCAGCTGGCCGTCACGGACGCCGACGTACGGCGTGCCCTCCTCGAGTGCCAGGTCGCCGGACGTGGTGGCCCCGGTGGTCCTGATGCCGAGCCCGGCCAGGTCTTCGAGCCGGGTGTCGGCGAGCGCCGCGATCGTGAAGTTGAATCCCATGGCCGGTGTCTACCACGCCCTCCCGGTCGGAACGAGCGTTGCAGTTCGTACGTCGGCGGACGTCGAACTGGTCGAACTGCAACACTCGGCGGCCGACCCCGATGCCGTGCCGTGCCCCCGAAATTGACGATGCCGGACGCCCTCCGACTCCCTAACGTGGGCCTTGGGACAGAGGGAGGGACACCATGCCCAGGCTCGCTGCTGCATTCACGGCCGCCATCACGACGAGGGACCGGGCGCGCCTGAGTGCCCTGTTCGCCGACGACATCGACTTCCGGGGCCTGACCCCGCACCGGTTCTGGGAGGCGCACACACCCGACGAGGTCGCCTCGGTCATCCTCGACCACTGGTTCGAGGAACACGACCGCATCGTCAACGCCCACCTGATGGACGTCGTGACCGTCGCCGACACCCAGCGGATGGGCTACCTCTTCGAGCTCGAGACCCCTGATGGCGCGCACGTCGTGGAGCAGCAGGCGTACTACCGCACGGACGGCGAGCGCATCTCCTACCTCCGGGTGCTCTGCTCCGGATTCCGGCCCGTGGTGCCGGGCTAGCCGACGACGATCACGTGCAGCACCCGGGGGCCGTGCACGCCCTCGACCCGGTCGAGCTCGATGTCACTGGTGGCCGACGGGCCGCTGATCCAGGTCAGTGGTCGGGACGGGTCGAGGAGCCCGACGGCGTCCGGCACGTCGGGCACCACCTGGTCGGCGCGTACGACGCAGACGTGGTGGTCGGGCACCAGCGAGAGTGCACGGCGGCCCTGGTCGGGTTGATGGTCCAGGACGATCGTGCCGGTCTCCGCGATGCCCAGACGGGCGGCGGTGACCACGGCGTCGACAGCGTCGAGCTCGACAGCGGTGAGGCCGTCGTCGACGACCGCGCCGGGCACCTCGATCTCGAGGCCGGGCGGCACGACCACGCTCGCACCGGACGGCAGTGCGGCGCGCACGCGCTCCTCGAGGTCGGACCCGTCGCAGCGCTCGACCACGGCGCGGTAGTCGGCCACTCGCTCGAGGAACAGTGCGACCACGTCCTCGGGTCCACCCTCGTGGCGGGGCGCCGGAGGCACGTCGACGTCTGCTTGCCGGTCGACGTCGGCCAGCGCCGCCCGGACCCGGCCGAGGATCTCGTCGCGGGCGCTCATGACCGGCCCCCCGACGTACGCCGCCACCATGCGCGGAACGACTCCGGCGGCGGCGCCGGCAGGTCGCGGGCCGACGTCCATGCGGCGCCCGGTCCGGGAACGCGTCGTACGGCGGCCCGCCCGCCGGGAAGACGTGAGCGTCCGAACCGGCCGACGACTCGACCTGCGAGACCGGAGAGCCGTTCGGCGAAGGCCAGTCGCCGCGCGTCGGAGAAGGCGTACGACGCGGCCTTCATCGCCACCGCCTCGGGCTTGGGCGGCCGGTCCCCACGATGGGAGTCGACCACCTTCGTCCGCAGGTGCACCAGCACCTCCGGGATGTCGATGCGCACCGGGCAGACCTCGAAGCAGGCACCGCACAGCGTGGAGGCGTAGGGCAGCGAGTCGGTCTGCTCGTCGACGCCGGTGCCCTTGAGCAGCGGGTTGAGGATGGCGCCGATCGGGCCCGGGTAGACCGAGCCGTAGGCATGGCCGCCGGTGCGCTCGTAGACCGGGCACACGTTGAGGCAGGCCGAGCAGCGGATGCAACGCAGGGCCTGGCGACCGACCTTGTCGGCGAGGGCGTTGGTGCGGCCGTTGTCGAGGAGCACCACGTGCACCTCCTGCGGCCCGTCGCCGGGGGTGACGCCCGTCCACGTCGAGGTGTAGGGGTTCATCCGCTCGCCGGTCGACGACCGGGGCAGCAGGCGCATCATGGGGTCGAGCGACTCCCAGGTCGGAAGCACCTTCTCGATCCCGACCACGGAGACCAGGACGTCAGGCAGGGTCAGGCACATCCGGCCGTTGCCCTCGGACTCCACGACGACGAGCGTGCCGGTCTCGGCGATCGCGAAGTTGGCCCCGGAGACGGCGACCTTGGCGCGGAGGAACTTCTCGCGGAGGTGCTCACGGGCGGCCCCGGCCAGGGCGGCGGGGTCGTCGGTCAGCCCCGCGGGGGCCGGGCGACCGGCGGCGGCCATCCGGGTCCGGAAGATCTCGCGGATCTCCGCACGGTTGCGGTGGATGGCCGGCACGAGGATGTGGCTGGGCAGGTCGTCACCGAGCTGCACGATGAGCTCGGCGAGGTCGGTCTCCCAGGCGGAGATGCCCTCCGCGGCGAGCGCCTCGTTGAGCTCGATCTCCTGGGTGACCATCGACTTCACCTTCACGACCTCGTCGGCGCCGTGTCTCTTGGCGACCTCCGCGACGACGGCGCACGCCTCGGCGGCATCACGGGCCCAGTGCACCACCGCTCCGTGGGCGACGAGCTGTTCCTCGAGCTGCACCAGGTGGGTGTCGAGCGAGCGGAGTGCGGACTCCTTGACCGCGGCCCCGACCAGGCGCAGCTCCTCCCACTCGGGCAGCTCGGCGACCACCCCGGCCCGCTTGGCACGGATGGTGCCGGTGGCGTGGGCCAGGTTGTGGCGCAGCTGGGGGTCGGCCAGCGCCTCGCGGGCGGCTTCGGGGAAGGCCGGCATGCCGACGAACGTGGCGCTCATGTCGTGACTCCCTTGCCGCGTGCCACGTCGGGCAGGGTCACGGGCTGCGTCTCGTCCGGTTCGGTCGCAGCCAGGATCTCGGCCAGGTGCATCACCCGCACCCCGGCCTGCTGGCGCGAGAGCATCCCGCCGATGTGCATGAGACACGAGTTGTCGCCGGCCACCAGCACCTCGGCATTCGTCTCGCGCACGTGGCGGGCCTTGTCGGCACCCATCGCCACCGAGGTGTCCGCGTTCTTCATCGCGAAGGTGCCGCCGAATCCGCAGCACTGGGTGGCCTCGGGCAGCTCGACGAGGCGCAGCCCGCGCACCGCCTCGAGCAGCTGTCGTGGCCGGTCGCCGACGCCGAGCAGACGCAGCGAGTGGCACGTCGGGTGGTAGGTGACCTGGTGCGGGAAGTAGGCCCCGACGTCGGTGACGCCCAGGACGTCGACGAGGAACTCGCTCAGCTCGTGCACCCGTGGCCCGGTCTCGGCGACCGCCTGCACCAGGGCCGGGTCTCCCGAGCGCTCGGCCACGAGACCGTGCTGGTGACGACAGGTGCCGGCGCAGGAGCCGGACGGCGTGACCACGGCGTCGTACCCCGCGAACGCCTCCACCCAGGTGCGGACCACCGGCACGGCCTCGTCGAGGTAGCCGGTGTTGACCATCGGCTGCGAGCAGCAGGTCTGGGCCTCGGGGAACTCGACGTCGACACCGAGGCGACGCAGCAGCGTGACCACCGCCTTGCCCGTGTCGGGAAACATCGCGTCGTTCACGCAGGTGACCATCAGTGCGACCTTCACCCGGCCACCCTCGCAGACTTCGACCGTGGAATGAACCGTCGTGGCTCGTGCGTGGACGCCACCAGCCGACGCAGCGCCTCGAGGTCACCGGACACGGCGCCGACAGTGCGCCCCTGGACCAGGATGTTGCCGAGGGCCGTGGCTTCCACCGGTCCGGCCAGGACCGGCAGCCCGCAGCGATCGGCGGTCAGCTGGCAGAGCAGCTCGTTGAGTGCACCCCCGCCGACGACGTGCACCACGTCGACCCGCCGACCCGACAAGTGGCTTGCGCGTCGCACGCTGACCGCGAAGGCCTCGGCCAGGCTCTCGAGGATGCTGCGCACCGTCGACGCACGATCGGCGGGCGGTGCCACGTCATGCTCGACGCACCACGAGGCGATGCGACCGGCCATGTCACCGGGCGGCAGGAAGCGCGGGTCCTGGACGTCGAAGACGGGCACCGGTGCGGTCACGGCTGCGGCCTCGGCCAGCAGCGTCACAAGTGGCGCTGACCGTCCGGTGCGCTCCCAGCCACGGATCGCCTCGCTGAGCAGCCACAGGCCCATCACGTTGGTGAGGAACCGGACCCGTCCGTCGACGCCGCCCTCGTTGGTGAAGTTGGCCTCGCGCGCGGCGTCGCTCAACACCGGGGCGGGCAGCTCGACCCCGACCAGGCCCCAGGTGCCACAGGAGATGTACGCCGCGGTCTCGCCATGCATCGGCACGCCCACCACCGCGGAGGCGGTGTCGTGGGAGCCGACGGTGGTGACGGTGAGCCCGGACAGGACGTCGGGCAGCGCCGGCCCTGTCACCGGGCCGACGACCGTGCCCGGGTCGACGAGGTCGCCGAAGAGCTGTTCGGGCAGGCCGAGCCGCCGGATCAGGGCTCGGTCCCACTCCCCCGTGAGTACGTCGAGCAGCCCGGTCGTCGATGCGTTCGTGCGCTCGGTCACCGGCACCCCGGTCAACCAGAAGGCGATCAGGTCCGGCACCAGCAACAGGCGGTCCGCCCGGTCCACCAACGGGTCGGCGGCCAGTTGGTAGAGGGTGTTGAAGGGCAGGAACTGAAGGCCGTTGCGTGGGTAGAGCTCCTCATGGGGCAGCACGGCATGCACGACGTCCACGCCGGCGGTGCGGCCCGCGTCGCGGTAGTGGAACGGCTCGGCAAGGAGCCGGCCCTCGCTCAGGAGCCCGTAGTCGACGGCCCAGGAGTCGACCGCCACCGAAGCCAACCTGCCGAGGCTCGAGGCCACCGCTGCACGCAGCCCGTCCAGGACGGCGTCGTAGAGGCCGGACACGTTCCAGTGCAGGCCGTCGCCGGTGCCGACCGGTTCGTTCGCGAGCCGGGCGACGACGTCGAGGCGGAGCCGGTCCGGGCCGACCTCTCCGAGCACGACCCGACCACTGGAGGCGCCGAGGTCGACCGCGGCGACATGCACCATGACCGGCTACCTGAGGAAGGCCGCCGCCACCCCGGCGTCCACCGGGATGTGCAGGCCGGTGGTCTGGGTGAGGTCCGGGCCGACCAGGGCGTACGCCGCGGAGGCGACGTGGTCGGGCAGCACCTCGCGCTTGAGCAGGGTGCGCTGGGCGTAGAACGCGCCCAGGTCCTTCTCCTCCACGCCGTAGACCGCGGCCCGGTTGGCACCCCAGCCGCTGCTGAAGATTCCCGAGCCCTGGACGACACCGTCTGGGTTGATCCCGTTCACGCGGATGCCGTGCTCGCCGAGCTCGGCGGCCAACAACCGCACCTGGTGCGCCTGGTCGGCCTTGGTGGCGGAGTAGGCGATGTTGTTCGGACCCGCGAAGACCGAGTTCTTGCTGGAGATGTAGACGATGTCGCCGCCCAGCCCCTGCTCGATCATGGCGACCGCTGCGGTGCGGGCGACCAGGAACGAGCCCTTGGCCATCACGTTGTGCTGGAGGTCCCAGTCGGCGACGGTGGTCTCGAGCAGCGACTTCGACAGCGACAGGCCGGCGTTGTTGACGACCAGGTCGAGGCCGCCGAAGGCCAGCAACGCCTCGGCCACGGCCCTCTCGACGGCAGCTTCGTCGGAGACGTCGACCTGCACCCCGACGGCGACGTCGGTGCTGCCGAGCTCTGCAGCAGCTGCCTGCGCCTTGTCCAGTGACAGGTCGGCGATGACCACGCAGGCGCCCTCGGCGGCGTACCTGGTGGCGATCGCCTTGCCGATGCCGGAGGCGGCACCGGTGACCAGGGCGATCCGCGTCGCCAGCGGCTTCGGCTTCGGCATCCGCTGGAGCTTGGCCTCCTCCAGCGCCCAGTACTCGATGCGGAACTTCTCCGCCTCGTCGATCGGGGCGTACGTCGAGAGTCCCTCGGCACCACGCATCACGTTGATCGCGTTGACGTAGAACTCCCCCGCGACGCGGGCGGTCTGCTTGTCCTTGCCGAAGCTGAACATGCCGACCCCGGGCACCAGGACGATCAGCGGGTCGGCGCCACGGATCGCCGGGCTCTCCGGGGTCGCGTGGCGGTCGTAGTAGCCCTGGTAGTCCTCGCGGTAGGCGGCGTGCAGCTCGCGCAACCGGGCCACCGACTCCTCGACGGTCGCCGAGGCGGGCAGGTCGAGCAGCAGCGGCTTGACCTTGGTGCGCAGGAAATGGTCGGGGCAGCTGGTGCCGAGGGCGGCCAGTCGCGGGTGCTCGGTGGCGGCGAGGAAGTCCAGCACTTCGGTCGAGTCGGTGAAGTGGCCGACCATGGGACGGTCGGCGGACGCGATGGAACGGATCGTCGGCACCAGTGCAGCAGCCTTGGCGCGGCGCTCGGCCTCCGGCAGGGCGGCGTACCCCTCGAGTGCCGGGCCGAAGGGATCGGGTCGGGACTGCTCCGCGATGTGGGTGGCCGCGGTCTCGATGATCCAGAGGGAGTTCGCCTCGGCCTCTTGGGAGGTCTCGCCCCACGCGGTGATGCCGTGGCCGCCAAGGATGCAGCCGATGGCCTCGGGGTTCTGCTCCTTGATCGCGGCGATGTCGAGTCCGAGCTGGAAGCCGGGCCGGCGCCACGGCACCCACACGACCTTCCCCTCGAAGATGACCTCGGTCAGCTTCTCACCGTCGGCGGCGGTCGCGATGGCGATGCCGGAGTCGGGGTGCAGGTGGTCGACGTGCGCCGCGTCCACGAGGCCGTGCATCGCGGTGTCGATCGACGGGGCGGCGCCGCCCTTGCCGTGCAGGCAGTAGTCGAAGGCGGCGACCATCTCGTCCTCGCGGTCCACGCCCGGGTAGACGTCGACCAGGGCGCGCATCCGGTCGAGCCGGAGCACGGCCAGGCCGGAGTCCGTCAAGGTGCCGAGGTCGCCGCCGGAGCCCTTCACCCAGAGCAGCTCGACGTCCTCGCCGGTGACCGGGTCCTTCTCGATGCCCTTGGCGGAGGTGTTGCCGCCGGCGTAGTTGGTGTTGCGGGGGTCCGCGCCGAGACGGTTGGACCGGGTCACGAGCTCGGTCACGGTGGGGTTGACGTCATTCGCCATGGGGATCAGTTCCATCCTGCTTGGTGGCCGCCGACTCGGTCGGCCGCGATCTGCTGCTGGTAGCCGCTGGCCGCGTAGGCCGCCATCGGGTCGGCCGGCAGCCCGCGCTCCTCACGCCAGCCGGCCAGGTCGCGTCGCACGTCGGTGTAGAAGGCGTCCATGAAGACCGAGTTGGCGGCGAGCACGTCACCGTCCTCCCGCGCGGAGGCCAGGGCGTCGGTGTCGAGGAGCAGTGCCCGTGCCGTCATCTCCTGGACGTTGAGGACGGAGCGGATCTGGCCGGGCACCTTGTCCTCGATGTTGTGGCACTGGTCGAGCATCAGGGCGACGTCGCTGTCGGGACCGAACCCCCCACCGCGGATCACCTCGACGATGATCCGGAACAGCTGGAACGGGTCGGCCGCGCCGACGATCAGGTCGTCGTCGGCGTAGAAGCGGCTGTTGAAGTCGAACGAGCCGAGCTTCCCGAGCCGCAGGAGCTGCGCGACGATGAACTCGATGTTGGTGCCGGGGGCGTGGTGACCGGTGTCGAGGCAGACCATCGCCTTGTCGCCGAGGGCGCTCACGTGGGCGTACGACGTGCCCCAGTCCGGGACGTCGGTGTGGTAGAACGCCGGCTCGAAGAACTTGTACTCGAGCACCAGCCGCTGGTCGTCGCCGAGTTGGTCGTAGATGCGCTGCAGGCTCTCGGCCAGCCAGTCCTGGCGGGCCCGGATGTCGCCCTGGCCCGGGTAGTTGGTGCCGTCGGCCAGCCAGATCTTGAGATCGCGCGACCCGGTCGCGTTCATCACCTCGATGCAGTCCAGGTTGTGCTGGACCGCCTTGTCCCGCACCTTGGGGTCGGCGTGGGTGAGGCTGCCGAGCTTGTAGTCGTCGTCCTGGAAGGTGTTGCTGTTGATGGTGCCCAGCACCACGCCCTGGTCCTCGGCGTACGCCTTGAGCGCGGCGAAGTCGTCGACCAGGTCCCACGGGATGTGCAGGGCGACCGACGGCGCGAGCCCGGTGAAGCGGTGCACCGTGGCCGCGTCGGCGATCTTCTCCTCGACGGTGCGCGGCGTGCCGGCACTGCCGAACACCTTGAAACGGGTGCCCGAGTTGCCGTAGGCCCAGGAGGGGACCTCGATGGCGAGCGCCCCGAGGCGCTCGGTGATGTCTGCGAAGGTCGTCATGTCTCTCTCACTTGCTGGTGCGGTGCGCCGGGAGGCGCCCGAGCTGGTCCTCGAGGTGGAAGACCTCACGAAGCTGGACGAAACCGGTGTCTGGCCGGGCGTCGCCCAGCTCCTCGAAGAACTCCGACATCTCGGCCTGCCAGCGGGCGTTCACGTGCGTGGTGGCCATCCCTGCAACGGCCTCCTCGATGGAGGGCGTCTCGACGTAGCCGATCAGCAGGCCGTCGTCGCGCAGGAACAGGGAGTAGTTGTGCCAGCCGTGTGCGGCCAGGGCCTCGAGCATCTCGGGCCACACCTCCGCGTGTCGGGCGACGTAGTCCTCGATGCGGTCTGACCGGACCTGGAGCTGGAAACAGGCACGCTGCACTGTCGCCTCCTTCGCGGATGACGGGCTGGACGGTTGGGTTGGTGTCGAGGGCGCCGGCCGGACCAACCACGGAACGGCCGGCGCCCTCGGGAACGGGGAGTGCAGCGATCAGAAGTTGAAGTCGCCGATGTTGTCCTTGGTGAAGACGAACGGGTCGCCGAGCAGCACCTCACCGTCGGCGCCCACCGTGTACTCGCCGAGCTTTCCGGCCTTGAAGGTGTCGCCCTCCTCGCCCTTGATGTCGCCGTCGACGAGCGCCTTCGCGACGTACGCCGCCAGGTAGCCGAGGTCTTCGGGGTTCCACAGCGCGAACTCGGCCACGGTGCCGTTCTCGACGTACTCGCGCATCTGGTTGGGGGTGCCCAGACCGGTCAGCGCGACCTTGCCCTTCTTGTCGGAGTCCGACAGGTAGCGGGCCGCAGCGGCGATGCCGACGGTGGTCGGCGACACGATGCCCTTGAGGTTCGGGTGCGACTGCAGCAGCGCGGCGGTCTTGTCGAAGGAGGTCTGGTCGTCGTCGTCGCCGTAGACGGTGTCGACGAGCTTGATGTCGGGGTGGTTGGCCGCGAGCTCCTCCTCCATCATCTTGATCCAGGCGTTCTGGTTGGTCGCGTTCGCCGACGCCGAGAGGATCGCGATCTCGCCCTTGTCACCGATCGCCTTGGCGATCATCTCGACCTGCACCTTCGCGATGCCCTCGGCGCTGGCCTGGTTGACGAACGCGTCACGGCAGTCGGTCTCGGTGTCGGAGTCGAAGGTGACGACCTTGGTGCCTGCGTCACGGGCCTGGTTCAGTGCGTCACAGATGGCCTTCGGGTCGTTGGCCGAGACCACGAGCCCCTTGACCTGCTGCTGCGCGGCGGTGTTGATGTACTCCACCTGGCCGTCGGGGGTGGCCTCCTGGGGTCCGACCTCCTCGAACTTCCCACCGAACTCGTCGACCGCGGCCTTGCCGCCCTTGTCGCTCGTGTCGAAGTAGGGGTTGCCGAGGTTCTTGGGCAGGAACGTCACGGTCACCTCGTCGGAGGAACCGCCGCCGTCGCCGCCACCGCATGCGGTGAGGATCATCGCGCCGCTGAGCAGGAGTGCCGCAATCGCGCAGGCCCGCTTCGAGTGCAACTTCATGGTCATTGCCTTCCTTCTGTTCCCACGCCGGCCGGCGCGACTGAGGGGCTCGGGCCCCGCTTGTTCCGTCTGGTCGCGGTTGTCGAGGACAGCCATGCCAGGACGCTGTTGGACATCACCGAGGCCACGAGGAGCAGACCGATGATGATGTTGATGACGTTGACGGTGTAGTGCTCCAGGCGCAGGGCGCTGGCGATGACACCGATCAACAGGACTCCCGCGATCACGCCGTGCAGTCGCCCGCGGCCGCCGAAGATGGACACGCCACCGAGAAGGACGGCGGCGATCACGCGCAGCTCCATGCCGGAGGCGTTGTCGCCGCGGGAGCTGCCGAACCGCAGCGTGTAGTAGATCCCGGCCAGGGCCGAGACGACCCCGGCCAGCATGAAGAGGATCAGCTTGGTGCGGCGCACGTTGACGCCGGTGAAGTGGGCGGCCTCGGTGTTCAGGCCGATGTCGTAGACACCTCGGCCGAACGAGGTGAAGTGCAACAGGAAGGCGAACACCAGGGCCAGCAGGATCACGATGATGATCACCTGTGGGTACGGCGAGTCGCCGATGTTCTCCTTGGCCCGGGTCGTCCACTTCTCGGGGAAGTCCGTGACGGCCTTGGTGCCGAGCAGTCCGACCGCGAGTCCGCGGTAGAGCGCCAGGGTGCCGATGGTCACGGCCAGCGACGGCAGGCCGACGTACGCGACCAGGAAGCCGTTGAGCGCCCCACAGAGCAGGCCGACGACGAGGGCGGCCAGGCCGGCGGCCGGGATCGACCAGCCGTCCTGGTGCAGCACCCCGACCAGCACACTGCTCAGTCCCACGACGCTGGCGACGGACAGGTCGATCTCGCCGGTGATGATGATCAGGGTCATCGGCAGCGCGATCAACAGGATCGGCGTCATGTCCTGCAGCAGGAACGTGATGGTGAGCGGGCCGTCGAAGAACGCGACGTTGTTGAGCGCGTAGAACCAGACGGCCAGCAGCAGGGCGATCACCGCGGCTTCGCGGGTGAACAACCAGCGTTGCCACAGGGGGCGGCCGTACGCCGGGTAGTCACGGGTGGTGGGTCCGGCGGTCGTGGTGGTCGCGTTCATGACTCATCCCTCGCTGTGACGAGCTTGCGGGCCTGCCGGAGCGCGAGGATCCGGTCCAGGACGATGGCGCTGAGGATCAGGGCGCCGACGACGGCGCGCTGCCAGAAGTCGGGGATGCCGAGGATGGGGAGGGCACGGTCGATGGTGACCAGCAGGATGGCGCCGAGCGAGGCTCCCCACACGGTGCCGCTGCCGCCGAAGATCGCGACCCCGCCGATGACCACCGCGGCCACGGCCTCGAGCTCGATGCTGGTGCCGGCGCCCGAGCTGACGGTGCCGTAGCGGGCCGCGTAGACGACACCGGCCAGACCGGCAAGGGCGCCGCTGAAGACGAACGCGGCGATCACGCGGCGCCGGACGGGCAGGCCGTAGAGGACCGCGGCGTCCGGGTCGGAGCCGATCGCGTAGAGCTCGCGCCCTCCGCGATGCGAGTGCAGGTAGTAGCCGACGAGGCAGACCACGACAGCGGCCACCATGAACAGCACCGGGATGCCGAGCACGGACCTGGTGCCCAGGCTGAGGAATCCCTCGGGCATGTCACTGGCGTTGACCCGGTCGCTGCCGGCCCAGCTGAGCACGATGCCGCGGTAGACGTACATCGTGCCGAGGGTGATCACGAGCGCGGGCACCTTGCCGATCGCGACCAACAGCCCGTTGACCAGCCCGAGCAGGGCACCGGCCAGCATTCCGGCCGCAACCACGGCCACGACCGGCAGGCCGGGGTGGTCGATGAACAGCCGGCCGGTGAGGTACGCCGTGAACGCCAGCACGGACCCGACCGACAGGTCGACGTTGCGGGTGATGATCACGACCGCCTGACCGGCCGCCAGGAGCAGCAGGATCGACGGGGTGAGGAGCAGGTCGCGCCAGGAGTTGGAGCTGAAGAGGAAGCTCGGTGTCTTGACGGTGGCGGCCGCGATGACCAGCAGCAGCACCAGCAGGATCGACATCTCGCGTGAGCGGAAGACGGTGTTGAACAGTCGCGTCGACCGCGACTGGCTGCTCGGCTCGATGAGCCGCTCGAGCTCGGCGCTGGGCGCGGCCTCGGTCGGCCGGATGGTGGTGTCGCTCATGCGGAGGCCTCCTGGAGGGTCTGCGTGGCGGCCTTCATGACGACCTCGGGGGTGGCCTGGTCGCGCGGGATGTCGGCGGTGAGCCGTCCCTCGCAGAGGACCAGGACGCGGTCGGCCATCCCGAGCACCTCGGGCAGCTCGGAGGAGATCATCAGGATCGCCATCCCCTGCCCGGCCAGCTCGGAGAGCAGCCGGTGCACCTCGGCCTTGGTGCCGACGTCGATGCCGCGGGTGGGTTCGTCGATGATCAGGAGCCGTGGGTTGGTGGCCAGCCACTTGGCGATGACGACCTTCTGCTGGTTGCCGCCGCTCATGGTCGCCGCCGTGGCGTCGAGGGCGCTGGTCTTCACCTCGAGCCGGGACGCCCAGGGCCGCGCCGCCCGGCCCTCGTCGGCGCCACGGAGGATGCCGAAGGTGCCGAGCCCGCCGCGGACCACACCGGCGATGTTGCGGGCCACCGAGGCCTCGGTGACCAGGCCCTGCTTGCGACGGTCCTCCGGGACGAATGCGATGCCGCGGCGGATCGCCACGCTGGGCTTGTGCTTGGGGATGGTGCGGTCGGCCAGGGTGACCGTGCCGGAGTCGTAGGAGTCGACGCCGAAGATGGCCCGGGCGACTTCGCTGCGACCGGCTCCGACCAGCCCGGCCAGGCCGACGATCTCGCCGGCACGGACCTCGAAGCTGACGTCGTGGAACACACCGGTGGACGTGAGGTTCTCGACGGTCAGGACCGGCCCGCCGATGGCGGCCGGGGTCTTGGGGAACAGGTCTCCGACCTCGCGGCCGACCATCATCTCGACGATCGCATCGACGTTCGTGGTGCTGGTCTCGACCGTGTCGACGTACGAGCCGTCGCGCATCACGGTGATGGTGTCGCAGAGGCCGAACACCTCGTCGAAGCGGTGGGAGATGAAGATCAGCGCGCGCCCCTCGTCGCGGAGGCTGCGGGCGACGGCGAAGAGGCGGTCGACCTCCACCCCACTCAGGGCCGCGGTGGGCTCGTCCATGATCAGCAGCCGGGCGTCGAGCGAGATGGCCTTGGCGATCTCGAGGATCTGCTGGTCCGCGATCGACAGCCCGAGCGCGGGTCGCCGCGGGTCGATGTGGACGCCGAGCCGGGCAAAGAGTGACTCCGCCTCGGTGTGCATGGCGCGGCGGTCGATGCGGCGGCCGCGGCCGAGCGGTTGGCGGCCCATGAAGATGTTCTCGGTGACCGTGAGGTCGGGGAACAGGGTCGGCTCCTGGTAGATCACCGCGACGCCGGAGTCCTTGGACTCGGCGGTGCTGGAGAAGTCCACGGACTCACCACCGAGCAGGAACTCCCCCGAGTCGCGTCGGTGGACACCGGCGACGATCTTGACCAGCGTCGACTTGCCGGCGCCGTTCTCGCCCACCAGCGCGTGGATGGACCCGGCGCGGGCCTCGATGCGGCCGGACCGCAGGGCCACCACGGGGCCGAACGACTTGGAGACGTCGCGGAGCTCGAGGACGACCTCGCCGCTTCCTGCGGGCATCTGCTGCCTCCGGTTCTTCGTTGATTGAAAGGTTTCAAGTTTCGGTAACGTAACGTGACCGGCACCACAGCGTCAAGGGTTTCCGCAACAATTGCCCAGAGCGCCCACCACCTGCGCAGATGCTGCGCCCGCTAGAGTCACCGAACACGCATTGAAACGGCGCGCCACATTTCACGAAACGGGAGGCTTCGATGGCAATCGGGGTGAAGGACATTGCGACCGCGGCCGGCGTCTCTCTCGGCACGGTCTCCAACGTGCTCAACCATCCTGACCGGGTCAGCCCCCGCACCCGGGCCCGGGTCGAGAAGGTGATGGCCGAGCTCGGCTTCGTCCCCAACGAGTCCGCCCGGCAGCTGCGGGCCGGCCGCTCGCGCACCCTGGCCTACGTCGTCCTCGACGCGACCAACCCGTTCTTCACCGACGTCGCCCGCGGTGTCGAGGAGACCTTGGCCGCGCGTGACCTCTCGCTCTACATGTGCAACTCCGACAACCGTGCCGACCGCGAGGCCAACTACCTCAACCGGCTCGAGGAGCAACGGGTCGCCGGCATCCTGCTCACCCCGGTCGACCCTGAGTCGCCCGCGCTCGACAAGATCTCCGGCCGCGGCACGCCGATCGTGATCGTCGACCGCACCCGGGCCGGCGACACCCACTGCTCGGTCGCCGTCGACGACGTCCTCGGCGGCCGACTGGCCCTCGAGCACCTGCTCGACCGTGGCCACGAGCGGATCGCCTTCATCGGCGGCCCCTCCTCGATCGGGCAGGTGCATGACCGTCATGCGGGCGCCCTGGCGGCACTGGCCGATGCCGGACTCGACGAGAGTCACCTCGTTCGGATCGACACCTCCGCGCTCAGCGTCGGCGAGGGTCGCCAGGCCGCGCAGCGACTGGCCGGGATGCCCGGGGCGCGCCGGCCCACGGCCGCGTTCTGCGCCAACGACCTCCTGGCCCTGGGTCTGCTCCAGCACTGCGTGACGACCGGGGTCTCCGTGCCGGACGAGCTGGCCATCGTCGGCTTCGACGACATCGAGTACGCCGGTGCGGCGGCGGTGCCGCTGACCTCCGTGCGCCAGCCCCGCCTCCGCCTCGGCCGGACCGCTGCCGAGCTGCTGCTCGACGAGGTCGAGAACCCGGACCACGTCCACCAGCAGATCACCTTCACGCCCGAGCTGGTCGCCCGGGCCTCCACGGAGACCCGGGCGAACTAGACACCCCCAGGGGCGTCCGGCCAGCGGGGTGTTCGGGTCGGACGGGGACGGCCGGATCAGCTCACCGGCCGGCTCCAGACATCGGCGATCGAGGGGTCGTAGTAGGCGGGGTCACCCTGGTTCTCGAACTTCACCCGGACGGTGCCGTCGGCCGCGGCCAGGGCCGCGGGGACGGTGAACTCGTAGGCCTCGGTTCCGACGCCACCGGTGTGGGCGAAGGTGCGCAGGAGCACCTCGGTGCCGTCGACGTACACCTTGTAGCGCTTGGTCTGGGCCCGGTCGTAGGTCTCCACCGCCCGGAGCACGAACGCGTCGCCGGGCACCACGGCCAGGTCGAACTGGAACTGCGAGAACGGGGTCAGGTGACCGGCGTACCGCCGGGTCAGGCCCGCTTCGCTGCTGGTCCCGGACGACGCCGAGGCGGTGAGCGCATGGGCCTGTTCGGCGGCGGCGACGCCGAGGTCGAGGTGGTCGTACCCCGCGGCGGTCCCCGGGCTCGGGTCGATGGCCACCCGGACGTTCCCCGTCCCCGAGGCGAGCACCTCGCCGTCACTCGTGACGTGGGCGACCAGGGCGAAGTCCTCGACGGCCTGCCGGGCGTCGCGCGGCACGCCGACGTCGAGGGAGACGCTGCGGGTCGCCCCCGCGGGGATGTCCAGCACGTCGCTCGGCTCCGGAGCGGTCCAGCCCGTCGGCACCTCGACCGTGACGCGACCACTGGCCGGTGCGCGGCCGATGTTGCGCACCGTCGCGGTGACGGAGACCGTCGTGCCCGGTCGGACCGGGCTCGGCGCAACCGTCACCGTGTCCACCACCACCGGCGACGCGACCTCGAGGTCGTAACCCGTCCTCAGCCTGAGCTGCGCGTCCTCGAACTCGTACGTCGCGGTTGCCGCGCCGCGGGTGGTGCCCGGCCTCTGCCGCTGCGGGACGGTGACGGTGAACCGGCCGTCAGCGGTGTCGCCACCGGCCAGCTTGTTGCTCAGGCGGGTGCTGGCCGGAGCAGTGGCCCAGCCCTCGGGAAGACCGTCGAGGGTGGCGCGGACGTCGTGCACCGTGGCGCTCCCGGCGTTGCCCACCTCGACAGTCAGTGGCGCCTCGTCACCCGGCCGCAGCACGTCGTCGCCGGCGGTCGCGGTCAGGTCGAGCTCGAGGTAGTCGGCGACGGCGACGTCCAGGGCGTCTCGGACGGCCACGATGGCCGCGTCGAGGCTGGCCACCTCATCGGCCTCGAGGTCGAGCCGGCCGGCGACCTCCTGGGCGGACTCGATGTCGCGGTGGGCGGCGGCGAGGGCCTTGGCCGCACCTACGACGTCGCCGTCCAGCAGCTCGTCCATCGCGCGGATCGTGTCGGCCCGCGCCGTCGACGTGAGGGCGAGCAGGCGCGAGGCCAGGCCGGCGTTGATGCTGCCGTCGTCGCGCAGCGCGGTGACGACTCCGTCGGCCGTGGCGATCGCCTCGACCGCCGTACCGGCAAGGCCGCGCCGCTCGTCGGAGGCGAAGCTGTAGTGCCCCGAACAGACCGTGACCACCACGGTGCCGTCGGCGTACGCCACGTCGTGGACGCCCTCCGCCTCCGCGGCGGGCAGGCCGCCCTCGGTGACGGCCGAGGCGTTGGCGCCCGGCACCTTGATGGTGGCGGTGGACCCCACGGGCACGTCGACGTCCAGCTGGAGAGTCCGGCCGGTGCGCCGCCAGTCGCTCGTGACCGGGCCGTACGGCGTCTCCGTGGTCGCCCTGGCCCAGCTCATCTGCTTCGTGACCGCCGGGGCGATGGTCAGGTCGCGGTAGCCGGTGGTCTCGGAAGCCTTGATCCCGGCGACGTAGTGGTAGAACCAGTCGTCCACGGTGCCCAGGAAGTAGTGGCCGCGGGACCGGGCCTCGAGCGCCCAGTGCTCCCACATCGAGGTGGCTCCGTTCTCGATCATGTAGCCCCAGCTCGGGTACGCAGTCTGCGCGGCGAGCCGGAACGCCACGTCCTCGTAGCCGTGGTCGGAGAGCACCGGCAGGAGGTACTTCGTGCCGAGCACGCCGGTGTTGAGCGTGTAGTTGCGTGCCTTCACGTTCGCGACGATGCTGGCCGCGACGCGTTTCTCGGTCCCCTCGTCCGGGGCCAGGTCGAAGGCCAGCGCCAGCACGTTGTGGGTCTGCCGGTAGCCACGGTCGCCGTTGCCGCGATAGTGGCCGGCTGCCCGGTCCAGGAAGGTCGCGTTGAACGTGGCCTTGACGGTGGCGGCGTGGTCGGCGAACGCGGCGGCGTCGGCGTCCCTGCCCAGGTGTCGCGCGGTCCGCTCCATCGCGGTGGTCATCGAGTAGAGGTAGGCGGTGCCCGAGACCCGCACGTCCTCCGGTGCGTTTCCTCCTGCGGGGCTGGCCTCCGGACTGACCCAGTCACCGAGCCGCGGGTTGGTGACCAGCCCGTTCGCCGACTGCGAGAACTCGAGGTCGACGTACTTCTTCATGCCGTCGTAGTACTCGGTGAGCACGCGGTCGTCGCCGCCGTACTGGTAGAGCCACCACGGGATCATGATGTAGGCCGAGTGCCACGGCGGCGCGACGCCCCACTCGCCCCACGTGCTCGAGCTCGGGGCGATCACCATCGGGCGGCCGTCGGTGGACCGGGTCTCGTTCACGTCGCGCATCCATTTGGCGAAGAGCTCGTGGACGTCGAGGTTCATCATGAACATCTCGGCACCCACCGCGGCGTCACCGGTCCAGCCGTTCTTCTCGAACATGGGGGTGTCGGTCGGGATGCCGTGGATGTTGTTCTTCAGCGTGTCCACCACGGCCCGGTGGGTGCGGTTCATGATGTCGCTGGAGCTCTCGAACGAGCCGGTCTCCGTCGCGTCGGTGTGCACCACCCGGGCGGTGAACGCGTCCAGCGTCGGCGGCTCGCTGCCGGGCCAGCCGGTCACCTCGATGTACTGGAAGCCCTTGTAGGAGAAACGGGCCTCCCAGGTCTCACGGTCGCCGGTGCCGGCGAGGATGAACCGGTCTGTCTGGAAGCCGCTCTGGAAACCGCCGTTGTTGGAGAAGTTGACCCGGCCGTTGGGCAGCAGCTTCTCGCCGTACTGTGCGCGGACCGTGGTGCCGGCCGATCCCTCGACGCCCAGCTCGACCCAGCCGGCCAGCATCCGGGGGAACTTCACGACGTAGACGTCGTCTGCGGGTTCGGTGATCTCGACGGCCGGCAGGGACTCGGTCACCCGGATCGGCTGCTGGCGCTGGTTGACCAGGCCGCCGGCGGGTCCGTCGACCTCGGTGGCCGATGCCCAGCCCGCGTCGTCGAAGCCGACGGTGTCGTAGCCGTCCTGGACCAGGCGGGCGTCGTACACCTCGCCGCCGTAGAGGTCGTCGAAGACCGTCGGGCCGTCGTGGATGGTCCACGAGTCGTCGGTCACCACCTGCTCGGTGTGGCCGTCGGCGTACTCGATGTGCAGGACGGCGCGGAACACCGGCTCGTCGTGCCAGGGCGCACGCTCCCACCACCAGACGTTGCCGCCGGTCATGCCGTAGAAGCCGCGGCCGAGCTGCGCGCCCAGCGCGTTGTCACCCTGCGCGAGCTGGTCGGTGACGTCGGTGGCGACGTACTGCACGGTGTCGTCGTAGTCGGTGAACCCGGGCGACAGCACGTCGTCGCTGACCGGCGCGCCGTTGAGCGACATGTCGGCGTAGCCGCCTGCAGCCACGAACAACGTCGCGTCACGGACGTCGCCGTCGACCTGGAACTCGCGACGCAGCAAGGGCGCAGGGTTCACCTCGGTCTTCGGCGCGCGGACGCCCGAGCCCCAGGGGCCACTGCCGTAGTCGGCCTGCTTGGCGGCACTGCCCCAGGCGGAGTCGTCGTACGCCGGGGCCTCGAAGCCGGTCGGGACCGTCTTGCTCGCCAACCAGTCGGTGCCGGTCGTGAAGACGGAGGTGGTGCCGTCGGTGTAGGTCACCCGCACCTTCGCGACCAAGCCTGCGGGCGAACCGGCTCCGTTGTTCGTGCGGACCGCGAAGACGTTGCTGGCGGGGTCGAGCTGCACTGTGTAGAGGTGCGACTGCTGCCACTCGTTCTCCGCGCCGTGGCTCTCGCCGACGAGCTCACCGTTGACCCAGAGGCGGAACAGGTCGTCGGCGGTGATCAGGATCTCCGCGCTCTGCGCGGTCCTGCCCTCCGGTGTCGTGCGGGTGGTGCGGAACGCGCGAGGCTCGGCGGGCGCGACCGGACTGGTCGCCTCGGGGGTCCAGATCCACGACGCCCCGGTCATCGTGAGGTCGTCGGAGGTGTCAATCCGTTCGTTGCCGATCCACGAGCTGTCGGCCCAGTCCGACTCGTCGCGGAACCCCGTGCGCAGCTGACTTGTCGCGGACGCGGTGCCGACGCTGGTCGTGACCTCCACGCTCCAGACGTAGTCGGTCGCGGAGGCCAGGTCCGGGCCGTCGTACTCCACACCCGATGACCGGTCGGAGGAGACCTGACCGCTGTCCCAGGTGAGGTCACCGGCGTCGAGGTCGGCCCGGCTGGTGGCGACCCGGAGCCGGTAGCCCTCCTGCACGACGTCGCGTGCCTCGGTCTCGATGACCCAGCTGAAGCGAGGGCGGTCGACGTCGATGCCGACCGGTGCCGTCTTCTTCTCGACCTGGAGGCGCGTGAGAGCGACCTGTGGCGCCGCCGCGGCAGCGTCGGCCGACGCGGTGGGGGTCGTGAGGGCGACCGTCCCGACGAGGGCGAGCTGGAACACCAGGGCCAGGACGGTCAGCATCGCCGCCGTCCCCCGCCTGTGCGAGCGGGCGTTCGGGTCCGTTGCCGACACGGTTTCCTCCATCGTTTAGAACGTTTCAGCGATCCAACCACGCGCGGCGTGATCGGCACCACATCCGTGACCGGATCCGGCCACCTCCTCGGGCACTTCGGCGCCGCGTCGCCCAGGCGTCGGCGACGATCGCGCTGCGACCAGCACGACCGACCCTGCGGTCAGACGAGCCGACGCCGCGCCGCCCACACGACCGCCTCGACGGTGGTGCCCACGCCGAGCCTGTCGCAGATGAGCCGGATGCGTCGTCGGACCGTGCGTTCGGAGAGGCCGAGTCGTCGGGCTACGGTCTCCGCCGGCAGGCCGCTGGCAAGCAGGGCCAACAGCGCGACGTCGTCGTTGCTCAGCTCTTCTGACAATGCCTGCATCCCGAATTCCCTAAAACGTTTCAGTCCTGCGGAACGTATGAGGTCCGGCCGACTGTGTCAACAGTCACGGGGGCATTCACGCCTCCTGACTACAGTCGAGCCATGACTGGGGAGAACCAGCCGGCCCGTCGCAGGGTCACGCTGACCGACATCAGCTCCCGTGCCTGGGAGCATCCCGCCGATCAGGGCGCGCTGGTCGCGCTGCGCAAGCTCAAGGGCTTCGACTTCGTGCTGCGCAAGATGACCGCGATGGTCAACGAACGCGCCTTCCGGCTGCGCTTCCTCGGGTCGGCGATCCGGGTCGACGACCGGCAGTTCCCCGACATCCAACGGCTGTACGCCGAGGCGGCCGCGGTGCTCGACGTACGCACCCTGCCCGAGCTGTATGTCGTGAACTCGCCGCTGTGGAACGCCGTGACGATCGGCCTCGACAAGCCGTTCATCGTGCTCAACTCCGCGCTGGTCAACGCCCTCGACGAGGAGGAGCTCCGGTTCGTGCTCGGTCACGAGCTCGGCCACGCCGCCAGCGGGCACGCGCTCTATCGCACACTGCTGCTGTGGTTGATGCAGATCAGCGGAGCCCTGTCGTGGGTGCCGCTGGGCAACCTGGGCCTGCGCGCGATCGTCGCGGCGCTCACCGAGTGGGAGCGCAAGTCCGAGCTCTCCGCCGACCGGGCCGGGCTGCTGGCCACCCAGGACCCCGCCGCCGCACTTCGGGTCAACATGAAGTCGGCCAGCGGCGGCAACCTGTCGCAGCTCGACAGCACGGCGTTCCTCGCCCAGGGCAGTGAGTACGAGGCCGCCGGCGACCTGCGCGACAGCGTGCTGAAGATGATGCTGCTCGAGGCCAGCTCCCACCCGTTCCCCGTGATGCGGGCCCACGAGCTGCGCCGCTGGGTCGACAGCGGCACCTACGTCAAGATCATCGCCGGCGACTACCCTCGTCGTCAGGACGACGGCTCGGCCTCGATGTCCGACGCGGCCAGGCAGGCGGCCGCGTCGTACGGCGAGAGCTTCCGCACGTCCCAGGATCCGTTGGCCAAACTGCTGCGCGAGATCGGCGACGGAGTCGGCTCCGCCAAGGACTGGATCACCTCCCGCATCCCCCGCCCCAAGCAGGACGACACGTGAGCAGACCAGCAGCCTTGCTCCGCGAGCCGGCCCACCAGGTCTCCCCCAGGGCCGTCCAGATGTGGCGGGTCATCGCCGTCGCGGAGCTGGCGGCCACGGTCGTCGTACTCGTCGTGATCGCGGTGCTGCTGCCCTCGCGCCCGTGGTGGCTGTGGGTGGCCTACGCCGTGGTGCTGACTCCCCTGGCCGCCATCGCGATCTGGATGCCTGGCCTGCGCAACCGCATCCACCGGTGGGAGGTGACGCCCGGCGCGGTCTACACCCGCTCGGGCTGGGTCGTCACCCGGCAGCGGATCGCGCCCCTGTCGCGGGTGCAGACCGTCGACACCAGGCGCGGCGCGATCATGCGTCTCTTCGGGCTCTCCGCGATCACCGTGACCACGGCGTCGGCCGCCGGTGCGATCACCATCGAGGGCCTCGACCAGGACGTGGCCCGGCGCGTGGTCGCCGAGCTCACCGAGATCACGGCAGCCAGCGAGGGCGACGCCACGTGAGCGAGTGGCAGCGTCTCGACCGTCGCACGATGCTGGTCGGACCGCTCAAGACGTTGCGCCAGATCCTCGTGCCGGCACTCGCTGCTCTGATCGGAGTCGGCACCCAGCAACCGCGCTGGTTGCTCTTCGCAGCACCCGTGGTGCTGGTGGGTGCGGTCGGAATCGGCGTCCTCCCGTGGGTGACCACCCGGTTCCGCATCGCCGGTGACCAGCTGGTCGTGACCCGCGGGCTCCTCAACAAGACCCGGCTGACCGCACCGCTCGACCGGATCCGCAGCGTCGACCTCGAGGCGCCCTTGCTGCACAGGGCGTTGGGCATCCAGAAGGTCGAGGTCGGCACCGGCGTCGACGACACCCGCATCGAGCTCGACTCCCTCTCGACCGCGCAGGCCGAGCAGCTGCGCAACCTGCTGCTCACCCGGGCCGCAGTCACCCCTGACCCGGCGGACGACGCCGACGTGGACACCGAGCCGGCGCCACGCAGCCCCGACCTCGCCCGCTTCCGGGGATCCTGGGTCCGATTCGCGCCGTTCAGCCTCGGCCGCCTGGTGATCGCACTCGGTGCCCTGGGTGGCCTGAGCCAGTTCGTCGGCGACGTCGGCATCGACTTCAGCGTCGACCAGGAGGACGTCCAGCGCATCGAGAGCGCGCTCCTGCTCGTCGTCGTCGTCCTGCTGGTCGGCGGCCTCGTCGTGTGGACCCTCCTGTCGATGGCGGCGTACGCCGTGCAGTGGTGGGGCCTGCGCCTGTTCCGCGAGGAGGGCAACCTCCGCCTGACCCGCGGGCTCTTCACCACTGCGTCGACCACGATCGAGGAGGCCCGGGTCCGTGGCGTGCAGCTGCGCGAGACCGCCCTGCTCCGCGCGGTCGGGGGCGCCGAGCTGCACACGCTGGTCACCGGCCTCGACGAGGGCGTGTACGCCGTCCTGCCGCCGTGTCCGACGTCGGAGACCCGGCGGGTGGGCGACGACGTGCTCGGCGACCCTGCCCCACTGCGCACTCCGTTGACGAAGCACGGGGCGCGGGCCCGCCGGCGCTGTCACCTCCGTGGTGTGCGGCTGCTCCTGCCGGCCGTCGTCGTCGCGCTGGTGCCGGCGGTCTTCTTCTCGGTGACCCCCGTGCTGCCGGTGCTCGTCACGCTCGCCGTGCTGCTCGTCGGCATCGCGCTCGGTGAGGCGGAGTACCGCCACCTCGGCCATGCGCTCACCGCCGATCACCTCGTCGTCGGCTCGGGCGTGACCTCCCGGGTGCGCACCGTGCTCGAACGCGGCGGTGTGATCGGCTGGGTGGTGTCACAGACCTGGTTCCAGCGCCGCCGAGGGCTGGCCACCCTGGTCGCCACGACTGCCGCAGGGGCCGAGCGCATCACCGTGCGCGACGTGCCGCTCGACCGGGCCATCACGTTCGCCGACGCGGTCGTGCCCGGCATGCTCGAGCCGTTCCTGGTCAGCTCACCGCCGGCGACCGCACCGGCTGGAACGTGAGCCACAGACTCAACGCCGTGTAGTACGCCGGGTAGGCGAGCGAGAGAATCGCCAACCACAGTTGGGGATCGGGCAGCTGCGCGGTCAGTACGGCGAACGCCACCAACCACAACGAGGCGAGCGTCATGTTGAGCCTCCACAGGGTCGCGGTGCGTGAGGGATAGACGTACTTGACCGGCACGAAGACCAGCACCGCGAAGACGAACAACAGCCACGCCGCGGTCGTCGTACCCCACCCGAAGACGACCACGTAGAACGCCACGATGTTCCAGTAGCTCGGGAAGCCGAGGAAGAAGTGGTCCTCGGTCTTCGCGTCGCTGCGGCAGAACTGGTAGCAGGAGGCCATCAGGGGCACCGACGCGGTCACCGCACCGAGGACGCCGTCGGGCAGGTAGCCGCACGACCACAGCAGCACCATCGGCGCGAACGCGTAGGTCAGGTAGTCGACGATGTTGTCGAGCAGGGCACCGTCGAAGCCGGGCAGCACCGTCTTCACCTCGAGGTGGCGGGCCAGGAACCCGTCGGTGCCGTCGATGACCATCGCCGCGAGGAACAGCCACAGCACCGTGCGCACGTCGCCCTCGTAGGCGAAGTGCACCATCAGCAGCCCGAGCACCACCCCGAGCGAGGTGTAGACGTGCACCAGCGCGGCAGCGAGTCGGGCCCCGCGGGTCGACGTGTCCATCCCCGAACGATAGGGCCCGTACGCCGCCCGCCCGCGCACGCCACGTAGATTCGCCGCATGCGCATCGCCACCTGGAACGTCAACTCGATCCGCAGCCGCATCGATCGCGTCGAGGCATTCCTGCAACGCCACGACATCGACGTGCTCGCCCTGCAGGAGACCAAGGCCCGCGAGGACCAGCTGCCCCTGATGGGGCTGCAGTCCCTGGGCTACGAGGTCGCGGCCGCCGGCTACAACCAGTGGAACGGCGTGGCCCTGATCAGCCGCGTCGGGCTCGACGACGTCCAGGTCGGCTTCGAGGAGATGCCACAGTTCGGCGACCCGCTGGCCTCCGAGGCGCGCGCGATCGGCGCCGTGTGCGGCGGCGTACGCATCTGGTCGCTCTACGTGCCGAACGGTCGCAAGATCGAGGACCCGCACTACGCCTACAAGCTGGACTGGTTGACCCGTCTGCGCGCGGCGGCCGGCGGCGACTGGCTCACCGGTGACACCGCACTCGTCGGGGACTGGAACATCGCGCCGCTCGACGAGGACGTCTTCGACATGGCGCAGTTCAAGAACTCGACCCACGTCACCGTCCCCGAGCGCGAGGCGTTCCAGTCGTTCATCGACGACGGGTACGTCGACGTCGTACGCCCGCACACGCCCGGGCCCGAGGTCTACACCTACTGGGACTACTACCGGCAGCGCTTCGAACGGAACCGGGGCCTGCGCATCGACTTCGTGCTGGGCTCCCCGTCGTTCGCGGCACGCGTGACCGGGGCGCGCATCGACACCGACGAACGCGACCCTGCGCAGGGCCAGGGCAGCCCGTCCGACCACGCCCCCGTCGTCGTCGACATCTCCTGACCCTTCACGCGGCCTTCAGCGGTAGCCCAGTGTCGTCGACACGCCCCGCAACAGCGCTGGGCCACCGCTGAGCCGGCGTCGGCCCCGAGTTCGCCAGGTGACCGCCTCAGGATTCTGGATGCGGCAGAGGTTGGCCCGCTACCTCACCCGAGCGCAACGCGACCACCTCGGCCCGGAGCGCGGCGATCTCACGGGTCAGCGCGCGGAGGTCGCGGCGGGTGACCGCGTTCGACTCCTCCTCCACCTCCGACACCCGGTCGAGCAGCCAGGATGCGAACGACGCCGTCACGATTCCGAGCAGGGCGATACCGGCAACCATGAGGCCACCCGCGACGAAGCGTCCCGTCGTCGTCACCGGGAACTGGTCGCCGTATCCCACCGTGGTCACGGTGGTCATGGCCCACCACAGTGCATCGGAGAAGGTGCCGATGTTCGCTCCCTCCGCACCGCGCTCGGCGTCAAGCACGGCGAGGGCGGCGACGAAGAGGACCAGCCCGGTCCCGCCGGTCACGTAGACGATCACCTGGCCACGAAGCGAGCTACCCGCGTGCCTGTTGAGGACGCCCAGCAGCTTCACCAGTCGAAGCAGGCGGAGCGGTCGCAGGATCGGCAGCACGACGACCAACAGGTCAAGCACGTTGCCCAGGACGAAGCCGCGTCGATCGTGGCTCAGGAACCACCGCGCCAGGTAGTCCACGGTGAAGGCAGCCCACGCGATCCAGGTCATCCATTGGCACGCCGTGACCCACCAGGCCGGGGTGTCGGGCTCGAGGATCGGCCACGCGTAGGCGGCCAGGAACAGAAGGGCCAGCCCGGTCAGGGGCCACTCCGCGGCCCGTTCCCAGTGGGTGCGCCTGTCCTCAGTCATGGCGGTCAGCATGGCAAAGGGAAGGTGTCTGTGACAGCGCCTCGCCCAATGGCCGCCCGTCCGGCCGTCTCTCCCGGCGGGTCAGTCCATCAGCGCCGGTTCGGGTGAGGCCGGGTCCGCCGACGGGACTCGCCTGATCGCACCCGAGGCGACGGCCGCCACCAGGCACAGCGCACCGGTGATCACGAACGCCGGCGCGTAGGTGCCCTGCACGTCGCGGATGAAGCCGGCTCCCGTCGCGGCGACGGCGGCACCGAGCTGGTGCGAGGCGAAGATCCAGCCGAACACGATCGGACCGTCGGCCCCGAAGGCCTCGCGCGCCAGCAGGACGGTGGGTGGCACCGTGGCCACCCAGTCGAGCCCGTAGAACACGATGAACGCCCACGTCGGGGGCTCCACGCTCGGTCCGAGCAGTGACGGCAGCAGCATCAGGGAGAAGCCCCGCAGCAGGTAGTAGACGACCAGCAGCAGCCGCGGGTCGACCCGGTCACTGAGCCAACCTGACGCGATGGTGCCGACGACGTCGAAGATGCCGATCACCGCGAGCAGCCCGGCGGCCAGGGTCGTGGGCATGCCGTGGTCGTGTGCAGCCGGCACGAAGTGGGTCTGGATCAGCCCGTTGGTCGACATGCCGCAGATCGCGAAGCCCAGGCTGAGCAGCCAGAACGTGCGCGAACCCAGGGCAGCGATCAACACCCGGATCGCCCGCCCGGCACTCGACCCGGCACCGCTGTGTCGGTCGGGTCCCGGGTCCTCGGCGGTGGCGCCGTACGCCGTGATGCCGAGGTCGTGCGGGTGGTCGCGCAGCCAGAAGGCGACGATCGGTACGACGGCCAGCGCCGCACCGGCTGCCAGCAGCGAGGCGGTGCGCCAGCCGTGCTCGCCGGCCACCATGGCGATCAGCGGGAGGAAGATCAGCTGGCCGGTGGCGGAGCCGGCGGTGAGGATGCCCGCGACCAGGCCCCGTCGCGCCACGAACCAGCGGCTCGTGACGGTGGCGACGAACGCCATCGACATCGACCCGGTGCCGACTCCGACGAGCAGCCCCCACGTCGCGACGAGGTGCCACGGCTGGGTCATGAAGACGGTCAGTCCGCTGCCGAGCGAGACCAGCAACAGTGCCAGGACCACCACGCGTCGTACGCCGAAAGTGTCCATGAGTGCGGCCGCGAAGGGAGAGATCAGTCCGAAGAGCACGAGGTTGAGTGAGACCGCGGAGCCGATCGTGGCGTGCGCCCAGCCGAACTCGTGGTGCAGAGGATCGAGCAGGATGCCGGGAACGGAGCGGAAAGCGGCCGCGCCCACGAGGGTCACGAACGCGACCACCGCGACGGTCCACGCGGGGTGCACGCGGTACGACTTCGGGGCGCGCTCGGGAACGGTCTCGGAATCGATCACCCGTAGATCCTCGCTGACCGGAGCACGACCGACGAGTGGCCGAATTGCCAATGTGTGGAAGAATCCTGCCATGAGCGCTCCGCACCGCGTCGTCGTCCTCGCCCTGCCCCCGGTGATCGGCTACGACCTGGTCATCCCGACCCTGGTCTTCAGCACCGCGAACACCGACCCGGGCAAGCCGCGGTACGACGTGACGGTGGCCAGCCTCGACGGTCGACCGGTCCCCACCTCGGCGGGCTACGACATCGCCCCGCACAGCACCGTCGACGCACTCGCCGCGGCCGACACCGTGATCGTCCCGGGCACCCAGATCGACGGCCCGCGCCGGCACGGCGTGCTGCCCGACGACCTTCGCGATGCCCTCGCCCTGATCAGGCCCGGCACCCGACTGATGTCGATCTGCACCGGCGCCTTCGTCCTGGCCGCGGCCGGACTGCTCGACGGCCGTCCGGCCACCACCCACTGGTCGCACGCCGAGAGCTTCCGCGCTCTCTATCCGCACGTCGACCTCGACGAGAACGCGCTCTTCGTCGACGACGGCGACGTCCTCACCTCGGCCGGACTGGCCGCCGGCATGGACCTCTGCCTGCACGTCGTGCGCCGCGACCACGGCAGCGAGGTGGCCAACCACGTCGCGCGCTACTGCGTCGTGCCGCCGTGGCGCGACGGCGGCCAGGCACAGTTCATCGAGAAGCCGTTGCCCGAGGCCGTGGACGAGTCGACCGCCGCGGCGCGCGACTGGGCCCTCGCCCATCTCGACCAGCCGATCGCCGTGAGCGAGCTCGCGACCCGTGCGCGCATGAGTGTGCGCACCTTCGCCCGACGCTTCCGCGCCGAGACCGGGCACTCCCCCGGTGCCTGGCTCATCGTCCAACGCATCCGCTACGCCCAGCGCCTGCTCGAGACCTCCGACCTGTCGGTCGACATGGTCGCGGCGAAGGCCGGGCTCGGCACGGGCGCCTCGTTGCGGCAGCACCTGCGTGCCGTGGCCGGAGTCTCGCCGACCGCCTACCGTCGCACGTTCCGGGGCACGGCTCCGCTCGTCGGCTGACGCGGGGCCCGGGCGCCGCGTCGAACGCCGCGTCCTGAACGGCATTGTCGGTGGCCTCGTGCATGCTCGGGGTCATGGAGATCTTGCTGCTGATCGTGGGGCTGGTGCTCGGCGTCGTCATCGGGGTGCTGTGGAACCGTGGCCGACCGACCGACAGCGGTGAGGCGGTGGCCGCCCTCGAGCGCCGGGTCGCCGACGACACCGTGGTCCGCGACGGGCTCGACCGGCTGGCCGACCAGATGCGCGACCTCGAGCACAACCGGGCGACGTGGCAGGGCCAGCTGCGCCAACAGGTCGAGGAGGTGCGCCACTCGGCCGAGGGCCTGCGCCGTGAGACCGCCTCGCTCTCGACCGCCCTGCGCAAGCCGCAGGTGCGCGGCCAGTGGGGCGAGATGCAGCTGCGCCGCGCGGTCGAGCTGGCCGGCCTGGTCGACCGGTGCGACTTCACCGAGCAGCATCACGTCGTGGTCGACGGCGCCGCCCTGCGCCCCGACATGGTGGTCCACCTCGCGGGCGGTCGCGACGTGGTGGTCGACTCGAAGGTGCCCCTCGACGCGTTCCTCACTGCCACCGAGGCCGACGACGCCGACGTCCGCGAAGCCCATCTGGCCCGCCACGCCCGCCAGGTGCGTGCCCACATCGACGCCCTGTCGACCAAGCGCTACTGGCAGGCGCTGGTCGACACCCCTGAGTTCGTGGTGCTCTTCCTGCCCGGAGAGGCGTTCCTCTCCTCCGCCCTCGACGGCGACCGTTCCCTCCTGGAGTACGCCGCCACCCGCAACGTCGTGCTGGCCACACCCACCACGTTGATCGCCCTGCTCAAGACGGTCGCCCACGGGTGGACCCAGGAGCGCCTGGCCGAGCAGACCCGGCAGATCCACGACCTCGGGCGCGACCTCCACTCCCGCCTCGGTGTCATGGGCGGCCACCTCGACAAGGTGGGCCGCTCCCTCAAGGCATCGGTCGAGGCCTACAACCGTGCCGTCGGGTCCCTCGAGTCGCGGGTGTTCGTCACCGCGCGACGCTTCGAGGAGCTCGGCGTCAGTGGCGAGACCCTCGAGGCCGTGGAGCCGGTCACCGACACGCCTCGTCCCCTGACCGCGACCGAGCTGCTCGACGTGGTGGCCGACCCTCGCCCCGAGCTGCATCTTCCCGTGCCCGGCGAGGCCGGTCCCGCGGACGATCGCCAGATCGGCTAGGCGGCATTCGGCCGGCGCCTCCGTAATGGGTCGACTAGTCTTTGCCCGTGACCGACCCTCGTGAGCGCGCACCGGGTGCGCGTCGGGCGACCCGGGCCAGGCCTCGACCGGCGCGGCGCGCCTCGCGCAGGCGTTCCCGGTCCTACCGTGGCCCTGTGGCCCGTGCGCGCACCCTCTGGGAAGAGGGCACCGAACCCGGACGGCTGGTTGCCGCTCTCGGGATCGCCGTCGCGCTCACCGCCGTTCTGGCCGACCTCGCCGTCCACCGTGAGATCACTTGGCTCTTCGACCTGGCCTTCGTCGCCCTGTGCGTGACGATGGCGCTGCGCGTGCGCCAGGCCGACTTCTTCACCGTCGGCGTGCTGCCTCCCCTGTTGATGCTCGGCATCTTCAGCCTCCTCGGCCTTGCCTCGCCCGGAGTCATCGCCGCCAAGGGCGACGGCACGGTCCAGGCCGTGGTCGCGGGGCTGGCGCACCACTCGGGCGCACTGATCCTCGGCTACGCCCTGTGCCTGGGGGTGCTCGCCATGCGGCAGCACGTCTATCGCAAGCGCGCGGCCGGGCCCGTACAGATCGTCCCGCCGCGTCCGCGGACCGGCGACCGGACCCTGCTCGATCGTTGAGGCCGTCGACCTCGGCGTACGCCGTCGAAGGCCGCACGTCGTGCGCCCGGCTGTTGTCGATGTCGCGGCGGTGACTACCCTGACTCGGGTGAGGACGTCAGAAGCGCTGAGAAGACGCGCGCGCCTGGTCTCGGGACTGATCGTCGGCCTGGTCGCACTGTCCGGGCCCGCTTGGGCTGCCCCTCCCCCGGTCGCCGAGCCCGGTGGGTGCACGGTCAAGCCCGGCTTCCCCGCCTCCGCCGAGATCCCCTGGGCCCAGGAGCGCCTCGGCTTCGAACGCGTCCACGCCCTGGCCACCGGAGCCGGCATCACCGTCGCAGTGGTCGACAGTGGGTTGAACGTCAACAACCAGCCGCAGGTGAGCAGCCTCGAGTCCACGAAGCCCACCAACGTGATGGGTGGCGGCGGGTACGGCGCGACGGACGTCAACGACTGTGAGGACTACGGCCACGGCACCCGGGTCGCGGCCATCATCGCGGCCCAGCAGGAGGACGGCGTCGGCTTCGAGGGCCTGGCACCCGACGCCACGATCATGCCGATCAAGTACCGCGACTCCAGCAGCCAGGACGTCGGCGGCGATGCCGCGGCGGTGGCCCGGGGCATCGAGGCCGCCATCGCGGCGAAGGTCGACGTGATCAACCTGTCCCTCCAGTCCCCCGACACCCCCGAGCTGCGGGCGGCGGTCGAGCATGCCAAGGCGGCAGACATCGTCGTCGTGGCCGCCTCGGGCAACAACGACGGCCAGGGCGTCCCGGCGCTCTATCCCGCGAAGTACGCCGAGGGGAAGGACTTCCCGAACGTGCTCGTCGTCGGGGCGAGCGACGCCAACGACGCGATCGCGCAGTTCTCCATCACCGGCGACTACGTCGGCGTGGCCGCACCGGGAGTCGGCATCCTGGCCCCCACCCAGATCCAGGGCTACTACGCCGAGGACGGCACCAGCTTCGCGACCCCGTTCGTGAGCGCCACCGTCGCCCTGGTGCGTGAGCGCCACCCGAGGTTGTCGGCCGAGCAGGTCGTCAACCGCATCAAGGCCACCGCAGACCGTCCCGGTGTGAGCGTGCCCGACGCCGGCTACGGCTGGGGAATCGTCAACCCCTACGTCGCGATCACCGCCGAACGCGACGACTCCCGCATCCTGCCGCAGCAGGCGAAGCTTCCCGCGGTCCCGGCACCCAACCTGCCGGAGCCGCCCGACCACACGCTGCGCGACAGGGGCTATGCCGTCGCCGCGGGCCTGCTCGGCGCCGCGCTCCTCTTCGGAGTCGGCAGCATCGCCTGGCGCCACACCGCCGAGCGGCGTGGGGCCACCGCGGACGGCACCCAGCCCCGAGGCTGAGTGCCTGCCCGTTCAGCTCGTGGCGGTGTCGCCCGTCTGCTTGTCCACGACGAGGATCTTGCCGGTGACCGACTCACGGTCCAGTCGCACGACTGCGTCGGCGACGGACTCCGTGCTGACGATGCCCGGAAAGCTGTTGGGGGCAAGCCCGTTGACCCGCACGCCGAACCCGTCGAACTCGCGCGCCATGTGCCGGGTCATCTGGTTCTGGGCGGCCTTGCTGGCGGCGTACACGGCTTGGCCGCCACCGTAGATTCCCGTGCCGGCAAGGCTGGAGACGTTGACGACGTTGCGGTTCGCGGCACGGTTCTCCGCGGCACGCGAGGACCAGAACTTCTGGGCCAGGCGTACGCCGAGACGCATCGGCAGCTCAACGTTCACCGCGAAGTGCCGGGCCGCGTCGTTGAGCGCGGCGTCGCCGTCGATCATCCCGTTGCGGTGCCACACCGAGAACGCGGCGTTGTTGACCAGCAGGTCGACGCGTCCGTAGCGCGCGAGCACCAGGTCGACGACGTGCTCCGGCTCCCCCTCCTTCTCGAGGTCGGTGTGTACGACGAACACACGGCCGCCGTCGACGTCGGCCGTCGGGTCGAGCGGGTCGACGAAGGAGTCGTACTGCGAGGGCACGTTCGGCGCCCGGTGGCGGCAGACCGCGACGATGTCGTAGTCCTTGAGGTACTTCTGGCAGAAGGCGTTTCCGAGCTGCCCACCGGCTCCGGTGAGCACACACACGCGACGTTCATCCCCAGTGGACAATGCTCTGCTCCCCCCACGTCGAAACGGCATCTTCCTTGGTCCGGTGAAGCCACATCACCACGGAGGTGCGCGGCTTCCGGTTGGTCAGGAACGAGTGCCAGGTGAAGGGCGTGCACTCGAACATCACCATGGAGTTGTTGATCGGCGGCACCGCGGCCGAGGGCCCGTGCGCGGCGGCGCTGGCCGACTCGAACAACCCGGTCTCGCCACCGTCGCCCGGAGACCACGCCGGGTTGCCGAGGTAGAACAGCACGGCGACCGCGCGGACGTTCTCCCGAGCCTCGACACCTTCCGCACGGGTGCCGCGCTGGTGATCGACCAGGTCGTTCTCGACCATCTGGATCTCGTCGCTCTTCGGCGGCGGTCCGGGGAACCAGCTGGGGTTCAGGTCATTGTGCGGCCAGCCGCTCTTGCCGCCGGGTGCGTGATGATGCAGCGTGGCGGAGACGTCGCCGGTGGCCTCGACTCCCCAGATGCCGGCCAACGTGTCGTGCCAGGCCCGGGAGGTGAACACGCCGAGCGGGCCCTCGCGGTGCGTCTTGAGCTCGCATGACGAGGCGTCGTAGCCCGGCATGTTGCGGGCGAACATCTCCGGGTCGTCCAGGATGCCCTGCACCTGGTCGTGGAGCTGGCCGTAGAAGTCCGGGGTGAACACGTCGGTCGAGACGACGTGGTCGAACGGCCTGCGGCGTCGTACCCACCGGCGATGCGCGAGCACGTCGCCGAGGCTGTGCGGGTCGGGCAGTGCCGACCAACCTTCTCCGGTGCGAGTGAGTTGGGCCGACGCCGTCATGAGCCGGACCCGATCGTGAGGGGTGTCATGGTCGCGACGCTTCCCACGGACTTTCGCTCCGAAACCTGCGAGAGCACAACCGCCGGTTCGACTGTGCGTCGGGCTCGACACTTCATGCTCGCCTGCCTAATCTCGGGTTTGATCCGCTGGACAGTGGGTACGCCAGCGATCACCAACTGAACCACGGCGCACCACACACGACCGGAGCCACTGGGTTTGCGAGTGCGAGGGCGCCCCGACAACTGGGACGGAAGACTATGGGGACAGGAACCAGGTTCGATCCTGACGTGCTGGAGGAGGCCTACGAAGCCCTGGCACGTATCCCGGGCATCATCGATGGGGACACCCACGGCCTGGGATCGATGGACGACTCAGCAGAAATCATGTCGGACATGGGTTTGTCCGACTCCGAGGGAGGCTGGTCCTACCTCGGCGGCGAAGTCAGCGATGTGACCAATGCGGTCAAGATCCACGTCGGGAACCTGAGGACGAAGGCCGCCGAGGTGCACGCAGCGATGCGCTCCACCATCGACACGCTCCACGGAACCGACAAGGCCAACGAACAGGCCGCCAACCAGCAGAACTCGAGCACGAGCACCGCTCCGGTTCCGCCGAACGTGGGAGGCTGACATGGCTGGCTTCGACACCAGTGGCGAGAGCTACGTCAACGTCGAGCTCCACAACCCCGGCGGCTTCCTGTTCGTCGAGGGCGGCACCGCCGGAACGGACGAGGACTGGTTCAACGAGCAGCTGGCGTTGGTCAGTGAGGGCAAGATCCTCAACAAGGCAGGAACGTGGAAGGAGATCCACGGCACCCTCAACCAGATCGAGCAGCAGCTCAACACGGCCATCCAGAAGGCTCGTGAGGCCAACTGGGAGGGCGACACCGCCGAGAAGGCGATCAAGAACCTCGAGCAGCTGCACCTCACCTCCGGCTCGTTGTCGACTGCGTCCCGCCAGGTGCACGAGGGCATGTCGGGCGTCGGAGAGGCGTTCAACACCGCGAAGAACTCCGGCGGCGATGCGGGAACCCGCTACCAGACGCTCCTCGACAACATCAACCACAACGGCCTCGACAAGCTGCCGTCCAACGCCGAGGTGAACACGCCGGGGACCAACCCGGCTCCCGGACCGCCCGGACCTCCGGGACCGCCCGGACCTCCCGGACCCCCCGGACCCGGAACACCCATTCCCGGTCCACACCCGCCTGGGCCTCCGGGACCCATCCCCGGCCCGGAGATTCCCGGTCCGCCCGGACCTCCCGGACCGCCCGGACCGATTCCTGGTCCTCCCGGCCCCATTCCTGGTCCTCCTGGTCCTCCTGGACCTCCCGGACCCGGGCTCGACACCGGCTCCAACCTGGCCGGCCTCGGTCCCGGTGGCCCCGGCCCCGGTCCCGGCGGTCTCTCGCCGGGTGGCCTGCCCACGGGCGGCCCCGGCCCCGGTTCACCTGCCGGTCCCGGTGGACCCGGACCGGGCACCGGTCCGTCGGTCGGCACCATGGGCGCCGGCGGACGCCCCGGCCCCGGCCCCGGCATGATGCCGGGCAGGGGCGGTGGCGGCGGTGAAGAGGGCGAGACCGACCGCTCCACCTGGCTGAGTGAGGACGACGACGTCTGGGGCGGCAACCCGGACGCACCGTCCTCGGTCATCGAAGGCGAGTGACTTCAGCCCCACCGCGACACAGAAGTGGCGCCCTACCCGCACTGCGGGTAGGGCGCCACTTCTGTGTCTGCCTGGGTACGTGCTACTGCAACCGGGAGAGCATGTTCTCCGCCACCGGCACATCGACGTTGTCCCGCCACAGCGCCTTGTCGTCCTTCGAGGGCTCAGTGCCACTGGCGGTGACGTCGAACATCATCCCCCCGACCAGGACGTTCACCTTCACGCCGTCGAAGAAGGCGTCCGAACCCGCGCCGAGCTCGTCCTTGTAGTCGACGAAGTCCTCGTCGTCGGCCGCCGCCTCCTTCGAGGAGTTGAAGGCATCCTCGACGACGGCGCGGTCCACGACCGCGGCGTTCTGGTCGAAGCTGACGATGATGAATCCCACGTTCTCGTCGTCGGCCGTGCCGGAGAAGTACTGGCACATGTAGGGCGTGCCGTTCTGGTCCTCCGACGAGCGCTGCACGCCGGCCTCGCCGTCCTCTCCAGCGGCCGGCAACAGCTTCAGCACCATCTCCTCGCTCAACACCGAACAGGCGTCGGGGTAGGCGCCGCCGTTGGCGGCCTTGAGCGGCGTCGTCCCGCCCTCGAGCGTGGACAGGTCGGGCGCCGGGCCCTCGGGCTGGGCATAGCCACCGTCACCGCTGCCACCCTTGCTCCCCTTGTCGCCGTTGCCCGAGTCGTCATCACCACACGCGGTCAGCCCCAACGCCATGACGAGGGAAACCAGCAGCCCGAGAAATTTCATGTCTTCATCCTCGCTGTCGAGTCGTCGCCCGTGGTCGGGGCGCGGAATGACCCCGACGGTACCGTCCGGACACAGGGCTTTCATCCCCCAGGTCCGGACATGCGTGTGCCCCGACCCATGGAATGAGTCGGGGCACATAGCGGCCGCAGTGCTGCGGCGTCGTACGGCGAGCGTCAGCTCACTGCCACATGTTGGTGGCGGTGCCCTCAGCCTGCTGGTAGTTCTCCTGGGCGGAACCGACGAGCGTGCCGATCTGGCCCAGGGTGGTCGCCATCTGCGCGGCGGCGTTGTCCCACTCCTGCTTGCACTGGTAGTACGCCTCGCGAGCCGCACCGTCCCAGGTCTGCAGCATGGGCTGGAGGTTCGCCTCGAGGTCGTCGAGGGTGGAGACCAGCTGACCGTGGGTCTTCTGGATGCCGGCCTTACCAGCTTCGAGGGATCCGAAGTTGACCTTGATTTCACTCATGACCTACTACCTCACATCTCGTTGATCTGGCTGGACAGGTTGGTGATGTTGGAGGATTCCTGCTCCTCCTGTGCGGCGTACGTCGTACGCGTGGAGACCAGGGCCTCCTGCATCGACTGCAGCGAGCTGTTGATGCGGTTCGCCTGGCCTTCGAAGTTCTGGTGGAGGTTCTGGAACGCGGTCGCAGCGCCGCCACCCCATCCGCCCAGCATCGTCTCGATCTCGGTTCGCAGGGTGTTGATGTGGCCCTGCACCTGCTGGGTAGCCTCGTCGACGTGGGCCGCCCCAGCGGCCATCGCCTCTTGACTGGTATTGAATCCGGACACGGTACTTCCTCTCCATTTGAGTGGTCGGTGACGTACCAATTCCCATCTCCCGAGAGCCTAAACCGGCAACTTGCGAGAGAACAGGGTCGTGCCGGATCCGGCCGCCGGCATCAGCCGGCGTTCAGGCTCACTGTCGGGTGGGCTCACTGCTGGAGCGGAAGCCGGGCCCGGGCCGGGTCGAGCGCGTCCCCGTGTGGGATGACGCCGAGCAGCTCGGCCGGAATCTCCACGGCGTCGTCGCCGTCGTAGCCGAAGCTGGCCAGGGTGCCGATCCCCTGCGCGGGGTAGGCCTCCCCCGGCTCGCCGATCAGGTAGACCATGTTGCTGGCGGGGGTGCTGGCGATGAGTCCCACGCCGGGCGAGAGTGAGACGTCGTCGGCGCTGCCGTGCTTCGAGGCGTCTGACTCGCTGGTCGGCGTACCGGCCTGGCTGTCCGTGGGCACGGCCAGCCGCAGGGCCGACGAGTCCTCGTCGAAGACGACGCAGGCACCCGATGCGGTCGACGCGGCGGAGGACTGTGATGGCATCGCCGAGGGCAGCCCCTCCATCTCGCCGTCCATGCCGTCGGACTCACGCATGTCGAGCACGTCGGAGAGGGACATCGGGACGGGGTCGCGGCGCTGCCCGTCGAGCTTCGCGGTGCGGAGCAGCTTGGCCTGTACGTCGGTGATGGTGGCGATGCCGTCGGGCAGTACGACGCGGAACGTGCCGTCGTCGACCTCGATCACCTGGCCGACCAGCATGGAGCGCCCGGCTTCCTCGGTGGGCGAGCCCGCTTGGTCGATCGACGGCGTCTCGAACGGTGTGCCGACGGGAATCGCGGTGAGGAAGGCGCTGCCCACCTTCACGGGGTCCTGGGTGATCTGCAGGGCGGGCTCGACGGTCTCGCTGACCAGATGGCGTCGACCCTGGAAGAGCAGGAACCGCTCGCCGTCGAACGACTCGACGTAGAGAGCCTCATCAGGGTCCAGCGGCTGCGAGGACGAGTCGCCGCCCACCTGGACGTGGACCACGGCGCTGACGTTGACGCCTTCGGCCTCGGCCTGTGAGCAGACCGTGACCGGGCCGCGGACGAGTTCTTCCTGCGAGGGCATCGAATCGGGCAGGCCAGGTATGCCGATCGTCGTCGATCGCTGCACGGAGTCGAGGTCGGACCGCGGCACGTGGTGGACCTCCACCAGCTTGCTGGCACCGGTGGACAGCACGGCCGAGGCGTAGTTGACGGCAGGGTGCAGCTTTCCGTCGATCATCACGAAGCGGGCGCCGGTCTCCTCCTCGACGATGACCGATCCCTCCTCGCGCCAGGCGTCTCCGCCGCCGCCCTTCAGGATGCCGATCACGGCGAACACCGCGGCGACCACGATGGCGATCATGATCCCGCTGATGGTGATCACGGTGAGCCGTCGCATCGGCGGCTCGACGGAGTCGGGTTCGCCCGTGACCAGTGCCGACATGGCACGTCGGGTCATGAAGCGATACGCGTGCAGTTGATCGCGGCGGGTCTGCACCACGCCCCCTTCACTCGGAACCGGACAAGAACGGCAATCACCATAGGTCGAGGACAACCATAGAGGTCCGGCATACTCACCCTCATGTCACTCCTCTCGCGCCCCCGCCTGGTCTTGCTGGAGATTGCGGCTGCCGCCGCACTGGTCGCCGTCGCGTTCAAGGGCATCTGGATGCCCGTCGGCGGCGTCGTCGCCGTGGTCGCCGCGGCACTGGCCCTGGTGTCCGTACGCCGACGCGGTCTCCACCAGGTGGTGCGATCCTGGCTGGCCATGCGCTCGCGTCGATCGCGGCTCCGCGGCCAGGGAATCGCATCCCTGACTGGTGATTCCTACGAGGTCGTCAGCGTTCCGACCGCCGGTGGCGGCGTACCGGTCGGCGCGATCCGCGACGCCACGACATGGTCGGTGCCGCTGGCCCTTCCGCTGGCCGGTGTGTTCAACGACGACGCCCCGATCCCGCTGGAGCGACTGGCCACGCTGCTCACCGTCGAGGACGTCCCGCTCTCCAGCGTCCGGCTCGTCACGATGACGGCACCGGCCACGGCGGGCAACCCGGCCGGCCCGGTCGCACCCGCGCCCCGCCTGGCGATGCGGCACCTGGTGCTGACCCTCGACACCGTGTACGCCGCCGACGTGATCGCACAACGCGGCGGGCACGCCGCGATCCACCAGATCCTGCGCCGCTGCGTCCTGCGCGCCGAAGAGGTGCTGGCCTCGGCGGGCGTGGAGGTCCGCCGCCTGACCGAGAAGGTCGTGGCCATGGACAGCGCGAGCTGTCTCGGGCCCGTGCCCATGTCCCCGGACGGCACGCTGCCCTCGGCCACCGAATCACTCAACGACGTCCGACTGGAGGGGTCCATGTCCATGACCTTCGCGGTCTCGGGAGACGACGCGGTGACCAAGCTCGACCAGCTGGCCGCGGTGCTCCCGGTGCCGATCGTGGCGACCAGTGCGGTCCTGCAGCCGGGGCCGCTTCACCGCCATCCGACGCTGCTGCTCCTGCTGCGCCTCAGCGGCCCGACCGAGGTGGTGCAGGGTGCGGTCGACCATCTCGACTCGGTGAGCCGTGACCTCGGGCTGCGGATCAACCGGGTCCTCGGTGAGCAGGTGCCACTGCTCAAGGCCACCACGTTGCTCGGCGTCTCGGCGGAGGCAGCATGAGCCGCGCCTGGCAGCAGCCCCTGATGCCCGAGCACGTCGTACCGGCGCCGACCACCGGAGTGTTCCTCGGCCGCAACAAGTCCGGCCCGTTGACGCTGCGCCTGCTCCGGCCCCGTGGCACCCGGATCGTGGTGTTCTCCGGCGCCTACGCCGCACAGCTCATGTCGCTGCGCGCTGCCGTGTCCGGTGTCGCGGTGCGCATCGTCACCCACCGCGAGGCGGCCTGGGCACCGACCTTGCGGAACGGCTCCGACACCCGGCTGGTGCCGGCCAACGGACCACTGCCGCCCGCGATCCAGGGCCCGGGCCTGTTCATCGAGGACCGGCCCGACGAGCCTCGCCCTCTCGCGGAGGTCTCCGACTGGCAGTGCCTGCTGGATCTCCGCAACCTGCCGGAGGGCCACGACGAGGCGGACGCGGCACGGCTCTCGAGCTTCGGCAACGCCGACGTGGCGTTCTTCGGCGCACTGAGCACCACCTTGGCCAACGCGGCCGGCCGGGTCTTCAACCTGGGTGACGCGGCCGCGTCCCTGACCGTCGTACCGCCGCACGCGGTCGCCGTCGTGGCGCGAGGCAGCGTGCAGCTGGTGCGCCTCGAGGCCACGCCGGGCGAACGCGACGCCCTGCGCGGCTGACAGGAGGCAGGGCGCGATGCGGAAACTGGTCTACGGCATGAACCTCACACTCGACGGCTACGTCGCTGCGCCCGGTGACGACATCGGCTGGGGTGTGCCGAGCGACGAGCTGTTCCAGTGGTGGCTCGACGAGGAGCTGGCGACCGGCCTGTATGCTGTACGGGCGCAGGCTGTGGGAGGCCATGAGCTCTCACTGGCCGACCGGCGACCAGCAGCCCGATGCCACCCCGGCGCAGGTCGAGTTCGCGCGGAACTGGCGTGACACACCGAAGGTGGTCTTCTCCTCGCAGATCGAGAGGGCCGACTGGAACACCCGCGTGGTCACCGGCGACGCGGTCGCGGAGATCACCCGGCTCAAGGCCGAGGACGGCGAGCCGATGCGGGTTGGTGGTGCCATGCTCGCCGGCGCGGCCATGCGGGCCGGGCTGGTCGACGAGTACACGATCGTGACCCATCCGGTCCTGGTGGGCGGCGGCACACCGTTCTTCACCGCACTGGACAGCTGGGTGAACCTGAACCTCGTGGAGACACGGACGTTTCCCGGCGGGGTGGTCCTGAGCAGGTACGAGACCAGGCGCTGAGCGCGTTCCCGCCCCCGATCGACTAAGTCAGCCGACCATCTCGCGGATCTTGCCGTAGACCCCGACGATGCCCAGGATCAGCGGCAACACGGACAACACCAGCAGCGACTCGAAGATGTCGGCGGCACGGCTGGTCGGCGGGGCGTAACGGCGACCCGGAAGGACCACCACGAGGGCCAACATGGCCAGGGCCAGTGCCGCGACGGGTACGACGAGGACGAGCAGTCGCACGAGCGGCTCGGCGTCAGCGGACAGCCCGGCCAGCACGGCCACGCCGGCAGCCGCCGCCGCGATCAGCATCGACAGGCGCTGCGAGCGACCGGTGAACAGGCGCGCCCGGAAGAGTGCGATGCCACCGAGGACGGCGGCCAGCACCTGCTCGACGGTTCCGGCGGAGGCGAGGAACACCGCACCGCCGCCGACCGCCGCGGCGAGTGCGGCCACGATGCCGGTCATGAACTGGTCGGCCCGGACTGCCTGCCCCAGCACGCGGGTGCCGTCGACGGTCGTGCGTTCGTTGCGCAGGTCGTCGGCACCGGTCGGGACGAAAGGCAGCGCCAGTCGGGACAGCTTGAACGCGACCATCGGGATCATCGGTGACAGGAGGAGCGCCACGCCCGCGGTGAACGCCGCCGTCGCCGCGACGTCGAGGTCGCCGAAACCGGCGGCCGCAGAACCGATCGCGGCCAGGAGACCGCTGCCGATCACGGCGGTGAAGCCGGGGACGCCGCGGCTCAGCATGACCAGGCTGACCAGGGCGATGAGCACCGCGGCAGCGGCACCGGGCAACAGCTGGGTCGCGCCGAACGACCACACGCGTTCGTCGCCACCGACCACCATGGCGCCCGCCGCGAAGGCCGTGGCGATCGAGAAGCCGGCCGCCACCAGGGCTGGCCCGGGCTGGGCGTAGGCCCGGTCGAGGGCGACCGCGCCGCCGAGCAGCAGCAGGCTCAGGGCTCCGGAGATGGCCGCGGGAGCGATCCACGACGGACCCGAGAGCAGGCAGGCGAAGAGCACGAAGACGATCGACAACGACGCGAACCAGGTGCAGGCCCGTGCGGTGTGGGCGTCGGACCACCGCGCCGACTTGGTGAGCACACCGGTGGCGACGGCATCGAGCACGTCGTCGTAGGCCACCTCGGGCAACTGGGTCGCGCGCATGCGCAGGTGGAGCAGGTCGCCGTCGCTGATCTGCCCTGCCCGCAAGGTCAGGGCTGGGTCGAACGGCGCCTCCCCCGTGCGCTGAAGGACGAACCCGCCGGCCGCGGCACCCTGATCGGCCACCTCTGGGCCGAGGGTCCCCACCAGGTTCGTCAGCAACTCGGCAACGGTCAGGTCCAGTGGCACCGCGAGATCGACTCGCGTGTTCGTGGTCATCACCGTCAGCCGGCACAGACTCGACATCGTGCTCGCAGCCATCACACCTCCAGACGTCATCCGGGTCCGCGCCCGGTATTGTCACCAGCATTGTGGACCATCGAGGGTGGTTTCCACCGGTGCGGGTCGAACACGCCGCACCGGCTGACTCGGGAGGTGTGTGTGGGAACGCAACTGTTCAAGCGGCCGGCTCGGCAGCGCGCGCCGCGGGAACCACGCGGCGAGATCGTCCTCGAGTCACCCCCTGAGTTGCCCGAGACCACCCAGGGCGGCGGGGTCGGCCAGGCCCTGACCATGCTGCCGATGCTGGCCGGCGCCGGCGGCATGGGACTCATGATGACGGCGCGCGGCGGCACCGGCGGCAGCCCGATCATGATGCTCGCGATGGGCATGATGGCGGTCGCCTTCGCCGGCATGATGGTCGGCAACATCGGACGCCAGTCCGGCGAGAAGCGCCGCAAGCTCGACGGCGACCGCCGCGACTACCAGCGCTACCTCGTGCAGGTACGCCGCCGCGTCCGCAAGGCCGTCGAGCAGCAGCGCAAGGCAGCCCTGTGGCACCACCCGGACCCCGCTTCCCTCTGGTGCCTCGCACTCGGCACCCGGCTGTGGGAGCGCCGTGCCACCGATGTCGACCATCTCGCCGTCCGCATCGGTCGCGGCCCGCAGCGGCTGGCGGTCACGCTGGTCACGCCGGAGACCAAGCCGGTCGAGGACCTCGAGCCGATCTCCGCAGGCGCGCTGCGTCGTTTCGTCGGCACCCACAAGTCCGTCCCCGACCTCCCGGTGGCCGTGTCGCTGCGTGCCTTCGGCCTGATCAGCCTCAACGGGCAGGTCGACCAGACCCGTGCCATGGCGCGGGCGATGATCGCCCAGCTGGCCACGCTGCAGTCGCCCGACGACGTCCGCATCGCCGTCTGCGCCGGAAAGAACACGGTCAGCGACTGGGAATGGCTCAAGTGGCTGCCCCACGCCCTGTCCGAGGACACCGACGCCGTCGGCCAGGTGCGACTGGTCCGCGACGACCTGATCGCCATCGAGGCGCGGCTGGGTGACCTGCTGAGCAGCCGTCCGCGGTTCGGTGCCGATGCCGCGTCCGACGGCCCGCACCTCGTCGTCGTACTCGACGGCGGACGCGTTCCGCCTGAAGCCCAGCTGGCCGCCGGCCTGGTGCAGGGCGTGACCGTGGTCGACCTGCGCGGCGTGCTGCCCACCGAGCACTCCTCCGGTGTGCTGCAGCTCGAGCTGCGCAAGGGCACCGTTTCGATCGTGCGCAAGGAGGGCACCTCGGGAGACATCACCCGCTCCCCGCTGGGCGCCCCCGACGCGCTCTCCACCACGGAGTGCACGACGCTGGCCCGCGCCATGACCCGCTACCGCATGTCCGCCGGCGCCGAGAACGACCCCACCGACCTGCTCACCGTCGACGTCACCCTCCCCGAGCTGCTGCGTCTCGGCGACCCGCACAACATCGACACCGACACCACGTGGCGCCCCCGGGCGGCCCGCAACCGGCTCCGGGTGCCGATCGGGGTCGGGCCCACCGGCCACCCGGTCGACCTCGACATCAAGGAGTCGGCGCAGGGCGGCATGGGGCCCCACGGCCTGGTCATCGGTGCCACCGGATCCGGCAAGTCCGAGCTGCTCCGCACCCTCGTGCTCGGACTGGCCGTCTCCCACTCCCCCGAGATGCTCAACTTCGTGCTGGTCGACTTCAAGGGTGGTGCCACGTTCGCCAGCATGGACGTCCTGCCGCACACCTCGGCGGTGATCACCAACCTCGAGGACGAGCTCATCCTCGTCGACCGCATGAAGGACGCCATCGCCGGTGAGATGGTGCGCCGCCAGGAGGCGCTGCGCGCCGCCGGCAACTACTCGTCGCTGAAGGACTACGAGAAGGCCCGTGAACAGGGCGCTCCCCTGGACCCGATGCCCTCCCTGTTCATCGTGGTCGACGAGTTCAGCGAGCTGCTCAGCGCCAAGCCCGACTTCATCGACCTGTTCGTGATGATCGGCCGACTCGGCCGCTCCCTCGGCGTACACCTGCTGCTCGCCTCACAGCGCCTCGAGGAGGGCAAGCTCCGCGGCCTCGACACCCACCTGTCCTACCGGGTCGGCCTGCGCACGTTCTCCGCGATGGAGAGCCGCACCGTGCTCGGTGTCGCCGATGCCTACGAGCTGCCCAGTGCTCCCGGCCACGGTTACCTCAAGGAGGCCAGCGAGGGCCTCGTGCGGTTCCGTGCGGCCTACGTCTCCGCGCCGTACAAGCGCAACCCCAACGCCGTCGGTGCGGGGCTGAGCGAGTCTGCGGTCGGCGGCTACGTGCTGCCCTACGAGGTCGCGTACCTCGAGCCGCGCCAGCAGGAGGTCGAGCCGGAGGACACGACGCCCGAGGCCGAGCCGACCGGGCCGAGCGAGACGCTGATGGAGATCATGGTCGACCGGCTCAAGGGCCGCGGCACCCCGGCACGCCAGGTGTGGCTGCCGCCGCTCGACGAGTCGCCGTCCCTCAACGACCTGCTTCCCCCGCTCGCCGAGACCGAACACGGTCTGCGCCCCGGGCAGTGGGACAACTCGCGGATGCTGTCGGCGCCGATCGGCATCGAGGACAAGCCGTTCGAGCAGCGTCGCGACCCCCTGTGGGTCGGTCTGGCCAGCTCGCACGCCGTCGTGGTCGGCGGTCCGCAGAGCGGCAAGAGCACGCTGCTCCGCACGCTGATCAGCGGCCTGGCCCTGACCCACACGCCGCAGCAGGTGCAGTTCTACTGCATCGACTTCGGTGGCGGCACGCTGAGCGGTCTCTCCGACCTGCCGCACGTCGGTTCCGTGGCCACCCGCATGGACCCCGAGCGTCTGCGCCGCACGGTCTCCGAGATGAACGCACTGATCGACGGACGCGAGGCGCACTTCACCGCCAAGCGCATCGACTCGATGCAGACCTACCGCCGCATGGTGGCCTCCGGCGCGGAGCCGGGTGACGGGTTCGGCGACGTGTTCCTGGTCGTCGACGGCTGGGGCACGGTGCGCCAGGACCACGAGGCGATGGAAGCCCAGATCACGAAGATCGCCACGCGTGGCCTCGGCTTCGGCGTGCACGTGGTGGTCTCGATCCAGCGCTGGATGGAGCTGCGTCCGGCCCTTCGCGACCTCATCGGCCAGCGCCTCGAGCTGCGACTGGGTGACCCCGCCGAGTCCGACGTGGACCGCAGGGCCGCCAAGAACGTCCCGGAGAAGATGCCCGGACGCGGCCTGAGCGTCAACAAGCTGCACTACCTGACCGCACTCCCGCGCATCGACGGGTCCTCCAGCTCCGACGACGTCGCCGACGGCGTGGCCGACATGGTCAAGCGGGTGCGCAACGCGTGGACCGGCCCCGAGGCGCCGGAGGTGCGACTGCTGCCCCGGAAGATGCCGTACGACCAGCTGCCCGTGCCCGACGAGGAGAAGTCGGCGCTGCCGCTCGGCCTCGACGAGGACACGCTCTCGCCGGTGTTCGTGAACTTCGACGCCGAGCCGCACTTCCTGATCCTGGGCGACGTCGAGTCCGGCAAGTCCAACGTGCTGCGGGCCATCGCCCGGGGCATCACGACACGTTGGGATCCCAAACAGGCGAAGATCGTCACGTTCGACTACCGCTGGGGCATGATCGGCGCGGTCACGACCGGGCACCAGCTCGCCTACGTGACGAACTCCGGTGACGCGCCCGAGATGGTCAAGCAGATCGCCTCCGCGATGCGTGACCGCCTCGCCGGCATCAAGGTCGACCCGACGGCGCAGGAGGTGCCGCGCTGGGAAGGGCCCAAGCTGTTCGTGCTCATCGACGACTACGAGATGATCGCGGCCGCCCAGCCCAACCCGCTCCACGCGCTGCTGGAGTTCCTGCCGCAGGCCCGCGACATCGGCCTCCACGTGGTGCTGACACGCTCTGCCGGCGGTTCGGGCGGCGGCAGCTTCGAGCCGCTGCAGAAGCGCCTCAAGGAGCTCGGCACGCCGGGCCTGCTGCTCTCCGGCTCCAAGGAGGAGGGCGCGGTGCTGCACGGCAACAAGTTCGAGCCCCAGCCCCAGGGCCGAGGCAAGCTGGTCGACCGGCGCACCGGCGTGAAGGTCATCCAGACCCCGATCATGACCAAGTGACCGCTGACCGGCGTACGCCGGGTGGCGGCACGCACGCCGTCACTCGAAGCGCGTGGGGTCTCCGGCGCCGACGCGCACGATCTCGGGTGCGTCGCCCGACCAGTCGATGACGGTGGTCGGCTGCGCCGAGACCTCACCGGCCTCGATCACGATGTCGACGACGTGGTCGAGCTCTTCCTTGATCTCCCAGCCCAGCGTGCGGGGTTCGTCCTCGCCCGGCAGGATCAGCGTGCTGGTCAGCAGCGGCTCACCGAGCGTGTCGAGCAGCGCGTGGACCAGCGGCGAGGTCGGGATGCGCACGCCCACGGTGCGCTTCTTCGGGTGCATCAGCCGCCGCGGCACCTCGCCGGTCGCCGGCAGGATGAAGGTGTAGGGCCCCGGCGTCGAGGCCTTGATCGCCCGGAACGCCGTGTTGTTCACGTGCACGAACTGGCCGAGCTGGGCGAAGTCGCGACACATCAGGGTGAAGTGGTGCTTGTCGTCGAGCTCGCGGATCCGCAGGATTCGGTCGCGGCCGTCACGGTTGCCCAGGGCACACCCCAGCGCGTAGCCCGAGTCGGTCGGGTAGGCGATCAGCGCGTCGTCGCGCAGCTGCTCGACGACCTGGTCGATCAGTCGCTGCTGCGGGTTCTCCGGGTGTACGTCGAGGTAGCGCGCCATCGTCGTGGGCTACTTGCCGGCGTTCTGGGCGGCGCGCAGGTCGCGACGCAGCTCGGGCGGGAGCGCGAAGATCAGTGACTCCTCGGCGGTGTGCACTGCCTTGGCGTCGGGGTAGCCGCGGGCGCTGAGGAAGGCCAGCACGCCGTCGACGAGGTCTTCGGGCACGGAGGCACCGGAGGTGACGCTGACCTTGTCGACACCTTCGAGCCAGGCCTCGTCGATCTCGGTGGCGTCGTCGACGCGGTAGGAGGCCTTGGCCCCGGCCTCGAGGGCCACCTCGACCAGGCGCACGGAGTTGGAGGAGTTGCCGGAGCCGACCACGATCACCAGGTCGGCGTCGGCGGCGATCTCCTTGACCGCGAGCTGGCGGTTCTGGGTGGCGTAGCAGATGTCGTCGCTCGGCGGGTCGAGCAGCGCGGGGAAGCGCTCCCGGATCGCGGCCACGGTCTCGAGGGTCTCGTCGACCGACAGGGTGGTCTGGGAGAGCCAGGAGACCCGGTTGGGGTCGCGGACCACGATGTTGGCGACGTCTTCGGGGCCCTGCACGAGCTGGATGTGGTCGGGTGCCTCACCGGCGGTGCCCTCGACCTCCTCGTGGCCCTCGTGGCCGATCAGCAGGATGTCGTAGTCGTCGGCGGCGAACCGCTTCGCCTCGTGGTGCACCTTGGTCACCAGCGGGCAGGTGGCGTCGATGGTCTTCAGGCTGCGGGTCTCTGCCTGGCGGTGCACCTCGGGCGAGACGCCGTGGGCGGAGAAGACCACCGTCTCCCCCTGGGGCACCTCGTCGAGCTCTTCGACGAAGATGGCGCCACGGCTCTCGAGATCGGAGACGACGTGCTTGTTGTGCACGATCTGCTTGCGGACGTAGACAGGGGCGCCGTACAGGTCGAGCGCCTTCTCGACAGTGATCACGGCCCGGTCGACGCCGGCGCAGTAGCCACGCGGCGCGGCCAGGCGTACGGCGCGTTCTGCCTCGTCGGGACTGAGGACGGCAGGGGTGCCGAGGTCGGTGCTCATGGGCCCGAGTCTAGACGTCGGGTGTACGCGCCCTGTCGGCGCTGTGGAGAGCCGGAGGCAGGCTGTCGGTCTCCTCCCCTAGGCTCGCGGTCATGGCAATGGAGACCTCCCTCGAATCACCGGCCCCGGTCCGGCAGATCGCCAACGCGATCTCGGGTTGGGTCGACCGGCTCGGCGTGGTGTGGGTCGAGGGCCAGATCGCCCAGCTGAGCCGCCGCCCCGGCCTCAACACCGTGTTCCTGACGTTGCGCGACACGGTCGCCGACATCTCCATCCCGGTGACCTGCTCGCGCACGCTGTTCGACGGCCTGAACCCTCCGGTCGTCGAGGGCGCCAGTGTGGTGATCCAGGCCAAGCCGACGTTCTACGCCGTCCGCGGCACGCTGTCGTTGCAGGCTCGCGGCATCCGCATGGTCGGGCTCGGCGAGCTGCTGGCCCGCATCGAGCGACGCCGCCAGCTGCTCGCCGCCGAGGGCCTGTTCAGCATGGAGCTCAAGCGCAGGCTGCCGTTCCTTCCGCACACCGTCGGCCTGGTCACCTCCCCCGGCTCCGACGCCGAGCGCGACGTGATCGAGAACTCCCGCCGGCGCTGGCCGTCGGTGCAGGTGAAGGTCGCGGCCGCCCGCATGCAGGGACACAACAGCCCGCTCGAGGTGACCGAGGCCCTGCAGAGGCTCGACGCCGACCCCGAGGTCGAGGTGATCGTCATCGCCCGCGGCGGCGGCTCGGTCGAGGACCTGCTGCCCTTCTCCGACGAGGGCCTGCTGCGCGCCGTGCACAAGGCCCGCACGCCCGTGGTCTCCGCGATCGGCCACGAGGCCGACCAGCCGCTGCTCGACCTGGTCGCCGACGTGCGTGCGTCCACACCGACCGACGCCGCGCGGCGCGTGGTGCCCGACATGGCCGAGGAGACGCAGCGCATCGACCAGGCCCGGCAACGTCTGCGCTCCTCGATGCTGGCCTGGCTCGACCGCGAGCAGACCGGGCTGGCGGCGATCCGCAGCAGGCCGGCGATGGCCGACCCGCGCAACCTGCTCGACGACCGGGCCGACGAGGTCGCGCACCTCCGCGACCGCGCCAGGCGCAGCGTGCGCCACCGTCTCGACCGGGCCGGCGACGAGATCGCCCACCACGCCGCGCGGGCCACGGCCCTGTCGCCACTGGCCACCCTGCGCCGGGGGTACGCCGTGCTGCAGGGGCCCGACGGCCACGTCCTCACGTCCGTCACCGGCGTCGACGAGGGCGCCGAGATCTCCGTGCGCGTCGCCGACGGACGCGTGCACGCCACCACCACCAGCATCGAGACCGCGACACCCGTGGTCGAGGTCGACACCGAGGAAGCAGATGCCTGAGCAGACCACTGACGAAGAACTGTCCTACGAGAGCGCCCGCGAGGAGCTGATCACCGTGGTGCAGCGGCTCGAGGCCGGTGGCACCTCGCTCGAGGAGTCACTGGCGTTGTGGGAGCGCGGCGAGAAGCTGGCCCGCACCTGCCAGGGCTGGCTCGACGGTGCCCGCAAGCGGCTCGACGCAGCCGTCGAGGCCACCGACGACGAGTGAGCGGAACCTCGGGGTTCAGGTGACCGGCTCGGTCACCAGCGACTCGGCGACCTGCTGGATCGTGCCGTGGTCGGCGGTCCCGAAGACCAGCACCACCGTGCCGTCGTGCTCCGCGGTCAGCGCGTAGTCACCGTCCTCGTCCTTCCAGGACTGCCAGGTCGGGGCGATCGCACTCTTGAGGGTGACCGAGTCGCCCTTGTCGACGGCATCGTCGTCGACGTACTCCTTGAGGAAGTCCTCAACGGGAGCCGCGCCCTGGTAGACCCCGATGAACTCGTCGTCATGGGTCAGGATGTCGAGCGACCAGCCGGCACCGAGCGCACCCTCGACGTCGACGGCCTTGGCGCCCTCGGGCAGCCTCGGCGGGTAGGCGAGGTTGAAGTCCACGCTCTTCTGGAGGCCCTGCACGGCGGGCAGGTAGTCGATGGCTTCCCGTTCGACGTCGAGGTCGTCGCGGGTCACCGACCGGAAGATCACGAAGACCAGGATCACGCCGACAGTCACGATCATCGCGCCGACCATGCCGATGCTGCTGCCTGAGTAGTGGCTGCCGCCACGCTGCTGGCTCATCGCACGACCCCGGCGTCCGTCGTACGACGACCTGCGGGCCGGTCGTCGTGGTGCTTCGCGTTGTGCACGGCGCTCCTGCTGTGGGTCGAACGGTTTCGCGGCAACGCTAGCGCCTGCCGCCACGGCGGTCGCTGGCGGCCGCACGTCGGGTCGCCGCGTGTGTGACGTCGTGCACGCCGCGAACCGCTGCGGCTATTCAACCAAACGGTTGACAAGGCACCTTGGTCGTCGTACGGTTTATTCAACCAATCAGTTGAAGAAGGTGTCCGCATGACCGACCAGCTCTCGAAGGTCTTCGCCGCCCTGGCCGACCCGACCCGGCGCGACATGGTCGCTCGTCTGACCGAGTCCGACGCGACGGTCAACGACCTGGCGGCGCCGTACGACGTCAGCGTCCAGGCGGTCTCCAAGCACCTGAAGGTGCTCGAGGACGCCGGACTGGTGAGCCGGAGCCGGGAGGCCCAGCGTCGACCTGTGCACCTGGAAGCAGAGGTGTTCGACCTGATGACGAAGTGGATCGAGCGATACCGCCAACGTGCCGAGGAACGGTTCAGCCGCCTCGACGCCGTGCTGGCCGAGCTGAACGAGGACAAGACCGCAGAGACCCCCACCCGCAAGGAAGGAACAGCATCATGACCACCACGAACCCGACCGCCCGCTACACCGAGGCCGCGATCGAGGCCGACCCGAAGGTCCCCGCCGTGCACATCTGGCGCGACTTCGCCGGCACTCCCGAACAGCTCATGAAGGCTCACATGGACCCCGAGCTGTTCGCGAAGTGGATCGGACCCGACTCGCTCACGACCCGGATCGACCAGTGGGACTGCCGCACGCTCGGCTCCTACCGCTACGTCGCGGGTCGTGGGGACGAGGAGTTCGCCTTCCGTGGCACGTTCCCCTACGTCGGCGAGAACAAGCTGGTCCAGACCTTCACCTGGGAGGGCATGCCCGAGGCCATCGCGCTGGAGACGATGACCTTCGAGGACCTCGGCGACGGCCGCACCCGCATGCACGCGTTCTCGTTGTGCGACTCGTTCGAGAGCCGCGACGGCATGCTGTCGAGCGGCATGGAGGTCGGGGTCCACGAGGGCTACGCCAAGCTCGACGCCCTGCTCGCCGACGGGTCGGTCTGAGATGGCCCTGCCTGACTCGGCGGCCGACCGCCACCGCGAGGTCGCCGGCGCCTTCGCGGCCAGGGTCGCAACGACCCCGGACTGGGAGGCTCCCGCGCCCGTGGCCGGCTGGACGGCCCGCGACGTGGTCGCCCACCTGGTCGAGTGGTTCCCGGGATTCCTGGGCGGGGGCGGAATCACCCTGCCGGCCGGTCCCGCCGTTGCCGACGACCCGGTGGCGGCGTGGCAGCACCATGCGGACGCCGTACAACACCTGATCGAGACCCGGGGCGAGGAGTCCTTCACCCACCCGATCGCCGGCACCCACCGGCTGGCCGACGCCGCGGACCGCTTCTACACGGCCGACGTCTTCATGCACACCTGGGACCTCTCGACCGCGACCGGCCAGGAGCACGGCCTCGACGTGGACTTCGCGGCCACGCTCCTCGAGGGCATGGCGCCGATCGAGGAGCTGCTGCGCTCGTCGGGGCAGTACGGCGCCGCCGTGCCCGTCGCCGATGACGCCCCCGTGGTCGACCGCCTGATGGGCTTCATCGGCCGCGACCCGGCCTGGGCGCCCCCGGCCTGAACGGCTGGCCCGAACGAGCTCGGCCGGCCTGGTCGTCAGGAGCAATTTCGCGGACTGTCTGGGCAGGAAAGCCGCAGATGCGGAATACTCGCCGCGTGACCACCTACCGAATAGCGGAAGCGGCAGAAGTCCTCGCCGTCAGCAACGACACCGTGCGTCGCTGGATCGACGGCGGGCGCCTCCCTTCCGTGGCCGGCACGGAAGGCAGCCCGACCACCATCCGTGGCACCGACCTCGCGGCCCTGGCCACAGAGCTGGCCGACCGGCCCGACCGGGACGACCCCCGGAGCACGACGGTCAGCGCGCGCAACCGGCTGTCGGGAATCGTCACCAAGGTCGTCAGGGACACCGTGATGGCGCAGGTCGAGATGATCTGCGGCCCCTACCGGCTGGTCAGCCTGATGAGCAGCGAGGCCGCCGCCGAGCTCGGCCTCGAACCGGGCGTGCGCGCCGTCGCGTCCGTGAAGTCCACCAACGTCGTGATCGAGAGGCACTGAACCCCTGATGCGCATGCGCCCACTGATCGCCGTCTCCGTCCTCACCCTGCTCCCCCTGACCTCCTGCTCCTCCGATGACGACGAGAAGCAGCTGACCGTGCTGGCCGCAGCCTCCCTCACCGGGACCTTCGAGACGCTGGCCTCGACGTTCGAGGACGAGCACGACGGCGTGGACGTGAAGTTCAACTTCGGCTCCAGCACGACCCTGGCCGAGCAGGGCGTCGACGGCGCCCCCGGCGACGTGCTGGCCACCGCCGACGAGAAGTCCATGACCATCGCCGAGGACGGCGACGCACTGGCCGCGGACCGGATGCAGTTCGCGACCAACGAGCTCGTCCTGGTCGTCCCGGCCGACAACCCCGCGAAGATCACCGGGTTCGACGACCTCGCCGACACCGACTGGGTGCGCTGTGCGGACGACGTACCGTGTGGTCGGCTCGCCCTGAGCCTGCTGGAGGAGAACAAGGTGACGGCGGAGCCCAGGAGCCTGGAGGTCGACGTGAAGTCCGTGCTGGCCAAGATCACCTCGGGTGAGGCCGACGCCGGCTTCGTCTACGCCAGCGACGCGGTCGCCGCCGGCGACGACGTGTTGGTCTTCGACGTGCCCGGCGCCGCCGAGCAGCTCAACCCCTACTTCATCGCCCCGCTCGACCAGAACGACAGCGGCGACCTGGCCCAGGAGTGGGTCGACTTCGTGAGCTCCGACGAGGGTCGTAAGATCCTGGACGACGCGGGCTTCGGGAAGCCGTGACCGACCCCCTCGGGCGACCGCCGGTCAGGTTGCTGGTCCCGGCCGCCCTCGGCACCCTGCTCCTGCTGCTCCCCCTCGTCACGCTCGTCGCGGGCACGCCGTGGTCCCTGCTCGGCGAGCAGCTCGCCTCGCCGGAGCTGCGCGAGGCCATGTGGCTCTCGGTGCTCACCGCCACGGTCGCGATGACCATCTGCCTCGTGCTCGGGCTGCCGCTGGCCTGGGTGCTGGCCCGGGTCGAGTTCCCCGGGCGCGGGGTCGTGCGCACCCTGGTCACGGTGCCGCTCGTGCTGCCCCCGGTGGTCGCCGGCGTCGCGCTGGCCAGCGCCTTCGGCCGCACGGGCTTCATCGGCGAACCCCTGCGAGAGCTGACCGGCTTCTCCCTCCCCTACACGACGGCCGGCGTGGTCCTGGCCCACACGTTCGTCGCGCTGCCGTTCGTCGTACTCAGCATCGAGGGCGCCCTGCGCACCGCACGCCGTGAGTACGACGCCGCGGCCGCCACACTGGGCGCCACGCGCTGGCTCACCTTCCGCGCGGTCACCGTGCCTTTGGCGATGCCCGGCATCCTGGCCGGGATCATGCTGGGCTGGGCCCGCTCCATCGGTGAGTTCGGCGCCACCATCACCTTCGCCGGCAACTACCCCGGCACCACGCAGACGATGCCGACGCTGATCTACGTCTCGATCAACTCCGAGCCCGAGGCCGCCAGGTCGCTGAGCCTGGTGCTGCTGGTCTTCTCGATCGTCGTGCTGGTGGCCCTGCGCGACCGTTGGCTGGTGGCCCGATGAGCGCCCTGTCGCTCGACCTCGAGGTGCCCGGCCGGGTCCACGCTGTGCTCGACGCCGACCGCGGCGACGTGATCGCGGTGATCGGTCCTAACGGCGCGGGCAAGTCGAGCCTGGTCAAGGCGCTGGCCGGTCTCGTGCCCGCGCGCGGCCACGCCACGCTCGACGGCGTGGACCTCACCGGCGTGCCCACTCGGGAGCGCGGCGTCGGCATGGTGTTCCAGGACCAGCTGCTGTTTCCCCACCTCGATGCCCGGCACAACGTGGCCTTCGGACCCCGGGCCCGCGGCGTACCGAAGGCCGAGGCGCTGCGTCGCGCCGAGCAGTGGCTGACGCGTCTCGGGGTCGACGACCTCGCCCACCGCAGACCCGGAGAGCTCTCCGGCGGGCAGGCCCAACGCGTCTCGATCGCCCGGGCCCTGGTCACCGAACCCGACCTGCTGCTGCTCGACGAGCCGATGAGCGGGCTCGATGTCGGGGTCGCGGCGTCCCTGCGCATCGAGCTGGCCAGGCACCTCGCCGAGTTCGGGGGGATCTCGCTGCTGGTCACCCACGACGCGCTCGACGCCCTGACCGTGGCGAACCGGGTGCTGGTGCTCGACGGCGGGGAGGTGGCCCAGTTCGGCACCCCCGACGAGGTCACCCAGCGTCCGGTCACCGACCACGTGGCCCGGCTCGTGGGCCTCAACGTCCTGCGCGACGGCACCGAGCTGCGTGCGTTCGAGCCCACGGCGGTCACGGTCGACCTGAACGAACCCAGCGGCTCGGCCCGGCACCACTGGCGGGGCACGATCGTCGTGGTCACCCCGCACGGCGCCGCGATGCGGGTCGTCGTACACGTGGCCGACGACGGTCCGGAGCTCCTCGCCGACGTGACGCCGGCGGCCGCCGTCGAGCTCGGACTGTCGGTCGGACGGGTGGTGTGGCTGTCCGTCAAGCAGACATCGGTGCGGTCCTACACCGCGCCCTCGTGATGAGCCGATAGCATTCGCCCATGCCTACGCGCCCCCCTGAGTTCCGTGTTGCCCCCGAGTCCCCCGACCGCAACCTCGCCCTGGAACTGGTCCGGGTCACCGAGGCGGCCGCGATGGCTGCTGGCCGCTGGGTCGGCCGGGGCGACAAGAACGGTGCGGACGGCGTGGCGGTCAACGCCATGCGCGTGATGATCTCCAGCATCGGCATGAAGGGCACCGTCGTGATCGGCGAGGGCGAGAAGGACAACGCCCCCATGCTCTACAACGGCGAAGAGGTCGGCGACGGCAGCGGCCCCGAGTGCGACGTCGCGGTCGACCCGATCGACGGCACCACCCTCGCCGCCAAGGGCATGACCAACGCGGTCTCGGTGCTCGCGGTCGCCCCGCGCGGCACGATGTACGACCCGTCGGCCGTGTTCTACATGGACAAGCTGGTCACCGGACCCGAGGCCGCAGACGTGGTCGACATTCGTCTGCCCGCCGCCGAGAACATCAACCTCGTCGCGAAGGCCAAGGGCTCGAGCCCCGAGGACGTCACCGTCGTGATCCTCGACCGTCCGCGCCACGCGGACCTCGTCGAGGAGATCCGGGCGACCGGTGCCCGCATCAAGTTCATCAGCGACGGCGACGTCGCCGGCGCAATCATGGCGGCCCGCCCCGACACCGGTATCGACCTGCTGATGGGCGTCGGCGGCACTCCCGAGGGCATCATCACCGCCTGCGCGATGAAGTGCATCGGCGGCACCATCCAGGGTCGCCTGTGGCCGACCGACGACGAGGAGCGCCAGCGCGCGATCGATGCCGGGCTCGACCTCGACGCGATCCTGACCACCGACGAGCTGGTCACCGGTGACGACTGCTTCTTCGTGGCCACCGGCATCACCGACGGCGAGCTGCTCAAGGGGGTCCGCTACCGCGCGGGCGGGGCGACCACGCACTCACTGGTCATGCGCTCGCGCAGCGGCACGATCCGCAACATCACCAGCGAGCACCGCCTGCGCAAGCTGCGCGCCTACAGCGCCATCGACTTCGACTGAGCACAGTCGGTCGGCGGGGAGTCGGCGTACGCCGGCGGGAGCCCGTGTACGTCGGCACTTGTGCGCCCCTGTTGACACTTCCACCCCCGTCAGCAGGGTGCACAGCGGCACGGACGGCGCATTACATGCGGTGGGGTCAGGCGGTGTCGGCGGGGGCTGCGGCGCGGGTGGTTCGGCGCTGGGCGGCCAGCTCGGCGACCACGTGGTCGGCCACCCGCGGATCGATCGCCATGCCGATGTGACTGGCATGCACCTCGATCGACGTCGCCAACGGGTCCACGCACGACGCCGGGTCGACCAGCCCGTCACCGGCCGACCAGATGCAGGTGAAGTCGACGCCTGACGGGATCGGCTGACGCGACTCGTGCCAGGCCGAGCGTGCGCAGTCACCGCGGACGCAGGACTCCCCCATCACCCCTGGTACGCCGACCTGGTTGAGCCGGACGAGCACGTCGGCGGCACCGAGCAGCAACGGATGGGCGGTGCCGGGCGCCATCATCGGGCTGCCCATCGTGATGATGCCGGACACCAGGTCGGGTCGGCGTACGGCCAGCCCGCGGGCGAGCATGCCGCCCAGTGAGTGCCCGACGATGCGGACCCGGCTGTCGCGCTTGGTGGCGATCGCCTCGAGGCGCCGTTCGAGAAGTGCCGCGTTGGTGGTCAGGCACGACACGTTGGTGTGGATGTGGGAGCGGTAGGTGCGGTAGCCGTGGCGGCGCAGCGTGTGCGCCATGAGCCGCAGCGTGTAGTCGCCGGCCAGGAATCCCGGCACCAGCAGGACTGGCTCGATCGAGCGCTGCGGAGCGCGGCTGACGTAGGGAGTGCCCAACAGCTCACGCTTGTCGGCGAGGGAGCGCCGGATCGCGCGCCCGGCCTCGGGCCACACGCTGAGCTCACGGACCAGACTGAGCGCCCCGGGCTGGTGGTAGCCCGCAGGTGCCAGGAAGTCGCCGATGCTGTTCGCCACGTCGCCACCGTAGAACGGCAGGACCCCGCGGACAGGCAATTCCCGCTCCTCTCGGAGCGTCGTGTTGGATGAATGCATGAGCGACGTCCATGTCTCCGAAGAACTGTTCGCCCCCGTCGGCGGCGGTGTCGAGCTGTGCTACCAGACCTTCGGCGATCCTTCCGCCGACCCCCTGCTGCTGGTGATGGGCCTGGGCGGGCCGATGATCTGGTGGGACGACGAGTTCTGCAAGCTCCTTGCCGGCAAGGGCTTCCACGTCATCCGCTACGACAACCGCGACACCGGCAAGTCCTCCCACGTGCGCGGTCGGGTCCGTCGGCCCGACCTGGTCCGGGCCTTCCTCACCGGCCGGGGCGCGGCGCCGTACGGCATCTCGGACATGGCCTCCGACGGCGTCGGCCTGCTCGACCACCTCGCCATCGACTCCGCCCACGTGGTGGGTATCTCGATGGGCGGCATGATCGTGCAGACGATGGCCCTCGACCACCCGGGCCGGGTGCGTTCGCTGACGTCGATCATGTCGACCACCGGCAAGCGCAGCGTCGGGTGGCAGGACCCCAAGCTGCTGCCGCGACTGCTGGCCGGCAAGCAGGTGGACCGTCAGGCGTACGTCGACACGTCCGTGGCGTTCGCGAAGCTGATCGGCTCCCCCAGCTACCCGGAGCCGACCGAGCGGGCCACGAAGCGGGCCGAGGACACCTTCGACCGCGGCCTCAACGGGCCCGGCGTCCTGCGCCACATGATGGCCGTGCTGACCCAGCCGAACCGCTCGAAAGCCCTGCACTCGTTGACGATTCCCAGCCAGGTCATCCACGGACTGCGCGACCGCATGGTGCACGTCTCCGGTGGTCGGGCGACCTCCGCGGCGATCCCCGGGTCGGAGCTCCTGCTCGTCGACGGCATGGGCCACGACCTGCCACCCGAGCTCTGGGAATCAGTGACCGACGCCATCCGTCGTACGGCGGACCGCGGCAACATCTGATCCGCCCTAGCAGGTGTCGCAACCCCCTACAAGTGGCTTGCCAAATCGGCGCAAGAGGTCGAGTGTGAGGTAGACCACGACAGGGAGGCACTCGTGAAGCAACCCTCAACGCACAGAGGGCGCTCGCGTCGCACCATTGCGGCCCTAGCGTCACTGGCTTGTACGGCCGGTCTGCTGACATCCTGCTCGGCGTTCGGAGACGACTCCGGCCCGCCGACGCTCAACTGGTACGTCAATCCCGACGGTGTCGAGACCCTGACCAAGCTGGCCAAGCAGTGCAGCACCGACGACTATGACATCGAGATCCAGCTGCTGCCGTCCGGTGCAACGGATCAGCGCATGCAGCTCGCTCGCCGGCTCGCCGCCAAGGACTCGTCGACCGACCTGATGAGCCTCGACCCCGTGTTCGTCGCCGAGTTCGCCAACGCCGGGTGGCTGGAGAAGCTCCCCGAGGACACGGCGGCCAAGGCGGTCGACGAAGACGTCCTCACCGGTGCCGCCGAGACCGTCAAGTGGGACGACGCGGTGTACGCGTTCCCGCAGTGGGCCAACACCCAGGTGCTCTGGTACCGCAAGTCGCTGGCCGAGAAGGCAGGACTCGACATGACCAAGCCGGTGACCTGGAGCGAGGTCATCGAAGCCGCCGAGAAGGCCGGCGGCACGGTCGGCGTCCAGGCCAACAAGTACGAGGCGTACGTCGTGTGGATCAACGCGCTGATCCAGGGCGCGGGCGGCGACATCATCTCCGACAACGAGGCCGGCAAGGACGCCAAGATCGACATCGACTCCGATGCCGGCAAGAAGGCCGCCGAGGTGATCAAGCAGCTCGCCGACTCCGACGCGAAGCAGCCTGACCTGTCGACCTCCAACGAGGGCACCAGCCTGGGCGCGATGTTCCCGGAGGGGGCCCCGGGCGAGTTCATGACGAACTGGACCTTCGTCTACAAGAACTACGAGGGCGTGATCGGCAAGCCGGGCGGCCCGGTCGACAAGGACGCGTTCGGCGACCTCGGCTACGCCCGCTACCCCGAGACCGTGGCCGGCGAGGACTCCAAGCCGCCGATCGGCGGCATCGACATCGGCGTCGGCGCCTACTCCGAGCACCCCGACTTCGCGATGGCGGCGGCGGAGTGCGTGACCAACACGGAGGCCCAGGTGGCGCTGGCCGTCGAGTCCGGCCTGATGCCGGCCCGCGCGTCGGCGTACGAGGACCCGGCACTGGCCAAGGCCTATCCGCCGGATCTGCTCAAGCTCTTCCGGGAGAGCGTCGACACCGGCGGACCCCGGCCCAAGAGCGCCTACTACGCCACGATCTCGGCTGCGATCCAGAGCCAGTGGCACTCTCCCTTCGACGTCGATCCGGACTCCACTCCGGGTGACTCGGCCGACTTCCTCTCGGACGTCCTCAACGGAAAGGCACTCCTGTGAGCACGGCAACCGTCGAGAAGCCTGCCCGGGGCAAGGGCAAGGTCCGGGCAAGTGACCGGGCCAGGGCGGAGAACAGCCTGGGCCAGAAGCTGGTGGCACCGGCCATCTTCGTGATGCTGCTGGTGACCGCGTTCCCGATGCTCCGGGCGCTCTACCTCTCGGTGTTCAACTACACCCTCACCGCACCCGACGACCGCGAGTTCGTCGGGCTGAGCAACTACATCACCGCACTGACCGACCCGCTGTTCTGGCGCGACACCGGGGTGACCGTCCTCTACATGCTGGTCACCGTCTCCGTCGAGCTCGTGATCGGGTTCGTCTTCGCGATGGTGATGCACCGGGTGATCTTCGCCCGCGGGCTCATCCGCACGTCGATCCTGATCCCCTACGGCATCATCACCGTGGTCTCGGGCTTCGCCTGGCAGTTCGCGTTCAGCTACCAGAACGGCTTCGTCAACGGGTGGCTGCCGGGCATCAGCGAACAGTTCAACTGGTTCGGTGAGACCACACCGGCGGTGATCGCGATCATGGTCTCCGAGATCTGGAAGACCACACCGTTCATGTCACTCCTGCTGCTGGCCGGGCTCGCCCAGGTCTCGGAGGACATGATCGAGGCCGCCAAGGTGGACGGTGCCTCCTGGACCCAACGACTGTTCAAGGTGATCCTGCCCAACATGCAGGCAGCCATCATGGTCGCCGTACTCTTCAGGGCCCTCGACGCCTACCGCATCTTCGACAACATCTTCGTGATGACCAATGGTGCGTCCGGGACGGAGTCGATCTCGTTCCTGACCTATCGGCAGACCATCGAGCAGTTCCAGCTCGGCATGGGATCGGCACTCTCCGTGCTGCTCTTCCTCTCCGTGCTGCTGATCGCCTGGCTGATCGTCAAACTGTTCCGCGTCGACCTCGCCGCGGCACGGCAGGAGGGCTGAGACATGGTGCGCAAACTCGGAACCGCAGTCGGGTGCCTCCTGATCCTGGTGTGGTGCCTGCTGCCAGTGGCCTGGATCATCTCGCTGTCGTTCAAGACGCAGGAGTCCATCACGGTGGGCAACCCCGGGTTCCTGCCCGCCGAAGGCACCAACGCCGGCTGGCAGAACTACATCGACGTCTGGGACAACGAGCAGTTCCGCCGGGCGATCCTCAACTCGGTCGGCATCGCGCTGATCGCCACGGTGGCCTCGGTCATCCTCGGCACGCTGGCCGCCTACGCCATCGCCCGGCTCGAGTTCAAGGGCAAGAAGTTCGTGCTCACCACGGCACTGGCGATCGCGATGTTCCCGGTGGTCTCCCTGGTCGGCCCGCTCTTCGACATGTGGCGCACGCTCGGCCTCTACGACACCTGGCCGGGGCTGATCATCCCCTACATGAGCTTCACGTTGCCGTTGGCGATCTGGACCCTCACCGCGTTCTTCCGGGAGATCCCGTGGGAGCTCGAGCAGGCCGCCCAGGTCGACGGCGCCACGTCATGGCAGGCGTTCCGCAAGATCATCGTCCCGCTCGCGGCACCCGGTGTGTTCACCGCCGCGATCCTGACCTTCTTCTTCGCCTGGAACGACTTCGTCTTCGGGATCTCGCTGACCTCCACCGAGAACGCCAGACCGATCCCAGCGGCGCTGTCGTTCTTCGTCGGCGCCGACCCGTTCAACCGGCCGGCATCCCTGCTCGCCGCCGGGGCCGTGATTGCCACGATCCCGATCATCGTCATCGTGCTGGTGTTCCAGCGCAAGATCGTCGCCGGTCTGACCTCCGGCGCAGTGAAGGGTTAGGGAGAACCTCATGGCCAAGATCCAGATGAAGAACATCGTCAAGAAGTACGGCGACGGGTTCCCGGCGGTCAACGACGTCAGCATCGACGTGGCCGACGGGGAGTTCGTGATCCTCGTCGGGCCGTCCGGGTGCGGCAAGTCGACCCTGTTGCGGATGATCGTGGGGCTCGAGGACATCTCGTCGGGCGACATGATGATCGGCGAACGACGGGTCAACGACCTCGCCCCCAAGGAGCGCAACCTGGCGATGGTCTTCCAGAACTACGCGCTCTACCCTCACCTGACCGTCTACGAGAACATCGCGTTCCCGCTCCGTCTCGCCAAGGTTCCCGACAAGGAGATCGACGAGAAGGTGCGCCACGCGTCCAAGACGCTCGAGCTCGACGAGCACCTCGACCGCAAGCCCGGCAACCTGTCAGGCGGTCAGCGCCAGCGAGTCGCGATGGGGCGGGCGATCGTCCGCGAGGCCGACGCGTTCCTCTTCGACGAGCCGCTGTCGAACCTCGACGCCAAGCTCCGTGGCCAGATGCGCACCGAGATCTCGCGGCTCCAGAAGCGCCTGGGCATCACCACGGTCTACGTCACCCACGACCAGACCGAGGCGATGACGCTGGGCGATCGGGTCGCCGTGCTCAAGCGAGGCATCCTGCAGCAGCTGGCCACCCCGCGCGAGCTCTACACCCAGCCGAACAACCTGTTCGTGGCCGGCTTCATCGGCTCGCCGCCGATGAACTTCCTGCCCGCCACCGTCGAGGGCAACACCATCTCGTTGCCGTTCGGCAAGGTGAACCTTCCGCCGGACAAGGCGGCAAAGGCGCAGGGCAAGGGGCTGCTCATCGCCGGCATCAGGCCCGAGCACTTCGAGGACGCCTCCGTGGCGGCGAACGCCGACGAGGGCTCCACGTTCAGTGCCAAGGTCGACGTGGTGGAGTGGCTCGGCAACGAGGCCTACGCCTACATCCCGTTCGAGGCCCCGCCCGAGGTGCAGGAGCAGCTGACCCAGCTCGAGAAGGACCTCGACGGCGAGTCGATGCGCACCCAGCTCGTGGTCTCTCTCGACGGCGCGTCCATGGTGGCCGCCGGCGACGACGCCAGGATCTGGGTCGACGCGTCCAAGATCCACCTGTTCGACCCCGCCACGGGCGAGAACCTCACCCTGGAGCGCACCGTCCAGGACAACGAGCAGGCCGATGACACGACCCGCGCACCCGGGGGCGGGCCCAGCGAGGAGCCCGAGATCACGCGAGTGCGCGAGGGCAACTGACCCCTGGTGAGCGGGTGGCTGTTTCGACGGCCACCCGCTCACTGCCATTTCAGGAGCGGCGCAACAGGTAGGTGTCCATCACCCAGCCGGACGTCGCCTTCGCGTGCGCCCTGGCGGCCTCGATCTCGGGGAGTACGTCGACCAGGGGCCCGGCGACCAACGCCTGGTCGGGGGTCCCGAGGTTCGCCCCCCACCAGATGTGCCAGCCGGGTTGGTCCTTCAACGTCGTGCAGGACAGCGAGCCGTCGAGCATGACGACGAGGTTGTCGTGCCCTTGGTCGACTGCCTCGGCCAGCCGTCGCCCGGTGGTGACCAGGATCGGCTGGCCGACCTCGTGCAGCACGATGCGGTGTGCCGCGGCCAGCACCTGCAGGCTGGAGATGCCGGGCAGCACGTCGTAGTCGAACGTGACGTTGCCGCGGGCCAGGATGCGCTCGACGATGCGAATCGTGGAGTCGTAGAAGGCCGGGTCTCCCCACACCAGGAACGCCGCGTCGCCGTCGCGTTCGAGCAGCACCTTCTCGTACGCCGCGGCCCGGGCGTCGTGCCAGTCACCGACCGCGCCGGTGTAGTCGGCCGGGTCGTTGCGGTCGCGCGGCGGGTCGGGGACCGGCACCAGCTCGGGGTTGCCGTGCCGACGGCAGATCTCTCGGCGAGACTCGAGCAGCGGGTCCTCGGCGGACTTCGCCGCCGCGATGACGAAGTCGACGCCCTCTATCGCGGCCGCGGCCGCCAGGGTGAGCTGATCGGGGTGGCCCGAGCCGATCCCGACGAGGCGCACGCGGCGGGTCACCCGCGGTCCTCGAGGTCACCCTCGAGGTCGAGGTAGACCTGCTGCATGGCGGCGATCACCTCGGGGTCGGGCTCGGCCCACAGGTCGCGCTCGGCGGCCTCGTGCAGCCGTTCGATGATGCCGCGCAGCGCCCAGGGGTTGGCGTCCTTCATGAACTCCTGGTTGGTCTCGTCGAGGACGTACTCGCGTGCGAGCGCGTCGTACATCCAGTCGTGGACGACGCCGGCGGTGGCGTCGAACCCGAAGAGGTAGTCGACGGTGGCGGCCAGCTCGAACGCACCCTTGTAGCCGTGCCGCTGCATCGCACCGATCCAGCGTGGGTTGACCACCCGGGCCCGGAAGACGCGGGCGGTCTCCTCGGCCAACGTGCGGGTGCGGACGGCGTCGGGCGTGGTGGAGTCGCCGACGTACGCCCGCGGGGTGTTGCCGGTGAGCGCGCGGACGGTGGCGATCATGCCGCCGTGGTACTGGAAGTAGTCGTCGGAGTCGGCGATGTCGTGCTCGCGGGTGTCGATGTTCTTCGCGGCCACGTTGATCCGGCGGTAGTTGGCCTGCATGGCGTCGGCGGCCGGGGCGCCGTCGAGGCCACGGCCGTAGGCGAAGCCACCCCACTGGGTGTAGACCTCGGCCAGGTCCTTGTCGTCGCGCCAGTTGCCGGACTCGATGACCTGCAGGATGCCCGCGCCGTACGCGCCCGGGCGGGAGCCGAAGATGCGGGTCGTGGAGCGGCGTACGTCGCCGTGCTCGGCCAGGTCGGCCTGGGCGTGGGCCCGGACGAAGTTCTGGTCGAGCGGCTCGTCGAGCTCGGCGGCCATCCGGATCGCGTCGTCCAGCATGGCGATCACGTGGGGGAAGGCGTCACGGAAGAACCCGGAGATGCGGACCGTGACGTCGACGCGCGGGCGGCCCAGCTCGTCGAGCGGGATCACGGTCAGTCCGTTGACCCGACGCGACGCGGGGTCCCACTCGGGGCGGATGCCGATCAGGGCGAGGACCTCGGCGATGTCGTCGCCGGAGGTGCGCATGGCGCTGGTGCCCCACACCGAGAGGCCGACCGACTTCGGGTACTCCCCCGTCTCGGTGAGGTAGCGCTGCACGAGCGACTCGGCCATCGAGACACCGGTCTCCCAGGCCAGGCGCGACGGGACGGCGCGGGGGTCGACGGTGTAGAAGTTGCGCCCGGTCGGCAGCACGTTGACCAGCCCGCGCAACGGCGATCCGCTCGGGCCGGCCGGGATGAACCCGCCGTCGAGGGCGTGCAGCACGGCATCGAGCTCGTCGGTGGTCTTCGCCAGCCGGGGCACGACCTGGGTGGCGGCGAAGCCGAGGATGGCCGCGACCTCGGGAGCGCTCTCGGACTCGTGCCGGGCGATCACCCGGGCCACTGCGTCCGGCTGCCAGTCGGCGTCCTCCATGCCCTGGACCAGGGCCTTGGCGCGTGTCTCGATGGCGTCGACCTCGGTTGTCGTCGGCTCACTCGGTGGTCGAGTAGATCCCGAGGAACGAGGGGTCGTATCGAGACCCAGTCCGAGGGCGTGCCGCAGGCCGGGCAGGGAGGCCTGGGTGCCGCCCCAGATCTGGGTGGCCCGCAGGATCGCGAGCACCAGGTTGACCCGGGCCTCGCCCTCGGGTGCCTGGCCGAGGATGTGCAGGCCGTCGCGGATCTGCGCGTCCTTCACCTCACACAGCCAGCCGTCGACGTGCATGATGAAGTCGTCGAACTCCTCGTCGCCGGGCTGGGCCTCGAGGCCGAGGTCCTTGTGCATCTGGGCGGCCTGCATGAGCGTCCAGATCTGGGCCCGGATCATCGGCAGCTTGGGCGGGTCCATCGCGGCGATGTTGGCGTACTCGTCGAGGAGCTGCTCGAGCTTGGCGATGTCGCCGTACGACTCGGCGCGCGCCATCGGCGGGATCAGGTGGTCGACGATGGTGGCGTGCGCGCGGCGCTTGGCCTGGGCGCCCTCGCCCGGGTCGTTGATCAGGAACGGGTAGATCAGCGGCAGGTTGCCGATCACCGCGTCGGTCGCGCAGGTGGCGGCCAGGGCGGCGTTCTTGCCGGGCAGCCACTCCATCGAGCCGTGCTTGCCGAGGTGCACGACGGCGTGGGCGCGGAAGCCCTTCTCGACCCAGCGGTACGCCGCGAGGTAGTGGTGGCTGGGGGCCAGCTCGGGGTCGTGGTAGATCGCCACCGGGTTCTCACCGAACCCGCGCGGCGGCTGGATCATCAGGACGATGTTGCCGGCCCGGAGCGTGGCCAGCACGATCTCCTGCTGGTCGTTGACGAACAACGTGCCGGGGGCAGCTCCCCACGCTTCGACGATCTCTTCCTTGAGCTCGTCCGGGAGGTCGGCAGTCCACTTCTCGTAGTCCTGCTTGGGGATTCGCACATGGCTCTCGTCGAGCTGGGCGGAGGTGAGCCACTCCTCGTCCTGGCCGCCGGCCGCGATCAGGGCGTGGATCAGTGCGTTGCCGGCGGCGGTGTCGTCGTCCATGGCGAGGAGCTCGTGGACGTCGAACGTGGCCCCCTCCGTCGAACGTGCGGGCGCACCGAGGTCGTAGCCGGCGTCGCGCAGCTTGCGGAGCAGCCGGATCGTCGAGACCGGGGTGTCCAGGCCGACCGCGTTGCCGATGCGGCTGTGCTTGGTCGGGTACGCCGACAGCATCAGCGCGAGCCGGCGGTCCTTGGGCTCGATGTGGCGCAGGCGCGCGTGGTTGACCGCAATTCCGGCCACCCGGGCGCAGCGCTCCTCGTCGGCGACGTAGCGCGGCAGGCCGTCCTCGTCGATCTCCTTGAACGAGAACGGGGCGGTGATGATCCGCCCGTCGAACTCGGGGATCGCGATCTGGTTGGCCGAGTCGAGCGGGGTCACGCCGTCGTCGCTCTCCTCCCACTCGGCGCGGCTCGAGGTGAGGCAGAGCCCTTGCAGGACAGGGATGTCGAGCGCCTTCATGCGTTCGACGTCCCACGCCTCGTCGTCCTCACCGGCGCTCGCGGTGCCCGGCGTGGTGCCACCCGCGGCGAGCACCGTCACGATCACCGCATCGAGGGTGCCGAGGGCGTCGTACAGCTCGTCGGGTGCGGCGCGCAGGGACGAGGAGAAGATCGGCAGGCCGACCGCCTCACCGGTGGCGTCGATCGCGTCGGCCAGCGCGTGCGCGAACGCGTTGTTGCCGCTGGCCTCGTGGGCCCGGTAGTAGAGCACTCCGACCCTCGCCGTGCCCGGTTCGCCCGCGGGCGACGGGCGTTCCGACCAGCCCCACTCGGGGACCACCTGCGGGGCCTCGAAGCCCTCACCGGTCAGCAGCACCGTGTCGGAGAGGAACGCGTGCAGGTTGGTCAGGTTCACCGGCCCGCCCTGGGCAAGGTAGGCGTGGGCCTCGGCCGCCGTACCGACCGGGACGGTCGAGTGCCCCATCAGCTCGGCGTCGGGGGTCTGCTCACCGCCCAGCACGACGACGGGGACGCCGGCGGCCAGCACGGTGTCGAGTCCGGCCTGCCAGGAGCGGGCGCTGCCGAGGATGCGTACGACGACGAGGTCGGCACCCTCGATCACACCGGGCAGGTCAGCCTCGACGTCGAGGCGCGACGGGTTGCCGAGTGCGAAGTCGGGCCCGGCAGCGCGTGCGGAGAGCAGGTCTGTGTCCGAGGTCGAGAGCAGGGCGATGCGAGTCATGACTTCTCCTGGAGGTTCATCGTCCGAGCGTCGTCGGACTGGATTTGTCGCGGCAGGCGGTACGCCTCGACGGGTTGGTGTGTGACGAGGTGGTCGGTGGCGATGGTGCGGGCGACGTCGGGCGTGACGCCGCCGTACCAGACGTCGTCGGGCTGCACCGAGACGACGGGTGCGTGGTTGCAGGGGAACTGACAGCCGGTCTGGGTGATCAGCACCTCGTCGTCCCCCTGCTCGAGACGCATCAGCTCGAGGGCGAAGGCCTCCGCGGTCTTGTCCGAGCCGAGCGCCGTGCAGCGCGGCCCCCGGCAGACGAACAGCTGGTGACGGTGGCCCGGCACGTCCTCCCAGGCCGCCGAGGTCAACGGCGCCTCGGTGCCCGCGATGGGGCGGGTGACGTCGAGGACGAGATCGAGGTCGAGATCGTTGCGCATCATCGCCGTGGCCACCTCGATCACCGGAGGCTCACCGGCCCGTTCGCGCCACCAGTGCGAGGCGATCCGACGCAGCCACGAGTTCGCGGGTGCGAGGGTGCCGAGGCTGACCCCGACCAGCGTGATGTGTGTGGCGCCGGCGTCGGCCAGCCGGGTCAGCTCACGGTCCAGCGACGGATCGCCCATCTGCAGGAACGCGACGGTGCCGTCGTGGCGCGCGGCAACTGCCGTCAGCCGGTTGCGCGCGTCGGCCTCACGGACGGACATTCCAACCAATACGAGTGCCGTCACCGGCGGTCTCCAAACCCTCGTGGAACATGACGCGCCGTGGCCGGTCTCCTGGCTTCCGTCTCAGCGTCTCTGGCCGACCTTCCCGGGACTTCTCCCAGTGGTCCGGCGCCCTCCCCGTTCTCAGGGGTGAGCACCGCAAGGGCCGTCAACTCGACGGTTACAGTGGCGAGGGCCGCGCCGGCATCGAACCGGCTTCCCGAACACCACGGCACTGGCACCGTATCAACGCCCCCGCCCACCGCGTCGACCCGTCGCCAGTTCTGGGCGACCCGTCGTGAGTTCCGGGCGACCCGTCGCCAGTTCCGGGCGCCGTGGGACGATGCCGCCGTGAGTTCGCCAGCAGCACGCCATCGCGCTGACCTGTGCCCGGGAGTCCTGCGCCCCTGGCCGGCCGATGACGGTGCGCTCGTGCGGCTGCGCCTGGTCGGTGGTGAGATCACGCCCGCAGCGCTGGCCCAGCTGCTCGACGTCGCGACGACGTACGGCGACGGCACCGTGCACCTGACCAAGCGCGCCAACCTGCAGCTGCGTGCCCTTCCCACCGACGACGGCTGCCTGGCGCCCGAGGTGGTGGCCGCCATCGAGGCGACCGGCCTGCTGCCCTCGCCCACCCACGAGCTGGTCCGGAACATCATGGTCTCGCCACTCAGCGGGCTGCTCCCGGACCAACGTGGAACATCGCAGGCACCAGGTGACTGGGATGTTCCGCGCAGTGGCCGGGCCAACCTGCGTCCGGTCGCCCGAGCACTCGACGAGGGCCTGTGCGCCCACCCTTCGTTGGCCGCCCTGCCGGGGCGTTTCCTCTTCGTCCTCGATGACGGTCGCGGCGACCTCCTGGATCGCCCGCTCGACCTGGGCCTGGTCGCGGTCTCCGAGACCGAGTGCCAGCTGCGCATCGGCACCCGCGCCTGGGGGCCGGTGGTGCCCCTGGACGAATCAGCCGCACGCCTGGTCGGGCTGGCCCGGGCGTTCCTCACCGTGCGCGGACAAGGTGCCTCGGCTGCGTGGCACGTCGACGAGCTGTCCGCGCCACCCGAGGCGCATCCACGCGATCCCCGTACGCGCGTGCATGCCCGGCCACCGGCGTACGGCGCACTCACCCACCGCGTCGAGCACGTCGCCGTACCCGACGGGTTGCTGACCCGCTCGCTCGTCCAGCGCCTGCTCGTGGACGCTCCGCAGCATCTCGTGGTCACACCGTGGCGCAGCGTGCTCGTCGTCAACGCGTAGTCTGAGCCCGTTCTGGAGCCAGGAACCCGGTGCGAGTCCGGGGCGGTTCCGCCACTGTGAAGCCCGAGAGGGCCAAGCCAGACACTGACGCCAGGACAATCCCGCACACTGCCGCATTGGGGCGAGAACCCCGAGGAGTGAACATGTCCGCACCGGCTGCACCGTCCCGGCCCCCGCGCTGCTACGACTACATCGACGACGGCTCCGCGATCTACGTCGACTCGTTCGCGACGATCCGCGCGGAGTCGCGCTTCGACCACCTCCCGGCCGATGCCGAGAAGGTCGCCGTCCGCATGGTGCACGGCACCGGGCAGACCGACCTGACCGGTGACCTGGTCATCCATCCGGGTCTGGTGCGGGCTGCGCGCGACGCGTTGGGCGCCGGCGCGCCGATCATCACCGACGCCCACATGGTCGCCTCGGGTGTCACCCGAGCCCGGCTCCCCCGCGACAACGACGTGGTCTGCCTTCTGCGCGACGAGCGCGTCCCCGGGTTGGCGCGAGAGTTCGGCACGACGCGGTCGGCGGCCGCCTTCTCGCTGCTCGGCGACCGGCTCGAAGGATCGGTGGTGGCCATCGGGAACGCCCCGACCGCACTGTTCCACCTGCTCGAGATGCTGGCCGACGGGGCTCCCCGGCCGGCCGCGATCATCGGCTGCCCGGTCGGGTTCATCGGCGCCGCCGAGTCGAAGGACGCGCTGGCCGCCTTCGCCGACGACCACGGCATCGACATCCCGTTCCTGACCGTCCGCGGCCGCCGGGGCGGCTCCGCGATGACCGCCTCCGCCCTCAACGCACTCGCCCAGGAGCAGGAATGACCGGCCGTCTCTACGGCGTCGGGCTCGGCCCCGGCGACCCCGAGCTGATCACCCGCAAGGCCGCCCGGCTGATCGGCGAGGCCGACGTGATCGCCTACCACGCAGGGGTCGGCAAGGAGTCGAACGCGCGACGCATCGCGGCCGACCTGATCCCCGACGGCGTCGTCGAGGAACTGCTGCGCTACCCCGTCACGACCGGCCCGACCGCCCACCCGGGTGGGTACGCCGGCGCGATGGCCGAGTTCTACGAGTCCTGTGCCTCCCGGCTGTCTGATCATCTGGCCGCCGGCCGCACGGTCGTCGTACTGGCCGAGGGCGACCCGCTGTTCTACGGCTCGTTCATGTACCTCCACGACCGGCTCTCACCGAGGTTCCCGACCGAGGTCGTGCCGGGGGTGCCCGCGTTCGCCGCCGCCACGGCCGTCGTCGCGACACCGCTGGTGCGGCAGACCGACGTCCTCACCGTCCTGCCGGGCACCCTGCCGGTGCCCGAGCTGGCCCGCCGGCTGGCCGACACAGACGGTGCCATCATCATGAAGCTGGGACGGCGGTTCCCGGGTGTGGTCGACGCGTTGGCGCAGGCCGGACGTCTCGAGCACGCGTGGTACATCGAGCGCGCCTCGATGCCCGCCGAGCGCTGGATGAAGGTGACCGACGTCGACCCGTCGTCGGTTCCGTACTTCTCGCTGATCGTCGTGCCCGGTGACTCCCTGACCGACGACCCCGGCGGGCGGAGGCCGGCGCTGGTTGCGGAGGCCCGGCAGGGTGCGCAACTTCCTCGACCGGCGGCTGCCGAACTGCTCGTGATCGGGCTCGGGCCCGGCCCGGACGACTGGCTGACCCCCGAGGCCAGCGCGGCACTCGCCGACGTGCAGCACGTGATCGGCTACGCGCCGTACGTCAACCGTGTGCCGCAGCGAGCGGGTCTCACCCGCCACGCGTCCGGCAACACCGTGGAGGTCGACCGGGCCCGGCTCGCGCTCGAGCTGGCCCGTTCGGGCGAACGGGTCGCGGTGGTCTCCGGCGGTGACGCGGGCGTCTTCGGCATGGCGTCGGCGGTCTTCGAGGCGGCCGAGGGCGAGTACGACGACGTGCCCGTGCGCGTGCTCCCCGGGGTCAGCGCGATCCAGGCCGTCGCAGCCCGTGCCGGTGCTCCCGTGGGCGCCGACTTCGCGGTGATGAGCCTGAGCGACCGGCTCAAGCCGTGGTCCGTCATCGAGGACAGGTTGCGTGCCGTCTCCGAGGCCGACCTCGTGCTCGGCATCTACAACCCCGCCTCACGTTCGCGCACGGACCAGATCGTCCTGGCCCACAAGGTGCTGCTCGCACACCGCTCCGCGGAGACCGTGGTCGTGGTCGGGCGTGACATCGGTCGCGCCGAGGAGTCGCTGACCGTCACCACGCTCGGTGAGCTCGACCCCGCGACGATCGACATGAAGTGCCTGCTGATCATCGGCGCCTCGAGCACCCGGCGTACGGCGAACGGCCAGGTCTGGACGCCCCGCTTCGTCGACCCGTCGTGAGTTTCGGTTCGGGCGCTGAACTGGCGACAGGTCACTCAGAACTGGCGACAGGTCGATCGAGACTGGCGACGGGTCAGCGCTTGAGGGAACGGTCGCGGGCGGGGTCGTAGAGGTAGGACTCGGCCATCTCGTGCGTGACGAGCGACGGGTCGATGGCGGGACCGACCATGATCAACGCGGCCTGGCGCAGGTCCGCGGCCTCGACCTGGTCGGCGATGCCGGCGAGGGTGCCACGCAGCACCAGCTCCGACGGCTGGCTCACCCGGGACACCACGGCAGCCGGGCAGCCGGGCCCGTAGTGCTCCGCCAGCCGCGTCGCCAGCTCACGGGCGCGGGTGATGGCCAGGTGCAGCACCAGCGTCGCGCCGGTGGCCGCGAAGTTGTCGAGGGTCTCCCCCGACGGCATCTCCGTCGACCGGGCCTGAGCGCGGGTGAGCACCACCGACTGGGCCAGCTTCGGCACGGTCAGCTCGCGGCCGAGCGCGGCGGCCGCGGCGGCGTACGCGGGAATGCCGGGCGTGACGTCCCACGGCACCTGCGCGGCGTCGAGTCGTCGGGTCTGCTCGGCCAGCGCCGAATAGACCGACGGGTCCCCCGAGGTGAGGCGTACGACGTCCTGCCCGGACGCGTGCGCGTTGACCATCACCGCCGTCATCTGGTCGAGGTCGAGGTCCTGGGTGTCGACGCGGACGGCGTCGGCTCGGCAGTGCGAGAGCACCTCGTCGTCGAGATAGGTGCCGGGATAGAGCACGACATCGGCCCCGGACAACAACGTCGCCGCGCGCAGGGTGATCAGGTCGGCCGCACCGGGGCCGGCGCCGACGAAGTGGATGGTCATGACTGCTCCTTGACGAGGGCCCACTGGGTGACGGTGCGGGCGGGGGTCCACCCGGTGAAGGTGCCGATCGGTGCCGCGGTCTCGACCTGGTGCCGGGTCAGCTCGCCGCCGTACTCCTTGTGGGCCGCGGCCAGCACGACCTCGGTCTCGACGGTGACTCCGTGGACGACCAGACGACCGCCAGATCCCAGTGCAGCAAGGGAATTCTCGATCACCCCGTCAACTGTGGCACCGCCACCGACGAAGATCGCATCGGGCTTCGGCAGGCCGGCGAGGGCCGCGGGCGCCCGCCCTTCGACGACCTTCAGCGCGGGTACGCCGAGGGCCAGCGCGTTGCGCGTGATGCGGGCGGCACGCTCGGCGTTGCCTTCGACGGCGATCGTGCGGCAGGTGTGGTGGGCCCGCATCCACTCGATGCCGACGGAGCCGGCACCGGCGCCGACGTCCCAGAGCAGTGCGCCGGGGGTGGGGGCGAGCCGGGCCAGTGCCGAGGCACGCAGGTCGCGCTTGGTCAGCTGTCCGTCGTGCTCGAAGGCGTCGTCGGGAAGGCCCGCCGACCAGCCGCCGACGAGGGGCCCGACGAGCTCGAGGGCGATCACGTTGAGCTGGGGCGCGCGGCCTCCCCACTCCGCAGCCGTCGTGTTGAGGCGGGTCTCGTCGCGCGAACCCAGGTCGGCCAGCACGGTCATCTTCGACTCGCCGTAGCCGGCACCGACGAGCAGTGCGGCGACCTCTGCCGGCGTACCGGCGTCGGAGGAGAGCACCACGAGCCGGTGCCCGGGCGCGAGTGCGCGCAGCACCGCGTGGGCGTCGCGACCGACGGCACTGACCACGTCGACCGCCTCGGAGTCCCAGCCCATGCGGGCGCGGGCCAGTGCCACCGAGGAGACGGCGGGTTCGACGACGACGGCGCTGCGCCCGAGCAGGTCGACCAGGGTGCCGCCGATGCCCGAGACGAACGGGTCACCCGAGGCCAGGGCGACCACGCGTCGGCCGTCGTACTTCCACAACAGGGCGGGCAGGCCGTCGCGCAGCGGAGAGGGCCACGGCTCGCGCACCTGGCCGGGCACGTCGGGCAGCATGTCGAGATGGCGGGTCCCGCCGAGGACCACCTCGGCGTCGAGCACGCGCTGGCGGAGGGCGGCCGTGACGCCGGGCCAGCCGTCCGCGCCGATACCGATGACGGTGACTGCTGACATGGGGCCGACCCTAATCGGTCAGCGAGCCATCGCGAACCAGCGTCCGCCGCGACGCCCCACCTCGATGGGGTGGTCGAACGTCTCCGTGACCAGGTCGGAGGTCAGCGTCTGCTCCACCGGACCGGCCGCGACGATGCGACCCGCGCGCAGGAGGACGGCGTGGGTGATCGACGCCGGGAGCTCCTCGAAGTGATGGGTGACCGTCACCGACGTGAGCCCCGGAATCACGTTCGGCAGGTCGGTGATGGTGTGGATCATCTGCTCGCGGGCGGCCACGTCGAGCCCGGTGCTCGGCTCGTCGAGCAGCAGCAACGGCGGGTCGGGCATCAGCGCCCGGGCGATCAGTGCGCGACCGCGTTCCCCCTGCGACATGGTGTGCCAGTGCGGGTCGTCGGCGTCGATGCCCAGGGTCTTCATCAGCAGGTGTGCTCGCTCGTGGGTCTCGGACGACGGGGTCCAGCGCGGCACCATCTCGTTGGTGCCGGTCTCGCCGGTGAGCACGACCTGCTCCACGGAGAGGTTCGTGCCGATCTGGTGGCGCGGGTTCACGTGACCGATCGAGCGCCGCAGCTCGCGCAGGTCGACCCGGCCCAGCTTGTGGCCGAGCACGTGCACCTCGCCCCGGCTCGGGAAGGTGACCGCGCCGAGGATGTTGAGCAGGGTGGTCTTGCCGGCACCGTTGGGTCCGATCAGGGCCCAGTGCTCACCACGGCGGACGGTCAGCGAGATGTCGTCGAGCAGGGTGCGACCGCCGCGGGTGAAGGCGACGTCGCGCAGCTCCAGGGCATGGCCGGCATTGCTTGCGCTCACCACGCAACCGTACGACGTACACCGGGCCTTCCTGCCCGGGTGGTGGCCACGTGGACAACCCGGTGGCGCGACCGGATACCGTGGCGCCGAAGGCACGAGGTGCCCCGAAGGTCGCCGTCATCCGACGGAGGTCGAGGGGAGAATCTGGGAAGCCGGTGAGAATCCGGCACAGGGCCCGCTGCGGTGACTCAGGCATTCCGTCCGACGGAGTGACCTCGAGAAGTCCGAAGACCGGCCTCGCGCCGCCACCAGTTCGTTGGCGAATGAGAGCGGGAGCCCCCAATGCCACAGCCCCACCCTGTCCAGCGCTATCCCTTCAGCGCGGTCGTCGGTTCCGACGACATGGCCCTCGCCCTGGTCCTCACCACGATCTCCCCGTCCGTCGGCGGAGTCCTCGTGCGCGGGGAGAAGGGCACTGCGAAGTCGACGATGGTGCGCGCACTTGCCGCAGTGCTGCCGTCGATCGAGGTGATCGCCGGCGACCGGTTCTCCACCGATCCCCACGAGGCCCACCCCCTCTCCCCCGACGGCCCGTTCGCCGCGGACGTCGACACCGAGACCCGACCAGTGCGCCTGGTCGAGCTGCCGGTCGGCGCCACCGAGGACCGCGTGCTCGGCTCGCTGCACCTCGAGAAGGCGCTCTCGTCGGGCGTCGCCGAGTACGAACCCGGCCTGCTGGCCCGCGCGCATCGCGGCATCCTCTACGTCGACGAGGTCAACCTGCTCCACGACCACCTCGTCGACCTGCTGCTCGACGCCGCCGCGATGGGCCGCTCGACCGTCGAGCGTGACGGCGTCTCGGTCGAGCACGCCGCCCGCTTCGTGCTGGTCGGCACGATGAATCCCGAAGAGGGCGAGCTGCGCCCGCAGCTGCTCGACCGCTTCGGCCTGACCGTCGAGGTCGCCGCACCGCGCGACCCGGCCCTGCGGGTCGAGGTGGTCCGCCGCCGGATCGCGTTCGAGACCGACCCTGCCGCCTTCGCCGCGGCGTACGCCGACTCCGAGCGGGCACTGACCGACCGGATCCTGGCCGCCCAGAAGCTGGTCGACCAGGTTGCCCTCGGCGACGCCGCCCTGCTCAAGATCGCCGAGATCTGCGCCGCGTTCGACGTCGACGGCATGCGCGCCGACATCGTCACGGCCCGCGCCGCGGTCGCGCACGCCGCCTGGCACGGTCGTACGTCGGTCGCCCGCGAGGACGTCCGTGCGGCGGCCCGGTTGTCGTTGCCGCACCGGCGACGCCGCAACCCGTTCGACGCACCCGGGATCGACGAGGACCTGCTCGACCAGCTGCTCGGTGACGACGACTTCCCGCCCGAGCCGGACGGCCCTGATGACGACGGTCCGGGCGACGGTGGGCCGGGTGACGGTGGAACTGGCGACGGTGGAACTGGCGACGGTGGAACTGGCGACGGTGGGCCGGGCGACGACAACGCGGGCGACGATGGTCTCGAGACGGGCGCTGGCGCGCCCTCCTCGACCAACGAAGGAGGCCGCGCGCCCTCCTCGACCAACGAGGAAGCAGGCGCGCCCTCCTCGACCAACGAGGAAGCGGGCGCCACCTCCTCGACCGACGAGGCTGGCGCGCAGGACGTCCCGGTTGCCGAGGAGGTGGCCCGCACGCACGCGCCGTACCGCCCCAAGCTGTTCACGGTCACCGGCACCGGAGCGGGCGAGTCCGGGCGGCGCAGCCGCGCGGTCACCTCGTCGGGCCGCCGGATCGGCGCGACGAAGGCGACCGGCCGGGGCGGTTCGATCCACCTGACCGAGACCATCCGGGCCGCCGCACCCCATCAGGTGATCCGCGGCCGGGTCGGGGGCGCGCTGACCTTCCGGGCCAGCGACCTGCGCGTGGCGACCAAGGAGGGCCACGAGTCGAACCTGATCCTCTTCTGTGTCGACGCGTCCGGCTCCATGGCTGCGAAGAAGCGCATGGAGCAGGTCAAGACCGCGATCCTCTCGCTGCTGCTCGACGCCTACCAGCGCCGCGACAAGGTCGGGCTGATCACCTTCCGCGGGAACGACGCACAGCTCGCCCTGCCGCCCACGAACTCGGTCGACATCGCCGCCGCCCGGCTCGAACAGCTGCCCGCCGGTGGTCGTACGCCGCTCGCCGAGGGCCTGCTCAAGGCGGCCGAGGTGCTGCGCCTCGAGCGCATCCGCGACCCGCGTCGCCGTCCGCTGCTGGTGGTGGTCACCGACGGACGGGCCACGTCCGGGGCGGACGCCGTACAACGCTCGCGGCAGGTGGCGACGCACCTCGCTGCCCAGGGCACGGCGTCGCTGGTCATCGACTGCGAGGTCGGCCGGTTCCGGATGGGCCTGGCCGACGCGCTGGCCACCGACCTGATGGCCGAGTACGTGCCCGTCGGCGAGGTCAGCGCCAGTGCACTGACCGGCGCCGTCCACGGATCGCTCGGCACGACAGAAGGAGCGGCCTGATGGCCAAGGGAGTCCCCGCACACGTCCCCGACGACGGGCTGACCACGGCGCAGCGCCGCAACCAGCCGTTGCTGATGGTCAACACCGGCGACGGCAAGGGCAAGTCGACGGCCGCGTTCGGGCTGGCCATCCGCTCCTGGAACCAGGGGTGGAACGTCGGCGTCTTCCAGTTCGTGAAGTCCGCCAAGTGGCGCATCGGCGAGCAGACCGTGCTCGAACGGCTCGGAGAGCTGCACACCGAGACCGGCGAGGGCGGCCCGGTCGAGTGGCACAAGATGGGCTCGGGCTGGTCGTGGAGCCGCAAGGAGGGCACCGACGAGGACCACGCCCGCGACGCCGCCGAGGGCTGGGCGGAGGTCAAGCGCCGCATCGCGGAGGAGCGCCACGACCTCTACGTGCTCGACGAGTTCACCTACCCGATGGAGTGGGGTTGGGTCGATGTCGACGACGTCGTCGAGACGCTGGTCAACCGACCGGGTCGGCAGTACGTCGTGATCACCGGCCGCCGCGCGAACCCGAGGCTGGTCGAGGCCGCCGACCTGGTCACCGAGATGACCAAGGTCAAGCACCAGATGGACCGCGGCCAGAAGGGCCAGCGGGGCATCGAATGGTAGCGCTGCCCCGGCTGGTGATCGCTGCACCCGCCTCGGGGCACGGCAAGACCACGATCGCGACCGGCCTGATGGCTGCGCTCTCGCGGCGCGGCCTGTCGATCAGCGGCCACAAGGTCGGGCCTGACTACATCGACCCGGGCTACCACTCGCTGGCCACCGGGCGTCCCGGCCGCAACCTCGACCCCCACCTGGTCGGCGAGGAGCTGCTGGTGCCGCTGCTGCTCAACGGCGCCCGGGGTGCAGACGTCGCGGTGATCGAGGGCGTCATGGGGTTGTACGACGGCCAGATCGGCGGCGACGGATTCGCCTCCACCGCCCACCTCGCCACGGTGACCCGCTCCCCCATCGTCCTCGTCGTCGACATCTCCCACGCGTCACGGTCGATCGGTGCCGTCGTGCAGGGCATGGCGTCCTACGACTCGTCGGTCGAGATCGCCGGGGTCATCCTCAACAAGGCCGGGTCGGTGCGGCATGCCGACGAGGTACGCCGCTCGATCGACCTGCCGGTGCTCGGCGTGCTCCACCGCGACGACGGCATCGTCGCACCCTCGCGACACCTCGGGCTGGTGCCGGCCGACGAGCGCGACGAGGCAGCGGCGACCCTGGAGCGATTGACCGACCGGATCACCGAGCGGATCGACCTCGACGCCGTCCTGGCCCTCGCCCATCTGGCGCCTCGTCTCGACGCCGAGCCCTGGGACCCGACTGTCGCCCTGCAGACGTCCTGCAGAGCGGCGGCTCCGGCGACCCCGGTGCAGGACGCAACGCCGGACGTCCTGCGAGGCGGTGGCCCCGACGACCACGATGCAGGACGTCCCGATCGACGACCGGTCATCGCGATGGCCGGTGGGCGTGCGTTCACGTTCCGCTACGCGGAGACCGAGGAGCTGCTGCGCGCCGCCGGGTGCGACGTGGTCACCTTCGACCCACTCCACGACGACGCGCTGCCGGCGGGCACGGCCGGCCTCTATCTGGGCGGCGGATTCCCCGAGGTCCACGCCGCCGGCTTGAGCGCCAACGAGGCCTTGATGGGCGAACTCTCCGCTGCCATTGCGTCGGGCATGCCGACGGTCGCCGAGTGTGCCGGGCTGCTCTACCTCTGCCGCACCGTCGACCACGCCGCCATGGTCGGCGCGCTGCCCGCGGACGCCCGGATGACCCCGCGCCTCACGCTGTCCTACCGCCGCGCGGAGTCACCCGTCGCGACGTTGTTGGGACGCCCCGGCGAGGTCGTCACCGGCCACGAGTTCCACCGGACGACGGTGACGCCGGCCGCGTCCGACGTCCCGGCCTGGCACGTCGACGACCAGCCGATCGGGTTCGCCTCCGACACCGTGCATGCGTCGTACCTGCACACACACTGGGCCGGGCATCCTCAACTGGCGCAGCGCTTCGCGGATGCGGCGTGTGCGTATGCGGAGGCCCCTGGCCCGCTGGTTGAGGAGGGCAGCGCCCCCCTGGTTGAGGAGGGCCGTCAAGGCCTGTCTCGAAACCTTGGGGCCTGTGGTTTCGAGACAGGCGCAGAGCGCCTTCCTCAACCAGCGGGAGCCGTCGCCGAGCGCCCTGGTCGACCAGCGGATCCGTTGCGGCACCACGGGGACACCGAGGCCGGGGAGGGCCTGGTCGACTTCGCGGTCAACGTGTACGACGGCCCGCGGCCGGCCTGGCTGCACGAGGCGCTCCTCGCCAGTCTCGACGGGATCGGCGCCTACCCCACCGCGGTTCAGGCCGAGCACGCGATCGCCCGCCGACACGGTCGACGCGATGGCGAGGTGCTGGCCACCGCCGGTGCGGCCGAGGCGTTCTCACTGATCGCCCGGATGCGCCCGTGGCGGCATCCGGTCGTCGTGCACCCGCAGTTCACCGAGCCCGACGTCGCGCTGACGATGGCCGGCCACCGACCCGCGCACGTGCCCTGTGACCCGGACGACGGATTCCGCCTGGACCCCACCCAGGTGCCCGATGACGCCGACCTCGTCGTGATCGGCAACCCGACCAACCCGACCGGCGCACTCCACCCCGCGGCGACCATCCGTGCCCTGCTGCGACCGGGGCGACTGGTCGTGGTCGACGAGGCGTTCATGGACGCCGTGCCGGGTGAGACCCAGTCCCTCGCCGGCGCCACGACACCGGGCCTGGTCGTCGTACGCAGCCTCACCAAGCTGTGGTCGATCCCGGGGGTGCGCGCGGGCTACGTGCTCGCGGAGGCCGCGGTCGTCGACGACCTGCGGGCCCAGCAGGTGCCGTGGTCGGTCTCGACGACGGCGGCCGCTGCGATGGTGGCCTGTTGCAGTGACGACGCCGCATCGGAGGCGGCCGAACGTGCCCGGCAGGTCGTCGTACGCCGCAAGGTCCTCACCGACGGGCTGGCCGAGCTCGGCGTCGACCATCTCGCCTCGGACGGGCCGTTCGTGCTGGCCCGGGTCGACCCGGGCCTCCGGGCGCGGCTGCGCACGGCCGGGTTCGCCGTCCGCCGGGCCGACACGTTCCCGGGCCTGGACGAGACGTGGATCCGCATCGCCGTGCGCGCTCCCGAGCCCACGCGCAAACTCCTGTCGGTGCTGGGGATCGAGCTCGGTGACGCCGGTCGTGTCCAATGTCCGGCCGGCGGTGTCGGTGGCGACCTCGATGCTCTAGGGTGAAGCACGTTGGGCTCGAGGAAGCCGGTGTAACTCCGGCACAGTCGCGCTACTGTGACATCGCTCCGGCGGTGGAGTCAGACCCGAGGGCCCAGCGGAATCCCCACTAGTTCAGGGACGCACCATCCCTCAGGAGGACACATGTCTCAGGCAACCCCCGCCATCTCGACGGCCGGCCCCGACGCGATCGAGCTCCCCTCGATCCCGCTGGCCCAGATCGCCCCGTGGGCGCTCTTCTACGGTCTCGTCGCGCTGCTCGCGCTCTTCTTCATCAGCACCGACCAGGGCGCCACTTCGCTGATCTCCGGCACCGCGATCCACGAGTGGGTCCACGACGGTCGCCACCTGCTCGGCTACCCCTGCCACTGATCCACGCCTGACGTCCTGCACGCCGGTCGCTCCGGCAACCACTCCGCAGGACGTCCAGCGCAACGTCCTGCGTGCAGGCTGCTCCGGCAACCACTCCGCAGGACCTCCGTCGCCACGTCCTGCACGCCGGTCGCTCCGGCGACCGCTCCGCAGGACGTCCAGCGCAACGTCCTGCGTGCAGGCTGCTCCGGTCGCCGCACCGCAACGTGCGCGCCCCTCTCTGATCGGAACGACCCATGACTGCACGCAACATCCTGATCCGGGGGCTCATCGCCGGATTCATCGCCGGCATCTTCGGCTTCCTCGTCGCCCACCAGGTCGGCGAACCGCACGTCGAGAAGGCGATCGCCCTCGAAGAGGCAGGCACGGCTGACGAAGCCGAGGCGCCCGAGGAACACGGCCACGAAGAAGGCGCGGCCCACGAGCACGACGCCGCAGAGGCGGGCGGCACAGCGCATGAACACAGCCACGAGGCCGGGCACAGCCACGGCGAGGCGGCCGAGGTCTCCCGAGGCAACCAGCGCACCTGGGGCCTGCTCACCGGGACCCTGATCGTCGGTACGGCGCTGGGCGGGCTCATCGCGCTCATCTCCGCAGCCGCGATCGGCCGGGTCGGCCGGCTGCGTCCCGCCGCATCGACGGCACTGGTCACCGCGATCGGCTTCGCGTCCTTCGCCCTGGTGCCGTTCTTCAAGTACCCCGCGGCTCCCCCGGCCGTCGGGTCGGGCGACACGATCGGCGAGCGCACCGGCTACTACTTCATCTTCCTGGCCATCTCGGTGCTGGCCGCCGTGGCCGCCACGTTCCTGGCCCGTCGCCTGCTCACCCAGGTCAGCGTGTACGCCAGCGTCGTGATCGGCGCCGGCGCCTACCTCGCGGTCGTCGTACTCGCCGCGGTCGCGATGCCGACGGTCAACGAGCTGGGCGACTTCCCGGCCGACACGCTGTGGTACTTCCGCCTGTCGTCGCTGTTCACCCTGGCCACCATCTGGGGCGTCATCGGCGTCGTGCTCACCGGCCTGGTCGGCCGCCTCGACGCGGTCGCCGTGGCCCGGGCCGAACGCCGCGAACTCGCCGCGTCGATCTGAGCCACCGTTGAAGCATTCCGTGCCGCGTGCCCTGGGACTGCTCCTGGGGTTCGCGGCCGACCGCGCGCTCGGGGACCCTGCACGGTTCCACCCGGTGGCCGGCTTCGGCCGGCTCGCGACCCGCGTCGAGAAGCTGACGTACGCCGACTCGCGGGCCCGCGGTGCCCTCCACAGCGCCCTCCTGGTGGGCGGCGTCGGGCTCACCGGTGCCCTGGCCGAACGCTCCACCCGTGACCGTCCGGTCGTGCGGACCCTGCTGACCGCCACCGCCACCTGGGCCGTCCTGGGCGGCACGTCACTCGGTCGTGAGGCCGAGGCCGTGCACTCCCGACTGCACGACGGGGACCTGCCCGCGGCACGGCAGCGGCTCACCCACCTGGTCGGCCGTGACACCTCGCGTCTCGACGAGTCCGGGGTTGCCCGGGCCACCATCGAGTCCGTCGCCGAGAACACCTCCGACGCCGTGGTCGCGCCACTGGTCCTCGGAGCGGTGTTCGGCGTTCCCGGTCTCGTCGGCTACCGCGCTGCCAACACGCTCGACGCGATGGTGGGCCACCACAACGAGCGCTACGAGAACTTCGGTTGGGCCTCCGCACGCCTCGACGACCTGCTCAATCTCGCCGGTGCGCGGCTGTCCGCCCTGCTCGCAGCAGGTCTCGCGCCCACGGTTGGTGGCTCGCCGCGCGCCGCGTTCGCCGCCTGGCGCAAGGACGCCCGCCATCACCCGAGCCCCAACGCCGGGCCGGTCGAGGCGTCGTTCGCCGGGGCGCTCGGCGTACGGCTCGGTGGTGTGAACACCTACGGCACACGGGTCGAGGACCGGCACACCCTCGGGAGCGGCGGTGCTCCCGGGGCCACAGACATCGCCAGGGCGGTCCGACTCGCCGACCGGGTTGATCGGGGTTCGGTCGTCGTCGCGGCCGCCCTGGCGATGGCCCGACGAGGTCGCTGACGACTAGGCGCCGCGGCGAACCAGCCAGGCGTCGGCGGCAGCGGGGTCGGTGACCACCTCGACGTGGGACGCCGACGCGGCACGGCGTACGACGACCACCGGCACGCCCAACTCTGCCGCGGCCTCCATCTTGGGCCAGGTGAACGAGCCACCGGAGTCCTTGGTGACCACGACATCGGCGGCGTGCTCGCGCATCAGGGCCAGCTCGCCGTCGAGGCGATAGGGACCACGACTCGTCAGCAGGGTCCACGGGGCCGGCAGTTCGAGGTCGGGAGGGTCCACAACCCGCACCAACGCTGACGATTCGGCCAACGGCTCCACGAAGCGGGCGAGCGACTGCCGGCCCACGGTGAGGAAGGGCCGCTCCCCCAGCGTGGCGGTCAACGCGGCCGCTTCGTCGTGGTCGTCGACCCAGTGCCACGTCTCTGCGCCGGGCGCCTGGGCCCAGCCGGGTCGCTCGAGACGCAGCAGGGGCACGCCGGTCGCCGCGCACGCCGCGATCGCGTTGCGGGTCATGCCCTCCGCGAAGGGATGCGTGGCGTCGACGACCGCAGTCACGTGCTCGTCACGAAGGTGGCCGACCAGTCCGTCCACGCCACCGAAGCCACCGATGCGCACGGGTCCGACGGGCAGCCGCGGACGCGCCACCCGCCCGGCCAGCGACGAGGTGAAGGTGGCGCCGCGTTGTTCGAGCAGGAGGGCGAGCTCACGCGCCTCGCCGGTGCCGCCGAGGAGCAGGACGTTCATCGCGACGCTCCCGGGGGCAGGATCGCGAGGTCGGCCGGTGCACCGCGCTCGACCAGCTCGAGGAGGGCGTCGACGTCGAGGTGCTCCTCGACGAGCGCGCCGAGCAGGTCGAGCCGGGCCTCACGCTGCTCGGGGAAGCTCACGTCGGAGGAGCGCCACTCACGCCCCGCGGCGCTCGCTGCGGCTGCGAGGAAGGCGCGCCGGAACTCGTCGCCCTCGAGGCTGCCGTGCCACATCGTGCCGAACACTGCGCCCGCACGCGCTCCACCGAGGAACTCCTCGCCGGAGCTCCGGGTGATGCGGCCGTGGTGGATCTCGTAGCCGGTCGTCTCCACACCCAGCGCCTCACCGGTCGGCAGCCGCAGCGCCTTCTCCTCGGCGAACGTCGTGGCCACGTCGAGCAGGCCCAGGCCCTCGACATCGGCGCCGGCCACGCCCTCCACCCCCGTCGGGTCGATGATCCGACGACCGAGCATCTGGAAGCCACCACAGATGCCGAGGACCGGCTTTCCTGCCGCGGCGTGGTCGAGGATCGCGCGGTCCAGCCCACGCGACCGCAGCCAGGCCAGGTCGGAGATCGTCGCGCGGGTGCCGGGCAGCACCACGAGGTCGGCGTCGGCCATCGCCCGCGGGTCGCTGACGAACACCACGTCGAGGCCCGGCTCGATGCCGAGTGCGTCGACGTCGGTGAAGTTCGAGACCCTGGGCAGCCTGACCACTGCCACCTTCATGGCTGCAGCGCCGTCCGGCGTACGACGTCCCTCGAGGTCGAGTGCGTCCTCAGAGTCCAACCAGAGGTGGGGATTCCACGGCAGTACGCCGAACACGCGCCGACCGGTGAGCGCCTCGAGCTGGTCGAGGCCGGGGGTCAGGAGAGTGGCGTCGCCCCGGAACTTGTTGACCACGAACCCGGCGATCAACGCCTGGTCGGCCGGCTCCAGCAGCGCGACGGTGCCGAACATCGCGGCGAACACACCACCCCGGTCGATGTCGCCGACGACTACGGTCGGGATCGATGCGTGCCGGGCCAGGCCCATGTTGACGTAGTCGCTCTCACGCAGGTTGATCTCGGTCGGGCTGCCCGCGCCCTCGGCGATCACCACGTCGTAGCGCGCGGACAGGTCGTCGAAGGCGTCGTACGCCGCGTGCGCGAGGTGGCGTCGTCCGTCCACGAAGTCGCGGCTGGAGATCTCACCGGCAGGCTGGCCCATCACCACGACATGGCTTCGCCGGTCGCCCCCGGGCTTGAGCAGCACCGGGTTCATCGCCGCCTCGGGCTCGGCCCCGGCGGCCAACGACTGGATCCACTGGGCCCGCCCGATCTCGGCGCCGTCGCCGCAGACCATGGAGTTGTTCGACATGTTCTGCGACTTGAACGGCGCCACCTTCAGGCCCCGTCGCATCAGTGCGCGGCACAGCCCGGTGGTCACGATGCTCTTGCCGGCGTCGGAGGTGGTGCCGGCGACGAGAAGGGCACCACGAGTCATGTCCGAACCCTATCGGCGCCGGGACCCGCGCGAGTCAGCGCGGCCAGACCTCGGACGAGCCGCGGCGATGGCTGGCCATCAGGTGGGTGTCGACGATGCCGACCGCCTCCATCAGTGCGTACATCGTGGTCGGCCCGACGTGGGCGAACCCCTTCTTCTTCAACGCCTTCGAGAGCGCCAGCGACTCGGGCGACTGGGTGGGCACGTCGGCGTACGTCGTCGGCTCGGGGGTCTCGGACGGCTGGAAGGACCAGACGAAGTCGACCAGCCCACCCTCGTCGCGCAACGCGAGCGTGGCCCGGGCATTGGTGATCGTGGCGTCGACCTTGCGCCGGTTGCGCACGATGCCGACATCGGCCATCAGGCGCTCGCGGTCGGCGTCGTCGTACGCCGCGACCTTCTCGGCGTCGAACCCGTCGAAGGCGGCGCGAAAGTTCGGCCGCTTGCGCAGGATCGTGGCCCACGACAGTCCCGACTGGAACGCCTCGAGGCTGATCCGCTCGAAGAGCGCGGTCTCCTCGCGGATCGGCATGCCCCACTCGGTGTCGTAGTAGTCGCGCATCATCGGATCGGTCGCCGCCCAGGTCGGCCTGGCCAGTCCGTCGTCACCCATCACCGTCATGGAGGTCAGTCTGCCAGCGGTGACGAACTGCGGCAGTTCGTCTGGTCCGGACCGCCACGCACGCTCATCGCGTGGCCGATCGTGACGAACTGCCGCAGTTCGGTACCTCATGCCGTCAGGCGCGCGGCTCGACGTACACCGTGCCCCCGAGCTCGATGAACTCCTCGGACTTCTCCTTCATGCCCACCTCGGGGTCGAGGCCGGGCTCGAGTGCCGACCCGAACCGCTCCCGCACGTCCTGGCTGATCTTCATCGAGCAGAACTTCGGGCCGCACATCGAGCAGAAGTGCGCGGTCTTGCTGGCCTCGGCCGGCAGTGTCTCGTCGTGGAAGGCCTCGGCCGTGTGCGGGTCGAGCGAGAGCGCGAACTGGTCACGCCAGCGGAACTCGAAGCGGGCCTTCGACAAGGCGTCGTCCCAGTCACGGGCCCGCGGGTGGCCCTTGGCGACGTCCGCGGCGTGCGCGGACAGCTTGTAGGTGATCACACCGGTCTTCACGTCGTCGCGGTTCGGCAGGCCGAGGTGCTCCTTGGGCGTGACGTAGCAGAGCATCGCGGTGCCGTGCATCGCGATGGTGGCCGCACCGATCGCCGACGTGATGTGGTCGTAGCCGGGCGCGATGTCGGTGGCCAGCGGGCCGAGGGTGTAGAACGGCGCACCCTTGCACCAGTCCTGCTGCAGCACGACGTTCTCCTCGACCAGGTTGAGCGGCACGTGGCCGGGCCCCTCGACCATCACCTGTACGTCGTACTTCCAGGCGCGCTCGGTGAGCTCGGCCAAGGTGCGCAGCTCGGAGAACTGCGCCTCGTCGTTCGCGTCCGCGGTCGAGCCGGGCCGCAGCCCGTCACCGAGGGAGAACGAGACGTCGTACTGCGCGAAGATCTCGCAGAGCTCGTCGAAGTGCGTGTAGAGGAAGTTCTCCTGGTGGTGCGCCAGGCACCAGCCCGCCATGATCGAGCCCCCGCGCGAGACGATGCCGGTGACGCGGTCTGCGGTCATCGGCACATAGCGCAGCAGCACACCGGCGTGGACCGTCATGTAGTCGACGCCCTGCTCGCACTGCTCGATGACCGTGTCCCGGAAGATCTCCCAGGTCAGCTTGTCGGCCTCACCGTTCACCTTCTCGAGTGCCTGGTAGATCGGCACGGTGCCGATCGGGACGGGGCTGTTGCGGACGATCCACTCACGGGTGGTGTGGATGTCGTCGCCGGTGCTGAGGTCCATCACGGTGTCGGCGCCCCAGGTGACCGCCCAGGTCAGCTTGTCGACCTCCTCGGCGATGGAGCTGGTGACCGCACTGTTGCCGATGTTGGCGTTGACCTTCACCAGGAAGCGCTTGCCGATGATCATCGGCTCGGCCTCGGGGTGGTTGATGTTGGCCGGGATGATTGCCCGACCGGCTGCGACCTCGCTGCGCACCAGCTCGACGTCGCAGCCCTCGCGGATCGCCACGAACTCCATCTCGGGCGTCACGATCCCGTTGCGGGCGTAGTGCATCTGCGTGACGTTCTTCCCGGCAATCGCCTTGCGGGGCTGGGGATTCTCACCCTGCCACTCCTCGGCGGCCGCACCGCGTCGTACGGCGGAGCGGCCGTTGTCGAGCAGCTGCGTCTCGCGGCCGTCGTACGCCTCGGTGTCGCCGCGCTCGACGATCCAGTCGGCGCGCAGCCCGGGCAGCCCGACCTCGGGCGCGGACCCGGGGCCTTCGGTGGCGTAGCGGTCGAAGGTCTCGCCGTTGGTCAGGTGCACGCGGGTCTGCGGCACCCGGATGTCGGGCCGCGGGCCGGTGACGTGGATGCGGCTGTGGGCGTCGTGAACGGTCATGGTGTCTCCTCGTGTCGGTGGTGCAGGGGGGTCAGGTGTGCGATCGGGCCGCGTCCGCGGCCCAGGTCCCAGCGACGGCTGAGCGCCAGCTGGGAGGAGGTGTACGCCGCCGCGCGACGGATGGCGGCCGGGATCGGCAGCCCGCGGGCGAGCAGTGCGGCAAGGGCAGCGCTGAACGTGCAGCCGGTGCCGTGGTCGTTGGTGGTGGGTAGGGCCGGGTGGCTCAGCGGCAGGGGTTCCTCGCCCGGGAGAGCGAGCCAGTCGGTGCAGACGAGTCCGGTGGCGGCGTCGCTCGCAGTCGGTTCGGGCACCCACTCCAGTCCACCGGTCAGCACCACCGCCGGCCCCAGCGCGGCGAGCTTGGCAGCCAGCTGGTCCGGCGCGCCCTCGCAGCCGAGCAGGGCCCGGGCCTCGTCGAGGTTCGGCGTGGTCACCGTGGCCACCGGAAGCAGGTGGTCGACGTACGCCGCCCGCACCGCCTCGTTCCCGAGCACGGCACCACTCGTGGCGACCAGCACGGGGTCGACCACCAGCAGCAGGTGGCCCAGTCGCTCGGCGACCAGGCGCACCGTCTCGGGAGAGCCGAGCATGCCGGTCTTCGCGGCGGCCACCGGCAGGTCGTCGAGGACGGCCTCGAGCTGCCCCGCCACCACGTCGTACGGCGGCACGTGGATCGCGTGCACGCCGGTGGTGTCCTGGGCGGTCACCGCGGTGACCACGAGCGCACCGTGTGTCCCATGGGCCGCGAACGTGGTCAGGTCCGCGGCCAGCCCGGCAGCTCCACCGGAGTCGGTGCCGGCCACCGACAGCACGACGGTCGGCGTCATCCGACCACCTCCAGCAGTCGCGCGACCGTCGCGGCCGGGTCGCCCGCGCGCATGATCTCCCCCATCACGGCGACCCCGTGAGCACCGGCGTCGCGTGCTCCGGCGGCGTTGTCGGACGTGATGCCGCCGAGCGCGTAGACCGGCACGCCGTGCCCGGCGTACGCCTCGGCCGCGAGCGGTGGCCCGTAGCCCGGCTTGCTGGGTGTGGTCGCGAACGGCGAGAGGGTCACGTAGTCGGCCCCGTCATCCGCTGCCCGGCGTACCTCCGCAGCCGTGTGGCAGGACCGCCCCACCAGCCCACCCCCGCCCGAGTAACGCGGGGTTATGGTCGCTTCACACGTGTTCTGACGCGTGTTCAGCGACCATAACCCCGCGTTACTGCCGGTGGGGAAGTGCCCGGCGGGGTGGGCGTGGGCGGGGAGGTGGAGGCCGTGGGCGGCGGGGTCCGGGATCCGGCTGCTGATCACGGTCAGGCCCGGTACGCCGACCAGGGCGCCGACCAGCGCGTGACGCGCGGGCGCAGGCAGGTCGTGCTCGCGTACGACGACATGGGTGAGCCCGGCATCGACGCACTCGGTGATCGTGCGGGCCAGCCCGCGACCGAGCCGCAGCTGGGACCGGTCGGTCAGCAGGATCAGCCTCGGCAGGGCGGTCATGCGATCCGCCCCCTCACCGGGCTGGAGGCGCGGGCCACCGAGCGCCGCGGGACCCGACCGGCCGACCGGGCTGCGAAGCCGGCCTGCACGCCGAGGGAGAGCGCCCGCGCCATCGCCACCGGGTCGTCGGCCCGGGTGACCGCGGTGGCCGCCAGGACGGCCGAGCACCCGAGCTCCATCGCCAGCGCCGCGTCCGAGGCCGTGCCGACCCCGGCGTCGAGCACCACGGGCACGTCGACGGCGGCGACCACGGCTTCGATCGCATGCGGGTTGAGCACGCCCAGCCCCGAGCCGATCGGCGAGCCCAGCGGCATCACCGCGACGCACCCGACATCGGCCAGGCGCCGAGCCAGGACGGGGTCGTCGGTGGTGTAGGGCAGGACCGAGAATCCCTTGCCCACAAGGGTCTCCGCTGCTTCGAGCAGCTCCACGGCATCGGGCATCAGGCTGGTCTCGTCGCCGATCACCTCGAGCTTGACCCAGTCGGTCTCCAGCGCTTCGCGGGCCAGCTCGGCGGTGAGAACTGCCTCTCGGGCCGAGAGGCAACCGGCGGTGTTCGGCAGGATGCGCAGGCCGCGCCGGGTCAGCACGTCGAGCAGTCCACCGGGCCCCGTGCTCGACGCGCGTCGCATGCTCACCGTGACCAGCGCGGGTGCGGCGGCGTCGAGCACGGGGTCGAGCAGGGACAGTTGCGGCAGGCCGCCGGTGCCGAGGAACAGTCGGGACGGCAGGGGAACTCCTGCGATGACGAGGCTCATCCGCCCTGCACCGCCGTCACGACCTCGACCACGTCGCCGTCCTCGAGGTGTCGTGTGGCGTGCGCGCTTCGCGGCACCACACTGCCGTTGACCGCGACGGCACTCCCGGCGCACGGTGCGAGCACGGCGACCGCACTCCCGGGGGGCAGGTCGGCGGCTTCTCCGTTGAGGGTGATCTTCACGCGTTGTCCTTCCTGTACGTCGAATCGCGCCCGTTCGGCGCATGGACGAGTCGGTCCGCGTCGACCCGCCCAGCGGCGAGGTCGAAGCGGCGAGGGTCGAGGGCGGGGTCGAGGTGCCCGGTCTCGAGGTGGTCGGCGACCAGGCGGGCGGCCAGGGGCGCGAGCAGCACGCCGTGCCGGAAGAAGCCGGCGGCCAGGACCACGTCGCTGCGACCCGGCGCCGGACCGACCAGCGGCAGGTTGTCCGGAGTGCCGGGGCGGTCGCGGGCGCACACCTCGACGAACGTGGCCCGGTCCAGGCCCGGCACCAGCAGTCGGGCGCCTTCGAGAAGCCGGGCGACGCCGCCGAGCGTCACGACGGGGTCGGCGTCGTGTTCCTCCGACGTGGCCCCGATGACCACGCCACCGTCGGCCCGCGGGACGACGTAGAGCGGCTCGCCGTGCACCCAACCGCGGATCGTCCGTGTCGGCGGATCGTCGGTGTGGGCCCGCAGGATCTCGCCGCGCACACCCCGCACGAGGTGCGACCAGGGCTCGGGCAGCCGGGCACCGGTGGCGATCACCGTGACGTCGTGATCCCCCACGTCCGCGACGTCCTGGGCACCTCCCACACGAGACAGGAGTGCCGCGACCACCGCGCGAGGATCGACGCTGTGGTCGTCAGGGAGAAGCGCGGCACCGGTCAGACGGTGCGACAGGGTGGGCTCGATCCGCCGCGCGGCGGACCCACTGAGCAGATCGACCGAGACGCCGACGGTGTCGAGCAGGGCGACCTGCCGCTGCACCTGCTGCAGGTCGCCGCCGTCGAAGCCGGCCAGCAGGGTTCCGGTGCGGTGCACGGGAACCCCCAGCCCGGCGGCGTACGACGGCCACAGCTGCAGGCTCGCCAGCCCGAGTCGCAGCAGGTCGAGATCGGTGTGCCACACCTCGCTCGACGGCGAGAGCATCCCGGCGGCGGCGTACGACGCACCGGCGCCCGGCGCGGGGTCGACCACGGACACCTGGTGCCCGCGGCGCAACAGCTCCTCAGCGCACGAGAGCCCGATGATCCCTGCGCCGAGCACGAGCACCCGCATCAGGCGACCGCGTTCACGAGTTCCTTCGCTGCCTGCACGGGATCGGGTTGTCGCCAGATCGAGCCGATGACCGCCACACCGTGGGCGCCGGCCGAGAGGACGGCCGGTGCCGTGGCCGCCGAGACCCCGCCGATGCCGATCAGCGGCAGTGGGCCGACACAGGCGGACAGGGCCGAGAGACCGAGTGGGGCAGGCAGTCCGGCCTTGGAGGTGGTCTCGAACAACGGTCCGAACCCGGCGTAGGTCGCACCGTCGAGAGCGGCCTGGTGCAGTGACGCGAGGTCACGGCAGGTGGCCCCGATGACCAGGTCGGGCGCCAGCCGTCGGGCGCTGGCCACCGGCAGGTCCGAGGCACCGAGGTGCACACCGTGGGCGCCGGCAGCCAGCGCCACGTCGAGCCGGTCGTTGACCACGACCATCGCGCCCGTGTCGAGCGCTGCCGCCACGCACGCCATCAGCGAGCGGGTGGTCGCGGACTTCGCCCGCACCTGGAAGCCGTCTACTCCCGCGTCGGCGAGAGCGGGCAGCAGGGACAGGTCGTCGGTCGTGTCGACCAGACAGAAAATACGTGCAAGCACGGAAATCGCTCCTCGCTTCCTGCGCCGGCATTACCCGGTTCAGGTTCAACGGTCAGAGCGGCTTCAGCCCCATCTCAGCCCGCTGCCGCGAGCACCCGTGGTGGAATGTGCTGCGACCATAGCGCAATCAGCAGGCCATGAGAACCGTGGGTTCAGTGGCCGGGCAGCGCGCCGTGCCCGCGCCAGCGCCTGCCCTCGCCGGGCATCGGCTTGCGCACGACCGTGACGCCGCCCATCAGCGCGAAGCCCTTGACCCGGACGATCGGCGAGTCCGGACCGAGCTGGGCCTCGACACGGTCGCGGCCCTGGCTGAAGTCGCCCATGATGCCGAAGCCCTCGACCACCACGACGGTGAACGCGTTGACGATGACGTCGATGCCGCCCATCACCGTGTTGGCGATGATCGTGGTCTCATGCTCGGTGAGGATCGCCTGGCGCAGGTCGATGTCGATGCCGCCCATCATCGCGAAGGCGGTGTGCGTGCCGTTGACCTGCCAGACCCCACGGCGGTCCTGGCCGCCCATGATCGCCAGCGACGACCGGTGCACGGGGGCACGCACGTTGGCCGGAAACGACGCCGCTTGGCGTACGGGCTCCTGTGGACGGACCGGCTCGACGCCCTTCATCGGCAGGTCCGCGGTGATCGGCACGAGGTCGGCGTACACCTTCGCGGCGTACGTCGCGTCGAGCCGCTCGTCGAGCTCGTCGAAGTCGAGCCGTCCCTCGGCCGCGGCGTCGCGCAGCACCTCGGCGACCTTGTGACGGTCGGCGTCAGAGATGCGCATCTCGTGGGGTCCCGGCGTGCCCTCCATGCCCGTCAGACTAGCGGCCGCACCCTCATCTGGTCAGTGCCCGGCAGCGGGCCGGAGCGCACTGGTCCCAGGCCCGCAGGCGACGCATGAGCTCGCGCGCATAGGGCTTTCGGTGGTCCTGGGCGAACACGTTGCGGTCCTCCCACGGCACGTCGTAGCGGTAGAGCTCCCAGGCGTAGCGGGTGCCGCGCCACGAGTTGTCGAGGTCGAAGCGCACCAGCAGCCCACGACGCCCACGCACCGCGATGTACGACGGCACGAGGTCGGTCATGCCACCGGTCTGACGATCGGCATCGACCTCACCGGGCCGCGACTTCGACCAGGTGTGCTCGAAGAACGCGAACCGCCCACCCGGGGCCCGTCGCGCGCGCAGGCTGGCCTTGAGCGAGGAGCCCGAGCGGTACTCCGGGCTGTCCAGGCCGGCCAGCGCCTCGAACGTCGGGGCGAGGTCGATGTTGTTCACGAACTGGCCACGCCGGCCCGGCGCCACTCCCGGACCCACCACCACCAGGGGCACCCGCACGTCCGAGTCGTAGGGCGTGCCCTTGCCCCCGTTGAGCTGGTGCTGGCCGAGATGGATGCCGTTGTCGGCGGTGAGGAAGACATACGTGTTCGGGCCGACCTCGGCACGGACCCGGCCGATCAGCCGGTCGATGGACTGCACCATGCGGGCCCGGTTGCGGTAGTGGCCCAGTGCCGCCCGGTCGGTCAGCGTGATCCGGTTCGTCCGCCAGGCAGGAGCCGGCGCGGTCCGTCCGTTGCGACGCAGGTAGGTCGGCGCGTTGTCACGCCGCGGGTCGCCGTACCCCAACAGGTCGCGCAGGCTGAGGGACCCGCACGCCTTGAGCCCACAGTTGCCGTTGGCCAGGCCAGCGCGCGGGCGGTCGCGGAACGCCGGCGGGAAGGTCGGGCTGTTCCGGTAGGCCTTGCGGAGCTGGCCGTGCGAGCCGTAGGTCGCGATCTCGAGGAAGTACGGCGCCGCGTCGTCACGGTGCCCGCGGATGAACCGCACCGCCTTGGCCGCGGTCACGTTGGTGGCGTAGTGGCTGTCTCGCACTCGTCGGGGCGCACGCAACGGCGGGATCGGGTGGTTGCGCAGCCGCAGGTTGCCGTCCTGGTCCAGGTAGGTGGAGCGGAACCCCCAGCCGTTGTACCCACCGCCGAGGATGGCCTGCCAGTCGTCCCACCCGGGAACCTTCGGCGGCGCCACGGTGTGCCCGTCGACGTCACGTGCCTCATACAGGTTGAGGAACTTGCCGATGAACCCCGTGGTGTAGCCACTGCCCTGGAGGGCCACGCTGAACTGCTTGCCCGGGTTGTCGTGCGCGACGAACGCCGGGTAGCCGCCGACGGCCAGCGAGCCGTTGCGCGTGTTGGTCAGCACTCCGGTCTGGTGCGGCGCCTGGCCGGTCAGCAGGGCAGCACGCGAGGGGCAGCACAGTGAGTCCACGACGTAGGAGTTCCGGTACGACGCTCCCTGACGCACCATGCGCTGCGCGTTCGGCATCGTCGAGAGGAGCTCCATGGAGAAGTCGTCCATCAGGATCAGCACCATGTTGGGGCGCCGGTCGCCGGCCGCACCGGCCGACGAGGGCTGGCCGGCACTCTGGCCAGCCGACGAGAAGGGACCCATCACGAGGGTCACGACGAGCAGAAGTGTGCCGAGGACGCCGCCCGAGAACCTGTACCGCATTCTTAAAACCCTTATCTGTAGTGACTTACTACAGTTTCACACACGGCAGTGACGAATCCCCGACCGGGTCCATCCTTCGGCGAGCCGCCCGAGGGGTCAGTCGGAGCGGTTCAGCCCGCGGCGGTCAGCCCGTCGGACCCGAGGAAGCCCGAGACCGCCACCGCGGCACGACGTCCGGCCCGGTTCGCGCCGATGGTGCTGGCCGAGGGTCCGTAGCCGACCAACTGCACTCGCGGGTCGGCCACCGCTGTGGTGCCGTCGAGGCGGATGCCGCCGTACTCGCTGCGCAGGTGGAGCGGCGCGAGATGCGAGACCGCCGGCCGGAAGCCGGTCGCCCAGAGGATCACGTCGACAGCCTCGAAGGTGCCGTCCTCCCAGCGCACGCCGTACGGCTCGATCCGGGCGAACATCGGGCGCCGGTCGTAGGCGCCCAGCCGCTCGGCCGCACGCTCCTGCTCGCGCAGCACCAGACCGGTCACGCTGACCACGCTGCGGGGCGGCAGCCCTCGGCGGACCCGGTCCTCGACCATGGCGACCGCGGCCCGACCGATCTCGGGGGTGAAGTCGTCGGTGCGCCAGATCGGCTCCCGCCGGGTCACCCAGACGGTGTCCGCGATCGGAGCCAGCTCACCGAGGAACTGCACGGCCGAGGCGCCACCACCGACGACAAGCACCCGCTTCCCGGCGAGGTGCTCCGGGCCGGGGTAGTCGGCGGTGTGCCACTGCTCCCCCGCGAAGGTCTCGATGCCCGGGTACGCCGGCACGAACGGCCGGGTCCACGTGCCGGTGGCGTTGACCAGGGTGCGGGTGAACCAGTGGCGCGGGCCGGCGGTCACCCGCAGCAGCCCGTCGTCGTCCTCCACACGTTGTACGTCGACCGGGCGGATCACCGGCAGTCCGTGCGCGCCCTCGTAGTCGGCGAACCAGGACGGGACGACCTCGTTCGCCCGGTCGTGCGACCGACCGGGCGCCGGCGCGTCGGGCAGGTCCGCGACACCGTGCACGTCGGCCATCGTCAGCGAGTCCCAACGATGCTGCCAGGCCCCGCCCGCCTGCGGATTGGCGTCAAGCACGACGTGGTCGATGCCGAGGCGGCGCAGGTGGAAGCTCGTGGAGAGCCCCGCCTGCCCGGCGCCGATCACGAGGGAGTCGAGGATGTGCACACCCACGTCAACGCCCGACGCCCGGCGGTTATGCCGTGCCGCGGGTCAGGACCGCTGGCCCATCACCCAGGTGGCCACCTGGGTCCGTGAGCGCACTTCCAGCTTGGCCAGGATCCGCTCCAGGTGACCGTCGACGGTGCGGTTGGAGATCACCAGCTGCTCGGCGATCTGCCGGTTGCTCAGTCCCTCGGCGACCAGCTCGGCCACCTGCTGCTCGCGCTTGGTGAGCGGACTGTCCCGGGGGCTGTCGGTGGCGACGGCAGCGGTGCCGAGCCCGAGCATCACCGCCCCCACGCGGTCGAGCCCCCGTTGCGCCTCACGCAGCCGCTCGGCCTGCGGGTGCCCGATCGCGGCGTCCACGTGCGAGACGATGCGCCGACTGTCGGCGCTGATGTCGGGCCCGAAGGCGTCGATGTCGGTGCCGAGCAGTCGCCACACCGCTGTGGCCGCCCCGAAGAGGGCAGCCGAGTTCTCGAGGTGGTCGTTGGCCGCCGCGATCCATGACGTGAGCTCGAGGGTGAGCGCGATGCAGATCCCGTCCTGGAAGTCGCGTTGAAGCTCCAGCGCCTCGACCGCAGCCGCCCTGGCCGAGACCTGGTCGCCGAGGCGCCAGTGGCACATGCCGGCGATCCACAGGGTGTAGGCCCGGCACCAGCCCTCGCCGCGCGGCGCACTCAGCGCGAGCACCTCACGGCACGTGGCCAAGGCCTCGGTCGGCCCCACCTCGAAGTACTCCGCCATCGCCAGCTGGAACATCGCGGTCTGGGCAGCGGCATCATCGCCGACCTTCTCGAACGTGACCAGCGCACGCCGGAACGCCGCGATCGCGGGACCGAGGTTGCCACTGAACAACCCATGGATCCCGGTCCAGGCGTCCACGTGCGCCAGCAGGTGCTCGTCCTCGAGCTCCAGCGCCAGGGCACGACCATGCTCGAGATGGACGCTCCCCGCCTGACGATCACCCTGGATGAGGCAGACCCACGCCGCGACCCACAGCGCCGCTCCGTGCTCCGGGGTCCGTCCGAGATCGAGGGCCAGGATCCGCTCCAGCCAGCGCCGTCCGTCGCTGAGGAAGCCGCCGGCGATCCAGTGGTAGCGCAGCAGCGAACCGAACGCAGCCGCCTGCTCCTCCTCTCCCGTGGTGGTGGTCGACCACTCCAGGCCCGCGAGCACGTTGGCGTGGTCGCGCCGCATCGCCGCCAGGGCCGCCGGCTGGCCCAGCCCGCACCAGGCCGCGACCATCGACTCCGCACGGGCCAGGTAGTGGTCACGATGCCGACGGCTCAGCTCGTCCGCCTCGCCGGACTGGTCGAGCTTCTCCGCGGCGTACTCCCGCATCGTCACCAGCATGCGATACCGCATCTCGGCACCGCCGGACTCCGCGATGACGATCGACTTGGCGACCAGCTGGTCGAGCACGTCCAGCAGTCGCTCCGGCGCCAGGTTGTCGAACCCGCACACAGCCTCCGCCGCGGCCAGGTCGAGGCTTCCGCGGAACACCGACAACCGGGCCCACAGGAGCCGCTCCTCCGCACCGCACAGCTCATGGCTCCAGTCCACCAGGTCCCAGAGCGCCTGGTGTCGCGGTAGACGGCCCCTGACGTCACCCTTCAGCAGCTGGAACCGGTGGTCGAGCCGCTCCAGCAGCTGGCTGACCGACAGGCTGCGCAACCGGGTGGCCGCGAGCTCGATCGCCAGCGGGAGCCCGTCCAGCGTCGCGCACAGCCGCTCCACGTCGTCGTGATTGGCCTCGGTGACGGCGAAGTCGGGAACCTGGTGTCTGGTGCGGTCCACCAGCAGCCGCACTGCCTCGGGCAGATCGAGCGGTCCGACCGGGAAGACCTGTTCGCTCGCCAGGCCCAGCGGTTCCCGACTGGTGGTCACGATCCGCAGCGCGGGCGCCACGTCGAGCAGCTCGGAGACCAGGTCCGCCACCTCGTCGAGCACGTGCTCGCAGTTGTCGATCACCAGGAGCATCGCCTTGCCGACCAGGTGCCGGCACAGCTGCTCCAGTGGCGTGCGGGTCGACTGGTCCGCGACTTCGAGGGCAGACACCATCGCGGGCGCCACCGCCGCGGCTCCGGCCAGGCTGGCCAGGTCGACGAAGACACCGCCGTCGGCGAAGAGGTGCCGGGTGCGCTCGATCAGTTCGAGGGCCAGCCGGGTCTTGCCGACGCCGCCGGTCCCGGTCAGCGTGACCAGCCGTGAGGAGCCCACCAGCGAGCGCACGTCGCGCAACATGTCGTCACGGCCGATGAAGGTCGTCAGCCGTTCACCGGTGCCGGGGCTCATGCTGGGAGACCTTAGTCGCGCACTGTGACCCGTGCCACGCTCTGCCCACCCGCGGGAGGAAACGGGTGGGCGAACGGGTGGTTCCACCCGCGCCCCGGCCGTGTGACCGCGGTCACGATGGCGCTCCGCCGACTGGAGGAGAAACCATGACCCAGGACCAGACCCACGACGTCATCGTGGTCGGTGCCGGATTCGCCGGCATCTACGCCATCCACAAGTTCCGCGACCAGATGGGCCTCGACGTCCACGCCTTCGATGCCGCCAGTGACGTCGGCGGCACCTGGTACTGGAACCGGTACCCGGGCGCCCGGGTCGACATCGAGAGCGTGCACTACTCCTACTCCTTCGACGAGCAACTCCAGCAGGAGTGGCACTGGAGTGAGCGCTACCCGGCGCAGCCCGAGATCCTGGAGTACCTCAACCATGTCGCCGACCGCTTCGACGTACGCCGCGACGTCACGTTCGACACCCGGGTCACCTCGGTGACCTGGGACGACGACGCGAGCCTGTGGCGGGTCACCACCGACGACAACCGCGAGCACACCGCACGGTTCTTCGTCTCCGGCGGCGGCACCCTCTCGGTCCCCAAGACCCCGGACTTCCCCGGCATCGAGACGTTCGCCGGCCGTACCCTGCTGACCGGCAACTGGCGCGAGGACGTCGACCTGTCCGGCCAGCGGGTCGGCATCATCGGCACCGGTTCGAGCGGGATCCAGGCGATCAGCGAGATCGCGAAGGTGGCCGACTCCCTCACCGTGCTGCAGCGCACCCCCAACTTCGCGACCCCTATCGGCAACTACGCCACCGACCCGGCCGAGGAGGCCACCGAGAAGGCGAGTTACGCAGAGCTCCGCGCAGCGTCACGCAACCACTTCCTCGGCGTGCCGTACTCCGACGTACGGCCGTCTGCCCTCGCGGTGAGCGCGGAGGAGCGCCGGGCGATCTTCGACGACCGCTGGGACCGCGGCGGCTTCCGCCTCTTCATCGACAGCTTCGCGGACGTGCTGCTCGACCAGGACGCCAACGACACCGCCGCCGACTACATCCGTTCGCGGATCCGCGAACGGGTCACCGACCCGACCACCGCTGACCTGCTCTCCCCCACGACCTACCCCTACGGGACCAAGCGACCCCCGCTGGAGACGGACTACTACGAGGCGTTCAACCGCGACAGTGTCTCGCTGGTGGACGTCGCCGCGAACCCGATCGCCGCGGTCGTGCCCGAGGGCGTGCGACTTGCCGACGGTTCGGTCCACGAGTTCGACGTGCTCATCCTGGCCACCGGGTTCGACGCCTGCACGGGCCCCCTGCTGGCGATGGACATCACCGGGCGTCACGGCGTACGGCTGGCCGACGAGTGGGCCGACGGCCCGCAGACCTACCTCGGCGTCACGGTGCACGGCTTCCCGAACCTGTTCATGGTGACCGGCCCGCAGAGCCCGTCGGTGCTCTACAACATGCCGTTGGCGATCGAGGACCACATAGACCTCATCGGCGACACGATCAGCTACATGGCCCAGCACGGCCACCACGTCATCGACGCCAGCGAGCAGGCGCAGGACCAGTGGGTCGCGGAGACCACGGCCATCTCCGAGATGACGCTGCTGCCGAAGTCGGCCTCGTCCTGGTACATGGGTGCCAACATCCCCGGCAAGCCGCGTCGCGTCCTCGTCTACCTGGGCGGCGCGCCGCGCTACCGGGCGATCTGCGAGAACGTGCAGGCGCACGACTATCGCGGGTTCCGGTTCGCCGAGACCTCACGACAGCTGGACGGTGCCGGCTGCTCGCGGGCGCTGGACCCGTCGGTGATGTTCGTGGTCCAGGCGCTCAAGGACCAGCAGTTCACCGGCTTCCGGGCGGTAGGAGTCGAGGGCACCCGCGCGGTCGTGGAGTCCTTCGTCGAGATGCAGGCCCCGAAGAAGGAGGTCGCTCGCGTCGTCGAGGCGTCGTACGGCGAGCACGCAGACCAGCGGGTGCGCATCTACACGCCCGAGTCCGACGGTCACGAGAAGCCGGTGCTGGTCTACCTGCACGGTGGCGGCTTCGTCGGCGGCAGCCTCGACGTGGCCGACGAGCCGGCCCGTGACCTCGCGGTGCGCACCGGAGCGATGGTGGTGTCCGCGACCTACCGCCGCGCTCCGGAACACAGGTTCCCGGCCGCCCACGACGACGCGTACGCCGCCCTGCTGTGGACGGCGGAGAACATCGCCTCCCACGGCGGTGACGCTCGTCGCATCGCCCTGGCCGGCGACTCGGCAGGTGGCACCCTCGCCGCCGCCGCTGCGCTCCGGGCCGCGAAGGACGGCCCGGAACTGTCAGGCCTGGTGCTGGTCTACCCGTTGGTCAACGCCAGCATCGAGACCGCGTCCCGTCAGGAGTTCGCCACCGACCACATCATCGGGCTCGACGACCTTGCGTGGTTCGGCGAGCAGTACGTCGGGTCGCCCGACGACCTGGCCGACCCGCGCCTGGCCCTGGACACCGCGGACCTGTCGGGACTCCCGCCGACGTTGGTGATCACCAATGAGTGCGACACCCTTCGCGACGAGGCCGAGCTGCTCGCCGCGAAGATCGCCGAGAGCGGCGTCGACACCCGGGTGGTGCGGTTCGACGGGCTGGCCCACGGCGTCTTCTGGATGTCGCTGGCCGTGGCCCGATGCAATGACCAGCGGGCTGCCGCCGCGGACTTCCTGGTGCGTCAGCTCGACCGGGTGCCCGCCGGCGTCTGACCCGGTGGCGGCCGGGCGGTGGCGACACCCACCGCCCGGTCACCGGCACATCTCAGCGGGACAGTGCCCGGCAGACCGCGGGGCGGCACCCGTCGAAGCGTTCGATGCGCCGCTTGAGGTCTCGTACCCAGGGCTTGGCGTGGTCCTCGGCGAAGACGTTGCGGTCCTCCCACGGCACGTCGTAGCGATAGAGCTCCCACGCATAGTCCGTGCCGCGCCAGTCCTTGTCGAGGTCGACGCGCACCAGCAGCCCGCGGGCACTGCGCACCGCGATGTAGGACGGCACGACGTCTGTCGACCCACCGGACTCCTTGTCCGGGTCGAACTCGCCGGGGCGCGCCCTCGACCAGGTGTGCTCGAAGAAGACGTAGCGCCCGCCCCGGGCCTGCGGTGCCCGGAGGCTGGCCGCGAACGACGTGCCGGACCGGAAGGCCGGACTCTCCAGGCCGGCCAGCTCCTCGAAGGTCGAGGCGAGGTCGATGTTGCTGACGAACTGGGACCGACGGCCGGGCACCACGTCGGGCCCGACGACGGCGAGCGGCACCCGTACGTCGGAGTCGTACGGCGTGCCCTTGCCGCCGTTGAGCTGGTGCTGGCCGAGGTGGATCCCGTTGTCGGCGGTGAGCACGACGTACGTGTCCGGGCCGACCTCGCGTCGCACGCGGGCGATCAACCGGTCGATCGACTGCACCATCTGGACCCGGTCGCGGTAGTGCCGCAGCGCCGACTTGTCGGAGAGGATGATCGGGTTCGTGCGCCAGGCCGGTGCCGGCGCCGTTCGCCCGCCGGGACGCAGGTAGGTCGGCGCGTTGTCGTCGCGCGGGTCGTCGTACCCCAACAGGTCGCGCAGGCTCAGGGAGCCGCAACGCTTCAGGCCACAGTTGCCGCCGTCGAGGTCTCCGCGGGGAGCCCGGTCCCGGAAGGCCGAGGGGAAGGCGGGACTGCCCGGGTAGGCCTTGCGGATCTGGGCGTGCGAGCCGTAGGTGGCGATCTCGAGGAAGTACGGCGAGGTGTCGTCGCGGTGATCGCGCAGGAACCGCACCGCCATGTCGGCAGTGACGTTCGTGGCGTAGCCGCGGTCACGCTCCTCGTGCGAGGCGTTCCGCGGTGGCTTGGCGTGGGTGCGCAACCGCATCGTGCCGTCCTCGTCGAGGTACGTCGACCGGAAGCCCCAACCGTTGTAGCCACCGCTGAGGATCGCCTGCCAGTCGTCCCAACCGGGCACCTTGGGCGGCGGGACGATCTTCCCGTTGACCCGGCGCACGTCGTAGACGTTGAGGAACTTGCCGATGAACCCTGTCGTGTAGCCGCTGCCCTGCAGGGCCACGCTGAACTGCTTGCGCGGGTTGTCGTGCGCGGCGAACGCCGGGTAGCCACCGACGGCGGGCGTTCCGTTGCGGGTGTTGGTGCGCACCCCGGTCTGGTGCGGCGCCTGCCCGGTCAGCAGCGCGGCCCGCGAGGGGCAGCACAGCGAGTCGACCACGTAGGAGTTCCGGTACGCCGCCCCCTCGCGGACCATGCGCTGCGCCTCGGGCATCGTCGACAACAGCTCCATGGAGAAGTCGTCCATCAGGATCAGGACGATGTCGGGACGATCGTCCACGCGCTGTTGGGAGATCGTGGCGTCGTCCCGAACGGCCGCGGGACCGCGCGTCGGCAGGCCGCCGAGCACCAACGCGACGAGCAACAGCACGCCGCAGGACGCAGCGGCTCCCCAGGACCTGCGCCCCATTGTTCTCCCCCGATGTTTCTGCAGTCTTTCACTGCATTTTGGCAGGAGACTACCCACGCGCGCAGCGGAATCGGGCATCGACCGGCCGGAGCCGGCCATGCGATCAGCGGCTCAAGGACCTGCACACTGCCGGGCGGCACCCGTCGAAGCGTTCGATGCGCCGTTTGAGGTCCTGCACCCACGGCTCGGCGTGGTCTTCCGCGAAGACGTTGCGGTCCTCCCACGGCACGTCGTAGCGGTAGAGCTCCCATGCGTGGTCAGTGCTGGTCCAGGCGTTGTCGAGGTCGAATCGCACCAGCAGTCCGCGGGCACTCCGCACGGCGATGAACGACGGGATGATGTCGATGGTGCCGCCGGACCCCTGGTCCGTGTCGACCTCGCCGGGCTGGGTCTTGGCGTAGGTGTGCTCGAAGAACGCGTAGCGCCCGCCGGCCACCTTCGGCGCGCTCAGCGACCCCGCGAACGAGTTGCCTGCCCGGAACGCCGGACTCTCCACTCCGGCCAGCGCCTCGAAGGTGGGCGCCAGGTCGATGTTGTTGACGAACTGGTTGCGCGCGCCGGGCTGGACGTCGGGACCGACCACCACCAGCGGAACCCGGCTGTCGCTGTCGTAGGGCGTGCCCTTGCCGCCGTTGAGCTGGTGCTGGCCGAGGTGGAAGCCGTTGTCTGCCGTGAGGAAGACGTAGGTGTTCGGACCGACCGCCGCGCGCACCCGCGCGATCAGCCGGTCGATCGACTGCACCATCCGGGCCCGGTCTCGGTAGCGGGTCAGCGCCTGGTCGTCGGTCAGCGAGACCTCGTTGGTGCGCCAGGCCGGTGCGGGCGACGTACGCCCGTCGCGGTGCAGGTACGTCGGGGCGTTGTCGGTGCGGTCGTCGCCGTACCCGACGAGGTCGTCGAGGGTGAGGTCACCGCAGGCGGCGAGGCCGCAGTTGCCGCCGGTCGGATCGCCGGCCGGCGCGCGGTCCGCGAACGCCGAGGGGAACTGCGGGCTGTCGGGGTAGGCGGCCTGGAGCTGGCTGTGCGGTCCGTACGTCGCGATCTCGAGGAAGTACGGCGCGTCCTCGTCGTCGTGGCGCTCGATGAAGTCGATCGCCTTGTCTGCCGCGACATTCGTGGCGTAGCGCTGGTCGCGGGCCTCGACGGGCTGGGTCAGCGCCGGCTTCGGATGGTTGCGCAGCTGCACGTCGCCGTTGTCGTCGAGATAGGTGCTCTTGTAGCCCCACCCGTTGTAGCCGCCGCCGAGGATCGCCTCCCAGTCGCTCCATCCCTGCACCTTCGGGGGTGCGACCAGCTCACCGTCGACGGTCTTCGCCTCGTAGCGGTTCATGAACTTGCCGATGAACCCGGTCGTGTAGCCGCTGTCCTGCAGGGTCACGCTGAACTGCTTAGCGGTGTTGCCGTACTGCTCGAACGCCTCGTAGCCACCGATCGGGTTGTCCGGATCGTTGGGCGTGTTGGTCAGGACGCCGGTCTGGTGCGGGGCCTGGCCGGTCAGCAGGGCCGCCCGCGACGGGCAGCAGAGCGAGTCGATGACGAACGAGTTGTCGTACGACGCGCCCTCGGCCTTCATCTGCTGCGCAGTCGGCATGGTCTCCAGGAGCTCGGTGGAGAAGTCGTCCATCAGGATGAACACGATGTTGGGGCGGGCCTCGGTCTCATCGTCCGGTGGGGCGCTGCCCGCGGTCGGCGCCGCGCCCACGAACGTGGCGAGTGCGAGCACGGCCGTCCCGAGGATCGCTGCCACTGTTCTCTTCTTCACGCAAAGCCTCCAAAGTCACCCGAGTCACTATACTTTTATCACGAGTTTGGCGGAGCCGTGCGCTGGGGAGCATCGCGACATGCCCCGTCGCCACATCTCCACCCTGGTCGCCGTCCTCGCGGTGCTGCTCCTGAGCGGCTGCTTCGGTGACGACGAGGAGGAGGCGCTGTCGGCACTCCCCCGGGTCGAGCGCGCCGCGCAGACCAACCCCGACCGGAACGCCGTCGAGGTGGCCGAGAAGGCCGCCGCCCTCGACCCGTGCGCGCTGTTACGGGCGGCCGATCCAGCGGGCGCGCGTACGACGGGAGCCGTCCCGCAGGCCGACAAGCCCCACTCCTGCTGGATGTCCGACAGCTCGGTCAAGGCCGACGTCTACACCCTCCTGAGCGAGACGCAACGGCACCGACTGGCCCGACGCGACCTGGCCGGCACCGTCTCCTACCGAGCCGACCTGGACTCCGGACAGTGCCTCGTCCACCTGCCGATCAGTCACACCCGCGCCATCAGCTTCAGTGGACTGGCACCGTGCGCCACCGTGACGGCGTACGCCGAAGCCGCCGCCGGCCTGCTGCAGGGCCACCCCGCGCGAGCCACGCGGCCGCGAGGGCTGCAACGCGCCGCGACCTGCGACCTGATCGAGCGGGCCGGCCGCACCCCGGTTCCCTACGAGGGCGCGACCAACTACACCGTGCTCGACCGGTGCCAGGACAAGGAGTCAGGGGCCGATCTCGAGCTCCGGTACCGCAGCACGGACGTGCAGGACTACCAGACGACCCACGAGGTGGCCGGGACGACGGTCCGCGCGAACGGCGACAGCACCGGCTGCTACCTGGAGTGGACGCTCGGCGAGGCTGACGTCGCCGTGCGTGACGGGGACAAGCTCGTCGCCTTCGTGACCGCCGAGTCGTGCCAGCGGGGCCTCACGTTCGCCAGGGCCCTGATCCCGACGGCGACGAAGGTCCCGTCCCCGGACCGCGATCCGGTCGACCTCCTCCATGCGTGGGACGAGGCGGACACGTCTGCGGTGGGTGCCTGCGTCGACATCCAGGACCAGGCAGAGCTGGAGTGTGCTCCGACCGAAGACGCCGACGTGCCGGACAACCGCCGCGACCTCATCATGGAGGCCGAGGCAGACCCGAACGTGCTGTGCGCCGCGGCGACGCCCGTCGTGCGCGAGCACTTCGGTGACTCGTTCACCGGCGTGACCACGGTCGCGCCCCCGAACAGCCTGGTGTTGGCGGCCGACGATGCTCGCGACGGCACCACACAGTGCTCCTTCGCAGATCCGACGCACACCCTGGAGATCTCGGTCGTCATCACCACTGACTCGACGGTGAAATTCCGCGACGGGGACGAGCTCGGCGGTCACCCGGCCCACGTCAACAGGGACGAGGACGCACGGTCGTACGTCGTCGCACGCGACGCCATGGGCGAACCCGGCCTGCTGGCCGTCGACCTGAGGGTCTGGCCGGCACGAGGCAGCGGGATCTACCGAACCTCGAGCGGTGCTCCCGCTCCGGCGGACCGGAAGCCCCTGGAGGCGGCTGACGCCTTCGTCTCGGATCTCGCCAGGACGCTCCTCTGATCCGGAGTCAGGACCGCCCGCCGACCGGAGTAATCTTGACGTCCGTGGCCACCGAACCTGAATTCCGCTATTCCGACCTGCTCCCGACCGGCAAGGACGACACGCCCTACCGGCTGATCACCACCGAGGGCGTCTCCACGTTCGAGGCGAACGGGAAGACGTTCCTGCAGGTCGACCCCGAGGCGATCCAGAAGCTGACCGCGGAGGCGATGCACGACATCAGCCACTACCTGCGCCCGGCCCACCTCGCGCAGCTGCGCAAGATCATCGACGACCCCGAGGCGTCGGGCAACGACCGCTTCGTGGCCACCGACCTGCTCAAGAACGTCAACATCTCCGCCGGCGGCGTGCTGCCGATGTGCCAGGACACCGGCACCGCGATCGTGATGGGCAAGAAGTCCGAGGGCGTGCTCACCGGCGCCGACGACGGCGAGGCGATCAGCAAGGGCGTGTACGACGCGTACACCAAGCTGAACCTCCGCTACTCCCAGCTCGCACCCCTCACGACGTACGAGGAGAAGAACACCGGCACCAACCTGCCGGCCCAGATCGAGCTCTACTCCACGGCCCAGGGTGAGAAGGGGCCTGAGTACAAGTTCCTCTTCATGGCCAAGGGTGGCGGCTCGGCCAACAAGTCGTTCCTGTTCCAGGAGACGAAGGCGATCCTGAACCCCAAGCGGATGCTGGAGTTCCTCGACGAGAAGATCCGCTCGCTCGGCACCGCCGCGTGCCCGCCGTACCACCTGGCCGTGGTCATCGGCGGCACCAGCGCGGAGTTCGCGCTCAAGACCGCGAAGTACGCGAGCGCGCACTACCTCGACAACCTGCCGACCGAGGGCACGATGAGCGCCCACGGTTTCCGCGACCTCGAGCTCGAGGACGAGGTCTTCAAGCTCACCCAGTCGTTCGGCATCGGTGCGCAGTTCGGCGGCAAGTACTTCTGCCACGACGTCCGCGTGGTCCGGCTCCCCCGCCACGGCGCCAGCTGCCCGGTCGCGATCGCCGTGTCGTGCTCGGCCGACCGCCAGGCGCTGGGCAAGATCACCGCCGAGGGCGTCTTCCTCGAGCAGCTCGAGACCGACCCGGCGAAGTACCTGCCCGAGCCCAGCGAGGAGCAGCTGGCCGCGGCCGACGACGTCGTGAAGATCGACCTCACCCAGCCGATGAGCGAGATCCTCGCCGAGCTGGCCAGGCACCCGGTCAAGACCCGGCTCTCGCTGACCGGCCCGCTGGTGGTCGCCCGCGACATCGCGCACGCCAAGATCAAGGACCTGCTCGACGCCGGCGAGGAGATGCCGCAGTACCTCAAGGACCACCCCGTCTACTACGCCGGCCCGGCCAAGACGCCCGAGGGCATGCCGTCGGGCTCGTTCGGTCCGACCACGGCGGGCCGCATGGACTCCTACGTCGACCAGTTCCAGGCGGCCGGTGGCTCGATGGTGATGCTGGCCAAGGGCAACCGCAGCAAGCAGGTCACCGAGGCGTGCCACACCCACGGTGGTTTCTACCTCGGCTCGATCGGCGGGCCCGCGGCGCGCCTGGCCCAGGACTGCATCAAGGACGTCTCGGTGCTGGAGTACGAAGAGCTCGGCATGGAGGCGATCTGGAAGATCGAGGTCGAGGACTTCCCTGCCTTCATCGTGGTCGACGACAAGGGCAACGACTTCTTCACCGACCCGTCGGGCGCGGTGAACATCCCGATCTCGGGCATCCGGGTGCGTTCCAAGGAAGACTGACCGGCGGACGTGGACGACTGAGGGCCTGAGGGAACGCCGGGCGGTCGCCGTACGTTGGCTGGGCAGGCAACGAAAGGAATCCCCCATGCAGTGCCCCACCGACGGCGCCACCCTCGTGATGAGCGAGCGCAGCGGCATCGAGATCGACTACTGCCCGACCTGTCGCGGCGTCTGGCTCGACCGTGGCGAGCTGGACAAGATCATCGACCGGTCGATGACCCAGGCTCCTCCGGCCCCCGCCGCACCTGCTCCCCCGCAGCAGCGGTACGACGACCGCGACCGCTCGTCATCGTCGTACGACCGAGACCGCGACCGTTCCTACCAGCAGCAGCCCTACCGCAAGAAGAAGAAGGAGAGCTGGCTCAGCGAGCTCTTCGACTGATCCGGCCGCCCCGGCATGCCCAGTGTGCCGGGCACCGGCCCGGTCAGGCCCGACCGCCGAAGAACACCTGTATCTCGGTGATCAGGCCGTCACGCACCGTGATGAGCTCGGTGTTCCGGTAGCGCTCCCCGGTCGTCAGCTCGTACTCGTACATGAGGAAGACCCCGCCGTCGCCGGCTTCCACGACGTGGAGGACCTCCTGTGAGGTGAACCGGTCGGCGGTCGGGAAGCACACCTCGAGGTAGGTCGCCTTGTCGATGTGGTCGTCCTGGGGACTCGTGAACGTCACGTCGTCGGCCAGCAGCCCGGTGGCCGTCGGCAGGTCCTGGGCCCGGAAGGCACCCAACATGGCGCGGACGGTCTCCGTGTTCGACAGGGTCATCCTTCGAACCTACTCGCCCTGGCCGCGGTGCTTGGGCGGGTGAGCGAGAATCAGGAGCGTGACCCTCCAGCGACTCCCCCTGCTCCGCAGCCTCGGCACGCGACCTCCCGCCGATGCGTTCGCGGACTCCCCGCAATACCGCGACGGGTCCTTCCACAACAGTCGACCATCCCTCATGGTCGAGGAGACGAGCCGGGCCTCGATCGCCCGCGACTTCGCCCGGAAGGGCCGCACGGGCAGGCCCAGCGGCCCGGTCCCGCTGGCCACACCCGCACTGCCGGCGACGGCCGACCAGTGCGCCGCGACCTGGCTCGGCCACGCCACCGTCCTGCTCGAGGTCGGCGGCCACTGGGTGCTGGCCGACCCGGTGTGGAGCGACCGTGTCTCGCCCGCGTCGCGCGTGGGTCCGCGCCGGCACCACCCGGTGCCGCTGGCGCTGCGTGAGCTGCCGCGGCTGAGTGCGGTGCTCATCTCGCACGACCACTACGACCACCTCGACACCGGGACCATCGAATGGCTGGCCCGGCACCAGGAGGTCGTCTTCGTGGTGCCGCTCGGCATCGGCAGCCACCTGCGCCACTGGGGAGTCCCGGAGCAGCGCATCGTCGAGCTCGACTGGGGCCAGTCGCACACCGTCGACGACCTCGTCCTCACCTGCACCGAGGCACAGCACTTCTCCGGCCGACTCTTCGCCCCGAACCCGACGTTGTGGTCGTCGTGGGTGGTGGCCGCCGGCGAACGGCGGGTCTTCTTCGGAGGGGACTCCGGCTGGACCGACGCGTTCGAGGCCATCGGGTCGGCGTACGGCCCCTTCGACCTGACCGTGCTGCCGATCGGCGCCTACGACAAGCGCTGGCCCGACGTCCACATGGACCCTGCCGAGGCACTGCGCGCGCACCGGGTGCTCGGCGGCAACGCGCTGCTGCCGATCCACTGGGCCACGTTCGACCTCGCCTTCCATCGTTGGGCCGAGCCGATCGAGTGGCTGGTGCGCGAGGCGGACGGCGTGCGCGTGGCGGCGCCGATGCCCGGCCAGAGGTTCACCCCGGACGACGCGCTGCCGATCGACGCGTGGTGGTCCGGACCGGGGCGCTGACGGGCCCGGAGATCAACGCAGCGGACCCTCGTGGAAGTGGTCCAGCGCGGCCATCATCTTCGGCTGGAGCGCCTCAGGGTTCTTGATCGGGCTCGGTGCGATCACCGACACCGACGTGTAGACGCCGTCAGAGCAGGCCTGCGCGTTGATGCTGAGCGGCTCGTCGGGTGACGGCACGACGTTGACCACGTTGTTGGATCCCTCGGGTCGGCCCTGGATGTCGACCACCATCGTGGTGAACAGGTCGCAGGCCTGGTCGGGGTCGAGCCCGTCACCCGACTCGAGCAGGTCGAGTCCCTCCTGCAGCTTGGCCTGGTTCTCCGCGTCGTCGAGGAGGCCCTGGTCGATCACCTGCCTGATCGCCACCTTCACCGTGCGCGCCCAGACGTCAGCCGGCGTGATCGACACGTTCAGCTGGCTCAGGTCGCCGCTCAGCCTGGCCACGCACGTGGGCGAACCCGCGACCGTCAACAGCCGCACCTCGTCGGGCGTGGCGATCGCGCGGACCTCGTCGGCGTCGAGCAGTGCCTCGCAGTCGTCGTCGCTCTGCGCCATGCCGCTGTCGTCCGTGGGCTCGGTCGGGATCTCCGTCGTCGACTCCGTCGGTGAGTCGGACGAGGAGGCCGCGGACGCCGGGTCGCCGGCGCGCCCGGAGGCCCCCTGGTCGTCGGAGCACCCCGCCAGGAACAGGGCTGGTACGACGAACGCGGCGAGAAGGCACTTCATGGGGACATCCTGCCCGTCCGACGCACCCGCCACACCCGACGGCCAGTCGCATCCGCCAGAGTGGACCCATGGATTCCGTCGAGATCGCGCGCCACGAATCCCCGCGCGGCGAGGTCGTGCTGCGCGAACGCCGCGAGGACAACGCCCCTACCGTGCTGGAGCTGCGGGTCAACGGCGTGTTCGTGATGGACACCCTTGAGACCAGCAGTGAACGAGCCCTGGCCACCGCCGCACTCGGCCTGGTCGACCGCCCGGGCAGCGTGCTGGTCGGCGGACTCGGGCTGGGCTTCACGCTTGCCGAGGTGCTCGCCGATCGCCGCGTGGAGTCCTGCACCGTGGTCGAGCTGGAACAGTCACTGGTCGACTGGATGCGCGACGGCACGATCTCGCACGGCCCCGCGCTGCTGGCCGACGAACGCCTCGACGTGGTCGTCGCGGACGTCGCCACCGCGTTGGCCGAGGCGGACGATTCGGCGTACGACCTGGTCCTGCTCGACGTCGACAACGGCCCCGACTACCTCGTGCACGACGCCAACGAGGCGATCTACCTGCCGCCGTTCCTGCAGGCCGCACGTCGGGTGACCCGTCAGGTGCTGGCCATCTGGTCGGCGGCCGAGACCTCCACGCTGCAGACCGCGATGACCGAGGTGTTCGGCAACTGCGAGCCCCTGTCGTACGACGTCCAGCTCGGCACGCGCGAGGAGAAGTACTGGCTCTACGTCAGTCGAGTCTGACTAGGAGCCGATGCCGGGGAGCGTGGCCAGCACGGCAGCCCACTGCGCCAGGTCGGCCTTGCGGCGCTGCAGGTCGCTGCGCAACAGGGCACCGAGGCCGACGCCGCGGGTCAGATCGATGGTCAACCGCACCGACTCGGCGGCCCGCGGCTCCCTCCGGTCGACCTCCAGCAGCTCGGCGGTGGTGCGGAACAGCTCGCGACTGAAGCGCTGCTCGAGTGGCAGCACCAGGGCGCGCAGCCCCGGGTCGGTGGCGGCGGCGACCCACAGCTGGGTGGCCGCCCGCCCGAAGCGTCCGGCCCACATGTCGGTGAGCAGCTCGACCACGGCCAGCGGCCGGTTCCCTCCCTCGGCGAAGTGCGCCTCCTGCTCGCGCATCTCGCGGGTGAGCTCGTCGGTGACCGACTCGACGGCGGCACGCACCAGGTCGTCGCGGGTCGCGAAGTGATGCTGGGCCGCGCCGCGGGACACGCCCGCGCGCGCGGCCACCGCCACCACCGTGGTGCCCGACCAGCCGACCTCGGCGAGGTTGTCGATGGTGGCGTCCAGCAACCGCTGCCGGGTGGCCCGAGATCTCTCCTGCTGCGGCTGGCTCATGTCACTCGTAGAGTCGCGTGATCACGTCGGCGTACTTGTCGTTGATCGGCTTGCGGCGCAGCTTGAGGGTCGGGGTGAGCACCTCGCTGCCAGGCAGCCAGAACTCCGGCAGCACCTCTACCTTCTTGACCTGCTCGACCCGCGACAGCTTGGCGTTGCCCGCGTCGACTCCGGCCTGCACGGCAGCGAGCAGCTCCGGGTGCTTGGCCAGCGTGGCCGGGTCCGCCGCCACGCCCGCCTTCTCGGCGAACGCGGCAGCAGCGTCGGGGTCGAGCGTCACCAGGGCCACGTTGTAGGGGCGGCCGTCGCCGATCACGGTGATCGTGGCGGCCAACGGGGTGGTCACCTTGAGCGTGTTCTCGATGTTGGACGGCGACATGTTCTTGCCCGAGGAGCTGATGATCAGCTCCTTCTTGCGGTCGACGATGGTCAGGTAGCCGTCGGCGTCGAGGGTGCCGACGTCGCCGGTGTGCAGCCAGCCGTCCTCGTCGATCGCCTCGCGTGTCTTCTCCGGGTCCTTGCGGTAGCCGGGCATGACGCCGGGCCCGCGGAACAGCACCTCGCCGTCCTCGGCGATGCGGATCTCGGTGCCGGGCAGTCCGGGGCCGACGCTGCCGACCTTGGCCTTGCCGGGCGGGTTGATGGTGCCGGCCCCCGAGAGCTCCGACATGCCCCACAGCTCGCACACGTTGACGCCCAGGCCCATGAAGAACTTCAGCGTCTCGGGCGCGATCGCGGCGGCACCCGACCAGGCCCACTTGAGCTCGGACATGCCGAGCGCCTCGCGCACCTTGGAGAGCACGAGCTTGTCGGCCAGCCCGACCTGCAGGCGGTCGAGGGTGCCGAGCTGCTTGCCGGTGAGCACGGCCTCGGCACGCATCGCGGCCAGCTCGAGGGCCCAGGCGAACATCTTCTTCTTGACCGGGGACTCCTCGGCGGCGAGCTTCGCCTCGACGGCCATCTTGATCTTCTCCCAGACCCGCGGCACGGCGAACCAGATCGTCGGCCGGGCGTCGGGCAGGGCGGCCGCGATCGCGCGCGGGTCGTCCACATAGGTGACCTGTACGCCGCTGGTGGCCGCGAAGTACTGCGCGGACGCACGGTCGGCGATGTGGGCCGCGGGCAGGAAGGACGTGATCCGGTCGCCGAACTCGACCGGCACCACCTTCAACGCGGACTCCACCGTGTCGATGATGTTGGCGTGGGTCAGCTGCACGCCCTTCGGCGGTCCGGTGGTGCCCGAGGTGTAGATCAGGGTGAGGACGTCGTCGGGCTGGACCGCCCGCCAGGCGGCTTCGAAGTCGAAGTCCGGGTCGCCCGAGGCCTCCAGCTCCTCGAGGCTCATCGTGGCTCCCTCAGGCTTCCCGTCGACCACGATCACGTGCTCGAGCGAGATCCCGGAGGCGAGGATCGCCGGGAGCAGCGCGGTCTCGGTGACCACTGCCGTGTTCTCCGCGTTGCCGAAGAGGTAGTCGATCTGGTCCGGCGACGAGGTGTTGTAGATCGAGAACGCGATCACGCCGAGGTGCATGGCTCCGGCGTCGACCCAGGCGAACTCGGGGCGGTTGGTCAGCATGAGCGCAAGGGTGTCCCCGCGCTCCAGGCCGAGCTTGGCCAGGCCCGCGGCAACCTTGCGGACGCGGTCGGCGTACTCCTGCCAGGTGACGGAGACGGCATCACCCGGCGTGCGCAGGGCCACGGCGGACGGCTGGACCGTGACGGTGCGTTGGAACGCTGCACAGACGGTGGTGGGCTGGGGCATGGGTGGCGGGTCTCCCTCTGAGCGATCGATGGCCGAATGTAAGCCACGTCACACACGCAAAGCAAGCACTCCTGATTGTTTTCGGACCCACTGGGCCGTCTCTCTCAAACTGCCGTTTGAGAGACATGGCCTAGCCTCGAGGCATGAGCGACTTCCGCATCGAACACGACTCCATGGGCGAGGTGCAGGTGCCTGCCAAGGCGCTGTGGCGGGCGCAGACGCAGCGCGCCGTGGAGAACTTCCCCATCAGCGGCACCCGCCTCGAGGACGAGCACGTCATCGCCCTGGCCCGGGTCAAGGCGGCCGCCGCGAAGGTGAACGCCCGGCTCGGTGTGATCGACGAGTCGGTGGCCGAGGCGATCGGCGAGGCCGCCGCGGCGATCGGCGACGGCCAGCACCTCGACCACTTCCCGATCGACGTGTTCCAGACCGGCTCGGGCACCAGCTCCAACATGAACATGAACGAGGTGCTGGCCACCCTGGCCGCACGGGCCGGGGTCGAGGCGCACCCCAACGACGACGTCAACGCCAGCCAGTCGAGCAACGACACGTTCCCGACCTCGATCCACGTCGCGGCCGCCACGGCGACCCACGACCGGCTGGTCCCCGCGCTCGACCACCTGGCCGCCGCCCTCGAGGCCAAGGCGGTCGCGTTCGCAGACATGGTGAAGTCGGGCCGCACCCACCTGATGGACGCCACCCCGGTGATGCTGGGGCAGGAGTTCGGCGGGTACGCCGCGGCCTGCCGGCTCGGCATCGAGCGACTGGAGTCGACCCTGCCGCGGGTGCTCGAGCTCCCCCTGGGCGGTACGGCGGTGGGCACCGGCATCAACACGCCGCCCGGGTTCGCCGCGGCCGTGATCGAGGAGCTGGCCGAGGCGACCGGCCTGCCGTTCACCGAGGCCCGCAACCACTTCGAGGCACAGGGCGCCCGCGACGCGTTGGTCGAGCTCTCCGGCCAGCTGCGCACGATCGCGGTCAGCCTCACCAAGCTCTGCAACGACCTGCGCTGGATGTCGTCGGGCCCGAGCACCGGCCTGGCCGAGATCCACCTCCCCGACCTGCAACCCGGCTCGAGCATCATGCCGGGCAAGGTGAATCCGGTGCTCCCCGAGGCGACGCTGATGGTGTGCGCCCAGGTGATCGGCAACGACGTCACGATCACCACCGCCGGCGCCTCGGGCAACTTCGAGCTCAACGTGATGATGCCGGTGCTGGCCCGCAACCTCCTGGAGTCGATCCGACTGCTCACCACCTCGACCCGGCTGCTCGCCGACCGGTGCATCGACGGCATCGAGCCCGACGTCGAGCGGATGCGGACCTACGCCGAGTCCTCGCCGTCCGTGGTCACGCCGCTGAACCGCTACCTCGGCTACGAGGCTGCGGCCAAGGTGGCCAAGAAGTCGCTGGCCGACGGGGCCACCATCCGCGAGACGGTGATTGCGCTGGGCTTCGTCGACGACGGCACCCTGACCGAGCAGCAGCTCGACGAGGCGCTCGACGTGGCCTCGATGACGAGGCCCTGACATGGCGGAAGCGCTGCTGCCCGGCCTGCTCCGAGCCCGCACCGACCGGCACCTGAGCGTCGCCGGCACCACCACCAGCCACGCCGACCTGCTGGCCGCCGCCGCGGTCGTGGCCGACTCGCTGGCCGGTCGGAGACGCGTGGCGGTGCTCGCGACGCCGACGATGTCGACCGTGCTCGCCGTGACCGGGGCCCTGCTGGCCGGCGTCGAGGTCGTGCCCGTGCCACCCGACTCCGGGGCCGCCGAGCTGCGCCACATCCTCTCCGACGCGACACCCGACGCCTGGCTGGGCGCGGCGCCAGACGACACGTCCTTGCCCGCGCTCGAGATCGACGAGACGGCCAGGGCGTCGTACACGCCGGTGCAGGTCGACCCGGAGCGCATCGCCTTCGTGCTCTACACCTCGGGCACCACCGGCCTGCCCAAGGGTGTGCTGCTCTCCCGCCGCGCACTCACGGCCGGGCTCGACGGCCTCATCGACGCCTGGGCATGGACCAGCGACGACGTCCTCGTGCACGGCCTTCCACTGTTCCACGTGCACGGCCTGGTGCTGGGCGTGCTCGGCCCGCTGCGCATCGGAGGCAGCCTCGTGCACGTCGGCCGCGGCACGCCCGAGGCGTACGCCGGGGCGAAGGGCACCATGTACTTCGCGGTCCCGACCATCTGGTCACGCCTGGCCGAGTCGCCAGACCATGCCCGCGAGCTGACCGGCGCGCGACTGCTGGTCTCGGGCAGCGCGGCCCTGCCGGTGCCGGTCTTCGAGCGCCTCAAGGAGCTCACCGGCCACGAGGTGGCCGAGCGCTACGGCATGAGCGAGACCCTGATCACCGTGGCCACGCGGGCCGACGGCGTACGACGGGCCGGTTGGGTCGGCGTGCCGGTCGCGGGGGTCGAGACCAGGCTGCGCGACGAGCACGGCGCCGACGTGCCGCACGACGGCGAGTCCGTCGGCCGGCTCGAGGTGCGCGGCGCCACCTTGTTCGACGGCTACCTCAACCGCGCCGAGGCGACTGCCGAGACGTTCACCGACGACGGCTGGTTCGTCACCGGAGACGTGGCGGTGATCGACGCGGACGGCGCGCACCGCATCGTCGGGCGCGAGTCGGTCGACCTGATCAAGTCGGCCGGCTACCGCATCGGCGCCGGCGAGATCGAGTCGACGCTGCTCGGGCACCCGGCGGTCGCCGAGTGCGCCGTGATCGGCGCCCCCGACCCCGACCTGGGCCAGAAGATCGTGGCGTTCGTGGTGGCCCGCACACCGGTCAGCGCCGCGGACCTCACGTCGTACGTCGGCGAGGAGCTCTCCGCGCACAAGCGGCCGAGGGAGATCGTGTTCGTCGATGCCCTGCCCCGCAACGAGATGGGCAAGGTGCAGAAGAAGCGGCTCTAGACCTGAAGTGGCGCTGGGCCTGGTGACCGACCGTCAACGGTCGGCCACCAGCCCACCCCCGCCCTCAGCGACGCGTCAGTGACTGAGCGCGCCAGACCACCGTGGACAGGTTGCCGACCTTGTCCTGGGCGATCACGTTGTAGACCAGCTGGCCCTTGGCCAGGCGCGGCAGGCGCGCCGTCCAGGTACCGGTGGCGGTGGGCACCACGACCCTGATGCCCGACTTGCGCAGCGCGGCCGACTTGGTCGTGCCGGCCTTGACCCACGTGCCGGTGGCGGGCCGGAAGGCGTACCAGGCCGCGCCCCGCTTCTCGACGGCGCGGACTCGCACCTGGCGGACGCCGGTGCCGCTGTCACGGGCCACACCACGCAGGGTGGTCCACTTGCGCACCGACGTGCGCGGGGCACGCGGCAGCGTCAGCCGGACCACGGGGCGGGCGGTGTCTGCCTTGACCGTCACGGCGCCGACCTCGACCGGAACGCTGTTCTGGGCCTCGTCGGTCAGCGTGACGCTCGGCGTGAACGGGCCGGCGGTGCGGTAGACGTGGGCCAGCACGGTGCCGGTCGTCCAGAGAACCAGCGGAGTGCCGTCTCCCCAGTCGACGCGTCGTTCGATCAGGTTGCCCGGCGTCCAGTTGTCGACGAGCGCGTCCTGCGTGAGCTGGACCTTGGTGAGCTTCGCCCACGCCGTTGCCGGGCTCAGGGTGAACGCGCCGGTGGGTGCGGCGTGGTCGTTGACGACCACCGCGTCCAGGGTGAGCTCACGGGTGTTCCCGGCCAGGTCGGTCAGGCGCACCCGGGGCACGTAGCGCGCCTCGGTCGTCGGGTAGACGTGGACGAGCGACGTGCCGGTCGACCACTCCTGCTCGGTGGAGTCACCCCAGGTGACGGTGCGAGTGATGGAGTCGGCTGCCGTGACGTCGTCCGACAGCGCGGCCTGGGTCACGGTCGTGGTGTAGCCGTCGGCGTCGACCGACACGTCGAACGCGCCGGTCGGCGCGGTGAGGTCGGCCAGCACCTTGGCGCCCGACTGGACGAGCTTCCCCCTGCGGGTGCCGGCGTACGGCGTCACACGGACCCTGACCGACGTGCCGGGCCGGGCCGTCGTGAACGCAGTCCAGGCTTCGTCGGTGACGGTCTCGGAGTCGAGCACGACGCCTGCTGCGTCGACCAGCTGGACCCGGTACGTGGTGGCCCGGCTGGCCTGGTTCCACGTCGCCGGGACCACGTAGGCCGCGGCAGGCTTGGTGATCGCGCCGGCGACGAGGCCGGTGACGGCTCCCGGCCTGACCGGCGGGGCGGCCACGCTGGGTGAGATGGAGGCGACCAGCGTGATGCCGGTGGCCACGGCGAGAGCGGGCAGAGTCCTGCCCAGGAAATTTTGTGCGCGCACGGCGACACCTTTCGGATCAGTCCCGGTGGCACCCGGATCCGAAAAGTCGGTCCCCCCAGGTGCCCTGTGTTCCGAGCATGGAGGGTGTGCGCCGCACCACGTGCGGAAATGGAGCTGAACCGGCGGATCAGCCGGTGCGCGCGTGACCCGTTCGAACCAGACTAGACAACTGGCCGGTCGGATCGAGGGCGACTCAGTACCAGTTGTGGCTCTGGCTGTGGCCCCAGGCGCTGCACGGAGTGCCGTAGCGGTCCTGGATGTAGCCCAGTCCCCAGCGGATCTGGGTGGCCGGGTTGGTTGCCCAGTCGGCACCGGCCGAGCTCATCTTGGAGCCGGGCAGCGCCTGCGGGATGCCGTACGCCGAGGAGCTGGGGTTGTCCGCGCTGGGGTTCCAGCCGCTCTCCTTGGTCCACAGCGAGTCGAGGCAGCCGAACTGGTCGGAGCCGAAGCCGAACTCGGAGAGCAGGGCCCGGGCGACACCACGCGGGTCGTCGTCGGTGGCGTCCTCGGTCTCGATGACCGCGTTGCCGGTGGGCGTGCTCGCGGCAGCGGTCAGCTCGGCCTGCTTGGTCCGGTCGAGGTCGCTGCGACGGTCGGAGCGCGAGGGCTCGTCGTCACCGCGGCGTTCGGCGATCTCCTGGGCACTGAGCGGGGCCACGGATCCGAGGTCGGCAGCCATCGGCGCGACGTCTCGCTTCGCGGCTGCACCGTCACCGAACATGCCGGTTGCGACGGTGGAGCCAGTGGCGGCCACGGCGATCGAAGAGAGGACCAGCGTGTTGCGCAGAGCCTTCTTCGGTACGCCCGCTGCCCGGAGTTGCCGGTGCTTGGGGTCGTACTTCTTGTGCTTGGACAAAGGGGTACCCACGGGGTAGACATCGGGACTGATCGATCCGCCAACATGCCCCCCGGCGCGCGAAAGATCTTGACCACCTTGCATGAAGGGGCCAGTGGAGGCAAACCGGACACGGCAAATTCACAGGCGAGCCCGGTCACACCCGCGCTTCACCAGTCACACGGGTCACACCGGGCTCGCCTCGTCCCAGAGGTGACGGGACTACATCGTGATGTTCTCCAGCATCTCCGTGACCAGCGCCGCGATCGGGGACCGCTCGGACCTGGTCAGCGTGACGTGCGCGAACAACGGGTGGCCCTTGAGCTTCTCGACCACGGCGACCACGCCGTCGTGGCGGCCGACCCGCAGGTTGTCGCGCTGGGCCACGTCGTGGGTCAGCACGACCTTGGAGTTGGCGCCGATCCGCGAGAGCACGGTGAGCAGCACGTTGCGCTCCAGGGACTGCGCCTCGTCGACGATCACGAACGCGTCGTGCAGCGAGCGGCCGCGGATGTGGGTCAGCGGCAGCACCTCGAGCATGCCGCGGTCCATGACCTCCTCGATCACGTCGCGCGTGGTGAGGGCGCCGAGGGTGTCGAAGACTGCCTGGGCCCACGGCGACATCTTCTCGTTCTCGGAGCCGGGCAGGTAGCCGAGCTCCTGGCCGCCGACGGCGAACAGCGGACGGAAGACCACGACCTTCTTGTGCTGGCGGCGCTCCATCACCGCCTCGAGGCCCGCGCACAGTGCCATCGCCGACTTGCCGGTGCCGGCGCGGCCTCCGAGCGAGACGATGCCGACGTCGGGGTCGAGCAGCATCTCCAACGCGATGCGCTGCTCGGCGGACCGGCCGTGCACGCCGAACGCCTCGCGGTCGCCGCGCACCAGGTGCACCTGCTTGTCGGGACCGACCCTGCCCAGGGCGGTGCCACGGTCGGAGAGCAGCACCAGGCCCGTGTGGCAGGGCAGCGCGCGTGCCGACTCGAGGTCTACCACGCCGTCGTCGTACAGCTCGTCGAGGTCGGCCGAGGCCACCTCGAGCTCGGCCATGCCGGTGTGGCCGGAGTCCTCGTTGACGGTCTCGGCGCGGTATTCCTGAGCGTCGAGGCCGACCGAGGAGGCCTTGATCCGCAGCGGGAGGTCCTTGGAGACCAGGGTGACCAGGGCGCCCTCGTTGGAGAGGTTCTGCGCCACGGCCAGGATCCGGGTGTCGTTGTCGCCCAGGCGGAACCCGCTGGGCAACGACGTCGGGTCGGTGTGGTTGAGCTCGACGCGGATCGTGCCGCCCGCCTCACCGACCGGGATCGGCTTGTCCAGCCGGCCGTGCGTCACCCTCATCTCGTCGAGCTGGCGCAACGCGGAGCGGGCGAAGTAGCCCAGCTCCGGGTGGTGGCGCTTGCCTTCGAGTTCGGTGATGACGACGACGGGCAGGACCACCTCGTGCTCGTCGAACCGGTGCATGGCACCCGGGTCGGCGAGCAACACGCTCGTGTCGAGCACGTAGGTGCGGGTGGGGACGGTCTTGCTCTGCTTGGAGGCCACGGATCTCACCCTTTACGAACCGGCGCGCGCACTCCCGCTCCCGGCCCTAACTCATCCACATGGACCGGGAAATCGCCCGAAGACCGGAGTGCCGGCCTCCGTAGGCACACGCCACCCCAGCGGCTGTGCAACAGTCGTGAAACTTCACGTCCGGGCCTCCCGATACAGCGAGCTTCCCCACTCGCCGGTACCTCCGAAATTACGCCCCCGGTGGGTGGAACCCGGGCGACACGCCCGAACGCAGGGTGAAGGTTGCGTTACGCGCCGAAGCGACGCTCGCGCTCGGCGTACGCCCGGATCGCGCGGAGGAAGTCGACCCGTCGGAAGTCGGGCCAGAGCGCCTCGCAGAAGTAGAACTCGCTCTTCGCGCTCTGCCACAGCAGGAACCCGCCGAGCCGCTGCTCCCCCGACGTGCGGATGACGAGGTCGGGGTCGGGCTGGCCCTTGGTGTAGAGGTGCTCACTGATGCTGTCGACGTCGATCTCGTTGGCGAGGTCCTCGAGCGAGGTCCCCTTCTCGGCGTGTTCGAGGACCAGCGATCGGACCGCGTCGGCGATCTCGCGGCGGCCGCCGTACCCCACCGCGATGTTGACCAGCATGCCGTCGACGTCACGCGTGGCGTCCTCGCACTCCTTGAGCCGGCGGGCGGTGTTCGCCGGGAGCAGGTCGAGGGCGCCGACCGGGTGCAGCCGCCAGCGCTTCTGGTCGGCCAGGGAGGCGACGGCCTCCTCGATGATCGTCATCAGCGGCTCGAGCTCGGCGGCGGGGCGGTTCAGGTTGTCGGTGGAGAGCAGCCACAGCGTGACCACCTCGATGCCGACCTCCTCGCACCAGCCCAGCAGCGGCTCGATGTTGGCGGCCCCGGCACGGTGTCCGTGGGCGGTGTCGGCCCCGACGGCCTTGGCCCAGCGCCGGTTGCCGTCGAGCATCACGCCGACGTGCTTGGGGAGCTGGTCGGTCGGGAGGAACTTCACGACCCGTGCTTCGTATGCCGGGTAGAGCACCCGTCGAATCGCCCGCTTCCAGTCCGCCACGTCTCGATGTTACCGGCGTGTGGTCCCTGACTCGGGTGACCTGGCCCTCATTCGCACGCGCGCCAACCTACGGTGGCGTAAGTTGGAGCGCATGAACGACATGATCCGCACACGTCTAGACGACGCAGTCGACCGCGCCCAGGACAAGCTGGCGGACGTCAAGCCCAAGCTCCGGGGCTGGCTGCACGCCTGCACGGCGCCACTGGCCCTGGCCGCTGGCATCGTCCTGATCGCCTTGTCGCCCACGCAGTCCACCCGTGTCGCCTCGGCCGTCTTCGCGGCCAGCGCGCTCGTGTTGTTCACGGTCTCCGCGATCTATCACCGCGGCACCTGGTCTCCCCGCACCTGGGCCTTCCTCCGGCGCTTCGACCACGCCAACATCTTCGTGCTGATCGCCGGCTCCTACACGCCCTTCGCGGTGCTGTTCCTCGAGGGCTCGGCACGCTTCACCCTGCTGGCCGTGGTGTGGTCGGCCGCCATCCTGGGCGTCTTCTTCCGGGTGTTCTGGACCGACGCGCCGCGCTGGCTCTACACGCCGATGTACATCGCGCTCGGCTGGGCGGCGGTCTTCTTCATCCCGCAGTTCATCGAAGGATCCGACCGGTTCAGCAACGGCATCGCCATCGCCGTGCTCACCCTGGTCGCGGCCGGCGGCGTGCTCTACACGCTGGGCGGCGTGGTCTACGGCTTCAAGCGCCCCGACCCGGCCCCGTCGTGGTTCGGCTTCCACGAGGTCTTCCACACGTTCACGATCCTCGCCTTCATCACGCACTACGTCGGCGTCTCCTTGGCGACGTACAGCCTGCGCTGACCAGCCGCGGCGCTAGAGCACCCAGAGCGCGATCACGGTGCCAGTCGCCAGGATGCTCACGAGCACGGCGACCCCGGCGACGATCAGCGGCTGGCGGTCGGCGGCCTTCTCGGTGACCTGGTAGAGCGCGGTCACGCCCAGCAGCCCGACGGTCACGTGCAGCAGCACGGCCAGGCCGATGCCCATCACCCAGCCGGCCATCCGGAACCGCCCCCAGGCCAGGCCGAGCACGAGCGGTACGACGATCGCGCCGGCCAGCCCTCCGATCAGCTCCAGCCACCACGGTCGGTCACCCATCCACGGCAGTTGCGGCGTACCGCCGATGTCGAACAGGTCGAGCGTCGCGAGCACGCCGAGCACCACCACGACGAGCAGCGACGCACCGATCACGATGCGGTGGCGCCATGTCGTCGCGGTCGACCACGGCACCTGCTCGCCCTTGAGCAGGGTCGCGGTGGCGACCGCCGACCACACCAGCCAGCGCCGTACGACGTCCGTGCCGGTGTCGGCCATCGCGTCACGGAAGATGCGGTCGGCCTCGACACGATGGACCATGTGACCGTCGGTGGAGGTGTAGGTCGGCGGCTCGTCGTCGGCGAAGCAGAGTCCGTCGTGCAGCAGCGCGGCCGGCAGGTGGGCGCCGGTCTTCGGCACCAGCCAGGTGAAGAGCATCGGCACCGACGTGAGGTCCGTGCGGAACGAGGCGGTGTCCGCGGGCACCAGCAACTCCCCCAGATGCCTGTCGCGGTAGGCGATCCGGCGGATCAGGGCGAACTGCTCGTGGCCCTGCACCGACAGCCGCTCCAGCACGATCTTCGGGTCCTCACCCGGGTTCGGAGGAACCTCCGGCTGGCCGTCGACGGCCGGCAGCCCGCCGTCGTAGAACCGCCGCGTCTCCTGCTCGACCTGCTCGACCTGCCCGACCATCGCGTCCGAGATCTTCATGAGTCAAGCGTCCTCCCGGCAGGCACCGCTGTCGAGGAGCCCCCACCGCATCGAGAGTGAAGTCCGTGTCGTCGTTCACCCCGGATCGCGACACAGGTTTCACTCTCGACGCGCTCAAAGCAGGGCGGGGTCAGTGACCGGGCGCTCGCAGACCATGTGGCGGCAGACGTACGCAGCGGGCGCGCCGTCGACCTCGTCGCGGCCGACCAGCAGCGGGATGTCGTCGCGGCCCGGTTCCACGACGAGCACGACTGCCCCGTGCCGACGACGTGCGGCCAGCTCCAGCCGATCGCGTTCGAGGCCGGGTCGCCCGACCACCACGATCTCGTCGGGGCCCTCGAGCATCGACTCGGCCGCTGCCAACGCCCAACCCGCGAAGCGCGGAGCCCGTTCGGCCAGGCCGGCGAGCACCGCGAGGGTCTGCTCGGCGGCCTCGCGGTGCGTGCCCGATCCACTGAGTGCGGCGTACGTCGCAAGGGCGTGGACCATCGCCGACTGGCCCGAAGGGCTGGCGTTGTCGGAGAGCTCGCGGGGCCGGGTGATCAGCGCCTCGGCATCGGAGGCCGTGTCGTGGAAGCCGCCGTCGTCGGCACGGAACCTGGCCAGTGCGTCGTCGAGCAGCACGCCTGCCCGCTCGAACCAGACCCCGTCACCGGTGGCCTGCAGCAGATCGAGGAAGCCGGCCGCGACACACGCGTAGTCCTCCAGCACTCCGTCGTGTCGCCCGACCAGACCGTCGCGCGACACCCGCAGGAGCCGTCCCTCCACGAGATGTACGTCGACCAGCAGCTGACCGGCACGCACCGCGGCCTCGACGTACTCCGGTTTGCGCAGCAGGGTGCCGGCCGCGCACAACCCGCTGATCGCCAGGCCGTTCCACGCTGCGACCACCTTGTCGTCGCGGGCCGGCCGCACCCGAGACGCGCGCGCTTCGAAGAGCCGACGCTTCACGTCCTCGAGGCGAACCAGGTCGTCCGGGTCGCGCAGCAGCTGCAGCGTCGAGGACCCGTGCTCGAAGGTGCCGGCCTCGGTCACCTCGAACGTGGTCGCCGCCCAGGCGCCGTCGTCCTCACCGAGCGCCTCGACCAGCTGGGCAGGGGTCCATGCGTAGAACTTGCCCTCGACGCCCTCACTGTCGGCGTCCAGCGCGGAGGCGAAGCCGCCCTCCGGCGTACGCAGCTCGCGGAGCAGGAAGTCGGCGGTCTCCTCGGCGATCCGGTTGCCGCCCCACCGCGCGTAGAGGCCGAGCAGCTGCGCGTTGTCATAGAGCATCTTCTCGAAGTGCGGCACCACCCAGCCGGAGTCGACGGAGTAGCGCGCGAAGCCGCCGCCGATCTGGTCATAGAGCCCGCCGCGGGCCATCGCCACGCAGGTCGCGTCGACCATCCGCTTCGCGACGGAACCGTCCGCTGGTTGAGGAGCGAGCTCCGGCGAGCGTCTCGATACCCGCGCCTCGTGCCGCAGCAGGAACTCCAGGACCATGCCCGGCGGGAACTTCGGCGCACCGCCGAACCCGGCGCTCTGCCCGTCGAACTCCGTGGCCAGGGCACGCACGGCCTGGTCGAGCGTCTCGGCAGTGATCAGGCCGGTGTCGAGATCGCCCTGCACCTTCAGGTGGGCGCCGATCTCCGACGCCGCCTGCCGCACCTCGTCGGCCCGGGTCACCCACGCATCGGCCAGGGCATCAAGGATCTGCATGAAGCTGGCGCTGCCGTGGCGCGGCGTGTCCGGGAAGTAGGTGCCGGCGAAGAACGGGTTGCCGTCGTGGTCGAGCACGCAGGTCATCGGCCAGCCGCCGTGCCCGGTCATCGCCTGGGTGGCGCTCATGTAGACCGAGTCGACGTCGGGTCGTTCCTCACGATCGACCTTGACGTTCACGAAGTGCGCGTTCATGTACGCCGCGGTCTCGGCGTCCTCGAACGACTCGTGCGCCATCACGTGGCACCAGTGGCACGCGGCGTATCCGACGGAGAGCAGAATTGGTGTATCACGACGCGTCGCTTCGGCGAACGCTTCGGGCCCCCACTCCCACCAATCTACTGGATTCTCCGCGTGTTGGAGTAGATATGGACTCGTTGCCGAGGCAAGACGATTGGCCATTTCCCATGACTCCTAACGAGTGGCACGTGTATCATTTTCGTCCAAGTGATACACGAGAGTGATACACGAAGCAGATTCAGCGCCCGGTTCTGGACCGACCGCGCTCCCAGCCTAGGAGGCCACCGATGCCGGCTCACAAGAAGCCCACCCTGCTTGCGCAGGGCAAGCCGCGTACCCTGGGTGGCGGAACACGAGCCTGGCGGGTTCGGCTCTACGCCCCCGAAGTGGGCGGAACGAAGTACCAGGTGATGTTCCGAGCACCTGCCGACGACGGCGAGCCGTGGAAGCGAGTGCTCCGTCGGGCCAACTCCGAGGCCGAGGCGCGCAAGATCTTCGCGCAGGCAGAAGCCGCACTGGACACCGAGAAGGAAACTCCTGCCGGTGCCGATGTCCGTGCCTCCCGCACCATCCGCATGCTCGGCGAGGAGCACCTCAAGGACAGCATCGAGCGCGGCAAACAGCCCCGGACGATGGAGCAACGCGAGTCGCGACTGAACGCGCACATCCTGCCCACAATCGGCGACGTGCCGGTGACCAAATGGCGCGTCGACCACAGCCGCAAGGTCATGGAGAAGGGATCGAAGACGATCTTCTCCAACCGCGGCCGCGAGGATTTGCGGGGCCAGCTCGCCGCTATGCGCAAGCTTGCCTGGCGGCTGGGGTGGCTCGACCGCAGCGTCGACCCGCTCGACGGGCTGGAGATCGGAAGAGCCAACATCCTGCACGGAGCGACAGCCCAGTACGTCGATCCGCGCCTGCGTCCCGAGACGCGTCAGGTGCGGGCGATGGCCGATGCCGCCGACAAGCTCTGTGGCCCTGACGGCACCGATCCACTGATGACGCGCCTCCCACTGTTCGGCACGAAGATCCGCGTCGCGGGCTTCGGCGGGCTCCGCCTCGGCGAGCAGAACGCACTACGCGCGATCGACGTTTTCCTCGATCGCGGCTACGTCCACGTCAACGGCTCGTGGATCACGCCACGACGCCAGGCCGGATTCCGCGGCCCGGTGAAGAACCACACCCTGCACGAGGTGCCCTTGCCCGGGTCACTGCTGCGCGACGAACTCCTCCCCCGCGTCAAGGAACTGCTCGGCCTGCCGGACAAGGCAACGCTGCAACAGGTCCTCAACGCTCAGGAAGCCGAGCGCCAGCGACGTGCCGACCTCTCGCTCCGCGAGCCGAACAAGAACCTCGCATGGTGGAACTACCCCGTGCCGACTGAGGATGAGCTGTGGCTCTTCGTCGATACGGTCACCGGCCTGCCGGTCAAGCCGGAACTGCACAACGAACGCTGGCACCGCGTACGCCGGTGGGTCGAGAAGAACGACCCCGACAACGCTTGGCCGCGCACCATCGTCTACCGCAACCTGCGGCACCACGCTGCGACCAGGTGGTTCCACGACGAGCTCGGCGAATCCTGGGAGGTCGTGGCTCAGTATCTCGGGGACAAACTCGCCACGGTTCTGAATCACTACGTCCGTGCTGGCGAGGACGCACTGCGCGACTCAGTCGGCAAACTAGCGAATCTCTAGGAGTACCCATCGAAGGGAGGAGTGGCACCGTAGGTCTCCGTACGTTGGACCGCCCAGGCCACACTTCGAGGAAGACTCTCTTGATCCGTCGGGCCGCTGTACCAGGCGGTACACGCCCCGCCGAGCTGTCGGCTCTCGCGACCGGACCCGACGGACCGGTTCCGATCCTTGGGTGACCTGCAGGGTCCGAGGTGGTGCCTCTCGGTTAACAGGGCGAAATCGATCCCGAGACTCATAGGCCGAGGTCGCGGCCGATGAGCTCCTTCATGATCTCGTTGGAGCCAGCCCAGATCTTCGACACGCGAGCGTCACGCCAGGCCCGGGCGACGCGGTACTCATTCATGTACCCGTAGCCGCCGTACAGCTGGACGCAGGCGTCAAGCACCTGATTCTGGACCTCGGCTGCCCACCATTTGACCTTGGCGGCGTCGACCGCGGTGAGCTCGCGCTTGGTGTGGGCGATGACCGCGTTGTCGAGGAAGCCCTGGGTGACCTCCATCTTGGTGACCAGCTCGGCGATGACGAACTTGTTGTACTGGAAGGACCCGATCGACTGGCCGAAGGCCTTGCGCTCCTTGACGTAGTCGATGGTCTCGTCAAGGATCTGCCGGGCCTGTGCGATGTTGCAGATGGCGTTGGACAGCCGCTCCTGTGGCAGCCAGTTCATCATGTGGATGAAGCCTTGGTTCAGCTCCCCGATCAAGTCTTCGGCCGACACCCGTATGTCCTCGAAGAACATCTCCGCAGTATCTGACTCATCCTGGCCGACCTTGTCCAGCTTGCGGCCAAGGCTGTAGCCCGGGCGGCCGCTCTCGATACCGAACAGCGAGATGCCGTGGCCGCGCTTGGCCTCGGGATCGGTGCGCGCCGCCACGACGATCAGGTCAGCCGAGGCGCCGTTGGTGATGAAGGTCTTCGACCCGTTGATGACCCAGTCGTCACCATCGCGCACAGCAGTGGTCTTGAGCGCGGCCAGGTCGGAGCCGCCCGATGCCTCGGTCATCCCGATCGCGGTAAGGATCTCGCCGGAGCAGAACCCGGGCAGCCAGCGCTTCTTCTGCTCCTCGGTCGTGAGCTCCACGAGGTACGGCGCCACGATGTCAGCGTGGATGCCGTGGCACGAGCCGAGCGACATCGACACCTTACCCAGCTCCTCGCAGAGCACTGCGTTGTAGCGGAAGTCACCGGCCTCGGCGCCGCCATACTCCTCGGGTATCTCCAAACCAAGCAGGCCAGCCTCGCCGAACGAGAGCCACATCTCGCGGGGAAACTGCTTGGCCTCGATGTAGGCATCCCAGTTCGGCTTGACCTCGCGGTCGAGGAAAGTGCGAACGGAGTCGCGAAAGGCTTCGTGGTCGGCGTCGTAGATGTTGCGCTGCATGGGATATCTGCTCCTTCAGTCGAGTTGGCGCTTGAGGATCATGCCCGAGGCGGTCATCGGCAGCTCGTTCCAAGAACTGGAGACGATGCGGGGGGTACTTGTAGGTCGCCATCTGCTCCTTGGCCCAGGCATCCACGTCAACCTCAGTGACGTAGACGTACTCTTTCGCGTTGATCACGCAAGCTTTGATCTCATCGCCATGGCTCCCACGTGGTTGGTGGCGTCAGGTGACGGGGACAGCCTTGTGCTGGCCGCTGGCGGCGATGCGCGTCGTGGGCCGACCTCTTCCGCGGACTCTGCCGACGGCGTCGAAAGCGCAACCCACTGCGGCGGCGATCATGGGGATCCACACTGGAATCAGCATGAAAGCAAACAGGGGGAGCAAGGTCTTCAGGGCGTCGGACATTTGAGTTCCTCTCGGACTGCTGAGCGATACACACGAGTGTGGGACCGAGGCAACCCCGCGAGTTAGGTCCGCCAGGCCAAACTCCGGGGCAATGCCTGTGTCGACGTACAACATCGCCCTGCGGCCGGTCTCGTTCGAAAATCGGCTGGAGCAGAGCGTGGTGTCAGCCCGCGGACGCAGCCGATCGAGTTCAACCCACCTCCCACGCCGCACCGCCCGAGATGGCCGGGGACCGCCCTGCGCTCCCGATACAACTGCGGTTCACGACTTTGCCTGGCAGACAAGACGGCCGGGGTCACCTTCAGCAGCATGGATCCACAGGCCACCAGAAGGAGAACAGCGATGGACTGCGCGCTCAGGCCGACCTGCTGCCGGCCACGAGCTGAGGAGGAGCTGCGTTGACCTGGCACACCGCCACCGTCCCGATGGCCGAACTCAACCCGACCGTCGTGGAGATCCGCAATGCGGGCGGCACCATCACGAATTTCTGCCCGTGCGTCGGTTCGGTCCTTATCACCTGGACCACCATCCGCTGACAAAGCCTGCGCGCGCCGCCCCGGCGCAAACGGGCCCGGGGCACTCGAGTCGGGCTCACTCCTCGCGACACCGGACCCCGGCGCTTTGGGAGTCCAGTGAACGGGCGAACTCTCCCTGTCGACGGAACCTGAAACTGACCCCCTCCGAGACCTGCCCTCACCTCGAGGCAGGAAGAAGTGGAGTGTTGTCAGTGGAGGACTGGGGTTGAGACCCGGCGGTTGCACCGTGCGGCGGGAGTGCCGATCAAGGTGATCGCCGGGATGATGGGGATCTCGAAGAACACGGTGCGCAAGGCACTGGGCGATGGTGGTCCGCCGAAGTACGAACGGGTGGTGCGGGTGTCACGGGGATCGATGACACCGAGCCACGATTCCGGGAGTTGCTGCGAGTGTCGCCGATGATGGCGGCGACGGTGGTGGCCGAACGGATCGGGTCGCAACACTCGATCAGGACGTTGCGGACCCGGTCAGTGATCTGCGGCCGGTGTACCTGCCGCCGGATCCGGCATCACGCACCGATGCAGCCGTCATCGGTGTGTCCGACGAGAAGTAGAAGTGAGATCGTCGTCCCTGTCTGCGCCCGAATCGAACATCCGGGATGAGGTCAGTGACGACATGTGGGTCTCTTCAGGATCCGGGGGCCAGGCCGGCGTTGGTCGACTCGAAGGACCCGGGGGGCGGCGTGACACCGTTCAGGCGGCACCACTCGCCACCGGGGCGCTGGCCACGGCGCGGGATGCCGTTGGAGGGCACGAGCTGGAGCGGGATGGGCGGCAGCGGCGGCATCTCGATGTCGCGCTCGGCCTCGAGCTCGTCAGCGTCCTTCTCCTCGGACATGCCGATCGGGCCGACGGTCTGCGCGTTGAGGAACTGGCGGACCACGGGCTCCTCGGAGCTGAGCAGCATCTCGCGGGGCCCGAACAAGGCCAGGTGCTTGTGATAGAGCAGGCCGATGTTGTCGGGCACCGTGCGGGTGCTGTTGATGTCGTGGGTGACGATCAGGAACGTGGCGTCGATCTGCGCGTTCAGGTCGATGAAGAGCTGGTTGATGAACGAGGTGCGCACCGGGTCGAGGCCCGAGTCGGGCTCGTCGATCAGCAGGATCTCGGGGTCGAGCACGAGGGCCCGGGCGAGGCCGGCACGCTTGCGCATACCACCGGAGATCTCACCGGGAAGCTTGTCCTCGGCACCGAGGAGACCGACCAGGTCCATCTTCTCCATGACGATGTTGCGGATCTCGGTCTCGTTCTTCTTGGTGTGCTCACGCAGCGGGAAGGCCACGTTGTCGAAGAGGTTCATCGAGCCGAACATCGCGCCGTCCTGGAACAGCACGCCGAAGAGCTTGCGGATCTCGTAGAGGTCCTTCTCGGAGCAGGAGGCGATGTCGGTGCCCTCGATGATGATCGAGCCCTTGTCGGGCTTGAGCAGGCCAATGAGGGTCTTGAGGAACACCGACTTGCCGGTTCCGGAGGGGCCGAGCATGACGGACACCTCACCGGCGGGGATGGTGAGGGTGACGTCGCCCCAGATGAGTTGCTTGCCGAAGGACTTCGACAGCCCGTCTACCTTGATGTCTACGCCCATGGCGTTTTCCTCTCCTCGTTCATCGCTGGGCTGGTTCCCCGGTCGTCGCCGACCGTGGACACCCTCTTCTGATCCGTGATGTCTCCGGTCCCGTGTACAGCCCGATGAAGTCGCGCTGAGAGGCGCATCACCGGCTCACAGCGGGCGTAGACCCGCGATCTTCCACTCCGCCCCCGCAGGTGACATGGTGACTTCCACGCGACTCCCCGTGACCGAGGTGCGACCGGCGCCGCCGTTGCCAGTCACGGTCTTCTGGGTGAGGAAGACCAGCACCACCACCTCATCCGCTGACGCCGACACCACACCTGCCCCACTCACGCTGGCAGACGTGCTGATCTTGCGGTCGGTGGCGGCGGGACGCACGACGTCGTCGAGAATCTTCTGGTAGTCGCCGTGGAAGTCGCCGGTAGTCTGCCCGATGGCGGCTTCCAGGTCACGATCGATCGTGGCGTTCTCGTAGCTGAGCAGCACGGGCACCCTCGACTTCGCTGCCGCCAGGGCCTCGTTTCGCGCTTGGCTGACGTCGGCCGCGCGGCTCGTCTGCAGGGTGGCGAACCCTGCACACGTCGCCGCGACGAGCACCACAAACAGGGCGACGAGAACGGTCCGGCGTGATGATCCCGGGCGCCTGATGACGGGCGCCGGTGACTCCTCGTCCTCGGTGGACTCGATGTCCTCAGTCGGGTCGACGTCCACCTCGGCCTCCTCCGCGTCTTCGTCATGACGTTCGATTGACTTGATGTTCATGCCACGAACTCCAATCCCGACACGAGCCAGTCGCCGTCGGTGTGGTCGAGGTCCACCCGCAGGCGGTAGTTGCGGGGCTCGGCCTTCTTCGCCTTCTTGTTCTGGACAGAGCCCTTGGCTGCGACGAGGACCGTTGCCTTGTCGTCATCGAAGCTGACGACCCCGGCCGAGACCACCTCACCCGTTGACCGGACCTTGTTGCGCTTGAGCTCCTTCAGGAGACGGTCGGCCTGTTCCTCGAACTCCGTACGGAAGTTGGCCGAAGCACCGTCCATCAGCTTCTCGAGTTCGTTGTCGGTGGTCGAGCTGCTGATGTTGATCAAGCCCTCGACCTCGGCCGTGGCCGCGGCGATGGCGTCATCCTCTCCTGCACGGACCTCTCGTTCTGTCTGCCACGACCATGCGCGTTGCGCGGTGATCAGGATCAGGCACACGGCGACGATCGTGGCGCCGACGACGACCAATGACGGCGTCGCGCGTCGAAGCCTCATCATCGGGAACCCAAGGGGGCTAGTACGAGGATCTTCCACAGTTCTTCTCCTCCTGGTTGCTCGGTTCCGTCCGACCTTGTTCTGTCCGGATCGCCTCCCTGGCCCACGGCAAGGTCGTAGGCGACGGTGCCGCTGGTCTCAGGCCAGACCCCAGACCCGAAGCGCAGTCCGCAGTCGGCCGGCAACGGGCCACGCTCTTCGCTGTTGGGGCAGGGCAGGTTGCGCGCTCCTCGAACAGCAGTCGGGTTGTCGGGGGCGATGTCGCAGTGTGCGAGGGAGTCGATCTCTCGCGTCGTCGTCACGCCGGGGCGGCGCCGCTCGGCGGGCGGCAGATAGCCGGCAAGGCAGGTGGGCGGATTGTTCAGCGCCGCGCGAAGGTCCAATTGGACGTCGCCCTGCTCCACCCGAGGGTTCAGGGTGGACTGCAGCCGGGCGATGGTCGCAGGATATACGACGAGGGTCTGCCGGATCTCCGGGAGATACGTGTTGAGGACCTCGGCGTTGGTGGTCAGGTTGGCGAGCATCCTCGGCAGAACGGGTTGCAGCTCCTTGACCGTCCCTGTCGCGGCGTCGAGGCCACCGGGAGCAGACCTGAGAAGCGCCCGGATGTCCGAGCTGTCGTTGTCGGCCAGGACACCGGTGACCTCGTTCAGGGCTCCGGCGTAGGACTTGGTCACCGTCCCGAGGTCACGCTGGGTAGTCAGCACCGGTTGCAGGGCCGCGATCAGTGAGGTGGTCGCGTCGACCTGGGACTGGGCCTCGGTCAGGAGTTGTCCTGCCGACGTGACCAGCTCGTTGAGCTCCGGACCCGTCCCGCCCAGTCCCGCGTCGACCTGGGACAGGAGACGTTGGGTCTTGGCCTTGGGCACGGACTCAAGCAGTCGGTTGACCGAGTCGAGCACCGGAGTGATCTGCGGCATGGCGACCGAACGATCCTGCGGAATGGCATCACCGTCGGCAAGGTGGTCGTCACCGGCGGCGCCCTTCTCCGAGTCGACCAGGTCGATGTATTGCTCACCGATGGCTGAGGTGCTGTGCAGCTCGGCGGTCACGCCTTCCGGGATCTTCGCTCCGTCATCGATACGCAGTGTCGCGACCGCACTGTCGCCGGTCACCTCAAGGTTTGACACCGTCCCGACCTCGACGCCCCGGTAGGTCACCGATGCCCTCGGATAGAGACCACTGGCGTCGTGGAAGTCCACTGTGACGTCGTACACCCCGAGGCCGACCATGGCCGGAACCCGGGCGTAGTGGAAGAACGTCAACCCGAGCGCCACCGTGGCCAGGACCGCGAAGATGCGTAGTTGTCGCTTGATCAGTGCAGTGAGAACCATCAGCAGAGTCCTAGGAACGAGAGCAAGCAGCCGGGGCTCGGCTCCTCGGGTATGTCGGGCGTTGGTGTGTCGCCGGGGTCCGGCTCGTCCTCGGTGGTGCCGTCATCGGTGCCACCGTCACTGTCCGGTACGCCGTCTGTGGGACCGCCCTTCTTCGTGGGTGGCGCCAGCGGGTTCCGGAGGGGATCTCCGGCCTGCAGGGCCGGCGGGATCCCGCCAAGCCAACTGTCGGCCAGCGATCCCACACGGAGGTCGAGTGTGGCGAAGAGGTTGGCGTAGTCACCGCGTACCGCATCGCGAGTCGTCATCGCGGGGAACGGGATGGTCAGTCCGATCTTGAGCGCCTCCGGCAGGGACTCGCTGGCTTTGCCGAGGTTGGACAAGATCGGGCCGAGGGACTTGAGGTTGGCCGTGAGCGCGGTCTCACTGGCGCGCACCACCTTCACTGCCCGGTCTCCGGTCCGGCCGGTTGCAGTGACCGCCCTCACCAGGCGGTCCCGTTCCTGCTCAAGGGTCTTCAGGCCGGGGGTGATCTTGTCGATCGCGGTTGCGACCGTGGTCTGGTCCTCACGCAGACCGGCGCTGAAGTCGTTCAGCGAGTCCAGGGCCCGCACGATCTCTCCGCGGTTCTGGTCGAGGACTGTGAGCAGTTCGTTCGACCGACGAATCAGGCTCCGGGTGTCGGGCACCCGACCATGCAGGGCAGTGGACAGCTCGTCGGTGATGGTGGAGATCTGCGACAGGCCACCGTTGTTCAACAGCAGAGCCACCGCGCCCAGCACCTGCTCGGTCGCTGGGTAGCTGCCCGTCTGCTCGACCCCGATGACCTCACCGTCCCCCAGCGGTTCGGAATGTTTCGTCGCTCTCGCCTTGTCGCCACCAGGGACGGACACCTCGACGTATTGGGCACCCAGGAGTGTCTTCTGGCCGACGCTGAACTCCGCCGTTGAGGGAAGCTCGATGTCCTTGAGAAGCCGGAGCTCGACGACTGCCTCCCAGCCGTCGACGTCTATCCCGGCGACGGTTCCGATCACGACGTTGTCCTTCATGACAGTCGCGTTCGGCACCAGGTTCGCGATCTGGTCGAAGTGAACCTCGACCGAGTAGCCGTCGTCACCGACGGCCACCTGTCCGGGGAGCGTGTTGTCGTTCGGCTGAATCTCGCAACCGGTCGTCAGCAGGGCGACGACGGCCAGAAGTGCGCTGATCCAACGCCCACGGGGCGCAATGATGCGACGAGTCGACATCACTCCTCCCCTCGATTCGTTGCACCTGGCAGTGGGAGGCCGCTGGTGTCACCCTGAGGGACCAGTCCGAGCAGCTCGGTGATCGGACCGAGGCCGTCGATGCACTGCTGGCTCGTCCCGCCGACCCCGAGAATCGAACCGCAGAGCAGCTGTGCCACGTTGTCCAGGCCACTGAGCGTCGCCCGCCCGGTGATGGCCTGGTCCTGGATGGTGTTGTGCAGTCCGATGAGAGCGTGCGGTGCTGTGTGGAGGACACCAGCGAGCTCGTTGGATCGGTCGGCAAGCGCCGCGGCCAGCCTGTCGAGGTCGGCGACTGAGCTCGTGATGCGACCGCCATGCTTCTTGAAGTACTTCTCGGTCACCGCCAGCACCGTCGCCAGGCCTCGGATCGCTCCCTTGAGGTTGGTCCGGTTGTCCGACACCACCGTGCTGACGTTGTCGAGCTTCGTGGTGAAGCCGCGGACCGCTGCGTCGTTGAGTGCGAGGTTCTGCGTGAAGGTGTTGAGGTGCTTGATCGTGCCGAACAGGTCCGAGCGCCCGTCGGAGAGGGCCGTCGCCGCTGACCGCAGCTCACCGATTGAGGTGCGCAGCTGTTCGGAGTTTCCGTTTCTCAGACCGTGCTCCAATGAGGTGATGGCGTCAGCGAGCGGACCGGACTTCGACGTGCCCTCGGGTCCGAGGGTGGTGGCCAGATCAGTGAGCTGCTGCTTGACGTCGTCGAAGGTGACCGGGACCGCGGTGCGCTCGAGAGGGACGGTGGCACCGTCGTCGAGTCGCTCTCCACCGGTGAACACCGGGTCGAACTGCACGAACCGGCCGCTGACCAGGCTGGGTGACACGATCGCCGCATGCGCGTCCGCCGGAATCGGCTGGCCGGAGTCGATCTCCATCGACACGGTGACGCCTTTCGATTCATTCTCGATCTCGGTGATCTCGCCGACCTTGACCCCGAGTACCTTCACGTCGTCGCCGACATTGAGTCCCTCAGCGCTGCTGAAGTAGGCGCGGACCCCAGTGGTGCTGGAGTCGCTCCACCACACGAAGGCGGCTGTGACCAGCAGCGCGGCAACGACGGCGAGCGGGAGAAGGCGACCGGTACGTCGTCCGCTGGTGAGTCTTCTCATTTCATGGCTCCGGAGAGGATCGGGACGAGGGTGGTGGGCGAGGTGAGGTTCTGGATGTAGGCGTCGAACCACGGTCCGCTCGCGAGGGCCTCGCCGAACGCGGTGGCGTATCCCCGCAGGCCGGTGATGCTGTCCTGTAGGTTCTTGCGGTTCTCGTTCAGCACGTCGACGACGGTGTCCAGTTCTTCGAGTGCCGGGTCGAGGACGTCGTCGGAGTCCTTGAGTAGGCGCCGGAGCTCTACCGAGAGTTTGCGCGCGCTGCTGAGAAGGCTCACGACCACCTGCTGCCGGGCATTCAACTCGGTCAGGAGCGATCGCCCTGAGTCGAGCAGCGAGGAGATCTGCTCATCCCTGCTTGCAAGCACGTCCGTCACGCTGTTGGCGCGGGTGAGCAGTGAGGCCAACTCGTCGTCGTTGGCGGAGATGGAGCGTGACAAGGCAGTGATGCCAGACAGGGCCCGACCGAGGTCGGGGCTGCTGGCGTTGAGCGTCTGCGACGCCTGATCGAGGGCCTCGGCCAACTGGGGCTTGTCGATCTTGGCCGTCGTGTCCGTGAGCTGGTTGAGGGTGGAGGTCAAGTTGTACGGCGCCGAGGTCCGCTCGACGGGGATCGAGTCCCCGGCCGCCAGTCGGCCCGATCCGCGGGGATCGAGCTCGACCGCTGCCCTGCCCAGGAGAGTCACGGTGACGATGCGCGCTTCCGTGTCCTCGCCGAGCTCCACGCCATTGTCCGTCAGCACAATGTCGGCGACGACATCCCGCCCGTCCAACTGGACGTCGCGAACCTTCCCGACCTCCGCACCCGAGATCATCACCGAGTCACCGCCCTTCAAACCGCCGGCCTCGGCGAAGTGGACCTGCAGGACCTCGCTGTTGCCGACCAGTGGCAACTGGTTGATGTTCAGTGCGGCCACGACCACTAGCACCAGGCCGAGGGTGCCGAGAATGCCTCTCAGGGCGAGCCGATCGCTCGATGCGCCGGCGCTCATCGCTTGCACCGCGGTGCGTCGGAGTAGATCCACGGTGTCGTGACGTCAGCGCCATCCAGCGCTCCGGTCTGGACACGCACACCGCACAGGAAGAAGTTGAAGAAGTTTCCGTAGGAAGACGTGTTCGATAGCGTTCGGTAGTGGTCGGGAAGTTGGTTGAGCACGATCGCGAGGGTGTCCTTCTCCTTGTTGATGCCCCGTGCGGCGTCCGCCAGGGACTTGAGGTCGGTACGCACGTCGCCGCGGATCCGCGATGCCAGTCCGGCGGTCCGCACGGCGAACCGGTCAATAAGCACCGCGGCATCGAGCACTTGAGTGTCCTGCTTGTCGAGACCGGTCAGCAGGACATCGAGGCGATCCACAAGCAGGCCGACGGTGTCCTTGCGGGCATCGACGGTGCCCAGGACACTGTTCAGGTTCCGGATCACCTGCCCGATGACCTCCTCACGACCCCCGATGGTCGTCGTGAAGGACGCAACACGCTGAACCAGCGTGGCGACGGCGGCCTGCTGACCCTGGAGAACCTGCACCAACTGGTGGGAGAGCTCATTGATCTGGGTGGGGCTGAGCCCGGCGAACAACGGCTTGAAGCCGTTGAGGAGGGTGTCCAGGTCCAATGCGGAGGCAGTGTGCGCGGCCGGGATGGTGCTGCCGACCTTGAGCGTCTTGTGGTCGTCCTTCTCCCCCGGGGTCAACTGGATGACTCGGTCACCGATTAGGTTGCGATACTGGATGGTGGCCCGCGTGCCGGTCGTCAACTCCTGGCCCTCTCGGACGTCGAAGGCCACCAGGACGGTGTTGTCCGGCCGCACGTCGATCGCTTTCACCTTGCCGATGTCGACGCCCGCGACCCGGACGTCGTCACCTTGGGAGAGCCCTGACACGTCGTCGAAGACCGCCCTGTACTCGTCACGGTCCCCGGGGCGGTATTCGCTGGTCACGACCGCGACCCACAGGGTGAAGCCGAGGGCGATCGCCAGGAACGCGCTGAACTTGATCAGGTCGCCACGCTGACGACGCTTTTCGGGACTCAGCCCGGAACTCTTTCCCACACGACTACTCATGGCAGCTGAGCACCCCCCTCGGTGAGACCGAGCAGTGTGTCGAGGAGGGCCTCGTTGGGCGTCGGTTGCGCGCCGACGTACGGCGAGGCACCCGTCCGCAGGTCGGGCGTCGGCCGCGACGCCTCCTCCGGGGTGACGGACGGAAGGCCGTAGCAGACTGGTCCGCGATCGTCTTCCTGGATGGGGAGGTTCTCCTGGTAGGTGTACGGGTCCCGGCCGGGGATCACGCGGGTGATCGTGGTGATCCCGGGGTGGGTGCCCCCGACCGCTGCCTCGGCCAACTGGTTCAGGGAGGCCAGGCCCAGGACCGTGCACGGGAGCTCGGGCGAATAGCGCTCGAGGACGGCGGTCACCGGCTCGAGCAGTGTCAGCGACGTGATCAGACCGCTCTGCGAGCTTCGGAGGAGCACGTCGGCCTCGTCGCTGAATCCGGTCAGGCTCCGCTCCAAGGCCCGCAGTGATGCCTGTTGTCGGACCACCGTGTCTGAGATCGTGCCCGTCTGCTCGAGGGTCGCGATCAGGTCGGGACGCGCGACTTCGTAGACGTCGGTGACGTCGTCGGCGACGCTGAGATCGACGCTGAGAGTACGCAGGGCCGGGTTGAAGGACTGCAGGTAGGCGTCGGTCTGGTTGATGAGGTCGCCGATCAGCTCACCTCGTTCGTCGACCGCGCCGGCAACCGCGGTCAGGGCCGAGTTCACCTCCGCCGGGCGGGCAACGTCCAGGACCTTGGTGAGGTTCTCGAAGGCCTCGTCGACCTCGACCGTCACCCGGTCGGCCGGGATCACCGCACCGGCCCGGATGGGGTCGGCACCACTCTTGTCAGGGGGAGTGAGCTGGACGTACTTGGCACCGAACGCGGTTGGCGGCACGATCTGGGCCGTCACGTCGGCCGGCACCCGGTCGGCCTTGTCGGAGTCGATGCCGAGCTCGATGGTCACGGTGTCTCCGTTCGAGGACACCCCCTTGACGTTTCCGATCTCGACACCCCGCAGCTTGATGGGGGCGCCCGCGGCGAGGGTGAGGCCCGCCCGGTCGGCTTCCACGGTGACCACGACGTTGTCCTCGAAGGCGCCCCTATACTTGGCAATCGTGCCCGCAATCAGCGCCGCGACAAGGACCACGAACAGCACGCCGTAGACGACCTGCCGGTCGATCGAGCGCCACACGCCCTGTGTTTCTGACATCAGAAGATTCCCTCGTCGTGTCCGCGTCTCATCCGGCGATGTGGACGGACGGTCCACCCCAGACGGCGATCGCGAAGATCAGGTCAATGAACATCGTGCAGATCAGCGCCGACCGAACGGCTTTGCCGACGGCCTTGCCCACTCCCGCCGGACCCCCGGAAGCGCGGAACCCGTGATAGCAGCAGATGCTGACGATCACCAGCGCCATCAGACACACCTTGAGCATCGCGAGGAAAAGGTCGCTCGAGATGAGGAAGGTGTCGAAGTAGTGCTGGTAGGTGCCCGGGGCCTGGTCGTAGCCGACCGTGACGACGAGGTACGTCGCCAGCCAGCACATCATCAGCGCGATGGCGAACAGCGGGATCACCGCGATCAGACCGGCAAGGATCCGTGTGGTCACCAGGTAGGGGACGGGCGGGACCGCCATCACTTCGAGGGCGTCGATCTCCTCGCTCACTCGCATCGCGCCGATCTGCGCTGTGAAACCCGCGCCCACCGTCGCGGTGAGGGCGATACCGGCGATGATCGGTGCCACCTCCCGGGTGTTGAAGTAGGCGGAGAAGAAGCCTGACAACGTGGAAACCCCGATGTTGTCGAAAGTCGTGTAGGCCTGCAGTCCCACCTCGATGCCGGAGGCAGCCGTGAGAAACCCGATGACCAGGACGGTGCCGCCGATGAGAGCCAGCGCCCCCGATCCCATCGACACCTCGGCCAGTAGCCGGACCACTTCCTTGGGATAGTGCTTCAGCGCCCTCGGCATGTGCGCGTAGGCATTCCCATGGAACTTCAGCTGGTCTCCCAGCTCACGTAGGAAGGCGGTCGGCCGGGCGAGGTATCGCGCGAGTCCGGCCATGTCAGGCTCCCATCTTGATCTGGAGGAACAGGGCGCTGATCACGCTGTTGGCAGCGAACAGCAACATGAAGGAGAACACCACCGTCTGGTTCACCGCTTCACCCACTCCCTTGGGGCCGCCCTTCGCATTGAGCCCCAGATAACAGGCGGTCAGCCCCGCGAGCATGCCGAAGACCGCGGCCTTGGCCTCGGAGGCGAGGAAGTCGGAGAGGCCGACAAGAAGAGTGAGATCGGACAGGTACAGCCCCGGCGTCGCGCCCTGGAGGACGACCGAGAAGAAGTAGCCGCCGACGAGGCCGACAACCGTGACCATGCCGTTGAGTGCCACCCCAACGAGAGTTGAGGCCACAACACGTGGCACGACCAGCCGCTCGATCGGATCGATGCCCAACGTGACCATGGCGTCGATCTCCTCCCGGATCTTGCGAGAACCCAGGTCAGCGCAGATAGCAGTCGCTCCGGCCCCCGCCACCACCAGCACGCTGACGATCGGGCCGATCTCGCGAACCACCGCGACCGCGGCTCCGGCTCCGGCGAGGTCGACGGCACCGATCTGGATCAGGAGCTGGTTCACCTGGAAGATGATCACGACGCAGAACGGGATCGCCACCAAGATCGCCGGGCCGAGGGAGACGGTGGTGATGAACCAGGCCTGCGAGACGAACTCCCTGAAGTGGAACCGTCTGGTGAACATCCGTGCGAAGACCTGACCAACAAAACTGTAGAAGTCACCGAAGGTCGACAGCGACTTCATCATCATCGTGCCGCGCAGCGCGTCCCGGGCGATCTTCTGACGCTCGGGAGTCATCCCCGTCGGGCCACGCCGACGTCCCTTGGGTCCGGCAGGGCGTGCTGGTGCAACCGTCACCGATTCTCCTTTGCCAGAACTTGAGGTCGCGGTCCAACCTGGGTTGGACATCACTCGCATTGGCGGCAAGTACACCCCGCGCCGACGGGGTGCGTCTTGGCGGATCGAACAAAAAGGGATCAGTGCGTTGGAACTGCGCACAGCGCCTCCACGTTTGCGTTCCCGAACCGAGCCGTGCCCGTTCGGTGGCACCGGGTGGCGGGGTGGCCCCCTTGCAACAGGGACCGGCTTTGGACGTCCGTACAGACCCGTGCCCGTTTCTTGGCACTGATTCCCACGAGAACCTCCGCACGACTCTGCGAATCTTGGACTCCCGGCGCGAACGGCGATCGCGATCTCACTACCGCGATCAACTCGTGCCCGGTGCTGGCCCTGACCCTGAGGGACTGCCCGTGACATGAACGACGTACTCACCACCACAGACCAGGGACGGCCGGTCGACCGGCTCGTGGTCCTCGACGCCTCACTCGCCGGTCTCCGGGCGGTCCGTGCCGCACGTGCCGGCGGATGGGAGGGTTCCCTCACCCTCATCGGCGCCGAGGACCGCCTGCCCTACGACCGGCCGCCCCTCTCCAAGACGGTGCTCAGCGCCGACACCGTGGTGCCGGGCGACCCGGCAGGCGGTGGCATCCGGGTCAGGCCGGCCACTGTCTGGCTCTCGGGCAGCGGGAACGCCCTTCACGACGACGACCGCGGTGCGCTCTGCAACGCTCGTCTCGAGGCAGCACGTGACCCCGCTGCCGCCTGAACTGCCGACCGACTGACCAAGGTCGACCAGGAACATCTCGTGATGACGCAGCGCGAGCTCAAGCTCCGCCGTCTGCTCGTCCCTTCGTGCCCGAGCAGTTCTTCGGTCTGGTTGACGCGGTATCGCACCGTATTTTTGTGCGCCGTCAGCGCCTGTGCGGCCTCATCGACAGTGCCGGTCACGAACAGCACGGCGAAAGAGCATCATCGGGTCGTCAGGGACCCGTCTGCGCAGGATCTACTCATCGCGTTGCCTCTGACCCAGCTCGTCGGCCGTGCCGTGTCTCGCACCACCGAGGGTCTCAATGACCTGCGACGTCGTCACGGTGCACTCGTAGATGGTCGCGTGAGTGCCGGGATCCGCAGGCTTCGACGCGACCGATGCCGGCCGATCTCTCGAGCGCGAGGGAGTAGTCAGAGCCGTTGACGACGAGCGCGCGGAGCTTCAGGGTCCGGCTCGAAATGTCGTGGGGCGAACACCAATGATGTGTCCGAACGGCCGTAGAACACCATCCAGGGGCCGTTGGTATCCCAAGCTGAACATCTCGGGACGGAAGAGCAGGGCTGGTGAAGTGCGAGGCAGGGTCAACCCGCGCTTGTCGTTGAAGCTTCCAACAGTGATTTCAAGGCAGTTCCGGGGTCGGCCAACAAGTCTCGGTTCGGTGCCAGCCCCTGAGCGATAGCGCGCTTGCTAAACATGAACTCCTGCGGCCGGTTGACACAATCCGCAGCGATGAGGCGGCCCTTGCCGAGGTAGAAGCAGGCGAAATCTCGGCCCGTTGACCGGTCACCACGCAGCACGATCTCGTCATAACCTGTGTTGAGACCAGCGATCTGCAACTTGAGATCGTATTGGTCCGACCAGAACCACGGCAGCGCGGAGATCTGTCTCTCCCTGCCACAGATCGCCGCTGCGACGCTTTTGGCCTGCTCGACCGCACTGGGCACAGATTCGAGGCGCAGGCGACCCTCGTAGCGCGCGTCGTAGTAGTTGGCGCAGTCCCCGGCCGCAAAGATCTCCGGGTCAGAGGTCCTCCCGTACGCGTCGATGACAATGCCATTGTCCACCGTCAGGCCGGCCTCCTGGGCCAGTTCGACGTTGGGCACGACCCCGACTCCGATGATGACCAGCTCCGTGGCCACAGAGTCACCGTCTTCGAGTCGCACTCCGCTGACGTGGCCCTTGCCCTCGAGCGCGTTGACTCCCACGCCGACGCGGATCTCGACTCCCTCCTCACGGTGAACGCGATCGTAGAAAGCGGACACCTCAGGTGCGGTGACCCGCTGCAATACCCGATCGGCGGCCTCAAGCACCGAAACAGAGATGCCCAACTTCCGTAACGAGGCCGCCGTTTCCAGTCCGATGTAGCCAGCGCCGATGATGACGGCGTGGCTGGTGGTGGCCAGGCTGTCGCGGATGGCCTCGATGTCGGCAGCGTCGCGCAAGTAGTGGACTCCGGCGAGATCCGCTCCCGGCAGGCTCAGTCGACGCGGCCGCGCCCCCAGACACAGGGCGAGCTTGTCGTAGCCAAGAGTTTCGCCGTTCGACAGGGTGACCGTACGGGCTCCTCGCTCGACACTGGTGACACGGGCCTGGCGGAACGCGACCTGTTGCTTGTCGTAAAAATCTGGCTTCCGGATCAGGAGTTCATCAAGGTTGGATGTGCCGGCAAGGTAGGTCTTGGACAGCGGCGGGCGGTGATAGGGCAACGTTGGCTCATCACCAATCAAAAGGACTTCTCCGGCCCAACCCTCCTGGCGCAGGCTCGCACACAACTGTGCGCTTGCGTGGCTGGCTCCGACGATGATCACACGGTTGTTGTCCATGGTGCCTTCTCACTCGTCCCTGTCGCTCGAGCTCAGGCTGTTGTCTTCGGCGTCAGCTTGACCATCATTTTCGAGTAGCCCTGCACAAAGTTGGACTGCACGTACTCCGGCTCATCGACGACGTCGATGTTGTCGAATCGAACCAACAGTTCCTCCCACAGGATGCGCAGTTGCATCTCGGCGAGGCGGTTGCCCATGCAGCGGTGTGCACCGAATCCGAACGACATGTGGTTACGCGCGTTCGGACGGTCGATGATGAAGGCGTCGGGATTCTCGAACTGGCGCTCATCACGGTTGCCCGAGGCGTACCACATGACGACCTGGTCGCCCTTGCGGATGAACTGGCCACCGAAGTGGACGTCCTGCTTTGCCACCCGACGCATGTATGCCAACGGGGTCTGCCACCGAATGATCTCCGAGACCATGTTCTTGATCAGCGATGGATCGGCCTTCAACTTCGCGAACTGGTCGGGGTTCTGGTGCAGGGCCAGGACGCCGCCGGACATGGAGTTGCGCGTGGTGTCGTTGCCACCGACGATCAGCAGCGTCAGGTTGCCCAGGAACTCCAGAGGCTTGTTGATCAGATCCTTGGTGTCCTCGGAGGTCTGCATCAAGGTGATCAGGTCGAACCCGGGGGCCTCGCCCGCCTCTCGGCGCGCCGCCTTTTCGTACCAGTGGGCCATGAAACTGCGTGCCAACTCGCCAGTGGCCTTGTAGAAATCGTCCTGGTGGCTGGTGCCACCGGTACCCTCAGCGGTGCTGCTGATCGTGTCGCCCCAATAGGTGAGCTTGCGGCGGTCCTCATACGGGTAGTCGAGCAGAGTGGCCAGCATGCGCCCGGTGATCTCTTTGGAGACGCGGTCGACCCAGTCGAACGGCCGATCTGTTGGCAGATTATCGAGCACATCCTGGACTCGTTCACGGATGAGCGACTCCATCTCCTTGAGGTTCCTGGGCGCCACCACCCCCTGGACGGCCTTGCGCTGGACATCGTGCTTCGGGGGGTCCATGGCGATGAACATCTCGATTTCGAGGGGCGGGGGCCCAAGAACGATGTAAGGCTCAGCTGAGAAGACCTCAGGGTTCGTGTCTACTGCGCGGATGTCCGCGTAGCGCGTGATCGACCAGAACGGGCCGAAGGGGCTGTCGGCGAGATAGTGGACCGGAGCTTCTTCGCGAAGCCGCGCGAAGTAGGAGTCCCACTTCCCCTGACGGTTCATGAACGGGTTGCTGACGTCGATCTTGGTCAGTGGCACGTCGGCGGCGTCCGGGATCGGCCGTTCGGTGAAGACGAGCGGCCTGCTCATACCAGCGAAGCGTTTCGCCTTCTCCACGAGATGCGCTGCCTGCACCTGCCGATCGACAGGAACCTTCGTCTGCATCTTGTTCCGTACTTTGGTCTTCGCCCTTTCGAGCGCGCTGTCCATGGTGTTCATGAGTCTGGCCTGCCGCCTGTCGTGAAGGTGAGAGAAGTTGTGGACTAGATCTGGTATTCGGGGAGCCGGACCTTCAGCCCGTCCATGCTCGCGGCCGCAATTACCTGACAGGCCAAGCGCGAGTTCGGCTCGCACTCCGACGACATCTCAAGCATTTGGCTCTCCTCGTCTGTGCGCCGTCCGGTGGTGGAGATCCACTCACTGTCGACGAAGATGTGGCAGGTGCCACATGCGGCCTCGCCGCCACAGTCGGCATCAATGCCGGGGATGGCGCCATTCGTCGCGATCTCCATGAGCGACTCGCCCTCGACGAGGTCTACGTCGTGGGAGGTGCCGTCGTACTCAACGAAGGTGACGGTTGACATGTTTCTCTCCTCGTTGCCTGTGATGGTTGCCTGCTGATGACCCAATGGTGGCGTCGAGCGCCGCGATGGCGCTTGTGCCTGTGTGCCAACTTTCAAGTCGCATTTGGTACTTTCGGCAAATGCGCAGCATGGCTTCCGCCCGCGCAATGCCAGGTGCCTCTCGGGCCACCAACTCGTCCACCCAGTGCTGGCGCCGCAGCCTGAGTTCCAACGACGAGTTCGCGCTCATGGTCGTGGGCGAGTTCGACCAGCGCTGAGATGTTTGTGTTGAACCTGGAACTACTTCGGGTCAGCTTGGTGCGGGTTGTGCGTCCCGGACGAGTTCGCGTTTGAGGATCTTCCCCGTGGCGGTCATCGGCAGACTCGCGACGAGAACCACCTCACGGGGGTACTTGTAGGCAGCCATCTGCTCCTTTGCCCAGGCGATGAGATCTTCAGGAGTGATGATCTGACCGTCTGCCGGGATCACGTAGGCGCGGATTTCCTCCCCGTGCTGCTCATGAGGAAGCCCGACAACAGCCACGAGTGAGACCGCCGGATGGGTCGCGAGTACCTCTTCGATTTCGCGGGGATAGACGTTGAAGCCGCCCCGGATGATCATGTCCTTGGACCGATCAACGATGTAGTACCAGCCGTCTGCATCGCGCTTGGCAAGATCGCCCGTCCGGAACCAGCCGTCCTGGAGGACTGCCTCGGTTGCCTCGGCCTGTCCGTAGTAGCACTTCATGACGTTGTGACCCTTGATGGCGATCTCACCGATCACCTCGGGGTCGTCTGCGACGTCGTTCCACGTGTCGGGCTCGAGAAGTCTCATCTGGACCCCGGGGATGGGAGTGCCGATGGAGCCGATGCGCGGCTGCTCACCGAGGCGCGAGAAGGACGCGATCGGGGAGGTCTCGGACAATCCATATCCTTCGAGGATCGTGACCCCGTAGCGCTCCTGGAAGTGCTTGTGGACCTCACCCGGCAGGGCCGCTCCGCCGGAGGCTGCCACGCGAAGACTTGCGGCGATCTTCGATACGTTCGCCCCATCAGAAATGCTCAAGAGTGCCCAGTACATCGTTGGCACCCCGGCAAAGAAGGTGACGGCGTGCTGCGTCATCAGATTTACGGCCGCGCCAACCTCGAAGCGCGGCAGCATCACGATCGTCCCCCCGAAGGCCAGGGCACCGTTCTGGACGACGGTTTGTCCGAAGGAATGGAACAGCGGGAGCACGCACAAATAGGTGTCCGGCCGATCAGGATCGGCGTCGAACAGGAGGTCACCAGCGCGGGCGTTCTCCAGCATGTTGCGGTGACGGAGCTCGGCGCCCTTGGGGTTTCCGGTGGTTCCCGAGGTGTAGAGAATGACTGCCGTGTCATCCGGATCGGTGTCGATGGTGTCGAATGTGGCCGGCTGTTCGGCGACCGCATTTCCGAAGTTGTCAGCACCGGCCAGATTCGAGTCCTGCGACTCAGGTCCCGCTGTGATGAGGAAGAAGTTCTCACACGCGCTGTCATCGATGCCGGCAAGGCCTTCCTTGCCCATCGCTAGCTCTGAGCTGCCCTCGAAGCAGAAGTAGGCCTTCGCCTCGGAGTCGCGGAGGTGGTAACTGATCTCACGCGCCTTGAGGAGCACATTGAGTGGGACCACCACGGCACCAGCCTTGAGGATGCCGAAGTACACGATGGTGAAGTGGGGGGTGTTGGGGCAGCTGACAGCGACCTTGTCGCCCGGCTTGATGCCGCGCGCGACGAGGAGGTTCGCGACCTTGTTGGCAGCACCGTTCAGCTCGGTATAGGTGACCGTGCGGTCACCGAAGATGACTGCGGTTCGGTCGCCAAACTTTTCGGCCCCGGTCTCCAGAATCGTGGCGAGATTGTTCTTGGTCATGTGAGAGTCCTTTTGGGTGGTCAGCCTCGGAGAGCCGAGGCGAAGATGCGCGGGAGCTTGGCTGCGGAGGGCTTGGCGACGAACCGGACGAGGAGGCGCCCCGTTCCGGCCGAAGTGCGGTTGCGCACGAACCACGCCGGTTTCGGCGCAATCGTCATCTGTCCGGTGGCGACCGACCTTGGGAATGGTCGGAAAGGACCCTTCACGACAGTGCGTTCTGTTTCGGCAAGAAGTAATGCGTTGTGGACGATGCCTATGCCGCTCTGGACGTTGTCCAGGGTTGCGCCGGGAAACCCTCCCCAAGGAGCGGCGGCGGTCAGGTAGCCCACGGCGGTCCACGCATTGACTGCGACGGTGCCGTAGTGGAGCGACTCGACGAAGGACTCGAAGGCGCCGCCAAGCTTGCGAACCACCTTCGGGTGGACCAGCACGTTCGCGCCCAGGGTGCCCGTGAGTTGGTTGTTCACGAAGGCGGCAGCACCTGTCAAGTAGTCCTCCCCTGTCCCCGGGACTTCGACGACGGCCAGGACTGAAGAGAAGTACTCGACCTTGAATGCGTCAGCCCGGCTATCGGGTGACAACCCCTGAATGAGGACCCGGTCGTTGTCGCACTTGAGGGCGAACCCGGGGTGCGCCGCCACGGCGTCGTGCAGTCGTCCTGAGGTGCCCGGGTAGAAGGATTCCCTGCCCGGAGCCGCCTCGATCTCGGTGCGCAGCCTCTCTAGAAAGCGCTCCTTCATTGGCCAGTTGGCTGGGATGACGACGACCTGGGTTGCAATGCAGTTGTGCCCACTGTTGTGAAGACGCTGAGTGGCAACATGCTCGGCTTGGAACTTGATGTCTCGGTTCGACCATTTGTCGGGGATGACGATGGTGGGCGAAACTCCACCGAGCTCGCTGGTGATGGTCTTGGACAGCGTCCTCTCGTTGTCCGCCTTGCGGCGAGCACCTTCCTCGCCGGCGCCGTACACGATGGCGTCGTGGCTCGAGGCACTACCCGTGATGTGCACGTGGTTCACCGCCGGATGGTCAACCAGGAAACCGCCGATGCCCGCGTCGCCGGTTACGACTCGGACTGCGTTCACGCTGATGAGCGGCTCGAGCACTTTCTGGATCGGGTCGAAGAGCTCGTCCAGGATGGGATTGAGCTTCAAGATGACGACCCTGTTGTGGGCGACGAGTTCATACAACGTGTCAAGAACGGCGATGGAGGCGATGTTGCCGGCCCCGAGGACCACGGATATGCCTCCCGCGAGGTCGGGATCGCGTTGCGCAAGTCCGGCAAGTCGGTGGGCGCTCTCTTTGGTCACGCCAGGTTGGAACCACACTCGAGCCTCGAAGCCGGAAAGGAGGAGTCGGTCCCAGATCGATCCTGGGAACACCTTTGCCGCCTGTCGGCCCCCTGGGGCTGTCTCCATCGGGACGTCGTCCAAGGGGCTCTTCCCGGCAGCGAGACTCTGAATACTGTGAGCCAGCGTCGCCGCGTTCATCGCCACGGGGTATGGCCCGGACAGCCACTCCTCCCCCGCCAGCGTCGACTCGACCGGCAGGTGCTTCGCCCTGCAGGCAGCCGCAACCCAGCCCGGAGCAGTTTCAATGGCCAGGGACGCGACTTGGGCCAGCAGATCCGCGCGTTCGGCCAAGGATGTTCGCGACCAACGACTCGCTCCACTCTGCAGTTCGCCCAGTTCCGCTTCAAGCGCCTCGTAGTCGATGAACGCGAGCTCAGCTGTCACGACACGTCCGCCGAACTACGGATCGGGAAGATCGGCAGGCGCAGCGCGGCCGGGGCCGAAGGGGGTACGACGGGCATCTTGGGCTCGATGAACGCGATCCGGTCGTACCCCTCACCAACGGCTGGGCGGACATCAATCTCGCCCTTGTTCGGCCACATCGAGAACGCACGTTCGGCCTGGGCTGTGATCGTCAGGGACGGGTTCACTCCGATGTTCGCTGAGATGGCCGACCCGTCGACGATGTGCAGGTTCTTGTGACCGTAGACGCGGTGGTAGGGGTCGATCACGCCGTTCTGGACGGAGTCACCGATCGCGCACCCTCCGAGGAAGTGTGCTGTCAGGGGAACGTCGAACATCTCCCCGATGGTTCCGTAGGGCACTCCGTCGATGTCGTCGGCCATCCGGCGTGCGGCCTCGTTCCCCGCTGGAATCCAGGTCGGATTCGGCTCGCCGTGGCCCTGCCTCGACGAGAGCTTCACCTTGCCGCGGAAGGACGTCTTCGGGAAAACCGTGATGGAGTTGTCATGGGTCTGCATCACCAGGGCGATGATGGTTCGGTTCGACCAGTCCTTCAGGCCGACGTACAGCCCCATGAGGTGCCCAGGGTGCCTGATCACCTTCCCGAGCCACTTGACCTGGCGCGGAACCCTGCCCCCACCGTCGGTCATGACGGTGAACATCAACGCCATCACATTCGAACCGTTGCCATAGCGCACGGGCTCGATGTGGGTGTTGGCATCCGGGTGGATGGACGATGTGATCGCTACGCCACGCGAGAAGTCGGTCTTGCCGCGGCTACGAGACTTCGTGTTGGCGCTGCAGATGGCCTCAGAGTTGGTTCGGGTGAGGAACCCGAGCTTGGCGGACAGGTTCGGCAGCGAGCCGTTGAGCTTCATCTGATGAAGAAGCTCTTGGGTTCCCCAGGTGCCCGCAGCCATCACGACATGTTCGGCTGTGAGGGTGCGGTGGTGCTTCTTCCTCTTCTTGTTCGTCGGGCGAACCGTGACCTCGTAACCGCGACCCACTGGCTTGATGTTGTTGACCGTCGTCATCGGGATGACCTCGGCACCGAACTTCTCGGCCAGATACAGGTAGTTCTTCACCAAAGTGTTCTTCGCGTTGTGCCGACACCCAGTCATGCATTCGCCGCATTCAAGACACCCAGATCGCTCAGGTCCCACGCCACCGAAGTACGGGTCGTCCGCCTTCACACCCGGTTCCTTCTTGCCATTACGGCCGAAGTACACCCCCACCGGGGCTTCGTGGTAGCTGTCGCCGACGCCCATGTCGACGGCGACCCGACGCATCACCTCGTCCGCGGCAGTGACGGTCGGGTTGAGCTGCACCCCGAGCATGCGCTTGGCCTGGTCGTAGTGTGAGCCGAGCTCGTCCTTCCAGTCAGTGATGTGAGCCCACTGCGGGTCCTTGTAGAAGGCTTCCGTCTGGGGTTCGTACAGCGTGTTGGCATACACTAGGGAACCGCCGCCCACACCGGCCCCAGCCATCACGAGGACGTCGCGGAGTACGCGGATCCGCTGGATCCCATAGCAACCGATCGCGGGAGCCCACAGGAACTTCTTGGTGTCCCAGGAAGTCTTGGCGAATTCCTCGTCTTCAAACCGCCTTCCTGCTTCGAGCACGCCGACCCGATATCCCTTCTCAACGAGTCTCAGAGCGGCGACCGAGCCCCCGAAGCCTGACCCGACAATGAGTACGTCGTAGTCGTACTGCGGGTCCTGGCCGGGCGATGCCGCATTGGGTTCGTTCCTGGCAGCGCCGCGGGCGCTTGCGTCGTTGACCATCGGTGAACCATCCGTTCCGTCCAATGAGTGCTGGACGCTTTGCGAGTCGGTTGCCGCAACCTTCACAGTTGCGCACGTCACATGTCTCGGGCATGGAAGCCAATATCGTCGGTGGCAGTTGTGCGTGAATCACAGTTGGCAATCTGCGGTGTCTCGCCAGTCCGTCATGCGTACGTCGGCTGCGGGTCAGCCGCAGACTTGGCTGGTGGTCGGACTCAGGAGAAAATCCGAGACCAACGGTCCGAGGGTCAGTGCTTGGGTGACGAGTCCGAGGTGACCGTCGTCGTAGACGTGTAGGCGGGCCCTTGGGATCAGGCTGCGCATGATGGTGCCATTGGCGAGCGGGATGATCGGGTCGGCTCGACCCATCAAGATGAGGGTCGGCTGGTTGATGGCCGGCAGCACCGGCAGGCTCGTCCAGCCCATCCCTGCGATGAGTTGGTAGAGATATCCCGCTCGGGTGCCTCGAGGCCCTTCGCGATGCAGGATCTTCCTGGCAAGTTCCGGGTTGTCGCGGATCTTGCCACCGTACAGCTCTGCCGCGATCTTGGCCGCGTAGTCGGGATCTCGATAGCGACGAGGGGTCAACATCTTGGCCAAGACCCGCGGATGGCCTGGAACCATGAGACTTCCGGTCCCTGTCGCTGCCAGAACCAGCCGGCGAACCCGACCGCGGTGCTGGAACGCGAGCTGCTGAGCAACGGCCCCGCCCCAGGAGATGCCCAAGACATCGAACCGGTGGTGGCCGAGTTCGTTCATCATCTCTGACAAAGCCCAAGCAAGCTGGGAGAAGGTGTACAGCGCCCGGGCGCGTTCTGAGCCTCCGATGCCGGGCGAGTCGAACCTGACGACGTCGATGCTCGGATCAAGGCTGTCGACAAACGGATCGAGTAGCTCCAGACGGGCACCGATCCCGTTGCAGAGGAGGAGCGGAACCGCTTCTGGCCGAGTACCCGGCGTCACCACGACCCTGACATTTGCGCCGTAGAGCGCGCGCGACGCGACATGTTCCGCTTCTCGTGCTCGTCTCACTGTCGCGCTCGTCACTTCTCGAACACGTACGTTCCTGGCGCGGCGCAGAGTGGGCGGTGTATGCCTCGACCCGGATCCTTCGGAGCTGGAACGAGCTCGCCCGTTCGGGCACCTATCCAGTCCGCGAAGTGCGGCCACCAAGAACCCTCATGAGTGGTCGCCTCTCGATGGAACTCGACAGGGTCTGCCGGAGTGTCAGTCGAGTGCTGGTAGGACGCCTTCGCCGCGCCGGGCGGGTTGACAAGGGCGGCAATGTGGCCCCGGTTGGACAGCACGAACTCGGTCTTGCCGCCCAACAACTGCGTGGTCCGGTAGCAGCCTGTCCACGGCGTGATGTGGTCGGTGATCGCTCCGACCACATAGGTGTCTGCAGTGATCTGACCCAGGTCGATCGGTGTGTCCAGGGCAATGACGGTTCCTGGCACCTCCAGACCTCCGCCCATCGCAACGTCGATGAAGTCCCGGTGAAGGGACGCTGGCATCCGCGTGGTGTCTGCGTTCCAATACAAAAGGTCGAAGGCAGGTGGCTTCCGCCCGAGGAGATAGTTGTTGACCCAGTAGCTCCAGATGAGGTCATTCGGCCTGAGCCAGGCGAACACCTCGGCGAGAGCGGCTCCGTCCAGGTAGCCGATCTTCTCGGACCGACGGATCGCCCGCTGTGCCATGGCTTCGTCGAACAGGTCTCCCAACCCGGTTCCGTTCTCACTCTTCCCGAGCAATGTGACCGGCAGGACCAGCGCCGCGATCTCATTGCCCCTCTCCTTGGCGTACAGATGGGCGAGAGCCATTGCGGTGATGATGCCGCCGGAACACGTTCCCCAGACCGCTGCTTGCTCGGACCGGGTGATCTGTCGCGCAACTTCTATCGCGTCGAGGACTGCCTTCACGTACACATCTGCGCCCCAACTCGCGTGCCGAGCGTACGGGTTTCGCCAGGACACCACAAAGACCTGTTGGTTCTGACTGACGAGGTACTCAACGACACTGCGAGCAGGCGCCAGGTCCAGCGCGTAGTACTTGTTGATGGTGGGCGGGACCAGGACGAGCGGGGTCTGCCGGACCCGGTCGGTCGTGGGCGAGTACTGGATGAGCTCGAACACTGGTGTCCTGTGGACGACCGTTCCCGGCGTACTGGCAAGGTTCACCCCCACCTCGAACTTTGTCTTGTCGACCATCGCAGGCACCCGCGGGCGCGTCCGTACATCGGCGGCGGCATGCCGGATGCCACGAGAAATGTTCGCGCCGCCGGTATCGATGAACTCCTTGAGGGCAGCCGGATGGATCGGGGTGTTCGAAGGGGAGACCGCGTCGAGAACGTTGTCGACGACGAAGCGCAACCGCGAGAGGGTTCGCTGATCGAGCTCGGACTCCTCAAGGAGCTGGTGGACCCGGTCCCCCAAGACGAGGTAACTCTGGACGAGACGCCTGTAGAACTGATTGCCAGTCCATGCCGGATCCGAGAATCGCTTGTCGCCGCGCGACGGTGCGACGTCCGAAGCTCCAGCTGCTACCTCTACGAGCTGTCGGCAGAGCCCCGCCAGTCGCGTGGCAGTCCAGCCTGGTCGATGGGCCAGGGCACCCAGCCAGCGGCCGAGCTCCTTCGAGGGAACAGGTTGCGAGCGCATGGATTCGACCAGGAGCGATTCCCAGGTCGACGGTCGATCGCCGGCGTTCTGGAGGTCGCTTTCGGGTGCATGGAGAGCCATCGGTTGCTCCTGTCGTCTTTCACCCACGTTCTCAACCTTTGGTACCGGGTCGCTCTAGGCGACCGCACAAAAAACGACTCTGGATTTGGATGTGGCGTCGATTTTTCCGTCGGGCGGGCAAACGTGAGTTGTACTGTGATCCAACAGACAGAGTGCAGGGAGATTTCGAATGACTGACACCGCAACGCCCCCCAGTCTGACCGAGTGGCTACCCGGATACGTCGCTGACGAGCTGCAGCCGGAGATGGTCGAAAAGTGGGTTGACGCAACGCAGACAAGCATCAACACGGAGCTCAAAGACTCTGTCGATACCAGCGACTTCACAGATGTCCTCACAGTGGCCATCCGCGAGCACTGGACGGCGTTTCTCGCCGGACTACCCCAGCCCGAAGGCGAGTTCCAGCTTGTCGACGCAGGCAAGCGGCTGGCCCGCGAAACTGCGTCGCTGAAGTATCCCGTCGAGGTGATCATCAAGATCTACCGCACCGCCCTGCAATCGACGTGGTCGTATCTCACGGGCTTCGTCAGCGAGTTGCCCGACGACGCGGTCAACCATGCCGAAGTTCTCATCTACTTCTGGGACCGCGCCGGCCGTTGGATCGACAACTCCATCGGAGTGTCCATCGACATCTTTCACACCGAGCGAGCACGCCTCACTGCAAGCGCCTCAGCCAAGGAGTTCGAGGCAGTGCGTGACATTCTTGCGGGTGAAGATGTCGACCTCAAGAAGGCGTCTGCGACCCTCGGCGGCTACCCCCTGTCGGTGTTTCACACTGCGTTCATCGTGGACACGAGCGATCCCGATGCAGTCTCAGACCTCGCCAAGGTCGGCAATGAAATCGGACGTGAACTCCGGGCGGCCCAACCTCTGGTCGTGCATCCGGGTGGCCGTCGGATCTGGGTATGGGCAGGCACTCGATCCGAACCGCATCTCAGCCTCCTCGACAAGGTCGATACGCTTGCGCGCGCGCACAAAGTCCGGGTATTCGCCGGCACTCCGACGGCCGGACTCGAAGGCTTCGTCGCTTCGTTCCGTGATGCCGAACGGGTCCGGGAAGTCGCGCAACGGGGTTCCGTCGGTGACGGCCTGATGCGGTACGACACACATGAAGTCATTGCCCTGCTGGGATGTACTCCTGATGTCGACCGCTTCATGAGGCGGACCCTGGGCGACATGCTTCAGAGCGGCGAGAACTTCGTGCGCATGCGCGAGACCGTTACGGCCTTGCTGGAAAATGCAGGCAGCGTCGAGGACGCAGCGAAACAGTTGTGTGTGCACCGCAACACCGTTCGGTACCGACTCTCGCGTGCGGAGGAAGTGCTCGGCCGGCCCGTGACGAAGTGCGGTCCCGAACTCGTGATCGCACTCCGCCACCAGCAGTCGTTCCACGATGACCTCGTCTCCGACACCAGCTAGAGCCGTCAATCTGACAGCGACAGCGACCGGGTCGCACAACGCGGTCGACCCCTGAACTCTTGTGCGGCGAACCAAGCGGGCACTCGCTCATGCTGACCAACGTCGGCGATTACGCAGCGAACCCACTCCGACTGCGACCGCTAGTCTTTCCGCCACTCGGTTCGGTTATTCCTCGGACGTGAGCTGCACGCCCAACTGGAATAGTGCGTCGAAAAGAAGCGGTTCCCTTGAGATGGGACGGCCTTCCAAGACCGACCTCTTCGGGCCCGAGATCCAGAGGAGTACGGCGGAACGAGTGCCAGCGACGTCCGTTGTAAAACTGTGCTGGCCATAGATCTCGACGTACTTTCGCTATCAGTTGCACCAAGCCATACCATCCTCACCGGCATTGCCCGGCTGTGAATCTCTCCTCCAAGCCCGCTCGCCTGGCCACCCCAGGCCATCGCCCGCGTACCCGAGCGTCCCCCCAGATTCCCGCGACCAACGAAGTGGCACACACCTGGTGCATTCCCGGTGCCTCGAGCAGAAAGAGGAGACGTGGTTTCTCCGCGAAACTGATCGTTCCGAGGCCCCGATCGCACCTAGGTGACCGTGACGATGAGCCTCCACAAGCTGACGGCCGGGTCGGGGTATGACTACCTGACCCGCCAGGTCGCAGCCATGGACGCCACCGACAAAGGTCACACCGGTCTCGCGATCTACTACACCGAGAAGGGCGAGACCCCCGGCGTGTGGGTCGGCTCCGGCATGGACGGGATCGAGGGTTTGGACGCCGGGGACCTTGTCACCGCGGACCACATGCAGAACCTGTTCGGGGCCGGGCACCACCCGCTGGCCACCGAGCGATCCAAGGCGCTGGACTTACGAGTCGGCCGTGTCGGTATCGACAGCCCGACCGAGGCCGACTACAAGGCAGCGGCCCGTCTCGGGGCCCCGTACAAGGTCTACAAGAACGACATCAGCGCGTTCCGGGTCGAGGTAGCCAAACGCCTTGCCGCCGTCAACGAAGCCGCCGGGCTGCCCCGCGACTGGGCAGTCCCGGCCGAGGAACGGGCACGCGTCCGCACCGAAGTCGGGCGTGAGTTCTTCAAAGCAGAACACGGCCGCGAACCGGCCGACGCCCGCGAACTCGCCGCCTCAATCGCCAAGCACTCCCGTCCCAAGACCACCGCCGTCGCCGGGTACGACCTCACCTTCTCCCCTGTCAAGAGCGTCTCGGTACTGTGGGCGCTGGCCGACCCGAACACCGCCGCAGTCATCGAACGGGCCCACCAGGCAGCCATCAAGGATGCTCTGGACTTCATCGAGACCAAGGCGCTGTTCACCCGCCAGGGGGCCAACGGCATCCGTCAGGTCAACGTCCGCGGCCTGGTCGCGACCGCGTTCACCCACCGCGACTCCCGCGCCGGTGATCCGGATTTGCATACGCACGTCGCGGTCGCGAACAAGGTCCAGACCCTTGACGGCAAGTGGCTCGCGATCGACGGGCGGCTGCTCTACAAGGCCAAGGTCTCGGCCTCGGAGACCTACAACACCGCCCTCGAACGGCACCTGGGCGACGGGCTGGGTGTGCGGTTCGCGGAACGCCCCAACCCCGACGCGCAGAAGCGGCCGGTGCGCGAGATCGTCGGCGTCGACCCCGACGTGAACCACCGTTTCTCCAAGCGCCGGGTCAGCGTCGAGGCCCGCCGCAAGGAACTGGTCGCCGATTTTCAGGTCGCCCACGGGCGACCCGCGACACCGGTCGAGACGCTCCAGCTGGCTCAGCAGGCCACCTTGGAGACCCGCGAGGCCAAGCACGAGCCGCGTTCCTTGGTCGAGCAGCGTGAGGCCTGGAGTCGGGAGGCGGTCGAGGTCCTGGGCTCACCAGGTGGCGTTCAGCGGATGCTCCGTAGCGCGCTGGCACCGGCTTCCGGAGGGGTCACGGTGGCAGATGCTGCATGGTTCGCCGAGACCAGCGACCGGATCGTGGCGACGATGGAAGGCAGCCGCGCGACCTGGCAGTACTGGCACGTCTACGCCGAGGCCCAACGCCAAGTGCGCTCCGCCACCGTGCCCACCGACCAGGTCAGCACCGTCGTCGCCCTACTGGTCAGCGAGGTCCTCGACGGCCGCTCGGTCAGCATCACTCGCCCCTTCGACGAGATCTCGGAACCTCTCGAGCTGCGCAAGCGCGACGGGTCCTCGGTCTACACCGTGGGCGGGGTCCACCTGTTCACCTCCAGCAAGGTCCTCGCCGCCGAAGAGCGGCTAGTGGCCGCCGCCGGTCGCCACGACGGCTACGCGGTTGATGAGCAGAACGTCTCCCTGGCGCTGCTGGAGTCCGAGGCCAATGGGGTGAAACTCAATGCCGGTCAGGCCACCTTGGTCAAGGAGATGGCCACCTCCGGTGCCCGCCTCCAGCTGGCGATCGCACCCGCCGGATCGGGCAAGACCACCGCCATGCGGGCGCTTGCCCAGGCCTGGACCGACGGCGGTGGCAGCGTGATCGGCCTGGCTCCCTCGGCGGCAGCCGCGGACGCCCTCCGGGCGTCTATGGGTTCCCAGATCGACACCCTCGCCAAGCTCACCCACTCCCTCGAACAGGCCCAGACCACCGGCGCCAACCCACCCGGGTGGGTTGGTGGCATCGGTCCCGGGACGCTGGTGGTGATCGACGAGGCCGGCATGGCAGACACCCTCTCCCTCGACGTCTCCGTCCAGCACATCCTGGAGCGTGGGGGCAGCGTCCGGTTGGTCGGCGATGACCAGCAGCTCGCCTCGATCGGCGCCGGCGGCGTACTGCGCGACATCCAAGCGACCCACGGCGCTCTGCAACTGTCCGAGTTGGTCCGATTCACCGACCCGGCCGAAGGTGCCGCTTCGCTGGCGCTGCGCGAGGGCAAGACCGAGGCACTCGGCTTCTACCTGGACCGCGACCGGGTGCACGTCGGCGACATGGCCACCATGACCAAGGACGTCTTCACCTCCTGGCAGGCCGATCGTGCCGCGGGACTGGACGCGATCATGCTCGCCCCCACCCGGGAGTTGGTCAGCGAGCTCAACCAGCAGGCCCGCGCCCACCGGCTCGAGGGGGCCGACGCTGCGAACGTGGGCCCGTCTCGGCGGCTGGCGGACGGCAACGACGCCAGCATCGGCGAGCTGATCCTCACCCGCACCAACGACCGCAGGCTGCGCACCTCGGCAACCGACTGGGTCAAGAACGGCGACCGGTGGACCCTGTTGGAACTGCACGACGCAGGGGACCTGACCGTCCAGCACACCCAGCACGGCCGCACCGTGCGCTTGCCGCGCGCCTACGTGGAGGCCTCCACGGAACTCGGCTACGCCTGCACCGTGCACACCGCCCAGGGCGTCACCGCCGACACCATGCACGGGCTGGCCACCGGCACCGAGTCACGCCAGCAGCTCTACACGATGCTGACCCGCGGCAAGAGCGGCAACCACGTCTACCTCGAGGTCGTCGGCCACGGCGACCCACACTCGGTCATCCACCCGACCTTGATCCGCCCGCTCACTTCGACCGACATCCTCGAACAGGTGCTGGCCCGCGATGCCTCCCAGCGGTCGGCTACCAGCCTGATCCGTGAGCAGGCCGACCCCGCCATCAGACTCGGCGAGGCCGCCCAGCGGTACCTCGACAGCCTCTACGTCACCGCCGAACACGTCGTGGGGGCCGAGGTGGTGGCGTCCTTGGACACCACTGCCGATCGCCTGCTCCCCGGGCTTGCCGACGAGGCCGCCTGGCCCACGCTGCGCGCCCACCTGTTGCTGCTCGGCGCCGCCGGGGAGAGCCCCACCGAGGCCCTGCGGGCAGTCGCGAGCGACCGCGAACTGGTCTCGGCCGAGGACCGGGCAGCGGTGCTCGACTGGCGACTGGATGCCTCCGGCCTGCGCAACGCCGGCGCGGGACCGCTGCCGTGGATGCCCGGCATCCCGGAGCGGCTAGCCGACGACCCCCGCTGGGGTGCCTACCTCGCCCAGCGCGCCCATCTGGTCGAGGCCCTCGCCGGCCAGGTCCGCGACCGGGCCGAGTCACAGACCTCGCTCCCGGCCTGGGCACAGCACGGGCTCAAGCCCGACGACGCCACGCTCGCCGACGTCGAGGTGTGGCGCGCGGCCATGCAGGTGCCTGCTGGCGACCGTCGGCCCACCGGGGCACCACAACTGCAGAAGGCCGCCGCGACCTACCAACGGCGCCTGACCAGGCGCATCACCGGCGACCACACCCCCGCACTCAAAGAATGGCGCCAACTGCTCCACACGGTGGCACCGCAGGTCCGCAACGACGAATTCACACCCCTCCTGGCCGAGCGGCTCGCCGCCATGTCCCGCTCCGGCATCGCGGCTCATCAGTTGCTCCGCTCCGCCGCCAACGCAGCCCCGCTGCCCGACGAGCACGCCGCGGCGGCGCTGTGGTGGCGCATGGCACGCCACCTCACCCCGGCGGTAGCCGCACAGATCGGGGACGGCTCCCACGACGAAGGCATCACCAGCGAGTGGGCCCACCGGTTGAACGATCTGGTCGGCAGCGACCGAGCGCAGTGGATTCAGGCCAGCAGTTGGTGGCCAGCCCTGGTCTCCAACGTCGACCACGGGCTGCAACGCGGATGGCAGCTCGTGGCCCTGCTCTCGGCTGGGTCCACCCTGCCTAGCGACAGTGGAGACACCGGTGTCGATGAGTGCCAGGCGCTGGTCTGGCGGACCTCGATCGCCCTCGACCCGATCCCCGACGAAGACGCACACGACTACCACTTCGATGAGCCCCCCGCGGACCTGTGGGACGGCGTCGACCCGGACCCGTCCCTGTGGGTCGAGCACCCCGATGACACCACCTGGCCGCTCGAGGACCTGCTCAACCCCATCGACCCAGACCAGGCCTTCGACCCAACCACCCCCGAGCACAAAGCCTCGGTCGACGTCGACGTCGACGTCGACCGTCAGCTGCTGCTCGCGGAGCTGGACCGCAACACCCGTTGCCCGCTCGAGCCGACCGACGCCTACCTACGCCGGGCCTACGAGCGGGAGCAGGAAGCGGCGGCCAGCCCGGTGAGCCGCGCTCGCATGCTCGAGATCAACGAGATTACCCAGGCCTTCTTCGAGGAGCGGTTCACCGACTCGTGGGGCCGCGACTACCTCACCGGCCGGTTCGGCCTCGACCTCGCCGGGCACGAGCACTTCCGCCCCGGGCAGGCCCCGGCCGGCTGGACCAACCTCGTCGAGCACCTGCGCCACCACGGCGTCAGCGACGCCGAGATGCTCGCCACCGGGGTCGCCACCACCGCCAGCACCGGCCGCCTGATCGACCGGTTCCGCGACCGGGTCGTCTTCCCCGTGCTGCACAAGGGCGAAGTACTCGGGTTCGTCGGTCGCCATCGCCCCGACCTCACCGACGCCGACAAGGGCGGACCCAAGTACCTCAACACCACCAGTACACCGCTGTTCCACAAGGGCGCTCAGCTGTACGGGCTCGCCGACGAGCTGCTCGAAGATGGCGCTGTCCCTGTCGTCGTCGAAGGCCCCATGGATGCCATCGCGGTCACCCTGGCCGGCGCCGGACGCTACGTCGGGGTGGCCCCGCTCGGCACATCACTGACCGAGGAGCAGGCCACCCAGCTCGCCGGCGTCGGCCGCGACCCGGTCGTGGCCACCGACGCCGACCTCGCCGGCCAGGTCGCCGCGGAGCGGGACTTCTGGATGCTCACACCGCACGGCATGGACCCCGGCTACGCCCGGTTCCCCGAGGGTCTGGACCCGGCCGACATACTGGCCCAGCGCGGCCCGGCCGCGCTTACTGCGGCGTTGGCAAGCGGCCATAAGCTTGGTGATCAGGTGCTCGCCGAGCGGCTCGACCACCTCCCGCCCGAACAGGCCAGGTCGGCGGCCATGCGAATCCTCGCGGCCCGGCCGAGCCATAGCTGGGCGCCCGGCACCGAACAGGTCTCCGCCCGCCTCCAGCTCTCTCAAGTGCACGCCCGACGAGAACTCCGCGACGCCGTCACAACTTGGGATGCCGACCCGCGTAAGGCCGCCCAAGGCGAACTGAACAAGAGCGGCGAGGTCCGCGCCCGCCTTGCGGCCCTGACAGCGCAGACGCCAGCCGAGCGGTGGGCAGCGCTGGCCCACGAACTCGACCCGCGCCTCGTGGAGCAGGGCGATTGGCCAGCAACCGCGGCGATGCTGCAGCAGGCCCATGAACAGGGACACAACGTGGCCGACTCTGTCCGAGCTTTGGTCGCCGAAGCGCCACTGGGCGACATGCCCGCCCGCGACCTGCGATACCGACTCGTCTCCCGCATGGACGTCCCGGTTGACACCGGCGAAAGCTGCGCCGCGCCCGCGGCGAAGTCGCGTGGCGTAGCCAACGACCGGCTGCAGCCTGGTGGAGCTCTGCCGCCACAGCGGAGAACGCTTCAGCGCTGAGGGTCTGGCCCGTGTACGCGTCGGTCGCCACCCCGTGCAGTCGGCACTTACGGGCGGTCAACGTTCCTCATGAGCCCGTACCCGGAGCCCGGCGACCACCGGCCAACCGAACGGCCGGCGCAGAAGACTGTCATCTCGCCCAGGCGGGCACTCGCACCGTGATGCATCAGCGGTGAACCTTCACCCTTCATCCACAACATCCACGCCACCTACCAAGAACACCTGCCGACTCGCGTGCGGATGATCGCTCCGGACACCTGCCCACCCTTAGGTGACCATCAGCAGTCGCCAAGGCGAGGCCCCGGGCGAGAGCACCTAACACGTCTCCTCAGCCTCGCCGCAACGACTACGGGTCGGTACGCCGACGACGACCGCGGCACAGTGCGAGAGGTGCGATGGGATGAGCGAGGAACCGGCCGATGAAATGCGGGACGACATCTCGCCAATGCGTGATCCCCGACATGTGTTCCTCACCGCACGCGACGTGATGCACCGCTACGGCTGGGGCAAGACCAAGGGCTATCAGAACCTCAAGGACCGGGAGCTGGTGCCGGCGCCCGTGATGATCCATCCCGACCGCTGGCGGCTGGATCAGCTCCTGGCCTGGGAAGAGCGACGCATGGCAATGGCTGAGGCAGCGTTGCAGTCGCTCGTTGCGCCCGACCGAGAGCAGGTCACCATCACCGATCTGCTCCCCCAGCCCAAGCGACGTCGCAGGTCGGCATGACACCTCTTGCTGCCGCGAAGTTGTCGTGTTTCTTTTATTCCGAGGAACCTCAACAACTTCGCGGATCGGGTGCGGCTCGCCAAGTCACTCAGCGCGTGTCAACACATCTAGAAACTCGTGGTTGACGAAGAGGCGTTCTCTGCCGACCTTGACGTCGCTGAGAAGCCCTGCCACAACCAGTGCGTGCAGCCACGACGACGCCGTCTGACGCGAGACGTCGCATCTGCTGGCGACGGCGCCGATGCGGCAGTAGGGCTGGTCGAAGAGAACTTCCAGGAACTGGGCGTCGCGCCCTCCCGGCGTGGCATCACGAGCTCGCTCGGCAATGTCATCTTGACACGTACGAATGGCTCCGATCTTCCGCGTCGTTGATGTTGCGGACTCGCGGACTACATCAAGCATGTAGATGATCCACTCGATCCAGGCGTCTTCGGCTGTCACGGCTCGCAGGAGCCGGTAGTAGTCGTTCTTCCGGGCGATGATTGCTCGTGAGAGGTAGAGGATGGGGTCGTGCAGTAGGCCGGCCTCGATCAACATCAGAATGTTGATGACGCGGCCGGTGCGTCCGTTGCCGTCGTGGAACGGGTGGATCGCCTCGAACTGGTAGTGGGCCACCGCCATACGCACCAGCGGATCAAGATCGTCCTCGGCGTGGATGAAGCGCTCCCAGGCCGAGAGCTTCTCGCCAATGAGGTCAGCCCCCTCGGGTGGGGCGTACACAACCTGCCGTGTGGTCGGGTTTGCGATCCGCGTGCCAGGCACCGCACGAACGGCTATCTCCCGACCCTGCAGCTCGGAGCAGATTCGAGCAGCCGTCGAGGACGTGAGAGGACGGTTTCTGATCGACTCGACCCCCGCGAACAGCGCGTTCCGGTAGCGCAGCGCCTCCTTCGTAGCATGGTCTCCCCCACCTGACTCGACGTGCATGAACAACTCATCGGCCGTCGTCACGATGTTCTCGATTTCAGAGCTGGCCTGCGCCTCAAGCAGGGGCACAGCGTGGATCAGGATGTTGGGGTTCGGCAGCAGCTGACCGGCCTGGGCGAGTGTCGCCAGTGCCGTTCGGGCTTCAACGGTGGCCTTGAGCACGGGCTTGGGCTCGAGGTCGATGCCTTCCGGCGGCAGCGGTGGCAGGTCGTTGAAGGGGGCTTCGGGGCTCCAGGGCACGTGTCAGCTCTTTCGACTCATTCGCACTACGTGTTAAGAATTTCAGATAAACCTAACACGTTGCTGGGACGTGTTAGGTGACCCAACACGTAGCTAAATGCCCGAGTGATACACGAGAGTGATACACGAAGCCCCGGAATCGGCGTCACACGGCGATCCTTGCCGAACCTGCGCGAATCGAAATAATGCCTCTGACCTACGATTTTGCGGATTCGAGCCAAATCCTGAGCCAGCGGTCCATCACGTGGCACCAGTGGCACGCGGCGTACCCGACGCTCAACAGGACCGGCACGTTGCGGTCGCGGGCCTCCGCGAAGGCCTCGGTGCCCCACTCCCACCAGTCGACGGGGTTGTCCTTGTGCTGGAGCAGGTACGGCGAAGTCGCGTCAGCGAGTCGGTTCGTCACGAGCCCAGCGTGTCATGCCCGTGGCGCCCGCTGGCTGCGCCCGTCACTCCGCCGGCAGGTCCCGTACGACGACCGCGGGGCTTCCCACCGCGACGACGTGGTCCGGCAGGTCGGAGAGGACCAGGCTGCCCGCACCGACCACCGTGTTGCGTCCGATCGTGACACCGGGCCCGACGATCACACCGGCACCCAGCCAGGCGTTCTCACCGATCTCGATGCCGAGGGCCTGCTCCCAGCCCTGCCGTCGCATCGCATGCTCCTCGACGGGGTGCAGCGCGGTCATCAGCTGGACCGACGGCCCGAGGCGCACGTGGTCGCCGATGACGATCGGGGCATCGTCCATGAAGAACGCGTCGGCATTGACGAAGGCACCGGCACCGATGGTCACGTGGAAGCCATAGCTGCAGCGAAACCGGGGCACGATCTCTGCGCCCTCACCGAGGCCGCCGAGCAACGCGTCGAGCACCTCGCGGCGCCGGTCGTGGTCGGCAGCCGCGGCCGCGTTGAACCTGTCCAGCGCCGAGCCGCACTCGTCCCGGAGCCGCGCCAGCTCACGCGAGTCGAGATACCAGTCACCTCCGGACATCGCGGCGACCGCCTCGTCCTGCTTCCTGTCGAGCACCCCACGAGGGTGGCACACTCCGGCACTCGATCAGCGACGGGCACACGCCACCCAGGCCATGAAGGCCGAGGTGACCGCGTGCCAGGTGCCGGGCGACATCAGGCGTTCGCCTGCACCGTCACGCCGAGCGGCTCGAGGAGTACGTCGACCCCGGGCCACTGGCCGTACCCGGAGGCGGGGTTGAGATGGCCCACCGCACCGAGCACGTGGACGTCGCTCCCCCACGCTGCCGCGAGGTCGCGCACCCGGCCCAGGTCGCCGATCGGGTCGTCGGTGCTGGCCGCCACGATGCTCGGGAACGGCAGTCCCTGCAGGGGAATCGGCAGCCACCCGTCCACAGCGAGGTCCTCGATCGCCGGGTGTCCCGGCCCGAGGGGCGAGACCAGGTCGGGCGGCGTGGCGAGCAGGACACCCTGGATCCGACCCACGTGGTCGGCGGCGTGGCGGGCCGCCCAGTGCACCGTGATCAGGGCACCGGCACTGTGCGCCACCAGCACCACCGGTCCCTCGGTGCCACGGATCGTCTCGTCGAGGGCCTCGACGCGCTCGGTGAGGTCGTGCCGTTCGCGACCCAGGAAGGGAACGCAGACGGCGTCGGTCAGTCGCTTGTCGAGGTGGGTCTGCCAGTGGTCCTCGACGTGGTCGCGGAGCCCAGGAACGATGATGACGGTGGGGCGGTTCATGCGCGTACCTCCAGTTCTGCTGCGTGGACACGGGCCAGGCTCGCCGGGTAGTAGGCCCGGCCGACAAGCAGGAGAACGATCGAGAGGGCGCCTGCCACGGGCAGTGCGCGGAAGGCGGTGGCCAGGCCGTACTGGTCGGCCAGCATGCCCATCACGAACGGGCCGGCCGCGAGGCCGAGCAGGTTGTTGGCCATCGTGAGTGTGCCGAACGCCGTGGCCCGGATCCGCTCGGGCGTGAGGTTGGCGACCATCGCCCCGGCCGGCCCTGCAGTGCCGGAGCAGAAGAAGACACCGAAGCCGAGCAGCACCAGCTGGAGCGTTCCGGCCGGCTGGGCGAAGGCCAGGCCGAGAAGCACCAGGGACACGACGGCGTAGCAGATCGCGGACGTCCACTTGCGGATCGGCACCGTCTTGGCGACCCGGTCGGTGACCGCACCGCAGACGATCATGCCGACGCCCATCACGAGGATGTAGCCGGCCGCGGCGACGGCGGCGCGGTCAGGAGCCAGGTCGTACTCGCGGTTGAGATAGCTCGGCAACCATGCGTACACCGACCCGGCCACGAACAGCTGCGTGCCGCTGCCGAGGTAGGCGAGCACCACCGAAGGCGTGGAGAAGAGCGAGCGGAACCTCGGCCGTGCCGGTGTCGCCGCGGTCGGCGTACTGTCCGGGTGCCGGTGCTGCTCGAGCTTCTCATCGGTTACCAGGAGCCGGTAGAGCGCGACCAGCACGAACCCGAAGATCGCCATCGCGACGAACGCAGAACGCCAACCGAGCCGCTCGGCGACGATGCCGCCCAGGGCGACACCGAGGACGGCGCCGAACAGGCCGCCGGCCATGAAGGAGCCGGTGAGCGCGGAGCGTCGGTGCGCGGGATAGACCGCGATCACGACGGCCAGGCCGACGCTGCCGAACGCGGCCTCCCCCACGCCGACGAAGAGACGGGCCAGCATCATCTGGCCGTAGCCCGCGGCCAGGGCGCAGCCGAGGGTTGCGACGCTCCACAGGGCACCCATGGCGATGATCGCCCGCACCCGGCCGAAGCGGTCACCGATGATCGACAGCGGTACGGCGAGGATGCCGACGGCGAGAGCCACGACGCTGGTGAGGCCGCCGAGCTGGGTGTCGGTGAGACCCCACTCGGCCTTGAGCAACGGGAAGACGGCCGAGAGCACCTGCCGCGACATGTAGTCGGAGAGCAGCAGCCCGAAGGTGAGCAGGAAGACGAGGAACGGGAAGGCCCGTCCGGCGCGGGCCGCCACGGGGGCGGCAGAGGGCTCAGTGATGACGGCGCCCTCGGTGACGTGCAGTGCCATGGAAAACTCCAGGAAAGGTCGATCCGGTCGGCAGGGAACGAGTCCGTCGCTGCCGTCGATGCAGGGCGTGGGGCGCGGCCCGGAGACCGCACCCCACGCAGACGCTGCGGGAGAACGCCGTGCGGATGGGCTCAGGCGTGGAAGGTGAATCCCACCTGGCCGGGCTGGCGGTTGGGCGCGAAACCGAGCTTGGCGAGCGTCTCGTCGACACTGGAGTACTGCTCACCGATCTTGTATATCTCGCGAGCGTCCTTGCCGGTGGCGATCGGCCGGTCGAGCTCCTGGGCGATGCGCACGAGCTGCTCGACCTGCTGGACCGAGGTCATCTTCTCGCGACGACGACCCCAGATCGTGTCCTCGTTGCCGCACCGCGAGTGCAGCCCGAGGGCGATGGCCATCGCGTTGACGGGGAGCACGCTGCGCATCAGCGTCTCCAGCGTGAGGCAGGCACCGTCCGGGACCCGGCGGATGAAGTCCATCATGTTGTAGGGGTTGGGCCCCTCGAAGCCGCCGCCGATCGCGACCCACGTCAGGTTCAGCGGCCCCATGTAGTGGCCGCGCCGGATCAGTCGCTCGACGGTCTCGAGCTGTGCCGAGGTGGCCAGCTGGAAGTGCGGCTGGATGCCGTTGGCGGTGAGCCGGCGCAGGTGCTCGATGACCCACTCGGGCCCGGCAGGGACGACCATCTCGCGGTAGGCCTCGGCGAGCTCGGGGCGGGCAAGCGACGTGCCACGGGTGTCGTCGTCGGTCATCAGCTCCATGATGTTCATCTGGCTGGTGTTGATGGCGATCGTGACCTGGTCGGGCGCCGGGTCGAGGTCGGCCAGCATGTGTCGGGCGTCGTCCTCGAGCCACTTGGCCGACTGACCGTCGTCCTCGGGGGCGAAGGAGATCGACCCGCCGATCTGGAGGATCATCTCGGGCACGGCCTCACGCAGGCGACCGAGCAGCTCGTTGAACTTCGAGAGCCGCTTGGAGCCCTTCCCGTCGAGCTCGCGGACGTGGATGTGCAGCACCGTGGCGCCGGCGTTCCAGCAGTCGACGGCCTGCTGGACGTGCTGGTCCATGGTCAGCGGCAGGTCCTCCGGGAAGTCGGCCGGCTCCCATTCGGGGCCGTACGGCGCCGCGGTGATGACCAGCTTCTCCTGGTTCTCGGGGAACAGTGAGTCGTCGTGGAAGTACATGGTGGTTCTCCTTTGTGAAGGGTTCGGAAGTGTCAGAAGGTCGGGTCGCCGATGACGCCGGCGCGCTCCATCTTGCGAACGGCGGGCCAGTAGTCCTGGACGGCGTAGTGCTGGGTCGAGCGGTTGTCCCAGATCGCCACGCTGTTGGGGGTCCAGCGCCAGCGCACCTGGTACTCCGGCACGGATGCCTGCCGGATCAGGTAGTTCAGGAGCTCGCCCGCTCCGGGGCTGTAGTCGTGCCCGAAGCGAACCCGCTGGGCGTTGTGGAAGTTCACGAAGTGGGTCGTGAACGCGTTGACGAACAACGTCTGTTCGCCGGTCTCCGGGTGCGTGCGTACGACGGGGTGCTCGGCGTCCGGGAAGCGGTCGCGCAGGGCGCGTCGTTGTTCGGCGGGTAGCGCGGCGCCGAACGTCGACTCGATGCTGTGGCTGGCCCGCAGGTCGGCGATCTGGGTCTTGACGTGATCGGGAAGGCGCCGGTAGGCCTCGACCATGTTCACCCAGATCGTGTCGCCGCCGACGTCGGGCGTCTCGATGCAGCGCAGCACGGCGCCCATCGGCGGCGCCTCACGCCAGGTGGCGTCGCAGTGGAAGGAGTTCTCGTACTGCTCGGCCGGGGAGTCCAGGTCCTTGTAGATCTGCACCAGGCCGGGGTGGTCGGGGTCGGCGCCGACCATCGGGTGGTCCTCGAGCGGCCCGAACCGCTCGGCGAGCGTGACGTGCTCGGCCCGAGTGAGGTCCTGGTCGCGCAGGAAGACCACCTTGTAGCGGAGCAGCAGCTCCTTGATCCGGGCAAACAGCTCGGGGTCGCGCGAGGCATCGGCCAGGCTGACGTTGCGCAGCTCGGCGCCGATGGTGGCGGTGAGGGGGTGGACCTCGATGGCGCCGGTCGTGACGGGTTCGGCGGTGACAGTCATGGGCTTCTCCTTCTGGGTCTCAGGACTCGAGGTCGAAGACGGACGAGCCGATGCTGCGGCCCGACTCGAGGTCGTGGTGGGCCCGGACGGCATCGTCGAGCGAGTAGCGCTGGTTGATCGGGACCTCGATGCGGCCAGAACCGACCAGGTCGAAGAGCTCGTCGGCCAGGGCCGCGCGCTCGTCCTCGTCAGCGATGTAGTCGGCCAGGGCCGGCCGGGTCACGAAGAGCGAGCCCTTGACGGCCAGCTGCATCGCGTTGATCGGCGGAGTCGGGCCGGAGGCGGTGCCGAAGCAGACCAGGAGCCCCCGGCGGCTGAGTGAGTCGATCGACTGCTCGAAGGTGGTGGCGCCGATGCTGTCGTAGACGACCGGCACGCCCTTGCCGTCGGTGAGCTCACGAACGCGGGTGGCGACGTCCTCGCGGGTGTAGACGATGGTGTGCGCACAACCGTGGGCGCGGGCAACCTCCGCCTTCTCGTCGCTGGACACCGAGCCGATCACGTTGATGCCGAGCTCACGCGCCCACTGGCTGAAGATCAGGCCCACTCCCCCGGCGGCGGCGTGAAGCAGCACGGTGTCGCCGGCCTCGAGCGGAGCGATGCGGCGCAGGAGGTACGCCGAGGTGAGTCCGCGCATGGTCATGGCCGCGGCGGTGTCGAAGGCGATGGTGTCGGGGAGCTTGATCAGGGAGTCGACCGGCATGACCCGTTCAGTGCTGTAGGCACCCAGCGGGCTGCCGGTGTAGGTGACCCGGTCTCCCTCCGCGAAGCCGATCACACCGGCGCCGACCGCCTCGATGACGCCGGCGCCCTCGACGCCCATGCCGGCAGGCAGCGGGGCCGGGTAGAGGCCGGTGCGGAAGTAGGTGTCGGCGAAGTTGAGGCCGACCGCGTGGTGGCGGACGCGCACCTCGCCGGGGCCGGGCTCACCGACATCGACGGCCTCCCAGCGCAGCACGGCCGGGCCGCCGGTCTCGTGGAAGCGAATGGCCTTGGCCATGGGGAACTCCTTTGTTGCGTGGTCCGCGGGATCGGCCGCGATGATCTGTGACGCAAGCCACGCTAGGAGCCAGCGCTCGCCAGCGCTTTACGGATCGGGACAGATCACTTATCTTTTCGGGACAGGCGGGAGAGGCAGGTCACATGCACCCGGAGGTCCGCGCCGCGTCGCTGCACGGCTTCACCGACCTCGCGAAGTCGGTCGGGCTGGAGCCGCTCGCACTCATCGACGACGCCGGCCTCGACGTCGCGGACCTGGCCACCCCGGACACCTGGATCCCCGCGCGGGCGGCGGTCGGCCTGCTCCAGTCCGCGGCCCTCGCCTCGGGCCGCGACGACTTCGGGCTGCTGCTCTCCGAGCGGCGCCGGCTCTCGACCCTGGGACCGCTCAGCGTCGTGCTGCGCGAGGAGCCGGACGTGCGCAGCACGCTGGACCTGCTGATGCGCTACGAACGCAGCTACAACGAGGCCCTGCACCTCGAGCTCCACGAGTCCGGCGGGCTGGCCAGGCTCCAGATCAGCATCGAGCTGGGTGTGTCCGCGCCGACCGGGCAGGCCGTCGACCTCGGCGTGGCCGCGCTCGTCGGCATCCTGCGGGTCTTCCTCGACGACGACTGGAGCCCGCTCAAGGTGTGCTTCGCGCATCCCGCGCCGGACGACCTGGGCACCCACGAGCGACTGCTCGGTGACCGGCTCCAGTTCGACCACGAGTTCTCCGGCGTGATCCTCACCTCCACCGACCTCGACCGGCGCAACGAGCACTCCGACCCGACCCTGCGGCACTACACCCAGCAACTGCTCGCCACCCTGCCCAGCGCGCGCCCGGAGGGCGCCGTCGAGCGGGTCCGCGAGCTGATCGAGCTGCTGCTGCCGCTGGGCCGCTGCTCGGTCGACCAGGTCTCCCGAAGCCTCGGCGTCGACCGTCGCACCCTCAATCGCCACCTGGCCGTGCACGACGAGACCTTCACCTCGCTCCTGTACGCCACGCGCGGCCGTCTCGCCGAACGTCACCTCGCCAATCCGCGCCACTCACTGACCGACATCTCGCAGCTGCTGGGCTTCGCGGCACCCAGTGGGTTCTCACGCTGGTTCCGCGAGCAGTACGGCGTCGCTCCGCGTGAGTGGCGCGCACAGTGAGGTCAGGACGTCACAGGTGACGGTTCCGGGCGACGAGGTGGCTCACCGCTAGGGTGAGTGAGTCACCAGAGGGGACCCAGGCCATGCCGACATTCTCGGGCCGCACCCACGCGACCGTGGACCATGTTGCCGCGTCCTCGACGTGCGTCGGACGAGACGGCGAGCTCGCCTCAGCCAGCGCCGCACTGTCTACGGGACGCGCACTGATCGTCATCGAGGGTGAGCCGGGAATCGGCAAGTCACGCATGGTCTCCGAGATCCTGGGCGCCGCCAACCTGCGCCCATCCGCCGTGCTGATGCTCGCGGGTCTGCCGATGCCCGACACGTTCCCATTGGGCTTGCTTGCCGACGGCCTGCGTCGCCATGCCCGACGTCGTGACGACCTCGAGACGGCGCTGGCTGAGCTGTCCCCGCTGGGAGGGTGCCTGCACGCACTCCTTCCCGACTGGTCCTCACTGCTTCCGCCGCCTCTCCCCCCGGAAGACGACCCCCGCGCGACACGGCGGCGTCTGCGGGCCGCCCTGGTCGAACTCGTCGGTGTGCTCGACATAGAAGTCGTCGTCCTCGAAGACGCGCACTGGTCCGACGCCGCGACCCTGGAGTGGCTGCTCCTTCTCGACGGCGCCGACGACGGCCCGTCGCTGCTGGTCACCGACCGTCCGAGTGAGGTGCCCGACTCCTCTCCACTGCTCAGGCTCCGCTCCCGAGGCAACTCTCCCGGCACCTACCTCCGACTCACCCTTCAGGCACTCGACGTGGACGCCGTCGCCCGGCTGACGAGCGCGATGCTGGACGGCGCGGAGATCTCCCACGCGTTCGCGGCGTTCCTGCGGGAGCACACCGACGGCGTACCCCTGGCCGTCGAGGAGTCGATTCGCCTGCTTCGCGAACGACACGACATCGAGCTGCGCGATGGACGCTGGGCCAGGCGTGCCCTGGACGAGATCGGCGTACCACCCTCCGTCGTCGACTCCGTGCGCGAGCGACTCACGCGACTGCCCGAACCGGCCCGCCGACTGCTGGAGGCCGCGGCCGTGCTCGCCGAGGACGCCACCAGCGACACCCTCCACTCCGTCGCACACGGCGACACTTCGACCGGCGCTGATGAGATCGAGTCGATGGCCGCGGCTCTGTCGTCTGGCCTGCTCCGCGAGGTCAGGCCGGATCGGTACGCGTTCCGGCACTCCCTCGACGCGGAGGCGGTTCTCGCCTCGGCCGACGCACCTCGTGTGCGGGCCCTTCACCGGCGGGCCCTGGAAGCCCTCGCACGCGACGAGGGTGCCTCCGTCGTCCGGCTCGCACACCATGCCAAGGAGGCGGGCGACACCACCCGCTGGCGGGGGTACGCCGAGCAGGCCGCAGACGTGGCCATCGACACCGGCGACGACGAAACCGCGATCCTCACGCTCGTCGCGATCATCGAGTCGACCGATCAGTGGAGCAGCCCCGCTCTGTCGGCCATCATCGGCAAGCTCGACGCGGCCCGAGCGATCGGTGGTGGCACCAGCATCGCCACCGGGTCCCGTGCCGCCGAGGCGTTGCAACGGGTGATCGACCGGCGCGTGCTGGACGGGGCACAGTTGGGCACCGCCATGCTGGTGCGAGCTCGGCTGCTGTGGGTCATCCATCGGGAGCGAGACGCCTATGAGCTCTTCGAAGAGTCCGTTCCCCTCCTGGAGGAGCGTCCTCAGGAGGCCGAGCGAGCCATGGTCAACCTCGCGCTCCCCATGATCGACGAATGGCCCATCGCACGTCATCTGAGCTGGTTGGATCGAGTCGACACACTGTTCGCAACCGAACCGCAGGTCATGCCTGCACTCGAGGGACGCGCCACAGCGCTGCTGATGGCAGGGCACCCTGAGGGCTGGCAGGCACTGGAGACGGTCCTTGGGCAGCCCGGAAGAGATTCGTCACCGAGCCAGATGCTCAACGTCATCGGTGCGACCTTCCCGTGGGGACGACTGCACGAGACCCGACGACTGCTGGAACGTGAGGCGCAGTCGGTGGCCGCGGCCAACCACCCACGACTCGACGACATCTGGCTGCTGAGATCGGTCCAGCTCGACTGGTATTCCGGTGCGTGGGACCAGGCTCGCGTCAGCATTGCTCGTCTGGACGAGAGGACCGACGAGCCCTACCTCGACGATCCCACCGAGACCGCCTATGCCGACGCACTCGACTGCTTCGGCCGCACACCCGGCGACGCAGTGAAGCGGCTCGAGGAGGTGGCCGCCCGGCTGGCACGTTCGGAGAGCGTGCTGCCCACCTGCCTCGACCCCGCGTCGACCCTGGCCCACCTCGCGGTCTCCTCCGGCGACTTCGAGACCGCGCTTGCCCACACCCGATCGATGGCGGAGATGGTGACGCGCCGCGAGGCCTGGCTGTGGGCGGTCGAGTTCACGGTAAGCCACGTCGACGCACTGCTGGGCAAGGGAGACGTGCCCGCGGCGGTCGAGTTCGTTGACCGGTTCGAGGCAGGCACCTCGGGGCTCGATGCCCCGGCAGCACAGGCCGTGGTCCACGAGTCTCGCGCCGCGCTCGCACTGGCCGCAGGTGAATCACGTGAGGCGATCGCGCTCGCACAGGAGGCGGCCAGGCAGTGGGCGGCGATGCCCCGCCTGCACCGGGAGCTGCTCGCGCTGGAGCGCCTGGGCGCCTGCCTCATTGGAGCCGACCGAGTGCCCGAGGCGGTCGGCGAGCTCGAAGCGGTGCACGAGCGGCTGCGTGAGCTCGGCTCGGTGCATGACGCAGCCAGGGTCGCCCGCACGCTCCGTGCGCACGGTTCCCGCACCGGCCGACCCGAGGTCAACGGTCGAACCGGGTACGGCGACCAGCTCTCGCCCCGCGAACGCGAAGTGCTTCAGCTGGTCGCCCGAGGCATGACCAACAAGGAAGCGGCCGCGGCACTGTTCCTCTCACCCAAGACGGTCGGGCTCCACCTGGGCTCGGCGATGAGGAAGCTGGGCGTTCACACTCGCACCGCGGCTGCCATCGCGGCCACGCAGGCCGGCCTGATCGAGAACTCCTCGCCCGACCGGTAGGGCAGCGGCTGCACGAGAAACTGGGCAATCGCCCTATTGCTGGTCGCACCGTCTCTGCGCCAGCGTGAGTCCGTGCCGGAAGAGAAGCCACGTGCCAAGGAGCACGCGGGTGCGCCCGACGACGAGCCGACCGAGCCCGAGTACGAGGCCGATGAACCTTCCAGTGCTCCCCGACCGGAGCCACCCGGCGAGACCCGTTGGTTTCCGCTCTAGTCACTCAACGCACGCATGCCCGAGATCCGAAGCGGGCTCACCCGAGAGGTCACACCCTGATGCATCGTCTCGCGAGAACGAAGGCCGGCCGACTGAGTGCCGTCGGCTCGCTCCTGGCAGCACTGATCGCACTGGTCGCACTGCCGACGGGCGCCTCCTCCGCGTCACCCACCGCCGAAGACAAGGGCCACATCCAGCCCGAACTGCTCGCCGAGTTCGAGAAGGCCGTCGACGAGACGCAGGAGTTCTGGGTCATCCTCGACAGCTCCGCTGACACGTCGAGCGCCTCCGGCGTCGGAGACTGGGACAAGCGCGGGCAAGCGGTCTACGACGCGTTGCGCAGCCACGCCAAGACGTCGCAGGCCGAGGTGATCGCCCAACTGGACGCCGCCGGCGCGACGTACACGTCTTACTGGATCACCAACGCCGTGCACGTGGAAGCGGGGACTTACGCACTGGCCAGCAGCCTGGCGGGCGCCACCGGGGTCGAGACCGTGCGCGCGCCGGTCACCTACGAGCAGGTGGAGCCGATCGACAAGGAACTCACCACGAACAAGATGGGACCCGACGCCGACGCGGCGGTCGAGTGGGGCGTCGCCAACATCAAGGCCGACCAGGTGTGGGACACCTACGGCATTCGCGGCGACGGCATCGTGGTCGGCAGCATCGACACCGGCGTGCAGTACGACCACCCGGCACTCATCCATTCCTACCGCGGCTACCGGGCCGACGGCACGGTCAGTCATGACTACAACTGGCTCGATGTCACGGGGGCATCAACGCTGCCGGTCGACGGCGGCGGCCACGGAACGCACACCATGGGCACCATGACCGGTGACGACGGCGCCGCCAACCGGATCGGGGTCGCCCCCGGCGCCACGTGGATCTCTGCCAACGGCTGCTGTCCTTCAGATGCCGCCCTGCTCGACTCGGCACAGTGGATGCTGGCCCCCACCAAGGTCGACGGAACCCGCCCCGACCCGGCGCAACGACCCAACATCATCAACAACTCCTGGGGCACGAGAACGCCCAGCAACGACCCCTTCATGGAGGACGTCCTGCAGGCGTGGGCAGACTCGGGCATCTTCGGAGTTTGGGCAAACGGCAACATCGGACCCGGCTGCGACACCTCGGGCGCGCCCGGGTCGCGGACCATCAACTACTCGGTCGGCAACTACGACATCAACGACACCATCGCGCCGTCGTCCTCACGCGGATCCGGTCAGGACGGCGAGATCAAGCCGAACATCTCGGCCCCCGGCACCAACGTCAGGTCTGCCTATCCCGGCAGCAGCTACGCGTCCATGACCGGCACCTCGATGGCGGCACCGCACACGGCGGCCGCCGTCGCCCTGCTCTACAACGCCGATCCGTCCCTGATCGGCGACCTGGCTGCGACTCGCGAAGCGCTCGACGGCACTGCCCGCGACACCGCCGACGACCAGTGCGGCGGCACGGCCGACGACAACAACGTCTATGGCGAGGGCCGGCTCGATGCGCTCGCGCTGGTGGAGTCGGCCCTCGAGCAGTCCACCAGCGGATCGCTCACCGGCACCGTCACCGACGCCGAACGACAGGTCCCCGTCACGGGCGCCACGATCACCCTGACCAGTGGCGAGCTCGTGCGCTCGACCCGGCAGGGCGAGAGCGGCGGCTATGCGCTCACGCTCCCGGTCGGCGAGTACACCGTGCGGGTCGCCGCGTTCGGCTACGAGCCGAGCACCACGACCGTCACGGTGACCGACGGGGAGACCACGACGCACGACGTCACCCTGACACCGCTCCCGGGCGGCACGGTCAGCGGTCGCGTGGTAGACCCCGTCACCGGTGCCGGCATTCCCGAGGCGGTGGTCACGCTGGCCGGGGTGCCGTTCGTCGGCACCACCGACGCCACCGGCGCGTTCGCCATCAACAAGGTTCCCGGGCCGAAGAAGTATGTGCTGAGTGTCAACGCCGGCCTCTGTGGCGCCCGCCTGGTCACCAGGTCGGTCGACATGGGCGGCACGGACGCCGTGGTTCCCACGATCGCCATGCCCCGACACCCGCTCGACGTCCCCTACGGCACGTCGTACGGCTATTCCTGTGTCACGGAGACCAGTGACTGGACTCCCGGCGACACCCTCCTCGTGCTGGCACCGATGGATGCCTCGGGAACGCGCCCCGTGACCGAGGTCGACCTTCCGTTCCCGTTCCGCTTCCACGGACGCGCACTCGACTCGATCGGAGTGCACGCTCCAGGACGAGGACCCGGAACAATGGGAGCGAGCGTCTCGTTCTGCCTCGACGAGCCGCGATGGAACGCGTGGACGCCGGATGCACCCTGTCCTTCGAGCTCCGCACTGACCCTGGACACGAGCCTCATCCCGCTTTCCCCGGAGAACGGTGGAGGACAGGTGTTCACGGCAGTGAAGGGAACAGCCCCGAACCGGACCTTCACCATCGAGTGGCGCGACTACACCTACTTCGGCACGGACGCAGACTTCGACCTCGGGCTCACGTTGCACGAGAACGGCGACATCGTCATTGCCGGCCATGACATCGACCCCGATTCACTGTTCGATCGGGCCGGAGCCGCCGGGCGCCCTCTGGTCAGCTCATCGATCGGTGGCCCGGCCCTGATGCATTGCTGCACCTGGGACCAGCTCCACGCGGTCGGCAACGAGAGCGGGGGCTGGCCGTGGCGGTCCGACGCCACGCAGGTGCGCATCGACCTGCCCGACGCGGGCACCGTTGCCGGCGTCGTGACCGATGCCGCCACCGGTGACCCAATCGCCGACGCGGTCGTCCAGGTACGGGCGCCCGACGGTGCCGTGCAGTGGCAGGTTCACACCGACGGGGCCGGCCGATACAAGACGGAGATCTTCACAGGGCACGGCTACACCGTGGCGGCGTACAAGCCCCGGACCTACGGACGCGGGACTCCCGTCGACGTGAGGATCGGTGCACCCGGGGCCACCGCTCACGCAGACTTCAAACTGGCCGGGGCGAAGCCGACAGTGACACTGGACGCCGACACTTCCGGACAGACCGCCACCCTGCGCAACAACGGCGACAAGGCCTACGAGTGGACGGCGGCACTCGACGTACCCGTGGCCTCACCCGCGGAAGCCGGATCACTGACCAAGGTGACCGATCTCAACGCGACGAAGGCACCCGTTGCGGTCGAGGAGGGCGGTGGGTCCTGGTGGGTGGCCCAGGCTCATCTGGTCGCCGCCAACCCCCAGCACGAGATCCGCGAATACACAACGGACGGCGACCCGACCGGCACCGTGATCGCTATGTCGGCAATTGCGAACGAGATCGGTGTGGACCCGTCGTGGCTCATCCCGTACGACCTGGTCTACGTCGACGCCACGAACGAGGTGTGCTTCATCGTCGCTGGTGACTCCGGTGCCGGAGGGTTCGACGCAACCCAGCCCTTCAACGACATCGTCTGCGCCGACGCCCGCGATGGAGGCTACTCGCGCGTGATACGTACCGACATCCCCGACTTCCACCTCGCCTGGGGACTTGCCTATGACGAGACCCACGATCGACTGTTCCTGCAGCACTGGCACAAGGACGACGACCGTTTCGCCAGCGGAGAGGCTCTCGGAATTCGACTGACCACGATGGCCGGGCCCAACAGCCCTCAGGCGGGCACCCAACTCACCTCGTGCACTCTCTACGGCGTGCAAGGCCTGGGCATGGCATATCAGCCCGGTTCGGACAGCATGTGGAAGATGGAGCGCTCGGGCTCTCGAACGCCGATACTCTCGCAGATCGATCCGACCACGTGCACCGAGACCGGGTGGCGCCGTGCAGACAATCCGCCAGCAGGTCTGCCGCGAGGCACTGACATCCGCCCGGACGGCACCCTGCTCGCGGCGTCGCTCACTGGCGACATCCTCGAGTTCGCCACCGGCGACGACGACGTCCCCTCGCTGCCGTGGCTGAAGCTCTCGCAGAACCGCGGGACGATCGCGCCGGGCGGCACCGCAACGATCGACGTCCGGGTCGACGAGACCCGGATCCCCGAGGGCGTCGACCACGTCGACCTGGTGCTCAGCGGCAACGGCGGCGAGCAGAGCAAGATCCGGGTGCCGATCAGGCTCCGGGAGAGTCAACAGACCGACACGACGCTCTCGCTGAGCGCGACACCCACCCAGGTGAAGGTCGGAGGCTCGACGAAGGTAAAGGTCAAGGTCAACACCACCTCGGGCGTCACCCCGACCGGACAGGTGACGGTGACTCCGCCGGGTGGCAAGACGGTGCGCGCCAACCTCGTCGACGGGTCAGCCGTGCTCGCCGTCGGGCCCCTCACCTCCGCGGGCAGGATCGCCCTGGCGGCTCGCTACCTCGGTGACGCGTGGAACCGGGCGTCGTCACGGTCCCTGTCCCTCACGGTGGTCGCGAAACCGAGACTGCGTCTGACCACGCGGGTCGTGACTCTGAAGCGCGCCTCGGCCTACGTGGGCCTGCGATGTGCCGGCACCGCCGGCACGTGTGCCGGCACCCTGGTGATCAAGAAGGGCGGCAACCCCGTGGCCCGTGGCTCGGTGTCATTGAGGGCAGGCACGGCGCGAACGGTGAAGCTGCCGTTGAACGCACGGGGCAGGGCGCTGCTGCGCAAGGGACGCAGGGTCACCGCCGTGCTGGTGGTGCCGAACCCTTCCGGCACCAGCCAGGTCAGCATCACCCTGAGACCCGTGCGCTGACCGACCGGCCGCAAGGTCAGGCGTGGGGCTCGTGCTCCTCGCCGGCCTTGCGGGCGGCGTCACGGATCTCGAAGAGCTCGGTGGCCAGGCCGCCCAGGGCCTTGCCGACGTCGCGGACTGCACCGACCACGACGCCGCCGACGTGGCCGACCGTCGACACGGTGGCCTCGAAGCCGTCCTGGATGGCGTCCTTGCGGATCTCGTTGCGGCTGATGTGGTCGTGATTGCTCATGATGACTCCAGTGTCACGGACGACGGGCGAACCGACAACCACACAGGCAAGGGGCGTTCGTCACGCCGGCGCCAGACGCCCCGATGCCGTCTGCGCCAGGACCTCGCGGAACGCGGGGATCTGCTCGCTCAGCTGCTCGACGGCCTCGGCCGTGAAGTGGACGACCTCGAGCGGTGTCGCGGCGACGACTGTCGCCGTACGCAGCTTGTGGTTGACGATCGCCATCTCGCCGACCACGTCGCCGGGCCCGAGGCGGGCGACCTCGACGTGGTCGCGCTGGATAGACACCTCGCCGGCGACGATCAGGTAGGCCTTGTCGGCCGGAGTGCGCTCCCAGATCAGGGACCAGCCCTGCGGGACGGTCAGGCGGGTGCCCTCGGCGTGCATACGGCGCAGCTCGCGCGGGGTGAGGCTGTCTGCGATGTGGGTCATGGTGACTCCTTCGTCAGGCGGCGACGGGGTCGCCGACGCTGACCTTGGTCTGGGTGGAGGCGGTGTCCGCCTTCTTCGGCGGGAGCGCCATCTTGAAGATCTTCTTCGCGACGCTGCCGAGCTGCTTGTGCAGCGGGCCGGTGTTGTACTGCAGCCCGTAGCGCTGGCAGATCTCGCGCACCTCCTCGGCGATCTGCGGGTAGCGGCGCGCCGGCAGGTCCGGGAAGAGGTGGTGCTCGATCTGGTGCGACAGGTTGCCGGAGAGCAGGTGCATCAGCTTGCTGCCGCTGATGTTGGCCGAGCCGAGCAGCTGGCGGTAGTACCAGTGGCCACGGCTCTCGTTCTCGCACTCCTCCTCGGAGAAGGTCGCGACGCCGGCCGGGAAGTGGCCGCAGAAGATGATGTTGAAGGTCCAGATGTTGCGGACCAGGTTGGCGGTCGCGTTGCCGGCCAGCGTCAACGGGAACAGCGGGCCGGTCAGCGCCGGGAACAGCACGTAGTCCTTGAGCGTCTGGCGCTTGATCTTGCGCAGGATGCCGGCGCGCAGCGCCTTGTTCTCCTCCCAGGTGCGCTTGCCCTTGACCATGTTCTCGACCTCGAGGTCGTGCAGGGCCACGCCCCACTCGAAGAACACCATCAGCAGGAACGCGTAGACCGGGTTGCCGAGGTAGTAGGGGTGCCACTCCTGGTCCTCGTCCATGCGCAGGATGCCGTAGCCGATGTCGCGGTCCTTGCCGAGGATGTTCGTGTACGTGTGGTGGATGTAGTTGTGCCCGTACTTCCAGTTCTCGCTGGGGGCCATCGTGTCCCACTCGTACATCCGCGAGTTCAGGCCAGGGTCGCCCATCCAGTCGTACTGCCCGTGCATGACGTTGTGGCCGATCTCCATGTTGTCGAGGATCTTGGAGATCGACAACGAGGCGACGGCAAGGGGCCAGGCGGGCGGCAGGTAGAAGAGTGCGCGACCGGCGACCTCGAAGGCGCGCTGCGCCTTGACCACGTTGCGGATGTAGGTCGCGTCCTCCTCGCCGAGCTCGGACATGACCCGCTGGCGGATCGCGTCCATCTCCTTGCCGAACTCGTCGAGCTGGTCATCGGTCAGGGTGGTGCTGTTCATGGGCTTCCTTTCGGTCATGGTCTCGAGACGGTCGCTGCGCGACCTCCTCGACCAACGGGGAGTGTCAGAGGTCGACCGCGCAGTCGCCCTGGGGCGAGCTCACGCAGATCCTGATGTCTTCGTCGGGCAGGGACGACGTCTCACCGGTCAGCACGTTGGTGACCGTCCCCTCCTTCTTGGTCGCGGTGCAGGAGAAGCAGATGCCCATGCGGCAGCCGAACTCCGGCTTCAGGCCCGCGGCCTCGGCCTGCTCGAGCAGGGTGGCTCCGGTGTTGGCCGCCGTACTGCCGGCGCGGGTGAAGGTGACGTCGCCCTCGGCCGCCCCGGTGCTGACGACCGGCGCCTTGAAGTACTCCACCTGCAACGCGTCGGAGTCCGCGTACGCCTTCTGGACGGCGTCGATGAGCGGCGCCGGTCCGCAGGCCCAGGTGGGCACGTCGCGGTAGCCGGGCACGAGGCGCTCGAGCCACGGCGGGCTCAACGCCGGGTCGCCGAGCTCGGGGTGCAGCAGGTGAACGTCGATGCCGTAGCCGGAGCGGGCGATCTCGGCCAGCTCGTCGGCGAAGATCTGGTGCTCGGGCGACTGCGCGTAGTGCACGAAGGTGACCCGGCCGCGGTGGGTGCGGCGCTGCAGGCTGCGCAGCATCGACATCACCGGTGTGATGCCCGAGCCGCCGGAGATGAACAGCACGTGGTCGGGCACCTGGTCGGGAAGGGTGAACTCACCCTGCGCCTGCGAGAGGTGCACCATCGTGCCGACCTCGGCCTCGACGAGGTGCCGCGAGACCAGGCCGTCGGGGTTGGCGCGCATGGTGACGGTGAAGCGGTCACCCTGGCGGGAGTCCGGGCTCGAGACCGTGAAGACCCGCGTCGTACGACGCGCGCCGTCGATCTCGACACCCAGCTGCACGTGCTGGCCGGCGCGGTGACCCTGCCACGTGGACGTGGGCTGCAGCGTGATGGTGGCGACCGGCGGGTGGCCGGCGACGTCGACCTCGCGGTGCACGTCGACGATGCGGGCACGCACCTCGCGGGCGGCCCACATCGGGTTGACCAGCTCGAGGTAGCGATCCACGCCGTGCGGGGACGCCAGGGCCTCGAGGGCCCGGGAAGCGAGAAGGTTCTGGACGATGCTCATCACGAGCTCCGATTCGGTATGACTTTCAGTGAACATTCGTACACTGAAACAGTACCCAAAGGCTCCCCGGCAGCGTCAAGCCCGGTCCGTGTGAGCGTGAACACCTCGCACACGTGTTCACCGACAAGTGGTCGCAGTGTTCACCGAACCGCTACACTGCGCAGCGTGACGAGCAAGGCGGCCGCCGTACCCGACAAGCCCGAGAGCCGGCAGGAGCGCAAGGAGCGCACCCGGCGGGCGATCCTCGACGCTGCCCTGGAGATGCTCGCCGACGAGGGCTTCGGGTCACTCTCCCTGCGCGCACTCACCAAGGCCGCCGGCATCGTGCCGACCGCCTTCTACCGCCACTTCTCCACGCTCGACGAGCTCGGCCTGGCACTGCTCGACGAGTCCTTCATGACCCTGCGCGGCCTGATCCGCGAGGTGCGTGGCGGCGACCCGGCTCCCGAGACGCTCATCGACCGCTCGGTCGACGTGTTGTCCGTGCAGCTCGAGGAGCACAAGGCCCACTTCCGGTTCATCGGCCGGGAGCGGCAGGGCGGCAACGCCGTCCTGCGGGACGCGATCCGGCACGAGCTCAGCCTCTTCGAGCGCGAGCTGGCCACCGACCTGGCCCGCATGCCCGGCCTCGAGCGCTGGGGGGCCGCCGACCTGCACGTGCTGGCCAGCCTGTTCGTCGACCTGATGGTCGCCGCGGCCGGAGAGCTGGTCGGCCCCGCGGCGGACCACCCGGCCACCCGCAAGGAGCTGGTCGACAACCTGCGCAACCAGGCCCGCATGATCGTGGTCGGCGCGGCCGGCTGGGAACCCCTCGACCGCTGAGCCTCGAATCGGGCCGACTCACTCGTCGTCGTGGACGGCCAGGGCGAACTCCCGCATCTGCCGGTACGCCGCCACGGCTGCGAGCTGGGAGCTGACCTCGAGCTTGCGCAGGATCGACTTGACCTGGCTGCGCACGGTTCCCTCGGAGACGTTCGCCCCCTGCGCGATGAGCTTGACCGTCAACCCGTCGTGCAACATGGCCAGCACCGCCATCTCACGCGGGGTCAGGGAACCCATCAACCCGGCGACCCTGCGCGACTGGACACTCTCCTCGTGCCAGGCCTCGAGCGCGCGGACGCGGACCTCGTCGGCCATCACCGGCCGGCCGGCCGCCTCCTGGGTCAGCGCGCCGGCCAGGGTGTCGAGGTTGGTGGTCATCGGCAGCACCGCCGACACGCCGGCCTCGAAGAGGGCTCCCCACGCCGCGGTGTCCCTGGACCTGGTCAGCAGGAGCCAGCGGATCCGCACGGACGACACGGTGGCCACCGCGTCGCGCAGCAGCGAACGGTCCTCGAGCTCGCACAGGAGGAGCCCGACCGCGGGACCGAAGCGGGAGACCCGCATGGTGAAGTCCCGGTGGCCGCCGCGTCCGGACGGAGGGGTCAGGCTCACCGCCTCGAAGCCGCGACTGGCCAACGCCATGCGCACGGCCTCGCTGACCAGGCTGTGGTCGGAGACGACGATCAGGCGCACGACTGTCCCACCTGGCCGTTGACGCGGCACGACCGGCCCACCGGGTCCTCGGGAGAGCATTCTCGGAGCGTAGGACTCCCCACGACCACCACGTGGCCGTACGCCGCAACTTCGCCAATCTTGATGAGTCAGGTGCGCCGAGGCACTGCCCCACATTTGGTGATGCTCCTGACCGGTCCCGAGCCCGAAGGTTGAGGGACCCCCAAGATCTGGCCTCACCAGTCGCGTGGACCCGGACCGGTACACACCCCCCGCCCGCGTTCAGGACTTCCTTGCGACTGGTGAGTCCCTTGGGATCAAAGTTGCGAGATCTGGGCCAGTCGCTTGGGCGATCGTCCCCAATTTGTGGTAGGCACTCCCATTCGCCGGACAGGGCGGGCCCACCGGTCCTACATTCAACGACATGGTGGGGTGGACCTCCCTGCAGGCGTCCTCACACGTGCCACCACGGGACTCGGCCAAGGACTCATCGTCCTTGATACCGAAGGGTGGGCGCGGGGGCGCCGGCAGGACAATGGAACGATTTCATGACCGACCGCGGACCCAGTTCGGCTGGGAATGGCGGAGGTCGATCACGACTGCCCTGTTGCTGGCGTTGCCCCCGATCCTGGCGGTTGCGCTGGTCACCGAGGGCCAGCCTCGACTGTTGACCGCGGGGGCGGTCGCAACCCTCGACTTCCATCTGGTGCTGGCCGCCGGCGCCTTCCTGCTGTACTCCCGCTGGCGCATGACCGGCGACCCGACCAGCGGCTGGCTCTCGTCCGTGCTGGTCACCCTGTTCCTCAGCGGTGTGGCGTTCGCGATCGTCGACATGACCAACGTCGCGGAGCGCTCGGGCAGCACGGGTGACCTGATGGGCGCACTGTTGGCCACGCCGGTGATCGCAGGCCTCGTCCTGGCCACTCGTGGCGCGGAGCTGCCCGAGCGCCTGCACCCACTCGGACTGGGCATCACTGCGGGACTCGTCCTGCTCGCCGGGCGCCTGCTCTACACCTGGCTCGTGGACGACCCCTTGGTGGCCCTGCCCCAGCCTGCCGCGGCGGTCGCCGCCGTCATTCTCGGAGCCGGCCTGGTGGTCGTCCTGGGGGCGTGGCACCGGTCGAGGAGGCCGAGGCCGGAGGTTTCCACGCGCAGCCTCGTGGTGATCGAGGCTGCCGTCGTCACGTCCCTGTTGCTCGGGTCGGTCGGCACCACCGGAGGCACCCTGAGGTCGTGGACCGCGGTCGTCGTACTCATGGGGCTGTCGGTCCTGTTGGCACTCACGACCGCCACGATCCTCCTCCGCGCGCTGGCCGAGCAGGGTCCTGCCCAGCCGGTCGTGTCCGAGGACCAGCGGCACCAGGAGGAGCTGTTCCACGAGCTCCGGTCGACGGTCGCCGACATCAGCACCGCCTCGCAGATCCTGCTGGGCAGCGACGACCGGCTGAGCCCGTCCAGCAGGCACCGGCTCGAGCTCGGCCTCGCCTCGGAGGTGGCCCGCCTCCAGCGCCTGCTGAGCAACCCCGGTCCCCTGGAGACCAGTGCGGTCTCTCTCGACCAGGTGATCACCCCACTGGTGGCCACCCAGAGGGTCGCCGGGCACGAGATCCGCTGGGAGGCGACGGGTCATCACGTCCGTGGGCGGCAGGACGACATCAGCGAGATCGTCCACATCCTCCTGCACAACTCACTTCGCCACGCGCCCGGATCGGCGGTCACCCTGACCGTCGGACGCCGCGATGACGTGGTCGAGCTCCGGGTCTCGGACGCCGGACCTGGTATTCCGGCGGCCATGCGCGACTCCTTGTTCCAGCGAGGCGTACGCAGCAGGACGTCGCCAGGTAGTGGACTCGGGCTCTACCTGGCACGCCGCCTCGCGGAACAGCAGGGCGGCAACCTGCAACTTCGACACAACGACGGCGCGCGGGGTGCCTCCTTCGTGGTCACCCTGCCCCACTTCCGAGGAGAAGACTCTTGATCATCACCAGAACCGGGACCCGAGTCGCAGTGGTCGAGGACCATTCGCTGTTCGCCGAGTCCCTCGAGATCGCCCTCGACATGGAGGGTCACGACGTACGCCGGATCATCCTCTCCGAGGGAGGCCGGTCGGTGAGCACGTTGCTCCCAGCCATCATGCGTGCGCACCCGCGCGTCGTCCTGCTGGACCTCGACCTCGGCTCGTACGGCAACGGGGTGCGGCTGATCGAGCCGCTGACCAAGGCCGGCGTCAACGTCGTCGTGGTGACCGCAAGCATCGACCGCGGTCGCTGGGGCGAGTGCCTGCGCTACGGGGCACGGCAGGTGCTCGCGAAGAGCTCACCGCTCAACGACATCCTGGCCACGATCCGCCGGCTCAACGAGGGCCTGCCGGTGATCAGCCGCGACGAACGCGAGGAGCTGCTGGGCCACTGGCACAAGCAGCGCCAGGAGGTCCAGGTCATGCGGACCCGCCTCGAGCACCTGACCCACCGGGAGAGCCAGGTCCTCGGACACCTGATGGACGGACGCGCCGTGCGCGAGATCGCCCGCATCAGTGTGGTCTCCGAGGCGACCGTGCGCACCCAGGTGAAGTCGATCCTGTCCAAGCTCGAGGTCTCCTCGCAGCTCGCCGCGGTCGGCCTGGCCCACCACGTCGGTTGGCAGCCGGCCGTCGGCTGATCGCGAATCGCGTTCCCCACAACGCGATTCACCAACGTTGGTGATGCCGCGGCGACTGCCTCGCCAGCATGCTGGATCTGGGCCGTCCGTCCACCGCGGACGGCTCGCCATTTCCATCGGCAACGTGATGTGGGGTCGCAAACGATGAGCAGTGCCAACGCCCTGACCAACCCTTCGGTCCGGACCGCCCAGCGCCTCACCGCCCTACCGACCGCGGCGCCCTCTCTCTCCAGGCCGGCTCCGCCGCGACCACCCACCGTGCCCCTGCCCAGGACCGAACCGGCTCTCGTGCCGCGAGTGGACATGGTCGCCTCGACGCAGGTTCTGGCAACTCCCACTCGCCGTTCGGGCATCAGCCGCCGGGCCGGCTTCGTGATCGGTGACGCGGTCGGTGCACTGGTGGCCACCGCGGTGGTCCCCGGACCGCTCGCCGTGGTGCTGGCGCTGCCCCTGCTGTGGGTCCTCCTCGTCGCGGTGATGCGCGGCTACGAGTCGCGCCTCGTGCTGCCCGGCATCGAGGACCTCCGCCGGGTCGCCCGGGCCGCACTGGCCCTGGTCGTGACCGGGGCCGCGATCTCGTGGATGGTCGACCTGCCGACCCGACCCGGGCACCTGCTCACCCTCGTTGCCGTCACCACCGGAACCGCCGTCCTGCAACGCGTCAGCTGGGCGGGAGTGCAGGGGTGGCGCCGCGAGCACGGACATGGCCTCACCCATCGCGTCGTGCTCGCCGGCCACCGGCACCAGGTCGCCGAGATGGCGACCGAGCTGGGCCGTTCCCGCAACCACGGCTTCGAAGTGGTGGACACCTGCACGCACGGACGCGGAACCCCCGTCGGCGCCATCGCCGACCGGATCCGCGAGGCCCGCGCCGACGCGGTGATCGTGTTGCCCTGCAAGCACTTCACTCCCCCGGTCCTGCGTCGGCTGGGGTGGGACCTGGCCACCACGCACACGCAGCTGTTCGTCGCTCCGGGACTCACCGACGTGGCCGAGGGACGCACGACTGTCACCGCGGTCGGCACCCTGCCGATGATGCACGTGCGCGAGGCCGAGCTGCGCGGATGGCGCCGGATCCTCAAGGAGCTGTGGGAGCGCAGTGCCGCCGCCCTGGTCCTACTGCTCCTCGCGCCCGTGCTCCTCGCGCTGATGCTCGCCGTCCGCATCGAGTCCCGAGGACCGGCGATCTTCCGCCAGACCCGCGTCGGGCGCAACGACGCGCCGTTCACGATGTTCAAGCTGCGCACCATGTGTGACCGGGCCGAGCAGCAGTGTGGCGAGCTCGCAGGGATCAACGAGGCGGACGGCGTGCTGTTCAAGGTGCGCAACGACCCACGGATCACCCGCATCGGCGGGTTCCTGCGCCGCTACTCGCTCGACGAGCTGCCCCAGCTGTTCAACGTGGTCCTGGGCGACATGGCCCTGGTCGGTCCCCGCCCCCCGCTGCCCGCCGAAGTCGAGAAGTACGGCGACGACGTCCGACGGCGCCTGGCCGTCAAGCCCGGGGTGACCGGGCTCTGGCAGGTGTCGGGACGCTCGGACCTGCCGTGGGACGAGGCCGTGCGCCTGGACCTGCGCTACGTCGACAACTGGTCGCTCGGGCTCGACCTGTCGATCGTGCTGCGCACGGCGCGGGCCGTCGTGTCCCACCAGGGCGCGTACTGACGCCGGCGCTCATTGAGTGCTGAACAGGTCGCCGAGCTCGGAGACTCGCTCGAGGACCTCCTCGAACCGGCACTGCTCCACACCCAAAGGGTCCCCCGCCCCTGCCTCGATCTCCTCCCACGTGCGCGGAGTCGCGACGTACGGCTTCTCCTTTCCGCGCAGGGAGTACGGCGAGATGGTGGTCTTGGAGCCCGCGTTCTGCGACCAGTCGAGGAACACCTTGCCCGAGCGGCGCGACTTGGTCATCACCGCGGTCACGAGCTTCGGCTGCTCTGCCTGCAGCTCCTCCCCGATCTCCTTCGCCAGGCCGGTGGTGCCCTCGGGGTCGAGGTCTCCGGGCAGTGCCGCGTAGAGGTGCAGCCCCTTGCTGCCGCTGGTGACCGGCAGCGCCTCGAGATCGCGTTCGGCGAGCTTCTCCCGCACCAGCAGGGCGATCTCGCAGCACTCGGCCAGTCCGGCGGGCTCGCCGGGGTCGAGGTCGATGACCAGGCGGTCGGGGTTGCGAGGGCGGCCGGTGCGGGTCACCGTCCACTGGTGCACGTGCAGCTCGAGGCTGGCCAGGTTGACCAGGTAGGTCAGGGCGGCCAGCCCGTCGACGACCGGGAAGACCAGCTCGTCGCCGTTGCGCGAGGAGCCGCGCGACCCCGTGGTCGGCACCTTCGCAGTGCGCAGCCAGCTCGGCGCACCCGCCGGCGCGTTCTTCTCGAAGAACGAGTTCCCCTGCACGCCGTGCGGCCATCTGATCCTGGTGACCGCACGGTCGGCGAGGTGCGGCAGCAGCACCGGGGCGACCTGGGCGTAGTAGTTGAGCACCTCGCCCTTGGTCGTGCCGGTTGTCGGGTACATCACCTTGTCGAGGTTGCTGATCCGCAGGGTGCGGCCGTCCACCTCGGCCCTGATCTCCGTCATTGCCCACCCCCGAGCAGGTCGTCGGGGCCGAGGTCGGCCCGCACTCCGATGTACGACGGCTGGCGCAACCGTCCCTGGGTCCCGAGGCCGAGCGACTCGACGTCGACCACGACGCGGGGCTCGACCCAGTGCGTGCCGGCCGCGTCGACACGCGGGATCTCGTCGACGAACGGGCTGCGGTCGGCGGCCAGGGGCTCGAGCAGCTCCTTGAGCATCGGCCCCACCTTGCCGGCGATGCCGCTGCCCACACGGCCCCGGAACACGAGACCCTCGGCCGTCGGCTCGCCCACGAGGATCGCACCGAGCCGCTGCTGCGAACCCGTCTCGTGGCGCCACCCGCAGATCACCCACGACGTGCGCAGGCGATGTGGGAACTTCAGCCAGTGCGGGCTGCGCACGCCGAACTCGTAGCGCGAGGACAGCCGCTTGCTGACCACACCCTCGAGGCCCTGGGCCCTGGTCGCCTCGAGCAGCATGGCGCCGTCGTCGTACACCTCGGGCACGTGCCACGACTCCCCCGCGAACCCGAGCGACACCAGGATCTCGCGGCGCTCGGAGAGCGGTTCCCGCGAGAGGTCGCGGCCGTCGAGGCGCACGATGTCGAAGGCCAGGAAGGTCACCGGCCGGGTGGTCGCCAACCGTGCCGCACGCCGCGCGTCGCGCACGTGCATGCGCTCGGCCAGGGCCCCGAAGCTGGGACGACCGTCCTCGAGGGCGATCACCTCGCCGTCCAGGAGCAGGTCGCGGCCGGCCATGCCGAGCAGCTCGGGGTAGCTCGCGGTCACGTCGTTCTCCGCGCGACTGGTCAGGCGCACGCCCTCCCCGGAGACGTCCGCGAGGACCCGCATTCCGTCCCATTTCACCTCGTGCACCCAGGCGTCCCCGGTCGGGACGTGGAGACCTCGGGTGGCCAACATCGGTCGCATGTCCCACATCCTTGCAATACTGGTGGCATGCGCGCGATCTGGAAGGGTGCGGTGTCGTTCGGCCTCGTGTCCGTACCCGTGAAGTTGTACTCCGCCACCGAGAGCCACGACGTGTCGTTCCGTCAGGTTCATGCCAAGGACGGCGGACGCATCAAGTACCAACGCGTCTGCGCCATCGACGGTGAGGAGGTGGCCTACGCCGACATCGCCAAGGGCTACGAGACCGAGGACGGCGAGATGGTGATCCTCACCGACGACGACATGGCCGAGCTGCCGTCGACGTCGTCGCGTGAGATCTCGGTCGAGAAGTTCGTGCCGAGCAACCAGATCGACCCGATGCTGTTCGAGAAGTCCTACTACCTCGAACCGGAGAAGACCGGGGCGAAGCCCTACGCGTTGCTGCGCCAGGCCCTTCTCGAGGCCGACCGGATGGCCGTGGTCACCGTGGCCCTGCGGCAGCGTACGTCGGTCGCCGTGCTCCGCGTCCGTGACGACGTGATCGTCCTGCAGACCATGATGTGGCCCGACGAGATCCGCACGCCCGACTTCACGATCGACTCCGGCGAGGTCAAGGACAGCGAGGTCAAGATGGCCGAGATGCTGGTCGAGACCCTGGCCGGCGACTTCGACCCCTCGGAGTTCGAGGACGACTACGCCGGCGCCGTCGAGTCCCTGGTGAAGAGCAAGATCGAGGGCGGGGAGATCCAGCGCACGCCCACCGCCACCAAGTCCTCCGGCGAGGTGGTCGACCTGCTGGCCGCGCTGCAGAAGTCGGTGGCAGCGGCCAAGGAGGCCCGTGGGGAGGACGCTGACGACGCTCCCGCGAAGAAGTCCGCCCCGGCCGCGAAGGCACCCGCCAAGAAGGCGGCAGCAAAGAAGTCCACGGCCAAGAAGACCGCCACGAAGAAGTCCCCGGCGAAGAAGTCGGCGCCCAAGAAGAAGGCCAGCTGAGCCTCGTCGCCCCGCCTACCCCAGTGTTCGACCGAACGCTGGTCAGCCCCCTCGCCCATGGTTAGTGTCGACGTGTCGTGCTGTCCGGCACGGCGCTACGGGGATAAGGACATGGGGAATGAACACCTGTGGGGGTGTTTCCCAGACCATGCAGGCACGGCTGAGGCTGGCCGAGGCGCGGGTCCGGGAATACGAAGAGACGATTCATGAGATGGGCGGCACGATCGCGGGGGTCAATGCGGCCGCACGCCTGCTCCTGACGCACGGGGGCGACCTGGGTGAGGACCAGGCGCGCACCCTGGAGACGATGCTCAGCTCCGAGCTGGGTCGCCTCGACAGGTTGCTCTCCGACGCGCGGGACGGCTCCGTGTGCGTGCTCGACCTCGACGAGCTGCTGCTGCCGCTGGTCACGGTCCGGCGCCTCCTCGGCCACACCGTCGAGTGGCAGGCCAGCGATCTCCGGGCGATCGGGGACACCGACGGCCTGTCGGAGGCGGTCAACATCCTCCTGACCAACGCGGTGAGGCACGGCAAGGGTGCGCCGATCACTGTCGCCGTCGAGGAGGTGGGCGACGTCATCACGATCGCGGTCTCCGACGACGGGCCCGGAGTTGCCCCGGAGATCCGCGCCGACGTCTTCCGACGCGGCGTACGCAGCGACAACTCCGACGGCCAGGGCCTGGGCCTCTACCTGGCGCGCGAGCGCATGACGGCGCAGGGCGGCACCCTCGAACTGGCCGACACTCCGGTGGGCGCGTGCTTCGTGGTCACCCTCGCCGCGCACCGGCCGTAGCCGCCTGCGAGTCCGGGAACCTCTGGTCGAAGCGGGCGAAGGCAAGGTCCATCAGCCGTGGCGCGACAAGGTTCATCACCTCTGACACGGCGCCCGCCAGGGTGTTGACGGTCAGCGGGCGGTCCTCGAGCGCCCGCACGACCTTGGCGGCGGCCTGCTCCGGTGACTCGGAGCGGGCGTCGGCGTACGCCTCGGTGGGCGCCACCATGGGCGTCCGCACCAGCGCCATGCGGATGTTGGTGAACGTCACGTTGTCGTCCCACGCCTCGCGGCCGGCGATGCGGGAGAACGTGTCGAGGGCGGTCTTGGAGGCGATGTACGCCGCGAACTTCGGGGCCTTGACCTGCACTCCCCACGTCACGATGTTCACCACGTGGCCGAACTGCTGCTCGCGCATGGCGGGCAGCAGGCCGAGGATCAGCCGGACCGGGCCGAAGTAGTTGATCGCCATGGTGCGTTCGAAGTCGTGCATGCGGTCGTAGGACAGGGCCAGCGACCGACGGATCGACCGGCCGGCGTTGTTGACCAGGTAGTCGATCGCGCCGTGCTCCGCGAGCAGGGACGCGATGAGCGCGTCGACGGCGTCGCCGTCAGTGAGGTCGACCGCGTGGGCGGTCGCCCGGCCACCCTCGGCGGCGATCGCATCGACCACGCGCCGCAGCTCGTCGGCCCGCCGGGCCACCAGGACCACGTGGGCTCCGCACCGCGCCACGGCGTACGCCGTCGCCTCCCCGATGCCGGACGACGCACCGGTGATCAGGACGGTGTGGTCGCGCAGCGGGCTGTCGGTGGCGCTGCGCCGTCGTAGGACGTGGCGGCGCAGCAGGGCGCCCGGGGTCTGCAACAGCAAGTTCACCAGTGCAGGCTAGACCGTCTCCCAGCGGAACAGCTTCACGGCCACCAGCCCGATCACCGCGGTGAAGGCGAGCAGGATGCCGGCCACCGGCAGCGCCGCAGCCAGGCCCTCGCCGCGCACCATCACGTCGAGCATGCCGTCGTTGAGATGTCGCAGGGGCAGCAGCTTCGAGAGGAACTGCAACCAGCCGGGCGCGCCGTCCAGTGGGAAGAACGACCCACTCAGGAAGGCCATCGGCATCACGAAGAAGTTGGCCAGGTTGACCGCGCCCTCCGTGGTCTTGGCCAACGCACCGGCCAGCAGGCCGAGCGCCATGAAGCACAGGGTTCCGCAGATGATCAGCGGGATCGCGAGCCACCAGTTGCCGGTCAGCTTCAGGCCGAACGCGCCCGCACCCAGTCCGAGGAAGATCGCCATCTGCACCAGGGCGACCGCCACCGTCACGAAGATGCGGGCGCCCACGATCGACCCGGTCCTCACCGGCGCGAGCTGGAGCCGACGCAGCAGCTTGCTCTGCCGCCAGCCCTGCAGGGTCGCCGCGGCGCCGAACGCCGCGCTCATCGCGATCGCCCACCCGAGGAGCCCGGGCGTGACGAACTGGATCGTGGTCAGCGAGTCGTCCTCGACCGCCTCCGCCCGGAAGGAGAACTTCGGCTCCTGGCCGCTGGCCCGGACGTTCGCGGCGTCCACGAAGGCGCTCAGGGTGCCCGCCGTCGTCGCGGCCCGCACCTGGTCGGTCTGCGTGTAGTGGGCGATCAGCTCGTCGCCCCTCATCTCGACCGCGGCGTCGGCGTCGCCCTTGCGCACCTCGTCGAGCGCGTCGCCCCGGTCGTCGACCTTCTTCACGTCGAACGAGTCGTCGAAGGCCTTGCGGGCGTCGGCCGGCAGGTCGTCGATCAGCGAGACGTCACCGATCTGGAGCAACTCCGCCTTCGGGGTGTCCTCGTCGTTGAAGATGCCCCCGAAGAGCACCAGGAACATCAGCGGGAAGATGATCGCGAAGAACACCGACGCCTTGTCGCGGAAGAATCCCTTGGCGATCGCGATCGAGAGGGCCTTGAAGGCGTTCATGCTCGATACTCCCGCCCGGTGAGGTCCAGGAAGACGTCCTCCAGGGTGGCACCGCGCACCTGCAGTCCCTCGAGGGCGTCCTGCCCGGCCAGCGCCGTCAGCACGGCCGACGGTTGCTGGGTCGTGAGCACCACCGACGACTGGTCTCCGTCGACGTGGTCCACCCCGGGCAGAGCCCGGGCCGCATCGTGCGCGAGCAGGTGGGCGGCGACGCTGATCCGCACCGGTGCGTCCAGGCCGCGGATCAGCTCGGCCGGGGTGTCGAGCTCGAGGATCCGGCCGCGGTCCATGATCCCGACCCGGTCGCAGAGCACCTCGGCCTCGTCCATGTAGTGCGTGGTCAGCACGACGGTGCGACCCGACTCGTTGAGCCCGGCGAGCAGGTCCCAGAGGTTGCGGCGGGCCTGCGGGTCGAGCGATGCGGTCGGCTCGTCGAGGAACACCACGTCGGGCTCGTGCACCAGCGCGCAGGCGATCGAGAGCCGTTGTGCCTGGCCGCCGGAGAGGTTCTCGGTGCGGGTGTCGGCCTTGTCGGTGAGCCCGACCCGCTCGAGCCAGTCGTCGGCCTGTGCCGTCGAGACGTCGTACATCGCGGCGAAGGTGTGCAGCTGCTCGCGGGCGGTCAGCCGCTCGAAGAACGCGGACGCCTGAAGTTGTACGCCGATCCGCGGCAGCAGCGCGGAGTTGCGCGGCCAGGGGCTCGCCCCCAGCAACCGGACCGACCCCGAGTGCGGCTTGCGCAGGCCCTCCATCATCTCGAGGGTCGTCGTCTTGCCCGCCCCGTTCGGCCCGAGGATGCCGAAGAACTCGCCCTCGGCCACCTCGAAGCTCACCCCGTCCACGGCCTTCAGGTCCCCGTAGACCATCGTCAGGTCAGTGACCTCGATAGCTGCCATGCGGCCTGACGCTAGCGGGCCCGAAACTGTCATTGCATCCTCCAATGACCGTGTCGGGCCCGCCGTGCGCGAGACGCTGGTGCCAATCAGTGCCGACGCTTGCCCTCGAGTGCGTGGCGGATGGTGAAGTAGGTGTCGGTCTGGTCGGTCAGGCCGGACACGTTCGCCGAGCCCGGGCCGTACGCCGCGATCCGCAGCTGCGCACCGGTGTGGGACATCGATCCAGGAGTGTCGGAGGTGGCGTAGTTGATCGTCATCGGCTGGCCGTCCGCGGTGACCAGGTTCGCGGTCAGGCCGGGCGTGACGGCATTGGCCTCGATGATCTGGCTGGTGTGCGCGTGGTCGGCGGTGACGATGACCAGGGTGTTGCCGTCGGCCTTCGCGAACTCGAGGGCCTTCTGCACGGCCTCGTCGAGGTCGACGGTCTCACCGATCTGGCCACACGCGTTGGCACCGTGGTCCTCCTTGTCGATGCTCGCGCCCTCGACCTGGAGGAAGAAGCCGTTCCTGTTGTCCAGCAGGTCGATCGCCTTCTCGGTCATCTGCGCGAGGTTCGGCTGGGTGGCCGGGCGGTCGGGGTTGTCGGTGCACTCGACCGGAGCGCCGGTGCCGCCGTGTGCCGCGATCGGGCCCTTGTAGCGGACCGGCATGTTGCCGTCGGCGAACAGTCCGAGCACCGGCTTCTCCTGGTCGGCGGCGCGGACACCCTCGAGGGCGTCGGCGTCCTCGACCACCTGGTAGCCGCGCTCCTGGGCCTGGGCGAGCAGCGTCTTGCCGGCGTACTCGCCGACCGTGGCCTGCTTGGTGAACGAGGTCTTGCCGCCACCGAGGGTGACGTCGGCCCGGGTCTCGATGAGCTGCTCGGTGATCGACCCCTTGCCTCCGTTCTCCTTGGCGTTCGTGGGGCACTGGGCCAGCGTCGAGGCCGGGTCGTAGCACTTGCGCCCGGTGACGTGGGAGGCCAGCACGGCCGGCGTCGCGTCCTGGAGCTCGGCGGTGCTGACGTTGCCGGTCTTCAGGCCCTGGTCCTTGGCCCACTCCAGGATGGTCTCCTGGTCCTTGCCGTAGGTGTCGACGGAGATCGCGCCGTCGTACGTCTTCGTGCCGGTGGCCCACGCGCTGCCGGTCGCGGCGGAGTCGGGCACGTAGTCGATCCTGGTCGTGCCCTTCTGCAGGGAGTAGGTCGTGTAGCTGCCCGTGACGGGGAGGGCGTCGATGCCCGCGAACTGCCCGGCGGCGCCTTCTGCGTAGTTGCGGGCGACGGTGATCTCCGAGTCCCCCATGCCGTCACCGATGAGCAGGATGACGTTCTTTGCCTTGGCCTTCTTCTTGACCTCCGCCTTCAACGCGGCGGCCTTGTCGCCCGTGTTGCGCTGGGCGGCGCCGTGCTGGCTGAGGTCGGTGCCGTCAGCGTAGGTCGCGCTCGCACCGAGTGCGAGGGCACCGATCGCGAGCGGAATCATGAGACGCCGTGAGGGCAGTCGCATCGTGGGTTACCTCCGAGGTGTCAGGGGCGCAGCAGATGTCGCGCCCCTGTCACGCAACCGGAGACGACCGACCACTCGGCGTACCGACGGCAACCACGAGGTGAAGACTCAGGAGGTCGCGAGCAACCCGCGCACCAGCCGCAGCCCCACCGACATGCGGGCCAGGTCGGCGTCGTCGTCGGAGCAGATCTCCTGCAGGGTCGCGACCGCACGGGTGATGACCACCTCGTCCTCGTCCTCCCAGTCGGCGATGCGTGCCGCTGCCGAGTCGTCGGTCGAGGTCGAGGTGAGCACCTGTGCGGTCAGCTGGGCGTGCACGGCGTACAGGTCGTCGCGCAGCGCAGCCCGCGCCATGGTCTGCCAACGATCGGCCCGCGGCAGCCCGAGGATGCGTCCGACCAGCAACGGCAGTCCGAGCCGCTCCCCCAGTGCGAAGTGCACGCGGGCCACCTCGAAGGGGTCGACGTCGATGGCGACGGCGGTCTCGACGATGCCCAGGGCCATGTAGGCCGGCGGAAGCACCGCGACGCGTTCGGCGAGGTCCTCCGGGACGCCACGTTCGACGAGCCCGCCCTTGCGCTCCTCGAACGCCGCCAGCAGGCCCCCCGACATCAGTGTCGGCAGCTCGGCCATCACCTTCTGCACGGTCACCGAGAAGAAGTCGACGGTCGCCTCACTGTCGATGGGTGGCCGGCGGTTGTTGACCAACCAGCGTGAGGCCCGCTCGACCAGGGTGCGCATCTCGATGCGCATGCGGGTCTGGACGTCGGCCGGAATCCGGTTGTCGTAGGACGCGATCTCGTCTCGCAGCGCCAGGGACCCGAAGATCTCGCGGGCCACGAAGTTGGCGCGGGTCAGCTCGGCGGCCGAGGCCCCGGTCTCACCGGCCAGCCGGGGCCAGAACGTGATGCCCGCACCGTTGACCAGGTCGTTGACCACCTGGGTCACGATGATCTCGCGGCGCAGCGGGTGGGTCTCCATCTGGTTGCGGTAGCCCTGGCGCATCTTCTTGGGGAAGTAGGCGAACAGGTCGGCCCGCAGGTAGGGGTCGTCGGGCAGGTCGGAGGCGAGCAGCTCGTCGGCCAGCACGATCTTGGTCCACGCCATCAGCACGCACAGCTCGGGCAGTCGCAGGCCCTCACCGCGGTCGAGGCGGCGACGCACCTGGCGCGAGGTCGGCAGTGCCTCGAGGTCGCGGTTGAGCACGCCCCGGCGCTCGAGATCCTTCATCCAGTCCTCGTGGACGTGCAGCAACGGTCCGGAGTGCGCCACCGCGTTGGCCAGTGCGAGGTTCTGCTCGTAGTTGTCGCGCAGCACCAGATCGGCGACCTCGTCGGTCATCGTGGCCAGCAGCTCGTTGCGTTGCTTGAGGGTGAGGTCGCCGTCGCGCACCACACCGTCGAGCAGGATCTTGATGTTGACCTCGTGGTCGGAGGTGTCGACACCGGCCGAGTTGTCGATGAAGTCGGTGTTGATGCGTCCACCGTTCTCGGCGTACTCGATGCGGCCGAGCTGGGTCAGGCCCAGGTTGCCGCCCTCGCCGACACAACGCACCCGCAGCTCCTCGCCGTTGATGCGGATGGTGTCGTTGGCCTTGTCGCCCGCGTCGGCGTGGGTCTCGTCGGCGGACTTGACGTAGGTGCCGATGCCGCCGTTCCAGAGCAGGTCGACGGGCGCCTTGAGGATCGCCTTCATCAGGTCGCTCGGGGCCATCGACGTGATGGCGGCGTCGATGTCGAGCGCCTCGCACACCTGGGGCGTCAGCGGGATCGACTTCAGCGAGCGGGGGAAGACGCCGCCACCCTCGGAGATCAGCGGCCTGTCGTAGTCCTGCCACGACGAGCGCGGCAGGTCGAAGAGCCGACGGCGTTCGACGTACGACGTCGCGGCGTCTGGCGTCGGGTCGAGGAAGATGTCGCGGTGGTCGAACGCGGCCACCAGTCGGGTGTGCTCGGAGCACAGCATGCCGTTGCCGAAGACGTCGCCGGACATGTCACCGACGCCGACCGCGGTGAAGTCCTCGGACTGGCAGTCGACACCCATCTCACGGAAGTGGCGCTGCACCGACACCCAGGCGCCGCGGGCGGTGATGCCCATGCCCTTGTGGTCGTAGCCCACCGAGCCGCCGGAGGCGAACGCGTCGCCGAGCCAGAAGCCGTAGTCGGCCGCGACTCCGTTGGCGATGTCGGAGAACGACGCGGTGCCCTTGTCGGCCGCGACCACGAGGTAGGAGTCGTCACCGTCGTGGCGGACCACGTCGACGGGAGGCACGGTCTCCCCGTTGACCAGGTTGTCGGTGATGTCGAGCATTCCCGAGATGAAGGTCTTGTAGCAGGTGATGCCCTCGGCCAGCCAGGCCTCCCGGTCGGACATGTCGGGGAGCTGCTTGCAGAAGAAGCCGCCCTTCGAGCCGACCGGGACGATGACGGTGTTCTTCACCATCTGCGCCTTGACCAGGCCGAGCACCTCGGTGCGGAAGTCGTCGCGTCGGTCGGACCAGCGCAGGCCGCCGCGGGCGACCGCGCCGAACCTCAGGTGCACGCCCTCGACCCGCGGCGAGTAGACGAAGATCTCGTACTTGGGCCGCGGCTCGGGCAGGTCGGGGATCGCCGACGGCTCGAGCTTGAAGGAGATGTAGGGCTTGCTGCCGCCCTCCTGGAAGTAGTTCGTGCGCAGGGTGGCGTCGATGATCGTGCGGTAGGACCGGAGGATGCGGTCCTGGTCGAGGCTGGCCACGTCGTCGAGGGCCCGGTCGATGCGCTTGCAGATCGCGTCGGCGTCGGTGTCGGAGGCCGGGTCAAACCGGGCCTCGAACAGCTGCACCAGCAGCCGGGTGATGTCGACGTTGTTGCGCAGCGCGTCCTCGATGTAGTCCTGCGCGAACGGCGTACCGCCCTGGCGCATGTACTTCGCGAACGCACGCAACACGGTGGCCTGGCGCCAGGTCAGCTCGGCGGCCAGCACCAGGGCGTTGAAGCCGTCGATCTCGTTGCGGCCCTCCCAGACGGCGCGGATCGCGTCCTGGAAGAGCTCGCGGGCGTTCGGCGGCAGGTCGCGGTGGTAGGAGAGGCCGAACTCGTAGATGTGCGAGGGCCGCCGCAGCATCTCGAGCTCGTAGGGCCGCTCGTCGACCACCTCGACGCCCATGGAGCTCAGCATCGGCAGGATCTGGCTCAACGACAGGGGCGAGCCGATCCGGTAGATCTTCAGCCGGGCCTCACCACGGTCGGCGTCGACCGGTACGTAGAGCGAGAGGTCGATCCCCTCGTCACCCGTCAGGGCCTCGAGCCGACCGAGGTCGACGGCACCGGTGCGGGGCGCGAAGTCCTCCTTGTAGGCCTCGGGGAACGACTCGACGTAGGAGCGGCTGAGTCGCGCGCCGGTCTCCTCGCCGTACTCGCTGACCACGGCGCTGGTGAAGTCGTCCTGCCAAGACCGGGCCGCCTCGACCAGCTGCCGCTCGAGCTCGGCGGCGTCGACGTCGTCGACGAACCCGTCCTTCGGAGGGCGTACGACGAAGTGGACCCGGGCCATGTTGGACTCGCTGACCCGGACCGTGAACTCGACGGAGTCGCCGCCGAGCCGGTCGCGCAGGATCGCGGCGATCCGCTCACGGACGGTCGTGTTGTAGCGGTCGCGGGGCAGGTAGACCAGGCACGAGAGGTAGCGGCCGTAGGTGTCGCGGCGGATGAACAGCCGCAGCTGGCGCCGTTCGCGGGTGTACATGACGGCTTCCGCGATCTCGCTGAGCTGGTCGACCGGGGTCTGGAACAGCTCGTCGCGGGGGTAGTTCTCGAGGGTGTCCATCAACGCCTTGCCGGCGTGGCTGTGCGGCTCGAAGCCGACCCGGCTCATCACCTGGCTGGCCTTCTCGCGCAGCAGCGGGATGCGGGTCAGCGACTCGGTGTAGGCGGCACTGGAGAAGAGCCCGAGGAAGCGTCGTTCGCCGACCACCTCGCCGGCCTCGTCGAAGACCTTGACGCCGACGTAGTCGAGATAGGCGTCGCGGTGCACGGTGGCGCGGGAGTTGGCCTTGGCCAGCACCAGCAGCACCTTCTCGCGAGCCTTCGCCTTGACCAGGGCCGGCAGCTTCGCGGTCGACGTGGTCAGGTCGGGGTCGGAGCGCAGGATGCCGTAGCCGGTGCCGGGCACGGCGCGCAGCACGTCTTCGCCGTTGACGACGTCGAGGCGGTACTCGCGGTAGCCCAGGAAGGTGAAGTGGTCGTCGGCGAGCCAGGTCAGCAGGTCTCGACCCTGCTGGAGCTCGTCCTCAGGCAGGGGCGGCGGGTCCGTGGAGAGGTCCTCGACGATCTCCCGGATCTTGTCGTGCATGCGCTGCCAGTCCTCGACGGCCTCGCGGACGTCGCGCAGCACCTTGTGCAGGGCGGCCTCGATCTCGGCGACGTCGTCGCCCTCGGGGATGCGGTCGATCTCGACGTGCATCCACGACTCACGGACCGACTGGTCGCCCTCGGACGCGGCGACGCCGTCCTGGGCGACGGCGGTGTCCTGGAGGTCACCGGTGATCGAGCGCACCACGTCGAAGTGCGGGTGCACGATCACGTGCAGGTTGCGCTGCTGCTCGGCCAGAGCCATGGTCACCGAGTCGACCAGGAACGGCATGTCGTCGGTGACCACCTCGACGACCGAGTGCGCGTTGGCCGACCAGCCGTGCTCCTGCACCGTCGGGGTGAACACACGCACGTTGGCCGTACCCTGCGGTCGGTTCTGGGCCAGCCGCCAGTGGCTGGCCAGGGCTCCGTAGAGGTCGACCTCACTGCGGTCGCACACGTCCTCGGGCGCGACGTGGCGGTAGTAGGCCTTCAGCATCGCTGGAACGAGCTCGAGCGGGGGTCCGCCGGTGCCCTTGCGATGCGTGGCCAGATCGGTGGCCTTGGCGATCAGCGTGGACTTGTTGTCATCGAGGGTGTTCGACACAACTCGACACTAGGGCCGGGAGTGTGACGGCGACAACACCAGCCCCCGACGCGGCGGGAACGTCATCGAAACGTTAGGCGTCGACCGCGAATTCGGCCATGATGTGCGGCATGAAGATCCAGCACTCCGTCAGGTACGACGCCCCGGTCGGCGAGGTATACGCGATGCTCACCGACCCCGCCTTCCGCGAGAGGGCGTCGCAGGCCCAGGAGGTCATCTCGCTCGACGTCACGGTCGAGGGCGAGTCGGTCAACATCGACATGGTCCAGCCCAACACCGACATCCCGTCGTTCGCCAGGAAGTTCGCCGGCGAGACCAGTCACGCCATCCAGGCCGAGCAGTGGTCGCAGGGCACGACCGCCGAGTTCTCGGTCACCATCCCCGGGAAGCCCGGCAGCATCACCGGCACCCGCCGCCTGGTCGCGGACGGCGACGCCACCCTCGACACCTTCGACGGCGAGGCCACGGCCAGGATCCCGTTGATCGGTGGCAAGATCGAGAAGCTCATTGCCGACAAGCTCAAGGACGGCTGGAACACCGAGCACGGTGTCGGTGTCGCCTGGCTGGAAGGAAACCGATGAAGAAGCTCACGCACGAACTGACCTACCCCGGGGCGACCGTCGAACAGGTGGTCGCCATGGTCTCCGACCCGGCCTTCCGCGAGGCGGTCGCCGACTACCAGGGCGTCGTCCGCAGGACCGTCACCGTGTCGGGTGAGGTGCCCGCGAAGAAGATCGAGGTCGAGATCGTGCACGGCACCGACCGGGTGCCGTCGTTCGCCAAGAAGTTCGTCGGCGACGAGATCCCGATCGTGCAGGTCGAGAAGTGGACCTCCGACACCGCTGCCGACGTCGAGGTCACGATTCCCGGCAAGCCCGGGGACATGAAGGGCACCGCCCGCATCGAACAGCGCGGGGACGACGTCGTCGAGACCCTGGACCTCGCCGTACAGGTGAAGATCCCGCTGGTCGGCGGCAAGGTCGAGGACCTCATCGTCGGGTTGCTGGCCAAGGGCTTCAAGGCCGAGAACAAGGTGGGCGTCAAGTGGCTCGCGGGCGAGTGGAGCTGACCTCGTCGCCTTCATCACCGGGCGGCTCTGCTGCGATGTCGCGGCGTCGTACGACGTACACGACGGCTGCCAGGACCAGGAACGGTCCGAACGCCACGGCCACCACGAGCCACTGCTCGTAGGCGTGCAACTGGCCCATGTGCAGGGCAGTGATCAGTGAAGTCATGACGGCCCCAGTGTCCCACCGGGGCCGTCATGCTTCCTCTGCAGGGTCAGGCGTCGGTGTCCATGTGCGGGTAGCGGAAGTCCTTCGGCGGCACGAAGGTCTCCTTGATCGAGCGCGGCGAGGTCCAGCGCATGAGGTTGCTCGGTGCCCCGGCCTTGTCGTTGGTGCCCGAGGCGCGGGCACCGCCGAACGGCTGCTGCCCGACGACCGCACCCGTCGGCTTGTCGTTGATGTAGAAGTTGCCGGCCGCGAAGCGCAGCACCTTGCGGGCCCACGCGATCGCCGCCCGGTCCTGGCTGATGATCGCGCCGGTCAGGGCGTACGGCGAGGCCGACTCGGCCTGCAGCACGACCTTCTCGAAGTCCTGGTCGTCGTAGACGTGCACGGCCAGGATCGGGCCGAAGTACTCGGTGGTGAACATCTGGTCGGTCGGGTCGGTGGAGGTGACCACGGTCGGCCGGACGAAGTAGCCCACCGAGTCGTCGTAGGTGCCACCGGCGACGACGGTCAGGTGCTTGGTGCGCTTGGCCCGGGTGATCGCCGCCTTGTGCTTGGCGAAGGCCCGGTCGTCGATCACGGCGCCCATGAAGTTGGAGAAGTCGCGCACGTCGCCCATCGGCAGCGCCTCGACGTCGGCGACCAGCTGGTCCTTGATCTTGTCCCACACCGACTTCGCGACGTAGGCCCGCGACGCGGCCGAGCACTTCTGGCCCTGGTACTCGAAGGCACCACGGATCATCGCGACCCGCGTGACGTCGGGATCGGCCGAGGGGTGGGCGATGATGAAGTCCTTGCCACCGGTCTCCCCCACGATGCGTGGGTAGGAGCGGTAGCCCGCGATGTTGGCACCGACCGTGCTCCACAGGTGCTGGAAGACCGCGGTCGAGCCGGTGAAGTGGATGCCGGCCAGGTCGGGGTGCTTGAGCGCCACGTCGGAGACGTCGGCACCGTGGCCCGGCAGCATGTTGATCACGCCCGGCGGCATGCCGGCCTCCTCGAGCAGCTCCATCGTCAGTGACGCGGCGAGCTGCTGGGTGGTCGACGGCTTCCAGATGACCGTGTTGCCCATCAACGCCGGAGCGGTGGGCAGGTTGCCGGCGATCGCGGTGAAGTTGAACGGCGTGATCGCGTAGACGAAGCCCTCGAGCGGGCGGTGGTCGGTGCGGTTCCAGATGCCGGGGCTGTTCGCGATCGGCTGGTCGGTGAGGATCTGCTTGGCGTAGTGGACGTTGAACCGCCAGAAGTCGATCAGCTCGCACGCCGCGTCGATCTCGGCCTGGAACGCGGTCTTCCCCTGCCCCAGCATGGTGGCCGCGTTGATCCGCTGGCGCCACGGCCCGGCCAACAGGTCAGCCGCCTTCAGCATGATCGCGCACTTCTCGTCGAACGGCATCGCCCGCCAGTCGGGGGCCGCCTTGGCCGCGGCCTTGATCGCCGCGTCGGCGTCCTTGCCGGTCGCGCTCTTCAGCGTGCCGAGCACGTGCTGGTGGTCATGCGGCTGCACGACCTTGATCTCCGCGCCGCCGCCGGACTTCCGGCGCCCACCGATGACCGCACGGAGGGTGTGCTGCTTGCGCTGGAGCTTGTCGATCTCCGCCACCAGCTCGGCCCGTTCGGGGCTGCCCGGTGCGTAGGTCAGGTTCGGCTCGTTGGTGGGAGCCGGGGGAAAGGTGATTGCGTCCATGGCGCGATCGTGTCAGAGAGTGAGGTTGCTCTCAAATGCCTCCCCGCTCAGCCTGCTTCCGGGCTCAGGCCAGGTCGGCGATCTCCTGCGTCGCGAACCAGGCCAGCTCGGAGCCCTCCACCGTGGCGTCGGTCTGGTCGTCGACGTCGACGTGGGCGGCCGCGACGTGCTTCCACGTCAGGTCACCCGTCACGCGCACCGCGGTCGGCTCGCCCTCCATCTCGCGGGACTCCACGGAGCCCACGTCGGCGGCCACGACGATGCGACGGGCACCTACACCACGCAGGGACCACGACTCGTCGGCGGCCGCGGAGAGTGCGGCGTACTCCCACCCCTCGTCGTCGCCGTCCGGCCACGAGTCGCGCAGCCCCTCGGTGACCGCGTGCGCGTCGAGCGGCCCGGGGAGACGCGCGTCGGCGACCAACGCGGCCAGCCGCTCGGCGGTCAACGGCAGGTAGACCCGGGTGCTCACAGCTTGCGCTCCGTCGTACGACGGCGGCCCCGGGGCGCGCGCGGACGGTCGTCGCTGGCCGAGTCGAGCAGCTCGTCGAGGGCCTCCTTGACGCACTGACCGAGGACCGCCACGTCGGGCAGGGCGTCACGGTCGGCGGTGATGCCGTAGTGGACGCGTCCGTCGTACGACGTGACACCGATGGCGAGCGCCTGGCCGGGCAGCAACGGTTGCACCGGATAGGTCTCGACCATGCGGGCACCCGCCGCGTAGAGCGGGAACTGCGGCCCGGGCACGTTGGTGATCGTGAGGTGGAACCCCTTGCGTTGCTGGAGTGCCGCGACCCGGGAGCCGAGTGCGTGGAACGTGGTCGGGGCGAACCCGGCGATGCCGGCCAGCCGGTTGGCGGCGACGGCGCGACCGGTCTCGCGGTGGCTCTTGAACGCGTAGGAGACCTGGTGCAGGCGGATCACCGGACTGGCCTCGCCGATCGGCAGGGTGACGAGGTGACCGGTGATCTGGGTGCCCAGCGAGGTGGCCTCGAGCTCGTCGTCGATCACCGACATGGGGACCATCGCGCGCAGCGACCGCATCGCCGACGACGAGGTCCCGCGGGCCATCAGCCAACTGCGCAGGGCGCCGGTCACGGTGGCCAGGATGACGTCGTTGACCGAGCCGCCGTGTGCCTTGCGGATCCGGCGGTAGTCCTCCAGGTCGGTGGAGACGGTGACGAAGCGGCGCTGCTCGGAGAGCTCGGCCGAGATCGGCGATTCGGGGGCGGGCCTTCGGTTGGCCAGCGCATTGACGACCGTGCGGGTGCGCTGGCGTGCCTCGGCGATGCGCCGGGTCGCGGCGTCGACCGTGCTCAGGGTGGTGGACATCAGCACGGCCGGCGAGCGCAGGTTGTCGAGGACGGCGTCCGTGGTCAGTCCCATGGGGGACGGCGCACGGCGGGGCGCCCAGTCGTCGGGCTCCAGGGACTTCGGCTCGGCCTTGGTGTCGAGCAGCACCTGGCCGAGGTCGACGGTCTCGACGCCGTCGACCAGGATCTGGTGCGACTTGGAGAGCACTGCCACCTTGCCGTCGGCCAGGCCCTCGATGAAGTAGACCTCCCACAGGGGCCGGCTCATGTCGAGCTGGCGACTCATGATCCGCGAGACCAGCTCACGCAGCTGCTCGATCGTGCCGGGTCGGGGCAGGCCCGAACGGCGCACGTGGAAGCCGAGGTCGAAGCGCGCGTCGTCGATCCACGCCGGGTTGGCGAAGCGTCCCGGCACCTGCTGGATGCGTTGGCGGTAGCGCGGCACGAACGCGATGCGCTCCCCGATCAGGTCGACCAGGGTCTGGTAGTCGAAGCCCGACTCCCCCGGCTCGAAGATCTCGAGGGTGGCGTTGTGCATGGGCGTGGACGCCGATTCGGTGTCCAGGAACGCCAAGTCCCTGGACCGTAGACGCTCGGTCATTCCACTCACCCCTGTTCCAAGCAATTTGTCCTGCATGGGATTCTTGCAGAGGACCTGCCCGACCGGGGCCACGTCCATCGTCTGGAGGAGTCGCAGTGCACCGTCGTCGAAGGTTGGCCGCCGGGGCCGCCGCCGTCCTGATCAGCCTCACCGCGGTCTCCGCGTGCAGTTCCGAGGAGTCGGGCGACAAGGGCGGCACCAGCACCAAGGACGCCTCTGTCATCAACGTCACGATCAAGGGCGACACGGTCGAGCCGAACGGCAAGCGCTACGACGTCTCGCTGAACCAGAAGGTGGAGTTCGTGATCGACGCCGACGAGGCCGGCGAGATCCACATCCACTCCAAGCCCGAGCAGGAGATCGCGTACGACGCGGGCACGTCCACGCATGACGTGAGCTTCGACAAGCCGGGCATCTTCGCGGTCGAGTCGCACGCGCTCGAGAAGACCATCGTCGAGCTCGAGGTTCGCTGACCGTGCAGTTCTTCGCCCACGGCGTGGGCGGCGCGAAGGATCTCCCGATCCCCGCCGAGTACGCCATCGCCGGAGCCTGCGCTGCCCTGGCGATCTCGTTCACCGTCCTCGCCCTCGCCTGGCGCGCTCCCCGTTTCAACATCGGCGAGCAGCCGAAGCCGGCGCCGCCGCTGCTGGCCACGATCGTGGACAGCACGTGGTTCAAGCTCGTGGCCCGGCTCTGGGGCTTCTCCTTCTTCCTGTACGTCGCCGTCGCGGGCGTGTTCGGCAAGGACCTCGCGATCAACCCGATCTTCGGGGTGTTCTTCGTCCTGCTCTGGGTCGGCATCGTGCCCATGTCGTTGGCGTTCGGCCCGTTCTACAAGGCGATCAGCCCGGTCCGGTCGATCAACTGGGCCCTGGCCAAGGTCTCCGGTTCCGACCCCGACGTCGGGCTCTTCCGCTTCCCCGACCGGCTCGGCTACTGGCCTGCCGCACTCGGGCTCTTCGCGTTCGTCTGGTTCGAGCTGGTCTACCCGTTCAACTCCGAGCTCGGCCCGCTGCGCCTGTGGTGTGCGATCTACGTCGGCGTGATGCTCATCGGCGGCGCGCTGTTCGGCAACCGGTTCTACGAGCGCGCCGACCCGTTCGAGGTCTTCTCCACCCTGGTCGGCCACCTCTCCGTGTGGGGGCGCCACGAGGGCCGGCTCGTGATGCGCAGCCCGTTGGCCAACCTCGACCTGATGCCCGTCCGACCTGGTCTCCTCGCGGTCGGGTCCGTGCTCCTCGGCAGCACCGCCTTCGACTCCTTCAAGGGCTCGAACCGCTGGACGATCTGGTCACAGACCACCGACCTCAACGGCAACCTGGTCAACCTCGGCGGGCTGGTCGGCTTCATCCTGGTGGTCGGAGTTCTGTTCGCCGCCGCCACGATGCTCACCGGAATCCACGCCGGCTTCCGGCGTACGGAGCTGCCCGGGGAGTTCGCGCACTCGCTGATCCCGATCGTGGTCGGCTACGTGGTGGCCCACTACCTGACCTACCTGGTGGAGTACGGCCAGCAGACCGTGATCCTGCTCAGCGACCCGCTGAGCAACGGGTCGAACGTGCTCGGCACCGGTGACCGGGCGATCAACTACTGGCTCAGCTACCACCCCACGTTCCTGGCCGTGACCAAGGTGCTCGGCGTGATCGTCGGCCACGTGGTGGCCGTGGTCGCCGCGCACGACCGGGCCGTACGGCTGCTGCCGAAGCGACACCAGCTCACCGGACAGCTCTCGATGCTCGTCGTGATGGTCGGGTTCACCATCGGCGGACTGGCGCTGCTCTTCAGCTCCTGAGCCGGCGCTTGCTGACCCGGCCGGTGCCGGGGCGCAGTCCGTCGACCAGTCCGGACACCGCGCGCGACAGGGTGCTCTCCCCCAGCTCGCCGAGGGTTCGCCCGGCCAGCAGGGCGCGGTCGGTCGTCGCGCGGTCGTCAGGCAGGAAGTGGAGCCCGGCCAGCTCGGCGAACCCGCCGAGCATGCCCGCGACGTCTGCCTCGGACCATCCGAGCGAGGACCGCATGCGGTTGACGACGACGTGCACGGGCCGGCCTCCGGTCACTTCACGCAACTCGACCAGGCCACGTGCCAGGCGTGACAGGCCGACCGGGTCGGCACTGCCCACCACCACCAGGTCGTCGGCCAGCCCGATCGCCTCGTGCGTCATGGTGTTGCGACCGGGGCGCCCGGCCAGCTCGGCGTTGATGTCCTCCTCGAGCGCGAAGCCGGTGTCGACCACGACCTCGCCCTGGCGTCGCCCAAGGTCGATGAGCTGCTCGACGACACCCGTGCGCACCTCGACCCACCGGTCGGCGCGAGGCAGGCCGGTCACCACTCGAAGGCCCGCGACCCGGCGCTGCAGGCCCATGTAGGCGCCGGGCAGGTCACCCGAGGTCGACATCCGGGCGCAGGCGAGCAGGCCGGACACCTCTTCGAGCATGCCGAGGTGCTGTCCCACCGAGCCGCCCCACGGGTCGACGTCGAGCACGAGAGGAGCTGCTCCTCGCCGCGCCATCTCACCGGCCACGGCGAGGGCGATCGTCGTACGGCCCGGTGCTCCGGTGGGACCCCACACCACCACAGTGCGGCCACGGCCCGGCCCGACCACCGGACCGGCCCGTGTCGGAACGGACTCCTGGCGATCGGCCGAGGCCGCCGCGAGCACGGCGTCGGGAAGGTGCGCCATCTGTGAGGTGCCGATGGCGAAGGTCATGCCCAGCCGGTGGAGCCGGTCACGAAGGTCCTCGCGGCCGGGGTCGGCGAGCACCGCCACCGGCTCGATGCCGTGGCGCCGCAGGTGGTCAACCGCCGCCGTGTCCAGGCCCGGGACGTCGAGCGACAGCACCGCGACACCGGCCTCGCCGGTGGTCGCGGCGGCCATCAGGTCGGTGACGTCGACGCAGCGCTTGAGCACCACGATTCCCGGCCGGGAGGACAGGGCCGGCAGCGCGGCCGACTCCCAGGGCGCTCCGGCGGCCAGCACCAGGACGCAGGTGCGGGAGGAGCCACCATCCATCGCCGTGCTCACTGCTCGGCGAACCAGACCTGGCCGTTGCTGAGGGCGCTGAATACGCGTTGGAGCTGTGTGTCACTCAGGTCGTGCACCCCCACCAGGATCTCCCGGGTTCCTCCGACGCCGAAGGACTCGTCGACGGCTGGCGCCTTGATCACCACGACGTCGTCGAGCAGCTTGGTCGTCCCCTTGAGCGCGGCGCCCGCGTCACCCGAGTCGGGCGGTGACGACCAGACGTCCAGGACAGCGCCTGGCTTGATGAGCAGGTTTCCGTTGGCCGCAGTGAACGTCAGGGACACCTGGCGCAGCTCGTCAGCCTCGCCCAGGGCCGCCTTCGGCAGCAGTTCGCCCGCGCCGACGCCCCGGGTGAGGGTGCTCTGGTCGGGCAGCCCCTTGTCGCTGCGCAGGTAGAGGTCGGCGTCGTCACCGTCGAAGTGGACGCGTCGAACGACCAGGTCGTTCTCGCTGACCTGCTCGCCGGGAGGCAGGTCGGCGCGTGCCGACCAGACCTCGATGGTGTCGTCGGCCGCCCCCAGCACCCGCGCGCCGATCAGCACCGAGGCAGCCACCAGGGCCACCCCGATCCACAGCCGCGGGTCACGCCAACCGGAGGTGGCGGCCCGCGCCGCAGGGGGAGCATCTGTCTTCCCGAGATGTGTGCTCACCCCGACATCATGGGCGAGATGCGCCGATCCGTCATCTCGTTGTCCACAGGGATCGGCCCGGCCCGCGCCAAAGGCGGCCCGGGATGGCAGAGTTGGCCCCATGCCCGCAACACCGCGCTTCCTCACGCTGCCCGACGTGGCCGAGGTGCTCAACACGTCTGCCGCACAGGTCTACGCCCTCGTGCGGCGCGGCGATCTGCCGGCGATCAAGATCGGTGGGCGTGGCCAGTGGAGGGTGGAGGCCCAGCAGTTGGAGGACTACATCCAGCGCATGTACGCCGAGGCCCGCACCTTCGTCGAGGAGCACCCCTTCGCCGAGGCCGAGTCAGAGGTCCCCGCCGACTGACTGCTCGCCCCGCACCGCCCTCGTTGGTTGAGGAAGGCGCGCTGCGCTCTCGTGGTCTGCGGTGCCCGCGCTGCCGCTTCGTTGGTTGAGGAAGGCGCGCCAGCGCCTGTCTCGAAACCAACCCACGATCGACCGCGCCTGGCCGGGCCACCCGAAACTTTTCGGGAAAGTTCTCCACATCCCCTGTGTTCCAGGGGTTTTCGGGGGTTCGTTGTCGGTGGCGAGTGCTTGAGTTTGAGGCATGGTGGAAACGGAGGATCTCGACGCGGGCGGCACGTTGCTGTTCGTCGAAGATGCCCTGCGTCTGCGCCGTGGATCCGAGCTCGACGACCTGGCATTGGGGGTCCGGTGGGCCGAGCTGCACGAGGAGGACCCGAAGACCTGGCCCGCGGCGCGGCAGTTCCCCGGNCGTGGATCCGAGCTCGACGACCTGGCATTGGGGGTCCGGTGGGCCGAGCTGCACGAGGAGGACCCGAAGACCTGGCCCGCGGCGCGGCAGTTCCCCGGCATGGCGAAACTCATCCCGGTCGGCGGTGCCGGCACCCCACTGGTCCAAGACCTCTGCCTGGCCGAGCTGGCCATCAGTCGGCAGACGCACCCGATGGCCACCCGCTGGCTGGTCGCCGACGGGCTGGACCTGGTGCACCGGCTGCCGAAGTGCTGGGCCGTGCTGAAGACCCTGCGGTGTGAGGCCTGGGTGGCCCGCCGGATCGCCCGCCTGACCCGGCACCTCAANCCTGGTGCACCGGCTGCCGAAGTGCTGGGCCGTGCTGAAGACCCTGCGGTGTGAGGCCTGGGTGGCCCGCCGGATCGCCCGCCTGACCCGGCACCTCAATGCCGAGGACGCCGCCTACGTGGACGCGGCAGTCGCCGAGGCCCTGGCCGGGGAGCAGCCCTCGGTGGTGCTGGAGGCGTGTGAGGCGAAGGTCATCGAGGCCAACCCACAGTTGCACGAGATCCGCACCCGCGAGGCCCGCGAACGCAGGTTCGTGTCCCTGGGGCGGATGGACGCGGCCGGGTTGCGGCACGTGATCGCCCGGGTCGAGAACGGTGACGCGGTCTGGGTCGATGCGATGCTGAACCGGGTCGCCGACATCCTCGCCGCCCGCGACAAGGCCGAAGAGAACCCCTACCGGTCCCTCGACACGAGGCGTGCCGAAGCCTTCGGATGGCTGGCACGTCCCGCGGAGCTGCTCGCGTTGCTGCTCGAGCACGCCGAGGACCCCGACCCCGGCCCACAGTCCACCGAGCAGGACCAGCCCGGCAACGGCCACGACGAAGCCAACGACGACGAGGACGAAGCCGGTAACACCGACAACGACGCCGCCGCGGACGACGGCGGCAGCGACGACCAGGGCCAGCCCGGGCCAGCCCAGCAACAGTGAGCCCGCCGGCAAGGGCGACGCGGCCCGCGACGACAACCAGACCGGAGCCGACCACGAGCCGGATGACGCGGACCCCGGCTCGTCACCGGTGGCCTGGGCCGAGGGGTTCCCGGAGCATCTGCTCGACACGCTCCGCTCGATCGACCCGACCAAGCTGCGTCCCCGGGCCGTGGTCTACGTCCACCTCCACCAGGCCGCCCTGTCCACCAGCCACCCCACCGGACGCGGGACCGTGGCCAAGGTCGAGGACGCCGGCCCGATGCTCCCAGACAACCTCGGGCCGATGCTCGGCACAGCCCTGGTCCAGGTCACCGAGGTGATCGACCTCAACCAGACCACCCCGACCGCGACCTACGTGCACCCGCAATGGCTCAAGGACCGGATCCAGCTGCTCAGCCCCCGCACCGCCTTCCCACACTCCACCACCGTGAGCCGACGCGTCGACTACGACCACCCCGTTCCCTATGACCACGACCCGACGGCGCCATCGGCCCAGACCGGCGTGCACAACTCCGCCCCACTGGGCCGCTACCAACACCGGGTGAAGACCCACGCCCACTTCACCGTGCGAGAACCCAAGCCAGGCACCTACGTCTGGCGCTCACCCCACAAGGCCCACCGACTCGTCGACCCCACCGGAACCCACCCCGTCCACGAGNTTCACCGTGCGAGAACCCAAGCCAGGCACCTACGTCTGGCGCTCACCCCACAAGGCCCACCGACTCGTCGACCCCACCGGAACCCACCCCGTCCACGAGGCACTCGGTGACGCCCTCATCGACGGCACACCCCTCGAACAACGTTTCGCCCTGTCGATCGCCGAACACACCAACCGCGTGTGACCGAACGAGAGTCAGCGAGCAGCAGCCGGCGATCGAGCCTAGGGCCACTCGGGGCGTACATCGGGGATCAGCTGCTCGACGTCCAGTGCCTGCAAGGGCAGCACGCTCGCCCCCTTGGGGGTGATGGTGCGAACCGAGCCGACGTACGCCGTGGTGCCGCGGACGACGACCGCACGGGCCTTGGCCGGGATCGGCACCGTCGTGGTGGTTCCCGGCGTGAGCCGCACGGTCTCTGGGTCGCGATCCTGCCCCGGGAACTCGACCCGCGCCTGGCCGGCCTTGTCGGTCGGGGTCAGGGTCAGGACGCTGCCGGCGCCGCCGGGCAGCGCCGTGGCACTGTCTCCGGTGAGCTCCTCGACGGCGGGCAGATGGACCAGGTCACCAGAGACGACCGCGCGCAAGGAGCCGCTGACCGGCACGGTCGAGGTGATCCGGAGTGAAGCGTTCTCCTCGGCCAGCTGCTTGACCAGCTTCGGCGGCAGGTCGGCGACGACGACCTCGCCCGATCCGACGCTGATCTCCTTGAGCCCGCTCGGCGTGAACGTGCTCCGTTCGCCGACGACCTGCAGGGTGACCCGGCCGGCATCAGCGCCGGGGTTCGCCAGCACGAGCTTCGGCTCGTCCATCGTCCGGGGAAGGCCGGGCACCAGCTGGGTGGTGGCGGGTGCCGCGGTCGGCGGGAGCCACTCGGAGACCGGGTCTCCCTCGAGCGGGGTGTAGTCGTCGGAGACCGAGGCTGCGACCCGTCCGCGGGAGACGGTGACCTGCACGGCCAGCTCGTCGCGGTTCGGGGCCAGCTCGGCGAGGTCGATGACCGTGCTGCCGTGACCGGGCACCGTCAGCCCGCGGGAGGCCACGTCGATCAGCTCACCGGTCGTGCTCCACAGGCTGAGGTCGGCCACCGCCGGTCCGGTGTCGGGGTTGGCCAGGAGCAGCTTCGACTCGTGCAGCCCCCCGGCGGCGCCCACGCCCACGAACCAACGCTCGCCCGAGGGCTCGGCGCACTGGCCCGCAGCCGGACGGCCGGGCCCGCCGAAGCGGGCACCGAAGAGTCCGGGGGCTCGGGTTCCGGTGCCGGTCACCACGACCGCGTCACGGCTTGCGTCGACGGGTCCGGCTCCACCCGGCGCCAGGTCGAGGTCCTCTGACTTCTCGCCCTCGGCTGCGCGGCTGACCAGGGTGCCGTCATCGGCCGTGCCACCCTCGACGCCCTGACCGATCACGAGGTCGGGACTCCCCTGCACCGCGGCCGGGCACAGGATGCTCAAGCTGGTCAGGGGTCGGGTGGCCGGGGCGACGACGGCGCGCTGCTCGGGGTCCTCGGTCGGCTGCTGGATCGCGAGTGCCCCGGCGGAGGCCAGGATCGCGACGAGGGCAACCACCAGGGTCGGCGGCACCCCTCCCTTGCGTACGGCCTGCTGTGTCGCGACGCGACGGCCCTTGCTCGGTGTGTTGGTCATGACCTGTCCCTCCGAGCCGGGCCGCAGAGCACACCGACCACGAGAATGGCGACGCCTTGCAGGACCAGCACCCACGGATGCCACCAGGGTCCGTCGCCGTCGATGGCATCGGCCTCCGCAGGCTCGTCGAACTGCCAGGCCCGCGTGCTCCGGTCGGAGCTGCTGGCCTGGGTGAGCCCGGTGGCGGCATCGAGCGTCGCGGCCACCTGGCTGTCGGCCGGGGCCGGCATCACGATGTAGTCGACGCCGCGCGCCGGCAGGCCGGCGACCAGGTCGGCATCGGGCTCGGAGACCAGCTGCCGGATCTCGGAGTCGAAGCCGGCGTCGGGGCCGGTGAGGGCAAGGATCTCGTCCTGGCCGAGCGTGACCCCGTCGCCGCGGTGCACGCGCCAGGTGAGACCCGACTCGGCCGACCCGTGCAGCATGAGCACGCCGTGGCCGGCGCCCTCCTGGGCCGCCTGTGCCATGTACGCCGGCACCTCGGACTCCCCCGGTCGCTCGAGCTGGTTGTCGCCGCCGGCGATCCACCACAGGAGCCCACCGAGAGGCACCAGCACGGCGACCACGGCCATCAGGCCGGCCAGCGGCTGCTGCCAGCCGAAGCTGGCCCCGGCGAAGGTCTGGCGCAGCCCGTGGCCGGCCACCATCACCGCAACGATGAGCGCAGCCTGGATGACCAGGAGGAGGAAGCCGGTGCCCGGACGTGCGGAACCGGCGGGCAGCTCGATAGAGACGTGGCTGAGCAGGGCGGCGAGCACCGCCCCGAGGGCGACGAGCACCCAGCAGGCCGCCACCGCGACGCGCGTGCGGGGCCGGAGCACGGCCAGCACCGCGGGAACGAGGAGGGCCAGACCGATCCAGTGAGGTGCCGACACGTCGCCGAAGCGCCCGGCCGCGAGGTCTCCGGCAGCCGGTTGGGCGACGACCCGACCGGCCTCGAGGAACAACGCGGAGACGTCGTGGCCGAGGATCCCGATCGCGCCGGGGAGCAGGAGCACCGGCGGCGTCAGCACCAGGGCCAGCAGCGGGCCCCACACGGAGCGCTCCGTGATCAGGTCGCGGGCGACCACCATGAGCAGGGCCGCGCCGACCACCACGAGCACGACCACGAAGAGCCAGGCCGAGGGCGTGAAGGCGGTGAGCAGGGCGAGCAGGAGGCTCGAGCGCCAGCCTGCGCGCCAGCGGCGGTCGGCCGACGGGTCGGCCAGCCCCAGGGCCGCGTGGGCCAGCCACGGCAGCAGTGCGGCCGAGGCCAGCACGCCGAACCGCCCCTGCCCCCAGGCCCCGCTGGCCACGGGTACGGCGGCGTAGGCCAGCGCGGCCCAGCCGACGATCCAGCGTGAGGCGGGCTGCCCCGAGCCGAGTTCAGCGACGACGGTGCCGAAGCGCCAGGCGCCCCAGGCGGCCATCGGGACGGCAGCAAGGAAGAGCAGCGAGACGGCGGCGGTCGCACTGCCGAGGAGGATGCTCCCGACCAGCGCCATCGGCAGGAGGTACGCCGGGGTCGGCGCATCGGTGCCCTGTCCGATCTGGTGCCAGCCCTCGGTGACCAGGCGCCACCAGTCACCGGCGCCTTCCGGGGCCGGGGAGAGTGCTCCACCGCTGATGCCGTGCAGCGCCTCGCGGGCACCCCACAGGCTGAGCAGCAACAGGACGGCGGTGAGGATCGCGACCGGGCTGGTGACGAACCGGACCAACAGCCCGCTGTCGTCGGCGAGCTCGTCCTCACCGTCGTCCGGTCGGCGCATGGGTACGTGGCCCGAGGACTCGAGCCGGGCGGCCCTACGCCGGTCGGCGGCGTCCCGCCCCTGGTTGGCGACGGCCGAGGCCACGTCGCCGGCGAAGTCGATGCCGTGCCTGTAGGGCAGCCACCACGGGGCGAGCAGCCGCTTGAGGCGGTCGCTGCGCGGGTCGCCGAGGCCACGCCGGGCGGCACGTCCGGCGCGGATCCGGCCCGGCCTGCCGAGTACGGCGAACAGCGCGCCGAACTCGTCGCGTGCCATGCCCGGTGACCGGGACAGCAGGAAGCCGAGGGCACGCAGGCACGTGCCGAGGACGAGGCGTACGACCTTGACGGGCACTGCCCTTCCGGCGCAGTTGACCAGCAACGTGTAGAGCGCGGCGATGCGCTCAGCCTGGTGCGGACGTCGTCCGGTGGCCGGCGTGGTGCGCAGTCCCCGGGTGGCGGCCTCGGCGTGGAACACCACGGCCTCGGGCGCGACCACGGTCTTGTGCCCGGCGCGAGCGGCACGCCAGCCGAAGTCGATGTCGTTGCCGAAGACCGGGAGCTCGGGGTCGAAGCCGCGCAGCTCCTCGAGAAGGGAGCGACGGACCAGCATGCCGGCGGTGTTGACCGCGAGCACCTCGCGGACCTTCTCGTGCTGGCCCTGGTCGTACTCACCGCGTTCGAGGCCGGTCTCACGTCGACCGGCACCGGAGATGGTGACGCCGATCTCGAGCAGGCGTCGCAGGGAGGGCCACTCTCGGAGCTTGGGCCCGACGATGTCGGCGCCATGGGCGGAGGCAGCCTCGAGCAGCTCGCCGAGCGCCTCCGGCTCGGGACGCGCGTCGTCGTGCAGCAGCCAGACCCACTCGGTGTCGATGCGGGGCAGTGCCGCCGCAACCGCGTCCGGGAAGGAGCCCGGTTGCACTGTCACCGCGTCGGGGCCGAACGCCGCGGTGATCAGGTCCAGGGAGTCGTCGGTACTTCCGGTGTCGACGGCGAGCACGTGGTCCGGGCGGCGCTGCTGGTCGTCGAGACCAGCCAGCACCGCCGGCAACCAACGCGCGCCGTCATGGCTGACCAGCAGAGCAGTGACCGTCACGGCGGACAACCCTAGTCGCCGCCGCGCAATATCCGGCCATCTGCCCTGCGGGTGGTCAGACCGCCCGCTTCTTGAGCTTGCGGCGCTCGCGCTCGGACAAGCCGCCCCAGATGCCGAAGCGTTCGTCGTTCATGAGCGCGTACTCGAGGCAGTCGCCTCGGACGTCGCAGGTCAGACAGACCTTCTTGGCTTCTCTGGTGGACCCACCCTTTTCAGGAAAGAACGCCTCCGGATCGGTCTGGGCACAGAGTGCCCGTTCCTGCCAACCGAACTCTTCCGCGTCGTCCCCGTCAAGGAGAAAAAGCTCTCGCATTGCATTCCCCTTTCGACCCTGGCTTTGCGTGAAGAACACTACTGGAATTACATGCCTGTCGTACAAGGAAGTCAAGCCCGGATCTGCTATAAACCCCCGGCGGGACGAACTTGTGCCCGATCGGGCAAGGTAGGCACATGTCTTCGATCACTGTGCTCTCCGGCGGCATGGGCGGCGCCCGGTTCCTCCAGGGCCTCCTGCACGGCATCGCCACCGGAAGTGTGCCACTGCCCCCTGAGTCCACCGTCACGGTGGTCGCCAACACCGCCGACGACCTCTGGATCCACGGCCTCAAGGTCTGTCCTGACCTCGACACCGTGATGTACACGCTCGGGGACGGCATCGACCTCGAGCGCGGCTGGGGCCGGCGCGAGGAGACCTGGAGCGTCAAGGAGGAGCTCGCGACGTACGGCGTCGAGCCGACATGGTTCGGCCTCGGCGACCGCGACATCGCGACCCACCTCGTGCGCACCCAGATGCTCGAGGCCGGCTACCCGCTCTCCGCCGTCACCCGGGCGCTGTGCGAGCGCTGGCAACCGGGTGTGACGTTGATCCCGATGACCGACGACCGTGTCGAGACCCACGTCGCGATCGCCGACGACGACGCTCCCTCGGGCAAGCGGGTGGTGCACTTCCAGGAGTACTGGGTGCGGTTGCGCGCCGAGGTCCCCGCCGAGCAGCTGGTCTTCGTCGGGCTCGAGGACTCCTCCCCCGCCCCCGGCGTCGTCGAGGCGATCACCGGCGCCGACCTGGTGATCGTGCCGCCGTCGAACCCGGTCGTCTCGGTCGGCACGATCCTCGGCGTACCCGGCATCCGCGAGGCCCTGCTCGAGACCACCGCGCCGGTCGTGGGACTCTCCCCCATCGTCGGCGACACCCACGTGCGCGGGATGGCCGAGCAGGTCCTCACCGCGATCGGGGTCGAGGTCAGTGCCGCCGGCGTGGCCGGCCACTACGGCGCACGCAGCCGCGGCGGAGTCCTCGACGGCTGGCTGGTCGACGAACGCGACACAGACCAGGTCGAGCGGATCTGTGCACTCGGCCTCACCTGCGCCGCCGTACCCCTGATGATGACCTCGCCCGAGGCGACCGCCGCGATGGCCGCGTCCGCGATCGACCTGGTGCGGTGAGCACCCCACTGGTCGTCACCGCACCCGAGGGCGTCGGTGAGGTGGTCGAGGGAGACGACCTGGCCGAGCTGGTCCTCGCATCGTGCGACCTCGTCGACGGCGACGTCGTCACCATCACCAGCAAGGTGGTCAGCAAGGCCGAGGGACGACGACGCACCGGGGACCGGGAGGAGGCCCTGGCCGGCGAGACCGTGCGCGTGGTCGCCCGGCGTACGCCGACCACGATCGTGCGCAACCATCTCGGCCTGACCATGGCCGCCGCCGGGATCGACGCGTCCAACGTCACGGCCGGCGACTACCTGCTGCTCCCCGAGGACCCGGACCGCACCGCCCGCCAGGTGCGCGAGGCGATCGCGGAGCGTCGCGGCGTCAACGTGGCCGTGCTGGTCACCGACACGGCCGGACGGGCCTGGCGCAACGGCCAGAGCGACATCGCCATCGGCGCCGCCGGACTCCTCGTGCTCGAGGACTTCGCCGGGCGGACCGACTCCTACGGCAACCCGCTGGCCGTCACCGCGCCCGCGGTCGCGGACGAGCTCGCCGGCGCCGCGGAGCTCGCCGGCGGCAAGCTCGCGGCCCGTCCCTTCGCAGTGGTCCGCGGACGCGCCGACCTGGTGCTCGCGGCGGGCGACCACGGCACCGGGGCAAGCGCGCTGATCCGCGAGGACGGCACCGACCTCTTCGGTTACGGGTCCCGCGAAGCCGTCGTCCGTGCCCTGGCCGGCACCGGCGCCGAGGTGTTCGGCAGCCCTGCCCCGGCAGTGGACCTGGCCTCCGCGGTTGCCGAGGTGCTCGGCCACACGGTGGACGTCGAGGTCGGCCCCGGCACCGTCTCGACCGGGCTCAGCGCGCCGTACGACGACGAGCTCGCGCGGCTGCAGACCCTGGCGTTCGCGTTCGGCTGGTCGGTCACGGCCATGCCCGTCGACGCCGGGGCGACCGTCGACATCACCTTTCAACCGGACTGTCCGTAGACTCTGCCGACGTACTCCCCACACGACCGTGAGAGAAGCCTGATTCGTGGCCAATTCCAAGAAGGTCAGCCGACGCGAAGTCGCCGACCAGCTCCGCAACCAGCAGAAGCGCGCCGACAAGCGCCAGGGCCTGGTGATCGTCGGCGTCTGCGTGCTCATCGCGGTCGTGATCATCGGACTCGCCGCCTACCGGCCGATCAAGAACTGGTGGGACCTGCGGGAGTTCAAGAACGTCGACATCTCCGGCATCGGTGCGCCTGCCAGCTCGTGCCAGGACATCATCACCAAGAAGGCGACCGGTGAGCAGGAGCACGTCCCGGCGGGCACCGACATCGACTACAAGGACGCGCCCCCGGCCTTCGGCAAGCACGAGGAGGTCCCGGACACCCCGGACCGCAAGCTCTACACCAAGGACGACCGTCCCCGGGTCGAGATGCTCGTGCACAACCTCGAGCACGGCTACACGATCATCTGGTACGACGAGACGATCGCCGACGACGACGAGCAGATGACCGAGCTCCAGGCCATCGCGCGCAAGCTCAAGGGCACCAACAACCAGCGGCTGAAGTTCAAGGCGGTGCCCTGGCTGAAGTCCGACGGCAAGGCGTTCCCCGACGGCACGCACGTCTCGATCACGCACTGGTCGAAGGGCGGCGCGGACGCCGACGGGTCCAAGCAGGTCGGCGTCTGGCAGTACTGCCCCAAGGTCTCGGGTGAGGCGCTCTACGACTTCATGACCGAGTACGACTACTTCGACTCCCCGGAGCCGAACGGCATGTGATGCCAGTCGAACGACGAGCCGGGCCCGAACTGATGATCAGTTCGGGCCCGGCTCGTTCGTGGTGTGTGGACCTGTGGTGTGTGGGCCGTGCTCAGCCCTCGCGTGCCTCACCGCAGTCGACGCGTTCCCCGGCGGGCAGGGTGACCGAGGCACCGATGGTGGCGTCGTCGCCGAGGGTGGCCTCCGTGAGCACGGCCTTCTCGCCCACGACCGCCCCCGGGCCGACCACCGAGTCCGTGATGCGCGCACCCGCGCCGATCCTGGCCCCGGTCATGAGCACGCTGCCGCTGATCTCCGCGGCGTCGTCGATGACGACGTCGGCCATCACGACGGATCCACCGCCGACGGTCGCCGTGCCCGCGACCGACGCCGACGGGTCGACCCGGGCGCCGGACTCCACGGCGTCGACGGCGGGCGTGGGCGCCGTGCCGAGCACGACGTCGCGCGAGGCCGCGACCAGGGCCGCCGGCGTGCCGACGTCACGCCAGTAGGCGGTCTCGACGAAGCCGACCACCAGGCGACCGTCCGCGACCAGGCCGGGGAAGGTCTCCCTCTCGACCGACACGACGGTGTCGGGCGCGATGGTGTCGATGATGTCGCGGCGGAAGATGTAGCAGCCGGCGTTGACCTGGTTGGTCACCGGATGGTCGGACTTCTCGACGAAGTCGAGCACCCGGCCCTCCTCGTCGGTCGGCACGCAGCCGAACGCGCGCGCGTCCTCCACCTCGACGAGGTGGAGCGAGACGTCGACCCGGCGACCGTTGCGGCCGGCCCGGAAGTCGGCCAGCTGACCGGCAAGGTCGTGCCCCGAGAGGACGTCGCCGTTGAGGATGATGACCGCACCGTTCGGGTCGTCGGTGAGCGCGCCGGCGACGTTGCGGATCGCGCCGCCGGTGCCGAGCGGCTCCTCCTCGAGCACGTAGTCGAGCCGCACGCCCCACCGGCTGCCGTCGCCGAGCACCGGCGCGAACATGTCGGCCTGGTACGACGTCGCCAGCACGATGTGCTCGACCCCCGCCTCGGCGAGACGGGCGATCTGGTGCTCGAGGAACGGGACCCCGCCCACGTCGAGCAGGTGCTTGGGGCGCCGTGCGGTGAGAGGCAGCAGCCGGGTGCCGAACCCGCCGGCGACGATCACGGCCTCGGGAGGGGGAAGCTCAGTCATGGGAACAGCCTAAGGTGGCGCCTCCTAGGCTGTGCGCATGGCCGCCACCTTCCCCGCCCTGCTCGCCGACCTGCTCCGGGCCGACCCCGGCCGGCCGCTGGTGACGTTCTACGACGACGCGACCGGCGAGCGGGTGGAGCTGTCGGTGGCGACGTACGCCAACTGGGTGGCGAAGACCTCCAGCCTGTTCGTCGAGGAGTTCGACCTCGAGCGCGGGGACACCGTGCTCGTCGACCTGCCGACGCACTGGCTGGCACCGGTCTTCGTCGGTGCGGCCTGGAACGCGGGCCTGGTCGTGTCGTTCGACGCTGAGCAGCCGGCCGACCTGACGGTCTGCGGACCCGACGGCCTCGAGAGGTACGCCGACTCCGGCACCGTCCTCGCCTCGGCCCTGCTGCCGCTGGGTGTCCGATTCCGCGACCCGTTGCCCGAGGGCGTCCACGACTTCGGCGCCGAGGTGTGGTCGCAGCCGGACTCGTTCATCCCGTGGGACCCGCCCACCCCCGACGACCCGGCCCTGGCCGGACGGACCCAGCAGGACGTGCTGACGCCCGCCGGCGACGAAGTCCCTGACTACGTCGCCGGCGGGCGCCTGCTGACCACGGCGAACCCCGCTTCCCCACGGGGACTCGCCGGTCTCCTGGCGCCACTTGTCAGTGGCGGCTCAGGAATCTGGATCCGCAACGCCGACCCCGACCGGATCGAACGTCGGGTTGCGGACGAACGCGCGACGGCGCGCTGGGTGGTCTGACCCGGTCCTGCCCTCACTCAGCCCGCCAGGTCGAAGCCCTTCATGCCCTCGGCCAGGAACTTCGGCGTTCCGAAGCCACCCGGGCGGCCCGACAGGACCCACAGGGTCGCGTCGGACTTGCGGCGGACCACGAGGTCGGGCCGACCGTCCCGGTCGATGTCACCCGGGCTGATCACCCAGTCGTACGGCGTGAGGCTGACGGTGTTCAGCGTCACCGGCGAACCGGAGAGCCCGCCCGGACCGTTGCCGGTGTACTTGACGATCTTGCTGCCGACCCGGAACAGGTTGTCCGGCGCTCCGTCGGCGTCCCAGCGGCCGATGCCGACCTGGCGCAACGCGCTGATCGCCCCGCGGGCGACGTAGCTGCGCCGGAATCCCTTGCCGGCACCCGGGTAGATCCGCATGGCGGCACCCGAGGGCTGGCCCATGAGGTCCGGGAACCCGTCGCCGGTGGTGTCGCCGACTGCCGAGAGCAGGCCCACCCTGGACCAGCCCGTGCCGATCACGACGGGCTCGGCGAACCTGTTGCCACCCAGTCCGCGGATCAGCTCCAGCTTCGCGGTGGACGCGTTGCGGATCACCATGTCGCCGTGGCCGTCACGGTCCCAGTCGCCCACGTTGAGCAAGGCGTTGGCGGCGGCGAAACCCTTGACCGTCGTACGCACCAGGCCGCTGGTGTTCTGGGTGCCGTTGTGGGGGATCACCTTGAGGGTGTCGCCGCTGAGCGCGAGCACGTCGGGCGACTTGGTGCCGATCACGTCCGCGGCTCCGGCCGGCGTCATGGTGCCGATCCGGCCGAACGGGCCGAGCCAGTGGCCGAAGGTGCCGTTGCCCCTGCCCGGGAAGACGTAGGCGAGATGGCTGCTCTTACTGCGCGCGTAGAGGTCACCGATGCCGTCGCCGGTGAAGTCGCCCGTGCCGGTGACCAGGTCGAACCCGGCCCAGGCTCCAGCCATCCGCACGGGCGCCTTGAACGACTTCGTGCCGGTGCCGGCGTGGAACCACAGGACACCGGCCTTGTCGATGCTGTAGACATCGGCGAACCCGTCGCGGTTGGTGTCGCCGGCGCCGATCGTCTTGACGTAGTTGCCCCATGACGTGCTCGCCACGACCCGGCTGAAGGTGTGCTTCGACGTGCCGCGGTAGAGGTGCAGGTAGCCGGTCTTCGGGTCACGGGCCACGAAGTCGTTGAAGCCGTTGCGGTGGACGTCGCCGACCGCGGTGATCTGGTCCATCGAACCGACCGTCGACATCGACCCGGTCGCGGCGCCGAAGCCTCCCTTGCCGTCACCCGGACGGATCGAGGTGACCCTGGTCGTGCCGTTGCGCACGATCACGTCGGACAGGCCGTCACCGGTCACGTCCGGCGTGGCCACCACGGCGTCGTACCGCGACCAGCCGGTGGAGGACGTGACGGCGGCCTTCCAGCGCAGGTAGCCCTGTGTCGGCAGGGCGAATCCCACCTTGTCCGAAGCCCTGCGGAGGAGGATGTCGGGATAGGCCGTGCTCACCACGTTGGTGACCAGGTTCCGGCCACTCCAGTCGGCCTGGTACTGCGCGGCCTTGGTCCTGATCGCCGGGATCTGGGCGTAGAGGTACCTGCCGGGGCACGCCGTCGAGCCGGCGTCGCGGTGGCCGTTGATCGCCTTGAAGGTGCTCGAGCCGACCCGCTGGCTGGTGCTGGACGCGTCGATGCCGTGCAGCGACAGCTTCCACGCGAAGAGGCGCGCGTAGGCGTCGATCATCACGGCCGGCGGACGGGCGACGTCGAAGTTGCCGATCGCCGACATCGCGAACGAGTAGTCGTTGTAGCCGAGGGTGTGGGCGCCGACGACGGGGCGGTCGACGCCGCCGTACCGGCCTTCCCAGATGCGACCGAACTTGTCGACCAGGAAGTTGTAGCCCACGTCGCTCCAGCCGCGGCTCTGCGTGTGGTACGCGTAGATGCTGCGGATGATGCCCGGCACCTGCTCACGCGTGTAGTTGTTGGCGTTCACCGTGTGGTGGACGAAGCCGGCGTGCACCTCGTAGTAGCGCAGCGAGCTGGCGTCACGCATCCGCTCGTTGGCGCCCCACTGGGCCCGGGAGTAGATCTTGGGCTTGCGCGTGTACGTCGTCGCCTGCATGGCGAGCTTGCCCTCGCTCGAGTCGAACTCCGCGCCGTCCCCGCCGTTGCCGGGCTCGCTGGCCTCGGACTCGCCCTGCCCGAGCTTGGCGGTGTCGATCGCGGGCTGCTCCACCTCGGTGGTGCCGGTGCCCGGCGCGATGACGGCGAGCTTCATGTCGGCCGGGGCGGAGACGCCGTCGGCCAGCACGGCCCTGGCCTGGACCTCGTCGACCTCGCCGACCAGCATCGCGTCGGTGCCGGGACGCTCCTTGGTGGCCTCGGGGCTGCTCGCCTCGGGCGCGTGGTCGTCGTGGTAGTCGATGGGGATCCACGCCGACCAGACGCCGTCGGTGCGGGTGCGCACCGAGACCGCGATCTGGTCCTCGTCGACCTGTTCGCCATTGCCCCACGTGACACCGACCGCGCCGTACCCGGTGACCTCCTCGATGTCGCTGAGGATCTCGGTCGGACCAGCGGTGGCCGCCTTGCGGGGGGCCACCGAGCGCTCGGGTGCCTGCGTCTTCGGTGCACCCGCCTCGGGCTGGTCCGCCTCGGGCTGGTCCGCCTCGGGCTGGTCCGCCTCGGCCTGCTCTGCCTCGGGTTGGTCCGCCTCGGGCTCCGTCGTCGCGGCGGCCATCTCGAACTCGTTGACGACGGGCTCGACCGGCGCGGTCTCGACCTCCGCCTCCTCCTCGTCGGCACCGGCCCCGCCCTCGTCGGCGGCCCGGGCCGGCTGGGCGTTGCCACCCGGCAGGGCCGTCGAGGGCGCCTCTGCGGCCACCTCGGGAGCCTCCTGCGCCTGGGTGCCCGGACGGGTCCCGACGACGTCGAGGGAGATGACATTGGCGGCGGGAGCCAGGACGGCGACTACCGCACCGAGAGCCAGGATCTGCTGGCAGGCGGTGACGAAACGAGCCTTGTTGGGGCGCATATTTGGGTACTCCAGTGCGGGGGAAGATTCACACGAGTACCAAGTTTCACACCAGTCACATGGGTCACCGCAAGGGTTTCTGAGTAACTACAAACGTGTAATTTCCAGTCGACACGCCGATGACTTGAAGAAATGTCAAGTCGAGAGGGGCTTCACGCCCTCGAACTCAGACGTCGGAGCCCAGCTCGTCGTCGGTCTGCTCGTCCTCGGGCAGGCCCTCGTCGGAGGAGTCGTACTTCAGGTAGCGGATGCCCTGGACGACGTCGCCGTCGAAGCCGACGCGACCGTTCTCGAGCACGATCACCCGGTCACACATCTTGCGGACCGAGCCGGGCGCGTGGCTCACGTAGAACATCGTGCGGCCCTCGGCGCGGATCTCCTGCATCTTCTCGATGCACTTCTTCTTGAACGGCTTGTCCCCCACCGCGAGCACCTCGTCGACGAGGAAGATGTCGGAGTCGACGTGCACAGCCACCGCGAACCCGAGCCGGGCGAACATGCCCGAGCTGTAGTGGCCCACCTCGGTGTCGAGGAACTTGCCGACCTGGGCGAACTCGACGATGTCGTCGAACTTGCGGTTGGTCTCGGCCTCGCTCATGCCCAGCACCGCTGCGTTGAGGTAGATGTTCTCGCGCCCGGAGAGCTGCGGGTGGAACCCGGCTCCCGTGGCGATCAGGCCGGCGATGCGGCCACGGGTGAGCACCGAGCCCGAGTCGGGTCGCATGATGCCGTTGACCAGCTTGAGCAGCGTGCTCTTGCCCGAGCCGTTGAGGCCCATCAGCCCGATGGACTCTCCCTGCTCGACGGTGAAGGACACCTTGTCGAGCGCGAGGAACTGCTCGCGGAGGTCCTGGCCCTTGGTCATGGCCACGGCCATCTGCTTCATCGTGCGGTGGTACTGCATGGTGAAGGACTTGCTGACCTCGTCGACGACGATGGCTTCGGACATCAGAGGCGCTCCGGGATCTTGTTCTCGAGGCGGGAGAAGACCCACTGGGCGATGGCCAGCAGCACGAGGCAGACGCCCACACTGATGAGCCCCCGGGTGAACAGGTGGTCGGGCATGTGCTCGACGATCGTCTTGTCCGGGTCGTCGGTCGTGCCCACCCAGAACGCGCGCTGCATGAGCAGCACGGCCTGGGCGATGGGGTTGGCCAGGTAGATCTCCGTGTGCCCGTGGAACCGCTCGTGGACCATGCTGTAGGGGTAGATCATCGGCACGCCGAAGCGCACGAAGTTGGTCAGGATGGTGACCAGCTGGCCGAAGTCGCGGAAGAACACGTTGGCCGCGCTGAACAGCAGGGCCAGGGCGGTGCCCAGGATGGCGATGACCAGCAGGGCGAGAACCAGCGCGCACATGCCCAGCACGGTCGGCGTCCACCCGTAGAGCAGGCAGACCCCCAGCAGGATCACCAGCTGTGGCAGGACATGGAAGCCGGAGACCAGCATCGAGGCGACCGGGAACATCTCGCGTGGCATGGCCATCTTCTTGACCAAGGCCTTGTTGCGCACGATCGAGCGCGTGCCGGCGTTGAACGTCTCGGTGAAGAAGTGCACCACGATGATGCCGGTGAACATGTGGATCGCGAAGTTCTGGACGTCCTTGTGCAGGCCCATCACCAGGCCGATCACGAACCAGTAGATGAAGAACTGGGACAACGGGTTGATGTAGGACCACAGGAACCCCAGGAACGACCCCTGGTAGCGCGCGCTGATCTCCCGGCGTACGAGGAGCCGCAGCAGGTAGCGGCGCCGGAAGACCTCGCCGAGCCCCTGGCCGCCCGACGGCGGAACGAGTGGGGCGTCGACAGTGCGGGTGGCGCTCACCTGTCGTCCTCGGGAGCGATCCCGAAGGTCTGCTCCCAGGTCTCGGGCGAGGTGATCTCCTTGAGGGCGTCGCGGTACTGCGCCGCCAGCTGGGGCCACTCGTTGTGGAAGCGACGGTGGATCGCGATCGTGCGCTTGAGGAGGTCGCGGTACTTCTCGGGGTCACGCTTGTAGAGCGCCACCGAGGTCCCGTCGTTCATGGAGACCACGGCCGAGTCGTACTTGACGAGGTTGTACCAGGCCGAGTCCATGGCGGTCAGCTCGGTCTCGGGGAAGTCCTTCGACATCTCGCGCACCGGCCGCAGCTGACGGATCGGGGCCAGCCCGGCCGTGATCAGCGTGCTCAACCGGCCGGGGATGTCCATGTCGGACTTCCCCTTCTTCGGCGGCTTCTTGCGTCGCACCGGAGGCAGCGCGTCACGGTCGGCATGCAGCTGTGCGTCGCTGAACTGCTTGCGGAAGGCGTTGACGTCGCCCAGCTTCGTGGCCAGCTCACCGTGCAGCGCATGCGGCCCCGCGAGGACGTCCTCCATGGCCAGGTGGCGCAGCTCGGCGGTGGAGTACTGCAACGACGCGAGGTGCTTGACCTGGTGGTTGAAGCTCTCACGGACCATGCGCCCGCCCCGCTCGTACGGCGAGTGCAGGAGCGCCGCGATGATGCGGTTGCGGTGGTGGAAGTAGGACTGCCAGTCGACGCCGTCGTTCTTGTCGCTCCACGGCACGTGCCACACGGCGGCACCCGGGAACGAGACCGTCGGGAAGCCGGCGTCCTTGGCCCGCAGGCCGAACTCGGAGTCGTCCCACTTGATGAAGATCGGCAGGGACAGCCCGATCTCCTCCAGGACCACCCGCGGGATCAGGCACATGAACCAGCCGTTGAAGTCGACGTCGGCACGCTTGTGCAACCAGCGGGCCGAGCGCAGGTTGCGGGCCCCGAAGTCCCACTGGGCGTAGCCGTCGAGCCGGGTCTGCCACCAGAACCGCCACGGCTGCACGATCTCGCCGAACGAGTGCAGCTGGGTGCGGTTGTAGATGTTGAACATGTGGCCACCGACGATGGTCGGGGTCTTGGCGAGGTCGCCGAACGTGACGGCGCGGATCACGCCCTCGGGCTCGCACACGACGTCGTCGTCCATCATCAGGGCGTACGTCGCGGTGCCCTTGCGCAGGCTCTCGAGCTGGCCGCGGGCGTAGCCGCCGGAGCCGCCCAGGTTGCCCTGGACGATGACCCGGAGCCGCTCCCCCAGCGCCTTCTCGGCGTCGACGAAGAACTCGGACTCGGTGACCGGCTGGGTGCCCTGCTCCATCACCATGACGGTGTCGAGGTAGGGCGCCAGCGCGGGGTCATCGCCGATCTGGGTGAGCAGCTTGGCGCAGAAGTCGGGCCGGTTCATCGTGGTGATGCAGATGTCGGCGGTGCCGTGGTCGGCGCGGTCGTCGGGGACCTCGGCGGTCCACTCGGCACTGTCGACCGTGCAGCCGTCGTCACCGGCGACGACGTCGTACCAGTACCAGCCGCCGTCGACGAAGGGCTTGAGGGTCAGGTCGAACGTGAACGTGCCGGAATCGCCCTCGACGGTGGCCGTGTCGACCCGCTGCGAGTGACCCTTGGCCATCGACTTGTGGACGATCACCGTTGAGTCACGGCCGGACACCTTCACGGTGAGCGTGACGTCGGTGACGACCGTGTGGCGGCGCCAGTAGGCAGCCGGGAACGCGTTGAAGTAGGTCCCGAACGAGAGCACCTGGGTCGGCTCGACCCGCAGGGCCGTGCGCGACTCGATCTGGTCGGGGTGCAGCTTGCGCCCGGTGGAGGTCGACTGCCGGATCGCGGCGTTGTTGAGGTCCTTGGCCGCCCGGTTGCCGCCCACGTCGTGGCGGTCTGCGTCGAGGACGGCCTCCTCGAGGTCGACGTACAGGGGGAAGACGTCGGTGTCGCGGTCGATCGGGAGGATCTGGCGTTGCAGCAGGCGGGTGACGGTCATTCGTCGACTCCTCCGCTCGTGAGCGCGACACCCTCGGCGAAGTGCGGCTTGAGCTTGTTCTCGAACATCGACAGCGCGGACCCGATCGCCATGTGCATGTCGAGGTACTTGTAGGTGCCGAGGCGGCCACCGAACAGCACCATCGGCTCCTTCTTCGCGAGCTCGCGGTACTTCAGCAGCTTCTCGCGGTCCTCCGCGGTGTTGATCGGGTAGTACGGCTCGTCGTCGTCCTCAGCGAAGCGGCTGTACTCGTGGACGATCACCGTCTTGCCCGAGATGTAGGTGCGCTCGGGGTGGAAGTGCTTGAACTCGTGGATGCGGGTCCAGGGCACGTCCTGGTCGTTGTAGTTCATCACCGCGCAGCCCTGGAAGTCGTCGACCTCCTTGACCTCGGCCTCGAGGTCGACGGTGCGCCACGAGAGGCGGCCCTCGGAGTTGTCGAAGTACTCGTCGACGGGGCCGGTGTAGACGATCGGCACCTTGCCCTTGAACTCGTCGGCGACCGCGAAGAAGTCCGTCTCGAGCCGGACCTCGATGTTGGGGTGCTCGGCCATCTTGGTCAGCCAGGCGGTGTAGCCGTCGACCGGCAGGCCTTCGTACTTGTCGTTGAACCAGCGGTTGTCGAAGTTGTAGCGCACCGGGAGCCTGGTGATGATGTCCGCGCTCAGCTTGGTGGGGTCGGTCTGCCACTGCTTGGCGGTGTAGCCCTTGATGAACGCCTCGTAGAGCGGGCGCCCGATCAGCGAGATCGCCTTCTCCTCGAAGTTGCCGGCCTCGGCGGTGTCGAACTCGCTGGCCTGCTCGGCGATCAGCGCGCGCGCCTCGTCGGGAGTGTGCATCTTGCCGAAGAACGAGTTGATCAGCGCCAGGTTCATCGGCAGCGAGTAGACCTGGCCGTCGTACTGGCCGAACACGCGGTGCTGGTAGTTCGTGAAGCTGGTGAACCGGTTGACGTACTCCCAGACCTTCTCGTTGGAGGTGTGGAAGAGGTGCGCGCCGTAGACGTGCATCTCGATACCGGTCTCGGGGTCGGCCTCCGAGTAGGCGTTGCCGCCCAGGTGGTGCCGTCGCTCGAGCACGAGCACCTTGAGGCCCAGCTCGTTGGCGCTGCGTTCGGCGATGGTCAGCCCGAAGAATCCGGAACCGACGACGACGAGGTCGGGGTCAGACAAGGGGGTCTCCTCAGCAATTGGTGCGGCGGTCAGTCTAGCGAGCGGGCGGTACGGCCCCGGGTGGCTGCCGCATGTGGCGCGCCGACCGGATGGCCTTGATCACGTTGGCAGCCTCCGCACGGCCACCGCGGAGCGGGCTGAGCAGCAGCACGGCGATCACGATCAGCCACGGCTTGAGTCGCACGAGCGCGTTCTCGCCGTACCGGAAGTGGACGACGAAGAGGTTGCGGAACATGTAGAACCCCTTCCACGTGTCCAGGGCGTGCTGCTGGTTGAAGTCGAGCTGGCGCACGAGCACGGCGTCGCGCAGCGCGAGGATCGTGAACCCGGCCCGCCGGGCGCGGATCGCGAAGTCGGCGTCGTCGTAGAAGATGAAGTACGACGGGTCGGGCAGGCCGATCTCGTCGATCACCCGACGGTGCACCATGAAGCCCTCGAAGGCGACCACCTCGATCGGCACCTCCGCCGGCAGGTCGGCCCGCGAGGCGTAGGCCTGGTCGACGCTGGCCGTCTTCGGCCGGATCCGCAAAGGGTTCCTCAGGTCGAAGTGCATCGCCGACTTCTCGACGAGGTTGCCGGCGAGGTCCTCGCGCACTGCCATCAGGCACGGGCCCTCGTGGGCGGCCAGGACGGCCAGGCAGTCGGGCGCGGGCACGACGTCGTCGTCCATCAGCCAGATGCGGTCGAACCCGGCGTCGTACGCCTGCTTGACGCCGAGGTGGAAGCCGCCGGCTCCGCCGAGGTTGTCGTCGCTGTGGGTGACCTGCAGCGGGAGGTCGTCGCGGTCGAGCACCTGGCGGGTGTGGTCGGCGCTGGCGTTGTCGATCACGAAGACCGCGTCGGGTGCCCGGGTCTGGGCGGCCAGCCCGTCGAGCATGCCGGCCAGGAGGTCGGCCCGGTTGTAGGTGACGATCACGACCGCGATGCGCTCACTCATGCCAGGAACCTCCCGTGGCCGGTGAAGTCGTTGCGCAGCCCGGCGCCGATGCCCCGGGCGCTCAGCGCGAGCCGCTTCGGGGAGGGGCGGGTGAAGGCGTAGAACCACACGGTCTTCACGATGAAGGCGAGCACGTGCGGCAATCCGCGGTAGGTGCGCAGGTTGACCACGTTGTTGCGGGCCATGCAGTAGTGCTTCAGGTCGGACGGCGAGTGGTTGTACGTCGTGCGGCCGAACATCATCGGCGTACCGAGACTGCCGACCGAGGGGTGACGCACCGTGGCGTCCACGACCGTGGCGATGCGGGCGCCGGCCTTCTCGGCGCGCAGGCGGTACTCGTGGTCGTCGCCCCAGATGAAGAACTCGGCACGCGGCAGACCGATCCGCTCGGCCAGGTCACGGGTGACCAGCACGCCGTTGAACGGGATGACGATGTCGTCGATGCGCCCGTCAGCGGCCGCGGCGCGTACGTCGGCCAGGTCGTGCACCACCGTGGTGCCCCCGGGCAGGCGGATCGGGAAGACGAGCCGTTCGGCGTCGTCCTGGTCGACCACCACCGGCCCCCAGAAGTCGAGGGTGCCGTCGTGCTCGAGGAGCAGGGCCAGGCAGTCGTCGTCAGGCATGCCGTCGTCGTCCATCAGCCAGAGCAGGTCGGCGTCACGCTCGAGGCCGATCCGCATCCCCTCGTGGAACCCGCCCGCACCGCCGCGGTTGTCGCCCAGCGTGACCGCCCGCAAGGGGACGGCACCGTCGGCGTCCTGGCCGGCCAGCCACTCACCCGTACCGTCGGTCGACGCGTTGTCGACGACGACGATCTCGGTGACGTCCGGCGTACGACGCAGGCGCTCGAGGAGTCCCTGGAGCAGCGACAACCGGTTGAACGTCACGACGACCGCAACGATGCGTCGGGCGTGGGATGGGGTCGGCACGGCGACCACCCTAGAGGGGGAAGTCGGATTAGCAGGCAGCGGCGAGGTCCTCGGAGGCGTTGGCGGCGTAGCCCTCGTCGCGGGTGCCGATCGCGGCGCCGTTGGTGGAGGCGTTCTTCCTGGCCTTGCCCGGCTTGCCGGCCTTGCCCTCGGCCTTGTCGATGCCCTTCTTGACCATCGCCTTGATCTTGGCCAGGTCGGGGTCGGCCGTATTGATCGCCGGCGGGACGATCGAGACCGACGAGATCTTCTGGTCCTTGGCCTTGAGTGCGAGGTCGATGAACGTCGCGAACTCGCTGCGCGGAAGGTTGGTCTCGATCATCGAGCCGCCCGCCTCGGCGATCTCGCCGAAGTTGCTGACCACCTTCTGCGGACTGACCTGGGTGGCCATCGCGTTCATCATGCACTTCTGGCGGGCCATGCGTGAGTAGTCGTCCGAGCCCTCGCGGGAGCGGGCGTACCAGAGCGCGTCGTGGCCGTTGAGCTTGCGGGTGCCGGGCTCGATGTAGCCGGTGACGTCGCTGCCGAGGCCGCCGACCGGGATTCGGTCGCGGACCGTCACGGTCACGCCACCGACCGCGTCGACGAGGTCCTTGAAGCCCTGGAGGTTCACCATCGCCCAGTAGTTGATCTTGAGGTCGGTGATGCCCTCGACCGCCATGATCGTGGCGTCGATGCCCGGAGACTTCGACTTGCCGAACAGGTCGGTGTGGTCGCCGGCCCAGGTGCTGACGCCGTTGAGGTAGCAGCCCTCGCAGTCGAAGCCGTCGGGGAACTGCTCGTCCATCACCGACCCCTTCTTGAACTTGAAGTTCTCGAGGTTGCGCGGAAGACCGATCAGCACGGTGCGGCCGGTCTCCTCGTCGATGCTGGCGATCGTCATGGAGTCGGGGCGCAGGCCCCAGCGCCCGGCGCCGGAGTCGCCACCCATCAGGAGCACGTTGTAGCGACCGTGCTCGGCGTCGCTGACCTTCCCGTTGGCGAACATCGCCGCGAAGTCCCGCTGGACGGTGACCAGGTGGGCACCGAAGAGCAGGGTGCCGGCGACGGTGAAGCAGAGCACGCCGTTGACGCCGACCGCCATGAGCCGCTGGTTCTTGACCAGGGTCAGTGGCTGGCCGAGGCGCCAGGCGTCGACGAACAGGGCGGCCCAGCCGATCGCGATGCCCATCATGAGCAGTCGGACCAGGTCGAGGGCGCCGAGGTTGAAGGCCATCTTGAAGGCGAACTTGTGCCAGACCAGGGTGATCAGGAACAGCAGGACGCTGGTGGCGATGAGGCCCATCCAGATGCGGATCGCGATCCGGCCGATGCGCTTGTTGCCGGCCACGAGCTGCGCGGAGCCGGGCACGACCAGGGTCATCACCATCAAGGTGATGGCGCGCCGGAAGCGCACCTTCGCTGCACGGTCCGCCTCTCTGGCGTTACCGCTCTGGCGATCGTGCAACCCGGGGGAAGATGCGGGTGGCATCGACTGAGCCTCTCTGATCGGGGAAGTAATCAGTGACGTCAGCCAGTATCACCAGTCACACCAGTCACATCGTGGTGCGACGCGCCGAATCGTTCCGACCGGACTCGATCTCCTGCTTCTTGGCCAGGCGGTGCGCGCGACGGATCTCGGCCTCGCGGAGTCGCCGTACCTCGTCGGGAGTGGTGGGCTCGATGCTCGGAACGGTGCGCGGGTGGCCGGCCTCGTCGATGGCCACGAAGACGAAGTACGCCGAGGCGACGTGCAGCGGGTGTCCGGACGCGTCGGACCACGGCTCCGCCTCGATCCGCACGCCGATCTCCATCGACGAACGGCCCGCCCAGTTGACCTGCGCCGTCGTACGCACGATGTCGCCCACGTGCACGGGCTCGAGGAAGGCCATCTCGTCCAGGGCGGCCGTGACCGCCGGGCCTCCGCTGTGCCGTTGGGCCGCCGCGCCCGCCGTCGAGTCGGCCAGCTTCATGATGTCGCCGCCGTGCACGTTGCCGAGCAGGTTGGCGGAGGTTCCGTGCATCATCTCGGCCAGCGACACCCTGGAATACGTCGGCGGCCGACTGGCTGGCTGGTCGGGCAGGGGAACGGTCATGGCGAGCAGATTAGCGGTGACCGACGCCCTGCCCGGTAGCGTCTGCCTCATGGTTGACCGCCCCCAAGGGCCCGAACCGGGCACCCCTGAGTACGAATGGCTCTACGGCAAGAGCCGTCCGCAGTCAGACGACGACGCCACCCAGATCATCCCGCAAGGACAGGTCCCGCCCACTGCGAACCGTCCCGACCCAGGCCCGGAGCACACGCAGGTCATGCCCTCAGCAGAGCCGTACCGCACACCCCCGCCGCCCGGCCAGCAGCCGAACACGGCGCAGCCCAACCGGCCCCTGGCACCGCCACCGGGCCAGCAGCCGCCCTCGGGAGGCGGTCGCGGGTTCGGCGTACGCCGACCGCGGTTCCGCCCGCTGCGCTGGCTGATGCTGTTGCTGCTGCTGTGGCTGGCCTTCCTGATCGCGACGCCGATCTTCGCGTTCAACAAGATCTCGACCGTCGACGCCTTCCCGAGCGGTGACCGCCCCGACGACCAGGACGGTACGACGTACCTCGTGGTCGGCAGCGACTCCCGCGCGGACCTCTCCAAGGAGGAGCGCAAGAAGCTCGGCACCGGCGGCGACGTCGGCCAGCGCACCGACACGATCATGCTGCTGCACACCGGCAAGGGCCCGAACCTGCTGATGTCGATCCCGCGCGACTCCCTCGTGGAGATCCCCGGCCACGGCACGGCGAAGATCAACGGCACCACGAACCCCGACGCCTACAAGGGCGGCGGACCGAAGCTGCTGATCAAGACCATCGAGCACAACACCGGCATCAAGATCGACCACTACGTCGAGATCGGCTTCGGCGGGTTCGTCGACGTGGTCGACGCGGTCGGCGGCATCGAGATCTGTCCCACGAAGGACATGACGGACAAGCAGGCCAACCTCAAGATCGAGAAGGGCTGCCAGGAGGCCGACGGCGTCACCGCCCTCGGCTACGCGCGCTCCCGCAAGACCGACCCGCAGTTCGGCGACATCACCCGTGCCAAGCACCAGCGCGAGGTGGTCTCCGCGGTCGGGTCGAAAGCCGTCTCGCCGTGGTCGGTGATCAACCCGATCCGCTACTGGAAGCTCAACATGGCGGCCGCCCGCACGGTCAAGGTCAGTGAGGGCACCGGCCCCATCGACCTGGGTCGTTTCGCGTGGGCGATGACCCGGGTCGACGGCGACAACGGCCTGACCTGCGGCGTCCCGATCTCCGACCTCGCCGTCCACTGGGACGCCGAGCGCTCGAAGGAGATGTTCGAGCACATCAAGGACGACGACACCGAGGGCATCTCCAACGACCTCTGCACCGAGACCGGCCTCAAGGACTGAGCCCCGTTCAGGACGGGTCCGGCGGCCCCCCACGGACCGCCGGCCCCGAACTGAGCGACCGGGCTGCGTGCACGGCCGAGGTGTAGCGCCACCGATGCCCGGACTCCCCTGTCACCCGGGGTCGTGGCGCCACCGAACGCGCGTCCACCCCGGCGCGCGACGAAGGTGACTCCCCGGCGACCGGACCTACCGGTCGCGACTCGGGGCGAACCACTGCGTAAGTGTCCATCCGAACCACCTGGGCGAGCCGATGCGAGGGCCGCCGGGGTCTGGGACGGTTGCGCCGAGTGACGCAGGTCACATGCAAGCACCAATCCGGGGCGCTCGGCAATAGGAATGGCCCGAATTGGGTACAGGACAAGGGATTGAGAGACCCTCCCAGCCACAGGAGGTATCACGTGCCGCACGACCACACGTCGTTCCTGAACACCCTCACCGAGTTCAGCAGTCGACTGCTGGCGTCGTACGACGTCGACAGCATTCTCGCCGAGCTGGCCGAGCGCCTGACCCAGCTCTTCGGCCTGGCCGGGAGTGGTGTCATGGTCGCCGCGCCTGATGGGCGACTCGAGTTCGTGGCCGCGGTCCCGGAGGAGTTCGCCATCCTGGAGCGCCAGCAGGCGGGCTCGCAGGACGGTCCGTGCGCCACGGCCTACCGCAGCGGACGGACCGTGGTCGTACCCGACCTCGCCGCCGAGCCGCACCGCTGGCCGACGTACGTCGCCCTGGCCGGCACGATCGGCGTGCGTGCGGTTGCCGGCCTGCCGATGTGCCTCGCCGGACGGTCGGTCGGCGCGGTCAACCTCTACTCAGCCGCGCCGAGACAGTGGTCGGAGAGTGACCTGGTCGCCGCCCGCGTGCTGGCCAACCTGGCCACGTCGTTCCTCATCAACGCGTCACTGTTCGACGAGCAGCGCCGCCTCACCGACCAGCTCCAGGCCGCGCTCGACTCGAGGATCGTGATCGAGCAGGCCAAGGGCGTGCTCTCCGCCGATCGCGGCATCTCGGTCGACGAGGCGTTCGAGCGGATCCGCTCCCACGCCCGCGCCCGCGGTCAGCGGATCCGCGACGTCGCGGCGGCAATCGTGGGCGCGGGCAGCCGACTCGGGTGACGGGTCAGAGGTTCGACTGGATGCCGGCGAGCAGCTGGCGGGCCATCACGATGCGCTGCACCTGGTTGGTGCCTTCGTAGATCTGGGTGATCTTGGCGTCGCGCATCATCCGCTCGACCGGGTAGTCGCGGGTGTAGCCGTAGCCGCCGAGCACCTGGACGGCGTCGGTGGTCACCTGCATGGCGACGTCGGAGGCGAAGCACTTGGCCGCGGCACCGAAGAACGTGAGGTCCTTGTCACCGCGCTCGGAGCGGCCGGCGGCGGCGTACGTCATCTGACGGGCGGCCTCGACCTTCATGCCCATGTCGGCGAGCAGGAACTGGAGTCCCTGCTGGTCGGCGATCGGCTTGCCGAACTGGATCCGCTCCTTGGCGTAGTCCAGCGCGTAGTCGAGGGCGCCCTGGGCGACACCGACGGCCTGGGCCGCGATGGTGATGCGGGTGTGGTCGAGCGTCTTCATGGCGATCTCGAAGCCCTGGCCCTCCTCACCGATGATGCGGTCGGCCGGGATGCGCACGTTGTCGAAGTAGACCTCGGTCGTCGGCGAGCCCTTGATGCCGAGCTTCTTCTCCGGCGCGCCGAACGAGACTCCCTCGTCGGACTTCTCGACGACGAACGCCGTGATGCCCTTGGTGCGCTTGTCCGGGTCGGTCACGGCGAGCACCGTGTAGTACTCCGAGACACCGGCGTTGGAGATCCAGCGCTTCACGCCGTTGAGCACCCAGTGGTCGCCGTCGCGCACCGCGCGGGTCTTCTGGTTGGCCGCGTCGGACCCGGCGTCGGGCTCGGAGAGGCAGTAGGAGAAGCCGCCCTCACCGGCGGCCAGCTTGCCGAGGTACTTCGCCTTGAGCTCCTCGGAACCGCCGATCTGCACCGGCAGCGAGCCGAGCTTGTTGACCGCCGGGATCAGCGAGGACGACACGCAGGCGCGGGCCACCTCCTCGATGATCAGGACCGTGGCCAGAGCGTCGGCGCCGGCGCCGCCGTACTGCTCGGGGACGTGCGCGGCGTGGAAGTCGGCGGCCAGCAGCGCGTCGGCCGCCTCCTGCGGGAAGCGGGCGTTCTCGTCGACCTCCGCGGCGTACGGCGCGACCTTGGCGTCACAGACCGCGCGGACGGCCTCGCGGATCGCCTGGTGTTCCTCGGACAGGGCAAACATGGGGTGCTCGGACATCGAAGGGGTCTCCTGAGAACGTTGCGGTACGACGTACCGTACTAATGGTACTACGTACCGCGCAACGTAAGATGGCTCGCATGCCGACCTCCACCCGTGCCCGCCTCGTCGACGCGGCGTTCGCGCTCTTCGAGGAGCGCGGCTTCCACGAGACCACCGTCGAGGAGATCACCGCCCGGGCCGGCACCGGCCGCACCACGTTCTTCCGCCACTTCCGCGGCAAGGAGGACGTCGTCTTCCCCGACCACGAGCAGCTCCTCCCCCGGGTCGCGGCGCGACTCGGCACCGCCACCGGCACCACTCGTGAGGTGGCGCTGCGCGAAGCGGCCCGCATCGTGCTCGACCACTACCTCGACGAAGGGACCACCGCCCGGGCCCGCTACCGGCTGACCCGCACGGTCCCGGCGCTGCGGGACCGCGAGAGCGCCAGCGCCCAGCGCTACCTGCGGCTCTTCCGGGAGCACATCGCCACCTGGACCGCCAACGAGCCCGACGGGGAGCTGCGCGCTGAACTGCTCGCGGCCGCGGTCATCACGGCGCACAACCACGTGCTGCGCCGCTGGCTGCGGGAGGAGACCGACGCCGTCGACGCGGAGTTCGATGCCGCCCTGACCCGCGCGCTGGCCACCGCCGACCCGTCCGCCGGCGCCAGCGCCACGGTCGTCGTGCACACCAGCTCGACCGACGTCGACCAGGTGCTCCGGGACGTGCGCGACGCCCTGACCCGCGGTGGTTAGGCTGACCGGCATGGACACGTGGCAGGACCAGAAGGCGATCGACTTCATGCTCGACGAGTGTGAGACGTGGGCCGTGGTCGGACTCAGTGACAATCCCGAGCGCACCGCCTACCCGATCTCGGCGTTGCTGAAGGCCCGCGGCAAGCGCATCGTGCCGATCCACCCCGACGCGCCCGTGGTCCACGGCGAGCAGGGTTACGCGACGCTGGCGGAGGTGCCGTTCCCGATCGACGTGGTCGACGTCTTCCGTCGTTCCGAGGCTGCCGGACAGTACGCCGACGAAGCGGTCGCGGTCGGCGCGAAGGGCGTCTGGTTCCAGCTCGGCGTGATCGACGAGGCCGCCTTCGAGCGCACCCGCGCCGCCGGCGTACCGATGGTGATGGACACCTGCCCGGCCATCCAGTGGGGCAAGCGCGGCTCATGAACCAGCCCGGCGAGGACCTCGTCGTCGGGGCCGGACCCGGACTGCCCGACGGGCTGGTCGTCCCCGCGGCCGAGCTCACCGAACGCTTCTCGCGCTCCCCCGGTCCCGGCGGTCAGTCGGTCAACACCTCCGACTCACGCGTCGAGCTCGACTTCGACGTGTCGCAGTCGACAGTGCTCAGCGACGCACAACGGGCCCGCGCGATGCGGCACCTGGCCGCGCGCCTGGTCGACGGGCGGGTCATCATCGCGGCCTCCGAACACCGCTCCCAGTTCCGCAACCGGGCCGCGGCGCGGGAACGGCTGGCCGTCCTGCTGCGCGAGGCCCTGGCCCCGCCCTCACCGCCCCGCCGACCGACCAAGCCGACGCGCGGGTCCCAGCGCCGACGGCTCGAGGCGAAGAAGCAGCGCGGACAGACGAAGTCGCTGCGCGGTCGCGTCACCGAGTGAACCACCGTGCGTGAGTGTCCCTGCGGTCTGTTCTTGGCGGCACCGGGCACACTGACACGATGGAGAATGAGCCGCCGGGGGACGCGTCCGAACAGGCAGACACCCCACCGCCCTCACGCTGGCGACGGGCCCGTTCCGGGTGGACCGCGTTCCGCCGCAAGCACACCAAGGCGCTGATCGCGTCGGTGGCCGTCCTGGCGCTCGTGGTGGGCGCGTGCGGCTACTACCTCTACTCGCTCAACGCCAAGCTCGACAACATCGACCGCTTCTCCACCGACAAGCTCGACGACGAGAACCGCCCCGACCCCAACAAGGGCGACGCGGTGAACATCCTGCTCCTGGGCTCCGACGCCGGGAAGAAGATCGCCGGCGAGAGCGCCGACACCTCACTCGCCGAGGACGTCGACGCCGAGGAGTGGCCGAACGGCAAGTACCGCAGCGACACGATCATGGTCGTGCACATCTCGGCCAACCGGAAGCACGTGTATGTCGTCTCGATCCCCCGCGACACCTTCACGATGATCTACGACGACAACGGCGAGCCCACCCACAAGAACAAGATCAACGCGGCCTTCTCGGCGTACGGCCCGGTCGGCACCCTGTCCACGGTCGAGCACCTCACCGACGTACGCCTCGACCACGTCGCGATCATCGACTGGGCCGGGTTCAAGGACCTGTCGACCGCCGTGGGCGGCGTGCCGGTGACCATCCCCGAGACGTTCTACGACGAGAAGCAGGACGTCACGTGGAAGGCCGGCAAGTACAACCTCAAGGGCGAGAAGGCGCTGCAGTACGTCCGCACCCGGCACGGCCTGCTGCGTGGCGACTTCGACCGCATCGACCGGCAGCAGAACTTCCTCCGGTCGCTGATGACGAAGGTGCTCGAGGCCGGCACCCTCACCAAGCCGCGCCAGTTCTCCGACACCCTGTCGGCGATCACCGACCACCTCACGGTCGACATGGACTGGGAGAACGGCGACCTCCGTGGTCTGGCCCTGTCCCTGCGCGGCACCAAGGCCGAGGACGTGAAGTTCATGACCGTGCCGATCGCGGCGACTCCGACGATCGACAAGTACGGCTCCATCGTCGAGCTCAAGGAGGACCAGACCGCCGAGCTGTTCGGCCTGCTCCGCAAGGGGCAGATGGAGACCTACGTGAAGAAGTACCCCGACGAGCTGCTCGGCGACGAGGACGACATCGACTGATCCGGGTCCGGCAGTGACTCAGAAGCCGGTCTTGCGAGGCTTCTGCGCGTCGCGGACGACCTTGCCCTTGGCGCGGGCCATCTCGGAGAGCGACTCCTGGTAGGCGACCAGCTTGCGCTGCAGGTCGTCGTCGGCGGTGGCCAGGATGCGCGCGGCCAGGATGCCGGCGTTCTTGGCGTTGCCGATCGCCACTGCTGCCACCGGGATGCCGCCCGGCATCTGCACGATCGAGAGCAGCGAGTCCATGCCGTCGAGGTACTTCAGCGGCACGGGTACGCCGATCACCGGGAGCGGCGTGACCGAGGCGAGCATGCCCGGCAGGTGTGCCGCGCCGCCGGCACCGGCGACGATCACCTTGATGCCGCGACCGGCCGCGTCCTTGCCCCAGGCGATCATCTCCTCGGGCATCCGGTGTGCGGAGACGACGTCGGCCTCCCAGGCCACCCCGAACTCGTCCAGGATCTCCCCGGCGGCGCGCATCACCGGCCAGTCGGAGTCGGAGCCCATCACGATGCCCACGCGGGCAGCAGAGTCGGTCATGTCACTCACTCTCCCTGACGTTCATTCGGACTCGTTGCCCAGGTCGCCGCGGAACCACGCCGCGGCGTGCCGGGCCCGTTCGAGGCAGTCGTCGAGGTCGTCGCCGTACGCGTTCACGTGGCCGACCTTGCGGCCCGGGCGCCACTCCTTGCCGTAGAGGTGCACGCGCAGGAACGGGTCTCGCGCCATCGCATGCGGGAACCCGTCGTACAGGCGTCCGGCGGCGACGTCGCCGCCGAGGATGTTGACCATCACGGTCCACTTCGCGCGGGTCGCCGGCGAGCCGAGCGGCAGGTCCATCACTGCGCGCAGGTGGTTCTCGAACTGGCTGGTCACCGCGCCGTCCTGGCTCCAGTGGCCCGTGTTGTGCGGGCGCATGGCGAGCTCGTTGACCAGCACCCGACCGTCGGTGGTCTCGAAGAGCTCGACCGCCAGGACACCGGTGACCTCGAGCTCCTTGGCGATGGTGAGGGCGATCTGCTGCGCCTGCGCGGACAGCTCGGGAGCCAGGTCGGGCGCCGGGGCGATCACCTCGAGGCAGATGCCGTCCTTCTGGGTCGAGGCCACGACCGGGTAGGCCGCGGCCTGGCCGCTGGGCGACCGGGCGACCAGGGCCGAGAGCTCACGGCGGAAGTCGACCAGCTCCTCGGCCAGCAGCCGTACGCCGGAGGCGGCCGCGGTCTCGAACGCATCGGCGCAGTCGGCTGCCGAACGCACCACCCACACGCCCTTGCCGTCGTACCCGCCGCGCGTGGTCTTGAGCACCGCCGGGAAGCCGAACGCCTCGACCTCGGAGAGCTCCGAGACCAGTGCGTGGCGCGGGCACGGGATGCCCAGCGCGGTCAGGCGCGATCGCATCACGCCCTTGTCCTGGGCGTGCACGAGGGCCCCGGGCCCGGGGCGTACGGCGACGCCGGCCTCCTCGAGCGCGTGAAGGTGGTCGGTCGGGACGTGCTCGTGGTCGAACGTGACGACCGCGCAGCCGTCGGTCACCGCGCGCAGGGTGTCGAGGTCGCGGTAGTCGCCGACGGTGTGGTCGACGATCACCTGGGCCGCGGAAACGCCCTCGGCCTCGGCGAGCAGGCGCAGCGGTAGGCCCAGCGCGATGGCCGGCTGGGCCATCATGCGGGCGAGCTGTCCGCCGCCGATCACGGCAAGCGTCGGGGCCAGTTCAGGAGCGTGGGACACGCCCGAACCCTAACGCTGTCAGCGCTGGCGGACCGAGATGGGTTCGACCAGGCCGAAGCCACGCAGCGGGCGTGCCGGGAGGCGGCGGGTCTCGAACCTGTCGGCGGGCAGCCTGGCCGCCGTGGCCTCGTCGATGATCATGCGGTTGCGCCGGGCCACTGCGGTCAGTCGTGCGGCGAGGTTGACCGGCGGGCCGAAGACGTCGCCCATGCGCATCACCACGCCGCCACTGGCCAGTCCCACGCGTACGTCGGGCATGCGGCTGTCGCGGCCGATCACGGTGATGATGCCGTCGGCGATGTCCAGCGCCTTGACCGGGTCGTCACAGATGAAGAGCACCGAGTCGCCGAGGCTCTTGATCACGCGGCCGTGGTTCGTGGAGACGACGTCGTGGCAGCGGGTCTCGAAGACCTCCACGAGGTCGCCGACGCGCTCCTCGCCGATCTCGTTGGACAGTGCGCTGAACGCGACGATGTCGGCGAAGCCCACCGTGACGTCGGAGGTCTTGAGCTCTTCGTCGTCGGGGCCCAGCGACTCGATGCGGGACGCCGCGGCCGCGAGGTGCCGGCGCCAGGCGTAGACGAGCAGCTGCTCGAAGGGTTCGCCGACCTTCTCCAGCATGTGCAGGGCCGCGGCCATCCTGTTGTCGCGAGCCCCCTCCCCGGTGGGCAGCTGGGGCACCAGGGTGGCGACCTCCCAGTCGGCCAGCCTGGCCATCGTCGTACCGACGGCGCGGGTGAGGTTCAGGGCGGTGTCGAAGTCGATGAGCCCGGAGTCGACGGTCTGCTGGAGCAGGGTCAGGGCGGCCATGTCGTGGGAGGTGAAGGCGACCTCGTCCTCGGCGTACTCCGGGAAGCCGAGGGCGCGCCACAGGCGACGGGTGACCTCGACCTCGACGGAGGCCTCGACCGCGATCTGCTCGGCGGTAAATTCGGCGCTGGTGCCGAGGATGCCCGCTACCAGGTCATCGCGGCTCAGCGGCTGGTCGGGCTCAGGTGCCATCGTCGTTGCGCTGCTCCGACAGGCGGTGCAGCTCGTCGGCCACCCGGAGCTGGATCTGCTCGACCCGCGGGATGTCGTGGAGCTCGACCCGGCCCTGCTCGCTGGCATCGGAGACCACGAGGGTGCCGCAGCCGAAGATGCGGTCGATGACGCCGATCTCGAAGTCGACGCCGCTGATCCGGTTGAGCGGGATCGTGCGGCCCTCCTTGGCGATGAAGCCGGAGCGGGCGAGGAAGCGCCGGTTCGTGAACGTGTAGGACGTGGTCAGCCAGGTGAGGAACGGCCGCACCACCCACCACACGAAGACGATCGCGGCGACGACCCAGACGACGATGTCGATCACCTTGCCGGTCGTGCCGTCACCCAGCCCGCTGAGGTAGACAGCGGCAGCCAGGGTCACCAGCAGCACGAGGATCGGCAGGAACAGCGCCTTGACGTGCGTGCGGGTGGTGACGACGACGTGTTCCCCGTCGTTGAGGAGGTTCTTTGAGATGGCCACGGTCAGATCATGTCAAACAATCGGTCACCGCACATGGATGACGTCACCGGCGCTCACGGATACCTGCCCGGAGGCGGACTCCACGACCAGCTGGCCACCCGTGTCGATGCCGGTCACGCGTCCGGTCAGCGGCTCCCCGGCAGGCACCTCGACCCGCACGTCCTTGCCCACAGTCACGCACGCGGCGGCGTACGACGTACGCACCGACTCGAGGTCCGTGGACAGTGCGGCAAGGGTGGACTCAAGAGATGAGAGCAGGCCGTTCAGCAGGTCCGTGCGGTCGGGAGCCTCCCCCGACTCGAGGGCCAGTGAGGTGGCCGTCTCGACCGGCAGCTCGTCGCGCGTGGTGGAGACGTTGAGCCCGATGCCGATCACGGCCGCCGGGCCGTCCGGTGTCTCGATGCGCTCGACGAGGATGCCGGCCAGCTTGCGGCCGTCGACCAGCACGTCGTTGGGCCACTTGAGTCCGAGGCCGGGCACCGTGCCGGAGAGCGCGGTGTGGATGGCGAGTCCGGTGGCCAGCGGGATCCACGGCCACACGACAGGTGGGAGGTCGGGCCGCTTGAGCAGCGAGAAGGTCAGCGCGGAACGGGCCGGCGTCTCCCACACCCGGTCGAGACGACCGCGGCCCGCGGTCTGGTGCTCGGTGACCACCACCGTGCCGTCAGCGGCACCGTTGCGGGCCCGACTTCCCAGCTCGGCATTGGTGGAGCCGACGGCAGGGAGGATCTCGACGCTGGCGGGCAGGCGGTCGCGGTCAAGGGGTGGGCGCGGGTCGGTTGCGGAAGTCATGGGCACTACATTGGCCCACGGACATCCGAGGAGGCCAGCACCAACATGACCACAGCCGAGAACGAGCCGCAGCTCGACATCCACACGACCGCCGGAAAGCTCCAGGAGCTCGAACGGCGCCTCGACGAGGCCGTGCACGCCGGTAGCGAGAAGGCGATCGAGAAGCAGCACGCCAAGGGACGCAAGACCGCTCGCGAGCGGATCGCGCTGCTGTTCGACGAAGGTTCCTTCGTCGAGCTCGACGAGCTTGCCCGTCACCGCTCCGTGGCCTTCGGGCTGGAGAAGAACCGTCCCTACGGCGACGGCGTCGTCACCGGCTACGGCACGGTCGACGGTCGTCAGGTCTGCGTCTTCTCGCAGGACTTCACCGTCTTCGGCGGCTCGCTGGGCGAGGTCTACGGCGAGAAGATCACCAAGGTGATGGACCTCGCGATCAAGACCGGCTCGCCGATCATCGGCATCAACGAAGGTGCCGGTGCCCGCATCCAGGAGGGCGTCGTCTCGCTCGGCCTCTACGGCGAGATCTTCAAGCGCAACGTGCACGCCTCCGGTGTGATCCCGCAGATCTCGATGATCATGGGCAACTGCGCCGGCGGGCACGTCTACTCCCCCGCTGTCACCGACTTCACGGTCATGGTCGACGGCACCTCGGCGATGTTCATCACCGGTCCCGACGTGATCAAGACCGTCACCGGCGAGGAGGTGACCATGGAGGAGCTCGGCGGCGCGCGCACCCACAACACCAAGTCGGGCAACGCGCACTACATGGCCTCCGACGAGGAGGACGCGTTCGAGTACGTCAAGGCGCTGCTGTCCTACCTGCCGCAGAACAACCTCGACGAGGCCCCGTCGTACGACGAGGAGGCCGACCTCGAGATCAGCGACCTCGACCGGACCCTCGACACGCTGATCCCGGACTCCCCGAACCAGCCCTACGACATGCACACCGTGATCGAGAGCGTGCTCGACGACGAGGAGTTCCTCGAGGTCCAGTCGATGTTCGCGCCGAACATCATCATCGGCTACGGCCGCATGGAGGGCCGCCCGGTCGGCGTGGTCGCGAACCAGCCGATGCAGTTCGCCGGCTGCCTCGACATCGACGCGTCCGAGAAGGCCGCTCGCTTCGTGCGCACCTGCGACGCGTTCAACATCCCGGTCCTCACGTTCGTCGACGTACCCGGCTTCCTGCCCGGCACCGACCAGGAGTGGAACGGCATCATCCGCCGCGGCGCGAAGCTGATCTACGCCTACGCCGAGGCCACCGTCCCGCTGATCACGGTGATCACCCGCAAGGCCTACGGCGGTGCGTACGACGTGATGGGCTCCAAGCACCTCGGTGCCGACCTCAACGTCGCCTGGCCGACCGCGCAGATCGCCGTCATGGGCGCCCAGGGTGCGGCCAACATCGTGCACCGCAAGACTCTCGCCGCCGTCGAGGCCGAGGGCGGCGACGTCGAGTCGCGTCGTGCCGAGCTGGTCGACGAGTACGAGACCACGCTGGCGAACCCCTACATCGCCGCCGAGCGTGGCTACGTCGACACGGTGATCATGCCGCACGAGACGCGCACCGAGATCGTCCGCGGCCTGCGCCTCCTCCGCTCCAAGCGCGAGATTCTGCCGGCCAAGAAGCACGGCAATATTCCTCTGTAAGGGCCGCCAGGCCCGTCAGGGGGATGTTGCCTGCTTCTTTCCGCAGGAGTCGAAGAAGCGAACGCGGCGGCCGAAGGAACACCCGGAACTCACGACAGGTCAGCCAGAACTGGCGACAGGTCGATCAGAACTCACGACAGGTCGACGACCGAAGGAGATGACATGACAGCCGAAGACAAGCCAGCACAGCAGCCGATCCTCAAGGTCGTCAGCCCCGACGCGACCCCGGAGGAGATCGCCGCCCTGGTCGCGGTGTTCTCCTCGCTCGGCACGACCGAGGCCCCGCCGAGGAAGCGACAGTCGGAGTGGTCGGCCAACCACCGTCGGGTGCGGGTCAACTACTCCCACGGGCCGGGTGGCTGGCGCTCGAGCGGCCTGCCCCGCTGAATCTCGTACAAGGATGCGATCTGCAGTCACCCGGTAACTGCAGATCGCATCCTTGTCTCATTCCTGGCTGTTGAGCATCACCATCGCCCGGTCAACGAGCGACACCGTGTCCAGGCCGGCGACCTCGTCGAGCGGGATCCACCGGCACTCGTCGGTGGTGCCGTCGACCTCGTGGGTCAGCTCACCGCCGGTGATGTGCCCGCGGTAGATCACCCGCAGTCCGCGCAGGTCGCCGGCGCCCTTCGAGAATCGGGCGGCGGCCGGCACGTAGTTCGTGTCGACACCGAGCAGTCCGTCGAGCGCGACGTCGAAGCCGGTCTCCTCCCGGAACTCGCGGACCGCAGTCTCCTCGGTGGACTCGTAGTCCTCCATGCCTCCGCCGGGCAGGGTCCACCCGGTCTTGCCGTTCTCGTTCCAGTGGGCGAGCAGCACCGCGCCGTCCTCGACCACCACCACATAACTTGCTGGTCTGGTGTCCATGGTGCGTGACCATACTGGTGGGGTGACCTCCAACAGCATCACGGACGTGCCGGGCATCCGGGTGGGCCAGGCCGAGCGCATCGGCGACGGCTGGTTGAGCGGGGCGACGGTCGTGCTGGCGCCGCCGGGCGGTGCCGTCGGTGGCGTCGACGTACGCGGTGGCGGGCCCGGCACGCGCGAGACCGACCTGCTCGATCCGCGCAACCTGGTCGAGCTCGTGCACGCGGTCGTGCTCAGCGGCGGCTCGGCCCTGGGCCTGGCCAGCGTCGACGGGGTCGCGCAGCGGCTGTTGCACGACGGCGTCGGCTTCCCGATGGGCGGGCCCGGTGAGGTGGTGCCGATCGTGCCGGCGGCGGTGCTCTTCGACCTCGGTCGGGGCGGCACGTTCGCCAACCACCCCGATGCGGCGCTCGGCGCTGCGGCCTACGACGCGGCCTCGACCGACGTGCGCGAGGGAACGGTCGGCGCCGGCACCGGCGCACGGGTCGGTGGCCTCAAGGGCGGCATCGGCTCCGCATCGGTCCGGCTCGAGGACGGCACGACGATCGGCGTGCTCGTCGCGGTGAACGCGGTCGGCTCGGCGGTCGACCCACGCACCGGCGAGCTGTACGCCGAACGCCACTGCGTGCCCGGCGACCTGCCGCCCCTGCGTCGTCCGACCGAGGACGACCTGGTGGCCGCACGCGCTGCCGCGGCGGCCGACCCCTCGCTGGTCAAGCCACCGTTCGCCACCACGATCGGGGTCATCGCCACCGACGCGACGCTGACCAAGGCCCAGTGCGCGAAGGTGTCCGGTGTCGGCCACGACGGCCTGGCCCGGGCGATCAACCCGGTGCACACGATGTTCGACGGCGACACCCTCTTCACGCTGGCGACCGGCGCCCGCGAGCCCGTGGACGTGTTCGCGTTCCAGGACCTGCTGACCGCCGCCGGTGACTGCGTCACGCGTGCGGTCGGCCGCGCCGTACTCGCCGCGGAGTCGGCCGGCGGCATGCGCAGCTACCGCGAGGCCTTCCCCTCGGCTCTGATCTAGGTCGGTCGCACCAGTCGGCTGCCGAGGTCGGAGAGGCCATAGAGCACCGAGCGGCCGTCGCGGGTGGTGTCGAGCAGCCCGGCCGCGGTCAAGGACCGCAGCTGCTGGTTGACCGCCGAGGAGGTCTTGCCCAGAAGCAGTGCGAGCTCCTTGGTCGTGCGCGGCTCCGACAGGGTGGACAGGAGCTGTGCGCGCACGTCGCCGACCAAGGCTGTCAGGTGGTCGTCGGCCCGGGCGGTCAGGGTGTGGAGGTTGCCGTGCCCGCGCGCCGGATAGATCAGCGTGGGACTGCTCCGTGCCACTGCGGGATACGAGATGTTCAGCGTGAACAGGGACGGCACCAGCACCAGGCCGCGCCCCGCGATCGCCGCTTCGTAGGACGTACCGACCCGGTTGTCACACGCCAGGCGGGTGCCGTCGAAGGTCAGGCTCGGCGTCAGCGCATCGAGCATGTGCCGCAGGCCGTGGTCGGCGATCTGGGTCGAGCGGTGGCGGATGTCGGCCCGCAACACCGAGCGGAAGGCGGGCCAGAACGGCGAGAAGCAACGGTCCCAGTAGGCCTGCACCTGGGCCAGGATCCGCCCCCTCAGCGCGGGCGTCGGCCCCCTGAGCACCTCCGGCCGGTTCTCCGGCCACAGGTCCTCGAGGTCCAGCTCGATCGCGTCGGCCGGGAGCGTGGCGACCGTCTGCAGCTCGTCGCACAGCCGGGGCAACGGCAGCTCCGGTCGCGGGTTGAGGAAGTCGGGTGTGCCCAGCCGTTGGTTGACCAACGCCGTCAACAGCTCGAGGTCGAGGTCGCCGACCTGTCGGGCCACGTGCGCGTGCCAGCCTGCCGGCACGGGGTAGGTCGTCGGGGCCCGCAGCACCCGCAGGGAGAGGCACAGCTCGCTGAGCGGCGACACCCCGAACCGGAGTGCACTGAGGTCACTGTCCCGGGCCTCGTAGACCATCACCCGCGTCAGTCTGGCACGCCCGACCGGTGCGGCTCACCAGTTGTAGAAGTGGCCCTCCATCAGCCAGACGAGGTCATCGAGGGTGATCCAGTACTGCGAGTTCCCGTTGAAGTAGGCCGGGTCGGAGATGCGCACCGTCCCGTAGTTGGTGTCATACCCGTCGACCACGAAGAGGTGGTGGATCATTGTCGGGTTGTCGTAGTACGGGTAGGTGTGCGGCGGTGCACCGATACCGGTCACCACGGCGAAGCCGCCGTCGATGTCCTCCTGGATGCGACTCCAGATCGTGGCCTTCGCGGCCTGCCCGCCGCCGTCCGGCACGTAGACCGCCTCGTAGGGCGCACCCGAGAAGTGCCGCAGCGCGGTGACTGCGGCGTCGGCGGTCGTGCCGTAGTCGGGACTCGTGCCCATGAAGGCCGCGAGGGTCTCCTGCGACACGTCGATGCCACGGATGCCGAGCGCCATGCTGATCGCCGTCGGGCCGCACCAGTACGACGTCCGCTGCCACTGGTACGGCGTGTTGAGGTAGTGCTCGCCGACGCCGAGCGTGACCCGCGACGGTGCGCCCTGCTGCGACGTCGTGGGTGTCGGTGGTGTGTCGGCAACCGCCGGTGGGGCGAGCGTGGCCGAGAGCGCGAGACCGACGATGGCCGAGATCAGCCGCGGTCGAAGGGTGAAGCCCATGAGGTGGTCCTCCCGAGAGTGAAGATTCCTGGTCACCCATCCCGCCACGGTCCGGCAGGTCGCGGTATCGATGTAGTGATCGACTTGATCCACTACGAGCGCACGCCAGCAGGCAGGATGAGCCTCGTGATGATTCCGCGCGCCGTCCTCGACGGCATCGTCTCGGGTGAGCTCGACCTCGCGTTCCGCCGCTGGACCCGGCGCATGCACGTGCCCGGCGGTTCACAACGTACGGCGGTCGGTGTGATCCGATTCGACGAGGTGGACGTGGTCGACCCCGACGCGATCACCGAGGACGAGGCTCGACGCAGCGGCCTTGACCTGGCCCGGCTCCGTGAGGTCCTGGACCGCAAGCCCGGAGACGTCTACCGGATCCGGATGAGCTTCGCCGGCGACGACGAGCGGGTGACGCTGCGCGAGAAGGCACGCCTCGGGCCGAAGCAGCGTGCAGAGATCGTGGCCCGACTGGCCGGCATGGACGCGCGCAGCAAGCACGGTCCGTGGACCCGCTCGCACCTCGAGCTGATCGACGGCCGGCCCGGCGAGCTGGCCGAGACCATCGCGGCCGATGTCGGCCGCACGAAGCTGCCGTTCAAGGCCGACATCCGACGGCTCAAGGAGCTCGGCCTGACCGTGAGCCTGCGGCCCGGCTATCGACTCTCCCCGCGCGGGCGTGCCGTGCTGCGGCACCTGCGCTCCCTCGACGAGTGAGGCCCGCCAAACCGACTACCTGACCACGAGGGGTTGCCACGTGGCGCCGGCGTCAGTGGAGCGATGGACCGCTCCGTCGGCGGTCACGGCATCGATGGTGAGGACACCGTGGTGGGCCTGGATCCCCAGCACCTGTGCGGGTTCCCGGTCGAACGGCGCACCGAGGCGCACCGGGGTGAACCGCGTCCAGTCGTCGCCGGCCGAGACGTGCAGGCCCGTCGGAGCGTCGCCGTCCGACCAGTCCTCGACGTCGATCAGCAGCCGCCCGTCAGGCAGCACCGCCTGGTGCGCGATGTAGGCCTGCGGGCTGCTCGACTGGTCGAACCGCTGCACCGCACCGTCGCCGTCCCAACGGTGCACGACGTTGAACGGGAACAGCGTGGCTCCGTCGCCGCCGGCCACCACGGCGTGCCGGTCGGGATCCGCCGAGGGCACCAACTGGGTCAGCAGGTTCTCCGCGTCGAGCGGGTGGCTCGACCACGTGGCTCCCCCGTCGTCGGTCCATCGCGCGGTGGGGCCGTTGTAGTCGAGGAACGAGATCCGCTCGCCGTCCTGCTGCCAGGTGGCCACGCCGCTCGGGAGCGGGATCGGGTGGGCGGCCCCGGTCCCGGGATCGACGGCCAACAGGCCGATGATCGGCACGCCGGAGCCGTGCACGGCCGCGACGACTTCGCCTGCCGACAAAGGGGCCTCCGTGTCGTCCGCGACCACCGCCGTGCCGGTGCCGTCGGCATCGAGCAGGAACGGGGTGGCGCCCGGGTCCCAGCGCTCGGCCAGGAATCGCCCGGAGCCCGCCGACCGGACCTCGACCGGGTTGGCCAGCCGGAACGCGGCGTACGTCGTGTAGCCGTCGTCGGTGATCGCCACGGCGTACTTCGGGTTGTCGCACTGCGCCGGGCACAGCTGCCAGACCGAGGCCCGGCTGTCCGGGTCGTCCGGGTCGACGGTGAGAGAGAAGAGGGTCGCTGCCGGGTTGCTGACGATCGCCTCGGCCCGGGCGTCGGAGATCGGGCCGGTCCCGTGGTCGGTCTTCGGCTCGGCCGGCGCGCTCGGAGTCGAGGTGGGCGGCGCGACCGGGCCCGGCTCGCTCGACGGGTCACCGCCGCCGAGCCACTGGGTCGCACCGATGACGGTCACCACGGCCAGGGCAGCCGCCCCGGCCGCCGCCGTACGGCGAACCGTGGTGCGGCGTCGTCCGCGGGCGGCCAGTGCGTCGAAGTCGGGAATGCGGGCAACGTCGGCCGCGGCGTCACCGATCCGGCCGGTCAGGAGCTCGTCGAGGTCACGCACGGGACTGTCCTTCCTGGACTGAGCGGCCCTCCGGGGCCGTGGCTTCGGTCATCAGTGCGGCGAGTGCGGTGCGGCCGCGACTGAGCCGCGCCTTCACCGTGCCGAGAGGCGCACCGACAGTCCTGGCCACCTCGTCCACCGGGAGGTCGGCGAGGTAGTGCAGCGCCAGCGCCTCGCGTTGGGCCTGCGGCAGTCGACCCATCGCGGCGACCAGGGCCAGCCGGTCCTCGGCGAGGTCGGGGCTGCGGCCGGAGCCGACGGAGGGCGCCTTCCGGGTCAGCTTCTCGCCCAGCTGTCGGCGCCGGAACCTCGTGCGGGCGATGTTCACCGCGACGGTGCGCAACCAGGCCTCGGGATTCTCCGCTGCCTCGAACGTACGCCGATGGCTGACCGCCCTGACGAAGGCCTCGGAGACCACGTCCTCGGCCTCGGACAGGTCGCCGCACACGCCGTACAGCTGGCCGACGAGACGCCGGTAGGAACCGGCGAAGCTCTGCTGCACCGCGTCCATGTCGTCCCCTGTCCGCCCGGCGGTTGCCGGGCCCTTGAACCAGTCTCATTCCACACGACCAACGACCCCGGTAAAAGGTTGCCGCGTCTTCGACACTCACCACTACTGTGGGCGCGTGACCGAACAGCGCCCCGTGGATGCCATTGCCGATGCCTACGTCGAGGCGTACGCCGCCCTCGACCCGCTCACCGCGACGTACCTCGGCATCGCCGGGCACGACGACAAGCTGACCGACCTCTCCCCCGACGGGTTCGCCGCACGCGAGGAGCTGACCCGCAAGGCCCTCGCCGACGCCACGGCGGCGACGCCCAGCGACGAGCGGGAGCAGGTCGCCCGCGACGCGTTCCTCGAGCGGCTCGGCCTCGACGTCGAGACCTCCGAGGCCGGCCTGCAGCGCAGCGACTTCTCGGTGATCAGCAGCGGCCTGCACGAGATGCGCCAGGTCTTCGACCTCATGTCGACCGAGGGCGAGGAGGCCTGGTCCCTGATCGGCGCCCGCATCGCCGCCGTACCGCAGACCCTTCAGGACTACCGCATCACGCTGTCCGAGGAGGCCAACAAGGGCAACGTCGCCGCGGCGCGGCAGTACGCCGAGGTGGCCACCCAGGTACGCCACTGGACGGGACAGGAGGGCAACGGCGGCGACTTCTTCGCCGACCTCGTCAAGGGCAGCGACGCCGGCGAGGCCCTGCAGGACGACCTGGCCCAGCACGCCCGGGCAGCGACCCGCGCGTTCGCCGACTTCGGCATGTTCCTCGAGGACGAGATGGAGCCGCGCGGGCGCACCAACGAGGCGGTGGGGCGCGACCACTACGCACTGGCCTCGCGGCAGTTCCTCGGCGCCACCGTCGACCTCGAGCAGACCTACGCGTGGGGCTGGGAGGAGCTCAAGCGCATCGAGGACGACATGGCCGCCACCTCCGACCTGATCCTCCCGGGCAGCAGTGTCGACGAGGCCGTGGCCCACCTCGAGGGCGACCCGGCCCGCCGCATCGCCGGGCGCGAGGAGTTCCGCCAGTGGATGCAGGAGCTGGCCGACCGGACCCTCGCCGACATGGCCGGCACTCACTTCGACATCCCGGAGCCGATACGCCGCATCGAGTGCAGGCTGGCCCCCACCAACGACGGCGGCATCTACTACACCGGCCCGTCGGAGGACTTCACCCGCCCCGGCCGCATGTGGTGGTCGGTGCCTGACGGCATCGAGGAGTTCTCCCCCTGGCGCGAGGTCACGACCGTCTTCCACGAGGGCGTGCCGGGCCACCACCTGCAGGTCGGGCAGACCGCCTACCGCAAGGACAAGCTCAACCGCTGGCAACGCCTGATGTGCTGGGTCAGCGGTCACGGCGAGGGTTGGGCGTTGTACGCCGAGCGCCTGATGGACGACCTCGGCTACCTCGCGGACCCGGCCGACAAGCTGGGCATGCTCGACGGCCAGGGCTTCCGCGCGGCCCGGGTGATCATCGACATCGGCATGCACCTCGAGCTCGAGATCCCCAAGGACAACCCGTTCGGCTTCCACCCCGGCGAGACATGGACGCCCGCCCTGGGCCTGGAGTTCATGCGCCAGCACTGCCGCATGGACGACCCGACCATCGTGTTCGAGGTCAACCGCTACCTCGGCTGGCCGGGCCAGGCGCCGTCGTACAAGGTCGGCGAGCGCATCTGGCTCGAGGCCCGCGACGACGCGAAGGCGCGCAAGGGCGCCGACTTCGACCTCAAGGAGTTCCACCGCGCGGCCCTCGACCTCGGCTCCCTCGGGCTGGACCCGCTGAAGGCCGCGCTGGCCCGGATCTGAGCGGCCGGCAATGACGACACGACTGGTCCTGGCCTCGGCCTCCCCCGCACGTCTGGCCACCCTGCGCAGCGCCGGCGTCGAGCCCGAGGTGATCGTCTCGGGCGTCGACGAGTCGCAGGTGGTCGGCATCCCGCCGGGCGAGCTCGCACTGCAGCTCGCCGAGCTGAAGGCGGCTGCCGTCGCAGCCCGCGTGACGGGTGAGGGCCTCGTCCTGGGCTGCGACTCGGTGCTCGAGATCGACGGTGAGGCCTACGGCAAGCCGGCCTCGCCCGAGGAGGCCACCACGCGCTGGCAGCTGATGCGCGGCCGCAGCGGCGTGCTCCACAGCGGGCACTCGCTGCACGACGTCGCCAACGGCAGGGTCGCCGCGGCCACCGCGTCGACGACCGTGCACTTCGCCGATCTCGGCGACGACGAGATCGCGGCGTACGTCGCGACCGGCGAACCCCTCCATGTCGCGGGGGCGTTCACCATCGACGGACTCGGCGGTGCCTTCGTGACCGGCATCGAGGGCGACCACCACACCGTCGTGGGCGTCAGCCTGCCCCTGCTGCGCGACCTGATGGCCGAGCTAGGGCATGCGTGGATCGACCTCTGGGTCCGTTGAGGTTTCGTCGGTGACACCGAGGACGCGTCGCGGGTTGCCGCGCGCCACCACGCAGTTGCCCGGCAGCGGCAGTGCGTTGGTGCCTGCGAGGGTGGCCGGCGCGTAGTTCTTCTGGCTGAAGATCACCTGGCGGAACAGGTAGAACCGGGCCATCATGCCCAGGCCGAGCCCGACCACGTTGGCGGCGATGTTGTCGGCGAAGGCCGAGTCCTGGTCGAGCAGGTTGCGGCTGATCCACAGGCACCCGATGGGCAGGGCCATGGTGACCACGTTGATCAGGACGTACGCCGACCGGCCGCCGTCCGCGTGTGCGGTCTGCCGGTTCTTGAACGCCCAGTTGCGCGTGCCGCGGTAGCTGATCGCCATGCCGACCGTGTTGGCCACGACGTAGGCGAGCGTCGGATGGGTGTGCAGCCACGGCTTCTCGGTGACGTAGACGCCGTGCACCAGGAAGTTGAAGAGCACGAACGCCACCAGCGTCGCTGCCCCGCCGACGGCAAGGAAGCGCAATGTCTCGTCAATGAGACGCCTGGCGCGAGGACCCATGAAAAGCGAGGCTACTCGACCGAAGCCGGGAAGCCCCGCCCATTTCTTCTACGTGGTCACTTCACCGGCAGGCCGAGGCCACGGGCGATCAGCATGCGCTGCACCTCGGAGGTGCCCTCGCCGATCTCGAGGATCTTCGCGTCGCGGTAGAACCGGGCCACCGGGTACTCCTCCATGAAGCCGTAGCCGCCGAAGACCTGGGTGGCGATGCGGGTCGCGGTGACCGCCGACTCGGAGGTGTAGAGCTTGGCGATCGAGGCCGCCTGCTTGAACTCCTTGACCGGGGCGCCGGCGTCCTTCATGGCCGCGGCCTTGTAGGTCAGCAGGCGACCGGCCTGGAGCATGACGTCGAGGTCGGCGATCTGGAAGGCCACGCCCTGCTTGCGACCGATCGGGCCTCCCATGGTCTGGCGCTCCAGTGCGTATTCCACGCACAGGTCGCGGCAGGCCTGGATCAGGCCGACGGCGAGGGCGGCGATGGCGACCCGGCCGTCGTCGAGGGTGGCCAGGAACTGCGCGAAGCCGCGGCCCTTCTCGCCGAGCAGGTTGGCTGCCGGCACGTGCGCGTCCTCGAAGGAGAGCGGGTGGGTGTCGGAGATGTGCCAGCCGAGCTTGTCGTAGGCCTTCTCGGCGGTGAAGCCGGGCGTGCCGGACGGCACGATGATCGTGCTGATCTCGGCGTTTCCGTTGTCGCGCGTACCGGTGCGAGCGGTGACGGTGACCAGCGAGGTGATCTCGGAGCCGGAGTTGGTGATGAACTGCTTGCTGCCGTTGACCACCCACTCGTCGCCGACCAGCTCGGCCTTCGTCTTGGTCGCGCCCGCGTCGGAGCCGGCGCCCGGCTCGGTGAGGCCGAAGCCGGCGAGCTTCTCGCCGGCCACCAGCGGCGGGAGGAACTCCTCCTTCTGGGCGTCGGTGCCGTAGGTCAGGATCGGGTTGATGCCGAGGCCGACGCCGGCCTCGAGCGTGATGCCCATCGACTGGTCGACCCGGCCGAGCTCCTCGATGGCCAGGCACAGCGAGGTGAACGGGCCGTCCTCGGGGGCCAGCCCGGCGCCGCCGTACTCCTCGGGCGCGGTCAGGCCGAAGAGGCCGAGCGCGCCCATCTTGTGCACGACGTCGACCGGGAAGTGGTGGTCGCGGTCCCACTGCGCGACGTGCGGGGCGATCTCGGCCTCCGCGAAGTCGCGGACGGACCGGCGGAACTCTTCGTGCTCACGGGACAACTCGAACGACATGACTACCTCTTCATTGTGGTCGACGTACGACACCATGGTCCTACGCTTACCCGCCTCGTACCTCGGCGGCACTCGACCACCGAAAACACCCACACCGCCTCGTACCTCGGCGGCACTCGACCACCGAAAACACCCACACCGCCTCGTACCTCGGCGGCACTCGACCACCGAAAACACCCACACCGACAGGACCACCGTGACGACCTGGACGATCCGGCAGCTGGCCGACGAGTACGCCGTCACGTTGCGCACGCTGCGCCACTACGAGGACCTCGGCCTGCTGCATCCGGTGCGCGCCGGCACCGTGCGGGAGTACCACCAACGCGACCGGATCCGGCTCGAGCTGATCCTGCGCGGCAAGCGGGTCGGGTTCTCGCTCGACGAGATCGCCGTGATCGTGAACATGTACGACGAGCCCCCGGGCGAGGCCGGGCAGCTGGAGTACCTCATCGAGCAGTGCGACGTACGACGCCAGCACCTGGAGGCTCAGCGCCGCGACATCGACGCCACCCTCGACGACCTCGCCGCGATCGAGGCCAGGTGCCGCGAAGACCTGGTTGGCCTGTGAGCCCGGTGGGCATGGTGCCGGCATGAACGCATCCGGCTGGCAGCAGCCCCCACCGTGGCGGGTGGCCTACGACGACGCCCGCATCACCCTCGTGCTCATCCGGCCCGACGGCGCGGTCGCCGGCGAGATCGCGCCGTACGACGTGCCCGAGCAGCGTCGCGGGAGTGGCTTCTTCGCCACGATGCGCTCGTCACTCAGTGATGGCGTCGACGCCGCCCTGTGGATGCAGGGACGGGGCCGGATCCGCGGCGGTGCCCCCGCGGTGCACTTCACGATGGCCGACGGAACTCCGGTCGAGTTGTGGAACGGCAGGGACGGCGGTTGGCGGAGAGCCCGTCGGCACGGCACGTTGACCATTGCCGGCCGCAAGTACGAGGTGCGGCACCTCGGCCGGCGCCGTACCGCCCTGGTGCACGACGGCGTACGGCGGACCACGCTGCGGCGGAAGGGTTTCGGCTGGGGCGCGACCGCCGACGCAGCGCCCAGCTACGTCGTGCGCCACGGCGTGCCCGCACCCGATGCCCACGACGAACTGGCCATCGTGCTCGCCGGCTCGACTCTCGGGCCCGTGGGCCGACCGGGCTGGTGGGCCGAGTTCTTCAACGAGTTCTCGCCCTGAGCCGTGCACCCGACAACGGGAGTGGCGTTCTCCACAGACCAGAGACCGGAACCCCGGAACTGAGTACCACCGGAGGGCCTTAGACTCCACGACGGGTGCACGATCGGTGCGCCCTCGCAATTCATCACCAGAGGAGTGTCCGTGCCCGAGGTCAAGCCGTTGCAGAAGGTCCTCATCGCCAACCGTGGCGAGATCGCCGTGCGCGTGATCCGCGCCTGCAAGGACGCCGGAATCGGCTCGGTCGCCGTCTACGCCGACCCCGACCGTGACGCCCAGTTCGTCCGCCTGGCCGACGAGGCCCACGCCCTCGGTGGCGCCACTCCCGCCGAGACCTACCTCGACATCGCCAAGATCATCAAGGTCGCGGCCGAGACCGGCGCCGACTCCGTGCACCCGGGCTACGGCTTCCTCGCCGAGAACGCCGAGTTCGCACAGGCCGTGATCGACGCCGGCCTGATCTGGATCGGCCCCTCCCCCGAGGCGATCGAGGGCCTCGGCGACAAGGCCAAGGCCAAGCAGATCGCCCTCGCCGCCGGTGCTCCGCTCGCCCCGGGCCTCAAGGACGCCGTCAAGGACGCCGACGAGATCGTCGGGTTCGCCAAGGAGCACGGCCTGCCGGTCGCCATCAAGGCGGTCTTCGGCGGCGGTGGCCGCGGCCTGAAGGTGGCCCGCACGCTCGAGGAGATCCCCGAGCTCTACGAATCCGCCGTGCGCGAGGCGATCAGCGCCTTCGGCCGGGGTGAGTGCCTGGTCGAGAAGTTCCTCGACAAGCCGCGCCACGTCGAGACCCAGTGCCTGGCCGACCAGCACGGCAACGTCGTGGTCGTGTCGACCCGCGACTGCTCCCTGCAGCGTCGTCACCAGAAGCTCGTCGAGGAGGCCCCCGCGCCGTTCCTGACCGACGAGCAGGTCAAGCGCCTCTACGACTCCTCCAAGGCGATCCTCAAGGAGGCCGGCTACGTCGGTGCCGGCACCTGCGAGTTCCTCGTCGCCGCCGACGGCACCATCTCGTTCCTCGAGGTCAACACCCGCCTGCAGGTCGAGCACTGTGTCTCCGAAGAGGTCACCGGCATCGACCTGGTGCGCGAGATGTTCCGCATCGCCGCCGGTGAGGAGCTCGGCTACGACGACCCCGAGATCCGCGGCCACTCGATCGAGTTCCGCATCAACGCCGAGGACGGCGGCAACAACTTCATGCCGGCCCCCGGCACCCTGACCGCCTGGCTGCCGCCCGCGGGCCCCGGTGTCCGCCTCGACTCCGGCTACATCAACGGTGAGACGATCCCGGGCAACTTCGACTCGCTCGTGGCCAAGCTGATCGTGACGGGGAAGGACCGCACGCAGGCGATCGAGCGCTCGCGCCGCGCGCTCTCCGAGTTCGAGGTCGACGGCATGCCGACCGCGATCACCTTCCACGAGGTGATCGTGAACGACCCGGCCTGGGTCGGCGCCTCGACCCCGTCCGGCGAGGGCGAGTTCACGGTCTACACCACCTGGATCGAGACCGACTTCGACAACCAGATCACGCCGTACGCCGGCGGCACCGCCGAGGCCGAAGAGGCCGGCGAGCGCCAGAGGGTGACCGTCGAGGTCGGCGGGAAGCGCCTCGAGGTCGTGCTCCCGGCCGGTCTCGGTGGCCTCAGCACCGGCGGCGCGGGCGCAGCCAAGAAGCCGAAGCGAGCCGCCAAGAAGTCCGGCTCCGCGGTCTCCGGTGACGCGGTCGCCTCCCCGATGCAGGGCACCATCGTCAAGGTCGCCGTCGAGGAAGGCGCCACCGTCGCCGAGGGCGACGTCGTCGTCGTGCTCGAGGCGATGAAGATGGAGCAGCCACTCAAGGCACACAAGGCCGGCACGGTCACCGGCCTGACCGCCGAGGTCGGCGCCACGGTCACCAACGGCGAAGTGATCTGCGAGCTCAAGGACTGACTCGTGGCCGTCTCGGGCGTCGATGACGACTTCGCCGGCACCGTCGGCGAGATCGTCGCCCACCTCGAGCACGACCCCGTCCTGGTCGAGGAAGTCATGGGCAACGGCCACACCGAGGCCGTCCTGGATGCGCTGACCGCGAAGGCCGCCAAGAGCTCGGTCCCGGTGCACATCGTGCTGACCAAGGCCCCACCCGGGCTGACCACGGACAACACCGCCGAGGAGTTGCTGACCCTCCTCCACGCCCGTTCGGGCGAGGACGGCGTCTGGTTCGTCTCGACCTCGGAGGTCGGACACACTGCGCTGGCGGTCTACGGCGACATCGCACCTTCTGTCGACAACGATGAGTTGATGCTGGCCGGCGCCGTCAGGGAGGCCCGAGAGGCTGCCACCGACGCGATCCGGGACTCGTGCGGCGACTGCTTCGCGACGCCGGTGGTCGAGGCCGGCCTGGTGCTCGACGTGGTCAACGCCGGACTGCCCGGGACCTACATGGAGAATCCCCTGACCGACCAGCAGATCGAGGCCTATGCGACCTCCACCTGGCAGGGGCAGGGCACCCGGAGCCCCGTGGGCGAGAACGCCGAGATGCCGACCCCCGGGCTCTACGCGGTGGTCGCCACGGTGACGGCGCTCTGTGTCGCGGTGGTCGGGTACCGACTGGTCCAGGCCGTCGGCGGAGTCGCCCACCGACCGGGTTCGGGCAAGGGCACCAGCGCCTCGTCGCGGAAGCCACGACCTGCGCCCGACCCGGCCAAGGAACTCGACCGCGCCCGGGCCCGGGCCTCCTCGGCGACCAAGAAGCTTTCCGCAGCACTCGGACGGGCCGACGACCTCGTCGACTGGCGGCGCAGGGACACCGCCGCTGCATGCCTGGAGCGTGCCGAGACCCGCACCAGCTCCGACGGCCTGCTCGAGGTGGTCGGATCGCTCGTGCTCGCACAGACCGGCCTGCATGCCCTCGAGACGTCCGAGGGCCAGTACCGCTGCTGCTACGTCGACCCGCGCCACGGAGCCGCCGACACCGAGTCCCCGCTGGGTGGCGGTGCCAGCGTGCCGGTCTGCCGGGCCTGCGCCGGGGCGCTGGAGAAGGGCGCCGAGCTGGCGCCACTCCACGAGAAGGGCCGGCTGGGCAACCGACGGCCCTACTACGAGGGATCCACGGTGTGGGCAAGGACCGGCTTCGGCGCCCTCGGCGGCGACTGGTGGCAGCAGGTGCCCCGATGAACCGCGTGACTCGTGGCCTCGTGTCGCTGGGTGTGGCCGCCGGGCTCGCCGCGGGCTCCGCCGTACTGGCCACCCAGGTGCTGCACGACCGGAGGGCCGACGCCGTGGCCGCGCAGGGCGAGCCACTCAAGGCGGAGGCGCGCACTGACCGTGTGGTGAACGCCCTGGCCGGGCTGGCCGACGACGGTGTGTACGTCGCACCCGACGCCCGCGACATGTTGGACAGGGCCGGCGAGAAGAGGGTGGCCCGGGCGGTCGCGGCCGCGCAGACCCCGGTGAAGGTGGTGGTGTGGACCGACACCCGCCACGCCGGTGCCTCCGGCTTCGACACGGTCCAGCAGCTCGAAGCCGGGTTGGCCGAGTCCGGTGAGCGCGGCGTCTACCTGATCTGGCAGGGCCCCGAGAACGGCGACATCAACACGTTCGGTCCCTACGGCTACCTGACCATGTCGCCACACGACGAGTTCGCCGGCGATCCCTCGGTCACCCTTCCGCGCCTGGTCAAGCGGGTCGACGGCGAGGTGCGGTGGCCCGAGCGGGACACGGAGTCCGACTACTGGGGTGGTGTCAGTGGCGGGATCATGGCGGGCGCACTGATCGGTGTCGGCGTCCTGCTCGGGATCGGCACTCTCTACGGTCTGTTCGTGGGCACGACCAAGCGACGACTGCCCGGCACCTGGCGCTGGTGAGGAGACCACGATGGCCGACGACCTGACCCGCATCCACGAGGAGCTGGCCTCCGACGGGGTCTACGTGCACCCGTCGCTGCGCGGCCTGGTGAGCAAGGCCGACGAGGCCGACCTGGAGCACCAGGTGACCGCGGCCGAGCACACGACGTACGTCGTGGTGTGGCCGCTGCGCGACAACGACACGTACGGCGGCAAGGCCTCGGACCTGCTGACCCGGCTGCACGACAAGTTCCCCGACCCCGGGATCTACCTCTCCACCACCACCCGCCTCGAGCCGACGGACTATTCGAGCGTCGAGGTCGACGGTCGCCAGTGGGGCGTTCCCGGCCAACCCGATGGCGAGCTGAACGACTACTCCATCGAGATGGTGGTCGACCTGGAGGAGCACCAGGACGTGCCGTCGGCGATGAGTCGCTCCATCGAGCTGCTCTCGATGGACCCCGCGCGGGTCGAGAAGCTGCAGGACAAGCTGCTGGCCGAGCACTCGGCGGACTACCGGGAGGAGAATCCGCGCGAGGACGACGACGGGTGGCTGCCCGGCGGCCTGACCACCGTGGTGGTCGCGCTGGTCGCCGTGTTCCTGGCGTGGCGGGTCGCGGTCTCGTTCCGGAAGCAGGCGAAGCCGGCACCGCTGCCGAAGTCCGCCCTGAAACAGATCCGCGCGGCCCGGGCCCGCGAGACGCTCTCCCTCGCCCACGACGAGTCGCAGGCGCTGGGTGAGCAGCTCGACGAGCTGGAGATCGCACCCGGCGACGACCAGCAGGCCTGGCAGGCAGCACTGGACCACTATGCCGCCGTACGCCGCCTGCTGACCCCCGAAGAACCCGACGAGCTCGATGCGGTCGGTGCCCTCGTGCTGACCCGGCGCGGAAGGGACGCACTCGAGACCGCCCGGGCAGGGAAGGCCTGGGCGCCGAGCCCCACCTGCTACCTCAACCCGCTGCACGGGCGAGCCGGCAAGGAGCGCCGCGTCGAGTGGCAGGGCCGCACCCTCGAGGTGCCGCTGTGCCCCGACTGCCTCACCGCGCTGCGCCGGAAGAAGGCCCCCGACATCCTCGACGTCGTACGCCGGGGCAAGCCGGTGCACTACTTCGAGACCGACGCCGAGCCGTGGGCGTCGACCGGCTACGGCTCGCTCGAGCCCGACCTGGTCACGCGACTGCAGGCCGGCTTGCAATAGGGCCGCCCGGCAAGCCGAGCGGCCCTACCCTCCGCTCCCTCCCAGGAGAGAGGCTCCTCACCGCCGCTCAACGTCTCCGGAGCAGCGGCCACGTCGGGCCGTTGCCGACTGTAGTCAGTTCGCGGCGTCCGCGTGGCGCGAACCCGGCAACTGAGACCGGACCGTTGCGCGCGGCCGGTCAGGCGGTGCTGTGCGCCCCGGTCATCATGGCGGCGAGGTCGTCGGGCTTGAGGAACGACGGGGGCGGCGGCGGGCCCCAGTTGAACAGGCCCTTCGCGCCCTCGAGCACCTCGGGCTCCCAGATCTCGTCCTCGGGGATGCAGTCCATGTCGGAGAAGTACTCCGAGAAGTTGCCGGCCGGATCCTTGAGGTACCAGAAGAAGTTGGAGCCGGCGTGGTGCCGGCCCAGGCCCCAGACGTGGCGCTCCGGGTTGTCCTCCAGCATCGCGAAGGCACCGCGGCCCACGTCGTCGATGTCGTCGACCTGCCAGCTCGTGTGGTGCAGGTAGTTCACCGGAGCCTGCAGGGCCAGGAAGTTGTGGTGGTCGTTGGAGCACCGCAGGAAGGCACCCTTGTCGCCGATGTGGTCGGAGACCTTGAAACCGAGCCCGTCGATGAAGAACCGCATCGTGGCGGCCAGGTCCGTCGTACCGCCGACCGCGTGGCCGAGCCGGCGCGGGCGGACCCGGTCGGTGCGGACCAGGCCGGGAGCCCGGCCGTGGCGCTCGATGCGCCCCGGCCCGTTGTACGGCGTGGCCGGGAGCCGCTCCTGGGTGATGCGTGGCCGCACCGCGATCCTCACCCCGAACCCGCTCACGGGCTCGTGGGTGAGCAGCTCGTCGCCGTCGAGGTCGGCCGGCACCCCGAGCCGCAGCAGGTTCGCTGAGATGCGGGCCAGGTCATCGACGTCGTCGGCGGCCACGCCGAGCTCGACGAGACGACGTACCGGCGACGGCACCAGCGCCAGCTGGCGTCCGCCGTCACGCGTGCTGAGCCCGTCGGGCCCCTTGGTCAGACCGAACTCGGTGTAGTACGCCTCGGTCGACGCGACGTCGGGGACGCCGATGACGACATGGCTGAGTCCGTGCAGACTCATGGCGTCTCCTCGGGAACGAAGGTCTGCCGCAGCTCACCGATGCCCTCGATGCTGGACACCAGGGTCTGCCCGGCGGCGACGAAGAGCTGGGGTTCGCGGCCGACGCCGACACCGGCCGGCGTACCGGTGAAGATCAGGTCGCCGGGGTAGAGGGTGACCACCTTGGTGAGCTCGGCGATCAGGCGGGGCACCGACATGATCAGCTCGGAGGTGCGCCCGTCCTGGACCACTTCGTCGTCCAGGGTGCAGGTCAGGGTGAGGTTGTCGCGGTCGTCGAGCTCGTCGGTGGTGACCAGCCACGGTCCGGTCGGCGAGAACCCGGGGAACGACTTGCCCAGTCCGAACTGCGGGGCCGGCCCGCGCAGCTGGACGACGCGCTCGGAGATGTCGTTGCCGACGGTCAGTCCGGCCACGACGTCCCAGGCGTCGGCCTCGGCGACGCGGGTGACCTCGCGCCCGATCACCGCGACCAGCTCGACCTCCCAGTCGGTGTTGCCGCCGGCCGGCAGCACGACCTCGGTGACCGGGCCGCTCAGGCTGCTCTGGAACTTCGGGAAGACCGGCGGCAGGTCGGTGGGCGCCTCGAAGCCCGACTCCGCGGCGTGGGCGGAGTAGTTGAGCCCGATCGCGAAGATCTGGCGGGGCTCGGGCGAGGGGGCACCGAGGTCGGCCACGTCGAACGGCTCGGCGCCGTCGAGCCCGGCCTGCCCGGCCCACCCCACGAAGTCGGTCCAGTTGTCGTAGATGCCGCGCAGCTCGGGGCCGAAGCGGCCGTCGCTGGCCTTGTGGACGTCGAGGGCCTCGGCGTCTCCGGCGACCAGCACGGCACGGCCTGAAAGGTTGGCGAGTCTCATGTGTTTTCTCCTCCTGGGAATGATGGTGGCTCAGACGAGCCGGGGATGGCGAGCGGTGTCGGCCGTGGTCATGCCGTCACGGAACGACTGAGGGTCTTGCGGGCGTAGGTGATGAAACAGGCCGCGGCGACCAGGCCCACTCCGATGGCGAGCAGGCCGGTGGCCTCGCCGTACTGGTTGGTGAGGTCGAGCGCGCGGTCGAGCGAGAGCCGCCCCGGTCCGGTGAGGGCGAGTACGGCGGCCGCGGCGGCGTACAACAGCGGGAGCTCGTAGCCACCCTTGACCGCCCAGAGGCCGTTGCCCCAGGTGACGGACGAGGCGACCACCAGCGTGCCGAGCACCATCGCCGCGCCGAGCGGCGTGAAGAGGCCGAGCAGCACGAGCAGGCTCCCGGTGATCTCGGTGACCGCGGCCAGCAGCACCAGGGTGCGCCCCGGACGGAGGCCCCACTGCTCGAACAGCGGGGCGGTGCCGCCGGGGCCCATGCCGCCGAACGCACCGAACGCCTTCTGGGCGCCGTGCGCCAGGATCAGCCCGCCCACGACCAGGCGCAGCAGCAGTAGTCCGTATTCCATGTCTGTCTCCTCGAAGTCAGCGGTTGACGATCGACCCGAGCGCAGCCCGCAGGCTGGCCGTGGGGTCGGGGGTGAGAGTGGGAGCCCGCCACCCGATGTAGCGGTCGGGCCGGACCAGCAGGGCGCCGTTCTCCTCGATCTCCGAGGCCGTACGCCACGAACCGTAGGGGTCGTCGATCTCCTGCCCGCGACCGACGACCGCGGTGCGGATCTCGATGCCGAGCTCGGCGGAGACGGCGACGGCGGCCTTGGCCCAGGCCTCTCCCCCGATACCGGTGAGCAGGGTGAACACTCCGCCACCGGCCAGGTCCAGAGTGGAGACCCGGCGGCCCTCCCGGGCCAGCCACTGGTGCGGCAGGTAGGCGCCGGGCCACGTGGTCTGGTGGTAGAACAGCTCCGCGTCCCTGTCGTACGCCGGCTGCTGCTGGCCGTCGGTGACCGCGGCCGCAGACATGTAGCGCTGGCCGAGCTCCACGCCGTTGGCGTTGAAGTGGTGGTCGTTGGCAGCGATCGCCTGGTCGAGGGCGGCTCGGCGCTCGCGGCCCTCGTCGGAGTCACTGAAGAACGTGTCGAGCGCGGCGTGGCCCTCCTCGTCGGACTGCCCGGCACCCACACCGAACACGGGTGGGATCGAGCCTGCGAGGCCGACGCTGGCCAGTGCCCGGTCGACGACCTGGCGGCCGACCGGCTGGCGCTCGTCGTGGTAGCTGTCGAGCAGGGAGTCGTCGGCCAGGCCGCGCACCACCAGCGACAGCTTCCACGCCAAGTTGTAGCCGTCCTGCACCGAGGTGTTGCTGCCCAGCCCGTTGGCCGGCGGGTGACGGTGTGCGGCGTCGCCAATGACGAACGCGCGACCCTTGCGGTATTCCAGCGCGACCACGTGGTTGAGCTGCCACTCGCTGACGTCCTTGATGGTCACCTCGACCGAGTCGTCGCCGATCACCTTGTGGGCCCGCTCGATCAGGGCGTCGTGGCTCAGGTCGATCTGCTCGGTGGCCGGGTCGTAGACCACGATCAGCACGAACTCGGTCCAGGGCCGCACGGTGACGAAGGTGCCGGCGCCGAGCCAGAAGTCGCGCCCGGGCTGGATGGTGAAGAAGAGCGCCCCGGGCCGGTGCGCCCGGTGCTCGGTCAGGTCGGCCTCGATCCAGACATTGACCGCGGAGCCGAGTCCGGTCTCGCCCTCGAAGGGGAAGCCGAGCTGGCTGGCGACGACACTGCGCCCACCGTCGGCGCCCACGGCGTACGCCGCCCGGATCAGGTAGTGCTCGCCGGTGGTGTGGTCGACGACCTCGGCCTCGACCCGGTCGGCGTCCTGGCTGATCGCGACCAGCTCGGTGTTGAAGCGCAGATCGGCGCCGAGCTCGAGGGCGCGGTCGCGCAGGATCGGTTCGAGGTCGTGCTGGCCGATGTTGGTCATCGAGCACGGGCTGGACTTCGCGTAGTCGCCGGCCCGGTCGGGACCGGTGCCCCAGGCGTGGCTGCGGGCCAGCTCGCGCCCGGCGACGCTGGTGGCCCAGACGTTGTTGCCCATCTGGTCGGCCGGGAGCGCGCGGGCCAGCACCTTCTCCTCGATGCCGAGGTCGCGGAAGACCTCCATCGCGCGCTGGTTGGTGATGTGCGCACGCGGGGTGTGCGCCGTACCGGGGTAGCGGTTGACGGCGATCATCGAGATGCCGTCCCGGGCGAGCAGTGCGGTGGTGGTCAGGCCGGACGGCCCCGCCCCCACCACGAGGACGTCGGATTCTTCGATACGCATTGATTGCCTGCTTTCGTGGGGGTGTCAGATGAGGTGCATGCCCGCGTCGACCACCAGATTCGCCGCGTTGATTCCGGGGTTGTCGATGAGTGCGAAGGCCGCGGCCACGATGTGCGCGGGCTCGGGCAGCCTCTTGCCGGGTGTGCGCTGACGCAGCCGCTCGTAGGTCTCGGCGCGCACCGGGTCGGCCTCGTCGACGGCCTCGGTGCCCATCACGACGCCGGGCGTGATGACGTTGACCCGCACGGGAGCGATCTCGACGGCCAGGGAGTTGCCGAGGCCGACGACGCCGGCGTTGGCCATCGAGATGGTGGTCGAGCCGGGCATCGGCCGCCACATCGACAGGCCGCTGAACAGCAGGACCGAGCCTTCGGGCGACAGGTGCGGGAGCGCGTAGTGCACGCTGGCCGCGTAGCCGACGTTCTTCATCAACGAGGTGCGGGCTGCGTCGTCGGGCCGGAAGTCCTTGATGGTGTTCTGGTCGCGGTCGAGCGCGGCCAGGACCAGGTGGTCGATCGGGCCCACGCTGTCGAAGAAGGACTCGAGGGAGGCCCAGTCGGTCAGGTCGCACACGCCGGCGAGCGCGTTCTCCCCCAACTTCTTCGCTTCCACCTCGGCGACCTCACGGGTGCGACCGACCACGGTGACCCGGTCTCCGCGGGCGACGGCCGCACGGGCGATCTCGAGCCCGAGGCCCTTCGTGCCGCCGACGATGACGAGGTGCCTTGGAGATTGAGTCATGGAGAAGCCTCCTGGATCTGAGAGTGGTCTGCTTCACACAGTTTTACTCGCGATTCTCGAACAAGCAAGAGATTTTCGAATATTTCTAGAATGTGCGCTTGCTGCTACGCTGTTCCCATGACCCAGGAGAAGACCCGTGCCAACACCGAGGCCGTGCACGCATTGCTGCGTGCCGACGTGCTCGGTGGCGTGCACCAGCCCGGAGAACGCCTCAAGTTCGCCTCGCTCTGCGAGCGGTACGGCGCCAGCGTCAGCGTGATCCGCGAGGCACTGACCCGGCTGGTCGAACAGGGCCTGGTCGAGTCCGAGCCGAAGATCGGCTTCAAGGTGCGCTCGGTCTCCATCGATGACCTGCGTGATCTCACCGCGACCCGCATCGACATCGAGACGATCGCGCTGGCCTATGCCATCGAGCGCGGCGGGGTCGACTGGGAGGCCGACATGGTCGGCGCCCACCACAAGCTCGAGCGGACGCCGATGCTGACCACCGACGGCCCGCCCCGCATCTCCGACGAGTGGGAGGACGCCCACGGTCGGTTCCACATCGCCCTGCTCGACGGATGCGGTAGCCCGCGGCTCCTCGACATCGCCTGCAGCCTGCGCGACGCCGCCGAGTTCTACCGCCGCTGGTCACAGACCCGCGATACCGGTCGCGACGTGGCCTGCGAGCACCGCGAGATCCTCGAGGCCACGCTGGCCCGTGACAGCGAGACCGCGGTCGAGCGCCTGCGCCAGCACTACCAGCGGACCGCCGAGATCCTTGAGACGGCTCTCACCGCATGAGCGACGCTGGCTACCGTGGGCACATGTTCTCCAAGGTTCTCGTCGCCAACCGTGGCGAGATCGCGATCCGGGCCTTCCGCGCGGCCTACGAGATCGGTGCGCGCACGGTCGCGGTGTTCCCCCACGAGGACAGGTGGTCAGAGCACCGGCTGAAGGCCGACGAGGCCTACGAGATCGGCGAGCGCGGCCACCCGGTGCGGGCCTACCTCGACCCCGAGGCGATCGTCGAGGTCGCCCTGCGCTCCGGCGCCGACGCGATCTATCCGGGCTACGGCTTCCTCTCCGAGAACCCCGCACTGGCCGAGGCCTGTGCGGCCGCGGGCATCACGTTCATCGGGCCCACGGCCGACGTACTCACCCTGGCCGGCAACAAGGCCCGCGCGATCGCCGCCGCGAAGGCGGCCGGGGTGCCGACCCTGGCCGGCGTCGCCCCGTCGACCGACGTCGACGAGCTGGTCACCGCCGCCGAGGCGCTGCCCTATCCCTTGTTCGTCAAGGCGGTCGCCGGTGGCGGTGGCCGTGGCATGCGTCGCGTCGATGACCCGGCCGACCTGCGCGACGCGGTCGCCACCTGCATGCGCGAGGGCGAGGCCGCGTTCGGCGACCCGACGGTCTTCATCGAGCAGGCCGTGGTCGACCCGCGCCACATCGAGGTGCAGGTGCTGGCCGACGCCACCGGCGAGGCGATCCACCTCTTCGAGCGCGACTGCTCGGTGCAGCGTCGGCACCAGAAGGTCATCGAGATCGCCCCGGCGCCCAACCTCGACCCGGCCCTGCGCGATCGCATGTGCGACGACGCCCTGCGCTTCGCGCGCGAGATCGGCTACCGCAACGCCGGCACCGTCGAGTTCCTCGTCGACGCGTCGGGCAACCACGTCTTCATCGAGATGAACCCGCGCATCCAGGTCGAGCACACGGTCACCGAAGAGGTCACCGACGTCGACCTGGTGCAGTCCCAGATGCGCATCGCCGCGGGTGCGACGCTCGCCGACCTCGGCCTCTCCCAGGAGTCGATCACGTTGCGCGGGGCGGCGCTGCAGTGCCGCATCACCACCGAGGACCCCGCCAACGGGTTCCGTCCCGACACCGGCAAGATCACGACCTACCGCTCCCCCGGCGGGCCGGGCGTGCGCCTCGACGGCGGTACGACCTACACCGGCGCCGAGGTCTCCGCACACTTCGACTCGATGCTCGCGAAGCTGACCTGCCGCGGCCGCGACTTCGGCAAGGCCGTGGAGAAGGCGCGTCGCGCGATCGCGGAGTTCCGCATCCGTGGCGTCGAGACCAACATCGCGTTCCTCCAGGCCGTCCTCGACGACCCCGACTTCGTGGCCGGCCGGGTGACCACCGCCTTCATCGAGGAGCACCCGCAGCTCCTCTCGGTCCGGGCCAGCGGCGACCGCGGCACCAAGCTGTTGAACTATCTCGCCGACGTGACGGTCAACCAGCCCCACGGCCCGGCCCCGACCCGGCTCGACCCGGCCACCAAGCTGCCGACGCTCGACCTCGACGTGCCCGCGCCCGACGGCTCGCGGCAGCGCCTGCTGGCCCTGGGGCCCGAGGAGTTCGCGCGGAGCCTGCGCGCCCAGACCACCGTCGGCGTCACCGACACCACGTTCCGCGACGCCCACCAGTCGCTGTTGGCCACCCGGGTGCGCACTCGTGACCTGGTCGGCGTGGCCGGCCACGTTGCCCGGATGACCCCCGAACTGCTCTCGATCGAGGCGTGGGGCGGGGCGACGTACGACGTGGCGCTGCGCTTCCTCGCCGAGGACCCGTGGGAACGCCTGGCCGCCCTGCGCGAGGCGGTGCCCAACATCTGTCTCCAGATGCTGCTTCGCGGACGCAACACGGTCGGCTACACGCCGTACCCGACGGAGGTCACCGACGCGTTCGTGCACGAGGCCGCGGCGACCGGCATCGACGTCTTCCGCATCTTCGACGCACTCAACGACGTCTCCCAGATGGCGCCCGCGATCGCGGCGGTGCGCGACACCGGTACGACCATCGCCGAGGTGGCGCTGTGCTACACCGGCGACCTGTCCGACCCTGCGGAGAAGATCTACACGCTCGACTACTACCTGAAGCTGGCCGGGCGCATCGTCGACGCGGGCGCCCACGTGCTGGCGATCAAGGACATGGCCGGCCTGCTCCGCGCCCCGGCGGCCCGCACCCTGGTCACCGCACTCCGCGACGAGTTCGACCTGCCGGTGCACCTGCACACCCACGACACCCCCGGCGGACAGCTCGGCACGCTCCTTGCCGCCATCGACGCCGGTGTCGACGCGGTCGATGCCTGCTCCGCAGCCCTGGCCGGGACGACGTCGCAGCCGCCGCTCTCCGCACTGGTGTCGGCCACCGACCACTCGGCCCGCGAGACCGGGCTCTCCCTCGACGCGGTCTGCGCCCTGGAGCCCTACTGGGAGGCCACCCGTCGGGTCTACGCGCCCTTCGAGTCGGGCCTGCCCTCGCCGACCGGCCGGGTCTACACCCACGAGATCCCCGGCGGACAGCTCTCCAACCTGCGCCAGCAGGCGATCGCGCTCGGCCTCGGCGAGAAGTTCGAGCAGATCGAGGACATGTACGCCGCGGCCAACGACATCCTCGGCAACATCGTGAAGGTGACCCCGTCGTCGAAGGTGGTCGGCGACCTCGCCCTGCACCTGGTCGCGGTCGGTGCCGACCCGGCCGAGTTCGCGGAGAACCCCGCGAAGTTCGACATCCCCGACTCGGTGATCGGCTTCCTCGGCGGTGAGCTGGGCGACCCGCCCGGTGGCTGGCCCGAGCCGTTCCGCACCAAGGCACTCGAGGGCCGCACGGCCCGCAGGCCCGCACCGGCGTTGACCCCCGAGCAGGTCGCCGGGCTCGACAGCGACCGCCGGCGCACGCTCAACGAGCTGCTGTTCCCCGGCCCGGCCCGCGAGTTCGCCGAGGCCCGCGCACAGTACGGCGACACCTCGATCCTGCCTACCATCGACTACCTCTACGGCCTCAACGCCGGCGAGGAGCACGAGGTCGACCTCGAGCCGGGCAAGAAGATGCTGCTCGGGCTGCAGGCGATCGGCGAGCCCGACGAGCGCGGCTACCGCTCGGTGATGTGCACGATCAACGGCCAGCTCCGCCCGATCAGCGTGCGCGACCGCGGCGTCGCGGCCGAGGTCGCCGCCACCGAGAAGGCCGAGCCCGGCAAGCCCGGTCAGGTCGCGGCGCCGTTCCAGGGCGTGGTCACGGTGACCGTTGCCGAGGGCGACAAGGTCGAGGCCGGCGAGGCCGTCGCCACCATCGAGGCGATGAAGATGGAGGCCTCGATCACCGCACCGATGGCGGGCACCGTCGAGCGCGTCGCCGTACCGGACACGCGTTCCGTCGAGGGCGGCGACCTGATCCTGGTGCTCGGCTGACCCCCCGGGATCCGCGCATTCTCCTTCCCACCACCGGACCACCTGCCTAGACTCCTTCGCGTGTGGCGTCGCGTTGCGTTCCTCGTGGTCTTCCTGCTCCTGATGGCGCTGCTGGCCCCTGCCTCCTGGGCGATGACCGATCGCTGGGCCGCCTGGGACCCGATCACCGGCACGTCGAACGACTACTCCACGACGGTGCGACAGCAGGCGCCGGGCTTCCCGGCCGCGGGCATGCGCTCCGACTCCCGCAGCAACGTGCAGCTGCCGTCCGGTGCCTCGACCTTCCTGGGCACGGCCACGCCTCCGGGCGCCAAGTACGGCTCCAGCCGCAACCAGGCCTACGTCGTGCTGCGCCCGCGCGCCGACACCGCCACCACGCCGTCCACGACGACCTACACGTTCGAGCACCCCACTCCCGACACCGGATGGGCGTTCGTGCTGGGCGACATCGACGCCGACCTCGTGCGGGTGCGTGCCACGGACGAGGACGGCAACGAGGTGAGCGCCGCCGAGACCGACTCGTGGTTCCAGGGCACGTTCAACTACGCCGGCGAGACCGACCTCCCCACGTGGGACGCCGCGACCGGCACCCTCACCGGCAACGCCGGCGCGGTCGACACCTCCGGCGCCAGCGGCTGGTTCGAGCCCGACATCCGCCTGACCAGCCTGACCTTCACCTACACGCGACGTGCCGGGTTCCCCGTCTACCAGACCTGGTTCGTCAGCCGGGCCCGGCCCATCGGCGGCACCGTCACCGACCAGTCGGTCAGCGGGAGCTGTCCGATCACGGAGGTCGTGCTGACCCTGTGGTCGCCGTACGGCGAACAGCTCGCCAGCACGTCGCCGGCGGCGGACGGCTCCTACGACTTCGGGGAGTTCGCCACCCAGGATGGTTACCTCGTGCGGCTCTCGGCCCCCGCAACGTGCGCCGTGATCGGGTCGTCGCAGCAGACGGTGTCGAACCGTGGCAACGACGGCGACCCTGCCTCCCGCGCCGACTTCGACGTGCGGGCGATCATCCCGCAGCCGCTCAGCGGCACGGTGCGCGACGGTGCGGGCAGTCCGGTGGCGGGAGTGGCCGTCACGCTCACCCCGCCCGGAGGTGGCACGCCAATCACGACCACCACCTCCCCGGACGGCACGTATCTCTTCGACGACCTCGAGATCGGCATCGGCTACGCGGTGGCCGTGACCGTTCCCGCCGGATACCGCCCCGGCCCAGAGGGCACCGAGCGGACGGGCATCGAGATCGACACGTCACCGGTGGTCGACCAGGACTTCGTGGTGCTGGCCCTGCCTGCGGTGTCCGGCACGGTCACCGGCGGTGGCGGAACCTTGGGCGGCGTACAGGTCACCCTGACCCCGACCGGGGGCGGCGCGCCCTTGACCACCTCGACCCGCGCCGACGGCAGCTACGACCTCACCGGGGTGCCCGACGGGGACTACACGCTGGCGATCGTCGCGCCGGACGGCTACGCCGGGGCCACCGGCCGCCCGGTGACCGTGAACGGCACCGACCTCACGAACCAGGACTTTGCCCTCGAGCGGAGTGGAGCACTGGGCGGCCAGGTCACGCGTGCCGGCACACCGGTCCCGGGTGTCGTGGTCACCGTCGAGGGACCGGGCGGCACCCGGGTCCTCACCACCGACGGGGAGGGACGCTACTTCCTCGACGACCTGCCGCCCGGCACCTGGACCATCGCGGTCACCGCTCCGGACGGCACCCGCGTGGACGGCCCGTCGACCCGCTCCGTGGAGATCACGGCCGCCGGAGAGATCAGGGGCGACCAGGACTTCCGGCTCGTGGCCGACGACGACACCGCGACACCCACCGCCTCGCCCTCGCCATCGGAGTCCCCCACGAGCAACCCCACCGAACCGCCCTCGGAGACGCCGCCCGACGTCCCGTCCGGCGGCGAACTGCCTGACACCGGCGGGGTTCCGGCCGGATGGTTGGTGCTGGGGCTCGGCATGGTCCTGGCGGGTCTGTGCCTGCTCCTGGTCACAGGAGGGCGGCGAGACCATCGAGACGAACTGTCTTGACCACGCGATCATTCGGGAGACTCAATGCCGCTTCGCATCTTGATCTGCCTGGTGATTCTGTTGGCGGCGTCGGGTTGCAGCCACGACGAAAGTGACGGGCAAGAGGTCCGGACGCCAGCTCTGGAGCAGCCCCGTGACCCTCTACCCAAGACCATCGACTGCAATGCGCTCACGGCCGACGTGGCCGACGTGGTCACGGGAACAGAGATGCGGAAGGCCACCGGGCCGGACGGGACACCCTCGGTCGGCTGCACCTGGACCCCCGACCTGGACCCCGGTGATGACGGAATCGGTCAGCCCGCGGTTTTCATCGGCGTGGCGTCCGGACTCGGACCGCTGACGGATGACCGTTTCGCCGAACTCGACATCCCGGCCGGAACTGCAGGAGCTTCGCACCAGCCTCTGGCCGACCATGCGCCGTGGGACACCACGCTCCGGTGGGAGACCACAGCCCCGTTCTACGGCGGCCTGGGCTACGGCTACGAAGTTGGCGATCGGCTGCTGCACTGCTCGCTCCGAAGCAATGCATCCAGCGCCCGCGCCCTGGAGGAACTCCTTGACGGCCTGGACACCGACTTCCGGGCCTTCTGCGACCAGGTGCTGGTTGCCGTTGCCTCGGACTAGCTGCTGGGCGGATCGTCCAGTTGGTCCTGCTCGATCAATCGTGGTCGGGCAACTCGGCGAAGTGTTCTCGAACCAGGAACTTGGGCACCACCATGGCCCAAGCGTCGGTGACCAGCTCGGTCATCTCCTCGAGGTCGAGCGCATCCATGCGGGCCACCACCCAGTGGAAGCGCAGGTCCGACTCGCGCGGCAGCTGGAACTTGTCGGGCTCGCTCTCGACCAGGGCGGTCCGCTCATCCTTCGGGAACCCGAAGCCCATCAGGCTTCCGTCCCGGGAGAACGAGACGTAGACGATCTGCTTGACCCGGAACTTCACCCGCCCGTGGATGAAGTGCTCCGTGGTGCGCGGCAGGGTCAGCGCCAGCTGACGCACGTCCTCGACCGTGACCATGAGCCGATCCTGCCCAACGGTCCGGTCCACCGCAATGGACTTTCCGTCGCCTTCGATCAGTCGAGAACAGAGGTGTCCGCCGCGTCTTGGGGAAGAGCCGACCTCGAGGTGGCCGTCTTCCGCGGAGCGGCTGCGGCGGCGAAGCTGACCCAGGTCGACTTCAGGCCGAGCCTCGAGCGGAACTCGTCACCGCCGATCGTCACGCTGCGGGTGCCGCCGACCAGGGTCATCCGCTCGATGCGACCCTGCCACTGGCCGTGCCCGTCGCGACTGGTCACCCGGATCTGGCGCAGGTTGCCGATCGTCGGCCAGGCCTTCTCGATGCGCGACACGTCGAGCTCGATTCGCCAATCATGGTTGGCGTTTCCGGACCAGTCGTCGTACGGGTCGGCCTTGGCGGGCAGGTAGGGGAACTGGTTCGCCGAGGTCCAGCCGCCGCTGCTCGAGCCGAACTGGGTGAACGCCGGAGCCCCGGCGTAGGTCAGGATCCGTCCCCGGGTCGCGTCGACCGCGGCGTTCGAGGCGGGGTGCTCGCGCGAGTAGCCGCCGTACACCTGGCACGAGGTGGTGTCGCAGATCTGGTAGTGCTTCGCGCGCGGGTGCTGCTTCTCGTACGACGCGTAGGTGCGGGCCGCGACCGCCTGGGCCTGTACGGCGGCAGGGGTCCAGGTGGCCGGCATCTCCGCGGGGATCACGCCCTTGATGTACGCGTCGATGTCGAGCGCGTTGACCGTGTCGACGTCCGTCGACCCGGCGCGCGGGAACGCCGCGATGAGACGACCGCGATAGAGCACCGACGTCGACCCGTAGCGGAGCCGGATCGGCAGGCCGGAGGCGTAGAAGCTGCCGGTGCCCGCGAAGATCCGCCACACCGTCCAGGTGTCGCCGCTCCGGAACTCCACGCGGGTGCGGGTGCGCGTCGTTCCGCGCAGCCGCCACTGGCCGGTGCCCTTGGCCGGCAGTGTCCAGCCCTTGTGCTGCGCGTGGCTGCCCACGCGCAGGCCGGCTCGAGCGTCGACCACGACGTCCGGGCTGGTGTCGGCGCTGACCAGCACCGTGACCAGCCCGCTGCCGTTGGCGACCTTCGTGCCCGGGTAGTAGAAGGAGGTGATCTGCTGCCAGGTGAGGCCCTGTCGAGCGGCACCCTCGGCGCCGTACTGCGACATGCCGTGGCCATGTCCGTAGCCGTGCCCCACGATCGCGATCTTGCCGGTGCTGGGCATGGGGTAGCGCTGGTCGACGGTGACCGTGCGCGCGCTGCTCGGCGCGATCGCCGTGGTGAGGACGAGCGCTCCGATGGCCAGTGCGCCGGCGACCAGGGCGGGGAACGTGCGCCGCATGGGGTGCTCCGGGATCATTGGGACAGGTGGAAACGAGAGTGACCATTGATCCCAACACGGACGATTGCGGCCTGTCCACGGAACCCTGTGAATTACAGACCCGTAGTTTCGGCGGCGTTGCTAGCGTGGGTGCATGGTGTGGATCATGCTCCTCCTGGCGGTCCTGGCGGTGGCCGCACTCGTGGCGACCCAGCAACGCAACCGCAAGGAACTCGTGCGCACCAAGGAAGACGCGGTGACCAAGGTCAAGCGGGTTGCCGAGGAGGACGTCACCCGCTTCGGGGAAGAGCTCCAGGAGCTCCACATCGACACCCTCGCCACCGAGCTCGATGTCCCCATGCGGCAGGACTACCAGCGCGCGCTCGACTGCTACGAGGACGCCAAGTCCTTGCTCGACGACGTGCGCACTCCCGAAGACATCACCGCTGTCACCCGCACCCTCGAGGACGGCCGCTATGCGCAGGCCTGCGTGCTGGCTCGCCAGGACAACCAGCCGCTCCCCCAGCGCCGACCCCCGTGCTTCTTCAACCCGAGGCACGGACCCGCGCAGGCCGACGTGTCCTGGGCGCCGCCGGGCGGCATCCCGCGCGAGGTGCCGGTCTGTCTCGCCGACGCCGAGCGTGTCGAGGCCGGCGCCGAGCCCGACGTACGCCGCGTGCGCGACGGGTCCCGCATGGTGCCGTGGTACCAAGGCGGCCCGGCCTACAGCCAGTACGCCAACGGCTACTACGGCTCCTACGCGATGAACGGACTGTTCCCCGGCTTCCTGATCGGGTCGATGATGGCCGGTGTGTGGAGCCCCGACGTCACCAGCGGTGACGGTGACTTCTCCGGCGCCGACGGCGGCGGAGGCGAGGACTGGTCCGCCGGCGGTGGCGACGGCGGCGGTGACGGCGGCGGTGACGGCGGAGGCGACGGCGGCGGCTTCGACGGCGGCTGGGGCGGCGACTCCGGTGGTGGAGACGGCGGAGGCGACGGCGGAGGCGACGGTGGCGGTGGCTTCGACGGTGGCTGGGGCGGCGACGGCGGCGGCTTCGACTTCGGCGGTGGAGACTTCGGCGGCTTCTGACCCACCTGCCAAGGTGGCACCGTGAAGTTCGACCAGCCGCCCGTGGTGCGGATCAGCCGCGACCCCGACGATGACCTGCCACCGACCGAGTGGCCCGCCACGATTCCGGCCGTGGCACAGCTGCTGGCCCGAGGGCTCGACCTCCCGCCGGGCGTGACCTTCCTCGTCGGCGAGAACGGCTCCGGCAAGTCCACACTGGTCGAGGCGGTCGCTGTTGCCTACGGGCTCTCACCCGAGGGCGGCAGCGCCCATGGCCGGCACGAGACCCGCACCACCGAGTCACCGCTGCATGCCAGTCTCCGGATCCAGCGCGGCATCGGCAGTGGACGCTGGGGATTCTTCCTGCGCGCCGAGACCATGCACGGGTGGTACACCTACATGGACGAGCACGGCGGACCCAATGACGCCGACTACCACGCGATGAGCCACGGAGAGTCGTTCCTCGAGGTGCTCAGGCGCAAGTTCTCCTCACCCAGCTTCTACTGTCTCGACGAGCCGGAGGCGGCATTGTCCTTCGGGTCGACGCTGACGTTGATCCGGGCGCTGCACGACATCGCGGCCGCGGGCGGCCAGGTGCTGTGCGCGACGCACTCCCCCGTCCTTGCGGCGATGCCGGGGGCGCGCATCATCGAGGTCGGCGACTGGGGGCTGCGCGAGACGACGTGGGACGAGCTGGAGCTGGTCCATCACTGGAAGGCCTACCTCGACGCCCCGATGCGCTACCTGCGGCACACCCTGGCCGACGACTGACGCCCGCCCGGCACCACGCTCAGACGTTGTGCAGGCGGCGCGCGGCTTCCGCGATGGAGCCCGACATCGACGGGTAGACCGTGAACACCTGGGCCACCTGGTCGGCGGTGAGCGCCTCGGCCACCGCGATCGAGACCGGGTGGATCAGCTCGGACGCGCGCGGACCGACCACGACGCCACCGACGACAGTGCCTGTTCCGGGACGGCAGAACAGCTTCACGAAGCCGTCACGCACACCCTGCATCTTCGCCCGCGGGTTGCCCGAGAGCTTGAGCATCACGACCTCGGCGATGATCTCGCCATCGTCGACCGCCTTCTGCGAGCAGCCGACGGTGGCGATCTCGGGCGCGGTGAAGACGTTGGAGGAGACCTTGCGCAGGTCGAGCGGCGCGACCGCGTCGCCGAGGAAGTGCCACATCGCGATGCGACCTTGCATGGCGGCGACCGAGGCCAGCATCAGGACGCCGGTGCAGTCGCCCGCGGCGTACACCCCGCGCGCCGACGTGCGCGAGACCTTGTCGACCTTGATGAACCCGCCGTCGTCGACCCGAACGCCGGCCTCCTCGAGTCCGAGGTCCGCGGTGTTCGGGATCGACCCGAGGGCGAGGATGCAGTGCGAGCCCGTGACGCTACGACCGTCCGTCAACGTGACGGTGACGGTGTCGCCGTCACGGGTCACCGACTCCATGCGCGACTTCGAGAGCACGTTCATGCCGCGCCGCTTGGAGACGTCCTCGAGGACGGCGGAGGCGTCGGCGTCCTCGCCGGGCAGCACCCGGTCGCGCGAGGAGACGAGGGTGACGTCGATGCCCAGGGCGAGGTACGCCGAGGCGAACTCGGCGCCGGTGACACCCGAGCCGACCACGATCAGCTTCTCCGGCTCCTCGGTGAGGTCGTAGACCTGCTCCCAGGTGAGGATGTGCTCGCCGTCAGGCTGAGCCGAGGGCAGGGTGCGCGGTGCGGCACCGGTGGCCACGAGCACGGCGTCGGCCTCGACGGTCTGCTCGCTGCCGTCGGCGGCGGTCACCGCAACCGTGTGGCTGCCCGCGTGTGACGCGACGAGGCGCCCGCGGCCACTGACCACCTTGACGCCCTCGCGCTCGAGGCGCCTGGCGATGTCGGCGGACTGGTCGGCGGCGAGGCGCAGCACCCGGGCGTTGACCTTGGCCAGGTCGACCTTCACCTTGCTGGCCACGTCGCCCTCGGAGTCGAGGAACGTGACCCCCAGCTCCGCGGCGTCGGCCACCTCGGTCATCACCTCGGCGGTGGCGATCAGGGTCTTGCTGGGCACGCAGTCGGTGAGTACGGCGCTGCCGCCGATGCCGTCGGAGTCGACCACGGTCACGTCGGCGCCGAGCTGCGCGGCCACCAGGGCCGACTCGTAGCCGCCGGGTCCGCCGCCGATGATGACGACTCGTTCGGGCGAGGACTGGTGCTCGGAGCTGGCCATGGCTTCATTGTCGCAGCCAGAGTTGCCGCGCCGCGTGCCGGACCGTCAGGCGCGGGCGCCGGGCGCGATCCTCAGACGTGGGCCGAGGACCAGAACACCGCGACGGCCACGTTGACCACCGACAGCGCGAGCAGTCCGTAGAACAGGCCGTCGGGAATCCTCGGCTTGCGAAGGTTGGCCATCACCAGCCCGAGGATGACCAGGCCGATCACCAGCTTCACGCCGATCTTGGCGTGGTTGACGTCGCCGTCGCCTGCCTCGAGTACGCCGACCAGGGCCAGGCCGGCGAGGAACGCCGTACCGGCGCCGTCGCGCATCGGCCCGTTGACCACCTTGTCGACGGCGCCCATCTGGGAGAGCAGGCCACCGATCAGCGCGGCGAAACCGAGGATGTGGATGAAGAGAAGCACCAGCCGCAGGGTTTCCATGGCCGGGATCCTACGTGGCCCTGGAGCCGGCGCGGTCGGGTGCTACTTCTTCGGAGCGGTCTTCTTCGCGGCGGTCTTCTTGGCCGGCGCCTTCGCGGCGCTCTTCGCCGGCGCCGTCTTGGCGGGTGTCGTCTTGGCTGGCGCTGCCTTGGCAGGCGTCTTCTTGGCAGGCGTCTTCTTCGCCGGCGTGGCGGGCTTCGCGTGCACCGCCTTGCGGGCCGCGTTCTTCGCCGCCTCGCGCCTGCTGCCACGCGGCTTCTTGGCCGGACGCACCACCAGCACAGGGCACGGGGCGTAGTGCTGCACCCGTTGCGCCGTACTGCCCATCAGCACGGTGTCGCTGAGCCCGCGCCCTCCGGCTGCGATGACGACCAGGCCGGCGCCGTACGTCGTGGCGGCCTTGATGATCTCGTTGGCCGGCGAACCGCTGCGGACCCGCTTGTGCACCTTGGCGCCCCATCCGTCGAAGACGGCCGCGATCGTGTCGACCGCGTCGATGGCAGCCTGGCGCGACGAGGTGTCCTCGCCCGGGTCCTTGGCTCGCTTCGACGTGGACAGGTCGTTGGCGAACGCCACCGCGGCCAGGGGGCGGATCACCGCCACGACCGAGACCTCGGTGACCTTGGCGGGATCGGCGAACGACTTGAACTGCTTGGCCGCAGTCAGGGACTGACGCGAACCATCTGTGGCGATGACGACGTGCATGGTCACTCTCCCGGTGCTGGAATCGATGGACGTCAGCAATTGCGCGTCCTTCATCGGACCGTGACACCGCGCGAATGTCAATGATGCGCCACTGGACAGGCGTGTCGTCGTACGCCGAGTCGGCGCCCGACCTAGAGGAGCCTGCGGTCGTTCGCCCATCGGGTCAGCTCGTGGCGCGAGGAGAGCTGGAGCTTGCGCAGCACCGAGGACATGTGGGTCTCGACGGTCTTCACGGAGATGAACAGCTCCTTGGCGACCTCCTTGTAGGCGTAGCCCCGGGCGATCAGGCGCATCACCTCGCGCTCGCGTTCGGTGAGCCGGTCGAGGTCCTCGTCGACGGCGGCGACCTCGATGGAGCCGGCGAAGGCGTCGAGCACGAAACCCGCCAGCCGTGGGGAGAACACGGCATCACCCTCGGCCACGCGCTTGATCGCGGCGACCAGCTCGGGACCGGTGATGGTCTTGGTGACGTAGCCGCGGGCGCCGCCCCGGATGGTGCCGATGACGTCCTCGGCGGCGTCGCTGACGCTGAGCGCCAGGAAGCGGGTCTCGGTGGTGCCCAGCTGGCGCATCACCTCGACGCCGCCGCCTCCGGGCAGGTGCACGTCGAGGAGCACGACGTCGGGCCGGTGCTCACGGATCGCGGCGACCGCGGTCGGCACGTCCTCGGCGTCCGCGACGATCTCGAGCGCTCCGGGGGCTGCGGCGCCGGTCAGCTCGGCGCGCACTCCGGCGCGGAACATGGCGTGGTCATCGACGATCACGACTCGGGTCACGACTTCTCCTCCTGCAGGGGCATGCCCAGCACCACTTCGGTGCCGGCACCCGGCGTACTACGGATCTCGGCGCTGCCACCGTGGCGTTCCATGCGCGCCACGATGCTGCCACGGACACCCTGCCTGTCCTCGGCCACGGACGACGGGTCGAAGCCGACACCGCGGTCCTTGACGTAGATCTCGACGCGCGAGGGCGACACCTCGGCGTACACGTCGATCTTGCCGGTGCCGGCGTGCTTGGCCGCGTTGGTCATCGCCTCGCGGGTGGCGTGGACGATCGGCGCGACGTGTTCGTTGACCGGCACGTCGCCGACCACGACGGTCTCGACGGTGGCGCCGTAGGTGTCCTCGACCTCGGCGGTCAGGGCCCGCAGCGCGGCGGCGATGGAGGCGCCTTCGTCCTTCTGCTCGGCGAACAGCCAGGTCCGCAGGTCGCGTTCCTGGGCGCGGGCGAGACGAGCCACGGTGGCCGGGTCGTGGGCGTTGTTCTGGATCAGGGCGAGGGTCTGCAGCACCGAGTCGTGCAGGTGCGCTGCCACGTCGGCGCGTTCCTGGCTGCGCACCCGCTCGGCGCGTTCCTGGCCGAGGTCGGAGGAGAGCCGGAAGACCCACGGCCCCACCACGAGCGCCAGACCGACCACACCGAGGAAGCCTGCGACGACGATCTCGCGGGCCACGTCGAGACGGCCACCGGTCAGGGCGAAGACACCGAGCCCGGAGAGGATCAGGGCACCGCCGGCGAAGATGCGGGCGTACGACGCCCAGGTGCGACTGCCGAACATGGCCTTGACCGGGTCGAGCCGTTCGGAGGAGTCGAGCCAGCGCTCGCGTTGTGCCTCGTCGGCCTGGCGCCAGATCAGCGCGACGCCGACGATGCCGAGCACGACCGGCCAGAAGAGGGCTCCCCTCCCGAAGACCGACTCGACCATGATCACGATGCCGAAGGCCAGTGCGCCCAGGGCGATCGTGGGTCCCATGTCGGCCATCCGGCGAACCCGGCCCGGACGCTTGCCCGAGCGACTGGCCGAGGCCAGGCCCGGCGCCTCGTCGCTGAACCGCTCGTCGGTGGGCAGCACCATCCAGAGGCCGGCGTACATCGCGATGCCCATGCCGCCGAGCGCCGCAGTGAGGATGAACGCCACGCGCACCCAGACCACGGGCAGGCCGAGGTGACGCGCCAACCCGGCGGCGACTCCACCGAGGTAGTTGTCGGTCGAGTCGCGGGTGGCCCGTCGTACCTCGTGGTGGGGGGCAGTGCTCGTCATCGTGCAGCAATCGTCACACAGTGCGGGCGCGCGGACCATGAGGCGAACCCCTGACCCGACCCTGAGCCGAATTGCCCTGCAACGGCAAGAGATCAGGGTTGTTCCCGATGGTGCCGGGCGTGAGCAGGCCTCAGGCTGGAGACATGAACGAGAACCCGACCAACGACGGCGCCGACACCGAAGCGCCCCACGCCGGCCAGCAGGCTGGTCCGCAACCCGGACCGCAGCCCGGCTCCTCGCACGAGGGCCCGCGGGTCAGCGGCGAGCAGATGCGTGACCTCGCCAACCTGCGGCGCAGCAGCTACGACCGGCACGTCGCCGGCGTCGCCGGAGGCCTGGGCCGTCACCTCGACGTCGATCCGGTGATCCTGCGCGTCGCGTTCGTGGTGCTCACGTTCTTCGGTGGGGCCGGGTTGATCATCTACGTCGCCTGCTGGCTGCTCGTTCCCGAGGACACCGGTCGCAGCGCCACCATCCAGCTCGACGCCCGCTCACGCAACGTCGCCCTGATCGGTGTCGGCATCCTCGCCGGCCTCGCACTGGTCGGTGACGCCTGGGGCCCGGGCTGGTTCCCCTGGCCGTTGTTCGCGATCGGGCTCATCGCCTGGGTGATCCTGTCCCGACGCGACCGTCGCGAGCGGCGCAGGAACGAACGCACCTACGGTCCGAACGCCGGTTGGGTGGGCCCGGGCACGCAGACCGGTTGGTCCGGCACCGGCGCCCAGCCCGGCTGGGTGGGCGCGGACGCCACCGCGACGATGCCCCTGACCGGCGGCCTGACTGACGGCCCTACCGGCGGCGCGACCGGCGGACCGATGGCGCCGCCTCCTCCGCCGCGGCTTCCCCGCAACCCACGCAAACGCGGCCCCATCCTCTTCTGGTTCACCCTGGCCCTGACCGCGCTCGCCTCCGGTGTGCTGGGCATCTTCGACCTGGCCGGCGCCGACGTCACCGACTCGGCGTACCCGGCCCTCGCGCTCGGCGTGATCGGCGTGATGCTGGTGGTCGGCGCGTTCTACGGCCGGGCCGGCGGGCTGATCTTCCTCGGCCTGGTGGCCGCGGTGGTGCTCAGCCTGAGCACGATCGCCGATCGCTGGGACGGGACGACGGTCAAGGAGAGCCCGACGTCGGCCAGCCAGCTGAAGTCGTCGTACGACATGGAGGCCGGCGAGATCAGGCTCGACCTCACCCAGGTCCGCGACCTCCGGGTGCTCGACGGACGGACGCTCGAGATCGACGGCGAGGTCGGAACCATCGAGGTGATCGTGCCCCGCGGGCTCCACGTCTCCGCCGACGCCACGGTCGAGATCGGTGAGATCGAGGTCTTCGGCCGCTCCACCGGCGGCCTCGACCTGGACCTGAGCGGCAGCAACCTCGGCGACGCGGACCAACCGCACCTGCGCATCGACGCGGACCTCGAAGTCGGCGACGTCAGTGTGGTCGCGCGATGAGACTCCCCGGATCAGATTCAGGCCACGACTCCCCCGGCACCGAAGGACCCGACATGGACACCTCGTTCGACACCGCACCGGACAGCACGACGGACCCCCGCGCCGACACCGGTCGACACCCGGTCAACACCGGACACCTGGTGATGGGCCTGGTCTTCCTGGGCCTGGTCGGCATCTGGGCGCTGGTCGCCGGGGAGGCCGTCGACGACGACGACATCCGCTGGCTGCTGCCGATTCCCTGGGTGGCCGGCGGTGCCATCGGCCTCGCTGCCGCCACCTGGGCCAACATCCGATCCCGTCGTACGACGGGCGAACCGAACCACCACTTCATGGAGGAGAACCGATGAACGACTTCGCACGCAAGCGCCTGACCCGCAGCCGGCAGGACAACATGCTCGGAGGTGTCTGCGCGGGTGTGGCGGACTACTTCAACATCGACCTGGCCCTGGTCCGGGTGCTGACCGTGGTCGCCGCGCTGTTCAGCTTCGGCACCGTGGCCCTCGCCTACGTCGCCGCCTGGGTCCTGATGCCCGAGTCCTGACCCACCAGCCGGCAATTCTTGATGCGCGAGCCGGCGATTCTTGATGGCCGAACCGGCAGTTCTTGCGCCCATGACGAGCGCAGGAACTGCCGGTTCGAGGCGCAGCAACTGCAGGTTCGTGGATCAGTTCCAGATCGCGTTGGCCCACTCGGGGTGGTCGATGAACGGGTTCCGGTTGTGCTGGAACTGGTCGAAGATGACGTCGTTGCGGTGCTTCTCGAACGCGCTGGGCGGGTCCGCCGCGTTCCACTGGAGCAGGACCGAGAGGCGGCCCATGTAGGGGTTCGCCCCGTTGTTGACCAGGTCGTTGGGCTCGAGGTTCGCGAAGCCGTCGCCGCCTTCGTACCGGATCGACATGTAGAGGATCATCCGGGCCACGTCGCCCTTGACCGCGTCGGACGGCTCGAACGAGTCGGCATCGGTGGCGCAGTCGGAGCACTCGCTGACCGCACCCCCGCCGTTGTCGAAGTCCTTGTTGCCACGGATCGAGTTCACCGAAACGTCGGTGGGCCGCAAGTGGTGGATGTCGGTGCCGGGACCGGTCGCCGTACCGAAGTCGCCGTGCGACTTTGCCCAGACGTGCTCACGGTTCCAGTCGTTCTCGCCGCCGCCGTTGAGCGACTTGCTGCGCGAGATGCCGGAGTAGAACAGGATCACGTTGCTGGGATTGTTCGGGTCCTCGTCGGTCGCCTTCAGCGCGTTCCAGACCTGGTCGTAGCTCAGCTTCGTCTGCGTCGAGATGATCGTGTGCAGCGCGCTGCGCAGCTGCGGGCCGGTCTTGCCGAGGGCGTCTGCGTAGTAGTCGTCGTGCTCACCGTCGCCGGGCGGCGGGTCGGTCGGGTCAGGGTCGGGGTCCGAGCCGACGAGGCTGAACACCGATGCGGACTTCAGCCCGGGGTGGGTGAAGTACGCCGACAGCAAGCCGGTCACGTCGACCTGCTGGCCCTTGAGCGACGGGTTCGACTGGAGCCCCCACTGTGCGCGGAACTCCGCGGGGATCTGCACGTAGAGCATCCGAGAGGTGCTGGTCTCCGACGCGCTGTCCGCGAGGGCGAGCGCGTAGTCGTTCGGATAGTTGCTGGTGACCACGGTGTTCGTGGCCGTGGGTTGCCCGACCACGTAGCCACGCACGGTGGCCGACGAGCCGTTCTGGGTGGAGATGCCCTGGGCCACGGTGAGCGGGGTCGCCGCGGTCACCGGTGCCTGGACGAGTGCCACCACGAAGGCGATCACGATGAGGACTGTGCTGATGCGGATTGGGCGGCGCTGGACTGTGGTCCTTCGTGTCCCGAGAGTGAATGTCATTCCAGCACCCTGCACCTTTTTTGCGTCGGCGTCACGCATCGCTGCTGCTTTCACTGCTCGGCCAGCCAGTCCTCGCGGGCCGCGACGATGGTGTCCGTGTAGTCGGTGAAGACGCCGTCGACCCCCGCGTCGAAGAACGCGAACGCCTCCGCCCGCGAGTCGCCCTTGGCGTTCGGGTCGGTGCCGATCCGGAAGTTCGTCGCCATGAACTGGTTCTCGTCGCGCAGGGTCCACACGTGCACGGTCAGCCCGGCGTCGTGCGCGTCGTCGACCAGTGCGGAGGGCTCTCCGGTCGCGCCGGACGCGTCACGCGGCAGCACCAGGTCCTTGTGCGCGCCCAGCCCGTCGGCGTACGACGCGATGTCGGCGAGGTTCTCCGGCTTCGTCAGGTCCTTGTAGGTGCGCGGGTCACCGGCCTCGACGAGGTCGTACGGGGCCCCCGAGCCGTCGATCAACTGGGCGATCGGCAGGTCGGTCCGGGCATCGAGGTCGCGCAGGTTGGCGGTCTCGAAGGACTGCAGGATCACCGGTGCGTTGCGGCGGTCCAGGTGATGCCGGCGCAGCGTGCGCAGCAGCGGCTCCTCCAGCGAGAGGCCGATCGAGTCGAAGTAGGTCGGGTGCTTGGTCTCGGGATAGACGCCGATGCGGCGGTGCGTGCGCCTGGACTCCTCACGCACCATGGCGAGCACCTCGTCGAGGGTCGGGATCTCGAACTGCCCGTCGTACCGCGTGTTGTCGGGTCGCACCTGTGGGAGCCGCTCCTTGGCGCGGAGGGTCTTGAGCTCGTCGAGCGTGAAGTCCTCGGTGAACCATCCGGTGATCGGCTTGCCGTCGATGGTCTTCGTGGTCCTGCGGTCGGCGAACTCGGGGTGGTCCGCGACGTCGGTGGTGCCGCCGATCTCGTTCTCGTGGCGGGCGACGAGCACGCCGTCACTGGTGGAGACCAGGTCCGGCTCGACGTAGTCGGCGCCCATCCGGATGGCCAGGCGGTACGACGCCAGCGTGTGCTCGGGGCGATATCCGGAGGCACCGCGGTGGCCGATCACGATCGGCTCGGTGGTGCGCTCCTTCGCGGCCGAGGCTGCGGCCGGTGCCGCACCGGCAGAGGCGCCGCCCGGCGCGAGGAGGACGGAAGCCACGAGTGCGGCGACGACGGAGGTACCGAGAGTTCGTTTCATGATCGCGAGCGTCGTGGCCGCAGATGACACCGAGTCCGGAACCCGGTGAACGCGACGTGACCGAAGGCAGGACGTCCTGCGACGCGGCGGCTGGGACGACCTCGGTGCAGGACGTCCCGAACAACGTCAGGCAGTTCGGCTGCCCTGGCCACCGGACCGCAGGACGTCCGCCTCGCGGAGCACGTCGAGCACGATGTCGGGATGGTCGGTGATCAACCCGTCGACCCCGGCGTCGAGGAAGGCCTTGGCCTCGGCGGCCAGGTCACCGGCCGCACCGGGCCCACCATCGCGGCGCAGGTTGAGCGGAAGGAAGCGGTTCTCCCGGCGCAGGGTCCACACGTGGACGGTCAACCACATCCGGTGGGCCTCGCGGACCAGGGCCGACGGCGTCGAGATCGCACCGCTGTCGTCGCGAGGGAGCACCAGCGACTTGTGCGCCCCGATGCCGTCGGCGTACTCGTCGATCCAGGCCAGGCCCTCGCGCGTGCACAGGTCGGCGTACGTGCGGGGATCGCCCACTGCGACCAGGTCCGCGGGGCGCTTGTCGGCGGCCTCGAGCAGCTGAACGACGGCCACCCGCGTGCGATGGGCGAGCCGGCGCAGGACGGTCGGCTCGAACGACATCACGGTGACCCGTGAGCGTGGGTGGTCCAGGTCGTGGCGCCTCAGGTCCGAGAGCAGCATCTCGTCGAGCGGCAGTCCGATCGAGTCGAAGTACGCCGCATGCTTGAGCTCGGCCATCACGCCGATGCTGCGGCCGCCCAGCACGGACTCGGCCCCGACCATCGCCAGCACCTCGTTGAACGACGGGATCCCGCAGGCGCCGTCGTACGACGCACTGTCCGGACGCAGGCTCGCCAGACGCTCGCGAGCGGCCAGGGTCTTCAGCTCGGCGAGGGTGAAGTCCTCCACGAACCAGCCGTGCAGCACGACCCCGTCGATGGTCCTGGTGGTCAGCCGGTGGGCGAACTCGGGGTGGTCCGCCACGTCAGTGGTGGTGCCGATCTCGCTCTCGTGGCGGGCCACCAGCACACCGTCCTTGGTGGCCACCAGGTCGAGCTCGATGTCGTCGGCGCCCATGCGGATCGCCATGCGGTAGCCCTCGAGGGTGTGTTCGGGTCGGTAGCCACTGGCCCCGCGGTGCGCCACCACGGCGGGCGTCACCACCAGGCTCTGCGTCTTGCGCGAGACGGCAAGTTGGGTCACACCATCAGTGAGACATGGGCAGGGGTCCGGGTGGTGAAGGCGCGGTGAATGGCGCGCGAGCACTTTGACACCATGTCAGGCATGTCCCTCGACCTCCTGCCCGCCCTGGACCGCCTCGACCTCGTCGCCGACCCCGTCGCGAAGGCGCTGCGCGACTGGGCGCACGCCGGTGAGGTGCTGGTCGCCGAGATCGACCCGGAGCTCGCGGACACCGCCGTGATGAGCGAGGCCTACGGCACCTCCATGGAGGACTCCGCCAACTGTGTGGTGATCAGCGGCAAGCGATCTGGCGAGGAGCGGCTCGCGGCGTGCGTCGTCCGCGCGGACACCCGGGCCGACGTGAACGGCCTCGTCAAGCGCACCCTCGACGTCCGCAAGTGCTCCTTCCACCCGATGGAGCGCGCGGTCGAGGAGACCGGCATGGAGTACGGCGGCATCACCCCGATCGGTCTGCCCGCCGAATGGCGACTGCTGGTCGACACGCGGGTGCTGGAGATCGAGCGCACCATCATCGGCAGCGGCGTACGCCACTCGAAGCTGTTCCTCCCCGGCCGGCTGCTCGGTGAGCTGCCCGGCGCCGAGGTGGTTCCCGACCTGGCCCGCTGAGCCGCCCGGCCCGCGAAAACCAGTGGCTCCGACACAGGCGGCAAACGTAGCGTTGGCGGGTGCGCAACCTTCCCCTGGCCGTCCCCGGCCTCGCCGATCACCGCTCGCCGGGGCGGTTCCTGTGGTGGATGGCCAAGGGCCAGTGGCACACGCTCGCGCTGGGCATGGTCTTCGGCATCATCTGGATGAGCTCGCAGGCCGTGATGCCCGCCGTGATCGGGCGCGCGATCGACCTCGGCGTGGCAGACCGCGACCGTGGCGAGCTGGTCAAGTGGGCCTCGGTGATGTTCGCGATCGGCCTCCTGCAGGCGGCCTCCGGCATCATCAGGCACCGGTTCGCGGTGACGAACTGGTTGACCGCGGCTTACCGCACCGTGCAGCTGGTGGGCCGCCAGGTGGCACGCCTGGGCGGCACCCTGCCCCGCAAGGTCTCGACCGGCGAGGTCGTCGCGATCGGCAACAGCGACATCTCCAACCTCGGCCAGGTGATGGACGTGACGGCACGGTTCGCCGGCGCCATCGTGTCGTTCGTCCTGGTCTCGGTGATCCTGCTGCAGACCAGCGTCACGCTCGGACTGGTGGTGCTGATCGGCGTGCCCGCCCTCATGCTGCTGATCGGCCCGTTGCTCTCCCCGCTCCAGAAGCGCTCCGCCCGTCAACGACACCTGATGGGCGAGCTGTCCAACACCGCCAGCGACATCGTCGGTGGCCTGCGGGTGTTGCGTGGTGTCGGCGGCGAGTCGGTCTTCCTCGACCGCTACCGTCGCGAGTCGCAACGCACCCGCCGGGCCGGCGTACAGGTGGCGCGCCTGCAGTCGATCCTCGACGCGCTGCAGGTGCTGCTGCCCGGGATCTTCGTGGTGCTGGTGGTCTGGCTTGGCGCGCGGTACGCCGTCCGCGGACAGATCAGCCCGGGTGAGCTCGTCGCGTTCTACGGCTACGCCGCGTTCCTGATGATCCCGTTGCGCACCGCCACCGAGTACGCCAACAAGTTCATCCGCGCCCGCGTCTCGGCCGCCCGCGTCTGCCGGGTCCTGGCCCTGGAGCCCGACGTCGCGGCGGTGCCCGATCCGATGCCCTCGCCACCCACCGGCTCCGGCCTGTACGACGTCCGCACCGGGCTGTCGATCACCCCCGGTCGCCTCACGGCCATCGTCTCGGACCAGCCCGACGACTCCGCGCACCTGGCCGACCGACTGGGCCTGCAGGCGCCTGACCCGGACGACGACGTGCGTCTGGGCGGGGTGCCGTTGACGGGCCTCGACCCGGCCGAGGTGCGGCACCGCATCGTGGTCTCCGACACCGGCAGTGCCCTGTTCTCCGGCCGGCTCGGCGACCGGCTCAACGTGCTCGGCCGACCCGGGTCCGACGTGGAGGCGGCCCTGCACACCTCCAGCGCCGAGGACGTGCTCGACGCGCTCGAGGGCGGGCTCGACGGCGAGGTCGCCGAGCGCGGACGCTCCTTCTCGGGTGGCCAGCGTCAGCGCCTGGTGCTCGCCCGGGCCCTGCTCGTCGACCCCGAGATCCTGGTCCTGGTGGAGCCGACGAGTGCCGTCGACGCCCACACCGAGTCCCGCATCGCCACCCGGTTGCGCGGCCACAGGCAGGGCCGCACCACGGTGGTGACCACGTCGAGCCCGTTGCTGCTCGACGCGGTCGACGAGGTCGCGTTCCTCGACGGCGGGCGCATCGTCGCCTCCGGCACGCACCGCGACCTGCTCGACACCTGCCCGGCGTACCGCCGCACGGTGACCCGCGAGACCGAGATGGACGACGACGTGGAGGTGGCCCGATGAACCAGGTGCTTCCGGTCGCGGGCACTCGTGAGGTGCGGGCCTATGCGGTGTCGATCGCGCGCAACCACCCGCGCATGCTCTGGCTGGCGGTCGGCCTGCACGCACTGGCGGCCCTGGCCGCCCTGGCCGCGCCGCGACTGTTCGGCCAGCTGGTCGAGGCGGTCGAGAAGGGCACGTCGATCAACCACGTCGACCACGTCGCGATGCTGCTGGCCGGCTTCCTCGTGGTGCAGACGATCCTGACCCGCCAGGCGCGCTACGTCTCGCAGTCGCTGGGCGAGGAGGTGCTCGCCGAGCTGCGCGAGGACTTCGTCGAGAACACGTTGGCGCTGCCGGTCGGCGTGGTCGAGTCGGCCGGCTCCGGCGACCTGCTCACCCGCACCTCCCGTGACGTCGACCAGCTCGGCTGGTCGGTGCGCTGGGCGATGCCGGAGTGGACGATCGCGGTCGTCACCGCGATCCTCACCTTCGCCGCGGCGCTGGCGGTCGGCTGGTGGGTGGCGCTCCCGGCGCTGATCGGCGTACCCATCCTGGTGATCGGGCTGCGTTGGTATCTCGCCCGGGCCAAGGACGGCTACCTGCGCGAGAACGCGTCGTACTCCCAGATCTCGGCGACGTTGACCGAGAACACGGAGGGCGCGCGCACCATCGAGGCACTCGGCCTCGGTCCGGAGCGGGTGGCCGCGCTCGACGCCGACTGCAAGGGCTCGTACGCCGCCGAGAAGTACACGCTGCACCTGCGCACGGTGTTCTTCCCGAGCATGGAGCTCGCCTACCTGTTGCCGACCGTCGCGACGCTGCTGTTCGGCGGCTGGCTCTACACGCAGGGCCACGCCTCGCTGGGCGAGGTCACCACGGCCACGCTCTACGTGCAGATGCTGATCGACCCCGTCGACCGGATCGTGTCGATCCTCGACGAGCTCCAGGTCGGCGGCGCGTCACTGGCGCGACTGCTCGGCGTCGCGCAGGTGCCCGACGACCGTGTGGCCACCGGAGCGCAGCCCGAGAACGAGAAGCTCGACGCGCGCGACGTGCACTTCGCGTACGTCGAGGGGCGCGACGTGCTGCACGGCATCGACCTGTCGGTCGGCGTCGGCGAGCGGATCGCGATGGTCGGGCCGTCGGGTGCCGGCAAGTCGACCCTGGGCCGGCTCCTGGCCGGGATCCATCCGCCCCGTGCCGGTTCGGTGACGGTGGGCGGCGTCGGCCTGACCGAGCTGCCGCTCGACGACCTGCGCGGGCACGTGGCCCTGGTGACCCAGGAGCACCACGTCTTCGTCGGCACGATCCGGGAGAACCTGGCGTTGGCCGCCCCGCACGAGGCCAGCGATGCGGAGATCTGGTCGGCCCTTGCCGCCGTCGACGCCGACGCCTGGGTGCGCGCCTTCCCCGACGGACTGAGGGAGGTCGTGGGGTCGGGTGGACGCACGCTGACCGCCGCCCAGGCCCAGCAGGTGGCCCTGGCGCGACTGGTGCTGGCCGACCCGCACACGCTCGTGCTCGACGAGGCCACCTCGCTGATCGACCCCCGGGCCGCGCGTCACCTGGAGCGGTCGCTGGCCGCAGTGCTGCACGGCCGCACGGTGATCGCGATCGCGCACCGCCTCTTCTCCGCCCACGACGCCGACCGGGTCGCGGTGTGCGAGGACGGCACGATCATCGAGTTCGGCTCGCACGACGAACTCGTCGCCGCCGGGGGTTCGTACGCCGCGCTCTGGGACTCCTGGAACGGCACGCCCCGCTGAAACCCCCGCTACCGAACAGTCAGCAGGAAATCTCGCGCGAGATCATGCGGACTCTTCGGTAGCGGAAGGGTCAGAGTCCGGAGATGCTGATGCCCGAGCGCACCTTGTACTTCTTGTTGATCGAGATGAGCACCGCGGTCAGCGGCTCGAGTTGACGAGCCAGGCGCAGCTTGCCGGCGTCGATGCCGATCCGCGAGGTGACGGTGCGCGCCAGCTCCTGGGCGGTCTCCTTCGACTCGGCGGAGTCACCGCAGACGAGGACGTCCTCGTGGTCGAGGTACTCGTCCTCGGACCACAGCGAGGCGGCCGCCACGTGGTGGAACGCGCCGACCACCGACGCCGTCGGCACGATCGCGGCCGCAGCCTCGGCGGCCGAGCGTTCGACGTCGAGTCCGTAGGGTCCGCCCTTGTCGAAGCCGAGCGGGTTCACGCACGAGATGATCGTCTTGCCGGCCAGTTCGGCGGCGAGGGACTCCACCAGCTCGTCGTGGCCGTTGAACGGAATCGCCAGCAGCACCACGTCGGCGGCGGACACGGCGTCCGCGTTGGCGGCCCCTGAGACGACCGGCGCGCCGCCCTCGGCGGTGATCCGCTCGGCGATCTCCTTCGCCGTGACCTCGGCCTTGTCGGCGGCCCGCGAGCCGATGACGACCTCGTTCCCGTGCTTGGCGAAGCGGTAGGCGAGGCCCTTGCCCTGTGGGCCGGTGCCGCCGATCACGGCGATGCGGAAGGTCGTCATGTGGTGTGTCTCCTGGTTCGGCGAAGTCATGGTGTGCGGCAACCCCTTGCGATCGTGACAGTGTTACTGTCACTGTTGTTGCGCGCAGTTCACAGAGTATCCAGATGCCAAGGTCGTGAAGGATCGTGTCCATGAAGCTCTCCATGCCCCTGATGTACGCCGGGAACCCGCGCGAGGCCGCCGACCAGGTGACCGAGCTCGAGAAGGCCGGTCTTGACACCGTCTGGGTCGCCGAGGCCTACGGCTTCGACTCCCCCACGCTGATGGGCTACCTCGCCGCCCGGACCGAGACGATCGAGATCGGCGCTGCGATCCTCAACATCTACTCGCGAACGCCGGGCACGCTGATCCAGACCGCAGCCGGCCTCGACAACGTCTCCGGCGGCCGGGCCATCATCGGCCTGGGCGCCTCCGGCCCGCAGGTGATCGAGGGTTGGCACGGACTTCCCTACTCCAAGCCCCTGGGCCGCACCCGTGAGGTCATCGATCTGATGCGCGCCGGCCTGCGCCGCGAGAAGCTCGCCGCCGACGGCATCTTCAAGCTGCCGCTCAGCAAGGAGGACGGCGCGGTCACCGGGCTGGGCAAGGCGCTGAAGATCCTCACCCACCCCGAGCGCGACGCCGTCCCGATCTACATCGCCGGACTCGGCCAGAAGAGCGTCGAGCAGGCCGCGGAGATCGCTGACGGCTGGCTGCCGTTCCTCTACATTCCCGAGAAGGCGGAGTCGGTCTGGGGCGACGCGCTCGCGGCCGGCAGGGCCAAGCGGTCGGCCGACCTGGCGCCCCTCGAGATCGCGGCCGGCGGCATGTGCGCCATCGGCGACGACGTCAAGGGGCTGCTCGACTTCGCGCGTCCGCTGACCGCCCTCTACATCGGCGGCATGGGCGCGCGCGGCAAGAACTTCTACAACGAGCTCGCCGTCCAGTACGGCTACGAGGCCGAGGCCAAGCTGGTCCAGGACCTCTACCTCGACGGCAAGAAGAAGGAGGCCGAGGCAGCCATTCCGCTCGAGATGCTCGAGCTCGGCAACCTCGTCGGCCCCGCGGCGTACGTCAAGGAGCGCATCGAGGCGTTCCGGGCCGCCGGCGTCACCAATCTGCAGATCACCCCGGCCGCCGACGACCCGGCCGCACTGGTCCGCGAGATGAAGGAGTTGATCGGATGACCCGCGACATCTTCGAGGCCGAGCACGAGGACTTCCGCGCGAGCTGCCGCACCTTCTTCGAGAAGGAGGTCGTGCCGCACCACGCCCAGTGGGAGAAGGACGGCATCGTCCCCCGCGACCTGTGGCTCAAGGCCGGCGAGGCCGGCCTGTTGTGCTTCGACGTCGACGAGGCGTACGGCGGCGCCGGGGTCAAGGACTTCCGCTACAACGTGGTGCTCTCGGAGGAGCAGAGCCGGGCCGGCGTGAGCGGCCCCGGCTTCTCGGTGCACACCGACATCATCGTTCCCTACCTCTCCAGCCTGGCCACCGACGAGCAGAAGCAGCGTTGGCTGCCCGGCTGCGTCAGCGGCGAGATCATCACCGCGATCGCGATGACCGAGCCCGGCGCCGGCAGCGACCTCCAGGGCATCCGCACGACCGCGGTCGACAAGGGCGACCACTACGTGCTGAACGGCTCGAAGACGTTCATCTCCAACGGCATCAACGCCGACATCGTGATCGTGGTGGCCCGCACGAACCCGGACGCGGGACACCAGGGCATCAGCCTGCTCGTGGTCGAGCGCGGCATGCCCGGCTTCGAGCGCGGCCGCAACCTCGACAAGATCGGCCTGCACGCCCAGGACACCGCCGAGCTGTCGTTCACCGACGTCGAGGTGCCCAAGGCGAACCTTCTCGGCGAGGAGGGCAGCGGCTTCATCTCGCTGATGATGAACCTCCAGCAGGAGCGGCTGATCATCGCGGCGCAGGCCGCCGCCGTGTGCGACCTGATGGTCGACCTCTGCCTCCAATACGCCAAGACCCGCGAGGCGTTCGGCAAGCCGATCGGCAAGTTCCAGCACAACCGCTTCCTGGTCGCCGAGATGGCCACCGAGGCGCGCATCACCCGCGTCTTCATCGACGACTGCATCACCAAGCACAACGCAGGCGAGCTCGACGCGATGGGCGCCTCGATGGCGAAGTACTGGGCCACCGAACTGCAGAACAAGCTGGTCAACCAGGCCGTGCAGCTCCACGGCGGCTACGGCTACATGATGGAGTACCCGGTCGCCAGGGCCTACCTCGACAGCCGCATCTCCACGATCTACGGCGGCACGACCGAGATCCAGAAGGAGATCATCGGCCGGTCCCTCGGCCTGTGACTCCGAGCGCGTGGGCTGAGCCCCCGGGTGGTGGTTCCTCCAGCGCGTGAGTGGGACTGGCCGCACCGATGTTCACGCTGGGAAGTAGCCTCGACCCCGTGAGCGTCACACCACAGCAGATCCGCCGCGCGCTGGCCCGTGCCGAGCGCGGAGCCGCCCTCGACGAGGCCGAGGCCGCCGCGTTGCTGGCCGCGACCGGCGAACAGCTCGACGCGTTGTGTACGGCGGCCGCCCGGGTCCGCGACGCCGGACTGGTGGCGGCCGGACGTCCGGGGGTGGTGACGTACTCGCCGAAGGTGTTCATCCCGATCACCCGGTTGTGCCGCGACCGGTGCCACTACTGCACGTTCGTGGAGACCCCGGGGCAGGCCGCCCGTGAGGGCCGGGAGCCCTACCTGTCCCCGGATGAGATCCTCGACATCGCGGCCCAGGGCGCGAAGCTGGGCTGCCTCGAGGCGTTGTTCACGTTGGGTGACCGGCCCGAGGACCGGTGGCCCGAGGCCCGCGAGTGGCTCGACTCCCGTGGCTACGACTCGACGATCGCCTACATCCGGGCGATGGCGGTGCGGGTGCTGGAGGAGACCGGTCTGCTGCCGCACCTCAATCCCGGCGTGATGTCGTGGGAGGAGCTGAACCGGCTCAAGCCGGTCTCCCCGTCGATGGGGATGATGCTCGAGACCACCTCGCGTCGGCTCTTCGAGACCAAGGGCGAGGCTCACCACGGCTCCCCCGACAAGGACCCGGCGGTCCGGTTGCGGGTGCTCGAGGACGCCGGGCGCCTCTCGGTCCCGTTCACCTCGGGCCTGCTGGTCGGCATCGGCGAGACCCTGGAGGAGCGTGCGGAGACGATCTTCGCGCTGCGGGCCAACGCCCGACGCTACGGCGCCTTGCAGGAAGTCATCGTGCAGAACTTCCGGGCCAAGCCGGACACCGCGATGCGGCACACCGACGACCTCGACCTCGACGAGTACCGTGCGGCGATCGCGGTCACCCGCATCGTGCTCGGCCCGAAGATGCGGATCCAGGCACCACCGAACCTTGTCTCCCTCGAGGAATGCACCGCACTGTTGGGTGCCGGTGTCGATGACTGGGGTGGCGTCTCGCCGCTGACGCCCGACCATGTGAACCCCGAGCGCCCGTGGCCCTCGCTGGAGCGGTTGCGTGCGTTGACCGCCGCGTCCGGTCTGGAGCTGCGACCGCGGCTGACCGTGCACCCCGAGTACGTCGTCCAGGGTGAGCCGTGGCTGGACCCCCGTGTCTCGGGCCACGTGGCCGCCCTCGCGGACGAGGACGGTCTCGCGAAGGTCGGCGTACGAGCCGAGGGACTGCCGTGGCAGGAACCCGACGGTGGCTTCGCCAGCGTGGGCCGCACCGATCTCCACGAGAGCATCGACACCGAGGGCCGAACGAACGATCGTCGCGACGACTTCGACACCGTCTACGGCTCCTGGGACGAGGTCAGCTCCGCAGCCGCCGAGGTGGCGGATCAGGACCGGCCCTCCGGGCCTGCGGCAGAACCTCAGTCGCTGCGTCGCGACCAAACCCCTCTACGCTCCCGAGGCTCCGCCTCCGGCCCCGTGGGCCGGGATGAATCCGCCGCCCTGGCGGCGGCGGAGGCGGATCCGGGGAACCTGACCGACGAGCACGCGCTGACGTTGATGACTGCCGAGGGCGACCTGCTCGACGAGGTCATCAGGCTGGCCGACGCGCTCCGCAAGGAGGTCGTCGGCGACGAGGTCACCTACGTCGTCAACCGCAACATCAACTTCACCAACGTCTGTTACGTCGGCTGCCGGTTCTGCGCGTTCGCCCAACGCCGTACCGACGCCGACGCTTACTCCCTGTCCCTGGACCAGGTCGCCGACCGGGCCGAGGAGGCCTGGCACCTCGGCGCCTCCGAGGTCTGCATGCAGGGCGGCATCGACCCCGAGCTGCCCGGCACCGCCTACTTCGATCTCGCCGCGGCGGTCAAGACCCGGGTGCCCGAGATGCACGTGCACGCCTTCTCACCCATGGAGATCGTCAACGGGTCCTCACGCACCGGGTTGAGCTTCGAGGACTTCCTGATCAAGGCCCGCGAGTCCGGCCTCGACACGATCCCGGGCACGGCCGCGGAGATCCTCGACGACGAGGTCCGCTGGATCCTGACCAAGGGCAAGCTGCCCACCGCCACCTGGATCGAGATCGTCTCCACCGCACACAAGGTGGGCATCCGGTCCAGCTCGACGATGATGTACGGCCACGTCGACAACCCGCGCCACTGGGTGCAGCACCTGCGCGTGCTCTCCCGCATCCAGGACGAGACGGGTGGCTTCACCGAGTTCGTCCCCCTGCCGTTCGTGCACACCTCCTCACCGATCTACCTCGCCGGGGTGGCCCGCCCGGGACCGACCCTGCGCGACAACCTCGCCGTGCACGCGATGGCCCGGATCATGCTCCACGGACGCATCGACAACATCCAGACCTCCTGGGTCAAGCTCGGCACCGAAGGCACCCGCGCCATGCTCAACGCCGGCGCCAACGACCTCGGCGGCACCCTGATGGAGGAGACCATCTCCCGGATGGCCGGCTCCGAGCACGGCTCGGCCAAGACCGTCGAAGAACTCGTCGAGGTCGGCGCCGGCATCAACCGCCCCGTCCGCGAACGCACCACCCTGTACGGCGTACCCATCAAGCGCACCTAGTCAGGAGCAGGCTCCAGGTCCACCCGAATGGTCAACAGGTCGGTGCCGACGAGTCGCACCAGCGCACTGTTGATCCTGGGCAACTGCTTGAGCCGGGCGCGAGGATCGTCGTCATCGAGAATGACCGCCACCCCGGTTCGCCAGACGCCTGCGAGCTGGACACGGACCTGCGGATTCACCGCGAGGTTGCGCACGTACTGGGAGCGGCGGCCGAACTCCGAGACGATCCAGAACGTGTCGCCGTCGAGCCTGCCACCGACCGGGGTCGGGCGTGGCAGGCCACTGGTCCGACCGATCGTCTCCAGCACAGCTTCACCGCGCAGGTAGGGCGCCAGGCGACGGGCGATCGGATTCGCCAGCCGACGTTGCACCGGCAGGATGATCGACTCCCACGTTCGAGATGCGTTGGCCATGCCGCCCACCGTAGGGCGGTGCACGCCCCGACGCATCCGCCCATGGTCGGAGAATCCGCGCCTCGCTGACCACGGTCGCGACGCCGGGCTCAGCGGCGTACGTCGACCCAGACCAGGCGGTGGTCGGACGTCGGGAACGGGTAGGCGCCGGTGAGCCGGTGGAGCGGGTCGGTGGTGGTCGGCCAGAAGACCGCGGAGTCGAGGATCCGCAGTCCCTTCGACGGCAGCACGTAGTCGGCGCGGATGTTGCCGGGGGTGTTGTCGGCGAAGTCGGCCGTGTCGTACGCCGGGTCGGAAACGTGCGACTCGTTGGCGCCGCCCTGCAGCTCGGACGCCTCGACCGCGCCCTCGGAGGTCGGCGTGGAGGACGTGTTCACCCGGCGGTTGTCGAGCAGCTGGTCGGTGGCACCCGCCAGCGAGTCGCCGTCGCGCGGATCGGAGTTGAGGTCACCGGCGATCACGAACTGGGCGCGCCGGTCGAGGCCACCGCGGCGGCCCTCGTCGTCGCGGACGTACGCCGCGGCGCGGCCGCCGCTGACGTAGTCGGCCCAGAACCGGATCTCGTCGGCGTTGCGCAGCCCGCTGCGGTCCTCGGGACCGTCGAAGACCGGCGGAGTCGGGTGCGCGACCAGGAAGTGGATCGCGCGGCCGTGCACCGTGATCGGGAGGTCCCAGTGTGACTTCGACGAGAGCGGCAGGACGGCCAGCTCGTCGGCCGAGTAGAAGTCACCCGGCGCCGGTGTCGCGGCGTCGTCGGGGAGCCGAGCACCCGGCATGTCCCTCCAGAGGAAGTGCTGGAAGGTGCGCGCGCGACCGGCGTCGATGGGGTACTTCGAGTAGACGACCATGCCGTACTGCCCCTCGAACTCGCCGAAGCCGAGGGCGTCGTTGCCGCCGCCGACGGTGCCGTTGTTGTCGAGGTCGAAGCCACTGGGCACACCGGTGTTCGACGGCGCCACCCAGGCATAGGGGTAGTGCGCCGGGTCGGCGCCGTTCTGCCCGACCTCCAGGTAGTTGTCGCGGAACAGGTCCACGGCCTCGGGGTCGTAGTCGAACTCGTTGACCAGCACGACGTCCGGCGCCGCCCGCTGGATGGTCTCCGCGACGTTGCGGGCCTGCTGGTTGTCGGGTGTCGAGAGGTCGGCAACCAGCTGGCCCGGCGCTGTGCGGTTGAGCGAGGCGTTGAAGGTGGCGAACCGGACTAACCGATCGTGGCCGCGCTCGGACCCGGCCTGCGTCGGGCCGGCCTGTGCCGAACCTCCGGTCAGCGCCGGGGCGATCGCCATCGCGGCAATCAGGGCAAGGGCGGGCAGACGTCGCACGGAAACCTCCGGGTGGGTGGGCGGGCTCCTCACGTTAGAGCGCCGCAGCGACCCTGCCCATCCCCGGGAGTGAATCCTCGGTGAACCCGTCAGGCGGGTGCGGTCGCGGCGACGTACTGCGCGACGCCGTGGATCTCCTGGGTGATCTCGGTGAACCCGGCCGCGCGCAGCCGGCCCGTGAACGCGTCGGCGTCGAACATCCGCAGCCCGGTCACCCCGAGCACCCGGGACTGCACCGGCCGGACCAGGCGGTACGGCGACTCGCGGCTGGTCATCAACGAGATCCGTCCGCCGGGTCGCAGGACGCGCAGCATCTCGTCGAACGCCGCGAACGGGTCCGGGATCAGGTAGAGCGCGGCGTAGCAGTTCACCGCGTCGAACGCGTCGTCCGGGAAGGGCTGGTCGGTCGCGTCGCCGAAGACGTACGTCGCCCGCTCGTGCGCGTTCGTCGTACGGGCCCTCTCGAGCATCGGACCTGACATGTCCATGCCGACCGCCAGTCCGGCAGGAGCCACCGCACGCGCGAAGGCACGGGTGAAGAGCCCCGGGCCGCAGGCCACGTCCAGCACGAGGTGGCCCGGCTTCAATCGCAGCGCCCGGACGGTGAGGGCGCGCTCGTTGCGCAGGTGGTCGAGGTCGAACCCCATGAAGGCCCAGCCCAGCAGCGGCCGGTAGGCCTTCTCGTAGACCGGCGCGAGGAGCGGGTTGCGCATGAGCCGTTGCGCCCAGCGGTCGCCCACGCTCAGGGCTCCCACACGACTTCGACCTCGAAGCCCTCGGAGTTCTCCAGGTAGAGCGCGACGTGCTCCTCCCCGCCAGCGTGCGGGTAGCGGTCGGCGTACAGCTCGTGCCAGTCGTGGGCGCTGGACTCGGCCCGCATGCGGTCGAGCAGGTGGCGTTCGTCGGTGAGCAGGGCGAGGTGGTTCAGGCCGGGTCGCAGCCGGTCGTGCGGCTCGTCGAGCTGGTCGGGAGAGCGCTCCATGAAGAAGTACGTGCCGTCGGGATGCGCCCAGGAACGGCTGCTGCCCGACGTCATGTCGACCTCCCAGCCGAGCTCGCCGAGCAGCCAGCCCCACTCCCCCTCGGCGACGGCCAGATCGGCGACCCACAGGTCCAGGTGGTGCACGGCGCGTGACATGCACCGACCCTAGCGAGTTCTCATCGGGCGACGGAACGTGAAACACTGTCCGCGTTCAGGAGGGGAGTATTCCTTCGCAGTGGTGTCGTCACCACGACAGAGCAATCTGTCCGGTGCCACTGGTCCGACTCACATCGGGCGGAAGAGACCTCCGGAGTCCATGTCCGGCTGTCGCATCCCCAAGTGCCGCAGCGTCACGCCACTCCGGAGGAGATTTCCTTGGGTGCAATCATCGGCGATTCCGTCGCCAGCCCGCTGATCTGGGCCATCACCATCTTCGTCGCCGTCGCCGTCTTCACCGTCGACCTGGCCATCATCGGCCGTCGACCGCACGAGCCCTCCATGAAGGAGGTCAGCACCCACCTCGCGATCTTCGTGAGCATGGCGATCGTCTTCGGCGTCTGCCTGTTCATCTTCGCGGAGCCGCACGAGCTGTCCCCGAGCCCGGGACTCGAGTTCTTCTCGGGCTGGTTGCTGGAGTACTCACTCTCCATCGACAACCTGTTCATCTTCATCATCATCATGGCCAACTTCAACGTGCCGCGTGAGTACCAGCAGAAGGTGCTGATGATCGGCATCGTGCTGGCGCTGGTCATGCGCGCGATCTTCATCGTGCTCGGCGCGGCGGCCATCAACCAGTACAGCTGGGTCTTCTACATCTTCGGCCTGTTCCTGGTCTGGACGGCGTACAAGCTGGCCAAGGAAGGCGCCGAGGACGAGGACGACGAATACGAGGAGAACCGCCTCGTGAAGTTCGCCGAGAACCACCTGCCGGCGACCAGCGAGTGGCACGGCACCAAGTTCTTCTCGATCGAGAACGGCAAGCGCCTCATCACGCCGATGTTCCTCGTCGTGCTGACCCTCGGTACGACGGACCTGTTGTTCGCGCTGGACTCGATCCCCGCGATCTACGGCGTCACCAAGGACCCGTACCTCGTGTTCACCGCGAACGTCTTCGCGCTGATGGGCCTGCGCCAGCTCTACTTCCTCATCGGCGGCCTGCTGCAGCGCCTGATCTACCTGTCCTACGGGCTGGCGTTCCTGCTGCTGTTCATCGGCGTGAAGCTGGTGCTGCACGCGATGCACGAGAACGAGCTGCCGTTCATCAACGGCGGCGAGCACATCAAGTGGGCGCCCGACGTGCCGATCTGGCTCTCGCTCGTGGTGATCATCGGCACCCTGGCCATCACCGCGATCGCCAGCCTGGCCGTCTCCCGCAAGATGTCCGACGAGGAGACCGACGCCCGCACCGGCCCACGTCGCGACTGGGAGAACGACTGACCTGACGAGGTTGAGGGCTCAGGTGGCTGCCATGGCAACCACCTGAGCCCTCAACTCATTTCAGGAGTCGAACCAGGTCGGGTCGGTGACCAGCTGCACGAGCTCCTGGCGGCTGAGCACCGGGTCCTCCCGGGTCACCGGCCCGCCCATTTGCGGGTCGGTGCCGTTGTAGGCCACCAGGTTGACCGACCTGCCGTCACGGCCGAGGTAGAACCCCCGGGTGCCTTCGAGGTCGGGGTTGACGCCCAGCACATCGGGGCTGCTGGGCTCGACCAGCACCCAACCGCCGGCCGTCTCGGAGCAGCCCTCCAACTGCGCGCACCTGCCTGCCCACGTGGACAGGAGCGGGTCATCGGGGTCCTCGGTCACGATCGCCTGGACGGTTCCCAGACCGGTGCCGTCGCGCGGATCGAACTCGATCGTGCCGACGTAGGTGCCGTCCGCGACCAGTCGCGCTGGCACTGGAGCCATCACCTGCTGTTGCAAGCGCTCGAGCTTGGGTGGCAGTGCAGGCCCTGCCTCCGCGGGCTTCGGCTTGACGTCGGTCGCGGCCACCCGCTCGTCGGGGTTCGGCGCCTTCTCCCCGAACGGGCCCAGCATCGCGGTGGTGGCCACCAGTGCGACCACCGCCGCTGCGCCCGCCAGCGCCGTCGCACGCTGCCGACGTACCCGACGCTGCCCTCGGCGTACGCCGCCGGCCACGAGCGCCTCGGTGCCGTGAACGCCCTGAGTCGCTCGTTCCAGCAGTGCCGTCATCTCGTGCTCATTCATGGGGCCCGCTCCTGCTCGTGATCAGAAAATCGGGCCCGAGAATCTCTCGTACCCTCGCGAGAGCCCGCGAGCTGCGGCTGCGAACGGCCTGCTCGGACAGGTCCAGGTCGCGTGCGACGGACCGGCAGTCGAGGCCGACCAGGTAGCGCTGCACCACGATCGCGCGGTCGGTCGCAGACAGTTGGCGCAGCGCCGCGACCAACGTGTGTCGCAGCGCAACGTCCGCGTCGAGGCATGCCTGATCCGGGATGTCGGCGGTGGGCCGCTCGGTCGACGACCGCTTGCGGGTCGTGCTGATGAACAGCCGGACCAGGATGGTGCGGGCATAGGCCACCGGGTTCTCAGCGTCGCGGACCTTCGACCACCGGCCGTAGACGCGGGCCAGGGTGTCCTGCACGAGGTCCTCGGCGAGGAACCGGTCCCCACACATCAGGAAGGCCGCCCGGAGCAGTTCGCCCGAGGTCGCTTGCGCGAAGTCCTCGAACTGCGCCCGATCGCCCTGCCGCATGAAGTCCCCACCTTGTTTCGGCTGCTACGTCACTCTCTCACTCACTACGACGAGGCGACCGTGGGGAATGTGGCAACCAACTTCGCACGACCTGCGGTTGAGTGCTGAGGTGGTTGCTCCGGCGACCACCTCAGCACTCAACCTCGGAGGGGCCAGTCAGCCGCGACCGCTGGACTCCCTGGCCTGGCGCGCCTTGGAGTCAACCGCAACGGCGAGCAGGAGCACCCCGCCGGTGACGATGAGTCGCACCGACGACGAGTCGACGCCAACCATGTTGAGTCCGCTCTGGATCGCCTTGAGCACCAGGATGCCGAGCAGCGCCGACCACGCCGAGCCCCGGCCGCCGAACAGGCTGGTGCCGCCGATGACAGCGGCCGCAATCGCCGTGAGGTTCGTGTCGCCGGTGCCGCTGCTCTGCGACACTGACGTCACCTGCGCCGCCGCCAGCAGCCCGCCGAGGGCAGCGAGGGTGGAACACATCACGAAGACGGACACATAGGTGCGTCCCACCTTGATGCCGGCGCGACGCGCGGCGTCCTCGCTGCCACCGATTGCGAACACGTGACGGCCCCACGTCGTACGACGCAGAGCGAAGTCGACAATCATGACGAGCAGGACGAAGAACACCCAGAGGTAGCCCCAGCCGCGGTCGATGTACAGGTAGTAGGTCGCGAACAGCAGACCGACGAGCATCAGGCCTGCCTTGATCAGCACGCCCGGCATCCACAGCGAACTCAGCCCGGCTCTTTCTCGACTCCTGGAGGCGAGCGAGCGGCTGGTCAGGTACCCGACACTCAGCAACACGACCAAGGCATATGCCGCACCTTGCGGGAGGTATTCGTAGCGCACATATTGCACGAAGTTGCTGCCCTCGGGCAGGTTGATCGACCCTTCCTTGCCGAGCACCAGATAGAGCACGCCCTCGAAGCCGAGCAGGCCAGCCAGCGAGAAGACGAAGCTCGGAATGCCGAACGCGTTGTAGAGGATCGCGTAGAACAGGCCCACGGCAAGCCCCGACAGGATTCCGGCCACGAGGCCGAGCGCCATGTCGTGACCCTGGCGGACGACGACGACCGCCATCACCGCCGCCGCCATGCCACTGACCGAGCCCACGGAGAGGTCGATCTCCCCGAGCAGCAGCACCAGCACGATGCCGAGCGCGATGATGCCCACAGGTGCGGCGAACTGGGTGATGGAGACAAGGTTGCGCGAGGAGAGGAAGATCGGCTCCATCGCATAGAAGACCAGGCTGATGACGATCAGCCCGATGATCACCGGCAGCATGCCGAGGTCGCCGCCCCGGATCCGGTTCCAGAGGCTGCGGGCACCCCCCGTGACCCCGCCGCGTCCGATCAGTCGCTCGTCGACGAGATCTGCGGCGATCGGCGATTCGGCGGTCTCACTCGTCATGGGCCAGTCCCCTGCGTTGCGCTCGTGAAGCGACGACGTTGTCCGACGCCCCGGTGATCGCCGCGACCAACTCTTCGGTGGACGTGTCTGCGGCGCGGAACTCGGCGGCGTTGCGGCCCAGCCGCATCACCACGATCCGATCGGCCACGGCCTGGACGTCGGCCATGTTGTGGCTGACCAGGATGACACCGAGGCCGTTCTCGCGGAGTCGCTCGACGAGGTTGAGCACCTCGGCCGTCTGCGCGACACCGAGCGCCGCGGTGGGCTCGTCGAGGATCACGACCTTGGGTGATCCGACCAGTGCCCGGGCGATCGCCACCGTCTGGCGTTGACCGCCCGAGAGCGCGGCGATCGGAATCCGCACCGAGGGGATCTTGGCCGACAGGCTGCGCAGCAGTCGCCAGGCCTCCTTCTCCATCGCGACCTCGTCGATGCGCGACCACCTTCTCAGCTCCTGACCGAGGAACAGGTTGGCCACGACGTCGAGGTTGTCGCACAAGGAGAGGTCCTGGAAGACGGTGGAGACACCCAGCGCCTTGGCCTGCGAGGGGCCGTCCGGACTCGTCGTCGTACCTGCGTAGGTCATCGCTCCGCTGTCGGCCTGATAGACGCCGGCGATGATCTTGACGAGCGTTGACTTGCCCGCGCCGTTGTCGCCCACGAGCGCGACCACCTCACCGGCGTGAACTTCGAGCGCCACATCGCTGAGCGCCTGAACGGCCCCGAACCTCTTGGTCACCCCGGTGAGGGAGAGCACGTTCTCCCCGGCCGATGCGACCTCCACGTCGTGCGTCACTTCACACCGGCCGCCGCACAAGCGTCCGCATAGTCCGCCGTACAGATGTCGTCAACGGACCAGAAGCCATCCGCGACCACCGTGTCCATGATGTTGTCCTGCGTCACTACGACCGGGTCGAAGATGAAGGACGGAACGCCTTCATAGTCAGAGGCACCGGTGACCTCGTCACCTCGGGCAATCGCCACGGCTACCTCGGCCGCCTTCTCGGCCTGCTCCTTGATCGACTTGTAGATCGTCATCCGTTGCTCACCCGCCACGATGCGCTGAATGGCAGTGACCTCGGCGTCCTGTCCGGTCACCGGCGGCAACTCCTTGACATCGGCGCCTTTGAGCGCGCTGATCGCACCGCCGGCCTGGCCATCGTTCGCGGCGTATATGCCCTGGATCCTGTCGTTGCCGAACCTGGTCAACTGGTCCGTGGTGAATTGGTTGGCGTTCTCGGGACTCCAGTCAGGGTTGTCGTACTCCGCGATCACCTTGAGGTTCGACTTGTCGATCGCCGAGTGCGCACCCTTCTTGAAGACCGGCGCGTTCGGGTCGCGCGGGTCGCCGTTCAGCATGATGATGCTTCCCTTGTCGCCCATGGCCTCGATCAGGGCTTCACCCTGCATCCGGCCGACGGTCTCATTGTCGAACGACATGTAGTAGTCGGCACCCTCGATGAATCGGTCATAGGCCACGGTCGGCACGTCGGACTCTCGCGCCGTCTTGATCAGCGACGTCGCAGTGTTCGCATCCACGGGGTCGAGGACGACCACGTCGGCGCCTTGGGTGATGGCGGAGTCGACCTGCTCGGACTGGGCGTTCACGTCACCGTCGGCGTTGAAGTACTTGACCTCGCACTCCTCGCAGAGCTCCTTGACCTTGGCCTCGAAGAGAGGCTTGTCGAAGGTCTCGTAGCGCGTCGTCTTCGTCTCGGGGAGCAGCAGGGCGATGACGGGGTCGTCGCCACCCTCGGCCGCGTCGTTGGCGCCGCACGCCACCAGGGTGCCGGCGCTGATCAGCACGGCGACACCGATGGCGGCGACGCGATGGAACTTTGTGGTCACGACTTCCTCCTGATTCCCGGTCCGCCACCGTGAGGACGGCGTCCGGCGCTGGTGAGGTCGAGTGTTGTGGCTCACACCGTTTGCCGTCAAGAGTTGAACGCAAAATCGTTCCAAGTTGCAACATTGAGCAATTTGGACGCTTCTCTTGACGACAAGCGTTGCGATGTCAGAAGGTTCACCCATGCCGCCCGAGACACCTGCCGCGCACCATCCCGGCTCGACGTCGTCGCTGCGTACGGCGAACCAGCTGCGCGTGGTCGACGTACTCCGTGGCCGCATCGGCGGCGTCCCGGCGGACGGCGCACCCCTGACCCAGGCCGAGCTGGCCCGGATCACCGGGCTCGCCCCCGCGACCGTGTCCAACATCGTCCGCGACCTCGCCGGCGCCGGGCTCGTGTCCACCGAACCCGGCAGCGGCCGGCGGGGCACGACGATCCGCATCGCCCGGGCCGCCGGCGTGGTGGCCGGGGTCGACTTCGGGCACAGTCACCTCTCGGTGGGGCTGGGCGACCTGGCCGGCAACGTCATCGCCGAGCGCCGCCAGCCCCTCGACCCGGCCCACACCCATGACGAGGGCCTCACCCTGGCCCGGAGCCTGATGACCGAGCTGTGTGAGGAGGCCGGCATCGACGAGCCTGTCCGCAACATCGGGATGGGCCTGCCTGCACCGATCGTCGCCGGGCTCGTCCGCTCGTCGGCGATCCTGCCCGGCTGGGTCGGCGTGAACGCCCGAGAGGTGGCGACAGCCGCCTTCGACAGCCCGGTGCACATCGAGAACGACGCCAACCTCGCGGCGTTGGCCGAGCACCGCCAGGGCGCGGCGCGCGACCACGCCACCTCGGTGCTGATCAAGATCTCGTCAGGCGTCGGCGCCGGCGTGATCCTCGAGGACCGACTGTTCCGTGGGTCCTCCGGCAGCGCGGGCGAGATCGGCCACCTCACCCTCGACGCCCAGGGCCCGGTCTGCCGGTGCGGCAGCCGTGGCTGCCTCGAGGCCTACGCGTCCGTCGGCGCCGTGCAGGATCTCCTGGTCGGCCAGTTCCCCGACGCGTCGATCGACGACATCATTGCCGCGGCCCGCGAGGGCAACGTCTCCGCGCTGCGCACCTTCGAGGACGCCGGTCTGCACGTGGGCTGGGGCGTCGCGTCCGTGGTGAACCTGCTCAATCCCGACATCGTGCTGATCGGCGGCGACATGGCCCGCGCCGGCGACCTGCTGCTCGACTCGGTGCGGGTCGGCCTGCGCCGGCACGCGCTCGACACCGCCGCGAGCACTCCGGTCGAGGCCGGCGTGCTCGGCGAGCGGGCCTCACTGGTCGGCGCCGTACTCCTGGCCTCCGACCGAACCGAGCTCCACGTCTGACGCGAACCGTGGATTCTTGATGCTCGAACCGTGGATCATTGACGTCCGGTCACCAAGAATCCACGGTTCGAAGCGCAAGAACCCCCGGTTGGTCACTCCCACTCGATGGTGCCCGGGGGCTTCGAGGTCACGTCGAGGGTGACCCGGTTGATCTCGGCCACCTCGTTGGTGATGCGGGTCGAGATCGTCTCGAGCACCTCGTAGGGGATGCGCGCCCAGTCGGCGGTCATCGCATCCTCGGAGGTCACGGGGCGCAGCACGATCGGGTGGCCGTAGGTGCGGCCGTCGCCCTGCACGCCCACGGAGCGTACGTCGGCCAGCAGCACCACCGGCATCTGCCAGACCTGACGGTCGAGGCCGGCACGGGTGAGCTCCTCGCGGGCGATCGCGTCGGCCTCACGCAGGATGTCGAGGCGCTCGCGGGTGACCTCGCCGATGATGCGGATGCCCAGGCCTGGTCCGGGGAACGGCTGGCGCCACACCATCGTGGAAGGCAGACCGAGCTGCTCCCCCACTGACCGGACCTCGTCCTTGAACAGCGTGCGCAGCGGTTCGACCAGCTCGAACTGGAGGTCCTCCGGCAGCCCGCCGACGTTGTGGTGCGACTTGATCGTGGAGGTGCCGGCACCGCCGCCGGACTCGACGACGTCGGGGTAGAGCGTGCCCTGCACGAGGTACGCCGTGTCGCCGCGCTCGTCGTCGGACAGCGAGCCGAAGACCCGCACCTCTGCGTCCTCGAAGGTGCGGATGAACTCGCGCCCGATGATCTTGCGCTTCTCCTCGGGGTCGCGCACACCGGCCAGCGCACCGAGGAACTGGTCTTCGGCGTCGACCACGTCGAGGGTGTCGAAGACCTCCTCGAAGTCGCGACGCACCTGCGCTGTCTCGCCCTTGCGCATCATGCCGTGGTCGACGTACACGCAGGTCAGGCGGTCGCCGATGGCGCGCTGGACCAGGGCCGCGGCCACCGCGGAGTCGACGCCTCCGGAGAGGGCGCAGATCGCGCGGGCGTCACCGACCTGATTGCGGATCCGCTCGACCTGCTCCTCGACGACGTTGACCATCGTCCAGGTCTGGCGACAGCCGGCGATGTCGTGCAGGAAGTGCTCGAGGGTCTGCTGGCCGTGCTCGCTGTGCAGCACCTCGGGGTGCCACTGCACGCCGGCGAGGCGCTTCTCCAGGTTCTCGAAGGCGGCCACCGGGGTGACGTCGGTCGAGGCGAGCACGTCGAACCCGGCCGGCGCGGCGGTCACGGAGTCTCCGTGGGACATCCACACCTTGTGCTCGGCGGGGATGTCGGACAGGAGGGTGCCCGGAGCGGTGACGCGGACCGGCGTACGGCCGTATTCGCGGGCCCCGGTGTGCGAGACCTCGCCGCCCAGGCTCTTGGCCATCAGCTGGAAGCCGTAGCACATGCCGAAGACGGGTACGCCGGACGCGAAGAGGTCGGCATCGATGCCGGGAGCGCCCTCGGCGTACACCGAGGAGGGCCCGCCGGAGAGGATGATCGCCTTCGGCTTGCGGGCCAGGATCTCCGCGACCGGCAGCGTGTGCGGCACGATCTCGGAGTAGACCCGGGCCTCACGCACACGACGGGCGATCAGTTGGGCGTACTGCGCCCCGAAATCGACGACGAGGACGAGATCGTGCTCGTGCGGGCTGTGCGCGGGACCGGTCATGGCGGGATCCTATCGACCATCCGCGGCCGCTCCGAAATGGTGCGCCGTTCTGAAATGGTCCGGGAACGCATCAGGGCCCGACCGGGGAGGGAGGGTGGTCGGGCCCTGATCGTCCATGCATCTGCTGGACAGAGCTTGGACATGGGGCCCGACGTGGGAGGGAGCATGACTGTCGGACCCACACACCTCAACGAGGGCCGTGGGGGCGGGTTACGCCCGAACCACGCAATTCTTCAAAACTTTCCAGCCCGTCGGCTCGGGCACGCCCGTTTTGACGGTTTGCACCCCGTCTGAGGGGGTGCAAACCGTCAGATCCGGCGGTGGAGTCAGCTGACGCCGACGATCGGCAGCCGCAGCGCGCCGGGGGCGTACTCGGGGACGACCGGGTGCGCCGGCTGCACCGGGGCGATCCGCGAGTAGGCCGCACCCATCGCGGGGCGGGTGTCGGCCTCGCCCTTGTTCGGCCAGAACGACATCGCCCGCTCCGCCTGCGCCGTGATCGTCAGCGACGGGTTCACGCCCAGGTTCGCCGAGATCGCGGAGCCGTCGGCGATGTGCAGGCCCTCGTAGTTGTAGATGCGCTGGTAGGCGTCGACGACCCCGCTCTCCGGCGAGTCGCCGATGGTGCAGCCACCGATGAAGTGCGCGGTCAGCGGCGCGTTGAACGGCTCCCCCACGTTGCCTCCCGGCGTACCGCCCATCACGTCGGCCATCCGGCGTACGGCGTCGTAGGCGACCGGGATGTACGTCGGGTTCGGCTCGCCGTGACCCTGCTTGGAGCTCATCCGCCAGCCGAACGGCGTCTTCTTGCCGATGGTGGTGATCGAGTTGTCGAGGGTCTGCATGACCAGGGCGATCACGGTGCGCTCGGACCAGTGCTTCATGTCGTAGAGGTCGAGGGCCTGCCTGCGCTGCTTCCAGAGCTCCTTGAGCCAGGTGCGCCAGCGCGGCTCGGTGCCGGTGTCGTCGGCCAGCACGGTCTGCATCATCGCCATCGCGTTGCTGCCCTTGCCGTAGCGGACCGGCTCGATGTGGGTGTGCTCGTCGGGGTGCCACGACGACGTGATCGCCACGCCGTGGGTGAAGTCGGTCGAGCGGTCGGGTGCCAGGGCACCCAGGATCGCCTCGGAGTTGGTGCGGGTCAGCACACCGAGGCGGTCGGAGATGTAGGGCAGGTCGCCCTCGCCCTTGAGCTGGTGCAGCAGCTTCTGCGTGCCGAGGGCTGCGGCGGCGAAGATCACCTGGTCGGCGGTGAAGGTCTTCACCGCAGACTTGCGGGAGAGCTTGGCCTTGGTCCAGCGGGCCTGGATCTCGTAGCCGCCGAGGCGACGCGGGCGGACCCGGGTCACCGTGGTAAGCGGGTGTACGACGGCACCGTTCTGCTCGGCCAGGTAGAGGTAGTTCTTGACCAGCGTGTTCTTCGCGTTGTGGCGGCAGCCGGTCATGCACTCACCGCAGTTCTTGCACGGGTTGCGGTCGGGGCCGGCACCACCGAAGAACGGGTCGGCCACGGCCTTGTGGCTCGGCTGGCCCGGGCCACCGAAGAAGACGCCGACGGGGGTCGGGTGGAACGTGTCGCCCACGCCCATCTCGTCGGCGACCTGCTTCATCACCCGGTCGGAGGCGGTCATCAGCGGGTTCTCGACGACGCCGAGCATGCGCTTGGCCTGGTCGTAGTACGGCGCCAGCTCGGCCTTCCAGTCGGTGATGTGCGACCACGACTTGTCGCGGTAGAACGCGTCGAGGGGTTCGTAGAGGGTGTTCGCGTAGACCAGGGACCCACCGCCGACACCCGCGCCGGCCAGGATCAGGCAGTCCTTGACCATGTCGATGCGCTGGATGCCGTACATGCCGGCGGCCGGCATGTAGAGGTACTTCTTCAGGTCGAAGGAGGTGCTCGGCAGGTCGTCGTCCTCGAAGCGGGCACCGGCCTCGAGCACACCGACCTTGTAGCCCTTCTCGGTCAGCCGGAGCGCCGAGACCGAGCCACCGAAGCCGGATCCGATGATGAGTACGTCGTAGTGCGTCATGCGCGGCCCGTCTTCTTCATGAGACGCGCACTGGCCGTGAGCGTCTTGGCGAACAGTTCGTTGGACATGCCCTTGACCGGGCGGAATCCCCAGACCCGCTGGGTCCCGACCGACTGGGGCTCGGTGTAGCGGTGGATGCCCTCGGCACCCTGACGACGGCCCATGCCCGACTGGCGCATGCCGCCCATCGGCGCGTCGACGCTGGCGAAGGTGGCGCCGTACGCCTCGTTGACGTTGACCGTGCCGCACTTGATCTCGCGGGCGATCGCGCGGGCCCGCTTGCCGTCCTGGCTGTAGATCGCGGCGTTGAGGCCGTAGTCGCCCTCGTTGGCCTTCGCGATCGCCTCGGTCTCGTCGTGGAAGCGGTAGACCGAGATGACCGGGCCGAAGGTCTCGTTGCCGAAACAGGTCATGTCGGGCGTGACGCCCTCGAGGATCGTCGGCTCGTAGAAGTAGGGGCCGAGGTCGGGCCGTGCCTTGCCACCGGCGAGCACCGTGGCGCCCTTGGCGACGGCGTCGTCGACGTGGGCGGTGACCGTGTCGAGCTGGGCCTGCGAGATCAGCGAGCCCATGTCGGTGGCCCACTCGTGGCCCGGGCCGAGCACCATCGCCTTCGTGCGCGCCACGAAGCGCTCGACGAACCGGTCGTAGACCTGGTCGGCGACCAGCAGGCGCTCGGTGGAGACGCAGAGCTGCCCGGCGTTGGAGAAGGTCGCGCGGACGGCGCCCTCGGCGGCCTTCTCGATCGAGGCGTCGCGCAGGATCAGGATCGGGTTCTTGCCGCCGAGCTCGAGCGAGCAGCCGATCAGGCGCTCCGCGCACCCTGCGGCGACCCGCTTGCCGGTGGCCGTCGAGCCGGTGAAGCAGACGTAGTCGGACTTCGCGATCAGCGAGGTGCCGACCCGGGAACCCGGACCGGCGACGACGGTCCACAGGTCCTTCGGGAAGCCGGCCTCCTCGAGAAGCTGGGCGCCGAGCAGTGCGGTCAGCATGGTCTGGCTGTCGGGCTTGGTGACCACCGCGTTGCCCGCTGCGAGCGCCGGCAACCCGTCGCACAGCGCCATCGTGAACGGGTAGTTCCACGGCGCGATGATGCCGACGACCCCCTTGGGCACGCGGTTCAGGTCGATGCGCGTGGCACCTGGTACGACGCCCGCGCGCCGCTGGGTGTCGAGGTGCTGGTGGATCGTGCGCGCGTAGTAACGCGCGGTGAGGGCCACGTGGTAGACCTCGAGGTAGGCGTCCTTGCGGGCCTTGCCCGACTCCCAGACGGCCAGGTCGATGATCTCCGCCTCGCGGTCGAGCACGAGGTCGTGCAGGCGCAACAGGATCTCCGCGCGGTGGTCGAGCGACGTACGTGCCCAGGCGGCCTGCGCGCGGCGGGCACGGGCGAAGGCCTCGACGATGTCGTCCTCGCTCGACTGCGGGACGTGGCCCAGGGGCTGGCCGTTGACCGGGCTGACCGACAGCACCGAGTCACCCGAGGTGGACACGATGCGCCGGGTCAGCGCGGCCGTGTAGTCGGGTTCGAGTGCGTAGGCGGCACTCGGGTCGTGCTCGGGGTCGTGAGGCCCACCCACGAGGGGCTCTGGCTGCGGGGTCTGCTGGCTCATGGAACCGAGCCTAGGTGACCGGCAATCCGTTCACTACCCTTCAGTAGCAATTGGATGCCCTTGACACTCTGATTCTTTTTGTAAATCCCGAATGTCGGACATCGTGCACCCCATTTCGGCGACCTGTCGCCAGTTCATGCCGACCTGTCGCCAGTTCCGGGCGCGCTCCAGAACTGGCGACAGGTCGATCAGAACTCACGACAGGTCGATCGGTCAGCCGAGGACGTCGCGGATCGCGGACGAGGCCAGGGCGGCCAGCTCCTCGGTCTGCCCGGGCGTGATCACCAGCGGAGGTCCGAGCAGGATCAGGTCGCCGTCGATGCCGTCGGCACAGCCGGTCGAGGGATAGAGCAGCACCCCTCGCTCCTTGCCGGCCGCGACGACGCGTTCGACGACGCGTTCGGACCTGGCGAACGGCTGCGACGTACGGCGGTCGGCCACGAGCTCGATGCCACGCAGCAGCCCGAGTCCGCGGATGTCACCGACGGCCGAGTGGTCCCCGAGCTCGGTGCGCAGGGCGGCGTCGAGCTGGTCACCACGTTCGGCCGAGGCGCGGACCAGGTCGTGGTCGCGCAGCCGGCGGAGGACGGCGAGTCCGGCCGCGGCCCCCACCGCGTGGTGGGAGTAGGTGAACCCGTGCGTGAACCCACCGTCGGCGAGGGCGTCGTACACCCGGCCTGAGGCCACCGCGAGGCCGAGCGGCCAGTATCCCGACGCAGCACCCTTGGCCAGCACCATCAGGTCGGGGCGCAGCCCGAAGTGGTCGCAGCCGTTCCAGGCGCCGGTGCGGCCGAACCCGGTCATCACCTCGTCCGCGATCAACAGCACGCCGTGCCGACGGCACACCTCCGCGATGGCCGGCCAGTAGTCCGGCGGCGGCACGCAGGCGCCGAGTGCCGCGCCCGAGACCGGTTCGGCGATGAACGCGGCCACTCGTTCGGGGCCGGTCTGCTCGATCAGCGTGTCGAGTGCCTGGGCGTGCCGGGTCCCGCAACCGTCGGGGTGGCTGTCGGGGAACGGGCAGCGGAACTCGTAGGGCGTCGTGGTGTGCTCGGCCGCCCCCAGCCACGGGAGGTACGGCGCCCGCAGGCCGGGTCGGCCGGAGACGTCGAGGGCTCCGCGGGTGTTGCCGTGGTAGGCACCGGCCCGTCCGATGACGACGTGCCGGTCCTCGCCGCGCGCCAGGTGGAAGGCCCGAGCCATCTTCAGTGCGGTCTCGACCGCCTCGCTCCCGCCGGAGACGGGGTAGATCCGCGGGTCGTCCATCGGGAGCAGCGGTGCCAGCTCCTCGGCGTACGCCTCGAGGGAGTCGGAGGTGAAGGCGGTGCCGTGTGCGTAGGCGATGGCCCGGGCCTGCTCGGCGATCGCGTCGGCGACCTCGGTGACTCCGTGGCCGATGCCGACCACGATCGCGCCCCCGGAGCCATCGAGGTAGCGGCGGCCGTCGGTGTCGAAGATCTCCGCGCCGCTCCCGCGGGCGGCGACCGGGAGCCGGTCACCGCCGCGCGAGAAGACGTGCTTGCTCACTCCGCGACCGCGGCCACCGAGTCGCCGAAGATCCGCAGCGCGGTCTGCGCCTGCTCGGGCGTGACCACCAGCGGGGGCGACATCCGGATCGTGCTCTCGCCGCACTCCAGGACCAGCAGGCCCTGCTCGAAGGCGCGCTGCTGCACGTCGGCGGCCTGCTCGGGCGTGCGGAACTCGACGCCGAGCATGAGCCCGACACCGCGGACGTCGGTGATGATCTTCGGGAACCGGGACTGCAGGGCCTTGAGCCCGGGGACCAGCTCCTCGCCGATCTTCGTGGCGTTCTCGACCAGTCCCTCGGACTGGATCGTCTCCAGGGTGGCCAGGCCGGCCGCGCAGGCGACCGGGCTGCCGCCGTACGTCGACCCGTGCGCACCGGCGCCCCACTTCTCCATCAGCTCCGCCTTCGCCGCGAACGCGCCCAGAGGTAGGCCGGAGGCGATGCCCTTGGCGCTGATGATGACGTCGGGCTCGACGTCGGCCAGCTCGATCGCCCACATCTTGCCGGTGCGGCCCATGCCGGACTGCACCTCGTCGGCGACCAGCAGGATGCCGTGGCGGTCGCAGACCTCACGCAGCCGCTGCACCCACGCCGCGGGCGGCACGATGTAGCCGCCCTCGCCCTGCACCGGCTCGAGGAAGATCGCGGCCACCTCGGTCGGCGACACCTCGTAGCGGAACAGCGTGTTCTCGAGGTAGTCGAAGGTGGCGTCCTCGTCGTGCACGCGGGCACCGGTCTCGGGGTCACGCTCGCTGAAGGCGTACGGCGCGTGCAGCACGCCGGGCAGCAGCGGCCCGAAGCCCGTGTGGTACTTCGCCTTCGAGGCGGTCAGGCTGACCGCGCCGTAGGTGCGGCCGTGGAACGCGCCGTAGAAGCTGATCACGTAGGGGCGACCGGTGGCATAGCGCGCGAGCTTGATCGAGCCCTCGACGGCCTCGGCACCGGAGTTGGTCAGGAAGACCCGCTTGGGTCCCGAGATCGGCAGCGTGCGGGCCAGCGCCTCGCACATCTGGGAGTAGATCGGCAGGTAGAAGTCGCTGGCCGAGTAGTGCAGCAGCTGGGCGGCCTGGGCCTGCACCGCCTCCACCACGCGGGGGTGGCAGTGGCCGGTGGAGTTCACCGCGATGCCGGCGTTGAAGTCGAGGAAGAGGTTGCCGTCAGGGTCCTCGATGACCGCGCCGTGTCCGCGGGCGGGCACCAACGGGTAGGCCCGCGGCAGCGACGGGCTGGTCACGCTGCCGTCGCGGTCGAGCACCTTCTGCCCCTCGGGCCCGGGCAGCGCCGTGCGGATGTCGGGCACCGGCCGGTCGGCCAGCCACGTCGGGTTCATCTCCACCTGCGTCATCACGACACCACCGTCCTGGACTGTTCACGAAGGAATTGCTGCACGTAGTAGAGGCCGCCACCGGCCTTGCCGGCGGTGCCGGAGCCCTTCCAGCCGCCGAACGGCTGGACCCCGGGCCACGCCCCGGTCGTGGCGCCCGCGGCGCGGTTCACGTAGACCACACCCGCCTCGATCGTGTCGAGGAACTGCTGGACCTCCGCGTCGTCGGCCGAGAAGAACCCGGCGGTCAGGCCGAGGTCCGTGTCGTTGGCCAGCGCCAGGCCCTCGTCGATGGAGTCGATCGGGGCCACCGCCACGAACGGCACGAACAGCTCGTCGCGGAACAGCTTGTCGTCGGTGGGCAGGTCGGTCACGACGGTGGGCGCCAGGTAGTGGCCCAGCGCTCCGGCCGGGCTCTTGCCGACCACGTCGCCGCCGGCCACCACACGCCCGTTCGAGCGGGCGTGGTCGACGGCCTCGGTGAAGCGAGCCACCGCTGCCTCGTCGATGACCGGGCCGAGGAACACGTCCCGGTCGGTCGGGTTGCCGAGTGCCAGGCCGGTGGCCTTCTCGGCCAGGGCAGCCATCAAGGGCTCGTAGGCGTCCCGCTCGACGTACACCCGCGAGCAGGCAGAGCACTTCTGGCCGGAGAAGCCGAACGCAGAGCGGGCGATGCCGGCCGCCGCCAGCTCGATGTCGGCCTTGCGGGACACGATGGTCGGGTTCTTGCCACCCATCTCGCAGACCACTGGCTTCGGGAAGGCGGTGGCGAACTGCTTGTAGATCGACATGCCGACCTCGTAGGAGCCGGTGAACGAGAGGCCCGCGACGTCAGGGTGGGCGACCACGGCCTTGCCGATCTCATCACCGCCCGGGACGACGTGGAAGGCACCGGCGGGCAGGCCGGCGTCGCGCAGGCACTCGTAGAGCTTGATCGCCGAGAACGTGCCCTGGGGGCTGGGCTTGAGCACGACGGTGTTGCCGGCGACCAGGGCACCGGCGGTCGGTCCGGCGGCCAGCGCCATCGGGAAGTTGAACGGGCTGATCACGCCCCACACGCCGTACGGGCGCATCACGCTGCGGTTGGACTCGGCATCGACGATGGAGTCCATCGCGACGTCGAAGCCGTCGTGCTTCTCCATCATGTCGGAGTAGTAGCGGAAGAACACCGCGGACTCCTCGACGTCGCCGAGCGCCTCGAGGCGGTTCTTGCCGACCTCCATGCTCATCAGGGCGGCCAGCTCGTTGGAGCGCTCGCTGATCAGGTCGCCGGCGCGGCGCAGGATGGCCACGCGCTCCCGCCACGGGATCCTGGCCCATTCGGCGCCGTAGGCCCTGGCCGCGGCCACCGCGTCGTCGACGTCGGCGGTCGTCGCCGCATGGACGTGGCAGAGCACGACCGAGGTGTCCACCGGACTGGGCACGTCGAAGAGCTCGCCGCTGGTGCGCGCCTCCCCGTCGACGTACGTCGGCAGGGTGCTGCCGAACCAGGACCTCGCGGTCTCCAGTCCCTGCTCGTAGGCGGCGTGCAGGTCGTCGTTGTCGGCAGAGAGAGTGGCATAAGTGACGCGGAAACGCGACGCCATTGTCGTTCCTCCAAGGGGTGTCCGGGCAGGGCCCGTCGTCCCACCCTGGGCGCGACGACGAACCAAGTCTCCTTTCGGAGAATTCTTGTTCATTCAGGCTAGCAACGAAAGATTTTCCGTGCCAGAGGTCACGTGAAAGGATTTATTCGTTCGTGACGTGGAGTCTGCCCCACCCGTCCAAGCCGTCGAAGCCGGGGTCAGACGATGTCGCGGACCTGCACCCGCGCCTCGTCGGCCTCCTGGTCGGTGAGCTTGGCCTGGCTCTGCCGCTCGGCCTCGACCCGGCGCAGGTAGTGGTCGACCTCGTCGGCCCGGCGTCCGTCGTCCCAGCCGAGCTCGCCGGCCATCAACGACGCCACCTTCGGCGCGGCGGCCACACCCCGATCGAACATCTCGATGGAGATGCGGGTCCGGCGGGTGAGCACGTCGTCGAGGTGCTGGGCTCCCTCGTGGGTCACGGCGTAGACGACCTCGCCGGCCAGGTAGTCCTCGGCGCCCTCGAGCGGTACCCGCAGCTCGGGGCGCTCGGCGAGCAGGGCGAGCACCTCGTCGACGAGGTCGCCGTACCGGCCGAGCAGGTGGTCGATACGAGCCACGTGGAGCCCACTGCGCCGAGCCAGCAGCACCCGCTGGTTGGAGCGCGTCTCGAACCCGTCGGCACCGACCAACGGCACCCGGTCGGTGATCGAGTCGCGCACGGTCAGGTTCACCGTCGTCTTCAGTGAGTGCGAGGCGGCCTCGATCGCGTCGCGGGCCATCACGCGGTACGTCGTGAGCTTTCCGCCGGCGATCATGACCAGCCCTGGCACCGGTGTCACGACGGTGTGCTCTCGGGAGATCCTCGACGTCGGCTCGGACTCGCCCTTCAACAGTGGCCGCAGTCCGGCATACACGCCCTCGACGTCGTCGTGGTCGAGCGGCTCGCGGAGGATCCTGTTGACGTGGGTGAGCAGGTAGTCGATGTCGGCCTTCGACGCCGCGGGGTGCGCCTTGTCGAGGTCCCACGGGGTGTCGGTGGTGCCGATGATCCAGTGCCGTCCCCACGGAATGACGAACAGCACCGACTTCTCGGTCTTGGTGATGAAGCCGGCCTCGGAGCGAATTCGATCGCGGGGTACGACGAGGTGAATCCCCTTGCTGGCCTGGACATTGAGGGATCCGCGGCCGCCGACCATCTCCTGGATCTCGTCGGTCCACACGCCCGCGGCGTTGACCACGACCCTGGCGCGCACCTCGAACTCGCGGTCGGTCTCGAGGTCGATCGCGCGGACGCCGATCACCCGCTCGCCCTCGCGCACGAAGCCGATCACCTTGGTGCGGGTGGCCACGTGGGCGCCGTGCGTGGCCGCGGTGCGGGCGATCGTCATGACCAGTCGGGCGTCGTCGACCTGGCAGTCGTAGTAGCGGATCGCACCGGTCAGCTCCTCGGTCTTGAGGTCGGGCGCGATGCGGGCGACCTGACGGCGGAAGAGGTGCTTGTGCTTCGGCACGCCCATGTCGTACTTGCCGGCCATCGCCATCGCGTCGTAGAGCACCAGCCCGGCGCCGACGTACGGCCGCTCGATGGTCTTGTGCAGCGGGTAGAGGAACGGCACCGGCCGGACCAGGTGCGGGGCCAACCGGGTGAGCAGGAGGCCACGCTCCTCCAGCGCCTCGCGGACCAGCCCGAAGTCGAACATCTCCAGGTAGCGCAGGCCGCCGTGGATCAGCTTGCTGCTGCGACTCGACGTGCCCGAGGCGAAGTCGCGCTGCTCGATCAGTCCGGTCGAGAGGCCTCGGGTGACCGCGTCGAGTGCCGTGCCGGCGCCGACGACTCCCCCGCCGACCACGAGCACGTCGAGCTCACCACCGTTGTCGGCGGTGGCGACCAGGGCCCGGAGGGCGTCGTTGCGGGAGTGGGGACTGAGGGCACTCGGCTGGCTCATGCGGTCAGTCTGTCAGGCGGTTCCAGGTGTGGCGGCCAAAGAGCATCGTGGGCACAGGGACAACACGGAACATCGCAGTCACCAGGTGCCTGGGATGTTCCGCGCTGTCGTGGTCATGCCCGGAGACGCGGGCCCAGGGTCGACCGACGGTCAGCGTGCATCGGGTGCGCCGACCGGGTCTCCCACACCAGCGCGGGATCGATCTCGGCAAGGGCCACCCCGGGCTCGGTGCCCAGGCGCGACAACGGCCGGCCTTCGGGGTCGTAGACCGCCGATCCGCCGATGAACTCGCCCGGGCCGCAGCGTCCGGTGAGGCCGGCGAAGACGACGTACATGCCGTTGTCCAGGGCGCGGGCTGGATAGTAGAGGTCGCGTCGGTGCTCGCCACCCGTGAAGTAGGCCGCGGAGTTGAGGTAGCCGATCGCTCCGTCGTCGGCGGCAGCCCTGGCATGCTCGGGGAAGCAGCCGTCGTAGCAGACGCTCAGGCCCAGCTCGATGCCGTCGACGACGATCGAGGCGCCGTGGTCACCGGCGACGAAGTGGTCGTTCTCGTAGCCGGACAGGTGCTGCTTGTCGTAGGGCGCCGACACCTCGCCGCTCGGTCGAATCACCAACAGGGACAGGGTCCTTGCGCTCGCACGCCGCAGCGGCGTACCCACGACGACGACACAGTCACCCTCGCGCGAGACGGCTCTGAGCGGCTCCAGCCAGTCGCCGTCGAGCGAGTCCTCCGACGGCACGTCGCCGGCGAAGGCCGCTTCGGAGTAGCCGGTCAGGAACGCTTCGGGGAGTACGACGAGGCGCGCACCCTGCGACGTGGCCAGCTCGACCAGGTGGGCGGCCTTCGCCCCGTTGGCCGTGACGTCGCCCGCAACGGACTCCGCCTGGGCCGCAGCGACGAGCAACGTCACTCGACGACGACCTCGACCCGCTGGAACTCCTTGAGCTCGGTGTAGCCGGTGGTGGCCATCGAGCGCTTCAGCGCGCCGATCAGGTTCATCGTGCCGTCGGCGACCCGCGAGGGGCCGAACAGGATCTCCTCGAGCGAGCCGACCGTGCCGAACTCGACCCGCTCGCCGCGGGGCAGCTTGCCGTGCCAGGCCTCGGCGCCCCAGTGGAAGCCGCGACCGGGTGCGTCGTCGGCGCGGGCGAACGGCGAACCGACCATCACAGCGTCGGCACCGCAGGCGATCGCCTTCGCGATGTCTCCCGAGCGACCGATGGATCCGTCGGCGATGACGTGGACGTAGCGGCCACCGGACTCGTCCATGTAGTCACGGCGTGCGGCCGCGACGTCGGCGACCGCGGAGGCCATCGGCACAGCCACACCGAGCACCGTGCGCGTGGTGTGTGCGGCTCCGCCGCCGAACCCGACGAGTACGCCGGCCGCGCCGGTGCGCATCAGGTGCAGCGCGGCCTGGTAGGTCGCACAGCCACCCACGATCACCGGCACGTCGAGCTCGTAGATGAACTCCTTGAGGTTCAGCGGCTCCGCCTGCGAGGAGACGTGCTCGGCCGAGACCGTCGTACCGCGGATGACGAACATGTCGACGCCGGCGTCGACCACGGCCTTGGCGAACTCCTTGGTGCGCTGCGGGGAGAGCGACCCGGCCACGGTCACCCCGGCCTCGCGCACCTGCTTGAGGCGCGCGGTGATCAGCTCGGCCTTGACCGGCTCGGCGTAGATCTCCTGCATGCGCCGGGTGGCCTCGATGCCGCGCAGGGCGGCCACCTCGTCGAGCAGCGGCATCGGGTCGTCGTAGCGCGTCCAGAGGCCCTCGAGGTCGAGCACGCCCAGGCCGCCGTGCTTGCCGAACGCGATCGCGGTCTCGGGGGACATCACGGAGTCCATCGGCGCGGCCAGCACCGGCAGCTCGAAACGGTAGGCGTCGATCTGCCAGGCCACGCTGACCTCTTCGGGGTCGCGCGTGCGCCGCGAGGGCACGATGGCGATGTCATCGAAGGAGTACGCCCGTCGGGCGCGCTTGGCCTTGCCGATCTCGATCTCAGTCACCGGCACAGCCTATCGGCAGGTCGCGGCAACAAGAATTGCCGGTTCGCGCATCAAAAACCCACGGCTCGCGCATCAAGAATCCACGGTTCGCGGCAGAAGGGACGGTCAGCGGTTGTAGTTGGGGGCCTCGACGGTCATCTGGATGTCGTGGGGGTGGCTCTCCTTGAGGGAGGCCGAGGTGATCCGCACGAACTTCCCCTTCTCGTGGAGCTCGGGGATGGTGCGCGCCCCGATGTAGAACATCGACTGGTTGAGCCCGCCGACCAACTGGTGCGCGACCGCGGAGAGCGGGCCGCGGTACGCGACCTGGCCCTCGACGCCCTCGGGCACGATCTTGTCGTCGCTGGTCACCTCGGCCTGAAAGTAGCGGTCCTTGGAGTAGGACTTCTTGCCACGGCTGCTCATCGCACCCAGCGAGCCCATGCCGCGGTAGGCCTTGAACTGCTTGCCGTTGACGAAGACCAGCTCGCCCGGCGACTCCTCGCACCCGGCCAGCAGCGAGCCGAGCATCACCGTCTCGGCGCCGGCCACGATCGCCTTGGCGATGTCGCCGGACTGCTGGAGCCCGCCGTCGGCGATCACGGGCACACCGGCCGGGGCACAGGCCAGTGAGGCCTCGTAGACGGCGGTGACCTGCGGTACGCCGCATCCGGTGACCACCCGCGTCGTGCAGATGGAGCCGGGGCCGAAGCCGACCTTGACCGCGTCGGCACCGGCGTCGACGAACGCCTGGGCGCCGGCCCGGGTGGCGACGTTGCCGCCGATGACCTGGACGTGCTTCGTGGCCGGGTCGGTCTTGAGCCGACGCACCATGTCGAGCAGGAGCTGCACGTGACCGTGGGCGGTGTCTGCGACGAGCACGTCGACCCCGGCGTCGATCAGCGTGGTGGCCCGCTCCCAGGCGTCGCCGAAGTAGCCGATCGCGGCACCGACCATGAGGCGGCCGTCGGCGTCCTTGGAGGCGTTGGGGAACTGCTCCGACTTCACGAAGTCCTTGACCGTGATCAGACCGCCGAGGCGGCCGTCCTCGTCGACCAGCGGCAGCCGCTCGCGCTTGTTCTGGCGCAGCAGGGCGGTGGCGTCCTCGCGGGAGATGCCCACCGGGCCGGTGAACAGCGGGCTGGTGGTCATCACCTCGTCGACCTTGGTGGTGGCCCACTCCGCGACCGGGGTGAAGCGCAGGTCGCGGTTGGTGATGATGCCCAGCAGCTTGTTGTCGGTGTCGACCACGGGCAGCCCGGAGACGCGGTACTCGCCACAGATGCGGTCGAGCTCCTCGAGCGTCGCGTCGGGGCCGATCGTCACCGGGTTGGAGATGATGCCGGTCTGGGTCCGCTTGACGAGGTCGACCTGGTAGGCCTGGTCCTGCAGCGACAGGTTGCGGTGCAGCACGCCGATGCCGCCCTCGCGGGCCATCGCGATCGCCATGCGGGACTCCGTGACGGTGTCCATGGCCGCGGAGACCAGCGGCACCTTCAGGGAGATCTCGCGGGTCAGGCGCGAGGTGGTGTCGATGTCGGAGGGAGCCATGTCGGACTCCCCCGGCAGCAACAGCACGTCGTCGTAGGTCAGGCCAAGGGCTGCGAACTTGTCAGGGAGCTCCACTTGCACATCGTATCGACACGCCGAAGCAACCACCTAAGCCGGGAGCGGCTTGAGATCGTGCACCGGGATCCGGACGGTCAACACGTCGGCCGACATCCGGATCCGGCCCTTGAGCCCGGCCGCCAGGACCATCGGCAGCACGGCCTGGTTGTCCACCCGCGTGGTCAGCACGACGTCGTGGATTCCATTGGCGTTGGCGAGGCGACCGACATCGATGAGCAGCCGGGTGCCGATCCCCCGACGCTGCCATGCAGGGTCCACCCGCAGGCTCACCGGAACCGCGCCATCGGGTCCGGCGACCCCGAGACTGGCCACGGCGACGACAGCGCCCTCCACCCGGGCGGTGACCACACCCTCCTCGACGACGTACGCCGGGTTGGCGCCGCCGCCGAGACGCCGACTCGGGTTCGGCCGCAGCGGCGAGACCTCGAGCCGGCCGCGGGCCAGCACGTCACTGACCAGGTCGGCCATCGCAGACCCGCGGGCGTGCTCGGTCGCGGTGAACGGCGCCGTACGCCGCACCTGCACCTGGACCTCGCCGACCTGCATCTCCATCACGTCCTGCACCACGGCGAGTGCGTCCTCCGCCGGGTCGGACTCGGCGTCGAACAACCGCGCGACCACCTCGGGGAAGGCCGCGGGTTGGTCCAGGATCGTGCGGGCCGCCTGCACGTACCGGGCCGGCTGGTCGACCAGGGCCTGTTCGGTGCACGGCGCACCCGAGACCGACTCGCCCCCGGAGCTCTCGACGAGCTCCGCGATGTCGGGCAGGCCCCAGTGGTCGGGGCAGCGCAGCACCAGCTCGTCGGTCACCGACTCGATGCCGGGGAAGATCTGGAGGCCCATGATGTTGACGCCCTGGTCGCCGCAGTTGGCGGCCAGGACGGCCAGGGCTCCGGGGCGGTCGGGCAGGGTCATGCGAACGCGCCACAACATGACGGTCCCCCTCTCGTTCAGATGTCTGGTCCCGGGGCGCCACGCCGTCGGGGCGCCCCGGGAGGACCCAGCATGACCCGGCGATGTTGCCCGGTTGATGCGCGCTTGTTTCGCCGAGGAAAACGCCACCCGACGCCATTCCCCGGGCCGTGAGGGGATATCTTTCTGCCTGGCTTTTCCGGGGGGACACACATGCCGATCATTCGCGTCGCCGTTGCAGGCGCGCTCGCCGTACTGCTCACCGTGCCGGCGCTCTTCTCGGCCCTGTTCTCGAGCGAGGCGGCCCGCGGCCACGCCGAGCTCGGCCACCCCGTGACCGTGATGACGCGCAACCTGTTCCTCGGGACCGACGTGTTCCCGATCTTCGCGGCAGCCCAGGCAGCAGGATCGCCAAGGGCGAGGATCGATGCCACCGCCCGCGCGATGCACGAGGTGCGGAGCCTCGTCGCGACGACCCGGTTCCGGACCCGGGCCCGTCTCATCGCCGCCGAGATCGCCCGCCACGACCCCGACCTGGTCGGACTCCAGGAGGTGGCCCTGTGGCGCAGCGGGCCACGGGAGCCCGACCTCGTGGGCGTGCCGAACGCAGTCTCGGTCGATCTCGACTTCCTGCGGATCCTGATGGCGGAGCTCGATTCCCTCGACCACGACTACCTCGTGGTCAGCTCCCTGGGCGAGCTGGACCTGGAGTTTCCTGGCTACCGCACGAGGTCGGAACCCGGTCGTGACGTCCGGCTGACCCTGCGGGACGTCGTGCTCGTGCGCGTACGCGACGGGCTCACGGTCGTCGACCGGGGCAGGGAGCACTTCACCTCCCGCGTCCGGATGCGGCTACCCGGCCGCCTCGTCGACTTCACCCGGGGCCACACCTGGGTCGACGTGGAGAACGCCGGGCAACGGGTTCGCTTCATCAACACCCACCTCGAGGTCGGCGACCCGCGTGTGGGACGCAACCAGGTCCGCGAACTGCTCGACGGACCGGCCGCGAGCCGCGGACCGGTCGTGGTCGTCTGCGACTGCAACTCCGACCCGATGGCAGGGCGCCGTTCGATGCCCTACCGCGGGCTCACCGGAGCCGGCTTCGTCGACACGTGGCTCACCGTGCCGTCCGGCGGCCCCGGCCACACGTGCTGTACGGCGAGCAACCTGCTCGACGACGGGCCGGGCGTGATGGACCACCGCCTCGACTTCGTCTTCGCCCGGAGCCGGCGCGGAGTGGTCGCCGACCGGGGAACTGTGCTGGGAGCCACCGGCGCGGCACGCGACGAGGTCACCGGATTGTGGCCCTCCGACCACGCCGGCGTCGTGGTCCGACTGGTCGACAGGTGACCTCGCCCACGACCCGGCATGGGTCGGACGCCCGGCGGTGCCGGGGTGGCAGGGTGTTCCCATGACGACTCCGACGCGCTGGAGCGTGCCCGAGATCGGCACCAAGCGACTGGTGGGCGGCGCCGCCGTGCTGGCGATGCTCCTCAGGTTTCCGGGAATGCTGTGGCCGATCCGCCCCGACGAGGCGGGATTCACCCTCGTCGCCCGTGCCTGGCACCCCGAGCCGGACAGCCTCTACGGCACCTACTGGGTGGACCGCCCTCCGCCGCTGATCGCGCTGATCAAGCTCTCCGACATGATCGGCGGGCCGCTCTTCATCCGGGTCGTCGCTGCCTTGGGGTGTGCCCTCCTGGTGGTCGCAGCCGCGCGTACGGCGTACCTCGTGGCCGGTGAGCGTTCGGCGCGCTGGACGGCGGTGGCGACGGCCGCGGTGACCACCAACACGATGATCGACTCGGTCGCGGCCAAGGGCGAGATCCTCGGCATCCCGATCGTGGTCGCCAGCTTCTGGCTCGCCCTCGAGGCACTGCGCCTGCTCGATGCCGCACCACGCAAGGCGATCCTGCTCGCCGGGGGTGCCGGCCTGCTCGGCATGCTGGCGATCGGGCTCAAGCAGAACATGGCCACCGGCCTGGCCTTCGGCGGCGTCGTGCTGCTCACCTCGGCGGTGCGCAAGGAGATCAGCTGGCCCGACTTCGGCCGGCTCGCCGGCGCTGCACTGGCCGGCGCGGCGATCCCCCTCGGCCTGACGATCGCCTGGTGCCTCGCCTACGGCGTACACCTGGAGACCCTCTGGTACGCCGTCTACGGCTTCCGGTCCCACGCTCTCGACGTGATCTCCAACGAGTCGGCGGGAGCCCCCTTAGGCCGGGCCCGGCAGCTGGCGATCATCTTCGTGGCCACCGGCATGGCCTTCATCATCGCGTGGTTCCTGGTCAACATCCGGCACGCCTGGCGCACCCATCCGGCGGTGACGTTGGCCGCGCTCGCCGTGCTCGTCGTCGACGGCGCCGGCGTCGTCCTTGGCGGCAGCTACTGGCGCCCCTACCTGCTCGGCATCGTGCCGACCGTGGTGCTGTGTGCCGCGTTGGTGGCCGGCGCCCCCGGAGTGCGCGGTCGGGTGATGCAGTTCCTGGTCGGGATCGCGGCGCTCTCGTGCCTGGTCTCGATCGTCGGCTGGGTGGCCAAGAGCGCGTCCGGTGCCGAGCCGCCCACGGAGATCTACACCGGCCAGGCGATCAAGCGCGTCTCCGAGCCCGGCGACACCATCGTGGTCTACGGCGGCCGCTCCGACATCGTGTTCGCGTCGGGCCTCAGCTCGCCGTACGAACACCTGTGGAGCCTCCCGATGCGCGGCAACGACCCCGACCTCAGCGAGCTGATGTCGCTGATGCGCAGCGACCGGGCGCCGACGTGGTTCGTCGGCTGGGTCGACTTCGACTCGTGGAACGGTGTCGGCCAGCCGAAGCTCGAGGCACTGCTTGCCGAGCGCTACGAGCGCCACGGCGAGGCCTGTGGCGACCACCCGATCTGGGTGCTGAAGAGCGTCGACCGCGACGTGCCCGTCCCCGACTGCGAGCACCCCTGGCGCTGGTGACCGCAGGGCGTCCGGCACGACGTCCTGCGTCTCGGTGCCTCAGGCAGCCAGTTCGCAGGACGTCCGCACGACGTCCTGCACACCGGACGACGAACGGCCCGCCACCCCCGTGAGGGGTGACGGGCCGCCGTGGCAAACCGATGAAGCTGTGCAACCGATGAATCAGTGACCGTGGCCGTGCCCGTGGCCAGCGGCCGGGGCGTCGTCCTCTTCTTCGGGCTTCTCGACGATCAACGTCTCGGTCGTGAGCAGCATGCCCGCGATCGAGGTGGCGTTGACCAGCGCGGAGCGGGTCACCTTGACCGGGTCGAGCACGCCCTGGGCGACCAGGTCGCCGTACTCGCCGGTGGCGGCGTTGTAGCCGTTGCCGACACCGAGCTCGCGGACCTTGGTGGTGACGACGTAGCCGTTGACACCGCCGTTCTCGGCGATCCAGCGCAGCGGCTCGTCGGCGGACTTGCGCACGATGCGCACGCCGGCCGCCTCGTCACCGGTGAGGCCGAGGTCCTTCTCCAGCACGGAGACCGCGTGGATCAGGGCAGAGCCACCGCCGGGGACGATGCCCTCCTCGATTGCGGCGCGCGTCGCGGAGACGGCGTCCTCGATGCGGTGCTTCTTCTCCTTGAGCTCCACCTCAGTGGCGGCGCCGACCTTGATCACGCACACGCCACCGGCCAGCTTCGCGAGACGCTCCTGGAGCTTCTCGGTGTCCCAGTCGGAGTCGGAGTTCTCGATCTCGGCCTTGATCTGGTTGACGCGGCCCTCGACGGCAGCGGCTTCGCCGGACCCGTCGATGATCGTGGTGTTGTCCTTGGTGATCACCACGCGACGCGCCTGGCCGAGCACCTCGAGGCCGACCTGGTCGAGCTTGAGGCCGATCTCGGGGGCGACGACCTGGCCACCGGTGAGGATCGCGATGTCCTCGAGCATGGCCTTGCGACGGTCACCGAACGCGGGAGCCTTGACGGCGACCGCGTTGAAGGTGCCGCGGATCTTGTTCACGACCAGGGTCGAGAGCGCCTCGCCGTCGACGTCCTCGGCGAGGATGAAGAGCGGCTTGCCCGCGGCGATGACCTTCTCCAGCAGCGGGAGCAGGTCCGCGATCGCGGAGATCTTGCCCTGGTGCAGCAGGATGTAGGGGTCCTCAAGGACGGCTTCCATGCGCTCGGGGTCGGTCACGAAGTACTGCGAGATGTAGCCCTTGTCGAACTGCATCCCCTCGGTGAACTCGAGCTCGGTGCCCATCGTGTTGGACTCGTCGACGGTGATGACGCCGTCCTTGCCGACCTTGTCGAACGCCTCGGCGAGCAGCTCGCCGATGTGGGCGTCACGCGAGGAGATCGTGGCGACCGAGGCCATGTCCTCCTTGGAGTCGACGTCGCGCGCCGCTTCGAGCAGCGCGTTGCCGACGGCCTCGGCCGCGGCGTCCATGCCGCGCTTGAGACCCATCGGGTTGGCGCCCGCGGCAACTGCCCGCAGGCCCTCGTGCACCATCGCCTGGGCGAGCACGGTGGCGGTCGTCGTACCGTCACCGGCGACGTCGTTGGTCTTGGTGGCAACTTCCTTGGTCAGCTGCGCACCGAGGTTTTCGAACGGGTCGTCCAACTCGATCTCGCGAGCGACGGTGACACCGTCGTTCGTGATCGTCGGCGCGCCCCACTTCTTGTCGAGGACGACGTAGCGACCCTTGGGGCCCAACGTCACCTTGACCGCGTTGGCGAGCTTGTCGACGCCGCGTTCGAGCGAACGGCGGCCGTCCTCGTCGAACTGAAGAATCTTCGGCATTGCTACTCCTGTCTTGGATCTGACTCAGCTGGCGCCCGGCCGGCAAGGCGTCGGAGGGAAGGCGACCTGTGGTGCGGAGCGGTCGTCGACCGACGGCAACGCCGCCGGCCGGGATGCCAGGTGGGTCAGGAAACGATGGCGAGGACGTCGCGGGCGGACAGGATCAGGAACTCCTCGCCGCCGTACTTGACCTCGGTGCCGCCGTACTTGCTGTAGATGACCTTGTCGCCAGCGGCCACGTCGATGGCGACGCGGTTGCCGTTGTCGTCGATGCGACCCGGACCGACCGCCACGACCTCGCCCTCCTGGGGCTTCTCCTTGGCGGTGTCGGGGATGACCAGGCCAGAGGCCGTGGTCTGCTCGGCCTCGAGCTGCTTGACGATGATCCGGTCCTCGAGAGGCTTGATGTTGATCGACACTTCGGATCGACCTCCGCTTTCTCCACTTGATGAAACACACGGAACGACGGGCTCCGGGACCGGGCCCGTCGGGAAGTTTGAGCCTGCAGGCGGTACGCCGTCGCGGGGGTCGCACCAGTTGCAAGCGCTGGCACCCTCATGCCGAGAGTGCCAGAACAGACGCTAGCACTCTCCTCAATGGAGTGCCAGCAACGGGGTCAGTCCTTCTGAGCCTGCCAGCGGATCTTCCACGAGAGACGCGCCGTCAGCTCGTCCGGCGACCCCTCACCGAGCACGCTCACCGGCCAACGGCCGGCGACGTCGACCACGTGCTCCTCGTCGCCGCCCTCCGGCACGGCGAGTACGGCGACCAGCGGGTCGTCGACGTCGTGGATCGCCGCACCACCCGCGGTCTCGTTGAGGAAATAGGTCGCCGCGGGCTCCTGCCCGTCGATCCTCAGCGTGGCCCTGCCGAGGGAGTCGGCGGTGTAGACCAGGCGGCCGGCCGGTGCCTGGAACCCGACCCGGGCGGGTCGACGCCAGGCCACTCCGGCCACGAACCACTCCTTGCCCTCGGGGGCCCAGCCGAGCCCCGCGGCGTACGGCACCCGGAGCGGCACGAGCAACCGGCAGGTCGGCTCGTCGCCCTCGGAGGAGAAGCCCGGCGCCCACATGGCCGGACCACAGTCGCCCCTGAACTCCTTGCCCGGCGCCGCGGCGTCGTACAACGGCGCGAAGCGGCCCGCCTCGAGGTCGCCGTCGGCGCCCACGGTCTGGGTCTCGCCGTCGACAGCGACGCGCAGGGACAGCTCCTCAGGGGTGCCGTCGACCGCCACATAGACCGTTCGCGGCCCCAGCACCAGGCCATCCCTCGGCTGCAGGCCGTCACCGAAGCCGGTGAGGGGGTATTCGGCGCCGTCCGCGACGAGGGTGAGCTCGGGCACCGGGAACGTGGCGCCGACCTTCGTCGTCGGCACGGCGCGCACCCCCTCCGCCCGGAGCTCGACGACCACCGGCACGAACGAGCCGCCCTCGGGCGGGCGTACGTCGGGGGTGCTGGCCAGCTTCGTCGCGGGCAGGTCGTCCACGGGATCACCCAGGCGCAGCCGGGCAATTGCCCAGGGCAGCGCCAGGGGCACCGAGTCGGGCGTCACGTCGTCGGGCGCCATCGGCAGCACCTGCCCGACCTCCGCACGCGCACGGGTGTCGCGGTTGGTCCACCAGATCGTGCCCACGATCGCCACCAGGACCACCAGGCAGACGGCCAGCCAGACCTTCGTCGCCCTCGTCAGTTTCGCCATGCCGCTCCCTCGCTCCAGGGAGCCCGCTCCCTCTCCTCCGGGGAGAACTGTGGCACGAGATCTCCGTTTCGTCCCGAAGAGTCCGTGCTCGGTGACCCGGCACCGGCCTGCCAGACTGCGGGCATGGATCTCGATGCCTTCCGCTGGCTGCTGACCGACGACGGACAGCGCCTGCTGGACCGGGCTTCTCACGCGTACGCCGACCACGACGGCGACCCCGTGCGCTCAGCCGCCGCCGTCCGCAAGATCGAGTCGGACCCCGACCGCGCCGCCGCCGCCCTCACCCAGGTGGGCCTGCGGATCAAGGCGGTGCCGAAGTTCGGCGACGACGCCGTGCGCATGTACTTCACCCCGGACGCCCTCGAGCAGGCCACCCGCACCCGGGTCGCCACCCATCGTGCGGCCCGACTCGCCGCGGCCGCTCCGGAGAGCGTGATCGACCTGGGGTGCGGCATCGGCGGCGACCTGATCGCGTTCGCCCGTGCGGGACTGACCGTGGCCGGGGTCGACCTCGACCCGGTGCGGGTGGCGGTCGCCGAGGCCAACCTGGCCGCACTCGGGCTGCCCGGCGCGGTCCAGGTCGCCGACGGGACGACCCTGGACCTCTCCGGCTTCGGTGCGGTCTTCGCCGATCCCGCGCGTCGTGGTGCACGGGGCCGGGTCTTCGACGCCGAGGGCTGGACTCCCCCGTGGTCGTTCGTCACCTCTTTGCTCGAGCGCGCGTCCGTCGTCAAGGTCGCCCCCGGCATCCCGCACGACCTGGTGCCCGAGTCCGTCGAGGCGGAGTGGGTCAGCGAGGCCGGCGAGGTCAAGGAGGCCGCCCTCTGGTCGTCGTACCTCGCCACGGCCCGGCGCCGGGCCACGGTGATCGGCAGCGGCGGCCTGGCCTCGATCACCGAGGAGGACGACCCGTACGACGGCCGCGAGCGACCGGTGCGCGAGCTCGGCGCGTTCCTCTACGAGCCTGACGGCGCGGTGATCCGGGCCGGCCTGGTCACTGCGGTCGCGGCCGGTGTCGACGGCGGGCTGCTCGACGAGCACATCGCCTACGTCACCTCCGACACGTCGTTCCGCTCGCCGTTCGCCCGCGGCTACCAGGTGCTCGAGACGCTCCCCTACCGCGAGAAGCCACTCAAGGCCGCACTCCGCGAACGCGGCATCGGGCGACTCACCATCAAGAAGCGCGGCGTCGACGTGGTGCCCGAACAGCTGCGCAAGCGCCTGGACCTGCACGGCGAGCAGGAGGCGACGCTGGTGATGACCCGCGTCGCCGGCGAGGGCACGGCCCTGCTGGTGCAGCCCTTCGGGCAGGGCACCGACTCACCCGCGATGCCGTTGATCAGGTGAAGCGCACGTCGATGGCGCGCTTGAGCGTGTAGTCGACCCTGGGCGCACCCGATCCGGAGTCCTCGGGCACGCCGCTGTAGGTGAGGCGGAGCCTCAGGGTCGCGTCGTCCGTGTCGTCCGCGACCCGGAAGAGCAGCCAGCGCGTGTCGTACACGGTCATGTCGTCGGTGCGTGACTGGATCTGGTTGAAGTCACCGTCGAACATGGCCCTCGGTGCCTTCCCGTCGAGCGTGTACGTCGGCTCGCCGTACTCGGTCTCCCGCCGCACGTACTGGCCCTGGTGATCGCCGGAGAAGTAGCCGTTGATCTCGACGGTGACCCTGGCCAGCACCCACTTCGAACCCCGGGGCGCCCATCCGGTGCTCCCGGCCGGCTGGAACCACGGCACCGGGTCGAGCACCTCGACCTGGCACTCCCCGCCACTGAACTCCGCGCCCTGACTGGCGCGCACTCCCTGGTAGGGCGCGCAGTGGTGGTCGGTCAGGTGCGGCAGCGCGCCTTCGTAGACGTCGCCGTCGAAGGACTTCATTACCTGGTCGTAGGGGTCGATGCTGATCTCTCGGCCGTCGAACTTGGCGACCAGCCGGATCTCCGTATCCTCGGGGACCGCCACGACCCACGAATAGCTGCTCTCACCGTCGAGCATCGCCCGCTTGCCGTCGTACTCGAGCCAGAACCGCACTGGCTCGTTGCCCTGCGGCTGGAGCATCCAGACGTCGCCGTCCATGCGGTGCCTGGCGTAGCCGACGTCGACGAACGCACGGCCGTTGGCGGCCTTGGGCGACACCTCCTCCCCCACCACGGCGGCCGGTCGGCCGGTCTCCTCGTGCGGGCTGCTCACCACGAAGTCGTAGCTCCCGACGGGCAGGACCACGTCGACGGGGTGGCCCTCGACCTCACCGGCGACCGCGAACACCTCGCCGACCCGGGCGTCCCGCTCGCCGTCGTCGAACGGAGTGCTGGAGCACCCCGAGACGAGCGGGATGAGGACGGCAGCCACCAATGTGGCGATGTGAGCGCGCATGGCCGCCTCCTACCCCGCTCACATGCCTTCAACCGCTCAGGCCGCCGGCAGCTCCATCGTGCGGCCACCGCGCTGGATGATGCGACGCTCGGTGCGGCTGACCAGCCGGAAGAGACCGGTGTTGCGGCCCAGCCTCACCTGATCGGGGACGACGCGGTGCGAGGCCCGCACACCCGCGGTGATGCCGGCGTACGCCGCCGCGTGGGCCGGTGTCCAGGACAGCCCGAACGCCTTGCGCACGCGCTCGGGCAGCATGCCGCGGACCACCAGGTTGGTGCCGGTGATGCCGGGACGGAGCTGGATCGGCACGGGCATGTCGAGGGCGATCGCCCGGCCCACGACGCGGGCCTCGTCGGTGACGTGGAAGTCGGGGCCGGCCAACTGGGCCTGCATCCAGGCCTCGAAGTCGGCCGCGGTCTCCGGCGCCACGGAGCGCGGCATGCCGAACAGCTCGCCGAAGCGCACCCAGTCGACCCAGAGCCGCTCCTTCTCGTCGGCCCCGAGCGGCCGGACGAGGGCCTCGAACGCGACCCGCGAGGAGTCCGCGAGCATCGCCATGGTCCAGAGCATGAGCTCCGGGTCGAACGCGTCGTACGGCGTGCCGGAGGGAAAGTTGCCCTCGTCACGGTCGAGGGTGCCCTTCACCTTCGTGTGCATCTGGTGCACCATCGCCAGCACCCGGTCGGCCTCGGCGCGGTCGCCGAAGAAGATCGACTCGAACGCCTCGGCCGTCGCGGAGAGCCGCATGAAGGGCCGTTCCTTCGCGTTCGTCGAGGCGCTGGTGCCCACGTAGGGCACGGGATGGGTGGCGCCGATGATCAGCGCGCGTTGTCCGTAGGTCTGACCCACGGCTCGATGCTCCTGCACGTGGCGGAGCATCGAGCCGTGCGGAAAGTAGCCGTCCGCCATGGGACGACTCTAGCCAGATCAGGAGGCCGGTTGGGCGCCCTGCGAGATCCAGTACTCGTTGAGCGCGCCGTTCATCTTCACGAACCAGACGATCCCGCCGACCAGTGGCAGCAGGATCCACAGCCCGGTCATCGCGTTGACCTTCTCCTCGAGGCCGCGGCTCTGGCGGGCCTTGCCGACCTCGCCGGCGAGCAGGAACGGCGTGACGAAGCCGACGAAGATGGTCAGGAGCAGGCCGACGAGGCCACCGAGGCCCTGTCCGGTGTTCTGCTTCAGTTCTTCGTAGGTCTTGTAGTAGTAGACGAAACCGTAGATGCCGCAGGTGACCAGCATCAGCAGGATCGTGATGCCGGTGCCACGCACGGTGCCGACCGGCCCGGGGCCGCCGTACATCTGCTGGCCCTGGTAGCCGGCCGCGTACGCCGGCTGGCCGTACTGCTCGGGCTGGCCGTACTGCTGCTGCGGGTCGGGTTGACCGTACTGCTGCCCGGGCTGCGGCTGGCCGTACTGGGGCTGTCCGTACTGGGGCTGCTCGGGCTGGCCGTACTGCGGCGGCTGGCCGTACGGCGGCTGGCCGGGCTGTTCGGGCTGGCCGAACTCGGGGCCCTGTGGGTTCTGGTCAGACATGGATGATCCTCTTCGGGTCAGGGTGCGTGATCAGGACAGGTTTGCCCTCTCGGCGCCGATCGTCGTGTCGTCGCCGTGGCCAGTGTGCACAACTGTGTCGTCCGGTAAACCGAACAAGCGTGACTTGATGGATTCCTCCAGCAACGGCCGGTCGCTGAACGAACGACCTGTCGCGCCCGGGCCGCCGTTGAAGAGCGTGTCACCGGAGAAGAGGCAGCCCAGCTCCTCGACGTACACGCAGACCGCACCGGGAGCGTGCCCCGGAGTGTGGATGACGCGCAACGTGGTGCCGGCCACGACGATCTCCTGCTCGTCGGACAGGTCGACGTCCCACAGCTCGTCGGTGTGGGTGAGCTCCCACAGCGGACGGTCGTCGGGGTGCAGCAGGATCGGCGCGGGTACGGCGTCGCGCAGCGCCGGCGCCATCCGCACGTGGTCGTCGTGCGCATGGGTGCAGAGGATCGCCTTGAGCCTGCGGTCGCCGATGACGGCCCGGATCGCGGCGACGTCGTGGGGTGCGTCGATCACGATGCACTCGGTGTCGTCGCCGATCACCCAGACGTTGTTGTCGACGTCGAAGGTCTCGCCGTCGAGGGAGAACGTGCCGGACACGACGGCGTGGTCGATGCGCGCAGCCACTAGAGGATCACCACCGAGCGGAGCACGTCACCGGTGTGCATCCGGTCGAACGCCGCCTCGACGTCGTCGAGACCGATCTCCTCGGTGACGAACGCGTCCAGGTCAAGGCGACCCTGCTGGTAGAGGTCGACCAGCATCGGGAAGTCACGGCTCGGCAGGCAGTCGCCGTACCAGCTGGACTTCAGCGCGCCGCCACGGCCGAACACGTCGATCAGCGGGATCTCGGGGATCTTCATGTCCGGCGTGGGCACGCCGACGAGTACGACGGTGCCCGCGAGGTCGCGTGCGTAGAACGCCTGCTTCCACGTCTCGGGGCGGCCGACGGCGTCGATCACCACGTCGGCACCGTTACCGTCGGTGAGCTCCTGGATCGCGGCCACCGGGTCGATGCCCTTCGAGTTCACCGTGTGGGTGGCGCCCATGTTCTTCGCCCACCCGAGCTTCTTGTCGTCGAGGTCCACCGCGATGATCTTCGCCGCGCCGGCCAGCTTCGAACCCGCGATCGCGGCCGAACCCACCCCACCGCAGCCGATCACGGCCACCGACATGCCGCGCCCGACGTTGCCGGTGTTGATCGCCGCGCCCAGTCCGGCCATCACGCCGCACCCGAGCAGGCCGACTGCGGCGGCCCGCGCCGACGGGTCGACCTTCGTGCACTGGCCGGAATGCACCAGCGTCTTCTCGGCGAACGCGCCGATGCCGAGCGCGGGGCTCAGCTCCGTGCCGTCCTCCAGGGTCATCTTCTGGGTCGCGTTGAAGGTCGCGAAGCAGTACCACGGCTCACCGCGCAGGCACGCCCGACAGGTGCCACAGACCGCACGCCAGTTGAGGATCACGAAGTCACCCGGCTCGACAGTGGCACCCTCACCGACCGCCTCGACCACCCCTGCGGCCTCGTGGCCCAGCAGGAACGGGAACTCGTCGTTGATGCCACCCTCACGGTAGTGCAGGTCGGTGTGGCAGACCCCGCACGCCTGGATCTTCACGACCGCCTCGCCCGGACCGGGATCCGGAACGTTGATCGTCTCCACCGAGACTGGTTCACCCTTGGCCCTGGCCACCACTGCGCGCACCTGCTGCACGTTTCCTCCTCGGATCGATGTCGTCGGTGCCGACCCTAGTGGTCGGGCGTCTAGGGTGGTCGACATGAGCCTGTGCAGGTACAAGGACCTGTGCATCGACGCCACCGACGCCGCTGCCCTCGCCACCTTCTGGGGCGCCGCGCTCGGGCTCGACGTACGACGACTCGACGACGGCGACGCCCTGCTCTCCGGCGCGACGAAGGAGCAGGCCGTCTGGGTGAACACGGTGCCCGAGCCCAGGTCCGTCAAGCATCGTCTCCACCTCGACATCCACACCGGGTCGGTCTCCGCGCTCGTCGACCTCGGCGCCACGGTCGTCGACGACACGTCGTTCCCCTGGACGGTGATGACCGACCCCGAGGGCGGGGAGTTCTGCGCGTTCGTCCGCGACGAGCCTCCCGAGACGCGGATCTATGAGCTCGTCCTCGACTGTGCCGATCCTGAGCGCATTGCCACCTGGTGGGCCGAGGTCCTCGGCGGCCGCCTCGAAGGCGAGGCCGAGCAGTGGGGCCTCGAGGAGATCCCGGGCGCGCCGTTCGAGTACCTCGTCTTCGTGAAGGTCCCGGAACCGAAGTCGGCCAAGAACCGTGTGCACCTCGACCTCACCACGCCCGACCTCGGCGCCCTGACTGCCGCCGGGGCGACGGTGCTGGCCGAGCTGGAGTCCTGGACCGTGCTCGCCGACCCGGAGGGGAACGAGTTCTGCGCGTTCCCCGAGAGCTAGCCGGATGGCCTTCGACCGGACCGGGTTGCGTCTGCACCTGCTGGTCCTCGTCGTCTGCGCGTCCGTCGTGCTGTTGGCGCTCTGGGGCGGCGCCGCCATCCGCAAGGGGCTCCGGCCCGAGCCGGAGGCTCAACCCTCCGACGATGCCTCGGTGAGCTGCGTCCCGACCCATCCACCCCGCACGGTCGCCGACATCAACACGTTCGTCGGCGACACCCGACGCATTCCGGGCTTCGTCGGTGCGGACGTCGGCGCCAGTGTCGCGCTGAGTGACGGTCGCAGCCTGTGGGTCTTCGGCGACACCCTGCACGGCCCGAAGTTCAACGGCCCCAGCTTCGTGCGCAACTCCATGCTGCTGATCGGCGACGAGTGCGCCTCCGTGGTCCTGCCGGCCGACCGGGGCGCGATCGTCCCGAACCGAGAGGACGGCGTCGGCTACTGGCCGATGTCGGTCGACAAGCGGGCCCTGGACGGGCACGACCTGGTCGGCGTCGGCCTGCTCCGGGTCCAGGCCACGGGCAACGGACTCTGGGACTTCCGCATCCTGGGCAGCTCGATCGCCGAGTTCGACGTACCGGCCAACGGCACGCCTGAGCTGATGGACGTGCGCGACGTCGGCCCGGACCGGGTCGACGACACCCGACCCACGTGGGGGGCGGCGGTCGCCGTGCGCGGCGAGACCCTCTACGTCTACGGCACGGCCCATCCCGACGACGACCGCGTGCTCGGGTGGTCACTGCACGTGGCGCGGGTCCCGCTCACCAGCCTCACCGACACGAGTGCGTGGCGCTTCTGGACCGGCACTCGATGGAGCCGCTCGGACAAGAAGCTGGCCACCCTGATCCCCGCGAAGGACGGCGTCTCACGCGTGCTGAGCGTCTTCGAGCAGGACGGCGCGTGGTACGCCGTCAGCAAGCGCAACGACGTGCTCGGCACGGACCTGGTGATCTGGAGGTCGAGGACGCCGACCGGGCCGTTCGTGGCGGGTCCGGCCGTGGCCACCATCCCGTCCGGTGAGGACGTGCTGCAGTACATGCCCCTGGCCCACCCACACCTGCTGCCGAAACGCGGCACCGTCGTGGTCAGCTGGAGCCGCAACATCGCCGACCTCGACAGGATCGCCGAGGACCCGTCTCTCTACCGCCCGGAATTCGCCCGCGTTCCGTTGCCCTGATCGTGCAACCTTCCCCGCCCTGACCCCGTCTTGGGTGGGAAGGGACGGTGGTGACAATGATGGCAACACATGCAGGAGGTGTGATGGTCCAGGACCGCAGCTCGAGCAAGGACGCCGAGTTCAGCAGCTGGATGGCCGCACGCCAGCCGGCGCTCCTGCGCACGGCGTACCTCCTGACGGGGGAACACCACGGGGCCGAGGACCTGGTGCAGCAGACGCTGGCCAAGGTGTACCTCACGTGGGACAAGGTCAGGCAGCGCGACGCCATCGACGGCTACGCGCGCCGGATCATGGTCAACGAGAACAACTCGCTGTGGCGTCGCGCGTGGAAGAAGCGCGAGACGGTCAGCGACGAGGTGCCGGAGTGGATTCCGGCCCATGACGCGTACGACGAGGGGCAGGGTTCCGCGCTGTGGAACCTGGTCCAGACGCTTCCGCGCAAGCAGCGGGCGGCCGTCGTACTCCGCTACTACGAAGAGCTCACCGAAGCCGAGACCGCTGACATCCTCGGCGTCTCCGTCGGCACGGTGAAGTCACAGACCAGCCGGGCCCTCGCGACCCTGCGCGGGCAGGCATCCAGCCACGGCCTCACCAGCGAGGCAAGCCTCAGGGAGGAGGAGCGATGAACACCGAGAAGGAACTCACCCACGAGCTGCACGGACGGGCGGACCGCATCGACGGCTCCCCCATCTCCTTCGACCAGGTCGTCGGCCGGGCCGGACGCATCAAGCGCAACCGCCGCCTCACCACGGGCGTCGCCACCCTGGCCGCTGCCGCGATCATCGTGCCGACTGCCATGTTCGGCGGCAGCCTGTTCGACAACGACGCGGCCCCCGGGCCCGTCGCACCGGACACGCAGCAGGTGCACGACGCCGTGCTCGACCCGACACTGCCCGAGGGCGACCCGCCCAAGCTGGCGTACGTCGACGCCGACAAGCTCGTGCAGCCCGACGGCACGACCGTCGATCTCGGCAAGAACTACGGTGCCCCACGCAGGGCGGGCGACGAATACCTCGGAGCCTCTGGCTTCGAGGACGAACCCAGCATCGACGTGTTCGACCAGCAGTGGCAGGTCGTCGACTCGGTGCCCTTCATGAACGGCCCGGTCTCGTCGGCCGACGGTTCGGTAGCCGCCTGGATCGCCACCGACGGCACGGTGGTCACCCGCTTCGGTGGCCGCTCGGTCGACCTCGGCAAGGTGGAGGGTTCCTACCTGACGCCGGTCGCGATCCTGGGCCACGACTCGTGCATGGAGGTCGACGGCGGATGCCGGGTGTTCGTCAACGTGCAGGACGGCAAGCCCGTGTCGGCCGACTCCCACGGCATCGTCGACGTCGTCCCGGGTGACTTCACCAATGTCGCCGCGGTCTCGACCGACAACCTGATCGTCGGGGTGGTGACCCCCATCTCGGCCCCACCGACGGATCCCGTGTGCAGCGCGGTCTACGACGAGCAGGCGATGAAGCGGCTGTTCAAGACCTGCGACCTCGCGTTCGGTTACAGCGCGGGGTTCTCGCCGGACAACTCGCTGTTGGCCGGCTACCACTCCGACACCGACGGAGCCGGGCCGCGCTCCATGACCGTCGTGGACGCCCGCACGGGTGACAAGGTGCTCGGCATCGACCTCGACACGGCGATCGAGAAGAACACCTCGATCGTGGGAGCCGACTGGGAGGACGACGACCACCTGCTCATCCACACCGAGGGGCCGGGGACCGCCAACAAGGTGTCCACCCACAACCTCTATCGGGTTGGCCTCGACGGCAGCGTCGAGCGGTTGCTCGAGCGCGACTACGACAACGGCACGATGACGGCGCCCTGGTTGATGTTGCAGCCCTGAGCTGGTCGGACAACCACCACGTGACGAAGGCCGCGACTCGCCGCAACCGCGGCGGGTCGCGGCCTTCGCGTGTCCCGCGGACGTGACGCGCGAACCGTGTGTTCTTGATGCGCGAACCGCGTGTTCTTGATGCGCGAACACCGGATCCTTGGTGGCTCGGTGGTTGAGGAAGTCGCTCAGCGTCCGTCTCGAAGCCACCCCGCCCGCCACCCTTCGCTGGTTGAGGAAGTCGCCCTGCGACCGTCTCGACACCACCCCAGAAAATAGTTCGAAGAATCTTCTCCGGGACCTGTGGACAACCGGTTTTGGGGGTGTCGGCTGTCGGTGGTGCCTGATGCAATGGACCCATGATCGAAACCGATGCAGGAGCCCAACCCTTCGAGGTCGACGACCTCGAAGNGCGGTCCTGCTCGACCTGATCACCGACGCCAAGGACACCGCCTGGCGTGCCGAACGCCGCAAGCTCCGCCTCGCCTACCAGTTGTGTGTCACCAACCCGGCCGGGCCCGGTGTGGATGCGGCGACGTGGGGTGACGGGATCCCCGGACTGGCCGACTACGACCAAGCGTTGGGTGGTGAAGGGACACCGTTGGTGGCGGCGTTCGTGACCGAGTCCTGGGCCACCGCCACCGCCGTGTCCTCCTGGACCGCCAAGAAGGTCCTGGCGAACACGTTGGACCTGCACCACCGCCTCCCCCAGACCTGGGCTGCGGTCGATGCGTTGGAGCTCGAGGCCTGGCGGGGCTGCAAGATCGCCGAAGACACCCACGACCTCTCCGCCGAGGCGGCCGAGTGGATCGACACCGAACTCGCCCGGCTGGGTAGGTATGGGATCCCGACGATCGAGAAGACGATCAGGTCGGCGATCGCGAAGTTCCACCCCGACAAACTCGACAACGACCCGTCCCCGGTGCCCGGGAAGGACCAGTGGGACGTCACCATCGACCACGGCGCCGGAGCCGGCAACGGCACCAGCCGGGCGATGGGTGACTCGCTGGACCTGGCGAAGTTCCACGACCTCATCAGTGATGAGGCCACCACCCTCGGCAAGCTGGGTGACACCGACACCCTCGGGCAACGCAGGGCCAAGGCCCTCGGCGTGATCGCGGATCGGCAGGCCACCGCAGACCTCCTCGGCCTCATCCCCGACGGCGACGGCGATGCAGCCAGTGAAGGCGACGGTGCGGGCAGTCATGGTGCGGGCAAGAAGGTCACGCCGCGCAAGTCCTACCTCAAGACCCGGCTCTACATCCACGTGAACCTCGCCGACCTCGCCACCGCCGGCACCGCCGCGACTGCAAATGCCGATCCGACCGCCGATGCGACAGCTGGACCCGACCGCGACGGCATCAGCGGCCACGAGCCGGCACCGGGGATGGCGGAGACGAACCTGTTCGGCGCCGTCACCACCGAGAAGATCCTCGACTGGATCCGCGACCTCGGCCCCGACGCCACCTTCACCCCAGTCATCGACCTGAATCACGACTGGGCGGTCGACCAGCACGACCCACCCGAAGCCATGCGCGAACAAGTCCTCACCCGCGACCAGCACTGCGTCTTCCCGCACTGTTCGGTTGATTCGAGGCGTTGCGACCTCGACCACATTGAGTCCTACGACGACCACGGGCCACCGGGCCAGACCAGCCCCGACAGGCTCGCCCCGTTGTGCCGACGACATCACCTCGCCAAAACCCACGGCAGATGGTCCTACGTCAGGAACAAGGACGGAACCTATACCTGGACCAACCAATACCGCCGGACCTGGCTGGTCACCACCCACNGTCTTCCCGCACTGTTCGGTTGATTCGAGGCGTTGCGACCTCGACCACATTGAGTCCTACGACGACCACGGGCCACCGGGCCAGACCAGCCCCGACAGGCTCGCACCGTTGTGCCGACGACATCACCTCGCCAAAACCCATGGCCGGTGGTCCTACGTCAGGAACAAGGACGGCACCTATACCTGGACCAACCAGTACCGCCGGACCTGGCTGGTCACCACCCACGGGACGATCGAGCTCCCCACCAACTGAACCCCGACACCGCGCGACAGNCGCAGACGTGGACACCGTCGCACGCGTCGCCCGACCTATACCTGGACCAACCAGTACCGCCGGACCTGGCTGGTCACCACCCACGGGACGATCGAGCTCCCCACCAACTGAACCCCGACACCGCGCGACAGCGACTTCATCCGCAGCAACGTCGGGATCAATACAAGCAGCACCGGCCCCACAGCACCACCAGCGCAAGCCCCGCCACCACAACACGGTGAACGGGGCTACCGCCACGCCCACACCCGCCCACACCAACTGCACTGTCCTGGCCGAGCAGCGTGGCCGGCATGGTGGCCCGCGACCGAGTGGTCTCGAGACGGCGCTGGCGCGCCTCCTCAACCACCGAGAAGGGCACGAAGCGGACGCGGCCTCCTCAACCAGCAGAAGTCAGACCAGGACCGTCGTGATCGGCTGGGAGGAGTCGGCGGGGAGGTCGAGGGCGGAGGGCGTGCGGCCCCGGGCGACCATCTCGGACCCGAGGGCGGCCACCATCGCGCCGTTGTCGGTGCACAGGCCGGGCCGCGGGACCCGCACCCTGATGCCCCGCGCCGCGGCGCGTTCTTCGGCCAGCACCCGGAGGCGTGAGTTCGCCGCGACCCCGCCGCCGATCAGGATGTCGTCGATCCCCTCGGAGACCGCGGCGTCGATCGCCTTACGGGTGAGCACGTCGCAGACCGCCTCCTGGAACGAGGCGGCGACGTCGTTGACCGGCACCGGCTCACCGGAGCGCTCGCGGGCCTCGACCCAGCGGGCGACCGCGGTCTTGAGCCCGGAGAACGAGAAGTCGAAACGGTGTCGCTCCAGGTCGCGTCGCGAGGTGAGGCCACGGGGGAAATCGACGTACACGCTGGAGCCCGAGGCGGCAGCGCGGTCGATGAACGGGCCGCCGGGGAACGGCAGGCCGAGCAGGCGGGCCACCTTGTCGAACGCCTCGCCGGCCGCGTCGTCGATGCTGGCGCCGAGGGGGTCGACGCCGGTGGTGATGTCGGCGACACGGAGCAGCGAGGAGTGACCGCCGCTGACCAGCATCGCGATGCACGGCTCGGGCAAGGGCCCGTGCTCCAGCTGGTCGACCGCGACGTGCGAGGCCAGGTGGTTGACGCCGTAGAGCGGCTTGCCGAGTCCGAGGGCCAACGACTTGGCGGCGGCCACGCCGACCAGCAGGGCGCCGGCCAGTCCGGGGCCGCTGGTGACCGCGATCGCGTCGACGTCGCGGAGTGCGATGCCGGCCGTCGTACAGGCACGCTCGATGGTCGGCACCATCGCCTCGAGGTGCGCCCGCGAGGCGACCTCGGGCACGACGCCACCGAAGCGGGCGTGCTCCTCCACGGACGAGGCGACCGCGTCGGCCAGCAGTGTGTGGCCGCGCACGATGCCGACGCCGGTCTCGTCGCAGGACGTCTCGATGCCAAGGACCAGGGGTTCGTTCATGAGGGGCTCCCGGACGGGCCGATCGACCGGAGCATCACGATCGCGTCGGAGCCGTCCTTGTAGTAGCGGGGTCGTACGTCGATCTGCTCGAAGCCCGACGCGGCATAGAAGGCCAGCGCCTCCGGGTTCACCGCGGACACCTCGAGCAGCATCCGGTCGGCGCCGTCGTCGTCGGCCGCGTCCAGCACGTGCTCGAGCAGTGCGGCGGCGATGCCCTCCCGCTGCCGCGACGGGTGTACGCCGATGCGCGCGAGGTCGACGAAGTCACCAGCCAGGGTCGTGATCGCATAGCCGACCGGCTCGTCGTCGTCCTCGAAGACCACGAACAACCGGCCGTCGCGCTCGAGGTCGTCGAGGAGGGAGTCCTCGTCCCACGCCTCGGCGCCGAACAGGTTCTCCTCGAGCTCGGCGACGGCAGCGCAGTCCGCGGCGAGCGCCGGCCGGATCACGAGACCCTCTTCGGCTTGCCGGGCATCACGGCGTCGGGTCTGCGCAGGTAGAGCGGCTCGGGGTCGAGCAGCTCGACGCGCTCGTCGGCGACTGCGACCGCGAGCCATCCGGCGCCGGGACGTTGCGGACCGACCGAGGTCGGGAAGCTCTCCGGATAGAGCGCGGCACCCTCGCCGACGACGGGCACTGCGGTGGCCACGTCGGAGGGCCGGCTCACCTGAGGTTCGTCGAGGCGCGCGCCCGACTCGTCGTACGGCGCCCAGTAGACCTCCTTGCGCCGGGCATCGGTGGCCACCACGAACGGCTGGTCCACCGCGCCGGCTGCGACCGCCTCGACGGCCAGCACGTCGAGCGAGCACACGCCGTACACCGGCACCTCGAGCACGAAACCGAGCGTGCGGGCGGTGACCAGCCCGACCCGCAACCCGGTGAAGGGTCCGGGCCCGACGCCGACGGCAATCGCGGTGACGTCCTGCCGCACCGCACCGGCCTGGGCCAGCACCGCCTCGATCAGCGGGGCCAGCTGCTCGCCGTGCTTCATCGACTGCTCCGAACGCAGCTCGGCCAGCACGTCGTCTCCCTCGGCGAGGGCGACGGTGACCTGGGGGGACGCGGTGTCGAAGGCGAGGAGCACGAGGACGAGGTTAACCGCGTGCCGGCGCGAGCGCGATCACGAGGGTCCCGCGCGCGACGAAGCCGCTCAGACCGGCCAGGCGATGTCGGCCCAGCGCAACCCCACCGGCTGTACGACGGCCTCGCGCACGTCGTGGTCCTCCAGCGACGAGACGTCACCGGTCGCCCGCAAGAGCGAGATCTCGAGGCGGTCGTCGGCCAGACCCTCCGCGACTCCGGCGCCCCACTCGACGACGGTGACCGCCTCGTCGAGGGACGTGTCGAGGTCGAGGTCGTCGAGCTCGTCGATCGAGCCGAGACGGTAGGCGTCGACGTGCACCAACGAGGGGCCGCCGACCAGCGAGGGGTGCACCCGCGCGATGACGAACGTCGGCGAGGTGACGCCGCCCCGCACCTCGAGCCCGGCCCCGAGGCCGCGGGTGAAGGTGGTCTTTCCGGCCCCCAGCTCGCCGGTCAGGATCACCAGGTCACCGGCCCGCATCAGCCCGGCGATCCGCTCACCGAACGCCGTCGCGTCCTCGGCGGTCGGCAGGGTGAACCTGCGTGGGAAGACCTTGACGAGGTGCAGGAACGCTCCTTCGCGGGCGCCGCGGACGAAGCCGTTGTGCTCCCAGAACGCGACGGAGGCGGGGAGCTCGACGCGGGCCACGACCCGCACCGACGTGCACCCGAGAGCCTCAGCGTGCTCCTCCGCGGCCCGCACCAGGTCTCCGGCGACGCCGGAGCCCTGGGCGCCGGGCACCACCCCGAATCGGCGCAGGGCCAAGGTTGGTCCCTCCCGGTCGAACAGCAGGGAGCCGACTGCCTTGTCGTCCTCGAGGGCCAGCAGGCCACCCTGGTCGGCGAGCGCCTTGCCGATCGACTCGACAGTCTCGGCCAGCGCACCTGCCGGCGGGTCGAGCGGTGGGCGAGCGCCGAACGCGGCGCGCACCACGGCGTACACGTCGCCCGCGGCCGCCTGGTCGACGGTCTCGATCCGCCGGCTCACGAGGGCTGCTCCCTTTCGTGCTCGAGCGCGGCCGCGAGCAGGTCGTCGAGCGCGGCGTTGACCTCGACGTGCCGCTCCATGATCACCATGTGCCCGGCGCCGTCGAACTCGACGAGGCGCGAGTGCGGCAGCAGCGAGTGCATCTTGCGGCTGTGCCCGATCGAGGTGAGCTTGTCGGCGGTGCCGCAGATGATCGTGGTCGGCACCCGTTCGAGCGCGTTCAGCACGGCGAACTTGTCGAGCGCGTCGAAGCTCGGGAAGAACTCCGCCAGCACCTCGAACGGCGTCCCGGAGAGCATCGAGTCGACGAACGTGACGTACTCCCCCGGCACGTCGCTGCCGAACGCGAAACGGTCGGTGGCCACGATCGCGAAGTCCTTGCCGAGGCGTCGTACGCCGTCGACCACGCGCGCACCACGAGCCAGCCCGGCGATCAGTCGCGTGGTCATCAGGCCGGCCACGCCGCGCGGCACCATCGGCAGCACGATGCGGTGCGGGCTCAGGCCACCGGCGGTCGTGGAGATCAGCGCGACCCCGGCGATCCGGTCGCCGAACAGCTCGGGGTGCGCCTCCGCCAGCGCCACGATCGACATGCCACCCATCGAGTGCCCGACCAGCACGACGCGGCCGTGGGGCACCACCTGGTCGAGCACCTCGCGTAGGTCCTGGGCGAGCTGCTCGATGGTCGCGTTCTTCGACGACGACCGTCCGGACCGGCCGTGTGAGCGCTGGTCGTAGTAGACCGCCCGGACCAGCCCGCGGTAGCCGGCCCGCTGGAAGTGCCAGCAGTCGAGGGTGAGCGCGTAGCCGTGCACGAAGACGACGGTGAGGTCGTCGTCAGCGAGCTCGCCGGCTCGACGGGCGCCCTCGGGGGCGGTGCACTCGTCGACCTCGACGTGGAGCGGTACGCCGTCGTCGGCGATGACGGTGACCGGTGCCGAGTGCAGGGAGCCGAGCTCGAGCGCATCGCCGACACCGCGGCGGGCGATGATGCGTCGCTGCCTGACCACGCGTACGGCGGTGCCCGCGACCGTGCCGGCCGCCGCGACACCCGCCACCCCGGCGGCGACCTGCAGGACCCGTCTACGCACGCTCATTCGGCGATCCTTCACTGTCGACGTGCACCCGCTGCAACCGGCCACCGACCCGCGTGACGATCTCGTAGTTGATGGTGCCCGCGGCCTCGGCCCAGTCCAGGGCGGTCGGTGCGCCGTCGTGCCCGGTGCCGAAGACCTCGACCCGGTCGCCGGCGTCGGCCGGTTCACCGGAGAGGTCGACCATGAACTGGTCCATGCAGATGGTGCCCCGGACCGGCCGCCGGCGTCCGGCGTACCACGCGTCGACCCGGTTGGAGGCGATGCGGGGCAGGCCCTCGGCGTAGCCGATCGGGACCAGTCCGATCGTGGTGTCGGCCTCCGCGGTCCACGTGTGGCCGTAGGAGACGGACTCACCGGCCGCGACCTTCTTGACCATCGCGAACCGCGCGCGCACGGTCATCGCCGGCACCAGTCCCAGGTCACCGGTGACGCCGGGCGCCGGGTCGAGGCCGTAGCTGGCGATACCGCAGCGCACCAGGTCGAAGTGGACGCTGGGGCGGAGCACGGCGGCCGCACTGTTGGCCAGGTGACGCACCTCCGGCGTCAGGCCGGCCGCGTCGACCACCGCCAGCGCGTCACGGAAGACTCTCTCCTGGCTGTCGTTCGCGGGGTGCTCCGGCTCGTCGCTGCAGGCCAGGTGTGACCAGATGCCGGTGATCCGCACGTGCCCGCGCTCCTCGGCCGCGCGGGCCTCGGCGGTGAGCGCAGGCCAGTCGGCCGGCAGGCAGCCACCGCGCGAGAGGCCGGTGTCGACCTTGAGCTGCACACGAGCGGTCGTACCGAGATCGCGGGCCGCGGCCTCGATCTCGGCCAGCTCGGCCAGGGAGTACGCCGTGACGTCGATGTCGCGGGTGATCGCGGCCGCCCAGTCCTCACCGGGCACGGTCAGCCAGCACAGCAGTCGTCCGGAGTCGCCGCCGGCGCGCACCGCCACGGCCTCGTCGATGGTGGCCGCGCCCAGCCAGTCGGCGCCGCCCTCGCGGGCCGCCCGGGCGGCCTCGTGGACGCCGTGTCCGTAGCCGTCGGCCTTGACCACCGTCATCATCAGCGGTCCGGAGCCGGTCGAGCCCTTCACGATCTCCCGCAAGCGCCGGACGTTGTGCCGGATCGCCGCAACGTCGACCACGATCTCGGCGCGCGCACCTTCAGTCATGGCCGCGATTCTGTCAGGCCGAGTGCCCGGACGAACGTCAGGACTCGTCCTCGACCGGACGGTCGTTGTACTGCCCCGCCAGTTCCTGGCCGCTCAGCTGCGCGATGGCAGCCATGATCTCGTCGGTCGCCGTACGACGGGCGCGGCCGGCCGGCACGTCGTCGAAGCGGCCGGTGAAGTCGAGCGGTTCGCCGATCGCGACACGCACCTTGGCCAGCCGCGGCAGGCGTGAGCCGACCGGCTGGAGCTCCGCGGTGCCCTGCAGCCCGACGGGCACGACCGGCACGCCCGCGGTCAGCGCGAGGTGGGCCACGCCGGTGCGTCCGCGGTAGAGCCGCCCGTCGCGCGACCGGGTGCCCTCGGGATAGATGCCGAACGCCTCGCCCTTGCCGAGGACCTTGAGCGCCGTGTCGAGGGAGGTGAGCGCTGCCTGCGCGTCGTCACGGTCGACCGGCAGCATGCCGAGGCCCTCGAACCAGGCCTTGGACAGCGCGCCCTTGATGCCCGACCCGGTGAAGTAGTCGGACTTGGCCAGGAAGACCACCTTGCGCGGCGCCACGATCGGGATCACGAGGCTGTCCGCGAACGAGAGATGGTTGCTGGCGACGATCACCCCACCGGAGGCGGGGATGTTCTCGAGGCCGGTGATCTCCGGGCGCCACACGGCTCGTGCCACGGGCGGGACGACGGCGTGCAGCGCGGTGTAGAGCATGGGGTCAACCTAGTCATGCTCCGTGCACACCATGTGAACGATCTCAGGAATGCCCCTGGCGACGTCACCGGCCACGATCGGCCCACCGTCGGAGGCCAGGGTCGCTGCCGCACCGTGCAGCCAGGACCCGACCGATGCCGCGTCGAAGGGGTCGAGGCCCGAGGCGAGCAGCGCGCCGGTCAGCCCGCCCAGCACGTCGCCGGCCCCGGCGGTGGCCAGCCAGGGCAGCCCGGTGGTGGTCACCCGGACCCGTCCGTCGGGGCGTGCGACGAGCGTGTGGCGCCCCTTCAGCACGCACACCGCTCCCCACCGCTCGGCGGCGGCGCGGGCCCAGTGGAGCTGCCGGTCCTCGACCTCGGCGCGGTCGATGCCCAGCATCCTGGCCAGCTCGCCGGCGTGCGGAGTGAGCACGACGCCCTCCGGCAGGTCGGCGGGCAGGTCCACCAGTGCGTCGGCGTCCAGCACCACCGGTACGCCGTCACACAGTGCGGCTGCTCGCTCGTCGACCGCGTCGGCACCGCCACCGGAGCCGACCACCCAGGCCTGCACGCGTCCGGCTCCCACGAGCACCTCGGGGTGAGCCGCGAGGACCTGTTCGGCGACCTCGAGGGGACCGACGTAGCGGACCATGCCGGCCAGCCCGCACGAGGCGCCCGCAGCGCTCAGCAGTCCGGCACCCGCGAAGGCCTCACCGGTGCGCAGGCCGACGACCCCGCGGGTGTACTTGTGGGCGTCCGGTCCGGGGCGGGGCACGAGTCGCGCGATGTCGGCGGGCTGGAGCGACTCGACACCGGCCTCCGGCAGGTCGAGTCCGAGGTCGACCAGGGCCACGGTGCCGCAGGCGAGAGCGGCCGGGTCGACGAGGTGCGCGACCTTGTGTGTGCCGAAGGTCACGGTCACGTCGGCCACGACATGGGGTCCGGGTGTCTCGCCGGTGTCGACGTCCACGCCGCTGGGCACGTCGACGGCGACCACGGGCACGCCGTCGTACGCCGCCAGCTCGGCGACCGCCTCGGGACGCAGGCCCGGGCGTCCTCCGATGCCGACGATGCCGTCGACCAGCACGTCGGGACGGGCGCCACCGCCCGGCTCCCGGACCAGGCCACCGGCCCTGCGCAGGGTGGCCAGCCCGGCCTCGTGGACGCGCGTGGAGAGCAGCACCGCCTCGACCGCGCAGCCGCGGCGGGCCAGCATCGCACCGGCGTACAACGCGTCGCCACCGTTGTCGCCCGAGCCGACCAGCAGCAGGACGTGTCGCCCGTAGGCGCCGCCGAGCAGGTCGATGACGGCGGTGGCCAAGCCGGCCGCGGCACGCGCCATCAGCGCGCCCTCGGGCAGGCGTGCCATCAGTGCCGCCTCGGCCGCCCGGACCTGCTCCACGGTGTGTGCTCCACGCATGGAGCCCAACGTACCTACACCGACGAGAGGGCCGCGTCAGCCCTCGAGTACGACGAACGCCGACGCGATGCCACCGTCGTGGCTCAGCGAGAGGTGCACCGACGACGCACCGAGTGCGTCGGCCGCGGCCCTCACGGTGCCCCGCAGCTCGAACCTCGGTCGGCCGGAGGTCTCGGAGATCACCTCGGCGTCGTGCCAGGCCAGTCCCGCCGGGGCACCCAGCGACTTGGCCATCGCCTCCTTGGCCGCGAACCGGGCGGCCAGGGACTGCGGGTGGAGCGATGCCTCCGCGGGGGTGAAGAGCTTGTGGCGCAGCGCCGGCGTGCGTTCGAGGGAGGCGATGAAGCGCTCGATCTCGACCACGTCGATGCCGACCCCGACGATCACCGGGTGTCCTCGGGTGGGGTGGTCATCGGGGTCCCCGCGGGAAGGCAAGCGAAGCGCGTTCTCGTGGGGTGATTCATCGGGGTCCCCGCGGGAAGGCAAGCGAAGCGCGTTCTCGTGGGGTGATCATTCGACGGTGACGGACTTGGCCAGGTTGCGGGGCTGGTCGACGTCGTGGCCCATCAGGGTGGCCAGCTCGCAGGCGAACAGCTGAAGCGGCACGACCGCGACCAACGGCTGGAGCAGCGTGGGCACCTTGGGCAGCGGGATGATCTCGTCGGCGTACTTCGCGACCGACTGGTCGTCCTCCTCCGCGAGCACGATCGTGCGGGCGCCGCGGGCCCGGATCTCCTGGATCGCGCTGACCATCTTGTCGTGCAGCTGGTCGCGGCCGCGGGGCGGCAGCACGCAGAAGACCGGCAGTCCGGGCTCGATCAACGCGATCGGGCCGTGCTTGAGCTCGCCCGCGGCGAAGCCCTCGGCGTGGATGTAGGCCAGCTCCTTCAGCTTGAGCGCACCTTCCATGGCCACCGGGTAGCCGGCGTGACGGCCCAGGAACAGCACCGCCTTGGAGTCCTTGAGCGTGGCAGCCAGCGCGTAGACCTGGTCGGCACGGTCGAGCACCTGCTGGATCTGCGCGGGGATCTGCTGCAGGTCGCGCACGACCGAGGCGATCTCGTCACCGAACTTCGTGCCCCGAAGTTGCGCGAGGTAGAGGCCGAGCAGGTAGCAGGCCACCATCTGGGTCAGGAAGCCCTTGGTCGAGGCAACCCCGATCTCGGGTCCGGCGTGGGTGTAGATGACCGCGTCGGACTCACGCGGGATCGTGGCGCCGTTGGTGTTGCAGATCGCCAGCACCTTGCCGCCCTGGGCGCGGGCGTGCCTGATCGCCATCAGGGTGTCGGCGGTCTCGCCCGACTGGCTGATCGCGACGACGAGCGTGTTGCGGGTCAGGATCGGGTCGCGGTAGCGGAACTCGTGGGCCAGCTCGACCTCGACCGGGATGCGGGTCCAGTGCTCGATGGCGTACTTGGCCACCTGACCGGCGTACGCCGCAGTGCCGCAGCCCACCACGATGATGCGGTCGATGTCGCGCAGCGCCTCGTCGTCGATGCGCACCTCGTCGAGCATGAGCTGGCCGTCCTCGGTGTGGCGGCCGAGCATCGCGTCGTACACCGACTCGGGCTGCTCGAGGATCTCCTTGCGCATGAACCAGTCGTGGCCGTCCTTCTCGGCGGCCGCGAGGTCCCAGTCGACGTGGTAGCGACGACCCTCGGCGGGCGAGCCGTCGAAGCCGGTCACCTCGACGCCCTCACGGGTGATCGTGACGACCTGGTCCTGGCCGAGCTCGAGCGCCTCGCGGGTGTGCTCGATGAACGCCGCGACGTCGGAGCCGAGGAAGTTCTCTCCCTCGCCCAGCCCGACCACGAGCGGGGAGTTGCGGCGGGCGGCGACCACGCGGTCGGGGTCCTGGCCGTCGACGGCGACGAGTGTGAAGGCGCCCTTGAGGCGTCGGCACACCTGCTGCATGGCCACGGTGAGGTTGACGCCGGTGGCCAGCTCGCGCTCGAGCAGGTGGGCGGCCACCTCGGTGTCGGTCTCGGAGACCAGGGTGTGGCCCTCCGACTCGAGCTCGTCACGCAGCTCGGAGAAGTTCTCGATGATGCCGTTGTGCACCAGTGCCAACCGCGACTCCTGGCCCAGGTGCGGGTGCGCGTTGGTGTCGTTGGGGGCACCGTGGGTCGCCCAGCGGGTGTGGCCGATGCCGGTCGACGAGGTCGGCAGCGGGGCCTCGGCGATCGCCTTGTCCAGGTTGGCCAGCTTGCCGGCGCGCTTGTCGGAGGCGATCGCTCCCTCGTGCACCAGCGCGATGCCTGCGGAGTCGTAGCCCCGGTATTCGAGTCGACGCAGCCCCTCCATCACTACCTGCTGAGCCTGCTTGCTGCCGACGTACCCAACGATTCCACACATGGCGGGAAGTGTATCCGCCCGAAGCAGTGGCCCTTCCCCCTGCAACAATGCTTGGCATGTCCTCACCGGCAGGCTCCGAGAGCCGCGAGCAGGCGCGCGAGACCTCGCCGTACGTCGAACTCGACCGCGCCGCCTGGGCCGCGTTGGCCGAGCACACCGAGCAACCCCTCTCCCCCGAGGAGATCGACCGGGTAAGGGGCCTCGGCGACGAGCTCGACCTCGACGAGGTGCAACAGGTCTACCTGCCGCTCTCCCGGCTGCTGAGCATGTACGTCGAAGCGGCCGGCAAGCTCCACCGGAGCCAGCAGGAGTTCCTGGCCCGGCCGACGCCACCGCGCACGCCGTTCGTGATCGGGCTGGCCGGGTCGGTGGCCGTGGGCAAGTCCACCACTGCTCGCGTGCTGCAGCAGATGCTGGCCCACTGGCCCGAGCACCCGTCGGTCGCGCTGGTCACCACCGACGGCTTCCTGATGCCCAACGCCGAGCTCCAGCGCCGCGGCCTGTTGTTGCGCAAGGGCTTTCCGGAGTCCTACGACCGCAAGGCGCTGCTCCGCTTCGTGGTCGACATCAAGTCCGGCAAGGACGAGGTCGAGGCACCGATCTACTCACACCTGACCTACGACGTGGTGCCCGACGAGAAGATCGTGATCCGGCATCCCGACATCGTGATCATCGAGGGCCTCAACGTTCTCCAGCCGGCCCGGGTCCGCGATGACGGCCGCACCGGCCTTGCGGTCAGCGACTTCTTCGACTTCAGCGTGTTCGTCGACGCCGCGACCACCGACATCCGGCACTGGTACATCCAGCGGTTCCAGCGGTTGCGCGAGACCGCGTTCCGCGACCCCGAGTCCTACTTCACCCGCTACGCCAGCCTGACGGAGTACGAAGCGGTCGCCGAGGCGACCCGCATCTGGGAGAGCATCAACGGGCCCAACCTGGTGCAGAACGTGTTGCCGACCCGTTCGCGGGCGACGTTGGTGCTGCGCAAGGACGCGGACCACTCGGTGCGCTACGTGCGGCTCCGCAAGCTCTGACCCGCACTGGTCCACTCTGCCCTGCACTGGCCCGCGCCGGCCTGCTCGACGCTCAGTCCTCGAGCGACTGGCCGATCGCCCTCCACTGCGTGTCGGTGATCCCGACCGCCGAGACGTAGCGCGCCTGCACGAGCGTCTTGGCGCCCTCGGAGGTGTCGATCGTGGTGACCGAGACCTGTGCCTTGGTCGGCAGGCAGACCCCGCTGAAGATGCTCATGTCGATGTCGATCGACGCTCGGGCGGCCGTCGTGCCGTCGTCGAGGGTGACCTCCTTGGCCACCGGTCGGGTCATCGTGCCGGTGGTCCCGTTGGCGTTGGTGCCGTAGCCGCGTGCCCAGCCGCGCGCGGCGTCCTCCGCGATGGTCTTCAGGTCGCCCGAGGGGACGGTGTCGGCCAGCACGGTCCAACCGCCCGGGACCCGCTCGCCGCCGTCCTTGCACCTGTTGCCGTAGTAGTTGGCCAACGCGTGACCACTCACGTAGGCCTTGCCGCTCTTGTCGGTGAAGCTGACCGCGTAGTCGGAGGCGAACGGTTTCCAGCTGGTGGGCGGCAATCTGTAGCTGGCCACCTCACCGGAGTCGCCGGGCATGCCGTTGACGACCTTCCAGCCGGTGTAGTCGAAGCCCGGGTCCTCGGTGGTGCTCGTCTCGGACGGCCCCGTCCCGGACTCCGTCGGGTCGCCCTTGCCGCGGACCAGGGTGCCCGAGCCGTCGGGGTCGTCACCCTGGCCGGCCGCGACACCCGCGGTGATCCCCGCGCCCAGGGTGGTCAGGACACTCACGACAGCAAGCGCCAACGCTGCCTGGCGCAGGCCTCCCCGTTCGTTCATGACTCCATCATGACGCACCGGGATTCTTCTGAAACTCCCCCAGTCGTTCGACCGGGCGGAAGCCCAGCAGGTCGTTGACCGCCACCATGTGATCGTTCACCTCCGCGTTCCAGGTGCGTACGACGCCCAGGTCGGGGCGTTCACGTTGCAGGGACACGAGGTTGCGCGCCTTGAGCGCCAGGCCGAGCCGGTGGCCGCGATGCGCCGACCAGACCAGGGTGCCCCACTGGTAGCCGCGGCCGCGGTCGTGGGCGCTGGCGACGATGTCGGTGTAGCCGGCCAGTGTGCCGTCGTCGGCGATGGCGACCGTGCCGTAGCGGGTGCGCCCCTGCCGCTCGAGGACCTCCTGCTCCGCACGGAAGGCATCGACGTCGACGTGACTCGACTCGAGGACGAGGTCACCGGTGGGCGCCTCGGTCATCAGCGCTCCGCACAGGGCGGCGTACTCGGCGAGGAGCTCCTCGGGGATCTGCCCGGCGAACGAGCGGAAGGTGTACGACGCGTGGCTCGACGCAGCTGAATCGACGAGGGCATGCAGGTCGTCCTCGGGGACCGGCAGGTCGAGGATGCGCTGCACGTCACCGATGCCGAAGGTGAACCCGCGGTGCCGCAGGAAGTCGGCGTACGGGTGTCCGGAGCCGTCCTGGGGCGCGTCGATCGGGTAGCTGCACTCGGCGAGCAACCGGGTGCGGCCGGCCGCCCGGGCCTGCTCCTCGAGCACCGCCAGCATGGCCGAGCCGTGCCCGTGGGTGCGATGGGCCGGCTCGGTGAAGACCTCCACCATGGCGAGGTCGCGGTTGTCGTGGTGGGTCAGCCTGAGCTTTCCGGCGACCACCGTGCGGCCCTCCAGCAGCCCCGACCACCACGCGCTCTCCTGGTGCTCCTGCACCGCCTGTCCCTGGGCCCGCAGCTCGGCCAGCGTCCAGGTGGCGGCCAGCTCCTCGCGTCCGTGTGCGTCGGCAGCGGCGTACGTCGCGTACCAGGCCTCGAACGCCTCGTCGTCGAACGGATCGACCCGGACGATCTCGCAGCTCATGCCCTTCCCTTCCGTCATGCCAGGCGCTTCTGCACGTCGAGGCAACGCTCCACCACGCGATAGCCCATGCGCTCGTTGACCGCGTTCATCGGCGCGTTGACCCCGGCGTTGCCGGTCTCGATGAACTCGCACTCGGGGAAGAGCTCCCTCACCCGCCCGTGCGTGAGCAGCTTCATCGCCAGCCCGAGCCGATGGCCCCGGTGTTCGGGGACCACCAGCGTGCCGCCGACCCCAGCGTGCCGTGGGTCGGCCCGGCTCAGGCGTACGTCGGAGAACCCGCAGACCCCACCGGCCGGGGTCAGGGCCAGCGCCGTGACGTTGACCCGGCCGGCCTCGACGCGTTCGCGCTCGCCGAGACGGATGCGCTCGGGAGTCCACTGGGCGTCCTCGAGGTCGAGGTCACCGGACGGAATGGCACCGATGAAGATCGAGAGCACGTCGGCGAACCCCTCGACGTGCTCCTCGGGGCACGGGCCGTCGAAGACGATGCAGGAGTAGTCGCCGAGCCCGGCATCCGCCTCGTCCTGCAGGGAACCCCACGACTCGGTCGCGGTGGCCAGATCGACCAGCTTGGTCTCCTCGGCGCTGCCCACGGGGTATCCGCGCGCGGCGGCGAAGAGCGAGCCCGGGCTCTCCCCGTCGACCGGGGCGAAGGCACTCGAGATGATCGAGGTGCGGCCGCTGCGGCGTACCCGCTCCTCGGCCTCGTCGAGCAGCTGCGTGCCGAACCCGCGCCGGCGCTGTGCCGGGTCGACGTACACGGTGACCTCGGCGAGGTGGGTGTTGTCGAGGAGGAACTCCACGACCAGTGCCGTGCCCACTGCGGCGCCCGCGTCGAAGGCGGTGAGCAGGGTGATCGCGGAGTCGGTGCGCGGGAACGGCAGCGCCACCCGCGAGACCTCCCACGCCGGCCATGCGTCGAAGGGCCGCTCCGCGCTGGCCGCGTGCCCGACCTCCCACCAGGTGCGCAGCGCGGCCTCGTCATGGACGTCGACCTCGCGGATCTCCAAGTCACTCACGGGGCGACCCTAGGCACTGGGGCAGGCCGGGTCGACCCGTTTTCGTCCCACCCCGCCCCGGGTAACGCGGGGTTACGGTCGCTCCACACGCGTCACGCCACGGGCGAACCGACCACAGCACCGCACAAGTGCGGCCCCGTATCCGTTACCCGTACCCGCGCTCGGTCAGAGCGACAGGCGCTCGCGCACGACGGCGGCGAGCTGCTCGGCCACCGAGGCGGCCTGTTCCTCGGTCGGGGCCTCGACCATCACCCGCACCAGCGCCTCGGTGCCCGAGGGGCGCAGCAGCACCCGACCGGTGTCGGCCAGCTCGGCCTCGGCCTCGGCGACCGCCGCAGCGAGTACGGCGTCCTCGTCGGCCCGCGACTTGTCGACGCCGGGGACGTTGATCAGCACCTGCGGCAGCCGGGTCATCACGGCGGCCAGCTCGGCCAGGGAGGACCCGGTCGAGGCCATCCGCTCCAGCACGTGGAGTGCGGTGAGGATGCCGTCGCCGGTGGTGGCGTGCTCGCTCATGATCACGTGGCCCGACTGCTCGCCGCCGAGACCGTAGCGGCCGGCCTTCATGGCCTCGAGCACGTAGCGGTCGCCGACCTTGGTCTGGCGCACCTTCACCGAGTTGGCCTTCATGGCCTGCACGAAGCCGAGGTTGCTCATCACGGTGGCGACCACGACGTCGTTGGGCAGCCGACCGGCGTCGCGCATGGAGAGCGCGAGTACGGCGAGGAGCTGGTCGCCGTCGACGACCTCGCCCGAGGCATCGACGGCGAGGCAGCGGTCGGCGTCGCCGTCGAGGGCGAAGCCGACGTCGGCGCCGTCCTTGATCACGGCCTTGCGAAGGGACTCCAGGTGGGTCGACCCGCAGTCGTCGTTGATGTTGAGCCCGTCGGGCTGGGCGTGGATCGCGGTGACGTCGGCCCCGGCGTCCGCGAGCGCCTTGGGCCCGGCCTCGGCGGCCGCACCTTCGGCGCAGTCGAGCACCACGCGCAGTCCGGTGAGCGGACGGGTCGTCGTACGGACCAGGTGAGCGCAGTAGTCGTCGACCGCCGCGTCGTACGTCGACACGCGGCCGACGTCGCCACCGGTGGGACGGTCCCAGGGCTCACCCAGGCGCTGCTCGATCGCGTTCTCGATCGCGTCGTCGAGCTTGACCCCACCCCGGGCCAGGAACTTGATGCCGTTGTCGGGCATGGGGTTGTGCGAGGCGCTGAGCATCACGCCCAGGTCGGCCTCGAGCGCACCGGTCAGGTAGGCCACGCCCGGTGTCGGCAGCACGCCGAGCAGGAGGACGTCGACCCCGGCAGAGGCCAGGCCGGCCACGACGGCAGCCTCGAGGAACTGCCCGGAAATGCGCGTGTCCCGACCCACCACGGCGACGGGGCGGTGCCCCGCGAACTCGCCGCGGTCGGCCAGGACATGTGCAGCAGCCACGGAGAGGTCCAGGGCCAGCTCTGCGGTCAGTTGACCGTTCGCCAGACCCCGGACCCCGTCCGTGCCAAACAGTTTCTGCGGCATGGACCCAGAAACCTGCGCGATCAGCGCTTGGAGAACTGCGGTGCCTTGCGGGCCTTCTTGAGACCGGCCTTCTTGCGCTCGATGACGCGCGCGTCGCGGGTCAGCAGCCCGGCCTTCTTGAGCGACGGGCGGTTCGCCTCGACGTCGATGGCGTTCAGGGCACGGGCCACGCCGAGACGCAGGGCGCCGGCCTGGCCGGTGATGCCACCACCGTGGATGCGGGCGATGACGTCGAAGCGGCCCTCGAGCTGGAGGTTCGCGAACGGCTCGTTGACAACCTGCTGGTGCAGCTTGTTCGGGAAGTACGAGTCGAGGTCGCGGCCGTTGACGGTCCACTGGCCGGTGCCGGGAACGAGGCGGACGCGGGCGACGGCCTCCTTGCGGCGGCCGGTGGCGTTCGCGGGCGCGATGGTCGCGGGACGCAGCGGGGCGTCGGCGGACGGGGCGGACTCCGAGGAGTACGCGACGCCGTCTTCGTTGGTCTCGAAGGTCTCTTCGACCTCGGCGGTCTCAGCCTGGTTCTCAGTCACGTTGATGTCCTTGTCTGCAATCACTGGGAGATCTGCGTGATCTCGAACGGCTTGGCCTGCTGGGCCGCGTGCGGGTGCTCGGGTCCGGAGTAGACCTTGAGCTTCTTCAGCATCTGGCGGCCGAGGCGGTTCTTGGGGAGCATGCCCCAGACCGCGTTCTCGATGGCCTTGCGGGCGTCCTTCTCGAGGAGGTCACCGATCGGCGTGGTGCTCAGGCCGCCCGGGAAACCGGAGTGGCGGTAGACCATCTTGTCGGTCTTCTTCTTGCCCGACAGGGCGACCTTCTCCGCGTTGACGACGATGACGAAGTCACCCATGTCCATGTGCGGGGCGAAGTTCGCCTTGTGCTTGCCGCGGAGCAGCGTCGCGGCCTGGACGGCGAGGCGGCCGAGGACAACGTCCTGGGCGTCGATGACAAGCCATTCGCGCTGGATGTCAGCGGGCTTGGGGCTGTACGTACGCACGTATGTAGCCTTTTCGTTCGTTGGGCCCGGGCAGAGGTCCTGACCGGGTGGTGACGCAGCGCTTCTGACGAACTCTGCCCGGTTCCATTTCGTCCGGGTCTGCACCCGTGCGGGCGCGGCAGGAGACGCGACTGTCAAGAATAGGCGGCGCGCTCCCCCACGGTCAAAACGGGCGAACCCACCCGATCGTGGCCACTGCCCGTCGTACGACGCACGGCGTACCGGCGCGGCTTGCTACTCACGGGTCACGACCACGATGAGGGACGCCGCGTTCGCGTCATCGACACGGACGGAATAGGTTGGCATCCGACACATATACGAGAGTCAACGACACTCTTTCACCGACAGGAGCCGACGTGACCGACGTACCGGCCGTCACTGCCAACGAGGCAGGCTCGCTCACCGTTCGAGACAACCGCACGGGCAGCGAGTACGAAGTACCCATCACCGACGGCACCATCAAGGCCGCCGACCTGGGCAAGATTCGCGTTTCCGAGGAAGCACCCGGCCTGGCGGTCTATGACCCCGGCTTCGTCAACACCGCATCGTGCCGCAGCGCGGTCACGTTCATCGACGGCGACAAGGGCATCCTCGAGTACCGCGGCTACCCGATCGAGCAGTTGGCCGAGAAGTCCAACTTCCTCGAGGTTGCCTACCTGCTCATCCACGGCGAGCTGCCGACCAAGGAGCAGTACGACAACTGGGAACACGAGATCACCTACCACACGTTCGTGCACGAGAACGTGAAGACCTTCATGCAGGGCTTCAGGTACGACGCCCACCCGATGGGCATGATGATGGCCTCGGTCGGTGCCCTCTCGACGTTCTACCCCGACGCGCGCAACATCGGCGACCCGGACAACCGGCACATGCAGATGGTGCGCATGATCGCCAAGATGCCGACGCTCGGCGCCTGGTCGTTCCGCCACGCACAGGGCAAGCCCTACATCTACCCTGACAACGACCTCGGCTACACCGCCAACTTCCTCTCCATGCTGTTCAAGATGAGCGAGAAGAAGTTCGAGGCCGACCCGCGCCTGGTCAAGGCCCTCGACGTGCTGTTCATCCTGCACGCCGACCACGAGCAGAACTGCTCGACCAACGCGGTCCGCTCGGTCGGTTCCAGCCAGGTCGACCCCTACTCGGCAGTGGCTGCCGGCGTCGGCGCCCTCTACGGCCCGCTGCACGGTGGCGCCAACGAGGCCGTGCTGCGCATGCTTCGGCGCATCGGCAAGAAGGAGAACATCCCCGCGTTCATCGAGGGTGTGAAGGCCGGCAACGAGAAGCTGATGGGCTTCGGCCACCGGGTCTACAAGAACTTCGACCCGCGCGCCACGATCATCAAGAAGGCCTGCGACGACGTCTTCGAGGTCACCGGGGTCAACCCGCTCCTCGAGATCGCCAAGGAGCTGGAGAAGATCGCGCTCGAGGACGAGTACTTCGTCAAGCGCAAGCTCTACCCGAACGTCGACTTCTACTCCGGCCTGATCTACGAGGCCTTCCAGTTCCCGCCCGAGATGTTCACCGTGCTGTTCGCCATCGGCCGTACGCCGGGCTGGCTGGCCCAGTGGCTCGAGCTGGTCCAGGACAAGGAACAGAAGATGGCCATCGACCAGCAGAAGCCCGACGGCACCCGCCAGCTCGTCGCCCCCTCCATCAAGGCGACCGAGTCGATGGACTTCGCCGGCTTCACGCCGTGCGTCCGGGGCCCGTGGTCTGTGCCGGGGTGGTGGCCGTCGCCGGTGTGGGGCTCCTGCTCCTGGCGGCGTACGACGGGTGGCTGGGCGCCGACGTCGGCCGCGGCGACACGTTCTGCGAGGCCGCCCGCGGCGGGTTCATCAAGCAGCCGGCCAACACGTGGAGCAACCTCGGGTTCGTGGCCGCCGGACTGGCCATCGCCTGGTCGTTGCTGCGCCACAGCCCGACCCGCGGCGCCCTGGGCCGGCACCGGTCACTCGCCCCCGCGTTCGCAGTCCTGGTCGTGCTCCTCGGGCCGGCCAGCATGGCCAAGCACGCCACGCAGTCCAGCCTCGGTGGCCACCTCGACATGGCGAGCATGTACCTCGTGGCCTCGTTCATCGCCGGCTACGCGCTGATGCGGCTCCTCGACCGTGGGCCGGTCTTCCTGGCGGTCATCTTCGTCGTCTTCGTCGCCGCGTGTGAGATCGCCGGGCTGTGGAGCCGTGAGATCCCGGTCGTGATGTACGCCGGCAACGTCGCGTTCGGCTTCCTCCTCGTGGTCGGCCTGGCCATCGAGGCAGTCCTGGTCCGCCGCGGTCTCTTCCCTCACGCGCGGTGGGCCTGGGCCGCGGTGGCCTGCATGGTGGTCGCCTTCACGATCTGGAACCTCACGGCGTCGGGCACCGGCCTCTGCTCGCCCGACTCGCTGCTGCAGGGTCACGCCGTCTGGCACGTGCTGTGCGCGGCGTCGGCGTACTGCCTCTATCGCCACTACGCGACCGAAATCGACCGGGACCCGACTCCCGCCCGACTTGGCGGTCGGGTATGAATGGAGGCATGACTCTCGTGCGACTGATCGCCCGTCCGCTCCTCGCGACCACGTTCTTCTTCGGCGCCACCAACGCCCTGAAGAACTCCGACGTGCTGGCCGCCAAGGCCGCCAAGGTCACCGACCGGGTCGTCCCGCTCGCCCAGCGCGTCGCGCCGGGTGCGCCGGTGCCGTCGAACCCGCAGACGCTCGTGCGCCTCAACGCCGGCGTGCAGATCGCGGCCGCCGCGGCCCTGGCCCTCGGCAAGGCGCCGCGTCTGTCCTCCACGGTGCTGGCCGCGAGCCTCGTGCCGACCACCGTCGCCGGTCACCCCTTCTGGGAGGAGACCGACCCCGCCGCGAAGAACATGCAACGGCTCCAGTTCTTCAAGAACGCCGGCGTGCTCGGCGGCCTGCTGCTGGCCGGCGTCGACACCGAGGGCAAGCCGGGCGTGGCCTGGCGCGCCCGCCACGCCGCCACCTCCGCCCGCAAGGACGCACGCCGCCTCGCCAAGGACGTACGCCGCGAGGCGAAGCTGGCCAAGGCCCAGCTCTCCTGATCCCGGTCCGCCCGGCGCCGGGCGGACCGCCGCGTGCTAGACGATGGCGGAGTCGCGGCCGCCCCAGTGCAGCTTGCGCAGCTCACGCTTGAGGATCTTGCCGCTGGGATTGCGCGGCAGCGCCTCGATCACGTCGATGGAGCGCGGGCACTTGAACGACGCCAGGCTGGCCTTGCAGAACGCGATCAGCTCGTCGGCGGTGGCGGTGGTGTCCGGCTTGAGCGCCACGACCCCCTTGACCGACTCGCCCCAGGTGTCGTCCGGCACGCCGATCACGGCGACCTCGAGGACGGCCGGGTGCTCGGCGAGCACCCGCTCGACCTCGGGCGAGTAGATGTTCTCCCCGCCGCTGATGATCATGTCCTTGATGCGGTCCTGCACGTAGACGAACCCGCCGTCGTCGACCTTGCCCATGTCGCCGGTGCGGAACCAGCCACCGTCGACGATGACCTCGGCAGTCTCGTCGGGCCGGTTGAGGAACCCCTGCATCAGCTGCGGCGTGCGCAGCCAGATCTCACCCTCCTCACCCACTGCCACGTCCCCGAGGGATGCGGGGTCGACGATGCGCACCTCGACACCCGGGATCGGGATTCCCGCGGAGAGCAGTCGCTCCGGGTGGCCCGGGTCGCGGTGGTGCTCGGGCAGCAGGTGCGTGGCGACACCCGCGACCTCGGTCAGTCCGTAGACCTGGAGGAAGTCGGTGTCGGGCCAGGCCTCCATGGCGGCGCGCAGCAGCGGCGGTGGCATCGGGGCCGCGCCGTAGGTGTAGGTCTTCAGCTTCCCGAAGACCTTCACCGCGTCGGGGCCGGACTGGAGCACCTGTGCCAGCACCGCCGGCACCAGGAAAGTGCGGTTGGCGCCCTTCATGATGGCGCCGGCCAGTGACGCGCCGTCGGGGTCGCGGGTCATCACGCTCGGCACGCCGTCGTGCATGCCGAAGAGCACGTACGACGACCCGCCGACGTGGAACAACGGCATCGAGACCATCGACTTGTCGCCGGGCTCGAAACCCCATCCGTCGTGGGCGTTGATCGTGTGCGCGAGCATGTTGGCCTGCGAGAGCATGATGCCCTTGGGCCGGCCGGTCGTGCCGGAGGAGTACATCACCAGGCAGGTGTCCTCGGGAGTCACGTCGTCGGCGCGCCCGACCGGCTCCGATGCCGCCAGCCACCGTTCGTACTCGTCGCCGTCGGCGCCGTCGGGCGTGACCACGATGACCTTCTCCACGGCGGTCAGCCGGTCGCGGCTCGCCTCGATGGTCGGCATCAGCTCGGCTCCGACGAAGAGCACGCGGGCCCCGGAGTCGTTCACCGCGTAGTCGACCTCGTCGCCCGCGGAGCGCCAGTTGACGATGGCGTTGGCGGCGCCGCGCGAGGCGGCCGCCTGACTGATCTCGACGCAGGCCGGGTGGTTCTTGTCGAGGAACGCCACCACGTCACCGCGGCCGATGCCGAGGTCGCGCAGGCCACCCGCCGCCCGGCGTACCCGGTCGTTCCACTGCGCCCAGGTCCAGGTGCGGTCGAGGTAGGTCATCGCCTCGCCGTCCGGGTCGTGCTCGGCCCACCACGCCAGCCGCTCGTCGAGGAACTGCGGGATCGGTGCTTCGGTCACGGGGATCTCCACTCGGGTCGTGTCCGCGGATGCGCTCGCCGCATTGTGACCCGCGTCACGCGCCACGGCAAGGGCGTCGTACGCCGGACGTGGCCGCCGTGTCCCGTGGCTCAGCGGACCCGCTCGACCCGGCCCTCGTCCCAGACCGGCCCGTCGGACTCGTAGACCGAGCCGTCGGACCCGTAGACCAGGAACCGGTCGAACCCGCGTGCGAACCAGCGGTCGTGGGTGACCGCGAGGACCGTGCCGTCGAAGGCGGACAGCCCGTCCTCGAGCGCCTCCGCCGACTGGACGTCGAGGTTGTCCGTCGGCTCGTCGAGCAGCAGCAGGGTCGCCCCCGACAGCTCGAGGAGCAGGATCTGGAACCGCGCCTGCTGGCCGCCCGAGAGCGACTCGAACCGCTGCTCACCGGCGTGCGCCAGCTCGTAGCGGTCGAGCACGCGTGAGGCCTGCTCGCGCCCCATCCCCTGGCGTCCTCGGCCGTCGGGCTGGGCCTCACCCCGGTGCAGAATCTCCAGCAGGGTGCGACCGACCAGCTCGGGGTGCTCGTGGGTCTGCACGAACCAGCCGGGCCGCACCCGGGCACCCAGCTTTGCCTTCCCGTTGTGGAGCACCGGTACGACGGGGACGTCGCCGACCGGCTGGTGCTCGATGTCGGGGTCGGTGCCGCCGGCCGCCAGGAGTCGCAGGAAGTGTGACTTGCCGGAGCCGTTGGAGCCGAGCACGGCCACCCGCTCGCCGTACCAGACCTCCAGGTCGAAGGGCCGCATGAGACCGGTGAGCTCCAGGGACTCGCAGACGACCGCGCGCTTGCCGGTGCGGCCGCCCTTGAGGCGCATCGTCACCTGCTGCTCGCGGGGCTGCTCCATCGGCGGCCCGGCCTCCTCGAACTTGCGCAGCCGGGTCTGGGCCGCGCGGTACTGCGAGGACATGCCGTCGTTGTACTCCGACTTGATCTTGAGCCGGAGCACGAGTGCCTTGATCTTGGCGTGCTCCTCGTCCCAGCGGCGGCGCAGCTCCTCGAAGCGCAGGAACCGGTCCTTGCGTGCCTCGTGGTACGACGCGAAGCCGCCCGGGTGGGTCCAGACCCGGTTTCCGGCCGAGCCGAGCTCGACGGTCACCACCCGGGTCGCGGTGTTGTCGAGCAGCTCGCGGTCGTGGCTGATGAACAGGATCGTCTTGTCGGACTCGTTGATCCGCTGCTCGAGCCAGATCTTCCCCGGCACGTCGAGGAAGTTGTCGGGCTCGTCGAGCAGCAGCACCTGGTCGGGCCCGCGGAGCAGGTACTCCAGCACCAGCCGCTTCTGCTCACCGCCGCTCAGGGTGGAGAGGTCGCGGTACTTCGCCCGGTCGTAGGAGACGCCGAGGGCGGCCGTCGTACAGACGTCCCAGATGACCTCGATGTCGTAGCCGCCGGCGTCGGTGAAGTCGGAGAGCGCCGTGGCATAGCGCATCTGGGTCTTCTCGTCGTCGGATTCCATCAGCGCCCGCTCGCACTCGTCGACGGCGGCCGCCGCCGCCCGCACACGGGGTGGGGCGACCGAGAGGAGCAGGTCCGCCACCGTCGGCGCCTCGGCCAGTCCGGCGTTGACCATCTGCCGCATGACGCCCAATCCGCCGGTGCGGGTGACCGCGCCGGCGTGCGGCGTCAGCTCACCGGTGACGATGCGCAGCAGGGTCGTCTTGCCAGCGCCGTTGGCACCGACCAGCGCGACCTTGGCGCCCTCCCCCACCCGGAAGGAGACGTCGTCGAGGAGCACCCGGCCGTCCGGGAGCTCGTACCGGACACCGGCGACATCGACATGGCCCACGAGCGGATTGTTCCCCGCCGTGGGCCCTGCCAGCAAACGAGTTCTTGCGCCGGGCTCAGCCCAGCGACATCGTGGCCGGGTCGACCGCGTCGAGCAGGGCGTAGTCGAGCTGCTGTGGGCCGTCACCGGTCACGATCTGGGTGCCGCCGCAGTCGCTCGAAGCGATGTCGACCAGCACCACGTCACCGACCTGGAGCCGGTGCACGAGGACCGGCGGCGCACCCTTCGACAGCGTGCACCCGGGGTCGACCTTGGCTGCGTTCGCCATCGTCCGTGTGCTGGTCAGGGCCGCGGTCAGCTGCTCGCCCTGCGCCTCCTTCAGCGTGCGCGAGGAGTCGAGCACGGGCGTGCTGCGGTCGGACCCGTATCCCCCGATGACGTAGTCGCACATCGTGACGGCTCCCTCGGCCTCCCCGAAGGCCGCGGTGCCGAACTCGATCGATGGTGCACAGCCGAGGCTGTCGGTCTCGGTGATCTCGTGGGCCGAGGCGACGACCTGGTCGAGGGTCTCTTGGTCGGCGGCGACCACGTCGAGGGTGTTGCCGGCGAGGCTGACCCGCTTGGCGACCCCGTCGCCGGCCGCGATCGGTTCCTTGGGGGTCCCGGCCAGGAAGGTCACGCCCTGCGGGCAGCTTGCCGTGCCCTCGACGTCGGGCTCGAAGTCGGCCTGGTAGGCGTCGCGGCTGATGTTGCCCGCGGGCTGGTTGGGTGCCCCCGGGATGCAGAGGTCGTACGCCGAGCCGTCGCGCCAGTCGCCGGGCACCGCGACCTCGACGTTGCGCCACGACTCCCACCGCCAGCCGTCGGGGATCTCCGGAAGGTCGGAGGCGGGGTCCGCGGCCCCCGTGTCAGGGCTCGTGCTCTCACGGGCCGCGCTGTCACGGCCACCGGAGTCGCCGCGGTCGACGAGGGCCAGCCCCAGCGGAATGGCAGCCACCACGGCCGCGGCCACGACGGCACCGCCGATCGCCGTACGCCGGCGGCCACGACGAGCCCTGGCCGCGTCGGCCAGCCCGGAGGCGTCGCCGGGTGCCTTGTCGGCCTGCCCGGCGAGGGTGTCGCGCACCCTCTTCTCGAAGTCACTCATCTGCCGTTCCCCTTTCGTGGTCGTGGTCACCGAGCTCGGCCCGCAGCGCGTCGAGCCCACGCGAGACGCGTGACCTGACGCTGCCCTCGCGGACGCCTGTGATCGCGGCGATCGCCGCGTAGTCCATGTCTTCGTAGAACCGGAGCACGATCGCGGTCCGTTGGGCCTCCGGGAGTCGGCGGCAGGCCTGCCAGAGCCGGTCGTCGTACGCCGGCGGGCCGGTCACCTCTGAGCCGTCGGTGCGCACCTCGGCGACCGGGGACTCCCGGCGGCGGAACTTGCGCCACCAGGAGGTGTGCGCGTTGACCACCATGCGGCGGACGTAGGCGTCGGGGTCGTCGGCGGCACAGATCCGAGGCCAGGCGCCGATCGCCCGGGAGAGGGCGTCCTGGACGACGTCCTCGGCGTCCGCGGCGTTGCCGGTCAGCACGTAGGCGAAGCGGAGCAGGCCACCGCCGCGCGCGGTCACCCAGGACTCGAAGTCCGGATCGGTCACACCCACTCCATCCAAGGTCATCGTGCTCATGCAGAACAGACGCGTTCGGGGTCCATTGTGTTGCGAACCCCGGCAATTCTTCGTCCCGACACCTCCCGATAAGGAAATGCCACCTTTACATGGGTTGACGTAGCATTCCGCTCATGGCAGAAGCAACGGGGGACACATCGGTCCGCTCTGCCCTTCCCTCTCGACGGGGTGTGACGCGGCCCGGAATCCGGGCACTGGCCTACGCCGTCTTCGCCGTCGCGCTCGGCGCCTGGATCGTCCGGTTCGGCATTCCGAGTGACACGGTCCAGATCTTCCTGTGGTTGTGGCTCGCCACGATCTGCTGGAACGTCGAGGAGGAATGGCGGTACCACCTCAACTTCGTGCGCGACTGGTGGATACCGGTGGCCGCGCTCGTCGTCTACTTCTACAGTCGCGGCCTGGCCGACGAGCTGCTGAAGATGCCGGTGCACATCCGCATGCCGGTGCAGGCCGACCAGGCGTTGTTCGGCGAGCTGCCGTCGTACTGGCTCCAGGAGCGCATGTGCGGCTCCCCCTGCGACCCCGACAGCCCCGCCCGGTGGTACGACATCGCCCTGGCGGTGGTCTACACGAGCCACTTCGTGGCCGGCCTGATCCTGGCCATGGTGCTGTGGCTGCGCAACCGTGGCGAGTGGAAGAAGTGGATGCGCCGCTACGTCGGGGCCAACCTCGTCGCGCTCGTGATCTACATCCTCTACCCGATGGCCCCGCCGTGGATGGCCTCCGAGGACGGCTATCTCGAGCATCCGGTGTTCCGGATCACCCACCGCGGCTGGGAGGCCGTCGGCCTGGGCCGCTTCCACCTGGTGCTGACCGGCGTCGGCAACCCGGTGGCCGCGATGCCCTCGTTGCACTTCGGCATCTCGTTCCTGATCGCGGTCTACGCCATCATCCGGCTCCGCTCGGGGCTGCGCTGGCTGCTGCTCGCCTACCCCGCGACCATGGGCCTGGCCCTGGTCTACTTCGGTGAGCACTACGTCATCGACATCATCTGCGGCGCCGTCCTGGCCGGCTTCGTGCTCGCCGTGTGTGCCTGGTGGGAACGCTCGCGTGACACCCTCGACCGGGCGGCCCGTGACGGGCTCGACCGGGCCGAGCACGAGTCCGTCGACGAGGCAGCGCCCCTCCAGTAGGAGTCCGCTCGTACGACGACTCAGCCCGGCCGCGGGCTCAGTCGGCCCGGCGCGTCTCGAGCACCCGGAAGCCCTTGGCGCTGGCCAGCCGGGTCGTCGGGTAGCCCTGGTCGCCCAGCCACCGCTGCAACGAGTCGGCGCCCAGGTGTTTGCCCACCACCATCACTGCCCGGCCGCCGGGAGCCAGCCGGGGCAGCCAGGTCAGCAGCAGCTCGTGCAGGGCCTCCTTGCCGATGCGGATCGGCGGGTTCGACCAGATCTCGTCGAAGAGGTACGTCGAGGGCACCTGCTCCGGCGTACAGGCCACGAAGCGGCCGTCGAGCCCGAGGGACTTCGCGTTCTCGTTGGCCAGCAGCACGGCGCGGGCGTTGACGTCGACACCGGTGACGTTGGCCAGCGGCACCGCCCGGGCGACGGCCAGCCCGATCACGCCGTACCCGCAGCCGAGGTCGAGCACCTGGCCCTGGGCTGGTGGTTCGGTCTCGCGGAAGAGGATCGCGGTGCCGTGGTCGAGGTGCCCGCGCGAGTAGACGCCGGAACCGCTGGTCAGGGCGAGCTCGTTGCCCCAGACCTCGCAGGTGAAGTCCTCACGGGTGAACGGCACCGACGGGTCGGCGGAGAAGTAGTGGTCATCCATGCGGGAGCTCCCTCTTGTTGCGTGCCCGGTCGGCCTGCGCGCGCAGTTCGTCGCCGTCCGGGTAGCCGACCTCTTCGAGCGTGAGGCCACGAGCCTGCACCACGGTCACGGCCGGGTTCCGGGCGCCCGCGACCAGCACCTGTGCCGGCCACTCACGAGGTCGCCGTCCGTCGCCGACGGCGAGGAGGCACCCGACCAGGGAGCGCACCATGTTGTGGCAGAACGCGTCGGCGCGCACGGTGAGCTCGGCCAGGCCGTCGTCCGCGCGCGCCCAGTGCAGGTCGATCAGGGTGCGCACGGTGGTGGCGCCCTCGCGGCGCTTGCAGAACGACGCGAAGTCGTGGAGGCCCAGCAGGTCGGAGGCGGCGAGGTTCATGGCCTCGATGTCCAGCGGCTTGGGCCAGGCCAGCACGTGGTTGCGGCGCAACGGGTCGACGGCCGCGGCGGTGTCCGCGACCCGGTAGACGTAGCGGCGCCAGCTGGCCGAGAACCGGGCGTCGAAGCCCTCAGGGGCCGGCGAGATGCGCAGCACCCGGATGTCCGGCGGGAGGAGCCCGTTGAGCCTGCGTCGCAGCGCGTCCATCGGTGGGTCCTGGGAGCGCCCGCCGCCCTTGGCCACGACGGCTTCCTCGAGGTCGACGTGGAGCACCTGGCCACGGGCGTGCACGCCCGTGTCGGTGCGGCCGGCGACGGTGACGGTGACCTTCTCGATGCGCAGCACCGTGGCGAGTGCCTTCTCGAACTCGCCCTGCACCGTGCGGAACGCCGGTTGGCGGGCCCAGCCCCTGAAGTCGGTGCCGTCGTAGGCGAAGTCGATCCTGATGCGCACGGTCGGCAATCCTGCCATGGCTCCGGCACGCGACGGGCTGCCGGTCGGCCGGTCACTCCTCGCCCGGCCTCAGCGCTCGAGCTCGCGGCGGTACGGCGGGTCGGCGCCGGCCCGCGAGACGGTCACCGCGGCCGCCGCCGCACCGTGCGCCAACACCTCCTGCCACCCGGCCGGGTCAAGGGCGCGCAGGCGAGCGCGCGCCGGGGCACCCAGCAGGTCCCTCGCCCACAGTGCGTCGAGCACGGCCGCGGAGAAGGTGTCTCCGGCGCCGATGGTGTCGACGACCTCGGTCTGCAGCGCCGCGACCTCGACGGTCGCCTCGGCGGTGAAGCACGTCGCGCCCGCGCTCCCCCGGGTCAGCACGACCGCGGCAGGTCCGAGGGCCAGGAGGGCCGCGGCCGACTCCGGCGCCGAGCGCAGCGGGAACAGGCCCTTGAGGTCCTCGTCGGAGGCCTTCACGACGTCACTGAGCCCGACCAGGTGCTCCGCCCGCCGTCGAACCTCGTCCCCGCGACCGCTGACCTCGGGGCGCAGGTTCAGGTCGAAGCTGACCGTGGCCCCGGTTCGCATCCTGGCGACCAGGTCGCGCACGTCGTCCGCACCGGGGCTCAGCACGGCGCCGAGGGAGCAGAGATGCACGACGACCGGTGCCAGGTCGGTGGGCTGCGCCATGCGCCACTCGATGTCGAAGTCATAGCTGGCCCCGCCTCCCGGGCCGATGGTGGCGACCGCCGTCGACGTCCTCGCCAGCTGCAGCGGGTCACTGGCCAGGCCGACCCCGTTCGCGGCCAGGTGGTCGGCCAACAACCGGCCGTGCTCGTCGTCGGCCCAGCTCGTGGCCAGGAGTGTGGGCCGCTCCAACCTCGACAGGGCGACCGCGACGTTGGCCGCGCTGCCACCGGGGAACGCGGTGACGGATCCGTCCGCCGCATGCACGACGTCCACCAGTGACTCCCCGACGACCAGCGCGACGTTGTCCATGCCCCCTCTCTACCGCATCGGCCCCGCGCCACCTCATAGGGTGCGGGCATGGAGTTCACACCGCTCGATCCGGAGTCGGCCACGCCGCCGTACGAACAGCTGCGCGTGCAGATCGCCTCGCGGGTGGCCTCGGGCGAGCTCACGCCGGGCACGAGGCTGCCCACAGTGCGGGGCCTCGCCGGACAGGTCGGGCTGGCCGTGAACACCGTCGCCCGGGTCTACCGGGAGCTCGAGGCCGACGGGGTCGTGGTGACTGAGGGCCGGCGCGGCACGTCGGTGGCCAGCACTGCGACGGCCTCCGGCGGGGAGGCCCGGGCAGCCGCCGCGGCGTACGTCGCGACCGCGCGCCAGCTGGGCCTGGAGCTGTCGGAGAGCCTGCGCCTGGTCGAGCAGCACTGGCGCGCCTGACGATGCCTGTGGAGAACCTCCGCCGCTGTCGGTGCGGTGTCGCAGAGTTGTCCACCCACCGACGAGAGGATTCCCCCCATGCACGCTGACCACCCCATGCTGGCGAAGATCCGCAAGCTGCTGGCCAAGGCCGAGAACGACGCCTCGACGCCCGAGGAGGCCGAGCTCTACACGGCCAAGGCGGCCACGCTCATTGCCGACTACGGCATCGACCAGGCGCTCCTGGCCGCCGAGGTGCCGCAGTCCGACGTCGTGGGCGACCGCGTCGTGCATCTCGAGGCGCCCTATGCCCGCGACAAGGCCGACCTGCTCAGCGCGGTGGCGGTCAGGTTGCGTTGTCGCGCGGTGCACATGACCGATCGCACGCCTGACGGCAAGCGGTTCGCGGTGCACCTGTTCGGACACGAGTCCGACCTGGCCCGCGCCGACCTGCTGTTCACCAGCCTGCTGATGCAGGCCTCGACCTGGCTGGGCCGCACACCGGTTCCGGCGTGGGACCACAAGGCCGCCTTCCGGCGCTCCTGGCTGGCCGGTTTCCGGCTGGCCATCAGCCGCCGCCTCGAGACCGCGGAGCGCCTCGCGGAGACCGGGGCCGCAGGCCGGGCCGCCGCGGCCGGCCGCTCCATGGGCCTCGTGCTCGCCGACCGCTCGCTCGACGTCGCCCGGGCGGTCACCGACACCTACCCCCGCCTCGGTACGGCGCGGCCGCGCCAGCTCTCCGGCTCGGGCCTGCCCGGTGGCTATGCGGCCGGTCAACGCGCCGACCTCGGTGGGTCGCGCCTGGGGTCCGACCAGGATCCTGCCCTGCTCCCCTGACCTCTGCCGAACCGCTGCCGGGAAATGACGAAGGCCCGCCACCGCGAACGGTGACGGGCCGACGAGTGCGAGCAGAGTGGTCAGCCGGCCTTGGTGAAGCCAGCGGCCTCGGCGGCTTCCTCGGTCTTGAACCAGACCTCGGCAACCGTCGCGTCGTACCACTGCGACTCGGTGGTGTGGAACTTCATCGAGTCCTGGTTGCCCTTGATGGTGAAGCCCTCGGGGGCCGAGCCGTCCTCGAGAGGAGCGGCAGCGTCGTCGCCGAGGTCGGCGAGACCCTTGACCTCGGTCTCGTCAGCAGCGGCCTCGGTCTCGGTGGTCTCCTCCGCGGGAGCCTCCTCGACGGGAGCAGCGGCCTTCTCGACCTTCTTGGTCGACGGGGCCTTGGGGCTGTAGGCCTCGGTCACCAGCTCGATGACCGCCATGGGGGCGTTGTCGCCCTTGCGGGGGCCGATCTTGGTGATCCGGGTGTAGCCACCCGGACGGTCGGCGAAGGTCGGCGCGATCTCGGTGAAGAGGGTGTGCACGACCGACTTGTCGCGGATGGTCTTGAGGACCTCGCGACGGTTGTGCAGGTCGCCCTTCTTCGCCTTGGTGATCAGCTTCTCGGCGTGCGGACGCAGCACCCGGGCCTTGGCCTCGGTGGTGGTGATGCGACCGTGCTCGAACAGAGCAGTGGCCAGGTTGGCGATGATGTGACGCTGGTGCGCCGGGCTTCCGCCGAGGCGGGCACCCTTCATGGGGGTAGGCATTGTGTTCTCGATTCTCCCCGGCCGTGTCAGGTACCGGAGTAGATGTTGCGGGAAGTGTGGTGCCGATGGCGACCGACGTACGAAGGTGACCCCAGGTCCGTCAGCCGCCGAGAGCGACCGACGCACGAAGGTGACCCCGAGTCCGTCAGCCGCCGCGAGCGACCGCTGTACGAGGGTGACCCCAGGTCCGGCAGCCGCCAGCCGACCTCAAGCCGAGCGAACCTCGACCGCGAGGCCGGCAGCGTGGACGGACGGAGTCCGGACACGCTCGGCCAAATTCAATTAGTACTGCTCGTCCTCGACGAAGGTGTCGTCGTCGTCATCGCCGTACGCGGCGAGGGCGGTGGCCGGGTCGAAGCCGGGCGCGCTGTCCTTGAGGGACAGGCCCATCTCGACCAGCTTGCCCTTGACCTCGTCGATCGACTTGGAACCGAAGTTCCGGATGTCGAGCAGGTCCTGCTCCGAGCGCGAGATGAGCTCACCCACGGTGTGGATGCCCTCGCGCTTGAGGCAGTTGTAGGAGCGAACGGTCAGCTGCAGGTCCTCGACCGGGAGGGCGAGGTCGGCAGCCAGCTGCTCGTCGACGGGCGACGGGCCGATGTCGATGCCCTCGGCCTCGACGTTCAGCTCGCGGGCCAGGCCGAAGAGCTCGACCAGCGTCTTGCCGGCCGAGGCGATCGCGTCGCGGGGACGGATCGACGGCTTGGTCTCGACGTCGATGACCAGCTTGTCGAAGTCCGTGCGCTGCTCGACACGGGTGGCCTCGACCTTGTAGGTCACCTTCAGGACGGGCGAGTAGATCGAGTCGACCGGCATGCGGCCGATCTCGTTGTCCCCGCCCTTGTTCTGCACGGCGCTGACGTAACCGCGACCGCGCTCGACGACCAGCTCCATCTCCAGCTTGCCCTTGTCGGACAGCGTGGCGATCTTGAGGTCGGGGTTGTGCACCTCGACACCGGCCGGCGGCAGGATGTCGGCAGCGGTGACGTCGCCGGCACCCTGCTTGCGGAGGTACATCGTGACGGGCTCGTCGTGCTCCGAGGAGACGACCAGACCCTTCATGTTGAGGATGATCTCGGTGACATCTTCCTTGACGCCCTCGATGGTCGAGAACTCGTGGAGAACGGTGTCAACCTTGATGCTGGTGACGGACGCACCCGGGATGGAGCTGAGGAGCGTACGGCGCAGCGAGTTGCCGAGCGTGTATCCGAAGCCGGGCTCCAGGGGTTCGATCACGAACCGCGAGCGGAACTCGTCGACGGACTCTTCCGACAGGGTCGGGCGCTGAGCGATAAGCACTGATTCTTTCCTTTCCGGACCCACCCACTATTTGACGGGCCCGATTTCAAAGGTATTCGGCGGATAGTCGTCTGTGGTCGCAGACTGAGCATCGACCACCGAACAGGTGTTACTTCTTCGAGTAGTACTCGACGATCAGCTGCTCCTGGACCGGGATGTCGATCTGGGCCCGGACGGGGAGCTGGTGCACGAGGACGCGCATGCGGTTCGGCAGCGCCTCGAGCCAGGCGGGGACGACGCGCTCGCCGTGGGTCTCGCGAGCCACGATGAACGGGGTCATCTCCAGCGACTTCTCACGCACGTCGATGACGTCGTGGGCGGTCACCTGGAACGACGGGATGTCGACCTTCTTGCCGTTGACCTTGAAGTGGCCGTGCACGACGAGCTGGCGGGCGTGGCGGCGGGTGCGGGCGAAGCCGGCACGGTAGACCACGTTGTCGAGGCGGCACTCGAGGAGCTGAAGCAGGTTGTCACCGGTCTTGCCGGCGCGGCGCGAGGCCTCCACGTAGTAGTTGTGGAACTGCTTCTCGAGGATGCCGTAGGAGATGCGGGCCTTCTGCTTCTCGCGAAGCTGGAGGAGGTACTCGCTCTCCTTGATGCGGCCACGGCCGTGCTGGCCGGGCGGGTAGGGGCGACGTTCGAACGCCTGGTCGCCGCCGACGAGGTCGACACCGAGACGGCGCGACTTCTTGGTCATGGGGCCGGTGTAACGGGCCATTTCTCAAAGTCTCCTAAGGTCTCGGGGTGATCAGACGCGACGGCGCTTGGGCGGCCGGCATCCGTTGTGCGGAGTGGGCGTGACGTCCTGGATGGTGCCGACCTCGAGGCCGATTGCACCAAGCGAACGGATCGCCGTCTCGCGACCCGAGCCCGGGCCCTTGACGAAGACGTCGATCTTCTTCATGCCGTGGTCCATGGCCCGACGACCGGCAGCCTCGGCTGCCATCTGTGCCGCGAACGGGGTGGACTTGCGCGAGCCCTTGAAGCCGACGGTGCCGGCAGAGGCCCACGAGATGACCGCACCCGTGGGGTCGGTGATCGTGACGATGGTGTTGTTGAACGTGCTCTTGATGTGGGCTTCGCCCTGAGCGATGTTCTTCTTCTCCTTGCGGCGCACCTTCTTGGCGCCAGCCGCGGTGCGGCTCTTGGGAGGCATTCAATATCTCCTGAAGTTTGCTGGTAGCTGTGTGTACGAGGAAGTGGGCGTCAGTGCCGTGCCGTGAGGCAGCGGGTCACTTGGCCTTCTTCTTGCCGGCAACCGTGCGCTTGGGACCCTTGCGGGTACGCGCGTTGGTCTTGGTGCGCTGGCCGCGGACCGGGAGGCCCATGCGGTGGCGGCGACCCTGGTAGCTGCCGATCTCGATCTTGCGACGGATGTCTGCCTGGACCTCGCGACGGAGGTCACCCTCGATCTTGAAGTTGGCTTCGATCTCGTCACGGAGCTTGACCAGCTCTTCGTCGCCCAGCTCGTGGACGCGGAGGTTCGGGTTGACCCCGGTGGCTTCCAGCAGCTGCTGGGAGCGGGTACGGCCGATGCCGTAGATGTAGGTGAGTGCGATCTCGATGCGCTTGTCGCGCGGGAGGTCAACACCAACAAGGCGTGCCATGTGATGGCCCTTTCTGTGAAGAGCTTGCGCCCTTCGGTAGTTCACAGAGGTTTCGGTCGTGTCGCGCCCTGACGAGTGCCAGGCCCCGGCCTTCTGCTCCGGAGGTGGTTTCGGCCCTGAGGCCTAAGCGATCACGTTGTCTTGGTGTTCAGTTGTGTGGGTTGGTCGCTGTTGCGACCTAACCCTGGCGCTGCTTGTGGCGCGGGTTCTCGCAGATGACCATGACGCGGCCGTGGCGACGAATCACCTTGCACTTGTCACACATCTTGCCGACGCTCGGCTTGACCTTCACGAGGACGGTCCTTTCGGTTTGAATTCGGCTGGCACAAGCCACCGACCCGGTCACGCAGGCGCGACCGGTTGCGATCACTTGTAGCGGTAGACGATCCGACCGCGAGTGAGGTCGTACGGCGAAAGCTCCACCACGACCCGGTCCTCGGGGAGGATGCGGATGTAGTGCTGGCGCATCTTGCCGCTGATGTGGGCGAGAACCTTGTGTCCGTTGCTGAGCTCAACACGGAACATGGCATTCGGAAGGGCCTCAGTGATGGTGCCCTCGAGTTCGATCACGCCTTCTTTCTTCGGCATGTCCTCCACAATCTGTTGTAACGGATACGTCTACCGTGGTGCACTGCGACCGGATGGCCGGTCCCAGCTGGCCCGGGAACCTCTCCCACGTGAGTGGAAGTGGACCTCGTGAACCGCCGCATGGGCCTCATTTTCCCCAGACACACTCCCTCACCCGGGGGTGAGGAAACTCGATGTCCGGGCAGCCGCGAGGCACCACGAAACAGACCCACGTTGGGCCGACGCACCAGTCTAGTTGGTGGGCGCCGACATCCCTAATCAGGCCGGTTCGGCCGGTTCAGCCTCGAGGCTCAGCCCACGAACGCGGGAATCGCCGCGGCCAGGTGCCTGAGGGTCGCCTCACGGGTGGCTGCGGAGTCGACCGGCTCGCCGACGTACGACCCGGCGACGGGGTGCACCATGACCTCGTCGACGTCGAACTCCGCGGCCAGGTCCGCGATGCGCTCGGCGGCGGTGGCCGGGTCACCGATGACCCAGCGGCCGCGCATGCCGTTGACCAGTGGCAGGTGCGCGTCGGGGAAGCCGATCGCCTCGGCCTCCTCGACCAGCAGCTGGGGCCGGAGCTGCCCTCCTGTGCGGAGGGTGAGCATCGCGTGCAGCTGCGGGAGCGCGAGTCGCTCGGCCTCCTCGGTCGTCTCGGCGACGGAGGCGTTCACGGTCAGGAAGGTGCGGGGCTCGGGGTTCTCGGGCGAGGGCCGGTACGTCGACCGGTAGAGCTCGAGGGCCTCCGCCGTACCGCGGCCCGAGAAGTGGTGCGCGAAGACGTAGGGCAGGCCCTGGCTGGCGGCGAGGCGGGCCGAGTAGTCGGAGGAGCCGAGCAGCCACACGGTCGCCCGCGACGCGGCCCGGGGCGTGGCCCGCAGCTCATGGGTACGTCCCGCAACGGACAGGCCGACGCCGCCCTCGTCCATCATCGCGACGATGTTCTCGACGTACTCGGGGAACCGCTCGACCGCGTCCTCACCGACCCCGCCGGCGCCGTGGCGCAGGGCGAAGCTGGTCACCGGGTCGGTGCCCGGCGCGCGTCCGATGCCGAGGTCGATGCGGCCGGGGAACGCGGCCTCGAGGAGGGCGAACTGCTCGGCGACCACGAGCGGCGCGTGGTTCGGCAGCATCACGCCGCCGGAGCCGACCCTGATCCGCTCCGTGGCCGCCGCCAGCAGGGCGATCATCACCGGCGGGTTCGTCGCTGCGACGGCCGGCATGTTGTGGTGCTCGGCCACCCAGTAGCGCCGGTAGCCGGTCTCGTCTGCCACCCGGGCCAGGCCTCGGGTGGCGGCGACGGCGTCGGCAGTCGTCTGGTCGGTGCGCACGGGCACCAGGTCGAGCACGGACAGGGCAGGAGCAGGTGACGTCACACCCGGCCCAACGACGTCCGCACCGCCCCTATTCCAGCGACCCGTCGTGAGTTCGTGTTGACCTGTCGCCAGTTCTGGAACAAGCGACGGGTCAATCCGTATTCACGACAGGTCGATCAGAACAAGCGACAGGTCAACCGAGGAGACCGCGGAACATTCCCTCGCCGTCCTTGCCGGCGTACTCACCCCAGTTGACGGGCCCGGCAAGGTAGCCGCGGGTCCAGGAACTGGCCCAGGGCGCCACCGTCCGCGGAACCACAGGTGAGGCGGCGAGCGACTCGGGATCGCCCTGCGCCTTGTAGTGCCACAGGATCTGCGCGCACTCCCCCATCACCACGCCGGTCCACGCGGTCTTGCCACCGGCGCCGTTGACGCCGATCGCCAACCACTCGCCGTCGGGCTGCTCGGTGCACGGCCGGATCGGGTCGTAGTTCGCCGACGACTCCTCCACGACCTGGGCGTACTGCGCCGCGTCGTCCGTGTCGCGTCGTGCCGACCAGACCAGCGTGGTCTCGCCGCGATAGGTCATGTAGCTGCACACGGACAGGGACTCCGGCTCGATCTCGCGCAGTGTGCCGTCGGGCACGTCGTCCCACGTGGCGTCGGTGGCACAGCCGTTGGCGTCCACCTCGACCGACTCCGCCGTGGCCAAGATCTTCGTGCGGAGCTCGGGATCGTCGCTCGTGACCGTGACCGTGTCGTCCCCGACCTTCACCGTCTCGCGGACATAGCCGTTGCCGACGTCCACCGTCCCTGGCTGCACACCCACCGCGTCCAGCCAGACCGAATCCGACGTCGGCACACCAAGCTCCGACAGCTCGCGCCCGGTGAGGACCGTGCAGGCGTCGGTCATCATCACCGGACGTCCGACATACGGCGTGTTCTTCGGGATGAACTCGTAGTCGGAGCTGCCGGGTCGCACGAAGGCGGCAGCACCACAGTCGAGAGGTCGATCGTCGCCCGGGTCCACGTTGCGCATCGGCGCGCCACCCCATCCCCAGCTGGGTGGGACGCGCACCTGCACGCCGCCGTACGACTCGACCCGCCACGCGGGCGGTCCCCCGTCGTCGGTGGCCACCTCGTCGCCGCCGGTCGGTCCCGTGTCGTCACGGTCGATCGCCTGCCAGGCCAGTGGTACGCCGACCACCAGTGCGGCCGCGACGGCTGCCGCGGCGAGCCAGTTGCGTCGGCGGCCCGGGCGCGTGGCCAGCGGTTCCTCGAGGGAGTCCGCGGCCTCCTCGGCCCGTTCGGCCAGGCCCTGTCGCATGATCCGTTCGAGATCCTGCTCGGTGTACTTCTCAGTCATCGCCGGCCTCCTGCCGTTCGAGTTCGACCCGGAGGGCCGACAGTGCACGGTGGATCTGGGAGCGGACGGTCGACTCGGAGCACTCGAGGATCGCCGCGATCTCGCGGTCGCTGAGGTCCTCGTAGAAACGGAGCACCACGGCGGCACGCTGTCGCTCCGGCAGCGCCTGGCACACCCGCCAGACCGCATCGGCGTTGCTGACGCCTTCGGCCGGGTCGGGCGTACGCGCAATGTCGAAGACCTCGGCCACCGGGGACTGTCGCTTGCCCCAGCGGCGCCACGACGTGACGTTCTCGTTGATGATCATCCGCCGCACGTAGGCGTCGGGATCGTCGGTACGACGCACCGTGCCCCACCGCTCGAACGACCTGGTCAACACGCTCTGGAGCACGTCGTCGGCGGCCTCACGGCTTCCGGTGACGAGGTAGGCGAACCGGAGCAACGCGGGCACCCGCGCACTCACCCATTCGTCGAACTCGAGATCTGCCACCACCACATCCATGCACATCTCACGCCCCGGAGCCTCCCCATGTTGCACCAACCCCGAACTTTTTCTCCCCCTCCTCCGCGAACCGTGGGTTGTTGATGCGCGAGCCGTGGGTTGTTGATGCGCGAGCACCGGATTGTTGGTGGTCGAGGAGCTTGCGCCCGCGCCCGACCGCCTCGACCAGCGAGGCCGGCCGGAGGTCAGTGTCGGGGGGTGGCGCTGCGGCGGACCAGCCAGAAGGAGACGGCGAGGATGATCGCGGCCAGGATCCAGAGCATGCTCATGTCGAGGATCCACTGCGCGACGGTCTGGTCGTAGAGCGAGTCGAGGTCTCGTTCGTCCTTCGGCAGGCCGCGCTTGGCCTTGTCGAGATCGACGACCGCGGCGGTGGCCGCGAACGCCCACCGCGCCGGTGCCAGCCAGGCGAGCTGCTCGAGTACGGCGCGTCCGGCGACGGGCACGAGTGCACCGCACAGCACGAGCTGCACCATCACCAGGCCGACCAGCGCCGGCATGGTCTGTTCGTTGGAGGTCACCACGGCCGAGACCGCGAGCCCGAGCACCGCCATCGCGAAGGACAGTCCACCGATGGCCAGCGCCACCTCGAAGTTGCCCATGCCCAGAGCGCCGTCCTTGTCGGGACCGGGCAGGCCGACGGTGGCGATCCAGGTGACCAGCATGCCCTGCAAGAAGCACGCGGTGCCGAGGACGCTGACCTTGCTGAGGAGGTACATGCCGGGAGACAGGCCCACGGCGTACTCGCGCTGGAAGATCGGCCGCTCGCCGACCAGCTCCCGGATCGTGACCGCCGTCCCCATCAGGGCGGCGGCCATGATCAGGATCGTGAGCCTGGTCAGGGCTTCCTTGTGGTCCATCATGCCGCGCTCGTTGATCGTCCGCGCGATGCTGAATCCGTCGTCGCCGGGTACGACGCGACTCAGGCCGCCGAGCACCAGGGGCAGCAACAGCAGCATCATCAACAGGAGTCGGTCGGAGACGGTCACCGCCAGGTTGCGGCGGACCAGCGTCCAGTACTGCCGGCTCATCGACTGGAGCGGCGGCTGGGTGACGCCGGCATTCATCGCCGGCAGGCGGCCGGTCTCGACGGGCGCCGGAGGGGCCGGGATGCGCTGCCACAGGTCGGGCTCGTCGAGCAGGTCGAACACCTGCGGGTAGTCCCTGCAACCGAAGTGCGCGAGCACGCCGTCGGGCGGCCCGAAGTACGCACGACGCCCACCGGGCGCGAGCACCAGCACGTTGTCGCACACGTCGAGCGCCAGCACGGAGTGGGTCACCACCATCACGACGCGACCTTCGTCAGCGAGGGTGCGGAGCTGGTGCATGACGTCGCGGTCCAGGCCCGGGTCCAGCCCGGAGGTGGGCTCGTCGAGGAAGAGCAGCGGCGGTGCGGTGAGCAGCTCGGTCGCGATGGACACCCGCTTGCGCTGGCCACCGGAGAGCTGGGTGCCGATGCGGTTGTCGATCTGGCGCTCGAGCTGCATCTGGCCCACGACGCGCTGCACCCGGCTGGCTCGCTCGGCGGCCGTGGTGTCGGGAGGGAGCCGCAGCATCGCGGCGTACGACAGGCCCTGGCGCACGGTCAGCTGCGGGTGCTGGATGTCGGACTGCGGCACCAGGCCGATCTGGAAGCGGAGCTGTTCGTAGTGCGTGTAGAGGTCCTGACCCTGCCAGATGACTTGGCCGTGCGTGGCCGGGTTGGAGCCGGTCAGCGCTCCCAGCAGGGTCGACTTGCCCGCGCCGGACGGGCCGATCACCGCCGTCAGGCTGGACGGCCCGAGCTCGAACGACATGCCTTCGAGCAGCCGCTTGCCACCCTTGGCCACCGTGGTGAGGTTCTCGGCGAACAGGGTGAGGTCGGTACGGGTGGCTCGCACCGACAGGTTGGCGCCGGTCCAGCTGAAGGTCTGGTTGCCGAAGATGACCTCGTCACCCGGGTTCAACGGGGTGCTGCCGGCCAGTCGGTGGCCGTTGACGAAGGTGCCGTTGAAGCTGCCGAGGTCGTGGAGTACGGCGACGTTGCCGAGCGCGATCGTGGCGTGCTGCCGCGACACCAGGGGGTCGTCGATCACCACGTCGCACGTGCGCGAACGGCCGATGGTCAGCACCCGACCCTGCGGCTGGTTGGACGGGATGACCGTCTGGCCGTGCACCATCTGGCCCGGCGGCGCCAGCGGGATCGAGCTCTCGCCCGCGGGGTACCACGGCTGGGTCGGTGCCCCGGGTGCCATCGGCGGCGGCTGGAACTGCTGGGGCTGGTTCGGTCCCGGGTACGACATCGGCGGGACCCCGGCCTGCGGCGGGTACGTCGACGGGCCCGTGCCTGCCCGGCCTGCGTCCGGCTGCTGTGTCTGCGGGGGCGGGAACTGTGGCGCCGGGGACTGTGCGGCCGGGGACTGTGGCATCGGCGACTGCTGCGCGCCCGGCTGACCGGTGCTGGTGCCCGGGTTCGTGAGCGGAGCCGGGACCACCTCCACCTCGAAGGCGGGGCCCTCGGTGCCGCCGACGACCACGGTCACCGGATGCCCCGCGGGCAGCAGCTCCTGCGAGATCGGACGCGACCCGATGCAGGTGCCGTTGGTGGACTCGAGGTCGACCAGCACCCAGCCCTGGCGGGTACGCCGGAACTCCGCGTGCCGGCGTGACACGTCGGGGTGCGGCAGCGAGATCAACGCCTGCCCGTCGCGACCGACCGTCACCACCGCGTCGGCGAACTCACGCGTCTGACCGGCGACGGTCACCCGGAGGGTCGACAGCATGGCGGGCTGATGTGCCATGGTGCCCATGCGCTCCAACCTGTCCCGGATCGTCTACGTCGCGGCCCACGCTAACCGAATCGGTCAGCGTCCGCCGTACGGGACACCCAGTTCAGCGAGCTTGGCCTGGCCGCCGTCGAGTGCGGTCAGGATCCACGCACCGTCGGGTGTGAGGGTGAAGGTGTGCTCGTAGTGGGCGGCCCAGCTGCCGTCGGTGGTGACGATGGTCCAGTCGTCGTCGAGCACCGCGGTGCGCTTGGTGCCGAGGGTGACCATCGGCTCGACGGCCAGGGCCAGCCCACGCACGATCTTGGGTCCGCGACCACGCCGTCCGACGTTGGGGACGTTGGGCGGCTGGTGCATCTCGGTGCCGATGCCGTGGCCGGTGAAGTCCTCGAGGATGCCGTAGTCGCCCTGCGAACGCACATAGCTCTCGACCGCGTGGGAGATGTCGCCGACCTTGCCACCCAGGCGTGCGGCCGCGAAGCCGCGCCACATGGACTCCTCGGTGACCCGCATCAGCTCGGCGACGTCGGCAGGGACCTCGCCGATGGCGACCGTGACGGCCGCGTCACCGTGCCAACCGTCGACGATCGCGCCGCAGTCGATCGAGATGATGTCGCCCTCGGCCAGCGCCCGGTCGCCCGGGATGCCGTGCACGACCTCATCGTTGACCGAGGCGCAGATCGAGGCCGGGAACGGCGGGTCGGCGTACCCCTTGAACGAGGGGATGCCGCCGCCGGACCGGATGTTGTCCTCGGCGATCGCGTCGAGCTCACCAGTCGTGACCCCGACCTTGGCGGACCGGCGCAGCAGCTCGAGGGTCTCCCCCACGAGCAGGCCGGCGACCCGCATCTTCTCGATCTGCTCGGGGGTCTTGATCTGGATCCCGCGCTCGAACACGATCGGGTCAGCTGCCTCGGGACTCGAGGGCGTCGAAGATGCGGTGCGTCACGGCGTCGATCTCGCCCATGCCGTCGACGTCGACGACGAGTCCGCGGCCGCCGTACACCTCGATCAGGGGTGCGGTCTGCTCGGTGTAGACCTCCTGGCGGCGACGGATCACCTCTTCGGTGTCATCGGCGCGGCCTTCGATCTGGGCACGCTGGAGCAGCCGCGAGATCAGCTCTTCCTTGTCGGCGGTGAGTACGACGACCGCGTTGACCGGGTGGCCCTCGCCGACCATCTCGTCGAGCTCCTCGACCTGGGCGAGCGTGCGCGGGTAGCCGTCGAGCAGGAACCCGGGCTCCGCGTCGGGCTGGGCCAGACGGTCGCGCACCATGGCGTTGGTGAGCTCGTCGGGGACGTACTCGCCGGCGTCCATGTAGCGCTGGGCGTCGACGCCGAGCGGGGTCTTGCCGGCCACGTTGGCGCGGAAGATGTCACCGGTGGAGATGGCGGGGATACCGAAGTGGTTGGCAATCACCTTGGCCTGCGTGCCCTTGCCGGCACCCGGCGGGCCCATCAGGATGATGCGCATTCCCTTGAGGTTGGAGGTCATCAGCGGAGGAATCCTTCATAGTTGCGCTGCTGGAGCTGGCTCTCGATCTGCTTCACCGTGTCGAGCGCGACGCCAACCATGATCAAGATGGAGGTTCCGCCGAACGGGAAGTTCTGGCTGGCCTGGATCACTGCGAAGGCGATCAGGGGGATCAGCGAGATGAGACCGAGGTAAAGCGCGCCCGGGAAGGTGATCCGGGACAGGACGTAGGACAGGTAGTCCTCGGTCGGCTTGCCCGCACGGATGCCGGGAATGAAGCCGCCGTACTTCTTCATGTTGTCCGCGACTTCCTTCGGGTCGAAGGTGATCGAGACGTAGAAGTAGGTGAAGAAGATGATGAGCAGGAAGTAGATCGCCATGTAGCCCGGGTGGCTGCCGTCGACGAGGTACTTCTGGACCCAGTTGATCCAGCCCGGCTGGTCGGCCTTGCCCTGGTTGAACTGCACCGCCATGGCGGGGAGGTACATCAGCGACGAGGCGAAGATGACCGGGATGATGCCGGCCTGGTTCACCTTGAGCGGGATGTACGTCGAGCTGCCGCCGAACATCTTGCGGCCGACCATGCGCCGGGCGTATTGCACCGGGATGCGGCGCTGGGCCTGCTCGATGAAGATGACGGCCGCGACCAGGATCAGGCCGATGACCATGACGATGGAGAAGGTCAGCCAGCCCTTGCTGGTCTGCACGCCCCACAAGGCACCCGGGAACGTCGCCACGACCTGGGTGAAGATGAGGATCGACATGCCGTTGCCGATGCCGCGCTCGGTGATCAGCTCACCGAGCCACATGATCACGGCGGTGCCGGCGGTCATGGTGATCACCATGACGAGGAACGTCTGGGTGTCTTCCTTGTGCAGGAGCGGGAGCTCACAGCCCTGCAGCAGCTGGCGGTTGCGGGCCAGGGCCACGATGCCGGTGGCCTGGAGCAGCGCGAGCGCGAGCGTGAGGTAACGGGTGTACTGGGTGATCTTCGTCTGGCCGGACTGCCCCTCCTTCTTGAGCGCTTCGAGCCGCGGGATGACCACGACGAGCAGCTGCAGGATGATGGAGGCGGTGATGTAGGGCATGATGCCCAGCGCGAAGACGGTGAGCTGCAGGAGCGCTCCACCGGAGAACAGGTTGATCAGGCTGTAGACCGAGTTGTCCTGGACGTCACTGATGCAGGACTGCACGTTCGCGGTGTTCACACCGGGTGCAGGGAAGGTCGAGCCGAACCGGAAGATCACGATGATCCCCAGGACGAAGAGCAACTTGCGTCGCAGGTCCGGTGTCCGGAAAGCGTTGGCGAACGCGCCTAGCACGTGATCCTCTTTCTCAAGTCAGTCGGTGATCGAGCTCGTCGAGCGCTGTGTCGAGCCTGTCGAGATGACCACACTGCCCCGGCCGGGCCAGAACTCGGGGAAGCCTAACAGGCAACTCAATGCCGCCCGCAGTCGAGACAGGGCGAGGGGCGCCGGACGAATCCGGGCCCCTCGCCTGTACTACGAATGTTCGATCAGAGCACCGTGACCGAGCCGCCAACGGCCTCGATCTTCTCCTTGGCCGAACCGGAGAACGCGTTCGCGCTCACCTGGACGGCGACGGAGATGTCACCCTGGCCGAGAACCTTCACCGGGTGACCGTCGCGGACGGCACCCTTGCTGATCAGGTCTTCGACGGTGATGGTGCCACCCTCGGGGAAGAGCTCCGAGATGCGGTCGAGGTTGACGACCTGGAACTCCACCTTGAAGGGGTTCTTGAAGCCCTTGAGCTTCGGCAGACGCATGTGCAGGGGCATCTGGCCACCCTCGAAGGCAACCGGAACCTGGTAACGCGCCTTGGTGCCCTTGGTACCGCGGCCCGCGGTCTTGCCCTTGGAGCCCTCACCACGACCAACACGGGTCTTGGCGGTCTTGGCACCGGGGGCAGGACGCAAGTGGTGCAGCTTGAGCGTCATGTCAGTTCACTTCCTCAACGGTCACGAGGTGGCGCACGGTCTGGACCATCCCACGGATCTCGGGACGGTCCTCCTTCACGACCACGTCGCCGATCCGCTTCAGGCCGAGCGAGCGCAGGGTCTCGCGCTGGTTCGCCTTGCAGCCGATCGTGGACTTCTTCTGCTCGACCTTGAGCTGAGCCATTACTGGGCCACCTCCGCCCGAGCCTTGAGCAGGGCGGCCGGGGCCACCTGCTCGACGGTCAGGCCACGACGGGCGGCAACAGCCTCGGGCTCTTCCAGCATGCGCAGCGCCTCGACGGTCGCGTGCACGATGTTGATCTGGTTCGAGGAACCGAGCGACTTGCTCAGGATGTCGTGGATGCCGGCGGCTTCGAGCACCGCGCGCACCGGACCACCGGCAATGACACCGGTACCGGGGGCTGCCGGACGGAGCATGACGACGCCAGCCGCCTTCTCGCCCTGCACCGGGTGCGGGATGGTGCCCTGGACGCGGGGAACCTTGAAGAAGTTCTTCTTGGCTTCCTCCACGCCCTTGGCGATCGCCGCGGGAACTTCCTTGGCCTTGCCGTAACCGACACCAACCATGCCTTCGCCGTCACCGACGACCACCAGGGCGGTGAAGCTGAAGCGACGACCACCCTTGACGACCTTGGCGACACGGTTGATCGCAACGACGCGCTCGATGTACGCGGTCTTGTCGGCCTGCTGGCCTCCACGACCGTCGCGTCCACGGCGGTCACCGCCACCCTGGCGCTCACCACCGGCGCGCTGTCCGCGCTGGGGTCCGCTCATGAGAACTACCTCTTCCTTGTCTTTGCGATCAGAACGTCAGGCCGCCCTCGCGGGCGCCATCGGCAAGGGCCGCGATGCGGCCGTGGTAACGGTTGCCAGCGCGGTCGAAGACCACGCCCTCGACGCCAGCTGCCTTGGCACGCTCGGCAACGAGCTCGCCGACCTTCTTGGCCTTGGCAGTCTTGTCGCCTTCGAAACCACGCAGGTCGTTCTCCATGGTCGAGGCCGACGCGAGCGTCTTGCCGACCAGGTCGTCGACGACCTGAACACTGATGTGCTTGGTCGAACGGGTCACGACGAGGCGGGGGCGCTCCGTCGTACCGTGCAGCTTCTTGCGACCACGCTTCTGGCGACGCAGACGCGACGCAGTGCGGGTGGCCGTGTGCTTGTTGTGCTTCAGTGAGATCGCCATGGTCACTTACCAGCCTTTCCGACCTTGCGGCGGATGTGCTCACCCGCGTAGCGAACGCCCTTGCCCTTGTAGGGCTCGGGCTTGCGCAGCTTGCGGATGTTGGCCGCAACCTCGCCGACCAACTGCTTGTCGATCCCGGAGACACCGAGCTTGGTCGGTCCCTCCACGGTGAACGTGATGCCCTCGGGGGCGTTGAACGTGATCGAGTGGGAGTAACCGAGCTGGAACTCCAGCTGGGTCGGGCCCTTCGACAGGACGCGGTAACCCACGCCGACGATCTCGAGCTTCTTCTCGTAGCCCTCGGTGACACCCACGACCATGTTGCTGATCAGGGTGCGGGTCAGACCGTGCAACGAGCGGCTCTCGCGCTCGTCGTTCGGACGCTTGACCTCGAGTACGCCGTCCTCACCGCGCTCGACGGTGATGGGAGCGGCCACGTTGTGGCTCAGGCTGCCCTTGGGGCCCTTGACCGTCACGAGGCTCTGCTCGATCTGGACGTCGACACCCGAGGGGAGCGTGATGGGGAGCTTGCCAATGCGCGACATGCTTGTTCCTCTACCTTTCCTTGCTCTCGGTGTGCCGACTACCAGACGTAGGCGAGGACTTCCCCACCCACGCCCTTCTTGTTGGCCTGACGGTCGGTCAGCAGGCCCTGGCTGGTCGAGATGATCGCGACCCCCAGTCCGCCGAGGACGCGGGGCAGGCCCGTGCTCTTGGCGTAGACCCGCAGGCCGGGCTTGCTGATGCGGCGAACGCCCGCAATGGAGCGCTCGCGGTTGCGGCCGTACTTGAGCGTGATGGTCAGCGTCTTGCCGACCTCCGGCTCGCCCTCGGCTGAGACGTTGTCCTTCACCTCGAAGGAGGTGATGTAACCCTCCTGCTGGAGGATCTCGGCAACGCCCGCCTTGAGCTTGCTGTACGGCATGGCAACCGAGTCGTGGAACGCCTGGTTGGCGTTGCGCAGACGCGTGAGCATGTCTGCGATCGGGTCAGTCATCGTCATGGCCGGATTGGCCCTTTCTCCACCGTGGTTTCGTGCCCGCATCTCGGGCACGACCTTCAGCGATCGTTTTTGGTTTGGGGTCTTACCAGGAGGACTTGGTGACGCCGGGCAGCTCGCCGCGGTGCGCCATCTCCCGGAGGCAGATCCGGCACAGGCCGAACTTGCGGTAGACGGCCTTGGGCCGGCCACAACGCTGGCAGCGGGTGTAACCGCGGACAGCGAACTTCGGCTTGCGGGCGGCCTTCACCTTGAGGGCGGTCTTCGCCATGTCAGTTGCCTTCCTTGAAGGGGAAGCCGAGCTGCTTGAGCAGCGCGCGACCCTCATCGTCATTGGTGGCGGTGGTCACGACGGTGATGTCCATACCGCGCGACCGGTCGATCCGGTCCTGGTCGATCTCGTGGAACATGACCTGCTCGGTCAGACCGAAGGTGTAGTTGCCACGGCCGTCGAACTGGTTGCCGTTGAGGCCGCGGAAGTCGCGGATGCGGGGCAGGGCCAAGGACAGCAGGCGGTCGAGGAACTCCCACATGCGGTCGCCGCGCAGCGTGACGTGCGCGCCGATCGGCATGCCCTCACGCAGCTTGAACTGCGCGATGGACTTGCGGGCCTTCGTGACCTGCGGCTTCTGACCGGTGATCGCGGTGAGGTCCTTGACCGCACCCTCGATCAGCTTGGAGTCGCGGGCAGCCTCGCCGACGCCCATGTTGACCACGATCTTGGTCAGGCCGGGAACCTGCATCACGTTCGCGAACTCGAACTCGGCCCGGAGGGCGGGAACGATCTCTTCGCGGTAGCGCGCCTTGAGACGCGGTGCGTTGGTCTGGGTCTCAGTCATCTCAGATTTCCTTACCGGTCTTGCGCGAGACGCGGACGCTGCGCTGAGCGGTGTAGGTCGAACCGTCGGAGCGACGCTTGGTGACCTCGTCGCGACGGAAGCCGATGCGGGTGACGCCGTCACCCTCGACCAGCATCACGTTCGAGACGTGGATCGGGGCCTCGGTGGTCACGATGCCACCGGTGTTCCCGCTGCCCTGGTTGACGACCTTCTCGTGCTTCTTGACGCGGTTGACGCCCTCGACGATGACGCGGTCCTCGTCACGGAGAACGCTGATGACCTTGCCCTCGGCGCCCTTGTCCTTGCCCGCGATCACCTTGACGGTGTCGCCCTTCTTGATGTTCAGCGACTTACCCATCACAGCACCTCCGGGGCGAGCGAGATGATCTTCATGAACTTCTTCTCGCGCAGCTCACGACCCACGGGGCCGAAGATGCGGGTACCTCGCGGCTCGCCGTCCGCCTTGAGGATCACGGCTGCGTTCTCGTCGAAGCGGATGTAGGAACCGTCCTGACGACGACGCTCCTTCACCGTGCGTACGACGACAGCCTTGACGACGTCACCCTTCTTGACGTTGCCACCGGGGATCGCGTCCTTCACGGTGGCAACGATGGTGTCGCCGATACCGGCGTAGCGCCGACCAGAACCACCGAGAACACGGATGCAAAGGATTTCCTTCGCACCGGTGTTGTCGGCGACCTTGAGTCGCGACTCCTGCTGGATCATCGGGTTTTCTCCTGAATGTCGTGCCGGTTCTCAGCGCCCATCCCGAGACGAACGGGGCGTGAGCCTTGCCGAACTGATATTTGACGTAGAGCTGGTGAGGGCCTGGCAGGCCCTCCGATCACTTGGCCTTTTCGAGGATCTCGACGAGGCGCCACCGCTTGGTGGCCGACAGGGGGCGGGTCTCCATGATCAGGACCCGGTCGCCGATGCCGCACTCGTTCTGCTCGTCGTGGACCTTGAGCTTGCTGTTGCGGCGAAGGACCTTGCCGTACAGCGCGTGCTTCACGCGGTCCTCGACGCTGACCACGACGGTCTTGTCCATCTTGTCGCTGACGACGAGACCCTCGCGAACCTTGCGGCTCGAGCGGTCTGCCTCAACTGCGGTCTGCTCGCTCATGCGGCGCCACCATCCTTCTCGGCCTCAGTGCTGGTGCCCGGGGCGGATCGAATGCCGAGCTCGCGCTCACGCACCACGGTGTAGATCCGGGCGATGTCCTTCTTGACCAGGCGAAGCCGGCCGTGGCTCTCCAGCTGGCCGGTGGCCGCCTGGAAACGGAGGTTGAAGAGCTCCTCCTTGGCCTCCCGAAGCTTGGCTTCGAGGTCGACGCCGGAAAGGTCGTCGAGTTCAAATGCGGTGCTCATCAGAATTCACCAACCTCACGCGAGATGAACCGGCACTTCATCGGAAGCTTGTGCGCGGCAAGGCGCATGGCCTCGCGGGCAACTTCTTCGGTGACACCGGAGAGTTCGAACATGACGCGGCCGGGCTTGACGTTGGCAACCCACCACTCCGGGGAACCCTTACCGGAACCCATGCGGGTCTCGGCAGGCTTCTTGGTCAGCGGGCGGTCCGGGTAGATGTTGATCCAGACCTTTCCGCCGCGCTTCATGTGACGGGTCATCGCGATACGAGCGGACTCGATCTGACGGTTGGTCACGTAGGACGGCTCGAGCGCCTGGAGACCGTACTCTCCGAAGGAGATGCGGGTCCCACCCTTGGCAGCACCGGTCCGCTTGGGGTGGTGCTGCTTGCGGTGCTTGACACGACGGGGCATCAACATGGCTCAGGCCTCCCCAGAGGTAGCAGCGGTTGCCTCGGCCGCGGGGGCCTCGGCTGCGGGAGCCTCGGCGGCAGGCGCCTCGGCGGTGGCCGAACGGTCCGAGCGGTTGGGACGGTCGCCACGCGAGCCACGGCTCGGGCGCTCTCCGCCACGGCCGCCACGACCGCCACGACCGGGGGCACCGGCGCGGGCAGCAGCCTGCGCCTCGCGCTCGGCACGGGTGCCGGCGACCTCGCCCTTGTAGATCCAGACCTTCACGCCGATGCGGCCGAAGGTGGTGCGAGCCTCGTAGAAGCCGTAGTCGATGTCCGCACGCAGGGTGTGCAGCGGCACGCGACCCTCGCGGTAGAACTCGGTACGCGACATCTCCGCGCCGTTCAGTCGGCCCGAGCACTGGATCCGGATGCCCTTGGCGCCGGAGCGCATGGACGTCTGGATCGCCTTGCGCATGGCACGACGGAACTGGACACGGCCGGAGAGCTGCTCGGCAACGCCCTGGGCGACCAGCTGCGCGTCGACCTCGGGGTTCTTGACCTCGAGGATGTTCAGCTGCACCTGCTTGCCGGTGAGCTTCTCGAGCTCGCCGCGGATGCGGTCGGCCTCGGCGCCGCGGCGACCGATGACGATGCCCGGGCGGGCCGTGTGGATGTCCACGCGGACACGGTCACGGGTGCGCTCGATCTCGACCTTGGAGATGCCGGCCCGCTCCATGCCCTTGGAGAGCAGCTTGCGGATCGCGACGTCTTCACCGACGTACGACTTGTACAGCTTGTCGGCGTACCAACGGCTCTTGTGGTCCGTCGAGATGCCGAGGCGGAAGCCGTTCGGGTTGATTTTCTGCCCCATCAGGCAGTCCGTCCCTTCTTCACGTTCTTCTGCGCAGCGACGACGTCCGCCGGCTGCACAACAAGAGTGATGTGGCTGGTGCGCTTGTTGATCCGGGTGGCCCGGCCCTGCGCACGCGGGCGCCAACGCTTCATCGTCGGACCCTCGTCGACCATCGCGGTCGAGATCACCAGGGTGCCGGCGTCCAGCCCCTCGGTGGTCTCGGCGTTCGCAACGGCGCTCTCGAGGATCTTGAACACGGTCTCGGCGGCCGACTGCGGCGCGAACTGCAGCAGCGCGAGGGCGTCCTCGACGGGCAGACCGCGAACCATGTCGACGACACGGCGGGCCTTCATCGGGGTGATCCGCACGAAGCGGGCGCTCGCGAAGGCGCCGGGCTGGTCACCGAGAAGCGAATCGCGGCGTGCGCTGGTGCGCTTACGCTCTGTGACACTCATCGACGACGTCCCTTCCGGTCTTCCTTCACGTGCCCGCGGTAGGTGCGGGTCGGGGCAAATTCACCGAGCTTGTGGCCGACCATCGAGTCGGACACGAAGACGGGAACGTGCTTGCGACCGTCGTGCACGGCGATGGTGTGACCGATCATGTCGGGCACGATCATCGACCGGCGCGACCAGGTCTTGATGACGTTGTGCGAGCCCTTTTCGTTTTCGGCGTCCACCTTCTTCTGCAGGTGGCCGTCGACGAACGGGCCCTTCTTCAGGCTACGAGGCATAGTCGGTTACTTCCTACCCTTGCCGGACTTGCGGCGACGAATGATCTGGGAGTCGGAGGCCTTGCGCTTGCGCGTGCGGCCCTCGGGCTTGCCCCAGGGGGACACCGGGTGGCGACCACCGGACGTCTTGCCCTCACCACCACCGTGCGGGTGGTCGACCGGGTTCATGACGACACCACGGACGGTCGGGCGCTTGCCCTTCCAGCGCATGCGGCCGGCCTTGCCCCAGTTGATGTTCGACTGCTCGGCGTTGCCGACCTCACCGATCGTGGCGCGGCAGCGCACGTCGACGAAGCGCATCTCGCCGGACGGCATGCGCAGTGTGGCGCGCGAGCCCTCCTTGGCGACGAGCTGGGCCGAGTTGCCGGCCGAGCGGGCGATCTTCGCTCCGCCGCCCGGACGAAGCTCCACACAGTGGATCGTCGAACCGACGGGGATGTTGCGCAGCGGCAGGTTGTTGCCCGGCTTGATGTCGGCGTTGGCGCCCGACTCGACCGGCGTGCCCTGCTCCAGGCCCTTCGGCGCGATGATGTAGCGCTTCTCGCCGTCGGCGTAGTGCAGCAGCGCGATGCGCGCGGTGCGGTTGGGGTCGTACTCGATGTGCGCGACCTTGGCCGGGACACCGTCCTTGTCGTAGCGACGGAAGTCGATGACGCGGTAGGCACGCTTGTGACCGCCACCCTGGTGACGCGTGGTGATGCGTCCCTGGTTGTTGCGGCCGCCCTTCTTGGGCAGCGGGCGCGTCAGCGACTTCTCCGGAGTGGTCCGGGTGATCTCGACGAAGTCGGCGACCGACGAGCCACGACGGCCCGGGGTAGTCGGCTTGTACTTGCGGATAGCCATTTTCTCTCAGTCCTCTGCTAGAAGGCGCCGGTCAGGAGACCGGGCCCCCGAAGATGTCGATGCGGTGGCCCTCAGCGAGGCTGACGATGGCGCGCTTGGTGTCCGCGCGCTTGCCCATGCCGAAACGCGTACGACGCGTCTTGCCCTGGCGGTTGATCGTGTTGACCGACGTGACCTTGACGTTGAACACCTTCTCGACCGCGATCTTGATCTCGGTCTTGTTGGCGTCGGGACGCACGACGAAGGTGTACTTGTTGGCGTCGAGAAGGGCGTAGCTCTTCTCGGACACGACCGGCGCGATCAGGATGTCGCGGGGGTCCTTGTTCAGGGTGCTCACTTGTCGTCCTCCTCAGTGGCAGCAGCCTTCTTGCCGGCCTCGACGAAGCCAGCGGCCTCGGCGTCGGCAGCGGTCTTGAACCAGACCTCGGCCACCGTGGCGTCGTACCAGCGGCCACCGGGGGCGTGGTACTTCATGGAGTCCTTGTTGCCCTTGATCTCGTAGCCCTCGGGCGCGTCGCCGTTCTCCAGCGGCTGTGCGCCACCGGCGTGGTCGGCGTCGTCGACGGCTGCGAAGGCCTTGACCTCGGCGGCCGGGGCCTCCGTGGTCTCGGACTCAGCGGCAACGGCCTTGACCGACTTGCCCTTCGGCGTACCGGCCACCAGGGCGTCGAACGAGCCCTTGGTGAAGACCACGTCGTCGGAGTGCAGGACGTCGTAGGTGTTGAGCTGGTCGACGGCCAGGATGTGGACGTTCGGCGCGTTGCGCAGGGACAGCCAGGTGAGGTTGTCGCCACGCTCGAGCACGACCAGGAAGTTCTTGCGCTCGCTGAGCGAGGCCAGGGCGGCAATGGCGTCCTTGGTCGACGGCTTGGAGCCGGAGACGAGGGACTCGACCACGTGGATGCGGTCGTTGACGGCCCGGTCGGTCAGCGCGCCCTTGAGGGCGGCGGCCTTCATCTTCTTGGGGGTGCGCTGGTCGTAGTCACGCGGCTGCGGACCGTGGACGATGCCACCGCCGGCGAACTGCGGCGCGCGGGTCGAGCCCTGACGGGCGCGGCCGGTGCCCTTCTGCTTGTAGGGCTTGCGACCACCACCGCGCACCTCGGCGCGCGTCTTGGTGGAGTGCGTCCCCTGACGCGCAGCGGCCTGCTGGGCCACGACGACCTGGTGGATCAGCGGGATGCTGACCTGGACGTCGAAGATCTCGGCGGGGAGGTCGACCTTGGCGACCTTCGCGTTGGTGCTCACTGGGAGACCTCCTTCTTGACGGCCGAGCGCAGGACGACGAGCCCACCCTTGGGGCCGGGAACGGCACCCTTGAGCAGCACGAGGCCCTTCTCGACGTCGACGGCGTGGACGGTGACGTTCTGGGTGGTGATCGTGTCGCCACCCATCCGGCCGGCCATGCGCATGCCCTTGAAGACACGACCCGGAGTGGCGCAGGCGCCGATCGAGCCGGGCTTGCGGTGGTTGCGGTGGGCACCGTGCGAGGCGGACACACCGTGGAAGCCGTGACGCTTCATGACACCGGCGTAGCCCTTGCCCTTGCTGGTGCCGGTGACGTCGATCTCGTCGCCGGCGGCGAACAGCTCGGGGCTGATCTCCTGGCCGACGGAGTACGACGCGGCGTCAGCGGTGCGGATCTCGACGAGGTGACGGCGCGGCGTGACGCCGGCCTTCTCGAAGTGACCCGAGGCAGGCTTGGTGACCTTGCGTCCCTCGATCTCGCCGAAGCCGATCTGGATGGCGTTGTAGCCATCGGTCTCGGGCTGGCGGACCTGGGTGACGACGTTGGTCGAAGCCGCGATCACGGTGACGGGGACGATCTTGTTGTTCTCGTCCCAGGTCTGGGTCATGCCCAGCTTGGTGCCTACAAGGCCCTTGATGTTGTGTTCAGTAGTCATGACTCCCGACCTCAGAGCTTGATCTCGATGTCGACACCGGCAGGCAGGTCGAGGCGCATGAGCGAGTCGACCGTCTTCGGCGTGGGGTCAATGATGTCGATGAGGCGCTTGTGGGTGCGCATCTCGAAGTGCTCGCGGGAGTCCTTGTACTTGTGCGGCGAGCGAATCACGCAATAGACGTTCTTCTCGGTCGGCAGCGGCACAGGGCCGGCGACCTTCGCGCCCGTACGGGTCACGGTGTCAACAATCTTCCGCGCCGAGGTGTCGATCACCTCGTGGTCATAGGCCTTGAGCCTGATGCGGATCTTCTGTCCCGCCATAGGTCTCTCTCGTCCCTTGTCTCTAGTACCGGTGTGGGTACCGCGTGCAGTCTGTCTCGACACGACTCCGGGTGAAGTCGTCCCGCCGCGCTCCGCCGACCCCCGCGGTCGGGCGTGTCGCGCTGACTTCGCGCAACTACAGCCGTGATTCCGCTGGATTTGTTGGTGGCGCCCGACGGGTTCGTCGAGCTGATCGGGTCTCCCTCTGATGGCTCAGAGCGGTGCGGACGCACGCCGACCACCGATCTCGAACTCAAGAGACGCGATTCAGTAGTCAAGTTTGCCGCACCCCGGCGACCCGCCGGAGCAACCGGACTATCTTGGCAGAGATCACCCCGACTTACCAAATCGGTTGGGGCGGGGATCCTGCGACACTCCGGTTCGGGGCACAATCGCCCCGTTGATGCCTCCGAAAGGTACCCCGTTGGACACTGAATCGGTGATTCCTGAGCAGTTGTGGGACTTCGAGGACCCCTCGTCGAGCCTCGAGAGGTTCCGGGCCCTCCGTGCCGCCGCGACCGGCGACTCGCCGGCCGACTCCGTGCTGGCCACCCAGGAGGCGCGGGCGCTCGGCCTGCTCGAGCAGTACGCCGAGGCGCACGGCGTGCTCGACGGCCTGGACCCTTCCCTCTCCCCCGAGGTCGCCACCCGCATTCATCTCGAGCGTGGCCGCCTTCTCCGCAGCGCCGGCCACGACCCGGCGCACGCCGCCACGGAGTTCGAGGCAGCCGCGTCCGCGGCCGGCGTGGCAGGGCTCGAGGCACTCCACGTCGACGCCCTGCACATGCTGGCCCTGATGGTCGAGTCACCCGCCGACCAGGCCGCCGCGAACCGCCGCGCCCTCGACGTCGCACTCGCCTCGCAGGAGCAGCGGGCCCGCGACTGGGACGCCTCCCTGCTCAACAACCTGGGCTGCGCGCTCGTCGACGACGCTCAGCTCGAAGAGGCCCTGGAGACCTTCCGCCAGGCCCTGACCGCCCGGATCCGCATCGGGTCGGCGCGGGAGATCCAGATCGCCCGCTGGATGGTCGGCTGGACCCTGCGGCTCCTGGGCCGGACCGACGAGGCGCGCACGGTGCAACACGGCCTGCGACTCGAGCTCGACGCGGCCGGCATCGAGGACGAGTACGTCGACGAGGAGCTCGCCCTGCTGGGTCCGGCCGACGAGCCTTCCTGAGCCACTCCCCCGACGCTGACGTGTTCAGTGCCACCGGATGTCGGTGGTTCGACCAGCTCTCGACGGGTCTCGTGTCAGAGGTCTCCCACCTCGGCGGCGTCCTGCAACTGCTCGTCGGCAAGGATCTCGATGCGGTGCAGGGCCCAGATGCGAGCGCACAGGTCATGACTGTCCTCGCGCACCTCGGTGCGGTCCTGGTCGGCCAGCACCCCGAGCACGGCCGGGCTTCTCTCTGCTGACCTGCTCTCGGCAATCCGCCGGGCCTGATGATCCTCGAAGAGGATGCTCAACGCGGCTCGGGCACGGGGCTCCGCCGCGCCGATCGCGTGCACCGACCCGACCGCGGCGCGACCGCTGGCGACGAACTGCGCGGCCGCCATGACGTCGGCCCACGGCATCGCCAGCTCCGCCGGCATCACCACCATGTGCAGGTGAGGGTCCTCGGGAGTGATCACCCCGAACATGCCGACAGCCAGGATCGCCGCGACACCGGCCAGCACGCACGCGAGCACCGGTCCGGTGAAGGCGGTGACGAGCAGGATGCAGAAGCTGACGAGCGCGAGCAGGGCAAGCCCGGTGGCAGCGCCGCTGCGCACTCCGTGAACGCGACGCCGAGTCCGCGCCTTCTTGACGTCGACAAAAGGTCGGCGTGGATTCGGCAGTTCGAGGTCGGCCCCGGGCGCGGCGTAGTGGCGGCGTCGGAGCTGCACCAGCGACGCGAAGTCGATGTCGTCCTCCCGGCCTCTGAGCGGCGCCAGGCCGGCCGACACCACGGTCTCGGTGGCCGAGGCCGCCGAGGCCAGCTCGTCGGCGTCGAATGCTGGGAGGGTGTCGATCAGCCCGCGTCGTACGCCGGTGTCCCCGGTCTGTGAATCGAGTGCTCGGCTCACCCGCTCGGCATGGGCCCGTAGCGCGAACGCTTCGGCGCCGAGCTCGTCGGCCCGGGACTGCAGCCGGGCCCTCTCGACGTCGGAGAGCTGGTCCTCCCCTAGAGCGGTCACGGCGGCCCGCATCTCGGCCTCGTGTGCTGCGAACACGGACCAGGACAGGTCGAAGTGGTCACGGTCCGCGGAGTCGGCGGCCGCGGCGAAGTCGGTCCAGGGTCGGGCCACCCGGCGGGCCATGGCGACGTCGATGAAGCGGCCTCCCATGAACGCCAGGAGCTTCGCGACGCCCAGCCCCACGAGCAGCGCCAGGCCCAGCATGATCCAGCCGAGCGACGTCTGACCATGGCGCCAGTAGTTGGTGGCGAGAGACGTGGCAACGAGCATCGCGACGACGACGATCAAGCAGCCGAAGGCCGGGCGATCGTTGCCCGGCCGTTCGGGTCCGCCTTCCTGACCCGGCACCGCGTACGCAGGATTCGGCACCTGGTCGAACCTGAGCTCCTCGCCTGCTGCGGCGTACCACTCCTGGCGACTGACCCTCAGGATGCCGAGGTCGGTGCAGCTCTCGTCGGAGTGGTCGGGCGGCACGCGAGTCAGACCTTGCGGTAGAGAAGCTCGATCGGCGCACGGCCCTCGGCCAGGCCCCGTCGTTCGAAACGGGTCACCGGACGGTCGTCCCAGCGCGGGACCACGCCACCCTTGAGTGCCGGCTCTGCGTCGAGCACCTCCACCATCTGCTCCGCATAGTCGGCCCAGTCGGTGGCCAGTCGCCACACTCCCCCGCCGACCAGTCGGCTGGCCACCAGCGCGGCGAAGTCGGGGGTCACCAGGCGACGCTTGTGGTGCCGCTTCTTGTGCCACGGGTCGGGGAAGAACGTCCACAGCTCGGCGAGCTGGCCCGGCCCGACCAGGTGCTCCATCGACCAGACTGCGTCGACACTGCTCATCCGCACGTTGTCGACGCCTGCCTCGCCGAGCCGACCGATGGTCTCGGCCACCCCGGGGTGCCAGACCTCGAAGCCGACCACGTTGTACGACGACCGCGCGGCGGCCAGCGCAGCGGTCGCCTCACCGACTCCGCAGCCGATCTCGATGATCAGCGGCTGGTCCGTCGTGAACTGCCCGGTCAGGCTGAACTCGGGCTGGTCCACTGCGTCGTCGGGGATGACGTAGCGGTCGGCGTACGCGTCCCAGGCCAACTGTTGCTTGGGTGTGAGCCGGCTGCCCCGGCGCGAATAGGTGAGCACTTCGCGCACCCGGCGACCGTCATCGGTCACCTTGTTGTGCGGTCGGGCGGGGCGGGACTGGTTCATGGCCGGACAAGTCTAAGGGCGCGCGCTCGCGAACTGCCCGTCAGGCGTCGTGGTAGGGCGGGAGCGGCGGCGGCTCCGGCCAACCACGCTTCTGAGCCGCGTAGGCATAGGCCCCGCAGCAAACTTGGTGAGCAGCACCCTGACCGGATTCACCGACACGTGTCCGGCGCCATCCGCAGGCACGCTTAGACGTCGAGCAGGCCGGCGGCGCGGGCGGGCGCGGCGTACGCCTCGGCGAGGGAGGCGACGGTCTCGTGGGCGTTGAGGCCGCTCGGGTTGGGCACCACCCAGAGGTCGGCGCCGGCCAGGCCTTCGGTCTGGCGACCGGCGAGTGCCTTCGGTAGCCCGAAGGCGGTGCGGTACGCCGTGATCCCGGCGACCGCCACCACGAGTGGCCGGTGCTCGGCGACGAACCCGGCCAGCCTCGCGGAGCCGGTGCGAAGCTCCGCGCGATCGAGCTCGTCGGCCCTGGCCGTGGCCCGGCGTACGAGGTTGGTGATGCCGATCCCGCGGGCGATCATCATGGCCCGGTCGTCGTCGGTCATGCCCGCGGCCGGGTCGATCGGTCGCGGAGTGATGCCCGCGGCGTACAGGGCCGGGTAGAAGCGATTGACCGGGTGCGCGAAGTGGGTCTTCGTGGCGGCCGTCCAGAGACCGGGGTTGATCCCGACGAACAGCAGGCGGAGGCCGGGGCCGACCAGGTCGGGCACCTCGGCGTCGCGGAACGACTCGAGCTCGGCACGCGAGAAACGGGGCATGCCCCCATCCCACCAGACCGCACGAACCGTGTGTTCTTGCGTCGCGAACCGTGGATGGTTGCGCCCCGAACCGTGGGTTCTTGCGGTCTTGCACCAAGAACTCACGGCTCGGACGTCAAGAACCCACGGCTCGCGCATCAAGAACCCACGGTTGGGGATGCGAAAGGCCCTGCACCGCGAGCGGTGCAGGGCCTTTCGGGTGAAGCAGGTGAGGCTAGATCACTTGGTGATCTTGGTGACGCGACCGGCGCCAACCGTGCGGCCACCCTCGCGGATGGCGAAGCGCAGACCCTCGTCCATGGCGATGGGCTGGATCAGCTCGACGACCATCTCGGTGTTGTCACCGGGCATGACCATCTCGGTGCCCTCGGGAAGGGTCACAACGCCCGTCACGTCCGTCGTACGGAAGTAGAACTGCGGACGGTAGTTGTTGAAGAACGGCGTGTGACGGCCGCCCTCCTCCTTCGAGAGGATGTAGACCGAGGCCTCGAAGTTGGTGTGCGGGGTCGTGGTGCCCGGCTTGATGACAACCATGCCGCGCTCGATGTCCTCGCGCTTGGTGCCACGAAGCAGCAGACCGACGTTCTCACCGGCCTGGCCCTCGTCGAGCAGCTTGCGGAACATCTCGACGCCGGTGACGACCGACTTCTGAGCGGTGTCGCGGATGCCGATGATCTCGACCTCCTCGTTCACCTTCACGATGCCCCGCTCGATGCGGCCCGTGATGACGGTGCCGCGACCGGTGATCGTGAAGACGTCCTCGACAGGCATGAGGAACGGCTTGTCGGTCTCACGCTCGGGAGTCGGGATGGACTCGTCGACAGCCTTCATCAGCTCGAGGATCGACTCGCCCCACTTGGCGTCGCCCTGCAGCGCCGGGAAGGCGGCAACGCGAACGACCGGGATGTCGTCGCCCGGGAACTCGTACTCGGAGAGGAGCTCGCGCACCTCCATCTCGACGAGCTCGATGAGCTCCTCGTCGTCGACCATGTCGCACTTGTTGAGCGCCACGACCAGGGCCGGCACGCCGACCTGGCGGGCGAGCAGCACGTGCTCACGCGTCTGCGGCATCGGACCGTCGGTGGCGGCGACCACGAGGATCGCGCCGTCCATCTGGGCCGCACCGGTGATCATGTTCTTGATGTAGTCCGCGTGACCCGGGCAGTCAACGTGCGCGTAGTGGCGCGCCTCGGTCTGGTACTCGACGTGCGCGATCGAGATCGTGATGCCGCGCTGGCGCTCTTCGGGCGCCTTGTCGATCTCGTCGAATGCGGAAGCCGCGTTCAGCTCCGGGTACGCGTCGTGCAGCACCTTGGTAATCGCCGCGGTCAGCGTCGTCTTACCGTGGTCGATGTGACCGATGGTGCCGATGTTGACGTGCGGCTTGGTCCGCTCGAACTTCGCCTTAGCCACTGTGGGCTCCTCCTGGGTTGTGTGTTTCTTGACTCGTAAATGTGGGTGTTGCTGTGCCGAGGATCCGGACGAGTGTCACTCGCCGCGAACCTTCTTGATGATCTCGTCGGCGACGTTCGTGGGAACCTCGGCGTACGAGTCGAACTCCATCGAGTACGACGCCTGGCCTGAGGTCTTGGACCTCAGGTCGCCAACGTACCCGAACATCTCGGAAAGCGGCACGAGCGCGTTGACGACCATGTCGCCGTGACGCTCTTCCTGTGCCTGGATCTGACCGCGACGCGAGTTGATGTCACCGATGACGGTTCCGAGGAAGCTGTCAGGGGTGGTCACCTCGACCGCGAACATCGGCTCGAGCAGCACCGGCTTCGCCATGCGGGCGGCCTCCTTGAAGGCCTGGTTGCCGGCGAGCTTGAACGCGAGCTCGGACGAGTCGACGTCGTGGTAGGCGCCGTCCTCGAGCGTGAACTTCACGTCGACCATCGGGTAGCCGGCGAGCACGCCGAACTCCATGGCGGCCTGGCCACCCTGGTCGACCGACGGGATGTACTCGCGCGGCACGCGGCCACCCGAGACGTTGTTCACGAACTCGTAGCCGGCACCAGTGCCGGTCTCCGGGTCGATGTTGGGGCCGAGCGAGATGACGACCTTGGCGAACTGACCCGAACCACCGGTCTGCTTCTTGTGGGTGTAGCTGTGGTTCGTGACGTCCTTGCGGAGCGTCTCGCGGTAGGCCACCTGCGGCTTGCCGACGGTCGCCTCGACGCGGAACTCGCGCTTCATGCGGTCGACGAGGATCTCCAGGTGGAGCTCGCCCATGCCGGCGATGATCGTCTGGCCGGTCTCTTCGTCGGTCTTCACCGTGAAGGTCGGGTCCTCGTCGGAGAGGCGCTGGATCGCGGTGCCCAGCTTCTCCTGGTCGGACTTCGTCTTCGGCTCGATGGCGACCTCGATCACCGGGGCCGGGAACGACATGGACTCGAGGACGACCGGGTTCTGCGGGTCACACAGGGTGTGACCGGTCTTGGTGTCCTTGAGGCCCATGACGGCGACGATCTGGCCAGCACCCACCGACGCGATCTCCTCGCGCTTGTTGGCGTGCATCTGGTAGACCTTGCCGATGCGCTCCTTGCGGCCGTTGACCGGGTTGAGCACCGTCGAACCGGCCTCGAGCTTGCCGGAGTAGACGCGGACGTAGATCAGCTTGCCGAGGTGCGGGTCGGTCGCGATCTTGTAGGCAAGACCGGAGAACGGCTCGTCGTCGGAAGGCTGACGCACGATCTCCTTCTCCTCGTCGTTGGGCGCGTGCCCGACGATGCCCTCGATGTCGAGGGGCGAGGGAAGGAACTTGACGACCGCGTCGAGCAGGGGCTGGACGCCCTTGTTCTTGAAGGCGGTGCCACAGAGGACCGGGTTGAGCTTGTCGGCGAGCGTCGCGCGACGGATGGCCGCCTCGAGCTCCTCGACGGTGAACTCACCCTCCTCGAGGTACTTCTCCATGATCTCGTCGTCGGCCTCGGAGAGCGTCTCGAGCAGCTTGATGCGGTATTCCGCGGCCTGCTCGGCCAGCTCGGCGGGGATCTCCTCGACGGTGTAGTCCTCACCCATCGTGGTCTCGCCACGCCAGGTCAGGGCACGCATGCCGACCAGGTCGACGACACCGAGGAAGTCGCCCTCGGCGCCGATCGGGATCTGGAGCACCAGCGGGGTGGAGTTGAGCCGCTCGACCATCATGTCGACGCAACGGAAGAAGTCGGCACCGGTGCGGTCCAGCTTGTTCACGAAGCACATGCGGGGGACGGAGTACTTGTTGGCCTGACGCCACACCGTCATGGTCTGGGGCTCGACACCGGCAACACCGTCGAAGACCGCGACGGCACCGTCGAGGACGCGCAGCGAGCGCTCGACCTCGGCGGTGAAGTCGACGTGACCCGGGGTGTCGATGATGTTGATCTGGTGCTTCTTCCACCAGCAGGTGGTCGCAGCAGAGGTGATCGTGATGCCACGCTCCTGCTCCTGCTCCATCCAGTCCATCGTGGCCGCACCCTCGTGGACTTCACCGATCTTGTAGGTGATGCCCGTGTAGAACAGGATGCGCTCGGTGGTGGTGGTCTTACCGGCATCGATGTGCGCCATGATGCCGATGTTGCGGACCGTGTTGAGGTCCGTGGTGATGTCGACAGCCACTTAAGTGATGTCCCCTCGAAAAGAGTTGGTCGCGATGACAGGCTCGAGAGCCTGCGTCACCAGCGGTAGTGGGCGAAGGCCTTGTTGGACTCGGCCATCTTGTGAGTGTCTTCGCGCTTCTTGACAGCGGCACCGAGGCCGTTGCTGGCGTCGAGGATCTCGTTCATCAGGCGCTCGGCCATCGTCTTCTCACGACGGTCCTTCGCGTAGCCGACGAGCCAGCGCAGCGCGAGCGTGGAGCCTCGGGTGCCCTTGACCTCGACCGGAACCTGGTAGGTCGCGCCACCGACACGGCGGGACTTGACCTCGATGGCCGGCTTGACGTTGTCGAGTGCACGCTTGAGCGTGACGACGGGGTCGGTGCCGGTCTTCTCGCGGCAACCCTCGAGCGCGGTGTAGACGATGCGCTGGGCGACCTGCTTCTTGCCGTCCATCAGCACCTTGCTGACGAGCTGGGAGACGACAGGCGAGCCGTAGACCGGGTCGACGTCGATCGGGCGCTTGGGAGCGGGACCCTTGCGAGGCATTAGCTCTTCTCCTTCTTCGCGCCGTAGCGGCTACGGGCCTGCTTGCGGTTCTTGACACCCTGGGTGTCGAGCGAGCCGCGAATGATCTTGTAGCGAACACCGGGGAGGTCCTTCACACGACCGCCGCGGACGAGCACGATCGAGTGCTCCTGGAGGTTGTGGCCAACGCCCGGGATGTACGCCGTGACCTCGACGCCGCTGGACAGGCGCACACGGGCGACCTTGCGCAGGGCGGAGTTCGGCTTCTTCGGGGTGGTGGTGTAGACGCGGGTGCAGACGCCTCGGCGCTGCGGCGATCCCTTCAGGGCAGGCGTCTTGTTCTTCGACACCTTGTCCTGGCGGCCCTTGCGGACCAACTGCTGAATGGTGGGCACCTTGGTGGTTCCCCTTCGTTGTCTCTCACAGGACCCGACGACTTGTCGGGAACGAAAACTGCTCAAATGCCCGGTTGGGCATGGTGTCCGGGTGGTGCTTGGCAACCCCGTCTGGCCACCCCCGCGCTCGGGCGTGTCGGCCGTTTCAGATGCGCCGACTATTTTCGAGCACGCGCAACGGCCGGGTTGTCCCAGACACGAGGGAACACGTTACCCGGTGCCCCAGCGGGGGTCAAAACGGAACGAGAGCCCCTGTTCATGCGCCAGAACACCAGCACGGCCACGCCGACACCGGCGATGGTGAGCAGACCACCGAAGATCAGGGTCCAGCGAGCCCCGAAGGACTCCCCGATCCACCCGATCACGGGTGAGCCGAGGGGCGTACCGCCCATCACGATGGTCATGTAGAGCGCCATCACCCGACCGCGCAGCTGGGGGTCGGACTCGAGCTGCATCACCGCGTTGGCGGAGTTGAGCAGGGTGAGCGTGCAGAGGCCGATCGCGGGACTGAACAGCGCGAAGGCGACGTACGACGGCATCAGGCCGGCCACCACCTCGGCGATGCCGAACCCGAGCGCAGCCACGACCAGCAGCCGCATGCGGATCCGGACCCGGCGGGCGGCCATCAGGGCACCGGCCAGCGAACCGATCGCCATCGTCGAGCCGAGCAGGCCGAACTCACCGGCGCCCTTGCCGTAGACGTCGGTCGCCATCAGCGCGGACGTGATCTGGAAGTTCATCCCGAACGTGCCGGCGAAGAAGACCAGGATCAGGATCATCACCATCTTGGGCTTCCCCCTGACGTAGCGGACCCCCTCCCGGAGCGCCCCCGGGGCGCGTTCGACCCGTTTCGGCGTGTGGAGGAGGTCGGCGTCCATGCGCTCGAGCTGCCAGATGACGGCGGCGTAGGAGACCGCGTTGATCAGGATCACCCAGCCGGTCGCCCAGGCGCCACCGCCGAGGGCACCGATCATCAGGCCGGCCAGGCCGGGGCCGAGGATGCGGGCCATGTTGAACGTGGCCGAGTTGAGCCCCACCGCGTTGGTGAGGTCGTCGGCGTCGACCATCTCCGAGACGAACGACTGGCGGGCGGGGGCGTCGAAGGCGGAGGCGATGCCGAAGACGAAGGCGATCGTGTAGACGTGCCAGACCTCGACCACACCGAGCACGGTGATCAGGCCGAGGGCGAACGAGGCGACACCCATGGCGGCCTGGGTCACCTGCAGCAGGCGGCGCTTGTCGAAGCGGTCAGCGATCACGCCGGCGTACGGCGAGAGGAGCAGGACGGGCAGGAACTGGAGTCCGGTGGTGATGCCGAGGGCGGTGCCGCTGGCCGTGAGGACCAGGATCAACCAGTCCTGGGCCACTCGCTGCATCCAGGTGCCGACGTTCGAGACGAGGCTGCCGGCGGCATAGCGCCGGTAGTTCGGGTTGTGCAGGGAGCGGAAGGTGGGACTCACGGCCGAGCCTCAGCGTGCTGACGAGGGAAGGGGTGCGGGATCAAAGCGTGGTCAGTCCTCCTCTGCCATGCGTTGCAGGATCGGGGCGGCGGCACGCAGGACCGCGCGCTCCTCGGTGGTCAGGTCGGAGAGGCGCCGGGCCAGCCACGCGTCTCGACGTGCACGGTCGGCCAGGAGGGTCTCTCGACCCTTCTCGGTGAGTGCCACGACGACCTGGCGGCCGTCGGACTCGTGGGGGCGGCGGGTGGCGTAGCCGCCGTCGACCAGGCTGTTGACGGTGCGGGTCATCGACGGCGGCTGGACCCGCTCTCGACGGGCCAGCTGGCCGACGGTGCAGTCGCCGTGGCGCGCCAGGCAGCCGAGCACCGCCATCGTCGGGATGCTCAGCTCGTTGTCGGGAGCACGCTCGGACGTGAGACGTCGACGCAGGCGCATGACCGAGAGCCGCAACTCCGAGGCCAGCCCCGCATTGGTGCGGACGGCTTTCTCAACAGTTGGCATGTGTTTAGCATAGGTCATTACCCATGCTAAGCAAATTCAAGGGACGCGACTCAGGTGTGCTTCTCCCAGCACGCCAGCACGCTGGTGGCCACGGCGTAGGCCAGGTCCGCCTGCGTCATGTCGCCGTCCGGGCCGAGCCCGTCGGGCAGTGCCGTGGCGTCGACCTCGAGCGTCTTGTCGTCCTTGATGAACACGGCGACGCCGTCGCCGGTCTCGTAGGCGGGCAGGCCGAGGCTGGTCATGCCGACGATGTCCTGGGCGTCGTCGAGCGTCGTCCGCAGTGTCTCGTAGTGGTCGCGCCCGGACTGCGCGTCGGTGGCGTCGTGGACCGAGAGGACCAACGGACCCTCGGGGAGGCTGTAGGTGCAGGTGTACATCGGCTCGGACCACGACGCCTGGCGCGTCGGGGCCTTCCCGAGACCGGAGATGCGCTGCACGTCGTCGGCGACGTCACCGTCACACACCATGCGGGCCGCGGGAGACGGCTCGGCGCCCGCTGGTTCGGCGCCGCCCGACTGCATCTCGTCGTCGGACATCACCGAGCCGTCGGGCATCGTGTGGGAGCCCGTCGAGCTCTTGTCCGGCGCGGGCTTCGACTCGTTGTCGGCCGCCGTCGAGCCGCAGCCGGTCAGCAGCACCGAGGCCGCAGCGACCGCAGCCCATCGTGTCGTGCGGTTCATTCCAGACTCCCGTCGTCGTGCCGGATCGCGAACGGTTCACCAGTGGTTCGTCCCGGAGGCACACCCGGATTGGTGTGGCTCCGTCCCGGAACTTGGCAGATCCCACCAATCCGATGGCACGAGTGGTCCGAATCACTCGCAACTGTGCTCGCCCGCACGATTCAGAAAGGGCGAGCCATGGAGGAGGAGTCTTCAATGAAGAAGCCGATCCGATTGCTCATTCCCCTTGCGGCAGCAGCCGTGACCATTGCGATGTCACCCACTGCCGCGTTCGCTGACGGCGCCGACGGCACCTACCAGACGAGCCTCGACCCGCTGAACGGATCCTCTGGGTCCGGCATGGCCATGATCACCGTGCAGGGCGACCAGGCCACGGTCGAGCTCAGCTGGAGCGGGCTGCCCAAGACGTTCATGAACGCCGACTACCCGCACGTCCAGCACATCCACATCGGAGCCCAGGGCACCTGCCCGTCGGGCCTCGCCCTCGACAAGAACGGCGACGGCATCGTCGACACGGTCGAAGGCACTCCGGCGTACGGCGACATCGGCACCACGCTGTCGGTCAAGGGCGACACCAGCCCCAAGGCCGGCACCAACATCAAGATCGCACCCGGAGGCGACAGCCTCGAGTACAACCGCACCATCACGCTCAGCCAGGACACCGTCGACCAGCTGAGCTCGGGCACCGGCGTGATCGTGGTCCACGGGCTCGACCCGGCCACGCTGAGCAAGAAGGCCGCCAACGCCAAGAGCAAGCTGGTGCCGTCGCTGCCGCTGGCCGCAACCGCCCCTGCGCTCTGCGGCGCCCTGGACAAGACGCCCAGCGGTGGCGTGGACACCGGTAGCGGCTCGACCGCCGGCGTGGAGAACCTGGGCATGTTCGCCCTGGGTGGCGGCCTGCTCTCGGTCGCAGCCGTCGGCATGATGGCCCGCCGTCGCCGCGTCGAGCAGGACGCCTGACCGGAAGGTCGAAGGTTCCTGACATGTCGGTCACTGGCGGTCGCCGCGGCGGGCTCCTGCTCGCCGCGGTGGCCGCCGTCGGCATCCTGGTCCTGGTCCTCGCCCTGAAGGGCCAGGACCCCGACCCGCCGCCGGCACCTGACGACACCGGTTCCCTCGACGCGACCCGCGACCCCGGGAGCGCCTCACCCGACGGCTCCCCCGGTTCCTCGACGCCGGGCAAGGCGGCCGAGGAGAAGGACCCGCCGCTCGGGCCCTCGACCCCGATCACCCTCACGGTCCCGAAGATCGGGGTCGACTCCGAGGTCATCACCGTCGGCACCGCGGACGACGGGACCCTGGAGGTTCCGCAGCCCGGCCCCGACCTCGACAAGGCGGCGTGGTTCGACAAGTCGCCGACACCGGGGCAACCGGGACCTTCGATCATCGAGGGACACGTGTCCACGGAGGAGGGCGCGTCCGTCTTCCTCGACCTCGGCCGACTGCGTCCCGGGGACAAGGTCACCGTCGACCGGGAGGACGGCACACGCGCGACCTTCACGGTCTACGCCCTGCGCACCTTCGACAAGGACCGCTTCCCGACGAAGCTCGTCTACGGCGGGGACCTGAGCACTCCGACGCTGCGGCTGATCACCTGCAGCAACTTCGACCCCAACGTCGGACACCACACCGGAAACCTCGTCGTGTTCTCGAAGCTCACCGCCGTCCACGACGGGTGACCCCCACCTGAGGAGATGCCCCATGAAGGCAGCTCGACTGCTCGCCCTGCCCTGCGTCACCGCCCTGGTCGTGCTGGGTACGCCGACCGCCGCCGACGCCCACGTCACGATCACCGCCTCTGAGACCGGCGCCGGGGCCTCGACCGTGCTCACCGCGAGTGTGGGCCACGGCTGCGAGGGGTCCGCGACCACCCGGATGACCTTCCGGATCCCGGAGCAGATCCTCTCGGTGACCCCCACCCGCAACCCGTTGTGGAAGGTGCGCACGCAGATCGTCCCGCTCGACGAGCCGGCCACCGACGCCCACGGCAACACGGTCACCGAACGGGTGGGCACGGTCACCTACACGGCAAGGACTCCCCTGCCCGACGGCGTACGCGACACCTTCGAGCTGTCGTTGACCCTTCCCGACGCCGAGGGCGAGACCCTCGCCTTCCCGGTGATCCAGACCTGCGAGAAGGGCGAGACCGCCTGGACCGAAGTGGCCGCCGAGGGCCAGGACCCGGAGCAGCTCGAGTCGCCCGCGCCGACGGTCACGATCAGCGGTTCCGAGAAGGCGGGCGCCGAGGGCACCGGGCACGCTGAGAGTGCCGCGCACGAGGAGGGCACTGCGAGCGACGCCTCCGGGGGCTCCCCCGAGGCAGCATCCCGCTCGATGGAGATGGCCGCCTTCGGGGTCGGCATCCTGGGACTGTTGGTGGGAGGGGCGGCGCTGGTCCTCGTACGCCGACGCTGATGGCGCGGCGTCTGGCGCGGATCGCGCTGGCCGTCGTCGCCGGGCTCCTGGTCGTGCTCGGATCGGCGGGACCGGCCTCGGCACACGCCACCCTCGTCGGCTCCGACCCGGCCGAGGGCGAGGTGCTGGTCTCGGCACCCGACCGGGTCACGCTCACCTTCGACGAGGGCGTCACCCTTCCGTCCGACGCGGTCTCACTCTTCGACGCCGACGGTCGGTCACTCGACTCCGACAGCGCCGCCCGGGACCGTCAGGTGACCGTCGATCTCCCCGACGAGTTGGGCGACGGCACCTACGTCGTCACGTGGCGCATCGTCTCCGACGACGGTCACCCGGTGGCGGGGTCGCTCACGTTCTCCGTCGGCAAGCCCAGCGAGCACGTGGCCGCGCCGGGTCAGGTCAGGGACCCGTCGACCGCGGTCTCGGGCACGCTCGGTGTCGCGCAGGGCGCGTTGTACGTCGCGTTGCTCCTGGCCGCGGGACTCATCGCCTTCGCCTGCCTGCTGCTGCCTCCGGGGGCGAACGTGGGCCGGGTGCGCGGGCGGCTCACGGTGGTCACCCGGGTGTGTGCCGCGGTCGCCGGGCTCGCCGCACTCGCGGTGGTGCCGTTGACCGCCGTGCACCAGCAGCTCCTCGGTCTCGGCGACCTCGCATCGGCTGGTGCGTGGGACCTCGCACTGGTGGGCGACGACCTGACGATCGCCCTCCTGGTGGCGTCGGGCCTGGGCGTCGCGGTCGTCGTACTCACCGCGGCGGGGCGTGCCCGGGGCTGGACCCGACGCCTGCGCGCGGTCGCCCTCGCCGGAGCGACCGTCGCGGTCGTCGCTCCCGCCCTGGTCGGGCACGCCCGCACCACTGGTCCACAACCGCTCGTGCTGGCCACCGACATGCTGCACCTGGTGACCGGAGCGGTCTGGCTCGGCGGACTCGTCGGGCTCGCCCTCACCCTGGGAGCCCTGCGCCGACACGGCGATCTCGCGGCCCGCACGCTCGCCCGGTTCTCGACCGTGGCGGCCGGCACCCTGGCCCTGCTGGTGGTCGCGGGATCGTTCATGGCCTGGCGCATCGTCGGCTCCTGGGACGCGCTGTTCGGCACCCGCTACGGCACGGTCCTGATGGTCAAGGTCGGCATCGCGGTGCTCGTCATGGCGGTGGCCGCCGCCAACCGCTGGGTGCTGCTCCCCCGCGCGCTGGCCACCCCCGACGACGGCACTCCGCGCCATGCCTTCGACCTGGTCCGCCGCTCGGTCACGGTCGAGACGTCGCTGCTGGTCGTCGTGCTCGGGCTGACCGGGTTCCTGGTCTCCCAGTCACCCGAACCTCGACCCGCGGAGCCGGCACCGGCTGCTGCTGCGGAGTTCGTCTCGGCCGACATCGGTGACCTGACCGTGCTGGTGCTGCTGACGCCGCCGTCCCCGGGCCGCACCACGCTGCACGTGCACCTCGAGGACTCGGCCGGACGGCCCGTGTCGCCGTACGCCGCACCCGTGGTGTCGATGCGCTCGGACGACGTCGACCTCGGCGCCGTACCCCTGGAACGCTCGGGCACTGGTGTCTACACGGCCCCCGTCGTGCTCCCGGAGCCCGGCGACTGGCAGGTCCAGGTCAGCCTGCGGGTCGACGAGTTCGACAACCCCGTCGCCACCCTCACCGTCCCCGTGCCCCGTTGACCCGTCGCCAGTTCCGATCGACCCGTCGCCAGTTCGTCAGTTGATCCACGAGCTGATCGGGCTGTAGGCGAAGTAGACGACGAACAGGACGGCCACGATCCACATCAACGGGTGGACGTCGCGCAGCTTGCCCATCACGACCTTGAGCAGCACGAACGCGAGGAACCCGGCGCCGATGCCGACGCTGATCGAGTAGGTGAACGGCATCAGCACGATGGTCAGGAACGCCGGGATCGCGATCTCGGGATCGCGCCACTCGATGTCGCCAACCTGCTGCATCATCATGAAGCCGACCAGCACCAGGGCCGGCACAGCGGCTTCCGAGGGAATCGCTCCGACCAGGGGCGTGAGGAACATCGCCAGCAGGAACAGCACGCCGGTGACGATCGAGGCCAGTCCGGTGCGGGCGCCCTCGCCCACGCCCGACGCCGACTCGATGTAGGACGTGTTCGACGAGACGCCGCCCGCGCCACCGGCGATCGCGGCCACGGAGTCGACGATCAGGATCCGCTGGGTGTTGGGCGGGATGCCCTGCTCGTCGTTCAGGCCCGCCTCGGCGCCGATCGCGGTCATCGTGCCCATGGTGTCGAAGAAGTCGGCGAGCAGCAGGGTGAAGACCAGGAGTACGGCGGCCAGGATGCCGCCCTCGACAGAGTCGAAGGCGCCGAACAGGTTGAACTCGCCGAGGGTGGCGAAGTCGGGCTTGTCGAACACGGAGCCGTCGAGCGACGGGACACTCAGCGCCCACCCGTTGGGGTTGCTGCCATCGGACTGCACGGCGCCCAGGTCACCGATCGCCTCGACGATCACGGCGAGCACGGTGCTGGCGAGGATCCCGATCAGGATCGCGCCGCGGACCTTGCGCACCCACAACCCGACCATCAGCGCCAGCCCGACGACGAAGACCAGGACCGGCCAGCCGAGCAGGTGGCTGTCGACGCCCAGCTGGACTGGCACGGTGGTGGTGAACGCGTCGGGGATGCGCGTCACGAAGCGCGCGTCGACCAGGCCGACGAGCGTGATGAAGAGCCCGATGCCGACCGAGATGGCCACCTTCAGCTGCCGTGGCACGGCGTGGAAGACCGCCGTACGGAACCCGGTCAGCACGAGCACCAGGATCACGATGCCCTCGAGCACGACGAGCCCCATCGCGTCGGACCACGTCGACTGCCGGGCGATCGTGTTCGCCACGAACACGTTGAGGCCAAGGCCGGTGGCCAGCGCCAACGGGAAGTTCGCCACCGATCCCATCAGGATGGTCAGCAGACCGGCGATCAGCGCCGTCCCCGCGGCGATCGCCGGGATGCCCGAGCCGGGATCGGTGCCTCCGCCGAGGAAGTTGCCCTCGGAGTCGGGCACGTAGCCGAGGATCAGCGGGTTGAGCACGACGATGTAGGCCATCGTCAGGAACGTGACGAGACCACCGCGGAGCTCCTGTCCGATGGTGGAGCCGCGTGCGGAGATCTTGAAGAACGAGTCGATGCCGGAGGTCGCCCGAGGCTGCGCAGGTGAGTTCACGATCCGCATCGTGGCAGATCCGGGGACCTGTTGGCACTCCTCCCCGTTACGGCGACGTCACGGGGTGGACTAGGTTTCGTCCTGTGGAGCACGAGGACCAGCCGATGACGCACGAGATCGGCAACCGCACCTACATCGTCGCGGACGTCGATCCGCTCGACGTCGACGGCGTGCGCACCCTCGAGGTCGGCACCGGGCTCTGGCTGCTCGGTTTCCTGGCCCTGCTGCCGTTCTACGGGCGTCTCTCCGACGACGGCCACCTGTGGTGGCTGTGGACCTGCATGGCCGGATTCGGGCTCGGCCTCTTCGGGCTGGAGTTCTGCCGGCGCCGGCGCAAGGCCCGCGAGGAGCGCACCGCCGAGGGCCCCGCCTGACCTGCGGTTCGCAGACTCAGGGCACGAAAAAGGAGAGGCCCTCGCCTCTCCACTCCCAAGGTATAGCGCAGGTGGGGGCTTGCCGCAAGGCCCCGTTCATGCCGCAGAATCTCCGGGCCATGGCCTCCTGCAGCGATCGGAACTGATGCCGTGAACCCCTTGCCCACCAGTGCGTTCCACCTTCCCGACCACCTCACCCACAAGGACGACCCGGCCCTCGTCGCCGGCGACGAGAAACACTTCGCGGTCATCGCGGAGAGCCTCGAGCAGGCCATCGCCGACCTGGAGCAGCGCCTCGACGAGACGCGCAAGGCCCCCGGGGGCACCGGCCAGGCGGCGATGGACCGCGACCTCGAGGTGCACCGGCTGACCAACCGGCTGCGCACCATGCGCCGCTTCGGGCTCGACCTGTGCCTGGGCCACATGGTCGCCGTCGACGACCAGGAACCGGTGTACGTCGGGCGCCTCGGCCTCACCGCCCCCGACGGGCGGCGCCTGCTGGTCGACTGGCGCTCCCCCGCCGCCGAGGCGTTCTTCGGAGCCACCCACGGCAACCCGATGGGGCTGGCCAGCCGACGCAGGTACCGCTGGACCAGCGGCCAGGTCACGGACTACTGGGACGAGGTGTTCACCCCGGACGGCATCGAGGCGCGGGCCGCACTCGACGACCAGTCCGCGTTCATCGCCAGTCTGGGCAGCAACAGGTCGGCCCGGATGCGCGACGTGCTCGGCACGATCCAGGCCGACCAGGACGCGATCATCCGGGCCGGGTCCCGTGGCACCCTCGTGGTCGACGGCGGGCCCGGCACTGGCAAGACCGTGGTGGCCCTGCACCGCACGGCGTACCTCCTCTACTCCGACCCTCGGCTGGGTCACCGGCGTGGAGGCGTGCTGTTCGTCGGTCCGCACCAGCCCTACCTGGCCTACGTGTCCGACGTGCTCCCCAGCCTCGGCGAGGAAGGGGTGCAGACCTGCACGCTCAGGCACCTGGTCCCCGAGGGCGCCACCGCACCGGACGAGGCCGACCCCGAGGTGGCCCGCCTCAAGGCCACCGCCGACATGGTGCGGGCCATCGAGCCGGCGGTCCGCCTCTACGAGGAGCCGCCGAAGGAGGGCATGGAGGTCGAGACCCACTGGGCGGACCTGTGGCTGAGCACCGCCGACTGGGTGGAGGCCTTCGAGTCGCGCGAGCCCGGCACGCCGCACAACGAGGCCCGCGACCAGGTCTGGGAGGAGCTGCTCACCATCCTGGTCGACAAGCACGAGACGGATGACGAGGTCACTCCCGAGATGGTGCGCTCGTCGCTGGCGCAGAACGCCGACCTGCGCGCCGAGTTCGGCAAGGCCTGGCCGTTGATCGAGCCCACCGACCTCGTCGGCGACCTCTGGGAGGTGCCGGCCTACCTGCGCATGTGCGCCCCGTGGCTGACGCCCGAGGAGGTTCGCACCCTGCAACGCGACGACCCGTCGGCGTGGACCGTCTCGGACCTCCCGCTGCTCGACGCCGCCCGGCAGCGCCTCGGCGACCCGGAGGCGTCCCGTCGCCGGCGTCGGCACGAGGCCGCCGTCGCCGCCGAACGCGAGGAGATCGCGGCGGTCGTCGACCACCTGATCGAGGACGACGACTCGGAGATGAAGCTGATGTCGATGCTGAAGGTCTCGGACGCCCAGAGCATCATCGTCGACGAGTCGGCCCAGCCCGGCGTGGAGCCGGACCTGCTGGCCGGGCCGTTCGCCCACGTCGTCGTCGACGAGGCGCAGGAGCTGACCGACGCGGAGTGGCAGATGCTCCTGCTGCGCTGCCCCTCACGCAGCTTCACCATCGTCGGCGACCGCGCCCAGGCCCGGCACGGCTTCACCGAGTCGTGGCAGGAGCGGCTCGAGCGCGCCGGCCTCGACCGGGTCGAGATCGCCACCCTCGGCATCAACTACCGCACGCCCGAGGAGGTCATGGTCGAGGCCGAGCCGGTGATCCGGGCCGCGCTGCCCGACGCCAACGTGCCGACCTCCGTCCGCAGCAGCGGCCTGCCCGTGGTGCACGGGCGTACGGCGGAGCTGGCCGCGACGGTCGACGAGTGGCTGGCCGGGCACGAGGAAGGCGTCGCCTGCGTCATCGCGACCTCCCCGGAGAACTGGGCGATCCCCGACGACCCGCGGGTCCGGGCCCTCACCCCGGAGCTGTCCAAGGGGCTCGAGTTCGACCTCGTGGTGCTGATCGACCCGGACACCTTCGGCTCGGGGATCGAGGGCGCCGTCGACCGCTACGTCGCGATGACCCGCGCCACCGAGCGACTGGTGGTGCTGCGCAGCACGTGACGCGCCGGCCGTCGTACGGCGGTCAGGCGGCCGTCGTGTGACGGGTCAGAACGCGTCGACCTCGTCGATGGTGAGGGTGTCGAAGACGTGGTCGGGCATCGGGAGCGGCTGCTGCTTCTTGGTCAGCTGGGCCTCGGAGTGCGCACCGCAGCCGTGGCCCAGTGCGACCACGCGTCCGTCGTCGTTGGCGTTGCCGTTGGCGCAGACGCCGAAGGTCACCGACAGCGGACCGGCCAGGCGCACGAGGAACCCGCACGACCAGCAGTTGGCCGGGGCCTGCTGCGCGATGGGTGCCAGCGGGCCTGCCTCGCCGTCGTACCACCGCTCGGCAGCCAGGTCGCGGCCCTCGAGCGAGAGCGTGCGCACCCGGCCGAGGCCGAGGTCGTCGGCCACCTGGCGCAGCTGTGCGTCGTCCTGCTGGTCGAGCGGGTCGACGGCGCTGTCTCCGACGAGGTACGTCGGGACCAGGCGGGCGTCGTCGTCCTCGACGGGCAGCAGGTCGCCGGGCGACATGTCGCCGGGCTGGATGCGCTCCTTGTAGGGCACCCAGGCCGGGGCGGTGATCGACTCGGGGCCGGGAATCAGCACGATCTCGTCGACCGTGGCCGCCTTCTGGCGGGAGGCCCGGGTGATCGTCACCGACCAGCGCCAGCCCGTGTAGCCCGGACGGGTGCAGTCGAAGTAGTGGCTCAGGACCCGGTCGCCCTCCTCCTGGTGACCGAGGTGCTCACCGATGTCGGAAACGGGCACGTCGGCGGCCAGGGCAGCGCGGGCCGCGTCGACGGCAGCGACAAGGGCGCTGTCGGACTTGGTTCGGGTTGTCACGGTCACGTGCGTGATTGTGTCCCATGCGAGCACGTATTGTCTTGCCGGGTAGGGGTTCGGCAGGCGATTCACCAGACGGGGAGGGTTCGGCTCGCATGATGTCGGGGGCACCGGGCAGGATGGCGGCATGACCACACGGCCGCCCGACGATCCCCACCAGGACCCGTCCCGCGATCCCCACCAGGGCCCCGGTGACGCCACCGACGGCCATGGGTACGACCCCTACGGGCCCACCCACACCAAGGGTGAGAACGCGATCCGCTTCGCCAAGGCCACCGGTGTCGGTGCCCGGGCGGTGGCCCGTGGCACCGCCAAGGCGAGCAAGGCGACCTTCCGGGTGGCGCGCCGCGCCTCCCACGCCGAAGGAGCCGGAGACTCGGGCCTGTTCCGCCTGATCGAGCTGCACGCCTTCAACGCCGCCGGAGACACGGCGGTGGCGATCTCGTTGGCCGGCACGCTGTTCTTCCAGGTGCCGACCGGTGAGGCGCGCGGCCAGGTGGCCCTGTTCCTGGCGATGACGATGCTGCCGTTCGCAATCGTCGCGCCGCTGATCGGCCCGTTCCTCGACCGGTTCAGCCACGGCCGACGCTGGGCCATCGGCAGCACGATGGCGATCCGCGCCTTCCTGTGCTGGGTCCTCGCCGCCGCGGTGGTCACCGAGTCGACGTGGTTGTTCCCTGCCGCCCTGGGCGTGTTGGTCTCGTCGAAGGCCTACGGCATCACCAAGGCCGCGGCCGCGCCACGCCTGGTGCCCGAGGGCGTCACGCTGGTGAAGGCCAACGCACGCATCGGTCTGGCCGGTGTGGTCGGCGCCGGTGTCTCGGCCCCGTTGGCTGGTCTCGCCGCCACCTTCGGTCCCGAGTGGTCGCTGCGCTACGGCTTCGTGGTCTTCATCGGTGCCACCATCCTGGCCATCCTGCTGCCCCGCAAGGTCGACTCCTCAGCCGGCGAGGCACACCTCGAGCTGATGCCCGGGCCGTCCGCGCGGGCCAACCCGCAGCGCCAGAGCATGCGCATCCCCGCACCCGTGGCGTTCGCGCTGCGGGCCAACTGCGGGCCACGGTTCCTCTCCGGCTTCCTCACGATGTTCATGGCGTTCCTGCTGCGCGAGAACCCCATCGACGGGTGGGAGGACAGACAGGCGATGCTCCTCGGCCTCGTGATCGGGGCCGCAGGGCTGGGCAACACCCTCGGCATCTTCCTCGGCTCGATCCTGAAGAAGGTGAACCCGTCGGTCACCGTGGTGGTCGCACTGCTCGCCGACGCGGCGATGGCGCTGGTGGCTGCCCTGTTCTACGGGCTGATACCACTGGTCGCCCTGGGTCTCACGGCAGGACTCTCACAGTCGCTGGCCAAGCTCTCGCTCGACTCGACGATCCAGACGCACGTGCACGAGCGCGTGCAGACCAGCGCGTTCGCCCGCTCCGACACCATGCTGCAGCTGGCCTGGGTGGTCGGCGGGTTCGTGGGCATCGCGATGCCGCTGATCCCCCGCCTGGGCCTCGGCGTCGGGTTCGCCGTGCTCGCCGCGTGGGCCGTGTTCGTGCTCGTCGTACGCGGTGGACCGGCGCGGCGGCCGCGGCCGCCGTACCCGCACCAGCCCCCGCACGAGCCGCAGACGGTGCCCGGCGAGAGCTACTGACCGCTGGGGCCTGGGCCGTGTGAGAGATACGGCCTAGAGCTCGAGCTCGTCGGCCAGCGCGCGGAGCAGCTTCGCGGTCGGTCGGGCGGTCTTCGCCTCGGGGTGCCGGCCGCGACGGTAGCCCTCGCCCACGTCGTCGAGCAGGCGGATGAGGTCCTCGACGATGGTGGACATCTCTTCGGGGGTCTTGCGCTGCGCCTTGGACTTGTTGCGCGCCACGGACACCGGGGCGTCGACCAGCTTCACCTGGAGGGCCTGGTCGCCCTTGCGGCCCTGGGCGATGCCGAACTCGACCTTGGTGCCGGCCTTGAGCACGGTGGTTCCCTCAGGAAGGGCCTCGGCGCGTACGTAGACGTCGGGGCCGTCCGTCTGGGACAGGAAGCCGAAACCCTTCTCGGCGTCGTACCACTTCACCTTGCCAGTAGGCACTGGAGTGCCCCTCTCTGATGTGCGCTACCTGCGTGCGCGCTGCCTGATCGTGCTGCGCCCGGTCGTACGACGCAGTCCTGCATGCGGAGCCTATGGTGCGACGTCACCCGGAGGCCAATGCGATTCCGAGGTGGTCGTCGAGCCAGGCCGGAAAAGCGGTGAGGTCGTCGAGCACGACGTGGGTCCCGGCCGCCTCGAGCTCCTCGCGGGTGCAGCCGCCGGTGAGCACGGAGACGCTGAGGATGCCCGCCGCCAGCGCGCCTTCGACGTCGTGCACGTGGTCGCCCACGTAGATCGTCGCGCCCTCCTTGCGGAGCACGTCGGCCTTCCCGACACCCCACACCCACCCTTCGAGGTGGTCGATGTCGAGACCGAGGTGGTCGACGTGGCGTTGCGCGTTGGTGGCCACCTTGCCGGTGACCAGGATGTTGCGACCGCCCAGTCGGCGTACGGCGGCCAGGGACTCGTGCGCACCCGGGAACACCGACACCGAGGCAATGGCCAGGTCCGGGTAGAGCGCCCGGAAGCGGTCGCCGGCCGGGTTGACCTGCTCCTCCGGGAGGTGGTCGCGCAGCATCATCTCCAGCGGCGGGCCGAGCCGGCGGGTCATCTCCTCGACCGGGAAGTCGACGCCGAGCTCGTCGCCGAGCGCCGCCAACGTGGCCGCGAATCCCGGAACGGTGTCGATCAGCGTCATGTCGAGGTCGAAACCGACCACAGGGCCCGTCATGTGTGACAGCCTAGGTGCAGGTGCCCAGCGCCTTGTGGGGACGGAATTGAAACCGCCCCCCGACGCTGCCACCATGGGGGTTTCGGTAACTGCTGCGACTTGTGGGTTCTGTGATGCGACGCATGGTGCTGGGCGCCGCCCTGGCAGGGGTGGGCCTGTGTGCTGCCCTGAACCCGGTGCCGGTCTCCGCCGAACCCACCGATTCGCTCTACCTGATCACCCTCGACGGTCCCGGCACGGCCGGTGACCGTAGTGCTGAGTCCGCGGCCAACCTTCGCACGAGCATGCTCGCCCAGCAGGACGACACGCTGGAGCTCCTCGACGCCGACGACCCGGTCTACCGCTGGACCACCGCGCTCAACGGCTTCGCCGTCGCACTCTCCGCCGACCAGGCCCGCCTCGCGCGCGGCCTCCCCGGCGTCGCCCTGGTCGAGCGCAACGACATCCGCTCCCTGGCCGGTACGACCGCCGACTCGTTGTCCGCCGGACCCGTGCCGCGCGGTTCGGGTGGTCGGGGCACGGTGATCGGCGTGGTCGACAGCGGCATCTCGCCCGACACCCCGGCCCTGGTGTCCACCACGTCACTGGGCGCCCTCCCGACCGACTTCCGCGGCACCTGCGAGGCGTCCGCGACCTGGTCGAGCAGCGACTGCAACGGCAAGATCGCCTCCGCGACCTGGTTCGTGACCGGCTTCGGCGCCGACAACCTGCGCTCCTCCGCCGAGCTGTCCCCACGCGACGACTCCGGCCACGGCACGAAGGTGGCCTCGGTCGCCGCCGGCAACGCGAAGGTCACCGCGATCTCGTCCGGACGCCGGCTCGGCACGTTCTCCGGCACCGCCCCCGACGCCCGCCTGGCCGTCTACAAGGCCTGCTGGTCGGCCCCCGACCCGGCCGACGACGGCTGCTCGACCGCCGACGTGGTCAGCGCCATCGACCGCGCGGTGCACGACCGGGTCGACGTGCTCAACGTGTCCGTGGCCTCGCCCGGTGCCGGTGCCCCCGACACCGTCGACCTGGCCTTGCTCGGGGCGGCCGAGCGCGACATCTTCGTGACCGCCGCCGCCGGCAACGACCACCGTTCGGCCGGCTACCAGCACCCGTGGGTGACCACGGTCGGCGCCAGCTCCGGCCCCGACCGCAGCGGCGCGCTCGAACTTCCCTCCGGTGCGCCGATCACCGGCATCCTCACCGCGCGCAGCCTGCCTCACCGTGCACCGGTGGTCCTGGCCGCCGACGTCCCCGCTCCCGGTCGTACGCCGGCCGAGGCCCGACTGTGCCTGCCCGGCGCGCTCGACGCCGCACGTGCCGCCGACCGCATCGTGCTGTGTGAACGCGGCCAGGTGGCCCGGGTCGACAAGTCCGCGGCCGTCCGCCTGGCCGACGGCGTCGGCATGGTGCTGGTCAACGCACCCGGTGAGAGCCTGAGCGCCGACTTCCACTCCGTGCCGACTCTCCACGTCGACGCCACCGAAGGCGCCCGGCTGCGTCGTGCGGTCGCCGCTCCCGGAATCCTGCGCGGCCGGCTCGTGCACACCCGTGGTGCGGCCGGTGCGCCCGCCGTACTCCCCTGGTCGGCGCGCGGCTCCGCAGACGCGGGCGTGGTCAAGCCCGACCTCGTGGCACCCGGTTTCGGACTGCTGGCGGCCACGTCCCCGGCGGCCGGCAACGGCAACTGGGAGCTGCTCAGCGGCACGTCCGGCGCCACGGCACGAGTGAGCGGCCTGGCCGCGAGCCTGCGCTCCGCCCACCCGAACTGGAGCGCCAACCGCGTGCGTTCGGCCCTGATGACCACCAGCCGGCAGGCCGACCACCGCCCCAGCGCCCTCCGTCAGGGTGCCGGCATCGTCCGCTCGGACGACGACGCGCGGCCCGGCCTGGTCTTCGACCTGCCGCCCTCGGCGTACCGCCGCGCGCTCGACGCCGGTCGTGATCCCTCCGTGCTGAACCTGCCCTCGGCCGAGCGCCGGGTACCGGCCCGCGGCACGATCATCACTCGCCGGGTGACCAACGTCGGCCCCAAGGCGATGTACTACTCGTCCGAGGCGACGGGCTTCGACACGCACATCGTCACCGTGGTGCCGGCCGCCCTCAAGATCGCCCCGGGAGACACCCGCTCGTTCCACGTGCACGTGCTGCGGCGTACGCCGATGCGTGGTGCCGCCGACAGCGGGTCGGTGACCTGGCGCGGGGCCAACGGCACGCGGGTCCGCATCCCCCTCGTCCTCACCCGCTGACCTGTCGCCAGTTCTCAGCAACCTGTCGCCAGTTCGGGGCGACCTGTCGCCAGTTCTGCCGGAGGACCCGAACTCACGACGGCTCGATCAGAACTGGCGACGGCTCGATCAAAACTCACGGCGGCTCGAACAGAACTGGCGACAGGTGGGTCAGGCGTCGCGGGTCTTGAAGCTGTAGAGCGAGCCGGCCATCAGCACCGCGGTCATGCCGCCGAAGATGATCAGCGCGCCCAGCGGGCTCAGCGGGTTGTCGAAGAGTCCGGAGTTCGACTCGTAGCCGTTGGTCAGCCCGAAGTCCTGGATGATCCGGCCGCCCGCGTTGAACGGCAGGAAGCGTGCGGAGTCGGAGATGCCGGGGTTGAAGATGCCGAAGATCAGCAGCATCGCCCGCAGCAGGGTCTCGACGCCCAGCGGCCACAGGTAGAGCAGCACCAACGCGAAGGTCTGGTGCCGGATCAGCTCGGTCACCGCCATCACCAGCCAGGTCAGCAGCACGGTGTAGACCATGCGCTGCAGGATGGAGAGCCCGAGCTCGGCCCAGTCGTACTCGAAGTCGAGGCTGGCGAACCACAGCAGCGTGCAGGCCAGCGACAGCACGCAGGCCACCAACACGGCCGCGGCCACCCAGGCGCCGACGGTGATGAACTTGGCGCTCCACACCGCGGTGCGGTTCGGCACGGCGGTCAGGGTCGCGCGGATCATGCCGTGGCGGTACTCGTGGCCCCACGACAGGATGCCCAGGATCGCGATGGCGAAGGCGATCAGGTAGAACACCGGGTCGACGTTGGAGAACTGGGTCATCCCGGCCTCGAGGAAGAACCGCGAGTCGTCCTTGTCGACCGACCCCTTCAGCTCGGAGGGGATGTTCAGCCGGATCAGCATCGCCACCACGAACGTGAAGCCGGCGCTGACCGCGATCGCGGCACCGGTGATCCACCACGTGGAGTGCAGGGTGGTCAGCCGTCGCCATTCGTACCTCAACGCGGCGGTCATGCCCGGTCTCCTGACTGGTCGTCGCCGCCGTCACGGGGCGCCTGCTGGGGTGGTGGGGTCTGCTGGGGCGGCTGCGCCCACTGGCCGGGCTGCTGGCCGGGCTGTCCGTAGACCGGGGGCTGCTGCTGGCCGGCGTACGGCTGCTGCTGGCCGGGCTGGCCGGCGTACGGCGGCTGCTGGCCGTACTGACCCTGCGGGGGCTGGCCGTAGGAACCCTGCGGTGGGCCGGGCTGCGGGCCACCGAATGCGGGGGCCTGCGGCCGGTGGGGCACCGGGTTCTGCGCCTGGTACTCCTCCGACCCACCGGTCAGCTCGAGGAACGCGTCCTCGAGGCTGGCCTGGATCGTGGACAGCTCGTGCAGCCGGATCTGGTTGTCGAAGGCCATGTCGCCGATGTCGTCGGCGGTCAGGCCGACCACGCTGAGCTCGCCGGGAGTGACCGCCTTGACCGAGCCCTGGCCGGCCAGCCTCTGGCCGATCAGCGCGGCCAGGTCGTGCGCCTGCGGGGTGCGCACCTTGATGTGGTTGGCACTGCTCTGCCTGGTGAAGTCCTCCACCGGGCCGTTGGCGATCATGCGACCGCGACCGATGACCACGAGCTCGTCGGCCATCAGGGCCATCTCGCTTAGCAGGTGGCTGGAGACGAAGACCGAGCGGCCCTCGGAAGCCAGGCTCTTGAGCAGGTCGCGCATCCAGCGGATGCCCTGCGGGTCGAGGCCGTTGGCCGGCTCGTCGAGGATCAACGTGTGCGGGTTGCCCAGCAGCGCGGCGGCCAGGCCGAGGCGCTGGCCCATGCCGAGGGAGAACGTGCCCGGCTCCTTGTTGGCCACGTCGGCGAGCCCGACCATGCCGAGCACCTCGTCGACGCGGGTGTCGGGGATCGAGTTCGGCGCGGCGATCATGCGCAGGTGGTTGCGCGCGGTGCGCGTCGGGTGGAACGGCTTGGCCTCCAGCAAGGCGCCCACGTGCTGCATCGGGACGTCGTACGACGCGAACGGGTGGCCGTCGAACGTGCAGGTGCCGTGGCCGTTGTCGAGGCCGAGCATCAGCCGCATCGTGGTGGACTTGCCCGAGCCGTTGGGCCCGAGGAAGCCGGTCACCGTGCCGGGCCGGACGTCGAACGACAGGTTGTTCACGGCAGTCTTGCCCTTGTAGGCCTTGCCGAGCCCCCGTGCCTGGATCACAGCCATCGACAGATCTCCTCGAGCATGCAGTGTGTGTTCATTGGTCCTCCCTGGAAACCTTCATCTGGCGATCGCCGAAGACCACGCGGTCACCGTCGACCAGCGTGGCAGGGCGACCCGCCGTGAGTTCGCGCGACACACCCTTGCGGACGAGCAGCGAACCGTTGGTGGACCCTCGGTCGATGAACACCAGTGCCCCGTCGGAGGCCAGGTGAAACTGTGCGTGCGTCTTGGAGATCGACATGTCCTCCGAACGCAGGGGTACGACGTGGCGCACCGGCTCCCCCGGCCGCCCGACGGGCTGGCGTCCGAGGACGCCGAGACCTTCCACCACGAACGTCTCACCGGAGTCGAAGGTGATCCGCCAGGTGACCCGCGTCCGCGGACCGGGGCTGGTCGACGGGGCGTCGGGATGCTCGACGACGCCGCCGGGCACCGTGCGGTCGGACAGCCCGTCGTTGCGCCCGGCCTGGCGAGGGGCCGTGGGCGCCTGCGGCAGCTGCACGGCTGGCCGCGGTGCCGGCGGTTGCGGCTCCGGTGCCTGGACGGGTCGGGCCGCAGGCACCTGGGTGGGTGGGGCCGGTGGCTCCGGGGAGAGCGCGGGCGGTGCGGTCGGCGTGCTGGTGGGCCGGCCCGTTGGTGTGCCGGTCGGCGTGCCGGTTCGTGTGCCCGTGGTGGGGCCGGTCGCCGGGCCTGCCGACGTGCGGCCGGGCGCACCCGAGAGGGCCGCCCCGACGGGCTTCGGGGCGTGCCGCACCGGCACCAGCTTCATCGCCGTCAGGTTGACCACGTGGCGCGGGCGTTCCTCGACGGCCACCTCGGCCACCGGCCGGGGGCGTACGTCGACGACCACCGATCCGGCCACCTGGTCGTGCCAGCCACGGCGTTCGCGGGAGCGGTCCTCGACCGCGGTCCACGCGAGCGTGGCCAGCCCGAGCCCGAACATCGGCAACGAACCGAGGCCGACGACGAGGGTGCGCAGCAGTGCCTTGCCGACGCCGATCGGTCCGCCGCCCTCGTGGGAGACGACGCGGAGTCCGAACAGGGCCTTGCCGGGCGAGGTCCCCCTGGTGCCGAGCAGCACCGCGAAGACCACGCTGACCACGAGGACCGTGCCGGCGACGAGCGCGACGCCGGGCCACGGACTGCCCTCGCGGAAGAACCACCACCACGCCGCCACACCCGCGGCCGCGAACAGCGACCACGCCACCGCCCGGTCCACGACGAACGCCTGGAAGCGCCGTTCCGGCTCGGCCGCGAGCGCGCTCTCGGAGTTCAGGGACATGGCGGCGGGCGCCGGCTCAGAGGCTGGTGACCTGGATGGTGACTCCGTCACCGAGGTCGATCACCGAGCCGGGCAGCAGCTGTACGGCAATGCCGGGCTGGAGGTCCTCGGGGGCGAACCCGGGCTGGGTCAGCACGGTTCCGTTGGTCGAGCCCATGTCGGTGACGATGGCGCTGCCGTGGTCGACGCCGGAGCCCGGACGCACCTCGAGGTGGGTCGAGGAGATCTCCTGGTTCGGACTCGGCACGGTGACCAGGCGCGGCTGGTCGGTGGAGGTGAACCGGCGCGCCTCGGGGGCGCGCCCGACCAGGACGGCACGGTCGACGTCGATGGTCTCGCCGCTGGAGAACACCAGGCGGGCGACCGCGTGCGCGGTCACGCTGGGTGCCGGCGGCTGGCCGGGGATGCCGGGGTGCTGGCGCGCGAACTGGTCGGCCTGGTAGCCGCCGGCGGCGGTGTTGCCGTCGTGGTCGGCGTCCTGCACGTCACCCTGGTTGCCCCAGGCCGGGGCCTCGGGCGCCTGCGGTGCTCCCCACTGCGGTGCGGACGCCGGGGCCGGCGGCTCCCACATCGGCGGCTCGGCGGGGTTGTCGGCCCCGGGAGCGAACGGGTTCGAGGGCGCCTCGGACGGCGTGTAGACGTTGCCCTGCTGCGGCTGGCCCCAGGCCGGTTCGGCGGGAGGCGCGGACGGTGGCTGGGTCGCGTCGGCAGGAGGCTGCGGCTGGCCCCACGCGGGTTCGGACGGGGGTGCGGCCGCGGCAGGTGCCTGGCCCGTCTCGGCGGCGGGCTGCTCCGGCTGGCCCCACGCTGGTTCGGCGGGCGCCTCGGCGGCCGGGGCCGGCTCGGGGTCTCCCCAAGCGGACTTGGCGGGCGCCTCGGGCGCCTGCTCGACCGGAGCCTCCTCGGCCACCGGCTCTGGCACGGGCTCCGGGTCGCCCCACGCGGACTTGGCGGGCGCCTCGGGCGCCTGCTCGGGCACCGGCTCCGGGTCGCCCCACGCCGACTTGGCGGGCGCGTCGGCGTCCTGCACGGCCGGCAGCTCGCCGGTCTCGGGGTCGGGGTCGTTGAAGAACGGGAAGGCGTGGGCCTCGGTCGGTGCGTCGGCACCCGCCTCGGGCACCTCGTCGACGACGGGTTCGTAGGCGACGGGCTCGTCGGCGATCGGCAGGTCCTCGACCGGCGCCGCCGGGGGCTCGTCGACGATCGGCTCGTCGACGACCGCCGGCTCCTCGACCGCCGGCGCCTCGACGCTCGGCGTCTCACCGGACCGCGCACCGGCGATCTCGTCGGCTGCGGGTTCCTCGACCACGGGCTCCTGCGCATAGGCGTGCTCGGGCAGGTCGTCGGTGAGCGGGTCGAACCCGACCACGGGCGCCACCACCGGGGCGGCGTACGGCGTGGCGGGTGCACCGACACCGACACCCGCACCGGCACCGCTCGACTGGCCGGCATCGGCCGGCGCCACCTCGGACTCCCCCGAGGCAGCCGTGGGCACGGACGCGGCGGCGGCACCGGCGACCGGGGCCACCGTGCCTGAAGAGACCGGCGGCTGGTCGACGCGCGAGACCCGGACGAGTCCGCCACGGATGCCGAAGTCGACCGCCTCCTCGGCGTCCTCGAGCACCAGCTGGAGCGAGGCCACACCCGACAGCGCCTGCTCGACCCAGGTGGCGGCGGCGCCACCGTCGACGTCGACGGCCTCGCCGCTCTCGAGGGTCACCACGGCGCGGGCGGCGCCACGCAGGACGATGCGGGTCGGGTCCTCGGCAGTGCTGACCAGCACGAAGCCGGGCAGGGAACGCAGTCCCGTCGCGATCAGCGCGTCGAGCAACTCGTCGAAGCCGGCTCCGGCGTCGACCAGCTCCCAGAGTGCGGCCACCCGCGGCTTCTCACTCTCCGGCAGGAGCACGCAGGCGTGCTCGCCGAAGACGGCGTACCACCCGCCCGGGCGGTAGCTGCGGATGGCGTTCTGTGGAGCGTCGTTCATGGGAGTGCCCCCAACTTCTCTTCCAGGCTCACAGGTTCGGTGCGCAACACGTGGGGCGTCGCGCTCTCGGTCAATCCCACCACATCGACCACGACAGCGGTCGCGTTGTCCTCGCCGCCCGCCGCGACCGCCGCCGAGACGAGTGCCTCGGCCGCGTCGCGCGGGTCGTCGGTGGTGGACACGATCTGGTGGATCACGTGGTCGGCGATCATGCCGCTGACCCCGTCGGAGCAGAGCACGAGACGCTCGGCCGACGAGAGCGGCAGCACGAAGAAGTCGGGGTCGCGGAACACCGGTCCGCCGAGCGCCCGGGTGATCACGTGCCGCTCGGGGTGGGTGGCGGCCTCCTCGGCGTTGATCTCGCCGGAGTCGAGCAGCTCCTGCACCAGGGAGTGGTCGACCGAGACCTGGTCGAGGCTGCCGTTGTGCAGCTTGTAGATGCGCGAGTCACCGAGGTTGGTGAGCAGCCACTTGGCGCCCTCCTCGTCCTCGCAGAGCACGGCAGCGGCGACCGTCGTTCCGGCGTACCAGTCGCCGTCGCCCTCGTTGCGGTGCTCCTCGCCGTACTGCTGGATGCTGCGCTGGCAACGCTTCAGGGACTCGGTGACCACCTCGGGGGCCTTGCTCGAGTCGTAGCCGTCGTGGGCCAGGCGGGCGAACTCCTCGACGACGATCGCGCTGGCGATGTCTCCGGCCTGGTGGCCGCCCATGCCGTCGGCGACCACGAAGACGGGTGACGACGCGAAGTGCGCGTCCTCGTTGGTCGAGCGCACCCGCCCGACGTCGGTGGCGGCACCACACTGGAGATGAACCACGGCCACGCCACTCCTCACTGTCCCGGTCAACATGCGGGTCACTCCCAGCGCTCCCTGAGATGCCCGCACCGACAGGTTAGGGCCTCAGCCACACTGACTAGTAGCGTGAGTGGGATGGTCGCCTCCCCCGCCGCCGGATCCGATCCGGCGTTCCGCTCATTGGCGGACCAACTTCGTGCGTGGCCCGAAACTCGTCTCGCGCAGTTGCTGCGCGCCCGCCCCGATCTGGCCACTCCCGCTCCTCAGGATTCGTCTCAGCTTGCCTCGCGGGCGGCCACCAGGGCCTCTGTCCTCCGCGCGCTCGACCGACTCACCCGCGCCGAGCTCTGGCTGCTTCATGCCCTCGTGACCGACGGCGAAACCCGATCGGCCGACGATCCTGACCTCGCCCGACTGCTCGACCTCGCCCTGGTCTGGGAGTCGTCCGCCGGACCCCGACCGCTCAGTGTCGTCGCCGAGCTGCTGCCCCGCGGGGGCGAGTACGACGGCGCCGCCGTACCCCTGCCAGAGCTGCTGACCAGCGAGCGCGACGCGTCCATGACCTCAGGGGCCGCGGCCGGTGCCGCGTTCGACGTCGTACGCCGGGTGGAGCTTCTGCTCGATGCGTGGGGCACGGCTCCGCCACCCGTCCTGCGCACGGGCGGGCTGGCCGTCCGCGACCTCAAGGCCGCCGGCGTGCTGCTCCACGTCGACCTGCGCGAGGCCGGGTTCCTGGTCGAGCTGGCCGCCGCCGCCGGCCTGGTCGCGACCGTCTCGGCCGACGTGGCCGACAACTGGATCCCCACCGACGCGTACGACGCGTGGTGCCGCAAGCCGTTCGCCGAGCGCTGGGCAGACCTGGCCCAGGCCTGGCTGTCCAGCCCACGCGTCTCGGGGATGGTGGGCGCCAAGGACTCCGCCGGCAAGTCGCTGAACGCGCTGGCACCCGGCCTGGTGGACCCGCACCTGGTCGACACCCGGCTGGTCTCGCTGGCCCAGCTCGCCGCACTCGAGCCCGGCACGGTGCTGGCAACGGCCACCGGCGTCCCGTCCCTGGTGGCGCGCGTGCAGTGGCTGCGGCCCCGTCGCCCCTCCACACTGCCCCGCCTCGTCGCGTGGTCGACCGAGGAGGCGGCCCTGGTCGGCGTGACCGGGCTCGGCGGGCTCTCCGACTTCGGCCGGCGACTGGTGTCCGGCTCCCGCGACGAGGCCGTCGCAGCCCTGGCGCCGCTGCTGCCCGAGCCGCTCGACCACATCCTCATCCAGGGCGACCTCACCGCGATCGCCCCGGGGCCGCTGGAGTCCGCGCTGGCCGCCAAGTTGCAGCTGATCGCCGACGTCGAGTCCCGCGGCGGCGCCACCACCTACCGCTTCTCCTCCTCGTCGGTGCGTCGGGCCCTCGACGCCGGCTGGACCTCCCACGAGATCCACGCGTTCCTCACCTCTGTGTCGCGTACCGAGATCCCCCAGCCGCTGGCCTACCTGGTCGACGACACCGCTCGCACCTACGGCTCGCTGCGGGTCGGCTACGCCGAGGCGTTCCTCCGCACCGACGACGAGGCCGCCCTCGAGGCCCTCCTGCACCTTCGCGGCGCCTCCACGCTCGGCCTGCGGCGGATCGCCCCCACGGTGTTGATCAGCACCACCCCGATCGACGTGCTGCTGCCCCGCCTGCGCGAGCTCGGCGCCGCACCCGTGGTCGAGGCCGAGGACGGCACCGTGCACGTCGCGCGCCCCGCCGTACGCCGGGCCCGCACGCCCAAGCAGCGCACCACCGGGCGTGACGCCGCCCGCGCGCAGGCCCAGGTGACCCACGCGGTCGCGGCGATCCGGGCCGGCGACCGGGCCCGCGACCTGCGTCCCGAGGCCCGCACCGCCACCACGCCGGCCGACTCGCTGGCCATGCTGCGAGCCGCGATCGAGTCGGGCACCAGCGTGTGGATCGGCTACCTCGACAACCACGGCACCGCCACCGAGCGCGTGGTCGACCCGGTGCGCGTCGAGGGCGGCCAGCTCACGGCGTACGACCACCGCAGCGACGACCGGCGCGCGTTCTCGATCCACCGGATCACGGCCGTCCGGAATGTCACTGGTGCGGAAACGTAGACTGGGCCCGTGGATTTCATCAGGTACGCCGAGTCGGCTGCGAGTCTGCTCAACGCAGACATCGCAGACGTCGACGACCTCATCGACTTCCTCTCCCGCCGTGAGTGGCTGCACAGCCAGACCACCGAGAAGGACGTCGCGCACCTGCGCCGGTTCGCCGACGACCTGCGGCCCGTCTTCGTGGCCTCGGGCGACGACGACGTGAAGACTGTCGTGGCCGGCCTCAACGACCTGCTCGACCGGCACCCGGTGACGCCGATGATCTCCGACCACGACCTGGGCAACCTGCACCTGCACGTCGCCAACCGGGCCGCGTCGGTCTCCGAGCTGCTGGTCTCCGAGGCCCTGCTCGGGCTGGCCACGCTGGTCTGCGACCTCGGCCCCACCCGGCTGGGAGTCTGCGCGGCGTCGCCGTGCACCAACGTCTACGTCGACACCTCGCCGAACCAGTCGCGCCGCTACTGCTCCGACCGGTGCTCGTCGCGGGCCAACGTGGCGGCGTACCGCGCCCGCAAGAAGGTCGCCTCCGTGCCACTCGCCGACGAACTCCCCGAGAGCAAGGCCCTGTGAACGGACCCCTGATCGTCCAGTCCGACAAGACGTTGCTGCTGGAGATCGACCACGACGACGCTGCCGACTGCCGACGGGCGATCGCGCCGTTCGCCGAGCTCGAACGCTCGCCGGAGCACGTGCACACCTACCGGCTGACGCCGCTCGGGCTGTGGAACGCCCGCGCCGCCGGTCACGACGCCGAGCAGGTCGTCGACACGCTGCTGAAGTACTCCCGCTACTCCGTGCCGCACGCACTGCTGGTCGACATCGCCGAGACGATGTCGCGCTTCGGGCGGCTTCGCCTCGACAAGCACCCGGTGCACGGGCTGGTGCTCTCCTCCACCGACAAGCCGGTGCTCGAGGAGGTGCTGCGCGCCAAGAAGATCAAGGGCATGATCGGCGACCGGGTCGACGACGAGACGGTCGTCGTCCACGGCTCCGAGCGCGGCAATCTCAAGCAGGCACTGTTGAAGCTCGGCTGGCCGGCCGAGGACTTCGCCGGCTACGTCGACGGCGAGTCGCACCCGATCGCATTGCGCGAAGAGGGCTGGCACCTGCGCAACTACCAGGCCGAGGCGGCCGAGTCGTTCTGGCACGGCGGCTCCGGTGTCGTCGTGCTCCCCTGTGGTGCGGGCAAGACGATCGTCGGTGCCGCGGCGATGGGCCACGCACAGGCGACCACACTGATCCTGGTCACCAACACCGTGTCCGCGCGGCAGTGGAAGGACGAGCTGGTCCGGCGGACGACCCTGACCGAGGACGAGATCGGCGAGTACTCCGGCGCCGTCAAGGAGATCCGGCCGGTCACCATCGCGACGTACCAGGTGCTCACGCTGCGGCGGAAGGGCGCCTACCCGCACCTCGAGCTGCTCGACGCGCGCGACTGGGGCCTGGTCGTGTACGACGAGGTGCACCTCCTTCCCGCGCCGATCTTCCGCATGACCGCCGACCTGCAGGCCCGGCGACGCCTGGGCCTCACCGCCACGCTGGTGCGTGAGGACGGCCGCGAGGGTGACGTGTTCTCGCTGATCGGGCCGAAGCGCTTCGACGCGCCGTGGAAGGACATCGAGACGCAGGGCTACATCGCGCCGGCCGACTGCGTCGAGGTGCGGGTGACGCTGCCGTCTGCCGAGCGGATGGCCTATGCGGTGGCGGAGCCGGAGGAGCGCTACCGGCTGGCCGCGTGCACGCACCACAAGATCGACGTGGTCAAGCGGCTGGTCCAGCAGCACTCCGGCCAACCCACGCTGGTGATCGGGCAGTACATCGACCAGCTCGACGAGCTCGCCGCGGCCCTCGACGCGCCGGTGATCAAGGGTGAGACGACCGTGCGTGAACGGCAGCGGTTGTTCGAGGCTTTCCGGTCCGGCGAGATCGGGCTGCTGGTGGTCTCGAAGGTCGCCAACTTCTCCATCGACCTGCCCTCGGCGGAGGTCGCCATCCAGGTCTCCGGGTCCTTCGGGTCACGCCAGGAGGAGGCCCAGCGCCTCGGCCGGCTGCTGCGCCCCAAGTCGGAGGGCAAGTCCGCGCACTTCTACACGATCGTCTCGCGCGACACGGTTGACGCGGACTTCGCGCAGAACCGGCAGCGGTTCCTCGCGGAGCAGGGGTATGCCTACCGCATCGTCGACGCCGACGACCTGCCCGCGCTCGACGCCTGACCTCACCATCGACATCGTGTGGGTTCTGCCCGGTCGAGTCGCCCGCCCCGGCTCAGGAGTCGAGCAGGAGCCGCCACGAGCGGACGTGACCGGAGTCGACGTACGACTTGTACGACGCACCGGGGCGAGCCTGGATGCCGATGTGGAACTTGGTGACCCCCGCGCGGGCCAGCCACGGCACATGCTCGGGCAACAGGCCCTGACCGGGCAGCATCAGCGCCGCCGCCCGTTCGTCCGCCTGGGCGGTGGCCAGCAGGTCGTCGTACCCGACGCCGAGACCCTGCGGCGATCCCGAGGTGAGTACGCCGTCCAGGCCGGGCAGCTGGAGAAGTGAGCGCCAGACGCGGCGGGTGTCGAGGCCCGAGTCGACCGCGTCGTGGAACGTCCACGGCACGCCCTCGAGTGACTCGGCGAGCGCTCGGCAGGTGGCTTCGTCGATGTCGAGGTCGGCGTCGAGGAACCCGAACGCGACACCCTCGGCGCCCAGTGCGACGTACTCCTGGGCGAGGCCGACCAGCCGGGTGAACTCGCCGCCGGTGGTGGTGAACGAGTCGTTGAGGCGCAGCACGATGCGCACCGGGATGTCGGCCTCACGCAGCGCCACGGAGGCGGCGGTGAGGTCGGGCGAACGCCCGTTGGCGTCGGTCAGCAGCAGCCGGTCGGCTCCGCCCTCCTGGGCTCCCATCACGTCGCGCTCACTGCGGATCGCGACTTCGAGGAGGAGGCTCATGCGGCGCAGCCTATTGCCGTTGCCACTCCCGACGCGGCATTGATCGACCTGTCGTGAGTTCTGGTCGACCCGTCGTGAGTTTCTGTGCGCCGCGTGAACTGGCGACAGGTCGACGTGAACTGGCGACGGGTCGACGTGAACTGTCGACAGGTCAGTGGGCGGCGAACTGGACCCAGAGGGTGAAGCGGTCGGCGCGGTAGGTCGAGCGTGAGACCTCGACCGCCTTGTCGTCCATGAACGCCCGCCGCGCCACGCGCAGCACCGGCGATCCGGCGGCGATGCCGAGCAGGTCGGACTCCTCGGCCGTGGCGATCGCGGCGCTGACGGAGTCCTCGGCCCAGGTCGGACGCAGGCCGCGGTCCTCGAGCTCGGCGTAGAGGCTCACCGGCAGTGCGGCCTGCAGGAAGCCGGGCAGCAGCACCTCGGAGAGGTAGGCGTTCTCGATGCACATCGTCTCGCCGTCGGCACGCCGCAGCCGCTGCCAGCGGATCACGGCGTCGCCCTCACTGATCGTCAGCGCGCGCGCCACGCCGGGGCCGGCCTTCTCGAGCCTGGCGACGAGGGTCTGCGACTCCGCGAGGAGGCCGCGGCTGCTCATCTCGTCGGTGAAGCTGCGCAGCTCCCCGACGCGGGTCCGGGGCTCGCTGACGAAGGTGCCCTTGCCGGGGATCCGGTCGAGCAGGCCCTCGGCGACCAGCGCCTCGATGGCCTGACGGACCGTCATCCGGGCCACGCCGAACCGCTGCACCAGCTCGCGCTCGGAGGGCGCCGGCGACCCGGCGGGCAGGCCGTGGATGAGGTCGCGCACGTATTCGCGCACCGCGACGTGCTTGCGCGGCGGCGCGGTCGTGAAGTCGAGGGCCTGGTCCACGTCGCGAGTGTCGCAGCGCCCGCGCCCGCCTCTCCGGCGTTTGCGGTGAAGATGACCCGTTGGGACTACGGAGTCTGACTGTTCGGCTGGGGCAGGTCGTCCCGGGAGACACGACCCCCTCGGGCTACTCGGTGGCGATCGCCCGCAGCACGTCGAGCTTCGCCGCCCGCCGGGCCGGGAACACCGCGGCGAGTACGCCGAGCACCCCGGAGGCGACCACGAAGACGACCAGCAGCCCCCACGGGATCGAGAGCTCGGTGAGCCCCTGGTCGGCCAGCGCCCACACCAGCGTGGACCCGAAGACCACGCCCATCACCATGCCGAGCAGGGCACCGAAGACCGCGACGACCACCGACTCGAGCCGGATCATCGTGCGCAGCTGGCGCCGGCTGAGGCCGACCGCGCGGAGCAGGCCGACCTCGCGGGTGCGCTCGATGACCGAGAGGCTCAACGTGTTGACGACGCCGAGGATCGCGATGATCACCGACAGTCCGAGCAGCCCGTAGATCATGTAGAGGAACTGGTTGATCTGGGTCTTCTGCTCGTCGGCGTACCCCTCGGGGTCCTTGACGGTGACGGTCGGAAGGTCCTTGGTGATCTCGTCGATCTGGTCCTTCAGGTCGTCGGTCGAGGCGCCGTCCTTCTTGGTCACGAAGACCATCGAGTCGAGCGGCACGAGGCCGCCCTTGGTGAGCGTGTCGGGGGTGACGAGGTAGTTGCCGGGCACCACGCCGACGCCGTCGAAGATCGCGACGACCTCGAGTTTCACCTTGCCTGCCTGGAAGTCGAGGGTGACCGAGTCGCCGATGGAGAGCCCCTTGTCCTCGGCCTGCCCTTCGGCGACAGCCGCCTTGCCGGGGCCGAGATCGGCAAGGTTGCCCGACGAGACCGGGATGCGGAAGGCGAACTTGATGTCCTGTGCGCGCATCGCGGCGGCGTAGACGGTGCTCCCCTTGACCTTGGGGTAGCCCTGGCGCACCGAGGCCACACCCTCGACGGTGTCGAGCTTGCGGACCTGACGGGCCACGTCGGGCGAGAACGGCTGGCCCACCACGTTGGAGACGATGAACTGCGAGGTCAGCGACGTGCCGATCGCGGCATCGGTCGACGCCGACGCCGACGCCCCGAAGATCGACATCATCGACATCAGGGCCAGGCCGATCATCAGTGCGCTGGCGGTCGCGCCGGTGCGGCGCGGGTTGCGCAGCGTGTTCTGCGCGGCGAGGTTGCCGACACTGCCGAACAGCCTGCGGTAGATCGCGCCGAAGAGGGTGAGCAGCGGCCGGCCGAGCAGCGCGCTCATCAGCGCCACGCCGATCAGGATCAGCAGGATGCCGCCACCGATCAGCACCAGTCCGAGCGTGCCGGACCCGATCAGTCCACCGGCCATGCCCGCGGCGCCCAGCACTACCAGCACGGTGCCGACGACCATCCGCTTGCGCAGGGTCGCCTCGGGCAGAGCGACGTCGTCGCGGAGCGCCGCGATCGGCGGGATGCGGGATGCGCGTACGGCGGGCAGCACCGCGGCGATCGTGGTGACGACCAGCCCGACGGCGTACGACCAGAAGACGGTCCAGCCGGTGACCGGGAACTCGGCGCCCCCGAGGTCGAGCCCGAACTGCCCGAACAGGAATCTCAGGAACAACGCGAGCAGGTAGCCCACTCCGAGCCCGAGGGTCGACCCGACCAGCCCGACCACGACCGCCTCGCTGATCACCGACCGGTTGACCTGCCCGCGCGAGGCGCCGAGGGCCCGCAGCAGGGCGAGCTCGCGGCTGCGCTGGGCGACCAGGATCGAGAAGGTGTTGATGATCAGGAAGACGCCGACCACCAGGGCGACGCCGGCGAAGACCAGCAGGAACGTCTTCAGGAAGCCCAGGATCTCGTCGAGGCTGGCCTGGTTCTCCTCGACCGCGTCGTCACCGGTGCGCGCCTCGACTCCCTTGGGCAGCACCTTCTGGGCGGCGTCGCGCAGCTGGGTCTGGGAGACCCCGTCGGCGGCGTTCAGTGAGATGGAGGTGTAGACGTCGCGGCCGCCGAAGAACTTCTTCTGGAGGAACTTCGTGTCGAAGACGGTCAGGGTCGCGCCGTTGAGGCCGCCGGAGCCGAACTCGACGAGCCCGGTCAGCTTCGCCTTCATCGTCGGCGGGGTGGCGCCGGTGGCCAGCGTGACGGTGTCGCCGATGTCGTAGTCGGCCTTCTTGGCGGCGTCGACGTCGATCGCGATCTCGTCGGGGCCGTCGGGCAGCTCACCCTTGGCGGTGACCAGCACCGGGTTGCCGTTCATCGAGGTCGCCGTGGTCGGGTTGAAGGCGAGCCCGGGCGGGCCGCTGCCACCGACCACCTTGCCGTTGTTGCCGATGATGAAGACCGACTGCAGCACGTTCTGCGGGTGCGCCGACTCGACCTCGGGCAGCTTCTCGAGGTCGGCGACGACGGAGGCGGGAATCGTGCGGTTGTCCTGCACGGAGTCGAAGTCGCCCGCGCCGGCGTACGCGATCTCGACGTCGGCCGTGGAGCCCTCGATGATGTCGTCGAACGCCCCGCCCATCGCGTCGGTGAAGATCATCGTGCCGGACACGAACGCGACGCCGAGCACGATCGCGAAGGCGGAGAGCATCAGCCGCACCTTGCGGGCCAGCAGGTTGCGCCAGGTGACCTTGAACATCGTCGGTCAGGCCTCGAGCTCGCGGGCGGTGAGCTCCTGCATCTTGCCGAGGATCTGCTCCCGGTCGGGGTCGCGCAGCTCGTCGACGATGCGACCGTCGGCGAGGAAGACGACGCGGTCGGTGTACGCCGCCGCCACGGGGTCGTGGGTGACCATCACGATCGTCTGGCCGTAGTCGTCGACGCTGGTGCGCAGCAACCCGAGCACCTCGGCGCCCGACTTCGAGTCGAGGTTGCCGGTCGGCTCGTCGGCGAACATGATGCTCGGCCGACTGGCCAGGGCACGCGCCACCGCGACGCGTTGCTGCTGGCCGCCGGAGAGCTCGTTCGGCTTGTGGCCGAGCCGGTCGCCGAGGTCGACGGTCGAGATCACCGTGTCGTACCACTCGGGGTCGGGCTTGCGACCGGCGATCGCCATCGGCAGCTTGATGTTCTCCTCGGCGGTCAGCGTCGGCACGAGGTTGTAGGACTGGAAGACGAAGCCGATCTCGTCGCGCCGCAACCGGGTGAGCTCCTTGTCGCCCATGCCGCTGAGCTGGTGCTCGCCGATGTGGACGGTGCCGCTGTCTGCGGTGTCGAGCGCCGCACAGCAGTGCATCAGCGTCGACTTGCCCGAACCGCTCGGGCCCATCACCGCGGTGAACTCCCCCGCGGCGAGGTCGAGCGTGACATCGTCGAGCGCCTTGATCAGGGCCTGGCCGGTGCCGTAGGTCTTGGTCAGGTTCTGCACGCGTGCCGCGGGCGCGGAGCCATTCGTCATGGGCTCCAACCTAGGGGATCGCGGGGCCGGGCTCCCACTGCTTTTGGCAGGTTCCGGGGGTGGTTCAGGGACTTCCCCGACTTCGAACGCCTGTTCGATGAATCTGCTAGCCTTGCACGCATGAGCGTCGAGTTCCAGGCCAACCTGTTCGACGTGGCCACCGCGCCGTCCGTCGGTGGTCTGGCGCCTGCTCGGCGTACGACGCTCTCGCGTGGCGCCTGGGTCGACGTACGACCGAACTGGATCGCCGGCGCCGACGACGTCTTCACCGCACTGGTCGAGACGGTGCCGTGGCGCGCGGAGCGGCGCGAGATGTGGGACCGGGTCGTCGACGTGCCGCGTCTGGTCCACACGTACGGCGTGGGCGAGCCGCTGCCCCACGCCGTCCTCGGATCAGCCCGTGACGCGTTGAGTGCGCACTACCTGCCCGAGCTGGGTGAGCCGTTCGAGACCGCCGGATGCTGCTACTACCGCGACGGTCGCGACTCAGTGGCCTGGCACGGCGACACCATCGGTCGTGGACGACATGAGGACACCATGGTCGCGATCGTCTCCTTCGGCGACCCACGCAAGCTGATGCTGCGCCCGCGCGGCGGTGGACCGTCGGTGTCGTTCACGATGGGGCACGGCGACCTGCTGGTGATGGGCGGATCCTGCCAGCGCACCTGGGAGCACTGCGTGCCCAAGACGGCGCACGCGGGACCTCGCATCTCGGTGCAGTTCCGGCCCCTCAACGTGTTCTGACGACGACTCAGATCCCGTGGCGGCGCATGGCCTCCTTGGCTTCGTCCACACGCTTGTCGATGTCTGTCTCGACGTCGGCGGACCCCTGGATCAGTGACGCCACGTCGAGGTCGCTCTGCACCCCGTTCTCCGCCCAGATCTCACGCACGCGGACCGCGGCGTTCTGGGTCGCCACTCGGGAGGCCTCCACGATCGCCTCGGCCAGGTCCTCGCTGGGCATCCGCATGGCCTTCGGGTCGAGGTGTACGCCGACCAGGGAACCGGTCGCCGTCACGGTGACCTTGATGTGTCCCTCGGCCACCTCACCCTCGACCTGCAGCTCGGCCACTTCCCTTGCCACGGCCTTGGTCTTCTCGACCTGCGCAGTCATCTGCTCCAGCATGCGCTTCATGTCGGTTTCGGGCTTGATCACTGCACTCTCCTAGATGTCCGCGGCCCAGTCGATCCGGGGCAGCTGCTCGAAGTGGGGTTGGGCCTGGTTGCCCGGCTGGTTGATCTGGAAGCCGTCGGCATTGTTGGCCTGCTCGTTGAGGTTCTTGATGAGGTCGAAGACCAGGCCGCCGATGCCGATGACGGTCGCGATCGTGCCCAGGGTCAACCCCAGACCGGCCAGCTGCTTGATCGGCTGGATCACCGCGGACGCGCCGGGAATCAGCTCGAGCGCGGTGAGCGTGATCAAGAGCGCCAGGGTGCCCACGACAATGCCGAACATGAGGTCCTCGGAGGTTCCGATCGCGTCCACCACGTTGTCGAAGGTCGTCTCGACGCCCTGGAGGCTCTGGATCAGCAGGTCGAGGTTGCTGTCGTAGAGCAGCTTCCAGCTGTCGTAGGCCTCGCGGGCCGTCTCGCTGCTCGGCCAGGCGTCGTTGAGGCCGGACAGCTTGGCGGCGAGCTCATTCTTCGCCATCTGCGAATCCATCCGGGCCGACCCCCAGGCGCTGAACGCCCGCGAGAGCGCGGCGTCGTCGGGCTGCACAACGGCCCACGCCGTCATCGCGCCGAGGGCCGTGGGGGCCAGTGCCGAGCAGCCGACGATGGTGGCGCCGGTCAACGACCACATCACCAGCAGCCCGACCTCCGCCCCGACAACGGCGATCTGGCCGCCCGTCGAGTCGCCGGTGCCGTCGATGTTGGTCGGTGGCAGCTCTGGCAGCGATGCGTTCACCGTGTTCACCGCCTCGGCCGAGCCGTAGGCGCGGGCGACATCACCCAGGCCACGGGCCAGGTTGAGGGTCGCCTCCGTGCCCTGCTCCGTAGCCGTACCCATGAAGGCGCGCGCCCCTTCATAGCTCGAACTGACGAACGCGCTCGGCAGGATGCCGAAGGCCAGCGGTTGCAGTGGACACTCGTTGGCCACCGTGTGGTGAGCACGTTGCACGTAGGCGTGTGGTTCAGCTGCGACCTTCTTGGCGATCGCGAGCACCTGGTCGGGATTGACTTCACCCATGGTCTGCTCCTCTCATCCGTTGCGCACGTCCTACCCCGAAGTGCGGGACCTAACCGCCCGGGATTCGAGCGCCTCGTGCGTGGGTACGGTCAGGTCATGGAATCGGGTTCGCGAACGCTCTACCGCGTGGCGACCCGGAGCGCCCTCAAGGCCCATGCCCTGGCGCTCGTGTTGCTGCTGATCGGAGCGGCCGCCCTGGTCGGTGCGGTCACGGTCTGGACGGGTGACCTCTGGACCGGCCTGATCGGGCGGAAGGAGCTGTCCGACGCCGGCGAGTGGGTGCGCACCGAGCCGACGACCGCGGTGCGGGTGGTCTGGAGTCTGGGCCTCGGAGTGTGCGGCACCCTGCTGACTGCGGGAGGCATCGCAGTCGTCGTGCAGACCCGCCGCAGTACGACGGGACGCTACGGGCTGGTGGTCGGCAGCGACGGCCTCCGTGTCGAGTCGAGCACCACGAGGTTCACCACGACCTGGCAGCGAATCCAGGACGTGGCGGTTGCCGATGAGGAACCGGGACGAACCCTGGTCGTCACGTGCGCGGGGACGGACCTCGCCGACCACCTCGGACCCAAGGAGGTGGCCCGCCGCGAGCGGCAGCTGCGTGACCTCCTCCATCCGCGGGTGACCAGGGCGGAGAGCGGCGAGGTCGTCCGCTTGAGCCCGCTGAGCACCCTGGGTGTGCGGGAGTCAGAGTTCCTGGATGACGTACACCGCCACGTGGCCGCGCGCGACTGACGGTTTCGCTGGTCGAGTGCCGCCGAGGAACGAGGCGGTGCATCGAGACCAGACTCGCCTCGAAGCCACTCCCCCCGAGACGGAGTGGCTTCGAGACGGCGCTGGCGCCGCCTCCTCAACCAGCGAGGCGAAGAGTCACAGTGGGCGGAGCTGGGTGATGGTCCAGGCGCCGTCGACCTTGCGCGCCTCGATGGACAGCTGGGCGGCGGAGATGCTGGCCTCCTTGTCGTCGACCCGCTTGCTGGTCTGGTCGAGGAAGACCAGCAGCGTGGCCCTGTCGTCGTTGAGCTCCTTGACCGCAGCGGCCTGCACCTGGGCGGTGAGCACCAGCTTCTGCCCGGGCGCCTTCTCCTGGAGGTTCTTCAGGAGTACGTCGTACTCCTTGCGCGCGTCACCGGTGAGCACGTTGTCGACAATCTTCTGCGAGACCGACGGGTCGGCGTAGTCATAGCTGAGCACCCCGGTCAGCGCCCGCGACACCTCGGTCGAGACCTCGCTGGTCGCGGCCTTGTCAGTCAGCGCGTGGTTGTCGGCGGATGGCGCCTCCTCCTCGGAGTCGAGGCTCGCCAGCCAGCCGAACGCTCCGACCAGCAGGAACACCACGGCCACGACGTACAGCGCGTTGCGGCGGAGCAGTCGCTGCCATTCGCCCGGCATCGAGGCCCCGGCCGACGTGTCCACTGAGGTCTCGGTCGGTGCTTTGAAAGTGGTCTCGGTTGCTTCGTTCTTCTCGCCGCTCATGAGAGATCCACCGCCACCTGCTGGAGGTTCTCCAGCTTCCATTCACCGTCGACCTTGGCCAGATCGGCCGTGTAGCGATTGCGCTTGGGTGGCGTCTGGGCGTCTGGGTCCTTGTCGTCGATCACGGTGAGTTCGAGTGAGGCGATGACCGTCGCCGTGGTGGGCGTGATGTCCACGACCGCGGCGTCGACGACCTTGGCGGTCGAGATCGCCTTCTGCTCCTTCAACAGCTGGCGCTGCTCGTCGGTCAGGTTCACCGTCTGGTCGTAGAGCAACCCGGTGGTGACCTCCTGCCACGCCGCTACGCTCCCGTCGATGTCGCGGTAGTCGAGGGTGTTCATCACCTCGATGTCGTGCTTGGCCGCGATGAGCGCTGCGTCGCGACTGTCGCCCAGGGTGGACGCCGGCTCCTCGTTGCTGCTGTGCCACCAGGCGAAGAGCCCTGTGCCGAGTACGACGGTCGCGAGCAGCAGTGCACCGACCTGGAACCAGAACGCCTTGCCGGCCAGCGGCTCGGCACCGGAGTCCTTTGACGACGACACCGGCGACGCCGAGTCGGCAGCAGAAGCCACCGGTGCCGTCGAGTCTTCTCTGTCTTCGTCGGGCGCGGTCACGCGCTCCCCCTCCGTTGTGGACAAGGCCATCATTCCCCCATGAGTTCGGCCAGAGTGGAAGGAACACGCACGCTCGTCGGTCCGCGCACGTTGGCCCCGCTGCTCGGTGCGAGCGTGCAACCCGCGTTGGTGTTGAACTTCTTGCCACCTGACGTGTCGAGGCCGGGGCGCACCGTCGTGTCGCCGTACCCCGTGGTGCAGGGCAGCGGGTCGAAGTAGGTCTGCACGAGTCCCATCTCCATGCCACTGGACTTGGTGATGGCGTAACCGACGCTGAACGCCTCGGGCATCCTGATCAACGCATCCTCGACACCGGACGCGTTGACGCCGAAGATCTGCGCGGTCGAGACCAGGTTGGCCATCAGCGCACCGATCGGGCCGCCGACCTCGTTGAAGAGCTTGCCGATCTCCTGCGAGGCGGCCGGGGTGGCGCCGATCAGGTCACGCAGCGGCTTGTCGGCGTCCTTCAGCCCGCCGGCGATCAGGCGGAGGTTGCGGCTGAACGCCTTGATCGACGCCGCCGACTCCTCCTGGGTCTTCAGCACGATCGTGGAGTTCTCGATCAACCCCTTGGTGACCAGGAAGTTGCGATCCGCGCTCTCGGCGAAGTCCTTCGAGGTCTGCACCAGCCGCGGCAGGTTTCGGTTGGCGCCCTTGGAGAAGTTGTAGGTCTCGTCGATCACCGTGGTGAGTGCGTCCTTAGGCACCGAGTTCACGAACTCGTAGCCGGTGCGCAGCAGCTCGTCGATCGACGGCGGCAGCGAGGCGTCGGTGCCGACGATGCGGTCGCCGCTCTCGAGCTTCGGGCCGTCGGTCGTCTCGGAGCTGAGGTTGATGTACTGCTCGCCGATCGCGGAGCGGTTCGACACCTGAACCTTCACGTCGGCCGGGATGTCGGGCGCGTCCTTGTTGATCCGCAGCGTCGCCTCCACGCCGTTGTCGGTGACCTTGAGCGACTCGATCCGGCCGACGGGTACGCCGCGGTAGGTGACCTCGCCGTTCTCGAAGATGCCGCCGGCCTGGGGCAGCGCCACGGTCACGTTGTACGACGACTTGAACGGGTCGAGTCCGACGTACCGGGCGCTCAGGTAGGTCGTGGCCAGCAACGCGATGATCACGAACGCCAGCACCTGGATCTTCATCCGTGCGGTCAACATCACTGATCACCCTCTCGGGGTGCGAGGGACGAGTCCGCCTGTGGGGACGACGAGTCCGTCGGGTCGGACGGCGAGGGGTCGGACGGCGAGGGGTCGGACGACGTGGTCGGGTCCGAGGACGACGGGTCGGACGACGGCGACGGGTCGGACGACGGGTCAGTCGGGTCTGCCGAGGGCGTCGGCACCGTCATCGTCGGTGTCGGGATGCCCGGTGCCGGCGAGTTGGTCGGCTCCAGCAGGGTCGGTGGTGCGTTCGTGTTCAGCCCCGGCGACGTGCGGGTCGCCGGTGCGGTGCCCGACACCCGCGGCCACACGCACCCGATCGCGTCGCAACCGGCCGGCAGGGTGCGGAAGTTGGTCGTGATGAACACGTTGAGGAAGTCGCCCTTGATCGCGCCCAGCACCGAGTCCGGGAACGGGTAGGTGAGCAGCATCTGCAGGGACTCCGGCAGGTCGGAGCCCGACTTGGCGAGCTGGGCCAGGATCGGCTCGAGGCTCTGCAGGTCGGCGACGATGTCGTCCTGGGCGGCGTTCAGCGTCTCGACGGTGACGTTGGAGAGTGTGTCGAGCGAGCTGAGCATCGCCACCAGCTGCTTGCGCTGGTCGACGATCACCTGCATGCCGGGGCTCAGCTCGTTGAGCGCGTTGGTGATCTTCTCCTTGTCGCCGTCGAGGGTCTCCGACAGCCTGGCGAGTCCGTCGATGGCCGCGGTGATCGACTCCTTGCGGTCGTCGAGCCCGGTGACGAAGGTCTGCATCTGGCCCAGGAACGCCTTGATCTCGCCGGGTCGGCCGGTGGAGATCTTCTGCAGCTCGCGCGAGATCTGCTGGAACTTGTCGATGCCGCCGCCGTTGAGCACCATCGACAGGGCACCGAGCACCTGCTCGACCTCCGCGGCCTGCGAGGTGGCGGCCAGGCCGAGGTTGTCGCCGTCACTCAAGGAGCCAGAGGGGCCGGATGTGGAGGCGGCCGGCCGTACGAGGGCGACGTACTTCTCACCGAGCAGCGAGGTCTGCGAGAGGCGGGCCTGCGTGCCGGCGGGCAGGTCGACGTCGCTGTTGACCACCAGCTCGACGTGGGCGCTGTGGCCGTCGTCGTTGAGGGTGATCTCCGAGACGCGTCCGACGGCGACGTTGTCGACCTTGACGCTCGACTGCGGCACCAGGTCGAGGGCGTCCTCGAAGTCGGCGCTGATCTTGATCGGGTCGTCGCCGACGTCGGCGCCGCCGGGCAGCGGCATGTCGTAGGCGCCGCCGCTGATGCCGGAGCAGCCGGCGAACAGCAACACCGAGGAGGCGGCCAGGGAGCCGAGGGCAAGACGCTTCATCGGGTCTCCCCCACTCCGGGCAGCAGGTTCGGCGGCGCGTCGGAGGACGTCCGGCTGTCGAGGCCGTTCTTCGACCACAGCGTCAGCTCGTTGAGGTTGCCGCGACCCTGCAGCGTGTTGGACTTCGGGTCGTAGGCCTTGAGGTAGTTCTGCAGCACCAGCGGGATCAGGCGCACCGACTCCTCGAGCGACTTCTTCTGATTGACCAACACCTTGGTCGGGCCGACCAGCTGGCTGACCGACGACTTCAGGTTGCCGCGGTTGTCGCGGATGAAGTCGTCGAGGATCACCAGTGCGTCGCCCAGGTTGGTGACCGCCGTGGTGAGGTCGTCGCGGTCGTCGGCGAGGTAGTCGGTGACTGCCGCGAACTGCTGGTTGACGTTGCCGACGGTGCGGTCGTTGGCGACCAGCATGTCGTTGAACTTCTCCAGGTTGGTGACGGTCGAGAAGAAGTCGGTGTCGGTCTTGCTCAACGTGGCGGTCGCCTTGCTGAACTCGCTGATCATCGTGTTGAGGTTGGTGCCCTGCCCGTCGAGGTTGGCTGCGGCTACCTCGAGCAGGTCGGCGAGCGCACCGTCCTTGTTGGCTCCCTCGGGACCGAGCTTCTTCCCGACGTCGTTGAGCGACTTGTAGAGGTCGTCGATCTCGACCGGCACCGCCGTGCGCTCGCGCGGGATCTCGTCGCCGGACTCGAGCTTGGCGCCCCCGTCGTACGGCTCGGTGAGCTGCACGAAGCGGTCGCTGACCAGGGTCGGGGCGACGATCACGGCGGCGGTGTCGGCGCCGACCTCCTGGTCCTCGTCGATCTCCATGCTGACCCGCACGAGGTCGCCCTCGGGGTCGACCGCGGTGACGTGGCCGACGGGTACGCCGAGGATCTGTACGTCGGAGCCGGGGTAGAGCCCGACGGTCGACTCGAAGAGTGCCTCGACCTTGGTGGGCTCGGGCTTGAACCAGGCCTTGGCGCCGACCACGATCGCGGCCGTGACCAGTGCCAGGGCGATCACGATGACCGCGATCCGCTTGACGAGCTTCATCGTCCGCCTCCCGTGGCCGGCGAACAGTTGCGTTCGACGTCGTTGTCGAGCAGGGGTGCCTGCGAGGCGTCGAAGAGCCCGCAGATGTAGCTGTCGATCCAGCGGCCGCTGCCGGTCGCGGAGGCGAGCACCCGGTAGTAGGGACCGAGTCTGGACATGGCTGCCTCGAGGTTCTGCTGGTTGCGGTTGAGGATCTCGGAGACCTTGTCGAGCTTGGCCAGCGCTGGGCTGAGCGTCTTCTCGTTGTCCTTGACCAGGCCGCGCAGCTGGGTGCCCAGTGCTGTGGTGCCGGTGAGGAGGTCCTTGACGGTCTGGCGGCGGGTCTCGAGCTCACCGAGCAACGCGCTGCCGTCGGTGATGATCTTGGCGAACTCGGCGTTGCGGTCGGCCAGCGTGCCGGTGACACTGCTGGCCGACTGCATCAGCCCGGCCAGCTCGGCGTCGCGGCTCGACAGGGTGCGCGACAGGTCGGTCAGCCCGGTGACGATCGAGCGCACCGACTGCGGGGTGTTGCGGAACGTGTCGCTGAGCACCTGGAAGCTCTTCTCGAGCTGCTCGGTGTCGATCTCGTCGACGGTCGTGGAGAGGTCGGAGAACGCCGCGTTGACGTCGTACGGCACGGTGGTTCGCTCGACCGGGATCGGCTCGTCGAGCTCACCGCTGCCGAGCGGGTCGATCGAGAGGAACTTCTGGCCGAGCATCGTCTTGACCTTGATCGAGGCGGTGCTCTCGCTGCCGAGGTCGACGTCCTTGACCCGGAACTCGACCTCGACCACCTTGCCGTCGAGCGAGACGTCGGTGACCTCGCCGACCATCACCCCGGCGACGCGCACCTCGTTGCCGGGGCGGATGCCGCCGGCCTCGGCGAACTGGGCGGTGTAGGTCCTGCCGCGCAGGCCGGGAAGGGCCTCGGCGTAGAACGCGCAGAGGAAGACCAGGACCATGGCGGTGATGCCGACCAGGGCCAGGACCACCTTGTTGCGTTCGGCGAACGCTGTGCGATAGCGCGTCATCATCGGCACCTTCCGGCGATCGGCTGGGCTCCGAGGTCCCCGTAGTAGCCCTCGGGCATCGGGATGCGTCCTTCGATGGAGCAGAGGTAGAAGTTGACCCACGAGCCGTAGCTGGCCGCGCGTCCGATCCGGTCGAGCTTGGTCGGCAGGGTCTGGAGGAACTTGTCGATCACCGGCGCCGAGTCGTCGAGGTTCTCCGACAGGTCGCCCAGCGCGGAGATCGCACCCTTCAGCGGCTTGCGTCCCTCGTCGAGCAGTCCGGCGACGCTGGTGGTCAGGTCGCCCAGCCCGTCGAGGGTGTTGCCGATCGTGACCCGGTCGCCGGCCAGGCCGCTGACCAGCTGCTGGAGCGTGGTGATCGTGGTGTCGAGCTGGCCGGACGGGTCGTTGAGCGTGGTCAGCACGTTGTTGAGGTTGGTGATCAGGTCGCCGATCACGGCGTCCTTCTCGGCGATCGTCGAGGTCAGGCTGGCCGTGCTCGACAGCAGCCCGTCGACCGTGGCGCCCTCACCCTGGAAGACCGCGATGATCTGGTTGCTCAGGTTGTTGACGTCCTCGGGGTTCAGCAGCTTGAACAAGGGGCGGAAGCCGTTGAACAGCATGGTCAGGTCGAGCGCCGGCTCGGTGGCGTCGGTGGAGAACGTGTGGCCCTCGCTCAGCTTCTTGCCCGGCTTCGTGGGCAGCTCGAGCGCGATGTAGCGCTGGCCGACCACATTGCGGAACCGCAGCTGCGCTGTGGTGCCCTCGGTCAGGTCGACGTCGTCGCTGACCGTGAAGGTCACCTTCGCCAGCCGCTTGTCGGCCACCTCTACGTCGGAGACCGTGCCGATCTTGACGCCGGCGATGCGGATGTCGTCGCCCTTGTTGAGACTGGTCGCGTCCTCGAACATCGCGCTGTACTCCCGCGAGCTGCCACCGGAGTCGTTGCGAATCGTGGAGGCCAGGATCGCGGTCGCGAGCACGGTGACGATGGTGAACACCAGGCTCTTGATGATCGTGCTGGTCATTGGAGAACCACCTTCGTGTTCCGCAGGGCCGGGCCGAGCAGCAGGCTGGCCCAGTCGGGGTAGTCCTCGGGTGCGAGCCCCTGCGTGGGCGCCATCAGCTCGGCGATGAGCTGGTTCTCCGCCGGGGAGTTGGCCTCGCCGAGTCCCCGCGCACTCGGCGAGACCGACAGCTGTGCCGGTGCGATGCCGGGCGGTGCCGAGATCGCGTCGGGCTCGCCACTGGCCCGCGGCCTCGTGGTGTCGCCGGTGATGTAGGGGCAGCGCGCCTTGCCACCGGTCGAGAACGTCGGGGCGTCCTTGCCTGCGAGGTACTTGCCCCGCGAGGGCTCGATGTTGAGCCGCACGTGCAGGCCCGGCTCGTCGGTGCCCTTGCCGAGCACCTTGTCCATCGTGGGGATGAAGTTGCGCACCGCGCGGAACATGCAGGGGAACTGCGAGGCATACGGGCGTACGGCGCCCAGGGCGGCACGCGACTTGTCGGAGAGGATCTCGATGGTGTCCTTGTTCTGGTCGAGGAATCCGTTGCTCGCGTTGGCCGCCGTGATCACGTTGGTGTAGACGTCGCTGAGCTGGGTCTGCTGGTCGACCAGCGTCTTCGAGGTCACCGTCATCGTGTTCAGCGCGTCGAGCAGGTCGGGGAACGCGTCGTTGTAGCCGTCGGCGACCGTGGCCAGCCGGGCGAAGTCCTGCGTCATCTGCGGCACCAGCGGGTTGAGCTTCTCGAGGTAGGCGCCCCACTGCGTCATGGAGTCGCCGATCGCCTCACCCTGCCCGGCCAGCATCGCGGAGAGCTCGCCGAGCGAGGCCGAGAGCTTGTCGGGCTGCAGGGTCTGCAGCAGCGGCAGCAGCTTGTCGAAGAGCTTCTCGAGCTCGACCGCCTCCTGCGACTTGTCCTGCTCGATGACGTCACCGTTGGAGAGTCCGTCACCCGGTGCGCCGGCGGCCGGCATCAGGACGACGTACCGCTCGCCGAAGAGGGTCTTGGGCAGCAGCCGGGCCAACGTGTCGCTCGACAGCGTCTTGGCGGTGTCGGGGTCGAGCGAGAGGGTCAGCGTCGCGCCACTGTCGGTGGCCTCCACCGAGGAGACCCGGCCGACGGGCACGCCGTGCACCTTGACGTCGGAGCCCTCCTGCAACGCGTTGCCGACCGCGCCGGCCTCGAGCTTGACGTCGACGGTGTCGGTGAAGGCCTTGTTGTAGACCATCAGTGCGACCACGCAGAGCAGCAGCGCGAGCGCCAGGGAGCCGAGGCCGAGGCCCACGTCGGTGAGCTTGTAGGGGCGCTTCATCCGGCGATCCTCACGGTGGTCGTCGTGCCCCACATCGCCAACGACAGCACGAGGTCGAGGACGGCAACGGTGACGATGCTGCGGCGTACGGCGGTGCCGACGGCCATGCCCACCCCGGCAGGTCCGCCCTGGGCGGTGAAGCCGAGGCGGCAGTGGATCAGGATGATCAGCACCGAGAAGATCAGCACCTTCACGAACGACAGCAGGATGTCGATCGGGGGCAGGAACAGGTGGAAGTAGTGGTCGTAGGTGCCGGCCGACTGCCCGTAGAAGTAGACCGTGATCAGCCGTGATCCGGCGTACGACGTGAGCAGGCCGATCATGTAGAGCGGGATGATCGCGATGAAGCCGGCGATCACCCGGGTGGTGACCAGGTAGGGCACGCTCGGCACTGCCATCACGGTGAGGGCGTCGACCTCTTCGTTGATCTGCATGGCGCCGAGCTGGGCCGTGAAGCCGGAGCCGACGGTGGCCGACAGCGCTAGGGCCGCGACCAGCGGGGCGATCTCGCGGGTGTTGAAGTAGGCCGAGATGAAGCCGTTGAGGGTCGAGGTGCCGATCTGGTCGAGGGCGGCGTAGCCCTGCATGCCGACCACGGTGCCGACGAAGAGCGTCATGCCGAGCATCACGCCGATCGTGCCGCCGATGACGGCCAGTGCACCGGAGCCGAAGCTCACCTCGGAGAGCAGCCGCAGGATGTCGCGGGGGTAGCGCTTGAGGGTGGCCGGGATCCACGCCATCACCGCGCCGTGGAAGCGCAGGTCGGCGCCAGCGTTGGCGATCGGCTTCAGGATCCTGTCGAACCAGCGCGGCTCCCGCACCTTGCCCCGCGTCGCGGTGTGTTGTGCCATCTCAGGCGCCCTTTCCGGGGAAGAGCTGCAGATACAGCGTGGTGACCACGAAGTTCACGAAGAACAGCAACAGGAACGTGATCACGACGGACTGGTTGACCGAGTCGCCGACGCCCTTCGGGCCGGGCGCGGTGTTGAGCCCGCGGTAGCAGGCGATGACGCCGGCCAGGAAGCCGAAGATGACCGCCTTGAGCTCTCCGACGTACAGGTCCTCGATCTGGGCGAGCGCGGTGAAGCTGGAGAGGTAGGCGCCCGGGGTGCCCCCCTGCACGATGACGTTGAAGAAGTAGCCACCGAGCACGCCGACCACGGAGACGAGCCCGTTGAGCAGCACGGCGGCGCCCATGCAGGCGAGCACCCGTGGCACGACCAGGCGTTGCACGGGCGAGATGCCGATGACCCGCATCGCGTCGATCTCATCCCTGATGGTGCGGGCGCCGAGCTCCGCGCAGATCGCGGCACCACCTGCCCCGGCGATGACGAGCGTGGTCACGATCGGCGCCGCCTGTTGTACGACGGCCAGCACGCTGGCCGCGCCGGTGAACGACTGCGCACCGATCTGCACGGTGAGGGTGCCGAGCTGGAGTGCGATGACCGCGCCGAACGGGATCGCGACCAGCAGGGCCGGGATCCACGACACGGAGACGACGAACCAGAACTGCTCGATCACCTCCTTCAACGCGAAGGGGCGCCTGAAGCTGAAGCTGACCGTGTCGAGGGCCAGGGCGAAGAGGTCACCCGTGGAGTTCAGCGCACGGGTCGGAAGACTGGGACGGCGGATGGGCCGCGCTCGGTCCTTCTCCTCGTCGTCGGCGGTGTAGAGCTGCGCCGCCCCGGAGTTCACGCGTTCGCGGTGCCGCAGCCCGGCCGCACGCGGCGCCCCGGAGACCGGAGTCAGCTGGCGGGGCAGCACCTCGATGGCGCGGGCGCCGCCGCCGCGCATCATCACCGCGGTGCCACCGTCGGGACCCGCAGGCCCACCCGACATCGCCGGCTCGTAGGAGTCGGGGTCGTTGGTGCGGTGGTCGGTCTCTTCGCTCATGCCGATCGGGCCCTGCGGGTCGCCGGTCATGAACTGCGAGACGACCGGGTGGTCGGTCATCAGGAAGTCCTCGCGCGGGCCGAACATGACCAGCTCGCGGCGATAGAGCATGCCGAGGTTGTCGGGCAGGGTACGGGCCAGCTCGATGTTGTGGGTGACCACGAGCATGGTCGCGTCGGTGGCGGTGTTCACCTCGACCAGCAGCTGGGCCAGGTTGGAGGTGCGCACCGGGTCGAGACCCGAGTCGGGCTCGTCGATCAGGATGATCTCGGGGTCGGTGACCATGGCCCGGGCCAGCCCGGCGCGCTTCTTCATGCCGCCGGAGATCTCGCCGGGGAGCTTCTTCTCGGTGCCGGCGAGGCCGACGAGATCGAGGTTGGTGAGCACGATCTCGCGGATCTCGGACTCCGACTTGCGGGTGTGCTCCCGCAGTGGAAAGGCCACGTTGTCGTAGACGTTCATCGAGCCGAAGAGCGCGCCGTCCTGGAAGAGCACGCCGAACTTCTTGCGCAACGCCAGCCGCTTCGACTCCTTGGCGGTGACCATGTCGACGCCATTGACCAGGATCTGGCCCTCTTCGGGTTCGATCAGGCCCATCACCGACTTGAGGAAGACCGACTTGCCCGTGCCCGACGGTCCGAGCAGTGCCGTGATCTCACCGGGCGGAAGGGTGAGGGTGACGTCGTGCCAGATGTTCTGGCGACCGAAGCTCTTGGTGAGTCCGGTGACCTCGATCAGTCCGCCCATGGTGGTTCCCCTGCTCATCGCTTTGTCGGCGCACGCCGGTGTCGGCGGCTTCAGGTGGGCGGAAACGACCGTGGGTCCCCCGCCACGACAGACCCTGCTGTGTGGCGTGGCTCATACGCAAGCACCTGGACCCGACTGGCAGCGAATGGCTGGAGAAGTTGTCACGCGGGTGACAAGAACGGGTGGCGGCGACCTGCTGGGCACGCGCGTACGCCGAGCAGAGGGTCGGCCGCGACCGCGCGCGGGTGACAGCCCGACGGTCCTCGAGAGTTGCAGTTCGTACGCCTAGCGGCACCGAAGTGGTACGAACTGCAACTCTCGCATCACCCTCTTCGTCACGGAGCCAAGGCTCCCACGGGAACCACTGCGATGCCATCCGGTCGGCGATAGCCATATGTGCCGTTCGTGATGACCCCGAGCACGGTGGGCGCGCCACTCCTCTGACTGTCGATCGAGGCGGCGAACCGACTCAGCGACGCCGCGGCTTCATCGACGCGTTCCGGACCCAGCTTGACCTCGAAGGCGCCCCATCGCCCGTCGGGCAGTTGCACGATCAGATCTGCCTCGACTCCGTTGGAGTCCCGGTAGTGAGAAATCGTCGCCCCCAGCGGTGCCGTCAATGCTCGAAGGTCTCTGATCACCATCGACTCGAAGATGAAGCCGGCAAAGTTCAGATCCGCCATCAGCCTCTCCGGACTGGCGGCGAGCGCGGCCACTGCGAGCGACGGATCTGCGAAGTGACGCTTCGACTCCTTCCGCAATGTGGCCCTCGACCGCAAGTGCGGCGACCACGCCGGAACGTCTTCGATGAGCATCAGACGCTCGAGCGCCGAGAGGTAGTCATAGATCGTTGTGCGGGCGAGCGGCGTCTCGCGCCCATCACCTCCCGTGGTGTCACGGGCGAGCACCGAGATCTTCACCTCCGTCGCGGTGTTGCGTGCGAGCGACTCGATGAGCCGACCGAGGCGTGCCGGGTCTCGGGAAGCGCCTGCGACCGATGGCACGTCCACCTCTCGGGCATTCGCGAGGTAGTCGATGTTGCTCTGGGCGGCCGCGTCGACCGACCGCCCCAGATTGATCGGCCATCCACCGACGACGAGCAACTCCAAGAGTTTGTGGATGGAGATTCCGGGATCGCTGCACGGCGTCATCTCGCCTGACATCAGGGCTCCCACGGACACCTCTTCGGTCGACAGGCCCATCTCGAACAAGCTCATCGGGCGCATGCGGAGGCGACTTATCCGACCAGCGCCGGAGTGACGAGTCACGTCGTCGCGAGGAGTCGCGGATCCAGTGAGGACGAATTGCCCAGGTAACTGCCTGTCGTCAACTTCACGACGCACTTTGTTCCACAGCAGCGAGCCGCCGAGTTGCCACTCGTCGACGAGCCTCGGAGCAGTTCCACTCAGGATGATTGCGGGATCCACGGCAAGCGCTTCTCGCGCACCGAGGTCGACGTCAAGGAGCACCTCGCTCGCGCAGACCCGTTTCGCGGTCTGCGTCTTGCCGCAGGCCTTGGGTCCCTCGATCAGGACGGCACCGGCACTCGCCAACCTGTTCTTCAGTGGCCCGTCGATGACTCGAGGTAGGTATGCCATGCGAACCACGCTACAGTTTGAGGCCAACTCAGGCTACAGAATATGGGGGTTTCAGGCTACAAACTGTGGATCTGCTCGCAACGAGACCGCGACGGCCTAGCTGGTGCTCGTGGTCTCCGGAGCGGGCTCGGTGGGCGACTCGGTCGGCGGATCCGTGGTCGGCGGATCCGTGGTCGGCGGATCGGTGGGGCAGTCCGTCGAGGGCGGGTCGGATGGCGGGTCCGTGGGTGTCTCCGGGTCCGTGGGCGACGGGCACTCGGTGGGAGGCTCCGGATCCGTGGACGTGGGCGGGTCGCTGGGCGTGCCCGGATCCGTCGCGGGGTCGGACGGCTTTACGGGCCCGGCGGGACGGGTCGTGCCGTCGCCGTCCTTGTTGTCACTCCCCTGCTCGCGCCCGGGCTTGTGGTCGTCGGACTTCTCTGCGTCACGACCTCACCGGCCGGAACAGTCGTCGACGCGAACGTCCAGACCGACTCGGTGTGCGTGGAGAGCTCGGCCCACGGCTGCGGGTTGTCGGCGACGAACGACACCTCGACCCGTGAGTCACCCGCCGGCAGCACGGCGACTCCGGAGGGCAGGTTGTCGGTCTCCCCCACGAGCTCGCCGTCCGCACGGATCTGCAGCAGTGTGCTCATCCCGCTGTTGGTGGAGTACGACGTGCCGTGGTTGCCGTCGGCGTCGACGAAACCATCGATCGCCACCCGCGTCTGGTTTCCGGAGCGCTCCATCGGCCGGAACGTGCTCGGGGCCGCGGTGACCGGCGCCGTGCCGACCGGCTTGGTGGTGCGCCCGGCCGACTCGTAGGCGACCAGGTCCGGGTCACTGAGCGTCATCCGCAGCACCGGCGGGTGCGGGAAGAGCGCGTTGTACGTCGACTGCGGTGTCACCGTCGCGTAGGTCCACCGGGTGTCCGGGTCGGGCACGCGGTATTCGACGCGGTTCCGGGCACCGCCCCGGAACGGGTACATCGTCGAGACCGAGAAGGTGTCCTCGGGCTGGTACTGGTAGGCCGCCTCGGAGAACGTCGAGTCGACCGTCGGCTGCCCGTGGATCTCGCGCACTTGGGCGGCCAGGTCACGGTCCCGGAACACGTAGGAGAGGTCCTTCGGGATGCTGCCCTGCTCCTTCAGCACCAGGTCGTAGAGGTAGGGACTGGCGGTCTCGCCGCGCACCTCGACCCGCCCACGGGCCGCCTTCAACGCCTCGCCCTCCGCACGGTCCAGTCGCAGCGTCGGCACCTGCAGCTTGGTGCCGGTGCCGTTGGGGTCGTCGTTGTCGCCCGGCCCGTCGTTGTGCACGACGACCAGCGCCGCACCCGCCACGGCGGCCGCGTTGGACTGCTCGGCGACGGAGAGGTCGTCCGTGCGTTCGGCGACCGCGATCGCCCCGCGCAGGTTCTTGCCGGCCAGGTCCGCCGGGGTGGCGTGGCCGACGTCGACGACGCGCAGGCGGTCGTGGCCGTCGTACATCGGGAAGTCGGTGATCACGTCGGAGAACCACACCTGGTCGTAGTACTCCGGGTGCAGCGCGCGGCCGGCCACCGTCAGTTCGATGTCGGGCGCCTCGAGGCGCAACCGGGTCAGGGTCTCGAGCGCGCCGTTGCGCACCGGTGCGGCGGCCTCCATGAAGAACCGTTGGTCGAGCATGGCGGAAGGCCGGTACTGCCGGACGATCTTCCTCCCGTTCGCCGCGGTGCGTGAGTAGCCGACCTGCATCGCGCCGTCGGCATTGACCTTGGTGCGGTGGTCGGGGGTGCGGATCTCGACCGGCCGCGCCCGGCGGGCATCGAAGGTGAAGTCACGCGACGCCTCGACCGCCACCTCCGGATCACCGACGAGCGACACGTTCTGCACCGTCCGCTCGCGCGCCGTGCCGGGGCGGGCGGCCGGCATCGTGTTCACGAAGGCCATCACCGAGTAGGTGCCGGGCGGGACCAGCACGCAGGAGCTTTCCTCGAACGACTTGGTGCTGCAGGCCGCGTCAGGATCACCGGGGATCCGGCGCACGGCCTGGGTGGCGCCGGTGACCACGTCGTAGACGGTCACGTCGGCGCTGGCGGTGCGACCGTCGCGGGCGATGGCGTCGAGGTTGAGCTCGACCAGGTCGGCTGCGGTCGCCCGCGTCGTGGTCGGTGCGGTGCCGTCGACCAGGGTCGGCTCACCCGAGCCGTCCGTGGCCCGCAACGTGGTGCCGTGGTCGTCGGTGCTGACCAGCAGCCCCGGCGTCGTGCCGTCCTGGCTGCGCAGCGGCTCGATGACCTGCCGACCGTCCTGGCCGAGCGGGGTCAGTCGGACCCGGTCGCCCTGACCGAGCCCGACGACGGCGCTGCGGGACGCGGGTCCGGTGAGCCGGTCGGGGCCCGCCACACCCGAGGCGCCGCTGGCACCCGAGAGTGGAAGCTGGCCGGCAGCGGACAGTGCGGCGCAGAGGGCCGCGACGCCGATCAGTCGAGGCGTACGTCGGTTCATGGGGACTCCCGGGAGAGATGAGAAGGGGCGCGTCCTCCCTTCGTAGTGGACCCGCCAGCCATCCGAACAGCCCTGGCCGTGGCGGTGTGCGGACATGGCGTGTGCACGACATGCACGATTCCAACAATCTGGATTGATGTAATATCGAGAGATGGCTCGAGCCACGACCCTCACCCCACCGGTCACGGTGCCGGCGTTCCTGCGCCTGAGCGGGCATCCGGTCCGGTGGCAGCTGCTCAACGAGCTGGCCCGCGGCGACCGTCAGGTGCGGGAGCTCACCGCGTCGGTCGGCCAGCAGCAGAGCCTCACGTCGTACCACCTGAGGCTCCTGCGCGACGGCGGTCTCGTCACGATGCGGCGCAGCTCGGCCGACCGACGCGACACCTACTACAGCCTCGACCTGTCCGCCTGCCGCGAGCTGCTCGGAGCGGCTGGCGGTGCCCTGCATCCCGGGCTGGCCCCGCCCGGGCCCCCGCCAACGAAAGGCGGGCGCAGGAAGCCGGCCCGCGTGCTGTTCCTCTGCACCGGCAACAGCTCGCGCTCACAGATGGCCGAGGCGATCCTGCAACACCTCGGCGGCGCCGCGGTCGACGTGGCCAGCGCCGGGAGCCACCCCAAGCCGATCCACCCGTACGCCGTCCGCGTGATGCGCAAACGCGGACTCGACCTGAGCGACAAGCGCAGCAAGCACCTCGACGACTACGCCGGGCAGCGGTTCGACCACGTGATCAGCCTCTGCGACAAGGTGCGCGAGGTGTGCCCCGACTTCCCCGGGACTCCGTCGGTGGCGCACTGGAGCATCGCCGACCCGGCGGCCGAGGGCCACCCGGCGTTCGTACGCACGGCGGAGGAGCTGGAGACCCGCATCCGGTTCCTGCTGTCGGCGCTCGGGTGCCAACCAACAGAATGAGAAGGGAATCGCCATGCCTGGCACGACATCCACGCCGGACGTCGCCGATCTGGTGAGCGTCCGCTACATGGTCGACGACGTCGAGAAGTCGATCGCGTTCTACACCGAGCACCTCGGGTTCACCGTGCGCACGGACTTCGCGCCGGCCTTCGCCGACGTGGTGCGCGGCAACCTGCGGCTGCTGCTGAGCGGTCCCACGAGCTCGGCAGGCCGCCCCATGCCGGACGGCGCGCAGCCGGGCCCCGGCGGGTGGAACCGCATCCACCTGATCGTCGACGACCTCGTCGCCGAGGTGGAGCGGCTCGGCACCGCCGGGCTCACGTTCCGCAACGAGATCGTCTCCGGACCCGGCGGCCAGCAGATCCTGCTCGGGGACCCGTCCGGCAACATGGTCGAGCTGTTCCAGCCGGCCGCTCGCTGACCGTCCTCCCCGCCCCGGCCGGGCCGCTATCGTTCGCCCATGAGCACGCCGGACCTGCGGGCCCTCGCCGAGCTGGTCATCGCCGACCGGCCCGTCTCCGATGACCAGCTGCGTGACGCCGCTGCGGGGCTCGACGACGACACCACGCGCACCCTGATCGCCGCCCGCGGCCGGCTCGACCGACTGCGGTCCCGCGACCGCGAGCTGTCGGCGCTGATGTCCAGCATCCGTGAGCTCGTCGGCGTGCGCGACGTGCAACCCCTGTTGCAGAAGCTCGTCGATCGCGCGCACGAGTTGATGGGCACCGACGTCACCTATCTCTCCGAGTACGACGCCGAGACCGACGAGCTCTTCGTGCGGGCGAACCGCGGCGCCGTGTCGGCCAACATGCGCGGCCTCCGCGTTCCCGCGGGAGTCGGCCTGGCCAGCAAGGTCGTGCAGACCCGCAGCCCCCAGTGGACCGACGAGTACGACGAGGGCGCGTTCCCCCGCGACTCGGAGGTGACCGCCGCGGTCCAGGCCGAGCACATGCGCTCGATCCTCGGCGTGCCCCTGATCTCCTCCGACCGGGTGTTGGGCGTCCTGTTCGCCGCCGACCGATCCACCCACGGCTTCAGCACCGACCAGATCGCCCTGCTGACCGCGTTCGCCAACCACGGCGCGGTGATCCTGCAGACGGCGCGGCTGCTCGAGGCCGAACGCACGGCAGCAGCGAAGGCCGCCACGGCCAGCGCCGAGGCCGAGCGTCGCGCGGCAGCCATGGAGGCGTCCGCCGCCTTCCACGAAGAGCTGACCCGGCTCGTGCTCGCGGGCGAAGGCTCGTCGGCGATCGTCGAGTCGCTGGCCCGCGCGCTGGGCCGGGAGGTCTCTGCCGCAGACCGCGACCTGGTGCGCGTCGCCGGCACCGGCCTCGACGCCTGGTGGGTCGACGACCAACTGCGTCCCGAGATCGTCGCCGCGGTCGAGGAGAGCCGCAACACCGCGCACTGGGTCGGGCTCGACTCCCCCGACCTTCCCGACGGCGTGGTCGCCGCGATGGCCGGGTCCACGCTCCTCGGCGCACTCCTCGTGGGAGGCGGCGACGAGCTCGACGACGTGCAACGCCGCACCATCGAGCGCGCGGCCCAGATCCACGCCCTGGTCACGATGCAACGCGACGCGATGGCCGACGCGGAGGAGCGGGTCCGCGGCGAGTTCGTGGGCGACCTCGTGTCCGGGCGGGCCGACTGGACGGCGCTGCAGCAACGCGCCAAGCAGCGCGGCGTGGTGCTCGACGGCGACTGGTTGCCGGTCTACGTCGACGGTTGGGACCGGCAGCGCTGGAGCCTGACCCGCTCGCTGGCCGCGATGGACACGCAGTGGCTGGTGGCCCAGCACGGCACCGGGGTGCTGGCCCTCGTGCGCTCCGACGAGGATGCGCAGGAGCTGGCCGACCGGGTGGCCCGGCGACTGACCGGCACCGAGTCGCCGGGGCTGGTCGTGGCCGGCGACCCCGTGCCGATGCGCGAGATGCCGGCCGAGGTCGACACCGTGACCTCCCTGGCCGAGGCGCTCCCGGGCATCGGCGTCACGAAGGGCGCGGTCACCGCCAGGGCCTACGCGCCGTACCTCGTGCTCTTCGGTGGCGGCGCACAGCGCGCCAGCGGGTTCATCACCGACCAGCTGCAGCCGCTGATCGCCTGGGACTCCACGCACGCATCGGCACTGGTCGCCACCCTGGCGACGTACCTCGAGCAGCACGCCAGCGTGACCCGGGCGGCCGAGGCCCTCTTCGTGCACCCGAACACGGTCAAGCAGCGACTCGAGCGCATCGGGACCCTGCTCGGGGACGACTGGCGCACCCCGGAGCGCCAGTTCCGGCTCGGCATCGCACTGCGCCTCCATCAGCTCAAACGCTGAACGGCCACACGAACGGCCCCAAGTGTGTCCAGTTCGGACATGTGCCTCACGATCACGCCGGGCTTTCCTAGGAAGGTCGAAGAACTTGACCCCAACTTTCGAGGAGCAGCACGTGGCCACCAGCAGAATTTCCGGATTTCGCGACCTGACCGTCGACCAGCGCCGGGACGCGGTCGCCGAGGTCGCCGGCATCGACGTGACGGAGCTGGACGCGTTCGACGCCGCCGGGTTCTCGGTGGACGCTGCCTCCCACATGAGCGAGAACGTGATCGGCACCTTCTCGCTGCCGATCGGTGTCGCCGCGAACCTCACCGTCAACGGCCGCGACGTGCTCGTCCCGATGGTCACCGAGGAGGCCTCGGTGGTCGCCGCGGCCAGCAACGGCGCCCGGATGGCCCGCACCCTCGGCGGCTTCCACACCAGCAGCACCGGTCCGATCATGCAGGCCCAGATCCAGGTCGTCGACGTGGTCGACCCCTCGGCCGCGCGCCTTCGCATCCTCGAGGCACGCCACGAGCTGATGGAGCTGGCCGCAGAGCAGGACCCGAAGCTGGCCGAGGTCGGCGGCGGCGTGAAGGACCTGATCGTGCGCACCGTCGAGTCGGTCGACGAGACGTACGTCGTCGCGCACCTCGTCGTCGACGTACGCGACGCGATGGGCGCCAACGCGGTGAACACGATGGCCGAGGCCGTCGCCGACCGCATCGCCGAGATCGCCCGCGGCCGGGTCGTGCTGCGCATCCTCACCAACAAGGCCGACCTGCGCCTGGCCCGGGCCCGCGCCGTGCTCGACGCCGAGTCGCTCGGTGGCGCGAAGGTCGTTGACGACATCGTGCACGCCTACCGGCTGGCCGCGGCCGATCCCTACCGCGCCGCCACCCACAACAAGGGCATCATGAACGGCATCTCCGCCGTCGTCCTCGCCACCGGCAACGACACCCGCGCCGTCGAGGCGGGCGCCCACTCCCACGCCGTCGGTCCCGACGGCCGCTACACCTCGCTGTCGACGTTCGAGAAGGACGCCGACGGCAACATCGTGGCCACCCTCGAGCTGCCGATGCCCGTCGGCCTGGTCGGCGGGGCCACCAAGACCCACGCCGGCGCCCGTGCCGCCGTCGCGATCACCGGTGTGCAGACCGCCGCCGAGCTGGCCGAGCTGGTCACCGCCGTCGGCCTGGCCCAGAACATCGCCGCCCTCCGGGTGCTGGCCAGCGAGGGCGTCCAGCGCGGCCACATGTCGCTCCACGCGAAGAACATCGCCATCGCCGTCGGCGCCACCTCGGACGAGATCGGCCCGCTCGTGGCCACGCTGATCGCCGAGAAGGCGTTCCGCCACGACCGTGCCGAGGCCGTGCTCGCCGAGATCCGGGGCGCCGGATGACCTCCACCGTCGATCTCGGACTGCCGATGGCGGTCCCGGATCCCGAGCTGCCGTCGGCGGTGCGCATCTACGAGGTGGGCCCGCGCGACGGACTGCAGGCCGAGAAGGTGCCGGTGCCCGTCGAGGTGAAGGCCGAGTTCGTACGCCGACTCGTCGGCGCCGGCCTGTCGACGGTCGAGCTGACCAGCTTCGTGTCACCCAAGCGCATCCCGCAGCTGGCCGACGCCCGCGAGCTCGCCGCCCTGACCGACTTCGACGCCGGCGTCCGCCACCCCGTGCTGGTGCCGAACGCGCGTGGGCTCGAGGACGCGCTGGCCGCCGGAGCCCGTGAGGTCGCGGTCTTCGCCAGCGTCACCGAGTCGTTCTCGAAGGCCAACCTCGGCGCTCCTCGCTCCGACGTGGCTGCCGCCCAGGCCCTCGTCACGAAGGACGCGCTGGCCGCCGGGGTCGACGTACGCGGCTATCTGTCGATGGTCTTCGGTGACCCCTGGGAGGGTCCGGTGCCCGTCGACGCCGTGGTCGAGGCCTCGGTCGCGATGATGGAGACCGGCGTCCACTCACTCTCGCTCGGCGACACCATCGGCGTCGCGACCCCCGGCCACGTGCGCGCCGTCGTACGCGCCCTGGTCGACGCCGGCATCGCCGTCGACCGGATCGCCCTGCACGCACACGACACCTACGGCCAGGCACTGGCCAACGTGTACGCCGCACTCACCGTGGGCGTCACCGAGTTCGACGCCTCGACCGGCGGAGTCGGCGGGTGCCCGTTCGCGCTCAGCGCCACCGGCAACCTGGCCACCGAAGACCTCGCGTGGATGCTGCGCGGACTCGGCATCGACACGGGCGTCGACCTCACCACACTGGTCGAGACCAGCACCTGGCTGGCCGGCCACCTCGGCCGCCCCTCTCCGTCGCGAGTCGTCACCGCGCTCGCGCCCAGCATCACTGACCGATCGGAGCTCACCTGATGTCCCGTCTCATCGAGGTGTGGGGCGACACCGTCGACTCCCGCCACATGACCGGCGCTATCGCCCTCGGGATCGGCATCGCCACGCCCACGTTCCTGCTGGGTCGCCGGATCTTCGAGAGCACCGTCGACGACCAGACCCTGGCGCAGTCCTACGCGCTGCTGGTCGGCCTCGGCGCCTGCCTTGTCGCGGCCGTCATCTCGGCGCGCCTGTTCAAGCCGAAGCGGGTCGTCACCGAGGTCGAGGCGACGCTCGAGGGTCGCCGCGCGGCGCTCGACGCGATCGCGGCCGAGGGTGGCGAGTGGACCGACCCGGCCGAGCTGGCTCGTGAAGTGCAGGAGGAGCTCCGCTCCCTCGGCCTGTACGACGTGCTCGTCGAGGCACACCGTGACCGCCAGGAAGAGGTGACGGCATGATCGAGGCATTCCTCTGGGCCCTGGGCATGGGCCTGATCGGCGCCATCGCGTTCGCCGCCATCGGCCTGGTCTCCGGCACCGACGAGACCGCCGTCGTGGCACCGCTGACCCTGCTGGTCGTGCTCCTCGGAGTGCCGGCCTCAGGCGTGTTCAGCTTCTTCCTCGCCGGCGTCGTGGCCAAGCACATCACCCATGCCATCCCGACCACCCTGCTGGGAATCCCGGGCGACACGATGGCGGTGCCGATGCTCGCCGACGCGCAACAGCTGCGCGACCTGGGCGTGCCGCACATCGCGCTGCGCAAGGCGATCTCGGGCGGCGTGGTCTCGGCGTTCATCGCGGTGCCGTTCGCGGTGCTCTTCGCGACGCTGCTCTCCCCCATCGCCGACGAGATCGGCGACGCCGCACCGTGGATCTTCGCCGGTGCCGCCCTGCTGATCGCGTTCACGTCGAAGGGCCGCTGGGCCGCGATGGCCGCACTGTTCCCGTTCGTGCTGCTCGTCGTCGGGCTGAACCTGTTCGTCACCCAGCAGCTCGGCCACGGGCTGAGCATCAGCTTCTTCCTCGGCATCGCCACCGGCCCGCTGATCGCGGACCTGTTCCTCGCGATGTCCCCGTCGGGCCGCAAGACCCTCGAGCGTTCCAAGCCGTCGGAGTTCGACCTCGCTCCCGACGTACGCACCTGGAAGGGCCGGATGCCCAACCCGCTGAAGGTCCTGGACCGCAAGCAGCTTGCCTACACCTCGGGTGCCGCGGTCGTCTCGAGTGCGACGTTCGTCTTCTCGCCGGTCGCGATGACCGTGATGATGGGCGAGCTCGCCGGGTCGCGGATCAAGAACGGCTACCACCGGCTCACCACGATGATGTCGGTGCGCAACGGCACCACCGAGTCGACGTACATCGCCGAGACGTTGATCCCGCTGATCGCCCTCGGCCTGCCGTTGTCGCCGATGGCGGCCGGACCCGCGGCGCCGCTGTTCAACGCGCCGCCGGTCTACTCGGTCAACGCCGAGACCGGTGCCACGCACAACCTGCACGACCTGCTCTCCACGTGGGAGTTCTTGGTCTTCGGGCTGCTCGCCGTGGCGATCGCCGCGCTGGTCGCCTACCCGTTCGCGATGACCAACGCCCACCGTGCGGCGTCCTGGGTGATGCGCAACGTCTCGCACGAGGCGATCATCGGCGCCTTCGCCGGGCTGATCCTGGTCATCTGCCTCTACGAGGGCGGGCTGCTGGCCGTGCTGGTCACCGTGACCGTCGGTCTCATCGGCGGGTTGATGAACCGTCTGCTCGGGGTCCACTCCGGTGTGCAGTTCATGGGCTACTACGCCGCCGTGCTCACCGTTCCGGCGCTGATCGCGCTGTAGCTCCACGCAGCATTCACACCGGTCCGCAGTCACCTCGTGGCTGCGGACCGGTGCTGTTTGTCGGGCTCTTTGTTGTGCTGTGCAAGGTGTCGTGCCGATCGTGAGACGGGGCTGGCGATTCGCTCGCGCTTCGACCGCTTCGCGATAACGTCACAAAAAGGCGACGATCGTTGCGCCCGTCATCTCGGGCGGGCGCCGACCTCGATCGTCGTACGGATTCTCCGCTTGGGAGGAGATGTCGAAATGGATTCACTCAAGGAAAGTTTCGAGGACGTCGACTGGGCAGGGCTGGCCGGAAAGGTCGCCGCAGCCATCGTCATCCTGGTGGTCACCTGGTTGATTGCGAAGCTGGTGCAGGCCGCGTTCGTGAAGGCCACCCAGAAGGTCACCGTGCTGCAGAAGGCCGGGTCCGACGGCGAGAGCATCGGCGCCTCGTTGGGCACGATCGGCTCGTTGCTGGTCTGGATGTTCGGCCTGATAGCACTGTTGCAGCTGTTCGGACTGACCCAGACCCTGGCGCCGATCCAGAACCTGCTCAACGGCGTCACCGGCTTCATCCCGAACCTGATCGGTGCGGCACTGATCTTCGTCGTCGGCTCACTGTTGGCGAAGGTGGTGCGACAGCTCGTCGAGACGGCGCTGGGTGCGTTGCCCTTCGACAAGTGGCTCAACCGGGCGGGTGCCGACGAAGTCACCGGCAACACCTCGATCAGCAAGACGCTGGCCCTCGTGCTCTACGCACTGATCATGATCGTCGTCGCCATTGCTGCCTTGCAGGTCCTCGGCATCTCCTCGATCTCGGAGCCCGCTGAGCAGATGCTCAACACCATCTTCACCGCGATTCCGAACATCATCGCCGCGGCGCTGCTGCTCGGCATCGGTGTCGTGATCGCACGCTTCGCCGGCGACCTGCTCGAGGAGCTGCTCAACGGCTTCGGCGTCGACCGTTCGCTGCACGCGATGGAGGTCCTCCCCGCCGACAAGAGCGCGACCCCGGCGATCGCCAAGATCGCCCAGGTCGGCATCGTGCTGTTCTTCGCCGTGATGGCCGCGCAGCTGCTGGAGTTCCCGCAGGTGACCGAGTTCCTCAGCGCGATCCTCGAGCTCGGTGGGCGCGTGATCTTCGGTGCCGCCGTGATCGCGGTCGGCGTACTCATCGCGAACCAGCTCGCCAGGCTGGCCACCGGCAGTGGTGGCACCATCATCAAGGGCGCCACGATCGTGCTGTTCGCGGCCATGGGCCTGAAGTTCATGGGCATCGCCGACTCGATCATCGAGCTCGGCTTCGGTGCCGTGGTCATCGGCGGCGCCCTGGCCGCAGCCCTGGCCTTCGGGCTCGGTGGCCGTGAGGCGGCCGCCCAGCAGCTGGCCAGGCTGCAGCAGTCGGCGGCGAACTCGTCGACCGGCGGCCCGGCTGGTGGCCCGGCCGGCGGCTCGACTGGCGGGACGCATTCGGGCGACCCGCTCGGAGGTCCGACCGTCTGACCTCACGCACGACAGCTGGCTCAGCTGCCGACACCTGTTGCTTGAGAGGCGTGCACGACGCGGGCGAGCAGGTCGCTGGCTTGTTGCACCGACGGCAGCTCGCTCCAGCCGTACGCAGCGGCCCACGCCAGCACTCGGCGTACGCCGACCAGGTCGCGACGCGCAACGCACAGCCGGAGCTCGGCGCCGAGGACCAGCGGTGTGCAGGCAGCTCTCTCGCGGACCGGCAGCGCACGCAGGCGATCGGCCCACGAACCGTCGGCGCGGTGCAGCAACGGCATCGGGTCGGCGTACGACGACACGTCCGCGAGCATGCACGATGCGCCGGCCAGCAGGCCCGTCGCGAGGACACCCCACACGATTCCGGTGTGGTAGCTGGACTGGATCAGGTGGTCGTCGCCGACTCGACTATGGACGGCCGGATCGTGTTCCGGCCCGGGCAGGAAGCCGTGCTCCGCGTGCCGCGCGGCCAGCGTGTCGAGCACGAACGCGGCCGACGGCGAGAACGGCGTCCCGGTCATGGGCCAGGTCCAGAGCAGTTCTGCGGCGACGTCGTGGTTCTCGGCGGCCAGGGCCTGACCGAGCAGGGCGTCGGCTTCGTCGATCAGTGCTCCCAGTGGCCGTCCGTACGACGCGCGGCGCGTGCCCAGGTCGGTGGCGTGCGCGATGGCGTGGGTGAAGGAGTAGGCAGCGGTCAGATCGCCGTGCAGGAGGTCGGCGCCACGGGAGAGGACGGACCCGCAGATCGTTGTGGGTGCAGGCGATTCGTCGTACGCCATCGCGCGCAGCCAGCGGCGCTCGAGGCGGTCGAAGGCGGAGGGCTCGTCACCGGAATCGACGCCGTCGACCAGGGTGTGCAGGTCCTGGGCGACCGCACGCAGTCGTTCGTCTCGCGTGCCCAGCAAGGCGAAGGGGAAGACCTGGTCGACGAACGTGCCGGGATCAACAGCCACCATGAGGCGTGCCTTGTCGATGTCCAAGGCGTCTGCGATCCGCTGCCTGAGCTGTTCGTCGGCGGCCACCAGTGGTGAGTCGGTGGGGTCGACGACCAGGCCCGTGCACCGGCTGAGCAGCGCAGCCTCGGCGTACACCTTGACCGGCCGCAGAGGCCGCAGCCCTTCCACTCCCGGCAGGTCCCACCCGGCCGCGCCGACGCTGGCCGTGCACAGCTCGAGGCTGTGCAACAGCCAGTGCCGCGCTTCAGCTGCTGGGTTCACCCGCGTCCCTGGAACTGGCCGAGGTCCAGCTCCGGGCCGGGCCAGCCGCAATTGATGAGGAAGTTCTTGTTGATGATGAGAGTCAGGTCCTCCCGGGAGAGAACTGCCTCCTCGGCGAACTCCTGGAAGACCGTCGTCATCTGCTTCAGGTCGATCGCTCCGCTGTTGATGAGCGTCTCGGCGACCTTCTGGTGGAAGTCGGACCGCTTGAACTCGGACATGGTGGTGCTCCCTTGAGCTCGGGCCACCCCGCTGGAGGCCTCGTTGCCGGTGAGGAACCGCAGCTGGGGAGCCGGATACCGCCGGGACGCGGCCTCCCCAATTTTCGGCCTCGACGTCCGACGGAGGCCACGGTCTCCGTCGGCGAAACCAGCCGAAGGTCGCTGTGGTCTAGACAGATCGGCGTCGTTGTCGGTGGTGCCGTGGACAGTCCGAGTTGTCCAGAGCAACTCAAACCGGGGGTCGACATGAACGACAACACCGCGCCGTACGGCGCACAGCAGCAGCCGTCGTACGACGGAACGCAGGGCACGCACACCATGGGCCAGCAGTGGATGCAGCCGCAGCCGGCGAAGAAGCCGGCTTGGTACAAACGGACCTGGGTGATCGCCCTGGCGGTCGGGTTCGTCTGCCTCGGCCTCGGTGCGGCCAGTGCCGGCACGACCGACGTCACCACCACCTCGGAGTACAAGTCGGTCGTCGACCAGCGCGACGCCGCGCGGTCGGTCCTGTCCGACACCGAGACCGAGCTCGCCACGTCGAAGACAGACCTCACGACGGCTCAGGCCGACCTCGAGACGATCGCCGGCGAGATCCCGGCTCGCGAGGCGGCAGTCACCGAGGCCGAGGCCTCCGTGAAGGCTCGGGAGGCCGCCGTCACGAAGAAGGAGAAGTCCGTCGGCAAGCGCGAGAAGGCGGTCGGCCTGGTCGAGCAGACCATCGCGAACAACACGCTGTCCGGCGACGGAATCTGGGAGGTCGGCGCAGACATCAAGGCCGGCACCTACAAGACGATCGGCGGCTCGCAGTGCTACTACGCGGTGCTCAACAGCACCGACACCAGCGACATCGCAGACAACAACAACGTCTCAGGTCCGGCAATCCTGAGCGTGTCTGACGGCCAGTACCTGGAACTGTCGGGCTGCGGCGACTGGGTGTGGCAGCGATGAGCATCGTGCGCAGGGTCGGCGGACTCGTCCTGGCGATCGCGGCGGCGGTCGTGTGGTTCGTGGCAGCGCCTGACGACGTCAGCGCGGCCGACCACAAGGACGACATCGCGTCCGCGCTCAGCGATGACGACGCCAACAACCTGTTGACGGAAGGAGCTCCGCAGCAGACCGTGGTGAACGGGTGGACCGCCAAGAACCTACTGACGATCCAGGCCCAGCAGAACAACGATCTGCTCGAGGCAGCCAGCGACCAGCGTCCGGGCCTGCTCATGATGCTCGCCGTTCTCGGGCTCGCACTGATCGCCTTGACCACCGAGAGCAGGCAACCGTGGGCACCGCGATTCAGTCAGGCGCTGCCGCTCCCACCGGGTCCGGGTCATCCGGCGGCCTGACCACAAGCTCGGGGTCCGCCGACCGGGGGGACCGGCGGATCCCGCTCTCAAGCGACTTCACCAACTGGGGTTACGACTCAGTTGGTGAAGTCGCGCGGCTGTTGGGTCAGCGACTGCCCGCCTGAGCCCGGGCCAGGGCAGATGTCAGGAGGAGCGGCCAGGCATATGGACCGGCAGTCCGAGCCTCTCGGCGGACTCCTGCATCCGGAGGTCGTAGGTGCACACTCCGCCGACGCCGATGCGGACCGCGGCGGCAAGGTGCAAGGCATCCAGTGACCGGAGACTGTCGCCGAGGAGGAGGCCGGCCTCCCGGTAGAGCGACGCCGGCATCTCGTAGAGGTCGAACTCGTCGAGGAGGTCAGTGACCATCGACTGCGTCAGCGCAGGAATGCGACCGGCAGCCCGACGGAGCTCCGTCTCGACCAACCAGGTGCCGGCCAGCGCGATTTCACCCTGTTCGACAGCGGCGACGAGGGCTGCCGACTCTCGCTCCTCGACCAGCAACTTGAGCGCCGCGGACGTGTCGACGTACCAGGTGGTCAACGATCGCTCCGGAGGTCGTCAAGAACGCCGGCGGTGGAGAGCGAGGAGCGCACCCGAGGCAAGGCAGCCAACGCGTTGCGCCGTCTCGCCGGACGCGACGCGAGATCGGTCGCACGGACCGGACCGATCACCGCGACCGGAACCCCGCGCCTCGTGACGAGGAAGGACTCACCCCGCTCCACATTCCGCAGCACCTCGGCACTGTCGTTGCGCAGCTCTCGCTGGCTGATGCTCTTCACGCCCTCGAATGTAGCACTTTGTAGCACTTCGATCTTCTACGTTGCTCAGGCGGCCTTGCGGACCACCGAGGCCAGGTCGGCGCAGAGGTTGGAGACCGGCCCGTCGAGCCGTTCGGAGAGAAACGCCAACCCCCGCGCGTGCTCCGGTCCCAACTGGCCAGCAACTTCCACGCACGACTCGAAGCACAACAGGACCGCGCCCATCAAGTGCGGGTCAATCACGTCATCATCGGGGTGGCGGAGCTGGGACAGGATGTCGTCGGCGGTCAGGTCGGCCCAGACATGCTCGGGGACATCGGTCAACAGAGGTGCGTCCTGTCCGGCGGCGAGCGCTCCCACCATCTCTGGATCCTCACTGTCCTTGATCGCATCGAGCCAGTGCCGCGGGCTCGAGGAAACCGCCCGGGCCAGGGACTCGGTGACAGGGCAGGGCGCGGTGTCGAAGAGGCGTAGCCCGTCACTCTCCACGATCCGACCGATGACGAACCCGTCGGCCGAGACAGACGCCGACGTGCCGAGGTTGATGGTGGTCACCTCGACGTCTGCGGCCAGCTCCCTCCACACCAGTTCATGATCGGTCTCCCCCACCAATCGGTAGCCGCGCATAGGCGTGCCGACCCAGGAGAGGACATCTCCCGCCAGGTTGGCGACGGCCGGACCGCTCGCGAGGAACTCGGCCAGCCCACCGAGATCGTGCACGGCCAATTGCATGGCGATCCAGTCACGATCGCCGATGCGCGTGATTCGGCTGATCGACAGGTCGGCCGGGGACTCGCCCCGCGATTCGACGGTCATCTCCACGGCCCGGACGGTGCGCTCGATTGAGGTGCGGGTCATCTGGTTCGCAGACTGCCGCACGATCCAGCGCCCGAAGACCCAGGGCGGCAACCACCGCCTGAACACCGCGATCTGCCCCAGTCGGTCGACGCGCCACGGGCTCCACAACGGCTCGCTCGAAGGATCTGTCGGGTGGTCCGCGATCACGCGGATCGCCGCATCTGCGTCACCAGCGGCTTCGCGCTCATTGGCGGCCATGACCGCTCTCATGTCGGACGTAAGCTCGCTCGGCGGGGAGACCCTGACACGCGATCTGGCCTGTCCGCGCGGGGACCGGACGTTCTGGCTGGGACGGTTGTGGCGACCCTGTCGCCCTCGGGACTTCGGCATGGCATGAGTGAACGCCGGAAGAGAAACCAGCGCCAGACCGAATTTTCAACCTGTGGAGAACACGTCGGTCGACTGCGCGCAATCAGTCCTGCGGCTTGAGGCGGTAGTTCAGGAACACGTTGCCCAGGCTCGACGTACCAGAGTCGACCAGCTCGAGACGGGTGAGCGGCGTGGAGTCGTCGAAGAGCCGGCGACCTTCGCCGGTGACCGCGGGGTGCATGGTCAGGGTGAGTACGTCGATCGCGCCGCCGAGGAACATCGAGCGCACGGTCTCGACTCCTCCGACGACGGAGATGTCGCCGCCCTCGCCCTCCTTGAGCTGCTTGACGTAGTCGACCGGGTCGCCGGAGATGCGCGTCGAGTTCCAGTCGAGGTCATCGCCCAGCGTCGAGCTGATCACGTGCTTGGGGATCGGGTTGATGAAGTTGCCGAACTCGTCGCCGGCGCCCGGACCCTGCCAGTAGTCGCGCCACTCCTCCCAGAGCTTGCGGCCGATCACGATCTCCTTGACCGGAGCCAGGGCCGCGCCCATGCGCTCGCCCTCCTCCTGGCCGAAGGCGTCGAACTGGAACAGGTTGGGCGACTCGACCACGCCGTTGACCGAGTAGAAGAGGTGAGCACTGACGTTGCGAGACATCGCTGGAGCCTTCCGTAGTTGGTGGATGCCGGAGAAGACCAGTCTGTACGCCGAAACTCATCGTTGACGTTCCTTGCTAGACCGGCGCTACCGCATTTTCCACCGCGCAGGCGAGGACTGGAGTGGGCGAGGACGCCGAATCCGACGAGCCATCGGAGTCCGTCTCGGGTCCATCCTGCGATGACAAGGCCGTCGAGTTCAGTGCCGGCGGAAGCGCAATGGGGGCGGGTTCCGGCTCCCGCAACTTTGGCGGAGCCGCGGTCCAGCCCTTGAGGTGCTGAACAACGTCACCGTAGAAGCCATCGATCAGGTCGAGCACGGAATCGATGAACGACCCTCTTCCACGACCACCCTTGGCGCCCATCGAGACAGTTCGCGCGACCCTGAACGACTTGAGATCCCGCTTCGGATCGAGGATCAGCAGGGCGGGATCCTCACGCACAGAACTCAATAGTTCGGCGGCACCAGCGCCACGACCATTGACTACGAATGACTCGACGCGAACGTCCGCGGGCGCGTGCTTCAACTGACGAACCAGCCAATTGACACGCGTCGTGGAGCGCCCTTCTTTGGGAGCCTCGATATCGATATGACAAGTGATCTGCCCAGCGCGCAGATTCGCGGTGAGGTGTACCGGGCCGATGGCGTTGGGGATCCGGAGAGCGCCGCCGAGATCACCTGTGGCAACAACCGACTCGGTCAAGGAAGCGGATCGCAAAGCAGGATCGGCAAGTTCCTTGCGCGAAAGCAAGGGCACCACTTCGGTCCCGAGTTGACGGCCCAATTGAAGACTGGCGAATCGAATCAGTGCATCGAATCGGGACACCACATCGGACAGGGTCCTGTCGGTTGCTCTCAGCGTGCCGTCGGCAACCGCATTGCGCACACCAACCCAATGTTGGCCCATGTCCACGAACTCCAGCGCGCCTGACTTGGGATGCTCGAGGTAGCGAATCAGCTCGCCAAGAATCCATGCCTGTTCCGGATCGGAGACTCCGCGGTGTTCCTTCTGCACGACGGCAGTTGAGAGAAGGTAGGACCACGACCAGTGGAAGATCTCGACCCGTCGGAGCTTGCGCTTGTCGACCTTGGTGGGGTGCTGTCCAACGATCGCGGGAATCTCGTTGCTGATCGTGATGAGTGCGTCGAACTCCTGCTCGCGTGCGATGTCGAGGTAGTTCTCCAACTGCTCGGTCTGGAGATCGTTCTTCCCGGTCTTGACCTCCACCAGGGCAGTCCAGGTGCGCGAGCCACGGGTGACCCGAATCAGTCCGTCGGGGTAGAGCCGCTTCTCTCCGAGCGCGAACGGCACCTCGATGAAGGTCTCGACGTTGCCAGCGGGTGCACCCAGCGGAGCCAGGACGGTGCGGCTGAACTCCTTCACCACACCCATAACCGCCAGAAGGGCAGAGGTCGCCCGGCGTTCCTGTTCCTCTGCGCCCGAGATTCCCGAAGTCGGAATCAATCGTGCTTGGTGCCAGGTCTCTTCAGTCATTGCTCGGTCCTCCCCGATGTGGCCCTCTCGGCAACATAGCCCGCATCAAGTGCGCGTGTGACTCGTTTTCGCGAACAGGTGCGAGGCATGGCATTACGTGGCGCGCTTACACGCCCTTCTCGAGAATCTCCGCGTATTCGGAGTCTGGATCAAGCTTCAAAGCACCGAGCTCGCCAGTCCTTCCACTGGGCTTGGTGATGACCTCAACCGATGACGCTCTCATCGCAGCAAACGGCTCAGCGCCTCCGCTGTTGCGTTCGAAGATCATCCGGTCGATCGTCGCGGCGAGCCTTGGGGAGCGTTTCTCGGAGTCCACCACCACGACGCGACAACCCGCCAAGTTCGGAGCCGCTGCAAAGCACTGCCGCGCCACCAGAATCATCCGGGCTGCGATCGCCTTGTTCGTCAACACGGCTAGGTCGGTCTTGTTGATCTTCGATGCAGTGGCCGTGCCACGCGCCGTGAACGACGGCTTCTCGGAAGGCAGTTCTTGTGGAGACGGCGCGAACACAACCAAGCCAGCGATTCCGCCTGTTGCTGTCACAGCATGCGCTGGCGCCGCCGACACCGAGAGCGCCTCGCGAAGAGCACGTAGAACGGCACTTGGATCGTTGTTCAGGAGGTCCGACCACGAGGCATCGAAAGCGGCCTGCTCGGATGCGAACGTCGCATTGGCGAGGTTCATCAGGTCGCGAGCCCAAGCTTCGGCTTGCGCGTGCGCTCGCTGCTTTCCCGCCTTGCGAGCAGCACGATCGACAGGACTCACGCCACTGAGCTCTTGCTTCTCCGCGGTCGCCACAAGCTTTCCAAACTTTGGAAGGACAGCAGGTACCGCCACCTGCCGAGCAGCGGGCGCGAACATGCCGTGATGAAGGCGATCCACTTGTGCCCACGCCCGTTGGGCAGCTTCGTGGCGTTCAGTCGCCGTGACCGATGTGGAGCCGGTCTTGCGGGGCGCGCCACTTGAGAGAGGCTGATAGGCGGTCAGCGGTCCAGCGCCCGTGGAGATTCCCGAGCGTCCACCGCCGACGTGCGCCCTCATCAACCGTGGTCCCACGTGCGCACGCAGACCTCGCCCGCTGGTGGAGAGTCGAATGCCTGGAGCTACCCGAAACGATGAGAACAGTCTTGCCACGTCAGGACTCACACACGATTCCGTCGCCGTCGCGGTCGTCGTACCATCCGTACTCCGTATCCACGCCGCTCTGATACGGCCCGTAACCGTTGTCATTGGCTTCACCACACGTGCCGAACTGTGGGTCTGTGGTCGGGGCGGCCGGTGTGTCAGCAAAGGTCTGAACCGGAGTCGATTCCTGTGCTTCGGCGACCTTCGCTCGTTCCGTCGCCAGCGCCTTGGCGGCCTTGCGCTTGGCGGCCGCGGATGACTTCTTGACCGCGACTAGCTTGCCTCGGACCACCTTGAGATCGTCCTTCGCGGCCGTGATCTCCTCATTCGTCGCGGCAATCTCGTCTTCCTTCTCACCGAGGTCCTGTTCCAGTTGCTCGGTGGCCTCCGCGACGGCTTCGTCGACATCGGCCTCGGAGATCAACGAAGCGTCGTTCGTCGGCTCCTTCGCTGCCTGCTCCTCTCCCGCCGAACCGCCAACGCCACCAATCGCGCCGAGCACCACGCCGCACACGCCGGCCGCCACACCAACCTTCAGACGGCTCCAGAATGGAGGCTTGGAGACCGGGAAGTAGCCCGGGTATTGATCTAACGACGGTGGCGGCTGACTGACGGACATCACGGTGCTTCCTGTAGGCGACTTCCGTTCTGTATATGACGGATCGGCGCTCTCGTCCGCGGAACGAAGCAGAATGGCCTCTTGTAACCATGTCGAGCACCATCCGGTTGAGCGCGGGAACACCTCGCCTGCGACAGGATCTCCGCGGCGCGTTCTCCTCCGAACACCTGCCGGGCGCCATATCTCCTGGCAAGCTTCGGGGGTGCCTCACAACCACGAGCTCACCGACGGTCTCCACGAGTCGATCGTCACTGATCGACTGAACGCGGCGATCTCCGCGGAGCTCGCACGAGCGACCGAGGTCAGCAAGGTCGACGATGCCGACTCCTCGCATGTCCTCACCCAGCACATCGCCGCCGCCGTGCACCACCGGCTTGCCTCAGTCAAGGACCCGGCAGCACGCTTGTCCGTGGCGAACGATCTACTCCGAGCCATCGAAGACCCCGAGGATCCCGTCCTCAGTCCGCTCCAGCAGCTGCACGCCGTACGACCGGTCGCTGGTCCGGGGAAGATCTTGAGGTTGCAGCACCGCCCCAAGACCCCCATGAACGAGTCGGCTCTCCTCACCAATGCCAAGGGCGAACCGTCATTGGCGTCAGAGCTTCGAGCGGAGTTGGATTCCGCCGACCGCGTGGACCTGCTGTGCGCGTTCGTGATGTGGCACGGCCTCCGACTCATCGAGAATGAGCTCGCCCTCGCCCGCGACGCCGGCGTTCCCATTCGCGTGGTGACCACGACCTACATTGGCGGGACAGAGCGACGCGCGCTCGACAGGCTGGTCAATGACTTCGGCGCCGAGGTCAAGGTGCAGTACGACGCCAAGCGCACACGCCTGCACGCCAAGGCCTGGCTGTTCGGGAGAGACACGGGTCTGGACACGGCGTACGTCGGCTCATCGAACCTGACCACGTCCGCGATGCTCGAAGGCGTCGAGTGGAACGTCCGACTCAGTGCTCGATCGACCCCAAGCCTGATCGAAAAGTTCCGAGCCACGTTCGATTCGTATTGGAACAGCCCGGAGTTCGAGCTCTACAACCCCGACGTGGACGGCGACCGTCTCGACGACGCCCTGCTCGAGGCGAAGGGCATCAAAGCCCACGATCGAGCCACCATCAGCATCTCGGGTCTGGAAGTACGGCCGTATCCGTACCAGCAAGAGATGCTCGACATGATCGAAGTCGAGCGGGTCCTCCACGATCGCCACCGCAATCTTGTGGTCGCCGCGACCGGCACCGGCAAGACCGTCATCGCGGCCCTGGACTACCGCCGGATGTGCGAGCAGGCAGGTGGCAGCCAGCCGAGACTGCTGTTTGTCGCGCACCGCAAAGAGATCCTCGAACAATCGATGCGCACCTATCGCGAGGTGATCAGCGACGGGAGCTTCGGGGAGCTGTACGTCGGAGGTCAGCGCCCCGAACGCTGGAGTCATGTGTTCGCCAGCGTCCAGTCGCTGACGAGCTACGGCGTCGCGAACATCCCTGCCGATGCGTTCGACATCGTGGTGATCGACGAGTTCCACCACGCGGAGGCCAAGACGTATCGCCGGATCCTCGATCACCTGGCACCACGCGAGCTACTTGGCTTGACCGCGACTCCCGAACGCGGCGACGGCACCGACGTGCGGTCCTTCTTCGACGGTCGCACCGCCGCCGAGCTTCGCTTGTGGGACGCCCTGGGCGCCGACCTCTTGTGCCCGTTCCACTACTTCGGCATCGCCGACGGCACCGACCTGCGCGCCATCACCTGGTCGCGCGGAAAGTACGACGAGGGGCAGCTCGCCGACGTCTTCACCGGCAACGACGCGCGTGCGCGCATCATCCTGAAGCAGGTGCGCGACAAAGTCGGGGATGTCAGTCAAATGCGGGCCCTCGGCTTCTGCGTCAACGTGGCTCACGCGACGTACATGACCCAGGTGTTCAACGAGGCCGGCATCCCGGCACTCCTCGTGACCGGCGAGACCGCTTCTGATGATCGTGCCCAGGCGCTGCGCGATCTCCGAGAGCGCAACGTGAACGTGCTCTTCACCGTGGACGTCTTCAACGAGGGTCTCGACATCCCCGACGTCGACACGGTGTTGTTCCTTCGGCCCACGGAGAGCTCCACCATCTTCATGCAGCAGCTGGGCCGCGGCCTTCGCCGCACGCACACCAAAGCCGTGCTGACCGTGCTCGACTTCGTGGGCTATCACCGCAAGGAGTTCCAGTTCTCCAAGCGCTTCACAGCTCTCACCGGCGTTCACGGGAAGCAGCTCGAGAAGGCCGTCAAGGACGACTTCCCCTTCCTGCCCTCGGGCTGTCAGATCCGCCTGGACCGACAGAGCCAGGAGATCGTTCTGGAGAACCTCCGCTCGCAGATCGCCAACCGGTGGGCGCAGATCGTGGCTCAGCTGAAGCTCACCGGCGACGCGACGCTGCCGGAGTTCTTGGAGAAGTCCGGCCTCGAGCTGAGTGACATCCTGCGACGCGGCAGTCACTCGTGGACCAAGCTGCGCCAGGACTCCGACCTGCCCACGCTCCCCGGCTCGGTCCTCGAGCAACAACTGCTCAAGCGCGTCCGTGCCTTCGCGCACGTCGACGACCCGCTGCGGGTCAGCGCCTACCAAGCCCTGCTCGCCCCTGATGCTCCGCCGTACGACGAACTCTCGCCGCGGGAACAGAAGCTGGCGCGGATGCTCTACTACTCGATGTGGTCTGACGGTGGTGGCCACGCTTCCTACGCGGCAGGCCTCGAGGGCCTGCGGTCGGAGCCGGCTGTCAGGGCCGAGATCTCGACAGTCGTGGGCCTCTCGTTCGAAGCCGCTCGCCACGTTCCGGTGCCGCTGGGAGCGCCGGAGATCCCACTACGCGTGCACGCCCGCTATCAACGCGAAGAGATCCTCGCTGCACTCGATTTCCCCCGGAAGCCGAACAGTTTCCGTGAGGGCGTTTGGTACTCGCCGGACCACAACGTCGACTCGTTCTTCGTGACACTGAAGAAGTCCGAGGCCGACTACTCCCCCACCACGATGTATGCCGACTATCCGATCAGCCGCGACCTCTTCCACTGGGAGTCGCAGTCAACGACCTCGGTCTCATCGCCGACTGGTCAGCGCTATCTCTCTGGCAGCAGCACGGTCTTCCTGTTCGTGCGACACGAGCAGAAGGATGAGTTCGGCACGTCGCCGTACCTCTTCCTCGGCCCCGCGCACTACGCCAGCCACACGGGCGATCGCCCCATCGCGATCACCTGGAAGCTCGCTCACGAGATGCCGATGGACTTCTTCAATCACGCCAGCGCCGTGGCCCAATAGCGAGGTGCTGCGTCACACCCCTCGAGTATTGGAAAGCGTCGGTCACGGCCCCCTGCGCCGGCCTAGCATCAGCAGCTCCATCTGTGTCCTGAGGGAGCCGCGTTGCCTGACACGTTGACGTGCCCGGTCTGCACGACCGAGGTGTCCACTGCGTCATCCATGTGCCGCTCGTGCCATCTTCCGATTAAGGATGTGGCCGACAACCAGCGCCTCGTCCGTCAGTCCTCAAAGGTTCGGACCGTGCGTAGGTGGCTCTGGACCCGTCTCGTCGGCGCGGCCTTCTACGTTGGCGCCGTTGCTTGGTGCGCCCTGAAGATGCCGGCGAGCCTCACCTTCGTGGTCCCTGGAGCGGTGATCGGCGGCTTCCTGCACATCGTGAAGGGGCGGCCATGGCTTGGGCTGCTCGCGTTCCTGATCGTCGTGGCCGTCGTCCCAATGCTCTTCTGGCCGTCCATGCTCACCGGTTCTCTGGGTCGACTGACCGACTGGTGATCACACCTGCTCGACGGCGCCTTCGGCGGAGGAAAGAACGAGTCACTTCGCTGGTCATTCGCGGCTACTAGACACTCGACTGCAGGATCAGTGTCTGGCCAGACTCGGTCCGGTATGACGCAGGCAACCAGGAAAGTGAGCGCCGGCCTGGATTCAGGCTGCGCAAGCTCACCACGAATCGGGACGAGCAGCGGCGTGGTCCAGCGGCGGACTCCCGGCAGCGACTAGGGTCTTTCCGTGACGAGCAAGACCTTCCTCTGCATTGCGCCATTCAGCGCCCAGCTTGCCGCGGTCCAGGGGGTCTGGATGCCCTTGGCCACCGCGTACGAACAATCCGTCCACGCTGATTCCAATGACCTCCGGGGGAAATCGTGACGGACAGCACCCCAGCGGAACCCGCGGTCTGGCGAGACGACCCCATCACGTCCGCATCCGACGACACGCTTGGCAGACGCCACGTTGCACGTCGCGCAGCAGACCTGGTCGTCGAGACCCACTCGTGGGAGTCCAGCGTCGTCATAGGACTCATTGGACCTTGGGGCAGCGGCAAGTCATCAGTCCTTGAACTTACGATCGGTGAGCTCAAGGAGTCTGCGCCCGAATGGAAGATCGTGAGATTCACGCCGTGGGCCGCCGGAGACACAAGCGGCCTGCTCGCGGAGTTCTATGCAGCGATCGCGTCAGCACTTCCCGAGAAGAGGTTCGAGAGGTTCAGGTCAGGTCTGGCCGACGTCGTTGAGGTTTCATCACCTGCCGCCGCTCTTGTCCCTCATGTGGGTGTCGTCGCCAAGGGCGGAGCGCAATGGTTCAGCAAGTGGCTCCGGCGTCAGAGGCCTTGGGCGGAATCCTTTAAGGAGGCAAGCGCCACCCTGAAGGACCTCAGAACACCCGTCCTCGTCGTTGCCGACGACATCGACCGTCTCCAAGGCGACGAGTTGCTCGAATTATTGAAAGTCATTCGGCTCGTGGGCCGATTCGCTGGCATCAGCTACCTCTTGGCCTACGACCAAGAGAGTCTGCATCGAACGATCGAGACGTCGTCGAATAGCGTGGACCACCCTCAGGGCTCGCGTGAATTCTTGGAGAAGTTCGTCCAGTACCCGATCTATTTGCCGGCATTGCTATCCGGACAGGCGCTCCGCCAGATTGATTTGGCCATCAACGAGGCGCTGTCGAATAGCGAGCACGTAGTGACCCCGAACGACGGTCGGCTCGCTTCGATCCGTGAGGCTTGGACCACGTGCCTCGACACTCCCCGGGCGATTAAACGATTCGGCGCACAACTGCGGCTTGTCCTGCCTCTGCACCAGCCAAACGAGATCGACGTAGTTGACCTGATCCTCCTCACCCTCCTTCGCATGTACTTCCCTGCCGTGTACAAATCGCTCCCAAGACATCGGCAGCGCCTTGTCAGTCGGCAGCACAAGTTCGGCTCCTCATCTGCAACGAGCTTCGACTGGACCGGGATTCTCGACCCGTCGACCGAGCATCCCGATGCAGCGCATGCAGTGGAGATTCTTGAGATTCTCTTCCCGATCATTCGTTATCCAGGTGGTGTGGATCCTGACCGCCCTAGGGCGTCACATCACGAGTACTTCGACCGTTACTTCGCCCAGAACATTCCAGAGCACGACGTCTCGGACCATGATGCCTACACTGCGCTGGCTGCCGCATCCAACGGCGATCCCGATCCACTGCGAAGCTTGCTAAGCATTGACGTAGGGGACCGAGTCGACACAGCCATCAGCAAACTATGGTCCTTCTCAGTGAATGAGGAGCGCGCTACGGGGGCCTTCAACCCGAATCTCCTGGCCGCCGTGATGGGGTTGCTGTCCGAACTTCCGGATCGAACCAACTCACTCATGAGCCAGCAGCAGCGTGTCGCACATTGGGCACGGGATCTAGTCAAGGCGCTTCCTTCCGACATCAAGAAGGAAAACGTTGCAGCCGCCCTGCGATCCTGTCCTGATCTGCAACTCATCGTCGACGTCATGTGGCTCGCCAGCGGCGACGACAGCGAACTGGCTCCTGCAGTCCTACAGTTCCGTGCAGACTTGATCAGCGACGTGCTCGAGGGGTTCATGAAGAACCTTGCGCTCAAGGACGATGCCCCCTTGAACCACAGAGCTCTGACGATGGCCAGTTTCCTGGGCCACTACGGCTCCGAGGTCGCATCGGCACGGATCGCGGCCGAGGTGGGTCAGTCGTTCGCCGCCGATGACTACGCCGCGCGGTTCGTTAGCTTGAGCTACACGGTGAGCGAGAACCCCATCGCTCACCTCAGCGACTTCGCCGCCCAGTCGTTCCAAGCCTTAACCACATTTGCCGACGAATTCTTCGACCAGGAGCCACTCGCCGACGTTGATCGAGACGATGTTTCATGGGCGAACCGAAAGGCCTTCGCCCGCGGGCGTGCGCGGCAATGAGTCATTCTAGGGGGAGTGACTCGCTTCTGGCACATCGGCTCGGAGGATCAAAATATCCCATGTCTAATCGCTCAGACGCCGAGTGCTGCCTCGACCGCCGGACGCACGCCGGCTGGCACGTTGGAGCGCGGGCGGTAGCTCGACAACGGCGTGATGCCGTGCTCCTGGATCACGTGCGAGATGTTGGCCAGCATCCTCTCCAACTGATCACCAGTGCGGCCCGTCTTCACCTCGATGTCGGCAAGCACCTGACGCTGACGGATCGGCTGACCCGAGTGCTCGGCGCGGAGCATGGCGACGTACCCCTCGACGACGGCGAGGATCTCGTCCTCGCTCCACGTGCGACGTGCAGGAGCCGGAGCCGCCGTACCAGCGGGCAGCGTCCAGTCGCCCGACTTCTCGACCGAGAGCCGACCGTCGGCGACCATCTCCGCAGCAGTGGAGCGCAGGTCGAGCTGCCAGGTGAACAGCAGGTCGCCGGCCGAGCGCAGGTCCTGCTCGTGGCGAGCCCAGACGAGCTTGGCCACTGCCAGCGGAGACGCGCTGCGGCCGGCGACGCCGAGAGCCTCCACGATCCAAGAGCCCAGCAGCGAGTCAGAAGTCACCGGCCCAGCCTGCCATGACCCGAGCACGCGGCAACTCAGAAGCCGGGCTCCGTCGAGCGCGCCGGCGCGTGCGGGTCAGGGACACCGGCCCAGTCACGCGGGTCGAGGTCGGTGGGGTCGTAGTCGGGATCGAGCCAGGGCCAGCCACTGTTCTGGCTGGTCACCGCGATCCGTTGGTCGATCTGGTTCATGATCTGGTCTCGCCAGCGTTGTGTCGGCGGATCGCCGGGACCGGCGGGGCGATCGGGATCGTCCGGCGGCCCCATGTTGTCGGGGGGGCCGCGTGTGCAGGCATCCGTCGAAGTCGCCATGTACGTCACCGGGACGAGTCACCTCACTCGTGCCGGTGGAGTCGCGCAGGTAGCGGTGCCCATGCGGTGAGGTCCACAACCACGTGCCGGCCTCAACAGCGTGATAGGCCCACCCGGTATGAGTCTTGAGGCGATGGTGACGCCGACACAACGGCGCCAGATTGCAGGAGCAGGTGCGCCCACCGGCCCCGTGCGCCACGACGTGGTCGCAGTCGCACGCCCGTGCCGGGCGGGTGCAGAACGGGAACACACAACACCCGTTGACTCCCGCGACCTGCGCCTTGAGCCGCTCGGGCACCTCGTAAGAACCCACCATCTCGTGATCAGCCAGGTCAACGACCGGGCGCACCGTCACCCGGGTGTCGGCACGGGCGGCCCACTCGGCCACCATCGCCGCCGCCACCGGCTGGTCGCCCCGCTCGAACCGACCCACCGGGCCGATCCCGTGCACCGCATCAGCGGAGAGGTGCATCACGATGGTCATCTGCTTGCGCCGCGGCCTCGGTGCCTCCTCACCCTCCAACAAGGCCAACGCCCGGGCCGGATCAGCCAAGATGCCGACCGCCAACGCCCGGCGTACGTCCAGCGGCTCCTCACAACCCCCGTCAGCCAACGCCCGGGCAAGGGCGGTGACGGTGTCATTGAAGTCGTAGGCGTCCTTGAGGTCCGCCGAGATCAAGATCGAGGCGACCCCGCCCGCGGAAACACCCTCCAGGAGCCGCACCTGACGCTGGTCCAAGGCCGCAGCCCGCTGCTTCTCCCGCTCCAACGGGTAGAGCTTCAACAACGCCTCGTCGAGCAACCTCTCCAGCTTGATGAACCCGACCTTGTGCACGATCGGGTGCACGTGCTCGTCGACGAACACAGCCACGTCGTCGGGGTGACCGATCGTGGTGGCAGCAACCCGACGGGCCCGCCAGGCGGTGACCTCCCCGGCCAACAGGCGCGACCAGGTGCGCTCGCAGCGGTGCCGCAACTCCAGCGCCTCATGGATCATCCGCTCACCGGCCGCGGTCGACAACCCGAGGGCAGCGGCGAACTCCGCGACCGCCGCCCAGTGCACCAACGGCAGGCACTCGGCCGCCTCCTCACCGAACGCCGCCTCGGCCAGGACGTCGGTGGGGTGCGTGTCGGCCCACTGCACCGCACGCAGCAACAACACCCGCTCCGCGTCATCGGCCAGCCCTCGCGCCCGCACCGCATCGGCCAGCACCGCACCCGCACCCCCATCGCCGGGCAACGCCTGCGAGAGCGCGCCCGACCCGTGACCGGCGGTGGCCGGGAACGGGGTGTCGAAGATGGTGGTCATGGCAGCAATTCTTCCCGAGATCACCACCGAACGACAGGGGTGCAACTCAATCTGTGGAGAACTATTTCCGCAGGTCAGACCCACAATTGCCGTCCCACAGGCTTCTGTGGAGAACCCACTCACAGAACCCCCTCACGTCACACCAGACCCAGGTTCTCCACACTCGATCCACAGCCTCCGACGCGCACGTCGACCCGTCAAATGCCCCGGCCGGGCTATGGAGTCCGGAACCGTGTCGGCGTAGGTTGCAAAGCGAGCCTTGCGCCGACAACAGCACGTCCGACCGCACGTCCAATCGCCCTCTCGGGGAGCCCTCAGCAGGGACTGCCGAGAGATGAGCCACCTCAGATCGAGCACCCCTCGCATCAGCGGCGAGATCCTGACGCTGACCTTGGTCGCCTGCGCCGCGGCCGCATGGTGGCTGACGTCGATGCTCTCGGCCGACATGACCAGCGACATGAGCAGCGACATGAGCGGCGAGATGGGCGACACCAAGACCGTCATGGCCCTCGGCCCGTTCCTGGTCGCGTGGACGTTGATGATGGCGGCGATGATGCTGCCGGCGGTCACCCCGGTGGTTCGGCTCTACCAGCGGGCAGCCGCCGCGGGAAAGGTCGCGCCGACGGGATGGTTCGTCACTGCCTACCTCATTGTGTGGGCGCTCACGGGGCTGCCAGCGTACCTGCTGTGGCGGGAGCTGGCGATGCCTCTCCAGGACGGCGAGGGATGGGCGCGCCGGCTGGCCGGCGCCACCTTGGTGTTCGCCGGCGCCTACCAGCTCACTCCGTTGAAGCGGGCCTGCCTGCGGCACTGTCGCTCCCCGATGTCCTACTTCATGCGGCTTCGCGGATCGCTCGAGCGACCCGGCGGGGCATTCCGCGCCGGATTGCTGCACGCGGGCTACTGCTGCGGGTGCTGTGTCGCCCTGATGCTCGTGCTCGTCGCGACGGCTGCCATGAACCCGTGGTGGGCCGTGTTGATCGCCGTCGGCGTCTTCGTCGAACGCAACCTTCGATGGGGAGCCACGTTCGCCACCTGGCTCGGGGTGGCCCTGCTGGGCCTCGGAACAGCCGTCGTGCTGAGCCCGACCCTGCTGTCCGATCTGATCTGAAGAAGAAGGAAGGCACACCATGACAACCACCGAAGCAGGGCCCACGACGCGCTGGAACCTGTCTGGCGTCGGCTACGAATACTGCAACTGCAACCCCGGCTGCACCTGCAACTTCAGCGGCTTCCCGTCGTCCTCCGACGGCAGCTGCAAGGCGCTCGTCGCCAACGTCATCCGCGAGGGCCGGTGTGGGGACGTCGACCTCGCCGGAGTCTCCGCGGTCGCGATCATCGACTGGCCGCACGCCATCCACGACGGCAACGGACGTGCGGTCTTCGTGGTGGCGCCCGAGACCACCGACGACCAGATCGGGGCCCTGAGCCAGATCTACACCGGTGCACTCGGCGGTATGCCGTGGGAGATCCTCGGGACGACGTACGACGTGGTCGGGCTGGTCAAGTCTCAGATCAACATCACCGAGGCCGGCATCGACTCCGCCGTGGAGATCGAGGGGGTCGGCCGCGCCGAGGGACGGTCGATGCGGAACCCGGTGACCGACGAGCCGCACGAGGCCCACATCACCCTGCCCGACGGCTTCATCTGGACCGACGGCAACTGCGGAGTCGGCTCTTTCAACGCCTCTGCCGAGGGCGTCTCCCTCGACTTCTCCGACACCAACTGGATCCACTACGACTTCAGCTGGAGCAACTGACGCACCGGCCATCAGGTCACCCGTCACGCCACGGTCACTGTGATGGGCGACCTTCCCGCGCGCGCCCACATCCAGACCGACGGGCGAGCGCTCCTGGCTGGACCGGGGGCCGGACGACGACCAAATGGGGGAAATCCTGACCTCTCTCCGCGAAACTCTTGACAGTTGTCAAGAGAATGAGGAGCGTGTGACCTGAGCCACACCACCCCTCTCGCGAAGGAGCAACAGATGAGCGTGTTCGACCTGACCGGGCGCACAGCCCTGGTGACCGGAGGTGCCCAGGGACTCGGCGAGGGCATGGCGCAGGCGCTCGCGGCAGCGGGCGCGAAGGTGATGATCGGCGACCTCCAGGAGGAGTCCGGCCAAGCGGTGGCCAAGGCACTCGGCGACGGGCACGGCTTCGTCCGGCTCGACGTGACCGACGAGGCCAGCTGGGAGGCGGCGGTCGCCGAGACCGTCTCGACGCTCGACGGGCTCGACATCCTGGTCAACAACGCGGGCATCGAGATCACCAGCCTGATCACCGAGCTCGACCCCGACGCCGTACGCCGCATGCTCGAGGTCAACGTGCTCGGCACCGCCCTCGGCCTCAAGCACGGGCTGCGCACCATGCGTCCCGGCGGCGCGGCCGGCAACGGCGGCAGCATCATCAACATCTCGTCCGTCGCGGCGACCATCGCCTTCCCGGGCATCTCGGTCTACTCCGCGACGAAGTCCGCGGTCGACCGGCTCACCCGGGTGGCCGCGATGGAGGCCGGCAAGCTCGGCGCCGGCGTACGCGTCAACTGCATCTACCCCGGCCTCGTGCCCACCGCAATGGGTGCCGGACTGGCCAACGACGTCGCAGCGCTGGGCCTCTTCGGCTCGCCGGAAGAAGCAGTGGGCGCGGTCATCGAGCTCACCCCCGCCGGTCGCCTCGGCGAGGTCGGCGACATGGCCGACGCCGTCGTCTTCCTCGCCTCCGACGCTGCCCGCTTCGTCACCGGGGCCGGCCTGCCGGTCGACGGCGGCATGGGCATGTGACAGCGCCCATCACCCACTGCCCTCTCACCCAGCTCCCTCCCCCTCCCGAAAGCACGTCCCGAAAGGCATCCCCATGAGTGACAAGCCCGTCATCGTCTACGGCGCATCCGGCTACACCGGCCGACTCGTCTGCGAGTACCTCCGCGAGTACAACGTCCCCTTCGTCGCCGCCGGCCGCAGCCAGGACAAGCTCGAGTCGTCAATGGGCAGCAACGTCGCCGGCATCGAGACCGCCGACTACGAGGTGCAGACCGTCGACCACGACGTCGAGTCGCTGACCAAGCTCTTCCAGGGCGCGCAGGTCGTGCTCAACACGGTCGGCCCGTTCAGCGTCCACGGCCCCGAGGTGGTCGAGGCCAGCCTGGCTGCCGGCGTCCACTACACCGACACCACAGGCGAGCAGGACTGGCTGATCACCTGCGAAGAGCAGTACGGCGCCGACTTCGCCGCCGCCGGTCTCCTGCTCTCCCCCGGCCTCGCCCAGATGTACACCACCGGCGAGATCGCCGCCCAGCTCTGCCTCGAGACGCCCGGGCTCGACACCCTCGACATCGCGGTCTTCTGGGGTGGCAGCCCGACGATCGCCTCGACCCGCACGATCCTGGTCAACGCCGCCACGTCCGCGGCGCACTACCTCGAGCAGAACCAGTACGTCGCCTTCGATCCCGGCCAGGGCCTCGTGCCGCTCGTCGTACCGGGCCAGCACGAGCTCGCCCTCTCCCTACCCTGGGGCGGTACGTCGCACCCGGTGTGGTTCAAGCGCGATCCGCGGGTGGCCAACGTGAAGGCGCAGGGCGGCGTCTTCAACGCGGCGCTGATGAACGGCGTACCCCAGATCGTCGCGGCCGCCCTCGAGGCCACCAAGGACATGAACGACGCCGACCGCGACGCCGCGCTGACCGCGACCGCCGCCCAGGTGATGAACGAGATGCCGCCGCGCGAGAACCCGCGGGTCAACAAGTCCCTCGACTCCGTGCACGCCTCCGGGCCGTTGGGTCGCGCGCACTGCGTGATCCACGGCAACAGCAACTACAAGCAGACCGGGCTGCTGCAGGCGTACGCCGCGTACTCCCTGCTGCAGACCCCGCCGAAGCAGGTCGGGTTCGCCTCGGGCTGCCAGGCGTTCGGCCACCGCGAGCTGCTCGGCGTCCTCCGCTCCTTCGGCCTGGTCGCGGAGCCACAGCTGACGGTCCTGCGCTGATGCGACTGGTGGACTACCTCGACAAGGGCGCGTCGCTCGGGCCGGACCGGCCGTGCCTGACCACCGATGGCGAGTCCTTGTCGTACGCCGAGGTGCAGGGGTTGTCCGACCGGGTGGCCTCGGCGTTGTCGGCGTACGGCGTCGAGCCCGGCGACAAGGTGGCGATCCTGTCGGCCAACGACCCGATCGCGTTCACCTGCGTCTTCGGGATCAGCCGGGCCGGTGCGGTGTGGTGCCCGATCAACCCGCGCAACGAGGCCGCGGAGAACCGGGAGCTGCTCGAGCTCTTCGACTGCGTGGCCCTGGTCTTCCAGGAGTCGTTCGCGCCACTGGTCGAGGCGATCCGGCACGACCTGCCGCAGCTGAAGACCCTGGTCTGCCTCGACGGCAAGGTGCCGGGAGCCCTGTCCTGGCAGGCATTCCTGGATGCCGCCACGAGCGAACCCACCAGACCCGCCGGTGCCGACGACCTCGCGATGATCGTCGGCACCGGCGGCACCACCGGCCGCCCCAAGGGCGTGATGCTGACCGACCACAACCTCGAGACGATGACGGCACTCACGCTGATGGGCTACCCGTTCACCGGCCGACCGGTCTACCTCGCGCTGGCCCCGTTGACCCACGCCGCCGGTGTGCTCACCTTCCCGGTGCTGGCCAGCGGCGGCGAGGTGGTGATCATGCGGGCGCCCGACGTCGGCGGGTTCCTGTCCCTGGTCGAGCGGCACAGGGTGACGCACACCTTCCTGCCGCCGACCCTGATCTACATGGTGCTCGCCCACCCCGACCTCGACACGACGGACCTCTCGTCACTGGAGTGCTTCTGGTACGGCGCCGCACCGATGTCCGCGACTCGACTCGAGGAGGCGCTGACCCGGATCGGACCCGTGATGGCGCAGTTGTTCGGACAGACCGAGGCGCCGATGATGATCGCGATGATGCCGCCGGCCGACCACTTCAGACCCGACGGATCGGTGGCGACCGAGCGACTCTCCGCCGCGGGACGCCCGGCCCCGCTGGTCACCGTGGCGATCCTCGACGACTCCGGCCGCCAGCTCCGGCAGGGCGAGTCCGGCGAGATCTGCGTGCGCGGCTCGCTGGTGATGGCCGGCTACTACAAGAACCCGGACGCGACGGCCGAGGCGTCGGCGCACGGCTGGCACCACACCGGCGACATCGGCTTCGTCGACGACGAGGGCTTCCTGCACATCGTCGACCGCGCGAAGGACATGATCATCACCGGCGGGTTCAACGTCTACTCCACCGAGGTCGAGCAGGCCGTCCTCGCACACCCCGACGTACAGGACTGCGGCGTGATCGGCCTGCCCGACGAGAAGTGGGGCGAGCGGGTGGTCGCGGTCGTGCAACCCCAGCCCGGGCACACGGTCGACCCGGCCGAGCTGACCGCGTTCGTGAAGGAGCGGATCGGCAGCGTGAAGGCGCCCAAGCAGGTCGAGGTCTGGCCCGACCTGCCCCGGTCGAAGGTCGGCAAGGTGCTGAAGACCGAGATCAAGTCGACCCTCTCCCCCTGACCCGAACCGCCGGCCGAACCGGCTCGGCTCAGCCGATCGGCTGGGCCATCGCACGGACGTCGTACGCCTGTGAGATCGCGCGACCGGTGACCTCGTCGGAAAGCTCGACCTCCCAGCGCTCGGCGAACTGGTCGACGCCCTCGATCATCTGCACGGTGCCGGAGAGCAGCACGGTGCCGGGGCGGTGCAGGCCGCGGTCGCGGAGCACCTCGAGCCAGTAGTCCGGCGTGAGCAGGTCGCCGAGCGTTCCGTCCTGGATCAGGCGTCGGTCGTCACCCTCACCGACCCAGCCACGCAGACGCACGTCGTCGAGGTGGTCGGCCACGTCGGCAAGGCGCCACGCCTGGTTGCCGAGGACGTCCGGGCCGGCGTTCTTGCTCCACGCGACGCCGTGCACCTCGAGATCACGGTCGGTGTGGTCGCAGGCGACGGTGAGCAGCACGTCGTCGTCGGTGATCACCAGCGCCCACTCGGCTTCACCGGAGGTCCTGGCGTGCTGGACGTCGACCTCGCTCGCCTGCCGGGCGAGGTACGGGGAGACCGGGTAGAGCGTCGGCGTCGTCGACGGAGCCGGCACACCGAGCTCGGCGAGCTCGTCGATGTGGGCCTGCACCTTGCCCTGGTCACGCCCGGCGTACCCGGCATTGAGCAGCTGGCTGATCGTCACCTGGACGGGAGCGCGGTCGGCGACCTCAAAGGTCAGAGTGGTCATGGGGGCCTCCGGTGAGTTGGAAAAAGTTGGACTCAAGGGGTTGCGTATATGAAATGTATACAGGAAGTATGTGAGGCAGACAACACAGGAGGCTCTTCCCATGAACGACTCACCGACGACATTCCGCGCCGGAGACCTCGAGGTCGACCGGCGCTCCCTGGCCAAGGCGTACGCCGCCAGCCTGGCCGGGACGTCCCTGGAGTGGTACGACTTCGCGGTCTACTCGGCCGCAGCCGCACTGGTCTTCCCCCAGCTCTTCTTCCCGAACAACGACCCCCTGACCGGCGCCCTGCTGTCGTTCTCGACGTACGCCGTCGGCTACGTCTCGCGACCGATCGGCGGCATCGTCTTCGGCCGGCTCGGCGACAAGATCGGCCGCAAGAAGGTCCTGGTCATCACGCTGGTGCTGATCGGTGTCGCCACGTTCCTGATCGGCCTGCTGCCGACGTACACCAGCATCGGCGTGGCCGCGCCGACAATCCTCGTGCTGCTGCGCTTCGCCCAGGGCGTCGGCGTCGGCGGCGAGTGGGGCGGAGCTGTCCTCCTGTCCAGCGAGTTCGGCACCCCCGAGAAGCGAGGGCTCTGGGCCTCGGCGGCGCAGATCGGTCCCCCGGCCGGCAACCTGATGGCCAACGGCATGCTCTTCCTGCTCACCGCGATGCTCACCGAGGACCAGTTCCTGTCCTGGGGTTGGCGGGTGGCCTTCCTGATGTCGGCGGCGCTGGTCGCCTTCGGCCTGTGGATCCGCCTGAAGCTCGAGGACACCCCCATCTTCAAGGCGCTCTCCGAGAAGGAGGACCGCCCGACCGCACCCGTGAAGGAGGTCTTCACGACCGAGCTGCGGCCGCTGATCTCCGCGATCATGTCGCGCCTGGCGCCCGACATCCTCTACGCCCTGATGACGGTCTTCACGATCACCTACGGCACCACCCAGCTCGACCTCTCCAAGGGGCAGGTGCTCACCGCGGTCCTGGTCGCCTCGGGCTTCCAGCTCTTCCTGATCCCCTTCGCCGGCGCGCTCTCCGACCGCTACAACCGGCGCCTGGTCTACGGGATCGCCGCCGCCCTCGCCTCACTGTGGCCGGTGCTGTTCTTCCTCTTCATCGAGAACGGCTCCCCCGCCGCCCTGATCGCCTGCGTGGTGGTCGGACTGGGCATCCACTCGTTCATGTACGGCCCGCAGGCCGCGTTCGTGATCGAGCAGTTCTCGCCGCGCCTTCGCTACACGGGTTCGTCGCTGGCCTACACGATCGCCGGTGTCTTCGGCGGCGCACTCGCGCCGTTGGCGTTCACCTGGCTGCTCGACGTCTCCGGTGGCTGGCAGGCCCCCGCGGCGTACGTCGCCGTGGCTGGCGTCCTCACGATCATCGGCCTGCTCCTGGGCCGCAACCCCGACTTCGCCGAGGACGAGGCACTGCTCGCCGAGCCGACCCCGGCCCCGTCGCCAGCGCCGGTGTGACGGAGGTCAGGCCGAGAGCAGTGCAGCCAGGGTCTTCTCGAGATGGGCGTTGATGGCCTTGTGCGCAGCGGCAGCCTTACCGCTGCGCACGGCCTTCACGATCGCGTCGTGCTCGGTGCAGACCGAGCTGCGGCGTTCGCGCTCAGCGTCGAGGGCCGCGACTCCGACGCGCACCTGGCGTTCACGCAGTCCGTCGTACGTCCGGGAGAGCAGGGAGCTGCCGGCCGCGTCGACCAGGACCTGGTGGAACTTGCGGTCGAGGTCGATGAACTCGCGGCCGGTGCTGCCGGCGTCGGCTACGAGAGCGCGTTGCTCGTCGAGAACCGCCTGCATCACCTCGGCGGTCTCGGCCCCCGACTTGAGGGTGTCGGCCGCATGGCGCTCAATCACCCCACGCAGCTGCATCAGCTCGCGGATCTCCCGCGACGACAGGGGCGGGACGTAGCCGCCCTTCTGCGGCACCAGCTGGAGCAGCCCCTCGGACGACAGGATCAGCAGCGCCTCGCGGACCGGCGTGCGGGAGACCCCGACCTCAGTCGCGATCGCCTGCTCGTTGATGAACTGACCTTCGACGGTCGGGTCACTCAGCACCACGGTGCGCAGGTAGTCGAGGGCGCGTTCGCGGCCGGATCGTCGTTCTTCCCCAGTAGTCACGAACACAATGTATACAACAGGCGTGCAGAGTCACGCCGGAAACGGGATCTGTCATGAGAGTCGCCCTTGCCCAGGTCAGCAGCAGCGCGGACCTCGAGGCCAACCTCGCACTCATCGCCCGGACGTCAGCGCAGGCAGCACGTCAGGGAGCCGAGCTGGTCGTCTTCCCCGAGGCGATGATGCGCTCGTTCGGCAACCCGCTGCATCCGGTCGCGGAGGGCCTCGACGGGCCGTGGGCGGAGCGGGTGCGGGAGATCGCTGCAGAGCACGGCGTCACCGTGGTCGCCGGCATGTTCACGCCCGCCGACGGCGAACGGGTCCGCAACACGTTGCTGGTCACTGGGCCCGACGTCGAGGCGTCGTACGACAAGGTCCACCTCTTCGACGCCTTCGGCTTCGCCGAGTCCGACTCCGTCGCACCCGGCTCCTCCCCCGTCGTCGTCAAGATCGCGGGAGCGACGATCGGGCTGGCCACCTGCTACGACGTACGGTTCCCGGGCCTGTTCACCGAGCTGGCCCGCCAGGGTGCGCAGGCAGTCGTGATCTGCGCGTCCTGGGGAGCCGGTGACGGCAAGGTCGAGCAGTGGCAGCTGCTCACCAGCGCGCGGGCGCTGGACTCGACGAGCTTCGTGGTGGCCGTCGACCAGGCGCTGCCGGCCGACGCCGACCCGGGCTCCACCGCGCCGACCGGGATCGGGCACAGTGCCGTCGTCTCACCTTGGGGCACGGTCGTCGACGAGCTCGGTGCGGAGCCGGGGCTGCTCGTGGTGGACCTCGACCTCGCCGAGGTGGACCGCGCCCGGGCTGCGATTCCGGTGCTGGCCAACGCCCGCTGGTAGCCACTCGGGCCCGGGCGATCGAGGGGTCGTGTCGACAACTACGGCAGTTCGTCGTACGACGACCGCTGCTCACGCTCCGTCGAGCCGCAACGGGCCCGAACTGCCGTAGTTGTCGACAGTCTTCGCCGGCGCGGGCCGCACACGACGACAGTGCGCGCCGCACACCAGGCCGTTGCGCAAGCCCGCAGCGCACCAGTCGCAGCGACGGCCGACGCCACACCCCCCAGGGTGGACGCCGGCCGTCGACCGGGAGCGGGATCAGCGAACGATCACCGCGCGGATCACCTCCTGGTCGATGCCGTTGCCGGCGTCGTCCGTGGCGGTGATGCGGAAGGACGCGAAGTCGGCCCTTTTCGGCACGTTCAGCGTCCCGGTCCAGGAACCGCCCGAGCCCTTCAGCTTGACGGGCGACCAGGTCGCTCCGTCGTCGTAGGAGACCTTCAACGTGGCCGCGTCGACCTTGCCGGCGCCCTCGACGTCGTCGAGGTGGAACGCCTCGATGCCGATTGCGCGACGACCCGACTTCACCGCGCCCTGCAGGTCGGTGTCGAGCAGGTAGTCGGCCTGCACCAGCGGCAGGTACGTCCAGCCTTCGGTGTCACCGGTGCGGGCCCGGAAGTCCCAGGCCGTGGTGGTGCGAGTGGAGGTCGTCCACGTCTCACCCGAGCGGGCGGTCTCCATCTCGAACCGGTAGTCGGCCCAGTCCGCGGTGGTGGGCACCGTGGTCTGGATCGCCTGGAACGGGCTGGTGTCGACTTCCTCGCCGTTCTGCAACAGCGTGGTCTGCACCGTCGAGTCGTCCTCCATACTCCCGGTGTAGCCCTGGCTCCCGCTGCTCGTCGTCGGCACGTTCACCGCGAAGAAGTCACCGGAGCGTCGCGGGTGCCAGTAGCCCTCGCCGACCCGCGGCCGGGCCACCGGGTCGAACCAGGACGCCGTGACCCGTGCGCCCGGCCGGTAGCTGAGCCGGTTGCCGCGCAGGCCCCAACCGGCCGGGTGCTGGGCGGAGGTGTACCACTCGGTGCCCTTCTCCGTGGAGACGTAGTCGACGCGGGTGGTGCCCAGGTGGACCGGCTCGCCCACCTGCAGGCAGGGCGGCCAGTTCCACGAACGGCAGTCCGCCCGGGAGTCGAACGCGAGGGTGCCCTTCGGGCCGACGAACCTGTTCGTCACCGTGGCGAGGTCGCTCAGGGCGGGTGCGTAGGACAGGTCCTCGGGGATCGCACCGCCGTACGCCTTGACCAGGTCGTAGAGGTACGGCGGAGCCTCGGTGCCGGTCACGTCGATCCGCACCTTGCGGCCACGGTCGAGTGCCGCGATGAGCGGTCGGCCCTCGGCGGCGGTCAGGGTGACCACCGGCAGGTCGGTGCCGCCGGCCCACTCCCAGACCTCGCCGGGCCGGTCGTTGACCAGCACCAGCATCCGGGCGCCGGCATCCTGCGCGGCCTGCGCACGGGTGGCCGGGTCGACCGTGTCGTCACGGGTGACCAGGACGGCCTTGCCGCGCGCGTCGATGCCGGCATAGTCGGCGGGGGTTCCGCTGCCGACGTGCACCGCGGAGAGCTTGGCCGTGCCGTCCCAACGCTTCGCGGTCGGATGCACGAGCGGGTGCAGGGGCGCGCCGTCCACCGTCATCGACAGCAGCGGGGCGGTCTTGCGCCAGCGGGTGAGGAACTCGTACTCCCCGCCGGCGACCTGGCCGGTGGGTGCGGCGTACACGTCGTCGACGTTGCCGGGCACGTCGTACTGGTTGACGAACGAGGCGTACTGGCCACCGATCCCGGAGTCGTGGAAGTAGCCCGGACGCCGGTAGGTGTCGACGCTCTCCTTCGGGGTGCGCGCGGTGAGGGGGTTTGCGTCACGTGCGTCGAGGGTGAGCTGGGTGTCGCCCCCGATGACCAGGTGCGGGTTGCCGACCAGCGCCACACCCTCGTCGCCGTCCACCGGCAGCCAGCTGGTGACGGTGTAGACGCCGGGCAGGAGCCGCTGTGACGCGACCGTGCCGGTGGCCGGGTCGATGGCGAGCGTGCTGACGAACTGGTCGCCGTAGCGGTAGAGCGTGACGTATCCGCCGGCCGGATCTCCCGAGCGGTCGACCGCGTTCACGTCGAGGTTGTAGCGCTCTTCCTCCTTGACCAGGCCGACCGCGGTCTGGGCCACCTGCTCGCCGGCGAGGCTCGCGGTGACCGTTCCGGAGTAGTTCTTGCCGCCGGCACCGAGGTTCGGCGTTGCCGTCACGGTCACCTCTGCGGTGCCCTTCGCGGGCACGGTGACCTGCGCGGCGGAGAGAGTGACCAGGCCCTCGGGCGCCGCGGCCAGGTCCTGGTCCGTGACATGTGCGGCGAGGTCGAGGGTGACCACGGTGTCCCCGAGGTTGGTGTAGGTGATCGTGCGGGTGGCCGGGGCGTCGTCGCCGTGTGGCCAGGCGTAGTAGCCGAGCTCGCGCGTGGCGGTGGCGACGATGTCGCCGAAGACCGCGGCCGGCACGTCGAGTCGACCGCCGCCGACCTGGTACGCCGTCTCGCCCTCGAGCGGCTTCGCGGTGCTGACCAGCGCGTCCTTGAGCTGGGCAGCGGTCCAGTCGGGGTGCTCCTGAACGAGCAGTGCTGCGGCACCGGCGACGTGCGGGGTCGCCATCGACGTGCCGCTGATCGACTTGTAGGAACCGGTGCCGGAGGTCTTCGCCGCGCGGGCGGCGAGGATGTCGACGCCGGGTGCGACGATCTCGGGCTTGACGACGGCGTCGCCCAGGCGCGGGCCCATGTCCTGGAAGTAGGCGCGCTCGTCCTGGTTGTCGACGGCGCCGACGGTCAGTGCGGACTCGGCCGCGCCGGGCGAACCGATGCCGCTGACCCGCCCGTAGTTGCCGGCCGCGATCACGAACAGGGCGCCGGTGCTCTCGCTGAGCTCGTCGACGGCCAGGGCCATCGGGTCGGTGCCGTCGCTGGGCTCGGTGCTGCCCAGGCTCATGCTGACGACGTCGGCGTTGGCGGCGCCCCACTCCATCCCCTCGATGATCCAGGAGGCGGCGCCGGAGCCGGAGTCGCTGAGCACCTTGCCGACCGCGAGGTCGGCCTCGGGGGCCACGCCCTTCTCCGTGCCGCCGGCTGCAGCTCCGGTGCCGGCGACGGTCGAGGCCACATGGGTCCCGTGACCGTTGACGTCCTCGACGGTCTCGCCGGGGACGAAGCTCCTGGTCGTGGCGATCTGGCCGGCGAAGTCGGGGTGCGTCTCGTCGATGCCCGTGTCGAGCACCGCGACGGTGACACCCTCGCCCTTGCGGCCCTGGGCCCAGGCCTCGGGGGCTCCGATCTGCTCCACGCTCTCGACCAGGCTGGCCTCGACCTTCTCATCGAGGTGGATCTTCGCGATGCCGGCGGCGAACTGGCCGGACGGCCCGGACCGCGCCTGCGAGGCGGTGACGCCGTCCCAGAACTTCTCGGCCTTCGACTTGCTGGCGGCCATGGCCGCGCCGTGGATGCTCTCCAGCGCAGGCCCGCGGTCGGCGTACTTCGGGGTGGCCGGCTGGCTGCGCAGGCCGGCGCGGTACTGCACGATCAGCGGGATCTTCGTGACCGAGGCGTCGTCGTAGCCCTGCTCGATCAGGTCGGTCACGTTGAACAGGTCCGCGTCGAGCCGGCCGGAGGCGAGGAACGGCAGCGCCTCGTCGGGCACGACGTGCAGGTCCTTGCCGACCGACTGGATCTGGATGCCGCCGGTGTTGCCGGGTGCCCGCCGGACCGAGGCGGTGCCCGGTCCCTGGCCCGTGTCGGTGACGGTGACGACGTCGCCGGTGATCAACGTGACGACGTGGGAGCTGCCGGTGGCGGTGGCCGGTGCGCCAGGAGTCGGGGCTGGTTCGTCGGCGTACGACGGGGCCGTGGTCAGCAGTGCGGTGGCGACCACCGTGGCGGTGAGACCGCCGACTGCCGAGCGAGTGGATCTGGACATGGTGTGCCCTTCCGAGTGGGACTGTGGGGTAGGCATGAACATGCCACGGTGGAGTACCGTGCGCCATGGCGGAGAAGTGCCATGACGCGTGCCCGCCAGCAGCTCCCCGGTTCCGCCCACTCCATCGGAGGCACGATGCTCGACGTGCTCGGACTCAACGCGATCGAAGAAGGCGCCTATCGCCGACTGGTGGAACTGCCGTCGGGGTCGGCGGAGGCGCTGGCCGCTGCCATGGGCACCGAGGTCGCGCCGCTGATCGAGGCGCTCGACTCCCTGGAGCACAAGGGCCTGGTGGCCCGGTCGACCTCCGCGCAGGGCCACTTCGTCGCGTCTCCCCCGGACCTGGCCATCGGGTCGCTGATCGTGCAGCGGCAGGAGGACATCCGGCGCGCGAAGCTCGAGCTCGGGGCGCTCACCGAGCAGTACCGCGGCAGCATCGCGGACCGCACCGACACCGACGTGATCGACGTCGTGCGTGGCGAGCAGGCGGTCGCCCAGCGCTTCGCCCAGCTGCAGCGGGGTGCCAGCGAGGAGGTGCTGGCGTTGGTGAAGTCGACCGTGGCCGTCGTGTCCGCGGAGGAGAACGTCGACGAGGAGGTGGCCCTGTCGCGAGGCGTGACGTATCGCGTGGTCGTGGAGCGGGTGGCCTTCGAGAAGCCCGGCTTCCTCGACCTCGTCGCCGAGTCCGCCCGAGCCGGCGAGCTCATCCGCGTCACCGACACCCTCCCCCTGCGCCTGGTCGTCGCGGATCGCCAGCTCGCGTTGCTGCCCCTCGCGCCGACAGCCACCAACAGTGGCGGTGGTGCCCTGCTGGTCCACCGCAGCGGACTGCTCGACGCACTCCTGCACCTCTTCGACCTGGTCTGGGGCAGCGCGAACGAAGTGATGCCCACCGACGCCGGCATCGAGGAGCTCGCCTCGTCACGCATCGACGAGGTCGACGCGCGCATCCTCACCCTGCTGCTGGCCGGGCTGACCGACCAGGCGATCGGCGGGCAGCTCGGCATCTCGCTGCGCACCGTGCAACGACGCGTCCACCAGCTGATGGACCGGGCTCAGGTGGTGACCCGGTTCCAGCTCGGCCACGAGGCCTGCCGACGGGGCTGGGTGGGAGTCTGAGCCGCCACTGGCCACACGGTGCCCGCTGGTGGCCGAGCCGCTCGCCGCGCGGCACGATGGAGACATGGCTGTCGAGCGCTACGCCCGCGACGTCGTCGTGCACGGGCGCGTCCAGGGAGTGTTCTTCCGCGCGACCTGCCAGCAGGAGGCGATCGCCCGCGGCGTCACGGGCTGGGTGAGCAACGAGTACGACGGCACGGTGCGGGCCCACGTCGAGGGAACGACTGCCTCCGTGGCAGCGATGGTCCGCTGGCTCAGCACCGGGCCCAGGCGGGCGATCGTGGAGCGGATCGAGGTCACCGAGGCGACGCCGACCGGCGCAGCCGGGTTCGAGGTCCGCTGAGGGCGTTGCTCAATCAGCCGGCCGCGACGCCATCTTGGGGTAGGCAGGTGGTCTAGTCAGATCGCCCCGATTGTCAGTGCCGACGCGGACAGTGAAGACCGTCCGCAGCATCCATGACAACGGGGGTTGAAATGAACCAGCACCACACGCCGTACGGCGCACCAGGGCCAGCCGACCAGAGCGCTTCGACCAGGAGGCGAGGCCGCGCTGTGCTGGCATTCGTCGTCGCGTCGGCCATTGTCGGCGGCGGTGTTGGCGCCGCGCTCGTCCTCGACGACAAGACGCATGCCGGGTCGCCCACGGACGGAAAGGACGGGTCCGTCCTGGGTGTCGCCGCGACGCAGACGGACCTCGAGTCCGCCTATGAGGCCTGCTCGAACGCCGATGAATCCGAGACGTTGACCCTCGCCGACGAGGGGATGTCCCTGATCGTCGCCACCGAGAGCGAGTACGGACCCGTGGCAGGGCTGGCCTGCATCCTGCTCGAGCTGGACACCTCGGAGGCGGTTGTTGCCTCCATGGACAGCACCACGGCCATGATGGGAGTTCAGGAGGCCGACGACGGTTCGATCCATTACCAGTGGTCCTACCACCCCGACAACGGCATCAACATGGTGATCACCGACGTCGAGTGACGCAAGGGCTGGCCAGCGAGCCCTCGCGGGCTGGTGAACACCGGCGGCGCCACAGACCTCAGTCGTCGAAGAGGGACCTGACGTCGTCGGCGTCGATGCCCTTGCCCATCGCGGCGTCCCCCTCGAAGACCGAGGCGAAGAGCGCGGCCTTGCGCTCCTTGAGCTCCATCACCTTCTCCTCGATGGTGCCCGTCGCGACCAGCCGGTAGACCATCACCGGCCGCCGTTGCCCGATGCGGTGTGCCCGGTCGACGGCCTGCGCCTCGCTGGCCGGGTTCCACCACGGGTCGAGGACGAAGACGTAGTCGGCCTCGGTCAGGGTGAGGCCGACGCCGCCGGCCTTGAGGCTGATCAGGAACGCGTCGGCGTCACCCTCCTTGAAGCCGTCGATCTCGGCGCGCCGGTCACGCGTCGCGCCGTCGAGGTAGCGGGTGGTGATGCCCTGCTCCTCGAGCCGGGCGCGGGCGCGCTTGAGGAACCCGGTGAACTGGCTGAACACCAGGGCGCGGTGGCCCTCGGCGGCGACCTCGACGAGGTGCTCGACCAGCGCATCGAGCTTGGCCGACCCGACCTCCTCGTGCTCGGGGTCGACCAGTGCGGCGTCGAGGCTGAGCTGGCGCAGCTTGGTGAGCGAGCTGAAGATCGCCACCCGGTTGCGGTCGAAGTCGTCGACCAGCCCGAGGATCGCCTGTCGTTCGCGCTGCAGGTGGGTGTCATAGATGCGCTGGTGCTTCGCGCCGAGCGCCACCTCGAGCACCTGCTCCTGCTTGGCCGGCAGGTCGGCTGCGACGAGGTCCTTGGTGCGCCGCAGGATGAACGGGCGGATCCGGGTGCGGAACCGGTCGAGCGCCTGCTGGTCGCCGTCCTTCTCGACCGGCTTGACCACCAGGTCGGTGAACCGCCGCGGCCACGGGTAGAGGCCGGGCGCCACCACCGACAGCAGGGCCCACAGCTCCATCAACCTGTTCTCGAACGGGGTGCCGGTCACCGCGAGCCGGAACGGCACGTCGAGCTTGCGGACCGCTTGGTAGGTCTTGCCCTGGTGGTTCTTGATCGCCTGGGCCTCGTCGAGGACCAGGCCGCCCCACGGCAGGGCGGCGTACCCCTCGGCCTCGAGACGGAACAGCGTGTAGGAGGTGACCACCAGGTCGGCACCGGCCACCGCATCGGCCAGGGTGCAGCCGCGTCGTGCCGCCGAGGCGTCGATGATGCGTACGTCGAGACCGGGCGTGTGCGTGGCGGCTTCGTGGGCCCAGGCCGTCATCACGCTGGTGGGTGCGACGACGAGGAAGGGTGCGACACCGGAGGCCCGCGCATGGCCGATCAGGGCGAGGGTCTGCAGTGTCTTGCCGAGGCCCATGTCGTCGGCGAGGATGCCGCCCAGCCCGGACTGCCACAGCTGCACGAGCCAGCGGAACCCGTCGCGCTGATAGCTGCGCAGCTCACTCTTGAGCCCGATCGGCTCGACGTCGGGCAGCCCCTCGAGCCGGGTGAGCGCCTTCGCCGCGGCCACCCACTGCTCGGCCTGCGCGTCAACGATGCCGATCTCTGCCAGCTCGGCCCACAGGCCCAGGTCGTGACGGCCGACGCGGACGCCGTCCGACTCCTTGTCCTGGATCTCGGCGGCCGCGGCGACCAGCTTCGCCAGCCGCTCGAACTCGGGACGGTCGAGCGAGATGTGCAGCCCGGTGGGGAGGATCAGGCGCTCCTTGCCGGCGGTGAGCGCGGCCAGCACGAACGGCAGCGGGACCTGCTCGCCGTCGACCTGGATCACCACCTCGAGGTCGAGCCAGTCGGTGTGATCGGGGTCGGACTCGCTCCCCGGCTCGGGTTCGGTCAGCGCGAACTCGATCTCCGGCTCGCCGACGGCCTCGCGGTAGTCGGGTCGCGCTCCCACCTCGACGATCTCGACCTGGCCGCCCGCGCGCAGCGCCGGCAGCGCTGCCTCGGCGAACATCAGCACCCACAGGTCGTCGAGCACCTGCCGGGCAGCCAGCGCGCCGTCGGGCCCGCGCAGCAGGTTTCCAGAAACCTCGTCGAGGGTCAGGTCGTCGAGCACGCGGGCCTCGGCACCCGGTCGGCGTACGGCGCGGGCCGGGTCGGGGCTGTCGAGGTCGAAGACCCACTCCTCGTCGTGGCGGCGGTAGACCCAGCTCCAGTGCACCGCCACCTCGGTCGCCGTACGCCAGTCGACGGTCAACCGCAGGCGCGGCGGCACCTCGTCGGGCAACGGGATCGAGCCGTCGGACGACGTGATCGGCAGGCTGTTGCGCAGCCGCGGGAGGTAGTCGCGCTCGAACGTTGCACGCTCCTTTGCCGGCACGTTGAGCAGGCCGCCGCGTTCGTGGAGGCGCTGCAATGCGTCGGGGATGCGCCGGGCCAGCGGCGCCAGCAGGAGTCGCTGCATCGGGACCTGGGCCGTGGAGTTCGGCTGGGTGGGCACAGTCAGGGCCAGGCCGTGCGGGTGTCGACCGATCAGGTGCACGGAGTCTCCGGTGACCAGCCGGTCGCCGTGCCAGACCCCGAGCGTCAGGCGGCTCCCCTGCTCGGCCCCAGTGAGGTCGCCAGCGAGGTCGCCAGTGAGATCGCCAGTGACGTCGGCGGTCAGGTCGAGCGGTTCGTCCAGCAGCTCGACCGACGAGAGCCGGCCGTGCGGGATGAACGGCACGCCGACCTCGATGGCCCGACGGAGCAGGGCCCACAGCTGCGGGCCGACGTCGCGCAGGTGGGCGCTGTCGCCGGAGACCGGGCCGATGGCGGCGGCCAGGGAGCTGAGCACGGCCACCTGCTCAGGGTCGAACTCGTCGCGGAGGTGGGCGTAGTGCAGCTGCGGCCAGCCGATGCCGGTCTTGATGAACTTCGTGCGCGCGCCCTTGCGCAGCGGACGCAGGGTGACGGCCGGCGGAAGGTGCCCGGCGTACCGGCTCCGGGACGGTCGCGGCAGGTTGAACCGCAACGCCAGCCCGGGGCGGCGCGCGGGTTCGGGCGGGGTGTCCTCGAGGTCGTCGAGCAGGGCGTCGAGGTCGCGGCGCCAGGTCGGCGTCGAGGGCAACGGTGGGACCCGGGCCACGGACTCACGGACGGCGAGGAACAGGGCGACCGCATGCTTGCAGTTGACTCCCACGAAGCAGCTGCAGTCGGACGACACCCTCGGCGAGACGGCCGGTGGCGTGATGAGCACGGCGACGGAGTAGGGACTCGCCTCGTTGCCGGCGACCCGGCCGACGATCTCGATCATCTCGCCGATCTCGTTCACCTCGAAGTCGAGCACCATGCCCTGGGCGGCATAGCTGCGGCCGCGCGCGAGGGCGCCCAGGTCGAACACCCCGGACAGGGTCACGCCGGTGATCGCGTCCAACATCTGGTGCAACGTGTGTCTCCGCTTCCCGACCCCTCGAGTCCTTCGTGGCGCCAACGGTACGGCCCCGGACCCACGTCCGCACGGCCGTCCGCCGCGCCTGTGGATGACCGCTCAGGACGGCGCGGGTCGTCAGGCGAGCAGGGCGCTCGGCACGACGGTGTCGCCGTACGGCGACTGCGCGGTCCACGACTCGTCGCCCGCGGCCGGCAGGTTCTTCTCCGTGAAGTCCTCGCGAGCGGCCACCAGCAGGTCGGGCTGCACGCCCGTGCTCTGGGTCAGCACGACGTCGAGCGGCGCCGTGAGCACTCGAAGGTGAGCCGGGCAGGCGGCACGCAGCACGGCGTACAGCTCGCCGCTGACGATCTGGTGGCGAACACTCGGCGCAGGCGTCACGAGCAGCGCTCCGTCGATGAGCTCGTCCACAGGGCCTTGTGCCCGGCACCCATCTGGAGTTTCGTGGGAGGCATGGCCGAGCGGCAGCCGCACAAGGACTCCCGACCACTGGACCCGCCCGCACCCGACCGGATCCGCAACGTCGTCCTGGTCGGGCCCTCCTCGGCGGGCAAGACCACCCTGCTGGAAGGGCTGCTGAAGGAAGCCGGTGCGATCACCCGGGTGGGCACGGTCGAGGACGGCACCACGGTCTCCGACTTCGAGGAGGGCGAGCACGAGCACGGACGTTCGATGTCGCTCGCCGTGACGCCGGTGCTGTACGACGGCGCGAAGCTCAACTTCCTCGACACCCCCGGCTACGCCGATTTCGTGGGTGAGCTGCTCGCGGGACTCCGTGCCGCCGACAGTGCACTGTTCGTCGTCGCGGCGAACGAGCAGGTCGACCGCGGCACGGTGCAGCTGTGGCGCGAGTGCGACCGGGTCGGCATGCCCCGCGCCCTCGTCGTCACCAAGCTGGACCACGCCCGCGCCGACGTGGACGCCGTCGTACGCGCGGCGCAGCAGGCCTTCGGCGACAAGGTCCTCCCGGTCCACCTCCAGAAGGGTGACCGGCTGGTCGGGCTCATCTCGGGCGACACGGACGACGACCGGGCCCAGCAGCTGCGCGGGGAGCTCATCGAGGGCGTGATCGAGGAGTCCGAGGACGAGTCGCTGATGGACCGCTACCTCGCCGGCGAGAAGATCGACGAGGACCTGCTGGTCGCCGACCTCGAGAAGGCGGTGGCCAGGGCCGCGCTCTTTCCGGTCATTCCAGTCGGCGCGACGAACAACGTCGGCCTGCGCGAGCTGCTCGACCTGTGCGTGCGTGCGTTCCCCTCCCCCGCCGAGCACCCTGCCCGCGAGGTGTTCACGCCGGCCGGCAAGAAGGCGGACGCCCTGACCTGTGACCCGTCGGCCCCACTGGTCGCCGAGGTGATCAAGACGACCAGCGACCCCTACCTGGGCCGGGTCAGCCTGATCCGGGTGTTCTCCGGATCGTTCGACGCCGACGCCGACGTGCACGTCTCCGGGCACTTCTCGTCGTTCTTCGGGTCTGCGACCAGCCACGCCGACCATGACGACGACGAGCGGATCGGAGGGCTGTCCTACCCCTTCGGCAAACAGCTGGTCACCGCCCGCAAGGTGGTGGCCGGCGACATCGCCGCGATCGGCCGGCTCACCAGCGCAGAGACCGGAGACACGCTGTCGTCCGTGGAACAGCCGCGGGTCCTCGAGCCCTGGCAGCTTCCCGAACCCCTGCTGCCGGTGGCGATCGAGGCAGCCACGAAGTCCGACGAGGACAAGCTCCCCGCGGCCCTGGCCCGGCTGGCCGCCGAGGACCCGTCGCTGAAGGTCGAGAACAACACCGAGACCCGGCAGCTGGTGCTGTGGGTGCTGGGCGAGGCGCACGCCGACGCGGCCCTCGACCGGCTGCAGAGGCGCTTCGGCGTCACCGTCGAGCAGCGTGACCTGGTCGTGCCGCTGCGTGAGGCGTTCACCGTCGCTGCCAAGGGTCACGGTCGCCACGTCAAGCAGTCCGGAGGCCACGGGCAGTACGCCATCTGCGACATCGAGGTGGAGCCGTTGCCGGAGCCTGTGGGCTTCGAGTTCGTCGACAAGGTCGTCGGGGGCGCCGTACCCCGCCAGTTCATCAGCAGCGTCGAGAAGGGCGTCCGGGCGCAGATGGAGCGCGGCGTACGCAACGGTTATCCGGTGGTGGGGCTGCGGGTGACGCTCACCGACGGGAAGTCGCACAGCGTCGACTCGTCCGACGCGGCGTTCCAGAGCGCCGGCGCGCTGGCCCTGCGTGAGGCCGCCGAGGACGGCCGGGTCGCCATGCTGGAGCCGTACGACGAGGTCTCGGTCTCGGTACCGGATGACTTCGTGGGCGCCGTGATGAGCGACCTCTCCGCACGTCACGGCCGGGTGCTGGGCACGGACAAGGTGGGCGACGACGGCACCCTGATCCGGGCACTGGTGCCGCAGCGCGAGCTGGCCCGCTACGCGATCGAGCTGCGGTCGACCACCCACGGCACCGGCAGCTTCACCCGCACCTTCGCGCACCACGAACCGATGGCCGAGGAGCACGCCCGCGACGTCACACCCCGCACGTGAGGGTCGCTGCGCCGTGCAGGATGGAGGCATGAATGTGTACCTCGCCTGGACCTCGGAGGCTCCCGAGGACCTGGCCGGACCGTGGCACGAAGCGCGACCGATCGCTCCCGGCCTGCTGCTCCTGGAGAGTGCCGAGACGCTCTCGGTCGTCTATCACGCCCTGAAGTGGGCACTGCCCCAGGAGGCGTCGCTCATCGTGTCTCCTGTGCACCAGACGCCGAAGTCGCGCGGGATGGCACCCGGCACCACGTCCTGGTTGCGGAGCCGCACCACGTCAGGCGGCGACCGGGCTTAACGATGAGTCAGCCGATCGACTGACCCACTCCCCACCGACAATGCGAACGGGCCCGACACCCGGAGGTGTCGAGCCCGTTCAGTCGTTCAGTCGATCAGCTGCAGCCGGAGGTGCTTCCGCAGCCCTCGCACACGTGGCACGAGCCGGCGGGACGCATCTTGGTGCCGCAGGTGAAGCAGAGCGGGCTGTCGATCGCCGTACCGCTGATCTTCTCGAGGAGCTCGGCGGTCGTGTGCGCACCCTGGGGGGCCTCGACCACGGTCGCCTCGATCGGGGTCTCGACAGGCTCGACCACCGAGGCAGAGGTCTCGACCACCGAGTCGGTGACGAGCTCGCCGGCGGAGCCGGTCTCCTCGGCCGGCTCGTAGGACCCCGTCTCGAGGTGACGCTGACGCTCATCGGCGGAGTAGATGCCGAGCGCGGAGCGGTCCTCGAAGGACAGGTAGTCCAGGGCCAGGCGACGGAAGATGTAGTCCATGATCGACTGCGCCATCCGCACGTCGGGGTCGTCGGTCATGCCGGCCGGCTCGAAGCGCAGGTTGGTGAACTTCGAGACGTAGGTCTCGAGCGGGACGCCGTACTGCAGGCCGATCGACACGGCGATCGAGAACGCGTCCATCACGCCGGCCAGGGTCGAGCCCTGCTTGCCCAGCTTGAGGAAGACCTCGCCGAGCTCGCCGTCGTCGTGGGCACCCGAGGTCATGTAGCCCTCGGCACCGCCGACGGTGAACGACGTGGTGCGCGAGACGCGCGACTTCGGCAGGCGCTTGCGGGTCGGGGCGTAGACGACCTTCTCCACGACCTTCTCGACAACCTCGGTCGCGGCGTTGGAGTCCTTGCCCTTGTTCTCACCCTTGCCCTCGGACAGTGGCTGGCCGACCTTCGCGTTGTCGCGGTAGATCGCGGTCGCCTTGAGACCGAGCTTCCAGGACTGCAGGTAGACGTCCTCGACGTCCTCGATCGTGGCGCTCTCCGGGAGGTTCACGGTCTTCGAGATTGCGCCCGAAAGGAACGGCTGAGCGGCGGCCATCATGCGCACGTGGCCCATCGGCTTGAGTGACCGGGCACCCATCGCGCAGTCGAAGACCTCGTAGTGCTCCTGACGGAGACCGGGCGCGTCGATCACGTGACCGTGCTCGGCGATGTGAGCCACGATCGCCTCGATCTGCTCCGGCTGGTAGCCGAGCTTCTTCAGCGCCCGCGGGATCGTCTGGTTGACGATCTGCATCGAGCCGCCGCCGACGAGCTTCTTGAACTTGACCAGCGAGAAGTCGGGCTCGATGCCGGTGGTGTCGCAGTCCATCATGAAGCCGATGGTTCCGGTCGGTGCGAGCACCGAGGCCTGCGCGTTGCGGAAGCCGTTGGCCTCACCGGTGGCGAGCACGTCGGCCCACGCCTGGGTGGCCAGCTTGTGCACCGCGAGGTCCTCGGTGTGCAGGGTGCGCACCGTGTCGTTGGCGGCCTGGTGCTTGCGCATGACCCGCTTGTGCGCGTCGGAGTTGCGGGCGTAGCCGGCGTAGGGGCCGACGATGCCGGCCAGCTCGGCCGAGCGCTTGTACGACGTGCCGGTCATCAGCGACGTGATCGCGGCAGCCATCGAGCGACCGCCGTCGGAGTCGTAGCCGAGACCCATCGCCATCAGCAGGGCGCCGAGGTTGGCGTAGCCGATGCCGAGCTGGCGGTAGTTGCGGGTGGTCTCGCCGATCGGCTCCGTCGGGAAGTCGGCGAAGCAGATCGAGATGTCCATCGCGGTGATGATGAACTCGACGGCCTTCGCGAAGAGCTCACCGTCGAAGGTGTCGTCGTCGCGGAGGAACTTCAGCAGGTTCAGCGAGGCCAGGTTGCACGACGAGTTGTCGAGCGACATGTATTCCGAGCACGGGTTGGACGCGGTGATGCGGCCGGTCTCGGGGTTGGTGTGCCAGTCGTTGATCGTGTCGTCGTACTGGAGACCCGGGTCGGCGCAGGACCAGGCGGCCTCGGAGATCTTGCGGAACAGGCCACGGGCGTCGACGGACTCGATGACCTCGCCGGTGCCGCGGGACTTCAGGCCGAACTCGGTGCCGTCCTCGACCGCGCGCATGAACTCGTCGGTGACGCGCACCGAGTTGTTGGCGTTCTGGTACTGGACGGAGGTGATGTCCTTGCCGCCGAGGTCCATGTCGAACCCGGCGTCACGAAGGGCACGGATCTTGTGCTCCTCGTTCATCTTGGTCTCGACGAACTCCTCGATGTCGGGGTGGTCGACGTCGAGCACGACCATCTTGGCCGCACGACGCGTGGCGCCGCCCGACTTGATGGTGCCGGCCGAGGCGTCGGCGCCGCGCATGAACGAGACCGGGCCGGACGCCGTACCGCCGGAGGAGAGGAGTTCCTTCGACGAACGGATGCGGGAGAGGTTCAGGCCGGCGCCGGAGCCGCCCTTGAAGATGAAGCCCTCTTCCTTGTACCAGTTGAGGATTGAGTCCATCGAGTCATCCACGGAGAGGATGAAGCAGGCGGAGACCTGCTGCGGGCTCGGCGTACCGACGTTGAACCAGACCGGGGAGTTGAACGAGAAGTACTGGTGCACCAGCAGCCAGGTCAGCTCGTGCTCGAAGAGCTCGGCGTCGGCCTCGGTCTCGAAGTAGCCGTGCTCCTGGCCGGCGTCGGTGTAGGTGTTCACGACGCGGTCGATGAGCTGCTTGAGGCTCCACTCACGCGCGTCGGTGCCGACGGCGCCGCGGAAGTACTTGGTGGTGACGATCGTGGAGGCGTTGACGCTCCAGAAGTCGGGGTACTCGACACCGCGCTGCTCGAAGACCGTCTCGCCGGTCTTCCAGTTCGTCTGTACGACGTCGCGCCGCTCCCAGTTGAGCTCGTCGTAGGGGTGCACGCCCTCGGTGCTGAAGACCCGCTCGATCTTCAGCCCCTTGCTGCCGTTCCCCGTAGCGTCAGTCTGCTTCTTTGCAGTTCCGCCGCTGACCGTCTCCGTCATGTCTCCTCTTTCCCGAACTCCGGCTGGTGTCTTCTGATGGTGCTGATGGTGCAGATGTGACTGGTGTTTCCGAAGTCTGCGCTTCTCGTGAAGGTGCGCCCGGCACGCAGCTTCCCCACTACGTGCCGGGCGGTTCTTGGTCAGCCCGTGGGCTGGGGCTCCGACGCGGAGGCTGGACGCTCCGCGCGAAGCATGGCGATCTCGGCCTCGAAGTCGTCGGCGGACTCGAAGGCCCGGTAGACGCTCGCGAACCGCAGGTAGGCCACCTCGTCGAGCTCGCGCAGCGGGCCCAGGATGGCGAGGCCGACCTCGTTGGCGGGCACTTCGGCCCACCCCTCGGTGCGGAGCGCGTCTTCGACCGCCTGGCCCAGACAGGCCAGCTGGTCCTCGGTGACCGGTCGACCCTTGCAGGCCTTGCGGGCACCACTGATCGCCTTGTCGCGGGTGAACGGCTCGGTCGCGCCACTGCGCTTGAGCACGGTCAACTGCATCTGCTCGACCGTGCTGAACCGCTTGTTGCACGACGGGCAGGTGCGGCGGCGGCGGATCGAGCCGCCGTCGTCGGCGACGCGGGAGTCGAGCACGCGGGTGTCGGTGCTGCGGCAGTACGGGCAGTGCATGTCTGGCAGCCTCCTTCACGCGTCATGATCGACTCGACGTTGTGGATGACGAGTCGTTTCCTGTGGACAACTTGCGGTCACATGTGGGTTCAGCACCCGGCCCCTGTGGACTAGATGTGGAAAACCACAACGGTGTAACTACTAGATGTAGTGGTAACCGTACGTCGGTCACGGAACCGATGCAAGCCCCGCCCCTGATCAATTTCGACACCTCGGCATAACCGCAGGTCAGAGCCGAAACGGCGCCGCGACACGGCTGTCTGGACCACTCGAGTCACAGGCGTCACAGCCGGTGGAGGCCGGTCCGTCACTGCAGGACATCACGCGGAATCCGCCGAATTCCCTTCAGCGTTGCCCTGACCTCCACTCCGCAGCACCGCTCCGACCGCACATCTGGGCCCACACGAGCTGGGAACACCGGTCCAGCCCCGCGACCACAGGATCCGCGCCAGTGCCGCCGCCAGTCGACACGGGGTCAGCACCTGACGCCATCGCGCGCGGACGGTGACCCGCGGATCCGTGAGCGCGTCAATGTCGCGGTCGAGATCGCGACACCCGTCGTCGCTCCACTCGTGCCCGAGACGTCCGTCGAGCTCGACGAGCACGCCGTACTCCGGGTAGTCGACGTCGCGGAACACGACTCCCGACGTACGTCGCTCCCGGCCTTGACGTTTCGCCGTCGGCAGTCGGTGGCGGCGCTCCACTTCGACCAGGTAGCGGTGCTCGAGCACGGACCATGCCCCAGTCGCGATGTCGGCCAGCAGGCGCCTCAGGAACTTCCGGTGCCTCAGCCTGGGCCGCCCCTCGAGGGCGTCGAGCAGACGCCCGGGCGTCGTACGGCGCGACTGGACCGAGTCCGAGAGGACAGCGACGGCGCCGGTCTCGTCGGGAGCGCGGGCGGCCACGTCAAGCACGGCGTGCTCCACCCTGACTCGTGGTGGGCTCTTTGCCATCAGCGCCGCATCCTCGAAGCCGACGATGCGGTGCAGCCTGATGCCGGGCTTCCGATCCGGGGAGCGGGTGGCGTCGACCGCGACCTCGATGGGCGGACCTTGTGGCCAGGGCTGGCCGCTCGAGCCGCCCGGGGCAGGCACGCCCGGCGCACCGGGCGGCACCCGCGCCAGGAACCGCGGCACCCTCAACCCGTGGGCGATCAACGCCGACTCCCCCGCCAACGCTGCCGGCCAGTGGTAGAGGACTGCGACCCATGCGCATTGCTCCCACGAGAGCGGACCGTTGTGGTTGACGTAGACACCGTCCAGCACACGGAACCAGTCCCGGCGCCGCACCATGCGAGTGAGGTCGTTGTCGGTGCCTCCGCGGGCGATCACCTGACGACGCGAGATCACCCCTGACTGCACCTGCACCAGGTGGCCCCACTCTGCAGCTTCCATCCGTCGAGCGTTCCCGGACCGACCGTGCCCGGCAACCGGCTGTCGGGCTGCCTGTGGACAGAGCTCGACGCCGCACGTCGATCACTGCAGGAAATCACGCGGATTCCGCCGAATTCCCTTCAGCGACCGACGTGGTCCCGAGCACATCTGACGCGAACCGGTCACCTGCAGTTGGCACGCCTGTCAGAATGGCCCGCGTGGGTGCAGCAGGAAAGCGCGCGGGATCACGGCGGGGGCCAAAGAAACGGTCACTCCCGAACAAACGCGTGCTCCTGCTCAGCCTCGCGATCACGCTCTGCGTCGTCGCGTGGGGCTATCTGGTCTACGCCGCCATCGACTTCGGCTCCGAAGCGCGCGGTGGAGAGTCGCAGGCCTGGGCCTTCCTCGGACTGGCCTGCCTGGGCGCTGCGGCGTGCCTGTTCACCGGCATGATCCTGGTCGGGCGCCTGCTGCGTGCGGCCGGCATCGTCAGCGACCCGGCGCCGCTCGCCGACGAACCGACCATCACGTCGTACGTCGACCTGCCGCCACGCATCTCTCCCGGCGGGCTGACCGACGAGGACACGGCGCAGCTGCCGACGATTCCGGCACCTCGCCACCAGGGCGGCAAGCGCGCCGCTCGCTGAGCAGGTGGTCGGCAGCGCAGCTGCGCGAGGACCAGCACCCGCTGCAGCGACCGGACTTAGTTAGGTTAACCTAACTTCATGGTCCCGCCGTCGTCATCGCCTTCCCCGACAACGGCCTGGGGCCTCCTGCTGCGCGGGCTCCGCCGCAACCGGGGCCGACTGGCCGCCGGGTTCGCCCTGCTCAGCCTGTGGCAGCTGTGCGAGACCCTGGTCCCGGTGATGATCGGCGTGATCATCGACCGCGCGGTGGCCACCTCGAGTGTCCGCGGCCTCGTCGTCACCGGCGCAGGCCTGATCGTGCTGTTCGCCGTGCTCAGCTACGCCTACCGCTTCGGCGCCCGCATCGCCTTCGCCGTGGTGCAACGGGAGATGCACGAGATCCGGGTCGAGATCGCACGCCATGCCCTGAACCCGCGCGGAGCCCGCAGCAAGCTGCTGCCCGGCGAGACCCTGTCGCTGGCCACCGCCGACGCCGAGATGGTCGGCTTCATGCTGCGCTCGGTCGGGTTCACGATCGCGGCGACCCTGTCGGTCATCGTGGCCGCCGTGCTGCTGTTCAGCATCGACCTGGTGCTCGGGCTGGTGGTCGTGATCGGCGTTCCCCTGGTCCTGGCGCTGACCCAGGTCGTCACCCCGGCGATCTCACGACGCACCGAGCACCAGCAGCAGACGATCGCCGAGGCGACCGGCGTGGCCACCGACCTGATCCGCGGCCTGCGCGTGCTCAAGGGCATCGGTGCCGAGTCGGTCGCCGGATCGCGCTATCGAGCGCTCAGCCAGAAGGCGCGTACGGCGAGCATCGCCAGCACGTCGACGTACGGCCTGATGTCGGGCCTGACCGCCGGCCTGAGCGGACTCTTCCTCGCGGTGGTCGCCCTGGTCGCCGGGCACCGGGCACTGTCGGGCGACATCACGATCGGTGAGCTCGTCGCCGTCGTCGGACTGACGCAGTACCTCGCCGAACCGCTCGGCATGCTCGGCGACATCAGCGCCCACACAGCACGTGCCCACGCGTCCGCACGGCGCATCGTGACCTACCTGCAGACCCCACCGCTGGTCGCGGCCGGCGACGCGACCCCGTTGCCCGGCGGCGACCTGGTGCTGCGCGGCGTTCGTGGCGAGGGACTGGACGGCCTCGACCTCGCGTCGCGTCCCGGCGAGATCCTCGGCCTGGCCGTGGAGGACCCGACCACTGCCGGCGCGCTCGTGCGCCTGTTGGCCGGCGACGTCACAGCGAAGGAGGGCGAGGTCTCGCTCGACGGTGTCGCGCTCTCCGAGCTGGCCACCACAGCCCGGCGATCGCGGATGCTGGTCAGCCCGCACCACGTCGACCTCTTCGAGGGAACCCTGCGCAGCAACGTGGATCCCCTCGACCGCCTCGACGACGACGCCCTGGCGGTCCTGCTCGCGGCCTCGTCGGCGTCCGACGTCGTGGCGCTCTCGCCCGAGGGCGTCGACCAACCGGTCAGCGTCGACGGCAGCACGTGGTCGGGCGGGCAACGCCAACGCGTCGCGCTGGCGCGGGCCCTCGCCGTCGACGCACCGCTGCTGGTGCTGCACGACCCGACCACGGCGGTCGACGCGGTCACCGAGCACCGCATCGCCGCAGGCATCCGCGAGGCCCGCGGCACCGACCGGCGTACGACGTGGCTGATCACCAGCAGCCCCGCACTCCTGGCCCAGGCCGACCGCGTGGTGCTGGTGCGCGAGGGCCGAGTGGTCGCCGAGGGAACCCACCACGACCTCGCCGGGGACCCGGCCTACGCGGAGCTGGTGCTGCGATGAGCCGCGACATCCTGCCCGTTGCCGACCGGCGGGAGACCTCACGCCTCGCCTGGCAGCTCATGCGCCGCCACCCGGTCGCCCTGGCCCTGGCCACGGCCTCGTTCGCGGTCGCCGGGCTGGCCGCGCTCGTCGCACCCTGGATGCTCGGCCAGATCGTCGACGCGGTCCGCGAGGACGCCCCGGGATCCGACATCAACCGCTACGCCGTGATCATCGCCGCCGCTGCCGTCCTCGGCGCGGTCGCCACGTGGGCGTCGGTGTCGTTCCTGGCCCGCGCGGGCGAACCGGCGCTGGCCGAGCTGCGCGAGGAGGTGCTGGACAAGGCACTCGGCCTCGACGCCGCGCGGGTGGAGGCGGCCGGCACGGGCGACCTGCTCTCGCGCGTCGGTGACGACGCCCGGGCGGTGGCGAACTCGCTGACCGACATCATCCCGACCCTGATCAACTCGCTGGTGCTGGTCGGCTTCACTGCTGTCGGCCTGTTCGCCCTCGACTGGCGACTCGGGCTCGCCGGCCTGGCGACCATCCCGTTCTACGTGATGGGGCTGCGGTGGTACCTCCCGCGTTCCGGCCCGTTCTACGCCCGCGAACGCGTCGCGCAGGGCGAGCGCGCCCAGGCGCTGGTCAGTGGGCTCCAGGGGGCGCCGACCCTGCGCGCCTACGCCCTGGAAGACGCGCACGTCGACGAGATCACCAAGCGCTCCGACGACGCGCGCGAGATCACCGTGACCGTGTTCGCGCTCCTGACCCGCTTCTTCGCCCGGTCGAACCGCGCCGAGCTGATCGGCCTGTGCCTGGTGCTCGGCACCGGCTTCTGGCTGGTCCGGGCCGACGAGGTCACCGTCGGAGCGGTGACCGCTGCCGCGCTCTACTTCCACCGGCTGTTCAACCCGATCGGCGCGCTGCTGTTTATCTTCGACGAGGTGCAGTCCACGGGCGCCTCGCTGGCCCGACTGGCCGGCGTCTCGCTGATGCAGCCACCGCCCACGGGCTCGGCCGTGCCACCCGCGTCGCCCGGCCCGCTCGAGCTGCTCGCGGTCTGCCACGAGTACGTCGAGGGCCGGCCGGTCCTCTCCGAGGTGACGCTGACCATCGCGCCGGGTGAACGGGTCGCGCTCGTCGGCGCCACCGGAGCCGGCAAGACCACCCTCGGTGCGATTGCCGCCGGCGTACTTCCCGCCGGGGCGGGCGCCGTCTCCCTCGCCGGTGTTCCGTACGGCGACCTCGCGCCCGACGCCCTTCGTTCGAAGGTGTCGCTGATCAGCCAGGACGTCCACGTCTTCTCCGGCACCGTGCGCGAGGCGGTCACCCTGGTCGACGCGTCCGCGGGTGACGAGGCGGTGCGTTCGGCACTGGCCGCCGTCTCCGCACTGGGCTGGGTCGACGCCATGCCCGACGGACTCGACACGGTCGTCGGCGACGGCGGACACCCGCTCACCCCTGCGCAGGCCCAGCAGCTGGCGCTGGCCCGGATCGTGTTGGCCGACCCCTGGTTCGTCGTACTCGACGAGGCCACGGCTGAGGCCGGCTCCGCCGGCGCGCGAGACCTTGAGCGGGCCGCACTGGCGGTGACCGAGGGGCGCGGCGCGTTGGTCGTGGCGCACCGGCTCACCCAGTCGGAGTCCGCGGACCGGGTGCTGGTGCTGCACGAGGGCCGGGTCGTCGAATCCGGATCGCACCCAGAGCTGCTGGCTGCCGCGGGAAGGTACGCCGAGCTCTGGGCGGCCTGGTCCGGGGAGTGAGTTCGTGGAATCCGCTCACCCGATGGTGGCCGGTGACCTAGCCTTGTCCGGGCGCCGGGAGGGTGTCGTCGAACCGTGAGGGGTCCCCACATGTCTGTCCGCACGAGCATTGCCCGCACCTGTGTCCTGGCCGTGGTGATCTCCGGCGTCGTCGGTGTCGTGGGGTCCGCGTCGGCTGCCGTGGTGCAGACGCCGTCGTCGAACCTGGCCAGCGGCGACTTCGACGACCTGCCCACCGAGGCGACCTGCACGGTGACGCGCACCGGCCAGGGCATGGCGATCCCCGCTGCCCCGATTCTCGGGACGAAGTCCGTGGACGCCACCGTCGGCGTGGTGGCCGACGTGCCCGGACGCGTCATCTCCGCAACACCGACCTTCGCGATAACGCACCCGGCCCCGAGCAACCTCAAGGTCACCCTGAAGGCCCCGAACGGCACGTCCGGCGCCGCCACCTCCGGCTCGCAGGTCTCCGGCCCCACGGGCGACGCCAACGGCACCTGGACCCTGACGGTCACCAACACTCCCCCGTTCCTGCAGTCCAGCCCCGCCGGCACGGTCGACTCGTGGTCGCTGAAGGTCGTGTACGACTGCGACTGGGACGACGACTCGAGGGCCAACTCGAAGGACAACTGTCCCGAGACGGCCAACTACGACCAGGCGAACGTCGACCGCGACGCCCTCGGCGACGAGTGCGACCCCGACATCGACGGCGACGGCGTGGCCAACGGCGACGACAACTGCCCCAGCAACGCCAATGCCACCCAGCGCGACATGAACCACAACGGCATGGGCGACCCGTGCGACCCCGACGCCGACTCCGACGGCTACGAGAAGGGCGACGCCTGCCCGCTGGCCGCCGCCTACAACGACACCGGCTGCCCGCCGTTGGCCCGCACCGGGACGATCGCGTATGGCGTCCGCGTGAAGCAGTTCAAGGGAGTGCTGCGCTCGCCGGTCAACGCCTGCGTCTCGCGCAAGGTGGTCGAGCTCCGGCGCGTGATGGGGCCGGGTCGTTCGGCGCGAGTGGGCCTGGCCCGCACGTCCACCCGAGGCGTCTGGACGCTGCCCCGCGCCAAGCGCAAGCCCGGCAAGTTCTACGCGCTGATCAAGCCGACATTCCTCACCCAGGGACTGTGCCGGCAGGCCCAGTCGAAGGTGATCCGGGTCCGCTGACGGGTTCCCTGACCCGCCCCGCGACACGTCGAACATTTGTTCGGCCGCTCTCTTGATTCGTTCGAACACATGCTCTACCGTCGTACATGTGTTCGATCGAACGTCTGATCGATCCTCCGCTCCGGAAGTCCGTTGTCGGTGGTCGTCTGTAGACATTCGTCTGACACAGACCACCCCCTTCCCCCGGAGGTCCCGATGAGCACGATGACCCTGAGCCCCACCATCCAGACGCCTGTGCGTCCCGCCCAGCGAGGCGCTCGCAGCCAGGTCCGCCTCACGCAGCGCGGCCGACTGGTGGTCTTCGTCGCGGCGATGCTCTTCGTGCTCGCCGCCGCGGTCTTCCTCGGCACCTCGTCGATGGCCACCAACCACGCCGGCGTCGACCAGCCGACCCGCGCAGTGACGGTCCAGCCCGGCGACACGCTCTGGGCGATCGCCGCCGACGTGGCCGACGACGGCGAGGTGCGCGACATGGTGCACACCATCAAGCAGCTCAACGCGCTCGACTCCTCGATGCTGGTCGCCGGCCAGCAGATCTACGTCCCGCTCGACTGAGCCAGGACGCCACTGAATTTCCGCAGGTCGCCTCGACCCCGGCCTGCGGATGGGGAAGACAAAGGGCGGGACTCCACCACGGAGGCCCGCCCTTTGCGCTCCCCGAACTCCCGAGACCCGACCCGAGAAACTGCTCGAAAACCTTTGCGACACGTTCGAACAGGTGTTTGAAGCCGTCGGGTTTTGGGGCTACGTTGAAAACCCACCAGGAACAGCACTGCGGAAGGCACCCCGATGGCATCGAAGGACAACGTCGCCGAGTTCCCCGACGGCCCCCCGGACGCAACGGGCCTCACCCCCCGCCAGCAGCGCATCCTGAACACGATCCGTGATTCCCTCGAGCGACGCGGCTACCCGCCGAGCATGCGCGAGATCGGCGAGGTGGTCGGGTTGACCAGCTCGTCCTCGGTCTCCCACCAGCTCAAGGTGCTCGAGGCCAAGGGCTTCATCAAGCGCGACCCCAACCGTCCTCGTGCCCTCGAGGTGTTCCTGCCCGAGGTGCTCGCCGCGCGCCGTTCGATCAGCGCGGCAGACGAGTCGCACATTGACGAGACCGGCATCGGTGACGCCATGCCGGCCGCCACCTACGTGCCGATGGTGGGCCGCATCGCCGCTGGTGGCCCGATCCTGGCCGAGGAGCGGGTCGAGGAGATCTTCCCGCTGCCCAAGACCCTGGTGGGCGAGGGCACCCTGTTCATGCTCGAGGTCTCCGGCGACTCGATGATCGACGCCGCCATCTGCAGCGGCGACTACGTCGTGGTCCGCCAGGAGCAGACCGCCCGCAACGGCGAGATCGTGGCCGCTCTCATCGACGGCGAGGCCACCGTCAAGACCCTGCAGCGCAAGGACGGCCAGGTCTGGCTGATGCCGCACAACGATGCCTACGACCCGATCGACGGCACCAACGCCTCGATCCTCGGCATCGTCACCGCGGTCCTGCGCCGCGTCTGAACCAGCCACCACAAAGGCGTCGTACGCCGACCGCGCGGTCGTCGTACGACGCCTTTCGTGATTTCGTCGCACACCGCACGTTTAGTGACATAAGGTGTCCGCGGTTCCGGTCTCGGGACATCCAGATCGGCGGAGCTCTCCGCCACGTTTGTGTTCGGGGGAACCATGCGCGCACCACGCCTCTTCGCCACCCTTCTCACTGCCAGCGTCGTGGGCAGCGGACTCGTCGCCCTGACCAGCGCCCCCGCCCAGGCGGAAGACCTGAACGCCACCCTGATCACGCCCACCACGGGTGACCAGGTCAGTGGCGACCTGTCGATCGAGGTGGCACTGACCGGCACTGACAACGCCATGGTCACCTTCCGCTCCGGGGCCCAGACCAGGAAGCAGATGATCGCCGACTACACGAACGGTGATCCGGTCGACGGCGTGGCTCGCTGGACCCTGCCGAGCTTCGGCCTCGACGCCGGAACGGTCATCACGGTCGCGCCCTGTGGCACGAGCACACCGTCCACCTGCCTGAGCACGCCGACCGACACGTCCACCCTCGACGTCTCCAACCCCGTCACCTGGGACGCCCCTACCGAACCGGTCTTCGTCGACCTCCGATCCGAGGCCCTGCCAAGCGTGACCGTCCACGACGACGGACCGGGAGAGCTCAACCTCCTCTGGGCGAACCAGGCCCAAGGGCCGGCGCTGGTTCGCGACCAGCCACGGCAGCTGACCGCGTCTCCCTACGCCAACGTCGTCTCGGGGGAGCTCGTCGTGCGCCGATGCATCCGTGACACCAGCGCCACGTTCTACGGGGTGTGTGCCACCGAGAACACCAGCGCGGTCGTGACCGCACGGCGCAGCCTCACCATGCACCTCACCACCGACTCTCTCCGCCTCCTCAGCCCCAATGGCGACGGAATCCTCGACACCGCCAAGGTCACCCTCGACACCGAGGGCCTGCCCGGCCAGAGCGCCACCTGGCAGATCGAGACCATCGGAGGTGAGGCCCTGACGGGGCCGATTCCCGTCGAGCTCGACACCCAGGGCAACGCCGTGATCACCATCGACCCCATCGCGGCGGGCGTCACGCCCACGACCGGCCAGCACCGCATCCGGGTGACCACGCAGGCGGTGGACCACGGCCACGAGTTCACCGCCGACACCTTCACGTCGTTCGAGATCGACGTGACGCCGCCGCGGGTCACCAGCCTGGTCCGGCAATGGGCCACCTTCTACCCGTACGACGACGAGTATCGAGACGAGGTGGGCCTGACGCCCAAGGTCGAGGGCCAGGTGAGTGACGCGAAGGTCGAGGTCCTGAACGCGGACGGCGCAGTCGTGGACACCATGCCCGGTCTGGGCGACCAGGGCTTCTGGTGGGACGGACGCAGGCAAGACGGTCGTACAGCGCCTGCCGGCACGTACCGATTCCGGATCACGCTCACCGACCGGGCGTGGAACACCTCCGTCTTCACCGGCGCACCCGTGGTCCTCTCCACGAAGCGTCTTGTCCGCAGGACCTGGGACCGCACGATCTCTGCGCAGGCCTCCCTCCACCTGAACTGGTCCGGCAGATGCTCCTCGCTGCGCAAGCCCGGGCTGCGCCGGATGACCGGTTCGATCGGCTACTACAGCATGTCCCGCTGCTCCGGCAGTAACGTCGACGACCGGACGGCCCTCGCCCTGCACGACGTCAGGATTCCCAACGCCATCAAGTACCACGGGCTGACGATCAGGGCGTACGGCGGCGCGGTCAAGCGGTCGACCGGCCACCGCGGCACCATCTGGATGCTCAACAACACCGACGGCGCGCCGCTGACCCGACGGGCACTTTCGTCGTCATTGACCTGGCACAGCGGCGGCACCGCCAACACCAACCGCATGCGTTACGCCAACGGCTACGTCTACTGGGCTGTCGGCACGGGGTACGGCCAGCGGTACGACGTGAAGTCGTTCAGGCTCACGCTCGAATATTACGTGCTGGGCTGACCACAGCGACCTCCTACAGGACCTTGGTTGGAGGCCGCTACGACGTCAAGAAGTTCCTCATCAAGGTGTTCTACAAGGTCTTGCAATGAGGCCCGACCGCCCGCAGCGTGCCGCAAATCAATCGTGGGAGAATCGCCCAATGCTCCGGACCACAACGCTGACCCTGACCGCCGTGTGCGCCCTCGCCCTGGGCGGCCTCGCCGCCGTACCAGCGACGGGCAGCACCGACGGAGACCACGAGTTCACCTCGGCCGACGGCCAGCGCGTCGACGACTCCGAGCTCTCGACCGCGGCGCGGCTGGCCGGGCAGGCGACCGAGGAGGTCAAGGGCCTGCTCACCGAGGACCCGGCCGCCCGACTGACCGCCGGCGACCGGCTCTACTACGCCGACACCTTCGAGGGCTCCGGCGAAGAGGCCGGCAACGAACCGGTGGCCCGCGCCTCGGCGCCGCTGTCCCAGACGTTCCGGCTGCACTCGCGTCCCGGGTCGCGTCGCACGATCTACCTCGACTTCAACGGCGAGCAGGTCTGCGACTCCGAGTGGAGCGACGGTCTGCGTCCGCGCTGCTACGACGCCGCGGGTTTCGACACCGACGGCCGTTCCGGGTTCAGCGCCGGCGAGCTCCGGGCGATCCAGAGCACGTGGCGCCGGACCGCGGAGGACTACGCGCCGTTCCAGGTCGACGTCACCACCGAGCTTCCGGACGCGGGTGCGCTGACCCGCTCGGGCTCGGCCGATGCGACGTACGGCGTGCACGCGGTGATCACCCGCTCGACCACGGTCCGCAACCAGGTCTGCGGTGGCCCGGGCTGTGCCGGCGTCGCGTTCGTCGGAGTCTTCCCCTACGCGGCGGCCAACAACGCCCGCGTCTTCTGGGTCTTCCCGCGTGAGGTCGACAACCGTCCCCAGCAGATGGGCCTCGTGGTCGCCCACGAGGCCGGGCACACCCTGGGGCTGAGCCACGACGGCAAGAACGGCGACGCCTACTACTCCGGCCACGGCATCTGGGCCCCGATCATGGGCTCCTCGATGCGCCCGCTCACCCAGTGGAGCCGGGGCGAGTACACCGGCGCCACCGAACGCGAGAACGACCTCTCCGTGATGCGCGCCTACGGGGCGCCGTACCGCGCGGACGACCACGCCTACCGGCTGAGCCGAGCCACCGTGCTGCGCGCCGGTGTCGCCCGACCCGGAGTGATCGGCAAGCGCAACGACACCGACGTGTTCCGCCTGCGTACGACGTGCCGCGCCCGGCTGAGCGTCCAGGTCGCCAACGCGCCGTACAGCCCGAACCTCGACGTGTCGCTGACCCTGCTCAACCGCAGCGGTCGGGTGCTGGCGCGGCGCAACCCGCTGTCGGCGGCCTCGGGCTCGCCGACCGGCCTCGACGCGACCTACCTCGCGACCCGGGCGGCCGGCACCTACTACGTGCGGGTCGACGGCGTCGGGGCACGCGACCCGCGCAGCACCGGCTACAGCGACTACGGCAGCCTGGGCAACTACCGCGTGAAGTTCCGCTCGCGTTGCGGCGTGCGCTGAGCTGAGTCTGGGCTCAGTCGGCCGCGAGGCGCTTGAGCGCGTTGCGGGCGATCTGCGGGTCGGTGGTCGCCCACATGGGCGGAAGGCTGGCCTTGAGGAAGTTGCCGTAGCGCGCCGTCACCAGCCGAGGGTCGAGTACGGCGACCACGCCCCGGTCGGTGTGGGTGCGGATCAACCGGCCCGAACCCTGCGCCAGCAGCAGTGCCGCATGCGTCGCGGCGACCTGCATGAACCCGTTGCCTCCTGACCGGTCGGCGGCCTTCTGGCGCGCCGACATCAGCGGGTCGTCGGGACGCGGGAACGGGATGCGGTCGATCAGCACGAGCTGGCACGTGTCGCCGGGGACGTCGAGGCCCTGCCAGAGGCTCAACGTTCCGAACAGGCAGGTGTGCGGGTCGGCGACGAACTGCTTCTGCAGCTCGGCCAGCTGGGCCTCGCCCTGGGCAAGCGTGGTCAGGTGCGGCAGCCTCTTGCGGACCTCTTCGGCTGCGGCCTCGGCGGCCCGCTTGCTGGAGAACAAGCCGAGGGTGCGGCCGTCGGCGGCGTCGATCAGGTCGACGATCTCGTCGAGCTGGGCCTTGCCGAGGCCGTCGCGCCCGGGCGGCGGCAGGTGGCGGGCGACATAGAGGATCGCCTGTTGGCCGTAGTTGAACGGCGAGCCGACGTCGATGCCGCGCCAGGGCAGCACCTCGTCGGTGCGTTCGACGACCTCGGTGGACGCGATGCGCTCGGTGGGCTTGAGACCCAGTGAGGAGGCGACGGTGGTGAAGTCGCCCCCCAACATCAGCGTGGCGGACGTGAAGACCACGGTCTTGTCGGTGAGCAGCTTGTCGCGCATCGGACCCCACACCTGGAGCGGTGCCACGCACAGCTGCGGCCCGCCGCGTTGCGGCTCGCGGTCGTTGCGCCACAGCACGTCGGACTCGAGGTCGGCGGCCATCCGCTCGGCGGTGGCGAAGATCTCCTGCACGCCGGCCTTGGCCTGGTTCTTGCCGGGGTCGGGGTCGTCGGACTCCTTGGGCATCGCGCCCAGGCACGCCCGCGCCCCGTCGCGCAACAGCACCAAGGCGTCGGCGAGCTGCTCGTCGACGCGGTCGATGCGCCCGGCCTCGGTGCGTTCGAGGGCGTCCTTCAACGCCCCGGCAGCGTCATCGAGCTCGTTGGCCTCGTCGCCGTCGACGTACCGCTGGGCACGTCGCGCGGCCCGCTCGACGTCACTGACACTCAGCTCGTCGGTGGCCGCCTGCGTGACACGGGCGGTCACCTCGTGGGCCTCGTCGACCACGACCACGTCGTAGTCGGGGATCATCGGGACGCCTTCGATGGCGTCGATGGCCAGCAGGCTGTGGTTGGTCACGATCAGCTGACTCTGCGCGGCCCGGTCGCGCGCAGCCTCGGCGAAGCACTCCTCCCCGAAGGGGCACTTCGCGCGACTGAGGCACTCGCGGGCGCTGACCGCGACCTGACGCCAGACCTTCTCGGTGTGGCGCGGCGCGTTGTCCTTCTCGCCGGTGCCGCCGGACTTCGCCTCCTCCTCGGCCCACTCGCGCAGCTTGATGACCTCGGCGCCCATCGACCCGGTGGGCAGCTCGACCAGGGCGCCCTGGTCGTCGGGCGCGCCCTCGCGCACCCGGTGGAGGCAGGCGTAGTTGGAGCGGCCCTTGAGGACGGCGTACGACGTGTCGATGCCGGGCTTGGCCTTCAGCGCATCGACCAGCCGCGGGATGTCGCGCTCGACGAGCTGGTGCTGCAGCGCGAGGGTCGCCGTGGCGACCACGACCCGCTTCTTGTGCAGCAGGCTCGGCACCAGGTAGGCCAGCGACTTTCCGGTGCCGGTGCCCGCCTGGACGAGCAGGTGCTCGTCGTCGGCCATCGCCCGGGCGACGGCCTCGGCCATCTGCACCTGGCCCGGGCGCTCCTGACCGCCGAGTGCCTCGACGGCTTCACCGAGGAGGGCGGCAACGGGGGTCAGGGAATCGGGGCTTTCAGGCACCCGGAAACCCTAACCGCCGGCACCGACAAGGGTCGGACGACGGCTCTGTCGGTCGCTTCACCACGAACCGCTCGTCCCTCGCTCCCCTGCCTCAGACGACGGCGCCGGAGTCCTGTGCATCGCGGACCTTGCGCTCCTTCTTCTCACGCGAGAACGGCGCGACCTTCTGCAGCAGGATCAGTGCCGGGGTCGCGGAGAAGACGGACGAGTAGGTACCGATGATCAGGCCGAGGAGCAGTGCGATCGCGAAGTCCTGCAGCGAATCGCCACCGAGCACCGCCAGGGCACCGAGGATGAACATGGCGCCGAGACCGGTGTTGATCGTGCGCGGCATGGTCTCGATGCAGGCCGTGTTGCTGACCTCGGCGAAGGTGCCTGTTCTGGTGCCCTGCCATCGTTCTCGAATGCGGTCGAAGACGACCACGGTGTCGTTGACCGACAGTCCGACGATGGTCAACGCGGAGGCCAGGAAGATGCCGTCGATCGGCTTGTCGAGCCAGGCGAAGATGCCGGTCACGATCAGCACGTCGTGGAACATCGCGCCCACCGCCGAGACAGCGAAGGTCCAGTGGAACCGGAACGCGAGGTAGATCATCTGCGCGATCAGCGCGATGAAGAAGGCCAGCAACGCCTTCTCCTTCAGCTCGTTGCCGAGGCTGGCGGCCACCGTGTCGTCACTGAACTGGGTGGTCTTGCCGGCCTCTGCGGTGAGGCCCTTCTCGATCTCGGCCTTCGTCGCGTCGTCGATGTCGCCGGCACGGATCGAGACCCGCTCGACGTCGTCGCTGCCCTTGACGATCTGTACGACGGCCTCGGGCACTCCCGCGTCGGCCACGATCTCACGAGCCGTGTCGGCCGAGATCGGCTTCGCCGTGGTGTATTCCATGGAACGACCGCCGGTGAACTCCAGGCCGTAGTTGAGCCCGTGCCCGAAGATGCCGACCAGGGCGAGGACCAGCGCGGCACCGGAGATGCCGAGCCAGATCTTGCCCTTGGCCATGATGTTCGGGTTCTTCTTGGTCAACCAGGTGCGGGCCCGTCCGACGTTCGCCAGACCGGTGATCCGCGGGCGCCTGGCAACGGCCTTGGTCGAGACGCCGATCTCGGTGAGCACGCGGGCGATCACCAGCGCGGAGACCATCGAGGCGATGACACCGATCGACAGGGTGACACCGAAGCCCTTGACCGAGCCGGAGGCCAGCAGGAAGAGCAGCGCAGCGGCCAGCAAGGTCGTGACGTTGGAGTCGATGATCGCGGTCCACGCCTTGTTGAAGCCGATCTGGAGGGCACGTCTCATGCCCGCCTTCGGATTCTCGGCGTACTCCTCCCTCGCTCTCTCGAAGACCAGCACGTTGGCGTCGATCGCGAGGCCGATGGCCAGCACGAACCCGGCGAGGCCGGGCAGCGTCAGCGTCGAGCCGAGCGCCAGCAGCATCGCGTAGGAAAGGACGGCGTACGACGTCAGCGCGATCGCCGCGAGCGCACCGACGAGGCGGTAGACGATGATGATGAAGAGGCCGGTGATGATCAGGCCGATGATGCCGGCCTCGGCGGAGGCGTCGATCGCCGCGTCACCGAGGGTCGGGCCGACGGTGCTCTGCGAGATGATCTTGACCGGAACGGGCAGGGCGCCGCCCTCGATCAGGATGGAGAGATCCTTGGCGGCCTTGTTGGAGAAGTTGCCGGTGATGTCGGTCTTGCCGCCCGTGATCCCCACGTTGCACTGGATGTCTTCGTTCACCTGAGGCGACGAGATGATCTTGCCGTCGAGCACGATGGCGATGCGACGCTTGGGGTCACCAGACGGGTTGCATGCCGCCTTGCCCGTGATTTCCCCGTATGCCTTGCCGCCACGGTCGTCGAAGTCGATGCTGACCGACCAGCCGACAGCGTTCTGGGCCTGGGTCGGAGTCGCTCCCTCGATGTCCGAGCCCTGAAGGGCGGCGGGGCCGAGTTCGAGGACCGATGAGTTGTCCTCATCGGGAAGGACTATGTCGCCCTTCTTGGTGGGCTTGGCATCAGGAGATGCTGCCGCTGCGACAACGGGATGCATGCTCAGCTGGGCGGTCTTGCCGATCGCTGCGACCGCGCGCTTGGGGTCCTGCAGGTCGGGCAGCTCGACGAGAATGCGATCGTCGCCGACCCGGGTCAGCGTCGGCTCGGCGACACCGAGAGCGTCGACACGACCACGCAGGATCTCGATCGCACGGTCGACGGACTCTGCGTCGGCCTTGACCTTGTCCGTGCTCTCGGCCTGCAGCATGATCTGCGTGCCGCCGCGAAGGTCGAGCCCGAGACGAGGCTCCTTGTTGAGGGCCAGTGCGACGCATCCGGCGAGAAGGCCGATGACGAGCAGGAGGCGAATGAGCGCACCACGTGACATGAGCGACATCTTCCCCCACACCTCCAAGCGGCCACGAATCGCCCTCTGAACGTGACCCGCTCGTGATCTCCGGGTTGATGCCTACGGGAGCCGGGCGACGACCAGGTCCCCGAAGGCGCGATGCCCGTCACGAGTCAGGTGCAGGCCGCCGTCGAGGTAGGCGAGATCGGCGTCGATCATCGACACGTAAGGCACGTGCGCACGAGCTGCCTCCGAGGCCAGGATGGAGTCCACATGCGCCGCTCCGGGCATGCGGTCGGGCGCCGGAACCGGGCCGACGATCACCACGCGGACGCCCTTGAGCACGCCCAGGACCCGGCGTACGCCGGTGCGCAGGGCGGTCTCCGACGAGTGGACGTCGTTGAGCCCGCCCTCGAGGATGACGAGGTCGGCTCCCCCACGCACTGAGCGCGCGGCACGGTCGGCGTACGACACCCGCCCGCACGGGCTGGCGTGGGCGCTGAAACCGGACCCGGAGAAGCCGTGGACGTGCACCTCGCCGGGCAGCTCCCGGGGCCAGGCCCGCGCCGCGTCCTCCAGGCCGAGGCCGACGGAGTAGGAGTCGCCGATCACGACCACGCGCTGGCCGCGGCCGGTGACGATCTGCTGCCGGTTCTGCGACTCGGCCGCGAACCGCTCGCACTTCGGCACGTCCTCACCTGTCGCCCGCTCGACGAGCGCGTACGACAACGCCGACACGAGCAGCACAGCGAGCAGTACGCCGACCCGGGCCGGCCACCGCGACACCAACGAAATCCCCACGTGCTCATTCTCCGTCGGAGGTGCTCGTTCGACCAATCAGACGGCGTACGCCGCCAGCTCGCCCGCGAGGTCCTCGTGGGCGCGGCCCTTGACCAGGGTGCCCTCGGCGGTGTGCTCGAGGGTCTCGATCTCGCCGCGCTGGTGCAACCGGTTGATCAGGTCGCCGCGCTCGTAGGGCAGCAACGCCGTGAACTCCACGCCCGGACGGGGCAGCTCGGCCTCAACCAGGGCCAGTGCCTCGGCGATGCCCTCGCCGGTCTTCGCGCTGACCACGACCGAGTGCTTCTCGCGCTGGCGCAGCCGGGCCAGCACCATCGGATCGGCGGCGTCGGCCTTGTTGATCACGATCAGCTCGGGGACCTTGCTGGCGTCGATGTCGGCCAACACCTCGCGCACCGCGGCGATCTGGCCCTCCGGGTCGGGGTGCGACCCGTCGACCACGTGCAGGATCAGGTCGGAGTCGGCGACCTCCTCCAGCGTCGAGCGGAACGCCTCGACCAGCTGGTGCGGCAGGTGCCGGACGAACCCGACGGTGTCGCTCATCGTGTAGATGCGGCCGTCCGCGGTCGTCGTACGGCGGGTGGTCGGGTCGAGGGTGGCGAACAGCGAGTCCTCGACCAGCACACCGGCGTCGGTGAGCTTGTTGAGCAGCGACGACTTGCCGGCGTTGGTGTAGCCCGCGATCGCCACCGACGGGATCGCGTGGCGCTGGCGCTCGGCGCGCTTGGTGTCGCGGGTGCCCTTCATCGCCTTCAGCTCACGACGGAGCTTGGCGATCTTGGTGTTGATGCGGCGCCGGTCGGTCTCGATCTTGGTCTCACCGGGACCACGGCCACCGATGCCGCCGCCGTCGGCGCCGACCCGCCCACCGGCCTGGCGGGAGAGGTTGCCACCCCAACCACGGAGGCGCTGCTTCATGTAGCTGAGCTGCGCCAGCTCGACCTGCGCCTGGCCCTCTCGAGACTTGGCGTGCTGGGCGAAGATGTCGAGGATCAGGGCGGTGCGGTCGATCGCCTTGACCTTGAGCTTGTCTTCGAGGTTGCGCAGCTGGCTGGGCGCCAGGTCACCGTCGAGGATGACCGTGTCGGCGCCGTTGGCGGCCACGATCTCGCGCAGGCCCTCGACCTTGCCGCGGCCGATGTAGGTCGCCGGGTCGGGCTTCTGACGACGCTGGTAGACGTTGTCGAGCACCTCGGAGCCGGCGGTCTCGGCGAGCAGGGCCAGCTCGGCCATGGAGTTCTCGGCGTCCTCGATGCTGCCCTCGGTCCAGACACCGACCAGGACGACGCGCTCGAGGCGCAGCTGGCGGTATTCGACCTCGGTGATGTCCTCGAGCTCGGTGCGCAGCCCGGCGACCCGGCGCAGCGCGTGACGCTCGGCCAAGTCCTGCTCGCCGGTGGTCAGCTCTTCGGGGTCGGGACCCTCGGTCGAGACGAGCTCGTCGGCCCCTTCATCGGCGTAGCCCGACTCGAAGTCGTCGTCGTCCCAGGTGTCGGTCTCGGCGAGCTCGGCGTCGAGGGAGAAGTCTTCAGATGCGTTCGTCATATGCCTTCAAGAGTAGGCCGCTCCCCCACGCCGTGCGAGCGAGTTTCAGTTCTGATGTCCGCTCAGCGGCCGCGGTTGATGCGCTCCGCGAGCTCCTCGGCCGAGTCCTTGGTGAAACCGCCGCTGATCTGGGTGCCGTCGTCGAGCTGCTTCCCGCACTCGACCTGGACGACCGGGGCGGAGACGATCTCGTCGTCGATCACGATCGCGATCTGGTTCGCAGGAGGTTCGGCGCAGGCCGCCGCAGCCGTGAGCTCACCGAACTTCTGGTCGCCCTGGTGGTTGAAGTCGAGCATGATCAGCCAGTCCACGGAATTGTCCGGAATCTCCGCCCTGGCGCTCGAGATGTCGTTCGCGACCAGCTCGGGAGGGCCCAGCTCGAGGACCTGCTTGCGGTCCGGATCCTCGAGCACGACGCCGCCCGGGCGGCTCGGCTCGGCATTGACTCCGGACGCGATCGCGACCACCGGATGGATGCTGAGCTTTGCCGGCTTCGCGGCCGACGAGGTCGACACCTTCGCGCGGTCGTCGCTGTCGTCGTCGTTGCAGCCCGTGAGTACGACGAGCAGCAGCACGCCGAGGCAGGTCCCGAGACGGCGCGTCACTTGGGAGGCATCCTGATACCGCCGTCGACGCGGATGACCTCGCCGTTCATGTAGGAGTTCGTCACGCACTCGACGACCATGCTGGCGAGCTCGTCGGGCACGCCGAGCCGCTTGGGGAACAGCACGCTCTCGCCGAGCTTGGCCTTGAACGCCTCGGACTCTGGCCCCTCGCCGTAGATCGGGGTGTCGATCAGGCCGGGCGCCACCGTGTTGACGCGGATGCCCGAGGACGACAGGTCGCGGGCGACCGGAAGGGTCATGCCGACGATGCCGCCCTTGGAGGCGCTGTACGACGCCTGCCCGATCTGGCCGTCGAACGCGGCGACCGAGGCCATGTTGACCACCACACCGCGCTGGCCGTCGGCGTCGGGGTCGTTGCGGCTCATCGCCGTGGCGGCCAGACGTAGCGCGTCGAAGCTGCCGATCAGGTTGATCGCGATCACCTTGCTGAAGGCACCCAGGTCGTGGGCGGAGTCGAACTCGCCGTCGCGACCGATCGTGCGCTGGGCCCACCCGATGCCGGCTGAGTTGACCAGCACCTTGAGGGGTCCGAGCTCACCGGCGGCCTCGACCGCCTGCTTGATCTGCTCCGTGTCGGTGACGTCGACCGCGACGAAGGCGCCGCCCACCTCGTCGGCGAGGGCCTGGCCCTTGTCGGCCTGGAGGTCCGCGACCACCACCTTCGCGCCCCGCGCGGCCAGCTGCCGCACCACGGCCGCGCCGATGCCCGAGGCGCCGCCGGTGACGATTGCACTTGCTCCTGTGATGTCCATGGGTCCGATCGTAGAAGAACGGCCGTGGCGTTCTCCGGCCGTTCGTTCGCCGGACCACCCCCGTTGGTTGTAGTTTCTCCTCACTGTTCCCTGTCGAAAGTCCCCGTCGAAAGTTGGCCCACGCATGACTTCTGCTCAGTTGCACGACTACTGGGACGGGTTCTACGACAGCGTGGCCTCCGGTGGCGTCCCCGGCGAGCCCTCGGCCTTCGCCCGGTGGGCGCACGAGCGGATCGCCCCCGGCGCCCCGGTCGTGGAGCTCGGCTTCGGTACGGCGCGCGACGCGTTCTTCTTCGCGAACAGCGCGCACCCGATCCGCGCCTACGACTTCGCGGAGGCCGCCGTACGCCATGCGCGCGAGCGTGCCGCTTCCGAGGCGCTCGACGCCGAGTTCGACGTACTCGACCTCTACGACGCCGACTCCGTCCTGTCTGCCGCAGCACAGCTGTCCGCGCTGACCGAGCCGGTGGTCTACGGACGCTTCCTGATCCACTCGCTGGAGGACCACGGCCGCACCAACCTGCTCGACCTGGCCGCGAAGGCGCTGGCCGGCGGCGGCGAGCTGCTGCTCGAGTTCCGCACCGGGCTCGATGCCGGCGGCACCCACCTCTTCGGCGACGACCACTTCCGGATCTACCTCGACCCCGACCACGTGGCCGGGGAGATCGTGGCGCGAGGCGGCACGATCACGCACCGCGAGGCGGGGCACGGGCTCGCGGTCTACAAGACCGAGGACCCCCACGTGGCGCGTCTGGCTGCCACCTTCAGCTGAGCCTCGCCAACGCGGCGGCGACCTTCGCGTCGTCGCGGTCCATGGCCGGGACGAGCAGCTCGGAGACGACGTCGACGACCTCCGCGAGGCGGCGGTTGACCATGCGGCACTCCTGCACCTCGTCCTCGAGGGCGGCCACGCGCCGGGTCAGCGCGGCGATCTGTGCACCGGCGGTCCCTTCGGGTTCGGTCTTGCTGTTCCTTCTCATTCGTTCCACCTCACGACCAGTCGACACACATCAGGGTCTTCGTTGCGGAAGCGGGCCAGCCCGCGCCCTTCCACGCGTTCGACGACGCGCCCGCCGCGCGCCTCGATCTCGCCGACGATGACGTCGGGGTCGAGGTGGCGACGCCGGGGCCGACGGAAGACGGTCGGCTCGCCCCTGCTCCGGTGGGTCCGGAACTCCAGGAACGTCCGTCCGCCTCTTCGCTGTGCCATCGACGCCAGCAACCAGAAGTCGCGGCGGCTCTGCAGCGGCAGTCCGTCGATCAGGAACCGGGCGTAGAGATGCGCGGGTGTGTCGGCGAAGGCCAGCCGTGAGCCGGCGATCAGCACCGACCGCGGGCTGTTCAGGTTGAGCGCGCCGAACGTGGCGGACGCCCCGTGCTGGTCAGCCAGGCTCCTGGCCCGTTCGATCGCGCCGGGTGCGAAGTCGAGGCCGGTGACCCGGAAGCCCCGGCCGGCGAACCACACCGAGTCCCTGCCGTTGCCCTGGCCCACGTCGACGACGGTGGCACCGGGCGGCAGCCGCTCGGCGACCCACTCCGCGAAGGCCGACTGCTCCTGCGGCACCCGGTCGGCGTTGGCCGAGCGGTAGAACTCATTCCAGACCCGGCGGCCCCGACGCGCGCCCTGCCAGTAGCCGGCCATGTGACGCGTGATGTCGACCGGGTGCTCGTAGCGGAACGACGGGTCCGGCACTCGCCATCCGGATCCGTAGATCACCTCGAGCAGCTCGTCGGGCCTGGCCGGCGCCACCACCTCGAGGCCCTCCAGCGTCACTGTCGAGGTGGGCAGCAGCGCCGAGCGGTCCAGGTCGCCGCGCACGTTGGGCAGCATGTGCAGCCGTCCGCCGAAGTAGTAGGCACCGAACACGTCGATGCCGACGCGTTGTCCGTCGGGCAGGTGCGCCCAGATCTTGAAGTCGTTGGCCGACATCCGGGCGATCTCGTAGCCGAGCGAGGCCAGCACCCGCTGTGCGGCCCGGGACTCCCGCGCGATGTCGAAGGGATGCGTGTGCCGGCTCAGGTAGGAGACGTCGGCGTCGGAGTCATGGCCGATCAGCCGCCCCTCACGCACTGCGCCGAGCAGGCAACCGAAGCTGAGGCACGCGTCGAGGCCGGCCTTCTCGCGCAGTCCGGCCAGCACCTGTCGGACCACCTCCACGAGCTCGCGCCGTGACTCCGGGCTGGCCGAGGCGAAGCTGGCCTGGAGCCGGCCGCCCTTGTCGACGACCAACGGTTGACCGGCACCGTCGCGCACGGACACCCGGTCGCCGGACGCGCCGAAGGTGACCTCCTCGTCGTACGCCGCGACGGCGGAGCCGATCGGTCGCACCGTCACGCGCGCCACGCCGTCGAGGAAGGAAAGCAATGCGGCCGGCCAGGGCACCACCCAGCCGTCCGCCTCCTCCGCGCCGTCACGGGCGGGGTGGAACGACCACACCCGGACACCGTCGAAGAGGACGTCCATTGCCTGGAGCGTCGGGTCGAGGCGGATGCCGTCACGCGACACGTTCCACCCACGCTCCATGTGACCCTCCCGGTCGTCAGGGAGAAGCGTAGGGACCGCCGCTCGTCAGCGGGCGCGAATCGCCGGAACCGCGGGCGCCCGGTTGAGGGTGCCGGGTTCAGAGGGAGGTGACGCCCTCGGCCACGAGCACGGCCGGGCCGGTCATCAGGACGCGGTCATCCCGGGTCCACGTGATGCTGAGGGACCCGCCCGGCACGTCCACGGTGTACGGCGTACCGCGCTCGGCGCCGTCGGCCCGCGCGGCGGCCACCATGACCGCGCAGGCACCGGTGCCGCAGGACCGGGTCTCACCGGAGCCGCGCTCGTGCACGCGCATCGCGACGTGCTGCTCCCCGCGGCGTACGACGAACTCGACGTTGACGCCCTGCGGATAGACGGCGTGGTCGTAGTCCGGCTCGTCGAACAGCCGGCCTGCATCATCGAGCGAGTCGACGAACGTGACCGCGTGGGGGTTGCCCATGTCGACGTTGACCGCGGCCCACGTGTGCTCCCCGACGGTGACCTTGGAGTCGGAGCCGAAGGTCGGCGTGCCCATGTCGACGGTGATCTGGTCGGCGCCGTCGAAGGTGATCGTCTTGATGCCGTCGCGGGTGGCCACCGGCAACGGGTCGCGCGGGTCGACCGATGCGTGGGTGGCGAGGTAGAGCGCGAAGACGCGGATGCCGTTGCCGCACATCTCCGAGAGCGAGCCGTCGGAGTTGCGGTAGTCCATGAACCAGCGCGCCTGCCCGCGGGCAGCCACGGCAGCCGGGTCGTCGGTGGCATCGGTGCGGACCACCCGGATCACCCCGTCGCCGCCGATGCCGGCTCGGCGGTCGCACAGTCGGGCAACCTGCTCGGCGGTCAGCTCAAGGGTTCCGTTGGCGTCGGGCAGCAGCACGAAGTCGTTCTCGGTGCCGTGGCCCTTCACGAAGGCGTAGTCAGTCACCCGACCATCATCCCATCCCGGTCAGCGCACCACGCGGTAGCGCCCACACATGAACGCACGGTTCTGCGCGACCTCCAGCAGCTCGAGGTCGAGTGCCCGCGGCAGCAGTGGCGCGCCGGAGCCGAGCGTCACCGGGGCGTACTGCACCCAGACCTCGTCAAGCAGCCCCGCGTCGGCGAACTGGCCGACGAGGTCACCGCCGCCGACCAGCCAGATGTTCCTGCCGTCGGCCACCTCGGTGATCTCCGCGTGCACCGCGCGGACGTCGTCCTGGGTGAAGCGGACGTCACCGCCACCGTTCTTGGCCGGCAGCTCGCGGTGGGTGAAGACCCACGTCGGGCTGGTGTAGTCCCAGGTCTCGTGGTTCTTGACGATCCATTCGTACGTCGTCGCGCCCATCACCAGCGCGCCCTTCTCGGCACCGAAGGCCGGGTAGGCCATCGGGCCCTCCATGTCGATGTCCTGCTTGAGGAGCCAGGCGAGGGAGTTGTCGTCAGTCGCGATGAAGCCGTCGAGACTGCTTGCCGTGTAGTACTGGGTCACCATGACGCCAGTCTGCCTGTGTCACGACCCGGATGTCTTGATCAATCTTGCTGCCCGATCGCGGCCAGCACCCTCTCCACGAGGTCCGGCGCATCCCACGGCACCCAGGTGACGCGCGGGTCCTTGCGGAACCACTGGTCCTGGCGCCGGGCGAACCTGCGGGTGGCCACCCGGGTCGACTCCTTGGCCTGCTGGAGGGTGAGCTCGCCGTCGAGGTGCCGGATCACTTCGGGGTAGCCGATCGCCCGCGACGCGGTGACCGCGTCACGCAGCCCGCGCTCGCACAGGGCGGCCACCTCGTCGACGAACCCGTCGTCGAACATCTGGTCCACGCGTTGCCCGATGCGCACGTCGAGGGTCGACCGGTCGATGTCGACGCCGATCTGGTGGGCGCCGTCCATCACGTAGTGCAGCGTGGGCAGGCCCGCGCCGTACGGCTTGCCAGTGAGCGTGATGACCTCGAGCGCGCGCACGATGCGGCGACCGTTGCCGGGGAGAATCCCCTGTGCTGCTTGGGGATCGAGCTCCTGAAGTCGCTTGTGCAACGCTCCGGACCCCTTGGCCTCGAGCTCCTCCTCGAGTGCGCGTCGTACGACGGGGTCGGTGCCGGGGAATTCGAAGCTGTCGAGGATCGCCCGGGTGTAGAGCGCGGAACCGCCGACCAGGATCGGCGCGACCCCGCGCCCCCGCAGGTCAGTGATGGTGTCGCGGGCCAGTCGCTGGAAGTCAGCCACGGTGGCGATCTGGTCGATGTCGAGGAAGTCGAGGAGGTGGTGCGTGATGCCACGGCGCTCGTCGTACGGCAGCTTGGCGGTGCCGATGTCCATGCCCCGATAGACCTGCATCGCGTCCGTGTTGACCACTTCGCCCCCGAGCCGCTCAGCGAGATCCAGGGAGAGACCGGTCTTCCCGGCTGCAGTTGCGCCCACGATTGCGACAACTGGGGGTGAGTGGTCCGGCGACATGGGGCTAGTCTTTCAAACGAATCTCTCGGGTCGCGGCAAGTGCGGCCACAGCAACCGAACGGAGCAGGACATGGGTTTCCTGGACAAGCTCAAGGGCAAGGCATCCGACGCTGTCGACAAGCACGGCGACAAGGTCTCCGACGGCCTCGACAAGGCCAAGGACTTCATCGACGACAAGACCGGCGGCAAGCTGGGCGACAAGGGCGACGCCGCGGTCGACAAGGCCAAGGACGCCCTCGACGGCCTCGACGGAAAGAACGACGACATCAAGTGATGGTCGCCCCGGCCTTCGGCTGAGAATCTGCTGAACGTCTTCGCGGGCCCGGTGCCAAAACGGCACCGGGCCCGTGGACATTTCACGACCGATCGTGTGTGGATTGAGAGGACAAGTCGGGACAACCGACCCAACCTCACTCGGGAGATGGTTCAGGTGACGGAACAGCTAGGAAACCTCGGCGGCCAGGCCGGCGAAGCAGCCAACAAGTACGGGGATCAGATCGGAGACCTGGCCGAGAAGGCCGGCGACTTCATCGACGACAAGACCGGCGGCAAGTACACCGAGCAGATCGACGCGGGCGTCGACAAGGTGAGGGAAAGCCTCGGTGGACAGGGCGACGAGGGCGGGGCATCGCCCGCCGATGCGCCCTCCGACCAAGCCTCCTCCGAAGGCGGCGCCGAGTCCGAGGGCGGCGACTCCGGCGGCCTCGGCGACTCCGGCACCAGCGAATCCGAGTCCGGCACAGGAATCCCCTCCGAGAGCGGACAGCCCGAAGGCGGCGACTCCGGCGGCCTCGGCGACTCCGGCACCAGCGAAGGCGGCGAGTCCGGCGGCTTCGGCTCCTCCGAGTCCGAGTCCGGCACAGGAATCCCCTCCGAGAGCGGACAGCCCGAAGGCGGCGAGACCGGCGGCTTCGGCGACTCCGGCACCAGCGAAGGCGGCGAGTCTGGCGGCTTCGGCTCCTCCGAGTCCGAGTCCGGCACAGGAATCCCCTCCGAGAGCGGACAGCCCGAAGGCGGCGAGTCTGGCGGCTTCGGCGACTCCGGCACCAGCGAAGGCGGTCAGCCCGAAGGCGGCGAGACCGGCGGCTTCGGCGACTCCGGCACCAGCGAAGGCGGCGAGTCCGGCGGCTTCGGCGACTCCGGCACCAGCGAGAGCGGACAGCCCGAAGGCGGCGAGACCGGCGGCTTCGGCGACTCCGGCACCAGCGAAGGCGGACAGCCCGAGGACGGCGAGTCCCCGACGTACGGCTGAACCACCCACACCAGCACCGGCCCGTCACGAACCTTCCTCGTGGCGGGCCGGTGTTGCGTCCGGCCCGAGCAAGGCAACCCCTAGGCTCACCGGCATGACTGATCGTTTCGTGGTGGTGCCCGCGTCGTACGTCTTCCTGCTCCGCGAGGGCGAGCACGGCACCGAGGTGCTGCTGCAGTGGCGGCAGAACACCGGCTACATGGACCAACGCTGGGCGGCGGCCGCCGCCGGCCACGTCGAGAAGGGCGAGACCGCGTTCCAGGCCGCCCAACGGGAGGCGACCGAGGAGATCGGCGTCACCGACATCGCCCTCGAGTTCCTCACGTCGATGCATCGCACCCAGGGCGGCGAAGCGATCGACGAGCGCATCGACTTCTTCTTCACCGCCCGCACCTGGTCGGGCGAGCCGACGATCATCGAACCGCTCAAGTGCGGTGAGATCCGCTGGTTCCCGCTGGCGGACCTGCCCGACGAGGTGGTGCCCCACGAGTTGCAGGTGCTCCGCGGGCTCAAGTCCGGCGACGTGCCGCCGTACACCACCCACGGGTTCTCCGTCAGCTGATGCAGGCATCACCTGCGCATCGTTAGGGTCGAGGCACAGGCCGAACCAGCGAGAGGAACGCACATGTCAGAGTCCGAAGAGCAGGCCGCGCCCGACACCGAGGAAACCGCCCATGGCACGGAGGAGGGCACGGGGGACGGCACGAGCGACGTCGGCGCGATGCCCGAGGCAACCACCGAGGAGCCCGAGGTCTACCCCGGCGGTGCGGACTCCATCGAGGGGCCGGAGCACGGCGACACCCCCGGAGACCCGGTGCCCCGCGACCTCGATCCGGAGGACAACCCGGCGATCGGCGAGGACGAGGTCCCCGACGAGATCAAGCAGCTGGACGACAAGCAGCAGGAGCCCGACGAGGGCACCTCCGGCGAGGACGACACTCCCCCGGAGCCCTCCGCCTGAGCGGGCTGGCTGAGCGGGCTGGCTGAACGGGCTGGCATCTGACAAGGATGCGGTTTGCAGTCATCAGGTGACTTCAGATCGCATCCTTGTCGCTTCAGCACCGTGCTGCACGGCGGTCTGCGCTCACGGGACTGGTTGTCCACAGGCCAGTCGAGCGGGACTGGCAAAGGCGTCCAGCACGATCGACGATCGAGCGCATGGAAAGACTCGCTGAACTGCTGCGTGATCAGGATGGTGTGGTCAGTCGACGCCAGGCCCTCGATCGCGGTGTCACGGACAACGACCTTCGCCGGCTGGTGCGCAACCGTCTCCTCACGCCCGTGCATCCGGGCGTGTACGTCGACCACACGGGGCCCATGACCTGGCACCAGAAGGCCTGGGCCGCAGTCCTCTACTCGTGGCCGGCCGCGCTGTCCCACGACTCGGCCCTGCGCGCCGCTCAAGGACCCGGGCGTCGCACCGACTCCCACGGCCCCAGAGCCGATCAGCCTGCCCACAGCACCGACGCACCGATCCACGTGGTGATCGCGGCGCGGCGCAAGGTGTCGACCCAGCCCGGCATCGTGATCCACCGGATGACCGGCCTCTCCTCGCGCGTGCAGTGGAACCGGTCGCCACCCCGCCTGAGAATCGAAGAGGCCGCGATCGACCTCGCCGCCGAGGCATGCACCGAGTTCGACGCGGTCGCCGTGCTCGCGGGCATCGTCTCCTCGCGTCAGTCCACGCCACCTCGGCTGCTCGAGGCACTCGACGGCCGCACGCGCATCGCGCGACGTGAGTTCCTGCACGACGTGCTGCAGGACGTGGCTGCCGGAACGTGCTCGGTGCTCGAGCACGGCTACCTCACTCGAGTCGAACGACCGCACGGCCTGCCGATCGCCGTACGTCAGGCCGTGGACCTCTCCCGCGGCACGCTCTATCGCGACGTGCTCTACAAGGACTACGGCCAGGTGGTCGAGCTCGACGGGCGCATCTTCCACTCCGGTGCCCGCAACAGGGACCACGACCTGGACCGTGATCTCGATGCCGCAGCCGACGGCCTGGGCGGTGTGCGCCTCGGGTGGGGCCAGGTCTTCGACCGGGCCTGTCGCACGGCCGCGAAGTTGGGAGCGATCCTGCAGCGTCAGGGCTGGCCCGGCGACTTGCGGCGGTGCCCCGAATGCGGCGCGGCCAGCACTCGACTGCTGCCCCCGGGCGCCTGATCGGATCAACGTGGAAGATCCCAGTCACCCGATAACTGCGATCCTCCGCGTTGTCCGATCGGTCACGAGATCGAGCAGCCAGGTGCGTCAGCCAGCGGCGCGGGAGCCCCGATCGACGGCATGCCGAGGCCCACACCGGTCGGTGCAGCGGAGCGCCCCTCCCACGCGTCGCCGGCGCGGGTACGACGCACGGACAGCACCGGGCCGTCCGCGATGAGGTGGTGCGGTGCCGCCTGGGTGAGGGTCACGGTCACCATGTCGCCGGGGCGGACACCCTCAGCGGCCTCGGGGTTGAAGTGGACCAGCCGGTTGTCAGGACCCCGACCGGAGAGCCGGTGCGTGGCGGCGTCCTTGCGGCCCTCGCCCTCGGAGACCATCAGCTCGACGGTGCGGCCGACCAGCGCCTCGTTCTCCTGCCAGGCGATGTCGTTGACCACCGCGACGAGGCGCTGGTAGCGATCGGCCACGACCGCCGGTGAGACCTGGTCGTCGAGCGTGGCGGCGGGAGTGCCCGGGCGCTTGGAGTACTGGAAGGTGAAGGCGCCGGAGAACCGGGCCTCGCGCACGACGTGCATCGTCTCGAGGAAGTCCTCCTCGGTCTCGCCGGGGAAGCCGACGATGATGTCGGTGGTGATCGCCGCGTCGGGCATCGCCGCACGGACCCGCTCGATGATGCCGAGGAACTTCTTCTGCCGGTAGGACCGACGCATCTCCTTCAAGACACGATCGGAGCCGGACTGCAGCGGCATGTGCAGCTGGGGCATCACGTTGGGTGTCTCGGCCATCGCCTCGATGACGTCGTCGGTGAACTCGGCCGGGTGCGGCGAGGTGAAGCGCACCCGCTCGAGTCCCTCGACCTCGCCGCAGGCACGCAGCAGCTTGGAGAATGCCTGGCGGTCGCCGAACTCGACGCCGTACGCATTCACGTTCTGGCCGAGGAGGGTGATCTCGGTGACGCCGTCGGCGACCAGCGCCTCGACCTCGGCCAGGATCTCGCCGGGGCGGCGGTCCTTCTCCTTGCCGCGCAGCGCCGGCACGATGCAGAACGTGCAGGTGTTGTTGCAGCCGACCGAGATCGACACCCACGCGGCGTACGCCGAGTCGCGCTTGGTCGGCAACGTGGAGGGGAACACCTCGAGGGACTCGAGGATCTCGACCTGGGCCTCCTGCTGCACCCGGGCCCGCTCGAGCAGCACCGGCAGCGAGCCGATGTTGTGGGTGCCGAACACGACGTCGACGTACGGCGCCTTCTCGGTGATCGTGGCGCGGTCCTTCTGGGCCAGGCAGCCACCGACCGCGATCTGCATGTCGGGATTCTTCGCCTTGATCGGCGCCAGGTGCGACAGGTTGCCGTAGAGCTTGTTGTCGGCGTTCTCGCGCACGGCACACGTGTTGAAGACGACGACGTCGGCCTGCTCACCCTCCGGAGCAGCGGCGTACCCCGCGGTCTCGAGCAGGCCGGTCAGTCGCTCGGAGTCGTGGACGTTCATCTGGCACCCGTAGGTGCGGACCTCATACGTGCGTGCGCTCATAACGGGTCAAGGGTACGGCGGCAAGCGTGGCGGCACCCAAAGCACAGTGGATCGCCCAGAGCGAGTCGGCCAGAGTGGATCGGTCAGAAGGGCGCGATCTTGGCCGCCGGCGTGAAGATCTCGTCCAGGGCGGCGAGGTCGTCGAGGCTCGGCACCCATCCACGCGCGCGAGCGTTCTGACGGACCTGTTCGGGCGTGGTCGCTCCGGCGATGACCGAGGCGACCGGGTCCTGGGCCAGCAGCCACGAGAACGCCACGGTCACCTCGTCGAGATCGCGCTCGGCGGCGTAGGCACCGAACGCCTTCAGCTGCGCGTAGTCGGCGTTCTCCAGCACCGCGGGGCGACTCGCCAGCCGGGACCCCTCCGGCACCGAGCCGTCGGAGTACTTCCCGGTGAGCAGGCCGTTGGCCAGCGGGAAGAACGGCAGGACGCCCAGGCCGTAGGCGCGTGACGCCGGCAGCACCTCGAGCTCGGCGCGACGATCGAGCAGGTTGTAGTGGTTCTGCGCCGAGACGAAGCGCTCGGCCCCGAGCTCCCTCGCCGCGAACTCGGCCTCGGCGATCTGCCACCCGGCCCGGTTGGAGTGCCCGAGGTAGCGAACCTTGCCGGACTTCACCAAGGTGTCGAGCGCGGCCAGCGTCTCGTCGATCGGGGTCAACGGGTCGGGGGTGTGGAACTGGTAGAGGTCGATGTAGTCGGTGCCGAGCCGGCGCAGGGAGGCCTCGACCGCCTGGATCACGTAGCGCCGCGAGCCGCGCGCCCCGAAGTCCGGGCCGTTGGCACCGCGGGCGTCCATGCCGAACTTGGTGGCCACGACCACCTCGTCGCGCCGGCCGGCCAGCGCCTTGCCGAGCCGCGTCTCGGACAGTCCACCCTCCGCGCCGTACGAGTCGGCGGTGTCGAAGAACGTCACCCCCGAGTCGAGGGCGGCACCGATCAACGCGTCGGTGCCTTCCTGGGTGTACGTCGCGGTGTTCTCGCGCCCGAGGTTGTTGCAGCCCAGGCCGATGGCGGAGACCACCAGACCCGAGTCGCCGAGACGGTGGTGGCTCATGTCGCTCATGCTCAGATGCTAGTCACACCTCTCGCGCGAGACACGATTCGGTCTCAGTCTCCACAGGCGCGCGAAGTTGTGGCCGCGACCGCCCGGAAACCGCTACGTTACTGGGATGACTGTGACGGAACACGGGGCCACCGAGGCAGCGACCGGTCAACCGCTCGTCGTGCTCGACGGCGTGAACAAGTGGTACGGCGACCTGCACGTGCTGCAGGACATCAACGTGACCATCAAACGCGGCGAGGTCGTCGTCGTGATCGGGCCTTCCGGGTCGGGCAAGTCGACGCTGTGCCGCGCGATCAACCGGCTCGAGACCATCCAGAAGGGGTCGATCACCCTCGACGGCAAGGCGCTCCCCGAAGAGGGCAAGGCGCTGGCCGCCCTCCGGGCCGACGTCGGCATGGTCTTCCAGAGCTTCAACCTCTTCGCGCACAAGACGATCCTCCAGAACGTCACGCTCGGGCCGATCAAGGTCCGCAACAAGAAGAAGGCCGAGGCCGAGAAGCGCGCCAAGGAGCTCCTCGACCGGGTCGGCATCGGCCACCAGGCCGCGAAGTATCCCGCTCAACTCTCCGGTGGCCAGCAGCAGCGCGTGGCGATCGCCCGGGCGCTCGCGATGGACCCCAAGGTGATGCTCTTCGACGAGCCGACCTCGGCGCTCGACCCCGAGATGATCGCGGAGGTCCTCGACGTCATGGTCGACCTGGCCAAGCAGGGCATGACGATGGTCGTGGTCACCCACGAGATGGGCTTCGCCCGTACGGCGGCCGACCGGGTCATCTTCATGGCCGACGGCGCGATCGTCGAGGAGAACACCCCCGAGGAGTTCTTCACCAACCCGCAGTCCGATCGCGCCAAGGACTTCCTCGGCAAGATCCTCAAGCACTGACCCAAGAACTGCACAGCTCAATCTGCACAGCATCGAAACCCGTGCCGGGGACCCGGCCACCACAATGGAGGAGCAGCAATGCGCGCGACCAAATGGAAAGCAGTCCTCGTGGCAGCCAGCCTGGCGCTGACCCTGTCGGCCTGCGGGGAGGACAAGGCCGACAAGGGTGTGGCCGACGTCGAGAAGAGCGACTTCGCCGAGGGAACCACCATGGCGAAGCTCCAGGACGCCGGGAAGATCACCATCGGCACGAAGTTCGACCAGCCGCTCTTCGGACTCAAGGGCCCCTCGGGTGACCCCGAGGGCTTCGACGTCGAGATGGGCAAGATCATCGCCGCCAAGCTCGGCATCGAGGCCGACAAGATCGAGTGGGTGGCGACCCCCTCCGAGATCCGCGAGACCTCCATCGCCGACGGGCGGGTCGACATCGTGATCGCGACGTACACGATCAATGACGAGCGCAAGAAGCAGATCGACTTCGCGGGCCCCTACTTCAACGCCGGCCAGATGCTCATGGTGAAGGCCGACAACGACGACATCAACGGCCCGGACGACTTGAAGGGCAAGACCGTGTGCAGCGCCCGCGGGTCGACGCCGGCGCAGAACATGGCCGACAACTACCCGGACGTGAAGCTCGAGCTGCCCGCCGAGTACAGCGACTGCCTCGAGCCGCTGCGCAACGGCCAGGTCGACGCCCTCACCACCGACAACGTCATCCTCTCGGGCTACGTCGCGCAGAACGAGGGCGACTTCAAGCTCGCCGGCGAGCCGTTCACCGAGGAGCCCTACGGCATCGGCCTCAAGAAGGGCGACGACGAGTTCCGCGAGTTCATCAACACCGTGATCGAGGACTCCTACGAGAACGGCGAGTGGGAAGCCGCGTGGAAGAAGACGGCGGGCACCGTGCTCGAGCTGCCCACCGAGTTCCCCAAGGTCGACCGCTACTGATCTGGCCCTGAGCCGACGCTGGTCGTCCCGGGAGCCATCCCGGGACGACCCGTGTGAAGGAGCACGATGGACAAGCTGGTCGACAATCTCGACCCGATCCTCGAAGGATTCTGGACCACCATCCAGCTGACGATGGTGGCAGCCGTTGCCGCGATGATCCTGGGGACGATCCTGGGCACCATGCGGGTCTCGCCGATCCCTCCGCTGCGCTGGCTGGGTGCGGCGTACGTCGAGATCGTCAGGAACACGCCGTTGACCCTGGTGTTCTTCTTCATGGTCTTCGTGGCGCCGCAGGTCGACATCCTGGTGGAGTTCAAGACCAGCGCCTACGTCGCGCTCTCGGTCTACACCGCGGCGTTCGTGTGCGAAGCGGTCCGCTCCGGCATCAACAGCGTCTCGACCGGTCAGGCCGAGGCAGCGCGCGCGATCGGCATGACGTTCACCCAGAGCATCAGCACGGTGATCCTGCCCCAGGCGATGCGCACGATCATCCCGCCGCTGATCAACATCTTCGTCGCGCTGACCAAGAACTCGAGCGTGGCGGCCGGCTTCTTCGTCACCGAGCTGTTCGCCAGCGGGCGCGACCTCAACCTCCGCTACCCCTCCGACGGACTGTGGTTCCTCGGCGGCGTCGCGTTCTTCTACCTCCTCATCACCATCCCGGCCGGCATCGCCGCCGGTCAGCTCGAGCGGAAGGTGGCGATCGCGCGATGACCTCCGTCCTCTACGACGTACCCGGGCCGCGCGCCCGGCGGCGCATCCTGATCGGCAGCATCATCGGCGGACTGCTCGTCCTCGCGCTCCTCGGCCTCGGCTTCAAGCGACTCTCCGACAACGGCATCATCGGCTCCCACGTGTGGGAGGTGCTGACCTACCCCGACGTGTGGGACGCCCTCGGACGCGGGTTGGTGGCCACCTTGAAGGCGGCGGCTCTCTCCGCAGTCCTCGCCGTGCTCCTCGGCGCAGTGCTCACCGCCCTGCGCCTCTCGCCCACCCGAGTGCTGAGCTGGCCGGCCGCAGTGTTCACCGAGGTGTTCCGCGGGCTCCCGGTGCTGCTGCTGATGTACTTCCCGTTCGTCATCTGGACCGACGTCTCCCCGTTCACGGCCGTGGTCATCGGGCTCACCCTCTACAACGGAAGCATCATCGCCGAGATCCTGCGGTCGGGCGTGGCTGCGTTGCCGAGTGGTCAGCGTGAGGCCGGCCTGGCCATCGGCCTGACGCCGCTGGCGACGTTGCGGGCCATCGAGTTCCCCCAGGCCGTGCGCATCATGCTGCCCACCCTGGTCAGCCAGATCGTGGTGCTGCTCAAGGACACCTCACTCGGCTACATCGTCACCTACACGGAACTGCTCACGACAGTCAGGGAGTTGCGCAACTTCTACGGCGGGCAAGTCACCAACGACGGGGTCCTCTTCGGCAGCCAGGTGCTCTTCCCGATCTTCATCGCCGGAGCCGTCATCTACGTCGCGGTGAACATGTCGATCTCGCAGTTCGCCAGCTGGTTGGCCCGCCGCGGCAACAAGAAGGCGGCAACCGCGCCCCGGCGCGACACGGGCATCGAAGCGAACACCGGGGGCGGCGCCTGAGGTTTCACGGCTTCTGACATCGGGCATCACCGGGATACCATGCGGGAGCTCTAGACATCTCAGGGGGACACGTGCACAGGAACGCTCGGGCATCCGTGGCCACATTGTGCGCGGTGCTGTGCCTGGCCACGGCCGGCTGCTCGGACGACTCCGACTCGGATGACGACCGTCTCGACCTGTCGGATTCTCCCAGCGCCTCGTCCAGCGAGACAGCCAGGGACGACTCCTCGGACGGCTCCGGCGCGGCGGAGATCCCGACGACGTACCGCAGCGTCGGGCTGGAGTTCACCAAGCTGCCCGAGGCGACCGGCGCCAAGCGCGAGGCCCTCGAGACGTACGTCGCCTACGAGCGCGGTCAGCGCCAGCTGAGCCGCACCGCGAAGCTGAACCCCCTGATCACCGACAACGCCGCACCGTCCGTGGTCGACGTCATGACCTCCACTGTCGCCCACCTCACGAGCACCGACACGCGTTACTCGGGCATCGCCCGGATCAGCGTCGACTTCGACGGCTTCAGCGCGCGCCAGGCGGTGCTCTCCCTGTGCACCGACGCCACCGACCTGTCCCTGGTCACGAAGGGGCAGAAGCGGCCCGTCGAAGGCCGCGAGAGGGTCCGCGGCCGCGCGACCCTGTCCAGCACCGGTGGTGCCTGGACTCTGACCGACTACACCACCTTGGACGAATCATGCTGACTTCGCTTCGCATCCCCATGGCAGCCACCGTCGCCGCCTTCGGCCTGGTGGCCCTGGGCGCAACGATGGAGTCGGCGAGCGCGTGCGACGGGGCCAACGTCGGTTGCGTGGACAATCCCGGCAACGGCACCGTCACGGTCAGCGTCACCGGCTCCCTGGTCCGCGGCGGCAGCCCCGGGTCGGGCGGCGGCAGCACGACAGTCTCGGTGCCGGTTCCCTGCTACCGGACCCCACTGTGGACCGGCAAGGAGTACTTCGACGGCATCAAGGACGGCACCATCACCGGGGCTGGTTGGGACGAGTGGAACCCCGAGCCCTGGGCGCCGTACGCCGGCTACAAGCAGCACAAGAACGACACCGAGGGCCGCTGGTACGTCCCGACGTGCACCATGCTGGACAGCTTCGAGAACTTCCAGGAGTTCGACAAGTTCTCGCTGAACTACTTCCTCAACAACACCGGGGTCTACGTCGAGGCCGGCGAGCAGCCGCCCGTCCCGCCGGTGCCCCCGGAGGTGCTGCTCAAGGCGGCCACCGACTCGATGACGATGCCCGAGCCGGCCTTCGACTACAACCCGGACATCACGGGGAACCTGGACACGTTGGTCAACCTCGACACGTGGTTCTGGTTGCGCGACCCGACCGGTTCCGGATACGTCGCAGCGACTGCGGGCAACAACTCCGTGCGGGTCGACGCGACCCTGGACCGCGTCGCGTTCTCGGCCGGCCGGGCAGGTTCGGTGGCGTGCGACGACACGGGAACGGCCTGGGCTCCGGGCGCCTCGAGCACCTGCACGCTGGCATTCCAGAGGCCCGGGGAGCACCAGGTCACCGCCGAGACGGAGTGGGGCCTCACCTGGTCGTTCAACGGTCAGGCCCGCGGCGCCATCGACCCCGTCGGCGCCGTGTGGAGCGACGTACTCGTGGTTGCCCAGTCCCAGTCGCTGGTGACCGAGGTCGACTGACCGTCAGCCCTTCGGCGGCTTCGGGGTCACCCAGAGCTTGATGACGCCGTTGAAGCACTCGACACCCGACGTCGTGACCGCCTTGACCCGCACGTGCAGGTCGGGGTCGTCGCCGGTCCACTGCTCGGGGTCGGTCTCCGCGATGATCGTGATGTCGGAGTCGGCCTTGGCGGTGTAGTTGATGTCCATCCCCTTGGGGATCCACCGCTTGTCCTTGGGAATCGTCACCTCGGCCAGTGCACCCATCGCCGCCTCGGCGCCGTTGCACAGCGCGATCGCGTGCACGGTGCCGATGTGGTTGTGCACGGCCCGGCGCTTGGGGAAGGTCAGCTCCACGTGGTTGGGCTTCACCACCTGGAAGGTCGGCCGGATCGTCGCGAAGTACGGCGCCTTCTGACTGAACGCGAGCGAGAACGCCTTCTTGCCCATCGGTACGGCAGAGGCCTTGTTCCACATGTCCTGGATCGTCACCATGCCCTCATGTTACCGGTAGGTAATGGATCCGCGAGTGTTGTCCGCGCCACAGCGGGCTGCCCAACCTACGGCTCCGTAGGTTACGGTTGAGTCGGTAGAGAATCACCGATCCTGGAGCCACCTTGACCGCAACACAGACCGGCCCGGCCCTCGACACCGCGGACCGCGCGACCCGCGGCGGAGACGAGCAGTCCCGCCTCGAGCAGATCACGCTGGCCCTGTTCATCCTGGTGCCGTTCGTCGCACTCTTCGCCGCCGTACCCATCGCCTGGGGCGGCTGGCTGAGCTGGCTCGACGTCGGCATCGCCGTGACGATGTACTGGATCGGCCTGCTCGGCGTGACCGTCGGCTTCCACCGACTCTTCACCCACAAGTCGTTCAAGCCCAACCGCGGAGTGAAGATCGGCCTCGCCATCGCGGGTTCGATGGCCGTGCAGGGTCCGCTGGTGCGCTGGGTGGCCGACCACCGCAAGCACCACAAGTTCTCCGACCGCGACGGCGACCCGCACTCGCCGTGGAAGTACGGCACGAACATGCGCGCGCTGACCAAGGGCATGGTGCACGCCCACATCGGCTGGCTCTTCGACGAGGAGCAGACCCCGCAGCGCAAGTACGCCCCCGACCTGATGAAGGACAACGACCTGGTCCGCATCTCGAAGGACTTCTGGTTCTGGACGCTGCTCTCGCTGGCCATCCCGCCGATCATCGGCGGTCTGGTCACCATGTCGTGGGCCGGCGCCCTGACCGCGTTCTTCTGGGGCTCTCTGGTGCGGGTCGGCCTGCTGCACCACGTCACCTGGTCGATCAACTCGATCTGCCACACGGTCGGCAATCGCCCCTTCATCTCGCGCGACAAGAGCTCCAACGTGTGGTGGCTGGCCATCCCCTCGGGCGGCGAGTCGTGGCACAACCTGCACCACGCAGACCCGACCTGCGCCCGGCACGGCGTGCAGCGCGGCCAGCTCGACGTCTCCGCCCGGGTCATCTGGGTCTTCGAAAAGCTCGGATGGGTCGACGACGTGCGCTGGCCGGTCAAGGAACGCATCGAGGCCAAGCTGGTCAAGAACCAGCAGGCCGCTGCCTGAGCAGGACCTGCTACCGCCCCTTCGCGACGCGGTTGCGCACCCACGTCTCGTTGACCCGACGGAACGCCGCCTGGTCGAACGTGACCTCTGCGTCGTCGTCCAGGTCTGACGCCGCGCTCATCGAGGCGCGGATCAACAACGGCGGCTTCAGCACGTAGGTGGTGGCCCACGGCCCGTACTCGGAGGGCTCCAGCGAAGTCACCGAGTCGGGCACGATCTTGAACTCCACGGACTCGTCGACGCCGAAGGTGGGCGCTGCCTGCGCGTCCGAGTAGCTGCGCGCGACCTTCTTCAGGGTGCTCCGCGCGGTCGACAGCGACACCCGCACCCGCTTCCCGGCGTACGTGCAGAGCAGCTTCTGGTTGCGGTCGTGGCCGACGGCGTACTGCACCTGACCGACCACGTCCGTGACCAACTTCGAGTCCGGCGACGGGCAGGTGCGCGGCACGTTGATCGGATGCTCGTGCATCCCCGGCGTCACCTGGTCGAGCAGCGTCTTCAGGAGCCGTTCGGCGGTCGTCCGGTCGCCCCGGAACCAGCCCGAGCCGACGAACACGGTGTAGTCACCCTTCCGCGCCCAGGCGTCGAAGCCGTACTTCGTGTCGCGCAGGTAGAGCGCTTCGTCCCCCACGCCGTTGATGGTGATCAGCTTCCCGCTGTAGTCGGCCCTGTCCCGCAGGTTGGCCGCGAACTTCCGGCCGGGCACCAAGCTGTAGCCGTAGTAGATGATCGCGACACTGTCGTTGCCGGTGACGACGCAGCGGACCAGGCGCGAGTCGCCGGGCTCCATCTCGGCGCCGATGCCGGTCACCTTCTCGGCACCGATCACGGAGAACCGGTCGGCGACCGAGAGCAGGCGACACGGGTCGACAGGGGCGTGCCGCGCCTTCTCGGCCGCGGCACTGCGGCTGGCCGCACCGTCCTGGGAGTGTCCCGCGGGATCGTCCGACCCGGCCTGGGCGCTGCAGCCAAGGACAGCCAGCAGCGCACCGGCGACCACCAGGGCGAGGGCACCACGCCGGGATCCAGACACGTTCATGGAACAGGATCTTCCCTCACCCGGGTCGGCCAAACCGAACGAACTGCGAAGATGGACCGGTGGCCACCTCGAACAGCTCCCGCAAGTCCGCACCCCGGAGCCGGATGACCGCGGCCGAACGCCGCGAGCAGTTGATCGAGATCTCCCGCGCCCTGTTCGCCGAGCGCGGCTTCGACGGTACGTCGATCGAGGAGGTCGCCAGCCGCGCCGAGGTCTCCAAGCCGGTGGTCTACGAACACTTCGGCGGCAAGGAGGGCTTGTACGCCGTGGTCGTCGACCGCGAGGTCACCCACCTTCTCGGCATGATGCGCGGCGCCCTGACCTCCGGCACCTCGCGCGCGCTCATGGAGCAGGCGGCGCTCACCCTGCTCGACTACATCGACCAGCAGCCCGACGGCTTCCGGATCATGGTGCGCGACTCCCCCATGGGCTCGCAGGGCGCCAGCTTCCAGTCGATCATCGGCGACACGGCGAGCCGGGTCGAAGGCATCCTGGTCGACCAGTTCAAGAAGCGCGGCCTCGACCACAAGACCGCGCCGATGTATGCCCAGATGCTCGTCGGCATGGTCGGCACGACGGGCCAGTGGTGGCTCTCCGCCGACCGCAAGCCCGACAAGCGCGTGGTCGCAGCACACCTGGTCAACCTGGCGTGGAACGGGCTCAGCGGCCTGGAGAAGAAGCCCAAGCTGTTCAGCGAGGACTGATCAGGGTTGGCGCCCGGCGAACGCCGCGAGGCGGTCCACGGCAGACGCGTCGTCGGCCACCTCGACCTGCGGCTGGAAGGCCTCGCCGCGCAGCTCGTCGGTCAGAGAGGCCGACATGAAGTCGAGCCCACACTGCGCCACGCCCTCGTCGAGCTGACGCTCCCAGCCGATGGCCTTGGCGAGGTCCCAGGTGTGCACGGCGAGCTCCGCCACGGACATCGGCGCCGGCGGACCGTCGCCGTCCTCACCGACCTCGTGCCAGTGGTGGATCAGGTCGTCACCCGCCGCACGGAACGACGAGGCCCACTCGACCCCGAGAGGCGGGTCGTTCGACCAGTCGACCTCTTCACCACGGGCCGCCGCCAGGAACTTCGCGGGCGCTCCCGCAAGGTGCGCGGCGAGGCGAGAGACGTCCCAGTCGGAGCACGGCGTCGGGTCGGCGAACTGGTCCTCGTGGACGGCGGCGAGCACGTCACCGGCCTGGTCGATGGCTCGGGACAGGGTCTGGATGGAACCGGATGGTGATGTCATGGCGGTGCCTCCTCGCCACCCACACTAGTGGGCCGGCGTGAGGACCTCGACCCTGTTTCCGTGGGCATCACGGGTGTGGAAGCGCAGGTGGCCGGCGAACGTCCCGCGCTCGTTCCAGTCGACGTCGAACCCCAGAGCCTGCAAGCGGGCGCCGACGTCCTCGAGCTCGTCGATGGTGTCCAACAGAAGGGCAGGGTGTGCCTTCTTCGCAGCGACGAACGGGTCCTCGACCCCCACGTGGATCTCGGCGGCGGTCTCCCCGCGGTCGTCGTACGCACGGAACCAACAGCCGCCGCGCTTCGCCAGCTCGGCGGGCTTCTCGACCTCGGTCATGCCGAGCCCCTCGCCGTAGAACCGGCGGGCTCCGACCTCCCCGCCGGGTGGGCAGGCAACCTGGACGTGGTGCAGTCTCATGCCGACCTCCTCGCGACGACGAAGATGCGCCGGAACGGCAGGACGACGCCGTACGGCGTCTCGGGGTAGGCCGCGCGCAGCCGGGTGCGGAACTCCTCGGCGAACTCCTCGCGCAGGCCGTCGGGCAGCGCCTGGAGGGTGGGCCGGGCGCCGGTTCCGGTCACCCAGGTGAAGACCGGGTCCTCCCCGGTGAGCACGTGGAGGTACGTCGTCTCCCACGTATCGACCTCACAGTCGAGCGCCGCCAGCTTCTCGAGATAGACCGCCGGATCGTGCGAGGAGGGTACGGCCACGCCAGCGAGGTGTGCGGCGTACTTCTCCTGGTCGGCGATCTCGGTGCGGATCGTGTGGCTCGGCTCGCCGAAGTTGCCCGGCACCTGGAAGGCGAGCCAGCCGTCGGGGGCCACCGTGTCGACGAGGTCCGGCAGCAGGTCGAGGTGCCCGGGCACCCACTGCAGGGTGGCGTTGGAGACCAGCACGTCGACGGTCGGGCCGGAGGTGACCCACTCGCGCAGGTCCTGGACGGCGAAGTCGATGCCGGGCGCGTCCCTCCGGGCCCGCTCGATCATCTCCGGACTCGAGTCGACGCCGGTGACCTCGGCAGCCGGCCACCGCTGGGCGAGCAGCGCAGTCAGGTTGCCGGGTCCGCAGCCCAGATCGACCACCCTGCTTGGGGATTCGGCGCCGATGCGCTGGACCAGCTCCACGAAGGGGCGGCCGCGCTCGTCGGCGTAGGTGAGGTACTGCTCGGGACTCCACTGGTGGCTCATCGCGACTCCTCGATTTATCTTGACGTCAAGACACTTCATTCTGACTCCGCCTATGTCTCGATGTCAAGATTCTTGACGATCCGTTACGATGCTGCCATGCGCGACGAAGTGGACGACCTGGTCGATGCCTGGGCACGCGAACGCGCCGACCTGGACCTCGGCCCGGTCGAGGTGTTCAGCCGGATCAGTCGCCTGGCGCGCCACCTCGACCTCGCGCGGCGGACCGCCTTCACCGACCACGACATCGAGTCGTGGGAGTTCGACGTGCTGGCCGCCCTGCGGCGCGCGGGCGGCGACTACGAGCTCTCCCCCGGCAAGCTGATCAAGGAAACCCTGGTCACTTCCGGCACGATGACCAACCGCGTCGACCGGCTGACCGCGCGCGGCCTCGTCGAGCGCCTCCCCGACCCGAACGACCGGCGCGGCGTGCTCGTGCGACTGACCCCCGAAGGACGTACGACGGTCGACGGCGCGTTCGCCGCCCTCCTCGAGGCCGAGCGCGACCTGCTCGGTGACACCTCGGCCCGCGACCGCAAGCAACTCGCCACCCTGCTCCGTCGCCTGATGGTCCCCTTCGCCGACCCGTCGTGAACTTCCATCGACCTGTCGCCAGTTCTCGGTGACCTGTCGCCAGTTCTGCCCGACCTGCCGCACGTCACCGGCCCCCGTCGACCTCGAGGATCTCCAGGTCCAGTGCGGAGCCTTCCCCGTCGATCGGCTCGAGTGAGACGACGACACCGGTGCGCACGTCCAGGGCCACGTCGTACGCCGAGGGGTAGGACCGCTCCGGATCCGGCTCCCAGTCGTCGTACTCGTCGCGGTCGGAGATCTCCGACCAGAGCAGCGCACAGCACCCACACGTCGGGTCATAGCCCTCGACGGGCCTGATCCGCGCGCGCCACACGGGACGGCCGTGGTGCGTGTCGACCCTCAGGTCGCTGATCGTCGTGGACTCGGAGAGCTCGCGCGGGTCGAGCATCGCCACCCAGAAGTAGTTGGTGTACATCGGGTCGCCGTAGTCGATCGAGACGAAGTCATCGCCTTCCTGGGCGAACGAGTCCGGCCTCGAGGCAACCAGCCCGTCGGAGCGCCGTACCGGCTCGACCTCGTGCGGCCAGCGGTGGATGATCTCTGGCGTCCTTTGGGGCCCGCCGTCGGCCGTGGACGACATCCAGACCACGCCTCGAGCCTGCCCCAGGTCCTCGCGCTCGATCGTCTGTCGGCCGTCGGCATCGACGACTCGCAGTTCACCGGGCCGGTTCACCCAGGCCTCGACCGGCTCCTCACCGTGACGAGTGAAGTGCAGGCTCTGCCAGAGCCACGGCGAGCTGCGCGCCAGGGCCCGGAAGGCGTCCTCGGTCAGGTCCATGCCCACCATTCTCACGAGGCGGGCAAGAGGTTATTCGAGGATCTCGGCGGCCTCGAGCCACTCGAGCTCGAGTTCTTCCTTCTCCGCATGCAGTACGTCGAGCTGCCCACTCAGCTCCGCGAGCTTGCCGTAGTCGGCGGCGTGCTCGGCGATCTGGGCGTTCAGCGAGGTCTCCTGCTCGGCGATCTTGGCCAGGCGTCGGTCGATGCGCTCGACCACCTTGCGAGCAGCGCGTTCCTCGGCGCTGCCGGACTTGGCCTTCTGCGCCGCCCCGGGGCTTGCGTCGGCGGTCGACTCACCGGGTCTCGACCCGCTCGCGCCGCCTCGTTCCTCGGCGGCGTCGCTCGCTCGACCTTCGCGAGCCCACGCTGCCCGCTCGTCCCTCGCGCGCAGCTGCTCGCTTCGCCGTTCGAGGTATTCGTCGACCCCACGCGGGAGCATCGAGATCTTGCCGTCGCCGAGCAACGCCCAGACCGAGTCGGTGACCCGCTCGAGGAAGTAGCGGTCGTGCGAGACCACGATCAGCGTGCCGGGCCAGCCGTCGAGGAAGTCCTCGAGCACGTTGAGGGTGTCGATGTCGAGGTCGTTGGTGGGCTCGTCGAGGAGCAGCACGTTGGGCTCGGTGAGCAGCAGCCGCAGCATCTGGAACCGGCGTCGCTCGCCACCGGAGAGATCACCGATGCGGGCCGTCAGCCGGTCACCGGTGAAGCCGAAGCGCTCGAGCATCGAGGTCGCCGTGATCTCGCCGTCGACGGTCTTGGTGATCCGGCGGATCGACTCGACGCTGGGCAGCACCCGCTGCTCGGGGTCGAGGTCGTCGAGCGCCTGGGTCAGGTGTTGCAGCGCGATCGTGCGCCCGTGCTTGACCTTGCCGGCACTGGGAGCGAGGTCTCCGGAGAGCAGCGCGAGCACCGAGCTCTTGCCGGCCCCGTTGACACCGACGATGCCGACCCGGTCCCCGGGACCGAGCCGCCAGGTCGCGTGGTCGAGCAGCTGCCGCTCGCCGCGGAAGAGGTCGACGTTCTCCACGTCGATGACGTCCTTGCCGAGCCGTTGGGTGGCGAACTTCTGCAGCTCCATGCGGTCGCGCGGCGGCGGGACGTCCTCGATCAGCGCGTTGGCAGCGTCGATGCGGAACTTCGGCTTCGACGTGCGGGCCGGGGCGCCGCGGCGCAGCCAGGCCAGCTCCTTGCGGGCCAGGTTCTGCCGCCGGGTCTCCGACGCGTTGGCCTGGCGGGTGCGCTCGGCCTTGGCCAGCACGTAGGCGGCGTACCCGCCCTCGTAGGAGTCGACGACGCCGTCGTGGACCTCCCAGGTGAACTGGCAGACCTCGTCGAGGAACCAGCGGTCGTGGGTGACCACGACCAGGGCCGACTGCAGCGTGGTCAGGTGGCGGGCCAGCCAGGCCACCGCCTCCACGTCGAGGTGGTTGGTCGGTTCGTCGAGGATCACCAGGTCGTGCTCGTCGAGCAGCAGCGCGGCCAGCGAGCAGCGGCGACGCTCACCACCGGAGAGGCCCAGGACGGCCCGGTCGAGGGAGACCCCGGCGAGCAGCACCTCGACGATCTCGCGGGTCACCGGGTCGGCCGCCCACTCGTGGTCGTCCTTGCCGCCGAGCACGGCCTCGCGCACCGAGTGCGTGTCGACCAGTTCGTCGCCCTGGTGCAGGTAGCCGATGTGCAGGCCCCGGGTCTTCGACACCCGCCCGGTGTCGGGCTCCTCGAGGCCGGCCATCACCTCGAGCAGGGTGGTCTTGCCGTCGCCGTTGCGGCCGACGATGCCGATCCGCTCCCCACGCGAGATGCCGAGGGACACCTCGCTGAGCAGCGGACGGACGCCGTACGACTTGGAGACCTTCTCGAGGTTGATCAGGTTGGCCATCAGAGCACCGTCGCTCCGGGGACGGGGCCGGTGGCCAGCACCGCACGGCCGTACGCCGACAGCGCGGCTGCGACACGTGTGGCGTGGTCGGCGTCCTCACACAGGAACAGGCAGGTCGGCCCGGATCCGGAGACCAGCGCCGCGAGGGCCGACGCGTCGAGCCCGGCCTGCAGGGGTGCAGCGAGGGCCGGACGCAGCCGCAGCGAAGCGGGCTGGAGGTCGTTGCCGACCGCCTCGGCCAGTGCGCGCACGTCTCCGCTTGCCAGTGCCTTGACCAAGGCGTCGGGGATCTCGGGGTCGGCGATCGTGAGGCCGTCGTGGAGCGCGTCGTACTCCGCGTAGACCGCGGGCGTCGACATGCCCTCGTCGGAGGTGAGCACCACCCAGTCGTAGCGACCGGTGTCGGTCAGCGGAGTGACAACCTCGCCGCGTCCGTGGCCGGCGGCCGAGCCCCCGACGAGGCCGAACGGCACGTCGGAGCCGAGCCGGCCGGCGAGGTCGAGGAGCGTCGACAACGGGGTGTCGAGGCCCCAGAGCGCGTCACAGGCCAACAGCGCGGCGGCACCGTCGGCGGAGCCGCCGGCCAATCCGCCCGCGACCGGGATGCCCTTGTCGATGTGGAGCGCGACGGGGTGCGCGACGGGGTGCGCGAGGTCGGCATGGTCGGCCAGCAGCTTCGCGGCACGCAGTGCGAGGTTGGTGTCGTCGAGCGGGACTGCCGCGACGTCGATGCCCGCACCGGCCGTGCAGGTCACCGACCACTCCTCGGCCGGGATCGCGGTGACGGTCGAGAACAGCGAGATCGCCTGGTAGGCGGTGGCCAGTGGGTGGAAGCCGTCCGGGCGCACGGGGCCGACGCCCAGGTGCAGGTTGATCTTGGCCGGGGCGCGCACGGTCACCTCGGGTCGGGTGGAGTCAGGCATGCAGTCCCTCGGCGATCCGGGCGAAGTCGTTGACGTCGAGCACCTCTCCGCGCGCCATCGGGTCGACGCCGGCATGGGCCAGGGCCCGCTCGGCGGCCTCGGCGGAGCCGGCCAGGTTCTTCAGGGTGGAGCGCAGGGTCTTGCGGCGCTGCGCGAATGCGGCGTCGACGACCGCGAAGACCTCCTCGCGGGTGGCCTTCGTGGCCGGCTGCTCGCGGCGGGTCCAGGCGACCAGCCCGGAGTCGACGTTGGGGGCCGGCCAGAACACGTTGCGGCCGACCGCACCGGAACGGCGTACGTCGGCGAACCAGGCGGCCTTGACCGACGGGACGCCGTACACCTTGGAGCCGGGAGGGGCCGCGAGCCGGTCGGCGACCTCGGACTGGACCATCACCATGCCGCGCTCGAGGGACGGCAGCAGGGTGAGCATGTGCAGCAGCACCGGCACCGACACGTTGTAGGGCAGGTTGGCCACCAGCGCTGTCGGAGCCGGCCCGGGCAGCTCGGTGACCCGCAGCGCGTCGGCGTGCACGACCTCGAAGCGGTCGACGTGGTTAGGGGCGTACGTCGCGATGGTGCGGGGCAGTGCCTCCGCGAGCTTGTCGTCGATCTCGACGGCCAGCACACGCTCGGCCACGTCGAGCAGGGCCAGGGTCAGCGAGCCGAGACCGGGGCCGATCTCGAGGACGACGTCGCTGCCCGTGATCGCGGAGTCCCGGACGATGCGGCGACACGTGTTGGCGTCGATGACGAAGTTCTGGCCCTTCTGCTTCGTCGGCCGGATGTCGAGCGCGGCAGCCAGGGAACGCACTTCCGCCGGGCCGAGAAGTCTCGGCCCGGCGGAAGAGTGTTCTACGTCCGGCATGGGGGTCAGCCTAGTGCCGACCGGCCCGGAAGCCCTTACTGCGGCAGGCCCAGGCTCGACGAGCACGCCGGCCAGGCGCCGTACCCGCCGGAGGCGTCGCGCACCTTGGTCGCAATGGCGATCTGGGTCTCGCGGCTGTTCTCGCTCGGCAGGCCGGTGCCGCCGTACGACTGCCAGGTGCCGAGGTTGAACTGCAGGCCGCCGTAGTAGCCGTTGCCGGTGTTGATCGCCCAGTTGCCACCGGACTCGCACTGAGCCAGGGCGTCCCAGACGGTGTTGCCACCGGCGAAGTTCGACGTGGTCTCTGGACGCTCCTTGGTGCCCACCTTCACGATCTCGTCCACAGGCTGCTTGGTGACGTCGGCGGTGATGACCTTGGTGGCGAAGAGCTTGCCGTTGTGGTACTCGAGGCGGTAGGTCACGTTGCGGGCGCCCGCGGAACCCTCACGGACGGTCTCGGACTCGTCGTCGTACATCGAGTCGTCGGACTTCTCGATCGTGTCGAAGTCGATCGCCTCGCCGCCGACGGCCTTGCGGACCACGCGCACCTTGGTGACGGTGATCTTGGTGCCTTCCTTGACCTCGCTCTTGCGGGCAGGCTTGACGATGTCGTCCTTGTCGACCTTGACGTCGAGCTCCTTGAGCACGTCGGCAACGGTGAACCCGGCGATGTTCTTGGTGAGGCGCTTGCCGTTGCCGACCTTGATCGTCAGCTTCTTGGGGGTGACGATCTCGAGGCGCAGGCCGCCACGGGAGATGTCGGCGTTGCGGCTGGCGGAGAGGTCGGCGCCGCCGAAGCGCATGCCGAGCTCGTCGAGGGCCTCGTCGACGCTGTCGGAGTTGACCCAGTACGTCGCGGGCTTGCCGTCGACGGTCAGTTCGAGCTGGCGGCCGAAGCGCACCGAGATGCGGGTGCCCTCGTTGACCTTCTCGTCCGGGCCGGGCAGGACGATGTCGTGCTCACCGATCTTGATGTCTTCGTCCTCGAGGACGTCGGCGACGGTGTCGCCGGTCGAGTGGACCGTCTTGGTCTCACCGTCGAGGGAGAGGGTGACTTCCTTGTTCATCTTCGCGTAGCCGTAGCTGGTGCCGATGAGCGCCAGGGCCACTGCGGCGACGAGTACTGCGAGGAGGGTCTTGCTCTTGCCGAGGAGTGCGATTCGGTTGCGCACAGGTCTCCAGACTTAGAACGTCCCGGTTCTCGGAGACCAGCGCGACCGCACGGCGCCAGCCTGCGGAGGATCTTGCTGGGCAGCCGTTCGGGGCCACCGGTGCACTGGTCGGTCTCTCATCCGATTCCGGCCATCAGCCATCGACCATAAGCGCGACAATCGGGACACGCCAAGCCGACGAGGCCCGGATCACCCCCGCTGTGACCGGGCTCTCCCCACCCCTGAAATGCCTGTCTTCGCAGGTCAGGACGGCTTTTAGGGGGTCTTTCGAATGGCTATTGCCGCTCACCAATTTCCGTAGACTGCGGTGGTGTTCTGGTCGACCGCGGCGCAGAGTTCGGCCAGGTCGACGCCGCGTACGTCGGCCATCAGCCGCATCGTCATCGGGATCAGATAGGACGCGTTCGGACGCCCGCGATAGGGATGCGGGGTGAGGAACGGGGCGTCCGTCTCGACCAGGATCCGGTCCTGCGGGGTGATGGCCAGCGCGTCCCGGAGCGGTTGCGCGTTCTTGAAGGTGACCGTGCCGGCGAAGCTGAGGTGAGCGCCCTTGTCGAGGCATCGCTTCGCGAAGTCTGCGTCGCCGGAGAAGCAGTGCATCACCCAGCGGTCGGGGGCGCCTTCCTCGTCGAGGATCGCGAGGACGTCGTCGTGCGCGTCGCGGTCGTGGATCATCAGCGTCTTGTCGAGACGCTTTGCCAGGTCGATGTGCCGGCGGAACGACTCGTGCTGGGCCTCGCGGCCGTCCTCGTCGGTGCGGAAGTAGTCGAGCCCGGTCTCGCCCACCGCACGCACGAGGTCGTCCTGGGCGAGCGTTTCGATCTCCTCGAGCGCAGCGTCGAGGGTCCCCGCCACGGCCAGGCGCGGTGCCTCGTTGGGGTGGAGGGCGACCGCGGCCACGAGTGCGTCGTACTCGTGCGCTGCCTTGACCGCCCACCGAGCACCCGGCAGGTCGCAGCCGACCTGGACGATGCGGGTGACGTTGGACTTCGTTGCGGCTTCGAGGGCCTGCTCGGTGCGGAACCAGTCGTCGCCGTCGACGATGTCGAGGTGGCAGTGGTTGTCGGCCACCGGGTGCGGCAGCGGCTCCGGCGCCGGCGGACGGGTCATGTCGCGCTTGCTGCCGCTCTTCTCCTCGGTCGTCGCGCGCTTGCGGGTCGGCTCCTCGATCACGCCTTCACCCTAGGTCGTGGTTGTCCACAGGCTCTCGGGTGACCCTTTTCGTGACCCGTCTGGCCGACTTAGAGTGAACGGCGTCGCCGCTCGGGGCGGCGTCTCGGAAAGGTCGACACCTTGCGCCTCCGCACCACCGCCGGCATCGGGCTGGCCGCGCTCCTGCTGACATCGCTAGCGGCGTGCACGGACGACGACTCCGGCGCGAGCCCGTCTGACCCCGACTCGAGTACGACGACTGCCAGCACGTCACCCACGGTCGAGCCGAGCCCGACTGTCACGGACACCGGGCCGAGCATCCCGGCTGACGCCCAGGGCACGGACGAGGCCAGCGCGAAGGCGTTCGTGCGGTTCTACTTCGCCACGCTCAGCGAGGCCATGCAGACCGGTGACACCGAGACGTTGGAGCAACTCGGGAGCAAGCGCTGCGTTTCGTGTCGCAAGCTGAGCAACCTGATCAGCGACACATATGCAAAGGGCGGCTACTACGAGACACCCGGATGGCGCGTTCGTCAGATGTTCGACGAGAAGCAACTCCGCCTGGGCCGCTTTTCATTCTTGCTGTCCACCATTCAAGCCGAGAGAACGCTCTTCGGAACCAACGGCGAACAGGTGGACACTCAGCGCAGGTCCGAAGTCCCGATGCGCGTCATCGTGGAACCGAAGGCAGGTAGATGGCGCATTGAGCGGTTGGACATCATCCGATGATGGCCCTGGGAACTGCCGTACTTGCGGCTGTCGTCAGCCTCAGCGCGGGTAATTCGGGCAATGACAGGGACCCGGAGGTCCAGCCCGGCGACAACAGTCTTACGTCGCAGCTCACCGAGGTCGTGATCAAGGAAGTGGGGCAGGTCCCCGATCCACGTTTTCCAGATCAGAGCCCGGCACCCAACACCCAGGCCGGCACACCATGTACGGCTGACGGAGCGGGAGAAGACTGTTACTCCGTTGTCCGGTGCTCACCCGACGCCAGCTCGGCGACCGGTGGACGAGTGAAGGTCATCGAGTTCGGCGGCATGGGCTCACTCGGCGAATGCTCGCCGTCCGAAGGCGGACCCGTCGTCACGAGCACACTGGTGCTGAGGGCGTTCCGGCGGATTCCGGTGCCGGTCTCGAAGGTGCTCATCCAGCCGCCGGGCGGCAAGACACTGGTCAACTTCGACACCCTGTTCCGCACCGAGGCCGAACCCTTCAATCGCACCGTCACGCTGCTCGGCAGCAAGGTCGAGCTGGCCATCACGCCGAGCTCGTTCACCTGGGTCCACGGCGACGACACCACCCAGACGACGTCCTGGCCGGGTCGCGCCTACGAGCAGCGCCTGCCGATGACCAGCTACATCTCCCACGTCTACGAGCACACCAGTGATGCCTACAGGGTGCGGGTCGACACGACGTACTCCGCGCGATACCGGGTCAACGGTGGGCCCTGGCTCGATGTCGATGGCACGGTCACTCGACCGGGGAGCTCTGCGAACCTGCGCGTGGTCGAGGGGCGTCCGACGCTGGTCAGCAACTGACTCAGCGGTGGACGGCGTCGTAGACCTCGCGCTTGGGGACTCCGGCTCGCTTGGCGACGGCCAGGATGGCGTCCTTGCGGGACGAGCCCTCGGCCTCGAGGGCGGCGACGGCCGTGCGCCACACGTCGGGGTCGTGGTCGAGCGCCGGTGCATCCGGGGCGCCCTGCACCACGAGGGTCACCTCGCCACGCAGTCCGTCAGCAGCCCAGACTGCGAGTTCCCGCAGCCCACCCCGGCGTACCTCTTCGTAGGTCTTGGTCAGCTCCCTGCACACGGCACCGGGCCGGTCGTCGCCGAACGCGTCGGCCATCGCCTCGAGCGCGACCGCCGTACGGTGTGGCGCCTCGAAGAAGACCATCGTGCGCTGCTCGGCGGCAAGAGCGGTGAGTCGGCGGGAGCGCTCACCCGCCTTGCGGGGCAGGAATCCCTCGAAGCAGAACCGGTCGACCGGCAGCCCGGAGACGGCCAACGCGGTGAGCACGGCACTGGGCCCCGGCACTGCCGTGACCCTCACGCCCTCGGCGACCGCCGCCGCGACGAGGCGATAGCCCGGGTCGGAGACGCTCGGCATGCCGGCATCGGTCACCAGCAGCACCCGGTCCCCGGCAAGGAGTGCTTCGAGCAGCACCGGCGTACGCGCGGACTCGTTGCCCTCGAAGTAGGACACGACGCGTCCGTTGATCGTCACGCCGAGGTCGGAGGTGAGTCGTTTGAGCCGTCTGGTGTCCTCCGCGGCCACGACGTCGGCGCGCCCGAACTCGGCCACCAGTCGCGGCGGAGCGTCGTCGACCTGGCCGATCGGGGTCGCGGCCAGCACGAGTACGCCGGGTTCGGTGGAGGTCACGGGCCCATCATGCCTGCCTGCGTAGCATGGCTCCCCGTGACCACCCCGCCCGCCGACGTCGAGACCCTCTCGCGTGACGTCGACGGCGACCCGCTCCCCTCCATCAAGGAGCGGTGGCGTCCGCTGGCCCGACTCGAGGACCCGTTGGTCGGCTGGATCGCTGCTCTCGCAGTGACCGCGCTCGCCCTGTTCCTGCGACTGTGGAAGCTCGGCACTCCCAAGGAGTTCGAGTTCGACGAGACGTACTACGCGAAGGACGCGTGGTCGATGCTCAACCACGGCTACGTGCGCAAGTACGTCGAGGACGCCGACAAGATGATCCTCAACGGCCAGACCGACAAGGCGTGGGACGGCTCGGACCCGTCGATGATCGTGCACCCCGAGGTCGGGAAGTGGATGATCGCGGCCGGCGAGAAGGCCTTCGGCATGGACCCGTTCGGCTGGCGCATCTCGGCCGCGATCGTCGGCTCGCTGATGATCCTGGTGCTGTGCCGGTTGGTACGCCGACTCACCGGCTCCACCCTGCTCGGCTGCGTGGCGGGCCTGCTGCTCTGCTTCGACGGGATGCACCTGGTGCTCTCGCGACTCGCACTGCTCGACATCTTCCTGGCGTTCTGGTTGCTGTGCGCGGTGACCGCCCTGGTCGTCGACCGGGACTGGACCCGCGAACGGATGGCCCGACTGCCCGGCGGCAGCTGGGGTCCGACGAAGGGGCTGTGGTTCCGTCCGTGGCGGCTGGTCGCCGGCATCTGCTTCGGCCTGGCGATCGGCACGAAGTGGAGCGCGCTCTACCCGTTGGCCGCGTTCGGCGTACTCATCTGGTTGTGGGACGCGTCGGGCCGGCGTGCACTCGGCGTACGACGGGCGACGCTGAAGTCGGCACTCATCGACGGTGTGCCGGCGTTCGTTCACCTGGTCCTGGTCGCCTTCATGGTCTACGTCGCGTCGTGGACCGGATGGTTGATGCACGCCGACAAGTACGAGCAGGCGTTCTCGCAGACGCAGTACACCCAGTTCGTCTCGATGAACGACAAGTGCGAGGAGAAGCGCGACGAGTCGAAGCAGTGGCCGACGGCGAAGCAGAAGGACGCCAGCGGTGTCGGCGAGGTCGTCCAGTCCTTGCGCTCCCTGGCGTCGTACCACCACGACGTCTACGTCTTCCACATGCACTTCCTGAACTGCAGCACGCACATCTACGAGTCCGACCCGCGCGGCTGGCTGATCCTGAACCGCCCCGTCGGGGTCAACGTGGAGAACGACATCCAGCCCGGGGCCCAGGGATGCCAGGCGGAGAAGGGCAGCACCTGCCTGCGCGAGGTCATCCTTCTCGGCACCCCGATCCTGTGGTGGGGCGGCGCCCTGGCCTTGGTCTGGGCGGTCGTCGCCTGGGTCGGCAGGCGCGACTGGCGCTACGGCTTCGCCGTGGTCGGGGCGCTGGCGATGTGGCTGCCGTGGGAGCTCAACGACGAGCGGCCGATCTTCTCGTTCTACGCGTCATCGATCCTGCCGTTCACGATCGTCGCGCTGACGCTGACCATGGGCGACCTGCTCGGGCGGGAACGCGGGCCGTCGAAGCGGCGCACGATCGGCACCATCATCGGTGGCTCCTTCTTCATCCTGGTGGTGGCGAACTTCGCGTGGTTCTGGCCGATCTGGACCAACGAGCTGCTCACCCGCTCCGAATGGCTGGACCGCATCTGGTTCGCCCGGTGGATCTGACGTGACGGCACAGCAGGACCGCGTCTGGACGCCGTGGCGCTCGGTCTTCGCGTTCGGCATCGTCAGCCTGGCCGCCGACATGGTCTACGAGGGCATGCGGGCGATGGCTGGGCCCCTGCTCGGTTCGCTGGGCGCCTCGGCGTTCACCGTCGGCATCGTCACCGGGGCCGGCGAGGCCATCGCGCTGGCCCTGCGGCTGGTCACCGGACGGATGGCCGACCGCACCGGCCGCTACTGGCGGCTGACGTTCGTCGGCTACGCCATGACCGCGATTTGCGTGCCTCTGTTGGCGATCACGCCCTTCCTCGGGGTTGCCGGACTCGGCGTGGCCACCACGCTGATCCTGCTGGAGCGCACCGGAAAAGCAGTCCGCAGCCCGTCGAAGTCGGCGCTGCTGGCCCAGGTCTCGAAGTCCGTCGGGCGTGGCCGCGGGTTCGCCGTACACAAGGCACTGGACCAGGTCGGAGCGTTCGCCGGCCCGCTCCTGGTCGCCGCGGTCGCTGCCGCCACCGGCCACCTGTGGCTGGCCTTCGCGGTGCTCGCCATCCCGGGCCTCCTGTCGCTGGTGCTGCTGGCGCAGGTGCAACGGCGTACGACGCTCTCCGACGAAGCAGCACCCGCGCCGGCCATCGGCGAGCAGAGGGAGCCGGCGAAGCTGCCGCTCGCGTTCTACGTCTTCGCGACCTCCTGTGCTGCGGGAACCCTCGGACTGATGACGTTCGGCGTGATCTCGTTCCACCTGGTCGACGCCGGGCTGGTCGGCGTGGCCGTCGTGCCGGTCATCTACGCGCTGGCCATGGCGGTCGAGGCCGTCGCCGCACTCGGCACGGGCTTCGCCTACGACCGTTGGCGTGCACGGGTGCTCTACTGCCTGCCGGTGCTCATCGCGATCGTCCCGCCGCTGGCGCTGGCCGACCACCTGACCGGAGTGCTCGTCGGAGTCGCGGTGTGGGGCCTGGCCACCGGCATCCAGGACTCCACGGTGAAGGCCCTGGTGGCCGACCTCGTTCCGTCGTCCGGCCTGGCCACGGCGTACGGCGTCTTCGCGGCGTTCCAGGGCGGAGCCGCCCTCATCGGTGGTGCGCTGTCCGGAGGCCTCTATCGCGACCACCTGACCCTGTTGGTGGCACTCGTCGCCGGGTTGCAGGTGCTCTCGCTGGCCCTGCTAGTGATCACCCGTCGCGCCGTGCTCCGCGCGGAGCCATAGGCCAAGATTCGGCACCCGTCGGACCGTGCGACAGGTAAGTCGTCGCCACCACCGTCCCCCTGGGCGTGCGTCCGCCCATGGAGAGACCTCCTTACCTGCCCGAGGGGCCGCCCGACTCCGCCACCGCGGCCACGTTCGTCGTCCTCCTGGGCGAGGCCTGAGGCAAGCTCGCGTCAGCGCACGATGATGCCGGCATAGGGCTTGGGGTCGAAGTACGTCGTCTTCGGTGGCATCACCTGGCCGAGATCGGCGACCTCCCTCAACTGCTCGAGGGTCGGCGGCGCCAACACGAACAAGGCTCCCCCGTCCCGGTCGCAGAGGCTGACGAGTTGACCCAGCGGAGACGTCACCGAAATGCTCTCCGTCCGCTCGACCATCGCGGCTCCGAGCAGCGGGGTCAGCACGTGTTGTTCGAGGATGGTGAGATCGAGGCCGCCCACTCCGGCGGGACGGTCAACGGCGGGCTCGACCCGCAGCCAGGTGCCGTCGACGTACACGCTGGTGCCGCCGGTGGGGGTCTCACCGAGCGCGCACTCACTGACGTCACAGCACCCGGCGAGCAGGAGCCGGAGCTGGTCGGGATCGACCGGGCCACGCACCCGTCGGCGGAATGCCCGCAGCCGAAGACCATGCTGGGGGTAGAGGACGCACAGCAGTGCGGCCTCCGTCGGTCGGCCCGCCCGCTCCCAGAGCGCGAGGCTGGCGGCGACACGGTGGTGGCCGTCGGCGATGTAGTGAACGGACCGGTCCAAGGCATCAGCGAGCAGAACACTGGCGGCGTCGGAGACTCGCCAGACTGTCTGACGCCAGCCGTCGGGGCCGATGAAGTCGACCAGTGGTGACCCGTCCAGCGTCTCCTCCACGGTCCGGTCGACGTCCGGTCCCGCGGCGTGCAGCAGCGTGACCAACTCCGTGCGCCTGGGCACCGAGGCGAAGTGTTCGACGAGCCCCTTCACCCGAGCAGGACAAACCGCCTCGTGGCCCCGAACCCGTCCGTCGGCGAAGGCCAGGACGCTGACGTCGGCAACCACCCCGACGTGCTCGTCCTCACCGTGCTGGAGCCGGTAGACAAGGATCCCGGTCGTCGGAGGAAGGTAGTCGTCTTCAGCCGGCGCATGCATCGGATCCCTTCGGGTGCCCCTGCCGACAACAAGGGTGTCCGTCATCGGTGTGACGTTGTGGGCCGCGCTCTCCGGTCGCACGACGCGCGCTTCAGCGGGCCGGACCGTGCGGCTCATGACAGACCTGCCAACGGTGTCGCCGAGACACCGAGGACCTCTGGGATCGCAGCCATCTCGTCCAGCAGGGACGGAGGCACGGAGCCGGCGACGTCCATGGAGGCCACAGCCGCCTCCCCACCACGGAAGACCCGGTTCTCCATGTTCTCGACGTTCAGTCCGGCTGTCCTCAGCAGTTCGAGCAGTCGGGCCAGAACACCCGGGCGATCGAGGTGGCGGACCGTGAGAGTCACCGCGCCCAACCGACTGGGCTCGAGGTTGACGCAGTTGCGAACGGCCCCTCGGACGAACGCATCCACGATCTCAACCACTCCGGCGGCGGTCGCGGTCTGGGCCTGGACGGTCGAGGCCCCGATGTGGTGGGTCCCGACGACGCCCGGGTGCTTGGCCAGTGGGGACTCCCAGGCGCTGCTTCCGCCGGCGGGCTCGTCGCGGTAGACGTCGAGGCCGGCCCGGACCGCGCCCACCTCGAGCGCCTCGAGCAGGGCGCCCTCGTCGACGAGATCACCACGTGAGGTGTTGAGGAGGATCGCGCCGGGGCGCATCCAGCCGAGGAACTCCCGGCTCACGAGGCTCTGGGTGCTCGTGGTGGAGGGGAGGTGCAGGGAGACGATGTCGGAGGACCTGACGAGTTGTTCGAGAGTGGGCACGAGGGTGATGCCCAACTCGGCGATCCGAGACGCAGCGGACGACCCACGGGGCTTGTCCAGTGCCTGCACTGCGATCCCGAAGGCAGCCGCGCGCTGGGCGACGTCGAGGCCGATGGAACCGAGTCCGATGATCGCCATGGTGGAGCCGAGCAACCCGGAGGCCTTGCTGTAGGCCTTCTTCCGCCATGCCCCGGCGCGCAGGTCGGCGACGTTGTCGGCGATCCGACGGTCGACGGCAAGCAGCAACCCCATGGTGAGTTCGGCGACCGCGGCCGAGTTCCGTCCGGGCACGTTGGCCACCAGTACGCCGCGGGAGGCGGCAGCCGCGGTGTCGATCGTGTTGGTGCCGGCCCCCGCGCGGATGACCAAAGCGAGCCGGTCTGCGGCCGCGATGACGTGTTGGGTGACCTTGGTGCTGCGCACCACCAGGATGTCGAAGCCCGGAATGGCCCCGATCAGGTCGGTCTTGCCCAAGGAGGTGTCGACGACGCACTCGTGACCGCGTTGCTCGAGTTCGTCCAGGGCCTGCTGCGGCAGCGTGTCCGCAACGAGGATGCGAAGACCCGTGGGCGGGGTCCGCGAGGGTGAAGGTTGCATCGCGACCTCCCGCGCGAGGCGGTCGGCCCACCGATCGGGCCGTGTCGACGTCACGCTAGCCCCTGCATCGCGGTTCTGCCACAGGAATGCGCGGGTCGGGTGATCTCGATGTCGAGGGCGGCGTCGTCGAACTTCCTGCCGCGGCACGCTGCACCGTAGTCCGCGATCTAGACGCGGTTGGTGTGTTCGGCGATCGACAGGGCGAAACGTTGTTCGAGGTGTGTGCCGTCGATGAGGGCGTCACCGAGTGCCTCGTGGACGGGGTGGGTTCCGGTGGGGTCGACGAGTCGGTGGGCCTTGTGGGGTGAGCGCCAGACGTAGGTGCCTGGCTTGGGTTCTCGCACGGTGAANCTCGTGGACGGGGTGGGTTCCGGTGGGGTCGACGAGTCGGTGGGCCTTGTGGGGTGAGCGCCAGACGTAGGTGCCTGGCTTGGGTTCTCGCACGGTGAACTGGGCGTGGGTCTTCACCCGGTGTTGGTAGCGGCCCAGTGGGGCGGAGTTGTGGGCACCGGTCTGGGCCGGTGGCGCCGTCGGGTTGTGGTCGTAGGGGACGGGGTGGTCGTAGTCGACGCGTCGGCTCACGGTGGTGGAGTGTGGGAAGGCGGTGCGGGGGCTGAGCAGCTGGATCCGGTCCTTGAGCCATTGCGGGNCCTCAGCTCCGAGGAGTCAAGCCGTGCCCACTGACAACGGACCCTGGAAACCAGCCCTTGATCCCGAAATGTGAGACAACTCGAGAAGTATTTTTCAGGGGTGGCGCCGTCGGGTTGTGGTCGTAGGGGACGGGGTGGTCGTAGTCGACGCGTCGGCTCACGGTGGTGGAGTGTGGGAAGGCGGTGCGGGGGCTGAGCAGCTGGATCCGGTCCTTGAGCCATTGCGGGTGCACGTAGGTCGCGGTCGGGGTGGTCTGGTTGAGGTCGATCACCTCGGTGACCTGGACCAGGGCTGTGCCGAGCATGGGTGCGAGGTTGGTTGGGAGCATGGGGCCGGCGTCCTCGACCTTGGCCACGGTCCCGCGTCCGGTGGGGTGGCTGGTGGACAGGGCGGCCTGGTGCAGGTGGACGTAGACCACGGCCCGGGGACGCAGCTTGACCGGATCGATTTGGCGGAGCGCGTCGAGCAGATGCTCCGGGAACCCGTCGGCCCAGGCCACCGGTGACGAGCCGGGTTCCGCGTCTTCCGGCTCGGGCTCAGCATCAGGATCCGGTGCTGGGTGGGCGGCCGCATCGGAAGCTGCCTCCGGCTCGTGGTCGGCTCCGGTCTGGTTGTCGTCGCGGGCCGCGTCGCTTGTGCCGGCGGGCTCACTGTTGCTGGGCTGGCCCTGGTCGTCGCTGCCGCCGTCGTCCGCGGCGGCGTCGTTGTCGGTGTTACCGGCTTCGTCCTCGTCGTCGTCGTTGGCTTCGTCGTGGCCGTCGCCGGGCTGGTCCTGGTCGGTGGAGTGTGGTCCGGGGTCGGGGTTCTCGGCGTGCTCGAGCAGCAACGCGAGCAACTCCGCGGGACGCGCCAGCCACCCGAAGGCTTCGGCACGTCTCGTGTCGAGGGACCGGTACGGCACCTCGGCTTCCTTGTCGCGGGCGGCGAGGATGTCGGCGATCCGGTTCAGCATCGCATCGACCCAGACCGCGTCACCGTTCTCGACCCGGGCGATCACGTGCCGCAACCCGGCGGCGTCCATCCGCCCCAGGGACACGAACCTGCGTTCTCGGGCCTCGCGGGTGCGGATCTCGTGCAGCTGTGGGTTGGCCTCGATGATCTTCGCCTCACACACCTCCAGCACCACCGAGGGCTGCTCCCCGGCCAGGGCCTGGGCGACTGCCGCGTCCACGTAGGCGGCGTCCTCGGCGTTGAGGTGCCGGGTCAGGCGGGCGATCCGGCGGGCCACCCAGGCCTCACACCGCAGGGTCTTCAGCACGGCCCAGCACTTCGGCAGCCGGTGCACCAGGTCGAGCCCGTCGGCGACCAGCCAGCGGGTGGCCATCGGGTGCGTCTGCCGGCTGATGGCCAGCTCGGCCAGGCAGAGGTCTTGGACCATGGGGGTGCCGGCACCGCCGACCGGGATGAGTTTCGCCATGCCGGGGAACTGCCGCGCCGCGGGCCAGGTCTTCGGGTCCTCCTCGTGCAGCTCGGCCCACCGGACCCCCAATGCCAGGTCGTCGAGCTCGGATCCACGACGCAGACGCAGGGCATCTTCGACGAACAGCAACGTGCCGCCCGCGTCGAGATCCTCCGTTTCCACCATGCCTCAAACTCAAGCACTCACCACCGACAACGACCCCCCGAAAACCCCTGGAACACAGGGGATGTGGAGAACTTTCCCGAAAAGTTTCGGGTGGCCCGGCCAGGCGCGGTCGATCGTGGGTTGGCTTCGAGACAGGCGCTGGCGCGCCTTCCTCAACCAACGAAGCGGCAGCGCGGGCACCGCACACCACGAGAGCGCACCGCAGACCACGAGAGCGCAGCACGCCTTCCTCAGCCAACGATGAGCCTGGCGCGATCAGCTTGCGTCGAGGGCCAGCCGAGTCACGAGACGACAGCCGTGGCTTCACGCTGAAGCGAACCGACCGCGACGGCCGCGAACAGCACGAACCCGGCAGCGACGGCAGCCAGCGGTACGGCATCGTCGACGCCGGCCAACGAACTGGCCATGCCGGCCAGCGCGATCGCGATCAGCACCAGGCCCAGCCTCGCGAAGAGCGGAAGCCTGAACGCCTGGGCGAACGGCACGAAGTGCGTGCCGACCACGAGCACCACCCAGGCCGGTACGAGCTCGGCGTGGCCGAGCTGACGCAGCACGGCGGCTCCGGCCGGGATGGCCACCAGCTCGCCCAGCACGCAGGTCCAGTAGATGCGCAGTGCCGCGGGTGTGGGTGTCGGCGGCGCGGCCGGCGTACGCACCACCAGCCAGGCGACCAGCACCACGAAACAGGCCACTCCCACGACGCGCAGCGCCGTCGCGCCCGGCAGCTCTCCCGCGTTGGCGAGCACGAAGACCAGTCCCCCGCCGGCGCCGATGAGGCCGCCGATCTGTCGTCCGTTCATGCCGGCCAGTCAACAGGAGAGCAGCAGGGCGTCAGCCGGCGGTCAACGGCACGCGATCTCGGGAGGCGCTGAGACCGCGGTCGAGGTCCTCCATCAGGTCCTCGACGTCCTCGAGGCCGACCGAGATCCGCACGAGGTTCGCCGAGGGGCGGGCCTCCGGCGCGACCGGGCGGTGGGTCAGGGCAGCGGGGTGCTGCACCAACGAGTCGACCCCGCCGAGGGAGACCGCGTGGGTGAAGAGGCGCGTGCGCGTGGTCAGCGCCTCCGCCGCCGCGAACCCGTCGCGCAGGGTGAGGCCGACCATCGCACCCGGCCCCCACATCTGGGTCTGCAACAGGTCGCGCGAGTCTCCGTCGATCCCCGGGTAGTGGACGGTGTCCACGGCAGGGTGCTCGCCGAGCCACTGGGCGATGCGGGTCGCGCTGGCCTGCTGCGCCCGCATGCGGATCGGCAACGTGGTCAGGCCACGGTGCAGCAGATAGGCGCCGAGGGGATGCAGCAGACCGCCGGTCACGGCCCGCACCCGACGCAGCGCCGAAGCGGTCTCCTGGCCGCACGCGATCACACCGGCGGTGACGTCGCCGTGTCCGCCGAGGTACTTCGTCGCAGAGTGCAGTGACATCGCCGCACCCAGCGTGATCGGGTTCTGCAGGATCGGCGTGGCGAAGGTGTTGTCGACCAGCACCGGCACGACACCGGCCTGTGCCACGACGTGGCGAATGTCCACGAGATCCAGCGTCGGGTTCGCCGGGGTCTCCAGGATCACCAGCGCCGTGTCCGCACGGATCGCGGCCTCGACGCCCTCTTCGGTGCAGAAGTCCACCTCCACGCCGAGCAGCCCGGAGTCGAGCAGGTGGTCCGTGCCGCCGTACAAGGGTCGTACGGCGACCACGTGTCGCCGCTCGCCGAACGCCGTGGCCGACAGGATCGCGGCGGTCATCGCGGCCATGCCCGAGGCGAACGCCACCGACTCCTCCGCGTGCTCGAGCTGGGCCAGGGCCTTCTCGAAGCGACCGACCGTCGGGTTCCACAGCCGGGAGTACACATGGCCGCCCTCGGCCAGCGGGTGGCCGCCGGTGGCCATCGACTCGTAGGCCGCGCCCCCGGACTCGATGTCCGGCAACGGGTAGGTGGAGGAGAGATCGAGAGGCAGGGCGTGCACACCGAGGTCGGTGAGATCGTCACGACCGCAGTGGACAGCGAGGGAGTCAGGGCGCAGGGACATGCCCCCACGATGGTGGATTCAGCAGCCAGCCTCCATTGATTCTGTCGAATCAGCGAACTGAGCGCCTAGATTGGCCAGAAGGCTCAATCCACCCGCATCGGAGGGCAGCAGACTTGCCGAAAGCCCAAGGCGTCGGACTCGACGACACCGACCTCGAGATCCTGCGCGCGCTCTCCATCGATGCCCGCCTGACCAACAAGGCACTGGCGTCCCGGCTCGGGATCGCCGAGTCAACCTGCGCCTACCGGGTGCGCGCGCTGCGCGAGCGCGGCGTGATCCGCGGGACCAGCATCCAGCTCGACCTCGCCGCACTGGGCCGCCCGATCCAGGCGGTGATCAAGGTGCGCCTGGGCAGCCACAACCAGGCCCACGTGACCAAGCTGTACGCCGCACTCACCCGCGCGCCCGGCGTACTCCAGGCCTTTCACGTGGCCGGCGAGGACGACTTCCACCTGCACGTCGCCGTCGAGAGCGCCCAGGCATTGCGCGACCTGGTGCTCGAGCACGTGACCGTGCACCGGGTCGTCCGCCAGACGGAGACCCAGCTGGTCTTCGAGCTGCGCGAGGGCGCCGGCGTGCTGGGCTGATCAGCCCAGGCGCCCCAATCAGCCCAGCACCCCGATCAGCCCAGGCGCTCCAACTCGTCGGTGAGCAGGGCGACCAAGGCCTCGAGCTGCACGTCGGACGAGTCGGCGATCTCCTCGTCGGACCCGTCGAGCGCACGCGCAGCCAGTCCTGCCTTGCTGTCGATCAGCTCGGCGATCTTGGTGTCGAGGGTCTGCGAGGCGATGATCCGCCACGCGGTGACCGGCTCGGCCTGGCCGATGCGGTGGATCCGGTCGATCGCCTGGGTCTGCTCGGCGTCGGTCCACGACAGCTCGGCCAGCACCATGTTGGAGGCGACCTGGAGGTTCAACCCGACACCGGCCGCAGTCAGCGAGCACACCACGATCGCGACGTCGGGATCGTTGATGAACGCGTCGATGTTCTTCTGCCGCTCACGCGGAGTCTGGTCGCCACGGATCGAGGCGTAGCGGATGTCGCGCTTGGCGAAGGTCTCCTGCGCCACGTCCATCACGTCGATGTGCTTGGCGAAGAAGACCACCTTGCCGACGTTGCGGGCAAGCTGGGCGGCGTAGTCGGCGGCGAGACCAGCCTTGGCCTGGCCGATCCGGCGCATCATCGTGAAGACGTTCTCGCCCGAGCTGTTGTCGCTGTTGTCCTCGCGCTCCCACGTCGCGACGCGGCGTACGAGCTCGTGGTCGATGCCCTCGACGGTGACGCCGGACGTGCGGGTCTCGAGCGCGGTCTGGTAGCGCTTGAGCAGGCGCTTGGCCAGCTTGCGCTCGGAGTCGCGGATCGAGCGACCGAGGGCGTCGTCGAGCTCGACGGGCAGGTCGGCGACGCGGCGGGCCGGAATGTCGGAGGCGACGTCGACCTTGCGGCGACGCACGATGCCCTGGTCGATCACCGCCGCGCGGGCCGCGGCATAGAAGCCGGAGTCGACCGGCGAGAGACCGGTCTCCTCGAGGGCGGCCATCAGGCCGGGCCGCGGCTTCTTGTCGTCGATCCAGCCGAGGAACTGCCAGATCGCGCGGAAGTCCTCGATGTCGTTGATCAGCGGCGTGCCGGTCAGCGCCATCATCAGCGGTCGCGGCGTACGGGCCCGGATGCGGTCGGCAATCTCGAGCGCGTGCTGCGAGCGCTGTGACGACTTGTTCTTGATGAAGTGCGCCTCGTCGATGACCATGCCGCGGAAGCCGAAGTCACCGAGCCAGCCGACGTGCCGGTCGAGCACCTCGTAGTTCACGATCACGATGTCGGCGAAACCGTCGATCGTGTCGCCGTCACCGTGGATCACGGTGGTGGGGCGCTTCGGCGTCCAGATCTCGGCCTCGCGGGCCCAGTTGGTCTTCACGACCGACGGCACGACGACCAGCAGCGGATAGGCCTCGGCGGCCTGCGCGGCGAGCAACGCCTGCGCGGTCTTGCCCAGGCCCGGCTCGTCGGCGAGCAGGAAGGTGCGGTGGCCCTCGGCGGCAGCGGCGACGACCTCACCCTGGTGGTGCATGAGCTCCATGCCGCTGGCGGTCTTGAGCGTGCTCGGCTCCGGCAGGTCCATGCAGGACGAGGCGCCGCCGTACTCGAAGGACCGGAAGAGCGGGCCGAGCAGCTCCCACGACGCCAGGCGGTGCGTCTTCGGCGTCACGGGCGCCGGGGTGGAGAAGTCGGGAACGAGGAACGGGTTGGACAGTTGACGCGAGATCACGGACTGCGGCACGACACGGCGCTCTGTGTGCGCGCCGTTGGCCAGGGCCGGTTCCGGGGCCGCCACTTCCTCAGGGGGTACGTCGAGCCCGGCGGCCTCGAGCATCTCGCGCTTGAGGGCACGCGCCGCATCGGAGACCGAGGCCTCTTCGGTGAGCAGCTCGAGCAGTGAGGTGTCACGGGCCGTGGTCTTGGCGAGGATCGTGGCGATGCCGTCGAGGCGCTTGAGCTCGTCGGCTCGCTTGGCCTCGGTGGTCTCGGTGTCGGCCTTGATGCGGGCCCGCTCCTCACGCACCAGAAGCGCGACGACCTGGAACTTGGTGCGGTCAGGGCGCTGGACCGACCCCTTCTGCACCGCGATCTCGACCTCACGCACGGCGCGGGCGAGCACGGGGATGATCCCGTCGTTGTCGAGCGGTCGGTTGCGACGCTGGTTGTTGCGCTGGCCGCCGCGCTGGTTGCTGCGCTGTGCGGTCCGCGTGTCACCGGTCTGGCGGCGCTGGCCTCGTCTTGCCAAGAATTCTCTCCTCTGGAGGGCCCGGGTCAGGGCGTGGAGGCCGGCTGTCGAGCAGCGCTCGGACGGCGAACAGGCCGGGGCCTGACGATCAGGCCGAGACCACCCGAGTCGATCCCGGCGATCTGCAGCCGGGGCAGTCGTTCCTGCGGCGCGTGATTCGGCGGCGCTTGATTCGAACCAGCAGAACCGAGGGGTTGGAAAACCTGACCTCTACGGCGCCCATTCTACGCACCGATCAGCAGGAACGGTGCATCCGGTGTCGGCTGCTCGCTGCGCGGCGTCACCGATCCACCATTGATCAGTCGCTCATTCCATTATTTTCGAATATCTCTTGAATCTTCGCACGACGAATGTCATGCTCTGTGACAGGCATCACCGCCCCGCCCACCCACTTGATCGCCCGAGGAGAACCGCCATGACAGAGCTCAACGCCATCGAGACCGACGTACTGGTCATCGGGGCCGGGCCCGCCGGTCTGGCCATGGCCGGCCTGCTCGCCGAGCTCGGGATCGACACCGTCACCGTCACGAAGTACGGCGGCACCGCGCACTCGCCCCGCGCGCACATCACCAACCAGCGCACGATGGAGGTCTTCCGCGACCTCGGCATCGAGGACGACGTGCGCGAGGTCGCCACCCCCAACGAGCTGATGGGCAACAACGTCTGGTCGACCAGCTTCACCGACCCCGAGATCGCCCGGCTCCTGACCTGGGGCAGCGGCCCCGAACGACGCAGCGACTACGACCTGGCCAGCCCGAGCCAGATGTGCAACATCCCGCAGCACATCCTTGAGCCGGTCATGCTGCGCGGCGCGACCGGGCACGGCGCCGACGTCCGCTTCGACACCGAGCTCGTCGACCTGACCCAGGACGCGGACGGCGTGACCGCGACCGTGAAGGATCGTGGCACCGGCGAGCAGCAGACCATCCGGGCGAAGTACGCCGTGGGCGCCGATGGTGGCCGCTCGACCGTGGCCGAGCTGCTCGACTTCTCCATGGACGGCACGACCGGGCTCGGCGCCGCCGTGAACGTCTGGCTCGAGGCCGACCTGACGGCGTACACCGCGCACCGGCCCGGCACGCTCTACTGGATGTGCCAGCCGGGCAACGACTACTGGGTCGGCTCGGGCACCTGGATCTGCGTGAAGCCGTGGACCGAGTGGGTCATGCTCTACATGTACGACCCCGCCCAGGGCGAGCCGGACCTCTCCGAGGAAGCCGTGATCGCGCGGGCCCGCACCACCATCGGCGACCCGGACGTCGACATCAAGGTGAAGGCGATCAGCCAGTGGCAGATCAACCACGTCGTCGCCGAGACCTACCAGCAGGGTCGGGTCTTCCTCGCCGGTGACGCCGCACACCGACACCCGCCGGCGAACGGGCTGGGCACCAACACCTCGATCCAGGACTCCTTCAACCTCGCCTGGAAGCTGGCCTACGTGCTGCGCGGGCTGGCCGGCCCGGCACTGCTCGACACGTACGACGCGGAGCGCCAGCCGGTCGGCCGTCAGGTTGTCGACCGGGCGATGAAGAGCGTCGGCGACATGCTCCCGATCTCGCAGGCGCTCGGCTTCGCGCCCGGTCAGAGCAGCGACGACGGCTGGAAGGCACTGGACGACCTGTTCCTCCCCGGGCCCGACGGCGAGGTCCGCCGCAAGGCCCTCGACGAGGCGGTCGCCTTGCAGAACTACCAGTTCAACTGCCACGGCGTGGAGCTCGACCAGCACTACGAGTCCTCGGCCGTCGCCGACGACGACACTCCCTGGCCCACTCCGGACCGCGACCCCGAACTCTTCCACCACCCGACCACACACCCCGGCGCGCGACTGCCGCACGCCTGGCTCGAGCACGAGGGGCGCCAGGTCTCCACGCTCGACCTCGTGGGCCACGGCGCCTTCACCCTGCTCACCGGCATCGGCGGAGAGGCGTGGGCGGACGCCGCCGCAAAGGCAGCCACCGAGCTCGGCGTACCCCTCAATGTGCGCACGCTCGGCCACCACAGTGAGTACGACGACGTGCTGGGTCGCTGGGCCGAGCTGCGCGAGGTCGAGGACACCGGCTGCCTCCTGGTCCGCCCCGACCACCACGTCGCCTGGCGCTCCACGCGGCTGACCGACGACCCGCAGGGCGACCTCGTCGCCGTACTCCGTCGGACGCTCGCGTCCGACGCCTGAGCGACCGGCGCCCCGGCGCGAAGGAGTCCGGAGGTTCTCCGAATGCCGTGGGACGGCGCCGCGGCCGGTAGATTCGCGGCGTGTCAGACAAGCGCCCCCGCCGTACCTTCGCCGTCATCAGCCACCCCGACGCCGGCAAGTCCACGCTCACCGAAGCCCTCGCCCTGCATGCGCGGGTGATCACCGAGGCCGGCGCCGTCCACGGCAAGGGCGGTCGCCGCGCCACGGTCTCGGACTGGATGGACATGGAGAAGGCCCGCGGCATCTCGATCACGTCCGCGGCCCTCCAGTTCGTCTACCGCGACCACGTCATCAACCTCGTCGACACCCCCGGCCACAGCGACTTCTCCGAGGACACCTACCGGGTGCTCTCCGCGGTCGACTCGGCAGTGATGCTGGTCGACGCCGGAAAGGGCCTCGAGCCGCAGACCCTCAAGCTGTTCAAGGTGTGCGCGTTGCGCGGCATCCCGGTGATCACGGTCATCAACAAATGGGACCGTCCCGGGCTCTCCGCCCTCGAGCTGATGGACCTCATCGAGCAGCAGATCAAGCTGCGGCCCACGCCCCTGACCTGGCCGGTCGGCGAGGCGGGCGACTTCCGCGGCGTCCTGGACCGGCGTACGGGCGAGTTCGTGAAGTACACCCGTACGGCGGGTGGCGCCACGCGTGCCCCCGAGCGCCGGATGCCGCCGTCCGAGGTCGACGCGACGGACGCCGACGTCTGGACCGACGCCGTGGAGGAGCACGAGCTGCTCGCCGCGGACGACGCCGACCACGACCAGGACCGCTTCCTGGCCGGGGAGACCACACCGGTCATGTTCGCCTCCGCGCTGCAGAACTTCGGGGTGGCCCAGCTGCTCGACCTGCTGCTCGACCTCGCCCCCGCACCGCACGTCACCGCCGGGGTCGACGGCTCGTTGCGACAGGTCGACGACGACTTCAGTGCCTTCGTGTTCAAGGTGCAGTCGGGCATGAACGCCGCCCACCGCGACCGGCTCGCCTACGCGCGCATCGTGTCCGGCGCCTTCGACCGCGGCATGGTCGTGACGCATGCGACCACGGGCAAGCCGTTCGCGACGAAATACGCCCAGGCGGTCTTCGGGCGCGAGGTGTCGTCCATCGAGCACGCCTACCCGGGCGACATCGTCGGGTTCGTCAACGCCCAGTCGCTGCGCGTCGGCGACACGGTGTACGTCGGCGACCCGATCGAGTACCCGCCGGTGCCGACGTTCGCCCCCGAGCACTTCATGACCGCGACCGCCAAGGACATCGGCCGCTACAAGCAGTTCCGCCGGGGCATCGAGCAGCTGGACCAGGAAGGCGTCGTCCAGGTGCTGCGCTCGGACCTGCGCGGCGACCAGAGCCCGGTGCTCGCCGCGGTCGGCCCCATGCAGTTCGAGGTCGTGCAGGAACGCATGACCAACGAGTTCAACTCACCGATCCGGTTGTCGCGACTCGACTACCAGGTGGCTCGGCGCACCGACGCCGAGGGCGCGAAGGCCCTGGCCGGGGCACGGGGCTGCGAGGTGCTCCAGCGTTCCGACGGCACCTACCTGGCGATCTTCACCGACCAGTGGCGGGCCACCGCGACCGCCCGCGACAAGCCCGACGTCATGCTCGAGGCCTTGCCCGCCGGCGGAAGCTGACGCTCGGGCGCCGGGCCCGCAGCGAGTCGAGGGCCGGCCCGTACTGCTCGCGGGCTCGCTCGGCGCGGACCTGTTCGTGCACGAGCAGGCGCAGGAGGGCCAGTTCGGCGTCTCCGGCCAGCGTGGTCTCCGAGGCGAACTCCCGGAGGAGCTGCTGGCACCGCGCGCTGTCCTGGTGCTCACCCAGCGTCTTCTGCAGCCGCTTGGCCGCCGCCGCCAGATGGTCAGCCGGTGACCCGAAGACAGGTACGACGACCTCGGCCGCGTGGCGCAGCCGCTTGGTGGCCTTGCGCACCTCGTGCAGCAGCAGGTCGCGATCGGCGTCGGTGCGTGCACGACCCGCGGCCTTGGCGCGACGGGCGAGCCGCTTCCAGTCGCGGCGAACCCCCACTCCTAGGACGTCGTGGGCCGCGGCCTGCGCCTCCGGGGCCCACGGTGGCTCCTCGACCAAGGCGTCCAGGGCATCGAAGAGGTGGAGGCACGGCGGTGAGTCGAGCGCCTGTCTGACGTGTGCAATGCCTTCGTCGTGGCGCAGATCCAGGCGTGCCGCCAACTCCTGGGGTCCCAGCCCGGCCAACCGGTCACGCAACACCTCGGCGTCGCGCGCTTCGCCCAGCACTCCCGCAAGCCACTTCAGCTCGTCGCGCAGTGCCCGGGATGAGTCAGCCGTGAGCATCGGTCGGAACGTCGCGAGGGCACTGCGCAGACGCCTGGTGGTCACCCGCATCCTGTGCACGGCGTCCGGCTCGTCGGCCCGCACCGGGCCCCGGAGCTCACGAAGTTGCTGGACCTGTGTGCGGAGGTGGGGGTGCAGCACCTCGGCGGCCGAGAAGTGCCTCATGTCCGGAGGCTACTCGCGCCAGGTGTCCGGGAAGCCGTTCGATCCATGCACTGTCATCATGGGTGGATGGAGCTGGACACGATTCGCGCATTCCTGGCCGTGGCTGACGGCAGCACCGTGACCGAGACCGCCGAGCAGCTCCATCGCACGCAACCCGCGGTGTCCCGGGCGCTGGCCCGGCTCGAGCGCGAGGTGGGCACCCCGCTGCTGCAACGCGTCGGGCGCGGCCTGACGCTGACGCCGGCCGGCCGTGAGCTGGCCGGGCACGCCCGGGACACCCTCGACGCCTACGAGCGGGGCATGCGATCGGTGCAGGACATCACCGCACCGGACGGCGGCTTCGTCCCCCTCGCCTTCCTGCACACCCTGGGGACCTGGCTCGTCCCCGAGCTGATCCGTGGCTTCCGCGCCGAACGCCCGAACGTGCGGTTCGACCTGCGCCAGCACGGGGACGCGGGCCTGATCGACGACCTGCTCAACGGTGTCGTCGACCTCGCCATCACCGGTGATCGACCGCAGCTGAAGCAGCTCGAGAGCCGCCAGCTGTTCCAGGAGCCCCTGCGCCTCGTGGTGCCACCCGACCACCGACTCGCCTCTCGACGTACGGCGCGGCTCGGCGACGTCGCGCACGAGGAGTTCATCGTGCTGAAACGGGGATTCAGCCTGCGCTCGGTCACCGAGGACCTGTGCGCGCAGGTCGGGTTCACGCCACAGATCGGCTTCGAGGGCGAGGAGGTCGAGACCCTCCGGGGGCTGGTCTCGGCGGGCCTCGGAGTCGCCCTGCTGCCCGAGTCGCGCAGCGGCGCCGCGCCCATCGCGCCCTCCCTGCGCATCACCGACGTGCGCGCCTCACGAGAGATCGGTCTTGCCTGGGTCCGCGACCGCCACCTGCCGCCGGCGTCCGCGCAGTTCCGGGACCACGCGCTCCGCACCAGCTCGAAGATCCATGTGTCTGACGCATGAATTGATGTCCAACTAGGCATTAGACGCATTCCAGAACTGCCTTGAGGATGGTGGTGCACATCTCCATCGACCTGAGGACACGGGATGACAGACATCGACCCCGCCGAGACACAGGAATGGCGCGACGCACTCGCCGCCGTCCTGGAGTTCGAGGGCGAGGCGCGCAGCGAGTTCCTCCTGGACCAGGTCCTGGAGGAGGCGCAGCGCCTCGGCTCACGGGTGCCGTTCGTGGCCACGACGCCGTACGTCAACACCGTCGCGGCGAGTGACGAGCCGACCCACCCGGGCGACCGCGAGATCGAGCACAGCATCCGGTCCGTGATCCGCTGGAACGCGCTCGCGATGGTGCTCCGCGCCAACAAGGAGTCGACCGAGCTCGGCGGCCACCTCTCCAGCTTCCAGTCCGCCGCAACCCTCTACGACGTGGGCTTCCAGCACTTCTGGCACGCCGCGTCCGACGACCACGGCGGCGACCTGGTCTACGTCCAGGGCCACCTCTCCCCCGGCATCTACGCCCGTGCGTTCCTGGAGGGCCGGCTCACGGAGGCCCAGCTCGACAACTTCCGCCAGGAGACCGGCGGCGCCGGGCTCTCGTCGTACCCCCACCCGTGGCTGATGCCCGACTTCTGGCAGTTCCCCACCGTCTCCATGGGGCTGGGCCCGCTGATGGCGATCTACCAGGCACGCTTCCTGAAGTACCTGCACGCCCGCGGCCTGGCCGACACCGCCGACCGCAAGGTCTGGGCCTTCCTCGGGGACGGCGAGACCGACGAGCCCGAGTCGCTCGGCGCGATCTCCATGGCCGCCCGGGAGAAGCTCGACAACCTGGTCTTCGTGGTCAACTGCAACCTGCAGCGGCTCGACGGCCCGGTCCGCGGCAACGGCAAGATCATCCAGGAGCTCGAAGGCGTCTTCCGCGGCGCCGGGTGGAACGTCGTCAAGGTCATCTGGGGCTCGGGCTGGGACCAGCTCCTCGCCAAGGACACCACCGGTGCCCTCAAGCGACGGATGATGGAGTGCGTCGACGGCGAGTACCAGACGTTCAAGTCCAAGGACGGCGCCTACGTCCGCGAGCACTTCTTCGGTGCCGACCCCGAGCTCGCCCGGATGGTCGCGGACTGGACCGACGACGAGATCTGGCGCCTGACCCGCGGCGGGCACGACCCGCAGAAGGTGTACGCCGCCTACGCCGCCGCCAACGCCCACACCGGCTCTCCGACCGTGGTGCTGGCCAAGACGGTGAAGGGCTACGGCCTCGGCTCCGCCGGTGAGGGTCAGAACATCACGCACCAGGCGAAGAAGGTCGCCGAGCCCGCACTGCGCGCCTTCCGCGACCGCTTCTCGATCCCCGTCCCGGACGAGCAGCTCCCCGACCTCCCCTACGTCTCCTTCGAGGAAGGCTCCGTCGAGCACAAGTACCTGCACGCGCGCCGGCAGGAGCTCGGCGGCTATCTCCCCGAGCGGCGCCGCACCTCGACACCTCTGGAGGTCCCGGGTGTCGAGGCGTTCGCCGCCCAGACCGCCGGTTCGAAGGGCCGCGCGATCTCGACCACCATGGCCTTCGTCCAGGTGCTCACCAAGCTGCTGCGCGACAAGAACGTCGGCAACCGGGTCGTCCCGATCGTCCCCGACGAGGCACGCACCTTCGGCATGGAAGGCCTGTTCCGCCAGGTCGGGATCTTCTCGCAGGCCGGCCAGCTCTACACACCCGAGGACGCCGAGCAGCTGATGTTCTACAAGGAGGACATCAGCGGCCAGATCCTCCAGGAGGGCATCAACGAGGCCGGCGCCATGTCGTCGTGGATCGCCGCAGCGACGTCGTACTCCAGCAACGACACCCCGATGATCCCGTTCTACATCTACTACTCGATGTTCGGGTTCCAGCGCATCGGCGACCTCGCGTGGGCGGCCGGCGACATGCGCGCCCGCGGCTTCCTGCTCGGCGGGACCGCCGGGCGCACGACGCTCAACGGCGAGGGCCTGCAGCACGAGGACGGCCACAGCCACCTTCAGGCCGCGATGATCCCGAACTGCGTGGCCTACGACCCGACGTACGCGTTCGAGCTGGCGGTCATCGTCGCCGACGGGCTGCGGCGGATGTACGCCGAGCAGGAGGACGTCTTCTACTACCTCACGCTGATGAACGAGAACTACGAGCACCCGGCGATGCCCGAGGGTGTCACCGACGGGATCCTCAAGGGCCTCTACCGCCTGCAGCCCGGCAAGGGCCGCGGTGCCGCGAAGGTGAACCTCCTCGGTTCGGGCACCATCCTGCGCGAGGTGCTCGCCGCCGCCGACCTGCTGGCAGTCGACTTCAAGATCAAGGCCGACGTGTGGAGCGCACCCAGCTTCACCGAGCTGCGTCGCGACGGCCTGGCCACCGAGCGGTGGAACACCCTCCACCCGCTCGAGGAGCCGCGCATGTCGTACGTCGAGCAGTGCCTGGGAGACCGCAAGACCCCCGTGGTGGCGGCGACCGACTACATGAAGTCCTTCGCCGACCAGATCGCGCGCTTCGTCCCCGGCAGCTACACCGCACTGGGCACCGACGGGTTCGGCCGGTCCGACTACCGCCGCAACCTGCGCAGCCACTTCGAGGTGGACCGCCACCACATCACCGTCGCCGCACTCAGCAGCCTGGCAGCCGAAGGCATCGTCAGCAGGGACCTCGTCGCCCAGGCGATCGAGAAGTACGGCATCGACCCCAACCGGCCCGACCCGGCCCACGCGTGAGGACAGCAACGATGGAGATCAAGGTTCCCGACATCGGTGACTTCACCGACGTACCCGTCATCGAGCTCCTGGTCAGCCCCGGAGACGTCGTCCAGGCCGAGGACCCGCTCGTCACCCTGGAGACCGACAAGGCCACGATGGAGATCCCTTCCCCGGTCGCCGGCACGATCGTGTCGCTGTCGGTCAAGGTCGACGACCTGGTCAGCCGGGGCAGCGTGATCGCGATCGCCGAGACCGCCGAGGCCGGCCCGGAGACGGTCGAGACCCCCGAGACCCCCGAGGCCCCCGAGGCCGTCGAGACTCCCGAGCCCGTCGAGGTCCCCGAGACACCCACTCCGGCTGCCGTGCCCGCGCCGGTGGAACCCGCGCCGGCCGCGGACTCCGAGACCAGCGGCACCCTCCGTGCCACTCCCCTCGTACGCCGACTCGCCCGTGAGCTCACGGTCGACCTCGCGACTGTCACCGGCAGTGGCCCCGGACGCCGCGTGACGAAGCAGGACCTGCTCACCCACTACGAGCGCTCACTCGCGCCCTCGGCGGCGGGCTCGAGCGGCATCCCCGCCGTTCCGGAGGTCGACTTCTCGAAGTTCGGCCCGATCCGCACCGTGCCGCTCTCGCGGATCAAGAAGCTCTCGGGGCCCCACCTGCACCGCTCCTGGCTCAACGTCCCGCACGTCACCCACTCGGACGAGGCCGACATCACCGACCTCGACGCCTACCGCCGCGAGCTCGACGACACCGCGCGTGCCGAGGGATACCGCGTCACGCTCCTCAGCTTCCTGCTCAAGGCGGTGGCCGCGAGCCTGCGGAAGTTCCCGGAGGTCAACAGCTCGCTGGCCGGCGACGAGCTCGTGCTGAAGGACTACGTCCACATCGGTGTCGCGGTCGACACCCCTGACGGCCTCGTGGTGCCCGTCGTACGCGACGTGGACCGCAAGGGGGCGCTGGAGCTCAGCCGCGAGCTCGGGGACCTGTCCGCCCGGGCCCGGGAGGGCAAGCTCACCGCCGCCGACATGCAGGGCGCGACCTTCACGATCAGCAGCCTCGGTGGCATCGGCGGCACCGCCTTCACGCCCATCGTCAACGCCCCCGAGGTCGCCATCCTCGGCGTCGTGCGCTCGAAGATGGCGCCGGTCTGGGACGGCGAGGCCTTCGTGCCCCGACTGATGCTGCCACTGTGCCTGTCCTACGACCACCGTGTCATCGACGGCGCCCTGGCGGCCCGCTTCACCGCCCACCTCACGCAGCTCACTGCCGACGTGCGCCGCCTCGCGCTGTGAGTGGCTGCGCTCAACGGTCCCGGGCCTCGAGGAACCGGCGCCGACCCTCGGCCAGGTCGACGATCGGCTCCGGGTAGTCCAGCCGCGACCGGACCTCGTCGGGCAGCCTCCACGGCCGATGGACCGCACCGCCCTCGACGTCGGCGAGCTCCGGAACGTAGTGGCGCACGTAGTCGCCGTCCGGGTCGTGGCGGTCGGCCTGGGTCAGCGGGTTGAGCACCCGGTTGGGACGGCTGTCTGTTCCGGTGCCGGCCACCCACTGCCAGTTCAGCTGGTTGTTGGAGACCTCACCGTCCACGAGGTGGTGCAGGAAGTGCCGGGCACCTTCTCGCCAGTCGAGGTAGAGCGTCTTGGTCAGGAAGCTGCCCACGAGCAGTCGGGCCCGGTTGTGCATCCAGCCCTCTTCGCGCAGCTGCCGCATCGCCGCGTCGATGATGGGGAATCCGGTGCGCCCTTCCTGCCAGGCGCGCAGGTCGTCGGCGTCCTGGCGCCATCGGTCGCCGCGGTCGCGGTAGTCCGTGTGAGCGGCGTCGGGGCGGGCCGCCAGGACCTGCAGGTGGAAGTCGCGCCACGCCAGCTGGCGCACGAAAGCCTGCGCTCCCTGCGACCGTCCGGCGTTCGCCACCAGCTCGACCGGCGACACACAGCCGAAGTGCAGGTACGGCGACAGACGCGAGGTGGCATCGCCGGGAAGGTCGTCGTGCCGGTCCTCGTAGTCGGTGACCGACGAGTCCAGCCACGCACTCATCCGCCGACGCCCCGCCGTCTCACCGCCCACGGGCAGGTGACGGGCCAGCGAGTCGCCGGGGGAGAGCGTGTCGGCGGTCGGAATCCGTCCCCGCCGTACTCGTGGCGAGACGAGTCGGGGGCCCTGGCCCAGCACCGGACGAAGGGGCCGATCCGACCAGCGGCGGTGGTACGGCGTGAACACCGCGAAGTGATCGCTCTTGTCGGGGGTGACGACGCCGGGCGGTGACACCGTCAGGGTCTCGTCGTGCACGACCACGTCCACGGCGCTGCCGTCGACCGCGTTCCTCAGGCGCTCCAGGCGACGCTGTGCGTGCCGGCTCCAGTCGCCCGAGAGATGGACGCTGCTCGCACCGACCTCCCGCGCGAGCGCGGCGACTTCGTCGGCGGGGTCTCCGCGCCGTACGACCAGGCCGTCGGAACCACACCCCCGCAGCGACTCGTCCAGGTCGGACAGGGAGTCGGTCAGGAACGCCGCGCGGTTGGGAGCGAGGTACGTCGACCCGGCGATCGCATCGTCGAACACGAACAGCGGAAGCACGTGGTCGGCCTGGTCCGCGGCGGCCTGCAGTGTCGGGTTGTCGTGCACCCTCAGGTCGCGGGTGAAGAGCACGATGGCCGTTCGTGTCGTCATGGTCTCTCCTCATGGGTCTGTCGGGCCGACGACTGCACCAGGGACAACAACCAGGTGAGCGCCCGCTCGCGGGTCGGGTCGAATCGGGATGCGGACCGCCAGGCCGCGGCGTAGGCACCGAGCAGGAGGCTCTCGGCGCGTTCGACGTCCCCGGCCAGGCACCGGGCGAGCAGGTACGCCGGCGTGCACGTGGCGTCGTAGAACTCCGCGAAGGCGGCCCGGTCCGCGGAGCCCGCGCGGACGAGCAGGTCGCAGGTGGGCGTCATGACCGAGGCGCTCCTCCGGCCCTGCGGAACAGCGGCGGAAGGAACCGCACCATCAGGGCCGACCAGGCGACATGGGTCAGCGCGGATGCCTGCAGCCCGCCGGTGGCCCGGCGTTGCAGGCCGAACAGGGCGCCCATCACGCCCGCGGCCAGCACCAGCGCAGGGTTGCGGGTGCTGGCGGTCACGACGGAGTAGACCGCGGTGGACACGATGACCGGGTGGCTGTTGCTGGCCGAGTAGAGCGCACCGCGGAAGAAGACCTCTTCGGCGAGCCCGTTGGCCAGCGTGGTCGCCAGCACCAGCCCCTCCTGCCCTTCTTCGGCGAAGAGCAGCACCCGGGACACCGCACGGTCGAGCAAGGGGATGCGCCGGCTCACCAGGGTGGCGGCGTAGAAAAGGCAGAATGCGCCCGCGCCGGTCGCCACCGGAGTGACCAGCGGACGCCGGAGCCGGGTGTCCTGGCCCTCTATCCAGCCGAGGTGCAGGGGGCCGGAGAGGAGCCCGCCCGCGGTCCAGACCCCGGCCAGGCTGAGCGTCTCGACGTAGAACTCACGCGAGCCGGGCTTCGTCGAGAGTGAGCGTCCGAGCAGGGCACTCCCCACGACGAGGGTGCCGCCGACCACCCGTCTCCGTCGACGGCGCATCGCCGGGGTCTCTTCGTGGGTCTTCGGTACGACGTACGCGAGGTTCCGGGGCAGGCGGCCACGCAGTCGCTGCCATCGACTCATCGAGCGTCCCTCCGCTCGGCCAGGGCCCGCCGCACCGCCTGGTCGTACCCCAGCAGGTCACGCGGCACGAGCTCACGGATGCGGTGGTCCTGCACCACGACCTCGTTGGTCATCGAGTCGATCAGGTTGCGCCCGGCGGTGGTGTCCACATCGGTGACCAGCGTCAACCACAACGCGGAGAGTGCGGGGCTGAGCAGCGGGACGGGCAGGATCACCAGCGGCCGACCACGGATCGTCGCCACCCGACGCATCATGTCGGCGTAGCGGAGCACCTCCGGGCCCCCGATCTCGTAGGTCTCCCCGGCTGTCTCGGGGAGCTCCAGCACACCGACGAGATACCCGACCACGTCATCGACGGCAATCGGTTGGGTGCGCGTGGACACCCAACGTGGGGTGACCATCAGCGGCAGGTGGTCGACCAGCTGCCTGGTCATCTCCCACGAGAGGCCGCCGTGTCCGACCACGATGCCGGCCCGCAGGACCGTGACGGGAACCCCCGACTCACCGAGCAGGGACTCGACCTGGCGGCGACTGCGGAGATGCGCCGACAGGTCGTCGCCGTCGCTCCCCAGGCCGCCGAGGTAGACGATGCGACCGACACCGGCATCGGCACACGCCTTGCCGAACGCCCGCGCGGCCTCCGCGTCGAGTCGTTCGAAGTCGTCGGAGCCGAGGGAGTGCACCAGGTAGTAGGCGGCTGAGCAGCCGGCCAGGGCGTCGTGGAGGGAGGGCGCGTCGTGCACGTCGCCGGCGACCGGCTCACCCGCACCGTCGTACGCGTCCGGGCGGCGCGTCATCGCCCGGACCTCCACTCCCGTGGCGACCAGCGCGTCGACGAGCCGGCGTCCGACGAAGCCGGTCGCCCCGGCGACGAGGACCGGCTCAGTCATCGGGTCCCCTGTTGAGGACGTGGCGCGGCGGCTGGGGTCGCTGGTGCCCGAGCTCACCGCCGATGCGGCCGCCGTAGGGCCGGCCGTGGTCGGCGTACTCCTCGCGGGTGAAGACCAGCGTCCAGGCGCCGACCTGCAGGCGAGAGCCGGTCCGCAGGCGCTGGCGCTGCACGCGTGCGCCGTTGACCCGTACGTCGTCGGCGTGGGCGACGACGACGAACTCGTCCTCGTCGTCGTGCAGGACCTCGGCATGCAACGCGTGCAGCCCGTCGAGCCGGATGTCGCACTCGTCGCTGCCGCCGATGCTCGTGAGGGGCCCCCGGAGCCGGTGGTTCCGGCGCCTGCCCAAGGGGGCCCGGTCGTCGTTGCTGACCAGCACCAGACGGGGCTGCCCGCCCTTGGCCGGGTCGTGCGTGATCGTGACGCGCCGACGCGGCGGCCTCATGAACGTGGGGGCGATGGGCAGCAGGGTCCGGGGCGGCACGAGATCGCGGACGGGGAGCACGCCCTCTCCGTCGCCGGCAGCGAGCCGCGCCCGCCCGGGTGCGACCAGGCCCCGAACACTCCCGATGCGGATGTGCCGGGAACCGGTGAGGCGACGGTGCCACCACGGGACCCGCACCGCACCGAGGCTCAGCAGGATCCTGCTGCCCCGGGTCACGTCGATGACCAGGCCGCGCTTCGCCAGTCCGGCGGCGAGCGAGGCGAGCCCGACGGCGTCCGCCCGGGTGGCGAACGCCTCGGGATGATCGACCTCGAGACGGAGCCTGCTGCCCTCTCCGTGCAGTCGACCGTGCACCGTGCGCCCACCGGGCCGTTCGATCGTGAAGCCGAGGTCTGCCGCGATCTTCAGCCGGGTGGGCATGTCACGCCGATCGGAGGGACGCGTTGTCGTCGGTGGTCACCCGAAGCGTGCCGTTGAGCCGCCAGGTCGCCCGCGGGGCGTTGCTGCCGGTGTCGCGCGGGATCTCGACCAGCATGTCCTGGAACTCGTAGTTGATCGCGGCCTCGCGACCGGTGAGGAACGACCACATCCTCATGCCGAGGTCGGTCCAGTCGACCTCCTGGTCAGTGTTCTCGTCAGACCGTTGGGGGCGTTCGCTGGAGCTCATGATTACCTTCCCCATTCCTACACAGGTTCCTAAACACGTTGTTTAGGTTTATGCTCCAATGGTGCGCACAGGGAATGAGGAATTGCAAGACCTGCCGACCGGCTCCCTCACCATCGGGGAGCTGGCCCGACAGACGGGCCTCAGCCCCGCAACCCTGCGCATGTGGGAGGTCCGACACGGCTTCCCCACCGCCCGGAGACTGGCCAGCGGGCACCGGCGCTACGACCCCGGAACGGTCGAACGCGTGCGGGCGGTGCTGAACCGCCAGTCGGCCGGGGTCCGGCTCGAGGCCGCGATCGCCGACGTCGGAGAGCTGCCGAGAACCCCGTCGGTGCACGCCACCCTGCGGGCCTCACATCCGCAGCTGACGACGCAGGTCCTGCGCAAGTCCACCCTGGTGGCGCTCTCCCACGCGATCGAGGACGAGCAGCTCGCCCGCGCCGACCATCCCGTGCTCTTCGGCTCCTTCCAGCGCGAGGCGCACCTGCGCAGCTCCCTGGCACGGTGGGAGGACCTGGCCCGGACGGCCCGGGCGACGTTCGCCTTCGCGGCGGGTCCGATCAGCGACCTCGACGGGGGTCGGATCGCCCACGTCCCCCTCACCGAAGACGCGCCGATGTGTCGCGAGTGGGCGCTGATCTGTGACGGCACCGCCCTGCCGGTGGCACTCTCCGCCTGGGAGCTCCCCGGCCAGGATGAGGTCGACGAGGGGAGCCGCAGGTTCGAGGCGATGTGGACGCTCGACCCCGTCGCAGTGCGCACCGCGGCACGCACCTGCGCCCGCCTCGCCGCAGACGCGGGAGTTCAGCCGGCCACGACGCTGGTCGACGAGCTGGCCGCTCCACCCCGCACCGACCACGGGGACCTGTCGGCCGCCAGCCGACTCTTCTCACGCATCGTGGCCTACATCGAGCAGGCCGCCCACCACTGAGGCTCCGGTCAGGCGAGACCGCGCCGCTGGCGCTCGGGGAAGTACCACCGCATCACCTGGCGCAGGTTGTCAGAGTCTGGCCGGGCCCAGTTGCGCATCAGCTCCGAGCCGAACGAGATCGCCGTCACCGGGTGCGCGCCGGCCGAGATCATCCGGTCGAACGCACGCTCGTGCGAGACGCGACTGACACCGCCCACCGCATCGGCGACCGGGTACACGTCGTAGCCCTCGGCCAGCATGTCGAGGGTCGGGAAGGTCAGGCACACCTCCGTCCAGAGCCCTGCGATCACCACCTTGCGGCGACCGGTGACCTCGATCGCCGCACGGAAGTCGGGATCCTCCCAGGCGTTCACACCGGTCCGGTCGAGCTCACTCACCCCCGGCAGCTCGTCGAGGATCACCTGACTGGTGCCCTGGTTCACGCCGAGGTCGACGCCGACGGTCGAGAGCACGACCGGGACGTCGTACAGCCGGGCCAGGCGAGCAAGTGCGACCACGTTGAGGTCGATCTCGTCCTTGGTCGTGGAGGTGATCGTGGAGTACTGCTCGGGCTGGTAGTCGATCAACACCACCACACAGTTCTGCGGCGTGAGCAGGTGGTCGGCACCAGGGTCCCGGATCGGTTCGGCTTCGGTCTTCGTCATGCGCCCCAAAGTAACACGCTCGCATATTCCCTTATTTTCGAATATTTCTTGTTTGTGCGCACATCGAGTGCTACAACTGTGACCACGTTCACAGCCCAGCCCCCCTCCACCTCACGAAGGACAGACCATGCCCGAGACCACCAGCACGCCGATGACCCGCGACGACCGCAAGGCCGTGGCGGTGAGCTACTTCAAGCTCATGGACGCCGGGGAGTCGTTCCTCCACCTGTTCGACGAGAGCGCCTACGTCTACTTCCCCAAGCACGCAGCGGCCCGCGGGATCAAGGAGGTCGAGCAGCTCTTCGCCGACCTGTGGCCGATGTTCGCAGCCATCGTGCACGACAACGCCTACTTCAACTACGTCATCGAGAACGACATGGTCGTCGCCGAGGGCATGACGCACGGCGAGCTGGCCGACGGCAGCACCTGGCGCGGGGGTGTGGGCCTCGGGGGTCGCTTCTGCAACGTCTTCGAGATCCGCGACGGCAAGATCCAGCGACTGCACATCCACCTCGATCCCGACTACGTCGACGCCGACACCGCCCGCTACCCGTGGCTCGCCGCAGCCCAGGCCTGAGGGAGGCGTCGTGACGACCACGCAGACACCGAACCCGATCCCGCGCGAGTCCGCCCGCCCCACCGACCGCCTGGACTTCGACACGGTCACCGACGTGGTGGTCGTGGGTGGCGGGGGCGCGGGCCTGCCCACCGCCCTGTTCACCCGATGGGGCGGCGCCGAGGTGATCGTCCTCGAGAAGGCCGAGCAGGTCGGCGGCACCGCGCTCAAGGCGGCCTACTGGTACTGGGTGCCCGACAACGAGCCGATGCGCGCCGCTGGGCTGCACGACGACGAGACCGACTATCTGCGGTTCGTCGCCCGGCTCTCCTACCCCGCACGCTACGACGCCGGCAGCCCGACCTTCGGCCTGACCGACCTGGAGCTCCGCGGCCTGCGCGCCATCCACGAGAGCGCCTCTCCGGCGGCCGAACTGCTCAACGAACGCGGCGCCCTGCCCTACCGGCACGTGCCCGACGTCCCCGACTACCACTCCGAGCTGCCCGAGGACGTCGCCAACCGGGGACGCGTCCTGATCCACCGTGATGCCGCCGAGACCATGCACGACGGCGGCCGGGTCACCACGCGGAGCCTGGCCGAGGCCGCGGAGCGCGACGGTGTCGACATCCGCCTCCGTCATCGCGTCCAGCGTGCCGTCGTGCACGAGGGTCGCGTGGTCGGCGTCGAGGCCACGACCGCTGACGGCACGCCGGTCCGCATCGGCGCCCGCAAGGCGGTCGTCTTCACGAGCGGCGGCTTCACCCACGACGACGAGCTGCGTCGCAACCACCTGGCCCATCCGGTCTTCCCGGGGTGCGCCGCTCCGACGAACGAGGGCGACTTCCTCCGCATCGCCATGCCTCTGGGAGCACAGCCGCGCAACATGAATGCGGCGTGGATGTGCCCGCTGCCCCTGGAGAAGACCGTGGCCCGGCGTCCCGACCTCTCCGGGACGTTCACCATGGTCGGCGACTCGATGGTCATCGTGAACAAGGAGGGACGGCGCTTCGTCAACGAGAAGCTGCAGTACCACGAGATCGCTCAGAGCTTCTTCCGCTGGGACGGCGAGGCCGCGGAGTACCCGAACCTCGTCTCGGTGTGCGTGTGGGACCAGCGCACCGCCGAGACCGCCGGCAACGATCGGTTCGGAAGTGTCATCCCCGCGCCGGGATCGGAGGACACCGCCCACGTGATCGTGGGCGAGACGCTGGCGGACCTGGCCGAGCAGATCCGGCTCCGCTTCGAGAAGTACGCCGCCCACACCGGTGGCGCCCGCGTGGCCGACGACTTCCTGCCCACCCTGCGCAACACCCTCGAGACGTTCAACGCCGCTGCACACGCGGGCGAGGACGCCGAGTTCCACCGTGGCGAGCGCCCCATCCAGCACGTCTTCAACGGCGCGGTGCCCGACGACGACCACGGCGCGAACCCCACCATGTTCCCGATCAGCGACACCGGGCCCTACTACGCGACCCTGCTGACCGGCGGCACGCTCGACACCAAGGGCGGCCCTCAGGTGGACGAGGACGCGCGGGTCCTCGACGACTCCGGGGAGCCGATCCCCGGCCTGTACGGCGTCGGCAACTGCGTCGCGTCGTTCTCGGGCGGCTCCTACTGGGCCGGGGGCGCGACGCTCGGCCCGATCATCGCGTTCAGCTACCGTGCCGCCGCGTCGATCACCGGCTCGGTCGCCGACTCGGTCACTGGCGAGGCTGCGGCCAGTCGGTGATGTCGTCGTACTCCGGGTGGCGCTTGATCCACCCGGCGACGTACGGGCAGTGGGGGATGATCCGCTTGCCACGGGTCCGTACGTCGGCCAGGGCCGCAGAGACCAGCCGCGAGGCCAGGCCCTGGCCGCTGAACGCGTCGTCGATCTCGGTGTGCACGAAGTCGACATGCCCTTCGTCGGGCAGGCGGTACTGGGCGAACCCCGCGCGCACCTCCCCGACGTGGATCTCGTAGCGGTGCTTCTCGGGTGCGTCGTGGACGGTGATGTCCTGGTCGGTCGTCTCGGTCATCTCGGCCTCTCGTAGTCGGAGCTCAATCCTTGCCTCCATCCTCGTGGCTGTCACGCACCGAGGTCGAGGCGGCCGCCGAACCATCCAGGGCTAGGCCGAGAAGGCTGCGCGTCCCTGCACGGCCGACGTACCCAGATTGCTCTTGGGCAGGGGCGCACCGCTCTCGACGGCGGCGAGCCAGGCGTCGGTGGTGGCGACCGCGGCGAAATTGGAGTGCAGCAGGGTCAGCAGGGTCTCGTGGAGCCGCCGGGCCTCGACCTTGCCCTGCTCGTTGGCCAGGTGGATCGCACCCGTGGCGTCGGACAGCAGCTCCACCGAGAGACCCAGCTCCTCGGCCGCCACCGCGGTGGCGACGTCGCAGTTGTTGGTCATGAAGCCCACGACGGTGATGCTGTCCACGCCCTGCTCGGCCAGCCAGGATGCGACGTCGGTGCCGGCGAAGACGCTGGCGCAGCTCTTCGTCACCCGCTTCCACGACGCGGTGGCGCGCTTCTCGATCTCCGGGTGCAGCTGCCAGCTCGGGGAGCCCACGGCGAAGACGGGAGCACCCTCGGGGAGCTGGTGCTGGACCGCGACCACGGGCAGGCCCTGCTGCTCCGCGGCATCGATCGCGCGCACGATGTTGGCCAGCGACTCCTCACGCGGCGGGTACTGGATCTGCAGGATCCCCTCGAAGTACTCCTGCTGGACGTCGACGAGGATCAGCGCTCTGCGTGGTGCGGTCATCTCAACCTTCTCCTGGTTCCTCGGGTGCGTGAGCAGACGGCTCTGCTCGTGCACCCATCGTGTGTCTCGATGGTGCGCTACCGTGAGTGGCACAACTGACACACTTCGATGAGATTGGGCCAACCATGCGGATCGCCGTTCACGCCTTCGAAGGCATCACCATGTTTCACCTCGCCGCACCACTGCTCGTGTTCGGCGAGGTCACCCGCGCCGGCCTCGCCGACGACTGGACCACGACCGTGTGGACCGAGGACGGGACGGCGATCCGCACCGCCGAGGGGATCCTGATCGACGACGTCGCCGGGCCCTCCGCGATCGATGCCGACCTCCTCGTCTTCCCGTCGTGGCCGACCGACCTTCCCCCTGCCGACGAGCACCTCACCGACCGCATCCGAGCGGCGCATCGACACGGTGCCCGCGTCGCCGGCCTGTGCCTGGGCGCCTTCCCCGTGGCCGAGAGTGGCATCCTCGACGGCCGAGGTGCCTCGACCCACTGGAGCGCCGCCGCCAAGCTGGCCCGGCGGTTCCCCGCGATCGAGGTCAACGCCTCAGCGCTCTACCTCGACCACGGCGACGTCCTCACCTCCGCCGGCACCGCGTCGGCCATCGACGCCTGCCTGCACATCGTGCGCACCCACCTCGGCTCCACTGCCGCCGCCACCGTCGCCCGACACCTCGTCGTCGCACCCCACCGCGAGGGCGGTCAGGCCCAGTACGTCGAGCGACCGATCCCCGAGCCCGGAGGGGTGGGCCACCTGAGCCCCACCCTCGACTGGGCCCTGGCCCACCTCGACCAGGACCTCACCGTCGACACCCTGGCTGCCCACGCCCGGATGAGCCGGCGCAACTTCACCCGTCGCTTCAGCGAAGTCACCGGCACCACCCCCGCCACCTGGGTCCTGGCCCGACGCCTCGACGAGTCCCGACGACTCCTCGAGAGCACCACGTGGCCCATCGACCGCATCGCCCGCACCAGCGGGTTCCGCAGCGTCGTGACCTTCCGCCAGAACTTCACCGCGGCGTACTCCACCACACCGACGTCCTACCGTCAGCGGTTCGCGGATCCGCTCGGCCCGACGAAGGAGGTGCTGACGTAGGTCGCCACCGGGCTGCTTTCGGTGGCACGTGGTCGGCCACGGGAAAGACGAAAACCGCTCCTCCCGGCATCTCTGCAGGCGAGGAGCGGTTCTCAATCTGTGGAGCTGAGGGGATTCGAACCCCTGACCTTCTCATTGCGAACGAGACGCGCTACCAACTGCGCCACAGCCCCATCGCGTCGACGTACTCACGCGAGGAAAAAAGATATCACCAGCGTCCGGACGGTTCCGAATTGGGGATCAGGAGTTGACGGCCACCTTGCCGTCGCCCTGGTCGCGGTCGTCCCGCTCGGCCTTGTCCGCGGCGTCGGCCTCGCGGGCGATCGCAGCGTCCTCGTCGGTGCGACCCGAGGTCCAGGCCCCGGGCTCGCTCAGATTGATGGTGCGGACCGTGCGGCGTACGGCGGCGGGCTTGTTGACGTACGTCGGCAGGGTGACGGGCACCGGGTCCCAGAGCTCGGGGTCGATCGCGTTGATCGTGGCGGTCTCGGCCGAGGGTGCGACCTCGTCGAAGCCCTGGTCGTTGCGGTCCACGTCGTAGTCGGCCGGAAGGTCGTCGGCGTCGTCCTCGAGTGCCGCGTCCTCGACGGGCGCGTGCCCGAGGAGTACGGCGTCGGCAGCGATCTCGGACCGCACCATCAGGCGGCACAGCACGAGCCAGACCACCATCAGGCCGGCCGGTGCGGACTGCCACACCCAGCCGACCACACCGGCGGTGGCGACCGCGGCAACCGCGACGTTGAGGAAGAGCAGGATGCTGAACACGCGGCGACGGCGCGCGGTGGCCACCCGGGTGGCCTCGCGACGGGCGCGGATCTGGGCGGGCGTGGCACCCGGAGTCGACGCCGCCGCACCCTTGACCGTCACCTCGGTGGCGTTGTCGGAGCGGCCGGGCTGGACGACCAGGCGTGCGCTGGAGCCGGTGACCGGCTCGCGGCGGGCCAGCACCCGCATCGTGTTCGAGAATCGCTCGACCGAGCGACTTCGCGACACCTCGTCGTGGTGTCGCAGGGCCTTGGGCAGCAGGTAGGCCGCCCAGGCAACGGCGAGGGCGACGAAGATGATTCCGGACAGTTCCACGCCTCAGAGGTTATGAGCCTTAGCGAACTGTGAGGCGGATGTCCATAGGTGTGTCGCAAAACAACTGGTGTGACGTGTGTGATTGGCCGGCGGGGAGACGCTCAGGACTCGAGCCGGCGGACCAGGCCACCGGGGCACTCCTCGGCGGTGATCGCGAACTGCCGGTGGTCGCGCCAGGCCCCGTCGATGTGCAGGAACCGCGGCGCATAGCCGACCTGCTGGATGCCGAGCTTCTCCACGACCCGCAGGGAGTTGGTGTTCTCCGGACGGATCGAGATCTCGATGCGGTGCAGCCCGGCCACCAGGAAGCAGTAGTCGATCGCCATCGCCACGGCCAGCGGGATCGCGCCGCGTCCGGCGAACCGCTGGTCGATCCAGTAGCCGATCGAAGCGAACTGCCCCGAGCCCCGGACGATGTTGCTGACGGTCACCTGGCCGGCGAACTCGCCGTCGACCTCGACGACGAACGGCATCGCCTCGTCGTCGCGGGCCAGCCTGGTGAGCCGCTTGACCATTCCCCGGAACGTGGCCGGTCGGGCCCGGGCGCCCGGCGGGACCGTCGCATCCCACGGCTTGAGCCACACGGCGTTGCGGTTGCGCGCATCGCGCCAGTCACGAGCATCGGACTGTTCGATCGGCCGCAGCGTCACCTCGCCGTGTTCCAAGGTGACGGGCCAATGGCTCATGTGTGGTCGCTTCCGATGATCTGCTCGACGGCGTGCCGCAGCAGGGGTTCGAGCACGGCCAGACCATCCTTCACGCCGCCACGCGATCCGGGAAGGTTCACCACCAGGCAATTTCCCGAGACCCCGGCCAGGCCCCTTGAGAGGGCCGCGGTCGGCACGCCCTTGCCGACACCGTGCGCACGGATCGCCTCGGCGATGCCCGGCACCTCGCGGTCGAGGAGCGGGCGGGTCGCCTCGGGCGTGCGGTCGGTGGGCGTCAGTCCGGTGCCGCCGGTGGTCAGGACCACTCGCGCCCCGGCCTCCACTGCCGATCTGATGGCCTCGGCGACCGGATCACCGTCGGGTACGACGGACGGCTCGGAAACCGAGAATCCCCAACCCTGCAAGGCAGAAACGATCAGCGGGCCGGTCTCGTCGGCGTACACCCCGGCGGCGGCGCGGTTGGAGGCAACCACCACGGCGGCCCGCAGTGGCGGCGCCGGCGGAATGGTCAACGGGTCCACTCCCCCGACTTGCCACCGGACTTGGCCTCGATGCGCACGTCGGTGATCACCGCGCCCTTGTCGACGGCCTTGACCATGTCGATCACGGTCAGGGCAGCCACCGAGACCGCGGTCAGTGCCTCCATCTCGACGCCGGTGCGGTCGGTGGTGCGCACGGTGGCCCTGATGTCGACCGACGCGTCGCCGACGACCAGGTCGACCGTCACGCCCGAGATCGCCAGCGGGTGGCACAACGGGATCAGCGACGGGGTCTGCTTGGCGCCCATGATGCCGGCCAGCCGGGCCACGCCGAGCGCGTCGCCCTTCGGCACGCCGTCGCCGCGCAACAGCGCCACGACGGCCGTCGAGACGAGCACCCGGCCCGAGGCGGTCGCCTCGCGCGCGGTGACCGCCTTCCCGGACACGTCGACCATGCGGGCCGCGCCGCTCTCGTCGACGTGGGTGAGCCGGTCGCCCATCAGAAGGCCTCGTCGAGCAAGAGCACCTCGACCGAGTCGCCGGGCTTGAGCGAGGTGACGTCGGCCGGCACGTTGATCAGGGCGTTGGACGCGGCCAGGTCGCCGAGCAGGTGCGAGCCGTGGCCGCCGACCGGCGTCACGACTCGGGCGTCGTAGTCGGCGCGCACGAACTGCTCGCGTCCCTCCGGCGAGGAGAGACCATGGGTCAGCCGGGCGGTGCGCGTGGGCCGTTCGTACGGCGTACGCCCCTGCAGCTTGCGCAGTGCCGGCAGCACGAACACCTGGAACGAGATGTACGCCGACACCGGGTTGCCCGGCAACGTGAAGATCGGCACCTCGTCATCGCCGACGAGGCCGAACCCCTGGGGCTTGCCGGGCTGCATCGCGACCTTGCCGAACCACATCGAACCCGTGTCGCGCAGGGCCTCCTTGACCACGTCGTAGTCGCCCTCGCTGACCCCACCGCTGGTGATCACCATGTCGGCACGCACGAGCTGGTCCTGCAAGGCCTCGGTGAACCCGGCCGCGTCGTCGGGGACCGCACCGACGCGGAACGGGATGCCGCCGGCCTCGCGGACGGCCGCGGCCAGCATGAACGAGTTGGAGTCGTAGATCGAGTCGGGCGCCAGCGTCGCACCGGGGTCGCGCAGCTCGGTGCCGGTCGACATCACCACCACGCGGGGGCGTGGGCGGGCCTGCACCTCGGCACGACCGGCGGCGGCGAGCAGGCCGATGTGGCGCGGGCCGAGCACGGTGCCCTCGGAGACCAGCACCTCGCCGGTCTCGACGTCCTCGCCGGCCCGCCGGATGTGCTCGCCCTCGCGCGGCGCCCGGGTGATCTGCACCTGGGCGACGCCCCGGTCGGTCCACTCGTAGGGCACCACGGCGTCGGCACCGTGCGGCACCGGCGCACCGGTCATGATCTTCACTGCCGTGCCGGGCGACAGGGCGACCAGCCGGGCCTGGCCGGCACCGATCTCGCCCACCACCGGCAGGTGGATGTGGTGGTCCTCGGCGGCGTCGGCCACGTCGTGGAACGCCACCGCATAGCCGTCCATCGCGGAGTTGTCGAAGGGCGGCAGCTGCATCGGCGACGTGACGTCCTCGGCGATCGGCAGTCCGCCGGCGTCGAGCAGGGTCTGGCCGTAGACGCCCAGGGGCTCGATCGTGTCGAGGATGCGGGCAACGTGCTCACGCACGGGGATCGGCTGAGTCGAGAGGGGCTCAGCCATCGAGCACCGTCCCCGAGGCCACGCGCTGGGCACCCTTCTCCGCCGGCAGCTCCACCTCACCGGTCACCTTCACGTTGGACTCGAAGGTCCAGTCGCCGTCGATCTTCAACGACCCGGCGCCTCGCAGCGACGGCGCGCCCTGGGGGAACCGCTTGTCGAACTCGCCGACCAGCCGGTAGAACGACGGGTCGAGGGTGATCAGCGGGATGCGCTCCCCGGCCTGCTCGAGCACGAAGTCGGAGCCGAGGTCGTAGACGTCGGAGCGCAGCACCAGCAGGTCGTCGGTGGTCTTCACCGGCACGAAGCGCTCGCGGCCCACCTCGATGGTGCGGGCCCCCTCGAACACCTCGATCGCGGCGCCCATCGCGGTCTCGACCTGGATCACCTCCGGCGACGTCTTGTCACCGGGGTCGACGTGCTTGATGTTGCGGATCAACGGCAGCCCCAGCACGCCGTGGCGCTCGGCCAGGGTCCGCTTCATCGCGGCCAGGTCGAACCACAGGTTGTTCGTGCTGGCGTAGCGATGCCGGTCGAGGTCGGCCAGCGCCGGTCGGTCGGACTCCAGGGTCTGCGCGGTCTCGCGGAGGATGATGCGTCCGTCTGCCTTGCGCCGGGCGAAGTGGCCACCCTTGCGGTCGGCGGCGGTGCGACGTACGGCCTCGATGGCGAAGGGGGCACCGGACTCGGCGAACCACCCGGCCACCCGCGCGTCGGGCACCGCGCCGAGGTTGTCGGAGTTCGAGACGAAGACCCGCTCGTAGCCGGCCTCGATCAGCTGGTCGAGCAGCCCGCTGCCGACCAGCGCGGTGTAGATGTCGCCGTGGCCGGGTGGGCACCACTCGAGGTCGGGGTTCTTCGGCCAGACAACCGGGGAGAGGTCCTTGGTCAGGAGCTTGGGCTCCTTGTTCTGCAGGAACTCCAGCGGCAGGCCCGGCACCGGGAGGTCCTCGTAGCGACCCAGCGCCGCCATGGTGTCCTCGGAGGTGCGGAAGCTGTTCATGAAGATCAGCGGCAGCGGCGCGCCGTACTCCTTGCGCAGCGAGAGGATCTGCCGACTGATGATGTCGAGGAACGACAGTCCGCGCCGCACGCACAGCAGCGACTTCGCACGGTCCATGCCCATCGAGGTGCCGAGGCCGCCGTTCAGCTTGATCACCGCCGTCGTGGCGATCGCCGCGGAGGCCGCGTCGTCGGCGACGCTCACGTCGGCCAGCGACTCCATCTCCAGCGGCTCGATGGCGTCTTCAGGGATCATCCCCGTCTCACCCACCTCGAGCAGGCGGAAGTAGTGCGCGAAGACCTCACGAGCACCGGGCTCGATGTCTGCGTCGGCCATCTTGTCGAGTGCACGTCTCAGTGCGGAACTGCCCATGCCTTCGATCGTAGGCCGACCAGCGCCCGGGACAACAACCACGCCCTAACCTATGGGACATGACCGTCGCCAAGACCGCCCTGCGGGACCAGGTGGTCACCGCCCGCAACAGGCTGTCCCTGGCCGACGTGTCGGCCGGTGGAGTCGCCCTCGCGGAGCATCTCCTGGCCGCTCCCGAGGTACGCCGGGCGGCCAGCGTCGCGGCGTACGTCTCGATCGGCACCGAGCCGGGAACCGGACTGCTGCTCGACGGACTCGTCTCCGCCGGGAAGCGCGTGATCCTGCCGGTGCTGGCCCCCGACGACGACCTCGACTGGGCGGCGTACGACGGCTCACTTGAACAGGCCAGACGCGGGCTGCTCGAGCCGACCGGACCAAGACTGGGCCTGGATGCGATTGCCACGCCGGAGGTCGTGCTGGTGCCCGGACTGGCCGTGGGCCGCGACGGGATGCGCATGGGCCGGGGCGGCGGGTCCTACGACCGGGCACTGGCGCGGGTGCCGGTCGGCACGTTCGTCTGCGTGCTGCTCTACGACGACGAGCTGCGTGACCAGGTGCCCGTCGAGCCGCACGACCGACCCGTGACCGCGGCCGCCACACCCTCGGGCATCCGACGGTTCTGACGCGTCACGGCGGGGTGAGGGTGAGCGTGTGCTCCTCGGCCTCGTCGACGGCGTCCGGGCTGAACGCCCACGGAAGCGTGCGCCCCTCGACGTACAGCTCGGTCTGGTCGGTGTAGTTGGGGTGGAAGGCGTGGCCGGAGTTGCCGGTCAGGTTGATCCAGCGCGAGTCGTCGAAGTCGGCCAGCGAGACCACCATGCGCATCGACGGCGCGGAGGTGACCTCGTAGCCCTCCGCCGCGTCCCAGGACGTCGCGTTGACCAGCGAGCTGCCGCCGCCGACGCGGTAGTCGCGGTTGAACAGTGCCTCGACCGGGTCGATTCCGGAGGTGCCGAGGGTCTGGTTGCGCAGCTCGAGGCGGTGCAGCCGACCCCACTCCCAGTCGTGCGGGTCGCGCGCCATCAGCCGGATGATCTCGTCGCTGGCCTGCAGCATCGCCTTCCGCAGGATCTCGTCGCGGTCCTCGACGGCCCGGGTGCCGCGGTCGTCCCACCACGGGTTCGCCGGGTCCTCGAGCAGGTTCGAGACCACCGAGAACCAGCGACTGTCGCCGTCGGGGTACAGGGACTCGCGCATCTCGTCGTGGAACGTCGCCTCGAGCAGGTTGCGCCACACCACGTTGAAGTAGGCCGCGCCGGCGGACGTCGCACCCTGCTCGTGGTTCCACCGGGCGAGCACCTTCTGCCCGTCGCGTCGGTAGCCGCCGGGCAACCTGATGTCGAGCAGGTAGGGCACCAACACGTCGGCCAGCGCACTGCGGTCGTCGAGCTGGAGAGCGGTCATGTCGTCGATCGAGAGCTCGCCCTCGGCCTCGATCACGTCGCGGATCCGCTGCGACCGGTAGCCGCGGTCCCAGTCGTCGGTGAGGTACATCGGGTAGGAGTCGTCGACGACGGCCTGGTTCGCGGTCACCACGAACCCGTCCTTCGGGTCGTAGAGCGTGGGCAGCGCGTCGAACGGGATCGTCAGGCTGCTCCAGTCGTTCTCCCGCAGCCACCCGGCCACCGGCACGGAGCCGTCGTTGCCGGACTTGCGGATCGGGATGCGCCCCGGCGCCTGGTAGCCGATGTGGCCCTCGCGGTCGGCGTAGACGAGGTTCTGCGCCGGTACGGCGAAGTCGGCTGCGGCGGCGCGGAACTCGTTCCAGTCCGAGGCCCGGTTCAGTTCGAGGATCGCGTCAGCCGTGGGCGCGGGATCGAGTGCGGTCCAGCGCAGCGCCACCGCGTAGCCGTTGCCACCCTCCTGGCCCTTCGGCGCCTCGGCGTTCGCCCCGACCGTGCTGAGCTCCTTCGACACGTCGGAGAGCAGTGGCCCGTGGTCGGTCTCCCGCACGGTCAGCTCGAAGTCCTCGCCGTCGTGCACCTTGATCGTCTCGGTGTGCGTCTTCAGCGGTCGGTAGCGGCCGTCGTACAACCAGGTGTTGCCGTCCAGCTTCTCGAGGTAGAGGTCGGTGACGTCGGGGCCCAGGTTCGTGAAGCCCCAGGCGATGTCGGCGTTGTGGCCGATCACCACGCCGGGCACGCCGGAGAAGCTGAAGCCGGACACCTCGAACGGGCAGTCCTCGGAAACGGTGCGGCAGTGCAGCCCGACCTGGTACCAGATTCCGGGGATGCTCGTGCCCAGGTGCGGGTCGTTGGCCAGCAACGGCTTGCCGGTGCTCGAGTGCTCGCCGTCGACCACCCAGCTGTTGCTGCCGATCCCCTCACCCTTCCCGAGCAGCGCGGGCACGGCGTCCATGCCGCGTTGCGCACTCGCCACCGCGCGCACCTGTGCTGCGGTGTACGCCGGGCGGGCCGGGTTGCGGCTGCCCGGACGCGTGGCCTCCGGCTCGTAGCGCCCGCCGACGAGGGCGCCCTGCCCGACGATCGGCGCATGCTTCTCGAAGTCGTACGGCGGGTAGAGCTCGTCGACCTGTTCGGGGGTGTGGTTGACCGAGAGGAGCACGCGCGAGATCTCGTCGTCCATGTTGCCGCGCAGGTCCCAGGCCATCGCCTTGAGCCAGGCCAGCGAGTCGACCGGGCTCCACTCCTCGAGGTGGTAGTCGAGCCCACCGGCGCGCAGGAGCGTGTACTCGAGGGAGATCTCCGACAGCGAGTGGTCCTCGAGGTAGGCGTTCACCCCGTCGGCGTACGACTCGAGCGCGGCCCGGGTGTCGGGCTGCAACATCGCCAGCTCACGTTCGGCAACCCGGCGCCAGCCCATCGTGCGGATCGCCTTGTCCGTCTCGAGGGTGGTCTCGCCGAACATCTCCGAGAGGCGGCCGGCCGTGATGTGGCGGCGTACGTCCATCTCGTAGAAACGGTCCTGGGCGTGCACATAGCCCTGTGCCCGCATCAGGTCGGCCGTCGTGTCGGCGTAGATCTGCGGGATGCCGTGCTCGTCGCGGACGACCGTGACGTCACCCTCGAGGCCGGGCAGGGCGATCTCGCCGTCCATCTGGGGGAACGGCTTGCGCACCAGCACGACGCCGGTGACCAGGCTGGCGACCAGTGCCAGCACGAGAACCGCTGCGACGTACGACGCCCAGCGCGCGGCCCACGGCCATTGACGGAAGGTCGTCCAGCCCTGCCTGAGGTTCACGCTCGGCCCACTCCCGCCACGGCCCATTCCCACAGTGGCATTGTCCCCGTGGGGGTGCTCAGGAGCTGGAGGACGCGCTGGAGGTGGTGCTGCTGGACGAGCTGCTCGAACTGCTGGAGCTGCCCGAGTCCTTGGCGGACGAGCTGCCGGAGTCGCTGCTGCTGCTCGAGCTGCCCGACTCCTTGCTGCCGGAGTCCTTGCCGCCCGACTCCTTGCCGCCCGAGGACGGCAGCGACGAGCTCGACCCGCTTCGCGAGTCGGTGCGGTAGAAGCCGGAGCCCTTGAAGACCACGCCCACTGCGTTGAACACCTTGCGCAGGCGGCCTTCGCAGACCGGGCAGACGGTGAGCGCGTCGTCGCTGAACTTCTGGACCTGCTCGAAGGCGTGGTCGCACTCGGTGCAGGCGTACTGGTAGGTGGGCACGGGCTGGAAATCCTCCGGGAGAGCGGTGTGATCGGCTGGCACGCGGGCTGGCACTCGGCCGGGCCGACTGCCAATGGTACGACACCTGTGGAGAACCGATCCACGCTCGTCCGCGGCGACCTAGCCTCGCTGCCATGGCCAGCACACGCTCAGCTCCGTCCAGCCCCGACCTCCGCCGCCGCCTCGGCGACCTGCGCCACGGCGTGCGCCGGGCCGTCCTGGCCCGACGCCGCCTGCTCTGTGCCGTCTGTGTGGCCGGGGCGGTCTTCGCCGGCGTCCGCACGATGGCGCCGAGCCCCCCACCCACGGTCACGGTCACCGTCGCTGCGCGCGACCTGCCGGCCGGTGCCACCCTGTCCGCGGCCGACCTCACCACCGTCGACCTCCCTGCCGACTCCGCGCCCGACCGGGTGGCCAGCGCGTCGTACGCCGTGGGGCGCACGACCGCCGGTCCGGTGCGTCGCGGGGAGCCGGTCACCGACGTACGCCTGGTCGGCGCCGGCCTGCTCGACGGCTACCCCGGCATGGTCGCCGTGCCGGTGCGGGTGCCCGACGACGGGGCGGTCGCGCTGCTGCGTGTCGGTGACCGCATCGACCTGCTGGCCACCGACCAGCGCACGGGTGACACCGAGCGCGTCGGTGACGACGTGGCGGTGATCGCGCTGCCCGAGGAGGGTGCGCGGAGTGCCCGGATCGGCACGTCCGGTCGCCTGGTGGTCGTCGCCACGTCGACCAGCATGTCCGAAATTGTCGCTTCTGCTGCGGCGACGCGTTATCTCTCCGCCACGATTTCACGCTAGCGTGTTGCGCTGTCTAGTCCCCATATTGGGATTCCGGCGCCCTCGGGGGGCCGGATCAAGAAGGAGATAAATCAATGGATGGGTTCAAGAACTTCCTGCTCCGCGGGAACCTCGTCGAGATCGCCACCGGTCTGATCATGGCCCTGGCGTTCGCTGACGTCGTCAGCACTTTCACCAACTGGCTGACCAGCCTCCTCCCCGAGAGCGCCGAGGACGTCTTCAGCAACGAGCTGAACTCGTTCGGCGCCTTCCTCAACGCCGTCATCGCCTTCATCATCATGGGTGCCGTCGTCTACTTCTTCGTCGTGGTGCCCTACACGAAGGCCAAGGAGCGCTTCTTCCCGGGCGAGGCCGCCGGCCCGACCGAGGTCGACCTGCTCACGCAGATCCGCGACTCGCTCGCCACCAAGGCCTGAGTTCTCTTCACGCCTGAGTCAACGAGGCCCGACCCCTGGGAGGGGGCGGGCCTCGTTGCCATTTCAAGTCCCGTGAGATCGAACGCGGTCAGCCGTGGTGGGGAGGCACCTGGCTGCGGTACCAGTCGTCGGGCTTGCCGGACGAGTCCGCCCCGCGCTCGTCGCCGGTGGTCTCGGGCAGCACGTCACCGAAGATCGCGGCCAGGCGCTTGCGGCGCTGCCAGGCGGTCTCCTGTTCGGGAGCCGCCTCCTCCTCGGGTGGGTCCTGGGTAGCCATGATCAGGCGCAGAGGCCGTTGGCCTCGGCGGCCTCGGCCGCGTCGGTCTCCGCCTCGGTGGGCTCGGTCGCCTCGTCGGAGGGATCCGCGGACGGCGACTCGGTGGAGTCGGGGTCGGGCGTCGCGGTGGAACCCGGGCGCCGCGCGGCGGTGATCACGTCGGAGCTGAGCCGCTTGCTCAGCGGCTCGTCGAACTTCATCTTCTTCCAGAGCAGGTTCGCGTCCTCGGCCCAGACCAGGCGGTTCGGGTCGGGCTCGTAGAAGTCCCACGGCACGGTGATGAACTTGATGTTGTCGGTGCCGATGTTCTGGAACTGCTCGGCCAGGTTCTTGATCTTCACGACCGAACCGAGCCGCTGGTCGAGGGTGAGCGACTTGGTGGCCGCGTCGAGGAAGCTGAACAGGCGGTCAGGCCGGCCGAGGACGCCCTTGGAGCTGACCTTGTTCACCATCGCCGCGATGAAGGCCTGCTGGCGCTTCATCCGGCCGATGTCGCCGTTGTTGGAGATGTTGTGGCGGACGCGCACGTAGTTGAGCGCCTCCTGGCCCTCCAGCTCGCGGGTTCCGGCCTTGAGGTGGATGTTGCCGACGTCGTCGTCGACGTCCTCGGGAATGCAGACCTCGACGCCGTCGATGGCATCGACCATGTCCTTGAAGCCGTTGAAGTCGACGACGACGAAGTGGTCGATGCGCACTCCGGAGAGCTGCTCGAACTGGCGGATCGCACACGCCGGGCCGCCGTACGCGAACGCGGCGTTCCACATGTCGAAGCCCCCGGGGATCTCCTCCATGTCGTCGTCGTAGCAGGTCGGTCGCTCGACCATGGCGTCGCGCGGGAGGCTCACGCCGTACGCGAACTTCCGGTCGGCGGAGAGGTGCAGCACCATCGTGGTGTCCGAGCGCTGGCCACCACCGGTGAGGCCGTCGATGTTGTTGCCCGAGCCTTCACGGGAGTCGGACCCCATGACCATGATGTTCAAAGGCTTGCCGGACTTCTGCAGGTCAGCCTGGTCGGGTCGATCGTCGCCGAGCTGCTTGTCGACGTTGAGCACGTTGAGGTTCTCGTTGAGGTGCCGGTAGGTGTAGACCGCGAAGAGCCCGAACCCGAGGGTGAGGACGAGGATCCCGTATCCGAGCACGCTCAGCAGGCGATGCTTGTGCTCGGATTCGCCGCGGTGGCGGCCGGTCGGGTCGTCGTTGCTCACTCGAACTTCTCACTCGATGAATGGGGTGTCGTGCGCGGGCTGCGCCCGTTGAACGGTAATGCAGCCTCCCAAATTGTGCGGTTCAACCCTGAATCCGCCAAAACAACGACAATGGGGGCATGGCAGGATGTCTGCCGCCCGCCCCAGTAGCTCAGTGGATAGAGCAGCCGCCTCCTAAGCGAAAGGTCGCAAGTTCGACTCTTGCCTGGGGCACGTACGACGAGGGCCCGGCACCGGAATCGACTCCGGTGCCGGGCCCTCGTGCATCGCCTCAGGCCGGTACGGCGTCCCGGGCCACGGCAGCCTCTTCGTCGGGCGTGACCGCGGTCGACGTACGACCTCCGGCGACACCCCGCACGCAGAGCGTGACCACCGCGCCGACGACGCTGACCGCGGCGAACAGCTGGAACGCGGTGCTGCCGCCGACTCCGGCGCCGACCAGGATGCCGCCGATCACCGGGCCCACGATCCCGCCGAGGCGGCCGAACCCGGCACACCAGGCGACGCCCGCGGCACGGGCCGAGGTGGGGTAGTAGTTGGACACGAGTCCGTAGATCAGCACCTGGGTGCCGATGGACCCGACGCCGGCGACCGCAACGGCGGCCAGCAGCACGGTGAACGGCAGGTCGAACGGCATCAGGAGCAGCGCCACGGCGGCCAGCAGAAAGGTGGTCGCGACCACGCGCCGGGCGCCCTTGTGGTCGGCCACCCACGAGGCGATCAGCCCACCGACGATGGCGCCGAGGTTGAGCAGCAGCAGGAAGGCGAGCGCGTAGTCCTTGCCGTAGCCCTTGCCCTCCATGATCTGCGGGAGCCACGTGTTGAGGCCGTAGGTCAGCAGCAGGCCCGAGAAGCTCATCAGGCCGAGCAGGATGGTCGGCACCAGGTAGGGACGCGAGGCGAGCGCCGCGTAGCCGACCTTGTCGGCCTTGGTCGCCTGAGTGGCGGGAACGGTGCCGGCAGCCGGCAGGGCGACGCCGGTACGACGCGACACCGCGGCCGCCCGCTCGGTCTCACCGCGAGAGAGCAGCCAGAGCGGCGACTCCGGCAGCTTGGCCCAGGCCAACGGCAGCAGGAGGAGCACCGGCAGGGCACCGATCCAGAACAGGCCGCGCCAGCCGGCCACGTCGTCGAGCACGATGGCGGCCAGGGCGGCACAGACGCCGCCGGCCGGGATGCCGCTGTAGACGATCGCGTTGTAGCGGTTGCGCCGGTCGGCCGGAGCGAACTCCGCGACCAGGGCACCCACCGTGGCCACGAGCGCCCCGACTCCGATGCCGGTCAGGAAGCGACCGGCGCCGAAGGTGAAGATGCTGGTGGTCGTCGCGGTCAGCGCCATGCCGACCGAGAACCAGGCGATGTTCACGAGCATGATCCGGCGGCGGCCGACCAGGTCGCCGATGGCGCCCGCGGTCAGCGCACCCACGAGCACGCCGATCAGCGCCCAGCTACCGAGCGTGCCGGCCTGCTCGGGGGTGAGCGCACCGATCTGGCTCTTGTCGGCCAGCAGGGTGGGGACCACGGTGCCGTAGACGACCAGGTCGTAACCGTCGAAGAGCAGGGCCGCGAACGAGAGCCCGACCACCCAGTGGAGGGTACGGCTGCGGCGGGCTTCCGCAGAGGCTGAGGTGCTGGTCATGAGGGGACTCCGATTCAGGTCTTTTTCGGACATTCCCGTCACCCTGACAGCCCGTGGCGTGCGTCACACCGGGGCAATGCCTAGGGTTGACCACGGGCGCCTTTCAGCGCCCGCAGGTCTCAATCACCCCTGTTCGGGTCCTGGTCCCCACCCAGTGATCCGAGCCGTCACTTGATCGTGGTCTTGATCTCTCCCTCGGACTTCAGGTCGTGCTGGAGCTCGCCCTCGGCGTCGACCGGCGTGATGGTCACGTCGAAGGTGATGGGCGAGTTCTTCTGGTAGGCGAAGTTCTCGCCGAACGAGTAGGTCTCGCCGGTGCCGAACGTGTAGATGCCGCGCTCGTTGTAGCCGTCGGGGCCCAGGTCGTCCTGGTTGACACCCTGCGACTCGAAGACCGAGTCGTCGGTGTCGCTGTCCATCCCCTGCATCCACTTCCAGTCGTCGTAGCGCGCGCTGATCGAGACGCGGCTCGAGCCGAGGTCGATCGGGTCACCGTTGTTGGTGATCACGTAGTTGACGAAGATCAGGTCGTCACCCTTCTTCAGGATGGGCTTGTTCGTGTCGGGGTCGACGAAGTTGCCGTCGTCGGTCGCCTTCTCGTGGCCCACCTGGTAGACCGCGACGGTCACGTCGCCGACCTCGGCAGTGGTCAGCAGGTCGCCCGGCTTGGTGACCGGCAGCGCCCACGAGGGCAGGGAACCGGTCGAGCCGGCTTCCTCGGTGGTCGCCTCGGAGGGCTCCTCGGACGGCGTCTCCGAGGGAGTCTCGCTGGTCTCGTCGGTGGGCTCGTCGCTGCTCGGCTGCGCGGGTGAGTCGCTGGTCGAGGACTTGTCGTCGTCCTTGTCGTCGGACCCACAGGCGCTCAGTCCCAGCAGGGGGACGAGCACGGCGGCGACGACGGTGGTTCCGGCACGGAGGCGGCGGTTGCGCATGGGGGTAGTTCCTTCTCTGCGGGCCCTGGGTCAGGGTCTGGTGCCGACACCCTCCCCCACCGTCCCCGGGCGCAAACCGAGCCTCAACCAGTGATGGTCTCGAACCCCATTCCTGCGCTGCGCAGGCGGTCGAGCAGGCGGTCGCCCATGGCCACCGCCGGGGTCACCTGGCCCGCGGTCTCGGGGTTCTCGTCGAAGGCCAGGCACAGCGCCGACTCGGCGAGCATCTTCGAGGTCTCGGTGTAGCCGGGGTCGCCCCCGGAGACCCGCGTGTGCACGACCTCGCCGCCGGCCTCGCCGACGAAGTCGACGGTGAACCACGACTTGCGGCGTCGTCCTTCGGAGGGACCCTCCCCCTGCTTGACCTTGCCCTTCAGGAAGTTGCGCACCGGCCCGACCTGCGCGGCCGCCGCCAGCGCGGTGACCCCGACGGCCCCGCCCGCGGCGTAGCGCAGCGTCTTCGTGCCGGCGTAGTGCGAGTAGATGAACTTCGGGCCGTACGACGCCAGGGCCGCACCGCTGCGCTGCACCACCTGCGGGTCGATCGTCGGCAGCGGGAGGAGCCAGTAGCCGAGGAGCCTGTCGCGGTGCGGCTTGCCGGCCACGGCACGGCTCGACCGGCCTTCAGAGCGCCGTTCCTTGCGCCGACGCTCGGCGAAGGCGGCCTTCATCTGCCGGGCCCGCTCCATCGCACCGAGCGCGGAGTGGAAGGTGCCGCCGGAGAACGTCGCATTGCTGCGTACGACGCCCCGCACGTTCGCCGGCACGTCCGGCGGCAGGTGCCGCATCGTGTAGAAGACGCCGAGGTCGTGCGGGATCGAGTCGAAGCCGCAGCAGTGCACCAGGCGCGCACCCGAGGCGACCGCAGTGTCGTGGTGGGCCAGCCACATCCGGTCGACGAACTCGGGCTCGCCGGTGAGGTCCACGTAGTCGGTGCCCTTCTCTGCACACGCGGCGACCAGCGGCTCGCCGTACGCCAGGTAGGGGCCGACGGTGCTGATCACGACGCGGGCCCGGGCCGCCACCTCGCCCAGGGCGGCCGCATCGGCGGCGTCGGCGACGAGCAGCTCCATGACCTCGAGCCGCGGGTCGATCGCGACGAGGCGATCACGCACCGCCTCGAGCTTCGCCTTGCTGCGGCCGGCCAGGGCCCAGCGCAGGCGGGCCGGAGCGTGCCGCGCCAGATACTCGGCGGTGAGGCCTCCGGTGAACCCGGTGGCACCGAACAGGACGATGTCGAACTCGCGATCAGCCATGTCCACATCGTGCCCTAGAGCCGCAGCCTGGTTTCGAGTCGGTCGCAGAACGACCTCCTCAACCAGCGTGGGTCCGGCGTACCTTTGTGGGCATGTGCCGCAACATCCGACCCCTCAACAACTTCGAGCCGCCCGCCACTCCGGACGAGGTGACCGCCGCCGCGCTGCAGTACGTCCGCAAGGTCAGCGGGACCACCAAGCCGGCCCAGGCGAACCAGGCCGCCTTCGACGAGGCCGTGCACGAGATCGCCCACATCACCGCGCACCTGCTGGAGAAGCTGGTCACCAACGTCCCGCCGAAGAACCGCGAGGTGGAGGCCGAGAAGCGCAAGGCCCGTGCCGAGCTGAGATACGCCCGTTGACAGAGGCACCCGCGACGGAGGCGCTCGCGACGGAGGCCCTCGCCTTCCTCGCCGCGCGACCGCTCGTCGTCCTCACCGGGGCCGGGGTCTCCACGGACTCCGGCGTGCCCGACTACCGCGGCCCCGACTCCGTGGCGCGGACGCCGATGACCTACGGCGAGTTCGTCTCCGGCCCGCCGGCCCGACAGCGCTACTGGGCGCGCAGCCACGTCGGCTGGGGCCGCATGCACCACGCGCTGCCCAACGCCGGCCATCGCGCACTGGCCCTGCTCGAGGCCCGCGGCCGTGTCGACCTGCTGGTCACCCAGAACGTCGACGGCCTCCACGAGGCCGCCGGCAGCAACCCGATCGCCCTGCACGGCCGCATCTCCGACGTGATCTGCCTGTCCTGCCGCACGGTCAGCAGCCGGTCGGCGCTCCACGAACGGCTCGACCTGCTCAATCCCGGGTACGCCGACGCGCACGCCGACGTCGCGTCACGACCCGACGGGGACGTCGACCTCGACGACACGGCCGGCTTCGTCGTACCCGACTGCGAGGCGTGCGGCGGGGTGCTCAAGCCCGACGTGGTCTTCTTCGGCGAGAACGTGCCGGCCGCGCGGGTGCAGCGCTGCTACGACGCGGTCGAGGCCCTGGCAGAGCGCGACGGGGCGCTACTGGTGGCCGGCTCGTCCCTGACCGTGATGTCGGGCCTGCGGTTCGTCAAGCGGTCCGCGAAGCTCGGTGTGCCCGTGGTGATCGTGAACCGCGGGACGACCCGCGGCGACGACCTTGCGACGTACACGCTGCACGCCGGGACCAGTGAGTTCCTCGGTGCGCTCAGCGCTCGAAGCAGATCGGAGCTCAGAGACGCTTGACGAAGATGTGGTCGGCCGCCTCGGGGATGATCTCGGCGGTCTCGCCGCCCGAGCCGATCAGCACGCCGTCTTCGGTGGCGATCACCACGACGGTCTTGTCGGGCACGGCACCGACCCGGCGCAGCGCGCCCATCAGGTCTTCGTCCTTCTGCATCTCCTCGGAGATGCGGCGGATGTGCACCCGCGACTCGTCCGATCCGGCGACCGCTGAGAGCGACTCGACGCCCTCCATGAAGTCTTCGCCGACGCCGCTCTGGCCCAGCTCGTCGAGGCCCGGGATCGGGTTGCCGTACGGCGACTCGGTCGGGTGGCCCAACAGCTCGATCAGGCGGCGCTCGACGGTCTCGCTCATCACGTGCTCCCACCGGCAGGCCTCGGCGTGCACGAACTCCCAGTCGAGGCCGATCACGTCAGTGAGCAGCCGCTCGGCCAGGCGGTGCTTGCGCATCACGCGGGTGGCCAGGCGCAGGCCGTCGTCGGTGAGCTCGAGGTGGCGGTCGCCCTCGACGGTCAGCAGGCCGTCACGCTCCATGCGGGCCACGGTCTGGCTCACGGTGGGGCCGCTCTGGTGCAGGCGCTCGGCAATCCGCGCCCGCAACGGCACGATTCCCTCCTCCACGAGCTCGTAGATCGTGCGGAGGTACATCTCGGTGGTGTCGATCAGGTCGCTCACGTGCCCCATTGTTGCCTACCGGTGGGTGTTGCGTGAGCCCGGCACTACTGACTTGGCCCGGATCAGGCTACGTTCGACGTCGAGCAGCCACGACTGACGCACGAACACGCTTGGAGCGATCGACAAGATGTTGCACTTCCCCGCCACGGAGCTGACCATTCCCTCCCGGTTCTGCGGCCCGCCGAAGTCCGGGAACGGCGGTTGGAGCGCAGGCGCCCTCGCGGCGCTGGTCCAGCACGACTGCCCGGACAACCGGGCCGACCGGTGGCCGGTGATCGAGGTGACGCTGCGCCAGCCCCCTCCGCTCGACGCCGCGATGACCGTGGCCGGTGACGACGACGGCACGCTGGTGGCCTCCTTCGGTGGCCTGCCCGTGCTCTCCGCGCGGGTGCTCCCCGACGACACCCTCACCCCGGTCGAGCAGGTCTCCCCCGACGAGGCGCGCGCGGCCGAGGCGTCGTACGCCGGACTGCGCCAGCACCCGTTCCCGACCTGCTTCGCCTGCGGCACCGACCGCGCGGAGGGCGACGGCCTGCGCGTCTTCCCCGGCCCGGTCGGCGAGATCGACGGCCAGAGCCGGGTGGCCTCGACGTGGACCCCGCACCCCAGTGTTCAGGAGGACTACCACGAGTACGTCGACGAGCACGGCCGCGCCTCGCTCGGAGCCACCTGGGCCGCCCTGGACTGCATCGGTGCCTGGGCCGGAGACTTCGAGGATCGGGCCCTGGTGCTGGGCCGGATGACTGCCGCCGTCGACGCGCTGCCCGCGATCGGCGAGGAGCACGTCGTGGTCGGCCAGGCCCGGGGCACCGAGGGCCGCAAGACGTTCACCGCCAGCACGCTCTACGACGCCGACCGCCGCGTGGTGGCCCGCGCCGAGCACACCTGGATCGCGATCGACCCGGCCGACTTCTCGTGACCGACGAGGCCTGGTGGCGCCACGCCGTCTGCTACCAGGTCTACGTGCGCAGCTTCGCCGACAGCGACGGTGACGGCATCGGCGACCTGCCCGGCATCACCTCGCGGCTGCCCTACCTCGCCGAGCTGGGCGTCGACGCCGTGTGGATCACGCCGTTCTACACCTCGCCGCAGCACGACCACGGGTACGACGTGGCCGACTACCGCGACGTCGACCCGCTCTTCGGGAAGCTGGCCGACCTCGACACGCTGCTCGAGCAGGCGCATGCCCACGGCATCCGGGTGATCGTCGACCTCGTGCCGAACCACACCTCCGAGGACCACGACTGGTTCCGTGCGGCGCTGGCCGCCGGGCCGGGGAGTCCCGAGCGCGGCCGCTACCTGTTCCGCGACGGGCCGGACGCTGTGCCGTCCGACGCTGTGCCGCCGAACAACTGGGAGTCCGTCTTCGGCGGGTCGGCCTGGGCGCGAGTGCCGGACGGCCAGTGGTACCTCCACCTCTTCGACGCGACCCAGCCCGACCTCGACTGGCGCAACCCCGAGGTCCCCGCGATGTTCGAGGACGTGCTGCGCTTCTGGCTCGACCGCGGCGTCGACGGGTTCCGCATCGACGTGGCGCACGGCCTGTTCAAGGAGCCCGGGCTGCCCGACCAGCGGCTGACCGATGCCGAGCGCGAGGCCAACCTGGCCGCCGACCTGCTCGGGCCGCAGCACCCCGAGCACGAGCCGATGTGGGACCAGCCCGAGGTGCACGACGTCTACCGCGCGTGGCGGCGCATCCTCGACTCCTACCCCGACGACCGGATGGCCGTCGGCGAGGCGTGGACCCGGGACGCAGCCTCGTTGGCGCGCTACGTGCGGCCCGACGAGCTGCACCAGTCGTTCAACTTCCACTGGCTCTCGGCGGACTGGTCGGCAGCGCAGTTCGCTGCCGTCATCACCGAGACCCTGGCCGCCGTCGCCCTCGTCGGCGGCTCGCCCACCTGGGTGCTGAGCAACCACGACGTGATCCGGCACGTCACCCGGTACGGCGGCGGCACCGTCGGCCTGGCCAGGGCGCGAGCCGCCACGATGACGATGCTGGCACTGCCCGGGTCGTCGTACCTCTACCAGGGCGAGGAGCTCGGTCTCGAGGAGGTCGACGTCGACCGGGCGCACTGGCAGGACCCGCAGGCCCTGACCACCGGCAAGCCCGGTCGGGACGGGTGCCGGGTGCCGCTGCCGTGGTCGGGCGACGCCCCGCCGTTCGGCTTCGGACCCGGCTCCGACCAGCCGTGGATCCCCCAACCGGCCGGGTGGTCGTCGCTGACCGCCGAGGCCCAGGCCGAGGACGCGGAGTCGACGCTGGCGTTCTACCGGCGGGCCCTGAGCGCACGGCGTACGTTCGCGACGACGGCCGGCGACCAGGTCGAGTTGCTCGACCTCGGCGCAAAGGTGCTCACGTTCCGTCGCGGTCCGGTCACCGCCGTCCTCAACTGCGGTACGACGACCGTCGCGATGCCCGACGGAACGGTGCTGCTGGCCAGTGGTCCCCTCGACGACGGGTTGCCGCCGGACACCGCCGCCTGGCTCGTGTGAAGAGGTTTTGCCGGACCCTCGAAAACCCCTTGTGAGGGCGGCCCCACAGTCGTACCTTTGCAGGACACGTGAAAGGAGGTGGTCCAGAAGATGCATTCTTACCGGACTTGTGAGGTGGCTGCCCGCTAGCAGCTTCCCTGCCGACAGGATTCACTGCGCAGCGTTGCAAGCGGCCAGCGAATTCAAGGCAGTCACCCGACCCGCAGGCGCTTCCGGACTTTTTGGTCCGCCGGAAGACGACGAGAAGGTCCCCTCGGGGAAACCGTTCGTCAACGCCTGCGGGTCGTTCCCATTTCCTGGCGTCGTCCCCCTCCACCGGACCGGCCCGTCAACAACTGCGGCAGTTCACGTTTTGATTGCCGTCTCGCGCTCAGCAGTTCAGGCGCTCTGCCTGAACTGCCGTAGTTCTTCACACATGGCCACCACGTCTGCGAGCACCTCGCGCACGACGTCCGGGTGGAACATCACGTCGGACCAGGTGAACCGGACGACGACCCAGCGGTTGCGCACCAGCCGGGTGTAGCGAATGACGTCAGCCTCGAAGGCCCACTTGTCACCGTGGTAACGCCACGACTCGGCCTCCACCACCAAGCGGAGTTCTTCGCTGCCGAGATCAACCTGGATGTACGGCAGGCAGGTGAGCTGCGGCGTCAGGCGCAGGCCCATCTCGATCGTGATCGCGCGGAGCACCGACTCGAACGGGTTGGCGGCACGCGCGTCGGCGAAGCGCGCCACCTTCAGCGCGGCCGGACGACCGCTGCGTGGCGCTGCCTGCGCCGCGGCGACCAGCTGGTCGTGGCTGATCCGGCCCGAACGCAGGGCAGAGTCGGCCACGGCCAGGGCGGCGTCGAACGGCAGGACCCGCGCGCAGTCGATCACCGTGCGCAACGGACTGGTGACACCGTTGCGCACCTCGCCGGGTGTGAGGTCGGCGTAGTGGACAGCGAGGTCGTGTCGGCGCGGGAGCGTGAGGTTGCGCCCTCGTGGCACGGTGGCCATCGGCTTCTCGGGCGGCAGCTTCACCCGCCATCCCCAGTGCAGCGCAGCACTCAGGTGCGACACGACCCCGTTGACCCGGGCGGCACCGGCTGCAGCGGCCGGCACCGTGGGCAACGCGAAGCGTCCGCGGGTGAGCCTGACGATTGCTCCGGCCTCGACCGCTGCTGTGATCTGCCGATCGGTGAGCGCCCCGCGCAGCTGAGCAGAGCCGGCCAGACCGCCCCATTCGGTGACCAGGTCGGCTGCCGTGGGGTCCGGTGCCGTCATGGGCCAAGCCTCGGACGCGTGGTCCAGCGGCGCAAACGGTTCTCCACAGGGGCGCCGCACGCTCGGCGTACGGCGGCGGCGCTGCGCTCGCCGCCCGCCGGACGCCAGGTCGGCGTCGACAACTGCGGCAGTTCGCGCGCTGCAGCCCCGGTCCACGCCTGACCCGCCGTGGCGACCGCACCAACTGCCGTAGTTGTATACGACAGCCCGTCTGACACCCACCCAGCCCGATGCCTGCCTCAGGCGACTGGCGCCGCGAACTGCGACTGGTAGAGCGTGGCGTAGGCGCCGTCGGCCTCGAGCAGCTCGTGGTGCGTGCCCTGCTCGACGATCGCGCCGTCCTCCATCACCAGGATCAGGTCGGCGTCGCGGATCGTGGAGAGCCGGTGGGCGATCACGAACGACGTCCGGTCGCTGCGCAGGGCCGCCATCGCCTGCTGGAGCAACAGCTCGGTGCGGGTGTCGACCGAGCTGGTGGCCTCGTCGAGGATCAGCAGCGCCGGGTCGGAGACGAACGCGCGAGCGATGGTGATCAACTGGCGCTCACCGGCACTGATGTTGCCGCCGTCCTCGTCGATGACAGTGTCGTAGCCGTCGGGCAGCGAGTGCACGAAGCGGTCGACGAACGTGGCCCGGGCGGCCTCGAGGATCTCCTCCTCGGTCGCGTCGGGGCGGCCGTAGGCGATGTTGTCGCGGATCGTGCCCTCGAAGAGCCACGCGTCCTGCAGCACCATGCCGATCTGGTCGCGCAGCTCGGCGCGCGGCATCGCGGAGACGTCGACGCCGTCGAGCATGATGCGCCCGCCGGTCACCTCGTAGAACCGCATCACCAGGTTGACCAGGGTGGTCTTCCCGGCGCCGGTCGGGCCGACGATCGCGACCGTCTGACCGGGCTGGGCGACCAGAGAGAGGTCCTCGATGAGCGGCTTGTCCTCGTCGTAGCGGAACGAGACACGGTCGAAGACGACCTCGCCGTGACGCTCGCCGGGGGCCGCCGGAGCGACCTGGCCGTCGGGGCGCTGCTCGTCTGCGTCGAGCAGCTCGAAGACCCGCTCGGCCGACGCGACACCCGACTGGAGAAGGTTCATCATCGACGCGACCGCGGTCAGCGGCTGGGTGAACTGGCGGGTGTACTGGATGAACGCCTGCACCTCACCCAGGCTCAGCGATCCGCTGGCCACCCGCAGGCCACCGACGACCGCGATCACCACGTAGTTGAGGTTCCCGATGAACATCATCAGCGGCATGATCAGCCCGCTGACGAACTGGGCCTTGAACGAGGCCTCGTAGAGCCGCTCGTTCTCCTCCTCGAAGCGCTGCTCGACCTCCTTCTGGCGGCCGAACACCTTGACCAGGGCGTGGCCGGAGAAGGTCTCCTCGATGTGCGCGTTCAGCTTGCCGGTCAGCCGCCACTGGGCGATGAACTGGCTCTGCGAGCGCTTCATGATGAGCGAGGTGGCGTACATCGAGATCGGCACCGAGACCAGCGCGATCAGCGCCAGCAGTGGCGAGATCCAGAACATCATCGAGATCACCGCGACGACCGTCAGCAACGAGGTGAGCAGCTGGCTCAGGGTCTGCTGCAGGGTCTGGCTGATGTTGTCGATGTCGTTGGTGACCCGGCTGAGCAGCTCGCCGCGGGGCTGGCGGTCAAAGTACTCCAACGGGAGCGCGTTGACCTTGTCCTCCACGTCGGAACGCATGTCCATGACCGTGCCCTGCACGACGTCGTTGAGCAGGAAGCCCTGGATGAACGACAGGATCGATGCGCCGGCGTACAGCCCGAGCACGATGAGCAGCACCGCACCGACGGCGCCGAAGTCGACCCCCTGGCCGGGCACGAAGTCCATCGACGCCATCATGTCGGCGAGCCTGTTGTCGCCGCGGTCGCGCGCCGCCTGCACGACCTGCTCCTGGGTCAGGCCGGCGTCGAACTGGTTGCCGAAGAGCCCGTCGAAGATGAGGTCGGTCGCGTGGCCGAGGATGCGCGGGCCCAGCGCGGTCAGCACGACACTGCCGATCGCCAGCACCACCAGGGCGATCGCCTTGACGCGGTACGGCGCGATGCGGCCGATCAGGCGCTTGGCGGAGGGCACGAAGGTCATCGCCTTCTGGCCGACCATGCCGCCGCCCATCGGGCCGCGCCCGGGGCCGGGGCCGGCCGTGATGCGCTCGGTCTCCTTGAGGGTGCCGCCCTTGTCGGTCTTCTCCGTCGTGCTCATGCTGCCTCCTCCGCCGTCAGCTGCGACTCGACGATCTCCTGGTACGTCGGGCAGTCGGCGAGCAACTCGTCATGGGTGCCGCGGCCGACGACGATGCCGTCCTCGAGCACGAGGATCAGGTCGGCGTCGCGGATCGTGGAGACCCGCTGGGCGACCAGGACCACCGTCGCGTTGCGGGTGACCGGCCTCAGTGCGGCGCGGAGCCGGGCGTCGGTGGCCAGGTCGAGGGCCGAGAAGGAGTCGTCGAAGAGGTAGATCTCCGGCTCTCGGATCAGCGCCCGGGCGATGGCCAGGCGTTGTCGCTGGCCGCCCGAGACGTTGGTGCCGCCCTGCGTGATCGGCGACTCGAGCCCCTCGGACATGGCTTCGACGAAGTCACGGCCCTGGGCGATCGCGAGCGCACGCCACAGCTCGTCGTCGGTGGCGTCGGGCTTGCCGTGGCGCAGGTTGCTGGCCACCGTGCCGGAGAACAGGAATGCCTGCTGCGGGACGAGCCCGATGCGGTGCCACAGCGTCTCCGGGTCGAGGTCGCGCACGTCGACGCCGTCGACCTGCACGCTGCCGGTGGTGGCGTCGAAGAGCCGCGGCACCAGGTCGACCAGGGTCGACTTGCCGGAGCCGGTCGAGCCGATGACCGCGACGGTCTGGCCGGGCCGGGCCTCGAAGCTGACGTCCTGCAGGACCGGCTGCTCGGCGCCGGGATAGGTGAAGCCGACTCCGTCGAGGACCAGGTGGCCGGACTGCTGCACCGAGGTGACCGGCTGCGCGGGCGGCACGACGCTGGTGTCGGTGTCGAGGACCTCCGTGATCCGGTCGGCGCAGACCGCCGCGCGCGGGATCATCATCAGCATGAAGGTGCCCATCATCACCGACATCAGGATCTGCATCAGGTAGGACAGGAACGCGGTCAGGGCGCCGACCTCCATCTGACCGCTGTCGACGCGGTGTCCGCCGAACCACAGCACCGCGACGCTCGAGACGTTCACGATCAGCATCACCAGCGGGAACATCGTGGCCATCCAGCGGCCGGCCTTGACCGAGACGTCCGTCAGGTCGTCGTTGGCCTTCTGGAATCGGCGGGTCTCATGGGGCTCACGCACGAACGCGCGCACCACGCGGATGCCGGTGATCTGCTCGCGCAGCACCCGGTTGACGCCGTCGATGCGCTCCTGGACCAGTCGGAAGTTGGGCACCATGCGCGAGACCACCACGCCGACGGCCAGGAAGAGCGCGGGTACGACGATCGCGAGCAGCCACGACAGACCGAGGTCTTCGCGCATCGCCATCAGCACGCCACCGACCATCATGATCGGCACGGCGACGGCCATGGTGCAGGTCATCAGCGCCAGCATCTGCACCTGCTGCACGTCGTTGGTGTTGCGGGTGATCAGCGAGGGCGCACCGAACTGCCCGACCTCGCGGCCGGAGAACGTGCCGACGCGGTGGAAGACGGCCGCGCGCAGGTCGCGGCCGAACGCCATCGCCGTACGCGCCGAGAACCAGACGGCGACCACGGAGCAGACGATCTGCACGAGCGAGACGCCGAGCATGATGCCTCCGACGCGCATGATGTAGCCCGTGTCTCCTTCGGCCACACCCTGGTCGATGATGTCGGCGTTGAGACTCGGCAGGAACAGCATCGCCACGGTCGAGATGAACTGGAGCGCGACCACGATCGCGATCCAACCCTTGTACGGCGCGAGATAGGTGCGCATGAGACGGAGCAACATCAGGCTTCCTCCCCGGGGAGCATGACTCCGCCGACGATGATGTCGGCGATCTGGTCGGACGTGAGATCGGCGTCGAGCTCCATGCCGGGATGGCGGGACCCGAAGACCAGGGAACGGAGGACGACCGCGGCGGTCGCGGGTGGCACGCGCATCTTGTCGGCGTACGGCGCGAAGAGCGTGGCCAGCATCTCGAGCAGGTCGCGGTTGGCGCGGACCAGGAACTCGGGTGGACGCGGCGGGTCATCGGGATCGGGGCGCGGGCCGTGCTTCATCAAGTAGGAGCGGACCGCGAACATCACCGTCAACGACCGCCGCATCTGGACGGTCAGGGACTCCGCGGCCCGGCGGACGCGCTCGTGGAGGTCGTCGGTGTCGGCCAGCATCGCGTCGAACTCCTCGCGCCCGTGGGAGGGGTTGATCGTCTCTTCGGCGACCGCCCACATCAGCTCGGTCTTGTCGGCGAAGACCCGGAAGATGGTGCCCTCGGCGACCCCGGCCGCCTCGGCGATCAGCCGGGTGCTCAGGTCTCCGCCGTGCTCGATGACCAGCGGCACGACGGCGTCGAGGATCGCCTGGCGTCGGTCCGCGGGCGACAGGGGTTTGGCGCGAGGAGTCACGCCGGAAAGAGTAAATGAGTGAGCACTCACTCACAAGTGTTTTTCACGTCGACCCGTTGTGAGTCCGACAGAACTCACGACGGGTCGATCAGGGGGCTAGGCGCTCACGGCGCCAGTGGTCCCCCGAACGGCGGTAGCGCCACCGGTCGTGCATGCGGTTCTCGCGTCCCTGCCAGAACTCGATCGACTCCGGCGCGACGACGTACCCGCCCCAGTGCTCGGGCACCTCGATCTCCCCCGGCATGCGCGCGGCCGCGTCGTCGTACCGCTCATGGAGGCCGGCCTCGGTGACCACCTGCGACTGCGGCGAGGCCCACGCGCCGAGCTGGGCTCCGCGCGGCCGGGTCGCGAAGTACGCCGCCACCTCGTCGCGAGGCAACAGCACCGCCGCGCCCTCGACACGGACCTGCCTCTGGAGCGCGTGCCATGGGAACAGGAGCGCGCACCGCGGGTTCGCTGCGAGGTCAGATCCCTTGTGGGACTGGAGATTGGTGAAGAAGCAGAAGCCTCGGGGGTCGAGCCCCTTCAAGAGGACGGTGCGCGCCGAGGGCTGCCCGTCGGCAGAGACGGTGGCCACCACCATCGCGTTCGGCTCGGGCAGGGTGCCTGCGTCGCCGTACCAGGAACGGAAGAGCTCGAGCGGGTCTTCGGGCAGGGCGCTCTCGACGATGCCGATGCGGGAGTACTCCTGGCGCTGCGTCGCCCACGGTGCTGATTCCACACCGCGAGCCTACGGGCGCACCGGCGGCCGCGGACCACGGGTCGAGACCCCGTTCTGTCGCTGCTTCGAGGCTGGGGGCAGAATGCAAAGGTCCGACACTGCAGCACGGCAAAGGAGCCACCCGTTATGACCGAGGTTCACCACGGCCTTGAGGGCGTCATCGCATTCGAGTCCGAGATCGCCGAACCCGACAAGGAAGGCTCCGCGCTCCGTTACCGCGGTGTCGACATCGAGGACATCGTCGGACGGGTCCCGTTCGAGAACGTCTGGGGCCTGCTGATCGACGGTTCCTACACCCCCGGCCTGCCGGCCGCCGAGCCCTACAACCTGCCGATCCACACCGGCGACGTGCGCGTCGACGTCCAGGCGGCCGTGGCGATGCTCGCGCCGGCCTTCGGCTTCGGCCAGACCTACGACATCTCCGACGAGCAGGCCCGCGAGGACCTCGCCCGCGTCGCGGTCATGGTGCTGTCGTACGCCGCCCAGTCGGCCCGCGGCCTGAACCAGCCCGTCGTACCCCAGAAGCTCGTCGACGAGGGCAGGACCCTCGCCGAGAAGTTCCTGATCCGCTGGAAGGGCGAGGCCGACCCCAAGCACGTCAAGGCGATCGACGCCTACTGGAGCTCGGCTGCCGAGCACGGCATGAACGCCTCCACCTTCACGGCCCGCGTGATCACCTCCACCGGCGCCGACGTGGCCGCCGCGTTCTCGGGCGCGATCGGCGCGATGAGCGGCCCGCTGCACGGCGGCGCCCCCTCGCGCGTGCTCGGCATGATCGCGGACGTCGAGGAGTCGGGCGACGCCACGGCGTACGTCAAGGGACTGCTCGACCGCGGCGAGCGACTGATGGGCTTCGGCCACCGCGTCTACCGCGCCGAGGACCCCCGCGCCCGCGTGCTGCGCCGCACGGCGAAGGAGCTCGACGCACCCCGCTACGCCGTCGCCGAGGCACTGGAGAAGGCCGCTCTGGCCGAGCTCCGCGAGCGTCGTCCCGACCGCGTGCTCGAGACGAACGTCGAGTTCTGGGCCGCCATCGTCCTCGACTTCGCCGAGGTCCCGGCGCCGATGTTCACCTCGATGTTCACCTGCGCCCGCACCGGCGGCTGGTCGGCGCACATCCTCGAGCAGAAGCGCACCGGGCGCCTGATCCGCCCGTCCGCGATCTACACCGGACCCGACCCGCGCCCGGCCGACTCGGTCGAGGGCTGGAACACCGACTGGGCCAAGTAACACCCGCCGACAGTCGCTCAGAGGGACTCGACCGCGTCCTTGGCCTCCTTGAGGCCGAGGCCGGTCTCCTCGCGATGCACCTTGATCGCCTGGATCTTCTTGCCCTCGATCGCCAACTGCCGGACGCGAGCCGAGATCGGTGTCCCCGTGGCATGCGGTGTGGAGACGGTGGACACCGTCGGGCCCATGACCTGGCTGATCTCGTGCTCCGAGATGCCCTGGTGGCGGGCGAGCAGCTCGACCAGCGCCTCGAGCCGGCCGATGCGGGCGCGCAGCGCCTCGACGTCCCGGGCGGATGCCGCGTTGAAGATTCCCATGACCTGCAGGCTAACCGCCGTCACGGGTCGTGGTGTGCCGTCGGGCAGGCAAGTGGCCTCGACCGTGGTCGTCGGCACGCGCAGCAGGGCGTGCGGGCACCCCGGTTGCCTGTCCTACGGGCCGCTCGCCCGTGGACAGCCGCGCGGGTCGCGCGTCGGTCAGCGGGTGCTGACCAGCAGGTAGCGCTCGTCGGTGATCTCCTTGCCCCACAGCACCGGGTCGGTCAGCGGGGTGATCTTGGCGCGCAGCCGGTGCACCCGCACGGCCTGCGAGGCCTCGTCGGCGGTCAGGCCCGCGCCGGTGGACCAGGACCCCTCGACCAGCACGAGGATGCCGCCCGGGCGGAGCAGGTCGCACCACCGCGCGATCGTCTCGACCGGGTCCTTCATCGCCCACAGCACGTGCCGGCTGAGCACGACGTCGTATGCCCGTCGCGCCAACGTCGGCGCACTCGCGTCGTCGACCGTGAACCTGGCGCTGACGCCGCGCTCACGGCCCTTGGCCTGCGCGCGGGCCACCATCGACGACGAGAAGTCGATGCCGTCGACCTGGTGGCCGCTCTCGGCGAGGAGCACCGACAGCGTGCCGGTGCCGCAGCCGAGGTCGGCGATCTTCGACGGTTCGTCCGGCAGTACGCCGAGCAACAGCCGGCGCCACGCCTCCCGAGTGGCCGGGTCCCGAAGCCCGTGATCGGCCTCGTCGTCGAAGGTGTCTGCTTCCGCATCCCAGAGTGCTGGGGTCTGTCCCGAGATCATGCGACGAATCTAACGGCTGGGTGGGGACTCCGGTGGTTCGAGGCCCGACTGGATCGCGAAGACGACGAGCTGGGCCCGGTCGCGCGCGTGCAGCTTCACCATGGCGCGGGACACGTGCGTGCGCACGGTGTCGGGGCTGACCACCAGCTCTTCGGCGATCTCCTGGTTGGACCTGCCGGTGGCCACCCACGCCACCATCTCGCGTTCCCTCTCGGTGAGCTGGCCGAGCTGCGGGTGCGGCGTACGGCGGGTCTGCGCGCCGGTGCCGAAGTGCTCGATCACCCGCCGCGTGACCGAAGGTGCGAGCAGGGAGCCGCCTTGGGCCACCACCCGGATCGCGTCGAGGAGGGCGGTCGGCTCGGCGTCCTTGAGCAGGAATCCGGAGGCGCCCAGGCGCAACGCCTCGAAGACGTACTCGTCGAGCTCGAACGTGGTCAGCATGACCATGCGCACGTCGGCCAGGTCGGCGTCCTGGCCGACGGAACGCAGCAGCTCGAGGCCGTCCATCACCGGCATCCGGATGTCGCAGAGCACCACGTCGGGCCGTTCGCGGCGGATCATCATCAGCGCGCCGCGACCGTCCTCGGCCTCGCCGACCAGCTCGAGGTCGTCCTCGCCGGCGACCAGGGTGCGCAGGCCGACCCGCACCAGTGCCTGGTCGTCGACCAGCGCGACGCGGATCATGCGCCCACCGGCAGCACGGCATGCACCCGGAAGCCCTGGTCGGTCGGGCCCGCCTCGAAGGTCCCGCCCAGGGCGGTCACCCGCTCGCGCATGCCCCGAAGACCCATGCCCTCATCGTGCACCACTCCCCCACGCCCGTCGTCGGAGATCGAGACCTCCAGTGCGTCGCCGGACCGCTCGAGGGCGACGCTCACCGTCGACGCGTCGGCGTGGCGCAGCACGTTGGTCAGCGACTCTTGCACGAGGGCGTAGGCCGCGGCGTCGACGTCGTCGGGCAGGTCGCCCGCGGTGTCGTTGACCCGCACGGTCGGGCCGGCCGCCTGCACCCGCTCGACCAGCGTCGACAGCTCCGCGAGCCCTCGACGCGGTGCGCGGGGCGCCGCGTCGCCAGTCAGCTGCGAGAGCTCGCTGCGCAGGGCGTCGAGCGACTCGCGGCTGGTGCCGCGGATCGCCTCGAGGGCCTCGCGTACGGCGGCCGGGTCCTTCTCGAGCACGTGCAACGCGACGCCGGCCTGCATCGCGATCACGGCCAGTCCGTGACCGACGCCGTCGTGCAGGTCCTGGGCCATCCGTAGCTGCTCCTCGGTGGCCGCGCGCTGCCTGTCGATGACCCGGGCCTCGTCGCGGGTGCGCACCGCCGTGGCGATCGACGCGGCGGCGGAGACCAGGGCCCCCACTCCGATCGACTGCCACATGCCGACGTCGAACTCGTCCCACCGGAGTCCACGGACCAGGAGCCCCGCCCACACCAGCACACCCGAGCCGAGCACCAGCGGCCACCACGCGCGGAAGCGGCGCCGCGTCGCGACCAGGAAGGCCGCCGCCACGACGGTGAAGAAGATCGGCCCGTTGTTGCCACCCACCGCGAAGTACACGCCGACCAGGAGCCCGTTGGCGACCACGGCCGCCGGCCAGCGGTCGATCAGGAACAGCACGGCCGCCGAGAGCACGGCGAGCACGACGGCGGCAATGCCCCCCGCCAGCGCCGAGCCGGGGTGGAAGTCGCCACGCTCACCGAGGTTCACCGCGCCGGAGCCGCCGGTGACGATCACCAGGACAGGGACGAGCCACCACCGGCGCCAGAGCACGGACAACGTCGAGTTCATGCCCACGACGCTAGGGCAGTCGGGCGCGTTCGTCGTACGACCCGACGCGGTGGCGGCGTACGCAATCGCGCGTAGGCCGCCCTGCCGTCACGCTGCGAGCTCGGCACGGATGCGAGCCACCTCGCTGACCAGCCGGTCGTCCGACCCCTCGCACAGCGCAGCGGCCCGGTCCACCTCGACCAGTGCGCCGGCGCGATCGCCGCGACGGTCCAGGTGCCGTGCCAGGTCGAGCCGCACGGTGACCTCGACGCGGGTCAGCCCGTTGGTGGATGCGTAGTCGACGGCCTCACGGCAGTAGGCAAGCCCGCCCGCCGGGTCCTCGCCGGACACCGCGCGCGCAAAGCCACGCAGGCACACGGCGACCGTCAGCACGTGTCCGGACATGTGGGCACCACGTAGGGCCGTGCGAAAGATCTCCTGCGCCTCGCGGAAGTCTCCCCGGGCATGCGCGATGTCGCCGAGGGTGGCCTGGGCATCCGCTTCGATCTCGTGGAACCCGTGGTCCGACGCAACCTCCGAGGCCTCCACTGCCAACGCGGTGGCGGCGTCGAGGTCGCCGGCCTCGTAGCGCAGGTCGGCCAGACTGTTCAGCCCCGTCGACAACTCCGCCCACAGCCCATCGGCGCGCGCTATCGACACCGACTCCGCGACCAGCTCACCCGGCCGGACCGTCTCGCCCTGTGCCTTCAGGATCGAGGCCAGGTTCGTGGCCTGAAGCGCAGTGCGCCTGCGCTCGCCGGCCGCCTCGAAGGCCGACCTCGAGCTCTCGGCAAGCCGGGCGGCCTCTCCCAGGTCACCACGCACGTAGGCCAACGCACCCAGGTTGCCCTCGAGCGCGGCTCGTCCGACGGGGTCGTGCGTGCGGTGCTCGTGGATGGCCAGGGAGCGCAGGAAGTGTTCCCTGGCGGAGCCCGGATCACCGCTGCGGGCCCGGTTGACCCCCAGGGACGACTCGGCCAGCGCCTCACTGCGTGGATCGCCGTGATCGCGCGCGATGTCTCGAGCGCGCCGATGCAACCGGTCGCCCTCCTCGATGCGCCCGTGGCTGCTGAGCAGATCGGAGAACGACTGGGCCAGCTCGACCACGCGATGGGCGTCGCTGGGTCCGACGTCATCGACGGCGGCCAGCACGTTCGGCAGCTCCCGCGCCATCCACGCCAGTGCCTCGGATCTCCCGGCGAACTCCGGGACCACAGGGTGCGGCTCACGGATCCGGGCCTTGCTGAACGTCTCGGCCGGGCGCAGCAGGTCGTCGGCCAAGGCAGCCCGGCGCGAGTAGTGGCCGAGCAACCTCGACCGCGCAGCCCGTCGGGCGTCGTCGGACTCGAGAAGGCGCGCTCCCTCACCGGCGTACGCGCGCAACAGGTCGTGTTGGAAGTAGCGCCTGGCCGGCGACTCGGTGATGAGGTGGGCGCGGAGCAGGACCGCAAGACTGCGGCGTACGTCGTTCGCGTCGCGATCGCTCAACGCGGCCAGGGCGTGGAGCCCCGCGTCCTTTCCCGGCAACATGCCGAAGTGGCGGAAGAGTCGCGCTGCCTCGGCGGGAAGCGACTCGTAGGACCACGAGAAGACCGCGCGTACGTCGGTCGCGGGGCCGTCGCCGGCATCGAGCAGATCCAGGCGGTCGTGTTCTCCTGAGAGTTCGGCGACAAGGGCGGCAACCTTGCGGTCGGGATGTGCGCGCACCTGCTCGGCGGCAATCCGCAGCGCCAGCGGAAGGCGCGCACACAGACGCACGAGCTCGGCGGCGGGCGCGGACTCTTCGCGCACTCGGTCGTCGGTCAGCTCAACGAGGAGATCCAGGGAGTCCTGGTCGTTGAGTGGCGGCAGGTCCACGGTCTGCGCACCCTCGCGAACGGCGAGACCGGTCAGGCTCTCACGACTCGTCACCAGCACACAGCAGCCCTGCGTCGCGGGCAGCAACGGGCGCACCTGATCAGCCGACCGCGCGTTGTCGAGCACGATCAGCAGGCGGCGACCGTCGACCATGCTCCGGAACAGGGCGGCTCGCTCGTCCTCGTCCTCGGAGAGGCCGGCCGTGTCGAAACCAAGACCGCGCAGGAACACGCCCAGCACGTCGGCCGGCGCGGCAGGGTTGTCGGCGCTGAATCCGCGCAGGTCGTAGAACAGCTGGCCGTCGGGGTAGTCGGCGCGATGCTGGCGCGCCCACTGCACGGCGAAGGCGGTCTTGCCGACGCCTGCGGTTCCGGTGATCACCCAAACACCAGCCTCATCGGTCTCACCCCACTGCTTGTCGAGCCGGGCGAGGTCCTGGTCACGCCCGAAGAGACGGGAGGCGCCAGCGGGCAGCTGCGCCGGCGTCGGCCGTGGCTTGGCCGGTGGCTCGGCCTCGTCGCCGGCGAGGATCCGGGCCTGCAGGTCGCGGAGGGCGGCACCCGGTTCGAGGCCGAGCTCCTCACCCAGGCTCGCGTGCGCAGCGGCGTACGCCCCGAGCGCGTCGGCCGGGCGCCCGGCAAGGTGCAGCGCCCGCATGAGCAAGAGCTGGAGGCCTTCGTCCAAGGGGTGTTCCCGAGCCGCCAGCTCCAGCTCGGGCAGCACCGCGCCGTGGTTTCCGAGGGCCAGGTCGGCCTCGGCCAGGGACTCCAGCACCATCAGGCGGCGAGCGCTCCAGCGCTGCAGCTCAGGTGCCAACGCCAGCTCCTCGACATCGGCCATCGGCGCCCCCCGCCACAGGTCGAGCGCCTCACGGGCATGTCTCGACACCGCCGCCGGATCTCCCTCGAGGGCCAGCACCCGGGCAGCCAGGTCGTCGAACCCCGCCACGTCGTACTCGTCACGCTCGACGCGCAGCCGGTATCCGAAGGTTTCGCGCGAGAGTCGCTCGGGATCGTCGAGCATCGCCCGCAGCCGGTGGGTCAGCACCTGCAGCCGGGCTGGGGTGCGGGCAGCGACATCGCCAGGCCAGAGCGCCTCGATCAGGAGGTCGTCGCGCACGGTCTGGTTCGCTCGGAGGAGCAACCAACCCAGCATGATCCGCTGCAGCCTTCCGGCAGGCGTCACGTCCTGGCCGTCGTCGAGAACTCGCAGAGGTCCGAGTGCCTCGAAGCGCATCTGCATCACTCCCGAGTTCGAATCGAGACTCAGCCTAGACCCGTGGGCCGCGGGTGCTGTACGCGTTTTTGCGTAGCGGGGCGCCTCTTCCGGGCTGACGCCGTACGGCGGGATCCACGGAAACCTCGAGGGCATGAACGAAAACGTGGTGGAGACACACGGGTTGACCAAGAAGTACGGCGACCGCCTGGCCGTCGACGGGGTCGACATGACCGTGAAGACAGGCGAGGTCTACGGCTTCCTCGGGCCCAACGGTGCGGGCAAGACGACGACCTTGCGCATGATGCTCGGCCTGATCCGGCCCACGGCCGGCTCGGCGAGTGTCCTGGGGCAGCCCGCCGGGCGTCCCGACGTGACCGCACGCATCGGCGCGCTGATCGAGGGGCCGGGCTTCTACCCCTACCTCTCCGGGCTCGACAACCTCCGGGTGATGGCCCGCTACCGCGGTCTTCCGGAGTCGGCGGCCGCCGCGGCCCTGGTCCGAGTCGACCTGGCCGACCGGGGTAGCGACAAGTTCAAGTCCTACTCCCTCGGCATGAAGCAGCGCCTCGGCGTTGCCTCGGCACTGATGGGCGACCCCGAGCTGATCATGCTCGACGAGCCGACCAACGGGCTCGACCCTGCGGGCATGGCCGACATGCGGTCGTTGATCGTCGAGCTGGCCCGCGGCGGGCAGACCGTGCTGCTCTCCAGCCACCTGCTGGACGAGGTGCAGGAGATCTGCGACCGGGTCGGCGTGATCAACAAGGGCCGGCTGCTGCGGGAGTCGACCGTGGCCGACCTGCGCGGCGGCGCCTCGCTCGTCGTACGCGGGTTCCCCGTCGACGCCACGCTCGCGGTGGCGATGGAGGTCGCCGGCGAGGACGCCGTCCACCTCGACGGGGAGGACGTGCTGCTCGACGTCGCACCCGATCGGGCCCCTGGCCTCACCCGGGCACTCGTGTCGCGCGGGGTCGACGTACACCGGATCGGGTCCACCGAACGGACCCTCGAGTCGGTCTTCTTCGAGATGACGGCCGACTCGCAACCCGACGAGAACAACATGGAGGCAGTGTCATGAACGCCCTGATCGCAAGCACCCGCGCAGAGGTCCTGCGCCTGCGGAAGTGGCCGGCGGTGTGGGTCACCATCGGCGCCTGGATGGCGCTGAGCCTGATGTTCGGCTACCTGTTCAACTACCTGTCCTACACGAGCGGGGACAGCAGCTTCAGCAACGAGGGTACGACGAAGGCGGCCCTGCTCGCGGAGATGATGCCGGCCAACGTGCCCGACGTCTTCGTGCAGGGAATGCCGATGTTCGGCGGGGCGCTGATGATGGTGCTCGGCGCGATCGTGGCCGGCAACGGCTACGGCTGGGGCACGTGGAAGACGGTCTTCACCCAGGGCCCGTCACGCACCTCGGTGATCGCCGGGTCGCTGGTCTCGGTGACCGTCGCCGTGCTCGGCGTGATGGTCGCGTCCCTGCTCCTCGACCTCGGCTGCTCACTGGTGATCGCCGGCACCGAGGGCCAGTCGGTCGTGTGGCCCTCCCTCGGCGCCATGGCGGAGTCCTTCGGGGCCGGGTTCCTGGTCCTCGAGATGTGGGCGCTGGCGGGCTTCGTGCTCGGCACCGTGGCTCGCGGACCGGCGCTGTCGGTCGGCCTGGGCCTGGTCTGGGCGCTGGTCATCGAGAACCTGCTGCGCGGCGTCGGGCAGCTGCTCTCACCGGTCGACGCGTTCACCCAGGTGCTGCCCGGCACCGCGGCGGGCTCCCTGATCGGTTCGATCGTGGGCGTCGAGCGCGGAGGCGACGGCACGCCGGGTGTGCTGGACGTGCTCTCCGGGACGCAGGCGACATGGACCGTGCTGGCCTACGTGGTGGTGCTGCCGGCGATCGCCCTGTGGCTGGTACGGCGACGCGACGTCGTCTGAGCCGCGGGAGCGAGGAACGAGCGGGTCGCGGTGAAGCGACAATCCAACACGTCGTCTGAGCCGTTGACGAGGAGGGGCCCGGCCTCCGGGCCACTTCTTGGCGTCCTCCGGCAGACTCACCGACATGCGTGCCCTCACCTACTTCATCGCCACGACCCTCGACGGTCACATCGCCGGACCCGACCGAGGTGACCCGACCGGCCCCGACGGCTGGTGGCCGATGGCCGAGGACTACGTCGCCCATCTGGTGGCGCACTATCCGGAGGCGTTGCCCGGCCCCGCCCGTTCCGCGCTCGGCATCACCGAGGAGGGCACTCTCTTCGACACGGTGGTGAGCGGTCGCCGTACCTATCAAATCGGCCTGGACGCCGGGCTCACCAATGCCTACCCGCACCTCTCGCAGGTGGTCTTCTCCCGGTCCCTCCCGCCCAGCACGGATCCGGGCGTCGAGGTCGTCGACAGCGACCCCGTCGAGGCGGTGCGGGCGTTGAAGCAACGCGACGGCAAGGGCATCTGGCTGGTCGGCGGCGGCGACCTCGCCGGCGCACTGCACGACGAGATCGACGTCCTGGTCCTCAAGGTCAGCCCGATGACGCTCGGGTCGGGCGTCGCGCTCTTCGGGGAGTCGTCCTTCGCCCCCCGCCTGTGGTCGCTGCGCGAGAGCGTCGTGCTCGACAGTGGGGCGTTGTTCCTGACCTACGACCGGGTGCGCGACTGACCGAGCGCCTTGGCGAGGCAGCGGGAGATCGGCTCGTCCTTGTAGTAGCCGAAACCGTCGATGGGCGTGTAGCCCGAGGTCTCGTACAACGCGATGGCCTCGGGCTGACGCTCACCGGTCTCCAGGATCAGCACCTCGGCCCCGGCCTGCGCCGCCGTGGTCTCCAGATGGGCCAGCATCACCCGCGCCAGGCCGCGATGGCGAGCCCGCGGCACGACGTACATCCGCTTGATCTCGGCGGTGGTGCGCGACCCGAGCGCGAGTACGTCGTCCCGCCTGCGCCACGCACCCGAGGCCACCGGCTCGTCGTCCACGTAGCCCACGAAGAAGCTGCCGCCCGGCGGTTCGAACATGGCGGGGTCGAGTGGGGTGTCGTCGCGGCCGCCGTACCTCTCGACGTACTCGAGCTGCACGTCCTCGATCAGCCGCAGGGCGTCGCTGTGGCCGAAGCCGACCCGTGCGATGCGCAGGTCAGCGGATGCCGTCACCGTGTGGACTCCATTCGTCAGTGGCTTGAGCCGGATGACACAATAGGGCTTCGCTGACAGCGTGGTCAGGTAACTCACCCCTGAACGAAGATGAGGTTGTCCGATCGTGACCGACATCCAGATCCCCGCTGACCTGCTCCCCGCCGACGGACGCTTCGGCGCCGGGCCCTCCAAGATCCAGACCTCGCACCTCGAGGCGCTCGCCGCCACCGGCGACAAGCTGCTCGGTACGTCGCACCGCCAGGCCCCGGTCAAGAACACCGTCGGCCGGGTGCGCGAGGGTCTCGCCGCACTGTTCGACATGCCCGAGGGCCACGAGGTCGTGCTCGGCAACGGTGGCGCCACCGCCTTCTGGGACATCGCCACCTTCGGCCTGATCCGCGAGAAGAGCCAGCACCTCACTTTCGGTGAGTTCTCCTCCAAGTTCGCCAAGGCCGCCAAGCAGGCGCCGTGGCTGGCCGACCCGTCGGTGATCGAGGCCCCCACCGGTTCGCGTCCCGACGCGGTCGCCGAGGACGGCATCGACGTCTACGCCTGGGCCCACAACGAGACCTCGACCGCGGTGATGGCTCCCGTCGTACGCCCCGCGGGTGCCGCCGACGACGTGCTGGTGCTGGTCGACGCGACCTCCGGCGCCGGCGGCCTGCCGGTCGACCTCAACGAGGTCGACGCCTACTACTTCGCGCCGCAGAAGTGCTTCGCCTCCGACGGCGGCCTGTGGATCTCGATCATGTCGCCGGCCGCTCTCGAGCGGGCCGCGTCCATCGCGGCCAGCGGTCGCCACATCCCGGCGTTCTTCGACCTGCCCACGGCGATCGACAACTCCGCGAAGAACCAGACCTACAACACGCCGTCGGTCGCCACGTTGTTCCTGATGGCCGAGCAGCTGGACTGGATGAACGCCAACGGCGGCCTCAAGGGCATGGTCGAGCGCACCACCGCCTCGTCCGACGCGCTCTACGGCTGGGCCGAGAGGACGGCCTACACCACGCCGTACGTCGAGAACCCCGACCACCGCTCACTGGTGATCGGCACCATCGACTTCGACGACGCGATCGACGCGGCGGCGATCGCTGCGACCCTGCGGGCCAACGGCGTCGTCGACACCGAGCCCTACCGCAAGCTGGGCCGCAACCAGCTCCGCATCGCGATGTACCCCGCGGTCGACCCGTCCGACGTCGAGAAGCTCACCGCCTGCATCGACCACGTCGTCGGCCAGCTCTGACCTCTCGATAGTCCCTGACGTTTCGGTCCTCGCATCGCGATAGTCCCTGACGTTTCGGTCCCTCCAGGGGCCGAAACGTCAGGGACTATCCCGGTTGTGGGGCCGAAACGTCAGGGACTATCTCGGTTTGAGGGAGCGGAGGAGTACGACGACCGCGGCGAGACCGAAGAGTCCGCCGACGGCCCAGGGCCAGACGTCGCGTTGGGAGTCCTCGTCGGAGCTGGCTGACGTCGTGTCGCCGTCCGACGCGCTGGCGTCGGGGGACGCGGTGCCCGACGCGCCGGCGTCCGGGGAGGCGGTGCCCGAGGGGCTGGAGCCGGCGTCCATGGCCTCACGGATCGGCCGCGGCACGTCGACCCGCAGCACCTTGGCGTGGACGCCCTCCGAGCTCAGGTAGATGCGATCGTCGGGGCCGACCGCGAGCCCTTCGCCCTGTTGTTGCGAGGGCAGCTCGAAGTCGCCGATCTCGCTCATCGTCGCGGTGTCGTAGACGTAGGCCTTGCCGTAGTTGCGCAGCACGAAGTGCAAGCCGTCGGGGAAGAACGCCCCGTCGGTGATCAGTCCCGAGGTCTCCCCCACGGGCTTGAAGACATTGCGGCCGGGCCCGAGAGTGGCCGGGGCCTCGAGGACCTGGCCGCCGAGGACTCCCTTGGTCACGGCGTAGAGCCGCCCGGTGACGGGGTGCACCATGAGCGTCTCGGCGTCCTCGGGACCGCCCTGCCAGGAGACTTCGTGGCGATCCGTCGAGGAGCCGTCGAACGGCACCCGCACGACGGCAAGGTCGTGCCGGCTGGCCCGGTTGTCGCCGATGTCGGCCACCCAGACCGCCTGCTCGCCGTCCGCGGCCGGGGCGATCGCCTCGACGTCCTTCGCGATGCCGGGGTAGTCACGTTGGGACGTGGTGGAGCAGTCGTCCGGATCGATGAAGAAGACCCTGGCCGTGTCGCCCGAGTCGTTCATCGTGATCATCGTGTCGGGGCGCACGACCAGCCCGCTGGACTCGTTGATCGCCGGGTCCTTGAACGAGCAGACCACGTCGGGCCTGGGCCCGGTGTCCGCGGCGGCGACACCCATGGCGAAGGGCGCGACGATGACCGCCGCCGCGAACCATCCCCGCATCAGACCCCCACCAGGTCGGCCAGCTTCGGGCGCACTCCCCAGGTCTCGGTCAGGTCGTCGTACTCCTTGCGCACGCTGCCGCCCTTGACCCGGCCGCCGGCACGCACCGCCCGCAGCAGGGTGTTGCGCGGCGTGTGCTGGCTCTCGACGAACTCGACGACGTCGACCTTGTAGCCGAGCACCCGCAGGATCGAGGCGCGCAACGCGTCGGTGAGGGTGTCGGCGAACCGCTCACGGAGGATGCCGTGCCGGGTCAGCATGGAGTACGGCGCGGGCGTGGGGTTGCGCCGCAGCTGGGCGGAGATGTCGTGGTGGCAGCACGGCGCGGCCAGCACCAGCGCGGCCTCCCAGTCGAGAGCCCTCGCCAGGGCCTCGTCGGTCGCGGTGTCACACGCATGCAGGGCGAGTACGACGTCGGGCCGTCGCTCCAGTGACGCACCCGCGATGGAGCCGACCACGAAGTCGGTCTCGTCAGAGATGCCCAGGCCCTCCGCGACGCCGCTGTTGTGGGTGGCCGACTGCTGCTTCACGTCGACGCCGGTGAGGTGCACCGGCAGCCCGCGGACGTGGCTGAGGTAGCGGTGTGCGGCGAAGGTCAGGTAGGCGTTGCCGCAGCCGAGGTCGACGATGCGCAACGGCTCGTCGGCGGTCGCCTTGCGCAGGGCGCCCTTGGCCACTGCGTCGGTGATCGAGGCGTCGAGCAGTCGCAGGAACTCCTCCACCTGTCGGTACTTGGCCTGACGGGTCGGCTTGATCCGGCCCTGGGCGTCGGAGATGCCGAGGGCCACCAGGACCGGGTCGTCCTCGGGGAGAAGCCGCTGCTTGGGCTTGTCGTGACCGCGCTCGGCCTCGACCTCGGCCTCACGTGCACTGGTGTGCACCATCGCCTCGAGCTTCTTGGTCACCCGGATCTGGTGCTGCTCGGTGGTGGTCTCGACGTGCCAGTTCGCGAACGGCTGGTCCAACAGGTCGTCGACCGCATCCCTCGCGGCGTCACCGGCGTGGTTGGAGGTGTGCGCCTGCGTGTCGTCGTACGCCGTGACCTGCAGGTGGCGGCCGGCCTTGAGGTCGACGTAGCGCAGCTCGACGCGCTTGAACTTCGTCTCCTGGCCGCGCTGGCGACCAGAGGCGACGGCCCGCACCAGGACGGTGTCGTCGAGCATCAGCCCGCGCATCCGCGCCAGGGCCCGCAGCAGGGGTTCGGCGGCCATCACTTCACCAGCGCGGCGACGACGACGACGAGCAGCAGCCCCACCAGCGCCACAGGGATGACAAGACGGCGGTAGCGGGGATTCATGCCCAGATCCTACGTCCGCGCCCCCGCGAGCAGCTCGGCCAGGTGCAGGGCGCGCACGCCGGCCAGGTCGTCGAGCTGCACCCGGCACGACATGCCGTCGGCCAGGACCACCGCCTCCGGACCCGCAGCGCGTACGGCGGGCAGCAGCGTGTGCTCGGCCACGGCCACCGACACCTCGTAGTGACCGCGTTCCACGCCGAAGTTGCCGGCCAGGCCACAACAGCCGCCCAACCTCGTGACGGTGGCGCCCGCCCGGCGCAACAGGGCCTCGTCGGCCTCCCATCCGAGCACGGACGCGTGGTGGCAGTGCGGTTGGGCGACGACCTCGACGCCGGTCAGGTCGGGCGGCGTCCAGTCGATCGAGGTGAGGAACTCGGCCAGGGTCCGCACGCCACCTGCCACCGCGGTCGTGCGCTCACCGGGCACCAGCTCGGTCGCGTCGCTGCGCAAGGAGGCCAGGCAGGACGGCTCGAGCCCGATCACGGGAACCCCTGACGCGACGTAGGGGTGCAGCGTCGAGACGGCGCGCGCCACGATCGTGCGGGCCGCGTCGAGCTGGCCGGTGGTGATCCAGGTCAGGCCGCAGCAGGCGGTCTCGTCGATGACCCGTACCCGCAGGCCCGCCGCCTCGAGGACCCGGATCGCGGCCAACCCCGACGAAGGTGAGAAGTGGTCGGTGAACGAGTCGGCCCAGAGCCACACGTCGGGGGCAGCGGTCTCCTTCGCCCGGGTCAGGCGACGCAGCGACGACCGGGCGAAGGTCGGGAGGCCGCGCCGTTGGTCCATGCCGGCGACGGCGCGGGCCAGGTTGGCCAGCGGCTTGACCCGCAGCGACGCGTTGAGCGCCGGCGCGGCCCGCGACGCGAGTCGCGCCCACCGTGGAAGGCGACCCAGCGTGTAGTGGCTGCGCGGCCGGCGCTTCCCCTTGAACTGCTGGTGGAGGACCTCCGACTTGTAGGTCGCCATGTCGACACCAGTCGGGCAGTCGCGGGCACATCCCTTGCAGGACAGGCAGAGGTCCAGCGCCTCGGAGACCGCCGGGTCCGCCAGCCCGTCCACCAGCGACCCGTCGAGCGCCTCCTGCAGCACCCGGGCGCGGCCCCTGGTCGAGTCCTTCTCGTCCCTCGTCGCCGTGTACGACGGGCACATCACGCCACCCGGTCCGGTGTTGTCGGCCAGGCACTTGCCGACGCCGGTGCACCGGTGCACCGCGTTGCCCAGGGACCCGTCGTCGTGCGCCAGCGCGAGCAGCGGACGCACCGGGGCGACCGGGCGACCCGGCCGGAGATCGGCGTCGACAGGTGCCGGGTCGACCAGCACTCCGGGGTTGAGCAGGTTGTCGGGATCGCAGATTCGCTTCGCCGCGATGAAGAGTGCGATCGAGTGCTCGTCGTACATCATCGGCAGCAGCTCGGAGCGGGCCCGCCCGTCGCCGTGCTCACCGCTGAGCGAGCCACCGTAGCGGCGCAGCGCCGTCGCGCAGTCGGTGAGGAACGACCGGAAGCGCGCTCCCCCGTCGTCGAACTCGAAGTCGATCCGCACATGCACGCAGCCGTCGCCGAAGTGGCCGTAGGGCACGCCGTCGAGCCCGTGCGCGCGCAGCAGCTCCTCGAAGTCGCGCAACCAGGCGCCCAGGTGCTCGGGCGGCACGGCGGCGTCCTCCCATCCCGAGTACGCCGGCCGGCCGAGGCTGCGCGCAGCCAGGCCGGCGCCGTCCTCGCGGATCCGCCACAGGGCGGCATGTTCCGGCGGCGCGGTGACGACGCGGTGGTCGAGGGCGTCGGCGGCGCGAATCACCAACCCGGCAAGGGATTCGGCCTCACCTGACGACGCGGCACTGACCTCGACGAACAACCAGCCGGCTCCCCGCGGCAGGTCGGGGACCGGACGTCCCGACGCCCTCACCACGTCGACGATGCGCGCGTCGAGGCCCTCGCAGGCGACCAGCGACCGGCCACCGGCGGCGAGGATCGCCGGCACGACGTCGGCGGCCTCGACCATCGAGGGATAGCCCAGTGCCACCAGGACCGTGCTCGCCGGCTCGGGCACCAGCTCGACGGTGGCCGAGGCGATCAGCGCGAGGGTGCCCTCCGAGCCGACCAGGAAGCGATCGAGTCGGCGCCCCTTCTCGGGCAGCAGGTGCTCGAGCGAGTAGCCACTGACCTGGCGTCCGAACCTGCCGAACTCCGTGCGCACGTGGGCCATCGACGCGTCCACCAACGCGAAGAGGTCTGCTCCGACGGCACTGGCACGCACGGTGTTGGAGGGCGCAGTCGTGACTGCCTCGCCGGTGCCGAAGACCACGTCGAGGCCGGCCACGTTGTCCGACGTACGCCCGAAGCCCAAGGCCCGGGAGCCGCAGGCGTTGTTGCCGAGCATGCCGCCGATGGTGCAGCGGGTGTGGGTCGACGGGTCGGGGCCGTAGCGCAGCCCCAGAGGCGCCAACCGGCGCTGCAGCTGGGCGTGCACGACGCCCGGCTGCACGTGGGCCGTACGGGCCTCCGCATCGACGGTGATGATCCGGTTGAGGTAGCGCGACGTGTCGACGACGATGCCCGGCCCCACGGCGTTGCCGGCGATCGACGTACCGGCCCCACGCATGGTCACCGACGTGCCGGCCTCCCGCGCGACCTCGAGGACGGCGGCCAGCTCGTCAGGGTGGCGGGGCCGTACGACGGCCTGCGGGACCACCCGGTAGAGCGAGGCGTCGGAGGAGTAGAGAGCGCGGTCCAGGGTCGAGTCGGACACGTCGGTCACACCCCGCCGGCGGAGACCGGCCAGCACGTCGTTCATCCGGTCTCCCTCAAGGCCGCGGCGGCCGGTAGCGCCTGGTGTACATCAGGATGATGTGGCCGCAGACGGCGACGAGGAACACGACAAGGGCGATGACCCCCACGGTGCCCAGGGACGGCTGCGGGTCGTCGGCGACCTTGACCGTGATCAGCAGCATCACGGTCATCAACGTCATCACACAGCCACCGATCCAGGCCAGGTCGTTGCGGAGCATCCGGCGCAACGTGTCGGTGTTCTGCGGCTGCAACCAGAAGGACTTGTGCGGCACGTTGATGTGCTTCAGGGAGGCGCGGGGGAAGTGGTGCAGGCACAGCCCGAGTAGACCGGTGAGGACCAGACCGATCACGGCCATCGACAGCACGGCGATCCCGCGGCCCTGGAAGGCGTCTGCGTTGCCGTTCACGTCGAAGTGCACGGGAACCTCGTCGGGATACCTCACGGCGGCGAGTGCCACCGAGGCGAAGTAGGCCAGCACGCTCAGTCTGAAGAACCAGATCACCAGTGCTCCATGGAGTTCCGGAAGACGCCGGCGAGGTCGTCCCCGGTGACCTCACGGGGAGCCGTGGCCAAGAGTCGCTGCTGCTTGAGGGCGCCCGCGACGAGATCGTCGACGTCGCCGTCGGCGTACCCGACCTCCGCGAGGCCGCTGGGCAGGCCGATGTCGCGCATCAGCGCGGTGAGCACGTCGGGCAGCAGGGCCGGCGAGTCCGCGGCGGACGACGCCGGGTCGAGCAGTCGCGCGGCGTGCAGGTGGCGCTCGGGTGCGGCGTCGAAGGTGAACCGGAACGCCTCCGGAGCAGTGAGAGACACCGCCATGCCGTGCGGCACCATCGCCTCGTCCTGCGGGTAGCCCGCCGGGCGGTAGTCGCGCACCCGGCCGGCGATCGGATAGGCGTTGGCGTGGGGGATGTGCACCCCGGCGTTGCCGAAGCCCATGCCGGCGAACGTCGCAGCCAGGGCCATCTGCTCACGTGCGGGGGCGTCGGAGCCGTCGCGCACGGCGGCCCGGAACGCGCCGGCCAACAGGGACAGCGCCTTCTCCGACCACATGTCCGCGATCGGGTTCGCCCCGCAGTAGGGCACCCGCTCGCTGGCCTGCTTGGCCGGGAAGTCGGCGAACCAGCGCGCGGTGTAGCTCTCGAGCGCGTGGCAGAGGATGTCCATGCCCGCCGCGGCGGTCACCATCGCGGGCTGGGTCATGGTCAGGTCGGGGTCGACGACGGCCAGGGTGGGCCGCAGCCGCGGGTGGCTGATGCCGGTCTTCACCTTCAGCGACAGCACGTCGAGCACGCAGATCGTGGTGCTCTCGCTGCCGGTGCCGGTGGTGGTGGGTACGGCGACCAGCGGCTTCAGGGCATGTTCAGGGGCGAGGGCGCGACCGACCGGCGCGTTGATGTAGTCCATCAGCTCGCCCTCGTTGGTGCCCAGGAGGTTGACCGCCTTGGCGGTGTCGATGGCCGACCCGCCGCCGACCGCGACGTACGCGTCGAACGGACCCTCGGACCGGCCGAACTCGACGGCACCGGCCAGGCTCTCGTCGGTCGGCTCGACGTGGGCGTCCTCGAAGACGACCACCTCGATGCCCGTGGCCGCGATCTGTTCGGCGATGCGGGCCGGGTGACCGGTGGCGGCCACGCCGGGATCGGTGACCAGCAGGACCCGGCGCGCGTCGAACGTCGCGAGGTCGTGGCCGATCTCCGCGGACGCCCCGCGGCCGAACTTGAGCCCTGGTGCGCCGTAGGTGAAGACCGTCTCCGTCATGCAGCCAACCTAACGGTCGAGCGACAGGGCGTGCCGCACGACGTCGAGCACCGGGACGGCGCCGGACTCGACGTCGGCCACCGGCACCCACGCCACCCGATCGGTGGTGCCGTCGACCTCGACCACCCGGGGTTGTGCGTCGGCGGCGACGGTCGCGTCGAAGATGAGGTGGATGCCGTGGAAGTCCTCGTGGCGGCCGCTCGGAGCGGTCCCGCCGAACTGGACGTCGTGCACGTCGAGGACCGTGCCGGGCGTGCAGTCGACGCCGCACTCCTCCCGCACCTCGCGGACCAGCGCGTCGGCCGGGCGCTCCCCGTGGTCGATGCCGCCCCCGGGCAGGGTCCAGTGGCCGGTGTGGAAGGCCCGCTCCGAGAGGCGGGTCAGCAACACGGTGTCGGCGCGCCGGATCACGGCGTACGCCGCGACCCGCTGCAGCTGGAACGGCCGGTGCTCGGCGAGCGCCTCGTGCACGAGGGAAGTCACCGAGACGGCCCCGCGGCGGACGTCGGCCAGCGGCACCCAGGCCGCCTCGACGGTCGACCCGTTCACCTCGACGACGTGCGGCTCGGGTGCGTCGGTGGGCACCCAGCCCTCGAAGACGATGCGCAGTGCGTGGTAGTCGGCCGGGCGTTCGCCGTGGGTGGCCTTCGGGTTGTGGAGCGAGTAGACCCGGGCCTCCTCCGAGACGGCTGCGTCGAGCCCGGCCTCCTCGTGGATCTCGCGGACGACCGCCTCGCGGGGGTCCTCGCCGTGGTCGAGCCCACCACCGGGGAGCGTCCACAGCGGCGCCTTCGAGATGCGCGGGGCGAGGCGGGAGAGGAGGATGCGGTCGTCCCTGAGGATCACGGCGTACGCCGCGACCCGCTGACGTTTCGGAAGTCGACCCATGTGGCCCGACTGTAGTCGTGTGACACCTCGACTTGCGCGAGCGGCTCGTTTCGCTACGGTGAATCGAATGGCCCGCGACCCCTGGCTCGACAACGTCAAGTTCACCCTGGTCACCCTCGTGGTGATCGGGCACTCGCTGGGCCTCCTGGGAGCCACGGCACTCGACCTGCAGGTCTACGACTTCATCTACTACTGGCACATCCCCGCGTTCGTGCTGCTGAGCGGCCACCTCTCGAAGGGCTTCGAGTGGGACCGGCGGCACTTGTCGTCGTTGTTCACCACGATCGCGCTGCCCTACCTGATGTTCGAACCGGCGCTGCTCTACTTCCGCCGCGAGATCGACCAGCCCGAGGACGGGCCGATGTGGCTCGAGCCGCACTGGGCGATGTGGTACCTCTGCGTGCTCTTCTTCTGGCGTCTCGCCACGCCGTTGCTCAAGAGGCACTGGGTCGCCTGCCCCCTCGCGGTCGGTGTGTCGCTGCTGGGCGGGCTGTCCGACGAGCTGATCTTCTGCCTGCCCCGCATCCTGGGCCTGCTGCCGTTCTTCGTGCTCGGCCTGCACCTCAGGCGTGAGCACCTCAAGCTGCTCACCGCGTGGTGGGTCAAGCCCTTCGCCCTCGCCGCCCTGGTCTGGATCTTCCGGTTCAGCGCGCACACCGACGAGTGGGCGAGGTCGGCGTTCCTCTACTACGACCAGGGCTACGAGGCACTCGGCTTCAGCGACGGCGACGCGATGGTGATCCGCGCCAAGGTGATGGCGATCGGTCTCCTCGGCCTGGCCAGCGTCCTGGCCCTGATCCCACGCCGGGCCTCGGTGATCAGCACGATGGGCTCCTCGACCCTGGTGGTCTACCTCTTCCACGGCTTCGTCGTCCGGTACGCCGACTACCGCGGCTGGGTCGAGCCCTACCTCGACAACCAGTGGCTGTCACTGACGTCGGTGATCGGCTCGGCCATCGCGCTCTCGCTGTTCCTCGCCGCGCCGCCGGTGGCCCGTGTGCTCACGTGGATCGTCGATCCGGTGGGTTCAGTGCGTCGTCTACGGTATGTCGGTGGCTCGCGATCCCTGGCTCGACAACGTGAAGATGACACTGGTGACAGTCGTCGTGATCGGCCACGCGTTGGTGCTGGTTCTCCATGAGGAGCGCACCCCACAGCTCTACGACTTCATCTACTTCTGGCACATCCCGGCGTTCGTCCTGGTCACCGGCTACCTCTCCAGGAGCTTCGCCTGGACCCGGCCCAAGCTGTGGGCGCTCTTCTGCACGATCGTGGTGCCCTATCTGATCTTCGAGTGGGCGATGCTCACCTTCCGGCACCACTACGGCGACCACGACACCACCGAGACCACGATGTGGCTCGATCCGCACTGGCCGATGTGGTACCTCTCGGCCACGTTCCTGTGGCGGATGGCCACCCCGATCCTGGTCAAGCACTGGTCGGCCATCCCGTTGAGCGTGGTGGCCAGCCTGGCGATCGGCACCCAGGACGCCGAGTGGACGACGTACCTCGACCTGCAGCGCACGATCGGGTTCCTTCCGTTCTTCGTGCTCGGCCTGCACCTCCGCTCGAAGGACCTGCAGCGCGTGCGGGGGCGGTTCACGCCGATCCTCGGCCTGGCCGTGGTCGTGGGCCTCTACCAGCTGGCCGGGCACTCGTCCGAGTGGCTGGTCTCGCACGGCACCTGGCCCTCGCGCTGGCTGTGGTACTCCCACCCCTACGACAGCTTCGGGATCAGCACCGGCGACGCGATGTGGATCCGCTTCCGCATCCTCGTGCTGGGCGTGATCGGCACCTTCGCGGTGATGTCGCTGGTGCCGCGCGGGCGCAGCTGGTTCACCGACATGGGCGCAGCCACCCTCGTGGTCTACCTCTTCCACGGCTTCGTCGTACGCCGGCTCGAGTACGCCGACTACACCGAGTGGGCAGACGACCACGGCTCCTGGACGATCTGGTTCACCATCGGCGTCGCCGTGCTGATCGCCCTGGTGCTGGCCGCGCCGCCGGTGGCCCGCCGGCTCACCTGGTTCGTCGATCCCATCGGCTCGATCCAGCGCGCCCGTTCCCGCTGACCCGTCGCCAGTTCCGATCGACCTGTCGCCAGTTTCAAGAACAAACGACGGGTCGATCAGAACTCACGACGGGTCGATCGGGCCCCAGGTGGGGCGCACGGCGCTGCGCGGCACCTCGTCGAGCCGGGCCGCCTCGGCCCGGTCTGGGGCATGACCGCCCAGGTGCGCGGGGTACCAGGGCGCGTACTCCCCCGGCCGCGGCCGGTGGTGCGGCAGCCGTTGCAGCTCCTCGAGCAACGACGTGAGCGTGGCACCCAGCCCGCGGGTCCACTCGGTGAGGTCCTCCCCCGGCGCCACGGTCAGGGGCTCGCCGAACGAGACGTCGACCCGCCGTCCCCGCGTCCAGTCGGGAGCCGGCTCGCGGCCGTCGACGGGGCGGCCCACCGAGTAGATCCGCTGCGACCCCCACAGCGCCACCGGGACCACCGCGGCACCGGTCTCCCGGGCGAGTGACGCGACGCCGCGCATGAGGGGTCGCACCGTGTAGGAGTAGGAGATGCCGGCCTCGGGAAACGCGCACACCGCCTCACCGGCGCGCAGCAGTGTCCGCGCCCGCAAGTACGCACCGGCCGGCGCCGTGCGGTCCACCGGGACGTGCTGCATCTTCTCCATGAACCAACCCGCCCACGGCACGTTCCACACGTCGTGGCGGCACATGAACCGGACATAGGGCCGTCGCTCCACGGCCCCCTTCTGCACGAACACGAAGTCCGGGTAGGACACGTGCGTGCAGGCCAGCAGCACCGGACCCGACGTCGGCAGGTGAGCGGCACCCCGTGACTCCACGTGTACGTCGAGTGCCCGGAGCGCGCCACGCCCCAGCAGGTTGACCGCTGCGTGGATGCGGTCGCTCATGGCGCGAAGCCTGCCACACGTGAGGTTTCCCGGTGGTCGACCTGCGCCATGATGTCGTCATGACCGCACCCATCGCCTCGTTGCGCATATTCGCCGGCGCCCTCGTCATGTCCCCGCTGTGGATCGGGATTGCGCTGTGGTTCGTCCTCACCGACGAGCCGTTCAGCGTCCACGCGACCTGGCCCCTGGTCGTTGTCGTGGCGGCCGGCGTCGCCTCCGCCGGCGCGATCCTCACCCTCGGCTACCGGGCACCCGCGATCAGCGCCAGCACACCATCCGCCGAGGCCGCTGCGACCGGTCTCGACGCGTTCCGCACCGGAACCACGATGCGTTTCGCGCTCGCCGAGGCACCGATCCTGGTCGCCCTGGTGCTGGCGTTCGTGGTGGTCGAGGGCGGGTTCCTGATCTACCTCGTCGGCGCCGCCATCGGGCTGGCCCTGATGGCCACCCACGTCTGGCCCGGCGACGGCGTCATCGCCCGCACCCAGCGCTCGCTCGAGCGCGACGGCGGCCGGGTCCCGCTCCGCGAGGCGTTGTACGGCGATCCGGCGCAGGGCACCACGACGTACCAGCCCTGAGCACAGGACAGGGAGAAATGCCACGAGGGCCCCAGCCGGATCGGCTGGGGCCCTCGATGCTGACTACGTCGGATCAGTTCTGGTAGGAACCGAAGTCGAAGTCGTCCAGTGCGACGGCCTGGCCGCCGGTGCCACCGAACTCGTAGTCGTAGTTGTCGTAACCGGAGACCGAGTACGCCGCGGCGCGGGCCTCCTCGGTGGGCTCCACCCGGATGTTGCGGTACCGCTCGAGGCCGGTACCCGCCGGGATCAGCTTTCCGATGATCACGTTCTCCTTGAGACCACGCAGCGAGTCGCTGCGGCCGTTGATCGCGGCGTCGGTGAGCACTCGGGTGGTCTCCTGGAAGGAGGCCGCCGAGAGCCACGACTCCGTGGCCAGCGAGGCCTTGGTGATGCCCATCAGCTCGGGACGACCCGAAGCCGGCTTGCCACCCTCGGAGAGAACGCGGCGGTTCTCCTCCTCGAAGCGGACCCGGTCGACCAGGTCGGACGGCAGCAGGTTGGTCTCACCGGACTCGAGCACCGTGACCCGGCGCAGCATCTGCCGCACGATGATCTCGATGTGCTTGTCGTGGATCGACACACCCTGGCTGCGGTACACGTTCTGCACCTCGTCGACCAGGTGCTGCTGGGCACGGCGGACACCGAGGATGCGCAGGACCTCCTTGGGGTCCTCCGTTCCCTGGGTGAACTTGTCGCCGACCTCGACGTGGTCGCCGTCGCTGACCAGCAGGCGCGAACGGCGGCTGACGGGGTACTCGATGACCTCGGAACCGTCGTCGGGCGTGACCACGATCTTGCGGGCCTTGTCACCGTCTTCGATGACCACACGACCGGCGACCTCGGAGATCGGGGCCAGACCCTTGGGGGTCCGGGCCTCGAAGAGCTCCACGACGCGGGGCAGACCCTGCGTGATGTCGTCGGCCGACGCCACGCCACCAGTGTGGAAGGTACGCATGGTCAGCTGCGTGCCGGGCTCACCGATGGACTGGGCGGCGATGATGCCGACCGCCTCACCGATGTCGACCAGCTTGCCGGTGGCCAGCGAGCGGCCGTAGCACTTGGCGCAGGTGCCGGTGCGGGCGTCACAGGTCAGCACGGAGCGGACCTTGACCTCCACGATGCCGGCCGCGACCAGCTCCGCGATCTTGACGTCGCCGAGGTCTTCACCGGCGGCGGCGAGAACCTCGCCGGACTCCGGGTGGGTGACCTCGCCGGCCGAGGTGCGGGCGTACGCCGCGGTCTCGGCGTTCTCGTGCTTGATGACCGTGCCGTCGGACAGCTTCTCGCCGATCACCTTGGGCAGGCCGCGCTCGGTGCCGCAGTCGTCCTCACGGATGATGACGTCCTGCGAGACGTCCACCAGACGACGGGTCAGGTAGCCCGAGTCGGCGGTGCGGAGCGCGGTGTCGGCCAGACCCTTGCGGGCACCGTGGGTGGAGATGAAGTACTCCAGGACCGAGAGGCCCTCACGGAAGTTGGCCTTGATCGGCCGCGGGATGATGTCACCCTTCGGGTTGGCCACCAGGCCACGCATGGCGGCGACCTGACGGATCTGCATCATGTTTCCCGAGGCACCCGAGTCGACCATCATGTAGATCGGGTTGGACCGGTCGAAGTTCTTCTCCATCGCCTTGGCGACTTCGTTCGAGGCCTGGGTCCAGATCTCGATGAGCTCCTGGCGACGCTCGTCGTCGGTGACCAGACCACGCTCGAACTGCGTCTGCACCTTGGCGGCCTGCGTCTCGTAGCCCTCCAGGATGGAGGCCTTGTCGGCAGGCGTGGTGACGTCGTCGATGGAGACGGTCACACCGGAGCGGGTCGCCCAGTGGAAACCGGTGTCCTTGAGGGCGTCGAGCGACGCGGCCACCTCGACCTTGGTGTAGCGCTCGGCCAGGTCGTTGACGATCACGCCGAGCTGCTTCTTGCCCACCTCGTAGTTCACGAAGGCGTAGTCGGCCGGCAGCGCGTCGTTGAAGATCGAGCGACCCAGCGTGGTCTCGACGGACACGCCGTCGAGCCGCAGCGTGATCTTGCTCTGCAGCGTGATCTCGAGGCGGTCGAAGGCCATGATCGCCTCGGCCTGCGAGGAGAAGGCACGACCCTCGCCCGGCTGGCCGTCACGGTCGGTCGTCAGGAAGAACAGGCCGATGATCATGTCCTGGGTGGGCATGGTCACCGGACGGCCGTCCGACGGCTTGAGGATGTTGTTGGTCGAGAGCATCAGGATCCGCGCCTCGGCCTGGGCCTCGGCGGACAGCGGCAGGTGCACCGCCATCTGGTCACCGTCGAAGTCGGCGTTGAAGGCCGAGCAGACGAGCGGGTGGATCTGGATGGCCTTGCCCTCGATCAGCTGGGGCTCGAAGGCCTGGATGCCGAGGCGGTGCAGCGTAGGTGCACGGTTGAGCAGCACCGGGTGCTCGGTGATGACCTCTTCGAGGACGTCCCACACGACCGGGCGCGAACGCTCGACCATGCGCTTGGCGGACTTGATGTTCTGCGCGTGCGACAGGTCGACGAGGCGCTTCATCACGAACGGCTTGAAGAGCTCGAGCGCCATCTGCTTGGGCAGACCGCACTGGTGCAGCTTCAGCTGCGGACCCGACACGATGACCGAACGGCCCGAGTAGTCCACGCGCTTGCCGAGGAGGTTCTGACGGAAGCGACCCTGCTTGCCCTTGAGCATGTCGGAGAGCGACTTGAGCGGGCGGTTGCCCGGACCGGTCACCGGACGACCACGGCGGCCGTTGTCGAACAGCGAGTCGACGGCCTCCTGGAGCATCCGCTTCTCGTTGTTGACGATGATCTCCGGGGCACCGAGGTCGAGCAGGCGCTTGAGTCGGTTGTTCCGGTTGATCACCCGGCGGTAGAGGTCGTTCAGGTCGGAGGTGGCGAAACGGCCACCGTCGAGCTGGACCATCGGCCGCAGGTCCGGCGGGATGACCGGAACGGCGTCGAGGACCATGCCGATCGGCTGGTTGCCGGTCTTGCGGAACGCGTCGACGACCTTGAGGCGCTTGAGGGCGCGGACCTTGCGCTGGCCCTTGCCGGTGGCAATGGTCTCGCGAAGGTTCTCGACCTCCTGGGCGATGTCGAAGTCCTGGAGGCGCTTCTGGATCGCCGTGGCGCCCATGTGGCCCTCGAAGTACTTGCCGAACCAGGTCTTCATCTCGCGGTAGAGCAGCTCGTCGCCCATGAGGTCCTGGACCTTCAGGGTCTTGAACGTGTTCCAGACCTCGTCGAGGCGGTCGATCTCGCGCTGCGCACGGTCGCGCAGCTGCTTCATCTCACGCTCGGCACCGTCGCGGACCTTGCGGCGCGCGTCGGCCTTGGCACCCTCGGCCTCGAGGGTGGCGAGGTCTTCCTCGAGCTTCTTGGAGCGGTCGTTGATCGAGGTGTCGCGACGACCCTCGAGGCGCTTGCGCTCCAGGTCGACCTTGCCCTCGAGCGAGGACAGGTCGTTGTGACGCGCGTCCTCGTCGACGGCGGTGATCATGTAGGCCGCGAAGTAGATGACCTTCTCGAGGTCCTTCGGGGCCAGGTCGAGCAGGTAGCCCAAGCGCGACGGAACGCCCTTGAAGTACCAGATGTGGGTGACCGGAGCGGCGAGCTCGATGTGGCCCATGCGCTCACGACGCACCTTGGAACGGGTGACCTCGACGCCACACCGCTCGCAGATGATGCCCTTGAAGCGGACCCGCTTGTACTTGCCGCAGTAGCACTCCCAGTCCCGGGTCGGGCCGAAGATCTTCTCGCAGAAGAGTCCGTCGCGCTCGGGCTTGAGGGTGCGGTAGTTGATGGTTTCCGGCTTCTTGACCTCACCGTGGCTCCACCCGCGGATCTCGTCCGCGGTGGCCAGGCCGATCTGAAGCTGGTCGAAGAAGTTAACGTCGAGCACTTTGGCTGCTTTCCTCGTTCTTCCGAAGTTCTTGAATGAAGGATGGGGACCGAGTGGGGGCCGTACGCCGACCAGCGGCGTACGGCCTCGTCACTCAGACTTCTTCGACGGAGCTGGGCTCGCGACGGGACAGGTCGATGCCGAGCTCTTCGGCGGCACGGAAGACGTCTTCCTCCGCGTCGCGCAACTCGATCGACGAGCCGTCCTGGGACAGCACCTCGACGTTGAGGCAGAGCGACTGCATCTCCTTGACGAGAACCTTGAACGACTCGGGAATGCCGGAGTCGGGGATGTTCTCGCCCTTCACGATGGCCTCGTAGACCTTGACGCGACCGGGCACGTCGTCGGACTTGATCGTCAGCAGCTCCTGCAGGGCGTAGGCGGCGCCGTACGCCTCCATTGCCCAGACCTCCATCTCACCGAAGCGCTGGCCACCGAACTGGGCCTTACCGCCCAGCGGCTGCTGCGTGATCATCGAGTAGGGGCCGGTGCTGCGCGCGTGGATCTTGTCGTCCACGAGGTGGTGCAGCTTGAGGATGTACATGTAGCCGACCGAGACCGGGTCCGGGAACGGCTCGCCGGAGCGACCGTCGAACAGGTCCGCCTTGCCGTTCTCGCCGATCATCCGCACACCGTCACGGGTGGGCAGGGTGGAGCCGAGCAGGCCGGTGATCTCGTCCTCGCGCGCACCGTCGAAGACCGGGGTCGCGACCTTGGTGTTCGGCTCGCCCTTCTCGGCGTGGATGTTGATCAGGCGCTGCTTCCAGTCGGAGTCAGCCGGGTCCTCGTGCAGGTTGAGGTCCCAACCCTGCTTGGCGAGCCAACCGAGGTGCAGCTCGAGGATCTGGCCGATGTTCATCCGTCGCGGGACACCCAGGGGGTTGAGCACGACGTCGACCGGGGTGCCGTCCTCCATGAACGGCATGTCCTCGATCGGCAGGATCTTCGCGATGACGCCCTTGTTGCCGTGACGGCCGGCGAGCTTGTCACCCACGGAGATCTTGCGCTTCTGGGCGACGTACACCCGAACCAGCTGGTTGACGCCGGGCGGGAGCTCGTCGCCGTCCTCGCGGTCGAAGACGCGCACGCCGATGACGGTTCCGGACTCACCGTGCGGGACCTTCATCGAGGTGTCGCGCACCTCGCGCGCCTTCTCACCGAAGATGGCGCGCAGCAGGCGCTCCTCCGGCGTCAGCTCGGTCTCGCCCTTGGGCGTGACCTTGCCGACGAGGATGTCACCGTTGGTGACCTCGGCGCCGATGCGGATGATGCCGCGCTCGTCGAGGTCGGCCAGCATCTCGTCGGAGACGTTCGGGATGTCCCGGGTGATCTCCTCCGGACCCAGCTTGGTGTCGCGGGCGTCGACCTCGTGCTCCTCGATGTGGATCGAGGTGAGGACGTCTTCCTGGACCAGGCGCTGGCTCAGGATGATGGCGTCCTCGTAGTTGTGGCCCTGCCACGGCATGAACGCCACGAGGAGGTTCGTGCCGAGCGCCATCTCGGCGTCGTCGGTGCACGGACCGTCGGCGATCGGCGAACCGGCGCGGCCGGTCAGCGGGTCGCGACCCTCGACCCGGTCACCCTCGGCAACCAGCGGGCGCTGGTTGATGCAGGTGCCCTGGTTGGAGCGGCGGAACTTCGCGAGGCGGTACGACGAGTAGGTGCCGTCGTCGTTCATGACCTCGATCAGGTCGGCCGACACGTCCTTGACCACACCACCCTTGTCGGCGGTGACGACGTCGCCGGCGTCGACGGCGGCACGGAGCTCCATGCCGGTTCCGACGATCGGGGAGTCGCTCCTGATCAGCGGCACGGCCTGGCGCTGCATGTTGGCGCCCATGAGCGCGCGGTTGGCGTCGTCGTGCTCGAGGAACGGGATCAGGGCCGTCGCGACCGACACCATCTGGCGCGGTGAGACGTCCATGTAGTCCACCTCGGCGGCGAGGATCTCGGAGACCTCACCGTGGCGCTGGCGGACCAGCACGCGCTCCTCGACGAACTTGTTCTTGCCGTCGAGCGGGGCGTTGGCCTGCGCGATGACGTACTTGTCCTCGTCGTCGGCGGTCAGGTAGTCGACCTTGTCGGTGACGACACCGTTCTCGACCTTGCGGTACGGCGTCTCGACGAACCCGAACGGGTTGATCCGGCCGTAGGAGGCCAGCGACCCGATCAGGCCGATGTTCGGGCCTTCCGGGGTCTCGATCGGGCACATGCGGCCGTAGTGCGAGGTGTGGACGTCGCGGACCTCCATGCCGGCACGGTCACGGGAGAGACCACCCGGGCCGAGCGCGGACAGACGGCGCTTGTGGGTCAGACCGGCGATCGGGTTGGTCTGGTCCATGAACTGCGAGAGCTGCGAGGTGCCGAAGAACTCCTTCAGCGCAGCCACCACGGGACGGATGTTGATCAGGGACTGCGGCGTGATGGCCTCGACGTCCTGGGTCGTCATCCGCTCGCGGACCACACGCTCCATGCGGGCCAGGCCCGTGCGGAGCTGGTTCTGGATCAGCTCGCCGACCGTGCGCATGCGACGGTTGCCGAAGTGGTCGATGTCGTCGGCGCGGACTTCCATGTCCTTGCCGTCGGCGTCGAGGAGGACCTCGCCGTCGCGGTTGGTCAGCTTGTCGTCGCCGTTGTGCAGGCGGACGATGTAGCGGATCGTGGCGACGATGTCGGAGATCGTCAGCGTCTGCTGGTCGAACGCCTCGGTCTGCGCCAGCTTCTTGTTGATCTTGTAGCGACCGACCTTGGCCAGGTCGTAGCGCTTGGGGTTGAAGTAGTAGTTGCGCAGCAGCGTCAGCGCAGCCTCACGCGTGGGCGGTTCGCCCGGGCGCAGCTTGCGGTAGATGTCGAGCAGCGCGTCGTCGGGACCCTGCGTGTTGTCCTTCTCCTCGGTCAGCACGATGGATTCGTACTGGCGGAGCTCGGCCATCACGGCGTCGTAGTCGTATTCCTCGCCGGTGTCCTCGGCGACGGCCACCAGGGCCTTGAGCAGGACTGTGACGTTCTGCTTGCGCTTGCGGTCGAGGCGTACGCCGACCAGGTCGCGCTTGTCGACCTCGAACTCGAGCCAGGCACCACGCGACGGGATCACCTTCGAGGTGAAGATGTCCTTGTCGGACGTCTTGTCGGCGGCGCGCTCGAAGTAGACGCCGGGCGAACGGACCAGCTGCGAGACGACCACGCGCTCAGTGCCGTTGATGACGAAGGTGCCCTTGTCGGTCATCAGCGGGAACTCGCCCATGAAGACCGTCTGGCCCTTGATCTCACCGGTGTCGTTGTTGGTGAACTCGGCGGAGACGTAGAGGGGTGCGGAGTAGGTGAAGTCCTTCTCCTTGCACTCGTCGACGGTGTACTTCGGGTCGACGAACTCGGGGTTCTCGAACGACAGCGACATCGTCTCGGAGAAGTCCTCGATCGGCGAGATCTCCTCGAAGATCTCGGTCAGACCGGACTTCTTGGAGACGTCCTCGCCGGCGGCGATGCGGGCCTGGACGACCTGCTGCCACTTCTCGTTGCCGACCAGCCAGTCGAAGCTGTCGGTCTGGAGAGCCAGCAGTTGCGGGACCTCGAGGGGTTCGCTGATCTTTGCGAAGGAAATGCGACGGTGGTTGTTGCTTGCTGCGTTGCTGCGCGCGGCCAAGAGTGTGTCCTTCTACAGGTTCGCTCTGGTGGAGTGGCGCCGACCCACCACAAACCAGGCCACCGGGCAGGCAGGAAGCATTTGAGGGCAGGCGCAAAGAAGAAGCCTAGCCGAAATGGGCGCGCGACACAACACCGTGGTCTGTAGAACTTCGGACCCGCAGACACCTGCTCCGCAAGATCATGAACCGGCAACCGGCTCAGGTCAAGCACCACGCGTGTTTCAGGGGGTCGGCGTGGTGCTTCCGGGCGTCTTCGAGTCCGATTCGTCGGTGACCTTCTGCGGCTCCCAGAGGTCGAGGTCGGCGACCAGCCACTCGCCGTTCTTCTCCACCATCTGCACGGTCAGCGGCAGCGGCGGCAGCTCGGTCGAGACGTTGCGGTTGGTCGTCCTGCTCGACAGCACGACCACGATCTCGACCCGCTCGCCGTTGTCGGAGGCCCGGACCACCCCCGAGCCGAGCGACTCCGAGACCGCCGTGGCCTTGGTCTTCTCGAGGTTCGGCAGGATCGCGTCGTTCCAGAGCGTGTCGTACTCGTCACGGAAGTCGCCGGTCAACAGGCGCATCGCCGCGTCGTGGTCACGGTCGGGGTAGCGGTAGTCGTAGGTGAGCACCTTCGGCACGGCCGCCTCGGCGGCGGTGCGGGCGGCGGCCACGTTGCTCTCGACGTCGGGGTCGTCGTTGCCTCGCTGCAGCACGGCGGCTCCCGCGGCGGCAGCCAGGGTGGCGACCAGAAGCACCACCAGCAGCCAGTTGGGCACGTTCACATCGAGGCGCGAACCGCTCGCCTCGCGGGTGGCCTCCGGCTCGTCCGCCTCCGACCGGTCGTCGCGGTCGTCCTCGGCGGTCTCGTCCTCGGTGGTCTCGTCCTGGGCGGCCGGTACGGCGGTGACGGCTTCCGACTCGTCGAGTCCTTCCGGCTCCGCGGGCTCCTCCGGTTCCTCGGGTGCCAGCGTCTCGTCGTACGCCGCGCGCTGCTCGTCGTCGAGCAGCACCCCGGCGGCCTCGTTGTAGACCTTGAAGCGGCGGTCGGTCGGCTCGAGGGAGCCGATCGACTCCTTCCAGGCGGCGCGGATCTCGTCGGTGGTGGCGTCACGCCCGACGCCGAGTACGTCGTACCAGCTGGCGCTCACTGCGGCGCCCCCTGACCGGAGTCCTGGCCGGGAGCCTGCTCGGACCCGAACTCCTCGAAGTCGTCGACCAGCCAGGTGCCGTCGACGTTCTTCAGGCTTATCGACCACGCATAGGGCACCGCGTCGGGCTGCTTGCCTCCGCCGAGGCGGATGGTGAGCTCGCCGCCGACGATGACCGTGGCCGTGTCGTCGCTGAGCGACTCGACGGCCGTGCGATCGACAGTGGCCTTGCTGGCGGACTGGCCCTGGGCCACCGCCGGCTCGACGGCCGTGGTCGCCTTGTCGAAGTCGGTCTTGAAGCGCGTGGTGATCAACGGCGTGACCCGGTCGCGGTAGGCGGTCAGCTTCTTGTCCGCGTCGAGGTCACCGGCATCGAAGTTGAACGCCGCGAGCATGTACTCGCGGGCCTTCAGCATCACCTTGTCCCGGTCGTCCTGGGCGGACGGCTGGTCACTCTCGCGGTCGCGGAGTCCCACCGCCAGCCAGACCAGGGAAGCCACCAGCGCCAGCGCGAGCAGGCCGGCAACGACCAACCGCAGACGGGGGGACCTCGGCTTCACTCCGCGTTCTGGAGCGCGCTGAGCATCAACCACGTCCACGACTCCTTTCCCTTGCCACGAGGGGCAAGGCTACCGTCGGCGGTCAACGTGGCCGGCTTGTCCAGCCATTCGACGTTGCCGGTCTCCGAGTCGTAGGTCCCCACGACGGGTGCGTCGTAGCTCGCCGGCGCCCGGTGCAGGTTCTGCGCGCCACGGGCGTTGGACTTGTCGGCCGACTCGCGGCACCCGAGGGAGGTGTTGAGCGGGCGGTTCTTCTCACGGTCGAACGGGCTGTGCTTGTCGGCACCCTCGTAGCCGTTGTGGCAGATCTGGTGCGGGGTCAGGATCAGGCCGAAGTGGGCGTCGTAGCGGCCGGTCTCGGGGTCCTTGTCGACGACCGTGAAGCCGCTCTCGACGATGTAGGGGTAGATCGACAGGACGTGCTCGACCCCGTCGAGGTTCGCGACCACCACTTCACCGGTGGTGCGCAGGTTGTTGAGCAGCGAGGCGATGTCGACCTGGTTCTCCTCGATGAAGGTGCGCAGCTCGTTGGCGGTGCCCGAGCCGGTGTCGATGACGGTGCGCAGGTCCTTGTCGGAGCCGGCCAGCGTGGTGCTGAACAGCTGCAGGTTCTTCGAGAAGTTGCGGATCGCCGACGCCTTCGACAACTGGCCCGTCAACACCGTGTTGGCATCCTTGATGAGCGCCGTGGTGAGGTCGAAGTTCTCGTTGGCGGTCTCGATGAAGGAGTTCGAGGTGTCGATGATCTGGCCGAGGTCCTCGCCGGTGCCGTCGAAGGCCGTGCCCAGCTCACTGACCACGGTGCGGAGATCGTCCTGGTCGACGCTGTTCACGGTGGCCGAGAGGTCGCCGAGCAACTGGGCGGTCGGGATCGGCAGCCTGGTGTCGTTGCGGTCGATCTCGGAGTCATCCTTGAGGTAGGGACCCTCGTCGACCTTCGGCTGGAGCTCGACGTACTGCTCGCCGACGGCCGAGCGGTTGCCCACGAGCGCCAACGTGTCGGAGGGGATCTTGTCCCACTTGTTCTCGATGTCGAGGTGCACGTCAACCCCGTCGTCGGTGAGCACCATCTTCTCGACCCGGCCGATCGTGACACCCCGGTAGGAGACCTCGGCGCCGGCGAAGATGCCACCGGAGTCGTCGAAGTGCGCGACCACGGTGTAGCTGCGGTCGAAGAGGACCCGGTCGAGCCGTGCGTAGCGGGCCCCCACGAAGGAGACGCCCAGCAGCGTGATGATCACGAAGATCACGAGCTGCACCTTGGTCCGGCGAGTGATCATTCGGACACCCCCGGGAGCAGGACGCGCACGAGCGTCGGGTTGTAGACCTGCATGAGCTGGTCGAGGTTGGCGGTGCCGCGCAGTGACGGCGTGCCCGGCGCGGCGCGACCCAGGCCGAGGTTGTCGAGGCCGAGGCCGTCACCGACGGTGCCCAGGCCGAGGTCGGGAAGCCCGTTGAGGAGCTTGCAGACCGGGAGGTTCTGGTTGGCGGGCTTCTTGCACAGCCGCTGGAGCTTGAGCAGGTTCTCCGGCGTGCGCAGCACCTTCACGCAGGCCTTGCTGCTCAGGCTGCCGCTGGTCAGGCAGCTGAGCAGGTCGTTGACCACCACGGTCGGGTCGATCTCGGAGGGCACGAGCGTCGGAACGGGCAGCGCCATGGACCCGTCGAGTCGGATGTCGAGCTTGAGGGACAGGTTGACGTAGTCACCCATGTGCAGGTTCTTCGCCACCTGCGGGTCACGGCCCACGGACTCGTCGACGAACGGATAGGTCAACAGCACGCTGAAGGAGTTGGCCAGGTCGTCACCGGTCTTGGCGAGCTCGGTGAGCACCGGGTTCAGCTGCGTGAGGGCGTCGATCGTGGAGGCCTTGGACGCCTTGATCACCCGGGTCCCGACGTTGCCGAGCCTGGCGAGTGACTTGAGCATCTTGACCAGGTCTGAGCGCTGCTTGTCGATCGACACGAGGGCAGCCGGCAGCTCGTCGAGCGCCGTGGTGATCGACGCCTTCTGGTTGTTGGCCGTGATCGAGAGGCGGTTCAGGGACTCGATGGCCTTGACCACGTCGGCCTTGTTGTCGTCGAGCTGCTTCATGAACGTGCTCAGTGAGGTCAACACCGACCGGGCACTGTCCTCGCGGCCGGACAGCGCCTTGTTCAGCTCGGTGGAGATGGTCTTCAGCTGCGCCACGCCGCCGCCGTTGAGCACGAGGCTCAACGCGCCGAGGACCTCTTCGACCTCGGGGTTCCGGTTGGTGCTGGACTCGGAGATCTTGTCGCCGTCGCCGAGCTCCTCGGCCGCCGGGTCTGCGGGGGCCGCGAGCGAGACGAACTTCTCGCCCAGGAGGCTGGTCTGCCGGATCTCGGCCTCGGCGTTGGCCGGCAGGTTGACGTCCTTGCGCAACAGCATGGTGACCACTGCACGGTTGTCGTCCAGGGAGATGTCGGTGACCTTGCCGACGGTCACGTCGGCGACCTTCACAGTCGACTGGGGCACCAGGTCGAGGGCGTCGGGGAACGTGACGGTGACCTCGATCGGGTCGTCCCCGACGTCGGCGCCACCGGGCAGCGGCAGCTTCTGCACCGAGAAGCCGCAACTGGTCAGGGCGGCCATCGCCAGCACGCACAGGAGCGCGATCATGCGTCGCATCATCGGGCCACCTCCAGGAGTGCGGCGAAGGTCGGGTCGTCGACCGCTGCGGCGCCGTACGTGCCGGCACGCTTGGGGAGCAGTGCGTCGATCAGCTTGCAGAGCGTTCCGCTGGAGTCGCTCTGGCCGACGATCGAGCAGAGGAAGAGGCCCGGGTTGTTCTGCACCTCGTGGGCGGCGTTCTCCAGGTTGGCCGACGTGTCGAGGGTTCCCGAGCCGGGGTTGTAGGTCAGTCCGAGGTTGTTCAGCGCCACCGGTGCCGTCTTGAGGATCTCGTCGAGCTCCCCCCGGCGCTTGACCAGCGTCGTCGACACCTTGTTGAGGCCCTTGATGTTGCGGCTGAGCAGGGTCTTGTTGTCCTTGACGAAGGTCTGCACCTTGCCCAGGGCGGTCGCCAGGTTGGCCAGCGAGGTGGACAGCTCGTCACGCTCCCCCGCCAGCAGGTCGGAGACCGAGGACATCGACGCGTTGAAACGGCGCACGACCTTGTCGTTCTTGGCCAGTGTGTTGACGAACTTCTCGAGCTCCTCGGCGCTGCCGAACAGCTCGTCCTTGTTGTTGTCGAGCGTGCCGGTGAGCTTGCCGAGGTCCTTGATCGTCTTGTTGACCTGGGCTCCCTGGCCCTTGAAGTTGGCCGCCGTGGTGCTCAGCAGCTCGGTCAGCGCGCCGTCGCTGTTCGCGCCGTCGGGACCCAACGCCACGGTCAGGTCGTCGATGCTCTTGTAGATCTCGTCGAGCTCGAGCGGGGTCGAGGTCGACTCCACGTCGAGGACCGCGCCGTCCTTCAGCTTCGGGCCCTCCTTGTAGACCGGCGTCAGCTGCACGAAGCGGTCGCCGACCACGCTGGGCGAGACGATCACCGCCTTCGCGTCGGCGGGGATGTCGACCTCGGGGTCGTAGGAGATCTCCACCTTGACCGTCGTGCCGTTGGGAGTCACCGAGTCGACCTGACCGACCGGGATGCCCAGCACGCGTACGTCGGAGCCCTCGTAGACCGACACGGTGCGGGGGAACTCGGCGGTCAGGTGCTTGCGGTCGTCTTCGTTGAACATCACGAATGCAGCCGCCGCGAGCAGGACGAAGATGATTCCGGGAACGATGAAGCGCTTCATCTCAGTTGCCTCCCGGGAGCGGCGGCAGGTTCGTGATCGTCGTGTCGAACCACGGTCCGTTGCCGAGGGTGCTGGCGAAGTAGCGGTAGAACGGAGCCATCGTCCGCAGGCTCTCGTCGAGGTTGTCCTGGTTCTTCAGGAGCACCTTCACCACGGTGTCGAGGTTGGTCAGGGCCGGCTTCAGGTCGGCCTTGGACTGGTCGACCAACGCGGTCAGCTCCTGAGACATCGTCGACGTGGCCACGAGCAGGTTGTGGATCGCGTCGCGGCGCGACACCAGCGCCGTGAACAGCACCCGGGCGTCCTTCATCAGCTGGATGATGTCGTCGTCGCGGGAGCCGAGGACGCCGGAGACCTTGCGCAGGTTCTTCAGCAGGGTGTTGATCTGCTGGTCGCGCGCGGCGAGGTTCTCCGAGAGCGCCGAGACCCCGGTGAGGGCGGACTTGAACTCGTCGGGGGTGTTGCGGGTGAGCTCGGCGAGCGTGCCCAGTGAGGCCTTCAGCTGGTCGACGTCGATGGCGTCGGACCGATCGGCAAGGCCCTCGAACGCGTCGATCACGTCGTACGGCGAGTGCGTGCGGTCGATCGGGATCGTGTCGCCCTCGTCCATCTGGCCCGAGCCGGCCGGTTCGATCTCGAGGTACATCGCACCCAGCAACGTCTTGACCTTGATGGAAGCCTGGGACTCGGGTCCGAAGTCGACGTCGCCCTTGATGCGGAAGGAGACCTTGACGTGGTCGCCGTCGAGCTCGAGCTTGTCGACCTTGCCGACGCGGACGCCGGCAACCCGGACCTCGTCGTTGGCCTTGAGCCCCCCGGCTTCGGAGAAGGAGGCGTAGTAGGTGTCGCCACCGCCGATGATCGGCAGCTGGTCGGCCCGGAAGGCGAGCAGGATCATCGCGGCGATCACGGCCATGCTGACCGCCCCGATGATGACCGGGTTCTTCTCGCGGAACGGAGTGCTCATGGCAGCGAACACCTCGCGTTCTCGTTGCCCTTGCCCGGGAAGGAGACCGGGATCTCCTTCAGGGTGCCGATCTTGACCGTTCCGGTGAAGTTGCAGAGGTAGAAGTTGAACCAGGAGCCGTAGGTCGCCGTACGCCCGATCTTGGTGAGCTTGATCGGCAGCACCTGGAGGGCGCGGTCGAGCTCGGCGCGGTTCTTGGCCAGGTTGCCGGCGACCGTGCGCAGCTGCTTCACGTCGCTGACCAGCGGCCCGCGGACACCCTTGACCAGGTCGGCGGTCTCGACCGCCAGCGACGAGATGGAGTCGAGGGAGCCCAGGATCGCGTCCTTGTCCTTGGCCAGTCCGCCGACCAGGTTGCGCAGGTTGATGATCAGGCTGGACAGCTGCTCGTCGCGGTCACCGACGGTGACCAGCACCTCGTTGAGGTTGTCGATGAGGTCACCGATCACCTGGTCGCGGTCGGCCAGGGTCTGGGTCACCGATGCGGTGTGTCCCAGCAGCCCCTCGAGCGTGCCGCCCTCGCCCTGGAAGACCTGGATGATCTCGTAGGAGAGCTGGTTGATGTCCTGCGGGGAGAGCGCCTCGAAGAGCGGCTTGAAGCCGTTGAAGAGGACGGTGAGGTCGAGCGCCGGCTTGGTGCGCGAGACAGGGATGGTGTCGCCCTCGTCCATCTTGGTGCCGCCGTCACCCTGCTGGGCCAGGGAGATGTAGCGCTGCCCGACGAGGTTGCGGTAGCGGATCGTGGCGAACGTCGTGCTGGTGACGTCGGCCTCGTCGGCGACGCTGAAGGTGAGCACGGCGCGGGTGCGGTCCTTGATCTCGATGCCCTTCACGGTGCCCACCTTGACCCCCGCCACGCGGACGTCGTCGCCCTTGACCACGCCGGCGACGTTGGTGAACTCTGCTTTGTACTCGCGACTGGACTGGAAGGTGATGTTGCCGATCAGCACGGCCAGCATGCCGGTGGCGATCGCGGTGACGACCATGAAGACCACGAGCTTCCAGGTGGCCGATGCGGTGCGCTTGTCGAGGATGCTCATCGCAGCGACACCTCCGTCCCGCGGACCATCGGGCCCAGGAGGAGCGCGCCCAGGTCGGACGGCTCGGAGCCGTTCATGCCGGCCAGCATGCCGCGGATCAGGTCGGCCTCGGTGGCGCCACCAGGCGTGGCCGCCAGGGTCAGGCCGCCGGGAGCGACCCTGCGGGTGCCCTTGCCGGTGTCCTGCTCGACGCCGTCGTTGAAGTTGGGAAGGCTCTTCACCGGGTTCTTCTGGCTGTAGGGCGAGTCGGGCAGGGTGCCGCAGTAGGCACCGTTCTTGGCGCCGTTGACCGGGGTGTCCTGGGGGCCGTACTCGCGCGGGCTGTTCGGCAGCACCTCGAGGTTGACGTGCAGCACGAAGCCGCGGAAGGCCTCGGCCTGCGTCTTCCCTGCCTTGATGATGCCGGCGGTCATGCACGGGAACTCGGGTGCGTACTTGGCGATCACGCGCAGCTGCTGGGCGCTCAGCTCACCGACCCGGATGAGGTTCTCCTCGTTGGCGTCGAGGAACGCACCGGTCACCTCGGAGAAGCGCGAGACGTCGGAGAACAGCTTCTTGAGCTTGTCCTCGCGGGAGAGCAGCGTGTTGCCGGTCTTGACCGTGTTGCGCAACGTCGTCGCGATCTCGGGCAGCACGTCGGCGTACAGGTCGGAGGTGCGCGCGGTCAGTCGCAGGTCCTCGATGAGCGCCGGCAGTTGCGGGTTGATCCGCTTGAGGTAGCTGTCGAGGATCTCGAGGTTCTCGCCGATGCGGTCGCCACGACCCTCGAGGGCAGTGGCCAGCGCGGTCAGGGTCTTGTTGAGGTCGGCCGGCTCGACGGCACGCAGCAGCGGGTAGAGGTCGTTGAGGGTCTGCTCGACCTGCGCGGCGACCTTGGTCTGGGTGATCGTGGCACCGGCGCGGATGTGTTGCGCGTCCGGAGATCCTGGGACCTGGAGTGCGACGTACTTCTCGCCGAAGAGGGTCTTCGGCTCGATGCGCGCGGTCACGTTGGCCGGGATGGTGTCGACCTGGTCGGGGTAGAGGCCCAGGGTGAGGACGGCCCCGTCGGAGGTCGCCTTCATGTCGAGCACCTCGCCGACCTGGACGCCGCGGATCTTGACGTCGGCACGTGCCGGAAGCTGCAGGCCGACGTTGCTCGACTCGAGCGAGACCCGGTCGTAGTCGGTGAACTGCTTGGAGAAGATCGCCATCGTCAGCCACAGCCCACTGGCGATCAGGGCCAGGAAGAGCAGGCCGACGATCTTGGTGTGTCCCAGGATCCTGTTCATCCTGCCAACCTCACCGTCGTCGTGGTGCCCCAGATGGCCATCGAGAGGAACAGGTCGATCACGTTGATCGCCACGATGGAGGTGCGCACCGCGCGGCCCACGGAGACGCCCACGCCCGCGGGGCCGCCGCTCGCGTTGTAGCCGTGGTAGCAGTGGATCAGGATGACGACGATGGCGAAGACCATCACCTTGCCGAAGGACCAGAGCACGTCGCCCGGCGGGAGGAACTGGTTGAAGTAGTGGTCGTAGGTGCCCGGGCTCTGCCCGAAGAACGTGGTCAGCGTGAGCCGGGTGGCGAAGTACGACGACAGCAGCCCGACGACGTAGAGCGGGATGACCGCGATCAGGCCGCCGATGATGCGCGTCGTGACCAGGAACGGCAGGGACGGGATCGCCATGACCTCGAGGGCGTCGATCTCCTCCGAGATGCGCATGGCGCCGAGCTGTGCGGTGAAGCCGCAGCCGACGGTGGCGGCGAGGGCGATACCGGCGACCAGCGGCGCGATCTCACGGGTGTTGAAGTAGGCCGAGAGGAAACCGGAGAACGCGGCGGTGCCGATCTGGTTCAGGGCGGCATAGCCCTGGAGCCCGACCTCGGTGCCGGTGAAGAAGCACATCGCGAGGATGACGCCGACGGTGCCGCCGATGACCGCCAGGGCTCCCGATCCGAGGGTGACCTCGGCCAGGATCCGCAGGATCTCCTTCTTGTAGCGGCGCACCGTGCGCGGAGTCCAGGCCAGGGCGCGCAGGTAGAACCCCAGCTGCTGGCCCATTTCGTCGAGCATCTGCAGGGGGCGGCGGTAGGCGGCCTTCAGGTCTGCCATCGCGTCAGCCTGTCTTTGGTGGGACGAGTTGCATGTAGATCGCACTCATCACGAAGTTGACGACGAAGAGAAGCATGAACGTGATGACCACGGACTCGTTGACCGCGTCACCGACCCCCTTGGGGCCTCCCCCGGCGTTCATGCCCTTGTAGCAGGCCACGATCGCGGCGATCAGGCCGAAGACGAGTGCCTTGGCCATGCCCTGCCACAGGTCGGGCAGTTGTGCGAGCGCGGTGAAGCTCGCTAAATAGGCCCCCGGTGTGCCGTCCTGGAGGACCACGTTGAAGACGTAGCCCCCGATCACGCCGACCACCGAGACCAGGCCGTTGAGGAACACCGCGACCAGCATGCAGGCCAGCACGCGGGGCACCACGAGGCGCTGGATCGGGTCGATCCCGAGCACCATCATGGCGTCGAGCTCCTCGCGGATCTTGCGGGCGCCCAGGTCGGCCGCGATGGCCGACCCGCCGGCCCCGGCGATCAACAACGACGTCGCGATCGGCCCCGCCTCGCGTACGACGGCGAGGACCGCGGCCGAACCGGTGAACGACTGGGCGCCGAACTGCTTGATCAGGCCACCGACCTGGAGGGCGATGACCGCACCGAACGGGATCGCCACCAGGGCGGTCGGCACGATCGTCACTGATGCGATGAACCAGGCCTGCTGGAGGAACTCCCGCAGCTGGAAGGGTCGCCGGAACAACCCGCGCCCGACGTCGAGACCGAAGGCGAAGAGCTTGCCTGCGGTGCCGATCGGGGCGAGTGCCCGGGATGAGGTCAGTGACGACATGTGTGCGCGTGTCCGGTCAGGAGCCCGGGGCCAGGCCGGCGTTGGCGGACTCGAAGGATCCGGGCGGCGGGATGATGCCGTTCTCGCGGCACCATTCGCCACCGGGGCGCTGGCTGCGGCGCGGGATGCCGTTGGACGGCTCGAGCTGGAGCGGGATCGGGGGCAGCGGCGGCATCTCGATGCCCTCCTCCGCGGCCAGCTCGTCGGCGTCCTTCTCCTCGGACATGCCGATCGGGCCGACGGTCTGGGCGTTCAGGAACTGGCGGACCACCGGCTCCTCGGAGCTGAGCAGCATCTCGCGCGGGCCGAACATGGCCAGGTGCTTGTGGTAGAGCAGGCCGATGTTGTCGGGCACGGTGCGGGTGCTGTTGATGTCGTGGGTCACGATCAGGAACGTCGCGTCGATCTGCGCGTTCAGGTCGATGAAGAGCTGGTTGATGAACGAGGTGCGCACCGGGTCGAGGCCGGAGTCGGGCTCGTCGATGAGCAGGATCTCGGGGTCGAGCACCAGGGCCCGGGCCAGGCCGGCACGCTTGCGCATACCACCGGAGATCTCACCGGGGAGCTTGTCCTCGGCGCCGATCAGGCCGACGAGGTCCATCTTCTCCATGACGATGTTGCGGATCTCGGTCTCGTTCTTCTTCGTGTGTTCGCGCAACGGGAACGCCACGTTGTCGAAGAGGTTCATCGAGCCGAACATGGCGCCGTCCTGGAAGAGGACACCGAACAGCTTGCGGATCTCGTAGAGGTCCTTCTCGGAGCAGCTGGCGATGTCGGTGCCCTCGATGAGCACCGAGCCCTTGTCGGGCTTGAGGAGACCGATCAGGGTCTTCAGGAACACCGACTTGCCGGTTCCCGACGGACCGAGCATCACGGAGATCTCACCGGCAGGAATGGTCAGGGTGACGTCACCCCAGATCAGCTGCTTGCCGAATGACTTCGTGAGCTCTTCGACTCTGATGTCTACGCCCATGGCGTCTCTTCTCCCTCGTGCATAGCTGGACTGGCTCCGCGCTCGGCCCGACCGAACGCGAACTCCCATGCCCGCGCCGACTTCTCAGTAACAACGCGAGCGCTCCGAGTAAGTTACGGGGTTTCCCCGGTCGCGTCACTAGCTGCGCGAACCTTTCGCGCGTCGTCCGAGGGGTGAGTCGAAGACTGCGTCGAAATGACGAACGGGCGGGCACCCCCAAAAGGGGATACCCGCCCGTGCTGCGCCGAGGCGCAACGATTCATCGCACGCGTGAGCGTGCTGGAATCACTTGACCGTGACGGTGGCGCCGGCGCCTTCGAGGGCTTCCTTCGCCTTGTCCGCGGCAGCCTTGTCGACCTTCTCGAGGATGGCCTTGGGAGCCGACTCGACGAGGTCCTTGGCCTCCTTCAGACCGAGGGAGGTCAGCGCGCGGACCTCCTTGATGACGTTGATCTTCTTGTCACCAGCGGCCTCGAGGACCACGTCGAACTCGTCCTGCGCGGCGGCCTCGTCGCCACCAGCGGCGCCACCGGCGGCCGGGGCAGCGGCAACGGCGACCGGAGCAGCGGCGGTCACGCCGAAGGTCTCCTCGAACTGCTTCACGAACTCGGAGAGCTCGATGAGGGTCATTTCCTTGAACGCGTCGAGCAGCTCGTCAGTGCTGAGCTTCGCCATGATGGCGTTTCCTTTCGGTACTGGCCCGCCCGCGGATCATTGCGGAGGGCCGGGTTTCAGGTGGTGTACGTCGGCCTTGAATCAGGCGTCAGTGGACTCGGCGGCCTCTTCGGCAACCGGGGCTGCCTCGGTGGCCTCGTCGGAAGCAGGAGCTTCCTCGGCAACCGGGGCTTCCTCCGCAGTGCTTTCGGCCGGGGCGGGAGCACCGGCACCACCTGCGAGGATCGAGGGGTCCTGCTGCGCCTTGGCCTCGAGGGCGCCGGCGAGCCGGGCAGCCTGCGAGATGGGGGCGTTGAGCAGGTAGACGGCCTGGGAGAGCGAAGCGAGCATTGCGCCCGCCAGCTTGCCCATGAGGACCTCGCGCGACTCGAGATCGGCCAGCTTGGCGATCTCCTTCGCGTCGAGGAAGCCGCCGTCGAGCACGCCACCCTTGATGATCAGGGCGGGGTTCGCCTTGGCAAAGTCACGCAGACCCTTGGCCGCCTCGACGACGTCACCGCTGATGAAGGCGATGGCGGTCGGGCCGGCGAGGAGGTCGTCGAAGCCTTCGATGCCCACCTCGTTGGCGGCGATCTTGGCCAGCGTGTTCTTGACCACGGCGTAGTTGGCGTTCTCGCCGAGGGTGCGCCGCAATTCCTGCAGCTGCGCCACGGTGAGACCGCGGTAATCGGTCAGCACAGCACCAGCGGCGTTGTTGAACGAGTCAACGACCTCCGCAACGGCTGCTGCCTTGTCTGGCCGCGCCATGGGTCTCCTTCCGAACTACGTCGAAGAGACCACCGCACACTCCCGGGAAATGTCGAACGCCCCGGCGCAGGGCCAGGGCGTGTGTCGATCCGGAGATCGTGCTCTGTACCTGCGCTGGCCGTCCGCTTCGCGGAACCTTCGGTCACTCACCCGATCTCCCGGGCAACCGACCACCGGCGGTCTCTGGTTACGAACGTGAAGTCTAGGCCCGCGGGCGACAGCCACCAAATCGACTGACGCCGACGCGTCCGGGGCGGCCCTACTGCCGGGCGCCGGGTGGCGCCTGGGTGGTCACCTGACCCGCGGGCGGGGCGGCGATCTCGAGCTGCTGCCCGTAGTTGGAGTAGACCAGCGTCGTGGTCGCGGTCTTGCCCTCGACGGTGTAGGACGTCACGGCCTGGACCGGGCGGTTCTCCTTGTCGAGCCACATCTCCATCTGCACCGGCTGGGTGCCGTTCTCCACCCCCTCGTCGTCGAGGGCGGCGGCCTCGATGCCGACCTTGTAGTGCACGGCCGGCCCGGCGTCGGTGTTCTCCACCCCGACCACCTCGAAGGACTTGGGCTCACTCAGGCTGCCGAGGAACCGGTCGGGGTCCGCGAAGAGCAGCAGGTCCTCGAGCTCGGGACTGGCCGGCGCCTGCCACCACGGCTTGACCGAGCCGCGGATCCCCTTGACGTAGAACGTGCCGTCGACGTACACGCCGATCAGGCGGCCCTGCGCGCCCGCGAGGCTGATCCGGATCGCAGGTTCGGACGACGCGCCCGCGATGTCCTGGATCGACGGGGCCGCGGCCTGGCCGTCGACCTCCTGGACCGAGACCACCCGCCAGCTGTCAGCGGCCTTCTGGGCGGCGATCACCGTCGTGAAGAACTCCTCCGCGGGGACGGTGACGAAGCCTCCCGCGAGCTCCTGCGGCTCGTCGGCCACCGAGCTGGACCCGGAGTCCTCGGCCTTCTCCTTGTCGGCCTCGTCGCGGTTGTGACCGCTCACGATCAGCAGCAGCATCACCCCGACGACCAGGATGGCGGCGAGCGCCGCCTGGGCGGACAGGGAGCGGGAGAGCTGGCGAGACATGGCGCAAAGGCTACGTCTCCCCCTCCACGTCGGTGACGGGAGGGAGAGACGTAGCCCCAAGTCGCGGCCGGCCGAGGCCCGGCGAACGAATCAGCTCGTGGCGACTTCCGACGCGGCGGGCTCCTGGATGTCGACGGCCGTGCCGTAGTCGGAGTACAGGATCTCCGTCGAGGTCTTCTGGCCCTGGATGGTGATCTCCTGCGTCATCTTGACCGGCCGGTTCTCGGCGTCCACCCACATGTCGTAGGTGAGCTCCGGCGGCATGAGGTCCTTGATCTCCGCGGGGAGGCCGAGCTTCTCGACGTACGACGCCGAGTCGATCGTCACCACGTAGTGGTTGGCGGCGACACCGTCGACGTCCTCCTCACCGACCAGCTCGAACTTCTTCGGGTCCTCCATGATCGAGAGGGACTTCTTCGGGTCCGAGAACTCGAGGAGCTGGCCGAACGGGTTGTTCGGGTCCGAGGAGTCGATCTTCTGCCACTTGCCGGCGGTCGCGCCCGGCAGGCCGTCGCCCTTGAGGTACATGACGCCGTCGACGAGCACGGCCTCGAAAGCCTGGGCCGCGCCCGGCTCCGTGGTCACGTGCGACGCGGTCTTGCCGTCCTTGTAGGAGGCTTCCATGTTCATCGTGATGGTCTGGCCGGCCGCCGTCGTGGTGGTCGTTCCCTTGAACGTCTCGGCCGCGATCTGCGCGTCGATCACGGTCTCGTAGAACTCACCGGCCTCGAGCTCGGTCAGTTCGCCGCCGGTGGACTCGGTCTCTTCGTCGGAGTCGGTGGAGGCGTCGTCGCTGGGGTCGGCAGCCTGGCTGCTGGACTGCTTGGAGTCCTTGTCGTCCTTGTCGCCGTCGTCGGAGCAGCCGGCGAGCAGGAGGGTGGAGGCCAGGACCGCGGCGATCGCGGTGCGGGGCAACTTGATGGACATGGATGAGTCTCCTCGTCGTGGTGGGTTCGCCCGCGCAACCTACCCAGCCCCGCAGCCACGAAACACATCGCCTTCCGCCGGTTCAGATGACGACGGCCAAATGACGTCGGCCGGCCACCCCGCAGTGGGGTGGCCGGCCGGTGTCGTGCACGACGAACGCAGATCAGGCCTGCGCGTCGTCCTCGCCCGCAACGTTGCGGGTGCGGTTGGGGTCGACCTGGACGCCGGGGCCCATGGTCGTCGACAGCGTGACCTTCTTGATGTAGCGGCCCTTGGAGCTGGCCGGCTTGAGACGCAGCACCTCTTCGAGGGCGGCGGCGTAGTTCTCGGCCAGCTGGGCCTCGCCGAAGGAGGCCTTGCCGATGATGAAGTGGAGGTTCGCGTGGCGGTCCACGCGGAACTCGATCTTGCCGCCCTTGATGTCGGTGACGGCCTTGGCCACGTCGGGGGTGACGGTGCCGGTCTTCGGGTTCGGCATGAGGCCACGGGGGCCGAGCACGCGGCCGAGGCGACCGACCTTGCCCATCATGTCGGGGGTGGCGACGACGGCGTCGAAGTCGGTCCAGCCGCCGTTGACCTTCTCGATGAGCTCGTCGCCACCGACGATGTCGGCGCCGGCCTCACGGGCGGCCTCGGCCTTCTCCGCGTTCGCGAACACGAGGACGCGGGCGGTCTTGCCGGTGCCGTGGGGCAGGTTGACGGTGCCGCGCACCATCTGGTCTGCCTTGCGGGGGTCGACGCCGAGACGCATGACGACGTCCACGGTCTCGTCGAACTTCTTCTTGCTGCCGTTCTTGGCGATCTTGATCGCGGCCAGCGGGGCGTAGAGCTCGTCCTGGTCGAACGTCTCGGCCGCCGCGCGGTAGGTCTTGCTGCGCTGCATGGTGTTCTCGTTTCTTCGAAAGAGTGTGTGGTGCACGGGCCAGCGCGGCCCTGCCACGTGGTGCTCGGGTCAGACTGTCTGGGCGCTGAGGCTCAGGCGGTCTCGACGCCCATCGAACGGGCGGTGCCTTCGACGATCTTCATTGCTGCGTCGATGTCGTTGGCGTTGAGGTCGGGGAGCTTGGTCGTCGCGATCTCGCGGACCTGGTCCTTGGTCAGCTTGCCGACCTTCTCCTTGTGCGGGACGCCCGAGCCCTTCTTCAGGCCGGCGGCCTTCTTGATCAGCTCGGCGGCCGGAGGAGTCTTCGTGATGAACGTGAAGGAACGGTCCTCGTAGATGGTGATCTCGACGGGGATGACGTTGCCACGCATCGACTCGGTCTGCGCGTTGTAGGCCTTGCAGAAGTCCATGATGTTCACACCGTGGGGACCGAGAGCGGTACCCACCGGCGGAGCCGGAGTCGCTGCGCCAGCCTGCAGCTGCACCTTGACGAGTGCAGCAATCTTCTTCTTGGGAGGCATGTCTTTCTCTTTCTTCGTGTGGTCATGACGGGGATGGATCCCCTGCCACTGGTTACCTGTTGCCTGGACAACCGGACCATTGTGCTCCGGATGCCGGGTGCTTGTGAAATCGTGCTGCTCTTTGGGCCGTCGAGAAGCCGGCTCGTCCTCGGTGGTCGAGCGGCCGGCTCATCCCTCGGTGGTCGAGTAGGTCGCTCTGCGACCGTATCGAGACCAGACCGAAACCTTGGTTCCTGCCCTGCGCCTCTCACCGGGTCTCGACCCGCAGTGCCGACTTCGTTCCTCAGCCGGCCGCTCGCTCGACCTCAGCGCGGTTCTGACCGGCTCCGCCGGTCAGACGCGCTGAATCTGGGAGAAGGAGAGCTCGACGGGGGTCTCGCGGCCGAAGATCTCGACGAGCGCCTTGACCCGCTGGGACTCGGCGTTGATCTCGGTGATCGTCGCGTGCAGCGTGGCGAACGGGCCGTCGACCACCATCACGGAGTCGCTGACGTCGAAGTCGGCGACCTCGACGGGCTTGCGGGAAGCAGCGGTGCTGCCGGCCTTCGGGGTGCCCCCACCGGACTCGGCCGCGGCGGCCTCTGCCTCGGCGGCAGCGACGACGGCCGGGGCCAGCATGCTCTCGACCTCGGCCATGCTCAGCGGGACCGGCTGGTGGCTGTGGCCGACGAAGCCGGTGACGGACGGCGTGTGGCGCACGGTCGACCAGGACTCGTCGGTGAGGTCCATGCGGACCAGGACGTAGCCGGGGAGCACGGTGCGCTTGACCAGCTTGCGCTGGCCGTTCTTGATCTCGGCAACCTCCTCGATGGGGACCACGATCTCGTGGATGTAGTCCTCCATGTTGAGGGAGATGATGCGGTTCTCGAGGTTCGCCTTCACCCTGTTCTCCATGCCGGAGTAGGTGTGGACGACGTACCAGTCGCCGGGCTTGGCCCAGAGCGCGCGGCGGAACTCCTCGAGGGGGTCCTCGTCGACTGCGTCCTCTTCGGTGGCGTCCTCTTCGACTGCGTCCTCGTCGGCCTGGCCCTCGAAGGCGGCTTCGGCATCTGCCTCGGCGTCGACCTCGGACTCGGCCTCGACGGCGTCCTCGGCGAGAACCTCGGCCTCGGCCTCGGTGTCGGCGGTTGCCTCGACCTCGAGGTCGCCCTCGCCGTCGTCGATGACCTCGACCTGCTCAACGGTCTCGTCGACCGCTGCTTCGTCGTACTGCTCCGACACGTGATGCTCCGTCATTTCGTAGTGCGTGGTGCGTGCCCGGCGGGGCCGCCCGACAGGTCAGGGCGGGCCGGGGGCGGCGCTATTCCTTGGTGTTGGTCGCGAGGATCTCGAAGATCAACTTGCCGAATCCGAGATCCAGCAGCGACACCAGTGTCATCAGCGCGATCACGAAGACCATGACCACGATGAAGTACGTGACCAGCTGCTCCTGGGTCGGCCAGACGACCTTGCGCAGCTCGGCGATGGCTTGGCGCACGAACGTGACTGGTCCGGTGCGCTCGTTCTCGTCGCCCGAGCCGCGAACTGCGTCGCTGTCCGCCACGTCCTCCACCTTCCGATTGCTGTCTGTTCGATTGTTCGGTGCTGCTTGATGTTGCAGGGCACGAGGGACTTGAACCCCCAACCTTCGGTTTTGGAGACCGATGCTCTGCCAGTTGAGCTAGTGCCCTCCGGTGGGCCCAGGCCTCGCCCGCCGACTTCGCGGCATGGCTGAGCATGGGTGGGATCACCAAAACGGGAGTCTACGGGGAACACCAAGGTGGCGTCCAAACCGGGTGCGCATCAACCCCATCCCCTCCCGCGTGAAAACATGGGGCCATGACCGAGGCGAACCAGACCGTCCAGCCCCTCGCGGAGCGCTCCCCCGAGCAGATCGCAACATTCCTCGACGAACAGCGCGCGACGTACGAAGCGCTCAAGGCCGGCGGCCTGAAGCTCGACCTCACGCGCGGCAAGCCGGCCCCGGCGCAGCTCGACCTGTCCGACGGACTGCTCTCGCTGCCCCACGGCGTGAAGGACGCCGACGGCGTCGACACCCGCAACTACGGCGGACTGGCCGGCATCTCCGAACTGCGCGCGATGTTCGCCGAACTGCTGTGGGTGGAGCCCGAGCAGGTCGTCGCCGGCGGCAACTCCAGCCTCGTCATGATGCGCGAGGTCCTCACCGACCTGTGGCTCAAGGGCGGTGTCGACAGTGAGCGGCCGTGGGGTGCGGAGGAGAAGGTCACCTTCATCTGTCCCGTGCCCGGCTACGACCGCCACTTCACCCTGCTCGACTGGTTCGGCATCGACACGGTCACCGTGCCGATGAACGAGGACGGCCCCGACGCCGAGGCGGTGGCCGCACTGGTCGCCGACGACCCCAGCATCAAGGGCATCTGGATCGTGCCGACGTACGCCAACCCGAGCGGCTCGATCGCCAGCCAGGAAGTGGCGGCCCGACTCGCCTCCATGCCGACCGCGGCTCCCGACTTCAAGATCTTCTGGGACAACGCCTACGCGTTCCACCACCTGACCGAGGACGAGGCCAAGAGCGCGGACATCCTCACCCTGGCCAGCGCGGCCGGCAACCCGCACCGCCCGATCATGTTCGCCTCGACCTCGAAGATCACCTTCGCCGGCGCCGGCGTCGCGTTCCTGGCCGGGTCGGTCGAGACCGTGAAGTGGTACACCACCCACCTCGGCAAGGGCGCCATCGGGCCCGACAAGCTCAACCAGCTGCGCCACGCACAGTTCTTCGGCTCGCCGCAGGGCGTGCGCGACCACATGGCCAAGCACCGCGAGATCATCGCCCCGAAGTTCGCGGAGGTGGAGCGGGTGCTCTCCGAGCGCCTCGGCGGCCTGGGTGTGGCCACCTGGACCAAGCCCGCCGGCGGCTACTTCGTCAACCTCGACGTCATGGACGGCACCGCGTCCCGGGTGATCGCCCTGGCCAAGGAGGCCGGCATCGCGCTGACCCCCGCCGGCTCCTCGTTCCCGCACGGCGACGACCCGCGCGACCGCAACATCCGCCTGGCGCCGACCTTCCCGGAGCTGGCCGACGTCGCCGCGGCGATGGACGGCGTGGCCACCTGCGCCTTGCTCGCCGCCGCGGAGAAGCTCGCCGGCGCAGCCTCCTTGTAGCCTGCCCGCATGCGTGATCCGAGGCGCGACCTGACCAGCCTGCCCAAGGCGCACCTCCACCTGCACTTCACCGGATCGATGCGGCACGCCACGCTGCTCGAGCTCGCCGAGCGGGACGGCGTCGCACTCCCCGACTCGCTGGTCGAGGAGTGGCCGCCGCAGCTGTCCGCGGCCGACGAGAAGGGCTGGTTCCGCTTCCAGCGGCTCTACGACGTGGCGCGGTCGGTGCTGCGCACGCCCGACGACGTACGACGGCTGGTGCGCGAGGCGGCCGAGGACGACGTCCGCGACGGCGGACGCTGGCTCGAGATCCAGGTCGATCCCAGCGGGTACGCCGCGAAGTTCGGCGGCGTCACCGCGTTCACCGACCTGGTCCTCGACTGCGTCCGCGACGCCTCGGCACGCACCGGCCTGGGCATCGCCGTGGTGATCGCGGCCAACCGCACCCGGCACCCGCTCGATGCGCGCACCCTCGCCCGGCTCGCGGCGCAGTACGTCGACCGGGGCGTGGTCGGCTTCGGGCTCTCCAACGACGAACGGCGGGGCACCACCGCAGACTTCGCGCCGGCCTTCGCCATCGCCGAGCGGGCCGGGCTCCTGCTGGCCCCGCACGGCGGCGAGCTGCGCGGGCCCGACAACATCAGGCTCTGCCTCGACCACCTGCACGCGAACCGGCTCGGCCACGGGGTGCGGGTCGGTGAGGACCCGGCGTTGCTCGATCGCGTGGTGCAGCAGGGCATCGCCCTCGAGATGTGCCCGGTCTCCAACGTGGCGCTGGGCGTCTACTCCGACCTCACGTCGGTGCCGCTCCCCCAGCTGATGGACGCCGGGGCCACCATCGCGCTGGGCGCCGACGACCCGCTGCTGTTCGGCTCCCAGCTCGAGGGCCAGTACGCCACGATGCGCGCCGCCCACGACCTCACCGACGCCCGGCTGGCCGAGCTGGCGCGTATGTCGTTCCGGGCCTCACGGGCGCCGTCCGACCTCGTCGCCACCGCGATGGCCGACATCGACGCCTGGCTGGAGAAACCGGACCAAGGAGTGCAGTGACCGGACCACAGGACAGGTAAGTGGGACTTGCCCGGCTCAGGCGTGCGCTCAGCCGATCACCAGCGACACTGCTCACCTGTCCTACGGTCCGCTGACGCCGACTAGAGCGAACAGCCGACCATCACGGGTTCGTTGACCAGGCGGATCCCGAAGCGGGCCTCGACACCGTCGCGGACCTCCCGGGCCAGCGCCAGCAGGTCGTCGGTGGTCGCGCGACCGCGGTTGGTCAGGGCCAGGGTGTGCTTCGTGGAGAGGCTGACCCGCTCGTTGCCGTGGCCCTTGGTGAACCCGGCGCGCTCGATCAGCCAGGCGGCGCTCGACTTCACGGTGCCGTCGGGCTGGGGGAACAGCGGCGCGCCCTCGGGGAGGGACTGCGCCTGCTCGGGAGTGAGGAACGGGTTCGTGAAGAACGACCCGGCGCTCCACGTGTCGTGGTCGGCGGCGTCGAGCACCATGCCCTTGCCGGCGCGCAGGCCCAGCACCGTCCGGCGTACGTCGGCCAAGGGTGCCCGCTCACCCTGCTCGACACCGAGGGTGCGGGCCAGCTCGGCGTACTTCACCGGGGCACCGAGGTCGCCGCAGGGGAACTGGAAGGTCACCTCGAGCACGACGTGGCGGCCCGGGTCGGCCTTGAAGCGGCTGTGCCGGTAGCCGAAGCCGCAGTCTGCGTTCGTGAAGGTGCGGACGCCGCGCAGGGTGCGGTCCCAGACGCGGACGGAGACGATGGTCTCGGAGACCTCCTGGCCGTAGGCGCCGACGTTCTGGATCGGGGTGGCGCCCACGGAGCCCGGGATGCCGGAGAGTGCTTCGACGCCCACCCAGCCGCTGGTCACGGCGCGGGCAACGAGGTCGTCCCACACCTCGCCGGCGGCGACCGTGACGGTGACGCCGTCAGAGGTCGGCTCGGTCGTGATGCCACGGGTGGCGATGCGGACCGCGGTGCCGGGGAAGCCGTCGTCCGAGACGACCAGGTTGCTGCCGCCGGCGACCAGCAGCAACGGTTCGCCGCGTCCATCGGCGTCACTGACCGCGGCCACCAGCTCGTCCTCGGTGGTCGCCTCGACCAGCGTGGCCGCGGGGCCGCCCAGGTGCAGGGTGGTCAGGTCGGCCAGGCGGTCAGGCACGAATGACTGCCTTGGGCGCCCCGAGCACCTTGTCGTCGCCGCAGGTGACCTCGAGCGCGAGAGAGATGAGCCCGTCGGCCTCGCCGGTCACCCGACCGGCGACGCGGACCACCACGCCCTCGTCGTCATCGGGGACCACGACCGGCTTGGTGAACTTGCAGCCGAACTCGACGACCCTGCCGGGGCCGCCGGCCCACTCCTCGACCGCACGGGCGGCCAGGGCCATCGTGAACATGCCGTGGGCGATCACGCCGGGCAGCCCGACCGACGTGGCCACCCGCTCGCTCCAGTGGATCGGGTTGAAGTCTCCGCTGGCTCCGGCATAGCGCACCAGGTCGGCACGGGTCACCCGGAACTCGCGGTCGGCGAACTCGCTCATGCGTCCTCCCCACGGTGGATCAACGTCGCCTTGGTCGTGCAGACCAGGGCGCCGTCGGCGTCGGTGATGCGGCTCGAGGTGCCGATGATGTCGTTGCCGCCGATCTGGCGCAGCGTGTCGACGGTCAGGCTCGCAGTGAGCACGTCACCGGCCTGCACGGCGCGCTCGTAGGCGAACCGCTGCTCGCCGTGCACGATGCGGAAGAGGTCGACCTGCACGTCGGCGAGGAATCCGTTCATCGCGTGGAAGGCCACGATGATCGGGAACGTGGGCGGTGCGATGCGTTCGTCGTACGGCGCCCCGGTCGCCTCGGCGAACTCACGCAGCTTGACGGCGGTGACGGCGTACGGCTCCGTCGGCGGGAACTCGCGCCCCACCAGGGTCTGGTCGATCGGCATGGGTTCAACCTATCCATTCGATTCCACGCGCCGCGTGTGGGCCGTGAAATGGCGTCGAGGACGACACCCATGACGGGTGTCGTCCTCGACGGACGTGTGTGGAGACTTGTTCAGCGGGTCTCGCGGTGCGCAGTGTGGGTGCGGCAGCGCGGGCAGAACTTCTTCATCTCCATGCGGTCGGGGTCGTTCCGACGGTTCTTCTTGGTGATGTAGTTGCGCTCCTTGCAGTCCACGCAGGCAAGCGTGATCTTGGGGCGAACGTCAGAGCTCTTGCTGGCCACGGGAAGTCCTTCGCTGGATAGGTACTGCAGGGTGTTGCTGGTGTTGCCGGTCGTTCTGTCGAGTAGCGGGAGCGGGACTCGAACCCGCGACACCACGATTATGAGTCGTGTGCTCTAACCACCTGAGCTACCCCGCCACGGGGACGGGGTGTCCCGCCGGCGCAAACCGGCGGGACCCCACACCCAGAGCCCCTTTACGGAATCGAACCGTAGACCTTCTCCTTACCATGGAGACGCTCTGCCGACTGAGCTAAAGGGGCGCAGCGACAGTGAAGAATACACAGACCGAACGGCGAAGAGGAAATCGGGTGGGAGAGGCCTGGATCACACCGTGATCCGGGCGAACGGACGGGCCTCCTCGAGCTCGTAGGCGAGCTCCAGCAAGGTGGCCTCGCGACCCCATTCCGCGCCGAACATCATGCCCTGCGGAAGGCCCGCTGACGTGGTCGCCAGGGGCAGCGAGATCGCCGGTTCTCCGGTGGCGTTCTGCAGTGGCGTGAAGGCCACCCAGTCGAGCAGCTTCTCCATGATCTCGTCGAACTCCTGTGTCGGGTCGAGGTGCCCGACTTTGGGCGTCTCGTGGGCCAGGGTCGGGGTCAGCACCACGTCGTAGTCGCGGAAGAACCGGGCCGAGATGCGCTTCGACGCGGCGATGCGCGCGGTCGCGAGGGGCAGCCTGTGGAGGTTGCGCGTGCAGTGTCGGGCAAGTCCGAGGGTGAGGTTGTCGAGCTTCGACGGGTCCCAGGTGCGGCCGTACGTCGCCCGGCCGGTGCGCAGCACGAACATGCTCAGCAGCGACCAGTAGAGCAGGAAGTCGTCGGGGAACGAGTCCGGCACGGGTGGTGTGATCTGCTCGACCTGGTGGCCCAGCTCCTCGAGGAGGGCGGCCGTCTTCAGGGTCAGCTCGGCCACCTCGGGGGTCGCGGAGCGTCCGACCGAGTCGGTGGCGACCGCGATCCGCAGCCGCTTGCGGCCGGGGTGGGTGATGTCGCCGATCGGGGCGAGCTTGAGGTTGCGGTAGACCTTCTCGGCCTCGCGGTAGAACGCCGCCGAGTCGCGGACCGAACGGGTGACGACGCCGTCGGCGACGATGCGCACCGGCATGTCGCGCATCATCTTGTCCTGGGCGATCCGGTTGCGGGTCGGCTTCATGCCGACCAGGCCGTTCACCGATGCCGGGATGCGGATCGAGCCGCCGCCGTCGTTGGCGTGCGCGATCGGCAGTGCTCCGGCAGCCACGAACGCGGCGGCACCGGCCGAGGAGGCCCCGGCGGTGCGGCCGGTGTCCCAGGGGCTGCGTACGGCGCCCAGGCGCGGGTGCTCGGCGACCGCGCTGAAACCCCACTCGGACAGCTGCGACTTGCCGAGCGGGATCACGCCGGTGGCGCGGAACATGCGGGCGAAGTCGCCGTCGGACTTCTTCTCGCGTCCGGCGTACGCGTCCGCGCCCTGGTGGGTCGGCATACCCGCGACGTCGCAGTTGTCCTTGACCAGGGTCGGTACCCCGCAGAAGAAGCCGCCGTGCGGGTCCTTCGCCTCCAGGCGGGCGGTGTCGAAGGCGGTGTAGGCGAGGCCGTTGACCGCCGGGTTGACCTTCTCGATCCGGGCGATGGCGGCGTCGACCACCTCCGGGACGCTCACCCGGCCGGACTGGATCTCCTCCACCAGTCCGACGGCGTCGAGGTCGCCGAGGGCGTCATCGCTGAACGAGTGCACACGTGTCATGAGCCACAAGTTACCGCCCGGTTGCGGGTCATCCCAGGAGGTGGATCACCAACGGGACGAGAAGACTGGTGGCCAGGGCGGTCAGGCCCATCGAGAGCCCGGCGAAGGCTCCCTCGGTCGGGTCCTCGTGCAGGGCACGCGAGGTGCCGATGCCATGGGAGGCCGCGCCCAACGCCAGCCCACGGGCGCGGCGGTCACGGATGTGGAGCAGGGTCAGCACGGTGGGCCCGAGGACGGCACCGAGCATGCCGACCACGATGGTGAACACCGCGACCATCGACGGGTTGCCTGCGACGTGATCGGCGACCGCGATCGCGATCGGGGTGGTCGCCGACTTGGGAGCCATCGTGCGCTCGAGCACGTCGCCGCCGCCGAGCACGCGGACCATGAGGACGCCAGTGCTGATGGAGACGAACGCGCCGACCGGGATGGCGACCAGCATCGGCACCGCGAGCTCCTTGAGGTGGTGCGCCTCGCGGTGCAGCGGTACGGCGAGCGCCACCGTGGCCGGGCCCAGGAAGAACGCGATGACCGATCCACCGACCAGGTACTCGTCGTACTCGATGTCGAGGAGCCACATGGCCACACCGACGATCGCGATGGCCACCAGCACGGGCTGGGCGAGCGGGTGGTTCCGGGACAGGCGCTTCACCTCGAGCCCGCCGCGGTAGGCGGCCAGGGTGAGGACGACGCCCGTCAGCGGCGAGGAGCGCAGGTAGTCCATCGCCTCGCTCATGCCGCACTCCTGCGACGGGTGAGCAGTGCGACGAGGACGCCGACCGCGACCAGGCCGGCCAGCCACGAGACCAGCAGCGCGCCGGTGATCGGCAGCGCGTCCTCACGCACCGCGCCGAGGTAGGCCACGATGCCGACGCCCGGCGGGATGAACAGCAGTTGCAGGTGCCTCAGCACGCGGTCAGAGACACGCAGCAGGCCGGCGCCCGTGTCGGGGCGTCGCCACTGCAGCAGCCCGAAGAGGATCACCATGCCGATGACCGGACCGGGCACCGGCAGGTCGAGTGAGCGCACCATCACCTCGCCGACCAGCTGGCAGCCGAGCAACCACATCATTCCGTTGAGCACGGCGGTCACCCTACGCGCGAGATCCGGGTCACACGGGGGTCGCTACGGGGGCGGCTGCAGGGGCCTCTCGAGTGCGACGACCTCGGGCGGAAGGCCCCATTCGGCGCCACCCAGTCGCGACACGGGCTGCAGTCGGGACATCGATGGTGAGCCGTCGACCATGGCCTCGTCGCGGACCGTGACGGCGACGACCCGGCCGAGCACCAGGGTGCACGTGCCGACCTCGATCGTGGTGTGCAGGACGCACTCGATCGAGGCCGGTGCGTCGCTGACCCGGGGCGGCGCGACCAGCTCGCTGGGCTCCATCGCGATGCCCAGCGCGGCGGCCTCGTCGACACCGGCCTCGTAGGGAGCGCTGGTCTGGTTGACCGCGTCCATCTGCGGCAGACCGGCCAGGTTCACCACGAATTCACCGGTCGCCAGCACGTTGCGCAGCGTGTCCTTGACGCCGACCGAGGTGAACTGCACGACCGGTGGCCGGTTGCTGGAGACGGTGAAGAAGGAGTGCGGGGCCAGGTTGACGACGCCGTCACCGGAGAGCGTGGACACCCATGCGATCGGGCGGGGTACGACGAGCGCTGTCAGCAGTCGGTAGGGGTTGACGTCGGGGTCGTCGACGGCGAAGACGCGGCGTGGGTTCACGGGAGCCAGCATTGCTCAGACCGCGACGGCCGAAAGACGCGGGTCGCGCCTCCCGAGCAGCTGTGCCGCCGCGTCCACGTCGCCGTCGGCGAGCAGTCGGCGTACCTCGGTGGAGGAGCAGGTGCGTTCGCCGACCCGGACGAGGTCGAGCGCATCGACCCGGAAGCCGTGCCAGGCACCGGCGGCGCGCAGGTAGTCGACGTCGCCGGCGCCGGCCCGGCCGCACTTGAAGTTGCTGCCGACCACGAGTGAGCGCACCCCGAGCCGGGCCACGAGCCCGTCGGCGACGAAGCTCTCTGCCGGTGTGGCGGCCGTGGCCTTGGTGAACGGGAGCACGACGACGCCGTCGACACCGTGCGCCAAGGCCAGGTCGACCCGGTCGTCGACGTCGAGCAGCGCCCGCGGCGCTCGCTCCGGGCAGGTGACCAGCATGGGATGCGGGTCGAAGGTGACGAGGAGCGTCGGCAGTCGCAGCCGGGCGCCGTGCCCGACCGCGCGCCGGGCAAGTGCCTGGTGGCCGCGGTGGAACCCGTCGAAGACGCCCATCGTGACGACCGAGCCGTGCGGGTCGATCTCGTCCCGGGAGGGCCAGTCGTGCCATACGTGACCGCTCATCGTGCTCACCTTCATCGAAGTCTGGATACCCGCGGGGCCGGGCGGGGTGGAGCGCGGCCCCGCGGGTGTCTGTGGTCGGCTCAGCCGCGCTCGAGGACGAAGTCGTAGCTCTCGCGGTTGACGCCGTTGTCGTCGGCCTGCGGGTCCAGGACCAGCTCGGGCTTGGTGGCCTCGGCCACGTCCGAGTCGAGCCACTCGCCACCGGCGAAGTAGAGCTGCGTCGTGATCGTGCGGTGCCCCTCGGCCCGCACCTGGACGTGCAGGTGGGCGGGACGCCACGGGTGCCAGCCCGCGACCTCGATCATCTTGCCGGTGGGCCCGTCCGTCGGGATCTGGTACGGCGCCGGCTGGATGGTGCTGATCTCGAACCGGCCCTCGTCATCGGTGACGAAGACGCCCCGCAGGTTGCCGTCGGGGACGTGCGGCGCGAAGCCGGCGTAGTAGCCGTCGGAGTCGGCGTGCCACAGGTCGACCTCGGCGCCGGCCAGCGGCGTCCCGTCGAGGTCACGGACCTGGCCGGTGAGGACGAGAGGCGTGCCCTTCTCGTCGTCGCGGCGCGGCAGCTCCGCCTTGGCGGGCAGCCTCACCTGGTCGGGCAGGTAGTAGGGGCCGAGGATGGATCCCTTGGTGCCCTGCTGGGACTTCGCGACCTGCTCCTCCACAGCGTGCTCGACGAACACGTCCATGAACAGCGGCCACTCGCCTCCGTCGCCGACCTCCATCAGCCAGGCCTTGGCGGCCTGGAACTCCGGGTAGCTGACGTCGTACTCGGCGATGGCGTCGTGGACGCCCTTGAGCACGGCGGTGACGATCGCGGCGACCCGCTCGGGCGGGGTGTCGGCGACGTCGTGGGCAGCGGCCGAGGCCTTGAAGTTCTCGCTGGCGTTGGCGCCGGACCCGGCAGCCGTGGGTGAGTCCTGGAGAGTGCTCATCTGTCGTTCCTCATTTCCGGTTCAGGATGCGGTTGACGTCGGTGGGGTTGACCAGGTCCGGAACCGTCCAGCCGTCGAGGTCGTACTCCGCCATCATCGACTCGGCGAAGCCCTTCATCGCGTCGGTCTCCCCCTGGGCCTCGGCGGCGAAGAGGATCTCGGCCTTCACGTTCTCGTGGTTGCCGGAGTAGTTGCGCTCGTAGAGCTCGTGGCGGCCACCGAACTCGGTGCCGACGGCGTCCCACAGCGCCTTCATCACCTTGACCCGGTCGACCGCGTCGTAGCCGTTGGAGCCGCGGACGTACTTGTCGAGGTAGGGCCGGACCTCCGGGGTCTTGAAGTCGATCGAGCTGGAGTTCAGGTAGATCAGACCGGACGCGACGTCCTGCATGATGATCTCCTTCACCCGCGGGTAGGCCTCGATCATCAGCTGGCGGTAGACCAGCCCGTAGTCGAGCTTCGGGAGCACCGTGCCGTTGGGGCCCTCGTCGGGGTTCAGCGCCATCGCGTCGGCCAGGGCCCGGAACGCGTTGCGGTAGCCGATCACCTCACCGACCCGGGTCTGGACGCCGCGGAAGTCCTTGGCACCGGTCGCCTCGAGGGCCTTGAGCAGCAGGCCGGCGATGAAGTCGAGCTTCACGGAGAGGCGGATGCAGCCGTGGAACGTGAACCGCGGGATGAAGCCGGACTGCGGGAAGAAGCCGTTGATCTTCTCCACGTCGCCGTAGACGAAGATGTTCTCCCACGGCACCAGCACCTTGTCGAAGACGAAGATGGTGTCGTTCTCGTCCATGCGGCTCGAGAGCGGGTAGTCGAACGGGCTGCCCATCACGTCGGCGGCCATCGTGTACGACGGACGGCAGATCAGCTTCACGCCCGGCGCGTCCATCGGGACGGTGCAGACGATCGCGTACTCCTTCTTCTTGATCGGGAGGCCGTAGTGCGCGATGAAGTTGTAGTTGGTGATCGCCGAACCCGTGGCCACCACCTTGGCGCCGGAAACGATGACGCCCGCGTCGGTCTCCTTCTCGACCCGCATGAAGACCTCGCCGGCCTCGTCGGGCGGCAGGTCGCGGTCGACCGGCGGGTTGATGATCGCGTGGTTCCAGTAGGTGAGCCGCTCCTGGCTCTCCTTGTACCAACGCTTCGCGTTGTCCTCGAAGGGTGCGTAGAACTCGGTGTTTCCGCCGAGCGTCCCGAGGAAGCTCGCCTTGTAGTCGGGGCTGCGGCCCATCCAGCCCCAGGTCTGCCGGGCCCACGCCTCGATCGCGTTCTTGTCCTTGACCAGGTCGGCCGAGCTGTGCGGCGCCCGGAAGAACGGGTGCGTGAAGCCGCCGTTGCCGGTGTCGGTCGGCACGGTGAGTACGCCGGCACCCGTGACCGCGTCCTCGTGGAGCGCGTCGTAGAGCCGCGCGGTCATCCGGACCGGGTTGCGGAACGCCGGGTGCTCGGTGACGTCCTTGACGCGTTCTCCGTAGATCCAGATCTCGCGGTCGTCGCGGATCGACTCGATGTACTCGTCACCGGTCATCGGGCGGACGTCGTTGAGCCCTTCGGTGACGGTGCTGAGCTGGCGGTCCTGGGTGGCGGTCATGGTGTTTCCCTTCAGTGGTTGTGCGCTGTGCGGGGTGCGGTTGGGGGTGCGGTTGGGGGTGCGCTGTGTCGGGTGCAGTGGAGCGGTCAGACCCGCGTCGCCTCGGGCAACGGGGTGAAGCAGGCCGTGGAGTCGAACCAGCCGTGGGCGGGGTTGTCGATCGAGCCGTCCCAGTGGACGCCGGTCTCGAGCGGGCTGAGGTGGCGGAACGTGCCCGCGTGGAACAGCAGCGGGTCGCGGCCGGGGATCTCCACCGACTCGACCTCGCCGATGACGATCAGGTGGTCGCCGCCGTCGTACGTGCGCCAGGCCCGGCACGAGATCGTCGTGGCGGTGCCCTCCAGCACGGGTGCGGTCGGGCCCTCGACCCAGGCCGGCGCGTCGGCGGCCGGGCGGCCGGCGAAGTGCCAGGCCACGTCGAGCTGGTCGGCGGCGAGGACGTTGATCGCGAACGGCTTGTCCGAGAGGTACTCGCAGGCCTTCGAGTTGCGCCCGAGCGTGACCTGGGCCAGCGGCGGGTCGAGCGAGACCGCGGTGAAGGCGTTGACAGTGGCCCCGTGCGGTTCGCCGTCCCCGTTGGTGCACGTGACGACCGTGACGCCGGTCGCGAACTGTCCGAAGGCATCCCTGAGCTGACGGGGATCCATCTCGTTCACCTCCAGTGGTGTACGCTGTGCGTACGACTTGCACGCTTTGCGTTCACTAGACAGTGGCTCACGTCACAGTGCTACGTCAACGGGTGGAACCACCCGTTGCGATACCCATTTGGGCAGGATTGGGAGGCTGCACCTATGAATCAGCCGGACGAGGCGGGAACCGACCGCGATTTCATCCAGAGCATCGAGCGCGGCTTCACGGTCCTGCTCGCCTTCGACGAGGACGCACCGACCCCCTCGGCGACCGAGATCGCCGACCGGACCGGTCTGTCACGCCCGGCCGTACGCCGGATCCTGCTGACCCTGCAACGCCTCGGCTACGTACGCGGCTTGGGGAGCCGGTGGACGTTGACCCCGCGCGTCCTGATGATCGGGGCGCACTTCGCCGCGACGCACGACATCGTGAAGGTCGCCCAGCCGCACCTGCAGCGGTTGACCGAGCTGACCCACGAGTCCTCCTCGTTGAGCCAGCTCGACGGCACCTCGGCGGTGTGCGTCGGACGGGTGCACGTGCACCGGATCATGGGCCTGAACGTCGAGATCGGCACCCGCCTGCCCCTGCACGCCACCTCGATGGGCCGCGTACTGCTGGCCTGGGCCGACCCGTCCGTCGTCGGCGAGGCGGTCGAGGGCCAGCGCCTGGAGGCACTGACGCCGCACACGGTCACCGACCCCGTCGAGTTCCGCGACGTGCTTCACGACGTGCGCACGAAGGGCTACGCGGTGGTCGACAGCGAGCTCGAGATCGGGTTCCTGTCGGCGGCGGTGCCACTGCGCGCACCCACGGGCGAGGTCGTGGCCGCCCTGGCCTACTCCACCTCGCGGGTGCGACACACGGCGGCCGAGGTGGAGTCGGAAGCGGTTCCGCACCTCATCGAGATCGCCGCGGCGATCGAGTCCGACTACGCCGCCGCGGGCGACGTACGGAACCGGCTCACCTCCGGCCGGCGGGACGGGTTCTTCTAGGTGGACTTCGGGTCGTCGGCCAGGGAGATGCGCAGCTGCTCCAGCACCCGGTCGACGGCCGGCGTACGACGCTCGGGGTGCCAGCCGATCGCCAGCTCCACCGTGGCGTTGTCGGTCAGCGGCCGGAACGTGACGCCCGACAGCTGCAGCGCACTCACCGACTCCGGCACCAGCGCCACACCGAGACCTGCCGCCACGAAGACGACCAGGGTCGAGGTCTCGGCGACCTGCACGGCCTTGCGCGGGCTGAACCCGGCGCGCTGGCAGGCGGCCAGCACGGTGTCGTGCAGCACCGAGCGGTGCTCGGACGGATAGGTGACGAACGGTTCGTCGCGCAGGTCGCGCACCCGGACCGACTCGGCCTCGGCCAGCGGGTGGGTCGACGGCAGCGCGACGACCAACGGCTCGCGGCGTACGACGAACACCTCGATGTCCTCATGGGGCACGGGTGTGCGCATCAGCGCGATGTCGATCGTGCCGTCGCGCAGCGCGAGCACCTGGTCGGGCGTGAGCATCTCGCCCTTGACGTCGACCTCGATGTCGGGAAGGGCAGCGCGCAGGTCTCGCGCCAGCTGTGGCAGGAGCGAGTAGGTGGCCGAGCCGATGAAGCCGATCGAGACCCGGCCGACCTCACCGGCGTCCACACGCGCAGCCTCGACGCCGGCCTGGTCGACCGCGGCCAGGACGGCCCGCGTGCGTTCGAGGTAGCGGGCACCGGCCGGGGTCAACGCGACCTGGCGGGTGGTGCGGGTGAACAGTGCGACGCCGAGCTCGGCCTCGAGCTGGCGGATCTGTTGCGACAACGGCGGTTGGGCCATGTGCAGGCGTTCCGCGGCCCGGCCGAAGTGGAGCTCCTCGGCGACCGCGACGAAGTAGCGGAGATGACGCAGTTCCATATCCCCATCATATGAGTAGTTGCGGAATGGATATCCCCAACCTATGGAACTCGGGGCGTTGCCTTCCTAGATTGGGTACATGCCTGCATCAGCAACCGACATCGTCATCTGTGAACCCGTGCGCACGCCGGTCGGCGGATTCGGCGGAGCCTTCGCCGACGTCGACGTCAACGACCTCGCCGCCACCGTCCTGACCGAGCTCACTCGCCGCACCGGACTCGGCGAGGGCGACGTCGACGACGTCGTGCTCGGCCAGTGCTACCCGAACGGCGAGGCCCCGGCGCTCGGCCGGGTGGCCGCCCTCGACGCCGGACTCGGCACCGGCGTCCCGGGCCTGCAGATCGACCGGCGCTGCGGCTCCGGGCTGCAGGCCGTGCTGTACGCCGCGATGCAGGTCTCGACCGGTGCCGCGAACATCGTGGTGGCCGGCGGCGCTGAGTCGATGTCGCGCGCCGAGCACTACGCGCTCGGCCTGCGCCAGGGCGTCAAGGGCGACGGCGTCGAGCTGATGTCGCGCCTGGCCCGAGGGCGCGTCACCGCCGGCGGCAAGCTCCACCCCGTGCCCGGCGGCATGATCGAGACCGCCGAGAACGTACGCCGCGAGTACGGCATCACCCGTGAGGCCCAGGACGCACTGGCCGTCCGGTCGCAGCACAACTGGCGCGACGCCAACGAAGCCGGTCGGTTCAAGGACGAGATCGTCCCCGTCACGATCCCCGGCAAGCGGGGCAAGCCCGACACTGTCGTCGACGTCGACGACCACCCGCGCCCCGGCACGACCCTCGAGGCGCTGGCCGGCCTGCGCCCGATCATGGGCCGCACCGACGACGCGGCGACCGTCACTGCCGGCAACGCCAGCGGCCAGAACGACGGCGCCGCGATGTGCGTGGTGACCACCCGCGAGGAGGCCGACCGCCGCGGACTCGACGCGTTCGTCACGCTCCGCTCCTGGGCCGTTGCCGGAGTCGGCCCCGAGGTGATGGGCATGGGCCCCGTGCCCGCGACGGCCACCGCGCTGTCCCGCGCCGGCCTCACCCTGGCCGACCTCGACCTGATCGAGATCAACGAGGCCTTCGCCGCGCAGGTGCTCGGATGCCTGACAGAGATGGGAATCGACGCCGACGACCCGCGGCTCAACGTCAACGGCTCCGGCATCTCGCTAGGCCACCCGGTGGGCGCCACGGGGGCGCGCATCCTGGCCACACTCTCGCGCGAGATGCGCCGGCGCGAGTCGACGTACGGGCTCGAGACGATGTGCATCGGCGGCGGGCAGGGCCTGGCCGCGATCTTCGAGGCGGTCCGATGAGCCTCCACCACGAGATCACACCGGGCCCGACCGGCGCCCCGACCGTGGTCCTCTCCAACTCGCTCGGCGCCGACCTGCACATGTGGGACCGCACCATCGACGACCTGGCCGAGCACTTCACGGTGGTCCGCTACGACACCCGCGGCCACGGCAGGTCGCCGGTCGTCGAGGGCAGTGCGAGCCTCGACGACCTGGCCGACGACGTGATCGGCCTGCTCGACGAGCTCGACCTCGAGAAGGTCCACTTCGTCGGCCTCTCGCTCGGCGGGATGACCGGCATGCGCCTGGCCGTCCGCAACCCCGACCGCATCGACCGGCTCGTGGTGCTCTGCACCTCGGCGTACCTCGGCCCGGCCAGCAACTGGCTCGACCGTGCCGCGACCGTGCGCGCGAACGGCGCCTCCGCCGTGGCCGAGGCCGTCGTCGACCGGTGGTACTCCCCCGGCTTCCTGGCCTGCGAGACCGACCGCGTGGCCGCGGCCCGTGCGATGGTGTCGAGCGCGAGCGCCGAGGGGTACGCCGGGTGCTGCGAGGCGATCGCCGGCATGGACCTGCGTGACCAGCTGGTCTCGATCACCGCACCCACACTGGCGATTGCCGGCACCGACGACCCCGCCACGCCACCGCCCCACCTCAAGGCGATCGCCGAGACGGTGGTCGACGGCCGCGTGCTCGAGGTGGCCGACTCGGCCCACCTCGCCAACGACGAGCAGCCCGCCGTCGTCAACCCGGCGATCATCGCCCACCTGCAAGGAGAAGACTCATGAGCGTCCCGCTCGACAAGGTCGTCAGCTCGGCCGCCGAGGCGGTGGCCGACATCAAGTCCGGCAGCCAGATCGCCGTGGGCGGGTTCGGCCTGGCCGGCATCCCGTGGTTCCTGATCGAGGCCCTGCTCGAGCAGGGCGCCGACGAGCTCGAGATCGTCTCCAACAACTGCGGCGTCGACGGTGCCGGGCTCGGGCTGCTGCTCGAGGCCAGGCGGATCCGTCGCGTGATCGCGTCGTACGTCGGGGAGAACAAGGAGTTCGCCCGGCAGTACCTCTCCGGTGAGCTCGAGGTCGAGCTGACCCCGCAGGGAACCCTGGCCGAACGCATGCGCGCCGGTGGCGCCGGGATCGGGGCGTTCTTCACGCCGACCGGCGTCGGCACCGCGGTCGCCGAGGGCGGGCTGCCCTGGCGCTACCACCCCGACGGTTCGATCGCGATGGCGTCCTCGCCCAAGGAGGTGCGCTCCTTCCACGGCCGCGAGATGGTGCTCGAGGAGTCGATCGTCGCCGACGTCGCACTGGTGCGCTGCGCTGTGGCCGACCGTCACGGCAACCTGCGCTTCAACAAGTCCGCGCAGAACTTCAACCCGGCCGTCGCGATGAGCGGACGGCTCACCATCGTCGAGGCCGAGAGGGTCGTCGAGGCCGGCGAGATCGCACCGGACGACGTCCACGTGCCCGGCGTCTTCGTCGACCGGGTGGTCGAGCTGACCCCCGAGCAGGCCAGTCGCAAGCAGATCGAGAAGGCCACCACCACGCCGCGTCCGGAAGGCAACTGACATGACCGACACCTCCGTCAAGATCGGCTGGAGCCACGACGAGATGGCAGCGCGCGCCGCGGCCGAGCTCTCCGACGGCCAGTACGTCAACCTCGGCATCGGCATGCCCACGCTGATCCCGGGCCACCTGCCCGCGGACTCGTCGGTCGTGCTGCATGCCGAGAACGGCATCCTCGGCGTCGGCCCCTATCCCTACCCCGACGAGCTCGACCCCGACCTGATCAACGCCGGCAAGGAGACCGTCACGGTCAAGGCCGGTGCGTCGTTCTTCGACTCGCCGACCAGCTTCGCGATGATCCGCGGCGCCCACCTCGACGTCGCCGTGCTCGGCGGCATGCAGGTCTCGGTCACCGGCGACCTGGCCAACTGGATGGTGCCGGGCAAGATGGTCAAGGGCATGGGTGGCGCGATGGACCTGGTGCACGGCGCGAAGAAGGTGATCGTGCTGATGGACCACACCACGCGTGACGGGTCCTCTAAACTCCTGACCTCCTGCACGTTGCCGCTCACCGGCCGGGCCGTCGTACAACGCGTGATCACCGACCTGGGCGTCTTCGACGTCAACGTCGCCTCGTTCACCGTCGTCGAGCTGGCCCCGGGCGTGACGTTCGAGCAGGCGAAGGCCGCGACCGACGCCCCCCTGGTGGCCTGACCGCCGTACGCCGAACCGCCCCGGAAGGTTCTTCCGGGGCGGTTCGGTGATTTCGGGTCCGGCTGGTCACACGAGCGGGCCCGCGTGGGACCGTCCGACAGGTAAGCAGGCGGCGTCACCGGGACGATTCACGCTCAGTGCCGCCTGCGCCTGCCCCACTTACCTGTCCTACGGTCCGCCAGCGTGCGTGCCTGGCGAATCCAGAGCCGTCCGGTGCGTGCGATGGCAAGGCCGAGGAGGGAAGGCGGCCTTTTGAGCGGAGCGGCCGTCGACCGACGAGAACGCAGCCAGCGTGCGTGCCTGGCGACTCCAGAGCCGTCCGGCGCGTGCGATGGCGAGGCCGAGGAGGGAAAGCGGCCTTTTTGAGCGGAGCGGCCGTCGACCGACGAGAACGCCGCCAGCGTGCGTGCCGGACGGCTCGGCCAGGGTCGTCCGGTGCGTGCGCTGGCAAGGCCGAGGAGGGAAGGCGGCCTTTTGAGCGGAGCGGCCGTCGACCGACGAGAACGCCGCCAGCGTGCGTGCCGGGCGACTCTGAGGTCAGGCGTTGATGTCGGAGGGGTGAGTGGCCAGGGCCGTCACCTTGATCTCCATGTAGGGGAACAGCGGCAGCGCCGAGAGCATCGTGTGCAGCTCGTCGGCGTCGGCCACGTCGAGAATGGAGATGTTGGAGTACTCCCCCGCGATGCGCCAGATGTGCGGCCACTTGCCGGCCTGCTGGAGCTCCTGGGAGTAGGCCTTCTCACGGGCGACGATGTCGGCCCGGACGTCCGGATCCAGGTCGTGCGGGATCCGGACGTCCATGCGGGCGTGGAACAGGGCCATCAGGCGGGGTCCAGGACGAAGTCGTACGTCGTCTGGTTGCCGTTGCCGGACTCGGCGGGCTGGATGTCGAGCAGCAGCTCAGGCTTGACGGCGGAGGCGATGTCGTCGTCGTTGTGCGGGTCGCCCGGGAAGTAGAGTTGGGTGGTGATCAGCTGGTGCTCCGGCGCGGAGACCTTCAGGTGTAGGTGGGCCGGGCGCCAGGCGTGCCAGCCGGCCGCGCCGATCAGCTTCCCGCAGGAGCCGTCGGTGGGGATCTGGTACGGCGCGGGCTGCATCGTGTTGATCCAGTAGCGGCCCTCGTCGTCGGCGGTGATCGTGCCGCGCAGGTTCCACTCGGGGATGCCGGGGGCGAACTGGCTGTAGAAGCCCGCCTCGTCGGCGTGCCACAGCTCGACCTTGGCGTTGGGGACCGGCTCACCGGCCAGGTTGGTGACCTGGCCCTGGAAGAGCAGCGGGGTGCCCTGCTCGTCGTCGCGCATGGGCATCGTCGCCTCGGCGCCGAGCTCGGGTGCGCCGGGCACGTAGTAGGGGCCCTCGATGGTGCCCTTGGAGCCCTCGCGGTCGGCGTTGGCGACCTCTTCGACGACGTGCTCGACCCACACGTCGAGGAACAGCGGCCATTCGCCGTCCCGGCCGACGCCGATCAGCCACGCCTTGAGGGCGTTGAACTCGTCGTAGGTGACCTCGTGCTTGCGGATCGTCTCGTGGACGGCGTCGAGCACCTCGCGGGCGAGCAGGTCGACCCGCTCCTTGGGGGTGTTCGCGACGCCGGCGAGCTTGTCGGTCGTGAACCGCTCCGTGGCGGACGCACCCGAGGCGGCTGCGGTGGCGGTCTCAGTAGCGGCTGACATCTCTGTCTCCCTCTCGTTCGCTGTGCCGATGCGGTTCCGCCGGGAGTGACGGGCACCGGAAGTCCCTTCGAGGCTAGGCCCGAAAATTGATTCAGCACAAGGACTTGTTCTCGGAAGACAAAGAGGTACGACGTCTCAATGGCACCCTAGGCCAGACCTAGGGCTTTGCCGGGTGTGGCTCCGCTCACGACCTGTCAGTGTCGAGGGACACCACCGCCCCACGGCACCTTCGTCCCCGGGGCATCCACCGATCCGGAGGAACCCCATGAGCGAGACCTTGGCGCACGTGCGCGACACCCTCTCCAACGCGGTCGTCGATGACCGTGAGGCCGGCATCTACCGGGCCAACCGGAGCATCTTCACCGACGAGGAGATCTTCGAGCTCGAGATGAAGCACATCTTCGAGGGCAACTGGATCTACCTCGCCCACGAGAGCCAGGTGGCCGAGGCAGGTGACTACTTCACCACCTACATGGGCCGCCAGCCGGTCGTCATCACCCGCGACAAGGACGGCGAGCTCCACCTCCTGATCAACGCCTGCGCGCACCGCGGCGCGATGATCTGCCGCAAGAAGACCGACAACCGCACCACACTGACCTGCCCCTTCCACGGCTGGACCTTCCGCAACGATGGCAGCCTGCTCAAGGTGAAGGACCCCGACGGCGCCGGCTACCCCGAGACGTTCAACGTCAACGGCTCGCACAACATGACGAAGGTGCCGCGCTTCGAGAGCTACCGCGGCTTCCTCTTCGGCAGCCTGAACGACGACGTCAGCACGCTGGCCGAGCACCTGGGCGACACGACCAAGGTCATCGACATGCTCGTCGACCAGTCGCCCGAGGGCCTCGAGGTGCTGCGGGGCTCGTCGACGTACACCTATGACGGGAACTGGAAGGTCCAGGCCGAGAACGGCGCCGACGGCTACCACGTGACCGCGACGCACTGGAACTACGCGGCCACCACCTCACGCCGCGACACCGGCGAGTCCGCCAACGCGACGAAGACGCTGGACGCCGGCAGCTGGGGCAAGTCCGGCGGCGGCTACTGGTCCTACCCGAACGGCCACCTGTGCCTGTGGACCTGGGCCGGCAACCCGCAGGACCGACCGCTGTGGGACCAGATGGACGTGCTCAAGGAGAAGTACGGCGAGGCCAAGGGCGAGTTCATGGTGAAGGGCTCGCGCAACCTGTGCGTCTACCCGAACGTCTACCTGATGGACCAGTTCTCCACCCAGATCCGGCACTTCCGCCCGATCTCGACCGACCATACCGAGGTCACGATCTACTGCATCGCCCCGAAGGGCGAGAGCAAGGAGTCGCGGGCCTGGCGGATCCGGCAGTACGAGGACTTCTTCAACGCGTCCGGCATGGCCACCCCCGACGACCTCGAGGAGTTCCGCTCCTGCCAGCTCACCTTCCAGGCCACCAAGGCACCGTGGAACGACATGAGCCGGGGCGCCGAACACTGGCTGACCGGCCCGGACGACGTCGCCAAGGCCCTCGACATGCCCGGCGTCATCTCGGCCGGGTTGAAGAACGAGGACGAGGGCCTCTATCCCGTGCAGCACGGCTACTGGCGCGACGTGATGGTCGCCGCCGTCGAGGCCGAGGAAGCCGCAGCCGCCCGACGTACCGCCGACCAGGCCTGAGGAGCAACGCCATGACCACCACCGACACCGAGGGCACGAAGCTCATCACGCAGAACGCCATCGAGCAGTTCCTCTACCGCGAGGCGCGCTACCTCGACGACCGCGAGTTCGAGAAGTGGCTCGAGTGCTACGCCGACGACTGCGAGTACTGGATGCCCGCGTGGGACGACAACGACAACCTCACCGAGGACCCGCAGACCGACATCTCGCTGATCTACTACGCCAACAAGGGCGGCCTCGAGGACCGCGTGTTCCGGATCCGCACCGAACGCTCCAGCGCGACGTCGATTCCCGAGCCGCGCACGAGCCACAACATCAGCAACGTCGAGGTCATCGAGCGCCGCGGCGACATCGTCGACATCCGGTTCAACTGGCACACGATGTACTTCCGCTACAAGACGATCGACCCCTACTACGGGACCTCCTTCTACACGATCGACTTCTCCGGTGACCTGCCGTTGATCCGTCGCAAGACCGTGGTGCTGAAGAACGACTACATCCACCACGTGGTCGACGTCTACCACTTCTGAGAGGGAGCACCATGAGCCACCAGGTTGCCCTGAGCTTCGAGGACGGCGTCACCCGCTTCATCACCGTCGCGGACGACCAGACCGTCGCCGATGCGTCGTACCGCGCCCGCATCAACATCCCGCTGGACTGCCGCGACGGCGCCTGCGGGACGTGCAAGGCGTTCTGCGAGTCCGGCGAGTACGACGGCGGCGCCTACATCGACGACGCGCTCACCGCCGACGAGGCCGCCAAGGGCTACGTGCTGCCGTGCAGCATGAAGGCGAAGTCCGACCTGGTGCTCCAGATCGCCAGCACCTCAGCGGTCGCCAAGACCAGCGCGGCGACGTACACCGCGACGCTGACGCAGTTCGAGAGGCTCTCCGAGAGCACGGTGTCGTTCACCTTGGAGACGCCCGAGCGGAGCAAGCTCGCGTTCCTGCCCGGGCAGTACGTCAACCTGGCCGTGCCGGGCACGAACGAGACGCGTTCCTACTCGTTCTCCAACGCCCCCGACGGCGAGGGGCTCACCTTCCTGGTCAAGCTCGCCCCCGGCGGCCTGATGTCGGAGCACCTCGCGAACAAGGCCGCGGTCGGCGACGAGATGACCTTCACCGGGCCGAACGGCAGCTTCTTCCTGCGAGAGGCCGACCGGCCGCTGCTGCTGCTCGCCGGCGGCACCGGGCTGGCGCCGATCCTGTCGATCCTGCGCAAGCTGCGCGACTGCGGCACCGAGCGCGCGGTGCACCTGGTGTACGGCGTCAGCAACGACACCGACCTCGTCGAGCTGGAGACGCTGGAGGAGCTGGCCGGCCAGATCCCGACGCTGACCTGGGGGCACTGCGTCTCCGACCCGGAGACCAAGGCCGCCAACCAGGGCTACGTGATGAGCCTGATCGAGCCCGAGCACCTGCACGGCGGCGACGTCGCGGTCTACGTGTGCGGTCCGCCGCCCATGGTGGAGGCCGTGCGCACGCACTTCGCCGACGAGGGCGTCGAGCCGACCGGGTTCTACTACGAGAAGTTCGCGCTCTCCGGCACGCCGACCGCGAAGGCGGCCGACCCTGCTCCGGTGGTCGAGGCGGTTCGTCCCTCGACTCCTCAGGAACCGTCTCGGGACCAGGCCGAGGATGCCGCTGGTTTCGAGACAGGCGCTGGCGCGCCTTCCTCAATTCCGCTGGTGGAGGAGGTTGCGCAGCAACCGTCTCGAAACCAGGCCGACGAATCCCTTGGTCTCGAGACAGGCGCTGGCGCGCCTTCTTCAACCAGCGGACCGGCTGGCGCGTCGAATCGCCTTGCAGGGCAGGAGATCTTCCCGGCCCGCGAGGTGACCCCGCTCCACGCGACCGCTGCTCGGCGTACGCCGGACGAGGAGGCCGCGACCGCGCGCAGCATCGCCGGCCGACAGGTCGCCAAGGTCGGCTCGGACGCCGCGCCGACCCCCTTCGAGGCCACCGACGACGAGGACCTGCTGGTCACCGGAGGGCGCGGCATCGCCAAGCAGGAGATGTTCGCCGCCCGCGAGATCGCCCCGCTGCACGAACCCGTGCAGGAGGTGCCGGCCGCGGCCGCCGCGCCCCCCGGCACCTACGAGATCGGCGAGGAGCACCCGTCGGTGCACGAGTCCGACGCCCTCTTCGAGGCGCGTGCCGCACTCGAGCTCGGCGCCCTCGAGCTGGTCATCGGGCGGCTCTCCTCACGCCAGGTCACCGGCTACCGGCTGCTCGCCGAGGCCACCGTGCCGTACGTCGAGGGCGACCGCTTCGTCGACGCCGCGGCGTACACCGAGACCAACGCAGCCTTCCACGACTACCTGTTCACGCTGACCGGCAACGAGCACCTGCTGCAGGCCTACCAGGCACTCGGGGTCCAGGGGCACATGGAGGACGTGCTCCGGCACGCCACCTGGTGCCACCCGAGCTGCACCCAGGACCACCTCGACATCGTCGACGCCTTCGAGGCCGGCGACCGGGTGCGCGCCCGCGAGCTGATCACCGCGCACGCGGACCGCTCCAAGGAGACCACTCGACGCGCCATGGACGAGGCCCGCACCCGGGCGCTGCCGAAGTTCATCACTCCGGGCCGCTTCGCCGGCAAGGTCGTGGTGATCACCGGGGCCGCCCAGGGCATCGGCGAGCGCACTGCCCGCCGGGTCAGCGCCGAGGGCGGGTCCGTCGTGCTGGTTGACCGCTCCGACCTGGTCGGCGAGCTCGCCGCCGAGATCGGCAGCACCGCACGGCCGGCGCTCCCCGTCGTCGCCGACCTGGAGAGCTGGTCCGGCGCCGAATCCGTCGTCGCCGAGGCGCTGCGCCGCTTCGGCCGGATCGACGTGCTGATCAACAACGTCGGCGGCGCGATCAACTTCAAGCCGTTCACCGAGTTCACCGACCAGGAGATCCGCGCCGAGCTCGACCGCTCGCTGCTGACCACGCTCTTCACCTGCCGCGCCGTGCTGCCCGGCATGGTGGAGCGCGGCCGTGGCGTGATCATCAACGTCTCGTCGGCAGCCACCCGCGGCATCCACCGGATCCCCTACTCGGCAGCGAAGGGCGGCATCAACGCGATCACCGCCTCCCTGGCCGTGGAGTACGCCGAGGCCGGCATCCGCGTCGCAGCCACCGCACCCGGTGGCACGGAAGCCCCACCGCGCCGCATCTCGCGCGGCACCCCGGAGGCCACGAACGAGCAGGAGCAGGCATGGTTCCAGGCGCACATCGACCAGACCCTCGACTCCTCGCTGATGCGCCGCTACGGCACTCTGGACGAGCAGGCCGCAGCCATCACGTTCCTGGCCTCGGACGAGGCGTCGTACATCACCGGAAGCACGTTGCCTGTCGCCGGCGGCGACCTCGGCTGAGTCGGACTAGCGTGACGGGATGATCTCTCATCTTCCGGGGCACGTGTTCGTCGGACGGGAGGCCGAGCTCGAGGCACTGGGCCGGTTGCTCACCGCCGATCCCGGCCGTCCGGCCATCGTCGTGGTCGAGGGTCCTGCCGGCAGTGGGAAGACCACGCTGGTCGACGAGTTCCTGGCCCGCCAGCCGGGGCTGACGGTCGCGCACGCCGGTGCCACGGCCTGGGAGTCCGGCCACCCGTACGCCGTACTCGAGCAGCTCGGGGTCAGTGTCGACCCGGACGCCGACCCGGTCGTCGCGGCCCGCGCCCTCCTGCCCGAGCTCCGCGACCGTGCGGGTGACGGCCGGCTGATCGTGATGGTCGACGGTGCCGACAAGGCCGACGCCGGTTCGCTGATGGCACTGCACTCCGCCGCCCGCCGGTCCCCGACGACGGTGCGGGCGATCCTGACCGCACGGGGCCCGGTGCGTGCCGACCTGCCCGACCTGAGGCGGTTGCACATCTCCGAGCTCGACCGCACCGAGGTGCGCCAGATCGCCCTCCAGGCGGGGGTGGCGCTCACCGACCGCGACGCGAAGGCCCTCCGCGACCACACCCGCGGGAACCCGGCCCTGGTCATCGAGCTGCTCACCGAGGCACCGGATGCCGTGTGGACCGACTGGCAGCAGCCCCTGCCCGCCACCCGACGCCAGGTGACGGAGGTGCGCACACGACTCGAGGGTGCCCCGCCGTCCGCCCGCAGGTTGGTCGAGGCGGTCGCCGTGCTCGGCGACCGCTGCAGCGAGGGTGAGGCGACCCAGCTGGCCGAGGTCACCAACGACCCGGTCACCGCGCTCGACACCGCGGAGACGACCGGCCTGGTCCGGCGCGACCTGCAGCTGGGCGACCACGTGCTCCGCTTCGCGGACCCGATGACCCGCTCCGCCGTGCTCGAGACGATGCCCGTGCGTCGTACCCACCGGCTGCACGGCAAGGCCGCCGACCTGGTCGGCGACGAGTTCCGTGCCCTGTCCCACCGGGTGCTCTCCGGTCTCGCACCGGGCCAGGAGCTGCTGGGCGAGCTGCGCGCGTACGCCGACCGCCAAGCCGCCGAGGGCGCCTGGGGCCGGGCCGCCCATGCCCTGATCCGGGCCAGCCGGATCGAGCGCGACCCGGCCCGGCGAACCGCCCTGCTCGTCGACGGGGTCGACGCCCTGGTCGGTGCCGGCGAGCTGCCCGAGGCCAACCTGTTCACCGACGAGCTCGAGGCCGCGCCGCGGTCGGCCCGCATCGACGCCACCCTCGCCTACGTCTCGATCCTGCGCGGCCGCCCCGCCGAGGCCGACCTGCTCCTGGACCGCGCCTGGCAGGACTGGGACTCCGCGCAGCCGGAGGTGCGGGTCCTGGTCAGCGTGCGCCGGGTGCTGCACGCGCTCGGCATGTGGGACCCGCAGGCGCTGGTCGAGTGGTCGGACCGGGCGATCGACACCGGCGACCCCGACAGCCCGGCCGGGCTCGAGGCGGCCGCGATGCGCGGCATCGGCCTCGCCGCCTGCGGCCGGTGGGACGAGGCCCTCCGCGCGTACGACGAGCTGGTCCGGCGAGTGCCGACAGGTCCACAGTCACAACGGATCCGGATGGGACGCGGCTGGGTCGACCTGGCGCGCGGCGAGCAGGTCTCGGCGCGCCACGACTTCGAGGGTGCCGTGCCGACCCGGTTCCGGATGGGCTCGACGCGCATCTCGCTGTGGGCCCAGGCCTGGCTGGCCCGGAGCCTCTTCCAGCTCGGGGACTGGGACGAGGCCCTGGCCGTGGTGGCACGGGCCGGCCGTGAGGTCGCGGAGTCCGAGCACCACCTGATCCGCCCACTCGTGCACTGGACCGGCGTACAGGTCAATGCGCTGCGCGGCGACCAGGCCGCCGCCCGCGAGCACCTGCGCCGGGGCGCCGCCGCGTCGCAGGACTACCCGATCATGCAGATCCCGGCGGCGATCGCCCGCGCCAACTTCGCCGAGGTGGCCGCCGACTACGAGGGCGTCGTCCGGGCACTCGAGCCGCTGCTGGTCCTCTTCGCCGATCGCCCCGACGAGCCCGGCTTCTGGCCCTGGCGCGCCCTCTATGCGAACGCCCTCGTGCTCACCGACCGGGCCGACGCGGCGCGCGACTTCGTCGCCCACCACCTCGCCCTCGCCGTCGAGCGCAACCACCGGTCCGACCAGGCCGCCCTGTTGGCCGTCTCGGGCCGGATCCGCTGCGGCGACGGCGACATCGACGGGGGCGTCGGCGACTTCGAGTCCGCGCTCGAGCTGCTCTCCGGGATGCCCCTGCCCTTCGAGCGCGCCCGGGTCAACTTCAGCTACGGCCAGGCCCTGCGCCGCGCGGGACGACGACGCGAGTCGGCGATCATCATGCGCGCCGCCCGCGACTCCTACGCGACCCTCGGTGCGACGTCGTACGTCGAGCGCTGTGACCGCGAGCTGAACGCGGCCGGCCTCAACTCCCGGCGTACCGACGGCGTCACCGACCTCACGCCGCAGGAGACCGCCGTCGCCGACCTGGTCTCGCGTGGGCTGAGCAACCGCGAGGCCGCCGAGCAGCTCTACATCTCGGTGAAGACCGTGCAGTACCACCTGACCCGCATCTACACGAAGCTCGGCATCCGTTCCCGCGCCGAGCTCGCGGCCCGGCACCGGCCCCGAGACCCGGAAGACGACACGTGACCCAACCCACCGCTCCCCACCGCCACACTCGACCCGGTGGATCATGGCCCAGCCTGCGCGGGCTGCTCGACGACCTCGGGCCCACCCAGGCAGCCAACGGCCTGGTCGCGCTGATCTTCGCGGCCACCGGTCCGGTGGCGGTGATCCTGGCTGTCGGCACGGCCGGAGGACTCAGCCGCGTCGAGATCAGCTCGTGGATCTTCGCGGTGTTCTTCCTCAACGGCCTGCTGACCATCGTGGCCAGCTGGGCCTACCGGCAGCCGCTGTCGTTCTTCTGGACGATCCCCGGCACCGTCGTGGTCGGCAAGTCGCTGGACCACCTGACCTGGCCCGAGGTGCTCGGCGCGTTCCTCGTCACCGGAGCCGTGATCGCCGTGCTCGGACTGACCGGCTGGGTCGGCCGGGCGATGGCGGTGATCCCGTTGCCGCTCGTGATGGCCATGGTCGCGGGGGTCTTCCTGCGCTTCGGCACCGACCTCGTCGGCGCGGTCCGGTCGGACGCCGCCATCGCCGCGCCCATGGTGCTGGCCTTCGTCGTCCTGAGCCGGATGAGGTCACTGGGCCGCTGGATGCCGCCGGTCCTCGGGGCGCTGCTGGTCGGCGCGGCCGCGGTCGGGATCGCCGGGTCGTTCTCGCCGGCCTCGGGCCCGGCGCTCGCCGCCCCGACGTTCCAGGCACCGGTCTTCACGACGGGGGCGCTGCTCGAGCTCGTCGTGCCCCTCGCGATCACCGTGCTCGTCGTGCAGAACGGGCAGGGCGTCGCGGTGCTGAACCAGGCCGGCCACCGCCCACCGATCAACGTGGCCACGGTCCTGTGCGGCATCGGGTCGATCCTCAGCGCGACAATCGGCGGCATCTCCTCGTGCCTCACCGGCCCGACCAGCTCGCTGCTGGTCGCCTCCGGGAGGAAGGAACGCCACTACGCCGCGGCCGTCGTCTGCGGAGCACTCGCCCTCGTGGTCGGCCTGTTCGCCCCGCTGTTCGTGCGGTTGATGCTGGCCACCCCGCCGGCGTACGTCGCCACGCTCGGCGGGCTCGCCATGCTCCGCGCACTGCAGGGCGCGTTCGTCGCGTCGTTCGCGCACCGCTTCACCCTGGGCGCGCTGGTGACGTTCCTGGTCACCATCACCGACGTGACGATCTTCAACATCGGTGGAGCGTTCTGGGGCATCGTGCTCGGCCTGGCCACCTCATGGATCCTCGAGCCGGCCGACTTCGACGACCGGGAGTGACCCGGCCGGGCTCAGCGGTCCTGGCGGTAGCGCTCGAGCTTCTCGTCGTCGATCTCGATGCCGAGGCCGGGACCCTGGCGCACCAGGAGCTCGCCGTTGGTGATCTCGAGCGGCGTGGCCAGCAGGTCGTCGCTCATGTCGAGGAAGTTGGAGAGCTCGCCGGCCCGCCGCGAGGTGAGCTTGTACGCCGCCCCGAAGGCGGCGCTGCACAGGGAGCCGACCTGGCCGTCGATCTGGTTGCCCATCACGACCTCGACGCCGAGCGACTCGGCGAGGTGGTGCACGCGCTGCGACATCGTGAAGCCGGTGCGGGCGGTCTTGATGCTGACCATGGTGGCCGAGCCGCCGAGGATCTCGCGGGTGACCTCGGCGGGGGTGGCGACGGACTCGTCGGCCACGAACGGGATGTGGCACTGCTCGACGAGCCAGCGGCGGCCGAGCACGTCGTCGGCCGGGTTGAGCTCCTCGGCCATCGAGAGGTCGAGGTCTTCCATCAGGCGCAGGGCCCGGGCCGACTCCGACGCGGTCCAGCCGCGGTTGCCGTCGATGTAGAGCTCGATGCGATCGCCCAGGCGCTCCCGGATCGCCCGGCAGACGGCGATGTCCAGCTGGATCGGGGTGCGCCCCACCTTCACCTTGAAGGTGCTGATGCCGTAGGTCTCGAGCATCCGCTCGGCCTCGTCGGCCATCTTCACCGGGTCGTCGAAGCCGAGCATGTGGGAGACCTTCATGCGATCGGTGTAGCCGCCGAGCAGCTGTGACACCGAGACACCGGTGGACTGGCCGATGATGTCCCACAACGCCATGTCGACCGCGCCCTTCGCGGTCGGGTTGGCCACCGTGCGGCCGAGCCGGGCGTGGATCAGCTCGCGGTCGAACGGCGACTCGCCGTCCATCGCCGGCGCGAAGATCGAGTGGATGACCTCCTTGATCGAGGCCTGGGTCTCGCCGTAGGTGAACGGGCGGGGCGGGGCCTCGGCGGTGCCGACCAGCCCCTCGTCGGTGTGCACGCGCACCAGGATGTGCTCGGCCACCCGCACCTCACCGCTCGCGAAGACCAGGGGCTTGCGATAGGGGATGGCAAAGGGAATCGCCTCGACCTTGGTGATCTTCATCGTGGCTGCTCCTGGTGTGGCGGCGAATGTCGTCCCTCTCAGGCTAAGGCGCGGATTGATACAACACAAAGACTTTGTACGGCGCCATTAGGAGTCCCTGCATCTCGACGGAGCCTCAGGTCCAGGCTTCCTCTTGACCAATACGTTAGTCGTGGCTAACGTATTGCTCATGACCGACGCACTGTCCGCCGCTGCCGAGCCGAACCGGCGACGCATGCTGCAGCTGCTCGGCCGGGGACCCCGCACGGTCAGCGAGATCGCTGCGGAGTTCACCTCGACCAGGTCGGCCGTCTCCCAGCACCTGTTGCTGCTGGCGTCGGTCGGTCTCGTCGAGGCGGAGAAGGTCGGGCGCACGCGGATCTATCGCGTCGTGCCCTCGGGACTCCGCCAGCTCCAGGCCGAGATCGACCGGTTCTGGACCGACGAGCTCGACCAGCTCGTCGCCGACGCCCATGCCCACAACGCACGCAAGGAAAGCCCATGACCTACTCCAGGACCGTCCAGCTGCCCGTCACTCCCGACGAGGCCTTCGCCCTGATCACCGAGCCGGAGCGGCTGCGCCGCTGGCAGGCCGTCTCCGCATCCGTCGACCTGCGGGTCGGCGGCGACTACCGCTGGACGGTGACCCCCGGCCACCTCGCCGGCGGCACGTTCCGTGAGGTCGTGCCCGGCAAGCAGGTCGTCTTCGGGTGGGGATGGGACACCGACACCGACCTTCCCACCGACGCCTCCACGGTGACCATCACCCTCGAGCCCAACGCCGACGGCACCGCCGTCACGCTGGTCCACGAGGGCCTGAGCCCCGAACAGGAGGTCGGCCACGCCGAGGGCTGGAACCACTTCCTCGAGCGGCTCGAGACGGTGGCCGCCACCGGCGACGCCGGCCAGGACGAGTGGGCCTGGGCTCCGGAGAACCTCGACCCGTTCGTCGCGGCCGAGGCCGTCCTGGCCGCGATCCAGCCGGTGCTGCGCGGGCTCACCGCCGAGGACCAGCCCAAGCAGACGCCGTGCGCGGACTTCACCTGCCACGACCTCGCCGAGCACCTCTTCCACTCCCTCCAGCAGCTCGGCGGAATGGCCGGCGGCACGGTCACGAACCCGGAGGCCGGCTCCCTGGAGAACCGCGTCTCGGTGATGACCGACCAGGCGCTCACGGCCTGGCGGGCCCGCGGACTCGAGGGCACCGTCGCCGGACCCGGTGGCCGCGAGTTCCCCGCGTCGTTCTTCGCCGGCATCCTCCCGATCGAGCTGCTGCTGCACGGGTGGGACCTGGCCCAGGCCAGCGGCCAGGAGCTGAGGGTCTCTGACGAGCTGGTCGGCTACGTCCGCGAGCTGGCCGAGACCGTCGTGCCCGGCGGGCGCGGCTCCTCGTTCGGCGACGAGGTGGTCGCCGCCGAGGGCGCCTCCCCCGTCGACCGGCTGGCCGCGTTCGCCGGCCGTACGCCGATCGCCGCCTGAGCCATCCTGAGAACAGCAAGGAGATCGCCATGAGCAGGTTCGTCTTCATCTACCGGGCCGCCGGTCGTGGGCAGTCAGGGCTCGACCTCCCGGCCGAGCAGCTCGACGCCATCAACCAGGAGTGGCTCGCATGGTCACAGCGGGTCGGCGACCGCATGGTCGACTTCGGCAACCCACTGGCGTCGGGCACGCGGGTCACACCGGAGAGTGAGTCACCGAGCAGTTCGGACGTGGTCGGCTACACCATCGTCGAGGCCGACGACCTCGAAGCAGCGCTGGACCTGGCACGCGACCACCCCCACCTCAAGACGCCGGGCGACTGCACGATCGACGTGCAGGAGGCGCAGCCCGTGCCGGGCACCTGAGCCTCGGTCCCACCCAGGTCAGTGTCGTTCGCGCAACCGGGCGTTCGGCAGCGTCGGGGCCGGGATGGGCTGGAGGTGGTCGTCGACGACGATGCCGAATCGCCCGTCGGCGACCACTTGCCCATCCGGGACGACGGCACCCTCACGGGTGATCTGGGCCTGCCACTCCTCGCGGAACTGCACGATCTCCTCATGGGTGCGGCCGACGAAGTTCCACCACATCACGATCGCCTCACCCAGTGGCTCGCCGCCGAGCAAGAGCAGCCGCGAGTCGTCGTACGCCGTGAGCTCGATGCTGCTGCAACCGGGGGCCAGGTAGGCCAGCTCGGCCGGCTTGAGGTCCTGGCCGGCGACCGACAGGGAGCCCGAGTCGAGCAGGACGCCGTGCTCGAAGCCGGCCTCGACGTCGAGGGTGAGCGTGGTGCCCTGCGCGAGGAGCAGCTCCGCGCCGAGCAGCGGGGTGTGCGTCGGGACCGGCGAGGTGTCGCCGAGCAGGGAGCCCAGGAAGACGCGTGCCTCCCAGCCGGGCCCGGTGACCGGGGTCGGCGCGTGGTGGGCGAAGCCGGGCTCGGCGTCGCGAGTGGCCGACGGCAGGGCCACCCACAGCTGGGCACCGTGCAGCGTCGTGGTGTCGGGGGTGGAGACCTCGGAGTGGCTGATTCCCCGCCCGGCGGTCATCAGGTTCACCTCGCCGGGGCGCACCATCGCGTGGTTTCCCGCACTGTCGCGGTGCTCGATCTCGCCGGTGAACAGCCAGCTGACCGTCTGCAGGCCGGTGTGCGGGTGCGGGGCCACCGACATGCCGCCGGTGTCGGCGACCCGGTCGGGCCCGTAGTGGTCCACGAAGCACCAGGCCCCGATCAGGGACCGCTGTCGTTGCGGGAGCGTGCGTCGTACCGGCATCGCCCGAAGGCCGCCCAACGGCACCTCGCGGGGGGTCAGCACCTCGACCGGCGCGTCCGGTGCGGACTCCCGCAGGACGACTTCTCCCGGGTCGCGTTCCTGGTTGCTCATGTCTCCAGTCTTGCGCAGCCGTCAACCCGCCGCTCACACCCCGTTCACGGCCCCGGGGCATGGTGGCCACCATGCGGATCGCCCAGCTCGCCAACTTCGTCGGTCCGGCCTCAGGTGGCATGAAGACCGCGATCGCGGCCCTCGGAGCGGGCTACGCGGCGGCCGGCGCCGAGCGGCTCCTGCTGGTGCCCGGCCCGTACGACGCACGCGAGCACACGGACTCCGGTGAGGTCGTGCAGTTCCGGGCGCCGAAGGTCGGTGGCGGCTACCGGCTGATCCTCGAGCCCTGGCGGGTGATCAGCGAGCTCGAGGCGTTCGCGCCCACCTCGGTGGAGATCAACGACAAGTCCACCCTGCTGCCGGTCACCCGGTGGGCCCGGCGCAAGGGCGTCGGGTCGGTGCTGTTCTCCCACGAGCGTCTCGACGCGATGCTCGGCCTGCGCACCGGCTTCGAGACCTCGGCGAAGGTCTCGATCGGCCTCTACAACCGCCTGTTGGTGCGCCAGTTCGACACCGTCGTGGTCACGTCGCGCTACGCCGAGCACGAGTTCGGCTCGGCAGCCGCCGCGGTCGGGACACCGCTCGTGCGGGTGCCGCTCGGCGTGGACCTCGACCTCTTCACCCCCGGCCCGGGCACGACTGCCGGGCCGCTGCGCCTCGTCCACGTCGGCCGGCTCAGCCGCGAGAAGAGCCCGCACCTCGCCGTCGCCACGGCCGTGGAGCTGCACCGCCGCGGCGTACCCGTCCGGCTCGACGTGTACGGCGACGGCCCGCACCGCGACGAGCTCGAGGCACTCGCGGGCCGGGCGCCGGTGACCTTCCACGGCCACGTCGCCGACCGGGTGCGACTGGCGCAGCTGATCGGCGAGGCCGACATCGCCCTCTCGGCCTGTCCGGGCGAGACGTTCGGCCTGGCCGTGCTCGAGGCGCTGGCCTGTGGCACTCCAGTCGTGACGGCCTCCACGGGCGGCGCCAGCGAGCTCGTCGACACGAGGTCCGGCGAACACGGGGGCGCGGACCCGGCCAGCCTCGCGGACGCCGTGCAACGCCTGGCCGCCCGGGACCCGGCGACCCGGCGCACGGCGGCGCGCACGCGGGCCGAGTCGTTCCCGTGGCAGGCCGCGGTCGACCACATGCTCACCGTGCACGCGGGGCTGTCGGCGGATCGGTCGCTGGCCACGGCCTGAACGCGGGCGCAGTCGTGAGGTACTCCTCACGGAATAGTGGAGTCGGGGCGGCGAGTTGCCCCCACATGACGTCTTTGTTCGACCCCCTCGACCTCGGTGCCACCCGCACCGCCAACCGTGTCTTCATGGCGCCGCTGACCCGGATGCGCGCGACCGCTCCCGGCGACGTGCCCAACGACCTGATGCGCGACTACTACCTGCAGCGGGCCGGCGCCGGACTGGTGATCAGCGAGGGCACCCAGATCTCCCCCGAGGGCAAGGGGTACGCCGACACCCCGGGCATCCACAGCGCCGAGCAGGTGGCCGGCTGGCGCTCGATCACGGACGCCGTGCACGCGGCCGGTGGCCTGATGGCCGCCCAGCTGTGGCACACCGGCCGGGTCGGCCACGAGTCGCTGCACGACGGGGCCCTGCCGGTCTCGGCGAGCGCCCTCGAGTTCCGCAACCGCACCTCCCTGAAGGACGAGGACGGCAACGTCGTGCGCGCCAACTGCCCGACGCCCCGCGCGCTCGAGACCGACGAGCTGCCGCGCCTGGTCGACGACTACCGACGCTCGGCCCGCAACGCCCGCGACGCCGGCTTCGACCTCGTCGAGGTGCACGCCGCCCACGGCTACCTGCTCCACCAGTTCCTCGCCGAGGGCAGCAACCAGCGCACCGACGGCTACGGCGGCTCCCTGGAGAACCGGGCCCGACTGCTGCTCGAGGTCGTCGACGCGATCATCGACGAGGTGGGTGCCGACCGGGTCGGCGTACGCATCTCCCCCATCGGCAGCTTCAACGGCCTCGACTCCGACGACGACGGCGAGGGCGGGCTGTTCGTCGCCCGCGCACTCGCCGAGCGCGGCATCGCGTTCGTGCACCTCTCGGAGCCCGACTGGGCCGGAGGCCCGTCACTGGACGACCACTTCCGCAGCCAGCTGCGCGAGGCGTTCCCGGGAGTGATCGTCGGCGCCGGCAACTACGACCTGGCCAAGGCCCAGCGCCTACTCGCCGCCGGGCTGGTCGACGCCGCCGCGTTCGGGCGCTCGTTCATCGCCAACCCCGACCTGCCGGCCCGGCTCGAGGCCGGCCTCCCTCTCAACGCGCCGGTGCTGGAGACGTTCTACGGCGGCGGCCACGAGGGCTACACCGACTACCCGGCCCTGGCCGACGCCTGATCCGTGAAGGGCCGTCCAGCGTCCCATGACCGGACACATGTGTCCGCTGTCACGGTCCTGCGCTAGCCTCCGAGCGTGTCCGACTCAACCGCTGTCCCCGTCCCACCGAACCTGTCCCCCGCCTTCACCGGACTGCTCGACGACGCCGCCATCTTCCCGCCCGGCAACAGCCCCCTGGAAGACGCAGTGCCGGCCTTCTTCGGCCGTCGCACCGAGCCCTGGGCCGACCTGGTCGGCTCGTTCGTGGTCAGCGACCACAAGATGCCCGACCTGCGGCCACTCGTCGGCGCCGAGGAGCTGCCGGTGAGCGTCGTGATCGGCGCGGGCGCCGGCGGCATCGCACCCGCGGCCAGCGCGGTGGACCGGCTCGACGGCCTCCGACTGGCCGGACTCGAGGTCGCCCTGCGCGACCCCTCCGACCTGGTCGGCAACGCGCGACGCGTGATCGCCGGCCTCGACCAGGCCCGCGACCTCGGCCTGGTCGACGACGAGGTGGTGGTCTGCGTCGAGCTCCCGCAGGAGGCACCGGGCGCCGGATGGCTGGCCGCTGCCGACGAGATCGCCGCCGCGGACCTGCACCTGAAGTTCCGCACCGGTGGCGTGGAGGCGCACCTCTTCCCGTCCCCCGACGTGCTCGGCGCGTGGATCACTGCGGCCCTCGACCGCGAGTGCGCGTTCAAGTGCACGGCCGGGCTGCACAACGCGGTGCGCCACACCGACCCCGAGACCGGCTTCGCCCACCACGGGTTCCTCAACGTGCTGCTGGCCACCCGCGCCTCACTCGACGGCGACGACCCGGTCGCCGTACTCACCGAGGACGACCCGGCGGCCCTCACGGCCCGCTTCCACGAGCACGGTCACGACACGATGGCCCGCACCCGACGCTGGTTCACCGGCTTCGGGTCGTGCAGCGTGGTCGAGCCCCTCGACGACCTGCACGCGCTGGGCCTTCTGACCAAGGAGTCCGCATGAAGACCTGGGTGCCCGGTGCCGCCGGCTCGGCGTACGACGTCGACAACCTGCCGTACGGCGTCTTCGTGGCCGCCGGCGAGCAGCCGAGGGTCGGCGTGCGCATCGGCGACCTCGTGCTCGACCTCGCACCCGTCGCTGCTGCGGCGATGCTCGAGGAGGCGCACGTCTTCGAGCAGTCGACGCTCAATCCCCTGATGGGGTTGGGGAAGGCCCGCAACGACGCGATTCGCCGGTGGATCGTGGGTCTGCTGGTCGAGCACGCGGGACGGGCAGACGTCGAACCGCATCTGGTACCTCTCGGCGACGTCGAGATGCGGATGCCGTTCGACGTCGGCGACTACGTCGACTTCTATGCCTCCGAGCACCACGCGTCGGCGGTCGGCAAGATCTTCCGCCCCGAACAGGAGCCACTGCTGCCGAACTGGAAGCACCTCCCGGTCGGCTACCACGGTCGCGCCGGCACCGTCGTGCCCAGCGGCACCGACATCGTCCGGCCGATGGGCCAACGGGTCTTGCCAGGCTCGACCACCGGCTCCGCACCCGCGCCGGTGTTCGGTCCCAGCGGCCGGCTCGACATCGAGGCCGAGCTGGGCTTCGTGGTCGGCACCGGTACGACACTCGGCGCGCGGGTGTCGACGGCTGCGTTCGCCGACCACGCGTTCGGCCTGGTCGGGGTCAACGACTGGTCCGCGCGCGACATCCAGGCCTGGGAGTACGTCCCCCTCGGCCCGTTCCTCGGCAAGTCGTTCGCGACCTCGATCTCCACGTGGGTCACTCCGCTGGCCGCCCTCGATGCGGCCTGGGTCGACCTGCCCGGCCAGGACCCCGAGCCGCTGCCGTACCTCCAGGTCGACGGCAGGGCCGGGCTCGACATCTCCATCGAGGTGTCGGTCAACGGCCACGTGGTCAGCCGGCCGCCGTATCGGTCGATGTACTGGTCCCCCGCGCAGATGCTGGCCCACCTGACCGTCAACGGTGCGTCAGTGCGCACCGGCGACCTGTGGGCCTCGGGCACCGTGTCCGGCCCGGTGCCCGAGGAGCGCGGATCGTTCCTGGAGCTCAGCTGGGGTTGGCGCGAGCCGTTCGCGGTCGGCGACCAGGAGCGCCTCGCGCTCGAGGACGGCGACGAGGTCACGCTCACCTACACGGCCCCCGGCACGCTCGGCGGCCGGATCGCGCTCGGCGAGGTGACCGGCCGGATCGTGCCCGCCCGCCCCTGACCCGGTCGGTCCGGGCGGTCGCGCCCGACCGAACCCAACCTGGCCGCCCCTAGGTAGTGCGGTCCGACTGGACCAACTCGCCTCGCCCACTCGGTCCGATCGGACGCAGTGCGAGGCCTACTCGGTCCAATCGGACCGAGTGAGGTCACCAGTTGGTCCGATCGGGCCCGAGCACCTAGCAGCGGCCGGGTCACTTCCTGGCCGACATTCCGTCGCACCGGACCTGCCATCGCCCGACCGGGCCGGCAGCGCTTGAGGCTTCGACCTGCCTGAAGCGCGGGGTCAGGTGCCGATGGTGGTGCGGACGGCGTACAGCTCGGGGAAGAACGTCAGCTCCAGGGCCTTCTTGAGGAACGGCGCGCCGCTCGAGCCGCCGGTGCCGGTCTTCATGCCGATGATCCGCTCGACGGTCTTGAGGTGCCGGAAGCGCCACAGCTGGAAGTTGTCCTCGAGGTCGACGAGCTCCTCGCAGGTCTCGTACGCCGACCAGTTGTGGGAGGCATCCGCGTAGATCGAGGCCAGGACAGGCACGAGGTCCTCGCGGAAGGTCCACGCCTTGGTGACGTCGCGCTCGAGGATGTCCGCCGGGATCGGGTAGCCGTGGCGCGCCAGGTAGCGCAGGAACTCGTCGTAGAGGGACGGCGCCTCGAGTGCCCGGCGGACGCCCTCCTGGGCGACGGGTTCGGCGTCGAAGACCTTGAGCATCGCCGCGTTCTTGTTGCCGAGGGTGAACTCGACCGCGCGGTACTGCCAGGACTGGAAGCCGCTGGAGTTGCCCAGCGCGTCGCGGAACTCGGCGTACTCACTGGGTGTCAGGGTGGCCAGCACCGACCACTGCTCGGTGAGCGTCTTCTGGATGTGCTTGACCCGGGCCACGCTCTTGAGCGCCGGGGCCAGGTCGTCGTCGCGCAGCAGGGCGCAGGCCCGCTCGAGCTCGTGGAGCACCAGCTTGAGCCAGAGCTCGGTGGTCTGGTGCTGCACGATGAACAGCAGCTCGTCGGGGTGCACCGGATCGCTGACCGGGCGCTGCGCCGAGAGCAGGGTCGGCAGGTCGAGGTAGCCGCCGTAGCTCATCCGCTCGCTGAAGTCGGTGACGACGGTGTCCTCGATGGCGCGGGTGTTGGCGTCGACACCTCGGTCGGATTCAGTCATGTGGCTCCCTCCGCGAGCCACCGTAGCGGGTGGGAGCCCGGGCGTAGGCTGCCGAGCGTGAAGCCCCTCGGCCAGCACCCGGCACCCAGCCACGTGATCGCCCACCTCAGTGACCCGCAGATGCTCGCCGGCCGGCCGCTCTACGGCAAGGTCGACACCGAGGCCCGGCTCCGTGAAGCCCTCGAGCGGCTGCCCGCGCTCGACCCGCCGCCGCAGGCGATCGTGTTCACCGGCGACCTCGCCGACCGCGGAGAGCCGAAGGCGTACGCCGCCCTGCGAGCACTGGTCGAACCGGTCGCGCAGCAGTGTGGCGCGCAGGTGATCTGGGTGATGGGCAACCACGACGAGCGGGCGGCGTACGCCGAGGGGCTGCTCGACCGCGCGCCCACCGACGAGACCCAGGACGAGGTGCACGACGTCGACGGGCTGCGGGTCATCTCTCTCGACACCAGCGTGCCGGGCTACCACCATGGCGAGATCAGCGCCGAACAGCTCGCCTGGCTGGCCGACGTGCTCGCCACTCCGGCGCGCCACGGCACCCTGCTCGCCCTGCACCACCCGCCGATCCCGGTGCCGATGCTGGAGGCGGCGGCGCTGATCGAGCTGCACGACCAGGCGGCCCTGGCCGAGGTCATCCGTGGCACCGACGTCCGCGGCATCATCGGCGGGCACTTCCACTACACCTCGTGGTCGACGTTCGCCGGCGTACCGGTCTCGGTGGCGTCGTCCACCTGCTACACCGAGGACCCGGCGGCGGTCGACCGGTTGACCTCCGGTGTCGACGGCCACCAGGCGTTCACGATGCTGCACCTCTATGAGGACGCCGTGGTGCACAGCGTGGTGCCGGTTCCGGGGGCACCCGAGATCGTCGGGCACCCCGCCGAGCTGGCCGAACAGCTCGAGGCGCTGGCCCCGGAGGAGCTGTTCGAGCTGGTGTCGAGCAAGGAGTCAGCGCTCTACGCCGACGGGCTCTGAGGCCTCGGTCCGGACCGCCGCACGGGTCCGCGCGAGGAGCAGCACCAGCGCCAGGGCGGCCCACAGGTAGGCGTTGCCGACCGCCTGCTGCAGTGGCGACCACGCCAGCTCGAGGTCGTCGCGGTGCGGTGGCCACCAGATGCAGCCGGACACGAACACGAGCGACCACGAGGCGGCCGCCCACCGGCGACCCGATCGGGCCAGCACGATCGCGGTCGGCACGGCCCAGGCCCAGTGGTGGCTCCACGAGATCGGTGAGGCCAGCAGCATCGCGATCGCCGCGACACAGGTGGCCAGGGCCGGGTCACCGCGACGCCACGTGCGGGCGGCCAGCAGCAGGACCGGTCCCGCGATCGCGCCGGCGACCAGGAACCAGACGGCCGTCGACGGCTCCCCGCCGGCCAGCCGGGTGAGCCCTCCCAGGACCGACTGGTTGCTGGAGTAGGGCACCCCGCCGACCCGGCCCGGGTCCCACAGCACGTGGCTCCAGTACGCCGAGGACGCGAGCGGCAGCAGGGCGAATCCGAGTGCGACGGTGACCAGGAAGGTGAGCCCGGCGATCGCGGCCTGGTGCCGCCGCCCGATGAGCACGAGGAACACCACGAACACCAACGGGGTCAGCTTGATGCCGGCGACCAGCCCGATCAGGGCCCCGCTCCACCGACGCCCCGGGCCGAGCAGGTCGACCAGGATCGCGGCCATCAGCAGCAGGTTGACCTGGCCGAAAAGCAGGTTCGCCCAGATCGGCTCGAAGGCCAAGGCACCCAGCACCAGCCCCGGGACGACGTACGACGACCGCGGTCGACCGTGCGACGCAAGCAAGAGGGTGATCGTGACGGCGAGGGCCAACACGCTGATGCTGGTCCACAGACCGACCGCGAGCGGGAACGGCAGCAGTGCCGGCCCGGTCATCAACAGCGCGGCGAACGGCGGGTAGGTGAACGGCAGGCCGGTGCCGGCCTCGCCCAGCTCGTAGAGCGGCAGGTCGTCGAGCACGGAGAGCCCGCCGAAGCGGTAGACGGCCAGGTCGACGAAGCCACCGTGCTCCGCCGCGACCATGGCCACCATCCCGGCCAGCCAGGCCAGGCTGCCGACGAGCACCAGCGACCGCCGCTGCTGGACACCGAGGCCGGACCGCGCCGTCATGGGACCGGCAGCCACTCGGCGTCGGCGATCTTCTCGAGGCGCTCACGGGCCCGCCTGGTGAGGAGCAGGAGCGGCACCAGCAGGGCGACGTACGAGCAGCCCATCACGATCGCCAGGTAGGCGCCGTGCAGCGAGGAGTCGAGCGGGGCGACCAGGCCGAGGATCACCGAGACCGCGAGCAGCGCGGTGGTGGCCAGCCGGGAGAGCTTGAGGCAGGCCAGGAAAGGCACCAGCCAGAGGAAGTACCACAGGTGCACGACCGGACTGAGCAGGATCGTGGCCGAGACCAGCACGACGACGGCCTGCACGGCCCCCTTGCGCCCGCCGGTCGGGGCCCGGAGGGCGACCCACGCGAAGGCGACGAGACTGAGCAGGGTGGCCAGGTGGCGCACCCGGTCCAGGAACCAGGCGGGCTCGAGACCGAGGCCGAGCTGCTGCGCCGACCAGTCGAGGAAGCCGCCGAGCACGGTGGGTGCCGACAGCGGCGTGTTCACGGTGCCGGGCACCGAGAGCGAGTCGACCCAGCCGGCGCCCAGGCCCCAGACCGCACCGAGGCCGAACAGCACGCCGAGCGAGATCGCACCGACCCCGGCGAACCGACGCAGCCGGGCGACCATCGATGCGGCCACCGGCAGCGAGACCAGCACGACCGCGATGCAGACCAGGCCACCGGGCAGCTTGACCGCAGCGGCCAGACCACCCAACAGGGCGCCCCACTGCCAACCGCGCTCGACGGTGACGACCAGGGCGGCGGCCATCAGGCCCACCATCAGCAGGTCGTTGTGCAGGCCGCCGACACCGTTGGCGACCATCAGCGGCGAGGCCAGCACGACGACACTGGCCAGTGCCGGGTTGGCACCGCACCACGAGGCCAGCCGCGGCACGGCCCAGGCCAGCAGCACGAGGCCGATGACGGCGATGCCGCGGTGGGCGACGACCAGCAGCCACGGGTTGCCGGTGAACCGGGCGGCCAGATCGCCGAGGATCAGGGGCAGCGGGCCGTACGGCGTGGGCGTGTCCATCCAGCGCGGGTCGACGGCGTTCACGATCGGGCCGCGCAACAGCGAAGGCCCGTGGTCGTACGGCGACACGTCGAGCGCGGTCAGCATGCCCTGTGCGGCATAGCTCCACCCGTCACGGGAGAAGAGCGGCGGCGCGATCATCAACGGTGTCGCCCACATCAGGCCGGCGTACCGGACCAGGCCGAGGGCGCCCTCACGCTCGACGCCCTCGGCGTGGGCGACGTACCGGCACAACGACAGCCAGGCCGCCGCGAGCAGGCCGAGTCCGGTCATGACGAGGGTGAGCCCGGCCATCCGGCCCAGCATGTGCTCGCGCAGCTCCACGACCACGTCGAGGTAGAGCAGCCGCGCCGTGTCCGGGAGCGGGGACACCAGCAGGCCACCGAGAAGGACCAGGAAGGACCCGGTCAGACCACGCGCGATCATGGCGATGACGCTAGGGACGTCCCGCTACCGCACGGGGTCGCCCGGGCGAACGACACTCCAACTTCGGACGATCAGACGCCCTCGTTGTCCGAGAAGCCCGGGTGCACGAAAGGCTCGCCGCGCTGCATCTTCTCGACCGCGCCGGGGTGGACCCGGTGGAGATGCGCGATCGCCTTGCGCCGGTAGCGCAGGATCTGCGAGGCGCCGCCGATCCAGAAGACGTACTGCGCGCACAGCGCGACCCGGAAGTCCCCCAGGTCGTACGCCGAGGCGCCGCGTGGTTCGCGCCAGTCGAGGATCACCCCGATCAGCGCCATGGTCAGCAGGGAGGCGAGGAAGCCGCCGATGTTGACCAGGCTGGTGGCCCGGCCGAGCGACTCCTCGGGGGTGAAGCTGCGGGCCAGGTCGAAGCCGACCATCGAGGCCGGGCCTCCGGAGCCGGTCAGGCAGACCAGGACGACGAGCAAGGGCAGCGGCGCCGGACCGTTCCAGAGCAGGACGACGGTCCACACGATCGCCATCGCCGCAACGATCGACAGCACGATCCAGGAGCGGTAGAACGGGTAGCGCGTCACCAGCTTGCCGAGCACGATGCCGCTGACCACGATCCAGCCGGTCATCACGGTCAGGAGGGTGCCCGCCATCTCGGCGGACAGTCCCTGACCACGCACGAGGAACGGAAACCCCCACAACAGGGTGAACACCGTCACCGAGAACTGCGAGGTGAAGTGCGACCACATGCCCAACCGGGTGCCCGGGTTGCCCCACACCAGCTGCACCGAGCGCGCGAGCGCCCGGACCTTGATGCGCACCGGCTCGGACCGCTGGTAGGGCGAGTCCTTGACCACCACCAGTACGCCGACCAGCAGCACCACGCCCAACGACGAGGCGAAGGCGAAGGTCTTCGTCCAGCCGAGGCTGTGCAGGGCCAGGGTCAGTGGGGCCGCGGCGACGATGGAGCCCATCTGCCCGATCTGGCCGGTCAGCTGGGTGATCATCGCGCCCTGCCTGACCAGGAACCAGGCGGTGACCAGGCGCAGCACGCTGACGAACACCATCGCGTCGCCGGCGCCGAGGATCGCCCGAGCCACCACGGCCAGGCCGAACGAGGTGGTGAAGGCGAACAGCAGCTGGCCCAGGGTCATCGTGACCAGGCCCGCGATCAGCAGGACGCGGGACCCGTAGCGGTCGAGCAGCACGCCGACCGGGATCTGCATGCCCGCGTAGACGACCAGCTGCAGCACGGTGAAGAAGGCCAGCTGGGTGCCGCTGATGTCGAACCGCTCGGTCGCGATCAGCCCGGCCACGCCCAGCGAGCTGCGGTGGAAGACGGCGAGGACGTAGACCGCCACCGCCACCGCCCAGATGCCCCAGGCCCGCCGTCGGCCGATGTCGTGCAGCTGGACGCGTTCCGGAGTCATGGCACCCATCGTCCTCCGCTGCGGAATCGGCGGTGAATCACCCTCTCGGATAAAGTGCAGAAAGTCACGTGAGTAACGTTATTTCAGCCGAACCTCAATCCAGCCGAACGCAAATCCAGGAGTGCGACATGGGTGCCAACCGACGTCATCGACCGACCGTGGTGATCGCCGGGGGCGGTGCGGCCGGATCACTCGTGGCGCTGCACCTGGTGCGCAGTGCCAACCGGCGCTCGGCCGGCCTCGACCTGGTCATGGTCGACCCCGTCGACCGCTGGGGCCGCGGCGTCGCATTCGGCACCACCCACGACCAGCACCTGCTCAACGTGCCCGCCTCCGGGATGAGTGCGCTTCCGGAGGACCCGGGCCACTTCGTCAACTGGCGGCACCGCGACGACCCGGAGGCCCCGCGTGCGGCTTACGTCTTCGCGCCGCGCAAGCAGTTCGGCCGCTACCTCGACGAGACCCTCACCGAAGCCTTGCAGGCCTCGCTCGGCGAGACCACGCTGCGCCACGTCCGCAAGCCCGCGACCGCGATCAGGCGCACCACCCAGGGTGCTGCCCTGGTCACCGGCGACGGCTGCGAGCTGTCCGGCGACGCCGTCGTCATCGCGACCGGGCTCCCTGCCGCCGGCCACGCCTGGGCGCCCGACTCCCTGCGCGACTCGGCGTTCTTCGTGCCCGACCCGTGGGCCCCCGGCGCGTTGGACGTCGTACGGCGGTCCGCGAGCGGTCCGGCCGACGTCCTGCTCGTCGGCGCCGGCCTGACCATGGTCGACGTGGCCCTGTCGCTGACCGGACCGGGCAACCGCGACGACCGGGTGCTGCACGCAGTCTCGCGGCACGGGCGGCTGCCGTCACCGCACGCCGCGGAGCTGCAGCTGGCGGCGATCCCCGACATCTCCGACTGGGGCAGCTCGCTTGCCGACCTGCGTCGCGAGGTGGCCCGGCACCTGGCCGAGGTCAGCGACACGACCGGCGACTGGCGCCCGGCGATGGACGGGCTGCGGTTCCGCATCTCGGCCTTGTGGGAGCGGCTCAGCGAGGCCGAGCGCGAGGAGTTCCTGGCCGACGACGCCGGCGCCTGGAACGTGATGCGCCACCGCATGCCGCCGACCAGCGCCTCGCACCTCGACGTCCTGCAGGCCGACGGACGGCTCCGCGTGGGCACCGGCCAGGTCGTCTCCGCCGAGGCGCTCCCGACCGGCGGGCTTCGCGTGGGCCTGGCCGACGACGGGGAGACGCGCTTCGTCGAGGTCGGCTGGGTGGTCAACTGCACCGGCCCCCAGGCCGACATCCGGCTGCTCGGCAACCCGCTGCTCGACGACCTGCTCCGCCCGCGCGGCGGTGGCGCCCTGGCCGTGGCGGCCACGGCGGGCATGGGCGTGCGCACCGAGCACGGCCGGATCCTCGACTCCTCCGGCAACGCCGACGCGCCGCTGTGGACGCTCGGCGCGCTGCGTCGAGGCGAGCTCTGGGAGTCGACCGCGATCCCCGAGATCCGCACCCAGGCCCTGGCCGTGGCGACGGCCGTCCTCGACGCGGTCGCGCCGCTCCCCCGCCGCCTGTCCGACGGACGCCTGGTCAGCGGGCACCACCCGGTGGCCCGCCCGCGCGACCCGCTCGGCCTCCCGCTGTCGACCACCGCCGAGGCGGCGACGGCGTACAACGCCGGCCTGGAGCGGGTGATGAAGGTGCAGTCCGGCGGCGAGGAGCTGATCCGTGAGGCCGCCCTGCTCGACCCCGACTTCGCGTTGGCGCACGCCGCGCTGGCCATGCTGGGCCACGAGGCCGGCGCCGACGCCGACGTGAAGGCGTCGCTGGAGGCGGCCCGGAAGGCGGTGCGCAAACGCGGCGACGACCGTGAGCGCAGCCTCGTCGACGTGGTCGGCCTGCGGGTCAAGGACGTACGCCGCACCGGCGCGCAGGCGTTGATGGCCCACATCAGCGAGCACCCACGCGACGTGCTGGCGGTGTCGGCCGCCGTGCCGACGATCGCGTTCTCCGGCGTCACCGACGTGCAGCAGGAGGCGTGGGACCTCGTCGACGGCCTCGCCCCCGCGTACGGCGACCACTGGTGGTACATCTCGCTGCTCGCGTTCACCCGCCAGGACCAGTCGCGCTTCGACGAGGCCGGACTGCTCGCGGAAAGCGCCCTGTCGTGCGAGCCGTCGTCGGGCCACGCGGTGCACGCACAGACGCACGTGCTCTACGAGACCGGACAGCACGAGACCGGTCGGGTCTGGCTCGACCACTGGGTCACCGAGAGCGGCCGGTCGGCCAGCCACGGCGCCCACTTCTCCTGGCACGCCGCGCTGCACGAGCTGGCCCTGGGCGACACCGAGGCGGTCCGGCGTCGCTACTACTCGCAGCTCGCACCGCCGACGGTGTGCGGCGTACGGTCCCTGATCGACGCGGCGTCCCTGCTCTGGCGCTGGCGGGTGACCACCACCGACTGGGACGCGGCGGTCGCCGCCGGGCTGCCCGACCGGGCGGGCTCGGCGTTCGCCGGCGAGGCCGCGCCGCCGCCGATCGAGCCAGTCCTCGAGGCGCTCGACCACGACCTGCTGGCGAAGCCGCAGACCCCGTTCGTGGCGCTGCACGCCGCCATCGCGTTGGCCGCCGCCGGCGAGCGCCAGCGTCTGGCCGACCTCGGACACCACTGCCGGCGCTCACGCGACAACACCGTCCGCACCATCGTGGCCGCGGTCTGCGACGCCCTCGGGGCAGCCGTGGAGGCGCGGTGGGCCGAGGCCGCCTCGCTGATCGCCGACGTGCTGCCGGTGCTGGTCAAGGTGGGCGGCTCGGCGGCCCAGCGCGACGTGATCGAGGAGACCATGCTGCTGTGCCTGGTCAACGCCGGTGATGCGGCGCGGGCCACGTCGGTGCTGAGCGGCCGGCTGGACCGGCGTACGTCGCCGATCGACCAGCGCCGCCTCGACTCCCTCACCCTCCACCGACCCGTCGTGAGTTCCAGTTGACCTGTCGCCAGTTCTGATCGACCTGTCGCCAGTTCGCGAAACTCACGACGGGTCACCAAGAACTGGCGACGGGTCGATCGGGCGTAGGCTCCGACGCTGCACCGCAAGACAGCAGGCCAACGAGAGGGCACACCATGGTCGCCAGCCGGGCAGCGCGTGAGAAGAAGGCCGCCGCACAGGCGGGCCCTCTCGCACGGGTGAAGATCGACCTCGACGACGACGACCAGTTCGTCTACAAGATCACCTGCACCGAGTGCACGGCAAAGGGCCACCGCAAGTGGGCGGCGTACCGACCCGGCGGCGACAACGGCTTCATGGCCGCGATGGACCGCTGGATCTTCCACCTGCGCGAGAAGCACCCGGACGAGGACGCGCCCTGCCTCGAGTTCCTGCCGGCGGCGCAGGAGCGCCTGCACCAACGCCGCGGCTGAACGTTTCGTGCGTCTGGAGCGCCCCTGTTGACACTGTGCACCCGGCCGGTGGGGTGCAAAGCGTCATGGACAGCGCGTTACATGGGGCGAAATGACGAGGGGCCCGCACCCTGCTTGCGCAGGACGCGGGCCCTCGTGCTCACGTGGCAGATGAAGGATTCGAACCTTCGAAGGCGTAAGCCGACGGATTTACAGTCCGCTCCCATTGGCCGCTCGGGCAATCTGCCATGCTTCCCCGACTTGGCCGGGGCGCAGCAAGACGAAAGAATAGCGCAGCACCCGCACAGACGAAAAATGCCGTCGACCCACTCAGACCGACGGCCAACAGAGGAGAAGTCATGGCCGACTCGTCGTTCGACATCGTCAGCAAGATCGACCGCCAGGAGGTCGACAACGCCCTGGGGCAGGCGGCGCGTGAGATCGCCACCCGCTTCGACTTCAAGGGGACCGGCGCCACCATCGAGTGGCAGGGCGACGAGGCCATCGAGATCACCGCCTCGGCCGACGACCGGGCCAGTGCCGTGCTCGACGTCTTCCAGGGCAAGCTGGTCAAGCGCAACCAGAGCCTGAAGATCCTCGACGCCGGCGAGGTGCGCCAGTCCGGCCAGACCTCGAAGATCTCGATCACGCTCAAGGAGGGCATCACCTCCGAGGACGCCAAGAAGATCTCCAAGCTGATCCGCGACGAGGGCCCCAAGGGTGTGAAGGCGCAGATCCAGGGCGACGAGCTCCGCGTCTCCTCCAAGAAGCGCGACGACCTCCAGGCCGTGCAGCAGCTCGTGAAGAGCCAGGACTTCGACTTCGCGGTGCAGTTCACCAACTACCGCTGAGATGAGCCGCAACCCGGAGGCGTCGGTCGAGATCAACGCCTCGCTCGACGTCGTGTGGCGGGTCATGCTCGACACCGCGTCGTACGCCGAGTGGAACCCGTTCGTCGTACGCGCCGACTGCGCCGAACCGCGCGTCGGCGAGCCCATCGTGCTGCACGTGCGGTGGGCCAACGGCAAGGGCACCCGGTCGCCCGAGCGGATCAGCGTCCTCGAGGCACCGTCGACGCAGGACGACGGCACCACCCGGGCCACGCTGGCCTACGTGTTCGAGGGCTGGCCGGCGAAGCTCGGCCTCGTGAGGGGCACCCGGTTCCAGCGCCTGACCCAACGACCCGGCGGCCCCACGACGTACGAAACCGTCGAGGAGTTCACCGGGCCGATGGTGAAGTACGCCGGGCCCGGTCGCGTCGCCGAGGGCTTCCGCAGGCACGCGCAGGCCCTGAAGGAGCGGGCAGAGTCGCTGACCACCTGAGCCCCAGCACCTCCACGACGGGGGCCGACGACTGCTAGGTTCGCAGGACCAGCGATGAGGAGGCCACGAGATGCACCTGACTCCTTCGGACATCGACAAGCTGTTGCTCAGCGTGGCCGGCATGGTGGCCCGCGACCGACGCGAACGTGGTGTCCTCCTGAACCATCCCGAGGCCACCGCCCTGCTGGCGTGCTGGGTGATGGAGCGTGCCCGCGAGGGCGCCCGGGTGGCCGACCTGATGAGCGACGGGCGTCACGTGCTGACTCGCGACGAGGTCATGGAGGGCGTTCCCGAGATGATCCGCGACGTGCAGGTCGAGGCGACCTTCCCCGACGGGCGCAAGCTCGTCACGATCACGGAGCCGATCCAGTGATCCCCGGAGAGGTCCGCGTCTCGGCGGAGCCGCTCGAGCTCAGCAGCGGCCGCGAGCAACGCACCCTGGTGATCGTCAACGACGGCGATCGCCCGATCCAGGTGGGCTCCCACATCCACCTGCCCGACACCAACCCGGCGCTCAGCTTCGACCGCGACCAGGCCCAGGGCTTCCGCCTCGATGTCCCCGCCGGTACGTCGATCCGCTTCGAGCCCGGCGTGAGCCGCACGGTCGACCTGATCGCACTCGGCGGCACCGCCACCGTGCCCGGTCTGCAGATCCGCGAGCTCGACGGCGAGCGGCCGACCCACGCCCGAGAGCCCAAGCAGGTCGTGCCCTTCGGCACGCCCGGCACCCCCGTGGACAGTCCGAGCCGCGCCGGCGGAGTCGGCGTACGCCTCAGCGACGAACCGCCCCACCCGGAGCCCGGTGCAGCGAACGATCAGGACGAGGAGACATCGTGAGCCGGATCGATCGCCGCGAATACGTCCAGCTCTACGGCCCGACCGTGGGCGACCAGATCCGGTTGGGCGACACCGACCTGTGGATCCAGGTCGAGCAGGACCTCACCTTCGGTGGTGACGAGTCGGTCTTCGGCGGCGGCAAGAGCATCCGCGAGTCGATGGGCCAGGGCCTGACCACCCGCGACGAGGGCGCCCTCGACCTGGTGATCACCAACGTGGTGGTGCTCGACCACGGCGGCATCATCCGTGGGGACGTCGGCATCCGCGACGGACGCATCGTCGCGGTCGGCAAGTCCGGCAACCCCGACATCATGGACGGCGTCCACCCGAGCCTGCACATCGGTCCGAGCACCGACGTGATCGCCGGCGAGGGCAAGATCCTCACCGCCGGGGCGATCGACACCCACGTGCACTACCTCAACGAGACCGAGATGCTCGAGGCGCTGGCCACCGGCACCACCACGGTCGTCGGCGGCGGCACCGGGCCGACCGAGGGGTCGAAGGCGACCACCGTCACGCCGGGCGCCTGGTCGCTGGCGATGATGCATCGCGCGTTCGACCACATCCCGCTCAACGTGCTGCTCTTCGGCAAGGGCAACACGGTCAGCGCCGCCGCCCTCGAGCAGGAGGCGCTCAGCGGTGCCGGCGGCTACAAGGTGCACGAGGACTGGGGCGCCACGCCCGCGGCGATCGACGCCTCCCTGCGGGCCGCCGACGCGTTCGGCCTCCAGGTCGCCCTGCACGCCGACAGCCTCAACGAGACCGGCTACGTGCAGCACACCCTCGACGCCATCGCCGGACGGGGCATCCACCTCTTCCACTCCGAGGGCGCCGGCGGCGGGCACGCCCCCGACATCATCGTGATGGCCAGCGAGCCCAACGTGCTGCCCGCCTCGACCAACCCGACCCTGCCGCACACCGTCAACACCGAGGCCGAGCACCTCGACATGCTGATGGTCGCGCACCACCTCAACCCGCGCGTGCCCGAGGACCTGGCGTTCGCCGAGTCGCGGATCCGGGGTACGACGATGGCCGCCGAGGACATCCTCCAGGACATGGGGGCCATCTCGATCACGTCGTCCGACGCCCAGGCGATGGGCCGCATCGGCGAGCTGATCTCGCGCACCTGGCAGGTCGCCCACGTCATGAAGGCGCAACGCGGGTCGCTCGGCACCTCGATGCCGGCCGACAACGAGAGGGCCCGTCGCTACGTGGCGAAGTACACCATCTGCCCCGCGGTGGCACACGGCGTCGACCACGAGATCGGCTCGGTCGAGGCCGGCAAGATGGCCGACCTGGTGCTGTGGGACCCGGTCTTCTTCGGCATCCGGCCCTCCGCGGTGATCAAGGGCGGCGCGATCGTGTGGGCGCCCATGGGCGACGTCAACGCGGCGATCCCGACACCACAGCCGGTATTCATGCGCCCCGCCATGGCCGCCTCGCCCGGTTCGGCACCGCACCTGTCCACGTCGTTCGTCTCACCCCTCGCGGTCGACAACGGGCTCCGCGACCGGCTGGGCCTGCGACGCCAGCTGACCGGCGTACGCCCGACCCGGCATCTCACCAAGGCCGACATGCCCAACAACACCGCGCTGCCCGCACTCGACGTCGACCCCGAGACGTTCGCGATCACCATCGACGGCGAGCTGGTCCGCCCGCAGCCCGTCGACGAGGTGCCCCTCGCCCAGCGCTACTCGTTGTTCTGAGTGGTGCCCGTGTCTGCTGAGCTCGGCGCGCTGCTCCTCACCGACGGCAGGCTGCCGACCGGCGGCCATGCGCACTCCGCCGGACTGGAGCCGGCACTCGCGGCGGGGCTGCGCGCCGACCAGGTGCCTGCCTACATCGACGCCCGGCTGCGCACGGTCGGCCTGGTCGAGGCCGCCGCGGCGGTGGTGGCCCTGCGCATCGCCGTCGACGCACCCGCCCGTCTCGGCGACGTGCAGGCCGAGCTGATGGCGCGGACGCCGAGTGCCCCGCTGCGCCACGCGTCGGAGCTGCTCGGCCGCGGCCTGGCCCGGTTGGCGCTGCGGCTCTGGCCCGACCACGCAGCGGTCGCGGCCCTGCACGGGCTCGGCCAACCCCCACTGCGCCCGGTCGCCCTCGGGGTGGTCGGCGCCGCGCTCGGCATGAGCGCCGCCGCGATCGCCCGGGCCAGCCTGTACGACGACGCGCAGACCGTGGCCGCTGCCTCACTCAAGCTGTTGCCCGTCGACCCCGCCGACGCGACCGGCTGGTTGCTGGCCTCCGCGTCCACCATCGAGGCAGTCGTCTCACGGGCCCTGGCCACCACCGGCCCCGACGACCTTCCTGCCCTGACCGCACCCATGGTCGAGCTGTGGTCGCTCGACCACCACCACTCCACGAGGAGGATCTTTGTTTCCTGAATCAGGATTTCCTGAAGCATCAGCACCCGGCCCCGCCCGCCCCCTGCGCCTGGGCGTTGCCGGCCCGGTCGGCACCGGCAAGAGCACGATCATCGCGACCCTGTGCCGCGGGTTGTCCGCGCAGCTGGAGATCGCGGTGGTCACCAACGACATCTACACCGACGAGGACGCCCGCCAGCTGCGCGCGGCCGGCGTACTGCCCGTCGAGCGCATCCGGGCGGTCGAGACCGGGGCCTGCCCGCACACCGCGATCCGCGACGACGTGACCGCCAACCTGCTCGCCGTCGAAGACCTCGAGCGCGACTTCGCACCGCTCGACCTGGTGATCGTCGAGAGTGGCGGCGACAACCTGACGGCCACCTTCAGCCCGGCCCTGGTCGACGCCCAGATCTTCTGCCTCGACGTGGCCGGCGGCGGCGACGTGGCGCGCAAGGGCGGCCCGGGCATCGAACGCGCGGACCTGCTGGTGATCAACAAGACCGACCTGGCGCCGTACGTCGGGGTCGACGCGGAGCAGATGGTCACCGATGCCGGCGCCGTTCGCGACGGCCTGCCGGTGCTGCCGGTGAGCCAGCACGACCAGGCGTCGGTCGACGCCCTGTGTGCCTGGGTCAGCGCGCTGGCCGTCGCCCACCAGCAGGGCCAGCACGTGCCACAGGACCCGGGCCCGATGGCTCCGCACTTCCACGCGCCCGACCACGACCACGCGCACGGGTGACCACTGACGCACCGCTCCGGATCCTGGTGGAGCGCACTCCCACCCACCACCGGATCACCCGGCTCGACGCCAGCAGGTTCGTCCGCCCGCGTGCCGTGCACACCGAGCCGGACCGGGTGCGGGTGGCCCTGGTGGCCGCCTGCGCCAGCCTGCTCTCCGGCGATGACGTGCGCCTGGAGATCGAGGTGGGCCCGGGCGCGCACCTCGAGCTGGTCGAGCCTTCGGCCACCGTCGCCTACAACGCCCGCGGCGGCTCGTGCACGTGGTCGGCGGCGATCCGGGTGGCCGAGGGCGGCAGCCTGGTCTGGGGCGGCGCCCCGTTCGTGGTGTCGCACGGCGCCGACGTCGAGCGCCGCACCACGATCGAGCTGGACGCCGGCGCCGCGTTGCTGCACCGCGAGACACTCGTGCTCGGCCGGAGCGCGGAGGACGGCGGCAAGGTGCGCTCGACGCTGCGGGCGACGTACGACCGTCGGCCGTTGCTGGTCGAGGACGTCGACCTGCGCGACCTGGCCCTGCGGTCGGCGCCCGGAGTGCTGGGCGGACACCGCGTCGTCGCGACGACCACACTGCTCGGGCTGAGGCCCGGTCCGGAGCCGGCGCTGCACGAGACCCTGCTCGCCGGGCCCGGAGCCCTGGCCCGCTCGGTGGCCGACGAGGCGCACCTGACCGAGCAGGCGCTGGAGCCGACCTGGCAGCGGTGGCGGGCCGTCATGGACGAACACCGCACACCGCTGCCGGCCTGAGCCCGGTTGACCTCAGATCGCCGGGACTGCCCGCAGCGACGGCACGGTCAGGGCACCCTGCGCCGCACGCACCCACACCGTCTGGCCGGCCTGCAGCCCGAGGTGACGCGCGTGCGAGCGGGTCAGGACGACGGTGACCTCCTCGCCGTTGTCGGTGAGGACCTGGACACGCGCCTCGAAGCCGATCCGGAGCGAGCGCGACACCACGGCCTGGACCGCGTCGTCGTGCTGCGGCATGACGGTGATCTCGATGTCGTGCGGCCGGATCAGCTGGCCCTCGAGCGTGGTGACCTCGCCGAGGAAGCTCATCACGAAGTCGTTGGCCGGCTCGTCGTACAGCTGGTCGGGCGTGCCGATCTGCTCGACCCGCCCCTCGTTGATCACCACGATCTCGTCGGCGACCTCGAGGGCCTCCTCCTGGTCGTGGGTCACGAACACCGTGGTCACGTGCACCTCGTCGTGCAGCCGTCGCAGCCAGTCGCGCAGCTCCTTGCGCACCTTCGCGTCGAGCGCGCCGAACGGCTCGTCCAGCAGAAGCACCGAGGGCTCGACGGCCAGTGCCCGGGCCAGGGCGAGCCGCTGGCGCTGGCCACCGGAGAGCTGCGAGGGAAGCCGGTGTGCGAACTGGGAGAGGTGCACCAGCTTGAGGAGCTCGTCGACGCGCTCAGCGACCTCGGCCTTGGGACGCTTGCGGATCTCCAGACCGAAGGCGACGTTCTTCGCGACGGTCATGTGCTTGAAGACCGCGTAGTGCTGGAAGACGAAGCCGACGTTGCGCTTCTGCGCGGGCAGCCTCGTGGCGTCGACGCCCTCGATGCTGACCGTGCCCGAGTCGGCGGTGTCGAGCCCGGCAATGATCCGCAGCAGGGTCGACTTGCCGCCACCCGACGGTCCGAGCAGCGCCGTCAACTGACCGGTCGGGAGCGAGACGTTGATGTTCTCCAGGGCGACGAAGTCGCCGTACTGCTTGTTGATTCCCTTGACTTCGATGCTCATGTTCGGTCCTCCGGACGGCGAATGAAGGTCACCACGACCAGTGCGAGGACGGCGGCGAGCACCAGCACGAAGGCTGCTGCGTAGGCCGTCGACTCGTCGTAGTTGTTGTAACGGTTCTGGATGAGGAGGGTGGCGGTCTCGCCGCGGAACTCGGCGCCTGGACTGACGATCTTGACCGCGCCGAACTCGCCGAGCGACCGGGCCAGGCTGAGCACCACTCCGTAGGCGAGGGCCCACTTGATGCTGGGCAACGTGATCCGGCGGAAGCTCTGCCAGGCGTGGGCCCCGAGGCTGCTGGCTGCCATCTCGGCATCGGTGCCGATCTCCTCCAGCACCGGGATGATCTCCCGGATCACCAGGGGCAGGCTGACGAACGCGGTCGCCATCACCATGCCCGGAGTCGAGCCGATGATGAAGATGCCGACCGACTCAAGCGACTCGCCGAACCATCCCGACCCGCTCGAGTAGGCGAGCACGAGCGCGAGGCCCACGACCACCGGTGAGACGGACATCGGCAGGTCGACGAGCACCGAGAGGATGCGTCGGCCGGGGAACTCGTAGCGCACCAGGAGCAACGAGATGCCCAGGCCGAACACGGTGTTGATCAGCACGGCCCAGAACGCGCAGGTCACCGTCAGCCCGAAGGCGTAGGTCACGCTGGGGTCCTGCAGTCGTTCGAGGAACGCGCCGAAACCACCGGCGGCGTTCGCCTCGACCGGCGCGAACGTGCGTTGCACGACCTCGCTCAGCGGCCACACCACCAGCACGAACAGGTAGCCGATCACGAAGAACCGCAACAGGTAGGTCACGACGCTCTTGTGCTGGCGAATCTCCTTGACCTCAGGCACGGCGAGCCACCCGCCTCGAGAGGATGTCGAGCGCCACGATCACCACGACCGCCACCAGGAGGAGCAGTACGGCGACCGCCGCGGCCCCGGCCTGGTTGTCGCCCTCGAGGAACTTGAGGATCTTCAACGAGGCCACCTCGGTCTGGTAGGGCGTGTTGCCGGAGATCAGCACGAGCGAGCCGAACTCCGAGATCGCGCGGGCGAAGCCGAGCGAGGATCCGGCGGTGATGGCCGGCACCAGGCTGGGCAGGATCACCCGCCGGAAGGTGGTGAACCGGGAGGCGCCCAGCGATGCGGCGGCCTCCTCGGCCTCCACCTCGATCTCCAGCAGCACGGGCTGCACGGTGCGTACGACGAACGGAAGGGTCACGAACAACAGCGCGAGGAAGATTCCGGTGCGCGTGTTGACGATGTTGAACCCGACGGGACTGTCGGGGCCGTAGAGGCTCAGCAGCACGAGACCGGCCACGATCGTCGGTAGGGCGAACGGGATGTCGATGACGACGTCCAGCAGTCGCTTGCCGACGAAGTCGTCGCGGACCAGCACCCACGCGACGATCGTGCCGATCACCGCATTGACCACGGTCACCAGGACCGCCTCGACGACGGTCAGCCGCAGTGCGGCGAAGGTCTGAGGGTCGGTGAGCGTGCCGGCGAAGGCCGACCAGCCCCCTGCCGCGGCTGCACCCACCACGGCAGAGAGAGGCAGCAGCACCAGGACGCTGAACCAGACCAGGCCGATGCCGAGTCCGATGCCCGATGCCGTGGAGAGCCTGAACAAACCCCCGGAGGGCCGGCGCGTGCGCGCCGGCCCCGCGGGTGGAGCGATGACGTTGGTCACTTCTTGGTGGCCGCGTCGTACAGCTTGTCGAAGCGGAGCTTCTTGCCGTCCTTGCCGAACCACTCGTCGCTGACCGCCGGCCAGCCTCCGAGGTCGGCGATGGTGTCGAGCGAGCTGGGCACCGGGAACGGGTTGGCCGGGTCGTTGGCGCCCTGGACCTCGATGCCGCTGATGTCCACGTCGCCGACCGGACGGAAGCCCTTCTTGACGAACTCCTTCTGGCCCTCGTCGCTGAGCACGAAGTCGAGCCAGTCGGTGGCGATGCTGTCGGCGTCCTTGAGCACGGCGCCGGGGTTCTCGATCAGGAACGAGTGGTCGGGCACGATGTAGTCGAGCTCCTCACCGTTCTGCTTGGCGAGGATCGCCTCGTTCTCGTAGGTGATCAGCACGTTGCCGACACCCTTCTTGAAGGCCTCGGTCGCCTCGCGGCCGCTGGCGGCCCACGTCACGACGTTTCCGAAGACCTGCTTGAGGTAGGCGTCGGCCTCCGCCTCGGTCTTTCCCTGCGACTTGGCGTAGGTGTAGAGGGCCAGGACGTTCCAGCGGGCCGCACCGGACGAGGCCGGGTCGGCGGTGATGACCTTGACGTCCTTGCGGGTCAGGTCGCTCCAGTCCTTGATGCCGAGCGGGTTGCCCTTCTCGACCGCGATGACCGCGATGGAGGAGGAGACGATGCCCTTGTTGGGGCCCTTGTTCCAGTCCTCGGCGACCAGGCCGGCGTCGACCAGCCGGGTCACGTCGCCCTCGAGCGAGAAGTGGACGTAGTCGACGTCCTTGCCGTTGGTGTCGGCCACCTTGCGACTCTGGTCGCCGGAGGCGCCGTACGAACCGGAGAGCCTGGCGCCGTCACCGGCGTCCGTCTCGGCGAACTTGTCGGCGATGGCGTCGTTGGCCGCCTCCGGAACCGCGAAGCCGACCAGGTTGATCGTCTTGTCGTCACCACTGCCGCCTGCACTGCTGCACCCAGACAAGGCCAGCACCCCGACCACTGAAGCGATCGCCAGAGCCTTGAACTTGTTCCTCATTGCCACTCTTTCCCCGCCCTCACGAGAAGGCGTGTATCTAAGTAATGTCGAGCAGTTTAGGCGAGATACTGTAAGAAGTGGGCATTTAGCCCGAATTGCGGGATGGTGAGGTGACTCACGAGCCTCCGGATGACCAGTCAGGGAGACGTGACGCGGGCTCTGCGACAGCGGACTAAGGTGGGGTGCGGCAGGCGTGTCCTCTCACCACGCGCCGGATTTCTGGAACGTGTTCCAGTTCTGGCATACGGTGAGTACGGACCCCACAAGACACAGGAAGCAGGTAGGTGAGGTGGCCAAGCAGGTCAGGCAGTTGGACCGGGTGATCATCCGGTTCGCGGGTGACTCCGGTGACGGCATGCAGCTCACCGGTGACCGGTTCACCCAGGAGTCGGCCGCGTTCGGCAACGACCTGGTCACGCTGCCGAACTTCCCCGCCGAGATCCGCGCCCCTCAGGGCACCATTCCCGGTGTCTCCTCGTTCCAGGTGCACTTCGCCGACCACGACATCCTCACCGCCGGGGACTCCCCCGACGTGCTGGTGGCGATGAACCCCGCGGCACTGAAGGCCAACCTGGGTGACCTCAACAAGGGCGCCGCCATCATCGTGGACACCCACGACTTCACCGCCCGCAACCTCACCAAGGCCGGGTACGCCGAGAACCCGCTGGAGGACGACTCCCTGGCCGAGTTCGACCTGCACAAGGTGGACCTCACCGGCATGACGGTCGAGGCGGTCAAGGAGTTCGGGCTCTCCCGCAAGGACGCCGCCCGCGCGAAGAACATGTTCGCCCTCGGCCTGCTGTCGTGGATGTACGGCCGCCCCACCGAGACCACGGTGGAGTTCCTGTCGAAGAAGTTCGCCAAGGTGCCCGACATCCGCGACGCCAACATCACCGCGTTCAAGATGGGCTGGAACTTCGGCGAGACCACCGAGACCTTCATCGTCCAGTACGAAGTGAAGCCGGCCGCGATGCCGCCGGGGGTCTACCGCAACATCTCCGGCAACCTGGCCCTGGCCTACGGGCTGGTCGCCGCGTCGGTGCAGTCCGGGCTCCCGGTCTTCCTGGGCTCCTACCCGATCACCCCGGCCTCCGACATCCTCCACGAGCTCTCCAAGCACAAGAGCTTCGGCGTCACCACCTTCCAGGCCGAGGACGAGATCGCCGGTGTCGGTGCCGCCATCGGCGCCTCCTTCGCCGGCCACCTCGGCGTCACCACCACCTCGGGCCCGGGCATCGCGCTCAAGGGCGAGGCGATCGGCCTGGCCGTGATGACCGAACTGCCCCTGCTGGTGGTCAACGTCCAGCGCGGCGGCCCCTCGACCGGCCTGCCCACCAAGACCGAGCAGTCCGACCTGCTCCAGGCGATGTTCGGCCGCAACGGTGAGGCCCCCGTCCCGATCGTGGCACCGCAGTCGCCCGGCGACTGCTTCAACGCGGCGGTCGAGGCTGCCCGGATCGCGATCACCTACCGCACCCCGGTCATGCTGCTCTCCGACGGCTACCTCGCCAACGGCTCCGAGCCGTGGTCGATACCCGACGTCGCCGACCTGCCGGTCATCGAACCCAACTTCGCCACGGCCGACGACCTGGCCGAGGGCGAGGAGTTCGCTCCCTACAAGCGGGACGAGGCAACCCTGGCCCGTCCGTGGGCGATCCCCGGCACGCCGGGACTCGAGCACCGCATCGGCGGCCTCGAGAAGGGCGCCGGACACGGCAACATCTCCTACGACCCGGCCAACCACGACCTGATGGTCCGCACCCGGCAGGCCAAGGTCGACGCGATCGCCGACTCCCTGCCCCCGCTCGAGGTCGACGACCCCTCCGGCGCCGCGAAGGTCCTGGTCATCGGCTGGGGTTCGACGTACGGACCGATCGGGGCCGGCATCCGCCGGGTCCGCAAGGCCGGCTACCACGTCGCCCAGGTGCACCTGCGCCACCTCAACCCGTTCCCCAAGGACCTCGGCGACATCCTCGCCCGCTACGACAAGGTCCTGGTCCCCGAGATGAACCTCGGACAGCTCTCGCTGCTGCTGCGCGGCAAGTACCTCGTCGACGCCATCGGCTACAACCAGGTCCGCGGCCTCCCCCTCAAGGCAGCCGAGCTCGCCGGCGTCATCGGCGACCTCGTCTCCGAGGCAGAGGGCATCGAAGTCGACCTGACCCCCGTCCCCCAGGAGGCATCAAAGTGAGCACCGTCGAACTGCCCTTCCCCGGACTCCAGGGCGTCCCCACCACCGACGAGAAGCAGACCGGCAAGGACTTCACCTCCGACCAGGAGGTCCGCTGGTGCCCCGGCTGCGGCGACTACGCCGTGCTCAAGGCCGTCCAGAACTTCCTGCCCGAGCTCTCCATCAAGCGCGAGAACGTCGTCTTCATCTCCGGCATCGGCTGCTCCAGCCGCTTCCCGTACTACCTCGACACCTACGGCATGCACTCGATCCACGGCCGCGCGCCGTCGATCGCGACCGGCCTGGCCACCGCCCGCGAGGACCTCTCCGTCTTCGTGGTCACCGGTGACGGCGACGCCCTCTCCATCGGCGGCAACCACCTCATCCACGCGTTGCGCCGCAACGTCAACATGACGATCCTGCTGTTCAACAACCGCATCTACGGCCTCACCAAGGGCCAGTACTCCCCCACCAGCGAGACCGGCAAGGTCACCAAGTCCACGCCGATGGGCTCACTCGACCACCCGTTCAACCCGGTCTCCTTGGCCCTGGGCGCCGAAGGCTCCTTCGTGGCCCGCACCATCGACTCCGACCGCAAGCACCTCACCTCGGTGCTGTCCGCGGCCGCGGCCCACCGCGGCACCTCGTTCGTGGAGATCTACCAGAACTGCCCGATCTTCAACGACGGCGCCTTCGACGCCATCAAGAACCCCGACACCAAGGCCGACGCGATCATCCCGCTGGTCCACGGTGAACCGATCACCTTCGGCGCCCGCGACGAGACCACCGGCCTCGGCGACAAGGCACTCGTCCGCGCCGCGTCCGGTGGCGTCGAGGTCGTCCCGATCGCGTCCGTGGCCGCCGACCAGGTGCTGGTCCACGACGCCCACAACCCGGACCCGTCGACCGCCTTCGCGATCAGCCGGCTCACCGACTCCGGCTACCTCAACCAGTCCCCCATCGGCATCTTCCGGCAGGTCGAACGACCGGCGTACGACGACCAGGCCCGCGACCAGATCCGGCTCGCCTCGCAAGCCGCCACCACGCCCGCGACCGAACGACTCGCCGGCCTGATCAACGGCGGCGACACCTGGACCGTGGTCTGAGCGGACCCGGTCCGCTGCGAGCCGTTCGACATACAGTTCGCCATTCACTGGCCCGAGCCCACGCTCAGCGAGCACGACGTACCGCGAACTGCATGTCGAAACGAACATAGGCCTTCATGGCCAAAGAGATCGGCCCCCAGCCACTGTGGCTGGGGGCCGATCTCGTTGTGTGCTGCGCTCAGATCAGTGCTGGGTCAGATCAGCGCTGGTAGGTACGCCAGACACCGGTGACGGTGACGGCCCAACGCGGCGCAGTGGCCGGAACCACGGCGCGGTAGTACCAGTAGCCGGTGCTCGGCGCGGGGAGGCGCAGCTTGAAGCCGCCGTACCGGTTCGTGCGGGCGTAGCTCCAGACGCGGAAGGAGCCGCTCTTGCTGGCCTTGCGCTGGATGATGACGCGCTTGCCGCCCCAGCCCGGGTCGATGTTGCCCTGCATGTAGACGCGACCGCGGCTGGAGTAGACGCGGGTGTGCGGGTGACGCGAGCCCTTGATCGTCTTGCCGGAGGACGCGGCCGGAACGCTGCCGACACCGCTCCAGACCACCTTGTAGGCCGCGGTGCCGAGGGACGGCGTCGAGAAGACGAAGTGCGACGACGAGTCCGTGGCGCGGTTGGAGACCAGCTGGTACGACGAGGTGCCGCCGATGCGACGGTAGAGCTTCACGCTGGTCTGACCGACGTGGCACCACTCGACGTCGCAGCTCGGGTTGGCGCTGTCGTGGGCCTGGACCTGGCCCGAGATGCGGATGCTGGTCTTGTACTTGTAGATGCCGAGGGCCTGGCGGGCCACCGAGAGGCGGCTGGTGTAGGCCTGGGCGGAACGGGCGTTGACGGTCGAGACCGTGATGCCGGTCGTGGCGTCGGAGGCCAGGTCCGTGCTCCGGGCGGCCGGGGCCTCGGACACCTCGGAGGCACGGTCGCGAGGAGCGTCCTGTGCCTGGGCAGTCGTGGAGAGTGCCAGCGGAGTGGCGACCACGAGGGCCGTTCCGATGGCGCCGACGAGAAGTCGCTTGATGCGCATGAGTGGGTAACCCCCAGGAAGATGAAAAGTGGATGAGTACTACGGGCACCTTCGTACCCCGGGACATTGTGCGGGAAACATCCGCCTCCTGCTCACGCGCCCTATTGTTTGACGCATGACTCGCGCATCCATGACGGAGTCGCGACTCGGCTTTCTCCTGGGCGTCGCGGCGTACGGCCTCTGGGGGGCATTCCCGCTCTACTGGCCGCTGCTCGAGCCGGCCGGCGCGATCGAGATCCTGGCCCACCGGGTGCTCTGGTCGATGATCACGATGGGGGTCCTCGTCGTGCTCCTGCGCAAGGGCACGCAGCTGGTCACGATCTTCCGCACACCACGCACCCGGCGTCTCCTCACCGTCGGGGCCGCCGTCATCGCAGTGAACTGGGCGACCTACATCTGGGGGGTCAACAACGGCCACGTCGTCGAGGCGGCGCTGGGCTACTTCATCAACCCGCTGGTGACGGTGCTGATGGGCGTGCTGCTCCTGCGCGAGACGTTGCGGCCCTTGCAGTGGATGGCGACCGGCGTCGCGGCCGTCGCGGTCGTCGTACTCACCATCGACTACGGCCGCCCGCCCTGGGTGGCACTCGTGCTGGCCTTCTCGTTCGGCACCTACGGGTTGGCGAAGAAGCAGGCGAACACCGGTGCCGTGGAGAGCCTCACCTTCGAGACCATCGTGCTGGCCCCGGTCGCGGCGGCGTACATCGCCTTCCTGGTGGCGACCGGGAACTCCGAGTTCGGTGCGCACGGCGTCGGGCACGCGCTCCTGCTGACCACCACGGGCGCGGTGACCGCGGTTCCCCTGATCTGCTTCGGGGCCGCGGCGATCCGGCTGCCGATGGTGACGCTCGGGCTGTTGCAGTACCTCGCCCCGATCATCCAGTTCGCCCTCGGTGTCCTGCTCTTCCACGAGGACATGCCGGTCGGCCGCTGGATCGGCTTCGCGCTGGTCTGGCTGGCGCTGTCCGTGTTCACCGTCGAGGCGATCCGCCACCGGCACCGCCAGCTCCGTCTGACCGCCGAGGCCTGCGCGGTCTGAGCCGGCCGGACAGCGTTCGCTGTCCGCCCACTGACCCCGCCTGCTCACCTGTCGTACGGTCCGCCAGCCTTGTCACGCGATACGTTGCTGTGGTGACCCCCGAGGAGACTGCCCGCAGGTCCGCGGACGCGATGTGGGCCGGCGACCGGGCCAGCCAGGCGCTCGGCATGACGATCACCGACGTCGGGCCCGGGCGGGCCACGGTCTCGATGCCACTCCGCGCCGACATGGTCAACGGCCACGCCATCGGCCACGGCGGCTTCACGTTCACCCTGGCCGACACCGCGTTCGCGTTCGCCTGCAACTCCTACAACCGCTCCACGGTCGCGGCCGGGGCCAGCATCAGGTTCCGGGCCCCGACTTGCGAAGGGGACCTGCTGGTGGCCGAGGCGGTCGAGCGGGAGCGCAGCGGTCGCGACGGGACGTACGACGTCACGGTGCGCCGCGGCGACACGGTGGTCGCCGAGTTCGAAGGACGCAGCAAGGAGATCGGCGGCACCCTGTTCGAGGAGGAGTCATGACCGGCGAAGTCCCCGAGATCGACCGGGCGGCACTCGAGGCACTCCAGCTGGAGAGGCTGCGCGAGACCCTCGAGCGCGCGTGGGCGCATGTCCCCCACCACCGTCGCGCCTTCGAGGCCGCGGGGGTGCAGCCGCGTGACCTGACCAGCCTGGCCGACCTGGCCCGGTTCCCGTTCACCACGAAGGCCGACCTGCGGGCCAACTATCCGTTCGGGATGTTCGCCGTGCCACGCGAGGAGGTGAACCGGATCCACGCCTCGAGCGGCACCACCGGCAAGCCCACCGTGGTCGGCTACACCAGCGACGACATCGAGACGTGGGCCGAGCTGATGGCGCGGTCCATCCGGGCCGCGGGTGGTAGACCGGGCGACGTGGTCCACGTGGCCTACGGCTACGGGCTGTTCACCGGTGGACTGGGCGCCCACTACGGCGCCGAGCGACTCGGCTGCACCGTCGTGCCGGTCAGTGGCGGCATGACCCCGCGCCAGGTGCAGCTGATCACCGACTTCGAGCCGCGCATCATCATGGTCACGCCGTCGTACTTCCTCGCCCTCCTCGACGAGATGGAGGCCCAGGGCATCGACCCGCGCAGCACCAGCCTCGAGATCGGCATCTTCGGGGCCGAGCCCTGGACCGACGAGATGCGCCGCGCCATCGAGGAGCGGGCCGGCATCAGGGCCGTGGACATCTACGGGCTGAGTGAGGTGATGGGTCCGGGCGTCAGCCAGGAGGCGGTGGCCACCCAGGACGGCCTGCACGTCTGGGAGGACCACTTCCTGCCGGAGGTGATCGACCCGGTCACCCACGAGGTGCTGCCCGACGGGAGCGAGGGCGAGCTGGTCTTCACCAGCCTCACCAAGCAGGCGATGCCGGTGATCCGCTACCGCACCCGCGACCTGACCACGCTGCTGCCCGGTACGGCATACCCGGCGTTCCGGCGGATGCGCAAGGTCACCGGTCGCACCGACGACATGATGATCGTGCGCGGGGTCAACGTCTTCCCCACCCAGGTCGAGGAGCAGATCCTTGCCGTGCCCGGACTGGCGCCGCACTACCTCTGCGTGCTGACCCGGCCGGGGAACCTCGACGAGCTGACGGTGCGGGTAGAGGCCGAGGGCGCCGTCGACCCGGCGCTGGGTGTGGCGCTGGGCGACCGGATCAAGCAGCACATGGGCGTCAGCGCGCGCGTGGAGGTGGTCGAGCGGCACGCCCTGGAACGGTCGCTCGGCAAGGCGAAGCGCATCGACGACCAGCGGCGGAAGTAGCTCGAGTCAGGCGGTGCGGGTGGCGACCACGTCGGCGAAGGCCTCGAGCGCGGTGCGCACCGGGCCCTCGGGGAGCACCTTGAGGAGGTCCTTGGCCTCGGTGGCCCGGGCCACGACGTAGGCACGGGCCTCGCCCATCGCCGGGTGCGCGCGCAGCAGCTCGAGCGCCTCGGCGAGCCGGGCGTCGTCGTCGAGGTCGCTGGCGAGGAGCTCCTGGAGCCGGGCGTCGGCGGGGTCGGTCGAACGCTGCACGAGCAGCACCGGCAGGGTCGGCACGCCCTCGCGCAGGTCGGTGCCCGGCGTCTTGCCGGACTCGTCGCTCTCGGAGGCGATGTCGAGGATGTCGTCGGAGAGCTGGAAGGCTGCGCCGACGATCTCGCCGTACGCCGCCAGGGCATCCTCGATCTCGCGTGGTGCACCGCCGAAGCGGGCGCCGTACAAGGCAGACGTGGCGATCAGCGAGCCGGTCTTGCCGGCCACGACGCGCAGGTGGTGCTCGATCGGGTCGGCATCGGGGGCCGGCTCGACGGTCTCGAGGATCTGGCCCTCGACGAGCTTGGTGAAGGTGCGGGCCTGGATGCGCACGGCGTCGGCACCGAGCTCGGCGGTCAGCTCGGACGACTTGGAGAACAGGAAGTCGCCGGTCAGGATCGCGACGTGGTTGTCCCAGCGGGCGTTCGCCGAGTCGGCGCCGCGGCGCAGGTCGGCCTCGTCCATCACGTCGTCGTGGTAGAGCGAGGCCAGGTGGGTCAGCTCGACCACACAGGCCGCGGTGACGACCTCGTCGGACCCGGCGTCAGGCCCCGTCTCGGCGGCCAGCAGCACCAGCAACGGGCGGAACCGCTTGCCGCCGGCATCCATCAGGTGGCGGGCCGCGGTCGTGACGAACTCGGCCTCGCTCCTGATGTGCCCGGTCAGGGCGGTCTCCACCTCGAGCATGCGGGCGCGGAGCCGGTCGGCGAGCTCCTCGTCGAGGACGGGGAGGGCGAGGGCCGGCGCGTTCTGGGCGGTCACCTGATGAATTCTCCCGCATGGGCCGCGAGATCGAGAACCGGGCCGGGTACGACGCCGAGCACGACCGTCGCGACGGCACCCAGGCCGATCGCCGTGGCGGTCATGAAGCTGGGCAGCGTGACCGCCGGACCGTCGCCGATCGGCTCGTAGAAGTACATCAGCACGATGACCCGGATGTAGAAGAACGCGGCCAGCGCACTGGTCAGCACCGCGATCACCACGACCGGCCACGCGCCGGCCGACATGGCCGACGCGAAGACCGCCCACTTGCCGACGAAACCGGCTGTCAGCGGGATGCCGGCGAAGCCCAGCAGGAACAGGGCGAACACCCCGGCGACCAGTGGCGACTGCTTGCCCAGGCCGGTCCACCGGGACAGGTGCGTCGCCTCGCCGCCGGCGTCACGGACCAGCGTCACGATCGCGAACGCGCCGACGGTCATCAGGCCGTAGGTGACGAGGTAGAACAGCACGGCCTGGGTCGAGGAGAGCTCGCCCTTGGCCAGGTCGGAGGCCGAACGGGCGCCGATCAGGCCGGTGATGATGAAGCCGGTGTGGGTGATCGAGGAGTAGGCCAGCATGCGCTTGATGTCGCTCTGCGCGATCGCCAGGACAGCGCCGACGACCATGGACAGCACGGCGATGACCCACAGCATCGGGGCCCAGCTCCAGCGCTCGGAGCCGAAGGCCACGTAGAAGAGCCGCATCATCGCGCCGAACGCCGCGACCTTGGTGGCCGCGGCCATGAAGGCCGTGACCTGGGTGGGCGCGCCCTGGTAGACGTCGGGCGTCCACGACTGGAACGGCACCGCGCCGACCTTGAACAGCAGGCCCACCGAGATCATGCCGATGCCGATCAGCAGCATCGTGCGGCTGCCGGTGGAGTTGGCGATCGCCTCGTTGATGCCGCCGAAGTCCATCGTGCCGGCGTACCCGTAGACCAAGGCGATGCCGTAGATCACGAAGCCGGAGGAGAACGCACCGAGCAGGAAGTACTTGAGCGCGGCCTCCTGGCTGAGCAGGCGGCGTCGACGGGCCAGCCCGGAGAGCAGGTAGAGCGGCAGCGAGAGCACCTCGAGGCCGACGAAGAGCGTGAGCAGGTCGTTGGACGCGGGGAACAGCATCATGCCGCCGACCGCGAACATCATCAGCGGGAAGACCTCGGTGTGGTCGAGACCCTTGGTCGACGCCTCCCGCTCGGCGTCGGTGCCGGGCAGCGCCGCGGCCTGTCCGGCGAACGCGGAGACGCCGCCTTCGAGGCGTCGCTCGGCGAAGAGCAGGATGCCGGCCAGCGTGATCACCAGCAGCAGTCCCCAGAGGAAGACCGTGGGTCCGTCGACGGCCAGCGCGCCCATGGCCACGATCTCGCCGCGGGCAGGTCCGTGGTCGTCGAGGTTGACCCCGACGTAGATGACGCCGCCGAGGGCGGCCGCCGTGCCGGCCAGGGCCAGCACGGTCTGCACGAGGTAGCGGCGGGCGCGCGGCAGGAAGGCCTCGACGAGTACGCCGGCGCAGGCGACGCCGAAGACCAGCAGCAGCGGCCAGAGGAGGTCGTATTCAAGCGTGGGCTTGGAGAACTCGATCACTTGTGGTCCTCCTCGGTCGCCTGGTCGTCATGGGTCTGGTCGGCATCGACCGGTGCCACGACCGGATCGTCGTCACTCACCCCGACATGGATCATGGTCGCCTCGACAGCCGGGTTGATGATGTCGAGCACCGGCTTGGGATAGAAGCCGAACAGCAGCATCGCCGCCACCAGCGGGGCGACCGCGGCGATCTCGCGCACGTTGAGGTCCTTCATGCCGCTGACTGCGGGGTTGGTCGGCCCGGTCATCAGCTTCTGGTACATCCAGAGGACGTAGATCGCGGCCAGCACGATGCCGGTCACCGCGAACGCGCCGGCCACCCAGTGGTGGGCGAACCCGCCGACCAGCACCAGGAACTCGGACACGAACGGCGAGAGGCCGGGCAGTCCGAGGGTGCCGAGACCGCCGACGAGGAACAGCCCGGCGAGCACGGGCGCGACCTTCTCGACGCCGCCGTGGTCGCTGATCAACGTCGACCCGCGGCGCCTGATCAGGTAGCCGGCGACCAGGAACATCACCGCCGTGGCCAGCCCGTGGTTGAACATGTAGAACGTCGAGCCGGTCAGGCCCTGGCTGTTCATCACGAAGATGCCCAGCACGATGAAGCCGAAGTGCGACAGCGAGGTGAGCCCGATCAGCCGGAGCATGTCGTCCTGGCCGATCGCGATCAGCGCGCCGTAGACGATCGAGATGATCGCCAGCACGACCACGACCGGAGTCGCCCACTTCGACGCCTCCGGGAAGATGCCGAGGCAGAAGCGCAGCATGCCGTAGGTGCCGATCTTGTCGAGCACGCAGATCAGCAGCACGCTGGTGCCCGGGGTGGCGGCTGCCGTGGTGTCGGGCAGCCAGGTGTGCACCGGGAAGAGCGGCGCCTTGATCGCGAACGCGATGAAGAAGCCGAGGAACAGCCAGCGCCCGGTCTCCTTGTCCATCTCGATGCCGGCCAGGTCGCCGATGAGGTACGACGGGTTGCCGGCCTGCGCGGAGACGGCGTACAGCCCGACCACGGAGGCCAGCATGATGAGCCCGCCGGCCAGCATGTAGAGCAGGAACTTCACCGCGGCCTTGGAGCGCTGGGCCCGGTCGACGTGGCCGAAGCTGCCGATCAGGAAGTACGCCGGGATCAGCGTGGCCTCGAAGACGAAGTAGAACAGGAAGACGTCCTGGGCCATGAAGACGGCCAGGGCCAGGCCCTCGAGGGCCAGCATCCAGCCGAAGTACGCCGAGGGCGACGTGTCGTCGGCGTCGTTCCACGACGCGAGGACCACGACCGGCACCAGTAGCGTGGTCAGCAGCACCAGGGTCAGGCCGATGCCGTCGACGCCGAGCGCGTAGTGGGCGCCGAACGCGGGGATCCAGTCGTGCAGCTCGATGAACTGCATGCCGTCGCCCGCGTCGTACTGGAAGGCGACGACCACCGACAGCACGAACGTGAGCGCGGCCGTGCCGACCGCCACCTGCTTGGGCAGCTCGGAGCCACCCTTCGAGGGCAGCAGGGCGGTGACCGCTCCGCCGACCAGCGGCACGGCGATCAGCAGGGTGAGCCAGGGGAAGTCGTTCATCCGAGGTTCACCGCCAGCAGGGCCAGGATGACCAGCAGGGCGCCGACCAGGACGGACAGCGCGTAGGAGCGGACGAAGCCGTTCTGCACCTTGCGGAAGACTCCGGCGAGACCACCCATGCCCGCAGCCTGTCCTTCGACGGCGCCGTCGATCACGGCTGCGTCGAAGGTCATCAGGCCGCCGACGAGCTGGCGTCCGGGGTTGACGACCAGGCCGTCGTTGATCGCGTCGCCGTAGAGGTCGGCGCGGGCAGCGCGGGTGAGGACGTTGACGTCAGTGGGTGCGGTGCGGGGCACCTCGGTCCTTCCGATCGTGAACCAGGCAAGGGCAACGCCGGCCGCGACGACCAGCACCACGATCGCGGTCATGGCCAGGGCGGGGAGCGGCGGCTCCTCGTGGGCGTGGTGGCCGACGACCGGTGCGAGCCAGTCGACGATCCAGTTGCTCAGCAGCAGGAAGCCGCCGAGCACGGAGAGCGCGGCCAGCACCATCAGCGGCACCGTCATCACCTTGGGCGACTCGTGCGGGTGCACCTCGGGCTCCCAGCGCTTCTGGGTGAAGAAGGTCATCAGCATCAGTCGCGTCATGTAGAACGCGGTGACGCCGGCGCCGACCAGCGCGCACAGGCCGACGAAGATGTTCTCGGTGAAGGCGACCTCGATGATCTTGTCCTTCGACCAGAACCCGGAGAACCCGGGGAAGCCGATGATCGCGAGGTAGCCCATCGCGAACGTCAGGAACGTGACCGGCACGGCCTTCTGCAGGGCACCGTAGTGGCGCATGTCGACGTCGTCGTCCATCGCGTGCATGACCGACCCGGCACCCAGGAACATGTTGGCCTTGAAGAAGCCGTGGGTGATCAGGTGGAAGATCGCGAACGCGTAGCCGGCGACACCGAGGCCGGCACCGAGCATCATGTAGCCGATCTGGCTCATCGTGGAGCCGGCCAGCACCTTCTTGATGTCGTCCTTGGCGCACCCGATGACCGCGCCCCACAGGAGCGTGACCACCGCGACGACCACGACCGTGGTCTGCGCGATCGGTGCGTTCTCGAAGATGAAGTTGGAGCGGGTGACCAGGTAGACGCCGGCGGTCACCATGGTGGCCGCGTGGATCAGGGCAGAGACCGGGGTCGGGCCCTCCATCGCGTCGAGGAGCCAGGCCTGCAGCGGCACCTGGGCGCTCTTGCCGCACGCGCCGAGCAGGAGCAGCAGGCCGATCACGTTCATCGTGGCCTCGTCGGCACCGCTCGCCGCGGCACTGACACCAGCGAACGCGGTGGTGCCGAAGGTGACGAAGATCAGCATGATCGCCAGCGACATGCCGATGTCGCCGACCCGGTTGATCACGAACGCCTTCTTGGCGGCCGCGGCCGCGGTGGGCTTGTGCTGCCAGAAGCCGATCAGCAGGTACGACGCCAGGCCGACGCCTTCCCAGCCGAGGAAGATGCCGAGGTAGTCGGCGGCCAGCACCAGCATCGTCATCGCGGCGATGAAGAGGTTGAGGTAGCCGAAGAAGCGGCGACGGCGACCGTCGTGCTCCATGTAGCCGATCGAGTAGATGTGGATCAGCGAGCCGACACCGGTGATCAGCAGCACGAACAGGATCGAGAGCGGGTCGACCAGGAGGTCCATCCCCACCTTGAACCCGCCGGCCTCGATCCAGGTGAACAGCTCGCGTCCGACACTGCGGTCACCGGAGTCGCGGCCCAGCAGGGCGATGAACATCGCCAGGCCGATCGCGAAGGACCCGAGGGAGGTCGCCGTACCGAGCAGGTGGCCCCAGCGGTCGGTACGTCGTCCGCCGAGCAGCAGGATCGCGGCACCGGCCAGCGGCAGCACGATCACCAGCCAGGCCAGCGAGAAGACACCGTCGGCGGCAGCGGGGTCGACCACGGGGATGTGGCTCTCCGCCGCGAGCCCCGAGAGCATGGCGATGTTGGAACTCAATGCAGTCACCTCAGTACTTCAGCAGGCTCGCGTCGTCGACCGAGGCCGAGCGTCGGGTACGGAAGATGGTCATGATGATGGCCAGGCCGACCACCACTTCTGCGGCGGCCACGACCATCACGAAGAAGGCCGCGATCTGGCCGTCGAGATTGCCGTTGGCCTTGGCGAACGTCACCAGCGCCAGGTTCGAGGCGTTGAGCATCAGCTCGACGCACATGAACACCACGATCGCGTTGCGACGCACGAGGACGCCGACGCAGCCGATCGTGAAGAGGAGCGCGGAGAGGATGATGTAGGGCTCGGTGCTCACTCTTCCTCCTCCCCGTCGGTGGTCGAGGCGGTGTTCTGTTCCTCGGTGGAAGCCGCGGCACCGGACTTGCCGGACACCTCGGGCGCCTTCTCGGGCGCCTGCCCCAGCTGGCGCTTGATCTCCTCGATGTCGTCGGCCAGCGCCGGCGCCGACCGCACGGTGCCGCGGGCGGCCAGCACGCGTGAGATCGAGTCCTGGGCGACGGTGCCGTCGGGCAGGAGGGCCGGGGTGTCGACCGCGTTGTGCCGGGCGAAGACTCCGGGGGCCGGCAGGGGGCCGGGGTGGCGGCCGGTCTCGGCGTACTCGCGCATGCGGCGGGCGGCGGCGTCGGCCTGCGACTCCTTGGGCTCGAGCCGCTCGCGGTGGGCCAGCACCATCGCGCCGATGGCCGCGGTGATCAGCAGCGCCGAGGTGGTCTCGAAGGCGAAGACGTACTTGGAGAACAGCAGGTTGGCCAGGGCCGGGACGTTGCCGCCCTCGTTGGCGTCGTCGAGGCCGATCACCGTGCCGAAGCTGATCTGCGAGATGCCGATGACCAGGGTCAGGCCGAGCAGCAGGCCGAACACGGTGGCCAGCACCCGCTGGCCGCGGATCGTCTCGACCACCGAGTCGGAGGCGTCGACGCCGACCAGCATCAGCACGAACAGGAAGAGCATCAGGATCGCGCCGGTGTAGACGATGATCTGCACCGCGAAGAGGAACGGCGCGTCGAGTACGGCGTACAGGACGGCCAGCGAGATCATCACGACCGCCAGCAGGAGCGCGGCGTGCACGGCCTTGCGGACGAACAGGATGCCGAGTGCGGCCAGCACCATGATCGGTGCGAGGATCCAGAACGCGGTCACCGGGCGTCCCCCTCGTTCGTGCGGGCCTTGAAGTCGCCGCGGTAGTAGTCGCCGTCGTCGTCACCGAGCAGCATGGCGTGGGGCGGCTGCTCCATGCCGGGCAGCAGCGGCGCCAGCAGGTCGGACTTCTCGTAGATCAGGTCGGCGCGGTTGTCGTCGGCCAGCTCGTACTCGTTGGTCATCGTCAGCGCGCGGGTCGGGCAGGCCTCGATGCAGAGGCCGCACAGGATGCAGCGCAGGTAGTTGATCTGGTAGACGCGGCCGTAGCGCTCGCCGGGGCTGAACCGCCCCTCACCGTTGGCGCTCTCGTCGTTGGAGGCACCCTCGACGTAGATCGCGTCGGCCGGGCAGGCCCACGCGCACAGCTCGCAGCCGATGCACTTCTCCAGGCCGTCGGGCCAGCGGTTCAGCTGGTGCCGGCCGTGGAAGCGGGGCGCGGTGGGCAGCTTCTCGAAGGGGTACTGCTCGGTGACCACCTTCTTGAACATGGTCCGGAAGGTCACCCCGAACCCCGCGATGGGGTCCCAGAACTGCTCCTTGAACCCGCGAGACTCCTCGCTGGGCCGATCATTCGGGGCCATCAGATCTCCTCACGAAAGACCAAGGGTTCGGCGGCGCCGCGGACGGCGCCTCCGGCAGGCATGGGCGGGACGGGGTAGCCACCGGCGGGCGGCTCGACCACCGGCTCCTCGGCGGCGTCCTTCTTCGTCTCCGGGATGAAGAGCACCACCAGGAAGGCGACCAGGAAGACCCCGATCACGATCATCAGCTGGCTGCGGTCGAGACCGTCGTCGAGGGTCAGCGCCCGCATCGTGGCGACGGCGACGATCCAGATCAGCGAGATCGGGATGAGCCGCTTCCAGCCGAACGCCATGAACTGGTCATAGCGCAGGCGGGGCAGCGAACCGCGCAGCCAGATGAAGAAGAAGATGAAGAGCATGACCTTGCCGAAGAACCAGATCAGCGGCACGTAGCCCTCGTTGGCGCCTTCCCAGATCGCCGAGATCGGCCACGGGGCGCGCCAGCCGCCGAGGAACAGCGTGGTGGCCAGCGCCGAGACGGTCGCCATGTTGATGTACTCGGCGAGGAAGAACAGCGCGAACTTCAGGCTGGAGTACTCGGTGTGGAACCCACCGACGAGCTCGCCCTCGGCCTCGGGCAGGTCGAACGGCGCCCGGTTGGTCTCGCCGACCATCGAGATCACGTAGATCACGAACGACGGCAGCAGGATCAGGGCGAACCAGCCGGGCACGGGCACGTCGAGGCCGAGCACGTCGAACGACTTGGGGCTGGCCTGTGCCGCGACGATCTCGGAGGTCGACATCGAGCCGGCGTAGAGGAAGACCGCGACCAGGGCCAGGCCCATCGCGACCTCGTAGGAGATCATCTGGGCCGACGAGCGGATCCCGCCGATCAGGGAGTACGTCGACCCGGAGGACCAGCCGCCGAGCACGATGCCGTAGATGCCGATCGAGGCGACCGCCATCACGAAGAGCACGGCCACCGGCATGTCGGTCAGCTGGAGCGGGGTGCGCTCGCCGAAGAAGTTGACCTCGGGGCCGAACGGGATCACCGAGAACGTGATGAACGCCGGGATCACCGCCAGCACGGGCGCGAGGACGTAGACGACCTTGTCGGCCGCCTTGGGGATGATGTCTTCCTTCAACGCCAGCTTCACGCCGTCGGCCAGCGACTGCAGCAGCCCGAAGGGACCGTGCACGTTGGGGCCGATGCGGTGCTGCATGCGGGCCACGACCCGGCGCTCCCACCAGATGTTGAACAGGGTCAGCAGCACCAGCACGACGAAGATGAGCACGGCCTTGACCAGCACCACCCACCAGGCGTCGTGCCCGAAGCCGCTGAGCTCGTCGGTCGCCATCGCGATCATGCCTTCACCGCCTTCACCGTCACCGCGGAGCCCGGCGAGGCGAGGTCCGCGAGCACTCCGTTGCCGTCGTTGTTGGCCGGCACCCAGACCGTGTCGTCGGGCAGGTCGGCGGCCTCCACCGGCAGGGTGACCTCGCCACGGTCACCGGCCAGCGTGACGTGGGTGGCTCCGGCTAGGACGTCGTACGTCGCGTGCGGGACGCGCGCCACGGCGGGACGTGCGGTGGCCGACAACGCGGTGTCGCCGTCGAGCATGGCGCCGTTGTCGAGCATCTGCTTCCAGGTGGCCAGCCAGAACTTGTTGCGGGCCAGCCGGCGCTGCTTGATCTTCGGTGCGGCTGCGGCGGGCGCGCGTGCGCCGTCCCACGGGCCGACCTCGTTCATCTGGCGCCGGGCCTCCTCGACGGTCCGGAAGCCGAGCGGGACACCTGACTCCTCGGCGATGCCGGAGAGGATGCGCAGGTCGGGCAGCGAGCCGGGGTTGCTGAACACCGCGTCGAAGGTGCGCGGGCGCCCTTCCCACGTGACGAACAGGCCGGCCTTGTCGGAGACCGGGGCGACCGGGAAGACCACGTCGGCGGCCCGGGTCACCTCGTTCTCGCGCAGCTCGAGGCTGACCACGAACTCCGCGGCGGCCAGGGCCTGACGTGCGGCCTCGGGGTCGGGCAGGTCGTCGAGCGCGACGCCACCGACGACGAGTCCGGTGAGCTCACCGGCGTTGAGCGCGGCGACGATGCCGTCGCCGTCACGGCCGGGCTGCTCGGGCAGGGACGTGACGCCCCAGGCGGCCGCGGCGTCGACGCGGGCGGTCGGGTCGGCGACCGGACGTCCACCGGGCAGCAGGTTGGGCAGGCATCCGGTCTCGACGGCGCCGCGGTCACCGGCACGGCGAGGCACCCAGGCCAGCCGGGCTCCCGTCGTACGGGCCAGGTCGACGGCGGCGGTGAGGGCACCGGGCACGGCGGCCAGGCGCTCGCCGACGAGGATCACCGCGCCGGCGTCGAGTGCCGCGTCGGCGTCGGCAGCGAGAGCGGCGAGGGCCTCGCGCTCGTCGCCGGCCGAGGTCGCGACCAGACGCCCCTTCAGCTTGCGCAGGCCGCGCGAGGAGTACGGCGCGACGGCGACGACCCGGGTGCCCGCGGCGACGGCCTTGCGCAGTCGCAGGAAGATCGACCCGGCCTCGTCCTCGGGCTCGAGGCCCGCGAGCACGACCACGGAGGCCTTCTCGAGGTCGGCGTAGGTCACCGGCATGCGCAGCACGACCTCGGAGGCCAGGAAGGCGGCCTCCTCGGCGGAGTGCGGCCGTGCCCGGAAGTCGATGTCGTTGGTGCCGAGCACCACACGGGCGAACTTGCTGTAGGCGTAGGCGTCCTCGGCGATCAGGCGACCACCGGTCAGCACGCCCACGCCACCCGACGTACGCGCTGCAGCGAGGCCGCGGGCCGCGACGGCGAACGCCTCGGGCCACGAGGCCGGGCGCAGCTCACCCGACGTGGTGTCGCGCACCAGCGGGTGCGTCAGCCGGTCGGCCTGGCGGGCGTAGTGGAAGCCGAAGCGGTCCTTGTCGGTGATCCACTCCTCGTTGACCTCGGGGTCGTTGCCGGCGAGGCGACGCATCACCTTGCCGCGACGGTGGTCCACCCGGATCGCCGAGCCGCACGCGTCGTGCTCGGCGATCGACGGCGTGGAAACCAGGTCGAACGGGCGCGAGCGGAAGCGGTAGTCGGCACTGGTCAGCGCGCCCACCGGGCAGATCTGGATCGTGTTGCCGGAGAAGTAGGACAGGAACGGGGCGTTGTCGGCGATGCCGATCTGCTGCTGCGCACCGCGCTCGACGAGTGCGATGAACGGGTCGCCGGCGATCTCGGAGGCGAAGCGCGTGCAGCGTTGGCACACGATGCAGCGCTCCCGGTCGAGCAGGATCTGCGCGGAGATGTTGATCGGCTTCGGGAACGTGCGCTTGACGCCGCCCGTGGCGGAGAAGCGGGACTCGCCGCGGCCGTTGGACATCGCCTGGTTCTGCAGGGGGCACTCGCCACCCTTGTCGCACACCGGGCAGTCGAGCGGGTGGTTGATCAGCAGGAACTCCATCTGGCCCTGCTGTGCCTTGTCGGCCACCGGCGAGGTGACCTGCGTGTTGACCACCATGCCCTCGGCGACCGGGATGGTGCACGAGGCCTGGGGCTTCGGCATGCCGCGGCCGTTGCCGGCGTCGGGGATCTCGACCAGGCACTGGCGGCAGGCACCGACCGGTGCCAGCAGCGGGTGGTCGCAGAACCGCGGGATCTGGACTCCGACCTGCTCGGCGGCCCGGATCACCAGGGTGTCCTTGGGGACGCTGACCTGGATGCCGTCGATGGTCAGCGTGACGACGTCTGTCTTCTCAGGAGTCGTGGTCATGCCAGGGCTCCTTCCTGCGCGAAGGCCGTCGAGGCGGCCGGGTCGAAGGGGCACCCACCGTGGGTGAGGTGCGCCAGGTACTCGTCACGGAAGTGCTGGATGGACGACGAGATCGGGCTGGTGGCGCCGTCACCGAGCGCGCAGAACGACCGGCCGAGGATGTTCTCGCACTGGTCGAGCAGGACGTCGAGGTCCTCCTCGCTGCCCTGCCCCTTCTCGAGGCGGGTGAGGACCTGCACCAGCCACCACGTGCCCTCGCGGCAGGGCGTGCACTTGCCGCAGGACTCGTGCTTGTAGAACTCGGTCCAGCGGAGCACGGCCCGCACCACGCAGGTCGTCTCGTCGAAGATCTGCAGTGCGCGGGTGCCCAGCATCGAGCCGGCCGCACCCACGGCCTCGTAGTCGAGCGGCATGTCGAGCTGCTCGGCGGTGAGCAGCGGCGTGCTCGACCCACCAGGGGTCCAGAACTTCAGCTCGTGGCCCGCGCGCATTCCGCCGCCGAGGTCGATCAGCTCGCGCAGCGTGATGCCGAGTGGGGCTTCGTACTGGCCGGGCGTCTTCACGTGTCCGGAGAGCGAGTAGATGACGTAGCCCTTGGACTTCTCGGTGCCCATGCTGGCGAACCAGTCGGCGCCCTTGTCGATGATGCTGGGCACGGACGCGATCGACTCGACGTTGTTGATCACGGTCGGGCTGGCGTAGAGGCCGGCCACCGCGGGGAACGGCGGGCGCAGGCGCGGTTGGCCGCGACGCCCCTCGAGCGAGTCGAGCAGCGCGGTCTCCTCGCCACAGATGTAGGCACCGGCACCGGCGTGGATGACCAGGTCGAGGTCATAGCCGGAGCCGTGGATGTTCTTGCCCAGGTGACCGGCCGCGTAGGCCTCCTGCACGGCGCGCTGCAGTCGTCGTACGACGTGGAGCACCTCGCCGCGCACGTAGATGAACGCGTGGTTGGCCCGGATCGCGTAGGAGGAGATGATCACGCCCTCGACCAGGGTGTGCGGGCTGGCCATCATCAGCGGGATGTCCTTGCAGGTGCCCGGCTCCGACTCGTCGGCGTTGACCACGAGGTACTTCGGGTTCGGGTTGTCCTGCGGGATGAAGCTCCACTTCATGCCGGTCGGAAAGCCGGCGCCGCCACGGCCGCGGAGACCGGAGTCCTTGACCGCGGTGATCACGTCGTCCTGCTTCATCTTCAGGGCCTTGGGCAGCGCGGCGTACCCGCCCTGCGCCTCGTAGGCCTCGAGGGTCCAGCTGCGGTCGGTGCCCCAGTTGGCGGTGAGCACCGGCGTCAACATGTCGGTCACGACTTGCCCTCCTCGGCCTGGTCTGACGAGGCCGCTCGGTCGCTCGCTCGTTCCTCGCTCGTCTCGGTCGCGACCGAGGTCTCGGACTCGGCACGCGACGTGGAGGCCTCGACCGACGGCGCGGTCCAGCCCATCGTGCGGGCGATCTGGACACCGGCCAGCGACGCCGGACCCGCGGAGGGGCCCTCGTCGGCGCGGTCGTCGGGGAATCCGGCCAGCACCCGCTCGGCCTCACGCCACGTGCACAGACGCGGACCGCGGGTGGAGTGGACCTCGTTGCCGGCCCGCAGGTCGTCGACCAGTCGTACGGCGGACTCCGGCGTCTGGTTGTCCATGAACTCCCAGTTGACCATCATCACTGGCGCGAAGTCGCAGGCCGCGTTGCACTCGATGTGCTCCAGCGAGACCTTGCCGTCGGGGGTCGTCTCGTCGTTGCCGACCTCGAGGTGCTCCTTGAGCCGCTCGAAGATCAGGTCGCCGCCCATCACCGCGCAGAGCGTGTTGGTGCAGACACCGACGTGGTAGTCGCCGACCGGGCGACGCTTGTACATCGTGTAGAACGTCGCGACACCCGACACCTCGGCCGGGCTGATGTCGAGGATCTCCGCGCAGGCCTGGATGCCCTCGGGGGTCACCTTGCCCTCGACGGACTGCACCAGGTGCAGCATCGGCAGCAGTCCGGAGCGCCCCTGCGGGTAGCGCGCGGCGATCTCACGCAGCTCGTCGTACGTCGCGTCCGTCAGCTGTTGGTCGTTCTCGGAGAACCGGCTGGGTCCAGTCGTCGTCATCGGTCAACGCCTCCCATCACCGGGTCGATGCTGGCGATGGCGACGATGACGTCGGCGACCATGCCGCCCTCACTCATCACGCTGGTTGCCTGCAGGTTCGTGAACGACGGGTCGCGGAAGTGCGCCCGGAACGGCTTGGTCCCACCGTCGGAGACGACGTGGGCGCCGAGCTCGCCGCGCGGCGACTCGACCGGCACGTAGGCCTGGCCGGGCGGCACCCGGAAGCCCTCGGTGACCAGCTTGAAGTGGTGGATCAGGGCCTCCATCGACTCACCCATGATGTGCCGGATGTGGTCGAGGCTGTTGCCCATGCCGTCGCTGCCGATCGCGAGCTGGCTGGGCCAGGCGATCTTCTTGTCGGCGACCATGACCGGCGCGCCCTCGAGGCCGGCCAGGCGCTCGGCGGCCTGCTCGATGATCTTGAGCGACTCCCACATCTCGTTGAGCCGGATGCGGAACCGGCCGTAGGAGTCGCAGGTGTCCCAGGTCTGCACGTCGAAGTCGTACTCGTCGTAGCCGGAGTAGGGCTGGGTCTTGCGGAGGTCCCAGGCGTAGCCGGTGGAGCGCAGCACGGGCCCGGTGATGCCGAGAGCCAGACAGCCGGCCAGGTCGAGGTGACCGACATTCTCCAGGCGGGCCTTGAAGATCGGGTTCGCGTTGCACAGGTCGGCGTACTCGGGGAGGCGCTTCTTCATCAGGGCGACGAAGTCGCGGATCTCGTCGAGCGCACCCGGGGGCAGGTCCTGGGCGACGCCGCCGGGACGGAAGAACGCGTGGTTCATGCGCAGGCCGGTGATCAGCTCGAAGAGGTCGAGCACGAGCTCACGCTCGCGGAACCCGATCGTCATCACGGTCAGGGCGCCGATCTCCATGCCACCCGTGGCGATCGCGACCAGGTGGGAGGAGATGCGGTTCAGCTCGGAGAGCAGGACCCGCATGACGTTGGCCTTCTCGGGGATCTGGTCCTCGATGTCGAGGAGTCGTTCGACGCCCAGGCAGTAGGTCAGCTCGTTGTGGAACGGCGCGAGGTAGTCCATGCGGGTGCAGAACGTGACGCCCTGCACCCAGGAGCGGAACTCCATGTTCTTCTCGATGCCGGTGTGCAGGTAGCCGATGCCACACCGTGCCTCGGTGACCGTCTCGCCCTCGAGCTCGAGGATCAGCCGCAGCACGCCGTGCGTCGAGGGGTGCTGCGGGCCCATGTTGACCACGATGCGCTCGTCGGCGCCCGCGTCGGAGCCGATGCTCTCGACCAGCGAGTCCCAGTCCTGGCCGGTGACCGTGAAGACCCGGCCCTCGGTGGTGTCGGACGCGCCGGCGTAAAGGTCTTGTTCCGTCGTCATCAGTTGTACGACCTCCGCTGGTCGGGGGGCGGGATGGTCGCGCCCTTGTACTCCACGGGAATGCCGCCCAAGGGGTAGTCCTTGCGCTGCGGGTGGCCCGGCCAGTCGTCGGGCATCTGGATGCGGGTCAGGGCCGGGTGGCCGTCGAAGATGATGCCGAAGAAGTCCCACGTCTCGCGTTCGTGCCAGTCGGCCGTGGGGTACGTCGCGATCAGGCTCGGCAGGTGCGGGTCGGCATCGGGCACCGAGACCTCGACCCGCACGCGGCGGTTCCAGGTCATCGACAGCAGGTGGTAGACCGCGTGCAGCTCGCGGCCGTGGTCGTCGGGGTAGTGCACCCCGCTCACGCCGGAGAGCAGCTCGAAGCGCAGTGCCGGGTCGTCGCGCAGCTTCTTCGCCACCGCGGTGAGGTTGTCACGATGCACGTGGAAGGTGATCTCACCGCGATGGATCACGACCTTCTCGATCAGCCCGTCGAGGCCGTCGGCGACCACGTCGAACCAGCCGCCGAACGGGCGCTGGGCCGCGGCAGGGAAGGCGACCGGGCTGACCAGGCCGCCGTAGCCGGAGGTGTCGCCGGTGCCCTGGACGCCGAACATGCCGGTGCGTACGCCGACCGTCTCGACCTGGCCGGATCCAGTCGGACCGGTCGGTGCCGGAAGGTTCTCCGGCGACTGCTCGACCGCTGGCTGGTCGGGCTTCTTCTCGTCGGTCATCGAAGCTGGCCCCTCATCTCGGAGGTCGGCAGCGCGTTGAGCGCCTCGGTCTCGAGGTCGACGATCTGCGCGGCACGGTTGGCGCCGAGCTTGGTGTTCTGCACCTGGTCGTGGAGCTTGAGGATCGCGTCGATCAGCATCTCGGGCCTCGGCGGGCAGCCGGGGAGGTACATGTCGACCGGGACGACGTGGTCGACGCCCTGGACGATGGCGTAGTTGTTGAACATGCCGCCGCTCGACGCGCAGACGCCCATCGCGAGCACCCACTTGGGCTCGGCCATCTGGTCGTAGATCTGGCGCAGCACCGGGGCCATCTTCTGGCTGACCCGGCCGGCCACGATCATCAGGTCGGCCTGGCGCGGGCTGGCCCGGAAGACCTCCATGCCGAAGCGGGCGAGGTCGTACTTCGGGCCACCGCTGGTCATCATCTCGATGGCGCAGCAGGCCAGGCCGAACGTGGCCGGCCAGAACGACGCCTTGCGCATGTAGCCCGCGACGCCCTCGACGGTGGTGAGCAGGACCCCGCTCGGAAGCTTCTCTTCAATGCCCATGTCAGATCTCTCCCTCAAGCTGTGAGCGTCGTGCGCGCATGACGGCGGTCAATCCCACTCGAGACCACCCCTGCGCCATACGTATGCGTAGGCGATGAAGACAGTGGCGATGAAGATGACCATCTCGGCGAGCCCGAAGAAGGCCATCGCATCGAAGTGCACCGCCCACGGGTAGAGGAAGATGATCTCGATGTCGAAGACGATGAAGAGCATCGCGGTGATGTAGTACTTCACCGGGAACCGGCCACCGCCGACGGGCTGCGGAGTCGGCTCGATGCCGCACTCGTAGGAGTCGAGCTTGGCGCGGTTGTAGCGGGCCGGGCCGGTCAGCGAGCTGACCACGATCGAGAAGATCGCGAAGCCGGCGGCCAGGGCTCCCAACACGAGCACCGGGGTGTAGAGCTCCATCAGTGCGCTCCTTCGCGCTCGTTGATCTCAAGCATTCGGCGCCACCTTGCTCAGGGCGTTGATGATGCGGTCCATCGCGTCGCCGTCACGCGGGTCGGTGAGGTTCGCCATCAGCTTCAGGGTGAAGCGCATCAGGCCGGGCCTCGGCAGGCCGTACTTCGTGGCCTGCTTCATGAAGGTCGGGTTGCCGACGAGGTGGGCGAACGCACGACCGAGCGTGAAGTAGCCGCCGTACGCCGCGTCGAGGGCGGCCGGGTAGCTCTCGAGCACCCGCTCGCGGTTCGCTCCGGGCAGCCGTCCGAGGGCCTGCACGACGATCTCGGCAGCCATCTTGCCGGCCTCGAGGGCGTAGTCGATGCCCTCGCCGTTGAACGGGTTGACCATGCCGCCGGAGTCGCCGACCAGCAGCATGCCGCGGCGGTAGTGCGGCTTGCGGTTGAAGCCCATCGGCAGGGCCGCGGACCTGATCGGCGCGGTGAGGTTCTCGTCCCTGAAACCGAGCTCTTCGGGAGTGTGCGCGAGCCAGCGGCGCATCGACTCCTTGTAGTCCATGTTCTGGAAGGCCGCACTGGTGTTGAGGATGCCGAGTCCGACGTTCGCCGTACCGTCGCCGAGCGGGAAGATCCAGCCGTAGCCCGGCAGCTTGTTGCTCTGGTTGGGCTTGCCGTCCCACAGCTCGAGCCACGACTCCATGTAGTCGTCGTCGTGCATCGGTGTCTCGTAGTAGGCGCGGCAGGCCACGGCCATCGGCCGGTTCTCGCGGCGCTCGATGCCCAGGGCGGTGGCCATGCGGGCGCTGACGCCGTCACAGGCGATCACGATCGGGGCGCGGAACTCGAGCTCGTCGCCGTACTTGCGGCCGCGCTCGTCGACCGACCTCGCGGTCACGCCGACCACCTGGCCGGTGCGTTCGTCGAAGACCGGGCCGGTGACCGACGTGCTCTCACGCAGCCGGGCGCCGGCCTTCTGCGCGTGCCGGGCCAGCAGCTCGTCGAGGTCCATGCGGGAGCGGGCCATGCCGAACGGCGGGTACGTCGTGAGGTCGGGCCACGGCAGCTCGACGCGGTGGCCGGCGCCGATGATGCGCAGACCCTTGTTCTTCTGCCAGCCGGGCTCGTCGAGGTCGAAGCCCATCGCCAGCAGCTGCTTGACCGCGCGCGGGGTCAGGCCGTCTCCGCAGATCTTGTCCCGCGGGAAGGACGACTTCTCCAGCACCAGGACGTCGATGCCGGCCGCGGCCAGGTGGTAGGCCGTCGCGGCCCCGGCCGGACCCGCGCCGACCACGATCACCTGTGCCTGGCGATCCGCTCCGGGCGTCATCGCGGCGGCGGTCATCGGATGTCTCCCTCACGTGCTGTAGCGCTGTCGGAAGCCGACGCATGTGAGATTGTGAAACACTTCACATGGTGGCGTGCGCCACAGTCTAGGACTCCCGTCCCGCCAGCGAAACCCGGGGGTGAGTTGCTCCGAAACCCCACCTGACCTGCGGAATTACGTCACATTTCCATGCCCTATTTCCGCGAACCGTGGATCGTTGATGCGCGAACCGTGGATTGTTGATGCGCGAACCGTGGATCAGGCGGTGGCGCGGTGCAGTGCCACGATGCCACCGCTGAGGTTGCGGATCTCGCAGCCGCCCCAGCCGGCCTCGGCGATCCAGCGGGCCAGGCCCTGCTGGTCGGGCCAGGCCCGGATCGACTCGGCGAGGTAGACGTAGGCGTCGGGCGCGGAGGAGACCGTGCGGGCGATCGCCGGGAGCGCCTTCATCAGGTACTCCATGTAGACCGTGCGGAACGGCTTGTTCGTGGGGTGGCTGAACTCGCAGACCACGAGGCGTCCGCCCGGCCTGGTGACCCGGCGCAGCTCACGCAGCCCCGCCTTCGGGTCGACGATGTTGCGCAGCCCGAACGAGATCGTCACCGCGTCGAAGGTGTTGTCGGCGAACGGCAGCTTCGTGCCGTCACCCGCCGTGAAGGGCAGGTGCGGCTTGGCCTTCTTGCCCACCTGGAGCATCCCGATCGAGAAGTCGCACGGCACGACCGTGGCCCCGAGGTCGGCGAACGGCTGGCTCGACGTACCCGTGCCGGCGGCGAGGTCGAGCACGAGCTCGCCCGGCTGCGGGTCGACCGCACGGATGACGTCCTTGCGCCAGCGACGGTCCTGCCCCATGGACAGCACGTCGTTGGTGAGGTCGTAGCGCCGCGCCACCGCGTCGAACATGCGGCGTACGTCGTGCGGGTCCTTGTCGAGTTCGGCTCGGGTCACGCGACAAACCCTATGCGGCCCCGGGTCCAGAGCCGCTTCCGAGGTCACGAGGTGGTGACGCCGAACAGATGACCGGAGAAGTTTCGGCAACCAAATGCCGAGTGAATGCGTCAACCCTTGTGACACTGGAAACTTCTCGGACCTTGGAGGACAGCATGAGGGCCCTGCGCATCATCTTGCTCACCGCACTGACCCTGGTGCTCATGTCGGCAACCGCGTACGGCGCCGGCATGGCCGTGCGCCACCTGAACAACGACGACACCACCTCGAGCGCGAAGTCGCAGACCGGCCGCGAGGGAGCTTCCACCGACGACGGAAGCGAGGCACCGGTCGACGAACCTTCCGAGGACCCGTCCGAGGAGCCCTCCGAGACGGAGACCCCCGAGCCGCCGGCCGACGTGCTCTCCCCCGGCGACAAGGGCGAGCAGGTGCGCGAGCTGCAGCACCGCCTCTTCCAGATGCAGTGGCTCCCGGAGAAGACCACCGGGGTCTACGACAAGACCACGAAGGACGCGGTCGCCGGCTGGCAGGCCAAGCGCGGCCTCAAGGCGACCGGCGTGGTCGACCAGAAGACGTGGAACAAGCTGGTCAAGATGACCAAGACCCCCACGCACGACCAGTTGTTCAACATCCTCAAGCCCGGCCCGGCGATCCTGGCCAGCGGCGCGACCGGCGACGACGTCCGCGACCTTCAGGCCCGCCTCAAGGCGATCCAGTGGTACGCCGGCCTGGTCACCGGCACCTACGACGCCAACACGGTGTCGGCGGTGAAGGGCTTCCAGGAGAAGCGCGAGATCCCCGTGACCGGCGAGGTCGACCAGCGCACCATGGACCGGCTGCACGCGATGACCAGCACGCCGACCCACGACGCGAAGCACAACGTCGCCCCCGACCCCGGCACCGCCACCAGCGCCGCGCTGGACCCGCGCTGCGCCACCGGGCGAGTGATGTGCATCGACAAGACCAGCAAGACGCTGCGTTGGGTCGTGGACGGCAAGGTGCTCAAGACCCTCGAGGTCCGGTTCGGGTCCACGCTCAACGACACACCCACCCGCGAAGGCGCCTTCAACGTCGGTTGGAAGGACATCGACCACGTGTCGAACGAGTTCGGCTCGGCGATGCCCTTCTCGATGTTCTTCTCCGGTGGCCAGGCGGTGCACTACTCCTCCGACTTCGCGGCCAACGGCTACGGCGGCGCCAGCCACGGATGCGTCAACGTCCGTGACTACAACGGGCTCGCGTGGCTCTACGACCAGGTCAACGTCGGCGACAAGGTCATCGTCTACTGGTCCTGACCCCGGGACCGGGTAGGCACTGTCAAGGAGTGGTGGTCGCGAGGTTCGGCGTAGGCTGACGCCTCGTGACCACCACTTCGACCGCGGCCGAGCGCATCGTCGTACGCACTTCACTCCTCGAGAAGGACGCGGTCGGGGCCCTGCTCGACGTCGTCCCGCCCGAGTCGCCGGTGAGCTGGATCCGCCGCCGCGAGGGCCTCGTCGGCTGGGGAGTCGCCGCCGAGGTGCGCACCTCCGGGCCGACCCGCTTCTCCGACGCCGCCAAGTGGTGGTCCGAGATGGTGGCCCGCGCCGACATCCGCGACGAGGTCAACGAGCCGGGCACCGGACCGGTCAGCTTCGGCAGCTTCGGCTTCGCCGACGATCCCGGCGACTCGGTGCTGGTGCTCCCCCGCGTCGTGGTCGGTCGCCGCGGCGACCTGGCCTGGGTGACCACGGTCGACTGCGAGATCCCCGACCTGGCGCCTGCCGAGCCCGCTCGCGCACCCGTGGTCAGCTTCGCCGACGGTGCCCGCAACGGCGACGAGTGGATGTCCGTGGTGGCCGACGCCGTCTCGCGCATCAACCGCGGGGACCTCGAGAAGGTCGTGCTGGCGCGTGACCTGATCGCCACCTCCGACGTCGACGTCGACGTGCGCTGGCCGCTGCGCCAGCTCTCCGAGACCTACCCGATGTGCTGGACCTTCCATGTCGACGGCCTCTTCGGCGCCACCCCCGAGATGCTCGTCCGCCGCGAGCGCGGCCTGGTCACCTCGAGGGTGCTGGCCGGCACCATCCGGCGGACCGGCGACGACGAGCGCGACCTCGCGCTGGCCGCCACCCTGGCCCGCTCCTCGAAGGACCTCGAGGAGCACGAGTACGCCGTCCGCTCGGTCGCCGAGGCACTGGAGCCGCACTGCTCGTCGATGAACGTGCCCGAGGCGCCCTTCGTGCTGCACCTGCCGAACGTCATGCACCTGGCCACCGACGTTGCCGGTGTGGTTCACGACGCCGAGAGCGTCTCGTCGCTCGACCTGGCCGAGGCGCTGCACCCCTCCGCCGCCGTGGGCGGTACGCCGACCGACGTGGCCACGGACCTGATCGCCGAGATCGAGGGCATGGACCGCGCCCGCTACGCCGGGCCGGTCGGCTGGATCGACGCGACCGGCGACGGCGAGTGGGGCATCGCGCTGCGGTCGGCCCACGTCGCGGGGCCGACGGTGCGCCTCTTCGCCGGGTGCGGCATCGTCGGCGACTCCGACCCCGAGGCCGAGCTGGCCGAGTCGCAGGCCAAGTTCGTGCCCGTGCGCGACGCGCTCACCGCCTCACGCTGAGGTTGAGTGCTGAGGTGGTTGCCCGGGCAGCCACCTCAGCACTCAACCCGGATCAACAGGAGTTCGCGCTGGCGACCCTGACGTTGCCGATCACCGCACGGTGGTCGGAGTGCCGCAGCGGCGCCACCCACGAGCTGACCTTGGTGACCCGTCGCGTGTAGAGGAAGTCGATGCGCGCGGTGCCGCGCTTGTTGGTGTCGCCGTCGCCAGTGCCGACTGCCTTCCAGAGATCGACCAGGTGGGTGTCGAGGACGTTGTGCTCCTGCTGCTCCGGGCCGGCGTTGAAGTCGCCGCCGAGCACCGTCGCGCACCGCGGCGTGCCGATGCGGTCCCGCACCGCCCGGGCCTGCATCAGCCGACCACGACCGGGCTGCAGGTGCGTCACCCAGACGTTGAGCTTCTTGGTGCCGACCTTGACCCGCGCGATCATCAGTCCGCGCCTCTCGGTGCCCTCGGGCTGCGGCAGGGTGAAGCGGTTGGTCGCCACGATCGGGTACTTCGAGATGACCGCGTTGCCCCTCCACCCGAAGGACTTGCGGCTGTTGGCGTCGTACGCCACGTGCCAGCCCAGGCGTCGGGCCAGGTTCTTGGCCTGGTGCACGCCGCCGCTCGCGGTGCGGTTGTCGACCTCCTGCAGGACCGCGATGCTCGCGCCGGTCTTGCGGATGTCGGAGGCCAGGTTGGCCAGGCCGAACTCGCCGAACCGGATGTTGTAGGTGATCACCCGCAGGCTGGTCGCAGCGGCACGAGCCTGCTGGACGGGTGCGGCGGCCTGCGTGACCTCGGCCGGGGTGGCCGGAGCCGCTCCCAGCTGAAGCGGTACGACGAGTGCGGCGGCGACAGCGGCGCCGGCGAAGGAACGAACGCGCATGGGAGCTCCTCGAGAAGGGGTTCGGTGCATCTCGTCGTACCCGCTGCGGACCGGCGTACACACATATCGTCCCAACGGGCTCGAGTGCTGAAGTGGTTCCCCGGGCAGCCACCTGAGCACTCGACTCCCGTCAGTGGGCCAGCAGCTGCTGCACGCAGGCGACTGCGGCCAGCTGACCTGCGGCCGCGGCGGCCAGCACGGAGGCCATCGGCATCGGGAACGACGACCGATGGGCCAGGTCGCCGGCCGCGTGGACACCCGGGAGCGACGTACGCCCGAAGTCGTCGACCGCGATGCAGCCGCTGTCCTGCAGGTCGAGGCCGAGCTGCTCGGCGAACGGGGCCGACTGCACGAGCCTGCCGGTGCCGACGAACAGTCCGGCGACGGTGAGGTCGTCGGCGCCGTCGAGCTCGACGCGCACCTCGTCGTCGGTGCGGGTCACGCCGAGCACGGGTTCCGCGTGCACGGTGGCGCCGAGGCTGTCGAGCAGAGCGGCGTCATCGGCCGACAGCTCGGCACCCTCGGTGAAGACGGTCACCGACGACCCGATCGGGGCGAGCAGCCCGACCAGGTGGAGCACGGCGGGCGGCCCGGCGAGCACGCCGATCGCGCGGCCGCTCAGCTCGTGGCCGTGACAGAACGGGCAGCCGTAGGCCAGCTCGCCCCAGATGTCGTCGAGGCCGGGGGTGGCCGGCAGCTCGTCGCGGACGCCGGTGGCGAGGATGACCAGCCGGCTCTCGAGCACGCCGCCACCCGTGGTCACGACGAACCGCTCGCCGTCACGGGCGACCGCGTCGACCGTCTCGTCGCGCACCTCCACGGTGTCGTACGCCGACAGCTCGGCGCGCGCCTGCTCGCGGAACTTCTCGGGCGGCGTTCCGTCGTTGGTGACGAAGTTGTGCATGTGGGAGACCCGGCCGTTGCGGTAGGAGCCGGAGTCGAGGAGCAGCACGGACTTGTGCATGCGGCCCAGGGTCAGGGCGGCCTGCAGGCCGGCGGGTCCGCCGCCGACAACGATCACGTCATACATGGTGTGGGTGCCTTTCTCTTGACGATGCACCAAGCCTGTGACTTCATGTCAACATGAAGTCAAGCCCTCACTCGAACGGACCCTGGTCCGTCGGCCAGGTCGCCGAACGGTTCGACCTCCCGACCAACGTGCTCCGGCACTGGGAGACGGTCGGCCTGCTCACCCCCGAACGCGATTCGGCGGACCGGCGTCGCTACGGCCGGGAGGACGTCGTACGCATCGCGGTGATCCAGCGCAGCAAGTCCGCCGGCATGAGCCTCGAGCAGATCTCGACCCTCCTCGACAGCGAGACACCCGACCGGCACAAGGTGCTCGAAGGGCACATCGCCGACATCGACCGGACCATCGAGGAGATGCAGATCTCGCGCGCCATGACCGAGCACGCGCTGCGCTGCCAGGCCCACGACATCGCCCAGTGCCCGCGCTTTCGTAGCCACATCGACGACCTGCTGGCAGGGTTCTGACCATGACCCGCACACGTGAAGCGATCGTCGTCGGCGCCGGCCTGGGTGGCATCGGCATCGCCATCCAGCTCAAGCGCCTGGGCATCGAGGACTTCGAGATCCTCGAGCGCAACGACGACCTGGGCGGCACCTGGCACGTCAACCACTACCCCGGCCTGGCCGTCGACATCCCCTCGGTGACCTACTCGTTCTCCTTCGAGCCCAACCCGCACTGGTCGCGGTGGTACGCACCCGGTGCGGAGCTGAAGAAGTACTGCGAGCACGTCGCCGAGAAGTACGACGTACGCCGGCACATGCGCTTCGACACCGGCGTCGAGAGCGCGCGCTGGGACGACGACTCGGGTGAGTGGCACGTTCAGCTGGCCGACGGCAGCACCGAGCGTTCGACGTACCTCATCGTGGCGACGGGCTTCCTGTCCCAGCCGAAGGTGCCCGACATCGAGGGCATCGAGACGTTCACCGGCAAGGTCATCCACAGCACCGAGTGGGACCACGACTACGACTTCACCGGCAAGCGGGCCGGGCTGATCGGCACCGGCGCGACCGGCGTGCAGCTGATTCCCGAGGTGGCCGAGCGGGCCGCCGAGCTGACCGTCTACCAGCGCACCGCGATCTGGGTGACACCCAAGCTCGACTTCGCGATGCCCGGCCTGGCCAGGCGCGCCTTCGGTGCGGTTCCCCTGACCCAGCGGGCGGCGCGGCTGTGGAACTCCACCGTGCTCGAGGCGCTGCTCGCCGGGGTGGTCAACTTCCGCCGCCTCAGGCCTGCGGTGAAGGCGGCCGAGCGGATCGGGCGGCGACACCTGGCCCGCAGCATCAGCGACCCCGAGCTGCGCCGCAGGCTGACACCCGACTACGACTTCGGGTGCAAGCGGCCGACGTTCTCCAACTCCTACTACCCGACGTTCAACAAGCCGCACGTGCACCTGGAGACCGGCGGCATCGCCCGCGTCGACGGCGACTCGATCATCACCGAGGACGGCACCCGCACCGAGATCGACGTGCTGGTGCTGGCCACCGGCTTCAGCCTCTGGCAGACGAACTTCCCGGCGTTCGAGGTGATCGGGCGTGACGGGGTGAACCTCGGCAAGCACTGGCGCAACACCAGGTTCGCGTCCTACCAAGGCATCACGGTGGCGAAGTTCCCCAACTACCTGCACCTCGCGGCGCCGTACTCCTATGCGGGCCTGTCGTTCTTCACCACGATCGAGGCCCAGATGAAGCACGTCGACCGGCTCTTCGGCGAGCTGCGACGTCGTCAGGCGACCCGCTTCGAGGTGACCGAGTCCGCCGCCGACGCGTTCACCGACAGGATGCAGCGTCGCATCGACGACTCCGTCTGGACGCTGGGCGACTGCGCCACCTCGCGCAGCTACTACTTCAACGAGCAGGGCGAGGCGACTCTGGCCCGGCCGACCACGACCTGGCAGAACCACCGCGAGCAGGAGACGTTCCCTCTCGACGACTACGACTACGCCTGACCGGCGCCGTCACACCCTAGGGATACCGCCGGTCAGCGAACGGGACGATCTTCGCCTGGCTCGGACCGAACTTGAGGTATTCGATGTTGTAGCCCCACCACCCCTCCGCGTTGCGGGTTTCCCTGGGCCCGACTCCTCGGTCGAGCTGCACGTTGGCGAGGGCCGAGTTGTAGTCGATGACGATCTCGTTGTCGCCATCGACCAGATATTCACTGATGTCCGCGACGGGGTCCATCCAGTTCACACCGCCAGTGAACTGGTTCTCGCCCACCAACGGGACCTGCCGTCCGGTGCCGTCGTCGATGGTCGACTTGCCGACTCCGCCGACGTCTCGCTTCACCTTCGTGGGGTTGGTGCTGACACGTCCGCCGACCTTGCGACCGTTGATCCAGACGTCCATGCTCTCCTCGAGCGAGTCACCGAAGTCGAGGTAGGCACCGCTGGCCGCATCCGCGTCCCAGTCGAATGTGGCCTCGTAGTGGCCGGTTCCTGAGACCGCCTTGCCCACCTCGGGAATGTCGTTCCAGGTCTTCAAGGTGTCCAACTCCACATTGATCGGGGTGGTGACCGTCGAGGTCTTCCGGTTGGTCGTCGTCACGCCGTCGACGGTCTCGGTGCGGACCAGGTCGCCGACGGTGGGGCTCGGTCTCCACGAGTTCACGGTGAGGTCCCAGTCGGTGATGTCGTAGGAATCCGGGACGATCACGGTGTCGCGATAGGTCTTGCCGTTGCTGAGCTCCGTGGTGACCTCGCCGCTCTTCGTTGCCCGCACAGTCACGCCCTTCGCAACGGCGTACGACGAGTCCGCGTCAGTGGAGACGATGTGGAGCTTCTCCTTGCTGACCTTCTCGAAGGCCATCAGGGCGATGTTGTTGTAGTCGAGGTCGACCGGAACGACAGTCTTGCCGTCCTGCCAGCGATACCCGGCCAACTCGGTGGCCTCGCCCGTCCACGCGTCGATCGTGTAGGGAACGAACGTGCCCTGCATCTCGATGTCGGTCTTGATGTTGGTGCCGGGGTTGGGAGAGTCCCGCACCTCGGGACGCAGACTCTTGTCCCGGTAGGAACCGTCGTCGTAGTTGTAGACATACAGATACCGGTTGCCCTCCTTGTCCTCGCGCGTCTGGCTGAGCAGCTGCTCATTGGGCTCCGAATATCCCGCGTACGGCGAGACACCGAGCTCCTGCAACTTCTCGAGGACGTTGTCGCTGTAGCCGCCGGGAGTGGTGCTGAAGTAGTCGATGTCGTCGTCGACCGTCGCCTGCCTGACCGTCGGCAGCTCCAACATCTCGTCCATGACCTTTTTCAGGGCGCGGTCCAAGCCATCGTTGAACGGCGTCCGCGATGCGGCGTCATCAAGGACGACGACCTTGAGACCCCTCTTGGCCCAGTTGAGCAGCCGCCTGGCCCCGTCCATGTCGAGCCAGTCCTGATAGAGCACGACGGCCTTGTAGCCGGCCTTCTCGATGGTCTTGGTCCGCTGATCGAAGTGGACGTCGTCGTCGAACAGGAACCTCGGGCTGAAGTAGTCATAGGTGTAGCCGTTGTCCTGCAGTTCCGTCGAGCGATAGTGGATGCCTTGGTGCGCACGCTGCCAGTTCATCGCCTGGTTGTTGCTCCCGGTGCCTCCACCAAATGCCAAGCCGTGAACGAACTTCTGCGTCACGAAACCGACGTCGGCGCGAGACTTGCCCGTCTGCATGAGCTGCTGGACGCGCCCAAGGTGCGCATTGAGCTCGTCGTAGTTCGCCGACGACGGCGCCCGTGTCGACACCAGGGTGAAGTCGCCACGAGTCACGTAGCCCGGCCACTGGTAGTTGCCGTACCCGAAACCGGAAGTCCAGATGTGCCAGATGGTCCGCTGCATGCCAGCGGCGAACTGCGAGTAGGCATCCTCGAGACGCAGCTGATGCGTGCCGTTCCACGCGAACTGCAGGGCAGTGGTCTCCGACGAGAGCACCTTGTTCTCCAACTTGGCGCCGCCCGTCCAATAGCGGAACATGTCGACCTGGTTGTACTGGTTCCGGTTCTCAGCCTCGGGATAGTCCACATCCATCGCCGGCTCTGACATCTCGATCGGCTGGCCGTACGAGATCTGCGCTCGGGTCTCGATGCCCACCGAGTTCAGCCACTCCTTCATGGGCTGCAGCATCCGCTCGCGGTAGAGCTGGGTCATGACGTCCTGCCAGTCGTTGATGATCCGCTGGCGGCGGTCTTCGTCGCCGTCCAGCTTGTAGGTTCCAGCGGTCGCGACCCGGTGGTAGGGGTTGCTCCAGACATTGCCCACACCGTTGACGAGGAACAGGTAGGGCGTGATGTCGTAACCCTTACGTTCCTTGAACTCCGCGGCCATGTCCTCGGCCCACCAGGTGAACCCGTCGCCCGTGCTCATCTCGAGCGAGTCCATGAACAGCTGCACGTCGCCGTCCAGGATCTTGCGCCGCAGTGCGGGGTCGGCGAGATAGGGCTCTTCCCAGAACCTCCGCAGGGCATCCACCCCTCGCTCGTCGAAGTAGTTGGTGGCATAACTGGGCTCCGCGGACGGGCTGGAGGACTGGTAGGTCCCCTGGGTCCACAGGCCGAAGACCCGGTAGGTGCCGTCGGGGGGAGCGGTCCAGTCGAGATTCTGCGTCCACACATCGGCGCCCTGGGTGAGCTCGGGCACCAGGTCGATGAAGCTGTCCGGGTCGACAGTGTTTCCGTTCACGACCTTGTATGCGTAGGCACTGACGAACGTGGCGCCGGCCTTTCGCGCGTTCTGCCCCGGCGCCGGTAGCGCCGTCAACTTCTGGCCGGGGGCGACCGTGCCGGTTCCGAGGGTCAGGTTCTGCATGGCCGACTGGCTGGCCGGGTCCATCCCGGGCACGTTCGAGGTTGACCAGTTCGTGCCGGACGTGAGGTAGACACCCATGCCCAGGTCGAGGAGCTTGTTCATCATCAAGTTCCACTTGTGGGTCCACATCTCGGTGCCGTACGCATACACGTCGTTCGGCGCGGCGGTGTCGTCCTGCATGCACAGTTCGACACCCCTGAACCCCGCGTCATAGAGGGCCTGGATCTCTTCGAGCAGGGTCTCGTCGGTGGCCGAGGCGTCGCCCAACCACCAGCGCACGTCGGTGCTGAACACCCGGTCAGGGTCGACGTACTTGCCCTCGAGTTGCTGCTCGAACGAACGGTCCCCGGCGGCTACCGAGGCACCCGCTGGTTGTCCACCATACGGCTGCGACACCGCCGCGGACGTTCGCTGCGGTTCCAGGGCGGTGGCAGTCAGGGGCGTCACCACCGTCAGCGCCAGTGCGGCGGCGAGGAGCCACCTGGACGCTGATGCCGGCCTCGTGTCGGGTGTCCTCATGATGGCTGACCACTGACCCTTCTTCTGCTGGTGGAATGTCTACGAAATGATTCGTTTCAATTCACCGGCACAGTAGGCACTGGTGGATGTCGACCACAAGCAGTTGGCCGACATCGGTCACCTACGTCGATCGTTTCAAGACCGACGACCACGCCTGACCCGGCGCCGTCACGGACAGGCGGAGGAGGAGGCCCGTGGCAGCGCCGGTCGGTCAGACGAGAACTTCCACCGGCGCGACCGACAGCGCGTGGCCGAACCCGTCTATCACCGCGGTGAGGCCGGGGAGTGCCTCGCCGCTGATCGTGGTCACGCCGTCGCGGTCGGCCTCGATGAACGAGTCGACCACCAGGAACCCTTGTACGACGTGGCGGGCGCCCATCGACTGGAGCACCGGCCGCAGCGCGTAGTCGAGGGCGAGGGCGTGCGCCAGCGAGCCACCGGTGGCCAGCGGCAGCACCACCTTGCCGGCCAGTGCGAACTGCGGGAGCAGGTCCAGCCAGGCCTTGAGCAGACCCGTGTAGGCCGCCTTGTAGACCGGCGTCGCGATCACCACGCCGTCCGCCCAGGCCAGCTGCGCGATCGACTCGGCGATCTCCGGGTCCTCGGTGTTGCCGGCCAGCAGGGCATCCGCCGGCAGGTCGAGGACGCGCAGGTCACGAAGCTCGTGGCCGTCCTCCTCGACGGCAGCCGCGACGTGCGAGAGCAGCCGGGCCGACCGCGAGACCACCTTGGGTGAGCCGCTGACGGTGAGGATGCGGCTCATCGGGCTCCCCGCCCTTCCGGCCGGCGCCGCAAGGAGGCATCGGTGATCGCCGGGTGCTGCCAACCCTCGTCGGCCACGTTGTACGTCGTACCCGGCGGGACGATCTCGTCGATCCGGTCGAGGATGTCGTCGGTCAGCGTGATCTTGTCGGCGCCGAGCGCGGCCTCGAGGTGCTCGTGGGTGCGCGGTCCGATGATCGCCGACGTGACCGCCGGGTGCTGCAGCACGAAGGCGAGTGCCAGGTGGATCAACGTCAGTCCGTTCTCCTCCGCCAGGTCGGTCAGGTCGAGCACCGTCTCGAGCTTGCGGGCGTTGTCTGCCCGCGTCGGGTCGTGGCGGGCCGGCTGGCGACCGGCGCGCGTCGAGGTGGGTGCGGTGATCGCGTCGCGGTTGTAGCGGCCAGACAACCAGCCACCGGCCAGCGGGCTCCACGGCAGCACGCCCAGGCCGTACTGCTCGGCGACCGGCAGCACCTCGCGCTCGACGTGTCGCACCAGCAGGGAGTACGGCGGCTGCTCGGTCACGGGACGTTCCCTGCCCCGGGCGTGTGCGACGTGCTGCGCCTCGACGATCTGGGACGGCTGGAAGGTCGACGTACCGACGTAGCGGATCTTGCCCTGGTGCACGAGGTCGCTCAGCGCCCCGAGCGTCTCGTCGATGTCAGTGTCGGGCTCCGGGCGGTGCACCTGGTAGAGGTCGATCCAGTCCGTCTGCAGCCGGCGCAGGCTGTTCTCCACCTCACGGATGATCCAACGGCGCGAGTTGCCGAACTCGTTGACGTCCTCCCCCAGCCGGCCGTGGAACTTGGTGGCGAGGACGACGTTGTCGCGGCGACCCTTCAGCGCCTTGCCGACGATCTCCTCGGACTCGCCCTGGGAGTAGACGTCGGCGGTGTCGACGAGATTGATGCCCGAGTCCAGGGCCCGGTGGATGATCGCGATCGAGTCGTCGTGGTCGGGATTGCCGTGGCCGCCGAACATCATGGTTCCCAGCGTCAGCGGGCTGACCTTGAGGCCGGTGCGGCCCAGCGGTCGGTAGTCGGTCATGCGAGGTTCCTCTCGAGTGCTGTCTCAGCGGTGTAGAGGCTGTCCGGTCGGGACAGCCCGTAGTGGTCGCGCAGGGTGGTGCCGGCGTACTCACTGCGGAACAGGCCACGCTCGACCAGGATCGGCACGACGTGGTCGACGAAGGCCTCCAGCCCGGAGGGCAGGACGGCCGGCATGATGTTGAAGCCGTCGGCGGCGCCGGCGTCGAACCAGCCCTGGATCGCGTCGGCGACCTGCTCGGGAGTGCCGGTGAAGGTGCGGTGTCCGCGGCCTCCGCCGAGTCGCCCGATCAGCTGCCGCACGGTGAGGTTCTCACTGCGGGCCAGGGTGACGATCAGCGTGTAGCGGCTCTTCGCGCCCTCGATCTCGTCCTCGCCGGGGAGGTCGGCGGGCAACGGCCTGTCGAGCTGCAGTTGCTCCGGTGAGACGCGGAGGGTGCGGGCCAGCTGCGCGACGGCGTACTCGGGCACGATCAGCTCGTCGAGCTGCAACTCCTGGGCCAGCGCCTCGGCCTCGGTGGACCCGATCACCGGCACGATGCCGGGCAGGATCTTGATCGTGTCGGGGTCTCGGCCGGCGGCGGTGGTGCGCTGCTTGAGGTCGGCGTAGAACGCCTGCGCCTCCGAAAGGGACTGTTGCGCGGTGAAGACCGCTTCGGCGTACTTCGCGGCCAGCCCCTTGCCGTCCTCCGACGACCCGGCCTGCACGATCAGCGGGTGGCCCTGCGGGGAACGCGGGGTGTTCAGCGGCCCGCGCACCTTGAAGAACCGCCCCTCGTGGTCGATCGGGCGCACCTTCGCCTGGTCGCCCCAGACACCGGCCGCCTTGTCGAGCACGGCCGCGTCGTCGTCCCAGCTGTCCCACAGCTTGCGGGCGACGTCCAGGAACTCCGCGGCCCTTTCGTAGCGCTCGCTGTGCACCGGCTGGTCGTCGAGACCGAAGTTCTTCGCCGCCTCCGGCCCCGCGGTGGTCACCACGTTCCACCCGGCCCGGCCACCACTGGCGTGGTCGACCGAGGCGAAGCGACGGGCCAGGTTGTAGGGGTCGTTGTACGTCGTGGAGGCGGTGGCGATCAGGCCGATCCGCTCGGTGGCCGCAGCGATGGCGGTCAGCAGGACGGTCGGCTCGAGGGTGCCGCTCGGTCGTCGTCCGACCTGACCCCAGAGCACCGGTGAGTCGGCGAAGAAGATCGAGTCGAGCTTGCCGCGCTCGGCGATCTGCGCCAGCCGCTGGAAGTGCGCGATGTCGGTGTTGGACGTCGGGTCGCTCTCCGGCAGCCGCCATGACGCCTCGTGGTGGCCGGTGCTCATCAGGAAGGCGTTGAGGTGGAGCTGTCTTCTGGTCTGGCGGGTCATGCCGATTCCCTTCTCAGGTCGGACGCGGTGGTCTCGCCGACCCCGAGGGTGGCGAGCAGTTCCTTGCGGATCGCGGCGAACCGCGGGTCGGACGGGTCCCGGTCGCCGTCGAGGTCGATGACCTGCTCGACGGCGATGCGTCCGTGGTCGAGGACGACGACCCGGTCGGCGAGCTTGATCGCCTCGTCGACGTCGTGGGTGACCAGCAGCACGGAGGGCTGGTGGGCGCGGTGCAGCTTGCGCAGCAGCTCGTGCATCTTCAACCTGGTAAGGGCATCGAGGGCGCCGAACGGCTCGTCGGCGAGCAACAGCTTGGGGTCGCGCACCAGGGACCTGGCCAGTGCCGCGCGTTGCTGCTCGCCTCCGGAGAGCTCGTGAGGCCAGGCCCCCTCCCGCCCTTCCAGGCCGACCTCGCGGAGCGCCGTTCGACCGGCGTCACGGGCCGCCTTGCCGCGTTGGCCGAGGGTAGTGTTGTCGAGCACCCGGGCCCACGGCAGCAGACGGGAGTCCTGGAAGACCACGGCCCGCTCCGCCGGCACGACGATCCGGCCGCTGCCGGAGACCGCGCGGTCGAGGCCGGCCAGGGCTCGCAGCAACGTGCTCTTGCCGCAGCCGCTGGGGCCGAGGAGCGCGACGAACTCGCCCTCCTCGATGGTCAGGTCGACGCCGTTGAGCACGCCCTTCGGGCCGAAGCCGCGGACCAGGCTCTCGACGACCACGGGTGCGGTGGTGGGCCTCAGCCCAGAGTGCGCTGCCATCGCAGGGCCCTCCTCTCGATCAGGCGGACGGCGCCGTCGGAGAGCAGGCCCAGCAGTCCGTAGACGACGAGACCGACGACGATGATCTCGGTCTGTCCGTAGGTGCGGGCGAGCTCCATCATGTAGCCGATGCCGCTGGTGGCGTTGATCTGTTCGACGACGACCAGGGAGATCCAGGCGCCGGTGACCGCGAAGCGAAGGCCGAGCAGGAAGCCGGGCAGCGCACCGGGCAGGACCACACGTCGCAGGAAGTCGGTCCGCGACAGGTCCACGGTCTGGGCCAGCTCGACGTACCGCAGGTCGATCTTGCGCAACGCAGAGTGGGTCTGGAGATAGATCGGCACGAAGGCGCCGAGGGCGATCGTGTAGATCTTCATGTTCTCGCCGATGCCGAACCACAGGACCAGCAAGGGGATCAGGGCCAGCGACGGAATGGCTCGCTTGATCTGCACGGGCCCGTCGATGACCGCCTCGCCGAACCGGCTGAGCCCGCTCACGAGGGCGAGCAGCAGTCCGACGACCACCCCGAGGGCGAGGCCGTACGTCGCCCGCTCGGCCGAGACCTTGAGGTTGTCCTGGAGCCGGCCGTCGGCGATCAGCTCGCGAGCCGTCGACCAGACCGTCCACGGCTCGGAGAGGATGCGCGGGTCGAGGACGCCGGACCACGAGGCCAGGAACCACGCGCCCAGGAGGAGCAGCGGGCCGATCAGGCCCGAGAGCCTGATCGGAGCGCCGGGGCCCAGCTTGCGGGCGAGTGGCCGCTGGTCGACGGTGAGCTCGACCGGCTTGCCCTCGGGTGGCGCCACCTCGGGCGGGGTGATCACCGCGGTCACGAGATCTTGCCCGTCTCGTAGGCGGTGCCGCCGAGCTTCTCGAAGCGCCGGTCCCAGAGCACGGCGGCGTCGAACTCCTTCTGGTCGGTCTCGCGGGCCAGGAGGTCGACGGTGGCCTGGTGGTCCGTGATGTGCTGGCTCCAGTCCGTCGGGATCTCCGGGTGGCCGGTCGCCTTGATGAGGTACTCGCCGTCCTCCTTCGACAGGCCCTGGTCCTTCTCGTAGTAGCCCTCGAGCCATTCCTTGGGGTGCTCGTCGATCCACTTCTGCGCAATCGCCCACCGCTGCACGTACTCACGGATCGCGGCGGCCTTGTACTCGTCCTCGAGCGAGCTCTTCAGGACGTAGAGGTGGCTGGGATCGTCGCGCAGGCCATGGCGGATCGTGGTCGCGCCGTCCTTGCCGTAGTTGGCCAGGTAGCGCTTGATCTGGGTGCTGCCGAGCGGTGCCACGTCGACCTCGCCGGCGGCCAGCGCGGTCGCGTAGACGTCACCGGTGCTGGGCAGCTCGACGAGCTTCACGTCGTCCTGCTCGAGACCGGCCTTCTCCAGGACCCGCAGGATGAGCGCGCCCTGGGCCTGGCCCGGGCTGTAGGCGATCTTCTTGCCGCGCAGGTCCTCCAGCGTCTTCACGTCGGCGCCGGGCTTGATGCCGAGCTCGTAGATCGGGTGCTCGATGGGGTCCTGGCGGTACTTCGCGGCCACGATCTTCACGTCGAGGCCGGTCCAGTGGGCGTGGATCGGCGGGATGTCGGCCACCGCGCCGACGTCGAGCGCCTTGGCCCGGAAGGCCTCCGTGGTCTGCGGCCCGCCACTGATCTGGGCGAACTCGATGTCGAAGCTGAACTTGTCCTTCTGCCCGGACAGCTCGAAGGCGACCTCCGTGGTCGGGTCTCCGACGACCAGCTTGGTCTCCTTCGGCGCGCTGGTCGGCAGCGGCTCGTCGAGCCCGAGGTGCGGGCCGGCGGCGGCTTCGTCGCAGGCCCCGGTCAGTGCGAGCAGGGGGAAGAGTGCGGCCACGGCGATGAGGCGCCACGGGCGGATGGGTCGGGACATGGGTGTTCCTTTGCAGGTGCGTGCGGGAGAGGCGCCGTACGACGCCGGCGCGGGCGCCCTGCGTGAGTTCGCCCGTCGCCGGCGTACGGCGGAGAGAGGCCTGCGCCGCGACGGGTGCAGGCGGCCGGCTGACCAGTCGGAGTTGATGGTCAGCGGCGAGAGTGGACCGAGGGGTCAGCGACAGACCGCGCTGGCGACACCCATGAGGTCGACCGCGCGGCGCTGGGTGAGGAGAGCGCTGCGGTTCATGCCTCCATACAACAGTAAATTAGTAGTCTTTGTCGAGTTAAAGACCGGATCATGAGATCGACGTCCGGCATCCGACCCGGAATCCGTGCCGGACGGCGTACGTTGCACCGACATGACCACCCTCGCAGTGACCGGCTCGACCGGCGCCCTCGGCGGAACCGTCGCCCGCCTCCTCACCGATCTCGCACCGCGCCTGATCGTCCGCGACGCCTCACGGGCACCGACCCTCCCGGGCAGCACCGTCGCCGTGGCGTCGTACGACGACGCAGTGGCGGCCGAGACTGCGCTGCGCGGTGTCGACGTGCTCTTCATGGTCTCGGCGGCCGAGTCGTCCACTCGGCGCGCGGAGCACCGCACGTTCATCGCGGCGGCCGCAGCCGCCGGGGTGCGCCACATCGTCTACACGTCGTTCGCGGGTGCGGCAGCGGACGCCACGTTCACCCTGGGCCGCGACCACCACGACGCCGAGGCCGCGATTCGCGAGTCCGGCATGGACTTCACGCTGCTGCGCGACAACTTCTACCTCGACGTACTGCCATTCTTCGCCGACGATTCGGGCGCGATCCGCGGGCCCGCGGGGAACGGTCGAGTCGCCGCGGTGGCCCGCGCCGACGTGGCCGACGTCGCGGCCGTCGTGCTCCGCGCACCACACGAGCACCGCAACGTCGCGTACGAGCTGACCGGCCCGGAGGCGCTCACCCTCGACGAGGTCGCGGCCCGCGCCGGCATCGTGCTCGGCCGCGAGCTGCGTTACGAGGAGGAGACCCTCGGGGAGGCCTATGCCTCGCGGCGCGCGGCGTACGACGTCGGGCAGTGGCAGCTCGACGCCTGGGTGAGCACCTACACCGCGATCGCCGACGGCTCCACCTCACGTGTCACCGGCGATGTCGAACGGCTCACCGGCCACCCGGCCCGCACCCTCGAACAGGCACTCTCCTAGAGGTCCTCGCCGTCGGCGCGGCGCACGTAGCTGTGGCCGTCGGGCAGGAACTTCGCCATGTGTCCCTCGAGCATGCGGTGCGCGGCCTCGGTGTAGATGCGGTCGTGGATGGCCAGGTTGAGCGGCGCATCCACCGCGCGGGTGAAGTCGATCGCCTCGGACACCTTCAGCCACGGGGCACTCGACGGCACCAGCAGCACGTCGACCCGCTGGTCGGGCAGGGTCAGCGCGTCACCGGGGTGGTAGACCGACTGCCCCTCGGACTCCACGACGTAGCCCGAGTTGAAGAACCGCGGGAACTCCGGGTGGATCACCGCGTGCAGCTCCCCCACGGCGCGCACCGGCAGGCCGGCGTCGAACGACTGGCCGGGCTCCACCACGGTGACCCGCTCGGCGACATCGGGCGCGTGCTCACGGATCTGCGCGGCCACGGCCTCGATGGTGAAGATCGGCGCGTCGGTGGCCCTGAGCCGACTCGCGTCGTAGTGGTCGGCATGCTCGTGGGTGATCAGCACGGCGGTGGCTCCGTCGACCGCCGAGGGTTCGGTGAACATTCCGGGGTCGAACACCAGGGCCTGGCCGCCGGCCTCGAGACGGACGCAGGCATGACCGAACTTCGTGATGCGCATGGCCCCACATTACGACCGGCGGCGGCACGCTGACGGCCGAATCAATTTCGGCCCAGTGTCGATTTGCGCCGGGTTCGCGCGTCATCACGGTGACAGACTGACCAGCGGAGAGAGGATCACACCATGACCAGGTACGTCGTACTCCTGCCCGGCGACGAGGCCAGTTGGGAGAACGCCACCGAAGAGGCGCGCCAACAGGTCTACGGACTTCACGAGGAGTTCGCGAGGCAGCTGGCCGAGCGCGGGCACACGATCGTCTCCGGCGCCGAGCTGACGCACTCGCGGGAGGCCAAGGTCGTCCGCCGCAGCGGCGAGCAGGTCGAGATCACCGACGGTCCGTACGCCGAGAGCGTGGAGCAGCTGACCGGGTTCTACATGATCGACAGCGACGACCTCGACGACCTGCTCCAGGTGGTCGCAGTTCTCGCCCCGACCGGCGGCGACGAACCGGTCGACATGGCCCACGCGCCCATCGAGGTGCGGGCCACGACGCATGAGGCGTCGGAGTGAAGATCCTCGTGCTGCTCGCCGAGCGTGATCCCGATGCGTGGCTGACCGCCTCGGAGGCCGACCGCACGGCCGGCTTCGACGCGCATCGGGCGTTCGACAAGGCGATCAAGGAACGCGGCGAGATCGTCGCCGCGGCGGCACTCGACGCGACGTCCACGGCCCGCACACTGCGCGCCGGCGTGCTCACCGAGGGGCCGTACGCCGAGAGCGTGGAGCAGCTGACCGGCTTCTACCTGATCGACGTCCCGTCCGTGGAAGACGCCCTCGAGCTGACCCGCATCCTGCCGGAGAACTACACGATCGAGGTGCGGCCCGCCGTCAAGATCGAGGGCTACGACGAGGAGTGAACGACGTCCTGGCGCAGGTCTGGCGCGACGAGTGGGGCCGGTTGCTGGCCCTGCTCGTCACCCAGTACCGACGCCTCGACCTGGCCGAGGACGGTCTCGGCGACGCCTTCGAGGCCGCGGCACGCACCTGGCCGGGCGACGGCGTACCGACGAATCCGCCTGCCTGGCTGTTGACCGCAGCCCGTCGACGCATCCTCGACCGGCTGCGTGCGGAGGCCGTCGCGGCGCGCAAGCTGCCACTGCTGGCGGTCGATTCCGACGCGGAGGAGTTGGTGGACATGGACGAGGTGCCCGACGAGCGCCTGCGCCTCGTGTTGCTGTGCGCCCACCCCTCCCTGCCGCGCGAGGCGGCCGCCGCGCTGACCCTGCGGCTGGTGCTGGGCGTGTCGACCGCCGACATCGCCCGCCTCTTCCTGGTGAGTACGCCGACCATGGCCGCACGTCTCACGCGGGCAAGGAAACGGCTCGCGAACGAACGCTTCGAGGTGCCCGACGACCTGGCCGAGCGGGTCGGGGTCGTGGCCGACGTGGCCTACCTGGCGTTCACCGCCGGCTACGCGCCCGGGTCCGGCGCCGACGTGCTGCGCGCGGATGTGTCGGGTGAGGCGATCCGACTGGTGCGCGTGTTGCGCTCCCTGCTGCCGGGCTCGGGCGACTGGTCCGACCTCGACGCACTGCTGGCACTGATGCTGATCCAGCACTCGCGGCGCGACGCCCGGGTGGCCGACGGGGAGTTGGTGCTCCTGCCCGACCAGGACCGCACCCGATGGCACCGGGACGAGATCGCGGAGGCCCTGCAGCTGTTGCTCCCGTTGGCCATGCGGCCCGCCACCTCCTACCTGCTCCAGGGGTTGATCGCCGCCGAGCATGCGGTGGCGGCGACCGCGGCCGACACCGACTGGTCGCGGATCGCCGGCCACTACGCCGAGCTCGAGCACCTGACCGGGTCCCCCGTCGTACGCCTCAACCGGGCGATCGCCGTGGCCGAGGCGGACGGGCCGCTGGCCGGGTTGGCCGTGCTCGACGGGCTCGAGCTGCCCGGTCACCGCCTGCCGGGCGCGCGGGCCGAGCTGCTGTCCCGCGCGGGGCGGACCGAGGAGGCCCGCCAGGAGTTCGACCGGGCGATCGACCTGTGCGACAACGACGCCGAGCGCTCCCACCTCGTCGCACGTCGCGCAATGTCCGATACTCCCTGACGTTCCGGTCCACCGATCGGGATACTCCCTGACGTTTCGGTCCTCGCGTCAGGTGTGTCAGGCGGTGAGGCCACCGTCGACGACCAGCACCTGGCCGGTGATGTAGGTGTTGGCCGGGTCGGTCAGGAACAGCACGGCCCGCGCCACGTCGGAGGGCTCGCCGAGGCGGCCGGCCGGCGTACGACGCGTGATCTGGGTCAGCTGCGTCTCATCGAGGCCGTGGCTCATCTCGGTGCGCAGGTAGCCCGGCGCGACGCTGTTCACCGTGATGCCGCGCGAACCCAGCTCGCGGGCCAGGCCCCGGGTCATGCCGTCGAGGGCGGCCTTGGTCGCGCTGTACATCGAGAGCCCTCGGTAGCCCGACATCCCGACCACCGAGGACACGTTGACGATCGAGCCGGAGCGGCGGGCCAGCATCACGCGCGAGGCGGCGCGGGTGACGTACGCCGTGCCCTTGATGTTGAGGTCGACGACCTGGTCGATCTGGTCGTCGCTGAACAACGCGATCACGCCCTCGGGGGCGACACCGGCGTTGTTGACGAGCACGTCGATGCGCCCGCGGCGACGCGCGACGTCCTTCACCCAGGCGTCGGCGGCCGCGGAGTCGGAGACGTCGACCGAGGCGAAGCCGAAGTGGTCGGGGAACTCCTTGGCCCACAGGTCGACCTGGTCGGTGGCGGACCGCGAGCAGGTCTCGACGACGTACCCGGCGGCGAGGTAGGCCTCGACCAGCCCGGCGCCGAGGCCCTTGCTGCCGCCGGTGATCAGGGCGACGCGGGTCTCTTCGGGTGCGGTCACGGTTCCATCCTTCTCACTGTTTTCTGGCCCTGCGTGGCGATGGCCTCGACAAGGGTGATGCTGCGCGGGTGCCACGCGCGGGGCAGGTCGGCGACGGCGGCCTTGACCTGCCGTCGCAGTTCTTCCTCGTCGGTGCCGTTCACGGCGACGACCTCGGCCGCCACGATCGCACCGGTGAGCTTGTTGGCGCGACCGAACACCCGCGCCGCCGCCACCGAGGGCAGCGCGATGATCGCGTTCTCCACAGGCAGCGGGTGCACCTTGACCCCGCCGACGTTGATCACGTCGGAGTCGCGGCCACGGAACTCGACGCGGTCGCCGACGATCTCCACGAGGTCGCCGGTGGGCTTCCACGCGTCGTCGGCCGGGACGTCGGGGCGCCCCGCGTAGCCGAGCATTCCGGCCGTACGCCGGACGTGCAGCTCGCCGTCGACGATCTTCAGGTGGGCCTCGGGATTCTCGACGGAGACGAGCTTGTCGACGCCGAACCCGGCCCGGCCGTCACCGACCGAGACAATCGAGCCGAACTCGGTCGAGGCATAGACCTGCGAGATGCGCGCGGTCGGGAAGGTGCGCTCGAGGTCGGCCAGGAGGTCCGGTGGGATCGCCTCGCCGCCGAGGGTGATCTGCTCCAGCTCCGGGAGCTCGACGCCGCGGCTGCGAGCCTCGGTCAGCAGGAACCGCCAGTATGTCGGGGTGGCGCTCACACAGGTCACGTCGTGCTGCAGCAGCGCGTCGAGCCCGTCGCGCGGTTGACGCGGGAACGGCGCGACCAGGGTCGCCTGCGCGGCCACGACGTGCTGGAGCACCTGGATGCCGGCGAACTGCTGGGGCCCGTAGGCCAGCAGCCAGCGCTGGTGCGGTCGCGGGGCCACGGCCTCGACGGTGCGGGCCAGGATCTCCCAGTCGTGCCGGGCCGCCTTGGGCTCGCCGGTCGTGCCGGTCGTCCTGATCAACACCCGACCCGTCGCTTGTTTCGGTCGACCCGTCGCTTGTTCTGAAACTGGCGACGGGTCGATGAGAACTGGCGACGGGTCGATGAAGACTGGCGACGGGTCGGCGAGTTCGAGGAGGTCCGGGCGGCGGGTCACGACGAGCGTGTGGTCGAACGCGGCCAACTGGGGCAGGAGCTCACCGACAGGGGTGTCGGGCTGGTACTGGCAGGCCTCGACGCCGGCCAGCGCCGCGCCGGCCAGCAGCCGCAGGACCCACGCGGCGTCCGGCTCCACGATCGCGACCCGACGCACGCCTGCCAGACGAACTGGCGACGGGTCACCAACAACTGGCGACGGGTCGACACGAACTGGCGACGGGTCGGCGAAGGCGGCGGCCACGGCGTGGGCGTCACGCAGGAGCTCGGCATACGTCAGGGAACCCTCGGGCGTGACCACCGCGACCTGGTCGGGCGCGGCAGCCGCGGCACGCGAGAGGAGTCGGATCATGCGGGCGCAGCGACCTCGTAGAACGCCAGGATGTCGCCGACGGTCTGCGGCAGCTCATCACCGGAGGAGAACGGGTCGTTGCCGAACTCGTCCTCGAGCATGGCGGACAGCTCGGCCGCCTCGAGGGAGTCGAGCTCGAGCCCGTCGCCGTACAGGCCGGTGGTCGGGGAGACGTCGTCGGTGCTCTTGTCGGCACGCGTGAGGAACTGCGTGATCACCGCGAGGGTCTTGTCCTGATCGGTCACGGTCGGGCCTTCCTTCTGAGGGTCAAGTGTGTGGGTCACTGCGACGCCTTTGTCGCGGCGAGTATTCCGTAGCCGAGGGTGCCGTCGTTCCAGAACGCCTCGAGCACGTGCGTGGCCTGCACGAAGTCGGTGACGCCCTGTTCGCCGAGGAGGCCGGTGAGGGTGTCGGTGTGAGCGTCGACATTGGCACGCCACGCGGCGAAGGTGGGCAGGGTCTCGGCGGAGACGTCGGTCGCCTCCAGCACGGTCATGCCGAGCGCCTCGAGACGCGAGGCGTAGTCCTCGAGTGGCTCCATGTGCGCGTCGCCGAACGCGGCACGCAGGGTCGCGAAGTCGTGGCGCCGGTCGCGCACCTCGAGGAACGGGATCTCGCGCTTGCGGATGATGTCGCACAGCACCAGCCGACCCTCAGGGGCCAGCACGCGCACCGACTCCGACAGCAGGCCGGCCCGGTCACGCATCAGGTGCGAGGACTCCAGCGCCCACACCACGTCGTACGACGAGTCGGGCAGCCCGTTCGACGTCCCGTCACGCTGCTCGAAGCGGGCGTCGACACCGCGGGAGCGGGCCAGCGCGGTGGCCGCTGCGACTCCGCTGGCCGACGTCGTGATGCCGAGGACCTTCGCCCCGAGCTGCTCCGCCAGGTCGCACGACTGGCGGCCGGTGCCGCACCCGATGTCGAGCACGCGGTCGCCCTCGCCGATTCCGGCCAGCTCGAGCATCTCGGAGGTCAGCGCACCGGTCGCCACGTCGAGCGCGGTGGTCGGCGTCGCGAAGTGCCCGTAGTGGAACTCCTCGCCCATGATCAGCGTCCACGCCTCGTGCACGCGGTCATAGTGCGCGGCGGGCTGGGTGCTCATGCGGGTGCTCCTTGGCTGGTCGTGAGGCGGACTCTGGTTTCGAGATGGTCGCAGAACGACCTCCTCAACCAGCGGGGGTTTGTGGATATGGTGTCGCGGTGCGCCTCGCCCTTGCCGTCCTGATGATCGTGCTGCCCCAGCGCCTCAAGCACCTGCTGGCCCGTCATGTGCTGAAGTGGGACGTCGACCCCACGGCGTACATCGGGCGCAGCCTGGTCATGGTCCGCAAGGTCACCCTCGGGCCGGGCTCCAGCATCGGCCCGATGAACATCATCCGCGACCTCGAGGAGCTGCGGCTCGGGGAGGGCGCGAGCATCGCGACCCGCAACCGGATCGCCGGGATCCCGCTGGCCTCCACGGTGTTCAAGAAGCCGAACCGCAACCCGAGCCTGGTCCTCGGCGACTACGCGATGATCACGGTGGCCCACGAGCTCGACTGCTCCGACCTCATCGAGCTCAAGGAGTACGCCGTGGTGGCGGGCTTCCGCTGTTCGATCCTGACCCACAACCTGAACCTCGTGAAGGACCGCTTCGAGAGCAAGCCGGTGGTGCTCGGCGCGCGCAGCGTGGTGATGTCGAACTGCACCCTGCTCAGCAGCAGCGTGCCGGACCGCTCGATCATCTCGGCCGGCTCGGTCGTCACGACTCCGTTGACCACGAACCTGACGCTCTACCGCGGCAACCCGGCCGAGGCAGTCCGTTCGCTGCCGGAGAGCCTGAAGTTCTTCCACCGCGTGGGCCTGCAGGCGCAGATCGCCGACGAGGTCGCGGCGCTGAAGAAGGAGACGCTGCAGGGAGAGGTGTGAGTCAGCGGACAGCAAGCTGCAGGATCTCCTCGAACTTGTCGGCGCAGCCGTCGAGCGCGAACTCCTGCTCGGCCAGGAAGCGCGACTTCTCCCCGAGCTCGTCGCGCAGCTCCCGATCGGCGATGACCTCGCGCACCCACTCCGCAGCGGCCGGCAGCGACTCGGCATCGGGCGGCAGGACGCAGCCGTCGACCGACGCGATCATGCCGGCGGCCAGGTTCTCCGAGGGCATCAGGCCGAGCACCGGGCGTCCCGCACACAGGTAGGACAGCGTCTTGGAGGGTACCGAGAACGCGCCGGCGTCCTGCTCGAGCAGCACCACCAGAAGGTCGCCCGAGCCGAGCACCTCCGGCAGCCGGTCGTAGGGCTGGAACGGCAGCAGGGTCAGGGGGACGTCGAGGCGCGCCGCGGCGTCACGGAGCACGTCGACCGCGGGGCCCTCGTTGACCACCACGAGGCGCACCGGCTGGCCGCCGTCGATGACCTCACGGGCCAGGCCGACCAGCAACGCCGGGTTGTGCTTGAGGCCGAGCGTGCCGGAGTAGAGCAGCGTCTTCACGTCGTCGAGCTCGTGGTCGACGGCCCAGTCGTTCTTGCGGTCGACCGGGTAGATCTCGTCGAGCGGCGCCCAGTTGGGGATCACCGTCGTCTTGTCGGAGGTGCCCCACTGGCGGTGCACGTCGAGGAACGACTCGGCGATCACGACCACGGCTGCCGCGCGCCGGGAGCACCACTTCTCCCCGGCCTCAATCGCCTTGCCCACAAGGGCAAACCCACGCGAGAGCTGCTTGCCGGCGAACGACTTGATGGCCACCGCCTGCACGTCCTGGTGCCACAGCACCCACGGCGTGCGGCGTACGAGGAGGAACGCCGCGAAGACCACCAGGGTCGGGATGGGGGCGTTGGCCACCATCACCGTGTCGGGACGTTCGGCGCGGGCCAGCCGGGCCAGCTCGAGGCCGAACCGCAGCTCCTGGACGAGGCGGCGGGCGAAGGCGAGCTTCTCGATCTTCTCGCCCTGGCCGATCGGCCGGAACCGGAGCGTCTCCCCCGCCTCCGCGGCCAGGTGGCCCTTGCCCGAGCTGTAGGCGTCGCACCACGAGTGGGTCACGTCGTGGCCGCGCCCGGCCAGCTCGCGGCTGAGCTCGACCTGGAAGGGGTGTCCGGCGTAGTCGTGGACGAGGACGCGCATGATCAGCCGATCGAACGCTTCACCTGGTCGAAGACCCAGGCGTACGTCGAGGCGAGGCCGTCGGCCAGCGAGATCGACGGCGCCCAGCCGTAGGTCTCCTGGATCTGGGTGTTGTCACTGTTGCGGCCACGCACACCCTGCGGTGCGTCGAGCTTGTGGTTGCGCTCGCACCGGATGCCGGCGATGCCCTCGACGATGTCGACCAGCTGGTTGATCGAGACGAGCTCGTCGGAGCCGAGGTTGACCGGGGCGTTCGAGTCGCCGGCCAGGATCATCTGCGAGCCCTTGAGACAGTCGTCGATGTACATGAACGAGCGGGTCTGCTCGCCGTCGCCCCAGATCTCGATCTGGTGCTCGCCGGTGATCGCGGCGGTGGCGATCTTGCGGCACACGGCGGCCGGAGCCTTCTCGCGACCGCCCTCCCACGTGCCCTCGGGGCCGTAGACGTTGTGGTAGCGCGCGATCCGGGTGGTGAGCCCGAAGTCCTCTTCGAAGTGGCGGCACATCCGCTCGGTGAAGAGCTTCTCCCAGCCGTAGCCGTCCTCCGGCATGGCCGGGTAGGCGTCGGCCTCCTTGAGGGCGGTGATGTCGGTGTCGGTCTGCTTGTCCGCGGCGTACACGCAGGCGGACGACGAGTAGAAGTAGCGTTGCACGTCGTGCTCGCGGGCGGCCTGCAGCATGTGCGTGCTGGTCAGCACCGTCAGCATGCAGAGGGCCTTGTTGTTCTCGATGAAGCCCATGCCACCCATGTCGGCGGCCAGCATGTAGACCTCCTCGGCGCCCGCAGTCTGCGTCATCGCGGTGTCGAGCAGGGAGAGGTCGCCGACGACGTTCTCGGCGTCGGGGTGCACCTGGTACCACTCGGACTGCGGCTTCACGTCGACCGAGCGAACGGTCTTTCCCTGTCGCAACAGGTCGGCCACGAGGTGGCCTCCGATGAACCCGCCGCCACCGGCGACCAGGACATCCACGGGTTTCGACACGACAGCCCTCCAAGCGACTGGACAACGGTATGGAGAGGCCCCCGGCCCTCACGGAAGACTTCAACGACCCGGTTACCGGATGGTTATGCTTCTCGGGTTCACGAACCGGAAGGCTCCGTTCCCTGATGGCTGTCCAGACCTGCCCCGCCTGCCACTCGCGCGGACTGCACCCCTATCCGGTGTCCCGGCGCACCGGGCGACGCAACTTCCGCTGCACCTCCTGCGGCCTGGTCGGCTGGGGGCAGCGCGACGAGCTGGCGCCGGTCGAGACCGTCGGGCTCGACACGATCTCGGTCGAGCAACGCGAGGCGTGGTTCCAGCTCAAGCGCGACGGCGTCACCGCCGCCGCATGGGCCGAGACCCTCGACGAGCTGTCATCCCGCCTTGGTCTCGAGACAGGCGCCGGCCAGCCGAAGATCTACGACATCGGCGCCGGCGACGGAGCGTTCCTCGACTTCGCCAGGTCACGCGGGTACGACGTCGGGGGCAACGAGCTGCTCGAGGCGGCCATCGAGATCGCGCGTTCGAAGTTCGACATCGACCTCGACCTCGGCGACCTCTCGGCCCTCGACCTGCCTGCAGCGAACGACGCCGTGACCCTGTGGTGCGTGCTGGCCCACGTGCCCTCCCCCGACGAGCTCCTCGACGAGTGCTTCTCGCTGCTGAAGCCCGGCGGCGTGCTCTTCCTGCAGACGCCGTACCGCTGCACGATCGACGCGATGGCACTCGGCGCGCTCCGGGCCTCGCGCGGACGGGTCAGCCGCTGGGTCGACCGCCGCATCGCGCAGCACCACTGGCTCCTGCACACCCGCCGCAGCATGACCGTCGCGTTGGAACGCGCGGGCTTCGTCGACGTACAGGTCACGCCGCAGGCGCGCTACTCGCTGCAGGCCGCGCCCTACCTCGCCTCGCTCGGCCTCAAGGGACGCGGCGGCGAAGTCGTCTCCAAGGGCGTGGATCGCCTGCTGGACAAGGGATTGGCGCCACGCATCGTGCTCGACGTCTATGCCCGACGCCCGCTCGCGGCCACTCCCGGCCAGGCGCTGACCGCATGAAGCGGGCCTTCATCACCGGGATCACCGGCCAGGACGGCTCCTACCTCGCCGAGCTGCTCCTCGAGAAGGGGTACGACGTCCACGGGCTGGTGCGGCGCGCCTCGACGCTGAACCGCAGCCGCATCGACCACCTGCACGACAACCCGCACCTGACGCTGCACTACGGCGACCTGACCGACGGGGTCAGCCTGGTCAACCTGATCCACAAGATCGAGCCGCACGAGGTCTACAACCTGGGCGCGCAGAGCCACGTGAAGGTGTCCTTCGAGATGCCCGAGTACACCGCCTCGACCGACGCCGTCGGCACCCTCCGGTTGCTCGAGGCGATCCGCGCCGCCGGCATCGACTGTCGCTTCTACCAGGCCTCCACCTCAGAGATGTTCGGCGCGACGCCGCCTCCGCAGAGGGAGTCGTCGGCGTTCTACCCGCGGTCGCCGTACGGCGCGGCGAAGCTCTACTCGCACTGGGTGACGGTGAACTACCGCGAGGCCTACGACCTGTTCGCGGTCTCGGGAATCCTCTTCAACCACGAGTCCCCGCGGCGCGGTGAGTCCTTCGTGACCCGCAAGATCACGCTCGGCGCGGCCGCCATCAAGCTCGGCGTCAAGGACCGGCTCGACCTCGGCAACCTCGACGCGGTGCGCGACTGGGGCTACGCGCCGGAGTACGTCGAGGGCATGTGGCGGATGCTCCAGCGCGACGTGCCCGACGACTACGTCCTGGCCACGGGCGTCGGCACCTCGGTGCGCGAATTCTGCGCCGCCGCCTTCGCCCACGTCGGGCTCGACTGGGAGGAGCACGTCACCCACGACTCCCGCTACGAGCGCCCGACCGAGGTCGACGCGCTCATCGGCGACGCGTCGAAGGCCCAGTCGCTGTTGGGCTGGAAGGCCGCGACCCTGCCCGACGAGCTGGCGCGCATCATGGTTGACGCCGACCTGGAGAAGATGGCGCGGCTGATCGAGCGATGACCGGCCGCACGCACCTGGTCACCGGGGTCGGCGGGCAGGACGGCATCCTGCTGGCCCGGCACCTCCTTGCCGCGGGCGACCGGGTGATCGGCACGGTCACGACCCACGACGACCCTCGGCTGGCGGTCTACCTGCCCGGCGTCACCCTCGAGGAGCTCGACGTGCGATCGACCGCGTCCTTCGAGTCGCTGGTCCGCCAGCACCGCCCCGACGCCGTCCACAACCTGGCCGCACTGTCGTCGGTCGGCGCGTCCTGGGACTCCCCCGAGCTGACCGATGCGGTCAACCACCGGGCGGTGCTCGGGATGCTGTCGGTGATCAGCTCGTCCGGCATGGACTTCATCCAGGCCTCGTCGTCCGAGATCTTCGGCCCGGTCGAGGCCGGAGCCGTCACCGAGGACACTCCGCTCAACCCGGTCAGCCCGTACGGCGAGGCGAAGACACACGCCCACGTGGCCGTGGCCGAGGCGCGCACCGCCGGCGCCCGGGCCAGCAACCTGGTGCTCTTCGGGCACACCAGTCCCCTGCACGACGCGGGTTTCGTGCTGCCCACCATCGCCCGCCAGGCCGCCGAGGTCGCTCTGGGCCGGGCCGACGGGATCGCCCTGCGCGACCCGTCGGTGACCCGCGACTGGGGTGCCGCCGCCGACCACGTCCGGGCGTTCGCGCTGGCGGTGGGTGCGCCGTACGGCGAGTACGTGATCGCGACTGGTCGGACGCACCGCCTCGCCGACGTCGCGGCGTGGGCCCTCGAGGCAGCCCGCGCCGACCCGTCGCCAGTTCCGGACGACCCGTCGCCAGTTCCGGACGACCCGCAAAACTCACGACGGGTCGATCAGAACTCACGACGGGTCGTCCGGGCGTCGGGTGAACAGGCGCGACGAAACGACTTCGGCGGCGCGTACGGCGACTCGACGCGCGCCGCGACCAACCTGGGCTGGTGGCCGACGATCACCCTGCGCGAGACGATCGAGCAGATGGTGCGCGCCGAGCTGGCCAGACTCCGCACCGGAGTGGCCGACGCGGTGACCTACCTCGATCCGGTCTGACCGCCGAGCCATGCAACGAGGACGGCCGGTGGCTGGGTCAGGGGCGGTGGTTGGTGGCCTGGATCCCGAAGTCCGAGCGCAGGGCGCTCCTCTCGAGGAGGCGCTGCCACACGGGCCCCTGTGTCGACCAGTAGGTGAACACCTCGACGTGGAAACGCTCGGACAGCAGGTCCCGGATGGCTTCCTCGTCAACGCCCTGTCGCACGACGTGGTACTCGACCAGGTCGGACTCGACAGTCTCGTCGTACACCCCACGGAGCCGGCGGATCCGGGTGGCGAGGCCACGCGCGTAGTTGCCCTGCCCGAGCCGCCAGGCGAAGTAGGTGCCGCGGCTGGCCAGGTGGGAGGCGCGCGAGCGGCGCGGGTAGAACAGCGGGTCCTGGACGGAGAAGATCGCCCCGTCTGGAGCGATGAGGTCCTGGAGACGGTGGAAGAACTTGAGGTACTCGGGGATGTGGTGCACGACGCTGATCATCACCGCGAGGTCCCAGGTCTCGTCCTGGTCGAGCACGAACTCGCCGGTCTCGTCGTGGAACACCGACACCCGGTCATCGCCGGCGTACGACCTGCGCAGGTGGTCGGCGCTCGCCTCGCTGGCCTCGGTGACGGTCACCGTGGCACCGGCCGCCACGAGCACGTCGGTGAACGTGCCGTGCCCGGCACCGATCTCGAGCACCCGGCAGGCACCCGTGCGCGAGATGGCGTCGTGGACCAGGCCGGTCAGCCGTCCTTCGATGTCCTCGCGCAGCCGACGGTGCCGCAGGTGCGGCGATCCCTTGACGTAGTCATGCCCTGCCGCGTGCCCCGAATCCTGCGCACGAACGACACTGTCCCCGTTGTTCACGCCGTCAACAATTGCACATGCCAACCGCCGGGTACGCGGGAACCTGGAAACTCATACCCGTGAGTAGTCTTCCGCCATGAAGGAGCGCACCGCATGAGGGTCCTGGTCGACGCGCTGGCCGCCGACTTCGGTGGCATCCGGACCTACGTCGAGAACCTGCTGGCCAGCTGGGACGAACAGGCCGATGACTTGGGCGACCACCTGCTGGTGATGGTCCGGGAAGGCTCCGACCTCGACACCGGTCGGCACAGTCGTCACGAGGTGAGGATCCCGCGGCCCGGTCCGGTGGGCCGCCCGTTCAAGCAGTCCGTGGTCACCAGGAGACTGGTCACCGACTTCGGCGCGGACGCCGTCCTGGCGACGATGCCGTCCACCAGCCTCGTGCGCGTCGGCGTGCCCCTCGGCGTGGTCGTCCACGACCTCCGCCACGAGCTGCGCCCCGAGCAGTTCTCCCGCCCGCGCCGGCTGTTGCGCCGGGTCGCGTACGACCGGGCCTACGACCTGGCCGACGTGATCGTCTCGGTGTCGCAGCGGAGCCTCGACGACCTGTTCCGTCTGCACCCCGACCTGCGTACGACGACCGCGGCCGTCGTGCACCACGGAGCCGACCACGTGCTGGCGTGGCCCAGGCCCGAGCAGACGGGCCCCGCAGTCACGTTCGCGCACCACTCCAACAAGAACCCCGGCCTGGTCCTCGACGCCTGGGCCGACGGGCGACGTCGAGGGATGGCGATGCCGCCGCTGACCGTGCTCGGCACCGGCGGCCAGCGCACCGCCCTGGCCGCCCGGGTCGCCGAGCTGCGCCTGACCGACCTGGTCACCCTCGCGCCGTACCTGCCCGAGCCCGAGTTCCGCGCCACCATGGCCGGCGCGTCGATGATCGTCTTCCCCTCCGACTTCGAGGGCTTCGGACTACCGGTCGTCGAGGGCATGCTGCTCGGCATCCCGGTCGTGATCGGACCCGAGCCGGCCAGCCTCGAGGTCGCCGGCGGTCACGCCTCGGTGATGACGTCGTTCTCCGCACCTGCACTGGCCAATGCCGTCGTACGCGCCGCGGGCTTCGACGCCGACCGCCTCGAGGCGGCCCGCGCCCACGCCGCGGAGTTCACCTGGCGCCGCACCGTCCAGCAGACCCGCGCCGCCCTCCTAGCGTGCGGCGGCAGGTGACCCGGGCGTCGGGAACCAGCGCCACACCACGGCCGACTGGCCGCAGGTCCACATCGCGTTGACCACCCAGTAGACGAGCAGCGCCACCGGCACGACCCCGCCCGCGACGACCATGCCGACCGCGGACAACAGCGGCATCCACTGCTGCGCCTTGAGCATCGCCTCGGGCGCATCGGTCAGCACCGTGTTGGGCGCGACGAGGAACTTCTGGGTCACGAACGACAGGGCCGCCGCGGTGGCCGCGAGGCCAGCCACGACCAGCAGGTGCGTCGGCCCGCCACCGAGGTAGCCCCGGTCGGCCAGCGGCACGCCGACCAGCGTGGCCGCGCCCAGCGAGGCGACCAGACCGGAGCTCATCGCACCGACCGGCACACCGGCCGCGACGTCCGAGACGACCCGGTAGAGCGCGAACCAGATCGGCAGCTGCACCAGCAACGGCAGGCAGCCGAGACGTGAGACGCCGTGCTCGGCCGAGATCCGGCGCCGCTCGTCCAGGTAGGCCCGCATTCGTTCAGGGTCCTTGAGGTGGTCGCGATGCTGCTTGGCGAGCTCCTGCAGCTGAGGCCGGGCCCGCGCACCGGCGTGGGCCGTGCGCACGCCGTGCACCACCAGCGGCAGCAGGGCAAGGCGTACGACGACCACGACGGCGGCCAGGCAGACCAGCCAGGTGAGGCTGGACGTGGGTGCTGCGCCGAGGTGGGTGAGTGTGGTGTGGGCAGCGGCAACCACCGCTGCGAGGGCATGGGTCAACGGGTCGAGAAGAGACATGGAGTGCTCCAGGAGTTGGGATGGACGGACCTGACGGCTCGCGCGAGTGGCGAGGGTCAGGCGAGTCCGGGAGCACGTGGACGGATCGGGTGGTGGACGGGGTCGGTGACCCGGCCCAACGGCACGGGCGCGGCGTCACGACCGCGCGACGGCGAGGCGGCCAGCGCCCGGGCGGTGTGCCCGGCCATCGAGCTGCCGACGTGCGCGAGCGCCCCGACTGCGAGGGCGATGATGGCGAGCGCGACCGCCGCCAGGCCACCGTTCGACTCCGGCGTCGGGGCGAGCACGACAGGCGCCAGCAGGGCCAGGGCGGTGGCGACCAGCGACCCGATCAGCACGGAGGCACGCGCCCTGGCGTCGTCCTCCCGGTGGTTCATGCCGTCGAGCGTACGCCGGGGCGCAATCAGCCCCAGATGCCCGACTTGCCGACCAGCTTGCCCTTCATCGAGCTGGCCAGCTTCGGGAAGCGGCTGCGCAGCCGGCCGTACTCCTCCGGCAGGGCCAGCCGGGCACTCTTTGCCGCATCGCCCAGGAGCTCGCGGCTCTTCTTCTTCCACGACCTCCGTCGCCAGGCCGCAAAGGCCTCCGCGTCCGACGCGGCGAAGGCCGACGGCAGCGCCGAATCCTCGAGGCCCGCACTCGAGAGCCGGTAGGCCCGACGCAGCTGGCGAGAGATGCGCCTGCCCGACGAGTCGGTCCAGTAGGGGTACGCCGGCGCACCGCCGAGCGCCGAACGGTGCCGCAGCACCCGGTCGGCGTACTCACGGCACAGTGCGTCGACGGCCTCGCTCGAGCTGCGCAGCTCCGAGGTCGACCCGGTCTGGCGGGTCGACAGCTCGGTCGGGTTGTCAGGGTCGAACGCGTGGAAGTGGAAGAGCCGCAGCGGCTCGCCCGTGGTCAGCATGACGAGGCCGGACGAGTCGGCGCCGATCGGACGCTCGTGGAGGTTCACCACCGACACGTTGTAGCCGTAGTGGCGCAGGCTGCGGGCCTGGTAGAGCACGCTGCCGATGTCCATCCACTTCTGGTCGACGAACAGTCCCGAGAGGTAGTCGAAGAGGCACTCCTCCTTGAGGCGAGCCCACCACCAGTCGAGGAACTCCAGGGCCCGCCGGTCCCATGCGCCGAAGCCGAGGTTGTAGACGCCGACGGTGAGCAGGTGGCCCTGTGCGACCGGTCCCCCCTCGGGCAGCGGCTCGAGGAAGTGCGGGGTGAGCAGGATACCGCCGTCGCTGGCGTCGAGCTCCTTCGAGAGCTCCTCCATCGGCGCGGTGACGTAGGTGTCGGGATCGAGGTAGGCGACCTGCTCGGCCGTCTCGAGCACCCGCTTGAAGGCCAGCGGCTTGATCGCGGTGGCGAACTCGACGAGGTCGTAGATCATCGCCAGGTGGTCGACCTGCGCCTGGGGAAGGCCCAGGAACGCCGTGGAGACGAGGCGTACGCCGGGCAGGTCGGCGTGACTGATGTCGGGGAGCTCGGAGTCGTTCGCGCAGTCGATCAGCAGCACGACGAGCTCGGCGTCCGGGTGATGCTCGGCAAGGCTCTCGGCCAGCGACAACGCCTTCGGAAGGTAGTTGGTGGCGAGGATCGTGCAGTAGGTCAGGTCCGACATCGTGGCCTTCGCAGAAGAGTGGCGGTCGGCAGGTTCAACGACTGAGTCGAGGCCGGGATACGGGCATTTCGTGCGGCGTTCAACACGGTGATCCGGGCCACGTATGGGTGTTATGTTCCTGCGCGTGTCCACATCTGATGCAGTCCTCCGCGATCTCTACCTCGACCTCGTCAAGCGCAGCCTGACCGGCGCCCTGGCCGAGGACAACGACACGATTCTCGGTGGCGCACGCAGCGTCGGCACCGGCACTCTCGGTGAGCCGGGCCTCAACCGGGCAACCGCCACGCAGGTGCTCAAGCGTGGCGCGCACGCGGCCGGAAGGCTCGCGAACAGGTTCAACCTGGAAATCGCCTACAAGCGCCCGTACTCCCCCGAGCTGCGCGAGGTGGGGCAGGACTGGCCCTCGCGCTCGGAGTCGATGATCGGCCTGAAGCGGATGGACAACATCCAGGAGGCGATCGCCACGATCGAGGCCGAGGGTGTCCCCGGCGACCTGATCGAGACCGGCGTGTGGCGGGGCGGCGCGACGATCTTCATGCGCGCCAACCTCAAGGCGTGGGGCGACACCGCGCGCAAGGTGTGGGTGGCCGACTCGTTCCAGGGACTGCCCGAGCCGGATGCCGACCGGTATGCCGCGGACGCGGGCGACACCCACTACAAGTGGAGTGGTCTCGCGGTCGGCACCAAGATCGTCGAGCACAACTTCCGCAGGTACGACCTGCTCGACGACCAGGTCGAGTTCCTCGTCGGCTGGTTCAAGGACACCCTGCCGACCGCCCCGATCGACCAGCTCTCGCTCATGCGCCTCGACGGCGACATGTACGAGTCGACGATCCAGGCACTCGAGCCGCTCTACCCCAAGCTCGCCCCCGGCGGCTTCTGCATCATCGACGACTTCGGCAGCCACGCCTCCCAGGCCGGCCAGGCGGTGCTCGACTACCGCGCCCAGCACGGCATCACCGACGAGATCATCCAGATCGACGACTTCGGGGCCTACTGGCGCAAGAGCTGACTCCGGTCAGCCGCGACCGAGCCGCCGGTCGCGCTCTGCGGCGTGGGCGATGAACGCGTCGACGTCCTTGCCGGCGATCAGCGGGACGGCCTCGCGGACGTCCTCGTCGGGCCAGTCCCACCAGGCGATGTCGAGGAGCGCCTTGCGCTGCTCCTCGGGGAACCGGTAGGAGATCACCTTCGCCGGGTTGCCCCCGACGATCGCGTAGTCGGGCACGTCCTTGGTCACTACGGCGCCCGCGCCGATGATCGCGCCGTGGCCGATGCGGATGCCGGTGAGCACGATGGCGTTGTCGCACAGCCACACGTCCGAGCCGATCGACGAGTCCTCCGAAGGCATCGGGAAACCGTCCTTGCCGGCCCCCTCCATCTTCCAGAGGATGCGGTGCGGGTAGGTCGTCAACGCGTCCGTGGCGTGCCGTCCACCGAGCAGGATCAGCGCGTCACCGGAGATCGAGCAGTACTTCCCGATCGTCAGCTTCGTGTTGTCGTGGTCGAAGACCTTGATCATCGGCGGGCCGCCGTACGTGTGCTCCCCGACGGTCACCCGGCCGGCCTTGACCAGGCGGTTCAGGTTGGCGATGTTCTTGCCGATCACGGCGTCGCGGCCACGCAGCAGGGCGTATTTCACGAAGCGGAGGAAGTTCAGCACAGGTGGGGCCCCTTCACAGGTCGGTGTCTGTCTGGCCAACGAAGGCGGCCGGGGTGAGGTCACGCGTGCGTCGGGCGTGCCGCCCGCCCCGGGCACGACCCGTGTGGCCCCAGAAGACGGACCACCAGATTGCGGCGATCACGCCCTGACCGATCGCGCAGCCCCAGAACGCACCGACTGCCCCGTCGACCGCGGCGCCGGCCACCGTCAGCACCAGCAGGATCACTGTGCTGGCCACGTCGATCACCACGGTCTTCTGGATCGCGCGTACGCCGAGCAACCCGGAGCGCGGACCGGTGACCAGCGCCAGGAACACGATCTGCAGACCGGCCGGCAGCATCAACGGCTCGGTCACCTCCCAGGTCTCGCCGAGCACCGCACGACCCAGCCAGGTCGGCAGGAACAGCAGCACGAGCAGGTTCAGCACCGCCACCAGCACGGTGAGCACCGTCGTACGACGGGCATGGCGACGCAGCACGGCCCGACCGGCGTCGAGGTGCGCGATCTCGGCGATGCCGGCGGCCACCGACGCGGTCTGGAAGGTCATGAACGGCCGCACCAGCAGCAACGCGCCTCGCACGCCACCCAAGGCACGCGCTCCGGCGACGGCGGCGATCGCGACGGTCGTGGCCAGCGAGGCGCCGTACGTCGCGACGAACGAGAGCATGTAGCGCCAGGAGAAGCTCCACTTCGACCGGAGCCACGACAGGTTCGGGGTGATCCGGTGGTGGCGGTACTGCCAGAGGACCAGGAGCGCCGCGACGGCTCCGGTGCCGGCCCACGCCACCATGAACCAGGTGAGCGTCTGCCGGTCGAGCGCGAAGAGGGCCACGATCGCGGCGACGAGCAGGACCAGCCAGACCAGGTCGAGGGCCAGCGAGCGGGTCGGTCGGTGGGTCGCGAAGCCGAGATAGCGGCCGAGGTCGTGCAGCACGAGGAACGGCAGGCTCACCGCCAGGACCAGCAGGCCGTTGCGCAGGTCGGCGTCGAAGAAGTGCGCCACGAGGCCGCTGGCCAGCACCACCAGCGCGATCAAAGATCCGACCACGCTGGCCGACCCGATCACCGCTCCCGGACGCTCCACGGCCTCCTCGGGGTGCACCAGGACGGGCTCGCAGACCATCGCCCGGGCCAGCCCCTGGGCGGTCACGTAGACCATGAAGATGATGCCGAAGAGCCCGAAGGACGCGACGCCGAGGAAGCGTGCAGCCAGCACGGCGATCAGCAGGTTCGAGGCGCCCGAGACGACCTGGTCGATCGTGATCACGCTCAGTCGACGGCCCGCCGACCCCACCGACTGCTTGCTCTGACTCAAGCCATCCCTCGTTGTCCTCGGCCCCTGGCTGCGATCCTCCGGCAACGGACGGCCGCGGGTAGCGTAACCGAACACGTCTCCCGGACGTTTCCCTTACAACGCGCCTGATGCGGCGCGGCTACGCCCTTCACCATCGAGCACTGCCACCCGGAGGTTTCGCTTGTCGCCGTCAACACCCGAGGCGCGTGCCCACGACGGCGCAGTCCGCGAGTGGGCCACCCGGGCCGTCCAGTGGGATCCCGCCCGCAACACCATCAAGCGCGGCGTGCACCTTGCCGCCCGGGCGCGCGGCGTACGTCTGGAGCGCTCCGGCCGGGTGCCGGCGATCGCGAACCTCTACGCCGCCGGGTCGCCCAAGGCCGGCAGCCAGTGGATGAAGGCGCTCCTCGACCACCCCGTCGTACGCCGCCACACGGGGCTGTTCACGTTGCCCCAGCTCGACTACCAGCTGAAGCCCTCCAAGCCGTTCCCGGCGGGGACGTTCGTCCCGGGCCTCTACTTCAGCCACGACGAGTACCTCGCGATGACGCACCGCCACCCCTACCGCCTGATCTACATGTTCCGCGACCCGCGCGACCTCTTCGTCTCCGGCTACTTCTCCGCGATCGGCACGCATCGGCCGGTCGCCGGCTACGAGGACTTCCGTGAGGACCTGCGGTCGAAGCCGATCGAGGAGGGGCTGCTCGAGGTGATCCGCCTCGGCGGCTCGCGACTGCTCGAGATGGCCACCTGGCTCGATGTCGACGACCCGAATGTCGCGACGTTCAAGCTCGAGGAGGTCTCGGCCGATGCCCGCACCAACCTGTCCGCGATCTTCAAGCACTGCGAGATCGACCTCACGCCCGACGAGTTCGAGACCGTGCTGTCCGACGTCTCCCGCGAGGCGTTGCAGGTCAAGGACCTGGCCCAGCGCGACGCCGGGTCCGAGTCGCACTACCGCCTCGACCGCAAGACCTTCCGCGACCTGTTCAACGAGGAGCACTACGCGGCCGTCGAGGCCCTCTCGCCGGGCCTCGCCGAGCGACTGGGGTATCCCGCATGAACGGCCCCGGCATGACGACGTCCGAGCCCGCGGCGCCGCCCACGGCCGCGACCGGTGACGACCACTTCCAGCCCGGTGAGACGCTGGCCCGCCTCTATCCCGAGGCTGCGGTCGGCGGCTTCACCCGGCACGACGGCTTCGTCGACTTCTACACGCGGGTCAACGCCCTGCTGACGCCCGAGTCGGAGGTGCTCGACTTCGGCGCCGGCCGTGGCCAGTGGGCCCACGACCCGATGCCGGCCACCCATCTGGCGCTGCGGTCCTTCCACGAGCGGGTGCGCCGAGTGGTCGGCATCGACGTCGACACCGCCGTCATCTCCAACCCCACGCTCGAGGACGCCCTGGTCGTGCCCCCGGGCTCACCGATTCCGTACCCCGACCAGAGCTTCGACCTGGTGCTGGCCGACTACGTGCTCGAGCACGTCACCGAGGCCGACGCACCCGGTGTCGCCGCCGAGGTGCTGCGCGTGCTGAGGCCCGGCGGCTGGTTCGCCGCGCGTACGCCGAACAAGTGGGGACTGATCGGACTCGGCGCCCGGTCCGTGCCGAACCACCTGCACACCCGGGTGCTCTCCAGGCTCCAGCCCGGCCGCAAGGCGGAGGACGTGTTCCCGGTGGAGTACCACATGAACACCCGACGACACCTCGCACGGCTCTTCCCCGAGCCGAACCGGCTGGTCGTCTACGGCCACAGCTCCGAGCCGACCTACATGGGCAACTCCGTGCCGGCCTGGCGGGCCGCGCAGTTCCTCGACCGGCTCACCCCGCCCCGTCTGGCCTCCACCCTGATGGTGTTCGTCCAGAAGGCCTGACGCCGACAGGAGCGTGCTCCTAGAGCCGGGCCAGCGCCGCCAGCACCTGTTCCTTGCGCGGCGCCCCGGTCGCCCGGGTGACCTCCCGGCCGTGCGGGTCGAGGACCAGCGTGGTCGGCGTACGCAGGATGCCCACGCGGCGGACCAGCTCGAGGTGGTGCTCGGCGTCGACCTCGATGTGCTCCACCCCGGGGACGATACCGGCGATGTCGGACAGCACCCGCCGGGTGGCGCGGCACGGGGCGCAGAACGCGCTGGAGAACTGCAGGAGCGTGGCCTTCTCCCCCAGCGTGTGCTCGATGTCGGTGGCGTCGAGGATGCTCTCGACCCGCTCCTCCTCGACCTCGGGCGCGCCGTGCACCTTGTGCGTGCCGCGGAACCGGCCGTCGGCGTACGCCCGCCACACCCCGAACGCCAGGGCGAGGGGTACGACGACGAGCAGGACGATCTGGCCGGTGGTCACGTGAGCCTCAACCGACGTGCGCCGCCGGGTGTTCCCGGCTCAGCCACCGGCGAACGGCGGTAGGAACTCCACCGACTGGCCGGGTCGCACCCGCACGGTGTCCGGATCCTGCCTCCCCGCGGGCTCGTCGTCGACCAGCACCGAGCACACCCCGATGACCCGCTCGAGGGTGTCGGAATCGGGGTGCAGGGCCAGCGCGCGGGCCCGGACCTCGGTCAGCGTGAGCGGCCCTTCGACCGCGAGCACGTCCTCGTTCACGCCCGACGCAGCCCGCGCGGAGGCCCAGTAGCGCACGATGATCTGCGTCTCTCTCTGCGGCGACGCAGCGGAATCAGGGGTCATGACCGATATCCTTCCTTATCTGCGTCTGCGGATCACCACGTGGAAGGAGCGCCCGTGAGCACACTTCTCCTACTGACCAGCGCCCTCCAACCGTCAGCCGACGTGCTTCCGGGGTTGGCCCTGCTCAACCACCAGGTCCGCATCCTCCCCTCCGAGGGCAGCGCCCTGCTCGAGGCGCCCGACGCCGACCTGCTCCTGGTCGACGGGCGCCAGGAGCTGGCCCACGCGCGTGACCTCTGTCGCCTGATCCGCACGACCGGCTCCGACGCCCCTGTCCTGCTGATCACCACCGAGGGTGGCCTCGCGGTGGTCGCAGCCGACTGGGGCATGGACGACGTCGTGCTGCACACCTGCGGACCGGCCGAGCTCGAGGCCCGGATCAAGCTCGCCATCGGCAGGCTGGCCCAGCAGCGCGAGGCCGACGATCCCGACGCCCACGTGATCCGCAGCGGCGAGGTGGTCGTCGACGACGCGACGTACACCGCCAAGCTCGGCGGCCGCACGCTCGACCTGACGTTCAAGGAGTTCGAGCTGCTGAAGTTCCTGGCCCAGCACCCGGGTCGGGTCTTCTCGCGCCAGCAGCTGCTCCAGGAGGTCTGGGGCTACGACTACTTCGGCGGTACCCGCACCGTCGACGTGCACGTACGCCGCCTCCGCGCCAAGCTCGGACCGGAGCACGAGACGCTGATCGGCACCGTCCGCAACGTCGGCTACCGCTTCATGGTGCCGACCAAGGAGAAGGAAGACGCCGCACAATCGGCCCAGGAGTCCGCCGACTCCTGACCCGGGGTGGCTAGGGTCGCCCCATGACCTCCGCACTGCTGACCGAGATCACCGCGCTCGACGACGAGGTCCTGACCGCCCTGCAACGGATCCGCGCGGCGTGCGCGACCGGCGACCGGCAGGACCCGCTCGACGAGTCGGCCACCCTGCGCCTCAAGAACCGCGGACTCGAGGGCTCGCGCCTGTGGCTGATCGGCGACTCCGGCTTCGCCCTGCTGCACGACGAGGGCGTCGACCTCGCGGTGGCGCCCTCCGCACGCGGTGCCGGCTTCGGTACGACGCTCGCGGCCGAGGCCGCACCCCTGACACATTCGGCGTGGTCCCACGGCGACCACCCGGCGGCCGCCGTGCTCGCGAAGCGTCACGGCTTCGACCGCGCCCGCGAGCTGTGGGTGATGCGTCGTCCCGTCTCCAGCGAGCTGCCCGCATCCTCAAGCACGGTTGAGATCCGCGGGTTCCAGCCGGGCGACGAGGCCGAGCTCCTGCGGGTCAATGCGGCGGCCTTCGCGCACCACCCCGAGCAGGGTTCGATGGACGCCGAGAACCTCGCGGAGCGGATGGCCGAGCCGTGGTTCGACCCGGCCGGCCTGCTCGTCAGCTTCGACGGCGACCACATGCTGGGGTTCCACTGGACCAAGCGGCACTCCGCCTCCACCGGCGAGGTGTACGTCGTCGGCATCGCCCCGGAGGCGCAGGGGCGCGGCCTCGGGAAGGCGCTGACCCTGGCCGGCCTGGAGCACCTGGCCGACCGGCTCACGTCCGACGGAGAGGTCATCCTCTACGTCGAGTCCGACAACCTGCCTGCGCGGGCGGTCTACGAGGGGCTGGGCTTCACCCACGCGCCGAGCGACACGCACGTGCAGTACCGCCACCCGCACTAACGGAGGGCGATCGCCAGGCGCGAGGCGATGTCGGCGACCGCGGCCGGACCCGACGTACCGACCCCGACGGTGTTGAAGAACCCGTGCATCAGGCCCGGTTCGCGTCGGTGCGTGACCGCCACTCCTGCTGAGCGCAGGTGCTCGGCGTACGCCTCACCCTCGTCGCGCAGCGGGTCGAAGCCGGCGGTCACCACGTGGGCCGGGGCCACCCCGGCCGGGATCGTGCCGAGCAGCGGCGAGACCCGCGGGTCCTTGCGGTCCTCGTGGTCAGGCACGTAGCTCTCGAGCGCGAGCTCGATGAACTCGTCGGTGAGGAAGAACCCCTGGCCGAACATCCGCCGGCTCTCCGTGGTGCCGACACAGTCGGTCATCGGATAGACCAGCAGCTGCCACACGGGCGGAACGTCGTCGTCGACCGTGGCCAGTGCCACCGTCGCGGCCAGGTTGCCGCCGGCCGAGTCACCGCCGACCGCGATCCGGTCGAGGTCGACCTTGAGCGAGGACGCCCGCGAGACCACGGTGCGGAACGCGGCCACCGCGTCGTCGTACGCCGCGGGGAACGGCGCCTCGGGCGCCAGCCGGTAGTCGACGGAGATGAGCTGTACGCCGGACCGCTCGGCCAGGAAGCGGCAGGCCTGCTCGTGCGTGCTGTGCCCGCCGCCGTAGATGAAGCCTCCGCCGTGGAGGAAGACCAGCGTCGGTCGCTGCTCGGAGCCCAGCAGCGTCGTCGGGACGTAGACCCGCGCGGGGATCCCGGCGAGAGAGATGTGCGCGGTCGACCCGATCGGCTGGTTGCCGCCGACCAGGACGCTCTGCGCGGCCAGCCGCTCGCGGCCGTCGGGGATCGGCAGGGTCTCGGCGGCCGTCTCACGAGCCACCTTCTGCAGCCGCAGCAGCAGCTGCGTGTCGACGTCGAGGGTCGCTCCGTCGAGCACGACCGGCTTGCCGGCGAGCCGGCGCTTGACCCCTGCGGGGAGGCTCAGCGCACCGGCCACGGTCAGCTTCTTGAGGCGATCTTCCAGAGACATGTCGAGAAACCTACCCGCGGTACGCCGGATCCGTGCGTGACGCACACCACGCGGGACGTCCCCAGCCATTCCAGTCGCTCGTGGGTGGCTGGTGGCTCTTCATCGCGCTGCGAACAGCCACCAGCCACCAACCAAGCCCACCCCCGCTGGCCCTTCCTCCGTTCGGCCCTGTCCATCAGATCGGCGGAGGTCGCCGGTCCAGAATCTCATCAAGAGTCAGTTCGGGCGTGAGATGAAGCGGACGAACGAGGGTCCAGGCGCGCGGCATACGCGACGTTGCTGCCCGCGCACGGGCGGCATGCATGCGCGGCACCATGATCTTGGCCGCCAGTTCGCCCCGCACCGCGGCGAAGTACTCGAGTCCATGGTTGCGCAGTCGCTGCTCTCGCGTGTTGTCCCTTCCTCGCTGAGGATCCGCGTCGTGATGGATCCCGTCGTACTCCCCGACCACTCCGGCCACGCGGTCGAGCAGGTCGGGGCGGGCCAGGAATCTGCCGCTCGAGCTGTAGAGGGTCGGGTTGCACAGCGGCCGCGGCAACCCCGCGTCCACCTCCCAGATGAGACGCATCTGCACCTCTTGGCGCGATTGGGCACCCTCTGATGCCAGCTCCAGCGCGGCGCGGAGAGTCGGCATCCCCACTCGTCGGGGCGCGGCATCGACATAGACGCCGAAGCGGGCGAGCGAGGTGAACTGCGCGTGGCACGCCATGTCGATCACCTCGACCGCCAGGCGTACGTCGTCGCTGTGCCGCATCTCGTCCTGGATCGCTCGGTCAACGCTGGTGCAGCGGGCGCCCAGCCGGTGGACGATCTCATCTGGCCTGAATCCCTCGCGATGTACGCGCGCTCCTTCCAGCTCACGGCGATGGCGCCCGCGGGCAGCTACCACCGGTACAGGGAGTTCCCGCATGCGGTGGTCACGGCCGTCGAAGTACGGAGCACCGGCCAGGCGCAGGCTGGCCCATCCGGTGATCGCGGCGTCCGGGGGCAGCGCCGCCGCAACCTCGACGATGCGTTGGGTCGTCTCGTCGTAGATCGCGTCCGAGGGGACGAACCGGTTCGGCGACGTACGCCGCCAGTGCGGGCCACGCGACTGGCCGTATGTCGGGCCCCGCTGCCCCGACGGGTCCACGGCCACGGGTACGACGAATTGCGGGCGCGCGATCCGGGGCGGTGGATCGAGCATCCATGCGCCTTCGAGGGGATCCTTCGGCAAAGCCATGACGACGAGCATCTCCGAAGTCACGGGGTCGCGGGCCCGTCCTCCACAGGCCACGGTGGGCTGAGACTGCTCCACCGACAGATCCACCCCTTCGTTGGTGGCTGGTGGCTGTTCGCGGCGCCATGAAGAGCCACCAACCACCAACGAAGCCCGCGATCGCCCGACCGGGCGCTCGCCGACTGCCCGAGTGCGCGGGAATCCTTCGTCACCTGCCGTTCACCATGCGGTGCCACACTCGGTGGCATGACGCACGACAGCCTCCCCTCGCACACGGCCGGATCACTCGACGAGGGGCCTGTCGACGCCGGGCTCCGCGTGGTGGGAGGCAGTGAGACCTTTGACGTCGAGCCGCCGTACGTCCCCGGCAAGGGTGAGCTGCCCCTCGAGGACTTCCCCGACCGGTTCCTCGACCGCGAGCTCAGCTGGCTGCACTTCAACCAGCGGGTGCTGGAGCTCGCCGAGGACGAGGAGCAGCCGCTCCTCGAGCGGGCCCGGTTCCTGGCCATCTTCGCCAGCAACCTCGACGAGTTCTTCATGGTGCGGGTGGCCGGCCTCAAGCGCCGGATCGCCGCTGGAGTCGCCGTACGCGCGGCCAGCGGACACCTGCCGCGCGAGGTCCTCGACACCATCTGGGTCGGGACCAAGGAGCTGATGGCACGCCACGCGGCCGTCTTCGGCGACCAGATCGTGCCGGCGCTCAAGAACGAGGGCATCGAGCTGGTCCGCTGGGACGACCTCGACAAGGACGAGCAGAAGCAGTGCAAGCGGCTGTTCAAGGAGCGGGTCTTCCCGGTCCTGACGCCGCTGGCCGTCGACCCGGCCCACCCGTTCCCCTACATCTCGGGGCTCTCCCTCAACATCGCCGTGCTGGTGCGCAACCCGAAGACCAAGAAGGAGCACTTCGCCCGGGTCAAGGTGCCGCCGATCTTCAGCCGGTTCGTGCCCGTCGGCAACCAGCGGTTCGTGCCGCTCGAGGACGTCATCGGCGAGCACCTCAAGCGCCTCTTCCCCGGCATGGAGGTGCTCGAGGCGCACACCTTCCGGGTCACCCGCAACGAGGACCTCGAGGTCGAGGAGGACGACGCCGAGAACCTGCTCGCCGCCCTCGAGAAGGAGCTGCTGCGTCGCAAGTTCGGCCCGTCGGTGCGCCTCGAGGTCGAGGAATCGATCAACCCGCGAATCCTCGACCTGCTGATCTCCGAGCTCGGCGTCACCCCCGAGGAGGTCGTGCAGCTGCCCGGCCCGCTCGACCTGCGCGGACTCCACGACATCGCCGACCTCCCCCGCGAGGAGCTCAAGTACGCCGCGTTCGTGCCGAGCACCCACGAGCTGCTGGCCGAGGTCGAGTCCGCGAGCCCGGTCGACGTGTTCAAGGCCGCGCGCCGACACGACGTGCTCCTCCACCATCCCTACGACTCGTTCTCGACGTCGGTCCAGAGGTTCATCGAGCAGGCTGCCGCCGACCCGCACGTGCTGGCGATCAAGCAGACGCTCTACCGCACCTCAGGTGACTCGCCGATCATCGACGCCCTCGTCGACGCGGCCGAGTCCGGCAAGCAGGTGCTGGTGATCGTGGAGATCAAGGCCCGCTTCGACGAGTCCAACAACATCCGCTGGGCCCGCAAGCTCGAGCACGCCGGCTGCCACGTGGTCTACGGACTGGTCGGCCTCAAGACCCACTGCAAGCTGTCGATGGTGGTGCGCGACGAACCCGAGGGCATCCGCCGCTACACCCACATCGGCACCGGCAACTACAACCCGAAGACCGCCCGCCTCTACGAGGACTTCGGCCTGATCACCGCTGACCAGGCGATCGGCGAGGACGTCGCGCACCTGTTCAACAACCTGAGCGGCTTCTCGCGCAACGCGTCCTACGACCAGCTGCTGGTCGCGCCCGACAGCGTCCGCGAGGGCCTGATCGAGCAGATCCACGCCGAGATCGAGCACCACCTGGCCGGGCGCCCCGCGCGGATCCGGCTCAAGGCGAACTCGATCGTCGACGAGGCCACCATCGACGCGCTCTACCTGGCCTCGCAGGCCGGCGTACCCGTGCATCTCCTCGTGCGCGGCATCTGCGCCGCGCGCCCCGGCGTACCCGGCCTGTCGGAGACGATGGAGGTCCGTTCGATCCTCGGCCGGTTCCTCGAGCACAGCCGGGTCTTCGAGTTCGCCGGCGGCGGTACGCCGGTCGCCTGGATCGGCTCCGCCGACCTCATGCACCGCAACCTCGACCGACGGGTCGAGGTGCTGGTCAAGCTGCCCACCGAAGACCTGGTCACCCGCGTCGCCAACGTGCTCGACCTGGCGTTCGACGCCGACACGGCCGCCTGGACGCTCGGCTCCGACGCCGACTGGACCCGCACCGAGGGCACCCAGTCGCTGCACCAGATGCTGATCGCCCGCCAGCGCCGCAACAAGCGCTGAGCGTCTAGCAGGTGGCGAGCAGCACCGGCCCGGCGGCGAGGTTCGCCATCGGGTAGCCGTCGCGCAACGCCGTGGCGGTGAGTACGACGTCCGCGTCGTCGGCCTCCGTCGTGGGGTCGGAGAACACGTCGGAGTAGGCCACCATCTGACCTGGGTCCTCGGCCGTGGCCAGCGAGCCGCGTGAGGAAGCGTTGCGCTCGGCCTGGTCGTCGTCGGCGAATCGGAACACCACGGAGAGCTGCTCGTCGGCCGACAGCGCGACCAGGTAGCCCTTCAGTGGCGACACCCCGCCGGCGTCGTCGACCAGACCGTCGGCGACCGTCTGGGTCGCCTCGTCGGCCTGGCTCATCGAAAGCGCCTCGCAGGCGTAGTCCTCCAGGAACACTGTCGCGTCGAGCGGGTCGTCCTCGAGCGGGTCGGTGAGCGGGGTGACGTCGAGGCCGTCCTCGTCGCCCGTGACGGTCTTCATCGCGCTGCGCAGGTAGGTGGCCGAGTCGGAACCGACCAGGAGGCCCTCCTCCTCCACGAAGGCCACGCTCTGCAGCTCGTTGTTGGTGAGCCCGAGCGACGCGAGCACGTCGGGCCCGCCCTCCCACACGGCGCCGTCCATGCGCTTCGACGACGGCTCGGTGTAGCCGGCCCCCTTGAACGCGGAGGCGACGTCATCGAGATCACCGGGCAGCTTGACGACCACGACCATGCCCTCGCGGGAGTGGCCCAACAGCTCCCAGTCGGCGTCGAGCGGGTCGAAGCCGAGCTGTGCCTCGATGTCATCGGCCGACCCGGCGAGCGAGGAGACCGACAGGTCGCGGTCCGTGGCGGCGGTGTAGACGTCGGAGTCACCCACCTCGTCGCGCACCCGCTCCCAGTCGGTCCAGGTCACCCGCAGCGTGTCGTCCGGCAGCAGCGCGGCCGCCTTCTCGAAGTCGCTGTCCCGCGGCCACACGAACCAGCCGACCGCCGCCGCAACTGCGGCGATGACGACCACCACCACGGTGAACAGGGCGACACGTCGACGGGACATCCGGGAGAAACCACCTCACGCCTGGGCAACGGACGCGGACCGGTCCGCGCACAAGGACATACGCTAGCGGCATGCCGCAGGCCGACATCATTGCCGCCGGTGCCGTGATCGTCCGCAAGGGCGGGGACGTGCTCATGGTGCACCGCCCGAAGTACGACGACTGGTCCTTCGCCAAGGGGAAGGTCGACCGCGGGGAACACGTCACGGCGTGCGCCGTCCGCGAGGTGCGCGAGGAGACCGGACTCGACGTACGCCTGGGCCGGCCGCTGCCCGACCAGCACTACCGAGTCGGGACCCGCGACAAGGTCGTGCACTACTGGGTCGGCCGGGTCGTGGGCAGCGACGACGTGTCCGGCTACGCGCCGAACGACGAGATCGACGAGGTCCGCTGGGTCCCCGCCGACAAGGCCGAGCAGCTGCTGACCTATCCCCGCGACCGGGAGACGCTCGCGCTGGCCCGTGCCGCCAGGGGCCGTACGACGACCCTGGTGGTGCTGCGCCACGCCAAGGCCCGGGCTCGCTCCTACTGGCGCACCGACGACCGCCTGCGCCCGCTGCTCAAGGTGGGCGCGGCCCAGGCGGAGCGCATCGTGCCCGTGCTGGCGGCGTACGACGTCCGCAGGCTGGTGTCCTCCTCCTCCAACCGGTGCGTGCAGACGCTGCTGCCGTACGCCGACGCGACCGCACGCGACATCGACACCCGTGACGCCCTGAGCGAGGAGGACGCCACCGCCGAGGGCGTGCTCGACGTGGTCGACGCGCTCGTCGAGGGCGGCAAGCGCACGGTGCTGTGCACCCACCGACCGGTGCTGCCCGACGTCTTCTTCACCCTCGGCCTGGCCGATCCCGGGCTCGAACCCGGCCAGATGTTCGTCGTTCACCTGCGCGACGGCTCGGTGGTCGCCACCGAGTGTCATCTGGTGCGCTGAATCCGGGCTGAGTCAAGAGGCCCACGGGGCAGTTCACGTGATGGCCGTCTCTTCTCCGCCCACCGGCGACCAAAGGGCCGACCAGCGTTCACCGCTCGTTCACCGAGGCCGAGCAATCCGGTCACTTGGAGGGCTTTCACTCACTGGTGTCATCAACATCAAAACATCAGGAGCACTGAAGTGAAGCGCACTTCTTTCCGTAGCATCGCGGCACCCGCAATCGCGACGATCGCCGTCTTCTCCCTTGCTGCCTGCGGTGGGGGAAATGACAGCAACACCGACCTCGAGGGCGACGCCGGCGACACCTCCGTCTACGAAGGCCTGTCCGGCACCCTCGCCGGTGGTGGCGCTTCGTCCCAGGGCTCGGCCCAGGACGCCTGGATCGCTGGTTTCTCCACGGTCGCCAGCGGCGTGACGGTCACCTACGACCCGCAGGGCTCCGGCGCCGGCCGCGAGAACTTCATCTCCGGCGGCTACAAGTTCGCGGGCACCGACGCCTACCTCAGCGACGAGGAGGGCGAGCTGACCGAAGCCACCAAGACCTGCGGCACAGCGCCGATCCAGATCCCCAACTACGTCTCGCCGATCGCGGTCATCTTCAACGTCGACGGCGTCGAGAACCTCAACCTCGCGCCCGACGTGCTGGCCGACATCTTCGCCGGCAAGATCAAGAAGTGGAACGACCCGCGCATCGTCGCTGACAACAAGGACGAGAAGCTCCCGAACGCGGACATCCGCCCCGTGCACCGCTCCGACGAGTCGGGCACCACGGAGAACTTCACCGACTACCTCGACGCGGTCGCCAAGAAGAACTGGACGGCCGGTGTCGTCGAGACGTGGCCCAAGCAGTTCGGTGGCGAGGGTGCCAAGGGCACCGACGGTGTCGTGAAGTCCGTGACCGACGGTGAGAAGAACGCCATCGGCTACGCCGACGCCAGCAAGGCCGGCGACCTGGGCGTGGCCAAGATCAAGGTCGGCGACGCGTTCGTCGAGCCGTCCGCCGACGCTGCCGCCAAGATCCTCGAGGTCTCCCCCGAGGCCGAGGGCGCCGGCGACACCGCGATGATCTACGACCTCGACCACACCACCACCGAGGACGGCGTCTACCCGATCGTGCTCACGTCGTACCTCCTGGCCTGCCAGAAGTACGACGACGAGGCGACCGCCAAGCAGGTCAAGGGCTACCTGACCTACATCCTCTCCGACCAGGGCCAGACCATCGGCTCCGAAGAGGCCGGTTCGGCCCCGCTCTCCGACGACCTGCGCACCCGCGCCCAGGAAATCGTCGCCAAGATCGGATCCTGATCGCTCAACAGGCTCAGGGGGTCGGGCCCGAAGTCGGGTCCGGCCCCCAGTTTTGATTCCACCCCCCGTCCTGCAGTTCTTGGAGGTTCAGTGAGCACCATGGTCGACCCGGGCCCCGAGGCCCCCGAGGCCCCGCCGGTAGAGGCGAAACCGCCGACCCGCCTCGGCGACCTGCTGTTCAGCAAGGTCTCGCTGGTCTCCGGTCTCATCGTGATCCTCTTCCTGGCCGGGGTGGGCACCTTCCTGCTCATCCAGGGCCTACCCGCCCTCGACGCCTCCGGTGAGGCGACGTACGGCGAACCCGACATCTGGAAGTTCGTCGGGATGCTGCTCTACGGCACGATCTACGCGTCGTTGATCGCGATCGTGATCGTGACCCCGTTGGCCGTCGGCCTGGCGCTGGTCATCTCGCACTACGCACCCAAGGCGCTGGCCAAGCCGGTCGGCTACCTGGTCGACCTGCTGGCCGCCGTACCCTCGGTCGTCTTCGGCCTCTGGGGGCTCGAGGTGCTCGCCCCCAAGCTGCTCCCGGCGTACAAGTGGCTCAACGAGCACTTCAGCTGGATCCCGCTCTTCGACGGCTCGGTGAACTCGCGTTCGCTGCTGACCGCGTCGATCGTGCTGGCGCTGATGGCGCTGCCGATCGTGACCGCGCTGCTGCGTGAGATCTTCGCCCAGACCCCGCGGGCCCACGAGGAGGCCGCACTGGCCCTCGGCGCCACGCGGTGGGAGATGATCCGCCTCGCGGTCTTCCCCTACGCCCGCTCCGGCATGGTCGCCGCGATCCTGCTCGGCCTGGGCCGTGCCCTCGGCGAGACGATGGCGGTGGCCATGGTGCTCTCCGCGACCGGCACCGGCTACCTCACGCTGAGCATCATCTCGGCGGAGAACCCGAACACCATCGCCGCCTTCATCGCCAACAACTACGCGAACGCCTCGGGCGACAAGATCAACACGATGATCTTCGCCGGCCTCGCCCTGTTCCTCCTCACTTTCGTCGTCAACTTCGCGGGCCGCTGGATCGCCACCCGCGGCCAGAACAAGGGGTGAGGTCATGACCCACACCGAAATCGCCGCACCGCAGGAGATGGCCATCCGGGCCGGCCAGCTGCCGCGCGCCGCGACGCTGCTGACCGTGGTCTTCGCGGTCGCCATCGGTGGCGTCGCCGGAATGTTGCTCGGCTCCGGATTCGCCGTCATGGTGCTGCTGGCCTGGCTGGTGTTCCTGGTCAGCCTGACCGCCTGGTCCACGGCCGTCGAGGGACGCCGCAAGGCCACCGACCGCCTGGTCAACGCCCTGGTCTGGTCGACCTTCGCGGTCGCCATGATGCCGCTGCTCAGCCTGCTCTACACGGTGATCGTGAAGGGCGGCCCGGTGCTCACGCCGAGCTTCCTGCAGAGCGACATGACGGGCTTCGCCTCGCTCGGCCAGGGCGGTGGCATCTACCACGCGATCATGGGCACGATCATGGTCACCGCGATCGCCGCGATCATCGCGATCCCCGTTGGCCTGTTCACCGCGATCTACCTGGTCGAGTACAGCGCGGGCTCCCGCCTGGCGAAGGTGATCACCTTCCTGGTCGACGTGATGACCGGCATCCCCTCGATCGTGGCGGGCCTGTTCGCCCTGTCGCTGTTCATCGTGCTGACCGGCGACCCGCTGCCCCGCCTCGGGCTCGGTGGCGGTGTCGCCCTGTCGCTCCTGATGATCCCGACCGTGGTCCGCTCCGTCGAGGAGATGCTGAAGCTGGTGCCCGACGACCTGCGCGAGGCGTCGTACGCCCTGGGTGTGCCGAAGTGGCGCACCATCGTCAAGGTCGTGCTGCCCACCGCGGTGGCCGGCATCGTCACCGGCATCACCCTGGCCATCGCCCGCGTGGCCGGTGAGACCGCGCCGCTGCTGCTGATCTGCGGCACGTTCCCCGAGGCGAACTGGAACCCGTTCAGTGGTGCGGTCCAGACCCTGCCCGTCTACATCTACAGCTCGCTGAACGGCACCACCGACGCCAAGTACGGCGACATCTGGACCGACCGGGTCTGGGGCGCCGCCCTGGTCCTGATCATCATCGTGATGGCGCTCAACCTCATTGCCCGCATCATCGGCAACATCTTCGCCCCCAAGACCGGGCGCTGAACGTAAGGAATCTGCACACCATGGCCAAGAGCATCGACGTCAAGGACCTCGACATCTACTACGGCGACTTCCTCGCCGTACAAGGCGTCAACGTCCACATCAAGGCACGGTCGGTGACCGCGTTCATCGGACCGTCCGGTTGTGGCAAGTCCACCGTGCTGCGGTCGCTGAACCGCATGCACGAGGTGATCCCGGGCGCCCGGGTCGAGGGCAAGGTCGTCGTCGACGGCCAGTCCTTGTACGGCGCCGGGGTCGACCCGGTCGCCGTACGCCGGCAGATCGGCATGGTCTTCCAGCGGCCGAACCCGTTCCCGACGATGTCGATCTACGAGAACGTCCTCGCCGGCAACCGGCTCAACGCCCGCAAGCTGAAGAAGCCCGAGGCCGACACGATCGTCGAGAAGTCGCTGCGTGGCGCGAACCTCTGGAACGAGGTGAAGGACCGCCTCGCCAAGCCCGGCATGGGCCTCTCCGGCGGCCAGCAGCAGCGCCTGTGCATCGCCCGCGCGATCGCCGTCGAGCCCGAGGTGCTGCTGATGGACGAGCCGTGCTCGGCCCTCGACCCGATCTCGACCGCGGCCGTGGAGGACCTGATCCACGAGCTCAAGTCCGACTACACGATCGTGATCGTCACCCACAACATGCAGCAGGCCGCCCGCGTCTCCGACGACACCGGCTTCTTCAACCTGAAGGCGGTCGGCGAGCCCGGTCACCTGGTGGAGTTCAACCCCACCACCAAGGTGTTCTCCAACCCCGACGAGTCCGCCACCGAGGCCTACATCTCCGGCCGCTTCGGATAGTCCCTGACGTTTCGGCCCTTCCGTCGCGATACTCCCTGACGTTTCGGCCCTTCCGCCGCGATACTCCCTGACGTTTCGGCCCTTCCGCCGCGATACTCCCTGACGTTTCGGCCCTTCCGCCGCGATACTCCCTGACGTTTCGGCGCTTCCCTGAACGCTTGTCTCACGAGATCTTGCGCCGAAGGCGCAACAGGGCAACGCGCTCGGACTCGCCAAGGTTCCGTCGCTCTTCGACCGTGAAGGTCGGGATCCACCACCTCGGCAGCTCGGTCGTCCAGTGCCGACGGGACGGCGCCGCGAACTGCGCCCGTTCTCGCGTCGCCCGCATCCGACCGGCCAACGACTCGCGAAAAGTGGTCTCACCGCGACGCACCGTCAAGCATTCGAGCCCCACGTTGCGAAATCGCTCAAGCCGGGTAGCGTCGATGACCTCTCTGCCCGGTGCCAGATGGACGCCCCCGTCGTACTCCATGACCACTCCGGCGACCTCGTCCAGCAGGTCGGGCGTGCCGAGGTGATTGCCGTACCTGTCGAAGATGGGTCGATTGGCCATCGGCTTCGGAAGCTCTGCGTCGATCTGCCAGACCAGGCTTGTCCGCTGCTCCCAGGGCGACCATGAGTTTTCTTCCAGGAACGCGCTGGCCTCGCGCAGCTGGGGCGCCCCCGTCCATCCCGGATGCTCGAGCCCATGCGCGCAGATCTCGTGTGCCGTGACCAGGTCGGAGTACGCCGCCATACTGAACGCCACGGACGCTTCCCGCATGCTGGTCGCATATCGCATCTCGTGCGTCAGGGACCGCACCGGATCGGTCGTGACCACACCGTCGACGACCGTGAGATCTGTCGGCAAGAGCCGCTCCTCGACCACCACGAATCCTGGCTGGCTCCGGATGTTGCGGTCACCAGTCAATATCCGGATGGGCAGCTGGGTCGCACCGTCAGGTGCGTACCCGTCGAACCACACCGCGCCATACCAGCGCAGACTCGCCCACCCGGTGATGCCCGCCCCGAGCGGCATGACCACGCTCGCTTCCACGATGCGCTGCTCGGCCCGATCCCCGTCGACGTACGCAGGCACGTAGAAGCCACGCGATGAGCGACGCCAGCCCGGACCACGCGCTGCCTTCGCCGAAGGCCCACCCGGCCGCCCTACTCGGACCGGGAGGACCAGGCCATCCCGGTGAGCAGCCGGCCAGGGACACGTCAGATCACCACCGTGGGAGACGGCGTACGGCGGCCCTCCCCGCGCACCGATCGAGGGATGTGCTTCCTGTTCGCGCATGCACGGATGGTGCACCGAACCGGCAATCTCTCGCTCGCGTCATCCACAGGTACGCCGGCCGCACTGCGAGAACAACCTTGGTCGAGGGCCGAAACGTCAGGGAGTATCCCGAAGCTGGGGCCGAAACGTCAGGGAGTATCCCGAAGCTGGGGCCGAAACGTCAGGGAGTATCGAGAAGGGGGAAGCAGGTCAGCCGATGAAGATCTCGAGGGGGAAGTGGAGCAGGTAGTAGCAGATCACGGCGGCGAGGCCGGCCATCGGGAAGGTGAGCACCCAGGCCGTCACGATCGACTTTGCCACGCCCCAGCGCACGGCCGAGAAGCGCTTGGTGGCGCCGGCGCCCATGATCGCGGAGGTGATCGTGTGGGTCGTCGAGATCGGCGCGTGGAACGCGAACGCGGTCGTGTAGAGCACACCCGCACCGACCATCTCGGCGGAGAAGCCGCGCGGCGGGTCGAGGTGGATGATCCGGCGGCCGAGGGTGCGCATGATGCGCCAGCCACCGGAGTAGGTGCCGGCCGAGATCGCACCGGCGGCCGCGATGACCACCCAGAGCGGCAGCTCGTCACCGGCCGCGGCATGCCCGCTGGTGACCAGGGCCAGGAAGATCACGCCCATCGTCTTCTGCGCGTCCTGGAGGCCGTGGCCCAGGGCCAGGCCGGCCGCCGAGACGGTCTGCATCAGGCGGAAGCCGCGGTTGACCTTGTGGGGGTTGGCGCGACGGAAGAGCCACATGATCAGCAGCATCACCAGGAACGCGGCGACGAAGCCGAACAGCGGCGAGAGCACCATCGGTATGAGCACCTTGTCGATGATCGTCTTCCACGAGACCGTGGCGCCGCCCACGAGCGCGGCGCCGACGAGGCCGCCGATCAGGGCGTGGGAGGACGACGAGGGCAGCCCGAAGTACCACGTGACGAGGTTCCACACGATCGCCCCGAGCAGGCCGGCCATCACGATGACCAGCCCGTGTTCGACGTCGAACCCACTGGTGTCGATCACGTCGCTGACCGTGTGCGCGACCTCCTGGCCGAGCAGCGCGCCGACGAAGTTCATCACCGCGGCGAGGATCAGGGCGACGCGTGGGGTCAGCGCACGGGTCGAGACCGACGTGGCGATCGCGTTCGCCGCGTCGTGGAAGCCATTGGTGTAGTCGAACGCGAGGGCGACGACGACCACCGCGATGACAATCGCGAGTTCCATCCGGTCAGGACTCCTTGACCGCGATCTGCTCCACGATGTTGGCCACCGTCTCGAAGGCGTCGATCGCCTGTTCGAGCGACTCCACGATGTCCTTCAGCTTGATCACCTCGAGGGCTTCGTACTTGCCGCTGAAGAGGCTCGCGAGGGTACGGCGGTAGTTCTTGTCGCCGGCGTTCTCGAGGCGGTTGATCTCGATCCAGTACTCGTCGAGGTCCTTCATCGCCTGGAGACGCGGCATCGCGTCGGCGGTGAGCTCGGCGCAGCGCTGGAGCACCTCGACCTGCTTGGACAGCTCGGAGGGCAGGTGCTCCACCTCGTAGAGCAGGATGAGGTCGACGGCCTCGTCCATCTCGTCCATCACGTCGTCGAGCCCGGAGGCCAGCGAGTAGATGTCCTCGCGGTCGAACGGCGTCACGAACGTGCTGTTCACCCGCCGCACGATGGCGTGGGTGGTCTCGTCGCACGCGTGCTCGGCGGCACGCATGCGCTCGGCAACCTCTTCGCGGTTGCTGTCGGCACCGAGCATCTCGGCGAGGAGCGCGGCACCCCCGACGAGGTGCTGGGCTTGTTCGGAGAAGAGGTCGTAGAAGGAAGAATCGACCGGACGAAAGCGGAAAGCCACGGAAAACTCCTGATGAGGAGGACCTGAACGCTGAACATGCTAGGGCCAACGTCGGCGCGTCGCGCAACTTGACCCTTCAACGGCCCGGCGTGAACCCCCGCAGACGGAGGCTGTTCGTGACGACAAACACGGAGCTGAAGGCCATCGCGGCCCCCGCGAGCATGGGGTTGAGCAGCCCCGCAGCGGCCAGTGGGAGACCCGCGACGTTGTAGCCGAACGCCCAGAAGAGGTTCCCCTTGATGGTCCGGAGCGTACGGCGGGAGAGGCCGATCGCGTCCGCAGCGAGACCCAGGTCCTCCCGGACCAGGGTCAGGTCGCTGGCCTCGATCGCGACGTCCGAGCCGGAGCCCATCGCGATGCCGAGGTCGGCCCGGGCCAGCGCGGCGGCGTCGTTCACGCCGTCGCCGACCATCGCCACGACCCGGCCCTCGTCCTGCAGGCGGCGCACCTCGGCCACCTTGTCGGCGGGCATCACCTCGGCGACGACTCGGTCGATGCCGACCTGGGCCGCGACGGCGGAGGCCGACCGCGCGTTGTCGCCGGTGAGCAGGACCGGCTCCAGCCCGAGCTCACGGAAGCGGCGTACGGCGTCCGCGGACGTCGACCGCACGGTGTCGGCCACGACCACGACACCGCGGACCCGGTCGTCGACGGTGACGACCACCGCGGTGTGTCCCTTGGACTCGGCCTCGTCGAGGGCCGTCGCGAGTGCGCCGTCGACCGAAACCTTGCGCCCCACCGAGACGGCGCGGCCGTCCACGGTGCCGGAGACGCCGATGCCGGGCTGGTTGGCGAACCCGTCGACGGCGGGGAGCACGCCGTCGTACCCGGCGACGATCGCGCGGCCGACCGGGTGCTCGGAGCCGTCCTCGACGGCGGCGGCGAGCCGCAACACGGTGTCCTCGGACTCACCGGGGGCGGCCACGACCGACACCAGGGACATGCGCCCGTGGGTGACGGTGCCGGTCTTGTCGAGCACGACGGTGTCGACGCGACGGGTCGACTCGAGCACCTCCGGGCCGCGGATCAGGATACCGAGCTGGGCGCCTCGGCCGGTGCCGACCATCAGGGCGGTCGGCGTGGCCAGGCCCAGTGCACACGGGCAGGCGATGATGAGCACGGCGACCGCGGAGGTCAGTGCGAACGACAGGGGCGCGTCGGCGCCGATCCAGAAGCCGAGGGTGGCCGCGGCGATGGCGATCACGATGGGCACGAAGATCCCGGAGACCCGGTCGGCCAGTCGCTGCACGGGCGCCTTGCCGTTCTGGGCGTCCTCGACGAGGGTCGCCATGCGGGCCAGCTGGGTGTCGGCGCCGACCCTCGTGGCGCGCACGACGAGCCGGCCGCCGGCGTTGACGGTGGCCCCGGTGACCGCGTCACCCGGCCCGACCTCGACCGGCACCGACTCACCGGTGAGCAGGGAAGCGTCGACGGCCGACGTGCCGCTCTCGACCACGCCGTCGGTGGCCAGCCGCTCCCCCGGTCGTACGACGAACGCGTCGCCGACCACGAGCTGTGCGACGGGGATGCGGGTCTCGACGCCGTCGCGCAACAGCGAGACTTCCTTGGCGCCGAGCTCGAGCAGTGTGCGCAGCGCCGAGCCGGCACGGCGCTTGGCACGGTCCTCGAACCAGCGGCCGACCAGCAGGAACGTGGTCACGCCTGCGGCGACCTCGAGGTAGATGTTGCCGGTGCCCGACTCGCGGCGGGGCCGCAGGTCGAACGGGTGCACCATGCCGGGCGTGCCGGCGGTGCCGAGGAACAACGCGTAGAGCGACCAGCCGAACGCGGCGATCGTGCCGACGGAGACCAGCGTGTCCATCGTCGTGGTGCCGTGGCGCAGGTTGCGCCACGCGGCGAGGTGGAACGGCCAGCCGCCCCAGACCACGACCGGCGCGGCCAGGGTGAGCGAGGCCCACTGCCAGTACTCGAACTGGAACCGCGGCACCATCGCCACCACGATCACCGGGATGGTGAGGGCGGCGCTGATCAGCAGGCGCTGCAGGGAGGCCCGCGCCGCAGCGTCGGCGGCGTCCCCAGCGGCATCCTCAGCGGCATCCTCAGACACGGCAGGAGCCTCGTCGAGCGAGGTCGAGACCACGCCGTAGCCGGCGGCCTCCACCGTGGCCACGAGGTCGTCACGCGTGATCGTGTCGGCGAAGGTCACCTTGGCCTTCTCAGTGGCGTAGTTGACGCTCGCCTCGACCCCGGCGACCTTGTTGAGCTTGCGCTCGATGCGGTTGGCGCAGGACGCGCAGGTCATCCCCGAGATGAGGATCTCGGCCTCGGTCTGGGTCGACTCAGTGCTCATGGCCGTCTCCTTCCTCGGCGTGGTCGTCCTCGGCGGCACCGGCGCCCTGAACGGCGCCGACCGTGAACGCGACGCGGCGGACCGCGCCGTCGTGCTTGAACTCCAGGAACAGCCGGTGCGCACCAGAGGAGTCGGCGACCTCGAACGAGACCTGCGGGCCGGCCGGTCCCGCGAGCGGGTGCGCGTGGAGGTACTCGAACTTCCGGGCCTCGATGACGACCAGGTGGCCGTTGGCTCCGAGGTAGGGCTCGATGTCGGTGACCGGCTTGCCGTGGCGCGAGATCGTGAAGGTGACCTGGTCGTCGACCCGGGTCATCGCGACGGCGTACGGGCCGGTGCGTTGGAGCACGGTCGCGGCGGGCACGGACTCGGGCCGCGGGTGGTGGCCGCGTACGACCAGGGGCGCGGTGGCCACGAAGTTCTCGCCGGCGGTGGTGGCGTCGGCGTACACCTCGTAGGTGCCGGGAGCCAGGTCGAGGCGCGCGGTCCAACGACCGTCGGCGGACATCGTGGGGTGCACGTGCTGGAAGCTGGTCAACGCCGGCGTGCCCACCACGATCAGGTGCAGGCGCTTCTCGTGCACGACGTCGTAGTCGCGCAGCGGTTCGCCGTCAGCACCCACGAGGGTGAAGGCCACCCTCTTGTCGTCACCCGGGTCGACCTCGGGCCGCGCGAGCTCGAGCGTGTACGCCGGCTCGTGGCCGGCGTGCTCGCCGTCCCCCTCGTGGCTGTCCGAACCGCCCATGCCCTCGTGCTCCTCGGCCGCCACCTCGTCGGTGACGTCGGGGCCGGCGGCGCGGCCGACGTACACCGCAAGGCCGAAGACGACCGCCAGGCCGACCACGAAGGTCGCGATCCTCGTTCCGGTGCTCATGACAGCTGGTAGCCGGCTTCGGTCACGGCTGCCTCGACGGTCGAGCGGTCGAGCGGTTGGGCACTGGTGATGGTGACCTGCCCGGTCTCGAGGGTCACGTCGACGGCGTCGATGCCGGGGACCTCGAGCAGCTCTTCGGTGACGGACGCGACGCAGTGGCCGCAGGTCATGCCGGTGACGGTCCAGGTGCTGGTGCTGGTGCCTGTGGTGGACACGGTGCTCTCCTTCGACGGGACGGGGTCAGGAACGGACGAGGCGGGAGATGGCGTCGGTGGCCTCGCGGATCTTCTCCTGGGCCTCCCGGTCACCGACTCGGGCCGCGTCGACGACGCAGTGGCTCATGTGCTCCTCGAGCAGACCGATCGAGACGGCGTGGAGCGCCTTGGTCATCGCGGAGACCTGCGTGAGGATGTCGATGCAGTATTTCTCCTCCTCGACCATGCGCTGCAGGCCGCGGGCCTGCCCCTCGATCCTCTTGAGACGCTTGAGGTAGTCATCCTTGCGGTGGATGTAGCCGTGCTGGTGTTCGCTCATGAGAATAGGGTACCCCCCTAGGGTAAGCATCGCAAGAGCCGAAAAGAGCCGACTCCGTCGGGAGTCGGCTCGGGTCGGTGAACGACGGCAGGTCAGTCGGAGGGCGCAGGCGATTCCGGGGAGGAGGGCTCCGGCTCCGCCTCGACCGGAGTGACCCCGAGGATCAGGTCGATCTGCTCCTGGGTCAGTGACTCGTCGGACTCGCTGGCCGCGATGATCAGGCTGGTGGTGAGTTCAACCTCATCCAACAGCTCCTGGTCCTCGAGCGTGACGTCGAACTGGTCGTGCACGCGCAGCCCTCTCTCGTCCGAAGCGCCCCCGAGCCCGACTCTGGGCATGCCTCATGGACCATCGTGCCCTGTGTGGGGTGCTACGAAACGTAGGTGGCCAGCAAATGACCCAAAAATGACCCGAAGGCCCCACCCCCGCAGGGGGATGGGGCCTCCAGATGGAAGTCAGGTCAGGTGACCAGCTCCGTGTCGTGCTCGATCGATTCGATCAGAGCGGGCGAACGTTCTCCGCCTGCGGGCCCTTGGGACCCTGCGTGACGTCGAACTCGACCTTCTGGTTCTCGTCCAGCGACTTGTAGCCGTTGGTCTGGATGGCCGAGTAGTGCACGAAGACGTCGTCGCCGCCGTCCTCCTGGGCGATGAAGCCGAAGCCCTTCTCAGCGTTGAACCACTTGACGGTGCCCTGAGCCATTGCTCGTTACTCCTTTGTCGGGGCGAGAGGTCATCACTGCGACAACCCCGCATCAACTGCGGTGACACGTCGCTCCGACTCGTGGAGGCAGGCCCACGAAGAAGAAACGCCGTTGGATCACAAACTCCGCGGGCGTCAGCCATACTGGAACTTGCACCTGATGCAGACACGACACTACCAATCACGTACGGAAAAGAAACCGTCAAACCACACCGATTTCTCCGGATCCGGTGAACTCTTCGCAACAGCGGTGTAACGGGTCCCTCTGCGCTCAGGCCAGTGCCGGTGCGGCGTACGACGCAGGCGGCGGGCGATCGATCGTCGTACGCCGGGGTGCAGACGATCGCATGGCGCGGGATATCGTGTGCCACCGCGGAACAGGAATCGCCGAACGCTCGCGCGACGTCCTGACCCGAGGGCCCTTAGCTCAATTGGCAGAGCTCCGGACTTTTAATCCGTTGGTTGTGGGTTCGAGTCCCACAGGGCCTACCCGGGCACTGACCCGTCGTGAATTGTCCCGTCCGGAACAATTCACGACGGGTCAGTGCGTCTCACATACGCGTCCGTGCGGCATAACGTGTCGCCGAGTGACTAGTTTTGCCTGATATGGCCCCCTTTTCGCGAGAAGAGCCGGGCGAGACCGACTCGGGCGAGACCGTGGAGGCCTCCGTACCGGCCACCCTGGATCCGTTGACCGCACCCCTCGCGGAGGTACTCGGCGAGGCGCCGCACGCATCCACCGACACACATCTCTCGATCTTCGCCGAAGAGGCGGACCACGCCGAGGACGCAGAGGACGCCGACGAGGCGGACCACGCCGAGGCGGACGAGCCCGACGAGGCCGCGTCTGACGACGTCGAGCCGAACTCCGACTCCATGGTTGCCCCGCGCCCGACCGTCGCGGACCTGCCGATCGGCGTGGTCGACGTCGAGGACTTCAGTCCGTCGGCTCGCGTCGACGTCTTCGCGGCCCTGCGTGGTGACAGCGAACCAGTCGAGCCCGAGCCTGGATCACCCGAGCCCACGCCCGAGCCGGAGCCTGCGAGCGCCGGGCGTTTCGAGACCCTCGAGGAACTCCTGGCCTCGGCCACCCGGCGGTCCCACAGCCCGCAACCCGAGCCGGTCCGGGCCGCGGCCGAGGTCCAGCCCGACCCCGAACCCGAGCCGGTATCTGTCCCACCCGTACCCGAACCCGAGCCGGTGCCCGTCCTGCCCGAACCCGAGCCCGAACCCGAGCCGGAGCCCGTGCAGACCGCCGTGCTGCCCGCCGTGGTGGCTACCCCGTCGGAGAGCCCCACGGCGAGCATGCCCGTCGAGCAGAACGTCAAGCCGACCGTCGAGCCGGACCAGGAGAACGTCGACCTCTCACCACGAGGCAGCTCGAGAGCCCTCCTGCTGGCGCTGCTCGGGCTCGCAGCCGTGGCCACCGCGGCCCTGGCCTGGTGGGCCTCGCAGCACCCGTCGACGACCACGCTCGTGCTCGCCGGAGTGGCAGTCGTGGTCACGTTGGCGCTCTGGAGGGCGCACGGCCGGTCGGCGCCGTCGACGGTGATGATCGAGCGGGGCAACCTCGACATCCGGACCCGGGACAGCCATCACCGCTTCGACCTGGCCAGTCCGACGACGAAGTACGAGACCGTCGGCACACCCGGAGGTCGCGGCTGGAAGGTGCTGATCCACCGCACCGGCATGCCGCCGTACGTCGTCGACGCGAGCCTGGTCGACGCCGCCGAGTTCACCCGGGTGCTCGAGCGACTCCAGCGTCAGGAGACCGGGATCCAGTAGCGGCGCTTGCCGTTGCGGACGTCCTCGAACTCGCCACCGTTGCCCTCGATGGTGCGACGCGACCCGACGTTCGACTCGTCGCAGGTGACCAGCACGCGGTCGATGCCCAAGGACACGGCGATCGGCAGGGACAGCGCCAGGGCGCGCGACGCGTGGCCCTGACGGCGTCGGGACGGGCGTACGGAGTACCCGATGTGGCCTCCCTCCTCGAGCAGGAACGGGGTCAACGCGTGCCGGATGGCGAGGTAGCCGACGAACTCGTCCCCCTCGACAATCCACAGGAACGTGCAGTGCACCCGGTCCTCGGGCAGCACGGTCGCGGGGTCGGCCTGGGCCAGGCGGTCCGCGACCATCTGCTCGAACGAGGCCCGGTCGGTCGCCGGCCGCGGCCCGAAGAATCCGGACCCGTCACGGTGCGTGTCGCCGAACTCGTCCTCGGCGGTGCACCAGGAGGCGTAGTGGCGGTCTTCGGGCTGGACCAGTTCGATCATGGTGCGGATCAGATCACAGGCCATCCGTCGGGACAAAACCAATATTTGCCGAGACCAACCTCTACTGTGCAGCCATGTTCGACTACCGCACCGACGACCGCACGCCCGAGGAGATCGAGCGAGAGATCGAGGCGGCTGGCGGTCTGGCGCAGAGCACCCGCGAGCTGATCGATGCGGTGATCCGCAGCACCGTGCCCGACGACGAGCTGATCGCGGTCCGCAAGGAGATCGACGCGCTCACCGCCCGGTTGCGGACCAGCCAGCTGGCCGGCCCGTACGGCATCGCGGTCACGCCCGACGCCGTCGCACACAACCACGGCAACAGCGTGGTCGGGCTCCGCAACGCGATCGCCCCGCCCCTGACGATGCAGCGCTCCAGCGAGGGGCGGGCCTGGGCCGACTTCACCCTCGGCGCCGCCTACGAGGGGCCACCCGGACTCGTCCACGGCGGCGTCAGCGCCCTGATCCTCGACCAGGTCTGCGGAGAGACGGCCGCGGCCGGCGGGGCGCCCGGCATGACCGGGCGACTGACCCTGAGCTACCGACGCGGCACGCCACTGGGCGACCTGCACGCCGAGGGACGCATCGTGAAGGTCGAGGGCATCAAGACGTACGTCGAGGCGCACATCTCCGACGCCGAGGGACCCACGGTGTACGCCGAGGGCCTGTTCATCCTCCCGCGCTGGGCACGGGAGCTGACCGACCAGCCGAAGCCGTCGACGTTCGAGTAGCGCTCAGCCCGCGTCGACGTGGACGCCGCGCTTGCCCTGGTCGGTGAGACGCGCTTCCTCGGCGGCCACCTGCTCCAGCTCGGCACGACGCGCCTCGAGCATGGCGTCGAACTCGCCCGGCTCGCTGACGAGGTCCTTGGCGCCGCCACCGAGCCGCTCCAGCGCCACGCGGGCGAAGATCTGCTGCTCGGTGACCGTGCGCTCGGACCGGTCGTTGCCGATGAACGTGATCGCCCAGCTCAACAGGGCACCGATGCGGTTCTTGAAGCCGGTCAGGTAGATCAGGTGCACGGCCAGCCACATCAGCCAGGCGATCACGCCGTTCAGCTTCAGCTTGCCGACGCTGGCGACCGCGCGGAACTTGCTGATGATCGCCATCGAGCCCTTGTCGAAGTACTTGAACGGCGCCTGCGGGGCCTTGCCCTTGAGTCGGTGGTCGATCTCCTTGGCGGCGTACTTGGCGCCCTGGATGGCCACCTGGGCGACGCCGGGGAGGTTGTCGAGCGAGATCATGTCGCCGAGCACGAACACCTCGGGGTGGCCCGGCAGCGTCAGGTCGGGGTTGACCGCGATGCGACCGGCCCGGTCGAGCGGGGCTCCGCTCTGCTCCGACAGCGTCTTGCCGAGCGGGTTCGCCTGCACACCGGCGGCCCAGATCTTGGCGACCGAGTCGATGCGACGGGTGGTGCCGTCCTTGTCCTTCAGCTCGAGCCCGCGCTCGTCGACGCTGGTGACCATGGCGCCGAGCTGGACCTCGACGCCGATCTTCTCCAGCTCGCCCTTGGCCTTGGTGCCGAGCTTGGCACCGAACGGCGGCAGCACCTGGGGCGCGGCGTCGACGAGGATGATGCGGGCCTGCTTGGTGTCGATGCTGCGGAAGTCGCGCTTGAGGGTCTTGTGGGCCAGCTCGGCGATCTGGCCGGCCATCTCGACACCGGTGGGGCCGGCGCCGACGACCACGAAGGTCAGCAGGTGGTCGTAGGGCTCACCGCGGCTGGCGGCGTTCTCGGCCATCTCGAAGGCACCGAAGATGCGGCCACGCAGCTCGAGCGCGTCGTCGATGCTCTTCATGCCGGGGGCGAACTCGGCGAAGTGGTCGTTGCCGAAGTAGGACTGGCTCGCGCCCGCCGCCACGATCAGCGAGTCGTAGTGGGAGACCGTCTCGCGACCCAGCACGTGGTGGGTGACGGTGCGCGCCTCGAGGTCGATGCCGGTGACCGTGCCGAGAAGGACCTGCGCGTTGTCCTGCTTGGCCAGCACCTCACGGGTCGGCGGCGCGATCTCGCCCTGGGACAGGATGCCCGTGGCGACCTGGTAGAGCAGCGGCTGGAAGAGGTGGTGCGTGGTCTTGGCGACCATGGTGACCTCGACGTCGGACCGCTTGAGGGCCTTGGTGCCGAACAGCCCGCCGAACCCGGAGCCGATCACGACCACCTGGTGCTTGCCGTTGTTGCTTGCCATTCCCTACGGGCCTCTCTGTTTAACGCACGACGTCGATTGCTTGCCGTACCCCATGATCCCATCCGTCGGTCAATTCTCCGAACCGGGCCTGCACCGGAAAATTCGGCCAAGAAGATTGGTCGTTCAGGTTTCAACCGCCGAGATGCTGGGCAAGGGGAGGTCATGTGCCCCAATATGGGTGCGATCCCGAAATCGACGCTAGGTGCGCCATTGCCGTGAGCAGAGGTGAACTGACCCTCGAGTCCAGCCCGCGATCCGTGTCGGACGCGCGCCGCTGGGTCGCTTCGGCGTGCCATGACCTCGAACGGGAGGACCTCGTCGAGGCCGCCCAGCTGGGCGTCTCCGAGCTGGTCACCAACGCCCTGCTGCACGGCGCGCCCCCGATTCACGTGCGGGTGCGCGGCACCCATCGGCACCCGCGCATCGAGGTGCTCGACGGCTCGCGCACGCCACCCTCCCCGAACCACCGGATGACCCACGACGACGAGCTGCTGGCCACGATCGGCCGAGGCCTCGGCATGGTGGCGATGTCCTCTCATGCCTGGGGCGCCGAGCTGCTCGACGACGGCAAGGTGGTCTGGTTCGAGCCGGCCGTCGACCCCGTGGACGAGCCCGACCTCGAGGGCCAGGTCTATCCCTCGAACAGTCCCGCCACCGGCCAGCCGTCCATGATCCGGAGCGATGACGGTCTACGCATCGACTACCCGACCTTCCCGGTGCAGCTGTTCGTCGACTGGCGACGCCGGTTCCGGGACCTGCACCGCGAGCTGCGGCTCCTCTCACTGGCGCACGAGGACGACTACCCGGTCGCCAAGACCCTCACCGACCTGTTCGACCGGTTCTACGAGGAGGTGCAGCACACACTCGGCGTCGACGACATCCAGCGGGCGGTCGAGTCCGGGGTCACCACGGCGTCCATCCTCCTGGTCATCGCCCCCGAAGCACCGGCCGTCGTCGAGCAGATGATCGACGTCCTCGAGCTCGCCGACTCCTTCTGCCGCACCGAGCGCCTGCTCTCGCTCGCCTCCACCCACCAGCAGCGCGACTTCCAGAGGTGGTTCCTCGGCGAGCTGATCAGGCAGGCCAACGGCGAACCACCGGTGATCTGGACCGGCGACGACTCCGTCCACCTGCCGCAGCCACGCATCTCGTGAGGGGACAGCAGATCACCCCGTCGCAGCTGGCGGTGGTGTCGCTCGGGGGCGCGCTCGGCGCATGCGCGCGCTGGGCACTGTCGACCCGGTTCCCGGTGGGCGACGACTTCCCGTGGGTCACCCTCTGCATCAACGTCGGCGGCTCCCTGCTGCTGGCGCTGCTCCCCGCCCTGCTCGTCGTACGCCGCCACCAGCTGCTGCCACTCTTCCTCGGCACCGGGGTGCTCGGCGGGTTCACCACGCTGAGCACCTTCTCGGAGGAGACCCGGGCGCTGCTCGCGAGTGGCTCGTTCCTGGCCGTGCCCTACGTGCTCGTCACGGTGCTGGCCGCGGCGTTCGCCGTCGAGCTCGCCCACCACTGGTCGACGCCCGCGGCCCAGCAGCTGTTCGACGACGAGGAGGGCGACGAATGACCATGCTGCTCGTCGCACTCGGTGCGGCCGTCGGCGCACCCCTGCGATTCGTGGCCGGCCACCACCTCGACCGCGACGTGCCTCGCGGCACCCTGCTGGTCAACGTGGCCGGATCGTTCCTGCTCGGCCTGTTCAGCGGCCTCGCGCTGTCGGACCACGCCTGGGCGCTGCTCGGCGTGGGCTTCTGCGGCGGGCTCACCACGTACTCCTCGTTCGCCGTACAGACCTCGCGCCTCGGCGTCCGGCGCGGTACGGCGTACTCCGCCGCCACGCTGCTGGCGTCGCTGGCCGTGTGCGCCCTCGGCTACTGGAGTGTCCGGCCGTGACGCATCGGCCGTGAGGGCTCAGGCGTAGCCGAGGCCGTGCAGCTCGGCCTCGCCGATGCCGAAGTGGTGCGCGATCTCGTGGACCACGGTGATCCGCACCTCGTCGACCAGCTCCTCCTCGGTCTCGCACATCTCCTGCAGCGGGTTCCGGAAGATGAAGATGCGGTCGGGCAGCGCCGCCGAGTGGTTGGCCGTGCGCTCGGTCAGCGCGACGCCGTCGTAGAGCCCCAGGAGGTCGGGGTCGTCGGCGGGCGGCTCGTCCTCGACGAGCACGACGAGGTTGTCCACGAGCGCGGCGATCTCGTCGGGGATGTCGTCCAGCGCCCGGTCGACGAGCGCCTCGAAGGCGGTCCGGTCGAGCTCGATCATGCTGCCGGGTTGGTGGCCGTGACCACCCAGGTGTGGGCGACGGGGCGCACGGCGCCGTCCAAGAGGTGACGGCGCAGCTCGGCCCGGACCTCGTCGACCAGGGAGGCCCAGCCGTCGGGTCCGAGCGTGGGCTCGAGCTCGGCGCGAGCGGACTGTCCGGTGGTGGTCGCCAGGATCACCGAGAGTCGTTCCTCGACACCGTCGGTGCCGTCGAACCCGTAGTCCAGCGGGGCGTCCTGGGCGACGAGGTCGACGTCGGCCCAGCCGGCCCCGGTCAGGATCTCGCGCACCCGCTCGGGCTCGCCGAACGCCTGCGGTCCGGGGGCGCCTGCGTCCTCGCCCTCGCCCTCGTCCGGCGCCATCCGTGCGGTGAGCACCTCGGTGCCCAGGGTGAAGATCTCGTTCTCCCCCGAACGCCAGCAGACGAAGGCCAGTCGGGCTCCCGGAACACAGGCGCGGCGGATGTTGGCGAAGGCCGCCACCGGATCCGCGAAGAACATCACCCCGAAGCGCGAGACGACCCGTTCGAACCCGCCGGCCCCGCCTTGGAGCAGGTCCTCGGTCTGGGCGTCTGCCAGGAGCACCTCGGCCGCAGGCACCCGGCGCCGTGCGGCCTCGACCATCGAGTCGGAGATGTCGACGCCGACCGGCGTCGTGCCTGCCGCGTCCGCCAGTTCGAGCAACGTGCCGAAGCCGCAGCCGACGTCGAGGACCCGCTGGCCCGGAACGAGCTCCGCGGCCGCGATGACGGCGTCGGCCATCGGCGCCATGGTGGCGTCGAAGATCCGCGCGTTGGCCACCCATCCGACGCCCGTGCTGGACCAGCCCTGCCGCATCTCTTCGTTGTCCACGGTGACCAACCTAGGGGAACGAAAAAAGCGAGGCCCACGCTTTCGCGTGGACCTCGCACTCTGCGACCCCGACGGGACTCGAACCCGCGGCCTCCGCCGTGACAGGGCGGCGCGCTAACCAACTGCGCTACGGGGCCAGGTTGTGCTTCCCAGTTTCTCACTGCGAAGCCGCTGAACAATAACCCATGGTTGCCGGTGCCGCACAATCGGGCGGAAACCGCTGTTCAGCTGGTACCCCCAACGGGATTCGAACCCGTGCTACCGCCGTGAAAGGGCGACGTCCTAGGCCACTAGACGATGGGGGCTGGGACTGTGCCGCCCCCACGTCGTACGACGCACGGGCAGGCCGATACAGCATAGGGGCAGGCCCGGGAAGTCACCAAAGCGAGCGCGTTTTCACCGATCCCCCGGGTCTGGGGTAATCTTCTCCGCGGCCCGGCCAGGTAGCTCAGTTGGTACGAGCGACCGACTGAAAATCGGTAGGTCGGCGGTTCGACCCCGCCCCTGGCCACCACCTGAAGGCCGCAGCCCGGACTCCTCCGGACTGCGGCCTTCTTGCAGGTCCGGAGGCGTGAGCACGACCGCGCTGAGTGCGCGTACTCACCACGGTTGAGCCGCGCGGACGACGCGCGAACCGGCGCCGAGGCGCGACGATCAGGACATGTTCCGATACGCCGACCCCGAGGCCTGCCCGGCCTGCCGCGCCCCGATCCCCAGCGGGTGCCTGCAGTGCCCGCAGTGCGACACGCAGCTCACCGGCACGATCGCCCAGCGGCTCTTCCGCACGCTGACCCACGCCGACTCCCTCGTCGCCGAGCTCGCCGCACTCTCGGCGAACTCCACGGCAGCGCGTACGGCGGCGTACGCACCGCTCGGTCCAGATCCGGTGGGGGTCGGCGCGCTCCTCTCCGCACCTGCTGCTGCACCGGCGGGCTCGATGCTGCCGCCTGACCTGCCGACGTTCCCGAGCGCGATGCCGGGTCTGCCCGGGCGCCGGCAGCCGGGCACCGGTCTGAGCGGCCCGTCGGTCCCGAAGATCCTGCTCGGCCTGGGTGCGACCTGCCTGCTGGTCGCGGCGCTGGTCTTCCTCGCCGTGGCCTGGTCGGCCCTCGGGGTCGGCGGCCGCACCGGCGTCCTCGTGCTGCTCACCGCGACCGCCGGCGCCCTGACCTGGCTGATGGCCCGCAAGTCCCTGTCCGCGGGCGCGGAGGCGTTCATGGCGCTGGCCCTGGGTCTGCTCACCCTCGACGTCTTCGGCGCGCGCAGCGCCGGGTGGCTCGGCGACCTCGGCAGCCAGGGCTTCACTCTCGTGCTCGGTGTCGTGCTCGCGGCGGCCGGACTCGGCGGCGCGCTCGCCCTGCGCAGGAGCCCGGTCGGTGCCCTGATCACCGGTCAGGTCGTCGGTGCCCTCGGCGTGGGCCTGGTCGCCTCGGGCCTCCCGGAGGTCAATCCCGACGTCAACGCCCTGCAGGCGACCGTCAGCCTGGTTGCCGTCGGTGCGCTGGCACACGTCGTCCACCGACTGCACCTGCAGATCGCAGCGATCCTGCTGGCCGTCGGTGCCTCCATGATCTGGGTCTCGCTCGCCCTGCTCGGCCTCTCCCGTCTCGACTTCACGCCGACCTTCGCCGAGGTGTGGGGCGGCCTCGCGATCTGGCCGACCCTCGTGGCCGCCGCGATCGCCGCCGCACCCGTTGTCAGGCACCCAGCGATCGTCCGGATCCCAGTGGCCATGCGGGTCCTGAGCCTCGGCGTGGCCGTCGCACTCTTCTCCCTGGTCGTCACCCTGCCGTCCTTCGACGAATCCGCGACCCTGGTCTCGCTGGTCGAGCTGGCCATGGTCGCGGCCGCGTGCGCCGGAAGCTTCGTCGTCGCCCGACCCTGGCGCGCGGCACTGGCCGCGCCACCGGTGGTCGCCGCAGCGGGCCTGCTCGGTGCGGTCAGCGTGCTGGTCGGCACCGCGCTGAACGCTCTCCTGTCCGTCGGATTCGACGGGGCCGCAGCGACCGTCGCGCTGGAGCGACCCGACCTCGCCTGGCACTGGCCGCTGCTGCTGCCCGCCGGCACCCTCGGTGTCCTGCTGGCCGCCTGGTTCGTCGCCGGCCTCGTGCGTGATGTCCCGATCAAGCGGGTCGCCGTGCCGATCGCGCTGACGGTCGCAGCCTCGGCCGCCCTCGTCCCCGCCTTCTACGGCGTGCCGCTCGCCGTCGCGGTCGGGGTGCTCCTCGCGGGCGCGGCGGTGCTGGTCGGCCTCGGCGTCGCGGTCCACGGCGAGCTGCGCGTCGTCGCGCTGGTCCTGGCCACTCCTGTTGCCGGCCTGGCGCTGATGGCGTCGTTCCAGAGCGACGTGCTGACCGCCGTGACCACCGGGCTGCTCGGGCTGGCGGCCGTCGCCCTGTCGCTGAGCGCTTCGGCCGTGCTGCGCACCGTGGGTGACGTGCTGTTCGTGCCCGCTGCGGCCGTGTGCGCCTGGACCGTTCTCGACCTGGGCGGCACGGCACCGGAGTGGCGTTCACTGGCCGTGCTGCTCATCGCCGGCGCCTGGGCGATCCTCGGTGCCCGCATCGAGCGGGAGGTGCCGGCGGCGGCCACGGCACTGGTCGGCGTGGCCCTCGGACTCGGCGCCACGGGCAGCATCGACCAGACCTGGTTGGCGATCGACCTCACCGTCGCCGGTGTGCTGACCCACGTCTCCGCACTCGCCAACACGCACCGCCGGTTCCTCGGTTGGGCGGGCCTGGGGTTCATGGTGCTCGCCCAGTGGGTGCGGATGGCCGATGTCGGCGTCGAGACGCCCGAGGCCTACACGCTGCCGCTGGCGTCGGTGCTGGTCGCCGTCGGCGTCATCGGGATGCTGCGGACTCCGTCGTTGCGCAGCACGCGCGCCCTGGTGCCCGGCCTGGTGCTGGCCCTGGTGCCCTCGCTCCTGCTGTCGCTCTCCGACCCGGTCTCGCTGCGTGCGCTTCTCCTCGGCCTGGGCTGCCTCGCGGCCGTGGTGGCGGGCGTGGGCCTGCGCTGGTCGGCGCCGCTCGTGGTGGGCGCCTCCGTCGGGCTCGCGCTGGTGCTGCGGGAGGCGTCCTACGCCAACGACCTGCCGCAGTGGGTGATCATCGGCGGGATCGGTCTGGTGCTCACCGCGGTCGGCATCACCTGGGAGAGCCGTCTGCGTGACGTACGGCGGGCCAGCGCCTACCTGCGTCGCCTGCGCTGACCGCTCCCCCGGCGGACGGGCGGGACCGCCTAGGCTGCTGCGGGTGTGGTCGACATTCTCGGAGGTGCACCGGGCCCGTCCGGTCCGGGTCGTCGGGCGCGAGCGCCGCAGCGACTTCCTGTCCCCGTTCGTCGCGGTCGAGGTGGAGCTCGGCACCCATGACGTCCCCGGCCGCGTCGTGGCCGGCCTCACCGTCGGCGGCCACACCCTCGACGGCTGGTACGACGGCGGACGGAGACTGGCCGGCATCGACCTGGTCGACCCGCAGGGCAAGGTCACCCACCACCGCAGCCGCAGGCACGGGCGCCCACCGACGCCTCCGGACGCCCTCGGAGTGATGCTGACCGGACGCCAGCTGACCGTCCTGACCCGGATCGACGGCGTGTGGACGGCGCGGGCCCGGGTGGAGCTCGAGCACGATGTCGACCCGGCCGACGTGGCCCCGCACGTGGCGTGGCAGCCGCGCGCAGGAGACGCCCCCTCCCCGGTCGCGAGCTGGCGCTCGGGCACCACCGGGCAGCTCGGCCTGCGCGACGTGCACTTCGTGGCGAATGCGGACGGGTCGGCGTACCTGCGTGAGGGGCTGGCCTTCCTGACGATGACGCACGCCGGTCCCGGGTTCTTCGGCACGGCCCGCTGCGGCGTGTGGTCGTTCGACCCGACGACGTACGCGATCGAGCACTGCAGCGACCTGTGGTTCCGGCGGGACGGTGTGGTGCGCGGCGACCACGCCACCCACGTGGTCCGCGACGCCGACCGCTGGCTGGTGGCCACCAGCAGCTGGGCCACCTTCGACCACGCACCCGAGGCAGGTCGGAGCGTCGACATCGGGCTGGCCACCAGCGAGGCGAACCTGCTGACGGGAGAGCACGTGCTCGACACCGCACCCCTCGGCGTACCGACCGGGGAGCTGCCGGCCCCGGTGGTCGGCACCTGGGACCCGCACCTGACCCGGATCGACGGGCACTGGCACCTCGCCTTCGTGGCGGCGCGCAGGTTCTTCGACTTCTACCCGGCGCTGGCCCGCGCCGAGGTCGCCGGGAGCCTCGACGGGTGGCGCCTCCTCGGCGCCGCCAGCGACCGGCGGGCCACGGAGGGCACCGTGATCGCCCGAGTCGACGACCAGTGGCGGGTGCTGGCAAGCGACGGGCCGGAGGGCCGCTCCGGACAGCGCCGGCGGTTCCCGGTCTTCGATCTCGCGATGGACGAGGTCGGTGCACTGCCCGCCGAGCACCCGACCAACATCCCGTGGCCGTCGGTCCTTCCGCTCGACGACGGCGGGGCGCTGATGGTCACCTTCGACGGCACTCCGGCAGGTGGCGACCTCTGCGGCTACGGCACGCACGGCGACCTGGTCGTCCTGCGCGCCCCCGCGGCGCGAACCACGGCGCGAACCAATGGCGCCTCCGGTGCATCACACCTCGTGCAACCGCCTGAGAGACAGGAACGACCATGAACCGCATTGCCGCGATGGCCATCGCCTCGGCCGCCGTGATCGGCATCGTCGGCGGCACGTACGCCGCGACCTCGGGTGTCCTCGAGAGCGACGACGGGAACGGTTCCGCCGGCACCACCGGCACGGAGTCCTCCACCCCCGGCGACACCCAGAATCCCCCGGCCACGGACCAGCCGTCGGGGACCGCGTCGACCGAGACGCCCGGCACGGACGACGAGCCACTGCTCTACATGGTGGGCGGCACGATCCACGACGGTGACACCAGCGTGCAGGTCTCCGGGTTCCGGATCGGCGAGGTGTCCTCGCTCCAACGGGTGGCCGGTGGGTGGCTGGTCGTCTCGCGCACCTCCTCCCAGGACGCCCAGTTCAGGGCGGCCTTCGTGGACCCCTCCGGCGAGACCACACCGATCGGCGGCACGTTCGTCGGCACCTGGGACCTCAACGACAACCGCGACTCGTTCGTCGCGATGTACGACGGCGCCTACCAGGTCCGTGACGCCCGCTCGGGCAAGGTGCTGCAGACCATCACCGTCGACGGCGAGGGCGAACCGTCGGGCGAGGCCGCGTTCAGCGAGGACACCCTGGTGACGGCGTGGTTCGGCGACGACGGCCCCACCCTCTACGGCGTCGACTCCTACTCGGGTCGCCAGTTCAAGATCGTCGGCGACGTCTACCAGATCCGAACCGGGCCGGTCGAGGACCTGATGACCGCCTCTCGCACCGACGGCAAGGAGTGCCTGACCGGCGGCTCGATCGTCGACCCCGACGGGTGGTGGTCGCAGTGCAGGTTCCGCGGCTACGGCACCCAGGCCGACTACAGCCCCGACGGGACCCGCCTGCTCGCCGTACCGGCGGACACCGAGGGCATGGGCCCCGGCCGGTACGCCGTGCTCGACGCGAGGACCGGCAAGAAGATGACCACGTTCACCACCCCCGAACTCGGCCAGGAGGCCTACTGGGCCGGTGACGACGAGGTCTTCGTGCACGCCTTCAAGGACGCCGACTTCAACGGTGGCGTGATCTACCGGTGCTCGCTGTCCGGCTCCTGCGAGGTCGAGGTCAGCTCCGACCAGACGCTCGTCGTCGGCACCACCGCGTAACCCCCACCGGCTGATCTACCCGCCTCCCCACCGGCCCATCTACCCGCCTCCCACCGGCTGATCTACCCGCCTCCCCACCGGCTGATCTACCCGCCTCCCCACCGGCCCATCTACCCGCCACCCACCCCGACCAGACAGGGACGACCATGAACCGCACCGCCGCAATGGCCATCGCCTCGGCCGCCGTGATCGGCATCGTCGGCGGCACGTACGCCGCCACCGGACCCCTCGACGGCAAGGGCACCGGCGGGGCCGCCGACGACAGCACCGGCGAGCCGACCTCGCCGTCGACCGGCTCGACCGGCAAGCCGACGAAGGAGCCGTCCACGAAGCCTTCCTCCACGGCGACCGACAGCCCGAACGACCAGCCGGCGACCGGGCAGGGCGACCTGCTCTACATGCAGGGCGGGACCATCCACGACGGTGACACCGAAGTGCTGGTCTCGGGGTTCAGGCTGGGCGACGTGGCCGGCCTGCACCGGGTCGCCGGCGGATGGCTGGTCGTCGAGGGGACCAGCGACCAGGAGCCGTCGTACGACGCCACGTTCGTCGACCCGGACGGCGAGACCACCGAGATCGGCTCGTTCTTCGGTGCGTACGACGTCAACACGGACGGCGACTCGATCGTCGCCCAGTTCGACGAGTCCTCGCGCTACGAGGTCCGGGACGCCCGGTCCGGCAAGATCATCCAGGCGATGGACATGAAGGTCGACGGGACCCCCGACGGTGGCGCGTCTTTCGGCGTCGGCGACCTCGTGGTGACCGCCTGGCGCAACACCGACCAGTCGGTCAAGCTCGTCGGCTGGAACCTCTACGAGAACGCCAAGCTGGACCTCATGGACGGCATGCACGCCGTCGGGACGGCGCCACAGCGCAACATCGTGGCCGGGTTCGACGACCGGGACCCCGCCTGCCTCAAGGGCGGCTCGCTCTTCTCCGAGGCGCCGCTGTGGCGCAACTGCGACGTCCGTCCCTGGGGCATGCTGCCGCTGTTCAGCCCGGACGGACTGAGGATCCTGGGGATCCCGGACGACACCGAGGGCTTCGGACCCACCCGGTTCGAGATCCTCGACGCCCGCAACGGCAGGAAGAGCGGGTCTGTCAAGGCGCCCGAGTTCGCTGAACACGCCGAGTGGGCCACCAACGACAGCCTCTTCGTCACCGGCTACCAGGACACTGACATGAACGGTGGCGTGATCTACCGGTGCTCCCTCAGCGGCGGCTGCGAGACCGAGGTCGACTCCGACCAGGCCGTCGTGCTCGGCTCACCCGGCTGATCACTCGTGGGTGCGCAACAAGGGACGGACCGCGTTGCGGGCGGCGTGGATGCGTGACTTGATCGTGCCCAGCGGGGTGTCGAGCAGGCGCGCGATCTCGTTGTAGTCGAGCTCCTGCACGTCGCGCAGCACCAGCGGCTCGACCAGCTCGGGGTGGGTCGAACCGAGCACCTCGAGCGCCTCGAGCAGGTCGAGCCGGCTGCCGGCGATCACGCTGGTGGTGCGCGGGTCGGCGTGCACCGGCATCTCGTCGGTGGGCCGTTCGGAGGCCCGGCGCTTGAGGCTGCGGTACGTCGACCGCGCACTGTTCGAGGCCACCGCGTGCAGCCAGGTGGTGAACTTGCTGCGCCCGCCGAACGTGCTGATCTTGGTGGCGACCAGCATCAGGACGTCCTGGGCTGCCTCCTCGGCGTCCTCCGGATAGAGCAGCATGCGGCCGCAGATGCGGCGTACCCGCGGCTGGATCGCGGCCAGCAGGTCCTCGAGTGCCTCGCGGTCACCGGCCGCCGCACTGGCGGCCAGCTCCTCGAGGTCGGGCGGTTCGGTCGTGACACTGGACATGCGTTCCCCCTGAAGGCTCCCGGATGCTTCGTGCGGCACAATACCCATCGTGTCCCTGCCAGAGCTTCTCGGTCGACTCCAGCGGGTGGACCGCATCGGGGTCGGTGGGTTCGCCACCGTCTGGCTCTACCACGACGACGAGCTCGACTCCGACGTCGCCGTCAAGGCACTCGCCGAGAACTGGGCACAACGCTACGACGTACGCGACCGCTTCCTCGAGGAGGCGCGCATCCTGCGCCGCGCCGACTCCGACCACGTGGTGCGGGTCTACGACATCGGCGAGGCCGACGGCACGCCCTACTTCGTGATGTCGTACGCCGACCGCGGCTCGCTGGCCACCCTGCTCGAGCCCGGGCGCCCCCTGCCGGTCGACCAGACCGTCGACCTCGTCGACCAGGCCGCCGCCGGGTTGTCCGTGCTGCACGGACACGGCGTGATCCACCGCGACATCAAGCCGCACAACCTGCTGCTCAGCTCACGCGGCACTCCCCTGTCCTCGTCGGGGGGCACGAAGCTCCTGGTCGCCGACCTGGGCGTGGCCAAGGCGATGCTGCACGCCAGCGGACTGACCCAGGTGGTCGGCACCCCGGCGTACATGGCGCCCGAACAGGCCACCGGCGCCCCGCTCGACACCCGCGCCGACGTGCACGCCCTGGGCGCCGTGGCCTACCAGATGCTCACCGGGAAGCTGGCCCGCGAAGGCGGCATCGGGTCGCTGATCGACGCCAAGCCGCCGGTGGCGGCCTCGACCCTCGCGCCCCTGCCGCCAGCGGTCGACAGCGTGCTGTCCCGGGCCCTGGCCACGGAGCCCGACGACCGGTGGCCCGACGTCGGCACGTTCGCCACGGCCCTGCGCACGGCGCTCTCGGACCAGACCACGGTCCGGCGTACGCCGTTCGTGCCCGCGGCAGCCCCGCTGCCCGCCCGGTCGGCCGCATCGACGCCGGAACCGCTGCCCCAGCCACCAGACGCCTACCGTGCGGGCTCGTCGATGCGCGGCTGGGTGTTGGTCGTGACGTGCCTGATCGTGCTGGTGGCCACGTTCGGCGTGGCCTACGGTCTCACCCGACTGGTGGAGTGAGGCTCAGCCGTCGTTGTCGGCGCCGAGAAGCTCCATGACCTCGGACTCGCGGAAGCGGCGGTGACCGCCCAGGGTGCGGATCGAGCCGATCTTGCCGGCCTTCGCCCACCGGGTCACGGTCTTGGGGTCCACACGGAACAGGGCAGCGACCTCGGACGGCGTGAGCAGGTTCTCAGCGTCCGACTGGGGGGAGTTCATGAATCCTCTTTCGATGTGAAATGTCCGGGTTCTCCCCAGAGTTTGCCATAGCCAAGCGTCTGCCCCAAGCGGACGGCGCGCCCCGTGGTTTCCCCGTGGGGTGCGGCATTCAATACAGTGGAACGAGACCAGCGTCACCCTCGCCGGTCACGACACCCACGGCACCGCACCACCCCCGCGGAGCCACGCACAGAAAGGTCGCCATCCGTGACCCCCACACCCGACGTGTTCGAGACCGAGCACGAGCAAGTCGTCTTCTGCCACGACGAGCCCAGCGGACTCAAGGCCATCATCGCCGTCCACTCGACCGCCCTCGGCCCGGCCCTCGGCGGCACCCGTTTCTACCCCTACGCCACCACCGCGGACGCCCTCTCCGACGTGCTGAACCTCTCCCGCGGGATGTCCTACAAGGCCGCCCTGGCCGGGCTCGACCTCGGCGGCGGCAAGGCCGTCATCATCGGCGACCCGAACGCGATCAAGGGCGAGGCCCTGCTGCGCGCCTACGGCCGGTTCGTGGAGTCGCTCAACGGCCGCTACTACACGGCCTGCGACGTCGGCACGTTCAGCGTCGACATGGACGAGATCGCCCGCGAGTGCTCCTACGTCACGGGTCGCACCGTCGCCCACGGCGGTGCCGGCGACTCCTCCGTGCTCACGGCGTACGGCGTCTTCCAGGGCATGCGGGCAGCGGCCGAGGCGACGTGGGGCGAGCCCACCCTCGGCGGGCGCACCGTCGGCATCGCCGGTGTCGGCAAGGTCGGCCACCACCTGGCCCGCCACCTGGTCGACGACGGGGCCTCGGTGGTCGTCACCGACGTGTGGCAGCCCGCGATCGAGCGGATCCGCGACGAGCTGCCCGCGGTCAGCGTGGTCGACTCCACCGAGGCTTTGGTCGCCTCACAGCTCGACGTCTACGCACCGTGCGCACTGGGTGGCGCGATCACCGACGAGGTCGTCGAGACGCTGTCGGCGAAGGTGATCTGCGGCGCCGCGAACAACCAGCTCGCCCACTCAGGGGTCGAGAAGGCGCTCGCCGACCGCGGGATCCTCTACGCCCCCGACTACTGCGTGAACGCCGGCGGACTGATCCAGGTCGCCGACGAGCTCGAGGGCTTCGTCTTCGAGCGCGCCCAACAGCGCGCCAGCGGCATCCTCGACACCACCCGCGCGGTCTTCGAGACCGCGAAGGCCGACGGCGTGCCGCCCGCCATCGCGGCGGACCGGCTCGCCGAACGGCGCATGCGCGACGTGGGCCGCCTGCGCGGCCTCTGGCTGAACTGAACGCAACGGTTGAGTGCTCAGGTGGTTGCCAGGGCGGCCACCTGAGCACTCAACCCAAGGCGATCGCGTCAGTCGGGTCGCGAGTCGGACGACCAGTCGTCGTACTCGTCGTCCTGCTTCGAGTCCGGCTTCTGCTGGTCACTCTCGGCAGTGCTTCCGTGCAGTTCCTGGGCGAGCGCCCCGAAGTCCGTCTCGTGAGTGCGGTACTTCAGGTCGCGTGCGACCTTGGTCTGCTTGGCCTTGGCCCGGCCGCGTCCCATAGGATCGACCCCTTCGCGCGCTTGGCCGGGAATGCACGGCGGGCTACGCCGAGACTCCCGGACTATCTGGTCTATTTCTCGTGAGGACAACGCTACCTGAGCGATGGGTGTTCCCGCACATGCAGGTCCGCTAAATCGTCACGAACCCGCGGAAATCACCAGCCGGAGTGCTGACCGACCAGCTCGACGGACCCATTTCCGGCGCTCACCGAGCCGGCCACCCAGGCCCGGATGCCGAACCTGCCCAGCACCTCGATGGCCTTGTCGGCGTCATCGGGGGCGGTCAGCGAGACCATCCCGACGCCGCAGTTCAGGGTCTGCTCGAGGTCGGCCTGCGGCACGTTGCCCACCCGGCGTACGACGTCGAAGATCGGCTGCGGGGTCCACGTGGAGCGGTCGAGCGTGGCGTTGAGCTCTTCGGGCATGACCCGGGCCAGGTTGGCGGCCAGGCCGCCACCGGTGACGTGCGACATCGCGTGGGTCTCGGTCTCGTCGGCGAGCGCGAGGCACGCCTTGGCGTAGATGCGGGTGGGCTCGAGGAGCTCCTCGCCCAGCGCCCGGCCGAGCTCGTCGACGTGGCGGTCGAGCTGCCATCCGGCAGTGTTGAGCAGGACGTGGCGCACCAGCGAGTAGCCGTTGGAGTGCAGGCCTGAGGCCTCCATCGCGATGACCGCGTCACCGGGACGCACGCGTCCGGGGCCGAGCAGCCTGTCGGCCTCGACCACGCCGGTGGTCGCTCCGGCGACGTCGTACTCGTCGGGGGCCAGCAGGCCGGGGTGCTCGGCGGTCTCGCCGCCGACCAGCGCGCAGCCGGCCTCCACACAGGCCTCGGCGATGCCCTTGACGATGGCCGCGATGCGCTCGGGGACGACACGGCCGGTGGCGATGTAGTCGGTCATGAACAAGGGCTCGGCACCGCAGACGACCAGGTCGTCGACGACCATGCCGACCAGGTCGAAGCCGATCGTGTCGTGCTTGTCCATGGCCTGGGCGATGGCGACCTTGGTGCCGACACCGTCGGTGGAGGTGGCCAGCAGCGGACGCTCGTAGTTCTTGAGTGCGGAGGCGTCGAAGAGCCCGGCGAAGCCACCGAGGCCGCCGATCATCTCGGGACGACGGGCCTTCTCGACCCAGCCCTTCATGAGGTCGATCGCACGGTCAGCCGCTTCGATGGAGACGCCGGCCTGGGCGTAGGCGTTGCCGGCGGGCGACTCGACAGGTGACTCGGTGGGGGGCTGGGTCACTTCGGTTCCTTGTTCTCGTGGTCTGGTCGGTCAGGGACGGTCGAGGGCGTCCGCGGCCCCGCCACCGGCGAGCGAGGTGGCCAGGCCGTCGGCCTCGATCAGGCGTCCCTGGGCAGTGATCGGCAGCGTTGACGGCTCGAGCAGGCCCTTGCCGAGGTGTTCGGGGTCGGGCAGGGCCACCGGGTAGACGCCGTCGAAGCAGGCCCGGCACAGGTGGTCCATCGGCACCTGGGTTGCCTCGACGAGCTCGTCGAGCCCGATGTAGGCCAGGGAGTCGGCGTCGATGGAGCGGCGGATCTCGTCGGTCGAGAGGCCGTTGGCGATCAGCTCCGCGCGGGTGGCGAAGTCGATGCCGTAGAAGCACGGCCACTTCACCGGCGGACTGGAGATGCGGACGTGCACCTCCTTGGCCCCGGCCTCTCGCAGCATCCGCACCAGCGCACGCTGGGTGTTGCCGCGCACGATCGAGTCGTCGACCACCACGAGCCGCTTGCCCTCGATGATGTCGCGCAGGGGGTTCAGCTTGAGCCGGATGCCGAGCTGCCGGATGGTCTGGCTGGGCTGGATGAACGTGCGGCCGACGTAGGAGTTCTTGACCAGGCCGACGCCGTAGGGGATGCCGGACTCCTCGGCGAACCCGATCGCCGACGGGGTTCCGGACTCGGGTACGGGAATGACCAGGTCGGCCTCGGCCGGGAACTCCCGGGCCAGGCGGCGGCCGATCTCGACGCGCACACTGTGCACCCGGCGGCCGGTCATCAAGGTGTCGGGGCGGGCGAGGTAGACGAACTCGAAGAGGCAGTGCTTGGGCGCCGGCTCGGCGAACTGTCGCGAACGCAGGCCGTCCTCGTCGATGATCACCATCTCGCCGGGCTCGACCTCCCGGATGAACGAGGCACCGACGATGTCGAGCGCCGCGGTCTCGGAGGCGACCACCCAGCCGCGCTCGAGCCGTCCCAGCACCAACGGGCGGATGCCCTGCGGGTCGCGGGCGGCGTAGAGGGTGTTCTCGTCCATCCAGACGAAGCAGAACGCGCCGCGCACCTGCGGCAGCAGCTCCATCGCCTTCTCCTCGACGGTGCTGTCGGGGTGGTGGGCCAGGAGTGCGGTGACCACGCTGGTGTCGTTGGTGGAGGCCTCGGACTTGTGCACGTGCAGGTCGAGCTCACCGTCGAGCGCGGCGAGGTCGCCGACCTGGCGGGCCAGGTCGGCGGTGTTGGTCAGGTTGCCGTTGTGGGCCAGGGCGATCGAGCCGTGGGCGGTCGGCTGGAAGGTCGGCTGCGCGTTGGTCCAGGTGCTCGCGCCGGTGGTCGAGTAGCGGCAGTGGCCGATCGCGAGGAAGCCCTTGAGCGCCTCGAGCGTCGACTCGTCGAACACCTGCGAGACCAGGCCCATGTCCTTGTAGACCAGGATCTGGCGCCCGTTGCTGACCGCGATGCCGGCCGACTCCTGGCCGCGGTGCTGGAGCGCGAAGATGCCGTAGTAGGTGAGCTTCGCGACGTCTTCACCTGGGGCCCAGACTCCGAAGACGCCGCAGGCGTCCTGGGGACCTTGGTCCTGGGGGTCGAGGGCCATGGTGAGACGACCGTCGCCACCCTTGCGCATGTTGCTGTGCTGGGCCACGGCCCCCAGTCTAGGTGCCGACCGGCACGCGCGCAGAATCGCCCGGAGTGTGGCGGCGTCGGAGTTCGTGCGGGCGACGCGACCCGAATATGGTGGCTGCAGGGGGACCCCATGCCAGAGAACATCGAAGAGACCGACGAAGATGCCGCGTTCCTGCACGGCTTCGACCGGATTCTGTCCGGCGCCTGGTCGGCCCAGCTGCTCGCCGACTCGCTCCGGGTGCTCGCCGACGGGGTCTGCGAGGTGGCCGGCTTCGGCGTCGCGGCCCTCTCCGTGCTGAGGGACGCCGGACACCTCGAGATCGTGGCCGTCGCCGGCAACTCCGAGGCCGAACGCGAGCTCCTGGGCCTGACCCGGCCGATCTCCGAGCTCGAGAAGGACATCGCCGACTCGGTGGCGTGGGGCACCCTGCGCTTCGTGCCCCACGAGTACGTCCTCGGCCGCGAGGACGACATGGGGTGGGTGCCGACCTTCACGCCGCTGGAGCACGAGGACGCCTGGCATCCCCTTGACATGCTCTTCGCCCCGCTGCTCGACGAGGACGGTGAGGTGCGCGGCGTACTCACCGTCGACCTGCCGGTCGGCGGGCTGCGCCCGGGGCCGCGGCAGCAGTCGCTCCTGAGGCGGTACGTCGACGTGTCCTCGCGCGTGGTGGGCGCCCTGCTCGAACGCGAACGTGCCGCGGAGGAGCTGCGCCTGGCCGCCGCCGCACGCAACATCGTGCGCGTCGCGAGCGGGCAGCTCTCGCTCGACCAGCTCATCGAGACCTCGCAACCCGAGATCATCGACGGGTTCCGCGCGGAGGGCATGTGGCTGCACGCCTTCGACAACTTCGGGAGGGGCGCCGACGCGATCTACTCCACCGACGACCGTGAGGTCGTGCTGCCGCCCGAGCTCGTCGATGCCGCACACAGCGCCGCCCGGGCAGCCTGGGCGGCACAGCGGGTCATCGTCATCTCCCGGGAACGCCCGGCCGCCACGGGCATCGACCCGGCCGTCTTCGAGAGCACCCTGCGCTACTTCGAGTCGATCAACGTGGCCACCGCCCTTCTGGTCCCCCTCGGCGCCGGGGAGGAGTGCCTCGGCCTGCTGGTGCTGGTCCGCAACCCGGGATCCCGCGAGTGGCGACGCTCCGACGCCCGCTGGGCCCGTGAGATCAGCCAGGACCTTGGGCGAGCCATGTTCAATGCCCGCACCTTCGAGCGCGAGCGCAAGGTGCTCGAGGAGGTCCGGGCCCTCGACAGCTACAAGAGCCGCCTGATCGCGACGGTCTCGCACGAGCTGCGCACGCCGCTGACCGGGATCCTCGGCTACCTCGAGCTGCTCGAGGACGCGCAGGTCGGGCCCGACACGAGGCGCCAGCTCAACGTCGTCGAACGCAACGCCCGGCGGCTCGAGGGCCTCGTCGTCGACCTGCTCACGCTGTCGAGGGTGGGCGACCCGGCCCGACCGGTCTCGCCGCTGCCGGTCGACCTGCGCACGCTGGTCGCCAGTGCGGTCGAGCTGGTCGGCCTCGAGGCGGCCCGCCGGAACCTCAGGATCGACGTGGTGGCGCAGGAGCACGTGGTCGCCGCCGGGGAGTCCGCCGAGCTCGACCGGTTGTGCAGCAACCTGGTCAGCAACGCGGTGAAGTACTCCCACGACGGCGGCTCGGTCAGGATCACCCTCGGCGCGGACGCCGACTCGGTGACGCTCGCGGTGAGCGACGACGGGCTCGGCATCTCCGAGGCCGACCAGGCCAACCTGTTCGGCGAGTTCTTCCGCTCGACCAACCCCGAGGCACTCGCCCAGCCCGGAACCGGCCTCGGCCTGGCCATCGTGCAACGCATCGTGCAACGCCACCGCGGCCGCATCGAGGTCGACTCGGTGCTCGGCGAAGGCAGCACGTTCACGGTGACGCTGCCCCGCGCCTGAGCCCGTGGCCGTGCCCTACATCTGCTGTTCACCCGCGCGGATCGCCTCGCGGATGCGGGTGTAGGTGCCGCACCGGCAGATGTTGCGGATGCCGTCGAGATCGGCGTCGGTGACCGCCCGGTCCTCCCGGCGGGCCCGGTTCACCACAGCCACCGCGGCCATGATCTGGCCGGGCTGGCAGTAGCCGCACTGCGCGACGTCCCGCTCCAGCCACGCCTCCTGCATCGGGTGCAGGCCGTGCTCGCCGCGCTGGTCCTCGGCCGCGGTCGCCGGCAACCCCTCGATGGTGGTCACCTCATCGGTCTCCTTGACCGCTCCGACCGGCACCGAGCACGGGTTGAACGCGCGGCCGTTGATGTGCGACGTACAGGCCTTGCACACGTTGATGCCGCAGCCGTACTTCGGGCCGGTGACACCGAGCAGGTCGCGCAGCACCCACAGGAGGCGTACGTCGTCCTCGACCTCGACCGTGACCGATTCGCCGTTGAGGATGAAGGTCTGTTCAGGCATGACAGCTCCTCGTTTCAGTAGGTGTGGTCGAGGCCGTCGACGGGCGACTCGGGCACGGGTGGGATGCGGGTCTTCTCCTCGAAGGAGATCTGGTGGTGGTTGATCGGGAACTCCTTCGGCACGGTGCCTGTCGCGCGGGCATAGGCGCAGGCGACCGCCGCGAACGTGGCCGCGACCCCTGCCTCGCCGGCACCGCCGGGCTCCTCGGACGTCGAGGGCATCACGATCACCTCCACCTCGGGCGGGGTGTTCCACTGCCGCGTGTAGAAGTAGTTGTCCCAGCTGGCCTCCATGAAGTGCCCGTCGCGCAGGTGCAGGCTGGAGGTGAGGGCCAGGGCGATGCCGTCGTTGATGCAGCCCTGCATCTGGGCCTCGAGGCCGCGCGGGTTGATCGCCAGCCCGACATCGATGGCGAAGGTCACCTTGGTCACCCGCGGCCCGGTCACCGCGTCGCGCACCTCGCGGTTCACGGTCTCGGGGCGGGCGTCGATCTCGACCAGGCAGGCGCTGGCGCCCTTGTACTCCTTGTGGATGGCGATGCCCTGGGCGGTGCCGGCCGGCATGCTGCGTCCCCACTGGCCAACCTCGGCGACCTTGTCGAGCACGGCGCGCACCCGGTTGTTGCGCAGCAGCTTGCGCCGGAACGCGTAGGGGTCCTTGCCGACCTCCTTGGCCAGCATGTCGACCATCAGCTCGTTGGCGCAGCGCACGTCGGGCGAGTAGATGTTGCGCATGCTGCCGGTGTTGAAGCGCTGGTCGGTCTCGGCCAGCGTCTGCAGCACGACACCGAAGTTGTAGGGCACCTCCTGGGTGAGCACGAAGATCGTCTCGGCGAAGCCGAGGTTGCCCAGGTTGGTCGGCAGGGCGGCCAGGTTGGCGGTGATCAGCTCGCCGAGCCCGTGCCGGTAGTCGGTCTCGACACTCGTGTGCGACTGGTGGAAGGCGAGCACCTCGTTGCCGAGCAGGCTGGCCCGCACCCGCGACGTGCACAGCGGGTGGGCGCGGCCGGCGCGGGCGTCGTCGGCGCGGTGCCACATCAGCTTGACCGGCTTGCCCATCGCCTTCGAGATCTTCGCGGCCTCCATGGCCGCGTCGAAGAACAGGCGTCGGCCGAAGGAGCCGCCGGACTGCACGACGTTGACGGTCACCTTGTCCTGGGGCAGGCCGAGCTCCTCGGCGATGGCCTGCTGGGCGATCACCGGCGACTTCAGGCCGGCCCAGATCGTCGCTCCGTCGGGTCGTACGTCGGCGACCGCAGAGTTGGTGTCCATCGCGGAGTTGCTGCGGAACCAGAAGGTGAAGTCGGCCGAGACCGTCCGCGCCAACGGGTTCTTCGGCAGTGCCGGCATCGGCAGCTCCGCCTTCTTCATGTGGGCCAGCGCGTCGGCGTCGGACTGACCGGCGGCCGGCCCGTCGAGCCAGCGCACGTCGAGCGCACGCACCCCGTCGATGCACTGGCCGAACGTCTCTGCCCGCACGGCCACACCGGTGTCGATCATCACCACGTCTGTGACCCCCGGCAGCGCCAGCACGTCGGCCTTGTTGCGCACTGCGAGCGGCGTGCCGTTCAGGGTGGGCGCCCGGCAGACCATGGTCGGCAGGGCGTCGGCGACCTGGAGGTCCGTCGTGTACTCCTTGGTGCCGGTGACCGCGGCCAGGGCGTCGACGCGGTTCTGCGGGGTGCCGACCACCGCGAACTCGGCGTCGGCCTTGAGCGTGACGCTCACCTTCTTCGTGGTGGGACTGGCCGCCTTCGTGGCCAGCTCGCCGTACGTCGCCGTACTGCCGTCGGGGGCCTCGATGACGCCGGCCTTGGCGACCAGGCTGCCCACGGTCGAGCCGAGCAGGATCGCGGCCGCCTCGAGGAGCTGCTTCTTCGCGATCGCGGCGGCGACCCGGATCGGGGTGTACGTCGAGATGGTGGTGTTCGAACCGCCGGTGAGCTGGTTGAAGAGGAGCTCGGGCCGGGCCGGCGCGAGGGTCACGTGCACCTTGTCGACCGGGAGGTCGAGCTCCTCGGCGATGATCATCGCGGTCGACGTGGTGATGCCCTGGCCGACCTCGGCGCGAGGCAGCGCGAACGACGCCGTTCCGTCCTCGTTCATCGTGACGGTGATGAGGTTCGCGGTCGGCATGGCCGCATGTGTGAGCAGGTCGTTGAGGTCGTACAACTCGGCCGGCTGCGGCAGGGTCGGGATGTCGGCCCGGGCCGGGTCAGCGAGCAGGCCGAGGTCGACAGCCGCCATCAGCGTGGTGCCACCGATGACGTAACCGAGGAATCGACGCCGGCCGACGTCGTGACGGGCAAGTGCCGGGGCAGGCAGGGACTGGGGGTCGAGCACGTTGAGCCACCTCCGAGAGCTGTCCCGATTGCGCTGGGACCACACGCTCCCTCTCCGCACTCGACAGTGCCCGAGTGCGGCGGCTGGCGCCACCCCCCATCTCAGACTCTGACAGGGCGTGACACCAGGTCACTTCTCGTGTAACAAATGTGCCCGACCAAACGTGGCCCGGGGGCTCGGCCGGGTCAGCCTCCGAGGTTGCCCAGCAGCAGCGCCTCGGCCACGCAGACCCGCTCGAACTCGGCCAGGTGCAAGCCCTCGTTGGCGCCGTGGGCCCGGGTGTCGGGGTCCTCGACGCCGGTCACCAGCACGCTGGCCTGCGGGAAAGCCTCGAGGAACGCGGCGATGAACGGGATCGACCCGCCGACGCCCATGTCGACCGGGGCGGTGCCGTCCCAGGCCTGCTGGAACGCGTCGCGGGCCACGTCGTACGCCGGGCCGGTGGCATCGATCTGGGTGGCCTCGCCGGTGTCGACGACGGTGAAGGTGAGCTCGGCGCCCCACGGCACGTTCTTCTCGACGTGCGCGCGCAGGCACTCCAGCGCATTGGTCGTGGTGTCGCCGGGTGCGACGCGCAGCGAGATCTTCGCGCGGGCGGCGGCGACGAGTGTGTTGCTGGCACCGTCGACCTTGGGCGCGTCGAGTCCGGTGATGCTCAGCGCGGGCTTGGTCCAGAGGCGCTCGACGGCGCTGCCGCTGCCGATCCACTCGATGCCGGGCACCGCGCCCGACTCGGCACGCAGGCGGTCCTCGGGGTAGTCGACGTCGGCCGCCGGGCCGGCGTACAGGCCCTCGACGGCGACGTTGCCCTCGTCGTCGTGCAGGGAGGCGATCACCCGGCTGAGCGCGATCAGGGAGTCGGGGACCAGCCCGCCCCACATGCCGGAGTGTACGGCGTGGGTGAGGGTGCGGATCTCGATGTCGACGCGGACCAGGCCGCGCAGGCTGGTGGTCAGCGCCGGCACGCCGATGTCCCAGTTGCCGGAGTCGGCGATCACGATGACGTCCGCCTCGAGGCGGTGCTTGTACTCCTCGAGGAAGGCCGGCAGCGAGTCGGAGCCGACCTCCTCCTCGCCCTCGACGAAGACGACGACGTTGACCGGCAGCTCGTCACCGAGCACGCGCAGCGCGGCCAGGTGTGCGGCAATGCCGGCCTTGTCGTCGGCTGCACCGCGACCGTAGAGGCGGTCGCCCACCTCGGTCGGCTCGAACGGCGGGGTGTTCCACTCGGCGTGGTCGTTCTCCGGTTGTACGTCGTGGTGGGCGTAGAGCAGCACGGTCTTCGCGGCGGCGGCGTCACCGGTCTGCGCGGCCTTGGTGGCCACGACTGCAGGAGCCCCTCCGTCGGCGCTGAGGATCTCGGCCTCGAAGCCCTCGGCGGCGAACAGGTCGCGGGTCTTCTCCGCGCTGCGCTGCACCTCGGCAGCACGGGCCGGGTCGGCGCTCACGGACTCGATGCGGACGAGGTCTTCGAGATCGGCCCGGATCGCGGGCATCAACTCGGTGAGACGGGTACGAATGGTGTCGATCGTGGTCATGCCGAGCACCTTAGCGGCGCGGCCGACCAGGCGTCGCGGCGCAGGTCGCGATGGTCGGGCAGCCGCTCAGAGTCCGAACGCCGCGCGCATGTCCGGAGCGCCACGACCCTCGCCGAGGGGCTCGACACCGATGACCTCCGCCATGAACCGGGTCAGGGAGTAGTGCGTCAGGGGTGTGTCGACCACCTTGTGGGTCAGGCCGACGTGCAGCACCGCGGTGAGCACCGTGTTGTCCTGCAAGCGGTCGTCCTCGTCGGCGGTCACCACGACGGCGAGCCGGCCGCTCCTGAAGTCGTCACCGGCGAGCACCGGGGCCAGCTGTCGCTCCAGCCAGGCGTCCGCCTCGGTCAGGGACGCATCGTGGGCGTCGTGGGTCAGGTCGGGGATCAGGAGTCCGATGTCGGGGAGGGTGTCACTCGCGGCGTCGGCAGCGAAGGTGCTCAGGTCGGTGTCATCCTCCAGACACTGCGCGCGCTCCGCGGTGAAGTAGACCCACGGGTTGTGCCGCGCGGCGTACGACGGTTTCCCGACGGACTTCTCCGGGTGGTCCCACTGATGACAGTTCTCGGGCATCGACTCGGCGTACGTGTGCGCCGACTTCCCGGCTGCCAGGGCCTGCCCGAAGATCGACTGCGCCTGCCCCACCCTGCGGGCGTTGACGGACGGGGTTGCGTCGTCGGTGACTCCGAACGTCGACCCGCCGACGATGGCGAGGTAGTTGGGCTCGCTCGGATGCGCCCGGGCCCTCCAATGAGTGGCGTAGCCGTACTGGTCGGCCAGTGAGGCCAGGTAGGGCATTCCGGCGTGCATCTGGTCCAGGGTGTGGTTCTCCTCGATCACGACGAGGACCTTGGTCACCGGCGCGCTCACGGCCCCGTCCTGCGACGCAGGGGGGCGTGGCGGGCCCCCGTCGACCGGGGTCCCGGCCTCGTCCGCGCACCCCGCCAGGACCCCCATGGTCAGGCAGGCGGCGATCAGGGCCTTGGTGTGTCGGGAGCACGACCTCATGCGGACGCCGCCCTTCAGGTCGTTCGAGTGCTGGCTCCCACGGTATGCCCGGTCGACGAACCAGGTGCGGGAATCGGCACGGTCGGGACCCGCCGCTGGGCGCGCCGGACACGACGGGCGGACTCCACGAGGGGCTTGGTGGCGGAGTGGTACGTCACCCCGACCGCGAGCGAGGCGAAGAGCGCCAGCCACGGGTGGTCGACCTCGAGGTGGGGGTAGACCTGCCAGTGCGTCAGGTAGACCGCGAGCGAGCTGGTGGCCAGCACGCCGACCAGCCAGGCCACGGCCCGTGGCAACCGCACTGCCGGGATCCACAGTGCGATCAGCAGACCGACCCAGATCACGCGTTCTCGTGAGGGTTCACCGAAGAAGTCGACCACCGCGATCACGCCGAGCAGGCTGACCAGCAGCCGCTGCTGCAGCGTCGTGGCCCGGGCGGCCAACCAGCCGAGGGCGAAGAGCCAGAGCAGGTACGGCGTCAGGTAGTGGTCGATGTCGTCGGCGGTCCAGCCGGTGAGCATGAGGCGCAGCGCCATGGCCGCAGCGAAGACGCCCAGTGCGAAGCCGAAGGGGCTCCGGGCCTCGAGTCGGCGTACTCGCGGAGACGCGAAGAGAACCGCCACCCCCGCGAGGATCCACACCAGGCACTCGAGGAACCAGAACCGCCACCGGTCGTCCCACGTGTCGGAGCCGAACGCCCAGTTCAGGAACGTCACCGTGCTCAGGTCGTAGTCGCCGAAGAGCAACGTCACGGCGCCGATCCACAGCACGCTGGGCACCAGGACTGCCACCATCGCCCACCACATGCGGGCGGATGTCGTGGCGCTCGCACCGGCGCCGAGGTGGAAGCGGGCCAGGTTGTAGCCGGCCAGGATCAGCAGCAGGTGGGCGCCGCCGGTCAGGTCGAAGAGCTCGACGTGCGAGCCGACGATCAACACGGTCGAGACGGCCCGCAGCAGGACGGTGGTGTCGAGCGAGGTGCCCCAGCGACTCCGGTGCGCGGCGCCGGCGGCGATCTCACGAATCGGCAGGGTGTGCCAGTCGGACGGCAGCGGGTCGACCCGCTCCCCCAGGCGCACCGACATCTCGACGAACGACAGGGAGTCGGCGCCCAGGCCCGCGAAGCTGTCGTTGGCGGTCACGTCGTCGCGGTCCAGCACGCGGGCATAGAGGTCGCACAGGTCGGCGACGTCCACCCCCTGCGGGGCCGGCTCGTGGCCACGGGACACCGCGGCCAGCGCGCCGAGGCGCGGGTAGTCGGGCTTGCCACTGGGCGTGCGGGGCAGCTCCGCGAGCCGGTGCGCGCTCACCACCCAGGTCGGTACGGCGCACAGGCCCGCGGCCAGCTCGCGGGCCGGCCGCAGGTCGCGGCGACGGGTGACGAACACGTCGATGCTGCCCTCGACCCCCACGCAACGCGCGGTGATGCCGTGGCCCGCGAGGTGCGCCTCGACGTCGTCGAGGTTGACCCGGAGTCCGAAGACCTTGGTGAAGCGACTGCTGCGACCGACCACCTCGAACAGGCCGTGCGGCAGCTCGCGGGCCAGGTCGCCGGTGCGCAGCTCACCGGGCATCGCGTCGAGGGCCAGGTCGCGGGGGTGCTCGGCGTACCCCATCATCACGTTGGGTCCGGCGTAGACCAGCTCGCCGACGTCGCCGCCCGCGCCCTCGACGGGTTCGAGCCGGAGCGAGCCACCCGGGACGGCACGGCCCATCGCCTGCGGCCACTCCTCGGCGAGGTCCGGGGGCAGGTAGGCCATGCGCGCGGTGGCCTCGGTCTGGCCGTACATCACGTAGAAGTCCCAGCCGGAGCGACGGCCCGTGCGGTGGTAGCCGCGCACCCGCTCGGCCGCCAGCTTGCCGCCGGCCTGGGTGACGTAGCGCAGGCGGGGCAGGGGCCGGTCGGCGAAGCCGGTGTGGTCGAGCAGGTCGAAGGTGTGCGGCACCCCGGAGAGTCCGGTGACACCGGCCTGCTCGAACAGCTCCCAGAAGCAGCGGTCGACCACCGAGGTCTCGGTGAGCGCGACGGCTGCCCCGACGCTGAGGTGGCTGTGCAGGACCGAGAGGCCGTAGCAGTAGTGCAACGGCAGGCTGGTGATGCCGCAGTCGGCGTCGGTGAGGCCCAGGTAGTCGGCGATGCTCGCCGCGTTGCTGGTCAGGTTGTCCTGCGAGAGGCGCACCAGCTTCGGCGAGCCGGTCGACCCGGAGGTCGAGAGCAGCAGGGCCAGGTCGGGGTGCAGGTGGTGCGTGCTGCCGGCTCGGCGTACGTCGTCGACCGCCCCGCCCTCAGGCGCGCAGCGCACGACGATGTCGGGGTCCCACGCGCGGATCACCGCGGCGAGGTGGCCCTCGGCCCCCGGGACGACGGCCACCGGGCAGCCGGCAGCGAGCGCCGCGAGGTAGGACACCACGAAGTCGACGGTGTTGGCGCCGCTGAGCAGCACCAGCCGTCGGCAGTCGAGCCAGGCCTCCGCCCGCACGGCCACCCGGTCCGCCAGCTCGGTGTAGGTGACCTGCCCGTCGGCGGTGACCAGGGCGGCCCGGTCGCGGAACCGGGCGAGGTCGCCGAACGGATGACGCAGAGGGGACGGGCCGGAGCCGGTGATCGTCACGTCGCACGCTCGAAGACCGTGGCCGCGCCGTCGACGCTGATCCGGACCCGCTGCCCCTCGCCCGGCACGCGATCACCCCTGACCCGACAGAGCACCTCGTGGTGGTCGCCGACCGACAGGTGGAGGCAGGCGTCGTGACCGTAGAAGTCGAACCCGGCGACCGTCGCCTCGACCTCGCCGGCCTCGTCGAGGCGCACCTGCTCCGGGCGCACGAAGAGGTCGACGTCGCCGGCGGCCTGCCCCGACACCGGGAAGCGGCCGATCACGGAGTCGGCCACGCCGTCGGTGATCGTGGCCGGGAGGACCGACCCGCTGCCGACGAAGGAGGCCACGAACGGCGTGGCCGGGCGGCCGTAGACCTCCAGGGGTGCGCCCACCTGGACCACGCGCCCCGCGGACATGACGGCGACCACGTCGGCCAGCGACAAGGCCTCGTTCTGGTCGTGCGTGACCAGCAGGGCGGCCGCCCCGGTGGCCCGGACGGCGCGGACGACGGCGCGACCGGTGGCCTCACGCAGTGACGCGTCGAGGGAGGAGAACGGCTCGTCGAGGAGCAGCAGGGAGGGCTTGCGGGCCAGGGCGCGGGCCACCGCGACGCGCTGCTGCTGGCCGCCGGAGAGCTCGTGCGGCGAGCGCCGGGCGAGCGACGGGTCGAGGTCGAGCAGCTCGAGCAGCTCCCCGATGTCGGCCCTGCGGCGTTCAGGGCGGTCCAGCCCGAAGGTGATGTTGGCGGCCACGTCGAGGTGCGGGAAGAGCGCCCCCTCCTGCGGGACGTAGCCGACGTTGCGGTGGCGGGTCGCGACCTTCGACCTGCCGTCGACCAGCACCGGTCGATCGTCGAGGATGACCTCGCCGGTGTCACCCGGCATGAACCCGGCGATGGTGCGCAACAGGGTGGTCTTGCCGCAGCCCGAGGGGCCGAGCACGGCCAGCACCTCGCCGTCCGCGATGGTCAGGTCGACCCCGTCCAGGGCCCGGACGGGTCCGAAGCTGCGGGTGAGCCCGCGTACGTCGAGGACGCTCATGGCAGGACCGACCTTCCGGGGCGCTGCCCCTGCGTCGTACGGCTCAGGAGGTAGACCGCCGGCATCGAGATCACGATCATCAGCAGGGCGTACGGCGCCGCGGCGCCGTACGCGAGGGCCGAGGACTGCGACCAGAACTCGGTGGCCAGGGTCTTGGTCTCCAGCGGCGCGAGGAGCAGTGTGGCGGTCAGCTCGGTGGAGATGGCGATGAAGACCAGGGCGGCGCCGGCGCCGATGCCGGGCATCACGATCGGGACGGTGACCCGCCACGTGGTGGCCAGCCCGCTCACGCCGAGGGACCGGGCGACGCTCTCCAGGACCGGCGGCGCCTGCTCCAGCGAGGCGCGCACACTGACCACGGCCCGCGACATGAACATGATGAGGTAGGCCGCCACGAGCACGATCGCGGTCTGGTAGAGGCCTGTGGCGTATTCGATGGTGACCGTGATCAACGCCAGTGCGACCACGATTCCGGGAAGCGCGTTGGCGGTGTAGGTGCTGCGCTCGACCAGGGTGCCGGCCAGCGACGGGTGGCGTACGACGAGCAGGCCGACGGGCAGCGCCAGGACGACCGACAGCAGCGCACCCGCGGCGGCGTACGACACGGTCGTCACCGCGGTGGGCACCAGCTGGTCGAGCCCGTTGCCGGTCGAGGAGCCGACCTGCATCCAGTGGACGAGGCTGTAGATCGGCACGCCCAGGGCGAGGCAGGTCACCGCGGCGGGCACCGCCAGGGCCGGCCACCGCAGCCGACCGAGACCTGCCCGGTCGGCGGTGCGCGGGCTGCCGCTGCTCGTGCGCGCATAGCGCCGTCGGCCGCGAAGCCGCAGCTCGACCAGCAGCACGACGAGGCACAGCAGCACCAGCAGGGCGGACGACAGGTGGGCGGCGGGGCCGTTGAACGTGGTGTTGAACTGGTCGTAGATCGCGGTGGTGAAGGTCGGGAACCGAAGCGTCTTCAGGGCGCCGAACTCGGAGAACATGTGCAGTGCCACCAGGAGCGAGCCACCCAGGATCGCCGGGCGCAGCTGCGGCATCACGACCCGCAGGAACGTGGCAGCCCGGGTCAGGCCCACGGAGGCGGCGATCTCCTCGTGGGAGGGATCGAGGCCGCGCAGCGCAGCGCAGACCGGCAGGTAGACGAAGGGGAAGTAGGACAGCGTCACGATCATCACTGCGCCGCCGAAGCCCTCGACCGAGTGGGTCAGCGAGACCCAGCCGAAGCCGTTGACGAAGGCGGGTACGGCGAGTGGCGCGGTCAGGAGCACGTGCCACAGGCCGGCCAGCGGAAGATCGGTCCGGACCACGAGCCAGGCGCAGGCGACGGAGACCACGACGCTGGTCGCGACGCAGGCGACCATCAGGCCGAGGGTGTTGCGCAGCAACATGCCGATCCGTGGGCGGAACAGCTGCTCCCTGGCTGTGTCGGGGTCCACCGTGGCGGCGTACTGCACGACGTGGAGAAGCGGGATCAGCGCGAACAGTGCGACGGCGACTCCGATGAGCAGGAGCGCCACGGGTGCCCCGTCATGCACCCGCCGCGACGTGCGCGGCGGATCGACGGTGGTGGTCATCAGATCAGCCCGGCGCCCTGCATCAGCTCGATGACCTTGGGCCCATTGAGCTTCGAGACCTCGACCGTGGGCGGCTCCAGCTCGCCGAACGGCTTGACCAGGGGCTCGAGCTCCGCCGCCGGGTTGAGCGGGTACTCCAGCGCGTAGCTGTCGGCCAGGGCCTGCTGGCCGGTCTTGTCGACCAGGAACTTCACGAACTCCTGGGCGTCCTCCTGCTTGTCGCTGGACTTCAGGACGCCGGCGCCGGAGACGCTCACGAAGGCGCCCGGGTCCTGGTTGCCGAAGAAGTAGAGCTCGGTGTTGGCGCTGTTCTCGCCGGACTCCTTCTGGTCGCGGTACCAGTAGTAGTGGTAGGCGATGCCGGTCGGCGTCTCGCCGTCGTTGACCGACTGCATCACGATGTTGTTGCCGTCGTAGACCTCGCCGTTCTCGGCCAGGCCCACGAGCCATTCCTTGGTGGCGTCCTCGCCCTTGAGCTCGAGCACTGCGGAGACGATGGCCTGGAAGTCGGCACCGGTCGGCGAGAAGGAGACCTTGCCCTTCCACTTCGGGTCGGCGAAGTCGAGGATGCTCGTCGGCAGGTCCTCGGGAGCGATGTCGTCCTTGTTGTACATCACCACGGTGGAACGGGCCGCGAAGCCGGTCCAGTTGCCGCTGACCGGGCGGAACTGCTTCGGGGTCAGGGCGAGGGTGTCGGCCGGAAGGGGCGAGAACAGGCCTTCGGACTCGACCAGCGACATCGCCGGGGAGTTCTCGGTGAGGAACACGTCGGCCGGCGAGGCCTCCCCCTCGGTCACGATCTGGTTGGCCAGCTCGAAGTCCTTGCCGTTGCGCAGCTTCACGTCGATGCCGGTCTCCTTCTCGAAGATCGGCACGAGCTCCTCGAGGAGCTCCTCGTGCTGCGCGTTGTAGACGGTGATCGAGGGTCCGTCGTCCTCGCTGCAGGCGCTGAGCAGGCCGCTCAGCAGGAGCAGGGGTACGGCGGCGGCGACGAGGCGGGGCGACATGGCGTTCCAATCGACTAAGGTTCGGCTTACCTTATTGTAGGGAATCGCTTTGTCCGCAATGTGATGTGTTCGTCTCGTGGCGTGCGTAGGGTCGGGCCCGTGGCACCGATGATCCGGGCGGCCAGCCTGCGCGGCTTCGCTGCCCTCGTGACCGGACTCGGTGGCGACCCCGACGAGCTCCTCGATCGCTTCGACATCCCGCGCGAGGCCCTGGCCTCCGACGACGGCCTCGTCCCGATCACCGCGCACGACCTGATGCTCGACGTCGCGGCCCGCGAGCTCCGCTGCCCCGACCTGGGACTGCGCCTGGTCGACCACCAGGACCTGAGCATCCTCGGACCGCTGGCCGTGGCCATCGAGGCCTCCTCGACGGTCGCCGAGGCCCTGGACTGCGCCTCGCGGTTCCTGTTCGTGCACAGCCCCGCCCTGCGGATCGGCATCGAGCCCGACCCCCGCGGTCGTCGGGAGGTGATCGCGCTGACCTATCGCAAGGACCTGCGGGACTCGCCGTACTCGCCGCAGGCCATGGAGCTCGGCCTGGGCCTCTTCCACCACGTCGCACTCGCCCTGATCGGCTCGAGCGCCGGGGTGCGTTCGGTCGAGCTGCCGCACGCGCCGCAGTCGCCCGTGCAGCGTTACCTCGACTTCTTCGGGACGGACGTGAAGTTCGGCGCTGCCCAAGGGGCCATCCGGGTCGAGCGGAGGCTGCTGGACCGGCAGTTCGAGGGCGCCAACGAGGCGATCCGCCAACTCGCCCTCGACCACCTGACCAGCCGGCACACCGATCCCGAGCAACGGGTCACCACACACGTGCGACGAGCGCTCGCCGAGACCATCGGCACCACGCGGCCCGCGCTCGGCAACGTCGCCCGACTGCTCGCCGTCCACCCGCGCACGCTGCAGCGCCGGCTGGCCGACGAGTCCACCACGTTCGAGGAGGTGCTCGACGAGGTGCGTCGCGACCTGGCCCTGCGCCACGTCACCACCACCGACCTCCCCCTGGCCCAGATCGCGGCGATGTCCGGCTTCGCCTCACAGACCGGCCTGAGCCACGCCGTACGCCGTTGGGCGGGCACCAGTCCGCGCGAGCTGCGCCGGGCAGCTCGGGCCGCCTCGGGCAAACCGTCGAAGTTGTCGCGCTGAGGCAAGTTTTCCTCCGTCGCGGGACCCATCCTGTTCGGCGTACCGAAGAGGAGGCCATCCATGGCAACAGTCCAGCAGCAGTCCGACCGGCTCACCGGGATCGGCGCCCGCACCATCCCGGAGTTCGACGGGGTCCACGACGTGTGGCCCCGCGGCGAGCGCCTGCGTGCCGTGCGCGAGGCGGCCACGGCGTACAAGGCACGGTTCAAGGCCCAGGGCCAGGTCCGCGCGGTGAAGTCCGTCGACATCGCGGCCGCGCCGTACCCGGTCAACTACGCCTTCCACGACGCCGTGTCCGTGCCGACCCTCCCGCTCATCTCGATGATCAACCGGATGATCGTGGTGCAGTACGACGACTGGAACGACGTGCCGCGCACACTCGTCTTCGAGCCCACCGTGCCCGACGGATCGGCCGAGGCGCCGTTCTACCGCAACCTGCAGAAGATGATGGACAAGGTGCCCGGCGGCCGGCTGGCCGAGAAGCTCGTCCTCAAGTACTACAACGAGCCCGGCGACGTTCTCGCCAAGCTCGGTCTCGAGCCCACCGACATCGACTTCTGCACCTTCGACCACCTGCACGTGCAGGACCCCCGCATGATCCTCGGCTCCACCGAGGTCATCGAGGACGAGACCGCCCCGCGGCAGCCGCTGTTCGGTGACGCGAAGATGCTGGTCCACTCGCGCGAGCTGGCCACCCTGCAGTCGCTGCACCCGATGCAGTGGGCCTGGTACGTCGACGGCGGCCTGGGCGGCGTCGACCCCGACAAGTTCGTCACCTTCGACGGCGACGTCGAGCTGGGCCACGGCATCGCGCTGCTGTGGACCCCCGGTCACACCGACGGGAACCACTCCCTGGTGATCAACACCCCCGACGGTGTCTGGGTCTCCTCGGAGAACGGCATCTCGCTCGACAACTGGCAGCCCGAGCTGTCGAAGATCCCGGGCGTGCGTCGCTACCACGAGCAGCTCGGCCGGGAGATCTGCCCGAACGCCAACACGCTCGAGGACTCCCTCGACCAGTACGACTCCATGGTCAAGGAGAAGACGTTGGCCGACCCGTGCAAGGACGACCCGCGCTGGCTGCAGATCCTGCCGTCCACCGAGCTGGCGCCGTGGAAGCGGTTCTGGCCGGTGGTGCCCACCTACCTGCACGGCGGCATCGAGTACGGCGTGATCACCGCGGGTCACCGATGAGTGGCACCGGCGCGGTCGTCACCGGCGCGGGACGCGGGCTCGGCAAGCAGATCGCCCGCCTGCTGGTGGAGCGTGGCCACACCGTCCTGGTCACCGACGTGGACGAGGCCACCGCCCGGGCCACGGCCGAGGAGATCGGTGGCGGTGCGATCGCGATGGCCGTCGACGTGCGCGACGATGCGCAGGTCGCGGCGGCCCGCGACGCGATCGTGGCCCGGGCAGGGCGACTGGAGATCTGGGTCAACAACGCCGGGGTCCTGGTCACCGGGCCGGCGTGGGAGCAGAGCGCCGACACCCGCCGGCTGATGCTCGAGGTCAACGCGCTGGGCACCATCAACGGCACGGTCGCCGCGATCGACGCGATGCGCGACGAGGGCGGCCACATCGTCAACATCGTCTCGCTGGCCGGCCTCACCGCCGTACCGGGCGAGGCGGTCTACGCGGCGTCCAAGCACGCCGCCATCGGGTTCAGCCTCAGCACCCTCTCCGACCTGCGCCTGGCCGGCATCAAGGAGGTCGCGATCTCCTGCATCTGTCCCGACGGGATCTGGACGCCGATGCTGCACGACAAGCTCGACGACCCCGCCTCGGCGCTGTCGTTCTCCGGCAAGCTGCTCCGGCCCGAGGAGGTGGTGGCCGCGGTCGCCAAGGTGCTCGACAAGCCACACCCCGTCACCACGATCCCGCTGTGGCGCGGCCTGGTGGCGCGCCTCGCCGATGCCGTGCCGGCCGTGGGCCTGCTCTCGGCACCGCTGGTGGTCAAGCAGGGCCGACGGGCGCAGAGGAGGTTCCAGCGCAAGGGGCTCCCGATCGACGACTGACCCGCTGCCGCAGGGCTCAGGAGCCGGCGCGCACCTCGGCCAGGAACTCCGCGATCCGGCCGATCGCCTCCTCGAGCATCTGTACGTCGGGGAGCGTGACCAGCCGGAAGTGGTCCGGTGTCGGCCAGTTGAAGCCGGTGCCGTGGGTGACCAGGATGTGCTTGGCGCGGAGCAGCTCGATGACGAACTGCTCGTCGTCCTTGATCGGGTAGACCTCGGGGTCGAGCTTCGGGAAGCAGTAGAGCGCCCCCTTCGGCTCGACCGAGCTGACACCGGGGATCTCGTTGAGCAGCTTGTGGGCCAGCATGCTCTGCTCGAAGAAACGGCCGCCGGGTCCGATGAACTCCTCGATCGACTGGTAGCCACCCAGCGCCGTCTGGATCGCGTGCTGGGCCGGCACGTTGGCGCACATGCGCATGTTGGCGACCAGGGTCAGCCCCTCGAGGAAGTCCTCGGCGAGGTGCTTGGGACCCGAGACCATCAACCAGCCGGCCCGGTAGCCACAGACCCGGTAGGCCTTGGACAGACCGCTGAAGGTCAGGCACAGCACGTCGTCGCCGGTGTAGGCCGCGGTGTGGTGGTGGGTGGCCCCGTTGAACAGGATCTTCTCGTAGATCTCGTCGCTGAAGATGACGAGGTCGTGGCGCCGCGCGATGTCGACCAGCGCCTTGACGGTCTCCTCGCTGTAGACCGCCCCGGTCGGGTTGTTGGGATTGATGATCACCAGGCCGTGGGTGTTCTCGGTGATCTTCGACTCGATGTCCTCCAGGTCGGGCATCCAGTCGTTCTCCTCGTCGCACAGGTAGTGCACGGGAGTGCCGCCGGAGAGCGAGACCGCACCGGTCCACAGCGGGTAGTCGGGCGCCGGCACCAGGATCTCGTTGCCGTCGTCGATGAACGCCTGCAGCACCATCGAGATCAGCTCGGAGACGCCGTTGCCGATGAAGATGTCGTCGACGTGGGCGTGCTGGAGGCCGCGGCTCTGGTAGTACTGCGCGACGGCGGTGCGGGCCGAGAAGATGCCGCGCGAGTCGGAGTAGCCCTGCGCGTCGGGCAGGTGGTGCACCATGTCGGCCACGATGGCCTGCGGAGCCTCGAACCCGAACGGTGCCGGGTTGCCGATGTTGAGCTTGAGGATCCGGTGGCCCTGGGCCTCCAGCCGCTGTGCCTCGACGAGGATCGGCCCGCGGACGTCGTACCGGACGTTCTTCAGCTTCTGACTCTGCCTGATGGTGCGCATGCGGCATTCTCGCAGGCGACCCGTGTCGAGGTCGCGGGGGTTTCGCGTTGCGGGCTCGGTCGAGCCTCAGCCCAGGGGAAGGTACGGCGACAGGTCGGCACGCTCACCGCTGGCGCGGACCCGGCCCTCGTGCTCGGCGGCCGCGAACTCGAGCTCACCGGTGGCCAGGGCGATCCACGTCTCGGCGTCGAGCTCGACCACGGCGGGCGGCGTACCGCGGGTGTGGCGGACGCCGGGGATCACCTGCACCGCGGCGTACGGCGGCACGCGGACCTCGACGGAGTTGCCCGGCGCGCGTTCCTGCAGCAGCGCCATGAAGTGCTTGGTGAGCAGCCGGAGGTCGGAACCCTGGCGACCGGCGAGGGCGGCACGGACGGCGTCGGGGTCGGCCGGTGCGAAACGGTGAGCCACGTCGTCCAGTATCCGCCACCGGCCTCGCGGAGGTGTCGACAGGCATGGGCCATTCCCGGCAGGGTGATCCACGGCACACGGAAATCCCGTTCGTGCCTTCTCGGAAGGATCGCTCGTGACCCACCATTCCCGCTGGCTACGCACCACCGCGTTGCTCGGCGGCGCGGCACTCCTCGCGGCCACCGCCGCCCAAGCGCCCGCCACCGCCGACCCCGACGACGCCAACAACACCGACCGGAACAACAACAGCTCCCGCAAGCTCCGGGCCGCAGTCACCCCCGAGCACGTGATGGAGCGCATCGAGGCACTCTCCGACATCGCCGCCGCGCACGACGGCAACCGCGCCTCCGGGACGCCGGGCTTCGCCGCGTCGCGGGACTACGTGGTCGACACCCTCGAGGCGGCGGGCTACTCCCCCGTCGTCCAGGAGTTCGACTTCCCCTACTTCGCGCAGGTCACCCCGTCGACATTCGAGCGGGTCACCCCCGAGGCGACGACGTACGTCGAGGACACCGACTTCGGCCTGATGGACTACTCGGGCTCCGGCGACGTCACCGCGACCGTGCAGTCGGTCGACCTGAACCTGGGCGACCTGTCCGGCTCCACGAGCGGCTGCGAGGCCGAGGACTTCGCCGGCTTCACGGCCGGCAACATCGCGCTGATCCGCCGCGGCGGCTGCACCTTCGGGGTGAAGGTGCTCAACGCCGAGGCCGCCGGTGCGACCGGCGTCATCATCATGAACACCGGCACCGACCGCGCCACCGACGCGTTCAGCGGAACCCTCGGCGGGCCCGACGTGACGGTGCCCGCGGTCGGCACCAGCTTCGCGATCGGCCAGTCGCTCGACGTGGCCGGTACCAGCGTGCACCTGGCCACCTCGACGGAGTCGGAGATCAGGCCGACGTGGAACATCACCGCCGACACCAACCGCGGCAACGACGCCAACGTGGTGATGGCCGGTGCGCACCTCGACAGCGTGACCGACGGCGCCGGCATGAACGACAACGCCAGCGGCAGCGCCACGCTCCTCGAGGTGGCCGTGCAGATGAAGAAGGTGAAGCCGAGGAACACGGTGCGGTTCGCCTGGTGGGGCGCGGAGGAGGCCGGGCTGCTCGGCTCGACGCACTACGTCGCCGACCTCGCCGAGAACGACCCGGAGGCGCTGGACAGCGTGGCGGCGTACCTCAACTTCGACATGATCGGCTCACCCAACTACGGGCTCTTCGTGCTGGACGGCGACAACTCGCGCTTCCCGCCGCCCGACGCGGCCGAGGGCCCCGAGGGTTCGGGGGCCATCGAGGCGTTGTTCCACGGGTACTTCGACTCCCAGGGCCTGGTCTCCGAGGAGGCGGCCTTCACCGGCCGCAGTGACTACGGCCCCTTCATCGAGGCCGGAATTCCCTCCGGAGGTCTCTTCACCGGCCACGAGGCGGTCAAGACCGAGGCCCAGGCGGAGGCATGGGGCGGCACGGTGGGCGAGGAGTTCGACCCGTGCTACCACGCCGCGTGCGACGGCGTCGGCAACGTGAGCGTCGAGGCGATCGACCACAACTCCGATGCGATGGCGCACGTGATCATCACGCTGGCCGGGTCGACCCGAGGGGTGAACTAGGAGGTGCCCCCCGAGCGCCGGGCGACCACTCGGTAGAGGTGGGGATCCTCGTCCTGGTAGGGCGAGAGCCCGATGCCTTCCTGCTCCTCCAGCACCTCGAACGCATGCTGCTGTGCCAGGGCGGCCCCGAACGCCGGGCCGTCCTGGTAGCGGCGGTAGTGATGGCGGTGGACCTTCGGGTTCGCCTTGTCGTCTGCGGTCCGGAACTCGGCAGCGAGGACGTCGCCGGGCCGGGACAGCGCGTCGAGGCTCGACAGCAGGGCGTCCTGCGTCTCCTCCTCGAGGGAGTGCAGGAAGAACCGCAGGTAGAACATGACAGGTTCGTCGCCCGCCTCGGCGCGCGCCCTCCCCACGACGGATGCCAGCGCCTCGGTGTCGGCGACGTCGCACTCGTGGAAGCTCAGTCGGTCCTCGAGTCCGAGCTCGGCCGCCTTCGCCTCGGCACGACGGATGCCGCGCTGCGAGCGGTCGATCCCGAACACGCGACGACCGGCTTCGGCGTGCGCGACCGAGTCGCGCCCTTCACCACAGCCGAGGTCCACCACGATCCGGGGCACGTCGGCTCGTGCACTGACCGCCTCGAAGAAGGCCGACGGCGTCGAGAACCCGGTGTGCTCGTAGAAGTCGGCCCAGTAGATCTGCTGGGTCCATGCGCGGGGCATGAGGGCGTCCGCGGCGCGGGTCCGGCGGTCCCGGTCCCAGTTGAAGCCGGGCTGTGGTTCCCGCCAGCCCGTCCCGTAGAGCGCCTCGGCCACCCGCTCCGCACAGTTGGGCAAGAGGCCCGTGCTGCCGGCGAAGTCGATCTCGTGCACGCCGGTCCAGTCCGACGCGCGTACGTCGACCACACCCGAGACCCCGTAGGGAAAGCCGAGGACGTCGTGTTCGTCGAAGTAGGTGTGGAAGAGATCGACGTGGGCGTCCTTGTCACCTTCGATCTCGTTGGCGATCCGCAGGTGCGTGCCGTAGGCGAGCACCCGGAAGCCGGAATCGATCAGGGCGAACGCGATGTCGTGGAGCTCGCGGGCAGCATCGGCGCCGTTCCGGTGCCCGGAGACGTAGGCGAGGTCGATGTCGGAGTCGTGGCCGATCACACCGTTCTCGCGGACCGCCCCGAGCAGGGTCCCGTAGATGAAGAAGGCGTCGAGCCCGAACCTCTCGGAGACGAAGTCGCGCACTCGCCCGGCCTGCGTCATGGTGCGTCGCTGCCAGGCCGTGTCGAGGTTCTTCGCGACCTGGAGTGCTCCGGAACGTGAGAAGACGTGGTCTCCCGCCAGCTTGTCCTTGAGCTCCTGCAGTCGGTGGGGCCCGTTGCTGCGCGGCCGGTAGACCGTGCCGTGAGCGGCGATGGGCAGCGGGCGGCCGTCCACGACGACGGCGAGCCGGTCGTGGGTGCCGATGTAGTCCCAGAGCTCCTTGACCCGGAAGCGGAACCGCCGCACCTCGGCCCCCGGGACGCGGCGCTTCGCCGGGTCGGCCACCAGCGTGGTGACGAGGTCGGTCCTGTTCACGCGCAGGGTCACGGTCACCGCCGGCGTGCCCGGGGCCACGGCGATCCAGCCCTCGATCCAGCGCGGCTCGAAGTCCTCCACCATGCCGGTACGGACCACGGGCGCGGGTGGCGCCGGCTGCACGCGCTGGACGCCGAGGCGGCGGGCCGCACTCCCCAGCCGTCGACGGACCTGCCTGCGGATGCCGAGGTCACGCGAACGACGAGGTGATGCGGTCATGGATCTCCCAAGGACGGTGGTGGAGCGGACGCACGACAGGATAGGTGACGGCTCCGGTCCCTCGTTCGGCTCACGCGGGGCGCGCCGCGAACCTGGTGGCCACCGCGGCCACCCGCTCCCGCAGCTCGTCGGGCCCCTCGACCTCGAACGGAGCGTCGACCGAGGCGAGCACGGCCAGCGGCCAGAACAGGTCGTCGGCGTGCATGCGCATCAGGGTGGTCTCGCCGTCGTCGGACAGCTCGGCCCACCGACCCACGACCTGCTCGACCTCCTTGCGCGTGGCCGCGAACCGCACACGCACGTCGTACCTCCTGGGCACCTGCTTGAACCCGGCCTGCACGAACGCGAGCTCATCGGCGGCGGGGAGCTCGCGGGACAGGAAGCGGGCGCCGGTCAGCTCGACCGCGCCGATGCGGTCGACGCGGAAGCTGCGCCAGTCGTCACGGCCGCGGTCCCACGCGACGAGGTACCACCGCCGTCCGATCGAGACGAGGCGGCGCGGCTCGACGTGGCGCTGGGTCAGGTCGGCGTCCTTGGCGGTGTAGGCGAACCGCACCGTCTCGGAGTCGCGACACCCCTGCGCGAGCGAGGTGAGGGTCGTGGCATCGATGCTCGGGCCGTACGACGGGGCAGGCACGGTCTGGGTCTTGAGCGCATCCATGCGCCGACGCAGCCGTGGCGGCATCAGCGAGATGACCTTGGTCAGGGCCTGGAGGGACGTCTCCTCCAGCCCACCGACGGCACCGGCGGCCGCAGTGCGCAGCCCGACCGCGATGGCGACCGCCTCCTCGTCCTCGAGCAGGAGGGGCGGCAGCGTCGTCCCGACCTGGAGCTGGTAGCCGCCGGCCACCCCTCGGGACGCGTCGACCGGGTAGCCGAGCTCGCGCAGCCGGTCGATGTCGCGGCGCAGCGTCCTGGCGCTGACCTCGAGCCGGCCGGCCAGCTCGCCGCCGGGCCAGTAGCGGTGGGTCTGCAGGAGCGAGAGGAGGCGCAGCATCCGGGCACTGGTGTTCATGTCCTCCAGACTAATTCTGATAGCGGTCAGGAAGTGGCCTGAATGGTCGGAAGAGTGCTCCTCATGACGACAACAGACGCAGCACCCGTGATCGTGACCCGAGGCCTGACCCGGCACTTCACGGCACGCAAGCAGACGGTCGAGGCGGTTCGTGGCCTCGATCTGGAGATCGGCCAGGGCGAGCTGGTCGCCTTCCTCGGACCCAACGGCGCCGGCAAGTCCACGACCCTGCGCATGCTCACCACACTGATCCCGCCGACGTCGGGCACCGCCTCCGTCGCCGGGCACGACGTGGTCACCGAGCAGCACGAGGTGCGCCGCGCGATCGGCTTCGTCGGCCAGGGCAACGGCGCCGGCCACGTCCAGCGCGGTCGTGACGAGCTGGTCAGCCAAGGACGCGCCCACGGCCTGTCGCGGGCGCAGGCCCGCTCCCGCGCCGACGAGCTGGTCGAGGACCTCGACCTCTCCGCCGTCGCGGACCGCAAGGTCTCCACGCTCTCCGGCGGGCAGCGGCGACGCCTCGACATCGCGATGGGCCTCGTGCACCTGCCCCGGGTGCTTTTCCTCGACGAGCCCTCGACCGGGCTCGACCCGCAGAACCGGGCGAACCTGCAGGGGCTGGTCGAGAGGCTGCACGCCTCGACCGGTTCGACGATCGTGCTGACCACGCACTACCTCGAGGAGGCCGACGCGCTGGCCGAGCGGGTGATCGTGATCGACCACGGCACCGTGATCGCCGACGACACGGCGCACTCGCTCAAGTCCGGGCTGGGTGACCTCGTGACCCTCGGCCTGGTCGACGAGATCGACGCGACGGTGGCCGCCGAGCACGCAGCGCTCCTCGACGGCGCGGTCGTCGAGCGCACCGGCCGCATGGTCACGGTGCGCGTGGCCGGCGGCCACGAGCTGGCGCCCGGGCTGCTCGCCTCGCTCGAACGGCGCGGCATGGCGCCGCGCAGCATCGAGGTCACCCGCCCCACCCTCGACGACGTCTTCCTGGACCTGACCGGGCGCAGCCTCCGCGAGGCCCAGGAGAACGCCGATGCATCGACCCCGACCGACCACTCGAACGAGAAGGTGGAAGCAGCATAAGCACCGCAGTCCTGAACCCCACCCGCGTCCGGCAGGCGACGCCGGACAGTCCCGCCAACGGGTTCCTCGCCGACACGTGGAACGTGATGACCCGCGAGCTGAAGCCGGTGCTGCGGGAGCCGGCGTCCGTGCTCTTCGCGATGGTGCAGCCGCTGGTCTTCCTCGGCCTCTTCGCCCCGTTGCTGCCCGACACGCCCGACGGCTCGGCGCTGCAGTGGTTCGTGCCCGGCATCGTGGCGATGACCTGCTTGATGGGCGCCTCGTTCACCGGCGCGAACCTGACCAACGAGATGCTCACCGGCTCGCACGAGCGACTGCTGGTCTCGCCGCTGAGCCGGTCGTCACTGCTGGTCGGGCGAGCCCTGAAGGAGGTCGTGCCGATGCTGATGCAGACCGCGATCATCCTGCTGGTCGTGACGCCGTTCAGCTTCGACCTGCACCTGGGCGGCGTACTCATCGGAGTGGCGATCCTGTCGCTGTTCAGCGTCGGGGTCGGCGCGTTGTCCTTCGCGCTGGCGCTGGCCTCGAAGGACAACGAGTGGATCTTCTGGACCGTGCAGCAGACGCTGATCTTCCCGGTGCTGCTGCTGGCCGGCATCCTGCTGCCCCTCGACGGCGCACCGCGCTGGCTGGAGATCGCCTCGAACCTCAACCCGCTGACGTACGTCGTGGAGGCGGTGCGGGAGCTGTTCGCCGGCAGCTACCCGGTCGACTCGATCGCCGCCGGGTTCGCCGGCTCCGCGCTGATGGCCGCCTTCGGAATCGCGATCGGCCTGAAGGCGATGCGCAACTCGTCCTGAGCCCGGGCCGGTCAGCGAGAGACGAACAGGAGCTCGCGCTGCTGCAGGGCCTGGTAGAGGAAGCTCGTCCGGCCCTGCTCAGCGGGAGTGACTGTCACCGTCACCACGGGGCCGTCGGCGTCGACGTCCTCGACGTCGAGGTAGTCGCTGTACGGCGTCCGTGACACCGAGCTGGTCCCCTCGCGGTAGGTCTTCTCCAGCACCTCTGCACCGTCTCGTGCGGCGTCGGTCGAGTCGAAGTGGTAGGCCACGTGCACCTCGGCCTCACCGTCGTCGACCGACCAGCCGATGCCGACCGCGTCGAACGGGTCCTCCGGCACGGAACCCTCGAGCTGCTCGTTCAGCGCCTCCAGCTGTTCCGGTGAGGCCTGCGACCCGAGGACGGCGGAGGCGGGGTCCGCCCCACCCTCGACGCGGGTCAGCACCGCCGAGATCGCGCCCTCGTCGTCGAGGGCGTCGGCGACCGCGGCAAGGGAGTCGTCGTCGGCCAGGCTGTCGCCGCCCTCGAGCCAGGACTCGACCGCAGGGGTCGACGGGCTGAGCGCGATGTGGTCACCCTGCCTGGCCAGCCGGGTCGGGACGCCGAGCCGGTTCGCGGCGTTGACCGCATCGAGGTGGTTCTCGAAATCCTCCCCCTCGACGTCGGTCACGACGCCGTCGCCGACCTCGGTCAGGTCGCTGGAGAGAGTGTCGTCGTCGAAGTCACCGGTGACCACGGCGAAGCGGCCGGGCGGCACGCTGAGCTCCACGAAGCTGTCGACGTCGAGCACCGACCACCCGAGCAGCTCGGCGAACTCCTCCGGCGCGGCCGCCTGGAGGTTGAACGACTCCCCGAACGGCACGAACACCGGCGTGGGCGACTCGGAGGAGGCATCGGTGAGCCCGCTCAGCCACGGCGACGTCGCCTCACGGCTGCCGTCGGTGGGGACGTCGAGCCCGGCCGCCTCGGTGGCCGCCCGCAGGTCCGCGGTCTGCACCAGGACGTCGTCGTCCACGGCAGAGGCAGGGATCTCGGCCAACGCACCGCGGACGCTGTAGCCCTCGCTGAGGGACTGCGGCGACCGGTGCTTCTCGTCGCCATCGTTGCTCCCGTCATCGTCGGAGCAGCCTGCGACGAGCACCGTCGCGGCCACTGCCAGGACGGCCAGTCGCGCCGTCGTACGCCGGTTTCCCACGTGCTGCACCTCCGTGTCGGGTCCCGTTCGGGGTGTGCCCGGAACCGGACCGCTGGAAACCTCTCAGCCCAGGGCAGCGGGCAGGGTGGCGGCCCAGGCGGTGCGGATCTCGTCGACAGGCACCTCGAAACGTGCTTCCGGGTTCGGACCCTCGACCGAGAGCGTGGAGCCGCCGGTGCGACCGATCGGAGTCACCGGCACACCGTGCTTCTCGGCCAGGGCGACCAACGCGTCGGCGGACGCCTCGGGCACCGTGACGATCGCGCGGGCCGCGGACTCGGCGTACAGGTTGACGAACGCGTCACCCTGCACGGCGACCGCGGCTCCGATGCCGTTGCGCAGTGCCGACTCGGCCAACGCGATCGCGAGGCCGCCGTCGGAGAGGTCGTGGGCACTGGTGACCACGCCCACTGCCTCGACCAGGAGCGCACCGAGCGCCTTCTCTGCGGCGAGGTCGACGACCGGCGGGCGACCGCCGAGGTGGTCGTGCACGACGTGGGCCCACTCGGAACCGGAGAGCTCCTCACGGGTGGAGCCGAGCTGGAAGATGCGCTCGCCCTCGGCCACGAAGCCGGTCGGCGTACGACGGGTGACGTCCTCGATCACGCCGAGCACGGCGACCACCGGGGTCGGCAGGATCGCGGTCTCGCCGGTCTGGTTGTAGAGGCTGACGTTGCCGCCGGTGACCGGGATGCCGAGCTCGAGGCAGGCGTCCTTGAGGCCGCGGCAGGCCTCGGCGAACTGCCACATCACGTCGGGGTCCTCGGGCGAGCCGAAGTTGAGGCAGTCGCTGATCGCCATCGGCGTCGCGCCACCGGTCGACACGTTGCGGTAGGACTCGACCAGCGCCAGCTGCGCGCCGAAATACGGGTCGAGCTTGGCGAAACGGCCGTTGCAGTCGGTGGAGACCGCGACGCCGAGGTTGGTCGCGTCGTCGACGCGGATCATGCCGGAGTCGGACGGCTGCGCGAGCACGGTGTTGCCCTGCACGTAGCGGTCGTACTGGTCGGTGACCCAGGACTTGTCGCACAGGTTCGGCGAGGCGATCAGCTGCAGCAGAGTGGCCCTGAGCTCGTCGCCGGTCGTCGGACGGGCCAGCTTCTCGGCGCCGTCGGCCTGGAGGGCGTCCTGCCACTCGGGGCGGGCGAACGGCCGGTTGTACGTCGGTCCGTCGTGCGCCACCGACCGCGGCGGCACGTCGACGACGCGCTCGCCGTGCCAGTCGATCTCGAGGCGACCGGTGTCGGTGACCTCGCCGATCGCCACGGCCTCGACGTCCCACTTCTCGCAGATCGCCATGAACGCCTCGACATCGCCGGGCTCGACGACCGCCATCATGCGCTCCTGCGACTCGCTCATCAGGATCTCTTCGGGCGAGAGCGTGGAGTCGCGCAGCGGCACCCGGTCCAGCGAGCAGCGCATGCCGCCGTCACCGGCGGAGGCCAGCTCGGAGGTGGCGCACGAGAGTCCGGCTCCACCGAGGTCCTGGATGCCGGCGACCACGCGGGCCTGGAACAGCTCGAGGGTGCACTCGATGAGCAGCTTCTCCATGAAGGGGTCGCCCACCTGGACGCTGGGCCGCTTGGCCGGGCCGGTCGACTCGAAGGTCTCGGAGGCCAGGATCGAGACGCCACCGATGCCGTCGCCCCCGGTGCGGGCGCCGTAGAGGATCACCTGGTTGCCGACGCCCGAAGCCTTGGCGAGGTGGAGGTCCTCGTGGCGGAGCACGCCGATGGAGAGCGCGTTGACCAGCGGGTTGCCGGCGTACGTCGCGTCGAAGACGACCTCGCCGCCGATGTTGGGCAGGCCCAGGCAGTTGCCGTAGCCGCCGACGCCGGCCACGATGCCGGGCAGCACCCGGTGGGTGTCATCGGCGTCGAGCGGGCCGAAGCGAAGCGGGTCCATCACGGCGACCGGGCGGGCGCCCATGGCGAGGATGTCGCGGACGATGCCACCGACGCCGGTCGCCGCGCCCTGGTAGGGCTCGACGTACGACGGGTGGTTGTGCGACTCGACCTTGAACGTCACCGCGTAGCCCTGGCCGATGTCGATGACGCCGGCGTTCTCCCCGATGCCGGCGAGCATCTTGCCGACCGGCGTCTCCTGGGGAATCTCGGAGAACTGCTTGAGGTGCACCTTGCTCGACTTGTAGGAGCAGTGCTCGGACCACATCACCGAGTACATCGCCAGCTCGGAGCTGGTCGGACGGCGGCCGAGGATCTCGCGGATCCGGGCGTACTCGTCGGCCTTCAGACCGAGATCGGCCCACGGCTGTTCGCGGGTGGGGTCGGCGGCGGCTACGTCGACGGTGTCGAGGACAGGGCGGGGAGTCTCAGGCACGAGGCACATCCTAGGGCGCGTGGTTCGCACGTCACGCCCCGCACTCCGCGATGGTCGCCGCGACTCGCCCACACCCCGTCTGACCTGCATGAATTACAGATTTGTAGTTCAACCGAACCACTGTTACTGGTGTTACTTGTGTGGTTAGGGTGACGCAGTTCCTTCCCCATTGGAGACCAAGATGAGCCCCCTTTCCCAGCCTCGCAAGCGACTGCGGACCCTCTTCGTCAGTGGCCTCGTCGCGACCCTCGCCGGCTTCGGCCTGACCTCCGTCGCCGCGCCCGCACATGCCGACAACCGGGTCACCCCCGGCGACTTCACCGGCTACGGGTTCGACCAGTGCCTCACCCCGACGCAGTCCAAGATGGACGCCTGGATGGAGCACTCGCCGTTCTCGGCGGTCGGCATCTACATCTCTGGTGACTCACGCGCCTGCCGCACCCAGCCCAACCTGACCCCGAGCTGGGTCACGCGCCAGCTGGCCAACCGGTGGGTGCTGCTGCCGATCACACTCGGACCCCAGGCCGACTGCCTCGACCGCTTCCCGCGGTACGGCGACGACGAGACCATCAAGCCGAGCAGCTACCGGAGCTACCAGGCGGCGCGTGGCCAGGGCCGCCGCGAGGCGGACAAGGCGGTCGCCGCGGCGAAGCGCCTGGGCATCGTGCCGGGCAGCACGCTCTGGTACGACCTCGAGGGCTTCAACCACAACATCACGTCGTGCCGCGAGTCGGCGATCTACTTCCTGCACGCCTGGACCGGACGCCTGCACACGCTCGGCTACGTCTCGGGCGTCTACTCCAGCGCCGGCTCGGGCATCAAGATGCTCGACGACGCGCGGGTGAACCGGCCCGGCCGCTTCACCCTCCCGGACCGCATCTGGATCGCCCGCTGGGACGGCGTGGCCAACACCTCGACCGACTACATCCGCGAGGACGGCTGGCAGCCGCACCGCCGCGTCAAGCAGTACCGCGGCGGCCACAACGAGACGTGGGGCGGCACGACCATCAACATCGACAGCAACTTCCTCGACGTGGGCAAGGGCTCCTGGGCCAGTCGCCAGGGCCTGAGCTGCGGGGGCAAGGCAAACATCAACCTGTCGTCGTTCCCGGCGCTCAACAAGCGCCTCGCACCGTCGAACGTGGCTGCGGTGAAGGCGCTGCAGTGCCAGCTGACGCACGTGAAGCTGTACGCCGGGGCGATCAACGGAAGGTATGACACGCCGACCATCAAGGCGATCAACGCCTTCCAGCGCCAGCGTGGACTTCGCGTCGCGGTGACCTGGACCAAGCGCAGCTGGGTGATGCTCAACAGCACCGGCGCCTACCGCACGGTCAAGCGCGGCCACACCGGCCCTCCGGTGCGGCTGGCCCAGCGCGCACTGACCGCGGCCACCGGTCGCTACGTGCCCGTCACCGGCGTCTTCGACGCCCGGACCGAGGCGGTCACCAAGCTGTGGCAGCGCAACCTGGGCGGCGCCGACACCGGCGTGATGAACCGGACGGCCTGGTCCCGGCTGCGCGACGGACGCTACTGAGCACCGCTCCGCTGAAGGACCGGGCACGCTCGGACGTCGGCTGCGGGCAGTCAGCGAACGACGTGTCGGCCACCCGGGCCAAGGCGCTCATTTCAACCTGCAGTTCGCTCGCCGCGACGCTCCGGTCACGCTCAACGGACGCACCCGAGGCGTGAACTGTAGGTCGAAATGAGCAGACGACGCGTCACTCGGTGTCGTCCGGCGGCATCACGGGATTGTTCGTCTCAGAGGTTCAGCTCGCCGGGGGTCCGACGGTGAGGGCCACGGCGGTGAGTACGCCGACGGCGGCGACACCGGCCACGGCCCCGGCGAGCGGGTTGCGCAGCAGCCAGGCGGTGGGCTTCTCGAGGACCCCCGAGGGTCGTTCGCCACGCAGGCGCCACGTCGAGTCGAGGGCACCGGCCTTCTCGGCGTGACGGTCGAACCACACCGTCATGAAGGGCGGCACCGCACTCAACAGGCCGAGCACCAGCCGACCGAACGACCACTTCTGGTCGATCCAGACGACGACGGTGGTCAGGCAGTACGCGACGAAGACGATGCCGTGGACCATGCCGAAGATGCGGACGCCGAGTTCGGTGGTCTCCGTGACGTACTTGAGGAACATCCCGGTGAGCAGCAGCGCCCAGGTGATCGCCTCGGCGATCGCGACCCGGCGGAACAGGGTCAACGGGCTCACGCGAAGGCCCTCTCGACCAGGCCGGTGAAGAAGCCGAGCCCCTCGGTGCCGGGTCCGCACAGGTCCTCGACAGCGTGCTCGGGGTGCGGCATCAGGCCGACCACGTTGCCCGCCTCGTTGGTGATGCCGGCGATGTCGCGCAGCGAGCCGTTCGGGTTGCCGTCGAGGTAGCGGGCGACGACGCGCCCCTCCCCCTCGAGACGGTCGAGCGTCTCGGCGTCGGCGACGTAGGAGCCCTCGCCGTTCTTGAGCACGACGGTGACCTCCGCACCCTCGGCGTAGGACGAGGTCCAGGGGGTGCGGTTGTTCTCGATGCGCAGCCGCTGGTCCCTGCAGACGAACTTGCGGTGGTCGTTGCGGATCAACGCGCCGGGCAGCAGGTGGGACTCGCACAGGATCTGGAAGCCGTTGCAGATGCCGAGCACGGGCAGGCCCTTGCCGGCAGCGGCGACGACCTCGGTCATCACCGGGGAGAAACGTGAGATCGCGCCGCAGCGCAGGTAGTCGCCGTAGGAGAAGCCGCCGGGGAGCACGACCGCGTCGACGCCCTGGAGGTCGTGGTCGCGGTGCCACAGCGCGACGGCCTCATTGCCACCCAGGCGTACGGCGCGGCGCGCGTCGACGTCGTCGAGGGAACCGGGGAAGGTGACCACTCCGACCTTCATCAGGCGCGGCGCTTCCCGGGAGCGGCGTCACCCTCGATGTGGATGGCGTAGTCCTCGATCACGGGGTTGGAGAGCAGCGTCTCGGCGAGCTTGTGCACCTCGGCGAGCCTCTCCTCGGTGAGCTCACCCTCGAGCTCGAGCTCGAAGCGCTTGCCCTGGCGGACGTCGGCAACGCCGTCGAAGCCGAGACGGGGCAGGGCACCGTGCACGGCCTTGCCCTGGGGATCGAGGATTTCAGGCTTGAGCATGACGTCGACGACGACACGGGCCACGGGAGGCTCCTTGGTGCAAGGGGTTCGCGAACGGGGCCCAGTCTAGGGCCGCCCTGCCCCCGGCCCGACGGCGGCTCAGATCCGGGTTCGGCGGGGCAGGCATGATGGAGGCATGCCAGCACCCACCCCGGACCACGCGAACGCCATGGCTCTCGAGTTCCCGCAGTCACTCGCCGTCTACGACAAGTACGCCGACGCCCAGCGGGCCGTCGACTTCCTCTCCGACGAGGAGTTCCCGGTCCAGAACTGCATGATCGTCGGCACCGACCTCAAGCAGGTGGAGCGCATCACCGGCCGGCTCACCACCGGCAAGGTCGCGCTGGCCGGCGCGCTGTCGGGCGCCTGGCTGGGCCTCTTCGTCGGCCTGATCTTCTCGCTCTTCGGCGACGGCAACATACTCGCCATGATCGTGTCGACCGCCCTGATGGGTGCCGTGTTCGGCCTGGTCTGGGGTCTGGTCGGCTTCGCAGGCACCCGCGGCCGCCGTGACTTCTCCTCGGTCAGCGCGGTCGTCGCCACGAAGTACGAGGTGCTCGTCGAGCACAAGCACCTGCAGACCGCGCAGCAGATCCTTGCCCGCCTGCCCGGCGCGCTGCCCAATCCATTCGAGTGACCTGACCCGAGTGACCTGACCGGCCGCCCGGGTCAGTCGTCCTCGAGGAACGGGTCGCCGTACCACGGTGTCTGGGACGTCGAGTCGGCATCGTCGGCCCCGCTGTTCTCCGCCTGGGCGCCGAACACGGTCGCCGCGATCACGCTGGCGCTGGCGGTGAGGCCGGCAGTCATCAGGACCGTACGCCGACGCTTGCGCGGCGGCGGACCAGTGGGCGGCGGCTGAGCGGGGGTCGGTTCAGTCATGCCAGAGAGAGTTGCTCGCATTCCTTGGCGGAACCTGAGCAACAGGTGAGCGGAGCGCATGAAAAGTCGCCGGCCCGGGCAGACTGCGCGCGTGAACACCGTCAGCCGCTCTGTCACGGCACTCGCCCTGGTCGCCGTACTCCTCGGTTTCTCGTCTGCCTGTTCGGACCCCGAGACGGCTGCCGGCCGCAGCAGCGGGACGGGTGCGTCGGCGCCACCTGTCCCTGCGATCGGCGACACCGCCCGTTTCCTTGCCACCACCGCCGCTGAGGAGGCTGTGGTCGGAGTGCTCGCCTACGACCACCAGGACTTCGACGCCGCCTACACGGCAGCCGAGCACCTGCTGACCGAGCGGATGGCCACGGAGATCGAGAAGACTCGGACGACCTTGCGACCGATGGTCAGGAAGCAGCGAGCCAGCCAGGACGTCAGGGTCGTCGAGAGCGGCACGATCACCGGGCAGAACGACACCATCAAGGTGGTCCTGTTCATCGACCAGACGGTGCGCCGCGCCGGAGGCTCCACGAACCGCCAGTCGGCGACCGTGGTGGCCAGCATGGTTCACGACCACGGCGACACGTGGCTGGTCGACGAGCTGGACACGAACGCTTCTGATGCCTCCGGCATCCAGGACCCCGAACCCGGGCGGGCGGCCGCCGTCGACGCGGCCATCGAACTGGCGTCCGCGTTCACGAACCTGGACCACCGCACTCTCGACGCCGACACCCAGGCCGTGCTGGACCTGTCCACGGGCACCTTTCACGACCAGTTCAAGGGAAGTCTGCCCAGCATGAAGAAGACGGTCTCGACCGCCCGTTCCGTGTTCACGAGCGAGGTGACCGTTGCCGCTCTCGACAAGTTCACCGGCGAAGCACCCGGTGACACCGCGACGGTGCTGGTCGCCACCGAGGGAACCGTCACCAACACGAACGCGCCACAAGGTGTCGACCGCGACCAGCGCCTCCTCATCTCGTTGGTCAACGAGGACGGCGAGTGGCTGGCCGACGACGTGACGTTCGTCAGCTGAGCTCGCGCTTGAGGATCTTGCCGGTCGCGGTCATCGGCAGCGCGTCGACGTACTCCACGATGCGGGGGTACTTGTAGGTCGCCATCTGCTCCTTGGCCCATGCGATCAGCTCGTCCTCGCTGGTCGTCGCGCCCTCGTTGCGGATCACGAACGCCTTGATCTCCTCGCCGTGGCTCTCGTGGGGCACGCCGATGACCGCCGCGAGCGAAACCGCGTCGTGGGTCATCAGCACCTCCTCGATCTCGCGCGGGTAGACGTTGAAGCCACCGCGGATGATCATGTCCTTCGAGCGGTCGACGATGTAGTAGTAGCCGTCGGCATCCTTGCGGCCCAGGTCGCCGGTGCGGAACCAGCCGTCGTGGATCGCCTCGGCGGTGGCCTCGGGCCGGGCGTAGTAGCCCTTCATGATGTTGGGCCCCTTGACCGCGATCTCGCCGATCACGTCGTCGCCCGACCCGAGGTCGTTCCACTCGGGGTCGATCAGCTTCATCTCGACACCGGGGATGGGTACGCCGATCGAGCCGACGCGCACCTCACGACCCCACGGCGAGAAGCTCGCCACCGGCGAGGTCTCCGAGAGCCCGTAGCCCTCGAGGATCGTGACGCCGAACTTCGCCGCGAAGTCCTTGTGCACCTCGACCGGGAGCGCGGAGCCACCCGACGCGGCGACGCGCAGGTTGGCGGCGACGGCCGAGACGTCGACGCCCTCCTGGAGTGCACCGAGCAGGCCCCAGTACATCGTCGGGACGCCGGCGAAGAAGGTCACCTTCTCCTTCAGCATGAGCCCGAGGGCTGCCTGTGCCTCGAAGCGCGGCAGCATCACGACGGTGCCGCCGAACGCGAAGGCGCCGTTCTGGATCACGGTCTGGCCGAAGGAGTGGAAGAGCGGCAGCACGCACAGGTAGGTGTCGGGGTTGCCCGCGTCTGCGTTGAAGAGGTCGGCCGAGGCCATCGCGTTGGAGTGCATGTTGCGGTGCATCAGCTCAGCGCCCTTGGGCTGGCCGGTGGTGCCGGAGGTGTAGAGGATCACGGCCGTGTCGTCGGCGTCGGTGGCATGCGTCTCGAAGGCCGGGGACTTGCCGGCGAGTGCCTGGCCCAGGGTCTCGGCGCCCTCGATCGGCGAGGCCGCGGCAGGGTCGGCGGTGATCACGAAGAACCGCGTGCATCCGGGCGTCTGCTCGAAGCCGACCGATCCTTCCTGCGCCATCGGCAGGTCGGGGGTGCCCTCGAAACAGAAGTAGGCGACGGCGTCGGAGTCGTCGAGGTGGTAGGCGATCTCGCGGCCCTTGAGCAGCACGTTGAGGGGAACGACGGTCGCGCCGGACTTGAGGATGCCGTAGTAGACGATCGAGAAGTAGGGCAGGTTCGGGCAGCTGAGCGCGACCTTGTCGCCGGGCTTCACCCCGCGCTCGACCAGCAGGTTGGCCACCTGGCTGGCCGCGCCGTTGACCTGCGCGTAGGTCAGGCGGGTGTCACCGAGGATGATCGCGTCGCGATCCGGGTAGTCGCGCGCGGAGTCGTCGAGGAGCGAGGCGAGGTTCATGCCGCAGAACCTACCCGCCGGTTGTGCGCCCCGTCACAGGGTCGTCCACATGGTGTGCGGGTCAGCCCGCGCGCACCAGGTCGACACCCTTGTTGGCCAGCTCGTCGGCCCGCTCGTTGCCGGGATCGCCGGAGTGTCCCTTCACCCACACCCAGTGGATGGTGTGGCGGTTCACCTCGGCATCCAGGGCCTGCCACAGCTCGACGTTCTTGACCGGCTTCTTCGCCGACGTCTTCCAGCCGTTGCGCTTCCAGCCGTGGATCCACGACTTCATGCCGTTCATGACATACGACGAGTCGACGTGCAGCGTCACCTCGCAGGGCTGGGTCAGCGCCTTGAGGCCCGCGATGACCGCCTGCAGCTCCATCTGGTTGTTCGTGGTCAGTGGCTCGCCGCCGAACAGCTCGCGCTCGTGGCCGCCCGAACGCATCCACGCGCCCCAGCCGCCGATGCCGGGGTTGCCCTTGCACGCGCCATCGGTCCACATCTCCACCACGGGCCGTGCTTGCGTCGAAGGGGCGTCAGTCATGACGCAAACCCTATCCAGCGGCCTCCCCGGTTGAACCGGAGCCCGAGTGGGTAGGCAGCCGTCGCACTGCACGAGGACTCGACGGGGGACCACACATGAACGACGCAACAGGCCGACTGGCCGCTCTCTACTCGGACCCGGCGCGGGAGCGCAGGCTCGGCATCCGCTTCATGCTCGCGGCGATCGTCATGTTCGCGATCGCGGCGCTGGGTGTCTTCTCACTGGTCCAGGGCTCTTCCGTGGCGCGAGCCCTGGTCTGGATCGTGATCGGCGGTCTGGTCGGAGCACTGTGCGCCCTGCTGGCGCTCAACAACTTCATGCTCAGCCGCCGCACGGGCGAGGGCCTGCTGACCGTGGCGGTCGGGCAGGACGGCCTCGTCGGGCCCGAGCTGATCGGACTGCCGTGGTCCCAGATCACGCAGGTGACGGACACGGTGCACGGTGAGTCGAAGCGCGGCCGCACGCCCCGTTCCCTGACTGTCCGTGTCCGTGACCACGACGCACTCCTGGCGACCGTGCCGGAGAAGGTGCGCTGGCTGGTCGACCGCGGGGAGAACGGGGCGGCCCACGTCACCACCGGCCTGGGCGCCGTCACCGACGACGAGTACCGGGGGTTCCTGGACGTGCTCCGGACCGAGCTCGACCGTCGCCAGATCCCGCTCGTCGACGCCCGCGACTGAGCCGAGCCCTGAGGCCGACCCGGAGACCAGCCACTCACAGTGAGGCGAGCAGGCACCTGAGGATGCCGAGGGCACCCAGCGAGAGGCGAGCGTTGGACCCGCGGTAGTACGTCCAGGCGCTGATCGCCGGCGCCAGGGCCTGGCCGCGGGACCGGCGGTACGCCGCTTCGTCCAGGCCGACCGCGTCCCGGTAGACCTCGGACACCGAGACCGGGACGTAGCCCCACATGGCGTTCAGCTCGATCGCCGGGTCGCCCCGCCCGGCCGCACCCCAGTCGATGACGGCCGCGAGTCGTCCGTCACGGACCAGCAGGTTGCCCTCGTGCAGGTCACCGTGGAACCACGTCGGCTCGCCGTCCCACGCCGGGGCGTCCAGCGCGTCGGCCCACAGCGCCAGCACCGCCGACGGGTCGATCTCGGAGGTGTCGGCACGCGCCGTCCAGGTGCGCACCCACTCGTCGAGGGCCGACAGCGGACCACCACGGCCGAGGGTCTTCACCGGGCCACCCATCGCCGGCACGGCGCGGGTGGCCCGGGCGAAGGCGCCGAGACTGGTGGCCCACTCCTCGGGGTCGAAGGAGTCCTCGGTCGGGGTCTCCCCCTCGATCCACGGGACCACGGTCCAGTGCCAGGCGAAGCCGTCGCCCGGCTCCCCGAGCGCCACCGGTGCCGGGATCGGCAATGGCAGGTGCTCCGCGAGCCGGGGCAGCCAGGTGTGCTCCCACTCGCCCGAGCCGGCCACCCAATCGACCCGGGGCATCCGGACCAGCAGGTCGTCACCGAGGCGGAACAGCTGGTTGTTGGTGCCCACCGGGGGCAGACGTCGGAGCGGAAGGGCCGACCATTCCGGGAACTGGTCGGCCACCAGGCCGCGCACCAGCTCGTCACTGATCGTGATCTCGTTGTCGTGCATCCGGCCGGCCATCGCGGCACGAGACTAGCCGCACACCTCGAGCCCGGCACTCACAGCGAGGCGATCAGCGACCGCACCGTCGCCAGGGACTCCTCCGAGATGCGTGGACTGCTGTCGCGGTAGTACGTCCAGCCGCTGATCGACGGCGCCAGGGCATAGCCCCTGGCCCGGCGGTACGCCGCCTCGTCGAGGCCGACTTCTGCCCGGTACAGCTGCGCCACCGACGCGGGGAGGTAGCCCCACATGGCGTTCAGCTCGATCGCCGGGTCGCCTCGCCCGGCCGCACCCCAGTCGATGACGGCCGCGAGTCGACCGTCACGGACCAGCAGGTTGCCCTCGTGCAGGTCACCGTGGAACCACGTCGGCTCGCCGTCCCACGCCGGGGCCTCCAGCGCGTCGGCCCACACCGCCAGCACCGCCGACGGATCGATCTCGGAGGTGTCGGCACGCGCCGTCCATGTGCGCACCCACTCGTCCAGCCCGGACAACGGAGCACCACGCCCCTCGGTCTTCACCGGCGCACCCATCGCGGGCACCTCACGGGTGGCACGGACGAACCTGCCGAGGCTCACCGCCCATTCGTCGGGGTCGAAGGTCTCGGGGGTCGGGGTCTCCCCCTCGATCCACGGCACGACGGTCCAGTGCCACGGGTAGCCCTCCCCAGGCCGTCCGAGCCCGACGGGTGCCGGGATCCGCAACGTCAGGTGCGGCGCCAGCCGGGGCAGCCACCTGTGCTCCCACTCGGCCGACTCGGCCGCCCAGTCGATCCGCGGCATCCGCACGAGCAGGTCGTCACCGAGCCGGAAGAGCTGGTTGTCGGTGCCCTCCGGAGGGAGCCGACGCAGCGGGCGGCCCGCCCACTCGGGGAACTGGCCGGCGACCAGGCTCCGCACCAGGTCGTCGCCGATCTCGATCTCGTTCTCGTGCATGCGGCTCATGGCGGCCTACCCGAGCAGCCGCGCCGCCCGGCGCAGGTCGTCGCGCGCGGCCACCGGACCGAGCAGGCCCAGGCCCCAGCCGAGCGGACGACGCCAGCCCGGGGCGTACGTCGAGGCAGTCGCGCGCACCGTCGTACCGGCGCCGTTCGCGACGAAGTCGAGGGTGAGGTCGACGACGAGGCCGTGCCAGGTGCCACGCTCGGCCCAGCGCACGCCCGGCTCGAACACGGTGATCTCCATGCGCGGGCGCACTCCCGGCCAGGTGACGTCGTGCCAGGCCGTGCCCACTCCGGTCGGCCCGTCGGTGAGCAGCTCGACCGTGCGCAGGCTGGCCTGCCAGGCGGCCCGTCGTGCGGGGTCGCCGAGGTAGGCGAAGACGGCGTCCGGGGCCTGCGCGAAGTCGACCGAGACTGTGAACGTCACCAGGTCGTGCCGGTCAGCCGCTCGAAGGCCTCGACGTACTTCGAGCGGGTCAGCTCGACGACGTCGGCGGGCAGCACCGGGGGCTCCTCACCCGACGTACGGTCCCAGCCGGAGGCCGGGGAGGTCAGCCAGTTGCGGATGACGTCCTTGTCGAACGAGGGCTGCGCCTGCCCGGGCTGCCACTGGTCGGCCGGCCAGAAGCGCGACGAGTCGGGGGTGAGCACCTCGTCGGCGAGCACGATGGCGCCGTCGGCACGACGTCCGAACTCGAACTTGGTGTCGGCCAGGATGATGCCGCGGTCGCGGGCGATGGCCTCGGCGCGGCCGTAGATGTCGAGGGTCCTCTCGCGGAGCGCCGTCGCGTCGTCGGCGCCGATCGTGGCCACCACCGCGTCGAACGAGACGTTCTCGTCGTGGTCGCCGACCTCGGCCTTGGTGGCCGGCGTGAAGATCGCCTCGGGCAGACGGCTGCCGTCCTCGAGACCGGCAGGCAGCGCGATGCCGCACACCTCGCCGGAGCCGGCGTACTCCCGCAGGCCGGAGCCGGTCAGGTAGCCGCGCGCGACGCATTCGACCGGGAACATCTCGAGGGACTCGCAGATCACCGCGCGGCCCTTCACCTCGTCGGGCACGTCGGTCGAGACCACGTGGTGGTCGGCGCCGAGCTGGTCGAACCACCACAGCGACATGCGGGTCAGGATCTCGCCCTTGTCGGGGATGGTGGAGCTGAGCACGAAGTCGTAGGCACTGATCCGGTCGCTGGCCACCATCAGCAGGTTGCCGGCGAACTGGCCCTCGTCGATGCGGTAGAGGTCGCGGACCTTGCCGGAGTGGAGGTGCGTCGTTCCGGCGATGACGGGTGCGTCCGGGATGTTCAGCATGACCCGAGCCTATCCGCGCTCACCGGTGCAGCCACCACGACATCCGTCGGGTGATCCATGGCAGGAAGACGTAGGTCATCAGCGGCGTCATCACCATCACGGACGCGAGTACCCGCGGCACCAGCGGCCAGTCCGCGATCGAGTGGCCGACCACCCAGTTGGCGGCCAGGCTCAGCGGGAAGAAGACCAGGAAGATCGTCACCATCTGCTTCCAGCGAGGAGGCGCCGGCGGGGGCGGCTCTGAGTCTGCACCGTCGGAGACGTCGTACGTCGTGGGCTCGTCGAACCAGCCTTCGATACCGGTTCGGCGCTCGACGTGCGACTCACCGATCCGGCCCTGCGCGGCGGCGAGCCACCAACGGCGTTGCGCCGAGGCCTCCCACACCGCGAGGGCCGCCGCGTCCGCGAACCGGTAGAGCATGTGCCACTCGTCGGAGTCGATCGCCGGGCGGACCCAGCCGACCCCGAGGAATCCGTCGAACCGCTCGGCGAGCGAGGCGCCGGCCTCCACCCACGCGAGCATCTCCGCGTTGTGCTCGGGATCGATGTGGCGGGTGATGGAGACGGTGACGGCAGTCATGCCCCCAGAATGTCAGTCGTCGACCATCGTGCCGTCGTTGCAGCCGTAGAGCCGCATGAGTCGGGTGGCGTCGCGACCCGCGGCCATCGCGTCGCCCTGCTCCCAGATCTGCTCCGGCCACGCGCCCGTCGTGGCCATCTCGTCGAGAATCGCCCATGAGTGGCTCGCCTTCATGGCGTTCGCGGCCCGGTCGACCAGGGTGTCGTCGCCGCGGGCCTGGCCGGCCGCGTACTTGTCGAGCCACACGCAGGCCACCGTGCCGGTGAGCTTCGCGCCGAGCTGGTAGCGGTTGGTGGCGCCGTCGATCCGCACGGTCGTGGGGTCGAACCCGACGGGCGTCTTGACGTCGGAGAGCATCTCCGTGACCACCTCGGCCTGCTCGCCGGGAGTCACCACCTCCGGCGGCAGGCCGGCCGCGAACGCCTTCACGTCGACCGGCTGAAGGTCGTCGAGGAGGGCGCGGAACGCCTGCTCGTCCATGCCCGAACCTCGGATCTCGAGGAAGCCGTCGCCGTCGACCCCACGGATCACGGTGTGGTCGGTGGTGCCATACGCGAACATCAGGGCCGGCTCGCCCCACAGCCGGAGCTCATCGGGGTCACCGGCGTCGCCGCGGTCATCGACCCGGTCGTCGTGCTCGCTGGCCTTGCTCCAATAGACGTCCAGCTGCTGGCCGCCGTTCGCGAAGACGATCTCGCCGTCGGTGCCGTCGACCATGTTGATGACCCGCCAGCCCTCGAGGCCCAGCAGTGCCCGGTCGACCGGCCCCGGCACGGCGGCAGCGAACGCCGGGGCGTCACCGGAGGCGCCGTCGTCGTGAAGGAGGTACGCCGGCACGCCGGCGATCACCGCGATCGACGCGGCCGCTGCGGCCACCGTGATCCAGCGCGGACGGGGTCGCTTCAGGTGGCTCGGTGTGTCGATGACGTCCAGGACGGGCGTGGCCATGATTTCCTCCAGCAGCTCGGCCCGACCCTCGTGAAGCGGGAGCCCGCCGATCGTCTCGTCACTCAGCTTGTGGTTCATGCCCCCTCCTTCCGGGTGGGTTGTGGGTGTCTACTGGGGGAATGTCCGGGCGGCAGCGGATCGTTGCCGAGGATCTCGCGCAACCTCGACCTGGCCCGCGAGAGTCTCGGTCTGACCACCACCGTGGTGAGCCCCAGGACCTCTGCGATCTCGCGCGGTTCGAGCCCCTCCCAGAGATGGAGCTGGAGGACCTCCTGGTCGCGGCCGCTGAGCCGGGAGATGGCCGCGTTGACGTCGGTGCCCTGAACGACCCCGTCGGCGATGTCGGGCACCACCGTGGCCACCTGCTGACGGAGCCGCGTGCCGAGCTGGTGCCGCCGCCCCTCGCCGCGCCGGTGGTTGGCCAGCACCCGGCGTGCCACGCCGTACAACCAGGGGCGGGACTCGCCGCCGGTCGGCATGTGGGAGAGCCGGCGCCAGGCCACCAGGAACGTCTCGGCGGTGACGTCGGCGGCGTCCTCGGCTCGGTCCGCGCGACGCAGCGCGAACCCGAGCACGGCGTCGAAGTGCTCGGCGTACAACGCCCGGAACGTCTCGTCGCGGCCCTGCGAGAACTGGCTCATGACTCCCTCATGTCCGGGCAGGGCCACATCGTTGCACGCGCTCCGGGCCGCTAGTGTCTTGAGCATGCCCGTCGTGAAGATCAACGCAATCAACGTTCCCCCGCAGGCCCACGCCGAACTGGAGCGCCGGTTCGCCGCACGCGCCGGCACGGTCGAGAACTCCCCCGGCTTCCTGGGGTTCCAGCTCCTGCGGCCCACTGCCGGGGAGGAGCGCTACTTCGTGGTGACGCAGTGGACCGACGAGGAGTCCTTCGCTGCCTGGCGTGACGGCGACGCGCGCAGCGCGCACTCCGGCGAGCACGGAAAGCCCGTGGCGCAGGGCGCCGAGCTGCTGGAGTTCGACGTCGTGCTCGACGTCAAGCCCTCCACCTGACCCACACGCCCGGCCCGGATCACACGAGAAGGGGCCGCGACACACCGATCATCCGGTGAGTCGCGGCCCCTTCTGTGCCTGACCAGAGCCCTACTGGGTCTTGTCGGTCGGGGTCGTGTCGGCCGACTCCTCGTCCTCGGACCCCTCCGCCGGCTCGGTCTCCTCGATCGCGATCACGAAGTCGTCACCGTGCTCGGTGACACCCGCGACGACCGCGTCGTGGACCGCCTGGCGGGCGTACGCCGACCGCACGATCAGGGGATCCTGGGAGAGGTCCTTGACCAACGAGACGCACAGGCCGACCATCACGAACACGAACGGCACGGCCGCCACGATCGTGATGTTCTTCAACCCGTTCAAGGCCGTGTCGCCGCCGATCAGCAGCATCACCGCCGCGACCGCTCCGGTGGCCACACCCCAGAAGATGACCGGGGCCCGCTTCGGCTCGAGGGCGCCGTGCTGGGACAGCGAGCCCATCACGATCGACGCCGCATCGGCACCGGAGACGAAGAAGATGCCGACGAGGATGATCACCAGCACCGTGGCGATCGTCGAGAACGGCAACTGGTCGAGGGTGTTGAACAGCTGGGCCTCGGCCCCGCCCTCGAACACCTTCTTGCCGTCCATCTGGAACTTGATCGCGGCACCGCCGAAGACCGCGAACCAGACCAGGCTGACCAGGCTCGGCACCAGAAGCACGCCGGTCACGAACTGGCGGATGGTGCGGCCCTTCGAGATGCGGGCGATGAACATGCCCACGAAGGGGGTCCACGAGATCCACCAGGCCCAGTAGAAGACCGTGTAGTAGGTCAGCCAGGACTCGGTGTAGGCGCCCTGGCCGTTGACCCGGCCGGTCATCTCGGGCATCAGCCCGACGTACTCGGCCATCGCGCTGGGCACGAAGTTCAGGATGAACATGGTCGGGCCGACCACGAAGACGAAGACCGCGAGCACCAGGGCCAGCACCATGTTGATGTTGGAGAGGTACTGGATGCCCTTGGAGACACCGGAGACGGCAGACAGGATGAAGCAGATGGTCAGGAAGACGATGATGCCGACCAGCACCGCGTTGCCGACGTTGTTGATGCCGCCGACGACCTTGACGCCCTCCTTGATCTGGAGGGCACCGAGACCGAGGGACGCGGCGGAGCCGAACAGCGTGGCGAAGATCGCCAGCATGTCGATGACCTTGCCGATCGGGCCGTGCACGCGCTTGCCGAGCAGCGGCTCGAAGGCCGAGCTGATCAGCTGGAGGCGGCCCTTGCGGAACACGCCGTACGAGATGGCCAGGCCGACCACCGCATAGATCGCCCACGGGTGGAGCGTCCAGTGGAACAGGGTCTGCGCCATCGCCTGACGGGCCAGCTCGACCTGGGTGTCGCCGTCGGTGCCGGGGATGCCGGCGGGTGCCGCCGGGTCGGTCGCGTCGCCCGCGAAGAAGGTGAGCGGCTCACTGACGCCGTAGAACATCAGGCCGATGCCCATGCCGGCGGAGAACATCATCGCGATCCACGACGAGGTGCGGAACTCGGGCTCCTCGTCGTCGCGGCCGAGCGGGATGTGGCCGTACTTCCCGAGCGCCAGCCAGATCGCGAAGATCACGAAGCCCGAGGCGGTCAGCACGAAGAACCAGCCGAGGGTCTCCATGGTCCAGCTGAGGGCGTTCGTGGAGGCGGAGCTCAACGAGGCGGTGCTGACGAAGCCCCAGACCAGGAACCCGATCGCGATCGCCGCGGTGACGCCGAAGACCACCTTGTCGAGCTTCGAGGTGTCCTGGGCTTCCTCCAGGACGGGCGGGAAGTCGAGCGCCGGGTGGGACTGACCGCCGGCCGGGCCGGTGTCGGTCAACGACCGGGCCCGGTCGGTTGTCTTCTTCTGTTCCGGTGGATCTTGCTTCGTGGTCACGAGTGGGGCGCCTCCTCGGCGGTCAGGGGTACAGCCCTACGACCGTTTCAGTTCACACCCGATGTCGCAAGCCGGGATGTGCCCCGGGTCACATCGTCACAGGATGTCGCCGGGGGTGTACGCCGCCGCTTCGGGGTGCCGCTCCACGACCTCGGCCACACGTCGTACGACGGCCTCGGTCTGCGCCACTGCCGCACCCGTGAACGTGATCGGCTCCGCCACCAGGGCGGCGATCTGGTCCTTCGTGAGGCCCAGGCGCGGGTCGGCCGCGAGCCGGTCGAAGAGGTCGTTGACGGCGAGTCCTTGGCGCATCTCGAGCGCCACGGCGACGGCGTTCTCCTTGATCGCTTCGTGAGCCGTTTCACGCCCGACGCCGTTGCGCACGGCGCTCATCAGCACCTTCGTGGTGGCCAGGAACGGCAGGTAGCGGTCGAGCTCGCGCTGGATCACGGCCGGGAACGCGCCGAACTCGTCCAGCACGGTGAGGAAGGTCTGGAACAGCCCGTCTGCGGCGAAGAACGCGTCGGGCAGCGCCACCCGGCGTACGACCGAGCAGGACACGTCGCCCTCGTTCCACTGGTCGCCGGCGAGCTCGCCGACCATGGAGAGGTGGCCGCGGAGGATGACCGCGAGGCCGTTGACCCGCTCGCAGGAGCGGGTGTTCATCTTGTGGGGCATCGCCGAGGAGCCGACCTGGCCCTCCTTGAAGCCCTCGGTGACCAGCTCGATGCCGGCCATCAGGCGAATCGTCGTGGCCAGGTTGGACGGGCCGGCGACCAGCTGCACCAGGGCCGAGACCGCCTCGAAGTCGAGGGAGCGCGGGTAGACCTGGCCGACCGAGGTCAGCACGTTGTCGAAGCCGAGGTGGGAGGCCACCCGGGACTCGAGGTCGGCCAGCTTGGCGGCGTCACCGTCGAGCAGGTCGAGCATGTCCTGGGCGGTGCCCATCGGGCCCTTGATGCCGCGCAGCGGGTAGCGGGCCAGCAGCTCGTCGATGCGGGTGATCGCGACCAGCATCTCGTCGGCGATGGTCGCGAAGCGCTTGCCGAGCGTGGTGGCCTGGGCGGCGACGTTGTGGGAGCGGCCGGCCATCACGGTGGTCTCGTGCTCGGTGGCCAGGCGAGCCAGCCGGGCCACGGTGGCGACACCGCGGTCGCGCAGCGTCTCGAGGGACTGGCGCACCTGGAGCTGCTCGACGTTCTCGGTCAGGTCGCGAGACGTCATTCCCTTGTGGATGTGCTCGTGGCCGGCCAGCGCACAGAACTCCTCGATGCGGGCCTTCACGTCGTGCCGGGTGATCCGCTCGCGCTCCGCGATGGAGGCGAGATCGACCTGGTCCACGACCTTCTCGTAGGCCTCGACGACGCCGTCGGGGACGTCGATGCCGAGGTCCTTCTGGGCCTTGAGCACGGCGATCCAGAGCTGCCGCTCGAGCACGATCTTGTGCTCGGGCGACCAGATCGCGGCGAGGTCGGCGGCGGCGTAGCGGGTGGCGAGGACGTTGGGAACGGTCACGAGTCGACATTCTCCCACGTGAGCCGGAGCCTCCCGAATCACGTGCCTGCGGGAGAGACGGGCGTCGGGGCCGTTCCCTCAGTCGCGGGCGGAGGCGCCTTCGACGACACCGAGGGGCTCGGCGGCGATGTCGGAGCGCCGCTGCTGGCCGTCGAAGGTGATCAGGTCGGCAGCGGCGTAGGCGCGGGAGCGGGCGTCGTCGACGTCGTAGCCGAGAGCGCGTACGGCGAGCACCCGGCCGCCCGCCGTGACCAGCTGGTCGTCGACGATCGCGGTGCCGGCGTGGATCACGTCGACGTCGTTGACCCCGTTGGCCGCTCCGACCCCGGTGATCACGTCGCCCTTGGACGACGACTCGGGGTAGCCGGCCGAGGCCAGGACCACGGTCACCGACGCCTGGTCGCTGAAGCGGGGCGCCTCCACCTCGGACAGCCGGCCCTCGGCGGCGGCCATCAGCAGCGTGCCCAGCGGCGACTCGAGGGTGGCCAGCACGGGCTGGATGTCGGGGTCGCCGAAGCGCACGTTGAACTCGATCACCCGGGGGCCGGAGTCGGTCAGCGCCAGGCCGACGTACAGGCAGCCACGGAACGGGTCGCCGCGTCGCGCCATCTCGTCGAGCGTCGGCTGCACGACCGTGTCGATGACGGTGGTGGCCAGGTCGTCGGGCGCCCAGGTCAGGGGTGTGTAGGAGCCCATGCCGCCGGTGTTGGCGCCGCGGCCACCGTCGAAGATCCGCTTGAAGTCCTGGGCCGGGCGCAGCGGGTGGGCCGTCGCACCGTCGCAGACCGCGAAGAGCGAGACCTCGGGGCCGTCGAGGAACTCCTCGACCACCACGGTGCCGCAGGTGGCCGCGTGGGCCAGGGCCTCGTCACGGTCACTGGTGACGACCACGCCCTTGCCGGCGGCCAACGCGTCGTCCTTCACGACGTACGGCGCACCGAAGGCGTCGAGCGCGGCGGCGACCTCGTCGGCGTCGGCGCAGGTGAAGGAGCGGGCGGTCGGCACCTCGGCGGCCGCCATCACCTCCTTGCTGAACGCCTTGGAACCCTCGAGCTGCGCGGCCGCGGCCGACGGGCCGAAGCAGGCGATGCCCCGACCGGTCACGGCGTCGGCGACCCCGGCGACCAACGGTGCCTCGGGCCCGACCACGACCAGGTCGGCGCCGAGGCGTACGGCGAGGTCGGCCACGGCAGGCCCGTCCATTGGGTCGACCTCGTGCAGGGTGGCCGAGGCCGCCATGCCGGGATTGCCGGGAGCCGCGTGCACCTCGGTGACGGCGGGGTCCCGGTCGAGCGCGAGAACCAGGGCGTGTTCGCGGCCGCCGGTGCCGATGACGAGAGTCTTCACGGAGATCGATCCTAGGATGGCGCCACCATGTCGCTGCACTCACCCACACCCGGCACCCGCTTCGGGCGCTATTTGATCGAGGAGCGCATCGGCATGGGCGGCATGGGCGTGGTCTTCCGGGCCACCGACACCCGGCTGAACCGCACTGTCGCGCTGAAGGTGATGGCCGGCCGGCTGCAGGGGGCCGACGAGTTCACCCAGCGGTTCGAGCGCGAGGCCGACATCATGGCCCGCCTCGACTCGCCGCACGTCATCACGATCCACGACCACGGCGTCGAGGACGGCATCCCCTGGATCTCCACCCAGTTCGTGCGGGGCGGCGACCTCAGCGACCTGCTGCGCGCCACCGGGAGGCTGCCGCTCGACCGGGCCGCACAGATCTGCGCGCAGGTCGCCGGCGCCCTCGACGACGCGCACGCGGCCGGTGTGGTGCACCGCGACGTGAAGCCGAGCAACGTGCTGCTCCGCGACCGCGGCACCGAGCCGTTCGCCTATCTCTGCGACTTCGGCATCGCCCACGCCGGCACCACGGGCCTGACCCAGACCGGAGGCGTGGCCGGCAGCTGGGCCTGGCTGGCTCCGGAGCGGACGAAGGGCGACCCTGGCGCGCCGGCCTCCGACATCTACTCCCTCGGGTGCGTCCTGTGGGCCACGCTCACCGGGCACGCGCCGTACGGCGGCTCGGACGTCGAGGTCGCCCTGGCCCAGGTGCAGCAGCCGGTGCCGCAGTTCGTCGGCGACGATCCGGCGACCCGACGGGTCAACGCCGTCCTGTCGCGGGCGCTGGCCAAGGACCCGGCCCGCCGCTACGCGTCGGCCGCCGACTTCCGCACCGACCTGCTGTCGCTCACCCGGTTCGGCGACCGCACCCTCGTGGAGCCCACACCGTCGACACCGCACCGCGAGGACACCGGCACCGCCGTACGCTCCGGCACCGCAGGGGCTCCCCCGCGTCGACACGGCCGGCGACGGTGGATCCCGGTCGCGGTCGCCGTGGCCGTGCTGGCCGGCACGGGTACGGCGTACGCCGTGTGGCGCGACGACGCCCCACAGGACGACGAGAATGACCCCGCCGCGATCCTCGGCGACGTCGACGGAGACGGCAAGGGCGACCTCCTCGTCCGTTGGTACAACTACGGCGACTCCTACAAGGAGGGTCGCAACTTCCTGGTGCGCTCAACCGGAACGGGATTCACCGACCCCGAGCGGCAGCTGCAGCCGGAGGGCTATCTCGTGCGCGGCGACGTCGACGGGGACGGCCTCGACGACGTCCTGGGCATCAACGACAACCTGGAGACCAAGGGGCTCGACGTCGAGGTCATCACCGGCACCGACGACCGGTTCGACGCGGGGTTCCCCAGGCGGGGCAGACGCGACGACGCCTTCCCGCTGCTGGCCGACATCGACGGCGATGGCTTGGACGACCTCGTGCTCACCTGGGCACGAGACTCCTCATCGAGGGACTCCGTGCTGGAGATCGAGGTGGCGCTGAGCAGCGGCGACGACTTCGCCGACCCGGAGCCGGTGGCCACCCTGGAGAACTGGACCTCCTACGGCGAGCAGATCGTCGCCGGCGATGTCGACGGCGACGATCGAGACGACCTCGTGGTGCGCCGGGACGGGGTTCGGCCGGGGACCGACGCCGCGCCTCAGCTGCAGGTGTTGCTCTCCGACGGGTCCGGCTTCCAGACACCGTCGAATCCACGCAACACCCCGAAGAACGGCGTCGTCGCGACCCCTCTCGACGTGGCTGACGTGGACGGTGACGGTGCCGACGAGATCGTCACCCACCTGCGCGGCGCCCCCGGCACGATCCGGGTCCACGAGTTCGAGGACGACACCATCTCGGCCGGCGAGGACTGGGTGGTCGACCTCGTCGACGACCCCGACGACCCCTTGGACACCGCCATGATCGATGTGAACGGGGACGGCAGGGCAGACGTCGTGGTCCAACGTGCCATGACCGACACCGGCGTCCCCTTCGATGTCGCCCTCTCCACCGGGCAGTCCTTCGACTCACCCCTCCGCTGGGGCGAGATCGCCTGTCTCAACAAGGGCTGCGACGAGACCTTCTCGATGCTGACGAACAACATCACATGATCGCGTCGCTGCGGACCGCGAGCTCGGCGGCCGTATGGTTCAGTCCTGTGACCAGGACAATGGTTCTGGCGCCGTCGGCCGGGCATAGTGTCCCCGTGCTCGACGACACGTCTGGAAGACCGCGATGACCTCCGTGCCCCGCGTCGGGCAGAACTTCGGCCGCTATCGCCTCGAGCGCCTGCTCGGGCAGGGCGGTATGGGCATGGTGTTCCTGGCCACCGACACCCTCCTCCAGCGCCAGGTCGCCCTGAAGGTGATGTCGGGCAACATCGCCGGCCAGGAGGAGTTCCTCCAGCGATTCCATCGCGAGGCCAACGTGCTGGCCCGGCTGAACTCGCCGCACATCACCCAGATCTTCGACCACGGGGAGCACGACGGCGTCCCGTTCATCGCCACCCAGTACCTGCCCGGGGGCGACCTCGGCGAGCTGGTCCGGAAGCGCGGGCCGATGCCGGTCGCGATCGCCGTCGACCTCTGCGCCCAGGTCGCCGCGGCGCTCCACGACGCGCACCGCGCCGGCGTCGTGCACCGCGACGTCAAGCCGGCCAACGTGCTGGTCCGCGACCCCGACACGAACCAGCCCCGGGCCTACCTCTGCGACTTCGGCATCGCCCAGACCGAGCAGGAGGGGCTCACCGTCGCGGGTGGGGTGGCCGGCACGTGGGCCTACCTCGCACCCGAACGCTCCCTCGGCGCTCCGGCCACCCCGGCCAGTGACATCTATGCCCTCGGCTGCCTGTTCTGGGCAGCGTTGACGGGGCGCCCGCCGTACGGCGGCACGGACGTGCAGATCGCCCTCGCGCATCGCAACGCCCCGGTGCCGCGGTTCAACGGCACCGACGAGACCGCGGCGGCGGTCAACCGGTTCCTCGACCGGGCGATGGCCAAGGACCCGGCCCAGCGGTTTCCCACCGCGGAGGCGATGGGTCGGGCAATGACCGCGCTCGGCGGCTCCGCACGCACCGGGTTCGATCCTGCCGACGTCGACGAGTACGTCGCCAGGGTCGAGGCGCCCCGACGCACCCGGCGTCGTCGTACGCCGCTGGTGGTCGGCGCGCTCGCGCTCGCCGTACTGGCCGGCGGCGGCATCTGGTGGGCGCAGGCCGGCCCCGGAACCGACGGGGGCGGCGACGAGCCGACGGCCGAACCTGAACCGACGGTGGAGCCGGAACCCGCGCCGGTCGTGGGCGACCTCGACGGTGACGGCTACGGCGACCTCGAGCTCGAGAACGACGACTCCGCGGACATCCTCGGCCTCCGGTTCTCCGGCACCGCAGACGCCACGAAGATGCGCAGCGCGAAGGTCAGCCCGATCGACTCCCGGCAGATCCTGGCCGACTTCGACGGCAACGGCCTGCCCGACATCGGCAAGCAGGCTTCGGAGACCCTCACCGTCACCTTCGACTCCGGTCGCACGGCGGCGTTCCGGCTCACGACCGGTGAGGGCGACGACAGCGCGAGCCTGGTCGTGGCCGGCGACTACGACGGCGACGGCACCGACGACCTGGCGCTGGTCTTCGACGACCTCGACGACGGCCCTGCCCGCATCACGGTGCTGCTCAACCGCGGCAACCGCTTCGCCAAGGGCACGGTGTGGGCGGAGGTGCCGATCTCGACCTTCGACACGGACTTCGCGGTGGGCGACTTCGACGGGGACGGTGACGACGACCTGGCCGCGACCGTCGAGTCCGGGGTCCGCTTCCTCGGCACGACCTCCGACTACGACGCGCGCCTCACCCTGCTGCGCGCCGAGGGCACCCGCTTCGTGCCGGCCGCACGTGCACCCGAGTCGCCCGACCCGTACGACGTCACCCTCGGCGCCGCCGACGTCGACGGCGACGGCTCGTCCGAGCTGCTCGTCTACACCTCGGGGTTCGACGCCGATCGACTGCGCACCTGGCAGGCCGGGGACGAAGGCTTCACACCCGGCAGCATCACCCTCGACGCGGGCACGCAGTCGCAGTCCGTCCTGCTGGCCACCTCCGACGTCGACGGCAACGGGCACCCCGACGTGCTCCTCGTCCCGAAGGGCATGGGACGCCGCAAGGAGATCAGCGTGGCACTGTCCGACGGCACGACCTTCGGCTCCTTCTCCCGTTGGGCAGCGTGCACGCAGTGCGGCTACAGTCCATCACCCCTCGACTCCATCCGATGACGCGCGAAAGGGAGACCCGTGCCCCTGCCTCGCACCGGTGACCTCTTCGGCCGGTACCGGATCGACGCCCAGCTCGGAACCGGCGGCATGGGCGTGGTGCACCGGGCCCACGACACCGAGCTCGGCCGCACCGTCGCGCTGAAGGTGATGTGGCCGCACCTGGCCACCGACGAGGGCTTCCGCACCCGGTTCCTGAACGAGGCCACCACCCTGGCCAAGGTCGACTCGACCCACATCGTCGCGATCTACGACCACGGTGTGCACGACGACGTCCTCTACATCACCACCCAGTACGTCGAGGGCGGCGACCTCGGCGCCGTGCTCGAGCAACGCGGTTCGCTCCCGCGTGCCCTGGCCGCGAGGGTCTGCGTCCAGATCGCCGGGGCCCTGCACGACGCCCACCGGGCCGGCGTCGTGCATCGGGACGTGAAGCCGGCGAACGTGCTCCTCCGCTCCGCCGACTCGTCCGACACCACCGAACCGCAGGCATATCTCTGCGACTTCGGGGTGGCGCAGACCCAGTGGAGCCGGGGACTGACCATGACCGGGACGGTCGCCGGCACGTGGTCATGGCTGGCTCCCGAACGCGCCCAAGGCTCCCCGGGCACACCGGCCAGCGACATCTACTCCCTCGGCTGCGTGCTGTGGGCCTGCCTGAACGCCGGCGCAGCGCCGTACACCGGGCCCGACGTCGAGGTGGCCGCCGCCCACCTGACCGAGCCGATCCCGCAGCTGCCCGGCGACGACCCGCTCACCCGGCGCTTCAACGACCTCCTGGACCGCTCACTGGCCAAGCACCCGAAGGACCGGTTCCGGACCGCGGCGGCGTTCCGCGACCAGTTGCTGGCGGTGGCGCGTGCCGCAGACCAGTCCGGCGCCGCGACGACCACGACCGCACCGCGGAGACGGCGTGGCCGTCTGGTCGCCGCCGTGACCGCTGGCGCGCTGGTGCTGGGCGGCGCAGGGTTCGGCGTCCAGAGGCTGCTGGCGGCCGAGGACGAGCCGACCGCCGACCCCGGCCGCAGCTCCGCGGGCGGTGCCGACCGCCGACCCCTGGTCACGGGCGACGTCGACGGCGACCGGCTGGGCGACCTGATGTTCGACCGGGACCGGCCGGGCAGGACCTCGCTCGAGACCACCATGACCAGCACCGCCGACGGGTTCTCCCGGCCCCGGGGCAGGAAGGCCTCCAAGGGGTCGGTCTACCTGGGCGACGTCGACGGCGACCAGCGCCTCGACCTCGTCGACATCACCCGACTCGGCAAGGTCCAGGACCGCACGGACGTGCCGCTCTCGATCAAGGTCCGGCACGGGGGCAGTGAGACCACCACCCACAGGGTCACCGTGCCGAACACCGGGAAGTACGTCTGGGAGATGCTCGGCGACTTCGACGGTGACGGGCGCGACGACATCGGCCTCTCCACCGACCGGTCCCCGGGAGTGATCGAGCTCTGGGTCGTCCCGGCCACCGACGACGGCTTCGGCGAGCCCGTGTCCTGGGCCCGGATCCGGGGGCTGGGCAAGTCGGTCAGCAACGCGATGCTGCCCGGAGACTTCGACGGCGACGGAAAGTCGGACCTGGCCGTGGAGAGGTCCTACGGTTCGAAGGTCGCCAAGAGCGGCCTGCTGCTGATCCGGTCGAGCGGCACCGCCTTCGGCCAGCCCGGTCCGGCGCGGGTCACCCCCGAGAACACCTTCACCACCGGCAGCGTCGCGCCCGGCGACTTCGACGGCGACGGCACCGACGAGCTGTCACTCCTGGTGGACACGCAGGGCGACCAGGAGGTCCGCGTCTTCCGTGCGTCGGGCGACCGCTTCGACGCCGGCGAGTCATGGGTCGTCACGCCGCCCGGGATCGTCAACGGATCCTTCACCGACACCGTCGCCTCCGACGTGGACGGCAACGGTCGCGACGACCTGGTCCGGTTGGACCGGTGGAACACCGAGCCCTGGCAGATCGACGTGCTCATCTCCGAGGGCACCAACTTCGCGCAGCCGTCACACGCCACGGCGTTCGACTGCGCGAAGACCTGCGAGTGGTACAACGGCTCGATCATCGGGCCGTTCGCCCTGCAGTGACCCGGCCGGCCGGAGCCCGGGTCGTGGTCAGCTGTCGTGGACCACGATCGTCTGCTCGCGACCCGGACCGACCCCGACGCCCCAGAACGGTGCGCCGCTGAGCTCCTCGAGCGCCTTCACGTAGGCCTGCGCGTTCTTCGGCAACTCCTCGAAGGTGCGGCAGCCGGAGATGTCGCTCTTCCAGCCGTCGAAGTACTCGAAGACCGGCTTGGCATGGTGGAACTCGGTCTGCGTCATCGGCATCTCGTCGACCCGCTGGCCGTCGATCTCGTAGGCCACGCAGACCGGGATCTGCTCCCAGTCACCGAGGATGTCGAGCTTGGTCAGGAAGAACTCGGTCAGCCCGTTGACCCGGGTCGCGTAGCGCGCGATCACCGCGTCGTACCAGCCGCAGCGACGGGTGCGGCCGGTGCTCACGCCGATCTCGCCGCCGAGGCGCTGGAGCCGCTCGCCGTTCTCGTCGAACAGCTCGGTCGGGAACGGGCCCGAGCCGACCCGCGTCGTGTAGGCCTTGATCACACCGATCACCCGGTCGATGCGGGTCGGGCCGACACCGGCTCCGACGCACACGCCGCCGGCGACCGGGTTGCTGCTGGTGACGAACGGGTAGGTGCCGTGGTCGACGTCGAGCATCGTGGCCTGGGCGCCCTCGAAGAGCACGGTCTTGCCGTCGTCGAGCGCGTCGTTGAGGAGCAGTGTCGTGTCGGCCACCATCGGACGCAGCCGGTCGACGTACGACAGCAGCTCCTCGACGACGGCCTCCGCCTCGATGGCGCGGCGGTTGTAGACCTTGGTCAGCAGGTGGTTGCGCACGTCGAGCGCGGCTTCGACCTTCTGGGCGAGGATGCCTTCGTCGAACAGGTCGGCGACCCGGATGCCGCAGCGGTTGACCTTGTCGGAGTAGGCCGGCCCGATGCCGCGCCCCGTCGTACCGATCAGGTTCTTGCCGAGGAAGCGCTCGGAGACCTTGTCGATCGTCGAGTGGTACGACGCGATGACGTGGGCGTTCGCGCTGACCTTGAGGTCGGCGACCTCGACGCCGCGCTCGATCAGGCCGTCGAGCTCGCGGAAGAGCGCCTCGGGCGAGACCACGACCCCGTTGGCGATCACGCTGGTGGCGCCGGGGGTCAGGATGCCGCTGGGCAGCAGGTGGGTGGCGAACTTCTCGCCGTTGACCACGATGGTGTGGCCGGCGTTGTGTCCGCCGCTGGTGCGGACCACGAAGTCGATGCTCGTGTCCTGCGCCAACAGGTCGGTCGCCTTGCCCTTGCCTTCGTCGCCCCACTGGGCTCCGAGCACGATGATCGCGGGCACTTGGTTCTCCTTCGGTCGTTCGGACCTTGCGTCCCCGGCGCCGGGGTCCGGATCGCCAGGGAATGCAAAAGGCCCCGGCAACAGCGCACCGGGGCTCTTGCGCACACACGTTACCAAAGGCCGGAGGGGACCACGGGTAGTGTCGCCGACCGTGGACCCACTCCTTGTCATCACCAACGCCGACGCCGGATCCGGCGACCAGGACGCGCTCGAGACCGCCCTGGAGGTGCTGCGCGCCCGGGCGAGCGTCGAAGTTGCGGCCACCTCGAACCCCGGCGAGCTCGACGGGGTCCTCCACCGGGCCGGCTCCCGGCGCATCGTGGTGGCCGGCGGCGACGGCAGCATGCACGCCGTGGTCGCCGCACTGCACCGCCGCAACGAGCTGGCCGGCACGGTGATCGGCCTGATCCCGCTGGGCACCGGCAACGACTTCGCCCGCGGCAACGGCCTTCCCGTCGAGCCGGACGAGGCCGCACGCGTCGTGCTCACCGGCACACCCACGCCCACCGACCTGCTGGTCGACGAGTTCGGCGACATCGTCGTCAACAACGTCCACGTCGGGGCGTCCGCGCAGGCCGGGCGACTCGGCGCCGGCGTGAAGTCCGTGCTCGGCAAGGTGCGGATCGGTCCGATCGGCCTGGGCAAGCTGGGCTATCCGATCGGCGCCCTGATGGCCGCCGTACGACCCCACGTGCTGCACCTCAAGGTCGAGGTGGACGGCGTCGTGGTCAACGACCTCGACCAGCAGGTGCTGATGGTCGCGCTGGGCAACGGGTCCGACGTGGGCGGCGGCACGTCACTCAACCCCGACGCCGACCCGGCCGACGGCAAGGTCGACGTGATGGTCTCGCGGGCGGTCGGCCGCCTCGACCGGATCGCGTACGTCGCCCACCTCAGCCGCGGCGAGCACGAGGGACGCGACGACGTGGTCAGCCTGCGCGGCAGCCAGGTGACCGTGGCCGGCGACGAGTTCTGGGCCAGCGCCGACGGCGAGATCCACGGCCCCGAACGCCGCCGCACCTGGCGCGTGGTGCCCGGCGCCTACTCGTTGCTGCGGCCCGCGAAGTCGCTGGACTAGATCCAGCCGCGGCGTACCGCCTCGACGCCGGCCTGGAAGCGGGTGTCGACCCCGAGCTCGGTCATCAGGTCCGCCACCCGTCGGCGCGTGGTGCGAAGGCTGATGCCGAGGTTCCGGGAGATCTGCTCGTCCTTCGCGCCCAGCGCCAGCTGCTCGAGGAGGAAGCGCCGCAGGTCCGGTCGCGCGTGGCCCAGGTCGAGCTCCGGCACCGGGCTGGCCTGCTCCCACAACGACTGGAACCACAGTCCGAGCGCGGCGACCAGTGCCGACTGCCTGACCAGCAGCCGGGGCTCGTCGGCCACCCCGAGGGGCTCGGGCAGCACCGCGTGGGTCGTGCCGATCACGATCATCCGGGTCGGCAGGTCGGAGATCAGCCGGACCTGTTCTCCGGCCCGGGCCCGGGCGAGGAGGGCGTCGGGCGCCTCCTGCAGCGCGCGGGCGGGATAGATCGCACGTGACCGCCTGCCGGCCGCGACCGCGGACGCGATCACCCGCGCCATCGAGGACTCCCGAGGCAGCTGCCAGGCATCGGGGCGTAGCCACATCAGGTCGCCGCGACTGTTCGCGACCAGCGCCGAGAGCAGTGCCAGGGGGTTGCCCCCGGAGCTGACCTCGCCGTCGATGCGGTCGATGTCGGCGACCTCGTCGTCGGCGGGCCTGCTGGCGGCCGCGGCCAGGAAGGGGACGGCCGCCAGGAGTCCGTCGAGGCTCTCGCCCACTGCGGTCACGGTCGCGGCCTGTCGCTCGAGGACCTTGACGACGGCCTCGGCAGGACGGCGGACCAGCACCACGCCGCCGTCGAGGGCGACCAGCTCCGCGGCGATCAGGGGCTCGAGGCGCCGGCGCAGTTCCTCACCCGACAGGGCGAGTGCCGGACCCACCTCGTCGAGTGGCCGCCGGGAGAAGGGCTGCACCAGCCGGTACAGACGCTCCTCCTGACGGGTCAGGCCCAGCGCAGAGGGAACCGAAGTGGCGAGCGGTCGCGGCATGGTGGCAGTTTAGTGACAGCGGCATGCGTTAGCCACGTGGCAGGGACCGGCCACTGTCATCCTTGCTCTGGAATCTCTGTGTGGGGTCCCGACGTCGGCACCATCCAGGGTCACATCGCGGGGGATGTGATCATGGATGGCACCGCTGTGCCTGCGGACCCGCTCCGGTAGCGTTGGCGGCTCAGTCCAGCGCAGGAACCAGGAGCACACGCAGATGGCACGAGGCGGACCACAGAACCCGAGCGACTGGGTGACCCGCGCTGCCGACGACGCCGTGCGCCACGCCGGACCGGACGCCGAACTGATCACGGTGGCCTCCGGCATCAGCCCGTCGGGGCCCATCCACCTGGGCAACCTGCGCGAGTTCCTGACCGTCCACTTCGTCGCCGAGGAGCTGCGCGGCCGGGGCCTGGCCGTGCGCCACCTGCACAGCTGGGACGACTACGACCGGTTCCGCAAGGTTCCGGCAGGCGTCGACGAGGCCTGGAACGAGCACATCGGCCGCCCCCTGTCCGCCGTACCCGACCCCTGGGACTGCCACCCCAGCTGGGCCGAGCACTTCAAGGAGCCGCTCCGGGAGGCGCTCGCGGCGATGGGCTGCGAGATGGACGAGGTCAGCCAGACCGAGATGTACAACGCCGGCACCTACCGCGAGCAGATCCAGCTGGCTGCCCGCCGTCGTGGCGACATCGAGGCCGTGCTCGCGCGCTACCGCACCAAGGCCGCACCGGTCGCCGAGTCCGAGCAGGAGGCCGCCGCCCTGGCCGACTCCGTGACCGCCGACGACTCCGATGAGGCAGACGGCGCCACCGGCACCGCCGACGACCTGGCCCGCTTCCCGTTCAAGCCCTACTGCCGCGACTGTGGCCGCGACACCACCACCGTCACGTCGTACGACGACGACACCGCCGACCTCGCGTACACGTGCAGCGTGTGCTCGTTCTCGGGCGTCACCAACCTGGCCACCCAGGACGAGGGCAAGCTGGTCTGGAAGGTCGACTGGCCGATGCGCTGGGCCTACGAAGGCGTGAACTTCGAGCCCGCCGGGGTCGACCATGCCTCCCCCGGTTCCTCACACACCGTCGGCAAGGAGCTGGTGAAGACCATCTTCGGCGGGCGCGCCCCGTCGTTCTTCGGCTACTCGTTCGTCGGCGTGGCCGGCATGGCCAAGATGTCGTCGTCCAGGGGCGGCGTGCCCACCGCGGCCGACGCGCTCAAGGTGCTCGAGGCGCCGATCCTGCGTTGGCTCTACGTGCGCCGCCAGCCCAAGCAGGCCTTCAACGTCGAGTTCGGCGACGAGGTCCTGCGGCTGTACGACGAGTGGGACGCGCTGGGACGCAAGGCTGCCGACCCGGCCAAGCGGGACGCCCAGGTGCTCGCCTTCGAGCGCGCCTCGGCCACGACCACCGCCGGACGCCTGACCACACCGCCTGTGGTCGTGCCGTTCCGCACACTGGCCTCCGTGGCCGACGTGACCGCCGGGTCGGCCGACCTGATCAGCGACATCATCAGCAACGTCGGCCACGCGCACGACTCGGTCGACGACCTGCAGCCCCGTCTCGACCGGGCCATGGCCTGGACCGCCGGACGCGACCCCGAGGACCGCACCACGGTGCGCACCGCACCTGACGCCGACCGCCTGGCCGCACTGACCGCCGACGAGGCGCAGTGGATCTCGTTGCTCCTCGAGAACCTGCCGGCCTCACTCGACCTCGACGAGGTGACCTCGGTGGTCTACGGCGTGCCCAAGCTGGCCCACGGGCTGGCGGTCGACGACGCCCCGACCGACGAGGTCAAGGCCGACCAGAAGGCGTTCTTCAAGCTGCTCTACAACCTGCTGGTCGACAAGGACCGCGGCCCGCGGCTGCCCACGCTGATCGTGGCGCTGGGCCTCGACAAGGTGCGCACGCTCCTCGCCCCCTGACCCCGACCTGCACGTGTAACGCGGGGTTATGGTCGCTCCGCACGCGTCGTACGACGTGCGAAGCGTCAACACCACCGCTCAAGAGCCGCCGAGCGGGCGCGTTCAGCTCACCAGGAACACGGCCGGCAGCGCGATGAGCGCGACCAGCACGGAGGCCCCGGCGGCCATGGCGACCTCGCGGCCGCGCAGCGCCGAGAGGCACTTGCGGTCCAGGGCGTGGCCGAGCGCGAACATCGCGGCGGCCAGGGCGAGGGACTGCACCACGCCGGCGACGTCGAGCAGCTGGTCGGGCAGCGGCAGCCAGGTGCGGGCCACGGTGCCGAGGATGAAGACGGCCACGAAGGCGGGCATCAGCGGTGGGCGGACGGCGCCCTCGACCTCGGCGCCCCGTCGGCGGTCGGCCCACGTCAGCGCGGTGAGGACGGGTGCGAGCATCAGGACCCGGCCGAGCTTGACCACCACGGCCACCTGCAGCGCGGCCCCACCCAGCAGGCCACCGGCGACGACGACCTGGCCGACCTCGTGGATCGAGCCACCGGCCCAGGCTCCGGCTCCCACGACGTTCATCCCCAGCGCGGTGGCGATCGCCGGGAGCACCAGCATCGCCGTACTCCCGAACGCCACCACGAGGGCGACCGCCGAGGCGACGTCCCTCTCCTCCGAGCGGCGTACGCCGGCCACGGCGGCGACCGCGGCCGCACCGCAGATCGAGAAGCCGCAGGCGATCAGCAGCCGACGGCCGGGCGGTACGCCGAGCGCCCGCCCCAGGCACAGGCTGCCGGCGATGCCGCCGACCACCACGGCGACGATGACCAGCACCATCGCCCACCCGAGGGCGAACACGTCGGAGAGCACGAGCTGCAGGCCGAGCAGCGCGACGCCGATCCGCAGCACCCGGCGCGAGGCCACGGCGAGACCGGGGGCCGTGGCCGCCGAGGGCTGACGGAGGTTGCCGACCACGACACCGAGCACGATCGCGACGAGCACGGGGCTGAGCTGCGGGACGAGCCGGTGGCCGAGCAGCCCGGCCGCGCCACCCGCCGCCGCCAGCAGCAGACCGGGCCAGATCGTCGCGGGCCGCTGCGCGGTCGTCGACGGCGGGCTGGTCACGATGGCGTCGTTGAGGGAGGTCACCCTTCGAGGGTCGCGCCGGACGGTCGTTCCCGGTAGCCGTCATTTCGACATGGACTCATGCGCTGTTGATATGGCTCTGGGGCAGGTCATATCCTTCTTGCATGCCCACGGACCGTCCCGACCTCACCGCGCTCGAGCTGTTGGTGCGCGTCGGTGAGCTCGGGTCACTCGGTGGGGCGGCCCGAGCCCTCGACATGGCCCAACCCAACGCCAGCCGCGCCATCGCCCGCCTGGAGCGCCAGCTGCGCGTGGTGCTGGTGCACCGTTCGGCCACGGGATCCCGGCTCACCACCGAGGGGAGCGTGGTGGCCGAGTGGGCCCGCGAGGCCCTGGCCGGGGTCGATCGGGTCGTGGTCGGAGCCCGGTCGCTCGCCGACGACCACAAGCCGCACCTGACCGTGGCGGCCAGCCTGACCATCGCGGAGTACCTCGCTCCCAACTGGCTGGCCAGGCTGCGCCGGCACCACTCCGAGCTCCAGGTGAGCCTCGACGTCGGCAACTCCCACGACGTGCTCGACGCGGTGCTCGCCGCCCGGGTGCCCCTGGGTTTCGTCGAGTCGCCGTACGTGCCACGCACCGTCGGGTCGACGATCATCCGGCACGACCGACTGGTGGTGATCGTGGCGCCCGACCACCCGTGGGCGCGGCGGCGCCGGCCGGTCACCGCGGCCGAGCTGTCCGCGACCCACCTGATCCTGCGCGAGGCCGGGTCCGGCACCCGCGACACCCTCGAGGCGGCACTGGCCCGGGCAGGTCACCGGGTCAGCGAACTGGAGATGGAGCTGGCCAGCACCGCCGCGGTGAAGGCCAGCGTCGCTGCCGGCACGGCCCCGGCGGTGCTCAGTGAGCTCGCGGTCGCCTCGGAGGTGTCCAGCGGGTCCCTGGTCTCGGTGCCCCTCGACGAGGAGCTCGACCTCGGACGCCCCTTGCGGGCGGTGTGGCCGCGGTCGAGCCGGCCGACCGGCGTGGCCGCGGACGTCGTACGCATCGCCCGCAGCCGGCGCTGAAGGTCAGCCCAGCAGCTCGTCGTACGCCGTCGGGCTCGAGTCGCGCAGGAACTCCGAGCAGCGGTCCCACTCGGCCTGCTCGCCGATCGCCCGGGCGCTCTTGGCGAGGAGCGCCAGCGAGCGCAGGAAGCCGCGGTTCGGCTCGTGCTCCCACGGCACCGGGCCGTGGCCCTTCCAGCCGTTGCGGCGCAGCATGTCGAGGCTCCGGTGGTAGCCGACCCGCGAGTAGGCGTAGACGGTGACGTCGTCGGCGCCCTGCTCGACGGCCTGCTCGGCCATCGCGGCCCAGGCGAACGGCGACTCCGGGTGGGCGCGTACGACGGTCGCGGGCGGCGTGCCACCGACGAGGTCTGCGGCGGCGGGGTCTTCAGGGAGGTGGGTGGGCGGGGGTCCCGCCATCAGGTCCATGTGGCTCATGCGGCCAGCCTGTCACGCCCGCTCCCGGGACTCTGCCTCAGGACTGGAGGTCGAGGCTCTCGGTCAGGCGACGCAGCTCGGCCACGTGGGCGACGAAGGCGCGCCGGCCCTCCTTGGTGATGCCGGCCCAGGTGCGCACCCGCCCACCACCCGTGGGCTTGTCGAGCTTCACGTAGCCGGCATCGGCGAGCACCTTGAGGTGCTTGCTGACCACGGAGTCGGCCACGCCGAGACTGTCTCGAATCGTGGCGAACTCGGCCTTCTCCACGTTGACCAGCAGCGCGCAGATCTGCAGCCGGTTGGGCGCATGGATGACCTCGTTGAACTCAGGCCCGCCTGTCATCGCGCGACTCTGTCTGCCCGCAGGTCCGTGCGCAGGTCCGTGCGCAGGTCGGCGCGCAGCGCGGCGTCGTACGACCGGCCGGCGACGACGGTGAAGACGAAGACGAACCCGGCCACGCCGAGGACCACGCCCTGGGCCGGCTCGGCGATGATCAGCCACAGCAGGGAGCCGACGAGGCCGACGCCGAGAATCGTCAGCATCAGCTTGCTGCGCGGACCGACCGGGCTGCTGATCGAGATGCCGGTCATGTGCGCGTAGAGCCTGGCCAGGCCGAGGCTGGCGGCGATCACGACCAGTGCGAACGGCACCCGGAACCACGAGTCGCGGAGCTGCTCGAGGCCGTGGACCAGCACCATTCCGGTCATCAGCACCGCGAGCACCGGGTGGTGGAACCACGGCGTGACGAGCCGGTCGGCGAGGTCGGCGCGAGTGTCGCCGATGGCGTCCAGGGCCTCCGAGGCCTGCATCCGCTCATTGTTTTCCATGTTGGAAAGCCAATCACTTTCCGCAACGGAAAGCAATGGAGCACTATTCAAGGAATGGTTTGTGGGTGCAAGGGTGTTGAATCGAGTCGTGACCGACACCAACACCACTCCGGCCCAGGTCTCCGACGACGTCAGCCCGTGGCCGGCGCTCTTCGCCCTCTGCCTCGGCTTCTTCATGATCCTGGTCGACATGACGATCGTGAGCGTCGCGACGCCCGACATCATGAGCGACCTCGACGCCGAGGTGAACTCGGTGGTCTGGGTGACCAGTGCCTACCTGCTGGCCTACGCCGTACCCGTGCTGATCACCGGCCGGCTCGGCGACCGGTTCGGCCCCAAGCGGCTCTACCTGGCCGGGCTCACGGTGTTCACGATCGCGTCGCTGTGGTGCGGGTTGACCGGCACCGTCGAGATGCTGATCGGGGCCCGCGTCCTCCAGGGCTTCGGCGCCGCGATGATGGCCCCGCAGACGATGGCGATCATCACCCGCATCTTCCCGGCCGCCCGTCGCGGCCAGGCGATGTCGCTGTGGGGAGCCACCGCCGGTGTCGCCACCCTGGTCGGCCCACTGCTCGGCGGCGTACTGGTCGGCTCCCTCGGCTGGGAGTGGGTGTTCTTCGTCAACATCCCGGTCGGCATCGTCGCCTTCGTCCTCGCCCAGCGCCTCGTGCCCAATCTCGACACCCACCAGCACTCCTTCGACTGGCTCGGCGTCGCGCTCTCCGGCGTCGGCATGTTCTGCCTGGTCTTCGGCATCCAGGAGGGCCACCAGTACGACTGGTCCGGGATCACCGGCGTGATCACCGTGTGGCGGCTGATCATCGCCGGCCTCGTCGTGCTGGCCGTCTTCGTGTTCTGGCAGTCGCGCAACCGGCGCGAGCCGCTGGTGCCGCTGCGCCTCTTCCGCGACCGCAACTTCTCGGTCTCCAACCTGGCCATCTCGACGATGTCGTTCGCGATCACCTCGATCGGCTTCCCGTTCATGCTCTACGCCCAGCTGGTGCGCGACCTCTCGCCCACCCGGTCCGCACTCCTGCTGGTGCCGATGGCGCTGGTCAGCATCGTGCTCGCCCCCGGGGTCGGCAAGCTCATCGACCGGATCCACCCGCGCACCATCACCGCCCTCGGCTTCCTCGGCGCCTCGGCCTCGCTGTTCTGGCTCTCCCGCGTGATGACGCCCGACTCCTCGACGTGGGAGTTCATCGCACCGATGGCCCTCCTCGGCGCCGGCAGCGCCTGCGTCTGGGCCCCGCTGACCGCCACCGCCACGCGCAACCTGCCGATGAACCTGGCCGGTGCCGGTGCCGGCGTCTACAACGCCACGCGCCAGGTCGGCGCCGTGCTGGGCTCGGCGGCGATCGCCGTACTCATGGATGCCCGGCTCGCCTCTCACCTGCCCGGCGTCGACGCCGGCCCGGAGGCCTCCCTGTCGGGGTCACTGCCCGAGCAGGTGCACGCGCCGTTCAGCCAGGCGATGGCCGACGCGATGCTGTTGCCCCCGGCCGTCCTGCTGGTCGGCTTCGCCGCCGTCCTGTTCTTCGCCAAGCCCAGCCACGAACGCTGACCCCGCCCTCCCCCGTGTAACGCGGGGTTACCGTCGCTCCACACGCGTTCTGACACGGGCGAACCGTCAAGAGCACCGCCCAAGTGCCAGCGTTGACGGATCAGCCCGCCGTACGTTCCAGCCGCTTTCTGTCCACACGCAGGACTGTGCAGCGTTCATCCACAGGTCGCGCGTTCTCCTCAGCACGCACGGCGAGACACGTGGACGCTCACTGCATGCGCCCTGACCTCGCCATCCATGCAAACCTGCAACACGGACTCGTGACTCGCATCCAGGCAATGGCGGCCGGCTACACAGAACGCGAGCTGCGCACACTCACCGGTCACGGCGGCGCGTGGGTGACGGTTCGGCGCGGCGTCTATGTCGCCCGGAACACCTGGGAGTCGCTCGATGATCGTGAAGGGAAGCCCCGACTTCGAGTGCTCGCGGCGCACCTGACCATGAACCGACCGCACGCCGTCAGTCACAGGTCGGCCGGCTTGCTCCACGGGCTGCCGATGCTCGAGGTCCACGACACGTTGGTGCACGTCACTCGCCCGGGTGTCACCGGGTCCCGCACCGAACACGGCGTCAAGCATCACCTCGCCCACTTCGCCCCCGACCAGGTCGTCGACCTCAACGGCGTCCACGTGCTCGATCTCGCGCGCACGGCCGTCGACATCGGGCGAGAGCACGGCTATCGCCACGGCCTGGTCGCCTGTGACTCAGCCATGCAGCTGGGTGCCACCAAGAACGAACTCTGGACGGCAGTGGACGCGATGGAGCACTGGCCCCACGTCGTGCGATCCCGCAGCGCCGTCCAGGACTCCGACTCCGGAGCCGAGTCGGTCGGCGAAACGCTGGCTCGCGAACTCGTCCAGAGTCTTGGTGTCGGCCCCGTCCAGACCCAGTTCTCGGTGGTCACGAACGGGCACGTGTATTGGGTGGACATGCGAGTGGGTCGTCACCTGATCGAGTTCGACGGCAGAGTCAAGTACCGAGGCCGAGCGGAGGGCGGGGTGGCCAACCTGTCCGCGGGTGAGGTGGTGTGGGCCGAGAAGAAGCGCCAGGAATCGGTCTGCGCGGAGGGCTACGGCATGTCGCGCCTCATCTGGGCCGATTTCTGGGGAGATCAGCGCGCATCGGCCGCGGCGCGGGTGCGTCGCGAATTCGCGATCACGACGACCCGGTTCGGCACCGATCTGCCTCCCGGGTACGTGCCGATCCCTCGCCACCCCGTTCAGCGGTCTGCCTGAATTCGACCGGCGTCCGATGGAATGCGCCGTACACCGGCACTTGCGCGGTGCTGTCGACGGTTCGCCCGTGGCACAACGCGTGTGGAGCGACCGTAACCCCGCGTTACTTGCGGGGAGCGGGGGTCAGGAGAGGGAGGTGCCGGCGGAGCGCAGGTTCTCGCAGGCCTCGACCACGCGGGCGGCCATGCCGGCCTCGGCGGCCTTGCCCCAGGCGCGGGGGTCGTAGGCCTTCTTGTTGCCGACCTCGCCGTCGACCTTCAGCACGCCGTCGTAGTGCGCGAACATGTGCGCGGCGGCCGGGCGGGTGAAGGCGTACTGGGTGTCGGTGTCGACGTTCATCTTGATGACACCGAAGTCGACCGCGGCCGCGATCTCCTCGGGCGACGAACCGGACCCACCGTGGAAGACCAGGTCGAACGGCTTGGCACCGGGCTCGAGGCCGAGCTCGTCGACGACCGCCTTCTGGGCGATGTCGAGGATCTCCGGGCGCAGCTTGACGTTGCCGGGCTTGTAGACGCCGTGCACGTTGCCGAAGGTCAGCGCGGTCAGGTAGCGGCCCTTCTCGCCGATGCCGAGCGCCTTCACGGTGGCCAGCGCGTCGGAGGGCGTCGTGTAGAGCTTGTCGTCGATGGCGCCAACCACGCCGTCCTCCTCGCCGCCGACCACGCCGACCTCGATCTCGAGGATGATGCGCGCGGCGACACAGGCCTCGAGCAGCTCCTCGGCGATGACGAGGTTCTCGTCGAGGTCGATCGCCGAGCCGTCCCACATGTGGGACTGGAACAGCGGCTGCTCGCCACGCGCCACCCGCTCCGCGGAGAGCGCGACCAGCGGCCGGACGAAGCCGTCGAGCTTGTCCTTGGGGCAGTGGTCGGTGTGCAGCGCGACGTTGACCGGGTAGTTCTTGGCCACCTCGGCGGCGTACACCGCGAAGGCGACGGAGCCGGTGACCATGTTCTTCACCGACGGGCCGGAGAGATATTCCGCGCCACCGGTCGAGACCTGGATGATGCCGTCGGAGCCCGCGTCGGCGAAGCCCTGGAGCGCAGCGTTGAGCGTCTGCGACGACGAGACGTTGATGGCCGGGTAGGCGAAGCCGTCGGCCTTGGCCCGGTCGATCATCTCGGCGTAGACCTCGGGGGTGGCGATGGGCATCTCTGAGCTCCTCGATTGCGCTGCGGCGGTCGGCCGCCAGCCTAGCCTGCGACGAACGTGCGGTGACCTAAACCCCGAGCGGGGTGCCATGCGTCCTAGGAAGTGACAGGGTCGAAGAAACGAGAGGACCACCTCATGCGCAAGGCCGAACGCGACGCGGCGTTCAGTGAGTACGTCGCCGCACGCCAGGGCTACCTGCGCAGGTTCGCCTACACCCTGACCAGTGACTGGGGTCGAGCCGAGGACCTGCTGCAGACCGCGCTCACCAAGATGTACGTCGCGTGGCCGCGACTGCGCGACGACCGGGCCCACGACGCCTACGCGCGTCGGGTGATCCTCAACGCCCACATCGACGACCACCGAAGACCCGCGCGACAACGCGAGTCGCCGGGCCTCGACGGACTCGATGCACCCGCCCCGCCAGGCAGTGACCCCGACGACCGGTCCAGCCTGCTGGCGGCGCTCGACACCCTGCCGCCGATGCAGCGCAAGGTGGTCGTGCTGCGCCACTGGCTCGACTTCTCCGTCGAGCAGACCGCCCACGAGCTCTCGATCGCGCCCGGCACGGTCAAGGCCCACACCCACCATGCCCTGAACAGCCTGCGCGCCGCCCTGGGTGAAGAACTCCCCGAGATGACGAGGAACTGACATGCCTGACCTCCACGACCGCTTCGACACGCTCTTCGACGACGAGCCGCAGCACCGGCCCCTCGACGTACACCTCACCAACGGCCACAGGGCGCTGCGCCGGCGGCGCCTCTCGACGGGCGCGGCCGCCCTGGCCGTGATGACCGTGATCGGCGGCGGCGCGTACGCCGTCCAGGGTGACCCGGACAAGGGAAACGACCGCGACACCACCACCGTGGCGAGCCAGACCCCCGACACCACACCGCCCGACCCGAACCAGCAGATCGTCGAGACCTGCCACGAGGCCGACGGTCGCAACGGCGGCACCAAGTACCTCTGGCGCGGAGGTGCCCCCGAGGTGATGGCCTCGATCGTCACGTACGACGGCAACACCCGCGCCTACCTGCGCTCGGGCAACCAGAAGTTCTGGGGCGAGTGCTACATCGACAGGGGCAGCTCCGAGGCCTTCGTGATGCCCGCCTATCGGATCGCCCCCGACCCGCAGATCTCGAACCTCGGCTACGGATACGGCGTCGGCCAGGCCTGCGACCCGGACCGTGACGTGGTGCCCGGCTGCGGCAAGTTCGTCGCCACCCATGAGGGTCGACGTGACCCGGCCGTGGCGCGGGTCGAAGTGCGGTTCTTCGACGGCAAGTGGGAGAAGGTCGACGCCAACGAGGGCTACTACTACGTCGAGCACGTCGGCACCCTGCCCGACGACATCACCTGGGCCAAGGACGGCATGCCCCTGCGCAACGGCCAGAACATCGACGACGTGATCAACCGGATCAAGCTGTTCGACGCGGACGGCACGCTGATCGCCTACTGGGACGCCAGCCAGAACCGCAACGGCATCAACGCACCCAACGACGCGGGCGTCGGTGAGCTCGAGGACTACCCGATGATCCAGTCCAAGCTGGCCGGCCCCGACGGCGACCGCAACTTCCCTGGCTGATCCGGAGATTTCCCAACGCTCGTTGACAACCGTCGCCGACATCGCGCCGTACTCCTTGATGAACCACAAGGACCACGGACGGGGAGAGCACCATGGACGACCACCACGACATCTTGGACCGGCTCGAGGACGCCATCGGCGACGGCCCGGCCCATCGCCCGATCGACGCACGACTCTCCGCGGGGCGCGCGGCGCTGCGACGCCGGCGTGCTGCGGTCGGCGTGGGCGCCCTGGCCATGGCCGCGGTGCTCGGCGGCACGGCCTGGGTGGCCCTGCCCGGCAGTGACCCCCAGGTGACCAACCGCGACGACGCACCCGCGTTCGCCGGTGACCCGGAGGCCGACGCCGACACCGCCAAGCCGGTCCTCACTCCCGACCGGGTGATCTACCGGACCCCGGCACCGACGCCCCAGCAACGCGCGGAACTCCTCGGCGGGGGCAGCTTCCTGGCCTTCGCCTGGGAAGGCACGGACCTGCTGGTGCGGCCCGGCTGGACCTTCGTGCGCCGCCTCGACGGCTTCGCGAAGGGACAGGTGTCCGTCGCAGCGACCATGAGGTCGCCGCAGGGCGAGCTCAGCAACATCTTGATGCTCGCGCCCGGCAACGGCATCTGGTCACCCGCCAGGTCGGCCGACCGCCTCGAACCCTGGGCGAGACACCAGCTCAAGCGGCTGCGCGACGACGCCGCCGCGAACACCGACGACTCCGACATGCCCGGCACGGTCGACGGCTCGGGACTCGTCAAGATCACCGGAGAATCCCTTGCCCCGGTTGGGGAAACCACGATCCTCGACCAGCGGACCCAGCCCGACCTCCCAAACAACTTCGCGAAGGCGGACGACCCGAGCTGGGTGGCCCAGGTCCGCGACGACAGCGGCGCGGAGTGGTTCGTTCTGGTCCGCACTGTCGACGGTTCCGACGACTACATGGCGGTCCCGGCCGCCGACGCCGGCAACCCCTCGACCCTCGACGCCTTCCTCGACTGGGCCCGACCCCGCTACGAGTCCGAGGTCGGCGTGCGATGAGCCTGCTCACCGGGCTGACCGCTCGGCGTACCCGCCGCGAGGCGGAGTACGTCGAGTACGTCGCCGCACGTCAGGGCCAGCTGCGCCGCATCGCCTATGCGATCTGCGGCGACTGGCACCAGGCCGACGACCTGCTGCAGGTCGCGCTCACCAAGCTGTACGTCGTGTGGCCGCAGGTGCGCATGAACGAGAACCCGGACGCCTACGTGCGACAGATCCTGGTGCGCACCAACATCGACGAGCACCGGACCCGGCTGAGGCGGCCACAGACCGTCGAGCTGGACGAGGGCATGGACGCCACGGCCCCGACGGGCATCGGGCCCGAGGAACGCTCGGAGCTGTTCGACGCCTTGCAAGGCATGCCGGAGATGCAGCGCAAGGTCGTCGTCCTGCGGCACTGGCTGGGCCTCGACGTGCAGGAGACCGCCGACGAGCTGGGCATCTCGACGGGCACGGTCAAGAGTCACACGTCGCGCGGGCTCGAGGCGCTGCGCGCCCTGTTGGAGCAGACGACCTAGGGCATGCCCTAGCCGCGCCAGGCGGCGTCGCCGGAGAGGTCGGCGTACTCCCGGACCCAGGTGTGCATGGCGATCGCCGCCGCGGCCGAGGCGTTGATCGACCGGGTGGAACCGAACTGCGCGATCGAGAAGGTGCCGTCGACCACCTCGCGCGCGCTCTCGGAGAGGCCGGGGCCCTCCTGGCCGAAGAGGAAGCACACCTCACGCGGCAGCTCCATCGTCTCGAGGTGTGCGGAACCCGGCAGGTTGTCGATGCCCAGGAGCCGCACCGACCTCTCGTGCAGGTAGGCCGCCAGGTCAGCGGGCGTCGCGTGGTGCCTGACGTGTTGGTAGCGGTCGGTCACCATCGCGCCGCGACGGTTCCACCGCTTCCGGCCGACGATGTGCACCTCGGCGGCCAGGAACGCGTTGGCGGTGCGCACGATCGTGCCGATGTTGAAGTCGTGCTGCCAGTTCTCGATCGCGACGTGGAAGCCGTGCCGCCGGGTGTCGAGGTCGGCGACGATCGCCTCCATCGTCCAGTAGCGATAGCGGTCGACGACGTTGCGCCGGTCGCCGTGCTCCAGCAGCTCGGGATCGAGACGGTCGTCGTCGGGCCACTCCCCCTGCCACGGCCCGAGCCCCACCTCCTCGGGCCCGTGCGGCATCGGGTCGTACGGCGCCCGCGCCGGTTCCTCTTCAGCCTCGGGCTGCGCACTGTGATCGGCGTGTTCCACAGCCGAACGGTAGCCGCCCGCGCCGTACGACGGACCTGGCACCACTGGACGATTCACGCACCACTGGCCGCCTCACGCCCCAAAACTCCAAAAGTTACGCCCACGGACGGGTGTTCGTCCCGCGCAACCGGGTGGTTCGTACATGGTCCATTCGAGCCATCTTGACCCGGATCACGGAGATTGCACCTTCAACTGTCTGAGGGGTCCCCTACGGTTGCGGCCAGTGACATCGCCGGGATCGGGAAATCCGGGTGATGTCCGGCGACTTACATCACGACAGTGACGCGCCGGCGCAGCCGGGGGGACCGCAGATCAGTCTGAGCACGAGACACGTCCGGGGCACCTGCCACGGACACACTTGACCGTTGCGCACCCAGTGGGGGACCGCGCTGCGTGTCGGTCTCTTCGCGACCAGCACACTCGGGGCTCGACCGGACGACCACACGGCACCGCATACGTTCTTCAGTGACGCGTGCACACGGAACTGATCCTGGGGGGATCCCGTGGCAAGCTCTTCGGCGCTTCATCGCGCCCACATCGTTCGACGACTCCTGGCCCATCTGGCCGTCGTCCTCCTGATCACGCTGGCCGCCGTGGCCGGCCTGACCGCTCCGGCCTCCGCCGACGACGAGGGCGGCGCGGGCACCGGCGCAGACGGCACCGCCGCTGTCGACGCCGCCGCCGGCGAGACCGCCGCCGGCGAGGCCGCTGCCGACACGTCCACCGAGACGCCTGCCACCGAGGCCTCCGCGCCCGAAGAGGCTGTTGCGGAAGAGGCCGCGCCGGAGCCCGCCAAGGCCGACGCAGAAGACCCCGGACAGGCCGAGCCACAGCAGGCCGAGCCCGCCACCACTCCCAAGAAGTCCGCGCCGACCGCCCGCACCACCACGACGGTGTCGGCGCCCACGACGATCGAGACCACCGACTCCAAGGTCTGGGTGTGCAAGTACTCCCGCACACCCAGCGACAACGAGAAGGCGCAGACCGTCAACTCGGTGGCCTACAACGAGAACCGCGAGCCCGGCACCTGGGGCTTCGAGGACGCCCAGGGGTCCAGCTACGTCTACGGCTTCGACACCGGTGCGGCCTCGAAGCCGACCACGAACGACTGCCCGATCCTGATCGTCCCGCCGGCCGCTCCCACGTGGGGTGAGCCGACCTGTGCCAGCCCGCTCGGAACCTACGTCCTGGCGACGTACCCCTCGACGCGGGCCACCGTCTCGACGTCGGGCAGCCTGTCCCCGGGCGGCACCTTCACCGTCACCTACACCGTGATCCCGCCGTACCGCTTCCTGGTCACCGGCTCGACGCCCGAGACGACGGTGACCTTCAGTCACACGTTCACCACGCCGAAGAACTGTCCCGTGGTGATCGACGACCTTCCGACCGTCGACCCTGCCGACCCCTGCGGTACGGCGAACGACACCGTGACGCTCTCGACGTCGCCGAAGTACACCGGCATCGACAACGGAGACGGCACCGCGACCTTCACAGCCGTCGCGCCGAACGTGTTCCCCGGCAACGCCGCGACCTACACGGTCCACTACACAGAGAACACGGACGTCCCGTGCGTCACCGTGATCCACCCGGCCGCCCCGGTGGCCCAGCCGAGCACCTCGTGTGACGTGCCCTGGTCGATCTCGGTGGCCGACACCGACCACGTCGGCTACGTGATCTCGCCCGCCTCCAGCGGCACCGAGGCCACGACCGTCACGATCACCGCCACACCCGATGCGACGTACGCCTTCGGCCCGACAGCGGGCTGGACGGTGAACCAGGACGGCACGGCGACCTACCAGCACACGTTCGCCGCAGCAACGTCCTGCCTCGAGGTTCCGGCCGCACCCGTGCCGACCGCCCCGACCTGCTTCGACGACGGCTCCCTCAGCGTGACCGTCCCCGCCCACACCGCGGTGACGGTCAACGGGGAGCAGATCACGGACACGACCGTCTACGGCCCCGGCTCGTACGACGTGGTGTACACCGCCGAAGACGGCTACGTCTTCTCGGCCTCGTTCGTCGAGCTGTCGTCCAAGACGTACGACGGCATCACGGTGCTCGCGCAGACCGGTGACTGTGTCATCGACGTCCCGGCCCAGCCGGCCTCGCTCGATGCCTGCAACCCGGCCGGCACCACCACCAACGTCGCCTGGGACACCTTCCCGACGCTGGCCAACATCGAGTGGTCCGTCGACCAGGCCACCGGCCTTCGCCGGCGGCGCCACCGAGAAGCGCTACCCGCTGCCCGCCGACAACGGCATCATCTGCGCCGCACCCGTCGACCCCGACGTCCAGCAGTCCACGGGCTGCGACGTCCAGGGAACCCTGACCGTCCCGGCCACCGAAGGCGTCGTCTACGCCCTCGACGGCAAGACGATCACGGCCGGCACGCACACCGGTCCGATCTCCGGCACCCTGACCGCCACGGTCGAGACCGGCTACGAGAACACCGACGCCTACTGGGAGTTCGAGGTCGGCATCCCCGCCGCCCTCACCTGCCTCCAGGTGCCGCTGTCACCGGCGCCGGCCCCGCCGACCTGCTTCGACGACGGCTCCCTCACGGTGACCGTCCCCGCCCACACCACGGTCACCGTGGACGGCGAGGCAATCACGGGGACCACGGTCTTCGGGCCGGGCACCCACGAGGTGACCTACACCGCCGAGACCGGGCACGTGTTCAGCGACGGGGTCTCCGAGACCACGGCGCTGACCTACTCCGACCTCACCGTGGCGGCGGCGACCGGCAAGTGTGTCATCGACGTCCCGGCACAGCCGGTCTCCCTCGATGCCTGCAACCCGGCCGGCACCACCACCAACGTCGCCTGGGACACCTTCCCGACGCTGGCCAACATCGAGTGGTCCGTCGACCAGGCCACCGGCCGAGAAGCGCTACCCGCTGCCCACGGACAACGGCATCATCTGCGCCGCACCGGTGGACCCGGAGGTCACGCAGTCCACGGGCTGCGAGGTCGAGGGCACCCTGACCGTCCCGGCCACCGAGGGCGTCGTCTACGCCCTCGACGGCAAGACGGTCGCACCGGGGACGTACGCCGGTCCGCTGTCCGGCACCCTGACCGCCACGGTCCTCGCCGGCTACGAGAACACCGACGCCTACTGGACCTTCGAGGTCGACATCCCCGCAGCCCCGAGCTGCCTGGAGGTCCCGGCACAGCCGGCCGAGCTCGACGTGTGCAACCCGGGCAACGTGACGAACAACGTCAAGTGGGACACCTTCCCGACGCTCGAGAACGTCGCGTGGTCCGTCGACGAGGTCACCGGTGAGGCGGTCGCCACTGCGATCAACGGCGCGGCCTTCGGCCCCGGCGTCACCGAGGTGCGGTTCCAGCCCTCCGCCGACTCCGGCGAGGAGTGCACGCTCGAGCCGGGTGCGATCGAGTCGACGTGTGTCGACGCCGTGCCCTACCTCAGCTACGCACTGATCCTCGAGGAGGGCTACGTGGGACCGACCGACGTGACCATCACGTTCGTCAACCCCAGCGGCAAGGACTACGTCGTCACCGGGCAGCCGCTGTCGGGCAAGCTCCTGTGGCCGGGTGCCTCGGTGGATCCCGCCGGCTGGCCCGGCTGGGTGCGCAACCCGGACGGCAGCTACACGGAGACGACCGGCAACTACGCCTGGACCCGAGACGGAGTGAAGGTGACCTTCGAGGTCAACCCGCACTACGAGCTGGTCGTCGCGTACCCGCAGGCGACGACGGCGTGCGCCAACCCGCAGCAGCCCGAGACCGGGCCGGAGACGCACGACGGGCCCAAGACCGACGGACCCAAGACCCACGCGGCACCGAAGACCCACGACGGCGTCCTGCCCAACACTGGCGCACCTTCGGGTAGCGGCCTGTACGGCGTGGTCGGCGGACTGTTCGTGGTCCTCGGGGCCTGGCTGATGATGCGCGAGCGGAGGCGCCGCGCCTGATCCAGCCCGCACAAGCCCAGCGGCCCGTGTCCAAATGTCCCCCATTGGACACGGGCCGCTGTTTTCCCTGCGCATGAGTGCGCCCGGCCCGCGCTTGAGTGCGCCCGGCTAGGGTTGCGCGCGTGATCCCCGACCTCCTGCATCCGTTGCTGCTCGGCATCAGCTGGATGGACCCCGAGTGGCTGCTCGACAAGTTCGGCCAGGAGATGTTCTGGGTCAGCATCGCCATCGTCTTCGTCGAGTGCGGACTGCTCTTCCCGATCCTGCCCGGCGACTCGCTGCTGTTCAGCGTGGGCCTGTTCATCCACCGCTCCGGCGCCGGCGAGGCCGGCATCGACGTCAACATCGTGGTGGCCTGCGTCCTGCTCTCGGCCGCGGCCCTGCTCGGCAACATCACCGGCTACGAGATCGGCCGGGCGATCGGCCCGAAGATCTACGAGCACCGCGGCCGCTTCCTCAAGCAGGAGCACTTCACCAAGACCGAGGCGTTCTTCGACCGGCACGGTGCGAAGGCGCTGGTCCTGGGGCGCTTCGTGCCGATCGTGCGCACGTTCATCACGCTGGTGGCCGGTGTCGGCAAGATGGACCGACGACACTTCTTCCTCTGGTCGGCCGTCGGTGCCGTCCTCTGGGCCACCGGCATCACCGTGCTCGGCTACTTCCTCGGTGGCGTCGAGTTCCTGCAGCACAACATCGAGGCGGCGATCCTGGTGATCGTGGCGATCTCGGTGCTCCCGATGCTCTTCGAGTGGTGGCGTCACCGGAGTTCCAAGGATCCCGTCTAGCGCGGCGTGCGTTCCTTGAGCACGCCGAACGCCACCAGTCGTTCGTCGGTGTGGAAGAGCTCGGCACAGGTGGTCAGCGTGATCAGCTTCTGGCCCTGGCGCTGGTCGGGCTGGACGCCGCCCTTCTCGGGGTTCTTCGGGAGCGCATCGAGCACCCACCCGTCCTCGAACGACACCGTGAGGTCGTCGCCGCCGGTGGTCAGCACATAGGTGTACGTCGCGTCGCGGGTCTCGACGACGACCTCGTCGCCGGCCTCGAGATTGGGCATGTCACGCAGCGGTTCGCCGTGCGTGATGCGGTGGGCGGCCAGCGCGAAGTTGCCCGCCTCCCCCGGCCCTGCCGTGTCGTCGAAGTGCCCGAAACCCGACGACAGCACGTCGTCCGAGGTGCCCTCGAGCACCGGGATCACGTAGTCGTCACCGAACTCCGGGATGCGGATCAGCGCGCTGACGTTCCCCTCGGGCACCTCGACGACGTCGACGCTGTCGGCCTCCCACTTCTTCTCGACCTGCTTGACGATGCGGTCCTGGGCGCGGTGCGAGACCCAGTTGGTGCCCCAGAACTGCCAGGCCACCCAGCCGAGGACGGCCAGCCCACCGACGAGCAGCACGAGCCCGGCCCACCAGGTTCGGGAACGGCCGCGCGGCAGGGTCGTCGAGGTCATGCCGCGATTGTGCCCGACTACCCTGAAACGCATGGCACGCCCAGCGAAACGACTCGACGGCATTCCGACCACGATCTTCACCGAGATGTCCGCGCTGGCGGTCGCGACCGGTGCGATCAACCTCGGCCAAGGCTTCCCGGACGTCGACGGCCCGGCCTCGGTGGTCGAACGCGCGGTGACCGCCCTGCGCGCGGGAGAGAACCAGTACGCCCCCGGCAGCGGCATCCTCCCGTTGCGCGAGGCGATCGCCGCCCACCAGGCGCGGCACTACGGCCTCGAGCTCGACCCCGGCCACGACGTGGTCGTCACGACCGGCGCCACCGAGGGCATCGCCGCCGCGCTGCTGGCCTTCGTCGACCCGGGCGACGAGGTCGTCGTCCTCGAGCCCTACTACGACTCCTACCTGGCGATGATCGCCTTCGCCGGCGGCGTACGACGCCCGGTCACCCTGCGTGCTCCGGACTTCCGGCTCGACGTAGACGCGCTCCGGGCCGCGGTCACCGACCGCACCAAGCTCCTGCTGGTCAACACTCCGCACAACCCGACCGGCACCGTGCTGAACCGCGACGAGCTGCAGGCGATCGCCGACGTGGCGGTCGAGCACGACCTGCTGGTGGTCACCGACGAGGTCTACGAGCACCTGGTCTTCGACGACCACGAACACATCCCGTTGGCCACCCTGCCCGGCATGTTCGAGCGCACGGTCACGCTCTCCAGCGCCGGCAAGATGTTCTCCTTCACCGGCTGGAAGATCGGCTGGGCCACCGGTCCGCGCGATCTCGTGCAGGCGGTGCTGGGGGCGAAGCAGTGGCTGTCGTTCTCGAGCGGCACGCCGCTCCAGCCCGCGGTCGCCCACGCACTCGACCACGAGTCCGACTTCTATGTCGGGTTGACCCGCTCGCTCCAGGACCGGCGCGACCAGCTGTGCGCGGGGCTCGACAAGCTTGACGTCGACGTACGCGTCCCGGAGGGCACCTACTTCGTGACCACCGACGTACGCCGACTCGGCTGGGCCGACGGCGACGCCTTCTGCCGGGCCCTCCCCGAGCGCGCCGGAGTGGTGGCCATTCCGGGCCAGGCGTTCTACGACGACCTCGAGGAGGGACGGCACCTGATCCGCTGGGCGTTCTGCAAGGAGCCCGACGTCATCGCGGAGGGGATCGACCGGCTGTCCGCGGCGGACCTGCGCGCCTAGGTGCCCTGCTAGCGCTTGCAGAACTGCGTCGACGGCGGCCTCAGCAGGAGCACGACAGTGGCCACGCAGGCCGCCGTGACCACGAGCAGCACCGGCGAGCTGATCACCAGCACCAGGCTGAGCAAGCCGGCCACGGAGCCGGAGACGACGAGAGTGATCCGCGCCCAGTTGTGGCCGTTGAAGACGAACAACGCCAGCACGATCGCGACGGCCGACCATGCGGAGAAGACCAACGCCATCACGATCGAGGCGACCTTCAGCTGGCTGACGCTGACGCCGGACTCGCCGAAGCGGGAGTCACTCTCGTAGACGTCCTTGAGCAGATCGGGCGTCGTGAGCAGGCCGATCACGACGATCGCCATGCCGAGCAGCACGACACCGCTCATGATCCAGGTGATGATGCACGCCTGCAGCAGCTCACCCGGTCGCACCGGCCGGGCAGCCGGGAACGGCGGCATCGACTGCATCGACACCGGTTGCGTCGGATCGCTGGGACGGGTCGGCTGTGACTGGCCGAAGCCCTCGAAGGCGCGCGGTTCCTCCGGGGGCGGCGGTGGTGTCACCGACGAGGAAGGCTGCTCGGGTTTCCGGGCCGGTGGCTCCGGAGTGACGCCGTTGAACCAGTCGCGGGCCGGACGGGCCCACAGCAGCACGACCGAGACGGCGATCATCGACGAGAGGAACGGGCTGGCCACCAGGCCGGTGAAGAAGAGGGGCAGCACGAGCACGCTCAGCGCGATACGGGCGTGGTGGTTGCGCTGCAGGGCGAACCAGCCGAGGATCGCCGTGGCCGCCGCACAGGCGCCGGCCACGAGGGACGCGCCGTGCAGCATGGAGAGCGCCTGCTCGAGGTCGATGCCCATGCCCTTGAGCGGGTCCCGGGAGAGCGTCTTCGCGACGGCTTCGCGGTTCTCGATGGTGCGCAGCTGGGACACGTAGGTGAAGACGTTGACCAGCATGAAGAGCGATGCACCGACCGTCATCCATCCGGCCATGGTCACCTGGGGCGGTCTCGCGGGGGCGCTGCTCTGCGTCATGCGGCCCAGTCTCTCAGGGCGACCAACACGCACCTTCCGGCGGGCGTCAGACGATCCCGTGGTCGAGGGCGAAGCGGACGAGCTCGGGCCTGCGCCGGCAGCCGGTCTTGTCCCGGATCCTGTCCAGGTGCGAGTGCACGGTCTTCACACTCAGAAAGAGTCGTTCCGCGACCTGCTGGTCCGTGCATCCTGCCGCCACCAGGCCCAGCACCTCGATCTCGCGTGCGGACAGGCCGGTCTCCATGCGCACCCGGGAGGCCGCCGGCCCACCGGCCTCGACCGTCTCCTGCTGGTCGTCGCCGTCGCCCACGAGGCTGAGCACGAACGGACCGATCCGCACCCGGTCCGCGGCGGTGAGCAGTGCGCTCCCTTCGACTCTCTGACCGTTGAGGAAGGTGCCGTTGCGGCTGCCGGCGTCCTGGATCTCGAGCCCGTGCTCGGTGGACACGACGAACGCGTGCACGCGCGACACCGTGGCGTCGCCGGGCAGCCGTACGTCGCACTCGGCTGAGCGGCCGATACGGGCCGGGAGTCGCTCCACCTCCAGCAGATGGTGCTGGGTGCCGTCCTGGAGGCTCAACCGGATCATCGTTCCGATCCTGTCACACGCGACCCCGCCGACTACCCACATGTTTGGGGTCGATCCGCCCATGGCCGGGACCGGGCCGATGACCGAGGATGTGGTCCATGGAACGCATCGGCAGATACCGGATCAGCGGGATCCTCGGCGCGGGCGGATTCGGCACCGTCTACCGTGGCTCCGCCCCCGGCACCGGCGAGACCGTCGCGATCAAGGTGCTCAACCTGCCCGGTGACGGGCGGCTGCGGGCGATGTTCCGTTCCGAGGCCGCGGCGATGCTCCGGGTCGACCACCCGAACGTGGTGCGGGTGCGCGACGTGATCGACGATCCCGGGCTGGCCGCGATAGTCACCGACTACGTCGAAGGCGCCTCGTTGCGACAGGTGCTCAGGCAGCGCGGTCGGCTCGACGGACCCCAGTCCCTCGGCGTGCTGTACGGCGCCCTGCACGGCCTGGCCGCCGTACACGCCGCCGGCCTCGTGCACGCCGACCTCAAGCCGGACAACATCCTCGTGGACTCCAGCGGCACGTCCCGGCTGATCGACTTCGGGCTCGCCGGCCCACCGCGCCGCCTCGACGGGCCGGGCACGTGGTCGGGGACGCCGGCCTACATCAGCCCCGAACAGGTGGCCGGCAGCCACGTCGACGCGCGCAGCGACATCTACTCCACGGCCGTGGTCCTCTTCGAGCTGCTCTGCGGACGGCAGCCCTACAAGGGCGAGACGGCCGACCTCACGGCCCAGCTGCACCTCACCCAGCCGGTCCCGGATCCCCGGGCGACCGTGCCCGACCTCGGCGAGGACCTGGCCGGCATCTGCCTGCAGGACCTCGCCAAGGACCCGTCGGTGCGGCACCAGAACGCGACGGCCTTCCACAACAGCCTCGAGCACGCGGCCCGTGCGAAGTACGGCCCCGCGTGGCTGGCCGGTGCGAGCCTGGGCAGCGTGATCGGTGCCGTGATCGCGGCCCTGCCCGCCGGTGCCGGCATGCTCGGCACGGCGGCCGTGGTGGGTGGAGCGGCCGGTGCCGCCGGGGTCGCCGGGTCGGCAGGTGGAGCAATCGGCGTGGCGGGAACCGCAGGCGGCACGGCGGGTGGAGCTGCAGGTGGAGCCGCGGGTGGAGCGGCTGGCGGAGCGGCGGGTGGAGCCGCGGGTGGAGCGGCCGGCGGAGCTGCAGGTGGAGCTGCAGGTGCCGGTGGCGCCAGCGCCACGATCGGCGGCATCGGCGTCGCGAAGGTCGCCGCGATCGGCGTCGCCTCCGTGGTCGCCGCCAGCACCGCGGCCGGCGTCTACGTGGCCAACCGAGACGAGGACGGCCCGGCGACCCAGCAGGTCGCCGTGACGCCCGACGTGTTCGCCTACGCGACCGCCGACCAGATCGTGGTCATGAAGGACGGCAAGCGGGTCACCGCGGTGAAGACCGCCGCCATGCAGGCGTGGGAGGAGCCCGCGATGGCGTGGAGCGACGACGGCAGCCGACTGGCGGTGGCAGACGGCGCGACACTGACCCTGGTCGACGTCGACAAGGGCACCACGACACGGACCCCGTGCGCCGAGTGCGCGCCGACGGCCGCACTGCCCTGGGACGACAAGGTCATCACCGTGAACCAGGGCGTGACCTATCCGGCGCTCCAGCCGATGCAGTGGCGCCGGCTCGGAGCCCTCGACACCACGGAGACGTTCACACCGAGGGATTCGCTCGGGGTCAGTTGGTACACCGTCGCCGCCGCCGGCGACCAGGTGCTGGCCTCCGGCAACAACGAGGAGGAGGCAGGAGCCCACGGCGCGGCGGACCTCTACCTGTTCGACGAGGACGGCATCGCCACCCAGGTCGGCGACACCCTGGTCGGCAGCTCGGTGGGTGACATGGCGTACGCCGGCGAGACGGCGTACGGCGGTCCGCGCGCGGCCGTGGTGGCCTACGGCAGCGGCGGCGCCTGCACGCAGGGCGCCGAGGTGCTCCTGGTCGATCCCGCCAACCCTGCGAAACCTCTGGAGACGGACACCTCCGCGATGTTCCCCGAGTCCGCCCAGGACTTCATGTACATCGAGACCATCGACGACGTGTGGTTCGGGGACGACGGAGTGCTGCGCGCCAGCTCCCACCGCCTCGACTGCGACTGGGAGGCCGGCACGACGCCCGAGATCCCGATCCAGCAGTGGCGCCTCAACGGTGACACGTGGGTGCTCGACGACGGGCGGCCCGTGCTGGGTGCCCGCGACCTGCCCTCAGGTGCACACGTGGAGCTGGTCGCCGACTCCGGCGCCCCGCCGTCCGGCCAGTCCCAGGGTCAGCGGGCCACCGGAACGCTGACCCTGGTCGGTGACGACGGGAGCACCGAGGTGGCCGACGGCGTCATCGCAGTCTCGGCGCCCGCGCCGACACGGTGACAATCAGCCCGGACTCAGCCCGCTGTCAGCACAAGGCCGTCGTCGCCGACCGACACCGTCACCGAGCCGCCGTCGGCGACCTGGCCACCGATCAGCAGCCGGGCCAGCGGGTCTCCGATCGTGGTCTGGATCAGCCGGCGCAGCGGACGGGCGCCGTACGCCGGGTCGTAGCCCTGGTCGGCCAGCCAGGTCCTCGCCTCGTCGGTGACCGAGATCGTGATCCGGCGGACCGCCAGCCGCTTCTCGAGCAGCGCGAGCTGGAGGTCGACGATGTGGGTCAACGCCTCCTTGCTGAGCGACTCGAACATGACGATCTCGTCGAGCCGGTTGAGGAACTCCGGCTTGAAGTGGCCGCGTACGACGCCCATCACCGACTCGTGCTTCGCCTCCGGGGACAGCGACGGGTCGACCAGGAAGTTCGAGCCCAGGTTGCTGGTCAGGATCAGCAGGGTATTGCGGAAGTCGACGGTGCGACCCTGCCCGTCGGTCAGCCGACCGTCGTCGAGCACCTGCAGCAGGACGTCGAAGACCTCGGGGTGCGCCTTCTCCACCTCGTCGAGGAGCACGACGGAGTAGGGCCGACGCCGCACCGCCTCGGTGAGCTGGCCGCCCTCGTCGTACCCGACGTAGCCGGGAGGGGCACCGACCAGGCGCGAGACCGAGTGCTTCTCGGCGTACTCGCTCATGTCGATGCGCACCATCGCGCGCTCGTCGTCGAAGAGGAAGTCGGCCAGCGACTTGGCCAGCTCGGTCTTGCCGGTGCCGGTCGGGCCGAGGAACAGGAACGACCCGGTGGGCCGGTTGGGGTCGGAGACGCCAGCACGCGACCGGCGTACGGCGTCGCTCACGGCGTTGACGGCGGCCTCCTGGCCGATCAACCGCTGGCCGATCTCGGCCTCCATGTCGAGCAGGCGTGAGGTCTCTCCCTGGAGCATCTTGCCGGTGGGGATGCCGGTCCAGGCCTCGACGACGTCGGCGATCTGCTCGGCGCCGACCTCCTCACCGACCAGCGGCTCGATCTCGGCGGTCTCGGCAGCCTCCTCGGACTCGGCGGTACGGATCTGCTCCTCCAGTGCCGGGATCCGGCCGTAGAGGATCTCGCTGGCCTTGTCGAGGTCACCCTCGCGCTGGAGCTTCTCGGCCTCGCTGCGCAGCTGGTCGAGCTGGCGACGCAGCTCGCCCTCCCCCTCGCGTGAGGTCTTCTCGCGCTCCCAACGGGCCTCGAGCCCGCGGAGCTGCTCCTCGGAGTCGGCGAGGTCGGCGCGCAGCTTCTCGAGCCGCTCGACACTGGCCGGGTCGCTCTCCTTCTCGAGGGCGAACTGCTCCATCTTGAGCCGGTCGACCGAACGCCGCAGCTGGTCGATCTCCTCGGGCGACGACTCGATCTCCATGCGCAGCCGCGAGCTGGCCTCGTCGATCAGGTCGATCGCTTTGTCCGGCAGCTGGCGCCCGGTGATGTAGCGGTCGCTCAGGGTGGCCGCGGCGACCAGGGCGGCGTCGGTGATGCGGACGCCGTGGTGGGCTTCGTACTTCTCCTGGATGCCGCGCAGGATCTGGATGGTGTCCTCGACCGACGGCTCGCCGACGAAGACCTGCTGGAAGCGCCGTTCCAGGGCCGGGTCCTTCTCGATGTTCTCGCGGTACTCGTCGAGCGTGGTGGCACCGATCATGTGCAACTCGCCGCGGGCCAGCATGGGCTTGAGCATGTTGCCGGCGTCCATCGATCCGTCGCCGGTTCCGCCGGCACCGACGACCGTGTGCAGCTCGTCGATGAAGGTGACCACCTGGCCACCGGCGTCCTTGATCTCCTCGAGGACGGCCTTGAGCCGCTCCTCGAACTCGCCGCGGTACTTCGCGCCGGCCACCATCGCGGCCAGGTCGAGGCTGAGCACGCGCCGACCCTTGAGCGAGTCGGGCACGTCGCCGGCGACCACGCGCTGGGCCAGGCCCTCGACGACGGCGGTCTTGCCGACGCCGGGCTCGCCGATCAGGACGGGGTTGTTCTTGGTGCGCCGCGAGAGCACCTGGATGACCCGGCGGATCTCGGCGTCACGGCCGATGACGGGGTCCATCTTGCCGTCGCGGGCATCTGCGGTGAGGTCGACGGAGTACTTCTCCAACGACTCGTACGTCGACTCCGCGTCCTGGCTGGTCACCCGACGGTTGCCGCGTACGGCGGTCAGGCCCTCACGCAGTCCGTCCTCGGTGAGGCCGGCGTCGGTCAGGAGGGTACGGGCCTGGCTCTCGACGGTGGCCAGGCTGATCAGCAGGTGCTCGGTGGCGACGAAGTCGTCCTTCATCGACGACGCCAGGTCGATCGCGCCGGCCAGCACCCGGGTCAGCGCGGCGGAGGCGCCGGCCTGCTGCACGGTCGCACCGCTCGCGCTGGGCAAGGCGGCCATCGCCTGCTCGACCTTCAGGGTGAGTGTGTTGACGTCGGCGCCCGCCTTGGTGACCAGGTTGCGCGCGGTGCCCTCCTGGTCGCGCAGCAGCGCGACGAGCAGGTGCAACGGGTCGGTCTGGGAGTTGCCGGCCGTGGTCGCCGACACTTGCGCGGCCTCGATCGCCGCGCGGCTCCGGGTGGTGAACTTCTCGGCACCGAAAGTGCTCATAGGTCGAGGGCCCCCTCATGCGTGAGTGTGACGGCACCCAGTGTGTCCGTCATTCATCTCAACGCGCCAGAAGTTGAGTCTGTTCCACTCAACTTTGCCCTTCTCCAAATATTTTGACGTGTCTCAGGCGAGCACGGACGCCTCGTGATCCCCCTGCACCCCGGCCAGGGCGAGCACGCCGTCGAGCTCGGCGTTCACCACGTCGGGCGCCTCCTGGGCGACCATGTGGCCGATCCCTTCGAGGCCGACCACGCGGGCGTCCCCGACGAGGCGGGCCAGTTCGAGCTGGTCGGCGTACGGCACCAGGCGGTCGGCCTTCCCGGAGACGACGACCACGCGGGTCGGGTCGAGCGACGGCACGGCGTCGCGCTCGTCGTGGGTCATCACGGCCTTGAGCATCCGCCCGGCGACCGGCAGCGGCGTGTCCCACAGGCCCTGCGCGGTGACCTGCTTCGCCGACTCCGAGCGGCTGCCGACGGCGAGCAGGTTGCCGAAGAACAGGTAGGGCCCGACGCCGAGCAGGCGGGCCATCGGCCGCGGCATGAAGCCGAGCAGGGTCAGCATCGACACCGCGTGCCGGCGCACCAGGTGGTGCAGGGGCCGCATGGATTCCGGCAGGCCCAGGGCCATCGACTCCGAGAGCGGCCCCGCGGCGGTGCCGCAGAACAGCACGCCGTCGACCCGCGACGCGACGACCTCCGGGTGCCGTTGCGCCGAGGCCATGATCGTCATGCCGCCCATGGAGTGGCCGACCAGGACCAGACGACCCGTCGGCGCGGTCGCCGCCACCACTGCGTCCAGGTCGTCGGCCAGATGGCGCACGCCGCGCTCCCCCTCGCCCATGCCGATCCAGTCCGAGCGGCCGTGGCCACGCTGGTCGTAGTAGACCGAACGCACCGGCCTGCCGGCCAGGTGGCGACGCTGGTGACGCCACGCGCTGAGCTGGCAGGTCCACCCGTGCACGAACACGACGGTCACCTCGGCGTCGTCCGGCCCGTCGACCTCGACATGGAGCCGGGTGCCGTCACGCGAGACCACGGACACCTCCCGGCCGCCGTGCCCGGACGTGTCGGTGTGCGCGACGCGACCGTTGCCCGTGAAGTGTGCCCACACCAGCAGTGCGCCGACGCACACCAGTCCGAGTCCGCCCCCGGTCAGGCCGACGGCCGCGACCGTGCGGCCGTCGTACACCTGCGCCAGGGCGAACCCGACACCGACCACGATCATCGCCACCCACAGGGCGCCGATGGCCAACAACGCCACCAGCTCGACCAGTCGACGCCTCTGCGTCCGGACGTGCTCGCGTACAGACATGTGCTTGCTCCCTCGATCCGTCCGGCCCTCCCAGACACGGACTCCCACATTGCTTCGCAGTTCTGCTGCTGCCGCCGCTACTCCAGGTCGTTCGGCGCCTGGTGCACGGGCAGGTCCTCGGGCGGCACCTCTTCCTCCAGCAGGCAGGTGCGGCAGAAGTCCTCGCCGAACGGGGTCAGGTGGATGCTGCGGCGGACCAGCTTCGCCGAACGCACCGAGTGCATCGCAGCCAGGACGTCGGGCTGCGCCTCGACGACCTGGTAGTCGAGCGGGTCCTTCAGCTGCTCCTTCGAGAACCACACGAGGCCGAGCCGGAACAGGTTGTTGAGGTAGGACGGCACCTGGTCGACGTAGCGGGTGCCGGCCCGCGGACCGATCATGTTCAGGCCCGGCGCGATCAGCGTCGAGCTGACCATGCCCACCGCACCGCCCGTGCGTACGTCGACCATCGGCTGCGGACCGCTGCGCAGGAGCAACATCAGGATGCGGCCCTCGTCGGGGGCCAGCTCGGTCAGGATCCGGGCGTACGCCGGGTGGCCGGTGTCGTTGCTCCACACGTCGCGGGAGCGCTCGAGCAGCTTGGCGCCCTGTTCGCGCAACGAGCTGCGCAGGTCGGTGCTCTCGACATCGCGGTCACGCCCGTTGTGGAGCTCGACGGCCCTGCGGTCCGACGTACCACCGAGCGAGGCGGCGACCTGCTGGATGGCCTGGGGCACGGACTCGCCGGAGCTGACCGCCTTGGCGATGTCGGCGACGATGCCCGAGGCAGCGGCGGCGCCCTGGGCCAGCTCGACCGCGGTGTGCGGGTCGGTGGCCGCCTTGAGCATGCGACGCCCGGTGCGCAGCCCGGCGACCACGCTCCACTCCGCGGTGCGCACCCACGACGACGCGGCGATCCGGATCAGCCCGGGAATCGCGTCGAGCGCCGGCGACTGCTCATGGTCGGCCCGCTCCAGGCCCTTCTCGTCCGTCATCCTCCACCTACTCCGAAGATCGCGAGGTGGATGAACCCACCCGCCAGTCCCATGATCGCGCCGTGTGCGTAGAGCATCCACTCGTCTTCCTTGATGGCCGAGCGCATCATCTCGACGAAGTCGTCAGGGTGCAGCTCCTTGGTGCGCTGCGAGACCATCGCCCGGATCTTGTTGGACTGCTGCCTGCTGAACTCGGGGTCCTTGAACGGCGTCAGGGTACGCCCGACCGCCTCCTTGGCGAACGACTCCCGGATCCGGCGATAGTTGCCGCGCCCGATGACCACCTTGGCCGCGCCGAGGGTCGGTCCGGCGGCGCGGTCGATGGCCGGGCCGAGGGCCACCGCGAGCATCTGCCGGGTCCGGTCGCCGCGCGGTCCGTCGAGCAGGAAGTCGCCGATGCGCTCGAGGGTGATCACGTCGTCGGCGATGATCTTGGCGTAGACCTCGGCGGCCTCGTTCTGACGTCGCAGGAACAGTCCCTGGAACGTGATGCCGAACTTCTTCGTCGGCACGGTCGGCTCGAAGATCAGCCACATGCCCAGGGCGTTGGTGATCCAGCCGACCCCGATGCCGAGCACCGGGAGCAGCCACCACTGGTGGAACCAGTGGTCGGCGAACGCGACCGGGATGCCGAGCAGGAAGCCGAACAGCAACCCGAAGGTCACCATCATGTTCAGCTCCTTCTGCCCCACGTCCTTGAAGACGCGGACCACGAGCTCGGGGTGCGTGCGGAAGTGGTCGATGACCATGATCTTCGGGTCGAGGAGCTGGTCGATGTGCGTGCCGATCTCGTCGGTCACGGTCTTCACGACGGCGGGCAGCTGCGCCTGGACCCGTGCGATCACGGCCTTCTTCGCCGCGTTGGGCAGGTCGCGCCACAGGGCCGGGTGGCTCTCTCGCATGACCTCGTCGACCAGGGAGGGAATCTCCGGGGTGAAGATCTTCACGATGTGCTCGGCGATCTGGTCCGGCTCGAGCTGCTGGTAGAACTCGCCGGGCGTGCCGAGCTTGGCGATCGCCTTGTCGACCGCGATGCTGCCCATCTTCGCGGCACGCGCGGGCACGATGCCCTGCCAGCCCACCCCGCCCTGCAGGACGCCCGGCACCTCCTGGAGCTTTCGAGGGGCCAGGCGGGCCAGCTCGGCCATGCCCGGGATCTTGAAGCCGTGGAAGTGGATCGGGTAGAAGAGCATGATCAGGCCGGTCCAGTTGATCAGCCAGCCGATGACGGCCGTGAAGAGCGGGATCGAGACGAGCGCGACCCACTCCATGGGCTCGTCGACGTCCTGGAAGAACCAGTCGACGTGACTGAAGTAGTCACCCAGTGCGTCCAGCGAGTTCCTCACACCCTTACTCAGTCACCCGTCCCTGACGCGTGAGCCTATCCATGTGCAACAGTTCTTGTAACGATGTATCACGCACCGGGTTCCGGTCAGCAGCTCAACTCTTTTGCAGACGTGCGTACGCCGAGCGAGCTGAGGCGCAGTCCGCCGTCCAGAACGATCCCGTGGGTCTCGAGGTCGAGATCGCCGAGGGTGATCGCGTCCGGCCCCGGTTCGGTGCGCGCCTCGAACCCGGCGCCGAGTCCCATCGTGGTCCGTGGCGTGTGCAGTCCGCCGAGCCTGGCCCCCGAAGCAGCCAGCGTGACGTCGCCGAGGGTCACCGGCGCGGCGCTCCTGATGCGGATGCTCAGCAGGTCACCCACGAGGGGCAACTCCACGCGTGGCACCAGGCAGAGGTCGTCGAGGTGCGTCGTACCCATGCGCACCATCGCGGCCGCCGAGTCGCCGGCCAGCGCGTCGTCGTCCTCGACGATCGTGCCGACGGTGCCCACGCCGAGCACCATGCTGTCCGACGTGCCGCCGGAGCTGGCCATCGCGATCGGCTGGGTGCTGGTGATCACCACCGAGACATAGCCGAGCACGGCCAACGCTCCGATGCCCAGGCTGATCACTGTGGCCGGCCCGGTGACCAACAGGAAGCGCCACAGGCCGACGCCGCCGGCGCCTCTCACGTTCGTCATCAGTCGGTCCACGGCCATCAGTCAGTACACGATCGGGATGTTCTTGCAGCCCGCGGTGGCGGCGCTGGCGTGGAGCACCTCGATCTTCAGGTTCTTCAGGCTGAGCGGTCCCTCGATGACGGCGTCGTACAGCTCACCCTTGACGTTGTAGAGGTCACCCACGTCGGAGTCGATGCCGAAGAGTCGTCCGTTCGTCCCGGCATAGGTCTCCGGCGCGTCGAGCGGGTTGACCGCATCGACACCTCCCGCGTCCTTCCAGGTGGTGATGGTCTGCGGCGTCACCCCGAGCGCGACGTTCCCGCGGAGGACGATGCCGTTGCCGCTCGTGTTCGGAGCGCTCGACGAGGTCACGTTGCTCACGTCGAACTGCACGTTCTTCCCGCTGACGTCATTGACGTTGAGCTGGTTGTCGCGTGCGGTCAGGCGGATGGTCCAGTCCTGGCCGAGGATCGACTCGGTCTGCGAGACACAGAACCCGTCGAGGGTTCCGCCGGCGAACCCCATCCTCAGGGCGTACTTCGAGGCAGTCTGGGACGCGGCGTCGCGCAGCTGGACGGGCACGACGCCGATGCCGACGTTGGTGGTGCTCAGCTTCGCACTGCTGAACTGCGACTGCTTGCCCGAGAAGACCAGGCCGGCACCGAGGCCCATCACGGTTCCGGTCCACAGCTGGCTCACCATGTAGGCGAGCAGGCCCATGCCGACCAGGTTCATCCCGGCCGCCCGGCGCCAGCGCACCCCCATGCGGGGGGCCTCCTCCACGTCGTCGCTCACGGCGTGACCTGGATGTTCGTGTTGGGCAGGTTGAGCGTGGTGGGCGTGCCGGTGCAGTCGCCGCCCTTGTTGGTGTTCATGTAGTAGACCCACGCATCGAGCTCGAGGCCGGGGATGTCGTCGCCACTCGCGATGGACGCCAGGATGCTGCCCCACAGGCTGTCGTCTCCGGCCAGGGACCCCACGGAGGTGTTGATGCCGAAGATGTTGACCTTGATGTGCGTGTCGGCCCGCAGCCACAGATCGGTGTAGACACAGCCGTCGCCGATGTTCCAGCCGGCGCTGCCCTGGTTGGCCGGGTTGAAGGTGAGCTTGTACTCACCGGTGCCCGCGGCCGAGGGGTTGTCGGGCGTCGCCTGCGGCACCACCGTCATGTAGGCGTTCCGGTTGATCTGCAGGTTCTTCAACCGCATGTGCACGAGCATCGCGTTGTCATTCTTCGCGAACGAGGTCGACCAGCCGTTGTCCTGGTAGAGGGTGCGGTCGAACGGGCACGTGCCGAACGCGCCCCACTTCGAGCTGGTGGCGACGTTGCTCGGTCCGGCCGACTGCGTGCCGTCGGCAAACTTCAGGATCGTGGGCTTGGCGATGGTCGAGTCGTTGCGCTGGAAGGCTCCGCAGCTCGTGTACTTGCGGGTGAACTTGCCGTCGGGGAAGGTGATTCCGTCCGTGGTGAACGCGGTGCTGCTGCCAGTGGCGCCGCCGGTGCCGCCGTCGCTGTAGCCGATCCGCATGTGGATGGGCGCGTTGGGGATGCACGGCTTGACGGTGGTGCCGTTGCCGAGAGTGAGCGTGTTCCCCGTGACCAGGCCCGCGAGCGCCTGCGCGTCCCTGCCGCAGTCCGCCACGGCGGCGTGTGCCGCCTCAGGACCGCCCGAGCCGATCGGTTGCGTCCCGATCGCCTGCACGAAGCCGAACAGGGCCAGTCCCACGAGGAGCCGTTGCTTGCTCTTCGTCAGGTTCATCGATCGTCGGTGCCTTCGGCTGTCTCGGCAACCTCGGCGATCTCGCGCTTGCGAGTCCGGTCAGCCCTGGACTTGCGCGGCTTCTTCTCGCCCCAGGCCCAGATCATCGAGCCACCGAAGATCGCCAGGAGGGTGCCGATCAGGAAGCCACCCAGGTTGGCGGCGATGAAGGCAGCCAGGCCGAGCAGCACGCCGACGATTCCGACCAGGCTGCGGTAGAGCGGCGCGAACAGCGCGACCAGGGCGAACATGACCATGCCGCCACCGAGGATGTAGCCGGCCGAGGAGTTCCAGCCGCCACCGATCACCATCGTGATCGGCGAGCGGGCGAAGTGGATGATCACCAGGCCGCCCAGGGCGAGCCAGAGCGCACCCCAGAACGGACGAGTACGCCGGAACGCGCGGAACCAGCGGCGGGCCAGCCCGATCCCGCGCCACGTCCTGGTCGACAAGCTCGTCTTCGCAGTCGACTCCGTCATCTTCATCGCCTCAACGCTCATGATGCACAGTCCGCCTTCGTCAGCTCACGGGGCAGGACCCGGATCTTGAGGTCGGGCAGGTTGATGTTGCCCTTGAGGTCGATGCCGTAGGAGTCGCCGTCCAGGTTGGCGATCTGCATCAGCTCGGCCTGGAGACCGAAGGCTCCGGGCGTGCCGGGGTTGGGGTTGCCCTCGCCCATCGTGAGGGTGTCCGCCGACTGGCCCAGGGTCATCTTGGAGATGTTCTCGCCGTTGCCTGTCAGGGTGTTGCTGGCCATGAACAGCTGGTTCGCGGTGATCTTCTTGCTCGGGTCGGTGACCGTCCCGTTGACCGGCTCGCCGCCGGTGACGAGCAGCGAGACCGGCACCCCGCCGATGGTCTGCTTGGCGATCGCACAGAAGCCGAAGAGGTCGGCCTGCTGGAACCCGATCTGCGCCACGGCTGTCGACCCGCTCTGCTGGGCCTGCGAGCTGAGGTAGCCGGCGGCGTACTGGCCGACGACCCGGTCCGTGTAGATCTTGTAGGACTGGTTGGCCGACGTGAAGTTCACCGCCAGCACACCGCTGCCGACCATGCTGAACATGGCAGCGAGCGCAGCCACCCCGCCGAACAGCGGCGCAAGGGCGCGCCGCCGGGTGCCTCGACGCGTCGATTCGGCCTGCTCGACCATCGCATCGATGTTGCTACGCGCCGAGTCGAGTCTCCCTCCCAGGACCTCACCGACGCGCGACCGCACACTGCGGGCATTCTTGTGGCTGCTGCTCACTGCCATTCCCTCCCCAGGAAAAGATTGATCAGGCGCTCGCGGCGCTGCCGGACGTGCTGGCCGATGAGCTGCCGGACTTGCGCAGGGCCTTGCGCTCGGCGCGACGTTCCGCGCGGGCCGCGAACTTCGCGAGCTGCTTGTCGCTGTACGGCGCCCAGGCGAAGACCATGCCGGCCCCGACGATGCCGAGGAACATGCCGATCAGCCAGCCGCCGAGGTTGGCCAGTGGCAGCGAGGCCACCGACAGCATGGTCGCGATCAGGGCCGGGAAGTGACGCTGGGCGGGCAGCACGAAGGCGATCAGGGCCGCGGCGATCATGCCGCCGCCGAGGATGTAGCCGGACACCCCACCCACGCCGAGCTCGAGGGTCATCGCAGCCGAGCCGATCACCGGCTTGAGCACGAACCAGCCGCCGAGGGCCAGGATGATGCACCCCCAGAACGGGCGGGTACGCCGGAAGCGGTTGACGGAGTGGACGATCGAGCCGAGACGCGAACGCTCTGGGTCGGTGCCGGCGTGGTTCTGGTCGATCTCACGGTGGTTCGGGTCAGTGTCCGTGTGGTTCGGGTCGATCTCGTTCGCGACGCTCATGTGCTTCTCCAAAGTCATGCGGGGTGCTGCGACTGGTGCATTCGGGGGCCGCAGGTGGAGCGGGCGGGCCGGGGTCACCGGCCCGCCCGCTCCCTCAAGCGGTCATCGGGGCGTTGCCTGCAATCAGCAGGTGGCCGTGCTCCGCGAGACGCCGATCTCCAGCGAGCCGACGTCCAGCCCGTTGTTGAGCGTCAGCTGGTAGGCCGTTGCGTTGAGGTCGGCGAGCTTGACGGCCGACGCGGCCGCCTCGTCCGTGCCCTCGACACCGGTGGTGTCGTTCGTCTTCAGGCCGAAACCACCGACGTTGCTGGCGGCGACGTTCTGTCCGGTCTCGCCCGCGGCCACACCGATGGTGGTGGAGGGCAGGTTGGCGGTTCCGGTGTTGACCTGCGAGGCGTTGAGGTCGATGGTGCCGACTCCGACGGTGCCGGTGGGCACGCCGAGGGTCAGGCTCACCTGGCCGATGACCGGCAGGCTCTGGTTGACGGCCAGGCACATGCCGTCGAGGTAACCGTCCTCCAGCGTGACCAGTGCGGCCTCGGAGGCCTGACCGGTCGCGTCTGCCTCGTTCTGGGCGACGTCGGTGCTCGCCAGCGACATCTTCATGCCGTCTGCCCGAGCCGCGTCACCGCCGACCTGGAAGCCGCCGGCCGACGACACGGACGCCGACACCATGCCGGTGACGATGGCGAAACCGAGACCCAGGCTTGCTGCCGTGGCGGGGACCGTCACTGCTGCGAAGCGGCCGAGGCGCGTACGCCCCATACCCTTTTCCTTCATGCTTCCCTCCCAGGAAGAACACGACGATGGCACGCTCGCACCATCGGATGTCCCAACTCCCCTTGCACCCGGCGACATCGATCGCCGACCCCGAGAACGCTCCGCACCGGGCCTCCCAACCCTGCATGCGAAGTGGGCGACAAGCGCCCCGGTTCGTCATGACGTGGGACACCATATGTCCGAAACAACACCTTGTCGACAGATACCGTCCAAGGTCTTCCTGCTTTACGTTGGCCAGTTCATGTAAACCCGGCCACCCGGGAGTAGATTTCGCTCGACCCCTTGCCCCACCACCGAAATCAGGCACCCTCATGGCACTCCGCGACCGCGACTTCGGACGGGCAGGCAGATTCCTCGGCTTTGTGTTGATCGCCCTTGTGCTGTTGGCGATTCTCGTTCCCGTGGGAGCGTTCACCTTCTCCGTGAAGGTGCAGGGGCACAGCATGGAACCGACCCTCGAGCCGGGCGATCGCCTCTTCACCAACATCCTCGGACGCGGCGACATCGACCGCTTCGATGTGATCGAGGCCACAGTCGACGGCAACAAGGTGGTCAAGCGGGTGATCGGAGTTCCCGGCGACCGCATCGTCGTACGCCAGCGCGACCGCAAGCCCGTCGTACTCCTGCGGCCCGCGGGAGAGAAGGCCTGGCAGGAGGTCGTCAGCGACGCCTGGGCCAGCCAGTACGGCGACCGCGTCGGCCAGAAGTGCTGCTCGGCCGACGGCGTGATGGAGAACCGTGCGAAGGCGTTCACCGTGCCCGACGACCACTACTGGCTGATCGGCGACAACTGGGGAGGGTCCGACGACTCCCGGGTCTTCGGTGTCGTCGCCGCCGACGACATCGGAGCGATCATGAACCGCCGCATCCAGCCGTTCAGCCGGATGGGCACGGTCGACAACCCCGCGTCACTGGAGCCGGTCGACGAATAGGGTCGCTCAGCCCGGAGCGCTCACTCCGGGCAGGCGCTGGTGTCGCGCGGACACCTGACCACCTCACCGACGTAGCGGCGGATCGCCTGGGAGTAGTCGGCCGTGCCGACCGGCGCGTAGTAGAAGATCAGCGCGCCCGCCTGGTAGGTCACGCGCGTCTTCTCCATGGCGTCGTCGGCGAAGATGCGGTGGTCCTCGCGCAGCCAGGTCTCGGCCGGTGCCTGTCGGGACAGCGCGACCATGTAGAACGCGCCGTTGGTGCGCACTGACTTCGGCGAGTCGAGGTTGCTGACCACGCCGAGGAGCTCGAACTGCTCCGCGTCGGGGACGGTCACCGACTTCTCGAGCGCCTTGAGGGCGGCGGGGGTGAGCGTCGACCTGCGGGAGACGACCGTGGAGCGCTCCAGCAGGGTGGCCCGCCAGTCGACGTCGGTGCTCAGGTCGAGGCGCTTGGCGACCGCGGAGAGCCTCGGCGAGATGGGTGCCGTCGGGTCGACGACAGTCACGTAGTCGAGCGGGTCGTCGGAGTCGGGGACCAAACCACTGATCTTGCTGATCACGATCGGCAGCAGGAGTGCGAGCACGACGCCGGCGACGAGGCCGGCAGCGAAGACGCCGACCTCGCGGGTGCGGTCCCTCATCTCGCGGATGCCGGGATCTGGATGTGCTTGGCCATGGTGACCATCGCGTCGACCATCGCGACGCGGTCGAGATCGGTGGGGGTGATGATCTGGCTGAGGATGAACCGGACATACATGTCCGACACCACCTCGACGGCGGACGCGTCGGCCTCGGGCCAGCGCTCCATCGCGATGCGGGTGAGGGTGGCGCGCACCGGGGTGATGATCATGTCGGAACGGACGGTCAGCACCGGGACCAGCCCGTCGCCGCCGCCGGACCTGGCGTCGGTCACCATGCGACCGAGAAGGGCGTGGTCAGTGACCTCGTCGAGCATCCAGAGAAGCGCCCGGCGGATGCCTTCCTCGAACCTCTCCGAAGAGGCCAGACGGGTCTCGAGCTCGGCGAGGACGCGCTGGAGCTCCCTGTCGAAGAGGGCCAGGGAGAGCTGGTCCTTGGTGCCGAACTCGTTGTAGATCGTCTGTCGGCTCACGCCGACGTCCTCGGCGATGTCGGCGATGCGGACCTGCCCCCACGACGTGTGGGTGGCGCGCGCCCAGGCCGCGTCGAGGATCGACCCACGCAGCAACCCGTGCACCTTGTCCTTGAAGGACCCGGCACCCTTGGTGGGACCGCTCGACTCACTCATACGGCAACTTTACATGACCGCGCGAACGTCAAAGACTTCGACGCCCGAATGTCGGGGTCGCCGTGGTGCTCACGGCTTGTTGCGGCGCCACACCACGACCTGGCCGGTCGAGGGCGACCGGAGGACCGGCAGGTTGCCGGCCGCCGCGGCGCGAGAGCTGCCGAGGAGCCCGCGCAGGGTCTCGCGCAGACCCATGACCTCAGCGGCGAGCTCTTCGTTGCGCGCCGAGAGGGCGAGCACCTGGTTCTCCAGGTCGAGGATGCGGCGGACCCCCTCGATGCCGATGCCGTGGGAGGTCAGGTCGGCGATCACCCGCAGCATCTCGATGTCGTGGTGCGAGTAGCGACGCCCGCCGCCACCGGTGCGGCCAGGAGTGATCAGGCCCATCCGCTCGTAGGTGCGCAGCGTCTGGGGGTGCAGCCCGGCCAGCTCGGCGGCCACGCTGATCACGTAGACACCGACTGTGGGGTCGGGGGTGACCATGCTCAGACTTCCTCGAAGAGGCCGCCACGCAGCGGCTTGCCGACCATCGCGGCGCGGTAGGCCTCGACGGCCTCACGGGCCGCCGTGTCGAGTACGGCGGGCACCTGGACCTCAAGGGTGACCAGGAGGTCGCCGTTGGTGCCGTCGGCCTTGCGCGCACCCTTGCCGCGGACCCGGAACGTGCGGCCGTTCGGCGTACCGGCCGGCACCTTCAACGTCACCGGCCCGTGCTTGAGGGTGGGCACCTTGATCTCGGCACCGAGCGCGGCCTCGTCGAACCCGACCGGCACGTCGAGGGTGAGGTTGTCACCCTTGCGCCCGAACAGCCGGTGCGACGTGACCTTGACGTGCACGTAGAGGTCACCGGCCGGGCCGCCGTTCTCGCCCGGGGCACCCTTGCCGCGAAGGCGGATCTTCTGCCCGTCCTTGACCCCGGCCGGGATGCGGGCCTGGATCGAGCGCGCGGAACTGCCGCGGCCGGACCCGTGGCACGTGGGGCACGGCTCGTCGTACACGAGCTGGCGACCGCCGCAGGCCGGGCAGGTCTCGTTGAGCGTGAACGCACCGCCCGCGGTCGAGGCGACCATGCCGGCGCCCTCGCAGACCATGCAGATGTGGGGCTTCGTGCCCGGCTTGCCGCCGGTGCCCGAACAGCTCGGACAGGGCGCGTCACTGGTCAGCCGCAGGCTGATCGTGACGCCCTCCATGGCGTCCTCGAAGCTGATCGTCGCCGAGCTCTCGACGTCGGCGCCGCGCTGCGGCCGGGCCTGGCGTGGGCGCCCGCCGCCGAAGAGGTCACCGAACATGTCACCGATGCCTCCGCCGCCACCGCCTCCACCGCGCTGGCCGAAGAGGTCGCTGACGTCGAAGCCCCCACCGCCGCCACCGGTCGGGAACCGGGGCGCGCTGCGGATCTCGTCGTACTCCTTGCGCTTCTCGGGGTCGCCGACGACGTCGTAGGCCTCGGCCACCGACTTGAACTTCTCGTGCTTGGCACTGTCACCCGGGTTGGAGTCGGGGTGGTTGGCGCGCGCGAGACGACGGTAGGCCTTCTTGATCTCGTCGGCACCTGCGTCCTTCGAGACCCCGAGCTCCTTGTAGTAGTCCTTGCTCGCCCAGTCAGCCTTGCCGCTCACGCGCGCCTCCCTTCGTCAGTTCTCGATGTGTTCAGTGGTGGGTCAGCTGTCGGTGGCGTCGGACGCCGGGTCAACGACCAGCACCTGGGCCGCGCGCACGACGCGGTCACCGATCTTGTAGCCCGCCTTGGCCACCACCTTGACCGTGGTGACCTCGACCTCGGCGTCTTCTCCCATGTGGGAGAGGGCGTCGTGGAGCGACGGGTCGAAGGCCTCGCCCGGGGCGCCGTAGCGCACCAGGCCCTGGCCCGCGACGACCCGCTCGAGCTGGTCGGCGACGGCCCGGAAGCCTTCGTCGAGCGGCCCGTGCGCGCGGGCCCGGTCGATGTTGTCGAGGACCTCGGTGATCGGGGCCAACGCGGAGAACGTGGCATTCTCCTTGATCAGCTCACGGTCGCGGTCGACCCGTCGCTTGTAGTTGAGGAACTCCGCCTGCAGGCGCTGGAGGTCGAGCGTGCGCTCCTCCAGCTCCATGCGGGCGACGGCCAGCTCGTCGTCGGCCGGGTCGGGGCGCTCCCCCGACTGCTGGGGCTCCTCGACCTCCGACTCGTTGGCCATCTCGGCGGCCGCCTCGCCGAAGGAGTGGCCCGCGATGGGCTGCTCCTCGGGCGCGGCGGACTGCTCGGAGCGCTCCTCAGCAGCCGGGTCCTCGGGGGACTCGTCACCAGGGCCTTGGGTCACTTGGACTCACCCTCGGCGCCCTCGGCAGGCTCCTCGTCCACGATCTCGGCGTCGACGACGTCGTCGTCGGCCTCGCCGGTCGCGCCGGTGGTTCCACCGGCGGCGGCCTGGTCGGCCTCGGCGGCGGCGTACATCGCGGCACCCATCTTCTGGCTGGACTCACCGAGCTTGGAGACACCGGCCTCGAGCTCCTCGGCGGTGGCCTCGGCGTTCTCGAGGGTCGCCTTGAGCGCGTCGACGTCAGCCTGGACCTCGGTCTTCACGTCGTCGGGCACCTTGTCGCCGTTGTCGGCCAGGAACTTCTCGGTCGTGTAGACGAGACCGTCGGCCTGGTTGCGGGCCTCGACGGCTTCCTTGCGCTTGCGGTCCTCGTCGGCGTACTGCTCGGCCTCCTTGACCATGCGGTCGATCTCGTCCTTGGACAGGGCCGAACCACCGGAGATCGTCATCGACTGCTCGCGGCCGGACGCGTGGTCCTTGGCGGAGACGTGCACGATGCCGTTGGCGTCGATGTCGAAGGTGACCTCGATCTTCGGCACGCCACGCGGGGCCGGCGGAAGGCCGGTCAGCTCGAAGTTGCCGAGGCCCTGGTTCTGGGCCCACATCTGGCGCTCGCCCTGGGCGACCTTGATCTCGACCGACGGCTGGTTGTCGTCAGCGGTCGTGAAGATCTCGGAGCGCTTGGTCGGGATCGTGGTGTTGCGCTCGATGAGCGTGGTCATCACGCCGCCCTTGGTCTCGATGCCCAGCGACAGCGGGGTCACGTCGAGGAGCAGGACGTCCTTGACCTCACCCTTGAGCACGCCGGCCTGGAGCGCGGCACCCACGGCGACGACCTCGTCGGGGTTGACGCCCTTGTTGGGCTGCTTGCCGCCGAGCAGGTCGGTGACGACCTCGGTCACGGCGGGCATGCGGGTCGAGCCACCGACGAGGACCACGTGGTCGATGTTGGCGATCGCGACGCCGCCGTCCTTGAGCACCGACTGGAACGGCGCCTTGGTGCGCTCGAGCAGGTCGGCGGTGAGCTTCTGGAACTCGCTGCGGGTCAGCTTCTCCTCGAAGTGGAGCGGGCCGGACTCGCCGTGGGTGATGTAGGGCAGGTGGATCTGGGTCTCGCTCGAGCTGGACAGCTCGATCTTGGCCTTCTCCGCGGCCTCCTGGAGGCGCTGCTTGGCGATCTTGTCGGCACCGAGGTCGACGCCGTTGTTGGCCTTGAACTTCGCGATCATCCACTCGACGATCTTGTTGTCCCAGTCGTCGCCACCGAGGTGGTTGTCGCCCGAGGTCGCCTTGACCTCGACGACGCCCTCACCGATCTCGAGCAGGGACACGTCGAACGTGCCGCCACCGAGGTCGAAGACGAGGATGGTCTGGTCGTCGCCCTTGTCGAGGCCGTAGGCCAGCGCGGCCGCGGTCGGCTCGTTGACGATGCGGCTCACGTTGAGGCCGGCGATCTCGCCGGCTTCCTTGGTGGCCTGGCGCTGCGCGTCGGAGAAGTACGCCGGGACGGTGATGACCGCGTCGGTGACGGGCTCGCCCAGGTAGGCCTCGGCGTCGCGCTTCAGCTTCTGCAGGATGAAGGCGCTGATCTGCTGCGGGGTGAAGGACTTGTCGTCGATCTGGGTCGTCCAGCTCTCGCCCATGTGGCGCTTGACCGAGCGGATCGTGCGGTCGACGTTGGTGACCGCCTGACGCTTGGCGACCTCGCCGACGAGGACCTCGCCGGACTTGGCGAACGCGACCACCGACGGGGTGGTGCGGGCGCCTTCTGCGTTTGCGATGACGGTGGGTTCGCCACCTTCGAGGACGGCGACGACGGAGTTCGTCGTGCCGAGGTCGATGCCGACCGCTCGTGCCATGGGGAGTACCTCCGGTGTGTTTTTCTGGATTGGACTGTGTGTTTCTGGTGGTCCCGGGCGTCCTGGTCGGACCGTCCGGGGAGTCTGAGTGGGGCCCATCCTGCGCCGCCGCAGGAAGTGTGGCAAATAAGTTGAGTCGAATCAACTCAAGTTTGCTCACTGGGCCCAACACAGGACTTCGGGGGTTCATTCCCGACGCTTCAGGGAAGGAGCGTTCGGGAAGGCCGTCGCAATGTCCTAGGGTCGTCCGCATCTGATCGCACGAGGGGGAGGGTGCATGTTCACGTCGCTGCGCCCCGGCACCCTGGTCGGCGGGCGCTACCGCATCGAGGCCGTCGTGGGCTCCGGCGGGATGGGCGTCGTCCATTCCGCACGTGACGAGCACCTCAACCGTCGGGTCGCCCTGAAGGTGATGACCGGACACCTGGCCGAGGACCCGACGTTTCGCGAGCGCTTCGTCCGCGAGGCGGCCGTGCTCGGCCGTCTCGACTCCCCGCACATCGTGCAGGTCTTCGACCACGGAGACATGGACGGCCATCTGTGGATCGCGACCCAGCTCGTCGAAGGGGGCGACCTCGCCCGGCTCGTCGCAGAGCGGGGGCCACTGTCGCCGCGACTTGCCCGCCACATCTGCGCCCAGGTGGCGGACGCACTCCAGGACGCCCACGCGCGTGGCGTCGTCCACCGCGACGTCAAGCCCGAGAACATCCTGCTCGCGAATCCCGGGGCCGCCGAGCCCCATGTCTTCCTGACCGACTTCGGTCTGGCCCGCGAGATCGGCGACGACGTCACCGCCGTGCGCAGCACCGCCGGCACGTGGGACTACCTCGCCCCGGAGTGCGGCACCGGCCGGCCGGCCACCGCCGCCAGCGACGTGTACGCCGTCGGGTGCCTGCTGTGGACCTGCCTGACCGGGCGTCCGCCCTACGCCGGCACCATGGCGCAGGTCGCCCTGGCCCACGCCCGGAACGCGCCTCCGACACTGGTCGCCGGTCCGTCGGTCACCGCGGCCGACGCCAGTGAGCTGAACACCGTCATCACCAAGGCGATGAGCAAGGACCCCCAGCGGCGGCAGGCGTCCGCGGGCGAACTTGCCGCCGACGTGCGAGGCCGGGTCACCGGGCGGGCTCCCGGAGCGCGCCGGAGGCGTCGGAGCACGTTGTTGGCCGTGGCGGCAGTCGCAGCCACGATTCTCGGGGTCGGTCTGGCTCTCAACCTGCCCGATCCCGGCAACCCGCCTCCCCAGGCCGATGCCACACCACCGACCGATGAGCAGAGCGAGGCTGAGTCCGCGAACCCGGTCAAGGTGACCGGCCGCCCGATCACCGGCGACCAGGACGACGACGGCTTCGGAGACGTCTTCATGACCAGCGACGACTCGGTCAAGTCCGCGCGACTGATGGTCTCGGACGGGAAGTCGCTGTCCTCGGCGGAGACCTGGGCGCGAGGCGCCGACCTGCTGATGCAGGCCGATGTCGACGGCGACCGCACGTCGGACCTCCTGTCGATCGTCACCACGGGCTTCAACGACGCCTTTCGCGTCACGGTCACCCACGGCGGCACGAAGAAGGTCGAGAAGTCGGTCCTGAGAGCTCCCGGCGAGGCCCTCGACGTCAAGTCGGCACTCGGCGACTACGACGGTGACGGTCGCGACGACCTTGCGGTGGTCACGCAGAACGTCCGCTCCGGCGAGCGGGCACGGATCTGGGTCAGCCGCAGCACCGAGAGTGGGTTCGGCAGGCTCCGCACCTGGCGCGAGTTCGAGGCCGAGGAGGTCCGGCCGGTGCCGGGTGACTTCGACGGCGACGGCGACGACGACCTCGCGCTGGTGGCCGCCACCAGCATCAAGCTGCTGGAGTCCGACGGATCGTCCTTCGCCAGCGTCGGCGTCCAGGAGATGCCCCAGGAGCTCGGCCCGCTCGCGGCCGGCGACTTCGACGGCGACGGCACGGACGAGCTCGTCGGAGACAGCCAGGCCGGAGGAGCAATCATCGTGTGGCGACATGTCCGCAACCAGTGGAACGCCCGGGTGAGCAGCTCGGACGAGAGGGACCCCGGCGTTCATCAGAACGCGGCACCGGCGGTGGCCGATGTCAACGGGGACGGCCGGGACGACGCCCTCTTCCTGGCGGGCGAGCTCAACGATGCACCGAATCTCCTCGTCGCAGTCTCCAAGGGAAGCGCGTTCGCGAATCGGGAGACCTGGCTGCATCCTGCCTGGGACCGTGACCTGGCGTTCGTGGGAAGGACAGGCCAGTGAACGACCAACCAGGAGCGGGTTCGCAAGTGTTCGGACGTTTCGAGGTCGGCCGACGACTCGGCGCCGGTGGCATGGGAGCGGTCTACGTCGCCACCGACACACGCTTCGACCGCCTCGTCGCGCTCAAGGTGATGTCCGAAGACCTCGCGGGCGGCATCGAGTTCCGCAAGCGCTTCCGGCGGGAGGCCGACGTCCTCGCGCGTCTGGACTCCCCCCACGTCACCGCCATCTACGAGCACGGGGAGGACGACGGCACGCTCTGGATCGCCACCCAGCTGGTCCGGGGCGGCGAGCTGGGCAACCTTCTCCGGCTCCGTGGCCCACTCCCACCGCGCAAGGCCGTGCGCGTGTGCGGGCAGGTGGCCGAGGCATTGCGCGCCAGTCACTCGGCAGGGGTGTTGCACCGCGACGTCAAGCCCAGCAACGTGTTGCTCCGGGACCCCGACGCCGCCAACCTGCACGCCTACCTGTGCGACTTCGGCATCGCCGACACGAGCAACGACCGGTTGACGGCTGCTGGCGGGCTCGCCGGCACGTGGCAGTACCTCGCACCCGAGCGGGGTGGCGGCGCTCCCGCCACCCCGGCCACCGACATCTATGCCGTCGGCTGCCTGTTGTGGGCCTGCCTGACAGGCCATCCTCCCTACTCCGGCTCGGGAGTCGAGATCCTCGTCGGACACCTCGAAGGAGACATCCGACAGCTTCCGGGGGACGGACCCGAGCAGGCCGGGCTCAACGAGGTCCTGCGGCGCGCCATGGCGAAGGACCCGGCCGACCGATACTCCTCGGCGGCCGACCTTCGGGACGCCCTGGCCCGGCTCGAGGCCGAGCTGCCGGCGTCGATGCCCCCGCTGCGCCCCTCCGCTCCGTCCGAGCCCACAGCGCGACCCCGACGCCGTGGCCGCATGATCGGGGCCGCAGTCCTGGCGCTGTTGCTGGTAGGCGGTGGCATCGGCGCTGCATGGGCACTGCGTGATGACGACGGGGACCGCTCCGACGGCTCCGCCTCCCCCAGCGCGTCCGGCAGCCCGTCCGCCAGTCCGTCCGACGGGGGAACGTCGCCGTCAGCCGAGCCCTCCGCGTCCGCATCCGCGAAACCGGCCCCGCCGGTCCGCGATCCGTCCACCAAACAGGCGGTCACCTTCGACCTCAACGGCGACGGGAGAGGTGACCTGGCATTCCACGATGCGTTCGACGCGACGCCCGCTGTCATGATGGCGAACGGCGGCGGCTTCTTCGCCGCACCGGCACCTGTGCTCAGGAAGGGCCTGACGATGGTGGTGCGGGGCGACCTCGACGGTGACGGAGCCGAAGAGATCGTCGGCGTCGAGAAGGGTTCGGAATACTCTGCTGACGGCACCAAGGGAAACACGACGATGACCGTCACGGTCGGTTCGGCATCCGGTACGCCGCAGGTCCTGAAGGCGAGAAGCGCAATGGGTGTCCAGTCGGACTGGTCGGGCGGCGCGATGCTTGCCGATCTCGACGGCGACGGGCGCGACGACCTGGTGCTGGCCACCGCCAATGCGGAGTACGCCGAGAGCTTCGACGTCTGGGCCGCGATCAGCACGGGCGACGGGTTCGAGCGACTCAAGAGGTTGTACAGCGGGCCGGAGGTCGTCTCGCACGTCGAACCTGCCGATGTCGACGGGGATGGAGACGACGACCTGGTCCTGGCCGACGAGAGCGAAGGGAGCCTGGCCGTCCTCGAGTCGGGCGGAGGAACCTTCACGCCGACCGACTTCGAACAGACCCTCACCACCGTCGACGAGTTCATGATCGGCGACTTCAACGGCGACGGTGCCGACGACGTGCTGACCCTCGACGGCGTCGACAGCAAGGCCGTCGTCCTGCAGCGCAAGCGCGGTGCCTGGGATGCGCAGGTGTGGCTGACCGACAAGTCCGGGGCGTTCGGGGTCGGGTGGTCGCAACCGCGAGCCGCGATCAGTGACGTGAACGGAGACGGCAAGGACGACCTGGTGCAGTTCGCGGGCACGACCGATCCTCAGTCGCGCACGATCCGGGTGTTCGTCGCCTCACGCAAGAAGTTCGCGCCGCCGGTCGACTGGGGGAGCTACACCTGCGGGTGCGAGGACTACACGGCTCCCATCGCTCCGCGAGAGAACATGTGACCGATCCCTGCCCGATCGGTTGTCTGGACCAGCCCTTTCGGATGGTTCGCTGATCAGATCCCCCGCTTCGCCTGCTGTCGGGGCGAGCCCGGGGCAGGATCGCGAACATCCCTCCCGAAGCGAGGGCACTGTGCGAGTCCCCGGGGGGTCCCGGGGCGGGGACCACGCCAGGGGGTTCCAGCAGGAAGAGGGCTCCGCATGCGAGTCTCCGAGAATCACCGCCCCGCCCGGAAGCAGCTCGCCCGGGCCTCGACACTCACCGCGCTCACCATGTCGGCGGCACTGGCCTTGAGCGGGGTCGCCGTCGCCGACGACATCACCAACGACCTCGACCTGACCGTCGACACCGCCGCCGAGGTGCTGCCGCTCAACGTCGGCGGCGCGAACGGCACCACGTCGCTCTACGTGAAGCCACAGGGGGGCGACGGGAAGAACGGCTGCAACCTGACCGGCGGCACCGCACTGACCCTCGCCGTCTCGTCCTCGGACACCGCGGTCGCCACGGTCAGTCCGGCGTCGGTGACCTTCACCTCGTGCGGCACCGTCCAGCAGTTGACCGTGACGCCGGTGGCCGAGGGGTCGGCAACCGTGTCGGCCACCCAGGTGACCAACACCAGCCAGGGCTCGTTCAACATGTCGCCCGCGACCTTCACGGTCACGGTGGCTCCGCCCGCCAACTCCGCACCGTCCCTCTCGGCCTCCGGCATCGAAGGCGGCGCAAGCTACGCGAAGGGCGCCGTACCGGACGCCACCTGCGAGGTCGCCGACAACGAGGACGGCCCGTCGTCGTTCCCGGCCACACTCAGCGCGGTCACCGGCCCCTATGCCGTCGATGGCATCGGCACGCAGACCGCCAGCTGCACCTACACCGACGGCGGCGGACTGACAGCCTCCGCGTCAGAGACCTACTCGATCGTCGACCAGAGTGCTCCGGTCATCACCTACACGCTGGACCCGGCCACGCCGGACGGCGACAATGACTGGTACCGCTCCGACGTCTCGCTGACCTGGCACGTGTCCGAGCCCGAGTCGCCGGGCTCGGTGGCTCTCACTGGCTGCGTCGACCAGCTGGTCACCACCGACCAGTCGCTGACCGGCTACACGTGCTCCGCGACAAGTGCCGGTGGTTCTGCTGCCGAGCAGACCGTCAGCCTCAAGCGCGACGCCACAGCACCGGTCGTCGACAACGACGTCACGGTGTCAGGCACCGCGGGACACAACGGGTGGTACACCTCCGACGTGGCCGTGACGTTCACCGCGACCGACGTACTCTCCGGTCCGGCCAGCGCCAGCACGACGGCGACCTCCTCCGGCGAGGGCGCAGCGATCGAGGTGGCCAGCCCGGCCTTCACCGACGCCGCAGGCAACACCACGCCCACCGGCGCGGTCACGAAGTCCTACAAGGTCGACAAGACCGCGCCGACCACGCCGACCCTCGTCGGCGGGCCGGACGGCAGCTACTACTACGGCGACGACCCGTCCGCCCCGACGTGTGAGTCCACGGACGCCACGTCGGGCCTGGTCGACTGCGTGGTCACGGGAGGCGGGACGAGCGTCGGCACGCACAGCTACACCGCCACCGCCACCGACGTGGCCGGCAACTCGTCGACCTCGACACTCACCTACACGGTGCTGGCGTGGACCCTCACCGGCTTCAGGCAGCCGGTCGACATGGGCAGCGTCTGGAACACCGTCAAGGGCGGCAGCACCGTGCCCCTGAAGTTCGAGGTGTTCGCCGGGCCGACCGAGCTGACCGACACCGCGGTCGTCGCCAGCTTCCGCACCGCCAAGGTGAGCTGCACCTCCGGCACCGGCACCGAGGACCCGATCGAGATCCTGTCCACCGGTGGCACGTCCCTGCGCTACGACACCACCGGCGGCCAGTTCATCCAGAACTGGAAGACCCCGACCGGCGCCGGCACCTGCTACACCGCCACCATGACCACCCAGGACGGATCCTCGATCAGCGCCCGCTTCAAGCTCAAGTGAGCTAGGCGTCGACCTGGGCGACCACGGCGCCTCGATCGGTCCCCGCACCTTCTAGGGTGTGGGGACCGATCGAGACGACGTGCCAAGGGGGACGCTGCATGTTCGAGTCGCTGACACCGGGCTCCGTGGTCGGGCGCTACCGGGTCGAGGGAGTCATCGGCTCGGGAGGCATGGGTGTCGTGCACGCCGCGCGCGACGAACACCTCAATCGTCGGGTCGCGCTGAAGGTGATGTCCGGCCACCTTGCCGAGGACCCGACGTTCCGGGCCCGCTTCCTGCGCGAGGCGACGGTGCTGGGGCGGCTCGACTCCCCGCACATCGTCGAGGTCTACGACCACGGCGAGCAGAACGGTCACCTGTGGATCGCCACCCAGCTCGTCGAGGGCGGCGACCTCGGCCAGCTCATCGCGCACAACGGGCCGCTGCCCGCCGCCCTGGCGATCCGGCTGTGCACCCAGGTGGCCGACGCGCTCCAGGACGCCCACTCGCGGGGAGTCGTCCACCGCGACGTCAAGCCCGCCAACATCCTCGTCTCCTCCCCGGGCTCCGCGGAGCAGCACGCCTACCTCACCGACTTCGGCCTGGCCCGTGAGATCGGCGCCGACCTGACCGCCGTACGCGGCGCCACCGGCACGTGGGACTACCTGGCCCCCGAGTGCGGCTCCGGGCAGCAGGCGACCCCCGCGAGCGACGTGTACGCAGTCGGCTGCCTGTTGTGGACCTGCCTCACCGGGCACCCGCCGTACGACGGCACCGAGATCGAGGTCGCCCTGGCCCATGCCCGGCAGGCGCCACCCACCCTTCGCCCGGGACGAGGTCTGACGGCCCCGCTGGCGCGCCGGCTGAACGCCGTCATCGGACGGGCGATGAGCAAGGACCCCCTGCAGCGACAGGGATCCGCGGCCGAACTCGCTTCCGAGCTGCGCGCCGCCGGGACGGGTCTGCTGGCTGCTGCTGGCCAGCCCGGGCGTACGCCGGGCAGGCGCCGCGGCCTCCTGATCGGAGGCGTGGTCGCCCTGGTCGCGGTCCTCGGTGCGGCCATCGGGATCAAGGCGCTGACCTCGGACGACGCCCCGGCCGACGCAACCTCAGACGAGCGGAGCACCGCTCCCCCGGCCGACGAAGCCGCCGAACCGGTCGACAGGCCGATCACCGGCGACGTGGACGGCGACGGGTTCGGCGACCTCATCGTCAGCCACCTCGCCGACGTGGGACAGGACGTCGAGCTGTTGCGTTCATCGGACGGCACCACCCTCGGCGAGCCGCAGCCCTGGGCCGAGGAGGTCGGCGTCCCACTGCGCGGTGATGTCGACGGGGACGAGAAGTTCGACCTCCTCTCTGTCGAGACGGCCCCGGGGGCCGACCTGGAGTACCGCATCTCCGTGCTCCGGGACAGGGTCGACGGTGTCCAGAGCACCGACCTGGCAGCCCCGCGGGGGTCCAGCTCCCTCTATCCGGCGCTGGGCGACTTCGACGGGGACGGCAACGACGACCTGGCCTTGGCCAGCGACGGAAGCGTCACGGGCTCACAGGGCATCTGGGTGAGCCTCAGCACCGGTGACGGGTTCGCCGAGTTCACGCAGTGGTACACCTCCGACACCGAGGTGCCCCGACCGCTGCCCGGAGACTTCGACGGCGACGGCGACGACGACCTGGCCCTGCTCGACGGGGCCGACTCGCTGGGGTTGCTGGTCTCGAACGGCTCGCAGCTCACGGCCACGACGCCCCAGGGGCTGGCCCAGGCCTCCGGCCTCCTGGCGCCCGGCGACTTCGACGGCGACGGCACCGACGAGCTCGTCGGCGTCCCCTCGACCGGCACGGGAAGCGGGCTGGTGGTGTGGACCTACGCCGACGAGCAGTGGGAGGACGACGTGCGGGGAACCCTGCAGGCCGACACATTCGTCTCCAGCATCAAGGCCCCGTCGGTCGCGGACTTCGACGGCGATCGGCGCGACGACGTCCTCCTCTTCAGCGGCGAGTACGACGCGCCGTCGTACGACTTCAAGGTGGCCCTCTCGAGCGGCCTCGCCTTCGAGACCGAGGAGTCGTGGCGCGAGTACGCCCACGGCGTGGAGGACTACCCACACTCCGTCGGCCCTGCGCCGACCGAGTGAGCTTTCGCCGAACGGCCTGAGAGTTTCCGGTGAGGCGGCGTAGGGCAGTGTGGGCGCGTGCCTGAACAACCACAGCGCTTCGTCGTCGGCCAGCGTCTGGGCGCCGGCGGCATGGGAGCCGTCCACATCGCCACCGACACCCGGTTCGACCGCCTCGTCGCATTGAAGGTGATGTCGGACCACCTCGCGAGCGGGGAGGAGTTCCGGGAGCGCTTCCGCCGCGAAGCCGACGTGCTGACCCGACTGGACTCCCCGCACGTCACGACGATCTACGACCACGGGGAGAGCGACGGGCACCTGTGGATCGCCACGCAGTTGATCCGCGGGGGCGAACTCGGCGACCTGCTCCGGGCGCGTGGCCCGCTCCCGCCACACCGCGCCGTGCAGGTCTGCGGGCAGGTCGCGGAGGCGCTCCGGGCGACCCACGCGGTCGGCGTACTGCACCGTGACGTCAAGCCCAGCAACGTGCTGCTGCGCGATCCGGATGCGACCAACCTGCACGCCTACCTGTGCGACTTCGGCATCGCCGACACCGGGAACCGGCTCACCGTGGCCGGCGGTGTTGCCGGGACGTGGCAATACCTCGCACCCGAACGCGCCTCGGGCAGTCCGGCTGCTCCGACCACCGACATCTACGCGGTCGGGTGCCTGCTCTGGGCGTGCCTGGCCGGCCAGCCGCCGTACACGGGCTCCGACGTCGACGTGGCGATCGGCCACCTCGAGGGTGAGCTGCCCCAGGTGCCGGAGACCGGTCCCGGGCTTGCCGCCCTCAACCGCGTGCTGCGGCGCACGATGGCGAAGAACCCGGCCGACCGGTTCCAGACCGCGGCCGAGCTGCGGGCCGCGCTGGCCGCGCTCGAGGCCGAGATCCCTGCTGCCATGCCACCTCTGCGGCCGGATCCGCCCACTGCACCGCGCCCACCCGGGATGGATCCGAGCGGTCGGCGCGGTCGACTGATGGGCGTGCCGGCGCTGGTCGGCGTACTGGCGCTGGTCGGGGTGCTGGTCGCCGGTGGCATCGTGGCTGCACTGGCACTGCGCGGCGACGACTCCGGCAACAGCGAGTCCGCGACCCCCGGGGGCTCGACGAAGAAGGCAGTGACCGGCGACCTGACCGGCGACGGCCGGGGTGACCTGACCCTCCACGACTGGGACGGCGAGGCGATGCGGGCCGTCGTCATGGCCAGCACCGGCTCCGCGTTCGGTCCGACCGAACAGGTCATGTCGGGGGCCTTCTCGGTGATCAAGGGCGACATCGACGGCGATGGAACGCAGGAGCTGGTGGCCGTCGCACCCGGCTCGGGTGGCGGCGAGGTCACGGTCGCGTCCGTCGGCGGCAAGCAGCGCACGATGGAGGTGGGGGTCGACGACGCCGACCAGCCCGACTTCACCGAGGGCGCCATGATGGGCGACCTGACCGGCGACGGGCGCGACGACCTCGTGATCGCACCCGCGAACAACGCCACGGGTGACGACTTCGTGGTCTGGCTGGCGGTGAGCACGGGTGACGGGTTCGAGGACCTGCAGCGGGTGCACAGCTCCTCGGACGCCGTCGCGCAGGCGGTTCCCGCAGACGTCGACGGTGACGGCGACGACGACCTCGTGCTGGCCGAGCCCGATGCGGAACAGCTGGGGGTCCTGGAGTCCGACGGGAAGGCGCTGACCTCGACCGGGTTCGTGGCCACCAACACCACGGCCTACGACATCGTCGTCGGCGACTTCGACGGTGACGGTGCCGACGAGGTGGTCGAGGTCGACGGCGTCTCGCAGAAGATCGTCGTGCTCCGCCGCGAAGGCGACGCCTGGGACTCCGAGATCTGGCTCGACGACACGAAGGACGCGTTCAACCTGCTCGACTCGAACCCCAACACGTCGGTCTCCGACGTGAACGGTGACGGCAAGGACGACCTCGTGCGCTTCTCGGCCGGCGAGGGCCCCGTCGAGCGCCGGACGATGGTGTTCGTGTCGTCGGGCAAGGACTTCGCCGCACCCGCCGACTGGGGCAGCTACACGTGCGAGTGCGACGAGTACTTCGACCCGGTCGAGAGCTTCAAGAACTGATTCGACGGTCCGACCCCACTAGTGTCGGGCCATGCATGATCGCGGCAAGGAGATCGAGGACCGGCTCGGGCGTGTCATGGAGGAGCGGGTCAGACCCGCCATCCATCACGGGATCGCGGACCTCCGGGTCGAGGTGTGGCACGTGCCGCCTTCCCCCGACGGCACGGTCGGCGAGCCGGTCGCGTTCGACGTGGCGCGCGCGGCGACGTACGCCCCGGCTTCCGTCGGCGACCGGTGGGGACCGGCCTGGGGCACCAGCTGGTTCCACCTGGCCGGCACCGTGCCTGCCGATCCCGCGACCACTGACGTGGCGACGCCGGAGATCGTCTTCGACCTGGGCTGGTCGACCCGGCGCCCGGGCATGCAGGCCGAAGCGCTGGTCCACCGACCCGACGGCAGCGTCGTGAAGGGCCTCAACCCGCAGAACTCCTGGATCGCGGTGACGCCCGGCGAAGAGATCGACCTGTACGTCGAGGCGGCGGCGAACCCGACCATCGGCCCGGGCTACACGCCAACCAGGGAAGGCGATCGCGACACCTCGACCCGCGAACCGCTCTACCGCATCAGCCGGGCCGAGATCTGCACCCGCAACGTCGACGTCTTCGAGCTGAACGCCGACGTCGACGTGCTCGACGGACTCCAACGCTCTCTCGGTGAGGGCGATGCCCGCCGCTGGGAGATCCGCTACGCCCTGGAGCGTGCGGCCGAGGCCCTCGATCCCCACGACGTGGTCGGCACTGCTGCCGCGGCGCGTGCGGAACTGGCCGACGTGCTCGCGCGGCCGGCACACGCCAGCGCGCACCGCATCACCGCGATCGGGCACGCGCACATCGACTCGGCCTGGCTGTGGCCCGTGCGAGAGACCGTGCGCAAGGTGTCGCGGACCGTCGCGAACGTGACCCACCTGCTCGACACCACCGACGACCTGCGGCACTGCATGAGCTCGGCGCAGCAGTGGGAGTGGCTCGAGGAGAGTCGCCCCGAGCTCTTCGAGCGGGTCCGTGGCCATGTCGAGACGGGCCGGTTCATCCCGGTCGGCGGCATGTGGGTCGAGTCCGACACCAACATGGTCGGCGGCGAGGCGATGGCGCGACAGTTCGTGATGGGCAAGCAGTGGTTCATCGACAAGCTCGGCGTCGACTGCGAGGAGGTGTGGCTGCCCGACTCGTTCGGCTACACCGCCGCGCTGCCGCAGATCGTGAAGCTGGCCGGCTTCCGCTGGTTCCTCACCCAGAAGATCTCGTGGAACACGGTCAACAAGTTCCCCCACCACACGTTCTGGTGGGAGGGCATCGACGGCACCCGCGTCTTCACGCACTTCCCGCCGGCCGACACCTACAACGGCACCCTGGCCGCCAGCCAGCTCGCGCACACCGCGTCGAACTTCCGCGACAAGGGCATCGCCACGCGGTCGCTGATCCCGTTCGGCCACGGCGACGGCGGTGGCGGCCCCACCCGCGACATGCTCTCGCGCGCTCGTCGTACGGCCTCGCTCGAGGGCTCACCGCAGGTCGCCATCGAGTCGCCCGCCGAGTTCTTCACCGCCGCCGAGGGCGAGTACGGCGCCGCCGCGCCGGTGTGGTCAGGCGAGCTCTACCTCGAGATCCACCGGGGCACGTACACCTCGCAGGCCCGCACCAAACAAGGGAATCGACGCTCCGAGCACCTGCTGCGCGAGGCCGAGCTGTGGTCGACGTACGCCGACCTGCTCGGCCTGGTCGACTACCCCTACGACGAGCTCCGGGCGATCTGGAAGACCGTCCTGTTGCAGCAGTTCCACGACATCCTGCCCGGGTCGTCGATCGCCTGGGTGCATCGCGAGGCCGAGCTCGAGTACGCACGGGTCGCCGGTGAGCTCGAGGCGATCATCGAGCGTGCGATCTCCGCGTTGGCGGGTGCTGAGGCTGGTTCCGAGACTGGTTCTGGCGCTGGATCTGACGGGGCTGTGTTCGATGCTTCGCCGGTCGCCTTCCTGGGACGGGGTCTCGACACGCTCGCTGGCGCTCGCTACTCGACCAACGAGAGGAAACGCTCGACCACCGAGCCCGAAGGTTCGGTGCTGGAGAACGAGCACCTGCGGGTCGAGGTCGACGAGAGCGGCGTCATCAGGTCGATCCGCGACCTCGACGTCGGGCGCGAGGTGCTGCCGCCCGGCGGCGCGGCCAACCTGCTGCAGATCCATCCCGACTTCCCGAACAAGTGGGACGCCTGGGACCTCGACCGCTTCTACCGCAACCAGGTCACCGACCTGGCCGGGTCGGTGTCAGCAGGAACGGACGGGTCGCTCGAGGTGCACGGCGCATTCGGCGAATCGACGTACACGCAGGTGATCACGCTCGTCGGCGGCCGCGTCGACATCGAGACCACCGTCGACTGGCACGAGCGCGAGAAGGTGCTCAAGCTCGCCTTCGACACCGACGTGCACACCGACCGTGCGCGCTACGAGACGCAGTTCGGCCACGTCACTCGTCCCACGCACGAGAACACCACGTGGGACGCCGCCCGGTTCGAGGTCTGCGCGCACCGATGGGTGCAGGTCGAGGACGGCGGGTACGGCGTCGCGGTGGCCAACGACTCGACGTACGGACACGACGTCACCCGTCATCCCCGCACCGGTGGTGGCACCTTCTCCACGGTGCGCCAGACGCTGCTGCGGGCGCCTCGCTACCCGGACCCGGAGACCGACCAGGGCAGGCACACGTTCCGCTCGTCGCTCGTGCCGGGCGCGGGGGTCGCCGAGGCCGCGGCAGCCGGCTACGCGTTGAACCTTCCGGTGCGCCGGGTCGTCGGTGCGTCGGTGCCACCACTGGTCACCGTCAGTGGCGGGACGGCGTACGTCGAGTGCGTGAAGCTGGCCGAGGACCGGTCGGGCGACGTCGTCGTGCGCCTCTATGAGCCGCTGGGCGCACGGACCACGGTCACGCTGACGCCTGCCTTCGAGGCGTCAGCGGTGACCGAGGTCGACCTGCTTGAGCGACCGCTGCAGAACGATGCGCTGGCCGCGACAGAGCCGATCACGCTGACCCTGCGGCCGTTCCAGATCGTCACCTTGCGGTTGGCGCGCTCAACCGGATAGTCCGCGCAACGCCGAGAGGGCCGCGTTGTGCCCGCCCATGCCGTGCACGCCGCCGCCCGGAGGCGTGGACGCCGAGCAGATGAAGACGCCCGGAACCCCGGTGGAATAAGGGTTTCGCGCGATCCTGGGCCGCATCACGAGCTGGAGTCCGCCGTTGGCCCCGGCAGAGATGTCTCCGCCGACGTAGTTCGCGTTGTGCGCCTCGAGCCCGGCCGTGTCACGCACGTGCACGTGCCGGACCCGGTCGCGGAACCCCGGAGCGAACCGCTCGATCTGCGCCGTGATCGCCTCGGTGGCATCCCCGGTCCAGGCGTTCGGGACGTGCGCGTAGGCATAGATCGGGTTGAGACCGGAGTCGCCGCCGGAGCGCAGCGGGTCGACGAGGTACTGCTGGCCGAGCAGCACGAACGGCAGGTCGGGCATCTCACCGCGACCGACCTTCGCCTCACCGGCGACGATCTCCTCCAGGGTGCCGCCGAGGTGGACCGTCCCGGCCCTGAGCACGTCGGGGTTGGCCCAGGGGATGTCGCCCTCGATGGCGTAGTCGACCTTGAAGGCGGCCGGGCCGAATCGATAGCGCTGGTAGGCCTTCCGGGGGCCTGACGGGAGGTGGTCGCCCATGATCCGGGCGACCGCGTCGGGCGCCGTGTCGAAGATGAGGATGTCGGGGCCGCCCAGTTCGTCGTACGACGTGACGCGGACGCCGGTCTCGATGCGGGCGCCGGCGCGCTCGAGCTTGGCGACGAGGGCACGCGTGATCGACTCCGTGCCACCCTCGGCGACCGGCCACCCGTAGGCATGGGCGGCGGCACCGAGCATCAGGCCGACGGACGCGGAGAGCGGAGTCGTGAGCGAACCGAACTTGTGAGCCGCCATTCCTCCGAAGAGGGCCCGCGCTTCCTCGGTCTTCCAGCGTCGGACCGCCCACGGCGCCGGCAGCAGCGAGTGGAGGCCGAAGTGGGCGAGCTTGAAGGGGTGCTTCGGCACGTGCGCGATGGGCCGGAACACGTCGGTGGCGAGGGCGTCGAAGTTGCGGGAGATGCGGCCGAAGAGCCGCTGCCAGGCCGGACCGTCGACGCCGAGCCCGGCCGCCGTACGCCCCACGTCGCGCCAGAGCAGCCCGGCTCCGCCGCCGTCGAGGGGATGGGCGAGCTGGATCTCGGGCCACAGCCAGCGGAGCCCGAGCTCCTCCAGGCCCAGCTGCTGGAAGTACGGCGAGCCGACGCCGGTCGGATGGAATGCCGCGCACTCGTCGTGCAGCAGTCCGGGAACGGTCAGCTCGGAGGTGAGCGTGCCGCCGCCGACCCGATCCCTGGCCTCGAGCACGCGCACGTCGACGCCCCGTTCGGCGAGGGTCAGCGCGGCGGCGAGTCCGTTGGGCCCGCTGCCGACCACGACTGCATTGGTCACCCGAACAGCCTGTCACGTGGTTGGCTGTTCCCCATGAAGAAGCGCCTCGGGCCTGCCCTCGCCGTACTCCTGCTCATCACGCTGGCCGGGTGCGGGGGCCGACCATCCGAGGACGACCTGGCTGACGCGCTGCAGGACAAGGACAACAACTTCTTCGGATACCTGGGTGCGCGGTCGTTCGCAGAGGCCGACGACGAGGTCATCGACTGCATGGCGAAGGTCCTGCACGACTCCGACATCTCCGACGAGGGCCTGGAGCTGATCGCCGACGACAAGCTCGACAAGCCGCGCATCGCGGGCTCGATCTCGGCCGCTGACGACGGCGAGTTCTCCGACGACGACGTCAAAGCGCTCGCGAGGGTCCTGCCCGAGGTCATGGACTGCGCCGTCTGACGGCTCGAGCGATCGCACCCTGACCACGCGGAACAATTGCACGCGCGTGGTTGTCTAGTAGGCATGACTGTTCCCTCCCTGACGCTCAACGACGGCCACTCCATCCCGCAGCTCGGCTTCGGCGTGTTCCTGGTGCCGCCGGACGAGACCGCCGAGACCGTGACCTCGGCGCTGGAGATCGGCTACCGCCACATCGACACGGCGCAGATGTACGGCAACGAGAAGGGCGTCGGCGAGGCGCTGGCCGCATCGGGCATCGAGCGCGACGAGCTCTTCATCACCACCAAGCTCGGCAACCCGAACCACAAGCCCGACGACGTACGCCGCACCTTCGACCAGTCGCTGACCGATCTGGGGCTCGACCACGTCGACCTGTTCCTGATCCACTGGCCGCTGCCCACGCAGTACGACGGCGACTTCGTCTCCACCTGGAAGGCGATGACCGAGCTCACCAGCGACGGGCGGGCCAAGTCGGTGGGCGTCTCCAACTTCGAGCCCGACCACCTGGCGAAGATCATCGACGAGTCCGGCGTACTGCCGGCGGTGAACCAGATCGAGGTGCACCCACAGTTCGCCAACACGGCCGCCCGGACGGCCGGCCTCGACCGCGGCATCCTCACCGAGGCCTGGTCCCCGATCGGTCGCGGCGCCGTCCTCGACGACCCGATCATCGGCGAGATCGCAACCCGCCTGGGCAAGACCCCGGCGCAGGTGACGTTGCGCTGGCACATCGAACGCGGCGACATCATCTTCCCGAAGTCGATGCACGTGTCGCGCATGCAGGAGAACTTCGAGATCTTCGACTTCTCGCTCACGCCCGACGACGTGAACGCGATCAGCGCGCTCGATCGTGGCGACGAAGGACGGATCGGACCGGACCCGAAGGTCTTCGACCGGATCTGAGCTGTCTGGATCTGGTCACTCCAGCTCGAGCAGCTCGCCCCACGCCTGGAGGATGCGGGCCAACCGGGCCCGGTCGATGTCGGGCAGACCCTCCAAGAGCTGCTTCTCGTTGGCGTAGTGCGCCTCGACCGCGCGGTCGATGACCTTCCTGCCGGCCGGGCTCAGGACGATCGTCCTGGCTCGGCCGTCGTGCTCCTGCTTGCGGCGTACGACGAGGCCGCGGGCCTCGAGCCGGTCGACCCGCTTGGTGATCGCGCCCGACGTGACCATGGTGGAGGCGGCGAGGTTGCTCGGACTGAGCTCGTACGGCGACCCGCTGCGACGCAGTGCGGCCAGCAGGTCGAACTCGCCTTCACTGAGCCCGAACTCGGCGTACACCTCGATGAGACGCTCACGGACGGCGTCGGCCACGCGGTGCAGTCGGCCGATGACGCCCATCGGGGCGGTGTCGAGGTCGGGGCGTTCGACCGACCACTGCTCGATGATGCGACCGACGTGATCAGGTTCATTCGCCATGCCGGGAATATACCTTCCTTGGAAGCGATTATACTTTCCATGGAAACAATGTGGCGCACCGTGATGCTCACCGCAATCGCTCCCCTCGCGTGGGGGTCGACGTACTACGTGACCGGAGCCTTCCTTCCTCCGGATCGACCGCTGTTCGCCGCGCTCATGCGGGCGCTGCCGGTCGGACTCCTGCTGCTCGCACTGCGACCGACCCTGCCGACGGGGTCCTGGTGGTGGCGCAGCCTTGTGCTCGGCACCCTCAACATCGGCGCGTTCTTCGTGCTGATCTTCATCGCCGCCTACCGCCTGCCCAGCGGCATGGCCGCCACCCTGACCGCCACCGCTCCCATCGCGATGATGGCCGTCGCCTGGCTGTTGATCGGCGAGCGTCCGCGCTTCGCCTCCGTGCTCGGGGCAGTCGTCGGCGTGCTCGGCGTCTCCCTGCTGGTGCTCCGCGCCGGGTTCTCGGTCGACATGATCGGCGTCCTGGCGTCATTGTCCGCGGTGGCGATGTCGTCGGTCGGCTATGTGCTCCTGAAGCGCTGGAAGGCCCCGGTGGACCTGCTCACCCTGACCGCCTGGCAGCTCGTGGCCGGCGGGCTGCTGCTCCTGCCGGTGGCCCTCCTGGTGGAGGGTGCACCGCCCCGCGTGGACGGCCCCGCAGTGCTGGGCTTCCTCTACATCGGCCTGATCGGCACCGCGCTGGCCAACTACGTCTGGTTTCGCGGCCTGCAGCGGATGCCGGCCGCGTCGGTCTCGCTGATCGGCCTGCTCAACCCGGTGGCCGGAACCCTGCTCGGCGTCGCGCTGGCGCACGAGATCTTCGGCCCCGTGCAGGCGGCGGGCATGGCCCTGGTGTTGCTGGGCGTCCTGCTCGGACAGCCGGCGGTCGTGTCCGCCGTGCTCCGCAAGGTAGGTGGCGCGCGCCTTGATCCTGTGGCTGCCGTGCCCGTGACTGACCTGTCCGTGAGTGCCCTGCCGGTGACTGACCTGCCGGTGACTGACCTGCCGGTGACTGACTTGCCGGTGACTGACTTGCCCGCGACGGGCCAACCGCAGCCGGAGTCTTCCAGGCCCCCGCTGGCCGAGCCGGCCTACCGGTAGCCGAGCGTCAGATGACGGGAACCCGGTTGGCGTGCTCGGCAACCGTGAGCGCGAAGCCCTTCTCCACCGATGTGCCCTCGATGAGGGCGTCACCGATCGCCTCGTCGAGTCGGTGGGTGCCGTTCGTGTCGACAAGTCGGAAGAGGTTGTTCGGGGTCCGCCAGACATGGGTGCCTGGCCCGGGTTGTCGGACCTGGTAGCGCAGGTGGGTCTTGGCTCGATGGTGGAATCGGCCCAGTGGAGCGCAGTTGTGGGTGCCTGACTGGCCCGGCGGCGCGTCCTTGCCCAACTGCCCGTGCTGGAACGGCACCGGATGGTCGATGTCGACGTTGCGGCTGATCGTGGTGGCGTGCGGGAACGCATCGCGGGGACTGATCAGGTGGATGCGTTCACGCAACCACTGCGGGGTCTCATAGGCGTTCAGGGCGACCTTCTTGTTGAGGTCGATGACCGGACTGACCTTCACCTGGGCGTTGCCGAGCAGCTCGGCAAGGTGCTCGAAGAGGCGGGGACCTCCGCCGGCCTCGACGCGCGCGACTCCGTTGCCGACGCCAGCCAGGGCGGCGGCGTGCAGGTGGACGTAGACCACGGCCCGGGGGCGGGTCTTGGTCAGGTCGGCGCTGCGAAGGAGTTCGAGCAGGCGCTCGTTGATCCCGCGCAGCAGATCAGGGGCGGAGTGCTGGTCGCCGTGACCTGCGTCGTCGCCCTCGCTCCCCGGGGCACTGTCAGCGTGCGTGCTGCCGGACGCCGACTTGCTGTCGCCGTCTTCCGCGCCGTCCCCGTCGCCTTCGCTGTCACTGCCGGCAGGTTTCGCATCATCGACCGGCGTTTCTCCCTTGTCTCCCTCGTCGCCCTTGTCGCCGCCGAGGTCGCCCTGGTTCTCAAGCAGCAGCCTCAACAGTTCGGCGGGACGGGCCAGCCACCCAAAGGCATCGGAGCGAAGCCGGTCTCGGTCACGGTCGGTGCGCCCGGCCGCCTCGTCCTGGGCGGCGAGGATCGCAGCGATCCGGTCGATCATCGCGTCGACCCAGACCGCGTCACCGTGCTCGACCCGGGCGATCACATGCCGCAGACCGGCCTCGTCGACACGACCGACGCTCACGTAACGGCGGGCCCGTTCGGCACTGATCTTGTCGGCGTGTGCCTTCGGGTTGGCCTCGATCACCTTCGCCTCGAGCAGGTCGAGCACCCGGGCCGGCTGCTCCCCGGTCAGCGCCGCCGCGAGCGCTGCGTCGACGTACGCCGCCTCGGACGGGCTCAGGTCACGCGTGGCGCGAGCGATGCGGCGCGCCAGCCAGACCTCGGCCCGGCCGGTGTGGAGCGCCGCCCAGCACAACGGCAGCCGGTGCCGCAGGTCGAGGGCATCGGCAAGAAGCCAGCGCGTGGCGAGGTGGTGGGCCTGTCGACTGATCGCCAGCTCCGCGATGGAGAGGTCCTGCACCCGCGGTGTGCCCGCCCCACCGACGGTGACCAGGTGCGGCATGCCACGGTGTTGCCGATGCTCCGGCCACTCCTTCGGGTCGTCGGCGTGCAGGTCGGCCCACCGCAGGGCCAGCTCCAGGTCATGGACCTCGCACTCGCGGCGCTTGAGCAGCGTCTCCTCGACGAACAGCAACGTGCCGCCCGCATCGAGATCACTGAAGTCCGCCATGAACCCATTGAAGCCGTCACCACCGACAGTCCACCCGACTCCCTGACAGGATGGCGTGGTGCCAGCGATCCCGGACTACGTCACGCACTACCACCTGCCGGATCGTGGGCCCTTCCTCAATCTCTCCGAGCTCGACGAGCCGGCTCTGGCCGACGTACTCACGGAACTGGCAGCCGTGCCCGGTTCGGAACGGCGTTTCGGACCGCGCTACATGGCGCTGCGGCGCGCCACCGAGGAGCGCCTGTGGGCTCGGTTCGTCGAACGCGGCGGACGTCCCGAACGGCTGAGTCCGCACTACTTCGTGCTGGGTGAGTCCGCGTGGTTCAGGGGGTTGTACGCCGACGCGCGCGAGGTGCGCCTGCGACTCGACGAGCTGCCGCGCGAGCAGACCAGCTTCACCGTCCCGGACAGCGTCACGTCCATGGGCCTGCTTGCTGACTTCGGCATCGAGGTCACCCCGCGGGCCCACCACGGCGAGGTCTTCCTGCTCGACGAGCTCGAGAGCGTCGCAGCGCGGCACGGACTTCCCGACAGCCCCAGCCCCGAGGACTACGCGGGGCACCAGCACGGGGACTTCGAGCACTACGTCGAGGTGCAGGTCTGGACCGACAGGATCAGGGAGTGACGACGAGCGACTTCAAGCTGCGCTCGGTCGCCTTCGAGGCCTTCGGTCCCACGATCGTGAGCTCGATCGGACACGGCGCCGTACTGCCCGTCCTGGCCCTGCAGGCTAGGGACCTCGGCGCGGACGTGGGTACGGCGGCACTGGTGGTCGCACTACTGGGCGTGGGGTCGCTGCTGACCAGCCTGCCCGCCGGAGCGGTCGTCGCGCGGATCGGCGAACGCCGGACGCTGATCGCCTGCGGGCTGCTCGACTGCGTCGTCATGCTGATCGCCTGGCAGGCTTCGTCGGTGCTCCTGCTGTCGGTCGCGATGGTGCTCTCGGGGGCGTCCTGGACGGGGTTCCTGCTGGCCAGGCAAGGGTTCCTGATCGAGGCGGTTCCGATCACGCACCGGGCCCGGGCGATGTCCAGCCTCGGCGCCAGCCACCGGGTCGGCATGCTGGTCGGTCCGCTGATCGGCGCCGGAGTCATCGCCTGGCTCGGGCTCTCCGCGGTCTTCGTGCTGGCCGCGGTCATGTCGCTCGCCTCCGCGGTGATGGCCTCACTGATGCGCGACCTTGGCCACGAGTCGCGCGCCGAGCAGGGCGTCTCCGGTCACGCCAGCGTCGCGTCCGTGCTGCTCGCCCACCGCCACACCCTGCTGACCCTGGGCCTCGGGGTCATCGTGATCGGCGCCTCGCGCTCGATCCGCGGCACCCTGCTCCCCCTGTGGGCGGACCACATCGGGATGACCGGCTCCGAGACGTCACTGGTCTTCGCGGTGGCCGCCGCTGTCGACATCGTCTGCTTCATACCGGGTGGATGGCTGATGGACCATCGCGGCCGTTCGGTCGTCGCCGTGCCCGTCGTACTGGCGGTCGCGATCGGCGCCCTGGTGCTGCCGCTGGCCACGAACGAACCGGCGGTGCTGGCGGTCGCCGTACTCATCGCGGCCGGCAACGGCCTCGGCTCGGGCATCGTGATGACGCTGGGCGCGGACACCGCGCCTGCGGCCGGGCGCTCGCAGTACCTCGGCGGCTGGCGGCTTTGCGGAGACCTCGGCGGCACGTCGGGGCCCCTGTTGATCAGCGCAGTGACGCTGGTCGCGCCACTCGCGACGGCATCGGTCGTGTTCGGTCTGGCTGCCCTGGCCGGCACCGGTTGGGTCGGCTACTGGACCCGCCGACTCGACCAGAGGCGAGGGACCGGGATCAGCCCCCGTAGGTGACCTTGATGGCGTTCGACTTGAGCTTGCGGTCGCTGTCGACCACCCGCCACTCGATCTCGCCGGTCTGTGAGGTGTTGACGTAGGTGCTGAAGGTCGCGTCTGACACGTTGACGTCGACCGGGAAGTCGGCCCAGGCCCCGTCGTTGACCCGGATCTGTACGTCGAGCACGGCGCCCTCGCCCTGCGGATAGATGCCGGAGAGGTAGAGGTCCTCGCCCGGCGAGACCTGGAACGCCCCCTGGCTGAGGGTGATCTCCGCCTTCGGCTTCCTGGGCTTCTTGGTCGTCTCTTCGCTGGCCGTTTCGGAGGCCGCCGCGGACTCGGACTCCTCATCGTCGCTGGGCTCCAGCGTGATCAGGGGGTCGGACGCCCGCGTGGTGCGCTCAGGGTCGGGCATCACGAGGGAGTCACCGGCAGCCGGGTCGTCAGAGCCTCCGCCACCGCCTCCGACCCCGAGCACCTTCGTGCCGATGATCGCCGCGATCCCGGCGAGCAGGCCCACCACGACGGCAACGGCAACGAGAGCCACCAGGCCGTTGACGACCGGCTTGTCTTCGGAATCGCTCACGGGCTCGCTCTCTCGGGTCGAGGGGGACGGTGCCCATTGTTACAGGCCGATGTTGGATCCACAGATTTGAAAGCGACTCAGCCAAGGCCGCGTCTCCCAGGGCCCGCTCAGGCAGTGCCGTTCTAGAAGCCACGCCTCCACTGCACGTCGTCGACGATCTTCGTCGAGCGCCAGCCGCTCGGCGTGCGCGCGACGTCGTGGTGGTAGTAGCCACCCACCTCCCACAGCGACTCGTTCCCGTCCGGGTCGATCACCACCATCGGGTTGGTGAAGTACGCCGTCACGGCCGCCCGGTCCGGTCCCTCGAAGGCGCAGGAGATCTGGCCGAGCACGTGCTGGGTGCGCACGAAACCGGCCAGGCCCTTGGCGATCCACGGCACCACCTCGTCCGGCGGGCCGACCGGGCCGCCGGCACCGGAGTAGTCGAGGACGGCGTCCTCGGTGAACACCGTGTCCAGGTCGTCGAAGGACTTCGTGTCCACGGCACGGGTGTAGCGGGTCAGCAGGTCGGTGATCTCCTGGCGGTCGCTGAGCTCCTGAAGGTCCATGACCAGACTCTGGCACAGCGCCAGTGGGACTCGCTCTGGCATGAAACAAGAACACGTTCTAGTGTGGGGTCCATGCGATTCACCTACGCCGAGGCGATGACCCGCGCCGAGTACTACGCGCCCCTGGCGCAGGCCGCAGAGCAGGCCGGCTTCACGAGCATGACCGTGGCCGACAGCCTGATCTACCCGAAGGAGTCGGACTCGAAGTACCCCTACACCGACACCGGCGACCGGGAGTTCCTCGAGGACAAGGAGTTCATCGAGACGATGATCCTCTGCGCCCACCTCTTCGCGGTCACCTCGACCCTGCGGCTGACGCCGTTCGTGCTCAAGCTGCCGATCCGGCCGCCGGTGCTGGTCGCCAAGCAGGCGTCGTCGCTCGCATTCCTCTCCGGCAACCGGCTCGGCCTGGGCGTCGGACTGTCGCCGTGGCCGGAGGACTTCGACGTGATGGGCGTGCCCTGGGCCAGGCGCGGCAAGCGGATGGACGAGTGCATGGACGTCCTGCGTGGCCTGACCTCAGGTGAGTTCTTCGGGTACGACGGCGAGTTCTTCTCCTTCGACCCGCTCAAGCAGTGCCCGGCCCCCACCGAGAAGATCCCGCTGCTGGTCGGCGGACACAGCGACGCCGCGCTGCGCCGCGCCGCACGCTTGGGCGACGGGTGGATGCACGCCGGCGGCGACGGAGAGGAGCTGGAGCGGTTGCTGGGCCGACTGGCAGAGATCCGGAAGGAGGAGGGCGACACCCGCGACGACTTCGAGGTGCACGTGATCTCGTACGACGCCTACGACCCCGACGGCATCAAGCGGCTCGAGGACAAGGGCGTGACGGACTGCATCGTCGGCTTCCGGGTGCCCTACATCAAGGGACCAGACACCGAGCCGCTGGAGAAGAAGGTCCGGCACCTCCAGGGCTACGCAGAGAACGTGATCGGCAAGCTGTGAGCACAGACGCGTTCCAGCGGGCCATCGCCGAGGCCGAGCAGCTGATCCGCAACCCACCGTTCCCGATCAGCGAGCAGGACCTCGCCGAGGGCCTCGACTACCTCGCCGGCTCGATCCGGTCGTCGTTGCAGATGGCCTTCGACTACGACCTCGAGCACCCGGTGCTGATCAACCCGACGCACCAGTACGCCCGCCAGGGTCTCGACAATCCCGACGCGATCTACTTCAACGCCTACCTCGACTCCGGGGCGTCGTACGTCGTGTCCGGGGTGCGCGGCACGACCACCGACCTGTCCTTCCAGGTAATGGACGGCAGCTACTCGGACGCGGGTTTCCCCGCAAGCGTTGCGGCCTTTGACGACCGTGAGCTCGAGATCGGCGACGACGGGTCGTTCGAGTGGCGCTTCGGTCCGGAGCTCGGAGTCGGTAAGGGCGCGACGCTGATCGTGCGCGAGGTCTACGACGACTGGAACACCGAGGAGCGCGGCACCCTGCGCATCCAGCGGCTCGACACCGCCGGTGTGCCGCGCGGAGCACTGACGACCGACCGTGTCGACAAGCGGTACGGCGTCGCGGCGAAGATGCTGGTCGGCCGGATCAAGACGTGGTTCGCGTTTCCCGAGTGGTTCACCTACAAGGAGCCGGTCAACACGCTGACCGTCCCGGCCTCGACGCCGGGCGGCCTGGCCTCGCAGTTCTCCTCGATCGGCCACTACTCGCTGGCTGACGACGAGGCGATGGTGGTGACCGTGCCGGCCTGCGCCGATGCGCCGTACCAGGCGATCCAGATTGGCTCGCGGTGGTACGTCTCGACCGACTACGAGCACCACCAGACCTCACTGACCCGCGCCCAGTCGTACGTCAGGCAGGACGGGTTGCTGCGCTACGTGATCAGTGAGCGCAACCCGGGCGTCGCCAACTGGCTCGAGGCCTGTGGGCACCCGGAGGGCGTGATGATGCTGCGCTGGCAGCGGGTCGCGCGTCCGCTGGGCGCCGACGACGGACCACGGGTCGAGGTCGTGCCGTTCGACTCGTTGGCGACCCGCGGTGACCTCGAGGACCAACGCGTCACTCCCGACGACTACACAGCCCGCATCGAGGCCCGCCAGGTCGGCATCGCGCGCAGGATGATCAGCTGATCACTCCCGGTAGACCTGCACGATGCCGGGCCGTGGCTGGCCGTCGCCCAGGTAGGGGAAGTTGCTGACCACGTTCTCCGGGCTGGCGCCGCTGACCTCGCCCGGGTGCTGCACGGCGACCAGGACGGTGCGCTCGTCACCACTGATCACCGGACCGCAGCACTCGGCGCCTACCGGCACGGAGAGGAACTGCTTCAGCCTGCCGCGCTCCCGGCCCTCGAGCGGCAGCATGTAGAGGCCGTCGGCGAAGCCGAGCGTGCCGGGCATGCCGTCGGTGGAGATCCACAGGTTGCCGGCCTTGTCGAAGGTGACGTTGTCCGGGCAGCTGATCGGGCTGACCTGGTTGCGGTCGTAGCCGGCGAAGTACGTCGACGGGTCGGTCGGGTCGCCGGCGATCAACACGAGCTGCCACGTGAACGTGAGGGCGCCCGCGTCGTTGCGACGCTCGGTGATCTCGATGACGTGGCCGTGCTTGTTCGGTCCGCGTGGGTTGGCCTCGTCGACCTGGCCGGGCTGGCGGGCCGTGTTGTTGGTCAGGGCCGCGTAGACCTTGCCGGTCACCGGGTTGGCTTCGACGTCCTCGGGGCGGTCCATCTTGGTGGGGCCGACCAGGTCGGCCGCCTGGCGTGTCCAGACCAGCACCTCCTCGACTGTCCATCCGGGCACGTGGGAGGTGCCGTTCACCACCAGCGGGAGCCACACGCCGCTGCCGTCGTGCAGGCCGTCGTCCGAGCCGTCGCCGGTGAACTTCGCGACGTACAGGTCGCCCTCGGAGAGCAGCGTCAGGTTGTGCCGCAGGTTCCCGGGCTTGTACTTCTTGCGAGAGATGAACTTGTAGATGTAGTCGTTGCGCTCGTCGTCACCCATGTAGGCGACCGCACGACCGTCGTCGGCCAACCGGATCGTCGCGCCCTCGTGCTTGAAGCGGCCGAGCGCGGTGTGCTTGACCGGGGTCGAGGTGGGGTCCTGGGGATCCACCTCGACGATCCAGCCGAAGCGGTTGACCTCGTTGGGCTCGGTCGCCACCGAGAAGCGGGGGTCGACGCGCTCCCAACCGCGACCGGTCGAGGTGATCCCGTAGCGCTTGAGGTGCTGGTCGGGGTCGAGTGCGCCGGTGGTGTCGAAGTACTGGTTGAAGTTCTCCTCACCCGACAGCACGGTGCCCCATGGCGTGACGCCTCCGGCGCAGTTGTTCAACGTGCCGAGGACCTTCGTGCCGGTCGGGTCGGCGGAGGTCTTCAGGGCGTCGTGCCCCGCGGCGGGGCCGTCGACGGCGAACTCGGTCTCGCTGTGCAGCCGGCGGTTGCGGCGACCGTCCTGCTGGTAGCTCCACGGTGCACCGGCGCGCTCACGCCGCACCTCCACGATGGTCATGCCGTGGGCGGCCATCACGATCCGCAGCTGGTCGTCGGAGAGGTCGGCGGAACCGGCCACCCCGCGGAACATCAGCTCGTCGTTGGTGTACTCGTTGTTGAAGGCGAGGACGCCGCTGCGGCCGCCGCGCCCACGACCGTCGAGCAGCAACGCCGTGAAGTCGCAGTTGTAGCCGGCCTGGTTGCGCTGCGCCTCGACGTCCTGGTTGTCGAAGTCGAAGGCCGGGGCCTGACTCGTGATCGGGTCTCCCCAGGAGATGACGGGCGCCCAGGCGAATCCGCCCGGGACCACGAGTTCGTCGGTGGTGGCGGGGGTCGGCGCGATGCCGGTGAACCGCGAGAGGGGTCCACTGCCAGCCGCCGCCGCGCGCGCGGCCGGAGTGGCTGCCGCCGGGGAGATCGCGCCCCACCCAGTGGTGCCGAGTACGCCGGCCGCGGCCGCGCCCACCGCCCCCGCACGAAGGACGGAGCGACGTGACACCGCACGGGCCACGACCTGCTCGAAGTGCTCGTTGCCGGACTCGTTCGGCACGGGGTGGGCGCATGCGTCTCCGCAGCGGTAGAGACAGGTCATCGAGCTGCGACCGCCGGCGTGGGCCTGGTCGACGAAGGGCAGGAGCTTGCGAGGGGCCATGCGTGCACGATGGTGGCGGCGGTTGACGGCCAACCGGCACCCCGGTGGCGCAGAGGTGACCAGTTGGCGAATCACTCGACTAAAACTGAAACACGTTCTACTCTGGTCCGCATGAATCTCCTCCAGGACTCCGCATGAATCTCCTCCAGGACTCCGCATGAATCTCCTCCAGGACAAGGTGATCGTGCTCTCCGGCGTCGGGCCCGGCCTCGGCCGCGCGCTCGGCGAGGAGGCCGCGAAGATGGGCGCCGACCTCGTGCTCGCCTCACGCACCGAGAAGCGGCTGGAGAAGATGGCCGCGGTGGTGCACGAGCTCGGTCGCCGGGCGCTCGTCGTACCCACCGACATCACGGACGAGTCGCAGCGTGCGGCACTGGTCGAGGCGGCGCTGGAGGAGTTCGGGCGCGTGGACTGCCTGATCAACAACGCGTTCGGCATCCCGCCGATGGACCCGATCAGCACACTCTCGCTGGAGAGCCTGCGGGCCGCGCAGGAGACCAACGTGTTCGCGCCGCTACGTCTCTCGTCGCTCTTCGCGGACGCCCTTGCCGAGACTCCCACCAAGCCGGGCGGCTCGATCATCATGGTCAACTCGTGTGTCGTGCACAGCTCGCAGCCGGAGTACTCCGGCTACAAGCTCAGCAAGGGCACGCTCAAGCACCTCGCCTCGTCACTCGCGACCGAGCTCGGGCCGCGTGGCATCAGGGTCAACAGCGTCGCGCCGTCGTACATCTATGAGGACGTGAACAAGGCCTACTTCGACTGGCTGGCCTCCGAGGCCGGGGTGACGCACCAGGACATCTACGATGAGAAGGCCGCGCCCACCGACCTGAAGCGCCTGGCCACGCCCGACGAGGTGGCGAAGGCGACGCTGTTCTTCGCCAGCGACCTGGCCACGGCGGTGACCGGCACGATGCTCAACGTCGACTGCGGCGAGTTCCATGACAACTAGGGTCCGCGACGACGTCGGGTCGTACGACGACATCGCGGCCGCCGCGGTGCGCACGACGGGGCTCTCCGACTTCGGCGGCACCGACCACGAAGAGGGTCTGCGGATCCTCGTGGACGACCTGAACGCGCCCGCCGCCGGCCTCACCGGCGAGGGCAACTACATGCAGCGCTCGATGGTGAAGAGCGCGCTGGTGGGTCGACTGCTCTCGCAGCTCGGGTTCACGCAGAACCCGTCGTACGCCGAGGTGCCGGTCGAGCGGCCGGTCTTCGTGGTGGGCCTGCCGCGCACCGGCACGACCGCGCTGCACCGACTGCTCGCCGCAGACCCGCGACACCAGGGACTGGAGCTGTGGCTGACCGAGTTCCCCCAGCCACGGCCACCGCGCGCGACCTGGGCCGACAACCCGGTGTTCAACGGCATCAACGCGGCGTACGCCGAGCACCACGTCGAGAACCCCGAGTTCATGGGCATCCACTACATGGATGCCGCATCGGTCGAGGAGTGCTGGCGCCTGCTGCGACAGGCCGGGATGTCGATCGGCTACGAGTCGCTGGCCCATGTGCGGACGTACTCGTCCTGGCTGGCGAAGCAGGACTGGACGCCCGCCTACGAACGCCACAAGGCGAACCTGCAGCTGATCGGTCTCAACGACCCCGACCGGCGCTGGGTGCTGAAGAACCCGTCGCACCTGGTGGCGCTCGACGCGATCATGGCCGTCTACCCCGACGCGCTGATCGTGCAGACGCACCGTGACCCGGTGGTCTCGATCGCGTCGTCGTGCTCCCTGTCGGCCGAGGCTACGGCCGGATGGTCGACCACGTTCGTCGGCGACACCATCGGCCGCACCCAGCTCGAGATGCTGTCCCGCTCGTGGCACACCTTCGCGTCGGCGCGGACCAGCTACGACCCAGCGCAGTTCATCGACGTCGAGTACGCCGACTTCGTGGCCGACCCGGTGGCGACCACCCGACGGATCTACGAGGGCTTCGACCTGGGCTGGACGCCGTCGGTCGCGGCGGCCGTCGAGGCGATCGACGCCGAGTCCCGGCAGGGCGGCAAGCGACCCTCGCACCGCTACTCGCTGGACGACTACGGGCTGACCGAGGAGCAGGTTCGCGCCGCGTTCTGAGAGGGTGAACTTGGCCTGCGTGCATCTGGCTGCACGGAATTCACGCTCGTTTCCACAGGTCGCCGTACGACGCGTTGCCGGGGTGTTGACCGGTTCCTAGCGTCGTGGCCATGAGCGGATTCGAGATCGACCTCGACGAGATCGAGGCACTGCCCGGGCCGATGCGCACGCATCAGGACCTGCTGACGGGCGGCAGCAGCGTGCCGTCGCCGGACACCGGCGTCAACACCACCAACACCCGAGACGCCATCGACCGTGTCGTCGTCACCGTCGGCCTGTTCGCGGCCGATCTCGGGGTCTGCGCCGACGGCCTGGACGGCGTGGTCGACGTCGTGAAGGACGCCGACGGCCAGGTCAACTGGGTCCTGGACCAGTACGCGGCGGTGGCGTTCCGATGAGCATCAACCTGGTCGTCGACGGGTCGCCCGCCTCGTGCCGGCAGGCCGCCCACGACCTGCGCGAGCTGGGTGGCCGGGTCACCGCCGCCTCCGACATGCTCGCCCGCGCGATGGGTACTGCTGCCGGCTGCTGGACCGGCGAGAGCTCCGACGCGTTCACCGACTTCGTGAAGGAGCGCATCCACCGCGCCGACGGGGTGGCCGACGAGATCAACCTCTTCGCCGGCGCACTCGAGGGGTTCGGAGCCGGGCTGGCCGACGTGAAGGCCGAGATGAAGAGAGCCCGGGCGATCGCCGTGGCGGCCGACCTTCCGGTCAGCACCTCGCTGCCGGAGGTCGGCGAGGTCGCCCTCAAGCCCGGGCAGGAGGGAGCGCTCGACCATGCGGTCGGTGTGGCCACCCGGGCCCACGAGCACGAACACCGACTGCACGAGGCCCTGCTGCTCGCCCTGGGCCAGGTGAACACTCTGGTCTGGCAGGAGTTCGACTACAGCACCCTCGGCAAGGCCGCGTCCGGCGGTTCCGGCAGCAAGCTCGGTGACCTGATCCCCGACCTGCCTGATCTGTCCAAGGTCCCGGTGCCCGTGGGTCCGATCTCGCAGCCGACCATCGGTCTCCTCCAAGGTGGGTTCACCGTCGGCAAGGAAGTGCTCACCCGAACCTTCGACGCAGGCATGAACGAGCTGGAGCGGCGCTACGCCGACGGCTCCCTCGAGCGCGACATTCGCACGCTCTACCGCTACCACGGGGAAATCGTCGGCATAGGCGCCGGGCTCTACTTCTGCCGGGCCGCAAAGGACCGCCTCGCCTATGCACGATGCGTGAAAGCGACCCAGGATGCCGGGAAGGTGTACGGCAAGGCTGAGGGCGACTTCCTGTTCTGGGCGGCTGAACGTGCTGCCCGTTGACGTCCCCCGCGGGTGGCGGTCGACCAATCTGCCGGGGCCCGGCATCCTGCTCACCGTGTCGCCGGAGACCATGCCGCCGAGCGGGTTCAAGCCGGTGATCACGTTGACCTCGCGGGCCACGGACCTCCGGATGCGCGAGCACCAGGCCACCCTGCGCGAGCTCGTCGCGAGCACCTTCGACCGCGTCGACATCGAGGACTCGGACATCTACGACTTCCAGGGCGCCGACGTGGGCTACCTCCGGTTCTTCCACCGCACTCCGCGCCACGACGTGATCGTCGAGGTCTGGAGCTGGCTGCGCGAGAGCCGGGTCTGGTCGCTGGCCTGCAGCGCGGACCACCGCGACCATCCCGACTTCAGTGATCTCTTCGACGACGTGGCGGCCACGTTCGACCTCGACGGTGCATCGAGCGCTCGCACGGAGCCGTTACGAGGAAGGCGGACCGCATGACCAGTCCCCAGCTCACCGCCCGGTCGCGGTCACCCTGATCGTCGCGCCCTCGCGGGGCACGCTGGTGATGTTGCGGACCTTCGGTTCGTCCTCGCCCACCGCCTCCACGTCGAACGCCGCGAACACCTCACGCAGCACCGCCACGCCCTCCATCAACGAGAACCCGGCGCCGATGCAGCGCCGTACGCCTCCACCGAACGGGATCCAGGTGTTGGCCGCCGGGCCGACCCGGTTGCCGTGCGGTTCGAGGAAGCGGTCCGGGTGGAAGCGGCCGGCCTCGGCGTGGTTCTCCTCGCGGGCGTGGGCCAGGATGATCGACGGCCCGACCGTGACGCCCGCAGGAAGGTCGACCCCGCCGATCGTGGCCGGCCTCATCAACGTCCGGACCACCATCGGGATCACCGGGTGCAGGCGCATCGACTCCTTCAGCACCGCCTCCAACCAGGTGGTGTCGCCCTCACGGGCAGCGGTGCGGGTGCGGTCCAGCAGCTGCGGGTCGCGACCGACTTCGTGGAGCGCCCAGGCCAGGGCGGTCGCAGTGGTCTCGTGGCCGGCGAGCAGCAGTGTGACCAGCTGGTCGCGCAGCTCCTCGTCGCTGAGCCGGTCGCCCGCGTCATCGATGCGGATCAGCCTTGACAGCACGTCGGTGCGCTCGGCCAGGTCGGGTGCTTCGCGTCGTTCGGCGATCTCGGTGTAGAGCAGCCGGTCGAGGGCACGTTGGTTCTCGACCTGCGCCTTCCACGGCCCGTACTTCTGCAGCCTCGGCCATCCCCAGCCGAGCAGGATCACCGGGCTGATGTTGACGATCTGGTTCACCCGGGGGCGCATCGCGTCGAGCCGTTCGCCGTCGGTGACGCCGAAGACCACCCGCAGGATCACCTCGAGCGTGAGGGCGTTCATCCGGTCGAGGGAGCGGAAGGTCTCGCCGTCACGCCAGGTCGAGACCTCGTCGCGTGCGACGTCGGCGACCAGTGACTCGTAGGAGTGGAGCGCGGCACCATTGAACGCCGGCATCAACAGCTTGCGGGCCCGCTTGTGGTCGGCACCGTCGACCAGCAGCAGCGAGTGGTCCCCCATGATCGGGCCGAGCACCGCGTTTCCCTTGCCGGCATGGAAGAACTCCGGGTTCCCGGCGAAGATCTCGCGGGCCGCCTCGGGCCGCGCGAAGAGCACCAGTGGCTGGCTCCCCGGGATCAACCGCACCGTGAAGACGTCACCGAACTTGCGGTGCATCCAGGGCACGAACCGGTGCCGGAAGCGGAGCAGGCCGACACTCTGCGCGAGAGCCGGCCACGGCAGGCTGGGCGGCAGCTCGTCGCGGCGGAACTTCCTGCGACTGCCGGAGCGGAGCGTGGTGCGCGCCAGTCGCTCGTCGGTCAGCCTGGACACCTGCTGGTCGGTGAGAGCCATCCTTGGATGCTACAAGCGCGTTGCTACAAGCGCCCGATCTCGACCCGGAACGCCTTCGTGGGCTTCGTCTTCGCATCGGCACAGCTCGCCCGCACCGGATCGCCCGGGGTCTCGGTCACGGTCACCCGGTGCAGGGTCGTCGATCCGGCGACACGGTGCCGGAACACCACGCTGCTGGTCGTGGCCCGCGCCGAGCTCGCCTGGGCCGGCGGGCTGACCTCGACCAGCTCGAGACCGTCGACCCGGGTCTCCCCGAGGGCCTCCAGGAGGGCGATCTCCGCGGCCTGCACCGGCGGGTCGTAGGCCGTCCGGCCGCGCATGAGCGACGGCACGAGGCGGCCGGCGAGAGTCTCCGAGGCCACCCGTTCGGCCGACTCGACGTCGAGGCGACCGTAGGAGATGCCGTGCGGCAGGGTGAGCATGGCGCCGGCGAACCGGTGCCCGCCCAGGTGCGTGGTCTCCCAGGTCTCCTGGGGGTGCTCGGCACTCAACGCGGCCACGACGGGCCGGCCGAACTCCGCGCAGCACGCGTCGCGGCGTCCGTTGGTGCAGACCAGGAGCAGCGGGTGCTCGACTGGTTCGAGGCCCGACGACCGGCCCTCGGCGAGCCCGTCGAGATCGAGGTCGAGCAGGTCGTCGGCCACCTCGAACACGGTGGTCTCGAGCCACGCGCGACCCGGTGCGGCGTACCCGAGGTACACCCGGAAGGCCTCGGTCGTCGAGGAGCGACCGTGCCGCCTGATCAGCTGGACGCGTACGCCGGCCTCGGCGGCGGTCTCGGCGAGACCTGTCCGCACGTGCTCGGGCAGGCCGCTCTCGGCGAGGGCCTTGTTGCCCCAGGGGCCGGTCTGCTCGACCAGGAGGTACGCCGCGTCGACGGCCGCCGATCCGGCCAACTGCTCGTCGAGTGCACCGACCGAGCACCGGAACCGGTCGGAGGAGGCGTTCGCGGGGTCCGTCATGCGCCGAACACCCCGAGCCAGCAGTCGGCGAGCACGTCGAACCCTTGGGGCGTCGGGTGCACGCCGTCGCTGACCAGCGCGCGAGCCCCGTCCGACGACGCGGCCTGCGCCATCGGCCCGTCGGTGGCCACCAGGTCCGCGTCGAACTCCTGCGCCAGTCGGCGCACCATGGCGATCTTCTCGTCGAGGTCGGCCCGCCACGACCACTGCTCGTCGCGCACCGGCAGCAGGAACGGCTCGAGCACGATGATGCGCTCGACGCCGGCAGCGCGGGTGCGGACCAGCAGGTCGCGATATCCGGTCTCGAACCGGGACACCGGCGTCGGCTCCTGACGGGTGTAGCGGCGCCACATGTCGTTGACGCCGACCATGACGGAGACGACGTCCGGGGCGTGCGCGAGCACGTCGCGCCCCCAGCGCTGCTGCAGGTCAGGGACCCGGTGGCCGTTGATGCCGGTGTTCAGCACCTCGTGAGCGGGCAGGGCCGCGGCGACGCGGGCGACGTACCCGGTGCCGAGGTCGGTCGGGTCGGTGAGGTCGCGGCCGGCCGCCGTGATCGAGTCGCCGGTGAGAAGGAGCCTCACGCGTCGGCCCTGATCTCCATGGCAAGGTCGATGTCGATGACCTCTGACTTGGCGCCGACGGTGAGCTTGCGGGAGGCGGCCCTGCCCGAGTCGGCCCCGGCCGCGCTGACGATGTAGATGCCCGCCAGCGGCAAGGGCACGGTGAACTCGCCCTCGTCGTCGGCGTGGTCGGAGAGCACGAAGTCGCCGCCGCCCTGGTGCAGCGTGACCAGGGCTCCGGGGACGACCGCGCCACCGTCGGTGACCGTGCCCGACAGAGTCAGCTGTCGCTCCAGCGCGACGTCGTGCTGCAGCGAGCCACCACGGAAGTCGAGCACCTGTGCCTGCGGCGCCCAGCCACCGGCGTTGCCGATCAGGAGGTACTGCCCGGCGCCGGGCAGCGCCACCGAGAAGCGGCCTTCGTTGTCGCAGCGGGCCCAGTCGACCGGCCGGCCGTCCATGCGGGTGACCGTGACGATGGTGTGAGTCTGGCGGGGCACGTCGCCGCCGGGCAGGATCCGGCCGCGCACGACGGTCTCGCTGCGGTCTCCGGCGACCGCCACCGCCGGGACGCCCTCGCGTCCGGCAGCCACCGTCGAGGGCACCGGGATGCGGAGGATGACCAGGCAGGCGACGAAGCAGGCCAGCACGGAGAGCCAGAACATCAGCGTGAACGCGTGCTCGGCGGGAATCTGCCGCCCGGCGAAGCCGACCGTCATCGAGGTCAGGATCGCGGCGAGCACGGCACTGGACGTCGACCCGCCGACCGCCCGCATCAGCGAGTTGAGGCCGTTCGCGGAGGCGGTCTCGGTGATCGGCACCGAGGCCATGATCAGCGTCGGCATGGCCGCGAAGGCGAACGCCGTGCCGATGCCGACGAGCGTCGCCCCGATGATGATCTGGAGCACCGACTCGTGCACGAAGATGCGGAACACGTAGCCGCTGGCCATGATCGCGGAGCCGAGGAACATGGTGCTGCGCCCGCCGTACCGGGCGAGCAGGATGCCGGAGACCGGGGACAGCAGCACCATCACGAGTCCCGAGGGCACCATCGCCAGCCCGGCGGCACTGACGTCGAGGCCGAAGCCGTAGCCGGTGGCCTTGGGCAGCTCGAGCTGCTGCACGGTGAGCAGCATGTTGACGTACATCGAGAAGGCGATCAGCACCGACGCGACGTTGGTCAGCAGCACCGGCTTGCGTGCCGACGTACGCAGGTCGACCAGGGGCTCGCCGACCCGCAGCTCGTAGGGGAACCAGCCCGCCATCACGACGGCGGACAACGCGAGGCAGCCGAGCACTTCGGGGCTGGTCCAGCCCCACTGTCCGCCGTTGGTGACCGCGAGCAGGAACGAGGTGAGCGCGACCGAGAGGAGGACGGCGCCGCGGTAGTCGAAGCGCCCCGGAGAACGGACGTCGGACTCGTCGACGAGCAGGTAGACGCCGGCCGTGACCAGCACCCCGAACGACGCCGACACCCAGAACAGCGAGTGCCAGCCGAAGTGCTCGAAGAGTACGCCGGACAACGGGAGCCCGAGCGCACTGCCGATGCCGAGGGTGGCGCTCATCAGCGCGACACCGAAGCCGACCCGGGCGGGCGGCAGCTCGTCGCGCATGATGCTGATGCCGACCGGGATCATCGCCGCGGCGAAGCCCTGCAGCGCCCGGCCGATCAGGGCGGTCAGGAACACCGTGCCGATGGCCAGCATGAGCGAGCCCAGCACCATGCAGACCAGCGCGGTCAGGATCATCCGCTTCTTGCCGAACATGTCGGCCAGCCTGGAGACGATCGGGGTGGCCACCGCGCCCGTGAGCAGCGTGATCGTCACCATCCACGAGGCGTTCGCCTCGGAGACGTCCAGGATCTGCGGGATCTCGGGGGTGAGCGGGACGACCAGGGTCTGCTGCAGCGCGGCGAGCATGCCGGCCAGCGAGAGCACCGTGATGACCGCCCACGTGGGTGCCCGACGCGCGGCTGTGGTCAAACCCGGCTCCTGACGGTGGTGGTGGACACCCCGCAGTCTGCCAGCACCCGTCAGCCCCCGGCGATCAGTCCCGGAAGAGCCCAGGATCAGTCCCGGATGAGCCCGCGTCTGCGCCCGATCGCCGCGGCCTCGGTGCGCCCGGACGCGCCGAGCTTGCCGAGGATGTTGGACACGTGGACGCTGACCGTCTTCACACTGATGAACAGCTGCTTGGCGATCTCGCCGTTGGTGCGCCCGACCGCGACCAGGGTCAGGATCTCGGTCTCGCGGGGGGTCAGCGTGGTCGAGGCCGCCGACTCGGCCCGCACCGGCGTGGTGCCGAGCGACTTCAACGCGTCGAGGACAGGTTTGGCGCCGAGCGTCTGCGCGGACTCGCGGGCCAGGTCGGCCAGCTCGCGGGCTCCGGCCACGTCACCCGACGCCCGCAGCACCGACGCCAGGTGGGTGCGCGCCCAGGCCAGCTCGAGGGCGTGCCCGAAGTCCTCGAAGAGGATCACCGTCTCGCGCCAGATCTCGATGAGGTCGTCGACCGGCGGGGTGTCGATGCCGGCCAGCCAGCGGAAACGCAGGATCTCGGCGTCGAGCCGTTTGCCCCAGGCCCGCCCCTCGGGACCCCACAGCACCGCGGACTCCGCGGCCGCGTCGAGGACGCGGTGCCCGACGGCGAGCAGCTTCTCGGCGGTGGCGGCGTACGTCGCCCGTTCGTCGGTGCTCATCACCGGCACCGACGCCGAGAGGGCGGCGATGGTGACCGTGGACAAGCGCACCCGGGCCTGGAAGAGCTCGGGCCAGTTGGGGGTGAGCGTGTCGATGACCAGGTCGTGGGTGTCGACCACGGCCTGCGGCTTGGCGGCCCGTCCGAGCGCCTCGATCTCGACCGGCGCCGAGATGATCGCCAGCACCCCGTCGCGCGCCCAGTGCTTGCGCAGCCTGCGCAGCTCGGTCGCGTGCGCCCCACCGCGGGCGGTGAGGACGGCCAGCCGCAGCGCGACCAGCATGTCCTCGGCCATCGTCGGCGGCGACTGCCCGGTCATGTCGGTGAGCGCGAGCACCGACTCCCACATGCCGACCACGTAGGCGATCTGGGCGTGCTGGAACCGGCAGTCGAAGGCGTACGGCGCCCACGGCACGCCGGCCTCCTTGGCCCGTGCGGTGCCCCGGGCGAACGCCTCGCAGGCCTCGGTGAACCGGCCACGGTCCTGATAGGCGCGGCCGAGCAGATAGAGGGCGCGCAGCTCGGAGTTGATCGCACCGGTCTCGAGGCCGCGGCGTACGGCGTCCTCGAGGGCGACCTCGAGCTCTTCCATCGGCACTCGTTTGTCGAGGCCGACCATGGTCACCGTCACGTCGGCCGCGGTCTTCGACAGGCTGTGCGTCTCGGAGAGCGCGAGCGCCTCCATCGCGGCCTCGCGGGCGCGCTCCTTGGTGTCGCTGCCGAGCATCACCCGGGCGAAGATGGCCAGCAGCTTGGCCCGTCCGCGAGTCGGCTCGGTGGGGATGAGGGCATAGCCCTGCTCGGCATGCGCCTCCCAGTTGGCGTCGTTGTCGAACAGCTGGGCGGTCTGGGCAGCGGCCAGGTGCAGGTGGGCCAGCGCCTCGGGGTCGGTGTCGTCGGACAGGGAGGCCAGGTGTCGCTCGAGCAACGTCAGCCCGCGGTGGGGCTGGCCGACGGCGAGCAGGGCGTCGCTGGCCTTGACCACCAGGTCGGTCACGTCGATGTCGGCGGCGAGCTTCGGGTCGCTGGCGATCTCGAGGGCGTGCTCGTAGTGACGCGAGGCCTCTTGAGGCCCACCGACGGCCATCGCCTCGTCACCGGCACGGATGCTGGCATCAAGTGCGGTGGCGAAGTCGCGGGCCGCCCGGGCGTGGTGCGCGAGCTCGGCCGCCGTACCGCCGGCGCGACCGTCGCGCAGGGCCCCGGCGTACGACGCGTGCAGCCGGACCCGTTCGCCGGGGAGCAGGTCGTCGTAGATCGCCTCGGCCAGCAGGGCGTGGCGGAAGGCGTAGGCGTCGTCGCGCGAGGTGACCAGGACGTGGGAGTCGACCGCGGAGCGCAGGGCGCGGTCGAGGTCGCCCTCGGACACGCCACTGGCCTCGACGAGGAGGCGGTGGGAGACCCGGCGTCCGGCGACGGAGATGGCGCGCACCACCTGGCGGCCGACGTCGTCGAGCCGGTCGAGCCGGACCAGCAGCAGGTCGGCGAGGTCCTCGGGGACACGGGAGGCCCAGGTCGCGCCGACCAGCTCCTCGACGAAGAAGGCGTTGCCCTCGGCGCGGTCGACGATGTCGGAGACACCGGACTCGGTGAGGGTGTCGGGGTGCAGCTCGCGGATCAGCTCGCGCACGGCTGCCGGGCCGAGGGGGCTGAGCATGAGGCGCTCGACGCCGCGGATGCGGGACCACTCGGCAACCTGGGCACGCAGGGGGTGGCGGCGGTGCAGGTCTTCGGCGCGGTAGCTGACCACCATCGCGACCGGCTCGAGGAAGGGCCGGCTGCACAGGAAGCTGATCAGGTCGCGGGTGGACTGGTCGGCCCAGTGGGCGTCTTCGATCACCAGCAGCGTCGGGGCCTTCGCGGCGGCGGCCTCGAGCAGGGCGTGCACGGCCTCGAAGATGTCGGAGCGGTCGACCGAGCCCTCTCCGGCGTCGCCGCTGAGCATGCGGCGGCCGGGTTGGAGGCGGCCGAGGCCCGGGTGCATGCCGGCGACGGTGTCGACCACGTCGGGCAGGTCGGTGGCCAGGCGGCCCATCACCTCGGAGAACGGGAGGTAGGGCAGGGCGCTGTCGCCGAAGTCGAGGCAGTGGCCGGCGACGACCTGCCAGCCCTCGGCGAAGGCGACGTCGCGCAGCTCGGTCAGCAGGCGGGTCTTGCCGACCCCGGCGTCACCGGCCAGGAGCACGACATTCGGTTGGGCATTGGACTGGGCAGTGGGCTGGGCGTTCTGGCGCGCCTCGACCCTCGGCGGACGGACTCCGAGCATTTCGCTGAGCTCAGCGAGTTCGGTGTCGCGTCCGACGAGGGCCTGTTGAGTTCCGAGAGACGCCACGTCCCCCATGATGCCGGGTTCGTGGGTGGTTTCGCTCGCGGGTTTCACCCGCACGGTGCTCAACTCGCGATGTCGTCGTCCAGTGGGCGGCGTACTGAAGGGATTCGGTCCGCGTCGCGCAGCTTGCGACGACGGCGGACGGGCTTCCACAGCTCACGGTTCCGGTTGTTGCGGTAGTCGATCTCGGCGTTGGCGTAGTAGATGCTGTTCGTGTCCATGCCACAGAGACTGCGCGCCTGAGGTAGGCCACCACATGGGGCGTGAGCCCTAGGTGGGCTCCTGGGTGCCTCAGATCCGGGGGGTCAGATTCGCCGACCCGCCACCCATGTCTCCTGCACAAGTGGTACGCCGGGCCGGTAGGCCAGGTGCAGGTGGTTCGGGGCGTCGAGGACGGCGAAGTCGGCCCGGCTCCCGACCGTCAGCGTGCCGACGTCGTCGCGGGCCAGGGCCCCGGCTCCACCGCGCGTGGCGGCGTCGAGCGCCTGAGTCGGGGTCAGCCCCATCTCGCGTACGGCGAGGGCGATGCAGAACGGCATGGAGCTGGTGAAGCACGACCCGGGGTTGCAGTCGGTGGCGATCGCGATCGACACCCCGGCCGCCAGCAGGGCACGCGCATCGGGGAACGGGTGCTTCGTGGAGAACTCGACCCCGGGGAGCAGGGTGGCGATCGTGCCGCTCTGGGCCAGCGCGTCGACGTCGGCGCGACTGAGGTAGGTGCAGTGGTCGACCGCGGTGAGCCCGAGCTCGCAGGCGAGCTGCACGCCGGGGCCCTCTCCGAGCTGGTTGGCGTGCATGCGGCCCCGCAGTCCGGCGGCGATCCCGGCCCCGAGGACGGTGCGGGCCTGGTCGGCGTCGAAGGCGCCGGTCTCGCAGAACACGTCGACCCATCTGGCGTGTGGTGCCGCCGCGGCCAGCATCGGGCCGGTGACCAGGTCGACGTACTCCTCGGGAGTGGTGCCGTCGGGCACGACGTGGGCGCCGAGGAACGTGGTCTCGTCGGTGAACTGTCGCGCGACGGCCAGCGACCTGGCCTCGTCGAGGACGCTGAGTCCGTAGCCGCTCTTGATCTCGAGGGTGGTGGTGCCCTGCCGGCGCATCTCCTGCACCAGCCGGCCCACGTGGGAGGTGAGCTGTTCGTCGGTGGCGGCGCGCGTCGCACGCACCGTCGTACGGATGCCGCCGGCGGCGTAGGCCTCGCCGGCCATCCGCGCGGTGAACTCCTTGGCCCGGTCGCCGGCGAAGACGAGGTGGCTGTGGCTGTCGACGAAGCCCGGGATGACGGCCCGGCCGCCGACGTCGTACGTCGCGTCGGCTTCCGGTGCGTCGATCGCCGGGCCCACCCAGGCCACCTTGCCGTGCTCGACGACCATCGCCGCCCGGTCGAGGGTGGGCCGGTCGTGCTGCCAGGTGACCAGCTCGCCGATGTTGGTGACCAGGGTGCTCATCGGACTGCTCATCGGACTCCTTCGATCGCGGCCTGCAGTTCGTGGCCGATCTCGTGACGGGTGGCTGCGGTCTCGTGGAGCACGCCGTCGACCATCACCGAGCGGACGTCCTCGGCGACGGCTGCGAAGACCGCCGTCTCGGGGCCGGCGCCGGTGCCGGCGGTGCGCGGGCTGGTCAGGTCGAGGGTGACCAGGTCGGCGCGCTGCCCGACCGCGATGCGGCCGGCGTCGGGGAAGCCCAGGCTGGCGTGGCCCTCGTGGGTGGCGGCGTGCAGCAGGTCGATCGCCGTCCAGTGGCCGCGCTTCTGGGTGGCCAGGCGCTCGTCGAGCTCGACCGCGCGCATCTCCTCGAACGGGTCGATCACCGCGTGGCTGTCGGACCCGAGGGTCAGCCGGGCGCCGTGGTCGGCCAGGGCGCGGGCCGGTCCGACGCCGTCGCCGAGGTCCCGTTCGGTGGTCGGGCAGAAGCAGGCGCGGGCCTGTGACCCGCCGAGCAGGGCCAGGTCGTGGTCGGTGAGGTGGGTGGCGTGGACCGCGCTGGTCATCTCGCCCAGGGCGCCGGCACCCTCGAGCAGCTCGGTCGGCGTGCAACCGTGGGCGGCCAGGCACTGCTCGTTCTCGGCGACCTGCTCGCTGAGGTGCACGTGGAGGGGTTTGCCTCGTGCTTGGTGGGAAACGGTCGGGATCTGGTCCTTCGGGACGGCGCGCACGGAGTGGATCGCGGCACCGATGACGGTCGAGTCATCGCCCTTCAGTGCGTCCACACGCTCCGCCCAGCGGTCCGCGTCACCGTCGGAGTAGCGCACCTGCACGCCCTCGGGCTCCTTGCCGATACCGGACGCGAGGTAGCACGTGTCGAGCAGCGCGATCCGGATCCCGGCGTCCCTCGCCGCGGCGATCAGCGCGTGGCCCATCTCGTTCGGGTCGGCGTACGCCGTGCCGTCGGGCTGGTGGTGCAGGTAGTGGAACTCACCCACCGCGGTGATGCCCGCGGCGAGCATCTCGCGGTAGGTGGCCCGGGCCAGTTCGTAGTACGTCTCCGGGGTCAGGCGCTCGGCGACGGCGTACATCTGCTCGCGCCAGGTCCAGAAGCTGCCCAGGCCGCCCCGCGTGTGACTGCCCTGCGTGTGGCCGCGCAGGGCCCGGTGGAACGCGTGTGAGTGGCAGTTCGCCAGCCCCGGGAGGCTCAGCCCGGCCAGCCGGATCGGCCGCGCGTCCCCGTCGCCCGTGTGCCGGGGGAGTACGTCGACGAAGCGGCCGTCCTCGACCGTCACGACGACGTCGTCCTCGACCCGATCGCCGACCAGTGCCTTCTCCAGCAGGTAGGACGTGCTCACCCGGCCGCACCCTCTCCAGCCAGTCTTTCCAGCGTCGTGGCGAGTGCCTCGACGCCGACCAGGCAGTCGGCGGTCTCGGCGAACTCGGCAGGCGAGTGGGAGACCCCGGTGGGGTTGCGGACGAAGAGCATCGCGGTCGGGATGCCCGCGGCGGAGAGGACGCCGGCGTCGTGGCCGGCCTGGGTCGGGATGATCGGCCAGTCACCGACAGCGTGGCCGGTCGCGAGCCGCCTGGCCAGGTCGTCGTCGAAGTGCACCGCCCCGGAGACCGACTCCGCGGTCACCGCCAGCACTGTGCCGTCGAGTCCGGCCCGGTCGTGGCCCATCCGCTCGATCTCGGCCATCAGCGCCGCCAACGAGTCGTCGGTGGCGCAGCGCGCGTCGAGCCAGGCGGTGACCCTCGAGGGCACGGCGTTGGTGCCGTTGGGGACGGCCTCGATGCGGCCGAACGTGGCCCGCTCCCCCGACAGCCTGGCCTGCTTGTTGGCCGCCAGGGCGGTCATCGCGTAGGTCAGCATCGGGTCGTGCCGGTCCTCCATGCGGGTGGTGCCGGCGTGGTTGGCCTCGCCGGTGAAGTCGAAGCGGTAGCGCCCGTGGGGCCAGATCTCGCTGGCCACACCCACGGCCGCGCCACGGTCGACGAGGTCGCGGCCCTGCTCGACGTGCAGCTCGACGAAGACCCCGACGTTCTCGAGCAGGTGACCGGTGCCGAGCTCGGGCTCCAGACCGGCCGCCGACATCGCGTCGAGCAACGGGACGCCGGCGCGGTCACGCAGCTCCCGGGCCTGCTCGGGAGTGGTGGCACCGGTCATCAGGCGCGAGCCGAGACAGGCGAGCCCGAAGCGTGAGCCCTCCTCCTCGACGAAGGCGCCGATGCCGATGGGACGCGCGGGCACGAAGCCACGGTCGCGCAGGTGATCGATCGCCGCGAACGACGAGACCACGCCCAGCGGACCGTCGTACGCCCCGCCGTCGAGCACGGAGTCGAGGTGGGAGCCGGTGAGGACGCCCGGACCCCCCGCCGACGCGGCGCGCCACCAGCCGATCGTGTTGCCGTTGCCGTCGGACTCGACCTCGAGCCCGCGGGTCGCACACTGCTCGAGGAACCAGGCGTGGCACTCGCGCTCTGCGGATCCGAAGGGTTGTCGGAAGTAGCCGCCGCTGCTCGCCGAGCGTCCGATCGGGTCGAGGTCACGCCACAGCTGCTCGAAGGTCACCCCGACAGTCCACCGGTCGCGGGTCCCCGGGTCAACGCGGCCCGCCCGCGACGCGTCTCGGATCCGAGACGTGGGATGCTCCCGCCCATGGAGTTCAGTGAGGTCGTCCGACGACGGCGCATGGTTCGGCGGTACGACGACCGCCCGGTCGACCCGGCCGTGCTGGACCGGATGCTCGAGCACGCCACCCGCGCACCGAGCGCCGGATTCACCCAGGGCTGGGCGTTCCTGCGTCTGGACACCCCCGAGTCGGTGGCGCGGTTCTGGCGCGCCACCAGCCCCGACGAGGGCGCGAGCAACGACTGGCTGGACGGCATGCGCACGGCGCCGGTGGTGATCGTGCCGCTGTCCCACAAGGACGCCTACCTGACCCGCTACGCCGAGGAGGACAAGGAGTCCTCCCACCAGCGCTGGCCGGTGCCCTACTGGCACATCGACACCGGCATGGCGGCCATGCTGATCCTGCAGACCGCGGTCGACGAGGGCCTCGGTGCGTGCTTCTTCGGCATCCCCGACGGGTGCACGCAGTCGTTCCGCGACGAGTTCGGCGTACCGCCGGAGTTCAAGCCGATCGGCGCGATCACCGTCGGCCACCGGCTCCCCGACACCGGCTCGAAGGGATCGCCCTCGCGGCGCAGGCGAAGGGCAGTGGACGAAGTCGTGCACCGCAACGGCTGGTAGCGCATAGGGTCGCGCCATGGGAGACCCCAGCACGCCGATCGGGCGGCTCCAGGCACTGATCCGCATACCGACGGTGTCGTACGCCGACCGCGCGCGCACCGACACGACGGCGTTCGAGGAGTTCGCCCGGCAGCTGGCCGAGAGCTTCCCCCTGCTGCACGCGAAACTCGACAGGACCGTCGTGCTCGACCACGGCCTGCTCTTCCACTGGCGAGGCGCCAGCGACGCCAGGCCCGTCGTACTCATGGCGCACATCGACGTCGTCCCCGTCGAGGAGTCCGACACCTGGCAGCACCCGGCATTCGGCGCCGAGATCCACGACGGCGTGCTCTGGGGCCGGGGCACCCTCGACGACAAGGGCTGCCTGGCCGGCATCTGCGAGGCGGTCGAATCCCTGCTGGGGCAGGGATTCACGCCCGCGCAGGACGTCTGGCTCAGCTTCGGCTGCGACGAGGAGGTGATGGGCAAGGCCGCCCCCGAGGCGGTCCGCATCCTCACCGAACGTGGCGTCGAGCCGTGGTTCGTGCTCGACGAGGGCGGCGCCGTCGCCTACGACGCCTTCCCAGGTGTCTCGAAGCCACTGGCCGTCATCGGCGTCACCGAGAAGGGCATCACCAACGTCCGGCTCACCGTCGAGGGCCGCGGCGGGCACGCCAGCATGCCGACGAGGATGGACACCACGGCCCGTCTGGCCCGGGCCATCCTCCGGCTCGACCAGAGCCCGTTCCCCAGCTCGGTGCCCGAGCCCACGGTGGAGATGTTCCGACGCCTGGCGGCGCACCTGCCGCTGCCCCTGCGGCCGATCGCCCGCAACGTCGACCGGCTCAGGCCCGCGCTGGCCCGGGCACTGGTGGCGGCCGGCCCCGAGTCCGCCGCCATGACGCGTACGACGACCGTGGTCACCACGCTGAGCGGATCGCCGGCCAACAACGTGATCGCCTCGCGGGCCACCGCAGGCATCAACGTGCGGATCATGGTCGGCGACACCGTGGCCGGGGTGGTCGACCGGATCCGCACGGTGGTCAACGACAAACGGGTCAAGGTCGACATCGTCGAGAGCAACGAGCCGAGCCCGCTCTCCCCGACCGACGACGACGCGTTCCGGCTGCTCGAGGCCACCATCGCGACCACGTTCCCCGACGCGGTCGCGACGCCGTACGTGATGATGGGCGCGACAGACTCCCGCTTCTTCACCGCGATCTGCCCGCGGGTCTATCGGTTCGCGCCGTTCCGGATGACCAAGGCGCAACGCGAGTCGATCCACAGCTACGACGAACGCATCGGGGTGGACGACTACCTCGAGGGTGTCGGCTTCTACCGGCGCCTGGTCAAGGGAATCCGATGACGCAGCCGATGGCACCGGCGCAGCAGAAGGGCCCGGTCGTCCCCGGGCTGTGGGCGATCGTCGGCTTCCTGGTCTGCGTCGAGCTGGCCAGCGGCGTGCTGCAGGGCTACTACACGCCGATCTTCAGTGACATCGCCGACCACCTCGGCATCCGTGACGCCGACGTCAACTGGTTCGAGGCCGCCCAGCTGATCCTCTCCGCCCTCGTCGTACCGCTGCTGGCCCGCCTGGGCGACCTGATCGGCCACCGCAACGTGCTGCTCATCTCGACCGCGGTGACCGCGTTCGGCTCGTGGATGCTCGCTTTCTCGCCGTCGTTCACCACGTTCCTGATCGGCTGGGCGCTCCAGGGCGCGTACGTCGTGTGGTTGCCGCTCGAGGTCGCGATCATCCACCGCCGCACCGCCGCGTCGGGCCAGCAGACGGTGCTCACCCGTCGGGCCGCGGCGTTCCTCGTCGCGGCGCTCGAGACCGGCGTGATCATCGGCGCGCTGACCAGCGGCGCACTGGTCGAGGCGACGTCCATGACGTTCCTGCTGTCGCTGCCGGCGATCGTGGTCACCGCGTGCTTCTTCGTGATCTGGTTCGGCATCGAGGACGTCCGCGGCGTCTCGTCCGGCGGCGTCGACCTGCCCGGCCTCGGCCTGATCACACTCACCCTCGGGCTGGTGATGGGCGGCCTGATCGTGGTCCGCCTCCAGGGCGTCGACAGCCTGCTCGCGTGGGGCCTGATCGTTCTCGGTGCACTGAGTCTCGTGCCGTTCATCCGCTACGAGGCAGGCCAGTCCGAGCCGTTGATCGACGTACGCCTCTTCGCCCGGCCGGACCAGTGGCCGATCCAGCTCACCGCGTTCCTGTTCGGCATGTCGGTGCTCGGCGCGCAGATCCCGCTGTCGACGTTCGCCCGCACCGAACCCGCGGAGGCCGGCTACGGCCTCCGCGCCGACGCCGGCTTCGTGTCCACCCTGATCGGGTTGTACGTCGTCGCACTGGTGATCGGCGCGCTCACCCTGCCGCTCGTGGCGCGCGTGGTGGGTGCCCGCGGCGCGATGATCGTCGGCTGCCTGCTGGTGGCCCTCGGCTACGCCCTGTTCCTGCCGTTCCACGACTCCACCGCACAGGCGCTGATCAACATGGCGGTGGCCGGCATCGGCTCCGGCGCACTCGTGGCGGCGCTGCCCGCTGCGGCCGCGGCGGCCGCACCACCCGAGCGCACCGGCTTCGCCACCGGCATGACGAATGCCACCAAGACTGTCGGCGGGGCCATCGCTTCGGCGGTCTTCGCGATCGCGCTCTCGGCGACCGGATCCCTCGAAGGGCCTGAGGAGGGGCATGCCGCGCTCGGCGGCTACCTCACCGTATGGTCGGTGTGCGCCGCAGCCGCCCTGATCGCGGCACTGGCGCTCTTCGTCATCCCCAAGGAGCCCCAGGAGCCAGAGTGACCGATGAACGACGCCGGACCCACGTCCCTCGCCTTCCCGGCCCGCTCACCTTCCTGCTGGTCCTGATCGCCGCACTGCTGCTCCCCCTCGCCCTGGTGAGCAGCTGGACCGCAGCGGTGGTCACCGACACCGACGAGTACGTCGAGACGGTGACGCCGCTGGCCGAGGACCCGCACGTGCTGGCCGGCGTACGCCGCGAGCTCGAGATCGCAGCCGTCCGGGCGATGGCGCGAACTCCCGCGGCTGGCCAGCAGACCACCCAGGTCAACCGGGTGATCAAGCAGGTCACCTCCGACAGGCGCTTCCGCACCGTCTGGGCCAGCGCCAACCGCACCGTGCACCAGCAGGCGATCGCCGTCCTGGAGAACGACAACAGCAACGTCGACACCTCGGGCAGCTACGTCACCATCGACCTCGAGCCGCTGGTCACCTACCTCGAGCGCGACCTCGACCGGTCGGGCATCCCGACGCCGCGGGTGGCGGGCGCGACGTTCATCAACGTCATGAAGACCTCCGACCTGGAGAAGTTCCGCAGCGGCTACGTCGCGATCGACCGGCTCGGCTACTGGCTGCCGATCGCCTGGGTGGTGCTGGTGATCGTGCTGCTGCTGACCGCGCGCCGCCGCCTGGCGACGCTCGGCCGCCTGGCCGTCGGGTCGATCATCACGCTGTTGCTGCTCGCCGCCGTACTGTCCGTCGCGCGCGACCGGGTCGTCGAACGCTCGCCGGACGAGGACCTGCTCGGCGCGGTGTGGGACACGTTGGCGTCGTCGCTCTGGACCAGCCTGTGGACGCTGGTGATCGTCGCGGCCGCGACGCTGCTGGTGCGCATCGTGGTCGGTGTCGTGCTGAGGACGCGGAACCGGGGCCACGCGCTGCCCCGGTGACGCCCGAGAGGCCACCGGGGTTGCGCAGCACGCACCTCTTGCCCCCTCGGTCGCGCCCCAAACCCACGTAGTCTGGAGCCGGAGCTCCCGTCGACGAGGAGGTGGCGACGTGTCCGCGAGTGAGAACCAGCCCGAGGACCGACCCGAGAGAAGTACGCCTGAGGGCAGTGCCGCCGCGGCTGCCCGCATGCGCCAACCGCACCTGTGGGTCGACCTGCAGGTCAAGCAGGCGATGGAGCGCGGCGAGTTCGACGACCTGCCCGGCGCGGGCAAGCCGATCGACGACCTCGGCGAGCACCACGACCCCGACTGGTGGCTCAAGAAGCTGGTCGAGCGCGAGAAGATCAGCATCCTGCCGCCCGCCCTGGCGCTGCGCAAGGAAGACCTCGAGCTCGAGTCCGTGCTCGACAAGCAGGCCGGCGAGAAGCAGGTCCGCTCGACGCTCGAGGACTTCAACCGCCGCATCGTCAACGCCCGCCGGCAGCTCGAGGGTGGCCCCCCGGTGGTCACGGCCCTGCGTGACGTCGAGGCCGAGGTGGAGGCGTGGCGCACTCGTCGTACGGCGAAGCGCGAAGCTGCCGCGGCCCGTCAACGCGAGACGGACGAGGGTCGACGACGCTGGTGGCGCAGGGGCTGACCTACGACCCGTCGTCGGCGAGCCGGTCGATCGCCACTGCGCGTGCGAGGTCGTCGGCGGGCAGCCTGACCTCGCGGACGATCTCGGCGCCCTCGCGACGCCACACTTCGGCGGCACCGACCCCGCGCAACGCGGGCTTCTCCCAGTCGGCGTTGTCGATCACGACGTCGGCCAGCCCGACCGGATCGCACGTCTCGCGGTAGATCTCCTGGGCGCGCAGGTAGCGCTGCTGGTCCGGGTGCGCGAGGTCGGCCGGCGTGCCGTCACGCTCCGACATCCGGGCCACCGTCACCTCGGGCGGCACGTCGAGGTAGACCGCGAGGTCCCACCGGCCCACCAGCTCGGGACGCTGCAGGAATACCCCGTCGACCACGAGGATCCCCTGCGCAGGAACGCTGGCCGGCTGCGGCTCGACGTACGCATCGGTGTCGACGTCGTGCCAGACCGGGGTGTACGTCGACCCCGCGCCGGCACGCCACGGGTCGAGCAGCTCGCGGTGCATCGCGCGGTAGTCGAAGTGCCGGCCCCACACCGCTTCCGGCGTCCGCCCGAGCGCGTGGCGGTGCTCGCGGGGGTGGTGGAAGTGGTCGACCGACGAGCGCGCCACGGGCCGGCCGCGAGCCGCGAGCTCGTCGACCAGTGCCCGGGCGAAGTGCGTCTTGCCGGAGCCGTCCGGGCCGTCGATGCCGACCAGCACCGGCCGGCGTACGTCGGCGACGAGGTCGGCGACCGCTGCCACGACCTCCCGGGACTCACTCATCCCGTCATCCTGCCAGCAGTGCTGGCAGTGTTTCTGGAAGCGGTCAGGACTCCTGCATCGGGATGCGTACGTCGCGTTCGGCCGCGACCTCGGCGGCCAGCTCGTAGCCGGCGTCGACGTGGCGGATCACGCCCATGCCGGGGTCGTTGGTCAGCACCCGCTCGATCTTCTGCGCGGCCAGGTCGGTGCCGTCGGCGACGCAGACCTGCCCGGCGTGGATCGAACGGCCCATGCCGACGCCGCCACCGTGGTGGATCGAGACCCAGCTCGCGCCGGACGCGGTGTTGACCAGTGCGTTGAGCAGCGCCCAGTCGGCGATCGCGTCGGAGCCGTCCTTCATCGCCTCGGTTTCCCGGTAGGGCGAGGCGACGGAGCCGCAGTCGAGGTGGTCGCGTCCGATCACGATCGGCGCCTTGAGCTCGCCGGAGGCGACCATCTCGTTGAACTTCAGGCCGGCGCGGTGGCGGTCGCCGTACCCGAGCCAGCAGATGCGGGCGGGCAGGCCCTGGAACGCGACCCGCTCGCCGGCCATGTCGATCCACTTGTGCAGGCGGGCGTACTCCGGCTTCTCGTCGGCCGGGAAGAGCTCCTTGATCGCCCGGTCGGTGGCCGCGATGTCGGCCGGGTCGCCGGAGAGTGCGGCCCAGCGGAACGGGCCCTTGCCCTCGCAGAACAGCGGGCGGATGTAGGCCGGCACGAAGCCTGGGAACTCGAACGCCCGGTCGTAGCCGCCCTTGCGGGCCTCGTCGCGGATCGAGTTGCCGTAGTCGAAGACCTCGGCACCGGCGTCCTGGAACTCCACCATCGCCCGCACGTGCGTGGCCATCGAGGCCTGGGCCTCCTTGGTGAAGCCCTCGGGGTCTGCCTCGCGCCGGGCCTGCCACTCCTCGAACGGCACACCCACCGGAAGGTAGAACAGCGGGTCGTGGGCGGAGGTCTGGTCGGTGACGATGTCGATGGGGGCGCCCTGCTCGAGCAGCCGGGGCAGCAGCTCGGCCGCGTTGCCGAGCACGCCGATCGACAGCGGCTTGCGGGCGTCGCGGGCCTCGACGGCCAGCTCCAGGGCGTGGTCGAGGTCGCGGGCCTGCACGTCGAGGAAGCGGTGCTCGATGCGGCGGGTGATGCGGGACTGGTCGCACTCGATGCAGATCGCGACGCCGTCGTTCATGGTGACCGCCAGCGGCTGCGCGCCACCCATGCCGCCGAGTCCGGCGGTCAGCGTGATGGTCCCGGCCAGCGTGCCGCCCTCTCCGGCGATCGAGCTCGTCGAGATCTTGTCCGCCACCGCGGCGAAGGTCTCGAACGTGCCCTGCAGGATGCCCTGGGTGCCGATGTAGATCCACGAGCCCGCGGTCATCTGGCCGTACATCGTCAGCCCGAGGTCCTCGAGTCGACGGAACTCCTCCCAGTTGGCCCAGTCGCCGACCAGGTTGGAGTTGGCGATCAGCACCCGCGGCGCCCACTCGTGGGTGCGCATGACGCCGACCGGCTTGCCGCTCTGGACGAGCATCGTCTCGTCGTCCTCGAGGGTGCGCAGCGTGCGCACCAGGGCGTCGTACGCCTCCCAGTTGCGGGCCGCCTTGCCGGTGCCGCCGTAGACCACGAGGTCCTCGGGGCGCTCGGCGTTCTCGGGGTCGAGGTTGTTCATCAGCATCCGCAGCGGGGCTTCGGTCTGCCACGACTTCGCGGTCAGCTCGGTGCCGTGCGGCGCGTGGATCGGCAGGCGCGGGTTCTGCTCAGTCACTTGAGTTCTCCGATCACTGATTCGGCGGCGGCCAGCACCGCTCCGGACTGGACGAGCGAGACGGCGGTCTCGATCTCGGGCGAAAGATGGCGGTCGGGGCCGGGGCCCTGCACCCCCGCGTCGCGGAGGAGTCGTACGACGGCACCGGTGGCCGGCGACGGTTCGAGCGGGGCCCGCATGTCGAGCGCACGGGCGGCGGTGAGCACCTCGATGGCGACGACCCGGGTGAGCCCGTCGACGGATCGGCGCAGCTTGCGGGCGGCCGACCAGCCCATGGAGACGTGGTCCTCCTGCATGGCGCTCGACGGGATGGAGTCGACCGATGCCGGGTTGGCCAGGCGCTTGAGCTCGGAGACGATCGCGGCCTGGGTGTACTGCGCGATCATGTGGCCGCTGTCGACGCCCGGGTCGTCGGCCAGGAACGGGTTCAGCCCGTGGTTGCGCGCCTTGTCGAGGAACCGGTCGGTACGGCGTTCGCTGATCGAGGCGACGTCGGCGGCGATGATCGCCAGGAAGTCGAGCACGTAGGCGACCGGGGCACCGTGGAAGTTCCCGTTGGACTCGACCCTCGCGCCCTGGCCGTCGCTGGCCGCGAGCACGACGGGGTTGTCGACGGCACTGGCCAGCTCGCGGCCGGCCACCTGCGCGGCGTACTCGACGGTGTCACGGGCCGCGCCGTGCACCTGCGGCGAGCAGCGCAGCGAGTAGGCGTCCTGAACCCGGTTGCACTGTGTCCCATCTTCTGGGGAGCCGCGGTGCGAGGCGACGATGCCGGACTCGGCCATCAGCGAGGTCAGGTTGGCCGCCGACAGCGCCTGCCCGGGGTGCGGGCGGATCGCCTGCAGCTCGGGGGCGAAGACCCGGTCGGTGCCGAGCTGGCCCTCGACGGACATGGCGGCCGCGATGTCCGCCGTACGCAGGAGCATGCGCAGATCGGCGATCGCCATCACCAGCATGCCGAGCATGCCGTCGGTGCCGTTGATCAGCGCGAGGCCCTCCTTGGCCGCCAGCTCGACCGGCTTCAGCCCGGCGGCGGCGAGCGCGTCGGCGGCGGGCATCAGGGTGCCGGCGGCGTCGCGGACCTCGCCCTCGCCCATCAGCGCGAGTGCGCAGTGGCTCAGCGGTGCCAGGTCGCCGGAGCAGCCGAGGGAGCCGTACTCGTGCACGACCGGGGTGATGCCGTGGGTGAGCAGGTCGGCCATCAGCTGCGCGGTCTCGAGGCGGATGCCGGTGTGCCCGGTGGCCAGGGTCGAGAGCCGGAGCAGCATCAGCCCGCGGGTCACCTCGCGCTCGACCTCGGGGCCGGAGCCCGCGGCGTGCGAGCGCACGAGCGACTTCTGCAGCTGGGCCCGCATCTCGGTGGGGACGTGGCGGGTGGCCAGGGCGCCGAACCCTGTCGAGATGCCGTACGTCGGGGTCTCGCCGGCGGCCAGCTCCTCGATCACCTCGCGGGCCTGGTTGATCGCGGCCTGCGCGTCCTCGCCGAGGGTGACCGCGGCGCCGTCGCGGGTGACGGCGACGAGCTCTTCGAACGAAACCGGGCCGGTGCCCACGGTGATACCAACTGCGACGGTGTCCATGCCGACCATCCAACTCCGGTCCGGCACCCCCGACCAGTGCCTACCGCCGCCCACAGTCTCGAATCCCAGACTCCCCCTCCCTCCCCTCCGCGAACCGTGTGTCGTTGATGCGCGAACCGCGTGTCGTTGATGCGCGAACACCGGATTCTTGTTGCGCGACACAAATCTCGACAAGAAGGTGCAAGACCGGATCGGACGGGTACCGGACACCCTTGGGCGGCGCCTGCACCCCGGGCGCGCGCCACCCGCCAACAGGTTGGAGATTCCCGTGGAGACCAGCACGATCATCTGGATCATCGTCGCCGTAGTCGTCGTACTGGCGCTGGCGGCCGTGATCGCCGCACTGATCAACAAGCAGCGGGCCGAGTCACGTCGGGCCCGGGCCGACGAGTTGCGCCACGAGGCAGCCGGCCGGGCCGGCAGCCTTCAGAACACGGACCAGGAAGCGCGAGCCGCCCAGGCGGAGGCCGATCAGGTCCGACTCGAGGCCGAGCGTGCCGAACAGCGGGCCGCCGAGAAGCAGCGCGCCGTCGACCAGCAGCAGGCCGACGTCGAGGGCAGGGTGCGCGAGGCAGACCGCCTCGACCCGGACGTCGACCACAAGGCGAAGGACTACTCACCCACCACCCCGGACCCGACGCCCCAGCCGGGCTCGACCACCCACATGGGCACGACTCACTCCGCCGGAACGGGCGACCCGAGCCACGCGCCGCAGCACCCACAGGGCACCCTCGCGAATCCCGACGGCACGCTGACCTACCCCGACGGGAGCCTGCGCAACAGCGACGGCAGCCTCTTCGACCTCAACGGGCCCAATCACCGCGCCTGACGCCTGCGCCACGGTTGGTCAGGCGGGAGCCAGGGCCTCGTCGGCGTCGGCGTCGGCGTCGGCGGCAAGCTGCTCACGAGCGAGGCGCTCCTGCTTGACGGCCCAGACGATGCCGCTGATCCAGGCCGCGGCCAGGCCCGCGACGATCGCCCAGACCGTGGAGGTCTCGAGGCCGAGCGACTCGAGGATCGTGCGCGCGTTGGTGACCACGATCAGGCCACCAGCGGCCACGCCGAGCACGCGGGCGGGGAGGACCCGCACGAGCCAGGCGGCGATCGGGGCGGCCACGACGCCACCAGCGAGAAGCGCCACGGCGTAGCCCCACTCGATGCCCGACGAGCCGAGCGCGAGGATGAAGCCGAGCGAGCCGCCGACCGCGACCACGAACTCCGAGGTGTCGATCGAGCCGATCACCTTGCGCGGCTCGAGGCGACCCGAGGAGAGCAGCGACGTCGTGCCCACCGGACCCCAGCCACCGCCGCCGATCGCGTCGAGCGCGCCACCGAAGAGTCCCATCGGGGCCAGGAACGCGACCGACGGCCGCTCCTTGAACTGCGGACGGCGACCGCCGAGCACCAGGAATCGCCAGATCACGTAGGCACCGAGGACCAGCAGGATCCCGCCGACGATCGGCTTGGCCGCGTCACCGTCGAGACTGACCAGGAACGTGGCTCCAGCGAACGCTCCCACGAATCCCGGTACGGCGAGGATGCCGACCGTGCGCCAGTCGACGTTGCCGAACTTCGCGTGCGAGGCACCGGAGACCAGCGACGTGCCGATCTCGGAGAAGTGGACGGCGGCAGACGCGGCAGCCGGGGCGACACCCGCGGCCAGCAGCAGCGACGAGGAGGTCACGCCGTAGGCCATGCCGAGCGAGCCGTCGATGAGCTGCGCAAGCAGCCCGACGACGCCGAGGACGAGGAGTTTCCGCATTGCCGGAGTCCCTTCGATAGTGGATCAAGGTGATTGGCTTTGTTTATATAGTAGACCAGTAGAAATTATCACCTTGGTACACGTCAAATCGACGCGCCGATCGGCTCAGCCTGCCGCGGCCTGGGCCGGGGAGGCCCCGCGCAGGATGGCCCGTGCCGGTGCCACCGCGGCAACCACCGCGATGACCACGCAGGAGACCCCGATCGACAGCAGGCTGCCCCACGGAATCGTCAGGGGTACGTCGTGCAGACCGTCGGTCATCGGCGCGCGGAGCAGCACCGCCACCCCCACGGTGATCAGGCTTCCGAGGAGCAGTGCCACACCCGCGACGAGACCCGCCTCGAGCACCACCAGCCGGCGTACCTGCTGTTCGGTGGCGCCGACCAGACGCGTCGCGATGAACTCGTGACGTCGCTGGAGACTGCCCATCAGCAGCGTGTTCGCGATGGCGATCGCGGCGTACACCCCGCTCGGGCCGAGGACCACGACCATGCTCAGCACGTTGTTGGCCCGGGTTTCCTCGTCGCGGTCGGCCACCCACTGCTCCGACGCCAGCACCTCCGCGTCCGGAAGGTCCCGTGAGAGGTCGCTGACCATGGCCGCGGGAGTCACGCCGCTCGCTGGGTCCACGAACCAGGTGCCCGTGCCCTGTCCCCCGTGTTCCTCCGCCAGGCGGCGCGGCACCAGCACGGACTCCTGAAGGGTGTTGGCATCGTCGACGACGGCGACCACGGTCAGCTCCAGCCTGGCGTCGTCGCCGAAGGTGACCGGCACGACGTCCCCGAGCGACACCCCGGCATCCCAGGCGAAGCTGCGGCTCACGGCCATGCTCTTGCCCGTCAGCGCCGAGAGATCGCCCCTGTGGGCCCTGGTTCCTCGCCCGGCAGCCGCAGCCTCCGGGTCGATGCCCTCGGCGGTGTCGCCCGACTCGAGACCATCGGCACCGATGCCCATCGGCACGAGGAGTCCGGTGTCGGCCACCCCGACGTCGTCGCGTGCGGCGAGCTGCTCGCCGGTCCGTTCGTCGCCGCCGGTCACGACCACCGGCGCCTGGAGCTGTTGCCTGGTGACCCCGTTGTCCCAGTCCGCGGCGAAGCTGAGCGACAGGATGACCGTCCCCGCGATCCCCGAGATGGCCAGGATCGGCGCCGCGAGAGACGTCGTACGGCGTGGCATGGCGAGCACGTTCTCCCGGGCCAGGGCCACCAGCACGTTGCCGCGCAGACCGAGGGTGAGCAGCCGTACGAGCAGGGGCATCAGGAGGGGCCCGACGCAGACCAGGCCGATCACGAGCAGCTGCGGCACGAAGATGGAGAGCGCGAGGGCCAGCTCGGCGTTGCCGGCCCTGATGCCGACCAGCATGACCACTGCTCCCACCAGGCAGAGCAGGCCGGTCAGCGCCCGCCCGATGCCGATCCTGGACCGCTCGGCGGAGGCCTCCCGCATCGCCTGGATCGCGGGGATCCGTGCGGCTCGTCGGGCCGCGATCCAGGCTCCGACGAAGGCGACGGAGACTCCGACGCCGGCCGCGATCACCATCGGCCACCAGGGAGCAGCAAGGGGGATCTGCCCGGGCGCGAGTCCACGACGGTTCATCGCCCACAGCGCCACCGGCGTCAGGAGCCAGCCCAGCACACAGCCGGCGGCAGCTGCCGCCGCCGCGACGACCAGCGACTCCCCGCGCACCAACCGTTTCACCTGCCGGGGCGTGGCGCCGATCAACCGTAGGAGCCCCAGCTCACGCTGGCGTGCGGTGACCGCGAACCCGAAGGTGCTCGCCACGATGAAGATGGCCATGAATCCGGAGAAGCCGGCGACCACACCGAGCATCGCCATCGTGTCGTCGAGCGCCAGCAGGAGCTCCTCGTCGGCCGGGTCGACCGTGGCGGTGAACTCCTCCACCGACCAGATCAGCATCGTGCTGAGGGCGATCAGGGCCACGCCGAGGCCCAGGGCCACGAAGGATCCGGCGAAGAGCGCCCGGTTGCGGCGTACGTTCTGGCGGCTCAGTGACAGCATCATCGCTCGAGCTCGCTCATCGCAGCGGCGATCTGTGCGGCGTCCGCCCGGGCCAGGTCGCCGACCAGTCGGCCGTCCTCGAGGAACAGCACCGAGTCGGCGTACGACGCGGCCACCGGGTCGTGGGTCACCATGACGACGGTGAGACCGTCCCGCTCCACGGTCGCCCGCATCAGCTCGAGCACCTGTCGCCCGGTCGTGCGGTCCAGGGCACCGGTCGGCTCGTCGGCGAAGACCACCTCGGGGCGGGTCACCAGGGCGCGGGCAATCGACACCCGTTGCTGTTGTCCGCCGGAGAGCTCGGGCGGACGTCGACGGTGGTGGTCCTGGAGGCCGACCCTGGCCAGCGCCCCCATCACCTGCGCCCGTGTGGGCCGGTGACCGGCCAGCTTCAACGGGAGGGCCACGTTGTCGAACGCGGTGAGTGCCGGTAGCAGGTTGTAGGCCTGGAAGACGAAACCCATCGACTCACGCCGCAGCTCGGTGAGCCTGACCTCGGAGAGCCCGGCCAGGTCGATGCCGCCGATCGCGACGCGACCACGTGTGGGCCGGTCCAGCCCGGCCGCGCACTGCAGCAGGGTGGACTTGCCCGAGCCCGAGGGCCCCATGATCGCGGTGAACGTCTGCGGGGCGAAGGTGTGCGTGACGCCGCGGAGGGCGTCGACCGTCCCGGCGCGGGACTTGTACGTGCGGGTGATGCCGTCGATGACGACCGCGTGGGCGCGGGTCGGCAGGCTCTGCGGGGGAATCCTGGTCTGGGTCATGCGTCCAGCCAATCCGGGATCCGGGGCCCGCACGATGGCCCGGGCGAGAGGTCGGGGGTAGCGCCTGCGCTACCGACACGAGGGCCGCAGGGCCCCTAGGCTCGGCCCATGCGCCGACCGACGACTGCCTGGGCAGCCCTGGCCGGGAACCCCCTGCGCTTCCTGACGTCGTCATGGCCGTGGCGTTCCTGGGCCTACCTCGCGGGCTCGTCCCTCACCGGGCTCCTCGCGCTCGTCGTCTTCATCGCGCTCGTCCTGGTCGGGATCGTGACCAGCCTGTTGGTGATCGGCCTGTTCGTGCTGGCCTCGCTGCCACTCATGGGCGCCGTGGTGGGCACGCTCGAGCGACGCCGCCTGCGGTTGATGGCGCCGGGGCAGCCGCTTGTGCCGAGCCCACACCCGCCGATCGTCGGGAAGGGCGTGCGCGCCTGGTTCCGACAACGGAGGCGGGAGGAGGTGCCGCGTCGGGAGCTCGGCTACACGGTGCTGCTCGCCGTGCTCCTGTGGGTCATCGACCTGGTGCTGTCGGTCAATGCCGTCCTCATCACCGTGATCCTGGCGCTCAGCCCCCTGCTGGCCCGGTTCGACCAGGTCAACGTCCTGATGTGGCAGGCGAACACGCCGCTGGAAGCATTGCCGATCACGCTGGTCGGCGTACCGGTCGCGTACGTGGTGTTCGCCTACGCGTTGACGGCGGTCGCTGCTGGCCAGTCCGCGCTGGCGCGGATCCTGCTGGGTGCCACCGACGCACAGCTCGAGGCACAGGTCGGTGCGTTGCGTCGCTCGCGACTCGACCTGGTCGACGCCTTCGAGACGGAGCGGAAACGCATCGAGAGGCACCTCCACGACGGGGTGCAGCAACGCCTCGTCGCGCTGACCATGACGTTGGGCCGGGCCGAGCTCGACGTGCCCGACGGCCCGGCGCTCGACCTGGTGCGGCAGGCACACGGTGAGGCCGAGGCGGCCCTGGCCGACCTGCGCGAGGCCGTGCGCGGCATCCACCCGCGGGTGCTCGTGGACCTCGGTGTCGAGGCCGCGGTGCGGGAGGTCGCCGATCGCATGCCGATGCCGGTGTCGGTCGACATCGCACTCCCCCGGCGACTTCCCGCCCCTGTGGAGGCAGCGGCGTACTTCGTGGTCAGTGAAGCGCTCACCAACGTGGCCCGCCATGCCGACGCGCGGAGCTGCCGGATCACCGGCTGGATCCAGGGCGAGCAGTTCGTGCTGTCCGTCGCGGACGACGGTGTCGGGGGCGCCGCGGTCGGCCGCGGCAGCGGTCTCGCCGGTCTCGTCACCAGGCTGGACGCGCTCGGTGGCACGCTGGGCGTGGACAGCCCTTCGGGCGGCCCGACGCAGATCAGGATGGAGTGCCCGTGCCGAATCGATCCCTGAGGGTGGTGATCGCCGAGGACCTCGCCCTGCTGCGCGAAGGACTGGTCGGCATCGTCGAGCGGGGTGGCCACGAAGTGGTGGCGGCGGTCGACACGGCCGAGGCCCTGCTGGCCTGGGTGCACAACGACCCACCCGACGTGGTGATCACCGATGTCCGGATGCCGCCGGGCCACTCCGACGAGGGGCTGAGGGCGGCCGCCACCATCCGTGCCGAACACCCGGAGACGGGCATCCTGGTGCTGTCGCAGTACGTCGCCGACGCCTACCTCTCCGCACTGCTCGAGGCGACCGGGAGCGGGGGCACCGGCTACCTGCTCAAGGACCGGGTCGGCCACGTCCGCGAGTTCCTGGAGAGCCTCGACCGGGTCGCGGACGGCGGCATGGTGGTCGACCCCGAGGTCGTCAGGCAGCTGCTCGGACGACGGCGCGACGACGGGCCACTCTCGGGCCTCACCGCGCGTGAGCGCGAAGTGCTCGCCCTGATGGCAGAGGGGCGCACCAACGGCGGCATCGCCGGCGAGCTGGTGGTGAGCGAGGCCGCCGTCCGCAAGCACGTCGGCAACATCTTCGCCAAGCTCGACCTCGAGCCAGGCAGCGACCGCCGGGTCTCGGCCGTGCTGACCTACCTCCGCGGGTGATGTTCCTGCGCGGGTGACCGGATTCGGCGCTGCCGATCTGTGCCAGCCCAAGGCCTTCCGGTCGCATTCCCGCGCGGCAACACTCGGTGACGCCCCGCGCCGGCAATGACGCCGGCCACGTCCGAAGGAGAATGTTCGTGCATCCCATCAAGTCCGGGCTCGCCGCCACCGGCGGCATGCTCGCCCTGGCCCTGGCCATCGCTCCCGCCGTACCCGCCTCGGCCGAACACTCGGCCGCAGGCGACAGGACCACCCCGGTGGCCCAGGAGTCATCGAGCCTCAAGGCCTCCGAACAGTCGAAGACCGCCGCCGCGAAGTCCGCACTGGGCCTCGCCTCGGGTGAGCAGCTGACCGTCAGGTCGGTCATCAAGGACGCGAACGGCGCCACCCACGTGCGCTACGAGCGCACCGTCAACGGCCTGCGCGTGATCGGCGGCGACTTCGTGTCGCACAAGGCCGCCAACGGTTCGATCAAGGACGTGACCTACAACTTCGGCCGGAAGTCCGTGACGCCGGCGTCGTTCTCCCCGAAGGTGAGCAGCGCGACCGCGAAGGCGAAGGGGCTGGCGACCGCACAGGCCACCAAGGGCGAGAAGGCCTCGGCAGGCGAGCTCGTCGTCTTCGTGACCGCGCAGGGCCCGAAGCTCGCGTACGACGTGTTGACCACCGGCATCCGGGCAGACAAGGTCCCGACCCGACTCCACACGTACGTCGACGCCGACACCGGCGCGGTGCTCGCCACCGACGACGAGATCAAGACCGGCGAGGGACACGGCATCCACCTCGACAACGTCACCATCGAGACCCGGACCCACACGGGCGGTGGCTTCGAGATGCGCGACACCCACGGCAACACGGCAACCGACGTACACAACCAGGGCGACCCCAACACGGGCCAGGGCCCGGCCGGTGACCTGTTCCTCGACGCCGACGACGTGTGGGGCAACGGCTCCTACACCGACCGTGCGTCGGCGGCCGTCGACGCGATCTACGGCGCGACGAAGACGTTCAACTACTACAGCACGCAGCTGGGCCGCAACGGGATCTGGAACGACGGCCGAGGCGCACCCTCGCGGGTTCACTTCGCCGACGAGATGTCGAACGCGTTCTGGGACGGCAGCCAGATGTCCTACGGCGACGGTGTGAACAACGCCGCCCCGCTGACCGAGCTCGACGTCGCCGGCCACGAGATGAGCCACGGCGTCACCGAGAACACGGCACGACTGATCTACTCGGGCGAGGCTGGTGGCCTCAACGAGGCGACCTCCGACATCTTCGGCACCGCGGTCGAGTGGTACTCCAACGCAGCCTCCGACGTGCCGGACTACCTGATCGGCGAGCTGATCGACATCCGTGGCAACGGCACTCCGCTGCGCTACATGGACAAGCCCTCCAAGGACGGTGCCTCGCGCGACTGCTGGTCGTCGACGCTCGGCGGCCTGGACCCGCACTACTCGTCGGGGCCGCTGAACCACTGGTTCTACATGCTCGCCGAGGGATCGGGCGCCAAGACCATCAACGGGGTCAGCTACAACTCACCCGTGTGCGGCAGTGCCCCCGCAGTCTCCGGCATCACCCACCAGAAGGCCGAGAAGATCTGGTACCGCACCCTGTCGACGTACCTGACCTCGCAGAGCAACTACGCCGCGGCTCGCACCGGAGCGATCAAGTCCGCCAAGGACCTGTACGGCGCCACGTCCGCGGAGTGCAAGGCGGTCGAGGCGGCGTTCACGGCCATCTCCGTCCCGGCCGGCACGGAGAAGTGCGACGGCACCACCCCGCCTCCCGGCGGCACGCTGACCAACGGCGGGTTCGAGTCCGGCCAGACCGGCTGGACCGGCACCACCGGACCCATCACGAACAACAGCGGACGCCCGGCACACTCCGGCACGTGGAAGCTGTGGCTCGGTGGCAACGGCCAGACCGCGTCCGAGAACGAGTCCCAGACCTTCGCCGTCCCGGCCAGCGCGTCCTCCCCGACGCTGACGTACTGGATCCGGATCGACACGTCCGAGGGCTCGACCTCCACGCCGTACGACAAGGCGACAGTGCAGATCAACGGGGTCACCAAGCACAGCTACTCGAACGCGTCGACACCGAAGGGCTCGTACGTGCAGAAGTCGATCGACCTGTCGGCCTACAAGGGCACGAACGTGACCCTGAAGTTCGCGGCGACCGAGGACTCCTCGCTCCAGACCAGCTTCGTGATCGACGACGTGGCCACCAACTTCTGAGGCAACACTCCCTGACAGAACACCCCAAGGCCCTTGTGGTCGCCGAGGCAGCTCGGTGGCCACAAGGGCCTTTCAGAGCCAGCCGCGCCGGCTGGCCTGCAGCGCCAGCTGGAAGCGGCTGCGCGCGCCCAGCACCTCTTCGAGTCGCGAGATGCGTCGGCCCAGGGTGCGGGCACTGATGCCGAGGTCGCGGGCGATCGCCTCATCGGTGAGGCCGGCCGCAAGGTAGGCCAGCAGCTGGCGTTCCGCCTCGCTCGCGCCGTGATCGTGCACGTCGGACTCGGCCCCGAGGGGCACGCCCATCTGCCAGTAGCCCTCGAAGATCGAGACCATCGCGTCGAGCAGGCCGGACTCGTGGACGACGACGAGCGCGCGGCGCGACCCGACCTCTCCGGGCACCGAGAGGTAGCCGCGCTTGCGATCGAAGACGGTCAGGTTGATCGGCACGTTCGAGAACACCCTCGCTTCCTCGCCCGCTGCCATGCACTGCTGGACGGCGGCGAACCCGAGCGAGTCGTTGAACACGCTGACGCCGTAGAGGGCGCGCACGTTCACGCCTCGGTCGATCGCCTCGTGGAATCCCGGATGCACGGTGGGTTCGGGGATCTGCATGCCCGGCGGCAGCCGCCTGGGCGCCACCGGTCCGATGCACAGGGCGTCGACGGAGGTCACGGCGTCGTCCATGAGCTCACGTTCCACCGTGTTGATCGCGCACTCGTCGGTGACGATCTCGACGAAGCTCTGCCGGTTGGCGGCTCGCGTCCAGATCTCGGCGAGCACGGAGCCGGTCAGCCGCGCGGCGTCGATCGCCCTCGCGTGCTCGAGCGCCAGGCGCTCCAGGGGCAGCTGCGGGGCCAGCGCCCGGACACTGCCGCCGGACAGCTCGACCAGCCCGACCGACTCGAGAGCCGTGATCTCGGGCCGGACCATGCCGTCGTCGAGGGCAACGTGTCTGGCGATCTCACTCACGGTCGCATCACCGAGATTCACGGCGGCCTGGTAGATCGGTTCGGCGAGCGGCGACAGCGACGGTACTACCCGAGAGTCCATAGCAGTGTCCTACACCACATGTCCGGTTCGTGCACCCGCCGGAGCGTCGGGTCAGAGCGTCAAGGTTCCCCTGATCAGCGTCCTGGCGGCACCGCCGACCCACTGGTCACCGGACTCGTCGGTGGTGATGCGCACGTCGCCGGAGCGGCCCAGGGCGGTGCCCTGCCTGACGGTGTACGACGACGCCGCGAGGCCGGCACCGATCAGCCACACGGCGAACCCGGCGTTGAGGGAACCCGTGACCGGGTCCTCCGGCACGGCCAGCTCGGGGCAGAACGCGCGCACCTCGTAGTCGGCCGGACCACCCTCGGCGTGCGGCCCGATCACCCCGAGGTCGAGGTCCCCGATCGCCGCGTAGTCGGGCGTCAATGCCAGCACGTCGTCCGCACTGTCGAGGAGCAGGCCCATCCAGCCCGGCCCGTTGTCGATCCAGTTGACCGCGCGCACCCTCTCCGGCGCCACGCCGAGGGCACTCAGCGCGTGGTCGAGGGTGTCCTGGTCCACCTCGCCCGAGCGCAGGAACCCGGGAGCCCGGAAGGCCAGCACGTCGCCGTCCCGACGCAGCTCGACGAGACCGATGCCGCACTCCTGGACGACCATCTCGCTCGAGGCCGGCGTACCGCCAATCTCCAACCAGGCATGGGCGCTGCCCAATGTCGGGTGCCCCGCGAACGGGAGTTCGGCGGAGGGCGTGAAGATGCGCAACCGGTAGTCCGCGCGCGGGTCGGTCGGCGGCAGCAGGAAGGTCGTCTCGGACAGGTTGGTCCAGCGGGCGAAGGCGGCCATCTGCTCGTCGGTCAGGCCGGTGGCGTCGTGCACCACCGCCACCGGGTTGCCGGTCAGCGGAGCCGGCGCGAACACGTCCACCTGGGAGAAGTCGTACGTCGTCATGCGGTCAGCCTAGGAGGTCGCAGCCGTCTCGCACTCCAAGACATTTTCGTCCACATTTCGAGAATCAAACGGTCCGCCGTTGGACCGTGACGTTCACTGGGTGGGTGACACAGTCGTCCACCACCGACATCTCCGACGTACGCCGCTGGGCCATGCTCGCGGCCAGCACAGTCGCACAGGCCGCCGGCGCCGTGATGATCCATGGTCCCGCATTCCTGATCCCGGTGCTGCACGACCAGCGCGACATGAGCCTGGCCCGGGCCGGCCTGGTCGCGGCGTCGCCCACGATCGGCGTGATGCTGACCCTGGTCCTGTGGGGGCTGGTCGTCGACCGTTCCGGCGAGCGCTTCGTGCTGCTCTCCGGACTGGCCGGCACCACCGTCGCCGGCATCGCCGCCGTGCTGGTCGACAGCAGCGTCCTGCTCGCCGTGGCCCTGTTCTTCGCCGGGGCGGCCGCCGCGTCCACCAGCTCCGCCAGCGGACGCGTGGTGGTCGGCTGGTTCCCGGCGGGGCGGCGCGGCCTGGCGATGGGCATTCGCCAGATGGCCCAACCCGTCGGCGTGGGCGTCGCGGCGATCAGCATCGCCGTCATCGCCGACCGGCACGGCATCGCGGCCGCGCTCCTGGTGCCGAGCATCGCCTGTGGCCTGGCCCTGCTGGTGGTGGCGGCCGTGGTGATCGACCCGCCACGTCCCGAGCGTCGGGTCGGCGACGCGCCCAACCCGTATGCCGCCGACGGCTACCTGTCGCGGATCCACGGAGTGTCGGTGCTGTTGGTGGTGCCGCAGTTCATGGTGTGGACCTTCGCGCTGGTCTGGTTGGTCCAGGACCGCGACTGGTCACCCGCGGCGGCCGGCACGCTGGTGGCCATCGCCCAGCTCGTGGGCGCGTTCGGGCGGATCGCGGTCGGGCACCTCTCCGACGTCGTGGGCAGTCGGATGCGGCCCCTGCGGTGGGTCGCGATGGGGGCTGCGGCGAGCATGCTGCTCCTGGGCCTGACCTCCGGTGCCGACTGGTCGGTGGCCGTGGGCCTGATGGTCCTGGCCACCGCGATCACCGTGGCCGACAACGGGCTGGCGTTCACCGCGGTCGCCGAACGCGCCGGACCGTTCTGGTCGGGCCGGGCACTCGGCATCCAGAACACCGCCCAGTTCCTCGCCGCGTCCGCCGTACCCCCCATTGCCGGGCTGGCGATCACCGAGTGGGGGTACGCCGCGGCCTTCGCGACGTCCGCGCTCTTCCCGCTGGTCGCGATCGCGTTGGTGCCGGTGGCCGACGAGCGTGCGCTCAGCTGAGCGCACGCCTCGGCCGCAGAAGACTCAGAGGATGAGTCTGGCGAAGAACGCGAAGAAGATCGCCAGCACCACGAACAGCACGCCCAGGCATCCGTAGACCGCGAGCTGGGGCGTGCCCATCGGCGGCATCCAGGCCGACTGCTCCGGCGCGGCCGGGTCGTAGCGGATCGGGATCACGCTGCCGATCACCGGCGCGGAGAACATCGGGTCACGGCCGGGTGAGTCCCGTTCGACACCGTCAGGGGTGCGGTAGCGCCAGGTCACCAGGTAGCGCCGCTGGTTGTCGTTGCCGTTCCACGACTGCACCAGCTCGGCGCCGACCACCGTCGCCTCCGCCGGCACCCAGTCGCGCAGGCGGGTGCGATGCGCGCGGAAGCGGCGCGCCGCGATCACCGCGACCAGCACGAAGAACGCCAGCACGAGGACCATGAACACCTGCGCGATCGTCATGGCGGAAGCCTCGCAGGCTGCCCGGACTCACCGCCCACCGAGTCGGTAGGCACGGACCAGCGACTGCTCGAGAGTGTTGCCGTCCCGGTCTCCGACGCGCACCTTGAGCGAGACGAACTCCCCGTGGCGGGGGTGCCGGTAGTCCGCAGCGAACTCGCCGTCGCCGAGGGCCCGCGTGGGGGCGGCCGTCCACGTGGCGCCGTCGTCGTAGGAAACCCAGACCGACATCGTGCCGATCTCCCCGGCCACCGATCCACGCTGGTGCGTGGCCTTCAGGTGCAGGGTGACCTCCTCCCCTGGCCTACCCGTGTTCTCGAGGTCGAGCGCCGGCGTCGGGCTGTCCCGTCGAGTGATCCCCGGGTAGTCGACGTCGATCAACGGCAGCATCTGCTGGGCACCGTTCCCGGCCGAGCCGAAGGTCCACACGCTCCGGGTCCGCGTCGAGAGCCCCAGCACGGTGCCGTCGTGCTCGGTGTCGGCCTCCAGGCGGTAGGTCGCCCGCTCGCCGGGCACCGCGACGCCCCCGGCGAGGGTGCCGGCGCGCTCCAGCAGCAGCTCGTCGCCGCGATAGAGGCGCAGTGACTCCGCGCTGCCGGCAAGTCCCTTCATCCAGTGGCCGGCCGAGTCGGTCAGCCCGGCCAGGTCGAAGCGCAGCTGCCCACCCGCCGTGCGCTCGTTGAGCATCTTCCAGTTGTACGGCGTCGCGGTGTTGTTCGCGATGCCGGGAGACAGCGGGGCGGCGAGCCAGTTCTCGGTCACCTTCTGCCCCGGTCGGAACACCGTGCGGTCCCTGGCGAAGAGCAGGTCGCCGGGCATGTTGTAGAGGAACTGCCAGGCGGCGTACGTCGAGGTGTCGGGGTCGGCGGTGACGTACTCGGTGCGGGTGTAGCCCAGCTCGGGCACGTAGTCGGTGGCCGTCGGGGTGCTGCACGCGCAGGGTGCCCACGAGCCGTAGCGAAGGCGCCACCCGCGCTCGCCGGTGCCGGTGGTGTGGAACCGCGAGGAGATCGTGGCCAGGTCGCGTTCGCGTACGTCGTACTCGAGACGCCGGGGGATCTCCTGCTGCTCGACGAACGTCAGGCCATAGGCGTACGGCGTCCGCGGCGTCCCGGTCAGCCGGAGCATGGTCGGTGCGTGGCCGTGTGAGAGGCCACGCAGCCTCTCGCCCTCTGCCCGGTCGACCGCGAGCACCGGTATCGGTCCACCGACCCACGGATAGAACACGCCGTCCTCGGCCGAGTAGAGCATCACCATCGGCGCGCCCGCCTCGATGACTGCCCGCACCTGCTCGGCCCAGGTCATGGTCGCGGACTCCTGCACCAGTGCCACCGATCCCGCCAGCCGGAGGCCGCGCAGATCGGAGGCGGTGGCGTGGCCGGCGTCGACCACGCGCAGCGTCCGGCTGCCGTCGATCGCCGGCCCACCTTCCTGCACGGCGTTCACCGTGTGGTGTCCGCGACCGGTCACCTCCGAGGTCAGCAGCGGAACGCCGGTCTCCCACTGCGAGAGCAGCGCGAAGGGGGCGTCGTCGACGTGCTCGGTCGGCGCCACGGAGACCTGTGAGGGCTCGCCGTCGGTGTAGTTCCAGTACCACTCGTCGGAGGTCGCCAGGTTGGTGCCGGGTTCGCCTCGCTGCAACTTCATGGTGAGCTCGCGCGGTGTCGAGGTGCGTGGCGTGCGCACCTCGACCGGCGTGGCGTTGCGGGCATCGAGCGTCACCGTGGAGTTGGGTGCCTGCACCGACACCTTGGGGTCGTGGACGATGCTCTGCTCCTCGACGAACCGACCGCTGGCGTCGAACGTGGTGATCAGGCCGAAGAGGTTGTACTCGCCCTCGGGCAGCCGCAGGGTCCACTCGGTCTGGTCGCCGGTCAGGTAGATGTTGTCCGGGTAGTAGCGGTTGTCCTTGGCGAGGTACGGCGTGGCCCGCAGCCTCGCCGTCGCCGGGCGACCATGCGCGTCGACCGCCCGGAAGGTCACGTCGACGGTGTCGTCCTGCTTGAGGAAGCCGATCGTGGTCCGCAGCTCGAGCCCTTCGGCGCCAGAAGCACCCGAGGCACCAGAGGCGACGACGAGGCCGGAGAACTCGGCGGCCTCGACCTCGGAGACGTCCACGTGCACGGTCGCGTGTGCCTGCCCACCGGCCGGCACCGTCAAGGTCGCCGGCGTGACCGTGAGGACGTCGCCGTCGACCGGGTCGCCGTGGTCCTCGACCAGCGTCGTGGACAGGTCGAGGGTGACGTCCTGGTCCGACGTGTTGGTGTAGTTGAGCTGCTTGTCGGAGGTCAGCTGCCCGTCGACGAACGGCCGGGCGAAGTAGCCCATGAACTGCATGCCGGAGTCGACGTACACGTCCTGGCGGGAGGCACGACCGACGTCGATGACGCCCGCGCCACGGTCGAACGCGTCGCCCGACGTGGTCGGCCGGGCGGTCGAGGTCAGGGCCGCCTTCACCTGCACCGGCGTCCAGTCGGGGTGCTGTTGCAGGAGCAGTGCCGCGGAGCCGGCGACGTGGGGCGAGGCCATCGAGGTCCCCGTCATCGAGGTGTACGGCGAGGTGCCGGACCCGGTGCCGGCGGCGCGGGCGGCGACGATGCCCATGCCCGGAGCCATCACGTCGGGCTTGAGGGCGCCGTCGCCCATGACTCCGTTGCGCGACCCCGACCACTTCGAGTCGGTGCGCGAGACGGCGCCCACGGTCAGGGCGCTTGCCGCCGCCCCGGGAGCGGTCACGTCCATCGTGCCGGGCTGACCGATGCTGCCGTTGCCGGCGGCGACCACGAACAACGTGCCGTCCCGGCGGGTGAGCTCGTCGACTGCCCGGCTGATCGGGTCGTCGCCCTTGGTGACCGGACCACCCAGGCTCATGTTCACGACGTCGGCGTCGTTGGACGAGGCCCATTCCATGCCGTCGATCACCCACGACGCGGCACCCGCCCCCGAGTCGTTGAGCACCTTGCCGATCATCAGGTTCGCGTGCGGTGCGACGCCACGGTAGGCGCCGTCGGAGGCCGCCCCCGAGCCGGCGACGATCGAGGCCACGTGGGTGCCGTGTCCGGCCAGGTCGTTCACCGAGCCGGTCTCCGCGAAGTCGCGGGTGGCGCCGATGCGACCGCTGAAGTCCGGGTGCGTCGCGTCGATGCCGGTGTCGAGCACGGCGACCGTGGTCCCGTCTCCCTCGAGCCCGGCCTCCCAGGCCTCGGGTGCTCCGATCTGCGCAGTGCTGCGGTCGAGCGTGGCCTCGACACGGAAGTCGAGGGAGACCCTGGCCAACCCGGTGGCCAGTCGCGCTGGTGCCCTTCCTCTGCCACTGACGGTGCCGGCCACGTCAGCCCAGAACTGTTCGGCATGCGCCTTGGCGGTCGAGACGGCGAGCGCGTCGATGCTCTCGAGCACCCGGTCCTTGGTGGCGCCCCGAGGAGCGGTTTTCCGGGCCAGCGGGGCCCGGTCGGTCGCGGCCGCGGTGTACTCGACGATGACCGGGAGCGTGGCCCGGTGGGCGTCGTCGTACCCCTGGCGCACGAGCGAGCTGACGTTGAACAGCTCGGGGTCCAGGCGCCCGGCCGCGATCAGCGTCGAGGCCGGCCCGGGCTCGACGTGCACGTCTCCCCCGGAGGTGAACGTGTGATAGCCGCCGCGCGGGTCGACGCGGCGTACGACGGTGGCGTGCTGGGTGCCGTCGGGCGCGGTGTCGAGGCGGACCACGTCTCCGGTGACCAGGGTGACCGTCGCCGACGACGCGGTCTCCTGCAGGTCCGGTCCGGGGGCCCGCGCCGCACCGACGGCGCCCGAGCCGGCCGAAGCCAGGCCCAGGACACTGACCGGGCCGACGACGAGCACCAGGATGGTGGTGCGCCAGAACTGCGTTCCCCGCATGGCAGAGCTCCTCGGATCGACAGGTGCGATGTCGAGGACATTAGGGGCGGCGGGCGGGCCGTGGGGGCCCGTGCGCTGGCCAGAACGGACATCGCCACTATCGGCCAGCCGACGGGCTCAGCCGGGGCTCACACCAGGCCGCGTGCCCGGGCCTGCACCCCTGCCTGGAAGCGGCTGCGGGCGTCGAGCAGGTCCATCAGTCCCGCGACCCGGCGCCGCACCGTGCGGGCGCTGACCTGCAGCTGCCGCGCGATCGCGTCGTCGCCCAGGCCCGCGGTCAGCAGGGTCAGCAGGGGCAGGTCGACGAGGTGCCCCTCTGCCGCCCCGGTGGCGGAGGGTGCGTCACCGCCGAACGCCGACTCGAGGGGTACGGCGCGCTCCCACAACGCCTCGAACAGCATCACCAGCGCGTCGAGCAACGCCGACGGCCCGATCAGCAGGCCGGTCGAGCCGACCGACTCGGCGTCCATCGTCAACGGGATCAGCGCCACCCGGCGGTCCGCGATCGACATCTTCAACGGCAGCCCGGCCAGCACGCGCGCCTCCTCGCCGGCGTCGGCCGCGGCGGSGAGCCAGTCGAGCTGCCCGGGCACGTCGAAGGCAGCCGTGTCGTAGATGCCTCGGCTGCGGGCGCCGCGGGTGAGGTGCTCGATCTCGTCCTCGTTGACCCCGAGCGTCGAGACGTACGGCGGCCGGTCGAAGGTCAGCACCTCCTCACGGGCGCCCAGCTGCAGCTGTCGATAGCGTGCCTGGAGCGCCGAGCGACCGCGCACGATGTCGGCCACTCCGTAGCTGGGCTCCTCGCGCTGCTCGGCCCGGAACTCGTCCGCGATCGACCGGGCCGCCAGCACCGCGCGCTGCAGCTCGCCCTCGCGCTCGGCCACCAGCGCGTCGATGGCCAGGTCGGGTCGCACTGCGCGCACGAGGTCGTCGGGGTCCCGGCTGACCAGGCCGAGCGCTTCGAGCCGTCCGATCGCGGCCCCCACGTCGGTGACCTCCTGGCCGACGGTGGTGCTGACGTCCATCAGGCTGGCCTCGCCGAGCCGCACGACCGCGCGGTAGACGGCGGTCTCCTCGGCGCTGATCCCGAGAGCTTCGAGCATGCTTCCTGCCTCGCACGTGGCCGGGTGGGTGGCTGGATGCTCCACACTAGTGCCGGGCTCGCGGGAGTCCACGTCATTAAATCGCGCGCGGAAGGAGTGCCCGATGAGCCAGGTCCCAGCAGCCACTCGGACCCTCCAGGTGTTGCGCTTCCTTGCCGCGCAGCCAGGTCCGGTGCCGCTCGACCGCATCATCACCGGCGTCGGCCTCCCCCGCAGCACGGCGTACCACCTGGTCAACACGATGATCGACGAGGGCTTCGTGACGCACCTGGCCGAGGAGCGGCGCTACGGGCTGGGCGTTGCCGCCTTCGAGGTCGGCAGTGGCTACACCCGCCAGGCGCCCCTGCAGCGGATCTCGCGCCGCCCACTGGCGGAGCTCGTCGACCGCACCGGCCAGAGTGCGCACCTCGCGGTGCTGCACGGCCGCGACGTCCTCTACGTGATCGAGGAGCGGGCACCCGGCCGGCCGCCGCTGGTCACCGACGTCGGCGTACGGCTCCCGGCCCACCTGACCGCCAGCGGCCGGGCCATCCTGGCCGCGCTGCCCGCCGCACAGGTGCGCGCCGCCTACCCGGACCGCGCCGCGTTCGTCGACCGCCACGGCAAGGGACCGTCGGGTCCGCGCCAGCTCACGGCCGTGCTGCAGGAGACCCGCCAACGCGGGCACGCCACCGAGGACGGCGAGGTCACCCCGGGGTTCGCCAGCGTCGCCGCGGCGGTGCTCGACCACAACGACTACCCGGTGGCGGGCGTCGCGATCACCCACCCGGGCGCGGAGTCCTCCGAGGCGTACGTCGACGAGGTGCGCCGCACCGCGCAGATCCTGACCGTCCGACTGCGCGGGTGAAGGCCGACTGCGACCGGTCGGACCGTCAGTAGACCAGCGTCACCGTGGCCCGGCGGTTGCGGGCGCGACCACTGCTGGTGCCGTTGTCGGCGACCGGTTGCCGCTCACCCAGGGTCACGACCTGCGTACGGACCCGGCCGGGCAGGTGCAGGGCATCGCAGACCGCCTTGGCGCGGCGCAGGCCGAGGCCGCGGTTGTAGGCCTCCGAGCCCTGGCTGTCGGTGAAGCCGGTGCAGATCACGGTGGTCACCCGTCCGACCTTCGTGCCCACCGCGCGCAGATAGGCGGCATCCGAGCTGCGCAGCGACTGTCCGGACACGGAGAACGACGGGGCACGCAGCAGCGTGAACCGCTTGCTGACCACCCGGGTCGAGGCACGGTCACGCAGCGTCTTGCCCTTCGTGGTCCTCAGCACCATGCGTCCCTGGAGGACCTTGCCGCCCGGTGTGGCGGCCACGGCACGGCCCACCGCGTTGAGCGAGACCGTCACGTTCCTGCCCTTCGCCTGGCCGTGCCCGACGCGGGTGAGGGTGCCACCCACGTTGGCGAACAACGTCACCGTGCAGGACCGGGTCGTGGCACGTCGTACGACGCAGGTCGCCGGCACCCGGGCGGTCCGACCGGACGCAACCTTGGTGAAGCCGGGCAGCCGGAGCGTGGCCCGCGGGTTGTCCGCGCCCGGGTTCGGGGGCACGACAGTGCCCAGCACGGTGGGCGTGTACGTCGACTCGGCGGTCTGGTTGTAGGCGTCGATGAGGCGGTACTTCACGGCTGTCGCCCGGCCGGTCTTCCCGGCGTCCGGCACGAACGAGACCGTGGAGGTGGCGGTGTCGAGGAGATAGGTGCCCTGGGGGACCGAGACCGTGGTCGTCTCGACACCTCCGGCATCGACGAGCGTCACCGATCCGCCGGTCGGCGGGGTGAGCGCCACCGACTGCACGCCGGTCCCCGACGTGGTCAACGGCGACGCGACCGGCCCGGCCGGAGGCAGGACGGTCGGCGTGTAGGTGCTCTCGGCCTGCTGGTTCCATGCGTCGACGATGCGGTACGTCGCGGGGGTGGGCGTACCGGCGTACCCGAACAGCGGCGTGAACGTGATGACGCCGGTCGGCCTGTCGAGCTCGTAGGTGCCCTGCCCGGGAATCGTGATGCTGTCGGTGAGGGTGACCCCGTCGAGCAGGCGCACCTCCTGCTGTTCGCCGACGGCGACGGTGGCCGACTGGGCCCCGATGGCCTCGGAGGTCAGGGGGTCGGCGACCGGCGGGTTGGGCGCGTCGGCGATCGGGGCGAGCGCGGCGCCGCCCGAGTAGCCGAAGGCGTCGTAGCTTCCCCAGGCATAGACCTGCACGCCGAACTGGTGCGGAGCGCTCAGGGAGTGCTGGCCGAGACTGACACTGAGCTGGGCCACCGAGTAGTTGGTCCCGGCGACCTCGTTGAACTGCGCGGCATCCACCGGCGTCCCGTCGAGGGTCAGGGCCCCGAGGTCGCGGGTCTGCACCAGCACGTTGATCCACGGCAGCGTTCCTGCGCCCGACGAGACGATGTCGGGTGTGGCCAGGGTGTACGCCGTGAGGTGCTGTCCGATCGGGGTGACCAGCACCATGAGCGGGTCGCCCGCCGAGTTGTCGTACCCGGAGCCGTTGCCGAACTGGGCAACCAGGGTCGGCTTGCTGGTCTTGATGACCACGGCGTCGTTGCCCGGGGCGGTCGCACCGTCAGGCAGGACCGCCTCGTAGAACTCGCCGGCGTTCAGCGTGGCGACCTGGGTGTCGCCGATCGTGACGACGGTGCCGTCCTGGTCGGCCAGCACGCGGTAGGTGTCGCCCTTGGCCCGCGTCGCGAACCGGTTCGAGATGAACTCCGTGCCGAAGGCCGAGGTCGGCGGAAGCTGCTGGATGATCGGGTTGCACGCGGGAGAACCGGTCGGAATGTTCACGCATGCGTTGCCTCCGTACACCGCGACCGGCGCCGTGGCCGTCACGGTGGTGCCGGTGACGTCCTGGCCGTCGCCGGACGTGCCGAGCTGGTAGGTCTCACCCTTGTCGAGGGTGACGGTGAAGGGCACACCGGCGGGTCGGGCACCGACCGTGGTGTGGGGCGTGATCGTCACGTCGGTGTCGTCGGCCGACCCGATCACTGTCAGTCGGCTCGAGAAGCCGCCGATGTTCTGGGTGTAGCTCAGCACGCGGTACGACGTGCCGAGCGCATCGACCGGGGTCGCCTGGAAGCCGGTGGACGCGGCAGGGTGGATCAGCGCGCCGTAGACCGAGATCGGCGTGGTCGACGTGACCTTCACACCGGCGGCTTCGACGCCGTCGTTCGAGGTCACCATCAGCCCGGAGGGCAGATCGACCTGGGCGACCGTGCCGGACGTCACCGGGACGGTGGCGAGGACGGTTCCGGCGCGGTCGGCGACGGTGACGGTGCCGTCGCTGGTGGGCGACAGGTAGACCCGCGTCTGGAGCGGGTAGCCCGGCAGGTCCGGGAAGGCCACCCAGAAGTCGGTGCCGACCGTGTCAGGGATGTCGGGCAGTGGCGTGATCAGCGACGGACTGTCCGGATCCGGCGCGGCAGGTGCTGCCGTGGCCTGGCCTCCGATGAGCACCGGCACGAGGGCCAGAAGAAGGAGTGTGCAAACAGTTCGAGCAAGCCGGTTCATGTGTCCCCACACCCATTCATCGAGCACCGAAGCGGCGCTCCGCATACCCAAAATAGGGGACGTGGAGGGGTACCGCAGTCGAATGGACATACCCGCCCACACGGGCCGGAGTGACCTGAGCCAGCCCCTTTCGTTGTGCCCTACATGAAGTGGACGCCGAACCGTCACCACCTGCGACTCCTGCTCGCCGGAGGGATCGCCGCGGGGCTGGTCGCCAGCGCGATCACCGTGCCGACGTACTCCTTCACCCGGACGGCCTCGACGCAGCAGGCCTACGAGGACGCGCGACCGGTGCAGGCGGCCGACGGTCACTGGCACAAGCACGACCCGGCCCGCAAGAACGACCTCAGCCAGTCCGACGAGATCAGGCAGTCCGACGAGGTGAGTCCGAATGCCCGGTCCGCCGCCGCACAGGCCGACACCGCCGACCCGACCACCGCCGAGCAGGCGCGCAGGAACGCGGCGTACGCCGCCGGCAGCCGGTCCAGCACCGACCCCACGCTGGTCCGCGCGACTCTGCGCAGCCCGCGGCTGGCCGTGCCGGAGAACCGCTACGCCGTGGCCGGTGGCTGCTACACCCTGGCCGGCGCGCCGGTGCGGTTCCAGGCCACCGACCTCGGGGTGAACCTGCTCTACACCTCGAACTCTGCGTTCCTGACCGGCACCCGGTCGGGCGCGGTGACCGCGGCCGCGAAGCCGTCCGCCGACGCCGAGTGGATCACCCGCAAGACCTCGGCCGGCTTCACCTTCCAGCTGGCCGACGGCCGCTACCTCGCCGGCAACGGCACCATCACGGCCACGACCGCGAAGGCCTTCGCGTTGCGCACCACGACCGGTTGCCCGGCGTACCCCGAGGTCGACGTCGACGTCTCGGGCAACCCGCACGCCGGCACCACGTCGTTCCAGGAGGTGCGCGGCTACGTCGACGCCCACGTCCACGGCATGGCCTTCGAGTTCCTCGGCGGCAAGGTGCACTGCGGCCGGCCCTGGCACAAGTACGGCGCGCCGTACGCGCTGGAGGACTGCGCCGACCACAAGCTCACCGGAGGCAAGGGCGCGCTCCTCGAGGCGGTGCTCTCGGGCAACACCTCCCACGACCCGGTCGGCTGGCCGACCTTCAAGGACTGGCCGGCGCCGGAGTCGCTGACCCACGAGGGCACCTACTACAAGTGGATGGAGCGATCGTGGCGCGGCGGCCAGCGACTGATGGTCAACCTGCTGGTCGAGAACGGCAAGCTCTGTCAGGTCTATCCGATGAAGAAGAACTCCTGCGACGACATGGAGTCGGCCAAGCTGCAGGCCAGGGACATGCGGGCGATGGAGCGCTACATCGACGCGCAGTACGGAGGCCCCGGCAAGGGTTGGTACCGCATCGTCACCACGCCGTTCGAGGCGCGCAAGGTGATCAACCAGGGCAAGCTCGCGGTGGTGATGGGCATCGAGGTGAGCATCCCGTTCGGCTGCACGATGAAGCTCGACATCCCGCAGTGCAACCGGGCCTCGATCACCCGGCAGCTCGATGACCTCCACAACATCGGCGTGCGCCAGATGGAGCTGGTCAACAAGTTCGACAACGCGCTCTCAGGGGTGGCCGGCGACGAGGGCGCGGTCGGGGCCGTGGTGAACCTGGCCAACTTCCTCGAGACCGGCTCGTTCTGGAACATGAGGCACTGCGAGCCCGCCGACGGTGAGTCCGCGGACAAGACCCAGCTCGCGCTCCCCGACATCAGCGGCGGACAGCAGGACGCCCTGTTCGGTGCGGTCGCGCAGGTCGCCGGGATCGGCCTCCCGGCGCTGCCGCTCTACGGCACACCACTGCACTGCAACCAGCGTGGGCTGACCGACCTGGGCGGCTTCGCGATCGAGCAGCTGATGGCGAGGAAGATGCTGATCGACCCCGACCACATGAGCGTGAAGGGCCGCAGCGCCACCCTCGACCAGCTCGAGGAGGCACGCTACTCGGGCGTCGTGTCGAGCCACTCGTGGTCGACGCCCGACGCCTACCCGCGCATCTACAGGCTGGGCGGCTTCGTGGCGCCGATGGCCGGCGACTCCACCGGCTTCATGAAGAAGTGGAAGCGCCACCTCGGCTGGGCCGACAGGCGCTACTACTTCGGCTTCGGCTTCGGCGCCGACATCAACGGGCTCGCCGAGCAGGGCCAGCCGCGCGGGGCCGACGCCCCGGACAAGGTGACCTATCCCTTCGCCGGGCTCAACGGGGTCTCGATCGGCAAGCAGCACAGCGGCGAACGCGTCTACGACGTCAACGTCGACGGCGTGGCCCACTACGGTCTCTACCCGGACTGGATCGAGGACCTGCGGCGACTCGGTGGCGCCACCGACGGCGCGGCCATCGTCGAGGACCTGACCCGCGGCCCCGAGGCCTACCTCCAGACCTGGGAGCGCGCACAGGGCATCAAGCCCGACTCGTGCCGCAACCCCGGCCTGCGTCGTACGCCGACCGCGGTGAAGCGCCTCGTGCGCCCGGGCATGACCACCACCGCGGTGATGAAGGCGGTCGGTCAACCGTTCACGCGGCTCGGCACGACGTACGGCATCTGCGCGCGTACGTCGACCGAGCCCAACGTGCGCATGACGATCACATTCACCAGGGCAGGACGGGTCAGCTCGGTTCGCTGACCACCCGCACGAAGCCCCGGGTGCCGTCGACCTCGACGGTGGTGCCGGTCGGCAGCGCCCTCAGCGCGTCGGGCAGGCAGGTCACCGTCGGGATGCCGTACTCCCGGGCCAGGATCGCGCCGTGGCTGAGCACGCCACCGGTCTCGGTGATGAGGCCGGCGATGATCGGGAAGACGCTGGTCCAGCCGGGATCGATGTTGGAGGCGACCAGGATCTCGCCGGGCCGCACCGCGGAGAGGTCGGCCAGGGTGGGCACCACCCTGGTCGGGCCCTCGACCAGTCCGGCCGACGCGGCCAGCCCGGGCAGCGCGCCCTCGGGCAGGTCGCCGACCGGCGGGATCCGCCCCTCGGTCGGGACCTCGTCGAAGAGGAAGGTCGCGGGCAGCTTGTTGCCGTGCAGCGCCCAGTGCGCGCGCGCGTCCTCGACGTACGCCGCCAGCTCGGGGTCGTCGACCGGCCCTGACGTCGCGAGCAGTGACTCCAGCCGGTCACCGGTGAGCAGGAAGATGTCCTGCTCGTGCGGAAGCGCACCGCGGGCGACGAGGCGCCGCCCCTGCTCGAGCAGCAGCTGGTGCACGTGCGACAGGAGGTAGTCGAGGTGGTAGCGCTGGTTCTCGCGGTAGACCGTGTACTCCTGGCTGAGCCTCAACACCTTGGTCAGCACCCGCTTGCGGAGCCGCCCACTCAGGCCGCGACCCGCCGCCGCGAGCACCCGCTGTTCGGCATCGACCCGGCGCGTGGCCGCCTCGTGCTCGAACTCGGCGGGACTGGTGCCGGCCTCGACCGCGGCCACCTGGGCACGGACGAGGCTGAGCACGAGTGAGGGCTGCTCGGCCCACCGCTCGGCGGAGATCTCACGACTCGAGGACCGGTGGCCGTGGGTGGCGAGGAAGCCGTCGAACCCGGCCCAGAACGCAGAGTCGGCGGTGGCGTCGCGCACCTCGTCGTACGACGCGTCGGAGCGCAGTGCCTCGAGCAGCCCCGGCTCCTGGCGCACCGAGGCGCCCAGGTCGTAGAGGTCCTGGTTGATCTCGGCGGTGCGGGTGCCGGGCAGGCCGCTGATCAACCGCTGGAACGTGTCGGCCGGCTCCTCGGGTGCCCACGAGCGCAGCAGCTTGGCGAGCAGCGCGTGGATGATCGGCGCATGCTGGGCCATCCCCCAGCGGATCACCCGGAAGTGGTTGCGGCCGAGCTCGTGGATCAGGTCCAGTTGGCGCTGCCACTCCTCATGGGTGAGTGCCGCGAAGTCCTGGTCCATCAGCGGGACGACCTCGTTCTCGATCCTCTCGCAGTGCTGGTCCATGGCGCCCGGGTTGACCGTGATCGGCCCGCGGCCCTTGTCCTTGCGAGGTGCCCGCAGGGTGCGCAGCAACAGCTTCGGCTCGAACTTAGCGGTCCGCACCTTGTCGGCCCAGGTCGAGTCGAACCACGCGGTCAGCGGACCCTCGCGGTCGGCCAGCGGCACCGCGCGGGCCAGCTCGATCGCGTAGTCGCCGTTGAGGTAGATGTAGCCGTTGTGGCGGCGCAGCTTGCTCATCTCGACGATGCGCCTGCGGCCCTGGAGCTCGGCGACCTCGTCCATCTGGGGGCCGATGATCCACGGGATCATCAGGTCGTTGCCCAGTGGGGACACGTAGTCGGCGAGGTACTCGTCACCGAAGCGGCGGGTCCACACCTCCTTCGGCTCGCGCGGCGGAAGCCCCGTGATCGGCCGGTCCTGCAGCACGTAGAGGTGGCCGCCCTCGATCGCCCACTCGATGTCGCGACGCGCACCGATCGCGGCGGTGACGTCGTGCTCGAGCGTGTGCAGGGCCTTGAGGTCACGCTCCTCCAGGCAGCGCACGGCGCGGCGCTCGGCAGGCACCTCGCGTTCGGCGACCCCACCGATCCCGGTCGGGTGCAGCTCGATCTCCTTCGCGCCGATGCGCTCGGTGAGCACCTCGCCGGACTCCCGGTCGAGCACCAGGTGGTCAGGGTCGGTGCGCCCGGACACGACGGCCTCGCCGAGCCCCCAGGACGCGTCGATCACGATCTCGTCGTCGAAGGGACGGAGCGGGTTCTCGGTGAGCATCACGCCGGCCACGTCGGCCCGGATCATGCGCTGCAGGATCAGGGCGATGCCGGAGCGCTCGGTGGCCTGCTGCGACCGGTAGGCCTCGGCGCGGTCGGTGTCGAGTGCCGACCAGCACTCCTCGACGGCGGCGGCGAGGGCGTCGACGGAGTCGATTCCCATCACGGTCTCGTAGACCCCGGCGAACGAGGCGTCGGCCAGGTCCTCGGCCACTGCGGACGAGCGCACGGCCCACTGCGAACCGGGGAACTCGGCCGTCGCCTCGGCCCACCAGTCGGGCAGCGCCTCCTTGAGGCAGGTCGCCCGGGCCTCACTGTCCAGCGACACCGGCGCGGGCACCACCCAGGCCTCGGGCACGTCAAGCTCGGCGGCCAGCAGTCGCACCAGGCCGGCCCCCTTGCCGCCGATCAGCTCCAGGTCGGCACCACTCGCGGCGGTCAGTCGCGCGATCATCGACGACTCCCCTTCTTGGCCAGGGCGAACACCGGCAGCAGCCTGGGCAGTCGCTTGGCGATGCCGAGGGGGCTGACGTGGTGCGCGTGCTCGAGGACACCCACCCCTCGGCGTACGACCCCGTCGATCTCGGTCCGGAAGGACGCGTGGGTCTCCTCGATGAAGAGCTTGTTCTTCAGCAGGGGCACGCTGCCGAGCGCGGTGGCCTCGATGACGTACGCCGTACCGTCCTCGACGCTCACGTGCAGGGTGGCCGACTTCGGCAGGTGCGGGGCCAGCCACGTGTAGTCGATCTCGACGGCGGTGACGTGGCGGACCTGGCCGGCGTCGTAGACGAAGCCGACCGGCGTGCTGGTGCCGTTGATGTCCGTCCGGGTCGCGTTGAAGGAGAGGTCGGGGCCGAACTGGCACGCGATCCAGTCCCAGCCGGTGATGCCCTCCCACTCCCGCACGCCCCACGACTTGTCGCGCTGGCCGAGCCCGTCGATCACGTGCGTCACGCCGTCGAAGGTGGCCGTGCCGGTGACGGTGCCGGACTGCTCGAAGTGGTGCTGGATCTCGTCGGCGTCTCCGGGGAACCCGTGGTGGAAGTCGACGATCGGGGTGAAGGCGGTCCACGTCAGGTCAAGGCGGTCGCCGAGCTGGATCCGCCAGGACCGGCCGGCCTCGAGCATCGTGTAGGTGAGGTCGCCGACCTGCAGTCCGCCCTCGGGTGGGCCGTCGAGCTGGCCGGGTTCGACGGTGGTGCCGACCGAGGCGTAGACGTGCTCGGCCTTGCCGTCGCGCTGGGTCACCACGACCGCATCGGCCTTGCCTGATGCGGGATTGAAGCCGATCCGGGTGAGACCGAAGGTGCTCTCGTCGGTGGTGGCCCAGTTGAAGTAGAAGCTCTCCTGCCAGTCCGGGTCGGTGCCGGGCTGGTGGAGGTTCTCGTCCTGGAGAGTGATCACGGGGTGACTCCGAATGCTTAGTTGACAGTCGTCAATTAATGATGTGGCAACTGTGCTGCGTTAGGTTGACATCTGTCAAGTAACTTCCCCGATAGAGTTCCGCCCGACCAGAGGAGAGACCACATGCGGCCACGCACCGTCGAGGACCCACAGCTCCTCGACCTGCTGCTCGAGGCCTTCGCGGACCTCGGGTACGACGGCACCTCGGTGCGCGCCCTGTGTCGCCATCTGGGGGTCAGCCACAACATGATCCACCAGCGTTTCCAGTCCAAGAACGCTGCGTGGCATGCCGCGGTGGAGCACGCGTTCGCCACCCTGAACGCGGCGATGTGGGACCCCGAGCCCGAGGTCGACCCGGCCGACCCACTCGAGGCAATCCGCGAGGTGATGGTCCGCTTCGTCGATGCCACGATCGCCCAGCCGGCCCTGGCCAGGATCATCCATCAGGAGGCGGCTCGCCCCGGCCCGCGCTTCGACCACATGCTCACGCACCACATCGAGCCGGTGCAGCAACGCGCGATCGACGCCTTCGCCCAACTCCAGGACGCCGGTCTCGTGCGCTCAGGCCCGGTGCCCGCGGCGTACTTCTTCCTGAGCACGTGGGGCATCGGCGGCATGGCGTCGTCACAGCAGCTGGCCAGGCGCGTCGGCTTCCCCGGCGACGACCCCGTCGAGTCGGCCTACCTGGCCGTCGACATCCTGATCAGCGGGCTTCGAGCTTCTTCTTCAAGCCGTTGATCATCGACCCGACGGCCAATGACAAGCCCTGCTTGACGATCACGGCACTCGGCCCGGCGAACTTGGCCACCTCGACCGCGACGGTCCAGGTCAGCTTCGACCCGGTGGGCGTCGACTCGACGACGTAGTCCTCGGCGAAGCGGCGGATGCCGGGCTTGGTCGACTCGGTCACCGCGAACGTCATCCGCTCGTTCTCGTCCCAGCGGTAGAACTTCTCACGCACGGTCACCGCGCCACCGACGGTGACCTCGCGGATCGTGCCCACGCCGTACGGCCGCTCGCCCTGCCACCGCACCTTCGTGGCACCCGGCCCCCAGGAGACGACCGCGTCGTCGGCGGCGAGCGCCTGCCACAACGTCTCGACGGGCACGGGAACCTCGATCACCTTTGTGGTGATCGCCGGGGCGGTGCGCAGGAAGGCGTCGTCAGCGGGGTCGAGGGGATACCAGGTCATTGGGCGATCCTTTGCGAGCTGGAGGACGGAGTGACGACATCTTCGTCGATGCAGGAGCGCAGGAAGCTGGCGGCCCGGCGGAGGGCTCTGCGCGCCTCCGGCACGACTCGGTACATCGTGACGTAGGAGTGCACCTGGCCGCGCGAGACGATCAGCTTGTTGAGCACGCCGGCGCGGGTGAGGCGCGCGTGCAGGGCCACCGAGTCACCGGCGAAGCACTCGGTGCCGCCGACATGGGTCTGGATCGGCGGGAACGTGCGCAGCAGGCGCAGGCTCGTCGTCAGGGGTGAGAGGCGCGGGTCGTGGTAGTCGCCGCCACCGGGGTGGAAGACCTCGGCACAACGCGCCGCGAAGGTCGGGGTCAGCACGGGATCCGGCGCCTGCGCATCGCGGCGTACGGCCTCGGTCAGCGCCGGGTCGAGAAGCGGGGAGAACAGGGTGACGCCAGCCGGCATCGGTCGGTTCTGCTTGGCGAGCGTGACCAGCAGGCCCATCGCCAGGTGACCACCGGCGGAGTCGCCCGCCACCACGATCTGGTCGGCCGGGTAGCCCTGCTCGAGCAGCCAGTCGTAGGCCGCGAGGGCATCGTCGAGGGCTGCCGGGAACGGGTGCTCGGGAGCCCGGCGGTAGCCGACGGCCAGCACGGGCAGGGCGGTCAGCACCGAGAGCGGCTCGGTCACGCACCGGTAGGCGCGCGGCGAGGAGGCCACGTAGCCCCCGCCGTGGAAGTAGATGACGGCGCCGTCGTCGGCCGTGCGGGCGTTGCGGGCCCGCACCCACTCGCCCGAGAAGCGAGCCGTGGACACCGGCTCGACCTGGGCCGTTCCGGGCCAGCCGGCAAGCACTCCGCTGGCGGCGATGGCGCCACGCAGGTAGCGCAGCTGCGCGCCCTCGAGTCGCAGATGGTCGATCTGCGGCCGCACGACGAGCCGCGCACCGGCGACCACGGCCCTGCTGGTGAGGCTCGGCCCCAGCAGCTTGAGAAAGCGGTTCACTGCTCCGACTCCGCGCGGGCCTCGAGGTCGCGCACCATCTCGTGCACCCGGCGGTCGCGGGCGAGCACCCGGTCGACACCGGCGTTGAGCACCCCGCGGAACAGGGAGTACGGCACCCAACGGGCCGGGGCGACCGTGGCGGCGGCGCGGCCGGCGATGCCGTCGGCGATCGACTCGGCGGCGGCGTCGGCCGAGATGCGGTGGTTCAACGGCCAGCCGAGCAGCTCGTCGAGACGGCGGCCCATCGGGTCGTCGTCGAGGGTCGCGGTGGCCAGGGGTGTGTCCACGAAGCCGAAGTAGGCCACGCCCGCGCTGGCCCCGTGGGGCGCGAGCTCGAGCTTGAGGGCACGGCCGATCTGCTCGGCCGCCGCCTTGCTCGACATGTAGCCGACGCCCCCGACGCCGGGCGAGAAGGCGGCGCACGAGGCCACCACGACGACATGCCCCTTGGCCGCGATCACCGCGTCGAGCGCGGGCTGCACGGTGTTGAGCACCCCGGTCTGGTTGATCGCCACGACGCGGTCGTAGTCGGCCAGGTTCATGGTGCGGATCGTGGCCGGCGGCGGGGTCACCCCGGCGTTGGCGACCACGACGTCGAGCCGGCCGTGGTGCTCGACCACGCGGGCCACCGCGGCAGCCATGGCGTCACGGTCGGTGACGTCGGCGGTGATCGGCAGGACCCGCGCACTCCCCAGGCCCAGTGCGGCTTCCTTGAGGCCGACCTCGTTCACGTCGACCATCGCGACCGACGCACCCTGGTCGTGCAGTCGTCGGGCCAGGGCCAGGCCGATGCCCTGCCCCGCTCCGGTGATCAGCACGACCTTGCCGCGGACGTCGTACGCCGGCTTGCCGAAGAGGCCGCTCATGCCGGGACCCCTTCCTTCGCCACGCGTCGTGCGACGTAGTGGTCGAGGTCGACCGTGCTGGTGCGGGCCCGGAAGCCGGCGGAGAAGCCGGGGTAGTGGGTGAAGTTCCGACCGGTCGGGCTCAGGTAGTAGCTGTGGCAGCCGCCGGTGAGGAAGACCGACTTGCTGAGCCCCTTGTCGGCCCACTCGAGGAACTCCTGCTGCGCCTCGGCCGTCACCTCGAGTGAGCGAAGGTCGGCTCGTTCCATCTCGCGCAGGGCCTCGACGATGTAGTGCACCTGGTCCTCGATCGTGATCACCGCCGACGTGTAGACGCCGGAGTTCGGGCCGAGGATCAGGAACAGGTTCGGGAAGTCGTGCAGCGTCGTGCCGAGGTAGGCCGCCATCTCGCCCTCACGCCACCGGTCACCGATGCTGACGCCACCGCGACCGTGGACCAGGTCGAAGCCCGGGTGGTCGGTCATCCGGAACCCGGTGCCGAGAATGATCGTGTCGAGCTCGTGCTCGGTGCCGTCGGCCGTGACGATGCCGCGCTCGGTGATCTCGACGATGCCGTCGCTGACCACGGTGGCGTTGTCGGCGGTCAGCGCCGGGTAGTAGGCGTTGGAGAAGGTCGGCCGCTTGCAGCCCACGGCGTACGACGGTGTCAGGCGGGCCCTCAGCTCGGGGTCCTTGACCTGCTTCTTCAACAGCGCACGGGCCATCAGCTCGAGCGGCTTCTGCAGCTTCGGCTCGTGGATGAACCCGGGCACGAGCGCCTCGAAGGTGAACTCCCAGGCCTTGCGGGCGGCCTTCTGGGCACCGGGCACCCTGCGGTAGACCGTCTGTGTGACCTTGCTGACGGGGCGATCCGGGTGCGGCAGGATCCACGTGGGGGTGCGCTGGAAGACGGTCAGGTGACCGGCCTGTGGCTGCACGCGCGGGATGAACTGCACCGCGGAGGCGCCGGTGCCGATCACGCCGACCCGCTCGCCGTGCAGGTCGTGCTCGTGGTCCCAGGCCTGGGAGTGGAAGACGGTGCCGGTGAAGGTGTCGAGGCCCGGGATGTCGGGCACCGCCGGTGCACTGAACGGGCCGATCGCGCCGACCAGCACCTGCGCGGTCAGGTCGCCCGCGCTGGTGGCGATCCGCCACAGTTGCGCGTCGTCGTCCCACGAGGCGTCGGTGACCTCGGTGTGGAAGCGCACGTGGGGCAGCACGTCGTGGTCGACGGCGCAGCGGTGCATGTAGTCCTTCAGCTCGGACTGCAGCGGGTAGAGCCGGCTCCAGTTCGGGTTCGGCGAGAAGGAGAAGGAGTAGATCAGGGACGGCACGTCGCACTGGGCGCCCGGGTAGTCGTTGATCTGCCAGGTGCCCCCGACTGCGCCGGCCTTCTCGAGCACGACGAAGTCGTCGATGCCCTCCTGCTTCAGCCGGATCGCGGTGCCGAGGCCACCGAATCCGGCACCGATGATGGCGACTCGCACGTGTTGGCTCATCAGGTTCCCTCGCTTCACAGGTCGATGGTGAGGCTGTCGCCAGCGGCGCGCGAGACGCAGATCAGCATCGAGTCGTCGCGCTCGGCGGGCCGCAGCTTGGTGTCGCGGTGCTCGACGTCGCCCTTGAGGACGGCGTGCTTGCAGGAGCCGCAGAAGCCCTGCTGGCACGAGTAGCGCACGCCCGGCACCTCGCGACGGATCGCGGCCAGCGCCGACTCCTCGGCGCCGACCGGAACGGTCACTCCGGTGCGGGCAAGGTGCACCTCGAACGGGCGGCCGCCCACCACGGGCGGAGCGGAGAACCGCTCGCTGTGCAGCGACCCGGTCGGGTTCAGCGTCGGCTGCAGAACGCGCGCGGCATCGATCAGCGGGGTCGGCCCGCAGACGTAGATCGCGGCGCCCTCGTCGGCGCGAAGGAGCAGGTCGGCGACATCGGGCACGCCGAACTCGTCGTCCGGCCGGAGCTCGAGCTGCCCGCCCCCGAGACTCCGCAATTCAGAGAGGAAGGGCATCGTGGCGAGCGAGCGCCCGACGTACACCAGCTTCCAGCTGGCGCCGCGGCGTGCGGCCTCGCGCACCATCGGCAGGATCGGGGTGATGCCGATGCCGCCGGCGACGAACAGGTAAGACTCGACGTCGATGAACGTGAAGGCGTTGCGCGGCCCGCGCACGGTCAGCACGTCGCCCTGAGAGAGGCGGTGCATGGCCAGCGAGCCGCCCCCGCCCTCGTCGATGCGGCGTACGGCGATGCGGTAGCTGGTGCGGTCGGCCGGATCGCCGCAGAGGGAGTACTGCCGCTGCGCGCCCGAGGGCAGGAAGACGTCGAGGTGTGCGCCCGGCACCCAGGCCGGCAGCGACTCACCGTCGGGCCGGCGCAGGGTGAAGCTGACGACGTCGTCGACCTCGCGGGTGACCGCGTCGATGACGAGCTCGAGGTCGAAGCCGGTGCGGCGGACGGGCTTCGACCGCGAGAGGTACGGCGCGGCGGAGCTGGCCGCGAAGAGTGCGGAGTAGGCCTGGGCGCCCCTGGCCAGGGCCCGGAGCCCGCGTGAGGGCTCGCTGGATCGCTCGGACGTCATCGTCGCCATCAGAGACCGCTCGCGGCGGGCGACTGGGCGAGATAACGCACGGCCTTGTCGATCGGGCCCATCTGCGACGGGTGGAAGCCGGGACGGAGGTATTGCGGGATCTCCTTGAAGATGAACTTCAGGCCGGGCATGAGGCCCCTGCGGGTGTCCTTGACGAACGCGATCGGCCACGCCCACTTGGAGCCCTTGACGTTGGGGTCGTTGGCATACATCCAGCTGGAGGTGTAGAGCCACAGCGCGAGCAGTCCGCCCGAGGCGAGCAGCGCCGTACGCACCCGGCGGGCGTAGCTACCGTCGACGTACTGGAACACGTCGTAGGCGACGTTGCGGTGCTCCATCTCCTCGGCGCCGTGCCAGCGGAGCAGGTCGAGCATGGTCGGGTCGACACCGATCTCGTCGAACGTGCGGTTGTCGAGCAGCCACTCGCCGACGGTGGCGGTGAAGTGCTCGGCGGCGGCGTAGATGCCGAGGCGCTCGTGGAACCACGCCTCACCGGCGCGGCCCTTCAGGCCGTGGTCGCCGAAGACCTGGTCCATCAGGAACTCCATCAGCCGCATGATCTTGGGGATGTCGAAGCCGTTCTCCTGCAGATGGATCCGGAACGACTCGTGCGAGCTGGCGTGGGTCTCTTCCTGGCCGATGAAGCCGACCAGCTCCTCGGCCAGACGCGGGTCGTCGATCTGCGGCAGCGCGCGACCGAGCACGTCGGCCATCGCGCGCTCACCCTCGGGCAGCACCAGGTGCATGACGTTCCAGAAGTGCGTGGCGTAGGGGTGGCCGGGGATGTACTCGGTCGGCACGTCTGTCCAGTCGAAGGACACGTCTCGAGCGTGGATCGCCAGCGCTTCGTCGGAGTACGCCTGCTTCGTGGTTGACATCGTCATTCCCTCCAGATCAACGGGTCATCCGACTGTAACAAAGCAACACTTATTGTTGCAATGATTCAGGGAAGGTCGCGTATGCTCGTCGTCATGAAGGACGCCCTGAGCCGTGCCGTGACCGCGGTCGCCGACTCCGCGGGCCCTGACGACGCCGCACGCCGGTCGCCCGAGACCCAACGCATCCTCGACGCGGCACTCGAGCAGTTCGCCGAGTTCGGCATCAAGCGCACGACCATCGGCGACATCGCCCGCACGGCCGGCATCGACCGGGTGACGGTCTACCGCCGGGTCGGCAACAAGGACGCCGTGATCCAGGCCGTGGTCACCCGCGAGGCCAGCCGTCTCTTCGAGCTGGTCGCGGCCACCGCGCGTCGCGGCACCACGATCGAGGAGCGCGTCGAGCTCGGTTTCACCTCGATGATGGAGCAGGTGCGCGGCAACGCGATGCTGGCCCGCATGCTGCAGGTCGAGCCCGAGACCGTGCTGATGCAGCTCACGACCGACGGCAGCCTGCTGGTCACCGGCGCCACGGTGGCCACCCTCGGCTTCTTCGACGAAGCCGTCCAGGACGGCCTCCTCGACTCCACCGACGGCATGGAGGCCGCGGCCGAGCTCCTGGTGCGCATCGTGCACTCCTACATGCTCACCCCGCGCGCCCTGGTCGACCTCGACACCCACCAGAAGCTGCGTGACTTCGCCCGCGCCCACCTCGTGCCGATGGTGCTGCGCGAGATGTCCCAGCGCTGACCTCAGGGCGCGCTCAGAGCCCGTGCCGGACCCCGAGCACCTTCTTCATCAGGGGCATGACGTGACCGGCCCTCCGCAGGGTGATCAGCTCGAAGCCGGGCAGCGCGAACTTCTGGCGGACGACGCCACGCGGCCGGGCGAACTCACGCAGGCCGTCGGCGCCGTGGACCCTCCCAAACCCACTGGCGCCGACGCCTCCCATCGGCACCGCTCCCATGCCGGCAAAGGCGATCACCGAGTTGATGGTGACCTGCCCGGCGCGCACCCGATCGGCGATCTCGTCGCCGTGCGCACGTGAGAAGACCGACGCGCTGAGCGCGTAGTCGTGGTCGTTGACGAGGGTGACCGCCTCGTCGAGGTCGTCGACGCGGCGGAGCGTCACCGTGGGGCCGAAGGTCTCCTCGCGTACGGCGACGGCGTCCTCGGGCAGGTCGGTGATGACGATCGGCTCGATCAGGCGCTCACCGATCGAGTCGGGTCCACCCTTGAGGAACGTCGCCCCTCGCTCGACCGCGTCCGCGACGTGCCGGCGTACGACGTCGACCTGGGCCGGCATCGTCATCGGGCCGTAGGTCGCGCCCTTCCCCGTGCCCGGACGCACCCCCTCGAGCTCGCGCAGCAGGGCCGCCTCGAACGCATCGGCCACGTCCTTCACGACGTAGACCCGCTCGACGCCGACACAGGTCTGGCCGGAGTTGGTGAAGGCACCCCAGGCCACGGCGCGGGCCGCAGCCTTCACGTCGGCATCGGCGGCCACGATCACCGGGTCCTTGCCGCCGCACTCGAGGACGACCGGGGTGAGCGTCTCGGCGCACTGGGCCATCACCCGCTTGCCGGTGCGGGTCGACCCGGTGAAGCCGATCTTGTCGACTCCCGCGTTGCACAGTGCCGCGCCGGTCTCGCCGAAGCCGGTGACCAGGGACAGCACCCCGGCCGGCGCGTCGGGGTTGGCCGCGGCGAACGCGTCGACGTACCACCGACTCACGGCGGGCGTGAACTCGCTCGGCTTCAGCACCACCGTGTTGCCGGCCGCGAGGGCGAACGCCACGGCGCTGTTGGGCGCGTAGAGCGGGTAGTTCCACGGACCGATCACGCCGACCACGCCCAGAGGGTCGTAGTCGACGCGTGCGGCGTAGTTGGAGAACAGCGGCCCGGGGTTGACCTTGTGGGAGCGCAACACCTTGCCGGCATTCCCGGCTGCCCAGTGCAGGTGCTCGACCGTGAGCACGACCTCGAGCACGGCGTCGTCGAGGGGCTTGCCGTTCTCCCGGTGGATCAGGTCGGCGACCTCGTCGACGCGGCGCCACATGTGCCTGCGCCACGCGGCCAGTCGCGCGGCCCGGCCGTCGAAGCCCAGCTCACGCCACCACGTCGACGCGGTGCGCGCCGTGGCGACGACGGCGCGGACGTCGTCCTCGCCCATCACCGGGAAGGAGTCGACCAGCGCGTCGTCGGCGGGGGCGAGCGAGTCGAGGCTCACGCGTCGGCCAGGTCGACGGATCGGGCGTAGGAGTCACGCAGCTCGCGCTTGAGCACCTTGCCGGCGCCGCTGATCGGCAGCTCACCCACGAAGTCGAAGCTGCGGGGCGTCTTGTAGCCGGCGATGTGCTCGCGCGAGTGGGCCTGCAGCTCCTCGGCGGTCACGGTCTTCTCGGGCGCCAGGACGACGCACGCGTGCACGCGCTCGCCGTACTTCTCGTCGGGCAGGCCGATCACCGCGACAGCGGCGACGGAGGGGTGCTTGCTGAGCGCGCTCTCGACCTCGGCCGAGTAGACGTTCTCACCACCGGTCACGATCATGTCCTTGATCCGGTCGACGACGTAGACGAAGCCGTCGGCGTCGATGTAGCCGCCGTCGCCGGTGAAGTACCAGCCGTCGCGCAGGACGGCGGCGGTCTCCTCGGGCTTGTTCCAGTAGCCCTGCATGACGTGGCCGCCACGCACGCAGATCTCGCCGACCTCGCCGGCCGGAAGGTCGTTGCCCTCGGCGTCGACGACCTTGATCTCGGAGTGCGGAGCCGCACGCCCACCGGAGCGGAGGTACTGGTCGTGGTGGTCCTGCGGCAGCAGCAGCGTCGCCACGGGAGCGACCTCCGTCATCCCGTAGGCCTGGGTCATCCGGATGCCGGGGAAGGCGTCCATGGTGCGCTGCAGGACGCCCTCGGAGATGACCGAGCCGCCGTACAGCATGCGGTCCATCGACGACAGGTCGTAGTTGGGCACGTCCGGGTGGTCGACGAGCATCTGGATCATCGTCGGCACCAGCAGGACGTCGGTCACCCGGTGCGTCTGTACGGCGTTGAGCACCGCCGCCGGCTCGAAGAACGGCACCATCACGTGGGTGCCACCCAGGGCGACCTGGCCGGCCCACGCGGCGAGGTCGGCGAGGTGGAACATCGGCGCCGCGTGCAGGAAGACCGCACCTTGGCCGAGGAGCTCGCCGCTGGCCACGGTGCCCAACGCCGACGTGGTCATGTTGGCCTGGGTGAGCATCACGCCCTTGGGGAAGCCCGTGGTGCCGCCGGTGTAGAAGATGCCGGCCAGGTCCTCGCCGGAGCGGCGGGCGTCCTCGACCGGCTCGGCCTCAGTCAGCAGGGATTCGTAGGAGAGCATTCCCTCCGGCGTCGGGCCGTCGCCGCAGTGGATCAGCACGGTCAGCTCGGGACAGTTCGGCGTGAGCGCCGGTGCCATCGGCGCGAAGGCGTCGTCGATCAGCAGCACCTTCGTGCCGGAGTCCTTGAGCGAGTAGGCGATCTCGGCCGGGCTCCACCGGATGTTGATCGGGTTGACCACGGCGCCGGCCCACGGCACGGCGAGGAGGTACTCGGCGTACCGGTCGCTGTTGAGCGACAGCATGCCGACCCGGTCGTTGTCGACGACGCCCAACGACTGGAGGGCCCCGGCGAGCCGCGCGATGCGGTCACCGTGCACGGCGAAGGTCCGGACCCGGTCACCGAAGATGGTGGCGGGCTTGTCCGGAGTGGCCTGGATGGCGCGGTGCAGTCCTTGGGTGAGGTACATGTCGGTCTCCTGTGTCGCGATTCTCGGTGGTGGTCTCAGTTGCCGTGGAACTTCGGTGTGCGCTGCTGCGCGAACGCGGCCATCGCCTCGTTCAGGTCCGCACTGGGGAGGAACGCCGCGTTCCACGTCGAGACGTGGCGCAGACCGGCCGAGATCCGGTGCTCACGCTCCTCGTTGAGGACCTGCTTGGTGCCCTGCACGGCCAGCGGCGCGTTGGCGGCGATGTCGTTCGCCATCGCCCGTGCCCCGGCCAGCAGTTCTTCGTGGGTGTCGAACACCCGGTTGACCAGGCCGATGCGTTCGGCCTCGCCGGCGTCGATGTCCTTGCCGGTCAGGGACAGCTCACGCAGGTGGCCCTCGCCGATGACGCCGACCAGCCGGTGCAGACTGCCGACGTCGGCGACGATCGCCACCTTCGCCTCGCGCACGCTGAAGACGGCGTTCGCACTGGCCAGGCGGACGTCGGCAGCACTGATCAGGTCGACGCCTCCACCGATGCACCAACCCGAGACGGCCGCGATCACCGGCTTGCGGCAGGCAGCCACCGAGGTCACGGCAGCCTGCAGCCGCCTGATCTCGCCCATGAACCTGGTGCGCGCACGAGCCCGGGCGCCGGCACCCGGGCCGAGGGCCTCGACCCACCGCGGCATCATCTCGTGCAGGTCGAGACCGACGCTGAACGACTTCGCGTTGCCAGTGAGGACGATTGCGCGCACGTCGTCGTCGGCGTCCAGAGCTTCGAACACGAGCGGGAGCTCGCGCCAGAACGCCTCCCCCATCGCATTGCCCTTGCCCGGACCGAGCAGCGTCACCTCGGTGACGTGCCCGGTCTGCTCGACCCCGAAGGCCTCCATCAGGGGGCCAAGCGGTCGTGCGGGAATGATTCGGTGCTCACGATGAGCGGTCCTTCCGTCGGGGGTCAGAGCGAGCGCGCGATGAGTTCCTTCATCACTTCGTTCGCGCCGGCGAGGATGCGCAGCACGCGCACGTCGGTGTAGATGCGGGAGATCGGGTACTCGTCCATGTAGCCGTAGCCGCCGAAGAGCTGCAGGCAGCGGTCTGCGACCTCGGTGGCCCGGTCCGAGATCCAGTACTTCGCCATCGAGGCCTCGGTCGCGTCGAGCCCTCCGTCGATGTGCTTCTCGATGCACTGGTCGAGGAAGGCGCGGTTGACCCGCGAGATGGTCTCGCACTCGGCGAGCTCGAAACGCGTGTTCTGCAAGGCCATCAACGGCTTGCCGAAGGCGTGACGCTCCTTGGTGTAGGCCACGGTCAGCTCCACGGACTTCTCGATCTGCGCCTGGGCGAGGATCGCGGTGATCAGTCGTTCCTGCGGGAGCTGCTCCATCATCTGGTAGAAGCCGTGGCCCTCCTTGGGGCCGAGCAGGTTGGCCTGCGGGACGCGCAGGTCCTCGAAGGCAAGCTCCGCGGTGTCCTGGTCCTTCTGGCCCATCTTGGCGAGCACGCGGCCACGGGTGAAGCCGGGAGTGTCGTCGTCGACCTCGGCCACGATCAGGGAGATGCCCGCCGCGCCGTCCTCGTCACCCGTCTTGGCGGCGATCACCAGCAGGTTGCACAGGTGGCCGTTGGAGATGAAGGTCTTGGCGCCGTTGATGACGTAGTCGTCGCCGTCCTTGACCGCGCGGGTCTTGATCGCCTGGAGGTCGGAGCCGGTGCCGGGCTCGGTCATCGCGATCGAGAGCACCCACTCACCGCTGCACACCTTCGGCAGCCAGCGCTGCTTCTGCTCGTCCGTCGCGTACGCCGCGAGGTAGTGGGCCACGATCCCGATCGAGACCGCGAAGCCCATGGAGGTGTCGCCGGTCCGCACCTGCTCCTCGAGCAGCACGGCCTCGGCCGCGAACGACGCGCCGCCGCCGCCGTACTCCTCGGGCAGGGACATGCCGACCAGGCCGAGCTCGCCGGCCTTGAGGTAGGCCTCACGGCTGGCGTGGCCCTGCGCGCGGTGTTCGTCGGCTCGGGTGAGCACCTCCTTGCCGAAGTACGTCGCCGCGAGGTCGCGCACGGCCTCGAGGTCGTCGGTCATCCAGTCCGGTCGGGTGGAACGGGAAGTCGTTGTTGTTGGCACGGCGCCAATAGTGCCCTACTGTTGGCAGTCGGTCAACAAGAACTTCGAAAGAGCGAAAGCAGGCAGGCCAATGAACACCCGCGAGTACGCCGACATCACCTACGCAGTCGAGGAGCGGATCGCCACGATCACGCTCAACCGCCCCCAGGCCCGCAACGGCTACACGCTGACCATGGCCGACGAGCTCAACGACGCGCTCAACCGCGCGGACCACAACGAGGACGTGCGCGTCGTCGTACTCACGGGGACCGGTGACCACTTCTGTGTCGGTGCCGACCTGTCGGGTGGAGGGTTCGACGTCAACGAGGAGGGCAGCGACGCGGGGGCCTGGCAGGAACCTGCCGGGCGGTGCTCGAAGCGGGTCCACACGATGGACAAGCCGGTCATCGCCGCGATGCGGGGCGCTGCCGTCGGGGCAGGCGTGACCATCACGCTGGCCTGCGACTTCCGACTCGCCTCGACCGACTCGAAGTTCGGCTTCGTCTTCGGCCGGCGCGGCATCTTCCCCGAGGGCGGCTCCGCCTGGTACCTACCTCGTCTGGTGGGCATGACCAAGGCCCAGGACTGGATGATCAGCGGCCGGGTCTTCGGCGCCGACGAGGCGCTCTCCTCCGGCCTGGTCACCTCGGTCCACGCTCCGGAGGACGTGCTCGAGGCGGCGTACGTCGTGGCCCGCGACCTCCGCGACAACACCGCGCCGGTGTCCGTCGCCGTGATCCGCCAGATGCTGAACCGGCTCAGCGGCGAGGCCACCCCCTTCCCCGCCCACGAGGTCGACTCGCGCCTGATCGCCGGCCTGCCGACCAACGTCGACGCCATCGAAGGCGTGATGTCCTTCCTCGAGAAGCGCCCGCCGGTCTTCACCAACACCGTCACGAAGGACCTTCCGGAGTGGCTCCCCTGGCTCGACGAGAACGCGACAGGGCAGACTGCTCCGGGTGAACATGGCTGAGCCGAGATGGCGCCGACTGGGTGCGGACCAGCGCCGCGAGGAGATCCTCGCCTGCGCCCAGCGCCTGTTCACCGAGCGCTCGTACGCCGAGGTGTCGACCACCGACATCGCCCGTGAGGCGGGTGTCGCACGGGGGCTGCTCAACCACTACTTCGGCACCAAGCGCGACCTCTACCTCGAGGTCGTGCGCGAGGCGGCGACGGTTCCACTCGTGGCCGTGGAGTCGATCCCCGAGGGGCCACTCGACGAGCGGATCGCTGCGGCCGTGGTGTGGTTCCTCGACGCCTTGCAGGAGCAGGGCTCGAGCTGGATCAACGTCGGCGTCGGCCGCGAGCCCGATCTCGACCGCATCCTCGCCCGGGCCGAGAACGACTCCGTCGACCGCCTGATGCAGCTGCTCGGCCTCGACACCGAGATCGAGCACCGCAAGCAGGTGCGGGCCGTGATCCGCTCGTTCGGCCAGCTCGCCCGCGGCGCCGGGCGCGAGTGGCTGGTTCGCAAGGCCCTGACCCGCGCCCAGGTGCAGCTGCTGCTCACCGAGAGCCTGCTGACGATCATGCGCGACGTCCTGCCCAATGCCTTCGGGACCTCGCCGCCCCGCTCGGGTCAGGCGTAGAACGCGGGCGGTTCCCCCTGCCGGCAACGTGGTTACCAGCAAGTAGGATCACTCTCACACAGCGGGACCACTGACGCGGGAGCAGCCGCGGGAATAGGGTGCCCGAGAACAAGGTGCACAGCGATGCGCCCGGGTGTGCCAGAGGTTTGACGACGAGGAGCAGTTCTTTCATGCAGATCTTCGCCATTGTGGTGTCGTTGGCCGTCACGGTTGTCGCCGTGGTGCTGACCACCCGAGCAGTCCGGGCCATGCTCGGCACGATCCGGATCGGCCAGCCGGCGCTCGGTCGCACCGACCGACCGGCGGCCCGCACCGTGACCATGCTCAAGGAGACCTTCCTCCACACGCGCATGTTGCAGTGGACGTGGGTCGGCATCCTGCACTGGTTCGCCTACGCGGCCTTCCTGGTGCTGTCGACCGCGGTGCTGCAGGCGTTCTTCCAGCTCTTCAAGGCCGACTTCGCGTGGCCGATCATCGGCCACTGGGCGCTCTACGAATGGGTCTGCGAGTTCCTCGGCCTGCTCGGCGCCCTGGCGATCATCCCGCTCTCGATCTACCGCCAGATCAAGCACCCCAAGCGCCTGGGCCGCCAGAGCCGCTTCTTCGGCTCCACGATGTGGCAGGCCTACTTCGTCGAGGCGATGGTGTTCTTCGAGAGCATCGCGATCCTGTTCATCCGTGGCGCCGAATACAAGTACGTCGACCACGCCGAAGCGTCGCACTTCCCGATCAGCCAGCTGTTCAGCCACCTCTACCCGGACTCCAAGTCCTCGCTCGAGAACATCATCTTCTTCATCGCGATGCTGAAGATCGTCTCGGCGATGGCCTGGCTGATCGTGATCTCCTCCAACCTCACGATGGGTGTGGCCTGGCACCGCTTCACGGCCTGGTTCAACATCTGGTTCAAGCGCGACTCCTCCGGCCGTACGGCGCTCGGCGCACTGAAGCCGCTGACCTCCGGCGGCAAGGCGATCACGCTCGACGACATCGATGACCTCGACGAGGACTCCCGACTCGGCGTCGGCAGCATCACCGACTTCTCGTGGAAGGGCATCCTCGACTTCACCACGTGCACCGAGTGTGGCCGTTGCCAGTCGCAGTGCCCGGCCTGGAACACCGAGAAGCCGCTCTCCCCCAAGCTCCTGATGATGGGCCTGCGCGAGCACGCCTACGCCACCGCGGGCACGATCAACGCCGGCACCGAGGGCACCGACGGCTTCGATGCGGAGGCTGCCGAGAAGTCCCTGATCGGCAAGGCAGAGCCCGGCGAGGGCGGCACCGTCCAGGACTGGTTCTACAACCCCGAGGGTGCCGACTTCGTCATCGACGAGGACGTCCTCTGGTCGTGCACGTCGTGTGGCGCCTGCGTGCAGCAGTGCCCCGTCGACATCGAGCACGTCGACCACATCGTCGACATGCGCCGCTACCAGGTGCTGGTCGAGTCGAACTTCCCCGCCGAGCTCAACGGCCTCTTCAAGGGCCTCGAGAACAAGGGCAACCCCTGGAACATGTCCGCCACGGCGCGCATGGACTGGGCCAAGGACCTGCCGTTCGAGGTCAAGGAGGTCGGCAAGGACCTCGAGGACCTCGAGTCCGTCGACTGGCTGTTCTGGGTCGGTTGCGCCGGCGCCTACGAGGACCGCGCGAAGAAGACCACGCGCGCTGTCGCCGAGCTGCTCGACATGGCCGGCGTGACGTTCGGCGTACTCGGCAACGGCGAGACCTGCACCGGCGACCCAGCCCGCCGGGCCGGCAACGAGTTCGTCTTCCAGGGCCTGGCCCAGCAGAACGTCGAGACGTTCAAGGAGTTCAAGGTCAAGAAGGTCGTCTCGACCTGTGCCCACTGCTTCAACACCCTCAAGAACGAGTACAAGGACTTCGGCATCGAGCTCGAGGTCGTGCACCACACGCAGCTGCTGAACCGCCTCGTGCGCGAGGGCAAGCTGACCCCGATCAAGGAAGGTGCCGGCGCCGAGAAGCGGTCGATCACCTACCACGACCCCTGCTTCATCGGTCGTCACAACGGCGTCTACACCCCGCCGCGCGAGCTGCTCCAGATCCTGCCCGGTGCCGAGGTCAAGGAGATGCCCCGCAACTCCGAGAAGTCCTTCTGCTGTGGCGCCGGCGGTGCCCGCATGTGGATGGAAGAGACCATCGGCGAGCGGATCAACGTCAACCGCACCAAGGAAGCCGTCGCGACCGGCGCCGACCAGATCGCGGTCGGATGCCCGTTCTGCCGCGTGATGCTCTCCGACGGCCTCACCGCCGAGCAGGCCAACGGCGGTGCCCGCGAAGAGGTCGAGGTTCTCGACGTCGCGCAGATGCTGCTCGCGTCGGTCAAGGGCGAGGTCGCCACCCGCGTCCGCAAGCCCGCCGCCAAGAAGGAAGCGGTTCCGGCCGCGAAGCAGGACGCCGCGACCCAGGCCGAGCCTGCCGCCGGCGACGTCACCCAGACCGCCAACACGGTCACCGACACCGAGGACGTCGGCCCGGCCGCGAAGGCCTCGGGCGGCTCGTCCCTGTTCGACACCCCCGCGGACAAGCCGGCAGAGAAGCCTGCCTCGGGTGGCTCGCTCTTCGACACCCCGGCCGACGAGCCTGCTCCGGCCGCGGAGAAGCCTGCCACGTCAGGAGGCTCGCTGTTCGACGTCGCACCCGACGCCCCGGCGGAGAAGCCTGCCGCCAAGGCGGAGCCGAAGGCCGAGCCGTCCAGCGGTACGACGGATCTCGGCGCCGGTGGCTCGCTGTTCGACGTCGCGCCTGACGCCCCGGCGGAGAAGCCGGCGGCCAAGACCGAGTCGGCACCCGCCGAGTCGGCTCCGGCGCCCGACCTGGGTTCCGGTGGCTCGCTGTTCGACATCCCGGCCTCCGAGCCCGCGGCTCCCGCGGCGAAGTCGGAGCCCGCGGAGACCGAGCCGGCGAAGGCCGAGGCACCCACCGAGGCTCCGGCAGCACCTGCTGCCGCGTCGACCGGCACCGCGTCGACCAGCACCGCGTCGACGCCGAAGACCGACGTCGACCTCTCCAGCGGCGGCTCGCTCTTCGACATCCCCGCCCCCGAGGCGACCAGCGTCGAGAAGCCCGCAGCCCCGGCAGCGACTGAAGCTGAGGCGGCACCTGCCGCAGATGCCCCGGCCGACGAGCCCACCGAGGCACCCCCTGCCCCGGCAGCTCCGGCCGCCGCCTCGACCAGCACCGCCTCGACCAGCACCGCGTCGACGCCGAAGACCGACGTCGACCTCTCCAGCGGCGGCTCGCTCTTCGACATCCCCGCCCCCGAGGCGACCACCGTCGAGAAGCCGGCGGCAGAAGCCCCGGCCGAGACGACGACTGTCGCCGAGGTCCAGACCGAGGCACCCGCCGAGGTCGCGACCGATGTTGCTCCCGCCGAAGAGCCTGCTGACCCGGTGGAGCCGGCTGCAGAGGTTGCTCCGGCCGAGGAGCCTGCCGAGGCTGCTCAGGTCCCGGCAGCCCCCGCCGCTGCGACGTCCACAAGCGCGTCTGCGCCGACGACCGACGTCGACATCTCCAGTGTGGGCTCGCTGTTCGACATCCCGGCACCCGAGGCAACCACGGTCGAGAAGCCGGCAGCACCGGCCGATTCGGCCGAGGAGCCTGCCACCGACGAGGCACCGGCAGAGGCGGTCGCGAGTGCCGAAGCCGAGCCGGTCGCCGAAGCGGAGCCGGTCGCCGAAGCAGCACCTTCCGGCGCCGAGGTGTCACAGGCGGCCAGCGCGGCTTCGCCCGAGTCGGCCACGGAGACGGACCCGGAGACGATCCTCGACGCCGACTACGCACCGGCTGCAGAGGCCGACGTACCGGCGCCGGCGTCCGACGCCGGGGACAAGCCGGCCGAGGACGAGCCGGTCGAGGACGAGGGCGCCGAGGCACCCGCGAAGCCGAAGGGTGAGGAGAACACCCCGAAGCAGGCCAACATCAACGAGGCGAGCTCACTCTTCGACCTCTGAGGTAGCCGCAGCGCCACGATGGCACCGGATTCTTCCACCGACTGGAAGCGGTCCGGTGCCATCGTCAATTTCACGGGTCCTGCCCTTGACGCGATCACGCGGACCCCACGGTTGGCCCGGGTTCTGCGGCGGGTTGCCCCACGGGGGCTGGTTCTGGTCGGACACAGGGGCCTCCGGAGGTGTGGGCGCCCAGCCACTGAATGCGGCGACGCCCGCTGAGTGTCCTTCACGAAGCCGGTTTCAAACCCGATGACCTTTGACCGCAACGCTCGTTGGACGTCGCAGTGGGTTCGTCACACCCGAAAGGTGCCCCATGCGCTCTCGTCGCACGTTCACGGTCCTGTCCACCGTACTGGCCGGCCTCTCGCTCACCGCGGCCGCGACGCTGGCCCCGGCAGCAGCCACGCAGGCACCAGCGCCTGCGCCTGCGCTCGCCCGGGCCGCCGACACGTGGACGCCTCGCGGTGAGGACTACACCGACACCGTCACCCTCACGGACCTGGCCATCCCCATGTCGGACGGCGTGATCCTGCGCGGCGACCTCATGGTGCCCGCCGGCCCCGACGGGAAGGCGATCGACGAGAAGCTGCCCGTGGTCGTCACCATCACGGCGTACAACAAGACCTTCCAGCAGTACGGCGGCGGGCTGGCCGGCGGCGACGCGTCGTACCTCGTCAAGCGCGGCTACGCCCAGCTGACCGTCGACGCACGCGGCACCGGCAGCTCCGAGGGCACGTGGCAGGCGTTCGCAGCACGTGAGAACAAGGACGCCGGCGAGGTCATGACGTGGGCCCACGAGCAGAGCTGGTCCAACGGCAACACCGCGATGACCGGGCCGTCCTACATGGGGATCAGCCAGATCTGGGCGGGCTCTGCGCAGCCGCCCGGCCTCAGGGCACTGTTCCCGCAGGTGCCGGGCGCCGACGTCTACCGCGACGTCGTGGCCTCCGGGGGACAGCTCGACGTCGGGTTCATCCCGCTGTGGCTCGGCCTGGTCACCGGCACCGGGATCATCCCGCCGGCCGTGACCGCCAGCGACCCGGCCTCCGGCATCGGCGCCCTGCTCTCACACCTCAGCGGTGCCCTCACCTTCACGACTCCGCTGCTGCTCGACGCGGTGCTCGGCCAGGAGCCGGCGTACGACGGGGAGTTCTACGAGGAACGCAGCTCGATCAACGTGGTCGACAAGGTCAATGTGCCGACGTTCTTCGTCTCCGGCGAGTACGACCTCTTCCAGCGGGGCACCCCGCTGCTCTTCGAGAACCTGCAGCAGCGCGGCGTGCCGACCAAGATGGTCATCGGCCCGTGGGACCACCTGCAGGGCTCGTCGGGCGCCGACATCGACCAGGCCGGGTACGGCGAGCTCGGCGAGCTGCAGCTGCGCTGGTTCGACCACTACGTCAAGGGCATGCCCGACCCGACCCTCGACTCGGACATCGCGCCGTTGACCTACTACGAGCAGGGCTCCGGCGACTGGCGCACCAGCCAGAGGTGGATCGGCCCGCAGCTGCAGGCGACCAGCTACCGTCTTTCCGGTTCGGCCATCACCGGCGCGAAGAACGGCGGTCTCACCACGGGTACGCCGACCGCCGGCACCGCCGACGTACTGCCCCTCCCGGTGGCCGGCCTGTGCACGCGCTCGATGAACCAGTGGACCGCCGGACTGCCCAACGCGACCGGCCTGGCCAGCCCGTGCCTGGAGAACAACGCGCTCAACGACAAGGCGGGCGTCGTGTTCGAGACCGAGCCGGTCACCACGCCGGTGTCGATCCAGGGCCCGATCAACGCCCGGCTCTACGTGTCGAGCACCAGCGGCGACGGCATGCTGTCGGTGGCGGTCGAGGACGTCGCACCCGACGGCACCGTCTCTCGATTGACCGGCGGCTGGCAGGTGATCTCGTTCCGCGAGCTCGACACCTCGAAGTCGCGGTACCTCGACGGCAAGCTGATCCAGCCCTTCCACCCGTTCACCAGGGAGTCGAAGAGGAAGCTGCTCGGCGGCGCCGTCGAGCCGGTCGACGTCGAGGTCTTCCCGACCGGTGCGCAGATCCAGAAGGGCCACCGACTGCGGCTCGCCGTGCAGTCCTTCGACATCCCACACCTGCTGCCGACCCTGCCCGACCTGCTCGGCAGCCTGACCGTGATGAAGATCCACACCTCGGCGGCCTACCCCTCCGAGCTCACGTTGCCCACGATCAGGCCGTCCGCTTCCACCGCTGTCTCGCGGATCCGCAGGTAGCGCGCCCACCGAATGTGAGATCTGTGTCGGTCCCACAGCCGCTTCACGACACATTTCCCACTCCCGGCGCGCCATGACGCCACCGTGACACCAACTGATGTCACGAATGCCTTGACTTGACGTCATAGTGATGTCAATGTGGTGCGCATGGACATCACGCCGTACATCGACAGCCTCCGCCGGGACCTCGTGGCCGCGGCCGAGACCGGCGACGCCCAGGTGAAGGCGGCCGCCGAACGACTCGCCATGGCCCTCGACCCGGCCGCCCGGCTGGCGTTGATGGAGGCCATCTCCCACGCCGCCAACGAGATCACCGCCGAGATGCCGTCAGGCTCGGTCGACGTCCGCCTCAACGGCCGCGAGCTGGGCTTCGTCATCGACACCCCGATGGCCGCACCGGCCCCGCCGCCCCCTCCGCCGCCCGCCGCCGACGAGGTCGAGGAGGACGGCACCGTCGCCCGCATCACGCTCCGCATCCCCGAGTCGGTCAAGGCCCGGGCCGAGGAGAAGGCGGCCCGCGCCGGTCACTCGCTCAACACCTGGCTGGTCAACGTGGTCCGCACCGCGACCAGCGACGACAACGCGATCAACGTCGACATCGACCTCTCGAGCCTGCCGTTCCTCGGTGGTGACCCGTTCGGTCGTGGCCCCACCCGCGGCAAGCGCCGCATGACCGGCTGGATCTGAGCACCCAGCAACTCCCATCAAACAAACTCACGCTCCAGCGCGCAGGCTGGAGCGGTGGACGAACACACCCTGGAGAGATCATGGAACGCATCTTCGAGACCCCCGCCTCCGTCGAGCTGTACGTCGAACTCGGCCGGGGCAGCCTGAACGTCACCGCCGCCGACGTCGGCCGCACCACGGTCAGCCTCACCGGCAAGAACGCCGACCAGGTCAGCGTCGAACAGAACGGCGACGGCATCTCCGTCATCGCACCCAAGGAACGGAGCGGGTTCTTCGGCGGCAACGAGTCGCACGTCGACGCGGTGATCACCGTGCCGAGCGACTCGCGCCTGGTCACCAAGACCGGGTCCGCCGACCAGCACGCCGAGGGCCGCTTCGCACTCGGCAACCTCAAGTCCGGCTCCGGCGACGTGTCGATCGGTGAAGTCACCGGCGCACTCGTGATCAACACCGGGTCGGGCGCGGTCACCGTCGGGCAGTCCGGTGGCGACCTGCGGCTCAAGAGCGGCTCGGGCGACGTACGCATCGAGCACGCGGCCGGCACCGTCGGAGTCTCGACCGGCAGCGGTGACGTCACGATCGCCGAGTCCGAGGGGCCGGTGATCCTGAAGTCCGGCTCCGGCGACGTGGCCATCGGTATCGCGACGGGAGAGGTGACCGCGCAGACGGCCAGCGGCGACGTGACCGTCAAGGAGCTGGTGCGCGGCAGCCTCAACTCGAAGAACGCCTCCGGCGACATCCGCGTGGGCATTCCCGCAGGCATTCCGGTCTGGACCGACGTCAACACCGTCTCCGGCCGGATCGCCTCCGACCTGGCCGGCGCCGGTCAGCCCGACGGCGACCAGGACTACATCGAGCTCCGCGCCACCACCGTGAGTGGCGACATCACCCTCAAGCAGCTGTGAACCAGGAAGGCAGAAGACCATGGACATGACCAGCTACGACCTCGAAGCCAGTGCCCACCGCGTCATCGACGACCGGCTGGCCCGCGCCGCGCGACCCAAGGCGCCGGCAGGCAGCAGCGTCCGGGTTCCCGGACCGCGTCGCCGCCACGCGCTGGCCCGCCAGTTCCGCCGCATCGCCGACGCCCTCGACGCCTGAGTCAGGAGCGCATCGCGACGCCGTGCCGCCAGTAGCCCATGAAGGCCACCTGGTGCCGGTCGACCTCGAGCTCCTTGACCAGGGCCCGGCGCAACGTGGTGACGACCTTCGACTCCCCCGCGATCCAGGCGTAGAGCCCGGCCAGGTCGTGGCCCACCACGACCGCGTCGCTGAGGTCCTCCCCGGACGAGGAGTGCGTCGGGGTCTCCCACAGGTCGGGGTCGACGGCCTCGTCGGCCACGAACTCGACCACCGGCGCCAGGCCGAAGTGCTCCCGGACCGCGGCGATCTGCAACTCCCCGTGGGTCGCACCCTCGCGCGGCAGCCAGATCAGCTCGACGCCGTCGGGCCCGTCCAGCTCCTGCACGTCGGCGGCCACGGGCACCTCGATGAACGCCGTGCCCACTGCCGAGACCGGCAGGTCGTGCAGGATCGAGGCGATCGCCGGCAGGGCCGTCTCGTCGCCGACCAGCAGCAGGTTGCGCGCCGTCCCGGGCTCGAACTCGATGCCGCCGAACGGTACGCCGCGGCGCGGGGCCAGGGTCACGAGGCGGTCGCCGACCTTGGCCGAGGCGGCCCACGCGGACCCCGGTCCGGTGGCACCCTCCGCCAGGTGCAGCACGAAGTCCACGACCAGGCGGGTCTCCGCACCGGATCCGCGCACCTCGCGCACGGTGTAGGTGCGGAGGTGTCCGCGCTCCTCGGTCGGGATGTCCATCCAGGTGGCGAACCACGACTCGTCGGCGCCCTCGAACGACGCCAGCTCGCCGGCGTCATTGGGGAAGACCAGCTTGATCCGCTGGTCGTAGACCGGGCCGTCGACGCCGAAATCGGCCAGCTCCGGGCTGGCCAGCTCGACCCGCAGGAAGGTCGGCGACAGGCGTTCCACCGCGCTCACCTCCACCTCGGCGAGGATCATCGGCAGCTGCTGGGCAGTCGTGGTCATGAGTCGGTCCTTCCGTGGTGGCGGCCCCTCGGGACCACCATGGGGGTGTGGGAGATCGGGTCGTTGATCACACGGCTCTCGAGGCCGAAGACGGTGCGCACCGTCTCCTCGGTGACCACGTCATGCGGACTTCCCTCGGCAGCCACTGTTCCCTCGCGCATCGCGACCAGGTGGTCGGCGTACCGCGCGGAGAGGTTGAGGTCGTGGAGCACCATCACGATCGTGGTGCCGCGACTTTGGTTCAGGTCGGCGAGCAGGTCGAGCATCTCGACCTGGTGGGCGACGTCGAGGTACGTCGTCGGCTCGTCGAGCAGCAACAGGTCGGTGCCCTGGGCCAGGGCCATCGCGATCCACACCCGCTGGCGCTGACCGCCCGAGAGCTCGTCGACGAACCGGTCGGCCAGGTGCGTCGTGTCGGTCAGCTCGAGGGCCTCGGCCACTGCTCGCTCGTCGTCGGGGCTCCACCGGCGGAACGCACCCTGGTGCGGGTGACGTCCACGACCGACGAGGTCGACGACACTGACGCCCTCCGGCGAGATCGGGTTCTGCGGCAGCAACCCCAGGGCCCGGGCCACCTTCTTGGTCGAGGTCTTGTGGATCGCGTGTCCGTCGAGCAGCACGGAGCCCGCGGTCGGCTTCAGCAGCCGGGCCATGCCACGTAGCAGCGTGGACTTGCCGCACCCGTTGGCACCGACGATCACCGTCACTGCCTGGTCGGGCACCCGCACCGACAGCTCGGAGACGACCGGGCGGTCGCCGTACCCCAGGGAGACGGAGTCGGCGACGAGGCGGGCACCGCCGGGTTGCGTGGGAGTCGGCCCGGGAGTCGTGTTCACGGCAATCTCCTCACGCTCGACGTGTGCGGGCTCGATCAGGGCAGTCATCATGCCTTCCTTCCGGCGCGGCCGACGGCCAGCAACCACAACAGGAACGGTGCGCCGAGGGCGCCGGTCACGACACCCACGGGGTAGTTCACGTCCGTGAGCATGTAGTCGGCCGCGTAGTCGGCGGCCACGACGATCACGGCACCGACGAGCCCGGCGCCGACCAAGGTGGCGCGTCCGCGGTTCAGGAACCGGGCGATCGGCCCGGCCAGGAACGACACGAACGCGATGGGCCCGGCGGCCGCGACGGCCGCGGCCACCAGGATCACGGCGAGCAGCAGCAGGAGGTCCACGCGACCGGGGCGTACGCCGAGTGCCGCGGCGGTGTCCTGCCCCAGCTCGGTGATGCGCAATGCGCGGGCCACCCAGAACACCAGGGGCAGCAGCACCGCGAACGCCACCGCGAAGAACCTGACCGTCGGCCAGTCGACCTGGTTCAGGCTGCCGGTCATCCAGAGCAACGCCAGCTGGGCGTCGTAGGTGTCGGCGCGGGTGAAGAGGTACTGGATGACCGACATCAGCCCGGCCGCGACGCCGATGCCGACCAGCACGAGGCGGTAGCCGAGCAGGGTGCCGGCGACGAGTCGCACCAGGATCGCGACACCGATCGCACCGGCCATCGCGGCCACGCTGATCCAGTTGCCGGTCTGGTCGAGCGCCACGATCGCGAAGACGGCGGCGGCGCTGGCACCCGTGCTGACGCCGATGATGTCGGGGCTGGCCAGCGGGTTGCGAAGAGTCGTCTGGAAGACCGCGCCACCGACGCCGAACGCGACGCCCACGAGCACGCCGAGGAGCGCCCGCGGCAGCTTCACCTCCATCACGATGTAGGAGGCCACCGGGATCTCGGTGCCGGTGATGATGCGGAAGAAGTCGGGGATCGTGATCGTGTAGTCGCCGAGCAGGACACGGGCGCCGAACACCACCACCAGCAGGGCACCGAGGCCGGCCAGGACCAGGCCCGAACGGCGTGCCGGCCTGCGTCGCGCGCGTCGTACGACGGTCACGTCGACGTCACGCTCGGGGGCCAGGAGTGCGGTCATCACAGGCCTCCCATCCGGCGGCGGCCGATCATCCAGAGGAAGACGGGGACGCCGAGCACGGCGGTCATGATGCCGACCTGCACCTCGGTCGGCGGCAGGATCACGCGTCCGACGACGTCGGCGGCGAGGGTGAGCACGGCGCCGTACCCGACGCTGAACGGCAGGATCCGTCGGTAGTCGGAGCCGACCACCGACCGGACCAGGTGCGGGATGACCAGTCCGACGAAGGCGACCGGGCCGGCCAGGGCGGTGGCCGTGCCGGCGAGCAGCACGATCGCCAGCCCGATCACGATGCGGTCGAGCACGACCCGGCGGCCGAGGCTGCGGGCCAGGTCGTCGCCGAGGGCGAGCAGGTTGAGCAGCCCGGCGCCGGTGAAGGCGAGCACGGCGCCGAGCACGAGGAACGGCAGACCGGTGAGGAGCACGTCGAAGTCGCGCCCTCCGAGCGTGCCGACCTGCCAGAAGCGGAAGACGTCGAGGGTCTTGCGGTCGGTGAGGAGGATCGCGGAGATCCAGCTGCCGAGGGCGGCGGTCAGTGCGGCACCGGCGATGGTCAGCTTCATCGGGGTGGCACCGTCACGGCCGAGCGACGCGATGGCGTGTACGGCGAGGGCAGCGACGGCAGCTCCGGCGAAGGCGAACCAGAGGCGCCCCTGGAGGCCGTTGATGCCGAGCCAGGAGATGGCCAGCACCATCGCGAACGAGGCGCCGGCGTTGATGCCGAGGATGCCGGGGTCGGCCAGCGGGTTGCGGGTCAGGCCCTGCATGCAGGCACCCGCCAGGGCCAGGGCGGCGCCGACGGCCAGGCCCAGGCAGGTGCGTGGCCACCGGGCAAGGGCGATGCCGTGGTCGACGTGGCCGGGGTCGAGGACAGCGGCCGGGGAGATGGTCACGCTGCCGATGAGCATGGAGCAGGTGGCGACGACGACCACCGCCGCGATCATGATCGCGACGGCGGTCGTCGTACCGGTCGGAACCGGTCCCATCCGGCCGGCTGTGGCGGTCCTTCCGGAGGGGGTCGCCAGGGTGGTCACGAGCCGGCGACAGCCTTGGCCACCTGCGGCATGAAGTGCTCCATGGCGTAGGGGATCGACAGCGGCGTCGGCGACGAGAGGCCCAGCGCGTCGGTCTTGTTGGTCGAGGCCAGGACGTGGCCGTCCTTGATGCCGGGGATCTGGCCCAGCAGCGGGTCGGCCTCGAACTTCGCCAGGTCGCCGTCGGTCTCGGCGTACGTGATGAAGACGTCAGCCTCGAGCTCCTTGCCGCGGTCGGCGGAGAGGGTGCCGTAGAACTGGCCGGGCTTGCTGAGCTCCTCGATGATCGGGGCGTTCACCATGCCGGTGTCGGTGAGCAGCAGCGGGCGGTTGTCCGCGACGGTGTAGTAGTCGATCTTCGACATGTCGGTGGTCGCCAGCGAGGTGAAGATGAACGACTTGCCGACGATGTCGGGGTTGTCCTTGCCGGCCTGGGTCAGCGAGGCCTCGGTCTGCTTCTTGACGTCGGCCGCGATCGCCGTACGACCCAGCGCCTTGCCGACCAGGTCGAGCGAGTCCTGCCACGACGTGAGCCACGGGTCGCCGGGGAAGGCGACGACGGGGATGCCGCCGTTGATCTTGGAGAGCTTCTTGTAGTCCTTCTCCGTGATGCCGGAGTTGGTGGCCAGGATCAGGTCGGGCTGGAGCTGGGCGATCTCCTTGAACGGCACGCCGTCGGTGTCGCTGAGGCGCTCCGGCTGCTCGCCGCCGAGCTCCTCGAGCTTGGCGTCGAACCACGGGGTCGAGCCCTGGTCGTTGCCGCCCCAGCTGATGTCGGTGGCACCGATCGGCACGATGCCCAGCGAGAGCGCGGTGTCCTGGTCGGTCCAGCCGAGGGTGACGACACGCTTGGGCTCGGCGTCGATCGTGGTCTCGCCGTAGGCGTGCTCGACGGTGACCGGGAAGGCGTTGGCGTCGGGCTCGGTGACGACCTTGGAGTCGTCCTTCTCCTCGCCGTTGGCGGAGCCGGTGGCGCAGGAGGTCAGGGACAGGGCCGCTGTCGCCAGCAGGGCGGCGAAGAGGGTGCGGGGGCGCGTCATACTGCGTCCTCTCGGGAAGTTAGGGCATGCTTATTAAGGTCACCCTAACTCCGGCCCCCCGGAATTACGCAAGTGGGATCTGCCGTTAATCCGCCGTGACCCGCACCACAGTGTCGGACCACGCACAGACCGGCGCGCTCAGATCTCCGTGCGGTGGAAGTTCTGGAAGGACTTCGACGGCGTCGGTCCGCGCTGGCCCTGGTAGCGCGAGCCGTACTTCTCCGAGCCGTAGGGATGCAGCGACGGCGAGGTGAGCCGGAAGAAGCAGAGCTGGCCGATCTTCATTCCCGGGTAGAGCTTGATCGGCAGCGTCGCGACATTGGCGAGCTCGAGCGTCACGTGGCCACTGAAGCCGGGGTCGACGAAGCCGGCGGTGGCGTGGGTGAGCAGGCCGAGCCGGCCCAGCGACGACTTGCCCTCGACGCGGGCCGCGATGTCGTCGGGCAGCGTGACCACTTCGTACGTCGACCCGAGCACGAACTCGCCGGGATGGAGGATGAACGGGTCATCGCCCTCCGCCTCGATCTCCCGGGTCAGGTCGGACTGGTCGGCCGCCGGGTCGATGTGCGGGTAGCGGTGGTTCTCGAAGACCCGGAAGAACCGGTCGAGGCGGAAGTCGATGCTGGAGGGCTGGACCATTGCCGGGTCGTAGGGCTCGACGGCGATCCGCTTCGCGTCGATCTCGGCCAGGATGTCGCGGTCTGAGAGGAGCACCCGGACAACCTACCGTCCCCAGCTTTGGCGGTCAGGCAGGTCCGCGACCAGAATGGCCGCATGACCTTCCAGCGGTACGTCGCCCTGGGCGACTCGTTCACCGAGGGCGTCGGAGACCCCGACCCTGCCCGCCCCAACGGCCTGCGCGGCTGGGCGGACCTGGTGGCCGAGCAGCTCGCCGTACAGGATCCCGACTTCACCTACGCCAACCTCGCCATCCGTGGTCGCAAGCTCGACGGCGTGCTCGCCGAGCAGATCGAGCCGGCAGTGGCGATGCGGCCCGACCTCGTGACGATCTACGCCGGCGGCAACGACATGCTCCGCCCGAAGGTGGACCTCAACGGCCTCATCAGGCGGTACGACGACGGCCTCGGCAAGCTCGCTGCCACCGGTGCCCACCTGGTGCTCTGGACCGCCCACGACCCGAGTGCCTCACGGTTCTACGCGCCACTGCGCGGCCGGTTCGCGATCTACAACGAACTGGTCCGCGAGCTGGCCGACTCCTACGACGCCACGCTGATCGACTTCTGGCGATTGAGGGAGTACCAGGGCTGGGGCCTCTGGTCCGACGACCGGCTGCACATGAACTCGGCCGGCCACCAGCGGATGGCGATCGAGGTGCTGAACCGCCTCGGCATCACCCACGCACTCGAGGTGCCGGACCCGGCGCCTGCCCCGGTGTCCGTGCCGCGCCGGGAGGCCCTGGGCGCGAACCTCCGGTGGACCCGCACCGAGGCCCTGCCATGGGCGCATCGCCGCCTGACCGGCCGGTCCTCCGGTGACACGGTGAGCCCTCGTCGCCCGGAACTCGGTCCGGTCGAGTAGCATCTTCCCCGTCCGACACTGCTCCGCGTGGACCCTTCCATGCGAGCCGGCCGGACACTGCGGACGTAGCTCAGTTGGTAGAGCGCGACCTTCCCAAGGTCGATGTCGCGAGTTCGAATCTCGTCGTCCGCTCCATTTTCTCTTCTTCGCTCTCTTCTTCTCCTTCTCCTCCTCCCCACGAACCGCGTGTTCTTGATGCGCGAACCGTGGACTCTTGAGCGCCCAACCGTGGATTCTTGACGCGGTCCACCAAGAACCCACTGGTCGAAGCGCGACAACCCACGGTTGGCGCATCAAGAATCCACGGTTCGCGACGGATGAATTACAGGTTTGTAATTCGTACGGCGTGTCGCTGCGATGTTTCTCATGTGACTGATGGGATACTTGACGATTCGTGTGATCTCTGGGAAGAGTGGTGCGTGGCCCACTCCCGAGCCCATCGAGGTCTTCCCCATGAATCGCCGTCGAAGTGCCGCCATCGGCACGTTCGCCATGGTCCTGATCAGCTACCCCCTCACGTCGGGCGCGAGTGCCACGACCGCCTCCCCCTCCACGACCGCGAAGCCACCCGCCGCGCCGGTCCTCCCGCTCAACGCCACCGCGGATCTCGGCAAGGTCACCCCGGAGATGCAGGCCGAGATCGACCGCGTGCTGGCCGAGGGCCGCACCGTCGCCTCCCGCCAGGTGGCCCGCACCGACGCGGCCACCCTGGTCAGCAGCCAGGTGCGCTGCGCCGACCTCGAGGGCCAGCGCTACTGCCTGGGCACCGGGTGGACCGACGAGCCCGAGTCCGAGGTGCAGGCCGAGGCCACCGCCAGCACCCGGGTCGGCCTGGGCCGGACCACCGCGCGGACCGCCGCCACTGAGTCCACCGGCGACCTGACGTTGGCCGACCAGCTGCGCCAGCGCGCCGCACTGCCGACGGCCCAGCGCCAGAAGGTGGAGCGTGCCGAGCTGGTCACGGCGGCCCGGTCGGTCGCCAAGGTCTGGCTGTTGCGCCACCAGCTCCAGGGCAAGCCGCTGCCGACCGGCTTCGTCGAGCGGCACCCCGAGATCCACGCCGACGACTCCCCCCTCAGCGCCCGTACGACGACCGCGACCGCAGGCACCACGACGGCGGCGCCGGCCCGCAAGACCTCCGCGGACTACCCCGAGGCCTTCAAGATCCTCGACGAGCGCCGGGTCGCCGAGCAGACCAGGACCTACTGGTGCGGTCCGACCTCGATGCAGATGATCGGATGGGGCTGGCGGGGGTACCGCAACTCCCAGATCTACTGGGCCAACAGGCTCGGCACCACCAGCAGCGGCACCGCGATCAGCGAGATGGTGCGGGTCACGAACGCGTACACCGGGTTCGACAACCCGAAGCGCGCCGGCACCTACGTCGTCCTCGACGTCGGCAACTGGACCTGGGGACAGTGGTGGCTGCTGCAGATGCGGCACATCTACGACTACCGCGCACCGGTGATCCTCCACCCGATCCTGCTCAAGCGGTTCTACCCCTACCTCGATGACGACGCGAGCGGTCACTTCCAGGTCGGTCGCGGCTACGACAAGAACGGCAGCCGAGGCCGGCTGCTGAAGTACTTCGAACCGTGGAACCAGCAGCGCTTCGACCCGTCGGAGCCGTTCATCTCGCGCAACCAGACCCGCTACGCCTACCGGTCCTACCGCGCGAACCTGGCCCACTCGATGCACAACATCGGCGTCTGATGCGGGCACGCAGCATCACGGTCGCCGTCCTGCTCGCCGCGACGCTCAGCGCGTGCGGTGGCGGTGGTGAGGACGACGAACCGCAGGGCATCGCCGACCCCTCCGACACGGGGAGCAGCAGGACGACGGACGAGCCACCGACCGACGGCTCCACCCCGGACGGCTCCGACACCGACAAGGCGCCGGCCGACACCAGCCCCGAGGCCACCCGCAAGCTCCTCGACTGGCAGCCGGTGACCGGCACCGGTCAGAGCATCGTGCGCGACGCGGAGTGGACCCTGAGCACCGACGAGGCCCGCTCGCAGGCGACCCTGGACGGCCCCAGGCCGGTCACCATTCCCGCCGGGGCGGGGCGTCAGATCTCCGACACGTTCCTCACCGACTCCTCGGCCGTCGTGGTCGCCCAGGACAAGGCGGAGACGAAGCCGCAGCTGATCACGCAGGTCGACCTCGCGTCCGGGAGGAAGACCACTCTCACCGATCCCGCGCCCGGCCCCGGCGGCCCGTTCGCGGCGTACGGCGACACGTTGGCCTATGCGACGTACACGCCCGGCAGCGACTACTGCCTGGCCACCGTCGACCTCGCCGCAGGGTCCGGAGCGAAGGGCTACTGCGCACCCAGGCGGCACGGGTTCACCAACGTGTCGGTGAGCCCCGAGGGCACCTCGATGATGACGTTCGACGCGAAGCGTCCGGTGGCCTGCCGCACGCTGGTCGATGTCGAGGGCGGCGAGGTCACCCCGATCGACGGCGTCGAGGAGTGCAAGGGCTGGGACGTGCTGGCCACGCCGTCCGGCCACGTCTGGTCGACGATCCCGAAGGAGAACCGGATCGAGGTGGGCGACATGCACGCCTCGGTCGACGGGACGACGTACGACCTCGGTGAGGCCACGACCGGATCCCTGCTCTGGTGCGGCGACTCGGCGTACTTCTCGCGCGACCGCGGCGCCGACGGCAACGCGGCACTGTTCCGCTGGACCCCCGAGGCGACCCTCGAGCTGGTCTACGAGGCACCAGGCAAGGGCGACTCGTTCCTGGTCACCCCCACCTGCGCCGGCAACGTCCTCACGATCGAGGCCTACGGCGAGGGCGGCGACGAGACCGTGTCGGCTACCGTGCCCGGATGAGAGAAGGGACGTGAGCACGCGATGAGTCCGGACGTCACCGACGAGCAGATCCAGGCGCTTGCCGCCAGCGCCAAGCCCTACAGCCTGGCCCAGCTCCACTGGGGCCCGGAACGCCACCGGGCAGATGCCGACACGATCGAGCGGGAGCACCAACGGCGCATGGTGTCGTTGCGCGCGGAAGGCGTGATCGCGATCCTCTGCCCGGTGTCCTCCGACACCGTGGCTGGCGTGGCGATCATGACCGAGACGCCCGAGCGGGCCCGGGAGATCATGGCGGCCGACCCGTGCGTGCAGGCCGGAATGATGACCTGCGAGATCCTCCCGTGCGCCGGCTTCCCGGGCGACTCACTGCCCGGGTGAGCGGATCAGGCGGTCACGCCTAGGCTTCGGTCATGGCTGAGTTCGCCGGGTTCCCCGTTGCCGCACTGGACTTCTTCGACGACCTCGAGGTCGACAACACCAAGTCGTTCTGGGAGGCGCACAGACAGGTCCACGCCGAGTCGGTCAAGGCACCGATGGTCGCCCTGACCGCCGCACTGGAGCCCGAGTTCGGCACCGCGAAGGTGTTCCGCCCCTACCGCGACGTACGGTTCGCGAAGGACAAGACGCCGTACAAGACCCACCAGGGCGCCTTCGTCGGGGTCGCCCCGGCCACCGGGTGGTACGTCGAGGTGTCGGCGCGCGGCGTACGGACCGGCGGCGGGTTCTACGAGGCCAGCGCGCAGCGGTTGGCCGCCGTGCGCGACGCGATCGACAACGAGCACACCGGCAAGGAGCTCGAGAAACTCCTTACCAGGTTGAGGAAACTCGGCTGGAGCATCGGCGGCGACACCCTGAAGACAAAGCCCCGCGGCTACGACGCCGATCACCCGCGGATCGACCTGCTGCGGCACCGTTCGCTCACCCTCGGCCGCGACCACGGCTTCGAGCCGGTGATCCACACGCCCGAGTTCGCCGACGTCGTACGCCGGGACTGGCGCGAGCTGCGACCCGTCGTCGAGTGGATCGCAGCCCGCACCGACACCCTGGAGTGAGTCAGCGGTACCAGCGCTCACTGCTGACGATGGCGGCGAGCTGCTCGGAGGTCAGCGGAGGCTCCACGGCCACGATGCCGTCGGACCCCTTCTCGGCACCGGTGTTGAGCGCCATCGAGTAGAAGCGGTAGCCGTCGACGCCCCAGTAGGACGCGTCGTTCGAGACCTGGTTGGCCGGCCCCATGCCCTCACCCCACTGGGGAACACGGTTGTCCTTGCGCAGGTAGGAACCGTTCGGCGTCTGCTCGCAGTTCGCTGACTGCGCGCACTCGTCGTCGATCGCGATCGGCTCGTAGCCCTTGTCGAGCCGCCACTGCGGGTTGTACTCGTCGATGTAGATCGAGACCGACGCACCGTCGACGGTGAAGTTGATGCGGTCGGCAGGACTCTGCGGGTCGTCGGTGTCGTGGCGCACGGTCAGGTCGGTGACGGTGACACCGGCCGGCAGCAGTCGGCGTAGGACCGCCTCCATCTGGCCGGTCGGGATCAGCTGCCGCTGGGCCTGCACCTCGGGTGCGGCGGCCACGTCGGGCGACGTGAAGTCGTCGCGCGCAGACGAGGCCGCCGGCGTCGCGTCCTCGAGGAACTGGGGTACGACGAACGCGCCGGCACCGATGACGCCAACGGCGGCCACCGACGCGATCGTCGTACCCACCCGTCGGCGCTGCCTACGGGTCCGGCCGCGGGCGATGCCACCCGCGACAAGCGTTTCGACGTCCGGGGTGAGGTCCCCGGTCGCCCGGTGCAACAGGTCCTGGACGCCAGGTTCGTGGTGATTGGTCATGAGGGTTCCTTCAGGGGATGAGCAGATCGGGGAGTGACGTGCCGAGGACGTCCCGGATGCGGGACAGGGCGCGCATGCTGCGATTGCGCACGGCCCCGGGGCTCACGCCGAGCCGGTCGGCCACCTCGGCGACGGAGACGTCGTCGAGGTAGCGCAGCACCAGCACCGCGCGGTCCATCGGGTCGAGCGCATCGAGCGCGGCGGCGAGCGAGAGCCTCAGGCTCGGGTCACCGTCGGGCGTTCCCTGTTCCGGCAGCTCGCCGACGGGCCGCTCGTGCGAGCTGCGCCGGCGCTGATGGTCGATCCAGGTGTGGACCAGCGCCGTGTGTGCGTAGCCGGCCGGGTTCTCGAGTCGTCGACCGAGCTTCCGGGTCCAGCGCACGTACACCTTGGCGAGGGTGTCCTGGACCAGGTCCTCAGCCCGATGGGCGTCACCGCACAGCAACCAGGCCGTGCGGTAGAGGTGAGGGGTCCGCAGCACCGCGAACTCCTCGAACTCCTGGTCCTTCGACATGTCACTCCTTCGGACAGTTGGCGTCACCCCTCATGACGCATCGACCTGCCCGATCTGTCACAGACCCCTTTTCTACTCCTTCAGGAGCAGCTACTCCTTGCGGAACGTCGCCATGGTCCGCTCGACCTCCCAGTGCGCGGCCATGGAGGCGATCAGCCCGTCGTCGGTGAGCCGGTACGTCGCGATCAGGTCGGTGTCGGCGAGCGTGCCGTCCTCCATGCGGGTGCTGAACGTGCCGATGTTGGCGCAGGCGTTGCCGTTCGCGAACGAGTCGCGGATGGTGAAGCGGAACTCGGCGACCGGCGCGATGGCCAGGTCCCAGAAGGCGGCGATCGCCTCCTTGCCACGATGGCCCTTGCCCTCAGCGTCGAAGAACGACGGTCCGACCGGGTCCTCGAGCAGCGCGTCGTCGGCGAAGAGCGCGAGCCACTCCTCCTTGGCCTTGCGCGACACGGCGTCGTAGGAGCGCTGCGAGAGGCGGCGGGCGGGGTGGTCGCCGTCCGGCGCCTCCCAGGTGATGGCGTCTGACTCGATCATGTCCGGCATCGTACGCCGCAACTGCAACGTGTTCTAGTTCCGGGTCGCGACAAGATCACATCCGGTCGCAGCCGACGTTCTCCCACCGTTCACCGCGTCGTCGGATCGGGATGCCACGGTCGCACCATGGCACGCAAGAAGAAGATCGTCCTGCACATCGGCCCCAACCCGTCGGAGCTCGCGCAGGCGCACGACGCTCTCGCCGCCGAGGCGCCGCTCCTCGAGACCGTCGGGTACGCCGTCGCCGGCGCGACCGGAGACCAGTTGGACGCCGCCGCCCACGAGATGCTCCGCAGCCACAAGTCGGCTGGCCTGAAGCGCAAGGACGTCGAGGGCTCCTGGGCTGCCGCCTGCCGGCGCATCGCGAAGGCGAAGGTCGACGCGGTCGTCAGCCAGCCCCGCTTCTGCACCGCGGACGGCGCGCAGATCGCACTCATCGTCGACGCGCTCGCCGGTCTCGACGTACACGTCGTGGCGACGCCCGAGGAGGGCGAGGAGCCCGACGAGCTGGTGGCCCGCTGGTCGAAGCACCTGAAGCCGGGCCGCACGCACGTCGCACCGCTCAGCGCGGACGCGGCGGCCGTCGACCTCGCCGAGGAGCTGGTCGGCATCGCGCTGTGCCTGCAGCAGCGGGACCTCGACGCGAAGATCACCAAGCTCAAGCAGCGTCGAAAGCTGGTGCGCCACCGACTCGCGCTACGTGAAGCCTCCTGAGGACATCAAGGATCCACGGTTCGAAGCACAAGAATGCACGGTTCGCGACGCAAGAATGCACGGTTGGTCAGCGCCGCCAGGCGTCAGTGCGGCTGCCAGGCGTCCTCGTCGGCCGTCCGGGAGGTGACCGCCTTGGGCAGCTTGCCATCAGCGAGCTGGGCGATCGAGACCTCTTCGAAGACGTCGCGCAGGGAGCGGCGGGCCGCGATCCAGACGTGCTGGAGCACCGACGCCTGCTCGTTGTAGGTGACCGCCTCGGGACGCAGTCCGTAGACCGAGACCAGCGGACCGTCGACGGCCCGGATCACGTCGGCGACGCTGACCTTGCTCGCCTCGCCACTGAGCCGCCAACCACCGGACTGGCCGCGCTGCGACACCACGACCCCGGCCCGACGGAGGTCGGCCAGGATCGCCTGGAGGAAGCCGTGTGGGATGTCCTGTCGTCGTCCGAGCTCTTCGGCGCTCACCGGGGAATTGTCGGTTCGCCCGGCCATCTCGATGAGGGCGCGCAGGGCGTAGTCGGACTTGGCAGAGACTCGCATGTGGCCAGTCTCTCAGATAGTTGAGCGAAGAACTCGACCATCCTCCAGGTGACGTGACGGGTCTCGCCTTGCATCCGGACGGATCGCAATCCATAATTAAGTTACTGACGAGTAGAAGATCAGCCTCGTCGCTTCCCTTCACATGGAAAAGGTGGGTCAGTGAGCCACTACAAGAGCAACCTCCGCGACATCGAGTTCAACCTCTTCGAGGTCCTCGGCCGAGACGAGATCCTGGGCCAGGGTCCGTTCGCCGATGTCGACTCCGAGACCGCGCGGGCGATCCTCTCCGAAGTCGAGCGCCTCTCCCGCGAGGAGCTCGCCGCGTCGTACGTCGACAGCGACCGGAACCCGCCGGTCTTCGACCCCAAGACCAACACGGCGCCGATCCCCGAGTCGTTCAAGAAGAGCTACCAGGCCTGGGCCGACGCCGAGTACTGGCGCCTGAGCATCCCCGCCGAGCTCGGCGGAACCCCCGCCCCGTCGACCCTGAACTGGGCGATCGGCGAGATGGTGCTCGGCGCGAACGCCCCGATCTGGATGTACGGCGCCGGCCCGGCCTTCGCCGGCGTGGTGTTCAACAACGGCAACGAGCGTGACAAGAAGATCGCCCAGCACATCGTCGACCGCCAGTGGATCACCACGATGGTGCTGACCGAGCCCGACGCGGGCTCCGACGTGGGCGCCGGCCGCAGCAAGGCCACGCTGAACGACGACGGCTCGTGGAACATCACCGGCGTCAAGCGCTTCATCACCTCGGCCGAGAACGACATGACCGAGAACATCATGCACCTCGTCCTCGCCCGCCCCGAGGGCGTCGAGGGTGTCGGCGGACCGGGCACCAAGGGCCTCTCGCTCTTCCTCGTCCCGAAGTTCCACTTCGACCACGAGACCGGCGAGCTGACCGGCGAGCGCAACGGCGCCTACGTCACCAACGTCGAGCACAAGATGGGCATCAAGGTGTCCAACACCTGCGAGCTCACCTTCGGCGACCCGCAGGTCGGTGGCGGCGAGGCCGCCCAGGGCTGGCTGCTCGGTGAGGTGCACAACGGCATCGCCCAGATGTTCCAGGTCATCGAGAACGCCCGCATGATGGTCGGCACCAAGGCCATCGCGACGTTGTCGACCGGCTACCTCAACGCGCTCGAGTACGCCAAGGAGCGCGTCCAGGGTGCCGACCTGAGCCAGGCGGCCGACAAGACCGCCCCACGGGTCACGATCACCCACCACCCCGACGTACGCCGGTCACTGATGACCCAGAAGGCGTTCTCAGAGGCGATGCGTGCGCTGGTGCTCTACACCGCGTCGTACCAGGACAAGGTGATGATCGCCGAGGCCAACGGCGAGGCCGACTCCAAGGAGGCCAAGCTGGCTGCCGCGGTCAACGACCTGCTGCTCCCGATCGTCAAGGGCTACGGCTCCGAGCGCTCGTGGGTGCTGCTGGGCACCGAGTCGCTGCAGACCTTCGGTGGCTCGGGCTTCCTCCAGGAGTACCCGATCGAGCAGTACGTTCGTGACGCCAAGATCGACACGCTCTACGAGGGCACCACCGCGATCCAGGGCCAGGACTTCTTCTTCCGGAAGATCGTCAAGGACCAGGGCCGCGCGCTGGGCCACCTGGCCGCCGAGATCGAGTCGTTCATCAAGAACGCCGAGGGTGACGCCGACGGCCGTCTCAAGGTCGAGCGCGAGCTGCTCGCCAAGGCCCTCGAGGATGCCAACGCCATGGTCGGCACGATGATCAACGACCTGATGTCGGCCGACGCATCGACCGAGGGCGGCGACCTGCGCAACATCTACAAGGTCGGCCTGAACACCAGCCGCCTGCTGATGGCGCTGGGCGACGTGGTCTGCGGCTGGCTCCTGCTCAAGGGTGCCGAGGTGGCACTGGGCAAGCTCGCCGGCGACGTGTCGGAGAAGGACCGCCAGTTCTACACCGGCAAGGTCGCCGCGGCGCAGTTCTTCGCGCAGAACAACCTGCCGAAGCTCTCCGCCGAGCGCGTGCTCTCCGAGAGCGTGGACCTGTCGCTGATGGACCTCGACGAGGCCGCCTTCTGAGGGACTGCCTGACCGCACGAACCGCCTGACCGCACGAGACAGGGCCGCAGCGAATCCGTTCGCTGCGGCCCTGCTCTGCGTCGGGTGGGGCTGCTTCGGCGCAGAAGGGGTACGGATACGTACGTCGAGCAAAGGGAGCAACTCATGGGTATCGGACTCGGAATCGTCCTGCTGGTGATCGGGTTGGTGTTTGCCCTGGGCGCCATCGACCTGCCGGCCAGCATCGACGACGTGGTGGCCAGCGAGACTCTCGGCTGGATCCTCGTCGCGGTGGGGGTCCTCGCGATCGTGCTGGCCCTGGTGATGAACGCGCAGCGCTCGCGCACCACGCACGTGGTCGACGACCGTCGTCCGCCGCCGCAGGTGTGATCCGCACCGCTCAGCGGCGTACGGCCTTCGACGGCGAGCGCCGTGTCCAGGCTCGCAAGAGATGGGGTCAGGAACCAATGCGGCGAGCGGGTCCCGGGCAACTACCATGGGGGCAACCCGGACCCCCTCAGTGAGGCCCTCGCTTGCTCGCGCTCGTCGCCGCCCATTTCGCACTGGCCGCGCTGTGCCCTGCCCTGGTGCGGTTCCTGGGTCGCCGTACGTTCCTGGTCGTCGCCGTCGTCCCGCTGATCACCTTCGTCTGGGCGCTCTCGCTGACCGCACGGGTCACCGACGGCGAGACGCTGACCCAGGACGTCGAGTGGCTCCCGAGTCTCCACTTCGACCTCGCCCTGAACCTGGGCGTCCTGCAGTGGCTGATGACGCTGATCGTCAGTGGCATCGGCGTGCTGGTGCTGGCCTACTGCGCGTGGTACTTCGAGGACGACGACCCGTCCCTGGGCCAGTTCAGCGGCGTCTTCGTCGCCTTCGCCGGTGCGATGCTCGGCCTGGTCCTCTCCGACGACCTCCTGCTCCTCTACGTCTTCTGGGAGCTGACCACGGTCTTCTCCTACCTGCTGATCGGCAACGACCCGGCCAGGCGCGCGAGTCGACTGGCCGCCATGCAGGCCCTGATCGTCACCACCCTCGGCGGACTGGCAATGCTGGTCGGCATCCTGATGCTGGGCCAACTGTCGGGCACCCACCGGGCAAGCGAGCTGGTGTCGCACCCCCCGGACGGCACGGTGGCCACGGTGGCGGTCGTCCTCATTCTCGTCGGGGCACTGAGCAAGTCCGCGCTGATCCCGTTCCACTTCTGGCTTCCGGGCGCCATGGCGGCCCCCACGCCGGTCAGCGCCTACCTCCACGCCGCGTCGATGGTGAAGGCCGGCGTCTTCCTGGTCGCGCTGCTGGCCCCCGCGTTCGCCGACGTACCCGGGTGGCGGGCCACGGTGCTCACCCTCGGCGTGCTCACCATGCTGCTGGGCGGATGGCGGGCGCTACGGCAGTACGACGTCAAGCTGCTGCTCGCCTACGGCACGGTCAGCCAGCTCGGCTTCCTCCTGGTGATCTTCAGTGTCGGCACCCGCAACACCGCGCTGGCCGGCCTCGCCATGCTGCTGGCCCACGCCCTCTTCAAGGCCACCCTGTTCCTCGTGGTCGGCATCATCGACCACAACGCCGGGACCCGCGACCTGCGTGAGCTCTCCGGGGTCGCCCGGAAGATGCCGGTCGTCTTCGTGGCCGCCACCGTGGCCGCGGCCTCGATGGCCGGGCTGCCGCCCCTGCTCGGCTTCGTCGGCAAGGAGAGCGTCTTCGGCGCGCTGGTCGAGGACACCAACGCGGCCGTGGTCGCCGGGGTGGTCCTCGGATCCGTGCTGACGATGGCCTACAGCCTGCGGTTCATGTGGGGCGCCTTCGGCACCAAGCCCGGGGTCGCGGAGACCTCTGTCGAGCCGGTCGCTGCCGGTTTCGCGGCGTCCCCGGTGATCCTGGCGGCGCTCACCCTGGCCCTCGGTTTCCTCGGGCCGGGCCTGACCCACGCCTTCGAGCCGCACCTCGACCAGTTCCCCGAGACGGACCACCACGCAGAGCTCGCCCTCTGGCACGGGCTCGAGCTCCCCCTGCTCCTCTCCGCCGTCGCCGTGGGCGTCGGGCTCCTCCTGTTCTGGAAGCGCCGCCTCTTCGCCCAGCTGCAGGCACTCACTGCCTCGACCTGGAGTGCCGAACGGGTCTACCGCGCCGGCATGAGGGCCGTGGACCGCAGTGCGGTCGAGGTCACCGGTCTGACCCAGCGCGGCTCCGTGGCGGCGTACCTCGCGTTCATCCTGCTCGTCGTCCTGGCACTCCCCGGGGCGGTGATGGTGATCAACCTGACCGACGACCTCGACGTCGTGCTGTGGGACTCCCCGGCCCAGGGCGTGGTCGGTGCCCTGGTCGTGGTCGCGGCGATCTTCACCGCCCGCTCGCGGCGCCGGCTCCGCGCGGTGATCCTGGTCGGCACCACCGGCTACGGCACCGCCATGCTCTTCCTGCTCCACGGCGCCCCCGACCTGGCCCTGACCCAGATCCTCGTCGAGACCACCAGTCTCGTCGTCTTCGTGCTGGTGCTGCGCCGTCTTCCCGAGTACTTCACCGACCGGCCGTTGAGCGGACGGCGCTGGCTCCGGATGCTGCTCGGCCTGGCCGTGGGGCTGGCCGTGGCCGGCTTCATGCTGCTGGCCACCAACGCCCGCAGCGGCGACCCGGTCTCGGTCGACTACCCCGAGCCCGCCCTGGCGTACGGCGGCGGCCACAACATCGTGAGCGTGATCCTGCTCGACATCCGGGCCTGGGACACCATGGGCGAGATCTCGGTGCTGGTCGCAGCCGCGACCGGCGTGGCGAGCCTGATCTTCCTCGACACGCGCCTCTCGGGCATCCGCCGGGTGCGCGAGATCCCCTATCCCGAGACGGTGGAGAAGCTGCCCACGTCACCTGGTCGCCGCGTGTGGCTGCCCGGGCCCCGCACGCTGAGCCCGGACCGTCGCTCGATCATCTTCGAGGTGGTCACCCGACTGATGTTCCACACGATGGTGGTGCTCTCGATCTACCTGCTCTTCGCCGGCCACAACCACGTCGGCGGCGGCTTCGCGGCCGGCATGGTCACCGGGCTGGCGCTGATGGTGCGCTACCTCGCCGGGGGCCGCTACGAGCTGGACGAAGCCGCACCCGTCGACGCGGGCATCCTGATGGGGACCGGCCTGTTCGTCGCGACCGCCGCGGCGCTGGCCCCGATCGCCTTCGGTGGGGTCGTCCTCCAGAGCGCCCAGATCGACTTCCACCTCGGCCCGCTCGGCGACCCGCACCTGGTCACGTCGGTCTTCTTCGACCTCGGCGTCTACCTGGTCGTCGTCGGCCTGATCCTCGACCTGCTGCGCACGTTCGGCTCCCGGCTCGACCGCCAGATCCTCAGCGAGGAGCGCGCGGCAGAGAGCGCGGCCGCCGGAGGTGTCCGCCTGTGAACGCGAACCTGACCCTGATCCTGACCGCATCGTTCCTCTGCGGCACAGGCGTCTACCTCATCCTGGAGCGCAGCCTGACCCGGGTCCTGGTCGGCCTGCTGATGCTCGGCAACGGCGTGAACCTGCTCTTCATGGTCGCCTCCGGCCCCGCCGGCGAGCCGCCCATCATCGGCTCCGCGCACGCCGAGGACATGAGTGACCCACTCCCGCAGGCCCTCGTCCTCACTGCGATCGTGATCGCGCTCGGCACCACCGCGTTCCTGCTCGCGATGGCTCACCGCAGCTGGCAGCTCAACGGCCACGACGACGTGCAGGACGACGTCGAGGATGCCGCGATCCGGTTGCTCGCCCAGGCCGACGAGGCCTCCGACAGCCACGACCTCTCCCAGGAGCTCACCACGGACGACCCCGGTGAGGACACGTTCGAGGAAGAGGGAGCAACCACATGAGCGTCGACACGACCACCCTCATCCCGCTGCCCGTCGTACTCCCCCTGCTCGGGGCCGGCCTCACCTTGATGCTCTCCCACCGGCCCCAGGCGCAGCGGTTGGTGACCATCTCGATCCTCACGAGCGTCGTCGCGATCGCCTCGATCCTCGTCGTGGAGGCCGACCGCAACGGCCCGCAGGTGCTGTGGATCGGCGGCTGGGCCTCCCCGCTCGGGATCGCGCTGGTCGCCGACCGGCTGTCGGCACTGATGCTGCTGGTCTCCGCGGTCGTCACCCTGCTGGTCCTGCTCTACTCCCTCGGCCAGCGGATGACCGACGACCAGAAGGAGGCGCCGGTCTCGATCTACCACCCGACGTTCCTGGTGCTGGTCGCCGGAGTCTCCAACGCGTTCCTCGCCGGTGACCTGTTCAACCTGTTCGTGTCCTTCGAGATGCTGCTCTTCGCGAGCTACGTGCTGCTGACCCTGGGCGGCACCGAGGCGCGCATCCGGGCCGGCACGATCTACGTCGTGGTGAACATGCTCTCCTCGAGCCTGTTCCTGATCGCGCTCGCCGCGGTCTACGCCGCGACCGGCAGCCTCAACTTCGCCCAGCTGGCCGTGCGCCTGGACGAGGTTCCCGACGGCACCAGGCTGATGCTGCAGCTGCTGCTGCTCACCACCTTCGCGATCAAGGCGGCCATCTTCCCGCTGTCGTTCTGGCTCCCCGACAGCTACCCGACCGCCCCGGCACCGGTCACCGCGGTGTTCGCCGGATTGCTGACCAAGGTCGGCGTCTACGCGATCCTGCGCGTCCAGGTGCTGCTCTTCCCCGACTCGCCGCTCTCCGGGCTGCTGATGTGGGCCGCGCTGCTGACCATGGTCATCGGCATCCTCGGCGCCGTCGCCCAGTCCGACATCAAGCGCATGCTCTCCTTCACCCTGGTCAGTCACATCGGCTACATGGTCTTCGGGATCGGGCTCGCGACCCAGGCCGGCACCTCCGGGGCGATCTTCTACGTCGCCCACCACATCACCATCCAGACCGCGCTCTTCCTCGTCGTGGGCCTGATCGAGCACCGAGCCGGGAGCACCGGCCTGATGCGGATGGGCGGCCTGGCCCGGTTGTCACCGCTGCTGGCGGTCCTCTTCTTCGTCCCGGCGATGAACCTGGCCGGGATCCCGCCGATGTCGGGATTCATCGGCAAGGTCGGCCTGCTGCAGGCGGGCCTGGCCGTCGGGACTCCGCTCTCCTACGCCCTGGTCGCGGCGGGTGTGGTGACCAGCCTGTTGACCTTGTACGCCGTCGCGAAGACGTGGGGCCTGGCCTTCTGGCGCACGCCCGAGCAGGCGCACGAGATGATGCGCGCCCTGCCCGGTCTCGAGGACGACCTCGACGACAGCCACCACCAGCACGGCTTCGTGATCCACCGCCAGCACGTGCACGTCGGTGGCACCGCGTTCGGCACCCAGGAGCTCGCCGAGGCCCGCCGGGTGGTCGACGAGGACCAGCCCGACCGTGACCTGCACCAGCGACTCGAGGACGGCTCGCTGCCGGCGCGTCTGCCGCTGGGCATGGTGCTGCCGACCGCGGCGCTGATCGCGTTCAGCCTGGCCCTGACAGTCGTCGCCGGACCGCTCTACGGCTACACCGACCGTGCCGCGCACGACCTGCAGGAGCGTACGCCGTACATCTCGTCGGTGCTGGGGGACGACAGATGAGCCCGACCCGCATGCCCCGCCACCGCACCCTGCAGGTGCCGGTACTGCTGTGGCTGACCCTGGTCTGGCTGATGCTGTGGCGCGACTTCAGCCTCGGGAATGCGGCATTCGGCTTCGTCGTCGCGCTCGCGGTCTGCCTCTTCTTCCCACTGCCCCCGTTGCGGATGCACCTGCGGGTGCGACCGCTCCCCCTGGCATGGCTGGTGCTCCGCTTCCTCTGGGACGTCGTCGTCTCCAGCCTGCTCGTGGCCAGGGCGACCCTCGGCCCGACGAAGAACCTGCGCAACGCCGTCGTCGAGGTGAACCTGAAGACGCCCTCCGACTTCGTGCTGACGGTGGTGGCCGAGATGATCTGCCTGATCCCGGGAAGCCTCGCGGTCGAGGCCCGGCGCTCGACCCACACGCTCTTCTTCCACGCCTTCGACGTCCGCGACGAGGCGGGAGTCGAGGTCTTCCGGCAGCGGGTCCTCGCCCAGGAACGCCGTGTGGTCAAGGCGTTCGGGACCCGCATCGACCACCTCGAGGAGGCACCCGCATGACCGTCGTCCTCTACATCTGCGCCGGCATGCTCGGCCTGGCCTCCCTCCTGCTGCTGGCCCGCATGACGATGGGCCCGACGATGCTCGACCGGACCGTCGCCCTCGACGTGCTCACCGCGGTCGGCATCTGCGCCCTCGCGCTGGAGGCAGCCCTGAACCGCAACACCACGACACTGCCGATCCTGTTGGTGCTGACCCTGTTGGGCTTCGTCGGATCGGTGAGCATCGCCAGGTTCAGCCGTGGCAGTGACGACATCGATGCGGAGGATCCCTGATGAGCTGGACCACCGTCGCCGACGTCATCGCCGCCGCCTGCATGCTGAGCGGCGCGACGCTCGCGCTGATCGCGGCCATCGGTGTGCTCCGCCTGCCCGATCTCCTGAGCCGGATGCACGCCGCCACCAAGCCGCAGGTGCTCGGGCTGCTGCTGGTGCTCACCGGCCTCGGCTTCCGGCTCCGTGACCCCGAGGCGATCGGGATCCTCGTGCTGGTCGCGCTCTTCCAGCTGGTCACCTCACCGGTGGCCAACCACATGGTCGGTCGGGCCTCGTTCCGTGCCGGACAGGTCGAGGTCGACCGTCTGATCGTCGACGAGCTCAGCGACTGCCTGCCCCATATGGACGAGCCCCGCGGCGCCCCCTGATCTGTCGCCAACCGCGTCCTCTTGATGCGCGAACACTGGGTTCTTGACGTCCGAACCGTGGGTTCTTGCGGTCTCGGGGATCAAGAATCCACGGCTCGCGCATCAACGATGCGGTGTTCGCGCATCAAGAATGCGGTGTTCGCGCATCAAGAATGCGGTGTTCGCGCATCAAGAATCCACGGCTCGCGCGCCAAGGGGGAGCACCAGGTCGGCCTCGCCGTCGGGCGTGATCCGGACCGGCACACCCCAGTCCTGCTGGTGCATGTGGCAGGCCGCACCCTCGCCACCGTCGGCGTCGCAGGACGCGGCACGCGCGGCCACGTGCAGGACCCCCTCACCCACCATGGAATCGAGCTCGAGGGTGCGCACGAGATCGGTGGTGCGTCCGTCGCCGCCACGGATCAGGGACGGCGGCGTCGCGGTCACGATCAGCTGACTGGACGGGCCGAACCTGTCGTCGACCTTCTGCCCGGGCGGCGGCGTGAACGGGACGCGCAGCTCGACCGTCGCGCCGATCTCGGTGACCGGCCGCTGGGTGCGGGCCTCGAAGCCCGTGTCGGCGCCGGTCGACTCCAGTGACACCTCGACGACGCGGTGCGCGGCCGACTCGACGACGTACGCCGTGCCTCCGTCGACCAGCAGGCCCGACGGCTCGCCGAGCCCGGTGGCGATCGTGGTCAACTGACCCGTGGCCGGGTCGAAACGGCGCAGCGCGCCGTTGTAGGTGTCGCAGACGCCGATCGTGCCGTCGGGGAGTACGGCGACGCCCAGTGGGTGCTGGAGTCGTGCGTCGTCGCGCCCGCCGTCCTTGAAGCCGAAGTCGAAGAGGCCGTGGCCGATGGCGGTGTGCACCTCCCCCGCGTCGACGTACCGCAGTGACGAGGTCTCGGCGTCCGCGAGCCAGAGCCGCTCGCCGTCGGCCGCCAGTCCGCTGGTCTGCGCGAACCAGGCATCCTCGAGTGGTCCGTCGAGCAGGCCTTCGTTCGTCGTACCTGCGGCGACCGCGACGTCACCGGTGCGCGGGTCGAAGGTCCAGAGCTGGTGGATGCCGGCCATCGCCATCCAGACGTTGCCCTGCCACCAGGCGACGTCCCACGGGCTGGAGAGCCGCTCGACGCCGTCGCCCTGCATGGCCTGGGTGCCGTCGCCGGCCAGCGTGCGGACCTCGCCGGTGGCAAGGGTGAGGCCGGCCAGCCGGTGGTTCACGGTGTCGGCGACCACCACGTCGTAGCCGACCTCGGCGGCCACGTCGTCGGGCAGGAGGCACAGCCCGTTGGGCTCGCGGAAGCCGTCGAAGCGGCGTACGACGACCTCGCCGTCGAGCTCGACGACCTGGTGGTGGCCCGCGTCCGCGACGAGGAGGTGGCCGTCGGGCAGCGCGATCGCCCTGGCCGGGAAGCGGAGGTCGGTCTGCTCCGGCTCCGGCGGGACGTACGGCGAGTCGCCCGGCTGCAACGTGCCCTTCGCACCGTGCGTCTCGACGAGCTCACGGACCATCGCGGAGATCGCATGGGCATGGCCCTCGCCGGCGTACTGTGCGACGACGTAGCCCTCGGGGTCGATGAGCACGAGCGTCGGCCAGGCCCGCGCGGTGTAGGCCTGCCAGGTGACCAGCTCGGGGTCGTCGAGCACCGGGTGCGCCACGGCGTACCGCTCGACCGCGGCAGCGAGGGCGTCGGGATCTGCCTCGTGCACGAACTTCGGCGAGTGCACCCCGATGATCACCAGCTCGTCGGCGAACTCCTCCTCGACCTCGCGCAGCTCGTCGAGGACATGCAGGCAGTTGATGCAGCAGAAGGTCCAGAAGTCGAGCAGGACGATGCGGCCGCGCAGGTCGCGCAGGGTCAGCGGACCGTCGGTGTTCAACCAGCCGCGGCCCCGGAGCTCGGGGGCGCGGACGCACGGACGGCTTCCCATGCCGCCCATTGTGACAAGCGGCTCAGAGGCCGGACGCCGTCGGGTGCCGCCGATAGGCTCGGCCCCATGACTGACGAGCAGCGACTTGCCGGATACGTCGAGGCCTGGTGGCAGGCGATCGGCGACTTCACCACCCTGTTGGAGGAACTCGACGAGGTCGACTGGAAGCAGGCGACCGACCTGCCCGGCTGGAACGTCCAGGACGTCGCCGCGCACACCGCCCACCTCGAGGCGATCCTGGCCGGTGCCCCCGAGGAGACCATCGACATCGGCGAGCCCGAGCACGTCACCGGGCTGATGGGGCTCTACACCGAGCAGGGCGTCGTGGCCCGGCGCGACCGCACGCCCGACGCGCTGATCGACGAGATCCGCCAGTCCACGACGAAACGCCGCACCGAGCTGCTCGCGGACCCGCCGACCGACGGCAAGGCCAAGCCGTCACTGGTCTTCGGCGGCGTCCCGTGGGACTGGAACACCCTGTTGCGCAACCGGCCACTAGACGTGTGGATGCACGAGCAGGACGTCCGCCGGGCCACCGGTCGCCCCGGCGACATGGACACCTCACCAGCGCGTCACACCACCGACTACATGCTCGAGGCGCTGCCGATCATCGTCGGCAAGCGGGTGGCCCCGGCGACCGGCACGACGGTCGTGATCGACGTGGTCGGCAGCGAGGAGAAGGCCGTGTCCGTCGGTGACGACGGTCGGGCCTCCGTGGTCGACGTGCCGTGGAACCCGACGTCCCGGATCACCATGGGCCGCGAGGCGTTCATCGTGATGGCTGGCGGTCGTCGTACTCCCGAGGGCATCGAGCTGCACGGCGACGCCGCCCTCGGCCAGGCCGTGGTCGACGCGTTCCGGACCACGCCGTGAGCTGGGACCTGTCGCAGATGCCCGGCCAGGCAGGCCGCACGATCCTGGTCACCGGTGTCACCAGTGGGCTCGGCACCCACACCGCCCGCGAGCTCGCCCGACGCGGCGCCCGCGTGGTCCTGGCCGCCCGGTCCGCCGACAAGCTGGCTGCCACGCGTGCCGCGCTGCTCGAGGAACTGCCCGAGGCCGCGTTCGAGGAGCTGGTCGTCGACCTCTCGTCACTGGAGTCCGTACGCCGGGCCGCCGCCGAGGCCGAGCGGTTCGGTGCACTCGACGTGCTCGTGCACAACGCCGGCGTGATGGCCACGCCCGAGCGCCGTACCGTCGACGGCCTCGACCTGCAGATGGGCACCAACCACTTCGGCCCGTTCCTGATGACCGGCCTGCTGCTGCCCCAGCTGATCGCCTCGGGCGACGGTCGCGTGGTCAGCGTGGCCTCCAACGCGCACCACCTGACCAAGGTGGCGCCGTTGTGGGACCCGCGCGAGCCGCAGGGCAGGTACAAGCGCTGGGTGGTCTACTCGCAGTCGAAGCTGGCGAACCTGCTCTTCACCTACGAGTTCGACCGTCGGGCCCGGGCAGCCGGCATCCCGGTGCGGGGCCTGGCCGCGCACCCCGGGTACGCCGCGACCCACCTGTTGTCCTACGGCCAGACGCTGAAGGGATCCGGCGGGTTGACCAGCATCCTGGACGCCGCGATGAAGGCCGGTGCCCAGTCCGCGGAGATGGGTGCCCTGCCCACGCTGATGGCGACCACCGACGACCTTCCCGGCGGCACCTACTGCGGACCCGGCGGCCTGCGCCAGATGCGTGGCCTGCCGCGGGTCGTCGGCTCCAACCGGCTCTCCCGCGACGAGGAGAACCAGCGCCGCCTCTGGGAGATCTCGGAGAAGACCGTGGGCCTCACCTACCCCTTCTAGATAGTGCGGCCCAATTGGGTCAATGCCCCGCCTACTCGGTCCGATCGGACCTAGTGTGCGGCCTACTCGGTCCGATCGGGCCGGAGCGCCGAGTGCTCGCCAAGGTGCCCGATGCCTCGGGCCGCCTCGCGCTCCGGGGCGGCCCTCGGTGGTCGCGGCCGTCGCGAACAGGCGCCGAGAGACGCAGTTTGGCTCTGACGGAGCCGTGTACGGGTCCAAACTGCATCTCTCGCGGTGGGCGCCGCCGGAGGTGCGTCGCCCCGGAGGCTCGTCCCAAATTCAGCAGCCTCCTAGACGTGGCGGCGGGACTGCACGATCCGGAAGCGCGAGGCGACGTACGCCCCATCGGTGTAGGACGCGTTCGCGGCCGGGTTGGCGCCGGTGCCGTGGAAGTCGGAGAACGCGGCCGACTGGTTGACGAAGACACCGCCGAGCAGGTTCTCGCTCAGCGCCACTCCGGCATCCAGAGCGGCGTCGCGCATCGACGCGATGACGGCGTCGTCGGTCGAGTAGACCGCCGCGGTCATTGCGCCGTGGCGCTGCACCGTGTCGCGGAACAGGTCGATCGACTGGGCGGTGTCGGCGGTCGAGATCAGGTAGGCGACCGGCCCGAAGCACTCGCTCTCGTAGACGTCGGAGTCGTCGGCGCTCAACCCGACCAGCGTGGGCGTGCGCACCGTCGCGTCGGCGTACGCCGGGTGGGTGACCTCGCGGGACGCGACCAGCACGTCACCACGCTCACCGGAGCCCGCGCCGGCCAGGCGCTCGAGCACGCCGGGGTTGACCACGCCACCGAGCAGCTCGACCGCGCGCGCGTCGTCGCCGAGCAGCTTGCCGAGGGCAGCCTCGATGCCGGCGGACACCTCGGCCGGACTCTTGGTGCCCTCGTCGGTCGCGATGCCGGCCGAGGGCAGGTAGATGTTCTGCGGGGCGGTGCACATCTGGCCGGAGTAGAGGGCGAACGAGAACGCCAGGTTCGCGCACATCGCGCCGAAGCTCGACGTCGAGTCGACCACGATCGTGTTGACGCCGGCCTTCTCGGTGAAGACCGTGGCCTGGCGGGCGTTGAGCTCGAGCCAGTCGCCGAACGCGTTGCCGCCGGTGAAGTCGATGAGCCTCACCGCGTGGTGCAGGGCGAGGTTGGAGGCGAGCTTGTCGGCCGGGTCCTCGGCGGCGAGGGTGACGAGATTGGCGTCGAAGCCGGCCTCGGCGAGCACCTCCCGGCAGACCTGCACGGTGATCGCCAGCGGCAGCACGGCCTGCGGGTGCGGCTTGACCACGACCGGGTTGCCCGTGACCAGCGACGCGAAGAGCCCGGGCCAGGAGTTCCACGTCGGGAAGGTGTTGCAGCCGATCACCAGTGCCACGCCGCGGGGCACAACGGTGAAGGTCTTCTCCATACGCAGCGGCTCGCCGCGACCGGGCTTCTCCCACAGCGCCGTCGCCGGGGTGCGGGTCATCTCGGCGTGCGCGTAGGCGATCGCCTCGAGGGCACGGTCGAGGGCGTGTGCGCCACCGGCCTGGAAGGCCATCACGAATGCCTGGCCGCTGGTGTGCTGCACCGCGTTGGCCAGCTCGAAGACGCGCGCGTGCAGCCGGTCGAGGATCTCGAGGCAGACGCCGGTGCGGGCGTCGGGGCCGGCGTCGCGCCAGGCCTTCATGCCTGCCGCAGCCGAGGCGAGCAGTGCCTCGACGTCGTGGGCGCGCGGGTAGCTCACCCCCAGGTCGAAGCCGTACGGCGACCGCTCGGTCGCCACCGTTCCCTCCGCACCGGGTGTGGTCAGCGGGAAGTCCGTGCCGAGCCACGCGTCGAAGGCGGCCTTGCCCTCGGCGGCGGCGTTCTCGCCGTAGACCTTGGGCGAGGGCGACTCGTTGAACGCGGAGTAGTAGCCCCGGCTCACGCATGCCGCCTTGGCCTGGTCGAGGCGCTCGGAGTGGCGGGCGAAGAACTCAGTCTGTGACACCATCCCGCCACTGTGGCACACGAGTGTAAGACCGCCAACTCAGGCACTGGTGGCCAGTAGCCTGCCGCCCATGCCCCTCCTGCGTCCGATCAGTCCCGGCGACCACGCGTTCGTCCTGGACCTCAACCACCGCAACGTCGAGCTGCTCTCGCCGATGGACCAGACCCGCCTCGACACGCTCCTCGGCTGGGCCGACCGCGCCGACATCATCGAGCACGACGGAGAGCCCGCCGGCTTCGTGATGACCTTCGCCCCGCGGTCGTCGTACGACTCGGAGAACTACCTGTGGTTCACCGGGCACTACGACACGTTCTACTACCTCGATCGGATCGTGCTCGACCAGCGCTTCCGCCGCCTCGGCCTGGGCAGGCGGGTCTACGAGGAGCTCGAGCGCGTCGCGGCGGCGTACGACCGGATGGTGCTGGAGGTCAACATCGACCCGCCGAACCGACCCTCCCTCGACTTCCACCGGCGTCGCGGCTACGACGAGGTGCACCGCCTGGGCAGGGCGCACGTGGTGGCGCTGATGGCGCTCGAGCTGGCCGCCCGGCCCCAACCACGGAGCGGAAAGTAGCGGCGCGGGAACCCGATGATGGGGCAGACTCGTCCCATCACTCCCGCCGCACTCCGCGGTTGAAGCCCGGTCATTGCGGGTAGAGGGGCGCCGTCGCGTTGGGCGGCGCTGATGAAGGGGATCTTCGTGAAGACCAAGTGGATTGCGGTCACCGCGGTCGTGGCGGCTGCCGTGGTGGCACTGGTGGCGGTGCTCGCCCTGGGCCTCATCGGAGGCGAGGGAGACAGCGAGGCGTCGGCCGGCAAGGCCGCCAGCCCCTCCGGCGGATCGACCACGGACGACACCGACGACCCGGACCCGGGCTCCGACACCGACCCCGAGGACCCTGCGTTCAAGGCGGCCGAGAGCAGGACCGTCGAGGACAGCCTCTACCCCAACGTCGGCGACCCGATCGTCGACTCGCTCCACTACGGCCTCGACCTGACCTGGGACCCCGAGGGCAAGAAGCTGACCGGCAAGGCCGAGGTCGCGTTCCGGGCGACGGCCACCCAGCAGGAGTTCCAGCTCGACTTCGGTGAGGGGCTCGAGGTCACCGCAGCCACGCTCGACGGCACGGATGTCGATGTCTCCCACCCGGGCAAGGACCTGGTCGTCAAGGCCCCGGTGACGAAGGGCCAGAAGTACCTCCTCGTCGTCGAGTACGACGGCACGCCGGTTCCTGCCGACGCACCGACGACGCGCAGCGACTTCTCCACGACCGGCTTCACCATCACCGACGACGGCGACGTGTGGACGATGCAGGAGCCGTACGGCGCCTACACGTGGTACCCGGTCAACGACCAGCCCGCCGACAAGGCGTTCTACGACTTCACCATCACCACCCCCGCCCCGCGCATGGGCATCGCCAACGGCACGCTGACCTCCCAGAAGGAGGTCGACGGCAACACCGTGAGCACGTGGCACCTCGACAGCGCCGCGTCGTCCTACCTCGTGACCCTGGCGATCGGGGAGTACCAGAAGACCGAGGACGAGTCGGCCAGCGGAGTGCCGCTGACCTACTGGACCGAGGTCGGCGACGACCGCGCACTGAAGGCGATGCGCTACACCCGCGAGGCCGTCGACTTCCTCGAGAAGAAGCTCGGGCCGTTCCCGTTCACCTCGCTCGGCTCGGTGGTCGTCGACTCCGAGAGTGCGATGGAGACCCAGCAGATGATCACCTACGGCAACAGCGACTACACGCTCTCGCCCGAAGTGGTCGTCCACGAGATCGCGCACCAGTGGTACGGCGACATCACCTCGCCCAGCGACTGGAAGGACGTGTGGATCAACGAGGGCATGGCGATGTACATCCAGGGCGTCTTCGAGGCCGAGCAGACCGGCCGCACCATCGACGAGGTGATGGACGACTGGGCGACGTACGAGACGCAGTACCGCGCCACCGCCGGCCCGCCCGGCAACTACGACCCGCGCACGTTCGGTGAGAGCAACATCTACTACGGCCCCGCCCTGATGTGGGACGAGCTGCGCAAGAAGGTCGGCGACGACCGGTTCTGGGCGATGGTCCGCAAGTGGCCGACCGTCCACGAGCAGGGCAACCCCACCCGCGAGCAGTACCTCGACTGGGTCGAGCAGGAGACCGGCGAGGAGCTCACCGACTTCTTCGACGCCTGGCTGATGGGCACGAAGACCCCGAAGCGCAGCTGATCCCACGCTGCTGACAGCGACTGCGCTGACAGCGAACGGCGGCCGGTCTCCCTTGTGGGAGGCCGGCCGTTTCGCTTTCGTGGGGGCATGAAGATCCTGGTGCTGGGTGGCACGGTGTTCCTCTCGAAGGCGGTCGCGGCCGCGGCGGTGACGCGGGGCCACGAGGTGACGTGCGCCTGTCGGGGCACGTCGGGCCGGGTGCCCGACGGTGCCCGCCACGTCGTGCTCGACCGCGACTCGCCCGACTGGTCAGCCCTGGAGACCACCGAGTTGTTCGACGCAGTCGTCGACGTGGCCCGCCACCCGTCCCGGGTGAGGGACGCGGTGGCGACTTTCCCCAGCGCCCATTGGGTTTTCGTGTCCACGATCAACGTCTACTCCGACGACTCGATCCCCGGTGGCACGCCCGACACCCTGCCCTTGCACCAGCCGATCACCACCGACGAGGATCCGATGTCCGGGCCCGAGGTCTACGGCGCGATGAAGGTCGCCTGCGAGCAGGTCGTGCGCACAGGTGCATCCTCGTCGACCGTGATCCGGCCGGGCCTGATCGTGGGCCCGGGTGACCCCAGCGGCCGGTTCTCCTACTGGCCGCCGCGGGTGGCCGAGGCCGGTGAGGTGCTGGCACCCGGCTCCCCCGACGACCCGGTGCAGGTGATCGACGTGCGTGACCTGGCGGAGTGGATCGTCACCTGTGCCGAGCAGCGCACCACCGGCATCTTCGACGGCACCGGACACATCACCACGCGCAGCGCGTTCCTCGACGAGGTGGCCCGCGGCGTCGGCGCCCAGCCGTCGTGGACGTGGGTCGGCCAGGAGTTCCTCGCCGAGCAGGACGTCGACCCGTGGTCCGGCGACCGCGCGCTGCCGGTCTGGCTCCCGCTTCCGGAGTACGCCGGCCTGATGTCCCACGACGTGGCCGCGTCGTACGCCGCCGGACTGCTGACCCGACCGTTGGCCGACACCGCGCGCGACACGCTGGCCTGGCTGCGCGCCACCCCCGACGCGACGACCACAGGTCTCAGTCGCGAAGACGAGTCCGCGGTGCTGCACGCCTGGCATAACCTCGGCGAGTGACCTCGACGCGTCTCTCCGCACACCAGCTGATCGACCTCGTCCTCGACGACCGGTCGTGGGCCTCGTGGGACACACCGCCGGCACGCCGCGACGTCGGCGAGGAGTACGCCGCACAGCTCGCGGCCGCTGCTGGGAAGGCCGGCACCGACGAGTCCGTGATCACCGGCGAGGGCCGGATCCGCGACCGCCGGGTCGCCGTGCTCGCCGGCGAGTTCGGCTTCCTGGCCGGGTCCATCGGGCGCGACGCCGCGGACCGGCTCGTGGCCGGCATCGAGCGCGCCACCGCCGAGGGACTGCCGTTGCTGGCCGCCCCGATCAGCGGCGGGACCCGCATGCAGGAGGGCACCCCGGCGTTCGTGCAGATGGTGCGGATCAGCGCGGCCGTCGCCGCCCACAAGAACGCCGGCCTCCCCTACCTCGTCTACCTGCGCAACCCCACCACCGGCGGCGTGATGGCCTCGTGGGGTTCGCTGGGCCACGTGACCGTGGCCGAGCCCGGTGCACTCACCGGCTTCCTCGGGCCGCGGGTCTACGAGGCGCTCTACAGCCGGCCGTTCCCCGAGGGCGTGCAGACGGCGGAGAACCTCCACGCCCACGGCATCATCGACGCCGTCCTGCCGCCCGAGGCCCTGGCCGACATCGTCGACCGGGCGCTCAACATCCTGCTCGCCCCGCGCCACGGCATCGCCGCGGTGCCCGACCCGGTCGACGACCCGATCCCCGACGTCGACACGTGGGACGCCGTACGACGCTCGCGCAACCCGGAGCGCCCCGGCGTACGACGCCTGCTGAAGTACGCAGCCACGGACGTCGTGCCGCTCAACGGCACCGGCCAGGGCGAGGCCGACCCCGGGCTCCTGATCGCGCTGGCCCGGTTCGGCGAGGCACCGTGCGTCTTCCTCGGCCAGGACCGTCGCGGGCAGACCACCGACCACCCGATGGGACCGGGCGCGCTGCGCGAGGCACGCCGCGGCATGCACCTCGCCGTCGACCTGGGACTGCCGCTGGTGACCGTGATCGACACCCAGGGTGCGGCCTTGTCCAAGGAGGCCGAGGAGGGCGGGCTGGCCGGAGAGATCGCTCGTTGCCTGGCCGACCTGGTCACGCTCGAGGCACCGACGCTGTGCCTGATGCTCGGCGAGGGCAACGGCGGTGGCGCCCTGACCTTCCTGCCGGCCGACCGGGTGATCGCGGCCCAGCACGCCTGGCTCTCGCCGCTCCCGCCCGAGGGAGCCAGCGCCATCGTGCATCGCGACCTCGACCACGCTGCCGAGATGGCACGCAGCCAGCAGGTGCACGTGATCGGCCTGCACCAACGCGGCATCGTCGACCGCATCGTGGCCGAGAAGCCGGACGCCGCGGAGGAGCCGGAGGAGTTCTGCCACCGGGTCGGCGGCGTGCTCGAGTTCGAGCTGGCCCGGCTGCTCGACTCCGGGCCGGGGTCACCGGCCGAGCGCACCGCCCGCTATCTCTGAGCCTCGATCACCGGCTACCGGGCGTCCCGGATACTGGGGCCATGAGTGAACCGGCAACCTCCGCGCCCCGAGTCGACCTGCTCCGTGGGCTCATCGAGGGAACCACCGACCCTGCCGAGGCCGAGCAGAGCCTGCGCGAGATCCAGGCCGAGCTGGCCGCCTTCCGGCTCGAGTACTCCTGCGGCATGGAGGAGGTCGCGACCAAGATCAACATCCTGCGCCAGGAGTTCGAGCAGACCCAGGACTTCGGGCCGATCGAGCACGTGAAGACCCGGCTGAAGTCGATGGACAGCCTGGTCGACAAGATGCGGCGCATCGACTGCCCGCCCGACCTGGTCACAGTGCGCGAGCGGATCCGCGACATCGCCGGCATCCGGGTCACCTGCGCGTTCGTCGAGGACACCTACCGCGTCGCCGAGATGCTGACCCGCCAGCCGGACCTGACCGTGCTGGAGACGAAGGACTACATCGCCACCCCGAAGGCCAACGGCTACCAGAGCCTGCACCTGATCGTGGAGGTGCCGGTCTTCCTCTCCGACCGCTCGATCAACGTGCCGGTGGAGCTGCAGATCCGCACGATCGCGATGGACTTCTGGGCCAGCGTCGAGCACCGCATCTACTACAAGTACGACGGCGCCGTGCCCGACGACCTGCAGCAGGCGCTGCTGACGGTGGCCAGCACGGCGTCCGACCTCGACGGCCAGATGGGCCGGCTGCGCGACGAGATCCAGTCGCTGGCCACGTCGGAGTGACGCTCAGACCGACCGCACGGCGTCCCTGAACTCGACGACGTCGGCGAACCTGTCGGCCGGGTCCTTGGCCAGCGCGCGGGCCAGGATCGCGTTGAGCCTCGCGACCACCGGCTGGTCGCCGGTCAGCTCCGGCACGGGAGCGGAGATGTGCGCGCTCATCAACTGGTAGTCGCCGGTGCTCCAGGCGTACGGCGCCTCGCCGACGAGCACCGCCCACAGCAGGCAGCCGAGGGCATAGACGTCGCTGGCCGTGCTGGCCTCGACACCGTGGTGCAGCTCCGGTGCCATGTACGACGCCGTACCGAGCATCCCGGAGGCCTTGGTCAGGTCGGAGTCGGCCGTCCGGGCGATGCCGAAGTCGGCGAGGTAGGCCCGCACCTGGCCGTCGCGACGGCTGAGCAGCACGTTGGCCGGCTTGATGTCGCGGTGCACCAGGCCGGCCGCATGCGCGTCGACGACACCGGAGGCGACCTGCGCGACGAGGTCGAGGGCCGTGGCCAGGGGCGGGGTCCCGTTCGCGCGGAGTGCGGCGGCAAGGTCACCGTCGGGGATCAGCTGGGTGGCGGTCCACAACAGTCCGTCGTGCTCGCCGTGGTCGTGCACCTGGACGACGTACGGCGAGCGCAGTGCCGCCTGGGCCCTGGCCTCACGGGAGAAGCGCGCCCGCATCACCGGGTCGTCGGCATGGCGCCGCGACATCACCTTGAGCGCCACCGGGCGGTCCAGGGAGAGCTGGGTGGCCTCGTAGACCACGCCCATGCCCCCGTGTCCGAGGGTGCCCTCGATGCGGAAGTCGCCGAGCACCGAGCCCGGCCCGAGGGCAGAGGTGTCGAGGGCGGCGGCGGCCGGCCGTGAGGCGGAGGCACGGGTTGCGGACATGACTCCACCCTCGTGAAATCGGGCACGCGCCACATCCGTACGCGTACTCAGGTCGCCAGGGAGTACTCACTCAACCGGTGCGGCGTACCGAACTCTGGGGGTGGAAGGGCCGACAACTCGGTCATAGAGTGATCTGGGTCACACACACCAGACCCCGGGAGCAACCATGCCGATCGAGCGCCGCACCCTGCTCAAGGCCACCCTCGCCGCAGCCGCAGCCGGACCTTTCGCGGGCCTGGTCGCCGCGCCTGCCGGGGCGCGCACGTCCGCACGACCGTTGGGGCTGGTGCCGATCAAGGACCATCGCGACGGAATCGTGCGCCTGCACCTGCCCCGGGGCTTCAACTACCGGTCGTTCCACGACACCGAGTTCCCGGTGGTGCTCGACGACGGCACCCATCTGCCGGGCAGGCACGACGGGATGGGAGCGTTCGTCGGCCCCGACGACACGGTCGTGCTGATCCGCAACCACGAGGTGAACGGCCCCGGCGCACCACTGGGCCCCGGCCCTCTCTACGACCCGATGACTGCCGGAGGGACCACCACCATCCAGGTCACCAAGCAGGGCGAGGTACTCGCCGCACACAACAGCCTCGCCGGGACTCAGATGAACTGCAGCGGCGGAATCATGCCCTGGGGCGCGTGGGTCACGTGCGAGGAGACCGTGAACGGCCCCGACGTCGGCGCAGACTTCACCGGTGCTCCCAACACCAGCCTGACCAAGCGACACGGCTTCGTCTTCGAGGTGCCGTTGCACGGGGCAGCGACCGCAGAGCCGATCACCCGAGCCGGGCGCTTCGCACACGAGGCGGTGTCGTTCGACCCGACCGAGGGCGTCCTCTATCTCACCGAGGACAACTTCGGCTTCCCGTCAGGCTTCTACCGCTACCGCCCGCGCACGAACCCGATGACGAGCGGCTCCCTCGACAACGACGGCACCTTGGAGATGCTCGCCGTCGTCGGCACACCCAACGCGCACCTCGAGGCCAATCAGGTCCAGGGAACCACCTACCCCGTCGCCTGGGTGCCGATCGCCGACCCCGACCCGTCCTTCCCCTACACGCCCGGCCAGCCGGCGCCCACCACCAACGACGAGGCCATCTCGTACGTCGGCGACCAGGGTCGCGCCCAAGGTGCCGCCCTCTTCTCCCGCTGCGAGGGACAGGTGTACGACGACGGCGTCGTGTACTTCACCGCAACCCAGGGCGGCGGCCTCGCCGCGCCGTACCCCTCAGGCCCGGCGCCGACCGGGTTCGGCAACGGCACCGGGCAGGTGTGGGCCTACGACACCAAGGCGCAGACACTGACCTGCATCTTCCAGTCCCCCGACGACGACGTGCTCGACTTCCCCGACAACATCACCACCAGCAACGACGGCACCCTGGTCATCTGCGAGGACAGCGCCGGCGACAACTTTCTGCGCGGTCTGACCCGTGACGGCGAACTGTTCGACATCGGCCTGAACAGGTTGCGCAGCAGCTCGGGCGCACCGCGGTTCGGCGACGAGTTCGCCGGGTCGACGTTCAGCCCTGACGGCCACACGCTCTTCGTGAACATCCAGGCTTCACGAGGCATGAGCTTCGCGATCTGGGGTCCGTGGGCGTCGATCGGAGTCTGACGCCGCCGGCCGCTCAGCCGGCCCGGCGGCGGTTCGCCTCGACCACCTGCTCCGTCGTACGCCGGGAGGGGTCGGGCACCGGGACCGCCGCGAGCAGCCGCTGCGTGTAGGGGTGCGAGGGTGTGCCGAAGACCTGCGCGACCGGTCCGCTCTCGACGACCTCCCCGTGTCGCAGCACGGCCACCCGGTCGGCGACCGAGTTGACGACCGCCAGGTCGTGGCTGATGAAGACGCAGGCGAAGCCGAACTCCTTCTGGAGGTCCCGGAACAGGGCGAGGACGTCGGCCTGCACCGACACGTCGAGGGCGCTGGTCGGCTCGTCGGCGATCATCAGCCGCGGCTTGAGCACGAGGGCGCGCGCCATCGCGATCCGCTGGCGCTGACCACCGGAGAGCTCGCGCGGGCGGCGGCGGGCGACCTCCGCCGGCAGCCGGACCGCCTCCAGCAGCTCGGCGACCCGGGCCGCGCGTTCGGCCGGCGTACCGACACGGTGGATGTCGAGCGGCTCCCGGATGCTGGCACCCACCGACATCCTCGGGTCGAGGGAGGCCTCCGGGTCCTGGTGCACGAAGGCCAGGTCCCGGCCCAGCTCGCGGCGACGCGCGGCCGAGGCGGCGAAGAGGTCCTCACCGTCCAGTCGCACGGTGCCGCCGGCCAGCGGCACGAGCCCGGCGGCGAGTCGGCCGAGCGTCGTCTTGCCGGAGCCGGACTCGCCCACCAGGCCAAGGACCTCTCCGGGCGCGAGGTCCAGGCTGACCTGCGTGACTGCGGGGAAGGCGCGGCCCCTGCGCGACGACCCGTAGGCGACGGAGACGGACTCGTAGGAGAGCGCCGGGTGCTCCGCCGGCGCTTCGGGACCCGGCACCGAGTGCACGTAGTCCCCGGCCTCGGGCAGGGTCAGCACCGAGTCGAGGAGCTGCCGCGTGTAGGCGTGCTCGGGCGCCCGGAAGAGCTCGGCGGTCCCGCCAGACTCGACCACGTCTCCCTGGCGCAGCACGACGACCCGGTCCGCCACCTCGGCGACGACTCCCATGTTGTGCGTGATCAGCAGGATGCTGGTGCCGGTGTTCTCACGGATGCGACGCAACAGGGTGAGGATCTCCGCCTGGACGGTCACGTCGAGGGCCGTGGTCGGCTCGTCGGCGAGCAGGAGCTCCGGCTCGTTGGCCAGCGCCAGGGCCAGCACGACGCGCTGCTTCTGGCCGCCCGAGAGCTGGTGGGGGTAGTGGTCGATCCGGCGCTCCGGCTCGGGGATCTCCACCTGCTCGAGCAGCGCGAGGGCCCGCGCCCGGGCGTCGCGGCGGCTGATCGACCCGTGCGCGCGCAGGACCTCCCGGAGCTGCCACCCGATGGTGCGCACCGGGTTGAGCGCGGTCTGCGGCTCCTGGAAGACCATCGCGATCCGTCGACCGCGCACTTGCGAGAGCTCGCGCTCGGAGAGCCCGAGGAGCTCCTGGTCGTGGAAGCGGATGGAACCGGAGGCCCGGGCACCGGGAGGGAGCAGGCCGAGTACGGCGCGGGCGGTCATCGACTTGCCCGAGCCGGACTCGCCGACCAGGGCGAGCACCTCGCCCTGGCGGATGGAGACCGAGATGTCGTTGACCGCCGGGCGGGGCTGGGCGAACGAGATCGCCAGTCCCTCGATCGTCAGGACGTCACGCGTCCCGGTTTCTTCGGTGCTTCCGACGGGGTCAGTCACGGTGGGCCTCCGACAGGGACTGGGAGATGAGGAGCAGGCCGAGCACGAGGACCAGCACCAGGGCCAGGGGTCCGAGTGCGAGGAACGGGGCGTCGTACATCAACGTCGTGCCGTCCTTGATCAGGGAACCCAGGGACGGGTTCGGCGCCTGGACGCCGATGCCGAGGAAGCTCATCGCCGCCTCGATGAAGACGGCCACCGACATCGACACCGCGAGCTGCACGGTGAGTGGCTCCAGCGAGTTGGGCAGCACGTGACGACGCAGCACCCACAACGGTCCCGCGCCGGCCACCTGTGCGGCCTCGACGTACGGCATCTCGCGCACGGTGCGCACCGACGTACGCACCAGCCGGCCGAAGACCGGGATCTCCAGGGCCACGATCACGATCGCGATCGTCCACACACCGGGGCCGATGAAGGCGGAGAGGGCGATGGCGAAGATCAGCGTCGGGAACGCGAGCACGACGTCGAAGATCCGCTGCGTGAGCACGTCGGCGACGTTCCACCAGGCAGTCAGGAGTCCGGTCAGGACGCCGATCGCGGCACCGACCGGCACCGCCACGAAGACCACCAGCAGGTCGAGGCGGATGCCGCTGAGCGTGCGTGACAGCACGTCGCGGTTGACCTCGTCGGTGCCCAGCCAGTGCGACGGCGACGGCCCCACGAGGTTGGCCCCCTCGATCTGCTCGAGCGGGCCGTACGGCGCGAGGAGCGGGCCGACCAGCCCGAGGAGGAGCACGAAGCCGACGAGGCCGAGACCGGCCAGCGCCTTGGGCCGGGTCAGCTGGCGAGACGTGGTCATCGGGCACCCCCGATCCGGATCCGCGGATCGAGCCACGCCTGCAGCACGTCGGTGAGCAGCTGGGTGACCACGAAGACCGCCACCGACAACAGCAGGAGCACCTGGACCACGGGGTAGTCGCGCCCGGAGATGGCCAGCTCGATCAGGCTGCCGAGGCCGGGCCAGGTGAAGATCTGCTCGACCAGCACGGCACCACCGAGCAGGGTGCCGACCTGGATCCCGAGCACGGTCACGGCCGACGGGAGGGCGTTGGGCAACGCGTGGCGCACCACGAGACGGGTCCGCGAGACCCCCGCCGCCCGGGCGGTCGTGATGTAGGGCTGGCGCAGCTGGGAGCGCAGGGCCTCGGTGAGGAACCGGCTGAGGCCGGCCCACACCGGCAGCGCCAGGCAGAACGCCGGGAGCAGGAGGTACTGCACGGAGATGTCGGGCCGGGCCAGGTATCCCTCGGGTGGAGTGCCACCGGAGGGCAGCAGTGGGAAGACCACCGCGAAGACCAGCACGAGCAGCAGGCCGCTGGCGAAGGTCGGCAGGGCCAGCCCGATGGTGTTCACGGCGTTCAGGGCCGCGTTGAGCCAACGGCTGTCGCGGATCACCGCCACCAGCGAGGTGACCAGGGCCAGGACCAGTGCGATCAACAGGGCCGCGACGGTGAGCACCACCGTGTTCAGGGCACCGTTGCGCAACAGGTCACCCACGTCGCCGCCGATGCGGTAGGACTGGCCGAGGTCGAGGCGGAACAGGCCACCCAGCCACGAGACGTACTGCGACCAGAACGGCTTGTCGAGGCCGAGGTCGGCGCGGATCGCGTCGCGGGACTCCTGGGTCGCGTCCTGCCCGGCCAGGGCGTCCACCGGGTCGCCCGGGATCAACCTCAGCATCAGGAAGATCAGGAACGAGGCGGCGAAAAGCACGCCCACGGCCGACGGGATCCGGCGTACGAGATAGGACAGCATCACTGGTCCTTCCAGGCATCGCGGGCGATGAGCTCGGTCCGCTTGGTGTAGTCGATGTCGTGGATCGCGCTGGTGGTCACCAGCCGGGGCCAGAACGTGACGAGGTCGGTCAGCCACACGTTGTCGACCATGTCGGCGTTGAGTCCGGCGTACGCCCGCTTGGCCTTCGGCCCGTCCGGGGCGGCGGCCGCCCATGCCTGGTCGGCGTGCGCGGCATAGCCGGGCGACAGGAAGTTGGAGGCGTTGTGCTCCGCGTTGAACGGGTAGGCGCTCACCGGCAGGGTGGCCGGGGTGTACTGCGCGTAGGTGTGGCCGAAGATCCAGAGTCCGTCGTAGTCGGCGCCGACCAGGCGTTGGTACATCTGCGCGTACTCCACCGGCTCGAGGTCGACGGTGATGCCGACGTCGTCGAGGTTGGCCTGCACGATCTGGGCCACGGCCTCGGCCGTGGGGTCGCCCGCGATGTACTGCAGGGGCAGGGAGGCGACCGAGCCGAGTCCGTCGACGAGCTCCCTGGCCTTGTCGACGTCCCGGTCGTAGTGGTGCGCCGCCTTCTCGTCGTACGCCGGGGAGCCGGGCGACCACGACAGGTTCTGGGCGATCCCCTCGCCGCGGTAGACCTCGTCGAGGATGCGCTCGCGGTCCACCGCGAAGGCCACGGCCTGGCGCAGCCGCACGTCCTTCAGGTCGGGGTTCTTCAGGTTGAAGCCGACGTAGGTCTGCTGGGTCGCGCCCTCGAAGTCGAGCACCTCGTACTTCGGGTCCTTGCTGAACGTCTCGGCGTCACGGGCGGTGGCGCCGAGCAGGAGGTCGTACTGCCCGGACCGGATGCCGGCCGCCTGGGCCTGCGGGTCCGGGACGATCTTGACGTCCACCCCGTCGAGGTGCGGCTTGCCGCCCCAGTAGTCGTCGTTGCGGCTGAAGGAGATCTCCGAGTTGGGCTTCCACTCGTCGAACCTGAAGGCGCCGGTGCCGTTGTAGCCGGTGCCGGCCTTGACCTGGCTGAAGGTGTCCTTGTCGACGATCGGCACGATGTCGAGCAGGTCGAGGATGTTGCTCAACGGGCGGTCGAAGGTGAGCGTGATCGCGTGCGGGTCCGAGGTGTCGAACCCGGTCACCGCCGCCGCCGTGCGCTGCAGCTGCACCGCCCACTTCGGGTCGGCGATGGTCCGGATCGAGAACTTCACGTCCTCGGAGGTGAACGGCTTGCCGTCGTGGAAGCGCACGTCGTCGCGCAGCTCCAGGTGGATCGAGCGGCCGTCCTTGGCGACCTTCCACGAGGTGGCCAGCGCGGGTCGGGCCTCGAGGCTGTCGTGGGGGTATTCCACCAGCGAGTCGTAGACCAGCCCGATCACGGCGTTGCCGCCGTTGCTCGACTGGCCGAACACGGAGGCGGGGATCAGGTCGGTCAGGGCCGCGACGCGCAGGGTGCCCCCGTCGACGGGCTCCCCGGACGAGCGTCGGCGCGCCTGCTCGCCCACGGCCGACGTGCACGCGCTCAGCAGGCAGAGCGCCACGGCCGCGGTCAGCAGGCGGAGCCAGGCTTGGCGGTGTGGGACGTTCACGTGGTTCCTCTCGAGGGTGGAGCCGGTCAGGCCGTCGTACGACGGGTGGCGCGGGGCCGGCGGTGCGTGGGCAGGGCGGCCAACGGGTCGTCATAGACCGGGCCGAGTGCGATGGTGCAGGCGGCGAGGGCCTGGATCTCGGTTCCGAAGCGGGTGAACGAGAGCTCGATCGGCGGCAGCGCGGTGGCCGATCCGAAGGCGGACACCACCTCGTCGAGCACGCCGGGGAAGCCGGTGAACGCCTGGCCCACCAGGATCATCCGATCGGGGTTGACCATGTCGCGGACCACGGCGGCGATCTCGCCGAGCAGTCGGGCCCGGTCGGCCAGGAGACGCCGGGCCGCCGGGACCCCGTCGGCCGCGACACGGTGCACCTCGTCGATCTCGGCCCGGGGCACGACGCCGGCGTCGTGTGCCAGGCGGGCGACGGTGTGGTCGCTGACCGCTGCCTGGAAGCACCCGGTGCGGCCGCAGCCGCACGGCACCGTGGAGCGGGTCGGGAAGTGGGCCAGACTGGCGACCCGCGAGACCTCGGTCTGCTCACCCTTGTCGGCGGCGACTGCGAAGCCCGCGGTGTTGCGGGCGTAGAGGTAGGCGGTCACCCCGCCGGTTCCATGGCGCCGGTGGATGAACTCGGCCGCGGCCACGGCCGCGATGTGGTCCGAGGTGGCCACGTCGAGGCCGAGGACCTCCTGGAGCTGTTCGGCGGTGCGGTTTCGGTCGAGACGGAGCTCTGCGAAGGGAGCAACCAGCCCGGCGGCCAGTGGCACCCTGCGGGGCAGGTCGCGCAGCATGTCGATCACCTGCTCCCCCACCCAGGTGAAGTCTGGAACGTCGTGGGGTTCGCGCTCACGGGTGCGGCTCACGATCACCTGACCGGCCAGGTCACCGAGCGCGACGGTCAGGAGTCGGGTGCCCAGGTGGACCCCGACCACGACGTACTCCTCCGGGTCGACCTCGACCGGAAGGCCGGGCCGGCCGGTCGCGCCGACGGTGACGAGGTCCGGTCGTTCGCGCAGCACGCGCCCCTCCACCAGTGCGTTCACGTTGCGGGTGACCGTGGCCGGGCTGAGTCCGGTCGCCCGGACCAGCTGCTCCCGGGTGACCACACGTCCCCCTCGGACCTGCTCCAGCAACCGGCCCGAGGCGGAGCCGAACCGGCCGCGGGCCAGGGTGACGAACGGTGACCGGAGCATTGACCCCCCTCGTTTCTTAAATTCCTATGGACTTACTCATATTAAGCACCCGGCAAGCGCCTTCCCGGCATCCCGCCACCATCCGGACGCCTTCGGGTCATGGTGACCGGAAGCCTTGAGCGGGGCTCCTCGGCGACTCATGGTGAAGTCACCCATCGCATCCAGGAGGACTTCATGACCATCAGCATCGACCGCCCGCAGACCGGGATCGCCGTCCAGAAGCTGGGCGGTCGCATCGGCGCCCGCATCGACGGCGTGACGCTGGGCGCCGGCCTCGGTGACGAGACGGTTGCCGCGATCAGGGCCGCACTGCTCGAGCACAAGGTGGTCTTCTTCCGGGGCCAGCAGCACCTCGACGACGAGGGCCACATCGCCTTCGCCGAGCAGCTCGGCTCGCTGACCACCGCCCACCCGACCGTCAACACCGGCAGTGCTCGCGTGTTCACCCTGACTGCCAACAAGGGGATGGCGGCCAACAGCTGGCACACCGACGTCACGTTCGTCGACCGGATCCCTGCAATCAGCATCCTGCGCGGGGTAGTCATCCCCGAGTACGGCGGCACCACGAACTGGGCCAACACCGTGACGGCGTACGACGCCCTGCCCCCGGCGCTGCGTGCGCTCGTCGACAACCTGTGGGCCGTGCACACCAACGACTACGACTACGCCGCGCAGGCAGAGAACGGGGTCGCCATCGAGCAGCAGGACAAGCTGTTCACCCGCTCCGACTTCGTCTCCACCAAGTTCGAGACCGAGCACCCGGTGGTGCGGGTGCACCCGGAGACCGGCGAGCGCTCCCTCGTGCTGGGCCACTTCGTGAAGCGGTTCGTCGGCTTCAACCAGAAGGAGTCGGCGATCCTGTTCAACCTGCTCCAGGACCGTGTGACCAAGCTGGAGAACACCATCCGGTGGACCTGGCAGCAGGGTGACGTGGCCATGTGGGACAACCGCGCCACCCAGCACTACGCGGTGGCGGACTTCGACACGCAACCACGCGAGGTACGTCGCATCACGGTGGCCGGTGACGTCCCCGTGAGCATCGACGGGCGCCGCAGCAACCCGATCACCGGCGACGCCGGGACGTTCTCCGACGTGGCCGCTCTCGTCAGCTGACCCTCGCAGCGACTGCCACGACAAAGGGCGCGCTGACCTCCCACGCAGAGGTCACCGCGCCCTTCGGCGTTCAGCAGGTCAGAACAGCAGGGCGCTGGCCGGGTCCTCGAGGATGCCGGCGACGTCGGCGAGGAAGCGTGAGCCCTTCTCTCCGTCGACGTGGCGGTGGTCGAACGACAGCGCCAGCGTGGTCACGTCGCGCACGCACAGCTCGCCGTCCGCGTCGACCCACGGCTTCTTCTTGATGGAGCCGAAGCACAGGATCGCGGACTCGCCCGGGTTGATGATCGGCGTGCCCGCATCGACCCCGAAGACACCCACGTTGGTGATCGTGAAGGTGCCACCACTCATCTCGGCCGGCTGGGTCTTGCCCTCGCGCGCGGTCTTCGTGAGCGCGTTGAGGCCCTCGGCGAGCTCGAGCAACGAGAGCTGTTCGGCACCCTTGACGTTCGGCACGACCAGGCCACGCGGCGTTGCGGCGGCGATGCCGAGGTTCACGTAGTCCTTGAACACGACCTCGCCGGCCGGCTCGTCCCAGAACGAGTTGATCTCCGGCGTACGCCGCATCGCCAGCATCACCGCACGGGCCAGCACCAGCAGCGGCGAGACCTTGACGTCCTTGAACTCGCGACGCTTCTTGAGGCGGTCGACGAACTCCATGGTCGAGGTGACGTCGATGGTGACCCACTCGGTGACGTGCGGGATCGTGAACGCGGAGTTCACCATCGCCTGGCCCATCATCTTGCGGACGCCCTTGATCGGCTCGCGTCGCTCCCCACCTGCAACGGCCGCCGAGGCACTCCCGCTGGTTGAGGAAGGCACGCCGCCTTCGTTGGTCGAGTAGCGAGCGCCAGCGAGCGTATCGAGACCCGCACCACTCGCCGCGGCCTGCACGTCGTCACGCGTGACCGTGCCGTTGGGTCCAGTGGCGCGCAGCGCGGCCAGGTCGACCCCGAGATCCTTGGCCAGCTTGCGCACCGGCGGCTTGGCCAGGGCGCGTACGGCGCCCGGATCGGTCGCCGAGGCGGGCACGAAGGCCGGCGTCTCGAACTGCGGGGACACGGCGGACTGCGACGGAACGGCCGGCTCGTCGGCCTCGACCACCGGCTCGGACTGCGCACCGCCGGGCGCGAAGGCACCCTGCAGCTGCATCTGGGTGGCCGCCGCCGACTCGGTCGACGGGGAGGCCGAACCCTTGCGGGGACGGCGAACCGGGCCACGCTCGGCCTTCATGCGGCCGACCAGGCTCTCGCCCTCGCCGCCACCGCTGGCGGCCGGGTTGGAGAGGTCGATCTCGCCGATGTCGCGGGCCGGGGCCTCGCCGGACGGGGCCGCCGGGGCCGGGGCCTCGTCGGGGTCGCCGACGGAGATGATCGGGGTGCCGACCGGGATCATCTCGCCCTCGGGCACCAGCAACGCCAGCACCGTGCCGGCGTACGGCGAGGGCAGCTCGACCAGCGACTTGGCGGTCTCGATCTCGACGATGATGTCGTTGACCTCGATGACGTCGCCGACCTTCACCTTCCAGGCGACGATCTCGGCCTCGGTGAGGCCTTCACCGACGTCGGGCAGCTTGAACTCAGCCATGCTCAGAACTCCAGGGATCGGTCGACGGCGTCCAGGACCCGGTCGAGGTCGGGGAGGTAGTCCTCCTCGATGCGGGACGGCGGGTAGGGGGTGTCGAACCCGCCCACGCGCAGCACCGGCGCCTCCAGGTTGTAGAAGCACTTCTCGGTGATGCGTGACGCGACCTCGGCACCCATGCCGAGGTTCACGTGCGCCTCGTGGACGATGACGGCGCGGCCGGTGCGGCGTACGGAGTCGAGGACCGGACCCATGTCGAGCGGCGAGAGCGTGCGCAGGTCGATGACCTCGAGCGACTTGCCCTCGGTCGCCGCGGCCTCGGCCGCCTTCATCGCGGTCTTCACGGTCGGCCCGTAGGCCAGCAGGGTGAGGTCGGTGCCGGTCTTGACCACGCGCGAGGTGAACAGCGGCTCGGGGGTGATCGACTCGTCCAGCTCGGCCTTGTCGGCGTGGTACTGGCGCTTCGGCTCGAGGAAGATCACCGGGTCGTCGCAGGCGATGGCCTGCTGGAGCATCCAGTAGCCGTCGACCGGGTTCGAGCAGGCCACGACCTTGAGGCCGGGGGTGTGCGCGAACTGCGCCTCCGGCGACTCTGAGTGGTGCTCGACCGCGCCGATGCCGCCACCGAACGGGATGCGGATGACCATGGGCATCTTGGTGTTGCCCTTGGAGCGGAAGTGGATCTTGGCGACCTGGCAGACGATCTGGTCGTACGCCGGGTAGACGAAGCCGTCGAACTGGATCTCGACGACCGGGCGGTAGCCGCGCATCGCCATGCCGACCGCGGTGCCGACGATGCCGGACTCGGCCAGCGGCGAGTCGATGACGCGGTCCTCGCCGAAGTCCTTCTGGAGGCCGTCGGTGATGCGGAAGACGCCGCCGAGCCGGCCGACGTCCTCACCCATGATGAGGACCTTGGGGTCGTCTTCCATCGCCTTGCGCAGCCCCATGTTGAGGCCCTTGGCGAGGGTGATCTTCTGGGTGCTCATGAGTGGGCCTCCTCGAAACCGGCGGTGTAGGCCGCGAAACCGTCACGCTGCTCGGCGAGCTCCGGGGGGATCTCGTCGTAGACGAAGTCGAAGATCGCGTGCGGGTCGGGGTCGGGCAGTGCCTTGCAGCCCTCGCGGAGCCGGACGCCGAGGTCGTCGGCCTCCTGCTTGACCGTGTCGAGGAAGCCGTCGTCGACCAGACCGTTGCGCTTGAGGTAGGCCTCGACGCGGGCGATCGGGTCCTTCAGCTTCCAGTGCTCCACGTCGGCGGAGAGCCGGTAGCGGGTCGGGTCGTCGGTCGTGGTGTGCGCACCCATGCGGTAGGTGTAGGCCTCGATGAGGGTCGGGCCCTGTCCGTCGCGGGCCCGCTGCAGCGCGGCCTTCGTGACGGCGTACGTCGCGAGGACGTCGTTGCCGTCGACGCGGACGCCGGGGAAGCCGAAGCCGAGAGCCCGCTGGTAGAGCGGGATGCGGGTCTGTCGCTCGATCGGCTCGGAGATCGCCCACTGGTTGTTCTGGCAGAAGAACACGACCGGCGCGTTGTAGGACGCGGCGAAGATGAAGCCCTCGTTGACGTCGCCCTGTGAGGACGCGCCGTCACCGAAGTGGGCGATCACGGCGGCGTCGCGCTCGGGGTCACCCGTGCCGACGACGCCGTCGCGCTGCATGCCCATGGCGTAGCCGGTGGCGTGCAGCACCTGGGCGCCGATCACGATGGTGTACTGGCCGAAGTTGTTGTCGTTGGGGTTCCAGCGGCCGTGGTCGACCCCGCGGAAGAGACCCAGCAGGTCGAGCGGGTCGACCCCGCGGCACCAGGCGACGCCGTGCTCGCGGTAGGTCGGGAAGACGTAGTCCTGCGGACGCAGGGCGCGGCCGGCGCCGATCTGGGCGGCCTCCTGGCCGAGCAGCTGTGCCCAGATGCCGAGCTCGCCGTGGCGCTGGAGCGCGGTGGCCTCGGTGTCGATGCGGCGGGTGAGGACCATGTCGCGGTAGAAGCCGCGCAGTTCCTCGGCGGAGAAGTCCATGTCGAACTCTGCGTGGTGGACACGCTCTCCCTCGGGCGTCAGGAGCTGGACGAGCTCCGGCCCTCCGTCCTGCTGTGAGGGACCGAAGACCTCGACGAGGTCTGGCCCGAACTCTGCATGGGACACGTGTGCACTCCTTCTCTTCGCCGGCCTGCGGGGTCACCGAGGCAGGGTGTGGGAACCGCGTCACGAACGCGTCGAAGTGGTGGTACGGCGTGGACGTGACGGTCTATCCGGCACCGGGAACCGTCTGTGACGGGAACCACACTGCCGTTCTCTCAAGGTACCCGTCCAGTCGGCCCCCTCGCCAATCGAGCGGTGCCTGCCCCAGACCCGCCTCAGGCCCGGGAGCGCCAGAGCAACCAGACGAAGTACGGCGTACCGATCAGGGCGGTGACCATGCCGGCCGGCACCTGGTCGGGTGCGATCACGTTGCGTCCCAAGGTGTCGGCCAGGCTGACCAGGAGCGCTCCGAGGAGCATTGCCACCGGGAGCACCCGGATGTGTCGGGAACCGACGACGGCGCGGGCCGCGTGCGGGGCCACCAGGCCGGTGAAGACCACCAGGCCGATGGCGGCGGCCGAGGCGGCGGTCAGCACGACGGCGACCACCAGGAGGAGCAGCCGGGTCCGCTCCAGGGACAGGCCGAGCACCCGCGGGGTGTCGTCGTCGAGGGCCATCACGTCGAGGTCGTTGCGGTGGCGCAGCAGCAGCGGGAGTCCCACGAGGACGACGAGAACGAGCGGGACGACCTGGTCGTAGGTGCGGCCGTAGGTGGAGCCGTTGAGCCAGGTCAGCGCGAGCTGGGTGTCGTAGGGGCTGGCGCTGATGATGATGAACGCGATGAGCGCCTGGCCGACGGCCGCGACACCGACGCCGACCAGCACGAGCCGGATCGAGTCCAGGCCGCCCCGCCACGAGACGGCGTACACGATCACGAAGGCGACGGCTGCCCCGACCAGCGCCGCTGCGTTGATCGTCCAGAGCGCGGTGGTCCCCACGAACGAGATGCAGGTGACCGCACCCACACCGGCGCCCGCGGTGACGCCGAGCAGGCCGGGCTCGGCCAACGGGTTGCGGCAGACGGCCTGGGTGGCGCAGCCGGCGAGGGCCAGCGCCGCGCCCGCGAAGGTGGCCGCAATGAGACGCGGGGTCCGCTCCTCGAGCGTGTAGTGGACGACTGGCCCCGCGTTCCCGGTGAGCCAGTGGGTCACGTCGCCGAGCAGGAGGCGGTCGTCACCCATCAGCAGCCAGCCGTTGCCTGCGAGCAGGCCGAGGACGGTCGCACCGACGAGGAGCACCGACAGCCCGACCACGAGCAGCGTCGTGAAGCGGAACGGGGACCCGGGGCGGGTGCGCGCGGAGGGCGCGTCGGGCACCGTGCCACCCTGGCGGAAGGTGCGGGCGATGCCGACGAGGACGATCGCGCCGAACATGGTGGTCGCGACGCCCGTCGGCACCCCGGGCCCGAAGGTCCCGGTCGGCACGAGTCGCATCAGGACGTCGGCCAGGACCACCAGGACGATGCCGATCAGGCCCGAGAGCGGCAGCAGCACGCTGTGCTTGTGCACGTCCTTGATCCACGGTCCGGAGAGCCGTGCCAGCACGGGGGCGCACAACCCGATGAAACCCATCGGGCCGGCGACGGTCACGGCGAGGCTGGCCAGCAGGACGGCGATGAGTACGGCGGCCAGCTGCACGAGCCGCACGTTGACGCCCAGGCTGGACGCGGCGTCGTCGCCCAGGCTGATCAGGTCGAGCTGTCGGCTCAGCAGCATCGCGACGAGCACCACGACGACGACCGCCACCGCCCCCTGCGCCGGGGCGTCGATGCTGATCTGGACCAGGTTGCCGTTGCCCCAGGCGAAGAGGCTCTGGGTCTGCTCCTCGAAGAGCAGCAGAAGCAGTCCGGTCAGGGAGCCCAGCGCCAGCGCGAGTGCCGACCCGGCCAGCACCAGGCGCGCCGGACCGGAGGCTCCGCCGGACAGGGCCAGCACGATCCCGGCGCCGAGCAGGCCGCCGAGGAAGGCGACGCTGCCCTGCAGGAACAACGGCAGCGAGATCCCGAGGGCCGCGACCAGGGTGGCCGCGAACCAGGCTCCGCCATTGATCGCGAGGGTGTCGGGCGAGGCGAGGGGGTTGCGGGTGACCGACTGGAGCAAGGCTCCCGAGACGCCCACGGACAGCCCCACGACCAGGCCCGCCAGCAGGCGTGGGAGGCGTGAGCCCATGAAGACGTCACGGGTCAGCTCGTCCCCGCGCCCGAGCGCGAGCTCGAGCAGGTCGCCGAAGCCGATGGCGGACGTGCCCTGGGTCAGGTGCACCGCACTGGCGGCGAGGGCCACCAGGACCAGCACCCCGAGGCCGGTGAGACTGCGCAGGGTCACGACCGGTGGATCACTTCGTCAGGTTCGCGACGATCTGGTCGACGAACTCCTGCGCCGAGACCGGTCCGCCGAACGTCCACACGCCCTTCTCGAGCGGGTAGAGATGGCCGCTGGTCACGAACTCGAGCTCGTTCCAGATCGGGTTCTTCTCGAGCTGGTTGCCGAAGACGTCGTCAGCCTCGACCGGGCTGTTGTAGAAGAACCGCACGCCGTCACCGAGTGAGGTGAGGCCCTCGGGGTCCGTGGTGCCCAGACCCCAGTCCTTGTCGACCTCGCCGGTCCACGCGTTCTCCAGTCCGAGACCCTCGGCGAGGTCGGACATCAGCGAGCCCTTGCCGAACAACCGAATGGTGACGTTGCCACCCTCGGCCCAGCCGTCAGCCATCGCGAACGTGGCGCCGGCGGCGTCGCTCTCGGCGATCGCCTTCTTCCCGGCCTCGAGCGAGGCCTCTAGGTCGCCGATGATCTTGTCGGCCGCCTCGGTCCTGCCTACCGCTTCGGCGATGGTGCGAACGTTCTCCTTCATCAGGTCGAGCTGTCCGGAGCCGTCGGCCGTGTCGAGCACGATGACCGGCACGTCGCGCTTCTCGAGCTGCTTGACGATGGCCTCGGGACCGGAGCTGTCGGTGATCACCAGCTCGGGGCCGGTCTTCATGATCTCGGTGAAGCTGGGCTCGCTGCGCTTGCCGACGTCCTGGACGGAGTCGTCGACCTGCGCGTTCGCCACCCACGCGTTGTACTCGTCGCCGTCCGCGTGGGCGACCGGCATCACGCCGAGGCTGACCAGGGTCTCGGTCTGCATCCACTCCAGCGACACCACCTTGGTTGCGGGGTGGTCGAGCTCGACGGTCTTGCCGCGAGCGTCCTCGACCGAGACCGGACCGCCGGTCGCGACGGAGTCCTCCTGCTCGTCCTTGGCGGGTTCGGTGCTGCCGCAGGCGGAGAGGGCCAGGGCCAGCGGCAGGCAGGCGAGTGCGAGCGCGCGCGATGTCTTCACGGTGGTGCCTTTCGGGGGTGGGTGGGTCAGGCCATCTGGGCCAGGCGACGCTCGGTGCGGTGCACCGGGTGCACGGAGACCCGTGAGGTGGCCGGGTCGCGGTGGATCGCGACCGGGAGTCCGTAGACCGCGGAGACACGCTCCGAGGTGAGGACGTCTGACGGAGCGCCCGTGGCCTGGACGGCTCCGTGGTGGAGCAGGGTCACGACGTCGGCGACGTCGGCGGCCTGGTTCAGGTCGTGCAGCACGACCCCGACCGCGACACCGTGGTCGTCGGCCAGGTCGCGCACCAGGTCGAGCAGCTCGACCTGGTAGCGCAGGTCGAGGTGGTTGGTGGGCTCGTCCAGCAGGAGCACGTCGGTCTGCTGCGCCAGGCAGCAGGCCAGCCACACCCGCTGGAGCTCGCCACCGGAGAGCTCGTCGACGCCACGGGTCGACATCTCGGCGACTCCGGTCACCTCCATCGCCCAGGCGACGGCGGCCGGCCCCTCGGGGTCGCGGGCCTTCCACTTGCCGCGGTAGGGGTGGCGACCGAACTCGACCACTTCGGCGACCGGGACCCCCGAGGGCACCGGTCGGTTCTGTGAGAGCAGGGTGATCACACGGGCGAACTCGCGCTTGCCCAGCGTGGAGACGGACTCCTCGCCCAGCGAGAGCGTGCCCCGGTCGATCTTGTGCAGCCGGGCCATGGCGCGCAGCAGGGTCGACTTGCCGCTGCCGTTCGGCCCGACCAAGGCGTGGACCCGCCCGGGATCGACGGTGAGCGATGCAGCACGGACGACCGTGCGGTCGTAGTAGGAGAGGTCGAGGCCTTCGCCACGGAACTGCGCACTCTGCATGAGGTCAGGGTAGCCTAACCTCACTTGACCGGTCATCAGGGCGTCCGAATGCCGGCGGCTCAGTCGCAGCCGGCCTCGCCGAGGTCCTCGTGGCTGCGATGGCTGGCCGGCTCGACCTGGAAGGTCGCGTGGTGCAGCTGGAAGTGGTCGACGGCGCAGCCCTGGAGCCGGTCGAGCATGCCGCCGACGCCGATCTCGGCGAGTGCCTCGTCGGTGACGGTGATGTGCGCGGAGAGGCTCGGCAGGCCACTCGTGATGGTCCAGGCGTGCAGGTCGTGGACATCGGTCACGCCGGGCACCTCGACCAGGTGTCGTCGTACGTCGGCGAGGTCGAGGCCGGCCGGCGCGATCTCGAGCAGCACCACGAGGGACTCCTTCAGCAGCACGAACGACCGCGGCAGGATCATCACCGCGATCAGAAGCGACGCTATCGGGTCGGCGCGATGGAAGTCGGTGGTCAGGATGACCACGCCGGCGGCCACGGCGAGCACCGATCCGACCAGGTCGGCGAGGACCTCGTTCGCGGCTCCCTTCAGGTTCAGCGAGCCGGTGTCGGAGCGGTTCAGGATCACCATCGAGACCGCGTTGGCCACGAGGCCGACCGCCGCGAAGGCGATCATCGGGCCGGCTTCGACGTGGGTCGGATCGGCCAGACGACTGATCCCGGCCCAGGCGAGATAGCCGCAGACGCCCAACAGGACAAGGGCATTGACCAGCGCCGCCAGGATCTCGGCGCGGTGGTAGCCGAACGTCGAACGCGGCCCGGGTCGCAGTGTGGCGACGTACGACGCCCCGAGCGCGAGCACCACGGCGGCGGCATCGGTGGCCATGTGACCGGCGTCGGCGAGCAGGGCGAGCGAGCCGGTGACGAAGGCGCCGACAACCTCCACGACCATGACGGAGGCGGTCACCGCGAGCACGATCCTCAGCCGCTGGCGGTCCTCCGCCCGGCCGCTCGCATGACCGGTCGAGTGTCCGTGACCGTGTCCGTGGCCCATCAGCGGTCCCGATGACGCACGACGGCGTCGACGGCGTGCTCGGCCTGGTTGAAGGCGACCTCGACGAGCTCGAGGGCGTGGTCGTTGGCCAGCCGGTAGTAGACCCGGTTGCCCTCCTGGCGCGTGGAGACGACCCGGCTCATCCGCAGCTTGGCGAGGTGCTGGGAGACCGCGGCCTGCGACTTGCCGACCTCCTCGGCCAGCACGCCCACCGACTGCTCGCCGTCGCGCAGCGCCATCACGATGCGCACGCGTGTCGCGTCGGCGAGCAGGGAGAAGATCTCGACGGCCACGGGCAGGTGCGCGTCGAGCTCTTCATCCGTATATGCGTGCATGCGCATATAGTCGCACACCCGTCGACCTGTCGCCAGTTCATGTCGACCCGTCGCCAGTTTCAGAAGCTCACGACAGGTCAACCGAAACTGGCGACAGGTCGAGCGGAATTCACGACGGGTCGATCAGACGCGGGCGCGCAGGATGCGATGGACGGCGAACGCGACCGCGAAGGACAGCAGCGAGGCGATCGCTGCGGTCAGCGTGACTCCGGAGTCGAAGGCATGCGAGGCCGAGGCCAGCAACGCGTCGGCCGATGCCGGGGGCAGTCCGCCGGCAACCTCCACGGCTCCCCCGAGGGTGGCCCGAGCCTGCTCGGCGTCCGGGCCAGAGACGGTCACCGGCACGTCGATGCCCTGACGGTAGGCCAGGTTCAGCAGGCTGCCGAGGACTGCCGTGCCCAGCACCGCACCGATCTCGTACGCCGTCTCCGAGACCGCAGAGGCGGCACCGGCCTTCGCCGGCGGAACCGCACTGAGCGCAAGGTCGTTGGACACCGTCTCGGACATGCCGACGCCTGCACAGACCAGCACGAAGCCGATCAGGAGCACGGCGCCTGAGCCGGTGTGCCCCATCGCGGAGACGGCGGCATAGCCGGCCGCATTCAGCAGCACGCCCGCCACCATCACCCGCGCCGCGCCGAAGCGCCGCACCATCGGCACCGCACCGAGGCCGAGCACGACGGTCACGACCAGGCCGGGAACCATCATCAGGGCGGCATCGAGCGGCGAGTGCCCGGCGATCAGCTGCAGGTGCTGGGCCAGGAAGTAGATGAAGCCGACGAGCGCGAAGACGCTGACCAGGTTCACCACCAGCGACACCGAGAACACCGGGTTCGCGAACAGGCGGACGTCGAGCATCGGGTTGCTGCGCCGCAGCATGCGGCGCACGAACCCGATGCCGCAGGCGATGCCGACCAGGACCCCCATCAGCGTCAGCTCGTCCAGTCCGTGGGTGGCCACCGACTTGATCGCGAAGACCGAGGCGGCCAGCGCCACCGAGACCAGGGCGATGCCGGCCGGGTCGACCGGACCGGGGTCGGGGTCGCGTGACTCGGGGAGCAGCCGCATGCCGAGCACCAGGAGCGGCACGAGGAGTGGCACGGCGATCAGGAAGATCGAGCCCCACGAGAAGTGCTGCAGCAGCCAGCCGCCGACCACGGGACCGAGCGCGGCGCCCGCGGAGAAGCCGGCCATCCAGATCGCGACGGCGGTCCGCCGCTCGGCCGCGTCGGTGAAGATGTTGCGGATCAACGAGACGGTGGCCGGCATCAGCATCGCACCGAAGACGCCGAGCAGCGCACGGGCCGCGATCAGCCAGCCCGCACTCGGCGAGAAGGCGGCCATCACGGAGACCGCCGCGAAGCCGGAGGCGCCCCACAGCAGGATCCGGCGCCGGCCGATCCGGTCGCCGAGGCTGCCCATCGTGACCAGGAGAGCGGCCAGCACCAGCGGGTAGATGTCGATGATCCAGAGCAGCTGGTTGCCGGTCGGACCCAGCGACCGCGACAGGGACGGTACGGCGAAGCTCAGCGCCGTGTTGTCGATCGAGACCAGCAGCACGGGCAGCATCAGGACGGCCAGCGCCACCCACCGGGAACGGCGGGAGAGCTGGTCGGGGGCGAGCGGGAGCTGGTAGATCGTCACCCGCACAACTGTACCGTCTGGACGGTACAGTTACTAACCCACGCGATGGTGATCTCCGCCTCCACGCCGTGGTCGATAGGGTCGCCCCATGTCCCGTCCTCCCAAGGCCCGCGAGTCGGCGCTCGCGGCGTACTGCGAGCTGCTGCGCAGCGAGGGCGAGCGCGCAACCACGATCGACAAGGTGGCCGCCCGGGCGGGGATCTCCAAGGGCGGGGTGCTCTACCACTTCCCGAGCAAGGAGGCGTTGGCCGAGGCCGCACAGGCCAGGTTCCACGAGGAGTGCGAGCGCGACCTGGTCACGATGGCGCAGGCGCCCGAAGGGCCGTCACGCCATTACGTGCGCACCTCCTGGACCAGCGGCAGCGACCTCGACACCTACTACACGGCCATGGTCCGCCTGGCCCAGTCGTCCTGGCAGCCGGCCATCGACGAGCTCGAGAGGGTCCACGCGGCCTGGCTCGACCTGATCCGCTCCGAGGTCGGGGACCGGCACGCCGCCGAGGCGATCATGCTGATCGGCGAGGGCCTCTACCACCACTCGTCCATGCCGGGCGAGTGGTCGCGCGCCACCTTCGCCCGCTCGCTGGACCAGCTGCTCGACCAGGTCGACCGACTCAAGGCCTGAGTCGGCGCTCGGTCAGAGCTTCTCGCGTCCGTGCGGCGAGGTCCATCCGCTCAGGTCCGGGCCCTTCGGCACGATGCCCGACGGGTTCACGTCGGTGTGCACCACGTAGTAGTGCTGCTTGATCTGGTCGAAGTCGATCGTCTCGCCGAAGCCGGGCGTCTGGAACAGGTCACGCGCATAGCCCCACAGCGCCGGCATCTCCACGAGCTTGTTGCGGTTGCACTTGAAGTGCCCGTGGTAGACCGGGTCGAAGCGAGCCAGCGTCGTGAACAGGCGTACGTCGGCCTCGGTGATCGCATCGCCCATCAGGTAGCGCCGGTCGGTCAGCCGCTCCTCCAGCCAGTCCATCGCCGTCCAGAGCCGGTCGTACGCCGCGTCGTACGACTCCTGAGAGCCGGCGAAGCCACACCGGTAGACGCCGTTGTTGACCTCGGTGAAGACCCGCTTCATCACCGACTCCATCTCCTCGCGGAGGTCGTCGGGCCACAGGTTCGGCGCATCGGGGCGGTGGTGGTCTCGCCACTCGAAGAAGAGGTCGTGGGTGATCTGCGGGAAGTCGTTGGTGACCACCCCCTTGGTCGGCACGTCGACGATCGCCGGCACCGTGATGCCGCGCGGGTAGTCGGGGAACCGTGCGAAGTAGGCCTGCTGCAGGCGTTCATACCCGAGCACCGGGTCGACACCGCCGGGGTCCAGGTCGAAGGTCCAGCTCCGCTTGTCGTGCGTGGGTCCGGGCAGGCCGAGCGAGATGACGTCCTCGAGGCCGAGCAGTGAGCGGACGATGATCGAGCGGTTCGCCCACGGGCACGCCTTGGCCGCGACCAGGCGGTAGCGGCCGGGCTCGACCGGCCAGACCTGGACGTCGCGCGGGCTGTCCTTGCTGCCGCTCGGGAACGTGTCGTCCAGCGGGTCCGCGGAACTCTCCCCGGCGAGGATCCGGTCGGGGATGTAGTTCATGTCGCGGGTGAACTCCTTGCCCTTCTCGACATAGGCCTGGCTCTGGTCGGTCACGGCACTCCTCCTGAAAGTTGCTTCTTCAACCATAGTCGGCGCAGGCGTGGCCGGTGAACTCACAGGCAGCGTGAGTGCGGCGGTCAGTGCGGGAAGGTGCCGGCCAGGTCGACCAGGCGGTCGTTCGCCTCGGGCTCGCCGATGCTGACCCGGGCACCCTCGCCGGCGAACGGGCGCACGACGATGCCGGCCTCGTCCGCAGCGGCGGCGAAGTCGGCGGTCTTCTCGCCGAGCGCGAACCAGACGAAGTTGCCCTGGGCGTCGGGAATGTCCCAGCCGGCCTCGCGCACACCCTCGACGACCCGTGCGCGTTCGCCGACCAGCGTCTCCACCCGGTCGAGCAGTTGCGGCTCGGCCTTCAGCGAGGCGATGGCCGCGGCCTGGGCGACACCGGAGACCCCGAACGGCAGCGAGACAGCGCGCAGGGCGGCGGCGAGCGGCGCCTGCGCCACGGCGTACCCGACCCGGAAGTTGGCCAGCCCGTAGGCCTTGGAGAACGTGCGCGTGACCACGACGTTGGGGAACTCGCGGTAGGTCGCCAGCCCGTCGACGGCGTCGTCCATGCGCACGAACTCGACGTACGCCTCGTCGACGACGACCAGCACGTGCGAGGGCACCTTGGCCAGGAACTCATGCAATGCCGTCTGGGTGACGGCGGGGCCGGTGGGGTTGTTCGGGGTGCAGACGATGACGACCTTGGTGCGGTCGGTGATCGCGGCAGCCATGGCGTCGAGGTCGTGCTCGCCGGTCGCGGTGACCGGCACCTGCACCGACGTGGCCGCGGCGGCGGTGACGGCGATCGGGTAGGCCTCGAACGAACGCCAGGCGTAGACCACCTCGTCGCCGGGGTCGCAGAACGACTGCATGATCTGGTAGATCAGCGCGACCGATCCGGTGGCCACGGAGAGGTCCTCGACCGGTACGTCGAAGTGCTCGGCGAGTGCGGCGTACAGCTCCACGCAGCCCATGTCGGGGTAGCGGTTCATCTGGCCGACCACGCCCATCGCCGCCTCGACCACACCGGACAGCGGCGGGTACGGGTTCTCGTTCGAGCTGAGCTTGTACGTCGTGAAGTCGGGGCGCGGCACGGGCGGCTTGCCGGCCACGTACGCCGGGATGTCGCCGACGTTGGCGCGTGGCTTGGGGGTCGAGGTCATGGCCGCAGGTTAGTACCCCGCGCGGCTGCGTCGTTTCCGGTGCTTGTGGCGCCACGGCTGGAACACCAGGATCAGCACCAGCCCGAGCCCCACCCCGAACGCCGCCCCGGTGACGTTGTCGACGATGTCGGTGACGTCGCAGGCCCGGTCGATGCGGGCCACCTCGAGCTGGGTCTTCTCGATCACCGCGGAGTACACCGCGAGCGCGACCAGACCCAACGGGGTGAGGATCCAGCCGGCCCGCCACCGGGCCACCGAGAGCACCAGCAGCGCGCCGGCAGGGATGAACAGCGCGGTGTTGAGGGTGCGCTGACCGGACTCGAAGATCCAGAAGCCGTCGGGGGCCGGGCCGCCGATGTCGGTCGAGCAGGTGGCCATCCGCGCGTCTTCCGGAATGGCCAGGTCGACCGCGTCGAGAGGCGTGAGCGTGACCAGGCCGATCACCGTGATCGCCCACAGGAAGCCGGCGATGGAGAAGGCGGAGACCCAGCCGAGCGGCTTGAGCAGGGCGAGCGCCAGGAGCAGGAACACGACGGCGGAGGCCACGGTCCCGAGCACCATCGCACCGGTACCGCCGAACTCATTCACCCGCCAGAGGTTACAAGCCGGGCCCCGAAACGCCGATCCTGTGTGTCCGCGTTGACGCCTTGTCTAGGCTGAGGCCGTGAAGTTCCTCGCCTGGCTCCTGACCAACGCCGCTGCGCTGGCTGTCGCGGCATGGCTCCTGGACGGCATCAGCTTCGAGGGCTCCGACTGGCAGGCGAAGATCCTGCCCCTGCTGCTGGTGGCCCTGATCCTCGGCCTCGTGTCGATGTACGTCGAGCCGGTGGTCAAGTTCCTCTCGATCCCGTTCATCATCTTGTCCATCGGCCTCTTCCTGCTGGTGATCAACGCCCTGATGCTGATGCTGACCGCCTGGATCGCCGACAAGGTCGACATCGGCTTCCACGTCGACGGCTTCTGGAACGCACTGTTCGGCGGCATCATCATCACGCTGGTCTGCGGCTTCATCGACGTGGCCGTGCTCGAGGACGACTGATGGCGTTGCCGCTCCCGCGCACCCCCGGCACCTACCGCGTCGCCCTGGTCTGCCTGGGCAACATCTGCCGCTCCCCCATCGCCGACGTCGTGGTCAACCACCGGCTCGACGAGGCCGGGCTGGCCGACCACGTCCACGCCGACAGCTACGGCACCGCCGGCTGGCACGTCGGCAAGCCGATGGACCCACGCTCGGCGGCGGTCCTGACCACCCACGACTACGACGCCACGCAGCACCGGGCCCGGCAGTTCGACGCCGACGTCGTGTCGTCGTACGACCTCGTCCTGGCGATGGACCACGACAACGTGAGTGACCTCGCCGCGATCGGGGTCCCCGCCGACCGCCTGCGCCTGTTCCGCGACTTCGACCCGACACCCGGCGACGGCGTCGTCCCCGACCCCTACTACGGCGGCGACGACGGTTTCCGCGACGTGCTCGCCATGGTCGAGCGCACCGCACTCGGCATCACCCACGCACTGCAGCAGGAGGTCGTCCCTTCATGACGCGCAACTCCGCCACCGCTCGCAAGGCCGAAGAGCTCCTCGACGTCCAGGTCGTGGCCACGGCGCCGGTCGCCGGCGGTGACATCTGTACGGCGACCAGGCTCAAGCTCTCCGACGGACGTTCGGCGCTGATGAAGACCCACGTGCACCCGCCCGAGGGGTTCTTCGCCGCCGAGGCCCGCGGGCTGCACTGGCTGGGCGAGTCCGGGGGCGTCGCCGTCCCCGACGTGCTGGCCGGCGACGCCGACTGCCTGATCATTTCGTTCGTCGAGACCGGGAAGCAGACCCCCGACGCCGCGGTGGAGTTCGGCCGCGCGCTGGCCGCGACGCATGCCGTCGGCGCCACCGGCTTCGGCGCCGACGCCGACGGCTTCATCGGGCGACTTCCGATGCGCAACACCGCAGCCGACACGTGGGCGGAGTTCTACGCCACCCGCCGACTGTTGCCCTACCTGAAGCTGGCCCGCGACCGTGGTGCGATCGACGAGTCCGGTGCGAGGGGCATCGAGTCGCTCGTCGGACGACTCGCCGACCTGGTCCCGGTCGAGCCCCCGGCCCGACTGCACGGCGACCTCTGGAACGGCAACGTGCTGTGGGGCACCGACGGACACATCCACGTGATCGACCCCGCGGCGTACGCCGGTCACCGCGAGGTCGACCTGGCCATGCTCTCGCTCTTCGGCATGCCCCACCTGCCGCGTGCCCTCGACGCCTACCACGAGGCCGCGCCGCTCGCCGACGGCTGGGAGGACCGGCTCGGATTGCACCAGCTCTTCCCGCTGCTGGTCCACGCATGCATGTTCGGCGGCGGGTACGGCGCCCGCGCGGCCAGCGTCGCGGCGCGCTACTGAGCGCGATTCTCAGCCACGCCTCAGGAGTCTTTGGCACAGTGGTGTCGTGAACAGTGCTGCACCCAAGCCCCACGTCCTCGTCGTCGACGACGACCGGGCCGTCCGTGAGTCCCTCCGGCGCTCCCTCGAGTTCAACGGATTCACCGTGTCGATGGCCGAGGACGGCGCGCAGGCCCTGGCCGGGATCGGCAACCTGCGACCCGACGTCGTCGTGATGGACGTGATGATGCCGCGGCTCGACGGCATCGAGGCGACCCGGGCACTGCGCACTGCGGGCAACGACGTACCGATCCTCGTGCTGACCGCGCGCGACGCCGTGGGTGACCGCGTCGACGGCCTCGACGCCGGCGCTGACGACTACCTCACCAAGCCGTTCGCACTCCAGGAGCTCCTGGCCCGGCTGCGCGCACTGCTGCGCCGCGTCGTACCCCACGACGAGCTGGTCGACGAGACGCTCGCGTTCTCCGACCTGACCCTCGACCTGGCCAGCCGCGAGGTGCGCCGCGGCAAGCGCGCCATCGAGCTCACCCGCACCGAGTTCGCGTTGCTCGAGATGTTCATGCGCCGCCCCAAGCGGGTGCTGGAGCGCTCGTTCATCCTCGAAGAGGTGTGGGGCTACGACTTCCCCACCACCGCGAACTCCCTCGAGGTGTACGTCGGCTACCTGCGCCGCAAGACCGAGGCCGAGGGCGAGGCCCGGCTGCTGCACACGGTGCGCGGGGTGGGCTACGTGCTTCGGGACTCCCCGTGACGGGCAGCCGAATCTGATGGGCCGACTCTGATGGGCCTGTCGCCGCGCGAGCCGAGCCGGTGGCACTACCGCCGCAGCCTCGCCAGCCGGGTCACCCTGCTCACCACGTTCGCGGTGGGCCTGACGGTCGCCGTACTCGCCCTGGGTGCCTACGTGACCGTGCGCATGCAGATGCAGGCCAGCCTCGACGCCTCACTGATCGACCGGGCCCAACGCGCCTCTCAGGCTCCGACCCTGTCCGAGCTGACCGTGGAGATGCGCTGGCCGTCGTGGGCGTTCGGCGCCGCCGACGTCCGCATCGCGTTCATCCGCCAGGACGGCAAGACCTGGTCGATCGACGACGGCCCGGTACTCAAGCTCGGTGGCGACGAGATCGACGTCGCCAGGGGCGACGCACACAGCTCGATCCGCACCATCGAGGCCGGTGACACCCGCTACCGCGTGGTGACCGTGCCGACCCGCGACGACGGTGTGGCGCTGGTGATCGCCCAGTCGCTCGACTCCCAGGAGACCGTGCTCGGGCGCCTCGGCATCGTGATGCTGCTCTTCGGGGTGGCCGGCGTGATCGCTGCCGGAGTGGCCGGCTGGGGCGTGGCCCGCAACGGGCTCCGGCCAGTACGCCGGCTCACCTCGGTGGTCGAGGAGATCGGCCGCACCGAGGACCTCACCCCCATCGAGGTCGAGGGCAACGACGAGATCGCCAGGCTCTCCTCGGCGTTCAACACCATGCTGGCCGCGCTCGAGGCCTCCCGCGAACGGCAACGCCAGCTGGTCGGCGATGCCGGCCACGAACTGCGCACGCCGCTGACCTCGCTGCGCACCAACCTCGACCTGCTGCTCCAGGCCGACGCGTCCGGCGGCATGCCGCCCGAGGCCCGCGCCGAGCTGCTCGACGACGTGGGCGCCCAGATCGAGGAGATGACCAACCTGATCGGCGACCTGGTCGAGCTCGGCCGCGACGAGCACGCGCCGCACCAGGTCGAGCTGGTCGATCTCAAGGAGGTGCTCGACCGGGCCATCACGCGGGTACGCCGTCGCGCGTCGAGCATCGACTTCGACGTCGAGGCCGAGGACTGGTGGGTCACCGGCGAGTCGGCCGCTCTCGAGCGCGCCGTGATGAACCTGCTCGACAACGCCGCCAAGTGGAGCCCTGCCGACGGCACGGTGACCGTCCGCCTGGCAGACGGTGTGCTGACCGTCGCCGACCAGGGCCCCGGCATCTCCGAGGCCGACCTCCCCTACGTCTTCGACCGCTTCTACCGATCCACGGAGTCGCGGTCGATGCCCGGCTCCGGCCTGGGGCTCTCGATCGTGCGGCAGACCGCTGTGCGCCACTCGGGGTCGGCCGAGGCGAGCACTCTCCCCGACGGCGGCGCCTGCCTGACGCTGCGACTGCCCGGACGCACCCTGCAGCAGGTCTGACCCGGTGCGCTTCCCTGACCCGGCCACGTCCACGGTGGCCTTCACCGACGTGGCCGGCGAGATCTGGTCCCGCGCCACGACCGTGCAACCCGCACCGTCCCCGCGCGTCGTGCTGCTGCTCGCCGTGCTGGCGCTTGCGCTCGTGGTGCACCCACTCAGCTGGCACTGGGTGCGCCACCTGGTCACCGTCGTCCACGAGGCCGGCCACGCGTTCGTCGCCGTCCTCGTCGGCCGACGGCTCTCGGGCATCCGGGTGCACTCGGACACGTCCGGGCTGACCGTCTCGCGCGGGAAGCCGCGCGGCCCCGGCATGGTGGCCATGCTGTGCGCCGGCTACCTCGCGCCTGCCGCCCTGGGCCTGCTCGCGGCGCTGATGCTGGCGAACGGCCGCGCCTTCGGCCTGCTGTGGCTCCTGGTCGCCCAGCTCGTGGTGATGTTCGTGCAGATCCGCAACTGGTACGGCGCACTCGTGCTGCTGGTGATCGGCTCTGCCCTGGTGGGAGTCTCCTGGTATCTCTCCGACACCCTCCAGTCGGCCCTCGCCTACCTGATCGCCTGGGTCCTGCTGCTCGCCGCGCCGAAGCCCGTCGTCGAGCTCATGCGCGAGCGCCGCGGTCGCCGTACCGGCTCGGACGCGGACCAGCTGGCGCGCCTCACGCCGTTCCCCGCAGGCTTCTGGATGGTGGTCTTCCTGCTGGCGAACGTCGCCGGCCTCGCCCTGGCCGTCGCCACGCTGTTCTGACCTGAACGTCTGACCGGGACGTCTGACCTGGACGTCGATCTGGCCCGACAGGCCGCGGATGAGGGGTTTCCGGGCCGAACATTCACGGCATGATGTCGGCCATGAGCGATGAGAACGCGGGAGACGACTCCAATCCCACGACGGCGATCCGCCCCGGCGCGCGCAAGCACCAGCAGGCCGAGCCGACCCAGCCGTACGCCGCCCAGCCGTATGCCGACCAGCCGCCGGAGCCCGCGTCCCCCGAGGCCGAGCCCAGCGTGGCTCACGCGATCAACGATCCCGGGCCCGACCACGAAACCTCCCCCGTGCCTCCCGCCCAGGCGCCCCAGCAGGCGGCGTACGACGGTCGCCACGCGCACCAGCCCGGTCCCTACGCGCCGCCCCAGGACCAGGCGTCGCCGGCCCCGCAGAGCCAGTTCGCCCCGCCCCAGGATCCTGGCCACCCGGGTCAGCAGGGCCAGTTCGCACCGCCCGGACAGGCCGCCCAGCCCTACGGCCAGGGCCCGCAGCACGCCCAGCCGTGGGAGGCACCCCCGCCGTACCCGACGGGCTATCCCCAGCCGGGGCACCAGGCCCCCCTGGGCCCGCCGACCGAGCACCGACAGACCGGTGGGAGCGGGCGCGGCAAGACCGGCATCGGCCTGCTCGCGGGTGCGCTGATCCTCGGAGCGGCCGCCGGCTTCGGCGGCGGCTATCTGCACGACGAGACCTCCGGCGGCGGAGACGGCAAGGTCGACGCCGGCCAGATCGACATCGCCGGCCTCAACCTCCAGGACCTCGTCTCGGTGCAGAACGTGGCGGAGAAGACCCTGCCGTCGGTGGTCAAGATCGAGGCCTTCGGGGCCTCCAGCGGCAGCACCGGTTCGGGGATCATCATCAGCGACGACGGCCTCATCCTGACCAACTACCACGTCGCCTTCAACGGCATCGAGGGCGACACCACCGTCTACTTCGACGACGGCAGCAGCACCACCGGGTCCTTCGTCGGGGCCGACCCCGACATGGACATCGCGCTGATCAAGGCCGACGACGTCTCCGGCCTGACCCCGATGAAGTTCGGCGCGGCCGAGGACCTGAAGGTCGGCCAGGCAGTTGTCGCGGTCGGCTCGCCGTACGGCCTCGAGTCGACCGTCACCGCCGGCATCATCAGCACCGTGAACCGCCCGGTCAACGTCGCCGGCATGGAGGCCTCGCAGGAGGCCATGGTCTACCCCGCACTGCAGACCGACGCCGCGATCAACCCCGGCAACTCCGGCGGCGCACTGGTCAACATCAAGGGCGAGCTGGTCGGCATGAACTCCGCCAACCGTACGGCGTCCAGCAACACCGGCTCCGAGGGCGACCTCGGCTCGATCGGCATCGGCTGGGCCATCCCGGTCAACGTCATCGCACCGATCGTCGAGGAGCTGAAGAACGGTGACGAGCCGACCCACGCGTGGTTGGGCATCATTCCCGGCAACGCCCGCGAGTCCGGAGTCGCGCAGGGCGCCACGGTCGAGGACTTCACCAGCGACAGCCCCGCCGAGGAGGCCGGCCTGAAGCAGGGCGACGTGGTCGTCGCCGTCGACGACTACCCGATCGCCCAGGGCCTCGGCCTGGTCACCACCGCCCTGCAGTACCGCCCCGGCGACAAGGTGAAGCTGCGGGTGCTGCGTGACGGCAAGGAGCAGACCTTCGAGGTCACCCTGGCCGAGAAGGGCCGCCTCTTCGACGACCTGTGAGGCCGGGCATGCAGTGAGCCGTGCAGTCGGCCGTGCCGTGAGCGCAGCGCCGGCGGAGGCCGGGTCGTGCCGCACAGGACCTCCGCCGCCCCAGTCCAGGCCCGGCCCCGGCTCAGTCGAAGACACGGGTCAGGCGCTCGGCCTTGAGGCGAGACTCGGCGTACTCCTCGTCGACGTCCGAGCGCACGGTGATTCCGCCGCCGGTGCCGAGGCGCCAGCGTCCGTCGCCGCTGGTGGTCAGGCTGCGGATCACGACGCCGAGGTCGGCCCGACCGTCGCCGGAGATCCAGCCGAAGGCCCCTGAGTAGACGCCGCGCGACGAGTCCTCGACGTCGCTGATGATCTCCATGGTGCGCAGCTTGGGCGCGCCGGTCATCGAGCCGGCCGGGAACAGCGCGCGCAGGGCCCCGATCGTGGTGATGTCGTCGCGCAGGTGGCCGCGCACGGTCGACACGAGCTGGTGCACCGAGCTGTAGGTCTCGACGTCCATCAGCACCGGCACCTCGACGGAACCGACCTCGCAGACCATGCCGAGGTCGTTGCGCAGCAGGTCGACGATCATCAGGTTCTCGGCGCGGAACTTCGGGTCCGTGGCCAGCAGCCGGCGCTGCCGCTCGTCGTCCTCGGCGCTCTCCCCTCGCGGAGTGGTGCCCTTGATCGGCTTGGTCTCGATCGCCCGGTGCCGGTCGACGGTCGCGTAGCGCTCGGGTGACGAGCTGAGCAGCCAGGCACCCTCGTGCTGGAGGAACCCGGCGTACGGCGCCGGGTTGAGCGCGCGCAGTCGCAGGTACGCCGACACCGGGTCGAGCCCGGACTCGATCGCCAGCCGGTAGGTCAGGTTCACCTCGTAGGAGTTTCCCGCGTGCAGCTCCTCCTGCACCCGCGCGAACTCCGCCGCGTACTCCCCCGGCACCTCGGTGGTCGAGGCCTCCTCGGTGGTGGAGAACGACGAGGCCTCCTCGGTGGTTGAGGAGCGAGCGCCAGCGAGCGTCTCGAAACCACCACTCCCCGACACATCCACCTCGGGATGCTCGAAGATCCGCACGTTCCTGGTCCGCATCCAGACCGCGGTCGGCATCGGGTCGTCGGCATCGACGGACGCCGGCAGGTCCGGACGGCTGGCGTAGCCGAAGTAGCCGACCCAGTGCACGTCGGCGCCGTCGCCGGCCGACTCCGCCTCGAGTGCGGCGAAGATGTCGTCACCGACCACCTCACGCGTGCCGGCGGCGACACGGTGCACGAGGCCGGTGCGGGCGTCGTACGTCAGCGAGACGTCGTCCTCGTCCAGCCAACCCAGGATCGAGCGGCGTCCCGACCAGGGCCGAGCGCCACCACCGTCGAGCCAGAAGCAGCGGTCGTGGGCGGCGGCGATCTCGAGGAAGTGCGGCACCGGGTCGGTCATGTCCGCCCCAGGAAGTTCGCCACGAGCTCGGCGCCGTACCGGCTGAGGATCGACTCGGGGTGGAACTGCACGCCGTGAAGGGGAAGCGTGCGATGCCGGACCCCCATGACGACCTCCGGCTCACCGGGCTCGCCGTCGCAGGTGGCGGTGACGACGAGGTCGTCGGGCAGCCGGGTCGCGGCCAGCGAGTGGTAGCGCACCACGTCGAACGACGCGGGCAGCCCGGCGAAGACGGACGTGCCGTCGTGCCGGACCGAGGCCACGTCACCGTGGGCCGGGGTGATGCGCTCGACCGTGCCGCCGTACGCCGTGACCAGGCCCTGCATGCCCAGGCAGACGCCGAGCACCGGCGTCGTGCCGGCCAGCAGCACGTCGTTGCCGACCGCGAAGTCGGCCGGGTCGGACGGGTGGCCGGGACCGGGCGAGAGCACGACATGGCTGAAGCCGAGCAGGTAAGCCGCGGACGTGGCGTCGTGCTGCACGACCTCGGGCAGGGCCCCGGTGACGGCGGCGACGAGGTGGACGAGGTTCCACGTGTAGGAGTCGTGGTGGTCGACCACCACCACGTTCGTCACCGCATCGATCACATGCGCAACCTACTGGGTGAGGACCTAGCGCGTCAGCGCCAGACATTTCGGCCGGACGCGCTCGGAGCGTTGTTCACCGCACGCGACGAACTCCTCCAGTCGCCGCTGCAGCCGGCGCACCTCCGCCCGCTTGCCCGGGTCGGCGTAGGAGTTGGTCTGCTCGAACGCGGAGTCCCGGTAGTCGTAGAACTCCCAGGCGTAGTCGGTGCCCTGCCAGTCCGGGTCGAGGTCGAGCCGCACCAGGAGCGCGTCCCGGCTGCGGATCGCGACGTACGACGGGATCATGTCGATCGTGCCGCCGGAGTAGACCCGGTCCGGGTCCAGGCCGAGCGAGGGCGCGTAGGTGTGCTCGAAGAACGCGTGGCGCGAGCCCTTCGCGGTCTGCTCGAGCAGGCTGGGCGCGAACGACGTGCCCGAGCGCCAGGGCTCCGGCTCGAGGCCGGCGAGGTCCTCGAAGGTGGCGGCCAGGTCGATGTTGTTGACCACCTGCGGGCGGGTGCCGGCCTCGATCGACGGCCCGACCACCAGGAGCGGCACGTGGGCGTCGGAGTCGTAGGGCGCGCCCTTGCCGCGCTCGAGGTCGTGCTGCCCGAGGTGGAACCCGTTGTCGGAGGTCAGCACCACGTAGGTGTCGTCGTCGACGGCCGCCAGGATCCGCTCGACCATGCGGTCGATCGAGGCCACCATGCGGGCCCGGTTGCGCAGGTCGACGACCGCGTCCTCGGGCCGCAGCGTGGTGGTCGTCGGCTTCCAGCCCGGGGCCGGGGTGCCGTCGGCGTGCACCGGCAGGTTGTCGGACTGGTCGTCGCCGAACCCGACCAGGTCGTCGAGATCGAGGTCGCTGCAGTCCACCCGACCACAGTTGCCCAGCGGCCCGGCGTGGCCGGTACGGTCGCGCATCGCCGGCGGGAATAGCGGCTCGTCCGGCCACGGGGTGTCACCGTCGACCCGGTTGTGCGGACCGTACGGCGCCACCTCGAGGTAGAACGGCGCGTCGTCGGGGGTGTGGCGCTCGATGAAGTCGAGGGCCAGGTCCTCGGTCACCGTGCCGGCGTACGCCGCGTCCTTCACCTCGTCAGTCGCCGACGCGGGAGGGATCGCATGCTCCCGGACGCGCAGCTCGCCGTCCTCGACGTACGAGCTGGCGAAGCCCCAGCCGTCGTACGCCGAACCGAACAGCGCGTTGAACTCGCTCCAGCCGGCCGGCAGCTCGAGGTCGGCCATGCCCGGTTCGAACTGGTTCAGGTACTTGCCGACGAACCCCGTCGTGTAGCCGCTGTGCTTCAGGTGCGCGTTGACCGAGCGTTCGGGGTTGCCGTAGGCGGAGAACGCCTCCCAACCGCCGATCGGGCCGTAGGGGTTGGGCAGGTTGGCGGTGTTGGTCAGCACGCCGGTCTGGTGCGGGTACTGCCCAGTCATCAGGCTCGACCGCGACACGCAGCACAGGGAGTCGACCACGAACGCCCGGTCGTACGACGCACCCTGCTGCCGCATCGCCTCGGCCGAGCGCATGGTCTGCAGCAGGTCGAGGGAGAAGTCGTCCATCAGCACCAGCACGATGTTGGGGCGGGCCGGGATCTCGACGGGCGCCGCGATCGTGGTGGAGGGGCCGCCGGGCGCGTCGGCGTCAGCGACGGTGCCCTGATGGCGTCCGGTGACGACGACGGCGGCGACCAGGATCGCCAGGAGCGCAAGGGACAACACCCGGAACCGCACTGCAAACCCCCGTCTGGTTCGAGCCTCTGCCCTATAGACGTCGGTGAGGCCCGAAAGGTTGCGCCGGGGGGCGCCCGGGTTGGCTGAGGCTCAGGTCAGGAGTTCGCGCATCAGGTCGTGGATCAGGTCGTAGCCGTTCTCGGTCAGGATCGACTCGGCGTGGAACTGGATGCCCCGGAAGTGCGGCCCGCGGACGAGGTGCACGTCGCCGGTCTCGGGGTCGGCCTCGACCGTGACCCCGTCGGGGGCCTGGCCCTCGACCCGTCCGACGAACGTGTTGTAGAAGCCGACCCGTTCGGTGCGGCCGTCGATCGAGACAGGTGACTGGGTGCCCTGGAAGACGATGTCCTTGTAGGCAAGGGAAATCCCCAACCGCTGGCACAGCGTCTGGTGCCCCAGGCACACGGCGAGGAACGGCTGCTCGGCGGCCAGGAGCGCGTCGACCGCGGTGCGGAACGTGGCGATCTTGGGGTGGTCGCCGTCGCGCGGGTCACCAGGGCCGGGGCCGACGATGACGAGGTCGAACCCGTCGAGCACGCCCGGCGCGTAGTCCTCGTGGCGGACCACGGTCGAGGTCATGCCGAGCACGGTGAGCACGTGCCGCAGCATGTTCACGAAGTCGTCCTCGCCGTCGAGGATCACCGCCGACTTCCCCTTCAGGGCCACGTCGGGCGCAGACCCTTCCTGGTCGGTCAGCCAGAACTTCGAGAGCCGCTGGTTGCGGGCGTTGAGGGCGATCAGCACGTCCTCGTCGCGGGCCAGCTCGCCCAGGCTCTCCGGGGGCGCGGCCGCGGGAGGCACCAACCCGAACGCGCTGAGGATGCCACCGGCCTTGGCGTGCGTCTCGCGCACCTCGGTGGCCGGGTCGGAGTCGCGCACGAGGGTGGCTCCGGCGACCACCCGGAGCACGCCCTCGGTGCTGACGTCGGCGGTGCGGATGACGATGGGGCTGTCGAGGGTCGGCTGGCCCTCGCCGTCGCGCCCGAAGAGCGCCAGCGCCGCGCCGTAGTAGGCGCGCCCCTCGGGCTCGTAGGCCGCGATCAGCCGGCAGGCGTTCTCGACGGGTGAGCCGGTGAGCGTGGCGGCGTACATCGTGTCGCGCAGCACCTCGCGCGGGTCGCGGTCGGTGCGGCCGGCGAGGAGGTACTCGGTGTGCACGAGGTGCGTCATCGGCTTGAGGAACGGGCCGAGCACCTGGCCGCCCTCGTGGCAGATGTCGCACATCATCTTGAGCTCTTCGTCGACGACCATGAAGAGCTCGTAGATCTCCTTCTCGTCGGCGAGGAACTCCAGCAGCTGAGCCTTGGTCTGCTCCTGAGGCTGCGCCTGCTTGGGCAGGTGGAAGGTGCCCGAGATCGGGTTCATCCGCACGTCGCCGCCCTGGATGCTGACGTGCCGCTCCGGGCTCGCCCCCACCAGGTAGCGGTCGCCGGTGAAGAAGACGTAGGTCCAGTAGGCACCGCGCTCGCGCTCGAGCAGCCGGCGCAGCACGGTCAGGGCCTGGTCGTCGCCCCAGCCGCGGGCCTTGGCACGGTAGTTGCGGGCCACCACGAGGTTGGCGCCCTCACCGTTGCCGATCTCGTGTGCGATGACCTTCTCGACCACACGGGTATAGTCGTCGTCGCTCGAGTCGAAGCCGCCCGGGTCGTCGAACTCCACCGGTACGTCGGGCAGGGCGGCCAGCAGGTCGGCGTACGCCACGTGTTGCTCGAGGTCGATGTCGACCACGACCAGCGGCGTGCCGTCGTCGATCGCGTCGAACCCGCGCTCCCGGACCTGGCGGTAGGGCACGGCCACCAGCCGGTCGAACTGCCGGCCGTCGACGGGGATGCCGGTCTCGAGCGGCACGTCGAGCAGGCTCTCCACGACGGTGCGCCGGCCGCCGACCAGCGACAGGGTCGCTGCGTCCTTCTGGCGGACGATGGCCCAGGCCTCGTGGCCCCGCAGCTCCTCCAGCGCAGCGCGCGCATCGGTCGGGGCGGCAGGGTTCTCGGGCATGGCGAGACTCTACTGTCTCCTGGTTGAGTGCTCAGGTGGTGCCCAGGGCAACCACCTGAGCACTCAACCTGCGCGCTTCACCAGCGGGACACCGAGAGCGATCAGGTCCGCCATGACTTTACCCGGTTCGTCGCGGATCTCGACAGCGGCACATCGCACAATCAATCGCGTGGGGGTGGTGATCCTTCGTTGTCGCCGCATGTCCGCGGAGTACTGCATGACGTCCAGGTGGAAGGCACCGTCGACTTCCAACACCACCACCCGACCATCGGGGAGGTCCCACTCGCAGTCCGTCCATCTCCGCTTTCCTGCGCGGTCGACGCGGGCTCTTTGCCTGTGCGGCGGCACGACGCCGTAGGAGCGGCAGGCTCGCCGTACGTCCATTTCGGCAACCGACTGTGCCCCACCCGCCAAGTCGAGAAGAGTGGCCCGGAAGTCACGGGACCGGCGCAAGGGATTCATCGTGGCCAGACATGCGCCGAGTCGATCCGGGGTGGTCAGACCCTGTTGGACCACGGCGGCCAGAGCACCCTGCGCCGTGCGCTTGCTCCGATCGTAGGCGCCGAAGAGCAGAACTGCCGGCTCGAGACGCAGCAGCGGAAGCGTCACCGGTGCCAGCCACTTCTGGATGGGCCTTCGAGTCCGGACGATGTGCAACTCGGGAACCTTCTCGAAGGAGAGCGAGTCGTCCACGACCACCGTGACGAGGTCGCGATCCCAGTTGCGAAGGCCGTGCACCTTGGCCGCGGTGAGCCCACCGACGGCCGACCCCGGGCCGCAGTGGAGCACTCCGAGCCACAACCGCTGCTCCCAGTTGAGTGGGCCGGTGGTCGTGGTGAGGACTGACTCGGTGCGCCAGCACCATCGGCCGGCAGAGACGTTGGCGCGCACCGCGGCACGAGTCACGCCGAGGGCGTACAGCTGACTGCGGGCCAGGACTCCGTGCTGCAATCCGGCCAGGCTTGACCATGGCTCATCCATGCAATCGATTCTGCGATGGCATGGGACCGGTCTCGCCGGTCATCCACAGGCGCCGAGGTTGAGTGCTGAAGTGGTTGCTAGGGCAGCCACTTCAGCACTCGACCTGGATCAGAGCGCGCGGAGGATGTCCTCCACCCGGTCCTTGGCGTCACCGAAGAGCATCTGGGAGTTGTCCCGGAAGAACAGCGGGTTCTGGACGCCGGCGTAGCCCGACGCCATCGACCGCTTGAACACCACGACGTGCTCGGCGTTCCACACCGTCAGCACCGGCATGCCGGCGATCGGGCTGGAGGGGTCCTCCGCGGCGGCGGGGTTGACGGTGTCGTTGGCACCGATCACCAGCACCACGGTGGTCTCGTCGAAGTCGTCGTTGATCTCGTCGAGCTCGAGGACGATGTCGTAGGGCACCTTCGCCTCGGCGAGCAGCACGTTCATGTGACCGGGCAGGCGACCGGCGACCGGGTGGATCCCGAAGCGTACGTCGACTCCCTTGTCCCGCAGCTTGGAGGTCAGCTGTGCGACGCCGTACTGCGCCTGGGCGACGGCCATGCCGTAGCCGGGGGTGATGATCACCGACTTGGCGTGGGTGAGCAGGTCGGCAACGTCCTCGGCGTTGGTCTCGCGGTGCTCGCCGTAGTCGGTGTCCTCCGAGGGGCCGGCCTCGATGCCGAAGCCACCGGCGATCACCGAGATGAACGAGCGGTTCATCGCGGTGCACATGATGTAGGACAGGTAGGCACCGGAGGAGCCGACCAGCGCGCCGACGATGATCAGCAGGTTGTTGTTGAGCAGGAAGCCCGACGCGGCCGCGGCCCACCCGGAGTAGCTGTTCAGCATCGAGACGACCACGGGCATGTCACCGCCGCCGATGGAGGCGACCAGGTGCCAGCCCAGGGCCAGCGCGACGATGGTGACCACGATCAGAAGCCACAGCTGCGGGTCGATGACGAACCACACGGTCAGTGCCGCGAAGAGCACCAGCGCACCGAGGTTGATGAGGTTCTTGCCCGGCAGGACCAGGGGCGCGGACTTCATCTTCGCCGACAGCTTGAGGTTGGCCACGATCGAGCCGGTGAAGGTGACCGCACCGATGAAGACGCCGATGAAGACCTCGGCGGAGTGGATGCCGAGCAGGTCGGCGTGCTCGAGCACCTTGGCGTCGAAGCGGTGCGGGTGTGCCTCGATGTGCAGGTAGCCGTTCCAGCCGACGAGTACGGCGGCGAGACCCACGAACGAGTGCAGCAGGGCGATCAGTTCAGGCATGCCGGTCATCTCGACCGTGCGTGCCAGTTGCAGGCCGACCAGGGCGCCGACGATGACCGCGGCGATCAGCAGGCCGAGACCGAGGCCCTCGATGTCCTTGTCGATGGCGAGGACCACGGTGGCGACCAGGGCGATCGCCATGCCGGCGATGCCGTAGTAGTTGCCGGCCTTGGCGGACTCGTGCTTGGACAGCCCGGCGAGGGCAAGGATGAAGAGCAGGGCGGCTACGACGTACGCAGCGGCCGATGCGGATTCGATGCTCATGATTTCTCAGCTACCTATCAAGACCTGGAGAACATGGCGAGCATGCGGCGAGTCACCGCGAAGCCACCGAAGACGTTGATGCTGGCGAGCAGGATCGCCACGAAGGACACCGCGGTGATCGTGCCGTCGTACTGACCGATGGTCTCCAGCGCGCCGACGACGATGATTCCCGAGATCGCGTTGGTCACCGACATCAGCGGAGTGTGCAGCGCGTGGTGCACCTTGCCGATCACGTAGTAGCCGATCACGACGGCCAGGGCGAAGACCGTCAGGTTCAGCTGCAGCTGCGCCGGCGAGGCCGCGACCAGCAGGAAGAACAACAGGGCTGCGCCGCCGACGATCGCGGAGGTGCGCGCCGGGCTGGCCGGCTTCTTCTCCTCCTTGACCGCAATCTCCGCGGCCGGGGCGGCGGCCGGGGCGGCCGAGACCTGCACCGGCGGCGGGGGCCACGTCGACTCACCGTTGCGTACGACGCAGATCGAGCGCTGCACCACGTCGTCGAAGTCGAGGACCAGCTGTCCGTCCTTCTCCGGCGTCATCAGCTTGAGGAGGTTGACCAGGTTGGTGCCGTAGAGCTGCGAGGCCTGCGCGGGCAGACGGCCCGCGAGGTCGGTGTAGCCGATGATCGTCACACCGTTCTCGGTGGTGACCACCTCACCGGCGACCGAGCCCTCGACGTTGCCGCCGGACCCGGCAGCCATGTCCACGATGACGCTGCCCGACTTCATCGAGGCGACCATCTCGGCGGTGATCAACCGGGGCGCGGGGCGTCCCGGGATCAGCGCGGTGGTGATGGCGATGTCGACGCCCGGCATGGTCTCGGCATACAGCGCCGCGGCGCGGGCGTTGTAGTCGTCGCCCATCTCCTTGGCGTACCCGGTGGCCGACACCTCGGCCTCAGGGTCCTCGACCGCGAGGTACTCACCACCCAGCGACTTCACCTGGTCGGCGACCTCGGGACGCGGGTCGGTGGCCTTGACCACCGCGCCGAGCGAACCGGCGGCCCCGATCGCGGCGAGACCGGCGACACCGGCACCGGCGACCAGCACCGTGGCCGGCGGGACCTTGCCTGCAGCGGTGACCTGGCCGGTGAAGAACCGCCCGAAGACGTGGGCGGCCTCGACGACGGCACGGTAGCCGGCGATGTTGGCCATCGAGCTCAGCACGTCGAGCGACTGGGCGCGCGAGATGCGCGGCACCGCGTCCATCGACAACGCCGTGATCGGCCGCGAGGTCAGGTCCGCCACCACCGACTCGTCCAACCGGGCATTCAAGATGCCGATCAGCGTCGCGTTCTGACGCAGCTGGTCGAGCTGGGCATCCGCCGGGGCGTTCACGCCGAGGACGATGTCGCCCTCGAACGGATCGCCGATCTTCGCACCGGCCTCGACGTACGCCTCGTCCGCGAAGCTGGAAGCCGAACCGGCCCCCGACTCGACGATCACGTCGTAACCGAGCTTGAGCAGTTGGCCAACGGTGGCCGGGGTGGCAGCGACACGGGTCTCCCCGGTCTGTGCCTCCCTGATGACGCCGATGATCATGTGATCACTCCGATTCCATGCTGATGACGACCACGCAGTCTGTGGCGACGTACGCGATGCTGGCAGCATTCCGCATGGGTAGCGGAGTCCTGCCGGGTGGTTGGCAATCTAGAGCCCGGGCGCCCAATATGCGGGCAACCATCCCAGCATGCGGATCGTGAGTCGCGCCTCAGCGCCCGATTCGGTCAGTGGCCCTTGAGGCCGAAGCGCTCCCACCACCGCAACAACGGCCCCGGCGCCCACCAGTTCCATCGGCCGAGCAGCTTCATCGTCGCCGGCACCAGCAGGGCACGTACGACGCTCGCGTCCAGCAGCAGGGCGACCAGCATGCCGATTCCGATCATCTTCATGAACACGATGCCGCTCAGGCCGAACGCACCGATCACGATCGCCAGCAGCAGCGCCGCGCTGGTGATGATCCGTCCCGTCTTCTGCAGTCCGGTGGCGACCGCCTGGTCGTTGTCGTGGGTGAGGTCCCACTGCTCCCGCACACGGGAGAGCAGGAAGACCTCGTAGTCCATCGAGAGGCCGAAGAGGATGGCCAGCATGAGGATCGGCTGGGTGGCGTCGAGGTAGCCCTGGGACTCGAATCCGAGCAGCCCCTCCAGGTGACCGTCGGCGAAGATCCAGGTCACCACTCCGAACGACGCTGTGATCGAGATCGCATTCATCACGACCGCCTTGACCGGCAGCACCACCGACCCGAAGGCCAGGAAGAGCAGCAGCAGCATCACGCCGATCACGATCAGGCCCATCCACGGCAGGTGGCTGCCCACGGAGTCGAGCAGGTCGACCGTCGAGGCGGAGAGCCCGCCGACCTGCACCGACCCACTGCCCGGCTCGACGTCCCGGATCCGTTCCACCACGTCCTGGGAGAACTGGGACTGGCTGTTGCCCCGCCAGGTCGCCCTCAACAGCGTGACGTCGCCCTTGTCGGCCACCGGCTCCACGGTCACCGGGGCACGCATCCCCTCCACCTCGCGGACGTACGCCGCCACGTCGGCCTTCGACGTGCCGTCGAGCAGCAGGTTGGCGCTGGAGGTCTCGGGACCGAAGTCGGTGTTGAGCTTGTCGGCGGCGACGTGCGCGGGCGCGTCGGAGGGCAGCACGCGGTAGTCCACGCTGCCCCACTTGACGCCCAGGAACGGGGACGCGATCGCCAGGAGGGCGACGGTGACCAGCACGGTCACGACCACCGGGCGCCGCATCACGCCGTGTGCCAGTCGGGCCCAGGCGCCGTGGTCACTGCCCACCGAGACCGGCCGGTGCCGGCGCCACGGCAGGCGACCGCCGTCGACCCGGCGTCCGAGCAGTCGCAGCACCGCCGGAAGAACCGTCAGCGCGGAGACCATCGCCACGATCACGGCCGCCATGCCGCCGTACCCCATCGACTTGAGGAAGCTCTGCGGGAAGACCATCAGCGAGCTGAGGGCGGCCGCGACCGTCAGCCCCGAGACGAGCACGGTGCGTCCGGCGGTGGTCATGGTCGTCCTGATCGCGGTCGCCGAGGCGTCGGGGTCGTCAGCGGGGAGGCGGCCAAGCTCCTCGCGAAAGCGGCTGATGATGAAGAGGGCGTAGTCGATCGCCAGGCCGAGCCCGATCAGGGTGATCACGTTGACGGAGAAGACCGACACCTCGGTGAACACGGTGAGCAGCCGGACCACGGCCAGCGCGCCGATCACCGCGATCGCTCCGACCAGCACCGGCATCGAGGCGGCGACAAGGCTGCCGAAGATCAGCAGGGAGAGCAGCAGCACGAACGGCGCCGAGATGGTCTCGGCCTGCGCAAGGTCCTTCTCGGTGATGTCGTTGACGTCGCCGTACACCGCGAAGGCGCCGGCCACGTCGGTCTTCAGCCCGTCGGCCTCGAGGTGCGGCTCCAGCGCGTCCCAGCTCTCGAGGAGCTCGTTCTGGGTGTCGCCCTCGAGAGAGATCGGCACCTGGACGGCGTGCTTGTCGTGACTGACCAGGGCCTCCGACGGGGTGTCGTAGTAGTTCACGATCCTGGTCGTGACGGTGGGCAGGTCGGCCACCATGTCGCGCACCGCGGCCTCGAACTCCGCGTCGTCGACGGTGAGGTCGTCGCTGGAGTAGATCGCGACCACGTCGACGGTCTGGTTGCCGAACACCGCCCGTTCGTGGGCGAGTTCCTTCGAGGACTCGCTGGCGGAGTCGTCGAAGCCACCCTGGGAGAGCGAGTCGAAGACGCCGGCCCCGTAGGCGCCCGCGCCGAACACCGCGAGCACGCCGATGACGAGGATCTGCACTGCCCTGCGGGCGACGATCGCACCCCAACGCTCCATGACGGCCATCCCTTTGTGACGAGGTGTCAGACTAGTTAACGCCGTTAACTGTAAACAGTGTAAACTCGTCGCGTCAACCGCCCCCGGGAGGAAATTCGTGACCATGGCCAAGGACCGCCGCGAACGCCACCGGCAAGCGACCCTCGACGAGATCGTGGCCGCCGCGCGCGCGATCCTGGCTGAGGGAGGCGAGCTGTCGCTGCGGGCTGTGGCCCAACGGATCGGGATGACCGCGCCCGCGCTCTACCGCTACGTCGAGTCCTACCAGGACCTGCTGCGCGTGGTCGCGATCGGCATCGACAGCGCCATGTCGGCGGAGTTCCTCGAACCGGCCCGCGACGCCCACCCGGTCGACGACCCCGCGGCCCGCATCACCGCCGCTGCAGTTGCGTTCCGTCGCTGGGCACTCACCGCGCGCAACGAGTTCTCCGTCGTGTTCGCGAACATGGACGTCGCCTCACTGTGCATGGACCCGACCCTGACCGAGACCACGCTGACCAAGGCCTCCGCCTCGGGAGCCCTGTTCAACGACCTGCTGGTGCAGATCTGGCAGAAGTACGACACCCCGTTCCCGCCACTGAACGAGCTGGACGACGACCTCGTGCAGATCCTGCGCGACCCGATCATGCCCGACGTCCCACTCGAGATTCCCGACGAGATGCGCGGGCTGCTGTGGGTCTTCACCCAGTCGTGGGCCGCCCTCTACGGGACCGTCACGCTCGAGGTGTTCGGACACCTCGACCCGCGGATGATCGAGAGCGGTGTGCTGTTCCGCCAGATGTTCCGCACCCAGGCCACGCTCCTCGGCCTCGCCGACGAGCTCGACCGGCTCGAGCCGCTGATCGTCACAGGGCTGAACGTCACAGGGCTGCGCGCGACATGACCTCGTCGACCCAGACCGGCACCAGCTCGCCGGCCTTGCCGTGCCGCGCCTCGTCGAAGAACGACGTGCCCTCACTGGGCACCAGGTTCAGCTCGAGGGTGCGCGCGCCACATGCCTTGGCCATCTGCACGAACCCGGCCGCCGGGTAGACCGCCCCCGACGTACCGATGGAGACGAAGAGGTCGGCGGCCATCAGCTCGCGCTGGATCCGGTCCATCTCGTAGGGGATCTCGCCGAACCAGACCACGTCGGGCCGCAGCTCGCTGACCCCGCACCGCGGGCACGGCGGGAAGTCGCTGAGCTCGTCGGTCCAGTGGGAGCGCCTGCCGCAGCCTCGGCACAGGGCCGACAGCAGCTCGCCGTGCATGTGCAGCACACGGCGCGAGCCCCCGCGCTCGTGCAGGTCGTCGATGTTCTGGGTGACCAGGAGCAGGTTGTCGCCGATCACCTCTTCGAGGCGGGCCAGCGCGAGGTGCGCCGGGTTCGGCTCGACTCCGGCCAACGCGGCCCGGCGGTCGTCGTAGAACTTCTGCACCATGGCCGGTCGGGCGTCGTACGCCTCGGGGGTCGCGACGTCCTCGACGCGATGGCCCTCCCAGAGGCCGTCGGCGTCGCGGAACGTCGGCACGCCGCTCTCCGCGGAGATTCCGGCACCGGTCAGCACGACGACATTCACCCCTGCACCATAGAGGGAACGGGCGAAGCGTCACCGCCGTTTCAGGATGCGTACGACGAGGTGTCGCGCGGCCACCGGCCCGACGGTGCTCACTTCTCGGCGAAGGTGTAGCTCATCGTGTAGTTCGTCAGGTCCACCTCGGTGGCGGTCACCTCCAGGCTCTTGTCCTCGCCCGCCACCGTGAGGGAGCAGGTGATCGTGGCGCCTTCCTCACCGGGCAGGTCGGGGCACTCGAGGGACTGCGGCGCCTCGCCGAACTTGCTCTCGGCCTGGGTCGACAGGTCCGCCTCGATCGACTCCGCGGTCTGGCCGAACTCCTTGGCGGCGTCCTCCATCTGCACGTCGAGGCCGAAGTCGTCACCCGAGACCTCGCTGACCTCGACCTGCCCGTCGACGACGAGGTAGTAGCCACTGGCCTCGCTCGTGCGCGTGCAGGTGGCGGTGGCGCCCTTCTCACGGTCGACGTCGGGGCACTCGAAGCCGCCCTCGGCGAGGTTGTCGACCTCGCTCTCGAGCGCCGTCTCCGCCTTGGCCGCCACGTCCTTGCCGGCGATCACGTCCTTGTCGTCGCCCCCGCCGCCGTTGCCGCCGCCGTCGTCCGAGCAGCCGGCCAGCGCCACCACGGCGATCGCTGCCAGTGTGGTCGTGAGCGTCATCGTGCGCATGGAAGTCCCCTGGTGTCGGTGAGTCACGCCCCACCCTTCCCGACTCCCGCAGAATCATGCGTACGCCGTACCCGGAGCGGAGCGATTCGGTCGCTGGACGATGTTTCAGTGTCCCGAGGACGGGTACGGGCCGGAGCACACAACCCCGATCGAGGAGTCCCCATGAGCGGAGAAGTCCGTGTCGACCCGCCGTCCCTGCGGCGACTGGCCACCGAGCTCGACGATGTCATCACCCTCCTGGCTGCAGCACAGCAGTCAATTTCCGACTCAGACACCCAGGCCGATGCGTTCAGCCCTTCGGGCCAGCCGCTGGCCTACGCCTTCCTCGGCGCCATCGAGTACGCCGGCAACGATGCCTACGAGCAGGCCGCCCAGGTCGCCTCGATCCAGCGCCGCCTGAACCGGACCGCAGACCAGTGGGAAGAGGCCGAGGAAGCCTCGACCGTACGAGTCATCCGTTGACCCCGCACACCACCACCCCAACGACTGAGGAGCGAATGTGAGCATCGGCGAAGGCGTCGACGCAGGAGTAGAGGCAGCCGTCCGCGTCAACCAAGGGTTCTGCATCTACGCAGGCTGTTTCCCGATCAACGTGCTCCCGCCACCCCTGTCCATCGTCGCGGACCTTGCCCTCACCCAAGCCGCCAAGTCGTTCCCGGCGATCGGCGACGGTGGAACCCTCGGCCGTCACGGCATCGTCAAGCGGCGCGGAACGCTCGGCGGGCTCAACAAGAACCCGGGCCTCAAGTTCAACAACGGCACTGCCTGGATCATGAGTGACGGGCTGGGCGCGCCCTTCGCGGTCGGCGAGGCAGCCGACAAGTGGTTCGATGCCGCGGACAAGCTCTCGCAGGCCCGCTCGCGCCTGGAGCAGCTCACCTCCAGCCTCACGTCGGACCAGTGGTCGGGTGACGACCGCGAGGCGTTCAACAAGGAGCTCGGTGAGCTGGCCCAGCAGATCGGGGACGCCGAACTGTTCGCCACCATCGTGGGATGGTCCCTGGTCGCCGGCGTGGTGCCCCTCGGCGCCTGGCCCCTCGGCTGCAGCATCGTGGGCGTCATCCAGTTCGCCAACGCGAGCCTCTTCTACGCGGCCGTCGCCAGCATCGTCGGAAACCTCGGCCCGTCCGAGGTCATCTACGCCGAAGGCCTGGCCACGGCGGTCGCCTGCAACCGCAGCCTCAAGATCGGCTCCTACGTTCTCCTCGGAGTCCTGTCTGCGGCGGCTGCCGGCATTGTCGGCGGGGCCCTCATCAATGCCGGACAGCAGGAGAGCCACGGCGACGAGGATGCGTGGACCGACCTGGCCCGGGCCACGGTCGAGATGACCATCGAGCAGGGCGTGAAGAACCTGGCCGGGAGCGGCATCGAAGCACTCAGCCCGTGGCCGGTCGACCTCGGCAACCGGATTGCGAACCCGGAGGACTACCTGGGGAAGAACAACGACCCCATCCAGGAGGGGGTCGACGATCACCTGGGCGAGCACGCCGAGGACGCCGGCAACAAGGGCGGCGACATCCTGTTCGGCGAGGACAAGCCGGACAGCGGTCCCTACAGCGGCTGACTGCGACAGTGGGAGCCCCGGTCCACCGAGCTTTCGGTGGACCGGGGCTCCTGCGTGGTCGGGGCTCCTGCGTGGTCGGGGCTCAGGCCAGGATCGCGAGCACGAGCGGCACCGGCGACACGATGATCAAGAGGGCGAGTACGACGCGCGCACATCGACCGCCGGCCGATTGGGACCGTGGGTCGCGGACGAGGCCGGTGCCTGCCGCCGCTCCGTCTCGGCGGCTCGGGAACACGCGGTCCAACAGCCGACTCAGCGTGCCGAGGACGGTGTCGTACCAGAACTCGAGGAATGACTCGAGGGCGACGATGTAGCCGATGGAGACAGCCGGGTCGCGTCGAACTCCCAGCAGGAAATGCCCTGCCGTGGAGCCGTGCCTGACTGCCAGCCGAGCCTCGACGAAGAGGCAGACCACGGCACCGAGGATCCCGATGCCGATGCCGAGTCCGATGAACAGCGTGGAGCGATCGTCGTCGGACTCAGCGAGAAGGATCCCGAGGCCGAGCCAGAACACGAAGAAACCGGCCAGGGCGATCCAGTCGAGCAGCCCCGCCGTCCAGGCACGCAGGCCGGAGACGGGTTCGCCGTACGGGGCGCCGGTCGTGGTCGTCGAGGGTGGTCCGCCCTGCCACTGAGGCGGCGGTGGCGGGTAGGACATCGCCGTACCTCAGCCGGCGCTGCCGGGACGGTCGCCCCGCTTCGACGGGTTGTACTGCTGCCGCAGCCGGGCCACCCGGTCGAGCTCCTCGCCGCTGAGGCGGAACGCGCCCATCATCTCCTCGCGGAACCGACCGAGCTGCCTCTGCGCCTCTTCGGGGTCGGGCATCTCCGGCGTCTTGACGCCCAGGTTGTTGACGATCTCCATGGTCTGGTCGCGCAGGTGCTCCACGGCCTCCGCGATCGCGGCCTTGACCTCGCGCGAGAGGATGCCGGACGTCAGCCGAAGGGCACGCGGATCGAACTCGAGGTCCTGGATGCCGCGTTGGGTCCAGGTCACCCGGACCTTGCCCTCGGCCCCGAACCCCTCACCGACCAGTTCGGCGAGCTGCGGCTCGATCTTGCGGAACTCGCCTAGCTTCCGCTCGTTCTCCTGCATCTCCTGTTCTGCCTGCTCGAGATAGCGATGAAGCTGGTCGTGGAATGACATCCGAGAAATCTCCAAAACACGGGGTGGGCATTTTCGTCTTCACCGTACCGCGCACCCGCGACACACAAACCCGTGTGTACAAGGCTCAGAGGACGAATGAGTACAGCAGGACCGCAACGGCAAAGAGCAGCATCCCCAGGCAGTTGAGCCAGAACTCCTGCTTGAGGAACCTTGCCTTGACGTGCGCGTATGTTGCCGCCAGGAAGTAGGCGATCACACCGACATTCGCCGCGAGACCGACGCCCTCGACCTTGATGCCGATGAGCAGTCCAGCGACTGCGAGGAGCTTCACGCAGATCAGCACCCACCACCACTCGCGTGGGAGGTTCACGCCGTCCAGGCAGTCGCGGATGAACTTCGGCGGGCGAATCGACAGGATCGCGTCACCGAACAGGGCTGCGGCGAGGAGCGTCGTGGGCCACCAGGGCTCCGGAAGCACGGACATCACTTTCCTCTCGGGGTTGCGATGTAGGTGAAGACGGCGTGCATGTCCTCGAGCGACTGCTCAGCGGCGACGCCTCCCCTGGCGGCGGAGGCGCGGATCGCGCCGAGGTAGGCGAAGTAGATCGCCTTCGCCGCGACCGGAACGTCCTGGGAGCCCATCCCGGACTCCTGCAGGACGACGGAGAACTCGCGAACGAGGTCGTCCGCCAGGCCGTGGAAGAGAGCCGAGTCGTGATCACCACTCGTGAGGATGGCGCTGTACTCGCGCGACAGCTGGGCGTCCTCCGCGAAGATCTCCAGGAAGGGTGCGACGACCTCGAGAATGCGATCCGCCGGGTTGCCGCCGGGCCCCGATGGGGCCTCCGGAACGCCGTCACGCCTGCGCCCGACGTGGATCTGCTCGATCGACCTGTCGAACATCGCGACGAGCAGCTGGGCCTTGTCGCCCACAGTCATCACGCTGCCGACACTGACCCCGGCGTCCGTCGCGATGTCCCGGACCGTCGTCGCCCGGTAGCCGCGCTCGCGGAACAGCCGCTCCGCGGACGCCATCACCTTGTCGTGGGTGGCCTGTCGCAGCTCGTCGCGGGTCACCACGGTGCGACCATCCTTGAATGAACACGTTCACTGAACATGTTCAGACAATAGGTGCGAGCCCCTGACCCGTCAAGGCGTCACGCACGGGACGTGCGATGGCGTCGTGCGCGTGGGCGACCCCGCACGGACCCCGAAGCGTCCCTCCTCGGCGGCAAGCCCGCGCACCAAGGGTCACCTGGTGGCCGCGGTCCCAGAGTTCCACCGCCGCCCACGAGCCGATCAGCCCGGTGCCGCCGACCACCAAGACCTTCGCCTTGCTCACCGCTCTCCCAGTCTCCCGCTCTCGATCACCGAGGGTGAGCGCGTCAGACGCCGTACCCGCCGTCAACGTCCAACTTCTGCCCGGTGATGAAGTTCGCGCGATCCGAGACCAGAAAGGCAACGGCCTCGGCGATGTCGTCAGCAACACCGAAACGTCGGAGGGGGATGTTGCCACGCGTGATCTCCAAGGCACTCGGCTCGAGTTCCCCGCTCGAGATCAGGCGCTCTGCCATGCCGTCGGTGAGCATGCCGGGACCGACGCTGTTGAACCGGACCCCGAACCGACCCTCCTCGGCGGCAAAGCCACGCACCAGCGATTCGACGGCAGCCTTGGGACCGGCAGACATGCCGTCCCGGACGGGATAGCGCGAGGTGGCAGCGGTCGTCACGGCAACGACGGTCCCTGAGGAGGAACGCAGCGCCGGCAGCGACGCCGAGATCAGATTGAAGAACGCCGCGACCTCGGCGTTGAGCGCCTGACCGAATTGGCCCGGGCTGACCTTGGAGAGATGGATCATCGGAATGTGGGGGCCAGCGGAATGCACGACGGTGCGCACACCGTCCCAACCTTCACCGACATCCTTGACATAGGCCGCCGTCGCCTCGGGATCCTGCAAATCGATGGCGTCGGCGCGCGCGGTCGCACCGAGGGATCGGAGCTCCTCCACCAATGCGTCTGCCGCATCGGTGCGGCTGCGATAGGTCAGTGCGATTCTGGCGCCGGGGGCTGCGAGCTTGCGACAGATCGCGGCACCGATGCCGCCGGTGCCACCGGTCACGATGATTGCACCGGGCGTGTTCGACGTGGACATGGTCATCCCCTTCGGGTGTTGACGGATCGCAGCAACATGTGACCCAGAGCTGCGTCTGAGTGGGTCAGGGTCGACTGATCTGTCGGGACGCAATGAGCCAAGTCCCATCGATCTGCACGAACCGGTCGCGGTAGACGCCCATCGATTGCAGTGCGGGCATCTCCCGGCCATGCGTGTAGTAGTGCCAGTACGCCATGGACGTTGCCTCGTCGGGTCCCGGGTCGACGGACACGGTGGTGATGACGTGGAACGTTCCTGTTCCGGGGCCCTGGATCCCGGCATCGCGTCTTTCCTGCGCGCCGATGAGGGCACTCTCGCGGCCGGTTCGGACTTGGGCTGGAAGGTCGATGTCCGGCGACGCAGGCATCTCCCAGGTGAAGTCTTCTGCAAGCAGCGCGCCGTACTCCTCAAGCGTTCCGAGGTCGGCCGCCTGGGCCAACCTGGCGACCAAGTCGGAGATCAAGACGACATGCGCTGCGCGTTCGAGCAGGTCCACTTCAACGTCCCTTCGAGGATTCGACTCATCCGTGTCACATCCAAGCAACGCCTGACACTGGAGTCGTGCCCTCTCCCACTCATCGAGAAGCAGAGTCCCCGTGTGGGGTACTTCGCCGCCAGGCTCGGCCCCACCCGTCCTAGCTCAGATCGTGCGTCAAATTCAGCAGATGTCCGATGAGCGCGAGATTCGGACCCTCCTCGCCACCATCTACCTGCTGGAAGACGAGGACCGTCAGACCTCTGACCTGCGGGTTTCGACAGGCTCAACCACCGGCGGCGATCAGTAGTACCAGGGAAACTCGGACCAGTCGGGGTCGCGCTTCTCGAGGAACTGGTCGCGACCCTCGACGGCCTCGTCGGTCATGTAGGCCAGGCGGGTGGTCTCGCCGGCGAAGAGCTGCTGGCCGACCAGGCCGTCGTCGATCATGTTGAAGGAGTACTTCAACATCCGCTGGGCGGTCGGGCTCTTGCGGTTGATCTTGCGGCCCCACTCGAGGGCTTCCTTCTCGAGGTCGGCGTGGTCGACGACCCGGTTCACCGCACCCAGTGCGTGCATCTCCTCGGCGTCGTACTCGTCACCGAGGAAGAAGATCTCGCGGGCGAACTTCTGCCCGACCTGCCGGGCGAGGTACGCCGACCCGAAGCCGCCGTCGAACGAGCCGACATCGGCGTCGGTCTGCTTGAAGCGGGCGTGCTCGCGGGAGGCGAGGGTGAGGTCGCAGACCACGTGCAGGGAGTGGCCGCCGCCGGCCGCCCAGCCGTTGACCAGGCAGATCACGACCTTGGGCATGAAGCGGATCAGCCGTTGGCACTCGAGGATGTGCAGGCGACCCAGCTTGGCCTTGTCGATCGGGTTCGGCGGGGCACCGGCGTCGACGTGGCCGTCGGTCTCGTACTCGTAACCCGCACGGCCACGGATCCGCTGGTCGCCGCCCGTGCAGAAGGCCCACTTGCCGTTCTTCTCACTGGGCCCGTTGCCGGTCAGCAACACGCACCCGACGTCGGCCGACGTGCGCGCGTGCTCGAGGACCCGCAGCAGCTCGTCGACCGTGTGCGGCCGGAACGCGTTGAGCACGTCGGGGCGGTCGAAGGCGATCCGCACGGTGCCGTGCGCCTTCGCGCGGTGATAGGTCAGGTCGGTCAGGTCGTCGAAGCCGGGCACCACGTCCCACGCCTCGACATCGAAGATTTCGGAGACTCCGTCGATCGCGCTCATGCGCGCAGGCTATCGGCCCCGTGGAATGCGCGTTCCGCCCGTGCTGTTGTAGAGGCATGACACTTCAAGGTGAGTACGAGCCCAGCGCTGCCGAATGGGTCCGCAACCAGGTCTCCGCCTACGAGGCCTCCGGCGGCGAGGAGGCGAACACGCTTGCCGACGGCCGGCCGATCGTGGTGATCACTTCACGCGGCCACAAGTCCGGCAAGCTGCGCAAGAACCCGGTGATGCGGGTCGAGAAGGACGGCGTCTACGCGGCCGTCGCCTCCAAGGGCGGCGCACCCGAGCACCCCGAGTGGTTCCACAACTTCGTCGCCGACTCTCACGTCGACCTGCAGGACGGCCCCGAGCCGCACGAGTACGTCGCCCGCCTGGCGTCCGACGACGAGCGTGCCGAGTGGTGGACACGCGCGGTCGACGCGTTCCCGCCGTACGCCGACTACCAGCAGAAGACCGACCGCGAGATCCCGCTGTTCCTGCTCGAACGGGTCTGAGCCAACCGTGCCCTAGGAGCGGGAGATGCTCACGGCCAGGCCGACGAGGTGGCTGAGGCGGGCGAGCTCCGACTCGAGGATGTCGGGTCCGCCGCGGCGTCCGATCAGGATCAGCTCGTCCGACATCAACGGCGCGGCCGCGAGCAGGTTGTTCTCGTCGCCCGAGGGCACGATCGTGGCCCGGTCGACGTCGTGCCACTCGACGGTGTCGGGTGCCGCTGGGGTGCCGTGCACACGGACCACCCCGTCCGGCGTACGACGCACGCGCGCACCCCAGTCGGCCCGGAACGTCAGGGGCAGCAGGTCGACGAGGCGGTTCAGTGCCTGTGTCGGGTGCGAGGTCAGCTCTTCGACGGCCTCGAGGTCGAGCACCAGGTTGCCGCCCGCGGCGTAGCGCGAGATCCACACGACCTGCACGCCGTCGAGCTGGTTGCACGCCGAAACGATCGAGTCGGGCATGCTCCCCGGCGCCATCTCGAGCAGCACGTCGTCGACCGCGGTGCCGTCGTGGCGGTGCTCGACGATCTCGATCGCCTCGATGTCACCGCCGGCCTCACCGATCGTGGTCGCCAACCGTCCCAGTGAGCCGGGGACGTCAGGCAGTTCGACACGGAGCAGGAACGGCATGACTCGACTGTATCGGCCCGGTGTTTCGGCAACATTGCCGTTTCACGCGCTGGCTTTCCTCCCGAGGGGGAACACCTCCACCGCTTCATGGCGCGGTCGGCGTCGCGGGCCCTCCCCGAGATGGGACTCGAAGAGGGTGATCTCGTGCGCGGTCCAGGTCGGGCCGGCGTACGCATCGAGCAGGCGGACCCAGTTGGAGACCTCCGCCGGTCGGCCCAGGCGGGCCAGCGTGACGTGTGCCCGGAACCGCCCGCCGTCGACCTCGGCTCCGGCCTTCGCCGCTGCGGCGCGGGCCCCTGTCGCCAGTCGGTCCAGCTCGATGCGGGCGGCATCATCGCCTTCCACGCCTGCCCACAGCACGCGCGCCCGGTCAGGGCCCGGGAAGGCTCCGCCGCCGGCGATCCGGAGGTCGAACGGCGTACGCCGGTGCGCGGCGCGACCAAGCCGTTCGACCAGGTCGTCGAGGTGCCGCTCGGCCAGGGCCGGACTGAACGCCAGGGTGAGGTGCCACTGGTCGGGCACGGTCCACCGGAAGTCGGCCGCCTCACGCCGCGGCTCGAGGAACTCCTCGAGGTCCTCGAGCACCTCCGCCGGCGGCACCACCGCCACGAACACCCTCACCCAAATCACGATAGTCCCTGACGTTTGGGCCCTCAGGACGCGATAGTCCCTGACGTTTCGGCCCCTCGCGGGACCGGAACGTCAGGGACTATCGCCATTCAGGGGCCGAAACGTCAGGGAGTATCGAGAACTACAGCCCCAGATCGCGGCCGATGAGCTCCTTCATGATCTCGTTGGAGCCGGCCCAGATCTTGGAGACGCGGGCGTCGCGCCAGGCGCGGGCCACGCGGTACTCGTTCATGAACCCGTAGCCGCCGTGCAGCTGGACGCAGTGGTCGAGCACGTCGTTCTGCACCTGCGAGGACCACCACTTCGCCTTGGCGGCGTCGATCGGCGAGAGCTCGCCCTTGTCGTGCGCCACGACGCACTGGTCGATGTAGGACTCGGCCACCTCGATCTGGGTGAACAGCTCGGCCAACAGGAACTTGTTGTGCTGGAACGAACCGATGCCCTGGCCGAACGCCTTGCGGTCCTTGGTGTACTGCAGCGTCTCCTCGAGGATCTGCTTGGCGTGCGCGACGTTCGAGATGGCGCAGCCGAGCCGCTCCTGCGGCAGCTTCTGCATCATGTGGATGAACCCGCCGTCGAGCTCACCGACGATGTGGTCGTCACCGAGGCGGATGTTCTCGAAGAACAGCTCGGCGGTGTCGGACTCGTCCTGGCCGACCTTGTCGAGCTTGCGGCCGCGACTGAAGCCGTCGGCGTCGGCGGGGATCGCGAACAACGTGATGCCGCGGGCACCCTTCTCAGGCGAGGTGCGTACGGCGGTGATCACCAGGTCGGCCGAGTAGCCGTTGGTGATGAAGGTCTTGGAGCCGTTGATCACCCACTGGTCGCCGTCGCGCACGGCGGTGGACTTCAGCCCGGCGAGGTCGGAGCCGCCGGACGGCTCGGTCATGCCGATGGCCAGCAGGACCTCACCGGCGGCCACGCCCGGGAGCCACTTCTGCTTCTGCTCCTCGGTGCCCAGCTCGACGAGGTACGGCGCAGTGATGTCGGCGTGGATGCCGAGGCAGGAGCCCAGGGCCGCGTTGACCTTGTTGAGTTCCTCGAACAGCACCGCGTTGAAGCGGTAGTCGTCGGCGCCGGCGCCGCCGTACTCCTCGGGGATGGAGAGGCCGAGGAATCCCTGCTTGCCGGCCTCGAGCCAGAACTCGCGCGGCAGCGCCTTGTTGGCGGCGTGCTCCTCGACGTTCGGGATGACGGAACGCTCGAGGAACTCGCGCACGGAGGCGCGGAAGGAATCGTGGTCGGCGTCGTAGATGGTGCGCTTCATGCGCCCGATCCTACCTGCTGGTAACCGGACTGCGCCCTGTGCGTTCGCACCAAGGACCCGGGCGAAATGGTGCCGTCAGCACACCCCTGGGGTCACCGCACCGGGATCAGCCGAGCGGGACGACCTGGTCGTCGGCGGGCGCCTGAGCGTCGACCTCTTCGTCGTAGTTGGTGAACGTGAACTCACCGGGCTCGTCGCCCTCGCTGGTGCTGAGCTTGAGGATGTGGTGCTTGCCGTCGACGGCGATCCACGCAGTGCTCGACTCGCCGTTCTCGTCCTCCGACTTGATCTCGACGGCGTCCTGCCCGTCGATCTCGGTCACGTCACCGACCGTCGCCTTCTTGTCGTCGTCGGTGTCGTTGAACTCGTCGAGCATCTGGTCGAGGTCGCAGACCTCCGCGAAGTCGTTGTCCGCAGGGAGCTTGGCCCACTTGTCGCCCAGCACGGCGATGATCTGCGGAGCAGTGTCGCCCGCGCTGGCCGTCCAGAAGGCCTCGTCGGCCTTCAGGAAGGAGTCGGTGCCGGTCGAGATGATCTGTGCCTGGCCACCGTTGATGGTCATCGTGCCGGTGCAGCGACCGTCGACGTCGGTGGTGAGGTCGAGCGCGGTCTCCTGGCCGTCGTTGGTGAAGTTGCCGGTCATGGTCAGCGAGGAGACGTCCTGCATGTCCTTGATGGTCGCGTCCTTGATCTCCTCCGCCGACTGGTCGGCGAAGCTCTTGCTGCCGCCGTCGGAGTCGTCGCCGGAGTCGTCGCCGCAGCCGGCCAGTCCGAAGGGAGCCAGCGCCGCGAGTGCCACAAGCGCCACGGCCTTGTTGGGGGTCCGCATGATGGATTCCTCACTGTCGTGGCCGCAGGGCCGATTCCGATTCAGGGCGACTATAGGTCCACACCCGGGTCTGCCGCGCGCAGCCTCTGCTGCAGACCGCTCGGCCGCACCGCCCGCCTGGCCACCCCGAGACGGACGGCGGCCTCGCTGCCGACCACGACCACCTTCTCCTTCGCACGGGTCACGGCGGTGTAGAATAGCTCGCGGGTCAGCAGCCGGGACTCCTCGTCGGGCAGCAGCACGGTGACCACCGTGGCCTGGCTGCCCTGCGCCTTGTGGATCGTCATCGCGTGCATGGTCTCGACCGCGTCGAGGCGGCTCGGCGCGAAGTCCAGCAGCCCCTCGGCGCCCCGCAGCACGACCCTCAGCGCGCCGTCGGACGCACGACGGATCACGACCCCGGTGTCACCGTTGTGCACGCCGAGCCCGTAGTCGTTGGCGGTCACCAGCACCGGGCGCCCGACGTACCAGGTGTCGTAGAGCGGGTCGCCGGTCACCTCGGAGAGCCAGGCCTCGACCTGCCGGTTCCAGTGGCGTACGCCGTACGGCCCCTCACGGTGGGCGCAGAGCAACCGGTGCTCGTCGAGCGCGGTCAGGGCGGCCTCCGCGTCACCCGCCTCCGCATGACGACGTACGGCGAGCGCGGCGTCGGTGATCGTGGCGCGCAGGGCACTGGCCGGGTCCTCGGCGGTGACGAACTCGACCTCGCCGGAGCCGGAGCCAGTGACCTCGCCGGAGCCCGAGCCCGCCTGCAGGGCGGCCACCGCGTCGTCGTCGCGCCCGTCGCGCAGCGCCTCGGCCAGCCTGATGATCTGCTCGGTGGAGCGGTGGTTGTCGCGCAGCGCGATCACGGTGCCGTCGTCAGGCAGCCCGAGCACCAGGTCGTTGAGCACCGCACCGGCGTCGACGGAGGCGAGCTGGTCACGGTCGCCGACCAGGACCAGCCGGGCCTCGGGACGCACGGCCTCGAGGAGCCGGGCCATCATCGTCAGCGACACCATCGACGTCTCGTCGACGACGACGATGTCGTGGGGCAGCCGGTTGGCGCGGTGGTGCCGGAAGCGGGTGCCGTTGTCGTGGCGCGAGCCCAGCAGGCGGTGCAGCGTGGACGACGTGAGGCCGGCCAGCCGGGCCCGGTCCTCTGCGGGAAGCTTGGCGGTCTCCGCCTGCACGGACTCCTGGAGCCGGGCCGCGGCCTTGCCGGTCGGGGCCGCCATCGCGATGCGCACCTGCTGGCCGTTGGACTCGGCCTGCTCGATCAGCACGGCGAGAAGTCCGGCAACGGTCGTGGTCTTGCCGGTGCCGGGTCCGCCGGTCAGGACGGTGGTCCACTGCCGGGCAGCCCGGTCGACGGCGGCGGCCTGCTCGGCGTACCCGCTGTCGGGGAAGACCCGGGCCAGCGCGGCCGTGAGGGCGGGTTCGTCCACGACGGGGGCGGGCAGCGCGCGCCGGGCCACGAGGTCGTCGCAGACCTGCACCTCCTGGCGCCAGTAGCGGTCGAGGTGGAGGAGCCCGAACTCCCAGTGCAGCACGCCGGCCGCCACCAGCGGACTCGCCTCGATCGCCGCGACCCACGCGGTGACGTCGGGCCAGTCGAGCTCGGGGTCGATCTCTGCGGCGTCGGCCGGCGCCAGGCAGACCGACCCGTGGCGCACGGCGCGGGTGACCAGGGCGACCGCGAGCAGCACGGTCTCGTCGGGCTCACCGCCGAGCGCACCCAGCCGGTTGGCCACGTGCACGTCGGCAGCGGTCAGCACACCGGCGTCGTTGAACGCCCGCAACAGGCCGTCGGAACGCCGGGCCAGGTGCCGGTCGTAGCCGTCGACCAGGTCTGAGGTCGTCATGCGCGGGCTCCGTCCAGCAGGTCGCTCAGGTCGGTGACCAGGTCGATCGGCGGGCGCCACGAGAAGACGCCCGTGGGATGGCCGTCGTACGACGGGGTGTCGGCGCCGCACATGCCGCGCAGGTAGAGGTAGAGCACGCCCCCGAGATGGGTCGCCGGGTCGTAGTCGGCCAGGCGCCACCGCAGGTAACGGTGCAGGACCACGGCATAGAGCAGTGCCTGCAACGGGTAGTCGGAGTGGCCCATCGCCGCCTCGAGCGCCTCGCGCCGGTAGTCGGCGGAGGTCAGCGGTTCGTCGAAGCCGCCGAGCCAGTTGGTCTTGTAGTCGACGATCAGGAAGGTCGGACCGACCCGGAGCACGACGTCGACCGATCCGGTGAGGTAGCCGCGGAGGTCCTGGCCGCCGAGGTTGGGGTCGGCCAGCGCGTCGGCGTACGGCAGCAGTGGATCTTCGGCGGACAGGTGTCGCCGGAGCAGCGGCGCGATGTCGCCGAGGGTGACCGGCGCACCCGGCAGATCGCCCTCGTCGCCGCCGGAGAGCGGGAGCTCGAACTCGAGCTCGCAGAGCCGGTCGGTCATCGGGATGTCGCGCAACGTGACCGGCCCGGCCAGGGGGCCGAGCGGGCTCTCGCACACCGTCTTCAGGGCCTCGGCCAGCGCAGCCGCGTCGAGGTCGACCGGCCACCGGACGAGCTGCTCGACCACCCGCTCACGCAGCTCGGCGACGAGGTCCTCGGCCGACGGGTCGGCGGTCTCGAGCACGGCGTGCACCAGGGAGCCGAAGGTCGCGCCGACCGGCAGGTCGCCCATGGGTGAAGGGACTTCCGGCCCGTCGCCGTGCCGCACGGGCACCGGCTCGATGGCGTCGGGCTCGTCGGTTCGGGGCGTCTCCTCGGGTTCGCTCCCGACACCGGGCAGGGTGGGCTCGGCGGTCTCGACACTGCTCAGGGCGGAGTACGACGTCCGCCGCCAGTGGGTGTCGACGGTGCGGCCGAACGAGCGTGCCGAGAGCTCGTCGGACGGCCGGGCCAGCTCGGCGGCGGCCAGCTGGGCCGGCACCGCGGGTGCCCAGCTCGGCCCGCCGCGCTGCTGCCAGGCGTCGAAGAAGGCCTGGGTGGCGTCGTCGTCGGACAGGGCCACGTCGGCCGGCACCACGCTGGTGCCGGGACCACGGCCGATCAGCATGCGGTGCAGCGCCGAGGTCTTCGCGTTGTTGGACGGCGCCCACCACGTGACGACCTGTGACTTGGCGCGGGTCATCGCGACGTAGAGCAGTCGCAGTGACTCGCCGAGGTCCTCCGCCCGGGCGCGCGACACGTTGGCCCCGCGACCGGGTCCGTCCTTGCCGACGTCGATCGAGCGATGTTCGTCAGACTCCGCATGGAACAAGGGGATGGAGGGATCGAAGGAGTACCTGTCGGCCACGAACGGCAGGTGCACGACGGGATATTCGAGCCCCTTGCTGCCGTGGATGGTGACCAGCTGCACCGCCGCGGCGTCACTGTCGAGGCGACGAGTGCGCTCGGAAGCGACCTGCACCTTGTCGTCGGCCATCTGCGCGCGCAACCAGGTGAGCAGGGCGACCAGGCCGAGCCGGTCGACCAGCGCCGCCTGGTGCATCGCCTGCGCGACGTGGCGCAGGTCGGTCAGGTGGCGCTCGCCGTCGACCCGGGCGAGCACGCGCGCATAGAGTCCGCGGATCACCGCCGCCTCCATGACCGCGGCGACCCCACGCAGGCTGAACAGCTCGGCCCACTCGCGCATCGTCGCGGCCACGTCGTCGGTGATGTCGGGGACCGTGTCGAGCTCGACTGCCGAGCGACCGAGGAACGACGTGAGGGCACCGCTGCGCACCCGGCTCGAACGGTGCGGTTGCTCGAGCGCCTCGAGCAGGGTCAGCCACTCGACCGCAGCCGGGGTGCCGAAGACGCTGCCGCCCCCGGCAACCACCGCGGGCACACCGATCTCGTGCAATGCCTCGCGCACCATCTGCAGCGACTTGCCGGTGTGGGCCAGCACGGCCACGTCACCGGGCTCGATCGGGCGGCCGTCGTACGTCGCGCCGGAGGTGAGCAGGTTCTTGATGTCGTGGGCGCAGTCCTGGGCGATCAGCGGACGGATCCGGCCGACCGCCACACCCCGGTTTCCCTTGGCCCGGAACTGCTCGCGGCGCACGACCCGCACCCGGAAGGGGGTGTCGTCGGGGGCACCGACCAGGCGTTGGTCCTGATGTGAGGACGCTGCCCCCACAGGTCGTACGACGATGCGCGGGTCGCCGAGCTCGGCACCTTCGAGGACGGCCTGCAACGACGAGAGCAGGGGCTGGTCGGAGCGCCAGTTGGTGGCCAGCGTCTTGCGGGTCGTGGCGGTCGCCGCGGCGGCCAGGTAGGTGACCACGTCGCCCCCACGGAAGGCGTAGATCGCCTGCTTCGGGTCGCCGATCAGCACCATGCGGGCGTGGCCGGTGAACGCCCGGTCGAGCACCTGCCACTGCACCGGGTCGGTGTCCTGGAACTCGTCGACCAGCACGACCTTCCAGCGCTGGCGCATGCGGGCGCGGGCCGGGGCGTCGTCCGCGGTCAGCGCGTGGGCCAGCTGGGAGAGCAGGTCGTCATAGCTGAGCACCCCGAGCCGGCGCTTGCGGCGGTCCATCTCGGCGCGCACCGCGGTCGCGAAACCGACCCGACGGCCGGCGCCGGTGGTGCGCTCCGCCTCGGCAGGCTCGAGCCGGGCCTGCGGGTCGTTCACCGCGGCGCGGGCCAGCTCGAGGGCCTCCGACCGGCTGAAGAGGGGGCCGTCCTCGGCGTCCGCGAAGCCACGCAGGTAGAGGTCGTCGACCACCTCGATCAGCAGGTCGTCGAGGTCCTCGACCAACCGGGCACTGGAGTCGGTGTCGCCGGCCACCCCCAGGCTGCGCAGCACCAGCTGGCAGAACTGGTGGGTGGTCGCGATGGTGGCCGCGTCGAACGATCCGAGCGCCTCGCGCACCCGGTGTCGGCGTACGGCGACCTCCTCGGCGCTGCCGGTGAGCAGCAGGTCGACCAGGTCGTTGGCCTCCCGCGCGGCGTCGGGCGTCGACAGCGCGCGCTCGGCCTCGACCAGCTGCCCGCGCACGCGCTCGCGCAGCTCCTGGCTGGCGGCTCGTCCGAACGTGACCACCAGCATCTCGTCGAGCCGGGCCTCCCCCTCGGCGACGAAACGGGTGACCAGGGCGCCGATCGTCCAGGTCTTGCCCGTGCCGGCACTGGCCTCCAGGAGGGTGGTGCCGGTGGGCAGCGGGTCGGTGATGTCGAAGGCCTCGAGGTCCTCGTGGAACAGGTCGCTCACAGCGGCCCCACCTTCTCGGCCCCGGTCAGCAACGGCGACCAGACCCGCCACGCGAACTGGCCCAACCGGTGCGGCTCGTCGTTGAAGTCCTCGTCGGCCCGCGGCGCCCCGGTCAACACCGAGATCGCCGCCTGCTCGCCGTACAACCTCACGTGGGCGGGGTCGTCGTGCTCGCCGGGTACGGCGAACGCGCGGCCACGGTCGGTCTGCCACTCGCGGTCGGCGATCTCGACCGGGTCCTTCGGGTCGCCCATGCGTGAGCGCACGCTGGCCTCGGCGTAGGCAAGGCCGGTGCGCAGGGGCAACGGGATCGGCTCGCGCAGCCCGCGGTCGTGGATGTCGACCAGCTCGCGCAGCCACTCGACCGCGCGGTGGTCCAGCGGCCCGGCCAGTGCGTGGGCCGGACCCGCCTTGCCCTTGCCGACCGCCGAGGCGACCCAGTGCTCGTCGGGGTGCGATGCGCTGAGGGCGAGCAGGTTGATCCACGACATGAGCCGTTGCCGGGCGCGCAGGGAGGAGTAGGTGACGCTGACGATCCGGTTGCCGCGCACGCCGGGCACGGTGCCGGTGAGCCGGCGTCCGTCGCCGAGGTCCACGTCGACGTCGAGGCTGCGCGGGCTGCCCTGGCGAAGCTGGTCGGTCTTCTGCACGAGTGCCTGCACGTCGGTCACGACCGCACGGAGGGTCCGCTGCCCCAGCTGTGCGGGAGGGAGGAGGCCGCGCAGCTGCTCGGCGGTCATGCTCGAGACCGGGTCGAGCCCGTCGAGCACGTCGCTCAGCAGGCGGTCACCGACGCCCCACTTCTCCAGGCCGTCGAGCTCGATCGGGATCGCGTCGCGGGTCTCCTCGGCCTCGAGCGGTGAGGCCACGTCGAGCCGGCGCCGCAGGAAGGAGCGCGCGGGGTGGGTGAAGAACTGCTGGAGGTCGGCCAGCGACACGTTGTCGGTCGGCCGGGCGGCCAACGGCTCCGTCACGAGCGGCCCGGGCGCGGAACGGGGGGCCAGCGAGGCCCGGGCCCCGGCCTCGGCGGCGGTGTCGAAGGTGAAGGTGCGCTCCGGGTCGGTGAGCCCGGGCAGCACCAGGTTGCGCCGGTCGAAGGGTTGCAGCGGGTGGTGCACGCAGAGGTCGGCGTCGGGCGCGATCCGCGAGACCGCGTCGATCAGCTCGCCCAGGGGCACCGCCGGAGGTCGGACGGCGCCGGTCTGCTCGTTGGCTCCGGTGTAGGTGACCACGAGTCGTTCGGTCGCGGCCAGCACGGCGTCGAGGAGCAGCTGCCTGTCTTCACTGCGGGCGTCGCGTTCGCCGGTCTGTGGGTTGCGGGCCAGCACGTCGTCGCCGTCCACGTGCCCGGTGCGCGGGAAGACTCCGTCGTCGAGGCCGACCAGGCAGACCACCCGGTGCGGCACGGAGCGCATCGGCACCATCGTGCAGACGGTCAGCGTGCCGGTGCGGAAGTTGGCGCGGGTGGGCCGCCCGGAGAGCCGGTGGGTGAGCAGGTTGCGCACGTCGGCCAGTCGCAGCTGGGTGGTGTCGCCGTCGCCGACCGCGTCACGGATCATCGCCAGCTCGCGCTCGAACTGCGCCACCTGCCACGCGTCGTCGCGCTCCACGTCGGTGAGCGCGAGCACACCGTCACCGAGGGCACCCACCCAGTCGTCGACGGTGCTGGCCGCCGCCATCGCGAGGAAGACGGCCTCGAGGCGGTCGACGTACTCGGCGAACCTGCCGACCAGGTCGATGTCGCCCGAGGAGACGTCGTCGACCGGCAGGGCCGCGCCGAGCCAGGTGTGCTCGCCCTCGGCCATCGCGACGCCGAGGAGCACGCGGTCGAGGCCGGCCCGCCAGGTGTTCTGGCCGAAGCGTTCGAGGGCGTAGTCGGCCCGCGAGGCGGCGTCCATGCCCCAGCGGATGCCGGAGGCCTCGACCCAGCGCGCCACCTGGTCGAGGTCGTCGTCATCGACCGCGAAGCGGTGCCGCACCGGCGGGCTGGCGAGCAGGTCGAGCACCTCGGTCGCCGCGACCCGGCCGCCGGCGATCTCGACGAGCCGGGCGGCGACCGCGAGCAGCGGGTTCGTGCTGGCCAGTGAGCGGTCGGCCAGGCGCACCCGCAGCCGGTGCGCCGGGTGGCCCTTGCCGCCGGCAACCTCGCCCAGGCCGAAGCCGGCCTGGATCAGCGGGGCGTAGGTCTCGATGTCGGGGCACATCACGAGGATGTCGCGGGGCTCGAGCGTCGGGTCGTCGGCGAGCAGCCCGACCAGCACCTCGCGGAGCACGTCGACCTGCCGCGACGGGCCGTGGCAGGCGTGCACCTGCACGGTGGAGTCGACCAGGCCCGGCACGGGATCCGGCAACGCGTTGCCGCGCAGGCCGGCCTGGAGCCGACCCAGGATCGAGTCGCTCGCCGGCAGGGTGCCCACAGGCGGCTCGTCGTCGGCCGGCACGAGCGCGAGCGTGCGCTGGAGCTCGCGGGAGTCGCGGCCGAGCGAGGCGAGCAGGGGGTCCTGCACGAGCTCGGCCGAGCGGTCCGCGGTGCGCGCCACGGGTCCGGCCGCCGACACCTCGACCAGGTCGTCCCACAGCGAGGTCGATGCCTGCGGCAGCCAGAGGTGGACGTCGCGCAGCTCACCGAGGGCACCGAGCAGCTCCGCCTCGGTCCGCGGCAGGCGGGTGTGGCCGAACAACGAGAGCCGGGCGGGCAGGTCGAGTCCGTCGCCTCCGGCGCGAAGGGCGGCAAGGGTCTCCACATGGCGGACGTCGGGTGGCGCGATGTCCTTGGCCGCCACGACGCACCGCCACAGCTCCGCCTGCCAGGCCAGGTCGCCGTCGAGCGGACCACCGCAGCCGTCGGTGTCGTCGCCGTCGCGCCAGTCGGTCAGCAGCTGCGGCCGCTGCACGGCGTACGACGCGAAGAGGCCGGCGATCCGTCGAGCCACCGAATAGCGACGACTCTGGCGCAGCTCACCCTCGGCACCACCGACCCCGTGACCGAGGTGCGTGGCGAGGGTGACGCACCACGTCTCGTCGAGGCTGGCGTCGATCACCTCGAGCACGGTCCAGACCAGGCGATCCGGGTCCCACGGGTCGTCCCGGTCGCGGCCGAGCAGCATGGAGACCAGCGAGTGGGGGCTCAGGAAACGCACACCCGCACAGACCCCGTCACCGCCGCGGGCGCCGACGCCCAGGCGGTGCGACAACCGCTGCGTGAGCCACCGCTCGACGCCACGGGCCGGCACCACGACGATCTCCTGCGCGAAGGGGTCCGGGAGCGGCTCCGACAGGAGGTCGGCCAGGCCGGACGCCAGCAGGTCCGTCCGTTCGGCGCGATGAATGCGGAGGCTCACGCGGGCTACCCTTACACACGTGTCAGACACCCGCCGCCGTATCGGTTCGCTCGCCGTCGTCGGTGTCCTCGCCCTGAGTGCTGCGCTGCTCGGTGGGTGTGGTGGTGATGACGCAGGCATCAGCGACAAGGACCTCGCGAAGGCCCTGCTCACCGCGGACGACCTCGGGCCGGACTTCAAGATCTCGCCTGACGACGACGACCACGACGATGACGGCGACGGTCCCGACTGGGGTTGCCTCCTCGACTTCAAGGACGACGCCACCGAAAAGGACGACGACGGCGACGACATCGAGGTCGAGATCGAGGCCAGCGCCGACCCGGGCATGCCCGCGGTCTTCCACGTGATCTCCAACGCCGAGAACGCCGAGCAGGCCCGCGCGCTGCTGAGCGAGCTCGGCTCCCAGGTCGACGACTGCGACAAGGTCGACACCACCGAGGACGACACCCGCTGGCAGTTCGACGTCGACTCCGACCGGGTGGCCTGGGCGGACGGCGTCAACCAGCAGATCAACGTGCTGGCCGAGGGCCACGCCACGGTCTCGGGGGTCGAGCTCCCGATCTCGTTGTCGTTCACGGCCGTGCGCGTCGACACCGCGGTCTCGCTGGTGATGTTCGTCGACATGGCCAGCGACATCGACCGGGCCCGACGCGACGTCGTACAGGTCGTGGTCGACAGGCTGACGGCCGCCCTCGACGGCGAGGACCAACCGGCAGATGCCGGGGTCCTCGAGGACTACCCGATCGGCAAGGAGTATGCCGACCTGCTCGGCGGCGCGGACGCCTGAGCCGGGGTTGAAGAAGCCGTCCGGCGGGTAGCCTGCCGCCATGACTACTCGGGGACTGGTGGCGCTGCTGGCCGCCACGATGCTGACCCTCACCGCCTGCGGCGACCAGACGGACCCGCCGAAGGACCTCGGCGCGGCGATGGGCGACCCGGCGATCCCGCCGTACAACCCCGACGAGCCGCTGGACGACGACCAGCTCGCCGAGGTCCTCGTCAACGCCTCCGACGTGGGCCCGGAGTTCAAGGAGCGCACCCAGAAGTCGCCAGAGAACGACTCGTTCGGCTGTCTTGCCAGGATCGACGACATCGACGACTTCGGGACCCCGGACAACTACCGCGAGATCGTCTTCAACGGCTCCTCGAAGACCCAGCAGTACACCAGCATCTTCGCGTCGGTCGCGTCCTTCGACCAGTCGGACACCACCGACGAGTCGGACAACGACGCCGCCCTCCTGACCTGGGGCAAGATCGACCAGCACATGAAGGCCTGCACGAAGGTCCGCACGCGTGACAAGCACGGCCGGGTGCAGGTCGACCTGACGTACGACGACTCGCTCGACGTCTCCGCCGACGGACAGTCCAGCCTGACCGGCAAGGGCTTCTACACCTACGACGGCAAGCGCTATCCGCAGGTGGCGACGTACACGGTCGTGTGGGCGGGCAACGAGATCATCACCATCGCCGCGTTCGGGGAGCGACCGGACGTGCTGTCCCGCATCCAGCCGCTCGCGAAGGCGTCGGTCGAGCGGCTCAACGCCCTGGAGAGCGCGGCCCAGTAGGCCGCGGCCAGCTCACGGGCTCAGGAGCGGAACAGCGCCGGGAGGATCGACAGGGTCTGCGCGCGCAGGGTCTCGAGTGCGTCTTCCTCGCCGTGCACGTGGGCCAGCAGCGCCCTGACGAACACGCCGTCGACCATGGCGTACGTCGTGGCGGGGGTGAACGCCGGCTCGGCGCCGGTCAGCTCGGAGTAACGGGTGACGATGCGCCAGATCATGTCCTCGAGCAGCCCGTCGATCACCTTGACCTGCTCGCGGAACTCCTCCTCGAACATGCTCTGACCGCGCAGGTCGTACCAGAGGCGGTGCATGGGCGCCTCGTCACGCAGCGTCTCGACCAGCTTGTCGATGAAGCCGGCGACCAGCTCGTCACCGGTGGTGGCGGTGGCGACGACGTCGTCGTACCGCTTCGAGCACTTCGTCTTGTAGTAGCGGACGCAGTGGATGATCAGGTCGGCCTTGCTGTTGAAGTAGTAGTGCACCACTCCGTGGGAGAACTCCGAGTGCTGGGCGATCTCGCGCAGCGAAGTGCGGGCATAGCCGAGCTCGCCGAGGGTGGTCAGCGCGGACTCCGCGAGCTGGGTACGCCGCTCGTCGTACTTCTCGTCACGCGTGCGGGGCGTGCCCCGCTTCTTTCCCACCGTCTCCGTCACGGGCTCATCGTATCGGTGCCGTTCGGAAGTGTCCCTACCCAATCTTGACGATTGTCAAGGACATTTGCCTCGAATTGCTTGACGTTTGTCAAGTCACCTCCCAATCTGAAGGAGGACTGCCAGACTGGGCAGGACGAGCTTCCTTCCCCTTTTGTTGGAGTATTTGTGACACCTTCACCCGCCGTGATCCACGGCCAGGCGGGACAGTTGAGCCGGGCGATCGCCGACCAGCTCGACGTCCTGGGCGTCCCGTTCACGCTCCTCGAGCCGCAACGCGACGACGCCGACAACCTGGCCGCGCAGTTCACCGGTGCCACGGTGGTGATGAACCTGTTCGGGCCGTTCGCCGACACCGGCCACACCGTGGTGGAGGCCGCCCTGCGCGCCGGGTGCCACTACCTCGACGCCTCCGACGAGATGGACTGGCTGGTCAAGGCGCGTGAGACCTGGCACCAGCAGTTCGTCGACGCCGGCCTGGCCCTGGTTCCCGGCCTGGCCCAGCCGTTCGCGACGAGCGAGATCGCCGCCCAGCTCTCACTCGAGACGCCGGGGGCCGAGCTGCTCGACGTGATGCTGCTCTGGCAGGGCGCCTCGGCACCCTCCTCCGCGCTCCAGCTCCAGCGCGTGGTGAAGGAGAACGGCTTCGACCTGGCCGACGTCCTGTCGTGGCCGATGGACCGCACCCTTCACGTGCGCCTCCCCGAACACACCGAACCCGGCCTGGCGATCCGCCTCGACGACTCTCCCCACTGTCTGTGGTTCGGCCAGGACGACCGCGTCACCGAGCTTCGCGCGTACGGCGGCGCTGCCGAGCGCTCGTCACTTGTCAGCCTGATGAGCCACCCCTCGGCCGAGCATGCGGTCGCCGAGGGTCGCAGCCCGCTGGCCATGGACCAGACGGTCGACGCGTCGATCGACTCGGTCTGGTCCATGGGCTCCGGTCGCCGCACCCACGTGGTGCTGGCCGGCACGTGTCCCTACGCGCAGACCGCAGTGCTCCACGCGGCGGCGACCCGTGCCCTGCTCACCGGCGGCGCGACACATGCCGGGTTCGGCTCCGGCTCCCAGGCCTTCGGGCACCGCTTCCTGCTGGATGCCCTCCAGGAGGCCGGCGTCATCGAGCCGCCGGTGGTCACCATCGGCGCCTGAGGGCGGTACCTACGCAGGCACTGCCTGGTCCGACGCATCGACTCTTTCGGTTTCAGGTCTACGCGCATCCGGCAGGAACTTGGCGGCGCCGTTCACGGCGACGACACACATCGCCATGCTCAGGAACGTCGCAGCCCAGACGATGCCGCTCGAGAACTCGGACTCGTCGAGATGCAACGCGATGATCACCGGAGACCCGAGCCCGAAGTTGGCGCCGAAGAAGGTCACCGGGAACAGCACGAACAGGCCGAGCAGCCCCCAGGCCGTCTCGACCCGTCGCCAGAGCTGTACGGCGACCACGGTGAAGATGACCACCTGGGTTCCCTCCAGCACGCCGATGATCAGCGGGTAGTTCACGATCCGCAGCTCATAGGGGCCGTAGTAGGTGTAGACGTCGGTGCTCGTGCCGATCACCTCGAAGACGCACGACGCAGCGATCTCGGCGAGCCAGACGAGGAAGAGGTTCTTACGGCCGAGAGTGCCCCGGTAGATGTGTCCTCCGGCGTACAGGCAGGCGCTCGCGTAGAGGATGATGTAGCCACTGTGCGACCAGTTCGGCTGGACCACCCCGAACGCAGTGAAGTGGGAGTACATCGCGCCGGGCTGACCGTTCTGGGCGTCGTAGAACCACAGGTCGAAGGCCACGTCGTACAACGGTTCAGCGAAGGCGGCCACGCCCGCCGCAAGGCAGGCGATGAAGTAGAAGGGTGTCCCTTGGCGCATCCACAGCCGTACGGCGATGGCCAGCATCACCAGGACGATGGCCCAGCTGGCCCAGGTGAAGATGTCCTGCCAGAAGAGGCTCAGTTCGTGCTCCATGACATCGTTCGGCATACGACCCATGTGGTTGCTCCTTGTTCAGGGTGGTCGCGACGACCTGTCGCAACGTTGTTCGATCGGGACCAGGGCGAATCAAGATCAGGGGTTCAGCAGCCCGCCGACGCACGTGGTCAGGCCGTCCAACTGGAGGGCACTCAGGTCCTCCAGGACGCACTTGGTGGTGCCCTGGACCTTCGTGAGGGTTTGCGTGACCGTCCCGACAGGATCCTTGACGGTCTTCTCAACCGTCTTGGTGAGGGTCGTGACCGGGTCGGGCCTACCCGGGGGCGCGGGAGTGGCCGGGTCCGCCGGGGACTCCGTGCCCGGGTCGGTGCTGCCCGCGGTGGGCGCCTGGCTGGTCGGGGTGGTGGGGTCGCCGGGGGTGCTGGTGTTGTTGCCGGAGGCTGCCTGCGGGGAGCCGACCTTGCCGCCGTTGGTGGGGCGGGTGAAGGTGTACGTCGGCGGGATGTAGACCGCGGAGGTGGTGCTGTTGGGCACCGAGGTGTAGTCGCCGTCCATGTAGGCGTTCATGATCCGCAGGACNGTGAAGGTGTACGTCGGCGGGATGTAGACCGCGGAGGTGGTGCTGTTGGGCACCGAGGTGTAGTCGCCGTCCATGTAGGCGTTCATGATCCGCAGGACCAGGTCGACGTACTCCTGGGAGTGGTTGTAGCGGTAGACCGCGGAGCGCTGGCCGGCCTCGGTGGAGAGGTCGTCGTTGCCCGAGCAGAGGTAGACCGCGGCGGCCAGGGCGGCGTCGTCGATGTCTTGCGGGTTGCGCTTGGCGTCACCGTCGGCGTCCACGCCCACGACCGACCAGGTCTGCGGGATGAACTGCATCGGGCCGACCGCGCGGTCGTGCTTGGCGTCGCGGTCGTACTGGCCGGCGTCGGTGTCGAGGATCGCCTGGGTGTTGTTGGAGCCGTTSAGCGCGATGCCGTAGATGCCGGGGCGGGAGATGCCGTCGGTGCCGAGGGTGTTGTTGCCGTAGCGGCCGTGGTCGGACTCGACGCGGCCGATGGCGCCGACCAGCTGCCACGGGATGTGGCAGGTCTTGTCGGCGGNGGGGCGGGAGATGCCGTCGGTGCCGAGGGTGTTGTTGCCGTAGCGGCCGTGGTCGGACTCGACGCGGCCGATGGCGCCGACCAGCTGCCACGGGATGTKGCAGGTCTTGTCGGCGGCGTTGATGACCGTGGCGGCGCGCTGGTAGGCGGCCAGGGCGGCGGASGGGATGCCGTTGGTGGAGGCGGTCTGGACGATCTTGTCGCCGGACCCGCGGGGCACGCCGAGGCCGATCTCGCCGGGCTGGGAGTAGCTGGCCGGGTCCTCGATCGCCTGCGACGGCACGGTGACGGCGCCCTCGTCGCTGGTGGACGGGGCCGCAACGCTGGCCGCGCCGGTACCGGCGCTGACGAGACTCGCCGTCCACGCCGCCGACACGACACCGAGGACCACGAGAGCGGCGCCCCGATCTGCGTGGCGTCGTGCCCGTCGAGTGATGGTGCGTGCTCCGGACCGACGAGGTCCTTGGATGTGCCTGCTCATAGTTGCTTCCCTTTCGCTGCCGCACTCTCAGCGTCACGGAAGTGTGGTGTGAGCCACATCGCTCGGGAGGAGGAGATCCCTCACCCGAAGAGGCAGGGCCGGCGCCGGTCAGCTGACGGTCGTGCCCGCCACGCACGCGATCGCCTGGGCCCGGTTGGCCACGCCCAGCTTGCGCAGGATCTGCTTGACGTGGGACTTCACCGTGTCCTCGGTGATCACCAGGCGTGAGCCGATCGCTCGATTGCTGGAGCCCTCGACGATCAGGTGCAGGACCTCGACCTCGCGGGTGGTCAGCTCGGAAAGGACCTCCGGAGCAGCCGGCAGTCTGCCACTGACTCCCAGCAGGTCGGTGCCCGGGGCAGGGTCCATCGTGTCGAGTGCGGACCCCAGCACCGACTCGACCTGCGCGCGCTGGTCCCGGACCCGCTCGAGCAGCACGAGCCGTTCGTGGATCCGGGTGAGCCCCTCGGCAAAGGCCCACAGGACGTCACGATCGACCTGGTCCACGCGCCGCGACGTGGGGAAGTGGTCGGCATGGAGGAATCCGCCGACCGACCCCGCAGCCATCAAAGGAGCCACCACGTAGGAGGTCGACTGCCCCGACTCGATGATGATCTGGCGGTGCACGGTCGCGCTTCCGGTGTCGTAGACCGCTGCCGGCCGACGTTCCGTCAGCAGCAGGGTCTCGGGCGTGTCCCCGCGCAACGCGATACCGGTTCCGATCCACTCGGAGAACCACGACGAGTCGCTCTCGGTGAAGAACGCCGTGCTGGGCACCCACGAACCGTGGTCGACCCGGGAGAGGACCACCCGCCCGAAGTCGCAGCGGTTGACGATCTCCTCGCAGACGGACTCGAGCATGTCGACCGAGTTCGGCAGGGTGCGCAACCGGGAGAGTCCGTCGCCGACCGACTCCAGGCGACGGGTGCTCGAGAGCAGCTCCTCCTGCTGGAGCTCGAGCACCAGCTGCTGCAGGTCCAGGGCCAGCAGGTAGAGTCGACGCGCGGTCAGCTCGTCGACGGGAGCCGACAACTCGGCCCGTTCGGTGCAGAAGCGGGCCAACCTGGACAGGCGCGCCGGCGAGGTCCGGTCGCACCCGGGGTCGGTGACACCGGGGTCGGGGACCATGGTGTCGGGGTCCGCGTGCAGTGCGTCGGTCAGGTCAGCACACAGCTCGGCAGCACGCCGGCGGAGCCCGCGGTCGAAGTGCGTGTGCCCGCCGCGACGCGGCAGGGCGAAACTCACCGCTCGGGAACGGTCGCCCGGGATCATCGGCGCTCACCTGCCGCGAGGTACTGGGCGATCGCCTGCGAACGATTGGTCGCCTTCATCTTGCGGAGGATGTGCTTGACGTGCGACTTCACCGTCGTCTCCGAGACTGTCAGGCGGTCGGCGATCTGGGCGTTGGTCGCCCCACCGATCAGGAGCGCGAACACCTCGCGCTCCCGCGTCGTGAACCGGTCCTCGATCCGGGCCGGCCCCAACTCCCCGGTCGCGGGCGCGTTGCTCCTCGGACTGGGCACGGCGAGGGTCACCGGAGAGCTCGTCAGGTCCTCCACCGCCTGCTCGGCCGCAGCCAGGGCCGACTTGATGTGCTGCTTCTGGGCCATCAGCTTGTCGAGGAGGGCAAGTCGCTCGAGGATCAACCCGACTCCGTTGGCGAATGCCCGCACCGCGGCGACGTCGCTGTCGACGATGGAACGCCCCGAGGCGTCGGTGTCGACGTGGAGCAGCCCGAAGACCCGGTCTCCGGTCAGGATCGGGGCCACGATGTACGACGCACTGCCGCCGACGTCGTGGAACGGCGCGAAGGTGCGCGACTGGACCGCGGTGTTGCGCACCAGCGCCGGTGCCCTGCGGCGCAGCGCCTCGGCCTCGACCATGCCGCTGGCCAGTGCGATCCGGTTGCCGCGGAGCAACTCGGCCATGGCCTGGTTCTGGTCGCTCCCCGAGTCGGTGGCGTGCCAGGCGACGGGGAGCCACGACGAGTCCTCGACCCGCGACACGAGCACCCGGTCGAAGTCGCACCCCCAGGCGAGCTCGGAAGCGGCCGAGCGCAGGACCTCATCGACGGTCCGCGCGTTCTGCAGCCGCTCGAGGGCTACGTTGACCCGCCGGGCAGCCAGAAGTGGCTGCGCCATCAGGTGCTGGACGGTGTCGGTGACTGCCGCGACCTCACCGGCCAAATCGGCCAACGACGTCGGGGCGTCCGTGGCCCAACGTTCCGCGGCCCTCTCCAGGACCTCGACGTCGGGTGAGCCCGGTGGCAGGTGCGAGACGTCGAGGAGGGAGCGGATCGTGGCCGAGAGTCGGACCCTGCGCTCGTCGATGTCCACCGGCGACAGCGCCGGAGGGGAGTCCGCAGTTCGTGCCATGAGTCGCACCCTTCGAGGCCACTGAAGTTACTTACCGTTTACTTTCTGTTTACAGTTTCAGTGAGGAAGGTCATACTGTCAACCAGTAAAGGCGCCAAAACCCGACACTAGGTTACGTCGGCGAAGATTGGGAATCTCTCCCAAATGGTTAGCCCCGTATTTACTTACAGGGTCGCCCAGCCGCCCCGAACGACGTTGGGCGGCGTGATCAAGGAGCCGAGGAGTCAGATGTCTGTCCCGCCAGATCCGGGGTTCGTAGAGCACAACGACCCACCACAGCCCGAAGTCACGGCCGACGAGAAGGACTTGTCCCTATCCGGCCTCTCCCGGGTGGACGTACGTCGAGCGGTCGGACTCACCCTCACCGCTCTGCTGGTCGTGGGCGTGCTGGCCAGCGCCTTGCTCGCCTGGCAGGCCCGGGGTGAGGAGACCTCGCCGACGGACGGCCGCGCGGCCGGACGCGACGCCGCCGTCCAGGCCGCGACCGACGGGTTGAAGGCCTTCCACACGATCGACTACCGCGACCTCGACGGGTTGATCGACACGTGGTCCGACGTCACCGCCGGGCAGCTGCACGCGATGGTCGGCAAGGGCGAGAAGGCCGTGTTGCGCGACCTGAAGAGGTCCCGCACGGTGTCCACCACCGAGATCGGGCGCATCGCCCTCAGCTCGTACGACGCCGACGCGGGCGAGGCACGTGCGGTGGCCCTCGTCACGATCCAAACGAAGAAGAAGGGCACCGAGAAGACCACACGGGTCACCGAGTTCCTGTGCTTCGTGGAGCGTGGATCCGACGGCTGGAAGCTGTCGGCGATGCAGAGGCTGGGAGGTCAGTCGTGAGGTTCCGGCCCCCGCAGTCGACAGGCGCCCTCGCCGTCCTCGCCATCCTCGTCCTCCTGGTCACCGGGCTCGGGGTGGCCCTCGCGGTCAGGGGAGGTGACGATCCCGAGTCGGTGGAGAACGTGGCGTTCCTCGACGACGGGACGACCGAGCTCGTGATCCAGGACGTCGAGCAGCTCGTGAAACAGGTCTTCTCGATCGACCCCAAGCGCGTGCGCACCACGCGTCGCGCAGCCGAGGCTGCACTCGTTGACGAGGCGATCAACGAGTACGACCGCCTCTACAAGCCCTTCCTGGCCCAGGCCAGGAAGGGCGGACTCAGTCTCACCACCACCCCTCGCGCCATCGGGGTCGTGGAACTCACCGGTGACGACGGGCGCCTGCTCGTGCTGGCCGAGCAGACGGCCACCTCGCCGGACGGCCGGAGCACGACAGGCGAGGCCCGCTTCGAGCTCGACGTCGTCCAGCAGGGTGGAACGTGGAAGGTCTCCGGGATCGAGCTGCTGTGAGGGGGTCAGCCCGCACCGAGGGCCGACAGCCCGATCAGCGCCTCGTCGTACTCCCGGCGCACCCGAGCCACCAGCTCGTCGACGGCAACGACCTCACGGATGCTGGTGACTCCGTGTCCCGCACTCCACACACTAGGGTCGGCCACGAGCCGTTCCTGCTGGAAGTCACCTGCGCTCACCGGCCCGGCCTCACGGCCTTCCAGCCACTGGGCGAGCAGGCTGGCCGGGAGTCCGCCCACCTGGTCGCTGAGCCGGACGTCGTCCATGCTCGCCTCCACGACGGCGGAGCGGTACTCCTGCGACGCGAGGCTCTCACGGGTGGCGATGAACGGGGTGCCCATGTAGGCGAGGTCGGCACCGAGCACCCGGGCGGCGAGCAGCGCCACGCCGTCCGAGACCCCACCCGCAAGGACCACCGTTCCGGCGAAGAACTCACGCACGGCGCGCACGAAGGCGAAGGGATTGGCCGCGCCGGTCTGGCCCCCGGCGCCAGCCGAGAGCAGCACGAGCCCGTCCACACCGGCGTCGGCAGCCTTGCGGGCCTGGGCCAGCGTGGCGACATCCGCATAGACCTGACATCCCGAGGCGTGCAGGGTCTCGAGCACCGGGGTCGGCGAGCCGACACTCGTGATCACGAGCTCGATTCCGTGCTCCACCAGGCAGGCGGTGTCCTCGTGAAGGCGAGCGTTGGTCCGATGCACGACGAGGTTCGGGGCGATGGGTGCCGCCGGGGCGTCAGCCAGGTCGCGCCTCATGCCGGACAGCCACGTGTCCAGCTCCGCCACGTCGCGGGCGTTGTGCGTCGGGAAGGACCCGATCACGCCGTTGCGGCACGCCGAGACGACCAGCTCGGGGCCGGAGACCCCGGTCATCGGGGCGGCGACCAGGGGGACGGTCAGACGACGTCCGAAGTCGGTGGTGGCGGTGCTCATGCGGACCTCCAGGCAGCAGAAGTAAATGGTGGGCGGCATGACAGTAGGAGCCTCGCCGTACCGTTGATTCCCCATCCTAACCGAAAAGTAAATCTTGAGTAACCTCACGATCATCTGTTTGGATGGTTGCGGAGCATGATCAGGGGAGACCGGAGATGGTAGTGACAGCACGGCCGGCGCCGGCCGCACCTCGACGACGTCCTCGAGACCGCAAGCAGCAGATCATCGCCGCAGCGGGCGACCTCTTCTACCGCCACGGCTACGCCAACGTGAGCACCGGCCAGATCGCGGAGTCCGTCGGCATCACGGCCGGGGCCCTCTACCGCCACTTCTCGAGCAAGCAGGACCTGCTGGCCCACGCACTGACCGACGCGTTCGAACGCGGCACGGACGCCGTCGGGGATGGCGAGCCACCGCCCCTCGAGGACATGGTCGCCGAACTCGCCACGACGGCCGGCGTACGCCGCGACCTGGGCGTTCTGTGGAGCAGGGAGACCCGACACCTCGAGAGCGGGCGCCGAGCAGAGGTGCGGGCGCGCTTCTTCGCGTTCGTGGCGCGGTTCGCCGCACAGCTGCACGCCAGGCGGCCGGAGATCTCGCTCGATGACGCGGACCTGCTCTCCTGGTGCGTCCTCGCGGTGCTGACCAGCCCCTCGTACCACCGCACCCCGATGTCGGAGAGCGGGGTCAAGGACCTCCTGCAGCGCAGCGCCCTGGCGGTCGCGTCCGCGCCGATCCAATCCACGCCCATCGACTCGGCCACAGCGGGCGCCAGGGTGCGAACCGGCCTGCAGCCCCACTCGCGCAAGGAGGCGATCCTCGCAGTCGCCACCCGGCTCTTCAACGAGAACGGCTACCAATCGGTGACCATGGACGACATCGGCGCCGAGGTCGGCATCACGAGCACGGCCGTCTACAAGTACTACCCGAGCAAGGCCGACCTGCTCTCGGCGACCATCGCCCGCGCCTCCGTGCCCCTGCAGCTGGGCCTGAACAATGCCCTGGCCGCGGCCTCGACCCCCGAGGAAGCGCTGCACAAGGCCCTGGCCGCGTACGTCGACTTCGCCATGGTCCACCACGACCTGCTCGGCATCCTCGTCTCCGAGGTGGGCAACCTCCCGAGCGACCATCGCCACGACGTGCGCCGGTCTCAGCACGACTACGTCGCGGAGTGGGTGCGCCTGCTCACCGAGACCCGGCCCGAGCTCAGCACGCCCCAGGCCCGCTACCTCATCCAGGCGATGCTCACCGTGGTCATCGACACCTGCCGCACCCAACACCTCAGGGAACGGCCGAGCCTTCCCGAGGACCTGCGCCTGGTCACCACGCGAATCCTCGCCGTCGAGCTCTGACGCCCTGTTCGTCCGGCCCGGGCACGCGGGGGTCAGCGTTCGCGGAAGCCCTCGAAGGACTTCTGCGCCGATTGGGAGCCCAGGACGGAGGCCTGGCTGAGGGCCTCGAGCTCGAGGGACGACTGCAGGGTCCCGCCCGTGCTGGCGTTGAGCAGCCGCTTGGTCATCGACATCGCCATCCGCGACTGGGCAGCGAGGCGGTGGGCGAGCCCGGTCGCGGTCGACAGGGACTCCTCGGCACTGGGGACCACGAAGTTGACCAAGCCCAGTCGCTCGGCCGTGCCGGCATCGATCTCGTCCGCGAGCAACATCAGCTCCTTCGCCTTCTGCATGCCCACGAGCCGCGGCAGCAGATAGGCACCACCGAAGTCGGGGACCACACCGCGCCGCAGGAAGACCTGGCAGAAGCGGGCGTTCTCGGAGCACACGATGAGGTCGCACGAGAGGGCCAGGTTGAACGCGCCGCCGTAGGCGATGCCGGCCACGCTGGCGACCACCGGCAGCGGACTGTTCCAGATGGTGAGGGCAGCACGCTGGTAGGAGCGCATGAAACGGATCATCGCGTCGTCGTCGCGGCTCAGTCCCGCCTCGAGGACTCCTTCCGCGTCGCCACCGGAGGAGAAGTGCTCGCCCTCGCCGGTCAGGACCATGGCGTGCACCCGGTCGTCCCGCTCCGCTGCCACCACCTCGTCGCACAGCTGCTCCGCCGTGGAGGCACCGATCGAGTTGATCCGCGAGGGTCCGGACATGGTGAGCACCCTCACCGGGCCGTCGTCACGGACCAGGATCTCGGTGCTCATCGTCGGCTCTCTTCCAACTCGATCAGCGCCACCGGCACGTCGACGTGTCGCGAGCGCAAGTACTCCCCCAGGCCCTTGGCCTGCGGGTCGGGTCGGGCGGTCTCGGCGACGCCGGCGCCCAGGAGGCCCACGACGACGAAGTTGAGGGCGTTGAGCCGGGGCAGCGCCCATCGCCGGATCTCGAGGTCTGCGGCCTCCGGCAGCAGCTCGCGGAACCGCTCCACGGTGAGGTGGGCGTCGAGCCAGGCGAAACCGCGCTCGTCCTCGGTCCAGATGCCGACGTTGGCGTTGCCCCCCTTGTCGCCCGAGCGCGCACTGCACACCGTGCCGAGCGGGACCCTGCGGGTCTCACCCGCGATCGCTGTGACGTCGGTCCCGAGGGCCGACACCGGCTGGGACTCCACGGGGGTGGCGGTGGGTCCGTGCGGCACCACTCGTCTGGTGCCGTCGGGCAGCACCACGCTGTGCGTCACCACGTCGAGAGGCACGAGCGTCGGCCAGTAGACGCCGTACGCGCTGGCGTCGGCGGGCGGTGTCGTGGTGTGGAACCCGGCGTACCCGCCGACGGCGAGCTCCATGGTCGCGTTGGCGAACCGTCGCCCCACCTTGTTCTTGTCCGCCGACTTGACGGTCACCCGGAGGTGGGCGGTGGCCTGCTCGTTGGTCTCCGCGTCGGGGCGGTCGAACCGCAGGAGCCGTACGTCGACCTCGTCGAACGTGTCCTCCCCACCGAGGACGTCGAACAGCTGCGCGCGCGCCCAGTCCGCCTTCGCCTCGATGTCGAGGCCGGTGAGCACGAGCGTCATGGTGTTCCGGTAGCCACCGAGCTGGTTGATCGCGACCTTGAGGTCGGGCGGTGGCGCGGTGCCGGTGGCTCCGGAGATGAGCACGCGGTCGGGGCCCTGCTGCTCGAGGCGGAGGGTGTCGAAGTGTGCGACCACGTCGGGGTTTGCGTACGCCGGGGACTGGATCTCGTAGAGCAGCTGGGCCGTGACCGTGCCCGGAGAGACATGGCCGCCGCTGCCGACCTGCTTGGTGATCACGACCTGACCATCGGCAGCCACCTCCGCGATCGGGAACCCGGGACGGCGTTTGTCGGGGACGGCCGGCAGGCGCGAGTAGTTGCCACCCGTCGCCTGGGGCCCGCACTCTATGACGTGGCCGGCCGCCACCGCGCCGGCGAGGGCGTCGTAGTCGGTCCGGTCCCAGCCGTGCCACCACGCGGCGGGCCCGACGACCAGAGAGGCGTCGGTGACCCGGGGGCACACCACGATGTCGGCGTCGGCCCGGAGGGCGTCGACAATGCCCCACGCGCCCAGGTAGGCGTTGGCGGTCACGGCCTTGGTGTTCGAGTCGGCCAGCACCTTGCCGGTGTCGAGATGGGTCAAGGGATGTCCGGCCGCGACCAGCTCCGGCAACCGGTCGGTGAGGTCGTCTCCCTCGATCCACGCGATCCGCGGGGACAGCCCCAAGGTGGCGGCCAGCTCGTGCAGCCGATCGGTCAGGCCCTCCGGGTTGAGCCCCCCTGCGTTGCTGACGACCTTGATCCCGCGATCGAGGCAGGTCCCCATCACCCGCTCCATCTGGGAGAGGAAGGTCTTCGCGTAGCCACCCGAGGCGTCCTTCTGCCGCGCCTTCCAGAGGATCAGCATGGTCAGCTCGGCGAGGTAGTCGCCGGTGAGCACGTCGACATCGCCGCCCTCGAGCACCTCCCAGGCGGCGGCGACCCTGTCGCCGTAGAACCCCGAGCAGTTGGCGATACGGACCGGACGACGATCGTTCACGAGATCTCCTTGGCCAGCAGTGAGGGCGGCCGCCCGTCGGAAGGTGCTCCGGCGAACGCTTGGGCGATGGACATCCATTCGGCCGCCGCGTGCCCGCGGACGACCAGGTCGGTGTCCGCCACGTGGCGGCGCTGGGTGACCACGAAGCAGAAATCGAGCGCGGTGCCCGTCACGGACTGGGCGGCATCAGGTGGACCCCAGGTCCACCGGTCCCCGTCGGGCGCCGCCAGGTCGATGCGGACCTCCGCCTCGGGCGCGGGCCTTGCGCGGAGCACGTAGCTGAAGGCGCGTGTCCTCACCCCCAGGTGAGCGATGTGTCGAAGCCGGCTGGTGGGCACGCACTCCACGCCGAACGTGTCGGAGATGTCGAGACCGTGCGCCCAGGTCTCCATGAGGCGTGCCGTCGCGCAGCTCATCACGCTCATGTCCGGGCCGTACCACGGCACCCGATCGCGCGCTTCGGCCTCACCGAGGACCTTCAACAACGTCGCACGGGAGTCGGCGAACCAGTCCGCCAGGTCCACGACCGGTGTCTCGCGGAAGCGCTCGGCCACCCGATCGGGGAAGTCCGGCCCGAGGGCCATCAGTGTCTCGGCCTCGCGTCGGAACCGGTCAGGCTCGGTGATCGCGATGATGGCCGCCTCGTCGAAGAACGCCAGGTGGCTCACCTGGTCACGCACCGCCCAGCCGGCTGCCGGTGTGGCCAGCTCCCACTCGGAGGCGCTCAGGCCCAGAAGGAGCCCGGCCAGGTCGGTGGTCTCGGCCGCCAGGTCGGTCACCATGTCATTCAGGGTCACGGCGGTCATCGTCCCTCCCATTGGGGTGCTCGCTTGTCGCGGAAGGCCGCCGGGCCCTCCTGGGCGTCGGCGCTCAAGTAGACGGGTTCCCAGATGCGCTCCGCCTCGTCAAAGGCTTCCGCGAGGGGCATCTCTGCGATCAGCCGGGCGGTGCGCTTGCCGGCCATCACCGAGAGCGGCGCATTGGCGGCGATCCGCTCGGCGAGCTTCTGGGTCTCCTCGACCAGGTCGTCCGCGGCAACCACCTTGTTGACCAGGCCGACCTCGCGGGCGCGCTCGGCACTCATCATGTCGCCGGTCAGAAGGATCTCCATGGCCACCCGCGGCGGCACCAGCCAGGAGAGCGGAGCGGCCCACGGGGCACCGCGACCGACCTTAACCTCACTGATCGCGAACCTCGCGGTGTCTGAGGCAATGCACAGGTCAGCGGTCTGGGCGAGCAGGAAGCCACCGGCCAGGGCCACCCCGTTGACGGCGGCGATGGTCGGCTTGGAGACCTCGATGTTGCGGCCGAACTGAGGCACGAAGTCGATCGGCGGGACCGTCAACGCGTTGTCGGCCATCTCCTTGAGGTCGCCGCCGGCGCAGAACGCCTTGTCCCCGGCGCCGGTCAGCACGAGCACCTTGGCGGCATCGTCGGAATTGAAGCGCCTGACGCCGTCGAAGAGGCCGTCGCGGACCTCCTTGTTCAGCGCGTTGCGGGCCTCCGGACGGTCGATGGTCAGCCAGGCGACGCCGTTGCGCACTTCGTAGGTGACGCTCACGACTCCTGCTCCTCCACCACCGCGAGAACGGTGCCGAGCTCGACGGCCTGTCCGACCGAGACGTCGATCTCGGAGACGCTGCCGTCGACCGGGGCAGAGACGCTGTGCTCCATCTTCATCGCCTCGAGCACGACGACGGTCTCGCCCGCCTTGACGGCGTCACCCGTCTCGACCGCGATCCTGACGACGGTGCCGGGCATCGGCGCGAGCAGGGATCCGGGGGCGCTCTGCGAACCCGGTTCCGGGAACCGGGGCGACTCGATGAGCGTCGTTGCACCAAGCACACTGTCGACGAACGCGATGTCGTCGACGCGACGCACGGTGCAGGTACGGCGCACGCCGCCGACCTTGAGGTCCACCACGTCCGGCGATGCATTGAGCACGGTCGTCCCGGGCTGGGCCTCGCCGTTGACACTGACCTCGATCGCGCCCCGCGAGTAGCGGTAACGCACGTCGTACTCATCACCGTCGAAGCCGTAGACGGCCTCCTGGAAGCCGCTCGGCACATTGCGCCAGCCGGTCGGCACGTGTTCGAGGACGCGCGCGGTCTCACGGCGGGAGGCCTGGTCGGCCAGGGCGGCCGCGATCGCGTGGACGGTGACCGTCTCCGGAGCCCGCCAGGACTGCGCGAGCGTCATCGGGTCGTGTCGACCGAGGTAGCCGGTGTCGATGGTCCCGGCCGCGAACTCGGGCTCGCGGAGGATGCCGACCAGGAGCTCACGGTTCGTGACGACCCCGTGGAGGCGGCTGTCGGCCAGCGCCCGGGCGAGGGTACGCCGGGCGTCGTCGCGGCTGGGGCCGTGTGCAATCACCTTGGCCAGCATGGCGTCGTAGTGCACGCTGATCACCGAGCCGTCGACCACCCCGGCGTCGACCCGAATGCCGGGGAGGTCGGGCACCGAGAAGCCGTGCACCGTGCCGGTGGCGGGCAGGAAGCCTGCGGCAACGTCCTCGGCGTAGAGACGCACCTCGATCGCGTGCCCGTTGATGGTGGCGTTGAGGGCCTCCTCGGGCAGGGGATTGCCCTCGGCGACCAGCAGCTGCAGACGGACCAGGTCGAGGCCGGTGATCATCTCGGTGACCGGGTGCTCCACCTGGAGACGCGTGTTGACCTCGAGGAAGTAGAACCGGCCGTCGGAGCCCATGACGAACTCGGCGGTGCCGGCGCCGACGTACCCGATCGCCTTGCCTGCGGCGATCGCCGCAGTGCCGAGCTCCTCACGGAGCGCCTCGTCGACGACCGGTGACGGCGCCTCTTCGATGATCTTCTGGTAGCGACGCTGAATCGAGCACTCACGCTCGAACAGGTGGACCACGTTGCCCTGGGTGTCGGCGAAGATCTGCACCTCGATGTGGCGAGGCGAGTCCAGGAAGCGCTCCAGGAAGATGGTGCCGTTGCCGAACGAGGTCACGGCCTCGCGACGCGCGCCCTCGACGGCTTCCAGCAGTCCGTCGGCGTCGTTGACGATCCGCATGCCGCGGCCACCACCGCCGTACGCCGCCTTGACGAGCACCGGGTAGCCGATGTCCGAGGCCACCCTGGCGGCCAGGGCTTCGCCGTCGATCGACGCGTCGTCGGAGATGGTGACCTGCGGAAGAACCGGTACGCCGGCGTCCGCCATGATCTTCTTGGCCTCGATCTTCGAGCCCATGCTGTCGATCGCCTCGGGAGGAGGACCGACGAAGATCACGTCGGCCTTGGCGCACTCGCGAGCGAAGTCGGCGTTCTCGGAGAGGAAGCCGTAGCCCGGGTGGATCGCGTCGGCGCCGGTGGCCTTGGCCGCCGCCAGGACGAGATCGGAGCGGAGATAGGTGTCACCGGGCGAGGTGCCGGGGAGATGGACGGCCTCGTCCGCCTCGTGCACCCACGGCGCGTCGGCGTCGGCGTCCGAATAGACAGCGACGCACGCGATGTCCAGGTTGCGGGCCGTGCGAATGATGCGCGAGGCGATCTCGCCCCGGTTCGCGATGAGCAGCTTGCTGATGGTTGCCATGGGTTCCGTTCTCACATTCGGAAGACGCCGTAGCCGCGTCTGCCCTCGATGACCTGGGTGTGCACCGCGGAGAGCGCCATTCCAAGCACTGTGCGGGTGTCGCGCGGGTCGATCACGCCGTCGTCGTACAGCCGTGCGCTGGTGAAGAACGAGTGCGACTCGGCGGTGATCTGCTCCTCGATCTGCTTGGTCTTGATCGCGTCGGCCTCGAGGTCGAACTCGCGGCCGGCGGCCTCGGCGGCCTGCTTGCCCACGATCGAGAGGACGCCGGCGAGCTGCGAACCACCCATCACTGCGAGCTTCGCGTTGACCCAGGTGAACATGAAGCGCGGGTCGTAGGCGCGGCCGGACATGCCGTAGTTGCCGGCACCGAAGGAGGCTCCGATGTTGATCGTCAGGTGCGGCACCGTGCTGTTGGTGACGGCGTTGATCATCTTCGCGCCGTCCTTGATGATGCCGCCCTGCTCGTAGTCCTTGCCGACCATGAAGCCGGTGCAGTTCTGCAGGAAGACCAGCGGGATGTCGAGCTGGTTGGCCAGCATGATGAACTCGGTGCCCTTCTGGGCCTCCTCGCTGAACAGCACGCCGCGCGCGTTGGCCAGGATGCCCACCGGGTAGCCGTGGATCGACGCCCAGCCGGTGACCAGGCTGCTGCCGTAGAGCGGCTTGTACTCGCTGAAGCGCGAGCCGTCGACCACGCGGGCCAGGACCTCCTTCGGGTCCACCGGCACCCGGAAGTCCGCGGCTGCGATGCCGAGCAGCTCGTCCTCGTCGTACAACGGCGCGTCCGGCTCGTGGCTGGGAGCCGGGCCGTGCTTGCGCCAGTTGATCTCCGACATGATCTGCCGGCCGATGCGCAGGGCGTCGCGCTCGTCGACCGCGAAGTGGTCGGCCAGGCCGGAGACCCGGGCGTGCATGTCCGCGCCGCCGAGCTCCTCGTCGTCCGACTCCTCGCCGGTCGCCATCTTGACCAGGGGCGGTCCACCGAGGAAGACCTTGGCGGCTTGGTCCACGAGCACCGCGTAGTCGCACATGCCCGGCACGTAGGCGCCACCGGCGGTCGAGTTGCCGAACACGAGGGCCAGGGTCGGAACACCCATGCCGGAGAGCTCGGAGAGACCCTGGAAGATCTTGCCCGCGGCCACGAAGAGCTCGGACTGGGTCGGCAGGTCGGCACCACCGGACTCGACCAGGTTGATGACCGGCAGCCGGTTGGTCTTGGCGATGTCGAGGGCGCGGAGGTTCTTGCGCAGCGTGTAGGGGTTCATCGTTCCGCCGCGGACCGTCGGGTCGTGGGCAATGATCACGCACTCGACACCGGAGACGACGCCGAGGCCGGTGACGATGCTGGCGCCGACGGTGAACTGGGTTCCCCAGGCCGCCAACGACGAGAACTCGAGGAACGGCGCGTCACGGTCGAGCAGCAGCTCGATCCGCTCCCGGGCCAGCATCTTTCCGCGGGCGCGGTGCCGGTCGCCGTACTTGGCCCCGCCACCGGCTCGCGCCAGGTCCAACTGCTGCTCGAGCTCCGCGAGAGCCGCCTCCTGGACGGCGCGGTTCTCCTGAAACTGATCGCCGCGGGGGTCCACGGCCGTACGCAATGTCGTCAACGTCTTTTCCTCCTGCTGTACGGCCACCGGAACCGGTCGGCCTCACACTGGAAATGGTCTCGATTTCGCCGAACGTCGGCGTCGTCGTCGGGGAGGTTGTTACCCCTCCCAAAGGGGGGGATCAGCGGCTGTCCAGCACGAGGTTGACCGCCAACACGACGGCCCACGTGGCGAAGAGCAGGCCGATCAGGAAGCACGACCTGGCGCCCCGCTTCAGTGAGCGGAGCTCCTTGTCCCGTCGGGCCATGGACGGTCGTTCGGGGACGAGCTCCTCGACGTTGCGCAAGCCCCACAGGCTCAGTGACACGAAGCCGGCTGCGACGAGGGCACTGATCAGGACCGGGGTCATCGGTCTTCCAGGGTCCCGGGGCTGACACCGGCGTCGGCCGGCGGCTCGTCGGCGTTCTTCGGGCGGTAGTCGTCGGCGTACTCGACGTCGGCGTCCTTGATCTCGTCCTTGAGCCACTCTCGCCAGGCCTTGAGTGCTGCCTCCGAGCGGGCTGCGTCCGCGACCTGGTCCTTGACCCTGGCGAAGGGCATGGCCCGCCCGGGAGTCACCGCGACGACCCGGCCGACGTTCCAGCCGTAGGGCGTCTTCACGGGTCCGAAGACGCGGCCCTTGCCCGCTGCGAACGCCGGCTCGGCGAACGCCTCGTCGAGCTCCGCCGCGGTGACAGTGCCCAGGTCACCGCCCTTGTCGCGGGTCGCGTCGTCGAGCGAGACCTTGCGTGCCACGGTCGCGAAGTCCGTCCCGCCTCGTACTGCGGCAACCACCGTGCGGGCGTCCTTGCGGTTGCTCACCACGATGTTGCTCAGGCGACGCTGCTCCGGGAGGGCGAACCTCGACGGGTCGTCGTCGAAGTAGGACCGCACGTCGTCGGCGCCGACTCCGTCGACCGCGTCCTGGGTGATCTCCCGGAAGAGTAGGGCGATCGCCTGCTGGCGCTTGATCTCCTCGAGTACGTCGTCCTCGCTGATCCCGAACTTCGCCAGCAGCTGGTTGAAGTCCTTGCGCGGGTCGGCCAGCTGCTCCTCGAGCATCGCGGCGAGCGTGTCACGGGCGGACTTGTCGGAGATCACGATGTCGTACTCCTCGGCGGCATCGTCGAGGATGAGGCTGACCGCGACGGCCTTGGCGGCGTCTCGCTGGAAGGTGTCCTGGGCGTCGGCCGCGGCGGGCTTCTGGATTCCGTACAGGGCACCGAGCGCGTCGACCCGCTCGTCGAGGTCGTGCTGGGTGATCACTTGGCCGTCGTACTCGAGGACGGCGTCGTCGGGCAGGCCGGTGAACATGCGGTAGCCGGCACCCGCGCCGACGGCGACCACCGCCACCAGGGCGACGAGTGCCCCGACCCGGGTTCGCGTGCGTTGCGGCAGGGAGAGCTTGGGGATCTTCACAGCTTCACCTTCATTCGAGTCGGTTCGGTCTGGTTGACTGCGGGCGCGGCCACCGGCGTCGGGGAGGTGGTCAGTCGCATGACCTGTGCGGCCAGGAGCGACAACCCGACGGTGGCCGCGAGGAAGAGCCCGAAGTCACGAATCACGGCCAGCCCCGAGACGATCAGTGCCAGGTAGCCGGACGCAGCGGCCGCGGCGGCGACCAGGACCGCCCGGCGTACGACGACGCTCCGTGGGCCGACTCGCCCGGCGCCGAGCAGGACACTGAACTCGCAGGCCGTGGCGGTGGCCAGGCAGCCGAGGGTGACCGTCAACGGCGTGAGTGAGACTCCCAGGAACCAGGCACCCGCCAGGCCCCAGCCGGTCGCCAGTGATGCGGCGCCGACCGCACGGAGGGCGTCGGCCCGTCGGCGGAGTCCGATGAGCAGCACCAGGCCGGCCGCACCGATCCCGGCGAGGCTTGCCAGGTAGCGGTCCTGCGACACCAGCTCGTAGCTGCGTCCGGTCACGACCGGGAGCCCGGCGAGATCAACGGTGGTGCCGTCCGGTGGCGGCGGGAGCGCTTCGCGCAGGTCCCGGAGCAACTGCTGCTGCTCGCCCACGTCATCGAGCTCGATCCCGAAGCTGAGCACGGCCTGGCGCCGGTCGTCGCGAATCACGGAGCTGCGGAGGTAGTGAGGCATCTGGTCGAGCCCGGCCTGGATCTGGGAGACCGTGGGGTTCTCACCGAGGAAGGCCAGGAGCGAGGGAGGGCTGGCCACGGGGTGCAGCCGATCCCCGAAGCGGCGCAGCGTGATCTCCTGTGCACGGTTCATCCAGGCCAGGTTCGCGGGCGTGAGCACGTCGTCCCCGCGGACGAAGACCTGCACCTCACCGGCCGAGCCCAGCACCCCTTCGGCGTACGTCGCGTCGTCGAGCTCCGGGACGCCCTGGGCCAGCTGCTCCGGCTGGGCCGCGATGTCGAGGTGCGGCAGTGCCAGCCACCCGACCAGCCCGATCGCCCCTGCGCCCATCAGGACGCCGAACCGTGCGAGCGGCGACAACGCCCTGCCGCGCACCGGCACAGCGGCCGGCTCGAGGGTCGCCTCGGGCACGTCGGGCAGTTCCGCGGAGCGCGGGGCCAGCTTGCTGATCAGCAGGCCGAGGGCCACGGCGATGAGGACGCCGGTGGCCAGTGCGATGCCGAGGTCTCGGACGAAGGGGACCGGGGAGATCGCCAGCGACAGGAAGCCCGCCGCTGCGGCGACGGCAGTCACGATGACCCGGCGACGGTCGGCGCCGCGGAGCAGGTACGCCGGGAAGTCGCTGCCGGTGCCCATGATGATCGGCAGGAACGCCACCACGCCCAGGGACAGGGGGTGGTCCAGCCAGCCGAACAGCGCGAGCGTGATCGCGGTCGCGCCCAGTGTGGCCACCAACGGAAGGAGCCGTGCCCGGCGACGGGAGAGCCACGGGAGGAAGGCGTAGCACGCCCCGATCAGGACCAGGGCTACCGAGCCCAGGAGCGGGATCTCGTGCCGCAGCATCCCTCCGAGACCCGAGGCGATCACCGGCATGCCGGTGACGGTCACCTTGGTGGTCTGGAGCCCGGCGTCCCCGACCGCCTTCTTGGTGCGCTCCACGAGTCGTTCGGTGGCCGCCTGGTCGAGGCCCTCGCGGGGCCGGACGACGATGGCGATCGCATTGGGACGGGGCACGACGAAGCGCCACTGCTGACGCGGCTCGCCCTCCTCGTCGAAGACGACCGCGCGGACGAAGCCGGGGTTGCGCAAGGTGGGCAGGCCAGCGGGCAGGCCCTTGGCGAGCAGGCTGCCGTAACGGACGTCGAACTTCGCGACCGCCGCGTCCGCCGCCTTGGTCGCCTCGGCCTTGCTCGCTCCGGCCGCCCGGGCACGTTGCTCGGCGTCCGCTCGCAGTCCGTCGCGGCGGCCGGAGATCGTGGCCAGCATGTTCTGGGCCTGGCCGGCGACCTGGTTGAGCACGGTGCCGGGGCCGTAGACGACGGCGACGTCGGGCAGGCGGGAGAGTTCCCCCTCGAGCCCGACCAGCGCGGTGATCTGTTCCCGACCGAGCAGTCCTCCGGACTTCTTCGACTCCGCAACCACGACGATCGGGTCGCCCCCGAACGAACGGGCGGCTTCGAGACTCGCCTTCTGGCTCGGGTCGTCCAGCGACAGGAAGGAGGCGCTGGTGGTGTCCGTGCGCACCTGGCTCAGACCGATGCCCACCATCGCGATCGCCATCGCGATGAGCACCAGTCCGAGCAGGCGACGCAACGGAGTCACGGTTACCGTCCGTCCCTCTCCACACGCGGGTAGTCACCCTTGAACGGACCGGGAGTCGCTCCGGTGCCGGGTGCCGGGTAGGGGTTGGTGTAGTTCCCCAGCAGTCCGTCGGTCGAGATCGGCAGGCCCGGCGAGTGGGTGTTCACCAGCGGGGTCAGTCGCAGGTAGTAGGCGCCGCTCTCGTCGCGGTAGTTGAGCACCGCGTTGAAGTTGGCGAAGTACGCCGCCAACTCCGGACCGTAGGGCTTGACGTAGGCGAGCATCGGGTTGACGTCGGCCAGGGTCGCCTGGGCCGTCGGGATGATCGACTGCAGGTCCTTGCTGATCGTCGGCACCCGCTTCAAGGTGGCCGGGGCCTTGTCCAGCACGCCCGACATCGAGGGAAGCATGCGGCGCAGGTCGGTGGTGGTGGACGGGAGCTCGCGCAGGGCGAGGGAGAGATCCGGTCCGGCGGCCCGCAGGTCGGTGGCGACCGGCAGGAGCGCCGTTGCCAGCGATTCCAGCGAACCGGACGCCGTCGATGCCGTGTCGAGGACGCCAGGCGCCAGGCGCAGGGTGTCCTCGATCGCCTGTCGCTGCCCCGCGGTGGAGGCCGTGAGCCGGTTCGCGTTCTTCACCAGGCTGGCGATCTGTCCCTGACCGGTGTCCAGTGCCGCGAGGACCTGGGTGGTCTCGCGGGCCAGCGCCGTCAGGTCGGATGACTGGGCGGCGATGGCATCGAGGGCGGTGTGACCCTCGCGGCCGAGGTTGCCCATGCCGGTCAACAGCGCCGCCGTGTCGGACTTGGTCCCGGAGGTGCCTTCACCGAGCGAACGGAGCAGGCTCCTCAGGTCGCCGCGGGTCTGCTCGTCCACGCTGGCCAGGACGTCACGGAGCTGCACACTCGGCTCCACGGCGTCCTCCGGGAGTTCGGTGCCGGAGGGCAGCTCGGCCCCCTTGCCGTCGGTCAGGGCGAGGTAGGTCTCGCCGACGAGCGAGCGTTCGGCGAGCCGGAGCTGGGCACCCTCGTGAAGGGGGGCCTGCTCGTCGTCCAGGGCGAACTCGACCTCCAGCCCGCCACCGTCGAGGCGCTCGACCGAGCGGACCTGTCCGACCCGGACGCCCGCGATCTGCACCTGTCCGGCCATGACCAGGTTGTCGACGTCCTTCATCTTCACCGTGGCGGTGTACTCGCCGGAGTCGATGAAGGGGCGCTTGGCACCTGTTCCGGAGTAGAAGAAGTACATGATCATCGCGACCGCCGCGAAGAACGCGACCAGTGCCAGGGTCCGCCCGGCAGTCGCACCGATTCCGAATCTCATCAGTTGTCTCCTCGGCCCTGGTCGAGCTTGTTGGGAAGGACAGCGGCGCCGGGGAGCGGCACCATCAGGTGACCGCGGATGATGCCGCCGTTGGCGTCACCGGCACCGAAGACCGACGAGGTGTTGTAGACGAACGCGTTGATGTCGGTCAGGTAGTTCATGACGGTCAGCGTGTCGTGGTCCAGGCGCCCGGTCACCGTGCGCAGGGTGCGCAGCGACGTGCCGGCGTCGGCCACGGTCGGTCGCAGGTCGGCGATGACGCCGGTGGCCTTGTCGAGCACCGGCTTGGCGGAGTCGAGCGTGTCGCCCAGGTTGCCGATCGTCGACTGGAAGCGGGTCAGGGCGGGCGGCAGGTCCTTCGAGGCCTTGTCCAGGTTGTCCAGCGTCGGGTCGAGCTGTGTGGTGAGCTCCTGGGTGCTGCCGAGGGCACGACGGAGTTGGACCGTGAGCCCGGGGACCTCCTTGAGGCTGGCGCGCAACGCCTTGTCGCTGCCAGCCAGGACCGACAGGGTCTGCTCGGTCGACGACGCGAGCCTGGTGATCCGCTCGTCGTTGGATCCGACGGCCTGGGAGATGTCGCCCAGGGCCGTGACCAGCGTCGCGATCCGCTCCTTGCGGGTGGCCAGTTCCTTGACGACCGGCTGCAGGGAGTCCAGCGTGTCGGAGGTGGCACCAAGTCCCGGTGGAAGGTTCTGCGGGGCCCGTGCCAAGGCCACGTCGGACTCGAGCAGCAGGTCGGTCAGTGCTGACTGAGAGCGCTCGTCGAGGTGGCCGAGGATCTCATCGGCCTGGATCGGTCGCTTGGTCTGGGTGACCGGCAGGACGTCACGTTCGGTCATCCGGCCGGCCGACTTGGTGCCCGGGTTCAGCTCCAGCTGCATCTCGTTGAGCGGGTTCTTCGGACGGAGCACCGCTTGGGCGTTCTTGTAGATGTCGTAGTTGCCGTCAAGCCTCATCGTGACGACAGCCGTGCCGTCGTCGGTCGCCTCGGTCTGCGTCACCGCGCCGACCTTGACCCCGGCGATGGTCACGCTGTTCTGGCTCTCGGGGTTCAGGCCGGGAACCTGCGCGAACTCCGCCTTGACGATGGTCTGGTCACTCCACGGGGCGCTCCCGCCCAGGTAGGACTTGATGATCACTGCGGACAGGACGCCCAGCACCATCAACACGGTCAGTGCGCCCACGTCGCGACCCAGACCGGGGACGGTCTTCAGTCGCTCGATGTGGGCCGCGAATCGGCCTTGCGTACTCATCGTGTGCTCCTCGAGACAAGGGGAAGCTGGAGGGAGTCCAGCCCGGCCTTGGGCAGGATGGGATCGGCGGACGGGGGCGACGTACCGAGCGGAGGCTTCGGCTCACCCTCGTTGGCGCCCTCCTCCGGACCGGCCGGCAGCAGGAAGCCCGCCGACTCCAGGTACTGGATCAACGACTTGCTGATCACCCCACCCGGGGTGTTGACGCCGACACCGGCCATCAGTCGTCCCATCGCACCGTTCTTGTCGTGGAACTTGAAGACGTCGGCGGTGTCGGAGAGCAGGTAGCCGACCTCTTCGTAGAGGAGGTTGTCGTTTCCTCCACCCTCGTAGAGGCCCTTGCCCTTCCAGGACGAGTTGACCGCCTTCTTGACCGGCCCGTTGAGCCGGTTGAGGACGGGCCCCTTGAAGTCGTTGAGGACTCCGGTCGCGTCGATGCTGGTCGGCACGAGGTCCTTGACCAGGGGCCGGGCGTCGCGGACTACCACCCGGGCGTCGGCGATCACCGGACGCGCGGTCTCGAGCACGGTGTCGAGCTCGGCCAGCACCGGGTCGAGCTCACGGGCCGCCGGCCGGAACGACTTCGCGGTGGTGCCCAGCTTGTCGAGCGTACTGTCGAGGTCGGCAAGCCCGGCCCGGGTCACCCGCATCGTCTCGGGACCGTTGTCCAGGGTCTCTGCCAGAGGGGTCCTCGAGTCGGCCAGGGCGGACGACACGGTGCCGAGGTCGGTCAGGATCGAGTCCAGCTGTCCGCTCTCGCTGTTGAGGGCGGCGGAGGTGTTGCGCAGCCCGTCGACCACACGTGTCAGGTCCGTGGCCGGAACCGTTCCGCGCAAGTGCGAAAGCACCTCGCTCGCGGGTTCCAGCGTTCCTGGACCGTTGGTGAGCAGCCTGCGCAGCTCCCGGTCACCTGCCCTGTTCATGGTCCGGTCGAGGTTCTTCACCGTCCCCTTGACCGCGTCCGAAGCATCCGGCGTGACGGCGCTCAGGACCCGGTCCAGCTCGACGGGTACCGTCGTGCGCTTCACCGGGATGGTGCTGCCCTCACGGACGTCACCTTCCTCGCCGCCGGGCACCAGCTCGACGTAGTAGGTGCCGCCCAGGACCAGGGTGGGACGCACGTTGGCGCTGGGCGCGGTGCCGAGCTTGTCGCGGGTGCCGTCGTGGAGCTTCATCTCGACGACGGCCCGGTCGCCCTCGGATCGTTCGACACCTGTCACGGTGCCGACCTCGACGCCGGCCAGCTTCACGACGCTCTGGTAGGGCACGAGCTTGTAGGACGCCGAGAACTCCGCCTGCAGGTTCTCCCCCGAGGCGAGGGTGGTCTCGACCTTCGGCCGGTTGAAGGCAAGCAGGGCGAATCCCAGCAGGAACACCATCACCATCACCCCGGCCGCCTTCGGCGTACGTGGCTTGAGGCTGGAGGCAAATGATCGGGCACTCATCGGGTCACCCCTTCGGGCAGGCCCGGGGGCAGGCCCTGGGCACGGTCGTATTGGGCAACACCCGGTCGCGGGTACTGGTTCTGCGGAAGGTTCCCGGAGCGGAGGAGTCCGCCGGTCACAGTGTTCACACCGGGTGTGACACCGAGCCGTGCGTAGCGCACACCCGGGTTGGGTCCCTGCGAGACGAAGCTGGCGCCGCGCAGGAACAGCTGCGCCATGTCGGTGGAGTAGCGCGACAGCACGCGCAACGGCGTGAGCAGGTCGCCGACCGCCTGCCGCACCTCGGGCACCAGGGGACGGGCATCGGACAGGGTCCGGGTCAGGTCGTCGACTGCAGGCAGGGCCAGCTCGGACACACCGGGCACCTGGTGGGCGACCGGGACGGCATCCACCAGGAAGCCGCGAAGATCCTTCTCCGACTTCCCGAGTGCCTTGGCACCGGGTTCGAGGGCGACCATCGCCTCCCGGGTGCGAGACAGGGGCGCCTGCAGGCTGTCCATTGCCTGGTCGACGTCGTCGAGCGTGCCGGGGAGGCGGCGTACGGTCTCGCGCAGCGGCGTTCCCGAGTCGGTGGAGATCGCGGTCAGGGTCTGGTCCGACTGCCGCACCAGCTGTGCGATCTCCGACTCGCGCCCGTGGAAGCGCGTGGCCAGCAGGTTGGCGCCCTGCAGCAGCTCCGCGAGATCCGCGTCGGGGTCGGCGAGGGCCTTCGACACGGCGCCCACGTCGCCCAGCAGGTCAGGGGCCTCGGCAAGGAACGCCTTGAGATCCGTGCCGTGGCCGGCCGCTCCCCCGCCGACCTCGCGCAAGGTCCGCGTGGCGGCGGCGCGGGTCTTGGGGTCGAGCACGTTGAGCAGCTGGTGCAGGTCCGCCGAGTCCTCGGTCTGTGTCACCGGGATGGGTTCGCCCGCCAAGCCACCAGCCTTGCTGGTGCCGGGGTCGAACTCGACGAACTTGGTGGCCAACGCGGAGAGGTCCCAGACCGCCGCGGTGGCGTCCTTGTAGACGTCGACGTCGCCGTCCAGCTCCAACGTCACCAGGGCCGCGTCGTCCTTGTACTCGACGGCCTTGACCCGGCCGATCCTCTTGCTGTTCTGGCGGACGGCGTCGTTGGCACGCAGGGAGTGCACGTCGGAGACGAGGGCCTGAACCTCGGTCGTCTTCGCGAACGGCATGCCGGTCTGTGCCTTGAAGGTCAGGAACAGGACACCGGCGAGCACGACGAGCACGACGATGCCTGCCCGGAACGCGACCGATCGCGCCAGGAAGTCGGGGGTCACCTTGACAGTCACTTCAAACCTCCGAGAAGTTGTTCGAGCAGCGCGTTCTCCTGAGGCTGGGAGAGGCCGGTGGCACTCTTCTCCGTGCTCGGCGGCGCCGAATCGCTGGTCGGTGGTGCCGTGTTCTTCGGAGCGCCGGGGCGGCCCGGCAGCGGGACCTCGGGTGCCGCGGGCACGGGCAGTCCGTGCAGGATGTCGTCCGGAAGGGCCGGCACGAGACCGGCGGCGGTGTCGCCCAGCGCGTTCGGCGACAGCGGGACCATCGCCTTGAAGTAGTGGCTGATGGCGTCGTAGTCGCTGGTCGCCATCGACCAGCCCTTGACGAACTCGAGGAGGTCGGTCAGGTGCTGGCCGCTGACCGCCCCCGTGGTGAGTCGCTCCGCCGCGGCGCTGGTGGGCACCAGGTCCCGCGCCGTCGGGCGGAGGGCCGCGGCGACCGGGCCGGCCTGGGCGAGCAGCTCGTCGGCCTTCTTGAGCACCGGGGGCAGCGACGCGAGGGCCGGATCGGCCGCGTCCGCGAAGCGCTGTAGCTCACCACTGATGTCGACCAGGTCGTCAGTCACCGGACGGAGGGAGCCAAGGGTGCGGGTCGCCGGGTCGGCGACGCCGGCCAGCTCGGCCAAGGCCGCCCGGGAGCTGGAGATCGTGCCGGGCAGACGCTCCAGGGCGCTCTGCAAGGTCTCGCGTTCGGCGGCGACGATGCCCAGGGCATCGGTGGTCGAGCTGACCAGGTGGTCCAGGCTGCGACCCTTCTCGGTGCCGAGGGCCGAGGCGACGGGTTGGACGTTGTCGACCAACTGGCCGAGCAGCTCGTTCTGACCCGACAGGATCGCGGCGAGGTCGCGGCTCTGGGTCATCGCCGGCCCGAGCGCGGCGATGGCGGCGTCGGTCTGCTCCCCCTGGCCCTTCAGGGCCTCTCCGGACTCCGTCACCAGGGCAGCGAGTGCCGCCGAGGTCGGTGTGTCGAGTGAGCCGAGCACGTCCTGCAGGTCGACGACGCGTGCCGTGTGCTTCTGCGAGATCACCATCGGGTCCTCGAGCTCCGGAGAGTCGGGGCTGCCCCGGTCGAGCGCGATGAACCGCTCGCCGAGGAGGTCCTGGGTGGTGATCGTGGCGGTGACGTCCTCGTGCAGCGGGAGGACGGAACGGTCCAGCACCATCTCGACCTCGGCCTTGCCGTTCTCGAGGTCGATGTCGGTGATGCTGCCGACCTGGACGCCGGCGGCCTTCACCACGTTGCCGGCCACCAAGGGGCTGGCGTCGCTGAACACCGCGGTCACCCGGACCTGGTCGTCGGCCACGTCGTCACTGACGAAGTGGTTTCCGACCATGGCCAGGCCGACCACACCCACGCCGACGGCGGCCAGCTTCTTGGGGTTCGGCTTCATCGGATCTCACTTCCGTTCGCGTCGGTCCACGGCTGGTTGACCGGTTGGCCGGGTGCCGGGCGCGGGTTCTGACGTGCGGTGGGCAGGGGAACAGGGGTCTCGTTGAGGGCGCTGGTCCCGGGGGCCAGGAGACCGGCCCAGGTGTGGCCCGCACCGTCGTAGGGCGCGAAGGCCTGGCCCCAGTTGAAGAGGCCGCCCACCGCCTCGGGGGTGTAGGGGCGGAGGAACGAGATGGCCGGTCCGAGGTCGCCGACGAGGTCGTCGGCAGTGGGGAGGACTGCGTGACTGGTGTCCAGGAGCTCGGGCGTCTGCTCGAGCAGCTCGTCGGCCGAGGACAGCAGGGGACGCAGCTGCGCCACGGTCGGCCGAAGGTCGACGAGGGTCGGCGCCAGGTTCTTGCTGACGCCGGGCAGGTGACTGACAGCCGGGCGCAGGTCCTCGAGCAGGGCGACGGTCTCGGTGGACGCACCGGGCACCTTGTCCAGCGTGTTCTGCGCGGTCCTCAGGGTCCCGGGCAGCTTGTTCAGCGTGCTCGAGAGGTCTTCCTGGTGCCCGGCGATCGCACCCGTGGCAGCATCCAGGTCGGAGACCGTCGACGCGATCGACTCCCGGCGCGAGGCGGCGACGTCGGTCATCCGGCTGAGCTCCTTGACCAGCGACCTGATCGCCGGGCCGTCCTTGCCGACCGCGCGGAGCACCTCACCGAGGGCGTCGACGGTGCCGGCCGCACCACGGATGGTGCGCCGCAGGTCGTCCTCGTGCCCGTCGACGCTCTTGTCCAGCTGCCCGATCAACGAGGTCAGCCGCTTGCGGGTCGGGGCATCGAGGGTGGACAGGACCTGGTCGACCTCGACCTGGTGCGACTTCGCCTCCAGGTAGGAGCCGTCGGGGACACGGGAGTTCTTCTCGGGTCCCGGGTAGAGGGTGAGGACCCGCTCGCCGACGGCGGAGACCCACTCCACGCGTGAGGTGGTGCCCTCATGGATGGGGCCGAAGTCGTCATCCAGGGAGATCGTCACCACGGCCTTGCCGTCCTTCACCGCGAGGTCCTCGACCTGGCCGGCGTGGTGGCCGTTGATCCACACCGGAGTGCGCTCGGACACCTGGGCGGCCGAGGGCATCACCATCTTCACCTCGTAGTCGTCGTCGCCCGCCATGGTCACGCCGCCGACGACGACGGCAGCCACCGCGAGGGCGCCCAGAAGAGGTTTCGCACGCATTGCCATCAGTCCATCCCGAGCGGGCCGACGGAGTCGCCGGAGAGGAACTGACGCACGAACGGCATGTCGGAGTTGAAGGCTTCCTCGGTCTCGCCGTAGTGGATCAGCTTCCCGCCCCACACGACACCCACGTAGTCGCTGACCTTGCGGGCGGTGCGGATGTCGTGGGTGACCAGGACGTAGGTGCCACCGTGCTCGGCGTGCATCTTGAGGATCAGGTCGTTGAGCAGGCTGGTGCGGACCGGGTCCAGACCCGAGTCGGGCTCGTCGAACATCACGACGCTGGGGTTCAGCACCAGTGCGCGAGCGAATCCGGCTCGCTTCTTCATGCCGCCGGAGACCTCACCTGGATACTTGCCGACCGCTCGGGTCAGGCCGACCTCCTCGAGGTGGCCCATCACGATCTTGCGGATCTCCGACTCACGCTTGTCGGTGTGCTTGCGCAGCGGGAACGCCACGTTGTCGTAGATGTTCATCGACCCGAACAGGGCGCCGTCCTGGAACAGCACGCCGAAACGCTTTCGGATCTCCTGCCGCTCCTTGGCAGAGATGCCCCAGATGTCCTGGCCGAACACCTCGACCACACCCGAGTCGGGTTCGAGCAGGCCGACGATGTGCTTGAGCAGCACGCTCTTGCCGGTGCCCGACGGGCCGAGGACCGTGGTGATCGCGTCGTCAGCGAAGTCGATGTTCAGCCCGGTCAGCACGTCGAAGGAGCCGAACGACTTCTTGACGTTCTTGATGTTGACGCTGTGCGTCACACCGTCCGCGTGGTCTGCCACGATGCCGTTGCTGTAGATGTCCTCATAGGACCTGGTCTCACCCTCGAGAGTGAGCTGCTGGTGGGACATGACGAGATTCCTTTCGGGAAGACGTGGGTGCCGGGGCCGGCGCGCTAGAAGCTGATGGGCGCGCGGGAGAGGGCGCCGAAGAAGAGCTGCTGGAAGACCGCGCCGAGCACGCTGACGATGACGAGGTTGATCACCATCGACTTGGCGGTGGCCTTGCCGACGCCCACGGGTCCACCGCTGGCGTTGTAGCCGTAGTAACAGGCCACCAGGATGATCAGGATGCCCATGATCGAGCCCTGCAGGAGCGAGAGGATGAGGTCCTGTTGGGTGGTGAACGACCAGAACACCGACAGGTAGCCTCCGGCCGAGACGCTGTGGAACACATGGACGTTCAGGTAGTACCCCAGGATGTACATCAAGCCGGTGCCAGTGACGAACATGAACGGGGTCACGATGACGATTGCCAGGATCCTGGTGGTGACCAGGTAGGCCCGGGAGTCGAGGCCCATCACCTCGAGCGCGTCGATCTCCTCGCTGATTCGCATCGACCCCAGCTCGGCGACCAGGCCGCAGCCGACCTTGGCCGACAGGATCCAGCCCCACATCTCCGGGGCCACGGTGTAGTCGCCGGTCGAGCTGAACACCGCGGTGTAGCCACCGGCGCCGAGCTGGGCGAGCAGGTAGTGCGCCTCGAGCGCGATCTCCGCGGCGAGCATGCACATCATGAACCAGATGATGAAGGTGCTCTTCAGGATGATGATGCCGGCCTGGCGCAGCACCTCGGTGCCGTAGTGGCGGACGTCGGGGAGGCTCTTGAACACCCCGAAACTGAACGTGGCGATGCTGCCGAGGTCCGCAAGAAGTGAGGAACCGTCGCTGTATCCGCCCATGCCGCCGGCGCTGGCGGCGCTCGGCTGGTTGTCGTCCTCGTCCTCGCCCTCGTCGGACCGGTGCGTGGCATCGTGTGTCGTGGTTGTCATGGGAGCCCCTACCTACTGATCAGCATCTCGGGGTTGAGCCCGAGCATCGTGGCGTTGACGATGAAGTTGAAGACCCAGACCGCGGCGAACGAGAGCACGACGGCCTCGTTAACGGCCCGGCCGACGCCCTCGGCGCCGCCCTTGGCGGTGAGTCCCTTCTGGGCGGAGACGATCCCGATGAACAAGCCGATCAGCATGCACTTGACGTTCGTGCCGACCAGTTCGGGAACCGTCATGGAACCGAGCAGGTTGCCCAGGAAGGCGCCCGGCGAGGTCGTGCCCAGCGTGGTGGCGGAGATCATCGCCATCGACATGCCGAGGAGGCTGCCGAGGATGTTGAAGCCCACCATCATCACGGTGATGGCGATGACGCGCGGCAGCACCAGAGTGCGGATGGCGTCGATGCCGAGCACCGTGAAGGCGTCGAGCTCCTCGCGGATCTTGCGCGCGCCCAGGTCGGCGGTCATGGCCGTCCCCATCACACCTGCGACGGCCATGCCGGTCGCGAAGGGGGAGATCTCGCGCAGACTGGCGAACACGAAGTAGGTGCCGAGCCGGTTGCCCGCGCCCAGCAGGCTGACCAGGTCGTAGGCGTAGTTGGCGATCAGGAACGAGAAGCCACCGACGGCCAGGGTCACGGGGAGCCAGCAGAACCGCAGCATGTGGTACATCTCGTCGCGGGTGGCCCCCCAGTAGCCGCGGGGCTCCTTGATCGCGGTCTTGACGAGGTAGCCCAGCAGCTGCCCTCCCTCGCCGACGTCGACCAGGACCCGACGTACGCCCGACGGCGACTTGTGCATCACCCGTCCGCTGAGGGTCAGCGGCCGGGTGATGTCGGAGTTGTCCTCGGACGCCGGGCGTGCCTCGGTGTCGACACTCACCGGAAGTCTCCCTCGGCCATCTGGTGGTCGAGGTGCCGGAACTCACGCTGGAAGTAGAGGACGGCCGGGCGGTCGTCCAGGTCCACCTCGATCACTCGGGCGACCAGGATGGTGTGGTCACCGCCGTCGTAGCGCTCGTGCGCCTCGCACTCGATCAGTACGGCGGCGTCCAGCAGAACAGGCACACCGCGGTGGTCCGGCAGGAACTCGCCGCCACCGAACTTGTCGACCCCCTTGGTGGAGAACCGGTTGATCAGGTCGATGTGGGCGGCGCCGGCGATCTGGATCGACCACTGGTCGTTCTGGAGGAACGCGTCGTGGCACTGGGCCGTCTTCGCGAGGCAGACCAGGACGAGGGCCGGGTCGAGTGAGAGCGAGCAGAAGGAGCTCGCCGCGAAGCCGCGGGGCTCGCCGTCCGGCCCGGTCGTCGTCATGAGGGTGACGCCGCTCGGGAAGGCCGACATCGCCTCACGGAACTTCTCGGGGATGTTGCTGACAGGGGTGGCGGTGCTGGTCACGATGCGCTCCGTTCGTGGGCGGGCAGGGCCTGCTCGTCATGGGGGATGGCGTTGAGTGGCTCGTCGGCCAGCTCGTGATCGAGTCGTGCGGCCTTGGCACGCAGGTAGCCGAGGTTGTGCTCGTTGGGCGCGACCTGGAGGGGCACTCGCTCGGAGATGGTCACGCCGTAGTCGGAGAGCCCGTAGAACTTGGCCGGGTTGTTGGTCATGAGGCGCACCGACGTGATGCCCAGGTCGCGGAGGATCTGGGCGCCGACGCCGTATTCCCTGCTGTCGACCGGCAGTCCGAGCGCCAGGTTCGCGTCGAGGGTGTCGAGGCCCTCCTCGTCCTGCAGCTGGTAGGCCTGCAGCTTGTGGCTCAGGCCGATGCCGCGGCCCTCGTGCCCTCGCAGGTAGACCACGACGCCGGTGCCGTGCTGTCCGATCCGCTCCAACGCCAGGTTCAGCTGCTCACCGCAGTCGCACCGGCGGGCGCCGAACACGTCGCCGGTCAGGCATTCCGAGTGCACCCGGACCAGCACGTCGCGCATCCCGTCGGGGTTGCCGTGGACGAATGCGACATGCTCGGTCCCGTCCACGTCCGAGCGGTACGTGCTGGCCCGGAAGACGCCGTACGGCGTGGGCACGGCGGCGGTGGCCGTGCGCTTGACGAGGGTCTCCCGGCGCATCCGGTGGCGGACCAGGTCCGCCACCGAGAGCAACACCATCTGGTGCTCGCGGGCGAACTCCAGGAGGTCCGGCATCCGTGCCATGGTGCCGTCGGGGTTCGTGATCTCGGCGAGCACGCCGGCCGGCTGCAGCCCGGCCAGCCGGCAGAGGTCAACTGCGGCCTCGGTGTGTCCCGAACGCTGCAGGACGCCGCCGGGGCGGGCACGGAGAGGAAAGACGTGTCCGGGCCTGCTGAACTGCTCGGCGCCGACTCCCGGGGTGGCCAGGGCCCGCGACGTGATCGCGCGATCCGCAGCCGAGATGCCCGTGGTGGTCACGCCCTTGAGGTCCACCGAGACGCTGAACGCAGTCCCCCGGGGATCGCTGGCCGCCTCGACCATGGGAGGCAGGTCCAGCTCGTCGAGACGATCGCCGGCCATCCCCACACAGACGAGCCCACTGGTGTGGCGGATCACGAAGGCCATCGACTCGGCCGTCATGTGCTCGGCCGCATAGATGAGGTCGCCTTCGTTCTCACGGTCGCTGTCGTCGAAGACGACCACGCCGCGTCCGAGCCGCAGCTCTTCCAGTGCAGCCTCGACGCGCACCTGGCCGTCGTACTGCTCGTCGGTGTGGGGATCCATGGTTCTTCGCCTCGTTCGCTCTCCTGGTGGAAGGGACGGTCAGGCCGGCGTGCTGAGCACGATCGCGTAGGCCTTGTTCTCCACGCCGCCGGAGCGGTCGACGGAGATGTACTTCTGCTCGGTGTACTCGTCGAGTGCGTCGGGGCCGCCCTCGCGACCAAGGCCGCTCTGCTTGTAGCCGCCGAAGGGGTACGCCGGGTGCAGCACGTGCCAGTCGTTGACGAAGACCATTCCGGCCTCGAGCTGGCGGGCCACATCGAGCGTCCGGGCCTCATCGGTGCCCCACACTCCGGCCGACAAGCCGTAGTCGGTGTCGTTGGCGATGGCGACGGCCTCTTCGACGGTGTCGTAGGTGAGCACCGTCAGGACCGGACCGAAGACCTCCTCGCGGGCGATCTTCATGTCGTTGGTGACATCGACGATCACGGTCGGCTCGACGAAGTTGCCGTTCGCGAACTCCGCTCCACTGGGCGCGCCACCGCCGACGGCCACCTTGGCGCCCTGGGACTCAGCGGCCTCGATGTGGGCGAGCACGCGGTCCCGCTGGTCCCCGGTGATCAGCGGCCCGATGTCGGTGGCCGGGTCCAGCGGGTCGCCGATGGTCATCGTGCTGACCCTGGCGACCAACCGCTCGATGATCTCGTCACGCTTCGACGAGGGCACCAGCAGGCGGGTGCCCGCCTCGCAGGCCTGGCCGTTGTTGGCCATGCAGGCGTAGATGGAACCGTCGATGGCGACCGAGAGGTCGGCGTCGTCGAGGATGATGTTCGGGCCCTTGCCGCCGAGCTCGAGGGTCACCTGCTTCACCGTGTCGGCCGATGCGGCCAGGATGCTCTGGCCCACGGACGTCGAGCCGGTGAAGGCGACCTTGCGTACGTCGGGGTGGGCGCTCAGCCGGGCACCGGCGTCCTCGCCGTCGCCGACGACCACGTTCAGTACACCCTTGGGCAGACCGGCCGCCTCGAATTCCTTCATCAGCTCGAGCGCGATGAGCGGTGCGTGCTCGTCGGGCTTGAGTACGACGGTGTTGCCGGCCAGGAGCGCGGGTGCGACCTTCCAGACAATGGTGAGCATCGGGATGTTCCACGGCACGATCGCGCCGACGACGCCGAGCGGCTCGCGCCGCAAGATGCCCTCCGCAGGGACCGGGCCGATCGCCGGGCCGGCCTTCTCGAACTCGTAGTCAGCCGCCTGGGCCGCGATGTACTGCATCTGCGCCACGGAGAGGCCGATGTGCAGGGCACCGGTGATGCGGATGGTGGCCCCGTTCTCACGGGTCTGCAGCGCGGCCAGCTCCTCCAGCCGGGCACCCATGCGCAGCGCCGTGTCGTTGATCAGCGCGGCCCGCTCTGCCGGCGGGGTGTTGCGCCAGGTGCCCTCGGCGTGCGCTGCCTTGGCTGCTGCGACCGCGGCGTCGACCTCGGCCACCCCGCCCTTGGCGACCGTGGCCACCAGCTCGCCGGTGGCGGGGCTGCGGATCTCGTACTTGTCGGCGGTGTCGACCCACTCGCCGTTGATGTGGAGGTTGTAGTGCGGAGTGCTCATTGGACTGCTCCTGTTTTCGAAGTTGCGGGGTTTGTCGTGCGGGTCAGCCGACCTGGCGGTCGCGGCCTTCCCAGAACGGGAGGCGCAGCGTCTTCTTGTCGACCTTGCCGGCCGGGTTCACCGGCAGCTGGTCGATGAAGTCGACCGTCTTGGGCGACGGGATCGATCCGAGCTCGGCCTTCACGTGGGCCTGGATCTCCTCGGTCGTGACGGTCTGACCGGGCTTGGTCACGACGAAGGCGTGGACGGCCTCGCCCCACTTGGGATGGGGCACGCCGATGACCGCCGAGCCGGCCACCGCCGGGTGGGCGAGGATGACATCCTCGACCTGCCGCGGGAAGACGTTGAACCCGCCGCTGACGACCAAGTCCTTCTTGCGGTCGACGATGTAGAGGAAGCCGTCCTCGTCGAGCCGCCCGATGTCGCCGGTGTGGACCCAGCCGTCGCGCAGTGCCTCGGCGTTGCGCGAGGAGTCGACGTACCCGAGCATCTGTCCGAGCTGGCGCGAGCAGACCTCGCCGACCTCGCCGATGGGCAGCTGGTTGTCGTCATCGTCCTGGATGCTCACGTCGACGAACGGGATCGGGCGTCCACCGGAGGCGAGCCGGCGCACGTCTTCCTCGGTGTCGACGCGGTGGTCGACCTTGCGCATGCACGACACGTAGCCGGGCTCCGTGCCGGCGTACGTCTGGATGAAGATCTGCCCGAAGACCTCCAGCGCATCCTTGAGCCGCTCGGGTGCGATCGGGGAGCCCGCGTAGATCATCGTGTTCAGCGACGACAGGTCGTAGTCGTCCCGGTTCGGGTGGTCGACCAGCAGGTAGATGATCGTGGGCACCACTGCGGTGGCGGTGACCCGGTGGGTGGAGATCGCCTTCAGCAGTCCGTCCACCTCGAGGCCCGGCAGCATCACGTTGGTGCCACCTCGGATGAACGTCGGCATCACGAAGATCTGGGTGAAGTGGGTCAGCGGCGCACCGTGCGCGAACACCTCGCCGTAGCGGGTGTCGCCGATGTCGAGGCTGGAGGTGATGCTGTAGTGGGCCCAGGTGAAGTGCGACTGCACGACACCCTTGGGCTCACCGGTGCTGCCCGAGGTGAAGAGCACGTAGCACTCGTCGTGCTCGTCGATCTCGACGTCGGGGCGGCCCGCGGGCTGCTTCTCGACGAGCGTGCCGAAGTCGTGGTCGGCGGAGTCGGAGGGGTCTCCGCCGACCCGGACGTAGGTGGTCAGTTGCGGCAGGTCGTCCCGCAGCTGCGCCACCACGTCGTCGAAGGAGGCGTGGTAGATGAGCGTGGTCGCCTCGGTCTGGTCCAGGTTGGCCTGCTGCACCGATGCCGAGGCTCTGGTCGGCATCTGCACCAGCACGGCGCCTGCCTTCCAGATGCCGTGCTGCGACGGGATGAACTCCAGGCTGTTGGGCAGCAGGAGTCCGACCCGGTCGCCCTTCTCGACGCCGAGCGAGACGAGCGCCGAGCCGATCCTGTCGGAGAGGTCGCGCAACTCGGTGTAGGTGACGGAGCGGTCACCGTCGACGACGGCGGTGCGGTCCTGGTAGTTCGTGCACGCCCTGTCAAGGACGTCCGGCATTGTGCCCCACATGACTCCTGCTTTCCTGCGATTCGCGGGCGGTCGACGCGCATCCGGTGTCGGCAATCTCCGCGGTTCTGTGATGTGTGCCACGAACCTAAAACGGGGGTGAGGACGGTCACGACCTTCCCGAGGATGAAGCCCCTGCCCCCTTGGGGTGAGGCCCCTCTCCTCCCCGGAACGGGCTACCGAACTGCCCCGGGAGAGGTGGTCGTCTCGGCCTCCTTGGGCGCGCCCATGCGCGGCTGCTGGGTCAGCAGGAGCTGAGAGGCCCACCACAGGGCAGTGGCCGCCAGCCCGACGCTTGCGAATGCGCTGAGGAAGAGCAGCCAGTCGCTCGGGTTCGCCGAGGAGTTCTGCAGGATCACCGTCGGGAACCCCGCACCCAGGACGTCGAATGCGAAGTTGCACGGGAAGAGCGCGAACAGCGCAAGGTGGTGCACCTGGCGGGTGGCCTTGAGGCTCAGCACCGCGGCCAGCACCGCGAACCCGGTGATCTGGGTTCCCTCCATGAAGGCGATGAAGAGTGGGTAGTCCAGCACTCGCCACGGCGACTCGCCGTAGTAGACGTAGAGGTCGAGGTTGATTGCGGTGATCTCGAAAGCGGCGGTCGTGCACGTGGTCAGTGCCGCGATCCTGAAGATCCGCGCCCTGGTCGTTCCCCTGCTCAGCGAGCGGTAGAGGACGAGGGCCGGAAGGCCGAACACCATGACGTACGCCGGCATGACCCAGACCGGTTGTGGCAGGCCGAAGCTGGTGAAGAGCGTCCACTGGTCGCCGTTGTCCAGCCAGTGCAGGTGGTAGGCGATGTCGTACATCGGCTCGATGAGGCTGCCCGTGGCAACGGCCAGGACCAGGACGACCGGCAGGATGGAGCGTTCGTCACGCGCGATCCTGACCGCGTAGGCCAGGAGGATCGCAGTGCCGGCCCAGAGCACCAGCGTCGCGACCGTCTGCATGGTCGTGTTCAGGGGCAGGTCGTACGGCGGCGAGGGGGGTTGGGGAACGCTGACGGAGAGGAGCATGGGCTTTCCTTCTGACAGGTCGGGGGATGCCGAACGGCCGAAGACAGAGATGTCTCCGGCCGTCGGCTGGCGGCGGTGTCAGCCGAGGGAAGCCGGGTCGAAGCCCTCTTCCCAGTAGTGCGGGGTGATCAACGGAAGGCCCAGCTGCTGGAAGACCGGGTTCTCGTTCACGAACGACGAGTCCAGGATGATCTTGCCGTCCTCGTTGAACTCCAGGAACGTGGAGCCCTTGCTGGTCAGCGTCTTTCCCTCGACGGGGAACCCTCGGTAGGTGTCGGCGCCCTCGACCTTCCAGTCCCAGTGGAAGAACAGGTGACCGTTGCCCTCGAAGGCGTCGGTCACGGTGACGGACTGGACGCCCAGACCGTTGTCGAGGTCCTTGTTGGTGAAGATCGCCAACTGCTCGGTGAACTCCGAGTCCTGGGAGATCGTGTCGCCCAGATGGTCGACGACCATCCGGGTCTCGATGCAGAACTCCTCGGAACCGGCGTACAGCTCGCGGTGGGCGCTCAGGTCGTTGTGGCGGGTCTCGGCCCACTTCTTGGCGAATTCAAGGTTCGTCATGTCAGCGCCTCTCAGACGTTCGCGGGGGTCTTGGCGGCGAATGCGACCTTGCTCGCACCCGGTACGCCGACGTCGGCCAGGATCGAACCGGAGTCCCACCACGACGACTCACGGACGATGCGTCCGTCGTCGTCGTACTGGTGGAAGGTGTGGCCCTGGGCGAAGAAGGGCTTGTCCTCGACATCGAAGCCGATGAAGTTGGTGCAGTCCTCCGGGGACCACTCCCAACGGATCAGGCCGCTCTTGTGGTCACCGATGTAGCCGCGGATGCGGAAGTTGTGCACACCGAGACCGTTCGTGCGGTCCTTGTTGGCGTACAGCGTGAAGATCCGGCCGAGGTCGCCCTTGTCACGGATCTGGTACTGGTCGAGGATCGGGTCCTCGAACACGAAGTCGTCGGCGTACATCGCACAGATCGCCTCCGAGCTGTCACGGAACGCCTTCAACCACTTGACGGCAAATGCGTAGTTCATGGTTTCTCCTTGTCTGGTCCAGCTGCTGGGTCCGTCGGTCCATGTGAGACGAACCACACGACATCGACCGTAGGAGCGACCGCGCTGGCGGACTTCCCCCCGCGGGAGGATCCCTACTGCTCTTCGGAGGGGCGCCCGGTCCGGCAGAGCGACGAGACAGCGCGGTTGCACCCCTTGGGAGATGCAAGACCCCACTTGGGGGTGACGCGCCCGCCACTCGTGCCGTCCTACCGTCGATCCGGGTCGTGACCAGACCCACCGGCACCGCCCGAGCAGCACCGCTGGGGCCCACACCTGGAGGTACGACGTTGAGCACGTTCAAGGACGCTGACGAGGTCTATGCCTACATCGGCAAGGCCATGGAGGCCTGTGTCTCCGACCCGAAGTTCGTCGAGGCAACCAAGGACGGCACGCTCGTCGTCCTGATCAAGCAGACCGACCCGGAGTCCTACATCCTGGTCGACTTCCCCGGCCAGAAGGTGCTCGTGGGGGATGCGGCAGCAGCCGCGTCCTCGACCGTGCAGCTGCGGATGAGCTCGGACAACGCGAACCGGTTCTGGCAGGGGAAGCTCAACTTCACCCTTGCCATGGCGCAGCGCAAGGTCAAGCTCGACGGCAAGCGCACCACCGCCATGGGCCTGCTGCCCCTGACCGGGCCGATCTTCGAGACCTACAAGGCCATCCTCACCGAGGCCGGCCGCGAGGACCTGCTCGTCGGCTGACGGCCGTTCCTCTCCCTCTGCCACACGGCAACGACACGACTGGAGCCACCATGACTGAATCAATCACCGAAGCCGAGTTCGACAAGGTCTTCGCAGAGGCCGAGAAGCTCTCGGAGTTCTTCCGAGAGATCGGCCCGAAGTACGACACCGAGAACACGTTCGCCTACCCGTCCATCGAGGCGTTCAAGAAGAGCGGCCTCGGGGCCCTCCCCGTGCCCAAGCAGTACGGCGGCATGGGCGGCGACCTGCTCGCCACGTCGAAGGTGGTCAGCGAGCTGTCCAAGGGCGACTCCGCGATCACCCTCGCCTACAACATGCACTACATCATGGTCGGCATCACGATGGGCCTGATGAGCGAGACCCAGAACAAGTACTGGCTGGGTCGGGTGGCCGACGGCGACATCATGTTCGGCCCGTTCTCCGAGCAGCGCGCCGGCTTCAGCGGCCTGGCCGATATGAAGGCGATCCCCCAGGAGGGCGGCGGCTGGAGGCTCTACGGCAAGAAGACATGGGGCACGCTCTGCGAGGCCGCCGACATCATCACCACCAACGCCACCATCACCGACGCCGACGGCAACCTTCCGGAGAACTTCGAGGACCGGGTCAACGCCGAGTCCTTCTTCATCGGTGAGTTCCAGGTCGACGAGAACGGCCAGGGCGACGGCATCAGCATCGTGAAGACATGGGACGCCCTGGGCATGCACGCCACGGGCACCCAGACCATCGTCTTCGACGGCTACTACGTGCCCGAGGACGGCTTCATCTGCGAGTGGCGCTCCGGCGCGTTCGGCGTACTCGAGTGGGCGTCGCTCATGTTCGCCAGCATCTACCTCGGCATGCAGTCGCGCATCCTCGAGGAGTCCCGCGCGGTCCTGTCCAAGAAGACCCTGGGTGCCGTCTTCGGCGCCACGGTTGCCGCGGACGTCAAGGTGTCCAACGTCGGGCACATCATCGACGGCGTCGGTGACATGGCCTCGCGCTACGAGCTGTCCCGCCGAGTGCTCTACCGCACCTGCACCGAGGTCACCGAGGGGTACGACGACAACTGGCCCATGGAGCTCAGGTTCCCCTACATCGGGCTGGCCAAGACCTTCATCGCGGACAACGTCATGCACATGAGCCGGCACGCCATGAGCATGGTCGGTGGCTCGTCCTTCAAGAAGGGCGCCATCTTCGAGCGCCTCTACCGCGACTCGGCCGCCTCCATGTTCCAGCCGCTGAACGCGGACCAGTCGCGCACGTTCATCGGTGAGCAGCTGCTCGCCCCGGAGGAGCTCGAGGACTGATCCGCCCCCCGATCCGCCCGGCCGTCGCAACCGCTCCCGACTCTGCGACGGCCGGGCGTTCTCCATTTCCGGCCCCGTCCCAAGCCGGCTCAACCCCAAGGGAGGACACACCCACCTCCCCGGGACGATGTGGCCGGTCCCCCGGATCCGTAGCGTCATAAGCCCAAACATCCTCAACAGGTGGTGATCAAGATGGAGACAGAAACCGCTCCGGAGGTCCTTCTCGATCGGCTCCGTCGTGAGCTGCTTCGTCTGGCCAAGGCCGAGGAGGAGATCGCTCTCTCCGAGTCCGCGAACGTGCACTACTGGGAGCCCTCGCCGCTCTCCGCAATCGCGCACCGCGCCGCGGCGACCCTGCTTCGCGAGAACGCGAGCCGGATCGGCGGGACCGCCGCATGAGTGCGACCGCTACCGTGCGTGGGACGAGGTCTGTCTGGCACACGGTCACGCTGCCCGTCGAGGGGCTCTCCCGCGAGGTCGAACGCCTGCGCCGGAACGGCGCGGTCATCACCGGCAGTCGCCGTACGGCAGACGGCTACGTCCTCACGTACGTGGTGTGACGCGATGTGGTGGTGGTTGGCCCTGGCCATTGCGAGCGAGGTCGCCGCGACTCTGTCGCTGCGGGCCTCGGAGTCCTTCACCCGTTTGGTGCCGTCGGTCTTCGTGACGATCGGTTACGCAATCGCCTTCTACGCGCTCTCGAAGGCCCTCACGAACGGCATGACCGTCGCGACGGCGTACGCCGTCTGGTCGGGGATGGGCATGTTCGTGATCGCCGCACTCGGCACCCTGCTCTTCAAGGAGCAGCTCAGCCTCACCCAGGTGGCCGGGCTCGCCCTGATCGTGGTCGGCATCATCGCGTTGCAGTTGGGCGCCACCACGGCCCAGGCCTGAGTCCGGACCGGGCGCCCGTCACGGCGTGCGTGCGAGGCTGAACGCATGGACGTCCTGAGCAGTCGGATCCTGCTGCACCCCACGAACCCGCCACGGAGCCACGCGTTCTATCGCGACACGCTCGGCCTGGCCATCCACCGGGAGTTCGGGACTCCGGGCAACCCCGGCGTGGTGTTCTTCCTGGGCAACGGCCTGCTCGAGGTCAGTGGCCAGGCAAACGAGCCGCCGCAGGGCATCGCCGTCTGGATCCAGGTCCGCGACCTCGAGGCCGAGCAGCGGCGGTTGCGGGACGCCGGAGTTCGCATCGTTCGTGAATCCCGTCGGGAGCCTTGGGGACTGCAGGAGATGTGGATCGAGGACCCCGACGGCGTCCGCCTCGTGCTGGTCGAGGTTCCGGCGGACCATCCTCTTCGCAAGGACACCCGGTAGCCGACGACCGGTCAGGTCGTGGTGCCCGCGGACGCCGCCGGGACGCGGGCGGTGAACTCGAGGATCGTCCGGCTCACCAGCCGGGGATCGTCGTACATCGGCACGTGACCGACCCCGCGAAGTGGCACCAGCTCGGCGTGCGGGATGAGGTCCCTGTAGACGCGCCCGTAAGGTTCGTAGGGAATGGTCCGGTCGGCCACCGGCCAGACCAGTCGCACCGGACAGGCGCTGTCGATGTCGAACCTGTCGATCGATCCGTGCTGGTCGATCCACCTGAGCAGCCCCTCGAGCAGCAGACAGGCGCGCGTCTCCTCCACCATCTGCAACGCGACGTCGTTCGGGATCAGGTCCCCTCGCTCGAGTGCCAGGCCGAGGGCGGCACGTCGCAGTCCGGGCCGTGACATGAGGTTCCGGGTCGACGACCACTGCGCACTCCGCCGGGTCAACCGCATCAGCCGGACGATCCGCTGCTGGGCGGCCCGGGTGTCCCAGGCTCCCGCCGGCGAGAACGCGACCACCGACATGGCCCGGCCTCGCTGGGCCAGCTCACAGGCGACCCAGCCGCCCAGGGAGTTCCCGACCAGGTGGGCACGGTCGATCCCCTGCCGGTCGAGCATCTCCTCCACCGCGTCCGCGACGGGTCCGATCCCATGGGCTCCCGCGACGAGGCCGGGGCCTCCGAGGTGACCGGCCAGGGTTGGCGCGAGGACGGTGTGCTGCTCCTCCAGGGCGGGCACCACCGGTCGCCAGATCTTCCAGGTCATGTTGATGCCGTGGAGCAGGACCAACGGGCTTCCGCCCCCGCCCCGGTGCATCTCGAGCCCAGGTGACTCGGGCGTCGCGGTCACCGCAGCCACCTGGCGGCTCCGGCATCCGGTCCGGCGAGGGCCAACACCTCGGTGAAGCCGTCCTCGAGGGAGGACAGGAACAAGTCACCGTCGGTGAACGCGGCCGCGTCGTAGTTGACCCCGATGCAGCAGGTCGCCAGGTGCGACACGAGAGTGATCATCGCGGGGCAGCCCGGCAGCGGCGCGAAGGGATAGAGGCGTTCGACCCTGGTGCCTGCGAAGTGGACCTCCTCGCGGGCACCGGGAACGTTGCTCGCCTGGAGGTCGCTGCTCCTGGCCATGTCACCGGCGATCTGCGCGATCACCGAGGCCGGCAGCCGGGCCAGCAGCGGGGCCAGCACCCTGATGTTGTCGAGCGCTGGCTCCTGCCGTGCGGTCCGGACCAGCTCACCGATCGCCTCGATCCGCTCCCGGGGGTCAGTCACGCCCACCGGCCCGGCGAGGCGCGCGGTGGCGAAGCGGTTGCCGCCACCGCCGTCGCCGTCGCGGCGTACCGAGATCGGGATCGCCATCGGGATCGCGTCGACCGGTGCGCCGAACCCCTCGTGGTAACGGCGGTAGCCGCCGAGGAGGGCGGCGATGTAGGCATCGTTCAGCGAGCCACCTGCCGCCTTGGCCGCGGCCCGGAGGGAGGCCAGGTCGACGTCCAGGGCGGCATAGCGCCAGTTCACGCTTCGCCCGGCCAGCAGGGGCGAGGGGGCGGCGGGTGGCGGCGAGAGGACCCGCTGCAGGGAGAGCCCGTAGCGGACGCCGTCGAGCAGGGACTTCCCCGGATCGGCGACGACCCGTCGTGCCGCGGCACCGGCCCGGCGTACGACCGAGGGTGCGGAGCGGGCCGAGTCGAGGGCCTGTGCACCGAGAGCGCCCCATGCGGTCATCCCGCCCCGTTCCGGGCGGGGACCTGCGCGCTTGGTAGTCGGCAGAGAGGAGTGCAGCATCTTCATCAGCTGCAGCGTTCCGACCCCGTCGGTCGAGGCGTGGTGCAGCTTCAGAACGTACGCCGCCCGACCGTCGGGCAGGCCTTCGAACAGCGTTGCCTCCCACGGCGGACGACTGCGGTCGAACGGGCTCATCGCGATCTGCTCGGCCGCGGAGAACAGGTCCTTCCAGGTGGCACCCGAGCGGAGGGTCGAGCGTCGCAGGTGGAAGTGCAGGTCGAACTGGGGATCCGGCGACCAGCGCGGTGCGGCCAGGCCGAACGGCGGTTCGACCACGCGGTGCCGCAGTCGCGGCACCCCCACGAGCGCGTGCTGGTGCGTGGCCACGAAGTCGGCCCAGTCGGGGGCCCGGTCGAGCACCTCGAGCGCGATCATGGTGGACTTCAATGCGGGATCCGCCTCGGCCCGCCACATGACTGTCTCGATGGGGTTCATCGCAGGGTCCTGGCCCCATCCGTCCTGGGCGATGGCCGTGGCGTTCACGAGGTCTCTCCTTGTGCACGGCCCGACGGAAGGGCCGGCAGGTCCGGTCGACCCGGCCAATGGGCGAGGGTCTGGACGAACTGGTCGCGTACGTCGCTGACGTGTCGCTCGATCGACTCGACTCTCCAGTCGGTCGTCTGCACCGGCGGGAGTACGACGACTTCGACGACCCCGGGGCGCAGCGTCTGGGCTCCGCGCCACATGACGTCGCCGGCACCACGCAACACGATCGGCACCATCGGCACCCCTGCCTGCATGGCGATGTGGAAGGCGCCCTTCTTGAATGGACCGAGGCGCGGTGTCGGCGACCGCGTGCCCTCGGGGGAGAGCGCCAACGAGACCCCCTCGTCGCGGATCTTCGCAATCGCCGGGGCGAGCGCCCGCTTGGCCTTCTCGACGTCGCCCGTGCGCTCGACGAACGCGACGCCGGCGATCTGGAACAGCTGGCCGAAGCCGGGGATCTTCCTCGCCTCCGCCTTGGCGACCCCGGTCCAGCGCTGGCGGAGCAGCTTCATCACGATGACCGGGTCGAGCTTGCTCTGGTGATTGAAGACGAACACGCAGGGCCGTGCGCCCCAGAGGTGCTCGTGTCCCTCGATCACGTCGACGGTCACGCCGGCCAGCGCGAGGCCGACGTCGGACCCGACGCTGCCGGTGATGTCGAAGACCTGCGAGCGGGACCGGTTCAGCAAGCCCAGCCCGATGCCGGCCCCGAACGCGGTGGCGAAGGCGCCGTAGAAGCCAGCGGTCCGTGCGATGTCCTTCACGCTCGGGCGACCAGTGCGGGGCACGCAGTCCAGGACCGCCCAGCCGCGCTCGCCGGCCTCGGCGCGCAGGCCCGGCTCTGGAGAGACCGCGACGGCGTTGCCGACGGCGGAGAGGAAGGGGATGTCCTCGGTTCCGTTGCTGTAGGCGTGGGAGCGGGCCAGATCGAGGTTCTCGACGGCGGCCAGTTCCGTGACGGCGTCCGACTTGCCCCTGCCCCACAACGGAGCGCCCAGGACCCGCCCGGTCATCACCCCGTCGTCGACCTCGAGTCGGGTGCAGAGGGTGTGCTGGGCGTCGAGTGCGTCGGCCATCGGCTGCACCTGGAACCTCGTCGCCGAGGAAGCAAGGACGACGGTGTGGCCCATGTCGTGGTGCGCCTTCACCAGCTCCCACACCTCGAGGTGCAGTCGACCCGCAATGCTCTCCTTGAACAGGGTCTCGCCCAGCTCGATCAGCTCGACCTCGGTCTTGCCGGCCCAGGCCCGGCAGCTGAGCTCGAGCAGGCTGAGGAACTCGGCAGCGGTGTTGACGCCACGGAAGCCGGCCCACACGGTCTGGGCGAGTTCGCTGAGGCCGATCTCGCGGCCACGGACCCGGTGTCCGTAGAACGCCGACGCCGAGAATCCAGTGATCACGGTGCCGTCGTAGTCGAAGAACGCGCCGATCTCGGGGCCTCCAGGGCCCGCGTAGATCTTCCGGAGGAGGGTGTCGAGGCTCATCACGTCTCGCGCTCCTTCAGGATCTCTTCCTCGAGATCGGCGATCCGGCTCATCCGGGCGAGGACGTCCGTCACTGTGGCGGCGAACTCGACCCGCGCCCGGCGTACGGTCTCGGCGTCGCCCTCGACGAGGCCACGGTGCCTGGCCAGTTTCAGCGCGGTGGCGTAGAGCTCTCGGGAAACGGAGTCGGCGCGGTGCAGACGCCCCTGCAGCCACATCTGGTGACCGAGACCGAGGCACTCGACCAGCAGTGCCTCCTCGTCCAGGGGGATGCCGGGCTCCTTGCTGAGCAGCGCCTCCGCGACCACGAGCTGGGCGTCGAAGAACGAACGGAACGCGCGGTGGGCGACCAGCACCTTCGAGGAGGCTAGGAGGTTCGCCAGCCCACTCTCGGTGCCGGCCCTCTCGAACCAGTCGGGATCGAACAGCTCGCACTCCGCGACGACGTCAGCCCGGAACTGCCTGGTGGTCGGGAAGAAGAACTCGAACTTCAGCAGGTCGCGCAGCCGCACCGCCTCGGCGTACGCCTCGTCACGCGGGTTCGTGTCTTCCTCGCCGTCGCCCACGTGGAGCAGCGCGAGCTCGACGATGGCCCGCGTCACGAGATGGTGGATCGCCCCGTTCCGGTAGAACGCGGCGACCCGGTGCTGACCCGGCGAGACCGACCAGACCGGCTCGGGGCCCCCCGAGTAGAGCGTGGTGACCCCCGACTCCACGAGCTTGTCCAGCGTCTCGAGGACGGCGTCGTCCGAGCGGAGCACGTCGGCCGGCCCGGCGAGACCGCGCGAGTCCAGGTAGTCGAGGAGCGGGAGTGCCACCCGACGGATCTCGGCCAGCGTCAAGGCCCGGTGATGCGTACCCAGAAGTGCGAACGTGACCAGGGCCGTGGGAGTCATCAGGGTCGCGCGGTTGATGCCGTCGCAGATCCGGAACGCCACCTTCTCCAGCTGCGCATTTCCCTCGCCGGCGTCGGCGAGTGCCTCTCTCAGTGAGAACGGCTCCCCGAACTGCACCCATGCATTGCCGCTGTTCCTCAGCTGACCACGGACGTAGCGGGCCAGCCAACGACTGCCCTCGGCGGCCTTCTTGGCGCCACCCTGCTCATCGGAGAGCGCGCCCACCTCGGACATGTGGTCGTAGACGATCGACACCGGGACCAGCTGGACGTCGTCGGTCCGGTTCTCCCGGAGCGCGCGGGTCAGGTAGGAGAGCAGCCCGAACTTCGGCGGCCGCAGCTTCCCGGTGCGGGTCCGCCCGCCCTCGATGTACCACTCGAGGTTGAACCGCTTGGCCGCCAGATGGGCCAGATACTCACGCAGCGCCAGCTTGTAGGCGCCGTCGTTGGCGTTGGCCCGGCGGATGAAGACCATTCCGGCGCGTTTGCCCAGCGGACCGATCGGCCAGATCGCCATGTTCGCGCCCCCCAGCGTGTGGTTGCGCGGGAAGTCGTGGGTGTGCAGCACCTCGCCGAGCACCAGCGGGTCGGCGTACGAACGATGGGCGGGCAGGAAGATCAGGGCACTCTTCTTGTTCAGCGCCCGGAGCGGCTCGAGGCTGTCCTGGTCGACGTGGACCTTCCACGCACGGGAGTGCATCGGGGAGAGCACCGTTCGGTAGGCGTCGATGGCGGCCGGGCTCTGGACGGCGACCAACTCGGTCAGGCAGTCCTGCACCTCGTCGAAGACCGCGTCGTACGTCGTGCCCGTCTCGGCCGCGAAGGCGCGCACCTTGTCGCGCAGTCGCGCCGAGGAGGCGATCTGCTCCGCGACGCGACGCGGCACCTTGTAGCGGTCGCCGATCAGGCGTCGTTCGGCCCGATCGCTGGACAGGATCGCCGCGTGCCTGATGAATTCCTCCATCGAGTCGCCGCCCTGGTGTTCCTCCGCGAAGCGCCTGCGCAGGTCGGCCAGGGTGGCCGCCTCCCCGACGACGATGGTCACCGCTCCGGGGACACGTCGCGCCAGCAACGGCTGGGCGACGGGCCAGGGTCGCAACGGTGTGAGATGGCCGAGCACGTCGGTGGCCCGGCGGGTGCTGCTGCCCGGCGCGGCGACCCAGGCCACCCGCGCCGGCACCAGCAGGGCCTCTTCGTCGAACTGCTCCGCCAGCCACCCGTCGTCGACTCCCCGGACGCACGAGCCGGGATGCGTCTCCCGTGCCCACTCGGTGACGAGTCGTCGCTCGGTGCGTGAGCGCACGTCGTGGAGCACGACGACCGGCCGCGTCGTGACGGTCATCCCTTGGCCGCCTTCACGTACGCATCGCGCAGGATCCCCTTGACGAGCTTGCCTGTTGGCGTTCTCGGGAGGCTCTCGGAGAAGTCGATGCTCCTCGGCACCTTGAAGTGCGCCATCCGGTCACGCACGAACGCGAGAAGCTCCTGCTCGAGTGCGGGCCCGGTCTCGACACCCGGAGCCGGTTGGACGACGGCCTTGACCTGCTCCCCCATCTCGTCGTCGGGAATGCCGAAGACCGCGAGGTCGAGCACCTTCGGGTGCAGGGCCAGGCAGTCCTCGACCTCTTGCGGGTAGATGTTCACACCACCCGAGATGATCATGAACGCCTTGCGATCGGTGAGGAACAGGTAGCCGTCCTCGTCGACGTAGCCGATGTCACCGATGGTCGTCCACGTCTCGTGGTCAGGGTGCTGGGAGGCCCGGGTCTTGTCGGGGTCGTTGTGATAGGCGAACGGCATCGTGTCGCGCTCGAAGTAGACGGAGCCGACCCGGCCGGCGTCCAGCACCTCGCCGTCCTCACCGCAGATCCGCAGGGTTCCCAGGCCCGCCTTGCCGACCGAACCGGGCCTCTCGAGCCACTGCTCGGAGTTGATCAGCGTCAGGCCGTTGCCCTCGGTGCCGCCGTAGTACTCGTGCAGGACCGGACCCCACCAGTCGATCATCTGCTGCTTCACGTCCACCGGGCAGGGCGCGGCCGCGTGGATCGCGCAGGCCAGCGTCGAGACGTCGTACGACGCACGCACGTCGGGGTCGAGCTTCAACATGCGCACGAACATGGTGGGCACCCATTGGCTGTGGGTGACGCCGTACTTCTCGACGGCCTCCAGGGACCGCACCGCGTCGAACTTCTTGCCGAGCACCAGGGTGCCGCCGAAGTAGTGGACGATGCCGCCGAAGCGAAGCGGCGCCGCGTGGTAGCCGGGTGCCGGTGAGTAGTAGACGGTGTCGGGGCCGAAGCCGTACATCGGACCGAAGACCCCGGCGAAGGGGTCGCCGGGCTCGCTGACGAGGTGCTCCGGCAGCGGTGGCTTGACGCCCTTCGGCTGGCCGGTCGTGCCCGAGGAGTAGAGCATGTCGGCGCCGCGGCGCTGATCGGCGAGCGGCTCGGCAGACACCTTGGCCAGCGCGTCCTCGAAGGAGTCGTGTCCGCGGATGGCGCCGCCGAACGCGAGCCGCAGCTCGATGCCCGGGCTCTGCGCGACCAACGCCTCGGCCAGGTCGGACACCTCAGCCGATGCGACGAGGGCACGGGCACCGCAGTCCCGCACGATGTAGCCGGCCTCGTCGGCCGACAGGTTGTAGTTGACCCCGGTCACGTACAGCCCGGAGCGCAGTGCGGCCCAGTAGGTCACGAAGAGCTCGAGGGAGTTCGGCGTCAGGAAGGCGACGTGGTCTCCTCGTCGCAGGCCTGAGTCGTGGAAGACCCGGGCCAACCGCGCAGTGGCCTCGTCGAGCTCGGCGTAGGTGAGTGAGGCACCCGTGTCGGCGACGACGATGGCGGTCTTGTCCGGGGTGGACGTGGCGAAGGTTCCTGGGTACACGCTCTCTCCTGCCTGGGTGACAAGGCTGCCGGGAGGTCCTCGGCCGGCGCTCGCGGACCTCCCGGCAGGTGCAGCGAGACCAACGATGGAGCACCGACTGGGGCGGGCGGATCACCCCCAGGAAGCAAATGCCTCCTCCCGCCGGGCCGGGCGAGGAACGGCTGGGACAGGGTCGGCTTCACCGGAATCGCGGCGGTCGGTCGCGTCAGCCGGGAATGCGTCAGTAGGACCTCGGCAGCCCCAGCGAGTGCTGCGCGACGTAGTTGAGAATCATCTCCCGGTTCACCGGGGCAATGCGCAACACGCGAGCCAGGCCCCACAGCGGGATGAGTCCGTATTCGGTCGCCACCCCGTTGCCCCCGTGGCACTGGATTGCCGCGTCGAGCGCGGCCAGCGCCGCCTCGGCCGCGAGGTACTTCGCCATGTTGGACGCCTCACCGGCGGGCAGCTTCTGGTCATGGAGCCAGGCTGCCCGTGCCGTCATCAGGGCAGCAGCGTCGATGTCGATCCGGGCGGCGGCCAGCGCGTGCGCCACTGCCTGGTGGGAGCCGATGGGCACCCCCCAGACGGACCGGCTGTTCGCATACTCGGCGGCGCGGGCGAGCGCATACCGACCGATGCCGACCAGGAGTGCCGCACCGGTCACCCGTTCGGGATTGAGGCCGTGGAACACCTGCTTGAATCCGGCGCCCTCGACGCCGATGAGGCGATCGGCCGGGACGCGCACGTCGTCGAAGAACAGGGTGAACTGACGCTCGGGCAGGCTGACCGCGACCGGCAACGGTTGCGCCACCAGACCCGGAGCATCCGTGTCGACCACGAAGAGGGAGAGCTCCGCGACACCGGTCTCCGGATCGGTACCGGTGCTTGCCACGACCAGCACGGCGTCGGCGACGTCGATGCCGGAGATGTAGTGCTTCGTTCCGCTGAGGACGTACTCGTCGCCGTCGCGTCGGGCCGTGGTGGCGAGGTCATGCGCGTTCGAACCGGCCTCGGGCTCGGTGATCGCGAAGACGACACGGCCCTGGCCGCTGGCGAGCCGCGGCAACCATTGACGACGTTGCTGTGGTGTGCCGAACTCGGCGATCACCTCCCCGCTGATGGCACTGGCCACGAGCAGCAGGAGCAGTGGACACCCCGCCGCAGCGGTCTCCTCCACCACGACGGACAACTCGGCGAGACCGGCCCCGCCCCCGCCGTACTCCTCCGGGATGTTGATGCCGATGAACCCGCGCTCACCCAGCGCGAGCCACAGCTCCTCGGTGAACTCCCTTGCCTCTGCCTTCTTCGTGTAGTAGTCGTTGCCGAAGCTGCCACTGATTCCCGCCACTGCTGCCCGCAGTGCACGGTGCTCTTCGCTGGTCTGGAAGTCCATCGAGTGCTCCTGGGGTTCAGCCGGCAGCGATGCCGGCCACGACGGTCGCGCGGGCGGCCGCGCTGAGCGGGTACGGCGTGTAGAGGGTGAAGCGGTCGATGACCTCTCCGAAGCGACGGCTGATCTCGGCAGCGACCTCACTGGGACCACCGACGACGGCGAAGGCGTTCAGCACGTCGTCGTCGACCAGATCGTCCATCTCGGCCCACCGGCCCGCGACGGAAAGTTGGTGCAGCTCCTCGTGGAGCCCCTCCCAGCCGTGCAGCTGGAGGACCGATCGGTACGCCGGGGTCGCACCGTAGAACGCGATCTGGTGCCGCACCGCCGCGATCCCCGCGAGCAGCTCCTCCTCGGATGCGCCGGTTGCCACCATGCCCGGGTAGGCGATCACGAAGGAGGCCCGGTCACGCCGGTTGGCATCGAGCGTGCCCTCGATCAGGGGCAGCGTGGTCTCACGCAGGTAGCGCTCTGTCGTGAAGCCGTGGATGAAGATCCCGTCGGCGACGGAAGCAGCGACCTCAGTCATCCGCGGGCCCACGGCTGCCAGGAACACCGGCGGTCTCCCCCACGGGTGGTGTGCCGGAGTGAACATCGGGGTCATCAACGTGTGGTTGTAGAAGTCGCCGCGGAAGTCGAGGCGGTCACCCGACTCCCAGCTGTCCCAGATCGCATGCAGTGCGCCGATGAATTCGGCCATTCGCGCGGTCGGCCTCGACCAAGGCATTCCGTAGCGCCGCTCGATGTGTGCCTTGACCTGTGTGCCGAGCCCGAGGACGAATCGCCCACCGCTGAAACCCTGAAGGTCGTGGGCGGACGAGGCAACCGTCATCGGGCTGCGTCCGAACGCGACCGCCACCGCGGTCCCCACCGTCATCTCCCGGGTGTGCTCGGCAGCGATCAACGGCGGAAAGAACGGGTCCCGTCCGACCTCGGTGCTCCAGACACCGTTGAAACCGCACGCCTCCGCAGTGGACAGTTGGTCGATGAGAGTCGGCAGGTCGCCACCCTCGGAGCCGTCGATCTGGCCGCCGATGTTGGCGTCGACCTTCATGCTCCCGATCCCTCGGAGACGGTCTCGGCCAGGGAGGCCGGCGGGCGGAAGCGGGAGCCGTACTGCTCGGCCAACTGCTCAGCGCGCGCCACGAACCCGGGACGTCCGCCGTCGAACTGGTCGAGGAACCGGAGGACCCCACCCGTCCACGCAGGGAAGCCGATGCCGAGAAGGGAACCGACGTTGGCATCCGACGGCGCCTCGATCACGCCCTCGGAGTGGGCGGCCCACGCCTCGAGAACCTCGGCGAAGAGAAGCCTGTCGGCCAGGTCCCCCACCGTCGGAATGTCGTCACCCGGGGGGAAGGCCTCCGTGAGGCCGGGCCAGAACCCGGTACGTCGTCCCTTCTCGTCGTAGTCGTAGAAACCACCACCGCCCGCGCGCCCCACGCGTCCGAGGTCGATGAGCCGGTCGAAGGTCGTGTGGCCGGGATGGGCCTCCCATTCCTGACCGGCGACCGTCGCAGCAGACCGCGCCTCCTCGCGTACGTCCCGCGGCAGCGTCAGGGTCAGCTCGTCGAGGAGCTGGAGCGCCCCCGCGGGGTAGCCCGCCTGCAGGGAGGCCTGCTCGATGCTGGCCGGGGCGACCCCCTCACCCACCATGGCAACGGCCTCGTTGAGTCGAGAGATGATCACGCGGCTGGTGAAGAAGCCACGGCTGTCATTGACCACGATCGGCGTCTTCCCCAGCTGCAGCACCAGGTCAAAGGCCTTGGCGAGAGTGGCGTCGGAGGTGGCTTCCCCGCGAATGATCTCCACCAGCGGCATGCGATCCACGGGAGAGAAGAAGTGCACGCCTACGAAGTCCTCCGGGCGCCGCACCGAGGCGGCGAGTGAGGTGATCGGGAGGGTGGACGTGTTCGAACCGAGAACCGTGTCCTGCCCGACCACGCCCTCGACCCTGCCGAAGACCTCGGCCTTCAGCTCCGCGTTCTCGAAGACTGCCTCGATGACGAAGTCCACGTCAGCGAGATCCTCCACGCGGTCAGAGACGGTGATCCGGTTCAGCAGCGCGTCCTGGTCAGCCTGGGTGCGCTGTCCACGACTCACGGCCTTGGCCTCGACCTTCTCCGCATGGGCGCGCCCCTTCTGCGCGCCGGCCAGTGTCGTGTCGACCAGGACCACGTCGATGCCGATCTTCGCCGATGCGTAGGCGATTCCGGCGCCCATCATTCCGGCGCCGACCACGCCGATCCGCCTCGCCCGGTACGACGGCTGATCGTTCGGCCGGCTGGCACCCCCCTTGATCGCCTGGAGGTCGAAGAAGTTCAGGTTGATCAGGTTCTTCGAGATCTGGGCCGTGGCGAGCTCCACGAAGTAGCGGGTCTCGATCAGGCCTGCCGTGTCGATGTCGACCTGGGCACCCTCGACCGCCGCGGCCAGGATGGCGCGCTGGGCGGGGGCCGGAGCACCTCCGGTCCTGGCCCGGAGCGTGGAGGCGAGGAAGGGAAGATCCGCACTCAGGGCGCCCCTGGTCGGAGTGCCGCCCGGGATGGCGAAACCCTTGGCGTCCCACGGTTGCGCGGCGTCGGGGTTCTCGACGATCCATTGCCTGGCTCTCGACAGCAGCTCGTCCGCCGACTTCACCAGCTCGTCAACCAGGCCGAGCTCCTGCGCCTGCTGCGGACGGAACCGCCTGCCCGACAGCAGGACGTCGTCGAGCGCCTTGCGCACTCCGAGGAGCCGCACAGTTCGAATGATGCCGCCGCTGGCGGGCAGGAGGCCCAGACCCACCTCCGGCAGACCCAGTTGCACCCTCGGCGAGTCCAGCACCACCCGGTGGTGGGTCGCGAGTGCCAGCTCGAGGCCTCCGCCGAGCGCGGATCCGTTGATCGCAGCGACGACCGGGCGGCCGAGACCTTCGAGCAATCTCAGCTGGCCCTTGAGGTGGTTGAGGTGCTGGGTGAATCGGGTGGCGTCCTCGGGTCCGAGGGCCACGATCTCCTCGAGGTCACCTCCCGCCACGAAGGTGGACTTGCCTGAGGTGATGACGACTCCGGAGATCGAGTCCCGTTCCGCCCGCAGGCGCTCCACCGTCTCCGCCAGCTCCGCGACGAAGCGCGCGTGGACGGTGTTCACGCCCTGGGTGGGGTCGTCGATGGTGAGGACGACAATGCCGTCGTCCTCCTTGCGCCAGGTGAAGATCGGCTGATCGCCGGATGTCGGAACGCTGGTCACGTGCTTCTCCTCAGTGGTTTCTGGAGTGGGGTCCGGCCGGGTCACAGGCGCTCGATGATGGTGGCGATCCCCATGCCGCCGCCCACGCACAGGGTCACCAGGGCACGTCGCTCCTGCCGAAGCTCGAGCTCGTCGAGGACGGTCGAGACGAGCATCGCTCCGGTCGCCCCTAGGGGGTGCCCCATCGCGATGGCACCGCCATTGACGTTGACCTTCTCGGCCGGGATCTTGAGGTCCTTCATCCACTTCAGCACCACCGACGCGAAGGCCTCGTTGAGCTCGAAGAGATCGATGTCGGCCAGCGTGAGGCCCGCGGTCGCCAGGACCTTCTCGGTGGCCGGCTTCGGGCCGGTCAGCATGATCGTCGGGTCGGCGGCAGTGATCGCCGTGGCCACCACACGACCCCGCGGCTCCAGGCCGAGGTCCCGACCGACCTGCTCGCTGCCCAGGAGCACCAGCGCGGCCCCGTCGACGATCCCTGACGAGTTGGCGCCTGTGTGCACGTGGTTGATCCGATCCACCGTGTGGTACTTCTGCAGGGCGACCGCGTCGAACCCCAGTTTGGTCCCCGGGACCTCGAAGGACGGCGCCAGTTCACCGAGCGAGGCGACCGTCGACTCCGGGCGCCGGTGCTCGTCGTGATCGAGAACGAGCACACCGTTCTGATCCACGACGGGTACGACGGAGCGCTTGAACCGGCCTTGGGACCACGCCGCCTCGGCGCGCTGCTGGGACGTCACCGCAAAACCGTCGACGTCTTCCCTGCTGAAGCCCTCAAGGGTCGCGATCAGGTCGGCGCCGATGCCCTGGGGCACGAAGTGGTGGTCGTAGGTCGTGGTCGGGTCGGTGAAGAGCGCCCCGCCGTCCGACATCATCGGCACGCGCGACATGGACTCCACTCCACCTGCCAGGACCATGCGGTCCCAGCCGGAACGAACCTTCGCTGCGGCGATGTTCGTGGCCTCCAGGCCCGAGGCGCAGTAGCGGTTGATCTGGACGCCGGCAACGGTCTCCGGAAGCCCCGAGACCTGCGCGACCGCCTTGGCGATGTCACCGCCCTGCTCGCCGATCGGGGTGACGACACCGAGAACAATGTCGTCGATCACGGAGGGATCCAGCTCGGGCAGACGGCCCCGCAGCTCATCGACCAGGCCTGCCACCAGGTCGACCGGCTTCGTTCCGTGAAGTGCGCCCTTCTTGCCACGCCCACGGGGCGTCCGGATCGCCTCGTAGATCATCGCCTCGTGCGTCATGCGTGCTCCTTCGTCGGTCGGCCCGAACGACGCTAGAAGGCGGCCTGCGCGACGGCATCACCCTCCGGGGGGAGGTTGCGGCACCCGCCGGGTGGGAGCTTGCCGGAAAGGAGGGCCCAGAGCGACCGAGCTCGGGTCAGTCGGGCCGCGGCGCGGGGAGCACGACCTCCCACGGCTCGACCGGACCCGGGTGCACGACGAACAGCGAGTGCACCCGGGCCTCGGTGGCAAGGAGGGACAGGTGCCTCTCCGGATCGCGCAGCGCCACCTTGGCCAGCAGATGCCGCCACTCGTGGGCGACCTGGCCCTCGGTGACCGGCATCCGCAGGGCCGGGTCGGCCTCGGTGACGACGCGGGCCCGGTCGAAGTTGTAGCCCCTCGCGTCGGCCTCGTCGGCGATGCCGTGCAGGTACGTCGCCACGGCGGCGACCGGATCGTCCGTAGCCCGGAACCGGGTGAGCTGCGGGTGGTTGCGATAGCCCTCGGTCAGGCCTCGCAGCACCTTCTGGGCCAGCAGGGTCTCGCGCCAGCAAGCGACCAGGCCCTTCACGTCGAGCTGCTCCGGGTGCAGCGACCAGACCCGCATCAGTCGGCCCTCGCCAGCCGGTAGCGCATGAACGCGGGTGCGGCGATCGCCGCTGCGATGGTCAGCACCACGACGAGTACGCCCCCACCTGCCGCCGCGGTCGCCGTACCGGCCATGGCCGCGGCGCCCCCGTGGGCGACGTCCGCGATGCGCGGGCCGCCGGCGACCACCACGATGAAGACGCCCTGGAGCCGTCCGCGCACCTCGTCGGAGGCGGCGCTCTGCAGCATGCTCTGCCGGAACGCCGCCGAGACCATGTCGGCCGCACCTCCGACCATCAGCATCGCGATCGCGGCGCCGAGCATCACGCCGCCGCTCCCGTTGGCGAACCCGACGAAGAGGCCGAAGAACGCAATCGCCAGCCCCCACACGAGAATCGCGATGATCACTGCCCTCCCCTGCCGCTCGACGCGGGAGACCCAGCCGGAAAAGACGCCGCCGATCACCGCGCCGGCGGGGATGGCCGCGAAGAGCAGTGCGAAGGCGATGCCACCGTTGCTCGGGCCGCCGAAGTCGCTGTCCGCCATCTCGGGGAAGAGGGCGCGCGGCATGCCGAAGACCATCGCGATGATGTCGACGACGAACGACATCATCAGCACCGGGTGGCCGCGCAGGTAGGCCAGCCCGTCGATGACCGAGCGCAGGCCCGGGGTGCTGGTCACTCCCTCGATCGGCAGCGCCGGCAGGGCGACCACCGCCGAGAGGGTGGCGAAGAGGGTCACCGTGTCTGCCAGGTAGAGCCAGGCGTAGCCGAGCACCGGGATCAGCGCGCCGCCGATCATCGGGCCGGCGATCGCGCCGGCCATCATCACGGTCATGTTCAGGGAGTTGGCCGCCGGGAGCAGCCGCATCGGCAGGATCTTGGGCAGCACGGCGCTGCGAGTCGGCTGGTTGATCGCGAAGAAGGCCTGCTGCACGGCGAAGAGGCCGAGCAGGAGCCACACGTTCTCGTTGCCGAGGGCGGCCTGCACGCAGAAGAGCCCACTGGTGACGATCAGCCCGATCGTCGTGCAGAGCAGGAGCGTCCGCCGGTCCATCGCGTCGGCGAGCGCGCCACCCCAGAGCCCGAAGACGACCAGGGGCACGAGGCCGAAGACTCCGGTTAGGCCGACGTACGCCGAGGAACCGGTGATCGCGTAGATCTGGGCCGGTACGACGACCACGGTGAGCTGGGCACCGATGACGGTGATGATGTTGGCGATCCAGAGCCGACGGAAGTGGTCGTTGCGCAGTGGCGCGGTGTCGGCCATCAGTCCCCTCAGCACGAGTGACGACGCTACCCGCCGACCTGTCGCCAGTTCTTGCCGACCTGTCGCCAGTTTTGAGCGACCCGTCGCCAGTTCTTGTCGACCCGTCGCCAGTTTTGAGCGACCCGTCGCCAGTCTTGAGCGACCGTCGCCAGTTCTGCGCCAGAGCCGAAACTGGCGACAGGTCGATCGAAAGTAGCGACAGGTCGATCAGGGCCTAGAATCTGCCGGTGACCAAGCCGCCCGCCCCTTCCGACCCCACCCTCGACCGGATCGACCCGGACGAGCTGGCGACCGCGGTGAAGGTGCTCGGCCAGCTGCACGAGCTGCCCACGGACCACCCCGACGTGACAACGGTCAAGCACGCCGCCTCCCACATGTACAAGGCGCTCAAGCAGGCCCGTCGGCTCCGCAAGCGCGAGGCCGAGGCCGCCGCCGACCGGGCCGTCATCGAGGCCACCGCCACCGGGTCGAGGATGCGGATCGACGACGAGACCCAGGGCATCCCGCTGGTCTCGAACGCCGCCGGCGCCTTCGCGGGCGAGCTGCTCAAGCCGCGCGGCTGCTACATCTGCAAGACCGACTACACGCTGGTCGACGCCTTCTACCACTGGCTGTGCCCCGCCTGCGCCGCCATGTCGCACGCCAAGCGCGACCAGCGCACGGACCTGACTGGCAAGCGCGCGCTGCTCACCGGCGGCCGCGCCAAGATCGGCATGTACATCGCCTTGCGGCTGCTGCGCGACGGCGCGCACACCACGATCACGACCCGCTTCCCGAAGGACGCCGTACGCCGCTTCGCCTCGCTCGAGGACAGTGGCGACTGGCTGCACCGGCTCAAGGTCGTCGGCATCGACCTGCGCGACCCCACCCAGGTGATCTCGCTGGCCGACGACGTCGCCGCCGACGGTCCGCTCGACATCATCATCAACAACGCCTGCCAGACCGTACGCCGATCGCCCGGCGCCTACAGCCAACTCGTCGAGATGGAGTCCGCACCACTCCCGACCGACCTCGAGCTGCCCGAGATGGTCAGGTTCGACCACATCTCCGAGGCGCACCCGGCAGCCATCGCCGGCGCGTTGAGCAGCGACGCGGTCGCGCACCACGAAGGCGAGACCCTCGAGCACGCGAGGGCCGCCCACACCGCGGCCAGCCTCACGTCGCTCGCCCTCTCCGCCGGGAACGCCTCCCTCGAGGCGCACCTTGCCGGCACCGCCGTCGACGCCGGTGGGCTGCTGCCCGACACCCAGACCAACAACTCCTGGACCCAGGTCGTCGACGAGGTCGACCCGCTGGAGCTGCTCGAGGTGCAGTTCTGCAACTCGATCGCGCCGTTCCTGCTGGTCTCACGGCTGCGGCCGGCGATGCGTGCCGCCGTACAGGCCGGTGCCCGGAGGGCGTACGTCGTCAACGTGTCGGCGATGGAGGGGCAGTTCTCCCGCCGCTACAAGGGCGCCGGTCACCCGCACACCAACATGGCCAAGGCGGCGCTGAACATGATGACCCGCACCAGCGCGGGCGAGATGTTCGAGACGGACAAGATCCTGATGACCGCGGTCGACACTGGCTGGATCACCGACGAGCGGCCGCACCAGGAGAAGCTGCGCATCGCCGCCGAAGGATGGCACGCACCGCTCGACCTGGTCGACGGCGCGGCCCGGGTCTACGACCCGATCGTGCTGGGCGAGTCCGGCGAGGACCTCTACGGCTGCTTCGTGAAGGACTTCAAGCCCAGCCCCTGGTGAGGCTTCCGCTCGATCGCCTGACGATCGAGTCCGACTCCCGTACGGTTCGGGAGTGCTCCGTTCGTACGTCGTCCTCGCCCTGGCCGTGGCCCTCTCAGGCGCCGGCCCATTGTTGCCCGGCGGCCACGCGGCACCGGCCTCAGCAGTCGCAACGACGCCTGCCGCGGCACCCGTCCACTCGGTGTCCGTCGACGGCACGGGCGTGGCGATGTATCCCGCGTTCGATCCGTCGGTCGAGCGCTACGGCGTGACCACGACCGCCGGCACCGAGGGACGGGTCACGGTCACCGCGACCACCTCCGACCCGCGCGGAACGGTGCTGGTGAACGGCCGTCCGACCACGGGCAGCCGCACCATCACCGGCCTGGCCGAGGGCGACGAGATCTCGGTGATCATCGACGACTCCGCCGGCCACGCCGTCCACTCGCTCATCCACCTCCCCGCGGGCTTCCCGACGCTGGAGCGGACCACACCGGTCAGCGACCAGGTGACTCCCGGGCACGTGCTGCTGACGCTCTCCCGGTTCACCAGCGGACCGTTCTTCGAGACCGCGGTCGACCGCAACGGCGTCCCGGTGCACGTGCACACCGAGACCACCTCCTCGATCGACTTCAAGCGGCAGCCCAACGGCAGCCTGTCGTCGTCGCGGGCCTCGGCGGTCTCCCCCGGCCGCAACGGGCAGGCGCTGGTCGAGCTCGACGAGGCGCTGCAGCCGCTGCGCACCCACGAGACCGAGGGCCTGGTCAACACCGACCCGCACGACTCGATCCTGGCCGCCGACGGCAGCACCTACCTGCTCGCCTACGAGCGGAACCCGGCCACCCAGATGACCGACGCCGTGATCCAGGGCTTCGCCCCCGACGGCGAGCTGATGTTCGACTGGAACTCCGCCGACCACGTCGACATCGACGCCGAGACCGTCGAGCACGACGCCGGCGAGAAGGCCGACTACGCCCACATCAACTCGATCGTGCTCACCGCGGACGGCAACCTGCTGGCGTCGTTCCGGCACTTCAGCTCGGTCTTCAAGATCGCGCTCGAGACCGAGGACGGCCACGCGCAGGGCGACGTGCTGTGGCGGCTCGGCGGCCACCGCAGCGACCTCGACTTCGTCGATGACCCCTACTACGGGCCCTGCGCCCAGCACACGGCGAGCGAGCTGCCGAACGGGAACATCCTGATCTTCGACAACGGCTCGTACGGCGGCGGCTTCGACGAGTTCTGCATCAACCCCGACGACCCCGCAGGCCCGGAGGTCGCGCGGCCCTTCACCCGGATCACCGAGTACGAGATCGACGAGACCGCCGGGACGGCCCGGTTGATCTCCTCCTTCACCGAGCCCGATCGCGGGGCGCTCTTCGCCGGCGGCGTCGCCCAGCTTCCCAACGGGAACAGGCTGATCGGCTGGGCGTCGTCGCGCGCGGTGACCGCCACCGAGCTGTCCGCGACCGGCCAGAAGATCTGGGAGCTGCGCGACACCAACCCCCTGGTGAACGACCGGCTCTTCACCTACCGCGCGCACCTGGCCGCGATCGCCGACACCGAGGCACCCGTGGCGACCCTGCGTGGTCCGGTCGAGGGGTCGACGTACGTGCAGGGGCAGCGGGTCCCGGTCACGACCGACTGCACCGACCGCGGCGGCTCGTCGCTGGTCACCTGCCGGGTCACCGGGGCCTCGGACGGACTGCTCGCGACCTCCACGGCCGGCCACCACACCGTGCGGCTCACCGCGGTCGACGGCGCCGGGCACACCGTCGTCCGCACCATCGGGTACGACGTGCAGGCCGCCCAGCCGGACACCCAGGTGAAGAAGAGCACCGCCGCCCGCTACACCGGCATCGACGTGTACGGCGGCGCGGAGCGGCAGTCGATCACCCACCGACTGCTCAAGGCGGGACGGACCGGCATCAGCCAGGTGCGCCTGGTCAACGACGGCGCCAAGGCCTACCGGTTCCGGCTGCGCGGAACCGCGGGCAGCAAGCGGTTCGCCGTGGACTACTACGTGGGTTCGCGCCGGGTCACCCCCGCGGCAGTGGCCGGCACGTTGACGACGCCCTGGCTGCGGCCGAGCCAGGGGTTCGTGGTGAAGGTCCGGATCACGCGGACGGCGTACGCCCGACCCGGCGACCACCGCACGTTCACGGTGCGCGGCACCTCGGTGGCGCCGTACCCGCGAAGCGACACGATCGGAGTCATCGCGACCACTCGCTGAGGGTGACACGCGCGGCTCGACCTGGTTGACGGCGCGGGTCTACAACCCGATCGTGCTCGGCGGGGTCGGGCGAGGACCTCTTCGACTACTTCGTGAAGGACTTCAAGCCCCCGCCCCTGGTGAGAATGATGAATCACCTGGCGACGAGGACATCCGTCTGCGGCAGTCATAATGCTTTCGAAGAGGAGCGACTCGCCCGAGATTGCTGCGAGGGCCTCACTGAAGCAGTCGACCAGGTTGTGACCTGCTGCCTGGGCGCGCCTCTTCCCGAGGCGCGCCAGGCATCATTAGGCGCGCGTGCCTGTGTTCGTGAAGCGGCGCGATGACCGCATTCTTGTGCTCCATGAGCAGATCGAAGTCCGGTGACGAGTCGGCCCTGGTGTGCCTCGATGACGTTGGCGGCCCCGACCAAGGTGGCCGCCGAGATCGACGACTCGCCCGCGCGTTGCGCCAGGACATTGGCGAGATCGGCCGCATCGCTCTCACCATGCACAATTGCGACCAGAGCCGAGGAGTCGATGATCACGCGGAAGCCCATGCTCGTCGTCCCAGAGAGTCTCCGCCCCGGGACGATCATCGATCACCTGCCGGGATCGGCCACGTTCGATGATGCGGTCGATCTCATCACGCTTCGTGGCGCCGCGGGCGGCCGCCTTCAGTCTGGCCGGCCTCTCCCGTGCCGGGCGGTCTGTCTCAGGGTCCTTGATGTCGAGTGCGATGCAGCGCAAAAAGCAAGTGCCTACGTTATGGTCAGCGCACCCTACTCGGAGGTTCTGCCCAATGCGTAAACCCAAATTTTCTCGCGGCTTCGCGTTGCGGTGGACAGCGGCAGCCGCCGTCTTGGCCTTGGTGATCGGCGGCGCTCAGGCGGCCGGAGCCGACCAAACTCAAGAGGCAGACGGCAGTTCCAACCAGACAATCGTTATATCGGGCGAACTTCCCGCCGGCGTGAAAGCGCAAGACGTTGAGGTGTATCTCCTGCCCAAGGACAAGGATCTGCGGGACGCGGCGGTGGGAACGACTCTGCGCGCGCTACCGTTCTCCGCGGCGACTGTGAGCATGAAGGGTCGCTCGTTCACGGTGTCGGCTGGGCCCGATCAGGCGCCGCGCGCAGCGTTGGACGACCAAGGGGTGGCGTTCCTCAACGTCATGGTGTTCACAGACCGTGGCACCTACCAGTCGAACTCCAGTGTTCGCGCAGTGGTCGATCACCGTGGTCAGGCTAAATGGGTCGACACCGCGGAGGAATTGGTACGAGTCCGGGGCGTGGCGGCGCGGCAAGCTACTCCGGGTGGTCTGCTCTTACAACGGCTCAACGACGACACCGGCAAGTCTGTAATGCTCACAAAGTTCTCACTCCTTCCGGGGAGTTCGGCCCGGGCCCGTTCCGGCGACCCCACGCCCTACCCTGGGTGCTCATATCGCAAGAAGGGCGAACGCGTACGGTCGGCGACGATCGGCACCACGTACCCGGTCGGCAACGACACGGCAACGATGGTCGTGAACTCCTCCACCGGGGCCTCCTATGGGGTCGCGTCATCCTTCCACGACCCCGGAGAGGCATGGGGGGCCTTCAAGGCCGGCAGTTCCAAGCACACCAGTTCGGGATGGGGGTTCCAGTGGGCAGGGTCAAACCGGGGTAGGAGCTATCGCAAGGGCGTCGAGTACGGATTGTTCGAAACCTGGTGCGCCCGGGGTTGTGCAGGGTGCCTTCGTCAGTGGTTTCCGACGGGGGAGACTGGGGGCACAAGTGCTAACCGACTGACGACCCGGCCGAATTGGACGAAGTGCGCCCGGGTCGCGCGGGGCAAGTGGTGGCGAGACAAGTCGGGCGAGTCGGCATACAGCTACGGTGCGGCAGTTAAGTTCGCCAGCGTGATCGGCATCGATCTGTCAATCAGTCGGCAGTACAACAGTAGCCAGAAGATCTTGTACACCCTTCGAGCGAAGCGGCGCATGTGCGGGTCGAACACCTGGCCATCAAACGCCGGGAAGGTGATGTCGCGCAGGTGACCAGCCGCGCGGCCGCGGGCACCATGCGCCGCACCGCACGCGCGACAACTACGGGTCCCGGTCTGGGGATGGCACAGGTGTTCTCAGCCCGGGACGGCGGGCCGGCACCACGCCGACCCCCACCCCTTGACAGTGAGGTATGCACGATGTTCGCGCGTGAGACCCGCTCCGCCGCCAAGCGCCGAGGAGCCTTGACTGTGGCAGTGCTGTGCGTCACCGCGGTGTTGGCGGGATGCGGCCCGAAGGAGGTCCCGACGGACGGCCCCAGCGTTGGCGCCGGTCCCTTGGTAACAGCGTTCCAAGACGGTGGCACCTCGGTCCTACCGCCACGCGAAGTACATGGGGTGTGGCGTGCAACCTTCGGCAGTTTGCTCATCTGTGCCCCCGTGCAGGTCACAATCACGGGGGTGAAGCCTCACTACAAGGTTGGGAAACCTGTGAATGCGGAGTTTTGGGTGCGCACTGTGCCCGGCACACAGGATCGACCAGACCCGCAAGGAATGTGGTCTCCACTGGGGTCGGACACCCGGACGCCCGCAGACTTGGCGAGACGGGGGCAATTGGCCTCGAAGTCGCTGGTGGCAGCGCAGGGTGCCCGAGTGGATCAGAGGTGCGATGAGTCCCCGGATGCCCCCTTCACCGAGATTTTGACCGTGCTATCGGCGGATGATGCCGGCGTGTGGGTCGACCGAATGGACGTGGAGTACGAGGCCGACGGGCAGGATCACGCGATGCGCGTGAACTGGGCCTATGTTGCTTGCGGTTATCTCATCGCCGATCCCGAGGTCTGTTGAGCCTCACTCGGAACGCGCGAGGCTAGTTGCACCTAGCCGCCACGTTGACGACACCCTGGCTAGGCCCGGGTCCGGCGCACCGCACCCTCACGGTCCGGGGCACCTCGGTGGCGCCGTACCCGCGAAGCGACACGGTGGGAGTCATCGCGACGACCCGGTGAGTGGCCACGGCCCTTGCCGCAATCGAGCGTAAGCGGTAACTTACCGTTCGTGACCACTTACGTAGTTGATGCCTGGGCGGCGCTGGCCGATCCGAGCAGGCGCGAGATCTTCGCCCGCCTCTCGACCCGACCCCGTTCGGTCACCGACCTGGCCGGGGAGCTGCCGATCAGTCGACCGGCGGTCTCCCAGCACCTGCGCGTGCTCAAGGAGGCCGCCCTGGTGCGAGTCCGCGCCGAGGGCACCCGCCGGATCTACTCCGCAGACCCGAACGGGCTGCAGGCGATGCGCGCGGAGCTCGAGTCCTTCTGGGGCGCGGCACTGACCAATTTCAAGCAGCTCGCCGAGGCCACCACCCACGAAACGCCGGAATTGTGAACAGCGATGAAGAGGAGCAACTGATGACGCACGCACAACAGGAAGAGACCGTCCGGCTCGGGATCACCGTCGCGGTGTCCGCAGAGCGGGCCTTCCAGGTGTTCACCGAACAGTTCGACCAGATCAAGCCCCGAGAGCACAACCTGCTCGCCCCGGAGGCGATCGCGGAGACGGTCTTCGAGACCCGGGTCGGCGGCTTCGTCTATGACCGTGGCGAGAACGGCTCGGTGTGCCGATGGGCACGCGTGCTGGCCTTCGACCCTCCCCACCGGTTCGTGATCAGCTGGGACATCTCACCGACCTGGCAACTGGTCACTGACCCCGCCCACGCCAGCGAGGTCGAAGTGACCTTCACCCCGGAGGGCCCCACCCAGACCCGGGTCGAGCTGGAGCACCGGCACTTCGAGCGTCACGGCGAGGGCTGGGAGTCGGTGCGCGACGGTGTCGTCGGCGACGGCGGCTGGCCGCTCTACCTCCAGAGGTACGTCGACGCACTCGGGGACTGATCGCTGCCTCGTCGCTGCTTGATCGGGAGATGTACAAGAACTCTTGTGCAATCCGGAGGTCGTGCCTAGCGTCCTGCGCATGACCTCCATCGAGACCCTTCGCGCGGTGCACCACCCGACCCGCCGACGCATCATGGAATACCTCGGAGTGCACGGCCCGAGCCAGGTCACCACCCTGGCCGGCGCGCTCGACGAGCAGGTCGGCAGCATCAGCCACCACCTGCGCATGCTCGAGCGCGTCGAGATCGTCGAGCGGGCGCCCGAGCTCTCCACCGACGGCCGCACCAGCTGGTGGCGCACCCCGCCGGACAACACGATCACCTGGTCGGTCGACGACTTCGCCGACAACCCGGCCGACCGCATGCAGGCCAAGGCCGCGGAGAAGCTCAACGTCGAGTTCCAGATCGGCAAGCTCGCGGCGTGGAAACGCAGCAAGGACCGGGCCGACGCCGTGTGGCGCGAGGCCGCCTTCAGCTCCGACACCTCCACCCTGGCCAGTGCCGACGAGCTCGCCGAGCTGTCGGGACTGCTGCAGGAGACGGTGCGCGCCTGGGTCGCCTCGATCGACAGGACCGACGGCCGCGAACGCCAGCCGGTCTTCGTCTTCGCCCACGGCTTCCCGACCAGGCCATGAGCACCCCCGCCGCTCCCACGACCACCCCTCCGGTCGCGGCACCGCCCTTCGCGCGTGACCGCCTCGTCCACGCCTGGGTCCTGGTGAAGTCGCTCTCCGACGCAGGCGACGCGCTCTGGACGATCGCCCTGGCCTGGACCGCCGTACAGGTCGCCAGCCCGGCCATGGCCGGCATCGTGGTCGCCGCCGGCACGATCCCGCGGGCCGTCGTCCTGCTGGTCGGCGGAGTCGTCGCCGACCGATACGACTCCCGCATGGTGATGGTGCTCGCCAACGCCGTGCGCGTCGTCGTGCTGGTCGCGACCGCGGTCTGGGTGACCGCCACCGGTCCCTCGATCGAGGTGCTGCTGGTCGCCGCGATCGCGTTCGGCATCTCCGACGCGGTCTACGAGCCGGCCGGCTCCACGATCAGCCGCCAGATGGTCCGGCCCGCAGACCTGCCGGCGTACGGCGGGCTGGCCCAGACCGGCAGTCGTCTCGGCACCATGGGCGGCTCCGCGGTGGGCGGCTTCCTCGTCGCGCACCACGGCATCGAGGGCAGTGCTTCCGTCGACGCACTCACCTTCGTGGGAGTGGTGGCCTTCCTCGTCATCTGGTTGCGGCCGCGCCATCCGCTCGACCGCGCCGAGGCCGAGCCGGTGCTGCGCAGCATCCGCAGCGGCTTCGGACACCTGGGTCGTACGCCGGTCACCCGGACGCTCGTGCTGGCGCTCTCCGGCCTCAACCTCGCGGTCACGCCGGCCCTCGGCCTGGGCATTCCGCTGCGCGCCTCGGCCGAGGGGTGGGGCGCCCAGGCTGTGGGGCTGCTCGAGGCGCTGGTCGGGCTCGGCGCCGCCGTGGGGGCCCTCGCGATGCTGCGCTGGCGCGTGCGGTTCCCCGCCCGGATCGGGTTCATCTGCCTGGTCGTGCAGGGGCTCTCGATACCGCTCCTGGGACTCGGTCCGTTGTGGTTGGCCGGTGCCGCCTGCTTCGTGATCGGGGTGACCGCGGGTGTCGCCTCGGCGCTGCTCGGATCGGTCTTCGTGGCCACCGTGGACGGCGCCTACTTCGGCCGGATGGTCTCGATCCAGAAGCTCGGCGACGACGTGTTGATGCCCGTCGCGATGGTCGCGTTCGGCGCGCTGGCCGGACTCACGTCGGTCGCGACGGCGCTGTGCGTCTTCGGCATCTCGATGGGGCTCCTGATGCTGTGGCCTCTGAGCAGCCGGGTGCTGATGTCGCTGCGCCTCGGCGACTGAGCGGCCCGTTGCGTCGCCGTACGACGGCACTTGTGCGGTGGTGCTGACGGTTCGCCCGTGTCATGCCGCGTGTGGAGCGACCGTAACCCCGCGTTACTCGTGGTCGGGGAGGTCGGCGCGCAGCTTGTCGAGCCGGGCTCTGAGCAGGTCGGTGCGGTGGGCGTTGCCGTGCAGGCCGACGTAGCGCGAGCCGAACACGGCAAGCAAGGCGTCGTCGAGGCGGCGTACGGCGCCGGCGGGGTACTTGTAGCCCATGCGTGCGTCGATCGAGTCGGTGTCGATCGAGGTGAGCAGCCCGGCCAGCTCGTCGAGCGACGTGATGCCGAGCTCGAGCAACAGGCCCGAGACCCACGCGTAGTGGTCGCCGCGCGACCAGCCGACGTCGGCGTACTGCGTGTTGAGGAAGGTGGCCAGCTCCTTCGCGTCGATGCGCGGGTCCTCCTCGTCCGCCTCGTCGCGCTCCTCCGTCACGGTCGCACGCAGCACGTCGCGGATCCGGGAGAACTCCTTGTCGGCAAGCTCGAGGAGACCGGCGGCCAGCGTGAAGCGACGGTCGAGGTCGGGCGCGTGCTCCTCGGGGATCTTGCCCTTGTAGCGGATGTCGTGCTCGAACTCGGCCCATGCGTGCTGCAGCACCGTGCGGATCTGCACGGACGCGTTGTGGCCGAGCAGCTCGCTGGCGTCGTCGTCGCGCACGGTCACCAGCACGTGCCGGCTGGAGTAGCCGAAACGTCCTTCGCTGGCAGTCTCCTGGCCCAGGTCGCGGTCGTCGAGGATGACCAGCTCGTCACCGAGCACGTCGGCCACCGCGGCCACGTCGGCGTGGACGTAGGTGATCACGCGGACCCCGACCACGTCGGTGATCTCCGTGGCCGGATCGACACCCTCGGCCAGGCGCTCGACCTTCGCGGCATAGGAGGCCACCGACTTGGTGCGCCCGGTGACGCTCAGGTAGTTGATGCCCGCGTCGTCGAGCTGGGTGGTGATCAGGTCGACGTACCGTTCGGTGATCGGCACGAGCGAGGGCTGCACGTCGGCGTACTGCTGCACGGCAGCGGCGGCCGCTGACGTGGCGCGACGACGCCGGGGCTTCCTGGACATGCCCCCCAGACTGCCAGAGACCCCGGCCCGGCGCGCGGTCGACGCGTGCCCGTGCGCGACCGGACGGCCTATCGGCGCGGCCTCCTGGCCAGCTGTGAAGCGCCGCCGTGCAACGCGGTCAGCAGCGTGGCGAACGCCGTCTCCTCCTTCTCCCCGCGCTGGAAGGACGTGAGGTTGAGCAGGGGCTTCATCCGCTGCCGCGTCGTGGAGTGGGCGTAGGTGAACTCCTTGAGTCCGTCCTCGCCGTGGATCCGCCCGAAGCCCGAGTCGCCGACGCCGCCGAACGGCAGGGAGGGCACCCCGGCGAAGGCGATGACCGAGTTGACCGAGGTCATGCCCGAGCGCAGTCTCTGGGCGAGCTCCGCCCCGCGGGCCTTGCTGAACACGGCGCCGCCGAGGCCGTACTTGCCGCCGTTGGCCAGCTCGACGGCCTCGTCCATGTCCTTGACCCGGGTCACCGTCACCGTCGGCCCGAAGGTCTCCTCGGTGATCGCGAGGGAGTCCTCGGGCACGTCGACCAGGATCGTGGGCTGGATGAAACGGTCACCGACGGCGTCCGCGCCGCCGATCACCGCACGCCCTCCGCGGGACAGGGCGTCGTCGATGTGGCTGCGCACCACCCCGATCTGGCTCTCCATCGTCATCGGGCCGAGCTGGGCTCCGACGTCGGCGCGTACGCCGTCCGCGGCCTTGGTCAATGCCGTGAGGAACACGTCGTAGACCTTGTCGTGCACGTAGATCCGCTCGACGCCGACACAGGTCTGGCCGGCGTTGGAGAACGCACCCCACGCGGCAGCATCGGCCGCGGCAGCAAGGTCGGCGTCCTCGTCGACGAGCAGCGCGTCCTTGCCGCCGGCCTCGATCACCACGGGCGTGAGGTTCTCCGCACAGGTGGCCATCACCTTCTTGCCCGTGGCCGCGGAGCCGGTGAAGGCGAGCTTGTCGATGTCGGCGCGGCACAAGGCTGCGCCGGTCGGACCGACCCCGTGCACGCAGGTGAGCAGCGACTGCTCGGGCAGCACCTCGCTGAGGCTGTCGGCCAGCCACTGACCGACGCCCGGCGTGTGCTCGCTGGGCTTGAAGACGACCGCGTTGCCGGCCGCGAGGGCGTAGACGATCGACCCCATCGGGGTGAAGACCGGGTAGTTCCACGGACCGATCACGCCGACGACACCGAGGGGCTTGTACTCCAGCTCGGCGAGCTGGTTGGCCATCAGCAGCCCGGCGTTCACCTTGCGACGACCGAGCACCTTCTTCGCGTGGCCGGCGGCCCAGGCCAGGTGGTCGATGGCCAGCCCGATCTCGAGGATCGCGTCGGCGTGCGGCTTGCCGGTCTCCTCGTGCACGACCTGGGCGAGCTGGGCCATGCGTCGGGTGATCACCCCACGCCACTGGGCCAGGACCTCCTTGCGGCCGTCGTACCCGATGGAGACCCACCAGGGAGTGAGCGCACGAGCCCGCTGTACGGCGACCGCGATCGAGTCGGCGTCGTCGACCGCGTAGGTGCCGACCACGTCTCCCGTGATCGGGTTGAGGGATTCGAGCTTGTCGGTCATCACTGCTCCTTCGAGGTGGCCCGGCCGCGGATCAGGTCCGCGGCCTTCTCGCCGATCATGATCGTGGGGGCGTTCGTGTTGCCGCGCGGCACCATCGGCATCACGCTGGCGTCGACCACGCGCAGGCCCTCGATGCCCCGCACCTTGAGCTCGGGGTCGACCACGGAGCGCTCGTCGTCACCCATCGCACAGGTGCCGACCGGGTGGAAGAGGGTCTGCGAGTTGCCGCGGATGTGCTCGATCAACTGCGACTCGTCGGGGTCGGACATGGCCGGCAGGGCGGGCCCGGCGATGAGTCTGGCCAGCGGTCCGGTGCGTGCGGTCTCCAGCAGCCGCTGGGCCCCGGCGACCATGGCGTCGAGGTCAGCCTGGTCGTCGAAGTAGGCCGGGTCGATCTCGGGATGCCAGCGTGGGTTGGCCGAACGCAGCCGGATCTGGCCGCGGCTCGCGACATTCACCAGGGTCGGGGCCAGCGTCACCTTGCGTGTGGTGACCTCGTGCAGGCCGTTGTCCCAGAAGCCGGTCGGCGCGATGTGCGCCTGCAGGTCGGGCGCCACGAGATCGTCGCGGGTGCGCCAGAAGCCGCCGCCCTCGCCGACGTTGGAGACCAGCGGCCCGGTGCCGCGGGCCTTAGCGCGGGCGAAGTTGCCCAGGGTGTTGTGGTCGGCCAGGTCGGTGGTGTCGCGGGTGTGGAACATCAACGGCGTGACCGGGTGGTCGTGCAGGTTCTGCCCGACGTTCGCCAGGTCGGTGAGCACGTCGATGCCGGTCTCGCGCAGGTGTGAGGCCGGACCGATTCCGGAGAGCATCAGCAGCTGGGGCGAGTTGACCGCCCCGCCACACAGCAGCACCTCCCCGTCGGCGTACGCCTTCTGCGGGCCGTCGGGTGTCACGTAGGCGACGCCCTTCGCGCGGCCGCCCTCGACGATGATCCGCTCCGCGAAGGCACCGGTGCGGATCGTGAGGTTCGGCCGGTCGGCGGCCGGGTCGAGGTAGGCGCGGGCCGTCGACCACCGACGCCCGTTGCGGCAGGTCACCTGGTAGAGGCCGACGCCCTCCTGCTCCGGGCCGTTGAAGTCGTCGGTGGGCTTGAAGCCCGACGCCACGGCCGACTCGACCCAGGCCTCGGTGAGCGGGTGGGTGTAGCGACGGTCCTCGACGTGCAGCGGCCCGTCCTGCCCGTGGAACTTCCCACCCAGGCGGGTGTTTCCCTCCGCCTTGCGGAAGTAGGGCAGCACGTCGTCGTAGCCCCAGCCGGTGGCGCCGTAGTCGTCGCGCCACGTGTCGTAGTCGGCGCGGTTGCCGCGGATGTAGATCATCGCGTTCATCGACGAGCAGCCGCCGAGCGCCTTCATCCGCGGCCAGTCACCGCGTCGGTTGTGCAGCTGCTTCTGTTCGCTGGTGCGGTAGTTCCAGTCCCACCTGGTCTTGATCAGCGTCGCGAAGGCGGCCGGGATCGAGATCTCGTCGGCGTCCGCCGGTGGTCCGGCCTCGAGCAGCAACACTGTCGTGTCGACATCCTCCGACAACCGGTTGGCGAGCACTGCGCCGGCGCTGCCGGCACCGACGATGACGTAGTCGAAGGTCTCCACACCTTGGAGACTAGGGGCGTGCTCGGATGGTCACAATGGCCTGTCCGCGGGGTCACCGGCGTCCGACCACCACCGTGGCGCCGAGCTCATCGTCGTGGGCGACCTCGGGGGCCAGCCCGCAGGCAGCGAAGTGAGCGCTCAACCGTGCGGCCTGTCGCTCACTGGTCTCGACCAGGACGACGCCACCGGGTGCCAACCAGTCGCCGGCCTCCTCGGCGACTCGGCGGGCCGGGACCAGGCCGTCTCCCCCGCCGTCGAGAGTCACGGCGGGCTCGTGGTCGCGCGCCTCGGGAGGCAGGAAGGCCAGGTCGTGGGTCGGCACGTACGGCGTGTTGGCGAGGAGTACGTCGACCCGGCCGCGGAGCTCCTCTGGGAGGGCGTCGAAGAGATCGCCTTGATGCACCTGGGCGTCGGGGAGGTTGCGCCGAGCGCAGGCCACCGCACGCGGTTCGATGTCGGCGGCGTGCAGCTCCACCCCGGGCACCCGGTCGGCGAAGGCGAGGCCGAGCGCCCCCGAGCCACAGCAGAGATCCACCACCAGCTTCGCTCCCGGAGCCGCGGCGACCGCGGTCTCGACCAGGAACTCGGTGCGCCGACGCGGCACGAACACCCCGGGCTCGACGGCGACCCGGAGTCCGCAGAACTCCGCCCAGCCCACGACGTACTCGAGCGGTTCACCGGCGACCCGGCGCGCGACCAGGGACTCGAGGTCGGCGCCCGACTCGAGCAGGATCGCGGCCTCCTCCTCGGCGTACACGCAGCCGGCCGCGCGCAGCCGTGCCACCAGGTTCGCGACGCCCTCCGTGGTCGCCGGCAGCCGGACCATCCAGAGGTCGATCGGATCCTCCGACTCGAGGGTGAATCCGTGGCGCTCGTAGAGGCGACGGGCTGCGCTGCCGTGCAGGACGTTGACCCGGACCTGCTGGCCGTCGGCGTCGGCCCGCTCCAGCAGGGAGTGGAGGACGGCGGATCCGAGCCCACGGCCCTGGACCGACGGGTCGAGGTAGAAGTGCTCCAGCCACGGCCCGTCCTCGGCCGGCCGGAGCGCGACGCACCCCACGAACGCACCGTCGGCCTCGATGACCCACGTGTGCTGCGGGACCAAGGAGTCCCGCAGGCGCTGGCGGACCCGCTGCTCGTCGAACCGCCCCAACCGCTCCAGGTCCGGGCGCATCACCACGGCCCGCAGCTCGGCGATCGGCTCGACGTCCTCCGGTCGCGCGGGGCGCAGGGCCCACTCCGTCGGCTGTGTGCTCGCGTCCATGCCTCGATCATCTCAGGCACGGCGCGGCGAGTCGTAGGCTCGAGTGCATGCGAGGGCGAGCGCTGGGGATGGCGGTGGTCTCGGCCGTGCTGCTGGTCGCCGGCGGGTGCGCCGACGACGGCGCGGACACTCCCACGGCCAGGCCGACCGCGTCGATCTCGTCACCGTCGCCCACGAGCTCCCACACCAGCGCCCCTTCGGGGCCATCACCGAGCCCGTCGAAGCCTCCGGCCCTCGGCACCGTGCCTCCTCCCTGGCTCGGCACGCGGGTGCTGCCCACCACCGGCGACGGGTACGGCGAGCAACGGCCGACCCCTCCCGCATTGCGCAACCGGCGGTTCACGCTCCCCGACACGCTGCCGATGCTGCCCGGCACAGGATTCAAGGCCGTGGTCACGGATCCCGCACCAGCACAGGTGATTGCGCGTTCCACCTGGGCTCCGGGGTGCCCGGTCGGAGCGAGCCGGCTGTCGTGGATCCGGTTGACCTTCCGCGGCTTCGACGGCGAGCGCCACACCGGCGAGCTGTTGGTCAACAGCTCGGTCGACGACCAGCTGGTGGAGGCGTTCCGCGCCCTGTGGGACGCCGACTTCCCGATGGAGCAGCTGGCGATCACGACCGTCGCCGAACGGGACGCCGACCCGACCGGGGACGGCAACGGCACCGGCGCGTTCAACTGCCGTCCGACCACCGGCGGGTCGTCGTACAGCCAGCACGCCTACGGCCTGGCCGTCGACGTCAATCCCTTCCAGAATCCGTATGTGCGGAGTCAGAATCCCTATGAGAAAGGGGATCTCGTGCTCCCCGAGCTCGCCACGTCGTACCTTGACCGGGCCGCCGTACGCCGCGGCATGATCACGCCGGATGGTCCGGTGGTGAAGGCGTTCGCCGCGATCGGCTGGGGCTGGGGCGGCGCCTGGAACTCGCTGAAGGACTACCAGCACTTCAGCCAGAACGATCGCTGACCGACGCAACTTCCGGTATCCCTTCCGCGTCTTCCCTTGTGAGAGGACAGTTGGGTGGAGGGAAATGCCATGGGTCGCAGGGTCGGGAGGGCAGCCGTCGGGCTGATCGCCCTTGCCCTGCTTGCGACGGCCGGGTGCGAGACCGAGCCGCAGATCGGCGGTCCGGACCGGCCGATAGAACTCGTCGACGCACCCAGCGTCGTGACCCTCGCCTTCGCCGGCGACGTGCACTTCCCCGGACACCTCGCCGGGCTCCCGGGCAGTGACGACTCCACGCTGGGGCCGATGAGTGAGCAGCTGGCGGCGGCCGACGTGGCGATGGTCAACCTCGAGAGCGCGGTGCTCAGCGGCCCGGGTCAGCGCGACACCAAGGAGCTCGAACGTCGCGACTCCCGCTACTGGTTCCGTACCTCACCGGCGGCGTTCGACCTGCTCGACCGATCGGGAGTCGACGTGGTGACCATGGCCAACAACCACGGTGCCGACTACGGCCGCGCCGGGTTGCTGCAGACCCTGCGCACTGCGGCGCGGGCGCCGGTCGCCGTGGTCGGGGTGGGCCGCGACAGCCGCGCCGCCTTCACGCCCCACCGGGTGACCGTGAACGGCACGCCCTTCGCCTTCTTCGGCGCCGACGGCACCACCCGCGAGGGAGCGAACCCGGTGTGGGAGGCCGGAGCGGCCACCCCCGGCATCGCCGCCGCGCGTTCCGACCGACCCGCGCAGCTCCTTGCCGCCGTACGCCGGGCCAGCGTCCGCGGCGACGTCGTCGTGGTCTACCTGCACTGGGGCACGGAGTACGCCACCTGTCCCGACGGTCGCCAACAGGCCCTCGCGACCGCGCTCTCCGAGGCCGGCGCCGACATCGTGGTCGGCAGTCACACCCACCAGCTGCAGGGGTCAGGCACCCTCGGCGGCACCTACGTGGCCTACGGGCTCGGCAACTTCCACTGGTACAACTCGGGCCAGCCGCTGACCGGCGTACTCACCCTGCGGGTCGAGGACGGCGTCGTGGCCGGCGACGACTGGGGTCCGGCCAGCATCCCGGCGGAGGGCGGCCAACCGGCCCCGCTCGGCGGTGGCCGGGCCAGCACCGCCGTCTCGACCTGGCGGACACTGCGCTCCTGCACCGGTCTGTCACCTCTGCCGGGCGTCGACGCCGGGCTGCCGCAGTACGCCGCCACCGTGCAGCCGATCGGCCCTGAGCTGCGCGCCCGCCTGCGCAGCAGCCACCGCGCCGGTTGCCCTGTCCCGTTGCGGGATCTGCGCCACCTCCGCATCCCGTACGTCGGGTTCGACGGCCGGGTGCACCGTGGCGAGATGGTGGTGCGCGCGGACCTGGCCGACGACGTCGTCGGCGTCTTCCGTGAGGTGTACGCCGCGCGCTGGCCGATCGCCCGGATGCGCCTGATCGACGACTACGCAGGCGACGACGCCCGCTCGATGGCGGCGAACAACACGTCGGCGTTCAACTGCCGGCTGGTGGCCGGGCAGGGCACGTGGTCGGAACACGCGTACGGCGCGGCGATCGACCTGAACCCAGTGCAGAACCCCTACGTGCGCCGTCAGGGCATCGAGCCGGCGAGCGGTCGCCCGTTCGCGGCGATCGACCGCTCGCGCGGCGCGACGGTGCCGGCCGGAGCGATCCGGTCGGGCGACCCGGTGCACCGGGCGTTCACCCGGATCGGCTGGGTGTGGGGCGGCGTCTGGCCCGAGCCCGACTACCAGCACTTCTCCGCCCCCTGACCGCCTCGTACGCCGCCCGCCCGGCCAGCGCGCTGGCGCTCCGCTCCGGCTTGCACCCTCGAACCGCGTGCTTCTGATGCGCGAACCGTGTGTTTTTGATGCGCGAACACCGGGTCCTTGGTGGCTCGGTGGTTGAGGAAGTCGCGCCCCGTGCCTGTCTCGGAACCACCCCTAGAAAATAGTTCGAGGAATCTTCTCCGGGACCTGTGGACAACCGGTTTTGGGGGTGTCGGCTGTCGGTGGTGCCTGATGCAATGGACCCATGATCGAAACCGATGCAGGAGCCCAACCCTTCGAGGTCGACGACCTCGAAGGGCGGTCCTGCTCGACCTGATCACCGACGCCAAGGACACCGCCTGGCGTGCCGAACGCCGCAAGCTCCGCCTCGCCTACCAGTTGTGTGTCACCAACCCGGCCGGGCCCGGTGTGGACCCGGCGACGTGGGGTGACGGGATCCCCGGACTGGCCGACTACGACCAATCTTTGGGTGGTGAAGGGACACCGTTGGTTGCGGCGTTCGTGACCGAGTCCTGGGCCACCGCCACCGCCGTGTCCTCCTGGACCGCGAAACGGCTGCTGGCCAACACGTTGGACCTGCACCACCGCCTCCCGAAGACCTGGGCTGCGGTCGATGCGTTGGAGTTGGAGGCGTGGCGGGGCTGCAAGATCGCCGAAGACACCCACGACCTCTCCGCCGAGGCCGCNCCGGGCCGGCATTCCCGTGGTGGTCTCCATCGCGTTCGCACCTGGGCTGCGGTCGATGCGTTGGAGTTGGAGGCGTGGCGGGGCTGCAAGATCGCCGAAGACACCCACGACCTCTCCGCCGAGGCCGCCGAGTGGATCGACACCGAACTCGCCCGCCTGGGCAGGTACGGGATCCCGACCATCGAGAAGACCATCCGGTCGGCGATCGCGAAGTTCCACCCCGACAAACTCGACAACGACCCGTCCCCGGTGCCCGGGAAGGACCAGTGGGACGTCACCATCGACCACAACGCG
>NZ_LMFI01000010.1:1299521-1722459 GCF_001426745.1 Nocardioides sp. Root140
GATCGCGGATCGGCAGGCCAGCGCCGACCTCCTCGGCCTCATCGGCGACGACAACGGGACCGACGACCATGCCAACAGGAACCGTGACGGCGACGGCAACCACGACGGTGCAGGAGCCGGCGAAGGCGACGGCGACGGCGATGCAGCCAGTGAAGGCGACGGCGCGGGCAGTCACGGTGCGGGCAAGCAGGTCACGCCGCGCAAGTCCTACCTCAAGACCCGGCTCTACATCCACGTGAACCTCGCCGACCTCGCCACCANCGCGGGCAGTCACGGTGCGGGCAAGCAGGTCACGCCGCGCAAGTCCTACCTCAAGACCCGGCTCTACATCCACGTGAACCTCGCCGACCTCGCCACCACCGGCACCTCCGCAGGCACCGGTGGCCACGAGCCGGCGCCGGGGATGGCGGAGACGAACCTGTTCGGCGCCGTCACCGCGGAGAAGATTCTCGACTGGATCCGAGACCTCGGACCCGACGCCACCCTCACCCCAGTCATCGACACCAACCAGACCTGGGCCGTCGACCAGCACGACCCACCCGAAGCCATGCGCGAACAAGTCCTCACCCGCGACCGAAACTGCGTCTTCCCACACTGTTCGGTTGACTCGAGGCGTTGCGACCTCGACCACATCACCGCCTACGACGACACCGGGCCACCGGGCCAGACCAGCCCCGACAGACTTGCCCCGTTGTGTCGACGACATCACCTCGCCAAAACCCACGGCAGATGGTCCTACGTCCGCAACAAGGACGGCACCTATACCTGGACCAACCAATACCGCCGGACCTGGCTGGTCACCACCCACGGGACCATCGAACTCCCCACCAACTGAACCCGACACCTGCAGCCTCATCCGCGGGCAATGTCGGGAACAGCACAAGCAGCACCGGCCCCACAGCACCACCAGCGCAAGCCCCGCCACCACAACACGGTGGCCGGGGCTACCGCCACGCCCACACCCGGCCCCACCCGCCGTCCTCACCGCCCGCCTGGCCCTGTTGCCCTGACCGGGCCTGGTTTCGGGACGGTCGCCAGAGCGACCTCCTCAACCACCGATCCATGCATGGTTCGAGACGGCGCTGGCGCGCCTTCTCAACCACCGAGAAGCGCACGGCGTCGCAAGCACGGCCTTCCGAGGTGGCTGACGACTCCCGATCGTCGTCTGGACGACAAGCACCCACCACGGAAACAACAGCCCCGACGCCCGCGCGAATACGAGACCGCAGACCCTTGAGCGACCGAGGCAAGCCTGACTATCGAGCTTGGAGGAAGGCGGTCAGCAGGGGGCCGGCGGTCGCCGAGCCGGACTCGCCGGTCTCCACGAACACCGCCAGGGCGAGGTCCTTCGTCGACGCGATCATCCAGGTGTGCGTGGGAAGCGGGTCGCCGGTGCCGTACTCCGCGGTGCCGGTCTTGGCCATCACCTCGCCTGGCAGCCCGGCGAGGAACGAACCCGAACCGTCGGTGACCACGCCCCGCATCAGCTCGCGCAACTGGTCCGCCTCGCGGGCGGTCAGCGGCACCTCGGGCTCGATCTGGGTGACCTTGTGGCCGGTGATCAACCGCGGAAGAACCGTGCGTCCGGCGCGCACCGACGCAGCCACCGTCGCCATCGCCATCGGGGAGGCGAGCACCGTGCCCTGGCCGATCTGGTCCGCCGCCTTGCCAGTCTCGCTGGTCGGATCCGGCACCTGCCCGAAGTAGGCCGGGAAGCCGAGGTCGTGGTCGACGCCGAGGCCGAGGGCTGCGGCGGCCTGCGCCAGGTCGCCCTTCTTCAACCGGTCGCGCTCGGCGATGAAGGCGGTGTTGCAGGACTGGGCGAAGGCCTCACGGAACGGGATGTCGCCGATGTGTCCGGCCGGGTAGTCGTCGTAGTTCTTGAACGTCTTGCCGTCGACGACCAGCGTCGAGGTGCACGGCACGGTCGTGTCCGGGGTCAGGCCGGCACGCAGCAGTGCCAGCGCGGTGACCACCTTGAACGTCGAGCCGGGTGCGTACTGCCCGAACGTCGCGGTGTTGATGCCCTTCGAGCCGGGGCCACTCGCGGCGGCGAGGATGTCGCCGTTCTTCGGGTCGATCGCGACGATCGCGCTGGCCGGCCTGGTCTGTGCGAGGACCTGCTCGGCCCTCATCTGCAGGCCCGAGTCGAGGGTCAGCACCAGCGGCTCACCGTTGACCGGCTTCGTCGTGAAGAGCTCCCGCTCGCTGCCCTTGCCGGCCACCGCCTCGATCTGCACGCCGGCCTTGCCCGACAGCTGTTCGTCGTACCTCGCCTGCAGTCCGGAGAGCCCGGTGAGGTCACCGGCCGAGAGGCGTCCCTCGGACTTCTCGATCGCCTCGGCGGTGGCCTCGCCGACGGTGCCGAGGATCGGGGCGGCGAACTCCTTGGTCGGGGCCAGCGGGCGCTGTGAGCCGATCGCCACGGCGCCCTTGATCTCACCGTACGTCGGGGGCAGGTCTGCCGCGGCCGACTTGCGCAGCACCAACGCCTCGACGAACGCCTTGTCCCCGCTGGCCTTGGTGCGTGCCACGAAGGACTTCACGTCGAGGTCGAGGACCTGGGCAATGGCCCGGGCGCTGGCCAGCTCCTCGGCCTTCGTCAGGGTGGACTTGTCGAGGCCGAGCTTGACGACGTCGCGCTCGACGACGATCGGGGCTTCCTGCGGCCCGAGGATCGCGCCACGGGAGGGCAGCAGCGTGTCGACCTCGAGCACCTCCTTGTCGGTCAGCGAGGGCTCCACGATGGCGCGGTCCCAGGCCACCTGCCAGTCGTCGCCGCTCTTCTCCAGCGCGGCCGTTGACCGGTAAGACCATTCGTTGCCCTTGACGTCCCACGTCCAGGTCAGTGCGACCGAGCCCGTGTCACCGTCGAGGTCCGGCTCGGCAGCCTTCACCTCGAGCGGGGCATCGCCCAGTCCGCCGATCACCTCGGCGTACTCCTCGGTCGGGTCGGCGCCGGTGAACGCCACGTCGGAAAGTTTCTTCTGGGTCAACCCCGCGGCCAGGTCGTCGGCGACTCCCTGGGCGTCGTCGTCCCCGTCGGACGAACACGCGGTCGGCAACAACAACAGCAACGAGATCCCGAGAGCAGCGGTGCGCATGCGCAGATCATGTCAGCCGGGTCCTGACGGCGTCGCCGGGAATTTCGCTTGCGCAGGTTCGGCATGATGTCTCCATGGCCCGCACCTTCGACCGCATCGACTGGCCCGTGCGCACCGATCGCCTGACGTTGCGCCCCGCCACGTTCGCGGACGCCGACGCGACCTGGGAGTTCCGGCACCTGCCGGAGGTGAGCCTCTGGATCACCCGTGCAGCCACCGACTACGACGACTACGTGCGCCGCTTCGTCGAGCCGGACTCCATCGACCTCACCCTCGTCATCGAGCTGGACGGCGAGATCATCGGCGACCTGATGCTGCGGGTCAACGACCCGTGGAGCCAGGTCGAGGTCCGTGAGCTCGCCGCGGGCACCCAGGCCGAGCTCGGGTGGTCCCTCCATCCCGACCACGGCGGCAAGGGCTACGCCACCGAGGCGGTCGCCGCCGCCATGGGAGTCTGCTTCGACCAGCTCGGGCTGCGCCGGGTCACTGCCGAGTGCTTCGCCGAGAACGAGGCGTCCTGGCGGCTGATGGAGCGTCTCGGCATGCGAAGGGAGTCACACACCGTGAAGGATTCGTTGCATCGCGACGGCGAGTGGCGCGACGGGCTGCTCTACGCGATCCTCGACGAGGAATGGAGGGCCCGATGAAGTTCACCGAACGAGAGATGACCGAGGCCGTCGACGCAGTCGGTCAGAAGGTCTTCGCCGCCTCGCGGCCCCTGAAGCGCAACCACGACGAGGCTTGGCAGGCGCTGTCGAAGATCGAGAAGTACCACCACCGCGCGGCCGCCGGCGAGATGATCCTGACCGCGTTGATCGCGCTCCCGGAGCGGCCGACGGTCGGCTCGCCGCCGCAGTTCACCCCCGAGGAGTACGCCGAGGCAGCCACTGCCGGCACCCGTCAGCTGATGGACCACCGCCGCCCCGGCGCGTGGGACGGGCTCTCCTCACGCAAGCAGAAGGCGTTGGTGAAGGCCACCGCGATGATGGTCGAGATCGGCGTGCTGGCGATGCCGATCCGTCAGGACCCCGACGCGTTCATCGTGCCGGACCACCTCTGACTCATTCGCTCCGGGCGCTGATGTTGAAGCCCCAGGGAGTGCCGAACCTGTCGACCAGGTCGCCGTACTCGTCGCCCCACACCTGCGTGGCCAGCTCGGTGCCGACCGTGCCGCCGTCGGCGAGCCTGGCCCACTGGGTGCGGAGTGACTCATCGTCGCCGCTGAGCATCACGGTGATGCCTGCCGGCGCCTCGTAGGTCATGCCGGGCGGGGTGTCTGCGCCCATCATCGTGAAGCCGGCCGCAGTCTCGAGCTGACCGTGCATGACCAGGTCGGCCTCGGGTGCATCGGGGTGGCCGAGCGAGCCGAACGTGTTGATGTCGAGCTCGCCGCCGAACACGTCGCGGTAGAACTCCAATGCCTCGCGGGCGTTGCCGTCGAAACTGAGATACGGGGTGAGCAGGGAAGCCATGTCTCCTCCAGGGAAGTCGGGTTGCTCCCGACGTTAGACCCCGGGACCGACACGTGGAATCGCTCGAGCGCACGATTTCTGTCGCAGGCCGCGAAGACCGCGACAGAGATCGTGCGCTCGGCGCTCAGGCCCCGATCGTAGCGGTGTCGATGACGAACCGGTAGCGCACGTCACCGGCGACGACCCGCTCGTACGCCGCGTCGACCTCAGCGGCGGCAACGGTCTCGACGCTGGCCCCGATTCCCTTCTCGGCGCAGAAGTCGAGCATGTCCTGGGTGGCCTGGATGCCGCCGATGTTGGACCCCGCGACGACGCGGGATCCGCCGATGACCGAGCCCGGAGGGATCGACCACGCCGACGGCGGCATGCCCACGTTGACCAGGGCGCCGAGCGGCTTGAGCAGCGCGATGTAGTGCTTGAGGTCGAGGTCGGCGCTGACCGTGTTGAGCACGACGTCGAAGCTGCCGCGCAGCTTCTTGAGCTTGAGTGGGTCGGCGGTCGCGACGTGTGCGGTCGCGCCCAGGGCCGCGCTGTCATCGGCCTTGGCGTCGCTGCGGGAGAGCACCGTGACCTCGGCGCCGAGGGCGGCCGCGAACTTCACGCCCATGTGGCCGAGCCCGCCGAGTCCGATGACGGCGACCTTGCTGCCCGGGCCGACGCCCCAGCGCTTGAGCGGTGCCCAGGTCGTGATGCCGGCGCACAGCAGGGGCGCAGCCTCGTCGAGGCCGATGCCGTCGGGGATCGAGCAGACGAACCGCTCGGAGACAGCGACCTGCTTGGCGTAGCCGCCCTTGGTCTCCTCGCCGTCGTAGCCGGTGCCGTTGTAGGTCATCACCGCACCCTTGAGGCAGTACTGCTCCTCGCCGTCCTTGCAGTACTCGCACTCGCCGCACGAGTCGACCATGCAGCCGACGCCGACCCGGTCGCCGATCTTGTGCTTGGTGACACCCGAGCCGACCGCCGACACGACGCCGGCGATCTCGTGTCCGGGAGTCATCGGGAAGATCGCCTTGCCCCACTCCTCGCGCACCTGGTGGATGTCGGAGTGGCAGATGCCGGCGTACGCGATGTCGATGAGGATGTCGTCGTCGCGCAGGTCGCGGACGGGGACCTCGGCGACCTCGAACGGGGCGCCGGCGCTGGCGGCCTGGAGTGCAGTGGTGGTGGTAGGCATGCTCCCCACACTAACCACGCATTCAACGCCTCAGGAGTGGTGGATCACGACCATCACCACCGTGGCTACGTTGACCGCGACACCGGCCAGGACCAGGCGCTCACGGTGGAGCGTTTCGAGGAGATTGCCGTCCCGAGAAATTCTGCACATGTCGAGGAGACGGCCCCGCGGCCGTCCCATGACGCGACTCTCCGCCCGATCAGCGCCCGGGGTCGGTCACGGCGGGGTCGGTCAGGGCCGGATCCACGACCGTGGGAGGCACCGGTGGCACGTCGTCTCCCCCGCCACCGCCGACGCCGTTCACCTCGGGCGAGATCTGTCGCTCGAGGCGTACGGCGACCACGGCCAGCACCGCACACCCGGCCAGGAGTACGCCGATGAACGCGCTGCCCAGGTGGTGGCGCAGCAGGAACCCGGCGACCAGCGGTCCGACCACCGCGCCCAGCTGGAACGCACCCGACGTGAGGGCGTTGTAGCGGCCGCGCAGGTGCGCAGGAGCGAGGTCGTTGGTGATCGCCGGCAGGGTCGGCTGGAGCAGGGTCTCTCCACTGGCGAACAGTGCGTGGAAGACCAGCACCATCGTGGCCGCGGTGAGGGTGCCGGCGAACGGGGCGGTGGCACCGAGCACCAGCCAGGACACGGCCCAGATCGCGGCCATGAGTACGACGACCCGCGTGCGCCGGTGCCCCTCGATGCGGCGCAGCACGAAGAACTGGAACGCCACGATCACGACGGTGTTGACCGCGAACGCCCAGCCGATCACCTGGGTGGAGACCTCACTGACCTGACGGGCGAACGCCGGGAACCCCGCCTCCATCTGGCCGTAGCCGACGAACGAGAAGACCAACCCGATCAGCACCAGGTGGAGCACGCCGGGCCGACGCAGCAGGGTGAGGTAGGAGACCTTGGTGTCGACCTCGTCCTCCGGCGTCTCGCTGCGGCCGTGCACGTGGCGCAGCGGCCCCAGCATCAGGCCGATCGGGATCAGCATGCAGACCGCGTCGACCAGGAAGATCGTGGTGAACGTCTCCGGGCGGTGTACGTCGACGAACACTCCACCCACCACGCCTCCGAGCCCGATGCCGAGGTTGATCAGGGCGAAGTTGATGCCGAAGTACTGCACCCTGACCGGGCCGTCGACGAGCGAGGAGATCAGCACGTTGAACGCCGACCAGCCGCCGGCGTTGCAGATGCCGACGAACACCATGGCCAGCGCCACGGTCGGGATGTCGTCGGCGAAGGCGAGGATCGCGACGCCCACGCTCTGCGCGGCGCTGCCGATCATCACCATGATCCGTGCACCGAGCCGGTCGGTGAGGCTGCCGGCCAGCGGGGTGAGCACCAGCGCCACCGCGAAGGCCAGGCCCATCATCGTGCCGGCCACGTCGAGGGTGAGGTCGCGCACCTCGTGGAGGTAGATGATCGTGAACGGCAGGGTGAGGCCACGCCCCAGCACCTGGAAGACCGTCGAGGCGAGCAGCCAGCGCGCGGGCGTGGGCAGTGCTGCCCAGAAGGACCGCAGGGTCATCTGGTCCGGGGAGGTCACCGGTCCATCATCGGTGGTGGCGGGGCCGGTGATCCACTTGTTATCGGCGCATCACGTCCACGTCTACCGGCGTGTTCACGCCGTCGACGGATCCGTGGTCGTCGCGCTGCCAGATGACCCAGTCACCGGGTGGTGCCTTCGTGCCCACTCGTCGTACCCACAGGCGGCGGTCCAGGTCGGCGACCATCGCGTAGTGCGCCTCGAAGTCGGGGTGGAAGTAGACGACGATCTTCGTGCCGGTGGTGGCCTCCACGCGCTCGATGAAGGTCACCACGTCGGCCCGGAGCCCTGCCTTCTCCGGCGGCGGGTCACAGTTGCCGATCAGCTCCAGGTCGACGACGGGCGGGAGGTTCGTGCGGGCCGGTTGCAGCGTGGCCACGAAGTGGTCGGCCTGGGCCTCGGGCGGAGCGCACAACGTGTAGTAGTGGTAGGCGCCGACCTTCAGCCCGGCCGCCCTGGCCTCGCGGGCGTTGGTCGCGAAGCGGTCGTCGGTGAACCCGCTGCCCTCGGTGGCCTTGAGGTAGGCGAAGTCGATGCCGTCGGCGGCCACGCGCGGCCAGTCGATGGCGCCCTGGTGGTGGGAGACGTCGATGCCGCGCAGGTTGGTGGCCCGTTTCTCTGACCCTTCCTTCGACCCGTCCTCCGACTGAGTCGACGAGCTCGGCGATTCCGTCGAAGTCTCCGTTGTCGGCGAAGCGGTCGCGCTAGGCGGCGAGGGGTCCGGCGCATCCGGCGCATCTCCCGACGCGCCGCCGCCACCGCACCCGGCCAACGCCGCGCAGAGTGCGAGCGGCGCCACCAGTCGCCTCACGTCCTTCGTCATGGGTCATAGATTGGCACCCATGGCCGCCGAAGACACGCCACTGCTGCGCCCCGCCACCCACGCCGACGTGCCGGTCGTCGCCGCGATCTGGGAGCCGGGCTGGGCCGAGGCACATGCCGGCCGGGTGCCCGACGCGCTGGTCGCCGCCCGACCGTCGGAGTACTTCCTGAGCTCCACCGCCGATCGAGTGGCCGACACGACCGTCGCCGAGATCGACGGCCGGGTGGTCGGGTTCGTCATGGTCGCCGACGCCGCCGTCGACCACATCTTCGTCCACCCCGGCGAGCGCGGTGGTGGCGTCGCCGCGGCCCTGTTGACGCACGCAGAGAACCGGATCGCGGCGGCCGGGCACGACCGGGCCTGGCTGGCCGTGGTGCCCGGCAACGACCGCGCGCAGGCGTTCTACAGGCGCCAAGGTTGGCGCGACGAGGGCGTGTTCGACCACGCCGCCAAGGGCCCGGACGGTCCGATCCCCACGCCGTGCCACCGGTTCGTCAAACCGTTGCGCTGAGCCTCGTCGGCGTCCGCGTCTGCACGATGCGGTTGTCACCAGCGACATCCGCAACCATTTCGTGCAGACGTGCAGGGTCACACCCGCGCCAGTCCGAGGAACGCGGCCAACGCGTCGATCTGCTCCTGGACGTCGGCGCGCATGCCCGGCGTCCAGGAGCCGTCCTCGTGCACGGCGTCCACGCGCAGCACGCCGGCCTCACGGTCTGCGGTGGCGTCCAGCTTCCCGACCAGGCGGTCGTCGTACAGGATCGGCATCGCCCAGTAGCCCCAGCGCCGCTTGGCGGCCGGCTTGAACATCTCGAGCTGGTAGTCGAAGTCGAAGATCTCGGTCATCCGCTTCCGGTCGATCACCAGCCGGTCGATCGGCGAGAGCAGCACCGTGCGGCCGGTGAAGCCACCGTCGGCGCCGACCAGGTCGAGGTACGCCGGGTCGAGGCGCCACTTCCCGCGGACTCCCTCGATGACCGCTGGTACGCCGACCTGCCCCACGTCGTTGGTCTCGTTGGGGATCTGTTGCCCCTTCGCACGGCTGACGCCCAGGGCCCGCAGGCGCCGCTCGCCGAGGGTGCGGGCTGCCTCGTCGAAGGGCACGACCGGGCCGTCGGGGTAGATGCGCTCGGCCAGGTCCCACACGCGTTCGCGGCCCTCGGTGCCGGCGGCGGCGATCTCGCCGCGGGCCACCATCATGTCGAGCAGTCGCCGCACGTTGCGGTCGTTGTTCCACCCGCTCGACTGCCACGGCACGACGGTGGTGTCGGGCAGCTGGCTCGCGGGCAGGGGTCCGTCGCCGCGCAGGCTCTCGAGGATGTCGCGCCGGCACTCGTCGTTGGCCTCGACCCAGTCGCGCACGTCCTCCTGCCACGGCTTGAGCGGCCCGCGCCCGGGCCAGGCCGCCATCTCGGCCCGGAAGAGCCCGATGTCCTCGGCCGGACGCAGCATGTTGTGCAGCTCGATGACCACTCCGGTGGTGGTCAGCCGCTCCAGGTCGCCCAGCTCGTACGCCGATCCGAGACGGCTCCACGCCACGATCTCCGCGCTCGGGGCGACCGGCCTGGCCGGGTCGTTCTGCACGACGGTCAGGTGGCGCACCACCTCGAGGAGGTCGACCCGCTGTGGTGCGTCGAGCAGCTGCGCGCGCACGGCGATCCGGCGGGCGTCGCGGGCACTGAGCTCGACGGGCGCCGCTTCGGCGCTCATGGCACCAGCCGCATCAGCACCCGAGGGAAGCCGCCCGAGACCGAGTCGGTCGACGAGGCCACAGTGAAGCCCGCGGCCTCGAACAGCCTGCGGGTGCCGACGTAGGCCATGGTCAGGTCGACCTTCTCGTCCCCGTTGTCGACCGGGTAGCCCTCGAGGGCCGGCGCCCCCTGAGCCACCGCGTAGTCGACCGCACCGGGAATGAGGTGGCGGGCCACGCCGCGTCCGCGGTGCCCCGGCCGGACGCGGATGCACCAGATCGACCAGACCGGCAGGTCGTCGAGCTGCGGGATCTTGCGGGACGTCGCGAACGGCAGGTCCGCCTTCGGCGCCACCGCCGCCCATCCGACGACCTCGTCGCCGTCGTAGGCCAGCACGCCGGGGGCCACCTTCTTCGCGCACAGCTCGCGGACGAACTCTCCACGCTCAGGGCCGACCAGCGACCGGTTGACCCTGGCCGGGATGCGGTGGCTCAGGCAGAAGCAGACGGACGACGTCGGGTTCTTCGGCCCGAGCATGGTCGCGGTGTCGTCGAAGTCGTGCGCCGGGCGGATCGTGATCGTCACACGGCGACACTAGAGTCGGTAGCGGACGTTCTCCTTCCTGAACCGGAGCGGCTCATGCAGACCGATGTCAGTCCCACCGCGCGCGCCCTCCTGACCCTCGAGCTGCTCCAGAGCCAGCCGGGAATCACCGCACGCCGACTGGCCGAACGCCTCGGCGTCTCCGACCGGGCCGTGCGCCGCTACGTCGACATCCTCCGCGAGGCCGGCATCCCGGTGGAGTCCGAGCGCGGGCCCTACGGCGGCTACCGCGTGGGCCGCGGTCTGCGCCTGCCGCCCCTCACGTTCACCGCCACCGAGGCGCTCGGAGTCGTGATGGCCGTGCTCGACGGGCACCACCGCGCGGGCGACCCGACCGACCCGGTCGGCAGTGCACTGGGCAAGATCGTGCGGGCGCTGCCCGAGCCGGTCGCCGCCCAGGCCGAGTCCGTACGCCGCGCCGCGGCTCCGGTGCCCGACCGCTCCGCCGCCCGCCCCGACCCCGGTACGACGACCGCGCTGGTCGAGGCGGTCTCCCACCACCACGTCGTGCGGCTCGACTATCGCAGCGAGGCCGGCACGGAGTGGACCTGCGAGGCCGAGCCGTGGGCGGTCGTCGTACGCCACGGGCGGTGGTACCTCCTCTGCCGCCTGGTCGACCGCGACAGCATCCGCACGCTGCGCGTCGACCGGGTCCGTGCGGTCGAGCAGCTCGAGGCGACGTTCACGCCGCGCCCCGACCTCGACCCGGTGGCCGAGCTCGAGAAGCACCTCTCGGTCGGGTGGGAGTTCGAGGTCGACGTGGTGATCGACGCGCCGCTGGCGTCGATCTGGTTCCCCCGGGCGCTCGGCAGTCTCGAGGCGATCGACGAGGCGACCACCCGGCTCACCGGCACCACCAGCAACCCGTGGATGTACGCCGAGGCGTTGGCCGGTCTCTCCGTGCCCTACCGCATCGTGGGCGGCGACGAGGTGCGGGCCGCCGCCCGCAAGGTCGCCGAGCGGATGCTGGCCGCGACGCAGGGCTAGCCGGCCTCGGGCAGGCGTCGCTCCGCGTAGCCGTCGACGTACTCCTGCCCCGTGAGCGCGCGGATCTCGCCCATCAGGTGGTCGGTCGCGGCACGCCACGTGGTGGGGTCGTCAGGAGTGAGACGCCAGCGGTCGAGATCGAGCGGCGCGCCGAAGGTGACTCGCACCCGCCCTCTCCGCCAGCCGCGGCGTCCGGGTGCGTCCACGGCGGCGGTTCCGTGGAGGCCGACCGGGATCACGACCACCTCCGGCACGCTGAGCGCCACCCGCATCACCCCCGTGTGGCCCCGGTGAAGTCGGCCGTCCGGGGAACGCCTGCCCTCGGGGTAGATCGCCCAGACGCCGCCGTTCGACAGCAGTTCGCGAGCGGCGTCCAGTGCACGCAGTGCCGCGTCCCCGCCGTTGCGGTCGAGCGCGATCTGGCCGGTGACGGTGCACAGCCAGCGGTCGGCTCGACCACGCAGGGTCGCGGCGTCGAAGTACTCCCGCTTGGCGACGAAGGTCGGGCGTCGCGGGCTGACCAGCGAGAGCACCAGCGAATCGATCTCGGCGTGGTGGCTGGGCGCCAGGATGACGGGGCCGTCGGCGGGCAGGTGCTGCCGGCCGATCACCACCGGCCGGGCGAAGAGCCGCACCACCGGACCGAGCAGCACCCACTTGAGCAACCAGAAGATCACGGGCCCTCCAGAAGTAGACAGTGTCTACTGGACAGTGTGCCGCATTCTTGTTGACACTGTCTACATGGCCACCAAGGACGATCTCGTCGATGCCGGCGTACGCCTGCTCGAGCGCGACGGCCTCGCGGAGCTGACACTGCGCACCATCGCCCGCGAGGCCGGCGTCTCGCACGGCGCGCCACGTCGCCACTTCCCGACGTACGCCGCTCTGCTGGGTGCCGTGGCAAGACGCGGTGTCGACGACCTCGACGCACTGCTCGCCCCCGCGTTGAAGCGGGCCCGCGGCGCCACCGGGGTGCGCAACGCGGCGCAGGCGTACGTCGACTTCGCGATGCAGAGGCCGGACATGTTCGAGCTGATCACCAGGCACGACCTGCTCGAAGGAGCCGGAGGCGAGCTGCGAGGCGTCACCGCCGGCTGGTTCGACTCGTTGCGCGCCGCCATGTCGCGCGTGAGTGGTCGAGAGGTCGAACCGGTCGACGCCCTGTCCCTGTGGGCCGGCGTGCACGGGGTGGCAGTGCTCTTCTCCCGACGGGCTGTCGAGGCCGCCGCTCCGGGGGCCACTTCGGGCGCCGACGATCCGGCCCCCGCCCTGGCCCGTCTGGTCGACGCGCTCGTCCCTGCCGCTGGGGCCCGATAGTCTCGACGGCATGGCTGAGTTTCCGCAGCTCCTGCACACGGTGCTCGACACCACGGACGTGCGCGGACTGGCCGAGTTCTACCGCGAGCTGCTCGGCCTGAGCTACCGCCCCGGGGACGAGCCACCGACCGACGGCTCTCCGGATGAAGAGGACTGGCTGGTGCTGGTCGACGACGACGGCGCCCGCAAGCTGGCGTTCCAGGAGGTCGAGCGGCTGGAGCCGACCACGTGGCCCGCGCACGACGTGCCGATGCAGCTGCACGTCGACTTCACCGTGCCGACTCGCGAGGAGCTCGAGCACCACGTGGAGCGGGCGGTGGCACTCGGCGCACGGGTCCTGCTCGATCGCACGGACGAGGAGGGCGAGCCGTTGTACGTGCTGGCCGACCCCGCGGGGCACCCGTTCTGCGTCTTCGTCGGCTGAGCCGACCGACCGGCCGGACCGGGTCGTCGGTGGCGGGCACTAGAGTCGACCTCGTGAGCCAACGATGAGCAAGATGGATGACCTGCGCAAGATGCGCGAAGCCCGCTATGAAGCGGCCGCCGCCCGCGCCAAGCAGTCCGCGGCCGGCAAGGCGGCCGCGCGCCCCGCTGTGGCGCCGAACGCCGCGCCCGAACGCGCCGCGGTCAAGAAGGTCGAGAGCCCGGCCGACGAACCCGTGGCGACCGAAGCCCCCCAGGAAGAGGCCCTCTGCGGGCACCGCAACATGAGCGGTCGCACCTGCACCCGCGAGCAGGGCCACTCGGCCAAGAGCCACCGCTACTCCTGACGCAACCGGGTCGGCGCGTCAGGCTCCGGGCAGCAGCCTGGTCCGGAACAGCTCGAGGACGTCGTCGAGTGCGGCGCGCGTGCGGGTGCCCGGCTCGTCGATGAGGTGCTCGGTCAACACCGAGTGCGGCGGCAGCAGCCCCTCGGGGTTGGCGTCCTCGTCGTCGAGCTCGACCGCGACGAACGCGTCACCCAGCTGCGCGCGCAACCAGTCGAAGCGCTCGTCGGAGACCAGCTTGTCGCCGCGGAAGCGCAGGCCCATCACCGTGAGGTCGCCAGCCACGCAACGCTGCCTGACCACGGCCAGGTCGTCGGCCGAGATGTCGGTGCCACGCTTGCGGCCCGGGATCACGGTCAGCGGAAGGGACGGCTGCGACAGCACGGGAGCGAGCATGCGTTCGTCGGTCGCCATCGCCAGCGCGAAGCCGCCGGTCAGGCACATCCCGACCGCGCCGACACCCGGGCCTCCACAGCGCTCGTGCTCGTGGGCGGCCAGCGCACGCAGCCAGGTCACCACAGGCGAGGTCCGGCCCGTCGCGAAGAGGCTGAACTCGCGGCTGACGCAGACCCGGCCGAAGGCACGGGCGCCGGTCGCCACGGTGCCGGCCCAGCCGTGCGCCGGCGGGTTCGGGTCGCGGCCCGGCACTCCGAACAGGTGTGGCAGGACGACGGTGAAGCCCTCCTCGCGCACCGTGCGGGCGAACTCGACCACCTTCGGGGTGATGCCGGGGATCTCGGCGATCACGATCACCGCCGGCCCGCTGCCCGAGCGGTGGACGGGGTGCTCGGTGCCTCCGTGGCCGAAGGTCTCCCTGTCGAAGTCGACCAAAGCGTCGTCGCTCATCTGCGCCCCATTCGGTCGGCTGAAGTGTCGGCTGCCGCTGCCTGCCATGTCTGCGCCCGCACTCTAACCGGCTCGGGCCACGTGGGACCGTTGCACCATGAGCGGTCACCACCACGATCACGAGACGCCCGACTGGGACGTGCACTACGCAGGCGCCGCCCCGGTGTGGAGCGGCAATCCGAACGAGGCGCTGGTGCGTGAGGCCTCCGACCTCCCCGCCGGTACGGCGCTCGACGTCGGCTGCGGCGAGGGCGCCGACGCGATCTGGCTGGCCTCCCGGGGCTGGCAGGTGACCGCGCTCGACGTCTCGGGCACGGCCCTCGACCGCGCCCGCGCCGCAGCGGAGTCGGACGGGGCGCAGGTGGCCTGGCTGCACACCGGGCTGGCCGATGCTCTCACCGCGTCCTACGACCTGGTCATCTCGTTCTACCCGGCGCTCGAGCGTGCGGACGGCGCCAACGTCGACCGGTTGCTCTCACTGGTGACTCCCGGCGGCACCCTGCTCGTCGTACACCACGCCGACGTGGACCGGGAGCGGGCGCTGGAGCACGGCTTCGACCCCGAGGCGTACGTCGGCCACGAGCACCTCGTGGACGCCGTCACCGACGCAGGCTGGGTCGTCGAGCAGCAGGGCCGGCGCGCGCGTACGGCGCCGGAAGGGCCCGGCGCGCACCATCACACCGACCTCGTGCTCAGGGCGCGGCGACCGGGCTGACCCGTTCGGCGGCGGCGTCGAGGATCACCCGGGCGAGCGCTTCGGGCTGGGTGAGCTGCGGCCAGTGCCCGCCGGGCAGGTCGACGTAGTCCACCTCGGCGGCGCCCGACAGCTCGGGCAGGTCGCCCGAGTCGACCCAGGCGCGCAGGTCGGCGGCGGTGTACTCGGGGCAGACCGCGGTGACCGGCACCGCGAGGCGGCGCTCGTCGACGAGGTGCACCGGGTCCTTCAGGACCCGGGCCGGTGCGGGGATCGCGTCGGCGTAGAAGCGCGCCAGGGCCGCTTCGTCGAGGTCGACGATGTTGGCGTCCTCGCCGACCTCGGCCCAGTCGGGCATCAGCACCTCGCCGTCCACCGCGGGCAGGCTGCCCAGCAGCGCCTCGCCCTCGGCACTGGGGAACCCGCCGACGTGCACCACTCGCGCCACCCGGTCGGGTCGGGCGTCGATCGCGCAGTGACCGATGCCGCACCCGGCCGAGTGGCAGACCAGCAGCACCGGCTCGTCGGCGGCGTCGAGGGCGGCGACCACGGCGGCCACGTGGTCGGCCAACGTGATGCCCGAGCGGTCGGCGTCCTTGCTCTCCATGCCGGGCAGCGTCAGTGCCTGCACGGAGTGGCCGGCGGCCTCGAGGTGCGGGGTCACGGCGTCCCACGTGTGGGCGTTGAGCCAGAGCCCGGGAACCAGGACGATCTTCATGACGCTCTCCATCCGTTGGGCGGGTCTTCGCCGACCACGCCGTCGACCGCCTCGCGCAGCAGGTCGGCATGGCCGGTGTGGCGGCCGTACTCCTCGATCAGGTCGCACAGCATGCGGCGCAGGTTGGCGTGTTGCCCGTCGGAGTCGGCTGCCGCGACGGGTTGGTCGAGCCCGCCCCGGGCCAGCACCTTCGCAACGCGTTCGCGGGAGCGTTCGACGGCTCCCTCCCACAACGCGTAGAGCTCCTGCGGGCTGTCGGCGGCGGCCGAGTCGAACTCCCAGTCGTTCATGCCGTCCCAGTCGGAGCTCTCCCACGGCTCCCCGATGGCGTCGCCGGTCATCTTGACGGTGAAGTAGTAGTCCTCGACCGCGGCGAGGTGCTTGAGCAGCCCGCCGAGCGACATCGAGGACGACGGGATCCGGTGGTCGAGCCCGGCGGCGTCGAGGCCGTCAGCCTTCCAGCGGAACGTGGCACGCAACCGGTCGAGCGCACCGATCACGGCCTCGGCTTCGGTGCCCGCGAGGGGCGGTTCCCAGGGTCGGTCGTCTGTCATGTCGGCCAACCTAGGGCTGGTTCCGGACGGTCGGGTTCCGCAATCAGCGCCAGCGGGTGCGGCTGCTCGGCGCCGGGCCCTTCGGCTCGTCGCCCACCTGCAGCTCCCCGCCGTACGACCAACCCTCGCGCAGCGGCAGGTAGGCGCCGCTCCAGAACGTTCCGGGGTCGTACCAGATCGCCTTGCGGTCGTCCTCGAGCACGCCCATCTCCTGGAGAGTCAGGGCCACGGTCTCGGCACAGAAGGCCGCCTCGGGGCGCACGCGCTGGCCGCGCTTCTTGCGTGGTTGGTAGCCGTCACGCCCACGCAGCCACCGCTTCGCGAGCATCGCCGTGCTCGGGAACGAGACGCCGTCGAGCCTGGCGATCGTGCGCAGCACCGAGTCCTCCTCGGCGCGGCCGACCTCGGGGCTGAGCTGCCGCAACCACGAGGCCTGGCCGTAGACGTCGCGCCAGCGGCGGACCGCGTCACCGAGGTCGTGCAGCTGTACGCCGCGGTGGTGGCCGCCGCTCCAGTGGTCGAGGAGGTGCTTGCTCAGCTCGGCGTGCCACATCAGCGGTGGCAGGTCGTCGATCACCACCGCCATGCCGACGTGGTTGACCGGCGCGTTGGTCAACGTGCGGATCGCGCGGTCGGCCGCCGTACGACCGCGGAAGAGCCACAGGTCGCCGGTGCGGGTCAGCTTGACTGCCTCGTCGATGTCGAGCACGGGGCCAGTCTGCCCGGTTAACCTGATGAGCATGGCGAAGCGTTGGTGGAAGTGGCTCGGACTCGCAGGTGTCGCCGGCGTCGCGGCGACCGGTGCCGCGATCGCGCGGCACGAGCGCGTGCGCCGCGCCTACACGCCCGAGCAGGTGCGCTCGCGGCTCCATGAGCGGTACGCCGAGGCGCGCGACGCCTGAGCCCTGGGCCGGGTCGGCACGTGCCTGTGGATGACGCGAGCGGCGACCCCTCGATCTGTTGCAGCCTTGTCGGCATGACCTTCAAAGACCTGCCAGCATCCTGGGGCGACCACCCCCTCACTCCGGACCTGCTCCCCGACGTCGTCGACCTGTTCGTCTCCGAGCACGACCGCGTGTGCGGCTGCCTGGTGCTGCTCCTGCTCGACGCCGATCATCGACTGCTGCAGCCGATCGTGGTCGGTGACGTGCCGTTGCACACCGGGCCGACCGGCGGCGAGGAGTTCTTCGAGCAGCTGGCCCAGATGGTGAAGGACGACGACGGCCACGTCGTGGTCGCCCGCGGCCGACGGGGTGGCGAAGACCTCACGGTCGACGACGAAGACTGGCGCGCGGCCTGCTCCCGCGCGTTCGGCGAGCGCCTGGTGGCCATGTTCGTCGCCGCGCCCGGCGTCGTACGCCGCATGCCACCGGCCGCACGCGCCGCCTGACGCAACCCTGCTACTGCCCGGTGCGACCGTCGATGCACTCGCGCAACAGGTCGGCGTGGCCGGCATGGCGCGCGTACTCCTCGACCATGTGCACGAGCACGTCGCGGATGCTGACCTTGTCGTCCTTGCCCAGTGGCACCTCGCGCCCGAGGTCGGCCTCGGCGACGGCCTCCACCCAGGCCTCGGCCTTCGCGATCTCGGCCTTCCAGGTGGCGAACGCGTCGTCGACGACGGCCTGGTCGGCCACGGCACCGTTGAAGTCCAGGTCGCGGTCGTCCTCACTCCGGTAGAGGCGCGGGTCGTCGCGGTGTCCCTCGAGCACGCGGTGGAACCAGTTGTTCTCGACACTCGCCATGTGCCGCACCAGGCCGAGCAGGCTCATCGTGCTGGGCGGCACGGAGCGGGACGCGAGCTGCTCCGGGGTGAGGCCCTGGCACTTGAGCTCGAGGGTGAGGCGGTAGTTGGCGAGGTACTCCTGCAGGGTCGCCTTCTCGCCGACCGGGTTGCCGTAGGTGCGGGGGTCCTCGGCGGGGTCGGTCCACATGTCGCTCATGGTCAGGAGCCTGCCCCCATGCGGGTTCTGCGTGCAAGGAGATTTCGCCCGCTCACAGTTGCTGCTTGAACCCCACGTGGGTCGCCGCGAAGCCGAGGCGCTCGTAGAAGGTGTGCGCCTCGGGCCGCGCGCTGTCCGAGGTGAGCTGCGCGAGCGCTGCTCCACGACGTCGACCTTCGTCGAGAGCCCAGCGGATCATCGCCGACCCGAGTCCGCTCCCCCGTTGGGAATCGGCCACCCGCACGGCCTCGATCTGCAGGCGGGTGGCGCCTTGTCGGGACAGGCCGGGAATGAACGAGAGCTGCATGGTGGCGACGACCTGCTCGCCGGCGCGGCCGACGACGAGAAGCTGCGCCCGGTCTCGGTCGATGGCCGCGAACGCGTCGGCGTAGGCCGCACCAAGGCCCGCGTCGGCGGAGTCGCCGCGACTCCGGGCGATGGCGTCGTCGGCGATCAGGGCGACGAGCGCGTCGAGGTCGGCGGCAGTAGCCCGGGCCAGTTCGACCGGCCCGTTCGGAAGATCGAGGAGGGCGAGGGTCACACGCCCATCCTGCATCACGGCAGCGCGGCGGCGTACACCCGGAACCGCTGGTCGCCGAACTCCTGCTCCAGCACCAACCCGCACTTCTCGGCGACCCGTTGCGAGGCCCGGTTGTCGGGATGCACGATCGCGATCAACCGCTCGATGCCACGTCGGCGCGCCAGTTCGCGGCAGGCCCGGGCACCCTCGCTGGCCAGTCCGCGACCCTGCATCGCGGGCACGACGTGGTAGCCGATCTCGAGGTCCTCCCGGCCCTCGACGCGCTGCCAGGTCAGGCCGCAGTCCCCGACGAAGCGCCCCTCGAGGTCTTCGATGATCCAGAGCCCGAAGCCGTCGCGCGCATAGTTGGCCAGATTCCATTCGATCCACGCCTGCGCCTCGGCCCGGGTCTTCGGGCGTGGGTAGTGGGCCATCACCTCGGGGTCGCCGAGCAGGTCGCTCATCGCGTCCAGGTCGTCCATGGTCATCTCGCGGAACCGGAGCCGTTCGGACGACGGCCGCTCGGACGACGACGGCTCCCGCTCAACCACGCGACTGGAGGACGTCGAGGTCGCGCTCGGCGTACAACCGGTGCTGCCACTCCTCGTTGAGCACGATCCGCAGCGGTTCGGCGAACGGGAACGCACGCGCGGGCGGCCAGCCCGGCCCGTCCACGGGCGTGGTCTCGGTGGCCAGCTGTTCGTCGGTCAGCTCGTCGAGCACCCGGCGCACCGTCGCCTGACGTTCGGCCCGCACCGCGAGCACCTCGTCGAGCGAGGGCCGGACGTTGAGGTCCCACGGCACCTCGGGATGCGGCGTCGCGCCGTCCCACGGCAGGTCGAGCGGGTGGAACGGCCTCGGGTCGCCGAGCAGCACCCGGTTGACCCAGCAGTCGGTGGCATAGACGAGGTGGCGCAGGGTCTGGATGAACGACCACTCGCCGTCGACCGACTCGTGCAGCAGGTCGGGATCCAGGCCACGGGCGCGGTCGACGGTGCCCGCCCACATCCGTTGGACGACGTCCCAGCCCTCGCGGAACCCGGCGGCATCGGTCGGCCGCATCTTGACCCGGTTGGGATGACGGCGGTCGAGCTCGGCCTCGACCAGCGGGACGACGTCGACGCCGTTGATGCGCAGGTCCGAGATCTCGCCGTCGATGTCCACGTCCACCAGCTCGACGCCGCGCATGACGGTGCCGGTGAGATCGACGTCGCGCAGCCTCGACCGGCTCAGGTCGACGTTGTGGAAGGTGGCACCACTGAGGTCCTGGTTCTCGAAGCTGGTCATGTCGCCCACGCTAGAACCCAAGCAGGACGAATCGCGTCCGGTACCGCTCCCCGTGGTCGTACTCCCTCCGGGCCGGAAGAAGCAGGACCTCCACTGCGCCTGCTGGGCCGATTGGCTCGCTCTGCGATGGGTAGAAGGGGCCAATCGACTCAGCAGACCGAGTGGTCACCGAACTGCCCGTCCCGGTCACCGACGAGGTGACGGGCGTGCAGGGCGGCGGATGGACGCCGGAGCACAGTTCGGCTGCGGCCCCGACTCAGCCACCCTGTCCATCGGGCTCGGTCGCGGCGCGCTCGGCAAGGCGGCAGGCGGCGTGCGCCACCAGGTCAGCCTCTTCGGGGTCAGCCGCGGCCTGCTCCGGCACCGCCCCGCCGAGCAGTCCCGCCGGTTGGGTCAGCCAGGCCCACGCGTTCCACGGATCCATTCCCGCAGCGAGGAGTGGCCTGATGACGGGGGCCAGCTCGGCGCGCAGTGCGCCGTCCGCGCCGAGTTGGAAGGCCGGGACCAGCGTCCGGCCCTCGTCGGCGATGACGAGGAGGGCGTGGTCGGCGGCGGCCTTGTGCACGGCGAAACGGGTGGCGTTCACCGTCGTCCCGCGCAGGGTCGCCAACGTCTCGTAGGTGTGGGTGTGGCTGGCTACCAGCTCCGCCCGGACGCGGGCCTTGCGGGCCAGCATCACCAGCGCGACGGGTACGGCGTGGGCCGGGTCGGTGCCGTCGTTGTGGAGCAGGGCGTCGAGCCCCTCGAGCTGCTCGGAAGTCATCGGCTCACCCGTGGCCGGGTCGGTCCAGGTCGCCGTACCGTCGGCGTCGCGGGTGAAAGTGGGCAGCCCCGCCTCTGCCAGCTGATCGGCCAGGCCGAGGCCCTCGAGCCAGGCAGCCAGCCGCTCGCCGACCTCGCCGGCATCGTTCGCAGTCATGGCACAAGCCTGCCGCACGCGTCGTACGGCGGCTCAGGCAGGCGTCAGCGGAGGACCCGGTAGCGCACGTGCATGACCCGGTGCTCGGGGTCGAGGTCGGGCGTGGTCAGCGTGCGCATCAGCTCGAGCTCGATGTGCTCGGCGGGGAGGTGGTCGAAGAGCCGGCGGCCCTGGCCGAGGAGCACTGGTACGACGTGCAGCTCGAGCTCGTCGACGTGTCCGGCACGCAGCAGGGCCTGGGCCGCTCCCGCGCCGTGCACCATCACGTCTCCGTCGCCGGTCGCCTTCCGAGCCAGCGCTGCGCACTCGTCGACGTCGGTCACGTAGCGGACGCTGCCCGGCGGTGGCTCGTCCGGCACGTCGTGGGTGAGCACGAGGACCGGGACCCCGTCGTGGTGGTCGCCCTGCCACCGGTTGGCCAGCTCATAGGTGCGTCGCCCGGCGATGAAGGCACGGGTGGCCAGGGCCTCGGCGTACACCTGCCCGCTCGGGCCCGGGGCCTCGCGATGGTCGAGCCAGTTGAACAGCCGGAATCCGCCTACGCCCAGCGGGGCTTCCGGGCTGTCGTCGGGGCCGGCGACGAAACCGTCCACCGACACGGTCATGTAGAGCCTGATCGTGCTCATGGGTCACCTGGGCTTTCGTGGGTTCGGGCGTCCTGGTCGTGCTGACCCGGCCGCGAGCCCGGAATCATCGCGGCAGACCCCATTGCCACTGCATCACTATGTGCTTATCATTGGCTATGGCTTATGAAGCGCTGGACTGCATCGGCGATCCCACACGCAGAGAGATCCTGACCCTGCTGCGCGGCGGCGAGCGATCGGTGCGCGAGCTGACCGACGAGCTCCCCGTCTCGCAGCCCGCGGTGTCCCAACACCTCAAGGTGCTGCGCGGCGCCGGGCTGGTGAGCTCGCGCACCGAAGGGACCCGCAACCTCTACCGCGTCGACCTCGACGGACTCGCCGGGGTGCGCGCCTGGGTCGACCAGTTCTGGGACGACGCACTCGACTCGTTCGTCCGCTACACCGAGGAGAAGTCATGACCACTCCCGTGCTCCGTGCCGCCGACGTGGCCCACGGGCCCGAACGCACGTTCGCGATGTTCACCGACCACATCGGGGCCTGGTGGCCGCTCGCCACGCATGGGCTGTTCGGCACGCAGGGCACCGTCGGCTTCGAGGACGGTCGCCTCGTCGAGCGATCGCTGCGCGGCGACGAGTGCGTCTGGGCCGAGGCGACCACCTGGGAGCCACCGCACCGACTCGTCCTGCAGTGGCACCCGGGCCGCGGCACCGACGAGGCCAGTGAGGTCGAGGTGCGGTTCATCGCCACGGAAACCGGCACCCGCGTCGAGATCGAGCACCGCGGCTGGGAGCGGTTCGGGGTCGACGCCGCCCAGCGCCGGTCGTCGTACGCCGGGCCGAGCGCGTGGGGCTTCGTGCTCGACCACTTCGCCCATCTGGCCGAGCCGTCGCCCGGCGCGCGGGAAGGCCTCGCCGACCTCGCCACGGCGTACGACGCGTTCTTCGCCGAGGCGGAGGCCGGCGGCTTCTTCGCGCCGAGCGACGGAGGGTGGGACGCCGCACAGACCATCGCCCACGTAGCGCTCAACGACATCGCGATGGCGGCGGTCGCCCGCGACCTGATCAACCGCGGTGAGCCGGCGTTCGAGAACCAGACCTGCCAGGACCGCGCCGTGCTCGACGCCCTGGTCGCGCGGTGCGGCACCTTCGAGGACCTGGTGGCGTTTGCGCGCGCGCAGTCGCGCATCGCCCTGGACCTCTCCGGCCGCTTGGACGACGAGCAGCTCGCCGCACCGGTGCCGTGTCACCTCACCCACGACGGAGACGTCGTGCTCGACCGGCCGATGCCGTGGGGCCAGATCGCCATCGTCACCCAGGCCGCACGCCACCTGCCCGCCCACGTCGAGCAACTGACCAAGCTGCGGTTCTTCGGCTCGTGGTCCGACGAGCCGGACGACGAGTGGTTGCCGGAGTCGGCGGTCGGCCAGTCGTGCGCGATCTGCCAGGGCCAGGACGTCGCCTGGCTGCATCCGCTCGCGGCCGACAAGGTCGGGTTCCGGGCCTTCGGACAGGGCTACACGCTCCCGACCTTCTGGACGTTGTGCCGTCAGTGCGAAGACCTGTACGTCGACCGCGACGACGAGGCGTTCCTCGCACTCATGCAGCAGCCAGATGACGCCGACGACGAGCTGAGTCGGTCGTCTCTCGCTGCATTCCGAGCCGCGGATCTCGGAGCCCGTCCATTCCAGGCCTGAGTCGACGACCCACCCTGGCACTTGTGCGGTGGTGTGGTCGCTCCACACGTGTCACGACACGTGTGGAGCGACCGTAACCCCGCGTTACTGCGAGTGGTGAGGGATCAGTTCTTGACGTCGAACCGGTCGGCGTCCATGACCTTCGTCCAGGCAGCGACGAAGTCGTGCACGAACTTCTCGTTCACGTCGTCGCTGGCGTAGACCTCGGCGACGGCGCGCAGCTCGGAGTTGGAGCTGAACACCAGGTCGGCGCGGGTGCCGGTCCAGGACTGGCCCTCCGCACCGGTGCCGACGTACGTGCCCTGACCGTCACCCGGGCGCCACGTGGTGCCCAGGTCGAGCAGGTTGACGAAGAAGTCGTTGGTCAGCACGCCGACGCGGTCGGTGAGCACACCGGCCGTGGAGCCGCCGCTGTTGGCGCCCAGGACGCGTAGTCCACCGACCAGCACGGTCAGCTCGGGAACACCCAGGTTGAGCAGGTTGGCCTTGTCGACGAGGTGGTTCTCGGCCGGCAGCTTGAGGTCGGCCGCCGCGTAGTTGCGGAACCCGTCGGCGCGCGGCTCGAGGTAGGCGAACGACTCGACGTCGGTCTGCTCCTGCGTCGCGTCGCCGCGGCCACCGGTGAACGGCACCTCGACCTTGACGCCCGCAGCCGCGGCCGCCTGCTCGACGCCGACGTTGCCCGCGAGCACGACGGTGTCGGCGAAGGACACGCCCGTCTCACCGGCGATGGCCTCGAGCTTCTCGAGCACCGGCGCCAGCTCGGCCGGGTCGTTGGCGGCCCAGCTGCGCTGCGGCTCGAGCCGCAGGCGACCGCCGTTGGCACCACCGCGCTTGTCGGACTGGCGGTACGACGAGGCTGCCGCCCATGCCGTCCTGACCAGCTGCGAGACGCTGAGGCCGGCGTCGGCGATCTGCTGCTTCGCGGCGGCGACCGCGTCGGCCGACGGCGCTGCAGCCTCGGGGATCGGGTCCTGCCAGAGCAGCTCCTCGCTGGGCACCTCGGGGCCGAGGTAGCGCGAGACGGGGCCCATGTCGCGGTGGGTCAGCTTGTACCAGGCGCGGGCGAACGCGTCGGCAAACGCAGCCTGGTCATCCTTGAACCTGCGGCTGATCGCGTCGTACGCCGGGTCGGTGCGCAGGGCGATGTCGGAGGTGAGCATGCGCGGCTCACGCTTTCCGTCACCGAACGCCTCGGGCACCAGGTCGGAGCCCGCGCCGCCCTTGGGCTTCCACTGGTGCGCGCCGGCCGGGGACTTGGTGAGCTCCCAGTCGTAGGCGTAGAGGATGTGGAAGAACTCGTTGTCCCAGCGGGTCGGGTGGTAGGTCCAGGTGACCTCGAGTCCGCTGGTGATCGCGTCGGGACCGGAGCCAGTGCCGTAGCTGTTCTTCCAGCCGAGGCCGTTCTGCTCGATCGGCGCACCCTCGGGCTCGGGGCCGACGTTGGGCTCCGGGTCAGCGGCACCGTGGGTCTTGCCGAAGGTGTGGCCACCGGCGATCAGGGCGACGGTCTCCTCGTCGTTCATCGCCATGCGCGCGAAGGTCTCGCGGATGTCGATCGCCGAGGCGAGCGGGTCGGGGTGGCCGTTGGGACCCTCGGGGTTGACGTAGATGAGGCCCATCTGCACGGCGGCGAGCGGGTTCTCGAGGTCGCGCTCACCGGAGTAGCGCTCGTCGCCGAGCCACTCGGTCTCGGGGCCCCAGTAGACGTCGTCGTCGGGCTCCCAGGCGTCGACGCGACCGCCGGCGAAGCCGAAGGTCTCGAAGCCCATCGACTCCAGCGAGACGTTGCCGGCCAGGACCATCAGGTCGGCCCACGACAGGGCGTTGCCGTACTTCTTCTTCACGGGCCACAACAGGCGGCGGGCCTTGTCGAGGTTGCCGTTGTCGGGCCACGAGTTGATCGGGGCGAAGCGCTGCTGGCCGGTGCCCGCGCCACCGCGGCCGTCCTGGACCCGGTAGGTGCCGGCGCTGTGCCAGGCCATGCGGATCATCAGCGGACCGTAGTGGCCGAAGTCGGCGGGCCACCAGTCCTGCGAGGTGGTCAGCACTGACTCGATGTCGCCCTTGACCGCGGCCAGGTCGAGGCCCTCGAACGCCGCTGCGTAGTCGAAGTCGCCGCCGAGCGGGTTGGCCACCGCCGGGTTCTTGGCGAGGATCTTGAGGTTGAGGCGCTCGGGCCACCAGCCCTGGTTGGCACTGCCCTGCGTCGGGTGCGCCCCGCCGTCGTGCAGCACCGGGCAGCCGCCACTGGCGCTGCTCTCGTTCATCTCTTTCATCTCGGTGCCGGCGTCGTTCGTCATGGGCATCCCTTCGTCGTTTCTGGGTCGGTTGCTGGATGTTCTGGAAAGCTCAGGCGGTGGAGCAGTCGGGGCAGGTGCCCCAGTAGACGACCTCGGCCTCGTCGATCTCGAAGCCGTGGTGCTCGGAAGCAGTGAGGCAGGGGGCGTCGCCGACGCTGCAGTCGACGTCTGCCACCGCACCGCAGGTTCGGCACACCACGTGGTGGTGGTTGTCGCCGACGCGCAGCTCGTAGCGCGCCACCGAGCCGGCGGGCTGGATGCGGCGCAGCATGCCGGCTTCGGTCAGCGCGTTCAGGCAGTCGTAGACCGCCTGGTGGCTGACCGCAGGCAGCTCGACGCGCACCGCGGCGAGCACCCCGTTGGTGTCTGCGTGCGGGCGCGAGCCGATGGCGTCGAGCACGGCCAGGCGCGGCTTGGTGACACGGAGCCCGGAGCTCCGCAGCGCCTGGTCGTGGGTGTGCGTCACAGGGCCAACACTTCCGCGTTTTCTTGAATGAGTCAAGTAAGGACGGGCATCGATTTCACGACTTGTCGACGTACGCCGCCAGGTGCTCGCCGGTCAGGGTCCTCGCGTCGGTGACGAGCTCGGCCGGCGTACCTTCGAAGACCACGGAGCCGCCGTCGTGACCCGCCCCCGGACCCAGGTCGATGATCCAGTCGGCGTGCGCCATCACGGCCTGATGGTGCTCGATCACGATCACCGACTTGCCGGAGTCGACGAGCCTGTCGAGCAGCCGCAGCAGGTTCTCGACGTCGGCCAGGTGCAGGCCGGTCGTGGGCTCGTCGAGGATGTAGACGCCGCCCTTCTCGCCCATGCGCATGGCCAGCTTGATCCGCTGGCGCTCGCCCCCGGAGAGGGTGTTCAGCGGCTGGCCGAGCTTGAGGTAGCCGAGCCCGACGTCCTCCAGTCGGCCCAGGATCGCGGCTGCGGCGGGGGTCTTCGCGGCACCCTCGACGAAGAACGCGTGGGCCTCGGTGACCGGGAGGTCGAGCACCTCGGCGATGTTGAGGCCACCGAAGGTCAGCTCGAGCACGGACGCCTGGAAGCGCTTGCCCTGGCACTCCTCGCACAGGGTCGCGACGGTCTCCATGAAGCTGAGCTCGGTGTAGATCATGCCGTTGCCGTTGCAGCTCTCGCAGGCACCCTCGGAGTTGGCACTGAACAGCGCCGGCTTCACGCCGTTGGCCTTGGCGAACGCCTTGCGGATCGGCTCGAGCAGTCCGGTGTACGTCGCGGGGTTGCTGCGGCGCGACCCCTTGATCGCGCCCTGGTCGATCACCACCACGCCGTCACGCCCGGCGATCGACCCGTGGATCAGCGAGCTCTTTCCGGAGCCGGCGACACCCGTGACGACGGTCAGCACCCCGGTGGGTACGTCGACGTCCACGTCGCGGAGGTTGTGGGTCGAGGCGCCCCGGATCTCGAGCGCACCGGTCGGCTGGCGCACCTCGTCCTTCAGGGCCGCGCGATAGCTGAGGTGCCGGCCGGTGAGCGTGTCCGACGTGCGCAGCCCGTCGAGGTCGCCCTCGAAGCAGATCGTGCCGCCGCCCGTGCCGGCGCCGGGCCCGAGGTCGACGACATGGTCGGCGATCTCGATGGTCTCCGGCTTGTGCTCGACCACGAGCACGGTGTTGCCCTTGTCGCGCAGCTCGAGGAGCAGCTTGTTCATCCTCGCGATGTCGTGCGGGTGGAGGCCGATGCTGGGCTCGTCGAAGACGTACGTGACGTCGGTGAGCGCCGAGCCGAGGTGCCGGATCATCTTGGTGCGCTGGGCCTCTCCGCCCGACAGGGTGCCGGCGGGACGGTCGAGCGAGAGGTAGCCGAGGCCGATCTCGACGAACGAGTCGAAGAGGTGGAGCAGGTTGGCCAGGAGCGGGGCAACGGACTTGTCGTCAATGCCGCGGGCCCATTCGGCAGCGTCGGTGATCTGCATGGAGCAGACCTCGGCAATGCCCTTGCCGTTCACCCTCGACGAGCGGGCGGCCTCGTTGAGCCGGGTGCCGTCGCAGGCGGAGCACGGTGCGAAGACCGCGGCCCTCTCGACGAACGCCTTGATGTGGGGCTGCAGCGAGTCGACGTCCTTGCTGAACATCGACTTGCGGATCTTGGGGATCAGGCCCTCGTAGGTGACGTTGATCTTGTCGACCTTGACCTTGCGCGGCTCGGCGTACAGGAAGTCCTGGAGCTGCTCGTCGGTGAACTTCGAGATCGGCACGTCGGCGGGGACCGCGACCTTGAACGCGGCGACCATCCAGCCGTCGGCGGTGTAGCCCGGCACCAGGATCGCGCCGTCGACCAGCGACTTCGACCCGTCGTAGATCTCGGCGAGGTCGAGGTCGGAGACGGTGCCGCGGCCCTCGCACTCGGCACACATGCCGCCGAGGTAGACGGCGTTCTTGACGACCTTCTTCTCGACCTTGCCGCCGGCCTTCTCGGTGCTCATCACGCCGCCGGCCCTGCGGGTCGGCACGTTGAACGCGAAGGCGGTCGGCGGCCCGATGAACGGGTCACCGATGCGGCTGAACAGCACGCGCAGCATGGCGTTGGCGTCGGTCGCCGTACCGACCGTCGAGCGGGCGTTGGCACCCATGCGCTCCTGGTCGACCAGGATCGCGGTGGTCACGCCCTCGATGTTGTCGACCTCGGGGCGGGCCAGGTTGGGCATGAACCCCTGCACGAAGGTGCTGTAGGTCTCGTTGATCATGCGCTGCGACTCGGCCGCGATCGTGGCGAAGACAAGGGAGCTCTTCCCCGAGCCCGAGACCCCGGTGAAGACGGTCAGCCTGCGCTTGGGCAGCTCGATGCTGACGTCCTTGAGGTTGTTCTCCCGAGCCCCGTGGACCCGGATCAGGTCGTGGGTGTCGGCGACGTGCTGGGTCATCGTTCTCCATCTCTCGGGCGGTGCAGTCCAACCAGCCCCAATCCAAGCAGGACACCGGGAACCGCGCTTCTCGATTCGTGATCACCGGGAACTTCGGACAACCCCTTGACAACGTACAACCACTTGGTTGTATGTTTCTTCCATGACGACACGGGACCGGGACGCCGACGAGGACAGGGCAGACGCCATGTTCCATGCGTTGGCCGACCGGACCCGCCGCGACATCCTGCGGCGGGTGCTGGCCGGAGAACACTCGGTCACCGCCCTCGCGTCGTCGTACGACATGAGCTTCGCGGCCGTGCAGAAGCACGTCGCCGTCCTCGAACGAGCCGGCCTGATCAGCAAGCGACGCAATGGTCGCGAGCAGCTGGCGAGCGGCGAGGTCGAGGSGATCCGTTCGGTGGGCTCCATGCTCACCGAGCTGGAAGGCGTCTGGCGCGGCCGCATCGCCCGGATCGACGAACTGCTCAAGACACCCACCACCCCACCCAGTTCTCCCCCCGCCACCCCACCCCAGTAATCCCCCGCCACCCCACCCCCGCCACCCAAAGAATCGAAGGAATGAGAACCATGCCCGTCACCGACGTCAGCCACGACCTGGACAACCTGACCCTCACCATCCACGCCGAGTTCGCCGCCCCGGTGGAGCGGGTGTGGAACGTGTACGCCGACCCGCGCCAGCTCGAGCAGGTCTTCGGCCCGCCGTCCTACCCGGCCACCTTCGTCGACCACGAGCTGCGCCCCGGCGCCCGTACGACGTACTTCCTGACCTCGCCGGAGGGCGAGAAGCACGCCGGCTTCTGGGAGATCACCGAGGTCGACGAGCCCCACAGCTTCAGCTTCGTCGACGGTTTCGCCGACGAGGACTTCAACGTGATCGAGGGCATGCCGGTCTCGACGAACGTCTACGCCCTCGCGCCGACCGAGGCCGGCACCAAGGCCACGTACGTCGCGACCTACGCGTCGGCCGAGGCCCTGCAGCAGGTGCTCGACATGGGTGTCGTCGAAGGAGCCAGCTCGGCGATCAACCAGATCGACGACCTGCTCGCCAAGGGCTGACTCACCAAGGGCTGATCGACCCGAGCTCCCGCTCTGTTCCTGAGCGCACGATTCCTGTCCGGTTCTCTCCGAAACGCGACAGGAATCGTGCATTCACGAGGTTCTGCGCAGCTCGGCCGATGATTTCTGCCGGCACCCGTGGTCTGATCGCCAAAGGTTCCGGAGGAGGAGTGATCGTGGGAGACGTCTGGCCGATCGTGCACACGGAGCGGGCCGCGCTGGTCGCGGACCTCGAGGGCCTCACTGATGCCCAGTGGGAGCAGTCGTCGCTGTGCACGGGTTGGAGCGTGCACGACGTCGCCGCCCACCTCGTCGACGTCGCGCGCACCACCCGGCTGGGGTTCCTGGCCACCATGGCCCGCGCCCGCTTCGACTTCGACCGGCAGAACGCCGACGGCGTACGACGGCACAGGGGCGCCACTCCGCAGCAGACCCTGTCGGCCCTCCGCGAGGTGATCGGTCGTACGTCGACCCCGCCCGCGCCGCTCGACAGCCGGATCGTCGAGGAGATCGTGCACGGCGAGGACATCCGCCGCCCTCTGGGCATCACCCGCGCCTACCCGGTCGCCGCAGTGGCCCGCGCGCTGTTGCACCAGGTCGGCACGAAGGGCGCGTTCGGTGGAGCCAGGGAGGCGGTGTCCGGCGTACGCCTCCTGGCAACCGACGCCGACCTGTCGATCGGCGACGGTCCCGAGGTCACCGGTCCCGCGCTCTCGTTGCTCCTGGCCGTGTCCCGACGAACCGGCGCCCTCGACGATCTCACCGGCCCCGGCCTCGGCACACTCGCAAGGACACTCTGAACACCCGGCGCTCCACCCACCACCCACCCGGCGCTCCACCCACCACCCACCCAGCGCTCCACCCACCACCCACCCAGCGCTCGACCCACCACCACCCCCAAGGAGCAACACATGGGCCTCGTCCACGCAGACCTCGGCATCACCCTCGACGGCTACTCGTCCGGACCCAACCAGCGACTCGAGCAGCCGTTCGGCGACTTCCCCGTCGACAAGCTGCACGCCTGGATGTTCGAGCACGGCGACGAGAACGCGGCCGAGGTCGCCGCGATCGTCGACGCCGGCGCCTTCGTCATGGGACGCAACATGTTCACCGCCGGCAGGGGTGAGCACGACCCCGAGTGGAAGGGCTGGTGGGGCGAGGACCCGCCCTACCACGGGCCGGTCTTCGTGGTCAGCCATCACGCGCGGGAGTCGATCCCCATGGAGGGCGGCACCACGTTCCACTTCGTCACCGACGGCGTCGAGTCGGCGATGGCGCAGGCCAAGGCACAGGCGGGCGACCGCAACGTGTCGGTCACCGGCGGCGCCCAGACGGTCAACCAGTGCCTGGCCCTCGGCCTGATCGACGAGCTGCGACTGCACGTGGTGCCGTTCACCGCCGGCGACCCCGTCGCCGAGGGCTCGCGAGTCTTCGCCGGCGTGCCACCGATCGCCCTCGAGATCGCGTCGGTGCGACACACCCGGCACGTCACGCACCTGACCTACCGACGCCCGGGCCTCTGACCCTGGAGGACCCTGGAGACGCCCCCGGCTGAGCTCCCGGCCGAACTTCCGGCCGAGCTCCGGGGCGACGCGGCGAGGCCGCCCGAACGTGGCGGAAGTTGCTTGGTATGTCCTACCGTCGAGTGATGAGACTCTCGGACCTCACTCGCACCAAGCACGTCGACGACGTCATCCACCAGAACGAGGCAGACCCCGAGGACGAGCACGCAGGCCACCTCAAGCAGGACCTCACGGCTCGTGACCTGATCGGGTTCGGCATCGGCATCGTGATCGGGACCGGCATCTTCACCCTCACCGGCCTGCAGGCGAAGGAGAACGCCGGCCCGGCGGTGGTGATCAGCTTCCTGATCGCCGGCTTCGTCAGCCTGCTGGCCGCCCTCTGCTACGCCGAGCTGGCCGCGGCGGTGCCGACCGCGGGCAGCTCCTACACCTACGCCTACACGACGATCGGCGAGATCTTCGCCTGGATCATCGCGTGGGACCTCATCCTCGAGTTCGCCCTCGGTGCGGCGGTGGTGGCCCGCGGTTGGTCCGGCTACGTCGCCGGGGTCTTCGACCTCCCGCAGAAGTGGTTCGGCGAGGAGGGCTCGGTCATCAACGTCGGCGCGATCGCGATCACCCTCGTGCTCGGGTACGTCGCGATCCGCGGCATCCGCGAGTCCAAGTGGGTGACCAACGGGCTGGTCGCGATCAAGGTCATCGTCTGCCTCTTCGTGATCGCGGCGGGCTTCTTCTACGTCAAGACCGACAACCTGACCCCGTTCATCCCGAAGTCCCGGCCCGGCGACAGCGACTCAGGCTCCCTGACCGCCCCGCTGTGGCAGTTCGTCACCGGCATCGAGCCCTCGACGTACGGCGTCGCCGGCGTGTTCGTCGCCGCGGCCGTGGTCTTCTTCGCCTACAGCGGCTTCGAGGCGGTGGCCAACCTCGGCGAGGAGACCAAGAAGCCCGAGCGCGACATGCCGATGGGCCTGCTCGGCACCCTCGGCATCTGCACCCTGCTGTACGTCGGCGTGTGCCTGGTGCTGACCGGCATGGTCAGCTACAAGAACCTGTCCGAGGGTGACGCCGTCGCCGACGTGTTCGACCAGGTCGGCCTGGCCTGGGCCGGGATTCTCGTCGGCATCGCGGCCGTCGCCGGCCTCAGCTCGGTGATCCTGGTGGACCTCGTCGCGATGGGCCGGATCGGGTTCGCGATCGCCCGCGACGGCCTGCTGCCACCCGTGTTCAGCCGGGTGCACCCGACGTGGGGCACCCCGGTGCTGATGACGTCGCTGACGGTGGGCGCGGTGGCCCTTCTCGGCGGCCTGATCCCGATCTCGGTCCTGGCCGAGATGGTCAGCATCGGCACCCTGTTCGCGTTCGTCGTGGTCTCGGTCGCGGTCGCCGTACTGCGCCGTACCCAGCCGGAGATGAAGCGACCGTTCCGCACGCCGCTGGTGCCGCTCGTGCCGATCGCGTCCGTGGTGTGCTGCGTCGGGCTGATGGCCAGCCTCGCGGTCGAGACCTGGTTGCGCTTCCTGGTCTGGCTGCTCCTCGGCTTCGTGGTCTATGCGTTCTACGGGTTCCGGCACTCCCGGGTCGGCAAGCGAGCCAAGGCCGAGGCCGAGGAGGCGACCGCGTGAGCATCGTCGTCGGCTTCGGTCCCGATGTCCGCAGCACGGCGGGCCTCCGCCTGGCCGGGCAGCTCGCCCGTTCCACCGGCCTGCCGCTCGTGCTGTGCTGCGTGGTGCACGACGCCTTTGACGCACCCGGTCTGCGCGACGCCCACCACGTCGACGCGGAGTGGCGCGCGCACCTGCAGAGCTCGGCGAAGGAGGCGATCGCCGCGGCCCGCGAGGTGCTGCCCGCGGAGGTCACCGCCGAGACCGTCGTGCGCACCGGTCGCTCGGTGCCGCAGGTGCTGCGTGACGAGGGCGCCCGCCGCCACGCCGAGCTCCTGGTCGCCGGGTCGGCGACAGTCGGTGGAGTCGGCCGGATCTCGCTGGGCAGCACGACCGACCGCCTCGTGCACAGCTCGGCGGTGCCGGTCGCACTGGCGCCCCGCGGCTACCAGGACGACGGCGACGTACGCCGGGTGGTGCTCGCCGTCGAGCCGACCCGCGGCGACGTGGCCCTCGCGGACCAGGTCGCCGCCTTCGCCGGACACCTGGGCGTCGAGGTGGAGATCGTGACGTTCCTGGTGCGTCAGCGCTCGGCCAACGCCGCGTTCGTGTCGAGCGGTGTGGTCCGCGCATGGAGGGAGGAGGTCGCCCAGGCGCACCGTGAGATCGCCGACCGACTGCGGGCGCGCGACGTGACAGTGGCCGGAACCCGCATTGCCGAGGCCGAGAGCTGGTCCGACACGGTCCGCGTGCCGGAGTGGCAGCAGGGTGACCTGCTCGTCATCGGCTCCAGCCAGCACGGGCCGATGGCGAGCGTGTTCCTGGGCTCCACCGCCGCGCGCATCCTGCGCCACTCACCGGTGCCCGTGATCGTGCTTCCCCGCCTGCGCGGCCGGGCCGACCAGTAGGCCGGGTCAGCGGGGCCAGACCGGGTCGACGTCCACCGTCGCCGATCGGGGGTCGCGCGGCCGCTGGGCGAAGTAGATCGTCCCGGCCTCGGCGGCGTCGAGGAACAGCGGGTCCTTGACGACCGCTGCCATCTCGTCGGCGGTGAACGTGATCTGTGCGTTCTCGTCGGGGTGAGCGAACATCCCCCACTCGAGGAAGAAGTTGTCGCCGAGCACGATCACCGCTGCCCCATGACCCACGGGAGCATCCGGGTCGGACTCGTCGTTCGACGAGTAGTTGCCGAGCGCGGAGAATTCGCGGTCGGCCAGGTAGACCAGCTTGCCCCCACCGGTCGTGCCGTCCGCACAGTCGACGATCTCCCACGTGAAGTTGGCCTCGGCGGCGACTTCACGAAGGCCGTCGCAGCCGCCGTACCCGGGTTGCTGTGAGCGCGCGCCTTCGTAGCCCTGGATCCCGATGCCCGAGTCGAAGCGAGGATTGTCGCCGCGCGTGCGGAGAACGGTGATCCCGTCACGCCGGTGCACCTGGTCGACGCCGTCGAAGCGCTTCGGCAGCAGGGCGTCGAAGGTGGCATCGAGGACGTCGTTCCACTCCTCCTCGCTGACCTTGCCGTCGGCGCGGGCATCGGCGATGACCGCCGTCGCGGTGTCACGCAGGTCGGGGGCGGTGGCCGGATCGACGGCCACGCTCTGGTCCCGGTCATCGGAACCGGGTGCCGGGTCGTTCGTGCCGACCACATGGCCACCGACCGCGAGGGCCGCCACACTCAGCACGGCCACGCCGGTGCTCACCCGACGTCGGCGCAGCCGCCGTTCGCCCGCCGACCGGGCCCGGGCCACGACGTCGGTCGGGGCCAGGGTGTCGAGCTCGTGCGCGATCCGCTCGCGCAGGTTTTCAGGTGACGTCATCGGAGGTCCTCTCTCACACGGGTCGGCACGTCCGGCGCGGCTGCCCCGGCGTGCTCCTCGAAGCCCTCACCCAGGAGGTCCCGCAGCCGGGCGAGCCCGCGGCTCGCGGTCGACTTCACGTTCCCGGTGCTGGTGCCCAGCAGCTCGGCGGTGCGCTCCACACTGAGGTCCTCCCAGTAGCGCAGCACCACCACCGCCCGCATCCGGTCCGGCAGCGCGGCCAGCGCGTCGAGCACGGTCAGCGAGCGCGACGGGTCCCTGTCGGGAACCGCGCCGTCACCGAGTCGGTGCAGCTCCCGCTCGCGGTCACCGCGCTTCTTGGTGCGCAGGAACTCGCGCAACAGGGTGCGATAGGCGTACGGCGCGGGGTCCTTGATGCGCGGCCAGGCGACGTACAACGCGGTGAGCGTGCTCTGCACCAGGTCCTCGGCGCCGGCTCGGTCACCGGCGAGCAGGTAGGCCTGCCGGAAGAGTCGCTGTTGCGACTCCTGCGCAAAGGCGGTGTAGCCCTCGCGGGCGGCACTCCTCGTGCTCCCGAACATCGGTCTCCTCGTGGGTCGGTCTTCATCATGGTTCGAGACGCGACCCCGGCAAAGGGTTGCTTCAGGACCGCCGATTCGTGGCGAGAAGCTCGTCGAGGTCTTCGGGCCAGTCCAGCGTCCCGAGTCGATCCCGCGCCGCGAGCGCGGTGACGTAGACCTGCACGTCGCGCAGGTCAGGCGTGACTCGAGGGCGCAGCCGGTCGAGGACCGGGACCACCTCGTCGCGCCACCACGCTGCCGCGAGGTCGGAGACCGTGACCGGCCCGCACCTGCTGCCGCGTGTGCGATGCGCCCACGCCTCGGCCGAGTCCGCCAGCCGGGCCCAGTCGGCGGGGGCGTCGAGCCACAGGTCACGGCGTACGTCGTCGGGCAGCGGCACGCGCTCCAGGAACCTGCGTTCGGCCGCCTTGCTGGGCAGGTGTGACCTGCGCAGGCAGCACATCGCGTAGGCGACCGTGCAGACTCGGGTGACCCTCGCCGGCAGGCTGTCCCAGCCCAGGGTCTTGGCCGCCGAGACGCGGTGGTGCCCGTCGCGCACGAAGTAGAGCTCGCCCAGCTGGACCAGGTCGACCGGCCCCAGGGGCTCACCGGCACGAAGCATCGCGGCCAGCCCGTCCCGCCGGCCGCGCAACGCCGGGTTGGTGAGACCGAAGTCCTCGTCGAAGTCCTGGGCGCGTGCCGCACTGCCGACCACCGCGTCGAGCGGGACGATGCCCTCGTGTCGCCCCATCGTCCCGGCATCGCCCAAGGCGTCCAGGGCGTCGTACAGCGGGATCAGGGTCGTCATCCGCCTGCGCCACCTCAGCTGTCCCATCGCGCTCCCCGTCCGGGCCGGTGGTGCCTGGCCGCGGAGTCGGCGGGCACCCGACGACCGTGCCGGATGGCATGACCGGCGTCCACGCCGGCCGCGAACTCGCGCACCCACCTGTTGAGCAGTCGCATCCTCGGTCCCATCACTCCTCCTTGGTACACTGATCTGTGAAGTTGCTTCCACCCTAAGTACACAGATCTGTGAATGCAAGGAGATTCGGAGAATGCCCGCCACCCCCACGGTCGACCTCGACTCACTGACGCCGGGTGCCCGGAGAATCCTCGACACCGCCTCGACCCTCTTCTACGAGCAGGGCATCCACGCCGTCGGCGTGGACACCATCGCCGCCGAGTCCGGGGTCACGAAGCGGACTCTCTACGACCGGTTCGGCTCCAAGGACGCCCTGGTGGCGGCCTACCTCCAGTCACGGGACCGTCGCTGGCGCTCGATGATCGCCACCCGCCTCGACGAGGGCGGCGCTGACCCCGTCTCCCGCGTCCTGGTGCCGTTCGACGTGCTCCCGCTCTGGCTGGACGAGTGCGCTCGCGGGTGCAGCTTCATCAACGCCTTCGGAGAGCTGCACGACGCCGACCACCCCGGCCGCGACGTGATCGTGGAGGAGAAGACCTGGCTGCTCGACCACTTCCGGACGACCCTCACCCACGCAGGGATCGCGGAACCCGAACCACTCGCCGTCCAGCTGCTGAGCCTGCACGAGGGTGCGATCGTCGCCTACTCCATCGCCGGTGCCGCCGGCGCCGCGGAAGCCGCGCACGCCGCGGCCCGGAGCCTGGTCGAGCTGGCGCTCGTGGGTCAGGGCACGAGGTAGGCACTGTCGCGGGCGTCGGTGATCGCCATGTGGCCGGGCGCGTGCCCGATCGCGAAGGGCGGTCGCGACGCCATGACGGCCGCCTGCGGGGTGACGCCGCAGGCCCAGAAGACCGGCACCTCCCCGGCGCGGATCTCCACCGGGTCGCCGAAGTCGGGCGCGTCGAGGTCGGTGATGCCGAGAGCGGCCGGATCGCCCACGTGGACCGGCGCCCCGTGCACGGAGGGATAGCGCGACGTCACCCGCACCGCGGTCGCCACCTGAGCGGCCTGGACCGGCCGCATCGAGACCACCATCGGCCCCGACAGGCTGCCGGCCGGGCGGCAGTCGACCGAGGTTCGGTACATCGGCACGTTGCGGCCCTGCTCGATGTGCCGCACCGGTACGCCGGCCTCACCGAGGGCCGCCTCGAACGTGAACGAGCAGCCGATCAGGAACGCGACCAGGTCGTCGCGCCAGAACTCGGTGGCGTCCTCGACCTCGGCAACCGGCTCGCCGTGCTCGTAGACGACGTACGCCGGCAGGTCGGTGCGCAGGTCGCCGGCGAAGAGCGGGCTGCTGGACGCACCGACCTCGGTCACGTCGAGCACCGGGCAGGGCTTCGGGTTGCGCTGCGCGAAGAGCAGGAAGTCGTAGGCCAGGTCGCGCGGCAACGCGATCAGGTTGGCCTGGGTCCAGCCGGCGCTCCAGCCGGAGGTCGGCACCCGGAGCCCGCCGCGGAACAGGGCGCGCGCCGCCTCCGGGGAGAGGGACGCCGGCTGTTCGGGAAGGACCGGGGCGGGCAGATCAGAGGTCATCGAAGTCTCCTCCAGGGACGGTCGTGCGGGTGAACCTGACGCGCTGCCCGGGGCGGGCCTGCGCAGCGAGCGGCAGGTCGGCGGCGACCACCACGGCGATCACCGGGTAGCCGCCGGTGACCGGGTGGTCGGCGAGGAAGAGGGTGGGCTGGCCCGACGGCGGCACCTGGAGGGCGCCGCGCACCATGCCCTCGCTGGAGAGCTCGCCGTCGACAGCACGCGCGAGCGGTTCCCCGGACAGGCGCATGCCGATCCGGTTGCTCTCGGCGGTGACCTCGTAGGAGCCGCCGACCAGGGCGGCGAGGGCCTCGTCGGTGAACCAGTCGGCCCGCGGGCCGGGCACGACGCGCAGCACGACCTCGTCGTCGGACGGCGGGCAGACCGGCGCGAGGTCGACGTCCGGCAGCTCGCCGGTCGGGGCGCCGACGGGCAACGTGACACCCTCGGCCAGCGGGTCCGGACCGACCCCGGCGAGCGCGTCGGTCGAGCGTGAGCCCAGCACCGGTGGCACGTCGAAGCCGCCGCGCACCGCGAGGTAGCTGCGCAGCCCGCTGGTCGGTACGCCGAGGCGCAGCGTGGCGCCGTCAGGCATCCAGATCACGGAGTTCGCGGCCACCTGGCGACCGTCGAGCGTCATCGGGCACGGTGCCCCGGTCAACGCGACGTAGGTGCCGCCGCCGCGGGCCGCCACTTCGAGCCCGCCGAACGTGACCTCGATGGCCGCGGCCTCCGCGGGGTTGCCGAGAAGCCGGTTCGCCAACCCGAAGGCGTGCGTGTCGGCGGCTCCGGACTGCCCGACGCCGAGGGCGGCCAGGCCGGGGCGGCCGAGATCCTGAAGGGTGGCCAACGGACCCGGCGTGATGACTTCGAGGGTGCACATCACTTCACGCTTCCACGAAGCGCACGCGGATGCCCGGGGAGAGCAGGGCCGGCGGGTCACGGTCGAGGTCCCAGGCCTGGACCGGTGTGTGCCCGATCAGCTGCCAGCCGCCCGGCGACTCGCGCGGGTAGACGCCGGTGAACTCGCCGGCCAGGGCCACGGCGCCGGCCGGCACCTTCGTGCGGGGCGTGCTGCGGCGCGGCACCTCGAGCCTGTCGTCGGTGCCGACGAGGTAGCCGAAGCCGGGAGCGAAGCCGCAGAACGCGACGGTCCACTCCTGGCTGGTGTGGGCCTCGATCACGCCGCGCTCGCCGAGGCCGGTCAGGCGGGCCACCTCGGCCAGGTCCTCGCCGTCGTAGGTGACCGGCACCTCGACGTGGCCGGCGTCGGGCCGGGTGCCGCTGCGCGGGTCGGCGGCCAGCACGGCGCGGGCGACCCGGCGCAGGTCGGTGCGCTGCGGGTCGATGCGCAGCAGGAGGGTGCGGGCCGCGGGCACCAGGTCGACCACGCCCTCGGGTGGTGCGTCCACCAGCTCGGCGTACAACGCGAGCACCTCGTCGAGGTCGGCCAGCTCGACGAGGATGCCCTGGTCGGCACAGGGCAGCAGCTTCACGAGCCCGGCCCGTCGACGAACGGCGCGATGCGCACACCGGCCTCGTCGAGGCGGCGGCGTACGTCGGTCGCCATCGCCACCGCACCGGGGCTGTCCCCGTGCACGCACAGGGATCCGGGTCGCACCTCGACGACGGAGCCGTCGACGGCCTCGACCTCGTGGCGGGTGACCATGCGCTCGCAGCGCTGTGCCACCTCGGTCGGGTCGTGCAGCACCGCCCCGGGCTCGCGGCGCGAGACCAGCGTGCCCTCGGGGGTGTAGGCGCGGTCCGCGAACGCCTCGGGCACCGTGGTGAGTCCGGCCTCGTCGGCCAGGCGCAGCCACGCCGACCCGGGCAGGCCGAGCACCGGCAAACTGGGGTCATAGCGGCGTACGGCGTCGACGACCGCGGCCGCCTGCTCCTCGTGGTGCACGATCGCGTTGTAGAGCGCGCCGTGCGGCTTGACGTAGCGCACGCTCGTGCCGGCAACACGGGCGAAGGCCTCCAACGCGCCGATCTGGTAGAGCACGTCGTTGGTCAGCTCGTCGGGCGCCACGTCGATGAAGCGGCGGCCGAAGCCAGCCAGGTCGCGGTAGCCGACCTGGGCGCCGATCACGACGCCGCGGTCGGCGGCCGCCCGGCAGGTACGCCGCAGCACGGTCGGGTCTCCGGCGTGGAAGCCGCAGGCCACATTGGCGCTGGTGACCAGGTCGAGCAGCGCGTCGTCGTCGCCGAGGGTCCACTGGCCGAAGCTCTCACCGAGGTCGGCGTTGAGGTCGATCGTCAGGTCAGTCATCTCGGTCACCACAGGTCCTTGATCCCGCCCAGCGACTCCCAGCCGAGGTAGATCGTCAGCATCCAGACGAGCACGCCGGCCGCCAGCAGCCACTTCGGGTAGTGGTAGCCACCCAGCAGGTCGCCGGAACGCCGGAAGGCAACCCACAGGATGACGGCCAGGCCGACCGGCAGGATCAGGCCGTTGAGGGCACCGGCGAGGACGAGGAGCGTGACCGGCGCCTTGCCGAGGGCCAGGAACGCGACCGCGCAGGCCGCGATGAACGCGACGACGGCGTAGTTCCGGTTCTTGCTCGAGCCCTTGAAGGCACCGGAGAAGAACGACACGGAGGTGTAGGAGGCGCCGACCACCGAGGTGATGCTGGCTGCCCACAGGATCACGCCGAAGACACGGACGCCGACGTCGCCCATCACGTGCTCGAACGCGGACGCCGTCGGGTTGGCGTCGGACAGTGCCACGCCACCGGAGACTACGCCGAGGATGGCCAGGAAGAGCAGCGCCCGCATGACGCCGGTGACCAGGATGCCGGTGACCGATCCGCGGCTGATCATCCGGATGCTGTCGGTCCCGGTGATCCCGGAGTCGACCAGGCGGTGCGCCCCGGCGTACGTGATGTAGCCGCCGACGGTGCCGCCAATGAGGGTGGTGATGATCAGGAAGTCCACGCTGTCGGGGAGGACGGTCTGCTTGAGTGCCTCACCCGCGGGCGGGTCGGAGGCGATCGCGGCGTAGAGCACCATGCCGATCATCAGCACGCCGAGCACCACGACGATGCGGTCCATGGCGACGCCGGCGCGGCGGCTGAGGAAGATGCCGATCGCGATGATCGCGGAGATGGTGCCGCCGATCTTCACGTCGAGGCCGAACATCGCGTTCATGCCCAGAGCGGTGCCGCCGATGTTGCCGATGTTGAAGATCAGGCCGCCGAGGAACACGAGGACGGCCAGGAACCAGCCGGCGCCGGGGATGACCTTGTTGGCGAGGTCCTGGGCGTGCATCCCGGCGATGCCGATGACGCGCCACACGTTCAGCTGGACCGCGATGTCGACGACGATGGACAGCAGGATCGCGAACGCGAACGCCGCGCCGAGCTGCTCGGTGAAGACCGTGGTCTGCGTGATGAAGCCGGGGCCGATCGCGCTGGTGGCCATCAGGAACATGGCGCCGAGGAGGGCACCGCGTCCCGCCCGTGCGGCCACCGGGTTCGGTGGGGTGGTCGTCGTGCCGTTGTCCATGGAACTCGCCTTGCTGTCGGGGTCCGGTCTGACCTGTTCGCTGCCCTCGGGCTGTGCTCGTGGAGATGGGGGTCACACCAGAATGAGGGATTGTTGAACAATTCGTCAATACCCCTATCTGTCTAGACTGTCCGCGTGACGACGAACGAGCGGGGAATCGGGTGGGTCGAGGAGCTCGGTGCCGAGCGCGCCTCACTGGGGCGGGCCAGCACCGCGCGCCGGGTCGCCGACGTGCTGCGGGCCCGGATCACCGAGGGTCGACTGCCCCCCGGAACCCGTCTCTCCGAGGAGGACATCGGCGCAGCGCTCGGGGTCTCGCGCAACACCCTGCGTGAGTCGTTCCGGCTGCTCGCCCACGAGCGCCTGCTGGTCCACGAGTTCAACCGCGGCGTCTTCGTCCGCAAGCTCGACGCCGACGACGTGCGCGACCTCTACGCGTTCCGGCGGATCCTCGAGTGCGGCGCGCTGCGTCACGCGACCCGCACCGACGAGGCCGTACGCCGTACCGCCGTCGAGGCCGTGCGCCGAGCGGTCGAAGACGGAGAATCCTCAGCCACACAAGGGAACTGGGTCGACGTCGGCACCGCTAACATGGCCTTCCACCAGGCGATCGCACTGTTCGCGCAGAGCCCGCGGGTCGACGAGGCGATGCGCCACGTGCTCGCCGAGCTGCGCCTGGTCTTCCACGTGATGGCGGCACCGCAGACCTTCCACGAGCCCTACCTCACCGACAACCGCCGCATCCTGGGCCACCTCGCCGACGGCGAGTTCGAGGCCGCGGCGCAGGCCCTGGCCGCCTACCTCGACGCGGCCGAGTCCCAGCTGGTCGCCGTCTTCGAATGATCACTCCTCGCTCGACGTGAGTGAGTTGCGGGCAGCCCGAGATGAGCAAGCTGTTCATTTCAACCTGCAGTTCGCCCGGGTCCAGGGCACGGCACCGCTCAGCGGCCGCCCCAGAGGCGTCAACTGACTGTTGAAATGAACAGGAGGCTCGCGCTGAGCGAGCTGGACGACCTGACCCGGACGCGAGTGCGGCATCAGTCAGGAATCGAGAAGCACCGCCCGCGGGGCGCGCCTAGCGTTGCGGGCATGACTTCCATCGACACCTTCACCCTCGAGGTCGACGACCTCGCCACCGCCACCGACTTCTACGACGCCGCGTTCGGACTCTCCGGACCCGGCAGCCTGCTGCAGCTGCGCGCCACCGACGCCGCGACCTCCGGGTTCCGCGGCTTCACGCTGTCCCTCATCACCTCCCAGCCCGCCGACGTGGACGCCCTGGCCGAGACCGCGATCGAGGCCGGCGCCGAGGTGCTCAAGCCGGTCGCCAAGTCGTTCTGGGGGTACGGCGGCGTGCTCCGCGCCCCCGACGGGACGATCTGGCAGATCGCCTCCTCGTCGAAGAAGAACCACGGCCCTGCGACCCGCAGGATCGACTCCGTCGTGCTGCTGATCGGCGCCGACGACGTGCTGGCGAGCAAGAGATTCTACGAGGAGCAGGGCCTGGAGGTGGCGAAGAGCTTCGGCCGCAAGTACGTCGAGTTCGAGGCCGGTGCCGGTCGCGTGACGCTGGCCCTCAACGGCCGCAAGGCGCTGGCCAAGGTGGCAGGTGTGCCCCTCGAGGGCGAGGGCTCGCACCGCGTCGTGATCGGCACTGCTGCGGGTGCGTTCACCGATCCCGACGGCTTCACGTGGGAGTCGGTGTCCGTCGACGTACCGCGCCGGCCCGTCAACGGCTGACCGTGTGCCACCCCGCGTGGCGGCGTGCCCTCGCCGACGCCCACGCGCTCACGACCGTGGGCAGCTCAGGCGTGCTGGTCGAGCCACGCGATCACGTCGGCGGTGACCTCGTCGCGGTTGGTCTCGTTGAAGATCTCGTGGCGCGCGTCGTCGTACACGCGGACGGTCACGTCGCCCAGCCCGGCGTCGCGGTAGCGCTGCCCGAGCAGCTGGACCAGGTCGCCTCCGCCGGCCAACGGGTCCGCGCTGCCGGAGGCGATCAGGATCGGCAGGTCGCCGCGCACGGCTGACGGGTCGGCGAGCCGCGCGGCCGGACCGAACAGGGCGGGAATCGTCTCCTCGGGCAGGTCGAAGCCGGACAGCGGGTCGGCCACGTAGGCGTCGACCTCGGCCTCGTCGCGGGAGAGCCACTCGTAGCCGGTCCGGTTCTCGAAGGCGGCGTTGAACGCCTCCAGGCCGACCGGTCCCTCCGACTGGGCCAGCCCGGCCGCGAGCACGTCGAGGGCGGTCGAGCCCGACAGCACCACGCCGGCGTACTGCGCACCGTGCTCGAGGATCGCGGCCTGGGCGGCGAACGACCCCATCGAGTGGGCGACCAGGAAGAGCGGCAGGTCCGGGTGGTCCTCGCGCAGCCGGGCGCCGTACGCCGCCAGGTCGGTGATCAGGCCGTCGAAGCCGGCCGCACCGAAGTCGCCCGGCACGTCGGTGACCGACTTGCCATGGCCACGGTGGTCGAGGCCGCGCACGAGGTAGCCGGCGGAGTTGAGCGCGGTGGCGAGCCGGTCGTAGCGGGCCAGGTGCTCGGCGACACCGTGCGCGAGCTGGACCACGCCGCGGGGTTGCGCCGCGTCGTTCCAGGCGTAGGTCGCCAGCGCGATCCCGTCGACGGGCGACGTGAAGGTGGAGCACTCGAAGGTCATGGCTGATCCGTTCTCTGCAGGGGTGGGACGGGACGGGTCACTGGGACCTCAGCGCGGCTTGGGGCCCTCGAGCTCCACGACGTCGAGCTCACCGGCTGCGTGCTGCGCGCGGATCACCTTCTTGTCGAACTTGCCCACGCTGGTCTTGGGCACCTCGGCGATGAAGGCCCAGTGCTCGGGCAGCTGCCACTTGGCGAACCGGTCGGCGAGCGAGGCGCGCAGGGCCTCGGCGTCGGCGCCAGCACCCTCCTTCAGCACCACGGCGACCAACGGGCGCTCGTCCCAGGCGGTGTCGGGCACCCCGATGACCGCGGCCTCGAGCACGTCCTCGTGTGACATCACCGCGTTCTCGAGGTCGACCGACGAGATCCACTCGCCGCCCGACTTGATCACGTCCTTCGAGCGGTCGACGAGGGTGAGGTAGCCGTCGGGGGTGATCCTGCCGACGTCACCAGTGCGCAACCAGCCGTCGTGGAACTTCTCCGGGTCGACGGTCCGGCCGTCGGGTGAGTAGTAGGAGCCGGCGATCCACGGCCCCTTCACCTCGAGCTCGCCGAGGCTCTCGCCGTCGTGCGGCACGAGGTTGCCGGCGTCGTCGATCAACCGCGCCTGCACCGACGCGGCGAACTGGCCCTGGCTGATCCGGTAGGGCCAGGCTTCCTCGGCGGTCGCCTTCGCGGGCGGGTGGGCCACCGAGCCCAGCGGCGAGGTCTCGGTCATCCCCCACGCGTGGAGGATCGGGACGCCGTGCTTCTCGTCGAACTCCTTCATCATCGCCGGCGGCACCGCGGAGCCACCGACGATCACCTCGCGCAGGTGGGTGATGTCCTGCGGGTGGACGGCGAGCTGGCCGAGCACGCCGGTCCAGATGGTCGGTACGGCGGCGGCGAAGGTCGGCTTCTCGACCGCCATCATCTCGAGCAGCGGCTCGGGCTGGAGGAACCGGTCGGGCATCAGCAACGAGGCGCCGCACATCAGGGCGGCGTACGGGATGCCCCAGGCGTTGGCGTGGAACATCGGCACGATCGCCAGCACGTTGTCGCGCTGCGAGAGGGCCATCCCGTCGGTGGTGCAGACGTGCATCGAGTGGAGCACGCTCGAGCGGTGGGAGTAGGCCACGCCCTTGGGTTCGCCCGTGGTGCCCGAGGTGTAGCACATGGCCGCGGCCAGGCGTTCGTCGACGACCGGGAAGTCGAACTCCTCGGAGTGCGCCGCCAGCAGGTCGTCGTACGCATGGACCGTGACGCCGGCGGGAGCCTCGAGGGCGCTCGCGTCGCCGTTGGCCACGATCACGTGCTGCACCGACCTCAGGCCCGGCAACAGGGGTCCGAAGAGCGGCAGCAGCGAGCCGTCGACGATGACCACCTTGTCCTCGGCATGGTTGGCCACGAAGGTGAGCTGCTCGGGGAACAGGCGGATGTTGAGGGCGTGCAGCACCGAGCCCATCGCCGGAATCGCGTTGTAGGCAACGAAGTGCTCGTTGTTGTTCCACATGAACGTGCCGACCCGGTCGGTCTGCTCGACCCCGAGTCCGCGCAGCGCGTTCGCCAGCCGACCGGCCTGGCGGCCGACCTCGCCGAAGGTCATCCGGCGCACCTCGGACCCGGTCCAGGTGGCGACCTCGGCGTCCGCCTTCGACGTCATCGCGTGGCGGAGGATGGTGGCCAGGGACAGGGGCTCGTCCTGCATCGTGCTCAACATGGGCCATCATGGCCACACTTCCCGCTCGAGCGCACCACCCTTCGGGAGGAAATGTGCAGCCTTCGGGGAGCTGGTCAGCCCGCAGGGCTCGACGAGGGTCGCTTCGGCAGGCGCACGCGGAACACCGTCCGGCCCGGTTCCGACTCGATCGTGATCTCGCCGCCGTGGCGTTCGACGACGATCCGGCGCGAGAGGTCCAGGCCCAGGCCGGTCCCCTGCCCGACGTCCTTGGTGGTGAAGAACGGCTCGAACGCGTGCGCCTGCACGTCGTCGGGCATCCCCGGGCCGGAGTCGACGATCTCGACGACCACTCCCTCACCCTGTGCGCGCGTCGACACCCGCAACGTGCCGACGCCCTCCATCGCGTCCACCGCGTTGTCGATCAGGTTGGTCCACACCTGGTTCAGCTCCGCCGCGGTCGCCTCGATCTGGGGTACGTCGGAGCCGTAGTCGCGCACGACGGTGATGCCACCCAGCTTGTGGCCCAGCATCACCAGGGTGCTCTCCAGTCCCTCGGTCAGGTCCATCCGCTGGACCGAGGCCCGGTCGAGCTGGGAGTAGGTGCGCACCGCGGCCACCAGCTCCGAGATGCGCCGCGTCGACTCCTTCACCTCCGAGAGGAGTGCCGAGGTGGAGAGCGAGCTGGCCACCCACCCGAGTCCCGCGGCCAGCGGGCCACCCTCGAGCACGACCGCCACCCGGTCGCACCACGCCACGTCGACGCCGGCGGCGGCGAGGTGGGAGGCGACCTCCCACTCCCGTTCGACGCCGTGCGCGGCGAGCCAGTCGGAGAGCGCGTCCTCGCGATCGGCCACGGCCAGGGGATCGGCGACGGCCGGCGGCGGTTCGATCTCGCGGCGCAACGTGTCGAGCTCCACGAACTGACCGGCGGTGATCGGTCCCTCCGCCAGCCGGGTGAGCGAGGACAGCAGCTCCTCGCAGGTCTCCGCGAGGGCGTCGACCGCCCGGGTGGCGGCGGAAGCCGGGTTGTTGATCTCGTGCGCCAACCCGGCCGCGAGCGTGCCGAGGGCGACCAGCGCCTCACGCTGGCGGGTGCGCGACTCGATGCTGCGCACGGTGTTCATCAGTCCGCTGATCATGTGGACCCCGAACGGGAACCAGGCGTCGGCGAGCCCACGGAGCCGGTCCGCCGGCACCCGGAGCAACCGTCCCGCGGTGTCCCCGCGACCCGTGGCGGTGTAGATGCCGTGCGGGTCCCAGGCCTGGAACCCGCCGGCCCATTGGCCGGGGGTCGCCATCCTGCCCATCAGGGTCTCCTCGTGGCCGACGTGACGGGTCAGCGTGAGGGAGCCCTCGAGGAGCACCCACCAGTCCGCGGCCGGGCGGGCCTCGCGGAACAGCTCCTCCCCGACCCCGAAGGCGACCTCGTCTCCGGCATCCAGCAGCTGACGGAGCTGGTCGTCATCCAGCCCGTCGAACAGTGCGATGGCCCGCACGGCGTCGAAGCTCATGTCGTCGCCAGGTAGCGGTGGACCAGGTAGACCGACATGGCGCCCTCGCCCACGGCGGAGGCGACCCGCTTCATCGAGTCCAGGCGCACGTCACCGGCGGCGAACACTCCGGGCACGCTCGTCTCCAGGGCGTACGGCGACCGCAGCAACGGCCACTGCCCGGCGTGGGCAGAGGCGAGCAGCTCCTGCCCGGTCAGCACGAATCCCTTGTCGTCACGTGCCACGGAGTCGCCGAGCCACGCGGTGTGCGGCACCGCGCCGATGAAGACGAAGAGCCACGACGTCGACACCTCCGTCGTCGTCCCACGGGCCCGGTCGGCCAGGGTGATCGCCTCGAGGTGGCCGTCGCCACGGGCCGCCACCACCTCGGTGCCCAGCTGCACCTCGACGTTCTCCGCGCCACGGATCCGGGCGACGAGATACTGCGACATCGTGTGCTCCAGAGCATCACCGCGCACCACGAGCACGACCCGCTTGGCGTAGCGGGCCAGGTTGAGCACCGCCTGGCCGGCGGAGTTGGCCGCGCCCACGACGTACACCTCCTCGCCGGCGCACTCGACAGCCTCGCTCGCGGTCGCCCCGTAGCGGGCACCGTGCAGGCCGAGCCCGTCGAGGCCCTCCGCCTCGAGCCGGCGGTAGGAGACGCCCGTGGCGACCAACAGCGACCGCGCCTCGATCTCGCCGGAGTCGAACCGCACCGCCCGGACCGGGCCGCGTGTCTCGAAGCCCACCACGTCACGCGCCAGCACCATCTCCGCACCGAACCGTGACGCCTGGGCCACGGCCCGGTGGGTGAGGTCGGCGCCGGTCAGGCCCTTCGGGAAGCCGAGGTAGTTCTCGATCGCCGCGCTCTGGCCGGCCTGCCCACCCGGGGCGTCCCGCTCGACCACGACGGTGCTCAGGCCCTCCGAGGCCGCGTAGACCGCCGCCGCCAGGCCGGCGGGTCCGCCGCCGACGATGCACAGGTCGTAGAGCGGTTGCTCGGCCCTCGTGCGCAGGCCGAGCGCCTCAGCCAGGGCCAGGGTGGTCGGCGTGCGCAGGGTGTCGTGGTCGGGAACCAGCACGAGGGGCAGGTCGGCGGCTCCGCCACCAGCGAGGGCGAGGAGCTTGCGAGCCTCGTCCTCGCGCTCGATGTCCAGCCACCGGTAGGGAACATGGTTGCGGGCCAGGAAGGTCTTGAGCTCGTGGCTGCGGTCGGACCACCGGTGACCCACGACCCGCACGGTCGCGGCGTCGTCGGGGTGGTCGCTGCTCCAGTCGTCGAGCAGGTCGTCGACCACCGGGTAGAGGTGCTCCGCGGGCGGGTCCCACGGCTTGAGCAGGTAGTAGTCCAGCCCGATGTCGTTGATCGCCTTGATCGCCACGTCCGTGTCGGCGTACGCCGTGAGCAGGAGCAGCTTGGTGTCGGGCGTGAGGAGCCGCACCTGCTCGAGGAGCTCGATGCCGGTCATGCCGGGCATCCGCTGGTCGGAGGCGACCAGCGCCACCGGCCGGGCCCGCAGGGCCAGCTCGGTCATGGTGGTCAGCGCCTCGGAGCCGGACGTGGCCCGGATGATCGTGTAGTCGCCGCCGTAGCGCGTGCGCATGTCCCGCGCGATGGCGCGGGAGACCCCCGGGTCGTCGTCAACCGCAAGGATTGCGGGTTTCGCCATCGCAGCACCCCTCCAGGACCACCATCGAAGGTATCGGCGCCGACGGCGATCGCGTGGGTTTCGCTCCCGACCTACCCGATTCTGGGGATGCGGGTCATTGTCAGCGGCTGAGCTCGACCTCCTGGAGGATCCGGGACAGCTTCTCCGGGTTGCGCAACGCGTAGATGCCGCTGACCAGGCCCTCCTCGACGCGCAGGGAGACGACGCTGTCGAGCTCGTCGTCGATCCACACGACCAGGGCCGGCCATCCGTTGACCGTCACCGTCTCGGTCCTCGTGGCGCTCGCGGCAAGGACGGCGAGCCCGGCCCTGAGCAGGCGGCCCACCTTGTCGGCCCCGCACACCGCGTTCGGCACGGCCTGCTTGATGCCGCCGCCGTCGCCGAGCACGACCACGTCAGGGGCGAGGATGTCGAGCAGGTCCTCGATCTCGCCGGTGGCCACCGCCCGTTGGAACGCCTCCAGCGCTCCCTGGGTGTCGGCCCGCGAGACCGCGCCGCGCGGCTTGCGCTCGGCAACGTGTGCCCTGGCCCGACTGGCGATCTGGCGTACGGCGGCCTCGGACTTGCCGACCGCCTCGGCCAGCTCGTCGTAGCCGAAGTCGAACACGTCGTGCAGCACGAACACCGCGCGCTGGGTGGGGGTGAGCGTCTCGAGCACCAGCAGCATCGCCATCGACAGGCTGTCGGCCAGCTCGACGTCCTCGGCGATGTCGGGGCTGGTCAACAACGGCTCGGGCAGCCACTGCCCGACGTACTCCTCACGGCGGCGGGACGCCGTACGCAGCTGGTCGAGCGCCGCACGGGTGACGATGCGGACCAGGAACGCACGCGGGTCACGCACCTCGGCCTGGTCGACCCGCGTCCACTTCAGCCACGTCTCCTGGACGACGTCCTCGGCGTCGGCCGCCGTCCCGAGCATCTCGTAGGCGACCGTGAAGAGCAGGCCCCGGTGGGTGACGAACGGGTCTGTGGTCACGACGCCGACACTACGGGTCGCGACGGTGCGGCGAGAGGCGCCAGCCCGCAGGCCTCGGCGAACTCGGCGGACCTGATGCCGAGGGCCACGTTGCCGCGTGCGGTCATGTTCATCATGCCGACCCGCGAGGTCAGCTCGAGCAGCCCGGCGGCACCGAGATCCTCGAGCAGGGCGGCCGCCAGCTCGTCGGTGACGGCCACCGGGAGCTGGCACATCGCGACGGCGTACTCCATCACCCGGCGCTCCACCGGCGTGAACGCGTCGGACTCGCGCCAGCGCGGCACCTCGCGCGCCTTCGACTCGTCCAGTCCCTTGTCGTGGGCCAGGAAGTAGTGGAAGTCGAGGCAGAAGCTGCACCCGACCTCGGCCGCCGCGGCCATCGCGGCGAGGGTGCCCAGGGTGCGGTCGAGCTTGTCCCACTTCTCCACCTTGGCGCCGAACTTCATGCTGTCCTTGAAGATCGCGGGGTGGTGCCACATCACCTCGGCACCCTCGGGCACGCTGCCCATCTTCTTCTTCATCGCGAACTTGAGGATCCCGCCGTAGATGCCGTCGAGGGGCTTGCGGGGGATGCGGGTCGTGCCGTTCATCGTGGTCTCCTGTCGTCGGTTACGACATGAAGACGCCGGCCATCGTCGATCTGTGACAGTTCGTGCTGACCGGTCCCGCAGATCAGTGCACGGACTCGTAGTCGGCCGGGTCGAACCTGGCCTGCCGGCGGTACTGCACGCCGAGCCACGGCCAGTTGGTCGTGATCCGTCCGTCGGCCTGGCGGTACCACGAGGCGCACTGGCTCCAGACGCTTCCGCGCAGCTCCTGCTGCACGCGGTCGTCGTACGCCGCCTCGACGTCGGCGCGCACCTGGAGGGGAGCTCCCGTCGTGGCGAGGTGCTCGACGTAGTCACCGAGGTGGTCTGCCTGGGCCTCCAGGAAGTAGATGATCGAACCACCTCCGGTGTTGGTGTTCGGGCCGTACATCACGCACAGGTTGGGGAAACCGGGCACCGTCATGCCGTAGTAGGCGTGCGCGCCCGTCGCCCAGGCGTCGGCCAGGCTGACGCCGTCCGGACCCTCGATCCTCATCGGCGCGAGGAACTCGGTGGCCTTGAACCCGGTCCCCCAGACCAGGACGTCGGTCTCGTGCTCGCGTCCGTCCGCGGTCGTGACACCGGTGGGGGTGATCGCGGTGATCGCCTCGGTCACCACGTCGACGTTCGGCTGGGCCAGCGCCGGGAGGTAGTCGTTGGAGAAGAGGATCCGCTTGCAGCCGATCGGGTAGTCGGGCCACACCTTCTCGAAGAGCCCCGGCCGCGACTTGGTCTGACGGCGCATGTGGAACTTAGAGACTCGCTTCAGCACGCGGGACAGGGGCTTGGAGTAGACCCACGCGACGCTGAGTCCCTCGACGACGCCGTACCACGTGCCGCGTTCGGCCAGCTCGGTCGCGGGCACCTTCTCGAAGACCTTGTGGTGGGTCGCGCTGAACTCCCGGTCCATCCGCGGGATGATGTACGGCGCGCTGCGTTGGAACAGCGTCACGTGCGCGGCGTCCTGGCGGATGTGCGGCACGAACTGGATCGCGCTGGCGCCGGTGCCGATCACCGACACACGCTTGCCGGTCAGGTCGACGTCGTGGTTCCACTCCGCCGAGTGGAAGCTCTCGCCGGCGAAGGTCTCGCGGCCGGGGATGTCGGCGTACGCCGGCCGCGACAGCTGGCCGACCGCGGAGACGAGCACGTCGACCTCGATCGGCTCSCCGCCGTCGATCTCGACGGTCCACCGTCCGGTCGCGGCGTCGTACGACGACCCGAGCACCTCGGTGCCGAGCCGGAGGTGCCGGCGCAGGTCGTACTTGTCGACGACGTGGTGGATGTAGTCGAGGATCGCCGGCTGCCGCGAGAAGCGGTGCGGCCAGCGCGGGTTCGGCTCGAACGAGTAGGAGTAGAACGGCGAGGGCACGTCACAGGCCGCGCCGGGATAGGTGTTCTCGCGCCAGACGCCGCCGACGTCGTCGGCCTTCTCGAGGAGCACGAGGTCGTGGAAGCCACGCTTCTTCAGCTCGATGGCCGCGGCGAGACCGCCGAAGCCGGTCCCGATGATGGCGATGGACGGGTTCGCAGGCATTGGCTGATCGTGGCACGCCCGCCGACCCGTCGCCAGTTCCAGTTGACCTGTCGCCAGTTGTGGTTGTCCAGCGCATACTCGAAGACCAGTTGACCCCAACGAGAGGAAGCGTCGTGGCCCAGGAGCTCGCCAGCCAGTTCGTGGAACAACTGCAGTCCGCGGGAGTGCAGCGCATCTACGGGATCGTCGGTGACAGCCTCAACCCGATCGTCGATGCCGTGCGCCGCACCGGTGGCTCGGCCAAGGGCGGCATCGACTGGGTGCACGTGCGGCACGAGGAGGCCGCGGCCTTCGCGGCGTCGGCCGAAGCACAGCTCACCGGGAAGCTCGCCGTGTGCGCCGGATCGTGCGGCCCGGGCAACCTGCACCTGATCAACGGCCTCTACGACGCGAACCGCTCGGGGGCACCCGTCCTCGCCCTGGCCTCCCACATCCCGAGCCGCCAGATCGGCAGCGGCTACTTCCAGGAGACCCACCCGGACCGGATCTTCACCGAGTGCTCGGTCTACTCCGAGCTGGTCAGCACCACCGACCAGGCGCCCCGCGTCGTCCGCGACGCGATCCAGCACGCAGTCGCCAGGCGCGGCGTCGCGGTGGTGACGCTCCCCGGAGACGTCGCTGATCTGGAGGCGTCGGCCCCGACGCCGTCCTGCCGTCCCGTCGAGCCGGGAGCGCTGCACCCCGCGCCGGAGAGCGTGCGGCGGCTCGCGGACGCGATCAACAAGGCCGACAAGGTGGCGATCTTCGCCGGCGCCGGCGTGCAGGGCGCCCACGACGAGGTGATCGAGCTGGCCGCGAGGATCAACGCACCGATCGGCCACTCGCTGCGCGGCAAGGACTTCATCCAGTACGACAACCCCTTCGACATCGGGATGACCGGGCTGCTCGGCTACGGCGCCGCGGCCGAAGGCATCGAGGACGCCGACCTGCTGCTCCTGCTGGGCACCGACTTCCCCTACGACCAGTTCCTCCCGGACACCCCCACCGCCCAGGTCGACCGGGCCGCCGAGCACATCGGGCGGCGCACCGAGGTCGCCGTACCCGTCCACGGCGACGTCCTGCCCACCCTCGCCGCGCTGCTGCCGCTGGTCGAGGCGAAGAAGAGCGACCGGTTCCTCACCCGGATGCTCAAGAAGCACGACAAGCTGATGAACAAGACCGTCGGCGCGTACACCCGCAAGGTCGACAAGCTCGTGCCGATCCACCCGGAGTACGCCGCGTCCGTGCTCGACGACGTGGCCGACGAGGACGCGATCTTCACCGCCGACACCGGCATGTGCAACGTGTGGACCGCCCGCTACATCCGGCCCCTGGGCACTCGCCGGCTGATCGGCTCCTACCTCCACGGATCCATGGCGAACGCGCTGCCCCACGCGATCGGCGCCCAGATGAGCCATCCCGACCGACAGGTGATCTCCGTGTCCGGGGACGGCGGACTCTCCATGCTGCTGGGCGAGCTGGTCACCGCGGCGGCGTTGAAGATCCCGATCAAGGTCGTGCTGTTCAACAACTCGACGCTCGGCATGGTGAAGCTGGAGATGCTGGTCGACGGGCTGCCCGACTTCGGGGTCGACGTCCCCGACACCAACTACGCGGCGGTCGCGCAGGCGATGGGCTTCCACGCCCGGCGGGTCGTGAAGCCGACCGACCTCGAGGAGGCCTACCGGGCCGCCTTCGCGCACGACGGGCCAGCGCTCGTCGAGATCATCACCGACCCGCAAGCCCTCTCCCTGCCGCCCAAGATCACCAGCGAGCAGGTCTTCGGCTTCGCCACCGCGATGTCGAAGATCGTGCTGAACAAGGGTGCCGGCGAGGCGGTCAGCATGGCGCGCAGCAACATGCGCAACCTGCCCCGCCGCTGATCCTGGTCAGCGTCCGCCCACCCCGGTGTAACGCGGGGTTATGGTCGCTCCACACGCGTTCTGACACGGGCGAACCGTCAACAGCACCGCACCAGTGCCGCCGTACAGGCTCTGGACAGACGTGGTCACGCGCGGCAGGGTGCCAAGCATGCGCATCCTCCTCGGAACCCTCGCCCTGGTCGTCAGCTCGCTTCCGTTCGGTACGCCGGCCGTGGCCGCCGCCCCGCACGATCGCGGGCACTCGGACCCCATGTGGAGCGAGTCGGTCGTCGACGCCGACCAGAGCTTCCGCGGCCTCGACGCGGTCGACGACCGGACGGCCTGGGTCAGTGGCGGCAGCCTGACCGACGGCGGGCCGGGCAAGGTCTTCCGCACGACCAACGGCGGCGAGTCCTGGCAGGACGTCAGCCCGCCCGGCACCGAGGGACTGGGCTTCCGCGACGTCGAGGCGAGCAGCGCCAGGACCGCTTCCGTGCTGGCGATCGGGCCCGGCGAGGCGTCCCGGATCTACCGCACCACCGACGGTGGGGCGACCTGGACCGAGACCTTCCGCAACACCGAGGAGACCGCGTTCTACAACTGCATGGACTTCTATCCCGGCGGCAAGCGTGGCCTCGCGGTCAGCGACCCGGTCGACGGCAAGTTCCGCATCATCGGCACGCACGACGGCGGCCGGTCATGGCAGGTGATGTCCGACCGTGGCATGCCCGACTCGACCGGTGAGTTCAACTTCTCCGCCAGCGGTGACTGCCTGGTGATCAACGGCCGCCACGCCTGGTTCGGCTCGGGCGGCAGCATCTCCCGGGTCTTCCACTCGACCGACTTCGGGCGCACCTGGGAGGCCACCGACTCCACGATCCCGGCCGGCGAGGCGGCAGGCGTCTTCGGCCTGGCCTTCCGTACGCCGGGCGAGGGCCTGGCCGTCGGCGGCGACTTCTCCGCACCCGACAACGGTGTCGACGCCACGGCGGTCACCACGCGACGCGGCGGCTGGCGCAATGCCGGCGATCTGGCCCACCTCGGCGAGGACGCCGCGTGGATCCGGGGCCGTCACCACACCGTCGTGGTGGTGGGTGAGTCCGGTGATGTCGCGGGCAGCAGCATCAGCCTGGACGGTGGCCTCAACTGGGAGCGCTTCTCCGAGACCGGTTTCCACACCCTCGACTGCGTGCGTCGTACGTGCTGGGCGGCCGGAGGCAACGGCCGGGCCGCCACCCTGCACCTGCGCTGACTCCCCGGAACTCAGACCGTGCGAGCGGTCAGCGTCGGCTGAACCAGCGCCGGCGGCGCGGGGCTTCCGGCACGGGGTGCAACAGGGCGGAGCCCAGCACGCGGGCGACTTCCGGCACCCCGGAGACGGTGACCGCCTCGTTGGCCAGGTCATGACCGTGCAGCCACCAGTGGACGTCGACGGCAGGGCCCTCGACCACGACGGCGGGCGCCTCAGGGGACCCGAGCCGCATCTCGGCTGGCATGCCGTTCTCGGGCCAGCTGAGCCCGACGTGCCACGCCTCCCCCGTGTCGCTGGTCCGGATCTCGACGATCTCGGGCAGCCACTGGACCTCGGCCTCCGGAGCTGCCCAGTGCCCGAGCGCCCGGTCGATGCCGTCGGCGGCCACCTCTGCGGTCAGCGGCGGCGTCGCCCGACCCGCGGTCAGGCTCGCCGCGTGCGCGACGGTGATCGCCTCGTGGGCGAGCAGCCTGGCCACCTCGGCCGTCGTACCCGGTCGCCCGAAGTAGTCCAGCGTCGTGTCGGGTCCGGCGGCCCTGAGAGCGGTCTCGAGCCTGCCGAGCTCGGCGGCGATCCCGGCCACCAGCTCCGCATGAACCGAGGGTGCGTCGACGTCGTCGCGCCGGCTCCAGTGGTCGTCCGGGTTCTCCAACGACCATGCCCAGATCTCCAGCGTTGCCCAGTGGTCGGCAACCGCCTGACGCACCGTCGTGGACGCCGGCGGCAGCCTGTCGTCGGGCTGGAGCAGCCCGAGGCTGGCCGCGCCCGCGCGCCCGTGGAGGTCGAGCAGGTCGAGGTGCTCGGAGAAGGAGACGGTCACGTCACGAGCCTAGAGGGCAGCTCAGGCCACGAGCAGGCGCACCAGGATCAGCGTCCCGGCGGCGAGGCACGCGCAGGCCACCACCTTGCGCAGCGCCTCGCCCGGCACCCGCGTCGCCAGGAGGGCTCCGCCGACCGTGCCGAGAGCGGCCACCACTCCGAGCAGGGTCCCGAGGCGTACGTCGACCAGGCCGGTCTGCAGGAAGCCGATCGAACCGGCGACCACCACGGGCAGCTGGACGGCCTGACTGACCGCGACCGCCTTCAGCGGCGCGACTCCCAGCAGGAGCAGGATCGGCACGAGCAGCACCGGCCCACCCGTGCCGGTGAGCGCCGAGCCGAGGCCGACGAACGCCCCGATGCCGACCAGGGGCACCGTGCCGAGCTCGCCGACGTCCAGGTGTCGAGCGCCGGGGAGGAGCTGGTTCACGCCGACGAGCAGGGTCAGCGCGGCCAGGCCGAGCATGAGGGCTGTCGCGGGCAGGCTGGCGCTGACCAACGCACCGAGGAACGCAGCAGGCACGACGCCCACCCCGAGTCGGCGCAGCATCGGCCAGGGCACGACGCCCTGCCGGGCGTAGGCGATGGTGCCGACCACACCCGTGAAGAGGAACGCCCAGGTGCTGGTGGCGGTCGCCTCGTGGACCGACAGATCACCCAGTGCCACCAGGCCCGGCGGCAGCAGGACCCCGCCGACGCCGACCATGCCGATGAGGGCGCCGATGACGAGGGCGAGCAGGCCCAGGGCGACTGCCACGGTCGGTTCTCCTTCTCCAGGTCAGACAGCACACGGAACATGCGACATTACGACGCGATGAGTTCTCGGCTGACTGGAGGTCTGTTCATCCAGGAGCCTCCACCGCACCGGTGTGGCAGGCGAGCCTTGACCCAGGAGGAAACGACATGTCCGAGCTGCTGGTCGACTACATCACCTCACTCGACGGGTACGGCGCGGCCGAGGGATGGCCGGGCTTCTGGGGCATGGAGAGCCCCGAATACCTTGCCTGGCTGGGCGAACAGCCCGAGCACATCCACCTGATGGGCGCCAACACCTACCGCCTGATGCACGGCTTCGCCGCCCAGGGCGAGCCCGGCACCGACGTGATGGCCGACTTCCGGAAGGTGGTGTTCTCCTCGACCCTGAGCGAGCCGCTGGAGTGGGCGAACAGCACGCTCGTCTCGACCGATCCCGTGGAGGCCGTGCGCGAGATGAAGGCCCACGAGACCATGCCGATCGCCACCCTCGGCAGCCTCACCCTGTGCCGCTCGCTGCTCGCCGCTGGCCTGGTCGACAGGTTCCGGGTCGTGGTCTTCCCGGTGATCACCGGCGCCACCGGCCAGGAGCGCATCTACGACGGCTACCCCGACGTCGCGCTCGACCTGGTCGAGAGCCGCACCTTCGAGGGCGGGCTCCAGCTCCTGACCTACCAGCCCCGAGTGTTGGACGGACCTCCCAGCACAGGCGCATGATGCATGGAGGGAGGTCCAGGGATGAGTGAGCTGACGCCGTACCTCTGCGTGGGCGACGCCCGCGCCGCGATCGACTGGTACGTCGACGCGCTCGGCGCACAAGTCGTCTACGACCCGATCGTCATGGAGGACGGGCGCATCGGCCATGTCGAGCTGGCGATCGGTTCAGCCCGCTGGATGATGGCCGACGAGTTCCCCGAGTCCGGCGTCGCGCCACCGGACCCCGCTCGCGGGTCGGCGGTCAGCCTGCACCTGGTCGTCGACGACGTGGACGCGGTGGTGGGCCGCCTGCTCGCGGCAGGGGTGACCATGGACCGCGGCCCCGAGGACTCGCCGCCTGCCGGCCGGGTCGCGGTCTTCCGGGACCCGTGGCACCACCGCTGGTTCCTGAACCAGTCCACGCCCTGAGGCCTGGGCTGATCTCTCCTGCACCCGGGTCGGCCTAGGTGCGTCTGGTGAAGCGGATGGATCCGTCGGGGTGTCGTTCGTGGTGGTAGGCAGGGTCGTGGACCCGGTGGTGATGGTGGCAGCAGAGCAGCACGCCGTCCTTGACGGTCGTCTTGCCACCCTTGGACCAGGCCTCCAGATGGTGCACGTCGCACCACTCGGCGGCCACGTCGCACCCGGCGGCACGGCACCTCTTGTCGCGGAGCCTGATCACCTTGCGTTGAATCGGGTTGTGGAAGCGGGAGCCACGCCCGGCGTCGAGGACCTGCCCAGCGCCACCGAGCACCATCGGATAGATGGTTCCGTTGCACGCCAACCGGCGGGCGGTGGCCGCGGTGATCGGGGTGTCGTCGTCGTAGCCGAGTCCGGCGGAGGAAAGCTCGGTGCGCAGCTGGTCGAGGGTGATCGTCACGATCACCGTGGTCGCATCACCCCCGTGGTCGGGCAACCGGTGCGGATCGACACGCTCCAACAGGTCTCCCATCGCCCGGGCCAACAGCGTGTTGTAGGGCACCCGGCGACCATCAGCCTCCGCCGCCTGCTTGCGTGGCTGGGCGAACGCCTCGAGGTAGCGCTTGAGTCGCTTGGCCACCGCGTCGGGCAGGCGCGCGCTGATGCGGGTGGTGCCATCGCCCTGGGGACGCAGTGACAGCTTCGCCTTCTCCGCGGCGAGCTTGTCCTCCTCGGCCAACCGCTTCGCCTCACGCTCCTCGGCGGAGTCGGGGTCGACCACGTCGGCCAGGTGTCGACCCAGCCGGCGCAATCCGGTGGGATCGAGTCGCTTGGCCTCGGCCAGCAAGGTCCGCTCCGCCTCGACGAGCTGGGCGCCCGAGAGCTCATCGCGGACCTCGTCGAGGGCGTGCGCGATGGCACGGGCCTGCTCCAGGTTCACCTCACCGGCCCCCAAGGCAGCAGCAACCAGGAACCACCGTTGCGCGAGCACCGCGGCCAACGACTGGTCGGCATGGACGGCGCGCTTGTCCAGGTTCTGATCGTGGCTCAACCACGACGCCGCACTCTTCGCGCCCGCATCATCGGCCACATCGCCGGCGACGGCCAACACGCCCAACCGCACCGCAGCCAACTGAGCCTCCGCCGCCACCAGACCCCGCATCAGCTCACGCTTCTGCGGCATCGGCACATACAACGGATCGAACCCCGCCAACTCCTCGATCGCGGAACGCACTGCCGCCAGACTGTCGGTCATCGGGTGCACACTCACGGTCGTCCTCCACAGCGCAGGTTGGTCTTCACTGCGACGCCGGAGGCCCCGAACCGGGACTATCACTCACCGTGGTGCATCTGACCCATCACCCTTCGCCCACGAAGGCCCAGAAACCCGGGCCCGGCCATTTCGGATGATGAAGTGCCCTCATCGTACGCCCGTTCGGAAACAGGCACAAGCCATTCTTCCAGATTCTTCGATGACAAGTGTTTCGGTCACCGACACCCAGCATGCCCGCCGCCACCGACACCTCAGGCGCCAGTGGTTTGATGGAGTGATGGTGATCCATGACGAGATCTTCATAGCCGCACCTCCCGAGCGGGTGTGGGAGCTGACCGAGGACGTCGAGGGCTGGCCGGCACTCACTCCGACCATGACCTCGGTGGGGCTGACCTCTGACGGCCCCCTCGGCCCGGGCTCGACCGCACGCGTCAAGCAGCCGCGACTTCCGTCAGCCACCTGGACGGTCACGGACCTCGACCCACCCAGGCGATTCGCGTGGCAGACCCGCCGCAATGGCGTCCTCATGACCGGGAGCCACGAAATCGAGCCGACAGGGGGCGGCTGCCGCAACCGTCTCTCCCTCGAGCTCGAGGGACCCGGCGCAGGCGCGCTCGCGACAGTGGCCAGACCTGTGCTGCACAAGGCGATCGCCACGGAGAACGACGGATTCCGTCGGGCCGCCGAGGGCCTGAACAGACCGACGTACGTCGACGAGCACCGGGTGGACCTCGACGTGCAGGCCACGCAGGCCTGGCCGGCGGTCGTGGGCTTCGCCGAGCACCTGACCGGGCAGGAGCACGCCCTCCTGTCCCGCGCCCTGGGACTCGAGCCGTCCGCCGGGTTCTCCGTGACCCAGCGGGAGGCACCACGAATCCTGGGCCTGACCGGTCGGCACCGCTTCTCGCGCTACGCGCTCGACTTCCGGCTGGTCGACGTGCCCGGCGGCAGCGAGCTGTCGGCGGTCACGTATGCCGACTTCCCCGGCCCACTGGGATTCGCCTATCGCAGTGCGGTCATCGGCACCCGCGGCCACGTGCTCGCCGTACGCCGGATGCTGCGCAAGATCGCGGCGACTGCGAACGGCGATGTCAAGCACCCTTGACTGACCTACCGCGACACCTGGGCGTGCTCGTCGAGCACGGCCCGCAACGAGGCCAGTCCGCGCGACGCGTGGCTCTTCACCGTGCCCTCGCGGATCCCGAGCTCCTCGGCGGTCTCGGCCACGGAGAGTCCGAGCCAGTGCCGGAGCACCACGACGCGTCGTTGCATGGCCGGCAGCCGCCGCACCGCCGCGAGCAGGTCGGAGCGATCCTCCACCGGCAGCCCGGGCGCCGCCGCCGTGCGTTCCAGGTGATCGACACCGGTGGTCGCTCGCCGCCTCAGCCAGGGCCTGCGTCGGTCGTCGAGATCGGCGTTGACGATGATGCGGCGCGCGTAGGCCTCCTCGCGGCCCGCCTCGCGCACCTTCGACCACGACAGGTAGAGCTTGACGAATGCGTCCTGCAGCACGTCTTCGGCGCGGTTGTCGTCGCCGCAGACGGCGTAGGCGATGCGCCGGAGCCGATCCTGGTGCGCGGCGACGAAGTCGACGTAGGAGGCGTCGCGCTCATTCACGAAAGGTCACCGCGTGCCCATTCGATGAAGGCTGCGAAATCGGGAGCCGAGTCGGCCGGCTCGTAGGCCTCGATCCAGTCGGTTCCGGCGACCACGAACCAGGTCTTCCCGGCCCAGCGCACCTCTGCCGCGGCGGAGCGCTTGGTGGTCCCGGCAAGGACATCCCCGCGCTGGCGCACGATCTCCACGCCCTGCCCCGGCTCCAGAACGTCGGAGCGGTCGCTCGCATACCCGACCAGGCGCGCGGCGAAGTCGGGTCGACCCTGGTCGTGGGCCGTCACGTCGTCGACCCACAGCTCGAAGTCGTCGGTCCAACGACCGGGCTCGTCCATCTCCCCCACCGTGGCAGTTTCGGCGGTCCGGCTGACGATCACCCACACGACATCGCCCTTGAACGCCTCGGGTTCCATGGGCACCTCGGGCACGTCGAACTCGGCCTCGACGGCGTACGACACGAATGTCGGGTCGCCGTCGGTGTCACCAGGGTCCAGCGGGTCGATGACGGTGCGCCGTATGACCGCGTCGGGCGCGACCCACAGGCGTCCGTCGGGCGCGATGGCGACCGGTCCGTGGTCTCCGTACTCCTCGGCCCAGCTCGGGATCTCGTCCGTGGTGTAGGCATCGACCCCCCTGACACCGTCCACGGCCTCGACCGGATTGGCCGGCGCCGGTGCCACGTAGTCGGGATCGGGCCCGAGGGTGCCCGGATCGGCGACCGCCGGCGCCCGCTCCCGCCCGACGCCGGACGCCGCAGGCTCCGCGTCCCTTTCATCGTCACCGCCGACCACTGCCGCGGCAGCGCCGCCGAGAGCGACCACCGAGGTGGACACCACGAGAGCGACTGCGATGCGGCGCCGGCGGACTCGTTTCGCGGTGTGCAGGTAGTCGAGGGCTGGGGCCATCGGCAGGTTGCGCAGCGAGCGCTCCAGCTGGTGGGCGAGCTCGGTCTCTGTGGTCATGCACCCTCGACGGATCCGGGAGCCGTGGCGTTGTCACGGCGTGTCAGATTCTTTTCGTGCGGTTCGACGACCGGCCTGGACATCGCGACCCGCGGCCACCGGTCGAGACCGAGCTCGGCCTCGTGCACACGCACGCGTCGCAACTCGTCGCCCAGGTGGTCTGGGGCGAGCACGCGGAAGCCCAGTCGACGGTAGTAGGGAGCATTCCACGCCACCTCGGCGAAGGTGGTCAGGGTCAACGCAGTGAAGCCGTTGCGCCGAGCCCATGACGCCGCTTCCTCGATGAGCGCGCTGCCCAGCCGCCGGCCGGCATGGTCGGGGTGGACCGACACCTGCTCCACATGGCCCGCACCGTCGACGACATCGACGATCAGATAGGCCACGGGCCGGTCCATCTCGTCGGTGGCCACCCACGCCCGCGCCCCGTCGACGTACCCACGCAGGACGTCGACGGAGAGCGGCTCGTCGTCGGCGACGGCGGCCATCCCCACGGCACGGAACGCCTCGCCCGCGGCGCGTTCGATGGCGCGCAGGAGCGGCACGTCGTCAACGCGGGCCGGCCGGAGCACGCTCACCCTCCTCCACCTTGGTCTGCGACCAATGATGACGTGCCACCAGTGCTGTCGCGGCGACGTAGACGATCTGCAGGATCGTCCGGGGCACCAGGTGGTCCGTCCATTCGGCGATCAGACCATGCGTCGCGGCATACACGTTGGCCGGGAACATCGCGACCATCAGCAGTCCGAGCGCTGCCGCGGCGGTGCCCGTCGTACGCCGCCACACCAGGCCGACGGCCCCGAGGAGCTCGAGCACGCCGGTCAGGGTGACCAGGGTTCCCGGGGACGGGAGCGACGGCGGCACCATGGCGATCAAGTCGTCGCGCATCCCGACGAAGTGAGCGCATCCGGTGACCGTGAACATGGCCGCCAGGCCGAAACGCAGTGCGGACGGCCACGGCCGCGCGCCGGAGGGACCGCGCCCTCCGGCCAGCCTGACGGCCACAGTGACGAGCACCAGGATCAACAGGGGAACCATGTCGCACCTGCTTTCTCAGTGTGTGTCGAACGGTCGTACGGCGGCGGTGCAGCACCTGGGCCTGCACCACCGCCGGGATCAGCCGGCGTACTGCGGGTCGGTCGGCGCCACCCACTGGACGAGCTGATAGACCACGCCGTTGGGGTCGGTCATCTGGAAGTAGCGTTCTCCCCACGGCTCGGTCTCGATCGGGGTGACGATCTCGACTCCCTGATCCTGCAGCTGCGCGTAGTCGGCGTCGATGTCGTCGACGGTGAAGACCACGAGCAAGCCGTCGGCACGGCCGGCAGCGGAGGCCGGCTTGAACGTCGGCAGGCCGGTGCGCAGGTAGATCAGGTTGAATCCGACCTCGGGGTGGGCCAGTGAGCAGAACCCGTCGGCAGCCATCGCCTCGGTGAAGCCCAGGTGCTTCTTGACCCAGGCGGCGGATGCCTCGACGTCGGGGACGTTGAGCGAGATCGCGGTGTCGGTGAATTTCATGCGGTGGTCTCCTGTCGACTGTGCGTCGTGCGTGCCACGGCCCATCAGTCCGGGCCACTTTCATTGTACGCCGTACACCGTACAATGTACAACGTAAATGTGCAACAATCATTCCCATGACCGAGAACAGCACCGGATCAGGGGAGCCCAGCCGCACGCTGGCGCTGCTGTGGGGCGAGCCGACAGAGGCGCCGCGACGCAAGGGCCCGGCGCGCTCCGTGACGGTCCCGCAGGTCGTCGACGCGGCGCTGCTGCTCGCGGACGAGCAAGGACTGGCGGCCGTCACGATGCGCGCGGTGGCCGAGAAGGTCGGCGTCTCGGCGATGTCGGTCTACACCTACGTTCCGGGCAAGCCGGAGCTCCTCGACCTGATGGTCGACACCTGCTACTTCCGGATGACCCGCAAGCCGTGGGGCAGGCTGGGTTGGCGCAAGCGGCTCGTCGCGGTCGCCGACGCCAACCGCGAGCTCCTCAGCGGGCATCCCTGGCTCACCGAGGTGGCCGCCCTGAGCCGCCCGCCTCTGGGGCCGGGCGTGATGGCGAAGTACGAGCACGAGCTGGCGGCCTTCGACGACACCGGGCTGTCAGAGGTCGACATCGACGCCGGCCTGGCCTACCTGCTCGGCTTCGTCCAGAGCCACTGCCGGTCGGCACACGACGCCGCACGGTCGACGACCGACACCGCGATGAGCGACGCCGAGTGGTGGGGCGCCAACCAAGCGGTGCTGGCCCGTGTGTTCGACGCCGAGGCGTACCCCCGCGCCGTACGCATCGGCTCCGCGGCCGGTGAGGCCCAGGGCAGCGCATGGGCCGCCGACCACGCCTGGAAGTTCGGCCTGGCGCGCACGCTCGACGGCCTGGCCGCGTTGATCGGCGACGATGCCTCGGCGTGAGGCACCCCGCGTTGATAGGTTGCGCCCTGTGACCGCGACAGGACCCGAGCCAGCCCAGCCGCTCACTTCCGAGGAGGTCGAGCTGACCGAGTGTGCGCGCGACACGATCGACCGCGCGACGGACGCCGGGCCGGACGAGGACGGCATACACACCATGGGTGCCGCCGTGCGAAGCGCCGACGGGCGCATGTTCAGCGGCGTCAACCTCTATCACTTCACCGGTGGACCGTGCGCTGAGCTGGTCGCCCTCGGCAGCGCTCGCGCGGCCGGAGCGACCGAGATCACCCACATCGTCGCGGTCGGCAACCACGGCCGTGGGCCGATCGGTCCGTGCGGCCGTGATCGCCAGATCCTCTTCGACCATTACCCGCAGATCCGGGTGATCCTGCCGACCCCCGACGGGGTGCGGAGCGTCGCGATCTCCGACCTGATCCCGTTCGCCACCGCGTGGTCCCTCGAGGACGGATCCACCACGGCCTGACCGGACCTGCGGGTGTGTGCCCGTGATCGCCTCAGCCGGTCACGCCGGACGGCACCCGCTGGAGGATCCCTGCGATGTCGATGCCACGCGGCAGGGTGCCGAAGGCGATCCCCCACTCACCACCCAGTCGCGAGGCGACGAACGCGTCGGCGATCGCGGGCGTGCTGTGCCTCACCACCAGGCTGGCCTGGAAGACCAGGGCCAGCCGTTCGACGAGACGTCGCGCGCCGAACTCAAGATCGGCCTGGTCCACCCCGTCGACCCGTAGGTCACGCTCGAGGTCCGAGATGGCCGCGTCCAGGCGACGGTCGCCCCCCGAAGCCAGGTGCAGCTCGCCGAGGAACGCCTCGACGGTCTCGGGCTGCCGGCGGATCGCGCGCAGCACGTCAAGGGCAGCGACGTTGCCGGCGCCTTCCCAGATCGACTGGAGCGGCGCCTCGCGGTAGAGCCGTGGCATTCCGGAGTTCTCGATGTAGCCGTTGCCGCCCAGGCACTCCAGCGCCTCACCGACCACTGCCTGGGCGCGCTTGCACACCCAGTACTTGATCACGGCCAGGCCGAGCCGGCGCACGTTCGCCTCCGACTCCGAGGTCTCCGCACGATCGGTGGCACCGCCCAGGCGCATCAGGGCAGTGACCGCGGCCTCCGACTCCAGGGTCAGGTCGGCCAACACGTTGCGCATCAGGGGCTGCTCGATCAGCCGGTTGCCGAACGCGCTGCGGTGCTGCGCGTGGTGGACGGCGCGCATCAGGCCCTTGCGCATGAAGGCGGTGCTCATGGCGACGCAGTTGAGGCGGGTGAAGTTCACCATCTCCATGATCGCCCGTACGCCGCGGCCCTCTTCGCCGACCAGCCAGCCCGTGGCGCCGTGGTACTCGATCTCGGCCGAGGCGTTCGACCGGTTGCCGAGCTTGTCCTTGAGCCGCTCCAGACGAATCGGGTTCCGGCTGTCGTCAGGCAGCACCCGCGGCAGGAACAGGCAGGAGAGACCGGACTCGGTCTGCACCAGCGTGAGGAAGGCGTCGCACATCGGAGCCGAGGTGAACCACTTGTGGCCGAACACCTCAAAGGTGCCGTCCGGGCGTTCGGCGGCGGTGGAGATGTTGGCGCGCGCGTCCGAACCTCCCTGCCGCTCGGTCATCGACATGCCGAAGACCAGACCGGGTTTCGTGTCGAGCGCGCGGAGCTTCGGGTCGTAGTGCTTCGTACCGAGCTGGGTTGAATACGCCTGGTCGAGCTTGGGTGCGTGGCGCAGGGTCGGCACGGCGGCGTACGACATGCCGATGGGACACATGTGACCCGACTCGGCCTGTCCCCAGATGAACGACTTGGCGGTGCGCGCCGCGTGCGTGCCCGGCCGGTCGTCGAACCACGGGGCAGCGTTGAGGCCGAACTCGCAGGCCTTCGACATCAGCGAGTGGTACGCCGGGTGGTACTCGATCTCGTCGATCCGGTGCCCCACCGAGTCGTAACGGTGCAGGATCGGCTCGTTCTCGTTGGCCAGACGGCCCCACTCCTGCACTTCGTGGCTGCCGGCCGCCCGGCCGACCTCGGTGAGGTCGTCAAGGGCCCATTCTGCTCCTTCGCGGACCATTCCCTCACGCAGTGCCGGGTCGGCGGAGACGTCGTAGTCGATCAGCTCCGGCACCTGGTTGATGACGTCGTTGCCCTTGATCATGGCCCTACTCCTTGTTCGCGTGGTGCGGTCGGCGGTCACCTAGAAGGTGAAGGCGTGCGGCGTGGTACTCGTCGGCCAGTCGATCGACCAGGGCGGCGGCCGGCCCGACGGCGTTGACCACGCCGATGCCCTGCCCCGAGCCCCAGACCTGGCTCCACGCCTTGGCCTTGCTGGTTCCGTCGGACCAGCTCATGGTGGCCCGGTCCTCCTCGGCGAGGCGGTCGGGATCGAGGCCCGAAGCCTCGATGCTGCCGCGCAGGTAGTTGCCCGGCACCCCGGTGAACAGGTCGGAGTGCACGATGTCGGATGCGCCCGAGTCCACGACCATCCGCTTGTAGCGGTCACCGGCGAGCGCCTCATGGGTCGCGATGAATGCGGAGCCCACGTAGGCGAGATCGGCCCCGGCAGCCTGCGCTGCCAGCACCGAACGGCCGTGGGCGATGGCACCCGAGAGCACCAAGGGACCGTCGAACCAGGTGCGGATCTCCTGCACCAGCGCGAACGGCGACTGGGAGCCGCCGTGTCCGCCGGCACCCGCGGCGACGGCGATCAACCCGTCGGCGCCCTTCGCCACGGCCTTGCGCGCGAACCCGTCGTGGATCACGTCGTGCAGCACGATGCCGCCGTAGGCGTGCACGGCCTCGTTCACCTCGGAGCGCGCACCCAGCGAGGTGATCACGATCGGCACCTCGTGACGCACGACGGTCTCGAGGTCGGCCTCGAGCCGGGCGTTGGTGCGGTGCACGATCAGGTTCACGGCGTACGGCGCAGCTGGCGCCTCCGGGTGATTGGCGTCGTGCTTGGCCAGCGCGTCGGTGATGGTGGTCAGCCACTCCTCGAGCAGCTCCTGGGGCCGCGCGTTGAGCGACGGGAACGATCCGACCACCCCAGAGGCGCACTGGGCGATCACCAGGTCGGGCCCGGAGACGGTGAACATCGGTGAGGCGACGACCGGCAGTCGCAGCCGGTCACGCAGGATCGGGGGGAGGCTCATGACTCGGCCGCCAGGTTCTCGAAGATCGTCGCGTTGGCCAGGCCGCCGGCCTCGCACATGGTCTGCAGGCCGTAGCGCAGGCCCTCGTCGCGCAGGTGGTGCACGAGCGTCGTGGCGATCCGGGCACCGGAGCCGCCGAGCGGGTGGCCCAGCGCGATGGCACCACCCAGCGGGTTGACCAGGTCAGCCCGAGCACCGGTCGCGTCGAGCCACGCACCGACGACGCTGGCGAACGCCTCGTTCACCTCGAACGCGCCGATGTCGGCCAGCTCGAGCCCGGCCAGCTTCAACGCCTTCGCGGTCGCCGGGATCGGTGCGCCCAGCATGGTGACCGGGTCGTCTCCGACCACGGTAGCCGTGTGCACGCGGGCGATCGGGTCCAGGCCGAGCGCACGGGCCTTCTCACTCGTCATCACCAACAGCGCGGCGGCGCCGTCGGAGATCTGCGACGCGTTGCCCGCGGTGACCCTGCCGTCTTCCTCGAATGCCGGCTTCAACCCGGCCAACGACTCCAGCGTCGACTCGCGTCGTACGCCCTCGTCCTCGGAGAGCGTCGACCCGTCGGGCAGCTCCACCGGCGCGATCTGCTTGACGAAGCGGCCGTCGTCGATGGCCCGCGCCGCTCGACGGTGCGACTCCAGGCTGTAGGCGTCGAGCTGCTCCCGGCTCAGGTCGTGGCGACGGGCGAGGATCTCCGCGCCGGTGCCCTGGTTGAACGCGAAGTCGTCGTACCTGGCGCGCATGAGAGGCCCGAACGGCTGGCCCGGACCGGCGTTCCTTGCCGAACCCATCGGCACGCGGCTCATCGACTCGACGCCACCAGCGACGACCACGTCGGCGTGACCGGCGATGACCGTCGCGGCCGCGAAGTGAAGTGCCTGCTGGCTCGACCCGCACTGCCGGTCGATGGTGGTGCCGGGGACATGCTCGGGCCAACCTGCGGCGAGCACGGCGTTGCGACCGACGTTGGCGGACTGCTCGCCGACCTGGCCGACGCAGCCCCACATGACGTCGTCGACGAGGGAGAGGTCGATGCCGGAGCGCTCGGCGAGGGCGTGCAGCACCGCTGCGGAGAGGTCGACGGGGTGGGTCTCGGCGAGGGCGCCCTTACGGCGACCGATGGGAGTGCGAACTGCTTCGACGATGACTGCGTCACGCATGCGAAGTCCTTCCGTGGTGGGGATGTGGGGAGACTGGTCAGCTGCCGGACCAAGCAGGCTGGCGGCGCTCGGCAAAGGCGCGGGCACCTTCACGGGCGTCGGCGGAGGCGAAGACCAGGGCAGCGGCCTCGCGCAGGCGGGCGAACTCCTCGTCGGGCGGCCAGTCGACCGACTCGACGACAACGCGTTTGCTGGTGTGGACGGCGAGAGGTCCGTTCTCGGCGATCCGAAGCGCCAGGTCGACCGCCGTCGCGAGGGCCTGCCCCGGCTCGACCAGTCGGTTGACCAGGCCGAACTTCGCAAGGTCCGCGGCGGGGAACGAGTCACCGGTGAGGATCATCTCCAGCGCCACCGCGCGCGGCAGCGACACGGGCAGGCGGGTCAGCCCTCCGGCCGCAGCCACCAGTCCACGCTTGACCTCGGGCAGGCCGAACGAGGCGGGAGTGGAGGCAACCACGAGGTCGCAGGCCAGCACGATCTCGAAGCCGCCACCGAGGGCGCTGCCCTCCACGGCCGCGATCAACGGCTTGGTCGGCGGCGCCTCGACCAGTCCGGCGAACCCACCCGTCTCGGTGCGGGGTCGCTCGCCGCGCAGGTGCGCCTTGAGGTCCATGCCCGCGCAGAACGTGGGGCCGTTGGCCGCGATCACGCCGGCCGCCAGTGACCGGTCCGACTCGAGGGTCTCGACGGCCGCGCCGATCGCCTGCGCCGTGCGCAGGTCGATCGCGTTGCGGGCCTCAGGACGGTCGAGCGTGATGACGAGTACGGCGCCGTGCCGTTCGAGCAGCACTGGTTCGGCGCTGACTGCCGAGGCGGTCACCGGGGAGCCATCCGGATCGCGCCGTCGAGCCTGATCGTCTCTCCGTTGAGCATGCCGTTCTCGACGATGTGGGCGGCCAGCGACGCGAACTCGGTCGGGTCGCCGAGGCGACGCGGGTGCGGTACGGCGGCCGCCAGCGACTCGCGCACGTCGGCCCGGGCGCGAGCCAGCAGCGGGGTGTCGAACGTGCCGGGGGCGATCGTGCAGACGCGGACGCCGATGCCGGCCAGGTCACGGGCGGCCGGCAGGGTCATGCCGACCACAGCGGCCTTCGCGGCGGAGTAGTTGAGCTGGCCGATCTGACCCTCGAAGGCGGCAACGGACGCGGTCAGCACGCAGACACCCCGGTCGCCGTCGAGCGGAACGTTCCGCGCCATCGACTGCGCGGCGAAGCGGAGCAGGTTGAAGGTGCCGATCACGTTGAGCTCGATCACCGATGCGAAGGGCTCCAGCTCGACGGCCTCCCCGGCCTTGTCGAGCAGCCGCATCGGCCGCCCGCGACCGGCGCAGTGCACGACCGCACGCACCGGGCCCTGCTCCTCGGCGACGGCGAACGCGGCCGCGATCTCGTCGCCGTCGATGACGTCGGCGGCCACGAACCGGGCCCGGTCGCCCAGTGCCGCGGCCACCTCCTTGCCGTCCGAGGAGGGCAGGTCGACCAGGGTGACGGTTGCTCCGCCGGCGATCAGCCGTTCGGCGGTGGCCCGGCCCAGGCCTGAGGCGGCACCGGTGACGAGGGTGTTGATCCCGTTGATGTCCATGGCAGCCTCACAATCCCAGCGACTTGGAGACGACGCTCTTCATGACCTCGCTGGTGCCGCCGAAGATCCTGCTGACCCGCGCGTCGGCGTAGAGGCGTGCGATCGGGTATTCGCGCATGTAGCCGTAGCCGCCGTGCAGTTGGAGACACTTGTCGATGACCCGCGACTGCACCTCGGTGCAGAAGAGCTTCACCTTGGCCGCGTCGGCCACCGTCAGCGTGCCGGCATCGAGTGCCGCGATGGCGCGGTCGACCATGGCTTGGGCCGCCTCGATCTCGGTGGCGCACTCGGCGAGCACGAATTTCGTGTTCTGGAAGTCCGCGACGCGGTGCCCGAAGGCCTTGCGCTCCTTGACGTAGTCGATGGCAAGGTTCAACGCCGCGGTGGCCGTGGCGTAGGCCACCACCGCGATGGTGAGGCGCTCCTGGGGCAGGTTCGAGGTGAGTGCGGCGAACGCCTCGCCCTCGGTGCCGAGCAGGTTGGCAGCCGGCACCCGGACCTCGTCGAAGGAGAGCTCGGCAGTGTCCTGCGCCTTGAGGCCGATCTTGTCGAGATTGCGGCCGCGGGTGAAGCCGGGCATGCCGGACTCGACGACGAGGAGCGACAGGCCCTTGCGCCGGTTGCTGTCGTCGCTGGAGGTGCGGGCCACCACCACGATCAGGTCGGCGTTGATGCCGCCGGTGATGAAGGTCTTGGCGCCGTTGAGGATGTAGTCGTCGCCGTCACGCCGGGCCGTCGTGGCCACACCGGCCAGGTCGGAGCCGGTGCCGGGCTCGGTCATCGCGATCGAGCTGACCAGGGTGCCGTCGGCGAAGCCGGGGAACCAGCGTTCCTTCTGCTCCTCGTCGGCGAACTCCAGGAAGTAGGGCAGCACGGTGCTGAGGTGCACCTGCAGGCCGCCGAGGTTCACGGCCGCGAAACCGATCTCCTCGAGCACGACCGCGTTGAAGCGGAAGCTCTCGACCCCACCGCCGCCGAAGCGCTCGGGGATCTGGAGCCCGTTGATGCCGGTGTCGGCGGTCTTGCGGAACAGGTCGCGCGGCACGATGCCGGCCGCCTCCCAGGCGGGGAGGTGAGGCACGACCTCCTTGTCGATCAGCTGCCGAACGGTCTCGCGGAACGCGTCGTGGTCTTCGTCGTAGATGTCTCTGATCATGGTTCTCTCCAGTCGTGGTGATGATGAGTGGCCGGGCACGACGATGGGTCCGGCCGGACGGACGTTCTTCGGGTCAGCCGCCGAGGCCGATGACCTGTGCCGCAGCGAGGTCCTCGATCTCCGCCGGGTCGTAGCCGTGGGCGCCGAGCACCTCGACGGTGTGCTCACCCAGGCGCGGGGCGGCGGTGCGCGGCCCGTCTTCCGCCGATCCCAGGTGCCAGGGCGAACGCAGGGTCGGATGGGTGGCACCGTCGGGCTCGATCGCCTCGATGAACAGGCCGGCGGCCTCGACGTCGGGGTTCTTGATCACCTCGTCGTACCCGCTGATCCGGCCGGCCACGACGCCGTTGGTCGTGAGCAGATCCATCGCGGCGTCAGTGGTCAGCGAGGCGAACGCGGCACGCAGCTCGACCAGAAGCGGGGCCCGGTTGGCCACGCGGTCCTCGTTGGTGGCGAACCGGGGGTCGCCGGGCAGGTCGTCGCGCCCGATCAGCCCGCACAGTCGGGCGAAGTGCTGCGGCGAGTACGCCGACACGACGATGGCGCCGTCGAGCGTGGGCATCAGGTCGGCCGCGGGGGCGATGGTCGGCTGCCCGTTGCCGCGGCGTTGCGGGCTCTGTCCGGTCAGCAGGTACTCGCCCCAGTTGGGACCCTGCAGGTGTACGGCGACCTCCAGCAACGAGACCTCGACCTCGTCGCCGAGCCCGAAGCGCACCTTGCGGACGAAGGCCCCGAGCACGGCCTGGGCGAAGACGTGGGCGGCCGCGGCGTCGACCACGGGGAAGCCCACCCGCTGCGGCTCACCGTCGGACTCGCCGGTCACCCACATGATGCCGCTCTCTGCCTGGGCCGCAATGTCGAGGCCGGGCCGATTGCGTGAGGGGCCGTGCAGGCCGAACCCGCTGACCGTCGCGTAGACGATGCCCGGGTGCCTGGCACGCACCGCGGAGGCATCGAGTCCGAAGCTCTCCATCACACCTGGACGCAGGTTCTGCACCACGATGTCGGCCTCGGCGACGAGCCGCTCGGCGATCGCACGACCACGAGGGTCCTTGAGATCGAGCGCGATGGCCCGCTTGCCCCGGTTGTAGGTGCGCAGGATCGCCTCGCCGTACACCCCGATGACCCGGGCTGCCTCGCCGGTGACCGGCTCGACCTTGATCACGTCGGCGCCGAGGTCGGCCAGCACCTGGGTGGCGGCGGGCGCGGCGATGAACTGTCCGAAGTCGACGACGCGGACGCCATCCAGCGGGGCGCTCATCGGATCGCCGCCACACGCTCGCGAATGCGTGCCAGGTCGCGCTCGGGCCGCACCAGGAGGAGGGACAGGGCGCCACCGATCGTCATCAACAGGCCGGTGACCGCGAAGCCGTGGTTGTAGCCGGTGATGGCGTCGGGTGCGGCGTCGACCAGGTAGCCGAGCAGAAGCGGCGCCAGAACGCCCGCCATGCTGTAGAACGCGACCAGGCAGCCGAGCACGGTGCCCCGGCGCTTCGGGTGGACGACGTCACCGATGGCCACGAAGGCGACGGCGTACGCCGCGGAGTTCATCGAGAACGCGAGGGTGATGAACACCATCTGCAGGGGCCCGCGGTCGATGATCGTGAACAAGTACATCGAGAGCCCGGCCAGCACGACCAGCCCCCCGGCGAAGTAGCCGCGGGTGATGCGGCGGCTGACACCGCGTTCGGTGAGTCGGTTCGAGGCCAGCCCGGCACCGACCGCCGCGACCGCTGCCACGGCGTACGGGAAGGTGATCAACCGGCTGCTGGTGACCGCGTCGTAGCCGAGGCCCTGGCTGAGGAAGAGCGGCAGCCAGGCCACCTTCAACGTGGTGGACCAGTAGGCAAAGAAGGTCAGGAGCGCGGTGCCGATCACGGTGCCGGTGGTGAGGATGACCCGCAGAGGCGCCTCCACCGGGGCGGTGTCAGGGTCCACCACCACACTGGTGCCCAGCACGCTGCCCTCGGGGGGTGCCGAGCGGCCGAGCAGGAGCCAGGCGGCCAGCCACAGCACACCCGCGACGGTCAACACGCCGAATGCGGCGTGCCACGACCAGGTGACAATCACCCAGGTCAGCAGGGGTGCCGCGATCAGCGGGCCGATCGAGGCGCCGGCGGTGATCACGCCCGCCGGCAGGCCGCGCTTCTCGGGCGGGAACCACGAGTGCACGATGTGGGTGCACAGTGCGTATGCCGGGCCCTCGGCGAACCCGAGCGCAATCCGGCAGGCCAGCACCGCGGTGAACCCGAGCGGCCACATCAACGGGGCCATGGTGAGCACCCAGACCAGCATCAGGCCGGCCACCAGCCAGCGCGCATCGATGCGCGAGGTCAGTGCACCGATGGTGACGGCGCCGACGGCGAACAGCCAGAAGAATGCGCTCTGCAGCAGGCCGAACTGCTTGGCCGATATGTCGAGGTCGGCCATGATCTGGACCCCGGCGAACCCGAGCACCGCCTTGTCGGCGAAGTTCAGGAGCATGAAGACGAGGAGCAGGATCGTGACGGTCCAGGCGCGTCTGCGGAAGGCCCGTTGGCCGGGTGCCTCCGTGGGGCGCTCAGTGGTGTGCGTGGTCATGGGTGTCTCCGGTCGGTGAGGGCTCAACGGCCCGCGAAGGCGGGCTCGCGGCGCTGGAGGAAGGCCGACGCGGCCTCGCGGGCGTCGTCGGTGTGGAAGGAACGCACCATCCGCTCGGTCTCGGACCCGAGGTAGGCGGCCAGCGGCTGGGTGGTGGCGTCGAGCAGGTTCTGCTTCATCGCCCGGGCAGCCAGGGGTGCGGCCGCGGCCAGTCGAGTGGCGAGGTGGTGGGTCTGTTGGTCGAGCTCCTCGTCGTCCGCGACGGAGGTGACCAACCCGAGGTGTTCGGCGCGGGTGGCGTCGAACTTGCCCGGCAGGAGGAAGAGCTCGCGGGCCCTGGCCACACCGAGGATCCGGGTGAGGAACCAGATGGCGCCGAGGTCGCCGGAGAGCCCGGCGGCCAGGAAGGCCGTGTTGAAGACGGCGCTGCGTGCGGCGATGCGCAGGTCAGTGGCCAGGGCGAGGGAGAGACCGGCGCCGGCACAGGCTCCGTTGATCGCGGCGATCGTGACCTGCGGCATCTGGTGTAGCCGCTCGGCCACGCGGGCGGCGTTGCGCAGTCGCGCGGTGTCGGCCTCCACAGAGTCGCCACGAAGCGACCGCGTCTCCGGCGCTGCCGCGAGGTCGGCTCCCACGCAGAAGGCGCGTCCGGAGCCGGTGAGCACGACCACCCGCACGCGGGCGTCCGCCTCGATCCGGCCGAGGACGTCGTACAGCTCACCGAGCAGCTGCACGGACACGGCGTTGCGCCGCTCGGTGTTGCGCAGGGTGACGGTTGCGATCGAGTCGGTGGTCGAGCAGGTGACCTGTGCTGCCATGTGGAGCTCCCTGGTGTGGCGTGTCGTGGTTGACGTACGTCACATGAAACGGGAGGAGCACCGACAGCGTCCAAGACCAAAAGTGGGCCAGCTCAATTGGGATTGCCTATCAGTCGTACGCCGACCCACAGCAGTGCACGACGACCCGGAGCGCTATCGCTCCGCGGGACCTGCGGGATAGATCGGTCCGATCTCGTCGAACAACACGCGTTGCCGACGCTCGATCGCGGCGACCACCTCGGCGGAGGCATCCACTCGCGAGGCGCCGGCTGCCATTCGGCGCACGACCGCGCGTTCCCACGAGGCCAACTGCTGGTGGGTGTAGTCGAGGAAGGCCGCCGCTGCGGGAGTCAAGCGGTCCGAGCGGTGGATCGCTCCGATGGACCAGGACACGTGCGGGCTCAGGTCGCGCACGACCGCGCCTCGCTGGCGTGCCTCCAGGGCGACGCGCTGCGGGAGGATTGCCGCACCTGCACCGGAGAGCACCATGGGTACGACGGCGCCACGCTGCGGCACCTCGACCGCGACGAGCGGCTCGACGCCGCCGGCGCGCAACATCGACTCGACGTGGTCGCGACTGGTCGTGTTGCGCTCGCCCATCACGAACGGGACGCCGTCGAGCGAGCTGACCTCCACGGTGTCGGGAAGGTCGGTCGGGGTGCCGGGCGGGAAGACCACCACGAAGTGCTGGTCGACGAGGAAGTCGTGCGACAGGTCGTTGACGTGCACCGGCAGCACGGTGATGCCGAGCTCGCAGGCACCGCCCTTGACCAGGTCGACGATCTCGCCGATGCGGTCCCGCTCCTCCACTCGCAGTTGCACCAGGGGGTTCTTCACCCGGAACTGAGCCACCCACACCGAGAGCGGATCGGTCGAGGTGTCGGACAACGCCGCAATGTCGATGCGTCCGCCCTGCAGGTGCTCCACCGCCGAGACTGCCTCCCGGGCCAGCTCGATGTCTCGGAGCACCTGCCGCGCCGGTCCGATCAGCGCCTCCCCAGCACTGGAGAGCACGAGGCCCCGGCCGACCCGGTGGAACAGCTGCGCCTGGATGTCCTTCTCGAGCCTGCGCAGTGACTGGGAGAGCGAAGGCTGCGCGACGTGGAGTGCGGTGGCCGCCCGGTTGACCCCGCCATGTTCGACCACGGCCAGGAAGTACTCCAGTTGGCGGGGATCCATGGCCGCAGCCTAAGCCGTCTCCCGTGATGCGGGTGCGTCGTCAGGGCAGCTCGCCGGTCAGCTTCCAGTGGCGCTGGGCGCTGCTCTCGTTGAGCCCGACGATCTCGACAACCTTGCCCTTGCGGGCGTACTTCGTCGTGATCGCGTCGAGCGCAGCGACGGTCGAGGCGTCCCAGACGTGCGACGCGGAGAGGTCGATCACGATGCGTTCCGGGTCGTCGGCGTACGCGAACTGCGTGTAGAGGTCGTTGCTGGAGGCGAAGAACAGCTCGCCGGTCACGCGGTAGACCGCACTCGCACCGTCCTCGTCCTCGACGAGCTCCCGGTGGGTCTCCGTGAGGTGTGCGACCCGGCGGGCGAACAGCGTCATCGCGACCAGCACGCCGACCACGACCCCGATCGCGAGGTTGTGGGTCGCGACGGTGACCACGACGGTCGCCACCATCACGCTCGTCTCGGACCTGGGCATGCGGCGCAACGTCGCCGGCCGAATGCTGTGCCAGTCGAAGGTGCCCACCGACACCATCACCATCACGGCGACCAGAGCCGCCATCGGGATCAACGCCACGACGTCACCGAACCCGACCACGAGGACCAGCAGGAACGTGCCGGCCAGGAAGGTCGAGATGCGCGTGCGGGCACCGGAGACCTTCACGTTGATCATCGTCTGGCCGATCATGGCGCAGCCGCCCATGCCACCGAAGAACCCGGTGACCACGTTGGCGGCGCCCTGCCCCCAGGCCTCACGGGTCTTGTCGGAGTGGGTGTCGGTGATGTCGTCGACGAGCTTGGCGGTCAGCAGCGACTCCAGCAGTCCCACGACGGCCATGGCCAGTGCGTACGGCGCGATCACCTGCAACGTGTCGAGGGTCAGCGGCACGTCGGGCAGGAACCAGGTCGGCAGGCTGTCGGGCAGGTCGCCCTGGTCGCCGACGTCCGGCACGTTGACGGCGCCGACGACCGTGAAGGCCGTGAGAGCGACGATCGCGACCAGTGGCGCCGGGACGACCTTGTTGACCCGCGGGAATCCGACGATCACGGCAATGCCGACGGCGATCATCGGATAGACCGCCCACGGTACGTCGACCAGGTGGTCGACCTGGGCCTCGAAGATGAGGATGGCCAGGGCGTTGACGAAGCCCACCATCACCGAGCGCGGGATGAACCGCATCAGCCTGGCCACTCCGGCCAGCGCGAGCGCGACCTGGATCAGCCCGCCCAGGAGCACAGTCGCGATCAGGTAGTCGTAGCCCTGGTCGCGCATCACCGGCGCGATGACCAGGGCCACGGCACCGGTGGCTGCCGAGATCATCGCCGGACGCCCGCCGAGGAACGAGATCGCCACCGCCATCGTGAACGAGGCGAAGAGTCCGACCCGCGGGTCGACGCCCGCGATGATCGAGAACGAGATCGCCTCGGGAATCAACGCCAGGGCCACCACGAGTCCGGCCAGGACCTCGGTGCGCAGGAGCCGTGGAGAACGCAGGGCCGCGCGCACGGTCGGCTCGGGTTCGTGGGGCAGGGTGGTGCTCACGGGGCTCCGTTCATGGCCGGCTGACAGCGCACCACCCTAACCTCACGTAACGTGAGGGTTGGCATCGACAGTGATGTGAGAGGGACCACCTGTGACCAGCGAACCCGCCGCAGCGGACGGCCCAGCAGTGATGCACATCGGCGAGGTCGCCACCCGCACCGAGCTGTCCCTGCGCAGCCTGCGGCACTGGGACGAGGTCGGCCTGCTCCGACCCTCCGGGCGCACTGACGGTGGTTTCCGGCTCTACACCGAGTCCGACGTCGAGAAGATCCTGGTGATCCGGAGGATGAAGCCGCTCGGCTTCACACTCGAGCAGATGAGCGCGGCGATGCGCGACCTCGAGACGGTTCGCGACCCCGCCGCGGCAGATCGGCACGACGTGGCCCGCGAGCGACTGGTGGGCATCCTTGCCGACGCCGGAGAGCGCCGCGAGAAGCTGGAGCGGCAGCTCGGCATGGCGGACGAGTTCATCGACCTGCTGGGGCAACAGCTGTCCTGACGCCGTCGACCGCACGATGATTCCGGACGAGTCCTCGGGTCTGCACTGGAACCCGACCAGGAGGCAGCCATGGAGACCATCATCGAAGGGATCGTGTTCGGGGAGTCACCCCGCTGGAGGGACGGGCGGGTGTGGGTCTCCGACTGGGCCCGCGGACGTGTCTCCTCCGTGGAGCCCGACGGCAGCGGTGAACGGGTCGAGGCCGAGGTCGCGTCGTTCCCGTTGTGCTTCGACTTCCTCCCGGACGGAGACCTGCTGCTGGTCTCGTCCGCGGACCGTGCCCTGTTGCGGCGCGAGGCCGACGGCTCGCTGACGACGTACGCCGACCTGGCCGGCCTCGCCTCCACGCCGTACAACGACATCGTCGTCGTCGGGCGTGGCAACGCCTACGTCAACAACATCGGCTACGACTTCCCCGGTGGCGAACCGCGCCCGGGCATCGTGGTGCTGGTGACCGGTGACGGCCGGGCCTCCGAGGTCGCCGACGACCTCCAGTTCCCCAACGGGATGGCGGTCACGGCCGACGGCAGCACGCTGGTCGTGGCCGAGTCGCACGCCGAGCAGCTGACGGCGTACGACATCAGCGCGGACGGGACCCTGTCCGGACGGCGGGTCTGGGCGGAGACGCCCGGCGACCATCCCGACGGCATCTGCCTCGATGAGACCGGCGCGATCTGGTACGCCGACGTCGGCAACGCACACTGCCGTCGGGTGCGTGAGGGCGGCGAGCTCCTCGACACGATCGCCTTCGCCCGCGGTGCGTTCTCGTGCACGCTCAGCCGCGCGGGCGAGCCGACACTGTTCGTGGTCGGCCAGGACTACGGCGGTCCCGACGATGCGCCGCCCAGTGGCGTCCTCGGTGCCTTCCCGGTCCGACACGGCGGTGCCGGGTTCCCGTGACGAACACGCTCGGCACGGGTCGGGCGTTGACTCTGGCCGTGAGGCGGCAGACGTGCCATTGTGTTCCCTCGTGGCGCACAACGGCACGATGGACGTGCGGATCCCCGTCCAGAGATCCGCACAGGCGGGTGAGCACTTCGCCGTACTCCTCCATCTCGACGACCCGGCCGAGCAGCGGGTCCATCGCATCTGGGACGCCCTCGACGACCACGGCACCAGGCCGGTGCGGTGGTCACACGGCCCGGAGTACCGACCTCATGTCACGCTCGCCATCGCCCGGGCCTTCGACCTGGAGCATGTGGAAACGGTGCTGGATCCAGTGCTCTCCCGGGCACGGGGCCTGGCCGTTGACCTGACCGCGGTCGGCTTCTTCGTCAGCGACAAGGCCCCCGCGTTCCTCGCGGTCAGCCCCACGGTCGATCTGGTGACCCTGCACCGCGACGTCCATGCGGCCCTCGACGCGGAGCCCGCGCAGGTGCACGGCAACTGGGACTACTACCGTCCCGGCACCTGGCTGCCGCACTGCACGCTGGCGATGGACGCCGACACCCCCGGCACCGTCACGTCCGCAGTCGGGTCGGTCGACGACCTGCCGATCCGGGCCACGGTCTCGGCCGTGCGCCTCGAGCCGGTTCCCGCGCAGCTCCTGCGGCCGGGACATTCCCGCGGCGGTGAGCCGCAGCACCGCGCCGGCCCACAGCACCGGAGACTGCGCCGTCGCTTCCTCGTCGGCGACCAGCGTTGACCCGACCGCTTGCTGACCCGACCCGTGCTGACCCGACGGGCCGCCGGGCTCAGGTGGTGGTGCGCGGAGCGACCAGCCCGGACTCGTAGGCGAAGACCACCAGCTGTGCGCGGTCGCGGGCCCCGAGCTTGGTCATCGACCGGCTGACGTGCGTCTTGGCGGTCATCGGGCTGAGCACCATGCGGTCGGCGATCTCGTCGTTGCTCAGCCCGTGCGCGACCAGGGCGACGACCTCACGCTCCCGGTTCGTCAGACGGTCCAGCTCCACGCCGGAGAGGACGTCGGCCGGACGGGCCACGAACTCGCTGATCAACCGCCTGGTGACGGCGGGCGAGAGCAACGCGTCACCGCGCATGGTCACTCGCAGGGCCTGCAGCAGGTCGTCCGGCTCGGCGTCCTTGACCACGAAGCCGGCCGCGCCCGCGCGCAGGGCGTTGAAGACGTACTCGTCGAGCCCGTAGTTGGTCAGCATCACCACGTGCACTCCGGCAAGGTCGTCCTCGCCGGTGATCCGCCGGGTCGCCTCGATGCCGTCCATCTCCGGCATCTGCACGTCCATCAGCACGATGTCGGGGCGGTGCTCCTCCGCCAGGGCGACGCCCTCGCGACCGTTGCCGGCCTCGCCGACCACGCTGATGTCGTCCTCGGCGTCGAGGAGCGCGCGGATGCCCATCCGGATCAGCGGCTGGTCGTCGACCAGCACCACCCGGATCACGAGGCGGGTTCCGCCGGGAGCTCGGCAAGCACCGTGAATCCCCGGTCGGCGCCGGGCTCGGCCCTCAGGTTCCCGCCGAGCGCGGTGACGCGTTCGCGCATCCCGACCAGGCCGTAGCCCGGCACCGGCGGCCGACGCGAACCCGCTCCGTCGTCCTCGACCCGCACGGTCAGGGTCCGCTCGTCGTACGTCAGCTCGACGGCCACGTTCGCCGACCCGGCATGCCGCGTCACGTTCGTCAGGGCTTCCTGCACGACCCGGTACGCGGTCTGCTCGACCTCCGACGGCACGCGGCGTACCCGTCCACGGATCCGGTAGCTGGTCGGCAGCCCCGTCGACCGGGCCCGCTCCACCAGGGTCGGCACCCGCTCCAGCCCGCCACCGCCGCCGTCCTCGTCGCGACGCAGCACGTCCAGGGTCGAGCGCAGCTCACGCACCGCGTCACTGCTGGCCTCCTGGATCGCGAGCAGCGCCGGCGACGGCTCCTCGCCGTTCTTCCTCGCCAGGTGGGTGGCCACCCCGGCCTGCACCTTGATCACCGAGATGCTGTGGGTCAGGGAGTCGTGCAGCTCGCGGGCGATCCGCAGCCGTTCCTCGACGGCGAGCCGGCGGGTCTCCTCCTCGTGCGTGCGTTCGGCCTCCTCGGCGCGCTTCTCCATCTCGGCGACGTGCGCCTTCCACTGGTGGGCCGCCATCACCCCGAACACCGCGGAGACCATCCAGCCGGTGCGGTAGAACCTCGCCCATCCACGATCTGTGCGCATGCCTCCGAGCCTAGGGTCCCGGCCCAGGACGCGCATCCGTCATGGGGAGTAGGGCCGGCCTACTCCGCCGGGAGTACGGACGCGGCCGCGGACCGGTCCGGCGGGTAGCCGGAAGTGACGCCCCTGGGCCGACGCGGTCAGGGCTCGTTTCGCGAACGATCGACGGCATAGACATCGGACGAACGAGGGAGAAGCGCATGAGCCTGCATGACACGACGACGGCCACCGGCACGTTGGACACCGAGACCGTGGCACCCGGCGACGAGGAGTACGACGACGCGGCGCGGGTGTTCTTCGGCACCGGAGCCCCGGAGCTGGTGGTCCGGCCTCGTGACGCCGACGAGGTCGCGGCCGCGCTGGCCCACGCCGTACGACGTGGCCTGGCCGTCTCGGTCAGGTCGGGAGGCCACAGCCTGCTCGGCCACGGGACGAACACCGGCGGCATGGTGATCGACCTGCGCCACCTCGACGGCATCGAGGTTCTCGACGTCGATCGCCGCGTGGTCCGCGTCGGAGGCGGTGCCACGTGGGGCCGGGTGGCCGAGGCGCTCGACCCGCGGGGCTGGGCGTTGACGTCCGGCGACACCGCCGGCGTCGGAGTCGGCGGGCTCACCCTCGGTGGCGGCTTCGGGTGGATGGTGCGCCGTCACGGCCTGGCCATCGACAACCTCGTCGCCGCGCGCGTGGTGACTGCCGGGGGGCGGCTGCTCACCGCCTCGGCGACGGAGAACCCCCAGCTCTTCTGGGCCCTGCGCGGTGGCGGTGGCAACTTCGGCGTCGTGGTCTCCTTCGACTTCGTCGCCCAGCCGGTGGCCACGGTGCACCGAGGCACGGTGACCTACCAGCTCGACGACGTGGCCGAGCTGGTCGTGCGTTGGCGCGACGCGATGCGTGCGGCGCCGGAGGAGCTGACCAGCACCCTGGTGCTCCCGCCGGCGGTGCCGGGCCAGATCCCCGAGGCGATGGTCCTGCTCTGCTACGCGGGACAGGGCGACGTGGCCGCCGCCAACGACGCCATCGAGCCGCTCCTCGAGCTGGGCACGGTGCTCCGGGCCAGCATCTCCGAGTGCCGGTACGCCGACCTGCTCGAGGACGCCGCGGCACCGCCGGGGCTCAGGGTCGCGGGGCGCAACACCCTCGTGCGTTCGGTCAACGACGAGGTCATCACGGCGATCGACCGACTGCACCGCAGCCCTGCCCCGGCGATGATCGCCCTGCGCAGCCTGGGTGGTGCGTTCTCCCGGGTGCAGCGCGAGGCCACGGCGTTCGCCCATCGTGACGCCGAGGCGATGGTGCTGTGCATGGCCATGCTGCCGGAGTCGGCGACGGACGACGACGTGGCCAGGGCACTGCAGCCGTGGGAGCCGGTCGCCGCGCGGGGCATCGGCAGCTACACGAACTTCCAGGGCTCGGCGTCGGCCGCGGACCTGGCCGCGGCGTACCCGCCGGCGACGTACGCCCGCCTGTCCCTGGTCAAGCGCGCCTACGACCCGGGCAACGTGTTCGCGCACAACCACAACGTGCTCCCCGGCGACGGGCTCCCGCGTCCACGGACGGCAGATCGACGATGACAGCCGCGTCGTGGCTCAGCAATCGAAGACCGACCAGCAGAGGTCGTTGCGCAGCCGCTGGTCGTCGAGCACCAGGGCGCGGATCTCCGGCGGCAACTGCTCCCGCTGCCACTGGCACTCGTGGCGCCCGGCCTCGTCGCTCTCGCCCTCGACGGCTCGTGCCGCCTTGATGGCATAGGCCGCGGCACCGAGGTCGTGCGCAGCGACATGGGCAACCGCGCCGGCCTGTCCCGCGGCGTACGCCGCATGACGAGGAGCACCACGCAGGTCCCTGGCCGCGCCCATCGCGTGGCCGCCAGCGGCTCGCGCCTCCATCATCCTGACCTCGCCGCGCACCCACGCCCGTGCGGCGTCGATGGCCTGACGAGGTCGCGGATCGTCGGGCCGAGCGGCCTCGAAGAGCGGCAGCACGTGCTCCGCGCAGTCGGCCGCCCAGAGGGCCAGGAGGTGGTGATCGGCGTCGGTGAGCGATCCGCCGCGGCGGATCGTGACCAGGCGCGGGTCGCGGACCTTCGAGAGGATCACGGCTGCCCTCCTGTTCGACCGAGCCGACCCCACGCACCCTACGTTTCTGCCTTCGGAGACCTTGACAGGCCAGGTCATCAAGTGATCTAGTCACTTGATGTGACCACCACCACATCGCACTCGACCGCCTCCCGCTCTCTGTCCGAGCGCATCGCCGACGCGATCGCCGACATGATCCGCACCGAGGGCCTGGCCCCCGGAGACCCGCTCCACTCGGCCCGGTCGCTGGCCGCCGAGTTCGAGGTCACCGTGCCCACGGTCCGGGAGGCGCTGCGGCGGCTCGAGGCCGTCGAGGTGATCCAGTTCCGGCACGGGTCGGGCACCTACGTCGGCGGCGGCGTACGACGTCGGCTGCTGGCCAACCCGCACACCGGCGGCGACCTGGCGTCGGTGCTCGAGCTGGTCGACGCCCGACTCCTGATCGAGCCCGGCATCGCCGCCGCGGCCGCGGCCAACCGCAACGACGAGCAGCTCGCCGCACTCGAGGCGACCACGCAGAACGCCCTCGTCCCCCAACGCGGCAACGAACGACCCCGCGAGCACTTCCACGTCGCCCTGGCCGCGGCGTCCGGCAACGCCTTGGTCTGCGACACCCTCGCGGCCCTGCTCGACGTACGTTCGCGCGACCAGGTCGAGATCCGGCGTCGCTACCACGACCGCGAGCGAGACCACGAGGAGCACATCGAGATCTTCCGGGCCGTCTCGGAGCAGGACGCCGCCGCGGCCGCCGAGCTCACCCGCACCCACCTCGCGGCGATCCGCGACACGGTCATCACCCTCGGCGAGGAGCTCGGATGAGCCGCCGGCTCGGAGAGATGACCACGGTCGAGGCCGGGGAGTCCGCCGCCGCCGGAGACGTCGTCATCCTTCCGGTCGGGGCGTTCGAGCAGCACGGCCCCGGCCTCCCGCTGGCCACCGACCAGATCCGCGCCGAGGCGGTCACCGACCTGGTCGCCGACCGCCTCACCGATCGCGTCGTGATCGGGCCCGCCGTGCCCGTCGGAGTCTCCCCGCACCACAGTGGCTTCGCCGGCACGGTCACCCTGCCTCCGTCGCTGTTCACCGCAGTGCTGCGCGCGTACGTCGACAGCCTGGCCGCTGCCGGATGGCGACGATTCCTCGTCATCAACGGGCACGGCGGCAACAACGCGGCGCTCGGCACGCTGGCGCAGGAGCTGCTGCACGAGCACCCCGACCTCGAGTTCGCCTGGACACCGTTGACCTCGGTGGCCGCAGACGTCGTCGCCTCGATGGACGTCGACGAGGTGCACGGTCACTGCGGGGAGGCCGAGACCGCCCAGATGATGCACGTCGCACCGCACCTGGTGCGTCACGACCGGCTCACCACCGGCACCACGAAGCTCGCCGACCTCGACCCGCTCTCGCGCCTCTCGCGACGGTCCGGCCATCCCACACTGACCGTGCGCTACGACCGCCTGTCGCCGATCGGCGTGCTCGGCGATCCCACCCGGGCCTCACCCGAGGACGGTCGACGCATCGTCGAGACGGTCGTCGACCGGATCACCGCGTTCGTCGAGGAGTGGCTCGACACCTGACCCGAGCCGACCGACTCCTCGGTCCGACCACCACCCCACCACCACCCCACCGACGACGCGTCCGCGTCGCCCGGACGCTTCCGCACACCCAGAATCCCTCTCCCCTCCCCGAAAGGTCCTCCCATGCGCGTACGACGCCACCTGCTCCGGGCCACCGCCCTCGCCGTACTGCCCCTGGCGGCGCTGGCCACCTCGCCCGCCCAGACGACCGCCCAATCGGCTGCGTCGTCCGACTCCGCGGCGTCGTCGGCCGCCTGCGCCCTCGAGGCTCCCCAACCCGACGGGACCGATGCCCGCTACGACCTGACCCTCGGGGGTCGCGAGCGCTCGTTCGTCCTGCACCTGCCGGCGGGCTACAGCATGCGGGAAGACTGGCCGCTGATCGTGGCCTACCACGGCCGCGGCAGCACCGCCGTCGAGCTTCAGGGCTACTCGAAGCTGTCCACGCTGCCGGCGGTCACGGTCTTCCCCGAGGGCGAGATCGGCACCGGATCCGGGTATCGCCAGGCCTGGCAGGGCGCGCCGTACGCACCGCCCGGTGTCGACGACGTCGCCTTCACCGCCGACCTGCTCGACCACCTCGACAGCACGCTGTGCGTCGACGAGTCGCGGACGTATGCGACCGGCAAGTCGAACGGCGCAGGGTTCGTCGCCCTGCTGGCCTGCCGGATGCCGGACCGCTTCGCCGCGTTCGCACCGGTCGCCGGCGCCTTCTACCCGGGCTCCCGCGAGGGCTGCGACACCGCCGCACCGACCAGCGTGATGGAGGTGCACGGCAGTGGCGACGCCACGATCCCGTACGCCGGGGACGCCGACCGCGACCTGCCCGCCATCCGCGACTGGGTCGACGAATGGGTCGTCCGCGACCAGTGCCGTCCCGACCCCAGGACCGCCAAGCGCGGTGACGACGTCACCCTCCTGAGTTGGGGCGGCTGCACCGACGGCACCTCAGTCGAGCACGTGGTCGTCGAGGACGGAGGACACGTCTGGCCCGGGGCCGACGTCTACTCCGGCGGTGGCTACGTCACGCACACCGTCGAGGCGCACCGCCTCATCTGGAAGTTCTTCAGCCAGCACAGCCTCGAGGAGGCCGACCGATGAGCGCCGAGAGCCCCACTGCACCCGCCCCCGAGCAGGAGAAGCTGCCCCGGCTGATCCGGGCGATGGCCGTCGTCGAACGCGTCGGCAACGCACTGCCGCACCCGTTCTGGTTGTTCTGGATCCTCTGCGGGGTCGTGGCCGTGATCAGTGCCGGACTGTCGATCGCCGACGTCTCCGTGATCTCACCGGCCGACGGCGAGCGCGTCGCCGTGCAGAACCTGATCAGCGGTGACGGCCTGGCGATGGCCCTGTCGACCGCGATCACCAACTTCGCCACGTTCCCGCCGATGGCCACGATCGTCGTGGTGATCATGGGCGTCGCGGTCGCCGAGCGCTCCGGCTTCCTCACCGCCGCCATGAAGGTCGGTGTCTCGCGGGTGCCGGCCGCCTGGGTGGTCTTCGCGGTCGCGTTCATCGGCACGGTCTCGCACGTGGCGTCGGCGGCGGCGTACATCATCCTCGTGCCGCTGGGCGGTCTCGCCTTCCAGGCCGTGGGTCGCTCCCCGATCCTCGGCGTCGTGGTCGCCTACACCTCGATCGCCTCGGGGTACGACGCCAGCCCCGTGCCGACTCCCAACGACGCCATCTTCGCCGGTATCACCACCGCAGCGGCCCGCATCATCGACGAGGACGCCTACGTCTCGCCGGTCAGCAACTGGTTCTTCAACATCGCCTCGTCCCTGCTCCTGGCAGCGGTGATCACGCTGGTGACCAAGCTGGTGCTCTCCAAGCGGACCGACCTCGCCCCCGACCCTGACGTCGACCTCGACGACATCGGCAGCCTGCACCTCTCCGACCGCGAACGCTCCGCGCTGCGCACGGCCAGCCTCGTGCTGCTCGGCCTCATCGTCGCCATCACCGCCGCCGTGCTGCCGAGTGGCTCGCCCCTCCGCGGCGAGGGCGGTCAGATCGCCGAGTCGCCGTTTCTCGACGGCATCGCCATCGTCGTCGCCCTGCTGTTCGCGGCCGTCGGCACCGTCTACGGGATGCGTTCAGGAAGCGTCGAGAACGCGGCCGACGTGCCCCGGCTCATGGCCGAGGGCATCAAGCAGATGGCACCGGTGCTCGTGCTGTTCTTCGCGATCGCACAGTTCCTCGCGTGGTTCGACTGGAGTCACCTGGGCGACGTCCTGGCCGTCGAGGCCGCGCAGTTGCTGGACAACAACGACATCCCGGTGCCGGTGATCTTCCTGATGGTGCTGGCCCTGCTGACGGTTGTGAACATCATGGTCACCAGCGGCTCGGCCATGTGGTCGATCGCCGCACCGGTGATCGTGCCCATGCTGATGCTGCTGTCGGTACCTGCCGAGACGACCCAGGCTCTGTTCCGGATCGCCGACTCGGGCTCGACCGCGGTCACGCCGATGAGCCCCTACTTCGTGATGGCCCTCGGCTTCCTCCAGCGCTACCGCAAGGACGCCGGCATCGGCACGCTCGCGTCGTACACGCTGCCCCTCGCGATCGCGATGACACTCGCCTGGACCGCACTGTTCTTCCTGTGGTGGGCGCTGGGCATCCCGCTCGGCCCGGGTGCGCCGGTGCGCTGACCGGTCCAGAATGGCGTCATGGCAGACCTCAGCGCACTGGCCACCGACGAGCGGAACGACCTGGCCGACTTCCTCGAGACCCTCGACGAGGAGGAGTGGTAGCGGCCGTCGCTCTGCCCGGGATGGTCGGTGCGCGACATTGCCGGGCACGTCCCGAGCTACGACATGCTGAGCAAGCCGGCGGTGCTGGCGCTGTTGGCCCGCTCGCGGTTCTCTCTCGGCCGTGCCAACCAGGCCCGTCTCGAGCTGAGTCGGCGCCTGAGCACTGCGGAGCTGGTGGCACGGCTGCGCGAGTACGCCGTTCCACAAGGGCATCACGGCGATGTTCGGCTGTGGGATCGCCCTCACCGACGGCGTCATCCACCAGCAGGACATCCGTCGTGCGTTGGGCCGTCCCCGGGTGGTGCCGCCGGAGCGCCTGGTCGCGGTGCTGGGGTTCATGCCCCGCGCCCGAGCCCTGCCGTCACCGGCAAACGTGCGCGGACTCCGCATCGTCGCGACCGACGTCGACTGGGCCGGTGGTAGTGGGCCCGAGGTGCGCGGCCCGGGTGAGGCCCTGGTCATGTCGCTCGCCGGTCGACCGGAGGCCCTGGCCGAGCTGGACGGCGCCGGACTCGCCACGCTGACGGCGCGGGTCACGGGATAGTCGAGTCATTGTCGTCGCCCGGGTCGCCCAGTCGCCCGGTCGACCTCGGCAGCGAGGCTGGCGCATGACCTCTGAGGTAATCGACTGGCCGCAGGGTGCGCGGCCAGACTCATGGTGCACGACCCGTTGCCGCCATCCAGATCGGAGAATCCCCATGCCTGCCTACGCAATCGCCCACCTGCACGACGCCGCACCCCACCCCGAGATCGCGGAGTACATCGAACGCATCCCCGGCACCTTCGAGCCGTACGGCGGCCGCTTCCTCGTGCACGTCACCCAGCACGAGGCGAAGGAGGGCGCCTGGCCCGGCCACGTCGTCGTGATCGGCTTCCCCTCCATCGATCGGGCCCGGGCGTGGTGGGACTCGGCCGCCTACCGCGAGATCGCTCCCTTGCGGGCACGCAACATCGGCGGCGACATCATCCTGGTCGACGGCGTGCCCGAGGGCTACGACCCTGCGGACACCGCGCAGGCGATGCGCCTCGAGCTCTCGGCGTCTGCCTGACCCGACGCGCCTGATCAGCCGACGGGTGCGTCGAACTGTCGCCAGTTGCCTTCGGAGACGACCTCGACCCTGCCGTCGTGCACCGTGATCGCGGTCGCGTCGTCGATCGCGTACGCCGGACCGCCGATCTCGGCCGCCCACTTCTCGGCGTCGACCATGCGGTTCTCCGGCAGGTCCGGGTGGTCGAGGTGCGGGAAGATCGAGAAGTCGACGATGCCCAAGGTGGTGTCGTCAGCGGAGGGCGCCCGCCACCCGACGAAGTCGGCGCCGATGCGTGGTGCCATCACCATGCTGCCGGCGCTCAGCCCGACCCAGACCGTCTCGGCGAGCTCCGGCACCAGGTCGGTCAGTCCGGACTCCCGCATCCAGTGGTTCAGGTAGAGCGCGTCGCCACCGGCAACGAGCAGCACGTCCGTCTCCCGGACCAGCGGCACCCACCGCTCGGCGTCGATGCTCGGCAGCGCGGTGAGCTCCAGCACTCCCACCGACTTCCACCCGAGGTCGACCATGTGCAGGGGGGACCGGCCGCTGATGAAGCGCCAGGGCCCTTCCCCCGGTCCGACGGACGGGTGGCCGTACTCCGCGGTCGGGATGGCGAGCGCGGTCGCGTCCGCGATCGGCTTGCCCAGGAGGTCGACCAGAGCGTCCCGGATGCTCGGGTTGCTGACTCCGGCGGAGGTGAGAAGAAGTTTCACGGCTGCTCCCGTTCGGAAAAGGATGTGGCGTTCCGAGTGTGGACCGGCGGGCGTCGGGAAACTCATCGCTGCCGGCGCGAATCCTCGCGGGCAGGCGTACTGGCGGCGCGGCGCTCTACTGCGGTGGGCCGACGGACGCCGGAGTCGTCAGTTCCCGAAGGTCGGCCGACGAACGGCCCGGCACGTAGGCGTACTTCCGGTCGCCGGCATCGAGGAGCGCGGTGCGGGAGCCCGCACTGCTGCGGATCAACTGCGACGGTGGCTCGTGCCCGGTCCGCTGAACGAGCCGGCCGCGACGCTTGATGAAGAGGACCTGCTCCGGGGAGTCTTCCACGATGGCATCGCCGCCCACGGCGTACTCCGCGACGTGCCCGCCCTGGTCCATGAGCAGCGGCAGGTAGTCACCGAACCAGCTTTCGAGGTGTTCCCGGCTGGCGCAGCCGCAGGCCAGGCGGTCGTCCCCGCGGTACGAGTCGAAGATGGCCGGGTCCTTCGGATGCGGCCGCGTGACCCGGTGCTCGGCCTCCATGTAGCGGGCCAGCTCCTCGGCCGCAGGGGTCAACCACTGCGAGGTGTAGGGCCCGAGCCAGGCAATGCGCCCGCCCGGTGGCTGGGCGAACTCGAGCCTCCAGACTCGTGCCACATCCTCTTCGCTCACCCGGTCCACCCTAGGGTGCCCGACGGCTCGGGCGCCGTCGCCACAAGTGATCCGAGTGGGCCGTCGATCGGTCGCAGTCCGCGGCTTCGCTGGACTTCCGGGCGCCGGAGGCAAGCCCGGCGACCACTGGGCGCTCCGGTCCGATCGGACCGAGAAGGCCCCACACTGCGTCCGATCGGACCGAGTGAGCGGATCTACTCGGCCCACATGGGCCCTACCACCTAGGAGCGGCCCGGCTCATCCTTCGCCCGACCTGATCGAGCGGCCCCGCCGGCACCGGCAAGCTCGACGGCGACGCGGATCTCGTTCAGGTCAGGTCCTCTCGTCCGGCTGGGTGTGGCGTGGCGGGGCGACCGGCAGCTCCACGGTCACGCGCAGCCCTCCGTCGGCGCGCGGCGTGAGCCTGAGTGTTCCGTCGTGGGCGCGCGTGATGCTGGAGACGATGGCCAGGCCGAGACCGACACCGGCGTGGTCGGTGCGGATTCGCTGCGTGCCGCGCTGGAACGGTTCGGCCAGCGTGGAGACCAGCTGGTCGGTGAGCTTCGCGCCGGTGTTCTCGACGGTCAGCACCACGGTCCCGGGTTGGACGCTGGTCGCCACCCACACGGTGCCTGCTTCGGGCAGGTTGTGCACGATCGCGTTGTGCACGAGGTTCGTGGTGAGCTGCTGCAGCAGGGCATCCGAGCCGACGGTGGCCGCCTGGGTGCCGGTGGTCTCGATGGTGATGCCCCGCTTCTCCGCCAACGGCAGCAGGGTCTCGGTGGTCTCCTCGGCCAGCAGGGACAGGTCGACCAGCTCACGCGAGAAGGCGCGGCGGTCCGAACGGCTCAGCAGGAGCAGAGCCTCCGTGAGGTCGATCGCCCGGGCATTGACGGCGTACAACCGGTCGATGAGCTCGTCGGTGTTGGGGTTCGGCTCGTTGCGGGCCACCTCGAGCAGGGTCTGGACGATTGCCAGCGGCGTGCGCAGCTCGTGGGAGGCGTTGGCCGCGAACCGCTGCTGCTCGGCGTCGTGCGCCTCGAGCCGGGAGAGCATCGTGTCGAAGTCGTCGGCGAGTGAGCGGAACTCGTCCTTGCGCCCCTCCATGCGGATCCGGTGGGAGAGCGAGCCCTCTGCGGCGAGGTGGGTGGCCTGGGTGAGTCGGGTCAGCGGTGCGAGCATCCGGCCGGCGAGGAACCATCCACCGATCAACCCGAAGACCAGCAGGAACGCCATCGCCTGGGCAGCCCTCGGCGCGAAGGCCTCGAGCAGGTCGGAGCGGGTGGGGTTGAACGGCGCCGGTCCGGGGCCGTACTGCGCGCGCTCGGGAACGTAGCGCAGCAGGAACACCCACACGGTGGCGAGCAGCAGGCCGCCGGCCACGATCAGGAAGCCGGCGTAGCTGAGCGTGAGCTTGAGCCGAACGCTCAGCCCCGGCGCCCTATTCACTGCCATCTCCCGTGTCGATGCGGTAGCCGACACCGGGCACGGTGGCGATGATCCAGGGCTCACCGAGCCGCTTGCGCAACGCCGAGACCGTGATGCGCACCGCGTTGGTGAACGGGTCGGCGTTCTCGTCCCAGGCCCGCTCCAGCAGGTCCTCGGCACTGACCACTCCGCCTTCGGCCGCGACCAGGACCTCGAGTACGGCGAACTGCTTGCGGGTCAGCGCGACATAGCGGTCGTCGCGGTAGACCTCACGGCGGAACGGGTCCACCCGCAGGCCAGCGATCTCACGCACCGGTGGCCGGTGGTGCGCCCGTCGTCGGTCGAGAGCCCGCAGTCGGAGCACCAGCTCGCGGAGCTCGAACGGCTTGGTGAGGTAGTCGTCGGCACCCAGCTCGAAGCCGGAGGCCTTGTCGTCGAGCCGGTCGGCCGCGGTCAGCATCAGGATCGGCATGCCACTGCCGGAGGCGACCACGCGTTGGGCGACCTCGTCCCCCGAGGGCCCCGGTATGTCGCGGTCGAGGACGGCGATGTCATAGGCGTTGAGACCGAGCAGCTCGAGCGCGGTGTCCCCGTCGCCGGCGATGTCCGAGGCGATCGCCTCGAGGCGCAGGCCGTCGCGGATGGCCTCGGCCAGGTAGGGCTCGTCCTCGACGATCAGCACACGCACACGCCTGATGCTACGAGCCCGCGCATATCGCCGGCGTATCCAAAACCGCATACGCCCTCGCAACTCGACGGTCCCTTGACTCGAGGCATGACCCTTCGAAACCCAGCACCAACGCGTGGTCGCCGTACCCGCCTGATGATCCTGGCCGTGCTCGCCGTGACCTGCGCGGCGCTCGTCGCGATCGCGCTGCCCGCCAGCGACCTGACCCAGCACGATTCCGGATCCGGCGTGTTCGGCTTCGAGATCGACCCCTCGGACCAGGGCGGCCCCGGGCAGCTCCTGGGCACCCGCGCCCGCCCGTCACTCGGCGGTTCGGGTCACGTCCCCGACGGCACGACCGTCTTCGACGACGACGTACCTGCGGTGGGCAACCTCGACCCCGACCTGCTCGCGGCGCTGCGCGAGGCCGCTGACGATGCCGCTGACGACCACGTCGGGTTCCACGTGAACAGTGGCTGGCGGTCGGCGGCGTACCAGCAGCAGCTCCTCAACGAGGCGGTCTCGCAGTACGGGTCGATGGAGGAGGCCTCGAGGTGGGTGGCCACCCCGGAGACCTCGGCCCACGTGTCGGGCGACGCGATCGACCTCGGTCCCCCGGAGTCCGCGGAGTGGCTGGCCGACCACGGTGACGACTACGGCCTGTGCCAGATCTACCGCAACGAACCGTGGCACTTCGAGCTGCGCACCGAGGCTGCCGATGACGGCTGCCCCGAGATGTACGACGACCCGACGCAGGACCCGAGGATGCAGCAGTGAGGTTGATGAGCTGGTACGGCTTGTTCGGCACGTTCACCGGCGTCGCGTTCCTCACCGTGGTCGCGGTGCCGTTGGCCGCCCTGGTGGTGGTCGCCCTCGCCCAGTGGCGCAGGGCCTCCGGCACCCCGCGGTCCGGGGCGTGGCGTACGGCGCTCGCGGACGTCGGGATGGTCTACGGGACGGTGCCGTGGGTGTGGATGACGATGATGCCGGGGAGTCACGCGGGCGAGGTGCTCGGCCGGGTCAGCCTGGTGCCGTTCCGCGACCTGGTCTCGATGGGCAGTCTCGGCATTGTCGGCAACCTGCTGGTCCTCTCCGCCCTGGGCTTCTTCGCGCCCCTGCGGTTCGCGCCGCTGGCCTCGTGGCCCCGGGTGCTGCTGTTCGCCGCGAGCTGCTCGCTGCTGATCGAGGTGGCGCAGTTCGTGCTGCTGCTCGACCGGGTGTCGTCCGTGGACGACGTTCTGCTCAACACTGCAGGCGCCGGCCTCGCCGCCTGGCTCTCACGTCCGTGGTGGCTCACGCCAGGAGAGGCCACGGTGTCTGAGGAGCCAGGAACGAGCGAATCGAAACCATCCACGGTCGCAGGCCGTTGAGCGCACGCCGAACCGGCCGGGCCATGTCGGCCCGGCCGGATGGTCACGCGGCCGCTTCGTCCACGGCCCCGACCCGATCAACGTGCGTCGGCCAGTCGACGCGCCAGGGTCGGGACCACGATCGCCGCGGCGACGACGTGCAGCGCGATCAGGGTGACCGCGGAGCCCGCGTCGAACCCGAACGTGACGTCGGGGACGAAGGACAGCACGGTCAACGCGACCGCCGTACGCACGAAGGTGGAACGCGGGTGACGGGCCTTGCGGGCCATCACGGCGGCCATGCCGACGCCGATGAGCGAGAAGACCAGGGTCAGCTGGGTGAACCCGAGGATCGGGATGCTCTCTCCGCCAGAGGTGTTCGCGAACGAGACACCGGCGGCCGACGCGATCGCCGCGAGGACGGTGGTGGCGACCGAGGCAACAACCGCAGCGGCGACACCGTGCTTCCAGACCGGCTGGCGCTCGTCGGTCGACGCGCTGTGGGTGGTGACCTGCGTGGTGGGGATCTGCGTGGTGGACATGTCGAACTCCGTTTCTCCTGCTGGCCGCCCTGTGCGACCTGCTCATGCCACTTCCACGAACGGGTCTCGACGGATTCGACAGGTCAGTGAGAATTTTTTTCTCTGGTTCGATTCGAGACTCCTGTGGCAGGTTGTCGTATCGGTGGCCTTCCGTTCGTAGTGGGGTTGAAGGCGGTCATCGGGACCGCCCGGAACTGAGGAGAAACGTGATGACTGCATATCTGATGTCCGTGCACGGTCCGGCCGAGATGGAGGAGTTCGGCAACTACGGCTCGAGGGAGGCGATGGAGGAGTCCTTCGCCGAGACCGGCCGCTTCAACGACAAGCTCAAGGCCGACGGCTACTGGGTCTTCGCCGGCGGCCTCCAGCCCGCGTCGACTGCGACCGTCGTCGACGGCCAGGGCGAGACGCCGGTGGTGACCGACGGTCCCTACCTCGAGACCAAGGAGCTCATCGGAGGCTTCTGGGTGATCGAGGCACCCGACCTCGACGTGGCGCTCAAGCTCGCGGCCGAGGCGTCCAAGGCCTGCCGCGGCAAGGTCGAGGTCCGCCCGTTCGACGGACTGGCCTGAGCCCAGGATGTCGACAGCGCAGCTCGAGACAGCCCATTTCAAGACGGCGCAGTGACGCAGACCGGGCAGGCGGCCGTCGAGCGGGTCTTCCGCGAGGAGTACGGCCGCCTCATCGCCTCGCTCGTACGCCGCTTCGGTGACATCGACATCGCCGAGGAGGCGGCGAGCGAGGCGCTCGTCACCGCGTTGGAGAAGTGGCCGGAGTCCGGCGTACCTCCCAACCCGGGCGGGTGGCTCACCACCACCGCGGGCAACCGCGCGATCGACCGACTCCGCCGCGAGAAGCTGCGCGACAAGAAGCACCAGGCGGCCTTCATGGACCACGACGACACACCCCACACCCCCACCGGGCCGGTCGAGGACGACCGGCTGCGACTGCTCTTCACCTGCTGCCACCCGGCGTTGGCGTCGGAGGCGCGCGTCGCCCTGACCCTGCGCCTCCTCGGCGGCCTGACCGTGCCCGAGATCGCGCAGGCGTTCCTCGTGCCCGAGACCACGATGGGCCAACGCATCACCCGTGCGAAGAAGAAGATCGCGGCCGCGAAGGTGCCCTACCGGGTGCCCGAGGCCGCCGATCTTCCCGAGCGCCTCGGCGGCGTCCTGACGGTGCTGTTCCTCGTCTTCAACGAGGGCTACCTCGCGAGTGGCGACGGCGACCCGGTGCGCGCCGAGCTGACCGGTGAGGCGATCCGGCTGGCCCGCATCCTGCACCAGCTGCTTCCCGACGAACCAGAGGTGACCGGGCTCCTCGCGATGTTGGTGCTCACCGAGGCCAGGCGTGAGGCCCGGGTACGCAACGGTCAGCTGGTCCCGCTCGGCGAGCAGGACCGCGCCGGCTGGGACCACGCGTTTATCGCCGAGGGCCACGACCTGGTCCGCGAGTGCCTGGCGATCAACCGGCCAGGTCGCTATCAGATGCTGGCCGCGATCAACGCCGTCCACACCGACGCCCCGAGCGCGGCGGACACCGACTGGTCGCAGGTGGTCGCGCTCTACGACCAGCTGACCCGACTCGACGCGTCTCCGATCGTCGCGCTCAACCGGGCGGTCGCGGTCGCCGAGCTCGACGGCCCCTCGGTCGGTCTGGCCCTGGTCGACCGGCTGCCGCTGGAGGGCTACCACGCCTGGCACGCCACCCGGGCCGACCTGTTGCGCAGGCTGGGTCGCACCGTCGAGGCGAAGGAGGCGTACGACGCGGCGATGACCGCCACCCAGAACTCGGCCGAGATCGCCTACCTGGGCCGGAAGCGCGGCGAGCTGGTCTGAGCCAGATCTGGCGAGAGTTTCTTCTGGGAGACTGTCGGATCCGGCACAGGCCGTTCGTAGCAGAGGTGAGAGGCGCCCTGAAGCGAGCGCCGGGACAAGGGAGTTGTGCGATGACGCAGTACCTGATCTCGTTCGATGACGGCTGGATGGACTTTCCCGACGAAGAGCTGCCCGACGTCGCCAGGGCCGCCAACGCGGTGGTCGAGGAGGCCCGGGCCGCGGGCGCCTGGGTCTTCGGTGGAGGGCTCGAGAGCCAGCGGGCCAGCGTGGTGGCCACCGACGGCACGATCACCGACGGTCCCTACCCGGAGACCAAGGAGGTCCTCGGCGGGTTCGCCGTCGTCGAGGTCGACTCACGCGAGGAGGCCCTCGAGTGGGCCGCCAAGATCGCGGTCGCCTGCCGGTGCTCGCAGGAGGTCCGCGAGCTCCTGCCCGACCCGACCGTCTGATCGGAACGGCAATCTGAGCCTTCGCCGCTCACCTGCCGTCGTGGTACGGCGGGAGCGGCGGAGGCTCCGGCCAGCCACGCTTCTGCGCCGCATAGGCGTACAGCCCACGGAACAGTTCCCGGCTGACGTCGCGCTCGTTCTTCAACCCGAGGTAGAGCTCCACGGGCGCGTAACAGGTCGTCGAGCAACGCCCGTCCCGGCCTGGCTTGCGATGCATGAAGCGCAGTTTCTCCCGGTCCTCCACGAACAGGAAGAAGTCATTGTCGTCCGTCACGTTCTGCAACCACCAGGTACGCCAGTCAGGATCGCGATGGAGGTCGATGGTAGCGAGTTCCGTGGGACCTTCGCCTTCGACATGGCAGGATTCCCCCGACTGAGGCGAGTACCGAAACTCATCCACCCGATGCTGATTCCCCACGGATGAGCGAGGTACCACTCGCCGATCTCATCATTCATCACAGTCCCCTCGGCATCCCGATGGGAAGGTGTCCGGCCTGCTTCTTGTAGCGCGCCGTGTGAAACGCTTCCCACTTCCTGGCCGTCCGCCAGCCAATCACATCTTCGCGCACCCGCTTCCACCGACACTCGAGGCCTGTTGCCCGACGGCACGCAGACAGTCGCGATCGCGGGCTGTACTTGGCTGTCTTGGGCATCTTCGGTTTCACCTTGGGCCACGGGACGCCCTGCCGCTTGACGAACCGGCGCATCCCCGCGGGCGTGACGTCGGATGCCCTCACACTCCCCGTGCCGCAGCGACCGTAGGGTGTCCTAGGCAGCGCTGAACTGCCGCGCGGGATGGCTACGCGCGACTCTCCGGCCGCGCGGTACAGGCCGCCACCGAGAACTCCGCCGAGATCGCCCTACCTGGACAGGAAGCGCGGAGAGCTGGTCTGACCCGGCCGCTCAGCGACCGGTCTCGCTCCTGTCGCCCCTATGGGAGGACTGGTCCCCTCCTGAGTGGGGACGCGAGGACACCCGTTCGTGTGATGACAATTTGGGGAACGACACGGAGGCTCCGGGCACCGATGAGGCGTGTCCTGCCGTGATGAGCACCGACACGGAAGAGGCACGAGGCATGAGCAGGCCATTTCGGCGCACACCCGGCTCGGTCGAGAGCACTCCTCCCGAAGTGCCTGACACGACAGGCTCGGCACTGGGGCGACGGCGATTCGTCGGCCTCCTGCTGGCCGCGCCGACACTCACCGTCACGGCCCGCCTCCTCGGCGACGTGGCCACTGCCCCGCCTGCGTCGGCGAGCGGGGGCGGCCTGGTCGTGCCGACCCCTGACGGGCCCGCCGACATCTTCGACGTGAGTGACGCACAGATGCTCACGGTCCTCCCGACCGCCAGTCTGATCCACCTGACGCTGGACACCGCCGGCGTCGCACACTTCGCCCTCCACCGCTCCGAGAACGGCCAAGGCATCACCACGTCGACGGCAATGTTGATCGCCGACGAGCTGGACATGCCCATCCAGGACGTGAGCGTCACACTCGCCGACGCGCGCCCCGAGCTGCTGATGAACCAGTTCACCGGTGGCTCCAACAGCACCATGTCGACGTACCGGCCGATCCGGACGATGGCAGCTGCGGCGCGAAAGCGCCTCGTCGAGACCGCTGCCAGGCGCACCGGACACTCCGCATCGACCCTGCGCACCGCGGACGGACACGTGGTCTGCCCCGACGGTTCGAGGATCGCCTACGGCGACCTCGCCGTGGATGCCGCCGTCGACGAGGACACCCCGCTGGTCGCACCCCTAAAGCCCCTGTCGGAGCTCACGATGGTCGGCCAGCCGAAGGGACGCACGGACGCCCATGCCTCCGTCACCGGCACCAAGGAGTTCGCCATGGACCTGAAGGTCCCCGGCGCTCTGCCGACGATGGTCTGCCGGGCACCGCGCCTGAACGGCAAGCCGATCCGCTTGCTCAACCACGACGAGGTCAAGGCCATGCCCGGGGTCACGCACGTGGCGTTGGTCAGCACCGGCATCGCCATCCGTGCCCGCACCTTCGGGCAATGCATCGACGCCATCCGTGTGGTGCGCGCGGAATGGACCGAGGGCACCGCCGGCCGCAAGTCGGACGCCGACGTGCTGGCCGACCTGCGCAAGGCCGAGATCCCGCTGCTCGTGCCCAAGGTGCCGGTGCTGGCACAGACGGTCGAGACCGACTTCACGTTCCGATTCGCGAGCAACGCCGCATTGGAGACCAACTGCGCCATCGCCGACGTACGCAGTGACCGGGCGGAGGTTTGGTCGGGCCTGCAAGTGCCGCTCGTGGCCCGCAAGGACATCGCCGAAAAGGTGGGGCTTCCCGAGAAAGCGGTGGCCGTGCACGTCACGCTGGGAGGCGGGGCCTTCGGGCGCAAGGCCTTCTCCGACGCCGCGATCGAGGCCGCCGAGGTCTCGAAGGAGATGGGCGTGCCGGTCAAGCTCATGTGGCACCGGGTGGACGACGCCCGCGTAGGTCGGGTCCACCCCATGGCCACCTCCCGGATCCGGGCAACGGTCCTGGCCGGCAGCGTCCTCACTTGGGATCAGCGACACACCAGCGTGGCCACCGACTTCACGCACGGGTTCGGCGACGTCCTCACCGCGGCTGCTGCGGAACTCCCTGTCGTGGACCTCGGCTTCTCCGAGACGGTCTACGCACTGACCCAGGGAACGCACTACAACTTCGGAGTCACGACGAACCTGCTCAACGAGGTCGACCACGGATTCAACACGGGCTCGATGCGCGGCATCTACTCACCGAACGCGGCAACCGCGCGCGAGCTCACGGTCGACAAGATCGCCCATCTGGTCAACTCCGACCCCTATCAGTTCCGCCGCAAGTTCATCCGCCGCGCGCGCGGACGGGCGGTGCTCGACAAAGTTGCCCAGGTGGGCAGTTGGGGGCGGCAGATGCCGGCCGGGACGGCCCAGGGCATCGCGGTACACGAGGAGTATCACGGCTTCAGCGCCTGCCTGGTTGAGATCGACTGCCGTCCTGAGACGGTCAGTCGTGAGGTCCCCGAGGCGGTCACGGGGCCTCGGGTGACCAAGGTCGTGTTCGCCATCGACGTCGGGCTGGTGATCAACCCGCGCGGGCTCGAAGCCCAGATGATGGGCGGAATCATGGACGGCCTCGCGATGACCCTCACCTCGAGCATGCACCTCGAGGACGGTCACTTCCTCGAGGCCAGTTGGGACAACTACGCCTACACCCGCCAGTGGAACGCCCCACCCCAACTCGAGATCATCGTGATGCCCTCGACGACCGAGGAACCCGGCGGCGCCGGCGAGTTCCCGGTCGCCACCAGCGCCGCGGCCGTGGCGACGGCGTACGCCCGGGCGACTGGAACGCTGCCGACGGAGTTCCCGGTCAACCACAGTGCACCGCTCTTCTTCACCCCGAAGTCGTTCGAGCCACCGTTGCCGGCATCGCCCACCGACGGTCTCTCCCACACCTACTGAGGATGCCGACATGCCCACCCACACCTTCAAGGTCAACGGCGAGACCGTCACCGTCGACGTCGAGGACGACGTACGCCTCCTCTGGGTGCTGCGCGACATTCTCGGCATCACCGGGCCCAAGTATGGCTGCGGGATCAACGTCTGCAAGGCCTGCACCAGCCACGTCAACGGCAAGGCCTTCAACCCGTGCTCGGTCCCGGTCGGGGCGCTGGAGGACGACGACGAGATCACCACCATCGAGGGACTTCCGGCAACGGTGGGCAAGGACCTGCACCCGATGCAGGAAGCCTGGATCGACCGTGACGTCGCCCAGTGCGGCTACTGCCAGCCCGGCCAGATCATGGCTGCGGTCGCCCTGGTGAAGAAGGTACGCAGCGAGAGTCGCTCCATCACCGATGCCGACCTCGATGGCATCCGCAACATCTGCCGGTGCGGGACCTACGTGAGGATCCGCGAGGCGATCAGGGCCGGCGCGGCGCAGATGTGACCCAGCGGCCGGTCAGAGCACCTTGGACAGGAACCCTTGCGTGCGCTCGTGCTGGGGGTTGGCCAGCACTTCCGCCGGAACGCCCTCCTCGAGGATCACACCGCCGTCCATGAACACCAGCTTGTTGCCGACCTCGCGGGCGAAGCCCATCTCGTGGGTCACGACCATCATCGTCATGCCCTCCGAGGCGAGGTCCTTCATCACCTGCAGCACGTCGCCGACCAGCTCCGGGTCGAGCGCCGACGTGGGCTCGTCGAAGAGCATCATGTCGGGCTCCATCGACAGGGCCCGGGCAATCGCCACGCGCTGCGACTGACCACCCGACAGGTGCGCCGGGTAGGCGTCCTCCTTCTCGGACAGTCCCACCTTGGCCAGGTTGGCCCGCGCGATCTCGACCGACTCGGACTTCGACCGCCCCTTGACCCGCTGCTGGGCGATGCAGAGGTTCCTCAGCACCGTCATGTGCGGGAAGAGGTTGAACGACTGGAACACCATGCCGATCCGCGAGCGGAGCTTGTCGACGTCCGCGTCGGGGTCGGTGATCTCGTCGCCCTCGACGAAGATCTTGCCGCTGGTCGGAGTCTCCAGCATGTTCACGCAGCGCAGCAGGGTGGACTTGCCCGAGCCAGACGGCCCGATCACGCAGACCACCTCGCCGACACCGACGTGGAAGTCGATCCCCTTGAGGACCTCGTTGCTGCCGAAGTACTTGTGCAGTTGTTGTACGTCGATCGCGGCCGTGCTGCGGTCACTCGGGACGTGTGGCTCGCCCGTGCTCCAGGTGGTCATCAGCGGGCCCTCTCAGACTTGGCTTCCATGCGGCGTACGACGATCGACAACGGCACCGTGATGAGCAGGTAGCAGAGCCCCACCACGATGATCGGGGTCAGGTTGGCCGCGCTGTTCATGCCCTCGCGACCCCACTTGGTGAGGTCGTACTCGTCGAGCGAGAGGCCGAGGATGTAGATCAGTGAGGAGTCCTTGGTCAACAGGATCAGCTCGTTGGTCAGCGGCGGCAGGATGATCCGGAACGCCTGCGGGATCACGATCGAGATCATCGCCCGCGAGTGCGACATGCCCAGGGAGCGGGCGGCTTCCATCTGGCCCTTCGGCACGGCCTGGATGCCGGCCCGGATCGTCTCCGCCATGTAGGCGCCACCGACGAGGCCGAGAGCCAGGGTGGCGACACCGAGGCCGCCACCGGGGATCTCGTAGTCGGGGAACGCACGCGAGAAGCCGGGGCCCAGGGCGAGGAACACGACGAGTGCAGGCAGACCGCGGAAGAGCTCAATGATCGCGGTGGAGAGCCAGCGCCACGGGCCGATGCTCGAGAGCCGCATCAGGGCGAGCACGAGACCCAGCAGCAGGCCGAAGACGAACCCGCACGCGGTGTAGATGATCGTGTTCTTCAGTGCCGTCTTCAAGATGTCGGGGAACTGCTCCCTGACCAGGTCGGGCTTGAAGAACGAGTCCCGCAGTGACGCCCAGTCCGCCGCGAAGGCGATGACGGCCACGACGAGGACGATCAGGGCGTACTGCGCGTAGCGGAGATAGGCCGCGCGCTTGCGCTTGCTCAGCGCCATTGGAAACTCCCGTCAGGCCGCGCGGAGTGCACGACCGTGGTCCGGAGGGACACGGATCGAGGCATCACCCGGCGGTGCCGAACCACTTCTCCTTGAGCTTGTCCATCTCCGCCTTGTCGGCGATCGCCTCGTTGATCGCCTTGAGCAGCTCGGGGTTGTCATCCTTCGCCACCGAGAAGCCGTACTTCTCACCGGTCGCGAACTCCTTGCTCACCTCGACGCCGTCGTTCTGCGCGACGTAGTAGTTGACCAGGCCGTTGTCGTTGACCCCTGCGTCGGCGTCACCGCTGTTCACGGCTTCCATCATCAGGACCGAGTCCTCGTAGGAGACCTTCTCGGCGCCCTTCGGGAGGTTCTCCTCGACGTAGGTCTCACCGGTGGTGCCCTCCTGGACGGCGATCCGCTTGCCGGCCAGGTCGGAGAGGTCGGAGTAGCCCGAGCCCTTCTTGACCAGCATCGCCTGGGTGGCCTCGAAGTACGGGTTGCTGAAGTCCATCACCTTGACCCGTTCGGGCTTGATCGTCATCGCGCCGGTGGCCACGTCGCAGTCGCCGTTGTCGAGCGCGTTGCCCGAGACGATGGTCTCCCAGGGTGTGTCGATGACCTTCGTCTTGAGGTCCTCGTTCTTCGCCACGAGCTTGAGCACGTCGATGTCGAAGCCGACGACCTCGCCCTTCTCGGTGAACTCGAACGGCTCGTAGGGCAGGTGGGTGCAGATGGTCAACGTGCCCTTCTCGACCACCTTCACCCCCGACTCGGTGGTCGTCGTGTCCTTGTCCTTGGCACAGGCGGAGACGGAGAGGGCGAGGATGGCGACGGCCAGGGCAGCGGGCACGGTGCGAAGGTTCATGCCCAGCACCATAGACCGGATCACCCTCGAGATGCAGGCCGCGACCTCACCACGTCGGGCCGGCGATTCGCGATGAGTCCGGCTGTCATCACCGGTCTGTCCACACGCTGCCCGTTGCATCCGCTGACTGAAGGAGTCGCCATGCCTCGCACCAGGGTCCACAACCTGAACATCTCCCTCGACGGCTATTCCGCCGGCGACCACGTGAAACTCGACGCCCCGATCGGTGGCGCGGAACAGCTCTTCTCGCGCTTCGACGGCAGGGCCATCCACGGCGTCGACCAGGTGGACTCGCCCTTCACCTTCGACCATGCCCTGACCAGCACGTGGGGTCAGGGCGTCGGCGCCGAGATCATGGGGCGACGCAAGTTCGGCCCGCAGGTCGGCGAGTGGCCCGATGACGGGTGGCGGGGTTGGTGGGGCGATGAGCCGCCGTTCCGGACACCGGTGTTCGTCCTGACCCATCATCCCCACCCGACGATCGACTTCCCCAACGGGACGAGCTTCCGTTTCGTGGACGGTACGCCGGAGGAGGTGCTTCACCTGGCCCAGGAGGCCGCCGGCGGTGGCGACGTCCGCATCGGTGGTGGGCCCTCGACCGTCCGGCAGTTCCTCCAGGCGGGGCTGATCGACTTCATGCACCTGGTGATCGTGCCGATCACCCTCGGCAAGGGTGTGTCGATCTGGGAGGGGACGAGCGGCATCGAGGATGCCTTCACGGTCGAGTCGATCACCTCTCCCAGTGGGCTGGTCCACCAGTTCTGGAACCTGCGTCGTTGACCCGTTCGGGCAACTCGAGCATTTCCGGGTCGCCCCGGTACTCCCGCGGAGAGCGCCGACTCCTTGTGGGTATTGACCGTGCGACGCACGCGAAGGATGCGCGCCGGTCCGATCCGGAGCGAGGAACCCATGACTCACACGCCTGACCACGACTCGGCGTACGACGCGATCCAGTGCATCGTCCCGCCGTACATGCTCGAACAGCTCGCCCGCAACGGCACCGACGCGCAGCGGGCCTGGGCCCGCGAGGCTCTGGCGGTGACCGCACGGGCCAGGGAGCTGCGTTCGACCCGCGGCCTCCGAGGCACCGCCCGACGCACCAGGGAGGCGCGCGCGGAGCTTGCCGCGGCCGCACCCATCCGCAAACACCGCTTGATCCACGATGCCGGCCACGACACCGACCTGCCCGGCCAGCTGGTCCGCAAGGAGGGTGACGCGGCCACCGGCGACGTCGACGTGGACCGCATCTATGACGGGCTGGGCGCGACGTGGGACCTCTACTTCGACCTGTTCGGTCGCAACTCCTACGACGACGACGGCGCCAGCCTCATCGGCACCGCCCACTACGACAACAACTTCGGCAACGCCTTCTGGGACGGCGAGCAGATGGTGTTCGGCGACGGCGACGGGCTGCTCTTCGTCTCCATGACCGCCGCCGTCGACGTGATGGCCCACGAGCTCAGCCACGCGGTCACCGAGCACGAGTCCGACCTGGAGTACGAGAACCAGTCCGGCGCCCTCAACGAGCACCTCTCCGACGTGTTCGGCTCGCTGGTCAAGCAGCGGCTGGCCGGCGACACCGCGGCCACCGCCGACTGGCTGATCGGCGAGGGCCTCCTCGGGCCCACGATCAACGGGGTCGCCCTGCGGTCGATGATCGCGCCCGGCACGGCGTACGACGACCCGGTGCTGGGCACCGACCCGCAGCCGGCCCACATGGACGACTTCGTGGTCACCACCAGCGACAACGGTGGCGTGCACATCAACTCCGGCATCCCGAACCGCGCGTTCGCCCTCTTCGCGCAGGCACTCGGCGGCAACGCGTGGGACCAGGCCGGCCGGGTCTGGTACGCCACCGCGACCGACGACGCCCTCGACTCGAACGCCCGCTTCGACCGTTTCGCCGCCCTCACCGCCGACCACGCGTTCGCGCTGTTCGGCCACGACGTGGCTGCCGCGTGCGTCACGGCGTGGGCGACGGTAGGGATCGGCGTGCCGTGGAACCGGCACGTGGACCGCACGGCGCAGCACCGCGCGGCGGGTTCGTCCTCGACCCCCGCGGGCGTGGTGGTGACCGGGCTGAAGACCCAGAACGTCGCCTTCCGCGACGACGACGGGCACCTGCACGAGCTCTGGCGCGACGCCGCCGCCGGCACCGGGACGTCCGACCTGACCGCCCTCGCCGGTGCCCGCGACGCCACCGGTGAACCGCGGGCGTACGTCGACCAGGGCCGCAGCACGGTGATCCTGCCGTTCCGCGCGAACAACGCCTCTGTCCGTTCCCTCTACTGGTCCACCGGCGCGGTCGGTCAGGACGACCTGTCCGGCACCGCCGGGTCTCCGTCCGCGGCGGGGAACCCGATCGGCTACCACCACGCCGAGTCCGACACCCACCACGTGGTCTACCGCGGTGGAGACGGGCACCTCCACGAGCTGTTCTGGGTCGGGGTGGCGCCGGTGAACTACGGCGGCAACCTGACCGGCACGATCGGCGCGCCGAAAGCGGCCGGCGACCCGGCGCCGTACGTCACACCGGACGGCACCAACATCGTCGTCTACCGGGCCGTCGACGGCCGGATCCTCAGCGTCTACTGGAAGGACGGTCCGAGCGGTCTCGACGACCTGTCCGGCACCGCGGGGACGCCGAAGGCCGCGAGTGACCCGGTGGCCTACTACGTGCCGCAGACCGACACCCACCAGGTCGTCTATCGGGGCGTCGACGGACACGTGTACGAGCTCTACTGGGTCGGTGCCGCGCCCGTGTCGGGCTGGAACGTGACCGCGTCGGCGGGGGCGCCGCTCGCCACCGGCCGACCGACCACCGTCCACTGGGGCGCCCGGAACGTGAAGAGCGTCGTCTACCGCCGCTCCGACGGCCACCTGCATGAAGTGTGGTGGACCCCGGGCCAGGCGCCCGGCCACGGCGACGTCACGGCCAACTCCGCGGCCCCGCCCTCGGCATCGGACCCGTTCATGTTCATCGACGACGTCGCCGGCTCGGGCCACCTGGTCTTCCGCTCAGGTGACTCCCACGTCCACGAGATCTCCTGGAGGTAGGCGCCCTTCCGCCGTACGGCCCCTCCCTTCCAAGGTATAGCGAAGTGGGGGGCTTGCGGCAAGGCCCCGGTGGTGCCGCACACTGTCCGCTCGGCGCCCACGGTGGTCGCCGAGGAGGGGGCAGGAATGACTGACGTGATCGTGGCCGGCGGCGGCCCGACGGGCATGATGCTGGGCGCCGAGCTCACCTTGGCGGGCGTCGACGTGACGGTCGTGGAGCGCAGGCCGAGCGCCGAGCTGGTGGGCTCGCGGGCCGGCGGGTTCCATGCGCGGACGATCGAGGTCCTCGACCAACGCGGCATCGCGGGTCGATTCCTGGAAGCCGGCAAGACCTATCAAGGTGCTGCGGCCGGCAGCGCGATGTTCGACGTCAGCGACTTCCCGACCCGCCACCCCTACACGTTGGGGCTGTGGCAGAACCACATCGAGCGCATCCTCGCCGAGTGGGTCGACGAGCTCGGGGTCAAGGTCGAGCGGGGTCGCCAGGTCACCGGCTTCGTCCAGGACGCCGACGGGGTGGACGTGCGGCTGGCCGACGGCGCGACCGTGCGGGCGTCGTACCTCGTCGGGGCCGACGGTGGGCGCAGCGTGGTCCGCAAGGCCGCGGGCATCGACTTCCCCGGCTCGGAGGCCACGCAGACCAAGCTGATCGCCGAGGTCGAGGTCGGCGAGCAACCGCCGGTCGGCGTACGCACGGACGAGAGCGGCATCCACGGGCTCCAGGTGATGGAGGACGGGCGCACCTTCCGGGTGATCACCACCGAGCACCAGATGGGGCCCGCCACGGAGCCGACCCTGGACGACCTGAGGGCCGCGCTGCACCGAGTCTTCGGCACCGACTTCGGCGTGCACAGCCCGACCTGGATCTCGCGGTTCTCCGACGCCACGCGCCAGGCGGCGTCGTACCGCGAGGGGCGGGTGCTGCTGGCCGGGGACGCCGCGCACATCCACTATCCCGCAGGCGGGCAGGGCATCGGCCTCGGCGTCCAGGATGCCGTGAACCTCGGCTGGAAGCTCGCCCAGGTGGTCAAGGGCGTCTCGCCGGAGAGCCTGCTCGACACCTACCGGGCCGAGCGGCACCCGGCGACCGCCCGTGCGCTGAAGCAGACCATGGTGATGGGACTCCTCCAGCAGCAGGACGCGCGCCACGTCGCGGTGAACGACCTGATGGACGAGTTCGTGGCGATGGACGAACCGCGCCGGCACGTCGCCGGACTGCTCTCCGGTCTCGACGTCCACTACGACCTCGGGGACGGGCACCCGCTGCTCGGTCGGCGGATGCCCGACCTCGACCTCGAGACTCCCGACGGACCGGTCCGGGTCTTCGAGCTGCTGCACGCCGCCCGGCCGGTGCTCCTCGACCTCGGGACCCCGGGCGGCGTCGACCTCGGTCCCTGGGCCGACCGTGTGCGCCTGGTCGTTGCCGAGAGCAGCGGCCCGTGGGAGCTGCCGGTGATCGGTGAGGTGACGCCGCCGAGCGGTGTGCTGATCCGGCCGGACGGCCACGTTGCTTGGGTGGGTGGCGGGATGGGGGCCGCGGGTGGCGGGATGGAGGCCGTGGGTGGCGGGACGGAGGCCGTGGGTGGCGGGACGGAGGCCGTGGGTGGCGGGACGGAGGCCGTGGGTGGCGGGACGGACGCGGGTCTGCACGACTCACTGACGCGGTGGTGCGGTCCGGCCTGACGTGTCGCAGGGTGCTGCGGCGCAGCGGCGCCCGACCGAGCTGCCGGGCGCGTGAGACCCCGCTCGTTCCCATCGCTGTGTCAGCCTGTAGCGGACCACCCACACGCCCCCAAGGCAATGAGGTTGCTTCCATGTCGGACTCACTCACCAGTGCTGCAGAAGAGCTGATCGCGCGCGGGGTCACCCTCGGCGGGCCCCGCAAGAGCTTCGCCCATGCCGGGCGCAAGCAGCTGATGACCCTGCTCCACCACGGCCTGAACCCCGATTCCAAGGTGCTCGACATCGGCTGCGGTTCACTGCGCGCCGGCCACTGGCTGGTCCGGCTCCTGGACCCCGGCTGCTACTACGGCATCGAGCCCAACCGCGAGATGCTCGAGGCAGGGGTCGACGTACTCCTCGGTCCCGAGATGGTCGCTGCCAAGCGGCCGACCTTCTCGCACCGCGACGACTTCTCGATGGCGCACTTCAACGAGACATTCGACTTCTATGTCGCGCGCTCGATCTGGAGCCACGCGTCGAAGCCCCAGATCGAGGTGATGCTCGACGGCTTCGTGGCCACGTCGGCGCCGAACGCGACGTTCATGGCGTCGTACTACCCGGCCTCTGCCGAGCGCCCCGACTACGACGGCGACGAGTGGTTGGGGCGGAGCCACGAGTCGGACGAGTCCGGCACCATCGCCCACGACTTCGGATGGATCACCAAGGCGTGCGAGGCGCGCGGCCTGGTGGCAGGCGAGGCGCGGAACCCGGCCCTGAACTTCGGAGCCCAGACCTGGCTCAGGGTCCGGCACGCTCGCTGAGTCCGGGCGAGCCCTCATGATTCCGGGGTGACAGGGGGCGATCCCTGATGCCGGCGCTCGACGGCGCCGACGAGGCTGGAACGCATGAGAACTCGTCTCGGAATCTTCCTGTCCCTGTGGAGCTTCGGCTTCGCCTGCGTGCACGTCGCCTGGGCCTCCGGGTGGCGCGGCGGCCTCGACTCGCAGTTCGCGCCGATCAGCGAACGCCCGTGGTTCCTCGCCTACGACCTGCTCGCGGGCTTCCTGATGTACGGCGCCGCGGTCGTCGCCTGGATGCTGGCCCACGGAGGTCTCCCGAAACGTCTCACCCGCAGGCTCACCCTCCTGACGATGGTGGGCTCCGGTCTGGCCCTGGGACGCGGGGTGCCAGCGCTGGTGTGGGACGCCGCGGCCGGGGAGACCGGCTTCGTCAGCCTCGGTGCCGACATCTGGTTCACCCTGGCCGGGTTGACGGGTGTGGCCCTCGCGGTCGTCGTACGCCGGGAGGTCCCGCAGGCGTTCGCACGTGACCAGCAGCGCTCCTCGGCATCCCGGGGTGCGCCCGCGAACTGACACGCGTCGGGCGGCTTGCCCTCAGCGACGTGCCTCGAACAGGTGACGAGTCGAGTGCGCGACGAACGGCTCGCGTCGCGGAGCCGGGCGTCGAGGGCGCGCAGGCGGTCGTCGTACGACGCGACGGAGAAGTCGGGCACCCACCACACGCACTTGCGCAACCGTTTTCACCGGGCACGACGACGAGGGTGATGAGTTCTCAGCGCCGGACCCGTCACACCTGTGACAGGGACACGACGAGGCAGAAGGATGCCGTGATGAGTGTGGACACGGGACTGAAGGAGATCGGCATGGGCGAACCGGGCGGGACAGCTCTGGACGAGATCGACGAGCCGGCGTTCACGAGGCTGGCGGAACGGCACCGGCGAGAGCTGCACGTGCACTGCTACCGGATGCTCGGTTCGTTCCAGGACGCCGAGGACACCGTGCAGGAGACGTTCCTCCGAGCCTGGCGACGCAGGGAGACGTTCGAGGGCCGGTCGACGTTACGGGCGTGGCTCTACAAGATCGCCACCAACGCCTGCCTCGACCTCCTGGCCAAGCGCCGCCCGGCGGCCGCGACCGGCGGCGAGGTGCTGTGGCTCCAGCCCTACCCGGACCGGCTGCTCGACGAGCTGCGTGCGGACGACGCGGACGAGCCCGAGGTCGTCGCCGTCGCGCGAGAGACGATCGAGCTGGCCTACCTGGTCGCCGTACAGCACCTCACGCCGCGGCCGAGGGCCGTACTGATCCTGCGCGACGTGCTCGGCTGGCCGGCCAAGGACGTCGCGAAGCTCCTCGGCGACTCCGTCAACTCCGTGAACAGCGCGCTTCAGCGGGCCCGGGCCGGCATGCGGGCGCACCTTCCCGCCGACCGGCAGGACTGGACCGGGGGCGAGGAGGACACCGGGACGCGCGAGCTGGTGCGCCGCTTCACCGAGGCCAGCGTGGCCACCGACATCGAGGCGCTCACAGCCATGCTCCGCGACGACGTCCGCTGCTCGATGCCGCCCACCCCGGGCCTGTACGTCGGCCGCGACGCGGTGGTGAGCAACTGGGTCGAGGACGGGTTCGAGGGCATGACCGGCCTGCGCGGTGTGCCCACGTCCGTGAACCGCCAGCCGGCCGTGGCCTTCTACGAGTGGCGGGAATCGGAGGGCGCCTACCTGCCGCTGACGATCGACGTGCTGCGCATCACCGGCGGGGAGATCACCGAGATCTTCACCTTCCACGACGACCAGTTCCCGCAGCTCGGGCTGGCGGAGCGGTTGCCGTCGGACGACGAACCGAACACCGGCGGGCTGTCATGAACGGCGTGCAGGACCCTGGGCTCGACGCGGGGTTGCAGCCGGGACGGACTGACCGCACGAGAGGGCTCCGTCGGCTGGCCGGCACCGGACTCGTCGCCACGCTGTTGGCGGTGGCGGCCACCACCCTGGCCGCCGCACTCGCCCGGGCCTTGGGCGTCGACTTCGAGATCCACGACGGTGGCGAGACGATCCCGTTGTCCGGGGTCGCCGCGGTGACCGGTGCGTTCTCGCTCGTGGGTGTGGTCATCGCGGCCGCTCTTCTGCGTGTGAGCGCGCGTCCCGCAGAGTCGTTCATGGGAACCGCCGTGTCGCTGACCTTGGTCTCGATGGTCCCGCCGTTCCTCTCCGGGGGCTCGACCGGCACGATCGTCGCCCTCGTCGTCCTGCACCTCGTCGCGGCGACCGTGATGATCCCCGGTCTGGTGCGGGGGCTCCGCCCGCGCAACGTCTGAGGCCGCCGCCGGAGGGCCGGGACCGATCAGCGGAGAGCGGCCTCGAGCAACGCCGACAGATGCGGATGGGCCAGGGCGAGCGCGGCCGTCTCGGCGTGGTTGAGCCACGCCAGGGCGTCGTGCTCGGTCGGGTCGGTGTTGGTCGGCTCCCCACTCCACGAGTCGATGACCCAGACGTCCATCCGGAAGTCATTGCCCTGGATGTGCGCCAACGGGTCCCCGGTGACCACGGCCTCGACGCCGAGCTCCTCAGCCAGTTCCCGGCGCAGCGCCTGCTGAGGCGTCTCGCCCTGCTCGACGTGACCGCCGGGCAGGTCCCAGCAATCGGGGTACCAACGACGCGCCGGGGTGCGGTGCACCAACAGGCCGCGACCCCCACGGCGTAGAAGCCCGCACACGATCCGATGGAGGTCGTCGTGGCTCGAGTCGGCAGCGTGGTTCGTCACGCTGCCACGCTACCGATGGCCCGGGCGGTCATGGCTGCCGGATCGTGCCGCTCTCGGCGGATCCGCTGAGGGCAGATCCGCTGTGGGCGGCACGCCCTTCTGTCACCGTGTCGCCGGAGCCACGCTCGGAGCATGACCGAAGAACACCGACCCCTCGTCCTGGGCAAGCGCACCGCCGAAGACCTGCTCCGGCGACGCATCCTGCTCCTCGACTCCCCACTCGACGACGAGATCGGCGCCATGCTCTGCGCCCAGCTCGTGCTCCTCTCGACAGACGACCCGACCACCGACATCAGCCTCTGGATCAACTCCCCCGGCGGCTCGGTGACCGCCATGCTGGCCATCGCGGACACCATGCGCCTGGTCCCGAACGACGTCTCCACCGTCGTGCTGGGCATGGCCTACAGCGCCGGCCAGTTCCTGCTGTGCTGCGGCGCCGAGGGCAAGCGGTACGCCCTGCCACACGCCAAGGTGCTGCTCCACCAGGGCTCTTCCGGCATCGGCGGCAATGCCGTCGACATCGAGCTGCAGGCCGAGGACCTGCGCCACATGCGCGACACCGTGATCGGGATCGTCGCCGAGCGCACCGGCAAGTCCCCCGAGCAGGTCTTCGAGGACTCCTTGCGCGACCACGTCTTCACTGCGGAGGAGGCCCGGGACTACGGCTGCCTCGACCACCTGGTGACGGACCTCGGCCAGATCCGCCCACGCGTCCGTCGTACGACGGGGCTGCGACCGACCGACCCGACCGAGGAGGACGGCCAGTGAGCACCTACACGATCCCCAACGTGGTCAGCCGTACGCCGCGAGGCGAGAAGGTGATGGACGTCTACAGCCGCCTCCTCGAGGAGCGGATCGTCTATCTGGGCACGGAGATCGACGACGGGGTGGCCAACGCCCTGATCGCGCAGATCCTGCACCTGGAGGCCGAGAACCCCGAAGCCCCGATCAACCTCTACATCAACTCGGCGGGCGGCTCGATCACCGCGACCTTCGCGCTCTACGACACCATCCGCTTCTGCCGGGTGCCGGTGGCGACCACCTGCGTCGGACAGGCCTTCTCCAGTACGGCGCTCCTGCTCGCAGCCGGCGAACCGGGGCAGCGGACCGTGCTGCCGCACGCCCGGGTGATGCTGCATCAGCCGTCGGGCCAGGGCCGCGGCACCATCCCGGACCTGATCCTGGCCGCGGACGAGATCCTGCGGGTGCGCGAGGAGATGGAACAGGCGCTGGCCGAGCACACCGGTCAGGATGCCGAGACACTGCGGCGCGACACCGACCGCGACCGCATCTTCCGCGCTGAGGAAGCCGTCGCCTACGGACTGGCCGACGAGGTGATCAGTCGCAGGTGACCGGGCTCGAGGGACCGGGCGCAGGTCAGGCGGCCAGGGCCAGGGGTCCGCGGAGGGCCCCGACGTCCTGCCGGATCGAGGCCGTTCCGATCGGGCCGGCCGGTACGACGTACAACCGGCGCGCGGCCGCGACGGCCAGGTCGCGCAGGGTGAGGTCGAGTGCACCGGCCACCGCGGAGAGCACCTCGGAGGAGGGGTCCTTGCGACCACGTTCGACCTCGGAGAGGTACTGGGTCGAGATGCCGGCGCGGCTGGCGGTCTCGCTCAGCTTCTCCCCACGCATGTGTCGACGCTCGCGGAGCAGCTCGCCGGTCACCTCGCGCCACAGCGGTTCGGGGGTGCGGGGTTCATGGGTGCGCGGGTCGGCGGTGCGGGGTCCCGGCGCGCGCACGTCGGGGCGGTCGGACGGCGTACGCAGCGGCAACAGGTGACCCATGTCGCGATGCTAGCCACTGCCTCCGCGCACCCTGCCCGGGTTCTGCTCAGGGCAGAACGCGCTCACCATCAACGTGATGAGCGACGTGGCCAGTCCCCGCGGGCCGTGCCATCGCACAAGAGTGGGTCTGCGGGAGGATTGGCCGCCGCAGTTCGGGGAACGTTGCCCGATGACCACACATGACCGGAGGGCAACAGACAGATGGCAGACGACGACTTCCTCGACGTGATCGAGACCGAGGTGAGCCGCGACCCGCAGAACCTCGCGCTGCGTGAGGACTTCATCACCCTGCTGCTGCAGGCAGACCCGGACCGCGCCGCCGACGAGCTGACCACGTTCGAGGCCAGTGGGGGCGACCCGGCCCGCGTGCGCGTGTTGCGGGCCCGGGTGATGGCGGCCCGGATCCGGGGCGGCGCCATGGCACCGCCCAGCGAGCCGGCTGCACCTGCTCCGATCCCGGTTCCTTCGACGGCCGACCTCGATGACGAGACGGCGGAGGAACCCGGCATGTGGGACGCCGAGCGACCGGCCGTGACGCTGGCCGACGTCGCCGGCCTCACCGAGGTCAAGCAGCATCTCGACGCCACGTTCCTCGCCCCGCTGCGCAACCCCGAACTTGCTGCGGCCTTCGGACAGACGCCCGGCGGCTCCCTGCTCATGTATGGCCCTCCGGGCTGCGGCAAGACCTTCATCGCGCGCGCGATCGCGGGTGACCTCGGGGCCTCCTTCATCCACGTGACCCTTGCCGACCTGTTGAGCAAGTGGATCGGGGACAGCGAGAAGGCGATCCAGAGCGTCTTCCGGAATGCGCGGGCGGCCGCGCCCTGCGTGATCTTCTTCGACGAGTTCGACGCGCTCGGTGGGCGGCGTACGTCCGGCGGCGGCGGCTCGCAGTCGATGCGGATGATCGTGACGCAGTTGCTCGAGGAGCTCGACGGTGTGTCGAGCCAGAACGACGGCGTCTACTTCCTGGCGGCGACCAACCGGCCATGGGACATCGACCCCGCCCTTCGCCGCCCCGGTCGCATCGACAAGACCGTGCTCGTGCTGCCGCCCGACACGGTCGCCAGGGCCGCGATCCTCCAGGGCGACCTCAAGGACAAGCCGACCGACGGCGTCGACGTGGCCAAGGTGGCCGCCGCGACCGAGGGCTTCTCGGGCGCCGACATCGCGTCCGTGGTGAAGGTGGCCCTGCAACAGGCACTCAGCGCGTCGATGCGGGCAGGCAGCGTCTGCCCGGTGACGACCGACGCGCTACTGGCCGCGGCATCCGAGGTCACGCCGTCGACGACGGCGTGGTTCGACCAGGTGGCACCGGTTCTCGAGTACGGCGTCGACGACGGCACGTTCGACCAGGTGCGGGCCTACCGAGTGAAGCGAGGAATGCGATGAAGTGGCGCAAGAAGGACGGCGCGACCGTCGACCCGATCGAGCGGGACGTCGACCTGGCCTGGGAGCTGTTCGAGGCTCAGCCGACGCACCCCGAGATCGCCCGCCTCGCCTCGCGCGTGCTGGCACAACAGCCGGGTCGCAACGGCACCCGAATCCTGCTCGCCCTTCACCTCAAGGAGTGCGGTGAGACTGACGAGGCCCGCAAGCTGCTGCTGCAGGTGGCCGGTCAGCGCGACCGGTTCTTCGGTGACGTCGTCCGCAAGCTGCGCGACCTCGAGCAGTACGAGTGCAACTACGACGAGGCCCGCAAGTGGGCCGAGATCGCGCTCCGCGAGGACCAGGAGTCCTGGCTCGACGTGATGGAGCTCGGTGCCGCCACGGCGATGTCCGGGGACCTCGAGGCCGGCTGGCGGCTGCTCGACGAGGGCACCGCGATGTGCGGTCGCACCAACGCCGAGCTGCTGCCCGATGCCTTGGTCAAGCGCGCGATCAACCTGTTGCAGAGCTGGGCACCGCCGGAGCGCTTCATCCCGGCCGCCGAAGAGGCGATCCGGGCAGACGCGTCCTCCGAGTTCATCGGCGGACCGCTGGCCTGGTCCTATGTGCACGAGGGGCGCTTCGACGAAGCCGAGGAACTCTCCCTGCGTCTGCTCCGCGCCGATCCGATGGACGGCGTGGCCGAGAGCGTGCTCACCCTGATCCGTAAGTGGCGCGCCATCGTCGACAAGGGTGAGGTCACGCTCGCCGAGATCCACGCGTCCGGCGTGATCGACATGGCCTGGACCCAGATGCGCGACCAGCTGCTCGGCACCGACATCGACTCTTCGTTGGCAGCGCTCGATCCGGTGCTGCCCGCCGAACTCGCCGCCGCACTGCGCCCGCCTCTCGACGAGCAGGGCGCTCGCGAGTCCGCGGGCGAACGCGAGATCGCCGCCTGGCACGACGGCCAGGAGCCGGGCACCGGCGCATTGTGGGGAGTCGAGGGCGACTTCCGGCTGATGTCGAGCGCTGAGATCGACGCGATGGACGAAGCCATCGAGGCGGACCCCGAGGCCTGGCCGCAGTGGCAGGCTGATGAGATCGCCGAGTACTTCTCGCAGGTGATGACCGACGACAACGGCGGCTACCTGATCGCGACCATCGACAGCGTCGTGGTCCGCCGTGCCGGTGTCGACGACGTCACGGTCGCACCCAAGCTGGCCGACTGGTTCTGGGATCGCGTTGCAGCCTTCGGTGGCCGTGACCCGCGGCCGCTGGCTCGACCCGAGGCGGGACCGTCCACGGAGGAGCCCGTGGACGACGTGGAACCGACGGCTCCCCCGCTCGACCCGAGCCCGGAGGTGCTGGCCGAGCTCGACCGGCTCAACGCCGCCTGCCTGGCCGCGCCGAGTGCCGTCGAGCCCCAGGTGGAGCTGTGGAAGGCAGTGTCGGCACTTGACCGCTGGGTGTTCATCAACCGCGGTACGCCGGAACAGCCGCGGCCCTACGCACTCACGTCACCGGACGGCCCGATGCTGGCCGTCTTCAGCAGCGCCACCCGGGCACAGGTCGCCGCCGACTCCGGCGGTCTGGTTGCCGAGGGCGCCTCCGTCCCCCTGCTCGCCGTACCCCTGCCCGCAGCGCTCGACTGGGCGATGTCGTTCGGCCAGAGTGGCGTCGTCGGGGTGACCATCGACCACCCGCAGATCGGCGCCTGGTGTCCCATGCCGAACCTGGCTCCCCTGCGTCAGATGCGCGAGCAGCCGTAGGCGAGGCGTGATCGGCGCTGGCCCGGCTTCCGAGCTGGCCGCGGCCGAGCGCACGTCATTGAGGGGCACGACCCGGCGCCAGCCTCTAGCCTGACCGCATGGTGACCAAGATCAGGGCATCGGGGCTCGAGGCGTTGGAGTTGTCCTCCCTGCTGCTGCAACGTCGCAGGTTGGCCGACCCGGACGGCGGGCTCTGGGAGGCCGCCGACGTGCAGTGGTGGTGGCGCAAGCCGAGCCGCTCCGATGACGTCGAGAGGCCGTTCTGGCTCGATGACGACGGCCCGGTCGCCGGCGTGCTGATCTCGGCCGACGGTGACGGCTGCCAGATCGACCCGATCGTGGTGCCGGGCGCTCTCCCGATCGAAACCGTCTTCGCGGCGGCTCTCGAGATCGGGCAGGCCCACGCACCGGGCGGATTCGAGATCCCGGTCGACGATCACGACACGGCGTTGCGCCGGTTGGTCGCGGACGCCGGGCTCACCGCGGGATACACCGACAGCACGGCTTGGCTCCGCGCCGACGAGCGCGGAGAGGTCAGGGCTCCGGCCGATGGCTTCACCGTCGTCGACCGCAGCCAACGCACGGAGGCTCAGCATCCGTTGCTCAAACGCGCCGGTGAAGGTGTCGTGCAGCGCCTGGGGCAGTGCACGCTCTACGACCCTGAGCTCGATCTCGCGGTCGAGAGCGCCGACGGTCAGACAGCGGGATATGCGTTGTTCTGGGCCGACCCGGCCACGTTGGTCGGGCTGGTCGAACCCGTGCGGGTCGAGGACGACTTCCAGCGACGTGGGTTGGCCTCGACGCTGGTCACGGCGGGAGTCGCGCGACTGGCCGCTCGGGGCATGGAGCGGATCAAGATCTCGTTCGGGTCCGAGGCCGCTGGGGCAACCTACCGGGGCGTCGGGTTTGTTCCGACCTCGACGACCACGTGGTACGGCGACACGTCGGCCACGCCCTGACCGATCGTCTCGACGCCGGTTCCCTCGAATCACGCCGTCCCGAGGGACGTGAACACTGACCAGACTCCGAGGGCGAACATCACGAAGAAGACCGCCAGGATCACGAGATACATCCGGCGCAGCTCCACCACCTTGCTCCGATCGGGGTTCCTCGGGTCGTACATGATCTGGAGGCGGTCTCCGCCTCGTGGATCACCGGAGGGATTGACCGCAGTGCCGGTCCGGTCCGTCTCGTTGGCATCCGAGAAGGCATAGGTCACGGTCGTCGTGGTGGTCTCCGAGCCGTCACCCTGCCGCGACTTCTCGGTCCTCCTGCCCGTCACGGTGGCCTCGGCACGGGACCACGTCCTGCGCCGCAGCTGGTGGCGGAGGTAGATGAGAAGCACGATCAGGAAGGGCGCCATCAGCATCACGCTGATCAACAAGCCGGCCCACTCCGGAAGGTCGTCGGATCCCATGTCCGCTCCTTTCGCCGCGTCGTCCAAGCGTAGGACGAAGATTGCAGGCCGGATCGCGCGGGCCGATCACCGCCACCTGTCCGGACGCCACGGGGATATGGTGTGCGGCATGGCCGCCGAGCCGTCGTACACCATCGCGCCACTCAGCTCCGAGACGTGGCCGGCCTTCGACGCGCTGGTCCAGCGACACAACGGCATCTTCGGCGGCTGCTGGTGCATCTGGTTCCACCCTGACGGGCCCGAGCGCGGCCAGGGCGCCGACGCCAACCGTGCACTGAAGAAGGCCTACGTCGAGCAGGGCAAGGCTCACGCCGCACTGGTGATGGACGGCGACGAAGCCATCGCGTGGGCCGAGTACGGCACGCCCGTCGAGCTACCCACCCTGCACCACCGCAAGCAGTACGACGCCACCAAGACCACGGACCCCGACTATCGGATCACCTGCGTCTTCGTCGACAAGCGGCACCGGCGCGCGGGAGTCACGGAACTGGCCATCACCGGCGCCCTCGACCTGATTGCGCAGGCCGGCGGCGGACTGGTGGAGAGCTATCCGCACGATCTGACCAACCAGACCAAGAAGATGTCGTCGTCGTTCCTCTACAACGGCACCCGTCGCCTCTATGAGCGGCTCGGGTTCACGTACGACCGGCCCAAGGGCCTGAAGAACTGTGTCATGGTGAAGACGGTGGGGCCTGCCTGAGGTCCAGCCGCACGAGGCAACACCGGACCCTACGATGTGCCACACATCGAGCATCGTCGAGCAGATCCGAAGGAACCCATGTCCGAGAATGTGACGGCCGAGCTCATCCGGGCACTCGTCGACCACATGGGAGGTCCCGTCGTCGACTGGGACGGGTGGGAGTCGTTGGCGATGATCCTCGAGTTCCCCGGGGGCGAGTTCAACGAGGCGCACGGCTTTCTCTATTCGCCCGACGGCACCATCTCGGCCGTGGCCTCTGACTCCGGGGCGGTCAGGCCGGCGGTGGACGCCTACACGGACAGTCATTACCAACCGGGTGAGGCGCGGCCGGTGCAGGTGCTCGTGCAGTTCGACCGTGGGTCCGGCAAGTACACCGTGTCGATCGAGGACGCCGACGAGACGCGTTGGAAGATGACCCCGCGGAACCGCAACGAGTTCCGGGACGGACTCCGCCCCCGCTTCGACTGACGCAGGCACCGAGACCGCCTGACCTCGGGCGTGACGGACGTTCGCGACGAGGTCAGCGGCGATGGCCGATTCACTGTCCGTGCGGAGTGCGCCTGCCTCGCCCGGCCACGACGAGCGTGACCGGGCGAGCTGATTGCGACGCTCAGGGCGTGCCGGACGGCTCGCTGACCAGGAAGCCGGAGTGACCGTTGCATGAGTCGCCCGGCTGGAAGCCCGAAGCCTTGCGCTCGGCGGGGGTCGCGCCGAACGCTTCCCTGGAGTGGCCCCAGTTCTGCACGTTGCCCGGACCAGCGGGCTCGCCCTCGCCGCCGTCGGCGAGGCCGGAGAAGGTGCAGATGGAGTTGGCGTGGGCCGGACCCTGGGTGGCGCCGCCGTTGCCGGTGACCTCGCCCGCCGTCGCGGGTCCGGTGGAGAGGAGCAGGGCCGCGCCCATGGCTGCGGTCGTGACAAGAATTCGGCTGGTACGCATGAGTTGCCTTTCCCTAGACCGAGAGGGCGCCACATGGGAGCGCGGAGCCCGCCTAGGCCAGCGAACCACCGGCCGAGGGCGCTGCGCATGCCCAATATGCGGGAGACGGGGCACCCTCAGTTCGGCCCCGCAGGTTGGTGCGAGCGGGCGCCTAGTCGTGTTCGAGGGACGGCTCGTCGGGCGTCTGCGTGGTGAAGCCCGCGTTGATCCGGTTGAGTGCCTTGACGCAGGCCGCCATGATCAGCACGAGCACGGCGGCGACGCCGAGGAACCACAGCGGCGGCAGCGCCAGCCAGCCGGCCTCGCCCCAGGTGCGGTGGCCGTCCTCACTCTCGAGGCCGACCAGGTCACCGTCGACGAAGATGCCGCCGACCACCTCGTCCTCGAGCGACTGGCCCGAGTGGCGGGCGATCTTCAGCTTGATTCCGTCGCGGTCGCCGTTCTCGGTCTCGAAGTGGTGGGTCTTCGACTTGGTCTTGCCATAACGACTGATCGTCGCCGAGTCGAACGTGCCGGGCCGGATCTCGAGGCACTCGCTGGTCGCCTTGCCCGCGCATTCGGGCAGGCTGCGCAACTCTTTCCGTTCGTTGTCGATGGTGAAGAACCAGCCGAGCACAAGGCCCAGGAAGCTGAGCACCAACAGCAGGGCCAGGCCCAGCCGGAGGTTGTGCTTGGCCTGCGACATGCCCTCGGGCGCCGCCCATGAAGAAGAATCCATGATGCGCACAATGTCCATCTTGTTCGGGTCCAAACGTGCTCGATTCGCGACGTCCTACTGCGTGGCGGCGTCGAGCCACGCATCGGCGTAGGCGACGTTCACTTCCTTGATGCGGTCAGCCAGGTGCGGGAACTCCGCTGCCCAGTCGAACGGCAACCACTGACCGTGGCGCCACACCAGGGGGTGCGGGCTGATGTGGTCACGGCCCCACGTGATCGCTTCGCGCGCGGCCTTGAGGATCGCGAGCATTCCGTCCTCGTCGCGACTGCCCGTCATCACGAACCGGAGCCGCGAGAGCGCGGCCACCACGAGGTCCCCGTTGGGGACCAGGGTGTGGATTTCCGGCCAGGTGATGGGCAGGCGCGAGCTTTCGATGATCGTGGCGCGGACCTTGGGGTCCACCAGTACGGCGGCCGCGAGGTCGGCGTGGCTGATCCAGCAGGTGCCGTCGCGCGCGACGTGCTTGCCGACCTCGGCCTTCGCGACTCCGGCCGCGATGAGCTGAGCGAAGGTCACCTGCTCCTGGTCCTCCCAGAGCACCATGTCGTCCTCGGTGACGGCCTCGTACGTCGCGAAGGCGATCCGGCGATCGACACCGACGAAGAGCTCTCCGCCGACGTGTTCGACCCAAGGACGGGCACTGGCTTCGGGTGTGGTCTCCGCGATCAGGGCGAGCTGCTGGGCGTCGTACACGTGCAGCTGCAGATGGCGCTCGATGTCACCCAGCGCCGGCATCTGCCGCTGCCTCCACGCGCGGTCCGGTGCCTCGCTGCGCACCAGCGAGGCGATGGCACGGATCGGCTCGTCGAGGAGCTCTGGCCTCGTGGCGCGGAGCGCAGGGCCGACCACGTCCTGCCATCTCTCGAGCGGAGCGGTGGGCTCCAGGTCGGCGGTCGCCCCTTCTGCGTCACGGACGAGGGCCAGCACCGCCTCCAGCATCTCGGCCGGCACCTGTTCCGGCCGACGACCTCCGAGACCGCTCCAGGTCTCGCGCCGGTTCGTGTAGTACAGGACGGCCTTGTCGAGTTCGGCCAGGTGGACGCCCTCCTCGGCCCGCGCCTCGTCGGCCCAGTACTCCCGCACGTTCCTCCAGTCGGCCGCGACCTGCACCCGACCCTCGAGCGCCTCGAAGAGGCGGCCCTTCCCGATCAGTGTCGGATCACCGCCGTGGGCGATCAGGCTCTGCAGCTGGTACGACGTGAGGCCCTGCGCGGCGACGTACGCCTCGACCTGTTGGTCGGTGCCGAGCAGCACCACGTCGATCGCGCGGGCGGACTCCTTCTTGTTCGGCTTGCCGTTGCGGTCTTCTCGACCGGCGTGCTCGGCCAGGGGTTGCAGCACGCACCACAGGATCAGGTGACGGGCGAGACTGGTGCGGAGGACGGCGAGGTGCTGCTCGGTCAGCGCGAAGTGGAACTCACGGATGTCATGGCCGCGGTTGAAGTCGACGCCCATCTTCAGCTGGAGTTGGTCGCCTTCGCGGATGACCTTGGGGATCCAGCCTTGCGCCTCGACGGCGTACACGACCTCGCTCATGGGACCAGTCTGGTTGATCGGAGCCCGGCCTCTCACCAGGCAACGGCTCCGTGGTGGTCGATGAAGGTGCCGGACTCGGCATTGTCGGGGAGGGTCGCGGCATGCGCGACCACCAGCGAGGCCTCAGCTGGCGTGAGCGGCGCCTGTTCCATGTTGGCGGGAGTGAGGTCGGTCTGGACGAATCCCGGGCAGACCGAGGTCACCTTGATCGGGGTCTCGGCAAGCCTCTTGGCCAGCGCGATGGTGACGCTGTTGAGGGCCGCCTTCGATGCTTGGTAGGCCGGGACAACCACTTCATAGAACGGCGAGCCCGGGTCAGTCTGGTCACTCAGCGAGCCCATGGTGCTCGAAACGTTGACGATGCGGCCCATCGGGCTACGGCGTAGGAGCGGGAGGAACGCCTCGGTCACGGCGACGGCTCCGAACACGTTGGTGGTGAAGGTGGTCAGGAACAGTTCGGGATTGGCGAACTCGTGCGCCTCGTCGTCGGTGGCCTCGGGCAGGATGCCGGCGTTGTTGACCAACACGTCGAGTCGTCCGTGCACGGCGGTCATGGTGGCAACGGCCGATGCGATGGAGTCGTGCGAGGTGACGTCGAGCTGGATTCCACGGACGTCGAGGCCTTCGCTTCGCAGCGACCGAGCCTCCTCCTCGGCTCTGCCTGCGTCCCGGGCCGCAAGCAGCACACAGGTGCCGTTCTTGGCCAAGGTCCTGACAGTGGCGAGGCCCAGACCGCGGCTGGCGCCGGTTACGAGGGCGATCGTCATGAGAGTTCTCCATCCCTGGATGGTGTGGCCGTCTCGAATGCCGAAAGGGCCGTGGAGTCCTCAGTCAACGCGGGCGGACGTCGAAGTGCTGGCGAGAATCGGACTCCGCGTCGAGGCCCTGACAAACAGCTCTCCGGCGGCGTCGATCGCGATCAGCGACGATCCGGCTCCATCGCTGCCACTGCGTTCGCCGCCTGGATCTCCGGAACGTGCTCCTCGGCCCAGAGCCGTACGGCGCGCAGCGGCTCCAACAGCGAGCGGCCGAGCACGGTGAGCTCGTACTCGACGCGAGGCGGGTTCTCCTCGAAGTCGGTGCGAGCAATGAGCCCGTCTCGCTCCAGGGTGCGCAGTGTCTCGGTCAGGACCTTTGGGGTGATGCCCTGGATGTGCGTCTTGATCTGGACGAAGCGCAACGGCTGGTGCTCGAGCGCGTTGAGCACGAAGACCGTCCATCGGGCGCCGATGCGGTGCAGGACGACACGGGAGGGACAGGTGCGAGACATCACGTTGTAGCCCACCGACGTTCTCCAGTTCCCTTGCAGTAACTCGGTATCCAAAGCATACCGTCACGGTCATGACTCAACGAGAACTGGACGGACAGACACTCTTCGTGATCGGCGGCGGACGGGGCATCGGCGCGGCCATTGCAACGCGGGCGCGACAAGTTGGCATGGTGGTGACGGTGGGCGCTCGCGATCCACTGGCGATCGACGGCGCCGTACGCCTCGACCTCACGGACGAGGCGACGATCGCCGCAGCCTCCGCGCAGATCGGTGCCGTCGACCATGTCGTCACCCTCGGCTCCCTCCCCCACGATGCTCCGGTCGCCGGGCTCGACCGCGACCGGATGGTCGCCGCGTTCGAGGCGAAGGTGATCGGTCCGATCCTCGTCGCGAAGCACTTCGAGATCCGTCAGTCGATGACGCTCTTCGCCGGCGTCGTCGGCTGGCGGCCAGGACCCGGGTCGATCGTCAAGGGGATCACGAACGGAGCGGTCGACTACGCCGTCCGCCACCTCGCCGCGAACCTCGCGCCCGTGCGGGTCAACGCGATCGCGCCAGGCATCATCGACAGCGGCGCGTGGGACGCCAAGGGAGAAGCGAAGCCGGCTTTCCTCACGGGGGCGGCCGGCCAGACCCTTGTCGGCCGACACGGCGAGCTGGACGACGTCGTCGATGCGGCGCTGTGGCTCATCCGCTCGCCGTACGTCGACGGCGAGACGATCCACGTCGACGGCGGCCGACGCTGACGCGACTCTTCAGCCAGACCTCAATGTTGGGGCAGAGTCTTGCGCTCGGTCGCCCTGCCACGTGACTGTAGCCAGATGCCCGACTTCACCTGGCTCCCGGCAAACCAAGCGACGACCGAGGACGTCGAAGCGCTGTTCGCCACGGGAGGCGCCGGCAAATGTCGTTGCCAGGCGATGAAGGTGCCCGGTTGGATCTGGCGCGACACCACGCAGGATCAGAGGGACGCGGCCCTGCTGGAGCAGACCGCCTGCGGAACCACCCGGCCGACGTCCGGGCTGATCGGGTACGTCGACGGCGAGGCGGCCGGCTGGGTCGCCGTCGAACCGCGGGAGAACTACCCCAGGCTGTGGAGCCGCAAGCAGGCATGGATGCGGATGGATCCCGAGCTCGAGGGCGTCTGGTCCGTCACTTGTTTCGTCGTACGCAAGGGCTTCCGCAAGTCGGGGCTGACCTATGAGCTCGCCCACGCCACCGTCGAGTACGGCGAGCAGGTCGGCGCCCGTGTCCTGGAGGGCTACCCGATCGAACCACCGCCCGGTAAATCGGTGATCTGGGACGAGGCGTCGGTCGGGCTGGTGCAGGTCTTCGTGGAAGCCGGCTACGAGGTGGTGGCCACGCCCACCCTCCGGCGGCGAGTTGTGCGGCGAGAACTGGCCAGCACGCCCCGCAGCTAAGGTCGGCCCATGAATCGGGTCATGGCGGGGATGACGATGGCGGCGCTCGTGTTGATGGGCGGATGCGACGACGACGACCAGGTGACGGCGACCCCCGAGGCCCTGGCGGCCGTGGCCCTCGAGCACACCGGCATCGAGCCAACACTTGTGGAAGGGTCGACCGAGGACGGTGACATCGGGGCATCGATCGAGTTCGACAACGGCCACCAGCGGCTGGGCGTCGGCGTGAAGGAGGACCCCGGATCAGGGGACGAGCCCTGCGACGACCGCGGAACCTGCACGACCATCAGCACTGACGCCGGCGACGTACAGCTCTATTGGGAGGACGAGGAACCGGAGGAGGACCCCGGCCTCGTCATCGTCACCTTCGCATCCGATGAAGGCGTCAACGTCGCCTACTATGCCGGCGACTCCATCACCGCCGACCCGCGAGACCTCGACCTCGGTGTGGACGTCGACGACATGGTCGCGATCGTCACTGACGAACGGTTCGGCACCACCACGACCACGGAGCTGACCGAGGTCGACGTGCCGGGCTGGGCCGAGGAGCCCACCGAACGGACGCCCCAGACGATCGCCCACCACCTGACCACGGTGCACCAGACCCAGCACAGGATGGCTGCATTTGAGGTCGACGCCGGTGAGTACGGCGAAGGCAGCATCGGCGCCACCGTCGAGCTAGAGGACGGCATCACGATCACCGGCTACTACGTGCCGGACGCCGAGCGCGCCAAGGTCTGCCCGAGCGGATGGACCTGCACGCCGGGGCAGGACGGGGAGATGCTGGAGGGCCACCCACGCAACCAGGTGGACGACTTCTCCGAGCCAGTCGCCCTCAAGTACCGCCTCGTGTTCCTCAGCGACGACGGCTCCGCCACGATCGTGGTCCGCGACGGGATCCCCTTGGCGGGGTGGGATCCCAGGGATTCCATGGACCACGTGGCCCGCAACCTGGGCCGGGTGGACGGCGTCGAGGCAGAGGACCTCGTCGAGATCAACGAGATCTGGGAGCAACGCTGAGCGCGAGTTGCCCTCGTCGGACGCGTCCTTGGGGTGACCGGGCGCCTCGGAGCGCTCCAGGGTGCGCCTCGTCACCGCTTCGGCCCTTCCCGGTCCTCGTTCTCGAGCTCTGCCAGGTGCACCAGCGCCGGAAGCGCCGCCACCAGGGCCTCGATTTCGTCCTCGGCGAGTTCGTCGATCAGCCGCGCGAACGCATCGACGCCAGCCTGGCGCCGCGTCTCGACGTACGACGCGCCGGCCTCGGTCAGGCACACCAGCGTGACCCGCTTGTCGGACGCGTCGCCCGTCCTCTCGACCAGTCCGGACTCCTCCAGCACCCGGACCAGGACGGTCATTGCTGGCTGGGTGACCCCCTCGATCACGGCCAGATCGGTGATCCGCCGCGGACCGGACCTGTGCAGGGTGGCCAGGGTGGCGGCGGACGTGATGCTCATGCCGCGCGGCTGGCGTCTCACAGCCCTGGTGGCCAGCCCGTAGAGGGCCGATCCGATCGCAGTGGAAGCGCCACGATTAACGGCTTGACGCGCGGGGCGTCGCCGTCGAGGTGGAGGTCGAGTCGAAGGCCCAGGCCATCGAGGCGCTCCGCGCGGGAGTCGAGTGGATCATGCTGGACAACATGTCCCTCGAAGACATGCGGGACATCGTGACCATGCGCGGGCCGGATGGGCCCCGACTCGAGGCGTCTGGATCCATCACGCTGGACACGGTGAGGGCCGTCGCGGAGACCGGGGTCGACGCGATATCCGTCGGCGCCATCACCCACAGCGCGCCGGCCTTCGACCTCAGTCTGTTGTTGACGCCGACGGCACCTCATGCGTGAACGCGCCCTGGCTGTCAGTTCGAAGCCGGACGTGTCCGGCCGATCACAGGAGGTTTCCATGGCCAAGGGCTACTGGGTCAGCGTCTACCGCACCATTTCCGACCCGGACAGGCTGACCGCCTACAACGAGCTGGCCCGAACGGCCGTCCAGGCTGGGGGCGGGCGCACCCTGTCCCGTGACGGTCGAGTCGTCGCCCACGAGTCCGGGACCACGCAGCGCGTCGTTCTGGTCGAGTTCGACAGCTTCGAGCAGGCCGTCGCGACGTACGAGAGCGTGGCCTACCAGGAGGCGCTGGGCGCCCTGTCCGACAGCGTCGAGCGCGACTTCCGTATCGTCGAGGGCATCGACTGACCGGCCCGCGGGCCGCGTCGCGGCTGGCCGTCGGCCAGGGCGTACCCGGCGCGCACACCCCCGCAGAGTTGTTCGGAACAGAACTTGCCGAGTCCTGCGGCGGCGTCCACTCCCTCGCCACCCAGGACTCCTGATCTCGCTGCGGATCCCCCAGTTGGTGTCGTCCTGCCAGCATGTCGCCGTCCTCCGGCTTGCCTGTGCTCGTGCGGGGCGACAGGGTGGCCCCATGGTGACCAGGGATCGCGACGAGGAGGGCCGGCCACGCCAGGCCAGGCCGCGCGACGAGCTCGGCCGACCGCTGCCGTACGGCGCTGAGGGCGTCGAGCCGGTCTCCGAAGATCCCCTACCGCCCCTGCAGACAGTGCGATTCGCCATCGAGCTGCTGGACCAGGGCCGGCCGTTCTCGGCCCACGAGGTCTTCGAGGCCCGCTGGAAGGACGCCCCTGACGCCGAGCACGACCTCTGGCAGGGACTGGCCCAGCTGTGCGTGGGGCTGACCCACGCCCTCCGCGGCAACGCCACCGGCGCCGGGCGGCTGCTCGAACGCGGCAACGGCCGGCTTGAGCGCTACGCCGCCGCCGGCGGTCCGACGTACGGGCTGGACCTGACGGAGTTCCGGACGCGGATCCGCCGCATGGCCGGGACCGATTGACATCGACCTGCTCCTCAGGTGGCCGTCGGCTCGGGTCACCGGCTCAGCGCTGCCGGGTCCGGCGCGGCAATCGTGCCGAGCTGGACGCGCGCTCCGTACTCGTCGCGCACGCCCCAGTGCTCGGCGAGCCGATCGCCCTCGGTGCGATAGATGTGCACGGTGGTCATCGAGTAGCCACGGCCCTCCACACCCGGTCCGTGCACCGCCTCCACTCCGGCGCCGCGTGCCGTCGCTCGAACCACGACCCGGTCCTGGGTCGAGAACACGTCCTCCACGTCGTATCGGATCCGAAGAACCTGGGTGACGAAGGTGAGGATCTGCCGGTAACCGATCGGGCCGGGCGGGAGGGGGAACGGGGAGCCGTGGTCGACGAAGTCGTCGGTGACCAGCTCGTCGAGGCAGTCGAGATCACCGGAGTTGATGGCGTCGAAGACGCGCAGCGCCGCCGCCTGCGCCGGATTCAGATTCATGGCTAGACTCCTTGAACATTGGAATGACATTCCATTGGAATTGCAATCTAGTGAACTGGAGCGACAGATGGCAAGGGCCTACGACAGCCCCACCCGTGTCCAGGGAGCGCAGCGGACCCGGACGTCGCTCGTGGAGACCGCACGTGACCTGCTCCTCCACGACGGGTACGCCAGCATGACCGTGACCTCGCTGGCGGCGGCCGCAGGCGTGAGCCCGCAGACGGTCTACAACTCTGTCGGCAACAAGGCGGCCGTGGTGAAGGCGGTCTACGACCAGATGATGGCCGGCGACGACGCTGAGGTGCCGATGAGCGATCGGCCGGAGTTCCGGGCGATGTTCGACTCTGTCGACCGGCCTGCGTTCGCGCGCGCGTACGCAGCGTGGATTCGGGTGCTCTCGGGCCGGGCGGGACCGCTGCTCGGGGCACTGTTGGCACACGGCACGGATGCCACACTGCTCGAGTTCATGGCGACCATCGAGCAGGAACGGTACGTCGGCACCACCCACGCGATCACTGGAATGCGCGACCGGATCGGCCTCCCGGAACAGTCCCCGGATGAACACGGCCTCCACCGATTGATCGACGCGGTGTGGACCTTGAACTCCCCGGACTGCTACGACCGGCTGGTACGCCGCCGGGGCTGGTCGCCGGCCGAGTACGAAGCCTGGCTCGCCGGACAGCTCATCGCGTTGTTCGGCTGAGCCGACCACTCGTGCCGGACTGAGCTCCCGCGATGACCGGCTCGCCAGCGGCGACTCTCCGATGCCCGGCGTGCCGTTCAGCAGGATGAGGCGAGGCACACGCCAGCAGAATCATCGGACTCTCGTGATGCCCACCCTGCCTGGTCCGTGATGTCCGCTCGGGGACGCGCGGCTCACGTCACGCCACCGACCCAGCACGTCACGACGTCAAAAGATTGTCCATGGCGACGTAGGTTCAGCCGGCAACATTGACGGATCGGGGTCTCTTTCGTGTCCTCATCAAAGTAGCGTTCGGCGGCGCCGGTGGGCTCATGTGTTGGCGGTGGCGGTGTCAGGCGTCTCGCGGTGCGTACATGATGATCGCGACGCCGACGAGGCAAACCAGTGCTCCGGCGATGTCCCATCGGTCGGGTTTGAATCCGTCCAGCGCCATGCCCCAGGCAAGCGAACCGGCGACGAATACACCGCCGTAGGCGGCGAGAATACGGCCGAAGTTGGCGTCGGGTTGGAGTGTGGCGACGAAGCCGTAAAGCCCGAGCGCGATGATCCCGGCGCCGATCCAGACCATGCCACGGTGCTCACGGACGCCCTGCCAGACCAGCTATGCCCCGCCGATCTCGGCGACCGCGGCAGCGACGAACAGTGAGAGCGAGCGCATGACGTCCATGGCGGCGATCATGTCAGTCCGCGCCGGGCGGTTCGGTCCTGGTGGTGGCGAGCTCGAGGTGCACGGGTCTGGGATGGACACTGTCGGACGGTCGAGGCTCCTGGTGCCGCCTGCTCCACACCGCGAGCACGGACCCGATTGCGACGACCAGGGCGAACACGGTGCCGGCGAAGACGAAGGTCGCGACCGTGGCTGCGGCACCGGCGATCCCAAGCAGGGTAAGGATCGGCGCGGCGCAACAGACTGTGCAGGCTGCCGCCCCGGCGCCGTAGAGGTGACGGTCCTTGAGGGAGACCTTCACGGCTTGCTCGCCTCAGGCACGGTTACGATCTGGACGAAGGGGATCGGGCAGCAGTCCGACTCGGCGCAATGGATCAGGTCGTCGCAGCCGGCGTCACGCGCAGCGATCAGACTGGTCCGAATCACTTGCAGGTCGGCGATCTTCTGGTCGACTTCAGCGAGCTTGGCGTCGGTGCGGGACTGCAGGCCTCCAGCAGTGCCGTGGTGGTGGCGGCCTGCTTCGAGGAGTTCGGTCACCTCAGCGAGCGTGAACCCTAACCGCTGCGCCGCCTTGATGACCCGCAGAGTCGTCACGGTGGCATCCGAGTAGAGACGGTGACCGCCCAAGCTGCGGTCGGGTTCTGGGATGATCCCGCGTCGCTCGTAGTAGCGCAGCGTCTCCACGTTCACACCCGCCGCGTCAGCCACCTGCCCGGCCCGCAGGCCGGTGCTCACGAGGCTGCTCCTGCTCGGGACTCGGCGCGGGCGCCGAACGCTTCAAGCACGGGCTGATGCGCCGGTGTCGTCTCGATGGCCAGCGACACCTGGCCTTCGGCGATGACGAGCTGGAAGGAGAAGAACGAGCAGCAGCCTGCCTCCTTCGCGGCCAGGTCTGCGGCCCGCGCTGCAGTCGCCGGGTCCGAGCGCAACTCGAGTCGGATCCGGTTCGGCGACTCCCGGAAGACCGCGAGGACATCTCTGGCGAACAGGTCGTCGAACTCGCTCCGGCGCACGGGCTGCTCGACGGTTGGGAGGGTGCAGGCCTCAGGGACCCAGTCGTCGTGGATGAGATTCGTCGTCATGCCCCGACGATAAACCCGGACCCAGGTACGGGATGCAAGCCTGCGGTGCCAGCAACTGCCCGCCTTGAGGCGAGCGCTCATTGGCCAGGAGCCGCGTTGAAATCTGGTGGCAATACGACGCGGTTTGCTGGCAACCTCGGTGCCGTGAACCTCGATGTGCGCAGCATCACCGCTGCTGACTGGTCGCTGCTCCGCGACGTCAGTGTGCGGGCGCTGGCCGACTCTCCCGACGCCTTCAGAACGACGCTCGCCGAGGCGCGGGCGTTCACGGAGAACGTCTGGCGGCAGCGGGCCGAGGGCTCTGCACTGGTCCTGGTGGTGCTGGAGGACGGCCGAGCGGTCGCGATGGGTGGTGTGTTCACGCCCCCGGACAGCGCCGTTGCCGAAATCTGGGGCATGTGGACGGCGCCCGAGGCCCGCGGCCGTGGGTGCGGCGGCGGGCTCCTCGCCGACCTGGTGAACTGGTGCCGCGACCGCGACCTCGGCGTACGGCTGCAGGTGACCGAGGACAACCAGGCCGCACGCCGGCTGTATGTCGCCCACGGCTTCCAGCCGACCGGCGTGCGGGAGCCACTTCGGGAAGGGTCGGAGCTGCGGGTCGAGGAGATGCAGCTCGTGGAGTGACCCGCGGCAGTGTGTTGTTGTTGGGCTGTCGAGACGCAGCGGAGATTGACGGGTCTCAGGCGGGCAACTTTGACAGACCAGGGCTCGGCTACGCCGAGAGCAGAGTGCGCGCAATGCGGCAGTAGCGGACACTATGCCGCCGTACTGTCTGCGGCACGAGCGGACGCTACGGCGCCGTACTGATCGCAGCAAGGTCGGGGAGGAGTCTGCACACGCCCGCGCTAGGTACTCGGAGCAGCGCGTCAGGTGAGCATTGCGAGGACGACTACGCCCACGAGCACGAGACCGATGACGATGGCAACAACGATGTGGAGTGGGTTGTCCTGAGGCGAGGAGCCGGGTCGCCACAGATATCCGGGCGATGGTGGCTTGTCGTCTTCCATGCTTCCTCCTGCCTTCAGCGCGTTCGACTCTAGCGTCTTGCACGGCTCGGCGAGCACGCACCGAGCCCGACTCTCGGCATGAGCGCGCGGTTCGGCGGCGCTGATCAAGAGGCGCGCCCAGGGGAAGCGCCCGATCAGCGGCATAGAGAGAGCGTGCTGACGTCGGATTCGACGAGCACCATGTTCGGACGGCGGCGCCTGCCATCAGTTGGCCTCGCCCGTGGGATGGGGTCAACGCGGTGCCGGCGTTCGTGACCTCCGCGCTCGGGAGTTGAGACAGTCAAGGGCGGTAGGTCGCCATGATCACGCCGGTGGACGTGGTGGCACTGTCGACGAGCGTTAGCGCAATCCGGCCCTACGTCGGACCGAACAGGCGCCGGCCAGAGCCAAGCACGACCGGGTGGATCATCAGGAACAGCTCGTCGACCAGCGCGTGGGGGACCAAGGAACGGATGAGCTGACCGCTACCCATGATCACGAGGTTGCCGCCGGGCTGCTCGCGCAGGGCGCTGACCGCGGCAGGGACGTCGCCGCTCAGCAGGATGGAGTTCGGCCAAGGCAGGTTGATGTCAGGACTGGAGGAGGCGACGTACTTCGTCGTTTGGTTCAGGCCGTCCTTGAACGGGCCGCCGACCTCGTTCCAGTGGCCGAGCATGTCCTCGTAACTGCGCCGGCCGAACAGCCAGGAGAACCTATTTCCCATCCGCTCACTGAGTGCGGTGGTTATCTCCGGGGCGTTCGCCGCCTGCTGCGCCCACCCCCCGTGCCGGAAGCCGTCGCGAGTGTCCTCGTCGGGGCGGCCCGGCCCCTGCAGGACCCCGTCGAGGGTGACGTGGTTGACGACCAAGACGCGCATGGGGGGCTCCTTCCGGGACGGCTACAGGGTCCGACCCGAACCACTCCGCAAACTCATCGCCCGTCGGAGATGGTGGGTCGACCCGCCGCGCTGTCCTCGGCATGAGCGCGCGGTTCGACGGCAATGATCAAGAACCCCAGGCACCACGAGACGCGAGCCAATCGGGAGCCGGTTTCTCGCGTCCTCACAGGCCCTCAGTGCGACATGACGTCAATTGTTTGACTACGACGACAGCCCGTCAAAGATCGCTCATCTCGACAACAACGTCATGTCGAGATGCAGTAACCATTGACGAACCTCTCGCGGGGATCTTTGACAAAACTGGGGCGAACGGACGACGTCGTCAAAGTACGGGTGTCCGAAGGTGAGGTGTCGCGCGGAGCTCGATCCCAGTCAATGGGTGTAATGCCGACCTCCCCAATCTGGGAGCTGGCCTAGAGAACGGGCGACTGGATCCCGAGCCCTGACTTCAGTTCCTTGGTGGCCGCGAGGAGACAGGGTGCCACTCAAGTGGAGTCCAGCAGAGTGATGTGCCCTCAGCGTCTCGGTAGGAGGTCGGCCAACTCTGCGGCGGTCTGCGGGCGCTGGGACTTTACGGAGATAGCCTTCTTGATGGCTTCGCGCAGACCGTAGTCGCGGCTCGTGAGGGGGTTGACCTCGACCTTTCGGACGGAGTTGCCAGTCTCCTCGCCGGATAGGAGCGTGATCATCAGCAGGCCGACCTGGTAGATGTCGTCGGCGGGGCGCCAGAAGGCGCCGATGTCGGCTGGCGCGTAGTAGGGCGCCATGGCATCGGCGCGGACTCCCAGCTTCTTGAAGCCAGTCTTGGTGATGCCGAAGTCGCCCAGCTTGAGCACGGCCCGGTTTGCGACGTAGACGTTGCCCGGCGTGATGTCTCGATGTGAGGTCCCCATGTTGTGGAGCAGCGACAGCGGTTGCAGCAAGCCCCGAATTTTTCTGACCACGCGGTCCTCTGGCCAGGGCAGGCGACCGTCGTAGCAGGCGTCCCTGACCGTGCCGGTATCCATGTAGTCCATCTCGATCGCGAAGACCATCCTCGTGCCGCGCCCGTCAACCACCATCGTGGGGAAGGCGTCTCGCTGACGGACGACGTTCGTGTGGTCGTGTAACAGGCCCGCGAAGAAGGCTTCGCCGTGCCAAACGCGGGCGTCCGAGGTGAACTTCAGGCACACCGGTTCGCCATACTCGTCACCGTCGTCGTCGATGTGGAAGGCGCCGTAGGCAGCGCCGAACCCACCCTCCCCCAGGAAGGCCTGGATTCGGTAGGCGGTGCCACTGACTTGGTTCTCGATAACGGTGCCTACGGGGAGTCGTCGCATGCTCGGCGTCCTTTCAATGATGATGTCCAGTCGGCACCGGGCAGTGGGAGTACCCGGTTACTCCTGCTCTTCGTCGTTGGCGTCTCCGCCGTCAGGGTCGTCCAACTCGTCGGGCTCGTCGGTTTCTTCTTCGGTGACCTCGATGTCGGGCCGCGGCCAAACCTTGAGCGCCATCTGTGTCAGGTACACGCTGCGCCTGGCGATGCGGTCTTCGGTCCACTCGGCAGCCCAGACTGCTGCGTCGTCTCTGTCGACGCCCGTTGGGGCAGACAGGATCGAGGCGGTGGTGATGAGCATGGTGCTCTTCTGCTGGAGTGCCGGCTTCTTGGTCGGCCAGGCCTCGTTGCGCATCTGAGAGTTGAGGCGCCCATTGGTGAGCGTGAGATTGCCGACGGTGTTAATTGCCTGCTCTCGCTTCGCGGCATCGTCCCCGTCGTCCGGGTCCGGCAATGGCCAGTGCTCTCGCCACTTCTGCGGCATGACGTGCTCGATGTTGAGGTACTCCCACCGGGCTCGGATTGGAGTGGCGTCCTCGGCCTTGTTGTCGCGGAGGTGGTTCTCAATGCCGGCAAAGAAGGCCCGCTGGCGCGGCCTGCTCAGAGCATAGAAGTTGGATCCGAAGATGCAAGCCACAAACTCACCGTCGTCGGGCCAGTTGCGAGACTCGCCGGCCAAGTGAGCCAGTTGCTCTTCAATCTCGTCACCAGCCAATCCATCCTCGGCGGCACGTTGGCTCGCACTCTTGAGTACAGCAACGAAGATGCGGTTGTAGTCCTTCGTCGTCAGACCGCACAACATCCGACGGGTGAGGTACGAAGTCAGAGCCTCGGAGGCCTTCTGGCGTTGCGCCTGGGAGACACGGTCGTCAGCGTAGATGCCGAGGATAAGGGGCCACGCGGTGTTGGTCTTGGTCGCGATGACGAGATCCACGAGCGTTGCCGTGGGCTCATCGGGCGGATCGTTGACGAGAGCGTCGTACAGGTCGGCATACCGGCGGATCTCCTTGATGACGTTGCCCGCGTTCAGGCCACCCTCGAGGAACCACGCTTTGAACTCGTCGAAGAGTCGCTCGACCGAGACGACTTCGAGTCGTCGAGCTGTGAGCCAGTAGGCCGCCACCTGATCAAGCAGGCTGCGCTTGATACGACCGGTGATCGTCTCCGCACGCCATCTGCGGCCGTCGAGTGGCAACCAGTGGTCAACGAGCAACGACTCGGAGAGGTGTCGCTGGCCCTGGTCCTCGACCATGCGGAAGAGCAGATTCTTGATCAGGTCGGATTGTGAGAGCTCGACACCACGGTGGTTGAGGGCCTCGAAGATGACCTGAGCGTTGTCCGTCTTCTCCAAGGTGATGCGAACCAGGGCGATGCGATTCTCCAAGGCACTGTGCAGTGCGTCCAGCCGGTCACTCGGGTCGCCATCGCACGTCGCCCACTCCCGAATCGCATTTTCGAACCACAGCCGAGCCTCCGAGATCCGGTGGGCAGCGTCCGGACATGGTGACTCATCGTCTGGGTGCCGCACCGCCCACAAGTACTGCGGCCGATCCTGAGGCAGCGGCCACAGCTTGTACTTATCGTCGGGCCACTTCTCGTGGACCGCCTTCGCGCTGTTCTCAACCCACTCCTCAAACCGGCCCGCCGCGCTCTCGGCTCCGAGCTCGACAGCGATGGAGCGCGCCGCCGCCAACATCACCTGCAACGTGGTCAGCCTCTGCTGTCCATCAACAAGAATCGACCCGCCGAGTCGCTGCGGATGGTTCGGAGTCGCCTTCACCACGATGGCACCGAGGAAGTAAGTTGGCGGCTCGTCCGGCCACTCTCCGCTGACCATGTCATCGACCACGCTTTCGGCAGCGGCTGCGATGTCGTCCCACAGTGGAGTCCAGTTGTACTCCTCGCCCCATACGTAGGGCCGCTGGAACATCGGGATCTCATAGCGGTGGTTGTCGAAGAAGATCGACCCGAGCTTTACGTCTCCGGCTTGCATGCGGCTCCTCGCTGGGGTGGGCTGCTTCGACCTTAGACTGCGCAATCGCAGGCGTCAGTAGTTCAGAATCACTTCAAGGTGCGCCTGCCTCGCGACACCGCAGCGATCGCCGTGAACTGACTAGGCCGCTCGGTTGTCACCTGATCGTGCCGGGCAGTCATTCCGGAGAAGCGGACTCGATCAGCAGCAGTAGTGCGTACGCGGCGATGGACTTCGCATCGGAGATGGTGCCCTCGGTGATGAGGCGCTCGACCTGGGACCTGGTGAACCAGGCCGACCGCATGTCTTGTTCCTCGGGTTCCGGCTGAGGACTCGCTTGCGTGAGGCCTGTCGCCAAGAACACTTTGCACTGCTGGCTCAGGGTGCTCGGCATCGTGTCGAGGCTGCCCAGTGAGCGCAGAGTGGTGGCGATCAGCCCCGTCTCCTCACGCAACTCGCGTGCCGCGACCGCGCTCGCGTCGATGTCGGACTGGTCGGTGCTGCCCGAAGGGAACTCCCAACGGCGACCAGCCACCGGGTAGCGGTACTGCTCAACCAGGCGCACCCGGTCCCCGTCGAGGGGGATCACGAGCGAACAGTCGGCTGATTCGACCACGCTGTAGTCGCCACTTGAGCCATCCAAACGGCGAACTCTGTCTTGGCGCACGGACAGCCACGCGTCGGCGTACACCTGCCTGCTGCTGAGCATCTCCACATGAGCCAGTGTGCACCAGCCAACGAATGTCTACCGCGCGAGTAGATCTTGACAATGACAACGGTTTGTCAATCTTCGCTGCATCTCGACATCTGTCGAGACGCAGGAAAGATTGACGGGACTCAGCCGGGCGACTTTAGCGGATCAGGGCCTTGGCCGGACTGCGGGCAAAGTGCACGCGGACTATCTGTGGTAGCCCTCGTCGTGTGCGCAGCAGTTGTCTGCACACGTGTCGCCTGTGGTGACATCAGGGCTGGAGTTCTGTAGTGGGGTCGGCGCGCAGGCACAGCCCTCGCCGCGCCAGGCCTCGAGTCCTTCCCGCGCGGCGACCGCGGCGATGACCAGCCCTGCGATCGGGTCGGCCCAGGACCAGCCGAGTGTGGCGTTGAGGATCAGGCCGACCAGGAGTACCGCGGAGAGGTAGGTGCACAGCAAGGTCTGCGTGGAGTCGGCTACCACAGCGTTCGATCCCAGGCTCTTGCCGGTGCGCCGTTGTGCCCAGGACAGGAACGGCATGATCACCAGCGATGCTGCGGCCAGCACGATGCCGACGGGCGAGGCGTCGGGGTCGTGGCCACCGACCAGGGCACGCAGGGACTCGACGCTCACGTAGGCGGCGAGCGCGAAGAAGGAGAGTGCCATCAGTCGAAGAGCGCGGCGCTCCCGTGACTCGGGCAGGGGGTGGCGGAACTGCCACAGGATGATCAGTCCACTGCTGACCTCGACCACGGAGTCGAGCCCGAATCCGACCAGGGCGATCGACCCGGCCACGAGGCCGGCGGTGATGGCGATGACCGCTTCAATCACGTTGTAGGAGACCGAGGCGGCCGCCAGGAGTTGGGCCCGACGACCGAGTTGCCGGCGTCGGTCGGGGTCGTCCACGTACGTCGCCACGTGGACGTGACTGCTCATCGTGCGACTCCTTCGCCGTAGGTGGGGCACAGCACGACTGCGTCGCCGGTGGCCGCGAGCAACTCCTCGGCGGCGGCGAACACTCTCAGAACCGGGTCGGGATGGGTCAGCGAGAACACCGAGGCACGACCGGCCGGACGGGACTCCACCAGGCCGCAGTCGCGCAGGCATGCGAGGTGTTTGGAGACCGTGGACTGGGCCAGTCCGAGGTGGGTGGTCAGCTCGGTCACGTTGTGCTCACCGAGCAGCAGGTGACGCAGGATCGCCACTCGCGACGGGTCGCCCATGCCGCGGAACAGGCAGGCCGCGGCGCGGGCTGCGGTGGTCTCCTCGAGCCCTTGGGAGGGTTGCGCGGTCATCGACTCTATCATCGCCATGTGACGATATTAACGCCATATGGCATGTTCTGCCACAGGGTATCCATGACGGCGATCGACTGAGGCGTGGGCGATGCGGGTTCGCGAGATTGATCTATACCCCCCGGGGGTATATGGTGAGGTGAGTCTTTGAGAGCCAATTGATGGAGGGAATCGCGATGCCCAGCCCTGGCGAGATCCACGCTGACCAAGATGTCCACCACGACCACCAGCACCCGGTTCATCACGACGCTTCTGCGGGACACAGTGGACATGGTGGTCACAGTGGCGACGGAGGCCATGTGGCAATGTTCCGTCGGTTGTTCTGGGGTTCCTTGGTGGTCGCGGTGCCGACGGTGCTCTTGTCGGGAATGTTCGCCGATCTCCTCGGGTATGAGCTTCCCGATGTTCCCGGCGTCGACTGGGTTTCCCCGGCACTTGGGACGCTTCTCTTCTTCTGGTTCGGCCGTCCGTTCCTGATGGGTGCTGTGGAGGAGATCCGGGGCCGTCAGCCCGGGATGATGTTGTTGGTGGCGCTGGCCATCACGGTCGCGTTCCTCGCGTCGTGGGGCGCCACCACGGGCCTGCTGGCGCACCACCTCGACTTCTGGTGGGAGTTGGCCTTACTGGTGGTCATCATGTTGTTGGGCCACTGGGTGGAAATGCGTTCCCTGGCACGGACCACCTCGGCGTTGGACTCGCTGGCGGCGCTTCTTCCCGATCAGGCCGAGCGTCTCGAGGGCGACGAGGTCGTTGTGATTGCGCCGGGTGAGCTGGTTGTCGGCGATGTCGTGATCGTTCGTCCGGGCGGGAGTGTGCCCGCTGATGGTCGTATCGTCGAGGGGTCTGCCTCGGTGGATGAGTCGATGATCACGGGAGAGTCACGCGCGGTGCGTCGCGCGGGCGGGGACCACGTGGTGGCCGGGACGGTGGCCACTGACTCCGGCCTTCGCGTGGAGGTCACTGCGACCGGTGAGGAGACCGCTCTGGCGGGTATTCAGAGGCTTGTTGCGGACGCACAGGGTTCCGGGTCGCGGGCGCAGCGCTTGGCTGATGTCGCGGCGGGCTGGCTCTTCTGGTTCGCCCTGGGATCTGGTGTTCTCACCGCCATCGTCTGGGCTGCCATCGGGTTGCCTGATGAAGGTGTCATCCGCACCATCACGGTGTTGGTCATTGCCTGCCCCCACGCACTGGGTCTGGCCATTCCACTGGTCATCTCGATCGCAACCGAGCGGGCTGCGCGCGGCGGGGTGTTGGTCAAGGACCGCCTGGAGATGGAGGCCATGCGTGGGGTCGACACCGTGCTCTTCGACAAGACCGGCACCCTGACCAAGGGTGAGCCCACCCTCGTCGCCGTTGAGCCCGCAGCCGATGCCGACCTCGACCGGGATCGGGTGCTGGCCCTGGCGGCTGCCGCTGAGGCCGACTCTGAACACCCGCTCGCCCGCGCGATCGTCCGCGCCTCGGTCGACGGTTCGGTCGACGTGCTCCGTGCACGGGACTTCAGCTCTTCCCCCGCGGTCGGCGTCTCCGCGACTGTGGAGGGTCGGACGGTTCAAGTCGGCGGCCCAGCACTTCTCGAACAAGTGACCGGCCGCGAGTTGCCCATCTCCGATGAATGGCGCAAGGAGGGCGCAATCATCTTGCACGTCGTCCTCGACGGCACCGTTGTCGGCGCACTGCGTTTGGATGATGAGATCCGGGCAGAGTCCCACGCCGCGGTCCGAGCGCTGCACGAGCGTGGCGTGGAGGTCGTCATGATCACCGGCGACGCCGAGGCTGTCGCCGCGACCGTATCCGCCGAGCTCGGCATCGACCGCTACTACGCCGGCGTACGGCCAGAGGACAAGGCATCGACGGTTGCCTCCCTGCAGGCCGAAGGACGCCGGGTCGCGATGGTCGGCGACGGAGTCAACGACGCACCGGCCCTGGCTCAGGCCGACGTCGGCATCGCGATCGGCGCCGGTACCGACGTAGCCATCGGATCGGCAGGTCTCATCCTCGCCTCCGACGACCCGCGCTCGGTGATCTCGGTGATGGAACTCTCCCGGGCGACCTACCGCAAGAGCGTGCAGAACCTGGCCTGGGGAGCCGGCTACAACCTGGTGGCGGTCCCGCTGGCCGCTGGCGTGCTGGCACCCCTCGGCTTCTTGTTGCCGATGTCGGTTGGTGCGGTCCTGATGTCGGCCTCCACTGTGGTGGTCGCCCTCAACGCACAACTGTTGCGCCGGCTCGACCTCAGCCCGGACGCCGCCGCACCCCTGGACGTTCCCCATCAAGACAAGGGGGACGTGCCGATTCACGACTGATGACACTCCGACCAGCCCCGGCACACCCACTGGGCTTCCCACCCAGCGCTGAGACCACCCACCACTGCCACACCAGGAGAAACACCATGTGCACCGCGTGCTCTTGTTCCACCGAGTCAGAATCTTCGACCGCGACGCCCCCCTCCTCCGCCCAAGCCCCGCAGACTTCCACTGAGTTCACGGTGACCGGCATGACCTGCGGGCACTGCGTGACCTCGGTGACCGGGGCGATCCAGCAGATCGAAGGAGTCAGCGACGTCACGGTCGACCTGGCCAACAGACGTGTCACGGTCATCTCGTCGAGCGGACCCGTCTCCGGTGACGCGGTCACTGCTGCCGTGCGTGAGGCGGGCTATCAGATGGGATAGCGCTCCGCCTATGTGTCCGGCCTCCATGCCGCCCTGACGGTCATCGCGGAGGCCCCGCGACCGGCCACGGGTTGGGTGTGCAGCCCTGCAGGCCCAGGGTCTGTTGGAGCATGACAGGCGCCGGGTCTCCCGCTTCGGGACAGGCCTGGTGGGGGTACCCCAAGGCATGGCCGACTTCGTGGTTGATCACGTATTGCTGGTACTGCTCCAGTGGCCTGTTGAAAGGTGCGGCGCCGAAGAACCAGCGCTTGGCGTTGATGACGACCCGGTCGAGGTTGCGACACGAGACCTCCCCGTTGGTCTCCAGGGGTGCACACAACTCATCGACGGTGGCGGGGGTCGCGAGCAGGATGCGCACCTCGACACCCTCGTCGACCCGCTCGAACTCGTAGTCGCCGATGCCTCGCCAGCCCCGGGAGTCCGCGAGGACGGCCTCGACGGTCTGGGCGAACACCGCGGGTGCAACCTCGAGGCCGCCTTCGACCTCCACCGAGTACCGCAGCGGGTCCGGCCCAGTGCTGGACCCAGCGGATCCCGCGATGCTGAAGCGACCGGTGCCCCGCCCAGGCACGAGCGGGTCGAGGCGCATCGGGCGCGCCATCCTCACCACGCCCGGACCCGGTGCCGCGATCTGGGGTGACTCCTGCCGCGTCGGCACGTCTGAGGCACCCTGGGTGCGGGGCTGGAGTGTCGCTCCAGCCCCCATCCACACGCCCGTGCCGAGGAGCACGACCATCAGGACGGCGTACCCGATCGATGTCTTCCACGGCCCGGGTGCGGCTCGCCGCCCGCGGTGTCTGTGGGTGCCGCTGCGGTGGGCTCCGGTCATTGCAGAGGGATCTCAATGAGGACGCCCATCGTGCGCGTGACACTCATGGGGTAGCAATCCGCACCAGTGGTTCCCAGGTGTTCCCGCCGTCCTGAGACCTGTAGAGGCCTTGGTCGCTTGCTGCGTGCCAGACACGGCCAGCAATGTCGAAGGCGGCGGGCACCCCCGGGACGATCCCGCGGACGGTCCAGGTATCTCCGCCGTCGGTGCTCGCGTAGACCTCCCCGGTGGGGGCGATTCCGGCCAACTCTCCGGGCTCAGGCCAGGCCAGGTACTGCAGCGGCGGCGCATCGCGCAAGGTGGTGGCCGCGCGTTGTCCGAGTCTGCGTTGTTGAAGCCGGCCCGTGGGTGAGGCCACCAGGACCTGTCGTGGGTTGTCCGGGTTGATCACCAGGTCAGTGACCTGTCCCCGGGAGAGCGCCGACCAGCGCTTCTTGTCGGTGCTGGTCAAGAGCTGGTTCGACATGGCGTCGTAGGCATAGATCCGTTTGCCGGCGACATCGAGGGCGTGGAAGTCGGCCTCGCCGAGCAGCGAGAGGCTGGACCAGGTCTCGGCAGCGTCCACCGTCTCGATCAGACCCAGGTGCGGGGGCAGGTCTTCGCGCAGGTCCGGATGTCCGCTACCCAGGAAACGGCCGGGGCCGACGACTGTGAACGCCATGGTGTCCTGCCAGCGGTCCGCGATGCGGGTCAGGGAACCATTGTCTTCAATGCGCATCACGCCGACGTGTGTGGCGGCGTAGAGGGCGCCGTCGGCGGGATCCACGCCGATTCCGTGGACATGCCCGAGGACTTGCTTCTCGGGCTGGGTGACGTTTCTGGTGTCGTTGTTGCCGGCGCAGCCGGCCACAAGGGGTAGGGCGATGAGAGTGGCAGCGAGTACAGAGCAAGCACGCAGCATGGTGCATCTCCAAAAGGGTTCGGGGTAGGTCGAGAGAAGGCGAGGACCTGGGCCGGCCGTGCACGGGGGACACGGCCGGCCCAGGAGTCGTGGAGATCAGGAGGCGAGCAGCTTCTCCATGGTCGCGATCTCGTCCTGCTGGGAGGACTCGATCGACTTGGCCATCTCGATCGCGTCCTTGTTGACGCCCTCGGCCTGCTCAGACTTGGCCATCTCGACCGCGCCCTCATGGTGCTCGATCATCATCTCCAGCCACATCCGCTCAAACTCGGCCCCGTCCGCGGCCTCGAGGGCGGCCATCTCGTCGGCCGACATCATCCCCGGCATCTCGGGGTCCATCTCCATGTCGCCCTCGCCGTGGGCGTTGGCGTGGTCCCGGGCAGTCTCGGGGACCGGCTGGTCCCACTCGGTGAGCCAGTCGGTCATCTGCTCGATCTCGGGAGCCTGTGCGGTGCGGATCGCCTCGACGAGGTCCTTGACTACAGGGTCGAGCTTGCGGCCCATGGTCATGTCGACCATCACCAAGGCTTGGGCGTGGTGCTGCATCATGTCCGTGGCGAAGGCGACGTCCGCGTCGTTGAACTCGCTACCGCCTGCGGCGGTCTTCGTGTCGTGTGCCTGGCCGTGGTCTTCGTCGTTTCCGCACGCGGTGAGGGTGGCGAGGACGACGAGCAGCGCGGTCAGTACTGAAAGTTTCTTGATCATGGGGTTCTCCTGTGGGCGGTACGTGAAGGTGTGGGCGCGCGTCAGCAGCCCGACCGCGCGTTCAGCGTCGGCCGGGTTGCGTGCCCCTCACGTCCGCAGGACAGAGAGCTCAAACAGGCAAGGAGGATCCCGGTCCCGGGTGGCGGTCACCGGGATCGCAGCCACACGCAGCGCTCGCGGTACACGGAACAACACCACGTGTGTAGGTCGACGAAGGACGTATCCGATCACGAAGCCGACCAGGACAGCCAGGCACAGACCGACCATGGCCATACCGCCCCGGGAACCCTTCTCCGGATCGCCGCTCGGCGACTCTGTGAGGGAGGCATCAGCGGACGCATCACCGGCGTGTGACATACCCGGTTCCATGCTCGTCGCACTCGCGCCAAGGCCATCGTTGCCAGCCTCGTGGCCCGCTGCACCGTGGTTCGTGAGCCCGTGCATGGCCAACAGTCCTGCGAGCACGCCAACCAGGACCAGCAGCTTAGCCAGCGACCGGCCGGGGGCGCTCGACATGACCGCGGGGAACCTCAGCATTGAGGCCGAGTGTAACTAGTTCGTCGAGCGCAGTTCACGCATGCTCCGTTACACACGTGATGCCGTGAGCGGGCCGCGGAGTCAGGTGCGTCCCCTGTGAGGGCACCCCGCGGCCCCCTCAGCGCGACATAACGTCAAAAGATTATCTATGGCGACGATCCGACAATGTTCGCTGCATCTCGACAAAAGGATCAGTGGGCCATGTCGACGAAGCGGCTGTAGTGGCCCTGGAACGCGACGGTAATGTCACGCGTCTGGCCGTTACGGTGCTTGGCCACGATCAGATCAGCCTCGCCGGGACGGGTCGACTCGCGCTCGTAGACGTCGTCGCGGTGCAGCAGGATCACCATGTCCGCGTCCTGCTCGAGCGAGTTGTGAAGGGCAATGCCCTCAGCCACGAAGTTGTGCACTCCGAGCACGGTGGCGTCGTACACCTCTTGCTCTCCGAGCGACTTCACCGAGGTGATGCTGTCCCAGTAGACGTCGTTCGTGGCGAGCACTTCGAGATCGGCATCGCCGAGGATGCCCGCGATCTTGGACATACGCTGGCGGCTGGGCGCGTGCTTCCACATCGTCGATCCGCAGAACTGGGTGCCCATGGCCGATGCGAACTCCCGGTGCGTCACATTCTGTTCGGTGAGGAGTTCACGGACGCGGCCCCACACCTCGACGGGAACGGTGTCGAGGTTCGTGTTGGGTCGCACATCACGCAACGACTCGGCCAACGCACGCGCCTTCTCGCCACGAGCGCCGTGCACGCCGATCTCGTCGCAGAAACGCAGCTGGTTCTCCGCTCCGTAGACATGCAGGTGCCATCCGTCGCGGTAGCCGGGCTTGCGCACCCGCTTGATGCGCGTGAACACGTTGAAGCGCCCCAGGAGTCGCGCGAGATCGTCGACCAACCGGCGGCTGGTCGACGCGTAGTAGACGCGGCCGAGGTGGTTCTTCACGTCGTACCCGATCGAACCATCGGTGGCCCAGATGTGGCGGAGGAAAAGGCCCACTTGTTCCTTGGGAAGGCCGAAGACCCATTCGGGCACGAACTTCTCGTGGCTGCGCAGACCGAAGAGACCGTCCTCATCGAGCCACGCAGCAATTGGGCTCCGGCGTCCGCGCGCCAGCCTGTACGGCGCCGGCAGACGCAAGGTGGTGACCCGAGCAGCTTCGTACTCGTCGCGGATCGGTGTGATGCCGAATCGCCTCGACGCTGCCTCGCCGACGGCACTGAGGTTGGCCTCGTCGATGCTCGCGTAGCGAATGGGCTGACGCTTCACGAACGAGCCATCACCGAGCATGTGGGCGAGGATCACGATCTCGTCCTCGTCGCGCGGCGTGATCTGCAGCGGCGGCGGAACGTGGCGGATCGAGCCAATGCGGGCCCCCCGTGCGAGCTCACCCAGGGGCATCCACCCGTCGTACGTCAGGAACGGATGGTTCGCTGTCGCCTTGACCGTGCGACCGGAGGCGAGCGTGAGCTCGAATACCTCCTTGGTTCCGGAAGGGAACGCGTGGGTCATCGTGCGTGGAACCAGCTTGAGTCGATCGTCGAGCGCCCAGACCGGGATGTCCTTGGCGCCGGACTCCATCAGCTCACCGATGGTGACCTCGGCATTGTTGTCAGCCCGCATGATGCGTGTGTCCGCCGTGACGCAACCCGACTCACGCAGGTCGCTCATCATCGGTCGCTTGTCGGATCGCTGCTCGGGACCACGGTTCAGCTGCGACAGCGCGATGATCGGGACCTCGAGCTCCTTGGCCAGGAGCTTGATCTGACGCGAGAACTCCGAGACCTCGAGCTGACGGGACTCGACCTTCTTGCCCGAGCTCATCAGCTGCATGTAGTCGATGACGATGAGGCGCAGGTCGTGGTTCTGCTTGAGCCGTCGAGCCTTCGACCGGATCTCCATCATCGTCATGTTCGGGGAGTCGTCGATGAACATCGGCGCCGACGAGACCTCGCCCATCTTGCGCGCGAGCTTGGCCCAGTCGTCATCGGTCATGTTGCCGTTGCGGATGTGGTTCAGCGGCACCTTCGCCTCAGCCGACAACAGGCGCATCGTGATCTCGGCCCGGTTCATTTCGAGGCTGAAGAAGACGCTGGTCATGCCGTTGTGGATCGACGCCGCCCGGCACAGGTCCAGAGCCAGCGTTGATTTCCCCATGGCCGGGCGCGCCGCAATGATGATCATCTGGCCGGCGTGGAGGCCGTTGGTCAGGTCGTCGAAGTCGGCGAATCCGGTCGGCACTCCGTAGATGCCGCCGTCACGGTTTCCGATCGCCTCGATCTCGTCGAGGACGCCTTCCATGATGTCGACCAGGGGCGCATAGTCCTCGGCGGAACGCTTGTCGGTGATCTTGTAGACCTCGGCCTGGGCGTTGTCGACCATGGCGTCGACCTGGCCCTCGCCGGCGTACCCCATCTGCACGATCTTGGTGCCGGCATCGACCATGCGGCGCAGGATCGCCTTCTCTCGCACGATCTCGGCGTAGTAGCCGGCGTTCGCGGCGATCGGCACGTTGGCCGAGAGCGTGTGGAGGTACGGCGCACCGCCGATGCGCTGGAGTTCTCCGCGGCGCTGCAGCTCGGCCGAGACGGTGACCGGGTCGGCCGGCTCGCCGCGACCGAAGAGGTCGATGATCGCGTCGTGGATGATCTCGTGCGCCGGCCGGTAGAAGTCGGTGCCGCGGATCGTCTCGCTCACGTCGGCGATCGCGTCCTTGGAGAGCAGCATCGAGCCGATCACGCTCTGCTCGGCCGCGTTGTCCTGGGGAGGCGTGCGGTCGTTGGACGCACGGGGAGCATTGCCGGGCTCGTACGACGCAGGGCCGTCGCCCCACTCCGGCTCCGGCGGCAGGTCATCGCGAGGGTGGTCGGTCATGCTCATCGTCGCTCCCCTTCTTCATATTTCCGGCCCCGGACACGGCGTCCACTGTGCTGCCACGACGCTAGATGAGACCACCGACAGAACGGCTCCGGGAGAGCTGCAACGGGGACTTCACAAGACGCGGACGTGTGACCGTACGTCCCCGGGACCGTCCACCGAAAGCGCGTTGTCCACAGGCACCTGGGGATAACTCACGACTCGCCGTGGACGACACGCACCTCGCTGTGCACAGACTGGGGACGCGCCTGTGGATTCACGTGAAACCATGCGTCACACACCGCCTCTGACCTGCGCAAACGCCTCTCCCGACCTGTGGACAGGAAGTTGTTGGCAACTTTCTTTCCAGACGACCACCCACTGGACGGTCCGGTGTTTCTTTGTCGACATGGCGCCCTGGCGCTTCGTCTGCTCACAGATACCCACCGGTTACACACAGGCCGCCCCCGAGCCGGATGTCATGGGCACTAGGCAGTGTGCCTCTTACGTTCGCTAGGCTGCTCCCGTGAGCACCCGCGCCCCGGATCGCAGCGTCGACCGCGAGATCCTCAAGCTCGCGATCCCCGCCTTCCTGGCCCTGGTCGCCGAGCCACTGTTCCTGCTCGCCGACGCGGCGATCGTCGGACACCTCGGCACTCCGGAGCTGGCCGGCCTCGGCATCGCCGGCGCGGTGCTGCAGACCGCGGTCGGACTGTGCGTCTTCCTCGCCTACGGCACCACCGCGTCGGTCGCCCGCCAGCTCGGAGCAGGGAACCTGCGCGCGGCGATCAGCCAGGGCATCGACGGCATCTGGCTGGCGGTGATCATCGGCGTCGTCACCACCGTGGCCGGCATCCTCGCCACGGACTGGCTGGTCGGCCTCTTCGGCGCGAACGGCACCGTCGCCGACCACGCCAGCGACTACCTGCGCATCGCCTTCCTCGGCACCACACCGCTGCTGGTCATGCTGGCCGCCACCGGCGTGCTCCGCGGCATGCTCGACACCCGCACACCACTCATCGCCGCCGTACTCGGCAACCTGCTCAACATCGTGCTCAACTTCGCGCTGGTCTACGGCGTCGGGCCGGTGCCGGCGCTCGGCCTGAAGGGATCAGCACTGGGCTCGGTGATCGCCCAGGTGTTCATGGCCGGCCTCCTGCTGGCCGTCGTGCTCCGCGGCGCCCGACGCGAAGGTGCGTCCCTGCGCCCCGACCTCCCGGGGATCCGCACCGCCGCCCACGCCGCGGTCGCACTCGTCGTCCGCACCCTGACCCTGCGGGCCGCGCTCCTGGTCACGACGTACGCCGCCGTGCAGGCCGGCGGCGACACCCCGATCGCCACCCACCAGCTGGCGATGACGATCTGGTCGTTCCTCGCCTTCGTGCTGGACTCCATCGCCATCGCGGCCCAGGCGCTCACCGGCCGCTACCTCGGGGCCGGCGACCGCGCCGGCACCCGGGCCATCACCCGACGCATGGTGCAGTGGGGCATCGCCTCGGGCGTGGTCACCGGGCTCGGCCTGGCCGCGCTCAGCCCGGTGATGGGCCACCTGTTCACCTCCGACCGGGCGGTCATCGAGCAGCTCGTCCCGGTCCTGCTCATCGCGGCGGTGGCCCAGCCGATCGCTGGCTACGTGTTCGTGCTGGACGGCGTGCTCATCGGCGCTGGCGACGGCGCCTACCTCGCGTGGGGCGGGCTCGCCGTACTCATCGTCTACACGCCCTTGGCCCTCCTCGCCGACGACCTGGTGTGGCTGTGGGTCGCGTTCGGCTTCGGCTTCATGTTGGGGCGTGCGGTCGTGCTCGGCCTTCGCGCACGAGGTGAGAAGTGGATGGTGCTGGGCGCCACCTGAGTCGCCGTACGACGGCACTTGTGCGCCCCTGTGGTCACTTCGACCCCCGCCGGTGGGGTGCAGAGCGTCATGGACGGGGCGTTACTCGCGGGAGGGGCGGCCACTACAGTTGCCGCGTGACTGACCAGCCGGCCGCGGACCCGGAGAGCCGAAGCCGCCCGGAACGCACGTCGATGACCCCGCTCCAGAAGGTCGCGATGGGCTTCGTCGTCGTCGCGATCGACACCCTCGGGCGCCTCGACGTCCTCCCCGACTTCATCGGGTGGGCGATGGTCCTGTGGGGCCTGTCCTCGGTGCGGTGGTCCGAGCGCGGACAGCTGCTCGGCATCGGCAGCGTGTGCGCCGTCGTGTCACTCGCCGTCTGGTTCCCCCAGGTCAACGAGCGCGTGCACGACGCCGAGCTCGCGCTCAAGTGGGCCCTGTCGCTGCCCGACCTCCTCTTCATCCTCCTGTTCGCACGGGCGGTGTGCTCCGCGGCCCGGGCCGGGAAGGACCGCAAGTTCACCGGCCGCTTCGGGGTCATCGGCTGGGTCACCTGCGTCGTGGCCGCACTTCCGCCGATCGCCGACGCGGCCGACTCGAGGACCATGCTCGGCTACGCCGACGTGGCCTTCGTCCTGCTGTGGCTCTGGCTGATCTGGAACACCTTCGCCGCACACGCCAGGCCGTACGCCGCCGCGCGCGACACCGTCTGACCCGACCGGCCACGGACGATCGGGGGGCGCAGGCTCGCACCGACCCGATCGCGGCCGAGCGGAGACGGCCGAGGGCGACCACGATCGTGCAGGTGTCGAGTCACGACACCGGATCCGGGCCCGAGGGCGACCACGATCATGCAGGTGCAGAGTTGAGGTCACGGGGAGCGAGCGCGTCGGCGGGTCGGCGAGTCGACGGGACGCGCCAGGCGCAAGCGACGTCCTGAACACCGGCGGCCGCGCCGCCGCCCACGCCGGACGTCCCGGCAGGAACGACTGGGAGCCAGGAGCGCCCGGAAATGACAGTCGGCCCGCCACCCCGAAGGGCAGCGGACCGGACTGGTGTGTCAGACAGCCAGCGTCAGACAGGCTCGATCAGCCGGCGACGACGTTGAGCGCCACCGTGGCGGAGACCCCGTCGTACAGCTTGACCGACACCTGGTGCGCGCCGAGGGCCTTGATCGGGTTGCCCGCGACGATCGTGCGCTTGTCGACCTGCTCGCCCGAGGTCTCGGACAGGGCAGCGGCGATCTCGGCAACGGTCACGGCGCCGAACAGGCGGCCACCTTCACCGGCACGGACGGCGACCTTGACGGGCGCGGCCTCGAGCTTGGCCTTGACCTCGCCGGCGTGGTCCTGGTCGCGCAGCGCGCGCGAGGCGCGGGCGGACTTGATGGACTCGATGGTCTTCTCGCCACCCTTGGTCCAACGGACCGCGTCGCCGCGGGGGATGAGGTAGTTACGGCCGTAGCCGTCCTTGACCTCGACCACGTCGCCGGGGGCGCCGAGGCCGTCAACTTCCTGGGTCAGGATGAGCTTCATGTTCGCAAATCCTCTCAGCGACCGGTGGACGTGTAGGGCAGGAGTGCGACCTCGCGGGCGTTCTTGACCGCGATGGCAACGTCGCGCTGGTGCTGCACGCAGTTGCCGGTCACCCGACGGGCACGGATCTTGCCGCGGTCGGAGATGAACTTGCGGAGGAGCGTGGTGTCCTTGTAGTCGACACCGGTCGCCTTCTCCTTGCAGAACTGGCAAACCTTCTTCTTGGGCTTGCGAATCACTGCCTTGGCCATTGTGGTGCTCCCTTTCGTGAAGCCCGGCCGCGCGTCTCAGCGGGCCGGAATGGATGTTGGCTAACGGAAATTGTGGTGCTGTGCGGTCTCGCCACGGTCGCTGTGCGACCTGCTCGACCGACGGATCAACTCAGAAGGGAGGCTCTTCGGACGACACGCCCGGAGCGGCCCACGGGTCGGACTGACCCGCGTTGCCTGCCGGAGCGCCGCCCTGTGCCGGAGTGGCCCAAGGGTCGGCAGCAGGGGCGCCCTGCTGGGACTGGCCGCCCTGGTTGAAGCCGCCGCCCTGCGACGGACCGCCCTGGTTGAAGCCACCGCCACCGCCGCCGCCACCGCGGGAAGCCCGCGTGACCTTGGCCGTGGCGTACTTCAGGCTGGGACCGACCTCTTCGACGTCGATCTCGAAGACCGTGCGCTTCTCACCCTCGCGGGTTTCGTAGGTGCGGGCCTTCAGGCGACCCTGCACGACGACACGCATGCCGCGCTGCAGGGACTCGGCGACGTTCTCCGCGGCCTGTCGCCAGACAGAGCAGGTCAGGAACAGCGCGTCGCCGTCCTTCCATTCGTTGCTCTGCTTGTCGAAGGTGCGCGGCGTCGATGCGATCCGGAAGTTCGCCACGGCCGCACCCGACGGGGTGAAGCGCAGCTCCGGGTCGTCGACGAGGTTGCCGACCACCGTGATTACGGTCTCGCCTGCCATCTCAGGTCTCCCTTTGTTCTCAGCTGTTTGTGTGTCCGGACCATGGTGTACGCCGGCACCGACAGTGTGAAGACTTCTCCACAGACTGGTTTCGAGACGGTCGCAGAGCGACCTCCTCAACCAGCAGCAAGCTACCGGCGTACGCCGTCACGCCTGGGCGCGAAGGACCTTGGTGCGCAGCACGGACTCGTTCAGGGTGAGCTGGCGGTCGAACTCCTTGACCGTGGCCGGCTCGGCCTGCAGCGAGATGATGGCGTAGATGCCTTCAGCGTTCTTCTTGACCTCGTAGGCGAGGCGGCGACGTCCCCAGACGTCGACGGTCTCGACGGAGCCACCATCCTTGCGGATGACGTTGAGGTACTTGTCGAGGGACGGTTCGATCGTCCGCTCTTCGAGGTTCGGGTCGAGGATGACCATCACTTCATATGCACGCATAGCGGTCTCCACCTCCTCTGGACTCGGCGGCCACGGTCTCTCCGTGGCAGGAGGGCTTTGCGAATGTCAGCGGGATGCACCACTCGGGGGTACAGGGCCACAAGGACAGTGCAGGCTATCAGCGCGCGCGTACGGCGACGAAATCCGCCGACTGGATCCGGGGCCGATCCGGGCCGGAATGTTTGGCCGATGAATGGGTAGGGTGGCCCCCGATGACATCCATGGGGAACACGCCGCTCGCCGGCCGCTACGTGCTGATCGACCAGATCGGCGCCGGCGGCATGGGCTCTGTGTGGCGTGCCTGGGACCTCCGGAACCAGACGTTCGTGGCGGCGAAGGTGCTCGGCCAGCACGACAGCGGCATGCTGCTGCGCTTCGTGCGCGAGCAGTCGGTGCGCATCCGTCACCCCCACGTCGTCGCGCCCAGCGGCTGGGCCGCGGAGGACAACCTGGTCATCTTCACCATGGACCTGGTCAAGGGCGGCTCCATCCAGACCCTGCTCGGCGACCACGGCAAGCTGCCCGAGTCGTACGCCGCGGTGGTGCTCGACCAGACGCTCCAGGCCCTCGAGGCGGTCCACGGTGCCGGAGTCGTGCACCGCGACGTCAAGCCGGCCAACCTGCTCCTCGAGCCGACCGGCACCCGCCGTCCGCACCTGCGCCTGGGCGACTTCGGTGTCGCCGCGCTGATCGACGAGGTCCGGCTGACCCGCTTCCCCGGCGCCATCGGCACCGACGGCTACATGGCCCCCGAGCAGGCCCTCGGCGCCTCTCCCGAACCCCAGCAGGACCTCTACGCCGTGGGCGTGGTCGGCATCCAGATGATCACCGGGCTCAGCCCGCGTCACCAGAAGGGCGCCCCTGACGGCAAGTACAAGGAGTTCCTCGAGGCGCTGATCCAGGAGGACTCCGAGGCCCGGCCGGCCAGTGCCTCCGAGGCGCTCCAGATGCTCCGCGAGATCGGCGTACCGCCCGGCACCCCGTGGCAGAACGACTCCGAGCCGCCCGAGGTTTTCAACCAGCTCAATGACGTGGCGCCGCCGCCCCCGTCGTACTACCCGTCCTACTCGACCGGCCAGATGGGCTCGACCTATCCGACGCCGACCCCGTTCCCCGGGGCCGGCCAGGCACCCACGCCGTACGGCCCCGCATCACACGGCTCGGGCTCCCGCGGTTCGGGCAGCCAGGGCTCGGGTGCCCCCGGTTCAGGCGGCCAGGGGTCGGTCGGCCACGGTTCGGTGGCCCAGGGCGGCTTCGCCCAGGGTTCACGGGCGACGTCCGGACAGGGACGCCACGCGGGTCCCCAGTCCGGCGCGCACTCCGGAGCGCAGTCGGGTGCCAACTCGGGCGCGCACTCCGGATCCAACTCCGGAGCCCAGGGGGCAAGCTCGGGCGCCCACTCCAGCCCGGGCAGCAACGCCGGGCCGACCTCCGCCGGCCGCACGGCCTTCGTCGGCCCGCCGATGCCCCAGCCGGTGACCGGCTACGACGTCACGCGGCGGTCCGGTGCGGCCACGACCGGCGGCACCAGCACCGCCCTGATCGTGGCGATCGTCTGCTTCCTGGCCGCCATCGGCCTGGCCGGCAGCGCGATCTGGCTGGTCGTGGCCTGACGCCGACGCGGTTCGCGTCAGCGGTTGCGCAGCAGCACGAGTCCGACGACGGTCAGCACCGCCGCGGCCGCGATCAGGCTCCAGATGAGCGCCCACGGCTCGCTGGCCAGCACCGGGATCATGCGCGGCTCCGACGGTGACGGCCCAGGGCAATCACGCCGGCGGCGGCCATCACGGCCGACCCGGCGAAGAGGCCACCGACCGCGGCCCACGGAGTCTCGTCCGACGACGAGGACGAGGCCTCCGACTTCTTCTCGTCGGACTCCTCCTGCGCCGCGTCGGACCCGTCGAGCGCGGCGACCGGCTCCGCGTCCTGGGCGTACGGCGACGTGGCGGCCTTGTCGGTGATCACCTTGGTGTCGACCATGAAGTCGGCACCGCTGGGCTGGATGTCCTGCTGGCCCAGCTGCAGCAGCACGTAGTAGGTGCCGGGGAACGCCGCGGTGACACCCTCGGCCTCGCGGTTGCGCCAGGTGATCGACGGGGAGACCACGCCTCCGTCGAGGGTGTTGTACTTCAGGTCGATGTCGTCGAAGCCCGGCGGCTCACCCTTCGCACCCTGGGTGGCCGTGCCCCAGGCGGACTTCCCGCCCACGGGGTTGATCAGGATCGGCCGCACGGTCACGTTGTCGACGGTCTCGGGGCCGTCGTACGTCAGCCACACCTGCAGGTGCTGGTTCCAGTCGAGCGGCACCTTGAACAGGGCCGCCTTGCCCGGGTCGACATGCACCTTCCACTTGCCGTCGACCAGCTCGGGCGCGTCGGCGAACGTGTGGCCCAACGTGGCGTCGCCCTTGTCGGTCGAGGGGGTGCCGACCCACTTCTGGTTCGTCGCCGGCGGAGGCAGGATCGAGGCGTCGGCGACCGGCGGCTCCTCCCACACCACGAGGTTGGCCTCGGCGTTCGGCACCGTCGTGGGGTCCCAGCTCTGGAGGCCGAACAACACCTTGTCGGCCGTGCTGCACGACTGGTTCGTCGAGGCTGAGCCGGCGATCAGGTCGTGGCGGCCGTAGTAGGAGTCGGCGTACGCCCCCTGCCCGCAGTCCTGGTTGGTGCCGTCGGCGGTGGGCGTGATGTACCAGGACCCGTCCACCGGCTTCGGCGCGATCAGCGACTCGCCCACCCAGATCGTCGAGTCGTCGATCGTGCGCTCGACCGCGAAGTACGCGGTGTCGGTGGAGTCGGGCATGTTCATGGTGTGCAGGCCGGGCTCGACGGCAGGGGCGCTGCCGACGTCGGTGGCGAGCTCCACCGGCTCGTCGTCGGCCGAGGTGTACGCCGCGGCGGGCGCCAGCAGGCAGGCCGCAGTGAAGCCTGCGGCGGCCGACCCGAGGAGCCGTCGTGAACGCTTCATGGGCTCCACTTTTCCACACGAGTGGGCGGAGAGGCGTCATCGTCCGCGCGCTCGGTAGGGTTGGATCAGTCGAAAGGGGGTCCCGGGGATGAACGACGTGCAGGAAGACAGGCGCCGACAGCAGGCCGAGTTGTACGGCGACCCCATCGACGTGCTCGCCAACAAGGTGCAGCACCTCATGGGCCTGGGGATTCCCGAGCTGGCCGAGGTGATCGGTCTGTCCGTGCCGATGCTGACCAAGCTGCTCACCGCCGAACGCGTCGGCATCGGCAACAACGTGGCCATGGGCCGGCTCACCAGGCTGCAGGAGTTCACCAGCCAGCTGATCAGCGGCGAGGCCTCGCGTGACGAGATCCAGCTGACCCTGGCCCAGATCAAGGCCTCCACCACCCCCGCCCGGCCGAGCCGGGTCACCGCCGTCGCGAAGGCGACCCCGACCGCGGCTCAGCAGGACACCAGCCCGCGCCGCCCGATGATCGCCCCCGGCACCGGCGAGCGTCCGCTGATCACCCCGACGTCACTGGGCTACGCGCGGTCGGTGGTGGGCCGCCACGTGAAGCCGACTCCGGCGTACCGCTGGCCGCTGCTCGAGCGCTTCACCCGCACCGAGACGTGGGTCAAGCACGAGAACCACTCACCCACGGGCGCGTTCAAGGTGCGCGGCGGGCTCAACTTCCTCGAACGGCTGCGCGTCTCGGGCATGCCCGCGCCGTCCGGCCTGATCTCGGCCACCCGCGGCAACCACGGCCAGAGCCTCGCGTTCGCCGGCAGCAAGTACGGCGTCCCGATCACGATCGTGGTGCCCAGGGGCAACAACCCCGACCAGTCCGACTCCATGGACGGCCTCGGCGCCGAGGTGATCGAGCACGGCGACGACTTCCAGGAGGCCCGCGAGTACGCCGCCCGGCTGGCCGGCGAGCGCACCCTGCTGATGGTGCCGCCGTTCCACGCGTGGCTGGTCGAGGGCGTGGCGACGTACGCCGCAGAGCTGCACGAGTCGGTGCCCGGGCTCGAGGCGATCTACGTGCCGATCGGCATGGGCTCGGGCGCCTGCGCCAACATCCTGGTCCGTGACCTGCTCGGGCTCCGCACCGAGATCATCGGCGTGGTGGCCGCGGGCGCCCCGGCGTACGCCCTCTCCTACGAGGCGGGCCGCCCGGTCTCGACCGACAGCGCCGACACCTTCGTCGACGGCGCCGCCTGCCGCACCCCCGACCCGATCGCGGTCGACATCATCAACCGCGGCATCTCCCGCATCGTGCGGGTCTCCGAGGAGGAGGCCGCCGAGGCGATGGCGCTCACCTACCGCACCACGCACAACCTCGCCGAGCCCGCGGGGTCGCTGGCGCTGGCCGGCATGCTCGCCGACACCGACCGCCCCGAGGGCCGCAAGACCGCGATCGTGCAGACGGGCGGCAACTGTGACCTCGCCACGCTGTCCCGGGTCACCACCGACGTCGTCTGACCTACGCCCCACGTCCTCCTGATGCGCCAACCGTGGATTATTGCGTCGCGAGCCGTGGTTTCCTGATGCGCCAACCGTGGATTATTGCGTCGCGAGCCGTGGTTTCTTGATGCGCGAACCGTGGATTATTGCGTCGCGAGCCGTGGGTTCTTGATGCGCGAACCGTGGATCCTTGATGCCTGTAGGTCGGCTTGGCGCGGGCGGACCCACGCCAAGCGGACCGTGGGACAGGTAAGTAGCGCCCCTCCTGGCCTCCACGCGCGTTGAACACGGCCGCGGGCATGCCAGTTGCCTGTCCCACGGTCCGCCCACCGCCGCCCACGGCCATTCACCCAGCACCAGCCAGCCACCGACGACCACGCGTCGGCGGGCTTCGCCCCTCGCACGAGAGTGCTGTCCGACCGGGCTCCTACGATGGGCCACATGAGCTCCCCGTCCACCAGCACAGCCATCGGCGCGCACGTCGACCAGACCGACCCGATCGCGGAGGCGCGCGCCCGTGACACCACGCTGGTGCAGTTCTTCCTCGGCAACCCGCAGAGCTACAAGGGCCCGGTCATCGCGTACGCCGGCGGCGCCGAGGGCCTGAAGGCAGATGCGGAGGAGGCCGGCGTCGACCTCTACGTGCACTCGCCGTACCTCATCAACGTGGCCACCACGAACAACCGGCTGCGCATCCCGAGCCGCAAGCTGCTGCAGTCCCACATGGATGCCGCGGCGTCCATCGGCGCCAAGGGGCTGGTCGTGCACGGCGGGCACCTCAAGGACGACGAGGACCCGTCGATCGGCTTCGACAACTGGCGCAAGGCGATTGCCGCGACCGACCTCAAGATCCCCCTGCTGATCGAGAACACCGCCGGCGGTGACAACGCGATGACTCGTTACCTCGAGCGCATCAAGGGCGTGTGGGGCGCGATCGAGGGTGAGGAGCAGGCCGACATGGTCGGCTTCTGCCTCGACACCTGCCACGCCCATGCCGGTGGCAACAACCTCGAGACCATCGTCGACGACGTGCTGGCGATCACCGGCCGCATCGACCTCGTGCACGCCAACGACAGCCGCGACGACTTCGACTCGGGCGCCGACCGGCACGCCAACCTGGGTGCGGGCCACATCGACCCCGACCTGCTGGCCTCGGTGATCCGCGACGCGAAGGCTCCCGCGCTCCTCGAGACCCCGGGTGGTTCCGCGGAGCACGTGGCCGACACCGCGTGGTTGCGCGAACGCCTCTGACACCAGGAACCCACGGTTGGCGCATCAAGAACACGCGGTTCGCGCATCAATAACCCACGGCTCGCGCTACCAGCCGGCGCCGAAGCAGACGAACGGGGCGGGCGCTCCGGTCGTCGTACCGGTCGCCACCGCGGCGGCCAGGGCGGCCGACGGGTCCAGGCCGGCGGCCAGGCCCTCGTGCAGGTGCGTGAGTACGTCGTGCGCTGCGTCGTCGGCCACGGCAGTGGGCGAGGCGATCACACAGCGCGCCCCCGCATGCAGCCAGGCCGAGGTCATCCCGATCAGCTCGTCGCCGAACCGCACCGACGACCGCCCGACCTCGCAGGCCGAGAGCAGCACCACCTGCGGCACCTCCGGCAGGGCGTCGACGTCGTAGCCGAACCACGGTCCACCGACCAGCTCGAGCCCGGAGAAGAGCGGGTTCTCCGCCGAGTGGCGTCCGTGCGCGGCCACGTGGAGCACGTCGACCCGGCCGGCCAACGCGGTCACCTCGTCGGCCGTGGCCGCGTCTCCGGTCAGCACCTCGGCGCTGGCCCAGCCCTTGGCGGCGGCGGTGACCTCCTCGACCGCGCGTGGCACACGGGGACCGGCGACCAGCCCGACCCGTTCCAGCGACAGCGGCCGTTGCCGCGCCGAGAGCCACGAGGTCGCCGATCCGGCCACGGTCACCGACCGTCCGACCAGTCCGGGCAGCAGCGACCACGGCGTCCCGGCCAGCCCACCGGACGGCGTGACCACCACCCGACGGTCGCCGATCGACTCGAGCAGCGGTGTCACCAACAGGTCGGCAAGAGTCTGCAGTCGCGCCGCGAGCCCGCGTCGTACGACGTCGGCCAGCGCGTCCGGCAGAGTGGTGGCCGCCATGTCGAGGTCGGGCAACAGTCCGGCCAGCAGCTCGCGCACCCGCGCGAAGGTGCCGAGCTCGAACTTCCTCTCACCGGCGTCCGTGACCACCAACCCGACCACCCGGTCGGCGCTGATCACCCAGGCGACCAGCGCGGTGTCGGTGCCGAGCTCCCGGCGTACGTCGGCCAGTGGCGCGGGCTCGGTGACCTCGCCGGAGCCCGGGTTGTGCCAGGCCCGCTCACGCACCCGCCGGCGCAGCTCGGCCTCACGGCGTGGCCGCGGGACCTGTACGTCGTCGCCACCGGCCTGGAGCTGTCTGAGCTCGGCGAGGTCGGCAGCGGTCTGTTCGTCGACCGGTGGCCGGACCGGCAGGATGCGGCTGGCCAGCATGCGCCCGCGCTCGGACCACTCGTAGAGCACGGCCGGGTCCCCGGAGTCCACGGCCAGGCGCAGGCCGAGCACGGCGAGACGGCGGCCCTGTCCGACGACGCCGGTCTGCAGGTCGAGGCTGCCGAACGTGCTCTGCCAGGCGTGCAGCTCCCCGACACCGGCGCGGATGTGCTGCAGAGCGGTTCCGTTGCGGCCCTGCGCGTGGGCAAGCTCGGCCCTGGCCGTGCGGCTGAGCAGGCGCACCCCCAGTGGAGCGTGCGATCCAGGCCGTACGGCGTCCACTCGAAGCCGCGCGTCTGAGTACGACCCACGTCGCACCATCACACGGGCGGCGTGCAGGCGCACCTGGTCAGCGCCCCACCGCAGTCCCTGCTCATCGAGCTCGGCGGCCAAGGCGTCGCTGCGGTGCACGAGTGCCGGGCCGCGACGACCCAGCTCGACCTCGGCGGCAACGACGACCGCCTCGGCCCGTGCCGCCCAAGCCCGACTGTCGACGCGTTCGAAGAGGTGCCGTGCGATGCGCGCCGCCTTCAGGGCTGCCTCCGGGTCGGCACGGACGAGGGTGCGGGCGAGGACCAGCTCGGCGTCGGCCTGATAGCGGTGAAGCTTCGAACGGCTGAAGGTCCGCGCGGCATCCCGAAGCACAGTGCACCCCTCCGTGACCAAACCTGCAGCGATCAGCGCCTCGGCACGATCCTGGTTGATCACCGCTTCCATCACGGCCCCGTCGGGGGCGAGGTAGGGGTGCGCGGCGTCCATGCTCTGCAGAGCGCCGACCAGGTCCCCTTCGAGCAGGCGCGCGTAGCCCAGGTTGTGGGCGGCCTTGGCGGTGAGGTAGTCGTTGTCGACCTGCCGGAAGTGGTGTTCGGCGCGCTCGAAGTCGGGCAAGGCGACCGATGGTCGTCCCTGCTGGAGGAAGACGTTCCCGCGGTTGAGGTGCACGCGGCCGAGCAGCAGGTCATCCTCGAGGGCATCGAGCGCCAGCTCGAACTCTCGCAACGCGGCCGAGGTCTCGCCGTGCAACATCAGGATCAGGGCGCGCTGGCTGTGCAGGAGGCCGACGGTCTCGCGGGACAGCCCCGGCCGTCCGGCCGCCGCGACACAGAGGTCGAGCGCGTCGGCGGTGCGTTTGGTCTGTGACATGACCAGAGCGAGGCTGAGCTCGATCCTGGCGCACAGGTCCTCCTCCGAGGCCAGGTCCAAGGCCTCCTCCAGCAGAGCCTGCGCGCGGTCGAACTGGCCCGCGTTCATCGCGGCTACTCCGCGTTCGTGCAACACCTCGGCTCCGACCACCCGGCCATCATGTCGTGATTCGGGTGCACCTCTCCACAGCGGTCCAGGCCCGGCTCACAGCTGCTGCGGTGTCCGGCGCTGCACTCGACGGCTCGAGGCCCTCGAGCAGGTTCGCCGCGAGCACGCCGGCGAGCACGGGCGCAGCGAACGACGTACCGCTCCACACCGCGAAGCCACCGCGGAAGTCGTCGGGGTCGATGGCCGAACGTGTGCGCCCGAAGGCCACCGTCTCGGCCATCGACTGGGCCCCTCCCTGGAAGGCGGGGATCGTCGACATCAATGCCGCGCCCGGCACGTAGGACCGCACCCAGGCGCCGGTGTTGGTGAAGAGTGCATCGCTGCGCCGGTTCGGGTTGAGCGCTCCCACCGAGACGATCGGAACGCACGTCGTGTCCACGGAAACCGGGCCCTGCCCGTCCGACCAGGGCGCGAACGCCGCTGGGAAGGCGGGTCGACTGGTGGCGTCGTTGCCAGCAGAGCAGACCACCACGACTCCATGTCGCCCGAGGTCCTCGAGGATGTCGCGGATGGTGAGGTCGAAGAGTCCGTCCTCCGGTGTCTCGTGGTAGTAGCCACACGAGAGGTTGAGCACGTCGATCGCCTGTCCACCAGGCTCGCCGGCGTGATGACGTCGCACCAACTCGGCGATCTGGCTCAGCGCACGCACCAGATCTGACTCCACGATCGGGCCTGCCGAAGGGACCACGCGCCACGCCAGGATGTCGGCATCGGGACACGTCTGGTGGACCAGGCCAGCGATGAAGGTGCCGTGGCCGGAGAGCGGGTCGATGGAGCCGTCCAAGGGACCGGTGAGGTCGCCGTGCAGGTCGGGAGCCGTTGTCGGGTCCGTGTAGCCGATCGCCTCGCCGTCGAGAGTGATCGACGTGTGGACCACGTCGTCCAGCCAGGGGTGCGGCGCGCATCCGGTGTCCAGGACAGCCACCACGGGTCGTCGGCCCTTGAGCTCATCGTCAGATCGGCGTACCGGAGCCGGCCCGACGTATGCGATCGGTTGGCGGCCACCAGTGCCTGCCCGTGCGTAGCTCGCGACGGCCGCGGACGTGCCACCCCGCGCCGGGTTGCCGTCCCAGACCGGGTTGCCGTCCCACACGGGGTTGCCGTCCCAGACCGGGTTGCCGTCCCACACGGGGTTGCCGTCCCACACGGGGTTGCCGTCCCAGACCGGGTTGCCGTCCCAGACCGGGTTGCTCGCGACCGCCACCCTGACGACGTGGTCGAGGCCGATTCCGCGCGTCATGTCCAGGCCGTACTTGGCCCGGGCCCGCTGCAGCAGGGTCCATCCATCAGGCGCCTGTGACGCCTTGTTCCCGGAGACGGAGAGACTCAGCCGACGGACGCCGAAGCGGAGTTGACGGTCCTCGGCGAGGTTCTCCGGCGTGCGAATCTGCGCGTCGGCCGGTGCCGATGCGTACTCACGCGCGGCCGTCTCCTCCGGGTCGACGTCCCAACCGAGTTCTTTGGCGACGTCTCGGAGGATGTCGAGCGTCTCCGCGAAGTTGTTCCGGTAGGAGATCGTCAGCCGCGGACCGACGTACACCGTTGCCCGCGGCCGCACACCCTTCACCACCAAGGCTGTGGCGGGATCGAGGATCCTGCCTTCCACCGCCGCGATGGCCCACTTGGGCGGCGGCTGGGGGTCACGGTCAAGGGGTTCGGGACGCTTCGGCTCCTTGGGCTCGTTCAATTCAGAGCTCGGGTTCTGCATGGGGCGTTGTCCTCAGATCTCGAAGGCGGGCGTGGCGAACGGCTTCAGCCCGGTGTCGCGTGGGGTCAGGTGCAGGCGCACCATCCCGGCAGGCAGGTCGGTGAACTCGAACCGCCCGGTGTCGTCGCTCTCGACCTCCCAGGAGCGCCCGGTGTCGGGAACCGGCGTGGCGTGCACGGTGACCGGACCGGCCGGGGAGACCCAGCCGTCGAGTCTCGTGCCGCCCTCAGGTGCACCGACCGCGCGCACCAGCAGGTCGATGTCGTCACTGCTGAACCGCAGTGTGTACGTCGCGGTGCCGCGGGCCCCGGCGAGCATCTCCTCGCGGGAGACCAGCATCAGCAGTTCGACGTCGAAGTCGGTGCCGGCAATGGCCAGCTCGGCCTCCACCGCCGCCTGCATGCGCTCGACGAGCCCTGCCGGCATGGGGTCACGCTCGGTCCAGACCTCGCGCACCACCTGGAGGAGCCCGTCACGGCTGTAGTCCCTGGTCATCGTCCTGCCTCCGGGTCGTCGATCTGCATGAGGGCGATCCGCAACTTCGCCAGGCACCTGCTGCGGGTGGGGCCGATGCTGCCGACCGGCATGTCGAGGGTCTGCGCGACGTGCGTGTAGTCGGGCCGGTTCTCGAAGGCGACGATGCGCAGCAGCCTGCGGCACCGGTCCGGCAGCTCGTCGACCACCCGCCACAGCTGGGAGCTCTCGTCGGCCTCGACCGCATGCGACTCCGCCGAACGCTGTCGCGGCAGCCGGAAGGCGATCTCCTCGTCCTCCACGGGGATCGCCTGGTTCTTCAGCTTCGAGACCCGCCACGCCTCGCGACGTGCGGTCGTCGTCAGCCAGCCACCGATGGCCACTGGGTCCTCGATGGCGTCGCGGCGACGCACCAGCGCCAACCACGTCGTCTGTACGACGTCCTCGGCGAGCTCGTGCGGCAGGCGGTAGGAGCGCACCACGTGCCACAGCACCGGCGTCATCACCCGGACCAGCCCGGAGAGCCCCAGCTCCCCGGTCTCACCGTCGGTCCACGCACGGAAGCAGGCTGACGCCTCGGCCCAGACCTGGCCGGCTGACTGGGTCGGGGCGCGGGGTGTCGAGTCACGTGAAGGAGTGCCCATCACCTGCATTGTCGCCATACCCACACAGGTGTGCCAGAGAACGGCCCAGATACCTGTTCGAAGAAATTTCGTCCCGATGTATCTGGCGGCCCACCGGCCACTCCTGAGCGCTGGAACAACGGGGGTGACCGGCCGGGGCCGACGAGTGACGTGGGGGTTCACTCGGCGGCCCCGCCCGGTAGCCTCGCCCTCGTGTCTTCCCCCGCTGCCGCCCACCCCGACGCCCCGCTGACCGTCCGCACGATCGACGCCGACGCGCACCTCGCCTACCTGGCCGGCCAACGCTCTGCCAGCTTCCTCCAGACCCCGGCCTGGGGCGCGGTGAAGGCAGAGTGGAAGCGCGAGTCGATCGGCTGGTTCAGTGACGACGAGCTGGTCGGCGTCGCGCTGGTGCTCTACCGCCAGCTGCCCAAGGTGAAGCGCTACCTCGCCTACCTGCCCGAGGGCCCGGTCATCGACTGGGACGCCCCGAACCTCGCCGCCTGGCTGGCGCCGATGGTCACCCACCTGCGCCAGGCCGGCGCGTTCGGCTGCCGCATGGGCCCGCCGGTGGTGACCGCGCGCTGGTCAGCGGCCCAGGTCAAGGAGGGCATCGCCAGCGACGCCGTACGCCGACTCGGCGAGGTCGCACCCCTCGAGCGCAGCGTGGTCGGAGCCCGCGTGGTGAGCCAGCTCAACGAGCTCGGCTGGAAGCAGCTGGTCGCCGAGGGTGGCTTCGCCGCCGGCCAGCCTCAGTACAACTTCGTCATCCCGCTGCGCCACGACGACGGCACCGCCCGCACCGAGGACGAGGTCCTCAAGGGGATGAACCAGCTCTGGCGCCGCAACATCAAGAAGGCCGCCAAGTCCGGGGTCGAGGTCACCCGCGGGACGATCGAGGATCTTCCTCTCTTCCACGACCTCTACGTGCACACCGCCGAGCGCGACCACTTCACGCCGCGGCCGCTGGGCTACTTCCGCACCATGTTCGAGGCGCTCTCCTCGTCCGGTCCTGACGTCGAGATCCGGCTCTACCTGGCCCGCCACGAGGGCGACCTGGTGGCCAGCACGATCTGGATCCGCTGTGGCGCGCACACCTGGTACTCCTACGGCGCCTCCTCCACCGAGAAGCGCGACGTACGCGGCTCGAACGCCGCCCAGTGGGCGATGATCCAGGACTCGCTGGCCGCGGGCGCCGACGTCTACGACCTCCGCGGCATCACCGACACCCTCGACTCCGACGACTCCCACGTCGGGCTGATCCAATTCAAGGTCGGCACCGGCGGCGAGGCCGTCGAGTACGCCGGCGAGTGGGACCTGCCGATCAACCGGCTCATCCACAAGGCCTTCGACGTCTACATGGCGCGGCGCTCGGGCGGGGGCAACTGATGGGCCTGAGCCTCTACGTCGACGCAGCGCGCTTCCGGGCCAACCAGCACCGCATCCTGGCCACCCTCCCCGAGGTGGTGCCGGTGGCCAAGGGCAACGGCTACGGGCTCGGCAACCGGCGCCTGGCCGACGAGGCCCGGTCCCTGGGCGTCGACACGCTCGCCATCGGGACGTACGCCGAGGTGGACGAGGTCGCCGACACCTTCCCCGGCTCGCTGCTGGTGCTCAGCCCGTGGCGTGCCTTCGAGGCACCGACCGAGCCGAACCCGCGACTGATCCACACCATCGGCCGGGTCTCCGACCTCGAGGGGCTGCTGGCCCGCGACCCCGAGGCCCGGTTCGTGCTGGAGCGGCTCACCTCGATGGTGCGCCACGGCTTCACACCGCGCGAGCTGCGCGAGGCCGGCGACTTCCTGCGCAGCCACGAAGGTGGTGCCAGGTTCGAGGGCATTGCGTTCCACCTGCCGATGGGCGGCGCATCCCACCTCTCCGAGGTGCAGCGGCTGATGACCGACGCGGTCGCCGCCGGCCTGCCGCCGACCACGATCTGGGTCAGCCACCTCACCGCGGCCGAGCTGGCGCAGCTGGCTCGTGCGTGGCCCGACTACACGATCCGCCCGCGCATCGGCACCGACCTCTGGCTCGGCGACCGGGGCGCGTTCACCGTCAAGGCGACGGTGCTCGACTCCCACCACGTCGAGCGCGGTGCCCTGTTCGGCTACCGGGGTCGGGCTGCGCCCAAGACCGGCACCATCCTCGTGGTCAGCGGCGGCACCGCCCACGGCATCGGGCTCGAGGCCCCCACCGGCGCGAACACCATCAAGGCCCGGGCCGGCGCGATCGCCCGGGGTGGACTGGACGCGGCCGGGTTCGTGCGGTCGCCGTACAGCATCGGCGGGAAGCAGCGGCTCTTCGCGGAGCCGCCGCACATGCAGGCCAGCATGCTGTTCGTGCCACAGGGATCAGCGGTGCCCGACATCGGCGACGAGATCGACGTCCGGGTCCGCTACACCGCGACTGCGTTCGACCGCGTCGTCATCGCCTGAGCAGGGTCCCCCGCCGTCACGCTTCGGGCCGGGAACCGAGCACGCGAGCGGGCCGAAGAACGGGCACAACGACCGTCCCACCCCCGAAATCGGGCCGAACCATGGCGTTGTGCCCGTTCAGAGGTACGACGCCGTCCGACGAGGGCGCTCGCTACTCGACCACCGAAGCCCTACGGGCTTCAGCCGGCTCGTGATCAGCCCGGACCGGGTCGTGGTGCGGACGCAGGATGTCACGCACGATGATCGCGACCAGGTAGAGCTCGCAGGCCATCCGCACGACGATGGCGAGCCAGTAGAACCCGGGGTCGTCGCCGCCACCCGGCTTCAGGAAGCCGCCGAGGTACCACCACACCGACGCGAAGTAGAACAGCTCGCCGGCCTGCCAGATGAGCTGGTCGCGCCAGCGTGGCCGGGCCAGTACGGCGAGGGGCAGCAGCCAGAGGGCGTACTGCGGTGAGTAGACCTTGTTGACCAGCAGGAAGCCGGCCACGACCAGGCAGCCGAGCTGGGCCAGGCGCGGGGTCTTGGGGGCGGCCAGGCCGAGGATCAGCACGAGCGCGCACCACCCGATGAAGAAGATCCACGACGCCTTGTTGATCTCGTCCGCGGAGAAGTCGTGGCCGGCCTGCGAGACCACCAGCCAGATGCTGCCCAGGTCGGCGCCCCGGTCGGAGTTGAACGTCCAGAACACCTTCCACGCCGACTCCGACGAGAGGTACGCCGGCGCGTTCGCGACCACCCACGCCAGGCCCGCGGTGATCGTGACCTTGAAGAAGTCGCTCAGCCGCCGCCGTCGCAGGCAGATGATCAGCACCCCGCCGAGCAGGAACAGGGGGTAGAGCTTCGTGGCCGTGCCGAGCCCGATCATCACCCCGGTCCACACGGGTTTGTCGCGCGACCACGCCCAGAGTGCCCCGGCCACCAGCGCCACCGAGAGCAGGTCCCAGTTGACCAGGCCGTTGAAGAGCAGCACCGGCGAGGCGGCGAAGAGCGCCGCGTCCCACGGCCTGCGTCGATGGGCCCGGGACAGGAACCACGCGGTCAACAGGGTGGCCATCGCGAGCAGGACGGCGCTGACCGCGACGTACGTCGTGATCTCGTCGAGCACGTCGGGGTCCGAGTAGTGCTCCTCGACCGGCACCTGCGGCCTCGTGCCGATGTCGGGCGAGCCGCTGACCCAGTGCGTCACCCACGCGGCGCCGTAGGCGAAGTAGGAGATGCCGACCGGGTACTCCATGACCTCGAAGCGGTCGCGGCTCTCCTGGTCGTCGGTGTAGGGCCAGTTCAGCTCGACGAACCCGCGCCCGACGTACAGATAGGGCAGGTCGGAGTAGCACATGTGCGAGTAGCGGGTCTCGCCGTCCATCCAGTTGTCGGAGTAGCACGGTGCCTTCTGCACCATCCCGAGCGCGAAGACGATCGCGGTCATCGCGAGGACGACGCGCACCGGCGTCCACCACGGGTGGGGGGCGGCGTGCTCGCCGACCGGGCCTCCGATGCCCTCGCTCAGCGCGGCCGCCACCGGGTCCTCGCGGGTCGGGGCGGCCACGCCGTCGTGGTCGGGAGCGGTCACCCCGCGGTCACTCGATACGAGCGGCTGGCTGTGCCGACTTCGTCTGTCCCGGCGGATCCTCGTCACAGCCACCGAGAATGGTGCAGCTCTCGGTCGGCGACGGTTCGGTCGTCGGAGTCTCCGACGGCGGACCCGGGGTCTTCGTGGGTTTCTCCGACGGAGTCTCGCTGGGCTCCTCGCTCTTCGTCTTCGAGGGCTTGGGCTTCGGCTTCGTCGTCTTCTTCGGCGGGGGCGGCGGCGGCACGTACGGCGCGTGGCCGTCATCGGGTGCCTCGCCGTCGACGTAGACGGGCTCCGGGAAGTACTCGACGTCCTTGCCGTCCATGAGGCGGCTCATGATCGCGGTCCACGTCTGGGTCGGGTAGTTCGCACCGTAGAACGGCTCGAGGTAGCCCTCGAGGCTCTCGTTGCCCTTGCCGCGGACGTACATCACGGCGGTGGCCATCTGTGGGGTGTAGCCGACGAACCAGGACGACGACACGTTGTCGTCGGCGTTGGTCGCCGTACCCGTCTTGCCTGCGGCCGGACGGCCGAGGGCCTGGGCGTTGGCGCCGGTGCCGTTGGTCACCACCTGCTGCATGGCATAGGAGACGTCGGCGGCGATGTCCTCGTCGAGCACCCGCTTGGTGTGCACCTTGTGGCGGTAGAGCTCGGTGCCGTCGCGGTCCTCGACCTTCTCGATCACGTAGACCGGCGCCGCCTCACCGCCGTTGGCGATCGTGGCGTAGGCGTTGGCCATGTTGATCGGGCTGACCGTCGCCGAACCCAGCGCGATGCCCGAGTTGGCCTCCAGGCCGGGCGAGTCACGAAGGTTGTTCATGGTGCCCTCGCGCTTCTTCGCCTTCGGAATGCCCAGCGCGTTGGCCATGTCGAGGATCCTCTGGGGGCCGTCGGGGATCGAGTCGGTGAGGTCGGCGTACACCGTGTTGATGGACTCCTCGGTGCCCTTGATCAGGTTCACCGACGAGCCGTAGTCATTGCCTTCGCCATCGGGGCCGGTGCCCTCGTTGCGCGGGCCCTTGGTGCCGTTCTCGAAGTAGAACGGCGAGTTCCCGTCGAAGGTGTCCTTCAGGGAGAAGCCGGCCTTGATGCCCGCGGCAAGTGCGAACGGCTTGAACGACGAACCGGGCTGGCCACCCGAGACGGCCCAGTTGATCTGCGACTTCAGGTAGTCCTGGCCGCCGTAGAAGCTGCGCAGCGCACCGGTGCCCGGCTCGACGCCGGCACTGGCGACGTGCAGTTCCTTGAGCCCGTCGGGACGGGCCTCGTCGACGCCCTCCTCGGCGGCCTTCATCGCGTCCTGGTCGAGCGTGGTGGTGACCCGGAGGCCGCCGCCGTTGATCTCCTGCTCGGTGAAGTCGAGGCGCAGGAGCTCCTTCTTGATCATCTCCAGCATGTGGCCGCGCTGTCCGGCGTACGACGACTCGGACTTGACCTTGGGGAACTTCGGCAGCCGCTTCTCGGCCCGAGCAGCCTGGTCCGCGGGGACGGTGTCCATGTCGGCCATCTCGCCCAGGACGTAGTGGTAGCGCTCGAGGAGCGCCTCCCGGTTGGCCTTGCCGTTGGCCGGGTCGAACAGTGTCGGGTTGTTGATCACCGACGCGAGTACGGCGCTCTCCCGCAGCTTCAGCTTCTTCGCGGGCTTGTCGAAGAACGCGTGGGCGGCGGCGTCGATGCCGTAGGCGCCGCGTCCGAAGTAGATCGTGTTGAGGTAGCCCTCGAGGATCTCCTCCTTGCTCTGCTGGCGCTGCAGCTTCAAGGAGACGATCGCCTCCTTCACCTTGCGGGTGTAGGAGCGCTCCTGGCTGAGGTAGAGGATCTTGACGTACTGCTGGGTGATCGTGGAGGCACCCTGCTGCGCGTTGCCCTTGGCGTTGCTGAAGGCCGCCCGGAGGATGCCCTTGGGGTCAATGCCCTTGTCGGTCCAGAAGCTCTGGTTCTCGGCCGCGACCACCGCGTCCTTGATCGTGTCGGGCATCTCGTCGAGCGAGATCGAGTTGCGGTTCTGGGTCGCGAAGCTGCCGAGCTCGGCCTTGCCGTCGTCGTAGTAGACCTTCGTGGTCTCGGTCTGGAAGTCGGCGTTGGGGTCGGGGACGTCGATGGTGCGGTAGAGCACGACGAACGCGATCGCGCCGACCAGGGCGAGCACCAGCCCGCTGATCGAGGTCCACTTCAACGTCTTCTTGAGGCGTCGCTTCAGCGGGCTCTGGTCCGGCTTGCCTGCGGCGGGCTTCTTGCGCGCGGGCACGCCAGCCTTGCGCTTTCCTGTCACGTGGTGGTCTCCGTGGGGTGCGTCGTACCAACGTCGGGCACGGGTACTTCATGGGCCAGTGGAAAAGAGTACGCGGACTGTCCTCGTTCACCCGGATCAGTGACGCGCAACACCCCGGATTCACCCGCAGTTCTCACAGAGCGCGATATATCGCTACGATAGGTCTGTGGCAAGGCGCGGAGAGACCATCGAGCTGGCAGTCCTCGGACTGCTGCACGAGTCACCCATGCACGGATACGAGCTCCGCAAGCGCCTCAACCTCATGCTCGGGTGGGGGCGCGTGCTCTCGTACGGCTCGCTCTACCCCGCGCTGAAGAAGATGCTGCGTGCCCAGTGGATCGAGGAACGCACCGTCAAGAACCCGGGTGCCGTGGTCAGTCGGCGGCCCCGGATCGTCTACCAGTTGACCGAGACCGGTGACACCGAGTTCGGCCGGTTGATGTCGGAGGTCGGCCCCACTGCGTGGGAGGACGACAACTTCGACATCCGCTTCGCCTTCTTCGGTCGCACCGACATGGAGATCCGTCTCCGGGTCCTCGAGGGTCGCCGTACCCGTCTCCAGGAGCGGCTCGACAGGGTGCAGTCGCAGCTGGCCCTGACCCAGAAGGAGATGGACCAGTACGCCTCCGAGTTGCAGAGACACGGAGTCGAATCGGTCGAGCGGGAGGTCCGCTGGCTCTCGGACCTCATCAACGCCGAGCGGAGCCAGCAGAAACCACCGGTCGAACCACAGACCTGAGCAGCACCAGCACGACAAGTCAGCAGGACAAGCCCGAGGCGATGAAAAGCCTCGACAAGAGCAGGAAGAGGAAACCGAATGGGTTCGGTACGCGTAGCAATCGTGGGAGTCGGCAACTGCGCCACCTCCCTCATCCAGGGTGTCGAGTACTACAAGGATGCGGACCCGGCCAGCTCGGTTCCCGGGCTGATGCACGTCAAGTTCGGTGACTACCACGTCTCCGACGTCGAGTTCGTCGCCGCCTTCGACGTCGACGCCAAGAAGGTCGGGTTCGACCTCTCCGAGGCCACCCAGGCCTCCGAGAACAACACGATCAAGATCGCCGACGTGCCGCCGACCGGCGTCATCGTCCAGCGTGGCCCGACCCTCGACGGTCTCGGCAAGTACTACCTCCAGACCATCGACCAGTCGGACGCCGAGCCGGTCGACGTCGTCCAGGTGCTCAAGGACGCCGAGGTCGACGTCCTGGTGTCCTACCTGCCGGTCGGTTCCGAGCAGGCCGACAAGTTCTACGCCCAGTGCGCCATCGACGCGAAGGTCGCCTTCGTCAACGCGCTGCCGGTCTTCATCGCCTCCGACCCCGAGTGGGCCAAGAAGTTCGAGGACGCCGGCGTCCCGATCGTCGGTGACGACATCAAGTCGCAGGTCGGCGCGACCATCACGCACCGCGTGATGGCCAAGCTGTTCGAGGACCGCGGCGTGACGCTGGACCGCACGTACCAGCTCAACGTCGGCGGCAACATGGACTTCAAGAACATGCTCGAGCGCGAGCGCCTGGAGTCCAAGAAGGTCTCCAAGACCCAGGCCGTCACGTCCAACCTGACCGGCTCGCTGGCCGGCCTCAAGGACAGCCGCAACGTCCACATCGGTCCCTCGGACTACGTGGCGTGGCTCGACGACCGCAAGTGGGCCTACGTCCGCCTCGAGGGTCGCGCCTTCGGTGACGTTCCGCTGAACCTCGAGTACAAGCTCGAGGTCTGGGACTCCCCGAACAGCGCCGGCATCATCATCGACGCCGTCCGTGCCGCCAAGATCGCCAAGGACCGCGGCCTCGGTGGCCCGGTCATCTCGGCCTCGGCGTACCTCATGAAGTCCCCGCCGGTCCAGATCGAGGACACCGAGGGTCGCATCCAGCTGGAGAAGTTCATCGCCGGCGAGTGACCAACCGTGCATCCTTGATGCGCGAACCGTGCATCCTTGATGCGCGAACCGTGCATTCTTGACGTTCGAGCCGTGGATTCTTGATTCATCAGAACCGCCGCTCACCCCCTCAGGGGTGGGCGGCGGTTTCGCATTTCGCCGTACGGCGTGCGCGACCCGGTGTCGGCGTACGTCGGCGGGCGTGCCGCGTCAACAATCCACGGTTCGAGGCGCAAGAACCCACGGTTCGCGCATCAAAAGGGCATGGTTCGTGGATCAGGCGAGGAGCTCTGCGAGGACCTCGCCGAACTGGGTGATCGCCCACTCGAGCTGCTCCTCGGTGATCACGATCGGCGGGGCCAGGCGCACGGTCTGGCCGTGGGTGTCCTTGGCCAGGATGCCGCGGGCCAGGAGTCGCTGGCAGACCTCGCGGGCGGTGGCCACCTCGGGGTCGATGTCGACGCCGGCCCACAGGCCCTGGCACCGCACCTCGGTGACGCCCTTGCCCTCGAAGGCGCGGAGCCCGGAACCGAGCCGGGCACCGAGCGTCTTCGCGCGCTCCTGCATCTCACCGGTCTCGAGGAGCTGTACGACGGCGAGCCCCACCGCGGCAGCCAGCGGGTTGCCACCGAAGGTCGAGCCGTGCTGGCCCGGCTTCAGCACCCCGAGCACGTCGGTGTTGCCGACCACGGCCGAGACCGGCACGATGCCCGCGCCAAGGGCCTTGCCCAGCAGGTAGAGGTCGGGCACGACGCCGACGTTGTCGCACTGGAAGGTCGCGCCGCACCGGCCGAGGCCGGACTGGATCTCGTCGGCGATGAACAGCACGTTGTGCTCGCGAGTGATCTCGCGGACCCGGGGCAGGTAGTCCGCCGGCGGGATGCCCACGCCGGCCTCGCCCTGGATCGGCTCGACGAGCACCGCGACGGTGTTCTCGTCGATGGCCGCTTCGATCGCATCGGCGTCGCCGTAGGGCACGGTGACGAAGCCGGGAGTGAACGGGCCGTAGTTGTCGTGGGCCTCGGGGTCGTCGCTGAACGAGATGATCGTGGTGGTGCGCCCGTGGAAGTTGCCCTCCATCACGATGATGTTGGCCTGGTCGGCGGCAACGCCCTTGACCTCGTAGCCCCACTTGCGGGCCACCTTGATCGCGGACTCGACGGCCTCCGCGCCGGTGTTCATCGGCAGGATCATGTCCTTCTTCGCCAACCGGGCCAGCGCCTCGGCGAACGGACCGAGCGCCTCGGAGTGGAAGGCGCGACTGGTCAGCGTGACCTTGTCGAGCTGTTCCTTGGCGACCTTGGTCAGCTCGGGGTTGCAGTGCCCGAAGTTCACCGCGGAGTACGCCGCGAGGCAGTCGAGGTAGACCTTGCCGTCGATGTCGGTGACCGTGGCGCCGGTGGCCTCGGCGACGACGACGGGGAGCGGGTGGTAGTTGTGCGCTGCGTGGGCATCCACGACCGCGATGGCGGCCTGCTGTGCCTCACTGACTCCAGCGAGTTCGTCGTGGTTCGTCATGGGAGTGACGATAGTCACCGACCGACCGAAATCACGAACTCAGCCGGGCCCCCCAGGTGCTCGCCGTACGCCGGTAGCCCAGCGCCTCGTTGACCGCGAGCATCGGGACGTTCGCGGCATCGTTCCCCGTGAAACATCGGGTGACGCCCGCGGCGGCCAGCGCGACCAGCGAATGCCGCTTGGCGAGCGTGGCCAGGCCCTGCCCGCGGTGCGTCGGGCGGGTGCCGGTCATCGAGTTCCAGGACCGGTCGTCGGCAACGGTCACCGACCCGTAGGCCAGCACCATGTCGCCCGACATCACGGCACGACCGAGGTCGGGGCGGTGGTCGGGCTCGGCCCACTGCCCGACGGCGTACTCGTCGAACGGGATCCGCCGGGTCAGCCCCGACGGGTCGTCGCCTGCGGCCGCCTCGTGGCACTGCCAGACCGCCTCGACCCCCGCCTCCGAGAGAGGTACGACGACCAGCCCGTCAGGCACCACGCCGGGAGAGGCGACCGTGGACGGGTCCACCACAGAGATCGTGTGCTCGCGTTCGAGGGTGACGCCCCAGTGCGCGGCGACCGCGGTCGAGTGCTCGTCACCGTTGACGATGCCGGTCAGGTCGACGTCGCCGGCGACCGCGCGCATCCGGGCCAGCAGCAGGGAGCCCACACCGCGACCGGTGTGCGCCGGATCGACCAGGATCATCAGCCTGGCCTCGCCGGTGGCACTCGTGCGGAGCCGGCTGACGCCGAGCACCTCGCCGTCCTCGACGACCACGAAGCGCGCGAGCGTGTTCGGGTTGTGCGCCATCTCGTGGAGCACCGACGCCTCGGAGGTGATCAGGTAGGGGCTGGCCGCACCGGCGACCCGGGCCCATCCTTCTGCCGCACCCTGGGTGGCGAAGCGCAGCTGCCTCACGGGATCAGGTCGCCGATCGTGCCGAGCACACCGCCGCCCTTCTTCTCCGGGGCCGGCGGTGGCCGCCACTCGTAGGCCTGCACGACCACGAACCCGGGGCCGTGGAAGACCATCTGGACGGCCTCGCCGGAGCCGCCGCGCAGCATCGAGCCCATGTTCATCGAGTTGTGCGTCGAGGGGGTCAGCGACGCCGACCAGCACACGGCCGCGTTGCGGTCGACGTAGACCGGCTGCTGCGAGCAGTCGAGCACGATCGGCTTGCCGACCACCGAGACCGCCGCCGTGCCGGTGCCGCCGACCGTGGTGTTGAACAGGCCGCCAGCCATGAGTCCCGCACCCTTGATCCGGTTGATGTCCCAGGTGAGCGAGGAGTCGAAGGCGAGCAGGTTGCGGAAGTTGACGCTGATGCCCTCGTTCTCGAGGTGCAGCAGGTGCACGTAGCCGGCCTCCTGGGCGAAGAAGACCTCGCCCTGCCCGGAGACCCGCATCAGCGAGACGTCCTCACCGGTGACGACCTTCTTGGCCAGCTTGCCCATCGAGCCGGACTTCTCGTGGTGGAAGGCGAGCTGCCCCAGGAAGCTGACCATCGCGCCCTTGGTGGCCAGCACGTCGGGGCCCAGCCCGACGCGGAGCGTGCGGTTGTTCTGCAGGGCCCAGCGTTCGTCGCTGCGCACCGGCATGTTCTCGGCGTCGAAGATGCGGCTCTTCATGCCGAACCCCTCAGCCGCGGGCGCCGGTCGAGACCGGCGTCCATTCGAAGGACTGTACGACGACGAAGCCGGGCCCGTGGAAGACGTACTGGATGGCCTCGCCCGAGCCGCCGCGCAGCATCGAGCCCATGTTCATCGAGTTGTTGATGCCCGGTGCCAGGCCGGCCGACCAGCAGACCGCGGAGTTGGGGTCGACGAAGACCGGCTGCTGCGAGCAGTCGAAGACGGTGGGCTTGCCGATGCAGGCCACCGCGACGGTGCCGTTGCCGCCGACGGTGGTGTTGAACAGTCCGCCGGTCATCAGGCCTGCGCCCTTGACCCGGTTGATGTCCCAGGTGAGTGAGGAGTCGAAGGCCAGCAGGTTGCGGTAGTTGAGGCTGATGCCCTCGTTCTCCAGCTCCAGCAGGAAGACGTAGCCGGCGTCGGAGGCGAAGTAGACCTCGCCCTGCCCGGAGACCCGCATCAGCGAGACGTCCTCACTGGTGACGATCTTCTTGGCGAGCTTGGCCATGCTGCCGGACTTCTCGTGGTGGAACTGCACCTGTCCGGTGTAGGCAACCATGGCGCCCTTGGCGGCCAGGACGTCCGGGCCGAGCCCGACGCGCAGCATCTGGTCGTTCTGGAGGGTGAAGCGCTCCTGGCTCTGCACGCGGAGGTTCGACTGGTCGAAAAGGTCGCTCTTCATGGCGCCAAGCATGCCCCCATCGGCCGCGCCGACAAACCCGCCACCGTTGATCGGCGCGGCTCGGCCTCCGCAGGCCGGGCCGCATCACCCAGGCGGCTGACTCAGCCAGTGCCCTCGGCGTCGGCCTTGATCCGCTTCAGGGTCTGGCGCATGCCGCCGCGCAGCTCCAGCTGGAACGACTCCTGCCCACCCATCACGGCCTTGATCAGGGTGTCGGAGATCTTCGTCGTGCCATTCGGCACCTGGCGCCGCTGCACCACCCGGGTGCCGTTGGCGATGGGGTCGAGGCTGAACGACCAGACGGACTTGTTGTCCTTGATCCGGAACGCGAACTCCCGCTCGGGCTCGAACCGGATCACCTTGGACCGGGTCGGCCAGACCAGGAGTCCGCGCCGGTTGATGTTCACCGTGCGGGTGCCGAGGGCGATGCCGTCGCCGCGCACGATCGTCTTCACCACCTGCGGGCTCCACTGCGCCATCCGTGGCATGTCGGTCACCAGCGCCCACACGGTCGCCGGGTCGGCGTCGATGTCGATGGACTCCTCGAGAAGCTCCAGAACCTCAGTCATGACGACGGACGCTAGTGCACCAACAGGAACCTGTTACTGACGGGTCACACAGTGGGATCAGCCCGCCGACGCGACCATCTCGTTCGGCACCTGAGGCAGGTCGAGCGTGTCCGTCACCTTCCCGCGGGCCAGGTCGATGACGTGGACCGCCGAGGTGGCCGGGTCGGTGACGTAGGCCGTGCCGTCGAGCACCTCGAGGGCCGGCCGCGGCTGCTGCCAGTCGACCGGCTCCCGCCAACGGTCGAGGACCGGGATCGTCGCGGTGGTCCGGCCCGTGTCCACGTCGATGACCCGAAGCCTGCCGTCGGTGCCCAGCACCAGGCCCTCACCCTCCGGCCCCCGGCCCAGCGAGCGGAAGGTGTAGCTCGCCTTCACGTCGACCAGCCGGATGGTCCCCTTCCTCGTGTCGACCAGGGAGACCCGCGTCGGCCGCTCGAGCTCCGCGTCCGGGTCGGTCTTGTAGTCGCCGAGCAGCACCGGTGAGTCCTCCGATCCGGCCTGGTTGCCGATTCGTCCGTAGGCGTCGGGGCTGTCGACCTTGGTGATGGTCCGTCCGTCCACCAGGAGCGCGCCGTCCTCGCAGCCGAAGACCGCCACCTCGCCCGCGAACGCCTCGCCATGGACGCCCGGGCACGCGTCACTTGCGGCCAGCTCGTGGCCGGCCGGGGTGACCAGGCGTACGCCGGTGCGGGTCTCGGCGTCTCCGACGGTGTGGACCAGGTTGCCGTTCCCGAGTCGTACGGCGACCCCGTGGTGCGCCTGGTCCGCGGCATCCCGGTCGGTCTCCGGAGTGCCGTCCGCGAGGTCGTGGGGGTCGAAGACGGTCCACGATCCGGTGCCGTCGTCGAACAGCACCGTGTGCCCCTCGTGGTGCACGACGTGGCCCGGCTCCTGCGCCTCGAACACCGTGCCGGTCAGGCGTGGCTCCCCGATCCACGAGTGCCCGTGGTCGCCGTGGCTGTGCGTCCAGCTGCCCAGGTCGAGAGCCTCGAAGCCACGGCTCGTCGAGAGCAGCACGTGGCGGTCGTCCCCGGCGGGGTTGGCCCGCACGAAACCCTCGGCCGGGTGGTCGAGCAGCACCTCGCCGTCGCTGGCCCGCAGCACGAGCACGCCGCCGTCGTAGGTGACGGCGAGGCGCGGCTCGGGCCCGGCCGCCTCGACGGCGCCCGGCTCGGTGTCGTCACCCGACCGGCCCTCACTCGTGGGTTCGCCGGTCTCGGTGCCGCACGCCGACACGATCAGGGTGGCCAGCAGGACTGGGATCATTCTCCATCGCTTCATGAGAACGATTCTCAGATTTATTGAGAATGGTTGTCAACTGCCGGGTGGGACTAGGCTGCCGGCTCCATGCCCGCGACGCGCCACGTCGACCCGTCGCGCAGCACCACGAGGTTCACGTCGCTCGCGTCGGCCCGTGCCTCGTCGGAGGGTGAGCACTCCTCGGCGTCGGGCTCGTCGTAGCAGTCTTCGGGAACACCGACGTGAGCGTCCTCGATGACGATCACGGCCAGGTCGTCGGCGCCGAGCCCGTCGATGCCGGCCTGGGTGCCGACGCCAGAGATCTGGTCGTCGGTGAGGCCGACCTCTCGGGCACCCAACACCTTGGTGGGTTCGTCGGGCAGCACCAACAGGTCGTGCTCGAGCGCCCAGTGCTGGTCGTGCACGTAGTCGGCCGTGTCGGTGCGTTCCGGCGAGAGGTCGCTCCAGAAGCCGTCGCTGATCACGTCCCGGAAGGCGTCCACGTCGTCGTCCCGCACGGCCTGCGCGTACGCCGCATACGCCTCTTCGGCGCTCGCCTGCCCTGCGCGCGACCGGCTGCCCGAGTCGTCACTCCCGCCGGATGAGTCGCCGTCACCGCACGCGGACAGCCCGAGGGCGAGGACGGCGCAGGCCAGCACGGCGCTCGCTCGTGTGGAAGTACGGCGGGCTGACACTGCGGCTCGATGGGTCACGAGCGAAGGGTGTCCACGCCGGACGGGGATCAAACGCGGGCGGCCCACCACGCCAGCAGTGCCGCCTTGGCGGCCTCCTCGGACTGCGGGCCCTCGTCCATGCGCAGCTCGAGCAGGAACGAGTAGGCCTCGCCCACCTCGCGGCCGGGCGGAATGCCGAGGATCTCCATGATCTGCGTGCCGTCGAGGTCGGGCCGGATCGAGGCCAGCTCCTCCTCCTCCGAAAGCCGCGCGATGCGCTCCTCGAGGTCGTCGTACGCCTTGCGCAGCCGGGCCGCCTTGCGCTGGTTGCGGGTCGTGCAGTCGGCCCGGGTCAGGATGTGCAGCCGCTCGAGCTGGTCGCCGGCGTCACGGACGTAGCGGCGTACGGCGGAGTCGGTCCACTCGCCGTCGCCGTACCCGTGGAAGCGCAGGTGCAGCTCGACGAGCTTGGCGACCGCGTCGATCTCGTCGTTGGAGAACCGCAGCGCCTTCATCCGCTTGCGGGTGATCTTCGCGCCGACCACGTCGTGGTGGTGGAAGGTGACGACCCCGCCGTCCTCGAAGCGTCGGGTCCTCGGCTTGCCGACGTCGTGCATCAGCGCCGCGAACCGGGAGACGAAGTCGGGTCCATTGCCCAGCCGCTCCTCCTGGTCGATCGACTGCTCCAGCACGATCAGCGTGTGCTCGTAGACGTCCTTGTGCCGATGGTGCTCATCGCGCTCGAGGGCCAGGGCCGGCAGCTCCGGGAGGACGTAGGACGCCAGGCCGGTCTCGACCAGCAGCAGCAACCCGCGGCGTGGGTACGGCGCACAGATCAGCTTCACCAGCTCGTCACGGACCCGCTCGGCCGAGATGATCTCGATCCGCCCGGCCATCGCGGTCATCGCGGCGACCACCTCGGGCGCCACGTCGAAGCCCAGCTGTGCGGCGAAGCGGGCGGCCCGCATCATGCGCAAGGGGTCGTCGGAGAAGGAGTCCTCGGGACGTCCCGGCGTGCGCAGGGTGCGCGCGGCCAAGTCGACGATGCCGCCGAACGGGTCCTCGAAGCCGCGGTCGGGCACGGTCAGCGCCATCGAGTTCACCGTGAAGTCACGTCGGCCGAGGTCGCCGACCAGCGAGTCGCCGTACGCGACGTCGGGCTTGCGGGAGGTGGCGTCGTACTTCTCGGAGCGGTAGGTGGTGATCTCGACCTGCCACTCACCCTTGCGGCAACCGATCGTGCCGAAGTCGCGGCCCATGTCCCAGAGCGCGTCTGCCCAGCCCTTGAGCAGCTTCTCGGTGACGTCGGGATGCGCCGACGTGGTGAAGTCGAGGTCGTTCTGCAGCCGGCCCAGCATGGCGTCGCGGACCGGCCCGCCGACCAGTGCCAGCTCGTGGCCGGCGTCGCGGAACCGGGCCCCCAGATCGTCGATCAGGGGGGCGATCCGCTCGAGTTCCCGGGCGACCGTCTCTTGGACGTCGCTGATCAGGATCGGGGAAGGTCGGGCGTCAGGCACGGGAGACAGGGTAGTCGCCCGGCAGGCCGATAGAGTCGGCGCCGTGATCCGACCGCTGGCTGCCCTTCGCACGCCCGTGGTCCCTGTCCTTGCGGTCGCGTTCGCCTCAGCGGCACTCGTGATTCCCACCGCGACCGCGACCGGCGCGGTCGCCGCCCCGGTCTCGGGCGCGGTGTCGGGCACGGTCGCCGCTCCCGCCCGGGTCGGTACGACGAGCGCCGCCGAGGCCGACCCGTTGTCGGTGACCATCGACTCGATGACGCCGTCGGTGATCCCCCGCAAGGGACCGATCCGGCTGACCGGGTCGGTCACCAACACCAGCGACGACCCCTGGCTCGACGTCAAGATCTATCCCCGACTGTCGTTCTCACCGTTCACCACCTCCGCCGAGGTCGACCTGGCCGCCGAGTCCGACCCGCGCCTGCCGTTCGGTGACCGCATCACCACCGAGGGCCACTTCGACGAGTCCATCGCGTCGCTCGACCCGGGCGAGACCCGGGCGTGGTCGATCCGGGTGCCCCGCGAGGTGTGGGCGGCCAAGATCAGTGGCGCCGAGGGGATCTACCAGATCGGCGTCCAGGCCCTGGCCGCCAACACCGACGGGGAGCGCCCCGACAACGCCATCGGTCGGGCCCGCACGTTCATCCCGCTGGTCGACGTCCGACGGCCGGAGGTGCCCACCTCGATCGTGGTGCCGATCCGCGGGCCGGTGGAGCGCCATTCGGACGGCCGCCTCGCCGACGTCGACGGGTGGGCCACCGCGCTGGGCCCCAACGGCCGCCTGGCCCAGCTGGCGAGCATGGTCGACGGCTCCGACACCCTGCCGGTGACCTGGGCGATCGACCCCGCGATCGTGACCGCGGTGGAGCAGCTCGCCGACGGGAACCCGCCCCGCGACCTCGGCGTCCCCGACGAGGAGGCAGACGCCACCGAGGACGAGGAGACCGTCGACGAGGAGGTGCCGACCGGCGCAGCCCAGGCCTGGCTCGACGACGTCACTGCACTGGCCGATGCCCACGAAGTGCTGGCCCTCCCGTACGGCGACCTCGACGTCGCGGCCGCGTCGGCCAATGACGGCTTGCTCTACGGGTTGTCGCGCAAGCTCTCGAGCGATGTCTTCAAGCGGCTGAAGGTCAGCGCCACGCCCGCCGTCGCACCGCCGTCCGGGCTCCTCCCCGGGGCCGCCATCGACGAGATCGACCCGGGCACCACGATGCTGATGTCCGACGAGGCGGTTCCCGGCGCCGCTGACGACGAGGAGGAGTCCGACCAGCCCTCCCGGCTGCAGCTGGGCGACCACCAGATGTCGCTGTACGACGCCACGATGCTCAACGTTCCCGCAGGCGATGTCCAGAACGCGCTGACCGTGCGCCAGCGGACCCTTGCCGAGGCCGCCGTGCGCTCCCTGGCCGACGACACCGACCCACTCCTGGTGAACCTGCCCACCGACTTCGACCCCGGCACGTCGGCGTCCGACTTCTTTGCCGGCCTGGATCGACCCTTCGTCGACGTACGCCGTCTCTCCACGAACACCGGTGGCCGGACCCGTGAGGTGAAGCAGGTCGACTACCCGCGGCGCCAGGAACAGCGCGAGCTGGGCTCCGCGTCGTTCACCTCGGCCCGCGAGCTGATGGAGGCCGGCGCCACCCTCGACGACATCCTGGCCGACACCGACGGCATCGAGCGGCAGACCGCCGAGGAGGCGCTCACCTACACCTCCTACATGGTGCGCGACGACCAGTTCGCCGCCGAGCAGCTGGCCGACGGCGCGACCAGCTGGCTCGAGAGCCGCCTGCGTCAGGTCACGATCGAGGCGCCGTCGTTCGTGATCCTCTCCGCGGCCAACGGGCCCTTCGCGGTCAAGATCACCAACGGCCTCGAGGTCCCGGTCACCCTCTCGATCAAGGCGCACACCCAGGACAACCTCGAGATCCGGGCGCCGGGCACCATCGAGATCGGGGCGAAGACCTCTCGCACCATCCAGCTCGACGCCACCGCCAGCTCGATCGGGGTGCACCCGGTCGACCTCGTGGCCACTGACAGCCAGGGGCGCCCGCTGGGCAGCTCCGAGGAGATGAGCGTGCGCTCCAACTCGGTCGGCAAGGTGATCTGGGTGATCCTCGGCGTCGGGGTCGGCATCCTCTTCCTTGCCATCCCGGTCCGCCTGATCCGTCGCTACCGGAAGTCACGCGCAGCATGACCGCCACCCCAGACAAATCCTCACTGCGCTGCGGTTTGCCCAGGGACCCCGGATGACCGCCCCGAAGACCGTCATCGGCAACAGCGCCGTCATGGCGGCCGGCACCATCGTGTCCCGGTTCAGCGGCCTGATCCGGTCGATCCTGCTCGCCGCGGCCCTGGGCACCGGCGGTCACGCCGACCTCTTCAACATCGCCAACACGATCCCGAACATGCTCTACATCCTGCTGGCGGGTGGCGTGTTCAACGCCGTCCTCGTCCCGCAGCTGATCCGGGCGATGAAGAACGACGCCGACGGCGGCGAGGCCTACACCAACCGGATCATCACCCTGGCCGGGCTGTTCCTGGCCGGCGTCACGGCAGTGCTGGTCATCGCGGCGCCCTGGGTGATGGCGCTCTACCTCGACGGCGGCCACGCCGGAGCGGAACGCGAGAGCGTGGTCGACTTCGCCCGCTACTGCCTGCCCCAGGTCTTCTTCTACGGCATGTTCGTGCTGGTCGGCCAGGTGCTCAACGCCCGCGGCAGGTTCGGGCCGATGATGTGGGCGCCGATCGCCAACAACATCATCTCGATGGTGGTGCTGGTGGCCTACCTCGTCGTCTTCGGGCCGTCCTCGACCGGCGCCTACAGCAGTGGCGAGGAGCTGGTGCTCGGTCTCGGCTCGACGCTCGGCATCGCCGCCCAGTTCCTGATCCTGGTGCCCTACCTCAAGCAGGCGGGGTTCACCTACCGTCCGCGCTTCGACTTCCGCGGCTCCGGCCTCGGCCACACGCTGAAGCTGGGCATCTGGACGGTGCTGTTCGTGATCGTCAACCAGATCGCGTACACGGTCGTCGTACGACTCGCATCCGGCGGCACCGCAGACGGTGCGGACGGCACCGGCTACACCATCTACTCCGGCGCGTTCCTGCTGACCATGGTCCCCCACGGCATCGTGACGGTCTCCCTGGCCACGGCTGTCCTGCCCACCCTCTCCGCCAGCGCGGCCGACGGTCGACCCGCCGACCTGGCCCGCACCCTGTCCGACACCCTGCGCACCAGCCTGGCCTTCATCGTGCCGTTCACGATGCTGCTCCCCCTGCTCTCCCACGACATCGCCCGGGTGGTCTGGGGGTACGGCGCGGCAGCCGACAGCTACGACGACTACGCGCCCACGGTGGCGCTCTTCGCCCCGGGCATCCTCTTCTTCACCGTGCACTACCTCATGCTGCGCGGGTTCTACGCCCTCGAGCGCACCCGCACGGTCTTCTGGGTTCAGTGCGTGATCGCGGTGGTCAACATCGCCCTGGCCGTCGCGCTCGTCGCGGCGACCAACGCAGACTTCACCGCCCCGGCGCTCGCCCTCGCCTACGCCGGTGCGTACGGCGTGGGCGCGTGCGGCTCCTACGTGTTGCTCCGCCACCTGCTCGGCGGCCTGCAGACCCCGCGCCTGGTGCGGTTCCTGATCCGTGTCGTGATCGCCGGTGGCGGTGCCGCCGTGGCGGCCTACGCCGTGGCCCGCGGGTTCGACGCCCTCGTCGGCACCGGGGACGGACTGGTCTCGTCGGTCCTCTTCCTGGCCCTCGTGGCCGCGGTCGACGGCCTCGTCTTCCTGGTCCTGGCCCGGGTCATGCACATCCGCGAGGTCAACGAACTCGTCGAGACCGTGTCGCGACGCCTGCCGGTCCCACGTCGCGGCTGAGAAGCGGCCTACGATGAGCCCCGGAAGCTCATCTGGTTGATCGCGCGATGGGGAGGGAAGCGACGATGACGGCGTACCGGCGACCGGGCGACGTGATTGTCGACCGCTACCGCCTCATCGACCTGCTCAACGAGGCGCGCGGCGCCCGGTTCTGGCTGGCGTGGGACAACATCCTGGCCCGCCACGTCGCGGTGCACCTGATCAGCGAGGACGACCCTCGGGCCGACGAGCTGCGTGCTGCGGCCCGGCGCTCGGCCCGCCTCCTCGACCCGCGCCTGCTCCGGGTGCTCGACATCGGCACGATCGCGGGCAACTGCTACGTCGTCAACGAGTGGGGCGAGGGCGTCTCCCTCAACAACATGCTCGCCGAGGGGCCACTGGCACCCCGCCGTGCGGCGTGGCTGATCGGCGAGGTCAGCGAGACCATCGCCGCGGCCCACGCCTCGGGAGTGGCCCACGGCCGCCTGGTCCCCGAGAACGTCCTGATCGACGAGCGCGGATCCGTCAAGGTGATCGGCTTCGCCGTCGACGCCGCGCTGCACGGCCTGCCCGAGGGGCGCACCTCCACCGAGGTCGTCGACCTCGCCGGCCTGCTCTACGCCGCACTCACCGGCAAGTGGCCCGGCATCTCGACCTCCTCGGTCAAGCCAGCCCCGCAGGAGCACGGCCGAGCCCTGCGCCCACGCCAGGTCCGCGCCGGCGTGCCCCGCATCCTCGACACACTCTGCGACGAGGTGCTCAGCCCCTACCCCGGACCCCATGACCACGGCTACGACTCGGCCGCAGCGATCGCGACCGCGCTGATGGAGTACGTCGGCGACCCCGCGGCGATGGCGGAGGCCGAGGCGGCCAGCCGTCGTGGCAACACCCACCCGCGCCTGCCACGCATCGAGGCACTGGTGCTCGCCCCGGACCCGGTGCCCGAACCAGATCCCGAGCCTGAGCCTGAGCCCGAGCCCGAGCCGACGCCGGAGCCCGAGCCGCCTGCGCGCCCGAGCCCGGCGGAGGAGACCGTCGCCGGCGCGCCCGTGTTCTACGACGACTCCGGCGACGTGGGCTGGGTCAGCCCCAGCCCCGCGCCGCCACCCCCGCCTCCGCCGCCGTTCGAGGAGCAGCCGGCGCGACCGCTCTTCGCCCCCGACCCGCCCGAGGGCCGGGCGGTCCGCACACCCCGGCCCGGCGCCGAGCAGGACTCCGCGCAGTACTGGCCCTGGGAGACCGGCACCGGCGCCGTACCCCCGGCCCCGGACGACACCCCCGGCGAGGACGACTCCGTCCCCGGCCGCAACTGGATGCGCACCGCCTGGATCATCGCCGCCTCACTGCTGATCCTGGTCGCGATGATCTACGCCTTCAACCGCGGCCGCGACACCGACGGTGCCTCCGACGACGACGAGGACAGCCGGGCGACGACCACCACCTCCGCGCGCGCCGTGCTGAAACCGGTCGGCATCTCCGACCTCGACCCCTACGGCGACCCGCCCGAGGAGAACTCAGACCGGGCCCCGCTGGCCATCGACGGCGACGCGGCCACGGCCTGGCAGACCTCCGGCTACGACCAGAACTTCGGACCCGGCGGACTCAAGCCCGGCGTTGGCCTGGTCGTCGACCTGGGCGAGGAGAAACAGGTCGGGTCGGCCGTGGCCACCGTGCTCAACGACCCCACGGCTGCCGAGCTGTACGTCGTCGGCGGCGACTCCGCCCCGGCGAGTGTCGACGACCTCGACCCAGTCGCCTCGGCGACCTCGAGCCAGGGACGTCTTGTGCTCAAGCCCGGCGACGCCGCCACCGGCCGGTGGGTCGTGCTGTGGCTGACCTCGGTGCCGAACGACGGCTCCTACCGGGGCAGGGTCGCCGAGATCCAGGTGCGCGAGTGACCCGCTCCGACCACGACCTCCTGCGCGCCCACGTCGACGGTGACCCGGACGCGTTCGGGGAGCTGTTCGGCAGGCACCGGGACCGGCTGTGGGCAGTGGCCCTGCGCACCATGGGCAACCCGGAGGAGGCCGCCGACGCCCTCCAGGACGGCCTGATCTCCGCGTTCCGCCGGGCCGGCAGCTTCCGGGGAGACGCCGCGGTCACCACCTGGTTGCACCGCGTGGTGGTCAATGCGTGCCTCGACCGGATCCGGGCCAACAAGGTCCGGGCCGCCGGGGCCCTGCCCGACGACCTCGACGAGTACGCCGGACGCGGCACGCTCAGCACCTCCGACCAGGGTCCACTCCCCGAGGACGCCGCCGCCGACGGTGAGCGCCGGCGCGTGGTCCTCGACGCCCTGCGCACCCTGCCCGAGGAGCAGCGCGCCGCCCTCGTGCTGGTCGACATGGAGGGGTACGGCGTCGCCGAGGCGGCCGAGATCCTCGAGTGCGCGGTCGGCACGATCAAGTCCCGGTGTGCCCGCGGGCGAGCCAGACTGGCCCCGCTGCTGGGCGTGCTCCGCGAACCCGACGTGAGCCCGCCCACGCCCGGGAACCCGCCGGCCTCCTCCCCCGTCTCATCCTCGGACCCACCGCGCGGGCCACCCGCCTGACCGGCCACCGACCCCGTCCCACCATTCGATCTCCCGCCTCGCCACCCATCCACCCAGGAGGTGAATCGCCATGACCGACCCGGAGCTGACCCCCGCCCAGAACGAGGCGGTCCGCCGCCTGCTTGCCGACGCCCGCCACGACGAGCCGATGCCGGCCGAGGTCGCGGCACGCCTCGACGACGTGCTGGCCGACCTCTCGGGTGAGCGCGCCACCTCTCCCGAAGCCACGTCTCCCGAAGCCGCCTCCTCCGACGTCACGTCGGACGCCGACGGGGCTGTCGTCGTACCCCTCGCGGAGCGGCGTGAGCGCAAGGCCCGCCGCTGGCCCGCCGTACTGCTCTCCGCCGCGGCCGTGGCGGCCATCGGCCTCGGCGTCACCCAGATGCTCGACAGCTCCCCCGACGGCGACAACGGCAGCGCCGAGTCCAGGAGCGCCGACGACGGCGCCGCCAAGGACTCGCTCCAGGGCGAGGACGCTCCCAGCTCCTCCGACTCCGCAACCGAGGAGCCACCGACCACGGCACGCCTGCCGCAGAACCTGGACGACCTCGAGAGTGAGCTGACCTCCGAGCTCGGCCCGGTCACGTTCCGGGACGGCCAGGCGTACAAGGCCGACGTCACCCCGCGAGAGACTGCCACCCTGACCCGGCGCTGCGGACCCGACAAGGCGGTTCCCGGCGCCTGGCTCCAGCCCGCGACGTACCGCGGTCGCGACGCCCTGGTCATCTTCCACCCCCCGTCACCGACCGGGCGCCGGGTCGACCTCTACGTCTGCGGCCCCAAGAGCGGCCGCTACGTCGATTCGGTCACCCTTCCCTCCGGGGAATGACCCGCCCGTAGGATCGGTTGCACCCGACGTACCCAGATCGACCCACGGGATCGACCAACGGCCAGGGAGGCCTGCGCACCATGAGCACCGACGTCCGCAACGTGATCATCATCGGCTCCGGCCCGACCGGCTACACCGCGGCCGTGTACGCCGCCCGGGCCAACCTCGAGCCCCTCGTCTTCGAGGGCTCGGTGACCGCCGGTGGCGCGTTGATGAACACCACCGAGGTGGAGAACTTCCCCGGCTTCCGCGACGGCATCATGGGCCCGGCCCTGATGGACGAGATGCGCGCCCAGGCCGAGCGCTTCGGCGCCGAGCTGATCCCCGACGACGTGGTCTCGGTCGACCTGACCGCCACCCCCAAGGTGGTGCGCACCGCCGACGGCGAGTTCCGCGCGCGCTCGGTGATCCTGGCGACCGGCTCGGGCTACCGCAAGCTCGGCCTGCCCAACGAGGAGGAGCTCTCCGGACGCGGCGTGTCGTGGTGCGCCACCTGCGACGGCTTCTTCTTCCGCGACCAGAACATCGCCGTGGTCGGCGGTGGCGACTCCGCCATCGAGGAGGCCACCTTCCTGACCCGCTTCGGCTCCAAGGTCACCCTGATCCACCGCCGCGACGAGTTGCGCGCCTCCAAGATCATGCAGGAGCGAGCCTTCGCCGACCCGAAGCTCGACATCGCCTGGAACTCCGAGGTCGCCTCGATCAACGGCACCGACTCGCTGGAGTCCCTGACCCTGCGCGACACGGTCACCGGTGAGGAACGCACCCTCGAGGCCACCGGCCTGTTCATCGCCGTCGGCCACGACCCGCGCTCCGAGCTCCTGACCGGCCAGGTCGACCTCGACGAGAACGGCTACGTCCTCGTCGACCAGCCTTCCACCCGCACCAACATCGAGGGCGTCTTCGCCGCAGGCGACCTGGTCGACCACCACTACCGCCAGGCCATCACCGCTGCCGGCACCGGTTGCTCGGCCGCTCTCGACGCCGAGCGCTACATCGCCGCCCTCGACCACGCGGCCGCCACCGGTGCCGCCGCCGTCGAGTCCGAGACGATCACCCAGGAAGTCCAGACCGCCGGCGCGTGAGGCCGCGATCACCGGTCTCGCCGGGAATGATCGTCGGTGGGGTCGTGTTGAGTCAGGTGCACGACCCAGTCCAAGCTTCCAGCCCGGACAGCCCGGGAACCAGAAAGGGATAACCGTGGGCAACATTGCAGCCGTGACCGACGCCGAGTTCGACGCCGAGGTCCTCAAGTCCGACAAGCCCGTCCTCGTGGACTTCTGGGCCGAGTGGTGCGGCCCGTGCCGCCAGGTCGCCCCGATCCTCGACGAGATCGCCGGCCAGCACGGCGACAAGATCGGCTTCTTCAAGCTGAATGTCGACGAGAACCCGGTCACCCCGGCGACCTACCGCGTCACCGGCATCCCGACGATCAACGTCTACCAGAACGGCGAGGTCGTGAAGTCCATCGTCGGCGCGAAGCCCAAGGCCGCGCTGCTGAAGGAACTCGACCAGTTCATCAACTGATCTCAGCTCAGTCCCCCACGCGCCGGAGGCAGCCCCCCAGGGGCGGTCTTCGGCGCTGGTCGTTTCGGGCGCACCACACCCAGCAGGCGCTCCACCGCCTGCTCCACCTCGTCCTTCCAGGTGAGCACCGACCGGAGCTCCATCCGCAGCCGCGGGTGGGTGGGGTGCGCCCGTTGCGTCTTGAAGCCCACCCGGGTGAGGAACCCCGCCGGTACGACGCAGTGCCCCAGGCCCTGCTCACGCGTCGAGCCGAACGCCTCCACGGCACGCACCTCCCCGCGCTTGATCAGGTCCTTGGCCAGGCCCTGGATCAGCAACCGTCCGATGCCGTGCCCGGTCCACGCCGGGTCGACGTACACCGTGGTCAGGACCAGCGCATCGGGTGAGACCGGCGCCGTCGGGAAGGCCGAGACACCCGGCACCCAGGCGGTCGGTGCGTAGATCAGGTAGCCCACGGCCTCGTCGTCGACCATGGCCACCCGCCCGCACGAGCCCCACTCCCGGAGAACCTCGGAGATCCAGGCCTCCTTCTCGCAGGCCGACTCCTCGGCGTCGAGCCGGTCACGGCGTACCGGGTCGAGCTGCCAGAACAGGCAGTGCTGGCAGGGCTGGGGCAACCCGTCGAGGTTGTCCAGCGTCAGGGGCACCGTCTTGCGTGACATCACCGGCTCTCCGGGGTCGCGCCACGGTGTCAGGGCTCCCTGCCTGTGCGCGACCGCCATGCATCCCTCATGCTAGTGGTCACCATCACCCGCCGAGGAGCATCCGTTGCGCGACTTCACGTACCCGTCGATCATCACCACCGCCAAGGGCCTGTTCCGAGCCCTCGGCCTCAGGTTCACGATGACCGGCACCGAGCACGTGCCCCGCGAGGGCGGCGTGCTCCTGGCCTGCAACCACATCGGGTACGCCGACTTCGTGTTCGGCGGCCTCGCCGCAAACCCGTCCGGCCGCAAGGTCCGGTTCATGGCAAAGCGCGAGATCTTCGACCACAAGATCGCCGGGCCGGTGATGCGCTCCATGCACCACATCCGCGTCGACCGGGCCGACGGCCTCGACTCGTTCCACGAGGCGGTCCGCTACCTGCGTGAGGGAGAGGCCGTCGGCATCTTCCCCGAGGCCACCATCTCCCGGTCGTTCCAGATCAAGGAGATCAAGAGCGGCGCCGTCCGCATCGCCGCCGAGGCCGGCGTACCCCTCCTCCCGGTGATCATGTGGGGCACGCACCGGATCATCACCAAGGACCACCCCAAGGACTTCTCCCGCGGCAAGACCATCGCGCTGGCCGTGGGTGAGCCGTTGCACCCGACCGGCGAGGACCCGGTCGCCGAGGCCGCCGAGCTGAAGGCGGCCCTGCAGAAGCTGCTCGACGAGACGATCCGGGCCTACCCCGCCGCCGAGCAGCCCGGGGGCTCCTGGTGGCTGCCCAAGTCGTACGGCGGCTCGGCCCCCACGCTCGAGGAGGCCGAGGTGCTCGACGCCAACGAGAAGCGCGAGCGGGCCGCCAAGCGCGCCGCCAAGCGGGCCGCCAAGAAGTGATGCTGCAGGTTTCCCCGGCGCGCCGGGGAAACCTGTACTTCCCACGAGAGATCTGCCGTGGGGAGCGCGTGCTTTCCGTGGGATGTTCCCCGTGAAACAAGCGATATGTGGTTTTGTCGACAAAACCACATATCGATATCGTGACTTGTGACGAAACCAGAACGCCCGACCCCGTCTGATCGCCGGGGCCGGGCCTTCACGGAACTCAGATCGGGCGGTCCTGGCGGTTGCGGGGGTCCATGACATCGACGATGCGGCGCAGGTCCTCCATCGAGGCGAACTCGACGGTGATCTTGCCCTTGCTGCGTCCCAGGTCGACCTTGACCCGGGTCTCGAAGCGGTCGGAGAGCCTCTCGGCGAGATCGGCGAGGCCGGGTGCCGTCGGCTTGTTGCGCGCCGAACGGGTGCCCTTGCCGCCATGGTCGCCCACGGAGACGATCTCCTCGAGGCCCCGCACGCTGATCCCCTCGGCCACCACGCGCTGGGCGAGCCGGTCCTGGATGTCGCCGTCCTCGACCGCGAGGAGTGAGCGAGCGTGGCCCGCGGAGAGGACCCCGGCAGCGACTCGGCGCTGCACAGCGGGAGAGAGCTTGAGCAGCCGCAACGTGTTGGAGATCTGCGGTCGCGAGCGACCGATCCGGCCGGCGAGGTCCTCGTGCGTGCAGCCGAAGTCCTCGAGCATCTGCGAGTAGGCGGCCGCCTCCTCGAGCGGGTTCAACTGCGAACGGTGCAGGTTCTCCAGCAGCGCGTCGCGCAGCATGTCGTTGTCGCCGGTCTGACGCACGATCGCCGGGATGAACTCCTGGCCGGCCTCCTGCGAGGCCCGCCACCGGCGCTCACCCATGATCAGCTCGTACGCCGGCTCACCGTCGGCGCCGTCCTCGTCGAGGCGACGTACGACGATCGGCTGGAGGAGGCCGACCTCGCGGATCGAGTGGACCAGCTCCGCCATCGCCTCCTCCTCGAAGACCTGGCGCGGCTGACGGGCGTTCGGGGTGATCGACTTGAGCGGGAGCTCGGCGAAGTAGGCCCCCGCGACCAGGGGAGCCTCCACTGAGGGAGTGTCGCCGGCGTCGACTGCTGCGGCGCCCGCACCGTCCTGCGGCGTGGCTGCCGACGACATGGCGCCGACGGCGTAGTAAGTAGGGGTCGACGCGTGACCCGGCGTGCCGTCTGTTGACGGTGCGTCCTGGGGCTCCGCGGGAGCGGTCGGGATCAGCGCACCGAGGCCACGTCCGAGGCCACGTCGCTGGGTCTGCTTCTGGTTCATGCCTTCGCTCCCTTGGTCGCCATCTCGCGCGCCGCTTCCAGGTAGCTGAGTGCCCCCGGTGATCCCGGATCGTAGGTCATCACGGTCTGACCGTAGGAAGGGGCCTCCGAGACCCGGACGGAACGAGGGATCGAGGTCTTGAGCACCGTGTCGCCGAAGTGTTCTCGTACCTCGTCGGCCACACCTGCGGCCAGTCGCGTGCGGGCGTCGTACATGGTGATCAGGATCGTGGTGACGTCGAGGCGGTTGTTGAGGTGCTTCTTCACCATGTCGACGGTCTCGAGCAGCTGTCCGAGCCCCTCGAGCGCGTAGTACTCCGCCTGGATCGGGATCAGCATCTCCGCGCCGGCCACGAGCGCGTTGAGGGTGAGCAGACCCAAGGACGGCGGGCAGTCGATGAGCACGTAGTCGAAGCGCTCCTCGCCGGCCTCCGCCTCGGTGCCGACGAGGGGGTGCGCGTCGATCGCCTTCTGGAGGCGGCTCTCGCGCGCCACCACGGAGACCAGCTCGATCTCCGCGCCGGCCAGGTCGATGGTCGCGGGGACCACCGAGAGGTTCTCGAACTCGGGGCTCTGGCTGGCGACCTCTGCGAGGGGGGAGCCCTCGACGAGCATGTCGTACGTCGAGGGCACGCCGCGGTGGTGCTCGACCGAAAGTGCGGTCGACGCGTTGCCCTGAGGGTCGAGGTCGATGACCAGGACACGCTGGCCGAGCTGGACGAGCGCGGCGGCCAGGTTCACGGTCGAGGTGGTCTTGCCCACGCCGCCCTTCTGGTTGGCCACGACCATCACCCGGGTCTGGGCCGGGCGACCGACCGACGGGCGACCGAAGGCCGAGCGTCGAGCCAGGATGGAGTGCTCGGCGGCTCGCGCCAGCGGCGTGCTCTCGCTCTGGAAGGTGGGCTCCGAATCCGCGACCTCCGCGGCCGTTCGGACCACGAATCCGGGGGTGGAGGCCGATGTTTCACGTGAAACCACGGAATCCTCTTCCTGTGGAGAATGGACCTGACTCTGTGGAGAACCACGCTCAGCAGAGGTGTTTTCCCCGGTGGATAACTCTTGATCGGGTGCTGCAGGTGACTCGAAAAGGCCGCTCATGAGCCACGCCGGGCCTGCCGGCGGGAACGCTTCGAGCCACCACCTGCCGGAGCGTCCAAACGTACCGTCGGGAGGCCTGCCCATGCCACTCTCACGGCATACGTGAGCGGATCGACCAGGCCTTCGCCCAGCACGACTGTCTCAGGGGGAGTGCAGCCCAGCTTCGCAAGCACGGGGGCGGCCTCGACGATCTCGTCCTCGACCGAGGATCCCTTCATCGCCACGAGGGCTCCCTCGGCGGAGACCAGCGGCATCGACCACTCCAGCAACCGACCCAGCGGTGCCACCGCGCGGGAGGTGACGACGTCGAAGGTGCGACGGCCGTGCAGGGCGTCTGCACGGCCGCGGACCACCTCGACGTTCTCGAGCGCCAAGGCTTCGACGACTTCATTCAGATAGGTCGTGCGACGCAACAGTGGCTCTACGAGCGTGATCTGGAGGTCAGGCCGCGCGATCGCCAGCACGAGCCCGGGGAGACCGGCCCCGCTGCCGATGTCGCAGACGCTCATGTTCTCGGGTATCGCGTCACCGAGCACGGCACAGTTCAACAGATGGCGCTCCCACAGGCGGGGCGCCTCACGGGGGCCGATCAGCCCACGGACCACGCCGGCGTCGGCAAGGGAGGCGGCGTACGCCTCGATGAGGGGGAGTCGCGAAGATGCGAACACCCTCCGCGCCGCCTCCGGAGTCTCCGGGGGCGCGGAGGGTGTTTCACGTGAAACCACGATCAGGAGACCGTCACGCCGGAAGCACCACGACGAAGCGACGCGGCTCGGCGCCCTCGGACTCCGACTGCAGGCCGCCGGCTGCCACGGCGTCGTGGACCACCTTGCGCTCGAAGGGGGACATCGGGTCGAGGGACACCGGCTCACCGGTCTCCTTGACCTGCGCGATGGTCTCCTCGGCCAGCTTCACCAGGCTCGTCTTCTGGTCGGCCCGGTAGCCGCCGATGTCGAGCATCAGGCGGGACCGGTCGCCGGTCTCGCGGTAGACCGCAAGGCGGGTGAGCTCCTGGAGGGCCTCGAGGACCTCGCCGTTGGAGCCGATGAGCTGCGAGAGGTCGGCGCCGACGATGGACACGGCGGCGCGGTCACCCTCGACGTCCATGTCCAGGTCACCGTCGAGATCGGCGATGTCGAGCAGTTCCTCGAGGTAGTCGGCGGCGATGTCGCCCTCCTGCTCGAGACGCTGGATGCGGGAGGGACGCGTGGCGTCCTCGGTCACTTCTTCACTCACGTGTGGAACTCCTTGGTGCAATGGGTAGGTCAGGGACGCTTCTTCGGCGGACTCTTCTTCTTGTTCGTCCGCTGGCTGCGAGGCTGCTTCTTCGGCTGCACGCGGGGTGCGACCTTCGGCTCCTCGACGGCCTCGGTGAGGGTGTCGGTGGACACCTCGGCGTCGGTCTTCAGGCCCTTGCGGGCGGCGTGCGCCTTGTCGCGTTCCGCCTTGGCGGCGGCCGCGGGCGTGCCGGGCACGGGGTTGTTGCGGATCACGTAGAACTGCTGACCCATGGTCCACAGGTTCGAGACGGTCCAGTAGATGAGGACACCGATCGGGAACGCGACGCCACCGACGGCGAAGACCACCGGGAGCACGTAGAGCAGCATCTTCTGCTGCTGGGCGTAGGGGCCGGTCATCGCCGAGGCCGGCATGTTCTTGGTCATCAGCTGACGCTGCGTGGTGAACGTGGTGACCAGCATGGCCAGCACGAAGACCAGCGCCATGACCTGCAGGCGGTGGTCGCCGTCAGCCTTGAGGAATGTGCCGGCGAGGTCGACGCCGAAGAGCTTCGAGTCGCCGAACTGACGCGCGGCGGTCTCGTCCAGGACGCCGTGCGCCTTGCCCTTCTTCGCCGCCTGGTCGAGCAGGCGGAAGAGGGCAAGGAAGATCGGCATCTGCAGCAGGATCGGCAGGCAGGAGGCGAACGGGTTGGTCCCGGCCTCCTTGTAGAGCGCCATCGTCTCCTGGGCGAGCCGCTCCCGGTCGTGGCCGTACTTCTTCTGCAGCTCCTTGACCTTCGGCTGCAGCAGCTGCATGTTGCGTGAAGACTTGATCTGCTTCACGAACAGCGGGATCAGGGCGGCACGGATCACGAGCGTCAGCCCGACGATCGACAACGCCCACGCGGCACCGCCAGCCGGGTCCATGAACGTGCTGAACAGCTTGTGGAAGCCCACCAGCACGACGGAGATCACGTAGTACAGCGGGACCATGATGAAGTGGCCGATGTCGCCGAGGAAGGACACTCAGGCTCCTTGGAGAGGGGCGGGTGGGGCAGGACGATTGGGTGGCACGGGGTCGTATCCGCCGGCGGCCCACGGGTGACAGCGTGCCAGACGGCGCACAGCCAGCCAGCTTCCGCGAATGCTGCCGTGACGGGTGACCGCTTCGAGCGCGTACGCCGAGCACGAGGGGTGATAGCGGCAGACCTGCCCGTAGAGCGGGCTGATCAACAGGCGATAGGCCTTGAGGAACCAGATCAGGGGGTACTTCACGCGCTCACCCGGCCGAGGGTTCGGGCGAGGTCGTCGGCCAGGTCGGCGTACGACGCCTCGGCCGAGGCGGGCAGCGCACGGACCACGAGCACGCCGAAGTCCGGGAGCGACGAAAGTTGCTCCCGGACGAGGTGTCGAAGTCGACGCTTCACGCGATTGCGGATGACCGCATTCCCGACTGCCTTGCTCACCACGAACCCGACACGGACCGGTGCGTCGGTCGCGTCGTCCACCCAGAGGTGTACGACGAGCGTCCGCGAACCGGCACGGCGGCCGTTGCGAGATGCGGAACGGAAGTCAGCGCCGGTGGTGAGGCGGTGCTCCCGGGGCAGCACGGCCGCGCAGATTCAGCAGCGGGCTCAGACAGCGAGCTTGCTGCGACCCTTGCGACGGCGCGTGGACAGGATGGCCCGGCCGGCGCGGGTGCGCATGCGCAGACGGAAACCGTGCACCTTGTGACGGCGGCGGTTGTTCGGCTGGTAGGTACGCTTGCTCACGAGCTTTATCTCCCCTGGAGGATGGGTGTTCAGGACTGACGTTCTGATCTGATCGTTCTGGACTGGCGTTGTGGCCATTCCGCTGTTGTTCACACGGTGCCCAACGCGACGGGCAGCTATTCGGCTGGCACCGCCCACCCACGCAAGGCCCTGCAGGCAGGGCAGTCGTGGACATGCGGCACCGGTCGACACCGGGGTGACCAAGTAACGGTACGCGTTGCGCGAAGAGAGGGTCAAACTCACCATCCACCAGCCTGTGGATGACGGGTTGATCCGGGGGCCTTCCGCTTGTTACGTTCGCCTCTACCGAGGTTCCCCACGACCCCGATTCCGGATCAACGGGCATGCGTCCGTGACCCCCGTCACATTGTCCCGAAAAGGGCCTCTGAACTGGGAAAACGCACCACGATCGATTGCTCCGGAGCGGAATGGGGCCGGGTTCTCCACAAGGAACACCCGGCGTTCACAGCCTGTGGACAAAGTTGTGGAAAGATTTCCGCCGACCTCGCCGAGGAACGGCGCAGCAGGACGATGTGAGGCAATCGGCGGCTCCGGCCGCCCCGCGAGCAACAAGTTGGGGGATCCACAGGTGGACAACAGCGACGGCGCAACTCCCGGGCAGCCCACGCTCCACGAGGTCTGGCGCACCCTCGTCGACGACCTGCAGCCGAACCAGCGCGCGTGGCTGCGCTCGAGCGAACCGGTCACCCTGCACGAGCACACCGCCATCATCGCCGTGCCCAACGACTTCACCAGGGGTCAGCTCGAGGGCCGGCTCCGCACCCGCCTCGAGGACTCGCTCACCGAAGCACTGGGCCACCGGGTCCGCATTGCGGTGACTGTCGACCCGCAGCTCGACGAAGCGACGTTCGACGACCAGGCCGTGACACCGCCGCCGGTCCCGGACACCCGCGACGACCTGCACCACCAGGGCGGCGGCCGCGCCGACCACCCGATCGACGACATGCAGACAAGTGGACTTGTCGACATGTCGACAAGTGTTCAGGGGAGTGTGCTCGAGACCCGGCTCAACCCGAAGTACACCTTCGAGACGTTCGTCATCGGCTCCTCCAACCGCTTCCCGCACGCCGCGGCGGTGGCCGTGGCCGAGGCCCCGGGCAAGGCGTACAACCCGCTCCTGGTCTACGGCGACTCCGGGCTCGGCAAGACCCACCTGCTGCACGCCATCGGCCACTACGTGCGCTCGCTCTACCGCGGCGCCAAGGTGCGCTACGTCTCGTCCGAAGAGTTCACCAACGAGTTCATCAACGCCATCAAGGACAAGCGCCCCGAGACGTTCCAGCGGCGCTACCGCGAGGTCGACGTACTCCTCATCGACGACATCCAGTTCCTCGAGGGCAAGACGCAGACGCAGGAGGAGTTCTTCCACACCTTCAACGCGCTGCACAACGCCAACAAGCAGATCGTGCTCACCTCCGACCGGGCGCCCAAGCGGCTCGAGGCACTCGAGGACCGGCTGCGCAGCCGGTTCGAGTGGGGCCTGATCACCGACGTGCAGCCGCCCGACCTCGAGACCCGCATCGCGATCCTGCGCAAGAAGGCCGCGATCGAGCGGATGACCGCGCCACCCGAGGTGCTCGAGTTCATCGCCAGCAAGATCCAGACCAACATCCGCGAGCTCGAGGGCGCGCTGATCCGGGTCACCGCCTTCGCCAGCCTGAACCGCCAGGAGGTCGACCTGACCCTGGCCGAGATCGTGCTCAAGGACCTCATCCCCGAGGGCGGGGAGCCCGAGATCACCGCGGCGGCGATCATCGCGCAGACCGCGGCGTACTTCGGGGTCTCCATCGAGGACCTCACCGGCCCGAGCCGCAGCCGGCACCTGGTCACCGGTCGCCAGATCGCGATGTACCTCTGCCGCGAGCTGACCGACCTCTCGCTGCCCAAGATCGGCGCCCAGTTCGGCAACCGCGACCACACCACCGTGATGTACGCCGACCGCAAGATGAAGACCCTGCTCGCCGAGCGCCGGTCGGTCTTCAACCAGGTCAGCGAGCTCACCAACCGGATCAAGATGCAGGCCCGCCAGACCTGACGACGTTGTGGACAACCGGGCCCGATCACCACGAAACACAAATGAGTGAGTTGTGGACTCGCACTGCAAGTTGTCATTCCACCCGGCCCGAATGCACACGGCCCAGCCGTTCGTCACGATTTGGCCCACAGGGACTGTGCACTCCAAAACCGCCTCTGACCAGCCACGATGACAGTTATGCACAATTTCCACCGAACCTACGACAACGATGAGACCTATCTGGACTCCCAATGCCCGTGAACTTCAAGCGAGCGGGCTTCTGGGGAGAACTACACCGGCCGATGACCACACACCCACCGTCATGGCAGGATGCACAGTCCAGACTTGTGACGACACCCATCCGGAGGCAGAAGAACCGTGAAGTTCCGCGTCGAGCGTGATGCTCTCGCCGATGCCGTGGCCTGGGCTGCCCGCAGCCTTCCGGTCCGGCCCAGCGTCCCTGTCCTGGCCGGTCTGCTCATCGAGGCGGGCGACGAGGGCCTGGTCCTCTCCACGTTCGACTACGAGACCTCGGCCCGCGCCACCCTCGCTGCCGACGTCGCCGACGAGGGCACGGCCCTGGTCAGCGGCCGGCTCCTCGCCGACATCTGCCGCAGCCTGCCGAACAAGCCGGTCGAGATGACCATCGACGGTTCCCGGGTCTCGCTGACCTGTGGCTCGGCGCGGTTCAGCCTCCAGACCATGCCGGTCGACGACTACCCGTCGCTGCCCGACATGCCCGCCGCCACCGGCACCGTGCAGAGCGACGTGTTCGCCCACGCCGTGGCCCAGGCCGTCACCGCGGCCGGTCGCGACGACATGCTCCCGGTGCTGACCGGTGTCCGCATCGAGATCGACGGCTCGGCCATCTCACTGCTGGCCACCGACCGGTTCCGGCTCTCCCACCGCGAGCTGGGCTGGTCGCCGCGCACTCCCGACGAGAGCGTGGCCGCCCTGGTGCCGGCCAAGGTCCTCGCCGACACCGCCAAGTCCCTGACGTCGGGCAGCGAGGTCAGCATCGCCCTGGCCGCCAGCGGCTCCGGCGACGGCATCATCGGTTTCGAGGGTGCGGCCCCCGGCGGTGTGCGTCGTACGACGACCCGGTTGCTGGACGGCGAGTTCCCGAAGGTCCGCAGCCTGTTCCCCAACGAGCACCTCACCGTCGCGAAGGTCGACAAGGCCGCGCTGATCGAGTCGGTCAAGCGCGTCGCCCTGGTGGCCGAGCGCAACACCGCCGTCCAGCTGGCGTTCAGCGACGGCGTGCTGACCCTCGACGCCGGCTCCGGCGACGAGGCGCAGGCGAGCGAGTCGATCGAGGCGACGATCGAGGGTGAAGACATCACCACCGGGTTCAACCCGCAGTTCCTGCTCGACGGCCTGACCGCCATCGAGGAGCCGGTCGTCGAGCTCGCCTTCACCCAGGCGTCCAAGCCCGTCGTGATGAGCGGCACCTCCGGCGACGGCGTCGACGGCAAGGGCAGCGGCTTCCGCTACCTGCTGATGCCGCGCCGCCTGCTCTCCTGACCCCGCGGGTCCGGCACCGCTTCCCGACAACGCACACCTCCCACCACCACTGAGGAGAAGGCATGGAAATCGGACTCATCGGGCTCGGCAAGATGGGCGGCAACATGCGTGAGCGGTTGCGCCGCGCCGGCCACACCGTCGTCGGCTTCGACCGCAATCCCGACGTCAGCGACGTCGCCTCGCTCGAGGAACTGGTCGAGAAGCTGCCCTCCCCCAAGGTGGTCTGGGTGATGGTGCCCGCGGGCGACCCGACCCGCGAGACGGTCACCGCGCTGGGCGAGCTGCTCGGTGAGGGCGACGTCGTGGTCGACGGCGGCAACTCCCGATGGACCGACGACATCGCCCACGCCGAGCTCCTCGCCGCCAAGAAGATCGGGTACGTCGACTGCGGTGTCTCCGGCGGCGTCTGGGGTCTCGAGAACGGCTACGCCCTGATGTACGGCGGCGACGCGGCCGACGTCGAGAAGGTCCAGCCGGCCTTCGACGCGCTCCGTCCCGAGGGCGAGTTCGGCTCGGTCCACGCGGGCAAGGTCGGCGCCGGCCACTTCTCCAAGATGGTCCACAACGGCATCGAGTACGCCATCATGCAGGCGTACGCCGAGGGCTGGGAGCTTCTCGAGAAGGTCGAGTCGGTCGACAACGTGACCGAGGTGTTCCGCTCCTGGCGAGAGGGAACGGTGATCCGTTCCTGGCTGCTCGACCTGCTCGTCGCCGCACTCGACGACGCCCCCGGACTCGAGGGCATTGCCGGCTACGCCGAGGACTCCGGCGAGGGCCGCTGGACCGTCGAGGCCGGCATCGAGAACGCGGTCGCCACCCCCGCCATCACCGCCGCGCTCTACGCCCGCTTCATCTCGCGCCAGGACGACTCCCCCGCGATGAAGGCCGTCGCCGCCATGCGCAACCAGTTCGGTGGACACGCCATGAAGACCGACGCCCCCAAGGGAGGCGACGCGGCAGGCGGCGGCGCCCCCGACCAGACCGGCGCCGCAGAGAAGGCGGGCTCGGGCGACCAGTCGCCCCCGTCGGAGAGATAGCACCACTTGCACGTCGCCCACCTCACCCTGCAGGACTTCCGCTCGTACGCCGCCATCGACGTACCCCTCGAGCCGGGGGTCTGCGCGTTCATCGGCCGCAACGGGCAGGGCAAGACGAACCTGGTCGAGGCGATCGACTACCTCTCGCGGTTGTCGTCGCACCGGGTGTCGAGCGAGGCGCCGATGATCCGCTCGGGCGCCGAGCGCGCGATCGTCCGCGCGGCCGTGGTGCGTGACGGTCGCACCGCCGTGCTCGAGGTGGAGCTCAACCCCGGCAAGGCCAACCGCGCTCGCATCAACCGCTCTCCCCTGCCCCGGGCCAGGGAGATCCTCGGCCTGGTCCGCACGGTGGTCTTCTCCCCCGAGGACCTCACCCTGGTCAAGGGCGACCCGTCCGACCGCCGCCGCTTCCTCGACGACCTGCTGATCCTGCGCACGCCGCGGCTGGCCGGCATGCGATCCGACTACGACCGGGTGCTCAAGCAGCGCAACTCGCTGCTCAAGACCGCCGGCAACGCGCGCCGCGGCTCGAGCTCGCAGGAGGGCGCCCTGGCGACTCTGGTCGTGTGGGACGAGCACCTCGCCCGACTCGGTGCCGAGCTTCTCGTCGCGCGGATCCGGCTGGTGGAGGCACTGCGTCCCTACGTCGGCAAGGCCTACGAGACCGTCGCCCGCGGCGCCTCGCGCGACGAAGCCGACCTGACCTACAAGCCCTCGCTCGACCTCGAGGGCGTGCTGGTCGAGCAGTCGTCGATCGAGGGGGCACTACTCGCTGAGATCGAGGTGCGCCGCAAGGACGAGCTCGACCGCGGCATCTCCCTGGTCGGGCCGCACCGCGACGAGCTGGTGCTCACCCTCGGCAGCACCGAGGCGCGGTTGCCGGTCAAGGGTTACGCGTCACACGGCGAGTCATGGTCGTTCGCGCTGGCACTCAAGCTGGCGTCGTACGACCTGCTGCGCAGTGACGGCGACGACCCGATCCTGATCCTCGACGACGTGTTCGCCGAGCTCGACGTACAACGCCGCCGGCAGCTGGCCGAGCTGGTCGCCGGTGCCGAGCAGGTCCTGGTCACCGCCGCCGTTCCGGAGGACGTGCCGGCCGCGCTGGCCGGGGTGCGGTACGTCGTGGCCGACGGCACGGTCACCCGCGAGGGGGCGGTCAGCGCGGAGCGCGCGGGGGACACCGGCCAGGCAGGTGCGGGTCAGGAAGACGGTCCAGTGGCAGACGGTGCGGCCGTGGAGGACAGTGTTTCCCGTGAAACCTGAACCGGAGGACGGCCCGGTCGACGAGGCGGCCGATCCGATGGCCGACTCCGTCGAGACCCCGGACGAGCCCACCCCGGACTCGACGTTCTGGGTCAGCCCCGACCACGACGACACCGGGCTCGACCTGGCCAGGTCGATCGCCAAATCGGTGGCCGGTTCGGCGCTGAGCCCGGCGCGCAAGAAGCGTCGTCGTCGCGACCTGCCCGAGGGCATGCCGCGCGGCCGGCGGCCCAAGTCGTCTGGCGCCTTCCCTGACGAGCGTGATCCTCAGACCCTCGACACCACGCTCGGCCGCCTGGTCTCCGACCATGGGTGGGCGCTCGACCTCAAGGTGCACGGCGTCTTCGGTCGGTGGGCCAGCATCGTCGGCGACGAGGTCGCGCAGCACTGCACGCCCACGACGTACGCCGACGGCCGCCTCACGGTGCGCACCGACTCGACGGCCTGGGCCACCCAGTTGCGCCTGTTGGCACCGACCCTGGTCCGGCGGCTCAACGAGGACCTCGGGCACGGGGCAGTGACCCTGATCGAGGTCGAGGGACCCAACCTCCCGTCGTGGAAGAAGGGCCGGCTCGGGGTCCGCGACGGCCGGGGCCCCCGCGACACCTACGGCTGACCATCCCCCTCCCCGAGTAACGCGCTGTCCACGACACTTTGCACCCCGCCCGCCGCGTGCAAAGTGTCAACAAGGGCGCACGAGTCGAAGCGCGTACGTCGAGCGCTGCCGCCCGCGCCGAAATGCCGATCTGCGGGGTCGCCGTACGTATGGGGACCCAGCCGACCCCCTGCCAACGCGTCCGCGCCGCCCTGCAGAGCCGGGAAATGGGCAATTTCATCCACAGATCCCCCGATTCCAGGGGTCACGCCGTGGATTCCCGGCTTCCGGCGGGTAATATGACGGTTGGGTCGCACGCTCACAGAAGCAGCGACCTTCTGCATGTCGAGGACGAACAGAAGAGGTACGCGTGCCGGACAACGACGAGGTCGTCGAGACCACTGAGGCAACCATCCCGCCGGACTCGGGGGCCCGCACCGTTTCCCACGACGCAGTCAACACGGCACCCGACGAGGGCACGACGTACGACGCCTCGGCGATCACCGTGCTCGAAGGCCTCGAGGCGGTGCGCAAGCGCCCGGGCATGTACATCGGCTCGACCGGTGAACGCGGCCTGCACCACCTGATCTGGGAGATCGTGGACAACGCGGTCGACGAGTCCCTGGCCGGCTACTGCACCCGCATCGTGCTCACGCTGCAGGCCGACGGCGGCGTCCGCGTCGAGGACGACGGCCGCGGCATCCCCACCGACACCGCGCCCGGCCAGGAGCTGCCGGCCGCCACGATGGCACTGACCATGCTCCACGCGGGCGGCAAGTTCGGCGGCGGCGGCTACAAGGTGTCCGGTGGCCTGCACGGCGTCGGCGTCTCGGTGGTCAACGCGCTGTCGACCCGCCTCGTGCTCCACGTCAAGAACCGCGGCAGCCTGTGGGAGCAGAGCTTCCAGCTCGGTGTCCCCGACGCCGACCTGTTCGAGGTCCGCAAGCTCAAGGAGGGCGAGGGCACCGGCACCACGGTGACCTACTACGCCTCCGAGGAGATCTTCGAGACCACGCAGTACTCCCTCGAGACGATCACCCACCGCATCCGCGAGATGGCCTTCCTCAACAAGGGCCTCGAGATCGTGATCCGCGACGAGCGTCCCTCGGCCGACGACGTCGCCGACGCGGTTGCCGACGACACGATCAGCAACGACATCGACCAGGCCGGGGCCGACGCGATCAAGCGCCACGAGGGCGGCGGCATCGAGCAGGTCTTCAAGTACGACCGCGGCCTCGTCGACTACGTCGAGCACCTCAACCGTCGCAAGGACAAGGCGAACCCCACGATCATCGCGTTCGAGGCCGAGAGCCCGGAGAACGCCACGAACCACATGTCGCTCGAGATGGCGATGCAGTGGAACACCTCCTACACCGAGTCGGTGCACACCTTCGCCAACGCGATCAACACCCACGAGGGCGGCACCCACGAAGAGGGCTTCCGCTCGGCACTGACCAGCCTGGTCAACCACTGGGGCGAGGAGTGGGGCCTGATCAAGAAGCGCGAGGACCGGGTCTCGGGTGACGACATCCGAGAGGGCCTGACCGCGATCATCTCGATCAAGATGGGCGAGCCGCAGTTCGAGGGCCAGACCAAGACCAAGCTCGGCAACACCGAGGCCAAGGGCTTCGTTCAGCGCACCGTCAACGAAGAGCTCGGTGCCTGGCTCGAGCAGAACCCGGCCGAGGGGCGCGACATCGTCCGCAAGTCGCAGGCCGCGGCATCGGCACGCATCGCGGCCCGCAAGGCGCGCGACCTGGCCCGTGGCCGCAAGGGCCTGCTCGGTGGCGGTGGACTCCCCGGCAAGCTCGCCGACTGCCAGTCGACCAACCCCGCCGAGTGCGAGGTCTTCATCGTCGAGGGTGACTCGGCCGGCGGTTCGGCCAAGCAGGGCCGCGACCCGCGCATCCAGGCGATCCTGCCGATCCGCGGAAAGATCCTCAACGTCGAGAAGGCCCGCATCGACAAGGTGCTGGCCAACCAGGAAGTCCAGGCGATCATCTCGGCACTCGGCACGGGAATCCTCCAGGAGGAGTTCAACCTCGACAAGCTGCGCTACCACAAGGTCGTGCTGATGGCCGACGCCGATGTCGACGGCCACCACATCAACACCCTGCTGCTGACCCTGCTGTTCCGGTTCATGAAGCCCCTGATCGAGCACGGCTACGTCTACATGGCCCAGCCGCCGCTCTACCGGCTGCGGTGGAACAAGCCGGCCGAGCACGAGTTCGTCTACTCCGACTCCGAGCGCGACGCGTTGATGAAGGACGGTCTCGCGGCTGGCAAGAAGCTGCCCAAGGAGAACCCGGTCCAGCGCTACAAGGGTCTCGGTGAGATGAATGCCGACGAGCTGTGGGAGACCACGATGAACCCCGACCAGCGCCTGATGCTGCAGGTCACGCTCGACGACGCTGCGCAGGCCGACGAGATCTTCTCGATCCTGATGGGCGAGGACGTCGAACAACGTCGGTCGTTCATCCAGCGCAACGCCAAGGACGTCCGATTCCTCGATATCTAGATCTCTAACACAGTTCCTAGATTCGGGTAGAAGCGACGAGAGAGACAAGAGACAGTCATGACCGAGACACCCACGGGCACCCACGGCGGCGGCAACGACAACGGTCGCATCCAGCCGATCGAGCTGCAGACCTCCATGCAGCGCTCCTACATCGACTACGCGATGGCGGTCATCGTCGGGCGAGCCCTGCCCGACGTACGCGACGGTCTCAAGCCGGTGCACCGTCGCGTGCTCTATGCGATGTACGACGGCGGCTACCGTCCCGACCGGGGCTTCAGCAAGTGCTCGCGCGTCGTCGGTGACGTCATGGGTCAGTACCACCCGCACGGCGACACCGCGATCTACGACACCTTGGTGCGTCTCGCGCAGCCGTGGGTGATGCGGGCGCCGCTGATCCTCGGCCAGGGCAACTTCGGCTCGCCGGGCAACGACCCCGCGGCCGCCATGCGTTACACCGAGTGCAAGATGGCGCCGCTGGCCATGGAGATGGTCCGCGACATCGACGAGGAGACCGTCGACTTCCAGCCGAACTACGACGGCCGCTCCTCCGAGCCGACCATCCTGCCCAGCCGGTTCCCCAACCTGCTGGTCAACGGCTCGGCCGGCATCGCGGTCGGCATGGCCACCAGCATCCCGCCGCACAACCTGGTCGAGGTGGCCGACGGCGCGACGTGGGCGCTCGAGCACCCCGACGCCACGCGTGAGGAACTCCAGGAGGCCCTCCTCGAGCGCATCAAGGGCCCCGACTTCCCCAACGGCGCGCTGATCGTCGGGCGCCAGGGCATCGAGCAGGCCTACCGCACCGGTCGCGGCTCGGTCACCCAGCGCGCGGTCATCGAGATCGACGAGGACGCCAAGGGCCGCACCTGCCTGGTGATCAAGGAACTCCCCTACATGGTCAACCCGGACAACCTGGCGCTGAAGATCGCCGAGTTGGCCGACTCCGGCAAGGTCCAGGGCATCTCCGACGTACGTGACGACACGTCCTCGCGCACCGGCCAGAGCCTCGTCGTCGTGCTCCGTCGCGACGCGGTGGCCCGCGTCGTGCTCAACAACCTGCTCAAGCACACCGAGCTGCAGACCAACTTCAGCGCCAACATGCTGGCCCTGGTCGACGGCGTGCCGCGCACGCTGAGCATCGACCAGTTCATCAGCAACTGGGTCACCCACCAGGTCGAGGTCATCCAGCGGCGCACCAAGTACCGCCTGCGCAAGGCCGAAGAGGCCGCCCACATCTACCGCGGTCTCGGCAAGGCGCTCGACGCCCTCGACGAGGTCATCGCGCTGATCCGCCGCTCCCCCGACGTCGACGAGGCTCGCGCCGGGCTGATCGCGCTGCTCGAGATCGACGAGATCCAGGCGCAGGCCATCCTCGACATGCAGCTGCGTCGTCTGGCCGCCCTCGAGCGCCAGAAGATCCTCGACCGGTTGGCCGAACTCGAGCTCGAGATCGCCGACCTCGAGGACATCCTCGCCGACGAGGCCCGGCAGCGCCGGATCATCTCCGAGGAGCTCGCCGAGATCGTCGAGAAGTACGGCACCGCGCGTCGCTCGCAGATCATCGCGGCGGACGGCGACCTGTCGATGGAGGACCTCATCCCCGATGAGGAGCTGGTCGTCTCGATCACCCGTGGCGGCTACGCGAAGCGCACCCTGCGCCACCAGTACCGCACGCAGAAGCGCGGCGGCAAGGGTGTGCGTGGCGCGACCCTGCGCGGCGACGACGTGGTCGACCACTTCATCTCGACCACCAACCACCACTGGCTGCTGTTCTTCACGACGGCCGGTCGGGTCTACCGCACCAAGGCCTACAACCTGCCCGAGGCGTCGCGTGACGCCAAGGGCGGTCACGTGGCCGGGCTGCTCAGCTTCCAGCCCGACGAGTCGATCGCGCAGGTGCTGGCGATCCGTGACTACGAGCAGGCGCCGTACCTCGTGCTGGCGACCCGCAACGGCCTGGTCAAGAAGACCCGCCTGGGCGACTACAACAGCCCGCGCCAGGCCGGCGTCATCGCGATCAACTTCCGCGAGGACGACGACGAGCTGATCGGTGCCGAGCTGGTCAACAGCGAGGACCACATCCTGCTGGTCTCCCGCAAGGGCCAGGCGATCCGCTTCCCGGCCGACGACTCGCAGCTGCGGCCGATGGGTCGCGCCACCTCCGGCGTCTCGGGCATGAAGTTCCGTGACGGCGACTCCGTGCTCTCGATGTCGGTGATCCGCGCCGCGCAGGTCGAGGCGGAGTCCGAGGCCGGTCTCGACGCTGACGGTGCCGCCGGCGCCGAAGCGGTGGAGGCCGCCGAGGCCGAGGCTGCCGCACCGGGCGCCTACTTCGGCGTCCACCCGCAGTACGTCTTCACCATCACCGCCGCCGGGTTCGCCAAGCGCACCCGGATCACCGAGTACCGCCTGCAGTCCCGTGGCGGCATCGGCATCAAGGCGATGTCACTGGCCAACGAGGACCGCGGCGGCCTGGTCGGCGCGTTCATCGTGGAGGAGGGCGACGAGGTCCTCTCGATCACCAACTCCGGTCAGGTCGTCCGCAGCCCGATCAACGAGAACTTCCGGTCGACCGGACGCTCGACGATGGGGGTCAAGTTCGTCACCCCGAAGAAGGGCGACGAGGTGGCCGTGGTGGCCCGCTCGGTCGAGGCTCGCGAGGAGGAGGAGCTCGCCGACGAGTCGGATTCCGTGGTCGAGGGTGCAACAATCGAGGCCGACGCTTCCGTGGAAACCCCCACGGACACCGACCCCGCCGAGGCAGACCCCGCCTCCGAGGAGAGTGATGACTGATGGCCGAGAGCCAGAAACCGGCCACCTTGGGCGCCCGCATCAGCACCGCCATCTCTTCGGCGGCCGACGAGATGCGGGCCAGCGCGAACCCTGAGTCGCCCAAGGCAGCCGAGCGCGCGGCCAAGACGTCGGGCGGTCGCCGTCCGCGTCGGGCGCGCCTGCGGCTCACCCGCATCGACCCTTGGTCGGTGATGAAGACGGCCTTCCTGCTCTCGGTCGCGTTCGGCATCGTCACTATTGTCGCGGTGACGATCGTGTGGGGTGTGCTGGGCATGGCGGGCATCTGGGACTCGGTCAACCAGATGGTCGAGACAGTCATCGGCGAAGACAGCACGAGCTTCGACGTCCAGGACTACCTCGGCATGTCGCGGGTCCTCGGCTTCACGATGCTGGTCGCGGTGATCGACGTCGTACTCCTCACCGCGATGGCGACCCTCGGTGCGTTCCTCTACAACATGGCCGCGGCCCTGCTCGGCGGGGTCGAACTGACCCTCGCCGAGGACGAGCGCTGACCCTCGCCCTCGTCGGTCGAGTAGGTCGCGCAGCGACCGTATCGAGACCAGGATCGCCCCGTTTTGTACGCCGCCCAGCCGGTGGGGTAATCTTCCCCGTCGGTTGGCCTTGGTCGACCGAAGCAGCACGGGCCTATAGCTCAGACGGTTAGAGCGCTTCCCTGATAAGGAAGAGGTCAGAGGTTCAAGTCCTCTTAGGCCCACCCAAAGATCCCACGTCGCAACGAAGGGGAGCACTCCCATGAAGAAGATCATCCTTGTCCTGCTGGCCGCCGCCGGCGCCGTCTTCGCGAAGAAGAAGCTCGACGAGTCGAAGAACGAGCAGGCTCTCTGGGCCGCCGCGACCGACGACGTCTCGAAGAACTGACCCACCCGACCGTTCCGGCCCCGACCGGCCCGGTCGTCCGGGGCCTTGGCGCAATTGGTAGCGCACCTGCTTTGCAAGCAGGGGGTTAGGGGTTCGAGTCCCCTAGGCTCCACTCACTGAAACCGCAGGCCAGCCTGCGGTTTCTGGCATTTCGGGTGGACTCGGCCGACGTCGTTGGGCGACACAACTTTTTGCATTCCGAGGGTGCGCAGGCCCGGATGTCGCTAGCGTGCTGATCGACTGCACTCGAGGAGCACTCATGACTGGCACCCTGCCCGCTCGCCCTGCACCTGTCCGTCAGCACCGAGAGTGGCTCCGTCGCCGCGTGCTGGTCGCCGCCCTGGCCGTCGCGTTGGCCTCCGGGTCCGCGGGTGTGTTCGCCGGCCCGGCCGCGGGTGCTCCGTTGCATCGGGCGAGCGTCGTGAATGCCGGCCCGGTCGCGACCGATGACTCGGTCACCGGCGACGAGGACGTCCCCACGACCGGGAACGTCCTGAGCAACGACACGGACCCCGAGGGTGACGGCCTCACTGCCGCGCTCGTGGGCGGCCCGACGCACGGGACGGTCGTGCTCAATGCCGATGGGTCCTTCACCTACACGCCCGACGCGAACTTCAACGGCGAGGACTCCCTCCCTCAACGACGCCCCGGTGGCGAACGACGACACCGCCACCGTGGAGGGGGGATCGGCGAATGGCAACGTCCTCACCAACGACATCGACCTGGAGGGCGATGGGCTCAACGCCGCCCTCTGGAGTGCTCCGGTGAACGGAACCATCATCCTCTGGCGCAACGGAGATTTCACCTACACACCGAACCTCGGTTTCCAGGGCACCGACACGTTCCTCTACAACGTGTGCGACGACGACACTCCGTCCCTGTGTGACGAAGGCCGGGCAACCATCACCGTGGATACAGCCAACCGGGCGCCCACCGCCGTCGATGACTCGGTCACCGGCGACGAGGAGGTCCCCACGACCGGGAACGTCCTGACCAACGACACGGACCCCGAGGGTGACGGCCTCACTGCTGCGCTCGTGGGCGGCCCGACGCACGGGACGGTCGTGCTCAATGCCGATGGGTCCTTCACCTACACGCCCGACGCGAACTTCAACGGCGAGGACTCCCTCGCCCCCGTCGCCACCGATGACCCCATCACCACGGTCGAGGACGTTCCGACCACGGGCAACGTCCTGACCAACGACAGCGATCCCGACGGAGACACCCTCACGGTCAGCGAGGTCGACGGTGAGGATGCCGGCATCGGAACCGCGATCAGCACCGGTAAGGGCGGCTCTCTCACCCTCGAGGCAGATGGCTCCTTCACCTACACGCCCGCGGCCGACCACTTCGGCCCCGATGAGTTCCACTACACCGTGACCGATCCCGACGGCCTGGAGGCGAACGGCCTCGCCACCATCGAGGTGGGCCCGTCACCGGACGCACCGGTCACGCGCGCCGACGGGTACGACGCCACGGCCGGGGAGACCTTGACCGTCTCCGACCGTGACGGAGTGCTGGGCAACGACTCCGACCCGGACACGGGTGCTCCGGCACCGAGCACGCGTCGAATCGCTCTTGCCCCGCGTGCTCTCGCCGGGCTGTCCGCAGCGGTCGACGTCGAGCCGCGCCACGGGAACCTCACCCTGAGCCCCGGCGGCGGCTTCACCTACACACCGACGCCTGGCTACGTCGGCTCCGACTCCTTCACCTACACCGCCAGCAACGCGGCCATGACGTCGGCGCCCCAGCTGGTCAGGCTTCGAGTCGCGCCGGCCGACACCAACCCCGCGCCCACCACCCCCGATGGGACGACGACGGTGAAGGGCCCGGCATCGGGAGCCGACGAGGCCGGCCTGCCCGACACCGGCGGTCCGCCACTGGGTCTGCTCTGGCTCGGACTGGCTCTGGTCGTGGGAGGCGGAGTCTTGATGCGCAGTCGAGGCTCACTCGGGTAGCGGCAGGCTGCCCGGGGTCTTGGTGTAGCCGAGCTGCTCGATGACCCGACCGTCACTGATCCGAGTCACGTTCACGCCCAGGACCGACTCCGCGTCGCTGGGACCGAACCGGTAGCGCCAGCGCACGGTCGCCCATTCCCCGTCCGCGAACACGTGCTCGACCTCGAACGTCGTGGACTCGTCGTCCATCAGCTCGGCCCAGAACGCGACGCACGCGTCCTTCCCGACGTACGCCGTGCCGTCGGGTGCCGGCTGGGCCGAGACCATCAGACAGTCGTCGTGGACCAGGTCGGCCATCGCCCGGGTGTTGCCGGTGCGGAACGCCTCGTTGAACAGCGCCACGGTCTCGGCGGTGTCGCGGGTGTCAGGTGCAGTGCTCATCTCATCCTCCAGAAGTAGATCGATTGGTCTATTTCCGAAGGTATAGACTGATCGTTCTACCGTCAAGGGAAGGATTCGGATCCACAGATGAGCGCCGACAAGGCACCCGGACCCAGGGAGCGACTCCTCGAGGCCGGGCAGGATCTCTTCTACTCCCAGGGCGCCTCGGTCGGCGTCGACGCCCTGCTGAAGCAGGCCAACGTCGCCCGCAGGTCGCTCTACGAGCACTTCGGCGGCAAGGACGGCCTGATCGAGGCGGTCATCCGTCGGGCTTCCGAGCAGGACATCGCGTGGTACGAAGAGGCGCTGGCCGGTGCTGAGGAGCCGCGCACCCGGCTGCTCGGACTCTTCGACCGCCTGGACGAGCTCGTCGCCAACGCCGACTTCCGCGGTTGCCGCTACTTCGCGACCGATCTGGCGCTGACCGACCCCCAGCACCCGGCCCATGCCGAGACCGACGCCTTCCGGCAACGCCTGCGCGCACTACTCGTCACGGAGCTCACCGCGCTGGGTCACGACGACCCGGGTCGGGCCGCCGAGCAGCTGCACCTGCTGATCGAGGGAACGCTCGTGATGGGCTCCACCCGGGGCAACCCGCACCCAGCCCGCGCCGCCCGCGACCTCGCCGCCCGCCTCATCGGCTGAGTGCGCGCCGGGCTCGGTCTTCCACGTCCGGTCCCGGGTACGATCCCGGCGTGACACCGACTCGGCTGGTTGCCTCACTCCTGCTCGTCGCGTCGTTGGCCAGCGGCTGCGGTGGGGACGACCGGCCGAAGCGCGAGAAGGCCGAGCCGACCACGCTCCCGACGACGGTGCCCGAGGAGCTGCAGCCCCCTGAGCACCAGGCAGTGAGTGACCCGCGCCTGGTGCTCGCGCTCGTTCCGGCCGAGGCGGAGATCCTGACGATCACCGACTACGACGAGATCCGGGCCCGGTTCGGCGTCGACGACCTGACCAGCGACTCGCTGATGACCGACCGTACGGCGTTCTGGGAACAGGCCGATCGCGAGAGCGTGATGCTGACCGCCGGCCTGCTGCGCGAGGAGCACTCCCGGCTGTGGCTCGACCACGGCTTCACCCAGGACGACGTCGACTGGGAGGCGCGCTTCACCGGGCCGGAGGGCTCCGGCTACGTGCTCGGCTTCCGGCCAGACCAGGACATGTCCGAGGTGAGCAGGGCCGTGAAGGACGACGTCGCACCGCTCGAGGACGCCACGGTGCTGGCCGACCAGCACCTGCTGGTCTCAGGCATCGCCGACGAAGGCGACCCGGTCTGGGCCGCGGAACCGTCGCTGCCGGAGCTGCTCGACGACGATGCCGCCGAGTCGACGTACCTCCGCAAGGGCTGCATCCCCGTCAACGATGCGCTCGGCCCGGACGCCGACTTCGAGGACCAGGACGAGCTCAGCAACAGGTACGACGTCAGTGACCTGCTGCCCCTCGGCGCGTTCTCCGTGACGTTCTCCGACGAGGTGGCGACCGCGCGGATGGACGTCGACCGCACCGACCTGCACGACCGTGCCGACCTGATGGACCTCTGGCCCGAGACCGGCACCATCACGTGGGACGACGCGTTCAAGGGCATGCCGGTGGGCGACCCCTCGACCGGGCGGGTCGGCTGGAAGGTGCGCAATCCGGTGGCGGCTGCGAACCTTGTCCTCGGCGACCACCTGCCGTTCGCCGTGTGCAACGAGCTGGTGCCGCTCGACGAGCCGACCGGTCTCTGACGGCGCGTCGTCCGTTCGCCCGACCCAGCCCAGGAGAATCCACCGAATGTCCCGGATCGACCAGCCGAACCCGCCGGAGGAGAGACACGAGCGGCGGCTCCGGTTCGCCACCCCGATCCGACACTGGCTGGCCTACGGTGCGGTGGCCGGGGCCCTGGTGGGGACCGTCTTCGCGCTTGCCTCCGGCCTCGGCGACAAGGTCAGGTTCACGTTTGACGTGACCGTCCTGCTGTTCCTGGTCGCGTTGATCCTGCGACGTCGCGCGGTGGCCACCTCAGTCTTCCTGGGTGCCTCCGCGGGTTGGGCCCTCGCCTCCCTCGGATGCCTGCTCCTGGTCTCCCTCTTCGGCTGAAGCAACCTGGAGCAACCTGGGCGTGCCGAAGAACGGGCACAACGACGCTCTCACCCTCGGAATCGGGCCAAATCCGGCCGTTGTGCCCGTTGGAAGGCACGACGGCGTCCGTCGATGATCCCGAAGCGGGCGACCGTGGTCACGCTCCGTACAGTTGGGGCGTGCCCGCCAGTCCCCTCCTTGCTCCACGCTATTGGGGATTCCACCTCCTGGCCCTGGTGCTCGTGGCCATCGCCGGCGCGCTCGGCGTCTGGCAGCTCAACGCCTGGCAGGCGCACCGCGCCGCCGAAGCGCGTGACCTGACCCGGGTCGAGCCCGAGCAGCTGACCGACGTGATCGGGCCCGACGCTGCCTTCCCGGGCCGCAAGGTCGGCCAGCCCGTCGTCGTACGCGGCACGTGGGTGCCCGACGCGACGCTCTACGTCAGCGGCCGGGAGCACGACGGCCACGACGGCTACTGGGTGATGACCCCAGTGGCCATCGACGGCCAGGACGGCGCCGCCCTGCTCGTCGTACGCGGCTGGACCGACGAGGTCGAGGACGCGCCGCCGGCACCGACCGGCGAGACCGGGTTCGTCGCGCTCCTCCAGCCGGCCGAGGGCACCGGCGCGGTCGACGACGACCCGAACGACGACGTGCTGCCGCAGGTGCGGCTCGCCGACGCGCTCCAGCACGTCGACCAGGACCTGTACGGCGCCTACGCCGTGGTGGCTGACGAGGTCGCCGACGGGGACTGGCCGCACGGCGACACGGCGATCAACGACGGCACCGACGGACTCTCCGCGGCCAGCCTGGACCAGCTCCCCGAGGTCGGGCGTACGACGGCCCTGCGCAACCTGCTCTACGCCATCGAGTGGTGGGTCTTCGGCCTGTTCGCCGGCTTCATCTGGTGGCGCTGGGTGAAGGACGAGACCGAGCGGTTAGGGTCGGCCGCGTGAAGAACCCAGCCCTGACCCGCTATCGCGTGATGGCCACCATCGTCGGTGTCCTGCTGATTGTCCTCATCCTGATCGGCGTGCCGCTGAAGTACCTCTTCGAGGACGGCACCGACCTGCAGCACCTGGGCGAATGGATCACGACGTACCTCGGCGTCGCCCACGGCTGGCTCTACATGATCTTCCTGGTGACCGCGTTCCTGCTGGCCCGCCGGGAGCGGTGGGAGCTGCCGTTCACCGTCGTCACGCTGATCTGCGGCACGATCCCGGTGCTCAGCTTCTGGGCCGAGCACCGGGCAACGCGGCGGGTGCGCGAAGAAGGGGCCCGGGCCGAGGCGCTCGACGCCTGACCCGGACCCCCACGCGGTGATCAGTGCTGCTGCTTGTGGTTCCAGGCCTTGAAGCCCGCGGCCGCCGCGGTCTCGGCGTCCGTGAACCACACCTCCGCCTTGGTGCGCGCGTAGGAGGGTGACTCCGGCGTGTGGTACAGCATCGAGTCGGCGTTCCCCTTGACGGTGAACGAGTCGTCGGGTCCCGCGCCGTCCTCGAGCGGGGCGGCCGAGCCCGCGCCGTACGGCCCCTCGGCGGGAACATCGGCGGGAGCCGGTGTGTCGGCGAACGCCTTCAGGTCGACCACCTCGGCCGGGTCGTCCGGCGTCGTGTCGGGGTGCGGGGACTCCACGGCGTCGGAGATGGCCTCGTCGGGAGTCGCGGCGGCCTGGTCGTCCTCGGCCCGCTCGGCCGGTGCACCCGGCTTCTCCGTGGGCTTGGCCGCGCTCGGTGCGGGTGCGGGGGTGTAGGTGGACTGCCAGTTGTCGCCGGGGCCCTGGGTGCCACGCAGCTTCTTGACCAGCACGCCGCCCAGAGCGACGAGGACGCCGAAGAAGAGCAGCTTCTTCAGCTTGCCGCCCTTGGGCTCGGGCTCGATGCCGCGCAGCTCGTTCACCTTGGCCACGGTCGCGTCGCGTCCGGCCAGGGCCCGTTCGGTGGCCAGCGCCCGGCCCTCGGCGAGCAGCGGAGCGGCCTTCTCACGTGCCTCGTGTGCTCGTTCGGCGGCCAGCGCCCGGCCCTCGGCGAGCAGCGGGCCGGCCTTCTCACGTGCCTCGTGTGCTCGTTCGGCAGCGAGCGCCCGCCCCTCGGCAATGATCGGCGCCGCCTTGTCGCGGGCGTCCTCCAGGAGGGGCAGGGCCCGGTCACGGGCGTTCTCGACCGCCTCCTTGGCGGTGTCGACAGCGGACTCGAGGTGGGGCCGGAGATTCTCGGCGGCCTCGGCTGCGGACTCGAGCAGGGTGTTCTTGTGGCGCTTGCCCATCGTGAATGCCTCCCGTTTCGGTTCGTTGTCTTCGATCCAACACCAAAGGTGGGCAGCAACCAACCGCGCGTCCGGCACCTGCTGTTTCCCCGGCTTGTCCGGGCCTGCGAAGATCGTCCCGAACACCACTCGACGAAAGGCAGTCATGGCTGACCTGCAGGCCACCCTGAAGACGAACAAGGGTGACATCACCATCAACCTGTTCCCGAACCACGCCCCCGAGACCGTCGAGAACTTCGTCGGCCTCGCCGAGGGCACCAAGGAGTACAAGGACGACGCCGGACGCTCCGGCGAGAAGTTCTACGACGGCCTGATCTTCCACCGGGTCATCAACGGCTTCATGATCCAGGGCGGTTGCCCGCTCGGCCAGGGCATCGGTGGCCCCGGCTACCAGTTCAAGGACGAGTTCCACCCCGAGCTGCAGTTCAACAAGCCCTACCTGCTCGCCATGGCCAACGCCGGCCCGGGCACCAACGGCTCGCAGTTCTTCATCACGGTGGGCCAGACCCCGCACCTGAACAACAAGCACACGATCTTCGGTGAGGTCGCCGACGAGGAGTCCCGCAAGGTCGTGGACGCCATCGCGACCGCGCCGACCGGTCGCATGGACCGCCCGACCGAAGACGTCGTGATCAACAGCGTCGAGGTCGTCCGGCCCTGAGCACACCGCCTGAGTCCTCCGTCCCCGTGTGCTACCGGCACACGGGGAGGGAGGCGTACATCAAGTGTCAGCGCTGCGAGCGCCCGATCTGCCCGGACTGCATGATCCCGGCATCGGTCGGCTTCCAGTGCCCCGAGTGCGTGCACCGGGGATCCAAGGAGACCCGCAGCGGGCGTACGCCGTACGGCGGCTCGCAGTCGGGGAACCCCGGGCTGACCTCGATGGTGCTGATCGGGCTCAACGCCCTGGTCTTCCTGCTGATCCGGGCCACCGGCGGTCACGACAGCGAATGGGTGGCGCGACTGGCCCTGACCCCGCTGGGCAGGTGCCTGGCCCCCGACCAGCCAGGGTCGTACTACCCCGGGCTCGATTCGGAATACGCGTGCGAGACGGCCAACCGTTCCGGGCAGGCGACCGAGTGGGCGGGCGGCGTCGCGGGCGGCGACGCGTGGCAGCTGGTCACCAGCATGTTCTCGCACGTCGACATCCTGCACATCGCCTTCAACCTCCTCGCGCTGTGGTTCCTCGGCCCCGAGCTCGAGCGACTCGTCGGCCGGACCCGCTTCCTGGCCGTCTACCTGGTCTCCGGACTGGCCGGGTCCGCGGCGGTCTACTGGCTCAGCGACACCGGCAGCCAGACCCTCGGCGCCTCCGGTGCGATCTTCGGCCTGATGGGTGCCCTGCTCGTGGTCGGCCTCAAGGCCGGCGGCAACGTCAGCCAGCTGCTGGTCTGGATCGGCCTCAACGTCTTCATCACCTTCTCCGGCGCCAACATCTCCTGGCAGGGCCACCTCGGTGGGTTCCTCGGCGGTGCCGCGCTCGCCGCGGTCCTGGCCTACGCGCCGAAGAACCGCCGGCCGCTCTGGCAGGCGCTCGGCGTCGGGTTGGTCCTGGTCGCCGTGCTCGGCATCATCGCCGCCCGCACCTCCGTCCTCGTCTAATTCCGCGGCGCTCGGCCTGGGGAGATCCGACGGGGCCGCGGCTGCGCGGGGGAACCGCGGGCGCTGCGGGGTCGCGTCGCTCGGGGGCCGCTCCTTGTGCCCGACCACCGCTGCCGGCGCCGCGGCCAAGCCCCTCGACGCCGCCCGCGGCTCCCCATTCCGCCACGCCTCGGCGCGTTCACGTGGGCATGGACCGGTCGCCGAAGACCAGGGATGTTCACCTGGGCATACAGTTCAGCCGCGGCAGTGCCAAGATCACGCTCTGCGGACGCACCTGCGGCGTGAACTGTAGGTCGAAGTGAACAACCACGGGCGTACGGCGTACTTCGAGCCCCTCCATGCTCGGCGTGCGCCAGCTTGTGCACCGTGCCGCTCGCATCAAACTGGCTGCAAGGCTGTGCACCGAGAACAGGGCTCCGCCCACCCACCCTCACCGCCACCGAGACGAGTTATGCACACTGTGGATAACTCCTGTGGAGAACTTACAGGCGTGTGATTCCGCAGGTCAGCGGCCTGAAATGCCAACAGGGCCGGTGGAGTACCGGCCCTGTCGTGTGGTTGAGCTGCTGGTCATTCCCAGCGGGTGGCGAAGGTGAATCCGACGGCCATGAAGCCGATGCCGACGGCCAGGTTGAGCTGGCCGAGGTCGCCGAGCAGCCAGATCTCGCCCTCGGGGCGGTCGGCGAAGACGTAGAAGGTGCAGATCCAGATCAGGCCGATCAGGAAGCAGCCGAGCATGCCGACCACGACTCCGCGGCCGCGGCCCAGCGGGGTCTTGGGGTGCGCCGCGGCGATCAGGCCGATGAAGATCAGGCCGAACCCGACGGCCCAGTTCCAGTCCTTGAGCTTGTCCATGCTGGGGATCAACGTGTCGGGCTCGCCGCCCTTCGGCTTCGGGAACGCCTGGTCGAAGTCGCGCAGGTCGCGGACGTAGAGCGTCCAGATCACGACGTACGCGATGCCCGCGGCGATCAGCAGCACGGACAGCAGGAGCCTCACTGAAAAGATGGGTCCCTTGACCGCATCCGGATCAATGAGCTCGTGCTTGTCTTTGGACTTCGACACCGACTTCTCCTCTGCATGTTTCACCGGGTGCGTCTGGACTCCCGGGCGCACCGGGTTAGCGTAGTCGCCATGACCCCGCCGACCCACGAGCACCGTGCCAAACGCGTCGCCTGGCGGCTGAGCACCCCTGCCGTGTTCGCGGCCGCCGGCGCGCTCTTCGTGGTCAGCGCGACCAGCAGCGGCGGCACCGACCTGCGTCCGGGGCGGGTCGAGGACCTGCCCTCACTGGTGCGCAGCGAGAGTCGCCAGTACGAACAGCTCCAGGACAAGGCCCGCTCCCTCAACGACGACGTCGAGCGGCTCTCCGCGCGCGTCGACGACGACCAGGTACGTCGCACCCGGGCCGGGGCCAGGCGCCTGGAAGGACCGGCCGGGTTCAGCGCGGTCCACGGCGACGGCCTCACGGTGACGCTCTCCGACGGGCCCGACGAGCTGCGCGACGACGTCGACAACGTCAACGACCTGGTGGTGCACCAGCAGGACATCCAGGCGGTCGTGAACGCGATGTGGCGGGCCGGCGCCCGGGGCATCATGATCCAGGGCCAGCGCATCATCTCCACGACCGGCATCAAGTGCGCCGGCAACTCCGTGGAGCTGCAGGGCATCCCCTACCCGCAGCCCTACGTGATCACCGCGGTCGGTGACCCCGAGGCCATGCAGGCGAGCATCGACGGCGACTACCGAGTCAACGTCTACCGCCAGTACGTCGAGGACGATCGCTTCCAGCTCGGCTGGGAGGTCCAGGACGAGCAGGGCATCACGGTGCCGGCGTACGACGGCCTGCGCGGCCTGGAGTACGCCCAGCCACTGACCTCCTGACCAACCCCCGTCAGGGAGTCGTCTCGTCGGTCGGGAGGCCCGTCGGCAGCTCCGTCGTCGTCGGTGTCTCGCTCGCCGTGGGTGTCTCGCTCGGCGCCTCGTAGGTGGAGACGGTGATCCGGATCTCGGTGCCCTGGTCGGCGGTGTCGCCCTTCGCGGTGCTCTGGTCGACCACCTCGCCCGGCTTGGCGTCGGACTCCTCGTCGGTCTCGTCGACGTACACCTTGAAGCCGGCGTCCTCGAGGGCCTTGGTGGCCTCCTCGCGAGTCTTGCCCACGACGTAGGGGACCTCCTCGGGGCCGTCGGAGACGAAGACCGTGACCGCGCTGCCGTAGCTCACCTTGGTGTCGGCGGCGGGGGTCTGGTCGACGACCTGGTTCTTGGGCTCGTCGGTGTCGCGCTCCTGGAAGGTCACCTTGAAGCCAGCGGTGGTCAGCTTCTCCTCGGCCTCCGCCCGGGTCAGGCCCAGCACGGTGGGCACCTGCAGGTCCGGCTTGCCCGTGGAGACCGTCACGGTCACCTCGCTGCCCGGGTCGACGTCCGTGCCACCCTCGGGGTCGGTGTCGATGACCTTGCCCTCCGCGACGGTGTCGTGGGCGGCCTCCTCGATGACAGGCACGAGCTCCTCGGCCTTGAGGGCCTGCACAGCGCGGGCCTGGGTCATGCCGGCCACGTCGGGCACGGCGACCTGCTCGACCGGGTCGTCACTGTTGTTGTTGTACATCCAGATCCCTGCGGCGACCAGCGCCAGCAGGAGCACTCCGAGCAGGATCCACAGGCCGGTGCGCTTGGGCGGATCCTCGTCCTCGCGCACGGGGGCCGCGGCGGTCGACGTACCGGGTCGGGGGCCGGCGGCCGGGAGCACGGTGGTGGCGCCGGCAACAGGGGCCGCTGCGGCGGCCGCCACCGACGGCGCCTGGACGGGACGGCCGGCCAGGTAGCGCTCGATGTCGGAGCGCATCGCGGCCGCGGACTGGTAGCGGTCCTCGAGGCGCTTGGCCAGCGCCTTCATCACGATCGCGTCGACCTCGGGGGTGAGCTCGGTGTCGTGGGTCGACGGAGGCTGCGCGGGCTCGCGGACGTGCTGGTAGGCCACCGCGACCGGAGACTCGCCGACGAACGGCGGGCGGCCGGTGAGGAGCTCGTAGAGCAGGCAGCCGGTGGAGTAGACGTCGGAGCGCGAGTCGACGGTCTCGCCGCGGGCCTGCTCGGGGGAGAGGTACTGGGCGGTGCCGACGACGGCGGCGGTCTGGGTCATCGTGGACGACGCGTCGGACACCGCACGGGCGATGCCGAAGTCCATCACCTTCACGTCTCCGCCGGGCGTGAGCATCACGTTGGCCGGCTTGATGTCGCGGTGGATGATGCCCGCGCGGTGGCTGTAGTCCAGCGCCGAGAGCACGCCGGAGGTGATCTCCAGGGCCCGCTCGGGAAGGATCTTGCGGCCCTCGCGGAGGATGTCGCGCAGGGTGCGGCCGGCGACGTACTCCATGACGATGTAGGGCTGGGCGACGCCGTCGTCGGACATCTCCTCGCCGGTGTCGTAGACCGCGACGATGGCCGGGTGGTTCAGCGAGGCCGACGACTGCGCCTCGCGGCGGAACCGGGCCTGGAAGGTGGCGTCGCTGGCGAGGTCGGTGCGCAGTCGCTTGACCGCCACCACGCGTCCGAGGCGGGAGTCGGTGCCCTTGCGCACCTCAGCCATGCCGCCACGCCCGAGCAACTCGCCGAGCTCGTAGCGGCCGCCGACCATCATCGGCTCCTCGTTCGTCATGTGCCCTTCTTCCTGTCCGAGGGGGTCATCAGTCGATCACTGCTTCCATGACCGACTTGGCGATCGGCCCGGCAAGCTTGCCGCCGGCGATCTCTGCGTTGCTGAGCTGCACCTTCTGCAGCATGACTGCCACGGCGACGTCCTTGCCGTCCTTCTTGGCATAGGAGACGAACCAGGCGTAGTCGTTGCAGGCGCTGCAGTTCTCCGCCGTACCGGTCTTGGCGCCGACTTCGGCGTCGGGGATCGCCGCGACACCGGCGGTGCCGTTCTCCACGACCGCGACCATCATCTTGCGGAGCTCGTTGGCGCTGTCGGAGCCCACGGCCTCGGACAGCTCCTCGGTCGACGTCTTGTCGAGCACGTCGAGATCGGGCGAGCGCACCTCGTCGACGAGGTAGGGCCGCATCACGACCCCGTCGTTGACGATGCCGGAGACGACCATCGCCATCTGCAGCGGCGTCGCCCGGACGTCCTGCTGGCCGATGCCGGACTTCGCGAGGAAGTCGTCGGAGATCTCCTCGGTCGGGAAGACGCTCTGGGCCTGGCCCTTGAGGTCCTCGAGCGAGGTGTCGTTGAAGCCGAACGCCTCGGCCTGGCGGCGCAGCTTGTCCTGGCCGAGCTCGTTGGCCAGCGCCAGGAACGTCGTGTTGCACGACTGCTCGAGCGCCTGGGTCATCGAGATCTTGTCGGTGCCACACGCGCGACCGCCGTTGCCGATGCTGGTGTTCGTGCCGGGCAGGCGGTACGACGGCCCGCCCGGGACCATCGAGTCGGCGTCGTAGTCGCCGGTCTCGAGCGCGGCGGCCGCGGTGACCAGCTTGAACGTCGAGCCGGGCGGCAACGTGGTGCTGATCGCACGGTTGAGCTTGGGCTCGTCGGCACGGTCGTTGAGCTTCTTGTCCTCAACCTCGACACTCTCGAGGTCGTGGGAGGCCAGCTTGTTCGGGTTGAACGTCGGGGCCGAGACCATCGCCAGGATCTTGCCGGTGGACGGCTCGAGGGCGACCACCGCACCCTGCACGTCGTTGCCGAGCTCGGGGTTCTGGAACAGTCCGTCGAACGCGGCCTTCTGGGCGTCGGGGTCGAGGGTGAGCTCGACGGTGCCGCCCTTGGGGGAGGCGTTGTTGACCAGGTCGACCAGGCGCGAGACGAACAGGCGCGAGTCGTCTCCGGAGAGCACGGAGTTCTGGGTGTTCTCGATGCCCGACTGGGAGTAGAACGAGAACCAGCCGGTCACGTGGGCATACATGAACGGGTTGCTGTAGGTGCGCTGGAAGTCGTACTTGTCGTCGGACTCCTTGGACTCCGCGATCGCGTTGCGCCCGACCAGGATCGCCCCGCGCTCACGCGAGAACGCGGCCTCGATGACCCGCCGGTTCTCGGGGTGCTTGGAGGCGTCGTTGAGGTCGCCGGCCGCGACGTACTGGAGATAGGTGACGTTGGCCAGCAGCCCCAGGAACAGCAGCATGCAGAACATGGCCATGGTGCGGATCGGCTTGTTCATCGCAGGCTCACCACCTGGGTGGTCTCGGCGTCACTGGTCTCGTCGCTGTCCTGCGAGAGGTCGGGCACCGGGCGACGGGCCTGGTCGGAGATGCGCAGCAGCAGGGCGATGATCACCCAGTTCGCGACCAGCGACGAGCCGCCGTACGACAGGAACGGGGTGGTCAGGCCGGTCAGCGGGATGAGGCGGGTGACCCCGCCGATGACCACGAAGACCTGGAGGGCCAGCACGCAGGCCAGGCCGCAGGCCATCAGCTTGCCGAACGCGTCGCGGCAGACCAGGGCGGCGCGCAGGCCGCGCTCGACGATCAGGCCGTAGAGCACGATCACCGCCATCACACCGGTCAGTCCGAGCTCTTCGCCGATCGCGCCCATGATGAAGTCGGACTCGGCGAACGGGATGCGTGACGGACTGCCCTGGCCGAAGCCTCGCCCGAGCAACCCGCCCCAGGCCATGCCGAAGAGCGACTCCCCGATCTGGTTGCCGGAGCCGTAGAAGTCGTCGAAGGGGTGCAGCCAGGCGTCGACGCGCACCTGCACGTGGCTGAACGCCTTGTAGCCGAGGAACGCACCGGCCAGGAACATGCTGGCGCCGACGACCAGCCAGCCCGGTCGCTCGGTGGCGACGTAGAGCATGGTCAGGAAGATGCCGAAGAACAGCAGCGAGGAGCCGAGGTCGCGCTGGAAGACGAGGATGCAGAGGCTGAGCAGCCACATCATCAGGATCGGGCCGAGGTCGCGGCCGCGGGGCAGGTCGACGAACACGAGGCGGCGACCGGCCAGCGCCAGCGCGTCGCGGTGGAGCACGAGGTAGCCGGCGAACGCGACGACCAGCAGCACCTTGGCCACCTCGCCGGGCTGCATGCCGACGGGGCCGAGGTTGATCCAGATGCGGGCGCCGTTCTTCTGCACGCCGATGAACGGGAGCATCGGCATCAGGAGCAGCACGATCGCGGCGAGGCCGCTGGTGTAGGTGAAGCGCTGGAGCACGCGGTGGTCGCGCAGGAAGATCAGGGTCAGCGCGAACAGGCTGACTCCGATCGTCATCCAGACCAGCTGCTGGCGGGCGAAGGTCGTGCCGTCGGCGAGGTCGAGGCGGTGGATCACGGCCAGGCCGAGGCCGTTCAGGGCGGCCACGACCGGCAGCAGCACCGGGTCGGCGTACGGCGCGGTCAGCCGGACCACCACGTGGCAGGCGATGGTCAGAGCGGCCAGCCAGCCGCCGTACCCGATGATGTCGGCGGGCACCTCACCTTCGACGCCGAGGCCGACGGCGGCGTACGCACCGATGCCCACGAAGAGCGCGAGGATGAGCAGGAAGAGCTCCGCGCCCCGGCGGCGCCGGTGCACGAACCCCAGGAAGCTGTTCTGCTGCGTCATCGGCAACCGCCTCAGTCGCAGTCCGCGGCCGGGGCCGCCGAACCGCTGGTGGCGCCGACCCGGCTGGACAGCTCGACGACGGTGTCGAGCGGGGACGTCGTGGCCGCGTTGAGCCTGGCCGTGTCGAGGATGGCGTTCTCCTCGGCCGGGCCGCCACCGGAGCGGAACGTGCCGGTGCTCGTGGCCGAGCTGGTGTCACTGGGGTCGGAGACTGCGCCGCCGGTGCCGCCCTGGGTGCCGCCTTCACCGCTCGGCGGCGTCGACTTCGGCGTCTTGGTCGGGTCGGGCGACGGCTCGGTGGACTCGTCCGACGGGCAGTCTGTCTGCGCCTCGCCGAGGTTCTCCAGGGTGCGACGCGCGTCGTCGAGGCTGTCGGAGTCGATGCCCTCGCGCACGGCCCGTGCGTCGATGTCGCGCAGCCGGTCGAGCGAGATGTCGGACTCCTCGTAGGGCCGGTTCATCTCGAGGCCGGGCAGGCTGGCGTCGACCCCGCGGAAGATCGTGACGTGACCGTCGTGCTCGCCGACGTAGTACTGGCGCTGGGTCCAGGCGTACGCCGCGCCGGCGGCCGCCCACAGCAGGCCGACCAGGATCGCGAGCACGCCCAGGCGCTTGAGCCATGCGAAGCGACGAGGGGGCCGTGGTGCGTAGCGGGCCAGCTCGGGGTCGATCGGGTCGTTGGGGATGGCGTGGCCGGGCGCGTCGACCGGGATCTCGGCCGGGACCGGCTCGAGCTCGCCGGTGTCGCCGGAGCGGTGGCCGCGGAACAGGCTGCCGGCCGTGCCGCGGGTGGCACGCCGGGGCAGGTCGGCGGCGGCACCGACGAGCAGCGGCACCTGGTCGTCGATCTCGGCCTTGGTCGGGCCGGCGCCCTCACCGGTCGCATCGGGCTCGACGACGTCGGCGACCAGGCAGGTCACGTTGTCGCTGCTGCCCGCCTCGAGGCTGGCGCGGACCAGCTCGACGACGGCGTAGTCGGGGGTGCCGGTGGAGAGGATGTCGGCGAGGTGGCTGTCGTCGAGCACGCCGCACGCGCCGTCACTGCACAGGAACAGCCGGTCGCCGGGCGCCAGGTCGACGAAGAAGAGGTCGGGCTCGGTCTCGTGTATCCCGTCGACGGCCTTGAGGATGAGGTTGCGGTGCGGGTGGACCCGCGACTCCTCCTCGGTGATGCGGCCCTCGTCGATCAGCGACTGGACGAACGTGTGGTCCTTGGTCAGCTGGCTCAGCGCACCCTCGCGGTAGAGGTAGGCGCGGCTGTCACCGACGTGGCCGATCGCCACCCGGTTGCCGTCGAAGAGTGCGACCGTGGCCGTCGTACTCGTGCCGTTGATGCTGGGGTCCTGCTCGACCAGCTCGCTGATGCGGTCGTGGGCCCGGTGCAGGGCACCGGCGACCAGGCCGAGCATGTCGTCGCCGGGACGCTCGTCGAGCTTGCGGAGCTGTTGTACGGCGGTCGCGGACGCGATGTCGCCACGTGCGGCGCCACCGACACCGTCACACACGGTCAGCACCCAGGGTCCGGCATAGCCGGAGTCCTGGTTGTCCTTGCGGACCCGGCCCACGTCGGAGAGCGCGGCGAAACGCAGCACCAACTCCGCGGTGGCCCCGGTCTCCGTGGTCGTCTCGTCGCCCATGCGTCTACTTCCTCAACTCGAGGACGGTCTTGCCGATCCGCACCTGGGTGCCGAGTGCCAGTGTCGTGGGCTGGGTGATGCGCGCCGAGCCGACGTACGTGCCGTTGGTGGAGCCGAGGTCCTCGACGAACCACTGCTCACCCGAGGCCGCGATGCGGGCGTGCCGGGTGGAGACGTAGTCGTCGTCCAGGCGGATCGCGGCGTCGGGGCCACGGCCGATCAGGATCGGGGCCTGGGCGAGGTCGGCGCGTTCGCCGGCGTTGGAGCCCTCCACCACCGCGACATGGGTCGGCGAGCCGCGGCGCCGGGGCGGGGCCTTGGGCGCCTTCGGTGCCCGGCCGTTGGCCTGGCGGTTGGCTCCGGCCGGCAGGCGGGCGCCGAACATGTCGGTGCGGATGACGCTGATCGCCGAGAGCACGAAGATCCACAGGATCGCGAGGTACGCGAACCGGATCAGGAACAGGGTCAATTCACTCATGGGCCTGCGCTTCCGGGGGCCGGGGCTTCGTCGACCACGCGGATGGTCATCGTGGTGTTGCCGATCTTGACCGTGGATCCGTTGTAGAGCGTGGCCTGCTCGACTCGGCTCCCGTCGACCTGCATGCCGTTGGTGGAGCCGAGGTCGTGGACCGTGATCTCCGGGGTCTGGCCCTGCGCGACGTGGCTGCGGGCAGTGCGGAACTCGATGTGCTGGCGGCTGATTCCGGGGTCGTTGATGCGCAGGCCGGCGTCGGTGCCGCGGCCGACGACGAGTCCGGGCGGGTTCAACGGGTGCCGCACGCCGTTGACCTCGATGACGACTGTCGCACGTCCGACCTGCGTGTCGGTGGCGTTGGTGGTGACCTTCGCCTGGGCGGTGCTGCGCACCCGGAACCGGCCGGTGGTGAGGTCGTCGGCCTGCTCGAACTCGATCTTCACCGGGCCCGGGAAGACGTAGCTCTGCTGGTCGGCGTGGTCGCGCAGCGAGTTGGTGAGCTCGCCGGCCAGCGCCGAGTCGTACGGCGCGAGGCGCTCGAGGTCGGTCTGGCTGAGCTCGACGTGGAAGCTGTTGGGCACCAGACGGCGCTCACGGCTGAGGATCTGCGCGTTGTTGTCGACCTCCCGTTGCAGGGCCGCGGAGATCTCGACCGGCTGCACCGCACTGCGGAAGGCGCGCGCGAAGACACCGGAGATCATCTGCTCGAGCCTGTTCTCGAAGCGTTGCAGTCCGCCCATCGGTGCCTCCTCTCGGTCATGCGTCAGGGCCGTCGGCCACTGACGGTTGCCGTGATCGTATCGGGGTCGGGGTGACCCACCTTGCGTATGGCACCGCGGTTTGGGCGATTCCTCGTTGCTGGGATAACCTTGGCCCGCTTCACGCGCGAGTGGCGGAATAGGCAGACGCGCACGGTTCAGGTCCGTGTGTCCGAAAGGACGTGGGGGTTCAACTCCCCCCTCGCGCACGTTGAGCAGAAGGCCCCGGTCTCCCGGGGCCTTCTGTCATTTTTGGAGCGACCAGGATCCGACACCTGCACGATCGTGGTCGCGTGTTCGCGGAAACCTGTGTCCAGACTCTGCACCTGCACGATCCGGGTCGCCCGCTTGGGCGCCGTGGGCTGGGACCGGCCGCCACTTCCTCGGAGCGCCTTGCCGAGCGGCCGTGTGACTTATCCACAGTGCTGTCGCCACGCCAACCGGCAGTCGAGTTCTCGGACTAGTGTCATGTCTCGCGATAACGACTGCAGCATTGGACCCACTCGGGGGCGACGATGAAGGAACGGAAATACCAATCAGACGCTGACGAAGCCCGGCAGTGTTCACACCCATCTGGCCGTCAGTGGAGACGCGAAGACCATGACGGGACTTCCGCCCCGTGCGCCTTGGATACGGCCATGATTGTCAGTCTGGTACGCGTGATGGCCCTAGCGTTCGTCCTCGCGATGCTCGGAGTGGCAGTTTCTCCGGCCTCTGGGGACTTCGGTTCGACACCACCCTCTCGGGCTCGACCTCCTCAGCAGGTAAGCCTGGCGAACAACGACATTCACCGGGTCGATTTCCACAGCACAACGAGTGCGACAGGCGGAGCCATGAAATGGGCGCTCAACCGTCAGTTCCCTCGCCTCGGGTTTGGCTGGCACTGGGTAGATGGAACCAATCACGACGTTCGTATCAGTGACTTCCGCGCGTCAAACAACCTGCTTGGCTGGGTCAACTGCCCGAACTCGGCGACTGAGCGTGGACGCAACCCCAACAGGTGGTGTTATGGCCAACGCCTGAATGTGAACTTGCGGTTCTCCCTGCCCCCGGCGGGCAAGCGGTATCTCGCCTGTCACGAGCTCGGTCACACAGTGGGTTTGCGACACGAGACCGAGCTTCACTCTGACTCGTGCATGCGAGTAGTTCGGGACACGACTACCAGCTATTCCATGGAAGACGTTTACGCGGTCCGCCGCCACTACTGACTGAGGGGTGCCAATGAACTTGATGACATTCGGGCGTGGCCCAGTTCTGGCGACTGTGGCCACGCTTCTCGCACTGAGTGCGTGTGGCGGCGAGACAGGTTCGGAAGCGTCCGAACGCGACCGCACCACGACTCCTACACCGAGCGCCTCCGCCACTCCGAACCCTTGGGCCCAATTCCGCATGACAGGGCTGGAGGCCGAGCAGTTCGCCAATCTTCGCTCGATGGTCCGGTCCGCCAACGTGACGGTGCTCGGCACGGTGCTGAGTGGCGGACCGGGTGAACGGATCAACGACGCCGAAGGGTCGGACGTCGACACGGAGGTGATGATCGACCTGGAGGTGCGGGTCGACGAGGTGCTGGCCGGGACTCTGGGCAAGAACTCGGAGACGGTGACCGTCACGTTCGGCCCGGTTCCCGCGGCTGACGTCTCACCAGCCATGTGGAGGCCCGTGGTCGGGGAGCAGTCGATCTTCGCGCTCCGTCGCGCAGGAGCAGCGATCCCCGGCCTGGCCGAGAAGGATCCACGGGTGTTCGCTCAGAACATCTATTACGTCGTGTACAGCAAGGGCCTGATTGACGAGGAGGCCGACAAGACGGCCTTCCCGACTGCGGACCAGGACGGGTTTGCGCGCAAGTTGCGCGGCCAGGACTTCGACACCACGCTGCAACAAGTCAGGGCCGCCGCGCGTTAGGTCAGCAGACAAGAGGCGCTGAGCGACCACGATCCGACACATGCACGATCCGGGTCGCCTGCTTCGTGCTGGCAGCAGTTTGGACGAAATTGGGGCGCCGCAGCGTTCGACGGTGGCATCCCGATCGGCTTTTCACTCGAGACAGCACCCGCTGCCGTCGTACCCGTTCCTCGTCCCACGCTGGCTCGGCGCAGTGGTGGCCGGTCACGGCGAGTAGCAGTTCAGCCTCCGGCGGACCATCGGACATGCAGTTCGAGCGTGGGTGGCCCATGCTGAGCGTGGCGGCGCGGCGTCGTACGCCGAACTGCATGTCGAACGGTCCGCGGACAGGGCCGGGCGTACGTCGACCACACCGCGAGCGACCACGATCCAGGTAGTGGATCGTGGTCGCCCGGCGCTCGAAGAAGGCCCGCCGTGGGTCACTTCTCCTGCAGGACTGCCCGCTTGGTGCGGTACTCCTCCTCGTCGATCTCGCCGGCCGCGAAGCGCTCGGCGAGACGGGACTCGCCCGAGATCACGCCGCACTGCGCGCGGTTGCGGCGACCCCAGCGGATCACCAGGTACGCGAAGGTGACGATCATCAGGAACCAGAAGATCGGGAAGATGGGCCAGAAGGCCGGGGCGTCGCCGTCCCAGCGGTCGGCGGACATGACGAGTGTGTTCAACATCGGTGAACCTCCTTGATTGACGGTGCTTCAAGGCTCGTCGGATCGGCCCGTTTCCACGTCAGCGCCAAGGCGTAACCGGCGTACGCAACGCTGCGTAGGAAGCCGGAGGACGGAGCGCGCCGGTCGGGCCGTGCGCGCAGCAGGGTGCATCCCGTACGTCGATGGGTACCGCCGGGGTGACCCGCCCGCAATCGTGAAGGGAAGCCGATGAGCACCGAGGACAACGAACAGAGCACGGACCAGGGCAACCTGCATGTCGTCGACTCCGGCGGTGACGGGCGCCCGGTGGTGCTGATCCACGGGTGGCCGCTCTCCGGAGCGTCCTGGGCGGAGCAGCTGGAACCACTGCGCTCTGCCGGCTACCGCGTCGTGACCTATGACCGCCGCGGCTTCGGGGAGTCCGGTCCCGGTGACGGCTACGACTACGACCGCCTGGCCGGCGACCTGGACAACGTGCTCAAGGACCTGGACCTCCAGGACGTCACCCTGGTCGGCTTCTCGATGGGTGGGGGAGAGGTGGCGCGTTACGTCGCCTCCCACGGTGAGGACCGGCTGCACAGCGTGGTGTTCGCGGCCGCCGTCCCGCCGTACCTGCTCAAGACCGACGACAACCCGGACGGTCCGTTGACCGAGGAGGCCGCGGCCGAGATGCGGGCCTCCCTGGAGAGCAGCCGCGACGAGTTCTTCCCGGGCTTCGTCGACCAGTTCTACTCGGTCGACGGGGAGCTCAAGGTGAGCGACGACCAGCGAGAGCAGGCCCTGGCGCTGTGTGCGAAGTCCGACCAGGACGCCGCGCTGGGCTGCATGGACGCCTTCGGTGGCACCGACTTCCGCGAGGACCTGAAGAAGGTCACCGTCCCGACGCTGGTGATCCACGGGGACAAGGACGCCATCGTTCCCTTCGAGGGTTCCGGGAAGCGCACCCACGAGGCCATCGAGAACAGCGAGCTGGTCCTGGTCGAAGGCGGCCCGCACGGCCTGAACGTGAGCCACGCCGACGAGTTCAACCGGTCGCTGCTGCACTTCCTGGAGCAGTGAGGCCCCGCCCGATCACTCGCTGCTCAACGCTGCGTTGAGCCGACGTGCAACCTGATCGTGGTTGCCTGCGTGTGGTGAGTGCAGGAGGTGGACATGCACTCGACAATGGCAACAGGCCATGGCGCACAGACGCGGGCACGGCAGGGCAGGGGAGCGACGATGCCATCGTCAAGGGACGAGGAGTTCACGGAATGGATGACCGCCCGCCAGGGCGTGCTGTTCCGCACCGCGTTCCTGGTTGCCGGTGACAAGCAGACCGCGGAGGACCTCGTCCAGACCGCGGCGGCGAAGCTCTACCTTGCCTGGGACCGGGTGCATGCCCGCGGCAACGTCGACGCCTACATGCGGCGCATCATCATCAACGAGAACAACTCGCTGTGGCGGCGGCCGTGGAAGAAGCGCGAGCACGTCACCGAGGAGCTGCCCGAGAGCGGGTACGTCGACCAGGTGGGCGACCCCGTCGAAGCGGCCGGTCTCTGGTCCGCCGTGCAGCAGCTGCCGGCGCGGCAGCGGGCAGTGATCGTGCTGCGCTACTACGAGGACCTCTCCGAGGCCGAGATCGCGGAGACCCTCGAGATCAGCCCCGGAACCGTCAAGTCGCAGGCCAGTCGGGCGATGGCCACCCTCCGCACCCTCGTCGGTCCGGAGTTCCAGCTCGAGGAGCACTCATGAACAACCACGGGAACGACAAGCTGCACAGCGCACTGTCGAGCAGCAGCGACGTGATGGCCGACTCCCGGCTCGACTTCGGCGCCATGGAGAAGCAGGCGCGTGGCATCCGCCGTCGCCGCCGGATCGGCACCGGGGTGGCCGCTGCCGCCGTACTCGCTGTGATCGCGGTGCCGACCACCCTGGCGCTCAACCAGGGCGATGACCGCGGCTCCGAGCCGGGCCCGGCCGACGGCACCTCCCAGGTGCCCGACGCGTCGGAGTCCCCCGACAAGGGCTCGGACAAGGGTTTCGACAAGGGCGGCGCGCAACTGGCCGACGACAAGGCCGCGGCCACCCAGGCCCTCGAGGACCTGCCCGCGGGCGATGCTCCCGGCGTCGACTACGTCTACGAGAACACGGTGCACGTCGCCGACGGCAGCGCGCTCCCCCTTCCGCAGACCCAAGCCAGCATCATCACTGCGGCGGGGTACCACGGCGGTTGGCTGGTTGGCACCGCCGACAACGAGGGCATCAACGGCGACGTGACCCTGCGCCAGTTCGACGCGCAGGGCACCGAGGTCAGCGCCACCGAGGCTGCCGGATCACTCGTGGTCAGCAACGACGGCACCCAGCTCGCGTGGTGGACGTGGAACCAGAAGGACAAGGTCGGCGAGCTGCACTCGGCCGGCGCCAGCGGCATGGGTGAGGGCGACGGCGCCGTCCAGGAGACCGGCAAGGCGTCGTACGTCCTCCCGGTCGGGTACGTCGGCGTCGGTGAGCTGGTCTTCCAACCGACCGTCGAGGGGGTCGGCCCGACGGTGAAGGTGGCCGACTTCACCGACAACGTGCGTGACATCGACACGTTGGGCTCCGCGTCCGGTACCGACCAGATCAACAACCGCATCGCCGGGCAGGCCCCCGGCGACGGCCTGACCGGCCGGGTCGTCGACGGCACCACCGGGGAGGAGATCTGGCACAAGGACGGGTGGCGCCTGGGTCGGTTCAGCCCCGACGGCACCCACCTGATCGCCTACGAGGCCAACTCCCCGGACCCGCAGCCGATCGCGATTCTCGACGCCGCCACCGGGGAGGTGGTCACCCAGATCAACCTGCACGACGAGCACGGCCTCGGCTACGGCGACGTGGTCTGGGAGGACGACGACTCGCTGCTGGTAAATGCCTACGTGTTCGCCGGTACCGATGCCGAGCCGCACCCCGGAGCGCTGCTGCGCCTGGGTCTGGACGGCGACCTCGAGCGGGCCACCGACGTCGACCCCGGCACCGACTTCTGGTTCTTCCTGCCCCGTTCGTGACCGACGGCACGGGCCCACCTGAGAAGGTGTGCCCATGCGCCGTGCTCTGATGGCCGCCCTCGCGGTCTACCTGGGAGCTGCGGCGTACCTGGTGCTCTGGCCTCAGCCGGACGCCCCGGCCGACGCGATCGCGCGGATCGTTGACGAGCTCCAGGCGCGCGACATCACGTCGATCACGGCGTCGATGGTCGAGTTCATCCTGAACGTCGTGCTCTTCGTGCCGCTCACCCTGCTCGGCATGCTCATCTGGCGACGAACCTCCGCGCTGCTCTGGATCGTCGTGGGAGTTGGCGTGAGCGTGTTGATCGAGGTCGTGCAGACGGTCGCGTTGCCCGACCGCGACGGCACCTCGACCGACCTCGTCGCCAACACGATCGGTGCGCTGGCGGGCGTGGCCGTGGGCGTGGTGCTCCGATGGATCGCGGTCAGGTTGCGGCGTGGTCGCCGTACCGCCACAGCCACCACAGGCCGATGACCGGCAGCACGAGTGGCACGAAGCCGTAGCCGATGCCGAAGTCGGACCATACGGTCGCGTCCGGGAAGAGGTCGGGGTCGGCGACGCTGAGCGCGCCCACGCCGAGCACTCCGGCCAGCTCGATCGAGCACGCGGTCACGGCCACGTGCGTGGCGCGCGGCCCCCGGTAGCGCAGCGCCACCGTGGCCACGACGTAGATCAGCGCGGCCAGGGCCGAGAGCAGGTAGGCGACCGGCGCCTCGTCGAACTTCGTGGCGAGCTGTACGGCGGAGCGCGCGCCGGCGGCGACGGCGAACACCGCGTAGACCGCGACCAACAGTTGCCGCCCGGGCGACCTCACCATGTCTGCTGCAGCCTGATGACCAGCACCATCGACGTCACCGCGGCGACGGCGATCACATAGAGGTGGGGCGGCTCGACCGGCGCACCGGAGGGGTCGGGCTGCCGATTGAGCAACAGCACCGGGACGCCGAGGGCGGCGACTCCGTAGCCCACCGAGATCCACAGCTCGTCGGGATCATGCCCACGCAGCAACGCGATTGCGGCGAAGAGCACCACGATCGCGATCGCGCCCTGGGCGATCTTCATGCCGAGTCGGGCGATCGGCTCGAGGGGTGCCATCGTCGGCGATGCGGCCGCGCCGACGGCGAGTGCTGCGATCACCAGCAGGTAGACCGCGACGACGGAAGTGAGGAGCCAGGACACGGGCTGAGCGTATCGGTGCCGGGCGGGAATCGTCGGCCCGGTGCGCGCGTTGGCAAGGGACATGAACACCGCGGTGAGACAAGGTGACCTGTCCGACCTGTTGCGCAACCGGCGAAGCACCCGCGTCTACGACCCCGGCCACGTGCTCGCCGACGAGGACCTGGCCAGGCTGATGCGAGCCGCCCAGTGGTCCCCGAGTGCCGGCAACAGCCAACCGTGGGCGTTCCTGGTCGGGCGACGTGGCGACGAGACGCACCGACGGTTCCTGCCGCACCTCTCGGCCGGCAACACCTCGTGGGTGCCGCACGCGAGCGCCGTGCTCGTCTCTGCCCATCAGGCGGCATCGGGTCCCGAGGACGATGCGTTGACCTTCTCCGACTACGCGATGTACGACCTCGGCCAGTCGGTCGCCATGCTCACCGTCGAGGCCGAGCTGCTGGGCCTCACCGTGCACCAGTTCGCCGGCTTCGGCCACGACGCGGTGGCCCGGGAGTTCGGCGTACCCCCGCACTGGCGGGTGACCACGGCCCTCGCGATCGGTGCGTACGGCGACCCGCGGGCCGCCGACCCGGTGCTCGCCGAGCGCGACGAGCGGCCACGGGTCCGCAAGCCGATGGACGACTTCGTCTTCGCCGGGTCGTGGGGCGCGGGCGCGGGGCTGTAGCACTCGGCCTGTAGTTGAATGGCCGGATGCCGAAGACCAAGCGGTTCTGGCCGATCGTCGCGGTCGTCGTCCTCCTCTTCCTCGTCAACCTGCCGATCGGCCACCTCTGGTGGACCAACCACCGGCTCGACACCGATGGGCAGGTCACGCAGGCCAGCGTGGACAAGGTCGAGGAGATCGGCAGCGGGGACACCAAGCGCTACTTCGTCACCTTCACGCTGCCCAGGGACGTCGACCCCGAGCGACACGACTACGCGGAGGAAGTGACCCGCGCGACCTGGCAGACCGCGAAGGAGACCGACCGCATCGAGGTGACCTACCTGGTCGGCCATCCGTCGGCGAACCGCGCGGCCGGCAACGTGCCGCCGGGCAACGTGGGCCTGGTCCTGACCCTCCTCGCGGACCTCGCCATCCTCGGGATGTTCGCGCTGATGCTGTGGGTACGGCGCCACGACGTGCTCGAGCTCGTGGCCACCCGTGACGTGGCGCGGTGCAAGCCGGGCGATCTCATCGAGGAGCTCGAGGGCGGCCACGTCATGGTGCGCGGCGACGTGCTCGAGATCGAGGATGACCACGTGGTGCTGGTCAGTGGGGGCAAGCGGGTGAAGGTGATCCTGGCCGGTTTCGCCAACCCGGTGGGCCATCAGCAGCCCGCCGAGGCCCACGGCCGCAAGGTCCCACCGCGTTAGTCGGGTCGTACGGCGGCCAGCACCGCCGGGTCCGCGCAGGCCTTGGCGAACGCGTTGATCCGGGCCCTGATCTCGCGGCCGAGCAGCCACTGGCCGATCGGCTCGGCGACGAAGCGCAGCCAGCCGGGCCGGATCGAGTAGGTGTACTTCCAGGTCGCCTCCGTGCCGCCGTCCGCCGACGGCTTGAACCGCCAGCCGCCGCCGAAGTTCGCGAAGAACCACGGGCCCTTCACCATCGTCATGCCGACGCTCGTCGGCGGCCGGTAGGAGGAGTACTGGCTGATCATCGTGGGCCCGACCCGCGCCTTCGTGAGCGTCTGCACGCCCTTGTCGGGTGCGGTGGCGCCGTGCAGGAAGTGCTGCTCGCGGATGAACGGGTCCCACGACAGGCGCAGCTTGCCGGTGGTCTGGGAGACCGCGAACGCGGTGTCCGGATCGCAGGGCACGGTCACGCTCGCGGTCACCTGGGGCATGACGCCGAGGCTACCGGGACGGCGGAGGGCCGACCCCGCGCGTGGTGCGCGGAGCCGGCCCTCGTCGTACGACGCAGGTCAGGCGTCGACCAGCTCGCGGTCCTCGTCGTCGTCATCGGAGGCGATGCCGGCGTCGGTGCCCTCGGCGAGGTGCGGACGGTGCAGGTTCTCACCCTCGACGTCCACGTTCGGCAGGATCCGGTCGAGCCACTTGGGGAGGTACCAGGCCTTCTCGCCGAGCAGGTACATCACCGCCGGGATCAGCGTCATGCGTACGACGAACGCGTCGAAGATGACCGCGACGGCGAGCGCGAAGCCCATCGACTTGATGATCGGGTCGTCCTGCAGCATGAACGCGGCGAACACGGCGGTCATGATCACCGCGGCCGCGGCCACGACGCGGGCCGAGTTGCGGAAGCCGTCGATGACGGACTCGCGCGGGTCGGCGCCGTGCACGTGGGCCTCACGGATGCGGGTGACCAGGAAGACCTGGTAGTCCATCGCCAGCCCGAAGACCACGCCGATCAGGAAGATCGGCATGAAGCTCACGATCGGCTGGCCCTCCATGAGCCCGAACGCGCCCTCCTGGAAGACCGCGACCGTCGCACCGAGGGTGGCCAGCACCGAGAGCAGGAAGCCCAGGGTGGCGGTGAGCGGCACGAGGATGGAGCGGAAGACCAGCATCAGCAGGATGAATGCGAGACCGATGACCACGGCCAGGTAGACCGGCAGTGCGTCGGCAAGGCGCTCGGACACGTCGGCGGTGATCGCGGTCAGGCCGGTCACGCCGGTCGTCGTACCCGTCTCGGCCTCGATGTCGGACTGCCCGTCGCGCAGGTCGGCGAGCAGGTTCTCGGTGGCGACGTCATCGGGTCCGGAGGCCGGGATGACCATCACCATCGCGCCGGTGCCGGTCTCGTTGACCTGGGCGACCGAGGCGTTGACGACCTCGTCGCCGCCCACCTTCCTGGCCCATTCGGCCACGTCGGCGAACGCCTTCTGGCGACCCTCGGAGGCGACGTCGCTCGCGTCGACGACCAGCAGCATCGGCGCCTCGCGGCCCGGACCGAAGTTGTCGGTGAGCAGGTCGGAGGCCTTGCGCTGCGTGGTGTCGGTCGAGGAGGTGCTGTCGGTCGGGAACGCGAGGTGCAGGTTCTTCAGCGGGATCGCCAGCGCACCCAGTGCCACGACCACGAGCAGCACCACGGCGACCGGACGCTTGCCGACCAGACGGGCCCAGCGGACGCCGTTGTTGAGGATCTTGCCGTCGGCGTCGCGCGTGGGGTTGTACTTGCGGACCCGGCCACCGAAGGCCTTCGACTTGAGCAGGCCGAGCACGGCCGGCAGCAGGGTCAACGCGACCATCACGGCGATGAAGACGGTGCCGGCCGCGGCCAGACCCATGGCGGTCAGGAACGGGATGCCCACGACGGCGAGGGCGGCGAGCGCGATCAGCACGGTCAGGCCGGCGAACACGACGGCCGAGCCGGCGGTGCCCACCGAGACGCCGACCGCTTCCTCACGGTCTTCGGTGTGGTGCAGCTCGGTTCGATAGCGGGCCAGGATGAACAGGGCGTAGTCGATGCCGACGGCGAGGCCGATCATCGTGGCCAGCATCGGGGTCGAGGAGCCGATGTCCATGAACGCGGTCATCGCGGTGATGCCGGTCATGCCCAGGCCGACACCGAGGACGGCGGTGATGATCGGGAGGCCGGCGCCCACGAGGGAGCCGAAGGTCAGGATCAGCACGAGCAGGGCCAGGCCGATGCCGATCAGCTCGGAGGCGCCGCCGGGCGGGGCCATCGAGCTCATGCCGGCGCCGTTGGCCTCGACGGTCAGGCCGGAGTCACGGGCCTTGTCCATCGAGTCCTTGACCGCGTCCTGGGAGTCGACCTTGACGTCCATCGGGGTCTCGACGTCGAAGTCGAAGGTGATCACGCCGACGCGTCCGTCCTCGCTGGTCGGCAGCATCGTGGCCATGCCCTCGATCTGGGCGTCGGTGCTCTTGACGGCCTCCGCCTTCGTCGCGCCACCCTCGACGGCGGCGTCGATCATCTGCTGCCGCTGGCCGGCCATCGCGGCGACCGGGTTCACCGGCGCGGTGGGGCTCTTCGCGTCGGGCATCTGCGGGTTGTCGGCGAGGTCGGCGACCAGTGCGTCGACCGCGTCGGCGTACTTCTTCTCCTCGAGGGTGTGGCCCTCGGGCGCGGCGACCACGACGTTGACGCTGGCCTGGTCGAACGCGTCGACCGCGTCGGGGAACAACTTCTTCTGGAGGTCGGCGGCCTTCTCCGAGGGGATGCCCGGGATGGAGAAGGCGTCGGTCATGGGCTTGGACATGGTGGCGGCGAAACCAGCCACGCCCACCATGGCGATCAGCCAGGCGGCGAGGAAGATCGGCCACCGCCGGTAGGCGGTCTTGCCGAGTCGATAGAGCAGCGTTGCCATGGGTGGTGGCTCCTGTGGTCGGTGTTTCGGGACGAGATTGGGAAGAGTCTCTGCTCAGGCGAGCAGGGCGCGCAGCGTGGAGAGGGCTTCCACGAACGCGACGTCGAGGGCGAGCCCGTCGGCGTCGTTGGCGAGTACGTCGTTGAGCGCCACGCCGTAGAGGCACGCGACCATCGAGATCAGCAGGTGGGCGCGACGGGTGCCGAAGTCCTCACCCTCACGTTGGACGATCAGCGCGGCGAACTTGTCGGCCATGCCCTCGAAGCGCTCGTGGGCCGCGGCCATCAGGCGGGGGTTGGCCTTCACCACGCGGCGGGCCACCTCGGCCTCGTCGCGGGTGAACTCCTTGGTGCTGACCATGTGCACGAGGATCGAGCACAGGTCATCGACCAGGTTGCCTCCGGGGCCACCCTCGGTGAACTCTTCGAGAAGGTCCTCGGGGAGGGCCGGCATGTTGCCCAGGACGGCGTCGATCTTGCCCGGGAAGTAGTTGAACAGGGTGCGGCGGGAGACGCCCGCGGCCTCGGCCAGCTCGTCCATCGTGAAGCCGTCGAAGCCGTGCGCGTCGGTGAGCTGCTGCGCGCAGACGGTGATCCGGTGACCGGTGGTCACCTTGCGTGGGGAAGTTGCACTTTCGTTCACAGAGTGCAGTTTTGCACTTTCCTGGACAGAGTGCAATTCCGGTGCGTGTGACCCTCCGCACCCGAGCCGACTTGCTGGTAACCCGCGCCCGGGTGGAGGGTTGCCACATGGCAGCCACCGCGTCGTCGTACTCGATCACCATGCGCCTTCACACGGCCCCCGACCATGGCGTGGTGGGCACCGTCGCCACCGAGCTGGCGAAGGCCGGTGGCATCGTCACCGCCATCGACGTCGCGGAGTCCAGCCACGACCGCCTCGTGGTCGACGTGACCTGCTCCGCCGCCGACGAGGCGCACTCCCTCGAGCTCGTCGCGGTGGTCAAGGCGATCGCCGGCGTCGAGGTGCACAAGGTCTCCGACCGCACCTTCCTGATCCACCTCGGCGGCAAGATCGAGGTCACCTCCAAGGTGCCGCTCAAGACCCGCGACGACCTGTCGATGGCCTACACGCCCGGCGTCGGCCGCGTCTCCATGGCGATCGCGGAGAACCCCGAGGACGTGTCGCGCCTGACCATCAAGGGCAACTCGGTTGCCGTGGTCACCGACGGCTCCGCGGTGCTGGGCCTGGGCAACATCGGCCCCGGAGCGGCGCTGCCGGTGATGGAGGGCAAGGCCGCGCTGTTCAAGAAGTTCGCCAACATCGACGCCTGGCCGATCTGCCTGGCCAGCCAGGACGTCGACGAGATCGTCAAGGCCGTCGAGATGATCGCCCCCGGGTTCGGCGGCATCAACCTCGAGGACATCGCGGCACCCCGCTGCTTCGAGATCGAGGCCCGGCTGCGCGAGTCGCTCGACATCCCGGTCTTCCACGACGACCAGCACGGTACGGCGATCGTCGTGCTCGCGGCCCTCATGAATGCGCTGCGGGTGGTGGAGAAGAACCTGGCCGACGTACGCATCGTGGTGGCCGGCGGAGGAGCGGCCGGCTCGGCGATCGTCTCGCTCCTGCTGGCCGGCGGCGCGGTCGACGTGAGCGTGTGGGACCGCGAGGGCGTGCTCTGTCGCGACGACACGGCCCTGTCCCCGGCCAAGGCGGACCTGGCGGCACGCACGAACCCCAACCTTCGGCGCGGCGACCTGCAGGCCGCACTCGACGGCGCCGACGTGTTCATCGGGGTCTCGGGACCGGGCGTGTTGCAGCCCGAGTGGATCAAGACCATGAACGACGGCTCCATCGTGTTCGCGCTGGCCAACCCGGACCCGGAGGTCGACCCGGCCGAGGCCGCGAAGTACGCCGCCGTGGTGGCCTCGGGCCGCTCCGACTACCCGAACCAGATCAACAACGTGCTGGCCTTCCCCGGCGTCTTCCGCGGGCTGCTCGACGCACGGGCCAGCGAGGTCACCATCGACATGCTGCTGCGCGCCGCCGAGGCGATCGCCCACGTGGTCAAGGACGACGAGCTGCACCCGTCGTTCATCATCCCGAGCGTGTTCCACCCCGACGTGCCCAAGGCCGTCGCCGCCGCGATCAGCGGCAAGCCGATGGCCTGACCGCACGCCCTACACTCGCCCCATGGCCGGGTCCGAGACACGCATGCTGCTGTTGGGGGCAGTGGCGATGTTCGAGCCGATCAACGGCTACCAGATCCGCCGCGAGCTGGTCTCGTGGGAGATCGACAAGTGGGCCCACGTCAACCCGGGCTCGATCTACAACGGCCTGACCACGCTGACCCGGCAGGGCCACCTGAAGCGCCACGACCTCCGCGACGGCACGCGTGAGGTGGCGGTCTACGAGATGACCACCAAGGGTCGCGCCGAGCTGCTGCAGCTGCAGATCAGGGCGCTGGAGGAGGTCGACCCCTACGACCGGGTCGCCTTCCACACCGCCTTCTCGATGCTGCCGCTGCTCGACCGTGCGCAGGTCGTGCACAGCCTGGGCCGCCGCAAGCGCGTGCTGCAGGAGACCCTCGACGGCTTCCCGTCGCCGCGGCACGTCGGACCGGAGTACGGCCCACCGCATGCGTTCCGCTCGATGCTCCTGTGGCGCGACTCGGTGGCGACCGAGCTGGCCTGGCTCACCTCGACGCTGCGCGACATCGAGTCCGGCGCCCTCAAGTTCGAGCAGGGTGACGACTGGGGCTGGGAGCCGCCGTCCGACGACCCGGGCTGGCAGATGAACGTCGACCGGGAGAAATATCGCGCGCTTCTCGGGCGCTGACCTGCCACGCTTGGCGCATGGCCACCGATCTCTCCCTGCCGCAGCACCTCGAAGGGCTGCGCGCTGCGCTGGTGGCCTTCGTGCGGTACGCCGATCGCGCCGGCCTGCGTGCCGCCGTACCCACCACGCCCGACTGGACCGTCCGACGCCTGGTCGCGCACCAGGGCATGGTGCACCGCTGGGCGGCCGCGATCCTGAGGGGCGAGCCGGCCGATCCCGACCGCTACCAGCGAGAGGGCCAGTCGGCTCCCGACCCGCTCGAGTGGCTGCGTGACGGGGCGATCGAGCTGGCCCAGGCGATCACCGAGGCGCCCGACGACCTCGAGGCGCTGGTCTTCCTCAACGACGCGCCCCCGGCCCGGCGGTTCTGGGCCCGGCGCCAGTGCCACGAGACGACGATGCATGCGGTCGACGCGCTCTCCGCGGCGCTCGGCCGGCAGCCCAGGGCCGCCGACACCTGGATCACCGACGAGGTCGCACTCGACGGCATCGACGAGCTGCTGACCGGTTTCCTGACCCGCACGACGTCCCGGCTGCGCAGTGACGAGCCGCTGACGATCGCCGTACGCCCCGAGGGCAGCGCTGTGGGCTGGCAGGTCGCGGTCAGCGCCGACCCCGCCGTGACCACGCGTACGCCGGACGCGGACGGCGACGTGGTCCTCGCCGGGTCGCCGGTGGCGCTCTACCTGACGCTGTGGAACCGCTCCGACGAGATCACCGCCCTCGAGTCGTTCGCCGACATGTGGCGTGACGGGTCGCAGATCAGCTGGTGAACCGATGAGTTCGTCGGTGGCAAGTGGTCTGATTCGCGGTGGGGCGAGATCGGCGCGCACCCAGCGCCCACGAAAAGCAACTTGACGACGGGGTGTTCAATCTTGAACACTGTCGCTGTTCAAACTTGAACACAGCGTTTGAACCTGGATCTAGGGAGCATCGGATGATTCATGCACGGGGACTCGTGCAGACCTTCATGACGGGTCAGGGCAAGAAGAAGACGGAGGTCCATGCGGTCGACGGCGTGGACATCGACGTGGCCGAGGGCGAGGTCGTCGGCTTCCTCGGCCCCAACGGCGCGGGCAAGACCACCACGCTGCGCATGCTGACCACGCTGCTCAAGCCGACCGCGGGCACTGCCACAGTGGCCGGCTACGACGTGGTCACCCAGTCCCAGGACGTACGCCGCAGCATCGGCTACGTCTCGCAGGCGGGTTCCACGTTCTCCAGTGCGATCGCCGGCGACGAGGTGATGGACCACGGCATGCTCTACGGCATGTCGCGGCGCGACGCCGAGCGCAAGGGCAAGGAGCTCTTCGAGCAGCTCGACCTGCCGGGCCTGTGGCGCCGCATGCCCAAGAACATGTCGGGTGGCCAGAAGCGCCGTCTCGACATCGCGATGGGCCTGATCCACGAGCCGAACCTGGTCTTCCTCGACGAGCCGACCACCGGCCTCGACCCGCAGGCGCGGGCGAACCTTTGGGAGCACATCGCCGGGCTGCGGGCCAAGCAGGGAGTCACGGTCTTCCTCACGACGCACTACCTCGACGAGGCCGACCACCTGGCCGACCGGATCGTCATCATCGACAAGGGCCGCATCGTGGCCAGTGACACCTCCGACAACCTCAAGGCGCAGGTCTCCGGTGACCTGGTGGACCTCGAGGTGGCCGGCGACGAGCAGATCGCCGTCGCGCGCGACAAGCTCGGCTCGATCGCCCAGGGTGTCGAGGTCGAGGGACGACACGTCCGCGGACGCGTCGAGCGCGCCGGCCGGGTCGTGCCCGGCCTGCTGCGCGACCTCGACTCCGGCGGTGTCGCCCTCGACTCCATCGAGGTGCACCGTCCGACGCTCGACGATGTGTTCCTCACCCTGACCGGCCGTTCGCTGCGTGACGCCGATGCCGCATCCGATGCCGCCGGCGCCGCCGACGGCGAGTCCACCGACGAGCTCGAAGGAGCAACCCGATGACCCCGTTGTTCTGGCGTGAGTCGTTCATCGTCTTCCGCCGCCAGATCCGCATGAACCTGCGCAACCCCGCGTGGGTGCTGATTGGCGTGCTCCAGCCGGTGCTCTACCTCGTGCTGTTCGGCCCGTTGCTCAAGCCGCTGGTCGCGCAGTTCGACCTGCCCACCGACAATCCCTACACGTTCCTGGTGCCCGGCCTGCTGGTGCAGCTGGGCATGTTCGGGGCGTTCTTCGCCGGCTTCGGCCTGATCGCCGAGTGGCGTGAGGGCGTCGTCGAGGCGGAGCGCGTCACGCCGGCCAGCCGTACGGCGCTGCTCGTCGGCCGCCTGATGCGTGACCTGCTGCAGCTGCTGGTGCAGGCGCTGATCCTGATCGGCCTCGGCTTCTGGATGGGCATGCGGGCACCGTTCGCCGGAGTGGTCGTGGGCGTCGTGCTCACCCTCTGTGTGGGTGGCGCCTGTGCGGCGGCGTCCAACGCGCTGGCCCTGACCACTAAGAGCGAAGACGTCATGGCGCCGCTGATCAACATGATCATGATGCCGGTGCTGCTGCTCTCCGGAATCATGCTGCCGATGACGCTCGGCCCGTCGTGGCTCGAGCGGATCAGCGACTTCATGCCGTTCCGCTGGATCACCGACGCCGTGCGCGACACGTTCGTCGGCGACCTCGGCACCTCGGCCATGGCCTGGGGTGTGGGCTGGGCGGCGCTGCTGTTCGTGCTCGCTCTGTGGTGGGGCACCAACGTGTTCCGCAAGGAGAACGCCTGACCTGTCGCCAGTTCCGATCGATCCGTCGTGAGCTTTGATCGACCTGTCGCCAGTTCCGCGCTCCCGGGCAGAACTGGCGACAGGTCAGTCAGAACTGGCGACGGGTCGACGAGGCGTGAGGGTTGACAGATCGCACTGTACAAAGCATCCTGTTTTGTAAAGCGACGCCGATCACACGACACATTCGACCACGGCGTCCCTTACGAGGAGGCTCGCCATGGCGATCAGGACAGCAGGAACGGTTCCCGACGGATCCACCGAGGTGTGGCGCGACAAGAAGCGCCACCTCTGGCTGATCGGCCTGGTCGTGCCCTCCCTGGCCCTGGTTGCGATCGGCATCTTCACGCTGACCGAGTTCACCCCGATCCTGTGGCTCGGCCCGATCATCATCCTCGTCGTCGTGCCGGCGATCGACCTGCTCACCGGTCTGGACCGGTCGAACCCGCCGGACGACGTGATCGAGCAGCTCGAGAACGACAAGTACTACCGGTGGATCACCTACCTGTTCCTGCCGATCCAGTACATCGGCTTCGTCGGCGCGATGATGCTGGTCAGCGGCAGCACGCTCTTCGGACTGCTCGACGACCCGATGACGCTGTGGCAGAAGGTCGGCATCGCGGTCTCCATCGGCTGCATCGGCGGCATCGGCATCAACACCGCGCACGAGCTCGGCCACAAGAAGGAGGCCAACGAGCGTTGGCTCTCCAAGATCGCGCTGGCCCAGGTGGCCTACGGACACTTCTACATCGAGCACAACCGCGGTCACCACGTGCGCGTCGCCACGCCCGAGGACCCCGCCAGCAGCCGGATGGGCGAGACCTTCTACCGGTTCTGGCCGCGCACCGTCGGCGGCTCGCTGAAGAGCGCGTGGAACCTCGAGAAGAGGCGCTACGCCCGCAAGGACAAGCACCCGTTCCGCCTCGGCAACGACGTGCTCAACGCCTGGCTGATGACCGCCGTCCTGTGGGGTGGCCTGACCATCTGGCTCGGCTGGGAGATCCTGCCGTTCCTGGTGCTGCAGGCCGTCGTCGGCTTCAGCCTTCTCGAGGTCGTCAACTACATGGAGCACTACGGCATGCTGCGCCAGAGGGTCGGCAAGCCCGGCAAGGAGCGCTATGAGCGGGTCGCCCCGTCGCACAGCTGGAACTCCAACAACATCGCCACCAACGTGCTGCTCTACCACCTGCAGCGGCACAGCGACCACCACGCGAACCCGACCCGCCGCTACCAGACGCTGCGTGACTTCGAGGAGTCCCCGGTGCTCCCGACCGGGTACGCCGGCATGATCGTGCTCGCGCTCCTCCCGCCGGTCTGGCGACGCGTGATGGACCCCCGCGTCATCGCCCACTTCGACGGCGACCTCACGCTGGCCAACCTCCAGCCCGGCAAGCGCGAGAAGATCCTGGCCCGGTACGGCGTCGCGATCGACGCCGCGAAGGCCGACCGCCAGGCCCGTGACGACGAGGCCGCTGCCCTCCAGGTGCTCCTGGCCGAGGAGGTCCTGGCCGCGCGGTGCCCCGGTTGTGACTACGTCTACGACGTCGACGCGGGTGACGAGCACGAGGGCTTCGCCGCCGGTACGGCGTGGGCCGACATCCCCGACGACTGGTGCTGCCCCGACTGCGGGGTGCGCGAGAAGATCGACTTCGTCCCGATCGACAAGGCGGCCGTCTGATGCGCATCGAGGTGGACCGCGACAAGTGCGAGGGTCTCGGCATGTGCGAGGCGATGGCGCACGAGTTCTTCGAGGTCGATGACGACGACGTCATGCACGTGCTCGACGAGAACCCGGGGGAGGAGCACCGCAAGGAGCTCACCGCGGCGGTGAACTCGTGCCCGGTGCTGGCCCTGACGCTGGCCGGTTGACCACGCTTACCTACGATGGACGCATGGCGTCCGTCACCGACCTCGACGACGAGCCGGTCACCACGCGCGACCGGATCGTCGACAAGGCTGCCGAGCTCACCACGCAGCACGGGTGGGCCTGGGTGACCATGTCGAAGCTCGCCGACGCGGCCGGGGTCAGCAGGCAGACGGTCTACAACGAGATCGGCACCAAGCCGGCCCTCGCCGAGGCGATGATCCTGGGCGAGCTGGCCCGGTTCCTCGACCTGGTCAACCGGGCGTTCGACGAGAACCCGACGGACCTCGTGGCGGCGATCCGGGGTGCGTCGCAGGCAGTGCTCGAGTTCGCCGAGGGAAACCCCCTGCTCCATGCGGTCGTCTCCGCCACCCATGGCGCCGACACCGAGCTGCTGCCGCTGCTGACCACGCACTCGCAGTCTCTGCTCGGGGTGGCCAAGCTGGTGGTGCACGAGCGCGTCGAACCCTTCGAGATTGCCATCTCGCCGGCCAGGCTCGAGGCGGCCATCGACATGGTCGTCCGCGTGGTCCTCAGCCACGTGATGCAACCCTCGGCCACACCCGCGGAGACCGCCGACGACGTGTCGTGGATCGCCGAGCGCGTGCTGCGCCCCTGACCTCCGCCACGTCGTCGCAAAGTGGTCGGTGCCGACCCCTGTTCCGGGCCGGTCCGCGGGTCTACGCTGAGTCCACCGTGGTGCGTATGACGAAATCAAGGTGCACGATGCGCAACAAGTTGGACGTGGGGGGAAAGACTCGGAACCAGACGATGCGTCGTCTGCTCGAGCAAGCGAGGTACGAGGTCCTGCCGACCGAATCGACCGAGCAGAAGGTCGTCGAGAACGTTCCGCTCGACCGGATGATCACCGTGACCGCGTCGCCGAGCAAGGGCCTGGGCGCGACCTTCGACCTGGCGGAGCGGCTGACCGGCCATGGGTACGCCGTCGTACCCCACCTGGCAGCGCGCATGGTCAGCGGCCGCAGTGAGCTCGCGGAGATCTGCGAACGGCTGACCTCCGGCGGCATCACCCGTGTCTTCGTCCCTGGTGGTGACGCCGAGCCGGCCGGCGACTACCCCGATGCCCTGTCGCTGCTGGAGGACCTCGTCGCGTTGGGGCGGCCGTTCGCCCACGTCGGGATCACCGGCTACCCCGAGTCGCACCCGCAGATCAGTGACGACATGACCGTGCAGGCCATGTGGGACAAGCGCCGGCACGCCACGCACATCGTCAGCAACCTCACCTTTGATCCGGCTGTCATCAAGGTGTGGCTCGAACGCATGCGGAAGCGCGGCATCACCATGCCGTTGCTGCTCGGGATGCCCGGACCCGTCGACCGCACCAAGCTGCTGGGCATGGCGACCCGCATCGGGGTCGGTGAGTCGACCCGGTTCCTGGCCAAGCACAAGGGCACGTTCGCTCGTCTGGCCGCCCCCGGCGGGTTCACCGGCGAGCGGTTCCTGGCCAGGTGCGCCCCGGCGCTGGGCGCCCCCACCGCGTTCGTCGAAGGGCTGCACGTCTTCACGTTCAACCAGATCGCGGAGACCGAGGCGTGGCGCACCGACCTGTTGCAGCGCCTCTAGCTGCCGCTACCGAACAGTCCGCATGCTTCTGGTGGAAATTACCTGAGGACTGTTCGGTAGCGCGGCGGAGTCGAGCAGCCCGGCAAGTGCGCCTTCGAGGCCGGACAGGCCGGTGGGTACGACGGTCAGTGGCAGCCCGATCCTGGCGGCGGCCTCGGCGGCGAGCGCGTACAGCTCGTCATCAGGCTCTTGGGCGAGCCAGACGACGCGGGTGTAGCTGCCGAAGTAGTCGTCGCGCAGCTCGGGGTGGCGATCGAGGCCGAGCTCTCGCACGACGCTGCGCTCGAACGATCGCACGAGGAAGTCGGTCAGCACGTAGGTGCCGGGCTGCTCGGAGAAGAACTCCTCGATCCTCGAGGCTCCCCCGAAGACGTCGTAGCAGTGCAGTCCCGGCAGCCGCTCGAGCCCGAGCTCGGCACACACCTCGTCGAGGGCGCCGTACGTGCCGCAGTCGGCGTACCCCACAGCCACGCGGGCGCCGCGGGCCCGCAGCTCAAGGGCCAGGGTGCGCACCTGGTCGGCGATGAGGTGCGGCTGGTTGTGCAGGAGCGGCGGAAGCGGGTGTATGTCGAGGGGCCATCCTCGGAGGTCGGCGATCTGCGCGGCCGGCTGGGCGAGGGCGCCGCACGCGATCAGGACCGTGCGTCCGTCAGGAGCCCTTGGCGAAGCCGAGGTGCTCGACGAAGCGGTCGTTGAAGTCGGGGCGGTCGGAGAGCTCGACATAGGTCACCTCCTCCACCAGGGTCAGGGCGCCGGCCCGCTCCGGCAGGGAGAGCAGCGCCATCTTGGCGCCCTCGCCGGCGACGTTGCCCGCCGAGACGATCCGCAGCAGCGGCAACGAGGGCACGAGGCCGATGCGTACGGCGGCCGCGGGGGAGAGGTAGCTGCCGAACGAGCCCGCGAGCAGGACCTGTTGTACGTCGCGGTGCTCGAGACCGAGCTCGTCGAGCAGGAGCGACCACCCCGTGGAGATCGCGGCCTTGGCGAACTGCAGTTCGCGGACGTCGCGCTGGGAGAGCACGACGCAGTCGGCCGGGTCGGCGTCGGGCGTGGGCCGGTGCAGCACGAACACGCGTTCTTCGCCGATGCGGGTCAACCGGTCGACCAGGCCCGGAGCGACGTCGGCCGCGGCCTCGTCGGGAATGAAGCGGCCGGAGTCGTCGAGGAGCCCGACCCGCACCAGCTCGGCCACCGCATCGACGAGGCCGGACCCGCAGAGACCGCGGGGGGCCACGTCGCCGATGACCTGCAGCTCGACCGGGTCGGTCGCCCCTGCCTCGGGGTGCAGCCTCACCACCTCGATGGCGCCGTCGGCGGCGCGCATGCCGCAGCGGATGGCGCCGCCCTCGAATGCCGGCCCGGCCGGGGCCGCGGTGGCCACAATCGTGTCGCCGTCGCTGAGCACGATCTCGCAGTTGGTGCCGACGTCGATGAAGAGGCGGGTCCGCTTGTCACGATCCATGCCGGTGGCGAGCATGCCGGAGACGATGTCGCCCCCGACGTACGCCCCGAGCGCGGGGAACATGACGGCTCGGGCCCGCGGGTGCAGCGAGAGGCCGAGCTCTGCCGCCAGCACGGTGGGTGGCAGTGCCGTGGTCATCACGAAGGGAGCGACGCCGATGGGCTCGGGGTCGATCCCGAGTGCCAGGGCGACCATCGTGGCGTTGCCGGCCACGGCGACCTCGTAGACCGACTCCGCGGCCACCCCACCCTCGCGGCAGACCTGCTCGGCGAGCTCGGCCAGGGTGGCTCCGGCGGCGTCCTGCAACCGGGCCAGCGCACGGTCGTCCATCATCGTGGCGCTGATCCTGCTGATCACGTCGCCGCCGAAGGGCTGCTGCTTGTTGAGCATGGAGGCCACGGCGACGGGGGTGCCGGTGGTCAGGTCGAGAAGCGTGGCGACCACCGTGGTCGTGCCGAGGTCGAACGCGATCGCGTGACGTTGCCCGGTGGTGTCGCCGGGCTCGACCTCGACGAGCGCCTCGTCGACGATCACCGCGGTCACCTTGAAGTCGGCGGCGCGGAGCACGCCGGGCAGTCGGCGCAGCACGTGCAGGTCGGGGGACGGCACCAGGTCGGTGATCGCGTCGAGCAGCCGCACGATGTCGCTGCGCTGGTCGGCGAGGGTCGGCTCCTCGAGCTCGACGTACCGCTTCTGCACGGCCGGTCGGAGGATCACCTGGCGTCCGACGCCGACGGTGGCGGCCTTGGGGCGGGTGGTCAACGGCGGCACGAAGACCTCGAGGTCGCGCGTGGCCGGCACCAGGCAGGCGAGTCGCCATCCCTCGTCGAGCTGATCCGGGGTGAAGGTGCGTACGTCGTGGCGGGTCACCGGCGTGGCACCCTCGACGCGTACTCGGCACTTGTGGCAGGTGCCGTGGCCGCCGCAGGTCGAGTCGACGGCGATCCCGTTCCACGACGCGGAGTCGAAGACACTGACCCCCGGCGGCACCCGGACCGAGCGTTGCGCGGCGGGACTCTCCGGACCGGTGTCGACGGTGAACGAGAGCGTCACCCGACCGAGTCCGTCGTGCGGCGGGGCGTCGGCCCCGGGCGCCTCGAGCAGCCCCTCGCGGTGGATCTCCATGACGGAGACCTCCGGGGGCTCCGCGTCGGGAGGCAGCTCCTGGCCGTCGGGCACGCCCGGATCGAGGGCCACCTCGGACTCACCCTCTGCCCGGATCACGCCGACTCGTCCCTCCTCGCGCGGTGTACGGCGATCCAGGCGGAGCCCCACTCGTCGTGGTCGAGGAGCAGGTCGGCCGCCTTGACGGCGTCGACGATCTGGGGTGCGCGGGCATCCATGATGGCGCTGGTCAACCCGGAGACCATGGCCATCGGCAGGAAGGCGGCTCCCAGGGTGTGGCGGTCGGGCATGCCGAACGAGACGTTGGAGGCGCCACACGTCATGTTGACGCCGAACTCGTGCCGGATCCGGCGCATGGTCTCCAACGTGGTCAAAAGCGTGGAGGTGTCGGCGCCGATCGGCATCGCCAACGGATCGATGACGATGTCGGCGGCGGCGATGCCGTACTCGGTGGTGGCGACCCGGATGATCTTCTCGGTCAGCTCGAGCCGTCTCTCCACCTCCATCGGGATCTCGTGCTCGTCGTTGGGCAAGGCGATGACGGCGGCGTCGTGCTTCTTCACCAGCGGCAGGATCTGCTCGAGACGCTCGTCCTCAGCGGTGACGGAGTTGACCAGCGCCCTGCCGTCGTACGCCGCCAGCCCGGCCTCGAGGGCCTCGACCACGCTGGAGTCGATGCAGACCGGCAGGTCGGTGAGGCCCTGCACCATGCGGATCGCCCGGACCAGCAGGTCGGCCTCGTCCGTCAGCGGCACCCCCATGTTGATGTCGAGCACGTCGGCCCCGCCCGCGACCTGGGCGTGGACGTCGCGTTCGATCGCGGACAGGTCGCCGGCCCGCAGCTGCTCCTGGAAGATGCGGCGACCGGTCGGGTTGATCCGTTCCCCGATCAGGCAGAACCGGCGCCCGTGGCCGATCACGACCTCGCGGCTCGCCGAGCGCAGGACCGTCTCGAGAGGCTCCGCGGGCGCGCTCATGCGGGGTCCCTGGGCAAACCGCAGCGCAGCGAGGATTTGGCTGGGGTGTTCATGCCGGCACCCTGGCGCGCCGTTCCTTGATCAGTGCCTTCGCCTTCTTCACGCACGCTGACGCGTCGGGAGCGTAGCCGTCGGCGCCCACCGCGTCGGCGTACTCCTGGGTCACCGGCGCGCCGCCGACCATCACGATCACGCTGTCGCGCACGCCGGACTTCTCCAGGGCGTTCATGTTGGCCTTGAACATCGGCATCGTGGTGGTGAGGAACGCGGAGAACCCCACGATGTCGGGCTGATGCTCCTCGATGGCGGCGACGAACTTCTCGGGAGCGACCTGGACACCGAGGTCGATCACCTCGAAGCCGGCGCCCTCGAGCATGATGTTGACGAGGTTCTTGCCGATGTCGTGCACATCGCCCTTGACGGTGCCCATGAGGAACTTGCCGATGGTCTCTGCGCCGGTCTCGGCGAGCAGGGGTCGCAGCACCTCCATGGCCCCGGCCATGGCCCGGCCGGCGATCAGCATCTCGGGGACGAAGAAGTCCCCGCGCTCGAACCGGGCACCGACCTCCTCGAGCGAGGGGATCAGTGCGTCGAAGAGCAGGGTCTGTGGCTCCATCTGGAGCGCGAGGCCCTGATGGGTGAGTTCGAGGACATGCGGGGCGTTGCCGACGAGGGTGTCGTCGTAGAGGCCCTGCAGGATCTCTTCGGGAGTCAGTTCTGGGGAGGTCAGCTTCGGGGAGGTCATGCCACCCCCTCCTTTCGGGTTCGCCGTCGGAGCAGCACGGAGAGCTGGTCCGCCCGGTCGATCAGGGTGCGCCCGACGTCATCGAGCCGGCCTTGCAGCCGTTGGGTGGGGCCCGAGATGCCGAGCGCGGCGATCACCGTGCCGTCGGCGCCACGCACGGGGGCGGCCACGCCGGTGAGACCGATCTCCAGCTCGTCGACCGTGGTCGCGTAGCCGCGCCGACGCGCCTGGTCGAGGTGGCGGCGCAGGCCGTCGACGTCGGCGACGGTGTGCTCCGTGAGCTGGTCGAGGGGGCCGGACGGAAGGTCGAGGACGCCGTGGGTGAAGAGGATCTTGCCCAGAGCCGAGCAGTGCGCCGGCACCTCGACCTCGGTCCAGTCACGGGTGCCGAGCATGTAGGCCGTGTCGACCTGGGCGACCTGGACCACGCGGTCACCGCGCGTCACCGCGAGGTTGACGGTCTCGAGGCTGTCCTTTCCGACCTTCTGCATGGTCGGACGGGCCAGTCGGACCAGCTCCTCCCAGGGATCGTGCCGGGTGGCGTAGAGCCAGAACAGCGGGCCGGCGACGTAGGAGCCGTCGGCAGTGCGCTCGAGCAGCTCCGTGCGCTGGAGGGCCGTCAGCAGGCGTGAGGTGGTCGACTTCGGGAGGCCGCACTCCTCGAAGAGGTCGACGAAGCTCAGCGGCTCGTCGGCCTTCACCACGGTGCGGATCAACGCGGCCGCACGGTCGAGGGCCTGGGTTCCGGTGACGGGCTCACTGCCGGTGTTGCTCACTTGTGCCTTTCTCGCGGTCGACTGGATCGGTTTCCGAGTGTTCCACATTATGGAACCACTGATCCATATTATGAGGTTAGGATCTCGACAAGGGCAGGTCAAGAGCGACACAGGAGGACGCATGTTCCGGAACCGCATGCCGCGCTACGAAGTGCTGTCGGCCGATGCGATGTCCACCCTCGACGGCGGGTGGCGACGCATCCTCACCGAGATCGGTGTGGAGTTCATGGACGCGCGGGCACTGGAGCTCTTTCGCGCTGCAGGCCAGAAGGTCGAGGAGAACACCGTCTTCCTCGATCCGGAGTTCGTGCTGGCCCAGGTGGCCAAGGCGCCGGCCGAGTTTGACGTACAGGCCCGCAACCCGGACAACACCGTCCACATCGGTGGCGACGCGATGGCGTTCGCCGCCGTCTACGGCCCGCCCTTCGTCCGTGAGGGAGAGATGCGCCGTGACGCCACGATGGCCGACTTCCGAAACTTCAGCCGGTTGGCGCAGACGTTCCCGGTGCTCGACTCCGCCGGCGGAGTGATCTGCGAACCCAACGACACTCCGCTCGACAGTCGACACCTCGACATGACGCTGGCCCTGCTCACCGAGACCGACAAGGTGTTCATGGGCAACGTCGTCTCGGCGGTCAACGCCCGTGACGTGTTGTCGATGTGTGACATCGTCTTCGGCTCGCGGGAGGCGATCGAGAAGACGCCGGCCACGATCTCGCTGATCAACTGCAACTCGCCACTGCACTGGGACGACCGGATGCTGGAGTCGATGTTCGAGTACGTCGCGGCCGGTCAGCCGGTGATCCTCACGCCCTTCCTGCTGATGGGGGCGATGTCGCCGGTGACGGTGCCCGCGGCGCTGGTGCAGCAGATCGCCGAGGCGCTCTCCGGCATCGCGCTGGCCCAGCTGATCCGGCCGGGGACACCCGTGGTCTTCGGGTCGTTCCTCTCGAACATCGACATGCAGTCCGGCTCACCGACCTTCGGCACGCCGGAGTCCGGGATCGGGCTGCTGTGCACCGGCCAGATCGCCCGCCACTTCGGGCTGCCCTTCCGCACCGGTGGCGGGCTGACCTCCTCCCAGGTCCCCGATGCGCAGTCCGGCTACGAGGCGCTGATGACCATGCTGCCGACCTTCCTGGCCGGGGCGAACTGGGTGATGCACGCGGCCGGCTGGTTGGAGGGTGGCCTGGTCTCGGGGTACGAGAAGTTCATCATCGACACCGAGATCCTGCAGATGCTCGAGGCGGAGTTCACCCCGCTCGAGATCGACGAGGCGTCGCTGGCCTTCGACGCCCACAAGGAGGTCGGCCACGGCGGCCACTTCCTGGGCGCGCAGCACACCATGGAACGCTTCCGCACCTGCTTCTACCGACCGATGCTCTCCTCGTCGGAGAACTTCGAGCGCTGGACTCGAGGCGGCGGACTCGACACCGCGGCGCGTGCGGGAAACATCTACCGCACCAAGCTCGAGGAGTTCGAGCCGCCGGCGCTCGACGACGGCGTACGCCTGGAGCTGGAGGAGTTCGTGACCCGCCGCCGCAAGGAGCTCGGCGACTGACTCTCTGCCACCTCACGATGTTCACTTGAACATGCAGTTCGCGCACGTGCCCGCCCGCTCGCGCTCGGACAACGGCACGTCGGGCTGAACTGTATGTCCAAGTGAACACTTCGCTGGCGAGGGCCGACCAGCAGTGCCCGGGACCAGGGTCAGCGGAAGACGACGGTGCGGGGGCCGTTGAGCAGCACCCGGGACTCGGAGTGCCAACGGACCGCCCGTGAGAGCACCTGGGCCTCCACGTCGCGTCCGGCGGAGACGAGCTGTGCCTGGTTGTGGTTGTGATCGACCCGCATCACGTCCTGTTCGATGATCGGCCCCTCGTCGAGGTCGGCGGTGACGTAGTGGGCGGTGGCGCCGACGAGCTTCACTCCCCGGTCGAAGGCCTGGTGGTAGGGCTTGGCGCCCTTGAAGCTCGGCAGGAACGAGTGGTGGATGTTGATCGCCTTGCCGGACAGCGCACGGCACATCGGATCGGAGAGCACCTGCATGTAGCGCGCCAGTACGACGAGGTGCACCTCGTGCTCGGCGACGAGGCGCAACACCTCCGCCTCGGCCTCGGGCTTGGTCGCGGCAGTCACCGGAATGTGGTGGAAGTCGATGTCGTAGGACCGGACCAGGGCCTCGGCGTCGGGGTGATTGGAGACGACGGCGGGGATCTCGATCTGCAGGGCCCCGGTGGACGTGCGGAAGAGGAGGTCGTTGAGACAGTGGAGGTGCCTGGAGACCATGATCAAGGTGCGGTACGGCGCAGCGGCGTCCCACATCTCGAAGGTCATCGACAGCTGCGCGGCCACGGTGGCGAAGTCCTCGCGGAGTGTGGCGACGTCGGGCACCGCACCCTCGACCTCGAAGTCGATGCGCATGAAGAATCGATTGGTGAGCCGGTCACCGAACTGCTGGCTCTCGATGATGTTGCCACGGTTGCGCACCAGGAACTCCGACACGGCGTGCACGATGCCGGGGCGGTCGGGACAGACCAGGGTGAGGACGAAGTCACCGGCCGGGTCGCCGGCGTTGGCGGAGTAGCGGAGAACCATGGTGACCCCTGTTCGGTGCAACGACGGACTGTTGCGTAGTTCGCGTCATCAGTCTGCGATACGCAACAGCGGCTGCGCCAGTGCCTGCGCTAATGTCGCGTCATGGACAAGCCCCGCACCGTCGACGGAGTCCAGTCCGTCGACCGCGCGTTGAGCATCCTCGAGGGCATTGCCCGCGTCGGGGTGGCCGGAGTCACGGAGATCGCGGGCGAGCTTGGGGTCCACAAGAGCACCGCGTTCCGCCTGGTGGCCACGCTCGAGTCGCACGGGCTCGTGGAACAGACGGCCGAGCGTGGCAAGTACCGCCTCGGCATGGGCATCCTGCGCCTCGCCGGTGCCGCCACGGCCCGGCTCGACGTGGTCCAGGAGGCGCGTCCGGTCTGCCGGAACCTGGCCGCCGAGACCGGGGAGACGGTGAACATCGCGGTGCTCTCCGAGCACTCGGCGCTCTATCTCGACCAGGTTGCGGGGTCCTCGGCGTTGCAGTCACACAACTGGGTCGGCCAGCACATCCCCCTGCATGCGACCAGCAACGGCAAGATCCTGCTCAGCAGTCTCGACCCGGACGAGCTGGACGACTTCCTCGGCGCCCTCCCGGCGTACACCGAGCTGACGATCACCCGGAAGGGCAAGCTGCGCAAGGAGCTCGATCATGTCCGCGAGGTCGGGTATGCCGTGGCGGTCGACGAGCTGGAGGTCGGCCTCACGGCCGTGGCGGCACCGATCCGCAACGCCCACGACGACGTCATCGCCTCGATGAGTGTCTCGGGCCCCACGCTGCGGCTGCAACAGCAGCGCGTGGACGAGGTCGTCGAGCAACTGGTGGCGGCGGCCACCGAGGTGTCGTACCGCTTGGGCTGGGGTCACCGTTAGGGCAAGTTTCGTCGACCCACTTGACGCCGTCCGGTGAGGGGGCAATCCTGCAAAAGGGTGACCTGGTCGTTGCGCGACATGAAACCTGTTGCGTGATACGCGATCACATCGTCCGGAGAGGTGGGGCCAGAGGTGCCGGAGATCTACATTGACGGCGAGTGGTGTGCCGCGCGCGGCGGGGGGCGGCGCGAGATCCGGTGCCCGGCCGACGGCAGCCTGGTCGCCGAGGTGGACGAGGGAGACTCCGCCGACACCGACGCCGCGATCGCGGCCGCGCACCGTGCGTTCCATGCCGGACCATGGCCCGGAACGGTGGCCCGGGAGCGTGGCGACCTGCTGCTGCGGGTGGCCGACCTGCTCGAGCGGGACAAGGATGCCGTGGCGCGTGCGGAGTCCCTCGACACCGGAAAGCGCCTGGTCGAGAGCGAGTACGACGTGGCCGACGTGGTGGGCGTGTTCCGTCACTACGGTCACGTGGCCGCCGAGGACGCGGGCCGGGTCGTCGACACCGGGAACCGCGACGTGGCCAGCTCCGTCGTCCACGAACCCCTCGGCGTGTGCGGGCTGATCACCCCGTGGAACTATCCGCTGCTGCAGACCTCCTGGAAGGTCGCGCCCTGCCTGGCAGCCGGCAACACGTTCGTGCTCAAACCGAGTGAGATCACGCCGCACTCCGCGATCCACCTGATGCGCATCCTCGGCGAGGCGGGCCTTCCGGCGGGAGTGGGCAACCTGGTCCTCGGCGACGGTCCCGGGGCCGGCAGTCCGTTGAGCACCGACCCGCGCGTCGACCTGGTGTCGTTCACCGGGAGCCTGGCGGTCGGCAAGCTGCTGATGGCCAACGCCGCCGGCACCGTGAAGCGGGTCGCGCTCGAGCTGGGTGGCAAGAACCCCAACGTGGTCTTCGCCGACGCACCTCGAGAGGCAGCCCTCGACATGGCGCTGACCGCGGTCTTCCTTCATTCGGGCCAGGTCTGCTCGGCCGGCGCCCGCCTGGTCGTCGAGGAGTCGATCCACGACGAGTTCGTGGACGCCCTGGTCGAGCGGGCCAGGCTGATCCGGCTCGGCGGACCCTTTGACACGGAGGCCGAGACCGGTCCGCTGACCAGTGCTGCCCACCGTGCCAAGGTCGAGGCGTACGTCGAGGCGGGAATCGCCGAGGGGGCGGTGCTCCGGTGCGGTGGAGCCAGGCCCGACGACCCGGCGCTGGCCAGCGGGTTCTACTACCTGCCCACGGTGCTCGACGGATGCACAAGCGACATGTCGGTCACCCAGGACGAGTCCTTCGGTCCGGTGCTCACGGTGGAGACCTTCACCGACGAGGACGACGCGGTGCGCATCGCCAACGACAGCATCTACGGCCTGGCCGGCGCGGTGTGGACCGGTGACGCCGGCCGCGGCCAGCGGATGGCGCGCCGACTGCGCATGGGCACCGTGTGGATCAACGACTACCACCCCTACGTGCCGCAGGCCGAGTGGGGCGGGTTCAAGCAGTCCGGGATCGGGCGCGAGCTCGGTCGCGCGGGGCTGGAGGAGTACCAGGAGACCAAGCACATCTGGCAGAACCTGCGACCAGAACCACAGGGGTGGTTCGACGGGGCGTGACAGCGTGACAGGCCGCGGAGAGCCGAATCGTGAAAGGGAGTGGGTGCGCATGACCGATCGCTACGACTTCGTCATTGTCGGAGGCGGCTCCGCCGGGTGCGCCCTCGCCAACAGACTCTCGGCCGACCCCGCGACCACGGTGCTCGTGCTCGAGGCAGGGCGCAACGACTACAAGATCGACCCCTTCATCCACATGCCGGCGGCGCTGCCGTTCCCGATCGGCAGCCGGTTCTACGACTGGAAGTACGAGTCGGAGCCCGAGCCGCACATGGATGGCCGACGGGTCTACCACGCCCGCGGCAAGGTGCTCGGCGGCTCCAGCAGCATCAACGGCATGATCTTCCAGCGCGGCAACCCGCTCGACTACGAGCGTTGGGCCGCCGACGACGGCATGGAGACCTGGGGCTACGCCCACTGCCTGCCCTACTTCAAGCGCATGGAGACCCTCCTGCTTCCCGACGGCAGCGTCGGCGCGGACCGGTGGCGTGGGGGCAGCGGGCCGCTCCGACTGGAGCGTGGCCCGGCACTCAACCCGCTCTTCGGGGCGTTCTTCGAGGCGGCCCAGCAGGCGGGTCATCCGCTGACCGACGACGTCAACGGCTACCGCCAGGAGGGCTTCGCCCGTTTCGACCGCAATGTCTTCCACGGCCGTCGCTTCTCGGCCGCGCAGGCCTATCTGCACCCGGTGATGCATCGCCCCAACCTCGACGTGAAGACCTATGCGTTCGTCGGGGGCCTGGTCTTCGAGGGTCAACGTGCCGTGGGCGTCGAGTGGTCGCGTGGCCGCAGCAGGCACACGACGTACGCCGACGAGGTCATCCTGTGTGGTGGGGCGATCAACTCGCCGCAGCTGCTGCAGCTGTCCGGCATCGGCAACGCCGCGGAGCTGGAGGCGCTCGGCATCACGCCGCGCCACGACCTTCCCGGGGTCGGGGAGAACTTGCAGGACCACCTCGAGGTCTACATCCAGTACGCCGCCACGCAGCCGGTGTCGATCGCCCCCGGACTCAAGTGGCGCAACCGTCCCAAGCTGGCCGCCGACTGGCTCTTCCGTCGCAAGGGCCTGGGTGCCACGAACCACTTCGAGGGCGGCGGGTTCGTCCGCGGGAACGACCGGGTCGACTACCCGAACCTGATGTTCCACTTCCTGCCGATCGCGATCCGGTACGACGGCAGCGCTCCGGTGGGCCTGGAGAAGGGTGCCCACGGCTACCAGGTGCACATCGGGCCGATGTACTCCGACGTCCGGGGCAGCGTGAAGGTCACCTCCACCGACCCGTCGCGGCATCCGGCACTGCGCTTCAACTACCTCTCCACCGAGCAGGACCGCCAGGAGTGGGTGGAGGCGATCCGGGTGGCCCGCGACATCCTCGAGCAACCGGCGTTCGCCCCGTTCAACGGCGGCGAGGTGTCACCGGGACCGGGGGTGGAGACCGACGAGGAGATCCTCGACTGGGTGGCCAAGGATGCCGAGACCGCGCTGCACCCGTCGTGCACGACCCGCATGGGCACCGACCCGATGAGCGTGCTCGACCCGACGTCGTTGCGGGTGCACGGCATCGACGGGCTGCGGGTGGTCGATGCGTCGGCGATGCCGTACGTCACGAACGGCAACATCTATGCGCCCGTGATGATGCTGGCCGAGAAGGCCGCCGACCTGATCCTCGGGAACACTCCGCTGGCGCCGGACCCCGCGCCGTACTACCGCTACCGCGACGGCACGCCGCTCCATCCACCGGGCGACCCACGCAACTCCATCGATGAGGCAGGTACACGATGAGCCAGCAGAACTCGACCGAGACGGCTGCCACGGTCAGCGTCCGCGGACTGTGGAAGATCTTCGGCAACCGCGCGGACCGGATCATCGGCACGCCGGACGCCGACCTCTCTCGCGCCGACCTCAAGGAGAAGACCGGCTGCGTGGTCGGTGTGAAGGACGTGTCCTTCGAGGTGGCACCCGGCGAGGTGTTCGTGGTGATGGGCCTCTCCGGGTCCGGCAAGTCGACCCTGGTCCGGTGCCTGACCCGGCTCATCGAGCCGACCGCGGGCGAGGTCGAGATCGGCGGCATCGACGTGACCGCCGCCAACGCGGCCGGGCTGCGGGACCTGCGCCGTAACCAGGTCTCGATGGTGTTCCAGCACTTCGGGCTGTTGCCGCACCGTCAGGTGATCGACAACATCGCCTACGGCCTGGAGATCAGGGGCGTCGGCAAGAAGGAGCGGCGTGCCAAGGCGGCCGAGGTGGTCGACCTGGTGGGACTGACCGGCTACGGGAACTCCTACCCCGACCAGCTCTCCGGGGGCATGCAGCAGCGGGTCGGCCTGGCCCGCGCACTGGCCGGAGACCCCGCGATGATGCTGTTCGACGAGCCGTTCTCGGCACTCGACCCGCTGATCCGCCGGGACATGCAGAACGAGGTGATCCGGCTCCAGGAGGAGCTGAAGAAGACGATGGTCTTCATCACCCACGATCTCGCCGAGGCACTCAAGCTGGGTGACCGGATCCTGATCATGCGCGACGGCGAGATCGTCCAGATCGGCACGCCCGACGAGGTGGTCGGAGCGCCCGCCGACGACTACGTCCGGGACTTCACCTCCGACGTACCCCGTTCGCACGTGCTGACCCTGAAGTGGGTGATGCGCGACCCGCGGCCCGACGACTCGAGCGAGGGGCCGGTGATGAGTTCCGACACCATCGTGCGGGCTGCAGCGCAGGCGGCGCTGGCCTCCGACCATCCGGTCCGCGTGATCGATGACGGGAAGCTGGTCGGGATCGTGGACGACGACGCGATCCTGCGGGTCGTGGTGGCCGAGGAGTCGGTGTGAGTCTCGGCCGGATGCCGCGCTGGGCCTGGGCGCTGGTCGTGGTCGGGGCGTGGATCCTCGCCTGGTGGCTCATGAAGGGCAGCCACACGCTGGCCCTTCCCGGCCGCGAGCACACCGACCTGCACAACGAGATGACCGGGTGGCGCAACGACCTGATCGCCGGCCGCGACGACAACCCGCTGATGCAGTTCACCGGAAACGTCGCCGAGGGTGCGCTCAACGCGGTCGACTGGCTGCAGCGAATGCTCTCGAAGCCGAACTATCCGCGACCCGTGCCGGAGATCGGCTGGCTGGGCCTGCTCGGCATCATGATGTGGATCGCGCACGCGGTCGCCGGCTGGAAGTACGCCGTGCTGACCGGCTCGGTCATGTTCGTCGCCGCGGTGATGGGTCTCTGGGCCGATGCGGTCGACACCTTGATCGTCACCCTGCTGTCGGTCATCTGCGCCGTGGTGATCGGGTTGCCCATCGCGGTGCTGATCGGCACCAGCGACTGGGCGAACCGGATCATCGGCGTGATCCTCGACCTGATGCAGACGATGCCCACCTTCGTTTACCTGATCCCGGTGGTGCTCTTCTTCGGAACCGGTGCACCCGCCGCCATCGTCGCGACCCTGGTCTACGCGCTGCCTCCGCTGATCCGTGTCGCCGGGTTCGGCATCCGGCAGGTCTCGCCCACGGCCATCGAGGCCACCGACTCGATGGGTCAACGAGCCTGGCAACGCCTCTTCAAGGTGCAGCTGCCGATGGCCCGGCGCACCATCATCGTGGGGCTCAACCAGACCACGCTCGCCGCGTTCGCGATGGCGGTCATCGCCTCCTACGTGAACGGACCCGGGCTCGGCAGGCCGGTCGTCGCCGCGCTGCAGATCGCCGACATCGGACGCGGGCTGGTTCCGGGGGCCATGCTGGTGCTGCTGGCCATCATGCTGGACCGCACCACCACCGCCGCCAGCGAACGGCCGGAGCAACTTGCCCGAATCGGGGGAGGCAACCGCCGACTCAGGTGGGCCGGTCTCGCCGTCGGTCTGGTCGTGGTGGTCGTGATGATCCAGATGTCGCGGTTCTACTCGTGGGCGGCGACGTACCCGTCCACCGGCTGGTCCTCCGACCTGGCCGACGGCATCAACAAGTTCTCGAGCTGGGTGGTCGACGCGATCGGAGGGGTGAGCGAGGCATTCAAGGACCTGGTCAGCTATGGCCTGCTCAACCCCATGCAGAGCGTGCTCGCCGAATCGCCGTGGTTCGTCAGCGGCGCCGCGATCCTGCTGCTCGCCGTGGTGATCGGCGGTTTCCGCACGATGGCCACCACGGTTGCCGTGGTGGGCTGGGTCGTCGCCTGCCTGGCCGGCATCTGGTACCTCGACCTGTGGCACGACACGATGATCACCCTGAACATGGTGCTGGTCGCCACCCTGCTGACGATGATCCTGGCGGTGATCTTCGGGGTCTGGATGGCCCGCCGGCCCACGGTGGACCTGCTCCTGCGGCCAGTGCTCGACATGGGGCAGACCATCCCGCCGTTCGTCTACCTGGTGCCGGTGCTCTACCTGTTCGACCAGACGCGGTTCACCGCGATCTTCGCCGCGATCGTCTACGCCGCCCCGGTGGCGATCAAGCTGGTCGCCGACGGCGTACGCGGTGTTCCGGAGACCACCCTCGAGGCCGGCCGGTCCGCAGGGTCCACAGCGTGGCAGGAGATCACGAAGGTGCAGTTGCCGATGGCCTCACGCTCCCTGGTCCTGGCCGCGAATCAGGGGTTGCTCTACGTGCTCTCCATGGTGGTGATCGGAGGGATGGCCGGAGCCGGGGCGCTGGGGTACGACGTCGTACTCGGCTTCTCGCGGTTCGAGGAGTGGGGCAAGGGACTGGCCGCAGGCCTGAGCATCGTGCTGCTGGGCATCATGCTCGACCGCATCTTCCGGGCAGCCGCCGTGACGGGGTCGGCCGCTCCGGTCCGTCGCCGGTCACGACGCAACGCAACTGCGGAGGAGGAATCGACCGACCGTGACGCGCCGCTGGCCGTCACCGGATGAAGCGACTCGGCCAAGCGACTCGGCCATGAGAAGAAGGAGATCCAGATGAAGAACAGATGGAACAGGGGAGTCCAGCTCCTGGGAGTGTCGGCATGCCTGGCCCTCGTCCTCGCCGCGTGTGGTGACGGGTCGATCGACAAGGCGACCGACGAGAACAAGGACGCCCAGGCCGAGTGCGGTGGCGACGGCGAGCTCAACCTGGCGGTCAACCCGTGGGTCGGGATGGCGGCCGACGCCTACGTGGTCGGCACCCTCGCCGAGCAGGAGCTCGGCTGCAAGGTCAACTACAAGGAGCTCAAGGAAGACGTCTCCTGGCAGGAGTTCAAGAGCGGCGGCGTCGACGTGGTGATCGAGGACTGGGGCCACCCGGCGTTGGAGAAGCAGTACTTCGCCGAGAAGGGCGACGGCTCGGCCGAGGACTTCGGGTCGACCGGCAACATAGGCATCATCGGCTGGTACGTGCCGCCGTGGCTCGCCAAGGAGCACCCGGACATCCTCGACTACAAGAACCTGAACAAGTACGCCGACAAGTTCAAGACCTCGGAGTCCGGCGGCAAGGGACAGTTCCTGGGGTCCGACCCGTCCTACGTCCAGTTCGACGAGGCGATCGTCGCCAACCTCGACCTCGACTTCAAGGTGGTCTTCTCCGGTGGTGAGGCGGCCAGCATCACCGCCTTCCAGAAGGCCGAGAAGAACCACGAGTGGCTGATCGGCTACTTCTACGACCCGCAGTGGTTGCTGGCCGAGATTCCGTTGGAGAAGGTGGCCCTGCCCGAGTACACCGATGGCTGCCAGGACGACCCGGCCAAGGTCGCCTGCGACTACCCGGAGACCGACCTGAAGAAGGTCGTCTCCACCAGCTGGTCCAGTGACGGCGGAGCGATGGTCGACCTCGTCAAGAACTTCACCTGGAAGAACGAGGACCAGAACCTGGTGGCCAAGTACATCGCCGACGACAAGATGTCGCCGGAGGACGCCGCCAAGAAGTGGATCAAGGAGAACCCCGACAAGGTCGACGCATGGCTGGGCCGCTGAACCAGCCCTGACCGCGTCGGACGCGCACGACAGCCCCACGGTGATCTCCGTGGGGCTGTCGTGATTTCGAGGGCGATTCCCTTGACACACAAGGCGCCCGGGCGGACGCTGGTGGTGTTCCTTAATGCGCATTACGTTGCGCATTGCGCAACCGATAGGCGGATCCATGGCAGACGTTCCGAACCACGCCCGTGTCGTCGTCATCGGCGCCGGCATCGTGGGCAACAGCCTCGTGCACCACCTCGCCCGCCTGGGCTGGCGAGACATCGTGCAGATCGACAAGGGCGCGCTGCCCAACCCGGGCGGCTCGACCGGTCACGCCTCGAACTTCATCTTCCCGGTCGACCACTCCCGCGAGATCACCGACCTGACCCTCGACTCGGTGCGTCAGTACAAGGAGATGGACGTCTTCACCGAGTCGGGCGGCTACGAGATCGCTCGCACCGAGGAGCGCATGGAGGAGCTGCGTCGCCGGATGTCCAGCGCCAAGGCTTGGGGGATCGAGTCGGAGCTGGTCGGCCCGGAGCACGTGAAGGAGAAGATCCCCTTCATCGAGACCGACGAGATCCTCGGCGCCTTCTGGACGCCGTCCGTCGGTGTCGTCGACTCGCTGCGTGCCGGGACCATCATGCGTGAGAAGGCTCTCGAGCTGGGCGCCCTGACCGTAGTGCCCAACGTCGAGGTCACCGACCTGGTGGTGACCGACGGCCGGATCACGGCCGTCGAGACCTCCGGCGGCACCATCGAGACCGAGACCGTCGTGGTCGCCTGTGGCGTGTGGAGCCCGCGCATCGCGAAGATGGCCGGCGCGGCCATTCCGCTCACCCCGGCAGTGCACCAGATGATCTCGGTGGGCCCGATCCCGCAGCTCGCCGAACGGCCCGGAGAGATCAGCTTCCCGATCGTGCGTGACATGGACACCTTCTGCTACGAGCGCCAGCACGGCGCCGACATGGAGGTCGGCTCCTACGCCCACCGCGCGATCCTGCACGAGCCCGACGACATCCCGTCCATCGAGCAGGCCCGCCTGTCGCCGACCGAGATGCCGTTCACCCAGGAGGACTTCGATCCCCAGCTGGAGCAGGCCTTCGACCTGATGCCCGAGGCCCTCGGCGCCGACGGTGCCGAGATCCGCTACGCGATCAACGGACTCCTCTCGCTCACCCCCGACGGGGCACCGATACTCGGAGAGACCCCCGAGGTGAAGGGCCTCTGGTCGGCCGCGGCCGTCTGGATCAAGGAGGGGCCCGGCGTCGGGCGTGCGGTCGCCGAGTGGATGACGCACGGCAGCTCCGAGATCGACGTGCACCACAGCGACATCGCCCGGTTCTACCCCCACCAGCGCACCCGCTCCCACGTGAAGGCGCGCACGTCCGAGGCGTTCATCAAGACCTACGGCATCGTGCACCCCGGCGAGCAGTGGGAGGGCGAGCGCGGCAAGCGGCTCGCGCCGATGCACGCCCAGCAGCAGGAGCAGGGCGCCCGGTTCTTCGAGACCGTCGGCTGGGAACGACCGCACTGGTACGACGGCAACGAGGCGCTCCTGGGCGAGTACGGCGACCGCGTGATGCCGCGTGAGCACGAGTGGGACAGCCGCTGGTGGTCGCCGATCATCAATGCCGAGCACCTGGCCATGCGGGAACGCGCCGGCATCGTCGACCTGACCGCGTTCGCGATCTTCGACGTGGTCGGCCCCGGCGCCAAGGACGCCGTGCAACGCATCGTCGTCGCGCAGGCGGACGTGGCCCCCGGCAAGGTGATCTACACCCCGGTCCTCGACGAGCGGGGTGGCTTCAAGTCCGACCTGACCGTGATGCGGCTGGCCCACGACCGCTACCGGGTGGTGACCGGCGGGCTGCACGGCATGGCCGACAAGAAGTGGTTCAGCGACCACCTGGCCGGTGACGGCTCGACGGGTGCCGCGGCTGTCGTCGACCTGACCTCGGCGTACTCCACGATCGGACTCTGGGGCCCGCGGGCCCGCGACATCCTCGGCCGGCTCACCGACGACGACATCAGCGACGGCGGCTTCGGCTTCCTCAGCTGCCGCGACATCGAGGTCGGCAACCTCGGGGTGCTGGCCTCCCGCATCTCGTACGTCGGCGAGCTCGGCTGGGAGCTCTACGTCCCGATGGAGGAGGGTGCTCGCCTCTGGTCGCTTCTCCACGAAGCCGGCGAGCCCGACGGCGCGGTCCCGGTCGGGATCGGCGTCTACGGCACCACCGGCCGGATCGAGAAGGGCTACCGTGCCTTCGGCTTCGAGCTCGACGGCGAACGCACCATCGTCGAAGCCGCCATGCAACGGCCCAAGGTCAAGCAGGCCGACTTCATCGGGCGCGAGGCCTACGTGAAGCAGCGGGAGGAGGACCCGAAGACGGTGCTGTGCACGATGACCGTCGACGACCACACGTCCTCGTCCGGCGTGAAGCGCTACATGCTGGGCGGGGAGCCGATCCTGACCCGAGACGGCGGCACCCTCACCGACGGCCACGGACACCATCCCCATGTCACCAGTGCCGGCTCCGCGCCCAGCCTGGGCAAGCACGTGCTGATGGCCTACCTGCCACCCGACCAGGCCTCCCTGGGCAACCGGTTGGCGGTCTCCTACATGGAGGAGCTCTACCCCGTGACGATCGAGTCCGTCGACTCCACGCCGTTGCTCGACCCCGAGAACGCCCGGATCCGCTGATGGTCGACATCCTGGTCTGCGTCAAGCGGGTGCCGGACTCGTCCGGCGAGGTGCTGCTGACCCCCGACGCGCAGGCGGTCGACTCGCGCTACGTCGGCTGCACGCTGAGCGACCACGAGAACTGCGCGGTCGAGCTGGCCACCCAGCTCGTGGAGGTCCACGGCGGCACCGTCAGCCTGGTCTCGGTCGGACCGCCCGAGTCGGTCGAGCAGCTGCGCAGCGCCCTCTCCGTGGGTGCCTCCGCGGCCACCCTCGTCGAGACCGACCTGCGTGACTTCGGGCCTGCTGACATCGCCCACGAGATCGCCGAGGTGGTCCGGGCGCACGCCGAGCAGGGCCGCGACCACGACCTTGTCCTGCTGGGCAACGACGCCGCCGACACCGGCGACTTCCAGGTGCCGGTGCGGTTGGCACACGCACTGGGACGCCCGGTGGTCACTGGCATCAAGACAGTGGCGATCGAGGAAGGCCGGGCGACGGCGCACGGCGACTCCCCGGACGGGGGTCGGGAGACCTACGACCTGCCGCTGCCTGCAGTGGTGGCGGTCTCCGAGGGCGGTGTCTCGCCGCGCTATCCGACGATCAAGGGTCGGATGGGGGCCAAGAAGGTGGAGATCGAGATGCGTACGCCGACCCGTGCCCCGCGCGGCTCGGGCCGGGTCCGGCTGACGCTCCCGCCGCCGGCTCCCTCCACCGTCCAGGTGCTGGGCGAGGGCCCGGAGGCGGCTCCCGCGGTGGTCGACCTGTTCCAGTCCCTGGGAGTGCTCCGATGATCCTGGTCCTGATCGAGACCGGTGCCGACGGAGTCGCCGACACCTCCCTGGAGACGATCCGCTTCGCCCGCGACCTTGCCGCCGAAGGTGGCGGGGTGCCGGTCCACGGGTTGGTGGTCCCGACCTCGCTCGCTGACGGTGGCTCGACCACCGAGGTGACTCCCGAGGTGCTGGTCGACGAGCTGGGCAAGCACGGGATCTCCACGCTGTTCGTGGCTCGTGGCGAGGGCTTCGCGTCGTACTGCGCCGCCGCCTGGGCCGCGGCGATCATCGAGGCGCGTGACCGTGCGGGTGCGGTGGTGGTCACGGCCGCCGGGACGCCGCGGGGTAACGAGGTGCTTGCCCACGTGGCCGCGCGCCTCGACGTACCCATGGCCGCGAACGCCGTGGCGTTCGACGGGCTGGCACCCCTCGTCGTGACCCGGCAGGTGGCCGGCGGTGCGGCGCTGGAGGAGATGCAGCTGACCGCGCGCCCGGCCGTGTTCACGGTGGCCGGCCACGCCGTCGAGGCCAGACCGGCTGACGCCGCCACCGAGGCAGTGGTCGAGGAGCTCGAGCCGGCGCTCGACGCCGGAGACCTCGTCGCCCGGGTGGTGTCCACCGAGCCCGGCGTCCCCGACCGGTCCGGAGACCTGAGGTCGGCGCGCGTGGTGGTGGGAGCGGGGCGTGGCGCCGGCGGACCCGACGGCTTCGGCGCGGTGAGCGAGCTCGCCGACCTCCTCGGTGGGCAGCTCGGGGTCTCCCGCGTGGTCACCAGCCTCGGCTGGCGTCCGCACCACGAGCAGGTGGGGCAGACCGGCAGCCGGATCGCCCCCGACCTCTACGTTCCCTGTGGGATCAGCGGCGCGATACAGCACTGGGCCGGGTGCGCGAGCTCGAAGACGATCCTCGCCGTCAACACCGACGCCGAGGCTCCGATGATGGCCAAGGCGACCTATGCGGTGGTGGGTGACATGCACGAGGTCGTGCCCGCGATCGTCGAGGAGATCCGGCGCCGCTCCGGCTCCTGAGACCGAATCAGCGGGCCACTCGTGGATTGCCGAGCACGTCCCGCGCCCACGAGGCCACTCCCTCTACACTCTTCACGACTCGGGGGAGGACCTGACGGATGTTCGTACGTCGACGCGCGACCGCGGCAGCACTGACGCTGGTGTGTGCAGCGACCCTGCTGGGTGCCTGCGGCGACAAGGGTGACGGCAAGGACGAGCCCGGCGACGCGAAGTCGTCGCCGACCAGCACGCCGAGCCCGTCCCGGTCCGGGTCAGGCGTTCCGGTGGCCGACCCCGACCACGCGGTCGACCCGCCCGGGCCGCTCAAGGAGTCGCTCGAGATCGCCGACATCCTCGTCTACAGCACGAAGCCGCTCTCGGACGACATGATCCAGCGGATCAAGGACCTCAAGGGCGTCGAGGCCGCCGAGCAGTTCTCCCTTGCCTCGGTGCCGATCGAGAACCGTGTGGTCACGCTCGCCGCGGTCGACCCCGCCACGTTCCGCCGGTTCACGATCTCCGGCAAGCAGGACGAGATCTGGACCCGCGTCGCCGGCGGCGAGCTCGCCACCTCGCAGGCGACCGGCAAGCGGATCCAGGACAAGCAGGCCTTCGTGCGCCTCGGTGCCGACAAGGAGGCGCCGTCCGTGCACGTCGGCGCCTACACCGACCAGCCCTACGGCGTCGACCTCGTGGTCAACCAGAAGTGGGGCGAGGAGCTGAAGATGGTCGAGGGCAACGCCCTGGTGATCGCCACCGGCGCCACCTCGCCGCAGTCGGTGCGCAAGCCGATCCAGAAGATCATCGGCGACGACGACGTCTCGATCCAGATGCTCGACGCGGTCGCCCGCTACGGCCTCGACCCCGGCGCGCGACTGACCGCCGTGCCCACGGGGACCTCGGTAGGTGCCGCGGTCGGGGTCTACAACTACCGGGTCATCGGTGGCCGGGTGACCCCGGACGCGGCCTGGGTGGCGGCCAACATCCGCACCGAGGAGGTGCCGATCCTGGGCCGGGTGACCTGCCACAAGGCGATGCTCCCGCAGCTGCGCGCGGCCCTCCAGGAGGTCGTCGAGCGCGACCTGGCCGACAAGGTCTACCAGACCGCGGGCTGCTACTACCCGCGCTTCATCGCCGGCACCACGTCGTTGTCCAACCACGCCTTCGGCATGGCGATCGACATCAACTCCGCCGAGAACGGCCGCGGCACGGTCGGCCAGATGGACCGCACCGTCGTCGACATCTTCAAGAAGTGGGGCTTCGGCTGGGGCGGCGACTGGAACTACACCGACCCCATGCACTTCGAGCTGAACCAGGTGCTCGAGGTCCGCTGAACCCGGTTAGGGTCGGGTCCATGCGCGCAGTCCAGGTGGTCAGCAACGACGGTCCCGAAGCCCTTGTCGTCAACGAGGTCCCCGAGCCGAAGCCGGGCCCCGACGACGTCCTCATTGACGTGCACCGGGTCGGGATCTCCTTCCCCGACCTGTTGCTCAGCCGGGGTGAGTACCAGATGAAGCCCGAGCCGCCGTTCACGCTCGGCGTCGACTTCGCCGGCACCGTGGTCGAGGCCGCACACGGGTTCGAGGCGGGCCAGCGCGTGGTCGGCGTACTGCCCCATGGCGGCGCCAGCGAGCGCGTCGCCTGCCCGGCGATCTTCACCTTCCCGCTGCCCGACACGCTCTCGTTCGACGAGGGTGCCGCGCTGCCGATGAACTACCTCACCGCCCACTTCGCGCTCGACGTACGCGGCAACCTGCGCGAGAGCGAGACCGTGCTCGTGCACGGCGCGGCCGGCGGCGTCGGCACCGCCACGCTCCAGCTGGCCAAGGCGTACGGCGCCCGCACGATCGCCGTCGTCTCGACCGACGAGAAGGCCGAGATCGCCCGGCAGGCCGGGGCCGACGAGGTGATCCGCCCCGAGGGCTTCAAGGACGAGGTCGCGCGACTCACCGACGGCAAGGGCGTGGACATCGTCCTCGACGTGGTGGGCGGCGACCTGTTCACCGACTCGCTGCGCTCCCTGGCTCCACTGGGCCGACTGCTGGTGGTCGGCTTCGCGGCCGGGCAGGGCATCCCCGAGGTGAAGGTCAACCGGCTCCTGCTCAACAACATCGACGTCCGGGGCGTCGGGTGGGGCGCCTACGCGATGGTGCGCCCCGGCTACATGCAGGAGCAGTGGACGGCGATCATGCCGTTCCTCGAGTCGGGGGCGGTCAAGCCGCCGATCGGCAGGGTCTACCCGATCGAGGAGTTCGGGCAGGCCCTGGTCGACATGGACGAGCGCCGCACGCTCGGCAAGTCGGTCGTCGTCCTCCAGGACAAGTAGACCTACTCGCGAGTTCGGCCCCAACGGGTGATTCCCGCACGCACACCCCTCAGTTAGTGTCGTCGCCGTGAGCATTCTCGATGACGCCCGCGAGGGCATGAACCCCGACATCCGCCCGCAGGACGACCTCTTCGGTCACGTCAACGGGCGCTGGCTGGACGAGGCCGAGATCCCGAGCGACCGGTCGAGCTGGGGGCCGTTCGTGCAGCTGGCCGACGTGGCCGAGGAGCAGGTGCGCGAGATCATCCAGGACTTCGCCGCGACGCAGCGCGACACGCTGTCCGAGAACGGCGCGAAGATCGCCGCCCTCTACGCCTCCTTCATGGACACCGACACGGTGAACCGTCGAGGGCTGACACCGGCCGAGCCGCTGCTCAACGCCGCCTCCGCCCTGCGCGACGTACGCGACCTGGCCGCCTTCATCGGTGAGTTCGAGCGCCTCGGCGGCGCCGGCCTGTTCGGCTCGTTCGTCGACACCGACGACCGCAACTCCGACCGCTACCTCTTCAACATCGGCCAGGGCGGCCTCGGCCTGCCCGACGAGTCCTACTACCGCGACGAGAAGTTCGCCGAGATCCGCGAGAAGTACGTCGGCTACCTCGAGCGCCTCTTCACCCTCGGCGGCATCGCCGACCCGGCGGGCGCGGCCCGTGCCGTGCTCGACGTCGACACCCGCCTCGCCAAGGGCCACTGGGAGCGCGCCGAGACCCGCGACGTGCAGAAGACCTACAACCTCACGACGTACGACGAGCTGCAGGCGCTGGCTCCCAACTTCGACTGGAAGGCCTACGCCACCAACCTCGGTGGCAACGAGCAGACGCTGGCCGAGACCTGCGTGCGCCAGCCGTCCTACCTGCAGCACCTCTCGACCGTGCTCGAGGAGGTGCCGATCGAGCAGTGGCGCGCGTGGATGCTCAGCCGGGTGCTGCGCTCGGCCGCGCCCTACCTCCCCGACGAGTTCGTCGAGGCCAACTTCGACTTCTACGGCCGCACCCTCAACGGCACCCCCGAGCTGCGCGAGCGCTGGAAGCGGGCGGTGGCCTTCGTCGAGGGCGCCATCGGCGAGGCGGTCGGCGAGGAGTACGTCGCCCGGCACTTCCCGCCGCGTTCGAAGGAGCTGATGGACGAGCTGGTCGAGAACCTGCTCAAGGCCTACCGGGTCTCCATCGAGGCGCTCGACTGGATGACCGAGGAGACCAAGCAGCGGGCCTACGAGAAGCTCGACACCTTCCGCCCCAAGATCGGCTACCCCGAGAAGTTCCGTGACTACTCCGGCCTGCTGGTCACCTCCGACGACCTGATCGGCAACGTGGCGGCCTCGGCGGCGTTCGAGACCGACCGCCAGCTGGCGAAGATCGGTGCGCCGGTCGACCGCGACGAGTGGTTCATGCTGCCGCAGACCGTCAACGCCTACTACAACCCCGGCACCAACGAGATCTGCTTCCCCGCGGGCATCCTGCAGAAGCCGTTCTTCAGCCCCGACGCCGACCCGGCGGAGAACTACGGCGGCATCGGCTCGGTGATCGGTCACGAGATCGGCCACGGCTTCGATGACCAGGGCGCACAGTACGACGGCGCCGGCAACCTCAACGACTGGTGGACGCCCGACGACAAGTCCGCCTTCGAGGTGAAGAGCAAGGCCCTGATCGCGCAGTACGACGGATTCTCCCCGCGCAACCTCCCGGGCGAGAAGGTCAACGGCGCCCTGACCGTCGGCGAGAACATCGGCGACCTCGGCGGCCTGACCATCGGCCACAAGGCCTACCAGATCTCGCTCGGTGCGCCGGTCGAGGGAGCGCCCGCCGACGCCAGCGGCTCGCAGCGGCTCTTCATGAACTGGGCCTACTGCTGGCGCACGAAGCGTCGCACCGAGCAGGAGCAGCAGTACCTCACCATCGACCCGCACAGCCCGCCGGAGTTCCGCGCCAACATCGTGCGCAACCTCGACGAGTTCCACGTGTCGTTCGGCACCAGCGAGGGCGACGGGCTCTGGCTCGACCCCTCGCAGCGCGTGCGCATCTGGTGAACACGGAGTTCGATCCGGAGCACGGCCAATCGGCGTACCCGGTCCGGTTCGACTGGGGGCCGACCGGCGCTGAGGCGACGATCGGCCCGGCCGGGGCGGCGTACGCCGTGGTGGTCGACGTGCTGTCGTTCACCACGACGGTGACCGTGGCCGTGGAGCAGGGCATCGAGGTGTTCCCTCATCCGTGGCGTGACGCCCGCGCCAAGGAGCTGGCGATGCGGCTGGGCGCCACCCTGGCCGTGGGTCGCTTCGAGGCTCTCGCCCTCGAGGGTCGGCACGTGTCGCTGTCGCCGGCGTCGCTGTTGCAGAGCCACGACATCACCAGGCTGGTGCTGCCCAGTCCGAACGGCTCGACGATCAGCTTCGGCCTGGCCGACTCCGGCTGCACCGTGCTGGCGGCCAGCCTGCGCAACCGTCGCGCGGTCGCTGCACACCTGGCCACCAGGCTCTGGGCGCCGTCGGCGGTCGGCCACGCCCCGAGCCTGACCGTCATCGCCGGCGGGGAGCGGTGGCCCGACGACTCACTGCGGCCCTGCGCCGAGGACCTGTGGGGTGCCGGCGCCGTGCTGGCCGCCCTGGTCGACCTGGGTGTCGAGGGACTCTCGCCGGAGGCCCGGGTCGCCGAGCAGGCGTTCCGCGCGGTCGAGCCCGAGCTGGTCGGGGAGGTCGCCGCGTGTGCCGGCGGGCGCGAGCTGGCGGCCAAGGGCTTCGCCGACGACGTCGAGGTGGCCTCTCAGCTCGACGTGAGCGACGTCGTGCCGGTGCTCACCGACGGCTGCTTCGCCTCCGTCGACTGAGCTCGCCCGGATCAGCAGCTGTAGCGACGCTCCACGTCTCCCCGGCACCGGTCGGTGCCCGCGCCACCTCGGCCGATGTCGAACCCCTGGTCGACTATCTCCCGCAGCACGTCGTTGCCCTCGCCCCCGAACATGAGGTCGTCACCCTGGCCGCCGAGGAACTCGTCGTTGCCGTCCTGGCCGTAGAGCAGGTCGTCGCCGGACCCGCCCTGGAGCTCGTCGTGGCCCCGGCCGGTGCTGATCACGTCGACCCCGTTGCCGCCGTCGACGTACTGCCAACCGGCGCCGGTCTGGACCCGGTCCCGGCCGCCGCCGGCGCTGATGACGGCCGAGTCCGGAGCCGTCATCGTCAGGAGGTCGTTCCCGTAGCCGAGGACGAACTCGGCGTAGTCGGTGACGACCCCGCGACGGTGGAAGGAGACCTTGTCGTTGCCGGTGCCGGACCTGACCAGGTGGGAGCCACAGATGCGGTCAGCGCCCCCGAGGCTCGACACGCTGGCGTGTCCGAGCACCACGATGACGTCGGCGCCCGCTGTGCCCCGCACGAAGGATCCGGTGCGCGACACGATGGTGGCCGGCTTGCCGAAGCAGGTCGGCGGCGCGGTGACGGCACGGGTCGAGGGGTTCGCGGCAGGTGCCGAGGCCAAGGCAGGTGCCCCCACGGCGATCAGCGGTGCGGTGGCGGCGAGGAGCGCGAGAGTCCGGAGCGAACGCATGGAGGGACCTTCCGTAGGCGCGGACAGCCCCCGTGACTGCCCTACACACACCTAGACACCCCACGCGGTCAAAACGTTGCGGCGGAGCGAACGATTTCTCCGGGCGTTGCTCCGGCACGGGCACCGATTCAGGCGTCGACGAGCTCGTCGTGCCCCGTGGGAACCCGCGGTGCGAGGTCGACGTGCAGGTCGCGGCCACGGGTCTCGGGCAGGAAGTGCGCGCAGGCCAGGCTGAACAGCGCGATGGCGGCGTTGTACGGCGCCACGAGCCAGAGCGTCCCGTCGGAGAGAGAGACGAGCCAGGCCGCTATGAGGGGCGTGAACCCCGACGCCACGATCCCGGAGATCTGGTAGAGCGTGCTGAGCGCCGAGTAGCGGTAGCGGGTGTCGAACAGCTCGCTCCAGAAGGCGGCCAACGGTCCGTAGATCACGCCGTACAGCACGCCGAGGCCGCCGATGAACGTCGCCGCGACCGCGACGGTGTTGCCGGTCTGCAGCAGCCAGGCGGCGGGGAAGGCGAAGAGCAGGGCGGCGACGGTGCCGGTGTTGTAGACACGTTTGCGGCCGAACCGGTCGCTGAGGTGGCCGGAGAAGACGGTCAGCGCCACGCCGAGCAGGGCACCGACCATGATCGCGTTCAGCACGGTCGACTTGGGCACGCCGACCTCCTTGACCGCGTAGGCCAGCAGGTAGACCGAGAACAGGTTGAACGTGAAGCCCTCGATGAAGCGGGTGCCCATGCCGAGCAGGAGGTGGCGCGGTTGGCGGCGGACCAGCTCGGTCACCGGCATCGCGGAGAGCTCCTTCTCCTCCTGCACCTTCTGGAAGGCCGGGGTCTCGATGACGCTCATCCGGATCCAGGTGCCGATGCCGAGCAGCAGGATGCTGAGCAGGAAGCAGGCCCGCCAGCCCCACGACAGGAACGCCTCGTCGGGCAGCTGGCTGGCGATCGCGAAGGCGCCCGAGGCGAGGAACAGCCCGCCCGGGACTCCGATGTGCGCGAAGCTGCCGAAGAACCCGCGCTTCTCGGGCGGGGCGAACTCGACGGCGAGCAGCACGGCGCCGCCGTACTCGCCGCCGACGCCGATGCCCTGGAGCACGCGGAGCACGACGAGCAGGATCGGTGCCCACACGCCGATCGAGTCGTAGGTGGGCAGCAGGCCGATCGCGGCGGTGCCGACGCCCATGATGACCAGCGTCCAGATCAGCATCGTCTTGCGCCCGATGCGGTCACCGAAGTGGCCGAAGATGACGCCGCCGAGCGGACGTGCGAGGAACCCCACGGCGAACGTGCCGAAGGCGGCGAACTGGGCCGTCGGCCCGCTCAGGCCGTTGAAGAAGAGCTTGTCGAAGACCAGCCCGGCGGCGGTGCCGTAGAGGAAGAAGTCGTACCACTCGATCGTCGCGCCGACCGCCGAGGCGACCGCGACCTTCCGTGGGGAGGCTGCGGTGGGTGCCATGTGCTCACTCCCTGAAGATAGTCAATAAAGATCATTGACTTAACAGAGTAAGGGGTGAACGTGAGTCTGAGGAGTGGACCCGCGCGGCGTGGACATGGACGATCCCTGTAGGAATGGGGCATGGCTACCACTGCTTTCAAGGGATCCCCCGTCAACACTGTCGGCGAACTGCCCGCCGTAGGCGCCGGCGCCCCGGCGTTCGACCTGGTGGGTGAGGGCCTCTCCTCGCTCGCCTCGTCCGACGTCCAGGGCCGCACCGTCCTCAACATCTTCCCCAGCATCGACACCGGCATCTGCGCCGCGAGCGTGCGCAAGTTCAACGAGCTCGCCGCAGGCCTCGAGAACACCACCGTCGTCAACGTCTCCAAGGACCTGCCGTTCGCCCAGGCCCGCTTCTGCGGCGCCGAGGGCATCGAGAACGTCAAGGTCGGCTCGGCGTTCCGCTCCTCCTTCGGCGAGGACTTCGGCGTGACCATGGCCGACGGCCCGATGGCCGGCCTGCTGGCCCGCTCGGTCGTCGTCCTCGACGCCGACGGCCAGGTCGTGCACAGCGAGCTCGTCCCCGAGATCACCACCGAGCCCGACTACGACGCCGCGATCGCCGCGCTGGCCTGACCCGACTCCTTCTCTCCGAGCCCCGGTCGCCCGACCGGGGCTCGGCGCATTTCCCGCGGGGCCCATCCAATGAGCGGTCGGTGCCGAATGACCACTGCCCGCCGAATCGGACAAGGAGTCCCGCATGCCCTCCCCGCACACCCTCTCTGACTTCAACGCCAGGTTGCTCGACGGCACCGACCAGCCGCTGAGCGCGTACGCCGGCAAGGTCGCCCTGATCGTCAACACCGCCTCACAGTGCGGCTTCACCCCGCAGTACAAGGGGCTCGAGGAGCTGCACGAGGCGTACGCCGACCAAGGCCTGGCCGTGCTCGGCTTCCCCTGCAACCAGTTCGGCGGCCAGGAGCCCGGAGACGCGGAGGCGATCGGCAGCTTCTGCGAGCGGAACTTCGGGGTCACCTTCCCGATCTTCGAGAAGGTCGAGGTCAACGGCGACGACGCACACCCGCTCTACCAGTGGCTGCGCGCGGAGAAGCCCGGCGCGCTGGGCAGGAAGATCCGGTGGAACTTCACCAAGTTCCTGGTCGGCAAGGACGGCACCGTGATCAAGCGTTACGGGTCGACCACCAAGCCGGAGAAGATCAGCGCCGACATCGAGAAGGCGCTGGTCGCCTGAGCCCGGCCGCCTGACCCTGTGGACGGCGGTCACGGACTGTCCGGGGCCGCTGGTAGACATGCGGACATGACTTCCCCCGATGTCGAGACCGCCGCCCCCGACGACGTACGCCGCTCTGCGCGCGCCGACGCCGAACGCCACCTCAAGGCGCTGGTGGGCAGCGACGACGCGGAGCTGCGCGACGACCAGTGGACGGCCATCGAGGCGCTCGCCGTCGACAAGCGGCGAGCCCTGGTCGTGCAGAAGACCGGGTGGGGCAAGTCCGCGGTCTACTTCGTGGCCACCGCGCTGCTGCGTGCCCAGGGAGCGGGGCCGACCGTGATCGTCTCGCCGCTGCTCGCCCTGATGCGCAACCAGATCGCCGCCGCCGAGCGCGCCGGCATCCACGCGGTGACGATCAACTCGACCAACAACGAGGACTGGACGCGCATCGAGACGGCGATCAACGCCGGCGAGGTCGACGTGCTGCTGGTGTCGCCCGAGCGGCTCAACAACCCGTCGTTCCGCGACAACGTGCTGCCCCGGCTGGCCGCGACCACCGGCCTGCTGGTGGTCGACGAGGCGCACTGCATCTCCGACTGGGGCCACGACTTCCGGCCCGACTACCGGCGCATCCGCACCATGCTCTCCGACCTGCGCCCGGGCATCCCGGTGCTGGCCACCACGGCGACGGCCAACGAGCGGGTCACGCTCGACGTGTCCGAGCAGCTGGCGGTCAGCGAGGGCGAGCCTTCGGGGCCGGGCGTGCTCGTGCAGCGCGGCTCGCTCGACCGTGAGTCCCTGCATCTCGCGGTGGTGAGGCTCAGGACCGCCGAGCAGCGCCTGGGCTGGCTGGCCGACCACCTCGGCTCGCTCACCGGCTCCGGCATCATCTACTGCCTCACCGTCGCCCAGACCCAGGAGATCGCGGCGTTCCTGCGGGCCCGCGGCCACACCGTCGCGGCGTACTCCGGGCAGACCGAGACCACCGAGCGCGAGGCGCTCGAAGCCGACCTCGCCGCCGGGCGGGTCAAGGCGCTGATCGCCACCAGCGCGCTCGGCATGGGCTTCGACGCCACGCTCGGCTTCGTGATCAACGTCGGCGCGCCCTCGTCACCGGTGGCCTACTACCAGCAGGTCGGCCGTGCCGGACGCGGCACGCCGCGGGCCGACGTCGTGCTGCTGCCCGCCATCGAAGACCGCGACATCTGGAAGTACTTCGCCTCCCTCGCCTTCCCGCCCGAGCCGCAGGTGCGGCAGGTGCTCTCCGCCCTCGAGGGCTCCGAGAAGCCGCTCGGCACCCCGGCCCTCGAGACGTACGTCGACCTGGGCCGCTCGCGCCTCGAGATGATGCTGAAGGTGCTCGACGTCGACGGTGCCGTGCAGCGGGTCCAGGGCGGGTGGGTGTCCACCGGCCAGGCGTGGAGCTACGACCAGGAGCGCTACGACCGGGTCAAGGCCGCGCGTGATCGCGAGCAGCAGGCGATGCTCGACTACATCTCCTCGACCGAGTGCCGCATGACGTTCCTGCGCAGCCAGCTCGACGACGAGGTCGGCTCTGCGTGCGGGCGGTGCGACAACTGTGGCGGCGTCTCCTTCGACTCCGAGGTCTCCGACGCCTCGCTCGACGAGGCGCGCACCCAGCTCACCAGACCCGGTGTCGAGATCGCGCCCCGCAAGATGTGGCCGACAGCCCTGGCCAACCTCGGCATCGAGCTCAAGGGCAAGATCGCCGACGCCTCGTCGACCGGACGCGCGGTGGCCCGGCTGACCGACCTCGGCTACGGGCAGGCCCTGCGCGACCTGTTCCGTGACGACGCCGATGACGGCCCGGTGCCGGTGCCCCTGGTCAAGGCCGTCATCGAGGTCCTCGGCGACTGGCGGCCGCAGGTCGCGGGCATCGTCTTCGTCGAGTCCCAGCGCAAGGCAGCGCTCACCGCCGACTTCGCCGACGGGCTCTCCCGGTTCCTCCAGGTGCCGGTCGTAGGCCGCTTCGCGATCGTCGACCCGTCGGTCGAGCCCGGGCACGGGTCCGCCAACTCCGCCCAGCGGGTGGCCGCCGTGCTGCGGCGCTACGCGCTGCAGGGCGAGATCCCGGCCGGTCCGATCCTGTTGCTCGACGACCTGGTCGGCACTGGCTGGACGATGACCATCGCGGCCCGTGCGCTCAGGCAGGCCGGCGCGACCGACGTACACCCGCTGGCCCTGGGCACGCAGGCCTGATCCACCCGGTCGGCAGGCGCTCGCGAACTTTTCCCGGAGTGTCGGCGTCACCTCCTGTGTGTCCGGAACCCCGGACGCACACCGGGAGCTGACGCTCCGTCTCGGGAAGGAACCCCATGTCGACGTACGACGCACTCGCCAGCACCGTGGACGACATCGTGACGCAGGCGATCCTCGCCGAAATGCGCCTTGCCACCAAGTTCCCGAACAACTGGTTGGCCGACGATCAGGAGAACCCGACACGCGTCACGTACACCTTCGCGGCGCGACCCGCACTCGGATGCCAGGTCGAGTTCGACTGGTCGACCGGCGCGGTGATCCGCACGTCTCACGACAACGGCGTGACGCCCCCTCTCGACCCGTCGGGCACCTTCCTGGCCTGGAAGTCGAAGTGGGAGACCGCGATCCCACCCCTGTTCGACAAGTACCTGGGCATGCCCTACCCCGAACACTTCGCACGGGAGTCGTCCGACCTGGACCTGACCGGCACCACGCTCAACGGTGGCGGCTTCAAGATCGGTGACACCAGGTTCGAGGGCACCAACCTCGACTACCACCTGTGGCAGGTGGGCAGTGAGAGCGGCAAGATGCTCGGCTGGTCGGGTGCGGCGGCGACCGCGTTCCGCGACAAGTACCTCAAGACCTGGCCCGCCAACCTCGCCAACCAGTTCGCTGCCCTGGCCATGCTCAAGGGCAACATCGAGCGTGAGAAGGCGATGTGGACCAAGGCGCGGGAGCAGATCGCCCTGACCGCCGACCACGCCGTGTCCGCGATGAAGGGTGCCGACGGCCCGGAGCCCGACGACAAGGTCGCGCTTGCGATCTTCGCCGCCGCGGCAGGTGTGGTCGGCGTGGCCATCCCTGTCGCCGGGCAGGTGGCCCTGGCCGCCGCCGTCGGGAGCCTCGCCGTCGCCGATTCCATGAAGGGTGAGAAGAAGCAGGCGAAGGAGTTGAGCTTCGGCGCAGAGACTCCCGACGCGGTCTTCTCCAGGCTCGACGCAGGGCTGACCACCTTCGAGAACGAGATCTGGGACGCCGAACACGCGATCCACACCGACCTCAAGGCGCTCCAGGACAAGCTCCACGTGCGCACCGCCTTCATCGGCACGGGTGCCGATGCCCTGCTCGGATCGACCGACCCCTACGACGTGGGCGTGCGGGGTGACCAGTTCGAGGTCTCGGAGATCAAGGACCTGCGCTCGTTCGCCCAGACCTGCATCGACGCCGCCGGCGATGCCCGCACTGCCTCGAGCGCCTGCGCGATCAACTCACCCTCGGCCACCCGCAACCGCGTCGCCGGGCTGGGCTACGGCTACACCGGGGCCGCCGACCAGTACGCCAACTGCGTGACGATGCTCCAGGACATCATCGGCGACAACGGCATCATCATCGGTGACGCAGGGGTGCAGCTCGACGCGGCCGCCAACGCCTACTCCGACGCCGACCAGGACTCCGAGAACAAGATGCGCAACCACTCGGCCGAACTCGTCGACATGCGCAAGGACGACGGCAGCATGCCGGCGCCGCCGCCTCCGCCGCCGGTGCACCGGGGGCCGGGCCACGAGGTGCCGGTCTGAGGCCTGCAGCCGACCTGTCCAGCCGAAATGCGGCAAAGGATGCGATCCGCAGTCACCAGGTGAGTGCGGATCGCATCCTTGTCAGTGCAGCGTGAGCCCAGACCTCAGTGGCCGACCATCGCCGTCGGGTCGACCGGCTTCTCCGGGGGCTTGCGGGGCAGGAAGAACGACGGGATCAGCACGCAGCCGACCAGGACCGTGCCGACGATGAAGACCGTCGCGAACGCGGACGCCAGGTCGGGCAGTGCGTCAGGAGCAATGGCGTCGAGCTGCGCCTTCAGCTGGGTGGCCTTCTCCCCTGAGGCCTGAGAGAGCTTGGACCTGAGGAACACATACATCCCGGCGTCTCGGCTGCCCTTGATCTCGTTGGTCAGGATCACCGAGAAGAGCGCCGTACCGATCGAGGCAGCGACCTGCTGGGTGATGTTCATCAGCGTCGAACCACGGGCGATGTTGTGGTCGGTCAACGTGGCCAGCGCCGAGCTCATGATCGGCATCATCGTGGAGCCCATGCCGAGGCCCATCACGAACAGCGAGCCGAGGATGTAGGCGTACGACGTGTCGTCGTCGAGCTGGGTGAACATCGCCATGCCGATCGTGACCAGCGTGATGCCGACCATGACGACCTTGCCGGGACCGCGCTTGTCGGCCATGAACCCGGCGATCGGCATGGTGATCATCGCGCCGATGCCCTGGGGGGCCAGCAGCAGCCCGGCACCCAGCGCGGTCTCGTCACGCACCTGCTGGAAGTAGAGCGGGAACAGCAGGCTGGCGCCGAAGAAGGCGATCGCGAAGAGCGCCATGGCGACCACGGCGATCGTCATCTGCACGTTCTGGAAGAGCCGCAGCTCGACCAGCGGGTGGATGTTGCGCCTGTTCAGCGCCCACGGCACGAACGCGATGATCAGCACGGCGCCGATTCCGGCGGGGATGAGCACCTCGCGGTCCCACATGGTGCCCGCCTCGGGGATCGACGAGACGCCGTACAGGAAGGCGGCCAGACCGGGGGAGAGCAGGATCATGCCCAGCCAGTCGAAGGTCTCCGACGGCTCGACGTTGTCCTTCGGCAGCACGATCTGGGCGTAGACGAACGCGAGGATGCCCAACGGCAGGTTGATCAGGAAGATCCAGTGCCACGAGGCCTTGTCGATCAGGAGCCCACCGAGGATCGGGCCGAAGATCGGTCCGAGGAGCATCGGGATGCCGAGGACGGCCATCACGCGGCCGACGCGGTGCGGGCCGGCGGCGCGGGTCAGGATCGTCATGCCCAGCGGCATCAGCATGCCGCCGCCGAGGCCCTGGAGGACGCGGTAGAGCACGAGGGTGTTGAGGTCGCCTGCGGTCGCGCAGAGCACGGACCCGGCGGTGAACAGGGTCACCGCGATCAGGTAGAGGCGCTTGGTTCCGAAGCGGTCGGCTGCCCAGCCGGTCAACGGGATCACCGAGGCCAGGGCGAGGGTGTAGCCGGTCATGGTCCAGGCAACCTCGGCCGAGGTGGCGTCGAAGTCGTTCTGGAACGTCTCGAGTGCGACAGAGACGACCGTGATGTCGAGGATGGACATGATCGCGCCGAGCACGACCACACCCGCCACCATCAGGACCTTCTTGTCGAGCTTGTCGTCTTGAGGAGCGGCGGTGGGCTCCGGGATGGTTGTAGACACCCAAGAAGAATACGGAAGCGCTCAGGTCCGGCGCACCCTACTTTTGTCTGTCCGGGGGCGTGACCTCACTCACCTCCCACGGAAGACAATCGCTCCCCACGGCAGATGTCCCGTGGGGAGCGAAGGTTTCCCCGGTGCACCGGGGAAACCTGCAAGGCTCAGGAACCCGAGGTGAGCCGCTCCACGCCGTCGACGAGGCGCTGGTCGTCGGGGGTCACGCCGGGACGGAACCGCGAGATGACCTTGCCGTCGGCGGCGATCAGGAACTTCTCGAAGTTCCACTGCACGTCGCCGGCCTCACCCTCCTCGTCGGGCACCTTGGCCAGCTCGGCGTAGATCGGGTGCCGGCCGTCACCGTTGACCTCGACCTTCTCGGTCATCGGGAAGGTCACGCCGTACGTCGCGGAGCAGAACTCGGCGATCTCGTCCGACGTGCCGGGCTCCTGGCCGCCGAACTGGTTGCAGGGGATGCCGATGACCGAGAAGCCGCGGTCGGCGTACTGCTCGTGCAGCTGCTCGAGGGCGGTGTACTGCGGGGTGAGACCGCACTTGGAGGCGACGTTGACGAGCAGCGCGGGCTTGCCGCCGGTGATCTCGCCGAGGGTCGCGCTGGTGCCGTCGAGGCGGGCGATGGGGGCGTCGAGGATGCTCATGCGGCGAGCCTAGCCGGAGTCCGGAAGGAGTCAGGCGCTGGCCGAGCGGGCACCCAGCCACGGGCCGAAGCCGTCGTCGCGACCGACCCAGCGGGCCAGGCCGGCGGCCAGCTCGGCGTCCGTCATCAGGGCGGCGTCGAGGTCGTGGAGGACCTGGTCGCGCCGCTCGTCGCATCCGGTGATCACCAGGCGCGTGCGCGGCCCGCGGACCGGGCGGTGCTCGGCGGTGCCGATGCTCAGCTGGCCACCGGAGCCGGCCCACAGCGCGACGCTGTCGGGATGGGTGGGCAGCCAGAAGGTGCCGCGACCGATGTAGGAGTGACCGCCGAGGGACTCGATCGAGTCCATCAGTCGTTGCGGGTGGAAGGCCCGCCAGGAGTCGAGCATCACCGTCCAGACGCCTGCCTCCTCGGCCGCGGGGGACGTGCAGTCGGTGACCCCGTCCTCGTCGACCCGGGCGGGGAGGAAGGCCGGCTGTTGCGCGTCGTACGACGACGGGGCGGTGCCCGGGGTGAGCAGCTGCCCGACGGTCAGCTCGGTGCACTCGGGGACGAGCACGGCGCCGGGGGCGCGCACCTCGTCGACCAGGGCCCGGGCCACGTCGTCAGCGGCGCCGTCGAGCACCAGCAGGTCGGCAGCGCCGAGCAGGTCGACCAGCACCTCGCCCACGGCGCGGATGTCGCCGGCGTGGCGCTGGTCGTCGCGCTCGCGCAGGAGATCGTCGCCGCACAGGTCGTCGAGCAGGCGGGACCCGTCGAGAGCGGCGACGACCGCGCCCATGGTCAGCAGGGGCCGGCGCTCGAGCATCGGCGGCAGGGCCGCAGTGAGTGCCGAGGTGTGGGCGGCCGGCGGGAGGCTCAGCACCAGTGAGGCCCAGCGACCCGCTTCGGACAGGCGGGCCAGCGTCGGCACGATCTCGTGGCGCAGTGCGCAGGAGAGGCACGCGTGGTCGAGGGGCACGGTCTCCCGCTCGAGGATGCCGGTCGCGTCGGAGACGACCCGGGTGATCGTCTGGCCCATCACGTCGAGCTCGAAGCGGGCCAGGGCCGAGTCGGGCAGGGTGAACGCGAGGCTGGCTTCGACCGGCTCCTGGGCCTCACGGGTGAGGCCGGCAAGGACGACGACGGGAGTCTGGCGGCTGGTGAACGAACGCATGGCCCTGACCCTAAATGAGAATGGTTCTCAAACACAACCCGAGATGCGGCAAAAGTTAACGGGGTCGGGTGCCTTGCCGGACTCCGGCCCAGACCCGAGTGTTGGGCTCGACCCGGCCGTCGAGGTGACGGCCATCCCCTCTCGGGAGGATCCACCGCATGACACCCGCACGCACTCGCATCGCGGCCCTGGCCGGCATCGCGACCCTCGCCGCCGGAGTCGCACTTGCCCTGCCCGGCAGCGCCACCGCCCTGCCCGGCGGCGCCACTGTCGACCCTCAGCCGGCAGCCGTGGCGGACGCGCCGGACATCCCGCTCAGCGCGGTGACCACGCATCTCGAGGAGTTCCAGTCGATCGCCGAGGCCAACGGCGGCAACCGCTACACCGGGCAGCCCGGCTACCGCGCCTCGCTCGACTACGTCCAGGCCCAGCTCGACGCCGCAGGGTTCGTCACCGAGGTGCAGTCGTTCAGCACCCGGGCCGGTACGTCGTACAACCTGATCGCCGACTGGCCGGGCGGCGACACGACGAACACCGTGATGATGGGCGGCCACCTCGACAGCGTCGACGAGGGGCCGGGCATCAACGACAACGGCACCGGCTCCGCAGCGATCCTGGCCAGCGCCCTCGCGTTCGCGCAGAGCGGCGCGGAGCCGGCGAACCACGTGCGCTTCGGATTCTGGGGCGCGGAGGAGCTCGGTCTCCTCGGCTCCACGCACTACGTCGACAGCCTCTCGACAGTGGAGGTCGACGACCTGGCGGCGTACTTCAACTTCGACATGGTCGGCTCGCCGAACCCCGGCTACTTCGTCTACGACGACGACGCGAACGGCACCGAGCTGCGCGACAGCCTGACCGCGTCGTACGACGCGGCCGGCATCGACTCCGACTACATCGACGTCGACGGTCGCTCCGACCACGCCGCGTTCATGCAACGCGGCATTCCCACCGCCGGCACGTTCTCCGGCGCCGAGGGCACCAAGACCTCGACGCAGGCCGCGAAATGGGGCGGGCAGGCCGGGCAGGCCTATGACCCGTGCTACCACTCCGCCTGCGACGACATCGACAACCTCGACACCGCGGCACTCGACCTGAACGCCGACCTGATCGCGGACACCCTGTGGGCGTGGGCCGACCACGACTTCGGTGGCGGCACGACGGAGCCGCCGACCGGCGACGACGCGATCACCAACGGCGGCTTCGAGGACGGCACCACCGGATGGCAGGCCACCAACGGCGTGGTCAGCACCGATCTCGACCAGTCCGCGCACGGCGGTTCGGGCAAGGCGTGGCTCAACGGCTACGGCCGGGCGCACACCGACAGCGTCGCGCAGACCGTCACCGTGCCCGACGCCGGCCGGCTCACGTTCTGGCTCAGGGTCGACACCGACGAGGACACCACCGGCCAGGCCTACGACACGCTCCGGGTCAAGGCCGGCTCCACGACGCTCGGCACGTGGTCGAACCTCGACGCAGGCGACTACCGGAGCATCGCGCTCGACCTGTCGGCGTACGCCGGGCAGTCGGTGACCGTCACCTTCGTGGGAACAGAGGACGCATACCTGGCCACGGACTTCGTGCTCGACGACGTGTCCCTCACTTCTGCCGGGTGACCTCGGCGCGGCGCGCGTTTGATCGCTGCGCCACCGGGGGAAGGTTCTGTCATGACGCAGATGCCGCAGCAGCACGACCCGACGTACCAGGCGCTCAACCAGCTCGTGGCCGCCGGACAGCTGTCTCCCGACCAGGCCCAGGCTGCGCTGGACGCCACGCGTGCCGGCGGAGGACGCGCGCCGTTCTTCGCCAACTCGTTGGTGCCGGTGTGGCTGCGTCCCGACGTACTCCTGGTGGTCTTCGGCACGGCGCTGCTCAGTGCGGCCGTCGCCGTCTCCACCGTGTGGACCCGCGAGGACGGCGACATCGACTGGTCGAACTACCTGGTCGGCATCGGTGCCACAGTCGTCCTCCTGGCCGGTGCCGCCGCCGGGTGGTTCCTCGTGCAGGACCCGGCGCGCAAGGCAAACCTGATGTCGTGGCCCGGTGCACTCGGGGCCATCGGAGTGGGCCAGATGATCGGCGTCGGCCTGGACGACAACGACTTTGCCGTCTACGGCGTCGGCGTGGTCATCGTGGCGCTCTGCGCCGGCGGCTACTACCTGATCCGCCAGCCCGCGTTCGTGGTCGCAGCCATCGTCGGCATCTTCCTGCTCTACGTGCAGGTCTTCGACGACACCTACGGCGTCGACGACATCGACGGCGACAACTTCGGCATCGCCCTCGGCCTCGTCGTCCTCGTCTTCACACTGATGATCACCGTCGCTGGATGGTTCCTGCCCACCCGTGACCTGACCGCGCTCATCGTGGGTGCCTTCGCGGTCGGCGCCTACGCGGTCACGCTGGTGGCGCTCGTCGCCATCGCTGCCGTGTCGATGGCGTTCTCCGGGTTCGACGAGATGGACGGAGGGGAGCCCAAGCAGCCGGACAACCCCTACACCAACGACGTGTGGTTCCTGCTCGTCTTCGGAGCGATCCTCACGCTCGTCTGGGCGGCCGCCTGGTGGCTGCGCGGCCACGACGGCTACCGCGTGCTCATCCTGGCGATGCTGACCTCGATCCTTCCCGCTGCCACGTTCGCGCTCGCGGTCGAGCACCCGACTTGGTGGGGTGTCGTGCTGGCCGCGCTCGGCGCCATCGGTCTCGCGCTGGCCGTCGGCCGGGCGCTGGGGATGCTGCCGAACAACCGCCAGGCGCCGGCCCGGCCTCCCGTCTGAGCAGACTCGTTCGCTTCCCGGCGGCGACAGGGACGAGGTGGCTTGTGCGGGCACGGCACACTGTCGGCTGCACCGGCTAACGTCGGCAGCCCGCACCTCGGCCATCTGGGAGGCCCCGCTTGAGCTTCGTCCCCGTCACCGGACCGGCGACCTTCCACGTCGCCGACCCGGCCCGCGACAGCGTGGTCGAGTTCAGTGACGACCGGCGCACGGTCAGCCTGCCGATGCGGGCCGCCCTTCCGGTCCTGACCCGGGCCCGCGGCCGCGACGACGTGCACCCGAGTGTGGGTCTGCTGGCCGGTGCGGCGCTGCTCGGCATGCAGTTCGTGGCTGCCGGCAAGCTCGAGCCCGGCATCGGCGGCTGGCGCATCGCGACGCTCGAGCACGCCGACGAGGAGCGGCTGCGCCTGCTCGCGGAGTCCCGCGACCACGACGGCACCACCGACCCGCTGGGCCTGGTGCGAGGCGTGGTGCACGCCGTCGCCGACGCGATGGCCCGCTCCGCCCCGTCCTCCACGTCCGTACGACGACCCGCGCGCCCGACCGGCATCGGCAGTGGAGGTCCCGGCGGCCTGAAGCGCAGGGCTCCGCACGCCGACGTCACCGCCCGCATCCAGGAGCGGGTGTCGCGGCTGGCCCGGCCCGACGACCTGCCCCACCTCGTCTCCCTGGGGCTGCGCATCGAGGCCGACGAGGAGGAGCTGATCGGCGGCTCCGTGCGCCTCGTGCTCCAGGTGCACGACGAGCAGAATCCGCTCCACTTCGCCGACGCCGCGCGGCTGTGGACCGAGCGCCCGGCCGACGCCACCCACGGTTTCGGCTCGCGCGCCCACATCCATGCCAGCCAGGCGCTCCGGGCCGCGGCCGAGGCCTGGCCGGTGCTCGAGCGACTCCTCGAGCTGCGCGTCCCCGACCAGATCACCCTCGACTCGATCGAGGTCGCCAGCCTGCTCGACGACGGGTTGAGCGCGCTCCAGGCCCGGGGGGTCGACGTGCTCTTCCCACGCTCGCTCGGGCGTGACCTGACCACCCGCGCGGTCCTTCGGCCCGGGGGCGGCAAGCAGGAGGAGCCGTTGGTCGACGGGCTCTTCGGCACCGACGCGCTGTTCAGCTTCAACTGGCAGGTGGCCCTGCACGGCGACCCGCTCACCGAGGCCGAGATGGACGAGCTGGCCGCCGCCACCAGCCCGGTGATCAAGCTGCGCGACAACTGGATGCTGGTCGACCCCAAGGTCGCCAAGCGGGCCAAGAAGCGGCTGATCAGCACCGCCAGGCCGGCCCAGGCCCTGGCCGCCACCCTGACCGGCACGATCGCCGTCGACGAGGTCGACACGTCGGTGATCGTCGGGGCGACGCTCGAGAAGGTACGCGAGCGCATCCGCACTGCCGCCACCCGCGATCCGCTCGCCGCGCCATCCGCGTTGCGGGCCACGCTGCGCGACTACCAGCTGCACGGCCTGACCTGGCTGGCCGAGATGAGCTCCCTCGGCCTGGGTGCCTGCCTGGCCGACGACATGGGCCTGGGCAAGACGATCACCGTGATCGCGCTCCACCTGCACCGACTCGAGTGCGGCCACACCGGACCGGTGCTGGTGGTCTGCCCGGCCTCACTGCTGGGCAACTGGGAGGCCGAGATCAACCGCTTCGCCCCCGGAGTCGACGTACGCCGCTTCCACGGCGGCCAGCGCACCCTCGAGGGGCTGGAATCGGGCTTCGTGCTCACGACGTACGGCACGATGCGCGCCGACGGACAGCCGAAGGGCAAGCGAGAGCTGGCCGGTGTCGAGTGGGACCTCGTGGTCGCCGACGAAGCGCAACACGTGAAGAACCCGCAGTCCTCCACGGCCCGGGCGCTGCGCACGATCGACGGCCAGGCCCGCATCGCCCTGTCGGGCACCCCGGTCGAGAACAACCTGACCGAGCTGTGGGCGATCCTCGACTGGGCGATCCCCGGGCTGCTCGGCTCGCGCAACGCGTTCCGCAAGGTGTGGGCCGGCCCGATCGAGTCCGGCCTCGAGCCGACCAAGGCGCGCCAGTTCGCCGACCTGATCGAGCCGTTCCTGCTGCGCCGTCGCAAGTCCGACCCCGGGATCGCGCCCGAGCTGCCGGCCAAGACCGAGACCGACCACCCGCTCCAGCTCACCCGCGAGCAGGCGGTGCTCTACGAGACGCTGGTGCGCGAGTCGATGGAGCGCATCGAGCAGGCCGACGAGCACGCCCGCCGCGGCCTCGTGCTCCAGCTGCTGACCGGGCTCAAGCAGATCTGCAACCACCCGGCGCACTACCTCAAGCAGGCCAGCTCCCGCCTCGCCGGTCGCTCCGAGAAGCTCGACCTGCTCGACGAGCTCCTCGGCACCGTGCTCGCCGAGGAGGGCGCGGTGCTGATCTTCACCCAATACGTGCAGATGGCGCGGCTGCTCGAGCAGCACCTGGCGCACACCGGCGTCCCGACCCAGTTCCTGTACGGCGGCACGCTCGTGCAGGAGCGTTCGGCGATGGTCGACCGTTTCCAGCGGGGCGAGGTGCCGGTCTTCCTGCTCTCGCTCAAGGCCGGCGGCACCGGGCTCAACCTGACCGCGGCCGACCACGTCATCCACTTCGACCGCTGGTGGAACCCCGCCGTCGAGGAGCAGGCCACCGACCGGGCCTACCGCATCGGACAGACCCGGCCGGTGCAGGTGCACCGGCTGATCACCCGCGGCACGATCGAGGAGCGCATCGCCGAGCTGCTGACCCGCAAGCGGGCACTGGCCGACTCGGTGCTGGCCCGCGGCGAGGCGGCGCTGACCGAGCTGAGCAACGACGACCTGCGCGACCTGGTCACCCTGCGGAGCACCGATTGAGCGCGGTCACCCATCCCCGGTTCGCCCCGCGCCGCTCGACCAGGTCAGCTCCGTGGTGGAGCAAGGCCTGGTCGCGGGCCGTCGAGGAGGCGGCCTACCACCTCACCGACCTGCGCACCGGCCGAGCCCTGGCCCGGGGCGGGCACGTCGGCGCGTTGACCCTCGACCGGGGCAGCCTCTTCGCCGCGGTGCAGCAGGGGGACGACGCCTGGACGGTCCAGATCGCGATGCCCACCCTGTCGGGTGAGGGCATCGCCACGTTCGTCGAGCTGGTGGCCGCCGAGTCCGGGCGCATCGCCCGGCTGCTCGACGGCGACCTCCCGCACCAGCTGGTCGAGGACGCCGAGGACGCCGGCGTCGAGCTGCTGCCGTACGGCGGGGAGCTGTCGGCCGAGTGCAGCTGCGAGGCGTGGGCCCAGCCGTGCGTGCACGGCCTCGCCGTGCTGACCCAGTTCACCTGGCTGATCGACGACGACGCCCTGGCCCTGCTCCACCTGCGCGGCCTCCCGCGCGAGGAGCTGCTCGCCCAGCTGCACGCCCGCCAGGTGCAGAGCGCCGAGACGGAACCCCAGTCAGCGGAAGGCGGCGCAGACCCCGAGCTTCTCGCGGATGTCGACGTGGGAGTCGATGCTGCCCTTCGGGCCGCACGCGTGTTGGAGCTGCTCGAAGAAGGCGCCGACGTCGACCACCTCCTCTGACCCACGAACCGTCAATCCTTGCGTCGCGAACCTGCAATTCTTGATGCGCGAGCCGTGGGTTCTGGACGTCCGAACCGTGGATTCTTGGTGGTCGGTTCAGGCCCAGGGGTCCTCGCGACGCCACACCGTCGGGAAGTGCAGGTCGACGCCGTCGGCACGCGCCAACGGGTCGAGCACCCGCATCGTCTCGTCGAGGTCGTCACCGGCGTAGGGCAGTGCCCGCATCGGCTCGTCGAGCGGCCTGAAGAAGTCGTCCCAGTGGATCAGGACCACGCGTCGGGCGCCCACCGCGCGCACCGTCTCCTGCCAGAACGTGGTCATGTACTCCTCGGACTGGACCCCGAGCTGACCGACGCCGAGGTAGACGACGTCCGCGCTCTGCTCTGCGAGGGCACCGGGGACGAACCCGGCGCTGCCCTGGACGAGCACCGAACGCCCCGACGCGTGCCGGATGAACGTCGACCACGCCTCGCCGCACTTGTACGCCGACGCGCGGGCCGGCGTACCCACGGGAGTGTCGATCGTGCCCGGATAGCGGTCCGGTGGGCAGTGGTGGCTCTCGACCAGGGTGAGCGTGAAGTCGCCGAAGGTCAGCGAGTCGCCCGGCGCCACCTCGTCGATGCGTGACTCGGGCAGTCCGTGGCCGCGCCCGATGTTCGCGGTCGAGGTGCCGCCGACCAGCTGCGCACCGGTGCGCTCAGCGACGACGGCGGAGTCCATCGCATGGTCGAAGTGGCTGTGCACCGGCAGTACGGCGGCCAGTCGGTCGACGCCGACCCGGTTCAACGCAGTGTCGATGCGTGAGTCGTCCGGGTTCAACGCGCGCAGCGCCACCCTGGGCAGGCTCGGCCGGCTGAAGAACCCGTCGGTCATCAACGAGGTCTCGCCGTCGCTGACCAGCAGGGTGGCCACTCCCAGGAAGGTCACCGAGAGGTCACTGTCCGCAGCAGGTACGTCGAACCGGTCGGCGTACTGGGCGAGGTCCGGGCGTCCGAAGCGAAGGCGCATGGCCCGAGGCTAGACCTTGGACCGACCGAGGAGGACCGTGTCGACGTCCTTCCGCAGCGGGCGTGCTGTCGGGTGTGCGTTGGGCTCACGGCGACGGCCAGGTCGGTGTCTCGCTGCATCTGCCGATCCGATTGGCCCCCTCTGCGGTCAGCATTCGAGGCCAATCGGCCCGGCCGACCGAGCGCGCGATGGACTCTCTGGGGACCTACGCGCGAGGCCGGGGATCCGCTCAGCGCCTGTCGACGGCTGGCTCGGGCTGGACGACGGGCCGGGTCAACCGCGGTAGACCGAGACCGCCCAGTCGGAGGCATCGGTGAAGGGATCGAGCTCCCAGGTGCCGAAGCGGTGCTCGAGGGTCCAACCGACAGCGGACGCGTCACGGTCGAGATCGGAGGTCGAGTAGGGCCGGTCGAGGTGGAAGCCGAACACCGCCCGGCCGCCCGGCACCAGCACAGAGGCCATCGCCGCCAGCACCCGCGGCTCGGAGCCCGGGTCGACGTAGACCATCACGTTGCCGGCGCACACGATCACGTCGAAGGTGCCGAGCGACGGCGTCAGGTCGACGAGGTCGAGCACTTCCAGGCGTACGTCGGGGTGCTGCTCGTGGCCCGCTTCGATCAGCAGCGGATCGGCGTCGACGCCGACCAGGTCGTGCCCGACCCGGGCGAGTGCGGCGGCGACCCGTCCGGCACCGCAGCCCGCATCGAGGATCCGGGAGCCGCGCTTCGCCATCGCGTCGGTGAACCTGGCCTCGCCGTCGACGTCCTTGCCCTGGGCCGCGATCTTCACGAACCGCTGGCTGTAGTCCTCACGTTGCTCGAGGGACCGCTCGTCGAACCACCTGGTGCTCACGCTCCCGAGTCTCCCACGCCGACGGACGGCCACCCGGCTCGGTCAGAGGCCGAGCGCGCGGGCGGCCATGTCCTGGAGCAGTCGGCGCATCTCCTTCTCCGGCAGGAAGGCGCTGTGCGGCGTCGAGTTGAGCAGGCCGAACGTGGCGTGGGCCCTGGCCCGGGCCGCGACCAGGGTCAACGAGTCGTCGGCCTTGCGCAGCTCGCCGGCCCACAGGTCGACGTACGACCGCTGGAGGGTGCGGACCTTCTCGCGCGCCTCGGCAGGCAGCGAGGCCCAGTCCCGGTCCTGTACGACGATCAGCGCCTTGTTGGCCAACGCGAAGGAGATGTGCCAGTCGATCAGCGCTTCCAGGGCCGAGCGCGGGTCGGTCGACGCGGCCACTCGAGAGCGCCCGACGCTGAGGAGCTCCTCGCTGATCGCGACCAGCATCTCGGCGAGGATCGCGTCCTTGGCCGGGAAGTGCTTGTAGAGCGCGGGGCCGCTCATGCCGCACGCTGCGCCGAGCTCGCCGACCGAGACCCCGTGGAAGCCACGTTCGGCGAACAGCGTCGCCGCGGTGGCGAGGATCTGTTCGCGTCGGCTCATGCGCGACAGAGTAGGCCACGCACTGTTCAGGACGACGAGGGTGCGCAATCCTCGGTTGTGTCGTAGCCTAAGCAACGGTTAATGATCATTAACCAACAAGATCTTCTGGGAGGGCACGTGACCGACACCGAGTCCGGAGGCCTGCGGGCTGCCGTCGACGAGCTGCGCGACCGCCTGGCCGCCGTACGCAACGACGGCGCCGGTGGCAACGAGGCGGCCCGCACCAAGCACACCGACCGCGGCAAGCTGCTGGTGCGCGAGCGGGTCAACAGGCTCCTGGACCCGGGCAGTCCCTTCCTCGAGTTCAGTGCCCTGGCCGCGACCGGCATGTACGGCAAGGAGGGTGACGAGAACGCCGTGCCCAGCGCCGGCATCGTCACCGGCCTCGGCCAGGTCAGCGGCCGCACCTGCGTGATCATCGCCAACGACGCGACGGTCAAGGGCGGCACCTACTACCCGATGACGGTCAAGAAGCACCTGCGCGCGCAGGAGATCGCCCGCGCCAACAAGCTCCCGGTCATCTCGCTGGTCGACTCCGGCGGCGCGTTCCTGCCGATGCAGGACGACGTCTTCCCCGACAAGGAGCACTTCGGCCGCATCTTCTTCAACCAGGCCAACATGAGCGGCGAGGGCATCCCGCAGATCGCCTCGGTGATGGGCTCGTGCACCGCCGGCGGCGCCTACGTGCCCGCCATGTCCGACGAGACCGTGATCGTGAAGAACCAGGCCACGATCTTCCTCGGCGGCCCGCCCCTGGTGAAGGCGGCGACCGGGGAAGTCGTCACCGCGGAGGACCTCGGCGGCGGCGACGTGCACGCCCGCAAGTCCGGCGTGGTCGACCACCTCGCCAACGACGACGCCCACGCGCTGGCCATCGTGCGCGGCATCATCGAGACTGTGCCGAGGCCCACCTCCACGCCGTGGGAGGTGCTCGAGCCGGAGGAGCCGCACGAGGCGCCCGAGACGTTGTACGACGTGGTGCCGAGCGACACCCGCACGCCGTACGACGTCCGCGAGGTGATCCGCCGCGTCGTCGACGCCAGCCGGTTCACCGAGTTCAAGCAGTACTACGGCGAGACGCTGGTCTGCGGCTTCGCCCGCATCTGGGGTCACCCGGTGGGCATCGTGGCCAACAACGGCATCCTGTTCAGCGAGTCCAGCCTCAAGGGCGCGCACTTCATCGAGCTGTGCAACCAGCGCAAGATCCCGCTGGTCTTCCTGCAGAACATCACCGGCTTCATGGTCGGTCGCGAGTACGAGAACCGCGGCATCGCCAAGGACGGCGCCAAGCTGGTCACCGCGGTGGCGTGCAGCGTCGTACCCAAGTTCACCGTGGTCATCGGTGGCTCGTTCGGCGCCGGCAACTACGGCATGTGCGGCCGGGCCTACGACCCGCGCTTCCTGTGGATGTGGCCCAACGCGCGCATCTCGGTGATGGGCGGCGAGCAGGCCGCGAGCGTGCTGGCCACGGTCAAGCGCGACGGCATCGAGGCCAAGGGCGGCGAGTGGTCGGCCGACGAGGAGGAGCAGTTCAAGGCGCCGATCCGCGACCAGTACGAAGCCCAGGGCTCGCCCTACTACTCCACCGCGCGCATCTGGGACGACGGCGTGATCGACCCCGCCGACACGCGCCGCGTGCTCGGCCTGGGCCTGGCCGCCGCCGCGCACGCGCCGGTGCCCGAGCCCTCCTACGGAATCTTCAGGATGTGAACAGGTGAAGACTCTTTTGATCGCCAACCGTGGCGAGATCGCGCTGCGCGTCATCGGCAGCGCCCGCGCCCTCGGCATCCGGACCGTCGCGATCCACACCGACCTCGACGCCACGGCGCCGCACGTCCGTGAGGCCGACCACGCCGTCCGGGTCGAGGCCTACCTCGACATCGACGCGGTCGTGCAGGCCGCGAAGGACTCCGGCGCCGAGGCCATCCACCCGGGCTACGGCTTCCTGTCGGAACGCGCAGAGTTCGCCCGCGCGGTCGAGCAGGCCGGGCTCACCCTGGTCGGCCCGAGCGCCGACGTGATGGACCGGATGGGCCGCAAGGACGCCGCTCGCGAGGTCGCGATCGCGGCCGGCGTGCCGGTCGTGCCGAGTTACGGCATCGACGACGACCCGGCCTCGATGAACTACCCGATCCTGGTCAAGGCTGCGGCCGGCGGGGGCGGCAAGGGCATGCGCATCGTGCGCGCGGCCGACGAGTTCGAGGCCGCGGTCGCCGCCGCGAAGCGTGAGGCCGCGAAGTCGTTCGGCGACGACACCATGCTGATCGAGAAGTACGTCGAGCGCGGTCGCCACATCGAGGTGCAGGTGATGGCCGACTCCCACGGCAACGTCGTCCACCTCTTCGAGCGCGACTGCTCCACGCAGCGGCGCCACCAGAAGGTGCTCGAGGAGGCCCCCGCGCCCACCATCGACGAGGCCACCCGTGCGCTGATCACCGGCGCCTCGGTCGCCCTCTCGAAGCAGGTCGGCTACGTCAACGCCGGAACGGTCGAGTTCCTCCTCGACGCCGACACCGGCGAGGCCTACTTCCTGGAGATGAACACCCGCCTCCAGGTCGAGCACCCGGTCACCGAGTCCGTCGTGGCCTGTACGCCGAGCGGCGACAAGGTCGACCTCGTGGCCGTGCAGCTGGCGGTCGCGTCGGGCGAGGAGCTGCCGTTCACGCAGGACGACCTCTGGCTCGACGGCCACGCGATCGAGGCCCGCGTCTACGCGGAGGACCCCTACTCGGGCTTCCTTCCCCAGGCCGGCAACGCCACCCTCGTGCGCTGGCCGGTGCCGCCGTTCGAGGGCACCCGGGACGGCATGCGCGTCGACGCGGCGCTGGAGAGCAACCAGGTCGTCTCCACCAGCTTCGACCCGATGCTCGGCAAGGTGATCGCCGTCGGCAAGGACCGCGAGGAGGCCCGTCGCCAGCTGGTCACGGCGCTCGAGCGCACCTCGATCCTGGGCCTGACCACCAACACCGGCTTCCTGCGCGAGATCGCCGAGAGCGACGCGTTCCGCGACGCGGAGATCGACTCGGCCTGGCTCGACCGCCACCCGCCGACTGCGCCGGATCCGTCGTTGGCCCGCACCATCGCGGCGTGGACCGACGTGGCGATCGCCCGCCTGGTCGAGAGGCCCGGACCCTTGATGGCCGACGGATGGCGTGACGGCGGCCCCGCCGTACCCACCCTGGTCGAGCTCGACCAGGTGGTCCGCGTCGACCGCGCCGCAGGACTGGTCGACGACACCCGTGTGGTCGAGCGCTCGATGGCCGACCACGTCGCCAGCCTGCGGGTCGACGGCCAACGCATCGACGCCGTCGTCAACGCCCAGGAGCACGGTATCGACGTCGCCCTGCGTGGGCAGCGCTTCAACTTCGAACGCCCCGACGTGTTCGGCGACCACGGGCCCGTGGTCGGTGACGGCACCCTGCTCGCCCCGATGCCCGGCACCGTCCTGGCGGTCAACGCCACCAGCGGCCAGGAGGTCAAGGAGGGCGACGTGCTCGGCACCATGGAGGCGATGAAGATGGAGCTCGCCCTCAAGGCGCCCTTCGACGGCACCGTCGTCGCCGTGCACCCGAAGGTCGGCGAGCAGGTGCCGTTGGGCGCCGTACTCTTCGAAGTGGAGGCAAGCGCATGAGGCAACCGCAACGCGTCGAGAGCTCTTCGCCGATGCCCGACCGGGTCACCATCTGGGAGGTCGGACCCCGCGACGGCCTGCAGAACGAGAAGGCGATCGTGCCGACCGAGGTGAAGGCCGAGTTCATCCGGCGGCTCCTCGACGCAGGGCTCCCGATCGTGGAGGCGACCAGCTTCGTGCACCCCACGTGGGTGCCGCAGCTGGCCGACGCCAAGGAGCTGATGGAGGGGTTGGCCAATCCGGAGCTGCCCGTGCTGGTGCCCAACGAGCGTGGCCTCGACCGGGCGCTCGAGCTGGGTCTCAAGCACATCGCTATCTTCGGCAGCGCCACGGAGACCTTCGCCACCAAGAACCTCAACCGCAGCCTCGACGAGCAGTTCGCGATGTTCGAGCCGACCGTACGCCGGGCCCGCGAGGCCGGCATGGACGTGCGCGCCTACGTGTCGATGTGCTTCGGCGACCCGTGGGAGGGCGACGTGCCGGTCGAGCAGGTCGTCGGCGTCGGCAAGCGGCTCTTCGACCTCGGCGCCAGCCAGCTCAGCCTGGGCGACACGATCGGCGTCGGCACCGCCGGCCACGTGAAGCGGCTGATCGGCGCCTTCGACGAAGCTGGCCTCGGCGTCGACCACCTTGCGGTCCACTTCCACGACACCTACGGCCAGGCGCTGGCCAACGCGTACGCCGCGCTCGAGGCCGGCGTGACGACGTTCGACGCCAGCGCGGGCGGCCTCGGCGGCTGCCCGTACGCCGAGAGCGCCACGGGCAACCTGGCCACGGAAGACCTCGTCTGGATGCTCCACGGACTCGGCATCGAGACCGGGGTCGACCTCGAGGCGCTGGTCGCGACCAGCACCTGGATGGCCGGACACCTCGGACGGCCCAGCCCCTCGCGGGTGGTCACCGCGCTGTCATGACGGGTGCGGTGCTGTCATGACGCGTGCGGCACAATGCCGCCCATGAGCAAGCGCAAGGTCTACCTGCACATTGGGGCGCCGAAGACCGGCACCACCTATGTGCAGGACAGGCTGGCGCTCAACGCCCGCGGCCTGACCGGCCACGGTGTGCACTTCCCGAACAAGCGGCTCTTCGCCGATCCGACCCTGTTCCACTTCCGTGCGGCCCTCGACCTCCTCGGCCAGGACTGGGGCGGACCCTCGGGGCACGCGGACGGCTCCTGGGCCACCATGCTCAAGCAGGTACGCCGGCGCAGCGGCACGGTGATCATCAGCCACGAGATCCTCGCGCCGGCACCGGCCGACAAGATCGCCCGCGTGATGAACGACCTGTCCGACAGCGAGATCCACGTGGTCTACAGCGCCCGGGACATGGTCCGCCAGCTGCCCGCCGCGTGGCAGGAGAGCGTCAAGCAGGGCCGGAGGTGGACCTTCGAGCGGTTCTTGGCCAAGGCCGAGCACGGCAGCCCCTGGTTCATGAAGGCCTTCGACCTGCCGGCCGTGCTCGAAGCGTGGGGGAGGAGCCTCCCTCCCGAACGCCTCCACGTGGTCACCGTCCCGCAGGGACGCACCGACTCCAACCTGCTCTGGAAGCGCTTCTGCACCGCGTTCGGGGTCGACCCGACGTGGGCGCCCCTCGACAGCGAGCGCTCCAACGCGGGGCTCGGCGTCGCCGAGACGGAGCTGTTGCGACGGCTGAACCGTCAGCTCGACCGCACCACCCGCAGCACGGCGTCCCACGACGAGCTGATCCAGACGATGCTCGACCGAAGTGAGCTCGGGCGGCGCCGGTCGCGCAAGGTTCAGCTCCCGCCGGCCCACTACGCCTGGGCGCAGGGTGAGGCCGAGCGGTGGATCGCGTGGGCCGAGCGCGTCGGCGTCGACGTGGTCGGCGACCTGGCCGACCTGCGCTCCGGAGAGCCGCCCGCGGACCTGCCGGAGGACCCCAACGAGGTCCGGGCCAAGGCGATCACCAAGGCCGCGGTCAGTGCGCTCACGGTGATGACCCGCGAGGCGGCCAGTCGTCCCGACCCCTCACGCGAGATCGGTGCCCGCCTCAAGGCGCGCGCCGAGCAGATGCGGCAGCGGTGACGGTTTGAGCAGTGACGCGCATCGGGAGCCCGGTCTCCATCGCGCCTGGGCCTGGGTCGACCACCTCCGCGCCGGCGGCACGACCCCGTGGAGCGACTTCACCGGCAGCGTCGACTCCCGCGGCAGCCTCCTGCCCGGGGCGATCCAGCTCGAGGTGGCCCGTCGGCTGAACCTGGTCGGCGGGGTCGACTCTGCGGAGCATGCAGCGCTGGTCGACCGGGTCTTCGAGACCAGCGGACCCGGGCGCGGCCAACCCGACCTGGAGCTCGTCGGCGTGCACACCGGCTCCCGCTTCGGGCCCCGGCCCGTCGATCCCGCGGAACTGCCCGGCGACGAGCTGATCCGGATGGCGGTCGGCCTGCTCGCCGACCTCGTCGTCGCGCACGACCCGGGCGAGCCGGTGGTCGAGAAGCCGCGGGCCGCGCTCCCGTGGCGCCGTGCCTACAGCCTGTACGGCGACCCGCTGGCTGTGTCGCAGGTGCGCACCACCCTGGTCCGCGCCGGGGCAGCGCCGGGACGTCGATCGCCCGTCGCGGTGATCCTGGCCGACGACCTGGCCGGCATGCTGGCCGACGTGTGGAGCTGGCGGGTGCAGCACGCGGTGAACCCGTCGTGGCGTTGGTGGCTGGCCGGCTGGGCCCGCAACGACCGGCTGCCCCGGGTGCTCGACCTGCCGTCGGTGGCCGCCAACCAGGCCGCCCGGCTGGGTGCCGACCGTGTGCACATCGTCGCGGCTGCCCATCACGTACCACTGGTCGCCGGCCTGGTCGGCTGCCGACGACCGGTCGACGCGACGAGAGTGGGGCTCTCACCGGAAGCCCTCGACGTGGTGCGCCACGTCAACGTGGTGCTCCGGGTGCTGGCCGACCCCGATCGGCACCAGCACCTCCTCCGTGACGTGCTGCTGCCGTGGCTGGCCGACGAGACCGGCCGCCGCCGCGTCGTACCGCCCCGCCACCTGGAGTGGGTGCGCCACCGGGCGATGCGAATGCGCGATGAACTCCGGGTTGCTGGATACCCTGTGCTCGGGGATCTGGACGCCCTCGTCCCGACCGACCAGCCACGTGCTGCCGGTCCGACCGATGACGGTGTCCTCGACGTGGCCCTGAGAACGTTGCTGAAGGTCAAGGAGATCGATACGTGAGCCCGAAGCGGGTCATCCTCCACGTCGGGACCCCGAAGACCGGCACGTCCTACCTCCAGGACGTGCTGTTCAGCAACCGCGACCACCTCGCCGGACAGGGCGTGCTCTACCCGGCCGACCGTTTCGACGGGCACTTCCTGGCGGCGCTCGACCTGATGCGGCTTCCGTGGGGCGGTCTGGAGACCCAGGCTGTCGGGGCATGGGACCGGCTCGCCGCCCAGGTGCGCGAGTGGCCCGGAACCGCGATCATCAGCCACGAGATCCTGGCCACCGCCGACCGCACGCAGATCCGCCGGGCCCTCGAGACGCTGGGCCACCCCGACACCGAGATCCACGTGGTGCTGTCGGTGCGCGACCTGGTCCGCCAGATCCCGGCGGAGTGGCAGGAGAACGTCAAGCACCGGCGCACGATCAGCTACCGCAGGTTCCTCGCCCAGGTGCAGGACCCCGACCGCGCCGGCCGCATCGCCACGTGGTTCTGGGGCGTCCAGGAGATTCCCGACATCCTCAACCGATGGGGCGCCGAGCTCGATCCGTCACGCGTCCACGTCGTCACCGTGCCGAAGCCGGGCGCACCCAAGACGCTGCTCTGGGAGCGCTTCGCCGAGGCCTTCGACCTCGGCGGCCTCGACCTCGACCTGCACGTCGAGCGGGCCAACCCGTCGCTCGGCGTCCCCGAGACGGCCCTGATCCGGCGGATCAACAAGACCTCGAACGCCGACGTCGAGCCGAGTGCCTACCGGCCTCTGGTGCGCGAGCTCCTGGCCCACCAGACCCTGTCCCGGCGCGCGGAGTCGCCGCGGCTGGCGCTCCCGCCGGACGTCTGGGCCTGGGCCGACGAGCTCTCCCACGCCTGGGTCGACGAGCTGCGCGCGCGGCGGTACGACGTGGTCGGTGATCTCGACGACCTCATCCCGGACCGCAACCCGGTGGAGTTCAGCGACCCCGACCGCCCGCGCCATCGCGAGGTCAACGCCGCCGCGCTCGACGCGATCCACGCGCTGCTGCTCGAGGGTGCCCGCATGCGCCAGGTCGAGGCCGACCTGCGCGACGAGCTCCGCGACACCCAGATCGCGCTGGAGCGGGCCTACCTGCGACCGACGTACCGCGCCCGCGAGAAGATCGTCCGCTCCGCCGAGGACAAGGGCTGGGGGCGCCGGATGCTCGGCCTCTACCGTCGGGTGCGGGGCAGGAGCTCGCGGCCGGCATAGCGGCCGACCTGCCAGGTGCTCCATGCGTCGGCGCTCATGCCGACGACGCCGCCCACCACCGGGACCCGTCGCCCGATCGTGGTGGCCAGTCGCTTGCCCGCGACCTTGCCGATCAGCGACGCGGCCACCTCGGACGCGATGGTCCTGTCGAGTGCCGCGTCGTGCACGGGCGCGGTGGCCAGGGCCATCGGCGGTGCCGGCAGCTTCTTCGACTTCACCATCTTCTTCACCGAGTCCTCACCGAGGGCGCAGGCCAGGATCGCGTTGCGGACCCGCTGGTCGTCGAGGTCGTAGCCGCGCAACGACGCGATCACCGAGATCATCCGGCACTGGATCAGGGCCAGGCCCGTGATGTTCGCGGGCAGGGCGGCGGCGGCCGTGACCAGCCCGCCGAGGTTCGTGGCGAAGCCCTCGGCGCCGGCGTAGGCGGCGTGCAGCTCGATCGTCTCGCGGATCGCGCGGTCGACGTCGCCGCCCTCCTTCGCGAGCTTGCGCCGGGCGGTCGTCTCGGCCGACGGCAGGGGGCCCACGCCCTCGATCGCCCGCCGGAGCGCCTCGCGGACGAACCCGGAAGTCAGGTTGGGTGCTGCCTGCGTGATCTTCGGCGTGATCCGCTTGGTGATGCTCGATCCGATACCCATGCGGTGCATCCTAGGTGGGTGCCCGTCGAACCGCCCGTCACGCCGTGGGAGTTCCCCGATCCCTCGCCCGTGGCCGACGACCTGATCGCGATCGGCGCGGACCTGCAGCCGGGAACGCTGCTGCGCGCCTACCGTGCGGGCTTCTTCCCGATGCCGCTGGAGGGCGACGACCTCGGTTGGTGGTCGCCCCAGCTCCGCGGCGTCCTGCCACTCGACGGGATGAGGGTCACGCGTTCATTGCGCAGGTCGTGCCGTGACTTCGAGATCCGCGTCGACACCGCCTTCGAGGAGGTGATCGACGCCTGTGCCGATCCTTCGCGCGAAGGCTCCTGGATCGACGGCGGCATCCGTACGGCGTACGTCGACCTGCACCACCTCGGGTGGGCGCACTCCGTCGAGGCCTGGCGCGACGGCCGACTCGCCGGCGGGTTGTACGGCGTCGCGACAGGTGGCCTCTTCGCAGGTGAGTCGATGTTCCACCACGAACGCGATGCCTCGAAGGTGGCCCTCGTCGGACTGGTCGACCTGCTCGACGACGGGGTCGAGGGCCGGCTGCTCGACGTGCAGTGGCAGACCGAGCACCTGGCCTCCCTGGGAGTGGTGGAGGTGCCGCGGTCGGCGTACCTCGAGCGGCTGCGGCGCGCCGTCGTACTCCCGCTACCGAAGGCGTTCGCCTGAGCGCTGTGGATCCTCGGGTGCCGGCGCCGTACCCCGCCCCGGTGTCGGCTCAGGTGTCGTGAGTCAGGATGGGCGGAGTTGAACGGGGAAATTCCATCGACCCGAGGAGTGACCGGGATGCGACGAGCCACACTTGCCTGCGCCAGCCTCTTGCTGCTGGCCGGCCTCACCGCCGGCTGCGGTGACGATTCCGGCGACGACTCGAAGAAGGACGACGAGACCTCGTCCGCCTCGCCGACCGAGTCGACCGAATCCACGGACCCGTCCGACGACGCGTCCGAGGAGTCCGACGACACCCCGGACGACGAGTCCAGCGAGGCGCCCTCCGACGGTGCCAGCGTCGACCCGTCCGACGCCGACTTCTGCCAGGCCGCCGAGGACGCGACGGCGGCCGAGGAGATCGACGACCTGAAGGACGCCGTCGGCGACCTCGTCGAGAACCTTCCCGACGACGCGGGCAGTGACGCCGAGGCCGGCCTGGCCTACCTGGAGTCCGCCCTGGCGAAGTCATCGAGCGAGAAGCAGTTCGTGCAGGAGGTCGAGAAGGCCACTCCGGAGCAGCAGGCAACGGTCCAGGCGTACAGCGCCTTCGAGTCCGAGACCTGCTCGATGCCGGCAGCGCCGAGCACGTCCCCGTCCAACTGACCGGGCTGGCGGGCGGGCTGATTTTGCCCCGGATGTCGGGATCAGGGAGCGGTTGGCCCGCTGTTCTCAGGAATTTCTCAAGAAATCTGTGTCGTACATGCATGGAATCTCATTGGGATGGGAACGTGGCGACAGACATTCCCTATTGACGAAGAGGTGACGGGATGCGACGACTCGCACTCGTGGGCGCGAGCCTGGTCCTGGTTGGCGGACTGGCCGCATGTGGCGGCTCCCCGGACGACGCGTCCAAGGACGATTTCTGCAAGGCGATGGACAAGGTCGGCAAGGCCGGCGACGACTTCGACAAGTACAAGGACGCCGTCGACGAGCTCAGCGACACCGGTACGCCGGAGAACATCGACGACGACGCCCGTGACGGCTTCGAGTTCCTGGTTGACGAGGTGGGCGACGCCGACAGCGAGAAGGACCTCGACGACGTCGACGTCAAGGGCGACGACAAGAAGGCCACCGAGGCGTTCGGCAAGTACTACGCCAAGGAATGCCAGTAAGCCTGTTCCAAGGTGTGCAGCGTGACTGCGGGGCGGCCTCTCCGGGCCGCCCCGCAGTTCGCGTTGCGAGCCGGGGCATTGGTTTGATGTACGCACCCGGGCAGGGCTCTGCCCGGGGACGAAGACGAGAGGTGTGACCCATGCGTCGAATCGCATTCCTGTGTGCCAGCGCCATCCTGCTTGCCGGCACCACCGCTGCCTGTGGCGACGACGAGTCGAACGGCGACACCCGCGCCGGCGACCCGGCCAGCCCCGGCGAGTCCACCTCCGAAACCACCGAGACCCCCACCGAGGACGTCAGCGAGACGCCCACCGAGACGGAGTCGACGGAAACCGAGTCGACCGACCCGAACACCTCGGAGTTCTGCACCGCGGCCACCGCGGAGGGCTTCGACGAGGGCGGCTTCACCGAGATCAAGAGCTGGGGCGCGGGCCTGGCCGAGGCCACCCCGCCGTCCGAGCTCAGCTCCGACGAGGCCGCCGGCCTGCAGATCCTGATCGAGATGGTCAACGGCGCGAAGACCGAGGCCGAGCTGACCAAGGCCGGCAACTCCTTCACCCCCGACGAGAAGGCCCAGGTCGACGCGTTCCTGGCCTACGTCAACCGCGAGTGTCTCTGACAACCACCGCACCACCGACTCAGGAGTGACTGTGCAGATCAAGCGACTTGCCGCCGTGGCGGCCTCCCTCACCCTGCTGGGTGGCCTGACCGCCGCGTGCGGCGGCTCACCCGACGACGCGTCGAAGGACGACTTCTGTGAGGCCATGGAGAAGGTCAACTCCTCGACGGGCGACGACTTCGACAAGGCCAAGGACGCCGTGAAGGACCTGGCCGACGTCGGCACGCCCGACGGCATCCCTGACGACGCTCGCGACGGCTTCGAGCTCCTCGTCGACGCGTACGACGACGCGGACAGCGAGAAGGATCTCGAGGGCGCCATCGACGACCTGGGCAAGGACGACGAGAAGAAGGGCCGGGCGTTCGGCGAGTACTACGCCGAGAAGTGTGTCGGTGACCTGCCCACGGGCCTGCCCTCCGACCTGCCGAGCGACATCCCCTCAGACCTGCCGAGCGAGCTCCCGTCCGGCCTGCCGAGCGAGCTGCCGAGCGGCCTGCCCAGCGAGATCCCGAGCGACCTCCTGTCCAACCTGCCCAGTGACTTCCCGAGCAGCCTGCTGACCATGCTCCCCTCGGACATGGCCACCGAATAGGTCGCCTCAGACCACCTGGGGCGCCTGGCCGGTCTCACTCACCATGGGACGGCCGGCGCCCTCCCAGTCGAGCATGCCGCCGTCGAGGTTGACCACGTCGCGGCCCTGACTGGCCAGCCAGGCGGTCGCCTGCGCCGAGCGGCCGCCGACCTTGCACACGACGAGGGTCTGCTCGTGCGGCACGTCGTCGAGCCGGTTGCCGAGCTCGGAGAGCGGGATGTGCTGGGCGCCGTCGATGTGGCCGTGGTCCCACTCGACCTGCTCGCGCACGTCGAGGACGTGCAGCCCCTCGGGCAACGGATCGGGGACGCCGGTGATGCTGACGGTGGGAACGTGCATGCGCCCGAGGCTACTTGAGGAACTTGCTGGTCCGGCGATCGGCCAGCGGCTTGCCGCCGGTCTGGCAGGTCGCGCAGTACTGCAGGCTGGAGTCGGCGAACGACACCTCACGGACCACGTCACCGCAGACCGGGCACTTCGCGCCGGTCTTGCCGTGCACGGCGAGGTTCGACTTCTTCTCACCCTTGAGCTCGCTCATCGCGACACCGTCGGCGCGGGCCACCGCCGCCCCGAGTACGTCGCGGATCGCGGCGTACAACACGTCGACCTCGGTGTCGTCGAGTGAGGAGGCCGGCTTGAACGGCGACATCTTCGCGGCGTGAAGGAGCTCGTCGGAGTAGGCGTTGCCGATGCCGGCGATGGTGCCCTGGTGGCGCAGCACGCCCTTGATCTGCGCGCGCCCGGCGTCGTGCAGGATCTCGCGGAGCACGTCGACCGTGAACTCCTCGGCCAGCGGGTCCGGGCCCAGCCGGGCGATGCCCTCGACGTCCTGCGGCGAGCGGGCGACGTACAGGGCGAGGCTCTTCTTGGTGCCGGCCTCGGTGATGTCGAGGCCACTGTCGTCGTCCAGCACGATGCGGGCGGCCATCGGCGACTTGTTGCTCGGCTTCGGCGGCAGCTTGGGCACCTCGTCGCGCCAGCGCACCCAGCCGGCGCGGGCCAGGTGCAGGATCACGTGGAGGCCGCCGGTGCTGATGTCGAGGAACTTGCCGTGCCGGGTGACGCCCTCGACGAAGGTGCCCTCGACCGCCGACAGTGGCGGGTCGAAGGTCTTCAGTGCACTGAACGCGGCGATGTGGATCTTCGCGATGGCGCGCCCGTCCAGCCGGGACGCGAGGTCCCGGGTGAGCGCTTCGACCTCCGGCAGCTCGGGCACGCGCCCAGCCTAGTGGCCTTCCAGGTCGCGGGTGTGCCGTTGGACATGCAGTTCGGCCGTACGCCGCCCGTGGCCCCGCTCAGCCGGCCGGTCCGGCGCGCGAACTGCATGTTGAACGGTCCGCGCACGGGTGCTGCTCGGTGGAGCCGGCGGCGGCCGGACGGGTCAAGCCGGTGACAGATGCCCGGGGCAGGGGCATCATTGGTCCATGGCACGCTCGCCGTTCTCCCGGGCGGGGTCGATCCACCTCGACGCCCGCGGTGGCGACCGTGCGCTCAAGGTGACCTGGCACCACGAGGCCGGCGTGGTGGTGCTGTCGCTGTGGCGCGACAACGTGTGCGCCGCGTCGTTCCGGCTCGCCGTCGACGAGGTGCCCGACCTGATCGACGCGTTGCGCGCCGGCCTTGCCTCGGCGTACGACGAAGCCCGCCCCGCTCACGACGTCCTGCGGCCCGGTTCTCCGGGCGACCGCCACGCAGGACGTCCGGCGTAACGTCCTGCGGCCCGGTTCTCCGGGCGACCGCCACGCAGGACGTCTTGATCGGACTCGCTAAGAATGTCTACGGAGATTCCTAGACTCCTCGATAGTGTTCGATCGTGGACCCGATCCGTAACCCCTATGCTCCCGGCGCCGGCCAGCGCCCTCCCGAGCTCGCCGGACGCGATGAACAGCTCGGCGCCTTCGACGTCGTCCTCGAACGGATCGCACGGGGGAGGCCCGAGCGGTCACTGGTGCTGACCGGGCTGCGCGGTGTCGGCAAGACCGTGCTGCTCAACGCGCTGCGCTCGGCCGCCGTACGCCGCCACTGGGGCACCGGCAAGCTGGAGGCGCGACCCGACCAGGGGCTGCGCCGTCCGCTGTCGTCGGCGTTGCACCAGGCGGTGCGCGAGCTCGGGCACCCGCAGTCCGACGACGTCGACCACGTGCTCGGCGTGATCCGGGCGTTCGCGCAGCGCGACGCCGGACCCAATGCGAAGCTGCGCGAGCAGTGGAACCCCGGCATCGACGCCCCTGTGGTCAAGGGCCGCGCCGACTCCGGTGACATCGAGATCGACCTGGTCGAGCTGTTCACCGACCTCGGTGGCCTGGCCGCAGACGTCGGCAAGGGTGTCGCGGTGTTCATCGACGAGATGCAGGACCTCGGCCCCGACGACGTGTCCGCGTTGTGCGCGGCGTGCCACGAGATCAGCCAGTCCGGGCTGCCGGTGATCGTCGTCGGTGCCGGACTGCCGCACCTGCCCGCCGTGCTCTCGGCCAGCAAGTCCTACTCCGAGCGGCTCTTCCGTTACCAGCGCATCGACCGGCTGGCCCGCGAGGCCGCGGACCGCGCGCTCTCCGCGCCGGCGGAGGACGAGGACGCCTGCTACACCAAGGAGGCGCTGGCCGCGATGTACGCCGCGACGGGTGGCTATCCCTACTTCATCCAGGCCTACGGCAAGGCGGTCTGGGACCTCGCGCCGCGTTCACCGATCACCGGGGAGGACGTCGCCGTCGCCGCGCCCGAGGCCGAGACCGAGCTCGCCGTCGGCTTCTTCGGGAGTCGCTACGAGCGCGCGACACCCGGGGAGCGCGAGTACCTCCGCGCCATGGCCGACGCCGCGGTCGCGATCGCCGAGAAGGGCGAGGACGAACTCGACGACATCGGCTCGGTGCCGACCGCTGACGTGGCGACCGAGCTGGGCAAGAAGCCCCAATCCCTTTCCCCAGCACGCGATTCGCTGCTGAAGAAGGGCCTGATCTACTCAGGCGAACGCGGCCGGATCGCGTTCACCGTGCCCCACTTCGGCCGCTACCTGCGCGACCACGCCTGACCTGAACCACCCGTGCAGGTGAGTCGGCAGGGGCACTTCGCCCCGGCGTGCTTCAGGCACTAGAGAGGCGCTTCTAGATCCGCACTACTATGTGCGGATGGCCAGGAGCGCGCTCTACTCGCGGGAGGAGATCCTGGATGCGGCGATAGGAGTCGTGCATCAGAGGGGTCACGCGGCCACGATCGCCGATGTGACGTCAGTCCTGAGGGCACCCTCGGGATCCATCTATCACCGCTTTCCCTCCCGCCGTTCGCTGTTCGTGTCGGCATGGGTGCGATGCGTGAAACGCTTCCACGGCACCTTCGCCACCCTGCCTGTGACTGATGACCCGGTCGACGCCATCGTGGCTACCGGCCTCCTGATCCCCACGTTCTGTCGCGAGCACCCCGCCGAAGCTCGAACGCTGACCCTCTACCGCTACGCGACCTTGATGGCCGACCCGCCCGCCGACCTGGTGACGGAACTCGAGGGGCTCAACGACCCAGTCGCCGCGCACCTTGCGAGCCTCACGCAACGCCGTTTCGGCCGTACCGTGCCGAGAGGTCTCGAGTTGGTGGCGCTGGCCTGCCGGGACACGCCGTACGGAATGGTGCGGAGTCTGGTCGGCGGTCAGATCCCGGTGTGGATGGACGTGCCGATCGCGAGCGCCAGTCGCGCGATCGCGCTCTTGGACGATGGCCTGACCTGAACGCTGGAGGTCGTGTCGGCTGGGGCACGCGACTGCGTTCTCGCCCTCAGCCCGGATCCGGGATCGGAGACTGGAGATCAGCTTCCCGGTCGACCCGAGGATCCTCCACGGCCGCGGATGGCGCGGACGTGTGCGCGCGGAGCAGGGCGAGGCCGTAGATGGCGCTGCCCGGGACCGCCATCAGCGCGATGAGAGCAATCGCCGGTCGGATGTCGCCATCCTGTGCGAGCAGGATCAGGGTCGGCCCCTGCAGTGCGCTGACGCAGCAGCCGGTCCAGGTGATCAACCAGGCGATTCGCGGCCACCGACGGGCGGGCTGCGACAGGAACGGAACGACGAACGCCGCGACGGCCAAGACTCCCGTGACAACCAGGACGGTTCGCTGGGCCGGCAGGTCCATGCCTTGCGGTCCGCTCGTCCCCGGCCCGAACGTGCCCCAGTAGCCCATGGCGCCGGCGAAGGGCAGCAATCCGAAGGCACCACCGAGAGTGGCCGCCGACGATGGCCGGCGCGGCGGCCGCGCGATGAGACGACCCCACCGGTCCACGACGTATGCCGCCACCAGAACGGCCATTGCGACCGCGAGAAGCCCGAACCCGCTGTAGACGAGCCCGAACACCCACGGCGCCATGCCGGTGTCCTCGGCCGGTTTCACCTCGCCGAGCACTGTCAGCTGGATCGCCATCCCGAGCGGCAGACCCAGCAGGATCGGAGCCAGCAGTCCCGTGGCGCCAGCACCCAGCACGAACACGATCCCGGTCGGCACCCTCTGGGCCCATGGTCTGGTCAGGGCAATCAGGAAGAGCAGGGCCACCAGGATCAGCAGGACGGTGACGACGTTGCCCACCACGAACCGGGTGCCCTCCATCTCGGCGTCCGCCGCTGCGTCGGTGATTCCGATCGTGGAGCCGCTCAACCACATCAGCTTCAGGACCACGTACGGCACGGTTGCCACTGCAGCGGCTGCCAGCGCCACGTGTGGCGCGGACCTGCGCAGACGGAACATGGGGGCTCCCCGAGATAGAGACAGCAATCTAGATGACGCCATCTAATATGAGGGCCGGCTGTGGCGGAGTCAACCGGTTTCTGCCGCGTCGGCCCAAGGAGACATTCGACCCATCCTGTCCTGCACGGCGGGTTTCACGACCACTGAATCGGGGCGGTGGCCTCAGCGGCGTTCACAGTGCTGAGCGAACTCGACCCGACACAGATCGCGGCCGGCGCGTCCGTCAGCGGTGTCACGGCCGCTCCCTCCAAGGAGTACGTCGGGCATGAAGCCGCCTCGGAGCTGGTCGTTGCCGCGGCCGCCGTAGATGCGGATCGTCGCCGCGTCGCCCATGTAGCCGCAGGAATCCTCCTGGATCGGGAGGTAGATCAGTGCATCGTCACCGGCGCGGCCCGACACGGAACCGTGGCACGCATCCCAGCCGATGCGGTCGGCACCGGTGGTGCCGAGGACACGGGCCCACATGGCGTACACGTGGGTGCGCTCGAACCCAGTGACCCGCGACGTGCGGCCGGCCTGAGTCGGACGTACGAATCGGACCGTGCCCGCGGCGAGGTCGAGGTCGACGTTGCCGTCGTTGTCACCGCGCCCCAGGCGCAGGAGGTCGTTGCCGCCCGCGCCCGCGATCCTCATGGCCGGAGAATCGGCCAGTCTCTCGGGCCAGACCTCGAGGGTGTCGTTGCCCTCACCGAGCGACGCCCGATCCAGGGCCACGAGCGAGCGAACGTGCTCGGCACGAGGGCCTCCGGTGAACGACACCGTGCTGTTGCGACTGTGGTTGAGCTCGAATCGCTCGAAGGATGTCCATGACAGGACGGTCGACCCGTTGCGCGACGCACGGCCGGCCGCATTGTCGAAGACCCACGTGCCTCGCGGTGTCAGTCGTGCGACGGTCAACAGGTCTGAGCCGGTTCCCGCCGCCCAGGACGTGGGTGCGAGGGCGCCGATGACCTCGATCTGGTCGGCGCCTGGACCCAGGTCGATGCTGTCGCCGTCGGGGACCGCCGGGGTGCCGCCGGTGAGGACGTAGTCGGGCCCGCCGCCCGTGTCGATCGAGTCAGTGCCTTCGGCGGGACTCGTCTCGCTCCAGGGATCGGCAGCTTCCACCCAGTCTCGGTCGGAGCCGCCGATGTAGGTGTCGTCACCCGCGCCGAGATAGGCACTGCTGCCGACCCCGTGAGTCGCTGTCGTGTCGATGGTGTCGCGACCGTCACCGGCGGAGATCGTGACCCTGTCCTCGACACCGGGGCCGGCGATGTTGGTGACGCAGATCAGGTCGTCACCGCCACGGGCGTAGACGTCGCTGGCGCCATTGGTGACGATCACGTCTCGGGTGTTGGTGCCGCCGATCGGTCTGCCGGGCTTGCCGACAATGGTGGCCGCGACGCCCCGGCACGACTCGGACTCACCGACAGCCGGGCTGCCCACAGGCATCCCGGCCAGCACGACGCCCACGGCCAGGGCACCTGCGGCCAGGAGTCGACTGCGCGACCTGCTCATTCCGAACCCGCTCTCTGTAGTCGGCTCAGGCTAGGAGCGCGCGGTCTGCGGCGTCGTGGAACCGGCAGAAGTGGCCCAAAGTGTCTACCGGTGCACAGATGCACAGCGGCCGTGGCCTCGGTCACTCCGGCATACTCGAGCGTGATGACTGACGACGAGAAGCCACGACTTGAGATCGACTGGATCAAGGCCTTCGGTGGTGCCTTGGCCGCGGTCTCGACCGCCGTGATGCTCTCGACCCTGGGCGCCGCCGGCACGCTGATCGGCGCGGCACTGGGCAGTCTCGCTTTGACCATCTCCAGCGCCTTCTACTCCCAGGGGCTGGCGCGCAGCAGGCACCGCATCGCGGTCGCGCAGAAGGCGGCCCAGTCTGCCGTCGAGTCCGCGCAGTCCCAGGTGCGCCGGGCCGGCCGTACGTCGGACGAGCGCGAGGTCGAGGGCCGACTGGGGCGGGCCGAGGAAGACCTTGACGAGGCGCGGGCCGAGCTGGCGCACGCCACCGACGAACCTGACGCCCCGACGGTGGGCCATCGGCTCGCGCTGTTGCCGTGGAAGAAGATCGCCCTCGTCGCGGCCGGGTTCTTCCTCGCCGCCATGCTCGTGATCACCGCCTTCGAGCTGATCGCCGGGCGCACGGTCTCGTCGATCACCGGCGGCACCGACTCCAAGGACGGCACCACGATCTCGCGGGTGACCGGCAGCGACTCGTCGAACGACTCGCCCAAGGACCAGCAGCACGACGACGAGACCACGCCGAGCAGCGACCCCACGACGAGTGAGTCGCCCTCGGCGGACCCGAGCACCGACCCCTCTGCGACGGCGTCGACCACGCCGACCGAGTCATCGTCGAGCGAGCCCAGCACCGACCCGTCGCCGACGACGAGCGCCGAACCGACCGAGGAGCCGACCAGCTCGCCGACCGCCGAGGCCGCTCCCGCCGAATGATTGACGGCCCGCCATCCCTGGCAGATGAGACCTGAAGGCTGAGACCTGACGGATGAGGCCTCACAAATGAGAGATCGGGCGACAATGTGGGGTTGTCGCCCGATCTCAGGGGCTCGGACCAGCCGCAGCAGGGTGGGGAGGCCGGTCCGAAGTCTTCAGTCGGCCGGAGTGGCCGGCCGCTCCGGGTTCGTCGGGACCTCGGGGGTGGCCGGCGTCTCGGGGTGGGTCGGCGCCGGGGGCGTGACGGGACGCTTCGGCGTGGCCGGGACCTCCGGCGTGGCGGGGGTGTCCGGCTTCTCGGGGTGAGTCGGCGTGACCGGGTGCTCGGGCTTCGCGGGATGGGTCGGCGTGGCCGGGTGTTCCGGCTTCGCCGGGTGCTCAGGCCTCGCCGTGGGCTCACCCAACAGGCCGACGCAGTACGTCGACACCGAGGCCTCGTCGCCGGCGGCGGTCACCAGCGCGGTGAACGCGGGGTTGGTCAGGTTCTTAGCGTGGCCACTGGACTCACCCGCCTGGAAGGCCTTGCACAGGCCCGCGAGCGAGGGACCCGTGGTGGGTTCGGCACTGGGCGCGTCGCTCGGGTCGGCGGGACCCGTGGTCGGGTCGGCGGCCGGGTCGTCACCGTTGGCGTTGAGGCCCGGCGCGTCCTGCGAACTGCCCAGGTTGGGGTGATCGCCGGCGGCCGGGTTGGGCAGGTGACCGGTGGTGGCAGCGAGGGCCACACCACCGACCCCGGAGACGGCGATGACGCCGACGGCGAGCGCCTTGGCGGTCAGCAGGCGTGAGGTGGCGCGCTTCATGGACGTGGCCCTTCCGGTCGAAGATGCGGACACGAGACCGGCAACGCGGAACTCGGCCAGGGCTCCGGCTTCACCGGGCACCTCGCCAGAAGTCGGGCCGGGAGCGGCGGCTGCCTCCAGCAGCGCATCCAGCTCGGGCGAGCCGGAGCCGCCGCGGAGGTCGAGTGCCTTGTCGGCAGACCTGCGGCTGAGGCGGAACCCGTGTCGCGTGTTCATCTCACTCCATCAGCGTCGGGAGGCCCGAAAGTGTTACTGGCCCCTGCGCCGAGGCGCTCGCGCAACGTCTTGAGGCCGCGATGGGCCGCCGTACGCACGGCACCGGGACTGCGCCCGAGCACCTGTCCGGCAGTCTTCGCGTCGAGTCCCATCACGGCGCGCAGCATCACCGCCTCGGCCTGCTCGCGCGGGAGCGCCGAGATCAGCCGGACTGCCTCGTGGGTCGACATGGAGGTCAGGGCCCCCTGCCCGGCGTCGTCACCCGGAGCCGGTTCGGGCAGCTCCTCGTGGGGCGTGGGCGTCGCGGGACGGCGGCCCCTGGCTCGCAGGTGGTCGAGGGCGCGGTTGCGGGCGATCGTCGTGATCCATCCCCGGAACCCGTCGACCCGGCCGTGGAACCTGCGGAGGTCGCGCACGGCCTGGCCCCAGCTGTCCGACGCGACGTCCTCGGCGTCGTCCGGACCCACCAGCACGCTGAGGTAGCGCAGCAGTGCGGGCTGGATGCTGCGGTAGACGAACCGGAAGCCGGACTCGTCACCGTCGAGCATCCGGCCCAGGGCCTGCTCGAGTTCGTCCTCACCGCCCGGCATAGCCGGAGGTTCTACCAGACCCGCCCGGGACTGGCGGGTGCGGAGCCGCCGGATCAGGCGTCGGTACGGCGCGCAAGTCGGGTCACCAGCAGATACGCCGACCCGGCGACGAGCCCCCAGAACGCGGCGCCGACCCCGACCACCGTCATGCCGGACGCGGCCACCACCAGGGTCAGCGCCGCGGCCTCACGGTGGTTCTCGTCGCGCAGCGCAGAAGCCGCCGAGCCGGCGAGGGTGCCCAGGAGGGCGAGGCCGGCGATGGTCTCGATCAAGCCGGCCGGGGCTGCGGAGGCCGCGGCGGTGACGATCGACGACAACGGCCCGAAGGCCAGGTAGGTGAAGCCGCACGACACTCCGGCGATCCACCGACGGTCAGGGTCCGGGTGCGCCTCCGGACCGGCCGCCAGTGCGGCCGAGATGGCGGCCAGGTTGACCGCGTGTCCGCCACCGACCGCGCCGACCGCGGACGCCGTACCGGTGTAGAGCAGCGGGCCGCGCATGCCGGGGCGGTAGCCGAACGAGGCGAGCACGGCGATGCCGGGAATGTTCTGCGAGGTCATCGTGACGATGAACAGCGGCACCGCGATCGCGATCAGGGCTCCGCCGTCCCAGGCCGGCGCCACCAGCGTCACCACCGGCGTCGCGTCACCGGCTCCGAGCTCGCCGAAGACGCCGTGCGCGGCCATCACGACGACCGCCGCGACCAGCGCCCCGGGCACGGCCCAGCGCCGGGCGAAGGCGGTCAGCAGCAACCACACCAGCATCACCGGCAGGATCGCGGCGGGGTCGTCGACCAGGGAGAGGAACGGCGCCGCGCACAGCGTGAGGAGCACGCCGGCCAACATGGCGCTGGCCAGTGAGGTGGGAATGCGTTCGACCAGCTCCCCCAACGGCCGCACCAACCCGCACAGGGCGAGCAGCACACCGCACAGGATGAACGCGCCGACCGCGGCCGGGAACCCACCGTGCGGCACCGCGGCCGTGGCCAGCAGCGCGGCACCCGGGGTCGACCAGGCCATCGTGATCGGCATCCTGCGACGCCAGGAGAAGGCGACCGTGCCCACGCCCATCGTCAGGCACAGGGCCAGCAGGCCGGAGGCGGCCTCGTCCGACGAGGCGCCGACGGCGCGCAGACCGGTCAGCACGACCGCGAACGAGCTGGTGAACCCGACGACCCCGCACACGACACCGGCCAGCACGGCGTGCGTCGTACCGGCGCGTGAGGTCACGGACGGCAGCGTATCTGGCACGATTCGCTGCATGCAGGTCGTTGCCCATCGGGGCGCCAGCCACGAGATCGCCGAGCACACACTGGGCGCCTACCTCGCCGCGATCGAGACCGGCGCCGACGGCCTGGAGTGCGACGTACGACTGACCGCCGACGGCCACCTGGTCTGCGTGCACGACCGCGACCTGCGGCGTACGGCGAGCAACCGCGGCGTGGTCTCGACGATGGACCTCGACGAGCTGAACGCCTTCGACTTCTCGTCGTGGAAGAACCCGTGGTCAGACCTCGACGACGAGTCGCCCGACATGGATCCCGAGCTCGGCAAGGTGCTCACCCTGCGCAAGCTGCTCGAGACCGTGGCCGACGCCGGCCGGCGCATCGAGGTGGCCATCGAGACCAAGCACCCGACGCGGTACGGCGGCCTGGTCGAGCGTCGTCTCGTGGAGCTGCTCCGCGAGTTCGGCTGGACCGCGGCCGACTCGCCGATCCGCGTCATGAGCTTCTCGTTCACCGCCCTGCAACGCGTCGAGCGGATGGCCCCGGACCTGCCGGTCGTGATGCTCGTGGAGAAGGCGCACCACTGGCCGATGCTGCGGCGACTCGTCGGCAAGGACTGGATCATCGGGCCGGGGATCCGTGAGCTGACCGACCACCCCGGGCTCGGTCGTCGGCTGCAGGACTCGGGGCGTCGGGTCCATGTCTGGACGGTCAACACCGACGAGCAGCTGGCGTTGTGTCGCAGGCTCGGTGTGGAGGCGATCATCACCGACCGGCCGGCGTACATGCTGGAGCGCGTGCGCGGGTAGCCTGCCCGCCATGGGAAAGAGCTCACGCAAGAAGACCCGCGACACCGCAGCACCGGCCGAGGGCGGCGTCGGTCCGCGCCAGCCGTGCCCGTGCGGATCCGGTCGCCGGTACAAGGCCTGCCACGGTGCCGCCGACGGTCCGCCGCAGGCGTTCGTGGCCCGGCCGTTCGAGGGGCTGGCCTCCGAGAGCGACCTGATCGCCCTGCGTGAGCTGGTGCCGGCGGCGAGCGCCCCGTTGCGGCTCAAGGGCAGCGACCGTGCCGTCCGCCTGTGCACGCTGCTGCCCGGTGCTGCGCCGGCCATGGTGCGCGAGGACGGCGCGGTCTGGCTCGGCCTCCAGGTGCAGCACAACTTCGGTGACCCGGCCCGCGACCTCGGCGCCGTGCTGGAGAAGGCCCTGACCGCCGAGGCCGGCGTGGTCGGCCTGACCGATGCCCCCGGCGAGGGCCCGCGCCTGCAGGACCTGATCGAGGACGCGCCCCTCGACATCACCGTGCACGACGGCTTCGCGTTCTGGATCGACGACGTCGAGGAGCAGACGCCGGCGATGCTGGCCGCGCTCGAGCAGGCCAACGGTGCGGTCAACCCGACCGCGCGACTGGCCGGCGTGGATGCGGCGTACTGGACCAACGTGGGTCCCAAGGAGCACTTGCGCTGGGTGATGCCCGAGCCCGAGGACGAGCTCCTCTCCGCGCTGGCGAAGCTCCACGTGCAGGGCAAGGACGCGCTCGTCGAGGGTGGTCGCCTCGTCGGCATGTTCCGTGCCCACGGCCTCCTGGTGCCGGTCTGGGACCTCCCGGTGGGCACGGGTGCGGAGGTGCTCGAGGCGCCGACCGCAGCATTTGCGACCGATCTCGCCGAGGTTCTTGCGGCAGGTGCGGAACTCACCTCCGAGGAGCGCTCGGCCCGGTCCGGCCTGGCCAACCGGCAGGTGACGATCCGCTGAGGGGTCCCCGGACATTTCGTACATCGACTTTTGGACGTGTAGTTGTGTTCGGGCCACTCATGACGTAGGTTTTTCCTCGCCCGGTCGTTGTTGTATCCCCCGTCAACAGCGGCCGGGCTTTCACATTTCCTCAGGTCCGACCCCCGTGGGTCGGGCCTTTTGTGGTTTCCGGACGGGTTTGGAAGAGCCGACAACGGTGCACAAGTGTCGCCGTACGATCACAACCCTTCACCCTGCGGTGCTGACGACCCGGGCCGACCGATGAGGACTCCGATGAGCTCGGGAACCACACCCCCGCCGCCTCCGCCGCCGTACTGGCAGCAGCCCGGCCCTCCGATGCCGCCTCCCCGGCGCAGGTCGCGGGCCTGGGTCTGGGTTCTCGCACTCGTCGTCCTCGTCGTCGGTGGAGGTGCCGTCGGCGGCTTCCTCCTTCTGAACGACGACGGAGACGAGAAGGACGGGGGCGCAGGGGGCGGTGCGGGCAACGCCGCGGCCGGGCCGTATGCCAACGCCTGCGCGGTGCTGCAACCGGAGACCGTGGAGGAACTCATCGGCACGCTCCCCGCAGGGCCTCACGAGGTCAGCGAGGAGTACGCCGAGTCGCTGCCTCCCGGTGACCAACTGTCGCGCACCCGTTCGTCGTGCAGCGTGGGCTCGGTCGAGGAGAGGCGAGAGAACCTCTCCCGTGTAGTCCTGGACATCAACATCTCGGCCGACAAGGAGCTCCTCGGAGACCCCACCGAGCTGCTCGACGGCGGCGAGCCCCTCCCCGGCGTCGACGGCGGCTACATCCAGTCGGACGAACGAGTCACCAGAGTGGCCTGGATCCACGGCGCGGCCGCTCTGACCCTCACGCTCAGTCACGACCGGGCGTTTGCGACAGACGGAGTCCCTGAGGTCGTCGGCGTGCTGAACGAGCGGGTCGACGAACGCCCGACCGACGCGGCCGAGATCCCGACGGCGAAGAAGTTCGGCAGCGACGTCGTGGTCGACGCGTGCTCGGTCTTCACCCACGACGAGTTCGAGGAGGGCGCGGGATATCGAGCTGCCCAGGACCTCGTCTCACGCACCTACACGACGCCGTCGGGGAGCACGTACCCGACCGACTTCGTGAACACGACCTGCCGCCGGACCACCGCCATGAAGCCCTTCGGTGAGGAACAGGGCGCAGACGGGCTTCCCTACATGGACGGCTCGCTGTCGCCCTTGGCGAGCATCGAGACGCACCCGACGCCGGGCGCGGCGCTCGCGGCGGCACAGCGCCGGGTCGACGTCTCGGACTACCGCGAGAAGGTTCGCGACCTGGGTGACTGGGCCTGGCTGGTCGGGAGCAGCAGCCTCTCCCTGATCGTGCTCAAGGGCAACGTCAAGGTCGAACTCACTGCGGGGCTCAGCAACGGCAACGCCGACTGGACGCCGGCCGACATGCGCAAGCGACTGGTGCCGATGGCGGAGAAGATCCTCGCCCGGATGTAGTCGTCTCAGCCGACCTTGAGCGGCTCGCGCGTGATCGGACACGACATGCAGCGCGGGCCGCCGCGACCGGAGCCGACCTCGGAGCCCTCGATCGCGATGACCTCGATGCCCGACTCCTCGAGCCGCGCGTTGGTCTCGTCGTTGCGGACGTAGGCCACGGCCACCCGTGGCGCGATGGCCAGGGTGTTGTTGCCGTCGTCCCACTGCTCACGCTCGGCGGTGACCGGGTCGAGGCCGGTGTCGATCTGGTGGAGCGTGTCGATCTCCATGGCCTTGGCGGCCGCGACGAGGAACGGCGCCGCCTCGGAGACGTGCAGCTGCAGGTCGGCGAAGTTGTCGGTCTCCGCGTGGTTCGCGGTCACGGTGAAGGCCTGCAGGGAGTCGGCGACGTTGGGGTACATCACGATCTTGTCGACGTCGACCATGGTGCACACGGTGTCGAGGTGCATGGTGGCGCGTTCCTGCGCGATGGGTACGGCGAGCACCGTGTGTGCGAGACCGGCGTGGAACACCTGGCGGGAGAGTCGCTCGACGCCGGCGGGCGTCGTACGCTCCCCGACGCCGACGGCGATCACGCCGGGAGCCAGCAGAAGGACGTCGCCGCCCTCGACGTGCTCGTGGTGCCAGCCGTGGATCTTGCGGGTGCCTCCGGGGGCGTCACGGAAGCGCGGGTGCTCGTTGTAGATCAGCTCGGTCAGCTGGGTCTCGCGGGCCCGGGCCGGCATCGCGAGAGAGGTGATCGCGACGCGGTCCTTGATCCACACGCTCGAGTCGCGGGTGAAGAGCAGGTTGGGCAGCGGGTCGATCAGGAACTCGTCGCTCGGCAGCAGCGAGGTGACCAGGCCGTGGCCCCCTCGCACCTCGTCGTTGCGGATGCCTGCGGTGAGCAGCTCGGTCAGCTCCGCGGGGGAGCTCTCGCGCAGGGCCGTGGCCAGGTAGGTGCGCAACGTGTCGCCGAGGTGCAGCCCCGAGAGTGCCGTGGTGATGGCGTGGTTGCGGGCGTCCTCGCTGGCGAGCGTCTCGGTCAGCAGCTCGGTCAGGTAGAGCACCTCGACGCCGCGGTTGCGCAGTGCCTCCGCGAAAGCGTCGTGCTCCTCCTGGGCGCGGCTGATCCACGGGATCCCGTCGAAGAGCAGCCGGTCGTTGTTGCGCGGGGTGAGCCGCTTCAACTCCGGTCCGGGCCGGTGGAGCATGACTGTCTTGAGGGTTCCGACCTCGCTGTCGGCGCCGTGCGTGAACATGCCACGCACTCTAGTCCCGGCAGGGTCAGCTGAGCAGTTCGTAGATCGTCAAACCGGCCAGCAGCAGGCAGACCGTCCCGCCGAGCAGGTGCAGCGCCTTGAGCGAGATGTACTTCATCAGCACCCGGCCGAGGATCACCGCGAGTCCGCTGACCGCGAGCAACGCACCCCAGGCGCCGACGAAGACGCTCACCGGGTCGTCGTACTTCGCGACCAGCGAGAGGGTCAGCAGCTGCGACAGGTCGCCCCACTCGGCGGCGAAGAGCACCAGGAAGCTGGCCCCGACCGCGGCCAGGCCCTGCTTCGGGGCGGTGCCCGCCTTCTCGGCGAACTCCTGCTCGGTCTCGGCCTCCTCGGCGTCGGCCTTCGCTGCCTCGCGGTAGAGCAGGGCGGCCCCGATCAGGAACATCACCGTCGCGCCGATGTGCACGGCGTCGGCCGGCAGCAGGCCGGCCGCCTTGCCGAGGAGCACGGCGATCAGGGTCTGCACGAAGAACGCCAGGCCGACACCGATCCACACCAGCAGGGGCCGGAACTTGGTGCTCAGCACCAGGGTGGCGATGAACGTCTTGTCGGGCAGTTCGACGACGAAGATGGCGCCGAAGGCGAGTGCGGCCACGACCAGATCCATGCGGTGAACCTATCCTGTGGCCATGCCCGGAGTTCCCCCAGCCCGCTACGCCTACCTCGGCCCCGAGGGCACCTTCACCGAGCAGGCGGCGCGCTCGTTGCCGGCCGCCGATCGCGCCGAGCTGATCCCGTGCACGACGGTCACGGTGGCGCTCGACGCCGTACGGGACGGCGAGGCGGCGGGTGCCGTCGTACCCATCGAGAACTCCGTCGAGGGCTCGGTGCCGGTCACCCTCGACGAGCTGGCCACCGGTGAGCCGCTGATGATCACCCGCGAGATCACGGTGCCGATCGAGTTCTCGTTGCTGGCCCGGCGGGGCACCTCGGCAGAGGCCATCCGTCGCGTCGCCACGCATCCGCACGCTGCGGCGCAGACCCGGCGCTGGGTGGCAACCCACCTGCCACACGCAGAGGTGGTGCACACGTCGTCGACCGCCGCGGCCGCTGCCGGGCTGGTCGACGGCGGAGTCGAGTGGGACGCGGCGATCACCGCGCCACTGGCGGCGAGCCACTACCCGTTGGCGGTGCTGGCCAACCGGATCGGCGACACCGCCGACGCCGAGACCCGCTTCGTGCTGGTGACCAGGCCCGGGGCTCCGGCGCCGCCGACCGGTGCGGACAAGTCGTCGCTGGTCGCCTTCATCCGCGACGACCACCCCGGCGTGCTGCTGGAGATGCTCGAGGAGTTCTCCCTGCGCGGGGTCAACCTGTCGCGGATCGAGTCCCGACCGACCGGCCAGGGCCTGGGCCGCTACTGCTTCTCGATCGACTGTGAGGGACACATCGGTGAGGCCCGGGTCGGTGAGGCGCTGATGGGCCTGCACCGCATGTGCGACGACGTGCGCTTCCTCGGGTCCTACGCCCGCGTGGACGGCGTACGACCGGAGATCGCGGCGGGCACCGGCGACGCGGACTTCCGGGAAGCCGAGCGCTGGCTCGCGCGCCTGCGCGATGGTCACTGACTCTCCTCACTAGGCTGCGAGGCATGCAGATTGTCCTTGCCTGTCTTGCGATTGTTCTTGCCGCAGTCGCCCTCGTCGTGTCCCTGACGACCCGCCGCCGCGTGATCGGCAACGGGGAAGGTGAGGCCGCCCTGCCGGAGGACGTGCACGGTCTGCGTCGGGAGGTCGCGGCGCTTCGTCGGGAGGCTACCGACGCGCTCAAGCACCTCGCCGTCGTGCGCTACGACGCGTTCGGCGACATGGGCGGTCACCTCAGCTGGTCGATGGCGCTGCTCGACGACGGCGGTCACGGCGTCGTGGTCACCTCGATCCACGGGCGCAGCGAGGCCCGCACCTACGCGAAGAGCATCGCGTCGTGGAAGTGCGAGCAGCAGCTCTCCCCGGAGGAAGAGGAAGCGATCGGGCACGCCCGCCCGTAGCCCGAAACCCGCCGCCGCCGTCCCCCCGCCCCCCGGAGTAACGCGGGGTTACGGTCGCTCCACACGCGTTCTGACGCGGGCAAACCGTCTACGACACCGCACAAGTGCCGTCGTGCGGCGTGAGAGGTGAGCGGGATCAGCCGACCGGGCGCAGGTGGAAGACCCGGATCGTGCGATCGGTGCGCTGCTCGTACTTCGCATAGTTGGGCCAGGTGCGGTTCATCACTGCCCACAGCTCCTCACGCTCGGCGCCGACGGCCTCGTGGGGCACGACGGCGTACGACCGCCCCTCGAAGTTGACCGACGCGTCGGAGGCGGCAGCGATGTTGCCCACCCAGGCCGGCGGCCTCGGTGCGCCCCAGTTGGACCCGGCGATCAGCCAGCCCCCGTCGTGGGGCACGCACAGCAACGGTGTACGACGCGGCACGCCGCTCCTGGCGCCCGCCACCGTCAGCATCAGTCCGGTGAGACCACCCAGCTTGACCAGTCCGATCCGACCCCGGGTGACTCGCTGGAGGAACCGGTCGACCGCGACGATCTGCTTGTTGATACGGGGCAGCCACGGCTGGCTGCCCAGGAGGATCGTGAGTGGCCGGACCAGCCGCGCGTAGACGTCGTACATGGCGGGCAGCCTAGTGCCGCGGCACTTGTGCGGTGGTGTTGACGGTTCGCCCGCGTCAGAACGCGTGTGGAGCGACCGTAACCCCGCGTTACACCGGGGGGACGGGGGAGGGGTCGGGGAGCGGAGGCGGGTCAGCGGGGGACGCGGACCAGCAGGCGGCCGTGGATGCACTCCATGACCAGCTCGCGGCCGGACCCGATCGAGTCGCCGTCGAGCTGACGCGGGGTGTCGGCGGCGGCGCGGACCACGACCTTGCGGCCGGTGAAGCGCTCGATCGTCTCGTCGGTCTTCGACCGCTTGGTCAGCACCCGGATCGCCAGCGGGATCCACGACAGGAACTTCTTGGGGTGCAGCAGCACCACGTCGAGCACACCGTCGTCGATCAAGGCGTCGGGCAGCAGCGGCATGCCGGCCTGCAGGAAGCCGACGTTGCCGACCAGCACGGTGCGGGCCCGGTGCACGGTGGCCGGCCCGTCGTCGACCGACATCTCCACCTTCACCGCGGGGAACATCAGCGACTTCAACGCCGACAGCACGTAGGCCAGCCAGCCCACCCGCTTCTTGATGTCCTCGTTGACGCCCTCCATGATCGCGGCGTCGAAGCCCATGCCGGCCATCACCATGAAGTGCGAGTCCTCGATGCCGTCGCCGGAGACCTCGACCATGTCGATCGCGCGGTCCTGCCCGTTGAGGGCGACGTCGATCGCGGAGCGGATGTAGAGCGGGATGTCGAGGTTGCGGGCCAGCAGGTTGCCGGTGCCGGCCGGGATGATGCCGACCGGGATGCCGGTGCCGGCCAGCTCGGCGCACACCTCGCGCACCGTGCCGTCGCCGCCGCACACGATCACCAGGTCGGCGCCGGAGACGGAGGCCGCGTGGGCCATGCCGGTGCCCGGGTCCTCGACGGTGGTGTAGTGCCACGAGGGCTCGGACCAGCCGGCCTCGCGTGCCATGGACGACACGATCGCGCGGAACTGCCCGACGTCCTCGACCTTGATCGGGTTCAGGACGACGTGCAGGTCACGGCTCGACGCGGGCACCGAGGCGACCAGGGGCGCCGTGGTCAGTGCCGTGCTCTTCGGGAGCGGGGAGTAGAAGGCCAGCCCGAGCAGCACGAAGCCGGCACCCAGCAGCAGTCCGGCGGCCAGGTCGCTCGGGAAGTGGCGTCCGAGCAGCAGCCGGTCGGCGCAGATCAGCAGGAAGGCCAGCACCAGGGCCCACACGGTCAGGTGCCGTAGTCCGCGCCGGCGTACGAGCATCACCGAGATGACGATCAGCGCCCCACCGATCGCCGCGGCGTACGACGCGTGCCCGGACGGGAACGAGCCGTTGGTCAGCTGCTCCTCAGGGACCCACCACTTCGGCCGGTCGCGGTCGACGACCCACTTGAGCGTGTGCACCGAGGCCATCGTCAACGCGACCACCCCCACGACGTACAGCCCGGCCCGGTGGTGGCCCTTCACCCACAGGAGCACGCCGACCAGCAGCGTGGCGACGGCGCTGGCGATGGTGCCGGTGGCCAGCTCCAGGACGTGCAGTACGTCGGGCAGGGCGCCGCGGTCACGGGTCCACTCGGCGGCCGAGCGGGTGACGTCGTGGTCGAGCTCGTGCAGGGGCCCCCAGGCGTTGGTGACCAGCACCGTGATGAGCACGAACAAGCCGAAGCAGAGCGCGGACCAACTCAGGATGATGGCGCGTGGGCGGTCGATCACAGGCAGGCCGTTTCGTGGGGTTACTGGGCGGTCAGCCCCAAAGTATGCCGTCACCCCGGGGCCAACCGGGTATTCGGCGCGACCGGCGGACCACCCTCCCGATAGCCTTGCCCGCATGATCGATCCCCGCATCCTCCGAGACGAACCCGACCGCGTGCGTGCTGCCCAGGCCAAGCGCGGACTCTCTGACGACGTCGTGGATCGTGCGCTCTCCGCCGACGAGGCCCGACGCAGCTCGATCGCCGCGTTCGAGGCGAAGCGCGCAGAGCAGAAGCAGCTGGGCAAGCTCATCCCGAAGGCGCAGGGTGACGAGAAGGCCGAGCTGCTGGCGAAGACCAAGATCCTGGCTGCCGACGTCAAGGCGGCCGAGGCGGCGCAGACCGCGGCCGAGGCCGAGTGGCAGGAGGCGTTGCTCAGCATCCCGAACCTGGCCGCCGACGAGGCGCCGGCCGGTGGCGAGGACGACTTCGTCGTGCTCGAGACCGTCGGCACCCCGCGTGACTTCGCCGCCGAGGGCTTCGAGCCCCGCGACCACGTCGAGCTCGGCAAGCTGCTCGGCGCGATCGACCTCGAGCGCGGCGCCAAGGTCTCGGGGAGCCGGTTCTACTTCCTCACCGGCATCGGCGCCGAGCTGGAGTTCGCGCTGATCAACCTGGCCATGGAGCAGGCCCGCGAGATGGGCTTCACCCAGGTGATCGCACCGGCGCTGGTCAAGCCGCGGGCCATGGAGGGCACCGGCTTCCTGGGACAGGCCGCCGATGACGTCTACCGCATCGAGGGCGAGGACATGTACCTCGTCGGCACCTCGGAGGTCGCCATGGCGGCGTACCACTCCGACGAGATTCTCGACGGCGAGACTTTGCCGCGTCGCTATGCCGCGTTCAGCCCCTGCTTCCGCAAGGAGGCAGGCTCGCACGGCAAGGACACGAAGGGCATCATCCGGGTGCACTGGTTCGACAAGGTGGAGATGTTCGTCTACACGACGCCCGAGGAGGCCGAGGCCGAGCACCTGCGCCTGCTCGATTGGGAGAAGCAGTTCCTCGACAAGCTCGAGCTCGCCTACCAGGTGATCGACACCGCCGCCGGCGACCTCGGCCTCAGCGCGAAGCGCAAGTTCGACTGCGAGGCGTGGATCCCCACCCAGGGCAAGTACCGCGAGCTCACCTCGACCTCCAACTGCACCGAGTTCCAGGCCCGCCGCCTCAACATCCGCGGCCGCTTCGACGATGGGACCGGGCCGGTGGCGACGCTCAACGGCACGCTCACCGCGATCCCACGGGCGATCGTGGCGATCCTCGAGACGCACCAGCAGGCCGACGGCTCGGTGCGGGTGCCCAAGGCGCTGCAGCCGTTCCTGCAGGGGCGCGAAGTGCTGGAGCCGGTGGTCTAGTGCTCAGCCCCGACCGCGGCTGGGCGCCGAAGCTGATCGCCCTCGACATCGACGGCACGCTGCTGCGCTGGGTCGAGGGTTCCGGCACCGTGCACGGTGAGGTGACCCCCACCGTGGTGGAGGCCGTACGACGGGCAGCCGCAGCGGGTGCGCACATCGTGCTCGCCAGCGGCCGCTCGCTCCACGGCATGACACCGATCGCCGACCAGCTCGGGCTGCCCCTCGACGGCGGCGGCCGCACCTGGATCGTGGCCTCCAACGGTGCGGTCGTGCTGCGCTACCCGCCCGTCGAGGTCGTGCACGAGGAGACCTTCGACGCCTCGGGCGCCGTGGCCGCCGTGCTCGAGCACCACCCGACCGCCCTGGTCGGCGTCGAGGAGCGCGGCAGGGGCTACCGGGTCAACCGGCTGTTCCCCGACGGGGAGCTCTCGGGCGAGATGACGATCACCGACGTGGCCGACCTCGTCGGTGAGCCGGTCAGCCGCGTGATCATCCGCGACCCCGATGCCACGGTCGACGACTTCCAGGAGCTCGCCAAGAAGCTCGGCCTGCACGGCACCGACTACGTGATCGGCTGGACCGCCTGGATGGACCTCGCCCCCCAGGGCATCTCCAAGGCGTCCGGCCTGGCCCACGTGGCCGCCGAGCTGGGCATCGACGCCGGCGACACCCTCGCCATCGGTGACGGCCGCAACGATCTCGAGATGTTCGCCTGGGCGGGGCGCTCCGTCGCCATGGGCCAGGCCGTGCCCGAGGTGCAGGCCGCAGCCGACCACGTGACGCTGCCGGTCGACCGGGACGGCGCCGCGGCCGAGCTCGACCTCTACTTCGGATGACGCCGCGACTGGTCGCCACTGATCTCGACGGAACGCTGCTCGACCCCGACGGCAAGGTCAGCGACCGCACCCGTGAGGTGCTGCTGGCCGTCGAGGCCCTCGGTGTGCCGGTCGTCTTCGTCACCGGCCGCCCGATCCGCTGGATGGACGAGCTCTGGACCGACGTCGGCGGCCACGGACTGGCGATCTGCTCCAACGGCGGCATCGTCTACGACGTCGCGACACACACGGTGCGCAACGCGTTGACCGTGCCGCGCGACACCGCGCTGGCCGTGGCGAACACCCTGCGCAAGGCGGTGCCGGGCACGTTCTTCGCGCTCGAGAAGACCGGCGGCTTCGCCCGCGAGGAGGGCTTCATGGGTCGGCACCGGGAGCCGCTCGGCATCCCGACCGGCCCGCTCGAGTCGATCTTCGACGACACCGTGGTCAAGCTGCTGGCGATCCACCACGAGATCGGCCCCGAGACCTACTGGCGCCGGGCCGAGGAGCTGGTCGGCACCCAGCTCGAGGTGACCTGGTCGTCGTCGTTCTCCTTGCTGGAGATGTCGGCGCGCGGCGTCACCAAGGCGACCACGCTGGCCCGCCTGTGCGACGAGCTCTCCATCGACGCCGCCGACGTCGTGGCGTTCGGCGACATGCCCAACGACGTACCCATGCTCGAGTGGGCCGGCACGTCGTACGCGATGGAGAACGCACACCCCGCCGTACGCCGGGTGGCCGACCACGTCGCACCCGGCAACTCCGACGACGGTGTCGCCACGACACTCGCCCGCCTCTTCGCGCTCTGAGGAACCCCTTCGTGTTGCCCACCCGTCTAACCTGAGACGCTGAGACCTGACAACGATCCTGGAGGTGACCATGCGGCGCTTGATGGTGCTCGTGCTGCTCGCACTCGGCTGGGTGGCGCTCAGCCCGGCGACGGCGTACGCCTGCGACACGCCCGCGCCCCAGCGACCGCAGCAGCTCAAGCAGGCCACCGCGGTCTTCACCGGCACGGTCTCGCAGGTCACCGCGAGCCCGGCCGACGCCGGCGTGACCACGCTGTACGTCGTCAAGGTCGACCGGGTCTACAAGGGTGCCCGGGTGACCAGTGAGGTGACCGTCAGCTCGCCGACCAAGCGCGACAAGTGCGGGCTCGTCGGCGTCAGGAAGGGCAGCCGCTACCTCTTCGTCGCCAGGTCCGTGACCGGGGCCGACTTCCAGGCCCGCAGCTGGCAGGGCACGCAGGCCATCTCGCCCGAGGTGCGCGCCGACGTCGAGGGCGTGCTCGGCAAGGGCACGCTCCCCGCCGACCAGCAGACCACCCCGGAGGAGACCGAGGTGACGACCCAGCGTGTCGACGACTCCGCGCCCCCCGGCGCCACCAAGGCGGTAGCTCCCGGGCTGCTGCTCGCCCTGATCGGCGGGGTGGTCCTCGTGCTGGCCCGCTTCCTCGGTCGCTCCCGACGCGCGTGACCATGCCTGGGCGGGTGTCCCGACTCCCTGGGCTGCACAGCGCCCTGCTCGGCCGGCTCCTGGCCGTGCTGGCGCTGGCGGCCGCCTCGCTCGTGTTCCTCGGCGGGCCCGCGCAGGCCTGTTCGTGCGCGATGGTCCCGACGTCTCGGCTCGTGGAAGGAGCCGACCAGGTCTTCACTGGCTCGGTCACCTCGGTCGACGCCCCGGCCGGCACCCAGCACCGCGTGTTCACGGTCGCGGTCGACCGGGCCTACAAGGGTGAGGTCTCGCCGGTGATGCGCGTGGCCACGAACGCGCAGCCCTCCGCGTGCGGGCTCGACGTGCCCGAGGGCACTCCCTACCTGTTCCTGACCACGTCGCAGGGCGTGTACGCCGGCCGCGGCGACGACGCCTCCGGCGACGACGTCGTGTTCACCGGATCGTGCAGCGGCTCTGAGCCCGCCGCCAAGCCCACGCTGGCGCGGATCGAGAAGGCGATCGGTCCGGGACAGGTGGCGGCGTCACCGTCTCCCGATCACGCCGTGCGTGCCGACGCCGACGATCCGGACGAGGGCCTGCCGGCCTGGCCGTTCATCGGCGGGGTCGTGCTGATCGCTCTGGTCGCCGGCACGATCACTGCCCGGCGTACCTCCTAGAGGTACATGCCGGACGCCGGGCCCTCGCCCTGCTGCTCCGGCGCGCCCTCACCGGGCGCGCCCTGCTCCTGGCCGGCGGCGGCCTGGTTGAGCATGCCGGGCGGGAGCGCGCGGCGCATCTGCTCCAGCTGGGCGCGCGAGGCGACCTGCTGGGCGTAGATCGCGGTCTGGATGCCGTGGAAGAGACCTTCGAGCCACCCGACCAGTTGGGCCTGCGCGATGCGCAGCTCGCTCTCACTGGGCGTGCCCTCGGCGAACGGCAGTGAGAGCCGCTCCAGCTCATCGATCAGCTCGGGTGCCAGACCGGCCTCGAGCTCCTTGATCGACGACTGGTGGATCTCCTTGAGGCGGTTGCGGCTGGCCTCGTCGAGGGGCGCCGACTTCACCTCCTCGAGGAGCTGGCGGATCATGCTGCCGATGCGCATCACCTTGGCCGGCTGCTCCACCAGCTCGGTGATGTGCTTCTCGTCGTCCTCGCCACCCTCGCCGTCCTCACGCTGCGCGGCGTTCACCGCGGACGGAGTCAGCGCGTCTGCGGGGATCGAGCCGATCGGCTGGCCGTCCGGGCCGATGACGACGACGTGGTCCTCGGGCTGGTTCTCGCTCATGGGCTCACCCTATCCGGCACCCAATGCGTCACGGAGTGACTCCACCCGCCGTCACGGAGTGACCAGGATCTTCCCGACGTGGCCGCTGTCCTCCATGAGCTGGTGCGCTTCGGCGATGCGGTCGAGGGGCAGGGTGGTGTGCACGACGGGCCGCACCTGGCCGTCCTCGATCAACGGCCAGATGTGCTCGACCACCGATCCGCAGATGGCGGACTTCTCCTCGGTCGGCCGGGCGCGCAACGACGTGGCGATCACGGCGCCCCGCTTGCTGAGCAGGCGGGCGATGTCGAGCTCGCCCTTCGCGCCGCCCTGCATGCCGATGATCACCAGGCGTCCCTCGGTGGCCAGTGCCTTGACGTTGTCGGTGAGGTACTTCGCACCCATGTTGTCGAGGATGACGTCGGCGCCGCCGGCCTCCTTCATCACGTCGAGGAAGCTCTCCTCGCGGTAGTTGATGGTGACGTCGGCGCCCAGCTCGGCGCAGATCGTCAGCTTCTCCGCCGACCCGGCCGTGGTGAACACCTTCGACGACATCGCCGAGGCCAGCTGGATCGCGAACGTGCCGATGCCACCGGCACCGCCGTGCACCAGGAACTTCTCGCCCGGCTGCAGGCCGGCCACCATGAACACGTTGGACCACACCGTGCAGGCGACCTCGGGAATGGCCGCGGCCTCCACGAGCGTGACGCCCTCGGGCACCGGCATGACCTGGCCGGCCGGCACCGCGACCAGCTCGGCGTACCCGCCGCCGGCCAGCAGGGCGCACACCTTGTCGCCGACCTGCCACTCGGTGACCGCCTCACCGACAGCAGCGATCGTGCCGCTGCACTCGAGGCCCAGCACGTCGGAGGCGCCGGGCGGCGGAGGGTAGAAACCCTGTCGCTGCAGGGTGTCCGCACGGTTGACGGCGGTCGCGGCCACCCGTACGACGACTTCCCCGGGAGCCGGCTCGGGGTCGGGCAGGTCGACGACGGTCAGGGCTTCGGGGCCACCGGGCTCGGCGACGATCACGGCACGCATGTGTCCCAGCGTAGGACCCCGACCCAGTCGGTGAGCCGGTCAGTCCTCGAGCTCCTCCTCGTCGGCGGGCGTGCCGTCGCCCTCGAACTCCGCGATGCTGTCGCCGCTGTGGTCGACCGAGCTGTCGTCGGGGATCGGGTCGTTGATGTCCACGGGGTCGGGGGCATCCGCCGGACGCTCCCACGTGTCGGCCAGCCCGCTGGCCAGGCCGGCCAGCTCCTCCACGCGCGCCGGGTCGGCCGCATGCGTGGCTGCGGCGTACCCGAGCAGGTACGTCGTGATGGGTGCTGCCGGTCGCTGCACGTTGTGCGCCGCCACCCGAGCGAGGTCGAGCACCAGGGCTTCGTCGATCTCGTGCTCGACATCGAGCACGTCGCACAGCTCATCGATCCAGTCGTGCAGGTTCACCCCTCCAGATTCGTGCCCCGAGCGGTTCATGGCAAGACCCCGAACGGTTGAATCCGCACCGGCAAGGTCGCGCAGGTCCGCCCAGCTGTCGATGTCGCGGGCCTCGGCGCCGAGGGCCGGTACGTCGACGAGGTCGAGGCCGTCGAGCAGTCGGTGCAGCGGCATGCCGTGTTCCTCGCCGTACGCCGGACGCACGGCTCGGAGTCGATCGGCCCGCAGCACCATCGCCAGCTGTCGTCGACCACTGAGATCGCAGAGCACGGCGCCGTCGCGTTCGGCCACCGCCGCGCGCAGCCGGGCCAGGGTCGCCATCGACACGTTCGGCATGTCGACGGCGAGCACGACCACCAGGCGCGGCGACCGGGCGAAGGCGTCGAGTCCGGTCAGCAGCCCGGCCACCGGCCCGCCGTGGTGCGGGTCCTCACGGGTGAACGTCACCGGACGGTCGGTGGCCACCCAGTCACCCAGTACGACGACCTCGCCCGCGTCGATCACGGCGTCGAGCGTGTGGGTGAGCAGCGTGCGGCCGTGCAGTTCGATCGACGCCTTGTCGACGCCGCCCATCCGGGCCGCGGTTCCGCCGGCCAGGATGATCGCGCCGAGGTCGAGGGGAGGCAGTGGCATGGGCCCATCCTTCCAGTCGGCCCGGTCGGCCGTGTCGGCGTCTGGCACGCTGGACGGCATGGACGCTCTCACCGTGGCCCTGGTGCAACAGGCCTCCTCCCTCGACCCCGCGGAGAACCGCGCGTTCGTGGCGGCGTTGGACGTCGACGCCGCGTTCGTCGTACTGCCCGAGGCCTTCGCCCGAGACTTCGGCAAGCCCGGCGAGGACATCTCGGCGTACGCCGAACCCGTCGACGGCCCGTTCGGCACGACGGTGGAGCGGGCGGCATCGCAGGAGCGCACGCTCGTGGCCGGCATGTTCGAGACCGCGCCCGACCCGACGCGTCCCTTCAACACGTTGCTGGTGCGGGGTGCCGCGACGGCCTCCTACCGCAAGGTGCACCTCTACGACTCGTTCGGCTACAAGGAGTCCGACCGGCTCACGGCGGGGGAGTGGACGCCGACCGTGGTCGACGTGCAGGGCTTCCGGATCGGCCTGATGACCTGTTACGACCTGCGCTTCCCCGAGCTGGCCCGGGCCCTGGTCGACGAGGGCGCCGACGTGCTGGTCGTGCCGGCCGCATGGGTGCCCGGTCGCACGGAGCCCGAGCACGCCCGCAAGGTCGACCACTGGCGCACGCTGGCCCGGGCCCGGGCGATCGAGAACACCACCTACGTGCTGGCCGCCGGTCAGGCCGCGCCGCGCTACACGGGCCACTCCATGGTGGTCGACCCGTACGGCGAGGTGCTGGCCGAGGCCGGGGGCGAACCGACCGTGCTCACCGCGCGTCTCGAGCGGCGGGTCATCGACGAGGCGCGGGCCACCAACCCCTCGCTGGCGAACCGTCGGCACCCACCGGGATAACCTGTGCGCCGTGTCCAGCCCTGAACGCGCCACCGGTCGACGGGTCGCCGAGCGTCCCCCTTCCCGGATGTCGCGCATGGGACAGCGGTTCCAGAAGCCCGCGTCCGCGCCCTCGGGGCGGCTCCGGTCCACCACGATCGCGCTCGCGGTGGCTGCGGTGCTGGCCTCGGTCGCGGCCGCACTGTGCTCGGTGCTCGGCTTCGGCCCCGACTGGCTGGACCAGGCCGCGGCCGTGACGATCTCGACGGTCTACGCGGTGGCGTTGGCGGCCCGCACCGGGGGTCGACCGTTCATCTTCGGCGCACTCGCGTTGGCGATGGGCCTGACCACCGTGATCTCCGACATGGAGCGGATGCGCACCGGTGCCGCCGTACTCACCGCCGTGATCTCGAGTGTGCTCGCGGTGATGGCCACCGTGCCCGCCCGCAAGTTCCGCCTCGCCGCCCGTGAGGTCTGCGTGACCGTGGTGGTCGGCTGCGTCGGCTCCCTCGGTGTCGTGGGCTTCCGACCGACGGTGTCCCTCGAGCGCTACGACTACGTCTCCCTGGCCCTCGCCTTCATGCTCGTCGTCGTGCTGGTCTACCGCCTCGGCGCCGGGCTGCACGGCCTCGGCCGCCGCGGGCTGATCGTCGTGGCGGTTGGCACCGTCGCCCTCACAGTGGCCCTGGCGTACGCCGAGCTGATCCGGCGCTACGGCTCCGAGGAGTTCGTCGACGACATCCTCGACGGCGTCCGCTGGATGCGCGCCAACCTCGGTGCCGTGCCCCGACCGATCCAGGTGCTGGTGGGCGTCCCGGCACTGGTCTACGGCACCCACCTGCGGGCCCGTCGGCGCCAGGGCTGGTGGATCTGCGCGTTCGGTGTGGGCTCGACCTGCTCGGTCTCCGGCATCCTGATCAACCCGATGACCGGCTGGCTCGAGGCCGCCCTGATCATCGTCTACTCCACGATCCTGGGCCTCGGCCTCGGGTACGTCGTGATCCGCGTCGACCTCGCGCTGACCGGACCGCGAGGCAGTCGCGCCCGACGCGCGGAGGAGCAGACCGCCTCGCGTCCGGAGTCGAGCCGCTTCCGCCCCCTCCGCTGACCACTCCGCGTGTAACGCGGCGTCCATGACACTTCGCCCCCGCCAGCAGGTGTCGAAGAGTCCACAGGGGCGCTGTAGTCGCGCCGTACTGCGGCCAGTAGGTTCGCGGGCATGACACGCGAGCAGGCAACCGACGTCGTGGCGGAGATGGTGGCGAACGTGATGTCCGTCGAGGTCGCAATCGGTGACGCGGTGGCCACCGGCGACACACTGCTGATGCTGGAGTCGATGAAGATGGAGATCCCGGTGCTCGCCGAGAAGGACGGCACGGTGACCAACGTGCGCGTCACCTCGGGTGACGTGGTGCAGGAGGGCGACATCCTGGTCACCCTGCTCGACGCGCCCTGACCCGGCCGAACTCACCGTCCGAGCTGACCGGCCGAACTCACCGTCCGAGCTGACCGGCCGAACTGACCGGCCGAGCTGGACCCTGCCGAGCTGAAGACGGCCGAACTGACGCCCGGCACGATCGACTCGGTCAGGACAACTGGCAGAGGGGGCGGGATTCGAACCCGCGGTAGGTCTCCCTACGACCGCTTTCAAGGCGGTTCCGATAGGCCACTCCGGCACCCCTCCGTGCCCTCTCCGGGGAGAGTGCACGGGGAAGTCTAACCGGGCGGCTGCCGGCTACTCCGAGCCCCCGAGCTCGAGCTCGACCTCGTCGTAGGCCAGGTCGTGGAGGCGCTGCCGGTGGTGGCTGATGTCGGCGACGACCCGGCGCAGCTCCTCACGCACTGCGGAGACGTCGGCCGCCTCGAGAACGGCCGGTCCGAGCGCGGACAGTCTGGTCATCAGCACCGTGCGCTCACGCAGCACGCTGCCCTCACGCGCGACCAGCCACCCGTCGGCGGCCTGGGCCGACTCCAGCGAGAGTCCGTCGCGTACGGCGGCCAGGCGTTGCCGGACCGTCCAACGCCAGTTCCCGAGAGCGGTGCCGTTGGTCACCGGAGCATCGAGCATCTGGGCAAGCGCCGCGAGCGCGTGCTGCACCTGGTCTCTCATGCGGACCTCCCGGGAGTCATTGCATCGAGTGTGACCTGCATCACGCGCCCAGACAAGACCGGATTCGGCCACCCCCGGCGCGTCGGGGAGAATCGTGCCCGTGTCGTCCGACTATCGCCTCGCTCCGCTCCTCGCCGCCCGAATGTTGGGCCTTGCCCTGCTCGTCCTCGGGGGCCTGGTCTTCGTCGCCACGGCGGTCGTGGTGCTGTTCTCCGCCCCGATCGCCTTGCTCACCGCGGCCGTGGTCGTCTGCGTCGTCGGCATCTTCGGCTTCGGCTGGGTGTTGAACCGCAGGGCCTGGATCGTCCGCCTGACCGGTGACGGCTACCGGGTCCGCTTCGTGCGCGGTGCCGGCGTCCGGCAGGCCCGATGGCTCGACGTCGAGCAGGTCGTCACCGACACCATCGCCGGGTCGCCGTGCGTCGTGCTGCGCCTGCGCAGCGGCGGTGCCACGACGATCCCCGTCGAGGTGCTGGCCGTCGACCGGGAGCAGTTCGTCCGCGAGCTGCAGGACCACCTCGACGGTCGCCCCGGCGCGCGCCGCTGACACCGGGGCCACCCGATTCTGTGCCTGCGCGCCTCTTTGGGTACCCTAGGCGCGCATCTTGGAGGCGTCGCCTAGTCCGGTCTATGGCGCCCGCCTGCTAAGCGGGTTTGGGGCTACAACCCCATCGAGGGTTCAAATCCCTCCGCCTCCGCGTTGTGATGTCCCGCGGCACCGTCGAAGGTGCCGCGGGACATCTGTGTCCGCGCACCATGACCGTCTCGATCGATGCAGGTCATCCCCCATTTTCGGGAGTCGCGGGCATGGTCACAGTGGGTAACATTTGCAAGTAGTTGCAATGCCGATTTGTGCAGTTCCATTTGGTGGAGTTCTGCAATGGGGTGGCGCACACTGGTTGTGCGGGGTACATGTGAATAGAAGTGGGGACAATCGACATGAAGACTTTCGTCCGTCGAGTCGCGGCCACGGTGCTGACGACAGGACTGCTTCTCGGGGTAGGCAGTTTTGGGGCGCAGGCGCAGGCCTTGGACGACACCGGCTGGGGCCACATCGCCTCGACCAACACAGACAGCAGTGAGTAGCCGCACGACGAGGACAACAACAGAGACCTGAGACGAGGACCAACCAACCCCCCACATGTTCGGTCCCTGAGCCATCCCCCCGGCTCGTCTCAGAGCGAGGGCAACAACCACGGTTGTTGCCCTCGCCGCTATTTCAGGACCTCTTGCGTCGGGAGTCGCGGGCTTCCTGCTGGCCCATGCGGTACCCGAGCTGGTAGCGGGTCTGCGCGTCGTAGGCCTCCTTCAGCTCCGCCACGTAGCCGGCGTACGTGCGGGGGCTGACCCCGAGCCGCTTGGCGCAGGTGGCGTCGGAGTGGCCCTCCTTGAGCATGCGGATGGCCATCGCCCGCTGCTCGTCGGCAATGCCCTTCACCACGCCCGCCTCGCTGCTGCTGAAGGGGCGGCCGCGGTTCCAGAAGCGTTCGAAGATGTCGACGAGGTAGGCGACCATGTCGACGTCGCGAATCGCCAGGGCGACGTCGAGGTCGTCACCGGCCGGGATGATCGCGACCTCGCGGTCGACCACGATCAGCCGGTTGAAGAACTCGTCGAGGGTGCGCACCTCGCCGCCGGCACCGGTGACCCGGTCGACGTACGCCCGCGCACCGCGGCTGCGACGGGCCGCGTGCTGGTAGATCGTGCGCATGGAGACGCCGCGCTGCAACGCGGCGACGTCGCGGTTGCCCGCGGCCTTCTGGGCAGCGAGTGAGTGGCCGGTCTGCGGCTGGGCGGTGAGCAGCTCGGTCTGGGCGCTGGGTACGACGTCCGCGAGGAACCGGTCGATCTGGTCACCGCGCAACCGTGTGATCGGTCCGTCGACCGTCGAGGGTGAACGCCGGTAGGCCTGGCTGAGGCTGCTGAAGGCCTGGGCCCAGCGGCTGGACTCGGCGATCATCTGCGCACCCTGCTGGCCCAGTGGCGCCACGATCGCGGCCTGGGCCGAGTGGGGGTCGACCACGACGTAGCGGGTGCCCTCGAGGCTCAGCAGTCCGAGCTCGATCAGGAGGTCGGTGGCTGCCCGGTCGCGCGACAGCACGGGGTCGTCGACGGGGACTCCGCCCGCTGCGGCGACGTCCTCGAACAACCTGCTCGCCGCGGACTCGAAGAGCTCACGACGCTGCTGGCCAGTCTGTTGTTCCAAGACACGCCCTCCACTCGATGCCTGGGACCGATTATGCCGGAGTTCGGGCAGACGACGCAGGACGGCCCCGGACTCGCGATGAGTCCGGGGCCGTCCTTGACGTGCTGGTGAGGTCAGGCCTCTTCGTTCTCCAGGTCGGCGGCCACGCGGCGGTGGGCCTCCCAGATCGCCTCAGGCATGTTGTCGAACTGCTTGAGGTGCTCCTCGCGGTTGGCCATCTCTTCCTGCCAACGCGCCTTGTCGATCGACAGGATCGTCTTGAGGTCCTCGGGCTTGGTGTTCATGCCCTCGAGCTGGAGCTCCTCCTCGAGCGGGATGATGCCGACTGCGGTCTGGCGACCCTTCACCTCGCCGTTCTTGAGCTGCAGGAGCCACAGGAGCGGACGCAGGTTGTCGCGGTAGCCGTTCCACAGGAAGTGGCCGTCCTGCGGGTCACGCTGGAACCAGTTGACGTGCGCGAAGATCGGCTGCTCCTTGGCGGCACCGACGATGTCGAGGTAGTGCTGCGCGTAGTCGCCCTCGCCGTACGCCATGAACGGGCGGTTCGACATCGGGTCGTAGCGGAGCACGCCCTCCTTGCCCTCGGCCGCGGCGGTCGCCTCGGCACCCAGGGTGAGGCCGTCGTAGACGCCCTCGGCGAGGTCGGTGATCGCGCGGATCAGCGGCTCGCGGTCACGGGTGCGGCCACCGAAGATGATCGCGTCGATCGGGACGCCGGCCGCGGCGTTGTAGTCCTTCGCGATGTTCGGGACGTTGTCGAGCGTCGTGGTGAAGCGGCTGTTGGGGTGCGCCCACGGGGACGAGTCGCTGTCCTTGCGGTCGGCGATCGGCGAGCCGGTCCAGTCGAGCCAGCCGTGCACGTCCTCGGGGTGGCTGGGCGTGCGGCCCTCCCACCAGACCTCCTGCGTGTTCGGGTTGTAGGCGACGTTCGTGAAGATCGTGCCGGTGCCCGGGTCGACCGAGTGCAGCGCCGTGGGGTTGGTGTTCTCGTTGGTGTCCTTGGCGACACCGAAGACACCGAACTCCGGGTTCATCCCGTAGAGCTTGCCGTCCTCCTCGTTCACCCAGAGCCACGCGATGTCGTCACCGTAGAACGACACGTGGTAGCGCTCACCGAGGGAGTCGGGGGCCAGCATCATGGCGAGGTTGGTCTTGCCCGAGGCACTCGGGAAGCCACCACAGATGTGGTAGTCCTTGCCGGTCTCCTTGTCGTGGATCCCGATGAGCATGTACTGCTCGGCGAGGAACTTCTTGCTCGCCCAGCCGTCGTACGCGCCCTGGCGCAGGCCGTGGGCGATCTTGCCCAGGAGCGCGTTGCCGCCGTACGACGACCCGAAGTGCAGGATCGTGCGCTCGTCACCGACGGTGACGAAGTAGCGCTGGTCGGCGTCCGTGCCCTGGCCGAGGTTCTCCAGGTCGCCGGTCACGTGGACGGCGCGGACGAAGTCGTTGCCGGCGTCGTTGACGTGCTCGACACCGACGCGGGCCATGCGGATCATGTGCAGCACGACGGTGCGGGCGTCGGTCAGCTCGACACCGCTGGCCCACTGGGCGAGGTCGTTGCCGGGAGGCGCCATCAGGTAGGGGATGACGTACATCGTCTTGCCGGCCGAGGCGCCGCGCATGCGGTCCTCGAGCAGCGGCTTCATCTCCGAGGCGGGCTTCCAGTTGTTGTAGACGCCGCGGTCCTTCTCGTCGTTCGTCGCGACGATGGTGCGCTCCTCGGAGCGCGCGGTGTCCTTGTGGTAGCTGCGCGAGTAGTAGCGCCCCTCGCCGGCCGGGAAGAGTTCGCCGGCGTCCAGCGCTTCCTGGATCAGGCGGGCGTCGTCTGCGGCGCTGACGACCTCGACGCGCTCTGCGCCGGTGAGCTCCGCGTAGTAACGGACATACTCACGAACGTCGGGGTTGGTGACCCCTGCCGCATCCAGTGTTGCCTCAACGTCTGCCATCGTGTGCCTTGACCCTCTCGGTGGAAGTGTCGGTTTCGGTGGAACTGCGTAAGTCCCACCCCGTGCATGCAGGGTTACACTAGTTGAAGAAGTTTGCAACTAATGTAGTGTTCATCTCCGGTGAGACCAAGGGAGGTGAAGATGACGACCAGTATCCCCATCAATCAGGCTAAGGCAGACCTCTTCCGCACCTTGGGACACCCCGTGCGGATCCGGGTCCTCGAGCTCCTCCAGGAGCGGCCCATGCCTGTGCGCGAGCTGCTCGCGGATCTGCAGGTCGAGTCCTCGAGCCTGTCGCAGCAGTTGGCCGTCCTCCGCAGGGCAGGACTGGTCACATCGGCGCGCGAGGGCACGACGGTCGTCTACGCGATCAGCACCACCGACATCGCGGACCTCCTCAAGGCCGGACGTCGCATCCTCGAATCGGTCTGGAGCGACACCGAGGGACTGCTCGCCGAACTGCGAGAGGGCTCCTGATTTCGCCGAACCTCACCGGTTCGGCTATTCTCTTCCAGTCCTCGCGCTCGTCGGCGAGGATGAGCGCCTGTAGCTCAACGGATAGAGCATCTGACTACGGATCAGAAGGTTTGGGGTTCGAATCCCTACAGGCGCGCAGAGCGAGAAGGCCCCGACCAGTTGGTCGGGGCCTTCACGCATTTCAGGCGGGCTTCGTCGCGAGAGGGGTGACCACGATCGTGCAGGTGTCGAGCTCTGACACGGATTTCCGCGAAAGAGCGACCCGGATCGTGCAGGTGTCGAATCCGGGTCGCTCCGCAGAGATGAACCGCCGCGTCAGACCTCGACCTTGGACAGTGCGAGCCAGGTGTCGACGACGGTGTCCGGGTTCAGCGACATCGACTCGATGCCCTGCTTGAGCAGCCACTCGGCGAGGTCCGGGTGGTCACTCGGGCCCTGGCCACAGATGCCGACGTACTTCCCGGCGGCCCGACAGGCCTTGATGGCGCGCTCGAGCATGAAGAGGACGGCGGGATCGCGCTCGTCGAAGGAGGCGGCGACGAGCGAGGAGTCGCGGTCCAGGCCCAGGGTCAGCTGGGTCATGTCGTTGGAGCCGATCGAGAAGCCGTCGAAGTGCTCGAGGAACTGGTCGGCCAGGATCGCGTTCGACGGGACCTCGCACATCATCACGACCTGGAGGCCGTTCTCACCGCGGACCAGGCCGTGCTCGCCCAGCAGCGAGATGACGCCCTCAGCCTCGGCGAGGGTGCGCACGAAGGGGATCATGATCTTGACGTTGGTCAGGCCCATCTCGTCGCGCACGAACTTCAGTGCCTCGGCCTCCATCGCGAAGCACTCCGCGAAGTCCTCGGAGAGGTACCGCGACGCGCCGCGGTAGCCGATCATCGGGTTCTCCTCGTGCGGCTCGTAGAGGTCGCCGCCGACGAGGTTGGCGTACTCGTTGGACTTGAAGTCGCTCATCCGGACGATCACCGGCTCCGGGGCGAACGCGGCGGCCAGCATCGAAATGCCCTCCGCGACCCGCTGCACGAAGAAGTCGCGGGGAGTGGCGTACGCCTTGACCGCGTCGGAGATCTGCGAGCGCAGCGGCTCGTCGAGGGAGTCGAGGTCGAGCAGCGCCTTGGGATGGATGCCGATCTGGCGGTTGATGATGAACTCGAGCCGGGCCAGGCCGACGCCGGCGTTGGGGAGCTGCGCGAAGGCGAACGCCTGCTCCGGAGTGCCGACGTTCATCATGATCTTGGTGGGGATCTCGGGCATCGACGACAACTCGGTCTCCTCGATGCTGAAGTCGAGCGTGCCGTCGTACACCAGGCCGGTGTCGCCCTCGGCGCACGAGACGGTGACCTCGCGCCCGTCGGCCAGCTCGCGGGTGCCGTGTCCGGTGCCCACGACCGCGGGGATGCCGAGCTCGCGGGCGATGATCGCCGCGTGGCAGGTGCGCCCGCCGCGGTTGGTGACGATCGCCGAGGCCCGCTTCATGATCGGCTCCCAGTCGGGGTCGGTCATGTCGGCGACGAGCACCTCGCCCTCGACGAACTCGTGCATCTGGTCGATCGAGGTCATCACCCGCACGGCTCCGGCGCCGATCTTCTGGCCGATCGCGCGTCCCTCGACGACGACCGTGCCGTCCTTGGCGTTCATCCGGAACCGCTGCTGCACGCCGGCGCGCGACATCACCGTCTCGGGCCGGGCCTGGAGGATGTAGAGCTCACCGTCGAGGCCGTCCTTGCCCCACTCGATGTCCATCGGCCGGCCGTAGTGCTCCTCGATGGTCAGCGCGTGCCGGGCGAGCTGTTCGACCTCGGCGTCGGTCAGGCTCAGCAATCCGCGCTCGGCGGGGTCGGTGTCGACGAACTCGGTGGTCCGCCCGACCGCCGGGTCGTCGGTGTAGACCATCTTGGTGGCCTTGGAGCCGACGCCGCGCTTGAGCACCGCGGGGCGGTCGGCGCGCAATGCGGGCTTGTAGACGTAGAACTCGTCCGGGTTGACCGCACCCTGCACGACCGCCTCGCCCAGGCCGTACGACGACGTCACGAACACGGCGTCGTCGAAGCCGGACTCGGTGTCCATCGTGAACATGACCCCGGAGGCGCCGATGTCGGAGCGCACCATCTGCTGCACGCCGGCCGACAGTGCGACGGCGTCGTGGTCGAAGTCGTGGTGCACGCGGTAGGCGATGGCGCGGTCGTTGTAGAGCGAGGCGAACACCTCGCGGATCGCCTGCAGCACGCCGTCGATGCCGACGATGTTGAGGAAGGTCTCCTGCTGGCCGGCGAAGGAGGCGTCGGGGAGGTCCTCGGCGGTCGCACTGGAGCGCACCGCGAAGGACACGTCGTCACGCCCGGCCACGAGCGCGTCGTACGCCGTACGGATGTCGGCCTCGAGGTCCGCCGGGAACGGTCGGCTCGCGACGGCCTCCCTCAGCGACCGGCCGACCTCGGCGAGGCGTTGCGTGTCGTCGGTGTCGAGCTCGCGGAGGGCCGCGGAGATCTCCTCGGCCAGGCCGGTGTCGCCGATGAAGCGCCGGAACGCGTCGGCGGTGGTCGCGAAGCCGTCGGGAACCTTGACGCCCAGTGCGGCGAGGTTGCTCACCATCTCGCCCAGGGACGAGTTCTTGCCGCCGACCTGTTCGAGGTCGCTGAGCCCCAGCTCGGCGAAGGGTCGGACGTTGGGGGACTCGCTCATCGTGTGCTCCTGGTGCGGGTGTTCCGGTTGCGGGAAAGCTCGGGGGCGTCGACTTCATCCTTCTTGAGCCGCTGCAGGATGATGGTCGAGATCTCCTCGACCGAGATGGTCGAGGAGTCGACGACCGGGAGTCGGTGTCGCGCGAACATCTCGGTGGTGCGGCGCAGCTCGAAGGTGCACTGCTCCAGCGAGGCGTACGTCGACCCGGGCCGACGCTCCTCTCGTACGGCGGCCAAGCGCTGGGGCGAGGTCGTCATCCCGAAGCAGCGCTCACGCAGGTGCCGCACCGGCTCGGGGAGCTCGATGGTCGCGAAGTCGTCCTCGACGATCGGGTAGTTGGCCACGAACAGGCCGTGCTGGAGCGCGAGGTACATCGACGTCGGCGTCTTGCCGCAGCGCGACGGAGCCAGCAGGATGACGTCGGCCTTCTCCAGGCCACGGACGCTCTGGCCGTCGTCGTGCTCGATCGTGTACTCGATCGCCTGCATGCGGCTGTTGTAGCGCTTGATGTCACCCAGACCGTGCAGCCGGGCGGGCAGTCGGGTGCCGCGGGTCTGCAGGATCGACTCGACCGCCTGCATGTGCATGTCGAAGAAGTCGATGACCGGACAGCGGGTGCGTTGCAGCTCCAGCCGCACCTCGTCGCTGGCGGCCGTGATGAACACCAGGGGCGTCCGGTCGTTCTCGTCCAGGGCCTGGTCGAGTCGCGCGACCACCTCGCGGGCCTCGTCGACGGAGGAGATGAACGGGATCACCGTGCGGTCGAAGCGCAGGTCGGGGAACTGGATCAGCAGGGCGTTGCCCATAGTCTCCGCGCTGATGCCCGTGCTGTCGGACAGGAAGAAGACCGGCACCACGCCGTCGTCGTCGTCGTTCACCCCGCGCGTCCCTTCCCGGCTCCTGGCGAGACCAGTGTCTCGGCGTCACCAGCATGGCGCACCCGGGCGTCGTACGGGCTGTCAGGGCCGTGGTGCGGACCGCGGTTAATCGCTTGAGGTGTCGCGGCCGCTGCGCCACGGTGGGCTCATGTACCTGGAGAACCTCGTCATCGACGCCGTCGAACCGCAGCGGCTGGGCCGGTTCTGGGAGGCGGTGGTCGGCGGCGAGACGCTGACCGACGACCCGGAACACGGGTTCGAGACCCGGCTCAGCATCGAGGGCGGGCCGACCCTCGATCTCTGTTTCCAACCGGTGACCGGGCCGCCGGAGGCCTCGCCGAGGCTGCACCTCGACCTCGCCGGCGGCGTACGCCAGGGCGAGGAGGTCGACCGGTTGCTCGGACTGGGCGCGCGACACCTCGACATCGGCCAGGGCGACGAGCCCTGGGTGGTGCTCGCCGACCCGGAGGGCAACGCCCTGTGCGTGCTGGAGGATCGCGCGGAGTACGCCGACAGCGGTCCCGTCGCGAGCTTCGTGCTCCACTCCGCCGACCCCGACCGCGATGGGGAGTTCTGGGCCTGGCTGACCAGTTGGTCGGAGGTGACGGCCTCCGCGCCCCGGTCGCTGCGCCACCCTTCGCTGAAGGGCCCGCTGCTCGAGTTCTGCGCGGAGCCGGCTCCCAAGGGGGCGACGAAGAACCGGCTGCACCTCGACGTCCGACTCGAGCGAGGCGAGGACGCCGACGAGGTCGAGGCCCTCATCGCCGAGCACGGCGGCAGTCGACTGCACCCGGAGTGGGGTGAGCTGCCGTGGCGTTCCTACCTCGACCCGTCGGGCAACGAGTTCTGCATCCTCCCGCCCCCTCAGGCGCAGCAGGCGGAGCCCTCGCCCTCGACGATCGCGGCCTTGCCGAACGACTCGCTGTCGGACAGCACGGTGTAGATCTCCCAGCGCTCGCCGTTCGGGGCGCCCTCGACCCAGAACTTGTCCTGCTTGGCGTAGCAGCAGGTGGTTCCGCGCTCCTCGACAGAGGCGAAGCCGGCCTCGGCCAGCCGGGTCTGCTCGGCGTCGACCGTGTCGGTGTCGGCGACCTCGACGCCGAGGTGGTTGATGGACCCGCCGTTGCCGGGGTTCTCGATGAGCACCAGCTTCAGCGGCGGCGAGGCCACGGCGAAGTTGGCGTAACCGGGCCTGCGCTTGGCCGGCTCGGTGCCGAAGAGCGTGCTGTAGAAGGCGATCGAGGCGTCGAGGTCGTCGACGTTGAGTGCCAGCTGGACGCGTGACATGAGCTTCTCCAATACATAGATGAATGTCGATGTCCCACCACCTTGCACCCAGATATCGACATCTGTCAATATAGATTCATGTCGAAGTCCTTGATCGAGCTGACGCCCGTGCAGACCGTGGCCTGCTGCTCGCCCCTGATGAAGGAGCCGCTGACCGCCGACGCGGCCGAGCGGATCGCGCCACTGGTCAAGGCCCTGGCCGACCCGGTGCGCCTGCGGCTGCTGTCCCTGGTCGCCTCCCACGAAGGCGGCGAGGCCTGCGTGTGCGACCTCAACGACGCCTTCGACCTCTCCCAGCCGACGATCAGCCACCACCTCAAGGTGCTCCACGAGGTCGGCCTCCTCGACCGCAGCAAGCGCGGCGTCTGGGTCTACTACACGGTCCGGCCGGAGGCGCTGACCGACCTCGGCGCGCTCATCGGCGGTGTGGCCGGGTGACGCCGGATCTGACTCGGCGCGCGGTCGCAGAGTTCGTCGGTACGGCGTTCCTGGTGATGGCCGTGATCGGCTCCGGCATCGCCGCCTCACGTCTGTCGCCGAATGACGTCGGCCTCCAGCTCCTGGAGAACAGTCTGGTCACCGGTGCCGCACTGGTCGCGCTGATCCTCGCCCTGCAGCCGGTCTCGGCGGCGTTCAACCCCGTGGTGACCCTGGTCGAGCTCGTCCTCGGCGGCATCGGCCGCCTCGAGGCCGCCAGCACGATCGCCGCACAGCTGCTCGGCGGAATCGCCGGAGCCGTGCTGGCGAACCTGATGTTCGACCTCGACGCGATCTCGATCGCCGCCACGAGTCGTGACGGCGGCGGCCAGTGGCTGGCCGAGGTCGTCGCGACGTTCGGGCTGGTGCTGATCATCTTCGGTGCCGTGCGCACCGGTCGCGGTGACACCGTCGCGTACGCCGTGGGCGGCTACATCACCGCGGCGTACTGGTTCACCAGCTCGACCAGCTTCGCCAACCCGGCGGTCGCGGTGGCACGGATGTTCTCCGACACCTTCGCCGGCATCGCCCCGGCCGACGTGCCGATGTTCGTGCTCATGCAGCTGGTCGGCGGCGCCCTGGCCCTCGGCCTGGTCCGCTACCTCATGCCCGGAAAGGCGCTTCCATGACAGGCAAGCCCACCGTCCTGTTCGTCTGCGTGCACAACGCCGGTCGCTCCCAGATGGCCGCCGGTTGGTTGCAGCACCTCGCCGGCGACCGGGTCGACGTGCTCTCGGCGGGTTCGGCGCCGGCGGACTCGATCAACCCGGCCGCGGTCGAGGCAATGGCCGAGGTCGGCGTCGACATCGCCGCCCAGCAGCCGAAGGTGCTCACCACCGAGGCGGTGCAGGTCTCCGACGTGGTGATCACGATGGGCTGCGGCGACGCGTGCCCGTTCTTCCCCGGCAAGCGTTATGAGGACTGGGAGCTCGACGACCCGGCCGGCCGGGGAGTCGAGGCGGTGCGCCCGATCCGCGACGAGATCCGCACCCGCATCGAGGCCCTGATCGCCGAGATCGCCCCGAACGTCTAGATCGGTCCCTCCCGCCGGCACTCCCGTTCTGCCATGCTCGACGTGCCCGCACCACACGGCGCGAACCGGGGAGAGTCATGGTCACCACAGGGACCCAGGAGTCATCTTCGCTCGACCTGCGCGCGGTGGCGCGCCCGGCTCCCCGGCTGGTGCTGGCCAGCGCCGTCATGCTGTTCCTGGAGCTGGCGCTCATCCGTTGGCTCGGCGCGAACATCGTGCACCTGTCCTACTTCACGAACTTCGTGCTTCTCGGCTCGTTCCTCGGCATCGGGATCGGCTTCCTCATCTCACGCAAGTCCTGGTCGGTGCTGCCGTGGACGCCGGTGCTGCTCGCCGGCCTGGTGCTCGTCGTGCGTCACTACCCGGTCTCCATCGACCGGCAGGGCGCCGACGTCATCTTCTTCACCGCACTGAAGACCACCGGGCCTCCCGCCTGGCTGGTGCTGCCGATCGTCTTCCTCGTGGTTGCCGCCATCCTCGCCGGACCCGCCGAGGCGGTCGGCCGCTGTTTCGCCCAGCTGCCCCCGCTCACGTCGTACCGGTGGGACCTGGTCGGCTCGTTGTGCGGGATCGTCGCGTTCTCGGTGCTCTCCCTGCTGCACGCCCCGTCGTACGTCTGGGGAAGCATCGTCGGCATCGCCCTGCTCGTGCTGGTCGGCGGATGGCAGCGCTGGCTCGCGCTGCTGGCGGGGGTCGTTCTCGTGGCCACGCTGGTCGCCGAGTCCACCGCCGCGGGCGTCTCCTGGTCGCCTTACTACAAGGTCACGACGGAGTCCGTCGACGCACCCTCGGGCACCCGGGTCTACATCTCGGTGAACGGCGTGCCGCACCAGTCGATGTCCTCGGCCGACTGGAAGCTGAACCGCGCCTCGGAGATCTACGGCGCTCCCTACGAACGGCGCGAGCAGACGCGCCTGCGCGACGTGCTGGTCGTCGGCGCCGGATCCGGTTCCGACGTGGCGATCGCGCTCGAGAAGGGCGCGGAGCACGTGGACGCCGTCGACATCGATCCGCGGATCGTGGAGATCGGGGTGGACGGCAACCCCGACGGCGCCTACCAGGACCCGCGGGTGACCCGGCACATCAACGACGGCCGGGCGTTCCTCGAGCGCACCGACAAGAAGTACGACCTGATCCTGTTCGCGTTGCCCGACTCCCTGTCGCTGGTCAGCGGTGCCTCGCAGATCCGACTCGAGTCGTTCCTCTTCACCGAGGAGGCCTTGCGCTCCGCCCGCGATCACCTCACCGACGACGGTGTCTTCGCGATGTACAACTACTACCGTCAGGACTGGCTGATCGACCGGCTCGGCGGTACGGCGGCCGCGGCGTTCGGCCACGCGCCGTGCATCGACACCTACGGGGCGGCCACGGCGGTCGTCTCGGTCGCGAAGGACCCCTCCAACCAGAGGTGCGGGCCGGACAACCACGCGCTGCCGTCGTCGTACCTCGAGCCGGCCACCGACAACGCACCGTTCCTCTACTACGACGACGGCATGATCCCGACGATCTACCTGTGGGCGCTCGGCGGGATCCTGCTCATCTCGCTCCTCCTGGTGCGGGCGTTCGGCGGCCCGCTGCGGGCGATGCGTCCCTACGCGGACCTGTTCTTCATGGGGGCCGCGTTCCTGCTGCTGGAGACCAAGAACATCGCCACCTTCGCGTTGTTGTTCGGCACCACCTGGTTCGTGAACGCGATGGTCTTCGCTGGCGTGCTGTTGATCGTGCTGGCGGCCGTGGAGACCACCCGTAGGTTCCGCACGCCGTCGTTGTCCGTGGTGTTCTCCCTGGTCGCCGTCTCGCTCGCGGTCGCCTGGGTGGTCCAGCCGAGCTGGCTGCTCGGACTGGCCTTCACCCCGCGACTGCTGGTGGCGGTGCTGCTGGCCTTCGCGCCGATCTACCTGGCCAACATCGCGTTCGCCAAACGGTTCGCCGAGTCCGGCGACTCCCAGGCGGCGTTCGGCGTGAACCTTCTCGGCGCGATCGTCGGCGGGTGTCTGGAGTACGCCGCGCTGCTCACCGGCTACCGCAACCTGCTGATCGTGGTGGGGGTGCTCTACCTCGCCGCGTTCCTGCTCAAGCCTCGCGCCACCGTGCCTGCGTGACGTGCGCTGCCGCTAGATTCACGGCGTGACCCGAGTCGACGAGCAGCCCACGCCGTACCTCGAGATCGACGCCGCGCGGATGGACGCGAACATCGCGCGGGTCGCCGCCAGTGCGGCCTCCCGCGGCGTGGCGGTGCGACCGCACGTGAAGACCCACAAGTGCGTCGAGATCGCCCGCCGCCAGATCGAGGCAGGTGCGGCCGGCATCACCGTGGCCACGATCGGTGAGGCCGAGGTCTTCGTGGAGGCGGGGTGCGACGACGTGTTCGTGGCGTACCCGCTCTGGGTCTCCGAGGCCCAGGCCGCACGCCTCCGTTCACTCGCCGAACGCGCCACGCTCAGCGTCGGTGTCGACTCCGCCGAGGCCGCCGCGCAGTTGGCGCTGGCTGGACCGCAACGCGTGCTGGTCGAGGTCGACAGCGGACATCACCGAACCGGCGTCGCCCCCGACTCCGCCGGCACGGTGGCGGCGGCAGCCCGCCAGGCCGGCCACGACGTGGTCGGCGTCTTCACCTTCCCGGGCCACAGCTACGCACCGGACCGTACGACGACCGCGGCGGCTGACGAGTCCGCGGCACTGGCCGCAGCGGCCGCCGCCCTCGAGGCCGTGGGGCTGCCTGCCCGCATCGTCAGCGGCGGCTCGACGCCGAGCCTGGCGGCCAGCCTCGAGGACGACTCGGCGGTCACCGAGCTGCGGCCCGGCGTCTACGTCTTCGGCGACGCCCAGCAGTGGGAGCTCGGCAGCTCCCGGCCCGACGACATCGCGCTGACCTGTGTCGCCACGGTGATCAGCCACGCCGGCGGTCGCGCCGTACTCGACGCGGGCAGCAAGGCGCTCGGTGCCGACCGTGCGGTGTACGCGACCGGCTTCGGCCGGCTGCTCGAGCACCCCGAGGCGCGCATCGTCGGGCTCTCCGAGCACCACGCGGTGGTCGAGATGGGCGGCCCGCTCCCGGTGCTCGGCAGCCGGGTCCGGGTGGTGCCGAACCATGCCTGCAACGCGGTGAACCTGGCCGACACCTTCACTGTGCTCGAGGACGGCGTACGACTGCAGTGGCCGGTCGACGCCCGCGGGCGGAACACGTGAACGGCGAGGCGTCACCCCGGTCCTGGCTCAGGCCTCGGGCGGGATCACGGCTCGCACGCGGGTGACGAACTCGCCGAAGTTGGCCATGAAGCCGCGCAGGAACTCCTCGGTCGCGGGATTGGTGACGTTGCCGTCGTCGTCCACGAGGCCGTCGGTGAACTGGATGTAGGCCTCGGGTGAGTTCATCTGTGGCGAGTCGCAGAAGCTCAGCACGCTGCGCAGGTTCTGCTGGGCGACCGCCGTGCCGATCGCGCCGACGGAGGCGCCGATGACTGCGGACGGCTTGCGGGAGAAGGAGTTCTTGCCGTACGGCCGGCTGGCCCAGTCGATGGCGTTCTTGAGGCTGCCGGGGATGTCGCGGTTGTACTCCGGGGTGACGAAAAGCATCGCGTCGACTCGGGACAGGTGATCCTTGAGGGCGCGAGCGGCCGGCGGGTAGTCGACGTCGAGGTCCCGGTTGTAGAGCGGCAGGTCCTTGATGACCACCTCCTCGAAGGTGAGGTTGTCGGGGGCGAGCTTGATCAGCGCCGTCGCCAGGCGGCGGTTGATCGAGTCCTTCGACAGGCTGCCGATCAGGTGTCCGACGGTGTGCACAGTCATCGCAGTCCTCCACATCAGTCATTGGTGCCGAGTGCGCCGTACCCACCATGGCGGGTGAGGCCGGTTGAGCACAACGCGTGTCGGGTTAGGCTCGATGCCATGTCTGCCATCGAACTGGGTGCCGCCAACTTCGAGACCACCGTGACCAGCAACGACATCGTGCTGGTCGACTTCTGGGCGTCGTGGTGCGGCCCGTGCCGCCAGTTCGCGCCGATCTACGAGGCGGCGGCCGAGAAGCACGCCGACATCGTCTTCGGCAGCATCAACACCGAGGAGGAGCAGCAGCTTGCCGCCGCGGCCAGGGTCACCTCGATACCGACGCTGATGGCCTTCAAGCAGGGCCAGCTGGTCTTCTCCCAGCCCGGCGCGCTCCCCGCCGAGGCGCTTGAGCAGGTCATCACCGCCGTGCGCGACCTCGACCTGTCACCCGTCGAGGAAGACGCCTGACCGCAGCGGGCGACCACGATCGTGCACGTGCATGGTTGTGACGTCGATGTGGCCGCATTTCGTGTCCAAACCATGCACCTGCACGATCCGGGTCGCAGTCCAGCGAGCGAGCCGGCCCGGCCCGCGGGGCTACTCGCTGGATGAAGGTGACGGCTCGACGGCGCCGCTGGGCTCGGGCTCGTCCGAAGCGGGTGCGTCGGAGCCGCCCGAGGTGCCGGTGTCGAAACCACAGACCTTGGCCTCGTAGTCGACCTGCTTGGTCAGCCGCGACTTGCCGGCCTCGTGTGCCTCGGCGACCGTGCCTTCATAGATCTTGCCGTCCTTCGACTCGCGGTTGACCGCGGGTACGTCGGCGCAGAGGTGGAAGACCTCACCGGACTTGGTCCAGTAGACGAGGTTCTCGCCGACGACGTCCTCGACCTGGTTGGTCTCGTCGGTGTACTGCTCGACAGAAGGCGAGTCCCATTCGATCCCGAACAGGGTGGCGACGGCCATCACCGCGATGCCGATGCCGCCGGCGATCGCCTTGTCCTTCTTGTCCATCGTGTCGTTGAGGAAGATCATCACGATCAACGGCAGGAACGCGATCACCGTGATGATCGCGCCGAGCTGGTTCTGCACGAAGAACCGCACGGTGTCCTGGCGCGAGGCCGGATCGAGCCGGTTCGCCTTCTTCCACAGGAACGAGCCACCCATGGCAAGGGCGCCGATCACCACGATGAGTGCGATCAGCAGGACCATGTTGACGTCGTCCTGGCGCAGCACGTAGAAGATGCCGAACATCTCTCCGGCGATCGCGAGCACCCACAGGGTCGCGGCGATGAGCCGGAACGTCGTGGCCTTCTTGTTCGCCTCGGGCGTCGGCTTCCAGGTAGGGCCGGGGTCCTCGACGTCGCCGCCACCGCCCGAGCGGCCGGCGCCGCCCTTGGGTGCCGGGGCCTTGTCGGCGCGGACGACCTTCTTGCCGGATCGAGACTTCTCGGTCATGTGGGTTGCTCCCGGAATGCGTAGCCCTGGCAGTGACGAGGGTCAGCATCCCATGACGGACACGAAGTGGGCTACAGGTCGAGGGCGCGGTTCACCCACGTCGAGGTGACCTCCATGCCGACCTTCTCGTAGAGGCCCAGTGCCCCGGTGCGCGAGTCGGTGCTGAGCTCCGAACGGGTGGCGCCGTGTTCCCGCGCGACTGTGAACGAGTCGGAGAGCAGTGCCTGCGCCAGGCCGCGGCCGCGAAGATCCTTGCGTACGGCGAGCTTCTCGATGAAAGCGCCGTACTCGCCGTCGATCACGAACGAGACCCCGACGACCGCGTCGGCCTCGTCGGCGACGACCCGGAGGTTCCACGGCTGGAAACCCGGTCGCTCCATCACCTTGGCAGCGAAGTCCTCGAACGGATCGCGTTCCCGCACCGACCACTCGAGGAATGCGTCCTCGACGACTGTCCAGACAGCACGGGCCTCGTCGGCTCGCGCCTCGCGCAGGGTGAACCCCTCGGGCAGCGGCCTAGGCTCAATCGCCTTGCCCGGTGGGAGTTCCAGCCCCCACGACGTCCAGCGAACCCGGTAGCCGCGGGCCTCGAGCAGCCGGTCGCCCGGAGATCCCTGCGGCACCGGCATGCCCAGCAGCGGTGCACCGGCGCGGCGGGCGTGCTCCTCGAGCCACTCGGCGATGAACGTGCCGATGCCGCGGCCGTGGTACGCAGGGTCGACCGCCGCGTCGGCCCTGCTGCCGAGCGAGCGCTCGCCGTACCCGATCAGGCGGTCGCCGTCGAGGACGCCGATGGTGGAGGCGGCCAGGTCGAAGCTGGGGCGCTGCCAGTCGCTGACGATGTCGGCCTCCTCGATGGCGACCTCGCCGATGTCGGCCAGCTCCTCGGCGGCCATCAGCGCGGTCACGGCCGCTGCGTCGTCGAGGGCGAGGGGCCGAGTGGTCAGGCCTGCGAGGAGGGGCATGTCCCGATTGTCCGGTCAGGGTCGCCCGGGGCGCACCTGGTTTTCAGGGACGACGAAACCGGCCGGCCCCAAGGGGACCGGCCGGCTGGCGCATCAACAATCCATGGTTCGAGGCGCAAGAACGCACGGTTCGCGCATCAAGAAGCCACGGTTCGTCAGGCGTTCTTGATCGCGGAGACGTCGAACTTGAGCTTGACCTTCTCCGAGACGAGCACGCCGCCGGTCTCGAGCGCGGCGTTCCAGGAGAGGCCCCAGTCCTTGCGGTTGACGGCGATCTCGCCCTCGAAGCCCACGCGGACGTTGCCGAACGGGTCCTGGGCGGAGCCGGTGAACTCGAACGGAACCGTGACGGGCTTGGTGACGTCCTTGATGGTGAGGTCGCCGGTGACGGCCCAGTCGTCGCCGTCCGCCTCGACCTTGGTGGTGGTGAACGTGATGGTCGGGAAGTTCTCCACGTCGAAGAAGTCGCCGGAGGCCAGGTGGCCGTCGCGGTCGGCGACACCGGTGTCGACGCTGTTCACGGCGATGGTCAGCTCGGCCTTCGAGGCGGCCGGGTTCGCGGCGTCGATCGTCGCGGTGCCCTCGAACTCCTTGAACGCACCGCGGACGGTCGTGACCATCGCGTGGCGAGCCTGGAAGCCGATGTAGGTGTGGGAGGCGTCGATGGTGTAGTCGCCCGAGATGTCAGCGAGGGCGCTGGTGCCGGCGTCGAAGACGGGCTCGGCGGTGGCGGTGGACTTGCTGCGGCTGAAGATGCTCATTGCGGGTCTGCTCCTGAAAGTTGAGGTGTTCGTGGCATTCATTGAACTTTCAACTACAGGTTAGGCGAGGTCATTCCCGAGTTGCACCCAATGTGGCGCGTGTCACATCACTGAGCGCTCGGTCCGCTCCAGGAGGAGTCGATCGCGCGAGCCACGTCGATCGTGCGCGCCGCCCGGAGTGCCGGCTTGTCGAGCTCACGGGCGACGTACTTCGCCACGAAGCGCTGGATCTCGCCCTCGACCCCGGCCACCCTCTGCAGCAGCGAGGCGCGCAGGCCACCGGCCTTCAGCTCGAGCTCGACCTGCTCGGCCCGAGGAGGAACTGCCTCGATGAAGATGGTGCAGCCGTCCAGCGCTCGCGCGGTCAGCTCGAGCGGTACGACGAGGTGGGCGTCGAACCGGTGCGTGTCCAGCTGCAGGTCGATGGTGAGGTGCAGGTCGACCGGAAGGTCGACGCGGTAGCCGACCAGCTCGCCGGGGCGTGGGCTGGCAGTGGGACGGCCGATACGGCCCTTGGCTTCCACCTTGGCCAATCGGCCGGGCCCGACCCCGATGGGGCCGAACTCGATGGGCTCGCCGGCGAGGACGTCGACACCGGCCAGGATCCGGTCGGCGGTGACGGCGGCAACGAAGAACTGGCGGCCGAAGTCCTCGTAGGAGACGTACTCAGGTCGCGGCTCATCGGCGTCGCTCATGCCTCTGGACAGTAGTGATCGGGGCCCGAATTGCCCACCCCTGTTGGAAAAAGTCCGAGAAATTTGAAGACTCAACTTGCTTGAAACACGTGACCTGGGCCACCCGGGCGTCGTACAGTCGCCGGACGCTTGCACGAGCAAGCGCTCGGGCGGAAGGACTGAGTCGTGATCGAGATCCATGAACGCACCAGCTGCCGGTCCGTCGCGCTCGGGACGGCCGCGAAGCTCGTCGCCCGGCCCGCACTGCGCTGGTTCCCGGTGAACGGGCCGATCGCGCCCCTGCGCCACGCTCTCGACATCGGCGCCCGCATCGCCCCGCGCCACCGCGGCACGCGCGTGGAGAAGGTCACCGGCGACGGCTGGATCGGTGAGCTGGTCACGCCCCGCGACGCACAGCCCGGGACAGCGGGCCTGGTCTACTTCCACGGCGGCGCCTTCGTGTTCTGCGGGCTCGCCACCCACCGACGCATCGTCGAGCACCTGGCCCTGCGCACCGGAGTCCCGGTGCTGTCGGTCGCCTACCGCCAGCACGACAAGGCCCTGGTCGACCAGAGCATCGCCGACGGCGTCGACGCCACGAACTGGATGATCCGGCGCGGCTTCGACGCCTCATCGATGGTGCTGGCCGGTGACTCCGCCGGGGGCCACCTCGCCTTCGCCGTGGCGATCGAGGCCACCGCGCAGGGAATCAGCCTCGGCGGTGTCGTCGGCCTGTCACCGTGGCTCGAGTTCGACAACACAGAGCGGCGCAACCACGTCAACGCCCGGCGCGACCACTACATCCCGGCCCGACGCCTCGACGCGATCACCCGCCTGGTCACCGGCAAGCCGATCCTCGACCCCGCCGCGTCGCCGGTGAACCGCGACCTCGCAGGACTGCCGCCGGCGCTGATCATCTGTGCCGCCGACGAGATCCTGCGCTACGACGCGGAGCTGATGACCGAGCGACTCCAGCGGGCCGGCGTGCCGGTGACGCTGCACATCTGGAACGGCCAGGTGCACGCGTTCCCGGTGTTGGGCGACCTGCTGCCCGAGAGCAGCGAGGCGATCGACCGGGTGGCCGGCTTCGTGCGCGACACGGTCGGCGGGCGCCGGCTGCGTGCGGTCGACGACCTCGCCGTCTGACCGGCGCGGAGCCACGCGGTCTACACGCTCGGCGCGGTCCACCCCGAGCGCTCGATGAACGCGAACTGGGCCGTCTTCTGCGGCATCTCGACCTGGGGTCCGAGACGGGCGCCGATCCGCGGCATCAGGCTCACCGAGGCGTTGTTGCGGGCATCGGGCTCCAGCACGATGCGCTGCACCCCGGGATCGCTGAAGACCCACCCGGGCAGTTGCGTGAACATCGCCTCCGAGAACCCGTCGGGTCGTCTCCCCGGGCCCATCAGCAGGTGCACGCCGACGTCGCCGGGCCGTCGGTCGTAGAACTCACCGATCTCGTCGACCGCCGGGTCGTAGGTCTGGAACAGCGCCCAGGGCTCGTCGTCCCAGCAGACGAGGTACGCCGCCAGGTGCGGCTGCTCCTGGATGTAGGTGTAGATGTCGATGACCTCGTCGAGCGGTCGCTCGAGCATTCCCCAGAACCTGGCCCGTTCCTCGGTGACCCAGCCGTGGAGCAGGGCACCGTCGGACTCGGGGTGCACCGGGCGGAGGGCGAGGCGGGCGTTGAGCGTGATCGTCACGAGTGCTCCTTGCGAAGGGTGTCCCAGTCGGTGGTGACCTGGAGGAGGGTCCCGTCGCGCCAGGCCTCGAACTGGTCGACCTGGTGCGGGTCTCCGGGGATGCCCGAGGCGCCGAGCGGGACGGCCCACCGGCTGTGGTCGCGGTCGGCGAGGTCCCAGACGTAGCGGGCGACGGGCCCCCGCACCGAGGTGTCGGTGCCGGCCAGCCAGCCCATTGCCGCGACGCACTCGGCGTCGCCGGGGAGCGGCTCGCCGGCCACCGGCACGACGTCGTCGTCCAGCCCGAACTGGGCCAGTCCGGTCAACGGCCCGAAGCCGTGGCGCTCGCCCCACGGCCGCGGGGTGGCGGCGGCGGACTCCTCGACGGCGGCCCGCACGAGTGCCGGCAGGTCGATGCCGATTCCCTCACCGTGGGCCAGCAGCTTGGTCAGGGACTGGCCGACGCGTCCGGGCAACCACAGCCACGGCACGTACATCTCGCCGTACACCGTGGCATCGGTCAGCCCGGCCAACGCTGGGTGGGCGCTGACGGCCAGCACGATCCGCTCGCGGACGTCGTTGAAGGCCGCTGCTCCGGCACTGTCGACGGCCATCGCGAGATCCCAGGAGCCCAGTGTGCGTTGAAGATCAGCGGCTTCCGGCGACAGGTCGGTGAGTGCGGCGACCGCGGCGAGGAGCGCGTCGCCACCGAGCTGGCGGACGTCGGTGAGTGGCTCGATCGCGCGTTCGGCAGACCAGGACTCCTCGGCGTCGAGGCGCGTGCCGATGCGGTCCGCGCGCCAGGACTCGGCGAAGTGACTGCTGATCGCGTCGTACGCCGGGGTGGTCCGCTCGTTCGCAGTGACCACGCGCCCGTCGTCCCCGGGATCGACGACGGGCAGGTCGTCCACCCAGCCGGACCATGCGTGCCGGCCGTCGGAGGCCGGCACGATGCCGAACCGGTTGGCAAGGTCCCGCTGCGGCACCCGGCCCGCCACCCGGTGGCGTACGACGCCCACGGAGTCGGCGATCACCCAGTTGTTGACCGGTTCGACCCAGTGCTCCAGGGCGGACTCGACGTCGGCGACCGTCTGGGAGCGCAGCAGGGGGAGCAGGGCACCGAAGCCCAGGTCGCCCAGCGCCCACGATGCGGTGCGCAACGAGAGCGCTTCGGACTCGAAGACGATCGGCCCGCGCTCGGTGACCACGATCTCGACCGGCTCGGGCTCGTCGTCGAGGTTGTCGAGGAACTCCTCGCGCACCTCGACCGGCTCCCAGCCGTCGGGGCCGAGTGCCACCAACCGGCCGTCGCGCACCTCGAGTTGCTCGGCGTACAGGTCCTGGTAGTCGGCCATCGCGTTGGTCAGGCCCCACGCCACCGAGCCGGCGTGGCCGAAGTGCTGGATGCCCGGGACCCCGGGGAAGCAGAAGCCGACCACGTCGAAGTCGGGGCAGGCGAGATGGGTCTGCAGGTAGACGTTGGGTGCCTCGAAGACCCGGTGCGGGTCGCCGGCGACGAGCGGAAGGCCCGTGCTGGTGCGGTCACCGGTCAACGCGTAGGCGTTGCTGCCGGCCACCGTCGGCGGCTCCACCGACAACGCCCGCACCCCCGCCGGCCCGAGCGTGGTGGACACCCGGTGGCGCCAGAGCTTGGACGGGTAGGCGCCGAACTGGAGTTGCTGGACGAGGAAGACGCCGAGTGGCGTCCAGGGCATCCAGCGCCGGTCGCGGAAGGCGACGTTGATGCCGTCGGTGAAGGCGACGAGGAAGTCGCGGGTCTCGTCGTCGACGGCGTCGTAGCCGCGCTGTGCGAGGTCATCGATGCCGGCCCGCCGAGAGAAGCGGTCCCACTCGAGTCCGGCCCGGCCGAGGTGGGCGGCCGTTCGCCCCTCGCTGCGGAGTCGTTCGAGCTCGAGCTGGCCGGCCCGGGCGGTGGCCATCTCGTGTCCCTGGGCGAAGGCGAGCTCCTCGAGCGAGTCGGCCCGGATGTGCGGGATGCCGTGTGCGTCGTGGATGACCTCGGAGCTCATTCGGTGTCCCTGTTCAAAGCGGTACGGAGTGAGCATTTGAATGGGGTGGTCATTCCGCAACCGTTGCAGGAGCGGCCGGGTTCGCCAACTCCCCGGCGAACAGCAGGGAACCTGCCTGATCGGTCAGGTCCACCATCTGCAGCGTGTTGCGCAGCTGCAGGCGGTTGAGGCAGCTGTGCCGGAACGTCGGACGCAGCAGGTCGTGCTTCGCCGCCCCGTCGGCCAGCTCCGGGTGGTCGGCCAGGTGCCGCTCGATGCAGGCCCGCACCTCGCTCCAGAAGTCGGCGGCCGGCAGGACGCCGTCCTCGTCGAGGATTGCGGCCAGGTGGCGGAAGAAGCCGTCGAAGACGTCAGTGTGGATCGCCAGCGACTGCTCGTCGGCCGGCACCGCCGCGCGGATCCTCTCGACCTCCTCGGGCAGGGGCAGGCCGCCCATCACGGCGACCTCCTCGCCGATGTCCTTCATGAACATCCGCACCGGCACGTGCTCCTCGATCACCATGACGAGGTTCTCCCCGTGCGGCATGAACGCGAGGTCGTAGCGCAGCAGGCAGTGCACCAGCGGCCGCAGGTAGGCGTCGAGGTAGGTGCGCAGCCACTGCGCCGGCGCGACCCCGGACTCCGCGATCATCGCGGCCGCCAGCGAGGAGCCCTTGGCGTCACGGTGCAGCAGCGACGCCATCGTGGCCAGTCGCTCCCCGGTGCGCAGCTGCGGCAGCGGGCTCTCACGCCACAGTGCGGCGATCATCTTCTGGTACGGCGACGTGAAGCCGAGGTGGTGGAACGCGTCACCGGTGTAGCCGATCGCGGCGCACTCGCGCAGCACGCCGAAGCCACGGGCCCGCAGCTCGTCGTCGGCCGCGACCAGGTCGTGCACCCAGTCGTTGATCGCCGGGGTGACCCGCATGTACTTCGGCGAGAGCCCGCGCAGGAAGCCCATGTTCTGGATCGCGAGTGCGGTCTTCACGTAGTGCCGCTGCGGGTTGCTGGTGTTGAAGAACGTGCGGATCGACTGCTGCGCCCGGAAGGTGTCCGGCGCCTCGCCGAGGAGCACGATGTCGCGGCGGGCCACGTCGGGGGCGAACGTGATCGCCACCCGGTTGACCCACTGCCACGGGTGCAGCGGGAGATAGAGGTAGTCGTGCGCGTCCAGCCCGAGGTCGGCCAGGGTCCCCTCGAAGCCGGCCAGCGTCTCCGCGCCCAGCTCGTCGCGGTAGAGCGACTCCTCGGTCAGGCCACTGCCCACGGACAGCCCCGCCTTGTCACGGCGTACGGCGACCCACAGCAGGCGCAACTCGTTGCCGGTCTCGGGGGCGTAGGCCGCGAAGTCGTCGCCGCCGTAGCCGATCCGGCCGTTGTTGGCCACGAACGCCGGGTGGCCCTCGGTCATCGCGGCCTCGAGCGCCTGGTAGTCGGCGTGCACCAGGTCGTCGGCCGACGCCGTGGAGTTGCCGAGCTTCCACATCGAGGAGGCCAGTGTCGAGGCGAGCTCCTCGAGATAGGTCGGCAGCAGTGCCTCGGGAATGCCCAGCAGGGGTGCGAACTCGACGAGGAACTGCTGGACGTCGACGGGGCGCTGTGTGTCGTCGACGGTGCGCTCGAGCGAGTCGCGGTCGAGTACCCAGTGCTCGAGCTGGTGGCGGCGCGCGGTGAAGGTGTAGCGGGCCGAGCCGTCGGGGGAGACCAGCTCCCAGGCGTGGCCGTCGGCGACGGGGGCGAGCAGTCGCTCGTGGGAGAACTCGGCGATCGCCTTGCAGACAAGGGAGATCTGGGCGGTCGCGAGCAGATCGGGTTGCAGGTGCGTCACGTCGTGGCTTCTCATGCGGGGTCCCTGTTCGAGGCAGAACGAAGTGAGCATTCGAATGGGGTGCTCATGCCGGCACTCCCAGTGCGGAGTCGAGGAACGCCTCGCGGGTGCAGAACGACAGCGCGGCGGTCTTGTGGCCGAGGTCGACGTGGCGCTCGACGACGAAGCCCGCGGCGGCATTGAGTGCGGCGATCTTCTCGTTGCGGGCGTCGGGCTCGACCACCACCCGGCGTACGGCGGGATCGGCGAAGCAGAACTCCATCACCGCGCGGAACACCTCGGTGGTGAAGCCGGGGCGGTACGTCGAGGGCGGTGCCACCAGCACGTGCATGCCGAGGTCGCCCTCCTCGATCTCGGGCAGCCCGGACAGGGGACCGTGCTGCGGCTCGTAGGTCTCGGCCAGGAACTGCGGGGTGCCGTCGGCGCGACCGAGCCACGCGTGGTGGTGCGGATTCGCGGTGATCGCGTCGTACTCGCGGGCCACGTCCAGGGCGGTGGCGCCCTGCATCTCCCAGTAGAGCGAGCGCGGGTGGGTCACCCACGCATGCAGCAGGCCGAGGTCGCGCTCGACGACGACGGGTTCCAAGTTGAATTTCACGGTGTGCTCCTGAGGTGGTCGGGGACGCCGAACTCCTGGAAGGCGATCCGCTTCTCGATGGGGTAGGTCTCGCGGCCGAGCATCGCGGCGATCAGCCTGGAGTTGCGGTAGGCGCCCATGCCGAGGTCGGGGGCCACGAAGCCGTGGGTGTGCTCCTCGGCGTTCTGGACGTAGATCTCGTTGCCGGCCACGTCGATCGCGTAGTTGGCGTCGGCGAGGAAGCGACCGTGGTCGTCCCACCGGATCCGGTCGCGGATCGGGGAGAGGAACTCCGGCACCTCGCGGTTGTAGCCCGTCGCGAAGACGACGCCCCGGGTCTCCAGTGCGAAGTGCTCGTCCTCCTCGACGTGGTGCAGCTCGAGCCGGACTCCACCGTTGACGGCCGACGCGGCGGTCACCGCCGTGTTGGTGACCAGCGTGGTCTCGGTGCCGCCGTGCACCTGGCGCCGGTAGAGCTCGTCGTAGATGTGGTTCACCAGCTCTGCGCTGATCCCCTTGTAGAGCGAGCGCTGCCCGCGCAGGAGCTCCTCCCGGGTCTCGCCCGGCAGGCCCTGGAAGTACGACGTGTACTCCGGCGAGGTCAGCTCGAGGGTGAGCTTGGTGTACTCCATCGGGAAGAACCGCGGTGACCGGGTCACCCAGGTCAGCGTGTAGCCGTGCTCGTCGATGCCGGCCAGCAGGTCGGCGTACACCTCGGCGGCGCTCTGCCCGCTGCCGACGACGGTGATCGACTCGAGCTCCTGGAGCTCGGCCTTGCGCCGCAGGTAGTCCGCCGAGTGACACGTGACCCCCGCTGGTTGCGGAAGGCGCTCTGCGCCTGCCTCGGGACCAAGCACCCCGCGCGCCACCTCGGGGACGTAGGGCTGCGTGCCGGTGCCGAGCACCAGCCGCCTCGCCTCGTGCTGCTCGCCGGAGCCGGTGGTCACGACGTACGCCGACCCGTCGTGCTCGATGCGAGTGACCGGTGAGTCGAAGCGCACCGAGTCGAGCCGGGAGGCGGCCCAGGCGCAGTAGTCGCTGTACTCCTGGCGCAGCGGGAAGAACGACTCGCGGATGTAGAACGGGTAGAGCCGGCCGATCTCCTTGAGGTGGTTCAGGAACGAGAACCGCGAGGTGGGGTCGGCCATCGTGACCAGGTCGGCCAGGAACGGCACCTGGAGGGTGGCGTCCTCGAGCATCATGCCGGGGTGCCATGCGAACTCGGACCGGGCCTCGAGGAAGAGCCCGTCGAGCTCGTCGATCGGGTCGGTCAGGCAGGCCAGGCCGAGGTTGAACGGCCCGAGGCCGACGGCGACGAAGTCCTTCATCGGGCGGCTCCCGTCAGGATCTCGGCCCCGGTCACGCGCACCCGGTCGACGATGTCGAGGATGTTGCGCGAGGTGGCCATCGGGTTGAGCAGGGTGAACTTGAGCCACACCTCGCCGTCGACCTTGGTCGAGGCGACCATCGCGCGGCCGCTGTCGAAGAGCGCCGCCCGGATGCGGGTGTTGACCTCGTCGGTCGTCGCCGGGTCCGCCCCCCGTGGGCGGTAGCGGAACACCAGCGTGCTCAGCGTCGGCTCGGCCGCGAGCTCGATGTCGGGGCACTGCACCATCGCGTCGTGCACCTCGGCCGCGAGGTCGATGACGGTGTCGAAGTAGTCGCCGATCAGGTCGGGGCCCATGATCCGCAGGGTCAGCCAGAGCTTGAGCGCGTCGAAGCGACGCGTGGTCTGCATGCTCTTGTCGACCTGGTTGGGGTGGGCCGCGTCCTTCGGGTTCAGGTAGTCGGCGTACCAGGTGATGTGGCGCAGTGTGGCCGTGTCGCGCACGATCAGCGCGCTCGCGGAGACCGGTTGGAACCACGTCTTGTGGTAGTCGACGGTCACCGAGTCGGCGCGCTCGATGCCGGAGAGCAGGTGCCTGCGCCGAGGTGAGGCCAGCAGCCCGCCGCCGTACGCCGCATCGACGTGGAACCAGGTCGCGTAGGTGTGGCAGAGGTCGGCGACCCGGTCGAGGGGGTCGATGGCGCCGAAGTCCGTCGTGCCGGCGGTGGCGACGACGGCCATCGGGACGTTGCCGTCGGCGAGGCACCGGTCGAGGGCCCCGCGGAGTAGGTCGGGGCGCATCCGGTGGCGCTCGTCGACGGGGATGCAGACCACGGCGTCGTCGCCCAGGCCCAGCAGGCGGGCGGCCTTCTGGACGCTGAAGTGCCCGTCGGCGGAGGCGAAGATGCGCAGCCGGTCGAGGCCCCGGCGCTCGACCCGGCCGCGGGCCAGGTGGAGTGCCTGGAGGTTCGTCTGGGTTCCGCCGCTGGTGAAGATGCCGTCAGCGGTGGTCTCGGGGAAGCCGATTCGGGCCGCGGTCCAGTCGATGAGGTGCCGCTCGATGAACGTGCCGCCGACGCTCTGGTCGTAGGTGTCGAGCGAGGAGTTCACCGACGACACGTAGAGCTCGGCCAGCAGTGCGGGGATCACGACGGGACAGTTCAGGTGAGCGGCGTAGCCCGGCTCGTGGAACCACACGGCGTCGTCGAGGTAGAGGCGGGACATCTCCTCGAGGGCGGCGGTCGTGTCGCCCAGCGGGGTGTCGAGGTCGACGTCGGCGACCAGTTTGGCGGCAAGTTCGGGGGCGGTGCCGTTCGACGGCCCGTCGACCTCGGCCAGCTGGCGGCCCAGGTGGGCGACGCCGCTCAGCACGGTGGTCGCCCAGGCGTCGGCATTGGCCGGATGGAACAGGTGGTGCGCGGAGGGATGGGACACCGCGAACTCCTTCCGAGATTAAGGTAAGGCTTACCTTAGTAAACAGTCGGCGGTGTTTGTCGAGAGGGGGGTGGTGTGACCTGCGTCGCTCCCACGCATACTGGGGGTATGCAACGCGTGACCACCTACAGCAATGCCGGGCTCACCTTCGACGTCATCGACGAGGGGCCGGTCGACGGGCCCGTCGCCGTGTTGCTGCACGGCTTCCCGCAGCGCGCAGCGTCGTGGAACGAGGTGGCCATACGCCTGCACGGGCGCGGCATCCGCACGGTCGCGCCCGACCAGCGTGGCTACTCACCACGGGCCAGGCCGCGCCGGCGGACGGCGTACCGCATGGAGAACCTGGTCTCCGACGTCGCGGCCCTGATCCGCACGCTCGACGTCGGGCCGGTGCACCTGGTCGGCCACGACTGGGGTGCCGCGGTGGCCTGGCCGACCGCGGCCGCGCACCCCGAGCTGGTGCGCAGCCTCACGGCGGTCTCGGTCACGCACCCGGCCGCGTTCATGCGTTCGATGGTCGGCAGCCAGGTGCTGCGCTCCTGGTACATGGGCTTCTTCCAGCTGCCGTGGGTCCCCGAGCGCGTGCTCGGCGAGGAGGTCGGTGCCCGCCTGGCGCTGGGGCGGGCCGGCATGACTCCCGAGATGGTCGAGACGTTCCGCACCGACATCGTGGAGTACGGCGCCCTGCGCGGCGGGCTGAACTGGTACCGCGCGCTCCCGTTCACCCATCCACGCATGGCGCGCGGCCGCGTGGTAGCTCCGACCACCCAGGTCTGGAGCGACGGCGACGTCGCACTGGGCCGCCGCGGAGTCGAGCTCGCCGAGCGCCATGTCGACGGCCCGTTCGAGCTCCAGGTGCTGACCGGCGTGAGCCACTGGATCCCCGACGAGGCGCCCGACGTGCTCGCCGAGATCGTGTGTGAGCGGATCGACTCCGCCGAAAATAAGGGGTTCCAGCCGCGCGGGCACTAGGTTGGACCCCATGACTGACCCTGAAATCGATGCTGTTCCGACCTTCGATGAACTCGGGCTCGATGAACGGGTGCTCAAGGCACTGAAGAAGATCGGCTACGAGTCGCCTTCTCCCATCCAGGCCGCCACCATCCCACCGCTGCTCGAGGGACGCCACGTCGTCGGCCTCGCGCAGACCGGAACCGGCAAGACCGCCGCCTTCGCGCTGCCGATCCTCTCCCAGCTCGACCTCAAGCAGAAGACCCCGCAGGCGCTGGTGCTCGCGCCCACGCGTGAGCTCGCGCTCCAGGTCTCCGAGGCGTTCGAGAAGTACGCCTCCCACATGAACGGCGTCCACGTCCTGCCCGTCTACGGCGGCCAGGGGTACGGCGTCCAGCTCTCGGCGCTGCGTCGCGGCGTCCACGTCGTCGTCGGTACGCCGGGTCGCATCATGGACCACCTGGAGAAGGGCACCCTCGACCTCTCCGAGCTGCGCTTCCTGGTGCTCGACGAGGCCGACGAGATGCTCAAGATGGGCTTCGCCGAGGACGTCGAGACGATCCTGGCCGACACCCCTGACTCGAAGCACGTCGCGCTGTTCTCCGCGACGATGCCGCCGCAGATCCGCCGCATCGCGAAGAAGTACCTCAACGACGCCGCCGAGATCACGGTCAAGAACAAGACCACCACCGCCGCGAACATCACCCAGCGCTACATGACGGTGTCCTACCCGCAGAAGATCGACGCGCTGACCCGCATCCTCGAGGTCGAGAACTTCGAGGCGATGATCATCTTCGCCCGCACCAAGTCCGCCACCGAGGAGCTCGCCGAGAAGCTGCGGGCCCGTGGCTTCTCCGCGATCGCGATCAACGGTGACGTCGCCCAGAACCAGCGTGAGCGCACGATCAACCAGCTGCGCCAGGGCAAGCTCGACATCCTGGTCGCCACCGACGTCGCGGCCCGTGGCCTCGACGTCGAGCGGATCAGCCACGTCGTGAACTTCGACATCCCGACCGACACCGAGTCCTACGTGCACCGCATCGGCCGCACCGGGCGCGCCGGCCGCAGCGGTGACGCGATCTCGTTCATCACTCCGCGCGAGCGCTACCTGCTCAAGGCGATCGAGAAGGCCACCCGCCAGTCGCTGACCCAGATGCAGCTGCCGACGGTCGACGACATCAACACCACGCGCCTGGCCCGCTTCGACGACTCGATCACCGAGGCGCTCAACTCCGACCGGGTCGAGTTCTTCCGCGACGTGGTCAACCACTACGTCCGCGAGCACGACGTGCCCGAGGCCGACGTGGCCGCCGCGCTGGCGGTCGTACTCCAGGGCAAGACGCCCCTGCTGATGGAGCCCGAGCCGGCCCAGACCTTCACGCGCTCCGACCGCTCCGACCGTTCCGACCGTGGCTCCCGAGACGACCGCGGCCCCCGCCGCGAGCGTCCCGACCGCCCGTCGCGAGGTCGCAGCGACGTGCCGATGGCGCCGTACCGCATCTCCGTCGGCAAGCGCCACAAGGTCGAGCCGCGCCAGATCGTCGGCGCGCTGGCCAACGAGGGCGGCCTGGGTCGCGGCGACTTCGGCAAGATCGACATCCGTCCCGACCACTCGATCGTCGAGCTGCCGGTCGACCTGCCCAGCGATGCGTGGGACAAGCTGCGCGGCACCCGCATCTCCGGCAAGCTGATCGAGCTGAGCAAGGCCGACGGCGAAGAGATCAGCCGCACACCCCACAACAAGTACGACGGCGGCGCCAGCGACCGTGGCCCGAAGAAGTTCGAGAAGAAGCCCCGCCACAAGAAGTACTGACCCGCGCGAACCGTGGATTCCTGTGCCGCGAACCGTGGGTTCTTGCGGTGCTGAGCAGCGGCATTCCGTCGTGATGGAGGAGCAAGAGGCTCCCGCCGTGAGCGCACGGAATCTGTCGGGTTCCCCCGCAGGCTCGACATGAATCGTGCACTCAGTGGCGGATGCCGAACTTCCTCGCCGTGATCGTCTCGACCAGCCCGCGGGGCGCGACTCGGCGCAGCGCGAAGACCAGGGGTGCGTTGCTGCCGCGGGCGTAGAGCGACCTCGGCTTCTCGGCCTCGATCGCCTCACACAGGGTCGCGGCGACGTCGTGGGCACTCACGCCGCCCGCCTCGAGCTCGTCGAGTCGCGCGATCACGATGTTGCACTCACGCTTGTACGGCGAGTCGTCGGCGACGTACTTCGTGCGGCGCTGGCTGATGCCGGTGTTGATCGACCCGGGCTCGACCGTGGTCAGCCACACGCCGTACGGCGCCAGCTCCTCTCGTGCGGCCGTGGCGAACGCCCGGATCGCGGCCTTGGTGGCGGCGTACGACGACCGGTAGGGCAGGGGAAAGCTGGCGATCATCGAACCGATCATCACCACCCGTCCGTAGCCACGCTCGCGCATGCCGGGCAGGAGCAGCTGGGTCAGCTGCACGGGGCCGAGCACGTTGAGCTGGAAGAGCCGGTCGAGGGCGTCGACCGGCAGCTCCTCCAGCGGACCGGACTGCGACTCCCCGGCGTTGTTGACCAGCACGTCGACCGGGCCTGCTGCCTGCGCGCAGGCCACGATGGACGCGCGGTCCTCGAGGTCGAGCGCCAGCCATTCGACCCCCTCGACGAGTTGGTCGTCGCGCAGCGACTTCGGGTTGCGACTGGTGCCGATCACCCGGAACCCCTTGCCCAGCAAGGCGATTGCGGTGGCCTGACCGATTCCGGAGGAGGCGCCGGTGACGAGGGCGGTGCGCATCAGAGGGCCTTCGCCAGGGCCAGGCCCGCGGCGCGACCCGAGAAGATGCAGCCCCCGAGGAAGGTGCCCTCGAGTGCGTTGTAGCCGTGCACGCCGCCACCGCCGAACCCGGCGACCTCGCCTGCGGCGTAGAGGCCGGGGATCGGCGCACCGTCGCCGCCGATGACCCGCGAGTCGAGGTCGGTCTGGATGCCGCCGAGGGTCTTGCGGGAGAGGATGTTGAGGCGCACCGCGATCAGCGGACCGTTGTCGGCGTCGAGGATGCGGTGCGGTGAGGCCACCCGGATCAGCTTGTCGGTACGCGACAGGCGGGCGTTGCGGATCGCCATCAGCTGCAGGTCCTTGGAGAAGGCGTTGTCGAGCTGGCGGTCGCGCTCGACGATCTGCTTCTCGACGTGGGCCGCGTCGAGCACCGCGCCGTCCCGGCCGAGCTCGTTCATGCCGGCCACCAGCTCGCCGATCGTGTCGGCTACGACGAAGTCCTCGCCGTGCTCCTTGAACTTCTCGACCGGGCCGGGTGCGCCCTTGGCCAGACGGGACTGGAGCATGAACTTCAGGTCGCGGCGGGTGATGTCGGGGTTCTGCTCGGAGCCGGAGAGGGCGAACTCCTTCTCGATGATCTTCTGGGTCAGCACGAACCACGAGTAGTCGTGGCCGGTGGCCAGGATCGCCTTCATCGTGCCGATCGAGTCGAAGCCCGGGAAGTTCGGCGAGGGCAGCCGGTCGCCCAGCGCGTCGAACCACATCGACGACGGTCCGGGGATGATCCGGATGGCGTGGTCGGGCCAGATCGGGTCCCAGTTGTGGATGCCCTCGGTGTAGGCCCACATGCGGTCGGAGTTGACCAGGTTGGCGCCGGCGGCCTCCGAGATCGCGAGCATGCGGCCGTCGACATGGGCAGGCACCCCGGCGATCATGTGCTTGGGCACGGGACCGAGCCGGTCGACCGGCCAGTTCGCCCGCATCAGGTCGAAGTTGTGGCCGATGCCGCCGGAGGTGACGACCACGGCGCCCGCGCGCAGTTCGAAGTCTCCGACCACCTCACGGGAGGACTTCACGCCGCGCTCGGCGTCGCTGTCCTCCAGCACGGAACCGCGTACGCCGACCACGGCGCCGGCGTCCACGACCAGCTCGTCGACCTGGTGACGGAACGCGAACCGCACGAGACCCTGCGCCTCGCCGTCGAGCACCGGCTTCTCGAAGATCTCCACGACCGCCGGCCCGGTTCCCCAGGAGAGGTGGAACCGCGGCACGGAGTTGCCGTGACCGCTCGCCGAGCCCGAGCCGCGCTCGGCCCAGCCGACGAACGGCAGGAACTTCAGGCCGAGGCCCCGCACGTAGTCGCGCTTGCCGCCGGCAGCCCACGCGACGTACGCCTCGGCCCACTGGCGGCCCCAGACGTCCTGGTCGTCGAGGCGGTCGAAGCCGGCCGAGCCGAGCCAGTCCTGCATGGCGAGCTCGGGGGAGTCCTTGATGCCCATGCGGCGCTGTTCGGGGCTGTCGACGAAGAAGAGCCCGCCGAGCGACCAGAACGCCTGCCCGCCCAGGTTGTTGCGGTTCTCCTGCTCGACGACCAGCACGCGTTTGCCGGCCTTGACCAGTTCGTGGGTGGCGACGAGCCCGGCCAGGCCGGCGCCGACCACGATCACGTCGGGGCGGAAGTCGTCGTCGGTCATGGGGTCTCCTCGGGTGGGGTGTGGGTGACGTCGGTGTCGGCCTCGACGGTGTGTGCCGTGACCAGGAGGACAAAGAGGTCTGTACGGCGCTGCAGGACGGCAGCGTTGTCGGGTTCGATCAGGCACTGCACGGAGGTGCCGTCGTGCACGGCGACCAGGGCCGGGCCGAGTGCTGCCGGATCGATGACGCGTCGTCCGACCCGGGCCAGGAGTGCTTCGAGCGTCGGCATGAGGCCCGCCTCGATGCGTTCCTCGCGTTGCGCCATCACGCGCCGCAGCGCCGGGTTGCGCAGTGCGTGCGCGGTGAACTCGGCGGTCACGCGGTACCACTCGTCGTCCAGCGGAACCGCCGAGAGCACGTGCTCGACGGCCTCACGCAGCGACGTGACGGGCGGTGGCTCCTGGGTGAGGAACGCCGCGAGGTCGGACTGCATCTCCTCGGACCGCTGCTCCCAGATGGCCAGGAAGAGCTCGTCGAGCGAGGTGAAGTTGGAGTAGAACGCGCCGCGGGTGAACCCCGCCTGCTCGCAGACCTGCTCGACGGTCGACCGGCCGAACCCCTCGCGGGCGAAGACCACGAGGGCGGCGTCGAGCAGGCGTTGCCGGGTCTGCTGGCGGCGTCGCGTCGGTGCCGGAGTACTCACGATACGAAAATGTATCCGATACAGCTCTGTATCGGAAGGGCTGAAGTGCCGTGAACCACGGGCGCCCGCCACTACCCTGTCGGGGTGACCCTTCCTGTCCTGTTCATCCTCGGTGCCGGGCCCGGCCTGGGCCGCGCGGTGGCGCACCGGTTCCACAACGACGGCTACAAGATCGTGCTTGCCGCGCGCTCCGAGCACCGCCTCGGCCAGCTGGCCGACGACCTGCGAGGGGCGGGCACGAAGGTGGACACGGTGGCGGTCGACCTCACCGACGAGAAGGCCGTACGCCGGGCAGTCGACGAGGTGGGTCGCAGGCACGGCCACATCGACGTGCTGCACTTCAACCCGAGCACCTTCCGCCAGAAGGACCCGCTCGCCCTGACCGTCGACGAGCTCCTGGACGACCTCCGCCTCGGCGTTGCGCCGTTGCTGCCCGCCGTGCAGGCCGCGCGGCCCTACCTGCGCAGCGGGGCCCGCGTGGTCGTCACCGGCAGTGCCGCCGCCGACAAGCCGTGGAACCAGGCCGCGTCGCTCGGCGTGCAGAAGGCCGCCCTGCGCAATCTGGTGATCAGCCTCGACACCACCCTCGAGCCCGACGGAATCCGTGCGGTCAACGTGCAGGTCGACGGAGTGCTGGCCCAGTCGGGCACCTTCGGTCCGGGCAACGTGGCGACGGCGATCCATGCGGCCGTCGTACGCCGGGACGCGGAGTGGACGCCCCTCGTGCACTACCCCGGCTGACCTCGTGAGGCGCTGAGGGCAGAGACACCTTCCGTTCACCTTGGTGCCACACACTCCGCGCGTGAACCCCGCTCCAACGACGCTCCTGCCTGCCCTCCTGGCCGGCGACCGGGCGCCACGACCGCGCACCTTGGTCGACATCTTCCGCACCACGGTCGAGGAGTGCCCTGACGCACTCGCCGTCGACAGCGGCATCGAGACCCTGACGTACGCCGAGCTCGCCGAGGCCGCCGACGACCTGGCCGACCGGCTGGCCGCGCTGGGCGTGGGGCGTGGCGACAAGGTCGGCGTACGCATCAAGTCCGGGACCACCGACCTCTACGTGGCGATCATCGGCATCCTGGTCGCCGGCGCGGCCTACGTGCCGGTCGACGCCGACGACCCCGACGAGAGGGCCCGCGTGGTCTTCGAGGAGTCGGCGGCTGCCGCGGTGATCGGCAACGACCTGGTGATCGCCGCGACCGTCGACCGCGACCCGCGCGAACGCGATGCGCCGGGCCACGACGACGACGCGTGGGTGATCTTCACCTCCGGCTCCACCGGCAGGCCCAAGGGCGTGGCGGTCACCCACCGCAACGCCGCGGCCTTCGTCGACGCCGAGTCGAACATGTTCCTGGTCGACGAACCGATCGGGCCCGACGACCGGGTGATGGCCGGCCTCTCGGTCGCCTTCGACGCCAGCTGCGAGGAGATGTGGCTGGCCTGGGCGTACGGCGGCTGCCTGGTCCCCGCACCACGCTCCCTGGTGCGCTCCGGTGTCGACGTCGGGCCCTGGCTGGTCGCCAACGACATCACCATCGTCTCGACGGTGCCGACGCTGGTGGCGCTGTGGCCCGCAGCGGCCCTCGACAAGGTCCGCCTGCTGATCATGGGCGGCGAGGCCTGCCCGCCCGAGCTGGCCGCGAGGCTCCAGCGTGAGGGCCGCGAGGTGTGGAACACCTACGGCCCGACCGAGGCCACCGTGGTCGCCTGTGGTGCCCTGCTCGACGGCTCCGACCCGGTGCGCATCGGCCTTCCCCTCGACGGCTGGGACCTCGCCGTGGTCGATGCGGAGGGTCACCCGGTCGGCGAGGGCGAGTCCGGCGAGCTGATCATCGGCGGCGTCGGGCTGGCCCGCTACCTCGACCCGGAGAAGGACGCCGAGAAGTACGCACCGATGCCGACGCTCGGCTGGGAGCGCGCCTACCGCTCGGGCGACGTCGTGCGCAACGACCCGGCCGGCCTGGTCTTCGCCGGTCGCGCCGACGACCAGATCAAGCTGGGCGGTCGACGCATCGAGCTCGGTGAGATCGACGACCAGATGCTCCGCGTCCCCGGCGTGCTCTCGGCCGCGGCCGCCGTACGCTCCACGAAGTCGGGCAACAAGCTGCTGGTCGGCTACCTCACCGTCGACGCGGGCTACGACGCCGACCGGGCCAAGGAGCTCCTGCGCCACCGGATGCCGGCCGCGCTGGTGCCGCGGCTGGCGGTCGTCGAGGAGCTCCCCACGAGGACGTCGGGCAAGGTCGACCGCGACGCCTTGCCGTGGCCGCTGCCGAAGGTGCCCGCCTCGACCGTGGCGCTGAGCGGCACCAGCGCGTGGATCGCCGAGATCTGGGCCGAGGTGCTGGGCGCCGACGTGACCTCGCCGAAGGACGACTTCTTCGACTTCGGCGGCGGCTCGCTGACCGCGGCCCAGGTCGTCAGCAGGCTGCGCGAGAAGCACCCGGAGGTGGTAGTCGGCGACGTCTACGCCAACCCCTCGGTCGGCACGCTGGCCGCGACGCTCGACGAGATGGGCGGCTCCACCGTCCTCTCGGACCGCAAGGTGCAGCCGATCCGGCGCAAGACGCAGGTCGGCCAGCTCCTCGCGCTGCTGCCGCTCCGCGCCCTGGCTGCACAGAAGTGGCTGGCCTGGCTGATGCTCGGCTCCACGCTCGGCGCGGCGATCACCGACCTCGAGTGGCTGGTCTCGTTCCCGCTGTGGCTGCTGGTGCTGACCACCTGGTTCTTCCTCGTGCCGCCGGGCCGGATGACCGTGGCCGCCCTGCTCGCCCGCTTCCTCCTGCGCGACCTCGAGCCCGGCACCTATCCGCGCGGCGGCAAGATGCACCTGCGGCTCTGGTTGGCCGAGAAGATCCAGGAGGAGCTCGGCGCCGCCGGACTCTCCGGCGCACCCTGGTTCCCCTACTACGCGCGGCTCCTGGGCGCCCGGCTCGGCAAGGGCGTCGACCTGCACACGCTGCCACCGGTCACCGGGCTGCTCGAGGTCGGCAACGACGCCGCGATCGAGCTCGAGGTCGACCTGGCCGGCCACTGGATCGACGGCGACGTGGTGCACGTCGGTGCCGTCGCGATCGGTGCCCGGGCCCGCATCGGCGCCCGCAGCACGCTCGCGCCCGGTTCCCGGGTCGGCAAGGACGCCGAGGTCGCCCCCGGGTCCCATGTCGTCGGCGAGGTTCCTGACGGAGAGTTCTGGTCGGGCTCCCCGGCCGAGCGGCAGGCCCGCGCCCGCGGCCCGTGGTCGAACACCGCACCGCCCCGGTCCTCGCGCTGGATCGGGGTCTACGGCGCGGTCGCCTGGCTGGTCGCAGTGCTGCCGGCCGTCTCGATCGGCGTCGGTGCGTCGGTGCTGCTGCCGGCGCTCGACGGAACCGACAGCCTCGGCGAGGCCCTGCTGGCCGCGCTGCCCTGGCTGCCGCTCGCGGCCTTCACGGCGTACGCCGTCCTCATGCTGCTCGTCGTGGGCCTGACCCGCCTGTTCGCGTTGGCCGTCGAACCTGGCCACCACCCGGTGCGTTCTCTGGCCGGCGTCTCGATCTGGGGCACGGTGCGCCTGCTCGACGAGGCCCGCGACTGGCTGTTCCCGGTCTACTCCAGTGCGATCACCCCGATCTGGTTGCGCCTGCTCGGCGCCCGCATCGGCCACGGCGTCGAGGCCTCGACCGTGCTGCTGATCCCCAGCCTCGTGCACGTCAACGACCACGCCTTCCTGGCCGACGACACCCTGATCGGCTCCTACGAGCTGGGCGGCGGCTGGATCCGCGTCGAGCGGGTCAAGGTCGGCAAGCGCGCGTTCGTCGGCAACTCCGGCATGCTCGCGCCCGGCCGCAAGGTGCCCAAGCAGTCGCTGGTCGCCGTGCTCTCGGCGGCACCGGGGCGTGGTGTGGCCAAGGCCGGCTCGTCGTGGATGGGCAGCCCGCCGCGGAAGCTGCGGCGTACGACCGGGGAGCGGGACAGCAGCCGCACCTACGACCCTCCGACCCGCCTGCACGTGCTGCGCGGGCTCGTCGAGACCGGCCGCGTGGTGCCGATGTTCCTCGGCGTCCTGCTGCACCTGGGCATCGGCGCAACCCTGTTCTGGGCGCTCGACCAGGGCGGCTACATGCTGGCGCTGGTGCTCGGCGGCTTCGTGATGGTCGCCGGCAGCCTGGTCGCGGCAGCCGTGACGGTGGCCGCCAAGTGGCTGATCGTCGGACGGCACCGCCGGGGCGAGCACGCGCTGTGGACGTCGTTCGTGTGGCGCAACGAGCTGGCCGACACCTTCACCGAGGTGCTGGCCGCGCCGTGGTTCGCCCGGGTCACCTCCGGCACCGTTGCGTTGAACGTGTGGTTGCGCAGCCTGGGTGCCGAGATCGGACCCGGCGCCTGGTGCGAGTCCTACTGGCTGCCCGAGACCGACCTGGTCCGCCTGGACGCGGGCGCGACGGTCAACCGCGGGTGCGTCGTGCAGACCCACCTCTTCCACGACCGGGTGCTCAGCATGGACACCGTGGTGCTGGGGGCAGGGGCCACCCTCGGCCCGAACAGCGTGATCCTGCCGGCCGCGTCGATCGGTCGCCACGCGACCGTCGGCCCCGTGTCGTTGGTGATGCGCGGCGAGGGCGTACCCTCGCGGACGCGCTGGATCGGGAACCCGATCGGGCCCTGGGAGGAAGAGGACGCGTGAGGCGAGGCGGCACCGACAGTTATGTTCCCGGGCACGGTGACGCGTCGTACGACGTGGAGCACTACGGGCTGGCGCTGGGCTACAAGCTGATCGGCAACCGGATCGACGGCGACGCCACCCTCCGCTGCCGGGCGCGGGCGAACCTCGAGTTCCTCGAGCTCGACCTGCACGCGCTGCGTCCGGCGAAGGTCCTCCTCAACGGCAGGTCGGCCTCCTTCACCCACCGCAACCAGCGCATCCACGTCAAGCTGGGCACGACGATCCCGGCCGGCGAGGTCTTCGACCTGCGCGTGAAGTACGCCGGCAGCCCGAGGCCGGTGCCCTCGAGGGTGCTCGGCACGTCGGGGTGGGAGGAGCTGGACGACGGCGTGATCGTCGCCGCGCAGCCGCATGGTGCGCCGTCGTGGTTCCCCTGCAACGACCGCCCCGACAACAAGGCGACCTACTCGATCGCGGTCTCGGCGCCCTCCGACTACTACGTGGCCGTCTCCGGCGAGCTGGTCTCGTCCCGTCGCAGTGGCAGCGCGACCACCTGGCTCTACGAGCAGCAGTCGCCGATGCCGACGTACCTCGCGACGGTGCAGATCGGCCGCTACGAGGTGGTCGAGCTCGAGGCCGACGTACCCCTGCGGGTGATCGGCCCGGCCGACCGCGACGAGGACGCGTTCGCTGCCGGTTTCGGCCGCCAGCCGGAGATGCTGGCGTTCTTCGTGAAGCTGTTCGGCGACTACCCGTTCGCCTCCTACACGGCGGTGATCACCGACGACGACCTCGAGATTCCCCTGGAGTCACAAGGGCTCTCGACGTTCGGACGCAACTTCGTCAGCGACGACTGGGACGCCGTCCGGCTGGTCGCGCACGAGCTCTCGCACCAGTGGTTCGGCAACGCGGTGACGCTGACCAAGTGGAAGGACATCTGGCTGCACGAGGGCTTCGCCTGCTACGCGGAGTGGCTGTGGTCGGAGGAGTCCGGGTCGAAGAGTGCCGACGAGCGCGCCGCGATCCACCATGCGCGGGTCGCCGACGACGACGGCCCCGACCTGCTGCTGGGCGACCCGGGCGCGGAGCTGATGTTCGATGACCGCGTCTACAAGCGTGGGGCGCTGACCTTGCACGCGTTGCGGGCCGAGGTGGGCGACGAGACGTTCTTCGCGATCCTGCGCGGCTGGGTCGCCGAACACACCGGCGGCAACGTGACCACCGAGCAGTTCATCGCGCACGCGGCGGGGGTCGCCGGCCGCGACCTCACGGAGCTCTTCGACGCCTGGTTGTTCAGCGTCGAGCTGCCGGAGCTGCCGAAGCTCTGACCCCGGGTCGGACCGGCAGCACGACGACCGCGGCCACCGAGCCGACGGGCGCGTCCAGCTCGCGCACGTCGTGATCGGCCAGGCGCACCGACGTCATCGCCACGTCGAGTCCGGTGCCGCGCGCCTTGAGGATGGCCTCCTTCGCGGCCCAGGCCCATGTGGCCTCGACGCCGGGCGGGTCGTCCGGATGCAGCACGAGGCCCGGGTCCCAGCGCGCCTCGACATCGGCGACCACCTCGATGTCGACGCCGACGGGACTCGTCGCCACCGCTGTGACCAGGTGGTCACCGGCGCGCGACAGGCTGACGTGGGCGCCGGTGGCCCACGGCCGCCCGTGCGCGTCCGAGCCGCAGCGCGGGCACAGTCGACCGACGCGGACGCCGCCCGCGTCGACTCCGAGAAGGGCGGCGACGTGCCGGGCGAGCGCCTCGTCGGCGTCCCCGGTGCGGGGGTGCCAGGCGATGTCGGCGACCCCGTCGCCCGGGAGTCCGCCGGAAGAACTCATGGCGTGAACCCTATGCGTGCCCTTAGTGTGACGTGGGCCACATGTGGGGATCGACAAAGGAGTCGTGTGCATGAAGTGGAAGATCTCGGGCGCGGTTGCTGCGGCAGCCTCGGTCCTCACCGCCACGCTGGTGGCCGCTCCCGCGGCCCACGCCGCCGGTCCGTCGTACGTCGCCCTCGGTGACTCGTACGCCTCGGGTACCGGCACTCGCAGCTACATCGACGACGGCACCTCGTGTCAGCGCTCGACGTACGCCTATCCCTCACTGATCGCGGCGGCCCGCGGCTACTCGCTCAACTTCCGGGCCTGCTCGGGGGCGCGGATCCCCGACGTCACCAACAACCAGCTGAGCGCGCTCACCTCGACCACGAAGTACGTGTCGATCTCGGTGGGCGGCAATGACGCCGGCTTCGCCGACGTGCTCACCGAGTGCGCACAGCCCGGCTGGATGAGCGACTGCGACGGTGCCATCGACGGGGCACAGGCCTACATCAACAACACCCTGCCTGCGAAGCTCTCCACGCTCTATGCCGCGATCCGGGCGAAGTCACCCACCGCCAAGGTGGTCGTGGTCGGCTACCCGCGCATCTTCAACGGCGAGGACTGCAACGCGCTGACCTGGTTCTCGCCGGCGGAGGAGAGCCGGCTCAACGCCACGGCCGACCTGCTCAACAGCCGTACCGCCACGCAGGCCGGCGCCAAGGGCTTCAGCTTCGCCAACCCCACGAGCCGGTTCGTGGGCCACGCCGTCTGCGACGACCCCGAATACCTCAACGGGCTGTCGAACCCGATCTCGGAGTCCTACCACCCGAACAAGCCGGGCCATGCGAGCGGCTACACGCCGACGGTGAGCCCGCTGCTCACCGGTGCCTCGTTGACGGTGACTGCCGACGTACGCCGGACCGCCGCGGCGAGCGCCGACGACCTGGCGGCGCAGCAGCGCCAGTACGCCGCGGCCGACGCGTCGATCACGCCGGAGACCTTCGGTGTGCCCGACCTCGACAGCCCGCGCGCCCGGGCGGCCGCCCGCAAGGCCGGCATCGACATCGACCGGTGGGTGGCCAGGCAGGCCCGGCGCTGACCCGGAACCTCCGAAAATGGGCCGTTGTGGGGCGAAATCTGCCTCTGCGCACGCTGGGCCACCCCGCAGTGGAGGAGAACTGCGGACTTCTTCGGTGGAAGAACGTGCGAAATGGGGACGGGCGTGCGATACTCAAGGTGAACAGAAAGTGAACAGGAGGTGTCCCATGCGCAGCCACGACCAGAACGACCGCCCCACGATGACGTGGATCGAGGTCAAGGACGCGGATGGTCGCACGCACCTGGAGGCACGCTGGAGCGTCACCACGCACACGTCCGCCGCCACCGTGCACGCGGCCTGAGCTGGATTCAGACAGACGCAGCAATCTCTCGAACCGGCCCGCCACCGAGTGGCGGGCCGGTTCCGTGTTCGGGTAAGGATTGCCCATGCGTGCTGCCTGGCGAGACCTCTCGGAGAGACTCGGCCCCGGCACGCTCCGCGACATCCTGCTGGTGAACCTCGCCGTCGGCATCGTCGGTGTCTCGTACGGCGCGATCACCGTCGGCGACGGACTGCCCCTGTGGGCTCCCAACCTGATGTCGATCGTCGTGCTCGGTGGGGCGAGCCAGTTCCTGTTCACCGGCATCATCGGGGCCGGTGGCAGTCCGGTCGCGGCCGTGCTGGCGGGCCTGCTGGTGAACGCCCGCCACCTCCCCTTCGGCTTCGCCCTTGCCGACACGGTCAAGAATCGGCCCGTGCTGGGGTCCTACCTGATGATCGACGAGGTCGTCGCCTTCGCACTGTCCGAGAAGGATCCGGTGCGGCGCCGCCTGGTGTTCTTCACCTGCGGTGCCTGCCTGTGGGTGTTCTGGAACATCGGCTCGCTGCTGGGCGGGCTGCTCGGCAACGCGATCACCGACACGGACACCTTCGGGCTCGACGCGGCGTTCCCCGCCGTGCTCGTGGCGTTGGTGATGCCCGCCCTGCGTGACCGTCGGACCCGCACCCTCGCGTTGGTCGGTGCGGTCGTGGCGGTGGCGGTCACCCCGCTCCTGCCGGCCGGGACCGCGGTGCTGCTCGCGCTTGCCGCGTTGGCCCTGCTGCCCCTCATGCGCGGAGCCGGTGAGGCGTCGTGATCTCGGCCCCGGTGCTGATCGCCTCCGCCGTCCTGCTCGGCCTCGGCACGTTCGCGTTCCGGGCCGTAGGCCCCCTGCTGCACGCCCGCATCCGGGTGAGCCCGTCCGTGCAGTCGCTGATGTCGATGTCCGCGACCGTCCTGCTGGTCGCCCTCGCCGCCACGGCCGCGATCTTCGACGGGTCGTCGCCGGCCGGCTGGGCCCGGGTGTCCGGGGTCGCGGTCGCCGTGGTCCTGGCCTGGCGCCGGGCGCCGTTCGTGGTCATCGTGCTGGCCGCGGCCGGGACCGCCGCGGGCCTGCGCGCGCTCGGCGTCTGAGAACTGGCGACAGGTCGATCGGAACTGGCGACGGGTCGATCGGAACTGGCGACGGGTCGATCGGAACTGGCGACGGGTCAGTCGTCGTCGACCCGCTTGCCGTCCTTGTAGATGATCCTCGTCCTGAGCTCCGGCACCGTCACCTCGGCGGCCACCAGCGGGTGGTCGCTGGCGCGCTGGATGTCCGGGGTGCGCAGCGCGCGGTAGTCGCTGAACTCCACCTTGTCGGAGCCGAACACCCAGTCGACGGCGAGCGGTCGCGGCGGCGGGGCGCACGAGCTGCCGGTGCTACCACCGTTCGCTGCCTTGAGTCCCGTCGAGGTGGTGATCCGACAGAAGTAGCCTTCCCAGTCGTTCATGTCACCGGTGAGGAACACGGGCTCGTCGGGGTGGTCGGCGGCGAGCTGGTTGGCCAGGTCGATCTCGACCTGGGTCGCGGCTCCGCGCCACTTGGCGGCGTTGCCGTGGGCGTTGGCCGGGTTGTGCACGTTCATCAGCCACAGCTTCTGGCCGGTGGCGATGTGCTCGAGCTGGACCACCGGCATCTGCCGGATCTGGCCGAAGAAGTAGGGGATGCCGAACGTCTCGCTCTGCACCAGGTTGAACGTGTCGGTGCGCCACGCGACGGCGTTGGCATGCAGCTGTACGCCGGCGCTGGCCGGCGGGTACACGCCGTACGACCCGCCGGTCTGGGCCAGGAACGCGCCCATCTGCGGGGCCTGGAACTCCTGGAAGCCGACCAGGTCGACACTGCTGTTGCGCAGGGCGCCGACCGCGAGCCCGGTGCGCACGCCGCTGGGGGCCATGCCCTTGCGGTCACCGCCGGGGGCGGTGTGGCTGTGTCCGAGCAGGTTGAACGACGCGATCGTGAAGCTGAACTGCGGCGCCACGTCGTACTTCGGCTTGGGCTTGCGTTTGATCGTCACCGTCGGACCGACCAGCTTCTTCTGCACCGTCGAGCCCTCGGGACGCCCCGGAACCGTCGAGGACGCCGTCGGCGATCCCGAAGGCTGCTGCGAGGGCGGGGCGGAAACCGTGGTGCTGGGCTCGGCACTCGTCTTGTTGCTGTCGTCGGACTCGCCGCCGAGCACGAACCCGAAGATCACCACGAGGGCGGTCACGAGCGCAGCCGGAGCCAACATCACGAGGAGCTCGGGTGGTTTGCGCACCGGAGAAGGTTACCTGTGGGAAGCCTCAGTGCCGAACCTGCCGAGATCCACCCCCGCACTAGGGTGAAAACATGAGCGATGTCTTCGATGTCCTGGACCCCGTCGACGGATCGGTGATCGACCGGGTGCCCGACGCCACCGTCGCCGACGCGATCGGCGCACTCGACCGGGCGGTCGCCGTGCAGGCCGAGTGGGCGGCGACCCCGCCGCGAGACCGCGGGGAGATCCTGCGCCGGGCGTTCGAGCTGATCACCGAGCGCGCCGACGAGTTCGGCCGCACCATCAGCCTCGAGATGGGCAAGCCCCTGGCCGAGGGCAAGGGCGAGGTGGCCTACGGTGCCGAGTTCCTGCGCTGGTTCAGTGAAGAGGCGGTCCGCATCCGCGGCAGCTGGCTGAACGCACCGGCCGGCGGCTCGCGGCTGCTGACCCTCAAGAAGCCGGTCGGCCCATGCCTGTTCGTCACCCCGTGGAACTTCCCGCTGGCGATGGGAACCCGCAAGATCGGACCGGCGATCGCGGCCGGCTGCACGATGATCGTCAAGCCGGCCTCGGCCACCCCGCTGACGATGATCAAGCTGGCCGAGGTCTTCGCCGAGGCCGGCCTCCCCGACGGGGTCCTCCAGGTGGTCACCACCAGGTCGTCGAGGGAGGTCACGGCGGCGCTGATGGCCGACGACCGACTCCGCAAGGTCTCGTTCACCGGCTCCACCGCGGTCGGCAAGGGCCTGGTCGAGCAGTCGGCCGCCAACCTCCAGCGGGTGTCGATGGAGCTCGGCGGCAACGCACCGTTCCTGGTCTTCGACGACGCCGACGTCGACGCGGCGATCGAGGGCGCGATGGTCGCCAAGATGCGCAACATGGGCGAGGCCTGCACCTCGGCCAACCGGTTCCTGGTGCAGTCGGGTGTGGCCGAGGAGTTCACGAGGAAGCTGGCCGAGCGCATGGGCGCGTTGAAGGTCGGCCGCGGCCAGGACGACGGGGTCGAGGTCGGTCCGCTGATCGACGCCGACGCCGTGGCCGGCGTCCGCGAGCTGGTCGACGACGCAGTGGCGCAGGGCGCCCGGGTCGCCACCGGTGGTGGTGAGCCCGACGGCAACTTCTACCCGCCGACCGTGCTCGCCGATGTGCCGGCCGGTGCGCGGATCAACCGCGAGGAGGTCTTCGGGCCGGTCGCGCCGGTGACCACGTTCACCGACGAGGACGAGGCGATCCGGCTGGCCAACGACACGGAGTACGGCTTGGCGTCCTACGTCTACACCCGCGACCTCGACCGCACGCTGCGCGTCGTGGAGTCGCTCGCCTTCGGCATGGTCGGGGTCAACACCGGCCTGGTCTCCAACCCGGCGGCTCCGTTCGGCGGGGTGAAGGCCAGCGGGTTCGGCCGCGAGGGTGGCTTCGAGGGCATCGAGGAGTACCTCGACACGACGTACGTCGGCATCGCGCGCGGGTGACTCTCGCGAGCGGCTCGGCCGACGTGGCAGGCTGGGACCATGGCTGACAACCCGCAGGGCACGCCAGGGCCGCCCACCACGATCGTCCTCTTCGGCGCCACCGGTGATCTCTCCCGGCGCAAGCTGCTGCCGGGCATGCTGCACCTGTGGCGCTCGGGGCTGCTGCCCGAGATGCAGGTGGTCGGCACCTCGCTCGACGAGCACACCCGTGAGTCGTTCGTCGACTTCGCCCGTGAGGCGATCGGCGAGTTCAGCGACGACGAGCAGGACAAGGACGAGTTCGAGGAGTTCGCCAAGCGGCTCTTCTGGGCCAACGATGGTGTCGACAACCTGAAGGCCGGCATCGAGGAGGCCGAGGCCGACTGCGAGAAGCCGCAGGCCCGGCTGCACTATCTCTCCGTGCCGCCGAAGGCCGCGCTCAGCGTCGTGGACACCCTCGACAAGGCCGGCCTGGTCAAGAACAGCCGCATCGTGATGGAGAAGCCGTTCGGCACCGACCTGGCCTCGGCCAAGTCGCTGAACGACTCGATCCACAAGGTCTTCAAGGAAGAGCAGATCTTCCGCATCGACCACTTCCTCGGCAAGGAGCCGGCGCTCAACATCCTCGCGCTGCGCTTCGCCAACGGCCTCTTCGAGCCGATCTGGCACCGCAACCACATCGACCACATCCAGATCGACATCCCCGAGACGCTCGGCGTCGAAGGTCGGGCGGCCTTCTACGAGGGCACCGGCGCCTACCGCGACATGGTGGTCACCCACCTCTTCCAGGTGCTCGCCTTCATCGCGATGGAGCCGCCGACGGCGCTCGACCCGATCTCGATCAGCGAGGAGAAGCACAAGGTCTTCCGCTCGATGCTGCCGCTCGACCCCCACGACGTCGTGCGTGGGCAGTACGACGGCTACCGGGCCGAGGAGGGCGTCGACCCGCAGTCCGACACCGAGACCTTCATCGCGCTGAAGTGCTTCGTCGACAACTGGCGCTGGGCCGACGTGCCGTTCTACCTGCGCACCGGCAAGAAGCTCGCCGAGGGTCAGCGGATCATCTCGATCGCGTTCCGTGAGCCACCGAAGTCGATGTTCCCCGAGGGGTCCGGCATCGGCGACCACGGGCCCGACCACCTCACCTTCGACCTGGCCGACACCGCGAAGATGTCGTTGTCGTTCTACGGCAAGCGCCCGGGCCCGGGGTTCGGCCTCAACAAGCTGTCGATGCAGTTCGCCATGGAGGACACCGGCTGGGCCGGGTCGATCCTCGAGGCCTACGAGCGCCTGATCCTCGAGGCGGTGAAGGGCAACCGCACCCTGTTCACCACCGCCGAGGGCGTCGAGCGGTTGTGGGAGATCTCCGAGCCGCTGCTCGAGCACATGCCGCCAGTGCGCAACTACCCCCAGGGCTCGTGGGGCCCCAACCAGATCCACCAGCTGATCGCCCCGTTCGCGTGGCGGCTGCCGTTCGAACGCAAGTGGCGCGCCAACTAGGCCCTCGCCGCTGATGGAGCCCTACGCCGAGGTCGTCGCGTCGTACACGTCCTTCGCCGAAGAGGCTGGGGACTCGCCCTGCTTCGTGGAGTGGTCGCTCGGCGTCGCCGGTGACCCGGAGGTGCAGCGCCTGATCCGCACCCTGCCGCCGGTCAAGCAGCAGCCGAACCTGGTCTTCGCCGCCGCACGCTGGCACGGCACTCCCGCGCCCGGGCCGTACGCCGGACTGCGCGCGACGTTGCTGGAGCGCTGGTCGCAGGTGCGCGAGACGATCCTGGCCCGCTCGACCCAGACCAACGAGGTGGGGCGGCTGGCCACCCTGCTGCCGGCGTTCGCCACGCTCGGTGACCGGCTGCACCTGATCGAGGTCGGTGCCTCGGCCGGGCTGTGCCTCTACCCGGACACCTACCGCCACGAGTGGGTGCAGTACGACGACCCGACGGTGATGCACCACGTGGGCGACGGGCCGGTGCTGACCTGCCGGGTCTCCGGGCCGGTCCCGTTCCCGGAACGGATGCCCCGGGTCTTGTCGCGCGCAGGCATCGACCTGAACCCGCTCGACGTCACCGACGCCGACGAGATGGCGTGGTTGGCGAACCTCGTCTGGCCCGAGCAGGACGCGCGTCGGGCCCGCCTGGCCGCGGCGATCGACGTGGCCAGGCAGGACCCGCCGAACCTGACCCGCGGCAACCTGCTCGACGCGCTGCCGCGGCTGCTCGACCGGGCACCGGACGAAGGATCGGGGGAGAAGGCGGTCACCGTCGTCTTCCACTCCGCGGTGATCGCCTACCTCGAGGAGCCCGATCGCCGTCGGTTTGCCGCGCTGATGGCCGGCCTGGTGGCCGAGGGTCGGTGCCACTGGGTGAGCAACGAGGGCCCGAACGTGCTGCCCGGGGTGACCTCCACCGGCCCGGCCCCGACCAGGCCCGGGTTCGTGCTCGGCATCGACGGTCGCTCGGTCGCCTTCACCCACGGCCACGGCAGCACCCTCCGTTGGCACGAACCAGCAACTCTTGATGCGCGAACCGTGGGTTCTTGATGCGCGAACCGTGGATCCTTGATGAAGTTTGACTTCAAGCGAACTTCAAGTTTCACCATGGAGTCATGAGAGCGATCAGACTTCATGACTTCGGCCCCGCCGACAACCTGCGGCTCGACGAGCTGCCCGACCTGACACCCGGAGACGGACAGATCCGCATCGCCGTCGAGGCGGCCGGCGTCCACCTGCTCGACACCACCCTGCGTGCGGGCGACCCGGCCGGGCCGATGCCCCTGCCAGACCTTCCGACCGTGCCCGGTCGCGAGGTGGCCGGTGTCGTCGACCGCGTCGGACCCGGCGTCAGCGAGAGCTGGCGGGGCGCCCGGGTGGTCGCGCACCTCGGCATGGTCCCCGGCGGGTACGCCGACCAGGCGGTCACCTCGGTCGACAACCCCAACCTCTTCCGGGTCCGTGACGGGGTCGACCTGTCCGATGCGGTGGCCATGGTCGGCACCGGCCGGACCGCGCAGGGCATCCTCGAGATCGAGCCGCCGATGGTCGGTGACGTGGTGCTGGTGCCGTCCGCGGCCGGCGGGCTCGGCTGGCTGCTAGCCCAGGCCGCCCGGCGCGGCGGCGCCCGCGTCGTGGCGCTGGCCGGCGGCCCGGAGAAGGTGGACCGGCTCGCCGCACTCCGACCCGATCTCGTCGTGGACTACCGCGAGTCCGGCTGGCACAAGCGGGTGGCGGACGGCCCCGGCCCGATCAGCCTCGTCTACGACGGCGTCGGCGGCGAGGTCGGCCGGCATGCCCTCGAGCTGCTGCGCCCCGGCGGCCGGATGGTGATGTTCGGCTGGTCCTCCGGCACGGCCACCGACTTCACCTCGGCCGACCTGGTCCAGCGCGGGTTGTCCGTCTCGTGGAGCCTCGGCCCGCGGATGGCCGCGCTGCCCGGCGGGATTCCCGGCCTGGCCGGTCGGGCGCTCAACCGCCTGGCAGCCGGTGACTGGAAGCCGCTCGTGTCGACGTACCCGCTGGCCGACGCCGCCCGGGCGCACTCCGACCTCGAGCAGCGCAGGGCGCTCGGCAAGGTTGTCCTGCTGCCCCGACAGTGATCCCGGGGCTGAACCACCGATGAAACAAGGTGCATTTGTCGGTCTGCACGACAAGAATGGCCCAAGCCTGATCGGAGCACCTCGTGACTGACCTCCACCCCGCGGCCCGGGAGCCGCTGGAGGAACCCCCGCCGCTGCCGCGGCCGTTGCCGCGCGCCCTCGTGCCGTTCCGTACGCCGGCCTACCGCAAGCTCGCCATCGCCCTGGTATTCACCCTGTTCGCATGGGGTGTCTGGGTGATCGCGCTGGTGTGGGAGGTGATCCGGCTCGGCGGTTCGGCGGGCGACCTGTCCTTCGTCGCCGGGGCCAACGCGGTCGGCATGCTCGTGCCGGTGCTCTTCGCCGGCGTGGTCGCCGATCGCATCCCGCAGAAGGTGATCCTGCTCGGGGTCGCGGCCGTGCAGTTCTCGGCGATCGCACTCGTCGGATTCCTCTCGCTGACCGACCTGTCGAGCATCCCGGTCCTGATCGGCATCAACTTCGCCTACGGCTGCGCCACAGCGTTCTACTACCCGGCGTACTCCGCCTGGCTGCCCTCGCTCGTCCCCGAGGAGGACCTGCTGGCGGTCAACGGCTTCGAGGGCGCGGTGCGGCCGATGATCGGCCAGGCCATCGGCCCGGCGTTGTCCGGCTTCATGGTCGGTGCGGCCTCGCCCGGGTGGGCGATCATGGTCGCCGCCGTCGCGGCCGGGCTGGGCATCGTCACGCTGCTCGCCGTACCACTCACCCCGGTCCACCGCGACCGGTCCAGCGACGCGCCCGTGCACCCGGTGCGGTCGGCCCTCACCGACATGGGCGAGGGCTTCGGCTACATGGTGCGTACGCCGTGGCTGCTGGCCACCCTGGTCTTCGCGAGCCTGATGATCCTGGTCTTCATCGGCCCGTTCGAGGTGCTGGTGCCGTTCCTGATCAAGGACACGCTCGGCGGTGACGCGGGCGACCACGCCCTCGTGCTTGCCGCGTTCGGCATCGGTGGTGCGGTCGGCTCGTTCGTGATGGGCTCCCTGCCGATGCCACGGCGCTACCTGACCGTGATGAACCTGATGTGGGGCGTCGGCTGCCTGCCGATCGCGTTGTTCGGCATCGTCGACCACGTGTGGATGCTGGTCGGCCTCGGCCTGCTGCTGGGTGGCATGTTCTCGGCGCCGATGGTCATCTGGGGCACACTCCTGCAGCGGCGGGTGCCACCGCACATGCTGGGCCGGGTCTCGTCCCTCGACTTCTTCGTCTCGATCTCGTTGATGCCGGTGTCGATGGCGCTGGCCGGTCCGGTGGCCGAGGTGATCGGCGTCCGCGAGACGTTCTACATCGCCGGCGCCGTGCCGATGGTGGTCGCCGTCGTGGCGATCATCTGGGCGCGCCTGCCGCGCGACGAGATCGCGCACCCGCTCAGGTAGGCAGCTCCTTGCGTCCGCTGATGCCGAGCTTGCGGTAGACGTTCGACAGGTGCCACTCGACGGCCTTCACGGTGACCACGAGCCGGCCCGCGATCTCGCGGTTCGTGAGGCCGCTGGCGGCCAGCTCGACGACGCGCAGCTCGCTCGGAGTCAGGCCTTCCAGCCCCGGTGGTGCCGTGGAGCCGGCAGGCTGGTCGAGGCGCGTCAGCAGTCGTCGTACCCGATCGAGGAGAGGCCGCAGGCGGGAGCGGACGGCGATCAGCTCGGCCTCGCGCAGGAGCCTGATCACCCCCGGTCCGCGGTCCTCGTGCAGCAGGACGAGTACGCCGGCCAGGTCGGTCAGCACCTGGGCACGCAGGCGGGTCGCCTGGATCCCTTCGAGCTCCTCGAGCGCCTGGGTGAGCAGGTCACGCCGACTGCTCGCGCCGTCGACGGCGGCCAGCGTGCGCAACGCGAGCGCACGCGCGTACGCCGACCCGGAGGCCCGGGCCCGGGTCAGGTGCTCGTGGGCCAGCCGGACCGCCTCCGGTGACCGGCCCTGACGGGTCAGCGCGAGTGCCAGGCCGGCGCGCCAGGGCAGCAGGTCGGGGTCGTCGGGGCCGGCCTCACCGGCCGAGCGGAAGTGCCCGGCCGCCCGGTCGTGGTCGCCCTCGAGCTCGGCGAGCCCGGCAAGGGCCCAGTGCGCCAGGCCGGTGTGGTGGTCCTTGCTGGGTGCGTGCAGCGCGGCGTCGGCCAGGTGCGGCATCAGGGGGGCCACCCGGTGGGCCTCACCCAACGCGAGCCGGCTCTCGACGAGGCCGGCCAGCACGGCAGGGTCGGGGCGACGCGGATCGTGCATCTTCTCGAAGAGGACCAGGGCGCGACTGACCTCGCCCTTGCGTAAGAGCTCGTGAGCGTCGAGCGGAGAGGCTCCCGAGGCGACAGGCACCCCCATGTCCAGCAGGTTAGGGCGACCTCACCTCAAATAACCAGACAACTGTCAAGGGATCACCCAAAAGGGGTACGTTGCCCTGATCTCAACGGACCACCCGAGACCCCAGTTTCGGGACAACTCCGACCGAGGAAGGCCAACAGCCGGACCGAGGCCGGAGCGGCGTCGGGGACCGGCAGCGCCTCTGCGAAGCGTACGCCGCGATCCGCCGCGTCGACCAGGGCGTACGCCGCCGGCAGGAGGTCTGTGGCCAGCCCCTCCGGGAGTGGTGCGTCGAAGCGGGTGGCCCGGGCCACGTCCCAGGCGTGGACGGCGATCTCGAGGGCGCCGGCGCTCAGCAGGATGCCGCTGGCCAGGCGTCGGTCGCCGAGCCGGACGGTGCGGGCGGCCGGTGAGGTCCAGGCGCCGAGCAGCGTGCAGGCCTGGTCGTAGAGCACGCCGACAGGTGTCGGGTCGTCGCCGCTCGGCGGGCGGATGCTGATCAGCCCGGAGCTCGCCTCGGTGAACGCGTCGAGTGAGTCGGACATGTGGGCCAGGAGTGCGCCGAGCCGCCACTCGGAGCAGGGCGTGGGGGAGTCGGGGTCCGCGGTGGCCGCGGCGCCGAGTGCTCCGCGGGCGTAGCCGATGGCGCGTTCGAGCAGCTCCACCGGATCGGTGGTGTTCATCGCGGGCTCAGCTGGTGGTGGGGGCGAAGCGCTCGGGAAGGTCGTCCTCGGTGAGCACCAACGGGAGGCCGAAGCGGGCGAAGGCGTCCTTCTCGAAGAACGCGGCCACCCGGGCCACGCGGTTGCCCTCGATCTGGAGCACCTGCAGGTGGAACGGCGTGTAGGTGCCGTCGGGCTGCTTCAGGTAGAGGCCGAACGCGGGCTGGCCGTTGGCGGTCGTCGGCAGCATCGGCATGTCGTTGACCCCGCCGGGGCACTGCGTGGCGATCAGCTCGCCGATGTTCTGGTTGCCGACGTACCAACCGGTGAAGGGCGGCATCTCCCAGATCGCGTCGGCCTTGAGCATGTCGACGATGGCGGTGATGTCCTTGCGCCAGAAGGCGTCGACGTAGGCGTCGAGCAGGGCCTGTTGGTCGGGCGCGACCGTCGCGCTGGCGTCGTCGGCGGAGAGGTGCGCCTCCTCCATCTGGGCGTGGGCCCGCTGGAGTGCGGAGTTCACCGCGGCCGGCGTGGTGTCGAGCGCCTCGGCGACCTCCTTGGCCGACCAGCGGAGGACGTCGCGCAGGATCAGCACGGCGCGCTGCCGGGCCGGAAGGTGCTGGAGGGCGGCGACGAAGGCGAGGCGGATCGACTCCCGGTCGGTGACCACGACGGCGGCGTCGGGCACCGGCTCGAGCCACGGCACCTCGTTGTCGGCGATCAGCTCGTCGGAGGCCTGGGCGTCGGCGGTGCCGAGACCGGTGGGCAGCGGCCGGCGGGCCTTGCCCTCGAGGTTGGTCAGGCACACGTTGGTCGCGATGCGGTAGAGCCACGTGCGCACCGAGGAGCGACCCTCGAAGTTGTGGTAGGCCTTCCAGGCGCGCAGGTAGGTCTCCTGGACCAGGTCCTCGGCCTCGTGCACCGACCCGGTCATGCGGTAGCAGTGGGCGATCAGCTCACGGCGGTAGCCGTTGGCGACGTCCTGGAAATCCGTCTCGTTCACAAGTGTGGTGGTCACGCCCGCCTCCTGGTGCGTTTCAGTCTGCCGGAAGTAACGACCGCCCGCCACCGGAAAACTCATCGCTCATCACGAGACGAAGTTCCGTGAGCGATGAGTTCGATGCTCGGGCCGGGTCGGAACGGTGACGCGAACACACGAGAAGGAGCACCACATGGGACGCATGATCTTTCCGAACCTGCCGGTCAAGGACGTCTCCAGGACGATCGACTTCTGGACCAGCCTCGGCTTCGAGTTCAACCGTGACTTCAGCAGCCCCGACGCCGCCTGCCTGGTCGTCAACGACCAGGCCAGCGTGATGCTCCTGCAGGAGAAGTTCTTCCACGGGTTCCACGACACCACCCCGCACACCGGCACCGAGACCCTGCTGTGCCTGGGGGTGGAGAGTCGCGAGGAGGTCGACCGCCTCTGCGAGGCCGCTGCCGCAGCCGGCGCCACGGACGCCGACCAGCGGGTCGACCAGGGGCCGATGTACGGCGGCTCGTTCCGCGACCTCGACGGTCACATCTGGGAGGCGTTGTGGATGGCCACTACCTGACCGCGGCCACCAGTTGAAGGGCGCGCTCTGCGGCCGGTACGGCGAGCACGCGGTCGGCCGGAACCAGTCCGACGCGGGTACGCCGGTCGAGCAGGTCGTCGACATCGACGGCACCCTCATGGGTCACGCCGAAGATCAGCTCCGCCAGCGTGGCCGGAACGGTGGGCGCGATCGGAGCCAGCAGTTCCTCGTCGGAGAGACCACTGACCGTGCGGGCGTTCTCGAGCACGGCCCTCGCCTCGGTGCCGAAGCGACGGACCAGTCTGGCCGGCTCCTCGAGCTTCGCGAGCTCGGCGCGCGGGGCGGCACCGACCAGCGGCAGGTTGCGGGTGCGGCAGCGGCCGTCGGCCAGGTGCGTGGCGTCGACGGCGTCCTCGGCCATCTGGCGGTAGGTCGTGAGCTTGCCGCCGACGATCGTGATGACCCCGGTGTCGGAGGTCAGCACCGCGTGCTCGCGTGACAGGTCGGAGGTGCTGCCCTCGCTCTGGAGCAGTGGCCGCAGCCCGGCGTACGCCCCGATCACGTCGGAGCGGTGCAGCGGCCGGTCGAACGCGGCGGCCACCACGTCGAGCAGGAAGCCGATCTCGGCCTCGGACGGTTCGGGGACGTCGGGGATCTCGCCCTCGACCTCTTCGTCGGTGAGCCCGACGTAGATCGTGCCGTCGGGCTGCGGGAGCACGAGCACGAACCGGTTGGAGGTGTGGGGGATCGGTGCGGTGACGGCCGTGGTCAGGCCCGGCAGGGTGTCGGCGCGCAGCACGAGGTGGGTGCCGCGGCTCGGCTTGAGGGTGACGTCGACGATGCTGGCCGCCCAGACGCCGGTGGCGTTGATGACCTTCTTCGCGCGGATCGTGTGCTCCGCGCCGGTGATCTCGTCGCGGATCACGGCGCTGGTGCCGGTGGCGCTGAGCACGCGGGCATGGTTGCGGACGTCGGCGCCGTGCGCGACCGCCGTTCGGGCGACGGCCGTGACGAGTCGGGCGTCGTCCTCGAGCTGGCCGTCCCACGACAGCAGCCCACCGCGGAGTCCGGCGCTGCGCAGGGCGGGCGCCATCCTGAGTGCCTCGGTGCGCGAGACGCGTCGGGGCCTGGGCAGGGTGTCGGCCGTGGTGCGGGCCTTGCGTCGCAACAGGTCTCCGGCGAAGAAGCCGGCCCGGGCCAGGCTCGCCTGCGGCCGGCTCACGCTCGACATCAGCGGCAGCAGCATCGGCATCGCGTGCGTGAGGTGCGGGGCGGTGGTCTCCATCAGGATGCCGCGCTCGACCGCGCTCTCGTGGGCCACGCCCAGCTGCAGCTTGGCGAGGTAGCGCAGGCCGCCGTGCACCAGCTTGGACGACCAGCGCGACGTGCCGAAGGCCAGGTCGAACGCGTCGACGGCCACGACGTCGAGGCCGCGCGAGGCGGCGTCGAGGGCGACGCCGGTGCCGGTGATGCCCAGGCCGATGACGAGCACGTCGGTCTGGTCGGGCAGGTCTGCCACACCGGTGCGGATCCTGGGCTCGGTGACGGGGTCGGTCATGGTGTCAGGCCTCCGGTGATCAGGTCGGCGAGGGCGGCGCCCAGGTCGCCCTCGGAGATGGTGTCGTCGGCCATGGTGTGGGCCGAGAGGGTGAAACCGTGGGCGGCCAGCAGCACGGTGCGAGCCAGCAGCTGCGGGTCGCCCGCCCGGACGTGACCGGCCTTCTGCCCCGCCGCGATGCGCGGCGCGATCATTTCGAGGATCAGCTGCTGGGAGCGACCGCGGCGGACGAGCAGGTAGGGGAGCAGGAGCTCGGGGTCGACGTCGAGGATGCGTCGCATCAGCGGGTTCTCACGCAGTGCGCCGATCGCCGCGACGATGCCGTCGGCGATGCGTCGTGGGGTCGGTGCGTCGTCGGGCGCCTCGGGCACGGTGGCCACGATGTCGCCCCATTCGCGGGTCATCAGGTCGGCGAGGAGGGTCTGCATGTCGGGCCAGGCGCGGTAGATCGTCATGCGCGAGACGCCGGCGCGACGTGCCACCTCGGTCAGCGTCGTGCGCTTCCAGCCGAGGTCGAGGATGCAGCCGCGGGCCGCGTCGAGGTGGATATTGTGACGGGTTGACGTCATATGTCACACTGTAACACATGACCACAGAGATGCACCCCTCCCGCTGGGGCAACCCGGCCGAGGCCACCGCCCTGCCCGAGTCCACCCGAGGGCTGGTCGAACTGGCCCTCGGAGTCCGCGAGACCCCGGCAGTCGAGGAGGTCTCGTTGCCGCCCGTCGGGCTGGCCGACGACGTCCTCGCCGAGCTGCGCGCCCTGCTCGGTGACGACCACGTGCTCACCGACGACGAGCACCGCCGACTCCGCACCCGTGGCAAGTCGACCCCCGACCTGCTGCGCGCCCGCTCCGGTGACCTCACCGACGCGCCCGACGTGGTGGCCCGCCCCGGCACCCACGACGACGTCGTCGCGCTGATCGCGCTCGCCGTTCGCCATCACATTGCGATCGTCCCCTTCGGCGGCGGTACGTCGGTCACCGGCGGCCTGGTCGCCCGACGCGAGGGCTACGCCGGCGTCGTCTCGGTCGACCTGATCCGCATGAAGGCGTTGCGAGAGGTCGACAAGGAGTCGATGACGGTCGTGCTCGAGCCGGGCCTGCGTGGACCGGAGGCCGAGGAGCTCCTCGCGGCCGAGGGCCTGATGCTCGGTCACTTCCCGCAGTCCTTCGAGTTCGCCTCGATCGGTGGTTTCGCGGCCACCCGGTCCAGCGGCCAGTCGAGCGCCGGCTACGGCCGCTTCGACGCGATGGTGATGGGCCTGACCCTGGCCACGCCCCAGGGCACGCTCGAGGTCGGCAGCTCGCCGGCCAACGCCGCCGGCCCCGACCTGCGCCAGCTCGTGCTGGGCTCCGAGGGTGCCTTCGGCATCATCACGTCGGTGCGCGTCCGGGTGAAGAAGCTGCCCGTCGAGAAGGTCTACGAGGCGTGGAACTTCCCCTCGTTCACCGCCGGTGCCGACGCGATGCGCCACCTCGCCCAGAACGGCCTCATGCCCACGGTGCTGCGGCTCTCCGACGAGAACGAGACCGCCCTCAACCTGGCCTCGCACTCCGACGTCGGCGGCGAGTCCACCGGCGGCTGCCTGATGATCGTCGGCCACGAGGGGATCTCGGTGGCCGCTCGCCAGGCCCTCGTCGGCGCGGCCCTCGAAGAGCTCGGTGGCACTCCGCTGGGCGAGGACCGCGGTGCCGTGTGGGCCGAGGGACGCTTCCACGCCCCCTACCTGCGCGACTCGCTCCTCGACGTCGGCGTACTCGTCGAGACCCTCGAGACCGCCACGTTCTGGTCGAACCGCGACCGGCTCTACAAGGCCGTCGCGAGCGCACTCACCGAGGCGCTGGGTGAGAAGACCTTGGTGCTCTGCCACATCTCGCACGTCTACGAGACCGGTTGCTCGCTCTACTTCACCGTGGCCGCGCCCCAGGCCGACGCGCCCCTCGAGCAGTGGCTCGCCGCCAAGGCGAAGGCCAGCCAGGCCATGGTCGACGCCGGCGCCACGATCACCCACCACCACGCGGTCGGCACCGACCACAAGCCCTGGCTCGCCCAGGAGATCGGCGAGGTCGGTGTCCGCATCCTTCGCGCGGTCAAGGCCGACCTCGACCCGACCGACGTGCTCAACCCGGGGGTGCTGATCCCGTGACGCGCTCCTTCTCGTTCCTGGTCAACCCGTCCTCCGGCGGCGGTGCGGCCCCCGGCGCCGTCGTACCCGTCGCCAGGCTGCTCCGCGACGCCGGAGCAGCGGTCGACGTGACCTACTCACCGGGCCCCAAGGCGACCCACGACCTGGTCTCCGGTGCTGTCGAGCGCGGCGACGTGGTCGTCTCGGTCGGTGGCGACGGCATGCTCTCCTCGATCGCCGGCGAGGTGTCGCGACTCGGGGGCACCCTCGGCATCGTGCCGGCAGGACGCGGCAACGACTTCGCCCGCATGCTCGAGCTGCCCGATGAGCCCGACGCCGTGGCCAGGATCCTGCTCGACTCCGTGCCGACCCCTACCGACTTGGTGCGCGCGACGCTGCCCGACGGCACCAGCCACGACGTGGCCGGCTCCGTCTACGCCGGAGTCGACGCGAAGACCGCCGACCTGGTCAACAGGATGCAGTGGCTGCCCAAGAAGCTGCAGTACCCCGCCGCCACGGTGCGGGCACTGGCCACCTTCAACGCGGCGTCGTACACGGTCGACGTCGACGGCGACAGCCACGACTTCGCCGCGGCCACGGTCGTGGTGGCCAACTCCGGCTACTACGGCAAGGGCATGCACATCGCCCCGTCGGCATCCGTCGACGACGGTGAGCTCGACGTCATCGTGATCGAGGCGGCCGGCCGGTTCGACATGATCCGCTCGTTCCCCAAGGTGTACGACGGCCGGCACATCGACCTCGACCAGGTGCACGTCTTCCGTGGCAGGGCGATCACCCTGACGTCGCGTCCCGGTGTGGTGATGGGCGGCGACGGCGAGCCCCTCGGCATGCTCGGTGACGCGCCGGTGCGCATCGAGGTGCTTCCCGGCGCCGTCAACATCCTGCGCTGACTGGCGAAACTCACCCGTCCGGGTTCGCGACGCTCATCGGTCGCGCAGGCGTGCAAGGCGGCCGCGGACCCGGACGGTGAACGGCCGGCTTTCGACGCCCCGCCCCCGAGCAGCGCGGCGCAGCGCCTTGGCGTGCTGCCTGGCCGTCTTCCGCTCGCGGCGCAGGGCCATCCTGATCGCGCCCTCGACGGCCTGGGCGGCGGCGTCGAGCGAGATCGTCGACGGCTCCGGGTCGGTGCCCTCGTCGACCTCGACCCGGTCGAGCAGGTCGAGGTCGCCGATCACCCGGACGCCCAGGGCCTGGAGACCCTCGACGCGTTGGCGGTTCAGCTCGGCGATGCGCTCGACCGCCCACGCGGGAATGCCCGGAACCCTCGCGTCCGTGGGAGCGGGCGCGGCCCGGCGCATGCGCAGGACGACGCCGTTCTGCACCACCTGGTGGTAGAGCTCGCCGGACCAGCCCTCGTCCGCGAAGACGTGGTTGATCCGCCGGACCAGCTCGGCCTCCGGCAGCGTCAGGGACCGGTTCGAGTGCTCGGCGGAGAGGTCGAGCAGCCCGGTCGGAAGCCCGAGGAGCTGCTCGAAGGCATCGGGCGCCATCCGGTTGCGGGCCTCGTCCGCGACGATCACCGTGACGTTGTCCAGTCCGGCGTGCCCCGCCCAACGCTCGACGACCGACGGGGTGCTCTGGGGAAGCCAGATGCGGCGGTGCCGGGGCCCGCCCGTCGGCTGCAGCACCACACGAAGCCACTCGTGGTAGGCCATCTGCTCGCCGCCCTTGACCAGCTCCTGCCAGTACGACGGCAGCAGCCGGTCGTAACGACGAGCCACCATCAGCACGTGCGGCCTGCCCTGGCCGAGCTCGCGCACGATGCGTCCGGCCTGGTAGTCGTGTGCGCGCCCGAAGTCCTCGTTGCTGACCAGCACCGTCGAGTCGCCGGCCGCGCCGACCTCGTCGACGAGGTCGGTCCAGGCGCTCGGCGGGGGCATCGTCCGCCCGCGTGGCGCGGCTCCCATCAAGGCCCAGCCCGCCCGTCGTGGACGTACGTCGTCGCCTGCGTAGACCACTCCGTGATCCGTGAGGGCATCACGTGAGGCGTGGAGGGCGTGCTGCAACGCCGTGGATCCGGTCTTGGGCGGGCCGATGTGGATGACCCGGCTGCCTCGGGGCAGGCGAAGTCCAGGGTCGGCCGGGGGAGCGTCGGGGCTCATTTGCTGCACCTCAAATGTCACGCGACGTGTCTGCGGGGGTCCGGTCACCGTATCCGAGTCGGGCCGTGGCCTCCGGTGTGAGCGAGATCCTCAGCTCGGGGTGGGGGGCTTGATCCGCATGGACTCCAGGGCCAGGGCGACGACGATGTGCTTGTCGTTGCCCGGGTCCTGTGCGTCGTACCAGAGATCGGTGGTCTGGCCGTCGGTGATCGGAGCGGCTCTGCGCACCATCATCGGCCGCTGCACCCACCGCTGCACGCCGTGCGCGTCGTGGAAGGTGAAGGTGACGGTGGTGAAGACGCTCGAGCCCTCGCTGGACGCTGTGTATCCCTTGTCGGACACGGTGGCCAGGGTGCGGGTTCCGGTCTTCATCAGCTCCTCTGCCAGCCGGGCTCGCGCGATCCGGCGGCGGTAGGCGAACAGGCTGAGCAGCAGCAGCGCGGCCGCGAGCACCAGCAAGCCCAGACCGACTCGCTCCGCGACCCGGCTCTCGATCTCGCGTGCCGTCGTCCAGGTGCCGAGGCCGCCTCCCGACGCAGCCGCGGCGAGGCCCTGGGCGATGCCGAGCTTCGAGGAGCGCAACAGCAGGGGACCCCATGCGATCAGGCCGATGACCGTCAGGGTCATGCCGACCGGGACGGCGGCCATGGTGACGGTGCTGGGCGGCGACTCAGTGACGTCGGCGGACATCTCCGTCCAGCCGACGCCGGTCAGGTAGCCGCCGATGACGAGGACGACCAGGTTCAGGCCGACGCGCAGGGCACCCGGGGCACGCTCGGCCTTGGCCCGGCGCGCGGCAATGGGATCGATCGTGCTCATGCGCGACATTCAACAGGAACCCCGCGCTCAACCGCCGAAATTCCACAGCAACAGTTCCGTGGGTGCAGTGGCGGTGACCGTGCCGCCCTCGTCCCTCAGTCGTACGGCGTAGGCCTCGCCGAGCGCCACGTCGTCGAGGGTCGCCGATCCGGTGGTCACGAAGAGGTGTCCGAGTGGGGCATCTGGCAGGTCGACGCGTTCGCCGGGGGCCAGGCGTGCGGCGTACAACGTCGCTCCGGAGGCGCCGATCCGGGTGATCGCGTCGGGTCGTGACCCCGACACGACCGGCTGCCACGCGGCCTCGGGCTCCACTGGTGCCGAGTCGTAGCGGGTCGGGCCGCCGGGCTCGTCGGGCAGCACCCAGGTCTGGATGAACCTGGTCGGGCCGCTGGCCACGTCCACGGTCTCGGAGTGCACGACACCGTCGCCGGCCGACATCACCTGCACCCGACCGGGCTCGATCACGCCGGACGTGCCGGACGAGTCCGCGTGGCGGAGCGCGCCGTCCAGCACCCAGGTGACGATCTCGAGGTCGCGGTGCGGGTGGTCGGGATAGCCGCCACCCGGCTGCACCAGGTCGTCGTTGTGGCAGACCAGCAGGCCGAAGCGCAGGTTGTCGGGGTCGTAGTGCGACCCGAACGACAGCGAGTGGCGGGTCACCCGTCCGTCGGCATCGGTGACGAAACGCTCGCCGGCCCGGTGGATTTCCATGCCTCAGAGACTAGGTTGATCGAGGTGAGCATCGACCTGCCGTCCACCTTCCGATTCGGCGCCAGCACCGCGGCCTACCAGATCGAGGGCGCGGTCGCCGAGGGCGGCAGGGGCCGCAGCATCTGGGACACCTTCTGCGCCGAGCAGGACCGGGTCGTCGACGGGTCGAGTGGAGCGGAGGCCTGCGACCACTACCACCGGTACGCCGAGGACGTCGCGCTGCTCAAGGGGCTGGGCGTCGACGGCTACCGGCTCTCGATCGCCTGGCCGCGGATCCAGCCCGACGGCACCGGGGCGCCGAACGCCGAGGGCATCGCGTTCTACGACCGCCTGCTCGACGAGCTGCTCGGTGCCGGCATCGACCCGATGGTCACGCTCTACCACTGGGACCTGCCCCAGGCCCTGGAGGACGATGGCGGCTGGCTGAACCGGGCGACTGCCGAGCGCTTCTCCGAGTACGCCGCGATCTGCGGCGAGCGATTCGGCGACCGGGTGCGCCAGTGGGTGCCTGTCAACGAGCCCAATGTGGCGAGCCTCATGGGCTACGCCCTCGGGATGCACGCTCCGGGCAAGACGCTGATGTTCGACGCGCTGCCCGCCTGCCACCACCTGCTGCTGGCGCACGGGCTCGGCACGCAGGCGCTGCGCGGGGCCGGGGTCGGCGAGATCGGCTGCGCCAACAACCACGCCCCGATGTGGCCGGCCAGTGACGGCGACGGCGACCTCGCCGCGACCGGGCTCTTCGACGACCTGTGGAACAACCTCTTCGCCGACCCGATGCTGCTCGGCGAGTGGCCCGAGGACCTCGCTCCGCTGATGGAGCCGCTGGCCCGGGAGGGGGACCTCGCGACGATCAACCAGCCCCTCGACTTCTACGGCGTCAACTACTACAACCCCTACCTGGTGGCGGCCGCCGCCGAGGGTGCGGAGTTGCCGTTCGAGTACCGCGACATCGAGGGCTGCCCGACCACCGACTTCGGCTGGCCGGTCGTGCCCGACGGCCTGCGCGAGCAGCTGGTGACCCTGCACCGGCGGTACGCCGACCTGCCGCCCGTGGTCATCACCGAGTCCGGCTGCGCCTACAACCTGGGCCCCGACGAGGCCGGCGTCGTCGACGACCGGGCCCGCATCGACTACCTCGACTCACACCTGCGCGCGGTGGCCGACGCGATCGCCGAAGGTGTCGACGTGCGCGGCTACTTCACCTGGTCGATCATCGACAACTTCGAGTGGAGCGAGGGCTACACCCAGCGCTTCGGCCTGGTGCACGTCGACTACGACACCCAACAGCGCACGCCGAAGAAGTCCTACGACTGGTACCGCGCCTACATCGCGGCGGCGGGGCAGGACCGCTGATTGTGTGTGGGTCCTGACGCACCAGGTGAGTCAGAACCCACACGATGACGAGTGGGCCGTCGTCAGAGGGCTGCGGCGGTGCGGGTTCCCTGCTCGATCGCGCGCTTCGCGTCGAGCTCGGCGGCAACGTCGGCCCCGCCGATCAGGTGTACGCCGCTGGGGTTGAGTGCTGAAGTGGTTGCCCCAACCGCCAGTTCAGCACTCAACTCGTCGTACAACCCGCGCACCGACTCCTGCCCCGCGCAGAGCACGACGTGGTCGACGTCGAGCACCTGCTGGCTGGTCTCGCCGGACGCCGAGGTGACCGTGATGTGCAGTCCGGCGTCGTCGACCTTGTCGTAGGAGGCGCCCGGCACCATGTGCACGCCGGAGTCCTTGAGCACGGCGCGGTGCGCCCAGCCGGACGTCTTGGCCAGGCCCTTGCCGATCGAGGTCGTCTTGCGCTGGAGCAGCCACACCTCGCGGGGAGCGGTGCGCGGCTTCTTCTCGGTCAGGCCGCCTCGGTGGATGGCCGGGTCGCCGACGCCCCAGTGCGCCATCCAGTCGTCGAGGTCGTCGCCGGAGTCGTGGGTCAGGAAGTGGCTGACGTCGACGCCGATGCCGCCGGCACCGATCACCGCGACCCGGCGGCCGACGGTCACCGACCCGTTGAGCACCTCGTCATAGCGCACGACCTTGGCGTGGTCGACGCCCGGGAACGCAGGCACCCGTGGCGTCACACCCGTGGCGACGACGACCTCGTCGAAGCCGGCCAGGGCGTCAGGGGTGGCCTCGGTCGAGAGGCGCACGTCGACACCGAGCACCTCGAGGCGGCGGGTGTAGAACCGCAGCGTCTCGCGGAAGTCCTCCTTGCCGGGGACCTCCATCGCGAGGCGGAACTGGCCGCCGAGGCGGTCGGACTTCTCGAACAGTGTGACGTCGAGACCGCGCTCGGCCGCGGAGACCGCCGCGGAGAGGCCGGCCGGTCCGGCGCCGACGACGGCCACCTTCTGCGTCGTACGCGTCGGGCTGAGCACCAGGGTGGTCTCGCGGCAGGCACGCGGGTTGACCAGGCACGAGCTCATCTTGTTGGCGAAGACGTGGTCGAGGCAGGCCTGGTTGCAGGCGATGCAGGTGTTGATCTCGTCGGCGCGACCGGCGGCGGCCTTGTTCACCAGCTCGGGGTCGGCCAGGAACGGGCGCGCCATCGAGACCAGGTCGGCACCGCCCTCGGCGATGATCGACTCGCCGATCTCGGGGGTGTTGATCCGGTTGGAGGCGCAGACCGCGATGCCGACCTCGGGCCGCAGGCGCGCGGTGTAGTCGCGCCACGCGCCCGGCGGCACCTGCGTGATGATCGTGGGCACCCGTGCCTCGTGCCAGCCGATGCCGGTGTTGAGCAGGTCGACGCCGGCCTCCTCGAGACCCTGGGCGAGCTCGACGGTCTCGTCCCAGGTCTGCCCGCCCTCGACCAGGTCGAGCAGCGAGATGCGGTAGCCGATCATGAAGTCGCGGCCGACCAGCTCGCGGGTGCGACGGACGATCTCGAGCGGGAAGCGCATCCGCTTCTCGGCCGAGCCGCCCCACCTGTCGGTGCGGTCGTTGGTGCGCGCCGCGAGGAACTGGTTGATCAGGTAGCCCTCGGAGCCCATGATCTCGATGCCGTCGTACCCCGCTCGCTGGGCCAGGCGCGCGGCCTTGGCGAAGTCGGTCGCGGTGCGGTCGACGCCCCGCGTCGACAGGGCGGTGGGCTTGAACGGGGTGATCGGCGACTTCCGGCTCGACGCCGAGACGCTGTACGGCGTGTAGCCGTAGCGCCCCGCGTGCAGGATCTGCAGCGCGATCTTGCCGTCGTGCTCGTGCACCGCGTCGGTGACCTGGCGGTGCCGCGCCGCGTGCAGGCTGTTCGACATCGTCGAGCCGAGCGGCTTGAGCTGGCCGCGGAAGTTGGGGGAGTAGCCGCCGGTGATGATCAGCCCGGCACCGCCCTTGGCGCGTTCGGCGAAGTACGCCGCAAGCTTGGGCAGGTTCCAGAAGGCGTCTTCCAGACCGGTGTGCATCGAGCCCATCACGACACGGTTGCGCAGCGTGGTCGACCCGATCGTGATCGGCTCGAGGAGGTGGGGGTAGTTGTTCATCGCTCAGCTTTCGTGTGGGCGTCGATGTATTCGGTCAGCCAGTCGATCCAGAACTCCTCGAGGCGTACGCCGCCGCGGAGCACGAGGAAGACGTCGAGGTCATGGCCGGAGAGTCCGGACGGGTCCGGGAAGTCGCGGGCTTCGAGATGGTGGTAGAGCGAGAGCTTCTTCCGGTGGTCGTCGAGCTTCTCCCGGGCCTGGTCGAGGATCGTCGTGCGGTCGCCGTACGACGCCCCGCGCATCTTCACCATCAGGTCGGAGCGCAGCGGATCACCCGACGTCGGTTCGGCCAGCCAGCGCTCGAGCTCGAGGCGACCCGGCTCGGTGACGTCGTACACCTTCTTGTCGGGGCGGCCCTGCTGGGCGACGACGGTGGAGGTGACCCAGCCGTCCTTCTCCATGCGGCCCAGAACGCGGTAGATCTGCTGGTGGCTGGCGGTCCAGAAGTAGCCGATCGACTTGTCGAAGCGCCGGGTCAGCTCGCTGCCTGAGGCCGCGCGCTCGCTCAGGGAGACGAGGAGCGCGTGTTCGAGGGCCATGCCGACCATCCTGCGACACCTATGCAACTAGTTGCAAGCCTGCGTGGCGGGGGTCACCTTGCGGTATACCCCCTAGGGGTATACCGTCCTGATCATGAACACGTCCTGGCGCATGGCAATGTCGGCCACCCTCCACTGCCTCACCGGCTGTGCGATCGGTGAGGTCCTGGGCATGGTGCTGGCCACCTGGTTGGGCTGGAGCGCGGGGCCGAGCGTCGTCCTCGCGGTCGCGCTGGCCTTCTTCTTCGGCTACCTGCTCACCTTCGTCGGCGTGCGCCGTGCCGGTCTCGACGTCCGCTCGGCGGTGCGTACGGCGCTGGCCGCCGACACCGTCTCGATCCTGGTCATGGAGATCATCGACAACACCGTGATGGTCACCGTGCCGGGTGCGATGGACGCCGGCCTCGGCGCCTGGCTCTTCTGGACCGCCCTCGCGTTCTCACTGGCCCTGGCCTTCGTGCTCACGGTGCCGGTGAACCGCTGGCTGATGAGTCGGGGCCTGGGCCACGCCGTGGTCCACGAGATGCACCACGGTGGCGCCGACGAGCACGCCCACCACGCCCACTGAGTGATTCCGGCCGCCGATCGTGACAGTGGATCTGTCATGATCGGCGGCATGACTATCGAACTTGGTCAGGGCACTGGTCCGCTGCGTGGAGTGAAGGTCGTCGAGATCGCCGGCATCGGGCCCAGCCCGCACGCCTGCATGATCCTGGCCGACCTCGGTGCCGACGTCATCCGCATCGAGCGACCGCGTGGTCAGATGCTCACCGGCGGATCGCACGACCTGCTCAACCGCGGTCGTCCGAGTGTCGCGCTCAACCTCAAGGACCCGGCTGCCGTCGAGACGGTGCTGAAGCTGGTCGAGGGGGCCGACGTGCTGGTCGAGGGCATGCGCCCCGGCGTCACCGAGCGGATGGGCCTCGGTCCCGACGAGTGCCTGGCCCGCAATCCGAAGCTGGTCTACGGCCGGATGACGGGCTGGGGCCAGACCGGCCCGTTCGCCCAGGTCGCCGGGCACGACATGAACTACATCGCGATCACCGGCACCCTGCACGGGCTCGGCCAGGACAAGGCGCGGCCGTCGTTCCCGGCCAACCTGGTCGGCGACTTCGGCGGTGGGTCGACGTACCTCGTGATGGGCATCCTCGCCGCGCTGCTCGAGTCGCGCACCAGCGGACAGGGCCAGGTCGTCGACGCGGCGATCGTCGACGGCACCGCCCACCTGAACGCGATGACCGCGGCCTTCCTGGCCGGCGGCGGCTTCCATGAGGAGCGCGCCTCGAACCTGCTCGACGGCGGCACGCCGTACTACGACGTCTACGAGACCTCGGACGGCAAGCACATGTCGGTCGGTCCGCTGGAGCCGCAGTTCTACGACCTGTTCGTGGAGCTCCTGGAGATCAAGGACATCGCGCCCGACCGCTACGACGCGGCCAACTACTCCACACTGAAGGCGTTGATCGCCGAGCGTTTCGCGACCCGCACCCAGGCCGAGTGGGTCGAGGTGTTCGAGGGAACCGACGCCTGCGTGGCCGGGATCATCCCGATCAGTGAGGCGATCGAGCACCCGCACATGAAGGCCCGTGGCGTCTTCGTCGAGCACGAGGGCCTGACCCAGCCGGCACCGGCCCCACGGTTCTCGCGCACCGAGGCGACCCTGTCGTCGCCGCCCGCGCCCGGCCCCGGCGCGCACACCCGTGAGGCCCTTGCGGCATGGGGCATCGACGACGTCGACGCGTTGCTCGAGGGTGGCTCCGCAGTCCAGGCCTGAGTCGGACCGTTCGCAGTGCCGAGAGTGAGGTTCGTGTCGTGAGTCGGGCCGTTGGACGACACGAAGGTCACTCTCGGGGCCCTGACTCCGAGTCCCGGTCAGGCGGTCAGGAAGTCGGCCAGCGAGGCGACTTCGGGGGTGGCGCCGGCCTCGGCCAGCGCGTCCTCCAGTGCCCGGTCGTGGTCGGGGCGGGCCTTGGTCAGCGCCTTGCGCCCTGAGGCAGTGAGCTCGGTGTAGATGCCGCGCCGATCGTCGGCGCAGAGGATGCGGGTCAGCAACCCGCGGTCCTCCAGTCGGTTGACCAGGCGCGTGGTCGCGCTCGGGGAGAGTGCGGCAGCGCGGGCCAGCTGGGCCATGCGCATGTGCCAGCCGTCCTGGCGGGACAGCGCGTCCATCACGGTGAACTCGACGACCGAGAGGCCGTGACCGCTCGAGAGTGCCTGCTCGAGCCGCGCCTCGATCATCTGGTGCAGCGCGGCCAGTCGGCGCCAGCCCTGGGCCCGCACCTGGACCGCCTCGTCACTGATTCCCATGCGCACCATCATAGCGCCCGTTTGCAATAACCAGCGCGTGCAACTAATCTCGAGCGAAAACGTTGCACACGCGGCATATTGCACACGCAAAGGAGCTTCCATGAAACCCGGACTGCTGGCCCTCGCCGTGGGCGGCTTCGGCATCGGACTCACTGAGTTCGTGATCGCCGGCCTGCTGCCCGAGGTGGCAGCCGACTTCGCGGTCAGCGAGGCCACTGCCGGCTGGCTGATCTCCGGCTATGCGCTCAGCGTCGCGGTCGGCGCGATCCTGCTGACCGCGGCCGTCGTACGCCTGCCGCGCAAGCAGGTGCTGCTCGGCCTGATGGTGCTGTTCATCGTCGGGAACCTGGTCTCCGCGCTGGCCACGTCGTACGACGCGATGCTGGTCGGCCGCATCATCGCCGCCCTGTGCCACGGCGCGTTCTTCGGCATCGGGTCCGTGGTGGCCGCCTCCCTGGTCGCGCCGGAGAAGAAGGCCGGTGCCATCGCGTTGATGTTCGCCGGACTGACCAGCGCCAACGTGCTCGGCGTGCCGGCCGGCACCCTGCTCGGCCAGGCCGCGGGCTGGCGCTCGACGTTCTGGGCGATCACCGCGATCGGCATCGTCTCGTTCGTCGCCATCGCCCTGCTGGTGCCCGGCAAGGTCGCCGGTGCCGACGCGCCACCTCGCCTGAGGCAGGAGCTGGGGGCGTTCACCAGCGGCCAGGTCTGGTTGTCGCTGGCGGTCACCGTGCTCGGCTTCGGCGGCATGTTCGGGGCGTTCACCTACATCGCCTACACGCTCACCGGGGTCAGCGGCTTCGCCGACTCGTGGATCCCGTGGCTGCTCGTCCTCTTCGGTGTCGGGCTGTTCGTGGGCAACCTGTTCGGCGGCCGGGCGGCCAACAGGGCCGTCGCGCGCACCTTGTTCGTGGTGCTGGCCGGGCTGGTCGTCGTCATGGTCCTCTTCGCGCTCACCGCGGAGAGCAAGGCACTCACCGTCGTCGCCCTCTTCCTCATGGGTGCCTTCGGGTTCGCCACCGTGCCCGGACTCCAGATGCGGGTCATGGACCACGCGGGACAGGCGCCGACCCTCGCCTCGGGTGCCAACATCGGCGCCTTCAACCTCGGCAACGCCATCGGCGCATGGCTGGGCGGTCTCGCGATCACCGCCGGCCTGGGCTACACCTCACCCCTGTGGGTCGGTGCCGGGCTGGCCCTCGCCGCGCTCGTCGTACTCGCCCTGGCGGAGGCAATCGCGGCTCGTGAGGTTCATGACACCGAGGCGCTCGTGAGTGCCTGAAGCGACGCGACGGGGAGGGTGATCTGTCCGATTCGGGTTAGGTTGTGCCGCAGCACTGACCGCAATCCGACGGAGATTCGTGAACATCTTGGGCACCGCCATCGACCGCGAGGCCGCTCTCCCGGCCGCGATCGGCACCATCCCCAGCGGCCTCGCGCTGCTGACCGGCCACCCGAAGCTGGCCGCCGGCCTGCTCGCACTGCCGGTCGGGCTGGTGGCGTTCTTCCGTGACCCCGAGCGCGCAGCCGACCTGGCCGACGTCGACGAGGACACCGTCGTCGCCCCCGCCGACGGCAAGGTCATGCACGCCGGCCCGGCCCAGCCCGGCGTGGCACCTCCCAGGGATCCGGCGCAGGGGGACTGGCAGCAGATCAGCATCTTCCTGTCGCTCTTCGACGTGCACATCAACCGGGCGCCGTACGCCGGCGTGGTGGAGTCGGTGACCTACCGGCCCGGGAAGTGGCTGGCCGCCTACAAGTTCGAGTCGGCGTTCGAGAACGAGCGCAGCGACATCGTCATGAACCGCACGGTTCGCGGCGAGCAGCGCACCTACGTCTTCCGTCAGATCGTCGGACTGGTCGCGCGACGCGTGGTCACCCGGGTCAAGGCTGGCGACGAGGTGGGCACCGGCGCGCGCATCGGCCTGATGAAGTTCGGCTCCCGGATGGACGTCTTCCTGCCGCCCGGCGTCGAGCTGCACGTCAAGGAGGGCGACCGCACGGTCGCCGGGGAGACGGTCCTGGCCACCTGGCCCGGAGCCGCCCGATGACGGACAGCTCACTGCGACGCCGGCTGCTTCGGCGCTGGCGACTCGAGTCCCACTCCGGCGCCGAGGTCGTCTCGCTTCGCCAGCTCAGCGCCCGCGAGCAGTTGCGGGTCACCTCGCCGAGCCTTTTCACGACGGCCAACATGGGCTGTGGGTTCTCGTCGGTCCTGCTGGCCACCTCCGGGCACTTCCAGCTCGCCGCGATCCTGATCGCGGTCGCCATCGTGATGGACATCGCCGACGGTGCGGTCGCCCGGCTGGTGGGCGCCACCTCCCCGTTCGGAGTCCAGCTCGACTCGCTGGCCGACCTGGTCTCGTTCGGCCTCGCGCCGGCCGTGCTGGTCTACACCTGGGTGCTGCCCGAGTGGCCGGTGATCGCCTGGCTGGCGGCGTTCTTCTGGCTCGCCTGCGCCGGCTTCCGGCTGGCGCGCTTCAACTTCACCATCGACCCGACCGACGACAAGCGCTACTTCATCGGCCTGCCCTCGCCGGCCGCCGCCGCGGTCGTGATGGCCACGGTGTTCGCGATGGACAACCCCGACGTCGCCGGCCCCGACTTCCGGGTCGGCCCGGCCATCCTGGTCCCGGTCGCGATCAGCCTCGTGCCCGCCCTGCTGATGGTCTCGACGGTCCGGTTCCGCTCCTTCCGCGACCTGGTCACGCCCCGCACCACGCAGACCCGCGTGTGCACCACGGTCGCCGTACTCGTCGTGGCCGCCGGGCTGGCGCTGGCCCCGGCCACCACGGGTGTCACGGTGGCCTACCTGTACGTCGCGACCGCGCCCCTCGGCGTGCTCACCGCCCCGCTACGGGCACGCATCTTCGGTGCTGACTCGGTGGCCCCGCCCCGCACCCGCCAGCAGTCGGTCTTCCTGCCGCTGGCCGGCGACGAGGACGCCGTCGGCGACGAGGCCTGAACCGCACCGGAACCTCCCGGTCGCCGTCCTGCGATAGAACTGGTGCATGGCCGACGCGAAGCAGGAGGGCAGTGCGTCCCTCGTGACCGTGCTGGTGGCGCTGGTCGCCAATGCCCTCGTGGCGACGGCGAAGTCCGTGGCCGCCGCGGTCACCGGGTCGGCCTCGATGGTGGCCGAGGCGGCACACTCATGGGCCGACACCGGCAACGAGGTCTTCCTGCTCTTCGCCGAGCGCTCGGGCGGGCGGGCCCGCGACGAGAGCCACCCCCGCGGCTACGGCCGGGCGACGTACGTCTGGTCGCTGGTGGCCGCGTTCGGCCTGTTCGCGGCCGGTGCGGTGGTCTCGGTCTGGCACGGGCTCACCGAGCTGACCGGGGAGTCCGAGGATCCCGACTACCTGATCAACTACGTCGTGCTCGGCATCGCGTTCGTGCTCGAGGGCATCTCGCTGACCCAGGCCACCCGCCAGGTGGTCGGCCAGGCGCGCTCCTTCGGCATGCGGCCGCTCAAGTTCGTCGACCGCACCTCCGACTCGACCCTGCGCGCGGTCTTCATGGAGGACTCGGCCGCCATCATCGGTCTGGTCCTCGCGGCCAGCGGCATCGCGCTGCACCAGCTGACCGGCAACGCGATCTTCGACGCCCTGGGCTCGATCGCCGTGGGCCTGCTGCTGGGCTTCGTGGCGGTGTTCCTGATGCGGCGCAACATGGACTACCTGCTCGGGGAGGAGATCTCGCCGCAGCTCGAGGGCCGGGTGCTGGCCACCCTGAAGGCGCGTCCGGAGATCCACCGGGTCAGCTACCTCCACGTCGAGTACGTCGGCCCGCACCGGTTCTTCATCGTGGCCGCCGTCGACCTCACCGGCGACGACCGCGAGGGCGAGCTGGCCATCCGGTTGCGCGGGCTCGAGGCGTCGCTCGAGCAGGAGGAGATGATCGAGGACGCCATCCTGACGCTCTCGATCCCCACCGAGCCCACGCTCTGACCCACCTGCCGTCCCACGCTCTGACCTACCCGCCGTCCCACCCCTCTGACCCACCCGCCGTCGTACCGAAGAACGGGCGCAATGGCCCGATTCGGCTCAAATGTGGGGGAAAGTGCGGCGTTGTGCCCGTTCGGCGGTACGCGCGGGTGCCCGGGTCGAAGTCAGGCCAGGGCGATCGTCGCCTCGAGCACGAACTGCGGGTCGGCCAGGCGGTCGCCGTACAGCTCGCGCAGCCGGCCGACGCGGTAGCGCACTGTCTGCGGGTGCACGAAGAGTGCGGCGGCGATGTCGTCGCGCCGGCCCTGATGGAGCAGCCAGGCGCGCAGGGTCTCGGTGAGCTTGGCGACCGTCGAGGGGCGCAGGCCGTCCATCGGTGCGAGCACACGGGCCCGCAGGTCGGCCAGGGCGGAGCCGTCGGCGGTGGTCACCAGCGGCACCAGGTGGTCGTCGGTGTCGACGGACGACTCCTCACCGCCCAGGCCGAGCCCGAGCGTGCGCAGGGCGCGCACGTAGGAGCCCTTGGCGTCGATCCACGGCCGGCTCGGTCCGATCGCTGCGGTGCGGTCGCCGATGCGGCGAACCAGCTCGCGGCGGCCCCGGGAGTCGAGGTCGGCGACCAGGATCGCGGTCATGTCGGGGTGCTCGTCGAGGCCGGGCGCCTCCGTGCCGGCGATCAGCGAGCGAGGATCGATGAGCGTTCGCAGGGTGCCCAGCGTCGACTCCGGCGTGATCACCGCGGTCAGCGTGGTGGGCGGCTCCCAGTCGGCGCGCTCGGCCAGGGCCAGCGCGTCATCGGCGCCGAGGTCGGCCAGGAGTCCGGCGGCCAGTCGTTCCAGATGCCGCTCGCGGACGCGCCCGGACGTGGCCAGCTCGTCCGCGTGACCGGAGACGCTGACCGCCGACAGCTCGTCGATGTAGTCGAAGACCAGCTCCGCGAAGCGGGCCAGCTCGGCGGCGGGGAGCCCCGCCTCGACGGCGCTGCTGCTCAGGTCGTGCCAGGCGGTGCGGGCGCCCACGCGGTACGCCGCAGCAAGGGCGTCCATGCTGCGCCCGCTGCGCGCCTCGCCGCGACCCAGGGCGTACGCCGCCTCGAAGACCGACTCGACCCGGCTGCCCGGGCCAGCCCCGGCGGGCGTGGCGGTCATGTCGAGGAAGCCGCTCAGTGCCATCGTCACGGCGGTCTCGATGTTGCGCCCCATGCGGCCGCGGAACGGCTCGGAGTAGCTCGGCACCTCGCGGATCACCGAGCTGACCACGCGCTCGGCACAGCCGGCCAGCTCGCCACGCATGGCGGCGATCACCGGGTCCGGCAGGCGCAGTCCGCCCAGACGGGCACTGCGTGGCTCGCTCATGGACGCCTTCTTTCACTCGCTGCGAACAAAAGACTACTCCAGATTCACGCAGGGAGGGTCAGGACTTCACACGTGGAGGCGGGCACGATGGTCACATGGTCCTTCTTGATGGTGCTGGCAGCTCGACACGACTCCGTGACCGACTGGTCAGGGTCGTGGAGGCAGCGACCACGCCGCTGCTGCCGGCCGACTACCTCGACCTGTTCGCCCCCTTGCGCAGTGGGGCGGACCTCCGGGGCCGCATCGTCTCGGTGCACCCGGAGACCGCGGATGCCGCGACGATCGTGATCCGCCCCGGGGCGGACTGGGCAGGCCACGTGCCCGGCCAGTACCTCCGGATCGGCATCGACGTCGACGGCGTCCGTGAATGGCGCGCCTACTCGCTGACCCACGGCCCGCGCGCCGACGGCAACATCTCGATCACCGTCAAGGCCGTCCCCGACGGCAAGGTCAGCAACCACCTCGTCCACCGCGCCGAGGCTGGCACGCTGGTCCACCTCGAGCAGGCGACCGGCGACTTCGTGCTCGCGTCGAAGCCGGGCAAGCTGCTCTTCGTCACCGCCGGCTCCGGGGTCACCCCGGTCGTCGGCATGCTGCGCAACCTCTTCCCGGCCACGGACTCCGGCGTCCTGCGGCTCGACCGCAGCAAGGCGCTCGACATCACGGTCGTCCACGTTGCCCCGAGCCGCCCCGAGTCGATCTTCATCGACAACCTGCACGAGCTGCACGAGGCCGGCGCGATCAACCTGGTCGACCGGTACGACGACGTGCACGGCGTGCTCGACATCGACACGCTCTCCGAGCTCGTCCCCGACCTGGCCGAGCGTACGACGTACGCCTGTGGCCCCGGTGGTCTTCTCGACGCGCTCGCGAAGCACCACGAGGCCGCCGGGCTCGAGCTGTTCACCGAGCAGTTCCGCCCGGTCGTCATCGCCGCGGGCGAGGGGGGCACGGTCACCTTGGAGAAGTCGGGCGTGAGCCTCGACCTCGACGGTGCGACCACGATCCTCGACGCGGCCGAGCAGGCCGGCGTCCTGATGCCCAGCGGTTGCCGCATGGGCATCTGCATGGGCTGCGTGCTGCCGATGCGTGAAGGCGCCGTCCGCGACCTGCGCAACGGCGCGATCACCACCGCCACCCCGGGCGAGACCGACAACGGCGGCGTACCGATCCAGACCTGCATCAGCGCGGCCGCCGGGCCGTGCCACATCGACCACTGACTTCAACTGTCCTCGATCTCGAGACGGTCGCAGAGCGACCTCCTCGATCAGCGGAGAAGGAGACATCACCATGACTGTCATCACGAAGAAGGCCGAGAACCCGACGGCGCACCTGACGCCCGAAGACATCGAGCAGATCGGCATCGAGCTCGACGCGATCCGCCAGGACATCATCGACTCCCGCGGCGCCAGCGACGCCGCCTACATCCGCAAGGTCGTCGACGTGCAGCGCAAGCTCGAGCTCGGCTCGCGTGCGGTGCTGCTGGCCAGCATCTTCCCGCCCGCCTGGATCGCGGGCACGGTCGGCCTGAGCGTCGCCAAGATCCTCGAGAACATGGAGATCGGGCACAACGTCATGCACGGCCAGTGGGACTGGATGCGTGACCCGAAGATCCACTCGACCACGTGGGAGTGGGACAACGCCTCCACCGCGGAGGGCTGGAAGCACTCGCACAACCAGGTGCACCACACCTACACGAACATCGTCGGCAAGGACAACGACCTCGGCTACGGCATCATGCGGGTCGACGAGGACCAGCGCTGGTCGCCGTTCCTGCTCGGCCAGCCGGTGTGGAACTTCATCAACGCCTGCTTCTTCGAGTACGGCATCGCGGCGTACGACCTCGAGCTCGGCAAGAACCTGCGCATTCCCAAGGAGAAGCGCAGCGACGCCTTCAAGCGCAACGCGAAGAACACGCTGAAGAAGATCCGCCGTCAGGCCACCAAGGACTACGTGGTCCACCCGGCGCTGTCGATCCCGACCGGCTCGTTCCTGCCGACCCTCGCCGCGAACTTCACCGCGAACCTGGTCCGCAACCTGTGGACGCACTCGGTGATCATGTGCGGCCACTTCCCCGAAGGCGTAGAGACGTTCGAGAAGAAGTCGATCCCCGCCAACGAGACCCGCGGCCAGTGGTACGTCCGCCAGATGCTCGGTTCGGCCAACATCTCCGGCTCGAAGCCGATGCACCTGATGACCGGCAACCTGAGCTTCCAGATCGAGCACCACCTCTTCCCGGACCTGCCCAGCAACCGGTACTCCGAGGTCGCGCCCAGGGTGCAGGCGCTCTTCGAGAAGTACGAGCTCAACTACCACTCGGCGTCGCTGCCCCGCCAGGTCGGCAGCGCGTGGCACAAGATCGTCCGGCTCTCGCTGCCGAACGGCTGGCTCGAGCAGACCAACGTGAAGAACGCGCCCCAGCAGTTCGCCCTGCTCTACAAGCTCACCACCGGTGGGCCGAAGGTGCGACGGGCGTACGACGCCGTGCAGCGCCGTGCCGAGAACAAGAAGCTGGCCGAAGCTGCCGCTTGATCCATCCTGCCTCAACCCGGACCGCCTGTTCTGCAGGCGGTCCGGTTCATTTGAGCAGACAGTTCGTCGCTCGACCTTGACCTTCCACGCTCAGCGAACGGCTCAGGGGTCCGAACTGCCTGTTCAAGTGAACGCTGGTTGCCGCCCTCGCCCCTGCGGTCGCAGAATCGTTGGAACTCTTGTCCACCTGCGGACACAAACAGGGCATGGTGACAAGCATCTTCGGGGGCATCGACATGGCTGAGCTCAGCGACAATGAGCTGGTCGACGGCTTGCGCAACGGTGAAGGATCCGCGCTCGGCATCCTGTTCGACAGGTACGCCGACCGCATCTACAACCACTGCTTCCGTCGTACGGCGTCGTGGGATGCCGCACAGGACGCGACCTCCACGGTCTTTCTCGAGGCCTGGCGCGGGCGTGAACGCGTGATGTTGCACGACTCGTCGGCGCTGCCGTGGCTCTACGGCATCGCCACCAACGTGTGCCGCAACCTCAATCGCAAGCAACGCCGGCACCTCGCCGCCGTACGACGTCTGCCCGTCGATGCCGACTCTCCTGACCATGCCGAGGCGGTCATCGGCCGCCTGGACGACGAACGCCGGATGGCTGCACTGCTGACCGCTCATGAGGGCCTGCCGCGCCGCGACCAGGAGATCTTCTCCCTGGTCGTGTGGTCCGAGCTGACCTACGAGCAGGCAGCGGCGGCACTCGGCATACCCGTCGGAACCGTGCGCTCGCGTCTCTCGCGGGCGAGGCGGCGGCTCCACGCAGCAGTCTCCGAAGGGGAGAACGACCATGACTGACCACAACCCGACTGACGACCAACTGCCTCCCGAGCGTCCGCTCGACGAGCAGTCGAAGGCGCGCATGCGTGCCGAGCTGACCGAGGCGATCGGCCGCTCCGACGCCGACCGGCCGCGCCACGCGTGGCTCGTGCCGACCGTCGCCGCGGCCGCCATGGTCGGCATCGCCGCGTTGGGGGCCGGCCTGTTCCTGAACGGCGACGACGACGGCCGGGACCGCTCCGGCGAGATCGCGCCCGCAGGGTCCGGCACGGCCAGCGACCCGGACCCGACGGTGAAGGCGCCGGACCCGCCGGCGTCGACGATGCCCGGCCGGGGTTCGACCACGGCGAAGATCCCCGAGAACGAAATGCGGGTGGAGCCGCCCGTCCCCTGTGCGGACGAGGTCGGCAACCTCCTCTCGGCCGCGCGGCTCGCCGGCAGCACGACGTACGACGAGGGCACGGCACAGCTGTGGACCGACGGGGCGACCTGGGTGATCTGCGACGACTGGGCTGCCACCTCCGACGGGGGTGTGCCGACCCTGATCGGCAACCGTTCGACCAACGACGTCTGGTCGAAGCAGACCTACGCGCTCAGCCAGAACTACTCCATGGACGACCACCTGGTGGGGCAGTACGTCGCCGGCGGGCCGACGCTGCCCGACGTCGCGTCGATCAGTTACACGTTCCCCGACGGCCACACGCAGGACGCGGTGATCGGCAAGGACATGTGGCTGATGACCTACGTGGCCACGAGCGGTCCGTTGGTGGACCAGACGGCCGAGACCGAGCCGGTGCGGGTCCAGGTGACCTTCGACGACGGCACGACCGCCTCGTACGACCTGCAATGGGGCCAGGACACCTGTGCCCAGATCAACCACGGTTGCTGAGCGGTCGCGAGTCGACCCTTCTGCCATTGACCTTCCCTAATTGAATAACATTCAGTAGCCTCGGTCGGGTGAGCGAACACGTCGACGTCCTCATCATCGGTGCCGGTCTCTCGGGGATCGGCGCCGCCGCCACCCTGGCCACGCGCCAACCCGACAAGACCTACCTCGTCCTCGAGCGGCGGCCGTCCAGCGGTGGCACGTGGGACCTCTTCCGCTACCCGGGCGTGCGGTCCGACTCCGACATGTACACGCTCGGCTACAGGTTCAAGCCGTGGCTCGGCGACAAGGCGCTGGCCGACGGCGCCTCGATCCTCGACTACGTCCGCGAGACCGCGCGGGAGTACGGCGTCGACGAGCGGATCCGCTACGACCAGCACGTCACCTCGGCCGACTGGGACTCCGAGTCGGCGACCTGGCGGGTGGCCGTCGACGAGGGCGACGAGTCGAAGACCTACACCGCGTCATTCCTCTGGTCGTGCACCGGCTACTACAACTACGACGAGGGCTACACGCCCGAGTTCACGGGCCGCGAGCGCTTCCGTGGCGAGATCGTGCACCCGCAGCACTGGCCGGCGGACCTGACGTACGCCGGGAAGAAGGTCGTCGTGATCGGCTCCGGAGCGACCGCGGTGACGCTGGTCCCGGCGATGGCGGACGACGCCGCCAAGATCACCATGCTGCAGCGCTCGCCGACGTACATCCTCTCGCTGCCGGCCCGCGACCCGCTCGCGCTCGGACTGCGCAAGGTGCTGCCCCGGCAGGCGGCGTACAACGTCACCCGGATCAAGAACATCGCCCAGGCCAGTGCGCTCTACAACGTCAGCCAGAAGCAGCCCAGGCTGGTACGCCGACTGATCCGCCGGCTGAACCAGAAGCAGCTGCCCGAGGGCTATCCGGTCGACGTGCACTTCAAGCCGACGTACGGCCCGTGGGACCAGCGCCTGTGCCTGGTGCCGAACGGCGACCTGTTCCGTGCGATCCGCCACGGCAAGGCGGAGGTCGTCACCGACACCATCGACACGTTCACCGAGACCGGCCTGCGTCTGGGCTCGGGTGCGGAGCTCGAGGCCGACATCATCATCACCGCGACCGGCCTCAACCTGCGCCTGTTCGGCGGTGTCGAGGTGACCGTCGACGGCGAGAAGCTCGACGCGCCCTCGACGATGGCCTACCGCGGGCTGATGCTCAGCGACCTGCCCAACTTCGCCTACACGGTCGGCTACACGAACGCGTCGTGGACGCTCAAGGCCGACCTGGTCGCCGAGTTCGTCTGCCGGCTGCTCCAACACATGACCGAGGTCGGCGCGCGCACCGTCGTACCCGTGCGCCAGGCGGGTGTCGGGGAAGAGCCGTTCATGGACTTCGAGGCCGGCTACGTGCTGCGCTCGCTCGACGAGCTGCCCAAGCAGGGCGACGTCGAGCCGTGGAAGCTGAAGCAGAGCTGGTTCCACGACGTCCGCACGATCCGCAGGACCGACCTCGACGACGGGGTCCTGCAGTTCCGCTGACCCTGTGCAGCCGATCAGCCTGAGTCTGATCAACGTTCTGTCTGATCAACGCTGTGTGACTGGTCACTGGATGCCACCAATGGGGCTTGTGTGCCCTATCCTTGTAAATAGCAACCCGTTGAGTCTTGCCTCGGGTCGCCGGCGCGCGGAGCCCTCCAGTGGGATTCGCCTTTCATGCGCTGCCTTCCGAACCTCGGGGTTCGTGACTGTTTGGTGAGACACACCAACGGATAGCGACTACTTCTCTTGTCTACTGCTTCAACTGTGCCCTCTTTCGGCGATCTCGGCGTTTCCGCGAATCTCGTGGCCGTGCTCAACGATCTCGGCATCACCGTCCCCACTCCCATCCAGGCCGCCACGCTTCCTGACTCGCTGGCCGGCCGCGACGTCCTCGGCCGTGGCCGCACCGGCTCCGGCAAGACGTTCGCGTTCGCGCTGCCGCTGGTGGCGCGCCTCGCCGCGTCCAACCGCAAGCCCCGCACCAAGGCGCCCCGCGCGCTGATCCTGGCCCCCACGCGTGAGCTGGTCGGCCAGATCAACGAGTCGCTCAAGCCGCTGGCCAAGGTCTTCGGCCTGTCCACGCAGACCGTCTTCGGTGGTGTCGGCCAGAACCCGCAGGTCCAGGGCCTGCGCAACGGCGTCGACATCGTGCTGGCCTGCCCGGGTCGCCTCGAGGACCTCATCGCCCAGGGGCACTGCACCCTCGGCGACGTCGAGGTCACCATCCTCGACGAGGCCGACCACATGGCCGACCTGGGCTTCCTGCCCGCCGTACGCCGCCTGCTCAAGCAGACGCCGACCAACGGCCAGCGCCTGCTGTTCTCCGCGACGCTCGACAACGCGATCGACACGCTGGTCAAGCAGTTCCTGCACAACCCGAAGACCCACCAGGCCGACTCGGCGCAGTCGCCGGTCTCGCAGATGAGCCACCACGTGCTGCACCTGAACCGCGAACACCGCGTGCCGGTGCTCGCCGACCTGGCCAGTGCCCCCGGCCGCACGGTGATCTTCACCCGCACCAAGCACGGCGCCAAGGCGCTGGCCCGTCAGCTCAACAAGAACGGCATCCCGACGGTCGACCTGCACGGCAACCTCAGCCAGAACGCGCGCACCCGCAACATGGATGCGTTCCACGCCGGCAAGGCCACCACGCTCGTCGCCACCGACGTCGCCGCCCGCGGCATCCACGTCGATGACGTCGCGCTCGTCGTGCACGCGGACCCGCCGGCCGAGCACAAGGCCTACCTGCACCGCTCCGGCCGTACGGCGCGAGCCGGCGCCGAGGGCACGGTCATCACGTTGATGACCGACGACCAGGTCGGCGACGTGCGCGCGCTGACCCGGGCCGCGGGCATCAAGCCGACCACGACCCGCCTCAATGGTGCGGCCCACCCGATCCTCGAGCAGCTCGCCCCCGGTGAGCGCCTGACGCCCGGAGGCCTGGTCATCGAGTCCGGCGGCAACAACATGGGCTCGGCCGGTTCCGGCTCGGGCTCGGGCGGCAAGTCCGGTGGCGGTCGTCCGCGTCGTTCGCGTGGCGGTGCCGCCAAGACCAACGGTGGCGCGCGTTCCGGCGGCAACAGCGGCGGCTCCTCGTCGCGCGGCAGCTCCGCGCGCAGCGGTGGTGCCGGTGCCGGCAAGCCCTCGGGCAACGGCAGCGGCGGCGGCAACCGCAGCCGCTCGCGTGGTCGCAGCGGTGGCGCGTCCGGCGGCGCATCGGCTGGGGGCGGCTCGCACAGCGCGGCCTCCTTCAGCAGCGGTCGCCGCTGACCTCAGACCCTTCACGACGTCCTGCGTCACGGTTGCTTGGTCAACCACGACAACGTCCTGCCGTCACGGTTGCTCGGGCAACCACGACGCAGGACGTTGTTCATTCGGTGTCCCTTGACTCTGAGGGTGACCGTGCTGGACTGGAGTCGACCTACTGACCCAGCGAGAAGGAGCACGACGCCATGAGCTTCATCGACAAGGCCAAGAACGCAGCCGAAGACGCAATCGGCAAGGTGAAGGAAGCCGTCGGAGACGTCACCGGCAACGACAGTCTCGAGGCCGACGGCAAGTCCGACCAGGCCGAGGCCAGCGTCAAGGACGCCGGCGAGAAGGCCAAGGACCTCGGCAACGACCTGAAGGACAAGTTCTGATCCGTTGATCGGACAACGTGTGGGTTCTGACGTACCAGATGAGTCAGAACCCACACGTTCTTGCGTTCTCTAGGCCGTCAACAGGCCGATGCCCAGGCTGAGCAGGCCCGCGGCCAGCACGACGGCGCCGACGACGACCATGGCCATGAAACCGTTGGGCTCGGTGCGTCCCTTGCCCATCGAGGCGAAGAAGAACCCGCCGGGCATCAGCAGTGCCGCGATCGGCACCGCCGCCCGGGAGAGCCAGTCGAAGAAGCCGGTCTGCGTGGTGGCGTCGGCGAGGAGCTGGCAGAGAAGGCCGAGCAGCAGCAGTACGCCGGCATGCGCGTGGCCGGCCCTGGCGAACTTCTCCTGGAACGGCGTCGCCGGCACCTTGCCGCGCACGATCGCCAGCATGTAGGCGCCGCCGGTCTCGACGGTGACCAGCGAGAGCAGCAGGATGCCGGCAAGGATGCGGGATTCGTCGGACATGGCGACCTCTCCTCGTTTGGATACTGGACTATCCAATAGTTGGATAGGTGGCTGTCCAATGTCAAGATGTTTGCCATGTGGATGTCCGAGCTCTCCGAGCGCAGCGGCGTGCCAGTGCCGACCGTGAAGTTCTACCTGCGCGAGAAGCTGCTGCCTCCGGGCGTGGCCACCGGCGCCACCCGAGCGGTGTACGACGAACGCCACGTCGAGCGACTCCGCCTGATCCGTGCCCTGGTCGACGTGGCGGGGATGGGCCTCGATCGGGTGCGTGCGGTGATCGACGCCGTCGACGACACCAAGGCCGACCTGCACGACGTACTTGCCAGTGCGCACGAGGAGCTGTCGCCGGTCCCGAGCCGCCAGCCGAGCGAGGAGTCGCGCGAGCTCGTGGCGCGGATGATCAAGTCCCGGCGCTGGAAGGTCACCAATGGTGGAAGGCATGCCGAGGCCCTGGCCGCTGCTCTCGACGCGCTCGATGCCGCCGGCCAGGGGCTGGACGCGGAGGCGCTGGCGGCCTATGCGGACGCGGCCGCCGACGTCGCGAAGAACGAGATCGCCGGCATGTCCGACGTCAGTCGCGAGGGCGCGGCGACGTACGCCGTGATCGGCACTGTGCTCGCCGAGCCCGTCCTGCTGACCCTGCGGCGTCTGGCGCACGAGGACCTCTCGGCGCGGCGCTTCGCCCGCATGCCGCGCACGTCTCTGGGTACCGCGCCAGTGACCGGGAAGAGACGCTGACCACTGAGAAGGAGCATCAGATGAGCCTCGCGGACAAGGCCAAGAACGCAATGCAGGATGCCAAGGGCAAGGTGAAGGAATCCACCGGCAAGGCCAAGGGCGATGAAGAGCTCGAGGCCGAGGGCAAGGGTGACCAGGCCGAGGCGAGTTTCAAGAACGCCGGAGAGAAGGCAAAGGACGCGATCGACGACGTGAAGGACGGCTTCAAGTCCTGACCTTGGTCAGTCCGTCGTGCTCGCGTTGGCCGAGGAACGCGCGCTGCGCTCTCGTGGATTGCGGTGCGCGCTGCGACCGTGAGCCGACGCGTCGACTACGACCACCCCGCTCCCTACGACCACGACCCGACGGCGCCATCGGCCCAGACCGGTGTCCACAACTCCGCCCTACTGGGCCGCTACCAACACCGGGTGAAGACCCACGCCCAGTTCACCGTGCGAGAACCCAGGCCAGGCACCCATGTCTGGCGCTCACCCCACAAGGCCCACCGACTCGTCGACCCCACTGGAACCCACCCCGTCCACGAGGCGCTCGGTGACGCCCTCGTGGACGGCACACACCTCGAACAGCGCTTCGCCGTGTCGATCGCCGAACACACCAACCGCGTGTGACCCGCGGCTGGGTCCGCCGTCCCACGACGGGTGCGACAGGTCCGGCCTGACTCAGACGTGCAGGGTTGCCCGGCCCACCACGGTCACGGTGCCGTCGGCGAGCTCCCCGCGCAGGCACACTGAGGTCTCGTCGACGCGCTCGAGCGTGAAGACCGGCTCGGCGCCCAGCGGAGTCACCGCCGTGAAACGCACCGTCAGGCCGGCGAGTCGTGCCTGCGGAAACGCCGAGGTGACCAGACGTCCGAGCCAGGCCATCGACAGCATGCCGTGCGCGAACACGTCGGGCTGACCTGCTGCCCGGGCAGCCTCCGGGTCCAGGTGCACGGGATTGCCATCACCGGAGGCGGCGGCGAACGCCGCGAGCGTCTCCCGGGTGATGGTGGGAGCTTCGAGCCTCACGAAGCCACCTCCGGGCACAGGAGGAGGGTCACGAGTCGAGCGACCGGGCGCCCTCCGCGCGAGACCTCGGTCGTGCGAGCGATCCGTTGGAACCTGGCACGCTGCTCGACCTGACTGCACGTCGAGGAGAGGGTGACCGTGTCTCCCGCGTACACCATCTCGGCGTAGTCGAAGGACTGCTCGCCGTGCAGCGCTCGGGCCATGTCGAAGCCCCTCTCAGTGGCCCACCCGAACGCATTACCGGTCCGTAGCGCGAGACCGAAGAGGTAGGTCGGCGGCACCAGGAGGTCGGGATGTCCGCCGGCTCGAGCGGATCGGACGGAGTGATACATCGGTCGCGTTTCCCCAATGCTGGTTGAGAAATCTCGAACTCCATCACGTGTGATCCGGACCGAGGCGACTTCCGGTGCGGGGTCGGTCTGCGTGCCCATCGGTGACTCCCTGAAGTGAGGCGGTGTCGGCGTCTCGTTGACACCCCATCAGAAATGAACTTAGGTTCACTCGCTATGAACTGAGATTCATCTCACACATCTGGAGAGACCCATGTCCGATTCACAGCAGGAACTCGGCGCGGCGCAGATGCGCCGAGTCGCCTTCGCCAGCCTCTCGGGAACCACGATCGAGTGGTACGACTTCTACATCTACGGCACGGCCGCAGCACTGGTCTTCCCCACGCTCTTCTTTCCCGGCCTCGGCTCCGCGGCGGCGCTGATCGCGTCGTTCGCCACCTTCGGTGTCGCGTTCGTCGCGCGGCCGCTGGGTGCCGTGGTGTTCGGGCACTACGGCGACCGTATCGGTCGGAAGCGAACCCTCGTGGTCAGCTTGCTGCTGATGGGCATCGCCACGCTCGTCGTCGGCGTCCTGCCGACCGCCGGAACGATCGGGGTGGCTGCGCCGGTCATCCTGGTCCTGATGCGCCTGGCCCAAGGCCTCGCCGTCGGGGGTGAGTGGGCCGGTGCCGCCCTCCTCACGGCGGAGAATGCTCCCGCCGCCAAGCGGGGCCACTACGGCATGTACCCCCAGCTCGGCCCGGGCATCGCCCTGGTCCTCTCCAGTGCGACGTACCTGGCAGCCGCACTGTTCCTGACCGACGGTCAGTTCATGGCCTGGGGGTGGCGTATCCCGTTCCTGGTGAGCATCGCACTGATTGCGGTGGGCCTCTGGATCAGGCTGACCATCGAGGAGACGACGTCGTTCAAGAAGGTCCGCAGCAGCGACGCCGTGGTCCGGCTGCCGTTCGCTGACGTCTTCCGTCACCAGTGGCGCGAGGTGCTCCTGGTCGCCGGTGCCCTGACGATCCTCTTCGCGTCCTTCTACCTGGGCGTCAGCTACCTGACCAGCTACGCGTCGACCGAGCTCGGTCTCGAGCGCACCGCGGTGCTGACGAGCAACATCGTTGCCGGTGTGGTCTTCGCGGTCACCACGATCGTCGCCGCCAAGCTGTCCGACCGGGTGGGACGCAAGACACTCGTGATTGCCGGGAACGTCTTCGCCACCGGCTGGGCACTGGTCGTCTTCCGGATCCTGGACGGCTCCGGCGCGGTCAGCTTCACTGCGGCGCTCAGCCTCACCATGGTGGGTGTCGGCCTGATCTACGGCCCTGTCGGCTCCTACGTGCCGGAGCTGTTCGCCACCCGCTACCGCTACACGGGGGCCGGCGTGGCCTACAGCCTGGCCGGCATCCTGGGCGGGTCCATCCCGCCGGTCATTGCCGCCAGCCTGGCTGCACGTTTCGGCACGCCGTCCATCGGCATCTACCTGGCCGCCATGGGCCTGCTCAGCATCGCTTGCGTGGCTCGCCTGAGTGACACTCGGGCCAAGGTGCTGGATGGTTCGGGTGCGACCGCGAGCGGAGTGCCGGCCGTGGTGGCATGACCGACGTCGGGTTCAGGCGCCGGCGTTGCCGAGCAGGGCGGCGTACTTGCGGCGCTGGCGTGGCGGGATGAGTGCCCGCAGGGCGATCGCGGTCTGCATGGTGGCGAACTCCTCGACGGTGTAGCGCCGCTCGTAGTACCAGTGCTTGAGGGCCCAGGAGTGCGTCAGCAGCAGCACGTTGTAGGTCTCGAGGTCGACGTCGATGACTTCGAAGGCGCCGCTCTTCTGGCCGGCCCGCAGGGCTTCGCGGAGTGGCTCCATCGTGGAGAGCTCGAGCTCCATGATGCGGTGGCGTCCCTCCGGGCTGAGCTGCTTGGTCGCGCGGTAGGTCAGGACGACGGCGTAGCGCTGGTCGTCGATGACCTCGCAGAGCGCGCGCACCCCTGCGGCCAGGCGATGGACCGGATCCTCGCCGGCTTCGTCCATCGCCTTGGGGACCTCGGTGCCGAATGCGTCCAGGACGTTGAGGATCACGGCCAGCAGCAGCTCGTCCTTGCCGCCGAAGTAGCGGTAGATCAGCCCGACGCTCACCCCGGCCTCGGTGGCGAGGGACTGCATCGACACCGACTCAGGACCGTCGCGGTCCATCAGGCGTGCTGCCGCCTCGAGCAGCTGCGCGCTGCGCTGCTCGGCACGGGCCTGGCGTGCCGCCTCGGCGGGATCGGTGTCGATCGACATGCGGTCTCCTGGGGCTTCGAAAATGAACTGCCATTCACTTTATCGCATGGATCCCCTTGACACGGTCCATGAAATGAATCTAGATTCATTCGCAGTGAACCAAGATTCATTTCCCCGCAGCCACTCGATCCGAAAGGTCGCCGACATGACGAACTTCGAAGACATCACCTACGTCGTTGAGGACACCGCGGCGATCGTCACGATCAACCGCCCCCACCGCTACAACGCGTTCCGCGCCCAGACCGTGGAGGAACTGCTCAAGGCCTTCCAGCTGGCGTGGGCCGACACGCAGGTGCAGTCGGTGATCCTCACCGGTGCCGGCGAGAAGGCCTTCTGCACCGGCGGAGACGTGAAGCAGCGTGCCGAGACCGGTGACTACGGCCCGAGCGAGTCCGGCCGCTTCATGATCGGCGACCTGCACAAGGCGATCCGCGACATCCCCAAGCCCGTCATCGCCGCGGTCAACGGCATCGCGGTCGGTGGGGGACACGTGCTCCACGTGCTGGCAGACCTGACCATTGCCGCCGACACCGCGAAGTTCGGCCAGGCCGGCCCGCGGGTCGGCTCCTTCGACGCCGGCTACGGCTCGGCCTTCCTGGCCAGGGTCGTGGGCGAGAAGCGGGCCCGCGAGATCTGGTACCTCACCCGGCAGTACGACGCGAAGACGGCCGAGGACTGGGGCCTGGTCAACTGGGTCGTCCCCGCCGGTGACCTGATGAACGAGGCGAAGAAGGTCGCCGCCGACATCGGTAGGCAGAGCCCCACCGCGATCCGTTTCCTCAAGCAGTCGTTCAACGCCGACACCGACCACCAGGGCGGTCTGTCCAACCTGGCCATGTCGGCGCTCGACCTCTTCGTCGCCGCGCCCGAGGGCCTCGAGGGCGCCGCAGCCTTCTCCGAGAAGCGCGCTCCCGAGTTCGCCAAGCACGCCAACTGGCACTGATTCCGCGACTCGAGGCAAGGAGAGACGGTCATGGACTACTCACTCGACGAGGAGCAGGACGCCTTCCGTACGGAGGTGCGCCGGTTCGCGGAGAAGGTGCTCGCCCCGCACTACCAGAGCGACGACAAGGCGGCTGAGTTCCGTCGCCAGCTCGCGCTCGACATGGCAGGGCTCGGGCTGACCGGACTCCGCATTCCCGAGGAGTACGGCGGGCAGGCGGCCACCGCCGTGATCGCCGGACTGGCGGCTGAAGAAGTGGGTCGCGCCGACTTCAACGCGACGTACGTCATCATCAACACCGCCCTGATCAGCGACGTGATCGTCCGGAATGCGACGGACGAGCAGAAGGCGGCCTGGCTGCCCGGCATCGCCGACGGCACCACCGTGCCGTGCATCTGCATCACCGAGCCGGGCCACGGCACCGATGCGGCCAGCCTGGAGCTGAAGGCGGTGCCCGACGGCGACGGCTGGAAGCTCCAGGGGGAGAAGACCTCCATCACCCTGGGCATGGCGGCCGACCGCGCCGTGGTGCTCGCCCGCACCGGTGGTCCCGGGGCCAGGGGCGTCAGCGCCTTCTGGGTCGACCTCGGCCACGAGAGCGTCGGCCGGGCCGCGTTCGACGACCTCGGCAGCCGCGCCATCGGCCGCGCGTCGTTGCACTTCGACGGTACGCCGGTCACCCGCGCCGACCTGATCGGCAACGAGGGCGACGGCTTCGTCTCGGTGATGCAGGGCTTCGACTACTCCCGGGCGATCATCGGCCTGGCCTGCCTCGGCGCTGCCCAGGCCTCCCTCGACGAGGCCACCCAGTGGGCGCGTGATCGCGAAGCGTTCGGGCAGCCGATCGGCAAGTTCCAGGGGGTGGCGTTCCCACTCGCGGAGCACGCGACGTACATCACCGGCGCCCGACACGTCTGCCTCGAGGCGCTCTGGAAGAAGGACAACGACCTCGAGCACTCGGCCGAGGCCGCGATGGCGAAGTTCTGGGCGCCGAAGCTGTCGGTCGACGTGATCCACCAGTGCCTGCTCACGCTCGGGCACCTGGGCTACTCGACCGAGAGCCCGGTCGGCCAGCGGCTGCGCGACGTGATCGGCCTCGAGATCGGCGACGGCACCGCCCAGGTGTCGAAGCTGGTCATCTCCCGCGACCTGCTCGGCCGCGCCTACGCGCCCTGACCACCGACACCAGACCAAGGAGTTCAACCATGGGAAAGCTCGACAAGAAGATCGCGATCGTGACCGGCGCCGGGCAAGGCATCGGCAAGGCCATCGCGGAGAAGCTCGCGGCCGAGGGTGCCACCGTGGTGGTGACCGACATCAACGAGGCCACCGCCAAGGAGACCGCCGACAGCCTGGGCAACGACTCCGTCGGTATCCGCACCGACGTGACCTCCCCGGAGTCGGTCGACGTCATGGTCGACCAGGTGAGGAACCAGTTCGGCCGCATCGACGTCCTCGTCAACAACGCCGGCTGGGACAAGGGTGAGGCGTTCGTCGACTCCGAGCGTGAGACCTGGGACCGCATCATCCAGATCAACCTCTACGGAGTGCTCAACACCTCCAAGGCGGTGCTGCCGATCATGGCCGAGCAGGGCTTCGGCTCCGTGGTCAACCTCGGCTCCGACGCCGGTCGGGTGGGTTCCTCGGGCGAGGCGGTCTACTCGGCCGCGAAGGGTGGCGTCATCGCGTTCACCAAGGCCTCGGCCCGCGAGATGGCGCGCAGCCAGGTCAACGTCAACTGCGTGTGCCCCGGCCCCACCGACACCGCACTGTTCGCCTCCATGGGCGGCGACAAGCTGCGCGAGGCGCTCACCAGGGCGATCCCGTTCAAGCGCCTCGGGCAGCCCTCGGACCTCGCCAACGTCGTCGCCTTCCTCGCCTCCGACGAAGCCAACTTCGTCACCGGCCAGACCGTCAGCGTCAGCGGCGGTCTCACCATGAGCTGACCGGAGAACCCGCCATGAGCTTCGAGACGATCCTGACCTCCGAGATGGTCGCCGACCACACCGGCAAGGGCTACTGGCTCGACCGCACCATCACCGACTACCTCGACGACTGGGCCGGCCGTACGCCGGACAAGGTGGCCTTCGTGGACCCCCGACGGTCGGTGACCTACGCCGGGCTGAAGGACGAGGTCGACCGGGCCGCGCTCCGGCTGCTCGACCTGGGGGTGCAGCCCGGCGACGTGGTGTCCTTCCAGCTGCCCAACTGGATCGAGTGGGTCGTCGTGCACTACGCCGCCACCCGGATCGGCGCGATCAGCAACCCGCTGATCCCGATCTACCGGCAGCGCGAGGTCGGCTTCATGGTGGGTCTCGCCGAGTCGAAGGTGATCGTCGTTCCGCAGGAGTTCCGTGGGTTCGACTACCCGGCGATGGTCGAGGAGCTGCGTGGAGGCTGGCCGGCGCTGGAGCACGTGCTGGTCGTCGACGGTGACGGTGAGGACTCCTGGAACAGCTTCCTCCACCGTCGGACTGACCGCGAGGCGACCGAGCTCGCAACGATGCGCCCCGACCCCAACGACGTCACCCTGCTGATCTTCACCTCCGGCACGACCGGTGAGCCCAAGGGCGTGATGCACACCCACAACACCGTGGTCGCCGCCAACGACGCGCTGCCGGAGCGGCTCGGGATCACCAGCGACACCGTCTTCCACATGGCCTCGACACTGGCCCACCTGACCGGGTTCCTGTACGGCGCCCGGCTCAACGTGCAGAACGGTGCGACCGCGGTCCTCCAGGACGTGTGGGACGCGCATCGCTTCGTCGAGCTGGTGGCCGAGCACGGCATCAGCTACACGTCGGCAGCCACTCCGTTCCTGCACGACACCCTCCAGGCCGACAACCTGGCCGATCACGACCTCTCGTCGCTCACCCGATTCTGTTGCATGGGGGCCCCGATTCCGCGGGCCATCGTGCGCGAGGCCAAGGAGCAGCTGCCGGACATGGTGGTGCTCGGTGGCTGGGGCCAGTCCGAGAACGGCCTGGTCACGCTCGGCATCCCCGGTGACCCGGAGGACAAGATCATCGAGCGCGACGGCTTTCCGTGGCCCGGCATGGAGATCCGCACCGTGGATCCGGAAGGCAGGACGGTGCCCGCGGGGGAGGAGGGTCGACTGCAGGTGCGCGGCCCGTTCCTCTTCGTCGGCTACGCGAAGCGTCTCGAGATGACCCGGGACCTCTTCGAGGACGGCTGGTTCGACACCGGTGACCTCGCCAGGATCGACGAGGAGGGCTACGTCAGCCTCTCCGGCCGCACCAAGGACGTGATCATCCGCGGTGGTGAGAACATCCCGGTCTCCTACATCGAGAACGTGCTCTACGAGAGCCCCAAGCTCGAGATGGTCGCGTTGGTCGCCGTACCCGACCCGCGCCTGCAGGAGCGGGCCTGCGCCTGCGTGATCCTCAAGGACGGCGTCGACGACTTCACCTTCGAGGAGATGCAGCAGTTCCTCGCGGGCAAGGGCGTGGCCAAGCAGTACTGGCCCGAGTACCTGCGTGTGCTCGCCGACTTCCCCAAGACGCCCAGCGGCAAGATCCAGAAGTTCCAGCTCAGGGACCAGGTGAAGGTATGACCGAGGCATTCCTGGTGGCCGGGGTCCGCACCCCGATCGGACGGTACGGCGGCGCACTGGCCGGCGTACGCCCCGACGACCTGGCCGCCCACGTGATCCGGGAACTGGCAGCATCCCTGCCCTCCGTGGACTGGGCGAACGTCGACGACGTGATCCTGGGCTGCGCCAACCAGGCCGGCGAGGACAACCGCAACGTGGCTCGGATGGCCGCCCTGCTCGCCGACCTCCCGGTCGAGGTCCCCGGCACCACGATGAACCGACTGTGCGGGTCCGGTCTCGACACCGTGGCCACCGCGGCCCGCAGCATCCGTGCCGGCGACGCCGACCTGGTGATCGCCGGGGGAGTGGAGAGCATGACCCGGGCGCCGTTCGTGCTGCCCAAGGCGGGATCCGCCTGGTCGCGCGCGACCGAGGTGCACGACACCACGATCGGGTGGCGCTTCGTGAACCCGCGCATGCACGAGCAGTACGGCACCGACTCGATGCCGGCGACCGCCCAGATCGTCGCCGACGAGCACGGCATCTCCCGCGAGGACCAGGATGCCTTCGCCCTGCGCTCGCAGGAGCGCGCGGCGAAGGCGATCGTGAACGGGCGCCTGGCCCGCGAGATCGTTGCGGTCACCGTCCCGCAGCGGCGCGGCGACGACGTGGTGGTCTCCGTCGACGAGCACCCGCGCCAGACCTCGTTGGAGAAGCTCGCAGCGCTTCGGCCGATCGTGGCCGGAGGCAGTGTGACTGCGGGCAATGCGTCGGGGGTCAACGACGGCGCCGCGGCCGTGCTGGTCGCTTCGGCCGCAGCGGTCGAGCGCTACGGGTTGACCCCGCTGGCCCGCGTCACCGCCGGTGCGTCTGCCGGCGTACCCCCGCGGACCATGGGTGTCGGACCGGTGCCCGCGACCCGCAAGCTGCTCGACCGACAGGGCCTGGCGGTCACCGAGCTCGACGTGATCGAGCTGAACGAGGCGTTCGCGTCGCAGGCGCTGGCCGTGCTGCGCGGACTCGACCTGCCCGACGACGCCGACCACGTGAACCCCAACGGGGGCGCCATCGCCCTGGGCCACCCACTGGGGGCAAGCGGCGCACGGCTGGCGTTGACCGCGGCCCTGGAACTGTCCGACCGGGGTGCCCGCCGGGCGCTGGCGACCATGTGTGTCGGCGTCGGCCAAGGCATCTCCGTGCTCTTCGAAGGAGTCTGACGATGGACTACGACACCCTGCTCGTGGACGTCACCGACGCGGTGGCGTTCGTGACCATCAACCGCCCCGACGTGCGCAACGCGGTCAGCCGCGAGGTGCAGGACGACGTCCGAGCCTTCCTCGCCCGGGCCCGCACTGACGAGAAGATCGGCGCGGTCGTCTTCACCGGTGCGGGGGAGAAGGCGTTCGTCGCGGGTGCCGACATCTCCCAGCTTGCCGACTACACACTGCACACCGGGCTGGCCTCCGAGATGCAGAGGCTGTACGACGAGGTCGAGGCGTTCGAGAAGCCGACCGTCGCGGCGGTCAACGGGTTCGCCCTCGGAGGCGGCTGCGAGCTGGCGATGGCCTGCGACATCCGCATTGCCTCCGACAACGCCCGCTTCGGCCTGCCCGAGACCAACCTCTCCGTGCTCCCCGGAGCCGGCGGGACGCAGCGGCTGGCCCGCCTGATCGGCACCGGGCGCGCCATCGAGATGATCCTGACCGGTCGGATGATGCCGGCCGACGAGGCGCTGGCAGCCGGGCTGGTCACCAGTGTCGTGCCGCGTGGTGACCTGCTGACGAAGGCCGCCGAGGTGGCCGGCCAGATCCTGGCCAAGGGCCCGCTCGCCGTCCGGCTGGCCAAGCTCGTCGTGCGGACCGGCATGGACGCCGACCAGCACACCGGCCTGGTGGTCGAGCGGCTGGCCCAGGCGCTGCTCTACACCTCCGACGACAAGCGGGAGGGCACCGAGGCGTTCCTCGCCAAGCGCCGTCCCGCGTTCACCGGGAGCTGACATGGAGATCCAGAAGATCTTGGTCGTCGGCTCGGGTGCGATGGGCTCGCAGATCGCCATGGTCTGTGCGCTGGCCGGCCTCGAGGTGGCGGTGCAGGACCTGGCCGAGGCCTCGCTGGAGAAGGCGCAGTCCGAGCTGCGTGCCCGGGTCGACCGCAATGTCGCCAAGGGCCGACTCTCCGCCGAGGAGCGTGACGCGGCGTTCGCCCGGTTGACGTTCGACACGGACCTGGCGCCCGCCGCGGAGGGCGTCGACTTCGTCATCGAGGCCGCCGTGGAGAAGCTCGACGTGAAGCGCGAGCTGTTCGCCGAGCTCGACCGGCTCACCCCTGAGCACGCGATCCTGGCCACCAACTCGTCGTCGTTCGTGCCCTCCAGGATCGCCGATGCCACCGGCCGCCCCGACCGGGTGGTGAACATGCACTTCTTCAACCCTGCCCTGGTGATGAGGTGCGTCGAGGTGGTGCGAGGTCCGCAGACCTCCGACGCCACGGTCGATGCGACCGTCGCGTTGACCGAGCGGATCGGCAAGCTCCCCGTCGTACTCGACAAGGAGATCCCCGGGTTCATCGCCAACCGCCTGCTGGGTGCCGTGCGCGACGAGGCGATCCGGCTGCTCGAGGGCGGCTACGCGTCGGTCGAGGCGATCGACACCGCTGCCCGCACCGCGTTGGGCTACCCGATGGGTCCGTTCGAGTTGATGGACCTGACCGGCATCGACATCGGCTACTACACCAAGCAGGGCCGTTTCGAGGAGACCGGCGACCCCGCCGACGCCCCCTCGCGCAGCGTCACCGAGAAGGTGGAGGCGGGCGAGCTCGGTCGCAAGACCGGCAAGGGCTGGTACGACTACACAGAAGGAGACCACTGAGATGGACCTGACCCTGACCGAGGACCAGCTCGGCTTCCAGAAGCTGGCCCGGGAGTTCCTCGACAACGAGGTCGTGCCGCATCGTGCGGAGTGGGATCGTCGCGAGTCCGTCGACACCGCGATCATCCCGAAGCTCGGGGAGATCGGCTTCTTCGGGCTGACCATCCCCGAGGAGTACGGCGGCCTCGGCGGCGACTACATCACCTACTGCATCGGCATGGAGGAGCTCGGGCGGGCCGACTCCTCGGTGCGCGGCATCGTGTCGGTCTCGATGGGCCTCTTCGGCAAGATCGTGCTGGAGCATGGCACCGAGGAGCAGAAGCAGGAATGGCTTCCCGGCATCGCGAACGGGACCAAGCTCGGCTGCTTCGGACTCACCGAGCCCGACACCGGTTCGGATGCCGGCAACCTGAAGACGCGCGCCGTCCGGGACGGCGGCGACTACCTGATCACGGGCAACAAGATCTTCATCACCAACGGCACCTGGGCTGACGTGTGCATCGTCTTCGCCCGCACCGGCGAGCCCGGCCCGAAGGGCGTCTCGGCGTTCCTGGTGCCCACCGACGCTCCCGGCTTCACCCGCACCGAGATCCACGGCAAGCTCGGCCTGCGTGGCCAGGCCACCGCCGAGCTGAGCTTCGACAAGGTCCGGGTGCCGGCCAGCGCGATGGTCGGAGCCGAGGGTGAGGGCTTCAAGCTCGCGATGAAGTCCCTCGACAAGGGCCGGGTCTCCGTCGGCGCCGGCTGCACGGGGATCATCCAGGGCTGCCTGGAGGCCGTGGTCTCCTACAGCCAGGAGCGCAAGCAGTTCGGTCGTCCGCTCGCGTCGTTCCAGATGATCCAGGACATGATCGCCGAGATCTCCATCGACGCCGATGCGGCGCGACTGCTCACCTGGCGGGCCGCGGACATGATCGAGCGCGGCATCCCGTTCGCGACCGAGGCGTCAAAGGCCAAGTACTTCGCCTCCGAGGCGGCCGTGAAGGCCGCCAACCTCGCCATCCAGGCCTTCGGTGGCTACGGGTACGTCGACGAGTACCCGGTGCAGAAGTACATGCGCGATGCGCGGGTCATGACGCTCTACGAAGGCACCTCCCAGATCCAGAAACTCCTCATCGGGCGCGCCGAGACCGGCATCAGCGCCTTCCTCTGAAAGGACTCCTCATGGTCACCTCACCGCAGAGCCCGTTGGGCTTCGTCAACACCGACTCCCTCCTGTCGGAGGAGGATGTCGCGATCCGCGACACGGTGCGCAAGTACGTCGAGTCGAAGGTGAAGCCGCAGCTGGCTGGTTGGTACGAGTCGGCGTCGATCCCGGCCCGTGAGCTGGCCAAGGAGCTCGGGTCGTTGGGTGTGTTGGGCATGCATCTGGAGGGTTATGGGTGTGCGGGCACCAGTGCGACGGCGTACGGGTTGGCCTGCATGGAGCTGGAGGCCGGTGACTCGGGGTTGCGGTCGTTGGTGTCGGTGCAGGGGTCGTTGGCGATGTTCGCGATCTGGAAGCACGGGTCGGAGGAGCAGAAGCAGGCGTGGTTGGATCACGACCGCGTTGAGCACGAGGTACGTCNTGGCCTGCATGGAGCTGGAGGCCGGTGACTCGGGGTTGCGGTCGTTGGTGTCGGTGCAGGGGTCGTTGGCGATGTTCGCGATCTGGAAGCACGGGTCGGAGGAGCAGAAGCAGGCGTGGTTGCCGGCGATGGCTGCCGGTGAGGCGATCGGGTGCTTCGGGCTGACCGAGCCGGGGTTCGGGTCGAACCCGGGTGGGATGGTCACCCGGGCGAGGCGGGACGGCACCGACTGGGTGTTGTCGGGGAACAAGATGTGGATCACCAACGGGTCGGTGGCCGATGTGGCGGTGGTCTGGGCGCAGACCGAGGAGGGTGTGCGCGGTTTCGTGGTGCCGACGGACACGCCGGGGTTCTCGGCGCCGGAGATCAAGGCGAAGATGTCGTTGCGGGCCTCGGTGACCAGTGAGTTGGTGCTGGACTGGAGGGTTATGGGTGTGCGGGTACCAGTGCGACGGCGTACGGGTTGGCCTGCATGGAGCTGGAGGCCGGTGACTCGGGGTTGCGGTCGTTGGTGTCGGTGCAGGGGTCGTTGGCGATGTTCGCGATCTGGAAGCACGGGTCGCAGGAGCAGAAGCTGGCGTGGTTGCCACGGATGGCTGCTGGTGAGGCGATCGGGTGTTTCGGGTTGACCGAGCCGGGGTTCGGGTCGAATCCGGGTGGGATGGTGACCCGGGCGAGGCGGGACGGCACGGACTGGGTGTTGTCGGGGAACAAGATGTGGATCACCAACGGGTCGGTGGCCGATGTGGCGGTGGTGTGGGCGCAGACSGAGGAGGGTGTGCGSGGTTTCGTGGTGCCGACGGACACGCCGGGGTTCTCGGCGCCGGAGATCAAGGCGAAGATGTCGTTGCGGGCCTCGGTGACCAGTGAGTTGGTGCTGGATCAGGTGCGGTTGCCTGCGGATGCGGTGTTGCCGGGTGTGGTGGGTCTGTCGGGTCCGTTGTCGTGTCTGAANCTCGGTGACCAGTGAGTTGGTGCTGGATCAGGTGCGGTTGCCTGCGGATGCGGTGTTGCCGGGTGTGGTGGGTCTGTCGGGTCCGTTGTCGTGTCTGAAYGAGGCGCGGTTCGGGATCGTGTTCGGGGCGTTGGGGGCGGCGCGGGACTGTCTGGAGACCGCGATTGCCTACAGCCGGGAGCGGGAGATCTTCGACARGCCGTTGGCGGGGTTCCAGTTGACGCAGGCGAAGCTGGCGGACATGACGGTGGAGCTGGGCAAGGGGATGTTGTTGGCCATCCACCTGGGCCGGYTSAAGGACGAGGGCAAGTTGGATCATCGGCAGGTGTCGTTGGGGAAGTTGAACAGCACGCGTGAGGCGATCGCGATTGCTCGGGAGTGCCGCACGATCCTGNTCCGCTGCTGATGGTGGTCCCTGGGCAAGGGGATGTTGTTGGCCATCCACCTGGGCCGGTTGAAGGACGAGGGCAAGTTGGATCATCGGCAGGTGTCGTTGGGGAAGTTGAACAGCACGCGTGAGGCGATCGCGATTGCTCGGGAGTGCCGCACGATCCTGGGTGCTGCGGGGATCACGTTGGAGTATCCGTTGATGCGGCATGCGAACAACCTGGAGTCGGTGTTGACCTATGAGGGCACCAGTGAGGTGCACCAGTTGATCATCGGCCAGGCCGTCACCGGCGAGTCGGCCTACCG
>NZ_LMFI01000011.1 GCF_001426745.1 Nocardioides sp. Root140
AGCCCCGCCTGGCTGGACTTCCTCCGCCGCCTCCTGCGTCGACTCAACCCCACCCGACGACGACGCTCGGCACCCCGAGTCATCAAGCGCAAGTACGTCAAGTGGCACGTCAAACGCGCCCATCACGCCACCTGGCCCCAGCCCAAGGGCCTACCGACCTACACGGTAACTCCGCCCTAACTGAACGGTATTGACGCTAGGCGCGGGCACCCTGGCCGGGCATCGCGCTGCGGTACCCATCCGGGCTCCGACCCTGGTAGGAGTCGCCACCCGCCCGCGGAGTGATGGCAACGGCGCGTGAGTTCCCTAGGCTGGCCACATGTCTGTCGACCTGGGCGCGTTCGTGCGTGCGCTGCGCGCCCGCATCGAGGACAAGGGCGCCTCCCGCGGACTCGTCTACCCGTGGTGGATCGCGGTCATCACCTCGGTCGGCCAGGTCGGCGCCATGCTGGTCGCGGCCGCACAGCGCGACGTTCTCTGGACGCCGCAGCCCGTGGTCCTGGCGGTGCTGCTGATCGCCGTCCCGCACGCCCTGCACTTCGTGCTGCGCGACTGGCTGCACTGGAGCATCGGCACGGCGTTCGGGTTGGCCGGTGTGGGCTGGATGCTGTCCGCGCCGATGGTCGTCGACACCAACGCCGACGCGACCGTGCTCGCCCTGGCCCTGCTGGTCGGCGAGATGACCACCACCGAAGGTGCGCGCCTCGGCCTCTTCGTGGGCGGGCTGTCGGTGGTGATGATGTTCGTCATCGAAGGACCGGATGCCCTCGAGCTGGGGCTGCCGTCGATCCTGGTGGCGTTCATGATCGGCTACACGCTGCGGTGGCAGATGCGCGCGATCTCCGCCGAACGCGACGCAGTCGACGGCGCCCGCGCCCGTGCCGCCCTCGAGGAGCGCCAGCGCATCGCGCGCGAGATCCACGACCTCGTCGCGCACTCGCTCAGCGTCACCCTGCTGCACGTGACCGGTGCCCGCCGGGCGTTGACCGAGGACCGCGACGTCGACGACGCCGTCCACGCCCTCGAGGACGCCGAACGGATCGGACGCCAGGCGATGGCCGACATCCGGCGCACCGTCGGCGTCCTCAACAACGGCCCGCGCTCCGACGTACAGGCGGCCCTGCCCGCGGCCGGTGACATCCCGGGGCTGGTCGACGACATCCGGGCCGCCGGGCTCGAGGTCGACTTCGCGGAGTCCGGCGACCCGTCCGGCGTGCCCGAGTCGGCCGGCCTCTGCCTGTTCCGTGCGGTGCAGGAGTCACTCACCAACGTGGCCCGGCACGCGCCGTCCGCGCCCGCGCAGGTGCGCGTCGACTACTCGTCGCGCGGCGCGACCCTGACGGTGCGCAACCCGGCGCCGGCGGCGGCGCGACGTGGCACCGGCGGCTCCGGGCTGGCCGGCATGGCGGCCCGGGTCGAGCAGTTCGGTGGCACCTTGTACGCCGGACGCGATCCGGGCGCGGCCGACCAGTGGTTGGTGGAGGTGGACCTCCCGGGTTCGGCGGAGTGGTGCGTGGTGAAGCGGATGAAGGGAAGGGCTCGATGAACCCGGTGCGGGTGCTGCTGGTCGACGACCAGGAGCTGGTGCGGTCCGGGCTGCAGCGCATCCTGCGCCGCCGTGACGGGTTCGAGGTCGTCGGCGAGTGCGCCGACGGTGCCGAGATCCCGGGCACGCTGGCCGAGCTCGCCGCGGCGTACGACGGCACGGGTGCCCCGGTCGACGTGGTGGTGATGGACCTGCGGATGAAGCGGGTCGGTGGCATCGAGGCGACCACGCGGCTGCGCACCGACCCGGAGGCGCCACCGGTGCTCGCGCTCACCACGTTCGACGACGACGAGCTGCTCTCCGGTGCGCTGCGCGCCGGAGCCGCGGGGTTCGTGCTCAAGGACTCGCCCGCCGAGGACCTCATCCGCGCCGTGCGCGCGGTCGCCGCGGGTGACTCGTGGCTCGACCCCGGCGTGACCGGGCGGGTGCTGAGCACCTACGTGCGCACCGGCCCCGAGTCGGCACAGCGCCCGGAGGAGCTGACCGCCCGGGAGTACGAAGTGCTCCAGGCCATCGGGCGCGGCCTGGCCAACAGCGAGATCGCTTCGGCGCTGCACATCTCCGAGCTGACCGTGAAGAGCCACATCGGCCGGGTGTTCACCAAGCTGGACCTGCGCGACCGTGCGGCCGCCGTGGTCTATGCGTTCGACCACGGCATCGTGACGCCCGGTGGCTCCTAGCAGGGCTCGGTCCAGAGCGAGGGCGCCCGGGCACTAGTCGCTGGTGCGGTGCACGTTGTTCTGGGCGGCTTGGGCACGCGGCTTGATGACCAGCTCGTCGATGTTCACGTGGGCCGGTCGGGTGGCCACCCACGCGATGGCGTCGGCGACGTCCTCGGCGACCAGGGGGTCGGGTACGCCGGCGTACACCGCGTCGGCCTTGGCCTGGTCGCCACCGAAGCGGACCAGGGAGAACTCCTCGGTGTGCACCATGCCGGGCGCGATCTCGCTGACCCGGATCGGTTCGCCGAGCAGCTCGAGGCGCAGGGTCTGGGTCACCACCTTCGTGCCGTGCTTGGCCGCGACGTAGCCGGCGCCGGTCTCGTAGGGGACCCGCCCGGCCGTGGAGCCGACGTTGACGATGACGCCGTCCCCGCTGGCTCGCAGGGCCGGCAGCAGCGCCTGCGTCACCCGCATCAGCCCGACCACGTTGACGTCGTACATCGCCTGCCACTGCTCGGCGTCGGCCGACTCGACGGGCGCGGAGCCGAAGGCGCCGCCGGCGTTGTTGACCAGCACGTGGACCGATTCGCCGACGGCTCGTGCGAGGCCGTCGACCGACGCGGCGTCGGTGACGTCACAGGCCACCGCGAGGCCGTCGATCTCGGCGGCGAGCTGCTCGATCCGGTCGGTACGGCGTGCGGCGCAGACCACCCGGAACCCCTCGGCGGCGAGCGCTCGGGCGGTGGCGGCGCCGATCCCGCTGGAGGCTCCGGTGACGACTGCTGTGCGGCGAGTGCTCATGGCGAGGATTGTGCCGGATGGAGAGACGAGTGGCAGGGACGGGCCAGCCACGGCACACTGGGTCGGTGGCGCGTCGGGGTGGCGTGCCTGCGCGTGCACGAGAGCGCGCCTGCGTGTGCACAGAGAGGAAGCGTCGACGTGCGTGGACTGGCCGCCGTGACCGGGATCCTGGGTGGGCTGTGCCTTGTCGTCCGCCACTTCATCGACAGTGCCGATCCCTTGCAGTGGGCGGGCTTCGGACTTCTGGGCGTCGCGGTCCTCTGCATCGGGCTGATGCTGGTCCCGAAGGCTCCGGTCTGGCTGCAGGCCATCGTCGCGGTCGGCGTCGTGTGCCTCGCCGGCTCGGTGCTGGTCACCCTGCACAGCGAGCTCGACCCTGACCCGGTCGATCTCGGCGTCGGTGTCCTGGCCGTCCTGCTGTTCCTGTTCCTCGCCGTCCGGTGGCGTGGGTCCCGTGCGCCACGCACCCACGGCTCGCACAGCCGCTGACGCCTGCACCCTCCCGCATGCCGCATGCCGCCTGCCGCCTGCCGCCTGCCGGCGGGAACAGCCGGGAATAGCAGGCCTGCCACCGTGGTTCTGGGGAGGATGACCCGAGGAGGTACGACGCGCAGATGAGCCGCATCGCGATGATCAGCCTGCACACCTCGCCGCTGGACCAGCCGGGCACCGGCGACGCAGGCGGCATGAATGTCTACGTGGTCGAGCTGTCCCGACAGCTGGCCCGTCGCGGCATCGCCGTCGACATCTTCACCCGGGCCACGTCGTCGACACTGGATCCGATCGTCGAGTTCTCCGACAACATCCTGGTGCGCCACGTGCACGCCGGACCCTTCGAGGGGCTGACCAAGTCCGAGCTCCCGGGGCAGCTGTGCGTCTTCGCGCGCGAGGTGCTGCGCGCCGAGGCGGCGAACCTGCCCGGCCACTACGACGCGGTGCACTCGCACTACTGGCTCTCCGGACAGGTCGGCGCGCTGGCCCGTGACCGTTGGGGCGTCCCGCTCGTCCACTCGATGCACACCATGGCGAAGGTGAAGAACGAGGCGATGGCCGAGGGAGACACCCCCGAGCCGATCGCGCGCGTGCTCGGCGAGGAGCAGGTCGTCGAGGCCGCCGACATGCTGATCGCCAACACCGACCTCGAGGCCAAGCAGCTGATCGAGCTGTACGACGCCGAGCCCGGACGGGTCGAGGTGGTGCACCCGGGTGTCGACCTCAACGTGTTCCGTCCCCGCATCGACGCCCGCGAACGCCTCGGGCTGCCGGCCGACGCCCAGGTGCTGCTCTTCGCCGGTCGGCTCCAGCCGTTGAAGGCGCCCGACGTCCTCCTCAAGGCCGTGCACGTGCTGCTGACCGAGGACCCGTCCCTCCGTGCGCGCCTCGTGGTGCCGATCGTGGGCGGACCCTCCGGGTCCGGGCTCGAGCACCCGGAGGCCCTGGCCGACCTGGCCCACGACCTCGGGCTCGACGACGTGGTGCGGTTCGTGCCGCCGGTCGCCCAGTCCGTGCTGGCCGACTGGTGCTCGGCCGCGACCCTGGTCGCCGTACCGTCCTACAACGAGTCGTTCGGCCTGGTCGCCGTGGAGGCGCAGGCCGCCGGAGCGCCCGTGGTCGCGGCTGCCGTCGGCGGCCTGCCGACCGTCGTCCGCGACGAGCACTCCGGCCTCCTGGTCGACAGCCACGAGCCCCGCGACTGGGCGCACGCCCTCGGCCGGGTCCTCCGGGAGCCCGGGCTGCACGCCCGCCTGGCCGCCGGTGCGGTCGAGCAGGCGCGGCAGTTCTCGTGGGAGCGCACCGCGGACCGTACCCTCGAGGTCTACCGCCGGGCTGCCGGACTGATGAGGGAGGACGAGGCGATTGTCACCGCAGGTTGAGGCAGAACGGCCCGATCACGATCGGGTCGAGGTCGTCCGCGCCTGGCTGGTCGACAACGAGGTCGCCTACGACGAGGGCGCCCCCGGCGTCTTCTCGTTCTCGCTCCCGGGTGAGAACAAGCTGCAGACTCCGGTGCGCGTCGACGTCGGCCCGCACGCGCTCGGCGTCCACGCGTTCGTGTGCCGCAACCCCGACGAGAACCACGAGGGCGTCTTCCGCTGGCTGCTGGAGAAGAACCTGCGGCTGTACGCCGTCGCGTTCGCCATCGACCGGCACGGTGACATCTACCTCGACGCCCGGCTGCCGCTCTCGTCGACCAACGCCGACGACCTCGACCGCCTGCTCGGCACGGTGCTGGCCACCGCCGACGAGTCGTTCAACACCATCCTCGAGCTCGGCTTCGCCTCCTCCATCCGCAAGGAGTGGGAGTGGCGCATCTCGCGGGGCGAGTCCACGAAGAACCTCGAAGCGTTCCGCGGGTGGCTCGAGCAGGAGTAGGTTCCGCCCATGACAACGGTTGCCTACGTGATCGCCGGCCTCGTCGCCGCACTGCACCTCTGGTTCCTGGTGCTCGAGATGTTCCTCTGGACGGCGCCGGCCGGTCGCAAGGCCTTCGGGCTCACGGCGGAGTTCGCGGAGGAGACCAAGGCGCTGGCCGCCAACCAGGGCCTCTACAACGGGTTCCTCGTCGCCGGCCTGGTCTTCGGGATGATCCGCGGCGACGAACCGACGATCGCGTTCTTCCTGGCGTGCGTCGTGGTGGCCGGCGTCTACGGCGCGGCCACCGTGAGCCGCAAGATCCTGTTCGTCCAAGCCGTGCCCGCCCTGATCGGCCTGATCCTCCTCATCCCCGCTCTCACCTGACCCGTCGCCAGTTCTGATCGACCCGTCGTTAGTTTCGATCGACCCGTCGTGAGTTCTGATCGACCCGTCGTGAGTTTCGTTCGACCCGTCGTGAGTTCTGATCGACCCGTCGTGAGTTTCGATCGGCACGAAAGACTGGCGACGGGTCGCCCAGAATTGGCGACAGGTCAACCTGAACTGGCGACGGGTCGCGTGAAGTCAGTCCCACGCGTCACTTTCGTCACTTACGCTGTCGGGCATGGCCTTCCCCTCCGCTCGTCGTACGCCGTCACGCCTGGCCGTCGTACTCCTGATCGCCGCGCCCTTGGCCGCCGCCGCACCCCTGGCCACGGCTGCGCGTCCGGCCGCGACTGCGCCCCTGGCCGCAGCGCAGGTTGCCGCTCCGGCAGCCATCACGTCCTCAGCCGGTACGTCGCACGCGTCGCCCGCGGTCGTCGTACAGCGGGCGGGGGCCGTCACGCCGCGGGTGCAGACCACCCGCTGGAGCAGCAACGCCGAGCTCGCGACCGGCCTGCGCAACGGCAGCCTGATCAGCAACGGATCGCTGCAGTTCGCAGCCCGGCCGATGGGGTCGGCCAGCCTGCGTGATCCCTACGGCTCGGGGCGCTCGGTCCGCTACGACTACGCACGCTGGACCTCGCCGTGGGTGGCGCCGGGCTTCGACGCGACCAACCTCATCGCATCGTGGAACGCCCGCGTGCCGGCCGGCACCTACCTGCGGATCGACGCGCGCACGAAGTCGGCGACGGCGGCCAGCTCGTGGGACACGCTCGCGGTGTGGGGCTTCACCGTCGAGAGCATCCATCGCTACTCCGGTGAGGCGCAGACCGACGACCTCAACAAGCTGAACACCGACACCCTGGTCAGCCAGGGCACCAGCCGGATGCGCCAGTGGCAGCTCCGCGTCACGCTGATGCGGCGCAGTGGCACCACCGCGACGCCGCGCCTCGACTCGATCGGCGCGGTCGCGGCGAACTTCACCACGCGCACCGCGGCGACTTCGCCGACCTCGATGCGCGCGACCAGCGAGAGGGCGGTGCCGAAGTTCTCCCAGATGATCCACACCGGCCACTACCCGCAGTGGGACGCGGGCGGCGAGGCCTGGTGCTCGCCGACGTCGACGGCCATGGTGCTGCGCTACTACGGCCGCGGGCCGAGTCCGGAGCACTACGCGTGGACCGGTGAACGCGATGGCCAGGTCGACCACGCTGCGCGCTACACCTACGACCACAACTACCAGGGCACCGGCAACTGGCCGTTCAACACCGCCTATGCCGGGCAGTACTCCACGGACGCCTTCGTCACCCGCCTGCTGAACCTGCGCGACGCCGAGCGGTTCATCCGGGCCGGCATTCCCGTGGTGGTCTCCATCGCGTTCGCGCGTGGCGGTCTCGACGGGTCGCCGCTGACCTCGACGCCGGGCCACCTGGTGGTGATCACGGGGTTCGCGGCCGACGGCCGGGTGATCGTCAACGACCCGTCTGCCGCGACGAATGCCGGCGTACGCCGGGTCTACCGTCGCGACCAGTTCGAGCGCGCGTGGCTCGGTGGGTCCGGCGGCGTGGCCTACGTGATCCGCCCGCCCGGCAGAGCCCTTCCCGGCGATTCCCCCCGCTGGTGACCCACCCGCGATACTCCCTGACGTTCCGGCCCTCCACCCGCGATACTCCCTGACGTTCCGGCCCTCCACCCGCGATACTCCCCGACGATTCCGTGGTCGGCCGTCGCGGCAGTCATGTCGTGACGGGTTGGTCGGCCGGTACGCCGGCCAACGGCTCCGGCTCGCGGGCCTTCGTACGGCGCCGTGAGACGAGCACGCCGACCACGCACAGCACCCCTCCGACGTACGCCAGTGCCGGAGGCGTCTCGCCGAGCAGCACGGCAGCCAGCACGATCGCGATGACCGGCACCAGGAACGTCGTGATCGCGAGGCGGCCGGCGTCCATGTGGGTCAACGCGAAGGCCCAGGTCGAGAACGCGAGGGCGGTCGGGAAGACGCCGAGGTAGAGGATCCACAGCCACGACGAGGCGCTGCCGTGCTCCACCAGGTCGACGAACTCACCGGTGAACGGCGAGGCGGTGAGCAAGCCGATCACGCAGGCCAGGAACGTGATCTCGAACGGGTGCAGTCGCCGGGTCAACGGCTTCTGGCAGACCACGCCGATGCCGTAGGTGATTGCCGCGAGCACGGTCAGCAGCACGCCCCACAGGTCGCGGTCGCCGGACTGGTCGTTGGCCAGCGCGATGATCGCGACGCCGGTGAAGCCGATGGCGATGCCGACCACCAGCCACTTGGTGAGGCGCTCGTCGAGGAACACCGCGGCAAGCAGCGCTACCAGCAGCGGGCCGATCTGGATCAGCATGGCCGCAGTGCCGGCGTCGATGCGGCGCTCGGCCTCGTTGAGGGCGAGGTTGTAGATGCCGAACCACATCACGCCGCACGCGATGAGCAGCGGCCACTCACGCCCACGGGGCCAGGTGCGCGGACGCCGATAGACCATGATGCCGAGCACGATCGCCGCGATGCCGAGCCGCCCGATGGTCAGCGCACCCGGGGTCACGTCGTGCCCGAGGTGCCGGATCGCCACGAAGGCGGACGCCCAGCACACAAGGGTGAATCCGGCGGCTGCGGTGGGCAGCCAGGTGCGAGTCAGGGCTGGGGAGTTCGTCACTCACCAAGCCTAGGGACCGGCGTACGTCGTTGCCGAGCGATTTTCGGACAGCGTTGCGCGACATCCCGCCGTACTCCCCGATACTGCCTGAGATGTCCGACCTCGAAGGGCCGAAACGTCAGGGAGTATCCCCAAGGAAGGGCCGAAACGTCAGGGAGTATCCCCAAGGAAGGGCCGAAACGTCAGGGAGTATCGGAGAGCTAGAGGTCGAGCTTGTAGCCGAGGCCGCGGACGGTGACCAGGAACTTCGGCTCACCGGGGTCGGGCTCGAGCTTGGCGCGCAGCCGCTTCACGTGCACGTCGAGCGTCTTGGTGTCGCCGACGTAGTCCGACCCCCACACCCGGTCGATCAGCTGGCCGCGGGTGAGCACACGGCCGGGGTTGCGCAGGAACATCTCGAGCAGCTCGAACTCCTTGAGCGGCAGCCGCTGCTCGTTGCCGTCGACGGTCACCACGTGGCGCTCGACGTCCATGCGCACCGGGCCGGCCTCGAGCGTGGCCGGCGACAGGTCGGGCTCCTGCCCGCGGCGGAGTACGGCGCGGATCCGCGCGACCAGCTCGCGGGGGGAGTAGGGCTTGGTGACGTAGTCGTCGGCGCCCAGCTCGAGCCCGACCACCTTGTCGACCTCGTCGTCCTTGGCGCTGACCATGATCACCGGCACCGTCGAGGTCTGCCGGATCTGACGGCACACCTCCGTGCCGGGGATGCCCGGCAGCATAAGGTCGAGGAGCACGATGTCGGCGCCCGCCCGGTCGAACTCGGTGAGGGCGTCGGGGCCGGTGTTGGCCACCGCGACCTCGAAGCCTTCCTTGCGGAGCATGTACGCCAAGGCGTCGCTGTAGCTCTCTTCGTCTTCGACAACGAGTACCCGGGTCACGGACGTGCCTCCTGCTTTTTCCTGGGAAGGGTCAGGGTGAACGTGGATCCCTGTCCCTCGACGGACCATACGCGGATGTCGCCACCGTGGGTGGCCGCGACGTGCTTGACGATGGACAGGCCGAGGCCGGTGCCACCTGTGGAGCGGTGCCTGGCCGGGTCGACCCGGTAGAACCGCTCGAAGATTCGGTCGATCTCCTCGGTCGGGATGCCGATGCCCTGGTCGGTCACCGAGATCTCGACGGACTCCTCGGTGGCGCGCGCGGCGACCAGCACCGACGACCGGTCGAGGGAGTAGTTCACGGCGTTGGCGACCAGGTTGCCCACCGCCACGGCGATCTGCTCGGTGTTGCCGAGGACCTTGAGGCCCTTCTCGCCCGAGGCCACCACCGACAGCCCTCGCGACTCGGCGTCGATCGCGACGGTGTCGACCGCGGTGGCGATGATCGAGTCGACGTCGACCGGCAGCGGCTGGTCGAGCGGGTCGTCGCCCTGGAGCCGGGAGAGCTCGATGATCTGCTGCACGAGGCGGGCCAGTCGCTCGCTCTCGATGATCATCCGGCCGGCGAAGCGCTCGACCGCCTCGGGGTCGTCGGAGGCCTCCTGCACGGCCTCGGCGAGGATGCGGATCGCACCGATCGGGGTCTTCAGCTCGTGGCTCACGTTGCCGACGAAGTCGCGGCGGATCGCCTCGACCCGGCGCTCACGGGTGCGGTCCTCGACCAGCACCAGGATCAGCCGGGCGCCCAACGGCGCCACGCGGGCGGTGACGTGGCGCGCGGGCGCGGCCGACGTACGGGCGACGACGATCTCGGTCTCCCGGATCTGCCCGTCGCGGCGCACCTGGCGCACGACCTCGGAGAGTCCGGAGTCCTTGAGCTCGTGACCGCCGACCAGGCCGAGGGCGTACGCCGGCGCGGAGGCCTTGCGTACGACGTCGTCGTCGTCGATCACCATCGCACTGGAACGCAGCACCGACAGCACCTGGGCCACGCCGGTGGGAACCACGGGCTCGGCGGTGTCGGGGATCCGTTGCTGCTGCCGCTCGCTCATCACGAAGGCCAGCACGACCCCGGCCACGAAAAGGCCGATGAGCAGCGCAAACAGGACCGTTTGCGATGTCGTCACGCCATGATCGTACGCAGCGTTTCACCTGGAGTTCGCCAACGAGTCCAATGCTTCACACTGTTCATCCCCAGTTCACGCATCAGCGACGGCTGGTCACTTGCGCCCCTTACTGTCTCCCGCATGCGTGAGGCCTTCCATGACGAACTCGATTCCATCTTCATCGACCTGGCGGGCATCGCCCGCCAGGTCCAGCACGCCGTGTCGCGTGCCACCGAAGCCTTGATGACCGGTGACGTGCACATCGCCGAAGAGGTGATCAGCGGCGACAAGGCGATCGACCTCGCCCGGGAGGCGGTGGAGGAGAAGTCATTCGAGCTGCTCTCGCTGCAGCAGCCGGTCGCCCGTGACCTCCGCACGGTGGTCGCCGCGCTGCGCATGGTGGCCGAGCTCGAGCGGATGGGCGACCTGTCCGTCCACGTCGCCAAGATCGCCCGGTTGCGCGTCCCGTCGGTCGCCGTACCGGCGCAGGCGGAGCCGACCATCCGCCGGATGGCCACGGTGGCCGAGATGATGACCGCGAAGACCGCGGAGATCATCGAGAAGCGCGACGTCGAGGCTGCCGCCGAGCTGGCCCAGGACGACGACGAGATGGACCGCCTGCGCCGCAACTCCCTGCGTGAGCTGCTCAGCTCGGAGTGGACCCACGGTGTCGAGCCGGCCGTCGACCTGGCCCTGCTGGGCCGCTACTACGAGCGGATCGCGGACCACGCCGTCTCGGTCGCCCGTCGGGTGGTCTTCGTGGTGACCGGCGAGACCGTCGTCGACGACTGAGTCCAGGCTGGGACCGCAAGGACAAGACGTCGGCCCGCACTCCACTGTGGAGTGCGGGCCGATGCCCTTCTCGGCCAGGCCCTCGGGGGACCCGGTCGTCGGTCAGGGCTTGGAGAGCCTCATCGAGTAGTCGCCCGATCCGCGGTAGGACTGGACGACGTACGAGTAGGAACCCGCCGTGCCCTCATAGGTGATCTCCTCGTGCGAGCTCGAGGAGTCACTCTTGGCCACCCGCACCCACGAGCTGCCGTTCCACTTCTCCAGGTAGAGGTCGTAGTCGGTGCCCTCCGGACCGTCGAGGCACGCCTTGTGCGTGCCCGCAGCGGCCGAGGTGTAGTAACCCTCGGCGCCCGGCTCGTACGAGTAGTCGTTCGTGCCGGTCAGGCTGCCGTTGTCGGTGAGCGTGAGGTCCGGGCAGGTGCCCGGCTCCGGGTCGGTTCCGCCGCCGGTGCAGGCGACGTCGTTCTCCGGCACGCCCACGCCGTCCCATGCCTTCTCGACTCCGGCGCACTCAGCGCTGTCGGCACCGTAGATGTCGGTCGCGGCCTGCACCGTCGCGTCACGCGCCTCGGGGTAGGTCGTGGTCGAGGTCATGTAGGCGTCGAGGGCCTTGAACCAGATCTGCTCGACGTTCTCACGGCCGATGCCCTCGACGGTCGAGTCGTCACAGGTGGGGCTGTCGTAGCTGACCCCGTTGATCTCCTTCGCGCCCGAGCCCTCGGAGGCCAGGTAGAAGAAGTGGTTGCCCGGACCCGAGGTGTAGTGCGGGTCGTCGTTGCCGATCTCGGGGGTCCAGCAGTCGTAGCTGGCACCGTCCTTGGAGGGCTGGTCCATGTAGCGCAGGGGTGTCCCGTTGCCGTTGATGTCGATCTCTTCGCCGATCAGGTAGTCGCCGACGTCCTCTGCGTTGTTGGCGTTGAACTCCACCGCGGTGCCGAAGATGTCGCTGGTGGACTCGTTGAGGCCGCCCGCGTCGCCGTAGTAGACCAGCCCGGCGGTCGCCTCGGTGACACCGTGGCTCATCTCGTGGCCGGCCACGTCCAGCTCGGTGAGCGGGTTCTCGTTGTTCTCGCCGTCGCCGTACGTCATCTGCTGGCCGTCCCAGAAGGCGTTGACGTAGTTGTCGCCGTAGTGGACCCGCGAGGGGACGCCGACGCCGTCGTCGAAGATGCCGTGGCGGCCGTGCTTGTCGAGGAAGTAGTCCCACGTCTGCGCGGCGCCGTAGTGCGCGTCGACACCGGCCGAGTGCGGGTCGGCCATCGTTCCGTCGCCCCAGTCGTCGTCCTCATCGGTCATCACCGAGCCGCCGGACTCGCCGTTGCCGAGGTCTATGGTCGTGCCGTTGCCGCGCTCGGTGTCGGTCATCTCGAAGCCACCGCTGACGGCCTTGGTGCCGATCTCGACCTCGCCGACGAAGATTCCGTGGCCGGTGCCGGTGTGGATCTCGTCCCAGCTGGCCAGGGTCTTGCCGGTCTGGGCGTCGACGATGACGTGCAGGCGGCTGGGCGTCTGGTCCTTCTTCACACCCTTCACGACGACGTCGTAGGCCAGCCGGTCGCCACCGTCGGTCGCGAAGACGACCTGCTCCGCGGACTTGCCGGTGACCTTGTAGCCGGCCGTGCGGACGCCCGCGTCGAGGGCCCTGGCCCTGCTGACCTTGGCCGTGCTGCTGGTCGGCTTCACCGCGGCCCGGCTGGCGTGCTGGACGCCGGTCACCGCTCCCTTGGCGTTGGCGTGGACGATCATGTCGCCGCCGATGACCCGCATGCCCTGGTAGGTGCGCTGGTAGCGGGTGTGCGTGACGCCGTCGGTGTCCTTGACCACGTCGGTGGCGGTGAGCTCCTGGCTGGCCGGGAGCCCGATCTTCTTCGCCATCGTCGCCTCGCCGGAGCGGGCCCGGGACAGCAGCTGCTTCTGCTCCTTGACGGTGACCGTCTTGGCGCTGTTGCGCTGCTGGGCCTGGAGGTCAGACGAGCGGTCTTCGCGCGGCTTCTGGACGTCGTCGTCGCCCCCGAATGCCTGCGCGGTCGGCGCGAGGCACATGAGGGCGATCGTCGCGGAGGCCACCAGTGTGCGGCGCCTGCGCGAGATGAGGTTGTGACTCATTGATCTCTCTTTCCCGAGTTGGTGCCGGAGTCGACACTGCCTTCGACCTTGTGTCGTCGTACGCCGGCAGGCAAGAGAGGCGGGCTTGTTAACTTTTGACTCGTGGACGGGCCGACCCGAAGGTCAGTAGTGCCAGGCGAGCCCGGTCGTGCCGGGGGCACAGTCGAGCACCACGTAGTGCGCGTGCCCCAGCGAGTCGACGGTCACCCGCCGGGCCGAGTCGCCACCCTCGTCACGGGGCCGGTGGTAGGCCTCCACCCACTCCGGCAGGTCATTCGTCGGGAAGTGCACCTCGACGACGTACTCGCGGATCGCACGCGCACAGCTGGCGTCGTACGACGTGTCGAGCGGGCCGGGCCCGTCGGCGGTGATCTCGTAGTCGAGCACGACGGTGTCGCCACGGCTCAAGGACTGGGCGAAGCGCAGCTCCGTGCCGAGCACCCGGTGGGCCGTGTCGACGTGCCGGGAGGCGACCTCGGCGCCGGCATGGACGGTGAGCCAGGGGGTCCCGGCGGTGCGGTCCTCGAAGAACTGGGTGACCCCGATGCCCTCGAGGCCGTCGGCGTCGGCCCGGGCGACGGTGCGGATGCGCACCGACTCGATGCGTCGCGCGGCGTCCAGGCGTACGACGTCGTGCTGGCTGATCCGTGTCAGGTGCTGGCCGCCCGAGTGTGCCTGCACCTTCTCGGCGATGCGACGTACGGCCTCGCGCTCGACGAAGCGCGGCACCAGGCCGACCTGCTTCGGGGCCCGGACGGGGCCTCGTGGACGTGGTGCCGGGACCAGCACCCGCAGGCTGCGTGGGGCCAGGCCGAGCACGCTCTCGAGGTGGGCGACGACCATCTGCGAGCGCTTGCGGCCGGGGACCCGGTTGCCGCTCTGCCAGTAGCTCAGCGTGGCGACGCTGACCTCGACCCCGCGTTCGGCGAGACGCTGCTGGATGTTCTCCAGACACAGCCCGCTGCGTTCGACCGCTTCGCGCAGCGCGGTGGCGAAGTCGTTGGGGCGTGTGATCAGCGCGGGCACGGTTCTCCGATCGTGCCCCAACCCATCTCCCCGAGCGTCGAAATCTAGCAGCACGCTCCCGGCAGGCCGCCTGCTGCTGAGCCTCCACGCGTGATCGGGTCCGACTCGTGATCGACCCGGGTGGGTCGCATAGCCTGCATCAGTGACCACACTCCTCATCCTCGGCGCCACGGGTGCCGTGGGCTCCCGAGCTCTCGAGATGGCCCTCGCCGACACCCGGGTCGACCGCGTCGTCGCCCCCACCCGGCGTCCCCTCGCCGAGCGCGACGGTCTGACCAACCCGGTGCTCGACTTCCACGACCTGCCCGGGGACAGCGACATCTGGAGCGTCGACGCCGTCGCCTGCGCCCTGGGTACGACGCGCAAGCTGGCTGGCTCGCGTGACGCGTTCCGACAGGTCGACCACGACCTCCCACTCCGGGTTGCCGAACTGACCCGCCAGGCCGGGGCGTCGTCGTACGCACTGGTCTCGTCGGTGGGCGCCGACGAGAGGTCGCACACGTTCTACCTGCGGGTGAAGGGCGAGACTGAGAACGCTCTCGAGAAGTGCGGCTTCGAGTCGCTGACCCTGCTGCGCCCTGCCGGCCTGGTCGGTGGTGTCCGCACCCGTGCGACCGGCATCGGTGACCACCTCGTCGAGGCCAGTCGCGCGATCAAGCCGCTGATGCCGGCCCGATATCGTCCCGTGCACGTCGACCGGGTGGCCGCGGCACTCGTCGGGTCAGCGGTGGCCGCCGACCCCGGCGTGCACGTGCGTCAGAGCGAGTCGCTCTGACCGCTGGTCTGCTGCGCCCCTGCGGACACTTCGACCCCCGCCAGCAGGGTGCAAAGCAGCATGGACGGAGCGTTACTCGCGGGGTGGGTGGTCAGCGGCCCTGGTTGGCCACGGCGGCGGCGGCCTCGGCGGCGGCCTCGGGGTCGAGGTACTCGCCACCCTTGACCGTCGGTGCGAGGTCGTCGTCGAGGCGGTAGACCAGCGGCATGCCGGTGGGGATGTTCAACCCGGCGATGTCGGTGTCACTGATGCCGTCGAGGTGCTTGACGATCGCGCGCAGACTGTTGCCGTGGGCGGCGACCAGCACCGTCTTGTCGGCGCGCAGGTCGGCGACGATGTCGGACTCCCAGTAGGGGAGCAGTCGCGCGATGACGTCCTTGAGGCACTCGGTGCGGGGCATCTCGTCGCCCAGGTCGGCATAGCGGGGATCGCCCACCTGGGAGAACTCGTCGTCGTCGGCCAACGGCGGAGGCGGGGTGTCGAACGAGCGGCGCCAGGTCATGAACTGCTCCTCGCCGTACTCGGCGAGGGTCTGCTTCTTGTCCTTGCCCTGCAGGGCGCCGTAGTGGCGCTCGTTGAGGCGCCAGCTGCGCCTGACCGGGATCCAGTGGCGGTCCGCGGCATCGAGGGCGAGCACGGCGGTGTTGATCGCGCGGCGCTGGAGCGACGTGTGGACCACGTCGGGCAACAGGCCTGCGGCGACCAGCTGCTCACCGCCGCGGACGGCCTCGGCGCGGCCCTTCTCGGTCAGGGCCACGTCGACCCAGCCGGTGAAGAGGTTCTTCGCGTTCCACTCGCTCTCGCCGTGGCGGAGCAGGATGAGGGTGTAGGTCATCAGTGGTCGTCGCCCTCGGTGGCGTGCTCCTCGCCCGAGTGGCCGACCTCCTGGCCCTCGGTCAGCTCGTCGCCGTCCTGGCCGGCCCACTGGCCGGCGTTGGCCACGATCGGCACCTCCACCTTCACGGGGTCGGAGTGGCTGAAGCTCAGCGTCAGGGTGGCCCAGCCGCCGATCTTGAAGTCGCCGGTGACCTTGATGCCGTCGACCGAGTCGCCGCTGGCGGCGGGCAGGTCGTCGGTGGTGTTCGCGATGCGGGTGGCGCCGCCGGGGGCGACGGTGACCTTGCCCTTGACCTGGGCGGTGACACCCTCGCCGGTGATGCCGGTGAGCGTGTCCTCGTTCTCGAGGTCGTTGTTCGACAGCGTGGTCACCAGGGTGCCCTCGCCGTCGGCGGTGGCGACGATCACGGCGTTGAGCACGTCGACGGCGTGGTCACGGTTGTTCGCGCCGGGAGCCGGCGTGTAGACCTTGTCCGTGGCGTAGTTGAAGCCACACGACGCCAGCATGGGCGCGGCGAGCACGAAGGTGCCGGCAGCGATGGCGCGGGCAATCCGGTTGCGAAGCAGCATCTGAAGGCCTTTGGTGTCGTCGGCGGGCCGTGTCTGACCGGACCGCAGTCGGGTCACAGCCTAGACGACATATTCCGAGTGGGAGATGCCGGGCTCGCGGTGTCCGCATCCCGACCCGGCGGCGGGTTCACGCCTCATTCATTCACTGCACGAGGCCGACGGTGAGGGCGGTCGCGATCAGCGCTGCCCCGACCACGATCGTGTAGATGACGGCGATCACCATCAGCTTCGGAGCCCCCGTCCTCAACGCGATCCGGAGCGGGAAGCTCGTCGTACCGTCCTTGTTGTCGTCGACCAGGCCGGGCAGGGAGACGAGCAGGTGGACGCCGATGCCGAGCAGTGCGGCGCACACGGTGAGGGCCAGGGTCGGCGGACCACCCGCGCCGTCGCCACCCCAGCCGCCGTACGACAGGAACGCGGGGAACAGGCCGAACGTGGCCATCCAGGGCAGGTAGGAGAACTGGCTGCGACGCAGCAGCCCGGCGTTGGTGAGCATGGCGATCAGCAGTATGCCCAGCCAGGTCAGGCCGGACGTGAGGCCGTGGGAGATCGCCAGCGGGATCACCAGCAGTGCCGCGACGGCGATCGAGAAGACCACCGTGCCCTTCTCGAGGTAGCCCGCGGCGACGGGCTTTCCCTCGCGGGCGTGGGACTTGTCGCGGTCGGCGTCGACGAGGTCGTTGTGCCAGCCGAGCAGCACCTGTCCGACGAGTGCGGTGGCCAGCACCAGGCCGACCTCGCGCGTGGGGCGGCCGGCCAGGGCGGCAGCGACCGTGAGGCCGAGCGTGACCAGCACTGCCTGCCGCGGGTGGCTGGCCCGGAACAACGCGACGGGCAGGCTCCGACCGAGCTCGAAGACCGCGCCCGGTGTGCCGTCGGCGCGCGACGAACGGACGCGTCGTGCGGGCTTGTAGTTCTTGGCAGACATAGGCCGAAGTATTGACCAAGGGGCCCGTGATTGCAGGGATTCGACGCGCCAGTGCGGTACGGCGGCGGCGCCCGATCGAGGCCTCGAGAACACTTGCCCACCACAGGCAATGCGGTTCTGTCAAGCCCGGATTGGGCACCTGACCTGCGCAAACGTGGAAAGGGGTGTCTAGAACTCGTGTTAGACTGGTCACCTAGGAAGGGGTACTTGGCACATGACATTTACCGTCGGCGAAACGGTTGTTTACCCAAATCACGGAGCGGCTGTCATCGAGGACATCGAGACGCGCACCATCAAGGGAGAAGACAGGGAATACCTGGTTCTCCGCATCGTCGCACAGCAGGACCTTGTCGTTCGGGTTCCTGCCTGCAACCTCGACCTGGTCGGGGTTCGTGACGTCGTGGACAAGGAGGGCCTCGACCGCGTGTTCGACGTCCTTCGTGCCGCGCACGTCGAGGAGCCGACGAACTGGTCGCGTCGCTACAAGGCGAACCTCGAGAAGCTGCACTCGGGTGATGTGATGAAGGTTGCCGAGGTCGTTCGCGACCTGTGGCGCCGTGAGCGTGACCGCGGCCTGTCCGCCGGTGAGAAGCGGATGCTGGCGAAGGCACGCCAGATCCTCGTCTCCGAGCTGGCCCTGGCCGAGCACACCAACGAAGACAAGGCAGAGGCGATCCTCGACGAGGTCCTCGCTTCCTGATCCCTGTTTCACGCAAGAGCCCCACGGTCCCCAGGGCCGTGGGGCTCTCGTCATTCCATCGACCCGTCGTGAGTTGCGGTTGACCTGTCGTGAACTGCGGTTGACCTGTCGTGAACTGCGACCAGGGATGGAAACTGGCGACGGGTCGATCGGAACTGGCGACGGGTCGGCGGACGCTTGTCCAGTGGCCGTGAGGTGGTGAGGACAAGTTGACACCTGCGTGAAACAAACCGTTCCCGGCCCGAAATCTGCACTGCCTAGGTTCCTCGACATCCGCACACTCGAGGAGTCGATCGTGACCACCACCGCACCCCTGCCCTCCCGGCCCGCGCCGTCCGCCATGAAGGGCGGCACCTGGATCGAGGACTGGCGCCCCGAGGAGCCCGAGTTCTGGGAGAACGGCGGCGCCAAGGTCGCCCGCCGCAACCTGATCTGGTCGATCTTCTCCGAGCACCTCGGCTTCTCCGTGTGGCTGCTGTGGAGCGTCAGCGCCGCCATGCTGCTCAAGGTCGGCTTCGACTTCACCACGTCGCAGCTGTTCCTGCTGGTCGCCGTACCCAACCTGGTCGGGTCGCTGATCCGGTTGCCCTACACCTTCGCGGTGCCCAAGTTCGGCGGGCGCAACTGGACGGTGGTCAGCGCCACGCTGCTGCTGATCCCGACCCTGCTGTTCGCGCACTTCGTGCAGCGCCCCGAGACGCCGTACTGGGTCTTCCTGGTGATCGCGGCGACAGCCGGCTTCGGCGGCGGCAACTTCGCCTCCTCGATGGCGAACATCAACTTCTTCTACCCGGCCAAGCGCAAGGGCACGGCGCTGGGCCTCAACGCGGCCGGCGGCAACCTCGGCGTCGCGGTGATCCAGTTCTTCCTGCCGATCGTGGTCGGTGGCGCGGGTGCCTTCGGCCTGGTCAAGGCGAGCGAGAGCGGCCTGGCCCTGCAGCGTGCCGGCTACCTGTACGCCGCACTCGCGGTGCTGGGTGCGGTCTGCGCCTGGTTCTTCATGAACAACCTGGCCGCCGCCCGCTCCAAGCCGCGCGAGCAGCTGGCCGTCGTGAAGTACAAGCACACGTGGGTGATGTCGTTCCTCTACATCGGCACCTTCGGCTCGTTCATCGGCTACTCCGCCGCGATGCCGCTGCTGATCAAGCTCAACTTCTGGGTGCCCACCGCCGACGGTGCCGGCGCCGGCATCAACTTCGCCTACTACGCCTTCCTCGGCGCACTGGTCGGCTCGGTGGCCCGCCCCTTCGGTGGCTGGCTGGCCGACAAGTACGGCGGCGCGCGGGTCACCCTCTTCACGTTCGGCGCGATGATCGCCGGCACGCTGGCGGTGCTGTGGACCCTCTCGCAGCTCACCCCGAACCCGACCGCGAGCGTGGCGATCGCCGAGGAGAACCAGCAGTGGTTCCCCTGGTTCCTCGGCTTCTTCCTCTTCGTCTTCGCGGCCAGCGGCATCGGCAACGGGTCGACGTACCGGATGATCCCGCTGATCTGGGCCCGCCAGGCCCGCACCACCACCGCGGAGGGCACCCCCGAGCAGGCCGACGCACTGGCCCGCGCGACCAAGGAGTCGTCGGCCGTGATCGGCATCGCCGGGGCCGTGGGCGCCATCGGCGGCTTCCTGATCCCGATGACGTTCGGTGCCCCGTGGATCGAGGACCCGGTGTCGGCCGTCAGGGGTGCCTTCCTCGTCTTCACCGCCTTCTACGCCGTGTGTCTGGGCGTGACGTGGTTCTTCTACACCCGACGCGCGTTCCTGGTCGGCCGGGTGCCGAGCCTGGCCGGCGCCGGAATCTAGGACCTGCATGAGCACCGAGACCCACTGTCCCTACTGCTCGCTGCAGTGCGGGATGCGGCTCGCGCCGGCCGGGGCCTCCGTCGGGGCTTCGACCGGCGCGAAGCCCGCCCCCGCACGGGCCGCCCTCGAGGTCACCGAGTGGCCGGAGTTCCCGGTCAACCAGGGGGCCCTGTGCCGCAAGGGCTGGACGTCGACCGGGTTGCACAGGCATCGCGAGCGGTTGACCCAGCCACTGGTGCGCTCCGCCGAGACCGGGGAGCTGGCGCCGGCGTCGTGGGAGGAGGCCCTCGACCTGATCGGCGACCGCCTGCTCGCCGTGCGCGACGCTCACGGGGCCGACGCGATCGGCGTCTTCGGTGGGGGCGGGCTGACCAACGAGAAGGCCTACCAGCTGGGCAAGTTCGCCAGGGTCGCGATCGGCACCAGCCAGATCGACTACAACGGTCGCTGGTGCATGTCGTCGGCCGCCTCTGCAGGCACCCGGGCACTGGGTCTCGACCGCGGTCTGCCCTTTCCCCTTGCGGACATCGAGCAGCCCGACGTCGTCGTGCTGGTCGGGTCGAACCTGGCCGAGACCATGCCGCCGGCCGCGCGTCACCTCGCCGCACTGCGTGAGCGGGGCGGCAAGGTCGTGGTGATCGACCCCCGCCAGACCTCGACCGCCGCGCAGGCCGACGTGTTCGTGCAGCCCGTTCCGGGCACCGACCTCGCGCTCGCGCAGGCCGTGCTCCACCAGGTCGTCGCCGACGGCAACGTCGACTCGGACTATGTCCAGGCTCGGACGACGGGCTTCTCGTCCGTGCGCGACTCGGTGGCGTCGTGGTGGCCCGAGCGGGCCGAACGCGTGACGGGGGTGCCGGCGTCGGAGATCCGTTCCCTGGCTGCGCTGCTGGGCTCCGCGGACAAGGTGATGGTGTTGACCGCCCGCGGCGCGGAGCAGCACGCGTCCGGCTCCGACACGGTGCTGGGCTGGATCAACGTGGCGCTGGCACTGGGCATGTGCGGCAAGGAGTACGCCGGCTACGGCTGCCTCACGGGGCAGGGCAACGGGCAGGGGGGACGCGAGCACGGGCAGAAGGCCGACCAGCTGCCCGGCTACCGCATGATCGACGACCTGGAGGCTCGCGCGCACGTCGCGTCGGTGTGGGGCATCGACCCCGATTCCCTGCCTGGCAAGGGGAAATCGGCCTACGAGCTGCTCTCCTCCCTCGGTGAACCGGACGGGGTGAAGGCCCTGTTGGTCTTCGGCTCCAACATCGTGGTCTCCGCACCCAACGCCTCGTTCGTGTCGCAACGCCTGGACGCCCTCGACCTCCTGGTCGTCGCGGACATCGTGCTCAGCGAGACCGCCGCGCGCGCGGACGTCGTACTGCCCGTCACGCAGTGGGCGGAGGAGACTGGCACCATGACCAACCTCGAGGGACGCGTCATCCTGCGTCAGCAGGCGATCACGCCGCCGGCCGGAGTGGTCAGCGACCTGGCCGTCCTGCGTGGGCTGGCGACCAGGCTGGACTCGCCGGTCGACTTCTCCACCGAGCCGGAGGAGATCTTCGCCGAGCTGGGCCGGGCCTCCGCCGGTGGCAAGGCCGACTACGCCGGGATCACCTACGACCGGATCCGCGACGAGCAGGGCGTGTTCTGGCCCTGCCCCTCACCCGACCACGCGGGCACACCGCGGATGTTCCTCACGGCCTTCGGCCACCCCGACGGTCGGGCCCGCTTCCACGTCGTCGAGCACCGGGGCGCGGTCGAGCAGCCGGACGCCGACTATCCGCTGCACCTGACCACCGGGCGGGTGCTCGCGCAGTACCAGTCCGGCGCCCAGACCCGCCGGGTGCGCGACCTGCCCGACACCGGACCCTTCGTGGAGCTGCACCCGATGCTGGCCCGGCGCCTGTCGGTGTATGACGGAGAGGAGGTCCGGCTGGCCACGCGACGCGGCGTGATGACCGCACCGGCGCGGGTCGTCGACACGATCCGCCCGGACACCGTCTTCGTGCCGTTCCACTGGGTCGGTGCCAACCTCCTCACCAACGACGCCCTCGACCCCGCCTCGCGGATGCCCGAGTTCAAGGCCTGCGCCGTGGCGGTGTCGCGCGCCGATCTGATTGCGTCCGGTCGTGACCTGCCCGACGTGGTGGCTGCGTCATGAGCGAACGGCTCGTCATCGTCGGCAACGGGATGGCCGCCACCCGGCTGGTCGAGATGCTCGTCGCGCGGCGGTACGACGGACACATCACCGTGATCGGCGAGGAGCCGGTGCCGGCGTACAACCGGATCCTGCTGTCGGCCGTGCTCGAGGGCACCCACCGCGCCGAGGCCCTGACCATGCGCGACCCGGAGTGGTTCGCCTCGGTGGGGGTCGACCTGCGCCTGGGCAGCCGGGTGCTGCAGGTCTCGCGCAAGGAGTCCGACGTCATGCTGGTCGACGGGACGACGATCCCCTGGGACCGGCTGGTGCTGGCGACCGGCGCCATCCCGACGCTGCCACCGATCCGCGGGCTGGTGCAGATGGACGGCCAGCTGCATCCGAAGGTGCACGCGTTCCGCAGCCTTGCCGACTGCAACGGGCTGCTGTCCGCACTGGCGGAACGTGAGGGACAACGTGCCGTGGTCGTGGGCGGCGGACTGCTCGGGCTCCAGGTCGCGCGCGCCCTCAGCGTGCGCGGCGTCGCGACCGAGATCGTCGAGGGCACGGAGCACCTGCTCTCGACCCAGCTCGACGAGCGCGGGGGCTCGATTCTCAAGCGTGGGTTGAAGAAACTCGGCACGGAGGTCTACACCGGCGCACGCGCCGTACGCCTGACCGACGAAGGTCTGAAGCTCGACAACGGCTACACCCTGGAGACCGATCTGGTCATCCTCACCGCCGGCGGACGCCCGTCGACGGCACTGGCTCGGCAGGCGGAGCTCTACGTGCGGCGCGGGATCGTGGTCGACGGCCACCTCGCCTCGATCACCGACCCACGGGTGCACGCTGTCGGCGACTGCGCCGAATTCGCGGGGAAGGTGACCGGGTTCGTGCCACCTGCCTGGGAGCAGGCCGTCGTCCTCGCTGAGCACCTCTGTGGCGGCGACGTGGCGTACGACGGATCACGCTCGGTGGCGCGGCTGAGGGCCAGCGACCTGGAGGTCGCCGTGCTCGGGGACCCGGAGCACACCGATGGTGAGGTGGTCGAGGTGACCAACCCGATCGCCGGGACGCACCGCAAGCTCGTCGTCCGGGGCGGGGTGATCGTCGCCGCCGCGCTGGTCGGGGACCTGGCCCGGGTCGGACTCATCACCCAGCTCTACGACCGGCGCACCATCCTGGGCGCGCACGAGCCGGGGGAGCTCCTCTCCGCCGAGCGCGCGACCGCCTCGGAGGCGACGGAGCTGCCCGACGACGCGGAGGTCTGCGCCTGCGCCGGCGTCAGCGCCGGCCGGATCCGCGGCTGCCGCACGCTCGACGAGGTGCGCGGCTCGACCCGGGCCACCACCGGCTGCGGCGGCTGCAGCTCCGTCGTCGAGCAGCTGCTCGCCCGCTGACGGACGAGTCCTGATCGACCCGTCGTGAGTTTGGATCGACCCGTCGTGAGTTTCGAGAACTGGCGACAGGTCAACCGGAACTGGCGACAGGTCGGTGAAGAAGGGTTTTCATGCCCGAAACAAAGCGAAACCCTCCAGTCAACATGGGCCGCATAACTTCCAGTCACAGGTTGTCAGGAAGGACTCCTCATGAGCACACGCAAGACACTTGTCGTCATCGGGCACGGCATGGTCGGTCACCGTTTCGTCCAGGCTGCCATCGAGCGGGGCCTCACCGAGCGGTTCGACCTCGTGGTGGTCGGCGAGGAGCCGCGTCCGGCGTACGACCGGGTGGCGCTCACCTCGTTCTTCGAGGTCGGCGCCGAGCAGCTCTCCTACCTGCCCTCCGGTGCGTACGACGACCCGCGGGTGCGGCTGGTGCTCGACACCCCCGTCACCGCGATCGATCGTGACGCGCAGACGGTGACCCTGGCCGACGGCGAGGTCGTGGACTACGACGTCGCCGTGCTGGCCACCGGTGCGGCGCCGTTCGTGCCGCCGGTGCCGGGCAAGGACCTCGGCAACGTCTTCGTCTACCGCACGATCGAGGACCTCGAGGCGATCCGCGAGGCATCGAAGACCGCGAAGTCCGGTGCCGTGATCGGCGGCGGGCTGCTCGGCCTCGAGGCCGCGAATGCCCTGCACCAGTTGGGGATCGAGGCCCACGTGGTCGAGATGGCGCCGCGCCTCATGGCGGTGCAGATCGACGATGCCGGTGGTGCCACTCTCAAGCGGCACATCGAGCAGCTCGGCCTCACCGTGCACACCGGCGTGATGACGGAGTTCATCGACGGCAACGATGACGGCCTGGTCAGCGGGCTCAAGTTCAAGGACGCCGACGAGCCGCTCCCGGTCGACCTGGTGGTCTTCTCCGCCGGCATCCGACCGCGGGACCAGCTGGCCCGCGACTGCGGCCTCGAGGTCGCCGAGCGTGGCGGCATCCTGGTCGACCCGCAGATGCGCACCAGCGATTCGTCGATCCTGGCCATCGGGGAGTGTGCGGCGCCCGGGGGGAAGATGTACGGCCTGGTCGCGCCGGGCTACCAGATGGCCGAGGTCGCGGTGGACGGCCTGCTCGAGGGACCGGGTGAGTTCACCGGTGCCGACATGTCCACCAAGCTCAAGCTGCTCGGTGTCGACGTGGCCAGCTTCGGTGACGCGTTCGCGGCCACCGAGGGTGCCCTCGAGCTGGTCTTCGCCGACGCCGTTGCCGGCGTCTACAAGAAGCTCGTCGTCTCCTCGGAAGGGGATCGGCTGCTCGGTGGCGTGCTGGTCGGCGATGCGTCGGCGTACGGCGTGCTGCGGCCGATGGTCTCCAGTGGCATGGCGCTGCCGGAGAACCCGGAGGAGCTGATCCTCCCGGCCGCGCGTGGGGGCGGGGCCGCGAAGCTGGGCATGCCCGACGAGGCCGTGGTCTGCTCCTGCAACAACATCACCAAGGGCTCCATCTGCGGCACCATCGACGCCGAGGGCTGCGCCGACCTGCCGTGCGTGAAGTCGTGCACGAAGGCCGGCACGGTGTGCGGCTCATGCGTGCCGATCGTGAAGAACCTGCTCGCCGAACGACTCGAGGCGGCCGGCAAGGCGGTCAGCAAGGGCATCTGTGAGCACTTCGACCTGACCCGCCAGGAACTCTTCGACGTCATCGCCGTCCACGGCTTCCAGCGCTTCGACGACATCGTCACCGCGCACGGCCGCGGTCGTGGCTGCGACATCTGCAAGCCGGCCGTCGCGTCGATCCTGGCCAGCCAGTTCAACGGCCACGTGCTCGACAAGACCACCGCCAACCTGCAGGACACCAACGACGCCTACCTCGCCAACATCCAGCGCAACGGCACCTACTCCGTCGTCCCGCGTATCCCCGGCGGCGAGATCACCGCCGACAAGCTGATCGTGATCGGTGAGGTGGCCCGCGACTTCGACCTCTACACGAAGATCACCGGTGGGCAGCGGATCGACCTGTTCGGCGCCCGCATGGAGCAGCTGCCACAGATCTGGAAGCGACTCGTCGACGCCGGGTTCGAGTCGGGCCACGCCTACGGCAAGTCGCTGCGCACCGTGAAGTCGTGCGTGGGCTCGACCTGGTGCCGCTTCGGCGTGCAGGACTCGGTGCAGATGGCGATCGACCTCGAGCTGCGCTACCGGGGGCTGCGCAGCCCGCACAAGCTGAAGGGCGGCGTCAGCGGCTGCGCCCGCGAGTGCGCCGAGGCCCGGGGCAAGGACTTCGGGGTCATCGCGACCGAGAAGGGCTGGAACCTCTACGTCTGCGGCAACGGGGGAGCGATCCCGGCGCACGCACAGCTGTTGGCCAGCGACCTGAGCTCCGAGGACCTGGTCCGCTACCTCGACCGGTTCCTCATGTACTACATCCGCACCGCCGATCGGCTGCAACGTACGTCGACCTGGCTCGGCACGATCGACGGTGGGCTCGAGCGGGTCCGTGAGATCGTGGTGGACGACGCCCTGGGTCTCGGCGCCGAACTGGAGGCGGAGATGGCACGGCACGTGGACTCCTACTTCGACGAGTGGAAGGAGACCATCGAGGACGAGGAGAAGATGTCCCGCTTCGTCTCCTTCGTCAACGCGCCGGGTGTTCCCGACCCGAACATCTCTTTCTCCACGACGCGCGGCCAGATCGTCCCGTCGCAGTCGGAGGAGCCGGTCTCGCTCGGCGCCACGATCCCCGTGGGCGCCCCGACCGGAGCGGGTGCGCTGTGACCTCGCGGGAGTGGGAGCCGATCTGCGACCTCGCCGCCCTCGAGGTGGAGCGCGGTGCGACGGCGCTGGTGCACGGGCAGGCGGTGGCGATCTTCCGCACCCATGACAACGAGGTCTTCGCGCTCGGCAACTACGACCCGTTCGCCAAGGCCAGCGTGCTGGCCCGCGGCATCGTCGGCACCCGCGGCGAGATCCCGTTCGTCGCCTCGCCGATGCACAAGCACGCCTTCGACCTGAGGACCGGCCGCTGCCTCGACGACGACCACGTCCAGGTGCCGTCGTACGACGTGCGCGTGGTTGCGGGCGTCGTACAGGTCGGGCCTCGCCTGGAGGTCGCATGACCGTCGACGGGCCGCTGGCCTCCTTCCGGATCGGCGTCACCGCCGCCCGGAAGGCCGAGGAGCAACGCACGCTCCTCGAGCGACGCGGTGCGCAGGTCGAGTGGGCGCCCGTGCTGTCGGTGGAGCCGAACAAGATCGACGCGGTGGCGCTGCGGGCAGCCACCGAGCAGGTGCTCACCGCCCCCGTCGACCTGTTCATCGCGACCACCGGCATCGGCCTGAAGTCGTGGTTCGCGGCGGCGGAGGAGTGGGGCCTGCTCGAGCCGCTCCTCGAGTCCCTCAACGGTGCGGAGATCCTGGCCCGCGGCCCGAAGTCGGTCGGCGCGCTGCGTCGTGCCGGGCTGCGCGAGCTGTGGGCGCCGGAGTCGGAGTGCTTCGAGGACGTGCTGGCCCACCTGCGTGGCCGCGACCTGACCGACCGGCGGATCGTCGTGCAGGAGCACGGCCAGTCGCTCTCGAACGTCGCGCACGCGCTTCGGCGTCAGGGGGCCACCGTCGACGTGGTCACGGTCTACCGCGTCGAGGGGCCTGCAGACCCGGCACCGGTCTTCCGCATGGTCGACCTGATCGCCGACCGCAAGCTCGACGCGGTCACCTTCACCGCGGCGCCGGCGGTGGCGTCCCTGATGGACGTCGCCGGCGCGATGGGCCGCCGCGACGAGGTGATCGCCGCGTTCCAGGCCGACGTCGTCGCCGTCTGTGTCGGCCCGGTGACCGCCGCCGCGTTCGAGATGTGGGGCGTGCCGACGGTCCAGCCGGACCGTGCCCGCACCGCCGCGATGGTGAAGCTGCTCGAGACCGAGCTGCCGGTACGCCGGGCAGGGCAGGCCTTCGACGTAGCGGGCCACGTGCTGTTGCTCCATGGTGACCAGGTGCTGCTCGACGGGGTGGCGGTGCACCTCTCGCCCTCTCCCTTCGCGGTGCTCCAGGCGCTGGCGGTCAATCCCGGTCACGTGGTCCCTCGCCGGGAGCTCCTGGCCGCCCTGCCGACGGGGCAGGCGGCCTCCGAGCACGCGGTCGAGATGGCCGTGGCCCGGTTGCGTGCCGCGCTCGGCACCCGCGTCGTACAGACAGTGGTGAAGCGGGGCTACCGATTGGCGACGCCATGACCGGCGCGGTCACCGCACTGCCGGACGCCGGCCCCGCCGCCGGGCCCTCGCTGGTCACCGTTGCGCACGGCACCAGGATGTCGGCCGGCAACCGGATCGCGGTGGCGATCACCGCCCAGGCCCGACGCCGGTTGGACGTCGCGGCCACCGCGTCCTACGTCGAGCTGTGCCAGCCGCACTTCGCCGACGTGATGACGAGCGCCCAGGGCCCCACGGTCGTCGTACCGCTGCTGCTCTCGTCCGGATTCCACACCCGCGTCGACCTGCCGGGGGCGGTGACCCGCTCGGCGTACCCGGTGCGGCTGGCCGGGCCTCTCGGCCCGCACCCGCTGCTGGCCGAGGTGATGGTGCGGCGGCTGCTGGGGGCCGGCGCCCGACCCGACGACCCGGTGGTGATGGCCGCCGCGGGCTCGAACGATCCTGCGGCGCTGGTCGACCTCGCCGAGATGACCCGGTTGCTGCGGCGTCGCTGGGACGGTCCGGTGCACCTGGCCACCGTCGGCGGTCGCGGCCGTCGGGTGCACGACACCGTCGTGGCCGCGCGCGCCGGGGGGCGGGTCGCCGTGGTGCCCTACCTGCTGGCGCCCGGACACTTCCTCGGACAGGTGCGCCGTCGGGCGGCCTCGGCCGGGGCGACCGTGGTGGCGGATGTGATCGGTGCCGACCCGCTGGTCGCCGAGCTCGTCGTACGCCGGTATCTCGCCTGCACCCGCGACCACACCCTCGCCGCCTGACCCCACGTTTGGTCAGACGATGAGGGCGGTGGCGATCGCGGCGACGCCCTCGCCGCGGCCGGTGAGGCCGAGGCCGTCGGTGGTGGTGGCCGAGATCGAGACGGGAGCGCCGACCACCTCGGAGAGCACCCGTTCGGCCTCGGTACGGCGGTCGCCCAGGCGTGGCCGGTTGCCGATCACCTGGATCGCCACGTTGCCGATCGTGAAGCCGGCCGCACGCACGCGTCGTACGGTCTCGGCCAGCAGCGCGCTGCCCGAGGAACCGGCCCACTCGGGCTCTGCGGTGCCGTAGTTCGTGCCGAGGTCGCCCAGTCCGGCGGCCGAGAGCAGTGCGTCGCAGGCGGCGTGCGCGGCGACGTCCGCGTCTGAGTGCCCCTCGAGCCCGGCCGGCTCGTCGGGCCAGGCCAGACCGGCCAGCATCATGGGTCGATCGACGGCAAAGCGGTGTACGTCGGTGCCGATGCCTGTGCGGGGGGTCGAAGTCACGAGATGATCATGCCTGAGACCATGGACGGCGTGACGACTCCCCGAGGTGCCTGGTCGGCTGCCGGCGCCGTGGCCGGTGTGGCCGGACTGGCGATCAGCCATGCGGCGACGATGGTGCTCACCCTGCGCTCCTCGCCCCTGGTCGCCGTGGCCGAGCTGATCATCCAGCACGTGCCGGGTGGTCTCGCCGAGCGGGCGATCAAGGTCCTCGGCAGCAACGACAAGCCGTTCCTCGTCGTGGTCATCTTCCTGATCATGATGCTCTTCGCGATGTGGGCCGGGCGCCTGGCCGAGCACTCGTGGTGGAAGCCGATCCTGGTCTGGGTGGGCATGGGCGCCGTCGGCCTGCTCGCCGTCCTCACCCGCTTCGACGCCACCGCGCTCGACTACCTGCCGGTGACCGCGGGTGTGGTCACGTGGATCGTCGCGTTGTCGTTCCTCACCGAACCACTGCACCACGTCGACGCGGAGCACGACACCCAGTCCGACGGCAAGTCGCGGCGCAGCTTCCTGATCCGCTCCGGAGTGCTCGGCGCGGCCGGCATCGGGGTGGGCATCTTCGGCCAGAACTTCGGCGCCAAGCGGCGTCACGTCGAGGAGACCAGGCGCCTGCTGAACCTTCCCGTGACCGACCCGAAGGCGCCGCGCGGGACGATGGTCGACGTCCCCGACATGCCGTCGTGGAAGACGCCGACCGGGGAGTTCTACAAGATCCACACCGCCGTCGTGGTGCCGACGATCGAGCCGCAGGACTGGTCGCTGCGCATCCACGGCAAGGTCGACCGCGAGATCACCCTGACCTACCAGGAGCTGGTCGACCGGCCGCTGATCCAGCGCTGGATCACCCTCAACTGCGTCTCGAACCCGGTCGGCGGACCGCTGATCGGCAACGCCTGGTGGTCCGGCGTGCTGCTCGCGGACCTGCTCGAGGAGGCCGGGGTGTCCGGCGACGCCGACGCGATCCTCCAGACCTCGCACGACGGCTGGACCTGTGGCACCCCGCTCGACATGGTCACCGATCGTCAGCGGCACGCGATGCTGGCGATCGCGATGAACGGCGAGCCGCTGCCGATCGACCACGGCTTCCCCGTGCGCACCCTGGTGCCGGGGCTGTACGGCTACGTCTCGGCCTGCAAGTGGGTGGTCGACATCGAGGTCACGAAGTTCGAGGACTTCGAGGCCTACTGGACCGACAAGGGCTGGTCCGAGAAGGGTCCGGTGAAGATCGCCTCCCGCATCGACGTGCCGGAGAACGGCGACGACGTCGAGACTGGCACCGTCAGGATCGGCGGGCACGCATGGGCGCAGCACACCGGTATCAGCGGCGTCGAGGTGGCGGTCAACGGCGGCGAGTGGACGCGGGTCGACATCGGCTCGAGTCCCAACACCGACACCTGGGTCCAGTGGATGACAGAGGTCGATCTCGAGGAGGGCGACCACACCGTGTTGGTGCGGGCCGTCGGCTCCGACGGGGAGACACAGACCGGGGTCGAGCGCGACACCCGGCCGGATGGTGCCACCGGTTGGCACCAGATTGAGATCAGCGCCTCATGACCTTCACCTCAGACGGAGTGGCCCTCGTCGTCGGCGGCAGCGGCGGGCTCGGTGCTGCGATCGCGCGGTTGCTCGCCGAGCGTGGCAGCAACGTCGCGGTCACCTTCCGCGCCAACGAGTCCGCCGGTACGACGACCGCGGCGTCCTGCCGCGAGTGGGGCGTGCGCTCCTCGGCGTACCGTCTCGACGTCGGCTCGTCGACCGACTGCGCCGACGTGGTGGCGAAGGTCGTCGAGGAGTACGGCGGCCTGCACACGCTGGTCCACGCGGCCGGACCGCACGTGCCGATCGTGCACCTGTCCCGCGTGGCACCCGACGACATGGCGCGACAGCTGGCCGACGACGCGGGCGGGTTCTTCAACGTCGTGCATCCCGCGCTGACCCACCTGCGGGCCGACGGCGGGTCGATCGTGGCGGTGACCACGGCGGCGACCGCCCGCTACCCGGTGCGCGACGGCCTCTCCGCCGGACCCAAGGGGGCGGTCGAGGCGCTGGTGCGCGGACTGGCCGCCGAGGAGGGCCGGTTCGGCGTGCGGGTCAACGCGGTCGGGCCGGGCATGCTCACCGACGGCATGGCGGCCCGCCTGATCACCTCCGGCGAGCTGTCCGAGGCCGCCCTCGACGTGACCCGCGACAACATCCCGCTGCGCCGTTTCGGCAATGCCCGCGACATCGCCGAGGCGGTCTGCTTCCTCGCCTCCGACGCCGCCGGCTTCATCTCGGGCCAGAAGCTGGACGTCGACGGCGGCTACACCGTCTGACCTCCTGCCTCGGAAATCGTCAGGGGGGTGGCCGGACCTCTAGGATTGCCCGGGTGAGCCTCAAGTTCTATGACACAGCGACCCGCGAAGTGCGTGACTTCGTGCCCCTCGAGGAGGGGAAGGTCGGCATCTACCTGTGTGGGCTCACGGTGCAGTCGGAGCCGCACGTCGGGCACATCCGCTCGGGCGTGAACTTCGACGTGCTGCAGCGGTGGCTGCGTGCCTCTGGTTACGAGGTCACGTTCATCCGCAACACCACCGACATCGACGACAAGATCCTGATCAAGGCCGCCGAGCAGGGTCGCCCCTGGTACAACCTCGCCTACGAGATGGCGCGCGAGCTGTCGAAGGCGTACGCCGCCCTCAACGTGGCCCCGCCGACGTACGAACCCGCGGCCACCGGTCACATCCCCGAGATGGTCGAGCTGATCTCCGAGCTGATCACCCGCGGCCACGCCTACGCGGCCGAAGACGGCTCGGGCGACGTCTACTTCGACGTCCGCTCCTGGCCGTCGTACGGCGAGCTCTCGGGGCAGCGCATCGACGACATGGAGGCGGCCGCCGACGCCGACCCGCGCGGCAAGCGCGACCCCCGTGACTTCGCCCTGTGGAAGGGGTGGAAGAAAGAGACCGAGCCCGAGACCGCTGCCTGGCCGAGCCCCTGGGGTCCGGGACGTCCGGGTTGGCACATCGAGTGCTCGGCGATGGCCGGCAAGTACCTCGGCACCGCCTTCGACATCCACGGCGGCGGCCTCGACCTGCGCTTCCCGCACCACGAGAACGAGCAGGCGCAGTCCCGCGCTGCCGGGCACCCGTTCGCGTCGTACTGGCTGCACAACGCCTGGATCACCACCTCCGGCGAGAAGATGAGCAAGTCGCTCGGCAACTCGCTGCTGGTGCCCAACGTGCTCGAGCGGGTGCGGCCCATCGAGCTGCGGTTCTACATGGTCTCCGCGCACTACCGCTCGCACGTCGAGTTCAGCTTCGAGGCGCTCGAGGAGGCCGCCGTCGGCTTCCGTCGCATCGAGAACTTCCTGGCCCGCGCGGCGGCCGAGGTCGGCGAGGTGCCGACCGTTGGGTTGCTCTGCGCCGACTTCGTCAACGCCATGGACGACGACCTCGGTACGCCGGCCGCGGTCGCCGCGATCCACGACGTCGTGCGCGAGGGCAACAAGCTGATCGGCACCGGCGACACTGACGCCTTGCGGGGCAATGCGGCGTCGGTGCGCGCCATGCTCGACGTGCTCGGCCTGGACCCCCAGGACCCGTCGTTCGCGACCGGCTCGACCGGCGAGACCGACAAGCTGAGCGCCGCCGTCGACGTACTCATCAACACCCTGCTGGAACAACGCAACGAGGCGCGCGCGGCCAAGGACTACGCCACCGCCGACGCCATCCGCGACCGCATCAAGGCGGCCGGCATCGAGATCGAGGACACGCCCAGCGGTCCGAAGTGGTCTCTCGAGACAGACACGAGCAACTGAAGTGGAGCACAACTGACATGCCCGGGAACTCCCAGCGTCGAGGCGCCATCAAGAAGACGGGCAAGGGCAACCCCACTGCCGGCTCCGGCGGTCGCGTCAAGCGCGGCCTCGAGGGCAAGGGCCCCACGCCTAAGGCGAAGGACCGCCCGAACCACAAGGTCTACAAGAAGATCAACAAGGTCGACAAGTCGGCTGCCGCGCGCCCGAAGCGCCGCACCGCCAAGGGCGGCGACTCCGAGTGGGTGGCCGGCCGCAACTCCGTGGTCGAGGCGCTTCGCGCGCACATGCCGGTGACCGCGCTGTACGTCGTCGAGGGCACCGAGCGCGACGCCCGGCTGCGTGAGGCGTTCGCGCTGGCGGCCGACGGCGGCGTCTCGCTGCTCGAGGTCTCGCGCGGCGAGATGGACCGCCTCACCAGCGGCGCCGTCCACCAGGGCCTCGCCGCGCGCGTCCCTGCCTACGAGTACGCCGACGCGGACGAACTGATCGACTTCGCGGCGGCGAACGACGAGAAGCCGCTGATCGTGGTCCTCGACTCGGTCACCGACCCGCGCAACCTCGGCGCGATCGTGCGCTCGGCCTCCGGGTTCGGTGCGCACGGCGTGGTCATCCCCGAGCGTCGGGCCGCCGGCATGACGGCATCGGCCTGGAAGACCTCCGCCGGTGCGGCGGCCCGCCTGCCGGTCGCGCAGACGGTCAACCTGGTGCGCCAGCTGAAGGCCTACCAGGACGCCGGCTGCATGGTGATCGGCCTCGCTGCCGACGGTGACCTGTCGCTGACCGACCTCGACAAGCCCGAGGTGGACCTCTCGAAGAACCCGCTGGTCGTGGTGGTCGGCTCCGAGGGCAAGGGACTGGGCCGACTGGTCGCCGAGACCTGCGACCACCTCGTCTCGATCCCGATGGCCACCGGCCTCGAGTCGCTCAACGCCGGCGTCGCCGCCTCGATCACGCTCTACGCGATCGCTCAGGCCCGCCAGGCCTGAGGGGTTCGCCTGCGTGGGCCTTGCCGGGTCGTTAGGGTCGAAGGCATGGCTGTCGGGAAACGGAACGTGCTGCGTGCGGGCGGCTACGTGCTGGCCTGGCTGCTGCTCGCCGTGCCCTCGGCGCTGGCGATCTTCCTGAGCTCCAGCACCACAGTCACGGTGGCCAGCCACGACGCGACGGTCAGCCCGAGCCTGGGGCAGTACGTCACGATCCGCACCGGGCCGTTCCTGCCCGACGTGCGCCGTGACTCCGGCGGCCCGATCGGCGTGGACATCGTGCTCGGCAAGACCGAGGCCGACTCCACCGAGATGCTGGTCGAGCGCTACGCGTTCATCGCCAGCCAGCCCCAGTCGCAGGTCGCGATCGTGGAACGCGCGGTCACCCGGCTGGTCTGGGACGCCGCAGCGCGCGGCGCCGTCCTCGCCGTGTTTCCCCTGCTGTTGTGGGCGTTGATCGGCAGGCAGCGCCGCACCGAGATCTTCGGTCGTACGCCGAAGCACCTGATCGTGGCGACACTGGCCACCGGCACCACGATCGCGGCCGTGGTGGTGCTGGTCATCAAGCCCTGGCAGACCGACGAGACGAAGGTCGTCGACCAGTCCCAGTGGCAGAGCCTCCAGTCCTACCTGCCGGAGTTCGACGTACCGGCCGAGGCCCGCGACATCGAGGTGCAGGGCACCCTGGCCGCCAGCGGCACCAAGCGGCTGGTGCTCAGCGCGGTCGACACCTACCGCATGAGCCGGGAGTTCTACGACGCCGCGCGCGACAAGGCCGAGACGCTCGAGCTGCGCAGGCCCGGCGAGGACGAGTCCGTGGCGGTGATCGTCTCCGACCGACACGACAACATCGGCATGGACCAGGTGGCTCGTGCCATCGCCGACCGGGCCGACGCGAGCGCGGTGCTCAACGCGGGTGACGACACGTCGACCGGATCGGAGTGGGAGGCCTTCTCCCTGGACTCCCTCGACGACGCGTTCAAGGACTACGACGGCCGGTTCTCCGTGCAGGGCAACCACGACCACGGCACGTTCGTGCAGGGCTACCTCGACGACCTCGGCTGGCAGACCGCGAGCGGCAGCGTGCTCGAGGGACCGGGTGGTGGGCGTCTCCTGGCCTACAACGACCCGCGCTCCAGCGGGCTGGGCACCTGGCGCGACCAGCCGGGGATCAGCATCGACGAGCTTGCGGTCAACATCGCGGACCGGGCCTGTGAGGCGGGCCAGCGCATCAACACCCTGCTGGTGCACGACATCGACATGGGCACGGTCGCCCTCGAGCGCGGCTGCGTCGACCTCGTCATCTCCGGCCACGTGCACGTGCAGGTCGGACCCGACCTGGTCAAGGGCTCCAACGGCGAGTCCGGCTACAACTACACGAACGGCACCACCGGCGGTGCGGCGTACGCCGTGGCCGTGGGCAGCAAGCTGCGCCGTCCGGCCGAGGTCACGTTGGTGACCTACCGCGACGGCCGCCCGGTCGGCCTCCAGCCGGTGACCCTGCAGACCAACGGCGTCTTCGACGTCGGCGACTACCTCCCGCTCACCTACCGGAGTGAGGACACGCGCCAGGTGGGTGCGAACGGCTCAGGTGGGTCCGGCGGCGGGCAGGACCGGGCGCTTCGGTAGCTCGACGGCGATGTAGTCGCGGGCGGTGTCGAAGATGTCCACCTCGTGGCCGGCCGCCTCGGAGAGGAACCACCGGTGGACGAGGATCTCGTGGAAGATCTCCGCCGGCTCGAGACGGCCACGCAGCTCCGGCGGCACCATCGCCTTGATCGGCTCGTAGACCCGCACGAGCCACTGGTTGGCCACGATCTCCGGGTTCTCGCCGGCCAGCCCGAGGTGCGCGGTGTAGGCGGCCAGGTCGTTGAGCAGTCGCCGGGCCTGGTTCTCCTCGACGCTCAGGCCGGTCAGCCCCTGCAGCTCCCGGGCGTGGTGGCCGAGCTCGACGACCTTCGGCTGCAGCCGGTAGCAGTCGCCCTCGGGTGCGGCGACCATCTCGATCTCGTCGACGTCGAAGCCGAGCTCGTTGAGTCGCTCGATGCGCTGCTCGACCCGCCACATCTCGTCGCGGCCGAACTCCTCCGCGCGGGTCAGCTCGGCCCACAGGAGGTCGTAGCGCTCACGCAGCAGCGCGATCACCTCGGCCGGGTCGACGGAGTCCTTCAGGTCGCCGCTGGCGGTGAGGTCGAGCAGTTCGGCGTACACGTTCTCGCAGCCGACCTCGACGTCGTGCTCGCGCATCGCGTCGGACAGGGTCGCCTTCAGCTCGCCGGTCTCGGCGTCGACGAGGTACGCCGAGAACTCGCCGGCGTTGCGACGGAACAGCACGTTCGAGAGCGACACGTCGCCCCAGTAGAAGTGGGTCAGGTGCAGCCGCACCAACAGGACCACCATCGCGTCGATGATCGCCGGGAGCTCTGCTGCGCCCAGCCCGTTGGAGAACAGCCAGCGGTAGGGCAGCGAGTAGCGCAGGTGCCGGGTCACCAGCACCGACGGCAGCGGGCGGTCCTGGTTGTCGGTGCGGCCGGAGATCACGCACTGCGGCTCGACGCACGGCAGTCGCTTGGCGCCGAGCTCCCGGAGCATGCGGTACTCCCGGTTGGCGATCTCCTCCTCGGTCTCCTTGGCGACATACGTGTTGCCGCCCGGACCCGTGGTGATGATGCGCACGACGTGGCGCGAGAGCCCGCGCGGGAGCGGCACCAGGTGCACCTCGTCCCAGTCGGCCAGGGGCTGCGACCAGGGCAGGGGCAACAGCGCAGGATCGGGTCGAGTCGCCACCACGCGCAACGCCATCTGCCCATCGTGGCGGCTCGCCCGCGGGGGCACAAGGTGGTGGTTCCGACACCCGTCCCCGCGACCACCGAACGCCGGGAGGGCGGTCAGAGGGAGATGACCAACGCCCCGGGGCCGTCGGCGGAGGCGACGACGAGGTGCTGGTCCTGTTGGTCGAGGGTGGCCGACCCCGTGGCGAGCAGCACGGAAGAGGCGCGCAGTCCCGTGATCGTGAGCGCCGGTCCCGCGGAGCGGCGTACGACGACCAGCACGTCGCCGTCGGGGTGCTCCCGCACGAACGCCAGCACGTCGTCCTCGACGTGGACCCAGCGCAGGCCACCACGGCGCAGTGCGACGTGCTCCCGACGCAACCGTGAGAGCGCGGAGTAGACGGCCAGGGTGTCGCGGTCCCAGGACTCGGGACGGTGCCACGGCATGGTGCGGCGGGAGTCCTCGCCGAGCACGCCCTCGAGGCCGATCTCGTCGCCGGCGAAGACCATCGGCACCCCGGGCAGGGTGAACTGCAGGGTCGCGGCGACCTGGTGACGCGCGGCCGACCCCGTCACCGTGCGGATCCGCGCGCTGTCGTGGGAGCCGAGGATGTTCCACGACGACGAGAACGTGCGCCAGCCGTAGCGGGCCAGCCACATCCGCATCGAGGCGACGACCTGCGCGCCGGTGCGGGTCGGCACCGGCACGGGAGTGCCGAACGAGCGTGCCGCCGTGTCGTCCGCGCGCAGCCACTCCCACACCGGCCAGGAGAAGCCGGAGTAGTTCATCGTGCCGTGCCACCCGTCGCCGGGCACGTCCTCCGACCCGTCGTGGTTGTGCTCGCCGAGCACCAGCGCATCGTCGCGGATGGCAGTCGCCGTGCGGCGTACGGCGCGAGCCACCTCGTGGTTCAGGTCGACCTCGCGCAGCCGCCCGGTCATGTTGGCGACGTCGATGCGCCACCCGTCCAGGTCGTACGGCGGCAGCAGCCAGCGCCCCACGACCGAGTCGGGCCCTTCGGTGAACGCAGCCCGCAGGGCCGGATCGCCGTGGTTGAGCTTGGGCAGCGTGTGGTGACCCATCCAGGTGGCGTAGCTGCCGTCGGGTTCGAAGCAGTACCAGCTGCGGTGCGGGTCCTGCTCATTGCCGGCCGCCGAGGTGAACCACTCGTGGGTGTCGCCGGTGTGGTTCGTGGTCAGGTCACCGAGGATCCGCCAACCGCGTTCGTGCACCGCGTCGGACAGTCGCACGTAGGCCTCGTCGCCGCCGAGCAGCGGGTCGACCGACTCGAACGTGGAGGCGTTGTAGCGGTGGTTGGACTCACCGGGGAAGACCGGCGTCGTGTAGACGATGTCGGCACCGACCTCGGCGACGTGGTCGAGGTGGTCGGTGATGCCGTCGAGGTCACCGCCGAAGAACTGCAGGGGAGTGCGGGGGTCGCTGCCCTCGAAGACGACGGTGTCGTCCCACCCGGCCGGCGTGGCCCAGGTCGGGGTCTCGCGTTCGTCGGCCGCGCGCGACCGGGCGAAGCGGTCGGGGAAGACCTGGTAGACGACGCCGTCGCGGGACCAGTCGGGCGCCGGGTCGTGGGAGGACAGCTTGAAGTCGAAGGCGTCGGGGACGTCGTGGTCGAAGACCCCGGCCCCGGTCAGCCAGCGTTGGGTGCGGTCAGCGTGCACGAGCAGGAAGCGGTAGTTCATCACCGGGTTGTGCAGGGGGAGTTTCGCCTGCCACCACTGGTGATTGTCGTCCTCGGTCGCTGCGGCGCGCAGGAAGATCGGCTCTGCGTCGGTCGTCGTACGCACCCAGACCTCGGTGATCGCGTCATCGCGGTGGGTCCGGCAGCGGATGCCGACCAGGTCGCCGGGGGCGGGGGACTCGTCGTCGACGTAGAGGGGTGACCCGTCGTGGTGGGGCTCGCGCAGGAGATCCATGGCTCCAGTGTGGCGGGTCGGGCTCACCGCGGCCTGCTGGGCTCCAGGAACACGGCGCCCGGGCCGCGCGGGGCGACGATGTCGTGCGGATTGCTGAGCGCGCAGGTCTTCAGGCTCAGGCAGCCGCAGCCGATGCAGCCGTCGAGCCGGTCGCGGAGCCGCTCGATGCGCTCGATCTGCTCGTCGAGACGGTCCCTCCAACGCTTGCTCAGCCGGGCCCAGTCGGCCTTGGTCGGCGTACGGTTCTCGGGCAGCGTGGCGAGTGCCTCCCCGATCTCCTCGAGGCTGAGCCCGACGGTCTGGGCGCTGCGGATGAACGCCAGCCGGCGCAGGGTCGACTGCGGGTAGCGGCGCTGGTTGCCCGTCGTGCGCACGGACTGCACGAGGCCGCGCGACTCGTAGAACCTGATCGCCGAGGTGGCCACCCCGGCGCGTTCGGAGAGATGCCCGATCGTCCACTGCTTCATGGTGGCTCCAGACTTCAAGTGACCTTCAACTTGTTGTCCATGGTGCCACGGTCGTGGTGGAGCCGCGTGAGAGAATCGAACTCTCGACATTCGCTTTACAAGAGCGATGCTCTGCCATCTGAGCTAACGCGGCGTGCGCCGTCGTGCAGCGCGGCAGGAAGTCTATCTGCTGGTCCGGTGCGTCGTCGCCCAGACCCGGCCGCAGACCCGGCCGCACACCCGGTCGCCCGGCACCGATGAGTTCCGGGCTCTTCGCGGGTCTCACCTGAAAACCACCAGGAGGACACATGCACGATCTCGGAAACGCCACGAGCGCGATGGCGGCCGTCGTCGCCGGAATCCGCGACGACCAGCTCGCCGTACGCACCCCGTGCCCGGCGTACGCGCTCGGTGACCTGCTCGAACACGTCGACGGCCTGAGCCTCGCCTTCGCCATGGCTGCCCGCAAGGAGCTGCCAACCTCGGCCGGCGCGCCGCCCGCGGGCGACGTCAGCAGGCTGGCCCCGGACTGGCGCACCCGCGTGCCGGAGCAGCTCGAGGCGCTGGCCGCGGCCTGGCGGGAGCCCGACGCCTGGACCGGACAGACCGCGGCCGGTGGCGTCGAGCTGGACGGCGAGACGGCCGGACTGGTCGCCACCAACGAGGTGGTCGTGCACGGCTGGGACCTGGCCCGGGCCTCCGGGCAGGAGTTCCCCATCGACGACGAGAGCGTGGCGCGGGCCCGGGCGTTCGTGGCGATGTTCAGCGGACCCGGCACGGAGGGGATGCGCGGTGACGCGTTCGGCCCCGAGGTGGCGCCGCCCGCCGATGCCTCGCCATTGGAGGAACTGGTCGCGATGAGCGGTCGGGACCCGCGCTGGCAGCCCTGAGCGACGTTCCCCGCCGGTGGGCTCCGGCACGCCGGCAGACGGGCCTACGATGGCGGGCATGGCCACACCGCTGCGTCACAAGATCGTGAACAACTCCGCCTCCTACCTGCGCCCCGGCGAGCAGGTGCAGGCGGTCCTGGCCGGGCAGACCATCACCGGGTGGTGGGCCCTGCTCACCTACCTGTTCTTCTTCTGGCTGCGCTACCGCGCGGTCCTGGTGACCGACCAGCGCATCCTCGTCCTCGACACCGGCAGGTGGTCGATGACCAAGCCGAAGGGTGTGGTCGCGGAGCTGCCGCGCAACGTGATCATCGGGCCGGCCAGTGGCCTGTGGTGGAAGTGCCTGACGCTCGGCGAGAAGCTCTACGTGCACAAGCGCTTCCACAAGGACGTCCTCGCCGCCGACACGGCGCTGATGGAGTCGGGCGTCCCGCCGCAGCAGATCCCGCTCGGCGGCCACGCGCAGTCGCAGGGGCAGCAGTCGCAGGGGCAGCAGTTCCCGGGGCAGGACCAGTGGCAGGCGCCGGGGCAGCACTCCGCGCCCCAGGGTCAGCAGTGGCCGGCGCCGCAGGAGCAGTACGCCGCACCGCAGGACCAGTGGCCGGCTCCGCAGCAGCAGTGGCCCGCGCCGGGCCCGCAGGGCGCACCGCAGGACCAGTGGCAGCAGTGGCCCCCCGCCCCCGGGCAGCAGCAGTGGCCGGCTCCGCAGCAGGCGCCCGAGCCGCCGGCCCCGAAGAAGGCCGACCCCTGGCAGTCGGGAGAGCTCGACGAGCCCGACTTCGACAACCGCACCCGGATCCGCCCGCGCCCGGAGGAGTGAGCCCGGACTGAGCCGTCCGGCGCTCCGAACCCTGCCGCGTCCGGCGGACCGTGGAACATGCAGTTCGGTCGCTGAGGCGCGGCTCTCACGCTCAAGGACGGACGTGGAAGCCCGAACTGCATGTCGGACGGTCCGCGTGAGCCCCGTGGGCGACTAGTCCAGGGTGTCGAGGGCGGCCTGCGACTGGCGCTCGGCCGCTTCGGCGAGCTCGCCGGCCGACTGGTCGGTGCCGTCGTACGCCGAGGCCGCGGTCGTCGTACCGTCCAGGGCGGCGCGGAGCAGCTCGGTGAACGCCGTGGCGAAGTCGTCGCCGGACAGTTCCTCCAGGCCGTGGATGTCGTCCTCGGTCGGCGTGCCCTCGAGGTCGGGGGCGTCCGCCTCGATGCCGTGGTCGACCCCGTGGTCGCGCACGGTCACGGGCACGTCGGCGCCCCACTCGGCCAGCAGGTCGGCCGAGGTCTCGATGCGCGCCGTGGCGTCGGCGCGGACCGTCTCGACCGCCGTCGAGGTGGTCGTGGGCAAGGTCTGGCCGAGGGAGGCGTCGAGCAGGTTGAGCAGCGCCGCGTCGCGGTGCATCAGCTCGGTCGCGAAGGCGGCGCGGTCGGCGCTGCCTTCCTTGGCGTCGGAGTCGTCGGACGAGCAGCCGAACAGCAGGAACGCCAGCAGGCCGGTGACGAGCAGGCGGAACCTCATCGCACCCGACGTACGTCGAACTGCGAGGCAGGGTTGGCGATCGACTCCTGGCCGAGCACGATCTGGAGCTCGCGTTCACCGGAGTCGATCGTCGCCTGGAGCACGCCGAGCACCGACGACGCCGTGGCGCCCAGGGCGTACGCCGGGTCGCCGGTCGTGCGCAGGTGGGCGGTGAACAGGGCGGCGGTGAGGTCGCCGGACCCGTTGGCCTTCAACGGGAGCCGCGGCGTCTGCACGATCCACGCCCCGTCGTCGGTGACCGCCAGCATCTCGAGGGTGTCGGCGGGCGCGTCGGGCTGCTCGACGCTGGTCACCAGCACGGTCGAGGGGCCCATCGCGCGGGCCAGGTCGACAGAGGCGAGGGTCTCGTCCAGGGAGAGTGGCGAGGTGTCGGTGAGGAAGCCGAGCTCGAACTGGTTGGGCGTGATCAGGTCGGCCGCGGGCACCACGCGGTCGCGCAGCAGCGGCGGGATCGCCGGGTTCACGAAGCAGCCGCTCTTCGCGTTGCCCATCACCGGGTCGCACGCGTAGATCGCGGCGGGGTTGGCCTTCTTGACCCGGGCGACGGCGTCGAGGATCACGTCGCCAATCTCCTCGCCGCCCTGGTAGCCGGACAGCACCACGTCGACCTGGTCGAGCACGCCGCGTTCCTCGATGCCGGTGATGACCTCGCGCACGTCGTCCGCGGCGAGCATCGGCCCACGCCAGGCGCCGTACCCGGTGTGGTTGGAGAAGTGCACGGTGAACACCGGCCACACCTCGTGGCCGAGGCGCTGCAGCGGGAAGACGGCGGCGGAGTTGCCGACGTGGCCGTAGGCGACCGAGGACTGGATGGAGAGGATCTTCACCGGCACATCCTCCCATCCGGATTGGCGTACTCAAGGTACGGAAACCCCTTCCCGGCGAAACTAGAACTTGTTACAGTCGGCTGTCCGGCGAGATCGAACACATGAGGGTGGAGAACGATGGCCAAGCAGGGGAGCGTCAACGAGGCCGAGTACGTCGTGGTGGGCGCCGGGAGTGCCGGATGCGCCGTGGCGGGTCGGCTCGCCGACGCCGGGCACAGCGTCGTACTCCTCGAAGCCGGCGGCTCCGACAAGTCGATGATGTTCCGCAAGCCCGGCATGATCACGATGATCCATGCCGAGCCGAAGCTGAAGGCGAAGTTCGACTGGGGCTACTACAACGCCCCGCAGGAGCACCTCAACAACCGCAGGATCCCGGCCACCCGCGGCAAGCTGATGGGCGGCTCGAGTTCGGTCAACGGGATGATCTTCGTGCGCGGCAACCGGGCCGACTTCGACTCCTGGGCCGACGAGGGCAACAAGGGCTGGTCGTACGACGACGTGCTCGAGACCTACAAGAAGCTGGAGAACTGGGAGGGCGGCGCCGACGACTACCGCGGCACCGGCGGACCGGTCCAGGTGATCGAGAACCACGACATCACCGACGCGGCGAAGTCGTTCGTGCAGGCCGGCGAGGCTGCCCTCGGGGTGGCCAGCACGCCCGACTACAACGGCGCCGAGCAGTCCGGCATGCACGTCATCCAGGAGTCGACCCGCGACGGCGTCCGCTACTCCGCGTCCCGCGCCTACGTCACCGACAACGCCTCGCCCGGCCTCTCCGTACAGACCGGCGCGACCGTGGCACGTGTGGTGATCGAGGCCGGCCGGGCCACCGGCGTCGAGGTGATCGAAGGCACCTCTCGCCGCACGATCAGGGCCACCAAGGAGGTCATCGTCAGCGCCGGAGCCTTCGGATCGCCGCAGATCCTGCAGCTCTCCGGCATCGGCCACGCCGACCACCTCGCCGGCTTCGGCATCCAGGTGCACGCCGACCTTCCGGTGGGTGACAACCTGCACGACCACCTGTTCGTGCCGACCACCTGGCACGTCACGAACTCGCCGCACAAGGGCAACGCCTTCTACTTCGGCAAGGGCATCCTCAAGGACCGGCTCAAGCCCGGCCGGACCTTCATGGCCCACTCGGTCTTCGAGTCCGGCGCGTTCGTGAGCACGTCGCTGGCCGAGGGCGGACCCGACATGCAGCTGCTGGCCCTGCCGTGGTCCTACCCGGCGCCCAACCAGGACGCCCCGGTCCGGATGAAGCCCGACCAGCGCACGTCGTGGAGTGCGTTCTCGACGCTGATCCAGCCGAAGTCGCGCGGCACCCTGCGGCTGGCCAGCGCCGACCCGACCGTCGCGCCGATCATCGACCCGCAGTTCCTCGCCGAGCCCGACGACCTCAAGGTGCTGGTCGAGGGGCTCGAGATGATCCGCGAGATCATGCACCACCCGTCGATCGCCGCCACCGTGAAGGGCGAGTACGAACCCGGACCGGCGTACGACGGCCAGAGGCTGGTCGACGAGGTGCTGAACCGGGCCACGACGGTCTACCACCCGGTCGGCTCGTGCCGCATGGGCGTCGACGACCGTGCCGTGGTCGACCCCGAGCTCAAGGTGGTCGGCATCGAGGGCCTGCGCGTCGCCGACGCCTCGATCATGCCGACCATCATCCGCGGCAACACGAACGCACCGTCGATCATGATCGGCGAGAAGGCCGCCGAACTCATCCTCCAGGGAGCCTGACGCCATGAACCGACCTGTCTCCGTCACCGATGCCTTCCTCCAGCAGCTCGTCTCGCGAGTGCCCTCGACCTCGGGCGGCACGTGGAAGCTGACCGAGGTCTACACCGGCGAGGTGCTGGTCGAGCTGCCCCAGTCGACGCCCGACGACATCACGGCGGCCTTCGAGGCCTCTCGCCGCGCGCAGGCGGAGTGGTCGCAGTGGCCGTTGAAGAAGCGGCTGAAGGTCTTCAAGAGGTTCCACTCGCTGGTGCTGTCGCGCAACGAGACGATCGTCGACCTGATCCAGGTCGAGAGCGGCAAGGCCCGACGGATGGCGTTCGAGGAGACCCTCGACATCCCGATGGTGGCCGGCTACTACCTCAAGCGCGCGGCCAGGCTGCTGGCGCCGAAGAAGCATGCCGGCCCGGTGCCCGTGGTGTCGTCCTCCCTCGAGGTGCGCCAGCCCAAGGGCGTCGTCGGCATCATCGCGCCGTGGAACTTCCCCTTCGCCACCGGCATCTCCGACGCCATCCCGGCCCTGATCGCCGGCAACGGCGTGGTGGTCAAGCCCGACAACAAGACCGCGCTCTCGCCGCTGTACGGCGTGCAGCTGCTCGAGGAGGCCGGGCTGCCGCGCGGTCTCTTCCAGGTGGTGTGCGGCGAAGGTCCCGACGTCGGGCCGACATTGATCGACAACGCCAACTACGTGATGTTCACCGGCTCCACGGCCACCGGCCGGGTGATCGGCGAGCGGGCCGGGCGCAACCTGATCGGCTGCTGCCTCGAGCTCGGCGGCAAGAACCCGATGATCGTGCTGCCCGACGCCAACCTCGACGACGTGGTCAAGGGTGCCCTGTTCGGTGCGTTCGGGAACACCGGCCAGATCTGCATGCACATCGAGCGGATGTACGTCCACGACTCGATCTACGACGACTTCAGGTCACGGTTCGTCGCGGCCACGGAGAAGCTGCGGGTGCGGGCGACGTACGACTTCGAGGCGGAGGTGGGCTCGCTGGTCTCGGTCGACCACAAGAACCGCGTCGCCTCGCACGTCGAGGATGCCGTCGCCAAGGGCGCCGTCGTGGTGACCGGTGGGCGCGAGCTGCCCGAGGTGGGGCCGGCGTTCTACGCGCCGACGATCCTCGAGGGCGTCACCAAGGACATGCTGGCCGGCGTCGGCGAGACGTTCGGGCCGGTCGTGGCGCTGCACCGCTACTCGTCGGAGAACGAGGCGATCGCGCTGGCCAACGACACCGACTACGGGCTGAACGCCTCGGTGTGGGGCGGCGACATCGACCACGCGACCAGCGTCGGCCGGCGGATCCACTCGGGCAACGTCAACATCAACGACATCCTCGCCACGGCGTACGCCTCGAAGGGCACGCCGTCCGGCGGCGTGAAGCAGTCGGGCGTCGGCGCGCGTCACGGCGACCAGGGCCTGCTGAAGTACACCGACGTCCAGAACGTCGGCATCCTGCGCAAGCAGGTGATGGGCGCGCCCGACGGCATCCCGTTCGAGAAGAACGTCGAGCAGCAGATCAAGGGCCTGGCCATCATGCGCAAGCTCCGCATCCGCTGATACGAGCCTGCAATTGTTGATGCGCGAACCGGCAGTTGTTGCGTCGCGAACCGGCGATTCTTGATGCGCGAACCGGCAGTTGTTGTTGCGGTCAGGCCATCTGGAACGAGCGCTTCGACAGGCCCATCCAGTAGCCGTCGATCCTCTTGTCCCGCGGGTCGTCGGCATTGCGCGAGGCGCCGAGCGAGATGAACAGCGGGATGTAGTGCTCGACGGTCGGGTGCGCGTAGGGCATGCCCGGCGCCTTCGTCTTGTACGCCGCCAGCTCGTCGATGTCACCACGTGAGAGGGCCTCGGCGGCCCAGAGGTCGAAGTCCTTGGACCATCCCGGTGCGGCGGCCTCGATCGACCAGTCCTTGAGGAACGGCAGCCCGTGGGTCAGGAATCCGGAGCCGATGATCAGCACGCCCTCGTCCCTCAAGGGGCGCAGGCGCTCGCCGAGCTTGAGCAGCTTGTAGGGGTCCTCGGTCGGCAGCGACATCTGCAGGACCGGGATGTCGGCGTCGGGGTACATGATCTTCAGCGGCACCCACGCGCCGTGGTCGAGCCCGCGGCTGCGGTGCTGGTGCACGGGCTCACCCTGCGGCATCATCGCCGCGACGCGCTTCGCGAGTGCGCTCGCGTCGGGCGTCGCATAGGTCATCTGGTAGTACTTCGGCGCGAAGCCTCCGAAGTCGTAGACGAGCGGCACGTTCGACGCGGAGAGGCTGACCGGCGCGGACTCCCAGTGGGCACTCACGATCAGGATCGCCTTGGGGCGCGGCAGGTCGCGCGCCCAGGACGCGAGCTCGCCCGCCCAGACCGGGTCGTCGAGGAGCGGGGGAGCGCCGTGGCCGATGTAGAGCGCCGGCATCGTCATCGTGGAGTCCATGTCTCTCACAATAGTTTAACCTTCAACTTTATTCCACCCCTCTTTCTGGACAGTCCCCAACGTCTGGCACCTCTCCCTGCTCGAATCGGGTGTCAAACGTGGGGGGCCATCTCGGTAGGGTCGGGAGGCATGAGCGTGTTGCCGGGGTTGGTCGAGAAGGGGCTCGTCGCCGAGGACTGGGCCGCTGCCCTGGCGTCGGTCGACGACCAGATCGCCTCGATGGGGCGGTTCCTACGGGAGGAGCTGGCGGCCGGGCGTCCCTATCTTCCGCACGGCGATCACGTGCTCCGCGCGTTCCAGCGCCCGCTCGCCGACGTACGCGTGCTGGTCGTCGGCCAGGACCCCTATCCCACGCCCGGCCATCCGATCGGGCTGAGCTTCGCGGTGGCGCCCGACGTACGACCGATCCCGCGCAGCCTGACCAACATCTATCAGGAGCTGCACACCGACCTCGGCCTCGAACCTGCCGCCCACGGAGACCTGACCGCGTGGTCCGACCAGGGCGTCATGCTGCTGAACCGGGTGCTGACCGTGCGCCCCGGCGAGGCCGCGTCGCACCGCGGGCGGGGCTGGGAAGCGGTCACCGAGTGCGCGATCCAGGCGGTCGTACGCCGGGGAGGGCCGCTCGCCGCGATCCTGTGGGGCCGTGACGCGCAGTCGCTGAAGCCGATGCTGGGCGCCGTGCCGTGGGTGGAGTCCGCTCACCCGTCGCCCCTGTCGGCGCACCGCGGTTTCTTCGGGTCGCGGCCGTTCAGCCGGGTGAACCGGATGCTGGAGGAGCAAGGTGGCCGGGCGGTGGACTGGAGGTTGCCGCAGGTCGCTGCGGCGATGTGACTGGTTCGTAACGTTCAACCCGTGGCAGCCTGCGGACGTGCACACTGTGCGCCACCGTCACCAGGGAGGTCTGCGTTGCTGACTCGAATCGCTGTCGTCAACCGTGGAGAGGCCGCGATCCGGCTGATCCGTGCCGTGCGAGACCTCAACGCCGAGGGCGGTGCCCAGCTCACCACGATCGCCCTCTTCACGGACGACGAACGGTCAGCGATGTTCGCGCGCGAGGCCGACGAGGCCCACGGCCTCGGCCCCGCCTCCGCGCGCCCCTACCTCGACCACGCGGTCCTGGAGCGCGCCCTGGTCGAGACCCGTGCCGACGCGGTCTGGGTCGGCTGGGGCTTCGTCGCCGAGGACCCCGCCTTCGCCGACCTCTGCGACCGGCTGGGCATCACGTTCATCGGCCCGTCCGGTGAGTCCATGCGCAAGCTGGGCGACAAGATCGGCTCGAAGCTGATCGCCGAGGAGGTCGGGGTGCCCGTAGCCCCCTGGAGCCGCGGCGGGGTGGACACCCTCGAGGAGGCGCTGGCCTCCGCCGAGCAGGTCGGCTACCCCCTGATGCTCAAGGCCACCGCCGGCGGTGGCGGCCGAGGCATCCGCAAGGTCGAGAACCCGGCCGACCTCGAGGACGCCTACCAGCGCACCCGCGACGAGGCCGAGCGCGCCTTCGGCAGCGGCGTGGTCTTCCTCGAGCGCCTCGTGACCGGCGCCCGCCACGTCGAGGTGCAGCTGATCGCCGACGGGCAGGGTACGGCGTGGGCGCTCGGCGTACGCGACTGCTCCGTGCAGCGCCGCAACCAGAAGGTGATCGAGGAGTCCGCCTCCCCGCTCCTCGACGAAACCCAGGTCGCCGAGGTCAAGGAGTCGGCCGAACGCCTGGCGCTGGCCGTCGGCTACCGCGGCGCCGGCACCGTCGAGTTCCTCTACCACCCCGAGACGCGCACCTTCGCGTTCCTCGAGGTCAACACCCGGCTGCAGGTCGAGCACCCGATCACCGAGGTCACCACCGACGTCGACCTCGTCAAGGCGCAGCTGCACGTCGCGGCCGGTGGCCGCCTGGAGGGCGAGCGCCCGGCCGAGGTCGGCCACGCCGTCGAGGCCCGGCTCAACGCCGAGGACCCCGACCGCGACTTCGCGCCCTCACCCGGCCGCATCGCCCTGCTGGAGCTGCCCGCCGGCCCCGGCATCCGGGTCGACTCGGGCGTCGCGGAGGGCGACACGATCCCCGCCGACTTCGACTCGATGATCGCCAAGGTGATCGCCTACGGCCGCACCCGTGCCGAGGCACTCGCCCGGCTGCGCCGCGCCATGGCCGACACCACCGTCGTGATCGAGGGCGGCGCGACCAACAAGAGCTTCATCCTCGACCTGCTCGACCAGCCCGAGGTCGTCGACGGCAATGCGATGGTCGACGGCAGCGCGGTCGGATGGGCCGACACCGGGTGGATCGACCGGGTCCGTGCCGAGGGCCGGCTGGTCGCGCACAAGCACTCGGGAGTGGCCCTGGTGGCCGCGGCGATCGAGGCCTACGAGGACGAGGAAGCGGTCGAGATCGCCCGCCTCCTCGAGACCGCCCGTGGCGGTCGCCCGCAGGTGCAGCACACCGTCGGACGGCCGGTCGAGCTCAAGCTGCGCGGCACCGTCTATCGAGTCACGGTGGTGCAGACCGGTCCCGAGACCTATCGGGTGACCGTGGCGCTCGGGGACCAGTCCGAGACGTTGACGGCCTCCCTCGACCGGCTCGACGAGTTCCACGCCCGGCTCACCATCGACGACCAGAGGTTCCGACTGGTCAGCGCCACCCACGGCCCGATGCACCTCGTCGAGGTCAACGGGGTCGCGCACCGGGTCAGCCGTGACGAGGGCGGCGTCGTACGCTCGCCGGCGCCGGCGCTGGTCGTGGCCACGCCCGTCCGTGCCGGCGACGTGGTCGAGGCCGGTACGCCCGTTCTCGTGCTCGAGTCCATGAAGATGGAGACCGTCCTCCACGCCCCCGTCGCCGGGACCGTGAAGGAGCTGCTGGTCACCACGGGCTCACAGGTCGAGACCGGCGCGCCGCTGCTCAGGCTCGAGCCCGACGCCGAGGCCGATGCGGCTCCGGCCACCGCGGCTCCGGGCGAGGCTCCCGGCCTCGACCTGCCGGTCGCCCGTGGTGAGGTGACGCTCGACGAGCGGGTACGCCGGGGTCTCGCTGACCTGAGTGCCGTCCTGATGGGCTTCGACCTCGACCACAGGGCCGACCGTGCGGTGGTCGACGACTACCTGGGCGCCCGCGAGGCATTCCGTGCCGAGGGTGGCGACGTGCTGACCGACGAGCTGGCCCTGCTCGCCATGTTCGCCGACTTCGCCGAGCTCAGCCGCAACCGGCCGGCCGGGGAGCAGCTGCACACCGAGCTCCGGGTGCACAGCTCGCGTGAGCACTTCCACACCTACCTGCAGAGCCTCGACGTGGAGCGCGGCGGCCTGCCCGACGAGTTCCGACAGCGCCTGATCCGTGTGCTGGCCCACTACGGGGTGGTCGACCTCGACCGTACGCCGCAGCTCGACGAGGCGGTCTTCCGGATCTTTCTCTCCCAGCAGCGATTCGCCACCGACCTCGCGCTGGCCACGTCGCTGCTCGAGCGCTGGATGGCCGAGCCTCCGCCGGCGACCGAGATCGGCGCCGGCGTGCGCGAGCTCCTCGACCGCCTGGTGCGTGCCACGCAGCTCCGGTTCCCGGTGGTCGGCGACCTGGCCCGCAGTGTGCGGTTCCGCTGGTTCGACCAGCCGGCCGTCGACGCCGAGCGCGCCGGCGTACTCGCGGCCGGGCGCAACGAGGCCGCAGCGCTGGCCGCGGACCCGGACCTCTCCGATCGCGACGCCCGCCTCGACGCCCTGGCCGACATCCCGGAGCAGATCGTCGGGTTCCTCGCCGAGCGGCTCGAGAAGGGCATCCCCGCCCACGAGCCGATGCTGGAGGTCCTCTTCCGCAGGCACTACCGCGAGTACGACCTGCACGACGCCCGGCCGGTCCACATCGACGACCGCCCCTGCGCGGTCGCCGACTACACGCTCGACGGACGCCCCACCCACCTGGTCTCCACCGTCGGACACGTCTCGGAGCTCGTCCCCGGCAGCGGACTGGGCGACGCCGTCGACCAGCTGGTCGACGGGGGCGGGGACGGCGTGGACGTCGTCGCCGACCTCTACCTCGGCTGGGCCGACGCGCCGGCCACCCCCGACGCGATGTCGGCCGAGCTGGGTCGCCTGGTCAACGCGCTCTCGTTCTCCGCCGCCGTACGCCGCCTCGTGATCGCGGTGTGCCCCGGGTCCGGCCGTCCCGTGGAGTACTTCACCTTCCGGCCTGCCGAGGGCGGAGCCGTCGAGGACACCCTCGTGCGCGGCCTGCACCCCATGGTCGCGCGCCGCCTCGACCTGTGGCGCCTGCGCAACTTCCACGTCACCCGCCTCGACGCCCCCGAGGACGTCCTGCTCTACGAGTGCGTGGCGCGGGAGAACACCCAGGACCGGCGCCTGGTGGCGCTGGCCCAGGTGCGCCAGCTCGCCATCATCCGCGACGACGAGGGCCGGGTGATCGCCGTACCCCATGCCGAGCGTGCGGTCGAGAACTGCCTCGAGGCGATCCGTCGGGTGCGCACCTCCCGCGGGGCCGCGGGGAGCAAGCTCGACGTCAACCACGTGTGGGTGCAGGTGTGGCCGGTGGTCGACGCCGACGTCGACCAGCTCACCACCCTGCAGGGCAAGATCACGCCGCTCACCGACGGCGCGGGCATCGAGGAGGTCGTGGCCCAGGGCCGCATCGCCGGGCCCGACGGGCAGGCGACCCCGGTCGCCATCCGGTTCCACGCCCGGCCCGGGTCCGGCGTCACCGCCTCGATCGAGCCGCCGCCCACCGAACCGCTCAAGCCTCTCGACGAGTACGCCGGCAAGGTGCTCCGGTCGCGTCGCCGCGGAATGGTCTACCCCTACGAGCTGACCGGAGTCCTGGCCGGCAACGGCGGAACCCTGGTCGAGCACGACCTCGACGAGAACGGTGTGCTCGTTCCGGTCGACCGCGCACCGGGCCTGAACAAGGCCGGGATCCTCGTGGCCGTGGTCACCACCCCGACGACCCTGCACCCCGAGGGAGTCACCCGCGTGGTGCTCTGCGGTGACCCGACAAAGGCGCTGGGAGCGGTCTCCGAGGCCGAGTGCGCGCGGCTGATCGCGGCGATCGACCTGGCCGAGCAGATGCAGGTCCCGGTCGAGTGGTTCGCGATCTCGGCAGGCGCCCGCATCTCGATGGAGTCCGGCACCGAGAACATGGACTGGGTGGCCGCCGGCCTCAAGCGGATCATCGAGTTCACCCAGGCGGGCGGCGAGATCAACATCGTGGTCGCGGGCATCAACGTCGGCGCCCAGCCCTACTGGAACGCCGAGGCCACGATGCTCATGCACACCAAGGGCATCCTCGTGATGACGCCCGACAGTGCCATGGTGCTGACCGGCAAGCAGTCGCTCGACTTCTCCGGAGGCGTCTCCGCTGAGGACAACTTCGGCATCGGCGGCTACGACCGGGTGATGGGCCCCAACGGCCAGGCGCAGTACTGGGCGCCCGACCTGGCCAGCGCGTTCGGTGTGCTGATGGCCCACTACGACCACACGTACGTCGTACCCGGTGCCTCGGGTCCGCGGCGTGCGCCGAGCAACGACCCGGCCGACCGGGACATCACGTCCTTCCCGCATTCGGCACCCGGGAGCGACTTCGCGACGGTGGGCGAGATCTTCTCCGCGGCGACCAACCCCGACCGCAAGAAGGCCTTCGACATCCGGACCGTCATGCGGGCGCTGGCCGACCAGGACCACCCGACCCTCGAGCGCTGGGCCGGCATGGCCGACGCCGACACCGCGGTGGTGCAGGACGTCCACCTCGGTGGCCATCCGGTGTGCCTGCTGGGCATCGAGTCCCGGCCGGTGGCACGACGCGGCTTCCCGCCCACCGACGGCCCCGACACCTACACCGCGGGCACGCTGTTCCCCAGGTCGTCGAAGAAGGCGGCCCGGGCGATCAACGCCGCCAGCGGCAACCGGCCGATGGTGGTGCTGGCGAACCTCTCCGGCTTCGACGGCTCACCCGACTCGATGCGCAACCTGCAGCTCGAGTACGGCGCCGAGATCGGGCGGGCCATCGTCAACTTCGACGGTCCGATCGTCTTCTGCGTGATCTCGCGCTACCACGGTGGTGCCTTCGTGGTCTTCTCCAAGCGGCTCAACCCGCGGATGACCGTGCTGGCGATCGAGGGTTCCTACGCCTCGGTGCTGGGTGGCGCCCCGGCCGCGGCCGTGGTCTTCGCCGGCGAGGTCGACAAGCGCGCCGCGGCCGACCCGCGAGTGGCTGCCCTCGAGGAGCGGATCGGCGAGGCCTCCGGCACCGACCGTGCCGGCATGGTGCTCGAGCTGGCGACGTTGCGGGCCGAGTTGCGGGCCGAGAAGATCAGCGAGGTCGCCGCCGAGTTCGACGGTGTCCACGACATCCACCGCGCCGTTCGCGTGGGATCGGTCGACGAGGTCATCTCCGCCGCGCAGCTGCGGCCGAAGATCATCGAAGCGATCGAGAGAGGCGCACGAGCCGGCAGTTGTTGATGCGCGAGCCGTCAGTTCTTGCGTCGCGAACCCGCGCATCAAGAACTGCAGGTTCGTGGGTCAGGGGACAGGGCGTTGGAGGCGGTCGAGGAACGCGATCAGCAGGGCCTCGCGCATGGCGGGGGAGGCCACGTCGAGCATGGCGTTGACCTCGGCCATCCGCGCAGGCAGGGCCAGTGAGCCGTCGTCGGACGCGCTGACCAGCCCCGAGGCGGCCAGCAGTCCGTCGAAGTCGTCGTCGGACAGAGTCGTCGGGTCGAGCGCGGCGATGAAGGCCACCACCTCGGGGTCGACCGACACAGGGCCAGCCGTCACCGCGGACTCGACGGCCGCCTTCAGTGCTGCGAGGAAGTCGTCGACATGGGCCAGGGTCGCCGCCGAGACCGACAGGTGGATCGTGGCCGGCGCGTCGGCGTACGACATCTGCGGCTGGACGTACCACCCGGCCGCGGCCATCTCGTCGCAGACCGTGAACGGGTCGCACGCGTCGGTGCAGGCCAGCGCGACCAGCGTCGAATCCGGCTGTACGACGACCCGCAGCTCGGGGATCGACGTGATGCCTTCGACGATCCGGTCGACCGCGGTGAACACATCCTCGGCCAGGCGCAGGTAGCCGTCGTCGCCGATCGACTGCACCACGGCCCACGCCGCCGCCAGCGGGCCACCCGACTTGGTCGACTGCATCGTCGAGTTCAGCATCGTGTAGCCGGGCCAGTCCGCCGAGGCGAAGTACTGCGCCTTGCGCAGCGCGGGCGTGCGGTGCAGCAGGATCGACGTGCCCTTGGGTGCGTAGGCGTACTTGTGCAGGTCGACCGAGACGCTGGTGACCCCGTCGACCGCGAACGTCCACGGCGTCACCGGCCGCCCCAGCCGGGCGGCGTACGGCAGCACCCAGCCGCCGATGCAGGCGTCCACGTGGCAGCGCACGCCACGGGCCGCGGCAGCCGCCGCGATGTCGGTCACCGGGTCGACCACGCCATGGGCGTACGACGGTGCGCTGGCCACCACGAGGACGGTGCGGTCGTCGATCGCAGCGGCCATTGCATCTGCGTCCGCGCGGAAGTCGGACGTCACCGGGACCACGACGGCTTCGACCCCGAAGTAGTGGGAGGCCTTGTGGAATGCGGCATGTGCGGTGGACGGCAGCACCATGCGCGGGCGCTCGACGGACGGGTTGGCGTCGCGAGCCGCCTGCACGGCCAGCAGCACGGACTCGGTGCCGCCCGACGTCACGGAGCCGACCACGGACGGTGGTGCGTCGAGGAGGCCGCAGGCGAAGCCGACCAGCTCGTTCTCCATGGTGAGCAGCGACGGGAAGGCGGTCGGGTCGAGACCGTTCGAGCCGGCGTACGCCGCGACCGCGGCCCGGCCGACCTCGTCGACGTCGGGCAGTCCCGAGTCGTAGACGTAGGCCAGGGTGCGTCCGCCGTGGACCGGGAGGTCGCCGGCCTGCAGGGCGCGGAGGCGGGCGAGGACGTCGGTCATACGGGCTCCTGGGAGTCGGGTGCGGTCTCCTCGATCGAGGGGACCAGCAGTGTGGGGTCGCCGAGCGAGTAGCGCGAGAGCCACCACAGCGATGCGAGGGTCAGGGCAGCCGGCACCAGTGAGAAGCCGAGCACGATCGCGGTGACCGCCGAGTCGGGCTGATCCACGTCGCCGGAGGTCGAGGAACGGTAGTCGCCGGCGGCCAGCATCAGGGCGAAGAGCCCCGGTCCGAGAGCGAGCCCGAGCGTCTCGGCCGCCGTCCACACGCCGGTGAACACCCCGACCCTGTTGGAGCCGGTGCGCAGGGCGTCGGCCGCGGCGGCGTCGGGCAACATCGCCATCGGGAACACCTGGGCGCCGGCATAGCCCACGCCGATCAGGCCGGTGGCGGCGAACACCACGGCGGCCGGGGCCTCGCGGGACACGATCGCCAGCAGCGCGCCGGCGGCCAGCACCAACGACGCCGCGACATATCCCTGCTTCTTGCCCACCCGGGTGCCGAGCCGCGCCCACAGCGGCGTCAACAGCAGTGCCGGCCCGACGAAGCAGACGAACAGGATCGTCGACGCGCCCTGCCACTCGAGCACGTCGCCGGCGAGGTAGTCGACGCCGGCGAGCATGCAGCCCGTGGCCAGTGCCTGGAGGACGAACGTGATCAGCAGGAGCCTGAAGTCCCTTGCCTGGCTGACGATTCTCAGCTGGTCGGCCAACGACCCGGCGCCGGCACTGACCTCTCGATGGGGCGCGTTGCGGGTGCCGACGTACGTGCCGACGACACCGATCGCGATCAGCACGGCCATCACCACGCCCATCACGCGGTAGCCGTCACGGCCGCCGATCGCGTCGCGGATCAGCGGCGCGGTCGCACCGGCGAGCATGATCGTGAACGCCAGGATCGCCACCCGCCACGACATCAGTCGCGTGCGTTCGTCGTACGAGTCGGTGATCTCGGCGGGCATCGCGACGTACGGCACCTGGAAGAAGGCGTACGCCGTCGCGCAGCCGAGGAAGCAGACCAGCACCCACAGCGCGTCGAGACCCTGCGAGCCGGACGACGGCCCCGCGAAGAGCAGCGCGAACGCCACCGCGAGGGACAGGCCACCGCGTAGCAGCCACGGACGCCGCGGGCCGCGCGGGTCGTCGGTCCGGTCGCTGATCCGGCCCGCGACGGGGTTGAGGATCACGTCCCACGCCTTCGGCAGGAACACGATCAGTCCCGCGTAGAGCGCGCCGATGCCCAGGCTGTCGGTCAGGAACGGCAGCAACATCAGGCCCGGCACCGTGCCGAACGCCCCGGTCGCGACCGAGCCGGTGGCGTAGCCGACGCGTACGCCGCGGGTCAGGGGCTCGGACATGTCCGAACACTAGCCATGCAACCGGCTGGGCGTCGGGAGTTGCGCAGAGTCAAGGATCCACGGTTCTGGCACCAACACGTGCAGGGTCGGGACGCAAGGAATGCCAGCTCGGTCAGAGGGCCTCGGCCATGGCGGCGCAGGCCTTCAACCACGCCGAGCGTGTGGCGTCGGAGAGCTGGTCGTACTGCACGACCGACCCGGCCACCAGCGCCGGGTCGTAGGGGATCCGGAAGACGTCACGCGTGCGCTGCGCATAGACGGCCGTGAGGTCCTTGGCCAGTTGCGCGTCGACGTTCGGTGACGGGTCGGCCAGCACGGTGATCGTCTTGTCCTTGATCTGCGAGTGCCCGGCGTCGGCGAGCGCGTCGAGCATCCACAGGCCGGAGTAGCCGGTGTCCTCGCGCACCGTGCAGGTCACCACGATCAGGTCGGCCATCTTGGCGGCGGCCAGCCAGTTCTCCGCACGCAGGTTGTTGCCGGTGTCGACCAGGATCAGGTGGTAGAACCGCTCGAGCAGCCGGTGCACGGCGTCGAAGTCGTTGGCCTTGATCGTGCCGGTCACGTCGGCCCGCTCGTCGGAGGCGAGCACGTCGAAGTGGGCGTCGCCCTGGCTGCGCACGAAGGCGCTGAGGTCGCCGATGCGCGACTCGTAGACGTCCTGGAACCGCTCGAGGTCGTCGAGCAGCTCGCGGGTCGTGTTGTGGTGGCCGACCTGCTCGCCACGCATGCCGAGCGTGCCGCGGGTCTCGTTGTTGTCCCACGCGACCACGCCTCCGCCGCGCACGGTGCCGAACGTGTAGCCGGCCGCGAGCACCGACGTGGTCTTTGCCGCGCCACCCTTCGGGTTCGCGAACACGACGGTGCGCGGCCCCGCGAACGAGCGTTGTACGGCGGCCCGCGACTGGCGCCACGTGCGTTCGGCCTTGCCCATCTTGGGCTTTATCAGGCCGAACGTGAGCTTGCGGACGACGCCCCGCCAGCCCCACGTCGCCGGGCCGATGTCGATCGCCTGGTGCCGGGCACGTAGGAAGTCCTGGGCGGTGGGAACGGGCTCAGGTTCCTGCTGGGGTGGGAGGTTCGGCTGCTGGCCGGCGTACTGCCCGCCCTGGGGAGGCCCCTGCTGGCCGGCCGGCGGTGGCTGCTGGCCGGTGGGCGGCTGCGCCTGGTGGGCGCCGGCAGGTGGTCGCTGGTGCTGGGGTGGCTGTGCGTAGGACGGTGGCGCGCCGTTGTACGCCGCAGCACCGTCTGTCGGCCCGGGCTGGCGCCTACGGGCGCCCGGGTTCGTCGACGGTCCGTTCTGCTGGCTGTTCTGGTGACCGGTCGCCGTCGGGGGATGCGCGGCGTACGGCCCCGAAGGCCCCGCGACCGGACTGGGCTGGAGCTGCCAGCGAGGGTGCTGGTCCGGGCCGTTTCCGCTGACCGGGGCGTCGTCGGGCATCGTTACCTCCGAGTGTGGTTCGAGCATCCGCTTGGCATTGTTGCATCCCGCCACGGTGACTCGGTGGCCCCGACGGCACGGCTCACAGGCCGCGGGCGTCCACCAACCCCGAGGGCGCTACTTCGCCAGGGAGCGTGAGCTGCCCGATCCGTAGCGCCGGGTCGGGCTGGCACCGATGCCGGCTGCCTCCGAGGCACCGGGCTTGGCCTTCTTCGCAGCAGGCTTCCTGGCAGGGGCCTTGTCGGGCGGGGAAGCCTCCTCGGGCTCCCTGTCGCTGGACCACTTGCTGATCCAGCCGTCGATGAACTTCCACGTCGTCTCGCGTGCCGAGCGTCCGGTGAGCATGCCTAGGTGACCTCCTGGGACGACCTCGAAGCGCACTTCGGGTGACCCGGTGAGTAGGGGAACAACTGCCTTCACGCACGCGACCGGAGCAATCCCGTCGGTGGCGCCGCCGAAGACCAGAACCGGCTTGTCGACGTCCTTGATCTCGATGCGACGATCACCGAACGCGAAGTAGCCGTACTTCAGGTCGTTGGTCTTGAAGAACCGATGGTAGAGCTGCCCGAACGTGCGGCCGGGGTAGGCGATCATGTTGGCGGTGAAGACCTCGACCGCCTCGATCTGCGCCAGGAAGTCCGTGTCGTCGAGATTCTGCAGCTTCACCAGCGGCTTGGAGACGAGCTTCTGGGCGGCGGAGAGCTGGAACGCCCACCGCACCAGGGGCTTCGGGGCGCCGCCCATGGCCTGGTAGACCCGCGTCACCGGGCCGCGGCCGTCGGTCAGGCCGCCGAGCCAGGGCCGGTCCGCCATCTTCACGAGCGGGCGCAGGGGCGCCATCAGCGGCACCTTCGCCACGTCGAACGGCGACCCGACGATGGTCATCGAGGCGATCGGGAGCGTCGGGTCGTCGGCGGCGGCCAGCGTCATGAAGATTCCGCCCAGGCTCCATCCGATGACGTGCACCGGTCGACCCCCGGCGTGTTCGGAGGCGGCCCGGATCGCCATCGGCACGACCTCGTCGATCCAGTGCTCCATGCCGAGGTTGCGGTCGCGGAACGACACCTCGCCGTACTCCACGAGGTACGTCGGTCGTCCGCCGGTGACCAGGTGCTCGACCAGGGAGCAGCCGCGGCGCAGGTCGAAGCAGATCGACGGCGCGGCCAGCGGTGTCACGAGCAGGACGGGGTCGCCGTCCTCCTTGACCTTGCCGCTCGGACGGTAGTGGTAGACCTGCCGCAGGAGCCCTTCGTCGATCAGGGTGCGAGGCATCTTCCTGAGGTCCGCCACGCCGCCGTACAACATCTTGTGGGCGACGTTGCTCGCGGCTGAGACGACCTGATCGGGTTTCGGGATCAGATCCATGTTCGCAAAGTACCCGAACCTCGACATTCGTGGGCGCGACGACTAGACACTGACCATGAAGTGGAACGCGATCAGGACAGTGGGGGCCGCGGGAGTCGCGGCCATCGGTGCAGTGGCGGTGCACGACCTGACCCAGAAGAGGCATGCGCTCAAGCGGAACTTCCCGGTGGTCGCCAACCTGCGCTACCTGCTCGAGTCGATCGGCCCCGAGCTGCGGCAGTACATCATCACCGACAACGACCAGGAGCGGCCCTTCAGTCGCGACCAGAGGCGCTGGGTCTACGCCTCGTCGAAGCTGGAGAACAACTACTTCGGGTTCGGCACCGACAACAACATGGAGAACAACGTCGGCTACCCGATCATCCGGCACCGCACGTTCTCCGACGTCGCGCCGAACACCAGCATCCACGACGGCGAGGAGCAGCCGCTGCCGTCGGCGAAGGTGATGGGCGGGCCGCGGGGTCGCACGCACGCCTTCCGGCCGAACTCCATCGTGAACGTGTCGGCGATGAGCTTCGGCTCGTTGTCGGGAGCCGCGATCGAGGCCCTCAACAAGGGGGCGGCACTCGCCGGCACGCTGCACAACACCGGTGAGGGCGCCCTCTCGCCGCACCACAAGCAGGGTGGCGACCTGGTCTTCCAGATCGGTACGGCGTACTTCGGCTGCCGCGACGAGCAGGGGCGGTTCGACCTGTCCCGGCTCAAGGACGTGGTGGACTCGGCGCCGGTCAAGGCGATCGAGATCAAGCTGAGCCAGGGCGCCAAGCCCGGACTGGGCGGCATGCTGCCGGCGGCCAAGATCAGCCAGGAGATCTCCGAGATCCGCGGCATCCCGATGGGGCACGACTGCTCGAGTCCCTCGCGGCACACCGAGTTCAGCGACGTCGACAGCATGCTCGACTTCGTCGAGACGATCGCCGACGCCACCGGCCTGCCCGTCGGCATCAAGTCCGCAGTCGGCAACATGGACTTCTGGCAGGACCTGCTCGAGCAGATCACCCCGGAGCGCTCGGTCGACTTCATCACCATCGACGGTGGCGAGGGTGGCACCGGCGCGGCTCCGCTGGTCTTCAGTGACTCGGTCGCGCTGCCGTGGCGGCTGGGTTTCAGCAGTGTCTTCAAGCTCTTCGCCGAGGCCGACAAGGACGGCGACATCACCTGGATCGGCTCTGCCAAGCTCGGCCTGCCGGAGAACGCGATCGTGGCGATGGCGCTGGGTGCCGACATGGTCAACACCGCCCGCGGCGCCATGCTCGCGCTGGGCTGCATCCAGGCGCAGAAGTGCCACACCGACCACTGCCCGACAGGCGTCGCGACCCAGAACCCGTGGCTCGCACACGGCCTCGACCCCGAGCTGAAGTCGGTGCGGGTGGCCAACTACATCAAGACGATGCGGCGGGACCTGCTCAAGATCGCCGAGGCCTGCGGTGTGCCCCACCCCGGGTTGATCGGGATCGACGACGTCGACATCGTGGACGGCGTACAACAGACCCGGTCGTTGGGCGAGGTGTACGGCTACCGTCCCGGCTGGGGCCTCCCGCCGGAGCCGGTGCGCAGCGACATCACGGCGCTGATGGCGCCCCACGTGCCCACTCCCTGACCAACCGCGTGCTTTTGATGCGCGAACCGTGTGCTCTTGCGTCGCCAACCGCGTGCTTTTGATGCGCCAACCGTGTGCCCTTGCGCCTCGAACACCGGGTTCTTGATCTGAGACATCAAGAACCCGGTGTTCGCGCATCAAGAATCCACGGTTGGCGCATCAAGGATCCGGTGTTCGCGCATCAAGAATCCACGGTTGGTGAGGCGGGAGGGGAGGGGTCAGGAGAGGCGGGCGGGGCGCACGGGTTTGCCGTGCGAGGGGCGCACGGACGTCAGCTCGGACAGGAAGCTGTTCGCCCAGCTGGCCACGTCGTTCTCGGTGACGGTCTTGCGCATCGCCTTCATGCGGCGGGTGCGGTCCTTGTCGTCGGAGCGCGCCGCATCGAGGATCGCCGACTTCATGCCGTTGATGTCGTAGGGGTTGACCTGCCACGCCTGCCGCAGCTCGTAGGCAGCCCCGGCGAACTCCGAGAGCACCAGCGCACCGTCGTTGTCGAAGCGGCAGGCGACGTACTCCTTGGCGACGAGGTTCATGCCGTCGCGGTACGGCGTGATCACCATGATGTCGGCCGCCCGGTAGAGCGCGGCCATCTCGTGGCGAGGGTACGCCGAGTGCAGGTAGGCGATCACCGGCTGCCCGATGCGACCGAGGTCGCCGTTGATGCGGCCGACGAGGCGGTCGATGTCGTCACGGAGCACGCGGTACTGCTCGACGCGCTCACGGCTGGGGGTCGCGACCTGCACGAACACGCTGTCCTTGACGTCGAAGTGGCCGTCGGCGACCAGCTCCGAGTAGGCGCGCAGCCGCGGGTAGATGCCCTTGGTGTAGTCGAGCCGGTCGATGCCGAGCAGCACCCGCTTCGGGTTGCCCAGCGCAGCCCGGATCTGTGCGGCGCGCTCGGCCACCGACTCCGAACGTGCCAGCTCCTCGAAGCCGGCGGTGTCGATCGAGATCGGGAACGCGGCGGCCAGCACGGTGCGACCGTCGGGCAGGTAGACCAGGTCGCGGTGGGTCTTGTGGCCGACCCGCTGGCGGACCAGCCGGACGAAGTTCTGCGAGGCCCCGGAGAGCTGGAAGCCGACCAGGTCCGCGCCGAGCAGTCCCTCGAGGATCTGGCGCCGCCACGGCAGCTGCTGGAAGAGCTCGCCGGGCGGGAACGGGATGTGCAGGAAGAAGCCGATGCGCAGGTCGGGCCGCAGCTCGCGCAGCATCTGCGGCACCAGCTGGAGCTGGTAGTCGTGCACCCACACGGTCGCGTCCTTCGAGGCGATCTCGGCGGCGCGGTCGGCGAAGCGCTGGTTGACCGTGACGTAGGAGTCCCACCACTCACGGTGGAACTCCGGCTTGGCGACGACGTCGTGGTAGAGCGGCCACAGCGTGCCGTTCGAGAAGCCCTCGTAGAACTCCTCGATCTCGAGCTCGCTCAGCGGGACCGGGACGAGCGAGAGGCCGTCGTCGACGAAGGGCTCGCTGGTGTCGTCGGCGACGCCGGTCCAGCCGATCCAGGCCCCGTCGTTGCTGCGCATCACGGGCTCCATGGCGCTGACCAGTCCGCCGGGGGAGCGGCGCCACTGCTGCGACCCGTCGGGCAGGGTCACCCTGTCGACGGGCAGGCGGTTGGCAACGATCACGAGGTCTGCGGATCCGGTCGTCACGCCCCGACCCTATAGGGCCCACCTCGGTGGGTGGGCGCCAATCGCTAATCCCCGCGCGGGGTCTTCGGCGGTTTCACGGCCCACGTCTCGAGCCGGGAGTAGCCCTTCACCGGTGTCGTCCGCGCCCGTCGTACACGGAAGAGGTCGTCGTGCTCACGCAGCTCGTCGGCGAGCTCGCGGTTGACCAGAACGCGGCCGGGCCGGGCGATCGAGGTGAGTCGAGAGGCGATGTTGACGACCTCGCCGAACACGTCGCCGAGCCGCGCGAGCACCCGGCCGTGTGCCATGCCGACGCGCACCTGCGGGAAGTCCTCGTCGATCTCATGGGCGCCGGCCAGGCGCAGCGCGATGCGGCCGGCCGCGACCGGGTCGTCGGCCACGAAGAGCACCTCGTCACCGATCGTCTTGATGATCCGGCCGCCGTCGTCGGAGATGACGGCGTTGACCGTCGACTCGAAGCGCTCGACCATGTCGGCCAGCTCGTCGGCGTCGAGGCTGCGGGTGCGGCGGGTGTAGCCGACGATGTCGGCGAACCCCACGGCCTGTACGACGGCATCGTCGGAGGCCTGCAACAGCAGCCGGCCGGCGGCGTTGGCCAGGTGTCGCCGCCAGACGTACTCCTGCAGGTCGGAGAGGGCGGGCAGCGCGGTCTTGATCACCGGCTCGATCTCGGCGAAGTCGAGGCGGGCGCCCGAGCCGAGCATCATGGTGGCGACCTCGGCGATCTCCCACTCGGCAAGGCGGGCGAAGCTGCGGCCCATGCTGCGGGTCAGCGCGTTCTCGGTGCGTGGGTCGACCATTCCGCTGGCGACCAGCCCCTCCAGGGTGCGCACCGCCTCGACGTCCGCGTCGGTGAACAGCACCTCGTCGTCGGAGGCGGGGGAGGGGAAGCCGAGTGAGAGCCAGAGCTCCCGGGCGCGCTCGTCGGTGACGCCGGACTGCTCGATGACGTCGAGCCGGGTCAGGTGCGGAGCCTGGCCGAGCAGCGTGGCCTCGAGGGCAGCGAAGAGCGCAGGGTCGAGCCCGGGAGTCTGGGCCACCTCAGGCCGTGTCTCGCAACGGCGCCCGTCTGAGCGTCATGGTCTAGGCCGGGGTGTCGGGCAGGCGGTCGTGCGCGGTCTGCTCGAGGGCGGTGCGGAAGGTCGGGACCGTGTCGATGAGGTCCTGCACCGCCTCGCTGGTGAAGTGCAGCACGGACAGTGGCGTCAGCGACACCACGCTCGCGTTGCGCAGCTTGTGGTTCACGATCGCGGTCTCGCCCACGGTGTCGCCCGGGCCGAGCCGGGCGATCTCCTGGCCACCTCGACGTACCGAGACCTCACCCTCCAGGAGGATGTAGGCCTTGTCGGCAGGGGTCTTCTCCCAGATCAACGACCAGTTGGCCGGGATGGTGACTGCGGTGCCGTGCTCGACGAGTGCCTTGACCTCGGAGTCGCTGAGGTCGGCGAAGCGGTCGAGGCGGGCAAGAGCCGCCTTCTCCTGTGAATGGTTCACGTGATTGATCCTCTCGAAGGGTCGACGTGTGGCGCCGCGCTCCGTCCCGGGTAGATCTTCGCGGTCGGGTCGCCGCCTGTCCAGAGAACGGCCGTTGCTGTCCGCGGATCGAGCGTGCGGCGTGGGTGAGCGTGCCGCCACGGAGGCCGGCGAGATGCTGGTTGCGCGGGACGACACATGGGAGCATGCGGACCGACCAGGCAGGGGAGGACATCGGTGAAACCAGTGGACGAGGTGGTCCGCGACCGGATCGCGCCGGTGCTCAGGCGCGCCGGGTTCCAGCGCCGGCGCCGCCACTTCTGGTTCGACAGCGCGTCCGGTGATCGGGCGTACGTCGAGGTGCGCCCGTTCAAGCTCGGCTTCCGTGAGGCCGAGTTCTTCGTCGACCTCGGGGTGCAGCCGCGGATCTGGGCCGACTGGCTCGGCCGCGACGGGGGAGAGACCCGGGACGTGCTCTGGGCCGACCGGCTGATGGTGCCCGGACGGCGCCCACCGATGGCTGATCACTGGTCCTTCGACCTGGTCGACGAGCCGGCGGGGGACCTGTTGGCCACCGAGCTGTCCGCACGTCTGCCCGAGATCCTGGGCCTGCTCGACCCGGCGTTGCTTCTGGGCTATGCCCGCACCCTGCCCCGACCGGGCCGGAAGATCAGCGTGCGGCCCGAGATCGCGCTGGCCGTGATGCTCGCCACGCAGGGCCCCTCCGACGAGCTGGAGCAGAGCCTGGGCGCGCTCGCGACGGACCCGGACTGGGTCGCGTTCGACACCGAGTTCGTCGCGTTCGTCCGTGGCTGGATCGCCCAGCACCCCGCCGACGCGCAGGACTGACCGGGCGGATCGCCCCGTTGACGGGGTCGCCGGCTGTCCAGAAAAAGGCAGTCGGTGTCCGCTGGTCGGTCGCCGTACCGCTTCCTCGGGCGCGTCGTCAAGGACTCGCCGCGAATCGAATGACATGCGTGTGATTCAGCGTCTAGGATGAGGGTCGAGCCTTCGGGCAATCACAGCAGTTAGGGGTCGAGACGCATGGACGCTGCAGAGTCCGTCAACCACGAGCAGTCCGCGGACGGGGTCTCCCTGTCGACGCGTGACAGTGAGATCCTCGAGTTCGAACGCCAGTGGTGGAAGTACGCCGGCGCGAAGGAGCAGGCGGTCCGCGAGAAGTTCGACATGTCCTCGACGCGTTACTACCAGGTGCTCAACGCCTTGATCGACAAGCCGGAGGCGCTGGCCTCCGACCCGTTGCTGGTCCGTCGCCTGCGCCGCCTCCGGGCCGCACGCCAACGCCAGCGCTCGGCCCGCCGACTCGGCTTCGAGGTCTGATCCGGTGCGCGCGAGAGACGACCGTGGTGTCGCCTTCCCCTCTCCGCTCGTCATCCTGAGCATCATCGCGGTGGCCATGGCCGGCATCGCCTACGTCACCACCATGGACCGCGGCGGCGACGGCAAGATGGAGTCCGTCTCCCAGCCGGCACCCTCGCCCACCTCGTCGTCGCCGACGGCCGACCCCGAGCCGGCGCCCGTGGTGAAGAAGAAGCCCAAGAAGGTCGTCAAGGGCAAGGTCTACGTCGAGGTCTACAACAACTCCAACATCTCCGGACTGGCCGGCTCCACCGCCTCCAAGGCGCAGTCGTTCGGCTGGCAGGTCGTGGCCTCCGACAACTGGCACGGCACGATCCCGGCCTCCACTGTCTATTACCCCGCCCGGCTCAAGGCGGCCGGCAAGCTGCTCGCCAAGGACCTCGGCATCGCCCGCGTGATCCCCGCGGTCGACCCCATGGGCGGCGACCGCCTGACCGTCATCCTCACCCCCGACTACACCTCCTGACCCGCCCCTCGAGCGGTCAGAGTCGGGCGGAGGCGGCGTCGCGACTGAGCTGCCGCAGGAGGTCGAGCACGCCCTCGGGCCCGTCGACCGAGACGTCCGCACGCCGCAGCAGCGCGCCCTGTTCGTCGGACGACGAGCACACCAGCAACGTGGCCTGGCCCGCCTGCCGCAGCTCCTCGACTGCCGCGAAGGCCTCCAGGTCGCCCAGGTCGTCGCCGGCGAACATGAAGCCGCGCGTCGACAGCTCCTCGGCGATGGTGTGCACGGCGTCGCCCTTGTGGGTGCCCGGGGCACGCACCTCGATCACGCTGCGCCCCGGCTCCACGGTCAGGTCGTTGGCCGCGGCGAGCTCGGAGACCGGGCCAAGGAGTCGCTCGAACGCGGCGGTCGCGTCCGGCAGCCGCCGGGTGTGTACGGCGACCGCCAGCCCCTTCTCCTCGACGTACGCGTCGAATGCATCGGCCCGTCGCAGCAGTGAGGGCAACCCGAGCAGGAAGCTGGCCAGGCCGTGCGGCGGACGCGGCGAGATCACCCGGCGGTTGACCGAGGACCACCGCTCGTTGCCGTACTGCCCGAAGATGTAGAGCTCCTTGCCCATCTCGCCGATCGCGTTGCCGACGTCGTCGAGTCCGCCGAGCGCGAGGGCCTGGCGGGCGGGCCGACCGGTGATGATCGCGATCGCGGCCACGTGCTCGGCCAGCTCGACGAGGACCTCGCCGGCGTCGGGGTGGATCCGGGCCAGGCTGGGGTCGTCGACGATCGGCGACAGGGTGCCGTCGAGGTCGAGTCCGATGACACTGTCAGCGGCGACACGCACCAGCGCGGCGTACCGCTCCTCACCTGTCGCGGAGATGAACTCCATGGGTCCACCCAATCATGTCCGTTCGGTGCGCGTTCCGGATGCTGCCGTCGTACGACGAGGCGCCCTGGTGCGAGACGGCGTACGACGACCGCGCGTGGCGACGCACGACGACGGATCGACGCGACTCCGACGCCTCGAGCGTGTCCGCATCCCGGACCCGATGTGCACATCGTGAGACAGGCTGCGTAGGCTGAGCAACAGCTCATCGAGAGGGACTGAGGGAACGGCCCAGTGAAGTCCCGGCAACCGCCACGAGCCCCCTGACCCGGCCCCGCCGGATCAGTCGTGGAAACGGTGCTAATTCCGGCCCGCGGCGAGATACGCCGTTGGGGAAGATGAGAAGGAGGACTCATGAGCGCACCAACAGTCGAGGCCGGCAAGACACTCCGCGAAGGCGCCTTCGGCAATGCCACCGGCCTGTCGTGTCGCGAGTGCGGCCACCAGATCGCGCTGGGTCCCCACTACGCGTGTCCGGAGTGCTTCGGACCCCTCGAGATCGCCTACGACTTCCCGGCCGTGACCCGCGAGCAGATCGAGGCCGGCCCCGCGAACATCTGGCGCTACAAGGCCCTGCTGCCGGTGCCCGACGACATCGAGCAGAGCCCCAACACCGAGCCCGGCTTCACCCGCCTGCTCAAGGCTGACAACCTCGGTCGCGAGCTCGGCATCGACAACCTGTGGGTGAAGGACGACTCGACCAACCCCACCAACTCGTTCAAGGACCGCGTCGTCGCCTGCGCACTCAGCGCCGCCCGCGAGTTCGACGCCAAGGTCTTCGCCTGCCCCAGCACCGGCAACCTGGCCAACGCGGTCGCCGCCGCCGGTGCCCGTGCCGGCATCAAGACGGTCGTGTTCATCCCGAGCAACCTCGAGCAGCCCAAGCAGGTGAACTCGGCGGTCTTCACCGACAACCTCATCGCCGTCGACGGCAACTACGACGACGTCAACAAACTGGCCTCCGAGATCGCCGGCGAAGAGGACGGCTGGGCGTTCGTGAACGTCAACGTGCGTCCCTACTACGCCGAGGGCTCCAAGACGCTCGGCTACGAGATCGCCGAGCAGCTCGGCTGGCGCCTGCCCGACCAGATCGTGATCCCGGTGGCCTCCGGCTCCCAGCTGACCAAGGTCGACAAGGCCTTCCAGGAGCTGATCAAGCTCGGCCTCGTCGAGGACAAGCCCTACCGCGTGTACGGCGCGCAGGCCGAGGGGTGCTCGCCGGTCTCGGTGGCCTACAAGGCCGGCGTCGACGCGATCCGCCCGGTCAAGCCCGACACCATCGCCAAGTCGCTGGCCATCGGCAACCCGGCCGACGGCATCTACGTGCTCGACGTGTGCCGGCGCTCGGGCGGAGCGGTCGAGGACATCACCGACGACCAGGTCCGCGACGCGATCGTGCTGCTGGCCCGCACCGAGGGCATCTTCACCGAGACCGCCGGCGGCACCACGGTCGGCGTACTCAAGAAGCTGGTCGAGACCGGACAGCTCGACACCTCGCTCGAGACCGTCGTGATCAACACCGGCCACGGTCTCAAGACCCTCGACGCGGTCTCCGAACGGGTCAGCGCCCGGGTCACGATCGCCCCGTCCTACGACGCCTTCGTCGCCGCCAACATCATCTGACGAACCGTGGATTCTTGATGCGCGAACCGTGGGTTCTTGCGCCTCGAACCCGCAATCCTTGATGCACACCCGACCCCAGGAGTAGCCATGAGCGTTTCCGTCCGCATCCCGACCATCCTGCGCACCTACACCGGTGGCGAGTCCGAGGTCACCGCCGAGGGTGGCACGCTCGCCGAGGTGCTCGACAACCTCGACGCCAACCATGAGGGCATCAAGGCGCGCGTGCTCGACGACAACGGCGCCCTGCGCCGCTTCGTCAACGTGTACGTCGGCAACGAGGACGTCCGCTTCCTCGACAACCTCGAGACGCCCACGGCCGACGGCGTACAGGTCTCGATCATCCCCGCGGTGGCCGGCGGCTGCTGAGCCCGGGCCCGTCGCAGCTGCGGTGCCGGACGTGCGGACGCCGCGCGGTGAGGAAGTGCGGCAGTTCGACCGCTTAGACGTGGTGTTGAGCGGGCGCCGTTGCCCGGTGTGGGTGAACTGCCGTAGTTCCTGACGCGCGATGATGAGCACATGGACCACACCTACGCGCTCGACCTGACCTGGCAGGGCAACCGCGGCACCGGCACCAGCGGCTATCGCGACTACACCCGCGACGTGCTCCTGCGTGCCGACGGCAAGCCGGACCTCGAAGCATCGGCCGACCCGACCTTCCGCGGTGACCGCGGCCGCTGGAATCCCGAGGAGCTGCTGCTCGCCGCGCTCGCCGAGTGTCACCTGCTGTCCTACCTGCACTCCGCGGTCAACCACGGCGTCGTGGTCACGGCGTACGACGACTCGCCGGTCGGCACCATGGCACAGGTCGGCCAGGGCGGACGCTTCACCTCGGTGGTGCTGCGTCCTCGCGTGGTCGTCGCCGCGCCGGACCAGGTCGAGACCGCGCTGGCCATCCACCACGAGGCCAGCGAGAACTGCTTCATCGCCGCGTCCGTGAACTTCCCGGTCACGCACGAGCCGACGGTCACCGTCGCCCCCTGATCGACCTGTCGCCAGTTCTGATCGACCCGTCGTGAGTTCGCGAACTGGCGACGGGTCACCTGGAACTGGCGACGGGTCACCTGGAACTGGCGACGGGTCACCTGGAACTGGCGACAGGTCACCCGGATGACGTGGGGGCGTACGACGAGCGGCCCTGCGTTCATTTCGACATACAGTTCGACCCGGCAACGACGGGGTTGAGCCGGCCGACCGCGACCACCTCCGCGAACTGCCTGTTGAAATGAACGGCTCACGGCTCGTTCAGCAGTTCCAACGCGAGGGACGCGCTGGCGCGGTAGTCGACCTTGCTGACCGGGGTGCGCGGCACCTGGTCGACGAAGACGAACACCTTGGGCACCTTGTAGTTCGCGATCAGCGCGTGGCAGTGCTCGCGGAGCTCCTCGGCCGAGACGGACACCAGACCGGGTCCGGAGTCGGCAGCGGCGCCGTCCACCGAGACTCCCTCGCGCAGCTGCACGAGAGCAGTCACCTGTTGCCCCCAGCGCTCGTGCGGCGTGCCCACGACCACCGCGTCGAAGACGTCGTCGTGGCGCAGCAACACCGCCTCCACCTCCTCGGGGTGCACCTTCTCGCCGCCGGTGTTGATGCAGACCGAACCGCGGCCAAGGACGGTGACCGAGCCGTCCTCCTCGCGGCGCGCGAAGTCGCCCGGGACCGCCCACCGCACCCCGTCGATCTCGCGGAACGTCGCCGCGGACCTCACCGGGTCCTTGTAGTAGCCCAGAGGCACCGGTCCGGACCGACCCAGCATGCCGGTCACCCCCGGCGGGCAGGGCTCGAAGGACGCGTCGAAGACCTCGACCTGGTCGCTGACGTCGAAACGCGGCGCACCCGCTGCGGCCGTGGAGCCGTCGTCGATGCGGGCACCGGTCGCGCCGGACTCCGAGGCGCCGTACGAGTCGAGGATGAAGCGGTCCGGCAGGGCCCGACGGATCTGCTCCCGCACGCCTTCCGACAGGGGCGCCGCGCCGTTCGACACCGCGACCAGGGATGAGAGGTCCCATCGGGTAGGGGCGGCCAGGATCGCCTCGGCCACCGGTCGGCCCATCGCGTCGCCGAGGAAGGTCAGCGAGTTGACTCGCGCCCGCTCGACCAGGTCGAGGATGCGTTCGGCGTCGAAGTTGGGCTCGGTGAAGAGCCCCACCGCGGCGCCGGCCATGTGCGCGTTGCCCATGATCCACTGGCTGCCGCCGTGCATCATCGGGCCACAGGCGAGCAGCACCAGCGGGTTCTCGTTGGCCGTGGCCTCGTTGGCCAACTGCTCCACGGAGTCGAAGGGCGCCCCGAACCTGCTCTGGTTCAACGCCGCCCGCATGAGGTCCTCCTGGCGCCAGACCACGCCCTTGGGGCTGCCGGTCGTGCCGCCGGTGTAGAGCACGTAGTGGTCGTCGGACGAACGCCCGGCCAGCCGTGTGGCGGAGGCCGCGGCCAGCGCGTCGTCGTACGCCGGACCGAGCTCGACCATGTGCTCCAGCAGCGGCAGGTCGAGCGCGCGTACGGCGTCGACGTACGCCGGGTCCACGAGGGTGGCGACGCAGTCGGCGTTGTCGTAGAGGTAGGCCAGTTCGTCGCTGAGGTACTTGTAGTTGATGTTGATCGGTACGGCGCGCGCCTTCAGGCAGCCGTAGAACGCATCGACCCACTCGATGCGGTTCGCGGAGTGCACCGCCACGTGGTCACCGGGCCGGATGCCGAGCGAGACCAGGTGGTTGGCCAGCCGGGTCGACCGGTCGTCGATCTCGGCGAAGCTCCAGTCGCGGTCGATCGTGCGTACGGCGGCGCGGTCCGGGATCGCGTCGGCCATGGCCTCGATCAGGTCGGCCAACGTGAGGGGACGCCCCGGTGCTGTGGTCTGGGTCACACGAGAAGGATCGCGGTTGGGCCGTCGCGCGTAAATGGCGGGTCTCGGTGGATGGCTCGGGTCGAGGTCGTCGGCGTCGAACGCCGGGTCATTGGGTCGAGCGGGGGCGCCGGGTGAGGGAGGTCCAGTCGCCGAACTCGGGCCAGTCTTCCCAGTGCGTCGTGCTGAAGTCGCGTGGGTCAGCCGACGTCGTTCACGGTGGTCTGGATCTCGCCGATCTGCAGCTGAGCGGCGGGGCCGGGCACTCCCGTGACCTGCTGCGTGACTGCCTGGCCGTCGGGAAGCGTGAAGGACACGTCGTAGACCGTGGACACGGTCACGGAGTATTCGCCCTTGCGGTCATAGCCATGCTCGACGGAACCCGCCTGGCCCACCTCGGCACCTTCGATGCCGGTGCCGGTCGCGCTGTTGCCGTCGCCGAAGTCCCACGTGGTCTCGCCGCCGGTGAACCGGACCGCGATGGAGTGGCCGAACAGGTTCACCGTGCGGGTCACGTCGGGTGCGTCGGCGTAGTAGTTGTTGGGGATGTTCACGTAGGACTGCGTCGCGGGCTCGACGTGCGGCTGTGTCTTGGGCGCCAGAGCACGGGCCACCTGGACCACCATCTCGGCGGTCACGACGGGCGTGGTCGGCATCGGGTCATCAGGGCCCTTGCACACCGTCGCGACCTGATCCCACGCGGTGGGCTTCCGGCCGTCGGCGAAGATCGTGCGGCGGTAGACCCAGAAGCGAATGGCTCCTGTTTCGCCCATGGCGTCGCAGGTGTTGACCGCGGCACCGCACAGGACGTCCGCACCGCCCTCGGGCGCGTTGATCGAACAGGTGGGCACGTACTTGTACTCCGGCCACTGGGTCGGGGGAGTGTAGGTACCGTCGTCGCCGATGCTGTGGTCGATGACGTCCTGGAAACCATTCTCCTGTTGGCCCGTGATCTCGGTGCCGTGTTCCGTCTCGCCGCTACCCCAGCCGTCGTCGTCGCCCGCGATCGCTGCGTTGACGGGTGCCAGGAGAACGCCGAGGAAGAGCGCCAGAGACCCAAGTGCGCGGTACGCCTTCATCTGCTCAACCCCCGTAGGTGAGTCGGTAATCTTCGAGGAGCCACGACTTGTCGCCCTGCGACCAGCGCAGGTCGGCCTCGAACGACCCCGGTGTCGGAGTCTTCGGCCCGAGCTTCCTTCCGGCGTCGTTGATCTTCTTTCCTGCCGGCATCTTGAACGTCGTCACAAGGGAGTAACGGTCAGGCGACTGATCCATGACGTAGACCTGCTCGGCAGTGGGCAGTCGGTTCGGAATGTAGGCAATGCCTTCCTCGATCTGCTGTCGAGTGACCTCGGCATCGCTCTTGCAGGACTTGCACTTGCTCCAGTCGGCGACGATCTCCCGGGCCACGGAGACATCGCGGGCTGCAAAGCCGTACTGCACCAGCTGGAGGGCAAAGCCCGTGAACTCCTTGGCAGAGGCCAAGGTCTTCGTCTGGGTCTCAGGTGCGCTGGGCTGTGTCATCCCCGCCGGGAGGTTGGCTGGCACATCGCTCGACTCGCTCGAGGTCTCCGAGGGGCTGGACGAGGCGGACTTGTCGAGGTTGAGGTCGCGATCCTTCTCGTCATCGCCGCAAGCGGCGATGAGGGTCAACGACAGGACAGCAGCAACGATCCCGAGCTTTCGCACCACAGGGTCTCCAAGTTTCGTCGGCGGGGCATCCATGAAACTACCCGGCCCGACCTTTGTCGAAACCGACCGTTCACTCCGGACCCCAACGCCGTTGGGCGCCCGGTCGGTTCCGCATGGTTCAAGTGGAGTGATGAGACTTCGACCGCTCACCCTCGTCGCGGGAGCGATCAGCGTCGGCGCCGCCGGCTTCCTGGTGGGCTCGCGCCAACTGCTGCGCGCCCAGGCCGCCCAGGCCCGCGCGTTGATCGGCAAGCCGCTCGGGGAGGAGGCACTCGACGCGGACCGCACCTTCAAGAAGAGGTACGGCGACCCGATCCACCTGCTGGTGCTCGGTGACTCGATCGCTGCCGGACTCGGTGCCGAGCTGCCCAGTCACACCCCCGGGGCCAGGCTCGCGAAGTACGTCGCGAAGCAGGCGCACCGGTCTGTCGTGCTGCACACCGGTGCGCAGGTCGGGGCGGAGAGCTCGATGCTGGCCGACCAGCTGGGCGCGCTGAAGTCGTCGTACCGCCCTGACGTCGCGGTCGTCATCGTCGGGGGCAACGACGTCACCCACCGGGTGCCGGTCTCCGAGTCGGTCGACCACCTGTCGGCCTGCATCAGTGCACTCCAGGAAAGAGGAGCGTCGGTCGTCGTCGGCACCTGCCCCGACCTGGGCATGCTGCGACCGGTGCCGCAGCCGTTGCGGGCCCTCGGCTCGCGGGCGTCTCGACAGCTCGCCGTCGCGCAACGCGCGGCCGCGTTGACGTTGGGTGCCCGGGCAGTGGACCTGGCCGAAGTGGTCGGGCCGTTCTTCATCACGAACCCCGACGAGATGTTCAGCCTCGACCGCTTCCACCCGTCGTCGCTCGGCTACAAGCGCACCGCCAAGGCCGTGTTGCCTTCGGTGCTGGCCGCGCTCGGGATCGCCGACGACGTGCCGTTCGGCCACCACGCCCCGGCCTGACCTCAGTCCGGATCAGCGACAGGCCTGGTCCAGCAAGGCCTGTGCCCGGGCCCGGGTGCGCACGTCGGGCAGCCGCAGCACCCTCACCAGCGGATCGTCACCCAGCCGCGCAGCCATCAGGAAGTGGAAGGTCTGGCTGCTCTCGATCAGTGCGTGCACGTCGCACCGCGGGACCACCATCGTCATGGGGAAAGTCCGTCGGTCCACCCCGGGAGGCAGCACCGCCGGCTGGTCCAGATGCAGTTCGAGCAGGACGGATCCGACGATCTCGGGCACCACGATCCGGCGTTCCTCGGACCGGCGGGTCAGCGTGATGTGGCCGGCCAGCTGCGTACGCCGGCCGCTCCCGACCAGCTGCCTCGGCCCGTCGTAGGAGAGTCGTACGGCGGACTCGACCCGGCGTTCGTCGCACTCCCGTTGCCAGATGCGGGTGACGAAGCCGGTGCCACTCGCATCCAGCGTGCGGCGTACGACGTCGTTCCCGACGCGGACCCGGCCGATCACCGGCTTGCTCGTCGGCGCGAGTGCCGAACAGTCCGGTGTGGGGAGCGTGATGTTGAGATCGAGCGTCCGACCAGCCTCGACGGTCGTGGAGTAGTCGTCGAGGAACTTCCCGTAGCCGGGCCAGTCGAGCCCCACGCCGGTGACCGTGAGGTCGTCCGACGAGGAGTTGACCACCCGCAGCTGTGCGCGTGGCGTGCCCTCGAAGACACGTTGCTGCACGAACGACATCGCCACGTCGGGCACCTCGGGCTGGGTCTCCACGGCGCACCCGGCAGTCAGCAACAACAGGGCGCCGCCCAGTCGCTTCGCGATCGACATGCTCCCCAGTCTCACGCATCTCACCGAAACCCGGTTGGTGCGCGAGGGCCGCGCACCCTTCGCCCGGGCTTACGCTCGCCGCATGACCAACGTGTTGCTGGCGACCTGCACCGGCTGGCCCGACGGCGAGCCGGGGGCGCCGGCCCTCGAACAGGCCCTCACCGCCCGTGGACTGTCGTCGCGCTGGGTGGCCTGGGACGACGAGACTGTCGACTGGTCGAAGGCCGACGTGGTCGCCGTGCGCTCGACGTGGGACTACGTCAACAGGTACGCCGAGTTCGTGACCTGGGCACGCGAGGTGGAGCGCGAGACCGTGTTGCTCAACGGCGCCGACGTGTTCGCCTGGAACCTCGACAAGGCCTATCTGGCCCACCTCGACGGTGTGCCCGCCGTACCCACCATGACCGCAGACTCGGTCGCCGAGCTGGCAGACGGTGTGCGCAGGTTCGGCACCGCCGTGGTGAAGCCGCGCGTGGGCGGCGGCGGCTCGGGCGTGCTCGTCTTCGACGACCCCGACGACCCGAACCTTGGCCGCGCAGAGCACGAGCACCCGCTGCTGCCGCGGCCGGAAGGGCCATGGGTGGTGCAGCCGTTGGTCGAGTCGGTGCGCACCGAGGGCGAGACGTCGGTCTTCGTGCTGGGCGGCCGCGCGGTCTCCCAGGTCGACAAGCTGCCCGCGGGCGACGAGATCCGGGTCCATGAGCACTTCGGTGGCTCGTCGCGACCGGTGCCGCTGCGCCCGGAGTGCGCCGATCTGGCCACCGAGGCGTGTACGGCGGCGTCGCGAAAGCTCGGTCGGACCCTGCACTACGGGCGGGTCGACATGATGCGGCTGGCCGACGGATCCCTTGCGGTCAGTGAACTCGAGCTGATCGAGCCGGGCCTCTATCTCGACGTGCTGCCGGGCAATGCAGAGCCCTTCGCGGAGATGGTGGCCAGAACAGTCTCCTGACCTCCAACCATTTGGCTGTCGCCCGCGTTTGACTGTCATGCAGCGAACGGGGAGACCAGATGACCACCGGTGACAGGGAGTCGTTCACGCTGTGGGCGACCGAGCGGCAGGGCGCGTTGCTGCGCACCGCCGTCCTCGTCACCGGCGACCACCAGCGCGCCGAGGACCTGGTGCAGGAGGCGCTGACCAAGGTCGCGCTGCGCTGGGGCAGGCTGCGCGACGGCCAGCCGGACGCCTACGCCCGGACCGTCATCGTGCGCGACAACATCTCCTGGTGGCGCCGGCATCGCCGCGAGAGGGTCGGCCTTCCTGAGTACGACGACCGCGCGGCCCCGGTCTCCGGTGCGACCAGTGAGCGGCAGCTGATGCTGCGTGACGCGCTCGCCCGGCTGACCGCCCGACAGCGGGCGGTGATCGTGCTGCGCTTCTACGACGACTTCACCGAGACCCAGACCGCGGACGTCCTCGGCGTCGCGGTCGGCACGGTCAAGAGTCAGACCCACCTGGCCCTGCGCCGACTGCGCGAAGCCGCGCCCCAACTGGCCGAACTCCTGACGGAGGACTCCTGATGACCGAACGACGATTGAAGGACCTGCTCCACGAGAGCGTCGACGGACTGCCCCCGGTGCCACTCGCCGACGCCGCGTGGACGGACGCCGTACGGCGCCGGCGCCGCACCCGCATCGCCGGTACGGCGGCAGCGGTCGCCGCGGTGGCGGTGATCGCCGGGTCGGTCTCCTTGCTGGGTGGTCCCGACGATGACGGGAGCGCGCCCCCGGCCACGCAGCCGTCGAACACGAGGCCCGCCGACCCCCGCCTGCCGAACTCGACCGACGCGGCGTCGACGGGTACCGAGCCCGACGGGCGCCACGGTGACTGGCGGGTCTACTGGGGCCCGGCAGACAAGCAGGAGGCGCGCCTGCCGCGAATGGATTCGCCGCTGCCACGGCAGGTCGACCTCTCGGCCGATGCCACCGACCTCGCGGACGACCCGATCGACACCGCCCTCGCGGCGTACGCCGTCATGGACGGCAGCGGACTGCGCACGGTGCTCCTGCTCGCTCCCGACGGTTCCCTGCGCAGGGTCGACGTCTCCCGCGTCCAGCCGTTGGTCGACGACTCCGGCAACGTGATCGCCGCCGGCACCAACATGCTGTCGCCCAAGGGCGACCACCTGCAGTTCCCGCAGAACGGCAGCGTCCTGATGCTCACCCTGGCCACGGGCGAATGGCGCAGGATCGAGGTCGGCGAGGCGGTCACCGAGCACGCGACGTGGGTCGGCGATGACCTCCACCTGCCGAGCACCGTCGGAGGCGCGGGTCCGCTCTACGGCGTCGACGGCCAGAGGACGGGTGCGTCCCGACGAGGCCTGCCGACGGCTCCGCCGGGCGACGACGTGACGCCGTACGGCCTCGCTCGGTCGGGTCCGAAGGGCGTCGCCCAGAGCTGGTCCGGGGCCGACGGACTTCCGGTCGCCGACCACGAGGTCACGCCGTCCGAGGTGATGGTCGTGCAGGGCTTCGACGAGAGCGACAGCGCGCTGCTGGTCTTCGGCTCCAAGGCGTTCGCCAACCTGGGTGGCGAACGCAACAAGGAGTGCTGTCCCGTGAAGTTCTGGCTCGACGACGACTGGGTGGTCTATGAGGCACAGGACGGGAGCCCCCGGTTGATCGCCTGGCAGGTCGGAACCCATGACTTCCGCAGGGTCTCCGAGCTCACGGGACTGAAGCCCGACCAGGAGTACGCCGTTTCCAGCTACGCCCGGATCTGGTCCTGACCACGACTCGAGATCATTTGCACTCTCATGGGTCGAGTGCTAAACATGAGGCTGGCACTCTCATCAAGAGAGTGACAACAACGGGACCGGTGAGTTGAGGTCCGAAGCGTCGGCGGGAAGGGTCCGCCGGGTCAGCCGGATCGTCCGTCGCGGGCAGCTCTCCGACTCCGTTCCAACTCTTATGCACAGCAAGGAATCGCAGGAGTTATGCCGAAGCTGATTGCTTTCAACGAAGAGGCGCGCCGCGGCCTCGAGCGGGGCATGAACACCCTCGCCGACGCCGTCAAGGTGACCCTCGGCCCCAAGGGCCGCAACGTCGTCCTGGAGAAGAAGTGGGGCGCCCCCACGATCACCAACGACGGTGTGTCGATCGCCAAGGAGATCGAGCTCGAGGACCCGTACGAGAAGATCGGGGCCGAGCTCGTCAAGGAGGTCGCCAAGAAGACCGACGACGTCGCCGGTGACGGTACGACGACGGCCACCGTCCTCGCCCAGGCAATGGTCCGCGAGGGTCTGCGCAACGTGGCCGCGGGTGCGAACCCGATGGGCCTCAAGCGCGGCATCGAGGCCGCTGTCGCCGCCGTGTCCGAGCAGCTGCTCGCCATGGCCAAGGACATCGAGACCAAGGAGCAGATCGCCTCTGCCGCCACCATCTCCGCCGGTGGCGACACCACCGTCGGTGACGCCATCGCCGAGGCGATGGACAAGGTCGGCAAGGAAGGCGTCATCACGGTCGAGGAGTCGAACACGTTCGGCATCGACCTCGAGCTGACCGAGGGCATGCGGTTCGACAAGGGCTACATCTCGGCCTACTTCGTCACCGACCCCGAGCGCATGGAGACGGTTCTCGAGGACGCCTACGTCCTCATCGCGAACCAGAAGATCTCCAACGTCAAGGACCTGCTCCCGCTCCTCGAGAAGGTCATGCAGTCCGGCAAGCCGCTGCTGATCCTCGCCGAGGACGTCGACGGGGAGGCCCTCTCGACGCTGGTCGTCAACAAGATCCGTGGCACCTTCAAGTCCGTGGCCGTCAAGGCCCCCGGCTTCGGTGACCGCCGCAAGGCCATGCTCCAGGACATCGCGATCCTGACCGGTGGCCAGGTCATCTCCGAAGAGGTCGGCCTCAAGCTGGAGTCGACCGGCATCGAGCTGCTCGGCCAGGCCCGCAAGGTCGTCATCACCAAGGACGAGACCACCATCGTCGAGGGCTCGGGCGACCAGGCCCAGATCGAGGGCCGGGTCAACCAGATCCGCGCCGAGATCGAGAACTCCGACTCCGACTACGACCGCGAGAAGCTGCAGGAGCGCCTGGCCAAGCTGGCCGGCGGCGTTGCGGTGATCAAGGTCGGCGCGGCCACCGAGGTCGAGCTCAAGGAGCGCAAGCACCGCATCGAGGACGCCGTTCGCAACGCGAAGGCTGCCGTCGAAGAGGGCATCGTCGCCGGCGGTGGCGTGGCGCTGGTCCAGGCTGCCGACGCCGCGTTCGAGAAGATCAACCTCGAGGGTGACGAGGCCACCGGCGCGAACATCGTGCGCGTGGCCACCGACGCTCCGCTGAAGCAGATCGCGATCAACGCCGGCCTCGAGGGCGGCGTCGTCGCGGAGAAGGTGCGCAACCTGGAGTCGGGCCACGGCCTCAACGCCGCGACCGGCGAGTACGTCGACATGATCGCCGCGGGCATCATCGACCCCGCCAAGGTCACGCGCTCGGCGCTGCAGAACGCTGCGTCGATCGCCGCGCTGTTCCTCACCACCGAGGCAGTCGTCGCGGACAAGCCCGAGAAGGCTGCTCCGATGGGCGACCCGTCCGGCGGCATGGGCGGCATGGGCGGCATGGACTTCTGATCGCCAGATCACCACGCTGCACACAGCATCAACCGAACGGCCCCGGGTTCTCCCGGGGCCGTTCGGCCATTTCGTCCCGCGAGCCGTGGATTGTTGATGCGCGAGCCGTGTGCGGTTGATGCGCGAGCCGTGGATTGTTGATGCGCGAACCGTGGATTCTTGGTGCTCCGTGCACGTGGCCGGCTGGAACCGGGGCCTAGACTCGCCACCATGCGCAGATCTCTCGTGGCCGTTCCGCTGTTGCTCGTTCTCGCCCTCACCGCCGGTTGCGGAGACGACGACAAGGACAAGAAGGACGAGTCCAAGCCGAGCGAGACCACGTCGACGACGACCGAGCCCAGCGAGGACTCTTCGACCTCACCTTCGACGCAGCCGACCGAGCCGGTGACCTCGAAGCAGTTCTGCGACGACGCCAAGGACGCGTTGAAGGGCGACTCGGCGAGCCAGGTGTTGCAGCAGGTGGCGACGGTGGTCGCCGACGGCCTGCCCGAGGACATGCCGCAGGACGCGGTCGACGGCATCCAGGTGCTGATCGACATCGCGCCGCAACTCGAGAAGACCTCGACGGCCCTGAAGGCCTACACCGACCTCTCGTCGGAGAAGCGCGGCAAGGTCAACGCGCTGGCCACCTACCTGACCACCACGTGCGGGCAGAACCTCGTGGCGGACATCATCCCGGCGCTGAAGGACATCCCGTCCGAGCTGCTCTCGCTGCTGCCCAGCGACCTGCCCACCGTGATGCCCTCGAGCTGACCTGCTCGAGGTCGACCCGGATCCGCCGTTCGCCAGTCTCCTGGTCATCGAGCGTTGCAGTTCGTACCACTCCCGGCTCGGAACACGTATGAACTGCAACTCTCGCCGTACACCTGCGCACGCCCAAACGCGCCGTACGCCCGCTGCCGGGCTCAGGAGTCGGTGCTGAGCTGGCCCAGTGCGGCGACCACGGCGCCGGACTCCTCGCAGACCCAGACCGGGTCGGGGCCGCCGAGCTCGGGGTGGATGTGCAGGGCGTGTACGGCGTCCTCGCAGCGTGGGCACACCGGCCACCGGCCGACGCGCATCAGGAGGGCGTCCTGCACGTCCTGGGCGACCAGCCCGCCGACGTACGGCTCGCCGGCCGGCCACTGCTCGGCCCACCATCGGCGCTCGGAGACGGCGTCCTCCAGCAGCGAGACGGTCTCTGCGGAGGCGACCCCCGTGGCCTCCAGGTCTCGCATCACGACGGCGCGGGCGGAGAGCAGTTGGTCGGTCACCCTCCCATTGTGCGTCGCCCCCGGTGAGACCCCGCCAACCGTGGATTCTTGATGCACGAACCGGGTGCGGTCGATGCGCGAACCGTGGCTCGTTGGGGTGGGCACCAAGAATCCACGGTTCGAAGCGCAATCTTGCGGGGTTGGCGCATCAAAAGGGCGGTGTTCGCGGCCCTAGAGTGACCGGGTGAGGATTCATGGACTGCTGCTCGCCGCGGGGGCCGGCCGGCGGATGGGTACGCCGAAGGCGCTGGTCGACGACTGGTTGTCGCGCGGTGTGACCGCCCTGCGCGACGGAGGCTGCGACGAGGTGACCGTCGTGCTCGGTGCCGCGGCCGCTCAGGCCCGTTCCCTGCTCGAAGGCGTCGAGGTCGGCATTGTCGAGGCGGACGACTGGGCCGACGGCATGGGCGCATCCCTGCGTGCCGGGCTGGCCGCCCTGGCCGGGCTCGAGGCACTGCCGGACGCAGCACTGGTCACCCTCGTCGACCTCCCGGACGTCGGCGCGGACGTCGTACGCCGGGTGCTCGCCGCCCCGCAGACCAGCCCCGGGTCGGAGCCGGCGGGCGGTGAGTCGCGGACGCAGTCGATCACCCTGGGCGTGCTCCGCCGGGCGTCGTACGCCGGCGTGCCCGGGCACCCCGTGCTGATCGGCCGCGACCACTGGTCCGGCGTACGCGCATCTGCCGAGGGTGACCGTGGCGCGCGCGCCTATCTGGCCGCCCGCGAGGTCGAGCTGGTGGAGTGTGGCGACCTGGCCACGGGGCAGGACGTCGACAGCCCAACCCGCGACCAACGTCGCGCTGAGTAGCCTTGAATGCATGGACACTCCACACACTCCGGGCTCGGTCGCCGAGGTCGAGAAGTTCCTCGGTGACACCGGCTACGTGTGTGAGGAGTCGTTGGCGACCGTGGTGTTCCTCGCGCTCACCATGCAACGACCCCTGCTGCTCGAGGGCGAGCCCGGCACCGGCAAGACGGCACTCGCCGAGGCGATCGCGGAGGCCCAGGGACTGCCCCTGATCCGGCTGCAGTGCTACGAGGGGATCGACGCGACGCAGGCGCTCTACGACTGGGACTTCCCCCGCCAGATCCTGCACCTGCGTGCCCTCGAAGCCTCGGGCAACGCCGACGTGCAGCAGGCCGAGAAGAGCCTGTACGACGAACGCTTCCTGCTCGCCCGACCCGTGCTCCAGGCGCTGCGTGAGAGCCCGGCGGTGCTGCTGGTCGACGAGGTCGATCGGGCCGACGACGAGTTCGAGGCCTTCCTGCTGGAGGTGCTCTCGACGTACCAGGTGAGCATCCCCGAGATCGGCACGGTGCGCGCGGCGACGCCGCCGATCGTGGTGCTCACCTCCAACCGCACCCGCGAGCTGCACGACGCGTTGAAGCGGCGCTGCCTCTACCACTGGATCGACCACCCGGGGCTGGAGCGCGAGGTCGAGATCCTGCGCTCACGCAACCCCGAGGTCAGCGAGACGCTGGCCCGTCAGGTCGCCACCGCCGTCCAGTCGCTACGCACCGAAGACCTCCTCAAGCCTCCGGGCGTGGCCGAGACCCTCGACTGGGCGCGGGCCCTGCAGGCGTTGGGCGCCACCGAGCTCGACCTGGCCACCGCCTCGGCGACGTTGGGCGCGCTGGTGAAGTACCGCGAGGACGGCGACCGGGTGCGCCAGGCCCTCGACCGGCTGATGGCGGTGTGACGGTGCCGCATGCCGCCGACGAGATCCTGCTCGGCTTCACCCGCGCGCTCCGCGCCGCCGGTGTCCCTGTCACCCAGGACCGAACCCATGGGTTCGCCTCGGCGGTCGCGCTGCTCGGCGCCGACGACCACCGGGCGACGTACTGGGCGGGCCGCGCCACGCTCTGCGCCGGACCCGACGACCTCGAGCGCTACGACCAGGTGTTCCACGCCTGGTTCAACCACCGCGACGGACTGCCGCGCCCGGCGCCGTCGACCGAGGCGTCGGCCCCGCTCGCGACCGACCTGCTGGGCGGTGACGAAGACGATCTGGCCGGTGACGACGCGGCGGGTCATGACCCGGTGCGGGCGATGGCCAGTCGCACGGAGCTGCTCCGGCATCGCGACGTCGGCACCATGTCGGCCTCCGAGAGGCGCCTGCTGACCACGCTCTTCAGCGCGCTGCACCCGCGCCTGCCCATGCGGCGTACTGCCCGACAGCACGCGTGGCACAGGGGCTCCGTCGATGCCCGCCGCACCCTGCGGGCCAGCCTGCGACGCATGGGGGAGCCCGCCGACCTCGCGTGGCGTCGGCGGGGTGCCCGGCCGCGTCGGGTGGTGCTCCTGATCGACGTGTCAGGGTCGATGAGCAGCTACGCCGACGCCTTGCTGCGTCTGGCACACCGCTTCGCGACCACCGACGAGGGCCGTCACGTCGAGGCCTTCACGGTCGGCACCCGGCTGACGCACATCACCCGCGCGCTGCGACAGCGCGACCCCGACCGGGCCCTGGTCGCGGCCGGAGACACGGTGCCGGACTGGTCCGGTGGCACCCGGCTCGGCGAGGTGATGCGGGTCTTCCTCGACCGGTGGGGCGCCCGTGGCCTGGCCCGCGGTGCCGTGGTCGTGGTGTTCAGCGACGGCTGGGAACGCGGCGACACGGCCCTGCTCGGCGAGCAGATGGCGCGCCTGCACCGCCTCGCGCACAAGGTGGTCTGGGTGAACCCGCACCGGGGCAAGGCCGGCTACCTGCCCGTGCAGCAGGGCATCGCCGCGGCGCTCCCGCACGTCGACGACTTCCTTGCGGGTCATACCCTGACCACGTACGCCGAACTGTTGGAGGTCGTGGCAGATGCGTGAAGTGCTCCCGGAGCTCTTGGAGTGGTGGCGGGCCGGCGAGACGGTCGGCATGGGCACGGTCGTGGCGACCTTCCAGTCCGCACCCCGGCCCCCGGGCGCCTCGATGCTGGTCGGCCCGGAAGGTACGGCGGTGGGCTCGGTCTCCGGCGGCTGTGTCGAGGGTGCGGTCTACGAGCTGGCCGGCGAGGTGGTCGAGTCCGGCGCACCCGTCTTCCAGCGCTACGGCATCTCCGACGACGACGCGTTCGCGGTCGGCCTGACCTGCGGCGGCATCCTCGACGTGTACGTCGAGAAGGTGAACCAGGAGACGTTCCCCGAGCTGGGTGAGATCGCCGACGACCTCGAGGCCGGTCGCGCGGTCGCCGTGGCGACGGTGATCGAGCACCCCGACCCGTCCTGGGTGGGCCGTCGCACCCTCATCCGCCCTGACTCCGCGACACTCCCTGACGCTCCGGCCCCCAGCAGGACCGAAACGTCAGGGACTATCCCAGAGGAAGGGCCGAAACGTCAGGGAGTATCTCTGGGGAGTGCGCGGGTGGACGACGCGGTCCGCGACGACGCGCTCGGGCTGCTCGCGTCCGGGCACAGCGGCACGCTGTCCTACGGACCCGACGGCGAACGCCGCGGCGAGGGCATGCGCGTCTTCGTGTGGGCCTTCGCGCCCAAGCCCCGCATGCTGGTCTTCGGCGCGATCGACTTCGCCGCGGCGGTGGCGCGGATCGGCAGCTTCCTCGGCTACCACGTGACGGTCTGCGACGCTCGCCCCGTGTTCGCGACCAACACCCGCTTCCCCGAGGCCGACGAGGTGGTCGTCGACTGGCCGCACCGTTTCCTCGCCGCCGAACAGGAGGCCGGGCGCATCGACTCGCGCACGGTCCTCTGCGTGCTCACGCACGACCCCAAGTTCGACGTACCGCTGCTCGAGGTGGCGCTGCGGCTGCCCGAGGTCGGGTACGTCGGCGCGATGGGCTCGCGGCGTACGCACGACGACCGCCTGGCGCGGTTGAAGGAGGCCGGCGTGACGTCCGAGGAGATCGACCGGCTGTCCAGCCCGATCGGCCTCGACCTCGGTGCCCGCACCCCCGAGGAGACCGCGGTCAGCATCGCCGCCGAGATCGTCTCGTCGACCTGGGGCGGCAGTGGTCAGCCACTGGCCGCACTCGAGGGCCGGATCCACCGGTAGCGAACCGCCACCTGTCCGTTCGGGCAGGCCGGACCCGTCACCTTGCCGGGCTCTCCGGGCCGAGCACGCTCCTACTGTCGTGGGTGAAGGCGCCTGGTCGGCGCACACACCACCACGGAAGGCCACGACATGGGGCGGTACGTCATCGAGCGGGAGTTGCCCGGAGCCGGAGAGCTCGACGAGCAGCAGCTCCACGACATCAGCGCCAGGTCCAACGAGGTGCTGGCAGGCATGTCGCACATCGAGTGGGTCCAGTCGTGGGTCACCGACGACAAGCTCTACTGCGTGTACGACGCCGCGAACCCCGAGGACATCGCCGAACACGCCCGCCAGGGCGGGTTCCCGTGCGACCGGGTCAGCCCGGTGACCGGCACGATCTCGCCGGAGACCGGGCGCTGAGAGACTCCGCCTGGGCGGACCCAACGTTCTCGCAACGTTTGGCGGTGCACAGTGGTGCAGGTCACACAGTTGGGAGACTTTGATGAGCACGACGATGGTCCCGGCCAGCGGGGAACGCCACGGCAGCACCCTGCGGGAAGGCCCCGTGGAGACCTTTGAACTGGCCAAGTTCCACGCGCCCGAGGTGGTGCTGGGCACCGGCTCCCTCGCCGAGGCCGGTTTCGCGGCCGGGCGCCTGGGCGCCCGGCGTCCGCTGGTGGTCACCGACCCGGGCATCATCGAGGCCGGCTGGGTCGACGAGCTGCTCGGCCACCTTCGGGAGTCCGGTCTCGAGCCGGTGGTCTTCTCGAGCGTCACGCCGAACCCGCGCGACCACGAGATCCGCGCGGCCTACGCGCACTACGCCGAGTGGGACTGCGACGTGATCATCGGCATCGGCGGCGGTTCGGTCGCCGACGCGGCCAAGGGCGTGGCGATCCTGTCCGGCAACGGCGGCGACATCCTCGACTACGCCGGGGTCGACCTGATCACGCACCCGATCCCGCCGCTGCTGATCATCCCGACGACGTCGGGCACCGGTGCCGACGTCAGCCAGTTCTGCATCGTCACCGACACCGAGAGGTCGGTGAAGGTGACCATCCTCGGCCGGGCCCTCGTGCCCGACATCTCGATCACCGACCCGCGGCTGCTGGTCACGATGCCCGAGGACCTCAACGCCGCCACCGGCCTCGACGCGCTGACCCACGGCATCGAGGCCTTCGTCTCGCTGGCCCACAACCCGCTCGCCGACACCCATGCGATCAGCGCCGTCGGGCTGGTCTGTCGCAACCTGCGTACGACGATGACCACGCCGCGTGAGGCCGAGGCGAGGCGCAAGATGGCCCAGGCCAGCCTCCAGGCCGGGCTGGCGTTCTCCAACGCGATCCTCGGTGCCACCCATGCGATGAGCCACCAGGTCGGCGGACTGCTCGACGCCCCGCACGGCGTCGTGAACGGCGTACTCCTGCCGCACGTGGTCCGCTACAACGCCCGGGCCACGCCGGAGCGGTTCGTCGAGCTCGCCGCTGCGGCCGGGCTGTCGGTGCAGGGCATGCCCGGCGAGGAGGCGGCCGAGATGCTCGCCGACCACATCCGCCTGCTGGCCGACGACATCGGCGTGCCCCGTGGGTTGAGGGAGCTGGGGGTCACCGAGGAGGACATCCCGCGGCTGGCCCGCACCACGCTGGACGACGCCTGCCTGACCACGAACCCGCGGCTGGCGAGTGAGCAGGAAATCGCCGAGCTCTTCCGGAACGCTCTCTAGAGATGAGTGATCGGCACACTCCCACGGGGAGCGATCTCACCACCCTCACCGGCGTCCGGTCGGGCAAGGGCTCCTACTACCGCGCGTACGTGCGCTCCGACGAGCGGATGCAGCACGCCGTACGAGCGATGGACTCGATCAGCCGCGCCCTGGTGCGCACGGCGGAGGGCCCGCGCGCGCTCCTGGAGGAGGTGGCCCGTGCGGCCGCCCAGCACCTCGACGCACAGTGGACCGTGCTGGCCCTCTCCGACGGCCAGCTGCCGGGCGCACGCCCGCGCTTCCTGGCCGTCGACCACGTCGGCCGGGTGATCGACGACGACGCCGACCTGCCCCACCACGTACGCCGCGAGCTCGGCGCGATCCGTGCCGGACACGCCACCGGTGCACCCGGCTTCGACCGGTGGGTGCGGGTGCCGATGACGCTCGACAACGCCATGATCGGCAGCCTGGTCGGGCTGCACGGCCTCGACGCGGAGCCCGAGCCCGGCGACCTCTCCGTGCTGCGCATCCTGGCCAACGAGGCCGCGGTCTCCCTCTACAACTGCGAGCAGTACCAGGCCGGCCTGGCCCTGCACCGCCGGGCCCAGCGGTTGTACGACGACGCGGTGTCCCAGGCACTCGACCTCGAGGAGCGGACCCGCGAGCTTCGCCAGGCCGAGGAGCGACTGCTGGTCGCCCACCAGCGCGAGCTGGTCGACCACGAGCGGCACCGCATCGCCCGTGAGCTGCACGACAACGTCACGCAGTTCGTGCTCTCGGCGGGCATGTCGATGGAGATCGCGCGTGGAGAGGCCGAGGACCTGGGCGCGTCCGCGGCCGTGCTGCTCGGGCACCTCAGCACCGCCAAGAACCTCACCCAGGAGGCCGTCGACCAGCTGCGCCGCGCGATCTACGCGTTGCACCAACCGCACCGCGACACGGTCTGGACGCTGCCCGAGCTGTTGCAGGAGGTGGCCGAGCACCACCGGCCGCACCTGTCGGTGCACCTGCACATCGAGGGCGAGGTGCAGGTGCTGCCGGCCGACGCCGACCACGAGATCGCCCGGGCGGTCGGCGAGGCGTTGTTCAACGTGGCGGTGCACGCCGAGGCGACGCGGGCCGTGATCCGGATGCGCTACCGGACCGACGAGCTGTTCGTCAGCGTCGCCGACGACGGTGTCGGAGACCCGGGGGAGCTGGCCCGCAAGCTCCGCATCGGTCGGGGCCGGCCGGCCGACGGGCGCCACTGCGGCCTGGCCAACATCTACAGCCGCCTCTCCGACATCGGGGGGTCGCTCGCCTTCCGCCGCGCCCGCATCGGCGGCGTACGGATCGAAATGCGTGTCCCGCTGCCCCTGGCGGTCAACCGCCCGGGGATGATCACCGGCCTGGTGGGAGCCAGGCCAGAGGAGGAAGCATGCCCACCCTGAGCCCACCCGAGGCGCCCACCGGGCCCGACGTCGACACCGTCGACATCATGCTCGTCGACGACCACGCGATCGTGCGGCAGGGACTGCGCTCGATCCTGGAACGCGAGTCCGACCTGCGGGTCATCGCCGAGGCGTCGAGCCGTGCGGAGGCGCTGGCCGTGATCGCCGCGGCCCGCCCGCGCATCGTCCTGCTGGACCTCAAGCTCTCGACCTCGTCGGACTCCGAGGGCCTCGACCTCTGCGCCGAGCTGTCCGAGCAGTACCCCCATCTCGGCATCCTGGTGCTCACCACGTTCCTCGACGACGCGTTGGTGCTGCGTGCGGTGCGGGCCGGGGCCCGCGGCTACGTGGTCAAGGACGTCGACACCTCGGGTCTGATCCGGGCGATCCGTGACGTGGCGCGAGGCGAGAGCGCCTTCGACGCGCGTTCGGCCGCGGCCATGGTGCGCGGGCTGAACGCGCCGACGGCGGCCGAGCAGAAGCACCTCACTCCTCGTGAGTGTGAGGTGCTGGCACTGCTCGCCCGCGGCCTGTCGAACCGTGACATCGGCCGGAGGCTCTACATCTCCGAGACCACGGCCAAGTTCCATGTCGGGAACATCCTTCGCAAGCTGGGGGTGACCCGCCGCGCGGAGGCGGTCTACGAGGCTTCCAAGCTGGGCGTCATCTGATCGACTGATCAGGGAACGGCCAGCACCGTCCGCTCCCACGTGGTGTTCACGATGATCGCGGCCGAGGCGTAGAGCGCGACGACGGCGTCCGCGATCAGCAGGTAGCCGGCGAGGTGGCCGAGTCCGGCGCTCTCGAAGAACGCGCCGAAGGCGGCCAGGTAGAACACCGCGCACAGCAACGTGAAGATCACGATCGTGGTCAGGTTGGTGCGCAGCGCGGCGAGCAGCATGTACGTCGAGAAGATCGCCCACGCCAGCAGGAACATCCCGGTGATGGCGGCGGCGTCCGCGGTCACCATCGGGCCGTAGAACTGCACGAGAAGCGCGTAGCTGAGCCAGAAGCCGGCGTACGCCGTGAACACCAGCCCCGGGAACGTCTCGCCGCGCTGGAAGTGGATGATGCCGGCGACCAGCTCGGTGAGGAAGCCGAGCGAGAGGGCCAGGGAGAGCACGGCGGGAGTGGCGAGCGGGTCGATCAGCCCCGACATCACCGTCGAGAGCACGAGTGCGGAGATGCCGAAGCTGGCCAGGCCCAGCGGGAACGGGTCGCCCCAGCCGGAGGGCGCAGGGGCCACGGCAGGGGCGGGCGTCGTCGTGGCCGCATGGGCCGGGCGACTGTCGATGTCGGTCATGTTTCCTCCAGGAGTGGTTGGGCTTCTGACGCTAGGAGTCGCGGGTTCCCGGCGGACCGCCCGAGAGGCGGGGTGCCGGGCCTGTCCGGACAGTCCTCTCCCGGCCCTGCGTGAAGCCGAAGTACAGGTACGGCGTGCGTCGCACGCGTGCCGGCGTACGGGTGGGTGAAGTCGGGGAGAGGTGCGCAGGCATGATGATCGAGCCGAACGCCCGAAGACACGACAACGTGGTGGATCGCTGGCCGTTCGCTGACGCCCTGCACCGGACCGTCCGACAGGTAACTCGCAGGCTGCCGGCCCCGTCTGAGCGTGAACCGCTCCCTGACCCGCCTGCTCACCTGTCGTACGGCCCACCCCCGTCGGGTCGACCAGGTGCCGGCCGTGTCGGTGAGTGCTGCCTGTGACCGCAACAGCCACTGGGTGCGATCCACCACGTCGGTGGTTGAGGATCAGGCGAGGTCGATCAGGAGCCAGCCGCCGTGCGCCTCGCGGACGACGTACGGGTGGCCGATGGCGGCACCCCAGGCGTCGAGGTCGTCGAGGGAGACGGTGCGTACGTGGCCCCAGGTCGCGTCGGCCTCTTCCTCGAGGGGGACCGCGATCACGACGCGTCGGCGGGCCACGCGCAGGGCCTCGTGGACGACGCGTTCGCCATGGTCGGGCTCCAGGTGCTCGAGCAGGTGGACGGCGAGCACGTTGTCGCACGAGTCGTCGGCGAACGGCAGCCGGCCGGCGTCGGCGGTGCGCGTGTGCACCTCGCGGCCGAGGCGCGGGGCGACCGCGTCGAGCAGGCCGACGGTGCCGGCGGAGACGTCCGAGGCGATCACCGCGCGCCCGGCGGCGGCGAGCCGGAGGGACAGGAAGCCGAAGCAGCAGCCCAGCTCGAGCACCGTGCCGGGAGCCAGCGCCTGCTCGGCCAAGCCATAGACGGGTGCGTAGTCGGCGATGGTCCCGTGCCGGGTGCCGGTCGGGTCACCGGTGAGGGACTCAGCGACCCGGGCGAGGGTGTTGGCGTAGAAGTCGGTCCACGCGTCGAGCGGCTCCGCACGGGTGCTGAGCACGATGCCGGTGAGCAGCCGCTCGAAGAGGTCGGGTCCACGCAGCCATCCGGGCTGGAACAGCTCCTCGGCGATCAGGCCCGCCAGGTCGTCGTCGATCTGGTCGGGCCGCAGCGCGTGCGAGAGCTTGATCAGGGGGCCTTCGTGGAGGATGTCGAAGTGCTCGGTGCGCACGGTGCGCAACTGCCGGCGTGGGCGGGGGCCGTGCAGCGCCGTCACCTCGACCATGGCGTCGCGGTAGACGCCGTCGTGGGTCGCGACGAACGGGTCGATCGCCGAGACCGGTTCGACGGCGCTCATGCCGGGCCCCTGGGCGAACCGCAGCGCAGCACCCTCACGTCGTCACCTTCAGTGACGTGGTGACTTCCTCGAGGCCGTGCAGGTTGCGCACCACCTGCACCTTGTCGGTGTGTTCGGCGTACGCCGGCAGGTCGCAACCGCCCAGTCCCCATGAATAGCTGGGCTCCGGGGTCAGCCAGATCGTGGAGCGCGCCCGGCGGGTGATCTCCTCGAACGCCTCGAGCCCGGGGTCCTTGCCGTTGCCGCGTCCGTCGCCGAGCACGATCACGGTCGTACGCCGGTTGACCGCCGAGCCGTACTGGTCGAGGAACTGGCGGAACGACGACCCGTAGTCGGAGTCGGCGTCGACGTCGAGGATGCCGCCCGCCGGCAGGCCCGCCATCACGAGGGACAGCGCGTCCTCGATGCGGTGCTCGGAGAACAGGTCGGTGATCTCGACCATGTCCTTGACGAACGCGAAGGTGCGCACCGACGACGCGACCGACTGCAGGCTGTGCACCAGGTGCAGGGTGAACCGCGCGGTCGAGCGCACCGACAGCGAGACGTCGCACAGCACCAGCAATCTGGGTCGGTCGTGTGCCTTGGCGACGGTGACCGGCCGGAACGGGACGCCGTCGTACTTCATGTTGCTGCGCATGGTGCGCCGGCCGTCGACCACGCCGCGCGCGGCCGTCGTACGACGGGGGCGGGGCGCGCCGTGCAGGCTGCGCAGCAGGCGACGCAGCGACTCCTCGAGCTCGGCACGCTCGTGCTCGTCGACGGTCTCGGCCTGCGCGGCCTGGAGCTCGCGGGTCTCGATCTCGCGCTCGGTCTCCATCAGCTGCTGGAGGTGGTCGCGGATCCGCTCGGGCAGGCTGGCCAGCCAGGGCGCCAGCGCCTTGCGCAGCGCGGCGAGGTCGCCGTCGTCGACGAAGGTGTCCTCGGGCAGGCGTTCCTCGAGCCAGCTCAGCAGCGCCATCTCCTCGTGCACCGACAGCTCGGTGTCGAGCTCCATGCCGGGGCTGCGGACCAGGTCGCCGGGGTTGCCCGGGTTGTGCATGCGACGGGTCGAGAGCTGCACCCTGGCCGCCTCGCCGGCGCTGGTCTGGGTGTCGTTGGAGAGCACGATCTCATCGGTCAGTGCGGCGATGTCGATCTTGTTGGCCTCCTGGTGCAGGTTGTACTGCTGGGCCATGTCCTCGGGCTTGAAGAACTCCTTGATGTCGTCGGGCTTGCCGTGCGAGTGCCCGTCCTCGGGGATGTCGCCGGGCTCCTCCGACAGGGTGAAGTCGGTCAGCTCGCCGTCGTCGCTCAGGTCGTCGTGGGTGTGCTTGTGCTCCTCGCCGGCTTCGTCGATGACGGGACGCAGTCCGAAGAACCGGTCGAAGACGCGGTCGAAGGTGGCCAGGTCGCGCCGGTCCTTGACCAGGCTGACCGCCAGCGCCGCGCGGAGCACCTCGCGTTCGTCGAGCACGCTCGGTTGGGCCACCGCGTGCATGGCGTCGATGACCTCCGCCGTACTCACCCGCACGCCGTGGAGTCGCAGCAGGCGGATGAACCGGTGGACCGCGCCTTCCATGCCGTCGGCCTAGACCGGGCGCTTGCGCGCCGAGAAGGACCGGCTGCCCTGGCCGGGTGACACTGCACGCGACGGGCCGAGCTTGTTGTCCGCGCCGTAGTAGCCCTTGTCGTGGCGGCCGGGCTTGTCCTTGGCGGCGCGGGCGGCCTTGCCGTCGACATCGCCGGAGTCATCCCGTGCCGCGGGCGGCTGCGGCGCGGGGTCGTGGTCGTGACCGTGGCCATGCCCGTGACCGTGACCGTGCAGGCTGTCGGGCACGACGGCGTTCGGATCGACCATCTTCGGGATCGCGGCGAGCGTCTTCTTGAGGTCGCGTTCGTACTTCACGACGACGTTGAGGGTGCTGGACAGGATGTCGGAGGTCAGCTCCTCCACGCCCAGCACGGCGAGGGTGCGCGCCCAGTCGATCGTCTCGGAGATGCTCGGCGCCTTGCGCAGGTCGAGGTCGCGCAGGTCGCGCACGATCTCGACCAGGCGTACGGCGAGTGCGTCGGAGAGGCCGGTGTCCTTGGAGCGGATGATCTCCAGCTCCCGCTCGGCGTCGGGGTAGTCGAGGAAGAGGTGCAGACAGCGCCGCTTGAGGGCCGCCGAGAGGTCACGCGTGTTGTTGGAGGTGAGGACGACGTACGGCAGGTGCTTGGCGCGGATGGTGCCGATCTCGGGAATGGAGATCTGGAACTCGGAGAGCAGCTCGAGGAGCACCGCCTCGAGCGCCTCGTCGGCCCGGTCGACCTCGTCGATGAGGAGTACGACGGGGTCGTCGGAGTCGATCGCCTCGAGCAACGGACGGGCGGCGAGGAAGCGCTCGGAGAAGAACACCGAGTCCTGCTTGGCGATGCGCTCGATCGACTCGTTGAGGTCGGCGGCGTCCTCGACGATCGAGCCGATCTTCTCGCGCAGGATCTGGGTGTAGAGCAGCTGCTTGCCGTAGTCCCACTCGTAGAGCGCCTTGGTCTCGTCCTGGCCCTCGTAGCACTGGAGGCGGAGCAGTCGCCGGCCGGTCGCGTGGGCCAGGCTCAGGGCCAGCTGGGTCTTGCCGACGCCGGCCGGGCCCTCGAGGAGCACCGGCTTGTCGAGCCGGGTCTGGAGGAAGACGGTGGTGGCCAGGCGGTCGTCGGAGAGATAGCCGTGCTCGGCAAGGCGCAGCCGGGCCTCCTCGACGTCGGCGAAGGCGGGGGCCGGTTCGGGCAGCGTGCTCACGTTCTCTCCTCAGGCAGTGGTTGCGTGTCCGGTGGGATCCGGTCCGGCCGCCGGCTCGATGGACGGCGACCGGACCGGGGCTCTGTCAGCTGATCAGGTCGTCCAGATCGCCGTTCATGCAGTGATCGATCACCGGGCGCACGGTCTCGAACGTGCACTCCTTGGCGTTGCCCGGCGTACAGGCGTCACCGAGCACGTGGTGGGTGATGCGGTCGATGTCCTCGTCGTCGCCCTTGATCACCGGTGCGTTCTCGTAGTACGCCGTCGGGCCGGTGCCCAGGCGGTTCTTCGAGTAGCTGTCCTGGGTGACGTCGGTGAACTTCTCCGGGATGCCCACGTCGCGGAGCAGCCGGATCGACGCGGCGAGGGCGGCGTCGGCAGCCTGCACCTTGGTCATGCCGTGGGTGTCGATGCCCATGGCCTCGGCGATGTCGGCAAAGCGACCGTAGACCGCGGGCATGTTGAACGCCCACACCCGGGGCAGCGCGATCGCGTTGTTGAGCCCGTGGTGGGTGTCGTAGAACGCCGACACCGCGTGCGAGATCGAGTGGATGATGCCGAGGCCGCCGGAGTTGAACGCCTGGGCGGCGATGTACTGGGCGTACATCATGCCCTCGCGACCCTTGAGGTCCTGGCCGTTCCACACTGCCTCGCGCAGGTTCTCCGAGGTCAGCTTGATGGCCCGGATCGCGTTGCCGAGTGACGGCTCGAAGTTGAGCCGTGACACGTACGGCTCCGAGGCGTGCGCCAGCACGTCGAACCCGCACTGGGCGGTGTAGTCGACCGGGCAGTCGAAGTACAGCACCGGGTCGTCGATCGCCAGGGTGGCGACAGAGGCGTCGTCGAAGGCGACGTACTTGTGCGGGTTGTCGGGGTCGGTCGTGGTGTCGGTGATGACGTAGGCCCACGACGTCTCGGAGCCGGTGCCGGCCGTCGTCGAGACCGCGATGTGCGGCGGGTTCTTCGGGTTCTCGGACATGTTGAAGCCCTCGAACTCGTTGACGTTGCGTCCGTCGTGCGCCACCGAGATGCGGGCGCCCTTGCAGGCGTCGTGCGAGGAGCCGCCACCGATGGAGACGAACGAGTCGCACGCGTTCTCCTGGTAGAGCTTCACCGCGTCCATGGTGTTGTAGTCCTTGGGGTTGGACTCCACCTTGTCGTAGAGCACGACCTCGAGGCCGTGGTACTTCATCGACTCGACGATCTTGTGCACGATGTCGGTGCCGCGCAGGCCCGAGGTCATCACCAGCGTCTTGCGGAAACCGAGCTTGAGCGCCTCGGGGCCGATCATCTCGTGCGCGCCGGGGCCCATCAGGGCCCGCGGGAACGGGTGGAACTCCTTGATCGGGAACGGCTTGAGCAACTCGTCAACTTGCATCAGAGAAACCTCCGGATTCGGGGTGGGTGCTTCGGACGCTAGGTCCGTCGGAAGGGCCCCGAACAGACGAGGATCGCGAAACCGGCCGCGGGGGGAGGGGTGCACCTGTCCGTCCCGACAGGTGCCACCGGCCGCTGCGATGGTTGCGGCGTTCTCGGGCGTCGAGACGGAACCGGTGACGCCGTCACGGTCCACGGGCTACGGTTGCGAGAGACCGTCAGGAGAGCCGATGTCCGTCGATCGTCAGCAGCTGCACGAGCGCAGGATCGATGCCGTGCGCGCCTGGACCGCCTTCGTCGAGCAGGGTGACCGGGCCGAGCAGCTGGTCCGTCCCGAGATCCTGCACTCGTGGCGACGGTCCGGCTCGCTGATCAGGCCAGACGTGACCGAGGCGCCGTTGGCCGACGAGGCCGACACCGCGGCGTACTGGGCCGGTTCGCCGCTCCAGGTCGGCGTCGAACGTGTCGAGGACGAGCTGCGGCGTACGGCGGACGACGGCGACCTGGTGCTCGCCGTGACCGACCCCGAGACCCGCATCCTGTGGACGTACGGCGGCCGCGTGATGCGCCGCAAGGCCGAGTCGGTCAACTTCGTCGTCGGCGGCAAGTGGGACGAGGCGAGCGTCGGCACCAACGCGCTCGACCTCGCGCTGCGCACCGGCGGGCCGTCGATGGTGTTCAGTGCGGAGCACTTCGCGCCGATCGTGCACAACTGGGTGTGCTGGGCGGCGCCGGTGCACGACCCTGCGACCGGTGAGGTGCTCGGCGTGATCGACCTGTCGACCACCTGGGACCGCACCCACCCGATCGGGCTGGCCACCGCGCGCATGATGGCGCGGGTGATCGAGGGGGCGATGCCCCGGTCGATGCATGCCGGAGGTCGGGCCCCTCACCTGGTGCTGCCCGACGACGAGATCGGGCTCAGCCTGCGGTTGCTCGGCTCGGCCGAGGTGCATCTCGACGGCGAGCGCCTGCTGCTCAACCGACGGCAGACCGAGATCCTCGCGCTGCTCACCCTCCACCCCGACGGGCTCACCCTCGAGCAGCTGCACGCGCTGCTCTACGGCGACCAGTCGATCACCCTGTCGACGCTGAAGGCCGAGGTCTCGCACCTGCGGCACGCGGTCGGTGGCCAGCTGGCGTCGCGGCCCTATCGCCTCACGCTCCCGGTGCAGGCCGACGTCGAGACCGTCGTACGCCTGCTCCGCCAGGGCAAGGTGCGCGAGGCCGTGGCGGCGTACGGCGGTGACCTGCTGCCCGGCACCGAGTCCCCGGGGCTGGGGGAGTACGCCGACTATCTCGCGGTCGCCGTGCGTGAGGCGCTGCTGGCCGACCCGGTGCCGGCGGCGGTGGTGCGCTACACCGAGTTGGCGCCCTATGACACCCAGGTGATCGAGGCCTGCCTGGCCTCGCTCGGCGAGGCCCCGCACCCGCTCAAGCCCCTGCTCCGCGGCAAGCTCGCCGCCGCTTCATCCTCCCGATAGTCCCTGACGTTCGGGCCCCCAATTCGGGATACTCCCTGACGTTCGGGCCCCCAAATCGGGATACTCCCTGACGTTCGGGCCCCTAAATCGGGATACTCCCTGACGTTCGCGTCCCCGGAGGGACCGAAACGTCAGGGAGTATCGCGGCGAGAGGGCCGAAACGTCAGGGAGTATCCAACCTTTCGCCAACCTCGGGTTCATAGCGTGAGCCGGGTCACAGGTAGCCAGTGCGTCTGCGAGGAGTCGTCCATGACCAGGATCGAAGTCACCGTCGACGGAGCAAAGGTCTCCGACGACGTCGAGCCACGGATGCTGCTGGTGCAGTACCTCCGGGAGAAGCTCGGCAAGACCGGCACCGTGATCGGGTGCGACACCAGCAACTGCGGGGCGTGCACGGTGCACCTCGACGGGCGCAGCGTGAAGTCGTGCAACGTGCTGGCCGTGCAGGCCGACGGCCACGAGGTGACCACGATCGAGGGGCTGGCCACGAACGGCGAGCTGCACCCGATGCAGGCCGCGTTCCACGAGTGCCACGCCCTCCAGTGCGGCTTCTGTACGCCGGGCATGATCATGCAGTCGATCGACCTGCTCAACGACAACCCGAAGCCCGACGAGAAGCAGATCCGCGAGGGCATCGAGGGCAACCTTTGCCGGTGCACCGGCTACCACAACATCGTGCGAGCCGTGCAGACCGCGTCCGGGCAGGAGGTCGGCAAATGACCGTCACCGAAGAGCCGCAGATGGAGATCGGCCGGGACCGGCGCCGCAAGGAGGACCAGCGACTGATCACCGGTCGCACCCGCTGGACCGACAACATCACCCTCCCGGGCATGCTGCACCTGGCCATGGTGCGCAGTCCTTTTGCGCACGCCAAGATCGTCAACATCAACGTCGACGAGGCGAAGGCGGCGCCCAACGTGGTCACGGTGGTGACCGGCAAGGACCTCGGCGAGGAGCAGGGCTCCCTGCCGAACGCGTGGCCGATCACGCCCGACCAGGTCACCCCGCCGCACCCGCCCGTCGCGATCGACCGGGCCACGTTCGCCGGCGAGATCGTCGCGGTCGTGGTGGCCCGCAGTGCCGCCGAGGCGCGTGACGCGGCCGAGCTGGTCGACGTCGACTACGAAGAGCTGCCCGCGGCCCTCGACCTCAAGGAGTCGGCGGAGGACAAGGTGCTCGCGCACCCCGACCTCGGCACCAACAAGTCGGCACTCTGGGTCTTCGACTCGGCCGACGCAGGCACCGGCGGCAACGTCGAGGAGGCCATCGCAAAGGCGCGTGAGGACGGCATCGTCCTCGAGCGCGAGTACCGCCAGCAGAGGCTGATCCCCGCGTTCATGGAGCCCCGCTCGACCGTGGTCGACCCGACCGGCGAGCAGATCACGATGTGGAGCGCGACCCAGATCCCGCACATCCTGCGCTTCCTGCTGGCCGCCGTACTCGGTGTCTCCGAGGCGAAGGTGCGGGTCATCGCGCCCGACGTCGGCGGCGGCTTCGGCGGCAAGCTGCAGACCACGCCCGAGGAGTTCATCACCATGGTGCTGGCCCGGCGGCTGGGCAAGCCGGTGAAGTACACCGAGACCCGCTCCGAGTCGATGATGGCCGCCCACCACGGCCGCGACCAGTGGCAGAAGCTCACCCTGGCCGCCGAGAAGGACGGCACGGTCACCGGATTCAAGGTCGAGCTGCTGGCCGACCTCGGCTCGCACGTCTCCCTCGTCGGTGGCGGCGTCCCGGTGCTCGGTGCGTTCATGTTCAACGCGATCTACAAGTTCCCCGCCTACCACTTCGCGGTGCAGACGGTGCTCACCAACAAGGCCTGGACCGACGCCTATCGGGGTGCAGGGCGCCCCGAGGCGACGTTCGGGATCGAGCGCATGATGACCGAGCTGGCCGCCGAGCTGGGTGTCGACCCGCTCGAGGTGCGTGAGAAGAACTGGATCAAGCACGAGGAGTTCCCGTTCACCACGGTGGCCGGGCTCGAGTACGACTCGGGCAACTACGAGGCCGCCACCGCGTTGGCCAAGGAGCACTTCGGGTACGACGAGCTCCGGGCCGAGCAGAAGGCCAGACGTGAGTCGAAGGACCCGATCCAGCTGGGCATCGGTGTCTCGACGTTCACCGAGATGTGCGGCCTGGCGCCGAGCCGCGTGCTGGGCAGCCTCGACTACGGCGCCGGCGGCTGGGAGCACGCGACCGTGCGCATGCTGGCCACCGGCAAGGTCGAGGTGGTCACCGGAGCCAGCGCCCACGGCCAGGGCCACGAGACGGCGTTCAGCCAGATCGTCGCCGACCGGCTCGGTGTGGCCTTCGAGGACGTCGAGGTGCTGCACGGCGACACGATGGTCGCGCCGAAGGGCCTCGACACCTACGGCTCCCGGTCGCTCGTCGTCGGTGGTGAGGCGCTCGTGCGGGCCGCCGACAAGGTGATCGAGAAGGCCAAGCCGATCGCGGCCCACCTGCTCGAGGCATCGGTCGACGACATCGAGTTCTCGGCCGGTCGCTTCGGGGTCCGTGGCACCGACCAGGGTCTCGCGATGGCCGAGGTGGCGCTGGCGACCTTCGCCGCGCACAACCTGCCCGACGGTGTGGAGCCGTCGCTCGACTGCGACGCGACGTACGACCCGGTGAACTTCAACTACCCCCACGGCACGCACCTGTGCGCGATGGAGGTCGACACCGAGACCGGTGCGGTCAAGATGCGCAAGTACACCTGCGTCGACGACATCGGCAACGTGATCAACCCGCTGATCGTGGCCGGCCAGGTGCACGGCGGACTGGTGCAGGGCATCGCGCAGGCGCTCTGGGAGGAAGCCGTGTACGACGACTCCGGGACGCTGGTCTCGGCCTCGTTCGTCGACTACCTGGTGCCGACCGCGGCCGACACGATCAGCTTCGACGTCGACCACACCACCACGCCGTCGCTGACCAACACGCTCGGCACCAAGGGCGTCGGCGAGGCCGGCACGATCGCCTCGACACCGGCGGTGGTCAACGCGGTGGTCGACGCGATCCGGCAGTTCGGCGTCAACGACGTCCGCATGCCGTGCACGCCGGAGAGAGTGTGGAAGGCGATCAACGACGGCGGCGGCGGCGACAAGACCACGGAGGCGGCCGCTCCGCACTTCGACGACAGCGGCGACACAGCCATCGCGGACGGAGCCCCGGAATGATCCCCGCAAAGTTCGACTACCTCGCACCCACGACGGTCGAGGAGGCCCTGGCCGCCCTGGCCGAGCACGGTGACGACGCCAAGATCATCGCCGGCGGGCAGAGCCTGCTGCCGGTGCTGCGGATGCGCCTCAACGCACCCGAGATGATCATCGACCTCGGCCGCATCGAGTCCCTGCGCGGCGTGACCGAGGACGGCGACGCCCTCGTGATCGGCGCGATGACCACCCACACCGACGTCGGCAAGAACGCCCTCGTCGCCGAGCACGCGGCGGTGATCACCAAGGCGATCGAGCACCTGGCCGACGCGCAGGTCCGCCACCGCGGCACGTTCGGTGGCGCCCTCGCGCACGCCGATCCGGCGGGAGACCTCGGTGCACCGGTGCTGGCGCTCGATGCGGAGTTCGTGATCACCGGCAGCGGGGGAGAGCGCCGGGTGTCGGCGTCCGACTTCTTCGAGGACTTCATGACCACCGCGATCGGCGACGACGAGATCCTCACCGCCGTACGCATTCCCAAGCACACCGGCTGGGGTGGCCACTACGAGAAGTTCGTGCGGGTCGCCCACCAGTGGCCGATCGTCGCGGTGGCCGCGACCGTGCGCGCCGAGGGCGGCACCATCGCCGAAGCGCGCATCGGCCTGACCAACATGGGCTCGACGCCACTGCGCGCGACCGCCGTCGAGCAGGCACTGGTCGGTCAGCCGGCCACCGACGAGGCCGTACGCCGCGCAGCGGAGTCGGCCGCGGAGGGCACCAACCCACCGTCGGACCTCAACGGTGACGCCGACTATCGCCGACACCTGGCGACGGTGCTGACCCGTCGGGCCGTGCTCGCGGCCGCGGGAGCGTGAGCCCGTGCAGCTGACCCACGAGTTCACCGTGCCCGCCTCGCGCGCCGAGACCTGGGCCGCCTTCAACGACATCGAGTCGGTGGCCGGGTGCTTCCCGGGCGCCACGGTCACGTCCTTCGAGGGCGACACGTTCACCGGCAGCTGCAAGGTGAAGCTGGGCCCGATCGCCCTTGTCTACAACGGATCCGGCTCGTTCACCGAGAAGGACGAGTCCGCCGGCGTCATGAAGATCAAGGCGATGGGCAAGGACAAGCGCGGCAACGGCACCGCCGGCGCCGACGTCGTGGCCACCATGAGCGAAGCCGGCCCCGGCGAAACCCGGGTCGAGGTGGTCACCGACCTCAACATCACCGGCAAGCCCGCCCAGTTCGGCCGCGGTGTCATCCAGGACATCAGCGACAAGCTGCTGGGCCAGTTCGTCGACTGCCTGAAGACGAAGGTCGGCGGCACGCCCGAGCCAGACGCGGACTCCGAACCGGCCTCGGTGCCGACGGGTGCTGCGGCGGTCTCCGCACCCGGCGGCGACCCGGACGCTGGTCCGGCGTCGGCGCCCGCCGCGGAGAGCTCGGCCGCGCCCGCCCCACAGGCGAGTACGCCGTCGCGCCACAAGGCCGAGTCCTCCGGATCCTCGGGCTCCTCCGGCTCGGACGACGCACTCGACCTCGGTGCGACCGTGCTGCCGATCCTGCTCAAGACCTACGGCAAGCAGCTGGCTGCCGCCCTCGGCGTACTCGCCCTGGTCGTCTGGATCACCCGCCGCCGCTGCTGCTGAACGAGCGCCCTTCGAGACGGCTCGTCCCTCGCCTCCTCGGAACCCATCTCGAGACCACGCCGCGAGATGAACGCCCGCGGGCCGGCCGGGTGGAGTGGGGTAGGCGGGCCCGCGAGCGTTCCTTGGCCGGTCAGGCATCAGGTATGCGGGCTGATGCGGACCGTGGGCGCCGCCAGTTCTTGGGAGGGAGAGGCGGCCCGTGCCAACGATTGAGCCAGTACGACGACCGCACGGCAAGGGCAAACGTCCAACGCACTGACAAACAACCTCAAACTTGGCACCTACGTGACAAGAAATGCCGTCCCGCCTTTCGTTGGCCGAGTGGCGAGCGTCGACCAGCGGAGCCTTCGCGGTGTGGTCTCGATACACCGCCTCGTCCCTCGGCGGCACTCGACCACCGAAGGTCCCTCGGCGGCACTCGACCACCGAAGGTCCCTCGGCGGCACTCGCACAGCGGAGCTTTCGTTGGTCGAGCAGCGAGCGCCAGCGAGCGTATCGAGACCGGGTCACCAGCCCGATCAGGTCAGAGCTTGGCGGCAGCCCGCAGGCGCAGGGAGTTCCCGATGACCAGCAGGGCCGCCACGACGCCGAACACCAACCCCAGCAGGGGACTGAGCACACCGAGCCCGGCGCCGACGAGTCCGACAACTGGCGTGATGAGACCGATGACCCGGTTGGTGCGGATCACCGACAGGGCAGTCCGCGAGAGAGACAACGCGCCGGCCACCGCGTCGACCGCCAGCGTGTCGAGCCCGATCGACGACGGGCCCGGCGCTGGCCCTGAGCACACGGCCAGGTCGGCAACCTCCAACGCGTCGGCATTCGCAGGGGACGGCCCGACCATCGCGACCACCTGACCCGCCTCCTGGAGCTCGGTCACCACGCGAGCCCGCTTCTCGGGCGCGACCTCGGCATGCAGCACGTCGATGCCGACGGCAACACCCAGTCGTTCGGTGTTGTGGCTGGTGCCGTCAGAGACAAGCACCGGCGCGAGGCCGAGTGTGCGCAGTCGGTCGACGGAGGCCAGGGCGTCCTCGCGGACCACGTCGTCGACGGTGATGTGGCCGAGTGCCCGGGCGTCCACCTCGACGGCGACGGTGGTGCCGTCCCCGCCGACGTGGTCGAGGCCGATCCAGTCGGGGCGTCCGACCCGCACCGGGTGCCGGTCGACGGATCCGCTGATCCCGAACCCGGGGGTCTGCACGACGTCGGTGAGGTGACCACGTCCGGCGAGCTTGGCGATGGCACGTCCGACCGGGTCCTCGGCGGAGTGCTCGAGGGCGCCGGCGAACCACCGCAGGTTGCGGTCGTGGTCGGGCTCGACCGGGTCGACGGAGACGACGGCGAGCTCGTCCGCGGTGATCGTGCCGCTCTTGTCGAGCACGATCGTCGTGATCCGTTGGGCCGTGTGCAGCGCCGGCTCGGTGAGGCGCAAACCGACAGCGGCCCCGCGTCGTACGGCGAGGCGCAGCGGCAGCCACGCCGACAACAGGTAGCCCAGCGGGAACGCCGCCAGCAACGCGGAGGTGGCGACCCGCATGCCGGCGGAAGCGTCGTCCAGGACGGTCCACGCGAGGCCGAGAGCCACCACAGCCGCACAGACGATCGGCAGTACGGCGACCGTCGGAAGGCCCGAAGACACAGAAGAAGAGCGACGAGGCAGAGAAGTCATCACTCCTCCTCGTCCGCGCGGAAGCGTTCGAAGTCGCTCTGGTCGCCCGCCTTCCAGAGCGGGACGCTGGCCTTGAGCAACATGGTCATCGTGGTCACGAAATCCGGGTCGTGTAGGTCTTCGCCGAACAGCTCGTTGATGCGCTTCCACCGGTAGCGAACCGTCTGCGGGTGCACGCCCAGTTTGGCAGCGATGGCGGGAGCGCTGTCTCGTGTCTCAAGCCAGACCAGCAGGGTCTCGGAGAGGATCTCGCGCGAGTTGGGGGTCTCGGCCAGCAGTGGCGGCAGCAGCTCCTGGCACAGCTGTTGACGCAGCGTCGGCTCGGCGTGCAGCCAGAGCTGGGTGCGGTGGTCCTCGCAGCGGATCACCCGCTCCGAGGGGATCACGCCGCGGAGTGCGAGGCGCACCGCGCGCGTCGCCCAGCGGTAGGCGCTGCGAGCCTCGGTGATCGCGACCGGCCAGGAGATCGCGATCGCCTTGACCAGCGGTTCCTTGTCGAGCCGGGTCAGCACCTCGTCGCTGCAATCCCGTGCGGTGACCAGCACCCGCCCCGTGGGGTCGGAGCCGACCAGGCACCACGGGGTCAGGTCGTCGAGGGAGAGCGCGTCGGCGTTGCGCTGGGTCTGGACGCTGAGCACGACGACCTCGTTGGGCAGCTCCCAACCGGCCAGTGAGGCCTGGTGCTCGAGCTCGGCAGTGCCGTCGCCACGGAGCAGGCCCTCCAGGAGCCGCGAGGTGGCGACTCCCTGGTCGCGGTCGAGCGCCTTCAGTGCGCCGACGTGGCCGAGCCGGGCCTGTTCGGCGAGGTGGTCGATGTGGGCGAAGAGCGCGTCGCCGAGGTTGGCCAGCGCCGCCGCCGAGAGCTGGTTCTCGATCGCGAAGGAGCGGAGGTACTCCCACGACTCCTGCGTGGCGAGGCGGAAGGCGGTCTGCATGGCCTCGAGCGGATGCCCGTCCATGGCCTCGCCGTGGCCCATCCGCCGGAAGAGCTCGTCGGCGCGACGGCCCGTCATCGTCGGGTTCTCGAGGTTCTCCAGGAACTCGTTGATCGCGCTCGACACCGCGAACTCGATCAGCTGGTGCCGCCGTCCGGTGGTCGACTGGCCGTAGCGGTCGATCTGTCCGTGGATGGTCGCCACGATCTCGGAGACCAGTGACGGCATCATCGGCCGGAACAGGCGCGCCAGTTGTACCGCTGAGATCGTGACTGGCTGACCCGGGTCAACCCCCGTCATTGCATGCTCCCCGCCCCCGGTCGTGGCGCCCTCCAGTGACGTCGTCCCGACGGTTCGTCGGGCGATGGGCGCTGCGCACATGCCTACCGTGTCCGGTGGTGGTGGTCAACGGCGACGAACGCTCTGCACCAGTACCGCCGTACGACGACGTCCGTCGTCCGGCTCGCGCAGCCAGCGTGGCGTCATCGACTCCAGCGCCGTCAACAGGCCGACCGTCTCGGCCGGATCGTCGAGGCGATCGCCGAACAGGTGCTTGATGTGCTTGAGACGCGAGCGCACGGTCTGTTCGTGCACCTTCAGGAGGCGAGCCACAGCGGGTGCGGTGTGCCCGGTCTGCAGCCAGACCAGCATCGTCTCGGCCAGGGCCGCGCGTCGTTTCGGGGTCTCGGCCAGCAGTGGCGCCAACACCTGTTCATCGGCGCAGCGGCGCAGCACGGGGTCGGCATGCAGGCACAGCTCGGCCTGGTGGGCCTCACACCAGACGACGCCGTCGCCGGGCGCATCGATGATCCGATCGGCGACGAGCTTCAGGGTCTGGAGTCCCCAGCGCAGGGCATGTGCTGACGCGTCCGGCTCGACTCCCCAGCTGATCGCGACCGGGCCGTGGGAGGTGGCAATGACGCGGGCCTGCTGCTCCACGTCGTCGGGTGCACCGAGCAGCACGAGTGCGCCGTCGTACGTCCCGACCAGTACGGCGCCACACGGTGCGGTGAATGCTGCAGGGGAAGGGTCGCCCGCCACCGCGACCGCGACGAGGTCGGGGATCGTCCAGCCCACTCGCTGCGCGAGGGCGCGTACGTCGGCGTCGTCCGCACCGGTGGCCAGCGCCGTCAACAGCCGGAGTCGTGCGTCGGGCGTGCGCCGAGGTGCGCCGAACCCGAGGAGCGCGTGCTCGAGGAGCTGTCGTTGGTAGTCGAACAACGCGTGCATGAGGTGGTCGACCGCGACCAGCGGAAGGTCGAGTTCACGGGCCAGAGTGCGGAGGTCATCCCACGACTCCTGGGTGGCTATCTGGTGGGCCGCCCGCATCGCGTCGAGGTCGTGACCGGCCTCTGCCTCCAAACTCCCGAGTCGCCGGTAGGCCGCGGCCACGGAGGCGCCACGCACGGGGGCGCCGGCGAGGGCGTCGACGAACAGGGTCACGGCGGAGTCGATTGCCTCGGTGATGAGGTCGCGGAGGCGCGGATCGCGGAAGCCCACGACGTCGCAGCTGATGCGTTCGGCGATGCGGCGGGTGAGCTCGACAGCGCGAGGGCGGTAGATCGCCACCATCTCCGGCGTGATCGAGGGAGGTGGCGCCGCGATGGTCAGGCGCGGTGCTCGTGCCTGGGGCAGGCGACCTCCGACTCGCTGTGTGGGGCTCGGCGTTGGCAGCGACATCACTTCTCCTCCCGCACGACGGACCACGCGCTCCTGGGAGCGAGGGGCACCGTCAAATGGTTCTCCCGAGCACAGTGAATGCGTCGGCGGCGCGCACGTAAAGGTTGTCGGGCACGTGGAGCGAACTTGGTCGGGAGACTTGTCACGCACGTGACAAGTTCTTCTCCCCCCAATGCGTGATCGGCCAGCCCCGGGCGACGCAGAAACTGTCACCTTTCTGACAGTTTTCGGCCCAGTTCGGAGCCAATGTCGGGGCCGGGGTTGTCGCCGTGAGCGCGGATCCACCTGAATGGCGATGTCATCGCGAGTGTGGCCTTGGTCCGCAGAAGGCCGGCATCGCGTCAGTCTCGAACCACAGGGGAATCCGTGAAATCTCAGTTGGCGCCACGACGGCGCTCTCGCCTCGCGATGGCAGCCGCCGCCGTCCTGTCCATGCTGCTCGTTGCGGCCGCGCCGTCCGCGCAGGCCGAGGACGAGAATCCCACCCTGAGCGTCATCTACGACGCGGTCGGCTCCACTCACGTCGGCGCGCAGGTCGACGCAGACCTGGCTCTCGGGCCCACCGAGATCAAGGTCGTGATGGATCTGGTGACGGCACAGATCGTCGATGGAACGTTGACGATCCCCAGCAAGGTGATGAACTTCGACATCTTCGGGATCCCGTCGCGGGCAAGGGTCACAATGACCCAGGTAGGCCCGGTCACGGGCACGTTGACCAAGCTGCCCTCGCCTCGCCAAGCGCTGAGCCTGGACACGCAGGTCAAGTACGACATCAGGCTCAGCAACGTCGAGGCAAAGGTGTTCGGCGTCTGGTGGCCGCTGGCCGTGGGCAGCAACTGCCACACGATCAACCCGGCCACGATCAATGCCAAGAGCCCGATCAGCAACACCACACCGCCGACCGGCTACTTCACCATCAATGCAGGTGGCCCGCTCGTGGCCAACTACACGATCGGCAACTTCACCGGCTGTACGCCGCTGAACTTCTTCGACATCCCCGGCTTCTTCCCGTGGTTCGGGTCGGTGCCGATCAACGCGCTGGTTCCTGGCAGCAACAACACGCTTGAGCTGAACCTCAGCAACCCGCGCAACGGCGACGGCCTCTAGCCCCACGCCTCACCTCACGAATCTGCACAGCCCGGCAACATCCAACCCAAGGAGAAAACAGATGATGAAGCGCAACAAGCTGGCCACAGGCCTGGTCGCAACCTCCGCTGTCGGAGCAGCTGTCCTCGCGATGTCCGGCCCGGCGCACGCACTGGCAACCAACTACACGCCGACCAGCAGCAACTCCGGCGCGGCCGTGACCTTCACGGGCACCAACGTGAGCTTCACGGACATCCCGGCAAGCCAGACGCTGACCTGCACCACCTTCAACCTCACTGGCACGGTCACCAACAACGGCGTCAGCAGGCTCATGGGTGCCGAGGCCGGCAGCCTCGGATCCCTGACCTCCAGCGGGTGCACGAACCCGATCGCTGGCGCCACGACGGTCACGCCCACCGGCACCTGGAAGGTGAAGATCACTGGCGACGAGGTGAGTGGCGTCTCCCCTGCAACGCTGTACGACGTGAACGCGGACGTGACCGCAGCAGGGTGCACCTTCGACGTGGCTGGTTCAGTGGACGGCACGTTCAACGAGACCAACCAGCGGTTCACCCCCACGGCGTACGCCACGGACCCGAACATCGAGCTCGAGATCTCCAGCACCCCGGTGGGCTCGACCTGCCTTCTGCTCGACGTCCAGCTCGGTGACCCGATCGACGTCGGCGGTTACTGGACGACCAGCGGGTTGACCATCACCAACCCGTGACGACAACGGCCTGATCCGAAGCCGGTGGTGCAGGTCGCATGACGCGACCTGCACCACCGGCTTCTCGTGTGGGTGACAACCACAGGGAATCCGTGAAGAAGCCAACCCGAGGGCAGCTGCGTTGATCGCGTTCGCACGGCGTCGTCGGCCTTCTTTGCCTGACTTCAGTTCCTCCGGGCCCGACGACCGACGGAGGCCTCGGGTTCGTGGACGAAGGCTGGGGACCCGACAGCGATTGCGAACCCGTGACCGACCAGAACTTGTCACGTCGGTGACAACTTCCGGCGCTGCACAGAGATCGGCTCTGCCAACGAGTAGCGCGCGTCATCTGGATCACCTTCACTGGTGCCAGCACCACTATCGACACTGGACCTGAACTGCATCATCGGAATGGTGATGTGCTTCATCCGCCCCATTCGAGGCCAGGAGGGCCACAGACCGTGCGAACCCCGTTCATGCTCTTACGCAGAACAAGGCGATACCACCGCACGGCTGCTCTGACATGCGTCGCACTCCTCGGTGCCTTGACGTTTCCCTCGAGTGCGGCACCCGCCGATGAGTCACACGAAGCTGCAACCCCGGCACAGGCCGAAGCCACTGTCATGAGCGGGCTGCCAGGTTCGGAGGACCTTCCTCAAGAGAAGATCGCCTTGACCCAGGGCCTCGTCACGTTGACACAGACGGCCGCCGCTCGGGCGTCCAAGATGTTCATCACGATTGGTCCTGACTCACCAATCTGGGGCGGCCTCTACCAAGGCTTGTACAACACTCCGATCGAGAACCCGGTGTCGTTTCTGGCAATGTGCACCCGTGGTCGGGCGTGTGTCGACAACCCGTTCGATCAACCCGACTGCGCCGACCCATCTGTTCCCACCAGCATGAATCGGGGCAGTTTCTTGCGCGTGGCGATCTACGCGCTTTCGCCTCTCACGTCCGGGGGAGTGGACGCTGGGCTCGTGGCCCGGGTGCCCGTCAACCTGGTCGCCTTCGGCTCGATCCCGGCGACCGCGACGTTGACCTTGCGGCAGCCCAAGCTGAACGGCAAGCTCCGTCCCTTCACCGCGAACATATGGGATACGAACAGCCCTTTGAACAAGGGCTGCGATCCGAATTTCACCACTCGGACGTCAACCATAGTCGAGGGGAAACTTGAGGTGACGCTCAGTGACTTGACGGTGGACGGGGTGCCAGTCGACCTCGGGAAATCGTGCCGAACCGAGAGCCTTGTCGACCTGCGGATGTGGAATGAGGGTGCCTACACACCTGGCGGTGGAGGAACTCTGGCCGCCTACGACGGTCTTCATGGTCCTTCGCTGGGCCCACTGAACTCGCCCTACCACCAGGAACTCGACGGCCAACAGATTCCAGCGTCCACGGGGATTACGATTCCACCGTTCACGGGTTGCGGCGTCGGTGGCGAGGATCTGAGCCCGATAGTCAGCGCCATGGCGTCTGGACCCAACAACCCCGTCCGCGCGGTCCAGAGCCCGATGGCTTCATTTGACGAACTGCCCCTGGACGACCTCGGCACCTGCAGCAACGTGTGCCCCAAGGATGTGATTCCGGACGTTCCGGCCAACCCTCCGCTTCCGGAGGGCGACGAGTGATGTCGGGGCGGCGAACCACATGAGTGAGATGACAACACCTGCGTGAACCACGGCCGCGATCGCTGCAGACCGCAGCGACGTGCGGTCCCGCTCAGCATCTGACCAACTATCCACCTGCTCCCGGGAGCTGTCCATGCGCCTACCTCGCCCACGAATCGGGTCACGTGCTCGCCGTACGGTCGTTGCTGTCGTTGTCCTGGTCGGCAGCGTCCTGGTGCTACCCAGCGGTGCCGTCCAGAGCGACGAGCCCAACCGCACCGAAGGGCAGGCGGCAGCTGATGACCTGCCGACGGGTGAGGGGTATGTCCTTGCGGGGGTGGTGTCGTCGACCCAGGGGGCGGTCTCGCGCCGGTCCAAGACCTACATCACCCTCGGACCGGACAACCCGATCATCGGGATCCTCCGTTATGCGCGCTTCAACGATCCGATCGAGAATCCCACGCGTTACAGCGCGCGCGTGGCAAACGTCGACTGGCCCTTTGGCCCCGTGCCCTGCGCGACGGTGCCGGTCGATCAATACAAGAAGACCCGGATCGACCTCTCAGACCTCACCGTGGTCACCATCACAGACGACGGCAAGCCCAAGGAGGTCGGTGCTCTGCCCGACACCACGGTCAGACTCGTGGCGTTCGGGTCCATCCCCGCCACGGCAACGCTGAGCATGAAGATGGTCCGCGAGAACGGGGCGATTCAGCCGTGGACGGTGGCGACGTGGGTGACGGGCGCGACCAACTTCCCCGGCTGTGACGGTCCGACGGCGAACAGCTATTTTCGAACGTTGATCGCAGGGCAGGTGCAGATCAGCCTCAGTGACCTGGTGGTCGACGGCGTCCCGGTCGACCTCGGTCCCTCGTGCCGGGCCGCGCACCCAGCCGATGTGTGGCTCTGGGGCGTCAAGCCGTACATACCTCTGCAGGGCGGGTCCCTGGGGCAGTATGAAGGCGTCGTCGACCGCAACGGAGACCCGCTGCGCGGGTCCACCGGCCCGCTCGACTCTCCCTACTACCAGGAGCTGAACGGAAAGAGCATTCCCGATCCGCGTGGTGTCGACATCCCTCCCTTCATCGGCTGCGGCTCGGGCGGTGACGACCTCAGCCCGCTGGTGACCGCCATGGCATCCGGCCCCAACAACCCCGTTCGCGTGAACCAGGGTGGTCCGATGTTCACGCCCTATGACCCCGACGACCTCCTCAAGTGCGACTCGCCCAGTCGCTGCCCGCTGCCCGCCCCGGCCGCGCCGGAGATGCCGCCGCTGCCGGACGGGGAGACGCCGTGAACCTCGTGCCCGGCCAAGTCCAGAACTTGTCACGCCGGTGACAACTTCTTGCGTCTGGTGAAAGTACGTCTTGCCAAGGTGTGGCACTCCTCTCCGCGAGCACCTTGACTCATGGTCACCACCTCCGACACCACCTCTGGGGAACAGCGCATGCATCTCGGTATTCGGCGACGTCCGCTCTCGACCCGCGCGCGTGCTGCGGCCATCGCGCTGTCGTGCGTGATTGCCGGAGCGTCCGGTGTCGCTGGCGCCGCGGTGCTGATCTCCGACGGTGACCAACCTCAGAAGTCGTCGCAGTCGCCGCCGACCGATGGCGTCGCGGTGCTCCCGGCGGCGCTCGAGGCGGCCCGCGTTGATGGCGCCGAGGTGCAGGCCAATGCGCACGTACGCCGAGAGGCCGTCGGCGTCCCGAGGTCCTACCCCGGCTCGATCGCCAAGGCCCCGGAGGTCGCGGTGGCGGCGTACCAGCGCGCGAGTGCCGTCATGAACGCCGCGTCGTCGTGCCAACTCGACTGGCTCACTCTGGCGGCCATCGGTCGCGTCGAGTCCAACCACTCCCGCGGGGCGAAGCTCGAGCACCGGCTCACCAAGGCAGGCGTCGCCAGGCCGGCCATCGTCGGTCACGTGCTCAACGGCCGACGCGGGCTGGGCACCTTCGCCGACACCGACGCCGGCACCCTCGACCGCAACCAGCGTTGGGACGCGCCCGTCGGCGCCCTCGCCCTGATGCCGACCACCTGGAGCACCGTGGCGGTCGACGCCGACGGCGACCAGCGGCGCAACCCGCAAGACATCGACGACGCCGCCCTCGGGGCCGCGGTGTTCCTGTGTGCCGACGGCCGCAAGCTCAAGAAGCCGGCCCAGCTGCGCGTCGCGCTCGCGACGTACCACCGGGCGCAGCGCTTCGTGAGCACGGTGCTGGCGCTGCAGAAGCGCTACGAGAAGCAGGCCTCGAAGGTGCCCGACTACACCCCGCCCGGCGGCGTACGGATCCCTGACGACATGCCGGCCCTGTGTGCCTGCGACACTCCTGCGGCCCGCACGGCCGGTGATCCTGGCCGACTACGACGTCGATGTCGACCTGCGCAACCGGGTGCTCGCCCGCGGTCCCCGACCGGTCGGGTTCGACGTCCGGCTGGCCCACGCGCCGGGCGCGGCGGCGTCGCCGATCAGCGACGTCACCGTCGAGGCGTCGTACGACGACGGGCGCACGTGGCGCGCGGCCCGGGCGACCGGGCGTGCTGGTGGACGCTGGCACGTCGAGCTGCCACGCGGAACCGGCCACGTCTCGCTCCGGCTGCACGCGGCCGACACCGCGGGCTCCACGCTGGACCAGACGATCGTCCGGGCCTGGTACGTCGCGCGCTGACGGCCCGGGCTGACCGGCTCAGCCCGGCGGCGGGCGGTCGTCGTCGGGCAGCCAGCCCAGGCGCACCGCCTGCACGCCGGCCTGGAAGCGGGTGCGCACGTGCAGGCGGTTCATCAGCTCGGAGATCCGCCGGCTCAGCGTGCGGGTACTGGTGCCGAGGTGGCGGGCCAGCACGTCGTCCTTGGAGCCCGAGGCCAAGAGCGCGGCGAGCTGCCGGTCGCTCACATGGGGGTCGGCCTCGGGCGCGATGAGCGGGGTGGCCTGGTCCCAGAGCAGGTCGAAGTGCTGGACGAGTGCGTCGAGCAGGGCAGAGGGGCGGATGCACAGGGCGGCCTCGACCGCCTCGTCCACGCCGACCGGCAGGATCGCCACGGCCCGGTCCCCGATGGCCAGCTTCATCGGCACGTCGGCGTGCACCCGTGACAGCTCGCCGGCCCGGGCCGCGTCCTGGGCAGCCTCGAGAGCACCGGGCAGCTCGAGGGCCTCGGGCGCATAGATGCCGCGCACCGTCACCTCCTCGCGCAACAGTGAGCGGACCGAGGAGTCGGAGCTCTGCGCGTCCGCGACGTACGGCGGCCGGTCGAGCACGAGCAGCTCCTCGCGGGTGCCGGTGAGCACCTGCTCGAAGCGAGACGCGATCGCCTCCCGCCCGACCACCACCTCGACGATGTCCTCGGGACGGTGGCGCTCCTGCGCCGGCATCACCGAGAGCAGGTCGCGGGCCGCCAACTGGGCGCGGGCCAGCTCCTCCTGGCGCCTGCTGACCAACACGTCGATCGCGACGTCCGGGCGGGCCGCCCGCATCCGCAACGGACGACCGGGCAGCCGGTGCACGAGGCCCAGGCCCTCGAGCCGGGTCAGCGAGCCCTGGACGCTCGACCTCCCGCGGTCGAGTGCCCGTGACAGTTCGTCGAGCGACGCCTCACTCCGGGAGAGCAACTCGCGGTAGAGCGCCTCGTCGTCCGGTGGGACACCAATCGACTCGAGCATCTCGTCATGGTCGCACCTCGGGACCGTTCAGTCCCGGGCCGCGACCTCCTCGCGGGGTGCGACGGTCTCCTCACGCTTCTCGTCGCCGTGGCCCGGCCACCACGCGGCGTGCCCGACCAGGGCGGTCAGCGCCGGCGTGAAGAACATCGCCATCACGAAGGCAGCGACGAAGATGCCGAACGACAGCGCGAAGCCCATGGACACGATCAGCGAGTTGCCGCCGAGCATGAGGGAGGCGAACGTGCCGGCCAGGATCACGCCGGCCGCGGCGATCGTCGGACCTGCGTGCCGGACCGCCTCGGCCGCGGCATCGCGTGGATTGCGGCCCTCGCGGGCCTCCTCGCGTAGTCGCGCCACCATCAAGATGTTGTAGTCGGTGCCCAGTGCGGTCACGAACAGATAGATGTAGATCGGCAGCATGAAGATCAGGCCGGGCTCGCCCTGGATGTGCTGGAACACGATCACCGTCGCCCCCAGGGTGGCGCCGAAGCCCAGTCCCACGGCCAGCATGAGGTACCACGGCGCGACGAGGCTCCGGAGCAGCATCGCCAGGATCAGCATGATCACCAGGGCCGCGACGGGGAACACCACGGAGTAGTCGCGCGCCATCGCCTTCTGCAGGTCGGCGAAGACCGAGGGCGTGCCGCCGACGTACGCCGAAGTGCCCTCCGGCGCGGCGTCGTGGACCGCCGTACGGATCGGACCCTTCACGTCGGCCAGCGCCTCGTCGGAGGCCGGGTCGTGGTCGAGGATCACCGAGAACTGCGCGGTGGCCTTGTCCTTCGACAGCTGCGGGCCCTGCACCTGGTCGACGCCCTCGGCGTCCTTCAGCGCAGCGCCGACGGCGTCGGCCGCGGCCGGGTCGAGTGCTCCGCCGTCCTTGCTGGTCACCAGCACCGGGACGGGGTCGCTGGCACCGGCGGCGAAGTGGTCCTGGAAGGTGTTGATCGCCTCGGTCGACTCCACGCCCTTGGGCAGGCTGGAGTTGAAGTCGAAGCTGGGGTTGAACTGGAGGCCGAAGACCGCGAGCGCGGCCAGCACCAGTCCGGAGGCGGCGGCGAACACGCCGGGCCGGCGTCCGAGGGCCTTGCCGACGCTGCCGAAGTGGGCCGCCTCGGGCTCCTTGCGCCACTTCTTCGACGGCCAGAACAGGGAGCGTCCGAGGACCGTGACCACGGCAGGGACCAGGGTCAGCGCGGCGACCAGGGTGACCGCCACGGCGATCGCCAGCGCTGGGCCGATCGAGCGGAAGATGCTCAGTGAGCTGAGCAGCAGCGCCAGGAACGCCACGATGACGGCGCCACCGGCCGACGCGATCGCCTCACCGGCGCGCTCGAGCGCGTGCACCACAGACGATCGGGTCTCGTCGCCCTGGCGCAGTCTTTCGCGATAGCGGAACAGGAAGAAGAGGATGTAGTCGGTGCCGATGCCGTAGAGCACCACGATCAGGATCACCTGGATCGAGGAGTCGGCCTTGAGGTCGAAGGCCTCGTTCGCGGCACCGATCAGTCCGGTGGCGATCAGCGACACGACCGTGACCACCACGATCGGCATCAGGCAGATGATCACGCTGCGGAAGATGATCGCCAGCAGGAGCACGATCAGCACCACGGTGGCGATGCCGACGATGGCCATCGTCGACTCGCTCGACTCCTGGGAGTCGAGGCTCTGCGCGGCCGCGCCGGTGCTCTTCACCTCGAGGTCGGTGCCCTTGGTGAGCGGCTCGAGGTCGTCGCGCATCTTCTTGGCGTCGTCCATCGCCTGGGTGTCGAAGCCGTTGGCCTTGTCGGCCAGACCGATGAAGCCGATCGCGATCTGCCCGTCGGCCGACACCGAGGGCTTGCCGTCGGCGCCGACCGTGGCCACCTGCTGGGCGAAGGTCTTCTCGCCGAGCTTCGGGCCGAGCTCCTTGCCGATCGTGGTCACGTCGGCGACGTCGGCATCGGTCAGCTTGGCGCCGTCCTTGCGCTCGAAGACCAGGATCGCGCCGGGTGTGGTGGCGTCGGGGAAGGCCTCCTGTTGCAGGTTGGCGGCCTTGATCGACTCGTAGTGGTCGGGCAGGAACTCCGACTCGTCGGTGGTGGAGGTCAGTGCCGGCGCGGTGAGCACCACCACGATCGCGATCACCACCCACGTGGCGATGACATACCAGGGATGACGCGACACGAGTCGACCGAGAGCACCGAACATGGCGCAAACGCTAGCCGGAAGACAGGTGGGTCAGCCAACCAATTTCGCCGGTGGCGGGAGGAACCGCAGGAACTGCCGGTTCGAGGCGCAACGACTGCAGGTTCGCGCAACAAGAATCCACGGTTCGCGCGGTTGATCCCTTGTGTTCACCAACTGACGAAAGCGTCAGCGGCATCATCCCTCACTCGGAAGATTGATGCCCGATGCGCACGATCGCGTCCAGCCGGTCACTCTCGAAATTCGCAGGTCTCTCCCTCGCCCTCGCCCTGGTCGCCGTTCCGCTGACCAGTGCCGCCCCGTCGCTGGGCCTGCTGTCCACGGCCCATGCCGACCCGACCCCGCCCGAGGTCGGCGCAGCCCCGACCCTGACCCCGAAGGACGGCGCCTATCTCGCCGGCACCCAGAAGGTCGCCAGCACGCCGACCGCTGCCGAGGACGACGTCACCTCGCTCGCCGTCGACGGTGAGAAGCTCGACGCCGAGACGACGTACGGCGACTCGATGCTGACCTTCGAGGTGGCCGACAACTCGATCGAGGCGCGCTACGGCAGCAAGCTGGTGATCAACGGGGAGCACAGCATCGATCTCGGCGACCACGTCAGCGAGACCGTGCGCGAGCCGATTCCCAACACCTGGTTGAAGACCGGGGAGAACACCGTCGAGCTGAAGGTCGGTGCGATCGAGACGTCGTGCGGCACGAACTACGACGACTACGACCTCTCCAACGTGCGCCTCGAGCTGCTCGGCGAGAGCGCGAACGGCGAGGAGAACGAGTGGAACTACTCGCTCGGCGACGGCTCCTGCGGCACCAACACGGCTCGGGTGAAGGAGGCCAGCCTCAGCTTCTTCATCACCGGGGACCCCAAGGCCTCCACCGGCCTCGAGACCGAGCTCGACACGACTGAGCTGGACAACGGCAGCCACGAGATCACCGCCACGACCCTCACCGGCGAGTCGGTGACGCACACGGTGACGGTGAACAACGCGCCCGCCGGTGCTCCGGACATCACGCCGCAGGACGGTCACCTGACGCGCGGCACCCAGCAGGTGTTCGCCAACCTGCCTGTCGGTGGCGACACGTCGGTCGACACGCTCACCGTCGACGGACGGGCGCTGCCCACGACGCCGACCCTCGGCTCCGGTGACGCCACCTTCACCTTCACCGTCGGCACGAACTCGATCGAGGCCCGCTACAAGAACTACCTGACGGTCAACGGCATGCCGGTCGACGTCGGTGGCGACTGGGTCAGCCAGGCGGTGCCGCTGGTGATCCCCAACGAGTGGCTGCAGCCGGGGGAGAACGTGATCCGCTTCGTCACCGGCACCTACCCCGGCACGTGTGGCGACAACCGTGACGACTTCACCATCTCGTCGATCTCGCTGGCTCCCGCGACGGGTACGGCGACGGCGGTCGGCGTACAACCGAAGTACGACCTCGGCGACGGCAACTGCGGCTCGAGCACCAGGCCGCGCGAGGCCGTGCTGAAGTTCCAGATCGAGGGCGCCGCGGCACAGGGCGTCCGTGCCGACCTCGACACCACCACGGTCGACGACGGCACGCACACGGTGCGCGCGACCTCGAGCACGGGCGAGGCGGCCACCCGCACCCTGGTCACCGACAACACCGCCCCCGAGATCACCGGCAGCACCCCCGAGGCAGGGAAGAAGATCACCACCTCGGTGCCGCTGTCCCTCGAGCTGTCCGACGACTCCGGCGTGCTCGGCGACCCGGCGGTCACGCTCGACGGCAAGCCGGTCGCGGCCGGTGACCTGGTCGGCCCCGGCCTCTCCGCGGGCGAGCACACCATCGCGCTGACCGCGACGGACTCGCTGGGCAACAAGGCAGACCGCACGGTCGTGTTCACCTCGGCCGGCATCCCCGACGACGCGAAGGACCTCTCGCCCACCTCGGGCGACAACGACCTCGGCACGACGGTCGACCTCAAGGCCCGCGTCGCCGAGCCCGACGGCGGCGAGGTGAACGCGACGTTCTCCGCCGCCGAGATCCTCACGCCGCGCAGCGGTTGGCAGGGCGAGGCGCCGCAGGTGCCCACGACCCTGAAGGTGCCGGGCGAGAAGAACGTCGGCGACACCCGGGTGCTCGAGCCCGGCAACAACGGCGCGCTCGACTCGGTGGCCAGCGGCGACGTCTCCTACCAGCGCTTCGACGTGCAGGTGACCTCCACCCGTGAGGCACCGGTCCTGCGCTGGGAGGGCGTCACCGACCCGACCCGCGTCGTGACCCTGCGCGCCTGGAACCTGCTCACCCGCACGTGGGACCCGCTCGACTCCGTACGCGGCGCGGTCGACGGCAACACGCTGCTCAACGCCGGTGTCGGCCGTCAGTACGTCGACGGCAAGACCGTGCACGTGATGGTCACCGGCGAGGACCCGTTCGCCGACGACCTCGACGCCACGGACCGGACCGGCTTCGACGACCCGTCGACGTACGACTTCTCGATGGTCCACTACACCGACACGCAGTACCTCTCCGAGGGCGCCGTCGAGCAGGAGACTGCCGAGGAGCGCGCGGTCTGGTCGAAGGCGTACGGCGACGTCGCGCGCTGGATCCGTGACAACGCCGACGCCCGCAAGATCGCGTACGTCGCGCACACCGGCGACATCATCGAGAACAACATCCGCCCGCCGGCGACGGAGGAGATGGAGCAGCAGGTGGTCGGCGAGTTCGAGGTCTCCTCCGAGCACCAGAAGGTGCTCGATGACGCGGGAGTCGCGAACGGTGTCATCGCCGGCAACCACGACAACCAGTCCGGCCGCGAGGACGGGCCGGAGGCGATCTACAACCAGTACTACGGTCCCGACCGCTACGAGGAGTCCGCGACCCGCTGGAAGAACGGGTCGTACGGCGGCCCGTGGAAGGCCGGCGACAACCAGAACCACTTCGACCTGTTCTCCGCCGGTGGCCAGGACTTCGTGGTGGTCGGGCTGTCGTACGGCGTGACGCGCGAGGAGGCCGAGTGGGCCGACGGCGTCTTCAAGCGCTATGCGGACCGCAACGCGATCCTGCTCTCGCACGACTACCTGAAGCCGTCGACCAAGCCGGACGGTCGTGACGGCACGTTCTCCGCGCCCGACGGTTCGCTGCTCTACAACACGCTGGTGCTCGACAACCCCAACGTCTTCCTGATCCTCGCGGGCCACGAGCACGGTGTGGCCACCAACGTGAAGCCCGACGTCGGCGTGGTCGGCAACAACGTGGTCGAGCTGCTGGCCGACTACCAGTTCTACGAGACGCCGGCGTCGATGCTCGGCCTGGACGAGATCGGCGGCTACCAGCCCGACCAGGGCCTGCGGTTCGGGGCGAGCTACTTCCGGATGCTGCAGTTCGACGTCGACCGCGGCGAGATGTCGGTGGACACCTACTCGCCGCTGCTCGACGACTTCGGCGCCACCGAGTTCGATCCGCTCAAGCGCTACGACGGCCGCGAGGACACGATGGTGCTGCCGGTCGAGCTGGGCTCGCGCACGACCAGCTTCTCCACCGAGTCGCTGGGGCTCTACTCGCCGACCAAGGTGGTCGGTGAGGTCACGGTGCCCTCCGGCCAGGTCGCCTCGGTGACGTGGCAGGGCCTGCGCCCCGACACGGCGTACGCCTGGATCGTCACGTCGACCTCGTCCGGTGGCGGTGTGAACACCTCACGGCCGCAGGTGTTCGCCACGGCCGACGCCAAGGGTCGTCCGTCGAAGGCCCTTGCAGGGTTGGAGTTCCTGGCCGGATGAGGCGTCTCCTCCTGCTCCTGCTGCTGGCACCGCTGGCGGGGTGGCTCTTCACCTCGCCGGCGGTGGCGCACGACGCCACCTCCACGGCGTACGCCGACGTCACCGGCTCCGGCTCCGACGTGCGGGTGGTGCTCGATCTCGAGTACGACCTGCTGATGAAGTCGGCCTGGTTGTACGCCGACGCCTACCGCGCGACGGACCGGGCGGAGCAGGAACGCCAGCTGGGCAAGAACTTCGAGGCCGTCTCCACCTATGTGGTCGAGCGGTTCCAGGTCGCCAACGGTGACCAGCGGTGCGTAGGTCGCACCGACGGAACGGGCTCGATCACCTCGCGGAACGACCGCGCCTTCGTGCGGTTGTCGATCGACTACGCGTGCCCGACCTCCAGTGAGGCGCGGCATGCGTTCTACTCCTCGTTGTTTCCCGACGAGGAGAACTTCGTGCACAGCACGAAGACCGTGCTCACCTATGACGTCGACGGTCACACCGGCGCGGTCACGCTCGACCCGGGCAACCCGCAGCTCGACGTGACCGATGCGCCCGAAGGTTCGGTGACCCCGTCATCGTCAAGCAGGGCAGGGCATCTGTGGGAGTTCGGCAAGCTCGGTGCCGAGCACCTGCTGCTCGGACCGGACCACCTGCTTTTCCTCCTCGCGTTGCTGCTGGGGGTGCGCGGCTGGCGGGAGGTCCTGCTGGCCGCGACGGCGTTCACCGTCGCGCACAGCGTGACGTTCGCTCTCGGGTCGTTGGGCCTGGTGACCGTGTCGCCCGCGCTCGTCGAACCCGTCATCGCCCTGTCCATCGTCGTCGTGGCAGTGCTCGGTCTCGTGTCCTCTCGGTGGTCGAGCCAGCCGGGGCGCCAGGCCGAAGTGTCGAGACCACACAGCCGTTGGCAACTGCCTGTGGCGTTCGGCTTCGGCCTGCTCCACGGGCTCGGCTTCGCGTCGGCGCTGGGCATCGACGAGCCCGGCTCGTGGGAGCTGGTGTGGTCGCTGCTCGCCTTCAACGTCGGGATCGAAGTGGCCCAGGTGGGCCTGATCCTGCTTGCGTTCCCGGTGATCCTTGCGCTGCGGCGGACGAAACTCGAGCGGCCGGTGCTCACGGGCGTGGCCGTGGCGGTGATCCTGGTCGGCAGCGTCTGGGTGGTCCAGCGGCTCCCGGTGACGGGCGACCATGTCGCCGGCGCGCTGCCATGGCTCGGGGCATGACGAGCCTGTGGATCGAGTGTGGAGAACCTGGGTCTGGTGTGACGTGAGGGGGTGTTGGGAGTGGGTTCTCCACAGAACCCTGTGGGACGGCCATTGTGGGTCTGACCTGCGGAAATAGTTCTCCACAGATTGAGTTGCACCCCTGTCATTCGGTGGTGATCTCGGGAAGAATTGCTGCCATGACCACCACCTTCGACACCCCGTTCCCGGCCACCGCCGGTCACGGGTCGGGCGCGCTCTCGCAGGCGTTGCCCGGCGACGGAGGTGCGGGTGCGGTGCTGGCCGACGCGGTGCGGGCGCGAGGGCTGGCCGATGACGCGGAGCGGGTGCTGCTGCTCCGTGCGGTGCAGTGGGCCGACACGCACCCCACCGAGGTGGTGGCCGATGCGGCGTTCGGTGAGGAGGCGGCCGAGTGCCTGCCCCTGGTGCACTGGGCGGCGGTCGCGGAGTTCGCTGCGGCCCTCGGGTTGTCGACGTCGGCGGGTGAGCGGTTGATCCATGAGGCGTTGGAGTTGCGGCACCGGTGCGAGCGCACCTGGTCGCGGTTGTTGGCCGGGGAGGTGACCGCGTGGCGGGCCCGTCGGGTTGCTGCCACCACGATCGGGCAGCCCGACGATGTGGCTGTGTTCGTGGACGAGCACGTGCACCCGATCGTGCACAAGGTCGGGTTCATCAAGCTGGAGAAGCTGCTCGACGAGGCGCTGTTGAAGCTCTACCCGTTGGAGCGGGAGAAGCAGCGGGCCGCGGCCCTGGACCAGCGCCAGGTGCGGCTCCTGGAGGGTGTCTCCGCGGGTGGGGTCGCGTCGATCTTGATCTCGGCGGACCTCAAGGACGCCTACGACTTCAACGACACCGTCACCGCCCTCGCCCAAGCCCTCGCCGACGGCGGCTGCGAGGAGCCCCTGGACGTACGCCGCGCGCTGGCGGTCGGCATCCTCGCCGACCCGGCCCGGGCGTTGGCCCTGTTGGAGGGCGAGGAGGCACCGAAGCCGCGGCGCAAGCAGATGACCATCGTGATGCACCTCTCCGCCGATGCCGTGCATGGGATCGCCCCGGTCGGTCGGTTCGAGCGGGGTGACCAGCCGGTGGCGGCGGCGATGGTCGCCGAGTGGGCCGCCCGCGCCGACACCCGCGTGACGGTGCGTCCGGTCATCGACCTGGCTGATCACGAGATGGTGGGTTCCTACGAGGTGCCCGAGCGGCTCAAGGCGCAGGTTGCGGGGGTCAACGGGTGTTGTGTGTTTCCGTTCTGCACTCGCCCGGCCCGGGCGTGCGACTGCGACCACGTCGTGGCGCACGGGGCCGGTGGGCGCACCTGTTCCTGCAATCTGGCGCCGTTGTGTCGGCGTCACCATCGCCTCAAGACTCATACGGGGTGGGGCTATCACGCTGTCGAGGTCGGCACGTGGTTGTGGACCTCACCGCATGGGCACCGCTACCTCCGTGACGCGACCGGCACGAGTGAGGTGACTCGTCCCGGTGACGTCCGTGGTGACTTCGACGGATGCCTGCACACGCGGCCCCCGGACGACGTGGGGCAGCCGGATGATCCCGATCCGCTTGCCGGTCCCGGCGATCCGCCGAGACGGCGGTGGCGAGACCAGATCATGAACCAGATCGACCAACGGATCGCGGTGACCAGCCAGAACAGTGGTTGGCCCTGGCTCGATCCCGACTACGACCCCACCGACCTCGACCCGCGTGACTGGGCCGGAGTCCCCGACCCGCACGCGCCGGCGTGCTCGACGGAGCCTGAGTTCTGACTTCTCGCATTTCGCCACGCGCCGGGCTGATGCGTTCTAGCCTCCTGGAAACGAAGCACCGGGGGTGCGATGGCTGGGGAGTCTGCGCGCGACCAAGCACGCCGGCAGTTCGAGAAGGCCGCACGCCACAAACGCGCGGGAGAGCGCTACCAGCGCGGCGCGCAGGGCGAGCGGGCTACTGCGGAGGCGCTCGAGCCGCTGCATGCGCAGGGCTGGGTGGTGCGCCACGACGTCGCCTGGCCCGCCCGGCCGCGGGCCAACATCGACCATGTCGCGATCGGTCCGGGCGGCGTCCTGGTCATCGACAGCAAGAACTGGTCGGGAGAGGTCGTCGTACGCGACCGGGTGCTCCGGCAGAACGGCAGCTCCCGGGAGAGCGCGTTGGACGGTGTCGCGGAGGCGGCCCGCGCGGTCTCGGCCGCGCTCGGTGGAGTGCCGGTCACGGGCGTGCTCTGCTTCACCGGCGAGACCACGCTCGAGGGCTGGGTGGACGACGTCCTGGTCTGCTCCACCGACAACGTCGCAGAGCTGCTGGCCGCACGACCTCCGACGCTGCATCGCGAGGCAGTGGACCGCTTCGCCAGGAACGCGATCGTCGCGTTGCCGCCGGCGACCGGGCCCCGGGCCACGAAGCTGAAGGCTGCCAACGGTGTCGGCGTGCGTACGCCGAGGCGACGCGTCGCACTCCGCAGCCGGTCGAGGCGCCGGAGGCGCTCCGCCCTGGTCAGGTTCGCGGTCGCTCTCGGGTGCCTGGGGGTGCTGGCCGTCGCGGCGCCCGGGTTGGGCACGGCGGTGGTCGACCTGTTCACCAAGGGGTTGGCGCCCGACGTGACGAAGGTCGGCGAGGCTGTCGAGGTGCCAGGCGCCGGCGCACGACCGGAGTTGTCCGTGACGGTCAGGTCGGTCGACGAGATGGCCAGGACTGGTGGCGTGAAGCCGGCCAAGGGAAGCCGCCTGGTCGTCGTACGCGTGAGGTTCGAGAACACCGGATCGACGCCCTGGGTCGCGAAGCGTGTGCCGGACATCTCGATCGCGACGGTGGACGGCCGGATCTACGAAGCCGATCCCCGACTCTCGGTGACGGCCGGGGGAGCGGTGTTTCCCGGCAGACCACGGGTGAGACCGGGCAAGGCGCTGGCCGGCCGGGTCGTCGTCGCCGTACCCGAGGACGCGAAGGCGAAGTCAGTCACCGTCACGGTCGACGCGACGAGTGGGCAGCTTCGCTGGATGATGTGATCGTCGACGAGCGTGTCGGTCACTGCAGTGCTGTGTGCGTGGTCGCTCAGTGGATGACGGCGTACCAGCGCGAGGCGCAGCCCATGCACACGTCGTCGCCGAACCGGAGCTCCGGTGGTGTGGGTCGATGGCAGAACGTGCAGTACCTGATCGCCCGCTTGCGGCGCAGGCGCTGGGTGTAGACGACCGCCTCTGCCCTGCCGGTCGCGAAGTCCGCGCGGGGCAGGTAGACCTGATGGCTCGGCTGGTATTCGAGCCGGCTCACGGAGGACCAGGATCCGTGCGGCACCGCCAGGAAGACCCCGTGGTGGAACACCCGGATCATCAGCAGCGGCGGCTCGCCGGAGATGTGCCACGGCGTCACCTCCGCGTCGTACCCGCCGGACGGGTCGCTGTCGAAGTCGTGGGACACGGGCCCCGATGCCTGCGACCAGTCGGCGCCGAAGAGCTCTGCGAACTCGAGCTGCGTGAGCCCGACCGTCGGCGCGAGCTCTTCGATGCTGTCGTGCGGCATGGTGAAGTCGGTGTTGCACATGTGAAACCCCCCGGTTTGTCTGTCTGTACGTCGAGGACTCTGCACGGCGCCACCGACAACCGGGCCCACCTGTCTAGACCAGTTGCGGCACCGGGTTCGACGACGGAGGTCTAGACCGAGACCCCAATACCTGTGCGGAATTCGGCGTTCCGGCACACGACGAGGACAGCCGGTCCTAGCCTCGAAGAAGTCATTGGAGGTGGGGGATGACAGGGGAAAGAACGCGCGAGCGCGCGAAAAAGAAGGATGCACCCACGGCGGGAACCGTGATGCAGCCGCTGCTGTCGAAGGGATGGGTCGCACTGCACGACGTCGCGTGGCCGGGCCGCCCGAGGGCGAGCATCGATCACGTCGTCTTCGGTCCGGGCGGGGTCTTCGTGATCCGTCGCGTCGGGTGGTCGGGACGGGTCGACGTGCAGGACGGTCTGCTGCGCCAGAACGGGCGCACCCGCGACAAGGTCATCGGTGATGCTGCCGAGGCCGCGAGGGCGGTCGCCGAGGCGATGGGTGGGGTCGAGGCGACCGCTGTCGTCTGCGTCGAACGTGACGAACCGATCGAGGCCTGGGCCGACGACGTCCTGGTCTGCTCTCCGTCGAAGCTCGTCGCGCTGCTCGCGTCGCTCCCGGAGACCATGGACGAGGCAACGGTGGCGAGGCACGAGCATCGCTCGCCGACCACGCTTCCGCCGTCCGCGGTGCCCCGTTCGATGCGATCGGGTCGGTGGTGGAGCCGGTAGGTCGTGTCGGGTCTGCGCGGAGCGTCCCTACTGGCAGGGGACTCGGCCGATCAGGGCCAGCCCGCGCAGGTCGCCCGGTCCGAATCGGGTGACGCCGACGCTCTCGGCGTACATCAGCTCGGAGGGATCGTCGACGTGCGCCAGGCCGACGAGGTGCCCGAACTCGTGGTCGACGACGGCCTGCAACTGGTCGCGGTCGACGTCCTCGTCGCCGAACACCTCGGTGTCGAGGACGACGTGCCCGGTCACGTAGTAGAGCCGGCCGCCGACCGTCGTGCGTTGGCTCCCGGCAACGCCGGCGACGTCGTCGGCGAGCTCCTCGACCTCGTCCTCCGAGGCCCAGGCGACGAGCACCGGTTCCCGTCGCGGAACGCTGGGCTCGAAGGTCGGCCGGTCGTCGGTGGTACCGACGATGTCGAAGGCCAGACCGGTGGCTGAGGAGGTGTGGCGGGCGGCGTCCTCGATGAGCTCTTCGTATCCGTCGGGTGCGTCTTCGGGATTGATCTCGATCTCGATCTTCTTGCAGGGGTCGTAGCCGACCGGCGTCTTGCCGTCGCGCTGCGTCTCGACGAACTGGTACGACCCGCCGGTGTCCGGGACGTCGGGGGCGGCCAGGATCCGCTGGTCGCCGAAGCCGAGGACCCTGCGCAGCGCGCTGGCCTGAGGTCCGGGATGGAGCGCGACGACGATGCTGAGCACCAACAGCGTGATCGTGCCGGAGAGCAGCAACGTGGTCCGACGGGTGTGCGTCCGCCTGGGTCGAGCAGGCGGAGGCCAGGTGCCGAGGCCGCCCCTGCGGTCGGCCTCGTCGAGCTCCTTCATGAGCCGGGCGAGCTCGCGGGCGCGCGCTCTCCGAGCGCGGTCGTCCGGATCCCTCGTCACGTTGAGCATTCTCGGTCATCGACCCAAGCCTTCTCCACGGAATGCCAAGTCCGGTCCCTTGCTCGTCCACAGGTCAGCGACCTGGGACTTCCAACCGTTGTCCGATTTGCGTACGGTTCTGGGGTCGCGCTGAATCTCGGGAAGGTGAGCCGATGGTCGTACGTCGTTGGGTTGCGGCGGCGCTGTGCCTGCCGTTGTTGGCGTTGTCAGCGTGCTCGGACGACGAGCCGAACGCCAAGGACGAGCCGAGCCCGTCGGTGACGATGCCGTCGTCGAGCACCTCGCCCTCCGAGTCGACCACCCCTGTGCCGATCACTGCGCCGACGATGCCTGCTGCGGCAGAGGGCTCAGGCGACAAGGCTGCCCAGGCCTTCGCGCGCTACTGGGTCGCGATGGTCAACTACGCCCAGGAGACGGGCGACACCGAGCCCCTCAAGGCCCTGCACTCAGAAAAATGCACCCCTTGCTCCAGTGGCGTTGAGGCAGTGGATGAGGGGTACGCGAACGGTAAGTCCATGGTGGGCGGCCAGTACAAGATCACGTCCTTGAAGGCTGTGGATACGGATCAACCAAGCGTTCGGATGATTGGTCTCGTGGTCCACGCGACGCGCCAGAAGAAGCTTGACCGTCAGGGACGAGTTCTTTCCTCGACGCCACCGGGCTATCGAGGGTTTCGCCTGTATTTGCGCAAGTACTCGGGCGAATGGGCAGTGGGTTGGCTGGAGGTCAACGGAGGATGAGGTGGCTGGTGGCGTCGGTGATCGCGGCGGTGATGTCTATGTGCCAGTGCGCGCTCGCAGTCGCTGTTGATGCTCAAGGCTCACCCGCCGGGGATCCGTGCGACAAGAGCGCGATATCCGAGGTCGTTCACGCTGAGGCGACTCTCGATGCGTTCGCTCTTGGAGGGGAGACTTCTGATACTTCCAACTCCTGCCCCACGCGCGCGCCGACACCAGAAGAATTGATGAAGTGGGCCCTTCATGGTGCAGCGTGTGCATCCGTCTCGGTTGCCACGGATGGCGACACGGGCGACGTGTGCCAGGCGCCACCACAGCAGCAGATCACACAGGTGATGGTGCTGCGGGCACTGCAGCGGATCACTCTTCCGAAGCCGGCGATCGTCATCCAGCCGCCGGGCGGCAAGACCCTCGTGAACTTCGAGACGATCTTCCACACCGACGCGAAGCCATTCGTGCGCTCGGTTCGGCTCCTCGGAATCCGGGTCGACCTGGAGATCACGCCCATGTCGTACACCTGGACCCATGGCGACGGCACCACCCAGACGACGAGCGGACCGGGCGTCGCGTTCGACGCGAGCCTGCCGATGACCGCCTACGTCAGCCATGAGTACGTCGACGCGCACGTGACCGTGAAGCCTCAGGTGTCGACGGCGTACTCGGCGCGCTTCCGGGTGCGGGGAGGGCCGTGGCGAGACGTGTCCGGAACGGTCACCTCCGAGGGCTCGTCGGTGCCCTTGCGCGTCGTCGAAGGCAAGCCGACGCTGGTCGACGGTCCGTAGGGACGAGGTATCCATCTCCGTGACGCCCTACTGTTCAGCCATGGAGACCACCGCATGATCGTCCGCCGCAGCATCGCCAGGGCCGCGTTGAAGGTGACCCGCTGGCGCACGGTCGGCGTGGTGCCGCCCGGCGGGATCATGGTCGGAGCCCCCCACACGTCGAACTGGGACTGGGTGGCGATGCTCGTGCTGCTGTGGTCGCAGGAGGTGTCGCCGCGCGTCCTGGTCAAGCAGGAGCTGTTCAAGGGCCCCGTCGGCTGGATCCTGCGTTCGACCGGTGGCATCGCCATCGACCGCTCCAACGCGTCCGAGGTGGTCGCCGAGCTGGAGAAGGAGGCGGCGCAGGACGAGAAGTTCGTCATCGTCATCGCCGCCGAAGGCACCCGGGGCCACGCCGACCACTGGAAGTCGGGGTTCCACCGACTGGCCCGGCAGACCGGACTGCCGGTGTCGTTCGGCTTCATCGACGGACCCAGTCGCACCCTCGGCTTCGGTCCGACGTTGCACATGACCGATGACGTGGCCGGCGACATGGACAAGATCCGTGCGTTCTACGCCGACAAGCGTGGCCTCAACCCGGAGTCACGCGTCGAACCGCGGCTGCGCGACGAACCCGGGCCACCCGAGAGCTGACGTCTGGACTGGCCGTGGCGCGGGCCACTGAACTGTCCTTGCGGGGACTGGGATTTCTTGTCCACAGATGTCGAGAATCCCTTGCCAGGGTTGACGAAACTCGATAGACTCGAACACATGTTCGAAGGATCCGAAGTCACCCCGCCCCAGGAGCCCACCGCGGCCCCTGGAGTGGTGCTGGACGCCTCGACAGTGACCGCCTGGACAGAAGCCTTGCTGAACGTCTCCGANAAGTCACCCCGCCCCAGGAGCCCACCGCGGCCCCTGGAGTGGTGCTGGACGCCTCGACAGTGACCGCCTGGACAGAAGCCTTGCTGAACGTCTCCGAGTCGGTGAGCGACGACGACGCCCGCATCGACGTCATCGGCGCCCTCGAGACCCTCAAGTCAGCCATCGCCGCCGCCCAGGCCGAGCTCTCGGTCGACTTCGACCAGTCGATGCGCGCCAAGGCCGCCGCCTCCGGGGTCGGGAAGCGCCGCCAGGGCCGCGGCATCCCCGAACAACTCGCCCTCGCCCGCAGGGAGTCGCCCTACCGCGGGAAACGACACCTCGGCCTCGCCAAGCTCCTTCGGGCAGAGTTGCCGCACACCCGGGCCGCGTTCCGGGCCGGACAGATCACCGAATGGGCCGCCACCCTCCTCGCCAAGGAGACCGCCTGCCTCGAGGTCGACGACCGCGCGAAGGTCGACAAGGAGATCGCCGGCGACCTNACAGATCACCGAATGGGCCGCCACCCTCCTCGCCAAGGAGACCGCCTGCCTCGAGGTCGACGACCGCGCGAAGGTCGACAAGGAGATCGCCGGCGACCTCGAGAAGGTCGCGAAGCTGTCGGAGAAACAGGTCGGTGACCAGGCCCGCAAAATGGCCGCGAAGCTCGACCCCGCCTCGGTGGCCCACCGGCGGGCGAAGGCGGAGAAGGACCGCCGGGTCACCATCTCGACCCCGCCTCGGTGGCCCACCGGCGGGCGAAGGCGGAGAAGGACCGCCGGGTCACCATCCGTCCGGCACCGGACACGATGACCTACCTCACCGGCCACCTCCCGGTCGGGCAAGGCGTGCAGGTGTATGCGGCGTTGAAGAAGGCCGCCGACACCCTGATCGCCGGTGGTGACGAACGCACCCGGGCGCAGATCATGGCCGACACCCTCGTCGAACGTGTCACCGGCAAGACCCAGGCCCCGGCGGTGCCGGTGATGATCAACCTGGTGGTCTCCGACCAGACGCTCCTCGGCACCAGTCACGACCCCGCGCACCTCGACGGACACGGCACCATCCCCGCCGACCTGGCCCGCCANCCGGCGGTGCCGGTGATGATCAACCTGGTGGTCTCCGACCAGACGCTCCTCGGCACCAGTCACGACCCCGCGCACCTCGACGGACACGGCACCATCCCCGCCGACCTGGCCCGCCCTCTGGTCGCCACCGCACTTGAAGCCGGAGCCAAGACGGGGCTGCAGACCTGGTTGCGGAAGGTGTACGCCTCACCCCACGGCGGCCTCACGGCGATGGACTCGAGGTCCCGGATCGTCCCCCACGGACTGAGCCACCTCATCCGCACCAGAGATGGCGGCATCTGCCGCACCCTGTTCTGCGACGCACCCATCAGACACATCGACCACGCCACCGGCGTCATCAACGGCGGGCAGACGGTCGAGGAAGACCTCCAAGGACTGTGCGAGGGCTGCAACTACGCCAAACAAGCACCCGGCTGGACCGCCACCGGCCACCACCCACCCCACGGGCGACATCAAGTCACCACGACCACCCCGACGGGACACACCTACGTCTCCACCGCACCACCCCTGCCCGGCTGGGCCGACCCGCCACGCCACCTGGCCGTGCTCGAACCACAAGACCCGAGTGACCTCCTCGCCGAGTACGAGTTCATCGACGACGCCGCCTGAGCGCAGTCGCCAGGTCCATCCTCACTGCGTGATGCGGTAGGCGGTCACCCCACGGGCAGTGGCCACCAGCCAGGTGGCGCCCGGCGCCTTCTCCGCCGCGCCCGACGTGAGTGCGGAGACCGACGGAACCCCCGAGACCCGCTTGCCGCGCACGGTGCAGGTCGAGCGCAAGTAGTCCCCGGTGCGTCGGACGCCGGACGCGTCGTCGTCGAGGTGATAGGCGTAGGTCGTCACCTTGCCGGTGCACAGGAACACCTCGCCCGGCTCGGCCGCCCGGGTCCTGCCGTCGGTGAGGAAGACGATTCGCCAACCCTGCTTGAGATGCAGGTTCGTGATGCGTCCCGCGACTCGCCCCTTCTGGGCGTTGGCGTTCTCGGCAGCCTTGCCGCGGACCGACACCGACCAGGTGGTGCGGCCGGTCTTCACGTCGAAGCCCTCCATGCGCAGGCGCCGGACCTTCCCGCTGATCGACTGGCCGGGAACGTACTTCGTGAAGCGCACGAGGTGGAAGCAACGGACCGGCAGGTCGTCGTCCGCCTGGGTGCCGCAGTAGTTGTCGGCTGTCTTCCGACGCCACAGCACCTCTCCGGTGGCCGCGTCGAAGCCGACCACCCCCGTGTCGGAAGGGCTGAGCGGTCGCCGGTTGCGCCACAGGCTGTCGATGTCGTCGGAGGTGTACGTCCTGCCGACGCTGCCCCAGAAGACACCGGCCTTCTCGTCGTACGCCAGGCTCCAACCTTGGTCGCTGGTGTGGGCCGCACCGAAGGTCCCGGCCAGTCTGCGCACCCACTGCACCTTGCCTGCGTGTGCTCGTCCGAAGCTCTCGGGAGTGCCGCCGCTGGAGTAGAGCCCACCGTCGGCAAGCATGCGCGACCCGATCGTGACGCCGTCGTGGGCAGGCCGCAGACCGCCCCTGTCGAGACGGAACCGCACGCGTTCGGAGCCGCCGTCGCGCACGATCGCCACGCACATGTCCTTGCCGTCGAGGCACGTGTCGACCACGTCGGTGACGTCGACGGGCTCCGTCGAGTGGACCACTCTGCCCGAGCGCGGAGCCACCGCCACCAGGGGTTCGGCCCACTGGTCAGACCTCGCGACGTCGTCGGGTCGCTGGAAGACGACGAACCTGTGGCCGGACTTCGAGGTGCCCACGAAGGGCCGCGTGTAGTAGCCCGTGGCGATGTTGCTCGGCTGGAACGGATGCCGCCACAGGCGTCGTCCGTTGTCGGCGTCGAGCCCGACGATGGCCAGCCTGTGGCGGGGAGCCCTGGTGAGTACGACGGCAGTGCGGCCGACCACCACGGGTTGACCGATCGCCCGGAGCCTGGTGGTCCAGGCCCTCTCGACGTGCCCCTCGACGAACAGCCCGGTCACACCGGAGCCCTCAGTTGCGGGCGGTCCGTCGGAGCCATCGGAGCCGTCGTTCGAGCAGGCCGAGAGACAACAGAGAGCGAGCACGATCCCGAGAAGAATTCGCATGCCGGGAGGCTAGGTCGGATCGCTCGAACGGCGCGGAAGTTATCCACAGCCCCGGTCCGAAATGCCAATCCACCCACCGGTGCGTTGCGCCCGTGGCAAGGTGCGGGGCATGGTCCGCCTGATCCCCGAGAGCCCCGTCTTCACCACCACCTCCGAGCAGCAGGTGTGGGAGCTGCTGCGCGACACGCTCGGTGACGACGACGTCCTCGTGGCCAACCGGCGGTTGACCGACGAGACCAAGGACCACGAGATCGACCTGCTGGTGCTGATGCCCGACCTCGGCGCGCTGGTGCTCGAGATCAAGGGCGGCAGCGTCTGGCGCGAGGACGACAAGTGGTGGATCACCCGGCGCGGGCGCACCGCCGAGATTCACCCCGTCGACCAGGCCCGCGGCTCGAAGTACTCCCTGCGAACGTACGTCGAGCGCGACCCGCGTTGGGGAAGCCGGCAGCGGATCGCATGGGCCCATGGTGTGATCACGCCGTACACCGACATCGAGCTCGACGCCGAGGTGCCGGACCTGCCGCACTGGGCGCTGCACGGCAAGGCTGCGATGAAGACGCTCGTCGAGCGGCTGCGCACCAACGCGCGCGACATGCAGCACGGGCAGCGCCCGCCGACGTACGACGACATCGAGGCGATCGTCGACATCCTCAACGGGCGGCTGCCCACGTCGTACGACGTCAACGCGGACGCCGAGGACCGTGCGGCCACCGTCGACCGGCTGACGCAGGAGCAGGCCTCGATCCTCCAGGTGACCCGGCTGCTCAAGCGGGTCGAGGTGCGCGGCGGCGCCGGCAGCGGCAAGACCGTGCTGGCCCTGCAGCAGGCCAAGCAGCTGACCCGGGGACGCGGCGACCGCAAGGCACAACGGGTCGCCGTGCTCTGCTACTCCCTCGGCCTCGCCGAGCACCTCAAGCGCGAGGTGTCGACCTGGAACCGCAAGGAGCGGCCGGCATTCGTGGGCACCTTCCACGACTTCGGCAAGCAGTGGGGTGCCCCTGAAGGCGACCGCACCAACAGCGACTTCTGGGAGGTCGACCTCCCGCAGCTCATGGGCGACCTCGCCGAGGGCCTTGACGACGGTGCGAAGTTCGACGCGATCATCGTCGACGAGGCGCAGGACTTCGCCGACACGTGGTGGCGCCCGGTGCTCAAGGCGCTGCGCGACGAGGAGGAGGGCGGGCTCTACGTCTACTCCGACGAGAACCAGCGCATCTTCGCCAGGTTCGGCCGGCCGCCCGTGCAACTGGTGCCGCTGGTGCTCGACCACAACCTGCGCAACACCCGGCAGATCCACGACTCGTTCGGCCCGCTGGCTCCCTCACGCATGTACGCCAGCGGCGGAGACGGGCCCGACGTGCGCTTCGTGGCCGCCAGTGCCGACGACTCGATCGGCACTGCGGACGACGTGGTCGACCAGATGCTCGACGAGGGCTGGAAGCCGGCGAACATCATGCTGCTGACCACCGGCAAGCGACACCCGATCCAGGTCGAGCGCACCGACTTCCACGACCAGGACGGCTACTGGCGATCCTTCTGGGACCCCGACGAGGTCTTCTACGGCCACGTGCTGGGGTGCAAGGGCCTCGAGCGGAAGGCGGTCGTGCTCTGCGTCAACGAACCCGAGGTGCGCGAGCGCGCCCGCGAGCGGTTGTACGTCGGGATGTCGCGGGCCACCGACGCCCTGGTGGTCGTCGGGGACCCGGCGGTGATCCGCGAGGTCGGCGGTGACGCGGTGGCCCGCCGACTGGGTGTCCAGCTCGTCTAGTCGGCGCTCGGCAGCCGGTAGAAGCGGAACATGTCGTTCTCGATCGGCAGCACCTCGGCCCCCTTGAACCCGGCCTCACGCGCATAGCGCTCGAGTGTCGCCGGACGCATCACGGTGCCGGTCGCCACCGAGTCCGTGTGCGACATGCTGTCGGGCAGGCAGACGAACATCGAGAAGTTGTACATCAGGTGCTCGACCGGGTCGCCCGGCCCGTTGAACGCCTCGGGCACCCGCTCGTCCATGACCAGCACCGTCCCGCCGGGCGCCAGGATCTCGCGGGCCGCAGCCAGGACCGCGACCGGATCAGGCAGGTCGTGGATGCACTCGAACGCGGTCACCACGTCGTAGGTCATGCCCAGGGGCTGGGAGACCAGGTCCCTGTGGTGGAAGGTGACCCGGCCGTCGACGCCGTACGACCGTGCGTGCTCGGTGGCCGCGAGGACCGAGGCCTCGTCGACGTCATAGCCGTGGACGACGGCCTTCGGGTAGGCCAACGCCATCCCGATGGAGGACCACCCCTCGCCGCACCCGATGTCGGCCACGGCGCCACCGCGGCCGAGGGCGGCGTGGATCTCCGGTACGGCCGGCAGCCAGTCGCGGCCCAGCGAGTGGAGGTAGAGCGGCCGGTTTCCCTCGGCCTGCGCGGTGCGCATCTGGGCGCCGAACTCGGCCCACCCGACACCGCCTCCGGTCCGGTAGGCCTCGAGCAGGGCGGGCATCTGGGCCACGGCCGCCGCCGCCAGTCGGGCGAACGCGGTGAAGTAGGCCTCGCTGTCCGGGTCGGCGAAGACCGGCACGTGGCCGGGCGGCAGGCCGTAGCGGCGTACGGCGGGATCCGCGCCCGCATCGTCGACCGCGACGAAGCCGGCCACGCACTGCTGCTCCAGCCACTCCTGCGTGTAGCGGGGATGCATCCCGGACGCGGCCGCGAGCTCGTGGGAGGTCAGCGCGCCGGGCCGCAGCAGGCGGTAGAGCCCGAAGCGGTCGCCGACGTACACGCTCATGATGTCCAGGCAGCCCAGCAAGGACGCGAAGAGGCGGTCGCCCAGTTCTTCGGTGTTCACATGTTCTCCCAGCCGGACGCGCGTGCACCCTCTGTCCACCGGCGCCGGACACCACGACGCTATGTCGGCAGGGACCTGCCGGGAGACCCCAAATCCGGGGAAGTTGTCAATCGTCCTCTTCGGTGCTGGCGACGGCCTGCTCGGCCGTCATGCCGCTCATCACCTGTCCGCGGAACCGGCGGTAGCTGTAGATCAGCAGGCCGAAGGCCAGGATTCCGGAGAGCACCAGGGTGATGCCGGTGCCCAGGCCGCCGAAGAGCCACCAGCGGTCGGGGACCGGCCACCAGTCCGGTGCCGGCGGCGAGACGATCCAGTAGATGCCGATGCCGACGAGCCAGAGCGCGCCCAGTGTCGAGCCGATGATGCGAGGCCAGGTCCGGACGCCCTCGGCAGCAGCCTGCATGGCCCGGCGTTCGACTGGCTCGAGGCGGCGCTCGGCCCATTCGTACTGTTGCGAGAGCACGAGGAGTCCGCAGAACAGGAGGACCAGCCCGGGGCCGGGCAGGACCAGGGCCGCGATGCCGGCAAGCACCAGCGTCCAACCCACGATCTCGAGCAGGATTCGTTTCGTCGCGGCGGCTCCCCAGGTCACGAGGTGCAGCCTGTCAGATGGACCAAGCGGTGTCTGGCAGAACCCGGCGAACGGGTGGGTGGGCTCGGCGACATGCCTGCTGTTGTGACCCGAACGCGTCGCCGCCAAACCTGTCACCTGCACGTCACCCCACGGCCATTCCGTCGCGCTTGGCTGAGGCCATGACTCAACTGGGCAGGCACCTCGACCGTCGTACGCTCCTCCAGGTCGGCGCGGGAGGCGTCGTCGCGCTGGGCGCCGGCCCGGCCCTCGCGTCGCCCGCCCTGGTGCGTGGCCGCATCGATCTCACCTCCGGCGTCCAGACCGGCGACGTGACCACCCGGTCCGCGGTCACGTGGGCGCGGGCCTCCCGACCGGGCCGCCTCGTCGCGCGAGTCGGCAGTGGCCGGAGCACCCGCGTGGTGCGCGGGCCCTGGGCCACCGCGGAGACCGACTTCACCGCCAAGATCGCGCTGGACGGGCTGGCGCCGGGCCGGGAGTACGCCGTGGAGCTGGCCTTCGAGGACGGCGACGGCAACCTCGGGGAGCGACAGACAGCGAGGTTCTCGACCGCGGCAGTGCACCCGGCGCGCACGAGCTTCGTGTGGACCGGCGACACCTGCGGCCAGGGCTGGGGGATCAACGAGGAGCTCGGCGGGCTGCTCGGCTACCGCGCGATGCACGAGACCCGGCCCGACTTCTTCATCCACGCCGGCGACACCATCTACGCCGACGGCCCGATGGTCGCGGAGGTGGTCGAGCCCGATGGTCAGGTCTGGCGCAACCTGGTCACCGAGGAGGTCAGCAAGGTCGCCGAGACGCTCACCGAGTTCCGCGGCCGGCACAACTACAACCTGCTCGACCACAACGTGCGGGCGATGTACGCCGACGTGCCGGTGATCGCGCAGTGGGACGACCACGAGACGACCAACAACTGGTGGCCCGGCGAGGTTCTCGAGGACCCGCGCTACACGCAGGAACGCTCCGTCGACGTACTCGCTGCGCGGGCACGCCAGGCCTGGCAGGAGTACATGCCGATCGCGGATGCCCGGGCGCACCGACGCGACCACGGCTTCGCCCCGGCCCGCATCTACCGCAAGGTCGAACGCGGGCCGCAGCTCGACGTGTTCTGCCTCGACATGCGCACGTTCAAGGACGAGAACACCCCGGCCTCGAGAAGGAGCGCACCCGCATCCTCGGTGAGGAGCAGGTCGACTGGCTGATCAGGGAGGTACGCCGCTCGAAGGCGACCTGGAAGGTGATCTCCGCGGACCTGCCGCTGGGGATCGTCGTCCCCGACGGGCCGGTGAACCAGGAGAGCCTCTCGAACCGCGATCCCGGCGCACCACTCGGCAAGGAGCTCGAGATCGCGGAGGTGCTCTCCGCGTTCAAGCGGCACGGCATCAAGAACGTCGTCTGGATCACCGCCGACGTGCACTACTGCGCGGCCCACCACTACGACCCGTCGCGGGCCGCGTTCACCGACTTCGACCCGTTCTGGGAGTTCGTGGCAGGTCCGATCGCGGCCGGCACCTTCGGGCCCAACGAGATGGACGCGACCTTCGGACCCGAGGTGGTGTTCTCCGCCCACGCCGACACTCCCAACGAGTCGCCGCGGGCCGGTCACCAGTTCTTCGGCCACGCCGAGATCGACCGGGACGGACTCCTCACGATGAGCCTGCGCGACATCACCGGCGCGGTGCTGTGGAGCAAGGACCTCGAGCCGGCCTGAGCGCACCGGCCGCCCACGAGCGCTGAGGCACCGACCGTTCGTCCCGTCGGACCTACCGTCGGGCGCTCCACGGAAATGCGTGTGTGACACCCCACGTCCGATGTGAGTAACGTCGGTCACATGCCACTCGGATCGGATTCCGGGGAGACGCGCGTCGTCCCGCCCGCCAACAAGTTCATGCTCGTCGCCGCAGGAGTGCTCCTCCTCATCCCGGTCGTCGCCCTGATGTGGGTCGGCAGCTACGCGAAGATCGAGCCCCGCCTCTGGGGCATCCCGTTCTTCTTCTGGTACCAGTTCGTCTGGGTCTTCCTCTGCTCCGCGATGACCTACTCCGCGCACCGCCTGGTGCTCGCGGCACGCGGCCAGAGCGGGAAGGTGCTGAAGTGAGCGCGGACGTGACCGTGATGGCGGCCGACACCGGAGTCAACGGCGTCGCCCTCGCCGTGCTGATCATCCTGTTCCTCGTGGTGACCGTGCTCGGCTTCAGTGCCGCCCGGTTCCGCCGCGGTGACAACCTCGACTCGCTCGACGAGTGGGGCCTCGGTGGACGCCGGTTCGGCACCTGGGTCACCTGGTTCCTGCTCGGCGGCGACCTCTACACGGCGTACACGTTCGTGGCGGTGCCGGCGGCGATGTTCGCGACCGGCTCGGTGGCCGGCTTCTTCGCGGTGCCCTACACGATCGTGCTCTACCCGATCATCTTCGTCTTCATGGCCAGGCTGTGGTCGGTCAGCCACCGGCACGGCTACGTCACCAGCGCCGACTTCGTGCGTGGGCGCTACGGCTCACGCGAGCTGTCGCTGGCGATCGCGGTCACCGGCTTCCTGGCCACGATGCCCTACATCGCGCTGCAGCTCGTCGGCATCCAGGCCGTGCTCGAGGTGGCCGGTGTCGGTGGCGGCGACAACTGGCTGGCCGCCGACCTGCCGCTGCTGGTCGCGTTCGTGATCCTGGCCGCCTACACCTACACGTCGGGCCTGCGGGCGCCGGCGATGATCGCGTTCGTCAAGGACGCCCTGATCTACCTCGTGATCATCGTGGCGATCATCTACCTGCCCACGAAGTTCGGCGGTTGGGAGCACATCTTCGGTGCCGCCGAGGACAAGATGGCGGCCACCAGCGAGACCACCGGCAAGCCGACCGGCTCGTTCGTGCCCGGTGACGGCCAGATGTGGGCCTACGCGACGCTCGGGCTCGGGTCTGCGCTCGCCCTGTTCATGTACCCCCACTCGATCACCGCGTCGCTCTCGTCGAGCAGTCGCAACACGATCCGTCGCAACGCGGCCATCCTGCCGGCGTACAGCTTCGTGCTCGGGCTGCTCGCCCTGCTCGGCTGGGTGGCGATCGCGGCCGGCACCAAGCCGGTCGGCCTGGACGGCGAACCCAATGCGCAGCTGGTGATCCCGCAGCTGTTCGAGGACGCGTTCCCGGCCTGGTTCGCGGGGGTCGCGTTCGCGGCGATCGCGATCGGGGCGCTCGTGCCGGCGGCGATCATGTCGATCGCGGCGGCCAACACCTTCACCCGCAACATCTACAAGGAGTGGATCAACCCACGGGCGACCGACAAGCAGGAGGCCAAGGTCTCCAAGCTGATGTCGTTGCTGGTCAAGGCGTTCGCGCTGGTCTTCGTCTTCACGATGGACAAGCAGAACGCGATCAACTTCCAACTGCTGGGCGGCATCTGGATCCTGCAGACCTTCCCGGCGGTGGTGTTCAGCCTCTACACGCGCTGGTTCCACAAGTGGGCGCTGCTGCTCGGCTGGGCGGTCGGCATGGTCTACGGCACGGTCCAGGCCTACCAGGTGGTCAACCCGGCGACCGGCAAGCACTTCGGTGGATCGCTCGACGTGATGCCGGTGATCGGAGACCTGGGCTACATCGCGCTGACCGCGTTCGTGCTCAACCTCCTGGTCACGGTGGCCGCGACGGTCCTGCTGCGGGCCGGCAAGGTCGACAACGGCACCGACGAGACCACGGCGTACGACTACCACGCCGACGCCGACGACCCGCGGGTGCGCAAGGACCTGGCGGAGAACCCGAAGACGCTGGGTGCCGAGGAGCTCTGAGGACCGGTTCCCGCCTGTCTCTGACGGCGACACAGGAGCAGGAGTTCACTTCGACATACAGTTCGTCCCACGCGCGGGCCGCCCAGCGTGGGATCGGTCCCGGTATCGCTGAACTGCATGTCGAAGTGAACATTCCGCCAGCCGCGGTGCCGGCGTGACCCGAGGCCGGTTGACGCGTTGGTCGGGGGGACAGTCACCCCGACGAAAGGCAGTGATGGCTCCCGGTCGACGACAGCGCCGACAGCACCGACTCCGGGCAGGCGCGCTCGTGCTCGCCCTGTTCCTCGGGACCTCGGCCTGCGCGGAGGACCCGCCGCAGACCGGCGCGAAGGTCGACAGTCGGGTCGACGTACCCAAGCCCGGCGGACCGCCGCCCATCCCGAAGAACATGAGCATGACCGAGTCGGGTGCGAAGTACTTCGTCGGCTACTGGATCGACGCCTACAACTACGGCCTGCGGACGGGGAGGACGAAGATCGTCCGCGACCTGAGCACGCCGGACTGCGTTGCCTGCGCGACGCTGGCCGACGCCATGGAGGCCGCGCACGAGGGCAAGGCGAAGGTCACCTCGCTGGGCATCGAGAGTGTGCCGATGGAGGTGCGACTGCACAAGCGCGAGAAGACCGCGAAGGTGAAGTTCTTCGTGATCCGCTACCCGGTGAAGATCAAGCGGGGCAAGGGACAGGTCGAGAAGATCAAGCCGGGGGTGGCGCCGATCAGGTTCACCCTCGTGCGGCACAAGCGCACCTGGCGGGTGCAGTCGCTGGAGCTCGTGCCGGTGAAGGACAAGCGCGACGGCACGAAGGACAAGGTCAAGGAGAGGCGCAGGCGGCGCTGACCTCACACCAGGTGGTGCTCGAAGGCGTACGCCGCCGCGGCGGTGCGTGAACCCACGGCCACCTTGGTGAAGATGTTGCTGAGGTGCCGGGCCACCGTCTTCTCGCTGAGCACGAGCTCGGCGGCGATCTGGGCGTTGCTGCGACCGGCGGCGACCAGGCGCAGCACCTCGACCTCCCGGCCGGTGAGGCCGTCCGGCCGGCCGGCCGGCTCGAGCAGTCGTGCCGTCGTCTCCGCGGCGTCACGCGCACCGAGCTCGACGAACGTACGCCGGGCGTGGGTGAGTGCGCGCGTGGCGCTCTCGACGTCCCCGAGCTGACGCAGCGCGAGGCCGACCTGCACGTCGACCCGCGCCACCTCGTAGGGACAGTTGATCGCGCCCCACAGGGCGGCGGCCTTGCGCAGGTAGGGCAACGCGCCCGACGCGTCGCCGGCCGCCCGCTCGACCCGGCCGAGGCAGTGGGCCGCCATCGCCTGCAGGCCCTCGCACCCGAAGTCGGCGGCGACCTGCTCGAGCTCGACGGCGAGCCCGCGTGCTTCCTCCGGGTCGGTGCCCAGCAGGATCTCGACGGCGGCCTCGAGGAGCCGTGACCGGTGCACCGGGTCCGGCGTCTCGGCCAGCAGCCTGCGGATCGCCGCGGAGGCCGCTTCGTCCCGGCCGCGGGCCGACCACAGCAACGCCAACCCGGGCTGGGGTTCGAACCCGCGGTCGGCGGCGCGGTCATAGCTGGCCTCCGCTGCGTCGAGGTCGCCCATGATCCGCAGGACGTCGCCGCGTTCGGCCAGCGCAAGTCCGGCGGCCTCTGGGGTGTCCGCCGCCAGGTAGCGCTCGACCGCAGCGTCGTACTCCTCGATCGCGCGGGCGAAGTCGCCGTGCAGCCGCATGATCTGGCCACGGTGGACGGCGCACTGGCCGGTGAACGTGACGAGCCCCGGCTGCGCCGCGCACCAGCGGGTGAGGGCGGCGGTCCAGGCCGACGCGCGGCCGAGGTCCGAGATCTCCTGGCAGCCCTCGACCATCACGCAGTAGACGTTGCCGGCGAAGATCGGACCGACCTCGCCGGAGGCCACTCCGACCATCGCCTCGTCGAAGAGGGCCAGCCCCTCGGGAACCCGGCCGGAGTAGATCGACAGGCGGCCGAGGGAGGCGAGCCCGATCGCGGTGAGGTCCGGGTCGCCGTGCCGGCGTCCGTGCTCGACCACCGACTCCGCCAACAGGGCGGCGCCGGCCCAGTCGGCGGTGGCGATCCGTTGGTGCATCTGCAGGTACGCGACGTAGCCCCGCTCGACGGCCTCACCGTCGACCTGCTCGACGAGGCGTTGCGCGCGGGCCGCCCAACCGGCGGCCACCTGGTGCTCCCCACCGGTGTCGAAGGTCATGCAGAGCCGGAACGCCGTGAGCACCGCAGCGCGCGTGTCGTCGGCTGCGACCTGCAGTCCGAACGCCCGTTGCAGCGCTTGTACGGCGACCTCGCGCCGGCCCAGCAGGAACGCTGCCGTGGCGAACTCGGCGAGGTCCTCCGGTGCCAACGCGTCGGGCGCGACCGTGGTCCAGGCCTCGAACGCGGCCGCCCAGTCACCGCGCTCGAAGGTCTCCCGAGCGCGCACCAGATCGTCGACCACGCCCATCGCGCGAACCTCCTCGTGCGAGCATACGGCGGGATCGGGGCCGGGCGCGCCGGTTCGCTCAGGCTGCACGGGCCGGGCGCGGTGCCCTCTGCGGCTGTGCGGCGCGGCGCACGATCTGGCGGGCCAGGAACTCGGCGTCGCGGCCCACCCCGGGGAGCACCATCGAGCTGAACGCGAACTGGAAGGCCAGGCCGCAGAAGAACAGGCCGGGCGCCTTCTCGACGACGCCGCGCATCTCGGTGGGCCAGCCGTCGTCGCCGAGGATCGGCAGGTGGATCCACTCGAGGGTCTGCCGAAAGCCGGTCGCCCACACGACGTTCGCCACGTCCTTCACCTCGTCGCCGACCACCGGCAGTCCGTCGCGAACGCCGGTCACCCGGTCGGTGGCGCGCTCGACCCCGCGGGCGGCCAGGTCGGACCGCTTGACCCGGATCATCGGGCCGCCGTGGAACCGGACCTCGGGCATCAGCTTGCGCCCGATCGGCGTACGCCGGGTGAGCACGTGGCGCCACGCGAAGACGATCAGCGGGAACATCGCACGTCCGACGGGCTTCTCGATGCGGATCGGGATCTGGCCGCAGTCCCTCCCGGCCAGCATTGTGGGGTGGGTCTGCGCGACCTCGTAGGCGATGTCGGTGCCGGAGTGGGAGGCGCCCACGACCAGGACCGGGCCGTCGCGCAGCTGGCCCGGGCGGCGGTACTCACTCGAGTGCAACTGCAGGATCCCCGGGTCGAGCTGGTCGGCGAAGTCGGGAAGTCGCGGCGTACGGCCGAAGGTGCCGGTGGCGACGACGACGTCGTCACAGGTGAAGGTGTCACGTTCCGTGGTGACCGTGTAGCCCCCGCCGGGGTGCGGGTCGAGTCCCGTGACCCGGGTGTCGAAGCGGATCGGCAGGGAGAACTTCGCGGCGTAGGCCTCGAGGTAGTCGGCCACCGCGTCCTTGCCCGGGAACGACCACGGCCTGGCCGGGAAGGGCATTCCCGGCAGGCCGTCGTACTTCGCGGGGGAGTAGAGCCGCAGGGTGTCCCACTGCCGCCGCCACTGGTCCCCGACCCGGCTCGCGGCGTCGAGGATCACGAACTTCCGGCCGGCGCGTTGCAGGTGGTGGCCGGTGGCGAGTCCGGCTTGGCCGGCGCCGATGATGACGGTCTCGATGTGCGTGGTGTGCATGGCTCCTCCAGTGGTTCGGGAGCTCCACGCTAGGAACGAGCGACCTCTTTCCGCGTCGGGCGGATGACCCATCCGCGCAGCTGCCCGATGGGTGCATCCACCCATCGGGCAGCCGGGTCAGGCCAGCGGGTCGACCTCGTCGTAGTCGCCGACCCGGGAGGCCAGCGCGCGGACGTGGTGGTTGCCGTCGCCGAACATGTGGTCGAGCGCGGTGAGATGGCTGGTGTAGCTGCCCACGGAGTACTCCGCGGTCATGCCGATGCCACCGTGCAGCTGGATCGCCTCCTGGCCGACGTGCCGGCCCGCGCGACTGACCTGGAGCGACGCCCGGGCCGCGGCGTCGGTGACCTCCTCGGGTGTGCCCTCGGCCAGCACCATCGTCGCCCACGCCACGATGCTCTTGGTCAGCTCGAGCGAGACGTACATGTCGGCCGCCCGGAAGTTCAGCGCCTGGAACGTGTTCAGCGTGACGCCGAACTGCTTGCGGCTCTTGAGGTACGCCGTCGTGGTCTCGAGCGCCACCTCCATCGCGCCGACGGCCTGGTTGCCGGCCATCACGCGGGTGCCGTCGAGGACCAGTGCGATGACGGTGCTCTGGTCGCCTTCGCCCAGGGCGACTGCGGGCGTGGCGTCGAAGGTGACCCGCGCCGCCCGACCCCCGTCGTACGTCGCATAGCCGGTGCGGGTCGTCGCGGACCCGTCCACCAGGAACAGCCCGGTGCCGCCTTCAGGAAGCGCGGCACTGACCACGAGACGATCGGCGCGGGCGCCGTGCAGCACGGGCTCCTTGACACCGGTCAGGGACCAGCCGTCGCCAGACTCGGTGGCGGTGACCGCCCGCGTCTCGGTGCCGGTTAGCTCGTCGTGGGCGAAGGCGAGCACGATCTCGCCGGCCGACAGTGCGCCGAGCACCTCGGCCCGCTGCTCGTCGGAGCCGGCCATCGCGACCAGTCCGCCGGCCAGCACGACCGAGGACAGGAATGGCTCGGGTGCCAGGACCCGGCCGAGCTCCTGGGCCACGATCGAGGTCTCGACCGGGCCGGCGCCGGTGCCGCCGTCCTCCTCGTCGAACGGGAGCCCGAGGATGCCCATCTCGGCGAGCGCCTTCCAGAGGTCCTCGTCGAAGCCCGGGTCGTCGGCGACCGTACGGCGCCGGTTCTCGAAGTCGGCGTACTTCTTGCCGACCAGTCCGCGTACGGCGTCACGCAGGGCCTGCTGTTCGTCGTCGTAGGTGAAGTCCATGTCAGCTCCTCACAGTCCCAGGATCGTGCGCGAGATGATCTGCCGCTGGATCTCGTTGGATCCGCCGTAGATCGAGGCCTTGCGCAGGTTGAGGTAGGCCGGGGTCGACCGGCGGGTCCAGAAGTCGAGGTCGGTGGCGTCGTCGGCGGCGCCCGAGGCCAGGGACGCCGAGCCGGCCAGGTCGACGACGAGCTCGCTGACTGCCTGCTGCAGCTCGGTGCCCTTCAGCTTCAGCACCGAGGAGGCCGGGTGCGGCTTGCCGTCGGCGGAGTTGGCCGCGACCCGCAGGGCGGTCAGCTCCAGGGCGAGCAGCTCGTTCTCGAGCTCGACGATGCGGCTGGCCACCAGCGGGTCGGACAGCTGGTCGCCGGCCCACTTCTTGGCGTTGGCCAGCACCCGCTTGGTGGCGCCCACGGGGGCGACGCCGACGCGCTCGTTGCCGAGCAGGAACTTGGCGTAGTCCCAGCCGTGGTTGAGCTCGCCGACCAGGTTCTCTGCCGGCACCCGCACGTCCTCGAACCAGACCTCGTTGACCTCGTGGCCGCCGTCGATCAGCTCGATCGGCCGCACGGTCAGACCCGGCGTGGTCATGTCGATCAGCAGGAACGAGATGCCGGCCTGCTTCTTCGCGTCCGGGTCGGTGCGGACCAGGCAGAAGATCCAGTCGCCGTACTGGCCGAGCGTGGTCCACGTCTTCTGCCCGTTGACGATGAAGTCGTCGCCGTCGCGGACGGCCGTCGTACGCAGCGACGCCAGGTCGGAGCCCGCGTCGGGCTCGGAGAAGCCCTGCGACCACCAGATGTCGAGGTTCGCCGTCTTGGGGAGGAACTTCTCCTTCTGCTCCTGCGATCCGAACGCGGCGATCACCGGGCCGACCATCGAGGCGTTGAAGGCCAGCGGGATCGGGACGCAGGCGCGCTGCAGCTCCTCGTGCCAGATGTGGCGCTGCAGCTCGGTCCAGCCGCGGCCGCCCCACTCGACGGGCCAGTGCGGCACGGCGTACCCGCCGGCGTTGAGGATCCGCTGGGCCTCGACGATCTGCTCCTTGGTGAGCTCGTGCCGCGCGGCGACGGCGTCGCGGATCTCCTGGGGGATCTTGGTGGTGAAGTAGGTGCGCAGCTCCTCACGGAACGCGGCATCCTCCTCGGACAACTTCAGCTGCATCGGTCACCTCTCGCATGTGCGTCCCTGACGGGCTCCATCATGTCCGTTGGGTCAAGGGAGCGCGAGGGATTGGGTGACGTCGGCGCGGGGAAGGAAGCGGAGGTGAACCTCGACGAGCTCGACCTCAGCAACGTCCCCGACGCCGTGGTGCGCGACGCCCGGTCCGGCTGGGACGACGACGCCCGCGCGTGGGTGGTGACGATGGACGGACAGTCCGGACTGCTGGTCGCGACCGGCGGGGGAGCCGTGTGGCGCTTCGCGAGCAGCACCTGGACCATGCCGTGGGCGGCGCTCGACGACGCCGTGCCCCTGGGCGAGCGCGACCTCATGGTGCTGCGCTCCGGCGGCGAGGCCTACCGCTTCGGGTTCGCGGGGCAGGACGAACGCGCCGCCTTCCTCGTCGTACGCCGGGAGCGGTCGGTCGCACCACGCGGGCTGCCGTTGCCCGAGCGAGGTGGGGCCCAGTCGACGCTGACCTTCCTCTTCGTCGCCGGCATCTTCCTCGCACTGGTCGCCGCATTCGCACTCTCGTCGGCGGACTCCCTGGGGATCGTGCTCGTGCTCGTGGTCCCGGCGCAGGTGTGCCTCTGCGTCGCCGTCATCGGCTGGGGCGTCATGCTCGGGACACGCGCGGCCCACGAGCACTGAGGCTGGCAGGCTGACGGACCGTGCAACATGCAGTTCGGGTCTCAGTACGAGCCGTTACGCCTGGCTGTGTCCCGAATCAGGCGAACTGCATGTCGAACGGTCCGCCCATGGGCCTGTGGAGAACGGTTCGCGCCTGAGCCGGCTGGCGACGAGACTGGGCGGGTGGATCCGCTCTACGTCCTTCGTCAGCTCGGGGGCATCGCCAGCTCGGGTGAGTTGCGCAAGCACTGCACCAAGCGCAGCCTGGCGAAGGCGGTCTCCCGCGAGCGGATCGTGGCGGTCGGCAAGGGGCGGTACGCCGTCCCCGGCCTTGAGGCGGCGTGGCGCGAGGCCCACCGGCTCAGCGGTGTGGTCTCCGGTCGGAGCGCTGCCCAGTTCTGGGGACTCAATCTGCGGCTCGTGCCCGGTGAGGAGGTCACGCCGGTGGTCACCGTTGCCCGCAACAGGCGTGTCGAACCCGGACGTCGCGTCGGTGTCGACCTCAAGTGGCGCGACCTCTCGCAGGGCAGCGTGGTCGACGTTGCGTCGGTGACGCGGGGTGCCGCGGGCGGCCGGGTGACGTCGCTGGTGCAGACCGTGCTCGACTGCTGCCGCGACCTCCCGGAGGTGGACGCCCTGTGTGTGGTGGATGCCGCCCTGCGCCGTGGTGTCCTGCGGGACGACCTGTTGGCCCGCGCCGATGAGCTTCCGCGGTCCTGCCGTAGTCGGGTGCGCGGCGTCATCGAACTCGGCGACGGCCGGGCCGCGACCGCGTTCGAGACGTGCCTGCGGCACATCGCGCGCAGCGTTCCTGGCCTCACCGTGACGCCGCAGGTGGTGATCGGGCAACACCGGGTCGACCTGGCCGACACGGACCTGAGGATCGTGATCGAGGCGGAGTCCTACGCCTTCCACGGGAGCAAGGAGATGTTCCGGGCAGACACCCGCCTCTACACGTGGTTGGTCGTCGACAACTGGATGGTGGTCCGCTTCGTCTGGGAGGACGTCATGCTCAAGCCGGACTGGGTCCGGGACGAGCTGATTCGGGCGGTCGCCGTACGGGAGAGCCGCCTGGGCCATCGCAGCGCCGGGTAGGCGGCCCGTGCGACGTGCAGTTCGGCCCGGTGGCCCGGATGTTGAGCGTGAGACTGCGCCGAAGTCGGCGAACTGCATGTTGGATGGTCCGTTCGGGCTGGGGGACTCGGCCTCTCGGCCTCAGTCGCAGCCGATCGGGCATGCTGTGGGGGTGACCGTGCTGATCGACCCGCCGAGCGTGCCGTGGCGCGGACGCCTGTGGTCGCACCTGGCCTCGGACACCTCCTACGACGAGCTGCACGCGTTCGCCAGGGCGCTCGGTGTCCCGGAGCGTGGCTTCGACCGCGACCACTACGACGTACCCGCCGAGTACTACGACGACGCCGTCGCCGCGGGCGCCGTACCGGTGCGCAGCCGGGAGATCGCCACCCGGTTGCGGGCCGCCGGGCTGCGTCGGCCGAAGGCCGCCGAGCGACGCGACTAGCCCAGCGAGCGGTGGTGCAGCGCGCGCATCTGCTCCTCGAGCTCCGGGGCCGGACCCTGTACGACGACTCCGGGCGCGATGTCGCCGACCGGCAACGGCGTCACCGGCGAGTCAGGGGCACCCCAGCCCGACCGCCACTCGGTCAGCTGGGCCGTCGGCACGGCGTAGACGATGCGGCCCAGGCCGACCCAGCCATGGGCGGCGGCGCACATCGGACAGTGCTCGCCGGAGGTGTAGACCGTAGATCCGACGCGGTCCTCGGGGCTCAGGTGCGCAGCGGCCCAGCGGGCCAGCTCGAACTCCGGGTGCCGGGTCTGGTCACCACCGGAGGTGCGGTTGACGTCCTCCTGGAGGACCGCGCCGCCGGGGCCGACCAGCACCGAGCCGAACGGCTCCTCGCCTGCGTCGAGGGCCTGCTCGGCCAGCTCGACGCAACGGCGCAGGTGGGCCAGGTCGACTGCGCTCAGCTCGGCGGTCATGAGGCGGTGAACCTGATCGGGAACTTCAGCGGCCCGGTGTTGCCCGAGACCGGCATCCACTCGCCGGGACCGTCGGGCACCGCGTCGGGCATCCGGCCGGCCAGCAGCGGCAGCGCCACGGCCATGTCGGTGCGGGCCACGAAGTGCCCCAGGCAGTGGTGCACGCCGGACCCGAAGCCGAGGTGCGGCGTCCGCAGCTGGGTGATGTCGAAGCTCGGGTCGGGCACCGCCCGCGGGTCGGTCCCCGAGGCGTGCGACAGCATCTGCACGATGCCGCCCTTCGGGATGTGCAGGCCGCCGAAGTCGACGTCCTCGATCGCCTCGCGGGTGACCCACGTGACGGTCGGGTTGACCCGCATCACCTCCTCGACGGCCTGGCTGCCGAGGTCGGGGCGTTCGCCCAGGAGCCGCCACTGGTCGGGGTGCGCGAGCAGGGTCTGCAGGGCCAGGCCCAGCTGGTTGCGGGTGGTCTCCATACCGGCGAACGCGAGGAAGACCAGCGACACGCTCAGCTCGTGCCGGCTCAGCCTGCCGTCGGTCTCCTGGGCCTGCAGCAACGTGGTGACCAGGTCGTCGCGCGGGTTGGCCTGACGATCGGCGACCACCGCGTCGAGATGGTCACGGAGGCCGTCGAGTGCGGCCTCGATGCGGGGCACCTGGTTGGCCACGTCGATGCTGAAGCTGGCGCCGAGGTCGTCGGCCCAGTGCGCGACCTGGGCCCAGTCGTCCTCCGGGAGCCCGAGCAGCACGCAGATGATCCGGGCGGCGTACGGCTCGGCGAACTCGCTCACGAACTCGACCTCGCCGCGGGGCGCGAAGCCGTCGATCAGCTCGTTGGCGAGCGCCTGGAACCGGGGCCGCATCGCGGCGATGGTCTTGTTGCGGAAGGCGGGCATCAGCAGCCGGCGGAGGCGCGAGTGGTCCTCGCCCTCGAGGCTGAGCAGCGTCTCCTTCCACCAGTCGGAGAACATGCCGGAGTGGATGCCGTTCTGCGCCGGCCACTTCGCATTGCCCTGCTGGAACCGGCGGTCCTTCAGCAGGGCACTGGCCTCCTCGTGGCGCAGGACGGCCCAGCCGAGGTTGGTCTCGACGTACCAGTCCTCGTCGCGGGCGGCATGCACCGCGGGGGAGGTGACGTCGAAGGTCGGGTCGCTCAGGTCGAAGCTCACGGGGTCAGCGTAGGCCCGTGGTCAGGACTCGAGCGCGGAGATCTCGCGGGACAGGTTGGCGCGTGCCGCGGGCTCCCAGTGCGCGCGGGCGTACGCCGTGTGGAACAGCGTCGGCTTGGCCAGCAGGTCACGGAGTACGGCGGCCCGTCCGGCTCGGAAGTCCGGCTCGGGCACGGTCGCGTACTCCCGTCGTACGCCGGCCACGTAGTCGGCGTACCGATCGGCGGGAGCGGCGAGGATGGCCAGGTCTGCGTCGCAGAGCACCTCGCCGTCGTGGTCGCCGGCCTCCGGCCGGTGGCGTTCGGTGAGCCGGACCAGACGGGCCACCTCGGCGACGTCGACGCCGGAACCCGCCAGCTCGTGCTCGGCGAGCACGGCGGAGCGCTCCTCGTTGTCGCCGGAGTCGTCGTAGACCGCGTCGTGGAACCACGCCGCCAGCACGACCTCGACGTTGTCGCTCGCGCCGAGCTCGTCGAGGCGGTCCAGCACCTCGGTCAGGTGGAGGAGGTCGTGGTAGCCGCGGTCGGTCGACCAGGCGGCGAGCAGTCGGTCCCGGAGCGCGGTGCGGTCCGGGAGTGGCCAGTGCAGGTCGGAGGTCATTCTTCGGCTGCCGGCTTGACCAGGAACGTCAGCGAGAGGCCGAGCACCAGCATCACCGCGCCGAGCACGCCGAGCACGATGCGCTCGCCCACGTCGGGCAGCTGCCAGCCGGTGGCGGCCAGGGCGACCGCGCAGACGGCGAGGACGAGGAGGACAGCGCCGGTCACGCGGGTCCGACGACTGGTGGGCCGATGGCGCCGGTCGGTCTGCAGCTCGGCGTCGGTGAGCACGACGCCCGCGCCGGCCAGCAGGGCGGCCCAGCGCTGGCTGGTGACCTCGACCGGCACGTCGTGGGCCCGGGCGTGCTCGACCACGGAGCGGGCGAAGTCGAGGTCGGGGGTGCCGGGGGCGCGGGTCGCGGCCGGGGCGACCACGTGGGTGGAGAGGGGCAACCAGGTGGGCTGCACCGGACCACGCACCCGGATCAGCAGCGCGGGCGGCGAGAGCGGACCAGGCCGGAGATAGCGCCCGTAGCTGATCTCGCGGAACTCGATCGGGCTCCGCGGCGACCACGAGGCCTTGACCGGGATGCGCAGCCTCCAGCGCAGACCTTCGGGGCCGACCGAGGCGCCACCGGTCGCGCCGGCCAGGAGGAAGAGGAGGGCCACGACGCCCATCCCCAGGGAGGACAGCAAGGCCGGGTCGGTGACCGAGGGCCTCAGCGCGACGACGAGGACCGTCATCATGACGACCACGGTCAGCACCAGCACCTGCAGCAGGTCGGGACCGACGATCCGTGCCAGCACGGATCGTCGCAGCCCCGTGACCCGGTCAGTCCTCGTCACGGTTGTTGACGTGTGATCCACCGGCGATGATCGGCTTGGCGTACTGGTCGGCCTGCTCGGCCAGCTTGATGAGGCCCTGCGAGACGGCCCGGCCGGTGCGCGCACCGGCCTCGGCACTGGCCAGCAGGACGCCGATCCTGGCGTAGATCTCGGCCACCTTGACCGAGGCGGCGGCGACCTTCTCGCCCAGAATGCCGTAGGTGATGGACGTCGAGATCGTCATCCAGGCCAGGAAGGCCGCGATGCTCGAGCCGAAGCTGACCCAGGACGCGGCGAGGGCGGCCAGGGCCTCGATGATCAGGGGCTGCAGCCAGCTCGCGATCACCCAGTAGCAGACCTCGCGCAGGGCGGCGACGACGGCGCCGATGCCGGTGATCCAGTAGGACATCGTCTGGGTCTCGCCGGCGACGCCACGCAGGATCGTGTCGTAGTCGGTGGCGGCCTTGAAGAACGTCTGGGCGGCCGGGCCGGTCCAGTTCGACATGCCGCTGACCAGGTCGTTGAAGGCATCGGCCGAGGTGCCCAGCTGGGTCGAGATGTTGTCCCAGGTCAGGGCAACGGCCTGGATCGCACCCGGGTCGCCGGCCAGCCGGTCCCAGAGGTCGCTGATCCACGGCACGTGCTCGAGCAGCCAGCCGACGCCGGCCGAGATCGCGGCGCCGAACGGGTCGACAACGGTGATGAGCACGTCGAGTCCGGCCGAGACGCCGTCGATGGTGAAGTCCATTGCGTCGCTGTCGGAGGTGAAGTCGCCGTAGAGGTTCGACATCGAGCTCAGGATGCCGGCGCCCTCGGCCCAGCCCTTGGACTCCTCGCCGACGATCAGGTCCTCAGCAGCCATAGGGACCACCCGGGTTCGGAACGTTCTCGACCTCGCCGTTCATCTTGTCGATCGCCTCCTGGAGGGCCGTCTCGGCTGCCTGGTAGGAGTTCGCGTTCGACTGGAGTCCCTGGGCGATCGAGTCGCCGACGTCGGCTGCGGTGCCGATCAGCTCGGTGTAGTTGTTCTGGGCACTGTTGAGGATCGGCAGCGCGGTGGGGTCGAAGATGACGCCGTAGATCAGCCCGCCCACCCCCACGGTCTCGGAGGCGTCCTTGCAGTCGCGGACCTGGCCGGCAACCGCCTCCACCTGCTTCGACTTCGCGGCGAGGGCCGTGTGGTCGACGTAGAACCCGCCCGACATCAGCGGTCGCCCTCTTCGTCCGCGTCGGGGTCGGGCGGCAGTGCCTCGCGCATCTTCCGCATCGCCTGGGTGTCCCTGCCGAGCGCCTGGCCCATGATCTCCGACGCCTGCTCGGCGGCCTGACGTGCGGCCGACGCGTAGGCCTGCATCACTGCCTCGCAGATCTGCACCGCGGTCATGTTCGACGCGGCCGAGCCCGGGCGGACGCTCTTGAGGATGCCGCCGCTGCCGGCGGTGACCGTGACGGCCTTGTTGCGTGAGGTCACCGAGACCTCGAGGGCGGAGATCTCCTCGCCGGCCACCTTGGCACGTGCCGCGGCTTCGGAGGCCTGCTTCATCATCGCCTGGATCGCCTGATCCGGCGGCAGGCCGGGTGGAACGGTCATGCATGCCTCCACGTGTGGTGTGCCGAGTGACGATCGGCCGTGGGCTCCCCGAGCGGGCGCCGACCAACATCGTAGTGACCCATCACTTCCCCGGTCGTGAAGTCTGAAACGTGAGGGTCGATGCTGGCCGGCGCCGCGCTCACCCGGATCGTCGCGCCGTGACCAGCAGGTACTCCCACTTCATCGTCGCGTCGGGTCGGTGGTGCCTGCGGCCCAGGTCAGCCAGGGCCTCGTCGAGCGCGGCCACCTTCACCGGATCGTCGGCGATCGCCCTGTAGACCGCGATCGTCGGGCCGTAGCGCTCCTTGAAGAACTCGCGGTAGCCCTCCAGGGTGGCGAACGCGTCGACGACGAGGTCGCGCCGCTCCGCACGTACGTCGTACACACCGTCGCCGAGCAGTGACGCGACATGCTCCGGGTCGCCCCACCGCGGGGGCGGGGTGGCACCGGCCGGCGGCGGGGGAGCGTAGGGCCTCATCGCGGCGAACATCTGGCCGATGAAGCCCTCCGGCGTCCAGGCGATGAGCCCGATCCGGCCGTCGGGACGGGTCACCCGCAGCAGCTCGGCGGCGGCCTTCTCGTGGAACGGCGCGAACATGATGCCGACGCAGGAGATCACGGCGTCGAACCGGCCGTCCGCGTAGGGCAGGTCCTCGGCGTCGGCGACCTCCCAGGTGAGCTCGAGTCCCTGGTCGGCGGCCTCCACCCGTCCGGCCTCGAGCAGCTCGGGGGTCAGGTCGCTGGCAACCACGGTGGCGCCGGTGCGGGCCGCGGGGATGGACGCGTTTCCGGACCCGGCGGCGATGTCGAGCACCGTGTCGCGGGCGGTGATTCCGGTGGCGGCGACGAGGGTCTCGCCGAGGTCCGCGATCACGTCGGTGGCCACGGACGGGTAGTCGCCGAGCGCCCACATCGCCCGGTGCTTCGCCTTGAGGTCGGGGGTGACTGTCATGGTGTTCTCCTTGCTGGTCGGTGGTGCTTCCAGCGTCCGTGCGCGGTCGTCGTACGACCAGTCCCAGGTCTGAACCACCGCGGGTTCACGATCTGTACTGGTGCGGTGCCCGGAACGGCGGTGTACTGGTCGAGGGGGTTCGAGCACCGGGAGCCCAGATGACGTCGTACGGCCAGTTCTGTCCTGTCGCGAAGGCGATGGAGATCCTCGACGAGCGGTGGACGCTGCTCGTCGTCCGCGAGCTGCTGGCGGGCAGCACGCACTTCAACGAGCTGCGCCGGGGGAACCCGAAGATGTCGCCGGCGCTGCTCTCCAAGCGGCTGCGGACCCTCGAGCGGGTGGGCGTCGTACGGCGCACGGGTGACGCCGCGGGCCGCACCAGCTACCGGCTGACCGAGAGCGGTGAGGAGCTGCGCCCGATCGTGGAGGCGCTCGGTGCGTGGGGCGTGCGCTGGATCGGCGAGCTCGGCACCGAGGACCTCGACCCGCACCTGCTGATGTGGGACATCCGGCGCACCGTGCCGGTCGACGCGTGGCCGCGCGAGCGCACGGTGCTGGCCTTCGAGCTGGACGACGTCGCGCCGCGGGTGGCGCGATGGTGGCTGGTCGTGAGTGGCGCCGAGGCGGACGTCTGCGACTACGACCCGGGTTTCGACGTCGATGCCACGATCAGGGCCGGGCTGCGCACGTTGACCGAGATCTGGCGTGGCGACCGGGGGTGGGTCGACGCGCTGCGCTCCGGAGCCGCGTCGGTGACCGGTCCGACCTCCGTGGTGGGGCAGGTCCCGCGCTGGCTCGGCCATATGCAGCTGGCCGCCGTGCCCCGGCCGGCCTGACCCGGTCATCGCAGGGCAGGTCGTGGGCTGGGACTGTCCAGACGCGCCATCTTCTGGAATCCTTCTGGGCGGGAGGGTCGAGCGAAGGTGTGAGACCCATGAAGGCACAGATGTTCCGGCGGATCGGCCTCGGCGCCGCCGCCCTTGCGGTGGCGTTCCTGGGCACGCCGATGGCCAACGGTGGCGACCCAGCCGTGGCACGCACGAGTGTGCGCGCCGCCGTCGCGGCCGGGGCCTGTGGAGCCACGGTGCTCAAGCCGGACGGCCAGCCGTGGACCTGCACGTTCGTCGACACGTTCTCCACCAGTGCGTTGAACACCGACAAGTGGATCGTGCAGCGGACCGCGACCAGCAACTTCACCACGGGCGAGCCCGGCGGCGCCCGCGCGTGCTACCTCGACTCGCCGTCCACCGTGAGGGTGGCAGGCGGAAATCTGCGCCTGTCGGTGGTGCGGAAGGCGACCGCGTTCACCTGCAACGCGAGCAGTCCCTTCTCCACGAAGTACGCCGCCGGCATGGTCTCCACCCATGGTCGGTTCAGCCAGACCAACGGGCGCTTCGAGGTGCGGGCCCGCATTCCGGCGAGCCGAATCCAGGGCCTGCAGGAGACGCTGTGGCTGTGGCCGGTGAACCCCACGAAGTACGGCCCCCATCCGGACTCGGGGGAGATCGACTTCGCGGAGTTCTACAGCCTGCACCCCGACCACGTGATCCCGCGCATCCACTACAGCTATGACCCGGCGACGGTGAACCGGCTCACGAGCACCAACGTGGTGACGTCGTACAACTGCGTCATCGACCAGTCGGCGTACAACACCTACACGCTCGAGTGGGAGCCCGGCCGACTCACGATCCTGGTCAACGGCGACGTGTGCCTGGTCGACAACTACCAGGCCGACAACACGACAGTGCCGTACGCGCCGTTCGACTCGCCGTTCATGGTCGCCCTGACCCAGGCCCTCGGCCACGGCACCAATGCCCTGCCCGCGGACGCACCGCTGCCGGCCACGACGTACGTCGACTACGTGAAGGTGTGGCGCTGACACCGCACACGCAGCCGACGTACGAACTGGACGATCAGGATGCCGACAGTGCTCCTGTCCGGGCGCATACGACCTCGGCCGGGGCGCTGCGGGGGACGAGTAGGCAGGCGAGTCCGCCCGCGGCTGCGACGGCGCCGAAGAACCCGAACACCCACGCGTTTCCGAGTCCGCTGGTCAGCAGGATGCCGCCAACCGTCGGGCCGCACACCGCGCCGAGTCGGCCGATCCCTGTGGTCACGCCGAGAGCCGTACCGCGTACTTCGGCGTCGAAGTACGTCGCCACGTAGCCGAACACGATGATCTGCGTGCCGATCGAGCCGACCCCGGCGGCGAAGACTGCCACAGCGAGGACGCCTGTCGGCGGGGTGAAGGCCATGACGACGACCGAGGCCGTGGCGACCAGGAACATCACTGTCGCCACGCGGCGAGCGCCGAGCCGATCGGCAATCGTCGATCCAGTGATGCCGCCGACCACCGCGCCGACGTTGAGCAGCAACTGGAACGCGAGGGCCGATCCGAGACCGTAGTGGGCTGCCCGCATGAGCTGGGGAAGCCAGGTGTTGAGACCGAAGACCAGAAGGAAGCCCGCGAAGTTGGCGACCGAGAACGCGACAAGTGCGGCAACGGCGCGAACGTTGGTGAGCTGGCGGGTGCGCTGGACCGTCCTGCGATTGGGGGTCGCGGTGGAAGTCTCGGGGATGAAGACCCAGGCCAGCGGGAGCACGGTGACGAGAGCGAGACCGCCGAACGCCCAGAGTCCACGGAACCCGAAGTCGTCGAGGAGTGCCAGCGCGGAGAAGGCCGCGATCATGCCGCCCACGGGCATCCCGGCGAGCATGATCGCGTTCAGGCGCTGGCGCTCGTGAGGTCGCGCGACCTCGACGACGAGCGCGATCGCCACGGGGGCGATGCCTCCGAAACCGAGACCCGCGACGAACCGGAGCACGCTGAGGGTGGTCGGGTCGGGAGCGGCCGCGACCGCGAGCATGGTGACCGAGTAGAGGGTCAGGCAGCCGAGGAACAGCTTGCGCCGGCCGAAGAGGTCGGTGAGCGGGCCGGACGCGAGAGCCCCGAACAGCATGCCCAGGAGTGCGTAGCCCCCGATCGCTCCCACGTCTGCGGGGGAGAGCGACCACTCCTCGTAGGCGAGCAGGGAGGGAACGGTCGATCCGTAGATGATCAGGTCGTAGCCGTCGAAGATGATCGCGGCGAAGCAGATGAGCACCACCATCGGTCTGTTCGTCGTGGCGGGAGTTGTCTTTCCGGGAGCGTTCATGGCGAACTCCAAGGTCGGGTCAGGTGTGAGCAGCACCACCCTGCGCCTCGGGTTACACAACTGTCAATACTTTGACATAGACGTTGACATGTCGAGTGGGGTCGGTCTACCGTGATCGGCATGACAGCACTGGTGAACGAGTTGCCGACTCCGGAGACGGGCCTGGTTCCCTTCGACGCCCTTAGTCGTGAGACCTATCGCGAGAAGGGGTGGTGGACCGGGCGAACTCTGCCCGACGTACTCCTCCGAGCCGCCGAGTCGCATGCCGACCGGGTCGCCCTGGTCACGCCCGAGGTCACGTGGACCTACGCCGAGATGTTCGCCGAGGCGGCTCGCTTCGGAGCGGGGCTGAGTCGGCGGGTGGGCGTTCGACCGGGCGACGCGGTCATGTTCCAGATGGGCAATGTCGCCGAGACGATCGTGTCCTATCTCGGCTGCCTCCTTGCCGGAGCCCGCCCGGTGTGCACGCTTCCCCAGCACGGCGTTCGCGAGATCGGCCTTCTCGCCGAGCACGTCGGCGCACAGGTCCTCCTGACCCAGGGTGACTTCGGCGGAGGCAGGCTGGCAGCCCAGGCGCAACACCTGCAGGCCGAGGGGCGGATCCGCGACGTCGTCGTCGCCCGAGGAACAGCCTTCGCCGGTGCCACGTCGTACGGCGAGGTCATTGACGCGGGCGCGGACGCGGATCCGGCGGCGATGGTGGCGCTGCTGTCCGACCCCGACGGGATCGCGGTCTTCCAGCTCTCCGGCGGTACGACGGGCCTGCCCAAGGTGGCGCCCAGGCTGCACGAGGAGTACGCCTACAACTCCCTGGCCTGGGCACAGGCGATGGGCTACGGCCCCGAGAGTCGCCTGCTCTACCCGCTGCCGGTGATGCACAACGCCGGCATCTCGCTGGCGGTCCAGCCGGCGATCCTGGCCGGGGCGCAACTGGTTCTTGCTCCGTCAGCGGACATCGAGAGTCTTCTGGAGCTGATCACCCAGCACCGCATCGACGTGCTTCCGATGATGCCTCCGGCGCTCGCCATCCGGCTGCTGGAGTCCCCGGGGGCCAATGCTGCCGATCTCGGCGGCGTCCGCGAGTTCGTGGTCGGCGGGCAGAAGCTCCCGGTCGAGGTGGCCGAGAGGCTGCGCGACGAGCTCGGAATCAGGGTTCGGCAGATGTTCGGGATGGCCGAGGGCATGTTCCTGCTGACGCCGGAAGCGGCGGGGGAGGCCGTGAGCCACCACACGGTGGGTGCTCCCATCTCCCCGGGCGACGAGATCCGGATCCTCGACACGTTCGGGGAGCACGAGGTCGAGGACGGCCAGATCGGTGAGCTCGCCGCTCGAGGTCCCTACACGATCCGCGGCTACTACCGAGCCGAGGCCCACAATCGGACCTCGTTCACGGAGGACGGCTTCTATCGCACCGGTGACCTCGCCCGGCGCCACGTGACGCCCGATGGCGTCTTCTACTCCATCGAGGGAAGGATCAAGGACGTCATCAACCGTGGTGTCGAGAAGATCCATGCCGAGGAGGTCGAGGAGCTGATCGTCCAGCATCCATCAGTCACCACGGCTGCCCTGGTGGCCATGCCGGACCTGGTGCTCGGCGAGCGTGGGTGCGCCTACCTCGTGCTCGAGAACGACGCGGAGCCACTCGACGTCGCCTCCCTCGGAGCGCATCTGCTCGCACTCGGGCTGGCGAAGTACAAGCTCCCCGAGCGCGTGGAGATCGTCACCGCTCTGCCGCTGACGAATGTCGGGAAGGTCTCGAAGAAGGCCCTCCGTGAGGACATCCAGAGCCGGATGGCGGCTGAGCAGGGGGTCGTGCGATGAGCCGCAAGGTTGCAGTCGTGGGCGGTGGTCCGGCGGGTCTGTACTTCGCCAGGTTGCTGAAGCGCGCCGACCCCGCCCTCGAGGTCGTGGTGCACGAACGCATGGACGGCACCGCGGAGACCTTCGGGTTCGGTGTCGGTCTCACGGAGTCGACGATGCGCAACCTGCGATCCGCGGATCCGGAGACCGCCGAGCGGGTGAGGGAGGCCAGCCATGTCGGGCATGAGCTCAGGTTGCACGGCCACGACGGAATCGTCCCTCTCCACGGTGCTCGCAACCTGGCGATCGGGCGCGCTCGCCTGTTGGAGATCCTGACCGATGCGGCGATGGCCGTAGGCGTCGAGATCCGGCGTGGCGTGCGCGTTGACGCGACCTCGCTGGATGCTGACGTCGTGGTCGCGGCGGACGGCGTCACCAGTGCCACGCGAGACAAGTACGCCGCCGAGTTCGGCGTACGTTCGCGGCTCGGTCGGTCCCGCTTCGTGTGGTGTGGCGCCGACTTCGCCGTGGACTCGGCGTACTTCTCGGCCGCCCGGCGTGGCGACAGTCTCTTCGTCACCCACGCCTACCCGTATTCGCCCGACCGCAGCACGTTCCTCATCGAGGTCGATGACCTCACCTGGCGGGACTCGGGGCTCGAGGACTTCGACCGGCAGGTTCAACCCGGCGAGAGTGACCGGGCCAGTGTCGCCCTGCTCGAGGAGGTCTTCGCCTCGGATCTTCGCGGTCGTGGGCTGCTCACGAACCGCACCAGGTGGAGCCGGTTCACCAACCTGACCCTGGACACGTGGTCACACGAGAACGTGGTTCTCCTCGGGGACGCCGCCCACACTGCGCACTACACGCTCGGTTCGGGCACCAAGCTCGCGCTCGAGGATGCCATTGCGCTCGCTGAAGCGCTGGTCGGCGAGGCGTCCGTGGCTGACGCGTTCGCGGCGTACGAGGGTGCACGGCGACCTTCCGTGGAGCGGTTCAAGAAGCTCGCCCACCGCAGCCAGGCGTGGTGGGACAGCTACCGCCACCGCCACGAATGGTCTGCGGACCGGCTGGCGCTCTCGTACATGACGCGTTCCGGGAACCTGATGTTGAGCGACTACGCGGGGGAGCAGCTCCCGGCTGCTCGCAGGGCCCTTGCCTGGTTGGGGGAGAACGTCCCGGATCAGGCCGGCGAGCTCGAGGGCTGGGTGCTGGCACAGCCACTGGATCACCCCGGCATGGAACTGGCCGGACGCTCCGTGTCACGCGACGGACTGAAGGTTGCCGCCGCGGTACGCGAGATCGGGTGGAGCGAGCCGGACGTGTGGAGTGAGGCTGCGGATCGGCTGGTGTCCAGGATGCGTGGTTCGGACGACCTGCCGATCCTGCTCACCGGCCCGGACGCTCCCGATGCCGTGCCCGCGCGGGTCGATCTCGCCGAGCGGCTGCGCATGGAGCTGAGCCGGCCGATCGGCGTTCAGGTCCCCGTTGCGGCCACCTCCCTGGCGGCCACCGCCGTCGCGGCGGGCCGCGCCGACTTCGTGGTGACCCGGTGACGCGGGGCGGCGTCGTGACCCGGACGGCTCGCTACACTCCCCACATGGCGAAGGCATCGGCGGACAAGACGACGCGCAGTGGTCTGAGTCGCCAACTGGTCACCTCCGAACTTCTCGACAAGGCCACTGAGCTCTTTGCCGAGAAGGGCTACGAGTCCACGAGCCTGCTCGACATCGCCCAGGCGCTCGGCATCTCGCGCCCGGCGCTCTACCACTACGTGAGCAGCAAGGAAGAGCTGCTCTCGATCCTGGTCGAGCAGGTGAGCCTTGGCCTGGGAGAGGTCCTGGACAACCTCTCGGCGCGCGATGACCTGCTGCCCACCCAGAAGCTCGTGGACGTGGTCGGCCTGATGGTGCGCCAGCGTGCGGAACACCCCGCCCAGTTCCGGATCCTCGACCGTTCCGAGACAGTCCTCCCGGAGCCCGTCGGGACGCAGCACCGAGACGCGAAGCGCAGGGTCCTGCGCGGTGTCACGGCCGTGATCGAGGCCGGCATCGACGCCGGTGAGTTCCGCCCGGTCGATCCGCGTACGACGGCGCTCAGCCTCCTCGGCATGTGCAACTGGGTCGCGTGGTGGTTCGCCCGCGGGTCCGACGTCGAGGCTGTCGTGGCCACCGTGATTGATCTTGCGACCGCGATGCTGGTCGCCGACACCTCGGCACCTCGTCCCCACACCGCAGACACCGTCGACGAGATCCGCGTCCTGCTCGACCGGATCGCGCCCGCCCGCTGATCCCCACGGCAGTCCGGGGCGTTCTGCCCGGCTGCTGAGAACCGCCTCGCCCACCGGCGCCGGCGGTGTTCACGCACACCCATGTGGACACAAGTGTTGAAATATTGACACGACCGACTAGAGTGAACCCAGACGACCTAGGAGATGCCATGACCATCAACCGCGTGGGCCTGATCGTGCCCAGCACGAACGTCACCGTGGAGACCGAGATCCCGCTGCTGCTGAGCCGGGCGGGCGAGCACTTCTCGTTCCACTCGACGCGGATGCGGATGCACTCGGTGACGCCCGAGCAGCTGCGGGCGATGAACGCCCAGCGCGAGCGCTGCGTCCTGGAGATCGGGGACGCCGGGACGGACGTGGTGCTCTACGCCTGTCTCGTCGCGATCATGGCGATGGGCCCGGGCCACCATCGCGATGCGGAGTTCCGCATCGCCGAACAGCTCGGCTCCGGAGGCTCACCCACCAAGGTGCTCTCCAGTGCCGGCGCGCTCCTCCAGGCCCTCCAGGAGACCGGCGCCAAACGCGTCGCTCTCGTGATGCCGTACATGCTGCCGCTGGCCCGTCAGGTCGTCGACTACATCGAGGCCGAGGGCATTGAGGTCGTCGACTGGCGTGCGCTCGAGGTGGCGGACAACGCCGAGGTCGCCTGCATCCCCGGTGAGCGAGTCCTCGAGGCGGCGCGGGGTCTCGACCTGAGTGACGCGGACGCACTCGTCATCTCCTGCTGCGTGCAGATGCCGTCCCTCGACCTGGTGCAGGTGGCCGAGGACGAGCTCGGACTCCCTGTCCTGTCAGCCGCCACTGCGGGTGCGTACAGCATCCTGCGCAGCCTCGGCCTGCCCGTCGACATTCCCGGAGCCGGCTCCCTGCTCCGCGCCGACGCCGCCGTGCCTGTCTCCTGATCGAACACCTTGAGGAAGTGATCAGCATGTCCGAAACCACCGAGCCCGCGGCCCCCAAGGCCGTCCACCGCGTCCGCGGCGTCGACCACGCAGCGTTCCCGACGTTCGACCCGGTCGGCACCGTCCGGTTCTACCGTGACGTTCTCAAGTTCCCGGTCGTCCACTCGATCTGTGCCGCCGGTTGGGGCCCTGAGAAGCACCCCGACTTCATCCACTTCTTCTTCGACATCGGCAACGGTGATCGGCTGGCCTTCTTCTACTACTTCGGCTGGCAACCGGCCGGTGACCAGTCGGCCCCCGGCGACGCCTGGGCGCGGCTTCCCCATGAGACGCCCGAGTTCTTCAAGAACTCGCGGCACATCGCCCTCAACGTCTCCGACGAGGAAGACCTTCTGGAGTACCGCAGCCGGCTCGACGAGTCGGAGTGGCCCGTCGAGATGCAGGTGATGCACGAGACCATCGAGTCGATCTACACCCATGACCCCAACGGCTACATGCTCGAGATCACGCGACAGCTCCGGCCGGTCACCCTCCAGGAGGACCTGGACGCCGCGCTGACCATCGAGGCGCTCTGTGACGTGGCCGCCGGCGAGGACCCGTCCATGGACAAGCTGCTGACCCGCAAGGCCGAGCTCATTGTCGAGAAGGCAGGGGACTGGGAGAACGAGAACCCAGCCTGGCGCGAATCGGTGGAGGTGTGACCATGGCTCGCTTCTACGTCCTGGAGGTCCCCGAGAACGAAGGCGTCATCCGGGTCGCCGCCGACGACCCCACCTGCACGGTCGACCGGGTCGGCCCCTACTGCAGGTTGACCGCGAACGGCCCGATCGTCATCGACCGCAGGGCAACCGGAGTCCGGCACGCGGTCTGGTACAGCGCAGTCTCCGGCCTCGAGGCCTCCGTGGTCACCCAGCACGACAAGGACGCCCTGCGCGTGGAGTCCCGATGAGGCCGGCGCGTCTCGGTGACGGACGCTACATCGCCCCCGCCGATCTTCCCGAGCCCACCCGGGTCACCGCGCACGAGCTGCGCACCAGTGACGGCGCCACCGTGAGTGGTCTGCTGCGCACGGTGCCCGGGGCCACGACCGTCGCCTTCCTCATGCACCCCCGCCAGGACTTCTCCCACCACGTCCTGGTCCCTGAGCTGCTGCACCACGGCTTCGCCGTGTGGACCCAGGGCAGTCGTTCCGTCGGGAACGACCTCAGCCTGCTGCACGAGCAAGCTCTGCTCGACATGGCGGCCGGCCACGTCTTCCTGCGTGAATCGGGTTTCGAGAGCGTCCTCTCGGTCGGCCACTCCGGTGGTGCGGCCCTCGCTGCCTTCTATCTCCAACAGGCCGCGCTGGCGCCGGGGCAGCGTGTGCAGGCGACTCCCGGGGGCAAGTCCGTCCCGCTCGGCGAGGCCGAGATGCCACTGGCCGACGGGCTCGCGCTGATGGCTCCACATCCCGGGCAGGGTGCGCTCCTGCAGCGTGTCATCGACCCCTCGGTGACCGACGAGTCGGACCCGCTCTCGGTGGACCCGTCGCTCGACCCGTACAACCCTGACAACGGATTCGCTCCCGCGCCCCAACCCTCGTCCTACACGGTGGAGTTCATCGAGAGCTACCGGGCGGCCCAGCAGGCCCGGATCGCCCGGATCGACTCGATCGCGTTCGAGCGGGTCGAGTCGGCTCGAAATGCTCGCCGGCGCTACGCCCAGACCAAGGACCCCGCAGATCGGCGTACGTCGTTGGCGAGCGGCGTCATCGTCGTACACCGCACCGACGCCGACCTTCGCGCCGTCGATCCGAGGCTCGACCCCAATGACCGCCCCTATGGCTCGCTGTTCGGGCACCGCCCCGACCTCACGAACTACGGGATCGTCGGGTTCGGTCGACTGACCACGCCCGAGGCGTGGCTCTCGACCTGGTCGGCGAACACCAGCCGGGCAGACCTCGCCGCCTGCGCGCCCGGTGTCCCGGTGCCGACGCTCGTCGTCGAACTCACCGGTGACCAGGCCTGCTTCCCCGACGACGCCAAGCGATTCGCCAGCCTCTTCGGGCACGAGGACGTCAGCCTGGTCCGAACCCCGGGCCGGCATTTCGGGGCACCGCTCCACGAAGGGATGTCCTCCGGCGCCACCCTCGCCGGCCGCGAGATCTCCCGCTGGGCCGGCGAGAGATTCCCCAGCGAGGCCTTCCTGCCTGTCTGACGCGCACCCGTCCTGACGAAGAATGACCCGGTTCCAGATCTGGAGCCGGGTCATTCGTGTCTGCGTCCCCAGGGGTGCCGCAATCCACCCGAAACAGTCGTGTCGAAGTATTGACATGTCCGTAATGGGTGGTTCATTGTGGTACTCGCCACAAGGTCGGACGCCGCGGAACGGTGTACCGACCGGGCGGGCCCGAGACCGGCTTCCCGATGGAGCGGCACGGTGTCGTCGCGATTGACTCTCTGGGGGCGACGGCACGTGAGGGCAAACGTTCAAAGTGACAGGTGTCCAGACCATGACCGTGACCAATGACGGCGTCGCCCACCGGCGGAGGGCGCTGCTCGCCGGCTCCATCGGAGTGTTCGTCGAGTGGTTCGACTTCATCGTGTACGCATACTCCGCACCGGTGATCGCCACGTTGTTCTTCCCGCAGCAGGACCGCTCGGCCGCGCTGCTGGCGACCTTCGGGTTGTTCGGCGTCGCCTTCGTGGTGAGGCCGTTCGGCGGCTACTTCTTCGGCAACCTCGGCGACAAGATCGGCCGCCGCAACACCCTGTCCCTCGTCGTACTGCTCATGGGCGGCGCCACGATGTGCATCGGCGTCCTGCCGACCTACGCCTCGATCGGCCTGCTGGCGCCCGGGCTCCTCCTCCTGTGCCGACTGGTCCAGGGTTTCTCGGCGGGCGGTGAGAACGCGGGTGCCTTCGCCTTGATCGCCGAGTACGCCCCCGAAGGCCGCCGGGGTCTGTGGCTCAGCAGCACGGTCGTCATGAACATCCTGCCGGCGATGGCTGCCGCATTCACCGTGCTCCTGGTCACCAGCTCCATGTCTGCCGACTCGTACGCCGGCTGGGGCTGGCGCATGCCGTTCCTGATCGGCGGGGTCCTCGGCGTGATCGGCCTCTACCTGCGCCGTCGTCTGGAGGAGACTCCGGCTTTCCTGGCCGTTCAGGAACGGGACCAGGTCGAGCAGGCGCCCGCCGCTCGAGCGATCCGCAGCAACCTCCGGGGCATGGCGTTCGTGTTCGGGCTCTCGGCGCTGAACGGTCTTGCGTTCTACCTGCTCACCGCCTACCTCGTCACCTACCTGACCGAGACTGTCGGCCTGGCCCGGACGACCGCGCTGCTCGCCAACTTCGTCGTCCTCGGCGTGGTCATGGCCGTCGTGCCCTTGGCCGGACTGCTGAGTGATCGGGTCGGCCGTCGGCCCCTGATGGCGGCAGGTGCCGCCACCCTGGCCGTGCTGGTGGTCCCCGGCTTCCACCTGCTCACGGCTGGCGGGCTGACGAACGCCATCCTGGGCCAGCTTGTGATCGGGGTTGGCCTGGCTCTCTTCGCGGCGCCCTATGTCGCGGCCCAGGTCGAGCTGTTCCCGACCAGGACCAGGTACAGCGCCATCTCCATCAGCTACAACATCGCCTACGCCTTGTTTGCCGGCACCGGTCCGTTCGTGAGTGCCTTCCTCGTGAGTCGCACCGGACTCCAGGTGGCGCCGGGGATCTACCTCGCCGTGGTTGCGGGTCTGGTCTTCCTGTTGGTGCTGGCCCTGCCGGAGACGTACCGCCGCCCGCTCCTTCAGGGAGAGGAGTCCGGGGACACGGCCTCGACGTCGGGCGGTCGTTCCTCGAACAACTCCCTGGGGGTGCTGTGAACACCGGAATTCCTTCGTCGGTGGACGTCGATCGCGAGGTCATGCGCTACGACTCGACGATCCGCAAGCTCCGGCAGGCGATCCCGGCGCGCACCGAGGACGGTGTCTCGCTGGCACTCGTGTACCAGGCGCGCGAAAGCGCCCTCCTCGCGGTGCACGTCGCGCAGCGGATGATCGGTGCGCTGGACCGCGGAGATCTCGTGCGGGCCCGGGCTCACGCGACCATGGAGGGGCATCTCGCCAGGTTGTACGAGGCCAAGTGGAACCTCGGTCGCGTCGACGGGACGTACGTCGACTTCGCAGCCCCGGAGTCGAGTCCGGACCCGATCGAGCTGCTGCGGCGCTTCGAAGCCGTGACGTCGGGTGCGCTCGACGTCGCAGACGCGTGCCGTGGTGGGATCGTCCTGCCGGCACCTGCGCCCCTGTCGCTCCAGCGCCGGGGTTCGGAGGTGCTGCACACGGAGTCCGGCGTACCGCTGGTGCCGACCGTCTGCCCTGTTGTCGTCCTGACCGGATCGAACGAGGACATGGGCCGGCAGTACGCCCAGCAGGTCGTCGACATCTACGGGACCTGGATCTTCGACCGGCTCGCAGCCCGGGTGATCAGCGACGACACTCGCCTGGTGCTCGCCGAGTGGGAGTCGCAGTTGGCCCGACACGCGCCGGAGGTCCTCGACTTCGCGCGAGGATGGGCGGACGGTGCTGCGTCGCGGGGAATTGCCCTGGACCACGGGCACGCGCTCGCCGTCTGGACCGGCTACAACGAGCCGGCCCACAATCACGTGATGTTCGGCGAGGAGCTGAGCGGCGACTCCTCCTTGGGGGTGCACGCCTACTCGGGTGCGCACTTCTCTCCGAGTGGCGAGGTCACCGACATGTGCAGCGGCTTCTGTGCCTGGTCGAGCGCGACGGTGGACGGCGGCCTGGTCGGCGCCTCCACCACCGACCACGACTGCACCTACCAGGCGACCATCGTGGCCTTCCCCGACCGGGGCAACAGCTTCGTCCACACCCCCTTCTCGGCCAACGGCTCGATTCCCGGACTGGGCCGCTTCTTCATGGCCGGCCACCCCGGCTTCAACGACAAGGGAGTCGCCTACGTCCACCACGGAGGGCAGGGCATCGACGGGGCAAGCGGCGGAGGCGGCCCGAGGGAGCAATGGGGTTACGGGCTTCGTCGGGGTGCGTCGACCTTTCACGCGCTCCAGTTCGCCGACACTGCACAAGAGGCGCGCGACATGATGCTGTCCTTCCCTGTCGGTGACCCGGGTCCGATCCTCGGCACGGCCGGTGGGCTGTTCGCCGACGCCCACTACGGAGTCGCGATCGAGGAGCGCGCAGGCAGTCCCGAGGAGCCGCGGCCAATCCTGCGTGAGCACACCGAGGACGCCAACGGAGAGCTGGTGCCGGTGCTCTACGCGAACAACAACCCGTTGAGCGAAGAGCCGGGTAGCTGGGCGGGTCCCCGGGAGGGAAAGTACGTCTACTCCTCGGAGAGTGGTTGGTACATCCGACGCCCGGACGACGCCGGAACGTCCGACCCGGCACTCCTCGCAGCGCGGCTCTCGAGCAAGAACAGTGCGGCGCGCAACAGGTTCTTCCACCGCCAGATGTCGCAGGGGTTCGGCAGCATCGACGTCGACTTCGTGACCTCGATGTACCGGACGAGCGGATCCATGCCTGACGGTGACTACCCGGAGTCGGTCGAACGATGGAACGCGGGGGAGGAATGGGAGGCTTCCGCGGCCCACCGTGGCAACGCGTTCACGGCAGTGATCAAGCCGTCGAGCAGCGACCCCGGCGAGTACCACGCCTGCATCGGGCCCGCCGATCGTCACCTGCAGATCCGCGAGCCCAGCCACGGGCACTACTACTTCGACGAGACCGGAGAGTTCTGGAGGCTGCGGCTCATGGAGAGTTCCGAACTGTTGCTGAAGGACGCCGAGGACGAGGCGCGGCGGCGGGTCGATGCTGCATCGGCCCGCCTGGCAGCACTGCCTGACGATCATCCCGAGAGAGGACTGGCCGCGGGTTGGCTCACGGAGGCGATTGAGTGCCTGGCCTCCCTGGCGGATCCCACCGAGGGCGGTCTTCCGCCGGACGAACGAGCCGCTGTCATCGCGAAGCAGGTGCGGGCGGCATGTCGGGCCCAGGTTCGCGCGGCTCAGGTCATACGTCTCCCAACTGGTCTGACCACTTGACCACCTGCCGCCCGTCGGCCTAGCGTTGCCGGCATGCCACTGCAACCGGTCAACCGCAGGTCCGTGCCCGACGAGGTGTTCGACCAGCTGGTCGGCGAGCTCACCGGCGGCGAGCTCGGCCCGGGCCAGAGCCTGCCCAGCGAACGACGCCTGGCCGAGGTGCTGGGCGTCTCGAGGCCGGCGGTCCGGGAGGCGTTGCAGCGCCTGGCGCAGGCCGGGCTGGTCGACGTACGCCAGGGCGGCGCGACCACGGTCCGCGACTTCCGGCAGGTCGGCGGGCTGGAGCTGCTGCCCCGGTTGCTGTTCGCCGGCGGCAACCTCGACCTCTCCGTGGCGCGGAGCATCCTCGAGGCACGGCTGCACGTGGGCCCGCGGATCGCCGCGTTGGCGGCCGAGCGGGGCGGTGCCGATCTGGCCGACGCCCTCGACGCCGCCGTGGCGTCACTGGCCGCCGAGTCCGACCCGGTCGCCCGCCAACGCTGCGCGCTCGTGTTCTGGGACCTCCTGGTCGACGGCGCGGAGTCGATCACCTTCCGGCTGATGTTCAACAGCATGCGCGCGGCCTACGAGCCGGCCCTCGAGGCGCTGGCGGTGGTGCTGTCCTCCGAGGTCGACCGGGTCGAGGCCTATCGGGCCGTCGCGAAGGCTGTGGCCGGAGGCAATGCGAGGCTCGCGGAGCGCCGGGCCGCCGCCCTGCTGACGGTGGCGACCGATGCGGTCAACGCGGCCATCGACGACTTCGAGGGCGGCGTCGAATGAGCACGGACCGACCCGACGTGGGCGAGCAGCGCCTGGCGGCCGACGAGGCGCGGGTCTCCCGCCGGCCGAAGGTCTCCCTCGGCTCGAGCTTCCGCGCGTTCTGGGCCCACCCCTCGCCGTGGATGATCATGGCCGTGCTCGTGGCCGGGGTGACCGCGCGCGCTCTGGTCGGGGACTGGCGCTCGGGTGACCTGTGGGCACCGGTGGTGCTGGTCGCGCTCTTCCCGGTGCTCGAGTGGCTGATCCACGTCTTCGTCCTGCACTGGCGCCCCCGGCAGGTGGCCGGTGTCACGATCGACACCCTGCTGGCCCGCAAGCACCGTGAGCACCACGCCGACCCCCGTGATGTGCCGCTGGTCTTCATCCCGTGGCGCGCGCTGGTGTGGGTGATCGTCGGCTACCACGCGATTGCGCTGCTGGCGTTCCCGCGGCTGGGCCAAGCGCTCACCTTCACCGTCTCGGTCGCCGTCGTGGGGCTGGCCTACGAGTGGACCCACTACCTGATCCACAGCGACTACCGGCCGGTCTCGCGCGCCTACAAGGCGGTGTGGCGCAACCACCGGCTGCACCACTACCGCAACGAGCACTACTGGTTCACGGTCACCACCACGAACACCGCCGACCGCCTGTTCGGGACCTACCCGGACCCGGCGAGCGTGCCGGCGTCGGCGACCGCGAAGAACCTGCACGGCGGCTCGTGACTCCGAGCCGCCGCGCAGGTCCGGGTCAGCGGATCTTGACCAACGCTCCCGGACCGAAGACCGGGCCGACCGCGTAGATCGTCCCGTTCCTCGCCACGTCGGCGCCGCCGGGCATGATCAGCTTGTCCTTGGCGATCTCGGCGTGGTTGCCGCTCCGCCTGACCTTGAACAGGCCGCCGACCTCGGAGCCGGGAAGTCCGAGCTCCATGGCGAGCCAGCTCATCTTCGACAGGCTCACCGCGTAGACCGACCTGCTGTCGGCGGTGAGGTCCACGATCGACGTCAGGCCGTCGGCGTACCGCGTGCAGGTGCCCGTGTCGGGCGCCTCCGGGTCGCACACCGCGTCGAGCGAGCCCGGCTTGATCCGCCAGATCTGCGAGGTGCCGGGGTTGGCCGGGAAGCCGCGCAGCTCGCCGACGTACCAGTAACCGTCCGGTCCGACCGTGACCGACGTGGGCACGGCCTCCGAGTTGATCGGGGTGCCGGCCGGCGGCAGGCCGGTGGGGTTGCCCTCCATGTCGACGTCGGGGAGGCCTTCGGGCACCTCGACCATGCGCGGCCTGAACCGGGCCACGGTCTTGACGGTGCCGTCCGGCCAGACCCGGAGCAGGTCGTTGCCGCCGGCGTCGGCGACCAGGACCGTGCCGTCCTTGAGGGCGAGCACGCCGTACGGGTTGGTGTCCGTGGGCACGCCTTCCTGGTCGTCGGGGTCGGGGTCGGTGGCCTGGTGGCCCTTGATGTCCGCGAACGGCTGCAGCTCACCGTGACGCAGCTTGTAGAGCGTGGCCGCACCGGGCGGCAGCTCCTCGGCCGCCCCGCCGCCACCGGTGAGGAAGTAGAACCTGCCCCGCGACTGCGAGGCGTCCGACGCGAACCCTGCGGCCTCGTCGATCCCGCCGAGCCGGATCACCCGGGCCGGTCGGTTGCGGCGCTCGACGACGAGGCTGAAGCTGCCGTCGTCCTCGGTCACCAGGGTGATTCCCGGTCTGATCGACTCGACGCCACGAGGCCCCGAGAGGTCGACCACGGTGGAGATCCTGTCGTGCCGGTGTCCGGCTTGGGCCGGTGTCACGCCGGCAGCGACGAGTGCGACCACTCCCAGGCCCACCGCCGCGGTTCGTGCTTTCGAGTGAAGCATTGAGGCCTCCCAGCCTTGTCTTCCCGCCGCGCACCCAGACAAGCAGCAGGAGTCCGGGCTGTCATCGGCCAACTTGGGGAACTCGGCGTATCGCGGGACGTGGGTGTGGAACCCGGGCGCCGGGGCGGGTGAGACAATCAGTGCATGTCCGAGACCAAGCCCGTCAAGCGCGCCAAGCACCTGATGGACCCGAACAACCCGCGTCCGTCCGTTCGCAAGGACGCGATGCACGTCTCGCACGTGCAGAAGTGGGTCATGTCGGTGCTCGCGGTGACCACGATCCTGCACCTCGTGGTCGGACTTGTCCTCGCCGCCGCGATGGTCGAGGACGACCGCCTCGACGCCCAGATCGGCCTGCTGGTCATCGCCGGAATCTTCGGCGTCCTCTCGGTCGCCGTCGGCCGGGTCATCCACCAGCGCTCGATGCTCACGCCCTGGTTGCTGCTCGGTCCCGTCCCGGCCCTGATCGGCGCCTGGTTCGTCCTCTGACCCGTCGCCAGTTCCTGTCGACCCGTCGCCAGTTCTGGCGCATGGCGTGAACTCACGACGGGTCGATCGGAACTCACGACGGGTCGATTGGTATTGACGACGGGTCGATCGGAACTCACGACGGGTCGGCGAGGGCGGCAGCTGCTTCGTCGATGATCGCCTGCATGGCCGTGCGGGCGTCGTCCGCGTCACCGGTGCGGATCGCGTTCGCCACCCGCTCGTGCAGCGCGACGGCGTCAGCTCGCGGGGTGGCGGGCATGAGGTGGTGGTGGGTCCGGCCGGCCAGCACCTCGGCGACGACGTCCCCGAGGGCGCGCAGCATCTCGTTGCCCGAGGCCTCGAGCATCGTGCGGTGGAAGATCGTGTCGGCGACCAGGTAGGCCTCCAGGTCACCCGAGTGCCGGTGGGCCACCATGTCCATCACCGCGCCGGAGAGCGCCGAGCACTGCTGCGGCGTCGCACGTTCGGCGGCCAGGGCAGCGGCCACCGGCTCGAAGCCCGAGCGCAGCTCGCTCAGTGAGAGCAGCTGGTTCGTGCGATCGTCGCCGGCCAGGCGCCAGCGGATCACGCGCGGATCGAAGACGTGCCAGTTGTCGCGGGGGCAGACGGTCACGCCGACGCGGCGGCGAGAGGTGACCAGCCCCATCGACTGGAGCACCCGCACCGCCTCGCGGGAGACCGAGCGCGACACGGCGTACTCGGTGTCGACGGAGTCGAGGGTCAGCACCTGCCCGGGGGTGAGGTCGCCGGAGACGATGCGCAGGCCGAGGGCCTCCAGCACCGTGGAGTGCAGGCCGCCCGGGTCGTCCATGGTCATCCCCAAAGATCAGATTTAATGCCACAAGGTCTTGATAAGAGCAGATCAATCGTTGCATGCTGTGACGCGGGGCACAACACGTCCCCACGAATTCGGACCCGCGGGAGGAACCGCAGATGAGCACAGACCGGAAACCACTGCTGGTGGTGATGGGCATCTCCGGGTCGGGGAAGTCCGTGGTGGGCGCGGCCCTGGCGCAACGAATCCGGGTCCCGTTCGTCGACGCCGACGACCTGCACCCGGCGGCGAACATCGCCAAGATGTCCGCGGGTCACCCCCTCGACGACCGTGACAGGCACCCGTGGCTGGAGACGATCGGCGCGTGGCTGGCCGAGCATGAGTCGGGCGGTGGCGTGGTGGCCTGCTCGGCCCTGAAGCGCAAGTACCGCGACCAGCTGCGCCACCACAGTCACCGGGTCGGCTTCGTGCACCTCGACGGCAAGCGCGACGTCATCGCCGCCCGGCAGGCCAGTCGCCCGGGCCACTTCATGCCGGCCTCGCTGCTCACCTCGCAGCTGCAGACCCTCGAACGCCTCAGCCCCGACGAGGGCGGCCTCGTCATCGACATCGACCAGAGCATCGACGCCATCGTCCAGGAGTACGTCGACCAGACCGGGAGCACCCGATGAACCTGATCCTTCCCCTCGCCACCGACGACATCATCGAGCCGGTCGCCTCCTCGGGCCAGCTGATGGCCGCCACCGGCCTCGGCATCGCGGTGATCGTCGTGCTGATCACCTGGGCCAAGCTGCACCCCTTCCTGTCCCTGACCTTCGGCGGGCTCACCGTCGGCATCGTGGCCGGCGTACCCCTCGCCGACGGCATCGCGAGCTTCACCAAGGGCTTCGGCGAGACAACTGCCGGCGTCGGCACGCTGATCGCGCTGGGCGCGATCTTCGGCAAGCTGCTCGCCGACTCGGGTGGTGCCGACCAGATCGTCGACACGATCATCGGCCGGGCCTCGACGCGGGCCCTGCCGTGGGCGATGGCCGGAGTCGGCGCGATCATCGGGCTGCCGATGTTCTTCGAGATCGGCCTCGTGCTGCTGATGCCGGTGATCTACCTCGTGGCGCGGCGGGCGCAGCTGTCCCTGATCGCGGTCGGAATCCCTGCCCTGGCTGGGCTCTCGGCCATGCACGGCCTCGTGCCCCCGCACCCCGGGCCGCTGACCGCCATCAACTACCTCGACGCCGACCTGGGCATCACCCTGGCCTTCGGAGTCGCGATCGCCATCCCGACCGTGGTCCTGGCCGGACCTGTCTTCGCGAAGGTGGCCGACCGCTGGGTGGGCGACGTGTTCGTGCCCGAGGGCCGCTTCGGTGACAGTGACGACGCGGACGCCGGCGCCGGCATCGCCGACCACCGTCCGAGCTTCGCGCTGACGCTCTTCTCGGTGCTGCTCCCGGTCGTGCTGATGATGGCCCGCGCCCTGGCCGAGATCATCATCAACGACGAGTCGAACGCCGTGCAGAAGGTGCTCGACGCGCTCGGCACGCCGATCGTGGCCCTCCTGATCGCCGTCATCGTCGGCATGTTCACCCTGGGGCGTGCGTCGGGGATGAGCCGCGACCAGATTTCGAAGTCGGTCGAGAGCTCGCTTCCCGGTATCGCCGGCATCGTGCTGATCGTGGCCGCCGGCGGCGGCTTCAAGACCTCGCTCGTCGACACCGGCGTCGGCACCCTGGTCGCCCGGTGGGTGGCCGACAGCGGTGTCTCGGTGCTGCTGCTGGCCTGGTTCGTCGCCGTACTCATCCGCCTGGCCACCGGCTCGGCGACCGTCGCGACGGTGACCGCGGCCGGCCTGCTGACCCCGCTGACGGCCGGGCTGTCCCAGCCCGAGATCTCCCTGATGGTGCTGGCGATCGGCTCCGGGTCGGTGTTCTTCTCCCACGTCAACGACGCCGGGTTCTGGCTGGTGAAGGAGTACTTCGGGATGTCCGTCACGCAGACCCTCAAGTCGTGGTCCCTCATGGAGACGCTGCTCTCGGTGACCGGCCTGGTCTTCGTGCTTGCCCTCGGCCTGGTCGTCTGAGCGGTGCTCCTGGTGAGGGAACCGTTCCGGAGCCCCTATCGTCGGATCACCATGATGCGTTCACTTGTTGCTCGACGGACCAGCCTCCTGCTCGCCGTGCCGACCACCCTGCTCGCGCTCACCCTCGGCGCCTGCGGCTCGGAGTCGGACGGCGACGATGACACCCGCGCGGAGGACACGACACAGACGACTCCCTCCACCGACCCGGGCAGTACGTCGCCCAGTACTTCAACGGGTGGGGGAGGCGTCGACTTCGACGAGGTGGCGATCCTGCACGCCACCGCTGCCGGGGGTGAGACGAGCGCGGCGCCCGTCGTACTCGACTCGGACGCCGCGGTGGCCGACTTCGTGGCCCCGTTCACCAGGGGCGACCTCGGCCAGCAGGTGCAGACGACGTACGTCGCGACGAAGGTGCCCGACGGCAGGACGATGGTCGGCAGCGTCGTCTCGATCGGCTGCGACGTGCCCCCCGGGGTGACCGTCAGCGCCGCCGACAGCCTCACGATCACCCCGAAGAAGGTGGCCTCACCGCTGCCCGAGTGCCTCGCCCCGGTGACCACCGTGGCGCTGGTGCTGGTCGACTCCGACGCGGTCACCTGAGACCGACGATCGGGCGCCCAGCGCGCGATGCGGCAGAATGAGTGCCGATGACCCCTGACTACGCACTGCCCGAAGACAACCGTTTCGAGAGCGATCCCGAGGAGGTTCTTCCCGATGACCCCGGTCTGCCGGTGGGTTGGGAGGCGGGAATCCCCGACCCGGACAACTCCGAGGACGTGCTCCGGCTCACCGAGTTGCTGCGCGCCCACGAGGACTCCGGCCGCGGCTGGGCCGGTGCCTCCGAGGACGACGTCCTGGTCGAGGTCTCCGAGCACGGGCTGCGCATGCGCGAGAACCTCGTCATCCGTGACAAGTCCGGCACGATCCGCGCCTGGGCCAGCGTGCACGACCGTTCGCTCAACCGCATGCTCTACGTCCACATCCTCGACCGGTCGCTCTCGCCCGGCGCGGCAGAGCGCTGCTCCGACGTGCTCTTCACCTGGGCCGAGGGCCAGGCGCGCGAGGTCGGCGCGGCCCGTGGGCTCGACGTGCAACAGATCGACACGGGAGCCTTCGCCGACGACGAGCGCCAGCACAAGATGCTCGAGGAGGCGAACTTCAACCGGGTCCGCACCTGGTGGCAGATGAGCCGCCCGGTCACCGCCGACGAGGCCGGCCTGGTGCCCGATCCCGAGCACTGGGAGCGCAAGGGCGTGGTCTTCCGGCAGGTGCGTCGCGAGGGCGGCGGCATGCCCGACGTCAACGATCTGAGGGCCGTGCACGAGATTCTCGAGAGCGCCTTCACCGACCACTTCAACTCCTCCGAGGAGACCTTCGCGGAGTTCGTGCACCGGGTGCGTGAGGACCCGGGCCACCGCTGGGACCACTGGTGGCTGGCCGAGATCGTCGACGGCGAGGGAGAGCCCGAACCGGCCGGTGCGCTGGTCGGCACGGTGTCGGAGAGCTCGACCGGACCCGACGGCTCCTACGTGTCCTACCTCGGCGTGCTCGAGTCCGCCCGCGGCCGCGGAGTGGCCAAGGGGCTGCTCAAGACGATCATCGCCGACGCCGCGGCGAGGGGTCGCGACCGTGTCGGCCTCGAGGTCGACGCCGACTCCTCGACCGGCGCCGACCAGCTGTACGTCGGCATGGGCTGGAAGACGAAATACGTCACCGAGTCGTGGCACAAGGACATCCCTGTCACGTCATGAGCGGGTGCTAGCGTCCCCGGCATGCCTGCACCTGCGTTCGACCAGCTCCGCGCCCGGGCCCGTGCCCGGCTCGGTCCCCGACTACGCACCCTGACCGCCCGCGGTGACTCGCCGACGTGCCTGGTCTGCGGCTCGAAGAAGTACGTCGAGCGCACGGTGGCCTACACGCGTGAGCCGGCCAAGACGTGCGACGTACGCGTCTGCCAGCACTGCGGGTTCGTGCACATGCCGGGCCACATCGAAAGCCGCTACGCAGCCAAGACCGACATCGAGCAGCTGCCGGCCGGTCACGGGCGCCTCGGCGACCTCGAGGTGCCCGGGCGCGAGTTCCACATGGTCAAGATGGGCGTCGACATCCTCGGCGGCACCGGCCACGAGGCGCTGATCTTCGGCGCCGGGCGCAGCATGGACAACCACCACGTGGCCAAGCTTCCCGAGGTCGAGCGCGTGGCGATCAGCGACATCATGAAGGTGCGCGACGACGCCGAGTTCATCGACGCCAACGACCCGCCGAAGCGGAAGTTCTCCGTGGTCGTGGCCAGTGAGGTGATCGAGCACTTCCGCGACCCGCACGAGGACTTCGCCCGGCTGCTCGGGCTCGTGCGGCGTGACGGGCTGCTGATCTGCGGCACCAACATCCACGACGGCGGCAAGCTCGCGGCCGACCGCTACATCTTCTATCCCGACCACACCTCGTACTACTCCCCGCAGGCGCTGCGGCTGGTGGCCGACCGGGCCGGCGTGCACCTCGACTTCCGCGCGCCGCTCGTGGGCCAGGCGATGCGCAAGCGCTACGTGATCATGAGCCGTTCGTCGCGCGCGATGACCAGGGTGGCCGACTACTTCGGCCGCGAGGTCTACGCGCCGTCCGAGCTGGCCCGCCCACCGCAGCCGGTGCCGCAGCGCAGCCACCAGGCCTGGCGCTAGGACCTCACTCCCAGCTGCCACCGACCATGACACGAACCGGCTTGGGCATGGGCGCGGCGGCGTCGGCGACCTGGGACAGGTCACCGTCGAGGACGACCAGGTCGGCACGCATCCCGGGTGCGAGGGTGCCGACGTACTGCTCCTCGTGCACCAGGTAGGCGCTGTCGACTGTCATTGCCTGAACCGCACGGTGCACGTCGATGCGCTCGGCCGCGCCGAGCACCGAGCCGCCGCTGGTGAGGCGGTTGACGGCGGTGCGCAGGGTCGCGAGCGGATCCATCGGCGTGATGGGGCAGTCGGAGTGCAGCCCGAACCGCAGGCCCGCAGCAGCCGCCGAGGCGAGCGGGTCGAGGAAGTCGCTGCGCACGTCACCCAGGAACCTCTCGCGGTGCCGGTCACCCCAGAAGTAGACGTGGTTGACGAAGAAGCTCACCCCCACACCCGCCTCCTTCAACGCGTCGAGGTCGGCCGTGCTCGTCACCTGGCAGTGCTCGATGCGGTGCCGCGGGTCGTGCGTGCCCTGCCCGGCGCGGTTGATCGCGGTCAGCGCAGCGCCGACCGCGGCGTCGCCGTTCGCATGCACGGCCAGCTGCCCTCCGGCGGCGGCGACGGGTGCCACCATCGCGTCCAGCACCTCCTGGGGCTGCAGGAGCTCGCCGTGGTGCCCCGGGTCGCAGAGGTACGGCGCGCGCAGGGCCGCGGACAGCCCCTGGATCGAACCGTCGGCCCAGAACTTGGCGCCGGCGAGGCGGAAGCGGCCGACGGACTGTCCCGCCGCTTCGAAGACCGTGTCGCCGTCGAGGGGCAGGTCTCCCCGCAGGAAGCCCACGACGCGGACCGGCAGCCGGCCCTCGGCGTCCAGCCGACGGTAGGCGTCCAGCTCCTCGGGGCCGCCGATCAGGCCGACACCGAGGTCGTGCACGGTGGTGATGCCGCGTTCACGAGCCCGGGACAGTGCGCGGAGCAGGGCGTCCTCCAGGTCCGTGTCCGAGAGTGCCGGCACCGCCGCGAGCACCCGGCTCACCGCGTCGATCTCCCAAGCCATGCCGGTCAGTCGCCCCGATGCGTCCCGCGGGAACCGAGGGTCGTCGATCGCGACGGTCTCCTCATCGACCCGCGCCAACGCCAGAGCGACCGTGTTGGCGACCAGGAAGTGACCGGAGATGTGCGAGACGATCACCGGGTCGGTGCTGCTGACGGCGTCCAGGTCGTCGCGGGTCGGGTGGCGTCCCTCGGCCAGCAGGGTGTCGTCGTACCCCCACCCGCGGATCCAGGCCCCGCTCTCGACGGGCAGGGCGGCCAGCGCCGCCTGCAGGTCGGGGATGGTGCCGACACCGGGCGAGCGACAGTCGGCCCACAGGTCGGTCAGTCCGGTGTACGCCGGGTGCACGTGGGACTCGATGAGGCCCGGCAGCACGGTGGCGCCCTCGAGGTCGAGGCGTTCGACGTGCGCGGAGGCCAGAGTGGCCACCTCCGACTCCGTGCCGACGGCCACCACGACCCCGTCCCGGACCAGGATCGCCTCGACCCCCGGCCGATCGGGATCCATGGTCACGACGTCGGCGCCGACGAGTAGCAGGTCGCTCATCGAGCCTCCACCACCTTCGCCGTGGGGCGGGGCGAACGCGTCGAGTGCGAGCGAGGGCGAAGGGCACGCAGGCCGGGCACGGGATTCTCGGCCGGCCACACGATGCGGCTGACGATCACCACGGTCGCGTTGACCAGCAGGGCCAGGAACCCGATGTTGAGACCGTGCTCGGCCCACCAGGGCGGAGTGTCCGCGCCCTCCTGGACCATGAACATGGCCAGGACGAGGACGTCGCCGACGATCACGCCGAGCGCCAGCGCGGCGGGGCGGACCTTCCAGCCGAAGATCATGGCGAGGAAGACGATGAGCGCCTGGGTGACGCCGTAGTACGAGGTGTTGACCAGCGTGAGCAGCAGCGACGGCAGCTCCAGGGTCAGCACCAGCGAGACGATCAGGTAGGCGAAGATCACGACTCGCACCCAACTGCGCTGCTTCTCGGCGGGGATGCCGCGGATGATGTTGCGGGACACCAGTGAGCCGATGCCGAGGGCCGAGCCGCACAGGACGACGATCGCGCAGAGCGCTGCGCCACCGGCGACCAGGCCGGTCAGCCAGTCCGGCAGCACCTGGCGTGAGAGCTGCAGCAGCGCCTGGTTGGAGGCCGGACCCTCCAGCCGGTGCGGCAGGAGTACGACGGCGGCGAACGCTGCCGCGACCAGGAACGGGTACATCAGCATGTAGAGCGGGTTGAATCGCGCCGCACGCTTGAGAGTGCCCTCGGACTTGGCGGCGAAGATGGCCTGGGCGATGAACGGGAAGACGAAGAACCCCATCGCCTGGAAGACCACGGTCGTCATCGTGAACGTCAGCGACGAGCCCGTGAGCGTGTAGTGGGTCGACGGTACGGCGCCGGCATCGGCCGCCTTGTCGAACAGCGCGGTCGTGCCGTCCGACTTGGCGACGGCGGCCAGGCCCACGAGGATCGCGCCGAGGAGCAGGGCGCCGTCCTTGACGAACGAGACGAACGCGGGCGCGCGGACCCCCGAGAGCAGCAGGAAGACCATGGTGAGTCCCGCGCCGGCGAGAACCGCGGCGGTCGGGTCGATCCGGATGCCGAGCGCGCTCATCGCCACCTGGAGGCCGGTCAGCTGCAACTGGCCCCACGGGATCAGGAAGATGACCGACGAGATCGCGATGGTGAGCTCGAGCGGACGCGAGCGGAAGTGGGAGCCGGCGGCGTCGGGCAGCGTCATCGCGCCGTAGCGCTTGCCGGCCTGCCACAGGTAGGGCGCCAGCCAGTAGCCGATCGGGTAGGCCAGCAGGATGTAGGCGATGAACCACACGCCGTAGTTGGCCCCGAAGGCGTAGACGCCGCCGGGGAAGCCGAGCAGCGTGCCGATGCTGTAGGCCTCACCGGCACCGAGCACGAAGATCAGGATCGGGCCGAACGACCGGCCGCCGACCAGGTAGTCGTCGATGTCGGCACTGCTGGCGCGCCGGGACATGATGCCGGCGGCGAGCGCCAGGCCGAGGACGAGGCTGAACGTCAGGAGGATCATGCGAGCTCCTCCGCGTCCTGCAGCTCGCGCTCGACGTACTCGGCCTCGTCGTAGCACTTCCACGCGACGTGGATGCACAGGGCGGTCAACGGCATCCAGAGGAAGAGCCAGGCGAAGAGGACCGGGAAGCCCGCAACCTGGGCTGTCGAGTCGGCGAACATGAGAATTCCACCGAGGACGCCCACGGAGGGCACCCCGATGGAGAGCAGGACGCTCTTGAGCTCGTTGGACATGGTGTGCTCCAGGTGAGTGGGGGAAACTGATTTCAGTGTGTCCCCGGTCACGCCGGACGGGCCACTGCGAATGCACGATCCTGTGCGTCGGATTTCGTGAAATTCACCAAGGAGGAACCGTGGCCGCGGACGACACCCTCGCCCGGGCATGCGCCCGGGTCGCCGAGGACCTCGACGGGCTCGTCGGACGCGTCGTCTCCCGAATACGTTCCGTGGTTCCGGCGTACTCGGTCGTGGCCTACCAGGAGCAGTTCGACTACATCCGCAGCGAGTTCGCCACCATGCTGGACTGCCTGGCCCGGGGCGCGGCGCTCCCTGCTGACCTGGTCGAGAAGACCCGCGAGGTCGGGAAGCGACGCGCGCAGCAGGGCATGACCCTGCAGGACGTCGTCCAGAGCTACCACCTCGGGCTCAAGGAGATCTGGTCGTCCCTGGTGGAGCAGGGCGGGGACGCCGGCCCGGCGCTGCTCGACGCGTCCAGCTACCTCTGGGACAACGTGCACGTGCTGACCTCGGCCGTCGCGGTGGGTCATGGTGAGGCCACGCGCAGTGCCCAAGCCGTCAGGGTCGGACTGCGCTACCGCCTCCTCGAGGCACTCGCCCAAGGGTCGGGGTCGGTGGGCGCGGACCTGGAGGGGCTGGCGAACCGCCTCGGCTTTGACGTGAGTGGCCCCTTCGCGGCGATCGTCACGTCCGCCGCGGAATGGAGTGAGGTGGACGTCGAGTCCGTCCAGGCGGTCCTGGAGCGAACGCATCGCGGCACTGACGGCCACCGAGGTCTCGTCCAGTGCAGCCGGGTGGGTGATCTCGTCATCACCCTCACGCAGCACAGCGCGTCCGGGAGGCTGGTCGAGTCCCTGCGTGGGCATCGCGGCGCGGTCTCCGTGGGGGTCGGGATGCCGCGCTCGGGCCTGGCCGGCGCCGCCGCCAGCATCGAGGACGCCCGGCTCGCGGCACGCGCCGCCCCGGCCGGGTCCGTCGCGTACTTCGAGGATGACTGGATCGCCGCGCTGCTGGCGGCCCACCCGGCGCAGTGCCGCCCACTCCTGGCTGCGGGGGACGCTGCGGCACGCGAGCAGACCCACCTGGCCGACGCTGTGACGGCGTACGCCGAGAACGGCTTCTCGGTGAGTGCGGCCGCGCGGGCGTTGCACCTGCATGCCAACTCGGTGACCTACCGCCTCGAGCGTTGGGCGCAGCTGACCGGGTGGGACCCGCGCACGTTCGACGGTCTCCTCAGGTCTGTGGCGTGTCTGCGCACGCGGAGCCTTCCCGGCTCCGAGTGAGCTTCACTCGAGCGAGCTCGGGTCGGCGGGTACGTCGACCGAGTGCTCCTCGAGCAGCTCGCGGGGGATCGCCTCGAGGGCGCGCTCGTTCGTGGCCGCGAGTACGACGGGTGCTGCGGCGCCGGCCTCGTAGGACTGGAGCCACCGTGGCGCGACGACGCACCAGCGATCGCCCGGCACCAGGCCTGGGAAGTGCCACTCGGGACGTGGCGTGGTGAGGTCGTTGCCGACCGACTTCTGGTGCTCGAGGAACTCCGTGGTCATCACCGCACAGACCGCGTGCAGTCCGACGTCTTCGGGCCCGCAGGAGCACAGTCCGTCGCGGTAGAAACCGGTCACCGGATCATCGCCGCACGGCTCGAGCTCGCCGCCGTTCACGTTGCGCTCGGAGGACATGCCCGGATCCTCCCACGAGTGGCCTGTGGAGAACCGGATGACCGGTCGGGAGATCGCGCCAGACTTGGTTCCCTTCATCGACGGGGAGGATGTTCAATGTCGAACGACGCCGGATTCGGCGTACGACCACCGGCGCTGCGTGACGCGGCAGGGGCGATTGCGGGCGCCGCCGAGCAGCTGGGCGCCCTCGCGCCCGCCTCGGCTCTGAGCCGGATCGAGCGGGGGCTGCCGGGCTCCGCGAGCGCTGCGGCGGCCCGCGACCTGGCCCGGGTCTGGCGCAGGGGGTACGCGGAGTGGGAGGCGGCCGCACGGCGCCACGGCGTCGCGTTGCGGGCCGGGGCCGACGACTACGAGGCCGTCGACGCACGGGCCGCTGCTCGTCTCGAGTCGAGGGGGAGCCGTGACCCTCTCGACCGGTGACCTGCTGGCGTGGCTGCCCCACAACCTGGCGGCCGCGGCCGATGCCCTGGCCGGCACCGGCGCCTCCCTGCGCGCCCTCCAGGACGAGCTCGACGACGCCTCGGTCATCGGCCTCTGGACCGGGTCCGCCGGTGCCTCCGCAGAGGCCGATCGGCTTCGGCTCGTGCACGCCATGAACGACCTCGTGGCCTCGATGGCGTGTGTCGTGCGGGGCCTCGACGTGGCGGCCGAGGGGGCGGCCCATGCGCGACGGGTGCTCGTGGAGGCGATGGAGTGGGCCCGCGCCGAGGGTTTCGCGGTCGACCTGGCGGGAGCCGTGCTCGACGTACGCCCGCCGTCGCCGGACCCGCACGCGGTGGCCGACCGGCTGCGTCGGCACCACGAGATCAGCGACCACGTCGAGCAGGCGCTGGTCGCGGCCCGGCACACCGACGAGGAGCTCGCCGGTCTGCTGGGCGTGGTGGCCCTGGGTTTGGTCGACGGTGGCTCCGGGCGCTTGTCGGGCGCCGCGACCCTGGGCACCCGGGAGGGCGAGCGCACCCTGCTCACGCCTCCGGTCGGCGGTCGCGTCGGCGACTGGAACGCGTGGTGGTGGGGGCTCACCGACGGTGAGCAGCGCCGCATCATCGCCCTGCACCCGGAGTGGATCGGCAACACCGACGGCATCCCGGCCCGGGCCCGACACCTGGCCAACCTGCGCCTTCTTGCCCGGTGGGGTACGCCGACCGCCGGCCTGCGCGCCCTGCAACGGCTGCTGGCCGCCCACCCGGACGAGCGGCAGCTGCTGGCCCTTGACACCACGGGTCGGGACCTGCGGGTGGTGCTCGGCGTCGGAGACCTCGACCGGGCCCGCCACGTGCTGGTGGTGACGCCCGGCTTCGGCACCACCGTCGCCGGCGATCTCGATGCCTGGGACGACCGGTTGGTCGACCTGCTGGCCAGGTCCCGGGCGCTCGACGGCGGGCCGGCCTCCGACCACGCGGCGGTGCTGTGGCTCGGCCACGCACCGCCGCAGCTCGACGACACGCTGGTGCCCGGCCGCACCGTGCTGCGCGACGACGCGGCCCGCTCGGCGGCGGACGACCTGGCCGGTTTCCTCGACGGGGTCGACGGATCACGCGCCGATGACCCGCACCTGGGGGTGGCCGGCCACTCCTACGGATCGCTGGTCACGGGTCTCGCCCTGCGGCACTCGACCGGTGTCGACGAGGGCGCCTTCCTGGGGTCTCCCGGCACGGGCACCGACGACCTCGGGGACCTCGACCTGCCGCGCGGCCATGCGTTCCACCTCGAGGCCAGTGGTGACCTGATCGGCGACGCCGGGCTGTTCGGCCGGGACCCGTCGTTCCTCGAGGACATGCGCCATCTCTCGACGGAGGCGAGTGCCGAGTGGGGCACGTCGGGCGGGCGCGGACACTCGTCGTACTTCGACGACGGGTCGACCAGCCAGCACAACCTGGCCGCGATCGCCTCGGGGCACCCGGAGGCCCTGGTCGACGACACCGGCCCGCCGTCGTTGCCCGACCTGACCCGCGAGGGCCTGTGGCGGCTGGGAGAGCTCGATGCCCGGCTGGAGGACCTGCTGGCCCGGCACGTGCCGGCGTGGCCGTGAAGGACGCGCGCGACACGCTGGTTTTGGGTTTAAGTTGATAAAATCAGTAGACTAACTCTCAGTTGGGTCGAAGTGGCCCGATCGCGGGTGTCGCAGACCCCGCCCACCCGGGTGCATCCAGAGGGGTAGACATGCGTGTCTCCGTGATCGGGACCGGATATCTCGGTGCAGTCCACGCGGCCGGAATGGCCGAGCTGGGCTTCGACGTCGTCGGTGTCGACGTCGACGAGAGCAGGGTCGCCACGCTCCAGGAGGGCCGCGCGCCGTTCTACGAGCCCGACCTCGAGCCGCTGCTGCGCAAGCACGTGGGCTCCAGCGGCCGGCTCCGCTTCTCGACCGACTTCGCCGCCGTGCGCGACGCCGACGTGCACTTCCTGTGCATCGGCACGCCCCAGCGCAGCGGTTCGACCGCCGCCGACCTCAGCTACCTCGAGGCCGCCGTCGAGACCCTCGGCACGCTGCTGGCCGGGCGCACCGCGGTGGTCGTCGGCAAGTCGACCGTGCCGGTCGGCACCGCTGACGTGCTGCAGGCCAGGCTCACCGAGCTCGCCGGGCCGGGCGTCGAGCTCGCCTGGAACCCCGAGTTCCTGCGCGAGGGCTACGCCGTGGAAGACACGCTGCGCCCCGACCGCCTCGTCTTCGGAGTCCGTTCGCCGGACGCGGAGGCCACCCTGCGGCGCGTGTACGCCGAGACGATCGAGTCGGGCACCCCGGTCATCGTCACCGGCTACGCCACCGCCGAGCTGGTCAAGACCAGCGCCAATGCGTTCCTGGCCACCAAGATCTCGTTCATCAACGCCGTCTCGGACCTGTGCGACGTCACCGGCGCCGACGTCACCACCCTGGCCGACGCGATCGGGCTCGACTCCCGCATCGGACGCCGCTTTCTCAACGCCGGCCTCGGGTTCGGGGGCGGCTGCCTGCCCAAGGACGTGCGGGCGTTCCGCACCCGCGCCGAAGAGCTCGGCGCGGGAGCCTCCTTCCGGTTCCTCGACGAGGTCGACCAGATCAACCTGCGCCGGCGCGACAAGGTCGTCGGGCTCGCCCACGAGCTGGTCGGCGGCGACGTCCGCGGACGCCGGATCGCCGTGCTCGGCGCGTCGTTCAAGCCGCACTCGGACGACGTCCGCGACTCGCCGGCGCTCGACGTGGCCACCCAGCTCGCCCTGGTCGGTGCCGACGTGCACGTCTACGACCCGGTCGCCAACGGCGTGGCCGCGGCCGCCGCGCCGCAGCTGTCGTTCGACCGCAGCGCCTTCGAGGCCTGCCGCGGTGCGGACGTCGTGCTGCACCTGACCGAGTGGCCGGAGTTCCGCGCCGTCGACCCGGCTGCCCTGGCCGAGGTGGTCCGCGAGCTCAACGTCATCGACGCCCGCAACTGCCTCGACCGGGACCGCTGGCGCGGCGCCGGCTGGACCTACCGCGGACTCGGTGTCGCATGACGGACGTCGTGACCAGCCCGCTGGCCGGACCGTCGATCGGCCCGCAGGCGCCGACGCTGACCCGGGTCCGCACGGCAGTCTCCGTGGTGATGCCGGTGCTCAACGAGGAGCGCTACCTCGAGGAGTCCGTACGCCGGGTGCTCGACCAGCACTACGACGGCGAGGTCGAGCTCGTGCTCGCGGTCGGGCCCAGCAAGGACCGCACCATGGAGATCGCGCGCACGCTGGCCGAGACCCACCCGCGCGTCGCCGTGGTCGAGAACCCGACGGGCTTCACGCCGCACGCCCTGAATGCGGCGATCGCGGCGACCAGCCATCCGTTCGTCGTCCGCGTCGATGCACACGGCTTCCTGCCCGACGGCTACCTCGAGGACGTCGTCGACCTCCTCGAGTCCACCGGTGCGGCCAACGTCGGCGGCATGATGCGGGTCGAGGGCGACACGTCGTTCGGCCACGCGGTCGCGGCGGCGATGTCCTCGCCGCTGGGCATCGGCGGGTCGAAGTTCCACGTCGGTGGTGAGCCCGGTCCGGCCCGCACCGTCTACCTCGGCTCGTTCCGGCGCGACGCGCTGGTCAAGGTCGGCGGCTTCGACGAGCACTTCCTGCGCGCCCAGGACTGGGAGCTCAACTACCGGCTGCGGCAGGCCGGCGAGACCATCTGGTTCACCCCCGACCTGGCCGTGGTCTACCGTCCGCGGCGCGACTTCAACGCCCTGCGCCGGCAGTTCTTCGGGTCCGGGCAGTGGCGCCGCCAGATCGTCGACGAGCACCCCGACACGGCCTCGTTCCGCTACCTGGCCGCGCCCGTCGTCACCGGCCTGGTCGCCCTCGGCTCCCTCCTGGGACTGGTCGGTCTCGTGCTCGCACTGGTCCCGGGGCTGCACGTCCCCGGCTCCGCCTGGCTCACCCTCGGGTTCCTCGCGCCGTTCGGCTACGCGTTCGGAGTGCTGGGTGCGACGTACGAGATGGGGCGCCGGCGTCGGCTGCCCTGGCGGGCGCGGGTGCTGCTGCCGTTCGTGGTGGCCACCATGCACCTCTCGTGGGGCAGTGGATTCCTCCGCTCCATCCCCCGTTCCTCCCGCCGCTGATCCCGATACTCCCTGACGTTTCGGTCCTGATCTCGGGATACTCCCTGACGTTTCGGCCCTTCTCCACCGTGATGGGGGGACCGAAACGTCAGGGAGTATCCAGTTCTGGGGGCCGAAACGTCAGGGACTATCGATCCGGGGCGTTGGCGATGGCGCCGAGCCGGCTGACGAACTCGCCGGAACGGCGGGCCCAGTCGAGGTGGTCGGCGGCGTGCCGGTGGCCGAGGGTGCCCATCCGCAGGCGGGTGGCGGGTTCCGCGTGCAACGCCAGTACGGCGTCCGCGACGGCCGAGGCCACCTGCGACGCTGCGGCGGAAGCCGCCGTCACGGATGACCCGGCGGACGGCTTGCCGAACGGTACGACGACGCCCGACCCGACCGACGTGACCAGGTGCTCGGCCCGGGGGAGCGGAGTCGTGATGACCGGGACGCCGTGCGCCATGTACTCGACGACCTTGGTCGGCTGGGAGTGCCGGTAGTTCGGCTCGTCGTGCAGCAGGGAGAGCCCGGCCTGGGCGCCGTCGACGTGCTTCATCGCCTCGTCGTGCGGCAGGAAGCCGAGCCAGTCGACCCGTGAGGACGCGTCGGTCAGCGCCGCGGTGGCCTCCTGGTCGGCATGGCCGATGGCCTGCACCATGATGCCGGTCGGCGCCAGCAAGCGCGCCAGCTCGACGAGCTCGTGCACGCCACGGGCCCGCGAGAGATGGCCGACGTAGACCACTCGCGGGTCATCGGGCGGAGCCGGGTCCTGCGGCACGCGCGTGGTGTTGGGCACGACGGGATGCCGCTTGCGGAAGCGGAGCTGGTAGGCCTCCTCGGCGAGCAGGAGATGGTGGCGGCGCTCGGCACGGCGCTCGATCCGGCGGACCGCCCAGGCCGCGGGCCGACCGAGCCCGGCGGGCAGCCACGGCTTCAGCGAGATCGCGGCGGCGGTGTCCTCGTGCACGTCCCACACGACATGCGGGTGGTGGAAGCTGCCGACCGCGAGGAGCAGCTCGGGATCGTGCAGCAGCACGATGTCGTGGTCGTCACCGAGTCGGTCGAGGAGCGCCCTGGCCGCGCGCATCGAGGCGAGCCGTGACGTGCCCAGGGCGCGCGGCACGTCGACCGTGGTCAGCTGCGCAGTCGGAGGCGGCACCGGAAGTCCGTAGCCGGAGAAGGGCGCCGCATAGGTCACCTGCCAACCGGCCTCGAGCAGCGAGGCGATCTGGCGGTGCCGGATGCGAGCGTCCTCCGGGTGGTGGACGACCGTGACCACCAGGGCGCGTGCGGGCAGCGTCATCCCGCCACCGCCCGGGACCGGGCAGGAGTACGGCGGGCAACGGGTCGGCCGGTCGCCTCGGCATAGGCCTCGAGCACCTCGTCGACCTGGCCGTCGAGACGAAGTCGTCCACCGTCGACCCACAGCACCCGGTCGCACATGGAGCGGATCGTCGACATTGAGTGGCTGACCAGCAGCACCGTGCCGGCCTCCGAGCGGATCTGGTCCACGCGTTCGCGGCTGCGCCGGCGGAACTCCGCGTCGCCCGTCGAGAGCGCCTCGTCGATCATCACGATGTCGGGGCGGGCCGCCGACGAGATCGCGAACCGCAGTCGCGATCCCATGCCGGACGAGTAGGCCCGCATCGGCAGCTGCAGGAAGTCGCCGATGCCGGCGAAGTCGACGACCTCGTCGAAGCGTTCCTCAACCTGGGTTGGCGTCTGGCCGAGGGCGAGGCCGCCGAGCACGATGTTGCGCTCACCGGTCAGGTCGCGCATCAGGGCCGCGTTGACTCCGAGCAGGGAGGCCGTGCCGTCGGCGTACACGGCGCCGGACTCGGTCGGCAGGACGCCGGCGATGGCGCGCAGCAGCGTGCTCTTGCCGGAGCCGTTGTGGCCGATCACACCGATCGACTCGCCGTGGTCGGCCACGAACGAGATGCCACGGACTGCGCGGACCTTGTCGACCGCACCGACGTGGCGGCCGATCGTGTGCCAGGTCTTCTGCTGTCGCGCGGTCAGTCGGCGTCCGCCGTACGTGCGATAGGTGACGTGCACGTCGTCGACGATGAGGGAGGGGCGATCAGCCACGGCCGTACCTCTCCTCGGCGTGCCAGAAGAAGACGAAGCCCAGCACGAGGGTGACCAGGGCCCACCCGGCAGCCCAGGCCCACAGGGCAGGGGTGAGAGGGACCTCGGAGAGCAACGTGCCGCGCACCAGTTCGAGGTAGACCGCGACCGGCTGGTGCGAGAGCACGGCGGCCGCGGTGCCGCTGCCGACGTAGTGGTCGATGGAGAAGAAGACCCCGGAGACGTACATCAGCGCGCGCAGCACGAACGGGATCAGCTGCTTCACGTCGCGCCACTGCGAGACGAGCCGCGCGCAGACCAGGGCGACCCCGGTGCCGAAGACCCACTGCAGGCCCACCGCGAGGGGGAGCAGCAGCCAGGTCCAGGCGAATGGCTCGCCGGTCAGCGGCACCAGGACCAGCAGCACGACGAGCGCGGGGACCAGAGTGACCAGCTCGGCCAGCACCGACGCGATCGGCAGGAGTGCCCGCGGGAACTGGAGGGAGGTGATCAGGCCCTGGTTGCCTACGATCGCGTTCGAGCCGGTGGTGATGCTGGCCGAGCTGAAGTGGAACATGAAGACGCCGACCACCAGGAAGCCGATGAAGTTCTCCACGCCGCGGCTGGTGTCGAGCAGCACGCCGAAGACCAGCAGGTAGACCAGCGCCCACAGCACCGGGTTGAGCAGCGCCCAGACCTGGCCGAGGTAATTGCCCTGGTTGCGCGCGTAGGCCTTCGACCCGGCAAGGGACACCGCGAAGTGCCGCCGCTGCCACATCGTGGCCAGGTAGCGACGCAGGGGCGGGCGTACGCCGACCCGCTGGAGGCCGTGCTCGGCGGCCAGCGCGGCCAGCGGGCTGGGCGCCGTGCTCACAACCTGTTCACCTCGGGCCCGGTGGTCACGCCACGGGTGTCGAAGAACAGGCGCGCGTCGGCGGCCAGCGACGGGACGTCGTACTCGTCGTGGGCCTGCACGAGGATGACCAGGTCGGCGAACGCGATCGCGGTGGCCAGGTCATCGGCGCGGGTGACCGGCACGCCGGCGTCCCACTCCTCGACGCGCGGGTCGTGGTAGACCACGCGGGCTCCGAGGGTGTCGAGCGCCTTGGCCAGCGGCACCGCCGGGGACTCCCGCTGGTCGGCGATGTTGGGCTTGTAGGTCACGCCTAGCAGCAGCACGGTGGAGCCGTGGATCGCCTTGGCGTGGTCGTTGAGCAGGTTCTGCGCGCGGTGTGCGACGTACGACGGCATGGTGGCGTTGATCTCCTCGGCCAGCTCCACGAACCGGAACGGGTAGCCGAGCTTGGCGCGCACGTTGTGGGAGAGGTAGTTCGGGTCGATCGGGATGCAGTGCCCGCCGACGCCGGGCCCGGGGTGGAAGGCCTGGAAGCCGAACGGCTTCGTGGACGCGGCGCGGATGACGTCCCACAGGTCGATCTTGAGCTCGTGGCAGAAGCGGGCCATCTCGTTGACCAGCGCGATGTTGATGTGCCGGTAGGTGTTCTCCAGCAGCTTGGCGGTCTCGGCCTCGCGGGTGCCGGCGGTCTCGACGATCGTGTGCACGAACTTACCGTAGAACGCCGCGGCCCGCGCGGTGCACGACGCCGTGTGGCCGCCGACGACCTTGGGCGTGTTGACCAGGCCGTACGTCGGGTTGCCCGGGTCGATCCGCTCGGGGGAGAAGGCCAGCGCGAAGTCCTCGCCGGCGACCAGTCCGGAGGCCTCCTCGAGGATCGGGCGGACCAGCTCGTCGGTGGTGCCGGGGTAGGTGGTCGACTCCAGCACCACGAGCCGGCCGGGCAGTAGGTGCTCGGCGATGGCCCGGACGGCGGAGGTGACCGCGCCGAGGTCCGGGCCGCCGTCGGGGCTGAGCGGGGTGGGCACGCAGATGACGGTGACGTCGGCGTCGGCGAGGACGGCCGGGTCGTCGGTGGCCCGGAACCCGGTGGACACCATGGCAGCGACGTCGTCGTCGCTCAGGTCGTCGACGTGGGAGACGCCGGCGTTGAGGCCGTCGACGGCGGCGCGGTTCAGGTCGAGGCCGGCGACGCGCAGGCCCGCGGCGGTGGCGGCCTGGGCCAGCGGCAGCCCGACGTAGCCGAGGCCGACGACCACGAGGTCGAGGTCAGTGGTCCGGGTCATGAGGTGACTCCTTCGATCAGGCAGGTGCCGGTGCGGATCTCGTCGTAGAGGCGGGCGCAGGTCTGTGCGGCCCGTTCCCAGGTGCGGTGGGCGAGCACGTCGGCCCGGCCGTTGGCACCGAGCCGTCGTCGTACATCGGGGGCGGCGGCCAGCTCGGCGAGCACGTCGGCCAGGGCGTGCGCGTCTCCGGCGCGGACCAGCCGGCCGTTGTGTCCGTCGCGGACCAGCTCGCGCAGCGGCGGCAGGTCGCTGGCCACCACCGGACGACCCAGCGCCAGTGCCTCGACCGGCTTGATCGGCGGCACCAGCCGGGTCACCGGCAGGTCGAGGCGGGGCGTGGCGTAGATGTCGATGCGCTGGTGCTGCGCGACGACCCGGTCGGGGCTGACCCGCCCGGTGAACTCGGCGTCGATGCCTGCGGCACGTGCCCGGGCCTGGAGCGCGGTTCTGGCCGGCCCGTCGCCGACCAGGAGCAGGCGCGCGGTGCCCGGGGGCAGCAGGGCCACCGCGTCGATGAGGACGCCGAGGCCCTCGTAGTCGTTGAGGGTGCCGACCGCGCCGACGGTGACCGGTCTCGATACACCGCCTCGTGCCTCGGCGGCACTCGACCACCGAGCCTCCTGCTTTTCGGTGGTCGAGTAGCGAGCGCCAGCGAGCGTATCGAGACCCGGCGCCACGAACTGGTCGCCGACGGAGTTGGGGACCACGTGCACCTTGGCGGCCGGGATGCCGCGGGCCACGATCGCCTCGCGCATCACCTCGCTGATCGTGAGGACGGCGTCGGCCTCGCGCATGCAGTGCGTCTCGACCGCCCGGCTCAGCCGCTGCCGTTCGTTGGGCAACGCGTCGGGCCCGCGGCGGGAGCGCTCGGTCTCCTCCAGGAAGCCACGCACCTCGTAGACCACGGGCAGGTCGAACCGCTCGCGCAGGGCCAGGGCGACCCGGGCGTTGAGGTGGTTGCTGTGCGCGTGCAGCACGGCGGGCCGCATCCGCTCCACGAGGCGGGCGGTGCGCTCGACGTCCTTGGCCAGCGCCCGGTCGGCGCGCAACGGCACGGTGGTGAGGATGCGGTGGTAGGGGACGTCGTCGACGTACTCCACCGCCGGGACGGCGAGGTGGCCGCGGGTCACCGGGTAGCCGATGCGGGTGGCCGCACGCGCGTCGGTGCCCGCGGCGCGCTGGGCAGCCAGCAGGCCCTGGGTGCGGGTCGTGTAGCCGGCGACGGAGTGGGGGAGCGAGTTCGTCACCAGGTGCAGGACGGAGGGAGTCGGCTCCGGAGTGCCCGGGTGCAGGGGGCGCTCCGGAGCCGACGTCTGGGGGGCGGTGCTCAGCACCGACAGCTCGCCGGCGAGGTGCTCGCGCAGGCGGTCGCCGGAGCGACCGGCGCGGATGGCGTGTTCATGGGCCCGGCTCAGCTCGCCCGCGGCGTACGCCGTCTGTGCCTCGGCGTACGCCGGCCCGCGCCCGGAGGTGGTGACCAGGCGGGTGAGCGGGCCGGCGACGCCGGGCAGGACACGTGCGCCGATCGAGGCGGTGTGTCCGCGCCCGCGGGCCAGATGCCTCCGGACCACCGAGGCGGCGATCGGGAGGTTGCGGGCGGCGAGGAGCAGTCGGGCCGTCGTGCGTGACGCGGTCATGGCTGCTCCTCTCGTGTGGTGACGGGCGCGCCGTGGCGTCCCTCGATTACTAAGTACAGTAACTTACTAGATATAGTAACGAAGCGGCGAATCGAGTCGTGTCGTCGTCCAGGTCCCACGTCGTAGATCCACCAGGAGAGGCCCCCATGACCACGAAGCTCACCCATGTGGCCGGAGCCCGCCCCAACTTCCCGAAGGCGGCTCCGGTGATCGCGGCCGCCGCCGAGCTCGGCCTCGAGCAGACGCTGGTGCACACCGGCCAGCACTACGACGAGGCGATGTCGGAGGTGTTCTTCCGCCAGCTCGGCCTGCCCACCCCGGACGTCGACCTCGGCGTCGGCTCGGGCAGCCATGCCACCCAGACCGCCCGCATCATGACCGGCCTCGAGGAGCTGTTCCTGGCCCAGCGGCCCGACATCGTGGTCGTCTACGGCGACGTGAACTCGACCGTCGCCGCCGCCCTGGTCGCCGCGAAGCTGCAGATCCCGATCGCCCACGTCGAGGCCGGCCTGCGCTCCTTCGACCGCACCATGCCCGAGGAGGTCAACCGCCTGGTCACCGACCGGCTCTCCGACCTGCTCTTCGCGACCAGCCCCGACGCGGTCGCCCACCTCGGCAACGAGGGTGTGCCTGCCGACCGGATCCATCTGGTCGGCAACCCGATGATCGACACACTGCTGGCCAACCTCGACCGGTTCGACGTCGCCGCCGCCCGCGCACGCCACGGCCTCGAGGGTGACTACGCCGTCGCCACCCTGCACCGTCCGGCGAACGTCGACGACCCGGCCGACGCCTCGGCACTGGTCAAGGCGCTGCACGCGGTGGCCGACCAGGTCGACCTGGTGCTGCCCCTGCACCCGCGCGGGCGGGCGGCCTTCGAGGCAGTCGGCCTCTTCGACCACCCGCGCGTGGTCGTGCTCGACCCCCAGGGGTACGTCGAGTTCCTCGGCCTGGTCCGCGGCGCCCGGGCGGTCGTCACCGACTCAGGCGGCGTCCAGGAGGAGACCACGATCCTCGGCATCCCCTGCCTGACGTTGCGGCCCAACACCGAGCGACCGGTGACGATCACCCACGGCACCAACCAGCTGGTCACCCGCGAGGACGTCCCGTTCGTCCTCGCCGACGTGCTCGCTGCGCCTGTTGCGACGACCCACCGGGTGCCGCCGCTGTGGGACGGCCAGGCCGGTGCCCGCATCGCCGCCGTGCTCCAGGAGTTCCTGTGAGCCGGTTGCTGCGCCGGGTACGCCGACCCCGCCTGCCGGCGTTCGAGCTGCCCGAGGTGCACCCGGCCCGGACGACGAAGGCGGCGGTGATCCTCGACCCGTTCTCCGAGCTGGCCTTCGGCTACGAGTGGCACCAGGTGAAGGTGACGCCGACCGACTGGCGGGCGGTCCTCACGGAGCAGCGCCCCGACCTGCTCTTCGTCGAGTCGGCGTGGAACGGCAACGACGGTGCCTGGCGGCTGCACATGACCCGCGACCACCAGCCATCGCCGGAGCTGCGCGCCCTGGTGGCGTGGTGCCGCGACGAGGGCATCCCGACCGTGTTCTGGAACAAGGAGGACCCGCCCAACTACGACGTCTTCCTCGAGACCGCCCGGCTCTTCGACCAGGTCTTCACCGTCGACGCCGACCGGATCCCGGTCTACCAGCGCGACCTCGGCCACGAGCGCATCGACCTGCTGCCCTTCTCCGCCCAGCCGCGGCTGCACAACCCGGTACGCCGCGGCAAGGGCCGGGTGCTGCCGATCGCGTTCGCCGGCACCTGGTTCGCCGAGAAGCACCCGGAGCGCCGCGAGCAGATGGAGCAGCTGCTGCGCCCGGCGCTCGACCGCGGACTGCACATCTGGTCGCGCATGCAGCGTGGCGACAAGCGTTACCGGTTCCCGGCGCCCTACCGCAGCCACGTCGTCGGGTCGTTGCCCTATCCGAAGATGCTCGCGGCCTACTCGGCGTACAAGGTCTTCCTGAACGTGAACTCGGTGACCGGCTCCAAGACGATGTGCAGCCGCCGGCTCTTCGAGCTCTCCGCCGCGCAGACCGCGGTGATCACCACGCCGGCGGCCAGCATCGAGCCGTTCTTCGGCTCCGACCTCGAGGTGGTCCGCGACGCCGACGAGGCGCGCGCCGCGATCGACGTGCTGCTCGGCCAGGACGAGTACCGCGACCGCCAGGCGCTCAAGGCGCACCGTCGGGTGTTCGACGAGCACCTCTGCACGCACCGCGTGGACACGGTGCTGCGCTCCCTAGGTCTCGATCTTCCGTTGGTCGAGGAGCGAGCGTCAGCGAGCGTCTCGAGACCCGGTGAGGTGATCTCCACTGGTTCGACCACCACGCAGGTCAGTGCGGTCGTCCCGACCATGCGGCCCGAGCAGCTCGACCACGTGCTCGCCATGCTCGGCAGCCAGAGCCACCGCGACCTCCAGCTGGTGCTGGTCACCCACGGCTTCGAGGCACCGGCGGACCTGGCCGTGCGCGCGGCACGCGCCGGGCTCGACAACGTGGTCACCAGGTATGCCGACGCGTCGCTCACCCTCGGCGCCTGCATGAACCTCGGCGTCGACGCGGCCGACGGCGAGCTCGTCGCCAAGGTCGACGACGACAACTTCTACGGCCGGCACTACCTGACCGACCTGGTGCGGGCGCTGGACTACTCCGGCGCCGACGTGGCCGGCAAGTGGGCGCACCTGGTGCACCTCGAGTCCAGTGGCGCCACGCTGCTGCGCTTCGAGCACGCCGAGCACCGGTTCACCGACCTGGTGCAGGGCGGCACTCTGCTGACCCGTCGCGAGCTGGCCCGCGACGTGCGTTTCGAGGACCTGCCGCGCCGGGTCGACACCACGTTCCTCGAGAAGGTCAAGGCGCGCGGCCTGACCACCTATTCCGCGGATCGCTTCAACTTTGTGTCCGTGCGCCGGGTCGACCCCGGCAGCCACACCTGGCCGATCACCGAGAAGCAGTTGATGGCGCGCTCGTCGCGGCTCCTGTTCTACGGCAACCCCTACCCGCATGCGGAGGCATGATGACGCTCATCGCTGACGGTCTGAAGGTAGACCCGAACGACAGCCCTGACCGCGCCGACGGCCCCAAGCGCCGAGCCGGCAGGAACGACACGACCAAGGCGGCCAAGGGCAACAGCCGGATCCGCCGCGACATCGAGGGCCTGCGCGCCGTCGCCACCTTCCTCGTCCTGCCCTACCACGCAGGGCTGATGCTCTTCCCCGGCGGCTTCGTCGGCGTCGACGTCTTCTTCGTCATCTCCGGGTTCGTGATCACCGGTCAGCTGATGAAGGAGGTCGACCGCACCGGACGCGTCGGACTCCTCGGCTTCTACGCGCGCCGGGCCAAGCGCCTGCTGCCGGCCGCCTCAGTGGTGCTCGGCGCGACCGCCGTGATGACCTGGCTGTGGGTGCCGAAGATCAGGTGGGAGACCACCGGCGGCGACATCGTCGCGTCCGCGCTCTACTTCGTGAACTGGCGCCTGGCCGACCGCTCGGTCGACTACCTCGCCGAGGACATCACCCCGTCGGCCGTGCAGCACTACTGGTCGTTGTCGGTCGAGGAGCAGTTCTACTTCGTGTGGCCGATCCTGCTGCTCGGCGCCGTGGTGCTCGCCGCGCGACTCGGCGTACGACGCAAGCCGGCGCTGCTGGTCGGTCTCGCCCTGGTCGCCCTGCCGTCCTTCGCCTGGGCGGTGCACCAGTCGTTCTTCGCCAGCGAGCGGGCCTACTTCATCACCACCACACGCATGTGGGAGTTCACGATCGGGGCCTTCGTGGCGATCCTGGCCACCCGCCTCGACCGGATCCCGAAGGGCCTGGCCATCGTGCTGGCCTGGGCCGGCCTCGGCATGATCCTGCTGGCCGGGCGCATCTACACCTCCGAGATCACCTGGCCCGGCTACTACGCCGTGCTGCCGACCGTGGGCGCGGGCCTGATGATCGCGGCCGGTGTCGCGGCCGGTCCGAAGGGACCGGTGGCGATCCTGGGCAACCGGTTCATGCTGTTCATCGGCTACCTCACCTATTCGCTCTACCTGTGGCACTGGCCGCTGCTGATCGTGGCCCGCGAGCACTTCGGCGGCATCTCGGTGCTGACCGGACTGGTCATCGTCACGGCGTCGGTGATCCCGGCCTGGCTGACCTTCCACCTCGTCGAGAACCCGCTTCGGAACTCGAAGTTCGTCGGCAACACCAAGGTGTCCCTGTCCCTCGGGGTCAACTGCACCCTCATCGCGGTCGTCGCCGGGCTGATGCTGGTGGCGCTCTTCGGCAAGGCCGCCGGGCCCACCATCGACCCGGCGAACGTCAAGGGCTCGATGGCGCTCTCGGCCAGCTCACCGAAGGACGACCCGGCCGGCGAACCGGTCGACTCGGTGCAGGGCGGCATCACGCCGAACCCGCTCGAGGCACCCAAGGACGTGCCCGACCTGTACGCCGAGGGCTGCCAGGTCGACTCCGACGTGGCCGAGGTCGCCACCTGCGAGTACGGCGCGGCCGACGCGAAGACCACCATCGCGGTCGTCGGTGACTCGAAGGCCGCCCAGTGGGTGCCGGCCTTCCAGGTGCTCGCGAAGACCCACGACTGGCGGATCGTGACCTACACGAAGTCGGCCTGCCAGTTCTCGACGGCCACCTCCGTGCTGGACGGCGAGCCCTACGACACCTGCCGTGAATGGGGTGGCGACGTCCTCGACCGGCTCACCGGCGACGAGAAGCCGGACGTCGTGGTGACCGCGGGCCAGCGCGACTCCGCGTTGACCGGCGACGGCGACGACATGAGCGAGGACACCATGCAGGCCGGGTTGGAGGATGCCTGGACCCAGCTGCGTGACGCCGGCATCGAGGTCGTCGTACTCGCCGACACCCCGCAGACCGGCAGCGACGTCTACGCCTGCGTCTCCGAGCACCAGGACGACCTCACCCAGTGCACCTACGACCGCGACCACGGCGTCGAGGCCAGTGGGGTCGGGGTGCAGAAGGCGGCCGCCGACGAGCTCGGCGCGGTCGACATCTCTCCGGGCGCCGCGTCCGACAGCGGTGCCGGCGACACGGGTCTCTACTTCCTCGACCTGGTCGACGCGATCTGCCCGACCGACGAGTGCGCGCCGGTGATCGGCAACGTGCTGGTCTACCGCCAGGGCTCGCACATCACCAAGACCTACATCGAGACGCTCGCCCCACGGGTCGAAGAGGCGCTGGCGAAGGCAGGTGTGCGATGAGCCGCCTCGCCCGCCTTCGGCAGGTGGCCTCGGGCCTCCGGCCTCGCCCCGCTGATTCCGCGACCACCGAGGCGTGGGCGCTGCCGCCGGAGCGAGGGCCGCTGCGGCCCGACGTGCGCGCGGTGGTGCTGGCGGGTCGTCGCCTGACTGACGGGCTGGCCGCCCAGTGGCGCCAGAGCGTGCTACCTGATCTGGTCGGCGCCGTGGGTGGGCAGGAGCTCACGGACGCCGACCTCCTCCTCGTCGAGTACGTCGACGGTGCGGTGCCCGGGCACGAGGACCTCGTGGTCTCGGCGGCCCTGCGTTCGGCGACCCGGGCCGGCGTACCCGTCGTGGCCTGGGCGACCGCCGGTGGACCACCGGCAGGCGTGACCGCGCTGGTCGAGGCCGGTGCCCGCGTCTTCGTGGCCGACCCGGCGCACCTCGACGCGTGGAAGTCGGTGTCCGACGAGGTGACCGAGCTGCCGGTCGGTGTCGACGTACGCCGTACCGCGGCGGGTGTCGACCGCAGTGGTGCGGTCCTCGTCGTCGACGGACCCGTCGACCCGCGTGTCGCCGGGGCAGTGGCGGCCGACGTGGTCAAGGCGGTCCGGCCCCTCGACGGTGTCTCGGTGCACCTGCGCGACCCGGACGCCCCGGTGAGCAGGGTGCTGCGCGGCCGGGCGTCGCACCCGGTGCCGCTCGACGAGGCGGCCCTGCTCGTCGACGCACCACGTCACCGCGTCGAGGACGTCTCGACGCTGCTCGACGCAGGCGCCCTCCGCACGCCGGTGGTCACCCTCGACCGGCTGCCCGTGCCTGCCGACCTCGAGGCAAAGGTCGTCCGCGCCCGTGACGCCCGTGCCCTGCGCAGCGAGATCATCGCCCGCGTCGAGCAGCCGGAGCTTCGCGACCGTGAAGGGCTGGCGCTGCACCGTGCGGTGCAGACCGGCCATCGCCTCGACGACCGCGTCGACCTGCTGCTGGACGGCATCGCGCCACCACGGCTGACCGACCGCTCCGTCTCGGCCATCGTGCCGACCAACCGGCCCCACGAGATCGACAACGTGCTGGCCAACGTCGGTCGCCAGTCCCACCGCGACGTCGAGCTCGTGCTCGTCCTCCACGGCATCGACCTCGACCGGGCCGACCTCGTGGTGCGCGCGGAGGCGGCCGGCGTACCCCACCTGACCGTGGTCGACGCTCCGCGCACCGCCACGCTGGGCACCTGCATGAACCTCGGACTCGGGGCCTCGAGCGGGGCGTTCGTGGCGAAGATGGACGACGACAACCACTACGGCACGCACTACCTCACCGACCTGCTGGACGCCGGGGTGAGCAGTGGTGCCGGCATCGTCGGCAAGTGGGCGCACTACGTGTGGCTGCGGTCGACCGGGGCCGTGGTCCTGCGCTACCCGGAGACCGAGCACAGCTACGTACGCCGCATCCAGGGCGGCTCGATGCTCTTCGACGGCGACGTGGTGCGCGGCCTGCGGTTCTCCGACATCCCACGCGCGGTCGACAGCGACATCCTCGACCGGGCCATCTCCGACGGCGTGAAGATCTGGTCGGCGGACCGGTTCAACTTCGTCTCCGTGCGCGGCCTCGACCGGCACGCGCACACCTGGACCGTCGACGACGCGTCCTTCATGACCGCCCACGGGCGGCTCGAGTTCTACGGCGATCCCCGCCAGCACGTGGAGGTCTGACATGTCCGTGACTCCGTTCGTCCAGATGAGGGGCCGCGCCAGACGTGCCCTCCGCACCCGGGGCGCCACTGCCCTCGGCAAGCTGCCGGTCGCTCCGGGCCGCGCCGGCCAGCTCGTGGGCCGGGCCCGCGTCGCCGAGGCCCGTCGGGTGCTCAAGGCCGGTGGTGACGCCGAGGCTGTGGTCGCACCGCTCCTCGACGCCGACACCGACTCGAGGGTCCGTGGCCGGGCCTGGGCGCTGGTCGCCGAGGCCAGGTCCGCCGCCGGACAGCACGGCTCCGCCCTGGAGGCGGCCCGTACGGCGGCCGCGCTGGACGACGACGTCGAGACCTCGTTGATCCATCGACGCCTGGCGCAGTCCGCCTCTCCGGACGAGGCGGCGACGGCCCTGGCCCGCGCGTTGGGCCAACGGCCGCGGAACCGCGCGCAGATCGCCCTGGTGGTGGAGGCGCTCCGCTCCGCAGATCGTGAGTCGGTCGAGGCCTGGCGCACCCACCTGGCGCGCTGGGGCATCGACGGTCTCGACGAGCGGCTGGCCGAGGTGGAGGCCGAGATCGCGCTGGTCGCGGCCGACCCGCTCGACCCGGTGCTCGCCCACTGGTGGGAGCAGTTGCGCCGGCCCACGCCCGCCGTGGCACGCGCCCTCGACCGGCGGCGCGACTGGGACCGCCTGGCCGCCCAGGTGAGCGCGCACCCGCCGGCCGCGGACGACGTACCGGCGTTGGTGAAGGAGGCCGCCCTCGAGCTGCGCAAGGCCGCCGCGCGGGCGCTGACCGCCGGCTACACCTCCGCCGCCGAGACGCTGGTCAACCACTCGCTCGCGCTGCGTCCCGACGACCTCTGGGCGCGCGACACCTGGTCCAGCGCCACCGACCAGCTGCGGGTCGTGCGTGAGGGCTGGACGCCGACGCCGCGCGGGGACCTGCGCCTCGACACCGCGCCGCGGCACGTGCTGTCGGTGCTGGCCCAGTCGTTGCCGCACCTCTCCGGCGGCTACGCGACCCGCACCCACGGCATCCTCACCGGTCTGGTCGCCGACGGGTGGTCGGTCGAGGCGGTGACCAGACCGGGCTTCCCCTACGACCGTTGGTCCAAGCACGACACCCGCGTCGTGCCGCCGGTCGACGAGATCGACGGCATCCGCTACCACCGGGTGCTCACCGACGCCCGCGTCTACCGGCAGTACCCGCTGGCGTCGTACGTCGACAAGTACGCCGCCGCGATCGAAGCCCATGCGCGGCGTCATCGTGCTTCGTTGATCCACGCGTCGTCGTTCCACGTCAACGGGCTGGCCGCGCAACAGGCGGCCGCGCGGCTCGGGCTGCCGTTCGTCTACGAGATGCGCGGGCTCGAGGAGCTGATGAAGGTCTCGCGCGACCCGGCCTTCGAGTCCTCGGACCGCCACCGGTTCACCGCCGACCTCGAGACCACGATCTGCCACGCCGCCGACCGGGTCTTCGTGATCACCGAAGCCCTGCGTGCGTTGATGATCGAGCGTGGGGTCGACGCGGAGAAGCTGGTCGTGCTGCCCAACGGCGTGCACACCGACCAGTTCACGCCCCGGCCACGCGACGCCGACCTGGCCGCCTCGTTGGGGCTGACCGGCAAGACCGTCATCGGCTACGCCGGCGGGCTGGTCGACTACGAGGGGCTCGACCTGCTGCTCGAGGCGGTGGCGCTGCTCAAGGAGCGCGCGGGCTCATCGGGTCCGGACTTCCACGTGGTCGTCGTCGGCGACGGTCATTTCGAGTCGCAGCTGCACGCGCTCTCGACCTCGCTCGGTCTCGACGACGTGGTCACCTTCACCGGACGCGTGCCCCACGACCAGGTGGCGTCGTACCTCTCGCTCTTCGACATCACGCCGTTCCCGCGGCTGCCGCTGCCGGTGTGTGAGGCGATCTCGCCGATCAAGCCGTTCGAGTCGATGGCGATGGGCAATGCCGTGGTGACCTCGTCGGTGGCCGCGCTGACCGAGATCGTCGACGACGGCCGCACCGGACTGGTCTTCGACAAGGGGTGCGCGCGTTCCCTGGCCGACACGCTCGAACGGCTCCTCGAGTCGCCGGCGCTGCGGGACCGCCTCGGTGGTGCGGCTCGTGAATGGGTGCTGGAGAACCGCGACTGGCGCCACGTCACGTCCATCGTCGACGCCACCTACCGCACCCTCCTCGCCTGAACCTTCCCGATACTCCCTGACGTTCGGGCCCTCAAGTCTCGATAGTCCCTGACGTTCGGGCCCTTGAAACTTCCGTCCCGGGGGGCCCAAACGTCAGGGAGTATCCCCACGGAAGGGCCGAAACGTCAGGGAGTATCCCGACAGAGGGGCCGAAACGTCAGGGAGTATCCCCACGGAAGGGCCGAAACGTCAGGGAGTATCCCCACGGAAGGGCCGAAACGTCAGGGAGTATCGGTGGGTCAGTCGCCCCAGCCCATGGGGAAGACCTCGAAGGGGGCGGCGAAGGTGACGCCCATGCGGGTGCCGGTGGCCCGGCCGAAGCCCTCGAGCATCTCAGCCGGGTCGAAGTTCTCCCAGCCCAGGCCGTCGATGTAGGCGCCGTGTGCGCGCAGCGAGTCGACGCCCGCCTCGAACGTGTCGGTGGTGTCGACGCCGTGCTCGGCCAGCGGTGAGCCCGCCGCCCAGACCTCGCGTACGCCGCCCCACGGTTCGAGTCCGTCGGTCAGCTGCTCGGCGAAGATCCACCGGTTGCCCGCGTCGCGTACGGCGTCCAGCACGGCACGTCCGACGGCGATGTGGTCGGCCTGGTTGAGGTTCCGGCCGCCGAACGTGTCGTGGAAGTTGCCGGTGACCACGATCTCCGGACGATGCCGCCGCACCACCTCGGCGAGCACCCGCCGCAACGCGACGCCGTACTCGATGACGCCGTCCTGGAGGCCGAGGAACTCCACCTCGTCGACGCCGACGATGCGCGCCGACTCGACCTGCTCGGCCTCACGGACGCTGCGGCACTCGTCGGGGTGCAGGCCGTCGATGCCGGCCTCGCCGCTGGTCACCATGCAGTAGACGACCTGCTTCCCCTGGCCGGTCCATCGGGCCACCGCCGCGGCCGCACCGAACTCCATGTCGTCGGGGTGCGCCACGATGCACAGCGCACGCTCCCAGGTCTCGTCCAGGGGGCTCAGGGAAGGGGGTGCGTCACTCATGTCCCCAGACTGGCACGCGGACGCCCGCCGCGGGAGACCCCGTTAGGGTTGCCCCAGTCGAGCAGAGGGGATTCCGATGGGCAAGAAGGCCAAGACCGCTGTCGTCGTGATCGGCGCCGGCGTGAAGGTCGCCGTCAAGTACGGCCCGCAGGCCAAGATCGCCTGGGACAACGGCGGCAGGAAGGCCGCGGCCTCGGCCACGAAACGCGCCCGCAGCCTCACCGCACGACGCAAGGCGCTGGCCCATGCCGCCACGGTGGTCGACGGCTCGATCCTCAAGGTGGCGCCGTCGGGCACCACGTCGTACGTCGTGTTCACCGGCGACCAGCCGATCGCGACGTACCCGCCGTCGGAGCTGCCGTTCGAGGTGCTGCTGGCGCACACCGACCTCGCCAAGCGGATCCACCCGGAGCCGAAGCCGGCCCGTCGGGTGCTGCCGCGAGGACGGCGTTGACCAACGTCTTCGTCGAGGGCGACAACCTCGACGTGCTGCCCACTCTCGAGCCGGGCAGCATCGACGTGGTCTACATCGATCCGCCGTACAACACCGGCAACGACTTCGCCTACAACGACCGCCACGGCACCGGCCGCGACCGGCACCGTGCCTGGACCGACATGATGCGGCCGCGCCTCGAGGCCGCGCGCGACCTGCTCTCCGACGGCGGCGCGATCTTCGTCTCCATCGACGACAACGAGGTCGCCCACCTGCGCCTGCTCATGGACGAGGTGTACGACGAACGCAACTTCATCGCCCAGATCGTGGTGAACCTCAACCCCAAGGGCAGGCAGCTCGGCAACTTCTTCGCCACCTCCCACGAATACCTGCTGGTCTACGCCCGCGACGTCGACGCGTGTGTGCTCGACGCGACCTCGACGCACCACGTCGACCCGGCCGACTTCCCGCAGGAGGCCGTCGACGGCCGCCGGTTCCGGCACCTCCCGTTGCGCAACACCAACAAGAAGTTCAACCCGGCGACCGCGCGCACGCTGCACTTCCCGTTGTGGGGCTCGCCGGTGACCGGCGAGGTGGCGACCGCGCCGTTCGAGGGAGCCGTCGAGGTGCTGCCGGTGTTCGGCGACGGCACCCCGGCGGTCTGGCGCTGGTCGGTGCCGCGCATCGAGGCCCGCCCCGACGACCTGGTGTGTCGCGAGATCCGCGGCCGGCTGGGGGAGCGGGTCGACATCTTCCAGCGCGACTGGCTGCACGACGGTCGGCGCAAGAAGCTGAAGACGATCTGGCTGGCCGAGGAGGTCGGCTCGACCGACACCGCGGTGGCCGAGCTGAAGGCGATCGTGGGCCACGTCTTCGAGTCGCCGAAGCCGACCGGCCTGGTCCGCCGGATCCTGGAGTGCTTCCCCGACGACGCGGTCGTGCTCGACTTCTTCGCCGGCAGCGGTACGACGGGGCACGCCACGGCGCTGGCCAACGCCGACGACGGCGGCAGCCGCACGTGCATCTCGATCAACTCGCCCGAGCCCACTCGGCCCGGGTCCAACGCGCAGCTGGCCGGACTCGAGACGGTCAGCGCGATCACCGAGGCGAGGCTGCGGGCCGTCGCCGAGACGCTCGGCGGCGGACTCGACGTACGCCGACCCTTGTCGTAGTGACCGCCGTCACACTAGGTTCGGCGACGGCTCACTCACTCATCTCGGAGGTCCCATGCGTCGGATCGCTCTTGCCGTCATCGCCACCCTCGCCCTGTTCCTGACAGTGCTCGGACCGACCGCCTCGCAGGCGGCGCCACGCTCGACGGCAACGGCGGCCGGGCACGACCCCGTCATCTTCGTCCACGGCTGGAGCGGCGCCTCGTGGAACTGGGACTACTACGTCGGCCGCTTCGAGGCCGACGGCTGGTCGGCCGACGAGCTCTACGCCTGGGACTACGACTTCACGCAGTCCAACGTGACCACGGCTGGCCAGCTGCGCGCGTACGTCGACGAGGTGTTGGCCCGCACCGGCGCGTCGAAGGTCGACATCGTCACCCACTCGATGGGCGGGCTGTCCTCGCGCTACTACCTGAAGAACCTCGGCGGCACCGCCAAGGTCGACGACTGGGTGAGCATCGGCGGCCCCAACCACGGCACGAACTTCGCGTGGGGTTGCTGGACCACGTCCTGCGGAGACATGCGACCGGGATCGACGTTCCTCACCGCGCTCAACTCCGGGGACGAGACGCCCGGCTCGATGAACTACCGGACCTTCTGGTCGCCGTGCGACGAGATCATCAACCCCGACACGTCGGTGATCCTCAGCGGCGCGACCAACACCCAGACCGGCTGCGTGGGTCACCTGGGCCTGTTGGCCGACGGATCGACGTACACCGGGGTGGCGAACGCCGTCCGCTGACCGGCCTACTGGACGCCGGCGGCCTTCTCTAGCGCGGACAGCTCGTTGTCGAGGTGCGTCAGCAGCCGCTGCAGGTGCGGCACGGTCCGGCGGCACCCGGTGAGCCCGAAGCCCATCTGGCCGTCGTACGACGTGCAGGTGATGTTGAGCGCCATGCCGTGGATCGGGATGGACAGCGGGTACATGCCGACGAGCTTGGCGCCGTTGAAGTACTGCGTCGTCCGCGGGCCGGGCACGTTGGAGATGATCAGGTTGAACGGCGGCCGGATCACGCCCTGCATGCGCAGCATCGGGGTGAGCATCGCCGGGGCCATTCCGATCGCGGACATCGCCAGGATCTGCATCGGGCTCATCGACGACAGCGCGCGCTTGCCCTCGAGCATCGACTTGTGGATGCTGCGGAGGCGGTCGGCGGGATCGGCCAGGTCGGTGCCGAGCTTGACCATCACGGTGCCGATCGCGTTGCCGCCCTCGGCCGAGGCGACCTGTGCCTGCTTGGCGTTCAGGCCCACCGGCACCATCGAGACCAGCGTGGTGTCGGGCAGCGCGTCGAGCTCGACGAGATAGGCGCGCACCGCCCCGCTGCACATGGCGAGGACGACGTCGTTGATCGTGGTGCCGGTCGCCTTGCCGATCGCCCGCATGCGCTCGATCGGCCAGTCCTGGGCGGCGAAACGGCGTGACCCGGTGATGGTCTGGTTGAAGATCGTGCGCGGGGCGTAGAGAGACACCGCCGACGTCTCGTTGCGCACGCCGCTGTTGAGGGTGCGCAGCAGGGCTCTCGGGAGGCCCGCTGCCTCGGCGCTCATCCCGAGCGCGCTACGCAGTGCCTTCATGGGTACGACGGCGAGGTTGCGCTCCGCCTCGGCAGCCGTCTGCACGGCCTTGGGCGGGCGGGGCCGTTGGGCCCACGGGGCCGGCATGTCGCGCTTGTCGGGGTCGCCGGACAGCACGCTCTGCGTCAGGCGCATTGCCGAGACGCCGTCGACCAGCGAGTGGTGGATCTTGGTGTAGAGACCGACGCGCCCGTCCTTGAGGCCCTCGATGACGTGGGCCTCCCATAGCGGGCGCTCGTGGGCCAGGCGGGTGCTGTGCAGGCGCGAGCAGAGGTCGAGGAGCTCACGCACGCGCCCGGGCTGGGGGAGCGCGCTGTGGCGCACGTGGTGCTCGATGTCGAAGAGCTCGTCCTCCGCCCAGACGTACTGGCCGGCCGTGGCCAGGGACCTGCGGGGGTGCTTGAGGAACAGGGGTGCGATCGCCTCCGGGGAGCGCATCTGCTCGTAGAGGTCCTTGATGTAGTCGGGGCCGGCGCCCTCCGGCTTCTCGAACAGCTGCAGCCCGCCGACGTGCATGGGCATGTTGCGGTTCTCCGCCACGAGGAAGGCGGTCGAAGTCGGGTCAATCGGCGTGGCCACTTCTGTGTACCTCTGCTTTCTCCCGGACTGCACCGGAAGTTCGATCCTTGCGTGAGCGGAACTGCTTGTCGAGGGCATCGACAACGTGCCAACGCAGCGGCGGGGCCGCGGGTTACGTGTGACGTCCCGCTCGCCCCGGTCTCGGGGCCGAGAGCAGCCCCTCGACGTCGGGCAGCTGGGTGAACCCGGTGAACGTTCCGTCGTCCTTGATCTCCTGCGCGGCGTCCAGGAATCCTCGCCACGCGGCGCGGGCCAGGGTGCCGCCGACACTGATCCGGCGTACGCCGAGTGCGGCTGCCTCGGTGACGCTCAGGAACGGCGCGTTGATCAGCAGGTTCACCGGCTTGGGGGACACCGCCGCGAGCACCGCCGCCACCTCGGCGACGGTGGTGATGCGGGGTGCGTAGAGGCAGTCGGCACCGGCCGCGGAGTAGGCCTCGAGCCGGCGGACCGTCTCGTCGATGTCGGGGCGGCCGACCACGAACCCCTCGGACCGCGCGGTGAGCAGCACGCCGGTGCCGCTGTCGTCGATGGCGGCTCGTGCGGCCCGCACCCGCTCCACCGAGAGGTCGAACTCGTGCAGCGGGTCTGACTGGTCCCCGGTCGAGTCCTCGATCGAGAGGCCGGCGATGCCGGTGGCAGCGGCGAGCAGCACATGGTCGTGGACGCCTTGCGGGTCCACCGCGAACCCGCCCTGGAAGTCGGCGTTGACGGGCACGTCCACGGAGTCCGCGATCATGCGCAGGTGTTCGAGGGACGCCTCGAGCCCGACCTGGTTGTCGCCCACGCCCGTGGTCCAGGCGAAGCCGGCGCTGGTCGTGGCGAGTGCCTCGAAGCCCATCTCCTCGAGGACCCGGGCACTGCCGGCGTCCCACGGGTTCGGCATCACGAAACAGCCCGAGGCGTGCAGGCGATGGAACCTCTTCACTCGCTCGTGGGGCATCCGCGGGACTCCTCGCTGACGGGGAATTTCCAGCGTACGCCGGTCGCGTCCCGCCGCGCCCGGCCCTGCGTTCCGGGCGGCGGAAAATACCTTGGACGCCCCCGGGGCCGGGTCTATCGTCGCGTCGAGGAGGGTCAGATGGTGAGCACGGCGAACGGGCGGGTACTGATCTCGGGGGCCATCATCGCCGGCCCGGCGCTGGCCCACTGGTTGCACCGGTCCGGGTACGACGTCACGGTCGTCGAGCTCGCCCCCGACGTACGACCGGGTGGTCAGGCCGTCGACCTGCGCGGCGCCGGCCGGACCGTGATCGAGCGGATGGGCCTGCTCGACCGGGCTCGCGAGCTCTCGCTCGACCAGCGCGGCATCGAATGGGTCGACGCCGAGGGCAAGGTCACCGTCAGGATGCCGGCCGACGCCTTCGGTGGGGAGGGCCTCATCTCCGAGGTCGAGATCCTCCGGGGCGACCTCGTCCACCTGCTCTTCGAGGCCACCTCGCCCCACGTGGACTACCGGTTCGGCGACTCGATCGAGGCGATGGACGATCGCGACGACGCCGTCCACGTCCGGTTCCGGTCCGGCACCGAGGAGTCGTTCGGGCTGGTCGTCGGAGCCGACGGACTGCACTCGAGGGTGCGCCGACTGGCCTTCGGCGACGACTCGGGCACCGTCGTGCCGCTGGGTTGCTACACGGCCTGGTTCACCGCGCCGGGCATCCCCGAGCTCGACGGGTGGTACCAGATGCACAACGCACCCGGTGGCCGCGTCGCGTCGGTCCGGCCGGGCCGCGATGCCGTCGAGTCGAAGGCGTCGCTGAGCTTCCGGTCGGCCCCGTTGCCGTGGCAGCGGCTCGACCTCGCCGACCAGCGTCGCGAGCTGGGGGACCGTTTCGGTGACCTCGAGGGTCGGGTGCGCCTACTGGTCGAGGCGTCGCAGGAGGCTCCCGACCTCGCCTTCAGCCCACTCGGCCAGGTGCGGATGCCGCACTGGACGCGCGGACGGACCGCCTTGGTCGGGGATGCCGGCTACTGCCCCACACCCCTGACCGGCCTCGGCACCAGCCTGGCCCTGGTCGGCGGCTACCTGCTGGCCGCAGAGCTGGCCGCGGCCGGCGGCGACCATGCCCGCGCGTTCCGTCAGTACGAGTCGCGGCTGCGCCCCTATGCGGACGCCTGCCAGCAGCTGCCTCCCGGGGGAGTCCGCAGCTTCGCGCCGATGACCCGCACCGGAATCCGTCTCCAGGCCGCCTCGATGCGGTCGATGCTGCGTTGGCCGATGCGCGGGATCATGGAACGCCAGGCCGGCAAGGCAGCGGACATCGACCTTCCCGACTTCGAGCAGCAGCAACCGTGACGAGGCAGCTGCCCGGTCCGGGCCGAGGTCCGGGGGCAGGGGGTTCCGGCGCGGACCGATTCGGTGTTGTCTGGAGGTCGACCACGCATCTCACTCGGGAGACGTCCTCATGCTGCCTCGCCTTGCCACCGTCCTCACCTTCACCGCACTGCTGATCGGCCTGCCGGTCACGGCGTACGCCGACGACTACTCGGCACCACTACAGACCGCCGTCTCGGACCTGCCCGTCGCCACCGAGGTCCGCACCGGCTACGACCGGTCGAAGTTCAACCACTGGATCGACGCCGACGGCGACGGCTGCAACACCCGCAACGAGGTGCTCCTCGCGGAGGCCGACGACCCGCCCACCCGCACCGGCACGTGCACGCTGAGCGGTGGGCGTTGGTACAGCTACTACGACCGGGTCTCCTGGTACGCCCCGTCCGACATCGACATCGACCACATGGTGCCGTTGGCCGAGGCCTGGGACTCCGGCGCCCGCACGTGGAGTGCGGCCGAGCGCGAGGGCTATGCCAACGACCTCGGCGACTCGCGGTCGTTGGTCGGTGTCACCGACAACGTCAACCAGGCCAAGGGCGACCAGGACGTGCGGGAGTGGCTGCCGACGTACGACAAGTGCCGCTACCTGCGGGAGTTCGTGGCGGTCAAGCACCGGTGGCGGCTGAGCGTCGACAGCGGCGAGAAGTCGGCGATGACCACGCTCGCCGGCACCTGCACCAACACCACGATCACGGTGACGCTGGCTCGCTGATCCGGGCCGCTGATCGTGCACAGGTGAGTTCGCGTACCGGTTCTCCACAGGTCGGCCCGCGCCCGGCTCCGGGTGGCGCTGGTCGTCCCTAGCGTCTCGTGGTGAAGGGCCGGAGCAGCCGGCCCGTGACCCACGGAGACCTGCATGACACGAACCTTCCACCTGCTCGCCCTGACGCTCGGCATCGGGTGCGGCCTGCTGATGGGCCTGACCGTCGGCGCCGGACACGCCGAGACCCGGGCGCCCGCCGCCTGGGAGCCCCCGGCGCACACCATCGTGGCCGTCGAGGGCGACAAGGCCAACGGCTTCGGCATCCACTACTACGACGGCAGCTCGATCTACCCGCCGACCGACTCCGAGGCCCTCGCCGAGTGCGGTGAGTACGACACCCGCGTGGCCCGCGTGCGATGCCGCACCGAGGTGCGCATCTGGTACCGCGACCTCGGCCAGCTCAAGCTCGCCCTGCGGTATGCCCACCACCCCTAGGGGCGGCATCTGACACGATCAGCGCATGGAGGTCCACCCGCTCGATCGCGCCTGGCAACGCGGTCGCACGTCGGCCCGGACCCGCCTGCGCCGGTTGCGGACCAAGTCGTTCGCGATCGCGCAGTGCTCGATCGCGGCCGGCGTCGCCTGGTTCCTGGCCAGCGACGTGTTCGGGCACCCCACGCCGTTCTTCGCACCGATCGCTGCCCTGGTCTGCCTGGGCACGTCGTTCGGGCAGCGCCTGCGGCGCGTGGTCGAGGTGTGCATCGGTGTCGCTGTCGGGGTGCTGATCGCCGACCTGCTGGTCTATGCCGTGGGCACCGGCTGGTGGCAGCTCACCTTCATCGTCGCGCTGGCCATGTCGAGCGCCTTCCTGCTCGACGGTGGACCGTTGCTGGTCACCCAGGCGGGCGTGCAGTCGATCGTGGTGGCGACCCTGGTCCCGTCCTCGGGGCAGGCGCTCACCCGTTGGACCGACGCCCTGATCGGTGGTGCGGTGGCGCTGGTGGCGGCCACGGCGGTGCCGGCCGCGCCCTTGCGGCGGCCACGCGAGCAGGCTGCGGAGGTCGTGCACAAGATCGCGACACTGCTCCGCGCCGCCGCCGACGTGATGGTCGACGGCGAGGTGGAGCCGGCGCTCGACCTGCTCGCCGACGCCCGCGCCACCGACTACCTGATCCGTGAGCTCCAGGCGGCCGCCGACGAAGGGCTCTCGGTGGTGGCCAGCTCGCCGTTCCGGGTGCGGCACAAGGGCTCCGTCCGACGGATGGCCGACCTCGTCGAGCCCCTCGACCGGGCCCTGCGCAGCACCCGTGTGCTGGTCCGGCGTACGGCGGTGGCGGCGTACCGACGACGCCCCGTGCCCGCGTCGTACCCACTGCTGTGCCGCGACCTGGCCGATGCGTGCAAGGTCGTGGCTGGTGAGCTCTCCGCCAACCGGATGGCCGCCGACGCACAGGGCGCCCTGCTCGCCGTCGGCAAGGCGACCGGCACCGTCGAGCGCACCGACGACCTGTCCGTCGAGGTGGTGCTGGCCCAGATCCGGTCGGTGATCGCCGACCTGCTGGTGCTGACCGGCATGGGCACCCTGGAGTCGACCGACGCGCTGCCGCCGACGAAGCGCTGATCATGCGCTGGGTGCTGCACGTCGACATGGACCAGTTCCTGGCCGCCGTGGAGATCCTGCGCAACCCCGAGCTGGCCGACAAGCCGGTCGTCGTCGGCGGCCGGGGCGACCCGACCGAGCGCGCGGTGGTGTCGACGGCGTCCTACGAGGCGCGGGCGTACGGCGTCCGTTCCGGTATGCCGTTGCGGGTGGCGCGGCGCAAGATCCCCGACGCGGTGTTCCTGCCGGTCGACTTCCCGGTCTACGAGGCTGCCTCCGAGCGGGTGATGCAGGCGCTGCGCGAGACGCCCGGCGCCGTGGTGCAGGTGCTCGGCTGGGACGAGGCCTTCGTCGGCATCGAGACCGAGGATGTCCTGGCCACCGCCCACGACCTCCAGGCCCGCGTGCTGGCGGCCACCGAGCTGCACTGCTCCGTGGGCATGGGCGACACGCTGATCAGGGCGAAGAACGCCACCGACTTCGGCAAGCCACGGGGCACCTTCCGGCTGACCCGCGACAACTGGCTCGAGGTGCTCGGCGACCATCCGACCAAGGACCTCTGGGGCGTCGGACCACGCACCTCCGCACGGCTGGCCGACCTGGGCATCACCACGGTGCGTGAGCTCGCCGCGGCACCGGTCGACGTGCTGACCGCGGAGTTCGGGCCCAACACCGGCGTGCACGTGCACCGGCTCGGCACCGGCGCCGGGAGCGCCGTGGTCGACGACACCCCGTGGGTGCCGCGGGCCCACGGCCGCGAGACCACGTACCAGCAGGACCTCACCACCCCCGACGAGATCGCCGCGGCGGTCCACGCGCTGGCCGTCCAGGTCGTCGCCGACATCCGTCGTGAGGGCCGACCCTGCCAACGCGTGCACCTGAAGGTGCGGTTCGTGCCGTTCTTCACGTTCACCAAGGTGCGCAAGCTCGCCGAGCCGACGTACGACGTGGACGTCATCGCCCGCACCGCCCTCGACCTGCTCGCCGCACTGGAGGACGACCGGGCGATCCGGTTGCTCGGCGTACGCGCCGAGATGGTCCCTCCCGAAGGCGGCTACTGACGCGAACCGTGGATTGTTGATGCGCGAGCCGTGGGTTCTTGCGCCGCGAGCCGTGGATTCTTGCGGTGGTGCGCGCTCAGGGATGCAGTGAGGCCCGGAGCTCGCCGACCACCGAGTCGACCACCGCGACCAGGTCGCCCCCGGTGTCGGCGGCGACCGCGCGCTGGCGCTGGTACGACGCACCGCGCCGCGGGATCTCCGCGACGGACCGCAGCTCGTCCTCGCAGCCGAGGCGCTTGGACACCGGTGTGAGGCGATCGAGCAGGTCGTCGAGGTCGTCGGTGATCAGGCGTTCGTTGGACGCCGCGTCGAGGATGATGATCGCGTCGAGGCCGTACCGGGCGGCCCGCCACTTGTTCTCCTGCACGTGCCACGGCGGCATCACCGGAAGCCTCTCCCCGGCGGCCAACCGGGTGTCGAGGTCGACGACGAGGCAGTGCATCAGGGCGACCAGTGCGGCCATCTCGTCGATCGTCGAGACGCCGTCGCAGACCCGGTTCTCGAGCGTGCCGAGCCGTGGCACCGGCCGGACGTCCCACCGGATCTCGGACAGCTCGTCGATCACCCCGGTGGTCAGTTGGTCCTGGGCGAAGACCTCGAACTCCGGCCACGTCTCGAACTGGAAGGGCAGTCCGGCGGTCGGCAGCTGCTGGAACATCAGCGCCCGGTTGGACGCGTAGCCGGTGTCGGTGCCCGCCCAGACGGGGGAGGAGGCCGAGAGCGCCTGCAGGTGGGGGTACTGGTTGAGCAGCGCCGACATCACCGGCAGCACCCTGTCGCGTTCGGGCAGACCGACGTGCACGTGCACGCCCCAGATGAGCATCTGCCGGCCCCACCACTGGGTGCGGTTGATCAGCTCCTCGTAGCGGTGCCCCTCGGTCAGCTGCTGGGCCGACCAGTTCGCGAACGGGTGCGTGCCGGCGCCGAACAGGTCGACGCCCAGCTCGTCGGCCACCGGCAGTACGACGTCCAAGGTGCTGCGCAGGTCGGCCATCGCCTCGTCGACCGTCGTGCAGATGCCGGTGACGACCTCGACCGTGTTGCGCAGCAGCTCCTTGTGCAACTTGCGCGCGTCGGCGAGCTCGGGACCCACCGCGGTGAAGAGGTCCGCGGCGGAGTTGACGAGATCGCGGGAGGTCTTGTCGACGAGCGCGAACTCCCACTCGACGCCGAGTGTGGGCCGGGGTGAGCCGTGGAAGTCGATGTGCACGACTCAAGCGAACCACAGTCCGACCCCCGTGAAAGCATGTCGACCATGGCGGAGCCACGCGAGATCGCTCTCACTGTCGACCTGAGCCTGCGCATCGGCGAGATGTTGCTCTCCAACGGCGCGGGTGCGGCCGACGTCACCGCCACCATGCAGTCAGTGGCCTACCACCTGGGCCTGCGCAACCCGATCGTCGACGTGACCTTCACCAGCCTGTCGATGAGCTACCAGCCCGAGCCCGGCGACGTACCCCTGGTGATGATGCGGCAGGTCAAGCAACGCGACATCGACTACGAGGACCTCACCCGCATCGACCACCTGGTGCGTGACCTGCTGGCCGACCGCATCGACCTGGTCGAGGCCCGAGCGACGGTTGCCCGGATCAGCTCGTCGGGCCACGCACGGCATCGTTGGGCGGTGACCGCGGGCACCGGTGTGATGTCGGCCGGCGTCGGCATGATGCTCGGCGGCAACACACTGGTGGTGCTGATCGCCTTCATCGCCGCGGTCCTCATCGACCGCACCCAGATGCTCCTGTCGCGCCAGCGGCTGCCGACGTTCTACCTCCAGGTGGCCGGTGGGGCCGTCGCGACCCTGCTCGCGCTGGCGGCAGCCGCCGCGGAGCTCGACGTCGACCCGTCGGTCGTGGTGACCGCCAACATCATCATGCTGCTCTCCGGCATCGGCTTCATGGGCGGACTCCAGGACGCACTCTCCGGCTTCTACGTCACGAGCAACGCCCGGATGACCGAGGCGTTGCTCTCCACCGCCGGCATCATCGCGGGGGTCAGTGGCGGCCTGGCGCTGGGTGACGTGGTCGGCGTCGACATCGGACGCCTCGAGCCCGGTCGCGGCGGCCTCACCACTCTCGCGACGATGTCCGTCGGGGCAGCCGTCGCAGCTGCGGCCTTCGCGTTCAGTGCCTATTCGCCCAAGCGCATCCTCGCCCCGATCGGCCTCATCGCCGGCGTCGCGCTCGCGATCACCTATGGCATCGAGGGTGCCGGCTTCGGGCGCACGTGGTCGGTGGCGGCGGCCGCCCTGTTCATCGGTCTCGTCAGCTACTCGGTCTCGGGTCGGGTCAAGGTGCCACCGCTGGTCGTGGTGGTCTCGGCGATCGTGCCGCTGCTGCCCGGCCTCTCGATCTACCGCGGACTCTCACTGATGGCCGAGGGCGGCGAGACCTCGCGGGGACTGGTGGCGATCATCACCGCGGCCTCGGTGGCGATCGCCCTGGCCTCCGGCGTGATCCTGGGCGAATACATCGCCCAGCCGCTCAAGCGTGAGGCCCGCAAGCTCGAGGGTCGTCTCTCCGGCCCGCGCCTGGTCGGTCCCTTCCGCGCCCGCAGCAAGCGCTGACCTGTCGCCAGTTCGTGCCGACCTGTCGTGAGTTCTTGCTGACCCGTCGTCAGTTCGGTGGCCAACCAGAATTCACGACGGGTCGATCCGAACTCACGACAGGCCGTCCAACATGGCCCGCCAGGCTGCGGCGGTCGGGCCGTCGTACGGCGCCACCTGCCCGAGCACTGCGGCGTGTACGGCGGCACAGTTGGCCAGCGCCAGCTCGATGACCTCGTCGGGATAGCCCAGGGCCACCCGGTGCTCGGCGAACTCGTCCTCGTCGTCGATCCACGTGCGACCGCTGAACGCCCGCACCACGTCGAGGTCGAGGTCGACCGAGCGGACCGTCGTACCGTCCCAGACCGGCTGGGTGGCGATGTCGACGTACACCTCGACCGGGAAGGCGGGCTCGAACCCGGCGCCGGTGCCGTCGGCGCGACGTGCGTGGAACGTCGCGAACCAACCGCTCTGCGAGAGATCGCCGGTGGTCGGGGCGAGGCAGACCTGGTCGACGGCCGACAGCATCTCGACGCCCGGCCGGGCCATGCGGGTGCCGGCCGGGACGCCCAGCCAGTCACCGTGCTCGTCGCGACCGAGGTAGTGCGCTCGGTAGGCCCAGTGCGGACGGTCGCGCCACTTGGTCATCGCGACATCGATCGGGTCCCCGAACTCCATCCGCCATTCCTAGCACGCACGACGTCCTGCGTTCCGGCTGTCGGAGCAACCGGAACGCAGGACGTCGTGAAGATCGAGCGTTACTTCTTGGCGGGGATCACGCGCTTCGACGTCAGCGCCACGATGTCCTGGTAGCGCGACCCGGTGACCTTGGCGAAGTGGTGCAGGAGGTGCGCGTCGATGCCGACGAGCTGGCGCGCCTTCCCCTTCATGCCCGCGGCGAGGATGATCGCGGCGGCCTTGTCGGCCGGCATCCGGGCCAGCTTCTCCTCGAAGAGCCGGTCGATCGTGCTGCCGTCCTGGCCGGCGGTCTTGCGACCGTTGCGCGAGATGCCGGTCTTGATCCCTCCGGGGTGGATGCAGGTCACCGTGACCGGGTGCTTGTTGACCAGCATCTCCTCGCGCAGTGCCTCGGTGAAGCCGCGGACGGCGTACTTGGTCGCGTTGTACGCCGACTGGCCGGGCATCGAGATCAGGCCGAACAGGCTGGAGATGTTGATCAGTGCGCCGTCGCGCGAGGCGATCAGGTGGGGGAGGAACTCCTTGGTGCCGTTGACGACGCCGTTGAAGTTGACCCCGACGATCCAGTCGAACTCCTCGTAGGTCATGTCCTCGAAGTCGCCGGTCATCGTGACGCCGGCGTTGTTGACCACGACGTTCACGACGCCGAACTGCTCGACGACGGCCGCGGCCCAGGTGGCCATCGCGGCGCGGTCGGACACGTCGACCACGTCGGAGCGCAGGTCGGTGGCGCCCTGCTCCTTCAGCAGCTGGACCGTGCCCTCGAGGCCGTCGGGGTTCCAGTCGGAGACGGCGACCCTGGCGCCCTTGCCGGCAGCCAGCAGCGCGAGCTCGCGGCCCATGCCGGACCCGGCCCCACTGATCACGACGACCTTGTTCTCGAGCGACTTCATGCGGACACCTTCTTCTTGGAGGGGGTGGGCGAGGAGGCGGTCACGTCGTACGACGCTACGTCGAACCGCGCGAGCAGTCGACGGAAGGTGAACGTGGTGCGTGGCCAGAGGGTGGTGTTGCGGCCTTCGTCGTCGAGGTACCAGCTGGCGCAGCCGCCGGTGTTCCACACCGTCTTCTTCAGGCGCCGCTGGAGGTCGTCGTTCCACGCATCCTGTACGTCGGGGCGGGGCTCGACGCTGGCGTAGCCCTCGCGCTCCATCGTGCGGATCGCATCGCGGATGTAGGCGATCTGCGACTCGATGACGAACACCATGCTCGAGTGGCCGAGGCCGGTGTTGGGTCCGACGATCTGGAACAGGTTGGGGAAGCCGTGCACGGTGGTGCCCTTGTAGGCGACCATGCCGGTGTCGCGCCAGGTCTCGGCGAGCGTCGCGCCGGTGCGACCGGTGATGGCCTCGGCGATCGGCTGCTCGGTGGTGAAGAACCCGGTGGCCACGACGAGTACGTCGATGGGGCGCTCGACGCCGTCCGAGGTGACGACGGCGTCGCCGGTGATCTTGGAGATGCCGTCGGTGACCACCTCGACGTTGTCGGAGGCCAGTGCGGGGTAGTAGGTGTTGGAGATCAGGATGCGCTTGCAGCCGATCTCGTAGTCGGGCGTCACCTTGGCGCGCAGCTCGGGGTCCTTGATCCCGCGGGCGAGGTTGGTGAGGGCCATCTGCTTCGCGGGCCAGGCCAGCTTGGGCTCGAGGGTGAAGCCGGGCACGTAGAGCTCGCGACCCCAGTAGATCGCCGTGCGGTAGGCCTTCTGCACGAGCGGCAGATGACGGAAGGCGAGCTTCTCGAAGCCGGTGTAGCGCCGGTCGTTGCGCGGGATGACGTACGGCGCGGTGCGCTGGTAGACGTCGAGGTGGCCCACGACCTTCTGCAGCTCGGGGACGATCTGGATCGCCGAGGCGCCGGTGCCGATGACCGCGACGCGCTTGCCGGTCAGGTCGATGTCGTGGTTCCACCGGGCCGAGTGGAAGACCTCGCCCTGGAAGCCCTCGATGCCGTCGATGTCGGGGAGCCGGGGTTCGGAGAGGCCGCCGGCGCCGGAGATCAGGTTGGTCGCCGTGACCTCGCTGCCGTCGGAGAGCCTGACCTGCCACTGCTGCGCGTCGTCGTCCCACACGGCCTTCTCGAGGGCGACCTCGAAGCGGAAGCGGTCGAGCACGCCGGACTCGTCGGCCACCCGCCGGATGTAGGCCTGGATCTCGGGCTGCGGCGAGAAGGACATCGACCAGTCGGGGTTGGGCGTGAACGAGTAGCTGTAGAGCTGGCTCGGTACGTCGCACGCGGCGCCGGGGTAGTCGTTGGCACGCCAGGTGCCGCCGACGTCGGAGCCCTTCTCGACGACGAGGAAGTCGGATTCGTTGTCCTCGTCGAGCTTGACGGCCATGCCGAGGCCGGCGAAGCCGGCGCCGACGACGAGGTGCTTGACGGTGGTCGTGGTCATGCCAAGTGACGGTACGCGGCTTACTGAACAACCGTCAATAGCCCTGTTGAAAAGAATTCAGTAGGGTGGGGCGCATGACCAGCACCCCGCGGATCCGGCTCAACCGGGAGACCCGCCGCGAGCAGCTGCTCGACCTCGGGGTCACCCTGCTCGCGACACGTTCGCTCGATGAGCTCTCGATCGAGATCCTCGCCGAGGAGGCCGGCATCTCGCGCGGGCTGCTCTACCACTACTTCGGCAACAAGCACGACTTCCACGAGGCCGTCGTACGCCGTGCCGCCGACGAGCTGATCGCCCAGACCGCGCCGCCGGGTGAGGGGGAGCCGCTCGAACGGCTGTTGGCCTCGATGGCGGCCTACCTCGACTATGTCGTGGCCAACTACGAGGGCTACCTCTCGCTGGTCAAGGGTGCGGCCGCCGGCACCGCGTCGATCCGCGCGATCTACGACGAGGCGCGCAGGGCGCTGACCGACCGGCTCTTCGACGAGGACGCCGAGGGCATGATCCTGCCCGACACTCCCGCGACGCGTCTGATGGTGCACGCCTGGTCGGCCTTCGCCGAAGACGTGGCACTCACCTGGGCGGAGAACCCCGACGGGGTCAGCCGCGACGAGGTGCTCGAACTGCTCGCCGGGTCACTGCCGGCCCTGGTCGAGGTCGTCCAGCCGTCCTGAGTCGCGGCGCGAACATCCACAGCCGCATCGCCAGGAAGCGCATCACGGTCACCACGAGGTTCGCGATCGTGAGTACGACGACCTCGGCGCGATGCGACGCGGTCGGCTCCACCGCCTCGAGCAGCCACAGCGACCCACTGGTCATCGCCAGCCCGACGCCGAACACCGCGAGCCCCTGGGCATGGTGCCGCAGGTGTCCGCCGCCGCTGACCGCGAACGTGAAGCGACGGTTGGCCGCCGTGTTGCCGATCGCGGTGACCAACAACGCCAGCGCGTTGGCCCACAAGCCGGGCATCCACTGGCGAAACCCCAGATAGAGAACGGCATAGGCCAACGTGCTCAGCACACCGACGGCAGCGAACAACGCCACCTGAGTACCCGGTCGACCCTGGGCGCGAGCCGTGCCGAGCTGGGCGCGCACCGCCTCCATCGGCAGCCGGCCGGTCGCCAGCGACCACGCCAACCGCCGGATGCCGCGCAGGTCGTCGAGCGCCGTGCGTACGACGTCCACGCGCGAGTCCGGGTCGTCGACCCAGTCGACCGGCACCTCGTGGATGCGCAGCCCCGAGCGCTCAGCCAGCACCAGCAGCTCGGTGTCGAAGAACCACGTGTCGTCCTCCACCAACGGCAGCAGCACCTCGGCGACGTCGCGCCGCAGCGCCTTGAAGCCGCACTGTGCGTCGCGGAACCGGGCCCGCAGCGTGGAGCGAAGGATCACGTTGTAGGAGCGGGAGACCAGCTCCCGCCGCGGACCCCTTGTGACCCGTGCCCCGCGGGAGAGACGGGAGCCGATCGCGACGTCGGAGTGCCCGCTGATCAAGGGGGCCACCAGCGGCAGCACGGCGTTGAGGTCGGTCGAGAGGTCGACGTCCATGTAGGCGAGCACGTCGGCCTGCGACTCGCGCCAGACCTGCTTGAGCGCACGGCCCCGGCCCTTCTCGGCGAGCGTCACGACCCGCACGCCGTCGTACTCATGGGCGAGTCGGCGGGCCACCAGGGGAGTGGCGTCGGTGGAGGCGTTGTCGGCGATGGTGACCTGCCACGTCCACGGCAGCTCGGCCAGGTGGCGGGTCAGCATGGCGACGGCCCGGGGGAGGGCGACCTCCTCGTTGTGGACCGGGATCACCACCTCGAGCACGGGTGCCGGCTCGAGGGCTTCGACGGCACTCACGCGACGCCTTCGGAGAGGTCGTAGAGCGTGACCCCGTCGACGGTCTGTGCGGTGAAGTTCTCCTGCACCCACTGCGAGATCTCGGACGACGCGCCGGAGCCGCCCATGCCTCCCCCGGCGATGTACCAGTGGACCTCGCCGTCGGCGACGTACTCCTGGAACTGCGCCAGCGTCGGGCTCGGGTCGCTGCCGTTGAAGCCGCCGATCGCCATCACCGGTTCCTCCGTGGCCAGCTGGTAGCCGGAGGCCGCGTTGGATCCGGACGCCGCGGCCACCCAGGTGAAGGCGTCGGAGTTCTGCAGCAGCAGCTCGGTCAGCGCGGTCGAGGGGTCGCTGCCGTTGAGCAGGCTGCCGGTGCCGGTGCCGCCCGGGCCACCCGCCCCGCCCGGGCGTGCGCCACCCATGCCGCCCATGCCAGCCATACCGCCCGTGCCGCTCGGCCCGGCGCTCGGGATCGAGCCGGTGTGCGGCGTCGCCGCGGTGGCGAGGGAGAACGCGAACGGCCCGGCGAGGACGGCGACCAGTGCGCCGGCCGCGACCACGACGGCCACCCTTTGCGGGAGGATGCGTACGACGCCCAGCATCAGCGCGCAGGCCAGGCCGACGGTGACCACGACGTACTTCAACCAGGGGTGCCAGTCGCCGGCCCGGTCGAGCAGCACGAACGCCCAGGCGCTGGTGAGGGCGGTGACGAAGGCGAGGACCCCCGAGACGACGAGCGACTCGCGCTTCTGCCACAGCCCGTGCAGGGCGATGGCGACGACTGCCGCGACCGCCGGGGCCAGGGCGACCGTGTAGTAGGCGTGGAAGATGCCGGCCATGTAGCTGAACGTCAGCCAGGTGACCACGAGCCAGCCCATCCAGAGGGTGAGACCGGCCCGGGCCCGGCGTCCGGCGACTCCGTTCTTCCGGGAGAACCAGAGCCCGGCGATGCCGAGGACGAGCGCGGCCGGCAGCAGCCAGGAGGCCTGGCCGCCGATCTCGGAGTTGAACATCCGCCAGAAGCCGGTCTCTCCCCAGCCGTTGCCGCCGCCGACCGAACCGGTCTCGTCGCCGGTCAGCCGGCCGAAGCCGTTGTAGCCCAGGGTCAGCTCGAGGATCGAGTTGTCCTGCGAGCCGCCGATGTAGGGCCGCGACGACGCCGGCCAGAGCTCGACGACCGCGATCCACCAGCCGGCGGCGAGGATCATCGACCCGAGGGCGACCAGCAGGTGGCCGATGCGACGGCGCCACGGCACCACGGCGAAGAGCGCGTACGCCGCCGCAAGTGCCGGCAGCACCAGGAAGGCCTGCAGCATCTTGGTGAGGAAGGCGAGCCCGACCAGTGCCCCGCCGAGGGCCAACCACCGCATGGCGCGCGGTGATTCGAGGGCTCGGACGGTTGCGTGGATCGAGCCGATCAGCAGGAGCACGAGCATCGCGTCGGGGTTGTCGAAGCGGAACATCAGCACCGCCACCGGGGTCAACGCCAGGATCGCCCCGGCCAGCAGTCCGGCCCCCACCGATCCCGTCGTACGGCGCACGGTGGCGTGCAGCAGGGCCACGGAGCCGACGCCGATCAGCGCCTGGGGAACCAGCAGGCTCCACGACGACAGCCCGAAGATGCGGATGGAGAGTGCCATCGGCCACAGGGACAGGGGCGTCTTGTCGACGGTGATCGAGTTGGCGGCGTCGGAGGAGCCGAAGAGGAACGCCTTCCACGACTCCGAGCCGGCCTGCGCCGCGGCGGCGTAGAACGAGTTCGCCCACCCGGACTCCGACAGGCCCCACAGGTAGAGCACGGCCGTGCCGAGCAGCAACCCGGCCAGGGCCGCCCGCTCCCACACGGGTCGGGGGACGGCGCGGGGAGCGGGCGGTCCTGGCCGGGCTGGTGTCCCCGGGTCAGGTGGTCGTACGACGGGCAGCAGGGTCTGGGTGTCCATGCCGCAACATTCGGCGGCTCGGCTGGGTCAGCCGTGGGTGGAACCTGTCCCTCACCTGTGAGTCGGGAACCTCAACGTGAACCGGGTCTCGCCGGGCCGGCTGGACAGCTCGACCGTGCCGCCGTGGGCCTCCATGATCGCCTTGACCAGCGAGAGGCCGAGGCCCACGCCGCCCGCGCGGTTGCGGGCCTCGTCGCCGCGGACGAAACGCTCGAACGCGGTGTCGGCCAGCTCCGGCGCGAACCCCGGGCCGTCGTCCATGATCGTGATCTCACCGGGCCGGGCGCGGGCCGTGACCGTCGTGTCGGCGGGGGTGTACTTGCGGGCGTTGGTGAGCAGGTTGGTCACCACCTGGTGCAGCCGCTGCTCGTCGCCCAGCACGGTGACGCTCTCGGCGGGAAGGTCGAGCCGCCACTGATGGGTGGGGGAGAGCACGCGGGCATCGGCCACCGCCTCGAGCAGCAGGCGGGTCAGGTCGACCGGGGCGGAGTCGAGCGGGCGTCCCGAGTCGAGTCGGGCCAGCAGCAGGAGGTCCTCGACCAGCGTGGTCATCCGGCCGGACTCGGCCTCCACCTTGTCGAGCGCGGCGAGCACGCCCGCCGCGTCGTCCGGTCGGCGCCGGGCCAGCTCGGCGTACCCCTTGATGGTGGCCAGTGGCGTGCGCAGCTCGTGCGAGGCGTCGCCGACGAACTGGCGGACCTGCTGCTCGCTGCGGTGCCGGGCATCGAGGCTCGACTCCACGTGGGCGAGCAGCGTGTTCAGGGCTGCTCCCACGCGGCCGACCTCGGTGCGCTCGTCGGTCAGATGCTCGGGCACCCGGTCGGTGAGGTCGATCTCGCCGGATGCCAGCGGCTGCTCGGCCACCCGGTGGGCGGTGTCGGCGACGTCGTTGAGCGGCTGCAGCTGCCGGCGTACGACGAAGCTGCCGGCTGTCGCCGCGAGGAGTACGCCGAGCACGGTGGCCAGCATCTCCCACTGCACCAGGTCGCTCAGGGTGCCGTCCACCTCCTCCGTCGTCATCCCGACCAGCACGCGCTCGCCGTCCCTGGTGGTCTTCGCGAGTACGCGGTAGCGGGGCAGGTCGGGCACGTTCAGGGTTTCGGGGGAGTCGTCGGTGACATCGGCGAACGCGGCGAGCTGCTCGTCGGACAGGGTGACGGCCGCACCGAAGGTTGCGCCGTTCACCTCGACGACCACGGTTCCGCGCGTCCACCCCGCCCCGGTGCCCTGCAGGGTGATCGTGCCGAGCGGGGGACCGATTCGTTCCCCGTCGGGGAGGGGGCCCGCAGTCTGGCCGGCCGGGACTCGGGGCGCGTCGGACACGCGGTCCAACGTGGTCCGGATCTCCTTGTCCAGTTGGGCGTTGAGGTTTGCCCGCATCGCCAGCGTCGTCGCCGTGGCGATCAGGATGCTGGTCACCGCGACCAGCAGCACCGCGATGCCGACCAGTCGCCAGGTCAGGCTGCGCCAGCGCATCATGCCGGCTTCAGGACGTAGCCGGCGCCGCGCATCGTGTGGATCATCGGCTCCCGGCCGGCGTCGATCTTCTTGCGCAGGTAGGAGATGTAGAGCTCGACCACGTTGGCCTGGCCGCCGAAGTCGTAGTTCCACACCCGGTCCAGGATCTGCGCCTTGCTCAGCACCCTGCGTGGGTTGCGCATCAGGAAGCGCAGCAGCTCGAACTCCGTCGCGGTCAACGAGACCTCGTCCTTGCCGCGGCGTACCTCGTGGCTGTCCTCGTCGAGGGTGAGGTCGCCGACGGTGAGCACGTTGTCCTGCTGCGCGTTCAATGCCCCGGCCCGCCGCATCAGGGCACGCAGCCGGGCCACCACCTCCTCGAGGGAGAACGGCTTGGTGACGTAGTCGTCGCCGCCCGCGGTCAGGCCGGCGATGCGGTCCTCGACGGCGTCGCGCGCGGTCAGGAACAGCACCGGTACGTCGGGATCGGTGCCGCGCATCCGTTTGAGCACCTCGAGGCCGTCGAAGTCGGGGAGCATCATGTCGAGCACCACCGCGTCGGGGCGGAAGGCCTTCGACTCGGCCACCGCCTTGCTGCCGGTGTGGGCCTGGCGTACGTCGAGTCCCTCGTAGCGCAGCGCCATCGCGAGCAGCTCGGCGATGTTGACCTCGTCGTCGACGACGAGCACGCGCAAGGGGGATCCGTCAGGTCTGGTGAGCTCCATGGTGACCAACCTCTCGCGCGCCGATGGGCAGAGTCTGTCAGGTTCCTGTGGGCTCCCTGTGAGCGCTACGACAACCTGCCGGCCTGTCGCTGGTTGAGGAGGTTGCGCAGCAACCGTCTCGAAACCACCGACACAGGTTGGCTTCATCGCCCACACAGCCTCCGCACAGGTGCCCGGCGCACGCTCGGAGACATGACTGACGAGAACCAGAACCCCGATGTGTCCGGGTCGGCCGCCGTACCCGCCGAGCGGAGGCCGTGGAACGACCGCGTGCTCGGCTACCGGGGCGTGGCGGCGGTGGCCCTGGCCAGCGTGATCCTCGGTGGCGCGGGCGGTGCGGCGCTCGGTGCGATCAGCAACGGATCCGACGACGGACGCGGAGGGATGCGCGGTCCGGGCGGCAATGGCCCCGGCACCTTCCAGCAGATGCCCGGCAAGAACGGCCAGGGCAGCCAGAACGGCCAGGGCAGCCAGAACGGCCAGAACCAACGGAACCAGCAGGGCACCGGGCAGGATGACGGGTCCGACCGGCTGGCACCGCCCGATCAGACCCAGGACTCCGGCGGCCAGGACAGCACCGACTCCTGAGCGGCACATCCGGCACCGATTCCGACGCCGATTCCGACGCCGAACCGTGCCGGATGTGCCTCTCGGCGGGCCCGGGCCGAGTCGTTGCCAGCCCCCACACCTGAAAAGAGGCAGGATCTCTCGCGATCCACCCAACCGATGTGGCCTGCGCTCGGTCATAGGGGTGACAACGTTCGACGGGGAGGACGGGGATGACCTCGAGCAAGGCGCGGCGCGACGCGGAGTTCAGCGACTTCGTGGCCAGCCGACGTGACCGCCTGCGCCGGTTGGCGTACCTGCTGTGCGGTGATGACAGTCGGGCCGAGGACATCGTGCAGGCCGCGCTCACCAAGGTCTACGTCGCGTGGTCGCGGGTGCGCAGGGCCGACTCGGTCGACGCCTACGTACGGCGGGCCGTGGTCAACGCCCACCTGACCGAAGTGACCCGCCCCTGGCAGCGGGAGCGCCCGGGGCTCGAGCCCGAGACCGAGGCCGGGTCGCGCTCGGAGTCCAGGACCGGGGTCGGCGCCGAGCGTGAGTCCGACGACGACCTCTGGACGGCGCTGGGTGCGCTACCACCAGGACAACGTCGCGTCGTGGTGCTGCGTCACTACTGGGGAATGTCGGTCGACGAGACCGCGGCCGACCTGGGCATCAGCGCCGGCACGGTCAAGAGCCAGACCTCTGACGCCCTGGCCCGATTGCGGGTCACCCTGACGCCGGAGCGTTCCGATGAGCGAGAGGCAGAGCTGCCATGAACATCGACGAGCTCGAGGGCCGGCTCGACCGCCTCTCCGACCCGGTCGGCCAGATCGGGGTCGCCCCCGCAGACGACGTACGACGCGGGCACAAGGCACTGCGTCGGCACCGGACGGCGCAGGTCGGGGCCGTGGCCGTTGCCGTCGCGATCGTGGGCACCGGCACGGCACTTCTCGTCGGTCGCGACGACCCGCAGCCGGCGGGCACCGCGTCGGTGCTCGAACCGCTCACCTGGGACTCACTTCAACCGGGCTACGTCAATTTGGTGTTTCCCGGCGATCGCCCGTTGCAGGTTGAGCTCGACGCAAACTCGGTGCCGCTGCTGCACGAGGTGATCAACGACCTTGATCCACACGGCGAGCACGTCCGACCGCCCGGCTCGTCGACGGAGTCCACGGTCAAGGCTGGTGTGCCTGTTCATGTGGTGCCGGCGTTCGGCTGGGACGGCGCCACCGACGACGTCTGGTTCCGGCTCAGTGCCTCGAAGGCCGCAGCCAGGAAAGAGATTCCTTGGTTCTGCGCAGATGGCGGTTGCCAGGAGAAGACCGTCGCCGGACAGCGGGTGACGATCAGCGACGACGCAGCGCCCATCTGGGGGTTCCGGCAAGAAGACGGCGAATACGTCATGTTCGAACCGGGTTTCCTGCCCGACGCGATCAGCCCCGCGAGGTTCGTCGAGGCGCTTGCTGATCTCGACCTTCCCGACCAGGATCTGACGCCGCAGAAGCCCTTGACCTCCGCGGAGTCGCGGGCCCTGAAGATCACCAGAGATCATCTCGAAGTCGACGGTGCCGCTCTGAGGGGCCTTGAGGTCGACGACGGTGAACTGGTCGGCCGCCTGGTCCGCGGCGACGTCTCCACCACGGTCGGTGTCGGATTCGTCGCGCGGCGGTCGATCTCTTCCGAGGACGACTCCTCGTGCAACCCCGAGGACTACACGACCTGCGGCGACCGCACGGTGGGCGGCCACAAGGTGCACCTCATGTGGGAGTACGCCGCCGAGGGCGCCAACGTCGTGGTGCAGTTCAACGGCACGAAACAACGGGTCTGGGTCCGGGTTCCCTATTCGGGCAGGCCCGGCACCGGCGCACCCGTGATCAAGATGGAGGCCCTGGCAGGCCTGCTCACCGATCACCGCTGGCAGCGGTGAGACCCGAAGCACTCAGTTCATGCCCGAACCGGATCTCGAGCAAGGCGCCGGGAAACCCGGTGGCGTCGACCGGGATAATGGTCGACGTTGTGCAGCCAGACCTGAAGATCACCTACCCCGACCTCCCCGTCAGCGACCGTCGCGAGGACATCGCTGCGGCCATTCGCGACCACCAGGTGGTGATCGTGGCCGGCGAGACCGGCTCCGGGAAGACCACCCAGCTGCCCAAGATCTGCCTCGAGCTGGGCCGTGGTCTGGGCGGCCGCGAGGGCAAGCTGATCGGGCACACCCAGCCCCGGCGGATCGCCGCGCGTTCGGTGGCCGAGCGCATCGCCGAAGAGCTCGGCACCGAGCTCGGTGACGTGATCGGCTACCAGGTCAGGTTCACCGACCGCACCAGCCGGGACAGCCGGGTGAAGCTGATGACCGACGGCATCCTGCTCGCCGAGCTCCAGCGCGACAGGAAGCTGTTGAAGTACGACACCCTCATCATCGACGAGGCCCACGAGCGCAGCCTCAACATCGACTTCATCCTCGGCTACCTCAAGCGCCTGCTGCCCAAGCGCCCCGACCTCAAGCTGATCATCACCTCGGCGACGATCGACCCCGAGCGCTTCGCGAAGCACTTCGGACTCGATTCCGGTGGTCGAGTAGCGAGCGCCAGCGAGCGTATCGAGACCCCCGCGCCGATCATCGAGGTCTCCGGCCGTACCTACCCCGTCGAGGTGCGCTACCGGCCGCTGATCCAGGCGGGCACGACCGACGAGGACGGCGTCGACGACGAGGGCGAGGTCGTCGTACGCGACCAGACCGAGGCGATCGTCGAGGCGGTCAAGGAGCTCTCCGCCGAGGGCCCCGGCGACATCCTGGTCTTCCTGCCGGGCGAGCGCGAGATCCGCGACACCGCCGACGTGCTGGGAGACCTCAACCTGCGCGACAGGCTCGAGGTCGTGCCGCTCTACTCGCGGCTCTCCTCCGCCGAGCAGCACCGGGTCTTCGAGGCGCCCAGGTCGGGCCGCGGGCGCCGCGTCGTACTCGCCACCAACGTCGCCGAGACCTCGCTGACCGTGCCCGGCATCCGCTACGTCGTCGACTCCGGCGTCGCCCGCATCTCCAGGTTCTCGGTGCGCACGAAGGTTCAGCGGCTGCCGATCGAGGCGATCAGCCAGGCCTCAGCCAACCAGCGCTCAGGCCGCTGCGGTCGTGTCGCGGCGGGTGTGGCGATCCGGCTCTACTCCGAGGAGGACTTCGAGGCGCGTCCCGAGTTCACCGAGCCCGAGATCCTGCGCACCAACCTGGCCTCGGTGATCCTCCAGATGACCTCGCTCGGCCTGGGTGAGGTCGGCCGCTTCCCGTTCGTCGAGCCGCCCGACAAGCGCAACGTGCAGGCCGGCACCCAGCTTCTCGAAGAACTCGGCGCCGTGACCGGCCCCAAGCTGACCAGGCTGGGCGGACGCCTGGCCAGACTGCCGATCGATCCGCGCCTGGGTCGGATGATCCTCGAGGCCGAAAGACTCGGCTGCGTGCGCGAGGTGGTCGTCATCGCGGCCGCACTGTCGTTGCAGGACCCGCGCGAGCGTCCGGCCGACCTCCAGGCCCAGGCCGACCAGCAGCACGCCCGCTTCAAGGATCCTGAGTCCGACTTCATGTCGTGGCTCAACCTCTGGCGCTATCTCAAGAAGCAGCAGAAGGACCTGTCGTCCAGCGCGTTCCGCCGCATGTGCAAGAAGGAGTTCCTCAACTACCTGCGCGTGCGCGAATGGCAGGACTTCGAGTCCCAGCTGCGCCAGGTCTGCAAGGAAATGCGCGTCGAGGCCGGCCAGCCTGCCGATGAGCCCGACTCCGACGGCATCCACCAGGCCCTGCTCTCCGGGCTGCTCTCGCACATCGGTGCGTTGGAAGAACGCGACACGAAGTCGAGTGCCGGACGTCGTCCGATGCGCGAGTACCTCGGTGCCCGCGGTGCCCGCTTCGCGATCTTCCCCGGCTCCGGCCTGGCCCGGAAGAACCCGCAGTTCCTGATGGCCGCCGAGCTCGTCGAGACCAGCCGGTTGTGGGCCCGGCAGAACGCCGCGATCAACCCTGAGTGGGCCGAACGCCTTGGCGCCCACCTGGTCAAGCGCAACTACTCCGAGCCGCACTGGTCGGCCAAGCGGGCCGCCGTGATGGCCCGCGAGCGGGTCCTGTTGTACGGCGTACCGCTCGTCGCTGATCGACTGATCAACTATGGCAACGTCGACCGCGAGCTGGCCCGCGAGCTCTTCATCCGGCACGCCTTGGTCTATGGCGAGTGGTCGACGCACCACAAGTTCTACGCGAAGAACCTGGCCCTGCTGAAGGAGGCCGAGGAGCTCGAGCACCGCGCCCGTCGCCGCGACATCGTGGTCGACGAGCACACGCTGTTCGACTTCTACGACGCGCGGATCGGCGCCGACGTGGTCAGCGGCGCGCACTTCGACACCTGGTGGAAGAAGGAGCGGCAGCGCAACGGGAACCTGCTCACCTTCGACCCGCGCATGCTCACCCACGACACGGCCGACGAGGTGCAGGCCGACGACTACCCAGAGCTGTGGCACGCCGAGGGCCTGACGTTCGACATCGGCTACCACTTCGAGCCCGGCTCGGTCGACGACGGTCTGACCATCGATGTCCCGGTGGCCACCCTCAACCGGGTCGAGGCCGACCAGTTCAGCTGGAACGTGCCCGGCCTGCGCGAAGAGCTGGTCACCGCGCTGATCCGCAGCCTGCCGAAGAACCTGCGGGTCAACTTCGTCCCCGCACCCAACAAGGCCCGCGAGTTCCTGGCCGCCGTACCCGCCGGTGACGAACCGCTGCTCGAGGCGCTCGAACGCTGGTTCCGCGCCACCACGGGCGTGGTCGTGCCCCGCGACGCGTGGGACTGGGACAAGGTCCCCGAGCACCTGCGGCCGACGTTCCGCGTGGTCGACGAGTCGGGTCGCGAGCAGGCCCGTGGCAAGGACCTCGAGGCGCTCAAGGAACCGTTGCGCCCGAAGTTCGCGGCCGCGATGGCCGAGGTCGCCGCCGACTCGGGGATCACCGTCACCGGCCAGACCTCCTGGACCTTCGGCGTCATCGAGTCGTCGTTCACCCAGGTGCGCGCCGGCCACGAGGTGCGCGGCTACCCGGCGCTGGTCGACGAGGGTTCGACCGTGGGCCTGCAGGTCTTCGGCTCCGCTGACGAGCAGGAGGCCCGGCACCGCCTCGCCGTACGCCGCCTGTTGCTGCTCGGCACCCCGTCGCCGGTCAAGGAGATCCTCGATTCGCTGGGCAATGCCGAGAAGCTGGCACTGGCCGGGTCGCCGTACCCGAACGTCACCGAGCTGCTCGAGGACTGCCGCGCGGCCGTGCTGCAGCAGGCCATCGACGCCCGACCCCCGGTTCGCACACCGGAGGAGTACGCCGCCCTCGCCGCGGTCGTGGCGACGGACCTGCCCGCCCACGTGCGTGGCGTCATGCACGACGTGTTCCGGGTGCTGGAGGCGTGGCGGCGCACCGACAAGACGCTCAGCGGCCGGGCCGACATGTCCACGCTCTCCGCGATCACGGACATGCGGGCCCAGCTCGACCGGCTGGTGCACCGGGGCTTCGTCGCCGACGCCGGGCTGCCGCAGCTGCGTGAGCTGCCGCGCTACCTCGCCGCGATCGACGTACGACGGGAGCGGCTCGACTCGCAGGTCGCCAAGGACCGGCAGGTGATGGACCAGATGAGCGAGCTGCAGAACGCGTGGCTGCACCGCGTGGAGGCGTTGCCCCAGGGGCGCCCGCCGGGTGCTGCGCTGCGCAAGGTGCGCTGGATGCTGGAGGAGTACCGCGTCTCGCTGTGGGCGCAGCACCTCGGCACCGCGCAGACCGTCAGCGACGCCCGGATCCGCAAGGCCCTCGGCTGAACCCCGCCCTGCCCCAAGTAACGCGGGGTTATGGTCGCTCCACACGCGTTGTGACGCGGCGGAAGCGACCACAGCACCGCACAAGTGCCGGCCCGCCGGCTTCGCGGCCCGTGGGTAATGTGGTCGGGTGACTGAACGCCCGCACCATCGCCCGACCATGCAGACCTCCGACTTCTTCGACGGCATGGTCGGCGGCACTGATCCGGCGCTGGTCTCCGAGGCGGCCGACCGCGCCGCGTTCCTGCTCGTGCGAGGTGCCCGGGACAGCGACGACCGCGAGGTGGCGCAGCGCCTGTTGCGGCTGGCCGAGACCGAAGGACTCGAGACGCTGGCCGACCTGTGGGCCGGTGCGCCGTCCGACTCGCTGGCGGGGTGCCTCTGGCGTCTCTACGTCTTGCGGGCCTGGGTGCACGCCTCGCCGCAGCTGGCGTCGTCCCAGTTCGAGGCCGGACGCGCCGCCGCCCAGGTCGCCCGCGTCGTGGCCGGGGTCGCCGACCCGCCCGGGCCCGACCAGGTCCGCACGATGATCGACACCGTGCTGACCGGCATCTCCGAGAGCGCTTTCGCCGACGTGCTCCTGCGGGCCTCGGCCTTCGCCCGCGTGGTGGCGGTCGGTCGCGCCCACCTGCACAGTCCCGATGCGCGGCAGATGCTGGTGCTCTCCGAACAGCTCGAGACGGCCGCCCATCAGGAGCTGGCCGTCGGCCTGGCCTGATCGCGGCATTCCGGACAACGCGGAAGATCCCGGTCATCAGGTGACTGGGATCTTCCGCGCTGTTCACCAACGCGGTCTGAGTACGCCGGACCGGGAGCGCCTCACGGCGCGTGGCCGCTCTAAGCGGCTAATTTTGGGACCCGGGGCTGCCGCGGTCCGGCGTACTTCGGCAATTGTAATCGCCGCACCAACCATCCGCGGCAACTTCGCCGGTTACCGGGAAGTTAGGGTCGCTCGCATGGACGCGACGTACGCACCGATCGAGAACGGCGAGCCGGATCCGGGCGAAGTGGTGTGGGCCTGGGTTCCCTACGAGGAGGACGCCAGCCAGGGCAAGGACCGTCCGGTCGTGCTGCTCGGCAAGGACGGCGACACGTGGCTGGCCCTGCAGCTCACCTCGAAGGACCACGACCGCGACGAGGTCCAGGAGGCCGAGGAGGGTCGGTTCTGGATGGACGTCGGCACCGGCGGCTGGGACCGCGAGGGCCGGCCGAGCGAGGTGCGCCTCAACCGTCTCCTGCGGCTTCCCGACAGCGGCCTCCGTCGCGAGGGTGCCGCCCTCGACCGCGAGGTCTTCGAGCGGGTCGTCGAAGGCGCACGGGCCCACGGCACACTCGACGGGTAGCGTCTGGAGGCATGCAGACACGACAGCTGGGTGACCGCTCCGTCAGTGCCATCGGACTGGGCGGGATGCCGCTGTCCCGCGTCCGCTTCGCCACCGGTGAGCTGCCGCCGCGCGACGAGGCGATCGCGACCGTGCACGCGGCGCTCGAGGTCGGCGTGACGTTCATCGACACCGCCGACTGCTACGCGCCCGACGGCCCCGGGCTGGGCCACAACGAGGAGCTGATCGCCGAGGCGTTGCGCGCCGCCGGCTCACCCGACGTACTCATCGCCACCAAGGGCGGCATCCGTCGCGACGGTGCCGACTGGCCGGTCGACGGGCGTCCCGAATGGATCCGCGAGGCCGTGCAGGGCTCGCTCAAGCGGCTCGGCGTCGAGTCGATCGACCTCTACCAGCACCACCGCCCCGACCCGGCGGTGCCGTACGCCGAGACCATCGGCGCCTTCAAGGAGTTGTACGACGACGGGCTGGTGCAGCGCGTCGGGCTGTCCAACGCCGACCCCGACCAGATCAGGGAGGCGCACGGCATCCTCGGTGACGCGCTGGTCAGCGTGCAGAACCAGTTCAGCCCCAGCTTCCGCAGCAGCGAGCCGGAGCTGGAGCTCTGCGAGGAGCTCGGGCTGGCGTTCCTGCCGTGGAGCCCGATGGGCGGCATGCGCCACGCGGCCGACCTGGCCGACGACTTCAAGGCCTTCGCCGAGGTGGGGGAGGCCCACGGCGTGAGCCCGCAGCAGGCCTGCATCGCCTGGCTGCTGGCCCGCTCGCCGAGCATCATCCCGATCCCCGGGGCCAGCCGCCCCGCGTCGATCCGCGACACGGCGGAGGCCACCCACCTCGAGCTCAGCGCCGACGAGCTGGCCCGCCTGAACGCCTGACCCGCTCGTGGACGTCAGCCGAGCTTCTCCGCGACCGCGCGGGCGGCCTGCTGGGCCGGCTCCTGGCCGGGCTCGTAGTTGTAGTCCTGGCCCTGGTTGTCGATCAGCACGATCGAGAGGCGTGAGCCGACCCGGTTCACCGCGACGCCGTTGAAGTGGTGGTCCTGGGCGTCCTTCTGACCGAACTGGAGCAGGTAGGTGAACGACTTGCCGGCCGACACCTGCGCGGCCTGCAGCGGGTTGACCTGCTCGACGTCGGCGTTCAGCTGGGCGGCGCAGTCACGGTGCCACCCGCGTAGCACCTGCTCCACCCGCCAGGCCGACTTGTCGTCGGCGAAGGTGGCGATCAGCTGGGCGGCGCGCTGGTTGCCGTCGGCCTCGAAGGTGCGGATCCAGGCCTCGTCGGCACCCGAGTCGACCAGCGAGAACTTCGCGCAGTCGCCGAACGGGTCACTGCCTTCGGGCTTCGTGCCGGCATCGGTCCAGACGGTGATGTCGTTGAGCCCGGGCATCTCGTCGGCGGTGAGGAACAGGTCGTCGACGGGAGAGGTCACCGGAGCCTCGGTCGTCGTACTCGGTGCGGACGACGCACTCGACGAGCTCGGAGGTGGGGAGGTCTCGGTCTCGGTCTCGGTCGGGGCACTCTCACTGGGCACGTCGGAGGCCTCGGCCGATGCGGTGTCGGAGGGATCCGCACCCGACGTGTCGTCGGGGCCCGATTCGCTGCCGCAGGCGGTCAGCACCAGCGCGGCGAAGAGACCGACTGCCATGCGCAAGAAGGGACGGGGAAGGGTTGCCATGCGGTCAGCGTAGGGGTGATTGCGTGTGCTGCAGGTCGACGCTTCGGTGTGTCCCGATATCGTGTCGGGACATGATGCAGCGAGGAAAGGGCGTTCGGGCGTGAAGACTCGTGCGGCAATGGTGTGTGGAGCGGTTCTGTTGGCGATGCTGGCGGGAGCGTGCGACACCGAGACGGGTGAGCCCCAGCAGGACCCGGTCGGGACCGTGAAGAACCCGGTCAAGCTGAGCTTCATGGCCTATGGAGCCGACGAAGAGGTCGAGGCGATGCAGTCGACCGTCGACCAGTTCAACGTCGACCACCCGACCATGAAGGTGACCCTGCAGCACGCCGCGGACGCCGACGAGGTCATCGACCGACTCAACGCGAAGAACCCTCCGGACGTCTACCTGCTCTCCCAGCGAGACCTGGCCGAGGTGGCCAAGCAGGGCCTCAACCAGCCCCTCGAGGAGCTGCTCGACTCGCGCGGCGTCGACTTCGGCGACTACTACAAGCGCGACGCGATCGACTCGTTCTCCCTCGACAGTCGCCTGCAGTGCATGCCGTACGGCGTCTCGCCGATGGTCATCTACTACAACACCAACCTGATCGACTGGGATGCGATGAAGGAGCAGGGCCTCGACTCCCCGGCCTCGCACGCCGCCTGGACCCTCGACCAGTTCAACGCCGCGGCCGAGTTCGCCGCCAGCCGCCCCGGCGCGAAGGGTGTCTACATCGACCCGACGCTCGAGGGCCTGGCCCCGTTCGTCTACTCCGGTGACGGCCAGCTGTTCGACGACCCGGCCGACCCCACCACGCTGACCCTCTCCGACGACGCGAGCCGTGACGCGCTGTCGCGCACGCTGCGGGTGCTGCGCCCGTCGAAGGTGAACCTGACCCCGCGCCAGCTGCGCAAGGAGTCGGCGCTCGACCGCTTCAAGACCGGCAAGCTCGGCATGATCGCCGGCTACCGCAACATGGTGCCCGAGCTGCGCAAGACGCCGAGCCTCAGCTTCGACGTGATGCCGATGCCGGTGCTCGACAGCCAGACCACGGTGGGCGATGTGAGCGGTCTCTGCATCAGCGCTGAACCCTCCAGCGTCTCCGCGGCGGCCGACTTCATCGTCGACATCATCTCGACCGAGGCGGTCGAGCGGGTCGCCGAGGCCGGCTACCTCGTGCCGTCGAACAACGAGGTCGCCGAGGGCGAGGCGTTCCTCCAGCCCGACCAGCTGCCGGCCCACGCCGCGGTCTTCAACCAGACCGTCCGCAACATCGTCCAGCCGCCGCTGCTCGACTCGTGGGACGACCTCGAAGAGGCCGTGCACGCCCCGATCTACAAGCTGTTCTTCAACCGGGTGCTCAACCTCGAGGAGCTGACCGAGGCGATCGACGAGGCCTCCAAGTCGATCCTGGAGAACCAGGACGAACCCTCCGAGACCGCCACCAACTGACCGACAGTCCCCAACGTCTGACCCCTCCCGGGAGCGATCCAGGGAGCCAGGCGTTGGGGACTATCCGTCGGAGGACGGGGCGTCGGATGGCGTGTCTGCGTCCTCGGGTTCCTCGTCGGCAGCCAGGATGGCGGCGGTGAGCACCGGCTCGACGAGCCCGATCTGCCACGGCCGCGCGCCGTGACCGGCGAGCTGTTCCTGCACGGCCTGCGCCAGCGCAGCCGGCTCGCGGGTCCCTGGCGGGGTCCAGAGCACGCGTCGCAGCGTGTCGGGGGTGAGCAGGTTCTCCACCGGCAGGTTGTTGGTCTCCGCCAGCGTGGCCATCCCGGCGCGTGCCGCGGTGAGCCGGCGTGCGGCCACCGGGTCCTTGTCGATCCAGGTGCGCGGCACCGGCGGCCCGTCGCCGCGCGGTCCGCGTTGCGGCAGCTCGCTCTCGGACAGCCCGCGGGCCTCGGCCAGCGCGGCCACCCACTGTGAGGAGTAGCGGTCGGCGCCGCGGCCGTGGAAGCCGCTGGTGCCCAGCAGGGCGGCCTTGTCGACGGGCAGTGCCAGCGCGGCGGCGATGATCGCCGAGTCGGGCAGGATGCGGCCGGGCGTGACGTCGCGCTGCTCGGCGATGCGGTTGCGGGTCTCCCAGAGCGCGCGTACGGCGGCCAGCGCGCGACGTCCACGCACCCGGTGCAGCTGCGACGTACGGCGCCAGGGTTCGGCGCGCACGGCCGGGGTGAAGTCGAGCAGGTGGTCGAACTCCTCGCGGGCCCAGCCGGCCTTGCCCGACTCGTCGAGCTCGGAGGCCATCACGGCCCGCAGCTCGATGAGCGGCTCGACGTCGAGTGCGGCGTACTCGAGCCACGACTCGGGCAGCGGGCGCCTCGACCAGTCGGCCGCGGAGTGCTCCTTGCGCAGGTGCATGCCGAGCGTGGTCTCGACGAGGGTGGCCAGCCCGACGCGGGGGTAGCCGAGCAGTCGGCCGGCGAGCTCGGTGTCGAAGAGCGACGATGGGCGCAGGCCGACCTCGGCCAGGCAGGCGAGGTCCTGTGTGGCGGCGTGCAGGATCCACTCCACGCCCTCGAGGGCTACCTGCAGGTCGTCGAGGTTGTCGAACGCGATCGGGTCGACCAGTGCGGTGCCCGAGCCCTCGCGCCGCAGCTGGATCAGGTAGGCGCGGGCGGAGTAGCGGTAGCCGGAGGCCCGCTCGGCGTCGATCGCCACCGGCCCGGTGCCTGCGGCGAAGCGGGCCACCACGTCGGCCAGCCCGGCGTCGGTGTCGATCACCGGAGGAAGTCCGTCACGCAGGGTCAGCAGGGGAGCCGGCTCGGGCTCCGGGGCCGCGTCGGTGGTGCCCTCCGGAGCCGCCTCGGCGGAGGCCTCGTCAGGTGTGTCGCCCGGATCGCTCACTGGGCGGGACCGCGCTGGCCGCGACGGCTCGGGATGGCGGTCACTCCCTCGGGCACGGGCTCGAGCCCGACCGCCGTGCAGAGCAGCTCGCCCCACGCCTCGACGTGGGCCGAGACGTCGAAGTTGCCGTTGTCGGGACCGGCCGGCGTCCATGAGGCGCGCACCTCGAGCTGTGCGGTGGCGTCCTCGTCGGCCATCGAGCCGAAGCTCTCGGTCGCGACGCGGGTGACGGTGCCGGAGGGGGCGAGGAACTCGGCGCCGTGGGCCTCGAGGGCCTCGGTCAGCCAGGACCAGCCGACTGCTCCGAGCATCGGGTCGGTGACCATCTCGGGGTCGATCTCGGCGCGGGCGTAGGCCACGAAGCGGAACGTGCCCGCCCAGGCGTCATTGCCGGCCGGGTCGTGCAACAAGATGATGCGCCCGGTGCCGATGTCGGCGTCGTCGACGGTGACGTCTGCGGAGAGTGCGCTGGCGTAGGGAGCGATGCGTTGGGGCGCGGGCATTGACTCACACAGCACCTCGGGACGCAGCCGGGCTGCTCGCATGCTCTCGACCGCAACCCGGAAATCCTCGGGGGGTAGGCCCGCACCCGACCCGGGGTGCGCCTCTTGACGGACCACCATGCCCTCCACAGTAGGGCGAGTCCGAAGGGTCCGTTGTGTGCCACGCCGCCTGACCTGCGAAGATTCGCGGTGTGACTGCCTCCACCGACCTGCACGACTCCGCCTTCCTCCGGGCCGCCCGCGGCGAGCCCGTTCCGCACACCCCGGTGTGGTTCATGCGGCAGGCCGGGCGCTCCCTGCCGGAGTACCTCAAGGTCCGCGAGGGCATCGGCATGCTCGAGTCGTGCATGGACGCCGACCTGGTCACCGAGATCACCCTCCAGCCGGTCCGCCGGTACGGCGTCGACGCGGCCATCTTCTTCTCCGACATCGTGCTGCCGCTCAAGGCGGTGGGTGTCGACCTCGACATCTTGCCCGGCATCGGCCCGGTGGTCGCGAAGCCGGTCGAGACGCTGGCCGACGTGGCCGCGATCCCCGACCTCACTCCCGAGCACGTCCCCTTCATCACCAAGGCCGTGCAGAACCTGGTCGCCGAGCTCGGCGCCACTCCACTGATCGGCTTCGCCGGCGCCCCGTTCACGGTGGCGTCCTACTTGGTCGAGGGCGGTCCGTCGAAGGAGCACGCGAAGACCAAGGCGATGATGTTCGGCGCCCCCGACGTGTGGGACGCGCTGATGCGCAAGATCGGTGGCATCGCCGCGGCCTACCTCGAGGTGCAGGTCGCGGCCGGTGCGTCCGCCGTACAGCTCTTCGACTCGTGGGCCGGCGCGCTCACCCCGGGCGACTACCGCGAGCACGTCATGCCGCACTCCGCGAAGGTGCTCGCCGCTGCCGGCGAGCTCGGCGTGCCGCGCATCCACTTCGGCGTCGGTACGTCGAACCTGCTGCCGCTGATGGGTGAGGCCGGCGCCGACGTGGTCGGTGTCGACTGGCGTACGCCGCTCGCGGACGGCATCAGGGCGGTCGGTGACCGGGCTGTCCAGGGCAACCTCGACCCGACCCTGGTCTTCGCACCGACCGACGTGATGACCGCGCGTGCCGCCGAGATCATCGAGGCCGGCCGGGCCGCCAAGGGCCACATCTTCAACCTCGGCCACGGGGTCATCCCCTCGACGAACCCCGACCAGCTGAAGGCGCTGACGGAGTTCGTCCAGGCGTACCCGCTCTGACCTACTCGGCGTTCGCGACCTGCGGGGCGACCCGCTGACGAGTGCGCAGCCGGCGTGCCAGCACCAGCACCGGGTAGCCCAGGATGCCGAGCACCACGGCGAAGGGCAGTAGCGCCCCGACCACCGTGGCGAGGCCGGCACCGACGCCGGTGAGCGCGTGCCACCCGTCGAGCAGGCCGCCGACGAACGCGTTGTGCTCGTCGTCCTTCTTCTCCTTGGCCGCCGCCGCGGTCTGGTGCTCGAGGTGGACCGTGATCGTGGAGAGGCTGGTCTGGTCCTCGAGGTAGGCCTGCTGTGACTTGAGGGAGTCGAGCTCGGCCTGGCGTGAGGTCAGCTGGGCCTCGATCGAGACGATGTCGGCGATGCTCTCGGCCCGGGCCAGCAACAGCTCGATGCGCTTGAGACTCTTCTCCTGGGCGCGGACCCGCACCTCGGTGTCGATCACCTGGGTGGTGACGTCCTCCGAGCCCTGGCTGGAACCGGTGAGCTCGGCGACCTTCTTCAACTCCTTCATTGCGTCGGCGAACTCCCTCGCCGGCACGCGAACGACCACGCGTGAGCGACGGATGGTGCCGTCGTCCTCGGTCGAGGTCTCCTCCTCGGCGATGGTGCCGCCATGGCTGTCGACCACCTTCTGGAGGTCGAAGCGCGCCTTCTCGGTGTCGGGGCTGACCAGCGAGACGGTGCCGGTGTTGATCATGGCCTTGGTGGCCGGCGCCGGTCGGTTGGCGCCGCCGTTGTCGCGGGTGCCGCCGGCGTCCGAGCCGGAATCGGACTGGGTCTTCAGGGTCGCCTCGCCGTCGCCCTCGCTCGGCGCGTCCTCGGCGGCCAGGCCATCGGCCGCGACCGCATTCCGGCTGGTGTCGCCGGAGGAGCCGGAGTCGTCGGAGGAGTCGGAGTCGCCCGAGGAGCACCCCGTGAGTGCAATCAGTCCGGCGGCCAGCAGGGCCACCGCAAACTTCGTGGGAGAGGTCTTCATGAGGATGGGACGCCCGCGGCGTACCACCGGTTCCCTCGGGCAGGGTGGGCTCAGCTGGCGCGGTGGTACCCGCGGGAGTGCGCGACCAGGCTGGCCTGCAGGTCGCGCACGGCCTGGGGCAGATGCTCGCCCCGGCGCTGCAGCATCATCAGGGCGACACCGGTGGAGTCGCCGGTGATCGGCCGGTGGGTGATCAGGCCGGCACGTTCCATCGGGTCGCCGATCACGCTGTAGTCGGGCAGCACGGTGACGCCGAGCCCCTCGGCGACCATCACCTTGCCCATCTCGGCCCCGTCGGTGCTGAACGCCACCGGCGGCATGTCGCTGCCGAAGAGCCGGTGCACGAACCGGTGCATCAGGTAACCGGCGCGCATCACGACGAACTGGTGCTCGCGCAGCTGGCCGACGGTGACTTCGTCGTACGCCGCCAACGGGTGGTCGTGGCGACAGATCAGGACCGGTCGGCCGTGGATCAGCCGGGTGCCGTCGAGGTCGACCGGAACGTCGTCGCCCTCGAGCACGTTGATCAGGCCGAGGTCGAGCGCGCCCTCGGCGAGGCCTTGGTGGATCTCGGCCTGTTGGGTGTTGACCACCTCGACGGTGGTGGTCGGGTTGGCCTGCTGGAAGTCGCGGACGGCCGGCACGAGCAGGGTGGACGTGGCGGCGTTGACCGTGCCCATGCGCACCATCCGGGTGGTGAGGTTCTGGTCGCCGGCGGCGGTGCGCAGGCGGCCGACCGCCTCGAGCACCTCGACCATGTTCTGCAGGAGGTCGCGTCCCTGGCGACTGATCTTCGAGCCCGAGCGGCGTCGGTCGAGGAGGGTGACGCCGAGCTCGCGTTCCAGCTTGCTCACGGCCTCGCTGAGGGCCGGCTGGGAGAGGTGCAATGACTCACTGGCCTTGCGGAGGGACCCGTGCTGGGTCACTGCCGCGATGTACTGCAGCTGTTCGATCCGCACCCTGTGACTCCTTCTGGACAACCGACCGGTGGAAGGCCGCGCCGCTCACCCCCTCGGAGATTCGCTGACCGGCCGTGCGTGCCTTTTCCTTGCATTCAGAATTGTAGACTAGTTCACTAGACATAATTCAAATTGCGTACCTTCTGAGAGGCGAACACATGTCGATCACCACACCGGCCACCGCCACCTGGGCCGACCCGCTGCCCAGCAGCCCCGCGGAGTGGGTGGCTCGTGCCGAAGCCGTGGCCACTCAACTGGCCATCGACGCCGTGGAGCGTGACCGCGCGAACGCCACGCCGCACGCCGAGGTCCAACTGCTGAAGGACTCGGGTCTGGTCACCCTCCTCGGACCGGTCGAGCACGGCGGAGGCGGGCAGGACTGGACCACGGCGAATCGGGTGATTCGGGCGATCTCCGCCGGGGACGGCTCCATCGGCCAGCTGATCGGGTACCACTACCTGTGGTTCTGGGCGGTCCGTCTGGTCGGCACCCCCGAGCAGGTCGCGGCCGTCGAGCAGCAGGCCGTCGAGAACCGGTGGTTCTTCGGTGGTGCGGTCAACCCGCGCGACAGTGACCTGGTCATCACGGAAGTCGACGGCGAGCTCGTCTACAACGGCAAGAAGTCCTTCTCGACCGGTGGGCAGGTCTCTGACGTCACCGTGCTCGAAGGCGTGCTGGACGGCACCGACAACCACGTCTTCGCGATCGTGCCCACCGACCAGGACGGCATCCGCTTCCTGGGCGACTGGGACAACCTCGGCCAACGCCTCACCGAGAGCGGCGGTGTCGAGATCGTCGACGTCCACGTGCCGTGGGAGGCCGCTGCGGGCTACGTCGACCGGGTGTTCCGGCCGAGGGTCTACAACACCTTGAACGTGCCGCTGATCCAGCTGATCTTCGCCAACATCTATGTCGGCATCGCCCAGGGCGCGTTGTCGACCGCGACGACCTACACCCGGGACAAGACTCGCGCCTGGCCCTACGCGACGGACGTGAAGGCCAGTGCTCACGAGGAGTTCTACATCCTCGAGACGTACGGCGACCTGCAGTCCAAGCTGTGGGCCGCGGAGGCGATCACCGAGCGTGCCGCCGTGCTGATCGAGCGGATCAACGCCCACGCCGACACGGTGACTGAGCAGGAGCGCGGTGAGGCGGCCGTCGTGATCGCCGCCGCGAAGCAGGTGGCGATCGACACCGGCCTCGAGGTCACGAACCGCATCTTCGAGGTCACCGGGGCCCGGGCGACCGCGAACTCGGTCGGCCTCGACGTGTTCTGGCGCAACATCCGCACCCACAGCCTCCACGACCCGGTCGCCCACAAGCGCGCCGAGGTCGGACGTCACGCGTTGCTCGGCGAGATCCCCGAGCCCACTTGGTACACGTGATCGGACCGTCCTCCTGAGCTGCGGCCGGACGATCGGCGGGTGCGCTCCCGGCGGTCGTCCGGCCGTTCTCCGTCTCCCGTCCCACCACTACTTCCCTTCACTACCTCCGAGGTGAACCGCATGACCCTGAATGAAACGGCCCTGAACGAAACGACTCCGCATGAAGGCGCGCTGAACGCGCCGGCGCTGAACACGAAGCTCGCCGAGGTGCGGACGTCGTACCAGCCGCTGTTCGAGAAGATCTCCGCCGGGGTGATCGAGCGCGAGCGCGACGGCACCTTGCCGAGCGAACAGGTCGACTGGCTGAAGGAGGCCGGGTACGGCGCACTGCGCGTGCCGGTCGAGCATGGCGGGGCCGGGTTGGGCTGGCCCGAGCTCACCCAGCTGTGGATCGACCTGGCCGCGGTCGACAACAACCTGCCGCAGGCCCTGCGAGGTCACTTCGCGTTGGCCGAGGACCGGCTCCACCAGCACGTGATCGGTGTCGACCAGACGACCTGGTTCGCCCGCTTCGTGGCCGGTGAGATCGGTGGGAATGCCTGGTCGGAGGTCGGGTCGACGGCGATCGACACCCAGCAGACCGTGCTCAGCGCCGACGGCGAGGGCTTCCGGCTGAACGGCACGAAGTACTACACGACCGGCACGATCTTCGCCGAGTGGGCCGATGTCTATGCCCTGCGCGAGGACGGCACCTTCGTGATCGCGCTGGTGCGCACCGACGAGCCGGGTTTCAGCGTCACTGACGACTGGGACGGCTTCGGGCAGCGGGGGACCGGCAGTGGCACGGCCACCTTCGACAACGTGTGGGTCGAGGCGGCAAACGTGCTGGTCTTCTCCGAGCGCTTCCCCTACCAGACCGCGGTCTATCAGCTGAACCTCCTTGCCACGCTGAGCGGCATCGGTCGGGCGGCGCTCCGCGACGCGGTCGCCGAGGTACGCCGACGCGAGCGCAACTACTCCCACGCGAACGCGGCCCGCGTGCGTGACGACGCCCAGGTGCTGGCCCGCATCGGTGAGATCTCTGCGGCGGTCTACGCCGCCGAGGCGACCACCCTGCGAGTGGCCGATGCGGTGCAGGCGGCCTTCGAGGCGGCGGGGGCCGAGCATGACCGGGTGCTGGCGATCAACGAGGCGGCCGAGATCGAGTCCGCTGCGGCCCAGGTCGTGGTGACCGACCTGATCCTCAAGGCCACCAGTGACCTCTTCGACACGCTGGGCGCCTCGGCCACCTCTCGGGCCAAGGCGCTCGATCGGCACTGGCGCAACGCTCGGACCGTGTCGTCGCACAACCCGCGCATCCTCAAGGCGCGTGTGGTCGGGGCCTACGAGGTCAACGGCACGCCGCCGCCGTACGCCTGGGCGATCGGGACGACCAAGCGCGACTGACCCACCCGTGCAAGGCGTGACCGATCACCACATAGCGAGACGCGTCCGCGTGGTGGGCGGCCCCGCCTTGATCTCGCCTCGTAAATCAAGCAATCTAATAGACATAAACATCATTAAGGAGTTTCGATGAGCGCGATCGCACCAAGCACCGACCCCCTCAAGTTCGCCTACTGGGTGCCCAACGTCAGTGGCGGCCTGGTCGTCAGCAAGATCGAGCAGCGCACCGACTGGGGTTTCGAGTACAACAAGAAGCTGGCCCAGCTGGCCGAGAACAACGGCTTCGACTACGCGCTCTCGCAGGTCCGCTACATGGCGTCGTACGGCGCGGCGTACCAGCACGAGTCGACCAGCTTCAGCCTGGCGCTGCTGTTGGCGACCGAGCGACTGAAGGTGATCGCGGCCGTCCATCCCGGCATGTGGCAGCCCGGCGTGCTGGCCAAGTACATCGCCACCGCCGACCACCTCTCCGGCGGCCGGGCCGCGATCAACGTGGTCAGCGGCTGGTTCAAGGACGAGTTCACCAAGATGGGCGAGCCGTGGCTCGAGCACGGTGAGCGCTACCGCCGCTCAGAGGAGTTCATCCGCTACGTGCGCGAGATCTGGACCTCCGAGCACGCCGAGTTCAACGGCGACTTCTACCGCCTGCACGACTTCGACCTGAAGCCGAAGCCGCTCGCCAGTGAGGGCCGCCCGCACCCCGAGATCTTCCAGGGCGGCAACTCCGCCGACGCCCGCAAGATGGCCGGCCGGGTCTCGGACTGGTACTTCTCCAACGGCAACAACCCCGACGGCATCTCGGAGCAGATCGCCGACGTCTCGGGTGAGGCCCGGGAGCACGGCCGCTCGGTGCGGTTCGGCCTCAACGGCTTCATGATCGCCCGCGACTCCGAGAAGGAGGCCCGCGAGACCCTGCGCGAGATCGTCGCCAAGGCCGACACCGAGGCCGTCGAGGGCTTCGGCTCCGCGGTCAAGCAGGCCGGGCAGTCGACGTCGGACAAGAAGGGCATGTGGCAGGACTCCTCCTTCGAGGACCTCGTGCAGTACAACGACGGCTTCCGCACCAACCTGATCGGCACCCCCGAGCAGATCGCCGAGCGGATGATCGAGTTCAAGCGCCGTGGGGTCAACCTGTTCCTCCTCGGCTACCTGCACTTCCATGAAGAGGTGGAGTACTTCGGCCAGCACGTGCTCCCGATCGTGCGCGAGATGGAGCAGGCCGAGGCGGAGCGTGCCGCATGACCACCTCGTCCGTCGCGCAGTCGCAAGGGCCCTGGTCGCTGGTTGAGGAAGGCGCGCCAGCGCCTGTCTCGAAACCAAGGGCGAAACCACCCGTCCTCACCGCCGACCGGGCCATCCCCGTGGCACGAGAGATCGGCATCGACCTCGCCGAGGGTGCGGCGCAGCGCGATGCCGAGCGCATCCTGCCGACCGCCGAGCTCGATCGGCTCTCGGCCAGCGGACTCCTGGCGATCACCGTTCCGGCGGAGTACGGCGGCGCGGACCTCTCCACCGAGACCGTCGTCGAGGTCTTCCGGGCGCTCGCCCAGGGCGACCCGTCGGTGGCCCAGATACCGCACAGCCACTTCGTCTACGTCAACGCACTGCGCCACCACGCGACGGCTTCGCAGAAGGAGTTCTTCTTCGGCGAGGTGTTGCGCGGCAAGCGCTTCGGCAACGCCCAGTCCGAGATCGGCACCAAGCACGTGCGCGACATCCGCACCACCCTCACGACGTACGACGGCGGCTACCGCCTCGACGGGAAGAAGGGCTACTGCACGGGCGCGCTGTTCGCCGACTGGATCCCGGTGCTGACCCATCTCGGCGTCGACGGCCCGCTCCATGTCGCGTGGGTGGAACGCCACGCACCCGGAGTCACCGTGACCGACGACTGGGACGGACTCGGCCAACGGACCACGGCCAGCGGCACTGTCGAGCTCGAGGGGGTCGACGTACGCCACGAGCGCATCACGCCGTTCCACCTCACCTTCGAGGCGCCCCAGACGTACGGCGCGTTCGCGCAGGTGCTCCATGCCGCCATCGACGCCGGCATCGCGCGGGCCGCACTGGTCGAGGCCGCCTCGTTCGTGCGCACCAAGAGCCGGCCCTACCCGGACGCCGGGGTCGAGCGCGCAGCCGACGACCCGTTGGTCGTGCACGCCTTCGGCGAGCTCGAGCTGCAGGTGCGCGGCGCGGAGGCGTTGGTCGCCGAGGCCGGTCGTGCGATCGACCGGGCGAACGCCGTACTCACCGCGGAGTCGGCGGGTGCGGCGAGTCTCGCCGTCGCTGCGGCCCGGGCCTCGACCACCGCGGCCTCCGTCGACGTGGCGAGCCGGCTCTTCGAGGTCTCCGGCACCCGCTCCGCGCTGGCCGGCCTCAACCTCGACCGGCACTGGCGCAACGCCCGCACGCACACGCTGCACGACCCCGCGGCGTGGAAGGTGCAGCACCTCGGCCACTTCGCGGTCGACGGCACCCTCCCGCCCAACCACGGACAGATCTAACCGACATAGGAGCGACATGACCGACCTCAAGTTCCACTGGTTCCTGCCGACCAACGGCGGCGACAGCCGCTACGTGCTCAGTGGTGGCCACGGCGTCTCGGCCGACGCGGGTCCGCAAGGGCGGCCGGCCTCGGTGCCGTACCTGGGCCAGATCGCGCGCAGTGCCGAGCAGCTCGGCTTCGAGGCGGCGCTGACCCCGACCGGCGCGTGGTGCGAGGACGCGTGGATCTCCACCGCGATGCTCGCGTCGCTGTCGGAGCGCCTGAAGTTCCTCGTCGCCTTCCGCCCGGGGCTGCTCTCGCCGACGCTGGCCGCGCAGATGGCCACCACCTTCACCAACATGTCCGGCGGACGCCTGCTGCTCAACGTGGTGACCGGGGGTGAGAGTGCGGAGCAGCGCGGGTTCGGTGACTTCCTCGACAAGGAGGCGCGCTACGCCAGGTGCGGTGAGTTCCTCGAGGTCGTCACCCGGCTCTGGACCGGTGAGACCGTCGACTTCGAGGGCGAGCACCTCAAGGTCGAGGGCGCCCAGCTGGCCGCGCTGCCGCACGAGACTCCGGAGATCTACTTCGGCGGATCCTCGCCGGCGGCGGGTGACGTGGCCGCGAAGTACGCCGACGTCTACCTGACCTGGGGCGAGCCGCCGGCCGCCGTGGCGGAGAAGATCGCCTGGATCCGTGGCCTGGCGCAGGCGCAGGGTCGCGAGATCCGCTTCGGCATCCGCATGCACGTGATCGCCCGCGACACCTCCGAGCTGGCCTGGGCCGAGGCGCAGCGCCTGCTCGACTCGATCGACGACGAGACCATCGAGCGCGTGCAGTCCGGGCTCAAGCAGAGCGAGTCCGAGGGGCAGCGCCGCATGCTCGAGCTCAACCAGGGCAACCGCGACGACCTCGAGATCCACCCCAACGTCTGGGCCGGCGTCGGCCTGGTTCGTGGTGGCGCCGGCACCGCCCTCGTCGGCAGTCACGCGGAGGTCGCCGACCGCATCGAGGAGTACGCCGACCTCGGCATCAGCGAGTTCGTGCTCTCCGGCTACCCGCACCTCGAGGAGGCCTACTCGTTCGGCGAGGGTGTGCTGCCGGTGCTGGCCGAACGCGGCCGCTGGACCAACCCGGCCCCCGCAGCGGTCTCGTCCGTGGCGAGTGTTCCGTTCGGTGCCCGCAGGGCCGCCTCATGACCCGCGTCGCCGTGGTCGTGGGCAATCCCAAGCCGCGTTCGCGCACGTACGACGCGGCGGTGCGCCTGGCCGGCGAGCTGGGCGCCGTCGACCTGCTGGTCGTCGACCTCGCCACGCTCGGGCCGGTGCTCCTCGACTGGTCGGACTCCACCGTCTCCGGCCTGGTCGACGAGGTGTCGTCCGCGGACGTGGTGGTCGTCGCCAGCCCGACGTACAAGGCGACCTACACCGGCCTGCTCAAGGTGTTCCTCGACCGCTTCGCGCCCGACGCGCTGCGGGGGACCGTCGCCGTACCCCTGATGCTCGGGGCCGGTCCCGGCCACGCGCTGGCGCCCGAGCTGACGCTGCGACCGGTGCTCGTCGAGATCGGCGCCTCGGTCCCCACCTCGGCGCTCTACCTGCTCGACGGTGCGTACGACGACCCCGACGCGTTCACCGACTGGCTCGCCGTGAACCGTCCGCTGGTCGCAGCCCTGCTCGCCTCCACGGAAGGAGCCTCCGCATGACCACGCTCACCACCAACCAGGACCTCGACCCCGCCGCGCTGCGCGAGGCGTTCGGCGTCTTCCCGAGCGGAGTCGTCGCCGTCGCCGCCGAGGTCGACGGACAGCTCACCGGCCTGGCCGCGAGCTCGTTCACCTCGGTCAGCCTCGACCCGCCGCTGGTGTCGTTCTCGATCGCGAACACGTCGAAGACCTGGCCCGACCTGCGACGTGCGCGACACCTGGGCGTGAGCATCCTCGCCGAGCACCACGGCTCCGTGTGCCGCCAGCTCGCCGGGCCCGTCGAGAGCCGCTTCGACGGCCTGTCGGTCTCGGTGACCGCCGACGAGGCGGCCACCCTCGACGACGGGCTGGCCCGCTTCGACTGCACGATCCACCGGGAGGTCGAGGCCGGCGACCACACCATCGTGCTGCTGCGCCTGCACGCCGTCGACGGCGCCGGCTTCGGTGACCCGCTGGTCTTCCACCGCAGCGGTTTCCGCCGGATGGAGATCGAGGCCCGCCTCCGCGCCGCCGTGTGACCCCTCCCGCGGCCAACGTGGTGGACTTGCCACCCGGTGACCGCCCTGCGGTGCACAAGTCCCGTGATGCCGCCTGACAACGTCCAGTGAGACGGCGTCTGCTCATTTCGACATACAGTTCACGCCACGGGTGCGCTTCTTGAGCGTGACGTGAGCGTGACGTGAGCGTCGCGGCGAGCGAACTGCATGTTGAAATGAGCGCCTTGGCCGGGTGGCCGGCATGTCGTACGGTCCGCCGGCTCCGTCGCGCTGATCCGTGAGGGCGTGTCGGAGGGTGCTGGCCTTGTGAAACCGCAACACCCACCAGGTGCAGGCGATCCACCACGTTGACGCGATCACGGATCTGGCAGGCTGGCCGGGTGACTCGAACCGTCGTTGTCGGCGCAGGCATTGCCGGCCTCACCGCAGCCCGCAGGCTGGCCGCCACCGGACGCGACGTGACCGTGCTCGAGTCGTCGCCGCAGGTGGGTGGCAAGCTCCGGCTGGCCGAGGTCGGGGGAGTGCAGGTCGACGTCGGTGCCGAGGCGATGCTGAACCGCCGGCCCGAGGCGACCGGCCTGGCCCGCGAGCTCGGACTCGACCTCGTGCACCCCGGCACTCTCTCCTCACGGCTCTGGACGCGTGACGCGCTGCGCCCCCTGCCGCGTTCGGTGATGGGGGTCCCGGCAGACCTCGAACAATTGGCCGCGTCCGGAGTGCTCTCCGACGACGGCGTGGCCCGGGCGCGTGCCGAGCAGGTCCTGGCGCCGGAGGCCGACGACGTGTCGGTGGCCGACTTCGTGGCCCGGCGCCTCGGCGTCGAGGTCGTCGATCGTCTGGTCGAGCCGCTGCTCGGCGGGGTCTACGCCGGACACGCCACCGAGCTCTCCGCGCGGGCCACGATCCCGCAGGTGGTGGGGCTCCTGGCTCGCTCGCCGTCGTTGCTCGAGGCCGCGCGGGCCACGCCGGCCCCGTCCGACGTGCCGGTCTTCGCCGGTCTCGTGGGCGGCGTGGGTCGGCTGCCGCTCGAGGTGGTCGCTGCAGGCGGCTTCGAGGTGCGTACGTCGACCACCGTGCGCGCACTACGCAGCCGGCCGGTGGGCGAGGCGCGAGGAGCCATCTCTCGCTTCGAGGTGACCGTCGGCCCGACGACACACCCGGAGCTGATCGAGGCGGACGAGGTGGTGCTCGCCCTCCCGGGCACCCCCGCTGGTCGGCTGCTCGGCGACCTTGCTCCGAACGCCGCGCGTGCCCTGGCCGAGATCGACTACGCGTCGATGGCGATCGTCACCCTCGCCTTCCGCGCCGCCGACCTGGCCGGCCTCGAGGGCTCCGGCTTCCTCGTGCCGCCGGTCGACGGGCGCCGGATCAAGGCGGCCACGTTCAGCTTCAACAAGTGGGACTGGGTCCGCGAGGCCGGCGACGACCTGTTGCTGCTGCGCACCTCGATCGGGCGTCACCACGAGGAGGCGGCGTTGCAGTTCCCCGACGAGGAGCTGGTCGAACAGTCACTGGCGGACCTGGCGCTGGCCACCGGGATCCGTGCCCGGCCGGTCGACTCCCTCGTGCAGCGCTGGGGCGGCGGCTTGCCGCAGTACACCGTCGGCCACCTCGACCGGGTCGCGCGGATCAGGGCCGCCGTGGCCGAGGTGCCCGGCCTGGCCGTGTGCGGTGCGGCGTACGACGGCATCGGGATCCCGGCCGTGATCGCCTCGGCCGAGCGCGCCGTGGCTGACCTCCTCCACCTGGATACTCCCTGACGTTCGCGCCCCGAATCGCCGTACCGAAGGACCGAAACGTCAGGGACTATCCCAACTGGAGGACCGAAACGTCAGGGACTACCCGGGGGAGGGGGCGGGGCAACGGCGCGGCACAATGGGGGCATGTCCAACCCTGCTCCCACGAACGCTGCGCAGATCCGCGAGCTGAACGACAAGATCCGCTACACGATGTGGTCGGTCTTCAGGCTCGACACGACCTTCGGCGACGCCACCGCTGAAGACCGGGCCGCCGAGGCGCAGGAGCTCGAGGCGTTCTACGAGAAGCTCGCCGCCGACGACGTGGTCGTGCGCGGCACCTACGACGTGTCCGGCTTCCGGGCCGACGCCGACGTGATGATCTGGTGGCACGCGGAGGAGTCCGAGAAGCTCCAGGCCGCCTACAACGCGTTCCGGCGTACGGCGTTCGGGCGGCGCGTCGCACCGGTCTGGTCGCAGATGGCGTTGCACCGTCCGGCCGAGTTCAACAAGAGCCACCTGCCGGCCTTCCTGTCCGAGGAGCCCCGCACGCACGTCGCGGTCTACCCGTTCGTGCGCTCCTTCGAGTGGTACCTCCTCGAGGACGCCGAGCGCCGCCGCCTGCTCGCCGAGCACGGCGGCATGGCCCGCGACTTCCCCGACGTGCGGGCCAACACGGTGCCGTCGTTCGCGCTCGGCGACTACGAGTGGATCCTCGCCTTCGAGGGTGACGAGATGTACCGCATCGTCGACCTGATGCGTCACCTGCGCGGCTCCGAGACCCGCCGCCACGTGCGCGAGGAGGTGCCGTTCTACACCGGCACCCGGGCCACCCCGACGGACCTGCTCGACCGCCTGCCCTGATCGCCGCGCCGTGGGCGCACCCCGGACGAGCAACGCAACCGATCCGGCCGCTCGTGCGTCTATAGGGGTATGAAGCTGTCGCTTGCCCGCTTCACGGGCTCGGCCAATGCCTGGCCGCTGCTGAGCGTCCTCGCCGTCCTGGCGCTCCTGCTGTTGTTCATGGGTCGCACCTGACCACACCGTGAGACCAGCCTTGATCCGCTGGGCCCCACCCCGCACACTTGATTCATGACCTCGGTACTCGACATTCACGGAATGCGCTGCGGCGCGTCCGTCGAGTGTTGTCGTTTCGCCTGACACTCGCTCAGCCGAAACCCCGCGCACCGTCTCCGTGCGCCCTCCGAGAGAAGTCCCCATGTCCTACCCGGCGTACCGCCGTCTGCACGTCGACCTGCTCCGCACGGCCAGTGACCTGTGTCCGTGGATGTCCTCCCGCGCCCCGACATCCACCCAGATCCACCTCCGACACAGGAGAAGCCATGACCGTCCTGACCGTCCTGCCCCTGCTGCAGACCCTGCGTGACTACGCAGACGACCCCGACCTGCTCCACCTGCACGACCCGAACGCGACCGAGCGCCAGTGGACCGAGCTGGTCTCCACCGACGACTTCCAGCTCTGGCTGATCTCGTGGCCACCCGGTTCCCGCACCGGCTGGCACGACCACGGTGACGCCTCCGGCGCCTTCACCACGATCTCCGGCGAACTCACCGAGCACAGCGTCATCGAGCACAGCGTCACCGAGCACAGCCTCGGCAAGAGCGGCCAGGAGGTACGGCGACTCGGCATCGGCGAGGCCTGGGCCTTCTCGGCCAACCACGTCCACGACGTCGTCAACCTCGGCGACCGTCCGGCGCTCTCGGTGCACGCCTACTCGCCCCGGTTGGCGGCGATGACCCGCTACGTCCTGGTCGACGGCCGACTCGAGGCCACCGGTGTGGAAGGACGTGAGCAGTGGTGACCGCCGAGGCAGTGACGGCCCCGCGCTTCGAGGAGATCTACTTCAACGGCATCGACGACATGCTCGCCGAGGCCCGTTCGCACCTGGACCGGGCCAGCGCGCGTGCGGCGTACCAGGAGCTGATCGGCGGTCGGGCGATCCTGGTCGACATCCGCCCCGACGCACAGCGCGCCGCCGAGGGCGAGGTCGAACCGCTCCCGGGTGTGCTGGTCATCGATCGCAACGTGCTCGAGTGGCGTCTCGACCCGCGTAGCGAGACCCGCCTGCCGCTGGCGTCGTACGACGCACGCGTGCTGGTGCTGTGCCAGGAGGGCTACACGTCGTCCTTGGCCGCCGACTCGTTGCGCCAGCTGGGAGTCCACCGGGCCACGGACGTGGTCGGTGGGTTCGCGGCCTGGCGCGCGGCGGGGATGCCGGTCACCAGGGACCTGCGGGCTCGTCGAGGGGCGATGTAGCGCGCGAGCACCCACATCGGCACCAACCAGATGATGAACTTCATCAGGGTCTGGTTGTCCCAGCCCAGGGGCAGCACGAACACGGCGGCGATCACCGCGACACCCGTGTTGAAGCCGCTCCTGGGCCGGCGCCGCTGGGCCGCGGCCACGAGACCGACGATCAACCCGGAGATGAGCCCACCCAACGGCAGGCCGAGCCACCCGAAGTTGAGGTACCACAGGGCGCCCGCGCCCATGGGCCAGCCGTTGATCTTGCGGGGCTCGTAGACCTGTCGGAACCACTTTCCGGGTGGGATGCCGACCGGCTTGTCGCGCCAGACCGCTCGTGGGACGACGCCGACCAGGCCCTTGTAGAAGTCGTCACCGCCGCGGAACTGCTGGCGGCTCGGCCAGTCCCGGAAGGACAGCATGGCGGCGTCGAAGTAGATCGAGTTGGTGCCGACCGAGGCCTGGCGCCAGGCGCTCGAGGAGGCGTAGCCGGCCTGCACCTCGCCGTGGGTCAGGGTGTCGCGGGCCATCCGCATCCCGCTCGCCCCGACGATCACCAGGACGACCGCGATCAGCAGCCGAACCAGCACGCGCTGCCGGTGGACCGGCCTGTCCCGGCGACGCCGGGCCTGCATGCCCAGCACAAGGGTCGCGCCGACCACGATCAGCGTGCTCCGGCCGCCCCAGATGAACACGAAGAACGCGTTCGCGAACGCGCAGACCAGGGGAACCGTCGTGAGCAGCCTCGAGCTGGAGCCCTGTCGGCGGAAGTCGATGAACGTCGTCGCGGCCACCACCGCACCGACCGCCGAGAACGAGCGGAGGACGTAGAGGCCGGCCAGCTCCTTGTCGTACTTGCCGGCGCGGATCACGCCGCCCACCCCGCCGTACCGTGCGACCAGGTACGCCGAGATGACCAGGCCGAGTGCGGTCAGGATCAGGGTGACGTTGAGCGAGCGGCGCAGGTCGACCTCGTGGTCGGCGAAGAACGGGCCCCAGCCACGCACCCCCGACCGGAGTACGGCGGCGATGCCGACGAGGACGAAGAAGAGATAGAGGGTCAGGCCCAGCAGCGTTCTGGTGAGGACGTGCGAGAACCCGGCCGGTGGGAACAGCTCTCCCGGGTGGGGACCGTCGAGTCCCAGGACGAAGAGGAGTGGGCGGAACCCGTAGAAGAGGCAGAACACCAGGACGAACAGCAGCACCACGTCGCTCGGCCCGGAGGTGAAGAGGGCGGCGCAGGTGACCAGCAGGCCGAAGAACAGGAACGTGGCCAGCAGCACGGACAGGGTGATCTCCACGTGTCCCTCCTAGCCCGGAGTCCTGCGGAGCAGGGACATCTCTGGACGAAGCGTGGCATGGGTGAACAAGCCGACCGCCTGGTGAGCCCGCCACCACATCACCGTGAACACGAAGATCGAGACGGCCAGGGCGGAGAGGGTGAGGCCCATCAGACCGCCGAACAGGGCCGCCGGCACCCCGAGCCCGATCCGGAGCAGCGCGCCCGACCACTGGACCTGTGCCGACACCCCCTCGCGTCCGAGCATCGACAAGGTGGTGCCCGCCGTACCCGTGGCCACGTTCCCGATGGACCCCAGGGCCAGCAGCAACAGCACGGGGACGGACTCCTCGAAACCGGACCCGTAGACGAGGTCGACCACGCGGCCCGGGGCGACCAGGAACGGCAGCGCGAGCACGACGCTCAACCCGGTGGCCACGGTGGCGGCGGTGCGGAGCAGGGGCTCGAGGGACTGGTCCTCACGCCCGGCGTTGGCGGCGCGGGCGATCACCGGAGCCAGCACGACCTGGAGTGCGGTCAGCGGCAGCACGAGGAGCAGGGCCAGGCGTTGACCGGCGGAGAACATCGAGGCGTCGACCTTGGCGAGCAGCAGCGCCCCGATCCAGATCTCGGTGCTGACATTGAGGTACGTCGCCACCTGGGCGCTGAGGAACCGCCAGTCCCGGCGGATGGTCAGTCGGAGGTCACGCCACAGCTGGGGTTGCGGATCGGTCACCCCGCGCCACCGCCGATGGACGGTCCACCGGGCCGCGACGACGGGGATGAGGAATCCTGCGGCGACCGCCATCAGCGCGCCGGCCAGGCCGGCCCCCGACCAGAGCAGCCACGCGATGAGCACGAAGACGGCCTGCAGTGCCGCGACGAGTGCGCCGCCGGATCGTCCCTCCAGCAGGCTGGCGAAGCGGACGTGGCCGAGCCCGCGCACGTAGTTCGCCCACAGCTGCTGCTGGCCGCACAGGACGACGAGGGCGACGACGGTGAAGGCCAGCAGGGCACGCGTGGTCGCACTCTCGTCGGAGGCGAGGACCCAGGTCGCTGCTCCACCGAGCAGCCCGAGGGCGGGCAACGTGGTCAGGTTCACCGCGCGGACGCCGTTGCGCAGGGCGCCCATGGCCAGGGGGTCATCGACGTCCCGGAGCCGGGCCACCTCGCGCAGGCCCGACCGGTGGGAACCCACGAGTCCGATCTGTCCGAGCAGTCCGGTCGCCGCGATGGCCGCCACGAACAGGCCGAAGTCGGCAGGTCCGAGCCACCGTGCGGCGACCGCATTCACACCCAGGAATCCGAGCACCGCGCCGGCGTAGGAGACAGCGAACCAGACCATGGCTCCGCTGACAGACATTCCCGACCCAGATTGCTTCACTCGCTCTAGACTGCATGAAAAAGGACCGATGGGGGCCGTTTTGCTGATGACCGAAGATGTCGCGGACGTGCCGGACCGAAAGAACTTCAGCGACTACGCCCGGGCACTGCGCCGGCGGTGGCGTCTGGTGCTGGTCGTTCTCGTGGCCGCGGTGGCGCTGGCCCTCGCCTATTCGCTGGCCGCGACTCCGCAGTACGTCTCCACCGCCGACGTCCTCATCGAACCCTCGGGCACCGAGCTGGCCACTGACATCGCCGCCGAGGAGGTGGCCACGCAGACTCAGGTGGTCACCTCGCTGCCCGTCGCACGCCTGGTGCAGACACAGCTCTCCCTGGACAAGACGCCTGACCTGACGAAGCTGGTGACCGTGCAGGCGCTCAACACGAGCCGCATCCTGCGGGTCACCGCCGAGGACACCTCTCCCGACCGGGCCGCCGACACCGCGAACACCGTGGCCACGGCCTACCTGCAGTTCCGCCAGCAGGAGTCGATCTCCCGCTACGAACGCGCCCGGGACCGCCTCACGCAGGAGGAGACGGAGGTCGACCGCCGGCTCAAGGAGATCGACCGGCTGCTCGCCAAGGACGGCTCGGGCAAGGCGGAGCTCCAGGCGGAGCGGCGCAACGTGCTCACCAAGCTCGGCCAGATCGCCACCCAGATGGAGTCCCTGACCGACCAGTTGACCTCGGTCGGATCGGGTGGCGAGCTGCTGCGCTCCGCCGAGGCCGACCACGATCCGGTCTCACCGCAGACCCTGCTCAACGTGATCCTCGGAGCCCTCTTCGGGCTGCTGCTGGGCATGGGTGCGGCCATCCTGCGGGACCGGTTCGACGACGCCGTGCACGGTGAGGAGTCGGTCCGCCAGGCGGTCGGCTCGGTGGTCGTCGGCAGAGTCCCGGCCTGGCCCGAGCGTGCCTACCGCAATGCCCTCGTGACGGTGGAGAACCCGCACGCGCCACCGAGCGAGGAGTACCAACGCCTCGCCGTCAACGTGCGGTTCATGGCCGCGACCTCGCGCGCCGACGACACCCACGGAGCGGTCGTGCTGATCACGTCGGGGCAGGAGGGCGAGGGCAAGACCATCACGAGCTGCAACCTCGCGGTCGCCGCGGCCCGCCTCGGACTCCGCGTGGTCATGGTCGACGGCGACCTGCGCCGAGGAGCCGTGGCGGGGCGCTTCGGCCTCGAGGACCCGCCCGGCCTGTCCGACCTGCTGGTCAGCGAGGACAAGGCCTCGTCCTACCTGATCGACGTCGGGGTGGACAACCTCGACGTGCTCGCCGCCGGAACGGCGCCGCCGAACCCCGCGGCGCTGCTCAGCTCCGTCCGGATGCGCGTGGTGCTGTCGGAGCTCGCCGCCGAGGCCGACCTGGTCATCCTTGACAGCCCCCCGGTGCTGACCGGGGCCGACTCGCTCGAGCTGGCGACCCTGGCCGACGTGGTGATCGTGGTGACCCGTGACCGGGTGTCCCGACGCCGGCAGCTGGTCGCCGTGCGGGAGACCCTGCGCCACCTCAAGGTCGGTGCCGTGGGCATCGTGTGCAACGCACTCGGTGACTCGCCGCGCGCGGCGTACGCCCATGACGTGCGCGAGCGCGCGGTCAGGGAACCGGCCGAGAAGGCTGAGGAGTCGGCCGTCGCCGACCCGGCGGTCAGCTCGGCAGGGTCGGAACCGTCAACCGGAGGATCTGGCTCTGCGGCCCCTCGCTCCCCAGGAGCACGTGGGCGCCGTCAGCCTCGAAGGTGATCGCCTCGCCCTGGGGTTGCTTCGGCAGGGTGACGCCCACCGGTTGGCCCTCGAAGCCGCGGTAGAAGTACGCGCGACCCTGGGTGCGCAGGACCAGCATCGAGCCGTCCGGGGAGAAGTCGCCGGCCGTCACGTTCGCGGGGGCCTCGGCCAACGGCTCGAGGACGTTGACGCCTTCCGGGTCGAGCTCACTCGGCGCCACGAAGACCGTGCCTCCGACGGGGTCCTTCGTCACGAGGTAGAGGCGGTGCGTGGTCGGGTGGACGAGGAGCGCCTCCGCGTTGTGCGACCCGTCCGGGTAGGTGAAGCGGTACGTCGTGGTGGCCAGCGTGCTGCTGGTGAGCACGGACGGCTCGGTCACGACGTACACCGCGATCGACGAGCGAGCGCCGTCGTTGTCACCGGTGTCGGCCACCCAGACCCGACCGTCGGGTGTGCTGGCGATGTCCTCCCAGTCGACCGCCGGTGCCTCGAGAGTGAGGACGGCGCGGGTGCCACTGGCGTCGATGGCGAAGATCTGGGGCGCCGACGTGCTCCGGTCGTTGTGCGTGTAGAGCACACCGGGGTGGAGGTAGCTGCGGGCCAGGCCGCTCGACTGAGCCACGCGCGGGTCGTCGATCGAGGTGGCCTCTTGGCTGGCGTCGGGCGGGTGTGTCTGCGAGGTGGTCGACGAGGCCGAGGACGTGTCGTTCATCTCGAGTGGATGCTTCGCCGGCTCCGCGTCCTGACAGGCCGTCGTCACGCCGAGCACCAGCAGGCCGACTGCACATGAGAGCCGGATCCTGACCATTCATCCAGCATCGCACAGGCTCGGCGGTCCCCGTTTCGGATTGGAGAATGTCCCCAGTTCTGGTGTCGAGCGACCTGCGATCACCTAGCCTGCCAAGGAAGCCGACGGCCAGACCGAGTCTCCGGGAGGGGTGCCTGATGGGGCGAGCGTCCGAGTCCGCGCTCCTGCTGGACACGGCCAGGGCGATCTGGCCGGACGCCGTGCGCATCGACCTCACCCGGGCGATGCGTGCCGATCCCGGACAGAGGTTGTACGCCGTGCTGCCGCACGTGCGCTCTCCCCACTGGCTGCTGCCCACCGACGCGCCGTCGACCGCGGTCGCGCTGGGAGCCGGGGAGTCCCGTGGGCTCACGTCCGCCGGACGACGTCTCCTGGCCCTGGCGCACACCTCCGGCCTCACCCGTCTGGTGCCGGTGCCGCGCCTCCGGGTCGAGCCGGGGGAGGCCGAGTCGCTGATCACCGTGCTCGAAGGTGTGGTCGGGCGGGAGACCGGCATCGCGATCAGGATCGGCAACTGGACACACGCCCGCAGCTTCGTCGTCCGGGTCCTCGACCGTCGTGGCACCACCGTGGCCTTCGGCAAGGTCGGGATCGACGCCCACGGTCGCGCAGCCGTGCACGCCGAGTCTGCCGCGTTGGAGCGGGTGTCGCGGTTCGGCCTGCAGGAGGTCGTCCTGCCGGGGCTGCTGCACCAGGGTTCCTGGCACGGCCTGGAGATGCTGCTGGTCTCACCGCTGGTCGCGCCGGCGCGATCGTCGTCGGGGGTGGGGATGCCGCTGACCGCCATGGCGGAGCTCGCCCACGCCGACTCGCCTCGTGTCGACCGGCTGGCCGACAGCCGCTGGATGGACAGCGTCCGGCAACGGGTCGGTGAGGTCGACGACGCCGGTCGGCGGTCGCGTCTCGGAGCGAGCCTGCACACCCTGGAGGCCCGTGCCGGCGACGTCAGCCTGCCGCTGGGATGCTGGCACGGAGACTGGACCGCCTGGAACATGGCGTGGGACGGCGGTCGCGTCCTGCTGTGGGACTGGGAGCACTTCGCCGAGGACGTCCCGGTGGGCTTCGACCAGATCCACTACCTCGCCCAGCAGCTCCGGGTGGAGTCTGGCGTCGGTCGGGCCGAGGAGCAAGCCTGGCAGGCGCAAGCGGCCGCCCTGCTCTCCGGCGAGATCGGGCTCGGCCGGGCCCAGGCCGACGCGGTGGCCGTGGCCTACCTGCTCGAGGTCAACCTGCGGTTCGTCCTGGACCGGCAGGCCACCCCGGCGAGCGCGACCGAGCGTTCCGGCTGGGGGCTGGACCTGCTCGCCCGGGCCACGGAGGCTCTGCCGGTCCCGTGACCCGCATCCTTTGACCAATTGAGGTGATGAAACCGGTCGGGCACCGGGAGAGCATCGACCACATGACCCCAACCGGCCCTGACTTCGTTGTCGCGGGTTCGGCACGGGCAGGGACCACCGCCCTGATCGAGGGACTGCGCGCCCATCCTCGGGTCTTCGTCACCGATCCCAAGGAACCCCACTACTTCGCGATGCACGGCACCCGGCCCGACTTCCGTGGGCCGGGCGACCAGCTCTCCATCAACCGGGCCGCGGTCACGGACCGTGACGACTACCTTGCGCTCTACCCGCGGGACTCGGGTCTCGCCCTGGGCGAGGGCTCCGTGTCGACGTTGTACTACTACCAGCACGCCCTGCCCGAGCTGCTGCGGATGAACCCGGACGTCCGGGTCGTCGTCCTCCTGCGCGACCCGGTCGCGCGGGCGTACTCGAGCTTCCAGTACCTGCGCTCCCAGGGCCGTGAGCCGGAGGAGGACTTCCTCGCGGCGGTCCGGGCCGAGCCCGAGCGACGGGCCGCGAACTGGCACCACCTGTGGCATTACACCGCGATGAGCATGTACGCCGACGCGATCGGCGCCTTCCGGGAGCTGCTGCCGCGCGACAACCTGGGGATCTGGTTCTACGACGACCTCGAACGCGACTACGCCGCGACGCTGGCCGAGGTGCTCCGCTTCCTCGAGCTCCCCGAGGTGCCCGGGCTGGGGGAGCGGATGCCGCGGGTGAACATCTCCGGGACACCGCGCTTCCGACACGTCCAGCAGGCACTCTGGAAGGCATCGGCCAGTCCCGGACTCCGTCGTACCGCCCGACTTCTGACCAGCTGGCGGTTCCGGGAAGCGGTCAAGAGCCGGATCATCCGCCGGGACCCGTTGCCCGCCGAGATCACGCGCAGCCTGGCCCCGCTCTTCGAAGCGGATCTCCTGCGCCTGCACGACTTCCTCGCCGACGACGTCGACCTGCCCGCGTGGCTGGAGCCGAGGAGCCGGGCCCACCTCCGTTGAGGACGCGGACCGGGGGGCGATGACGATGCGACTGGCGATCAACGGACGATTCCTGCTGCAGGACGTCACCGGCGTGCAGAAGGTGGCCATCGAGTTCGTGCAGGCTCTGGACGCCATGCTGGACGAGGGTCTCCTCCCCGGCCTGGAGGTGGAGCTGCTGGCGCCGGCGAGGGGGTCGCTCGTGACCACGCCGGACTTCAAGGCGATCCGGCTCCGGAGAGCGGGAAGGTTGAACTCGCACGCCTGGGAGCAGCTGGAGCTGCCCCGGCTGGCGGGTTCGGATCCCTTGCTCTGCCTGGGAAATCTCGCCCCGCTCGCCCTGTTGCTGCGTCGTCGGCGCCGGGTCCACACGATGGTCCACGACCTGTCCTACAAGTACTTCCCCAGCGCCTACAGCCGCGGCTTCCGGCTCCTCTACAGCCTCGTCATCCCGGTCGTGCTGGCCCGGTCCGAGCGGGTCTACACCGTGTCCCGGAGCGAGGCCGCGGCCATCCGCCACCACTACCGGCGCCTCGTCCCCGCTCATCGCCTGGTCGCCGTGCAGAACGGCGGCGGCGAGGGCGCCGTCGAGGCCCACCCCAGTGACCGGCCGGCTTCCCTGGAGCCCGGGGCGCCGGAGGTGCCGACCCTCCGGGCACGCGAGCGTCGCTGCCTGTACGTCGGCTCGCTGACCAAGCGCAAGAACGCCGAGGGGCTGGCCCGTGTCGCCGTCGACCTGGTCCGCACCACCGACCTGGACTTCGTGTTCGTCGGGGCCGGCGGAGCGAGCTTCGAGCAGATCGGCTTCGCGATCCCACCCGAGCTCGAGGGGCGCATCCACTTCCTCGGCCAGATCAACCAGCCCGAGCTGATCGAGGCCGAGTACAGGCGCGCCAGCGTCTTCGTGTTCCCGTCCTTCTACGAGGCGTCGCCGCTCCCTCCGGTCGAGGCAATGCGGTTCGGCACTCCGGTCGTGGCGGCCGACATCCCGAGTCTTCGCGAACGCTGCGGCGAAGCGGTGCTCTACTGCGACCCGGCCGACGTCGGCTCGATCAGCGCCCAGGTGCGACGCGTGGTCGAGGACGACGCACTGTGGGCCGAGCTCCAGGCCGCCGGTCTGGACAACGCAGCGCGGTTCTCGTGGCGGGCACAAGTACAGGGCGTGCTCGAGCACGTCCTGGCCCAGTCGTCATCCGTCCGACCGTGAGACCAGGATGTCGGCGAGGGTCGACTCCAGCGAGCGCGTCGCCGTCCAGCCGGTGGCCCGGCGCAGGGCCGAGGGATCGCCCTCGACCAGCGGCGGATCGTTGGGACGGACCCGGTCGGTGTCGAGCTCGACGCGCACCGAGGGGCTGCCCAGCAGCTCGGTGACCAGCTTGAGCAGGATCTCGCCCGACACTGCCCGGCCACTGCAGACGTTGAAGACGCTGCCCGGCTCGACGTCGGCCTCCAGGAGCAGGCGGTACGCCGCGGCGACGTCCCGGACGTCGGTGTAGTCACGGCTCGTGGCGAGGTTGCCCACAGGCACCGCGGCTCCCGTGTCCCTGGCGTGTGCGACCGCGGTGAACAGGTCCGGCACCAGGAAGCCACTGCCTTGTCCCGGACCGACGTGGTTGAACGGGCGGCCGACGACCGTGGAGAGCCCACGGCGGGCGTAGTACGCCGCGATCGACTCGACGGCCAGCTTGCTCACGACGTACGGCGACGTCGGGGTGGTGCGGCCACGTTCATCGATCGGCATCGACTGTGCGGGGTCGTAGACGGCCCCGGTGCTCACGACCAGCACGCGGGCCCGGCTGCCACGCTCCTGCAGTGCGGCGCACAGTGACGTGGTCATCGCGGTGTTGGCCGTGATGTAGCCCTGCGGATCCTCGAAGGACGGCCCCACGGCGGACAGGCCCGCGAGGTGCACGACGGCGTCGACGTCCGGCAGCGACGGCGGGCCCGCGACCAGGTCGACGGCAAGGTAGTCGGCGAGGTCCGTCGCGAGCTCTGTCCGGGGCCCGGGCTCCTGCGACAGGCCGACGACGTCGTAGCCGTGCGCGCGCAGCTCGCGCACGAGGTGGGGCCCGACGAATCCGTTGACCCCGGTGACCAGCGCCGTGTCGTTCATCAGGCGCGCGGTGCGGTCAGCCTGATGTCGTGCTGCACCATGCGGCTGACCAGCGCGGGGAAGTCCACCTCGCGCTTCCAGCCGAGGACCTCCTCGGCCTTCGAGGGGTCGCCGAGGAGGATGTCGACCTCGGCAGGCCGCATGAACTCAGGGTCCTGACGGACGTAGGGCCGCCAGTCCTCGATGCCGATCTCGAGGAAGGCCAACGCGAGGAAGTCCTCGATCGAGTGGGTCTCGCCGGTGGCGAGGACGAAGTCGTCCGGCGCGTCGTGCTGGAGCATCTGCCACATGCCGCGCACGTAGTCGCCGGCGTAGCCCCAGTCCCGCTTCGGCCAGAGGTCGCCGAGCACGATGTCGGCCTGCAGTCCGTGATGGATCCTCGCGACGCCGTCGCTGATCTTGCGGGTGACGAACTCACGCCCACGCCGCTCGCCCTCGTGGTTGAAGAGGATCCCGCAGGTCACGAACATGCCGTAGCTCTCGCGGTACGTCTTCGCGATCCAGTGGGCGTAGAGCTTGGCGACGCCGTACGGGCTGCGCGGGTGGAACAGCGAGTTCTCGTTGTAGCCGGTGCCCGGACGGTTGTAGTCCAGTCCGCCGAACATCTCCGAGGTGGAGGCCTGGTAGATGCGGATCTCGTCCGCACGCCCCGAGGTGCGCACCGCCTCGAGGAGGTTGAGCACGCCCTTGGCCGTCACGTCGGCGGTCAGCTGCGGGTTGCGGAACGAGTAGCCCACGTGGCTGATTGCGCCCAGGTTGTAGATCTCGTCCGCCTCGGAGGTGAGGACCGACGCGAGCATCGAGGTCGGATCGATCAGGTCGGCCTCGAGCAGCCGGACGTAGGGGAACTCGGCCACGAACTCCTCCCGCCGGGCGTTCCGCTGGCCGCGGATCAGCCCGAACACCTCGTAGCCCTGGTCGTGCAGGTGCTCCGAGAGGTGTTGCCCGTCCTGGCCGGTGATGCCGGTGATGAGTGCCTTCCGCGGCTCGGTCATGCGATCCCCCTGATGTGTCGACCCGCGGTGCGGGTGTGCTCTGCCGGTCGTGCGAGGTCGAGCACGTGCTGCTCGATGGTGGAGAGGAACTCCGACTCCGAGAACCGCTCGCCGTGGGCCATGATCTCGCCGGTCGACCACGTGCGTGCGAACAGCCGCCGGATGCCGTCGGCGATCCTGGCCGGCTCGGGGGCGTCGAAGAAGACCGCCGTCCGGTCCTCGACCATGGTGTCCAGGAAGCCTCCCGCGGCCAGCACGACGCTCGGCTTGCCGAACGCCGCGGCCTCCAGCGGGGTGAGCCCGAAGTCCTCGTGGCTGGCCGCGACCAGGGCCGCGGACCGCTCGTAGACCGTGCGCATCTGGCCGTCGGTGAGGTCGCGGAGGAAGGTGACGTTGGCGGGCAGGTCGCGGGTGAGGTTGTCCCACTCCGGACCGCGCCCGACCACGACGAGGTGGCGGTCGGGGAGCTCCCGGAAGGCCGCCACCACCTTGTCGACGTTCTTGTAGGGCAGCAGCCGGGACACGCACAGGACGTAGCTGCCCCGGTCGACCGCCGGTTCGTCGATCGCCTCGGCGGCGACGTCGAGCAGGGGCGCGCACGAGGGCGCCGGGACGATGGTCGAGTCGAGTCCGTAGGCGTCGCGGATCCGCGCCTGCACGACGGTGGAGATCGCGAGGTACCGGTCCGCGGCGCGTGCGTGGCGCCGGTCCCACTCCCTCAGCGGCGTGGAGACCGCGCGCAGCCCCAGCCGGGTGAGCACGGCCGACTCGCCCGAGAGGTAGACGCCGGACTGGTAGAGCCAACGTGCGGGGGAGTAGCAGTAGACCAGCTTCTTGTGGTCGCCACCGACCCCGTGGGCCCACCCGCTGCTGCTGGCGATCACGACGTCCGCGTCGATGGTCATCTGGGACATCGCATGGGCCAGGAACGGCAGCGCCTTGCGGTGGTCGGAGCGGAAGGCCCTGACCCGGTTCAGCGACGAGGTGCGGATGTCCAGTCCCTTGAACTCGGGGAAGGTGGTCTCCGGCTCGTAGAGCGACGTGTAGATCGGCGCGTCCGGGAACCCCTTGGCCAGGGAGAGCACGACGCGCTCGGCGCCGCCCCGCTGGGTGAGGTAGTCGTGGGCGATCGCCACCCGAGGTCTGGTGATTCGCATGTCAGCTCCAGTGCAGGTCGCGGCCGAGCCGCTCGTAGAGGGCCTGGTTCCAGGGCCGGTAGTACTCCCGCAACCGGTCGCGGGTGCGTGGGTCGATCGGCGGCTTGGAACGCTCGTTGTAGGTCTTGAGATCGATGTCCGGGCACACCCGCAGGCCCAGGAACTCCTGGACCCGGGCGAAGACGCCTGCCGGGTCGTCGTACATGTCCTCGGCCCGCAGGACCAGGGTCTGCTCCTCCGGATACACGTCGAGCCAGGTCGGCAGGTGCTCGACGTACCGGCCCCGGGCCAGGTAGGTGAACTGGTCGTGCTCGAGGGAGTAGTACGCCGGGTCGCCCCGCAGGCGATCGTGGTCGACCCCGGCCAGGCGGCCCTCCTCCGCGTCGATCGCCGCCTCGAACGTGGGCAGGGTCTCGGTGCCGGCCGCGACCCTGTCCCAGTAGTTCGAGTAGGCCCGGCTCACCGGGTTGCGCAGGACGGCGATGATCTTCGCGTCCGGCACGACCGAGTGGGCCCGGCCCGCTGCCGCGGGGTGGAACATGTAGTAGGGACTGGCCTCGCCCACGACGGCCCCGGGGTGCCCGGCCCGGAACCGTTCGGTCGGGAAGTGGCCCCGGTACCAGTCGACGCCCTCGTGGAAGCTGATGTCGAAGAAGTGGGCGCTCTTCAACGGCTGGAAGGAGGGGAACATCCTGAGGTTGTCGGGGTGCTGGATGAGCCAGTTCGTCAACGACGACGTTCCCCCCTTCTTGGACCCGATGATCAGGTAGTCCGGCAGCGGACGGCGAGCAGCGGTCTGCTCGCCGTACCGCCGGACCAGGGAACGAACAGCCAGTTGGGCGGGCCGAGGAGTCCTGCGGCGCAGGACCTGGAGAGCCCGAGGCATCTCCACGCCGCGTACGGGTTGTGACGTCATGGTCATGACCGTGTGCGTCCTCTCACGGAGCCCTGAGGAACAGGGCCCCAGTGCTCCAGTCGTGGCCGTCGACGGAAGGACCGCTGAGGGTCTGGACCGTTCCCGGCACCGCCCCGCTCTGCCACTGCACGGTCTGCAGCGTTCCGTCGCTGTTGCTGAAGTGGAGCTTGCCGTTGGCCAGGAATCCGCCCCTGACGGTGCTCCAGTTGATGCCCGATCCGGTGTTCGGTGCGGTGAACCGCACACCTCCGACGACCAGGCTCTCCGGGGTGAAGTACCGGTAGTAGAGCGTGTTCTGGCCGTTGAGCGTGAAGTAGAGACGGCCGGTGGTCCGGTCGAACCACATCGCCCGCATCTGCGTCAGCTCGGAGGCGAACGCGGTCAGCCCGTTGAGGTTGATGTCCCTCGGCGTGCCGAACGTGGTGCCGTTGAACGGGCGCCAGGTGAAGGTGCCGTCGGTCCAGCCGTTGTAGAGCCTGCCGTCGGCCATGAACGCACCGTGCGCGCTGCTCCAGTCGACGTTGCCGTTGCCGACCTGGGTGGTCGTGCCGGCCGCGGTCTCGGTCAGTCCCGTCCGGTAGACGTCGTCGTCACCCACGGGAGGCGGCGGGACGATGTCGGGCCGGACGATCTCGATGGCACTGATCAGCGGGTTCTCCACCACGTGGCCCAGGTCGATGTCGACGTTGCCGTCGTTGGCCGCGGCAGAGATGTTGAAGGACTTCATCGTCCCCGTCGAGTGGCCGACGTCGGCCGCGATGTCGTAGTTGTCGAGCACCGTCTGGCCCTCGACGCTGACGTCGAAGACCCGCTGTCCCGGGAACTGCGTGCCGTCGTACCCGTTGGCGAAGTAGAGGCGCACCTGCAGCGGCACACCCGTGGTGACCGGGAAGTTCCACTGCATCTCCGGGTCCCCGTTGGGGTCCCAGCGCTCGTCCGCGAAGACCTCGGTCGGCGTGGCCGTGGGAACGCTGGCGTTGCGGCCGAAGCCCTGCGTCCAGCTGGCCGCGTTGCTGCCACTGTTGCGGTACGCCGAGTTGGCGTCCTGGTCGGCTGCCCAGTTGGCGTAGCCGTCCGTGGAGGGAACCTCGGGGCCGCCCGCGTTGACGCGGTAGACGATCGGACTGGGACCGGTGGGTGCGACGACCCGGCCCAGCTGGAAGGCATCACCGGGAAGGCTGCCGGTGTCGTCGTCGGGGAGGATCTTCCCGTCGACGAGCGGCATCAGCCCGACTCGGCCGGCCGGCTGTCCACCGAGGGTGGTGCCGTCGTGGCCGATCCAGAGGCCTTCGGCTGTGGAGTTGAAGCGCATGACTCCCCAGCGGAGCGGCAGCTTGCCGGCGTTCCAGGTCAGCGGGAGCCCGTTGCGCACGTCGAGTGCGGCCATGCCCGAGCGCTTGACCGTGCCGGGACCGATGCAGTCACCGCAGTAGGCGTTGTTCGTCCACCGGAAGTGGCCGCCGATGTAGACCGCGGAGCCGGTGATGTGGACGGCCGTGCCGGAGTCACCGCCGAGGTAGTCGACCCAGGTCGGCTGCTGGCCGGCGCCGCTGCGGGCGGTCTCCCATCGTGCGATCGAGTCGCAGAGGGTGCCGGAGTTCGCCCCGCCGTTGAAGGCACCGCCCGTGGAGATGGCGAAGTAGCTGCCGTCCGGGGAGGTGTCGACGCCGGTCGTGTACGTCGGGAAGTTGCCGGAGCACGTCGTCGAGTAGCGCGTGGTCGACCAGTCGGTCAGCGCCGCCGTGGCGCCGCTGGTGTCGACCATCGCGACCTGGATCCGGCTCTGGCCGTTGACGTTGCGGAAGTTGCCGACCGCGATCAGCCGCGAGCCGTCCGGAGTCATCGCGAAGCGCTCGATGCCGACGCCGGAGAAGCCGGACGGGATGGTCGCCGTCGTGGAGCTCCGGAAGACGTCCGTGAAGGTCAGGTCGACGTGGTTGGTGAGGGCGCCGGTGTTGGGGTCGAGGGCGACCAGCGCCGTGTGCGGCTGGCCTCCGACCACGCTGAAGTAGCCACCGACGTAGAGCCGGCCGTTCTTCAGCTCCACGTCCATGACCTTGCCGTCGAACCCGGGCGACCGGAAGGTGGTCATCACCGCGCCGGTGTTGACGTTGATGCGGGCGATCCGGTTGGTCCGGGAGACCCGGTTCACCGAGCCGAACTGGCCGGCGACGAACACGCTCACCCCGTCGCCGGCGGGGACGATGTCCCAGACCCGGGAGCCGATGGTCGGCACGAAGGTGTTGCTGATGGTGCCGTTGGAGTTGAAGGCGAAGATGTTGTTGCGGGTGACGGCGTTTGCCGCGCCCCGTGCCCGGACCCTGGTGAAGGATCCACCGACGACCGTGACGTTGCCTACCGTGGCCGTTCCCCACACTCCACCACCGTCCTCGACGATGGGAGTCCAGGTCGCGGGCACCCTGGCGACCACCCTGTCGTGGTCCTCACCCGCCGTACTCGGGCTCGTGGCGGACAACGCCGTGAGCACGAGGGCAGCCACCCCCAACCCCACACCAAACCTTGCAGACCTTCGCATCTCTACACCCCTTGGCTCGAGGGGGTACGAGATGCACCCCCCATGACGTAAGCCCGCCTGTAGCCGCGTCCCTGAGCCGTCGGCGTCTACGGATGAGTGCAACTCTGCTGAGATCTGGGCGTCGGCGCCTGCCCAACGTTGATGAAAATTGGGCCGGCGCGCTGAGATCGGCCCGTGGCCGAGCGGTCCCTCGGCGTGGTCGGGCGCGCAGGTGGCCCGTTCGGGGGGTGTGGGTGTGGCGCCGTGGGGGATGCGGAACGCCTCGCAGGACGAGTATGCCGTGCGAGTGGGTGCGGTCAGGCCCGGCCAGGCCCGGCCTCGGGCTGGGTCAGACCTGGGCCTCGGGCTGGGTCAGGCCTGGGCCTTGGGCTCCAGCGTGAGGGAGATCGAGTTGATGCAGTAGCGGTCACCCGTGGGGGTGCCGAACCCGTCGGGGAAGACGTGGCCGAGGTGCGAGCCGCAGTTGGCGCAGCGCACCTCGGTGCGCTTCATGCCGAGGGAGGAGTCGTCGATGTATTCCACCGTGTCGGTCATCGGCTGGTAGAACGACGGCCAGCCGCAGCCGGAGTGGAACTTGGTGTCGCTGGTGAACAGCTCGGCCCGGCACGCCTTGCAGCGGTAGACACCGGTGTCCTCGGTGTCGGTGTACTTGCCGACGAACGGGCGCTCGGTGCCGGCCTGCCGGAGCACGGCGTACTCCTCGGGGGTCAGCTCTTCACGCCACTGCTCGTCCGTCTTCTCGACCTGGTAACCCATGGCGCCGAGTCTATTCCGGTGCCTCAACTCCCCGGGCGGTAGCGTGACGGCCATGGCGAAGGCAACAGCCGCAGAGGTCGACGTGGACGGGCGCGCGGTGCGCGTCTCGAGCCCGGACCGGGTGATCTACGAGGCCACCGAGCACACCCCCGAGGTCACCAAGCTGATGGTCGCGGAGTTCTTCGCGTCCGCCGGAGACGGGCTGATGCGGGCGTTGCGGGACCGGCCGACCGCGCTGGAGCGCTGGCCCTCCGGCGTGCGTGAGGGCATGAAGCTGGCGACCGGTCCGCAGGACAGGAACGCCGACGCGTTCTACCAGAAGCGGGTGCCCAAGGGGGCTCCCGACTACCTCGAGACCGTGCAGGTCACGTTCCCGTCCGGCCGCACCGCCGACGAGATCTGCCCGACCGAGCCGGCGGTCCCGGTCTGGTGTGCGCACATGGGCACGCTGACCTTCCACCCCTGGCCGGTTCGCCGCACCGACGTCGACCACCCCGACGAGCTGCGCATCGACCTCGACCCCCAGCCCGGTACGACGTTCGCCGACGCCGTGCGAGTCGCGGGGGTGGCCCGCGAGCTGCTCGAGGACGTCGGCATCACGGGCTTCGTGAAGACCAGCGGCAACCGTGGCGTGCACATCTTCGTGCGCATCGAGCCGCGCTGGGACTTCGTCGACGTACGCCATGCCGCGATCGGCTTCGGGCGCGAGCTGGAGAAGCGCGACGACGGCGTCACCACCGCGTGGTGGAAGGAGGAGCGGGGCGAGCGGATCTTCGTCGACTTCAACCAGAACTGTCGCGACCGCACGATCGCCTCGGCGTACTCCCTGCGGCCGTTGCCCGGTGCAACCGTCTCGACACCGGTGACCTGGTCGGAGCTGGCCGACCTGAGGGACCCGCGGGCGTTCAACCTGTTCACCGTGCCGGACCGGCTCGCCGACGGTGACCCCTGGGCGACGATCGACGACGTGCACCACGACCTGACCCCGCTGATCGACTTCTACGAGAGCTCGGGGCTGGGCGAGATGAACTATCCGCCCGACCACCCGAAGATGCCGGGAGAGCCGCCGCGGGTGCAGCCGTCGAAGAAGGTCGCCGAGCACTGGGACGAGGACGGCAACCGCATCGAGTGACCGTGCGCCTCCCTCGTCGGTTTCCCCGGTGCACCGGGGAAACATGAACTCCCCGGCCGAAATTTCGCCCGGGGAGTTCATGTTTCGGCCGGGAGGTCCTCCCGGCAAGGTCGTTGCTCAGACCTTCTTCTTGCCCATCGTTCCTTCGGCCACGCCGATCAGCACGATGGCCGCGATGACGCCGACGATGGTGCCGATCACGTTCAGCTCGAAGATCTCTCCGGTGCCGATCAGCGAGGCGATGATGCCGCCGATCAGGGCGCCGGCGATGCCGAGCACGAAGGTCATCACGAGGCTGATGTTCTGCCGGCCGGGCTTGAGAAGGCGGGCCACGACGCCGATGATGATGCCGATGACGATGAGTCCGAGGATCTGCATGCTCACTCCTACCGGTTCATGCCGCGCGACGTTGCACGGCGTACCACTCGAATGTAGACGCAACCGGGCCGAAATGGTGGGACGCTGTGGCCGGTCAGCTCGTTCGGCTCAGACGCCCGTGATGCCCTCGCCGTAGCCCTCGGCCTGCTCGTCGAAGGTCTCGCGCTCGAGCAGGTGGAGCACCGGAACGCCGATCTTGCGGCGGGCACGTGAGGTCCAGTCGACGTGGAAGAACTCGGCCACCACGTGCGGCCGGGTCAGGATGATCGCCTCGCGACCGTCGTGCTCGGTGACCGCCGCGGAGAGCGCGTCGATCGGGTGCTCGTGGACGACCTTGCCGTCGGCCGTGGCTCCGGCCTTCTTCAGCGCAGCCAGGGTGAGGGCGAGCTCGCGCTCGGAGTGGTCGAGGCACTCCTTGCGGACCTCGGCCAGGTCGACCTCGCCGATTGCCATCGCCGGGGCAGCCATCACCTCGCCCGCGGCCAGTGAGCCCATCGCCGCTTCGACCCGGGCCGCGGCGTCCTCGACGGGCATCAGCACGTGGTAGACGACCGGCTCCTCGAGCTCGTTGTGCAGTGAGGTGACCTGCGTTGCGTCTTCGTCGGAGAGCGCCTGTTCGCACAGGAGAACGACGTCGTAATGAGTAGCCATGATCATGCCTCCGGATCGTCAGCTGATAGAGAGAATTCTACCCAGGTCGTAGGAAACCGGCTCCTCGAGCTGGTCATATCCGCACGACTCCGGATCACGGTCCGGACGCCATCTCTTGAACTGTGCCGTGTGCCGGAAACGACGGCCCTCCATGTGGTCGTAGCCGACCTCCAGGACCCGCTCCGGACGCAGGGGAGTGAAGGACAGGTCCTTGCCTGCACTCCATCTCGACTGGGTGCCCGGCACCCGATCCGGGTTGGCGGTGAGGAACTCGTTCCAGCGCCCCCACGGGTGGTCGGCGATGTCGCAGACCAGCGGCTGCAGCTCGGCGATCAGCTGGGCGCGACGGGCCGCGGTGAACGAGGCGGAGACCCCGATGTGCTGCAGCTCGCCGTCGGCGTACAGCCCGAGGAGGAGGGAGCCGAGCAGCGGTGCCTCGGGGGTCGACGTCTTGTGCTCGCGGTAGCCGGCCAGCACCACGTCGGCGGTGCGGGAGTGCTTGATCTTGAGCATGGCGCGCGCGTTCGGCTGGTACGTCGCACCGAGTGGCTTGGCGATCACGCCGTCGAGTCCGGCACCCTCGAACTGCTCGAACCAGTCTTCGGCCTCGGTCGGATCGGTCGTGGTGCGGGTGAGGTAGCACGGCCCGGCCAGGCCGACGAGTGCTTCCTCGAGGGCGGTACGTCGCTCGGCGAACGCGCGGTCGACGTACGACGTGTCGCCGAGGGCAAGCAGGTCGAAGGCGACGAAGCCGGCCGGTGTCTTCTCCGACAGCATCTCGATGCGCGAGGCGGCTGGATGGATGCGTTCCTGGAGGACCTCGAACTCCAGCCGGTCGCCCACCGCGACGAAGAGCTCGCCGTCGAGCACGCAGCGGTCGGGCAGCTGCTGGCGCGCGGCGGCCACCACCTCGGGGAAGTAGCGGGTCAGCGGCTTCGTGTTGCGTGAGGCGAGCTCGACCTCGTCGCCGTCCTTGAAGACCAGGCAGCGGAAGCCGTCCCACTTGGGCTCGAACGAGAGGCCGTCGTGCTTCGCCGGGTCGGGGATGCCCTTGACCGGCTTGGCCAGCATCGGTTGCACGGGTGGCATGACGGGCAGGTCCATGGCTCGACACTAGGGCAGATTGTCGCCCGCCCGCAGGAGGCCAGTAACCTGTGGCCACACCTCGCCCAGAGCGAGGGCGTTCCCCGGTTGGTCTGCCGGGCGTGGCTGCCAGCCCCGCCAGGCGGGACGGGGATCGATCCCCGGTTGGTCTGCCGGGCGTGGCCTCCAGCCCCGCCAGGCGGGACGGGGGCATTCCCCGGTTGGTCTGCCGGCAGGGCCCGCCTGACTTTGAATCAGGACTAGCGACGTAGGTTCGACTCCTACCCGGGGAGCAAATTCCGTTGCGGCGCAACGGTCACCGTCCTAGCGTCGGTGCAATGACCGCACGTCTGCACGCGCTGACCTTCGATGCCAACGACCCCGTCGGGCTGGCCCGCTTCTGGGGCGAAGTCCTGGGCTGGGAGAGTGTCGACGGCGGGCTCACCCTGTTGCCGGACGACGAGCCGGGAGTCAGGCTCCGGTTCGTCGCGACGGAGGAGAAGAAGGTCGGCCAGGGCCGGATCCACTTCGACCTGACCAGCGCTTCTGACGACGCCATGCAGCAGACGGTGGCCCGGGCCCTCGAGCTGGGCGGGCAGCACATCGACATCGGCCAGACCCCCGACGACGGGCACGTCGTGCTCGCCGATCCCGAGGGCAACGAGTTCTGCGTCATCGAGCCGGGCAACAACTTCCTGGCCGACACCGGTTTCATCGGCGCGATCAACTGCGACGGCTCGCAGCAGGTCGGCTACTTCTGGAGCGAGGCGCTGGGCTGGCCGCTGGTCTGGGACCAGGACGAGGAGACCGCGATCCAGTCGCCCCGAGGTGGCTCGAAGGTGACGTGGAGCGGTCCGCCACTGATGCCCAGGCACGGCCGGGACCGCATGCGCTTCGAGCTCGTGGCCGACGGTGACCAGCGGGCCGAGGTCGACCGCCTGGTCGCCCTCGGTGCTGCCCGGGGCGCAGATGTCGGTGATGGCTCCGTGGCGATGACCGACCCCGACGGCAACGAGTTCGCCGTCATCGCAGCGCCCTAGACGCGACCTCGTCGCTTGACGGTGCGGGCCAGGATGCCGAGCGTCCCCTTCAGGTTCGCCTCGGAGATCACCGGGAAGATCGCCTTCCACTCAGGTAGCGCGGTCGACCAGTCGTAGTAGCTGGTCACCAGCGTGCGCACGGTGCCGTCCTCGGCCGGCTCGGTGGGGTCGAGCCGGTAGCCGTAGACGTGGCCGATCGGCGGCTTGATCGTGCCGACGATGCTCCACCCGATCTCACGGCCCGCGTCGAAGCGCTCGATGACCACCTCGACGTCGTACTCACCCATCGGGACGTCGCCCAGCGCCTCACGGTCCATGTGTACGACGAACCGGTCGCCGACGCTCGTCACCGGATCGCCGGTGGCGTCCATCAACATGCCGGAGGAGTCGATGTCGACGTGGCCGAGCGGGTCGCACAGCACGGCGAAGATGTCTTCCGGCGTGGCTGCGACGGTGCGCTGCACCTCGATGCGTTCGTCCGTCCGGGTTCCCGAATCTGAGGGCATGTCGCGAGAGTAGCGAGTCCTCGAAGGGCCGGCGAAGCGATTTCCCGGGGCGGCCCGAGCGCGCCTGACATGGCACACTCGGAGGCCGACGCTGCCCAGCGCACCAGCAGTCACACAACGGAGGAGCACCTGTGCCGCACAACCTGACCGTCGTCGTCCTCGCTGCCGGCGGGGGCACCCGCATGAAGTCGAAGACCATGAAGGTGCTCCACGAGGTGGGCGGGCGCAGCATGATCGGCCACGTGCTCAACGCCGTACAGGCGATGGAGCCGCAGCGGATCGTCGCGGTCATCGGCACCCAGCGTGAGCAGGTCGGGCCGCACATCCAGCAGCTGGTGCCGGAGGCGATCCTCGCCGTCCAGGAGTCCCAGGACGGCACCGGCCACGCGGTGCGCGTGGCGATCGACGCCCTCGACGGCCCGCTCGAGGGCACCGTCGTGGTGGTCACCGGCGACACCCCGCTGCTGCGCGGCGACAGCCTCCGCGCCTTCGCCGAGGAGCACGAAGCCGCGGAGCGCGCGGTCAGCATCCTGTCCGGCATCGTGCCCAACCCCTTCGGCTACGGCCGCATCGTGCGCAACAAGGAAGGCGACGTCGAGGCGATCGTCGAGGAGAAGGACGCGACGCCGCTTCAGCGCGACATCGGCGAGATCAACTCCGGCATCCTGGCCTTCGACGCGTCCTTCCTGGCGGAGGCGCTGACCAAGATCGGCAACAACAACGCGAACGCCGAGTTCTACCTGACCGACACGGTCGGCATCGCGCGTGAGGCCGGCCTGACCGTCGGCGCCTACGCGATCGACGACGTCAGCCAGACCGAGGGCGCCAACGACCGCGCCCAGCTGGCCGCCCTGGGCCGCGAGCTCAACCGGCGCATCGTCACGCAGTGGATGAAGGACGGCGTGACGGTGATGGACCCCGAGACCACGTGGATCGACGCCGACGTGGTGCTCAACCGCGACGTGACGATCCTGCCCGGCACCCAGCTGCTGGGTGCCACCGTGATCGGTGAGGACGCCGTCGTCGGTCCGGACACGACCCTCAAGGACTGCGAGATCGGCCAGGGTGCCCGCGTCGTACGCACGCACGGCGAGCTCGCCGTCATCGGCGACGAGGCCAATGTCGGCCCGTTCTCCTACCTGCGTCCCGGCACCAACCTCGGCGCGCGCGGCAAGATCGGGGCGTTCGTCGAGACCAAGAACGCGCAGATCGGCAACGGGTCGAAGGTGCCGCACCTGTCGTACGTCGGGGACGCCGAGATCGGCGAGGAGTCCAACATCGGGGCCGGCACGATCTTCGCCAACTACGACGGCACCAACAAGCACCGCACCAAGATCGGCAACCGCACCAAGACCGGTTCCAACAACACGTTCGTGGCTCCGATCGAGATCGGCGACGACGCGATGACGGGCGGCGGGACCACCGTGCGACGTGATGTTCCTGACGGTGCCCTGGCGGTGTCGGCGGGTCCGCAGCGCAATCTGGAGCGGTGGAAGGAACGTCGCGCCGCCGTACAGGACGCCGCGGGGTCATCCGAGGACTGAGCCGGATTAGCGGCGAGTGAAATCTGGGGGCAGAATCAGGAACACCGGCGCACAACCACGCGAACTTGAGGAGCCCCCGGCGTGAGCGGAATGAAGCGGACCACCGAGAAGAACCTGATGGTGTTCAGCGGAAGGGCCCACCCGGATCTCGCGCAGGCGGTCGCCGAGCACCTCGGCACCGGCCTCGTGCCGACCCAGGCGTACGAGTTCGCCAACTCCGAGATCTACGTCCGCTACGAGGAGTCCGTCCGCGGGTGTGACGCCTTCGTGATCCAGAGCCACACGGCTCCGATCAACGAGTGGATCATGGAGCACCTGATCATGGTCGACGCGCTCAAGCGCGCCTCCGCCAAGCGCATCACGGTGGTCATGCCGTTCTACGGCTACAGCCGCCAGGACAAGAAGCACCGCGGCCGCGAGCCGATCTCGGCCCGCCTGATCGCCGACCTCTTCAAGACCGCCGGCGCCGACCGCCTCATCACCGTCGACCTGCACGCCGACCAGCTGCAGGGCTTCTTCGACGGCCCGGTCGACCACCTGATGGCGCTGCCGATCCTGGCCGACTACGTCAAGGAGAAGTACGGCGACCAGCCGCTCGCCGTGGTCTCGCCCGACGCCGGCCGGATCAAGGTCGCCGAGCGCTGGTCCGCCCGCCTCGGCGGTGTGCCGCTGGCCTTCATCCACAAGACCCGCCGCACCGACCGGCCCAACGAGACCGTCGCCAACCGCGTCGTCGGTGACGTCAAGGGCCGCTACTGCGTGCTGACCGACGACATCATCGACACCGGCGGCACGATCGTGAAGGCCGCCGAGGCCCTCATGGAGGAGGGCGCGGCCGGCGTGATCATCGCGGCCACCCACCCGATCCTCTCCGGCCCGGCGGTCGACCGGCTGAAGAACTGCTCGGCGACCGAGGTCGTGGTGACCAACACGCTGCCGCTCTCCGACGAGCAGAAGTTCGACAAGCTGACCGAGCTCTCGATCGCCCCGCTGCTCTCCAGTGCGATCCGCGCGGTCTTCGAGGATGGTTCCGTCACCTCCATGTTCGACGGTCACGCGTAGGAGCCTGGCGAGGAACGAGCCAGGGTCCGTGACGCGGGAGGTCGAGCAGGCCCGCCGCTGAGCTTGCGAAGCGGCGTCGGCCGTGTCGAGACCCACGTCATGCGGGGAGGTCGAGCAGTGTCGACGCCCGCGTGAACGAGAACCGCCCGGCACGCACGCCCGGCACGCACGCTGGCGGACCGTAGAACATGCAGTTCGGCTCATGGTCGCGACGGTTCACGCTCAGCGTCCGGGCCGTCGGCGCGAACTGCATGTCGAACGGTCCGCTCGTCACCCCACCAGCGCCAGCCCCTCGCCGCTGAGCCCGGTCGCGACGCGGGCCCGCCCGGCGCAGACCATCAGCAGCTCCTGCATCGGGCCGCGCACCGTCGGCCCGGACCCGCGCACCCAGTCGACGTCGGTCGCCTCCATTCGCACGCTGCGGACCACCTTGCGGGTGCCCATCAGGAAGGCCAGTCTGCGGACCCGGTCGGCCGCGAGCGACGCGGCCTCGGGGTCCATTGTGTGGGAGAGGCCCAGCGGACGCACGATGTCCTGGTGGTGCACAAGTGCGTCGATCAGCGGCTCGACGGTCGTCGTGACCGGCACGTGCCGGCGTGAGTCGGCGTACGTCGTGAAGTCGGCGAGCACCTCGTCGGGGGACCGGGCGGCGGAGAGCCTCCTGACCTCGCGGAAGATCATCGCGTTGTAGCCGCGGCCGAGGTTGCGCAGCGTCATGCCCGGCATGGCGCGCCAGCCGATCTGTGGGTTCGAGATGACATGGGCGGCGACGTCCTTGACGGTCCAGCCCGGGCACAGTGACTCGGTCTGCCACTCGGCGGCGGAGAGACCGGCCAAGGTCGCCGCGAGTGAGCGGCGTTCCGCGTGGATGTGGCTCCACAACGTGTCGAGGTCCATCACGCCCACCGATAAGTAGTAAGATTGCCTGACCAATATGGTCAGCCTGCCTGACCAGTTCTGTCAAGGGTCAATCCTCAAGGGGGAGCAGATGGTCGACGAGGAGCCGATGAACCCGGCGCTGCTGATGTTCGTGTCGTCCCGGTACGCCGAGACGCGCATCCTCGAGCACCTGGCCGCAGAGGGGTTCGGCGACCTGACCCTGGCGCAGGCGAGGGTGGCCGCCCGCATCGGTCCGGACGGGACCCGCCTCACCGACCTCGCCGAGCAGGCGCAGGTCACCAAGCAGAGCGCCGGGTCGCTGGTCGACCAGCTCGAGAAGGCCGGCTATGTCACTCGCGAACCCGACCCGACCGACGCCCGGGCCCGGCTGGTCAGCCTGGCCGAGCGAGGTCGGCGTGCGCAGCAGGCTGCCCGCGAGACGGAGCACCTGATCGAGTCGGAGTGGGAGCAGCACCTGGGCGCCGCGAAGATGCGCCAGCTACGCCGGGCGCTCGAGGACCTGCGCGAGATCACCGACCCCTGGGCGTGAGCACAGACCGGGGCGCAAAAATCCCCGGTTCGCGCATCGAAAGCACGCGGTTCGCGCATCAAGAATCCACGGTTCGCGACCTGACGTGGAGGGCGAGGGTGAGGTCGTCGAGGCGGTCGGACCACTCGCGGTGCAGCACGGTCGGGACGCCGGCAGCGGTGGGGACGCCGGCAGCGGTGGGGACACCGTCGGTGGAGTCGGCCAAGGCGCCCGTCACGCCGTCGCGCAGGCGCTCCATCGCCGGCAGCGGCAGCGGCAGCACGGGGAACGAGTGGCCGACGCCCTTCGAGAAGGCCTGGCCCCGACGGCGGGCCACCTTGGGCCCGGCTTCCACGTAGCGGTCGAGGTAGGCGTCGACGAGATCGTGCTGCCCGGCGGTCCAGAAGCCGTCGTTGACCGCGCGGAACTCGCGGTTCGACGGCTCGCCCTCGTAGGCCAGCGCCCAGGCCGCGGCCTTCGCCTCGGGCGTGGGTACGGCGGCGCGGGCTCGGAGCGCACCGATCTCCCCGCTCGCCGAGGAGTCCTGCTCCAGCGTGTGGTCGATCACCGAGGGGTCGGCGCCGAGCTCGACGAGTCGGCGTACGGCGGACCACCGCAGGTCGGGGTCGAGCGGGTGGCCCGGAGCTGTCTGGCCGGAGGACAACCACTCCTCGAGCAGGGCGACGTCGGTCGTCGTGGCGGCCAGGGCCTGAGCGGCGGCGACCGCACGGGGCCCGTCCCAGCCGTCGGCCAGCACCAGGGTCGCGACCGCGGAGACGACCCCGGCCGCCTCCTCCAGTTGCGCGGGTGCGACGAGACGCGCGAGCACCTGCTCGCGCACGAGAACCAGCGCGCCCTCGAAGACCATCGGGTGCGGCTCCGCGGCCAGGTGGGCCGCGACCAGGGCGAACAGGTCGGGCACCCGGAGGTCGCCCGTGCGCGTCATGTCGACCGCGGTGTGCCAGAGCACGGCCCGGGTCAGCGGGTCCTCGAGATGGCTCAGCCGGTCGACCACGAACGCCCACGACTGCGGGTCGGGCCGCACCCGGGCGAAGGTCTCGTCGCCGCTGTTGGCGACCACGGCCAGACCGGCGAACTCGGGCAGCGGTACGGGCTCGTCGGCGAGATCGACGAGTCGCGAGCCGACCACCTCGCCGGAGTCGGCGTACCCGGTGACGGTGAGGCGGTGCGGCCGCCCGCCCTCACAGGTGAGCACCGGCACGCCGCCGTCGCGGCTGACGAGGATCGTGTCGAACCCGCTCTGCCGCAGCCACACCTGCGCCCAGGCTCGGACGTCGCGATCGCTGACCGAGTCCAGGGCCTCGAGGAAGTCGGCGAGCTCCGCGTTCCCGAAGCCGTGGCGGGTCAGGTAGGCGTTGGCCCCGGCCACGAACGTGTCCTCGCCGAGCCAGGTGACCAGCTGGCGCAGCACGGCGTTGCCCTTGGCGTAGGTGATCATGTCGAAGTTCCCGAAGGCGGTGTCGACGTCGACCATCGCCTCGGCGTCCTCGGCCACCGGGTGGGTGGAACGACGCTCGTCGGCGCGGTAGCCGCTCGGCTTGCTGTTGACCGCACACGCGATCCAGCCGTCGGTGAAGCCGGCGGCGGCACCGGCCACCTGGTAGCCCATGTAGTCGGCGAACGACTCGGAGAGCCAGGAGTCCTCCCACCACTTCATGGTGACCAGGTCGCCGAACCACATGTGTGCCATCTCGTGCGCGATCACCATGGCGCGGTGCTGCGCCTGCATGGCGCTCGGAGTGCCGCGGAAGAGCAGTCCGTCGTCGAAGGTGATGCAGCCGGGCATCTCCATGGCGCCCCAGTTCAGGCCCGGGACCATCACCTGGTCGTAGGAGTCGAACGCGTAGGGCTCGTCGAAGGTCGCGGTGAGGTGGTCGAAGCAGGAGGTGGTGATCCGGCGCAGCTCGTCGGCGTCCCGCTCGAGCTCGGTGGCCAGCGACTGGCGCGCGTGCCAGCCGAAGGGCAGGCCGCGGTGCTCGAACGTCACCGAGTGCCAGGGGCCGGCGCACACCACGAAGAGGTACGGCGAGATGGGCGGCGTGGTGGCGAAGGACCAGTGGCCCTCGCCCGAGAGCGTGCACTGACCGTTGGCCAGCACGGTCCACCGCGGGTCGGCGTCCACGGTCAGCGTGACCGTCGCCTTCAGGTCGGGCTGGTCGAAGCAGGCGAAGACCCGCGAGGCGATGTCCATCCCGCAGTACGCCGACACGTAGGTCTCCCCGTCGGCCGGGTCGACGAACCGGTGCATGCCGTCGCCGTTGGTGACGTAGGGCAGCGTCGCGTCGACCACCAGCTCGTTGTGCTCGGCGAGATCCGTGAGTGTGATGCGGCCGTCGGCCCACGCGCCCGCCGGCAGCTCCACGCCGTTGAGGGTGGCCCGCACCGAGAGTGCGTCGGCGATCTCGACGAACGTCTCCGCCCCGGTCTCCCGTGCGGCGAACCGGATCGTGGAGCGTGAGCCGAAGTGCTCCACGCCGGTCAGGTCGAGGTGTACGTCGTACGACGTGACGTCGAGGACGGTGGCGCGCTGACGGGAGTCGGAGAGCGAGAGGGAGGTCACGCGTCGACGTTACTGGGCGGCGGGAAGGCGTGAATTGGTCAACCGGGGGGACCCGGCCGTAAGATCGTACAGTTGCCTCGGCGAGGGAGCGCTGCACATCCGCAGGGACTCCGTGATCGACAGGGCCGGTAGATCCATCACGCCGCGCTTTCCGATCCGGAAGACGCGGCGTTTCTCGTCTCCGGCATCCACTGCCCTCATCTGAGAAGCACGCATCCGCGAACCACGCCAGGAGAAGAACATGTCAGCCGAGAAGATCAAGGCCGAGACCCGCACCGAGTTCGGCAAGGGCGCCGCCCGTCGGGCCCGTCGTGCCAACCAGATCCCCGCGGTCATCTACGGCCACGGCAACGACCCGATCCACGTGACCGTGCCGACGCACGCCACCACCATGGCGCTGCGCCACGGTGGCGCCAACGCGCTGCTCGAGCTCGACATCGACGGCAAGACCCAGCTCGCGCTGACCAAGGCCGTCCAGGTCGACTCGGTCCGCCGCCTGATCGAGCACATCGACTTCGTCGCCGTCCGCAAGGGCGAGAAGGTCACCGTCGACGTCCCCGTGCACCTGGTCGGCGAGGCCGCCAAGGAGACCCTGGTGATGACCGAGAACACCACCCTCCAGGTCGAGGCCGAGGCGACGCACATCCCCGAGTACTTCGAGGTCTCCATCGAGGGACTCGAGGCGGGCACCCAGATCCTGGCCAACGCGATCACGCTCCCCTCGGGCAGCACGCTGCTCTCCGACGACGAGCTCCTCATCGTCAACATCGTCGAGGCGCCCACGACCGAAGAGGTCGAGGCCGAGCTCGAAGAGGCCGAGGCCGAGGCCGGCATCGAGAAGGACGAGCCCGAGGTGCCCGAGGTCGGCGAAGAGGCTGCCGAGGGTTCCTCCGAGGAGTGATCTTCCGCCGAACCCGTTTGATCGTTTCGCGCAAGGACCGGGATACTTCAGGCATGACCGAACCACAGGACGTGTGGCTCGTCGTCGGCCTGGGGAATCCCGGTCCTTCGTATTCCGGGCACCGGCACAACGTCGGCTACCTCGTCACGGACGAGCTGGCCGCGCGGATGAGTGCGTCCTGGCGTGCGCACAAGACCGGGCGCGCCGACGTGGTCGAGGGCAGGCTGACCCCTGCCGGCACGCCCGGACCCCGCGTCGTGCTGATGCGCGGGCGCGGCTACATGAACGAGTCCGGCGGGCCGGTCTCGGCAGTGGCCAAGTTCTACAAGGTGCCGCCCGAGCGCATCATCGCCGTGCACGACGAGCTCGACATCGGCTTCGGAACCCTGCGGGTCAAGCTCGGCGGTGGCGACAACGGTCACAACGGCCTGCGCTCGATGCGCTCCTCGCTCGGCACCGGCGACTTCTACCGGGTGCGGGCCGGCATCGGCCGCCCCCCGGGCCGCCAGGACGTCGCCGACTTCGTGCTCTCGAACTACTCCGCGAAGGAGAAGAAGGAGCTCCCGTTCCAGGTCTTCGACGCCGCAGACGCGATCGAGTGCCTGACCACCGAGGGCCTCGCGAAGACGCAGTCGCGCTTCAACAGCTGAGCGTCGTACGACGGCTCGCCGGGACCATCTCCACGGACCATCTCCGCGGACCATCTCCAAAATGGGCGATAGACCCACTCGACCCGGGTCCGCGCGCGTTCTGGTGGCACGATGGGCGGGTCTGCTCAGTTCGTCCCGGGGAGGGGCATCCCGGGATGAGCGGTCAGGTGGGTGGCGTGATGAGGAGCGACAGCGGGAACTGTCCAGGGCTCGTGCGGTTGCTGCTGGCCGCGCTCGTCGGCCTGGCGCTGAGCCTGGCGGGCCAGGGTGTCCTGGCCCCGGTCATGGCGGACGTCCACGTCGACGACACCCCGGCGCCCTCCTGGCGGCTGAACGGACGCACCTACGCCACCAAGATCGTGGGCGACACAGTCTTCGTCGGAGGCACGTTCACTGCCGCCGTCAGCCCCACCGGACAGTCCGTGCCACGACGCAACCTGGCCGCCTTCGACCTGACCACTGGTGCCCTCCTGACCGACTGGCGGGCCGACGTCGATTCCACGGTGCAGGCCCTCGACTCCGACGGCTCCTGGCTGTACGTGGGCGGCTCCTTCACCAACGTGGACGGACAGACCCGGCGGCGTCTGGCCAAGGTGGGCGTCGGGAGCGGTGACCTGGACCCGGGCTTCGCGCCGAACGTCAACTCGACCGTCCGCGCGCTGGTCCTCGACGGGTCGTCGCTCTACGCCGGTGGCCACTTCACCAGCGTGGACGGGGCCTCCCGGCTCCGGGTGGCGCGCCTGTCGACGACCGGTCAGCTGGACGGCCAGTTCACGCCGGAGGCCAACGGCAACGTCTTCGGCATCACCAAGGCGCCTTCGTCCCCCGTGGTCTACGTGTCAGGCCCGTTCGGCCAGCTGAACGGCGTCAACCGCAACGGTGTGGGTGGCCTGAACGCCGTCACAGGCGCCACCACGGGTCCGTCGTTCGGCTCCTCGGCCCGCCCCACCCTCGGCCTGACGGTCAACGAGGACGGGACGATGCTGTACGGCGCTGGTGGCAGCGGGCTCAACGCCGTCTCCGCATGGAACTCGAGCACGGGCGTCCGGGTCTGGACCCATCGCGCCATGGGGGACATCCAGGCGATCGAGCACTACGATGGCACGGTCTACTTCGGCTTCCACGAGGGGTTTCAGGGCAACACCGGGCTGAGGATCCTCGCGGCCGACGACCTGACCGGGGCCCTCGACCCCGACTTCCGCCCGACGTTCAACCTCTTCTGGGGCGTGGACGCCATCGACGTGACCGCCGACGGCGTGGTGGTCGGCGGTGACTTCACCCAGGTCTCCGGGGTCGCGGCGCAGGGGTGGGCCAGGTTCCCGGGCTCGGGGACGCCCGACGAGACGGCACCGTCGCCTCCGACCGGCCTGCACACGACGTCCGTCCAGCCGACCTCGGTCGCCCTGTCCTGGAGCGCCGCGAGCGACGATCGGGGCGTCGCGGGCTACGACGTGACTCGCGACGGTGTGCCCGTCGCTGCGGTGGGTGGCACCACCCTCACGTTCAACGACACGGCACTCCAGCCGGAGAGCACCTACCGGTACGCCGTCCGAGCGCGCGACGCCGCCGGCAACGAGTCGGCGTACTCCGCGGAGCTGTTGGTCACCACGCCGGAGCTGGGGCCTGAGCCCGAGGAGCTGGTCTTCGGCCCGTCCGACGACGCCACGGTCCGGCAGGACCAACCGCAGGGGAACTTCGGCGGCACCCAGCGGCTGTCGGTCGACCTCAGCCCCGCCGTCCAGCACAGCCTGATCCGTTTCGAGGTCGACGGAGTCGCCGGCCGTGACGTGGAGCGGGCGGTGCTGTCGCTGGCCGCCGTCGACCAGTCCGAGGCGGGCGGCACCGTGGCGCCCACGGGCGAGGCCTCCTGGGACGAGGACACCGTCACCTGGAACACGGCCCCTGCTGCCGCGGCACCTGTCGCCACGCTGCCCCGGGTCAACGCTGGGGTGCGCTACGACGTGGACGTGACCAGCCTGGTCACGGCGGACGGTGACGTGAGTCTGCGCCTCCAGCCGCAGTCCGCGAACGGCGCCGACTACGGGTCCAAGGAGGCCGGTGCTGCCCTTGCGCCTCGTCTCGAGGTGACCGTCGCCGGGGAGCCGGATCCGCCCGACCCGCCGACCGACGACCCGGTGCTGGTGGGTGCCGGGGACATCGCCGCGTGCGAGACCACGGACGACGAAGCCACTGCTGCGTTGCTCGATGACGTCGAAGGGACGGTCATGGCGCTCGGCGACACCGTCTACCCCGACGCCACGGCACAGCAGTTCGCCGATTGCTACGGCCCCAGCTGGGGTCGGCACCTGGACCGCACCAGACCCGCCGTCGGCAACCACGAGTACCAGTCGCCCGACGCGGCGCCCTACTTCGCGTACTTCGGGTCGGCGGCAGGCCAGCCGGACCAGGGCTGGTACAGCTACGACGTCGGGACCTGGCACATCGTGGTGCTCAACAGCAACTGTGCCCGCGTCGGTGGCTGCGGGACAGGGTCGCCGCAGGAGCAGTGGCTGCGTGCCGACCTGGAGCAGACCACCCGGGACAACATCGCCGCCTATTGGCATCATCCCTGGCAGGTCTCGGGAACGCGCCAGGACGGGACTGAGATGGGAGACCTCTGGGGCGTCCTCCACCAGCACGGCGCGGAGTTCGTGGTGGCCGGGCACGAGCATTTCTATGAACGGTTCGCGCCCCTCGACGCACTCGCCCAACCGGACCCGTCGTTCGGAATGCGCAGCTTCGTGGTCGGCACCGGCGGGCGAAGCCTGTATCCGCTCCCGACGCCGGCCACCCACAGCGTGGTCCAGGGCCAGGCCTTCGGTGTCCTGAAGGTGACCCTGCACGAGGACAGCTATGAATGGGAGTTCCTCCCGGTGCCGGGATCGGGCTTCACCGACTCGGGCATCAGCGCGGTGCACCCGGCGCCACCGGAAGACACCGAGCCGCCGACCGCCCCCACGGGCCTGATCGCCACGCAGGCGGGCCAGGACCGGATCGACCTGGCATGGGCCGCGGCGAGCGACAACCAGGCCGTGCTCGGCTACCAGATCGAGCGGGACGCCACGGCTGTCGCGACGGTGGGCGACCTGCTGGCCTACAGCGACACGGGGCTGGTCGCTGGTCGCGCCTACACGTATCGCGTGCGGGCCCGCGATGGCGGAGGCAACTGGTCGGCCTGGAGCGAACCGGCGACCGCCACGACGTCGGTGCCCTCCGACACGATCGTCATCCCGCTCGAGCAGGACTCCACCGCCCGTGCAGACCTGCCGACACGCAACTTCGGCGCCGCCGCAACCTGGCTGGTCGACGGCAACACCGTCAAGGACGGGCTCCTCCGGGTCGACGTGGCCGGGGTCGGCGATCGCCAGGTGCTCTCCGCGACCCTCCACGTCCACTGCGTCGACCCCTCCAACAACGGCGGGTCCTTCTTCGCCATGGGCACCGGATGGGACGAGGGTTCGGTCACCTGGAACACCGCGCCGCCTGCCACCGGTCCGGCGCTGGACACGCTCGGCAGGGTGACGGTGGGTCAGGACTACGACGTCGACCTCACCGGCTACGTCACGGGTGACGGCAGCTACGCGTTGAGGGTGGCGTCGTCGGCACCCGACGGCGCGGACTACGCATCATCGGAGTCCACGACCGCACCCGGCCCCGTCCTCGAGCTCACGCTCGGTCCGCCGTGAGACGGGGTGCCGGGCGAACAGTCGGCCGCGAGGTTCACCAAGTTGCGGTATATCCCGGCGCACTCGGCCATCGCCGACCCTCCTGCGTCCAGAGTTGAGGGGAAGTTCTCGGGGGCCGCCCGGTCGAGCGTGCTCGACCAGTGGGGCGCCTTGGGGGGCAGTGGCGACGACCTCGCCTGCCGCGACCCCTCGAACCGAGTCAATGGCAACGGACGCGGATGCAGGGGAGCAGGACATGAAGGGGAAGGTGTGGTCCCTCGGCGGTGCACGGCGCCTGCTGGTGGGTGGCCTGCTCGGCGCCTCCTTGAGCATCGTGGCGCAGGGAAGCTTGTCCACCGCGTCGGCGGACGTGTTCGTGGACCAGAGGCCAGCGGCGTCATGGCGGGTCAACGGAGTCGTGCGGGCCACGGTCATCGTCGGAGACACGGTGGTCGTGGGCGGGTCGTTCACCACGGCGGTCAGCCCCAACGGCCAGTCGGTGGCGAGGCGGAACCTGGCCGCCTTCAGCCTGACCACGGGAGCCCTGCGCACGGACTGGCGGGCTGACGCGAGCGCTGACGTCCGGGCCCTCGAGACGGACGGCAGTTCCATCTATGTGGGTGGAAGCTTCACCACGATCGCCGGGCAGGCCCGTCAGCGGATCGCGAAACTCGGTGTGGCCACCGGCGCCGTGGACGCGCAGTTCCGGCCCAATCTCAACAGCACGGTCAGGGCGATCGAGACCGACGCGTCCGCCGTCTACGTGGGCGGTCAGTTCACCACCGTGAACGGCGCGACCAGGCAGCGCATCGCCAAGCTCACCTTCAACGGGGCACTCGACCCGGACTTCCGTCCCAACGCCAACGGCTACGTGTGGGGGATCGTGAAGACGCCGACCTCGTCGGTGGTGTACGTGTCCGGCCTGTTCACCCAGCTGAACGGGGTGAACCGGAACGGGGTGGGCGCCCTGAGCGCCACCAACGGGTCGACCACCGGACCGTCGTTCGGGTCCTCCGCCCGGCCCACCCTGGGTCTGGCGATCAATCCTGACGGGACCCGGCTGTACGGCGCCGGCGCCAACAACACGGCAGCGGCGTGGAGCACGACGACCGGGACCCGGGTGTGGCGTGTCGTCACGATGGGCGACATCCAGGCGATCGTGTACTACCAGGGCACCGTGTACTTCGGCTTCCACGACGGCTACCAGACCGACCAGGGGATCAAGCTGCTCGCCGCCGATGCGGTGACCGGCGCGCTCGATCCGGACTTCCGGCCCCGGTTCAACCGGTTCATGGGCGTGATGGCGCTCGACATCTCGCCCCTCGGCCTGGTGGCCGGCGGAGACTTCACCAGCGTCACCGGAGTGGCCGCCCAGGGGTGGGTCAGGTTTCCACCGGAGGGCCCGCCCGACCCGGGCACCGAGGAGGTGACGTTCGCAGCCACGGACGACGCCACCATCCACCAGGGCCAGCCGACGACGAACTTCGGCGGGGCCGACCGGCTCCTGGTCGACTCGTCACCTGCCGTGCTCAACAGCCTGGTGCGGTTCTCGGTCACGGGCGTCGCAGGTCGCCAGGTGCAGCGGGCGACGCTTCGCCTCTACGTTCTGGACCCGACCGAGATGGGTGGCGCGGTGTCCGGGACGAGTGACACGACGTGGAGCGAGCAGACAGTCACCTGGAACACCGCGCCGGCGGCCGGACCCACGGTCGGCACTCTGCCCGGCGTCCAGGCGGGCAGCTGGTACGAGGTGGACGTGACCGATCTCGTCACCGGCGACGGTGCGGTGAGCCTACGCATCACGCCGATGTCGACGAACGGCGCCGACTACGCGTCCTCGGAGTACCCCGGCGGTCTCGGACCCGCACTCGTGCTCCGTGTGGAGGACCAGTGACCGGGTGCAGGGCCGTGATCCGGCTGCTCGTGGCCGGTGCGGTCGCAGCGGCGATCAGCCTGGTGTCGGTGGGCAGCCCGGCAGTCGCGTCGGCCGAAGCGGTGCCGTACCGGGTTCCCGAGGGCTCGTGGCAGGTGAACGGTCCCGTGTTCGCCACTGCCATCGTCGGTGACACCGTCATCGTCGGAGGAGCCTTCCGCACGGCGATCAGCCCCACGGGTGCGGTGTATCCCCGCCGCAACCTTGCCGGGTTCAGCATGACCACCGGTGCCCTGCGGATGAACTGGTCCGCCGACACGGTGGGCACCGTGCGCGCCCTCGAGGCCGACGGAAGCTACGTCTACGTGGGTGGCTCCTTCACCCAGGTCGCGGGCCGTGCCCGGCTGCGGATGGCCAAGGTCTCGGTCACCTCGGGACGGCTGGACTCCGGCTTCCGGCCCCGTTTCAACAACACCGTCAGGGCCATCGCGGTGGACCGCACCTCGGTGTACGTCGGTGGCAAGTTCACCGACGTCAACGGGAAGACCCGGTGGCGCCTCGCCAAGTTCTCGAGGCGAGGCGCCCTCGACGGTCGCTTCCGGCCCCGCGTCAACAATGTCGTCTGGGGACTGGCCAAGGCCCGCTCCTCGTCGACGGTCTACGTGGCCGGCCCGTTCAGCAAGGTCAACCGTGCGTGGCGCAACGGTGTCGGTGCGGTGCGGTCGACCACCGGTGCCACGACCGGGCCGGCCTTCGCCCGCGCCACCAAGCCCACGCTCGGCCTCGCGGTCAACGCCACCGGCTCGCGGCTGTACGGCGCCGGAGGGTCCGGGGCGAACACTGCCTCGGCGTGGAGCACCCGCTCCGGAACTAGGCTCTGGCGCGTCGCCGCGATGGGCGACATCCAGGCGATCGAGTACTACCGGGGCCGGGTCTACTTCGGCTTCCACGACGGGTTCCGGGGCAACAAGCGGATCAAGATGCTGGCGGCGTCGGCGGTCACCGGGGCCCTCGACCGCAACTTCCGCCCCCGGTTCGACGGGTTCTGGGGGGTGAAGGCGATCTCCGTGTCGCGTCTGGGTGTGGTCGCCGGCGGTGACTTCAACACCGTCGACGGTGAGCAGGTCAGGGGCTGGGTCAGGTTCCGCCCCTGAGCCTTGTCGCGCGCTAGCGCACCGCGACCTGGTAGACGGGGCTCCGGACGCCTTCGCTCCCGGCGAACAGGCGTCCGCCGGCGCGGTTGAACTCGATCGACTCGCCCTGCTGGCGCGAGGGCAGCAACACCCGGTGGGCCCCGGCACTGAGCGAGGAATAGGTGTACGCCGACCCGTAGGTGCCGAGCACGTAGCCCCACCCGCCGGGCCGGAACGACGCACTCGTCACCGTCGACGGTGCGCCGCGCAGCTTCCGCAGCCGGTTCACCGACGTGGCGGAGAGGGTCCGGGGGCCGACGTACACGGCGCCCCTCACCTGCTTGGACACGATGAACACGCGACCCGTGCGGGGGTTGACCATCATCCCCTCGGAGTCGTGGGCACCGTCGGGGTAGGCGAAGGTGAACCTGGTCGCCCTCACCGTGCGGCTGTAGAGCCGTGCGGGCTCCCGGAACCGGTAGACCTGGATGCGCGAGCGGGACCGGCTGTTGTCGCCCGTGTCGCCGACCCAGAGCGTGTGGTTCGGGCCCGACGACATGTCCTCCCAGTCGTAGGACTTGGCACCGCGCAGGGTCAGGACGGCGCGGGTCCTGCCGTTCGCGCCGACGGCGAACACCCGGGGGCGGTCGCCGCTGTCGTTGTGGGTGAACAGCGTGTCGCGGGCGTAGGTGCTGCGGGCCAGCCCGCTCGACTCCGTGACGCGGGTGTCGAGGATGTGCCGGTTCACGGGGGTCAGGGCGGTGGCGGTGGTGGCCGTGGTCGCGCTCGAGGCGAGGGGGACCGGCGATCCCGAGGCGGGGGACCAGGCCATGGTGGTGGCCGCGAGGGCCAGCCCGGTCGTGGCCGCGGTCAGGGCGAGGCGCGTGCGGACGTGTGACATGAGGAGCTCTCTCCGGTTGTCGAGACTGGGCCGGCTTGCTTCCCGAGGCCGCCGCAACGCTACGGCGATTTTCTTGACGAGTGTCCAGCTCATCCCCAGATTTGGGGATGAGCTGGGGCGTGTGAGAACCAGAGTGGCGGATGGGCACCGAAAAGTCAGCCACTAGGACAAGCAATGTTGACCGCCTGTGACTTCAGTAGGCTCTGCCCGTGACTACAGAGATCCCCGCCGCAGCGGCCACCGACGACCACATCTTCGCCACCTGGCTGGCCACCGTTGCCGGTGAGCGACTCCTCGAGGTGCGCACCCAAGGCCTCGAGGGCCGCGAGCTCAAGGACGCCGGTGACGCGGCCGCCCAGGCGTTGATCGCCGAGCTGCTCGCCGAGCACCGGCCCGACGACGCGGTGCTCTCCGAGGAGGCCGCAGACGACAAGTCCCGCCTCGACGCCTCGCGGGTCTGGATCATCGACCCGCTCGACGGCACCCGCGAGTTCTCCGAGCCCCCGCGCGACGACTGGGCGGTCCATGTCGCGCTCTGGCAGGACGGCGACCTCACCGTCGGTGCGGTCGCGCAGCCCGCCCTTGGCGAGACCTTCAACACCGGCACTCCTTCCGTGGTTCCGGCCCGTACGTCGACCCGGCCCCGCATCGCCGTCTCGCGCACCCGTCCGCCGGCGTTCGTGCAGGCACTGGCCGAGGAGATCGACGCCGAGCTCGTGCCGATGGGCTCGGCCGGCGTGAAGGTGATGTCCGTCGTACGCGACCTCGCCGACGCCTACGTGCACGCCGGCGGACAGTACGAATGGGACAACGCGGCACCGGTCGCCGTGGCGCGGGCAGCCGGCCTCTTCTGCTCGCGGGTCGACGGGTCCGAGCTGGCCTACAACCAGGACGACGTCTCCCTGCCCGACCTGATCGTCTGCCGCCCCGAGCTTGCCTCGCAGATCGTCGACTTCGTCAAGCGCCACGGCACCGAGTGACATCGGCCCTCCGGGGCGGATGAGCGGCCGGAAATGAAGAAACCCCCCGACGGGAATCGGGGGGTTTCGCAGCGCAGGGGGGGACCTGAACGCTATTTCCGCCGAGCCCGTGGGGGTGGGCCGGGGTGTTCCTTCCAGTTGGCGCCGGGGGGATTGTTGCCAACTGGACTTGACTGAAATTTACCCATAAGTCCCCGAAGTTGTCTTCCTTTTGCGAGAATTCGAAGGAAGTCGTGCTGAGAACGTCACGCACGACGAATTCGGGAGCAAGATCAGGCTCAAAGAGCCGGATCTCGCCGGCGCTGGTCTGGACCAGTGGCGGCTCAGTCTTCGGGGGAGACTGATCAATCAGGGAATCACTTCTGGGAGGAAGAGCATCATGAAGAAGGCACTCATCACACTGGTCGTCACCGCTGTCGCAGCACTCGGCGTGGCAGGTCCGTCGATGGCCAAGTCCGACAACGACGCAAGGGGCGGCAACACCACCATGCGCATCGGCGACGGTTGGTGCTGCTGAACGCTCTCCGCCTCGGGTGAGCCAGGGCGCGGCGTTCACGTAGGTCAGGAATCCACGCGGACCTTGACCTGGACGCTGCGTGCCCGGCTGCGCAAGCCCGTGGATGCCGCCGCACTCCGGTAGGCATCGCGGGCTGCATCCGTGTCCCCGATGTCCTCCAGCTGACAGGCCAGCTCGAACCAGAGCTGGGCTGCGCTGCGGTCTGCACCGAGGCCGGTCAGGATCTGCACGGCCTCGAGGTAGCGTGCCTTGGCGGCCTCGGGCTCACCCAGTGCTGCCATCGCCTGTCCTTCGACGGACTTCGCGTCGGCTGCGATGAGCGGTGCGGTCTCGAGCGCCGTCGCGTGGACGTGCGCGCTCAGCTGTCGCGCCTCGGTGACGTCGCCGGCCAGCAGCAGGGCGCGCGCCATGGTGAGGTCGTTGCGGGCCAGGTCGACCGGGGCCGCACTCGACCACGAGAACTCCAGGGCGGCCTGCTCGAGGTTCAGCCGGACCTTCTCCAGGTCGGGACTTTCCTCGGTCAACCGCATGGACTCCAGCTGCGTACGCAGCCGCGCCAGGTTGCGGGTGTCCTGCCCTTCTCCGAGCAGGGCGAGGGCGCGTTCGGCCAGCGGGATGGCCGAGCTCACGTTGCCGCGGTGCGCCTCCATCATCGAGGCGTTCCAGTACGCCGACGCGCGGGCGGTCGGCGAACCGAGCAGCTCGGCCTTCGACACGGCGGTGCGGCAGACCCGGATCGCGTGACCGGTGTCGCCGCGCTCGAAGTACGCCGAGGCGAGGGTCACCGCCAGCTGCACGGCCTCGTCGGACTTGTCGAGCCCGGCTTCGGTGATCTGGTCGAGCAGGCCCTGGCCGGTCTCGATCGCGGTGGTGAGGTCGCCCGAGTCGCGGTAGCCGCGGGTCAGCGCGATGCCGGCCTTGATGCGCAGTAGGGTGCCGCCGTCCTGGGCGACCAGTGACTCGAGCTCGAGGATCGAGTCGTCGAGCTCGCCGGTCGCCTCGAGTGCCCGGGCCCGCAGGTAGCGAGCCCGCTCGGCGTGCTCGGCGAGCGAGTTCGCCTCCGCCCGGGCGAGGGCGTTCTCGGCCTGGTCGCGGGCCTCGCTGGCCTGGCCCGACTCCAGTGACAGCTCAGCGAAGTCGAGGGTCAGCCGGATCTCGTCGTACTCCGCGGGTGCGACCCCCCCGAGCAGCTGCTCGAGGCCGATGCCCATGCGGGCGGCCAGATCGGTCAGGACCGAGCCGTTGGGACGCCGCTGACCCGATTCGATGCGCGAGATGTAGCCGGTCGAGACGTTGCCACCGGCCAGATCGGACTGGGTCATTCCCTTCGCCACCCGAGCGGCGCGGAGCCGCTTCCCGAGGACGTGGGGGTCGAGTCGTCCGAGAAGCGCGGCCTGGTGAGCGTCCATCTGATGATTGTGACTCGTCGGAGGCAATCGCGGGCAACTTTCACGGCATTCCTCGGGATGAAGGCACGTTCTCAGGAAAATTTCTCCGGAATCCGCCGGAGGGCCTCCTGCCGGGCGGCCCAAAACGGGTCGACCGGCGGGTGCGCGAGCGCGAGACTGCCCCCATGACGTCCTACATCTCGCACACGACGATCGACTGCCACAACGCCTACGAGCTCTCCGAGTGGTGGAAACCCCTCCTCGGGTACGTCGACCTGGACGGCGACCCCAACCTGCCCGGTCACGAGGAGTGCATGATCCGGCACCCCGAGACCGGTCACCTGCTGCTGTTCATCGAGGTGCCCGACGAGAAGCAGGTCAAGAACCGGATCCACTTCGACCTGCGGCCGGTCGAGGGCACCCGCGACGACGAGGTCGTGCGGGTGCTGGGCCTCGGCGCCACGCAGGTCGACGACCAGCGTGGGAAGTACGGCCCCGGCACCGGATGGGTCGTCCTGGCCGATCCCGAGGGGAACGAGTTCTGCATCCTCCGATCGGAGGCCGAGGCCGCCTCCGACAGCTGATCAGCGCCGAACTCACGACGGGTCAGCCAGAACTGGCGACGGGTCAACGAGAACTGGCGACGGGTCGGCATCCACGATGGATCAGTCGGGTTGGGCGCTGCGGCAGAGCGCGTCGTCGTAGGACCAGTCGGCCTCGGCCTCGTGCCACACCGGCGCCGCGCGGTGACGGCCGAGGTTCCACTCCAGCCAGTCGTCGTCGCTCCCGAAGCCGTGACCCATCAGTGCGCACTCGACGACGTCGTCGGGGAGCGTGGCGAGCACGGGTACGGCGTCGTCCGAGAGCCCCTCCAGGTAGAACCAGTCGACCTTGCCGGTCTCCTCGTAGCGGTCGATGTTCTGCTGCGCGATCCACGCGTCGGGGTTGATCGCTGCGAGGCCGAGAATCAGCGTGGCGCCGCTGAGCAGCGCCGCCCGCGGCAGCCAGGTGGCCCGGAGCGTCACGCCGGCGACCATCACGCCGAGGACCAGAAGGCCGAGCCAGCCCTCGAAGACGTCGACCAGCAGGCGGAGCTCGGTGAAGCCGTAGGCCTCCTGGTAGACGTGCATCCGGTAGAGCGCGGAGGCGACCACGACCAGGGTCAGCGCACAGAGCAGTCCGAGTGATCCGCGTAGCCAGGCCAGGTCCGCGGTCGTCGTACGACGTGCCTTTCGCGCGGCGGCCCACACCACCAACAGCGTCAGGGCAGTGGCGACGGTGAGCTGGCCGAAGCCCTGGTGGACGTAGTCGGCGTAGGTCAGGCCGGTGGTGCGCTCGAGGTAGTCGTGGCCGCCGAAGATGACGGTGGCCTGCGCGACCAGGAAGGCGACGAACACGGCGTCGACGAGGAGGACCGGCGCCAGCCACTCGTAGCGGTTCGCGACCGGGCGGGCCGGGGCACCGCTCGCGGCGACGTCGGGAGGGTTGAGGCCGAGGTACGTCGCCGCCAGCACCACGCCGCCGACGGCCACGGTGAGGAACGCGCGCAGCACGAACGAGTCGAGCTCGAGGTCGGGCACCAGCGCGCCGACCCACTCCGCGAACAGCGCATCGGCGGAGGCGAAGAGCAGTCCGAAGACCAGCACGCCGGCCAGGGACAGGACGACCGTGCGGATCGCCGCGGCACTGGTGGCTCGACCGGTGATGCCGCGGGCCGAACGGCCCAGCCAGGGCAGGCCGCGCAGCCCGGCCAGCGGCCACGCGAGACCGGCGATCACGAACGCGGGCAGCGTGCGTCCGTTGACCAGTCCGGCCACGCACAGGGCGCCGCCGGTGAGGAGGCTCAGGACGGCGATCCACTCCGCGTCGCGGAGGACGACGGTGCTGGCGAGCAGCGCGCAGAGGGCCGCGCAGGCCAGGGTGAACGGTGAGCGGCGGTTGACGCTGAACCCGAGGATCACCCCGCCGGCGGCCAGCAGCACCACGAACGTGCCCAGGCCGAGGTCGCGGAACGGGAGCACGATCGCGGCGAGGAGGCCGACCCCCAGGCAGGCCAGCAGGGCACGGAGGTTGCCGGGCAGGTCGTCGGGCCAGAACCTGCCGAACAGGCCGTCGAGCACCGGCTCGGGAGTGACAGTCGGTGCCGCCTTCGGCACGGGGTACGGCGTGGGCGGTGTCGGCACGGTGTTCTCCTGGCTGGTCGCGGTCGCGGTCGCGGTCGTGGAGGTGTCGGCCGGGGCGGCCACGGGTCGGGTGGGCAGTGGCGGTGGGACGGTGGTCCCCGGACTGCGGGGAAGCTCGACGCGCACCCGCGCGCCGCGGGTGCCCGGCTCGGGATCGACGAAGGCGATCCGGCCGCCGTGGAGGTCGGTCACCCAGCGGGCGATGGCGAGCCCGAGCCCGGTGCCGCCACCTCCCTCGGTCTCGGTGAGCGTGCCGAATCGTTCGAAGACGCGCTCCCGGTCGGCGGCCGGGATGCCCGGGCCGCGGTCGGCCACCTCGAGGCGCCAACCGCTGGTCGTCGACCTCGCCGAGATGTCGACGACTCCGCCTGCCGGGCTGTGTCGCGAGGCGTTGTCGAGCAGGTTGGCCACGAGCTGCTGGAGCCGCGCGGGGTCGGCCTCGACCGTGAGCGCTCGGTCGACCGAGACGTCGTACGAGACCTGACGGCCGGTGGCGCCGGCCTCGGCGACTGAGCGTTCGAGGAGGTCCCGCACGTCGACCCGCGTGGTGGAGAGGCTGGCCTCCCCAGCGTCGACGCGGGCCAGGTCGAGCAGGTCCGTGGCGAGGGCAGACAGTCGTTCTGCCTGGGCCAACGCGCTGCGCAACGTCGACGGGTCGGGCTCGGCGACCCCGTCGACCAGGTTCTCGAGCACGGCGCACAGTGCGGCCAGCGGCGTACGTATCTCGTGGCTGACGTTGGCGACCAGGTCGCGACGCTCGCGGTCGACGCCGGCGAGATCCTGGGCCATGGTGTTGAACGCGCGGCCCAGCTCGCCGACCTCGTCGCGGGAGGTGGCGGTGACCCGCATGGTGTAGTCGCCGGTGGCCATCCGTCGTGCGGCGGCGGTCATCTCGCGCAGGGGAGAGGTCATGCCGGAGGCGAGCAGCTGGGTCACGCCCAGGGCGAGGGCGACGGTGACCGGGATGCCGAGCCAGAGCGGGACGCCGCCGCCGGAGCCGATGGAGGCGACCACCGCGGCGACGATCGCGCTGGCCGCGACCAGCAGGCCGAGCTTGACCTTGATCGACGGGACGACGTCGAGCAGCGGGCTGCTCACGGCGTCGCGACCGGTTCGAGCGCGTAGCCGACGCCGTGCACGGTGCGCACCCGGTCGGCGCCGATCTTGGCGCGCAGTGCCTTCACATGGCTGTCGACCGTGCGGGTCCCCGAGGCGCCGGACCAGCCCCACACGTCGGCGTACAGCGTCTCGCGGGTGAGTACGACGCCCGGGCTGCCGGCCAGGCGCATCAGGAGGTCGAACTCGGTGGGCGTCAGGTGGACCTCGGCGTCGGAGACCCAGGCCCGGCGTGCGTCGGAGTCGATGCGCAGGTCGCCGAGGTCGGGCTTGGTGTGGCGGGCCAGCTCGGCCGCCCGCTCCACCCGTCGCAGCAGGGCGGCCACCCGGGCCACCAGCTCGCGCATGCGGAACGGCTTGGTGAGGTAGTCGTCGGCGCCGACGCCGAGCCCGACCAGCACGTCGGCCTCGTCGTCGCGCGCGGTCAGCATCAGCACCGGCACCGGCCGTTCGGCCTGGATCCGCCGGCACACCTCGTGGCCGTCGAAGCCCGGCAGCATCACGTCGAGCAGCACCAGGTCGGGTGCCGACTCGCGGAACAGTGCGACGGCACCGGGGCCGTCGTACGCCTGGACGACGTCGTAACCGGTGCCGCGCAGGCGGTCGGTGACGGCCTGGTTGATGACCGGTTCGTCCTCGACGACAAGGATCCGGGGCGTTGGGCTCTCGGGCATGGAACGAGCGTAGGAGCCGACATGGTCGGGAGTCGCGGACGACTCGTGAAGGTTCTGTGCAGGTCTGCTCAGACTGGCCGTGCCTCGCTCCTCAACCATCGGACCGGGCCTCGGTGCCGGTCATGCATAATGGAACACGTTCTAATTCTGGGCGATGGGCGGAGACATGACCACACCTGCGATCGAGGGCTGGTTCACCACCGGCCACGAGCCCTCGCTGCTGGGCAGCACGTGCACCGAGTGCGGGAACATCGCGTTCCCACCCGAGCGCGACTTCTGCCGGAACCCCGCTTGTGCCGGTGAGACGTTCGAGCTGAGTGAGCTGTCGAGGCGCGGAACCGTGTGGTCCTACACGGACGCGCAGTACCAGCCGCCGTCGCCGTACATTCCAGCGAGTGAGCCGTACGTGCCGTTCGCGTTGGCGGCGGTGGAGCTGCCGGAAGGCCTCGTGGTGCTCGGGCAGCTCGCGTCCGGCTTCGGGGTCGCGGACGTGCGGGTCGGGTCGCCGGTGGAGCTGGTCGTGGAGACGGTCTACTCGGATGAGGTCGGGGAGCGGTCGATGTGGAAGTGGCGTCCCGTGGTCGAGGCTGAGGTCGAGGGGGAGGGCGCATGAGCACCGAGGTCGCGATCGCCGGTGTCGGCATGCATCCGTGGGGGAAGTGGGGTCGTTCGTTCGTGTCGTACGGCGTCGCCGCAGCCCGTGCTGCGTTGGCCGATGCGGGCATCCCGTGGGCTGACGTGCAGCTGATCGTGGGTGGTGAGACGGTCCGCAACGGGTACGGCGGCTATGTCGCGGGTGCGACGTTCGCGCAGGCGTTGGGCTGGAACGGTGCGAAGGTGGCCACCTCCTACGCCGCATGTGCGACCGGTGCGCAGGCGTTGGACACTGCCCGTGCGCAGATATTGGCCGGCCAGGTCGAGGTGGCGCTCGTGGTGGGCGCGGACACGACGCCGAAGGGGTTCCTGGCGCCGAATGCGGGGGAGCGGTGGGATGACCCGGACTGGTTGCGGTTCCGGTTGCTCGGCATGACCAACCCGGCGTACTTCGCGCTCTANGGAGGCCGTCGGGGCCGTAGTACAGGTCGAGGTGGCGCTCGTGGTGGGTGCGGACACGACGCCGAAGGGGTTCCTGGCGCCGAATGCGGGGGAGCGGTGGGATGACCCGGACTGGTTGCGGTTCCGGTTGCTCGGCATGACCAACCCGGCGTACTTCGCGCTCTACGCCCGTCGTCGGATGGACCTGTACGGCGCCACGGCGGAGGACTTCGCGGCCGTCAAGGTCAAGAACGCACGGCACGGGTTGGCGAACCCGAACGCCAGGTATCGCAAGGAGGTCAGCGCTGAGGACGTGTTGAACTCTGCGGTGGTGGCGGATCCGTTGCACCTGTTGGACATCTGCGCGACCAGCGACGGCGGTGCGGCCGTCGTACTGACCTCGGTGGAGTACGCCCGCAAGCACGGGCTCACCGACCCGGTCACGGTCAAGGCGATCTCGACGGTGACGCCGGTGTTCCCGCAGACGGTGATCGACATGCCGTTGTTCTCGACCGAGTCCACCCGGGTGACGGGTGCGCCGGAGCGGACGTTCAAGGAGTCGCTGGCCGACGCCGCGTACGACGAGGCCGGGCTCGGTCCCGATGAGGTGGACGTGGCGGAGGTCTATGACCTCTCGACCGCGCTCGAGCTGGACTGGATGGAGGACCTGGGGCTGTGCAAGCGCGGGGAGGCCGAGCAGCTCCTACGCGCCGGGGACACCACGATCGGTGGCCGCATCCCGGTGAATCCCTCGGGTGGGTTGGCCTGCTTCGGTGAGGCGGTCCCGGCGCAGGCGTTGGCCCAGGTCTGTGAGCTGACGTGGCAGCTGCGTGGGCAGGCCGAGGGTCGTCAGGTCGAGGGCGCCCGGGTCGGGATCACCGCCAACCAGGGCCTGTTCGGCCACGGCTCCTCGGTCATCCTCGCCCGCTGACCCGTTCCGGCGGCGGTGATCGCAGTGCCGGGAGGAGCCTCCCGCTGGCATGGCCTCGAGAGTTGCAGTTCGTACGCGTACTCGACCGTGAGTGGTACGAACTGCAGCTCTCGGTGCGCTCGGGTGGGTGCCGGTGGCGGACCAGATGGAGCCGCGTCACGCACTGGCCGGCTGGGTGACGGCTTCGGGAGGCGCGACCCGGGCGCGCGGAAGGCGACTGCCCAGGAGGACGCCGCCCACCACCAGAGCCGCGCCGGCCAGCTCGCCGGGACTGACGGACTCGCCGAGCATCACCCAGGCGGCACTCATGCCCACGACCGGCACCAGCATCGAGAACGGCGCGACGACGCCGGCCGGGTGCCGGGCCATCAGCCACGACCACACGCCCGACCCGGCGATCGTCCCGATCAGCACGGTGTAGGCCAGGCCCAGCAGTGCCGGTCCGGCCGTGGGGTCACCCAGCCCGGTCAACGAGTCGGCGATCCGGTCGGGGCCCTCGACGACGAGCGCCAGGGCGAGCATCGGCACCGGCGGCACCACCGACATCCACAGCGTGAAGTGCAGCGGGTTGGAGGCGCGAGCTCGGGCGTTGCAGATGTTGCCGATCGCCCAGCCGAACGCTCCGGCCAGCACCAGCAGGAACGGGAGGAGTGCGGCCGACTCGGCGCGTTGCCAGCCGACGACGGCCAGTCCGGCGACGGCCACCAGGATCCCGGCCAGCCTGCGTCCACTGACCCGGTCGCGGGCGACGGTCGCGCCGAGCAGCACGGTGAACGGGGCGGAGGCCTGCAGCACCAGCGAGGCCAGGCCGGTGGGCATCCCGACGGCCATGCCCCAGTAGAGGAACAGGAACTGCAAGGTTCCGAACCCGATGCCGTAGCCGACCAGCCAGCGCAGCTCCACGTCAGGGCGCGGCACCAGCAGCAAGGTGGGGACGGCGATCAGGGCGAATCGCAGCGCCACCAGGAACATCGGCGGGAAGTGCTCCAGCGACGCATGGATGGCGACGAAGTTGAGACCCCACATCACTGCCACGGAGACGGCGAGAAGGCGGTGGTTCAATGGCATGTGCCTCATCGTTTCCCGAACGAGGATGAAGGACAAGCGAATAGTTCTTCACTGTCTCTGTAGGCTGCCTTCATGGACGTCCGACACCTCGAGCTGCTTCGCGAGCTCGCCGTCAGGGGCAGCGTCACGGGCGTGGCCAAGGCCACGCACCGCACACCGTCGGCGGTCAGCCAACAGCTGCGCACGGCCCAGCGCGAGCTCGGTGCGGTGCTCGTCGAACCCTCCGGTCGGGGTCTCCGGCTCACGCCGGCCGGTCGCCTGCTCGCGGAGGGAGGTGAGGACGTCGCCCAGGTGGTCGAGCGCGTTCGGGCCAGGTGGGATGCGTTCCGCGGCCAGCCGTCCGGCACCGTCACCGTGGCCGGCCTGCCCAGCGCCGCGACGTACCTCCTGCCGCGGGTCTTCGCCGATCTCGACGGCAGTGCGATCGAGCTGGTCTTCACCGACGAGGACGTCGCCGAGCGGGCGTACGCCGGCCTGGTCGTCGAGCACGACATCGTCATCGCGCACAGCCTGACCCGTCACGCGCCGGAGGGCACCGAGGACCTGGTCACCGTCGAGCTGGTCCGCGAACCACTCGACGTGGCGATGGCGTCGGACCATCCACTGGCCGCCCGTGACGACGTACGCCCCGCCGACCTGGTCGACCAGGAGTGGGTCGGGGTGCCGGTCGGGTTCCCGTTCGACACCGTCCGTCTCGCCGTCGAGGAGAAGACCGGCCGGCCGCTGCGCGTGGTCCAGAGGATGCGTGACAACCGGCTGATCGAGGCGGTCGTCGCCAGCAGTCGGAAGGTCGCCATCCTGCCTCGGTTCACCTCGCCGCAGGGGAGTGGTGTGGTCCTGCGGCCACTGCGCGGCATCTCGACCGCCCGCCACATCTTCGCGGTGATGCGACCCGACCGGGCCGAACGCCTGGCCGTCCAGCACGTGCTCGCCGCCCTGCAGCAGGCCTCGCTCGACGCGCAGGGCGGGCGCGGGCGCTGAGGGCGGCGTCTCGCCCAGTGGGCGGCCGCGGTGACAGCACCGGAGACTCTAGGTTAGCCTTGCCTAACTCTCCCACCCGACCGAGGACCACCGATGATCGTCTGCCACTGCGCCGCCGTCAATGACGGAGCGGTTCGGCGTGCCTACGACGAGGGCGCACGCACCGTGTCGCAGGTGTGCCGCTCCACCGGAGCCGGTCAGGACTGCGGATCCTGCATCTTCACAGTGAAGCGTGTGGTGTGCCAGCATGAGGCGTTGGCCCCGACGTCACCTGTGGAGGTGGAAGGTGCAGCCAGTTAGCCCTCGAGTCGTGGAGTTGCTGAACTCGGCGCTCACCTTCGAGCTCTCCGTCACGAACACCTACTTCCTGCATGCGCGCATGCTCGACAACTGGGGACTCTCCAACCTCGGCAAGGTCTTCTACGACCTCTCCATCGACGAGATGAAGGACGCCGACGAGCTGATCAACCGCATCCTGCTCTTCGACGGCCACCCCAACGTGCAGAAGCTCAACGCGATCCAGATCGGCGAGACCGCCGAGGAGATGCTGACCCTGGCGCTGGCCAGCGAGCGCGCGGCGGTCGCAGAGTTCAATGCCGGTGCCCAGGAGTGCCACGACCTGGGCGACCACGGCACGGCCGCGGTCTTCGAGGACATGGTGCGTGACGAGGAGAAGCACGCCGACTGGTTCGAGGGCCAGCTCGACGCGATCGAGCGGGTCGGCCTCCAGCAGTACCTCGCCCAACAGATCGCGATCGGCGGTCCCTGAGTAGGGTCACCCCGATGCGCCGACCATTCAGGTGGGCGATCTTCGGAAGGAACCTGCCTTGAGCACGATGGCCAACTCGTCCCTGCCGCCCTCGGTGTCGCTGGGTCAGAAGCTGATCTACGGCCTGGTCGGCTTCATGGTGCTGCGCACGCTGCTCACGATCGTCTTCAAGGACGACATCATCGATCACTACCTCGCGGCCCGGAACTCATCCCTGCCCCGCGAGGTGGCCGAGGACGGCGCCCCGGCGTACGTCGCCATCTCGATCATCTCGCTGGTGATCTTCGGCGGACTGCTCGCGTTCAGCGCCTACATGTTCAAGTCCGGCGCCGGCTGGGCGCGCATCGTGGCCGTCGTGATGGCGGTGCTGACGGTGATCGGTGGCCTGAGCGCGTTCGCCCAGGACGCACCCGGCTGGTTCGTGATCCTCAACGTGCTGGCTGCGCTGATCGCTCTCGCCGTGATCGTCGTGCTGTTCCGCCCGGACGCGAGCGAGTGGTTCCGCAAGACCGCCTGACTCGTACGCCGCTCAGACGAAGGGGCGCAGCGCCTCGACGGACTCAGAGGGGACCTTGACCGCGATGCCCTGACCGATCGCCTTCAGCTTCCACTGGGGGCCGTCGCGCGTGATGCGGGCCATCACGGCACCGGTCTCCTTCACCCCGTTGGTCAGGGTGATGCGGGCCAGTTCGGTGTCGTGCTCGTCGACCAGACGGCAGTAGGCGTTGCGCACCCACTCGAGCGTGTGGCCCTGGTAGCTGCTGACCTGGAAGAGGATCGTGTCGATCTTCGGGTGCACGCGGGCCAGGTCGACGGTGATGACCTCGTCGTCCCCTTCGCCGCGCCCGCTCTGGTTGTCGCCGAGATGTACGACGGACTCGTCGCGGGTCTGCAGGTTGTTGTAGAAGACCATGTCGGCGTACTGCCCACCGGCGAAGGCGACTGCCGAGGCGTCGAGGTCGACGTCGGGGGCGCCGGAGCCGATGAAGCCGGCGGACTTCTCCTTGTCCCAACCCAGGCCCATCAGCACCTTGGCCAGCGGGGTGCCGTCCGCGCTGGTGAGCGCGAGCTCCTCGCCCTTGGTCAGCTCGATCATCCGGGACCCTCCTGTCGACGGCCGATCTGTTCCTCTCCGGCCGAACCTACTCCCGACCCGGAAAGCCGCGCTGTGTTCCCGAGTTCGCTGGCCGCGAACGCCGGAACACCACCGACCGGGAACGCCTTGTACCGGCATGACGAACCCCATTCAGCTTCCGGTGCTGTTCCTCTCCGACGTCGTGGTGCTCCCCGGGATGGTGGTGCGGGTCGAGCTCGACGAGCCCGCCCGTGCCGCCATCGACGCCGCACAGATCGCCTCCCGCGAGAGCGGTGGGCCCGCGCAGGTCCTCGTCGCACCACGCCTCGAGGACCGCTACGCGTCGTACGGTGTGGTGGCCAGTGTCGAGAAGGTCGGACGGTTCTCGGGCGGCGAGCCCGCGGCCGTGCTCAAGGCCGGCGGGCGGGCCCGCATCGGCAGCGGGGTGACCGGCCCGGGTGCGGCCCTGTGGGTCGAGGTCGAGCAGGTCGACGCCGAGGCCGTGGACGACGACGTCCGCGCGCTCGCCGAGGAGTACCGCCAGCTCGTGGTAGGCCTGCTGCAGCGACGCGAGGCGTGGCAGGTCGCCGACCAGGTGACCCGCATCGAGGACCCGTCGGTGCTCGCCGACACCGCCGGCTACGCGCCGTACCTCTCCGACGACCGCAAGTGGCAGCTCCTGGAGACGCCGCTCGTCGGCGAGCGGCTGCGACTGCTGGTCGGCTGGATGCGGGACTTCGTGGCGGAGTCGGAGGTCAGCGACAAGATCGAGTCCGACGTCCGCGAGTCCCTGGAGAAGTCGCAGCGCGAGTTCCTGCTGCGCCAGCAGCTGAGCGCGATCCGCAAGGAGCTCGGTGAGGGCGACGCCGACGGAGGCGACGACTACCGGGCCCGGATCGACGCGGCCGACGTGCCCGAGGCGGTGCGGGAGGCGCTGCTGCGCGAGGTCGACAAGCTCGAGCGCGCCAGCGACCAGAACCCGGAGGCCGGCTGGATCCGGACCTGGCTGGACACCGTGCTCGACCTGCCCTGGTCGGTGCGGACCGAGGACGACACCGACGTCGCCGCCGCCCGGGCGGTGCTCGACGCCGACCACCACGGGCTCGACGAGGTCAAGGACCGGATCACCGAGTACCTCGCGGTGCGCGCACGTCGCGCCGAGCGTGGTCTCGACGTCGTGGGAGGCCGGGGCTCCGGTGCGGTGATCCTGCTCGCCGGCCCTCCCGGGGTCGGCAAGACGTCGCTCGGCGAGTCGGTGGCGCGCACCCTGGGCCGCAAGTTCGTCCGCGTCGCACTCGGCGGGGTCCGCGACGAGGCCGAGATCCGCGGCCACCGGCGGACGTACGTCGGCGCCCTGCCCGGCCGCATCGTGCGCGCCGTCAAGGAGGCCGGCTCGATGAACCCGGTCGTGCTGCTCGACGAGGTCGACAAGGTGGGCTCCGACTACAGGGGTGACCCGGCTGCGGCATTGCTGGAGGTGCTGGACCCCGCGCAGAACCACACGTTCCGCGACCACTACCTCGAGCTGGACCTGGACCTCTCCGACGTGCTGTTCATCGCGACCGCCAACGAGGTCGGCCAGATCCCGGCCGCGCTGCTGGACCGGATGGAGCTGGTCTCGATCGACGGCTACACCGAGGAGGACAAGGTCGCCATCGCCCGCGACTTCCTCGTCCCGCGGCAGCTCGAGCGGGCCGGGCTGGGCATCGACGAGGTCACCATCGACGACGAGGCGCTGCGGGAGATCGCGGCCAACTACACCCGCGAGGCCGGCGTACGGCAGGTCGAGCGGCTGCTGGCCAAGGCGTTCCGCAAGGCCACCGCCCGGATCGCGTCGGGCGAGGTCGAGCGCCTCGACATCGGTGTGGAGCAGCTGACCGCCCTTCTGGGGCGGCCCCGGTTCACGCCGGACCTCGAGGAGCGCACGTCGGTGCCCGGGGTCGCGACCGGCCTGGCCGTCACCGGCATGGGCGGCGACGTCCTCTACGTCGAGACGTCGGCCGCAGACGGGGAGGCCGGGCTCACGGTCACCGGGCAGCTCGGCGACGTGATGAAGGAGTCGGCCCACATCGCCCTGTCCTGGGTGCGCTCGCACGCGGCCGAGCTCGGCATCCCGGCGAGCGCCTTCGAGCAGTCCCTGCACGTGCACTTCCCGGCGGGGGCGACACCGAAGGACGGACCGTCCGCGGGGGTCACGATGGTGACCGCACTGGTGTCGCTGCTCAGGGGCCGGGCGGTGCGCTCCGACATCGCGATGACCGGCGAGGTCACGCTCTCGGGTCGGGTGCTGCCGATCGGCGGGGTGAAGCAGAAGCTGCTCGCGGCGCAACGGGCGGGGGTCACCGAGGTGTTCATCCCGGAGCGCAACCGCGCCGACCTCGACGACGTACCGGCCGAGATCCTGGCGGCGCTGACCGTGACCCCGGTCGGTCGGGTCACCGAGATCCTCGAGCGGGCCCTGGTGCCCGAGGCCGAGCAGGTCGTCGCGGCCTGATCGGGCGGGCGCGTCCGCATCACCACGCGGGCGCGCCCGATTCCGGCCGGGAACGTGGAAAACTCTGCGCCATGGTCTCGCCGCGACTCGCCCTGCGCCCCCGTGATCCCCAGGAAGAGCATCGGGCGGCGACGCCGCTCGAGCTCTTCACCGATCTCTGTTACGTCGTCGCGATCGCGCAGGCGGCGCTGCAGCTGCACCACGCGATCAGCGAGGACCACGTGGCCCACGGGGTGCTGTTCTTCGGCATCGCCTTCTTCGCGATCTGGTGGGCGTGGCTGAACTTCGCCTGGTTCAACTCCGCCTTCGACAGCGACGACCCGCTCAACCGGGTGCTGACGCTGCTGCAGATCTCGGGCTCGCTGGTGGTCGCCGCCGGTGTGCCCCGGCTCTTCGAGGAGGACTTCACCCTCATCGTCGTCGGCTACGTGATCATGCGGATAGGCCTCGTCTCAATGTGGCTGCGTGCCGCGAAGGGCCACACGGGAGGTCGGGCCACCTGCCGCCGCTACGTGCTGGGCCTGGTCGCCGTACAGCTCGGCTGGGTGGCGTTCCTGTGGGTTCCGCACGACCTGCTCGTGCCGGCCTTCCTGGTGCTCGCCCTGGCCGACCTGGCCGTGCCGTTCTGGGCCGAGCAGTCCGGGCCGACGCCCTGGCACCCGCACCACATCGCCGAGCGCTACTCGCTGATGTTCATCATCGTGCTCGGCGAGACGGTGCTGTCGACGACGGTGGCGATCCAGGTCGCCATCGACGACGAGACGATCGGCTGGCGGGCCGGCCTGGTGGTCGTCGGGGGACTCCTGGTGGTCTTCAGCACCTGGTGGCTCTACTTCTCGCGCGACACCGGCGACGTGCTCTCCGGCGACAACGACGTGAACCCCTTCGCGTGGGGCTTCGGCCACTACTTCATCTTCGCCTCGGGTGCTGCCCTCGGAGCCGGTCTTGCGGCGCGGATCGACTTCTACTCCCACCACTCCGAGATCAGCGACGTGGTCAGCTCGGCGTTCGTCACCGGACCGGCGGCGGTGTTCCTGATGGCCCTGTGGGCGGTCCACCTGCGGCTGCACGACTCGTCGGTGCGCACGTGGGGGCCGCTGGTCCTGGTGATCGTCGGCCTGGTCGCGGTCACGTTCGTTCCTTGGTCCGAGCTGTGGGCGGGTGTGCTGTGCTGCGCCCTGCTGGTCCTCGAGCTCCGCCCACAGAAACCTGTCGCCTGGGCCCCGTAGGATGGCCACGTTCACCCCCTGTCATTCCTGACCGGGGGCTGTCGTCGTGTGGAGGAACGCAATGCGCCTGCAAGGGCTCGCCGATGTCGTGCTGGCCGACAAGACCCTGGCCGGGGCGCTGGCCGACGTCGGCACCGTCAACGCGCTCGACCTGACCGGGCCGGCCGGCGTACGCCCGTTCGTCGTGGCCGGGCTGGTCCGCGAGGGCCGCACCGTGCTGGTCGTGACCGCCACCCAGCGCGAGGCCGAGGACCTCGTCGACACGCTCTCCGACCTGATCGAGCCGAGCCTGGTCGCCTACTTCCCGAGCTGGGAGACCCTTCCCCACGAGCGGCTCAGCCCGCGCAGTGACACGGTCGGCCGGCGCCTGGCGGTGCTGCGTCGCATCGTGCACCCAGAGGAGGGCGAGCTCAAGGTCATCGTGGCACCGGTGCGCAGCGTGCTGCAGCCCCAGGTCAAGGGCCTCGGCGACCTCGCCCCGGTCGAGCTGGTCAAGGGCGACACCGTCGACCTCGACGACGTGGCCCGCCGGCTCAGCGACGCGGCGTACTCCCGTGTCGACCTGGTCGAGAGGCGCGGCGAGTACGCCGTCCGAGGTGGCATCGTCGACGTCTTCCCGCCGACCGAGGAGCACCCCCTGCGCGTGGAGTTCTGGGGCGACGACGTCGAGGAGATCCGCAGCTTCGCGGTCGCCGACCAGCGCACCCTCGACACCGTCGAGCGGCTCTGGGCGCCGCCGTGTCGCGAGCTGCTGATGACCGACGACGTACGCCGACGCGCGGCCGAGCTCGGTGCCGCCCACCCGCAGCTGCTCGAGCTGACCGACAAGATCGCCCACGGCATCGCGGTCGAGGGCATGGAGTCGCTGACTCCCGTGCTGGTCGACGAGATGGAGCTGCTGGTCGACCTGATGCCGGCGGCCACCAACGTGCTGGTGCTCGACCCCGAGCGGGTGCGCTCGCGGGCCCACGACCTGGTCGCCACGAGCGAGGAGTTCCTCGGGGCCTCGTGGGCCGCCGCCGCCAGTGGCGGTGTGGCGCCGATCGACCTCGGCGCCGCGTCCTACAAGGAGCTCGGCGACGTGCGCGAGCACGCGATCGCCAGCGGCCTGTCGTGGTGGTCGGTGAGCCCGTTCGGACTTGACGAGGATGGCCTGGACGGCCCGGGCTCACCGCTCGACCCCGACGTACCCGCCACCCGGGTGATCGCGCTGAACCCGGCCGAGGCCTACCGCGGCGACGTCGCCCAGGCCGTGCAGGACATCAAGGGCTGGCTCGATGCCGGCAGGCAGGTCTTCGTGGTCCGCGAGGGCCACGGCCCGGCCGAGCGCACCGTCGAGGTGCTGGGCGAGAACGAGGTCGCCGCCCGGCTGGTCGAGTCGCCCGGTCTCGATACGGGCGCAGAGCGCCCTACTCGACCACCGAAAGACCTGGATACGGGCGCAGAGCGCCCTACTCGACCACCGAAAGACCTCGATACGGGCGCAGAGCGCCCTACTCGACCACCGAAAGACGTCGACGGCGTGGTCAACGTGCTGCAGGCACAGCTGATCGCGGGCATGGTCGGCGAGCACTTCGCCGTCCTCACCGGTGAGGACATCTCCGGGCAGAAGTCCAGCACCCGCGACATGCGCAAGCTGCCCGCGCGACGCAAGAAGCAGATCGACCCGCTCGAGCTGAAGCCCGGCGACTACGTGGTGCACGAGCAGCACGGCGTCGGCCGCTACGTCGAGATGAAGCAGCGCGAGGTGCAGGGCGCGACCCGCGAGTACCTCGTGCTCGAGTACGGCGCGGCCAAGCGTGGCGCGGCCCCCGACCGCCTCTACGTGCCGGCCGACACCCTCGACCAGGTCACCCGCTACGTCGGCGGCGAGGCGCCCAGCCTCGACCGGCTCGGCGGCGCCGACTGGGCCAAGCGCAAGGGCAAGGCCCGCAAGGCGGTGCGCGAGATCGCCTCCGAGCTGATCAAGCTGTACGCCGCACGCCAGGCCACCAAGGGCCACGCGTTCGGACCCGACACCCCGTGGCAGCGTGAGCTCGAGGACGCCTTCCCGTTCCAGGAGACCGCCGACCAGCTGAGCACGGTCGACGAGGTCAAGAGCGACATGATGCAGCAGGTGCCGATGGACCGCCTGGTCTGCGGCGACGTCGGCTACGGCAAGACCGAGATCGCCGTCCGTGCCGCGTTCAAGGCGGTGCAGGACGGCAAGCAGGTCGCCGTCCTCGTGCCGACCACGCTGCTGGTGACCCAGCACTTCTCGACGTTCGCCGAGCGGATGAGCGGCTTCCCGGTCAACCTGCGCGCCCTGTCGCGGTTCCAGAGCGACAAGGAGGCCAAGGAGGTCATGGAGGGCCTGTCCGACGGCACCGTCGACATCGTCATCGGCACCCACCGGCTCTTCAACGCCGAGGTGCGGTTCAAGGACCTCGGCCTGATCGTCGTCGACGAGGAGCAGCGCTTCGGCGTCGAGCACAAGGAGAAGATGAAGACGCTGCGCACCAGCGTCGACGTGCTCTCCATGTCGGCCACCCCGATCCCGCGCACGCTCGAGATGACGATCACCGGCATCCGCGAGATGTCGACGATCGCCACCCCGCCGGAGGAGCGGCACCCCGTGCTGACCTACGTCGGCGGCTACGAGGACCGCCAGGTGACCGCCGCGATCCGCCGTGAGCTGTTGCGCGAGGGCCAGGTCTTCTACATCCACAACCGGGTGCAGTCGATCGAGAAGGCCGCGCAGAAGATCAAGGAGCTCGTGCCCGAGGCCCGTGTCGCCACGGCGCACGGCCAGATGAACGAGCGCCAGCTCGAGCAGGTGATGCTCGACTTCTGGGAGAAGCGCTTCGACGTGCTGGTCTGTACGACGCTCGTCGAGTCGGGCCTCGACGTGTCCAACGCGAACACGATGATCATCGAGCGCTCCGACACCCTCGGCCTCTCGCAGCTGCACCAGCTGCGTGGCCGCGTCGGGCGTTCCCGTGAGCGCGCCTACGCCTACTTCCTCTACCCGAGCGAGAAGCCGCTGACCGAGACCGCCCACGAGCGGCTGGCCACGCTGGCCCAGCACTCCGACCTCGGCGGCGGCATGGCGATCGCGATGAAGGACCTCGAGATCCGCGGCGCCGGCAACCTGCTCGGCGGCGAACAGTCCGGACACATCGCCGACGTCGGGTTCGACCTCTACGTGCGACTCGTCGGCGAAGCGGTCACCGAGTTCCGCGGTGACAAGGAGCCCGAGCTGGCCGAGGTGCGCATCGAGCTGCCGATCGACGCCCACCTGCCCCACGACTACATCCCCTCCGAGCGGTTGCGCCTGGAGATGTACAAGCGGTTGGCCGAGGTGCGCTCCGACGCCGACGTCGAGCTGCTCCGCGAGGAGATGCTCGACCGCTACGGCAACCCGCCGAAGTCGGTGGCCTCGCTGCTCGAGGTAGCCCGGTTCCGCGCGCGGGCCCGGCAGGCCGGCATCAGCGAGGTGACCCTGGCCGGAAAGAACGTGCGCTTCGCACCCGTCGAGCTGCCCGAGTCACGCACCCTGAAGCTGCAACGGGTCTACCCGAAGTCGCTGGTGAAGACGACCAGCAAGACCGTGCTCGTGCCGCGGCCGACCGTGCCCGGTGGCCACATCCGTGACGAGGACCTGCTCGCGTGGGCACGCCAGGTGATCGACGGTGTGATCGACCCGCCGGCGGTCGCCGTACAACCCGGGGCGTGAGCGGCGTCACGCCGCCTGCTTGAATGTGGGTGGACGCAAGATCAGCAAACCTCGAAGGAGTCCGACCGTGAGGATCCGCCTCGCCGTAGCCCTGAGCGCAGTGTCGATGGGCACAGTGTCGATGCTGGCGCTCTCCGGATGCGGGTCCGACCTCGGCCCCGACGTGCACCCCGGTGCGGCCGCCGTGGTCGGCGACCACGAGATCTCGATCGACCAGGTCGACGCGCGCGCCAGGGAGTTCTGCGACTTCAACCTCGAGAGCCTGCACGCCCAGAAGCTCGAGGTGCCGATGGCGCTGGCCCGGTCCGCCGCGATCGAGGACCTCGCCACCGAGCAGGTGGCGGAGCAGTACGCCGAGGCGCACGACCTCGACCTCTCCGAGGCGAAGGCGACCCTGCTGCCGGTGCTGCGCAAGCAGGCCGAGGACGCGCTGAATCCCAAGGACGCGGGTGCTCCGCCGGCGAGCGAGGAGTCCATCGACGAGTACGTCGACCTGAGCCTCAAGCCCACCGCGAGCGTGATCTACCTGGCCGCCGGCATGGACACCGGCCTGCCCGCCGGCCAGAAGGCCCTCGATCGGGGCCGTTCCGTCGTCCAGGCCTGGGGCCAGGAGCTCGAGATCACCACGGACCCACGCTTCACGGGCGACTCCGGGCAGCTCTCCGTCGCGGTCAGTGACCTCACCGCCGAGGCGTTGAAGTTCGCCAACGGCAAGTCCGAGGGCAAGGCCTACCTCGCGTCGTTGCCGGACTCCCAGAAGTGCGGCTGAGCGAGGCCCTCTCATGACCGGTTCGTCGGACGCGGCGTCGGGCGCGGCGTCGGACTCGTTCCCGGACACGGTGCCGGGGGAGCGGCTGGTCGAGCTGACCGCGGTGATGACCCGGATGCGCACCGAGTGCGCCTGGAAGGCCGGGCAGACGCACCGGTCGTTGGCCCGCTTCCTCCTCGAGGAGACGCACGAGACTCTCGAGGCGATCGAGCTCGGCGACCGGGAGCACCTGCGTGAAGAGCTGGGCGACCTGCTCCTGCAGGTCTGGTTCCACGCCGAGATCGCGGCCGAGACCGGCGCCTTCACGATCGACGACGTCGCCGCCGACCTGATCGCCAAGATGGTGCGCCGCAACCCGCACGTCTTCGGTGACGCCGCCTCCTCCGACGATCCCGCCGAGATCAACGAGATCTGGCAGGCGATCAAGGCCGACGAGAAGCAACGCACCTCGGTCTTCGACGGTCTGCCCCCGACACTGCCGGCGCTGCTGCTGGCCGACAAGGTGCTCGACCGGCAGGCTCGCGAGGGACGCACCGTGCCGGCCCTGGTCGACGTCTCCGATGCCGACGCCGACCTCGGTGACCGCCTCCTGGCCCTCGTCGACGAGGCCCGCCGCGACGGCGTCGATCCCGAGCAGGCGCTGCGTGACGCCGTACGCCGCACTGCCGGGACGTGAACCTCTGCGGCCGTTCGCCTGAGCGGGCTCCGATCCGGCGGTAGGTTGGCGCCAACCAACCCGGAGGAGCCGTGATGACTGAGCCGCGCAAGTACCTGCTGGACGAGTCGGAGATGCCGACGCACTGGTACAACATCGTCGCCGACCTGCCCACGCCTCCTCCGCCGCCACTGCACCCCGGCACCCACCAGCCGGTCGGTCCCGACGACCTCGCGCCGCTCTTCCCGCCGGAGCTGATCGCCCAGGAGGTCAGTGCCGAGCGGTTCATCGAGATCCCGGAGGCGGTGCGCGAGGTCTACGCGCAGTACCGACCCTCGCCGCTGTTCAGGGCCCGGTCGCTGGAGCGGAAGCTCGGCACGCCGGCGCGGATCTACTACAAGTACGAAGGCGTCTCGCCGGCCGGTTCGCACAAGGTCAACACGGCCGTGCCGCAGGCCTACTACAACAAGATCAACGGAATCAACCGGCTCACCACCGAGACCGGTGCCGGGCAGTGGGGCACCGCCCTGTCCTACGCCTGCTCCCTGTTCGACATGACCTGCGAGGTCTGGCAGGTCGGGGCGTCGTACGACACCAAGCCGCAGCGCCGCACGCTGATCGAGGTCTTCGGCGGCAAGGTGCACCGCTCACCCAGCCGGATGACCGAGTCGGGCAAGGCGTTCCCGGAGGGCCACCCCGGCTCGCTCGGCATCGCGATCTCCGAGGCCGTCGAGCTGGCCGGCCAGGACCCGAACGCGAAGTACGCCCTCGGGTCGGTGCTCAACCACGTGCTCTTGCACCAGACGATCAGCGGCGAGGAGACCCTGCTCCAGCTGGCCAAGGCCGGCGAGTCCGGTGCCGACCTCGTCGTCGGCTGCGCCGGAGGTGGTTCCAACTTCGCCGGGCTGGCGTTCCCGTTCCTGCGCGAGAAGCTGGCCGGCAACCAGAGCCCGCGGATCCTGGCTGTCGAGCCCACGTCGTGCCCGACGCTGACCCGTGGTGAGTACCGCTACGACTTCGGCGACACCGCCGGCCTCACCCCGCTGATGAAGATGTACACCCTCGGCCACGACTTCGTGCCGTCCACGATCCACGCCGGGGGCCTCCGCTACCACGGCATGGCGCCGCTGGTCAGCCACGCCGTGCACGAGGGCCTGATCGAGGCCACCGCGCTGCACCAGAGCGAGTGCTTCGAGGCCGCTGTCGAGTTCGCCCGCACCGAGGGCATCGTGCCGGCACCCGAGTCCGCCCATGCCCTGGCCCAGGCCCGCCGCGAGGCGCTGGAGGCCAAGGAGTCGGGCCAGGAGAAGGTGATCGTGATCCTGCTGTCCGGCCACGGGCTGCTCGAGCTCGGCGCCTACGACTCGTTCCTCGCGGGGCATCTCGAGGACGACCCGCTCTCCGAGGCCGACCTCACCGCCGCGCTCGCCGGCGTACCCGAGGTTGCCGGAGTCTGAGCGCCGCCGACGCCGTACGTCGTCTCGCCGTCTCGAAGACACGTCGGACGTCGGGCGCGGCTCCAGCGGTAGCCCAGCGTCGGCATGAGCCTCGCCATGAGCCCTGGGCTACCGCGGAACGCCATCTCGGTGGTCGAGCCGACTGAGCGAAGTCGACCGAGGGCTTGAGTGGTGCGTTCGGAAGCGTCCCGTTGACCTCGGTTTCTCAGGGTCCGGGACGGGGAAGACGCTTCGTCATGAGATATCAGCTCGAGAAGAGCATGGGCCTGATGTCCGTCTCGCGCGCGGACGGCACGACGATCGCCGAGCTCGACAAGTCGTTCTGGTCGGAGCGGGCGACCGTGGTCATCGAGGGCCGCCCGTGGTCGTTCGGCAAGGACGGCGGTGCCCGCACGGGCATCTGCGAGTCCGACCCGGCCCTGCGCCTCAGCGCCACCCGGCCCAGTTTCTGGCGCCAGGGCTGGCAGGTCACGTCCGGCAGCACGACGTACGAGATCAAGCCGGCCGGCGTGTTCATCAGCGCGTACGACGTGTTCCGTGACGGCACCGCGATCGGGGCCAGCGGCAAGGGCAGCTTCTGGACCAACAAGCCGTGGGTCGACGTGCCCGACGACGTGCCTGCCGCCGACGCGGTGTTCCTGCTGTGGATCGCGTTCCTGATGCGCGCCCGCGCCGCCCAGTCCGCCGCCTCCGCCTCCACCTGACAGATTCTCCCCAACGTCTGGCGCCTCGATCGGACGTGAGGAGGAGCCAGACGTTGGGGAGTATCGAGAGGCTGGGCTCAGATCTGGCGGCGCGCCGTGTAGCGGAGACGCACCCTTTCGACCACGAACGAGCGCCAGTAGGTCACCTTCACGCGGACCATGAAGCGAGTCGGGGACACTCGGGTCCCGGTGCGAATGAGGCGGCCGCTGTCACAGCACAGGCTGTAGCCGCCGACTGCCCAGCGGATGTTTCGGGCGTTCGCCGGGATGGCGAAGTTGTAGCTGGCCTGGGCGTAGGCGCCACCCCAGCAGTCGAGGTGGTTGCCCGGGTCGTAGTCGCGGGTGTAGCAGTTTCCGCGGGTCTGGTCCCGGGAGTCGTACCACCCGTCCTTGACCTTGGAGATCGTGAAGGTCTTGTATCCCGTCGCGACCTGGACGACGACGTGGGCAGTCGCCGATCGGCCGCCCAACGTGGACTTGACGATGGCGGTGTAGCGACCGACGGGTACCTTGCTGCCCGCAGCGTTCAGGCCGTTCCACGCGAGCGTGCGTCGCCCGTAGTAGTCGGCCCAGGAATTGGCCGATGACTTGAGGGTTCGCACGACTCGACCCGTCGCGTTCCGGCGGATGCTCACGGTGATGGCCGAGTCAAGTCGGCTCCCGAAGGTGAAGCCCGTCTTGTCGAGGTACCCGTCGCGAACCCTGGGATAGAACGTGCTCCGGCTGGCGCTCAGGTTGCGGACCTCGGGTGCGGGCAGGGCGACGGTGAAGTCGCTGTACGTCGACATGCCCGTGTCGTAGTTGTAGACCTCCAGACGACAGTCCTCACCCGCGTTCGCCGGGCCCAGGGATCCGCTGAACTGCTGACCGGCGTACGAACTGGAGTGGGACACGTAGTCGTAGGTGTCGTCGCAGGTCAGCTCCACGTAGTAGGAGGCCGCGTCGCCGGCAACGAACGTGTAGCTCACATTGCCGGCAGGGACGTTGGCGCCGTTCGCCGGCGCCAGGATCCTGTCGGCGTACGCTGCCGCTGCGGACGGTGCCTCAGACGCCGTGATCCCCGGGGTCGTCTTCGCGCCCTCAGTGGATTCTGGCTGGGGTGTGGCCGCGTCGTCATCCGCCGGCCCGGCTGGCGCGACGGGTTCCGAGGGGGTCTCGGTCTCGTCTGCCGGCACCTCCGACGACGACTCGGCCGGCGAGTCGGATGGCTCCGGGTCGCCCGAGACCGACGTCTCGACCTGTGCCGAGTCGTTGGTCAGCGACGAGTCATCGGCCGTCGCAGGTCCGGTGGCGACGAGAGCGCTGAGTGGAACGGCCAGCACAGCTGCCGTGAGTGCCGAGATTGCGAGACGCATGCATGTTCCTGTCCGAGGCGTGGCTTGGAGGACATGCGCGTGCCGGTTTGTGTCCGTCGTCGTGGCTCACCTGACCGCGCGGGCCCCCGGTCCGGGGCAGAAGACCGCGGACGCACCCGAGCGTAGGGCCAGACACCCTTGCACCGTGGGGGAACGGATGAACATGGCCTACTTGGGTCCCTCGGTGTGCATTTCGGACCATGGGGCCATGGTTCGATCCGACTACAAGCGCTCAGATCTGGCGGCGCACCGTGTAGCGGATCAGGGCCCGGCGGACGACGTACGACCTGTGATCGGTCACCCGGACCCGGATGCGGAAGCGAGTCGGTGCGAACCGGGTGCCGGCGCGGACGAGTCGGCCGCTGCCGCAGCACACGCTGGAGCCACGGACGGCCCAGGCGATGTTGCGGGCGTGGCTCGGGACGGTGAACGTGTAGGTCGCCTGGGCGTAGGTGCCGCCGCGGCACTCCAGGCGGTTGCCGGGATGGGCATCCCGGGTGCGGCAGTTGCCCCGCGTGGTGTTGCTGGCGCCGCGCCGCCCGTCCTTCACCCGGGTGACGCTGACGTTGCGGTGGCCGGTCGCGATCCAGACCGGGACGTGCTCCGTGCTCGAGTGACCGTCCAGCGTCGAGGTGACGAACGCGGTGTAGCGTCCGACAGGGAGCATCGCGCCGCCGGCGGTGAGCCCGTCCCACGTGAGGGTTCGCCGGCCGTAGTGCAGTGACCAGATGTCCTCGGGGGACTGGAGGGTCCGGACTGTCCGGCCCGTCGAGTCCTCTCGGATCCTCACCGTGATGGCGGAGTCGAGGCGGCTCTGGAAGGTCAGGGCCACGTGGTCCTGGTAGCCGTCACGCACCCGCGGGTAGAACGTGCTGGGTCCGGCCGTCAGGTCGACGACCGTGGGCATCGGGGGAGACACGTTGAAGTAGGACCACGTGGTCACCGCCGTGCCCGAGTTGTAGACGCCGAGGTTGCAGTAGCCCCCGGCCACGCTGGGGAAGGTCCCGGTGTGCAGGCTCCCCGGAGCGTCGCTGCGGAAGGAGGACTCGCTCACCGGGTCGTCGTTGCACGTGAGGGTCACCTCGAAGTAGCCGACGTCTCCGGCCGTGACGCTCCAGCTCACCGGGCCGGCGGGGATCATCGAGTCGTCGGCCGGCGTCACGATCTGGTCGGGGCCAGCCGCTGTCGGGGTCTCGTCGGCAGTCACTGGACCGGCCGGGGTCAGGAGCGCGAGCGGAACGGCGGCCAGGCCTGCAGCCAGTTTCACGAGCGTGCGCCGCATGGTCCCCCCCGGGTTCCCTGATGGACCCTCGGGGTCGCACGGCCGTGCGACCCCCAGTCATGTCTCGGAACTCGAACGTATGACGGCGGGTGCGCGGTGCGCGTCGTACCGCGTGGAGATACCCGAATCCGATGACGTGGCGAGGGCCGGGCAACCCGGGGTCAGCGGCGCATGACCTTGCGGGCCAGGGTGTTGCCGAGGAACTGCGCGAGCTGCACGATCAGGATGATCATGAGTACGGCGGCCCACGTGACGACCTCGTCGAACTGGCGGTAGCCGTAGACGATCGCGAAGTTGCCGAGGCCACCACCGCCGACCACGCCGGCCACCGCCGACATGTCGACCAGGGCCACCAGGGCGAACGTGTAGCCCAGGATCAGCGGGCCCAGGGCCTCGGGCAGCAGCACCGTGAACACGATGCGGGTGCGGCTGGCGCCCATCGCGCGGGCCGCCTCGATCACGCCGGGGTCGACGGTGAGCAGGTTCTGCTCGACGATCCGGCTGATGCCGAACGTGGCCGCGATCGCCATCACGAAGATCACCGGCTTGTTGCCGATGCCGGTGCCGGTCACCGCGCGGGCCAGTGGTTGGGCCGCGGCGATGAAGATGATGAACGGGATCGGCCGGAAGACGTTGACCACGATGTTGGCGACCAACGAGACCGGGGCGTTGGGCTTGATGCCGCCACCGCGGGTCACGTAGAGCAGGATGCCGAGGAGGAGCCCGCCGAGTCCGCCGAGCACGAGCACCGCGAAGACGATGTAGAGGGTCTCGCCGGTGGCCGCCCAGAACAGGTCCTGCAGTTCGCTGAGCCGCTCCATCACGGCACCTCCGTCGTCTCGACCATGGCGGAGACCGCGGTCACGGCCTCGTCGACGCGGTCGCCGGTCAGCGAGAGCGTGAGGTGCCCGAAGGTGCGGCCGTTGACGTCCTCGATGCCGCCGTGGATCAGCTCGAAGCGCACGCCGCGCTCGATGAGCTGGGCGAACACGTCGGACGGCGTCACCGAGTCGTCACGCAGCGAGAGGGTGATGAACCGGCCCTCGTGTCGCTCACGCAACCGGGCCCGCGCGTGCTCGGGCGGGCCCTGCTCGACCAGCGTGCTGACGAACCGCTTCGTCGCCACGTGCTGCGGGTTGGCGAACAGGTCGAAGACGGGACCCTGCTCGACGATGCGCCCTTCCTCCATCACCGCGACGGTGTGGGCCAAGGTGCGCACGACCTCCATCTCGTGGGTGATCAACACGATCGTGATGCCGAGCTCCTCGTTGACCCGGCGCAGCAGCGCCAGCACCTCGTCGGTGGTCTGCGGGTCGAGTGCGCTGGTCGGCTCGTCGGCCAGCAGGATCTTCGGGTTCGTCGCCAGTGCGCGGGCGATGCCGACGCGCTGCTTCTGACCGCCCGAGAGCTCGTTCGGGTAGGCGTGCGCCTTGTCGGCGAGGCCGACGAAGTGCAGAAGCTCCGAGATGCGCCCCTGGTGCTCGGCCTTCGGCACCTTGGCAACCTGCAGCGGGTAGGCGACGTTGCCCCACACGGTGCGGCTGGAGAGCAGGTTGAACTGCTGGAAGATCATCCCGATCTCGGCCCGCACCGGCAGCAGCTGGCGCTCCTTGAGCGTGCTCACCACCGAGCCGTCGACCGTGACCGTGCCGGACGTCGGCTGGTCGAGGGCGTTGATCAACCGCAGCAGCGTCGACTTGCCGGCCCCGGAGTAGCCGACGATCCCGAGGATCTCCGACTCCTGCACGTCGAGGTCGACCCGGTCCAGCGCAAGCACCGGCGTACTGCCGCGGCCGCGCCCCGGGAACTCCCGGGACGCGGCGCGGATCTCGATGAGGGCCACGACTACTTCTTCTGTGCCTCGGTGTCGGCTTCGACCTTCTCGAGCGACGACGCCAGGTCCTTGACCGGGGTCTTCACCGAGACCCCGGTGCCGGCGGAGGCCTCGATGAGCTCCTTCTGCACGGCGTCGCTGTCCTGGAAGATCTTCACGAGCTTCTTGTACGTCGCGGCGTCGGCGTCGCCCGCGCGGGCCACGAACACGTTGACGTAGGGCACGGCGTTCGGGTCGGACGGGTCGTCCTGGGCGATGGCGTCCTCGGGCTTGAGGCCGGCGTCCGCGACGAAGTCGTTGTTGACGATCGCGGCGGCCAGGTCCTCCAGCGAGGTGACGGTCAGCTCGGCACTCAGTGCCTTGACCTTCACCTTCGAGTTGGCCTCGTCGACGTCGGAGAGGTCGGAGAAGATCGAGCCGCCCGACTTCAGCGTGATCAGGCCGGCCGACTGCAGCACGAGCAGGCCGCGGGCCTGGTTGCTCGGGTCGTTCGGCACGGCAACGGTCTCGCCGTCCTCGATGTCGGCGACGTCGTCGTACTTCTTGGAGTAGAGCGCAAGCGGGTAGATCGCGGTCGAGCCGATCGGCGTCAGGTCCTGGTCGTTGGCGACGTTGTAGTCAGCCAGGTAGACGATGTGCTGGAAGACGTTGAGGTCGATGTCTTTGTTGGTCAGCGCCGGGTTGGGCTGGGTGTACTCGGTGAAGTTGACCAGCTCGACGTCGATGCCTTCCTTCTTCGCCTCGTCGACGTACGTCTGCCAGTAGGCCTCGCTGGAGTCGACGACGCCGATGGTCACCTTCTCGTTCTTGTCGCCGCGCAGGAACACGGCGTACACGAGACCGGCGATCAGCGCGAGGGCGACGAGGCCGCCCAGGATCAGGAACAGCGGGTTCTTCTTGGGGGCCTCGATCAGAGGTACGTCGGGCGTCGACATCGTCGTCCTTTCCGGTCCGTCCCGGGGGTGGTGGGGCGGAGGTGCATGAGTGGTGACGTGACCTTAAGTCCACTCGCTCGCTCGACATTCCCCGATCTCACGATTTTGGGGTGTGCGTTCCCTCACGGTTGATCTTTCAACGGGATAGTCCATGACGTTTCGGCCCCAGAATTGCGATACTCCCTGACGTTTCGGCCCCAAGGAGGACCGGAACGTCAGGGAGTATCGAGGCTCAACGGCGGAAGAGGGACTTCGCGGAGCCGAGCTCGAGCAGCTGCGTCTCGCCGGTGGCGTCCTTGAGCCCGTCGTTGTCGGTGACTGCGAAGACCCGGCCGTCCCCGGTGATGCCGAGACCCTCGAGCTTCTCCTGGGTCCAGCCGTTCAGCGCCTGCATCGCGGGCAGTACGTCGACCGCGAGCCGCTTCCTCACCGGTCGTACGGCGACCTTGTGCGACATCGGCAGGTCGACCGTGTAGACCGCCTTCAACGCGGCGCGCGGACCGTTGAGCTTGTCGCGCTCGATGACCGCGACGGTGTCGGCGTCGATCGCGGTGATCTCGGACAGGCCGACCCAGTCACCCTCGACGTCGGTCTTCTCGAGCGTGTAGCCGAACCAGGTCCAGCGACCGGCGCGCACGTCGTACCGACCGATCCGGGCGAACGACTCACCGGCGACCGCCCGCTGCAGCGCGACGTAGACGTACTCGTTCACGCCGTTCCGGACCGCCGAGACGCCCTCGAGGCCCCACTTGCCGAGGCCGTCGGCGACCGTCGCCGGCAGTGCCAGGGTCTGGACGACACGACCGGTGCGGTCGAGGCGGAGCACCTTGTTCTGCGGCCCGGTCGCACCCTCGGAGGCGACCCAGAAGCCGCCGCCCCGGCGGGCACTGATGCCCTCGATGTCGACCTTGGCCCGGGCGCCGTCGGCATCGGTGACCTCGAGGACGCTCTCGATCCGGGCCGGGCTCGCGCTCACGTCGAGGTGGTAGATCCGGCCGGTGGCGTACGCCGAGTCGCTGGCCGCCCACAGCTTGTCGGCGTCGGCCGGGTCCTCGCTCAGCGCGCCGAGGGCGCCCCAACCGATCGGCTGCCCGTCGACGTCGCCGGACACCACCGAGGGGAACGCCGGGGCGCCGTCCTCGAGCTTGAAGATCCCGACAGACGCCCGCACCCCGGCCTCCGCGTCGTCCTCCTCGGAGGAGACCACCAGCAGGTCACGCGACGGGATCGGCAGCAGGCCCTCGGGTCCGTTGGTGGTGGCGAGCGCCTGCGTGTAGACCGGCGCGGTCGGGTCGGTCATGTCGTAGACCGCGACGAAGTTGCTGCGCTCCGAGCCGACGAACGCGTACGGCGTACCGCCGATGGTCTCGAACGCCAGGCCCTCGGGCTCGGCGCCCTTCTTCGCGGCCCGGTCGTTGTTGTGCAGGCCGAGGCGGGTGGCGATCTGCTCGAAGGTGTTGCCGGCGTCCCAGACCACGTTGCCGGTCGCCGTGTCGAAGACCGTCCAGCCGCGGGTGCCGCCCAACCAGTCGCCCTCGTTGGCGGTGGCGACCAGACCGTCGCCGACCCACTGGATCGCGTCGGGCTCGCGCGGTGCGTCGATCGAACCGGTCGGGTCGAAGAGGCCGTTCTTGGAGGTGTCGACGCCCTCGACCCGCGCGTTCCCGGCGCTGAAGGCGTGGTCGATCGTGGCGGTGGCGAGGTCGATCACCACGACGCCGTTGTTCTCCTGCAGGGTCAACGCCAGCTTGTTGTCGTCGTTGATGTCGACGTACTCCGGCTCGGCGTCCTCGGGGGTGTCGAGCCCGGCCAGGGCTTCAGCGGGCAGGTCGACGCGACGGGGCTCCCACGTGGTGGCGTCGGGGTTCGAGAGGTCGATGATCTGGACGAACCCGCTCGGGAGCTGGGGCAGGTCGCCCTCGTCGCCGCCCTCGGGGGTGACCGCCTCGTTGCGCTGGTTCTCCATCGCGATCGCGGCGTACCTGCCGTCGGGGGAGATGGCGATCGAGTCGGGCTGGCCGCCCAGGTCGATCGAGGCGATCGCGTCGTGCGGCGCAGCCAGGCCCACCACGTCGAGGCGTCCTTCGCGGACGCCGGGCGCCGGGTCCTCGTCCTCCCACGGGGTGTCCTCGAGACCGGGGTAGGTGCTCTCGTCGACCACGACGAGCGCGACCTCGCCGGCACTGGAGTCGGTCACCGCGACCGACGTCGGCTGCCCGCCCTTGCTGCTCCCCGACACGTCATGGCTGCCGAGGCCCTTCGGCGCCGACGGGTCGGCGATGTCGAGGAACCCGATCCGGCCGCCGAGCGCGTCGGTGTAGGCCAGGGTCCGGCCGTCCGCGCTGACCGACGAGATCTCCGCGACCGTCGGGTCGGCGGGGTCCACGCCGTCCGGCACGTTCTGGAAGACCGGGTACGTCGCGAGGCGGTGGAAGGAGGTCTCGTCGGGCGGTACGGCGGAGGCGGTCGTGTCGACGAGCGACAGGAGCGAGAACGGCAACGCGGCGACGGCGGCGAGCGCCAGTCCACGGCGTACGAGCATGAGTGTGCCTTTCGAGGGACGGTCCCGAGACGAGACGTGGGCATGCTCGTGGGGTCGTCTGGCGTGCAGGTAGCCGTCAGGTGAACCACCGACAGTGCTGCGGTGACCGTTGCACACCCGTCCCACACGCGCGGGTGCTGCCGGAATGCCGGAGTCGTCCCGGTTAGGCTGGGGCCGCTCGATCCATCGACCCCCAGGAGCATTCCCAAGTGGCTTCCATTGCTGCAGTCGGCGCCCGCGAGATCCTTGATTCGCGCGGCAACCCCACGGTTGAGGTCGAGGTCCAGCTCGACGACGGCACGTTCTCCCGGGCGGCGGTGCCCTCCGGTGCCTCCACCGGCGCCTTCGAGGCGGTCGAGCTGCGCGACGGCGGCGACCGCTACGCCGGCAAGGGCGTCGAGAAGGCGGTCAAGGCCGTCCTCGACCAGATCGCCCCCGCCATCGAGGGCCTCGAGGCCGACGACCAGCGCCTGGTCGACCAGACGATGCTCGACCTCGACGGCACCCCCAACAAGGCCAACATCGGCGCCAACGCGATCCTCGGCGTCTCGCTGGCCGTGGCCCGTGCCGCCGCCGACTCGGCCGCGCTGCCGCTCTACCGGTACGTCGGCGGCCCCAACGCCCACCTGCTGCCGGTGCCGATGATGAACATCCTCAACGGTGGCTCCCACGCCGACTCCAACGTCGACATCCAGGAGTTCATGATCGCGCCGATCGGTGCGAGCACCTTCCGTGAGGCCCTCCGCCAGGGCACCGAGGTCTACCACGCCCTCAAGTCCGTGCTGAAGGAGAAGGGCCTGGCCACCGGCCTCGGCGACGAGGGCGGCTTCGCGCCCAACCTCGACAGCAACCGGGCCGCGCTCGACCTGATCGCCACCGCGGTCGAGAAGGCCGGCTTCACGCTCGGCAAGGACATCGCCCTGGCGCTCGACGTCGCGGCGAGCGAGTTCTGCACCGACGGCACCTACACGTTCGAGGGTGCCTCGAAGACGGCCGCCGAGATGACCGCCTACTACGCCGAGCTCGTGGCGGCGTACCCCATCGTCTCGATCGAGGACCCCCTCGACGAGGACGACTGGGAGGGCTGGAAGACCATCACCGACGAGCTCGGCGCCAAGACCCAGCTGGTCGGCGACGACCTGTTCGTCACCAACGTCGAGCGGCTGCAGCGCGGCATCGACGGTGGCCAGGCCAACGCCCTGCTGGTCAAGGTGAACCAGATCGGCTCGCTCACCGAGACCCTCGACTCCGTCGACCTCGCGCACCGCAGCGGCTTCCGCTGCATGATGAGCCACCGCTCCGGCGAGACCGAGGACACCACGATCGCCGACCTCGCCGTGGCCACCAACTGCGGCCAGATCAAGACCGGTGCCCCGGCCCGTTCCGAGCGAGTCGCGAAGTACAACCAGCTCCTGCGCATCGAGGAAGAGCTCGGCGAGGCGGCCCGCTATGCCGGTGCCGCCGCGTTCCCGCGCTACGTCCGGAGCTGACTGACCCATGGCTGAGCGTCGACCGAACCGGGGCAGCGGTCCCCGAGGCACCCGGAGGCCCACGAGCCCCCGGGGGTCGCGGCCGCGCCCCGGTGCGGTCGCGACGCCCGGTACGTCGCCACGCCGTCCGGCCGCGCGCCGTACGCCGGTCCGCCCGAAGCTGACCGGTCGCGGCACCGTGCTGGTGCTCGTGCTCGCGGTGCTGACGGTGTCGTTCGCCTCGTCGATGCGGGCCTACCTCGAGCAGCAGAGCCACATCTCCGACCTGCACGCGCAGATCGACGAGACGACACAAGACATCGGCCAGCTCGAGCGCGAGAAGCGCCGCTGGGACGACGAGGCCTACGTGAAGGCCCAGGCCCGGGAGCGGCTGAACTACATCATGCCCGGCGAGACCGGCTACATGGTGCTCGACGAGAACGGCGACCCGCTCGACTCCAAGGACCAGCTCACCGACGCCAGTGACCTGCCCGAGGAAGAGCCGCCGGCCTGGTGGGACACCGCCTGGGGCTCGGTCGAGGCCGCCGGGTTCCCCAACAAGGACAAGCCCGACACCCCGGTGAACAAGATCGCCCCGCCGAAATGATCGAACCCGCTGACGTCGACGCGATCGCCGCCCAGCTCGGCCGCGAACCCCGCTCGATCCACGAGATCGGCCACCGTTGCCCGTGCGGCAACCCTGACGTCGTGACCACCGAGCCGCGCCTCGACAACGGCACACCGTTCCCCACGACCTACTACCTCACCTGCCCGCGCGCCGCTTCGCGCATCGGCACCCTCGAGGCCTCCGGGCTGATGAAGGAGATGCAGCAGCGTCTCTCCGAGGACCCCGCCCTCGCCGAGCAGTACGCCGCCGCGCACGAGGCCTACCTCGCCGCGCGTGAGGCGATCGCCGAGTCGACCGGTCAGCAGGTCCCCGAGATCGCCGGCATCTCCGCCGGCGGCATGCCCAACCGGGTCAAGTGCCTCCACGTGCTGGCCGGCCAGTCGCTGGCCCAGGGCCCGGGCGTGAACCCGCTCGGTGACGAGGTGCTCGAGACCCTGGGCGACTGGTGGAAGTCGGGCCCCTGCGTCTCGGCCTCCTCGACCTCGGCCTCCGACTGATCCTGCGTCGCGCTGACTCGTCGTACTGGCGCCCGCCGCGCGCCGCGTGCGCAACGCGCCCACCTGATTACTGCGTTGAGTGCACGATTTCTGTCGAGAGTCGGCCCGACCGCGACACAAATCGTGCACTCAACGCCAACGAGCGGTCTGACGGAGTGAACCGGATCGCACGGAAGTACGGGAGTATGGGTCCACTGGTATGGTGAGCAGTATGAAGACGACGATCGAGATTCCCGACGAGCTTGCGGCGGAGGCCAAGGCGCTCTCCCGCACTCAGCGGACCACGTTGCGCGAGTTGATCGTTGCCGGGCTGCGAGCCGAGCTGCAGCGCCGCAGCGAGAGCGGCCCGCGTGTTGACTTCGTCTTTCCGACCGTCAAGGGCGAAGGGCTGCTTGCTGGCATCACACCCGCTGACGCGATCGCCCGGTCCTACGACCTGCCCGCATGATCGCGGTCGACACGAACGTCCTGGTCTACGCGCACCGAGAGGACAGCCCCCATCACGCTCCGGCGGCTGCGGCCCTCCACGGACTCGCGACGGGCCGGGCCGCTTGGGCGATTCCCTGGCCGTGCGTCCATGAGTTCCTGGCAGTCGTCACGCATCCGCGCATCTATCGGCCCGCCACAGCGCCCGACGTCGCCTTGGCAGCTGTCCGGCAGTTGGTGGATCTGCCCAACCTTCACCTGATCTCCGAGTCGCGCGACCACGCCACCATCCTCGCCGATCTCTTGGGCAACACCTCGGTCGTCGGCCCCAAGGTGCACGATGCGCGCATCGCTGCCATCTGCCTGGGCCACGGTGTCGAGACCCTGTTGAGCGCGGACCGGGACTTCTCGTGGTTCCCGGCGCTGAACGTGGCCAATCCGCTTGTGACCTGACCCGCCTACGATGGCGCGCGTGACGAACCAGGGCGAGCAGACCAGCGGCGAGACCAACACCGTGGCGGCGATCGACTGCGGCACCAACACCATCAAGCTGATGATCGCGAACCTGCCCGACGTGCTGGTCCGCGAGACCCGCATGGTGCGCCTGGGCCAGGACGTCGACCGCACCGGCCGGCTGGCCGACGAGGCCCTGGCCCGCACGTTCGCCGCGATCGACGAGTACGCCGCACTCATCGCGCAGCACCCGGTCAAGAGGCTCCGGTTCTGCGCGACCTCGGCCAGCCGCGACGCGTCCAACTCCGACGTGTTCGTCGCCGGGGTGCGTGAGCGCCTCGGCATCGAGCCCGAGGTGGTCGCCGGCCACGAGGAGGCCCGGCTCGCCTTCGACGGTGCGGTCCGCAACCTGCGAGAGGCCCCCAAGACGCCCGTGCTGGTGGTCGACATCGGTGGTGGGTCGACCGAGCTGATCCTCGGCACCGACCGGCCCGAGCAGGAGTTCAGCATGGACATGGGCTCGGTGCGCATGCACGAGCGTCACCTCCACTCGGACCCGCCGGCGGCCGCCGAGATCGCCGCCGCCACGGAAGACATCGACGCGCATCTCGACCGGTGCCCTGTCCCTGCAGGTGACGCGGCCACCGTCGTCGGGGTCGCGGGCACGATCATCACCCTCGCCGCCGGCGTGCTCGACCTGCCGACGTACGACCGCGAGCGCATCGACCAGTCGGTGATCCCGGTGGCCGGGCTGCACGAGTTCACCGAGCGGCTGCTCGCGATGACTCATGAGCAGCGGCTCGCGCTGCCCTACATGCACCCGGGCCGCGCCGACGTCATCGGCGCCGGGGCGCTGGTGCTCGACCGGGTGCTGCGGCGTACGACGGTCGAGACGCTCGTGGTCTCCGAGGCGGACATCCTCGACGGCATTGCCTGGTCGATCAGCTGATATGTAGCTGCTTCCTGTCAAGAGGCAGGGTGAGGCGCCCGTCCCGGTGGTCCCGGGGCGGGCGCCTCTGGTTTCGTCGAGGTGTTGGTGGTGA
>NZ_LMFI01000012.1 GCF_001426745.1 Nocardioides sp. Root140
TGTCCAGCACGCCCGACATCGAGGGAAGCATCTGGAAGCAGATTGGCCGGTTTGACAGGCGAATCTCACTCCGGTAAGTTTTGTCAGGTTGCCCATCTGGAAGCAGATTGGCCGGTTTGACWGGCGAATCTCACTCCGGTAAGTTTTGTCAGGTTGCCCCGGGGCTTGGTCGTGAGGCTGGGTGCGGTGCGCGCTTGATCCTTGAGAACTCAACAGTGTGTCAAAAGTCGACGAATTAATTGATAACCCGTCGCAGCTTTTGATCTGGCCTTTTGGTTGGTGATTGGTTGTGATGGTTCCTTTGGTAAGAAACGATGATTCCGACAATTATGTCGGCGATTCGGTCTCTTGCCGGGAGAAACAATCTATGAGATTTGGTGGCTGCCTTTGGGTGGTTGCCTGCATGATTTCAACGGAGAGTTTGATCCTGGCTCAGGACGAACGCTGGCGGCGTGCTTAACACATGCAAGTCGAGCGGTAAGGCTCCTTCGGGAGTACACGAGCGGCGAACGGGTGAGTAACACGTGAGCAATCTGCCCTTCACTTTGGGATAACTACCGGAAACGGTGGCTAATACCGAATACGACAACTCCAGGCATCTGGTGGTTGTGGAAAGTTCTGGCGGTGAAGGATGAGCTCGCGGCCTATCAGCTTGTTGGTGAGGTAATGGCTCACCAAGGCTTCGACGGGTAGCCGGCCTGAGAGGGTGACCGGCCACACTGGGACTGAGACACGGCCCAGACTCCTACGGGAGGCAGCAGTGGGGAATATTGGACAATGGGCGAAAGCCTGATCCAGCAACGCCGCGTGAGGGATGACGGCCTTCGGGTTGTAAACCTCTTTCAGCAGGGACGAAGCGAAAGTGACGGTACCTGCAGAAGAAGCACCGGCCAACTACGTGCCAGCAGCCGCGGTAATACGTAGGGTGCGAGCGTTGTCCGGAATTATTGGGCGTAAAGGGCTCGTAGGCGGTTTGTCACGTCGGGAGTGAAAACCAGGTGCTTAACACCTGGCCTGCTTCCGATACGGGCAGACTAGAGGTATGCAGGGGAGAACGGAATTCCTGGTGTAGCGGTGAAATGCGCAGATATCAGGAGGAACACCGGTGGCGAAGGCGGTTCTCTGGGCATTACCTGACGCTGAGGAGCGAAAGTGTGGGGAGCGAACAGGATTAGATACCCTGGTAGTCCACACCGTAAACGTTGGGCGCTAGGTGTGGGACTCATTCCACGAGTTCCGTGCCGCAGCTAACGCATTAAGCGCCCCGCCTGGGGAGTACGGCCGCAAGGCTAAAACTCAAAGGAATTGACGGGGGCCCGCACAAGCGGCGGAGCATGCGGATTAATTCGATGCAACGCGAAGAACCTTACCTGGGTTTGACATATGCCGGAAAGCTCTAGAGATAGAGCCCCTTTTAGTCGGTATACAGGTGGTGCATGGCTGTCGTCAGCTCGTGTCGTGAGATGTTGGGTTAAGTCCCGCAACGAGCGCAACCCTCGTCTTATGTTGCCAGCACGTAATGGTGGGGACTCATAAGAGACTGCCGGGGTCAACTCGGAGGAAGGTGGGGATGACGTCAAGTCATCATGCCCCTTATGTCCAGGGCTTCACGCATGCTACAATGGCCGGTACAAAGGGCTGCGATACCGTAAGGTGGAGCGAATCCCAAAAAGCCGGTCTCAGTTCGGATTGGGGTCTGCAACTCGACCCCATGAAGTCGGAGTCGCTAGTAATCGCAGATCAGCAACGCTGCGGTGAATACGTTCCCGGGCCTTGTACACACCGCCCGTCACGTCACGAAAGTCGGCAACACCCGAAGCCGGTGGCCCAACCCTTGTGGAGGGAGCCGTCGAAGGTGGGGCTGGCGATTGGGACGAAGTCGTAACAAGGTAGCCGTACCGGAAGGTGCGGCTGGATCACCTCCTTTCTAAGGAGCTATTGGCAGACATTGTCTGTCCAGTCTGTCTGTTTCGTGGCCGAATGTGTCGCGGCAGGCAACGCTCACTAGTGGAACGTCGATTAGTTGGTGGGAGCTTTCCGCCTGGTCTGTTAGTACTGTCCTTCGGGACGTGGAACGCGGGGTTTGGTGGGGGTGAGCACTTGACACACTGTTGGGTCCTGAGGGATCGAGTCTTGACTCGTTTTCTCGTGGGCCATCACACCGCTGAACCGCTTGGTCGTTGGACTGGGTAGGCACGGAGTTTGTGGTGGTACCGCCCGTATCTTGAGAACTACACAGTGGACGCGAGCATCTTTGTAGCAAGACAAGCTACTAAGGGCACATGGTGGATGCCTTGGCACCAAGAGCCGATGAAGGACGTAGGAACCTGCGATAAGCCCCGGGAAGTTGGTAACCAAGCTGTGATCCGGGGATTTCCGAATGGGGAAACCCAGCTGGAGTCATGTCCAGTTACCTCTGTCTGAACACATAGGACAGTTGGAGGGAACACCGGGAAGTGAAACATCTCAGTACCGGTAGGAAGAGAAAACAAAAGTGATTCCGAGAGTAGTGGCGAGCGAAATCGGAAGAGGCCAAACTCGTGCAGTGTGATAGCCGGCAGGCGTTGCTGTTCGAGGGTTGTGGGGCCGTCACGTCGGATCTGCCGATCCGACACAGAGTTAGAAACCATCGTTGAAGTCGAAATGGATTGGAAAGTCCTGGCGTAGAGGGTGATACCCCCGTACACGTAAGACGATGGCTCTGAGACGTCACCCCAAGTAACACGGAACCCCTGAAATTCCGTGTGAATCTGGCGGGACCACCCGTTAAGCCTAAATACTCCTTGGTGACCGATAGCGGACAAGTACCGTGAGGGAAAGGTGAAAAGTACCCCTGGCGGGGAGTGAAATAGTACCTGAAACCATGTGCCTACAAACCGTTGGAGCGGGGATTCGTCCCTGTGACAGCGTGCCTTTTGAAGAATGAGCCTGCGAGTTTGCGTTGTGTTGCGAGGTTAACCCGTGTGGGGAAGCCGTAGCGAAAGCGAGTCCGAATAGGGCGTTTGAGTAGCACGATCAAGACCCGAAGCGAAGTGATCTATCCATGGGCAGGTTGAAGCGCGGGTAAGACCGCGTGGAGGACCGAACCCACTTAGGTTGAAAACTGAGGGGATGACCTGTGGATAGGGGTGAAAGGCCAATCAAACTTCGTGATAGCTGGTTCTCCCCGAAATGCATTTAGGTGCAGCGTCGCGTGTTTCTTGCTGGAGGTAGAGCACTGGATAGCCGATGGGCCCTACAAGGTTACTGACGTTAACCAAACTCCGAATGCCAGTAAGTGAGAGCGCGGCAGTGAGACTGCGGGGGATAAGCTCCGTAGTCGAGAGGGAAACAGCCCAGACCATCAGCTAAGGTCCCTAAGCGATAACTAAGTGGAAAAGGATGTGGAGTCGCACAGACAACCAGGAGGTTGGCTTGGAAGCAGCCACCCTTGAAAGAGTGCGTAATAGCTCACTGGTCAAGTGATTCCGCGCCGACAATGTAGCGGGGCTCAAGTTATCCACCGAAGCTATGGCATTCATGCGTAAGACAGGCCTTTGTGGTCCAGTTGCATGGATGGGTAGGGGAGCGTCGTGTGGGCAGTGAAGCGGCGGAGTGATCCAGCCGTGGAGGCCACACGAGTGAGAATGCAGGCATGAGTAGCGAATGACTGGCGAGAAACCAGTCCGCCGAATGATCAAGGGTTCCAGGGTCAAGCTAATCTGCCCTGGGTAAGTCGGGACCTAAGGCGAGGCCGACAGGCGTAGTCGATGGACAACGGGTTGATATTCCCGTACCGGCAAAATAGCGCCCATGACGAACCTAGTGATGCTAAGTGCCCAAAACCACCGGGATCCTTCGGGACGATGGTGGCAGAGCGCACGACCCGAACTAGTAGTAGTCAAGCGATGGGGTGACGCAGGAAGGTAGTCCAACCGTGGCGATGGTTGCCCACGGCTAAGGGTGTAGGGCGAACGGTAGGCAAATCCGCCGTTCATGTGCCTGAGACCTGATGGGGAGTCCGTATGGACGAAGTGGATGATCCTATGCTGTCGAGAAAAACCTCTAGCGAGCTATGCGCCGCCCGTACCCCAAACCGACTCAGGTGATCAGGTAGAGAATACCAAGGCGATCGAGTGAACCACGGTTAAGGAACTCGGCAAAATACCCCCGTAACTTCGGGAGAAGGGGGGCCGGATTCGTGATGGGACTTGCTCCCGGAAGCGATGAAGGCCGCAGAGACCAGGCCCAAGCGACTGTTTACTAAAAACACAGGTCCGTGCGAAGTCGTAAGACGATGTATACGGACTGACTCCTGCCCGGTGCTGGAAGGTTAAGGGGACCTGTTAGAACTTCGGTTCGAAGCGGAGAACTTAAGCCCCAGTAAACGGCGGTGGTAACTATAACCATCCTAAGGTAGCGAAATTCCTTGTCGGGTAAGTTCCGACCTGCACGAATGGAGTAACGACTTGGGCGCTGTCTCAACCGTGGACTCGGCGAAATTGCAGTACGAGTAAAGATGCTCGTTACGCGCGGCAGGACGGAAAGACCCCGGGACCTTTACTATAGTTTGGTATTGGTGTTTGGTTCGGCTTGTGTAGGATAGGTGGGAGACTGTGAAACGGCGACGCCAGTTGTCGTGGAGTCAACGTTGAAATACCACTCTGGTCGTACTAGATATCTAACCTAGGTCCATTATCTGGATCAGGGACAGTGCCTGATGGGTAGTTTAACTGGGGCGGTTGCCTCCTAAAATGTAACGGAGGCGCTCAAAGGTTCCCTCAGCCTGGTTGGCAATCAGGTTTCGAGTGTAAGTGCACAAGGGAGCTTGACTGTGAGAGTGACAACTCGAGCAGGGACGAAAGTCGGAACTAGTGATCCGGCGCTGGCATGTGGAAGCGGCGTCGCTCAACGGATAAAAGGTACCCCGGGGATAACAGGCTGATCTTCCCCAAGAGTCCATATCGACGGGATGGTTTGGCACCTCGATGTCGGCTCGTCGCATCCTGGGGCTGGAGTAGGTCCCAAGGGTTGGGCTGTTCGCCCATTAAAGCGGCACGCGAGCTGGGTTTAGAACGTCGTGAGACAGTTCGGTCCCTATCCGCCGCGCGCGCAGGAAACTTGAGAAAGGCTGTCCCTAGTACGAGAGGACCGGGATGGACGAACCTCTGGTGTGCCAGTTGTTCCGCCAGGAGCACGGCTGGTTAGCTACGTTCGGAAGTGATAACCGCTGAATGCATCTAAGCGGGAAGCACGTTTCAAGATGAGGTTTCCCACCGGGTTAACCGGGTAAGGTCCCCAGTAGACTACTGGGTTGATAGGCCGGAGGTGTACAGCAGCAATGCCTAGCCGACCGGTACTAATAGACCGAGGGCTTGTCCCTCAAAGATGTTGCGCGTCCACTGTGTGGTTCCCGAGTTACGGTCGGGAACCTTGAGTTCCGAACCATAGCTCCCTTTCGGGGAGATGGTTCGGGGCGAATTGGTTTGATCTAACTCCATAGAGTTTCGGCGGCCATAGCGATGGGGAAACACCCGGCTCCATTCCGAACCCGGAAGTTAAGCCCTTCAGCGCCGATGGTACTGCAACCGGGAGGTTGTGGGAGAGTAGGACGTCGCCGGACATTACTTTGTAGAGGCCACCTCATTTGAGGTGGCCTCTACGCATTTGTCCACCTAACCTTGGATCCCCAGGGTTGGTCACCGCCGAAAGGATTCCCCTGCCATGGCCGAGAACACTCCGCGCCGCAATGACCGCCGCCCCAACACCAGCGGCAACAACAGCGGCGGCGGCAACGGCGGCGGCGGCCGGTCCGGTGGCACCGGTGGTGGCCGGTCGAGCGACTCCAAGTGGTCGGACTCGAAACGAACCAGCGGATCCAAGCGCACCGGTGACGCCAAGCGCACCGGTGAGGCCAAGGGCACCGGCGGTGGCCGTCCGGGCCGCCGCGAGGACTGGCGCCGCCCCGCCGAGGACCAACGACCCCGCAGCGAACAACAAGCCCGCTACGACGGCCCCCCGATCCCCGAAGAGATCACCGGCCGCGAACTCGACCGAGCCGTGGCCGCCCAACTCAAGGGCCTCCCCGAGAAGCTCGCCAGCCGCGTCGCCCGCCACCTGGCCGCCGCCGGCCTGCTCATCGACACCGACCCCGCCACCGCCTACCAACACACCCTCGCCGCCCGCGCCCGCGCCGCCCGACTGGCCGTGGTCCGCGAAGCCTGCGGCGAAGCCGCCTACGCCGCCGGCGAATACGCCGAAGCACTCTCAGAACTCCGCGCCGCCAAACGCATCAACGGCGCCACCGCCTACCTCCCCATCATGGCCGACTGCGAACGCGCCCTGGGCCGCCCCGAACGCGCACTCACCCTGGCCAAATCACCCGCCATCAAGAACTTCACCCCCGAAGCCAAAGCCGAAATGACCATCGTCGAAGCCGGCGCCCGACGCGACCTCGGCGAATACGACGCAGCACTACGCACCCTCGAATACGCACCCCTGCACACCAACACCCGCGCACCCTGGGTCGTCCGACTCCGCTACGCCTACGCCGACACCCTCGAACAAGCCGGCCGCACCCCCGAAGCACTCGAATGGTTCCACCGCACCGAAGCCATCGACGGCGACGAACTCACCGACGCCGCCACCCGCGCCCAACAACTCGAACAACCCAACTGACATTGAAAAACGCACCGAAGCCATCGACGCCTCGAACAAGCCGGCCGCACCCCCGAAGCACTCGAATGGTTCCACCGCACCGAAGCCATCGACGGCGACGAACTCACCGACGCCGCCACCCGCGCCCAACAACTCGAACAACCCAACTGACATTGAAAAAGGGTGTCCTGCTTCAGCAGGTGACGCTAGGTTCTCCGGCATGAGTGGTGGTGCCGCATCTGTGTCTGCCGACGAGGTGACCGAGGTCGAGGATGTCGTGGACCAGTTCCTGGCGGCATTCACCAGTGGCCCGGAGTGCGTGGCCAGACTGGACGCCGTAGGCGAGCTGTTCCTCCCGCACGCCACGATCGTGACGTTGAGAGCCGAAGGACCGCACGAGGACGACGTCGAGTCGTTCATCGTGCCGAGGCTCGCCCTGCTCACCGAGGGAGCGCTCGAGGACTTCCGTGAGTGGCGGGTCGAGGGGAGCACAGAGGTGCGCGGAGACGTCGCGCACTGGTTCGGGCGGTATGCGAAACAGGGACGTCAGTCAGGTCAACGATTCGAGGGTGGGGGAACGAAGTCCGTGCAGCTGGTCCGGGTTTCCGGTCGGTGGCGGATCAGCGCGGTGGCCTGGCAGGACGATCCGGAGCCCGAGGTTGCTGGCTGAGGTCTAGGCGACGCAGAACTCGTTGCCCTCGGGGTCATGCATCACGACATGACCGAGGACAGTGCCGCGCTCGTCGGCGTACTCCTCATCTCGGAGCTCGGTGGCGCCTGCCTGCACGAGTCGAGCGGCGGTGGCGCGGATGAGCCGCGCGCGCTCTGCGTGGTCCCAGGGCTGTTCGCCCGCCACGCGAATGTCGATGTGGAAGCGGTTCTTCGAGGTCTTGCGCTCGGGCACGCGCAGGAAGCCGATGGCAGGGCCCGTGCCGTCGGGATCGATGATCGAGGCGCCGTCCGGGTTGTCGTAGCCCGGCTCGTGGACGTATCCGAGGGCGCTGCTCCAGAACGCGGCGAGTGCTTCCGGGTCGAGCGCGTCGGCCCCGATGGTCCAGTGCGTAGCCATGCCGGGACAGTACGTGTGGTTCCGGCCACTTGGCGTCCGGAACCGGCGTCGTTCCGCGGCCTCAGGCAGGTCTGCGGTCGGCGTGCGCCGGTTTCGGCGCACAGGTGACTTCGCGTACGGGTTCTCCACAGGCCTGGCCCTGCACGGGACAGGTTGTCTGCGCTGCGCAGCAATCTGGTCGTGGAGGTGATGACCATGACGAATCAGGTCGTGTTGGAAGGGCGGCTCTCGAAGTCGCCGGAAGAGAAGATCCTGCCCAGTGGCGATGCCGTGTGGACCCTGCGCGTCGTGGTGCCGAGACCGGAGGGCGACCGTCCCGGCGTCGACTGGGTCGACTGCTCGGTGTGGTCGGCCAGGCTTCGGCGCTCGGTCGCGAAGTGGGGCGCCGGCGACGTGGTCGTGGTCGAGGGTGTGCTGCGCCGTCGGTTCTTCCGCGTCGGCGGTGCGCCGGTGTCGAGGCTGGAGGTGGAGGCCACTGCGGGCCGACTCATTCGTCGTTCAGTTCCCGCATGAGCACGCCGAGGTGCGGCTTGGGCTGGAAGGAGGTGGCCTTCTGGGGGAGAAGATGACCCGAGAGTGCCGAGCTGTCCACCTGGTCGAACGTCGGGGCCGGCAGGAGCACGCTCACGCCGTGGCCGGCACGGGTGATGGCGTCACTCGCCGAGTGGTGGAACACCAGCTTTGAGGCGTCGACCTGCCACCGGGGGAGCAGCACCTCGTGGAGCCAGGTGATCAGCATCGGCGGTGATGCGGCAGGTGTGAGCGTGGCCCATTCCTGCCCGTCGTGCAGCACCAGCGCGTGCTCGAGCTTGGCCAGCGCCTTGTGGCTCGAGGAGTGCGTGCGGAACCGGTCGCCGTACTCCCGCGCGTTCTCGGCAATCGTGTCCAGGGAGAGGCGGGGGATCGTGCGGTGGATCGCGCACAGCTGCAGCGGGGTGTCGGCCTGGTCGATCAGCATGACGAGGGTCTGGTCCCAGCCGGTGCCGGGTTCGTCCGTGCGAAGCTGTTGCGCAGCGGCGTAGCGATGGTGCCCGTCGGCGATGACGGCGTGGGTGTCGGCCACCTCGGCACGCAGGAGCGAGACGGTGTCCGGGTCGGTGATCCTCCAGATCCGCTGGAGCTGGTCACCGCGATCGGTGTAGACGAGCTGCGGTTCGCCCCGGGTGGTCTCGTGCAACACGTCGCGCACGGACGGTGTGCCGCGGTGCATCAGCAGGATCGGGGCGGGGTTCAACGACATCTCGCGCATCCGGTGCGCCAGCTGCTGCACCTGCGCGTCCTGGACGTCTTCGTGCGCGAAGATGCGCGATTCGCTCGCTGGGAGGTCCACCAGGGCAACCAGGCCACGGATGGTCACCCCGGCGGAGGTGTACTCGTGCACGTAGAGGGCAGGGTCCGGGTCGACGGTCAGGTGTCGCTTGCGACGCCACTCGAGCAGCCGGGCCGGGACCGCCCGATAGGGTCGGGCGAAGATGCGGTGGGACGCCGGATCGCCCACATGACTGTTGGCCAGCCTGAGGGCGCGGAACGGTCGCAGGTCGAAGTGTGGGCGCGCCACCTGCGGGGTTTCCATTCAAATCATCGTAGGGCGCGACCCCCAACGGGTCGTGATCGGGCAATGAACCAGGAGGTCACCGGTGCTCAAGGCATCAGCCGGCCCGCTGGTCGAGATCTTCGACCTGGCCATGCTGGATCTCGACGGCGTCGTCTACATCGGCCCGGCCGCCGTACCGGGCGCTCCGGAGCACCTACGCCGGGCCCGTACGACCGGCATGCACCTCGCCTTCGTGACGAACAACGCGTCGAGGACGCCGGTGAAGGTCGCGCAACACCTCACCGAGCTGGGCGTCGACGCATCCCCGGAAGACGTGGTCACCTCGGCGCAGGCAGCCGCGCACGTGCTGGCCGGGATGCTCGAGCCCGGTGCACCGGTCTACCTCCTCGGCAGCGCCGGCCTCGAGGAGGCGCTCGTCGCCGAAGGCCTCAGGCCGGTCCGCAGCATGGAGGAAGAACCCCTCGCCGTGGTCAGCGGCTACGACCCGGACCTCGTGTGGCGACGGCTCATGCAGGGCGCGGTGCTGATTCGCGACGGGTTGCCGTGGGTCGCCTCCAACACTGACCTGACCGTGCCGATGGACTACGGGGTCGGTCCCGGCCACGGCGTGCAGGTGCGCATGCTGAGTGAGTTCTCCGGTGTGCAGCCGATCGTCGCTGGGAAGCCGCAGCGTCCACTGCTCGACGAGACCGTACGCCGGGTGGGCGGCAGGCGCCCGCTGATGGTCGGGGACCGCCTCGACACCGACATCGAGGGCGCCAACGGGTCAGGGCTCGACTCGCTGCTCGTGCTGACCGGAGTCACCGGGCTCGGCGACCTTGCGACCGCACGGCCGGAGCTGCGGCCGACGTACGTCGCCAGCGACCTCGGGGGACTGTTCGACACTCATCCGGCGCCGACCCGCGACGGTGAGCACGTCGTGCTCGGCGGGTGGCGCGGCGCGGTCCGTGAGGGGCGGCTCTCGATCGAGGGCGCCGGTGCCGACGACGACTGGTGGCGGGTCGCCGCCACGGTCGCCTGGGCACACCTCGACGCACGCGGGCACGCGCTCGACGTGGCCGGTGTCGACCCACCAACCGACGGCGGCGGACAGGTACGGTGACGACATGAGCGTTCAGTTCCCCAAGCCGGGCCCGCCCCTGGGCCGTCCCGACGAACAGGCGCGGCCCGCCCCGGGCGAGCCGAACGCCGGCCAGGCCCCGGTCGAGGTGCCCGAAGAATCCGATGCGTCAGACGTGTTCGAGGCGGACGAACCCACGCCGGTCGAGGACTACGCGGACGGGACCGAGGACCAGTCGGCAGCGGGCGATGCGGAAGAGCACGCACCGGCCGCGACCGCGCACACCGGGAACCACGCGGTGGACCGGGTGCTCGACAGCCTCGACACCCTGGCCGAGAAGCCGGTCGACGAGCACGTCGCGGTCTTCGAGCAGGCCCACGAGCAGCTGCGCGGGGCCCTCGACGGCCCACGCCTGCCGCGCCCCTGACCGCCGTGCCGCCACGACGCCTGCGGCTCGACGCCGAACTCGTACGCCGCCAACTGGCCCGCTCCCGTGAGCATGCCAGCGAGCTGATCGCCGCCCGCCGGGTCAAGGTGAACGGCGCCATCGCCGGCAAGCCGGCCACCGGCGTGACCACCGACGTCGCGATCGTCGTCATCGAGGATCCGGACAGTCCCGACTACGCCTCCCGTGGAGGCCACAAGCTGGCCGGAGCGCTGGCCGCCTTCACGCCCCTCGGCCTCTCCGTCACCGGACGCCGCTGCCTCGACGCGGGCGCCTCGACCGGCGGCTTCACCGACGTGCTGCTGCGCAACGGTGCCGCTGCGGTGGTGGCCGTCGACGTCGGGTACGGCCAGCTGGTCTGGCGGCTGCGCCAGGACGAACGAGTCGAGGTGCACGACCGCACCAACATCCGCGACCTGACCCCGGAGACCATCGGCGAACCCGTCGACCTGGTCGTCGGCGACCTCTCGTTCATCTCTCTCGAGCTCGTCCTCGACGCGCTGATCGGCGTGACCCGTGACGACGGCGACCTCGCGCTCATGGTCAAGCCGCAGTTCGAGGTGGGCAAGGACCGGGTCGGCAAGGGGGGCGTGGTCCGTGACCTGTCGCTGCGCGCCGAAGCCGTCCAGGCCGTCGCCGCGGCCGCCGCCCGACGTGGCTGGGGTGCCAGGGCGGTCACCACCAGCCCACTGCCGGGTCCGTCGGGCAATGTCGAGTTCTTCCTGTGGATGCGCGCCGGGGAGGCGACCATCGGGGCAGACGAGATCACCGCCGAGGTGGAGCGCTCCGGTGCCCTGGGGGTGCCGGGTGAGAGGGTTGACCCGTGACTGAAGCCAGACGCGTGCTCCTGCTGGCCCACACGGGACGTGAAGACGCCCGTGAGGTGGCGCGCGCCTTCTCCAAGGCGTTGACCGACCACGGCATCGTCGTACGCCTGCTGGCCCCCGAGGCGGCCGACCTCGACCTCGATCCCGCGTCCTTCGACCCCGAGATCGAGGTCGTCCCGGAGAGCCCGGCGGCCGCGACCGACTGCGAGCTCGCGGTCGTCATAGGCGGCGACGGCACCATCCTGCGCGCCGCCGAGATCACCCACGGACAGTCCACGCCCCTGCTCGGCGTCAACCTCGGCCACGTCGGCTTCCTGGCCGAGGCCGAGTACGACGACGTCGAGTCGACGATCCAGGCGATCATCCACCGCAACTACACGGCCGAGGAGCGCCTCACCCTCGACGTGTCGGTCTACCGCGACAAGGAGCTGGTGGCCAGCACCTTCGCGCTCAACGAGGCGAGCGTCGAGAAGGCGGCCCGCGAACGCATGCTCGAGGTGGTCGTCGAGATCGACGGCCGACCGCTGTCTCGTTGGGGCTGCGACGGCGTGGTCTGCGCGACCCCGACCGGCTCCACGGCGTACAACTTCAGTGCCGGCGGACCCGTGGTGTGGCCCGGCGTCGAGGCACTCCTGATGGTGCCGATCAGCGCCCACGCCCTCTTCGCTCGACCCATGGTCGTGGCGCCCACCTCGGTCCTGGCCGTCGAGGTGCTGGCCCGCACCGAAGGAGCCGGCGTGCTCTGGTGCGACGGGCGCCGCACCGTCGACCTGCCCCCCGGTGCGCGCATCGAGGTACGCCGCGGAGCCTCGCCGGTGCACCTGGTCCGACTGCACCAGGCCCCGTTCACCGACCGGCTGGTGGCCAAGTTCGGGCTCTCGGTCGAGGGCTGGCGTGGCGCCTCCGAACGACGTCGGCGCAATGGCGGTGGAGAGTCGTGATCGAGGAGATCCGCATCCAGTCGCTGGGCGTCATCGACTCCTCGACCCTCGAGCTCGGCCCCGGCCTGACCGTCATCACCGGTGAGACCGGTGCCGGCAAGACCATGGTGGTCACGGCGCTCGGACTGCTCCTCGGCGGTCGTGCCGATCCCGGAGCGGTGCGTTCGGGCGCCCGATCGGCACGGGTCGAGGGAGTCGTCGACGCCTCGTCCCTGCCGTCCTTCCTGACCGAGGTCGACGACCTCGGCGGTGAGGCCGAGGACGGCCGCGTCGTGCTGGCCCGCAACATCGCGGGGGAGGGCCGGTCCCGTGCCTTCGTCGGGGGAGCCTCCGTGCCCGCCTCACAACTGGCCGAGGTCACCGACGGCCTCGTCGCCGTGCACGGCCAGTCCGACCAGCACCGCTTGCTCAAGCAGGCGGCGCAGCGCCGCGCCCTCGACCTCTTCGGGGGCACCGACGTGCAGAAGCTCTTCGACCGCTACATCGAGTCGTATGCCGCACTCGCGGCCACCGAGGCCGAGCTGGTCGAGGTGGTCGCGTCGGCCCGTGAACGCGCCCGTGAGGCCGACCTGCTGCGCTTCGGCCTCGAGGAGATCGAGGCGGTCGACCCGCAGAGCGGCGAGGACGACGACCTGGCCGCGGAGGAGTCCCGCCTCGGCTTCGTCGACACGCTCAGGACCGCCGCCGAGCAGGCGCGTGAGGCGCTCTCTGCCGAACAGGGTGGCCCCGACGCGCTCGGTGCGGCCGGCGCGGCCCGACGACTGCTCGACGGCGTACGCGACCACGACCCCGTCGCAGCCGGCCTGGCCGACCGGCTCGCGGAGGTCACCTACCTGCTCTCCGACGTGGCCGCCGACGTCGCCTCCTACGCCAGCGGCCTCGACATCGACCCCGCCCGCCTGGCCGTGGTCTCCGAACGCCGCGCGGCACTGACCGCGCTGACCCGCAAGTACGGCGACACCGCCGACGAGGTGCTGGCCTGGTCGCAGGAGGCGTCCCGCAAGCTGCTCGACCTCGACGGCACCGACGACCACATCGCCGAGCTGAAGGCCGACCGGGTCCGACAGCGCGACGAGCTGGCCGAGACCGGTGCCGCACTGTCACAGGCCCGCACCGAGGCAGCACGACGACTCGGCACCGTGGTCTCCGACGAGCTGACCCTGCTCGCCATGCCGCACGCGAGTGTGGTGGTCGACGTACGCCAGCGCGAGGTCGACGCCCCGGACGACGTGGAGGAGGCCGGGTCGCCGCTCCCGGTCGACGGGCGGTGGGTGCGCTACGGCTCCAGCGGTCTCGATGACGTCGAGATCCTGCTGGCCGCCAACAAGGGCGCCGATGCCCGTGCCCTGCACAAGGGTGCCTCGGGCGGTGAGCTGTCCCGGGTGATGCTGGCCCTCGAGGTGGCCCTGGCCGAGACCAGTCCTGTCCCGACGTTCGTCTTCGACGAGGTCGACGCCGGTGTGGGCGGCAAGGCGGCGGTCGAGGTCGGCCGTCGACTGGCCACCCTGGCCCGCACCTCGCAGGTGCTGGTGGTGACCCACCTGCCCCAGGTGGCGGCGTACGCCGACCGGCACGTCGTCGTGGCCAAGTCCAGCGACGGCACGGTCACCACGTCCGGACTGACCGTCCTCGACGACGCCGAACGGGTGCGCGAGCTCTCCCGCATGCTGGCCGGCATGGAGGAGTCCGACACCGCCCTGGCGCACGCCCAGGAGCTGCTCGAGACGGCGCGCGCGGCCCGTTCCTGACTGACGCTCCGAAGCCCACTGGAGCGGCGCGTCGGGGCCCGGGTCCCGTGACGGGGTGCAACGGGTCACGCTCCGCGTGGCCTCCCGAATCCGCAGGGGGCCGCGTGCCACCATGAATCGGTCATGAAATTGCCCACTCGCCAGCCGCGTGAAGCCGCGCCTCCCGGCATCGTCGGGACCGCCCGGGTCGATCGCCGCACGCCCACCCTGCTCAGCCGCCTCGAACCCGGTGACATCGCCGTGCTCGACCACCTCGACATGGACCGGGCGACGGCCCAGCGTCTCGTCGACGCAGAGGTCGTCGCCGTCGTGAACGCCTCGCCGTTCATCTCCGGTCGCTACCCCAGCCAGGGCCCCAAGATCCTGGTCGACGCGGGCATCACCCTGGTCGACTCGGTCGGACCGGAGTCGTTCCGTGCGCTCAAGGACGGCCGCAGCGTGCGGCTGCACCAGGGCTCGGTCTTCGCCGGTGAGGAGACGGTTGCCAGCGGCCGGGTGCTGGACGCCGACCTGCTGAACATCGAGCTCGGCGACGCCCGCAGCGGCATGGGCAGCCAGCTCGACAGCTTCACCCACAACACGTCGGAGTTCCTGCGTCGCGAGCAGGACCTCCTCCTGCACGGCAGGGGCGCGCCGCGCCTCGGCACGAAGATGGCCGGACGTCCCGTCGTGGTCGTCGTGCCCGGTCCTGACCACGAGGACGAGCTCAAGGGGCTGCGCCGCTACCTGCGCGAGCAACGCCCGGTCCTGGTGGCCGTCGACGCCGGTGCCGACGCGCTGCTGGCCGCCGGCATGAAGCCCGACGTCGTCGTGATGAGCTCACCGAACAGCGCCGACTCCGACGAGACCCGCGTCTCGCCGAAGGCACTCCGGGGCGCCGAGGACGTCGTGGTCCTGGTCGACCGGGGCACCGGCCGCACTCCGATGGACTCGCTCGAGCGCCTCGGCGTACGCCCGCTGCGCTTCGAGACCGGTGCCACCGCCGAGGACGCCGGCCTCATGCTGGCGGCCCTGGGGGAGGCATCGCTGGTCGTCGCCGTCGGTGCGCACGCCAGCCTCGACGACTTCCTCGACCGACAGCGCGGCGGCCTGGCCTCCACGTTCCTCACCCGGCTGCGGGTCGGCGCCACCCTGGTCGACGCCCGCACCGTCCCCGCCCTGTACGCCGGACGCGTGCGCACGTGGCACCTCTGGCTGATCCTGCTCGCCGGACTGGTGGCGGTGGTGGCTGCCATCGCGGTGACCCCCGTCGGCCAGCAATGGCTCGACGACCTCAGCCCGCACGTTCCGGACCTGTTCGACCGCGTCAAAGGACTTCTCCCGTGATCTCGTTCCGCTACCACGTCGTCTCCATCGTTGCCGTCCTGCTGGCCCTCGCCGTCGGCGTGGCGCTCGGCGGCGGCCCCCTGTCCGAGATCGGGCGGGGCTCCGACACCGCCAGCGAGGTCCGCAAGGACAACCAGCGGCTCAGCGGCGACCTCGAGGAGGCCCGCCTCGTCTCCGGCTTCCAGGACGACTTCGGTGCGACGGTGGCCGGCACCCGGGTGTCCGCCGCACTCAAGGGCCGCCCGATCTCGCTGGTGACCCTGCCCGGCGCCGACGCCAAGCGGGTCGCCGCGCTGACCGCGCAGATCAAGGCGTCCGGCGGCTCGGTCACCGGCAGCTACGCCCTCGGCAAGACGCTGCTCTCGGCAGACGAGGGCTCGCTGGTCGACACGCTCGGCGCGCAGCTCGTCGAGACCACCAAGGACTCGGGCGTCGAGGACGGCGCCTCGACGTACGTCCGGATGGGCCAGGTGATGAGCCGGGCCGTCGCCACCGCCACCGACGCGGGCGTCGCGACCGACACCGGGGCGCGCAACATCCTCTCCAGCCTCACCAGTGCCGACCTGCTGACCACGACCGCTGGTGGCGACAAGCGCGGCAGCCTCACCCTGGTCGTGCTCGGTGACGAGCTGACCGGCACCGGTCTCGACAAGCTGCTCTCGGGCCTGGTGACGGGTCTGGCGCACGGGACCGACGGTGTCGTGGTCGCCGGGGACACCGAGTCCGACACGCTCAGCCAGCTCCGGGACGACTCGGCCGCCGCCGCTGCGGTGTCGACCGTCGACTCCGTGCAGACCCGCTCGGGACAGCTCGCGACGGTGCTCGCCTTGGCCGCGGAGGGCGCCGGTGGACCCGGTCACTACGGCGTCCACGGAAATGACGGGGCCGTTCCGCGGGGCTGATTGCTCCAACAGGCGTTTCCGTTGGTAGCCTAGAACCCCGTAGCAGACACGCAGTTCTCCATACCCAGTCTGACAGCGGGAGTTTCCTTGGCCTCATCGGCGCACACCAAGCACGTCTTCGTGACCGGAGGCGTCGCCTCCTCTCTCGGCAAGGGCCTCACGGCCTCGAGCCTGGGCAATCTGCTCAAGTCACGGGGACTTCGCGTCACGATGCAGAAGCTCGACCCCTACCTCAACGTCGACCCCGGAACGATGAACCCGTTCCAGCACGGTGAGGTCTTCGTCACCGACGACGGCGCCGAGACCGACCTCGACATCGGTCACTACGAGAGGTTCCTCGACACCGAGCTGAACCAGATCGCGAACGTGACGACCGGGCAGGTCTACTCCACGGTGATCGCCAAGGAGCGCCGAGGCGACTACCTCGGCGACACCGTCCAGGTGATCCCGCACATCACCAACGAGATCAAGGACCGGGTCCGCGCGATGGGTGGCGACGACGTCGACGTCGTCATCACCGAGATCGGCGGCACGGTCGGCGACATCGAGTCGCTGCCGTTCCTCGAGTCGGCCCGCCAGGTGCGCCACGACATCGGCCGCGACAACTGCTTCTTCCTGCACGTCTCGCTGGTGCCCTATCTCGGGCCCTCTGGTGAGCTGAAGACCAAGCCGACCCAGCACTCGGTGGCCGCGCTGCGTTCGATCGGCATCCAGCCCGACGCGATCGTGCTTCGCTCGGACCGCGAGGTGCCCCAGTCGATCAAGGACAAGATCTCCTTGATGTGCGACGTGGACAAGGAAGCAGTGATCAACTGCGCCGACGCCCCGTCGATCTACGACATCCCGAAGGTGATCCACTCCGAGGGCCTCGACGCCTACGTCGTACGCCGTCTGAACCTGCCGTTCCGCGACGTCGAGTGGACCGTCTGGGACGACCTGCTGCGCCGCGTGCACCACCCCTCCGAGGAGGTCACGGTCGCCCTGGTCGGCAAGTACATCGACCTGCCCGACGCCTACCTCTCGGTCGGCGAGGCACTGCGAGCCGGCGGCTTCGCCCACGAGGCCAAGGTCAAGATCGAGTGGATCGCCTCCGACGAGTGCGCCACGCCCGCCGGTGCCGCCAAGCACCTCTCCGACGTCGACGCGATCTGCGTGCCCGGCGGTTTCGGCATCCGCGGTATCGAGGGCAAGCTCGGCGCCCTGACCTACGCCCGCACCCACGGCATCCCGACCCTCGGCCTGTGCCTTGGCCTGCAGTGCATGGTCATCGAGTACGCCCGCTCGGAGGCCGGCCTCGAGAAGGCGGCGTCGACCGAGTTCGACGCCGACGCCCCGGAGCCGGTGATCGCCACGATGGAGGAGCAGAAGTCCTTCGTCGAGGGCGCCGGTGACCTGGGTGGCACCATGCGCCTGGGCACCTACCCGGCCCACCTCAAGGAGGGCAGCGTGGTGCGTGAGGCGTACGGCGCGGCCGAGATCGAGGAGCGCCACCGCCACCGCTACGAGGTGAACAACGCCTACCGCGACCAGCTGGAGGCGGCCGGACTGGTGTTCTCGGGCACGTCGCCCGACAACAACCTGGTCGAGTTCGCCGAGCTGCCCAAGGACGTGCACCCCTACTACGTCTCCACGCAGGCGCACCCGGAGCTGAAGTCGCGGCCGACCAAGCCGCACCCGCTCTTCGCCGGGCTGATCGGTGCGGCCATCGAGCGGCAGAAGGAACTGCGGTTCCCGATCGACGAGGAGCTGCACCGCAAGGACGAGCAGGCCTGACGGCTCGCCGGACCCCGCGTTGTCGGGGTCGGGCGATAACCTTCGGGCATGCCGCTGACAGGAGACACCCCCGAGTCGTGGCCGGTCACGTCCACGACCGACCTGCACCGTGACGACTGGGTCGTGGCGTTCCGCTCCGACCAGGTGACCCACCCCGACGACCCCGACGGTCGGTCGTTCCGTCGTCTCGTGCTGGAGCACCCCGGCGCCGCGATGGTGCTGGCACTGGACGACGACGAGCGGGTGCTGTGCCTGCGCCAGTACCGCCACCCCGCGCAGCGGCGTTTCCTCGAGCTGCCGGCCGGCATCTGCGACCACCCGGGTGAGGACCCCCGTGACGTCGCGATCCGCGAGCTCCGCGAGGAGGTCGAGTTCCAGGCGGAGGAGTGGACCCACCTGATCTCCGTGTGGGGCTCCCCGGGCATCTCGGCCGAGCAGCACCACTTCTACCTGGCGCGTGGACTGAGCCGCTGCGATCGCGGTGACTTCGCGCTCGAGGCGGAGGAGGCCGACATGGAGACCCTCTGGGTTCCGCTGGCCGAGCTGCGCGAGGCGATCCTCGACGGCCGGGTCACCGACGGGCCGGTCGCCCTCGCGGTCTTCGCGTACGACGCACGCGTGGGTTCGGGACAGCTGCGTGCGGGGCGATCGCACTGACCACTGACCGGGCAGGCGACGTCACGCGCGCCGTACGCACCTACCTCGACCACCTGTCGGTCGAGCGCGGCCTGGCCGAGAACACCCTGAAGTCCTACCGGCGAGACCTGCGCCGCTACCAGGAGCACCTCGCCCGGGAGAGCATCACCGAGCTCAGCGCGGTCACCGAGGCCGTGGTGGCCGACTTCCTCGTCCGGCTGCGCGAAGGGGATGCCGACCACCAGCCCCTCGGGTCGACGTCCGCGGCCCGCACGGTCGTCGCGGTCCGTGGCTTCCACAAGTTCGCCGTACGCGACGGCCTGGCCGAGCTCGACCCTGCGGCCGCGGTCAAGCCGCCCACCCCCGCGAAGCGGCTGCCCAAGGCGCTGCCGCTCTCGGACGTGGAGGCGATCCTGGAGGCGGCCGGCTCGGGCGGCACCGCCCTCGCCAGCCGCGACCGGGCCCTCCTCGAGGTGCTCTACGGCACCGGGGCGCGCATCTCCGAGGCGGTCGGCCTCGACGTCGACGACCTCGACCTGGTCGACGGCACCGTGCGGTTGCGGGGCAAGGGCAGCAAGGAGCGCGTCGTCCCCGTCGGGTCCTTCGCCCGCGAGGCGGTCACGGCGTACGTCGAGGGCGGCCGTCGTGACCTGGTCGGCAACGGCGCGGGTGGCCCGGCCCTCTTCCTCAACTCCCGCGGCGGGCGGCTGTCCCGCCAGAGCGCGTGGACGGTGCTGGTCAAGACCGCGGAGAAGGCCGGCGTGACCCGTGACGTGTCACCACACACCCTGCGGCACTCCTTCGCCACACACCTGCTCGACGGCGGAGCCGACGTGCGCGTCGTGCAGGAGCTTCTCGGTCACGCCTCGGTGACCACCACGCAGGTCTACACCCTGGTCACCGTCGACAACCTCCGGGAGGTCTTCGCGACCGCCCACCCGAGGGCGCAGGGGTGATGGTCCCGACAGGCCCGGGTCCGGCGCCGCGGCTGCGCGTGCTCGACGGCGTCCTGTGGAACGGCGCAGCCTTGCCGGGGGAGCGGATCGCCGCGCTGCTGGGCACGCTGGTTGCCGAGCCGCGCGGGGTCTCCGACACCCGCATGATCGAGGAGGTGTGGCCCGACAGCCGCCCGGAGCGACCACTGAAGGCGCTGCAGGTGCTGGTCTCGCGGTTGCGCACTGCCACGGACGCGGCGCTCGTCGAGAGGTACGACGGCGGCTACCGGCTCGGGCTCCCGGCCGACGACGTCGACGCGTGGTGCCTGGATCGGGCGGTCACCCGCGCCCGCAGTCAGCTGGCCACCGACCCGACCGCCGCGCTCGCCGCACTCGAGGACACTGCGGGCCTCGTGCTCGCCGACCATCAGGCCCCGGGTCCACTGGCAGCAGTCCGTGCGGCCGCAGCCAGCAGACTCGACGAGTCACGCGAGCTGCGGGGTCGGGCCCTGGCCGCGACCGGACAGTTCGCAGAGGCGCTCCCCCTGCTCGAAGGCGTGCTGCGCCGACGGCCCGACGACACGGGAGCCCGGCTGGCGCTGCTGCGCTCCATCGCCGACACGTCCGGACCGGCCGAGGCGCTCGTGCACTACGAGGCCTACCGCCACGACCTGGGCGAGCGGCTGGGCGTCAGCCCCGACCCCGAGCTGCAACGCCTCCACGGCGAGCTGCTGGCCGCCGACGACCCGGTCCGCACCGGACTCCGCTTCGACGGTGGCGCCCTGCTCGGCCGCGAGGGCGACCTGGCCGACCTGCGCACCGCGCTGGCCAACGGCCGGCTCACCACGATCATGGGCCCGGGTGGCATCGGGAAGACCAGCGTGGCCCAGGCCCTGGCGCGTGAGTCGTCGCTGCCGCGGGTGCACGTGGTCGAGCTGGTCGGCGTCGGCTCCGCTGACGACGTGGTCGCCGAGGTCGGCGCCGCCCTCGGCGTACGCGGCTCGATGACCTCGCGACGGACCCTGACCCCGGCGCAGGAGGCGGACGTCCGCGGCCGCATCGCGCAGTCGCTCGGCGAGGGACCGACGCTGCTGGTGCTCGACAACTGTGAGCACGTCCTCGAGGCGGTGGCCTCACTGGTCGCCTTCCTGCTGGTCTCCACGCGTGACCTCCGGATCCTCACCACCAGCCGGGCGCCCCTGCGGATCGCGGCCGAGCGGATCGTGCCGCTGAGCCAGCTCGCGGAGCAGGACGCCGCCGAGCTGTTCCGGCAACGGGCCCGCGCCGTACGCCCGGATGCCGCGCTCGACCCGACACAGGTGGCCGGCGTGGTGGCGCGACTCGACGGGTTGCCGCTGGCCGTCGAACTGGCCGCGGCGCGGGTGCGCACGATGTCGGTGGCGGAGATCCGGCGCGGCCTCGAGCGTCGCTTCGAGCTGCTGCGCACCCGGGACCGCGGCGCACCGGAACGCCACCGCACCCTCGAGGCGGTGATCGGCTGGTCCTGGGACCTCCTAGACGACGCCGAGCAACGCGCGCTCCGCTGGCTCTCGGTCTTCCACGACGGGTTCGACACGGTCGCCGCCGCATCGGTGATCGGCGCGGGTGCAGCCGACCTGCTCGAGAACCTCGTCGACCAGTCGCTGCTGGTGGTCAGCGAGCACGAGGGCGTGACCCGGTTCCGCTCGCTCGAGACGATTCGCGAGTTCGCCTCGCTCCGCCTCAACGAGGCGGGGGAGCGGGACGCGGCGTGGCTCGCCCAGGACGCCTGGGCGGCAGCGATCGCCGACGACAACGCGTCGATCTTCGTGGCCGTCGACCAGGTCGAACGCGTCCACCGGCTGCGCCTCGAGGAGAACAACCTGACCGACGTGCTCCGGCGAGCCCTGGCCAGGGGCGACGCCGAGCTGGTGGCCCGCCTGGTCGCCTCACTGGGCACCCTGTGGACCATCACCGGCGACCACGCCCGCGTCTTCGCGGTCTCCGACGCTGCCGCGGAGCTGCTCACCGGGTGGGACGCGCCGGAGGCAGTGCAGTCGGTCGCGTGCGAGGCGGCGGCCATCCTGCTGGTGCACCTCAACTGGGTGCCGGGGCGTCCGCTCGAGGAGCTGCGCCGGTCGATGCAGGGCTGGGACGAGCCGGACACACCGTGGGCGAAGGCGGCGTACACGATGTTCGCCGAGCCGGGCAGCCAACCGGACCCCGAGCGACTCGCAGTCCAGGCGAGTGCTGCCGATGATCCGTTGACCGCCGGCATGATGATGATGTGGGCAGCGCTGACCGCGGAGAACAACGGAGACGCGGCCCTGGCACTCGACTACGCCACGCGGGGCCTGACCTGGGCGCCCCTGACCCCCTACATCGAGGCCTCGCTCCACTCGGAGATCTCCCAGCTGCAGCTGGTGCTCGGCGACCACCGGGAGGCGGCGCGGCACGCGGAGATCGCCTGGCCCACCCTGATGCGGCTGCACGCGACTGACGACGCCCGGTCACTGCGGATCACCACGGCACTGGCGCGGTTGGTCGACGGCGACCCGGACACAGCAGAGCGCATCCTCGACGAGGTCGAGGCGATCTCCGAGGGCGTCCAGCTCGGCTCACGCATGACCCTGCAGTCGGCGCGGGCGGAGGTCCGCCTCGCCCGAGGTGACGTGGAGGGCGGGCTGAGGGACTACGACGAGGCCGTGCTCCTGATCGAGGACGCCGAGACCGGCGTCGGATTCACTCCCTGGTTGGTGCTGGGCGCGTCGTGCGCGCTGGTGGCCCGTGTCCACCACGCGCCTCCCGGTCCCGATCCGCGGGCCGACCAGCTGGCCCGGATGATCCGGGCCCACAGCACGCTCGGCGGCCAGCGCCAGGCGATTCCGGACCTGCCGCTCAACGGCATGCTCGTGGTGTCGCTGGGTGCGTGGCTGCTGCGTCACGGCGACCAGGCCGCGCGCGAGGTCGGCGTACGCCTGCTCGCGGTCGGCCAGCGGTGGGCCTACAACCGCACGTTGCCGAGCCTGCGCTGGGAGCTGCTCGCGGCGCTCGCCGAACGCATGACGCCCGGCCGGCTCGACGTACACCTCGCGGAGTACGCCGGCCGGCCGAGCGTCGAGCTGGTGCCGGAGGTCGCGGACCTTCTCGGCACGATCACATCTTCGCGTTGAAGGTGCGAAGCGACAGCGGCGCGAAGATCGCGACCAGGGCCGCGCAGCCGAGCAGCGCCCAGCCGGTCTCGGCGCCGAGGTGACCGTTGTTGGCCAGCTCGCGGATCGCAGAGATCACGTGGGAGACCGGGTTGAGGTCGGCGAAGGTCTGCAGCCAGTTCGGCATGGTGTCGGTCGGCACGAACGCGTTGGACAGGAACGTCAGCGGGAACATCACCATCAGGGAGATGCCCTGCACGCCCTGGGCGCTGCGGCCGATGATGCCGAACCACGTGAAGATCCAGGCGAGTGACCAGCCGGCGATCACGGCCAGCGCGACCGCACCGGTGACGCCGAGGATGCCGCCGCCGGGGCGGTAGCCCATCGCGAACCCGGTGGCGAAGGTCAGCACCGACGCGATCAGGTAGCGGATCAGGTCGGCCACCATGGGCCCGGCGAGCGGCGCGATCCGGGCGATCGGGAGCACCTTGAACCGGTCGAACACGCCCTTGTCCATGTCCTCACGCAGCTGGACACCGGTGGCGACGCAGGCGGTGAGCACGGTCTGGCCGATCAGCCCGGGAATGATGATCGGCAGGTAGCTCGACACGTCGCCGGAGATCGCGCCACCGAAGATGTAGGCGAACATCGCGGTGAACAACAGCGGCTGGATGGTCACGTCGAAGAGCTGCTCGAAGTTGCGGCGCATCTTCATGGTGGCGCGCCAGGCCAGGGTCATGGTCTGGCTGAGCGCGTCGGACACGCTGACCCGCGTCGGCAGGTCGAGGGTGGGGGCTGTGGTGGTCATCGGGTGGTCTCCATCAGGTCGGTGGGGTCGGCGGCTTCATCGGAGGCGTCGGCGCCGGAGGGGTGAGTGTCGTGGCCGGTCAGGGCCAGGAACACCTCGTCGAGCGACGGCTTCTGCACCGTCACCGAGTCGATGGACACGCCGCGGTCGCGCAGTGCCACCAGCACCTCGATGGACTGGTCGGTGCTGCGCAGCGGGATGTTGACCCGTCGGGCCTCGGGGCTCAGGGCGGCCTCGCCGACCATCCGCTGGGCGATCTCGGCCGTGATCGCCAGGTCGTCAGGGTCGTTGAGCTGCACCTGCAGGGTGGAGCGGCCGACCGACGACTTGAGCTCGTCTGCGGTGCCCTGGGCGACCTTGCGACCGTGGTCGATGACCGCGATCCGGTCGGCCAGCTGGTCGGCCTCGTCGAGGTACTGCGTGGTGAGCAGCACCGTGCAGCCGTCGACGACGAGCTCGCGGATGGTGTCCCACATCTGGCCGCGGGTGCGCGGGTCGAGGCCCGTGGTCGGCTCGTCGAGGAAGATCAGCGGCGGCCGGGTGAGCAGGCTGACTGCGAGGTCGAGCCGGCGCCGCATGCCGCCCGAGAAGGCGGAGATCGGCTTGCTGGCCGCCTCGGTGAGGTCGAACTGCTCGAGCAGGGTCATCGACCGGGCCCGGGCGTCGTTGCGGCCCATGCCCAGCAGGCGGGCGAAGAGCCAGAGGTTCTCGGTTGCGGTGAGGTTCTCGTCGACCGAGGCGTCCTGACCGGTCACGCCGATCAGCTGTCGGACCAGGTGCGGCTCCCGACGTACGTCGTGGCCGAAGACCTCGGCGGTGCCCCCGTCGATGGGGAGCATGGTGGCCAGCATCTTCAGGACAGTGGTCTTGCCGGCCCCGTTGGGACCGAGCACGCCGAAGACCTCGCCGCGGCGGATCTCCAGGTCGACTCCGTCGACGGCACGCTGGTCGCCGAACTGCTTGACGAGGGCCCGGGCACTCACGGCCGGGGCGTCGGTGGCCGGGACATTGGTAGGGGGTGTCATGCTCCGAGCGTGGGGGCCGCCGGTTTCACGGTGGCTCCGCGGCGGTTTCATGGCCTCTCGTCGTGGTGGTGTGCGGGCGGGTGATTGGATCGGGACATGACCCGACTCGACGTACCCCTGCCCGCGGACTCCGACGCGGACACGTTGTACGACGCGTTCACCGCGTGGGTCGAGTCGCGGGGGCTGGGCCTCTACCCGCACCAAGACGAGGCAGTCATCGAGCTGTTCTCCGGAAACAACGTCATCCTGGCCACGCCCACGGGCTCCGGGAAGTCGCTGGTGGCCCTGGGCGCGCACTTCGCCGCGCTCAACCGCGACCAGGTCAGCTTCTACACGGCGCCCATCAAGGCGCTGGTGAGCGAGAAGTTCTTCGCGCTGTGCGAGGTCTTCGGGGCCGACAACGTCGGCATGCTCACCGGTGACGCCTCCGTGAACGCGGACGCACCGATCATCGCCTGCACCGCCGAGGTGCTGGCCAACATCGCCCTGCGCGAGGGTGCGGCCGCCGACGTCGGGCTGGTCGTCATGGACGAGTTCCACTTCTACTCCGAGCCCGACCGCGGCTGGGCGTGGCAGGTGCCGATCCTCACGCTCCCGCAGGCCCAGTTCCTGTTGATGTCGGCCACACTCGGTGACGTCAGCCCGTTCGTCGAGGACCTCACCCGTCGCACGAAGAAGCCGACCGTGCTGGTCGACGATGCCGAGCGACCGGTGCCGTTGACGTTCACCTGGGCGATGACCCCGCTGGCCGAGACCCTCGAGGAACTGGTCACGACCCGGCAGGTGCCGGCGTACGTCGTGCACTTCACCCAGAAGGACGCCGTCGAGCACGCCAACCAGCTGCTCTCACCCGGGTCGTTCGGCTCGAAGGTCGTCACCCGCGAGGAGCGCGACGCGATCGCCGAGCGCATCGGGGCGTTCAAGTTCGGGGCCGGCTTCGGCAAGACCCTGTCCAAGCTGGTGCGCAGCGGCATCGGCGTGCACCACGCCGGCATGCTGCCGAAGTACCGCCGGCTGGTCGAGCAGTTGGCCCAGGACGGTCTGCTCAAGGTGATCTGTGGCACCGACACCCTCGGGGTGGGCATCAACGTGCCGATCCGCACGGTGCTGTTCACCGGGCTCGCCAAGTTCGACGGCACCCGCCAGCGCACCCTGCGGATCAGGGAGTTCCAGCAGATCGCCGGTCGTGCGGGCCGGGCCGGGTTCGACACCGCCGGGTACGTCGTCGTACAGGCGCCGGAGCACGTGATCGAGAACGAGAAGGCCAAGGCGAAGGCGGCCGCCAAGAACGCCGCACTCAGCGAAGCGAAGCTGGCCAAGAAGAAGTCGAAGGCCCAGCTGCGCCGGCCACCCGAGGGCAGTGTGGTCTGGACCGAGGAGACCTTCGGTCGGCTGGTCGAGGGCACGCCCGAGGCGCTGGTCTCCCGGATGCGGGTCGACAACTCGATGCTGCTCAACGTGGTGGCCCGCGAGACCGACGCGTTCGCGGTGATGCGCGACCTGCTGCGCGACAACCACGAGGACCCGCGCAACCGGCCCCGTCTGGTCCGCCGGGCATTGCGACTGGCCCGCTCGCTCGTGCAGTCGGGCGTGCTCACCCGGCTGACCGAGGTCGACGGGTTGGGCCGGCGGTTCGTGCTGACCACCGAGCTGCCGGAGGACTTCGCACTCAACCAGCCGCTGGCGCACTTCGCGTTGGCCGCGCTGGACGTGCTCGACCCGGAGGACCCCGAGCACCTGCTCAACCAGGTGTCGGTGGTCGAGGCGGTGCTCGAGGGGCCGCGGCAGATCCTCTTCGCCCAGCAGCACGCCGCCCGCGGGGAGGCCGTGGCCGAGATGAAGGCCGACGGCATCGAGTACGACGAACGCATGGCACTGCTCGACGAGGTGACCTGGCCGCAGCCCCTGGCCGAGCTGCTCGGGGCGACGTACGAGATGTACCGCCAGAGCCACCCGTGGCTGCCGGAGGACGGGCTGGCGCCGAAGTCGATCGTGCGGGAGATGTATGAGCAGGGGATGAGCTTCACCGACTTCGTCGGCCGCTACCAGCTGGCCCGCTCCGAGGGTCTGGTGCTGCGCTACCTCACTGACGCCTACCGCACCCTGCGACACACCATCCCCGACTCGCACCGCACGCCCGAGCTCGAGGAGCTCGTCGAGTGGCTGGGGGAGACCATCCGCCAGACCGACTCCTCGCTGCTCGACGAGTGGGAGGCGTTGACCGACCCGGAGCGGGTGGCCGGGTCCGCGGGGGAGCCCCCGCCGCCTCCACGGCCCCTGTCGCTGCAGGAGCGGCCGTTCCGGGTGATGATCCGCAACGCGATGTTCCGCCGGGTCGAGCTGTGTGCCCGCGACGACCTCGACGGGCTGATGCGGGGCGAACGGGCAACGGCAGACCTCTTCGAGCCACCGCGCGAGATCGGGATGACCCGTAGCCAGTGGGACGAGGCGATCGAGGCCTACTACGACGAGCACGACTCGATCGGCACGGCCGGCGACGCCCGTGGTCCCGACCTGCTGCAGATCACGCCAGGAACCGATCCGGAGCAGGGGCGGGTGTGGGAGGTCCGCCAGGTCATCGACGACCCCGAAGGACACCACGACTGGGTGATCGAGGCAGTGGTCGACCTCGACGCGTCGGACGACCTCGGCCAGGCGATCGTCACGTCGACGGCGATGCGACGACTGTGACCTTTCCTCCACAGGGTTGTGCACAGGTGGCACTTGCCCTGTGCAACTGAGCGCGTGGTTCTGCACAGCTTGTGCACAGATTTCCCCATGAACACAGGGATCTGGGCTCCCGCCTTGTTCGGGTCGGAGCAGTGGCCCTAGAGTCGCCCGCAGGCTCGGGCACATGTCGCCGAGTCGACAATGCACTGGAGTTGGAGGAGCGGTACATGAGCGGCGACGGAAATTTCTCCGGCAGTTTCTCCGGCTTTCCCGGTCAGGCGGGGAGTGGCGCGCCGCAGATGCCTCCCCTGCTCCGACCTCCCGTCGCACCGACTTCCCCCGGAGATGACCACCGCGTGAGCGACCCCATTCCCTTCCAGCCCCGGCAGACCGCACCAGCTCCGAAGGAGACCCCGGCCGAGGCCTTGATCGACGAGCCGGAGAAGCTCGGTCCCACGGGCCGGCCGATGCCGCACCTGCCCGAGCCGGCGCCGGTCACCACCCACGGTGGCGCCCGGGTGATCTCCATGTGCAACCAGAAGGGTGGGGTCGGCAAGACCACCACCACGATCAACCTGGGTGCCGCGCTGGCCGAGTTCGGTCGCAAGGTGCTGCTGGTCGACTTCGACCCCCAGGGCTCGCTCTCGGTCGGGCTCGGGCTGAACCCGCACGAGATGGAGCTCTCCATCTACAACCTCCTCATGGAGCGTGACGTCACCTACGACGAGGTGGTCGTGCCGACCGGCGTCGAGGGCATGGACCTCCTGCCCTCCAACATCGACCTGTCCGCCGCCGAGGTCCAGCTGGTGCACGAGGTGGCCCGCGAGCAGACCCTGTCGCGCGTGCTGGCCCCGGCCCTCGAGAAGTACGACGTCATCCTGATCGACTGCCAGCCGTCGCTCGGCCTGCTGACCGTCAACGCGCTGACCGCCTCCGACGGCGTCATCGTGCCGCTCGAGTGCGAGTACTTCGCGCTCCGCGGCGTGGCCCTCCTCAAGACCACCATCGACAAGGTGCAGGAGCGGCTCAACCCGAAGCTCGAGATCGACGGCGTGCTCGGCACCATGTTCGACGGCCGCACCCTGCACAGCCGCGAGGTCATGGAGCGACTGGTGCACGCCTGGGGCGACACCGTCTTCCACACCGTCATCCGCCGCACGATCAAGTTCTCCGACTCCACCGTGGCCGGTGAGCCGATCACGACGTACGCCTCGTCGTCCGCCGGCGCCGAGTCCTACCGGCAGCTGGCCAAGGAGGTGCTGGCGCGTGTCTCGACGGGTGAGCCTGCCCGCGGCTGACGACCTCTTCCGGCCGACCTCGGCCGCCGCCGGTGACACCCGGGACGCTGCTCCGGCGCGGACCTCCGGGCCGAAGGCGGTGCCCGACGTCCAGCCGGAGGCCTCGGCGGAGTCGGCGCCGCGGAAGCCGAGTGGCCGGATCCGTCACGACGAGAAGATGACGGTCTACGTCACCTCCGACGAGCTGCTCGACATCGAGCACGCCCGGCTGCTGCTGCGGCGTACCCAGGGCCTGGCCGTCGACCGGGGCCGCCTGGTCCGGTCGGCGATCGCGATCGCGCTGGCCGACCTGGAGGAGAACGGCGACGACTCGATGCTGGTCACCCGCCTGAGGGAGTCGTGAGCGAGGCGGACGCCGTGGCCGTGGCGCCTGGAGAAGGTGAGGTCACCCCGGCCTTCGCCGTCCACCTGGCGAACTTCGAGGGCCCCTTCGACCTGCTGCTCAACCTGATCGCCAAGCACAAGCTCGACGTCACCGAGGTGGCACTCTCGACGGTCACCGACGAGTTCATCGCCTACGTCAAGGCAGGCGGTCCGGTCTGGGACCTCGAGCAGACCACGTCGTTCCTGCTCGTCGCCTCCACGCTGCTCGACCTGAAGGCCGCCCGGCTGCTGCCCCAGGGCGACGTCGAGGACGAGGAGGACCTCGCCCTGCTGGAGGCGCGCGACCTCCTCTTCGCCCGGCTCATGCAGTACAAGGCGTTCAAGCAGGTGGCCGGTGTGCTGGAGCAACGTCTGGCGGGGGAGTCGCGCAGGTTCCCGCGTGCGGTGGGCCTCGAGGACCGCTTCGCGACGCTGCTGCCCGAGGTGCTGATCGGCATCGGGCTCGAACAGTTCGCCCGGCTCGCGGCCAAGGCACTGGCCCCCAAGCCGGTGCTCGAGGTCTCGCTGCAGCACATCCACGCCGCCAAGGTGTCGGTCAAGGAGCAGGCCGCACTCGTCATCGAGCGGGTACGCCGCACCGGCACGATCACCTTCCGCGCGCTGTGCGGCGACTCACCGGACACCCTGACCACGGTGGCCCGTTTCCTCTCCCTGCTCGAACTGTTCCGCGAGGGCGCGGTCGGCTTCGACCAGATGACCCCGTTGGGTGAGCTGACCATCCGCTGGACCGGGGACGACGACGCCGAGATCGAGATCACCGACGAGTTCGACGGGGCGCCGCCGGTCGATGACCCCGCCCCCGTCGAGAGCTCCGCGCAGCCCGAACCCCCGTTGGTCGACGACGCCGCGCAGCCCGAACCCCCGCTGGTCGAGGAGGTTGCCCTGCAACCGTCTCGAGACCACTCCGACGCATCCGACCCGAACGAGGACGACGCATGACCGACGAGACCGGTGCCCCGGTGAACGAAGCCGAGCAGACCGAGGCGGAGACCCCCGCCGAGCCGACGATCGACGCCGACACGGCGACCGAGGCCGATGCTGCGCCAGAGGCTGACCCGGAGACGTTGGCCGTCCCGGTCACCGAGCTGCGCCCGTCGCTCGAGGCGATCCTCATGGTCGCCGACCAGCCGCTCGACCTGGTCACCCTCGCCTCCTCGGTCGGCTACCGGGTCGAGGAGACCGGGCAGGCGCTCGCCGGCCTCGCCGCCGAGTACGACGAACAGGGCCGCGGCTTCGAGCTGCGCAACGTGGCCGGCGGTTGGCGGTTCTACACCCGCGACGAGTTCGCCGCGGTGGTCGAGGCGTTCGTCCTCGAGGGTCAGCAGGCGCGCCTGACGCAGGCAGCGCTCGAGACCCTCGCGGTGGTTGCCTACAAGCAGCCGGTGTCCCGGGCCCGTGTCTCGGCGATCCGGGGAGTGAACGTCGACGGCGTCATGCGCACCCTGCTGACCCGTGGCCTGGTCGAGGAGGCCGGCCAGGACGGCGAGACCGGCGCCAACCTCTACCGCACCACGACCTACTTCCTCGAGAGGATCGGCGTCACCGACATCACCGACCTGCCCGAGCTCGCGCCGTTCCTGCCGGACATGGCCGACATGGAGGACGACCTCGCTGCACTCGCCGGTGGCAGCGACGAGGCCGTCGCCGCAGTGGCCGTCGAGACCTCGGGGGAGGCCCCGGGCGACCAGGTCGCGACCGACCAGACACTGCCGGCCGACACGACCGCCGCCTCCGACGAGCCGGTCCGACCGTGAACGACGACGCAGCGGACGACGGCCTGGTCCGCCTCCAGAAGCACCTGGCCCAGTCGGGTGTGGCCTCGCGCCGCAAGTGCGAGGAGATCATGCTCGCCGGCCTGGTCGAGGTGGACGGCGAGGTGGTCACCCGCCTCGGCACCAAGATCGACCCGCGCACCGCGGTGATCCACGTCGACGGCAAGCGGCTCCCGCCGATCAGCCCCAACGTCTACCTCGTGCTGAACAAGCCCCGCGGCATCGTCTCGACGATGTCCGACCCCGAGGGACGCCCCACCCTGAGCGACTTCGTGGCCGATCGTCCCGAGCGACTGTTCCACGTCGGACGGCTCGACACCGACACCTCCGGGCTGATCCTGCTCACCAACGACGGCGACTTCGCCCAGCGGGTGGCCCATCCGTCGTACGAGCTGCAGAAGACGTACGTCGCAGAGGTCGAGGGCGAGGCGACCAAGGACACCATCGCGCAGCTGTTGGCCGGCGTCACCCTCGACGACGGCCCGGTCGAGGTGTCGCGGGCGCGCATCATGCGCACCGGACAGGGCGGCGCCAAGGGCCGCAGCATCGTCGAGCTCACCATCCACGAGGGACGCAACCGGATCGTCCGCCGACTGCTCGACCACCTCGGCCACCCGGTGCGCAACCTGACCCGCACCGCCATCGGTCCGGTGCTGCTGCAGACCCTCAAGCTCGGCAAGCTCCGCGAGCTCACCGCCGACGAGCTCGGTGAGCTCCTCGACGCGGCCAAGCTCTAGAAGGTCAGCGCGGAACATCCCAGTCACCAGGTGACTTGGATGTTCCGTGTTGCTCGCCCGGCACGTCGGCGTACCGTCGTGGACATGCCCGCACCGGTGCTCGCGCCGTACGTCGCCTCGCTCGTGGCGTACGACGTGACCACGCCCGAGCCGGGCATCCATCGCGGGCTCCCGTCGCCGACGCTGACCTTCGTGCTGCCCGTCGACGAGCCCCTCGCGGTGTCGTGGGCGGGAGTGCCGGGGTCACGGACCAGTGGCTGGTCGTCGGTGTCCGGGCTGCACGACCGTCCGGCGCACATCCACCACGGCCGTCGCCAGGCGGGCATCCAGCTGGCGCTCACCCCGCTCGGGGCGCGGGCCCTGTTGGGCGTGCCGCTCGGCGAGGTGGCCAGAGCGCTCACCGGGCTCGACGAGCTCGGTCCAGACCTGCCGCTCGTCCTCCGCCGGCTCCCCGAGCAGGTGAATGGGCTCGCCGACCCGCGTGACCGTGTGCGCCTGGTCGAACGGTGCCTGGTCGAGGCGCTGGCCGCCACCGAAGCACCTGCGCCCCGCGCCGAGGTGGGGCATGCGCTGGCCCGGCTGACCCGAGGCGTCCCGGTGCACGAGGTCGCCGACGAGACCGGCTGCTCCCGGCGCCACCTGACCACCATGTTCCGGGCCGAGTGCGGCGTCACGCCCAAGGTGTTCCAGCGCATTGCGCGTTTCTCGGCCAGCCGTGAGCGTTGGGTGGCAAGCCTTGCCGCGGGTGCCGGCTCGCTGGCCGACCTGGCTGCGACATGTGGCTACGCCGACCAGTCCCACCTGACCCGTGAGTGGAACGCGTTGGCCGGTTGCACCCCGTCGGACTGGGCGCGCGAGGAGTTCCCATTCGTCCAAGACACCGGGGTCGACGACGCGGCAACCTGAGGGTCCGACGACGACGAAGGAGCCGATGATGACCTCAGCAGCCGACATCAAGCACTGGCAGACCCTGACCCTGCAGGACCCCGAGCGGATGATGCAGTGGCTCGGTGCCATCGGGTTCACCGAGCACGCGACCTACCGTGACGACAAGGACCCGACGACGGTGGTCCACGCCGAGTGGCTGTGGTCCGGCGGCGGCGGGATCATGTTCGGCTCGGTCCGGGAAGACGCCGTTGGTGTGTCCGGTCCGGGCACGGCCGCGTGCTACCTGGTCACCGACGATCCAGACACCCTCTTCGACGCGGCGGTCGCGGCAGGGGCGAGCGTCGTACGACCGATGGTGGACCAGGACTACGGCGGCCGCGGCGGCACGGTGAGCGACCCGGAGGGCAACCAGTGGTCCTTCGGCAACTACCAGCCGAAGTGAGGCCGCGGCGCCCTCCCTCGACCGGTATGGCCTAGCCTGTGCGGGCAAGGATCCGGTCAGGAAAGGACGACATCGTGGCAGTACGAGCCGTGCGTGGGGCCACGCAGCTCGAGGACGACGTACGCGAGCACATGCTCGAGCGCGTCGCCGAGATGGTCCAGGACGTGATGGCGTCGAACGGGCTCGAGGTCGACGACTTCATCTCGGTGATCTTCACCGCCACCGACGACCTCAACTCCGAGTTCCCGGCGTACGCCGCCCGCAGGCTCGGCTTCGACGACGTGCCGCTGATCTGTGCACGCGAGCTCGAGATCGACGGTTCCATGCCGAGGGTCGTGCGCATGATGGCGCACGTCGAGACCGACCTGCCGCGCGCCGACATCACCCACGTCTACCTGCACGGCGCCGCCAACCTCCGTCGCGACCTCACCCGGGTCCGCGAGGTCCCCGACGACACCGGCGCGGATGGCTGACCTGCGCGGTCCGGTCCTGGTGGTCGGCACCGGCCTCCTCGGCACCTCTGTCGCCCTGGCCTGTCGCCGGGCCGGGCTCGAGGTCTACCTGAAGGACGCCTCCTCCGAGCACCTGCGGACGGCGAGCGGCCTCGGTGCCGGCAAGGCGTACGACGGCCAGCCGGTGCAGCTGGTGGTCGTGGCCGTGCCGCCGGACCACCTCGGCAGCATCGTCGCCGACGCCCTGCGCGACACCGACGCGATCGTGACCGACGTGGGCAGCATCAAGTCCCAGCCGCTGGCCCAGGTCGCGGCCGTCGCCCCCGAGTCGGTGGGCCGCTACGTCGGGAGCCACCCGATGGCCGGCAGTGAACGGTCGGGCCCCCTGGCCGCGTCGGCGACCCTGTTCGAGGGCCGTCCGTGGGCGATCGCCGTCCACGACGAGGCCGACGCCGACGCCGTCCGCCTGGTCACCGAGCTGGTGGAAGCCTGTGGGGGAGTGCCGCTGCAGCTGACGCCGCAGGAGCATGACCAGGCCGTGGCCCGCACGTCGCACCTGCCGCACCTGATGGCCTCGCTGGTGGCCGGCCGACTGGTCGACGCCCCCGAGGAGCACTTGGCGCTCTCCGGGCAGGGGGTGCGCGACGTGACGCGCATCGCCGCGGGCGATCCGCGCCTGTGGCAGCAGATCATCACCGCGAACTCGGCGGCACTGCTCGGCCTCATCGACGAGGTACAGGGCCGGCTGACCGAGTTCCGCGCGGCCATCTCCGCTGACGAGCGCGGCCCGCTCGGCGTGCTCCTGGCCGAGGGCGTGGCCGGCACCCGGGCCATTCCCGGCAAGCACGGCGGGCCCCCGCGCCCCATGCGGAGCCTGTACGTCGCGGTGCCCGACCACCCGGGCGAGCTGGCCCGACTGTTCGCAGACGCGGGCGAGATCGGGGTCAACATCGAGGACGTGCACATCGACCACGACCCGGGCCGCCCGGTCGGCCTGGTCGAGCTGCTGGTCGAGGTCGACCGCGCCGAGCACCTGAGGGTCTCGCTCGGCGAACGCGGCTGGGACCTGCACAGCTGACCGGCGGCCCAGTCGGGGATGCCGAGTCGAGGATGGCCGGGCCGGGCTGACTCACGGGTAGGCTGCACCCTGCACTTATCGACCCAGCAGGAGGCAGGAACCCGTGAGCAACAACGTCGTCGTCGCGATCGACGGACCCTCCGGGTCGGGCAAGTCGAGCACCTCCCGCGGTGCGGCTGCCCGGTTGGGCCTGCGCTACCTCGACACCGGTGCCATGTTCCGGGCGATGACGTGGTGGATGCTCGAGAACGACGTCGACGTCCATGACCCGCAGGCAGTGGCCGCCCACGCGCTGACACCGCGCATCGAGTCCGGCACCGACCCGCTGGCACCGACCATCACCGTCGACGGCACCGACGTGGCCGTGGGCATTCGCGGCGAGGACGTCACCGGCGCGGTCAGCCCGGTCAGCGCGGTCCCCGAGGTCCGGGCCCGACTGCTCGAGCTGCAACGGGACGTGATCGGCGACGGCGGCATCGTCGTCGAGGGCCGTGACATCGGCTCCGTGGTGTGGCCGCAGGCCGAGGTGAAGCTCTACCTCACCGCCGACCCCGCCGCACGCGCGCTCCGCCGGGCCGCCGAGGAAGGCGGCTCCGACCTGGCCGCCACCGAGCAGTCGCTGCTGGCCCGCGACAAGATCGACTCCGGCAGGGCGACCGCGCCGTTGGTGATGGCCGATGGTGCGCACCACATCGACACCACGCCGTACACGCTCGAAGAGGTGATCAATCAGGTGGTCGCTCTGGTGAGCGCCGCCCGGGAAGGGGTGTGATGGCACGCACACTTCCCGACACCGACGGGGTGGAGCTGCCCCGGACCCTCATGCTGCATGGCCTGCGGCCCCTCGCTCGTTTCCTGATCCGCCGCCGCTTCGGCGTGCGGGTGCACAACGCGGACCTGGTGCCCGCCACCGGACCGGTGATCGTCGCGAGCAACCACGTGGGCGTCGTCGACGGTCCGCTGCTGGCGATCTTCGGCGCGCGGCCGGTGCACGCCCTGACCAAGGTCGAGATGTTCGAGGGCAGGCTGGGTGGGTTCCTGCGTGGAGCCGGCCAGATCCCGTTGAACCGCTTCGCCGCCGACCCGTCGGCGATGAAGGCGTGCCTGGCCGTGCTGCGCGACGGGCGTGCAGCCGGCGTCTTCCCCGAAGGCACCCGCGGACCCGGCGACTTCCGCCGCTTCCACGCCGGAGCGGCGTACCTCGGCCTGGTCTCCGGTGCGCCGATCGTGCCGGTGAGCATGATCGGCACCCGCGAACCCGGCGCCGGCAGCAACGCCCTGCCGCCCCGGGGCAGCACCGTCGACATCGTGTACGGCGAGCCGTACCGTTTCGAGCAGACTCCGTGGCCACGCACCCGGGAACAAGTGAGGCACTCGGCGTTGTTGTTGCGGGAGCACATGATCGCCCGGCTTGACGAAGCGCTGGCCCTCACCGGCCGGCAACTCCCCGGGCCCCTGCCCGTGGGGCAGCAGAACATCGATGACGACCCGCACACCGGTGTGGTCGAACAAGGAGCATGATGAGCGAGTACGACGCGTCCACCGAGGCCGGCCCGGAGATCCTGGGACCGGTGCCGGTGCTCGCCGTGGTCGGCCGCCCCAACGTGGGCAAGTCCACCCTGGTCAACCGCATCATCGGCCGCCGCGAAGCCGTCGTCGAGGACCGTCCGGGTGTCACCCGTGACCGGGTCTCCTACGACGCCTCGTGGAACGGTCGCGCCTTCACGGTCGTCGACACCGGTGGCTGGGACCCCGACGCGAAGGGCCTGGCCGAGCGCATCGCCGGGCAGGCCGAGATCGCGGTGTCGCTGGCCGATGCGGTGCTCTTCGTGGTCGACGCGACGGTCGGCATCACCGACTCGGACGAGGCCGTCGTCAAGATCCTGCGCAAGTCGAAGAAGCCCGTCGTGCTCGCTGCCAACAAGGTCGACGACCAGCGCACCGAGGCCGAGGCGTTCGGTCTCTGGAACCTCGGTCTGGGCGAGCCCTACCCGGTCTCTGCGATCCACGGACGCGGCTCGGGCGACCTGCTCGACGCGGTCCTCGAGGCCCTGCCCGAGACTCCCGAGGAGTCGTACGGCGAGGTCGGCGGCCCGCGCCGCATCGCACTCGTCGGCAAGCCCAACGTCGGCAAGTCGTCGCTGCTCAACAAGCTGGCCGGCCAGGACCGCGTCGTGGTCGACAACGTCGCCGGCACCACCGTCGACCCGGTCGACGAGCTGATCACCCTGGGCGGCCGTGACTGGCGCTTCATCGACACCGCCGGCATCCGCAAGCGGGTCAAGGAGGCCTCCGGCCACGAGTACTACGCGTCGCTGCGCACCGCCTCCGCAATCGAGCGGGCCGAGGTCGCCGTACTCGTCGTGGACGGGTCGCAGAGCCTGTCCGAGCAGGACATCCGCATCATCCAGACCGTCCGCGAGACCGGCCGTGCGCTGGTGATCGCGTTCAACAAGTGGGACCTCGTCGACGAGGAGCGTCGCTACTACCTCGACCGCGAGATCGAGCGCGAGCTCGTGCAGGTGCAGTGGGCGCCGCGGATCAACATCACCGCGCGCACCGGCTGGCACGTGGACCGGCTCGTCCCGGCGCTCGACCGCGCGCTCGAGGGCTGGGAGACCCGGGTCACGACCGGCCAGCTCAACGCTTTCCTCGGCCGTCTGGTCGCCGAGCACCCCCACCCGGTGCGTGGCGGCAAGCAGCCGAAGATCCTGTTCGGCACGCAGGCGCAGACCTCGCCGCCCACGTTCATCCTCTTCACCAGCGGCAAGCTGGACGCCGGATACGAGCGCTACATCGAGCGTCGCCTGCGTGAGGAGTTCGGTTTCGTCGGTACCCCGATCGAGCTGTCCGTGCGACCCCGCGAGAAGCGCAAGCGCTGATCGAAGGCGAACGCCCTCCTGGATCGTTGGTCGAGGAGGGCGCTCGCGTTCTTCGTTGGTCGAGGAGGGCACTCTGCGCCCGTCTCGAGACCATCTGCTGCTACATGCCCGGCACGTAGCCCGTCACCTGGTCGACCTGTGAGGCACCGACGATGAACGCATTGCCGTCGAGCCTTGCTTCGCTGACCCCGGCAGCAGCCGGAAGGTGGGACTTGGCGTTGACCGCGCCGTTGAGCAGTCCGAGTGGACCGCACCCGGTGGCGGCCGGCACGGCGAAGGTGTTGTCGACCAACCGCTGACCCTTGAGCTCGAGCACGGTCACGCCCAGGTCCGGAGCGGTGACGGTGCCGTTGGCGCCGGTGATCGGCTCGACTCCCTCCGGGGGAGTCGTCGTTCCGCTGGTCAGGTGCAGCACGAACGGTGCGTCCGGCGCGCCGATGGTGCAGTGGGGGCCGAGCAGGTTGTTCTTGAGCTCGACGTAGACCGGCAGGTCCATCCGGAGGTTGGCGCCCAGTTTGAACGTCGGAGTGCCGGCGAGGTGGACGACAGCCTTGATGTCGGTGATTCCCGGGAGCAGCCCCTCCAGTTGGGCGACGCCCAGCACCCCACCCGGGACGTTCTGGTCGGGGCCGGAGAGGGTCATGCCGTCGTTGGCGAGCACGAACGCGGGCCCGGTCGGGGTGATGCCCAGGCCGCCCTGGACGTTGACGCCCTCGGTGAGCGTCACGACGGTGGAGCCGAGCTTGAACGTGCCGCCGCGTCCCACGGAGGCGATGCAGGTGCTCGTGGTGGCGCCGGTGTCGGGGTTGGTCACCACACCGACCGGGCAGTACGCGAACGGGTCCGGATGGAGGTCGCCGTCGTCGGCCTGTGCCGTCGGAGTGCCGGACAGGCTGGTCATCGCGAGTGCGGCGGCGGCCACCGCGTACGACGTACGTCGGCGCAGCATGGTGTGGCGGATCGAGCGCATGAGGAGGGTCCTTCCCGAGGTGAGTGGATGTCCCCACCGAGCCCGGTGCTCGAGACCCTCCCGTGCTGCAAGCAAGAGGCGCAGTGGTTGGGAACTGGCTTAGCAGTTGCAGAATCCAAGTGTCAACGAATTTCGGTGCGACGAGGATGGACCCTGATTCCGTGTTCGCCGCCGGGCTGCGGTAGGGTTCCACTCGCTCCACGGCGTGAGTCGCGGGGCTTCGGGCTGTAGCGCAGCTTGGTAGCGCACTTGACTGGGGGTCAAGGGGTCGCAGGTTCAAATCCTGTCAGCCCGACCGGAGAAATCGCCTCTGTCCTGCGGAGAACGCAGGACAGAGGCGGTTTTTGCGTTTCTGGCCGACGCACAGCGCGATCGCACGACGGCCCGCATTGGGGCCGATGCCGCAAAACATGCCGCAGACCGTTCGGCCATTCTCGGGGTGACCACCTGACCGGACCCGCCCAAACCGTAGCGAGTATCCCCGCGGACCTACATCCAGGTCGTCGAGGGCGAGTTCTCCCGATCGGCGGTGACAACTCGGCAGTCACAGATCCTTCAGTCTCGGCGCCACCGGTCGTAGGCACTTTCCGCATCGGGCCCAGAAAAGCGAGGCGGCAAACACAAAAAAGCGACGTCACCCTCTTGACATGATGCGCGTCACAGGCCGACGATCGACTCCACGGGGTTGGTAATCGACTTGGAGGAGTCCACGTGCAGGCTCGAAAACTGATGGCAGCCGTTGCCGCGACGACGCTCACGATGTCCTTCGCGGCGTGCGCCACGCGCGACGACGATGCGGCCAATGACAATGAGATCGTCATCGGGCTGGTGGCTCCGACTTCGGGATTCGCCGCCGACTACGGTCCCGAAGCAGCGCAGGGCGTGGAGCTCGCGCTCGACAAGTTCGGCAGCGAGGCCGGTGGCGAGAAGGTCTCGGTGGTCAAGGTCAACGAGGACGTGCTCGACCCGTCCCAGACCCTGGAGCGGGTGAAGAAGCTCGTCGAGTCCGACGGTGCCGACGTCGTCGTCGGACCGATCTTCGGCTCCAGCCAGCAGGCAGTGTCGGCGTACCTCGACCAACAGGGTGTTCCCATGTTCACCCTGCTCGGTGGCGACGTCGCCCTGGCTGGCGGCGACGGAAGCGGGTTCATCTGGCCCGGGGCGGACAAGAAGACGGCGGCTCCGCTCGGCACCTATGCGGCCGAAGAACTTGGCTACAAGAAGATCGCGACCCTCGGACCCGACTACGCCTACGGCCAGAACGCGATCGCCGGTGTCGCGGACGCGTTCAAGTCAGCCGGCGGTGAGGTCTCCCAGCAGCAGTGGGTTCCGCTCGGGACCACGGACATGCTGCAGTACGCCACGAAGCTCGACCAGGACGTCGACGCGCTTGCCATGTGGCTGGTCCCCAACGATGCCGCGGCGTTCGTCCGCGAGTACCGCAACCTCGGGATCAAGGTCCCGTTGCTGATGTTCCAGGGCGTCTTCGACCCCACCTATCAGAGCATCGGCGACGAGCTCTCCGGTGAGATCGGCCTCAACGAGTACAACCACCTGCTCGACTACCCGGAGAATGCGGCCTTCACCAAGGCGTACGACGCCAAGTACCACGGAATTCCGAACCAGACCGTCGCCTTCGCCTACACGGTCACCGACATCTTCCTGACCGGTGCCGACGAGACCGATGGAGACACGTCCGTCAAGGCACTCCGCGAGGAGCTCGACGGGAAGGTGTTCGACACCGTCATCGGCCCGGCGTCGTACGACGCAGACGGCGTCGCCGCGTCCAACCGCACGGTGGTCAAGGCGATCAAGGACGGCAGTCGCTACGAGTGGGAACCCGTGAAGACCTACGAGAACGTCGGACACTGACATGCAGATCATCGCAAATGGGATCTCGCTCGGAGCGGTCCTGTTCCTGATGGGATCGGGTCTCGCCCTGCTCCTGGGAGCGATGGGCGTGCTCAACCTGGCCCACGGGGCGGTCTACATGGTGGGGGCGTTCGTCACCTCGACCCTCGCCGTCGACCAGGGCTACCCCCTCGTGGTCGCGATCCTGGGTGCGGCAGTGATCTGTGCGGCGCTCGGGCTGGCGCTGGAGAGGCTGTTCCGCTTCATCCCCGGCAGACCGAATGAGCAGATACTCATGTCGTTCGGGTTGATCTACGTGTTGGCCAACCTGGCCCAGTGGATCTGGGGCCCGATCGCCAAGGCACCGTTCCGGATCAGCTGGCTCGAGGGCGCCGTCCAGATCGGCGGAGTGTCGGTGCCGGCCAACCGGTTGGCCATCGCTGTCGTCGGATTCGCGATCGCGCTGATGCTCTGGCTGGTGCAGGACCGTACCCGGGTCGGCGCCATGGTGCGTGCCGGCATGGACGACGCGGAGATGACCAAGGGCCTCGGCATCAACCTCGACCGGGTGGTCCTCGCCGTGTTCGTGCTGGGCTCCGCGGTCGCCGGCATCGCCGGTGGCATGGGCGGCCTGGTCCTGGGGGCGAACACGAACCAGCCGATGGAGGTTCTCCTCATGGCACTGGTCGTGGTCGTGGTCGGCGGCATCGGCTCGGTGCCCGGCACTCTCGTCGCGGCGTTGGTGATCGGCCTGCTCGACGCCTTCTCGCGCGACCGGTTTCCCGAGATGTCCTCGGTCATGCTCTACCTGCTGATGGCCGGAGTGCTCGTGCTGCGGCCGACCGGCCTCAGTGGAAGGACGGCCTGACATGACGACCGTGTTCACCCAGCTGCGCCGCAAGGTGCCGGTCCTGGTGCTCCTGATCGGCGCTCTCGAACTGCCGTTCCTGCTCTCCAGCCAGCAGGAGAGCCTGCTCACCCGGGCCCTGATCTTCGCCATGATGGCCGCAAGCCTCGACCTCGCCTACGGTCAGGCCGGGCTCTACAGCCTCGGTCACGCCGCACTCGCCGGTGTGGGCGGCTACACCGCCTGGCTCTTGATGGTGCGCTACGGCCACGAGTCGTTCTGGTACCTCATCGTCGCCGCCGCCCTCGCGTCCGCGCTGGCGTCGCTGGTCTTCGCCCTCGTCTCGCTCAGGGCTCGCGGGCTGTACTTCATCCTGGTCACGCTTGCGCTGGGCCAGATGGTCTCGAACCTCGCCCAGCAGTGGGACTTCCTCAAGACCGCGCAGGCCGAGGCCGTCACCGGCATCTACATCCCTTCGCTCGGTCTCGGCGAGGACTGGCACTCGGGCACGCTCTACCAGTTCGTGCTCGTCCTCACTGCGCTCGGACTGTTCACCATCCAGCGGATCATCGGCTCGCCGCTAGGCCTGGCCTTCCGGGGGAGTCGAGACAACGAGGTCCGTATGGAGGCCCTCGGGTACGACGTGTGGCGCTACCGTGTTGTCGCGATCGTCCTGTCCGGCACCCTCAGCGGAGTGTGTGGTGCCCTGTTTGCCTTCCAGAGCGGGCTGATCTCGCCCACCAACATCGGTGTCGCCACGTCGGGGCTGCTGGTGCTGATGGCGATCATCGGCGGCTCCGGCACGAGGTACGGCGCCTTCATCGGCGGCATCCTCGTCACCTTGCTCCAGTTCTACGCCAACCAGTGGTCGATGGAGCGCGCCCCGATGATCATCGGCGGGCTCTTCATCGTCACCGCGCTGCTGCTCCGGTTCCGACCGAAGGTCGCCGGCGCGTTGCGCTCCCTCACGAGAGGACGGGTCTCCCATGCCGTTGCTTGAGATCGATGCAGTCGGACGGTCGTACGGCGGAGTGCACGCCGTACAGGACGTCTCGTTCAACGTGAAAGCCGGCGAGTGGGTCGGCGTGATCGGCCCCAACGGAGCCGGCAAGAGCACGCTGTTCAACATCCTCGGGGGCCAGGTGAAGGCCTCGAGCGGTCACGTGCGACTGGCCGGACGCGATGTCACACGACTCGCCCCGCACCGCCGCTACCGGGCCGGGATCTCGCGCTCCTTCCAGATCTCAAGCCTGTTCCCTGACCTCACGGTGCGTGAGCACCTGACCCTCGCGTGCCGTCAGAACCACCGATGGAGCATGGTCCGCGGCTGGCGCGGCGACCGGGTTCTCGCGGCGCGCGTCGACGAGCTCCTGGACACGTGGGACCTTGGTCGCAATGACGGCGTGGAGCTGCCCGCAAACATGTCGTACGGCGCACAACGGCGGCTCGAGCTGGCGATCGCCGTCTCGGCACAGCCCAGCCTGCTGCTTCTCGACGAGCCGAACGTCGGGCTGACAGCCTCCGAGTGCGGCGACCTGCGAGACCGCGTCGCGGAACTGGGCCCGGAGACCGCGGTCATCTTCGTCGCGCACGACATGGACATGGTCATGGGCTGGTCCGACCGCATCCTCGTCATGCACCAGGGGCAGCTCGTGGCCGACGACACCCCGGAGGCGATCGCCCGCAACGCGTTCGTGGAGGAGGTGTATCTCGGTGCAGAACCCATCGTTGCTTGAGATCAAGGACCTGCGCGGCGGGTACGGCGGGGCGCCGGTGCTGCACGGCATCGGGCTCACGGTCGAGTCCGGTTCGGTGACCGCGCTGCTCGGGCGCAACGGCATGGGCAAGAGCAGCACCATCCGGGCCATCATGGGTCAGCTGCCACGCTCCTCGGGCGCAGTGCGCCTGGCGGGCCGGGACATCTCCGAGCTGGGCCCGCACAAGCGCGCGAGGCTCGGCATCGGTCTGGTGCCCGAGTCGCGCCAGGTGTTCCGCAGCCTCACCGTGCGCGAGCACCTGGAGGTGGCGGCCAGGCGGCCGGCGTCGGGAACCGGATGGACCACGGACCGGTTGATGGACCTCTTCCCGGTGCTGCGCAAGCGCTCGAAGGCGTTCGGCAACAACCTCAGTGGCGGCGAACAGCAGCTCCTCGTCATCGCCCGCGCGCTGAGCACCAATCCGTCCCTGCTGCTCCTCGATGAGCCGACGGAGGGACTGGCTCCCTCCATCGTCAACGAGATCGCCGTCCTGCTGCGGCAACTGACCCGCGAGGCCGATGCCCCGGCCATCCTTCTGGTCGAGCAGAACCTGCGATTTGCGCTCTCGGTCGCCGATCGTGCAGTCGTCCTGGTCAGCGGCGAGGTGGCCTACGATGGCAGCGCCGAAGATCTCTCGGGCCGGCGCGACGTGCAACAGAGCCTGATCGGAGTCGGAGCCGCGTGAACCTGCCCGCCACGCTCGTGGCCGCCCGGGCCGCACTGGACTCGGGCGAGCTGACCTCGGCCGCGCTGCTCGAGGCGGTGCTGGAGCGCTCGGCGGTGCACGAACCCGCGATCAGGTCGCTGGTCACCGCCACCGTCGACCTGGCTCGTGAGCACGCGGCCAAGGCCGATGCCCGGCTGGCTGCGGGGGAGTCGGGTCCGCTCCTCGGGATCCCCGTCGTGCTGAAGGACCTGATCGACGTCGCGGGCCTCGTGACCACGGCCGGCAGCCGGGTCCTCGAGAAGAACGTGGCTCACACCAACGCCACGGTGTGGAGCCGGCTGGAGCAGGCAGGCGCCGTCCTGGTCGGCAAGGCCAACACCCACGAGTTCGCGTACGGCGGCACCACCGAGCCGACCCGCAATCCCGCGAATCCCGAACGCATCGTCGGCGGCTCGTCCGGCGGACCCGCGGCGGCCCTGGCTGCCGGACTCTGCCTCGGTGCCGTCGGCACCGACACGGCGGGCTCGATCCGCATTCCGGCGAACCTGTGCGGGGTGGCCGGCTTGAAGCCGACCCGTGGGCTGGTGCCGACCGACGGGATCGTGCCACTCTCCCCGACCCTGGACGTGGCCGGCCCGATGGCACGTTCGGTTGCGGACCTCGACCCGCTGCTACGGGTGCTGGCCGGCCTGGCCGGCGGGCCAACGCCGCAGGGGGTGCCGCGCACTGTCGGCGTCCTCGCCGGTCTCGGACGATCGGCGGCCTCGGTCGATGTCGCCGTCTCCTCGGCTGCCGACGCGTTCGGTGATCTCGGCGCGCGGGTGATGGAGGTGCGGCTGCCCGGAATCGAGGCCAGTGTCGGTGACAACTTCACCATCATCGGCCACGAGGCGAGTCGCTTCCACGCCCGGTGGGCGAATCGCGCCGACCTCTACACGCCGTACGTCCGAGCTCGGCTGGCCGCAGCTGCCCTGGTCACCGACGGGCAGTACGACACGGCGCGTACGTCGGGTATGGCGTTCAGTGACGAACTCGACCAACTGCTCGACACGGTCGAGGTCCTGCTGCTCCCGGGAGTGCCGTTCCCCGCGTCACCGGCGTACGACGAGCAGGTGCAGGTGGCAGGCGAGTGGGAGGACCGCGACACCGCGCTGTGTCGCAACACGGCCTTCGCCAACCTGACCGGGCATCCGGTGCTGGCGATCCCGGCCGGCCTGGACGAGGGGCTGCCCGTGGGTGTGCAGCTCGTCGGGCGTCGGGGGAGCGACCTCGATCTCATCGCGATCGGTGCCTCGCTCGAACCGCTGCTTCCCGACGGGCTCCCGCCGCACCTGCGCTCCCTCTAGGAGGAGGCGACCCGGTGGTCGTCGGGACCGAAGAAGGTGACGAACCATGTGTGAGCCACCGTGCGAGCCGCGTCATCGAGGTCGACCTCGGAACCGTGCAGCTTGTGCTGGGCGTACCAGACGTAGGCCGACTGCTCGACCATGCACGCCACGGACTCGGCCGCCAGCGCGGCGTCGACGCCGTTCACCTCGGTGATGCCATGGACGTTCTTGAGCGCGGTGACGAAGCGGTCGATGTGGCGGTTGCGCATCTTCCACCAGAAGTCGCGGAACCGGTCTTCGACGTGGGCAGCCTGGATGAAGGCCCGCATGACGTCGCGTTGCTCGCTGTAATGCCGCAGGTAACCCTTGTTCGACTCGACCAGCGCCTCATAGGGGTCGGTCTTGAAGTCGTGGTCGGTGGCAGTGCTCGCCTGGAAGAGCTCTTCATGGAGGTCGGCGATGACCTGGCCGAAGAGGTCCTCCTTGTTGGCGAAGTAGCGGTAGAGCCCACCCATGGAGATCTCGGCCTCCTGCGCCACGTCGGACATGCGGGCGCTGACGTAGCCGTCGCGGGCGAACACCACACGGCCCGCGTTCACGAGATGGTCGCGGGTGCGCCGGCCCTTGGGGGTGGTGGGTTCTGCGGACACTGGCATGTGCGGGCTCCCGAAGTGATCGTCTTGGCCTGTGTGGACCCGAGCATAACGTAAAGCGACGTGAGCAAAGAAAAAAAGCGACATCACTCTCTTGACAGGAGATGCAGACCGTTGGACGATCGACCTGTGACCCAGACAGCAACGCCTCTCCAGCTCGGCGCAGAGCACCCGCTCGCCGACGACTACCGCCGCAACGGCTGGTGGCCGGGTGAGCAGCTCGCCGACCGTTTCAACCGCCTCGTCGAGGCCGACCCGACCCACCTCGCACTCGTGGACGACCGTGGCCACGCGCTGACCCGTCGCGAGCTCTCGAGTCGGGCGCGCCTGATGGCCCGCGGCCTGGTCAGCGCCGGTGTGCAGGCCGGAGACGCCGTGCTGATCTACCTGCCCAACAGCGTGGAGTGGCAGGTGTCGCTGCTCGCCTGCCTGCAGATCGGCGCCGTGCCGGCGACGCTGCCGATCAGCACCGACTCCCGGACCCTGCGCCATGTCCACGAGCTCATCGGCTCCCGCGTGATCATCGGCGCCCACACCAGCCGCAACCGGCCGACCGGTGAATGGGCCCGCGACGCGGCCGTCTCGTGCGGCTGGGCGACCAGCGTTCTGCTGGTCGACGACGACGGCGCGGAGTTCTGGACCTGGGCACAGGGGGAGCGGCGTGCCCCCGTGGTTCCCGCCGGCGTCGACCACCTCATGTTCACGTCGAGCACGACGGGCATGCCGAAGGCCGTCATGCACACCGCCGACACCATGGCCGCCGTCAACCTGGGCTTCGCCCGGCGTTTCGGGATCACCGAAGAGACCCCCATCTTCATGCCGTCGCCGCTGGGCCACAGCGTCGGCGCGTGGCACGGCGGCCGACTGTCCCTGTTCACGGGTGCCACCCTCGTGCTCCAGGACCGCTGGGACCCGGTGCGTGGCCTCGAGCTCGTCGACGAGCACCAGTGCGTGTTCACCGCAGCCGCGACTCCGTTCCTCAAGGACCTCGTGGATGCCGAATGGCCGGCTGGAAAGGCCAAGCTGGCCAGCCTGACCAGCTTCCTCTGCGGCGGTGCCCCGGTGCCGCCGAGCCTTCTCGAGCAGGCCGCCGAGCAGGCCCCGCACACTCTCGTCACCGTCCTGTGGGGCATGACCGAGGGCGCCGGAACGACGGGCACGGCCGACAGCACGCCCGAGCAACTGACCAGCACCGCTGGCATCCCGCTGCCCGACCTCGAGCTCCGCATCCTCGAGCCCGACGACAACGGGGTCGGCGAGCTGGCCATGCGTGGGCCCGGGGTCTTCGTCGGCTACCTCGGGCAGGAGGAGATGTACCGCAGCCTGCTCACCCCGGACGCCTTCTTCCGCACCGGCGACCTGGCCAGCATCGGCGACGACGGCTACCTCCGCCTGACCGGGCGGCTGAAGGACCTCATCATCCGCGGCGGCGTCAACATCTCCCCGGTGCCGATCGAGAACGCGATCGCGGCTCACCCCGACGTGCTCCGGGTGGCGGTGATCGGCGAGCCCGACGAGCGCCTCGGCGAACGCATCTGCGCCGTGATCGTGGCCAGGAACCTCCCGCCGACCCTCGACGAGCTCGTGCGCTGGCTCCGTCGAGCGGGAGTGTCCGACCGCAAGCTTCCGGAGTCCCTGCGCGTCGTCGACGAAATGCCCGTGACCGCCGCAGGCAAGATCCGCAAGGTCGACCTTCGCCGCATCCTCGAGGAGCACGCATGACAGCCACATCCACCCGAACCATCGGCGACATCGACGTCGAGTGGACGGAGGCCGGCTCCGGCCCGCCCGTCGTGCTCGTGCACGGGCTTGCCGAGGGCAAGGAGACCTGGGCCGTGCAACAGCGCGACCTGGCCGACGTACACACGTTCGCCTACGACCTGCGCGGTCACGGTGGCACCACGGTTGGCGACGGCGACGCAACGCTCGAGCAGCTGGGGCGCGACCTGCTCGGCTTCCTCGAGACGGTCACCGGCCCGGCCACGGTCGTCGGGTTCTCCCTCGGTGGCACCGTCGCCCTCTGGGCCGCTGCCGAGCGCCCCGACCTGGTCACCCACGCGATCGTGCTCGGTACGTCGTCCGTGGTCGGTCGCGCCGCCACCGGCTTCTACGCGAACCGGATCGCGCAGGCCGCGGACACGGCATCCGCCGAGTTCCGTCACGGAATGCGCGAGGACACCGCCGCGGCTCTGGCGGTGGCCCACGACCAGCTCGACCAGGTCGTCGCGGAACGGCTGCGCGTGGTCGGCGACGGGCGTGGCTACGCCAATGCCGCGCAGGCAATGGCCGGTCTGAACGCCGCACCGCTCACGCCGCGCCTGGCCGACATCAAGGTGCACGTCGACGTCGTCGGCGCCACCGACGACACCTTCTGCCCTCGCAAGGCCGCAGACATCATCACCGAGGCCCTGGCCGACGTGACCTACACCGAGATCCCGAATGCGGGACACCTCATGAACATCGACAACCCGGATGCCGTGACTGCCGTCATGCGCACTGCCCTCTCTGGAAGGAACTGAACACCATGGACCGCTGGGGACTCTCGATGGGCGTCAGCCCGCGCGAACCACTGACCAACGTGACCGACCTGGCCAAGGAAGCCGAGGCCAAGGGCTTCGAGGCGATGTGGTTCATCGACTTCCAGCTCGGCATGAAGGACGTGTACGCCGCGATGAACATCGCCGCGCTCGCCACGGAGAACATGCACATCGGCTCGGCCGTCACCAACCTGCTCACGAGGCACCCCACGGTGACCGCCAACGCGACGGTTGCCCTCGACGAGCTGAGCAACGGCAACGCGATGCTCGGCCTCGGCGCAGGCTGGTCCGCGGTGTACGGCGCCGGCGGCCAGCCCTCGAAGCTCGGCGACCTCTCGGCCGGCATCGACGAGTTCCGTCGACTCTTCACCGGCGAGGAGCAGGACCTCTACGGCACCAAGGTGAAGCTGGCGACCGCAGGCAAGCAGATCCCCATCTACCTGGCCGTCTCCCAGCCCGGCATGCTGCGGCTCTCGGGTGAGAAGTGCGACGGCGCGATCCTGATGGGCGGCGCCGACCCCGAGTTCGTCGAGTGGCAGCTGAAGTACATCTACGAGGGCCTCGAGAAGGCCGGTCGCGACCGCTCCGAGATCGTCATCGACCTGGTCGTCACGATGAGCGTGGACGACGACGAGGAGCAGGCGCTCTCCGACGTGCGTGCCTGGGCGACCAGCCAGGCCGCGACGTTCGACGTGTGGAAGCACATGCCGCCCGCCTGGGAGCGCTTCCGTCCGGAGTTCGCTGCGGCCAACTCCGGCTACCACCTGGTCGAGCACCTCTCGCGGCACGCAGGCCACAAGCAGGTCGTCAGCGACGAGTTCGTGAAGTCCGTCGCGCTGGCCGGCACCGCCGACCAGTGCGTGGCGCGCCTCAAGGATCTCTGCGCCCTCGACCTCGACCGGATCACGTTCGCCCTGCTCTCCGGTGGCCGCAAGCGCCGCATGGAGCAGTTGGCCACCGACATCATTCCCGCCGTCAACGCCTGACCGTCCAGGACAAGGAGAGCACCATGACCGAGCACAAGGTCGCCGTCGTCACCGCTGCCGCCGGCGCCGGAATCGGCGCAGCCATCACCCGACGGCTGGCCGCCGACGGATTCGACGTGGTCGTCACCGATGCGCACGAGCGCAGGTGCAAGGAGCTCGCTGACGAGCTGGCCGGCGAGCACGGACGACCGTTCCTGGCCATCCCGCTCGACGTCACCGATGCGGCAGCGATCGAGCAGTGCATGAACACGGTGGTCGCCGAACGCGGTCGCCTGGACGTGCTCGTCAACAACGCCGGCTGGTCGAAGATCGAGCCCGTCGCCCAGATGTCGCTCGAGACCTGGCAGCGCTGCCTCGACGTCGACCTGACCGGCACCTTCCTCGGCATGCGGCACGCACTGCCCCACATGATCGAAGCCGGCTCAGGCGCGATCGTGAACATCAGCTCGATCGCCGCCTACGAGACGACGGCCGAGCACGGGGCGGCGTACTCCGCGGCCAAGGCGGGCGTCAACGCACTCACCCGGGTCGCCGCGGCGGAGAACGGCAAGCACGGTGTGCGGGTCAACGCGATCACACCAGGGCTGATCTACAACGACTTCCTGCGCAAGATCTACCCTGACGAGTTCTTCGACGGCTACCTGCAGGACAAGTCGAAGCTGGGCCGGATCGGGCAGCCTGACGACATCGCCAACCTCGTGGCCTTCCTGGTCTCCGACCAGGCCGGCTACATCACCGGAGAGGTCTACGGCGTCAGCGGCGGGGTCCACCCCCATGGCTGACGAGGACTTCTGCCGGTGGTCGGCGGCCGAGCTGGTCTCGGCGTACCGCCGGGGCACGGTGAGCCCGGTCGAGGTGACCACCACGTTCCTCGACCGCATCGACAGGTACGACGTCGAGTTGAACGCGTTCGTCGAGGTCACTCGTGACCTGGCCCTGGCACAGGCTTCGGAGGCGGAGAGACGGTACGCCGACGGCGGGCCGCTGGCCCCGCTGACCGGGGTGCCGGTGTCGATCAAGGACGCCTTCCACATCGAAGGTGTGGTGACCACCCTCGGCTCGCTCGTCCATCGCGACCAGGTGGCCAAGACCGACTCCGGTGTGGTCCGGCGACTGCGCGCGGCCGGGGCAGTGTTCACCGGCAAGACCAACACCGCCGAGTTCGGCCAGTCGGCCACGACCGACAACCTGCTCGGCCCCGACACGGCGAATCCGTGGGACACCACACGGACACCGGGTGGTTCCAGCGGCGGAGCCGCAGCCTCGGTGGCGGCCGGCCTCTCGACCCTCGCGGTCGGGTCGGACGGCGGCGGGTCGATCCGCATCCCCGCGGCCTTCGCCGGCCTCTACGGCCTCAAGCCCAGCGCCGGCGTGGTGAGCGACGAACGTGGCTTCCGCGCAATGACCGACTTCGTCAGCGCCGGCCCGATGACCAACACAGTGGCCGACGCACGCACCATGCTGGGCGTCCTGGCGGGCCGCACGTTCCTGCCGGCGGTGCCCCGCACCGGGCTCCGGATCGGCTACTGCGCCCACCCCGAGGGGCGCCCGGTCGATCCCGGAGTCGCGGGGGTCATCGCGAAGACTGCGCACATCCTCGAGACCCTCGGACACCACGTCACCGAGATCGACCTCCCGGTCGACGGCTGGAACGACGTGTTCGGTCCGCTGGTCCTCGACGACGAGCACCGTGAGCGCGGGCATCTGCTGGCCCAGCATGCCGACCAGCTCACCCGCTACGAGCGGTCGGCGCTGCGGGCCGCGCTCTCCCTCGACCCGTCGGCCGCACTGCGGGCCAACGAGCTGCTGCCGGTGTTCCGCCAGCGGATCGACGACCTGCTCACGACCTACGACGTGGTGCTGACTCCCGCCGTCGCCGTACCGGCCTTCCCCTTGGGGGAGAGGCCCGCCACGATCGACGGACACGAGGTCGACCAGCTCTGGGGGGCGTTCCCGTTCGCGGTGCCCTTCAACGTGGCGGGCGTTCCCGCCGCCTCACTGCCGTGCGGCCTGGTCGACGGGCTTCCCGTCGGCGCCCAGCTGGTCACCCGGGCTGGCACCGAACAGCTGCTGCTCAACATCTCCGAGCAGCTCGAGCAGGCGGTCGAGTTCGACCGCACCCGACTCGTCGAGCGGTGGTCGTCGGCCCGGGTCGGGGCCTGACATGACCGGGCGGGTCCAACACGTCGTCATCGACGCGCCCGAACGGCGCAATGCCCTGTCGCTGTCCGTGCTCGATTCGCTCACGACGGCCTTCACCACACTCGCGTGCGACGTCACAGGTGTCGTGCTGCACGGCAACGGTGACGTCTTCAGTGCCGGCGCAGACTTCCGGGAGATCACCGGGACCACGGACGACGTGGGTTACGACGAGGCCGTCGCAGCAGCTTCTCGCGCGATCCGCGCAGCGCCGGTCGCCGTCGTGGCCGCACTCGAGGGCCCGTGCCTGGGAGCAGCCGCCGACCTGGCCCTCTCCTGCGACCTGCGGGTGGCCGCGGAGGGCAGCTACCTCCAGGTGCCCGCCGTACGACTCGGACTGCTGTACAACCCGGAGTCACTCGGCCGGCTCTGTGACGCCTACCCGCGCGACGCCGTACGCCGGCTGCTGCTGCTCGGCGAACGCTTCGACCACGACTCGGCCCGGGCGGCAGGTCTGGTCTCCCAGGTCGTGGCGAAGGGCACGGCTGTCGCGACCGCGGAGGCACTCCTGGGCGCCACCACCACCGAGCACCTGGCCGCAGTCGCCGCGACGAAGGCCGTGCTCAACAGCCACGACGCGGGCACGTTCGACCCCGTGGAATGGCAGTCATCCCGTCTCGCCCTGCTCGGATCCCCGGAGCGCGCATCCGCGGTCGCCCGGGCCCGCAGCAAGCACCTCACGAAAGAAGGACAGCATGAGTGACGCCACCAACCTCAAGCGCGCCGACAACCCGCGCGACTTCCTCGACCTCGACACGCTCATCGACCACGAGGAACGCGCCATCCAGCAGACCGTCCGCAGCTTCGTGGTCAACCGGGTCCTTCCCGAGATCGGCGACTGGTACGACCAAGGCGTCTTCCCACGGGAGCTGGCCAAGGAGATGGGCGGCCTCGGTCTGCTCGGCATGCACCTCGAGGGCTACGACTGTGCCGGAACGAACGCGGTCAGCTACGGCCTGGCCTGCCTCGAGCTCGAAGCCGGGGACTCCGGCTTCCGCAGCTTCGTGTCGGTGCAGGGATCCCTGGCGATGTTCCCGATCCACGCCTACGGGTCGGAGGAGCAGAAGGAAGCCTGGCTTCCGGGCATGGCCGCCGGCGAGATCATCGGCTGCTTCGGGCTCACCGAGCCCGACTCGGGCTCGGACCCCGGCAGCATGAAGACCCAGGCCCGTCGTGACGGCACCGACTGGGTGCTCAACGGCACCAAGATGTGGATCACGAACGCACCGATCGCGGACGTCGCGGTCATCTGGGCGAGGACCGACGACGGCATCCGGGGGTTCATCGTCCCGACCGGCACTCCGGGCTTCACGGTCAACACCATCCACAAGAAGGCATCGCTGCGGGCGTCGGTGACCGGCGAGATCGTGCTCGAGGACGTGCGGCTGCCCCAGACCGCGGTGCTGCCCGGTGTCACCGGCCTGCGCGGGCCCCTGTCGTGCCTGAACGAGGCCCGCTTCGGGATCCTGTTCGGCGCCGTCGGGGCCGGCCGTGCCTGCTACGAGGCGGCTCTGGACTACAGCCTCTCCCGTGAGCAGTTCGGCAAGCCCATCGCCGGCTTCCAGCTGGTCCAGCGCAAGCTCGTGGAGATGCTGGTCAGCGTCAACCGCTCGACCCTGGTGGCCCTTCATCTGGGGCGACTCAAGGACGCCGGCACGTTGACGCCGGCGCAGGTCAGCTTCGGCAAGCTCGACAACGTGCGGCAGGCCATGGACGTCGCCCGCGAGGCACGCAACAGCCTCGGCGCGAACGGCATCACCCTGGAGTACCCGGTGATCCGGCACATGAACAACCTCGAGTCGGTCTACACCTACGAGGGCACGAACGAGATCCACACGCTGGCCCTCGGCCACGCGATCACCGGGACGGCGGCCTACCGATGAACATTCCCACCCTTACCCTTGCCGATCTCGCCGGCACCGAACTGGGCTCGCACACCGCGTCGTACGACGACACGGCCGCGATCCTCTACGCGCTCTCGGTCGGTGCCTCGGCGACCGACCTCGACCTCGTCTACGAGCGCGACCTGCGCACCCTGCCGACGTACGCCTGTGCGCTGGGCCTGTGGGCCGTGGAGTCGGCCGGCCGTCTCGGCGCCTACGACCCGAAGCGGTCACTGCATGCCTCGCAGAAGCTTGTCGTGCACGGCGAGATGCCGGCCTGCGGGGAGATCCCGATGACCGGGCGCATCGCCGGCGTTCTCGACAAGGGCAAGGCCGCCGTCGTCGAGATCGAGGTGAGCTCGTCGGTGTTCTCCGCGACGTACAACATCTTCCTGCCCGGCCTCGGTGGGTGGGGCGGAGACCGCGGACCCTCTGCCCCCGCTGCCGCACCGGTCGATCGGAACGCGAGCGACACGTTCGCGACCAGGTCGGACCTGGCCGCGCTCTACCGACTGACCGGCGACCGGCACCCGGTGCACGTCGACCCCGAGGTCGCGACCGCGAACGGGTTCGACCGGCCGATCCTGCACGGCCTGTGCACCCTGGGCATCGCCGCGCGGATCGTCGCCGGTCAGGTGGGCGCACACCCCGCCGACCTGCGTGAGCTGGAGGTCCGGCTGGCCTCACCTGTGCTGCCCGGCGACGAGCTGCGTGTCGAGTCCGGGGAGGCCGACGGCGTGGTCCACTTCGACGCCCTCGTGGGCGACACCGTCGTGCTCAAGGGCGGAACGGCGAGGTTCGGCGCATGACCACGGGGACGGCAGCGACCTCGGCGGAGATGCGGCGTGCGCTGCACCGTGCCCGCCAGGCGGTGACCCTGAACCCCGAGGAGGCGTCGGTGTTGTTGCAGGCGCGTGGGGAGGACCTGGACGCACTGTGCGAGATCGCCGGCCACGTTCGTGACGTCGGGCTCGACCAGGCCGGCCGGGCTGGAGTGATCACCTACTCCCGCAAGGTGTTCATCCCGCTGACCCGGCTGTGCCGGGACCGCTGCCACTACTGCACGTTCGCGACCACCCCGAAGAAGGTGCCGGCGCCCTTCCTGTCGATGGACGAGGTGCTGGCGATCGCCCGCGAGGGTGCGGCACTGGGTTGCAAGGAAGCCCTGATCACGTTGGGAGACCGGCCCGAGGAGCGCTGGCCGGCCGCGGCCGAGTGGCTCGACGCCAACGGGTACGACTCGACCCTGGCCTATGTGCGGGCGGTCGCGATCCGGATCCTCGAGGAGACCGGTCTCCTTCCCCATCTGAACCCCGGCGTGCTGGGGTGGGAGGACCTCCAGCGGCTCAAGCCGGTGTCCCCGTCGATGGGGATGATGCTGGAGACCACCGCGACGCGGCTGTGGTCCGAGCCCGGTGGGTGCCACTACGGCTCGCCGGACAAGGAGCCGGCCGTCCGGCTGAGGGCGCTCGAGGATGCCGGCCGCTCGTCGGTGCCCTTCACCACGGGTGTGCTGATCGGCATCGGCGAGACGTTCGCCGAACGCGCCGACGCGATCTTCGCGCTGCGCGGGATTGCGCGGCAGTACGGCAACATCCAGGAAGTCATCGTGCAGAACTTCCGCGCCAAGCCGGACACGGCGATGGCCCACGAGGATGACGCCGAGCTGGCGGAGCTGGCGGCGACCGTGGCGGTGGCCCGTGTCGTGCTCGGTCCGTCGATGCGGATCCAGGCGCCGCCGAACCTGATCGACGACCAGTTCGCGCTGCTGCTGCGGGCCGGCATCGATGACTGGGGTGGTGTCTCACCCTTGACCGCGGACCACGTGAACCCCGAACGGCCGTGGCCACAGATCGACGAGCTCGCCCTGCGCACCGCGGAGCAGGGCTTCGAGCTGCGTGAGCGACTGACCATCTACCCGGAGTTCGTGCTGCGGGGTGAGCCGTGGTTGGACCCGCGCCTGCGCCACCACGTCGACGGATTGGCCGATGCACGTGGCCTGGCACTCGAGTCGGCTGTGCCGGTGGGTCTGCCGTGGCAGGAGCCGGATCTCGACTGGACCAGCTCGGGCCGCACCGACCTGCACCGGAGCATCGACACGACCGGCCGGACCCATGACCGTCGAGACGACTTCGACCAGGTGTACGGCGACTGGGACGCCCTGCAGGACGCCTCCCTGCACACGGTCCCGGCCCGCCTGGATGGTGACGTCGCGGCTGCCCTGCGCTCTGCCGAACGCGACCCGGCCGGTCTCACCGACACCGAGGCGATGCTGCTGTTCCAGGCCGAGGGGCCTGCACTGGAGGCACTGTGTCGCCTGGCCGACGACGTACGTCGAGCCGTGGTCGGTGACGACGTGACGTATGTGGTGAACCGCAACATCAACTTCACCAACGTCTGCTACACCGGCTGTCGGTTCTGTGCGTTCGCGCAGCGCCGTACGGATGCCGACGCGTTCACCCTGTCCCTGGACGAGGTCGGCAAGCGGGCCGAGGAGGCCTGGGCGGTCGGCGCGACCGAGATCTGCATGCAGGGCGGGATCCATCCGGAGCTGCCCGGGACGGCGTACTTCGAGCTGGCCCGCGAGATCAAGCGCCGGGTCCCCGACATCCACCTGCACGCCTACTCGCCCATGGAGATCCTCAACGGCGCGGCCCGCACCGGGTTGTCGTTCCGGGAGTTCCTGGTCGCGGCCAAGGAGGCCGGGGTCGACTCGATCCCCGGCACCGCGGCGGAGATCCTCGATGACGAGGTGCGGTGGGTGCTGACCAAGGGCAAGCTGCCCGCCGCCACCTGGATCGAGATCGTGGAAACCGCGCACGAGGTGGGGCTGCGCTCGTCGTCGACGATGATGTACGGCCACGTCGACGAACCGAGGCACTGGCTGGGTCACCTCAAGGTCCTGCGCGAGATGCAGGACCGGACCGGCGGGTTCACCGAGTTCGTCGGGTTGCCGTTCGTGCACCAGAGCTCACCGATCTACCTCGCCGGAAAGGCCCGCGCCGGCGCCACCGAGCAGGAGAACCGGGTCGTCCATGCGATGGCCCGACTGCTTCTCCACGGCCGCATCGACAACATCCAGACCAGTTGGGTGAAGCTCGGCGAGCACGGCACCCGCCTGATGCTCACCGGTGGCGCCAACGACGTGGGCGGCACGCTGATGGAGGAGACCATCAGCCGGATGGCCGGTGCCCAGAACGGCTCATTGAAGTCGGTGCGGGAGCTGAACGACCTGGCCGCCGGCATCGGCCGTCCGGCCCGCCAGCGGTCCACCACTTACGGCCCGGTCTGCGAGGAGCGGGTGCAGGCTGCGGCGTCCTTCGACGAGTCGCTGCGCCGGCAACTGCCGCTCACCGTCAACGCCTGATCATCATCAACGCCTGAAGGAGAAACCACATGAGCACCATCGCGATCATCGGAGGCACCGGTCCCCAGGGCAAGGGACTCGGCTACCGGTTCGCCAAGGGTGGCCACGACGTCATCCTCGGTTCCCGCTCGGAGGAACGCGCGGTCGAGGCGGCCACCGATCTGGCCGGACGGATCTCCGGCAATGGGTCGGTCAACGGCGCCGCGAACGAGAAGGCCGCGGAAGCAGCCGACCTGGTGCTGCTCGCCATCCCGTTCGACGGCCACGACGATCTCGTGGCGTCGCTGGCCCCGCAGCTGGCAGGCAAGGTCGTGATCAGCTGCGTCAACCCGCTCGGCTTCGACAAGCGTGGACCCTACGGCCTCGACCTCGGGCCGACGTCCGCGGCCGAGACCGCCCAAGGGCTCCTGCCGGATGCTCGTGTGGTCGGTGCGTTCCACCACCTCTCCGCGGTCTCCCTGGTCAGTGAGGCCGACCTGCTCGACCACGAGGACGTCCTGGTCTGCGGCGACGACGCCGAGTCCAAGGCCGCGGTCATCGAGCTTGCCAGCACGGTGACCGGCAAGCCGGGCGTCGACGCGGGCATGCTCCGGCTGGCCCGCCAGCTCGAACCGCTCACCGCTGTCCTCATCTCGATCAACAAGCGCTACAAGGTCCGCTCCGGCCTGGCCGTCGTCGGGATCGGTCACTGACCATGGCCCCGCACACGCCCGTGAAGTGGTGGGTGATCGTCCCGATGAAGGACACCCGTCACGGCAAGTCGCGACTCGGTGGTGAGCCGGGGGAGCGACGCCAGCTCGCCATCGTGATGGCCCGGGACACCCTCTGCGCGGTGGTGAACGCCTCCGCCGTGGCCGGTGTCCTGGTGGTCTGCGACACCGCCGACGACGTCGAGTCGTTCGACCTGCCCGGAGTGAGGGTGAGGGTCGCCGAAGGTCCGGGCCTCAACGAGGCCATCCGGTTCGGCGCCGATCAGCTGCGTTCCGCAGATCCGGGCCGCGACCTGGCCGTCCTGCCGGGAGACCTGCCCTACCTCCGGTCCTCCGAGCTGGACAACGCCCTGGACCGCGCCGGAGCCGTTCCCGTCGCGTGTGTGGGCGATCGAACCGGTCGGGGCACCACGCTCCTGACCGCCAGGGCGGGCCACGAACTGCTGCCGTCGTACGGCGAAGGGTCGCTGCTGGCTCATCGAGCTGGAGGAGCCGTGGAGATCGGTCTCCCGGCCTGGTCCGGCCTGCGTCGCGACGTCGACCATGCCGGCGATCTCACCGTCGATGCGTCGCTCAACGCCCGCACTCGGTCGGTGTTGCCAGCGCGAACCGAGAGGAACCCGGGTCGGGTGCGCCCTTCCCGTGGAGACGGGTCCGTCCAGGGCACTCTCGCGTAGTCGGACGCCGGCCCGGGCAGGCTACGAAGCGACGGCGCGCAGTGCGGCGAGGAGCAGGTCTGGCGTGCCGTCCTTGTCGAAGAACTGGGTGGCGCCGGCGGCGAGCGCGCCGCCTCTCAGCCCGCCGTCGATGCTCATGGCGACGGTTGGGATGTGGAGATCGTCGGTGATCGCGCGGAGGAGTCCGAGACCGTCGCTCAACTCCGGGAGAAGGATGTCGATGAGCGCGACCGACGGTCGGTGCTGCCTGGCCGCGGCCAGTGCGGCTTCGGTAGTCGCGGACGCGTCGACGATGTCGAAACCAGCTGCACCGCCGAGGAGTGCCGACAGCGCGGTGCGGACACGGTGGTCGTCGTCGGCGATCAGCACGCGGATGGGCTCGCCTCGACGTCGGACCACCTCGGGCTCCCTTCCAGGTGCGGGTTCCTGGTCCAAGTCAAGCTGGGGCGCACCCGATGGGCGAGAGGCATTCGACGCGGTTCGCGCGCGACAATTGTCCTGGGCGATCGTCAGGGCGCAGGGACAAGCCCCTCCCTGATCGCCCACAGGGCGGCCTGCGTGCGCGAGGCAAGACCGAGCTTGACGAGCACGTTGCTGACGTGGGTGCGCGCCGTGCGTTCACTGATCACCAGGGCGTCCGCGATCTCCCGGTTGGAGCTGCCGCGGGCAACCAGCACGAGGACGTCTCGTTCCCTTGCGGTGAGGGCGCTCGAGGTGGGACCGGGGGCGACCAGGAGCTGGGTGAGCTTGCGGGCCACCAAAGGGTCGAGGTGCACCTCGCCGTCCCGGGCAGCCCGGATCGCGGCAGCCAGCTCGTCCGGCTCGGCGTCCTTGAGCAGGTAGCCGGCGGCGCCGGCCTCCAGGGCTGCGTGGACGCGCTCGGTCTCGCTGAAGCTGGTGAGCGCCACGACCTGTACGGCGGGGTGTCGCTGCGTGATGGCCGACGTGGCGGCGACTCCGTCGAGCCGGGGCATGAGCAGGTCCATGAGCACGACATCGGGCAGCTTCTCGGCCTTGTCGAGGGCTGCCAGCTCGTCAAGCGCCGCCTGTCCGTCCGCGGCCTCGCCGATCACCTCCATGTCGGGGAGCATGTCCAGGAAGGCGCGCATGCCGCGGCGTACGACGCTGTGGTCGTCGACCAGGAACACCCTGATGGCCGCCCGGTCGGACTCGTCGGTCATGGCCGCATCCGTGTGGAGGCCTCATCCGTGCTGTCCGTCGCTTCGGAGGAACGGACCGGGTGCAGGACGCCCGGCAGCACCGCCCGGACCCGGGACCCGGCGGTCGAGCTCTCGACCTCGAGGCGGCCGCCGAGGCGCTCGGCCCGTTCCCGCATGGTGTCGAGGCCGAGGTGCCCCGGATGCGGGGCATCGGGCACGAACCCGTCGCCGTCGTCCTCGATCTCCACCATCAGGCTGCCCGGGTCGTCTGGGACCTCGGCCAGCCGAATGTCGACGTGGTGGGGGTGGGCGTGCTTGACGCAGTTGTGGACCGCCTCCTGGACGACCCGCAGGAGCTCCTCCTCCGCCACCTCCTCCAGGGGCAATCGGTCCTCCTCGGCGTGCACGCGCACGTCGAGTCCCTCCCGGGCCGCGACCGCAGCAGCATGCTTGCGCACCGCAGCGGTCAGCCCTTCCTCGTGCAACGCCTCCGGGCGGAGCTGGAAGATCAGCGCGCGCATCTCGGCCAGCGCGCCCTGGGTGAGCTCGAGGAGTTGCCCCACGCCTCGCGACACGGGTCCGTCCGGGTCGGCGCCGGACTCCTGCGCCGCCAGCTGGACGGCGCGGGCGGTCAGGCTCATCGAGAACAGTGCCTGCGACACCGAGTCGTGCAGCTCGCGAGCCAGCCGGTGTCGCTCCTCCAGTGCGGCCTTGCCTTCGACGTCGCCGAGCAGCTGCACGTTGTCGACCGCGATCGCGACCTTGTCGGCCATCGCGGCCAGGAAGCTCGTGTCGGCGTCCGTGGGCTCATGCGCAGTGGGGTAGAAAGCACTGAGCACTCCGACCTCCTCGTTGCGGGCGACCAGTGGAACCACCACGACCGAGCCCCATTCAGCCTCCGCGATCGTCTCGTGCATCGGCGCGTAGCGGGGGTCGTGGAGCAGCAGCTGCAGGTCACGCCGAACCGCGGGGCGACGCTCCTCGAACGCCTCGAGGGTTCCCAGAGGGGCACCCAACCGGCGGCACTTCTCGATGTTGGCCAGGTAGTCGGCGCGGTGCCCGGCCGTCCCGGCACTTCGGAAGGCACGCGTCCGTGGATCGATCAGCACGATCGCGCAGGCCACCGAGCCCGTCGGTGGGAGCACCTCACCCGCGATCCGGTCCAGCACCTGCTGCAGGGACTCGGCGTACGCCAAGCTGGAGGCGGTCCGGGCGAACGCGGCCAACCTCCGTTCCTGTCGCCGTGCCTCGGAGACATCCCGGAACATCACCGCGATCCGCAGCCCGCGGCCGTCGATGAACCCGTTCTCGACGTACTCCAAGGTCAGCTCGCCGTCGCCGACACCGTCGACGAACCTGCTCGCGGTCCCGTTCGCCGCCGCGGTGCGGTCGGTCTGGTCCACGGGAACGAAGGGGGAGCGGTGGCCGGTCAGCTCATCGGCACCGGCGCCGAGGATCCGGCAACCTGCCGGGTTGACGTACAGCCATCGCCGGTCGGCATCGAGAAGGCCGATCCCGAGCGCCGAGGCGCGGACGAGGGCGGCCAGGACCGCAGCCCCCGGTGCCTCGGCGCTTCTCGGGCCGCGGTCGCCCGCGCCTTTGGTCTGGGTCGCTGCCAACGGGTCCATCGCGCCTCCACGGGGATGCTCCCACTCTAGGGCCGCGCAGACGGGACTGGAATGTCTCGCGGGAGCCGCATGCCGACGGACGTGGGTCGTGGTGGATGCGCCGTGACGCACAAGCGGTGTAGAACCGTAGACATGAGCGGGTACGTGCCCCGGGACCTACGGGTCTTCGTCGTGGACGATCACGACATCGTGCGTCGCGGCCTCCGCGACCTGCTGACAAAGCGTGACATCACCGTCGTCGGCGACTCGGGGTCGGCCGAGCAGGCAACCCTCAGGATCCTCGAGCTGCGGCCGGACGTGGTGCTGCTCGACGTACAACTGCCCGACGGCACCGGCGTCCAGGTGTGTCGCGACGTCCGCGCCCACGATCCGTCGATCAAGGCAATGCTGCTGACGTCGGCCGGTGATGAGGAGGCGCTGACGCTCTCAGTCCTCGCGGGCGCGGCCGGGGCACTCGTCAAGCTGGCCGGCAGCGGCGACATCATCGACGCGGTGCGCCGGGTCGGCGCAGGGAGGTCGCTGCGCGATCACGCCGACACGGAGCGCGTCGCCGATCGCCTGCGTGCTCGTGCGGAACGCCTCGACCCGCCGCTCACTCCACGAGAGAACGAGAGCCTCGTGCTCGTGCTCGAGGGACACACGGACCAGGAGATCGCCGTGCAGCGAGACGAGCCCCTGACCTTGGTGCGCGAGGAGGTGGCTCGGGTCATCGGCCGCCTCACGACGCACTGAGCGTCAGCTGCCGGTGTCCGAACCGCCGCCCAGCAACCGGGCGATCTCCTCGGTCGACCAGATCGGGCGCACGTCGTCCGGCCGGCTCCCGACCCACCCGACACCCGGCTCGAGACGGCGTACGACGCGGGCGGGCACACCGGCCACGACGCAGTGATCGGGAACGTCGCCACGCACCACGGAGCCCGCGCCGACCACGACGTTGCGTCCGATCGTCGTGCCCGGCAGGATCACGGCGCCGTGGCCGATCCAGGAGCCGGAGCCGATCGAGACCGGCTGGTGCTGGCCGAGCTGGTGTCCGATCGGCGCCTCGGGGTCCTGGTAGCCGTGGCTGGCGTCGGAGACGAAGACCGACTGGCCGAACCACACGTCGTCACCCAGCACGATGCTCTCGTGGGCGGTGAGGGTGCTGCTCGCGCCGATGACGCAACGGTCGCCGATCACCAGGCCGCGCTCGGGAAGAGGATGGTCGCCGGGACCGTAGCCGAGGGCGAGCGTGCAGTGCCGCCCGATCAGGACCTCGCTGCCGACATGGATGCCCCGCTCGCCGAGGATCGTCGCGTGCGGGAAGGCGATCAGGCTCTTCTCCCCGAAGTGTGCGAACCGGGACGCGGCCCGTGTGCCCGGCGTGATCTCGCCGACCCACTCGACGGCGCGGTGCAGCGCGTGGAGGGCGGGACTCAGCACGTTCCTCAGCATCGACACGCACCGCAGGCTAGCGGCTGCCCTGCGGCTCTGGTCATCTGTCCGTGCCCAGCGCTATCTTCGGCGTGACGCCGACGGAGGGAAGGCCATGGCCTACGACGAGGAGATGGCCGAGCGCATCAGGCAGGCACTCGAGGGCGAGGTCGGGCTGACGGAGAAGCGCATGTTCGGCGGCCTGGCGTTCCTGGTCCACGGCAACATGGCCGCCGCCAGGGCGCGCTGATGCTGCGGGTCGACCCCTCCGAGACCGATGCACTCGTGACGGAGCAGGGGGCGGATCGCATGGAGATGAAGGGCCGCCCCATGAACGGGTGGATCACCGTCGACCCCTCGGTCCTCGACTCCGCAGACGCCCTCGATGGCTGGCTCGAGCACGGCGTCGGCTACGCCCGCACTCTCCCTCCGAAGGGCTGAGGGCCCGACGCGCAGGCGCGTCTCGGCATCATGGCTCAGCGCAGGCCGGGGTGGTTCCTGGCCAGCACGGGGAGCAGCAGGGAGCGCGGTGCCATCTGTGCGAACACCGACGCCACCCGGTTGACCTTGCCGGGGATCGCGACCAGGCGGCCACGGTCCATGGCCTCCACCGCGACCCGGGCGACCTCTTCGGCGTCGACCCACATCACCGCGGGAAGGGCCGCCTCGGCGTCCTCGCGGACGAAGCCGGCGCGCTCGCCGAAGCCGGTGTGCACCGGGCCCGGGCACAGTGCGGTCGCGGTCACGCCACTGCCGCGCAGCTCACCGGCCAGGCTCTGGGTGTAGGACAGCACGAACGCCTTGCTGGCGCCGTACGCCGCCTGCCCCGGGAGCGGCTGGAAGGCCGCGGTCGAGGCCACGTTGAGTACGGCGCCGCGGCCGCGGGCGACCATGCCGGGGAGGAAGCGGCTGCACAGGTCGACCACGCTGGCCACGTCGACCTCGACCAGGTTCAGCTCGGCCTCGGGGTCGGAGGCGCTGACCGGACCGAGGGTGGAGAGCCCGGCGTTGTTGACCAGGATCTCGGGAACGAGCCCCTCCGCGTCGATCCGTCCGGCCAGGCCGGCGCGGCCGTCCCGGTCCGCCAGGTCGAGAGTCAGCACCGATGCCTCGCCGCCGGCGGACCGCAGCTCCTCGGCGAGCGCCTCCAGCCGGCTCGTCGAACGCGCGACGAGGGTGACGTGGTGGCCCCGGGCGGAGAGCTGTCGGGCGATCTGTTCGCCGATTCCGGACGAGGCTCCGGTGACGACCGCGGTCCGGTCGGACGCGGGTGCAGGAAGGGTCATAGGGGAACCGTAGTGGCTCGGATCGAGGCCGAGAACTGGCGACGGGTCGATCAGAACTGGCGACGGGTCGGCAGGTATCTGAGACATCGCGTCACAGATATCTATTTACATGTGACTCCACGTCACATTAAAGTCGTGGTTGACCGCAATGCCGTTCCAGGATGAGGTGCGAGATGGCCGTGACCCAGAGCTACGAAGAGACCTTGGCGACCCTTTCGGAGGCGTCGGTGAACCGGCACTTCGATGCCTTCGTCGACATCGACTGGGACAACCCCGACTACGCGATCCATCACGACGACCCGCGGTGGATCCTTCCCGAGGTCGACCCGCTCGGCCGCCATGAGTGGTACAAGTCGCTGCCCAGGGAGCGCCAGATCGAGATCGGCCTCTGGCGTCAGGCCAACATCACCAAGGTCGGGCTCCAGTTCGAGCAGGTCCTCATCGGCGGCATCATGTGGCACGTCTTCTTCCTGAAGAACGGCAACCCCGAGTTCCGCTACTCGACGCACGAGGCGACCGAGGAGTGCCACCACACCCAGATGTTCCAGGAGTTCGTGAATCGCACCGGCCTCGACGTTCCCGGCGGCCCGAAGTGGTTCCGCGCGGTGGCGCCGCTGCTTCCCCTGGCTGCTCCGGTGCTGCCGGAGATCTTCTTCGCCGGCATCCTCGCGGGTGAGGAGCCGATCGACCACCTGCAGAAGTCGGTGCTGCGCGCCGGCAACGACATGCACCCGCTGCTGCAGCGGATCATGCAGATCCACGTGGCCGAGGAGGCCCGTCACATCGGCTTCGCGCACCAGTTCATCACCCACCGCACCGCGAGACTGAGCCGGCCGCGGCGCGCCTTCCTGTCGGTGATGTACCCGTTGATCATGCGCACCCTGTGCGACGTGATCATGGTCCCGAGCAAGGAGGTGACCGACGCGGTCGGCATCCCGCGCGAGGTCATCAAGGACATCTACTGGCGCGACGCCGAGTCCCGCAAGCTGCTCAAGGACCTCTTCGCCGACGTGCGGATGCTCGCCGAGGAGGCCGACCTGATGAACCCGGTGTCCCGGCGCATCTGGAAGCTGATGCGCATCGACGGTCGACCGGCCCGGTTCCGCAGCGAACCCGCCGCCTGAGTCCGCCCGTCCCGCGACCGAACGGAGTTCCGCCATGCCCCACGTCGTCACCCAGTCCTGCTGCAGCGACGCCTCGTGCGTCGTGGCCTGCCCGGTCAACTGCATCCACCCGGCCCCCGGTGAGCCCGGCTTCGCCGAGGCCGAGATGGTGTACGTCGACCCGGAGTCGTGCGTGGACTGCGGCGCCTGTGTGACGGCGTGCCCGGTCGGCGCGATCGTTCCGCACACGAAGCTGACCGAGCGCCAGCTGCCGTTCATCGCACTGAACTCGTCGTACTTCATGGACGAACCGCACGCGGACCGCACGCCATTGGCGCTGGTGCCCACCCGCCGGGTCGTGCAGGCCGATGACGTGCGCATCGCGGTGGTCGGGGCCGGCCCGGCAGCGATGTACGCCGCGGACGAGCTGCTGAAGAACCCGGGGGTGAAGGTCGACGTGTTCGACCGGCTGCCCACGCCGTACGGCCTGGTGCGCGCGGGGGTCGCACCCGACCACCAGGACACCAAGCTCGTGACGAAGCTGTTCCGGGCGATCGAGGAGCAGCCCGGGTTCCGCTACGTCCTCAACGTCGAGATCGGTCGCGACCTCAGCCATGACGACCTGGCCCGGAGCTACCACGGTGTCGTGTACGCCGTGGGCGCCTCCGCCGACCGCGCACTCGGCGTCCCCGGCGAGGACCTGGCCGGCAGCGTCTCCGCGACGGACGTGGTCGGTTGGTACAACGGGCATCCCGACCATGGCGACACGTACGTCGATCTCGGCGAACGGCGCATCGTGGTGGTGGGCAACGGCAACGTGGCGCTCGACGTCGCCCGCATCCTCACCGCTGATCCCGAGACCCTGTCGGGCACCGACATCGCCGACCTGCCCCTGGCGACCCTGCGCGGCAGTGCCGTCCAGGAGGTGCTGGTGCTCGGACGTCGAGGCCCCGCCGAGGCTGCGTTCACGATGCCCGAGCTGATCGGCCTGGCCGCACGCGACGACGTCGACGTGCTGGTCGACAACGGCGGCGAGGAGATCGTCGTGGACTCGCCCAAGACCGCCCTGATCGCGGAGCTCTCACGGCGTCGGCCCACCCCGGGGCGTCGGCGCATCGTGCTCCGCTTCCGGACCGCACCGGTCGCCGTCGTCGGCGACGGCAGCGTCCAGGCGATCGAGGTGGTGCGCACCGAGCTTCGCCCGGACGCCGACGGGGTTCCGCGTGCCGTGCCGACGGGGGAGACCGAGGTGATCCCGTGCGCCATGGTGCTCCGCTCCGTCGGCTACCGGGGGCGACCGGTGGACGGACTGCCCTTCGACGAGGCGACCGGAACCGTCCCCAACGACGGTGGCAGGGTGCGCCCCGGGGTGTACGTCGCCGGCTGGATCAAGCGTGGTCCCACCGGCTACATCGGCACCAACAAGGCCTGCGCGGAGGAGACCGTCACCGGGTTGCTGGACGATCTCGAGCACGGGCACCTGACCGAACCGACTGTGCCCGTCGAACGACTCCTGATGTCCCTGGAGGGCAAGGTCGTCGACCGGTCCGGATGGCGTCGCATCGACGACACGGAGCGCGGTCGCGGCGAGGAGCGAGCGCGCCCACGCGTTAAGATCGTGGACCTTCCCGACCTCGTGGCGGTCGCTCGGCCGCCGATGACGCAGACCGGTCGGGAGCATCGACGTCTCCCGATCCGCCAGTCCATGATCCGCCAGACCTCCAGGAGTCGAACACCCACGTGAGTGACGCAGGGTCCACCGACGGTCGCCAGTCGCGCTGGCTCGAGCACAAGCTCGAGCGACGCGGCCAGATCCTCGACGCTGCGCTGGCCGTCATCGAGGACTCTCCGCACGGCGCCGAGATACACGTCTCCCAGATCGCGGCGCGCGCGGGCCTGAGCCGCCCGGTGATCTACCGCCACTTCGCCGACCGGGCCGACCTCGACCAAGCTGTCCAGACACACATCCTCGACTCGCTGCGGGGCCGACTGACTCCGCAGGTGGTGCTGAGCGGGAGCGTCGACGAGATCATCCTGCGGATCGTCTCGACGTACGTCGACTGGGCGGCCGAGCACCCGAACCTGCACCGGGTCGCTGCCCAGGACTTCGCCGGTGTGGCGACGACGAGCCCGCTGCAGACCGCCGTACAACAGATCGCCGCCGAGCTGTCGGGGCTGATCTCGCTGGCCGCGGACGTGCTCGTGGTCGAGCTGGACGACGACGACCGCGCCGCCCTCGACCCGCTGGCGCTCGGTCTGGTCAGCCTGGCCATCAGCGCCGTCCAGCTCTGGTTGGCCAGGCCCGAGCGACAGCCCACGGCCGAGGTGTTGTCGCGGCTGCTCACCGACACGATCTGGTATGCGATCGACGGCCACACCCGCGCCCGCGGTGTCACTCTCGACCCGCACCTGCCTCTCGAGGACCTCATCGAGGCCAGCTGGACCGCTGCCCGCTGACGGGCCTGCGTGTGGCGGCCGATGTGACCGGCGAGACACCGTGCCCGGTGGAATCTCCGGTGATGCCGCGGGAGGTGGAGGCTCCACATAGGCTCGTCCTCTGATGACTGACACGCACCTGCAAACCCGGCACGCCACACCGGCGCTGGTCCGCGGACTCGACGTGGCGGCCAAGGGCGCACTGCTGCTGCTCCTGGTGATCGCGTTCGTCGACCCCAACCTCGGCAACATGCGCGACAAGGGGGCCGGTGCCCGGGCCGTCGCCTACCCGATGCTGGCCTTCACCGTTCCGGTGATCTGGTCGGTCTTCTGGAAGGAGCGCGCGTCGTTCCCCTGGCTGGCCGACCTGATGATCACGCTGTCCTGCTTCTCCGACATCTTCGGCAACCGGATGGACCTCTACGACCAGGTCGTGTGGTTCGACGACTTCATGCACTTCTTCAACACCGGCGTGATCACCGGAGCCGTCATCCTGCTCACCATGCATCGCAGCTCCACGCTGCTCGCGACCATCGAACGCGCACTCGCGATCGGGGTCACGGGGTCGGTCGTGTGGGAGCTGGCCGAGTACGCCGCGTTCCTCAGCAAGTCCTGGGAACGCCACGGCGCCTACACCGACACCCTCGGCGACCTGTCCCTGGGCATGCTGGGTGCGGTCGGCGCAGCGCTCGTCATCCACGCGATGTGGAAGCGCGGACGCCTCGGTGACGCGGCGCCGCAGCTCGAGCTCCGCTTCCGGAACCAGGCCTCGACCGTCTGACGGGTCAGGCGCCTCCGGCCGTGGACCCGCCCTTCCGTCGAGCGGACCGTGCGACATGCACTTCGGCCCTGCCGACGTACGTCGCACGCTCAGCGACGTCCGCCGTACCGCGAACTGCATGTTGGACGGCCCGACCCCTGGCGCGTACGGCGATCGCACCGACCGTGTGGTTCTGGTTGGTCCGGCCCCCGGTCTAGTCCAGCAGGCCCACCGGCCACAGGTCGTGCTCGCCGGGGAACCCCTTCAGCTCGACCCGCCGCGGCTCACCGAAGTCGAAGTCCGCGACCAGGCCCTCGTGCACGGCGTCGCTGACCAGGATCTCGCCGCCGACGGCGTGCGAGGCCACGCGGGCGGCCATGGCGACGTTGCGGCCGAAGTAGTCGCCGTCCTTCTCGATCGCGCGGCCCGTGTGCAGTCCCATGCGCACCTCCACCGGCGTACGCCGCAGCACGCGTCCGCGGGCCTCGGCCAGCCCGGTCTGCATGGAGATCGCGGCACGCAACGCCTCGCCCGGGTCGCCGAAGGCCACCATGAAACCGTCGCCCTGGGACTTCACGACGTGGCCGCCGTGCGCGGTGACCCGCTTGCGGATGACCTTGTCGTGGGCCTCGAGCAGCGCCATCCAGCGCTGGTCGCCGAGCTGCTCGTTGAGTGCGGTTGAGTCGACGATGTCGGAGAAGAAGATCGTCACCGTGCCGTCGGGTGCGGCGACCTTCTCGATCTCGGTGCGGTCGGCCAGCGCGATGCCGGTCCATTCCTCGATCGAGGAGGTCAGGAAGCCGCCGACACCTTGTTCGCGGACGCGCACAGCCGTGCCGACCGCCGTGCGGAACGCGAACGTGGCGGCCTGTCGCGGCAGGCTCGGCGCGGGCCTCTCGAGTCGACGCAGCAGCTCGTCGCGCTCCTCGCGCAACTGCCTGTTGTGCGACAGGACCCGGCCGAGCGCGACCGAGGAGACGATCAGCGCCACGACCAGGGCGATGACGACGATCGTGACGACCACCTGACCGCCTCAGCCCCGCTGAGAGGTGGCGCGGTACTTGAAGCCGCGCCCCTCGTCGAGCGGGGTGCCCTCGCAGCTGAACTGGGTGCCGGACCAGCAGCGGTAGCGTGCGGATCCGTTGGCCAGGGTCAGGGTCACCCTCGACACGATGTTCTTGTCGAAGACGAAGCGGCGGGTCGCCTGTCCCTCTGAGTTGAGCGCCACCGGCCGCTGGACGACAGAACCGTTGGTGAGGTGCAGCACCACGTGGGCGCGGGCGGCGTACGACGGCGCGGTGATCTCGATGCGCACCTGCCAGTTGGCGCCCATTCCCGTGCCGGGCGTGATGTTGTAGCTGCGCGACGCTAGGTGCTTGAGCCAGAAGGTCCGCCACCTGGTGGTACGGGTGGCCGTGTCGAGGTGCCAGGTTCCGGCGATCGCTGTGTTCGGGTACGCCGCGCCCTCCTCGTACGCCTTGTCGGGCATGGTGTTGTCGGCGGAGAACCGGACGAACGCGGCGGCGAGGCTGGTGCTGCGCGCGCGCAGCTCCGCGTCGAGGGCGCCGGTGGACGTGACGGACGCCGTACGGGCGCGGTACCAGACCTGCCGGACCACGTCGGTGCCGAACCTGTTGCCGAGGTGCTCGAAGAAGATCCAGTTGCCGTACCAGGCGCCGCCGTCGGCGTCGAGGGACTGGGCAGGCCTGGCCAGGGAGCTGTAGCGGAGGTACTGGCGGTTGTCGTTGATCTCGTCGTAGACGCGCTCCTCCATGAACGTGGCCGTGGACTCCATGAACCACGGGTCCTCGTTCGTGGCGTAGGCGAACTGCACGGTGTGGAAGAACTCGTGGGCCGCGGTCACCTTCAAGGACTCGGTCGGATCACCGGAGAAGTCGGCGAAGTCGTTGTCGAGCACCAGGAATCCGGCGGCACGCGTGGTGAACTCGTCGATGTTGGCGTAGCCGTAGACCTGGCTGGCGCCGGTGTCGCCGAGGTAGACGTCGAGGAGCCCGGTGCGGCCCTCGCCCACGGGGTTGTCCTTCGCCCCGTCGCTGAGCGGTCGGCGGTAGCGCAGGTCGCCCACCTCGCGGGCCCACACGTTCTCCATCACCGACTCGACGAGCTCGACGTAGTCAGGGACCTCGTCGTTGTCGGAGTCGGTCAGGTCGGGCATGTGCTTGCCGGTCCTGACCCAGTGGACGCAGAAGTGTGCCGTGCAGTCGATCTCGTCGGTCTGGGTTCCGTAGCTGATCTCCGGCGCGGGTGCCGTGCCGGAGTCGCTGGGCCGCAGCATCAGCTGCTCGGCCCGGTCCTGCTCGGCCGCGGGCAGGTCGGCCTTGGTCTGCTGCACCTCGAGCAACGCCATGCTGGCGTCCTGGGATCCTTCTCCGCTGAGCGCGTCCGTGGCGGACGCGAGGGCCTGGAGGGCCTTCTCCTCCTTGGATCCGTGGTCGTCCTTGGCGTGGCTCTGCGTCACGCGCGAGGCGTGGTCGCTGTCGGCGTACGCCGGGGCGCTGAGGGCTGCGACGACGACCGCAAGGGTCACCGCCAGGGCAGCACGGGGCGTCATGCGCGGAGAAGGCATGGAGCGAAGGTATCCCAGCCGGTGGGGAGGCCGCAGGCTCAGGCGGTCCCTGAGATCTTCTCGATCAGGGCGGTCGTGGAGATGGCGGGCGTGCGGGGCAGGTAGACCACCTCGCAGATGTCGGAGAACTCGTCGAAGCGGCCCTTCCAGTCGTCGCCCATGACGAGTACGTCGGCACCGAACCGCTGGATGTAGTCGCGCTTGAGCTCGAGGCTCTCCTCGACGAACACCTCGTCGACCGGCTTGAGTGCGGCGACGATGGCCAGGCGCTCGCCCTGGCTGAACACGGGGGAGCGGCCCTTCTTGCGCTCGTTCAGCGCATCGGCAGAAACCCCGACGACGAGGCGGTCACCCAACTCGGCGGCGCGTTCGATGACGCGGAGGTGGCCGACGTGGAACACGTCGAAGGTGCCGAAGGTGATGACGGTGCGAGGCATGGCGGGAATGCTACCGGGGCCCCACCTGACACAATCGACCCGCGATGAGCATTCCACTGATCACCCCCGCGCCCGAGGCGGACGAGCAACGACGAAGGGGCCTGCGCCGCATGCGCGCCGTGGCTCTCGGCCTGCTCGTCTTCGCCGCCGTCGTGTACGTCGCCACGCGTGGCCAGGACGGATGGCTCGGCTTCGTCAACGCCGGGGCGGAGGCCAGCATGGTCGGTGCGATGGCGGACTGGTTCGCCGTGACCGCGCTGTTCCGCCACCCGCTGGGCCTCCCCATCCCGCACACCGCGCTGATCCCGAAGCGCAAGGACGACCTGGGCAGGGGCCTCGAGGAGTTCGTGGGGGAGAACTTCCTGCAGGAGGGCATCGTCCGCGAGCGGGTCAACTCCGCCCAGGTGACACGGCGCATCGGCCACTGGGCGGCGAACCCGGTCAACGCCTCCCGGGTGGTCTCCGAGGTCACCGACATCTCCGTCATCGGCCTCGGTCGGGTCAAGGACCAGCACATCGTCGAGCTGGTCGACGCCGTGCTGGTGCCCCGGTTCCGCGAGGAACCGATCGCGCCGATCCTCGGGACGTTCCTCGTCGAGGCGGTCCGCGACGACCTGCACCACGGTGTGGTCGACCTGGCCCTCGAGGAGCTGCACGCCTGGCTGGTGCACAACCACGACACCTTCGTCGAGGTGCTCGGTGAGCGTGCCCCTTGGTGGGCGCCACCGAAGCTGAACGACGCGGTCACCACGCGCATCCACACCGAGGCGGTGCGCTGGCTCTCCGACATCCGTGACGACCCGCAGCACCGTGCCCGGGCGGCCCTCGACTCGATGCTCGCCCAGCTCGGCCAGGACCTGCTCTTCAACGAGGACACGCAGAAGCGCGCGGAGAACCTCAAGCTGCGACTGCTCGAGCACCCGCAGTTCTCCGCCACCGGCATCTCGCTGTGGAAGGCCCTGCGCAATGCGTTGCTGGCCGCGCTGCGTGACCCCACCGGGCCACTGAAGGCGCGGCTCGAGGGCGAGCTGGTGCGCGTCGCCCAGCGCTTCGAGACCGACGAGGGCCTCCAGCGCCGACTCGACGACCTGCTGGCAGACGCCGTGGTGTTCGGGATCTCTCGCTACGGCGCCGAGCTGACCACGGTGATCACCCACACGATCGAGCAGTGGGACGGCAAGGAGGCCGCCGACCGCATCGAGCTGCACGTCGGCCGCGACCTCCAGTTCATCCGCATCAACGGCACGATCGTCGGTGGCCTGGTCGGCGTGATCATCCACGCCGCCACGATCCTGATCCCCTGACCGGTCCCGGCATTCGGACCGGCCCTCACGACCGGGCGGTGAGCCCTCTTTAGGGACTACCGGGTGGGCGAGGGGAGAATGGGCGCATGACGACCGACGTAGGCATCCGCGACGACTCGATCCGGCTCGGGCAGTTCCTCAAGCTGGCCAACCTCGTCGAGAACGGCGCCGAGGCCAAGACCGTGATCGCCGACGGGCTGGTCACCGTCAACGGCGAGGTCGACCTGCGCCGCGGCCGCCAGCTGGTGGTGGGCGACGTGGTCACCCTCGGCACCCTCGGTGCGCGCGTGGCCGTGCACGACCCGGACGCCGACGACGGCCTGCCCTGGTAGCGACCGGTTCGCAGGACGTCGTGCTCGGACAAGCGACGACGGCCCGCCCCCTGGTGGGGAGCGAGCCGTCGTTGAGCTGTCAGTTCAGGAGACGCCGATCAGGTCGACGACGAAGACCAGCGTCTCGCCGGGCTTGATCACGCCGCCGGCACCGCGGTCGCCGTACCCCAGGTGCGGCGGGATGACGAGCTGGCGGCGGCCGCCGACCTTCATGCCCTGAACGCCGGTGTCCCAGCCGGAGATGACCTGGCCGACGCCGAGGCGGAACTGCAGCGGCGCGCCGCGGTTGTAGGACGCGTCGAACTCCTCGCCGGTGGAGTGGGCCACACCCACGTAGTGCACCGACACGGTCGAGCCGGCGGTCGCCTCGTCGCCGTCGCCCTCCGTCAGGTCGGTGATGACCAGGTCGGTCGGCGGCTCGGGGTCGACGAAATCGATCTCGGGCTTCTCAGTGCTCACAGCGTGTTGCCTCTCAGGTCTGGTGCAGGTAGTTGTCGAGCTGGTCGCGCTCGAACTCGAGCTCGCCGATGCGGCTCTTCACCACATCGCCGATGGAGATGATGCCAGTCAGGGCTCCGTCGGTGAGCACGGGCACGTGGCGGATCCGGTGTTCGGTCATCACCTGCATGAGGTGGTCGACGGGCGTGGTGCCCTCACAGGTCTGCACCTGGGTGCTCATGATCGTGTCGACGGTGGCCTCCAGCACGGCGGGGTCGCTGTGCAGGCGTCGTACGACGTCGCGCTCCGAGACGATCCCGTCGACCGAGGTGCCGTCGTTGCTGACGATCAGGGCCCCTACGTTGTGCTTGGCCAGCAGACCGACCAGCTCCCGCACGGTGGCGTCGGGGCGAATGGTGACGACGTCTTGTCGTGACTTGCCGTGGAGCACGTCATTGATGCGCATGGGACCTCCCGGTCTCTTGGTGTGACACCAGTCACGCTAGTGGTCCGACGAGGTGGTTGGGTAGGCCCGTGAACACAGTGCGGACGCCGGTGCTCCTGATGGGGTGGCTCTCCGTCGTGCTCCTGCTCGACCGGGCCGACGGTGGGGGAGGCCTGTGGCTGCAACGCGGACTGGGCCTCGGCACCTGGCTGGTGCTCGTGCTGGCACTGCGCTGGTTCACGCCGTTGGTCCGCACGCAGGCACTGGTGGTGGTCGCGTTCGCGACGGTGATCGAGTTCGTCTTCTCGCCGACGCTGGAGGTCTACCTCTACCGGTTCGAGAACGTGCCGGCCTACGTGCCACCGGGGCACGGCCTCGTCTATCTCTCGGCCTGGGCGCTGGGCCACACGCCGTTCGTGCGTCGCCACCTCACGCATGCGTCGTACGCCGTGGTGCTGGTCGGCGGAGTGTGGGCCGGGGCGGGCCTGGCCGAGGGCGACTCGCTCGGGTTCTTCTGGTTCCTCTGCCTGGCCGGGTTCCTGCTCTGGGGGCCTTCGCGCGAGGTGTACGTCGGTGCGTTCGTCGTGGTCAGCCACCTCGAGCTGCTCGGCACCGGGCTGGGCAACTGGGCGTGGCAGGCGCACGACCCGATCCTCGGGATCGGGATCGGCAACCCGCCCTCGGGAGCCGCGGGCGGCTACGGCTGGTTCGACCTGGTCGCGCTGCTCGTCGCGCCGTGGCTGCTGGCACGGTTCACACGATGGCGCGGGGCGAGGACGGTCGTCAGCCCAGCGGGGGTTCGTCCTCCGGACGCACGTCCTGGTCCGCGGGTGTCCGACGGCGTGACCTGAGGTCGTGCACCGAGCCGCCCTGCGGGGGCCGGCCCTCGTCGGTCGTGTCGGACGACCCCAGGAACGCCAGTGCGGCCTCGTGGAGATGCCCGTTGCTGGCCACCGCGTTGCCGCCGAAGGGACCGGGAGTGCCGGCCAGCGAGGTGAACTGGCCACCGGCCTCGCGCACGATGATGTCGAGCGCGGCCATGTCGTAGAGCTCCAGCTCGGGCTCGGCGGCGATGTCGACGGCGCCCTCGGCCACCAGCATGTAGGACCAGAAGTCGCCGTACGCACGGGTGCGCCAGCAGCGACGGGTCAGCGACAGGAAGTCCTCGAGCCGGCCGCGCTCCTCCCACCCGGAGAGCGAGGAGTAGGCCAGTGAGGCGTCCTCGAGGCGGCGTACGTCGGAGGTGTGGATCTGGGTCGCCTTCAACAGGGAGCGGCCGGTCCAGGCGCCGTTGTCCCGGGAGGCCCACCACCGGCGCTGCAGCTGCGGTGCGGAGACCACGCCCAGCACGACCTCGTCGTCGACGACCAGCGAGATCAACGTCGCCCAGACCGGCACGCCGCGGACGAAGTTCTTGGTGCCGTCGATCGGGTCGATCACCCAGCGACGCTGGCTGTGCCCGGTGGTGCCCTGTTCCTCGCCGACGACCGCGTCGCGGGAACGCACCCGAGAGAGCGTACGGCGAATGCCCTCCTCGACAGCCTGGTCGGCGTCGGTGACCGGCGTGAGGTCGGGCTTGCTCATCACGTGCAGGTCGAGCGCCTTGAATCGCGCCTGGGTCAGGGAGTCGGCGTCATCGGCCAGGACGTGCGCCAGGCGAAGGTCGTCGGTGTAGTCGGTGGCCATGGACACAGGCTATTCCTCTGCAGGTTTGGCTTGGTCGTGCCCTAGGGTTCAGGGCATGGAGATCAACGGCCTGCCTGCACACCCCCTGATCATTCACGCGGCGGTCGTGCTCGTTCCCGTGGCCGCTGTGCTGGCCGCGACCTACGCCGTGGTGCCCCGCTGGCGCTGGTCGACCCGCTGGCCGATGGTCGGCGCGCAGACCGCCGCACTGATCGCGGTCCTGGCCGCCTGGTTCTCCGGCCGCAACCTCAAGGCGAGCATGGTCGACGCCGGTGCCAACGCCGACCGGTTCCGCTTCCACCAGGAGCAGGCCAACATCCTGTTCTGGGTGACCATCGTGTTCTTCTTCGTGGTCCTGCTGGGCGCGTGGGCACTGGGTGGCCCCTCGGCCCTGGTCTCCGGACGTGGGGCGCGCGGCAAGCACGCCCCGATCATCGAGTGGACCATGGTGTCGATGCTGGTCATCTTCGCGATCGCGGCGATCGCCACGACCTTCCAGACCGGTGAGCAGGGCGCCCGCCTGGTCTGGGGCGGCTAGCGCTCCTGGTCCGGGCTGCCCTCACGCGAGGCCAGCAGCCGCCGGAACGACTCCACCCGCTCGGGGTCGAGGTCGCCTGCTTCCATGGCGGTGTCGAGCCCGCACTCCGGCTCACCGCTGCCGTGCGTGCAGCCGCGCGGGCACTCGTCGATCATCTCCTCGAGGTCCGGGAAGGCGCCGATCAGGTCCTCGGGCTGCACGTGGGCCAGGCCGAACGAGCGGATGCCGGGCGTGTCGATGATCCACCCGTCGTCATCGGGCAGGGCCAGCATGTACGCCGACGTCGACGTGTGCCGCCCCCGGCCGGTGACCGCGTTGACCACGCCGACCTCGCGCATCGCGTCGGGCACCAGGGCGTTGACCAGGGTCGACTTGCCGACGCCGCTGTGTCCGACGAGCACGCTGGTGGTGCCGCTGAGCACGTCGCGCACTGGTCCGACGTCGCCGCCGCGCTGAGTGACGACGTACGGGACGCCGAGGGAGCGGTACGTCGACAGCAGCGTCTCGGGGTCGGCCAGGTCGGACTTGGTCAGGCACAGGATCGGCTGCATGCCCGAGACGTACGCTGCCACGAGGGCCCGGTCGATCAGGCGCGGGCGCGGCTCCGGGTCGGCCAGCGCGGCCACCACGACGAGCTGCGCGGCATTGGCCACGATGACCCGCTCGACGGGGTCGTCGTCGTCGGCGGTGCGGCGCAGGGTGGTGGAGCGTTCGCAGACCTCGACGATGCGGGCCAGTGAGCCGTCGTTGCCCGACATGTCGCCCACGACCCGGACCCGGTCGCCGACGACCACGCCCTTGCGACCCAGTGGGCGCGACTTCATCGCCATCACCCGTCGGCCCTCGTAGTTGAGGGTGAAGCGGCCCCGGTCGACCGTGATCACGACGGCCTCGACCGCGTCGTCGTACGACGGGCGGTCCTTGGTCCGCGGCCGGGTACGGCGACGCGGTCGGTCGTAGTGCTCGATGTCCTGGTCGGAGTAGCGGCCACTCACGGGCGACCAGCCCCTGCCGGCAGCAGGCCGGCCCAGAACGCAGCGAAGTCGGGGAAGGTCTTCGAGGTGGTGGCGATGTCCTCCACGAGCACGCCGTCGACGGCGGCGGCCAGGATGACACCGGCGTGCGCCATGCGGTGGTCGGCGTACGTGCGGAACACGCCGCCGTGCAGGGCAGCGGGGCGCAGCGACAACCCGTCGGGGTGCTCGGTGACATCCGCGCCCAGGTTGCCGAGCTCGGCGGCGAGGGCAGCCAGCCGGTCGGTCTCGTGGCCGCGAATGTGGGCTATGCCGCGCAGGTGCGAGGGCGAGTCGGCCAATGCGCACAGGGCCGCGATCGCCGGTGCCAGCTCGCCGACGTCGTGCAGGTCGAGGTCGACGCCGTGCAGCGTGCCGGTTCCGGTGACGGTCAGACCGTGTTCGGAGCGGGTGACCTCGCAACCCATGGCTTCCAGGATGTCGCGCAGGGCGTCTCCGGCCTGTGTCGTGCTCTCCGGCCAGTCGCGCACCGTCACGGAGCCACCGGAGACCGCGGCGAGCGCGAGGAACGGTGCGGCGTTGGAGAGGTCGGGCTCGATCTCGTGGTCGACCGCACGGATCGGGCCGGGTGCCACGGCCCAGCGGTTGGCGTCGGAGTCGTCGACCTCGACACCGTGCTGGCGCAGCATGGCGACCGTCATGTCGATGTGGGGGAGGGACGGGACCGGCTTGCCGTCGTGGCGGACGTCGAGCCCCTCGTCGTAACGGGCGCCCGCGAGCAGCAGTGCGGAGATGAACTGGGAGGACGCTGAGGCATCGACCACGACCGTCCCGCCGCGGACGCTGCCGTGACCGGAGACGGTGAACGGGAGCCGGTCTCCGTCGGAGATGTCGACGCCGAGCCCACGCAGGGCGGTCAGGACCTCGCCGATGGGGCGGTTGCGCATGTGGGCGTCGCCGTCGAACGCGATCGTGCCGCTGGACAGTCCGGCCACCGGAGGCACGAAGCGCATGACGGTGCCGGCCAGGCCGCAGTCGACGGCGGCGTCACGGTCGAACGCGCCGGGGGAGACGCTCCAGTCGTCGCCGGTGGTGTCGATGTCGGCGCCGAGCGAGGTGAGGGCGGTCGCCATCAGCTCGGTGTCGCGCGAGCGCAGCGCCCGGCGTACGACGGACGGGCCGTCGGCCAGGGCGGCCAGCACCAGAGCGCGGTTGGTCAGCGACTTGGACCCGGGCAGGGAGACGGTGGCCTCGATAGGTTCGAGGGCGCGTGGTGCGGGCCAGGGATCAGGTGTCGTCACGGGGGAAGGGTATCGACCCGGCGCTGGCGTCACGGAGCCAGCAGGACGGTCTGGGTGTTGTTGCCGGGGTCGGCGTCCTCGGTGCCGTCGTCGGGGGTCACCGTGAAGGTGAGGGTGCTGGTGGTGAACACCTTCATCGCGGTCAGGTCGAAGGTCTCCGGGCCGTCCGCGCCGACGCTGCAGCTGAAGTTGCCCACGCCGATGCGGCTGCACCGTCCGTCGAGGAGGTCGAGGACCAGCACCGGGTTGTCGCTGGTGATCTGGAGGGTGGCCGGACCGTGGCTGACCGTGGAGGTGACCTTCCAGATCGTCGAGGCGGCGAGCCGCTCAGCGGAGGCGGTGATCGTCAGGTCGGCCACCGGTGGCGGTGGTGGTGGTGGCGGCGGTGGCGGCGGTGGCGGGGGCTGCTCCGTGGGTTTGTCCGTTGGCTTCGGCTCGTCCTTCGGCGGCGGGGCGGGGGAGTCGACGGGCGGCGCGGCATTGGTCGGTGGGACGACGGACGGCTCGGTCGTCGGGGCCGTTGAGGTCACCGGTGGCGCCGACGTCACGGGCGCAGGAACTGGCACCTTGGCCTTCGGCGGGGCCTTGGACTGTGCTGGCGCCGGCTGGGTGGCCGTCGGTGAAGGACTGTCGGTGGTGGCTGGTGCCTCGGCCCGGTCCCGCGCGGCGGGGGCCGGGTCGTCGCCACCGGACATGACCGCGAACGAGACCCCGGCGACGGCGGTCACCGCGACGACCCCGCTGACGGCCGCCACCTGGGTGTTGGCGGCGACGAAGTCCTTGATCCGGTCGACGAAGAGAAGCAGGAAGCCCTTGGTGGCCAGCGATCCGGCGCCGGCGAGGTAGGCCATGCCGGCGGAGCTGCCCAGGAGGAGCGGCGCCAGCAGGGCGCCCAGGTTCGAGTTGACCTCGGTCAGCTCGAGGTAGATCGCCATGCAGCCACGACACTCGTCGAGGTGCTTCTCGATGCGGGTGGCGTCGCGCTTGGCCACGCCCTGGCGCACGTAGGCGCCGAGGTGGTCGTGGGTCCAGCGGCACTCGGGCGCCTCGAGCTCTTCGGCGTGGGAGTTGAGGAAGGCCTGCCGCAGGCCCTCGCGGGCCCGGTAGGCAAGTGCCGACACGGAGTTGGGGCTCATGCCCAGCAGGGCGGCCACCTCGGCGGGCTTCTGGCCCTCGACCTCGGTGTGCCACAGGACCAGCTGCCACCGCTCGGGCAACGAGGCGAACGCCTTGGCGGCCGCGGCGTTCTCGAACCCCTCGACGGCGGTGTCGCGGAACGGCACCCCGGGGTCGAACGGCTCCAGGTCGTCGGTGGTGTGCAGCCGCGACCCGGCACGGATCCGGTCGACGTGGAGTCGGCGTACGGCGGTGAGCAGGTAGGCGCGGAACGCGACGTCGGGGCCGCCTCCGCCCTGGAGCACCTTGAGCACCTTGGTGAACGCGTCGGAGACGAGGTCGTCGGCGTCGGAGGGGCTCATCAGCTGGCGGGCCAGGCGGCGGGCCGCGCCCACGTGGCGCTCGAACAACTGGCCGTATGCGGACGTGTCGCCACCCCGGACGGCCGAGATCAGCTCGGCATCGCCCAGTTCCTCGAGTTCGGGAAGTGTGGTGCTCACGGTTGTCCAACGATCCAGTTCGCAATTGATGACGCTGTTCAGCGTAGTCCTCTGCGGACCCGGCCGCGCGGGCCCCGGAGCTGCCGGGGCAGACGTGCCCGGGAGAAAGTTTTGCGAAACCGCGTCATGAAGCCCGCCCCGCCCCGTTTCAAGGTCACGAGAACGTCGAGCATGACGAACCGAGGGGAGCAGGGCCGTGGGTTTCTTCGACACGTTGGTGCGACGAAGCAACACGGATGGTCCCGAGGCGATGGGCTCACTGGACGAACGCGTACGGCTGGGGTTGCCGGCGCCGTTCGAAGCAGTGGGAGAGGCTCTCGCCTCGGGATCAGGCTCCGCTGAAGCCTGTGAAGTGGCAGGACGGGCTCTGGCCAGGGACGGAGCCTCGCTCGACGAGGCTCTCGACCAACTGGGCCAGACCAGTCGTGCCGTCACGGGAGGGGAACCGGCCTTTGACGACATCCGTGCGCTGTCCATGGCATGGAGCGAGTCGACACTGGCCTACCTGCACCAGCTGTCCTGCGAGGACCCGCTCACGGGTCTGGCCAGTCTGGCGCACATCCGCAGCCGCCTGTCGGAGCTGTACCGGGGACAGCTCGGACGGGACGCTGCGGGAATCGAGGAGACCCACGCCCTCGTGGTGATGGAGATCCCGGAGGAGCGGCCGGGTCACGGTGCCGACCAGTTCACGCGAGCAATGAGGCTTTCCCGCCTCGGGGACGCTGCGCGAACTGTCTTCAGCGGCACCGAGACCATCGGTCGCTCCGGCACGAACCGGGTCGTGGTGGTCGTGGATAGGGACGCGCAACTGGGTCGCCGTGTGGCGCTCGTGCGCACTTTGCTGGGGATGGCCGACCACCCGACCAGGATCTGGATCGAGGGACTGCCCTCGACCGACCGCGCGGCAGCCGCACTGCTCGACGAGCTCTGCCGCACCTGAACCTGCCGTACCTGAACCTGCCGGGGGAACTCGGCTCGGGGAGGCGCCGACCACCGTGTGCGGGTGGTCGGCTCCTCGGGCGTCTCGACTTGGCTCGCTGCCCTGCGCACCTCACTGAGTGTCTCGACCCGCCCGTCGCGACCTCGCAAGCTCGGTCGCGGGGCTTGCTCGACCCGCCTCGCTACTATCCGTGCACTCCTTCGTCGTGCACGGATAGTCTCGGCGCATGTGTGGACGCTATGCCTCGTCGCGCCAGCCCGAGGACCTCATCGAGGAGTTCGAGGTCCAGGAGTCGTTGGTCCCTGAGCCGCTGGAGGCCGACTACAACGTGGCCCCGACCAAGGACGTGTACGCCGTGCTCGAACGGCCCGCCAAGGAAGAGCGCCCGCAGCAGCGCCAGTTGCGCGTGCTGACCTGGGGCCTGATCCCGTCGTGGGCCAAGGAGGCCTCGATCGGCAACCGCATGATCAACGCGCGCATGGAGACCGTCGCCGAGAAGCCGGCGTACCGCCGTGCCTTCGCCTCGCGGCGTTGCCTGCTGCCCGCCGACGGCTACTTCGAGTGGTACAAGACCGAGGAGCAGACCAAGTCCGGCAAGCCGAAGAAGCAGCCCTACTTCATCCGCCCGCAGGACGGCGGGGTGCTGGCCATGGCGGGGCTCTACGAGATCTGGCGTGACCCGTCGCGGCCGGACGACGATCCGGCGCCGTTCCGCTGGACGTGCACGGTGATCACCACCGACGCGGAGGACTCGCTCGGCCGGATCCACGACCGCATGCCGTTGATGGTGCCCGCCGACCGCTGGAGCGACTGGCTCGACCCGACCAGCAAGTCGACCGATGACCTGCTGTCGTTGCTCGAACCCGCAGCCCCCGGGCGACTCGAGGCGTTCCCGGTCTCGACCCTGGTCAGCAACGTGCGCAACAACGGCCCTGAGCTCATCGAGCCGCTGCCCGTCGAAGGGGTGGAGTGATGGTCAACGTCGAGAAGATGCTGCCCACGCCGTACGGCGACGCACGGCTGGTGTCCTCACGCTCCCGTCGCCCGGTCGCCACACTGCTGCTCAGCCACGGCGCCGGTGCCGGGATCGACACTCCCGACCTGGAGGCACTGGCCAAGGCCCTGCCCGGCCAGGGCATCACGGTGCACCGCCTCGAGCAGCCGTGGAAGGTGGCCGGAAAGAAGGTCGCGACCGCCCCGCCCACCCTCGACGTGGCCCTGAAGCTCGCCGCGGACCACCTGCGGCCGCGAACACCGTTGATCCTCGGCGGCCGCTCCGCCGGGGCACGCTCGGCGGCCCGTTCGTCGCGCGCCCTGGGGGCGTCCGGCGTACTGGCCCTGTCGTTCCCGTTGCACCCACCGGGGCGGCCGGAGAAGAGCCGGGTCGACGAGCTGCTCGGCGTGAAGGTGCCGCTGCTGGTCGTACAGGGCGCCCGTGACCCGATGGGCCGGCCCGAGGAGTTCCCGGCGGGCACCGAGCTGCTCGAGGTGCCCTACGCCGACCACTCGTTGCGGGTCGGCAAGGCCGCACCCCTGAGCGGTGACGACGTCACCGCGATGATCGTGGAGGCCACCCTGGAGTGGATCGTCCGGGAGGTCACCGGGCGCTGATCCGGCCCTCCGGGAATCAACCACGGTCCGGTTCTGTTCTGGACTATGTGATCGCCGTACTCGAACGTCCCGCCGCCCCGGTAGTCTGGGAGGCGATGACTGAATCCCTGACGACCGATGTCGACATGACCGAGGTCGACATCGCCAACGAGACCGACGCGCAGCGCTCGATGCGGTTCGAGCGCGACGCCATGCCCTTCCTCGACCAGCTCTACTCGGCCGCGATGCGGATGACCCGCAACCCGGCCGACGCCGAGGACCTGGTCCAGGAGACCTTCGCGAAGGCGTACTCCGCCTTCCACCAGTACAAGCCCGGCACGAACCTCAAGGCCTGGCTCTACCGCATCCTCACCAACACGTTCATCAACACCTATCGCAAGAAGCAGCGCCAGCCGCAGCAGTCGATGGCCGAAGACGTGGAGGACTGGCAGCTCGCCCGCGCGGAGTCACACTCCTCGACCGGGCTCAAGTCGGCGGAGATGGAAGCCCTCGAGCATCTCCCCGACTCCCAGGTGAAGGACGCGCTGCAGCGTCTCCCCGAGGAGTTCCGCCTCGCGGTCTACCTCGCCGACGTCGAGGGGTTCCCCTACAAGGAGATCGCCGAGATCATGGAGACACCCATCGGCACCGTGATGTCCAGGCTGCACCGCGGCCGGCGCCAGTTGCGCGACATGTTGTCGGGCTACGTCCGCGACAACTACCTGCTGAAGTCCGCCCCGGAAGGTGACGAGTGATGACCGGGCAGAACGAGACCGAAGACTGTTCGGACTTCCTCGAGCGCATCGTCTACCTCATCGACAACGAGCTCGACGAGGCCGACTGCTCGGTCGTCCGCCAGCACCTCGACGAGTGTGGACCGTGCCTCGCGAAGTACGACCTCGAGCGCACCGTCAAGGCCGTCGTGGCCCGCTCGTGCTCCGAGTCGGCGCCGCAGGGCCTGCGTGAGCGGGTGCTCGTGCAGTTGCGCCAGGTGCAGGTCCGGATCACCGAACAGTGACCCACGACGAGTGAAGTGTCCGGGCCGATTCGCGGCCCGGGTGGCTTTGCTGCGACAATGGCCGCCGCAGATCTCCAGGAGGAAACCATGGGCAAGACCGGACGCAAGCGCCGCTCGCGCAAGAAGAAGGGCGCGAACCACGGCAAGCGCCCCAACGCCTGATTCGTCAGGCCTGCTGAACCCCCGAGCCAATCCCTTTGGCGAGGGGGTTCGTTCATTTGTCGCGAACCGTGGGTTTTTGGTGCGCGAGCCTGCAACTCTTGCGCCTCGAACCGGCAATTCTTGAGTACGCCGTTGGCGGTCGGCGCGCATGGTGCGCGAGACTCACTGCATGTCGACCGCTGACCTCACCGCCGCCCTGACCTTCACCGTCACCGACGACGACACCGCGCTCGCGGTCGGCAGCGGCTCCCTTGCCGTCCTCGGCACACCGCGGCTGCTGGCCTGGTGTGAGGCGGTCACCTGCGCGGCGATCGAGCCCACGCTGGCCGAGGGCAGTACCTCGGTCGGCACGCGTGTCTCCCTGGAGCACCTGGCCGCCAGCAAGGTCGGCGCCGAGGTGGTGGTCACCGCCTCGTCGTCGTACGCCGACGGGCGGCTGGTGCGCTTCGCGGTCTCCGCGCGCGACGGCGGCAAGCTGGTCGGCAACGGCGAGGTCACCCGGGTCGTCGTCGACGCCGAGAAGTTCCTGTCCCGGCTCTGACCTCAGTTGAAGCGCAGGCCGAACGCCAGCAGGTCGATGCCCTCGACCGGCGACCAGTCCGCCTCCGGGAGCCGGGTGAAGCCGAGGGCGGCGTAGAGCCGGTGCGCCGACTTCATGGTCGGCAGCGACGAGAGGCGTACGCCGGACAACCCGCCGGCACGAGCCCGGTCGAGGCAGGCAGCCACCAGGGCACGGCCGACACCGCGACCTCGTGCGGTGGGAGCGACCACGAGCATCCGGAACTCACCCTCGTCGTCCTCGGCCGTCTCGCGCCACTTCGACCCGGTGGGGCAGTACGTCACAGCCCCCAGGAGCTCGCCCTCGTCGACCGCGACCAGCAGCTCGGCTCCGGTGGCTCGCGCCTGCGCGTCCTTCAGCTCGGCCACGTATTCGGCAGTGGCATGGATGTACCCCTCGTCGACGTACACCGCCGCGGTCAGCTCGCCGATGCGACTGAGCTCGGCGGCGTGCGCCTCCCTGACCTCCATGCTCAGATGCCGAACGTGGCGCGGGGGTAGGCCGCCTCGACGTCGGTGATCACGTTGACCAGGTAGGGCACACCGGAGGCGAAGGCGCGGTCGATCGCGGCACCGATCTGACGGGGATCACTCACCGTCTCGCCGGCGCCGCCCAAGGCCTTGACCACCTCGTCGTACGGCGTGCGCGGTGCGAGGTCGGCGGCCACGTCGTAGCCGTAGAGCATCTGCATCGGGCCCTTCTCGAGGCCCCATGCGGAGTTGTTGCCGCAGACCATCACGACCGGGAGGTCCTGGCGCACGAGCGAGTCGACGTCCATCAGCGAGAAGCCCGCCGCGCCGTCGCCGAGCAGGAGCACCACCTGGGACGAGGGCCGGGCGATGCGGGCCGCCATCGCGGAGCCGAGTCCCGCGCCCAGGCAGCCGTAGGGCCCGGGATCGAGCCAGCACCCGGCCCGCTTGGGCTCGACGAACTTGCCGGCGAAGCTGACGAAGTCGCCACCGTCGCCGATCACGACCGCGTCGTCGGCCAGTCGCGGCACCAGCTCGCCGTAGATCCGCGCCGGGTGGATCGGGTCGGCCTCGGCGGAGAGCAGCGCGCTGTCGCGCTCGACGGCCGCTGCCACGCCCTGCTGCAGCGCCGAGACCCACGGTGACCAGTCGGGCTTGCGCACCACCTGGTGCATGGCATCGACCAGGGCTTCGAAGAGCAACGACAGGTCGCCGTACGCCGACCCGGCGAGCGTGGCGTGTCCGGAGACCTGCGCCTCCGAGTCGGCGATGTGCACGACCTCTGCGACCGGCGCACCGTCCTTGCCGCCGAAGACGCCGTAGCCGAGCCGGAAGTCGAGGGGCGTGCCCACCACGACCACGAGGTCGCTGGTGCCCAGTGCCTGGCCGCGGGCCTTGGTCACCAGCAGGGGATGTCCGCCGGGGACCACGCCGCGACCCATGCCGTTGGTGATCGTCGGGATGCCGATGGCCTCGACGAAGCTGCGGGCGGCCACGTCGGCCCCGTCGGCCCACACGTCGGTGCCCAGGACCAGCACCGGCCGTTGCGCACGACCGATCAGCTCGGCGATGCCGGTGACCGACTCAGGGTCCGCGACCGCCGGGTCGGTACGCCGCACGCCGGTGAAGTCGCTCGTCGCCGAGTTGAAGAACTCATCCATCGGCACGTCGACGAAGGCCGGGCCCCGATGCGGGGAACGGGCGGCGGCGAACGCGTCGTCGATGCCGCCCGCGATGTCTCCGACGGTCGGCAGGGTGCGCGCGTGCTTGGCCACCGGTGCGATGATCGGCGGCTGGTCGAGCTCCTGCAGGCTGCCGGTGCCCCAGCGGTTGCCCGGCGCGCGACCGCCCACCACGACCATGGGGGAGCCGGCGAACTGGGCCTGTGCGATCGCGCTGACCCCGTTGGTGACACCGGGGCCGGCGGTCAGCACGGCCAGGCCGGGAACGCGAGTGAGCTTGCCGGTCGCCTCGGCCGCGAACGCCGCCGTCTGTTCGTGGCGTACGTCGACCAGCCGCATCGGCGGGTCGGCCTTCACCGCGCCGTCGTACATCGGGAACACATGGGCCCCGGAGAGGGTGAACATGGTCTCGACGCCGTGGGCGCGGGCCACATGCACGGCGAGCTCGCCGCCGTGGCCGGTCAACGATCCGCTCTCGTCACTCATAACCAGAGGTTAGCCATCACCCAGGTGGTGTGGGTTCGACTCGCGCAGCCGGTCGATGAGGACGAGCAACAGATCGGCCCGCAGCTCGGGCGCCGGGGTCGAGAAGGCGATCTTGAGATAGAGGGCACGCAGGAACGACTGCGCGTTGAACGTCGTCAGGAACGGGTTTCCCTCGCCTCCGCTGGCCGTTGCGGCGTTCGCCAGCCGCGCGATCCAGGCCTCGAGCACCCCGATCGGGACCAGGTTGCGGCGCAGGACGATCGCGGTGGCCTCGGCCATCCGGTCCGGCTCGCCGCAGACCAGCAGCTCGGCGTTGGGCAGGAGCAGTCGGTCCGCCAGCACGTCGAGCAGCACGGTGAGCTCGTTGGACGTGAAGTGCGGCGAGCCGGCGAGGATGCCGATCGCGTCGGCGCCGTGCGCCGCGGCATGGGCCCAGCCCTTGCCCTCGACGAAACCGCGCAGGTCCTGCTCGCGGACGTACCAGCTGGCGATGCGGTCACCCCACTCCAGCACCTTCGACGAGGACAACCCGATGTTGTTGCCCCGGTCGAGGCACTCGGCGAGGACCAGCGCGGAGAAGCTTCGGCGGAACACGGTGTCGGTGCCGCTCTCGCCGATCCCGACGTCGAGTCCGGCGGCCATTCCGTCGCCGAGTCCGACCAGCAGGTCGTCGTACACACCGCGCTCGATCCAGGTGGCCAGGACCTGGTAGGCGGTCGTGTCGCGCTGCACCGGATCGGTGCTGCCGAGCATGGTGGTGAGCTCTGTGGTCAGCTCGGCGAGGGGGCGATCGGTCGGCACGGCCAGATCGTGGGTGAGCACGTGTTCCCAGATCGTTGACGCCATGCGCGCCAGTCTGCCAGTAGGTCGACCGGTCGCCGTGACGAGCCTCCGGGCATGAACGATGCTGGACAGCATCCGTGGCTCGTCCGGCGATGACCACTACTCTGGCGCAGTGCCCACTCTCGATGAACTGGCCAAGGCGCACACGGACCTCGACTCCGGCGACCTGGCCTGGCTGCAGCGGTTGATGGCCGACTGGCAGATCATCGCCGACCTCTCCTTCGCCGACCTGGTCCTGTGGCTGCCTGACCACGAGGGCAAGGGATTCTGGGCCGGCGGCCAGATGCGCCCGACCACGGGTCCGACCGCGCTCCTCGACGACGTCATGGGCACGTTCGTGCCGGTCAACCGCAGACCGATGCTCGACATGGCCTTCGCACAGGGTCGGGTGATCCGCGAGGGCGACCCGGAGTGGCGTGACGACGTGCCGGTGCGGGTCGAGACGATCCCGGTCCGTCGTGGCGACCGGGTGATCGCGGTGGTCGCCCGCAACACCAACCTCCTGGGCGTGCGGACGCCGAGCCGGCTCGAGCTCTCCTACTTGCAGACCGCGGCCGACCTGACCCAGATGATCAGCCAGGGCCTGTTTCCCTCGGCCGGCGAGCGCAGCGACCACGCCGACACACCCCGGGTCGGCGACGGCTTCATCCGCGTGGGACTCACCGGCATCGTCACCTACGCCTCACCCAACGCCCTCAGCGTCTACCGGAAGCTCGGCCACACGGGTGACCTGGTCGGACACGTGCTGACCGATCTGACCCGGCAGCTCGTGCCGCCTCGCAAGCGACCCGATGAGGAGACGCTCAGCTCCGTGCTCGGCGGCCACCTCCACAAGGATGCCGAGATCACCGGCAGCGGCGCCGCCGTGATCGCTCGCAGCATTCCGCTGCGACCGGCAGGCGAGCACATCGGAGCGCTGATCCTGCTGCGTGACGTCACCGACCTGCGGCGGCGCGACCGTGAGCTGGTCACCAAGGACGCCACGATCCGCGAGATCCACCACCGGGTGAAGAACAACCTGCAGACCGTGGCCGCGCTGCTGCGACTGCAGGCCCGACGCATGGACACTCCAGACGCCAAGGCCGCGCTCGAAGAGGCCGTACGCCGGGTCGGGTCGATCGCCATCGTCCACGAGACCCTGAGCCAGGCCGTCGAGGAGCACGTCGAGTTCGACGAGATCGCCGACCGCCTGGGACGCATGGTCACCGATGTCAGTGCGGTGGGGGAGTCGGTGCGCGTCGTACGGACCGGCACCTTCGGAGTGCTCGCCTCAGAGGCCGCCACGGCACTGGCCATGGTGATCACCGAACTGCTGCAGAACGCGGTCGAGCACGGCTACTCCACCGGCGACTCGGGCCGCATCACCCTCGACGCCAGGCGCATCGTGGGTCGACTGCACGTCACGATCGAGGACGACGGGCAGGGGCTGCCCGACGGCTTCGACCTCGACGGAACCGTCAACCTGGGCCTGTCGATCGTGCGCACCCTGGTCGAGTCGGAGCTGGCCGGAGTGCTCGACATGGGAGCCGCGCACGCGCCGTTGCAGCACGGCACGCGGGTCCAGATCGATCTTCCGATTGAGTGAACCCTGGTCTCGGGCGTGCTTTCGGCGCATTCGAAACGTGCCGAGGCCCGGTGACCGAAAGCAGACCTGAGGCCGCGACTACGCAGTGCGGACGCGAGCCCGGGCGTTGCGGCGCTTCAGCGCGCGACGCTCGTCCTCACCGAGTCCACCCCAGACGCCGTGGTCCTGTCCCGCCTCGAGGGCCCAGGCGAGGCATTGTTCGCGCACCTCGCAGCGTCGGCACACCTGCTTGGCCTCCTCGATCTGAAGGATCGCGGGACCGGTGTTGCCGATCGGGAAGAACAACTCCGGGTCCTCATCGAGGCATGCGGAGCGATGGCGCCAATCCATGGCGGGGGACTTCCTTTTCACTAGCGGCGTCAACGACCTGTGGATCGTTGCGTAAAAGTTCGGTGTGCGCGCAGGCTCTCGCGAACCTGTTCAAGGCGCACGCAATAGATTCGCAAGAACTGGACCCCGTGACAACCCCTTACCGGGGTCACTTTGGTCACAAGTATGGTTTTTACCCGTGAGCACCCTCCCCGACAGCGCAACTCCGGCGCCCCTGACCGTCGCAGCCAGCCTGACCGGGGTCGAGGGCGTGGCAATGCTCGGGTACGGCGTCCTGGAGCTCTTCAACGTCTCCACGGAGCGCCTGACCATGGGTCTGACCACCGCGCTGTTCTTCGGCGGGTACGGCGTCTTCCTGCTCTGGGCCGCGTGGTCCATGAACCGGGGCGGGTCCTGGGCGCGCAGCCCGATCGTGCTCACCCAGCTGCTCCTGCTCGGCATGGCCTGGAGCTTCCGCGGCGGTGAGACGACCGGCGTGGCCATCGGCCTGCTCGTGGTGGCGCTGATCGTGCTGGTCGGAGCCCTGCACCCGGCCAGCATCGACTTCCTCGCGGACGACGACGGCGCCGAGGTCGACTGAACGTCACCTGGCCGAGGGCTCAGTTCGAGTCGGCCAGTGCCTCACGCAGGTGGTCGAGGGTCTTGCTGAGCAGTCGTGAGACGTGCATCTGGCTGACCCCGACCTCCGTGGCGATCTGGGACTGCGTCATGTTCTTGAAGAACCGCAGCATCAGGATGTTCTTCTCGCGGGGTGGCAGCTGCTCGAGCAACGGCTTCAGCGACTCGCGGAGCTCCACGTGCTCGAGGCCCTCGTCGTCGATGCCCATCGTGTCGAGCATGCTCAGCGAACCCTCCTCGCTGCTGTCGCTGCCGGCGTCCAAGGACAGCGTCGAGTAGGCGTTGCTCGACTCGATGCCCTCGATGACCTCCTCGACCGAGCAGCCGATCGCCCCGGCCAGCTCGGACGGCGTGGGGGAGCGGCCCAGCGACTGGTTGAGCTCGGCGGTGCACGCACTGATCTGCATGCGGAGCTCCTGGAGGCGCCGGGGAACCCGGATCGCCCAGCCCTTGTCGCGGAAGTGCCGCTTGATCTCGCCGATGATCGTCGGGGTGGCGTACGTCGAGAACTCCACCCCGCGGTCGGTGTCGAAACGGTCGACGGCCTTGATCAGCCCGATGGTGCCGACCTGGACGAGATCCTCGAACGGCTCGCCACGGTTGCGGAAACGGCGTGCGCAGTGCTCCACCAACGGCAGGTGCAGGCGCACCAGGTCGTCGCGGGCTCCGGACCGCATGGCCTCGCTCAGGCCGTCGTCAGCCACCCTGTCGAAGAGCGCGGCGCTGGCTGCCTTGATCTCCGCCAGCGGCATGCGCTGTGGGGGTCCCCCGGTTTCGGCACTCATGTCAGGCGTCGACCGTCGAGTTCATCGTCATCGTCACCGCGAGCGTGCCGTCACCGGTCGACAGATCGGCGTGCGTGGTCAGGGCGCTGAGCACCTGCCACGCGAAGCCGTCCTCCTCCGGCAGCTCTGCCGTGGTGCTGGGCACCGTGATCGTGATGGTGACCTCGCCGGACTTCATGAAGAACTGGCAGGTCAGGTCCGTGCCCTCGGTCGCGGAGGGCAGCACCATGGCGCAGGCCTCGCCGACGGCCATGCGGAGGTCCTCGATGTCATCGAGGGTGAAGTCGAGCCGGGCGGCCAGGCTCACCGTGGTGGCCCGCAGCACGGACACGTAGGCGCTGTCTACGGGAAGTCGGAGCTCGACATCGGGTCGCATGCGGACAACATATCGCCTGCTCCGCTCGTGCGGGCGGAGCCCGGCTCAACGACCTCTTCACCGGATGGTCACGATCGCCGGGCCTTCACTTGTCGCCAAGGCGTCGGGCACGGAGCAATGCGTTCACCTGAACACACAGTTCGCCGTACGACGGGGGCAACGCACGCTCAGACGATGGTCCCCGGGTCTGAACTGTATGTTCAAGTGAACGCGAAGGCCTGAACGGCCGACCCGGCCGTGGTGCCGGTAAACGGAGAAGGGCGCCGCGCTGGCGCGCGACACCCTTCCTTTGGACGGCGAAGGCCTGAACGGCCGACCCGCCCGTGGTGCAGGTAAACGGTGAAGGGTGCCGCGCTGGGGCGCGACACCCTTCCTTTGGACGGCGAAGGCCTGAACGGCTCGACTCCGTCGAGATCGTTCAGGCCTTCTTGGTCTCCCAGAAGATCTCGGCGATCTCGTCGATCTTGGCGAGCAGCTGGTCGGCCACCTCGGCGTCCATGGAGCCCTTGGTGCCGGTCGCGCCGGCAAGCTTGGTCGCCTCGTTCACCAGCGTGTGCAGCTGCGGGTACTTCTCGAAGTGCGGGGGCTTGAAGTAGTCGGTCCACAGCACCCAGAGGTGGTGCTTGACCAACTCGGAGCGCTGCTCCTTGATCAGGACCGCGCGGGTGCGGAAGTCCGGGTCGTCGTTGTCGGCGAGCTTGCCGATGACGGCCTTGATGGACTCGGCCTCGATACGGGCCTGGGCGGGGTCGTAGACACCACACGGCAAGTCGCAGTGGGCCTGGACCTCGACGGTGGGGGCGAACAGTCGCGCAAGCATGCTTGGCGTCCTCTCCTTCGACAGATGAACGTTGACGGTTGAGCTGACTGCGACACTACTCCGCATGGGCAGAGGACGGCAGGCGGGTGTCACTGGCCGGTTCGGCATCGCCGTCGTCCGCGGCAGGTCGATGGAGCCGGGCCTGCGCGACGGAGATCGGGTCCTCGTGCGCTACGACGTACCCGTGGGGCCCGGCGACGTCGTGGTGGCCCGGTTCGTCGACGGCACCCTCGTGGTCAAGCGGGTCGACGGGGCCCGCCAGACCCGTTCGGGCGATCCGGGTTGGTGGCTGCTCAGCGACAACCCGGGGGAGGGGATCGACTCCCGGCACCGCGGGGTCGTGCCGGCCGAGGCGGTGCTGGGCGTCGTACGGCGCCGGGTGTGGCCGATCCTGCGGCGGTGACGCGCGTCTCACTTCTTCGGCACGGAAGGAATCGCCATTCTGTGCGCGCCCGGGTTATGACAAGATGACCGGCAGGGAGACCCCCTGGTCCGACAAGTTCCGCGAACCACCTCTGACGCGTCGAGCTGGGCCCGCCCACACCGCACTCTCTTACGAAAGTCCGTCATGCCTTCCTCTGTGAACGACAACGCGGAGCACCCGTTCGCGGGCGACCCCGTCTTCGACCTGCACGTCGGCGGGAAGATGGAGATCCGCTCCCGGGTCGAGCTGGCCGGGGCCGACGAGTTGTCGCTCGCCTACACGCCGGGTGTGGCCCGCGTCTGCGAAGCGATCGCCGAAGACCCCGAGATGACCCGCCACTTCACGTGGGTGCCCAACACGGTGGCCGTGGTCACCGACGGAACGGCCGTTCTTGGCCTGGGCGACATCGGACCGGCCGCAGCCATGCCCGTGATGGAGGGCAAGGCGGTGCTGTTCAAGCAGTTCGGCGGCGTCGACGCGATCCCGATCTGCCTGGCCACCACCGACGTCGACGAGATCGTCGAGACCGTGGCCCGCATGGCGCCGTCCTTCGGCGGCATCAACCTCGAGGACATCTCTGCGCCGCGCTGCTTCGAGATCGAGCAACGGCTCAAGGACCGCCTCGACATCCCCGTCTTCCACGACGACCAGCACGGCACCGCCGTGGTCGCCCTGGCCGCCCTGAAGAACGCGCTGAAGCTCACCGGGCGCCTCGCCGAGACGACCCGCGTCGTGATCTCCGGTGCCGGCGCCGCGGGCGTGGCGGTCACCCGGATCATGCTCGAGGCGGGCATCAAGGACATCGCCGTCATCGACCGGCAGGGCGTGCTCAACTCCGAGCGTTCCGACCTCACCCAGGTCAAGCAGGACCTCGCCCGAGACACCGCCGACAACTTCGGTCGCACGGGCAGCCTGGCCGACGTCATGAAGGGCGCCGACGTCTACATCGGTGTCTCCGGTGGCAACGTTCCCGAGGAGATCGTGGCGACCATGGCGGCCGACGCGATCATCTTCGGCCTGGCCAACCCCACGCCCGAGGTGCACCCCGACGTCGCCCACCGGCACGCCCGCGTGGTTGCCACCGGCCGGTCCGACTACCCCAACCAGATCAACAACGTGCTGGCCTTCCCGGGCATCTTCCGGGGTGCGTTCGACGTGCACGCCCGGGCGATCACCGAGGGCATGAAGCTGGCCGCCGCCGAGGCGCTGGCCGATCTCGTCGGCGACGCGCTCACCGAGGACTGCATCATTCCCTCGCCGTTCGACCCGCGGGTCGGCCCGGCGGTCGCGGCCGCGGTGGCCGAGGCGGCTCGTCGCGACGGAGTCGCCCGCATCACGGGTGACTGACCACCACCGACTGACCAGCGACTGACCACCCAGCCGGCAAGGCTCCACACGTCGCTAGGCTCGGGTCATGTTTGCGGTCTATGCAGAGAAGTTCTCGTCCGAAGATCCGCTGAGCGGCCTGGTGGTCGGGGAGCGTCCCGACCCGGTCGCCCCTGATGGCTGGACGACGGTCACCGTCAAGGCAGCCTCGCTCAACCACCACGACCTCTGGTCGTTGCGCGGGGTCGGGCTCCGCGAGGAGTCGCTGCCGATGATCCTCGGCTGCGACGCCGCGGGTCTCGACGAGGACGGCAACGAGGTGCTCGTGCACGCCGTCGTCAGCGACCCGGACTGGTCCGGCGACGAGACCTTCGACCCGAAGCGCTCCCTGCTCTCCGAGCGCCACCAGGGCACCTTTGCCGACAAGGTGATCGTGCCGAGGCGCAACGTGATCGCCAAGCCCGCCTCGATGTCGTTCGCCGAGGCGGCCTGCCTGCCGACCGCCTGGCTCACCGCGTACCGCATGCTCTTCACCCAGGGCGGGCTCAAGGCCGGCGACAGCGTGCTGGTGCAGGGCGCCGGCGGCGGCGTGGCCACCGCGCTGATCACGCTGGCTCGTGCCGGCGGCCTGAAGGTGCTGGCCACCAGCCGCGACAAGACCAAGCGGACCCGCGCCCTCGAGATCGGTGCCCACGAGGTCTTCGAGTCCAACGCCCGGCTGCCGATGAAGGTCGACGCGGTCATGGAGACCGTCGGCCGCGCCACCTGGTCCCACTCGATCCGGGCCCTGCGCCCCGGCGGCAGGATCGTGATCAGCGGTACGACGTCCGGCCCACAGCTCGACGACGCCGAGCTGACCCGCATCTTCTTCCTCCAGCTGAGCGTGGTCGGCTCGACGATGGGCACCAGCCGTGAGCTGGCCGCCCTGACCCAGATGCTGGACGCCACCGGCACCCGCCCCCTGATCGACCGTGAGATCCCCATGGCCGACGCACGTGAGGGCTTCGCGGCAATGGCGAAGGGTGACGTGTTCGGCAAGATCGTCCTCACCCGATGACGGCACCGGGCCGGCACCTGGTCACCGGCGCCGGCTCGGGGATCGGTGCGGCGGTCGCCCGCATCCTCGCCGGTCGCGGCGACGAGTTGTGGCTGCCCGCCCGCTCGGCGCAGCGCGCCGACGACCTGTCACGCGAGTTCCCCCAGGCGCACGTGTTCGTGGCCGACCTCGCCGACCCGGCTTCGCTGGAGCAGTCCCTGACCGGCCTGCCCGATGCCCTCGACAGCGTGCTGCACATCGCGGGTGTCGTCGAGCTGGGTCCTGTGGCGGAGCTCGAGGTGGACGACCTTCGCGCGCAGCTCGACGTGAACCTGGTGGCCCCGATGCTGCTCACCAAGGCCTGTCTCCCGGCGCTGCGTGCTGCGCGTGGCCTGGTGCTCGTCGTGAACTCCTCCGCCGGTCTCACGGCGAACGCACACTGGTCGGCCTACGCCGCCTCGAAGTTCGGGGTGCGCGCGTTTGCCGACGCCCTGCGTGCCGAGGAGCAGGGGAACGGCGTACGCGTCACCACCGTCTACCCCTCACGTACGGCGACCGCGATGCAGCAGAAGGTGCACGAGCAGGAGGGGGCGGCGTACGACGCGAGCAACTGGATCGATCCGCAGACCGCGGCCGGGACGATCGTCCACGTGCTCGACCTGCCGGGGGACGCGACGATCCCCGAGGTGACGATCCGGCCGGCTCCACGACAGGGCTGACCTGCTGAGCACGGCTTGATCGGCAGACAAGCAAGGCGGCCCCGCGACTCATCGAGTCGCGGGGCCGCTCTGCGTCTGGAACCAGGGCGTGTCCTAGTCCTCCGGATCGTCGAGGCGGGCCAGCCAGGTGGCCAGCCGCTCGACGGGGGTCTCGAACTCCGGGAACGTGTCGGTGAACTCCTGCAACCGGTCGGCGACCCACGCCAGGGTGACTTCCTCGTCACCCCGACGCTTCTCGAGCTCTTCGATGCCGCGGTCGGTGAAGTACATCTGGTTCAGCTCACTCGAAGGCACGGTCGAGCAGGTTGCGCTGCTCTTCCTGGTGCCGCTTGGCCACGCCCACCGAGGGCGCCGACGAGGCGGCCCGGGTGATCGGCTGGACCTCGATGCCGAGCTTGTTCCAGACGTTGAGCGCGTAGTGCGGCCACGGGCCCATGTTCTGCGGCTCGTCCTGCACCCAGCGGACCGTCTTGAGGTTCGGGAACTTCTTGATCTCGTCGGCGATCTGCTCGTCGGGCGACGGGTAGAGGCGCTCGACGCGGGCGATCGCGAAACGGTTGCCGTTCTCGCGCTTGCCGCGGTCGACCATGAGGTCCCAGGTGACCCGGCCCGAGCACAGCAGCAGCGTGTCGACGGTGTTCGGGTCGGCCTGGTCGTCGCCGATCAGGCCCTGGAACGACCCCTGCGTGAAGTCGGCCGGCTGCGAGGCCGCCTCCTTGCGCTTGAGCATCGACTTGGGCGTGAAGACCACCAGCGGGCGGTGCTCCTCACCCAGCGAGTGCCGGCGCAGCAGGTGGAAGTACGACGCGGGCGTCGACGGCTGTGCCACGACCATGGCGTCCTCGGCACACATCGCCAGGAACCGCTCGATGCGGGCCGACGAGTGGTCGGGGCCCTGGCCCTCGTAGCCGTGCGGCAGGAGGAGTACGACGCCCGACTGCTGGCGCCACTTGGCCTCACCGGCGGTGATGAACTCGTCGATGACGGTCTGTGCGCCGTTGACGAAGTCACCGAACTGGGCCTCCCACAGCACCAGGGCGTCGGGACGGGCCACGGAGTAGCCGTACTCGAAGCCGAGGGCGGCGTACTCGGAGAGCAGCGAGTCGTAGACGTGGAAGCGGGCCTGGTCCTCGGTGAGCGTGCTCAGCGGGGTCCACTCGTCGGCGTTGGTGCGGTCGATGATGGTGGCGAACCGCTGCACGAACGTGCCGCGACGTGAGTCCTGGCCGGCCAGACGCACCGGACGACCCTCCATCAGCAACGAGCCGAATGCCAGGATCTCGCCGGTGCCCCAGTCGATCGGGCCCTCGGTGATCGCCGTGGCGCGACGCTGGAGCTGCGGCATCACCTTCGGGTGGACGGTGAAGCCCTCCGGCGGCGTGACGTAGGCGTCGGAGATGCGCTTGAGGACGTCCTGGCTGATCTTGGTGACCGCCTCGCCCGCGGGCTTCTCCGGGTAGTCCGGAACGGTGGTCCACTCGTCGGGCGAGCTCTTGGCCTCACGCACCTCGGTGAAGACCCGCTCGAGCTGCTGCTGGTAGTCGCGCAGCACGGTCTCGGCCTCCTCGATCGTGATGTCGCCACGACCGATCAGGGACTCGGTGTAGAGCTTGCGGATCGACCGCTTCTGCTCGATCAGGTCGTACATCAACGGCTGGGTGTACGACGGGTCGTCACCCTCGTTGTGACCGCGACGGCGGTAGCAGACCAGGTCGATGACGACGTCCTTGCGGAACGCCTGGCGGTACTCGAAGGCCAGACGAGCCACGCGGATGCAGGCCTCGGGGTCGTCGCCGTTCACGTGGAAGATCGGCGCCTGCACCATGCGGGCGACGTCGGTGCAGTAGAGCGAGGAGCGCGACGAACCGGGGGAGGTGGTGAAGCCGACCTGGTTGTTGACCACCAGGTGGATCGTGCCGCCCGTGCGGTAGCCGCGCAGCTGCGACAGGTTGAGCGTCTCGGCGACGACACCCTGACCGGCGAACGCCGCGTCACCGTGCACGAGCAGCGGGAGCACGGGGTATTCGGCGCCCCGGTCGAGGACGTCCTGCTTGGCGCGGGCGATGCCCTCGAGCACCGGGTCGACGGCCTCGAGGTGCGACGGGTTCGCGGCCACGGAGACCTTGATCCTGTCGCCGAGGCCCGAGAGGAACTCACCCTCGGCGCCGAGGTGGTACTTCACGTCGCCGGATCCCTGGACGGTGCGCGGGTCGATGTTGCCCTCGAACTCGCGGAAGATCTGGGAGTACTTCTTGCCGACGATGTTGGCCAGCACGTTGAGGCGCCCACGGTGGGCCATGCCGATGCAGACCTCGTCGAGGGCCGACTCGGCCGCTGCCTCACAGATCTCGTCGATCACCGGCACGGTGGTCTCCGCGCCCTCGAGGCTGAACCGCTTCTGGCCGACGAACTTGGTCTGCAGGAAGGTCTCGAAGGCCTCGGCCTGGTTGAGCTTCAGCAGGATCCGCAACTGCTCCTCGCGGGGCGTCTTCACGTGCGGCTGCTCGACGCGCTCCTGGATCCAGCGACGCTGCTCGGGGTCCTGGATGTGCATGTACTCGATGCCGATGGTGCGGCAGTAGGAGTCACGCAGGATGCCGAGGATCTGGCGCAGGCGCATGAAGCGGCGGCCCTCGCCACCGAACGAGCCGGTGGCGAACTCGCGGTCGAGGTCCCACAGGGTCAGCCCGTGCGACTCGATCTCGAGGTCGGGGTGGCTGCGCTGGCGGTACTCGAGCGGGTCGGTGTCGGCCATCATGTGACCGCGCACCCGGTAGGCGTGGATCAGCTCGAGGATGCGGGCCTGCTTGCTGATCTCGTCATCGTGGTTGGTGGCGATGTCGTTGCCCCAACGGATCGGCTCGTAGGGGATGCGCAGCGAGCGGAAGATCTCGTCGTAGAACCCCTCCTCGCCCAGCAGCAGCTGGTGCAGCCGGCGCAGGAACTCACCCGACTGGGCACCCTGGATGACCCGGTGGTCGTAGGTCGAGGTGATGGTGAGGATGCGGCTGACCGCGTTGCGGGTCAACGTCTCCTCGGACGCGCCCTGGAACTCCGGCGGGTAGTCCATCGAGCCGACGCCGATGATCGCGGCCTGGCCGGCCATCAGGCGGGGGACCGAGTTGTTGGTGCCGAGGCCACCGACGTTGGTCAGGCTGATCGTGGTGCCGGTGTAGTCGTCCATCGACAGCTTGTTGTCGCGGGCCTTGCGGATGATCGCTTCGTACGCCGTCCAGAAGCCGGCGAAGTCCATCGACTCGGTCGCCTTGATGGAGGGGGCGACGAGCTGGCGGGTGCCGTCGGGCTTCTGCTGGTCGATGGCCAGCCCGAGGTTGATGTGCGCCGGCGTGACCATGGTGGGCTTGCCGTTGGTCTCGGTGTAGGAGTTGTTCATCTCCGGCATCGAGCGGATCGCCTTGACGATCGCGTAGCCGATGAGGTGGGTGAACGAGACCTTGCCACCACGGGCGCGCTTGAGGTGGTTGTTGATGACCACGCGGTTGTCCCACAGCAGCTTCACCGGGACGTTGCGCACCGAGGTTGCCGTCGGGACGTGGAGGGAGACGTCCATGTTCTTCGCCGTGGCGGCCGCGATGCCGCGCAGCACGGTGTGCTTCGGCTCGTCGGTCGGCTCGCTCGGCTCGCTGGGCTTGGGGTCACGCGGCTCGGGGTTCGCGGTGCCCTTGGCGGGCTCGACCGGCTTGCTCACCGGGCGGGGCTTGGCCACCGGAGCCGGCGTCGCGGAGTCGGCCGCGGGTGTCTCTGCCGCAGGCGCTGCCGCGGCGGGAGCCGCCGCAGCCTGCTGCGCGGGCTGGGAGGGTGCCGCGGCCGGGGCGGACGCGGTCGGTGCGGTCGTCCGTGAGGCCGGCGCGGAGGCGTCTCCGGATGCGGGAGCGGCCCCGTTGGAGCCGCCCTGATCCTTGAAGTATGCGGTCCATTCCGGGCCCACGCTGGCCGGATCCTTCTGGTACTGCTCGAACATTTCGTCAACGAGCCACTCGTTGGCTCCGAAGTCGATAAGTCGGTTGTTCTGAGAAGACTCAGCCACGGCTTGGTTCGCCTCTTCCGGTGCGGCATTTGCGGGGTGTCGATACAAGCGTCAAGGCTAGACCCACCCGGCAACAAATGCAGAGGCTGGTCTCCCTTCTCGGGCAAGGTGTTGCCGGTATCACCATTGAGGAGGTGCACGACTGATGTCGACGAAGAGAAATCGGCGAGCACGAGGAGCCGCACTGGTGCTCGTCCTGGCCCTGTTCGCGAGCGGATGCAGCTCCGACGACGAGGGCGACGACCCGACCGAGAAGGGGCGTGCGCCGGGGCTCGACGAGCCCCGGGTGGCCCAGGTGCCCCTGGTGGCCACGGTCGGCAAGGTCACCGGCAAGCTCCCGCCGAAGCGGCGCACGCAGGCAGTGACGACGGTCGGACGCACCGTCGACACGTGGTTCGAGGCGGCCTGGGTCGGCGGCGACTTCCCCCGGCGCAGCATGAAGGGCTCGTGGCCCGGCTTCACCCGCGACCTGGCAGCGCAGGCCCGGCACGACAGGACGCTCACCTCGAACGCCCAGCTGGCGGGCCGCATCGACGAGGTGACCGTCGTACGCCGCACCGTGAAGGTCGACCTGCTCGGCGCGTCGAAGCGAGCGGTGGGTGCCACCGCGCGCTTCCGGCTCGTCTTCGACACCGACGGTGACGCCCGGCGCCGCGTGACGGTGACAGGTCGGCTGACCCTGAGCCCGGTCAAGGGCACCTGGCGGATCTTCGAGTACGACGTGGCGCGCTCGGCCAGGGCCGTGCCGGCGTCGAGGAAGGACAACTGATGCGACGACTACTGAGCAGGACGGCGTTGGCCGCCGTACTCTCCGCGACGCTCTTGCTCGTGCCGAACAGCTCGGTGAGCCAGACCGACGCGACCCTCGTGAAGGTGCAGCGCGCGCAGGGGGTCGACCTGTCGCCGGACGTGGTGTGGATCCTGGCTCTCGGCTCCGATGCCCGGCCCGGCCAGAACGTGCTGCGCAGCCGTGCCGACGCCATCCAGCTGGTCGGCATCAACAGCCGCACTGGCGCGGCCACGGCGATCGGCATGCCGCGCGACTCCTGGGTCTCGATCCCGGGACACGGGTCGAACCGGATCAACGCGGCCCTCTACTTCGGCGGTCCGCAGCTGATGGCCGAGACCGTGAAGGGCCTCACCGGCGTGGAACCCGACTACGTGATGGTGGCCAGCTTCATGGGGCTGCGCAACATGGTCACCGCGATCGGCGGCATCACGGTCAACTCGCGGCACGCCTTCAGCGACCCCTACCTTCGGCCACAGGGCTTCAAGGTGGGCAAGCAGCACCTCGGTGGGTTGGGGGCGTTGGCGTTCTCGCGGGTGCGCAAGTCGTTGCCGCGTGGTGACTTCGACCGGTCGGCGAACCAGCAGGAGACACTGCAGGCGATCCACCGGCAGGTCAAGGCCCGGCAGGACCAGCCCGGCTTCCTCGACAAGGGCACCCTGGCGGTCATGCAGCACATGGACGCCCGGGTGCCGCCCAAGGAGCTCTTCCGCATCGCACGCGCGGTGGCGGCGGTGCGCAGCGACCGGATCACCCACTGCGTGGTCAACGGCAGCATCGGGAACATCGGTGGCGCCAGCGTCGTCCTGCCGTACGTCGACCAGGCGCGGCGCTACGGCAACGACGCCCGCAAGGACGCCGTGATCTCCCACTGCTGAACCGGCGGGCGTGAGCTCGGGAAAGCGTGAAGGGGCGGCTCCGGATCGGAGCCGCCCCTTCAGCGTCTGTCAGGTGATGCGGTGGATCAGGTGCGACGCAGGCTGGCCTTCGCCACGCCGATGTTCACCACGACGGTCTGGTCGCCGAGCACGGTCACCCGAAGGGCCGTGACGGTGATGCCGGTCTTGGTGGTCGACTTCACCATCGACTGGATCTTGACCAGCCCGCCGATGTCGAGCGTCTGGCCGGGGACCGGAACCTTGTAGGCCTTGCCACCGAAGGTGATCGAGGCGACCGAGCTTCCGGCTGTGCTCTTGGCGATGCGGCCCTTGGCGGAGCGCGCCACGTTGGCACGGGCCACGACGCCCTTGACCTGCAGGCTGGAGTCGCCGACGCCCAGCTTGATGTCGGCCAGTGCGGCCTCGGTCCAGGCCTTGGCGCGGCCACGGCTCTGCTGCACGCCGTACACCCGGGCCTGGGCGACACCGGCGACGACGGCGTTCAGGTTCAGCAGGTTGGCGCCGACCGTCGCGCTCTTGCGGACCACGCCGCGAGTGCCCTCACAGGGAATGGAGCGCTCGGAGATCGGACCCGCGGTGACCACACCGCCGAGCACCTTGGCCTCGAGGACCCGGGCGTTGCCGGCCATCACGGCTGACGGGACGTCGTCGCTGATCTGGGCGAAGGAGCGACCGATGGTCACGTTGACGTCGTCGGATCCGCCGGCGTGGCCGTCGAGACCGAAGAGCGTGACGTTCAACGCCACGGCGTTGGCGAACGCGTGGTGGGCGTAGGCCGCCTTGCGCGTCTTGCCGAGCCGGATGACGCCGAGACCGGGGAGCGTGAGCTCGTTGCCGGTGGCCTTCTGCAGCTGCTTGATCAGGTCGCCGACGCCGGCGCCGACCTGGTTCAGGATGTCGTCGAGCGGCGTGCCGGTGTTGGCGGCGATGTCGACCGAGCTGAACGACGCGCTGGTGCCGAACCTGCCGGACCGGGCGTGGGCGTCGGCCGTGGTGGAGAGACCGGTGATGCTGAGGTTCAGCCCGTCGGCAGCGCCGAGACGGACCGAGGCGACCCGGTTGGTGCTGCGCATGCCGACGGTCCTGCCGGACTTGTAGGTGCGGCTGCGGCTGGCCACGGCGCCGACCTTGAGCACGGGGCTCGGGTTCGGCACGTTGGCGGCGGCGACGCTGCGGTCACGGATGATGCCGGTACGGCGGGTGCAGCCCAGCCAGGAGTAGGCGGTCGGCGACGACGAGACGCCGGCGAGGCCGACGTTCGCGTAGGTGCCGTAGGCCCAGCCCTGGAACGCGTAGTTCGTGATGGTCGTCGCGGCCGCGGCGGGTGCCGCGTTCGCGCTGCCGGCAAGGCCGAGCGCACCGACCATGGCCACTGCCGTGGCCGTTGAAGCAGCGAGAATACGCCGCACTGAAGTCTTCACAGGTTGTCTCCCCAAAACGATAAATAGTGGTCCGAGACCGCCTATGTCAGCTCCCGATGAAAGGTCTCACCGGATGCAACGAGAGGCAGTCCACTTCGTTACGTGGAAATCTTCCCCAAAATTGGGCAAACCCGCTGGAGAATGGCGAGATTGCCCGGCATTCGGATGGTTCACACCAGTCACACGGGTCACGAAATGCCGACAACCCCGCACGTTCGGGCGGGGTTGTGGTGGTGATTCGGTCGAGCGCCTCCGGCAGGATTCGAACCTGCGGCACCTGGTACCGGAAACCAGTGCTCTATCCCCTGAGCTACGGAGGCATGCGCGTCGCAGCGCGCTGCCGAAGACTACCGGTCGATACTCGCTGACGTGAAACCGAGGTCCGCCGATAGGCTTACCGGGTGACTCCCGAACAGCTCTCCACCGCAGTCGTCGATGCCCTTGCCTCGTTGGTCGACCAGGGCGCGCTCGCCCTGCCCGACGGCGTTCCCTCCGAGGTGACGATCGAGCGGCCGCGACAGAAGGGCCACGGGGACTACGCCACCAACGTCGCCCTCCAGCTCGCCAAGAAGGCTGGCACGAATCCGCGCGCCCTCGCCGAGCTGGTGGCGGAGAAGCTGACTGCCGCCGACGGTGTCGCCGAGGTCGAGATCGCCGGTCCCGGCTTCCTCAACATCACGGTCGACGCGGGCGCCCAGGGCCGGCTCGCCGCCGAGGTCGTGGCCGCCGGGTCATCGTACGGCGCCTCCGACGCGTTCGCCGGCGAGAAGATCAACCTCGAGTTCGTCTCGGCCAACCCCACGGGTCCGTTGCACATCGGTGCCGTGCGTTGGGCTGCCGTCGGTGACGCGCTCGGCCGAATCTTCACGATGACCGGCGCCGAGGTCACCCGGGAGTACTACTTCAACGACCACGGCGGCCAGATCGACAGGTTCAGCAACTCGTTGCTGGCCAGCGCCAAGGGGGAGCCGGCCCCCGAGGACGGCTACGGCGGCGAGTACATCCAGGACATCGCCGCAGCGATCGTCGCGCAGGAGCCCGACGTCCTCGAGCTCGGCGACGACGAGGCGCGCGAGGTCTTCCGCCGGATCGGCGTCGAGATGATGTTCGACGAGATCAAGAAGTCGCTGCGCGACTTCCGCGTCGACTTCGACGTCTACTTCCACGAGGACAACCTGCACAAGAGCGGTGCCGTCGCGAAGGCGGTCGAGCGGCTCACCGAGCTCGGCAACACCTACGAGAAGGACAACGCGCTCTGGCTCGCCACCGAGAAGTTCGGTGACGACAAGGACCGCGTGATCATCAAGTCCGACGGCAACGGCGCCTACCTGTCCGGCGACCTGGCCTACTACCTCGACAAGAGGGAGCGGGGCTTCGACCGCTGCTTCATCATGCTCGGCGCCGACCACCACGGCTACGTGGGCCGCATGAACGCCATGTGTGCCGCATTCGGCGACGAGCCGGGCAAGAACCTCGAGATCCTGATCGGCCAGATGGTCAACCTGCTCCGCGACGGCCAGCCGCTGCGGATGTCCAAGCGTGCCGGGACGGTCGTCACCATCGACGACCTGGTCGGCGCGATCGGTGTCGACGCCAGCCGCTACGCACTGGCCCGCTACCACTCGGACTCGCCCATCGACATCGACCTCGACCTGTGGGCGAAGGCAACCAACGACAACCCGGTCTTCACCGTGCAGTACGCCCACGCACGGGTGGCGAGCCTGCTGCGCAACGCGGCCGACCTCGACGTCGTGGCGGCGTCGCACCCCGAGCTCCTGGTCCACGAGAAGGAGGGCGTGCTGCTGCGCTCCCTCGCGGAGTTCCCGCGCGTGGTCAAGGCGGCCGCCGAGCTGCGCGAACCGCACCGGGTCGCGCGCTACCTCGAGGACCTCGCCGGCGTCTACCACCGGTTCTACGACAGCTGCCGGGTGCTGCCCCGCGGCGACGAGGAGACCACGGACCTGCACCGGGCGCGGCTGTTGCTCGTCGACGCGACCCGGACCGTGCTGGCCAACGGCCTCGCCCTCCTGGGCGTCTCCGCGCCCGAGAGGATGTGATCCGGAGTGCCTACCGCCCACCCCTCCGGCTGGGCCCACGCTGACGGTGCCCTCCGGGGACCCCACTGGTTGCGTGAGCCCGACGACGCCAACGCCCTGGTCGGCCAGCTCTGGTCGTCGACCGCGCACAAGAACGACGACGGTGCGCTGGTCGTCGGGGGAGTGGACCTCCGTGACCTCGTCGCCGAGCACGGCTCACCGGCGTACGTCCTCGACGAGGACGACTTCCGCGGCCGGGCGCGCGCCTTCCGTGACGCGTTCTCGGCGTACGACGTCTACTACGCCGGCAAGGCGTTCCTCTGCACGACGATCGCCTCGTGGATCGCCGAGGAGGGTCTGTGCCTCGACGTGTGCTCCAACAGTGAGCTGACCGTCGCCCTGCGTGGTGGCGTGGACCCGTCGCGCATCGGCTACCACGGCAACAACAAGACCACCGCCGAGCTGCGGCGTGCGATCCAGGCCGATGTGGGCCGCATCGTGGTCGACTCCCTCCACGAGATCGAGCGGCTCGAGGCGATCACGGCTGGTCTCGAGGTGGGACGTGCCTCCTCGACCGGGGGGTCGGTGAAGGTGATGCTGCGGGTGACCGCGGGCGTCGAGGCGCACACCCACGAATACATCGCCACTGCCCACGAGGACCAGAAGTTCGGCTTCTCGATCACCTCGGGCGACGCCTTCGAGGCCGTACGCCGCGTGCTCGCCGCGCCGGGCCTCGAGCTCCTGGGGCTGCACAGCCACATCGGCAGTCAGATCTTCGACTCCTCGGGCTTCGAGGTGGCCGCCCGACGGGTGCTGGCGCTGCACGCCCGGGTCTCCGAGGAGCTGTCGGTCGACATGCCCGAGATGGACCTCGGCGGGGGCTTCGGCATCGCCTACACCACCCAGGACGACCCGTCCGACCCGGCGCAGCTGGCCACCGAGATGAGCAAGATCGTGGAGCACGAGTGCCGCGCGCTCGGCATCGAGGAGCCGCGCCTCTCGATCGAGCCCGGTCGGGCCATCGTCGGGCCGAGCGTGTGCACGGTCTATGAGGTCGGAACGGTGAAGGAGGTCGCCCTCGACGGCGGCGCGCGACGGGTCTACGTCAGCGTCGACGGCGGCATGAGCGACAACATCCGCACCGCCCTCTACGACGCCGACTACTCGTGCACGCTGGCCTCACGCGTCTCGGAGGCGCCCGCCGTCCTGGCCCGCGTGGTCGGCAAGCACTGCGAGGCCGGCGACATCGTGGTCAAGGACGAGTTCCTCCCGGGCGACGTACGCCCCGGAGACCTCGTCGCGGTGCCCGGCACCGGCGCCTACTGCCGCTCGATGGCCAGCAACTACAACCATGCGCTGCGCCCGCCGGTGATCGCTGTACGGGACGGCGTCACGCGCGTCGTCGTTCGGCGAGAGACTGAGGACGATCTTCTGGCCACCGACGTGGCACCCCGACGTGATGGAGCAAGCAGTTGAGTGAGGCTGGCAAGCGGCTGAAGGTCGCAGTCCTGGGATGCGGTTCGGTCGGCTCACAGGTGGTGCGGTTGCTCACCGAGCAGTCCGACGACCTGGCCGCGCGGATCGGTGCGCCGGTCGACCTGGTCGGCGTCGCCGTACGCCGCCTCGACGCGACCCGCGAGGTCGAGGTGCCCGAGGGACTGCTCACCACCGACGCCGACGCGCTGCTCGCCCGGGGCGACCTCGACCTGGTGGTCGAGGTGATCGGTGGCATCGAGCCGGCCCGGTCGCTGATCCTGACCGCGCTCGAGAACGGCGCCTCGGTCGTCACGGCCAACAAGGCGCTGCTCGCCGAAGACGGGCCGACGCTCTTCGAGGCCGCGGCCAAGGCGGGGCGCGACCTCTACTACGAGGCGGCCGTCGCCGGCGCGATCCCGATCCTGCGGCCGCTGCGTGAGTCGCTGGCCGGTGACAAGGTCACCCGCGTGCTCGGCATCGTCAACGGCACCACCAACTTCATCCTCGACAAGATGGACACCTCGGGTGCCGGCTTCGGCGAGGCGCTCGAGGAGGCCCAGGAGCTCGGGTACGCCGAGGCCGACCCGACCGCCGACGTCGAGGGCTTCGACGCCGCAGCGAAGGCCGCCATCCTGGCCAGCATCGCGTTCCACACCCGGGTCACCGCCGACGACGTCTACCGTGAGGGCATCTCCGAGGTGACCGCCGCCGACGTGCAGTCGGCCCGCGAGATGAAGTGCGTGGTCAAGCTGCTGGCGATCTGCGAGCTCAAGGACGACGCTGTCTCGGCGCGCGTGCACCCGGCGATGATCCCGCTCACCCACCCGCTGGCGTCGGTGCGTGAGGCCTACAACGCGGTCTTCGTCGAGTCCGAGGCGGCCGGTCAGCTGATGTTCTACGGCCCCGGCGCCGGCGGCTCACCGACCGCGTCGGCGGTGCTCGGTGACCTCGTCACCGCGGCCCGCAACCGTCTCGGCGGAACGCGCGGCGCGGGGGAGTCGGCGTACGCCGATCGTGTCGTGCTGCCCATGGGCGAGACGATCACGCGCTACCACGTGGCGCTCGACGTCCAGGACCGCGCGGGTGTGCTGGCGGCTGTTGCGCTCGCCTTCGCCGAGCACGACGTGTCGATCCAGACCGTCCGCCAGGAAGGCCGCGGCGCCGACGCACAGCTCGTCGTGGTTTCCCACAGGGCGACCGACGCCCAACTCAGCGCCACCGTCGAGCACCTGCGGGGCATGGACATGGTTCGCGAGGTCACCTCGGTGATGCGCGTGGAAGGTGAATCAGAGTGAGCACGCACCAGTGGCGCGGCGTCGTCGAGGAGTACCGCGACCGCCTCGACATCCCCGAGGGCACCCCGGCCATCACCCTGCGTGAGGGCGGCACCCCGCTGGTCTCCTCCGGATGGCTCTCGGGCCTCACCGGCGCCGAGGTGTGGCTCAAGGTCGAGGGTGACAACCCCACCGGCTCGTTCAAGGACCGCGGCATGACCGCGGCGATCTCCGTGGCGGTGCACGAGGGCGCCAAGGCCGTGGTGTGCGCCTCGACCGGCAACACGTCGGCGTCGATGGCGGCCTACGCGGCCAAGGCCGGCATCAAGCCGCTCGTGCTCGTGCCCGATGGCAAGATCGCGGCCGGCAAGATGGCCCAGGCGATCGTGCACGGCGCGCAGGTCATCATGGTGCGCGGCAACTTCGACGACTGCCTGGCGATCGCCCGCGGCCTGTCCGAGAAGTACCCCGTCGCGTTGGTGAACTCGGTCAACCCGATCCGCCTGCAGGGCCAGAAGACCGCGTCGTTCGAGATCGTCGACTTCCTCGGCGAGGCCCCCGACCTGCACTTCCTGCCGGTCGGGAACGCCGGCAACATCTCGGCGTACTGGCTCGGCTACACCGAGTACGTCGCCTCCGGTGACGCCACTCGGCTGCCCGTGATGCGTGGCTTCCAGGCCGAGGGTGCCGCACCCCTGGTGACCGGAGAGCCGTTCCCGAACCCCGAGACCAAGGCCACCGCCATCCGGGTCGGCAACCCCGCCTCGTGGACCCTGGCCGTCGACGCCGCCACCGAGTCGGGCGGCGGGTTCACCTCGCTGACCGACGAGGAGATCCTGGCCGCCCAGAAGGCGCTGGCCTCCAGCGACGGCGTCTTCGTCGAACCGGCCTCGGCAGCCGGTGTGGCTGGTCTGCTGAAGGCGCACGTCGGTGGCGAGGACTTCACCGGCAAGACGATCGTCATCACCGTGACCGGCCACGGGCTCAAGGACACCGCGACCGCACTCGAGGGGTTCGGCGACCTCGTCGACAACGTGGTCGACCCCGACGTCGAGTCCGCGGCGGCGGCGGCCGGTCTCGCCTGACATGGCGCGATTCGTCGACGGCCCGGTCACGGTCTCGGTGCCGGCGACCTCGGCCAACCTCGGACCGGGCTTCGACTCGCTCGGCCTGGCCCTCTCGTTGCGCGACGAGCTCACCGGCACGGTGACCGGCTCCGGCCTGCGCATCGACGTCGAGGGTGCCGGTGCGGACGACGTACCCCGCGACGAGTCGCACCTGGTGGTGCGTGCGATGCGGGCTGCGTTCGGTCTGATGAACGCCGAACCTCCGGGCCTGTCGTTGAGCTGCGTCAACCGCATCCCGCACGCGCGCGGCCTGGGCTCGTCATCTGCCGCCATCGTCGGGGGCCTCGCCCTGGCCCGCGGCCTCGTCGCCGGCGGGCAGCTGCTGCTCGACGACGACGCGATGTTCCGCCTCGCGGCGGAGATCGAGGGGCACCCCGACAACGTGGCGCCTGCGCTCTACGGGGGCTTCGTGATTTCGGGACGTGAGGCGAACGACTTCTACGCCGCCGGGTCGGTCGTCGACCCGCGCATCTCGGCGGTGGTCTTCATCCCGTCCACCCCCGTCTCGACCGAGGCCGCCCGGGGCCTGCTGCCCGACGTCGTCCCGCACGCCGACGCTGCGGCGAACTCCGGACGTACGGCGCTGCTGGTCGCGGCCCTGGCCCGACGTCCGGACCTGCTGCACCTGGCCACCCGCGACTACCTGCACCAGTCCTACCGGACGCCCGCGATGCCGCAGTCCTTGGCGCTGGTCGAGGCCCTGCGCGGCCAGGAGCACCCGGCGATCGTCTCGGGGGCGGGGCCGACCGTCCTGGCGTTCACCGACGGCCCGGTGCACCCGGTGGCGGGCTGGTCGACCGGCCCCGAGTCCCTGATGGCGCAGTGCCCTGAGGGCTGGACGACGCTTCACCTCGAGGTCGACACGCACGGGGTTGTCGTCACCAGTTGACCCCACGCCGACGCGTACGACGGGTGCGCAGTGAGGGCGGTCACCTGGTGTTACTCTGGTCGGGCGCCACGATCATCAGGCGCTCGCACTCCCTCTGGGTTCGCCCGGCGCGGTGCACCCTCCTCCTCGTCATGTCGCAGTCGGCGACCGTCACCTCGGTGTGACTCGCGACCGGGCGCGACGAGGCACATACACGAGAAGCCGTCGGCACTCGAGCCGGAACGGCACAGATACGTGGGAAGGACCTCACGTGACGGAAACCAACGAGACCACCGCTGCGACGCAGTCGGAGGCCCCGGCCGCCAAGGCCGCGCCCAAGAAGCGCACCGGCGGGCTCAACTCCATGCTGATCGCCGACCTGAAGGCCATGGCCGGCGGCCTCGGCATCAGCGGCTCCGGCAGCATGAAGAAGGCGCAACTGGTCGAGGCCATCAAGGCGGCCCAGACAAGCGGCAAGACGAGCGGCCCGTCGGGCGGCAAGCCGGTCGCCGACAAGCCGGCCGCGGAGTCGTCCGCACCGAGCGGAGGCTCCAGCGACAACGCCCCGGACCAGCCACGGGTCCGGACCCGGGTCCGCGGCGCGGCCAAGGCGCCGGGCGCCGCTGCCGGATCCGGCGAGGGTGAACGCCCGGCCGACGAAGCGAACACCGTGCGTGAGTCGCGCGGTGAACGCCAGCGTGCCCAGGGCGACCGGGAGGCCACGAACCAGGAGTCGTCGGTCCGCGCGACAGCAGGCGAGGCCTCCGGCGCGGACGCGTCGGAGGGCCAGCGCGCCCGCCGCGACCAGCCCGAGAAGCAGTCGGACAAGCAGTCGGACAAGCAGGCCGATCAGGCGCAGGACCGTGGCGCCGGCCAGCAGGACAAGCAGCACGGCGACAAGCAGCAGGGCCGCCAGGACAAGCAGCAGGACCGGCAACAGGACCGGCAACAGGACCGGCAACAAGGCAACCGCCAGTCCGGCCAGCAGGACAAGCAGCAGGAGAAGCAGCAGTCCGACAGGCAGGGCGGCCAGCAGGACAAGCAGCAGGAGAAGCAGCAGTCCGACAGGCAGGGCGGCCAGCAGGACAAGCAGCAGGACCGCCAGCAGGGCGGCCAGCAGGACAACCAGTCCGACCGTGACGAGCAGGGCAGTGGCCGCAACCGTCGTCGTCGGGGCCGCGACCGTTCCGAGCGCGGCGAGCGTCCGGAGCGCAGCACCCGTGGCGGCCGCAACGAGCCCGACACCACGATCCTCGAGGACGACGTACTCGTGCCGGCGGCCGGCATCCTCGACGTCCTCGACAACTACGCATTCGTGCGCACCAGCGGCTACCTGCCGGGCGCCGAGGACGTCTACGTCTCCCTGTCGATGGTCCGCAAGTTCGGACTGCGCCGCGGCGACGCGATCGTCGGCCAGGTGCGCCAGCCCCGCGAGGGCGAGCGCAAGGAGAAGTTCAACCCGATGGTCCGCATCGACGCGGTCAACGGTGCCGACCCGGAGTCGGCACGCAGCCGGGTCGACTTCTCCACGCTGACCCCGCTCTACCCGACCGAGCGGCTTCGCCTCGAGACCGAGCCGACCAACCTGATCGGCCGGGTCATCGACATCGCGGCCCCGATCGGCAAGGGCCAGCGCGGCCTCATCGTCTCGCCCGCCAAGGCCGGCAAGACGATGATCATGAAGTCGATCGCGAACTCGATCACGACGAACAATCCCGAGTGTCACCTGATGGTGGTGCTGGTCGACGAGCGTCCTGAGGAGGTCACCGACTTCGAGCGCTCGGTCAAGGGCGAGGTCATCTCCTCGACCTTCGACCGGCCGGCCAGCGACCACACCACGGTCGCCGAGCTGGCGATCGAGCGGGCCAAGCGGCTCGTCGAGCTCGGCCACGACGTCGTCGTACTCCTCGACGGCATCACCCGGTTGGGTCGGGCCTACAACCTGGCCGCCCCGCCGAGCGGCCGGATCCTCTCCGGCGGCGTCGACTCGGCTGCGCTCTACCCGCCGAAGAAGTTCTTCGGTGCCGCCCGCAACATCGAGGACGGCGGGTCGCTGACCATCCTGGCCACGGCGCTCATCGAGAGCGGCTCCAAGATGGACGAGGTGATCTTCGAGGAGTTCAAGGGCACCGGCAACATGGAGCTGCGCCTGCGTCGCGATCTCGCGGACAAGCGGATCTTCCCGGCCATCGACGCAGTCCAGTCCGGCACTCGCCGGGAAGAGATGCTGATGAGCGAGGAAGAGCTCGCCATCGTGTGGAAGTTGCGTCGGGTTCTCTCCGGGCTCGACGGCCAGCAGGCCCTCGAGCTGCTCCTGGAACGCCTGCGGAAGTCGCAGACCAACATCGAGTTCCTGATGCAGGTGCAGAAGACGACACCTGCCCCGGGGACCGCTGACTGAGCAGTTTCCCGGGCCCGAAGCCCTAGGGTTGCCACATGGCGAGGATCGTTGTGGCAGATGACGACGAGGACATTCGTGAACTCGTCGTCTTCAAGCTCCGGCAAGCGGGGCACGAGGTGTCCGCCGTCAGTGACGGTGCGGCCGCCGTGGAGGCGTGCCGCGCCGACAAGCCTGCCCTGGCCCTGCTCGACATCATGATGCCGGGGATGAGCGGTCTGGACGCCGCTCGGGCACTGCGCGCGGAGCCCGCCACGGCCAGGCTGCCGATCATCCTCCTGACTGCGCGGGCCCAGGAGTCCGACATCGAACAGGGCTTCGCGGTCGGGGTCGACGACTACATCACGAAGCCGTTCTCACCGCGGGAGCTCGCCTCACGGGTCGCCGCAGTCCTGGCCCGGAGCGGTGCGTGACCCTCCTCATCGGCCTGGTGGTCGCGCTCCTCGTCGCCGCAGTCCTGCTGGTCGTCCTGCTTCTCGCGCTCCGCGTGACCTCGGGGCTGCGCACGGTCCGGCACACCCGGGAGCACGAGGCCACGCGTGGGCTGGTGTTCGAGCTGGTGCTCGGTGACCCGGAGGACTCAGCCCGGGCTCGGCGTGAGCTCGCCGCCCTCCAAGGAGGCGAGTGGGACCGTGCCGAGCACCAGGTGTTCAGCCTGCTGCCCAAGGTCTCCGGCGACACGCGGGAGCGACTCGTCGAGCTGGTCCGCCAGAGGAATGCCGCGGACAGGGCCCGTCGCCTCCTGCGGCGGAGGTCCTCCGTGGCGCGCTGCCGCGGGGCCCACCGTCTCGGTGCCCTGCGCGACCCGGTCGACGTAGCCGCCCTCACCGGTTGCCTGCACGACCGTCACTTCCTGGTCCGCCGGGTGGCACTGCGGGCACTGGGCAGCATCGGCGACCCCGCCGCCGTACCCGCCATCCTCGCGACCTCCGACGATCCCGCACTGACCCGCGACGTCGTCTCCGCACTCCAACGCATCGGCATCGACGCCGCACCCGACCTGCGCGGCTGCGTCGAGGAGGGCCTGCGCAGTGCACCCGGCCGGGCAACCGAGCTCGCGGTCATCGCGCTCGGGCTGATCGGTGATGCTGCCGCCGTTCCCGTCCTCACCCGGGCACTCGACTGCGTGGACGAGGGCGTGCAGGCCGAGGCCGCCATCGCGCTCGGGCTGATCGGTGCGCCCCGGGCGATCAGCTCACTGATCGCGCGGCTCGACACCGACAGCGACCGGGTGCGCAGGGCGGCTGCCCGTGCGCTCGGTGAGATCGGTGATCCCAAGGCCGCCGACGGACTCGGCTCCGCGCTCTCCTCGTCGCCCCGGCTGACCGCGCGAGCATTGGCCGGCGCCCTGCTGCGACTGGGCGAGGCCGGCCGCCGGGTGCTGCAGGAGCACGCGTCGCCGTACGCCCGCGAGGCCCTCGCGGTCGACGCACTGCGGAAGGCCGCCCGATGACCTGGGTCGACGGCTTCACCACGATCATCGAGGCCGTGGGCTGGTTCTTCATCGCCTACTCGCTCCTGATCAACACCAGCTTCCTGGTGCTCACCTTCCTCGCGGTGACCGACTTCGTCGGTTATCGGCGACGCATCGAGTTCGCGGCGTACGACGAGACGTTCGGCGAGCCGTTGGCGCGTGGCGTGTCCGTGCTGATGCCGGCGTACAACGAGGAGGCCACGATCGTCGAGTCGGTGCGCGCCATGCAGGCGATGCGCTACCCGGACTTCGAGATCGTCGTCGTCGACGACGGTTCGAAGGACGACACGGTGGCACGCCTCGTCGAGGCCTTCGACCTCATCGAGATGCCCCTGGTCGTCGGCGACGTGGTGGCGAGTGGGAGCGAGGTGCTGGGCACCTATCTCTCCAGGCAGGGCAGCAACAACCTGGTCCTCGTCACGAAGACCAACGGGGGCAAGGCCGACGCGCTCAACGTGGGCATCAACATGGCCCGCAAGGAACTGGTCTGCATGGTTGACGCGGACTCCTTGCTCGACCCCGACTCCCTGCTCCACGTCTCGCGCCCGTTCGCCGACAATCCCGAGCAGGTCGTGGCCGCCGGGGGAGTGATCCGCATCGCCAACGGCTCGACGGTCAGCAAGGGACGGGTCACCGACGTCCGCATGCCGCGCACGTGGTTGTCGCGCGTGCAGGTGGTCGAGTACCTCCGCGCGTTCATGATCGGCCGTGCCGGTTGGTCGGCCACCGGAGGCCTGCTGATCATCTCGGGTGCGTTCGGCATCTTCCGCAGGGACGTGCTGCAGGCGGTCGGCGGGCTCGCCGTCGACTGCATCGGCGAGGACGCCGAGCTCGTGGTCCGGATCTACCGCTGGATGGGCGACGAGGGCATCGACGGCAAGGTGGTCTTCGTCTCCGAACCGGTCGCGTGGACCGAGGCGCCGGAGGAGCGTGCGGTGCTGGCCAGGCAGAGGCGTCGCTGGCACCGCGGCCTCGCCGAGATCCTGGGCCGGCACCGGGGCATGCTGCTGCGCCCGAAGTACGGCGTGATCGGGATGGTCACCATGCCCTGGTTCGTGCTCTTCGAGCTGCTCGCCCCGTTCCTCGAGCTCTTCGGGGTGGCCTACTTCATGGTGGTGATGGCACTTCTCGGCCTCGAGCACGCCGGCTGGCTGGGTGGGCACGACCTGGTCGACCTGTGGTTGGTGGTGCTCTTGCTCGCCGCGTCGATCCTCTACGCCTTCCTGTTGACGCTGACCGCGCTCCTGGCCGAGGAGATGTCCTACCGCCGGTATCGCGGAGCCGGCGACCTGATGCGTGCGGTCCGGGGTGCGGTGGAGGAGAACTTCGGCTATCGCCAGCTCACCGCGTTGTGGAGAGCCGGAGGTGCCGTGGAGGCGATGCGGAAGTCCACCCCCGTGTGGGGCGAGATGAAGCGCCGCGGTTTCGGGGGTGACGCATGATCGAGCGCGACACCGTGGGGCGCCTGATCGCGCGGTTGGTCACCCCGATCCTCCTGTTGATGATGGTGCTGGGCATCCTCGGAGTGATCGGTGTCTACCGGACCAACCTGTCGGTGAACCGGGTGGCCGACGAGGTCGCCCCCGGTGAGAAGGCCAACCGCGACTTCATGCAGCTGATGACCGATGCCGAGACCGGCGTCCGTGGCTGGGTGATCGACGGGCAGGAGTCGGCGCTGGCGCCCTACCGTGCGGCCCTCCGAGCGCTCCCCGACACCGCCGCGGAGCTGCGGAAGCACGACCACATCCGCCCCGACTTGAAGGGGCTGGTCGCGCGTCAGGAGGAGCTGGTGGAGCAGTGGCAGGTCGTCTACGCGCGGCCTCGGCTGGCCGACGCCCCGGGAGCGACCGGCTACGACCCGGGCCGGTTCGCCGAGGGGAAGGCCGTCTTCGACGACCTGCGGGCAGTGAACGTGCAGATCGATGACTCCCTCGAGGCCGAGGGCGACGAGGCCCGACACCGGGCCCGGCTGGCGTATCGCCGCGCGATCATCGCGATGGTCACCCTGACTCTCCTGGCCGCGCTGCTGGGCTGGTTCCTGGGCCGTCGGTTGCGTCGTCGGGTGGGGGACCCCCTGTCGGAGCTCGAACGCACGGTCAGCGCCCTCGCGGCGGGAGACACCTCGGCACGGGCGCCGGTCAGCGGCCCGCGCGAGATCACGGCGGTGGCCAGGGCGTTCAACGTCCTGGCAGCGGAGAGTGAGCGCGGCCAACAGGTCGAGGCCCAGACCAGGTCCCGGCTCCTCGACCTCGACCAGGCCAAGACCGACTTCGTCTCCAACGTCTCCCATGAGCTGCGCACACCACTGACCAGCATCCGCGGCTACCTCGAGCTGTTGCGTGACGAGATGGACGATCCGGACCCGGGGACCGTCCAGATGTGGGACGTCGTGGAGCGCAACGTCGGTCGTCTCAGTGTGCTCGTGGAAGATCTGCTGAGCCTGTCGAACGCCGAGGCCCGGCACACCACTCTCACCGAGGTCGACCTTGCCGCGGTCGTCGAGGACGTGGTGATGGACCTGCGCATCGCGGCCACCAACCGGGGGATCCGGTTCGTCGTCGACGTGCCCGACGTCCTGATCCGCGTCCTGGCGGACAAGACCCAGCTGTCGCGGGCCATCCTCAACGTGGTCTCGAACGCGGTGAAGTTCTCCCTGGACGACGGCAACGTCGAGGTGCGACTGCGCACGGACGGCGAGGAGGCGACCCTGACCGTGCGCGATGACGGCATCGGCATCCCGTCCCAGGACCTCGACCGCCTGGGCTCCCGCTTCTTCCGTGGGTCGAATGCCGTGAGCCGCCAGATCGGCGGCACTGGGCTCGGAGTCCGCATGGTGCAGGTGATCCTGGCCAGGCACGGCGGACGGGTGTCGTTCGAATCCGTGGAGAACGAGTTCACCCTCGTCACCATCCACCTGCCGGTGCGCAGCCACGGTAGGGGAGCCAACCGGGAAGAAAACGACGCCGTCCAGGGTTGATCCCTGTCGTGACCTCAACGATTCCGACGACCGCGCCCAGGACCTCGTCGGAACCGACCGGCAGCCACGCGCAGGTGGTGCTGGTGCTCGGTGCGTTGATCGCCCTCGGACCGCTGAGCATCGACATGTACCTCCCGGCGCTCCCGGGACTGAGAGACGACCTGTCGGCCGGGGAGTCGCAGGCCCAGCTGACGCTGACCGGGATGCTGCTCGGACTTGCCTTCGGGCAGCTCGTCATCGGGCCCCTGTCCGACGCCCTCGGGCGCAAGCGGCCATTGGTCACTGGCCTTGCGGTCCATGCCGCGGCGTCCGTCCTGTGCGCGTTGGCGCCCTCGGTCGAGATGCTCGCGGGTGCCCGCCTCGTGCAGGGCTTCGCCGGTGCCGCGGTCTCCGTGACTGCGATGGCCGTCGTCCGTGACCAGTTCGAGGGCATCGCGGTGGCGCGGATCATGTCCCGGCTCATGCTGGTGATGGGGGCCGCACCCATGCTGGCCCCCACGTTGGGCAGCGTGGTGCTCGGCTGGACGTCCTGGCGTGGCATCTTCGTCGTGCTCGCGGTGGCGGCCGCGCTGATGGTCGTCCTCGCCACGGTGGCGCTTCGCGAGACGCTGCCGCCCGAGCGGCGACGCCCGGCGCGGATCCGTTCGAGCCTGGGGACCTATCGCTCCCTGTTGGCCGACCGGGCGTTCCTCGCGCTTGCCTTGATCGGTGGACTGATGATGGCCGCGATGTTCAGCTACATCTCGGGGGCCTCGTTCGTTCTCCAGGAGGGCTTCGATCTGAGTGCAGCAGAGTTCTCCGTGGTCTTCGGTGCGAACGCCCTGGCCTTGATCGTGATGTCCCAGGTGAACCCGGCGCTGTTGCGCCGGTTCCGGATCCTCGACGTGATGACGACCTCGATCGTCGTCGCGTTGGTGGCCGCCATCGCCCTGGTGCTGACCGGCCTGACCGGGATCGGCGGCCTCGTCGGCGCCCTGCTTCCCTTGGCGGTGCTGCTGGGTTGCGCCGGGCTGATCATGCCGAACGTCCCGGCGTTGGCCCTGAGTCGCCACGGTGAAGCAGCGGGTTCGGCTGCGGCCGTGCTCGGCTTCCTGCAGTTCGGTGTCGGGGGAGTCGTGGCACCCGTGGTCGGGCTGTTCGACAGCACGACCACCGTGCCGATGGGGGCCGTGATGGTCTGCGCCGTGGTCCTCGCGCTCATCTTGCTCGTGGTCGTCGTACGCCGTGATCCGCAGGTGCGCGCGTTCGCCTGAGCGTCTGCCGGACGCGGGAATAGCCCGATTGGTGCGATGGTTGCAGACGGTGGCACAATTGTGCGCTGGTTCCGGTTCACGCTCCCACATCCGGTGGTGGCGACCCGGCGACCCTGTTAGCGAGGACACCATGCAGAAGGAAATCCACCCCGAGTACGTCGACACCCAGGTGACCTGCACCTGTGGCAACTCGTTCACGACTCGCAGCACCGTCACGAGCGGCTCCATCCACTCCGACGTGTGCTCGGCGTGCCACCCGTTCTACACCGGCAAGCAGAAGATCCTTGACACCGGCGGCCGCGTCGCCCGCTTCGAGGCCCGCTACGCCAAGAAGGCCGCGAAGCCTGCCGAGAAGACCGAAGCCAACTAGCTTCTCCGAGTCGCCGGTCCCCGCACGTGTGCGGGTGGCCGGCGTCTTGCATTTGTCCGTGTTCGTGTCACACGCCTGTTGCCGTTGAGGAGTACGCCGTGTTCGAGGCCGTCGAGGGATTGCTCGCCGAGCACCGCGAGATCGAGGCCAGGCTCGCCGAGCCCGGGACCCACGCCGACCAGCGGCTGGCCAAGACCCTCAACCAGCGCTACGCCGAGCTGTCCGCGATCGCCCGCACCTACGACGAATGGCTCGGGCTCGGAGACGACATCGAGGCGGCCCGTGAGCTGGCGGGGGAGGACCCGGCGTTCGCCGACGAGGCGGTCGAGCTCGCCGAGCGTCGTACCCGCGCCGAGGAGCACCTGCGGCACCTGCTGGTGCCCCGTGACCCGAGCGACGCCAAGGACGCGCTGCTCGAGGTGAAGTCGGGGGAGGGCGGCGAGGAGTCGGCCCTCTTCGCCGCAGACCTGCTGCGCATGTACACCCGCTATGCCGAGCAGCGTGGCTGGAAGACCGAGGTGCTCGACGCGACGCCGTCCGACCTCGGCGGCTACAAGAGCGTCACCGTTGCCGTGAAGGCCAAGGGAATTCCCGAGCCCGGTGAGGCACCGTTCGCCCTGCTCAAGTTCGAGGGCGGAGTCCACCGCGTCCAGCGGGTGCCGGTCACCGAGTCCCAGGGCCGCGTGCACACCTCCGCCGCAGGCGTCCTGGTGATGCCCGAGGCCGAGCAGGTCGACGTCACGGTCGACGACAACGACCTGCGCATCGACGTCTTCCGCTCCAGTGGTCCGGGTGGCCAGAGCGTCAACACCACCGACTCCGCCGTGCGCATCACGCACCTGCCGACCGGCATCGTGGTCAGCTGCCAGAACGAGAAGTCGCAGTTGCAGAACAAGGAGTCCGCGATGCGCATCCTCCGCGCGCGACTGCTTGCCGCCGCCGAGGATGAGGCCAACGCCGAGGCGAGCGCCGCGCGCAAGAGCCAGATCCGCACGGTCGACCGCTCCGAGCGGATTCGCACCTACAACTTCCCGGAGAACCGCCTCTCCGACCACCGCACCGGCTACAAGGCCTACAACCTCGACAGCGTGCTGGACGGCGATCTCGGGCCGGTGATCGACAGCTGTGTCCAGGCCGACCTGGCCACCCGGCTGGATGCACTCGAGTCGTGAGCGCCGTGCGTGACGTGCTCCGCGGAGCCACCGCCACTCTGACGGCAGCCGGAGTGGCCAGTCCCGACTTCGACGCCGCCGAGCTGTTGGCCTTCGTGCTCGGCACCACGCGGACGATGCTGGTGGTCGACCCGCCGGAGCTGGACGACGAACGCCGTGCGGCGTACGACCTCCTGGTCCGGCGTCGTGCCGACCGCGAGCCGCTGCAGCACCTGACCGGCGTGGCCGCGTTCCGTCACGTCGAGCTCGCCGTCGGCCCGGGGGTCTTCGTGCCGCGGCCGGAGACCGAGCTGCTGGCGGGCTGGGCGATCGAGCAGGCACAGCGGGTCACCGGCCGCCCAGCGGTCGTGGTCGACCTGTGCACCGGCTCCGGTGCGATCGCCCGCGCCGTGGCCGACGAGGTCCCGGAGGCCCGGGTGCATGCCGTCGAGCTCGACGAGTCCGCGCACCGCTGGGCCGAACGCAACCTCGCCGGCACCGGCGTCGAGCTGCGCCAAGGCGACATGGCCACGGCGTACGACGACCTCGCCGGCACGGTCGACGTCGTGGTCTGCAACCCGCCCTACATTCCCCTCGAGGCGTGGGAGTCCGTGGCCCCGGAGGCGCGCGACCACGATCCGCACCTGGCCCTCTTCTCCGGCGACGACGGACTGGTCGCCATGCGGGTGCTCGAGGAACGGGCCGGCCTGCTGCTGTGCGACGGGGGAGTCGTGGGTGCGGAGCACGCGGACGTGCAGGCCGATTCCGCGCCGGCGGTCTTCGCCGCCACCGGTCGCTGGGCCGAGGTACGCGATCACCTCGATCTGGCAGGTCGCGCGCGCTACGTGACGGCCCGGCTGGCACGATAGCCCCGTGAAGTACCCGACCACCGACGACGCGGAGCTCGAGGCCGCGGTCACCGCAGCCACCCTGGCCGTACGACGAGGCGAGCTGGTCGTGTTTCCCACCGACACCGTCTACGGACTGGCTGCCGACGCATTCGACGCGGACTCCGTGACGGCCCTGCTGGCGGCCAAGGGACGCGGACGCGAGATGCCTCCACCGGTCCTGGTCAGCGCCGCGACCACCCTCGACGCACTGACCACCGGCGTGGCCCCCTGGGCGCGGGCGCTGGTCGACGCCTTCTGGCCCGGACCGCTGACCCTGGTCTGCACGGAGCAGGGCTCGCTCAAGTGGGACCTCGGTGACACCCGCGGCACGGTCGCGGTGCGGATGCCCGACGAGCCGATCGCCCTGGCCATCCTCGAACGCACCGGCCCGCTCGCCGTCAGCTCGGCGAACCTGACCGGCCGACCGGCGGCCCTCGACGCCGACCAGGCCGAGGAGATGCTCGGTGAGTCGGTGGACGTCATCGTCGACGGCGGACCCTCCCGGGGAGGCGTCCCCTCGACGATCGTCGACGTCACCGGGGAGCAGCCGCGGCTGCTGCGTGCCGGGGGCATCGGGGTCGATGCGATCAACGAGGTGCTGGAGCCGCTCGACGTGGCCCTCACGGAAACCGACTGATGCGCGAGTACCTCCTCGTCTTCCTGGTCGCCGCATCGGTGACCTACCTGCTCACCGTCATCGCCCGCGAGATCGCGCTGCGCACCGGCGCGGTCGCAAAGGTCCGCGACCGCGACATGCACGCCGTGCCGATTCCCTACTTCGGCGGCCTGGCCCTCCTCGGCGGCCTGACCGCGGCCTACTTCGTGGCCCGCCAGCTGCCCTTCCTCTCGCTCAGCGCCCCCAACGTGTTCCGCGACGCCGGCGTCGTGCTGATCGCCGGGGCGTTGATCTGCATGGTCGGCGTCCTCGACGACCTGATCGAGCTCGACGCGCTGACCAAGCTCGGCGGCCAGGTGCTCGCCGCGGGCTTCCTGATCGCGTTCGGCGTGCAGTACCTCTTCTTCCCGGCGCCCGGTGGGGGACAGTTCTCCATCGACCAGTCCCAGAGCGCGCTCCTGACCGTGCTCACGGTGGTGGCGACGGTGAACGCGGTGAACTTCATCGACGGCCTCGACGGACTGGCCTCCGGCGTGGTCGGCCTGGGCGCCTGCGCGCTGTTCGTCTTCTGCTACCAGATCGCCAACCTCAACGACCAGTCGCTGGCCGTGACCGGAGCCCTGCTGAGTGCCTCACTGGGCGGCGCCTGCGCCGGCTTCCTGCCGCACAACTTCTACCCGGCCCGTCTGTTCATGGGCGACAGCGGCTCGATGCTGCTCGGGCTGTTCCTCTCGGCCTCGGCGCTGACGCTCTCGGGCCAGTTCTCGGCCACCGACGTCACCCGGGGCGGTGGGGGATCGCAGGCCAGCCTGCTGCCGACCTTCCTGCCGATCATCGTGCCCCTGTCGATCCTGATCGTGCCGTTCGTCGACCTCCTGCTGGCCGTCATCCGCCGTACCCGTCGGGGCCAGATGTTCTACCACCCCGACAAGCAGCACCTGCACCACCGGATGCTCGAGATCGGGCACTCCCACCGCCGCGCCGTGCTGATCATCTGGCTGTGGGCGGGGCTGATCGGCTTCGGCACGGTGCTGGCAAGCCTCTACGCGAGCCCGCTGACGTGGGTCGCGCTGCTCCTCTGGTTCGTGGCCACGGTGGCGCTGACGTTCGTCCTGCCGCGGGTCAACAGACTGGATCCGGTCGACGCCTGACGCGCTTCTCGGTGGTCGAGTAGCGAGCCTATCGAGACCCGATTGGCACCCCGCACGGACTTTGTGCTACTTTTCACAAGCGTTCGAAAGACCGCCCGAATCCCCGAAGAGAAACGGCCGCCATCATGACGACCGAGTCGAAGCGCAACCTCACCCGCAGCGGTGAGTCAGTGCTCCTCGGTGCGGCCGTCGGAGCGCTCCTCCTCGGCGCCCTCGCCAGTGTGACCGGTGCGTTGGTCGCCGACTCCGCGGCGGCGTACGGCGCACTGGCCGGCACGTTGATCGTGGTGCTCGTGTTCGCCGGGGGATCGTTCCTGGTCAACCTCGTGGCCGGCATCAGCCCTGCGGCGTCCCTGCTGATCGCGCTGCTGACCTACACCCTCCAGGTGGTCCTGATCGGGGTCATCTTCTACGCACTTGCCGACTCCGGGCTCGTCGACGACGTGCTCGACGGCCGCTGGCTCGCCGGTGCCGTCATCGTCGGCACGGTGGGCTGGATGGTGTCCCAGATCGTTCTCACCACGCGTCTGCGCCTGCCGGCGTACGACCTGACGGACGCGGGTGCGCGATGAGTCGCCGCGACTGCTATTGTCCGGTTCGCGATGGCTCAGCAGAAACCTCCGACCGCGCACTCCGACAAGCGTTCCTCCAACGAACCACAGGGCGACCCGTGGCATGCGTTCGGATACATCGTTGCCGGCGTGTTCCTGTATGGAGCGCTCGGCTGGGGACTGGATCGCTGGCTGGGCACCACCTACATCGTGGCGATCGGGATCCTGCTCGGTGCAGGCTTCGGGATCTACATGACCTGGGCCAGATTCAGACAACCATTCACAGACCACAAGTAGCGCAGCTGCCGACACAGGAGACACCGTGAGTTCAATCGCGACGTCCGTGACACGCGCCGACGGCTTCACGCCGCCCGGCCCGGGGGACTTCAACCTCCCACCCATCGGTCCGGACAAGACCTTCGAGTTCCTCGGCGAGCACATGTACCTCGGCGTGACCAAGCCGATGATTCAGCTGGTCCTCGTGGCCGGCCTGGTGTTCGTCTTCTTCTGGGCCGCTTCGCGCAAGCGGGCCATGGTTCCCGGCAAGCTGCAGTACGTCGGCGAGCAGGGGTACGGCTTCGTCCGCAACTCGATGGGCCGCGACATCATCGGGTCCAAGGACTTCCTGCCGTACGTCCCGTACCTCTTCGCGCTGTTCTTCTTCCTGCTGATCAACAACCTCCTCGCGAGCGTCCCGTTCTTCCAGTTCCCGACCTTCTCGCGTGCGGGACTGGTCTACACGCTCGCCCTGATGAGCTGGTTCGTCTACATCGGCGCCGGGGTGAAGAAGCACGGCTTCGTCGGTTGGCTGAAGCTGACCTGTGTCCCGTCCGGCGTGAGCCCGGCGATGTACCCGTTGCTCGTCCCGCTCGAGTTCATGTCGAACATCCTCGTGCGGCCGGTCACGCTGGCCCTGCGTCTGTTCTGCAACATGTTCGCCGGCCACATGCTGCTCATCCTGTTCGCCCTCGGTGGCCAGTACCTCATCACCGAGATGTCCATCCAGTACGCCCCGGTGGGGATCCTGGCCTGGCTGCTCTTCATCGTGATCTCGTTCCTCGAGCTCCTGATCCAGTTCCTGCAGGCCTACGTGTTCGTCCTGCTGAACGCCATGTACATCCAGGGCTCACTCGCAGACGAGCACTGACCACCACGCTCCCGCACCACCCCAGCTCCTGCCCCGCCCCCCAAAGTTTCCAACCAGGAAATAACCGAAAGGAACAAGCCGTGCTTGCAATGGCTATCGAAGGCTCCGCCAACATGATCGGCTACGGCCTCGCCGCTATCGGCCCCGGTATCGGTATCGGTCTGATCTTCGCCGCTTACATCAACGGTGTCGCCCGTCAGCCGGAGGCCCAGAGCCGCCTGCAGACCATCGCCATCCTGGGCTTCGCGCTCGCCGAAGCGCTCGCGATCATCGGTATCGCCCTCGCGTTCGTCCTTTAGTCGACGCGTCGGCCATCACGCCTGATCTAGGACCCGGAAGAAGGACCTGCTCATGCAGACTCTGACCATCCTCGCAGCAGAGGAAGGACACGAGCTCAACCCGCTCGTGCCCCACCCGATCGAGATGGTGCTCTCGCTCGTCGTCTTCGGCCTCCTCTTCTTCGCCGTGAAGAAGTGGGTCGTGCCGAACTTCGAGGCGACGTTCTCCGAGCGCACCTCGGCGATCGAAGGTGGCCTCGCGGCCGCCGAGACCAAGCAGGCCGAGGCGGACGCCAAGCTCGCCGAGCTCGACCGCCAGCTCTCGGAGGCACGCCACGAAGCGGCGCGCATCCGTGAGGAGGCCCGTGAGCAGGGCGCCACGATCGTGGCGGAGATGCGGGAGCAGGCCCAGGCCGAGTCCACCCGCATCGTCGAGCACGGCAAGGCCCAGATCGAGGCCGAGCGCCAGCAGGCGGTCACCTCGCTCCGCGCCGAGGTCGGCTCCCTGGCGACCGGCCTGGCCGGTCGCATCGTCGGGGAGAGCCTCGATGACGAAGCTCGCCAGAGCCGCGTCGTCGACCGCTTCCTCGCCGAGCTCGAGGGAGCCAACTGATGTTGCTTCGGGGAGCCTCGGCCGACGCACTGGCCGCACTGTCGGGTGAGCTGGAGAGCACGCTCTCCGGTGGCGCCGACGCCGAGCGGGTCGGTGACGACCTGTTCGCGGTGGCGCTCGTGGTGCGGTCCGACGGTTCCCTCCGTCGCGTGTTCACCGACACGACGGTCCCGCCCGAGGCCAAGGCCGGCCTGGTCGAGGACCTGTTCGGTGGCAAGGCGGACGGCGGCACGTTGCAGCTCGTCAAGAGTGCAGTGGGTCGCCGTTGGACGGTCGGCCGGAACCTCGCCGACGCCCTGGAGCGACTCAGCGAGATCGCGACCGTGAAGTCGTCCGGCGACCAGGCCGGCCGCCTCGCGGACGAGCTTTTCGTGGTCGGCCAGCTGGTCAAGGCGAACCCCCAGCTCCGTGACGCGTTGTCCGACCCGGCGCGCACCTCCGACGACAAGGTCGCCCTCGTGGGTGACCTGCTCGACGGCAAGGCGCTGCCGGCCACGGTGACGCTGACCAAGCAGGCACTGGCCGGCACCTACCGGACGGTCTCCGCGGCCCTCGCTGAGTACCAGCAGGTCGCCGCAGCCGTCCACAGCGAGAGCGTGGCGGAGGTCCGAGTGGCCCGCCCGCTCACCGACGCGGACCGCCAGCGCCTCACCGACGCACTTGCCCGGCAGTACGGCCGTGCAGTGCACCTCAACGAGGTCATCGACCCCGACGTCATCGGAGGTCTCCGTGTGGAGATCGGCGACGACGTCATCGATGGCACCGTTGCCAGCCGGCTCAGTGACGCCGGCCGCAAGTTGGCCGGCTGATTTTTCCGGCTGACCAACCATCAGTACCTGAACTGAACCGAGCAGACTCAAGATAAGGAAGTGTGATGACGGAGCTTTCGATCCGTCCGGACGAGATCCGGGACGCGCTGCAGCGCTTCGTGTCGGACTACAAGCCCGACACCGCGAGCCGTGAAGAGGTCGGCATCGTGGCCGAGGCCGGCGACGGCATCGCCCGTGTCCAGGGCCTGCCATCGGTGATGGCGAACGAGCTGCTCGAGTTCGAGGACGGCACCCGTGGCCTGGCCCTGAACCTCGACACCCGCGAGATCGGTGTCGTCATCCTGGGTGACTTCGACGGCATCGAGGAGGGTCAGCCGGTACGCCGTACCGGTGAGGTCCTCTCGGTCCCCGTCGGCGACGGTTACCTGGGCCGGGTCGTCGACCCGCTCGGCACCGCCATCGACGGTCTCGGCGAGATCGAGACCACCGGCCGTCGTGCCCTCGAGCTCCAGGCGCCCGGCGTCATGGAGCGCAAGTCGGTGCACGAGCCGCTCGCCACCGGCATCAAGGCGATCGACGCCCTGACCCCGGTCGGCCGCGGCCAGCGCCAGCTGATCATCGGTGACCGCGCGACCGGCAAGACCACGATCGCCATCGACACGATCATCAACCAGAAGGCCAACTGGGAGTCCGGTGACCCGGACAAGCAGGTGCGCTGCATCTACGTCGCCATCGGCCAGAAGGGTTCGACCATCGCCTCCGTGCGTGGCGCCCTGGAAGAGGCCGGCGCGCTGGAGTACACCACCATCGTGGCGTCCCCGGCCTCCGACTCCGCCGGCTTCAAGTACCTCGCCCCCTACACCGGCTCGGCCATCGGCCAGCAGTGGATGTACGACGGCAAGCACGTCCTGATCGTGTTCGACGACCTGACCAAGCAGGCCGAGGCCTACCGCGCCGTGTCGCTGCTGCTGCGTCGTCCGCCGGGCCGTGAGGCCTACCCGGGTGACGTGTTCTACCTGCACAGCCGCCTGCTCGAGCGTTGCGCCAAGCTCTCCGACGAGATGGGCAAGGGCTCGATGACGGGCCTCCCGATCATCGAGACCAAGGCCAACGACGTCTCGGCGTTCATCCCGACCAACGTCATCTCGATCACCGACGGCCAGATCTTCCTGCAGTCCGACCTGTTCGCGGCCAACCAGCGTCCGGCCATCGACGTCGGTGTGTCGGTCTCCCGCGTGGGTGGCTCGGCCATGACGAAGGCGATGAAGGCGGTCACCGGTTCGCTCAAGGTCGACCTGGCGCAGTTCCGTGCCATGGAGGCGTTCGCCATGTTCGCCTCCGACCTCGACGCGGCCTCGCGCCAGCAGCTCGACCGCGGCCAGCGCCTGATGGCCCTGCTCAAGCAGCCGCAGTACTCCCCGTACCCGGTCGAGGAGATGACCGTGTCGCTGTGGACCGGAACCTCCGGCCGCCTCGACAAGGTCCCGACCGAGGACGTCCTCCGGTTCGAGAACGAGTTCCTCGACTACCTGCGCCGTTCGCACGAGGGCATCCTCGCCGGCATCCGCGAGACGCAGAAGTTCGAGGACTCCACCGAGGACCAGCTGACTGCTGCGTACGACTCCTTCCTCGACCAGTTCGAGACCTCCGACGGCCAGTCCATCAAGGCCGGCAAGGAAGAGCACGTCGCTCTCGAGGACGAGGACGTCGAGCAGGAGCAGATCGTCAAGCAGAAGCGGGGCTGACGTGTTCATTGGCTACCACGGCGTCCACGGCGGGGGTGATCTCTGATGGCCCTCTCGGTGCGCGAGTACCGTGCGCGGATCAAGTCGACGGAGTCGATGAAGAAGATCACGCGCGCCATGGAGCTGATCGCCGCGTCCCGCATCATCAAGGCACAGCAGCGGGCGCAGGCGGCAGCGCCGTACGCCCGTGAGCTGACCCGTGCGGTCTCGGCCGTGGCGACGTACTCCAATGTCGACCACGCCCTGACCACGGAGCCGGAGAACCCGACCAAGGCCGCGGTGCTGATCGTGACCAGCGACCGCGGTCTGGCCGGCGCCTACTCCTCGAGCGTGCTCAAGGAGGCCGAGCGCCTCCTCGAGAAGCTGCGCGGTGAGGGCAAGAAGGCAGACCTCTACGTCTCCGGACGCAAGGGCGAGGCCTACTTCCGGTTCCGCGGGCGCCCGATCGTGCAGAGCTGGACGGGCTTCTCCGACCAGCCGACGTACGACGTGGCGCACGACATCGGCGAGACGCTGATCCAGGCGTTCCTCAATGACGACGACACCGCGGCCGACGAGGGGATTGCTCCCGGAGTCGACGAGGTGCACGTGGTCTACACGCGGTTCCGCTCGATGCTGGTCCAGGAGCCGACCGCCGTTCGTCTGCTTCCCCTGGAGGTCGTCGAAGGTGAGGAAGCCCCGGAGGAGTCGGAGCTGCTGCCGCTCTACGAGTTCGAGCCGTCGCCTGCCGACGTCCTCGACTCCCTGCTGCCGCGTTACGTCCAGAGCCGCATCTTCTTCGCCCACCTGCAGGCCGCCGCTTCCGAGCTGGCTGCCCGTCAGAAGGCGATGAAGGCTGCGACGGACAACGCGGACGAGCTCATCAAGAAGTACACGCGTATTGCCAACCAGGCCCGCCAGGCCGGCATTACCCAGGAAATCAGCGAGATTGTCGGTGGCGTCAACGCCCTTGCCGACGCCAACGCCGGCCAAGACTGAAGCGGAGAAGTGAGATAAATGACTGCCACTGTTACTGAGGGCAACGAGACCACCGCGGGTGGTGTCGGCCGCATTGCCCGCGTCATCGGCCCGGTCGTGGACATCGAGTTCCCGACCGACTCGATGCCCGGCATCTACAACGCACTCACGTGCGAGTTCGAGCTGAACGGCGAGACCAAGACGATCATCCTCGAGGTCGCCCAGCACATCGGTGACGGCATGGTGCGCGCCATCTCGATGAAGCCCACCGACGGCCTGGTCCGTGGCGGACAGATCATCGACACCGGTGAGTCGATCACCGTGCCGGTGGGCGACGCCACGCTCGGCAAGGTCTTCAACACCACCGGTGACTGCCTGAACCTCGAAGAGGGCGAGACCCTCGAGGTCAGCGAGCGCTGGGGCATCCACCGCAAGGCTCCGGCCTTCGACCAGCTCGAGTCCAAGACCCAGATGTTCGAGACCGGCATCAAGGTCATCGACCTGCTCACGCCCTACGTGACCGGTGGAAAGATCGGCCTGTTCGGTGGTGCCGGTGTCGGCAAGACCGTGCTGATCCAGGAAATGATCGCCCGTGTGGCCAAGAACCACGGTGGTGTGTCGGTGTTCGCCGGTGTCGGCGAGCGCACCCGTGAGGGCAACGACCTCATCGTCGAGATGGAAGAGGCCGGCGTCATCGGCCAGACCGCCCTCGTCTTCGGCCAGATGGACGAGCCGCCGGGCACGCGTCTGCGGGTCGCCCTGTCGGCGCTCACGATGGCGGAGTACTTCCGCGACGTGAAGAACCAGGACGTGCTGCTCTTCATCGACAACATCTTCCGGTTCACGCAGGCCGGTTCCGAGGTCTCCACGCTGCTCGGCCGCATGCCGTCCGCCGTGGGTTACCAGCCGAACCTCGCCGACGAGATGGGTCAGCTCCAGGAGCGGATCACCTCGACGCGCGGTCACTCGATCACCTCGATGCAGGCGATCTACGTTCCCGCCGACGACTACACCGACCCGGCCCCGGCGACCACCTTCGCCCACCTGGACGCGACCACCGAGCTCTCGCGAGAGATCGCCTCGCTCGGCATCTACCCGGCCGTGGACCCGTTGACGTCGACCTCGCGGATCCTCGACCCGCAATACATCGGCAACGACCACTACAACACCGCGGTCCGCATCAAGTCGATCCTGCAGCGCAACAAGGAGCTCCAGGACATCATCGCCATCCTCGGTGTCGACGAGCTCGGCGAAGAGGACAAGATCATCGTGTCGCGGGCCCGCCGCATCCAGCGGTTCCTCTCGCAGAACACGTACGTCGCCAAGCAGTTCACCGGCATCGAGGGTTCCACGGTCTCCATCGGCGACACCGTCGAGGCGTTCACGAAGATTGCGGACGGCGAGTACGACCACGTCGCCGAGCAGGCCTTCTTCATGTGCGGTGGGCTCGAGGACGTCGAAGCCAAGTGGGCCGAGATCCAGAAGTCGCTCTGATGGCTGAGTCAACCTCCGACCCGCTGCAGGTCGAGCTGGTCGCCGCCGATCGCCTGGTGTGGTCGGGCGAGGCCTCGATGGTCATCGCCCGCACCACCGAGGGCGACGTCGGTGTCCTGCCCGGTCACGCGCCGATGCTCTCGCTGCTGATCGAGGGCGTCGTCGACATCCGCACGCTCGAGGGTGAGACCTGGGTCGCGGCCGTGGAGACCGGGTTCCTCTCGGTCGCCAACAACCGTGTCTCGATCCTCTCCGAGTACGCCGAGATGTCGCACGACATCGACCTCGAGAAGGCCCGTCACGACCTCGAGCGCGCCCAGGCCGCCGGGGAGAACGACGACGCCGCACAAGAGGCCGTCCGCAGTGCCGAGGCCCGCATCAGGGCAGCGGAGAGGGCCTCCTGAGACGAGGGCAGCATCGCCCGCTAGAGTGACGCCACGCGTCGCTTTGGTAGGGAGGGATGGATGCCGCTCTGGCAGTGGTTGGTCGACTCTGTCGGCATCATCCTCGTCCTCGTTGTCGTCTACGGAGTTGCGCTCGTCGTTCGTCGCCGCGCGCTCTCCCGCAACGGCGGCACATTTGAATTGAGCCACCGCGCCCGGTCTGAACAGACCGGGCGCGGTTGGGTTCTCGGACTCGGTCGCTACTCCGGCGAGCGGCTCGAGTGGTTCCGCATCTTCTCGCTCTCGCCCCGGCCGCGCAGCAGCTGGCTGCGCACCGACCTGGTCTACGCCGGTCGCCGCGACGCCGAGGGCACCGAACAGATGTCCCTGTACGCCGAGCACGTGATCGTCGTCGTCGAGTCCGAGGGCGGCCCCATCGAGTTCGCGATGAGTCCGAGCTCCCTGATGGGCTTCCAGTCGTGGCTCGAGGCCGCCCCTCCCGGCGCGGACTGGAACCAGCGCCGGCCGCGGCTCTGACGCCCGTGGTGACCGGCACGTCCGGGCCCACCCTGGCCGCCCGCAACGCGGTGGCCGCGGTCTTCGCCCTCAACGGCTTCTGCTTCGCCTCCTGGGTCTCCCGCATCCCTGACGCCCGTGAGCGCCTCGACCTCTCCAACGGTCAGCTCGGGCTGCTGCTCCTGGCCCTGTCCGTGGGCTCCCTGCTCGCGCTGCCGTTGACCGGCGCCCTGGTCAACCGGGTCGGGGCCGCGCGAGTCGTGCTGATCGGTGCCTGCGTCGACGGGGTCGGCCTGGTGCTGGTCGCGCTCGGGGCCGGGGTCTTCGAGCACACCGCCGTGACCGCCGCGGGACTGCTGCTCTACGGCATCGGGACCGGCACCTGGGACGTCGCGATGAACGTCGAGGGCGCCGCGGTCGAGCACGAGCTGGCGCGCACGATCATGCCGCGCTTCCACGCCGGTTTCAGTCTCGGCACGGTGGCGGGTGCGCTGCTCGGCGCCCTGGCCGCCGGGCTGCACCTGCCGATGCCCGTGCACCTCGGCGCGGTCGCCCTGTTCGCGGTCTGCCTGGTGGGCCCGTTGGTCCGCCGCTTCCTGCCTCGCGCCCTCGAGGAGGGTGAGCTGCCGGACCGCAGCGGTTCTGCTCTCGGCGCCTGGACCGAGCCACGAACCTTGCTGATCGGCCTGATGGTCCTGGCGCTGGCCCTCACCGAGGGCGCCGCGAACGACTGGCTGGCGGTCGCCCTGGTCGACGGCTACGACGTCGAGCACTGGGTCGGCGTCGCTGGTTTCGCCCTGTTCGTCACCGCGATGACCGTCGGGCGCTTCTGGGGGAGTCGGCTCATCGACCGGCACGGCCGGGTCGGCGTGCTCTGGTCGACGATGCTGGCCGCCGGGGCCGGACTGCTGCTGATCGTCTTCGGCGGACACCCCGCCCTGGTGGTCTCCGGCATCCTGCTGTGGGGACTGGGTGCCTCACTCGGCTTCCCGGTCGGCATGAGCGCCGCCGCCGACGACCCGGAGCATGCGGCATCACGGGTCAGCGTGGTCTCGACGATCGGCTACACGGCGTTCCTGGCCGGCCCGCCCCTGCTCGGCTTCCTGGCCGAGGAGGTCGGCACGTTGCGCGCGTTGCTGGTGGTCGTCGTACTCCTCGTGCCGTCGGCGTTCGTCGTACCCGCGGCACGTGAGTCGGGCCGTCGTGAGGTCCGCCCCGGTTGATCAGTGGCAGGTGCCTCAGGAATCCACGGTTCGAGGCGCAAGAACCCACGGTTCGAGGCGCAGGAACCCACGGTTGGTCAGGACCGCTCGCCGCCGGGGACCCACAGGACGTCACCGTTCTCACGGTTGGCGTGCCGGGCCAGGATGAACAGCAGGTCCGAGAGTCGGTTGAGGTACTTGATCGCCAGCACGTTCATCGTGGCCTCGTGCTCGGCGAAGGCCAGCCAGGCCGACCGCTCGGCCCGGCGTACGACGGTGCGCGCGACGTGCAGGTGGGCCGCGCCGACGGTGCCGCCGTTGAGGATGAACGAGCGCAGCTTCTCGAGCGGCTCGTTGAACTGGTCGCACCAACCCTCGAGGCGATCGATGTAGTCCTGCTCGATGCGCAGTGGTGGGTACTCCGGGTTCTCCACGATCGGGGTGCAGAAGTCGGCACCGACGTCGAAGAGGTCGTTCTGGATCGTGGTCAGGACGGCGACGACGTCGGCGTCGAGATCGCCCTGGGCGAGCGCCACCCCGATCACCGCGTTGGCCTCGTCGACGGTTGCGTAGGCCTCGAGGCGCAGATCGTTCTTCGAGGCGACGCTCATGTCACCGAGACGGGTCTGCCCGGCGTCGCCGGTGCGCGTGTAGATGCGGGTGAGGTTGACCATGCGCCCGAGCCTAGTGCGCCGGACCGACGGCCTCGCGGACCGGTCAGAGAAGGTTGACCGCGAAACCACATGCGTCACACCCGCCACATAGCGGACGGTCCGGTCGCAAGGCGTTCGCACAGGGTGCACCCGGGAAACTCAGTGGAAATTAATGGCCGCAGGGGCAACGCTTTTGGCGTGTGACGCGTCATAGTCTGTGAACACCAGAGTTCGATGGGTGGCAATCGGGTGTCACCGCGAAGGGAGGCGAGATGGACATCATGCGAGACGGATCCACGCTCGTGCTGGCTGGACCGTTCGACGTCCGGAGCACCATGGAAGTGCGCACCGCCATCTACGAGCACATGAGCGCCAGCCTCGACGACGTCGTCGTCGACCTGACCGACGTGTCGACCGTTGACCTCACCGCACTCAAGGTGCTTGCCGTCGCCACGCGCACGGCCGAGCGCCAGGGCCGCCACCTCCGGTTGCGCGGCTGTGGTCCTTCCGTACGCCGACTCCTGCACATGTCCCACCTCTTCCGACTCGTCGAGGTCGAACGCGAGCCGATCTCCGCCTGACCTCGTCGTGGCCAGCGGGCCGAGTGGCTCAGGAGCTGAGCAGCTGCCCGGCAAGGGACAGCATCGCAAGCAGCAACGTTGCCGCGCCGTAGACGACGGCCGCCGAGCAGAGCCCTTGCAGTGCCGGCGCCCACCGGCGTACGGCCGTGTTCAGGCGCAGCAGCACCAGGACGCCGGCAGACAGGACGAACGCGATCACGGAGGCGATGAGGACGAGCACGAGGGTCGGGCCGAACGCGCTGCTGATGAAATCGCCCAGGAAGCCTCCGAGGCTCCAGTTTTCGTCCCCGCTCGCGGCCACGATCAGGGCGTAGACGAACCCGAGCACCAGCACCAGGATCAACGCGAAGGTGCCGACCACCATGATCACGCCGAGCGAGCTGAAGACGGCCGTCCAGACGAGTGGCGCGCGCAGTGTGCTCTCCGGCCTCGGCGGAAGCGGTGCGTAGGGCGGCCACGGCGGGGCCTGGTGCTGCGCCGGCCACTGCTTTCCCGGCCAGGGCGGGGGAGCGGGATGCGGCGGACGAGGCTGGTTCTCGGGCATGCGCCCATCCTGCCCGGTGTAGTCATTGCCACACGTGAGACCGGTTACCGGAAGTTAACGGACGCTCTAGGCTCAGCCCATGAGCTCTGCAGAGAAGCCCGTGGCCAAGGATCGCCCCTGGGTGATGCGCACCTACGCCGGCCACTCCACGGCCGAGGCGTCCAATGCGCTCTACCGAAACAACCTCTCGAAGGGCCAGACCGGACTCTCGGTGGCCTTCGACCTGCCCACGCAGACCGGCTACGACCCCGACTCGCCCCTGGCGCGTGGTGAGGTCGGCAAGGTCGGCGTACCGGTCCCGCACATGGGGGAGATGCGCAAGCTCTTCAAGGACATCCCGCTCACGGAGATGAACACCTCCATGACGATCAACGCGACGGCCATGTGGCTGCTCGCGATGTACCAGGTGGCCGCCGAGGAGCAGAACCCCACGCTGGACCCGGCCGAGGTCGCCAAGCAGCTCGCCGGCACCACGCAGAACGACATCATCAAGGAGTACCTCTCCCGCGGGACCTACGTGTTCCCGCCCGAGCACTCCCTGCGCCTGATCAGCGACATGATCGCCTACACGGTCAACTACATCCCCAAGTGGAACCCGATCAACATCTGCAGCTACCACCTGCAGGAGGCCGGTGCCACGCCGACCCAGGAGCTCGCCTACGCGCTCGGCACCGCCATCGCGGTCCTCGACGCGGTCAAGGCCGCGGGCCAGGTCTCCGAGGAGGACTTCGAGAAGGTCGTCGGCCGCATCTCGTTCTTCGTCAACGCGGGCGTCCGCTTCGTCGAGGAGACCTGCAAGATGCGGGCCTTCGTGCAGCTCTGGGACGAGATCACCCGTGAGCGCTATGGGGTGAGCGACCCGAAGATGCGCCGCTTCCGGTACGGCGTCCAGGTCAACTCGCTCGGCCTGACCGAGGCCCAGCCGGAGAACAACGTCCAGCGCATCGTGCTCGAGATGCTCGGCGTGACGCTGTCGAAGAACGCCCGTGCCCGCGCCGTACAGCTGCCGGCCTGGAACGAGGCCCTCGGCCTGCCGCGTCCGTGGGACCAGCAGTGGTCGCTGCGCCTGCAGCAGGTGCTGGCCTTCGAGTCCGACCTGCTCGAGTACGAAGACATCTTCGACGGGTCCCACGTCATCGCGGCGAAGGTCGACGAGCTCGTCGCCGGCGCCAAGGCCGAGATGGACCGCGTGCAGGCCCTCGGCGGTGCGATCGCCGCGGTCGAGTCGGGCTACATGAAGTCCGAGCTGGTCTCGGCACACGCCGCCCGCCGTGGCCGCATCGAGTCCGGCGAGGAGAAGATCGTCGGCGTCAACAGCTTCGAGACCACCGAGCCCTCGCCGCTGACCGCCAACCTGGACGACGCGATCATGACGGCCGACCCCAAGGCCGAGGAGGCCGCCAAGGCCTCCGTCGAGGCCTGGAAGTCCGAGCGTGACGACGCTGCCGTGACCAAGGCGCTGGCCGACCTGGCCGAGGCTGCCAAGGGCACCGGGAACCTGATGGAGGCGACCCTGGTCGCCGCCCGCGCCGGTGCGACCACCGGCGAGTGGGCCGGCACCCTGCGCGAGGTCTTCGGCGAGTTCCGGGCCCCCACCGGTGTCTCCGGTGCGGTCGGTGTGGCCGAGGCCGGCGCCGAGCTGACCGCCGTGCGCGAGAAGGTCACCGCCACCGGCGAGGAGCTCGGCGGACGGCTGCGCCTGCTGGTCGGCAAGCCGGGCCTCGACGGTCACTCCAACGGTGCCGAGCAGGTCGCCGTCCGCGCCCGTGACGCCGGGTTCGAGGTCATCTACCAGGGCATCCGCCTGACGCCCGAGCAGATCGTCGCCGCTGCGGTGGCCGAGGACGTGCACTGCGTCGGGCTCTCGATCCTCTCCGGCTCGCACATGGAGCTGGTGCCGGCCGTGCTCAAGGGCCTCGAGGAGGCCGGCATGGGCGACGTCCCGGTGATCGTCGGTGGCATCATCCCCGAGTCCGACGGCAAGGCGCTGGTGGCCAGCGGTGTCGCCGCGGTCTACACCCCCAAGGACTTCGGGCTCACCGAGATCATGGGCGGCATCGTCGACGTGATCCGGCGGGCCAACGGGCTGTAGGTCGTCGGGCCGGGCGTGCGGCGTACGTCACAGAAGGTAAGGCACGCCTAAGCGCGCTTGGTACGATCCTCGGGTGGGCAAGTCCAAGAAGCCGAAGAGCAAGTGCTGCGTGTCCAAGGACCGCTGCAAGCGCTGCCCGCTGCGCATGCTCAAGGAAGGCACGCTTCCCTCGGGCTACACCGTGAAGAAGCGCAAGCTGGTCAAGGTCGACAAGAAGACCGCGAAGAAGCTCGCCAAGGCCGCCTGACCCCTCCCGGGTCCGCTCCGCGAGATTGGCGCGAACCAATCCGGGATCGAGTGCGTCTCCTCAAGTGATGGTCCGAACAGCGGACCCGCAGCGATGGGGGAACCTCGTGAAGAAGTCTCTGATGACCCTGGCCCTGACCGCGACCATGGGCACCGTGCTGGCCCAGTCGCCGGCACATGCCTCGGCACCGACGGCGGTGCGCACCGCAGCGTCGGCCAAGGTCAGTGTCGACGCCCAGGCGGTCAACCCGTACGCCGGCACCTCGAAGTGGCGCCTGATGTCGACGGCGAGCGACGTCGACGGTGACGGCACGATCGACGGCATCTCGATCCGCAGGAAGTCGGCCAACGTGTGCTCCGTGCGCGTGACCATGGGGACGCGGGTGGCGGGCACCAAGGACCTCTACACCTCGTGGGGCAACCCGTGCGTCTACCACGGTGACGCGCCGATCGACCCGGTCAAGGGGTCGGAGATCAGCATCCTCACCGGCATGGGTGCGCACACCGCGTGGCACTCGATCGTCACCTGGCGCAACGGGCGCCTCGTCCTGGAGCGGTCTCCGATTCGTCCCCAGTGGACCGTCGACAGCACGGTGATGGTCCAGGAGGGCGTGCGGCGGACGCGCAACGCGAACGGCGAGATCCGTCTCGTGCACACCGGCGTCACGCGGGGCAATGGGAACCGCTGGGGCGGTCAGGCGGAGACCTACGCCTACCGCAACGGCAAGTGGGTCATCTCGGCGCGCAAGCAGGTCGTCCTCAGCGACGCCGCGGCGTCCCGCGTGGGCGGGTGGCACGTGCGCTACCTGCCCCGCTTCAACCGCTGAGCCCCGCGCCACGCGCCCGTGGGGAGAGTTCACCGACAACCCTTGCGGGTCTGCGGCAGACTCTCCCCATGGCACGCGTGAACGTGGTCGGGGCGGGAGTCGTCGGGCTCACCTGCGCCATCAGGCTGCTCGAGTCCGGCCACCGGGTCGACGTGCTGGCCCGTGACCTGCCGTTGGAGACGACGAGCTCGGTCGCCGCGGCCATCTGGTACCCCTACCGGGCGCTGCCGCAGGACCGGGTGACGGCCTGGTCGGGGGCGTCGTACGCCGAGTTCGTCGGCCTGGCCGGCGACCGCGAGACCGGGGTCCGCATGGTCACCGGCACCGAGGTGTTCACCACCCGCAAGGCAGAGCCGTGGTGGCGCGCGGCAGTGCCCTCGCTCGACCGTGAGACCTCGCTCCCGCCCGGCTTCGTCGACGGTTGGACGTTCACCACGCCGGTCGTGGAGATGCCCCTCTACCTGCGCTGGCTGGCCGAGCGCGTCGAAGAGCTCGGCGGCACGATCACGAGGATGAACCTGCAGGCGCTGCCGACCGGTGGCGACCTCGTGGTCAACTGCGCCGGACTCGGCGCGCGCCACCTGGCCTCGGACAAGTCCGTCGTGCCGGTGCGCGGCCAGGTCGTGGTGGTCGAGCAGCGGGGCATCGAGCGGTGGGCCATCGACGACGACGGCCCGACGTACGTCGTACCCCGCTCGCGCGACGTCGTCATCGGCGGCACGTCCGACGAGGGGGACTGGAGCCGGACGCCGTCACCGGGGACCGCCCGCGAGATCCTGGCCCGTGCGGCGCGGATCATGCCCGAGATCGAGGGCGCCAAGGTGCTGCGGCACAAGGTCGGGCTCCGGCCGGTGCGGCCCGCGGTGCGCGTCGAGAGGGTCGGGCGCGTCGTGCACTGCTACGGGCACGGCGGCGCCGGCGTCACGATGTCGTGGGGATGCGCCGACGAGGTCGCGGACCTCGTCAACGCCTGAGGGTCGCTAGGCCTTCAGGCGGGCGTTGCGACGGTGCAGGAGCGGCACCACGATGGCGAGGCCCACCACCGCACCGACGATCACGCCGAGGAGTCCCCGGTCCTCGCCGAAGATGCCGACGGCTGCGTAGTGGCCGGCGATGGCCAGCGCCATGACCAGGACCGCGGCGCACATCCGCGTGATGATCTCGGCGAAGAAGAGCTTCGCGAAGGACTCCTGCGGTCGGGCCGTCCCGTCCCGCTGCAGCCTCGGCAACGGCTTCTCGTGGACCACGGCCGCCGGGTTGAGGGGGCCGTAGATGTGCGGGTACGTCGTGTCGCCGACCGTGTCCTCGCGCCATTCCGAGGTGAGCTTGTCGGTCTCGATGGTGAGCAGCACCAGGGGGCCCGGCGCATCGGCGTAGTAGCGCTCGCGGACGGTCTCCCACTGGTCCTCGCGCGACGCGTGGATGAAGCCCTCGTCCTCGAGCGTGCGGCCGTACGTCGACTGCGCGTAGGAGCCGGCCAGCCTGGCGGCGTCCCAGCGCGACTTCTCGGCGATGTGGAAGATCTGCATGGCGCGCATCATGTCAGGACTCGTGCCCGACCCCGCGGACGCGGGTCAGAAGAGCCTGTCGGTGGGATCGTCGAGGCCGCGCAGGGCGTTGTAGTCGACGGTGACGCAGTGGATGCCGCGGTCGCCGGCCAGCACCTTGGCCTGCGGCCGGATCTCCTGGGCCGCGTAGATGCCACGCACGGGGGAGAGCAGCGGGTCGCGGTTGAGCAGCTCGAGGTAGCGGGTCAGCTGCTCCACCCCGTCGATGTCGCCGCGGCGCTTGATCTCGACGGCCACGGACTCGCCGTTCTCGTCGCGGCACATGAGGTCGACCGGGCCGATCGCCGTCGGGAACTCCCGGCGTACCAGCGTGAGTCCGGGGGAGAGGGTGGCCGGGTGGTCGGCGAGGAGCTCCTGGAGGTGCTTCTCGACGCCGTCCTTCTGGAGGCCGGGGTCGATGCCGAGGTCGTGCTCGGAGTCGTGGTGGATCTCCTCGAGCACGATGCGCAGGGTGTCCTCCGGGCCCTTGGCGGTGCTGCGACTGGTGACGTTCCACTCGAGGTGGCCCTCGTCGTTGACGAGCTCCTTCACCGTGCAGGGAGGCGACATCCAGTTCAGCGGCTTGTAGGAGCCGCCGTCGCTGTGGACGAGGACCGAACCGTCGGCCTTGATCATCAGCACGCGGGTGGCCATCGGCAGATGAGCGGTCAGTCGGCCGGCGTAGTCGACCTGGCAACGGGCTACAACGAGTCTCACGGGAGAGCAGGCTACCCGCAGGCGTGACGAACGCTACGGTCCGATGGGTGAACTTCGGCTACTCATGGGTAGGAACGACGTTTACAGTCTTCGCCATGACCGACACCACTGAGCAGACCTTCCGCGAGCTGGTCTTCCCGTACCTCAACCACGCCGTGCGCATGTACGAGACGTCGTACGCCACCCGCGCGGACATCGACGCTGCCATGCGCTTCGGCTGCGGCTACCCGTCCGGCCCGCTGACCGTCCTGGACGAGCTCGGTCTCGGTGTCGTGCGCGACGTGCTCGCCGCCCGGTTCGCCGAGTCCGGCGACAACCTGCACAAGCCCGCGGACCTGCTCGACGAGCTGGTCGCCGAGGGTCGCCTGGGCAAGGAGTCGGGTCGCGGCTTCTACACGTACGCCGACGGCGCAGTCGTCGCCGACGACGAGACTCCCTCCGCCGACAGCGCGCCGCAGCTGCGCCACGAGATCACCACGGTCGGCGTGGTCGGCACCGGCACCATGGCGTCGGGCATCGTCGAGGTCTTCGCCAAGAGCGGTTACGACGTGGTGTTCGTCGGCCGTTCGACCGAGAAGACCGACGGTGTGGTCGCGGCGATCACCAAGTCGCTGGACAAGGCGATCTCGCGTGGCAAGCTCGACGAGGCCGGCAAGGCCGACGTACTGGCCCGCCTGACCGCGGCCACCGAGCGTGAGGCGCTGGCCGACGTGGACCTGGTCGTCGAGGCGATCGCCGAGGACCTGGCCGTCAAGACCGAGCTCTTCCGCGACCTGGACCGGATCGTCAAGCAGGGCGCGATCCTGAGCACCACGACGTCGTCGCTGCCGATCACCGAGCTGGCCGGCGTGACCGGGCGACCCGAGGTCGTCATCGGCATGCACTTCTTCAACCCGGCCGCGATCATGAAGCTGGTCGAGGTGGTCACCACCGAGCTGACCAGCCCCGAGGTCGACGAGACCGTGCGTGCGCTGACCGCCAAGGTCGGCAAGGTGGCCGTGTCGTGCGGCGACCGCGCGGGATTCATCGTGAACGCGTTGCTGTTCCCCTACCTCAACGACGCCGTCAAGGTCATCGACGAGGGTCGCGGCGACATCGAGGAGATCGACGCGGCGATCAAGGAGCAGGCCGGGTTCCCGATGGGCCCGTTCGCGCTGCTCGACGTGGTCGGCAACGACGTGTCGCTGGCGATCCAGCAGGAGCTGTACGCCGAGTTCAAGGAGCCGGGCTTCACGCCTGCCGCCGGACTCGAGAAGGTCGTCACGGACGGTCACCTCGGTCGCAAGACCGGCCGGGGCTTCCACGACTACAGCTGATTACTGGAACCAACGGGTCAGGCCGCCCGAGAGGCGGTTTGTCCCGATCCGTGGGAGCGGATCGGGTGCTGCGGACGTCGTGCCATCATTCGATGCATGACGACCGCAGCGCCTGAGCCCACTGCCCCTCGCGAGATCTCGACCGTCGGCGTGATCGGCCTCGGCACCATGGGTGCCGGCATCGCCGAAGTCTTCGCCCGCAACGGCTTCACCGTCATCGGTGTCGACCAGGACGACGAGGGTGTGGCGCGTGGCCGCCAGCACCTCGAGCACTCGACCGGGCGCGCCGTGGCGCGCGGCAAGCTCAGTGAGACGGACCAGAAGACCCTGCTCGACCGCATCTCGCTTGGCACCTCGATGGCCGACCTGGCGCCCGCCGACTTCGTGGTCGAGGCGGTCGTGGAGTCGCTCGAGGTCAAGAAGGCGATATTCCGCCAGCTCGACGACATCGTCGCGCCCGACGCGATCCTGGCCACGAACACCTCGTCCCTGTCGGTCACCGAGATCTCCACGGCCAACAGCCGTCCCGGCCGTGTGGTCGGCATCCACTTCTTCAACCCGGCTCCGGTGCAGAACCTCGTCGAGATCATCCGCACGGTCGTCACCGAGGCCGACGTGCTCGAGCGGGCGAAGTCGCTGGTCGAGCAGGTGGGCAAGAACCCCGTCGTCTGCGGTGACAAGGCCGGCTTCATCGCCAACACGCTGCTCTTCGGCTACCTCAACCACGCGGTGTCGTTCTACGAGGGCAGGTACGCCTCCCGCGAGGACATCGACGCCGCCATGCGCTTCGGGTGTGGCTACCCGATGGGCCCGCTCGCGCTGCTCGACCTGATCGGCCTCGACACGGCGTACGAGATCCTGGACACGATGTACAAGCAGGGCCGCGACCGCCTGCACGCGCCGGCGCCGATCCTCAAGCAGATGGTCACCGCCGGTCTGCTCGGCCGCAAGACGGGCCGCGGCTTCTACACCTACGAGGGTCCCGACAGCTCCAAGGTCGTCGCCGACGAGCGGACCCCGTCGGCCGACAACGCGCCTCAGCTGCGCCACGACATCACGACCGTCGGCGTGGTCGGCACCGGCACGATGGCGTCCGGCATCGTCGAGGTCTTCGCGAAGAGCGGACACGACGTCCTGTACGTCGGCCGCTCCCAGGAGAAGGTCGACGGCGTCGTCGCGGGGATCACCCGCAACTTCGACAAGCAGATCCAGCGGGGCAGGGCCACCGAGGACGACAAGGCCGCAGCGCTTGCTCGCATCTCCGGCACCACGAGCCTCGACGACCTGGCCGACGTCGACCTCGTGGTCGAGGCGATCGCGGAGGACCTCGCGATCAAGACCACGCTGTTCGAGAACCTCGACGAGATCTGCAAGCCTGGTGCGATCCTGGCCACCACCACCTCGTCGCTGCCGATCATCGCGATGGCCAAGGTGACCTCGCGGCCGCAGGACGTCATCGGCATGCACTTCTTCAACCCCGCCGCGATCATGAAGCTGGTCGAGGTCGTCACGACGGTCTCCACCTCCGACGACGTGGCCGAGTCGACGCGGGCGCTGTGCGACAAGGTCGGCAAGGTGGCCGTCTCGTGTGGCGACCGGGCCGGGTTCATCGTCAACGCGTTGCTGTTCCCCTACCTCAACGACGCGGTGAAGATGCTCGAGGCGCACTACGCGACCGCCGACGACATCGACACGGCCATGAAGCAGGGCTGTGCGCTGCCGATGGGCCCGTTCGAGCTGCTCGACGTGGTCGGCAACGACGTGTCGCTGGCGATCCAGAAGGAGCTCTACCTCGAGTTCCGCGAGCCGGGCTTCGCGCCCGCGCCGCTGCTGGAGCACCTGGTCACCGCCGGCTACCTCGGCCGCAAGACCAAGCGCGGCTTCCGCGACTACTCCGCCCGATAGTCCCTGACGTTTCGGCCCCTGACGCGCGATAGTCCCTGACGTTTCGGCCCCTGACGCGCGGTAGTCCCTGACGTTTCGGCCCTTCCAGAGGACCGAAACGTCAGGGACTGCCTCAGTCGAGGCAGAACTCGTTGCCTTCGGGATCGGCCATCACGATGAAGCCGTTGCTCATCGGCGGGGACGGCTCGAACCGCTTGCCGCGGGTGGCGCCCATCGCGACGAGTCGCTCGCACTCGGCCTCCAGTGCGGCCATCCGCTCCTCGGGACCGAGACCGGGCGCCGCGCGTACGTCGAGGTGCACGCGGTTCTTCGCGGTCTTCCCCTCGGGCACCCGCTGGAAGAAAAGCCGAGGCCCGCTGCCGTCGGGGTCCTCTGCCGCGGACGCGGAGTTCCACTCGCTCTCGGGTACGCCGGCCTCGGCCAGGAACTCGTGCCACGCCTCGAAGACGTCCGTGCCCTCCGACACCTCGCGACCGGGTGGGCAGGGGTTGACGTAGCCCAGGGCCGAGGCCCAGAACTGGCTCAGGGACTGGGGATCGGCGCAGTCGAAGGTGATCTGGACTGTTCGAACATCGCTCATGGCAGGCCCCTTCACTCGGCCCGGCGCCACGGCTTGAGCCACGGCGTCTCTGGCCAGCCCTCGCGCGCCGCGACCAGCTCATACATCGTTGCGCCGTCGATCGCCTCGCGGATGATGTCGGCGTGACCGGCGTGCCGAGCCATCTCCTCGATCAAATGGAGCCAGACCCAGCGCACCGACCAGTGGGCGATGTCGGTGGGGTTCCAGGGTGCGGGCGGCACCGGAACCGGGGCATCGAGGTCCACGGCGGCAATCGCCTCGAGGACCGCGGCACTCGCGTCATCGAACGCCTTCAATGCCCCGTCGACCGTGTCGCCCTCGAGCCAGGTGATCATGCGCTCGCGCTCGGCGTACTGCTCCTCCTGTGGGCGGTCGTCGACGACCGGCCCGGGCGAGGCGTTCACGCTGGCCGCCCAGCTGATCTGGTTGTGCGTGGCGTGCTTGACCAACGCACCGACGCTCAGTGCGCTGGTGGTCGGCGTACGACCGGCCTCCTCGTCGGTGAGGCCGAAGATGACGGCGCGATAGGCGTCCTGTTGCTGGATGACATAGGCGCGGAGGCCGTCGCGTTCGTCGGTGACAGGGGGAGCCTGGGCGGGCATGGGATGTCCTCTCGTCGGTGGAGCACCAGTCTGTCGTCCTTTCCGGCCAGTTCCTGACCGCTATTGCGCGGACTCAGAAATCGGGCACGGACGTCGCTGTGCCGCCGGCTTCCTCGACCAGCCGCATGGCGGGCGACGCGGCCCGTCGGCCTCCAGGCGTGCCGCGACACGGGCACACCACTGCGCTGCGGTGTCAGGCATGACTCCCACGATGACGGAGCGGTCCGTCCCTGCCAAGGCAATTGCGCCCACCCCGTCGTGGTACGCCGACCGCACCGTAGCCTGTGCCCGTGACGCAGAGCGACGTGTACCTGACCGAGATGGGCGAGAGCGGGTCGCGGGTCGTGTTCTTCCACGGGCTCTTCGGCCAGGGCAAGAACTGGACGCAGGTCGCGAAGTCGCTGGCCCCCGATCACCGGGTGACGCTGGTCGACATGCCCAACCACGGGCGCTCGGCCTGGACGGAGCATCTCGACTACGTCGAGTTCGCCGACCGTCTCGCCGAGCTGTTCTCGGCCGATGACCCGGTGGTGTTGGTCGGGCACTCGATGGGCGCCAAGATCGCGATGGTGCTGGCGCTGCGCCACCCCGAGCTGGTCGAGCGGCTGGCCGTGGTCGACATGTCGCCCGTGGACTACGCGAACGGCAGCGAGTTCGGAGTGTTCATCGAGGGCATGCAGGGCATGGACCTCGACTCCCTTGAGCGGCGCTCCGACGCTGATGCGGCCCTCGAGGTCGCCGCGCCCAGCACGACCGTGCGCAGCTTCCTTCTGCAGAACCTCCGACGTGAGGGCACCGGCTGGCGCTGGCAGCCCAACCTCGAGCTGCTCGGTCGTGAGCTCGACGTGCTGGGTGGCTGGCCCGAGGACCGGCTCGGCGACGTGGCGCCGTACGAGGGTCGGGTGCTGTGGGTCGCCGGCGCCAATTCGGCGTACGTCACCGACGAGTACGCCGATGCGATGCTGCGCTGGTTCCCGCGCGCGTCGCGGGTCACGGTCAAGGGTGCCGGGCACTGGGTGCACTCCGAGCAGCCCGAGATCTTCCGGCAGGTGCTGTCCCGCTTCGTCGAGTTGGCGTAGTCCGGCGAAGGCGCCGCCTTCGACCGCAACGCTCTCGGCCGCGCCGCCGCCGGTCAGCGACGCGGCCGGAGTGTCAACCCTTGGCGATGTCGAACAGGTTGCCCTCGGGATCGGCGAGCGTCACCCACTGGAACCCGGCCTCGTCGAACTCACCCAGGCGCTTGGCGCCGAGGTCCACCGCACGGTCGACCTGTGCGGTCCACGTGGAGGAAGCCAGGTCGAGGTGCACGGCGTTCTTGCCCGGCGTCCGGTCCGGCACCTTCATGAAGACGAGGGCCGGGCTGATGCTCCCGCCCATCCCGATGCTGGCGTAGTCCACGGTCGCCTCGGGGTCGACGGGCACCTCCATGAGGGCGGACCAGAAGTCCGCGAGGGCAGCGGCGTCGCTGCAGTCGAACGTCACGGCGGCCATGATGATGGTCATGATGAGCTCCTTGTTGTCGGGTGAAGCATGGGCGTCATGCTGACCGGAGTGGCCAGCAGATCTCGGTGCGGTGTTCGCTGGGGTGATCTGTCTCGTCGGAGCCGACCAGGTAGCGCTCCCGGATCGGGTCCGGCAGACCTTCGTCGTTGCGGGCCACGTGACTGCCCAGGGCGCCGTACGTCCGATCGAAGTCATCGAACAGCCCGACGTGCTCCGTGACGGCGAACCTGCCACCGGGGAGCTCCAGGCGGGTGACCGCGGCGTCCCCGGTCGGCTCACCGGTGGCGGCAGGAACCGGCAGGAAGGCGACCACCTCGCCGGCGTCGTCCTCGAAGAACTCGCGGGCGTACGTCGCCCCGGCCGGCCCACTCGCCTCGATGCCGAGCCGCCCCGCAGCCATCGCGAGGCGGCCGAACGTCTCGTCCGACCACTCGAAGATGTCGTCGATCGAGACAATCGCGGAGACGGCGAGCGCAGGGAGGTCGGGCACGGTGCGGTAGTCCACCGCGAGCGCCGGGCCGGGGGAGAGCAGCAGCCGCAGGGAGGCGACGACGTCCCTGGTGCGTTCGAGCTCTGTCTCCATGCGCGTGAGGTGCGCCTTGAGTGCTGCGTCGCTGGTCTCCTGGTTCGGAGCCGAGACCACCTCACGCACCTGCGCCACCGGCATGTTCAGGTCACGCAGCCGGCGGATCAGATGAGCCTGCCCGACCTGGTCGAGGTCGTACCTCCGGTAGCCGCTACCGACGTCGATGCTGGCCGGCTCGAGCAACCCGACCTCGTGGTAGTGGTGCAGCGTCTTCACGCTGAGGTAGGTGAGTCGGGAGAACTCCCCGATGGTGACGGTGGTGGCCATGGCGACGATCAAACACCCTCCGGTCACCGGAGGGTCAAGCCTCCTGTGGGCAGGGCTCGTTCGGTGGTCCGCGGAGGCTCAGCCCTGGCGGGCCCGGTAGGCGGCGACGGCGGCCCGGTTGCCGCAGGTGGTGCTGCAGAACCGGCGCGAGCGGTTGCGGGAGAGGTCGAGCACCAGTCCGTCGCAGTCGTCGTCGGCGCAGACACCCAGGCGCGACATCTCGTCGCTGCGGACCACGTCGATCATCGCCATCGCGGTCTCCACCATGATGCGTTGCGCCCACGGGCGGTCGGGCGCGATGGCGTGCAGGTGCCAGTCCCACTCGTCGTGGCGCACCAGCTGGGGGAGTGCGCCGGCCTCGGCCAGCAGCTCGTTGACCAGCGTCGCGCTGCGGTCGCGCTCGCTGGTCAGCACCTCGCGCAGCACCGGTCGCAGGGCCCGGATGTCGTCCAGCTCCGCGCGGGTGCGCTCGTGGCGGCCGGTGTACTCCCAGGTCGTCCAGAACGCGTCGGCCTCCGCGACAGTGGTCAGGGTCTCGGGCGTGACGGCGGTGTTGACCAGGGCGACGGCGGCCTGGAGCGACACCTCCGTGTCATGAGCGAAAACCATGTTGACACCTTACATGCCTGAGCGTAGCGTCATGTGCCATGACCGCGATGACTCATGACGTCCTCACACCTGTCTCGTCATCGCGGCTCGGCTCCGGTCTCGCCTTCGCGCTGGCTTCGGCGGCGTCGTTCGGACTCTCCGGGGCCCTGGCCAAGGGCTTGCTCGAATCCGGCTGGAGCGCAGGCGCGGCGGTCACGGTCCGCGTGTCGATCGGTGCGCTGATCCTGCTGGTGCCCGCACTGCTCGCCGTTCGCGGTCGCTGGCACCTGGTGCGCCGCAACGGCTTGCTGGTGGCGGCGTACGGCGTCGTGGCCGTGGCCGGTTGCCAGCTGTGCTACTTCTACGCGGTCGCGCACATGCAGGTGGGTGTCGCGCTGCTGATCGAGTACACCGCACCGGTCGCGGTCGTGGTGTGGCTCTGGCTGCGGCACGGGCACGCGCCGGGCCCGCTCACCCTGGTCGGTGCCGCCGTGGCCGCAGGAGGCCTGGTGCTGCTGCTCGACGTGGTCTCTGGTGCGTCGCTGAGTGTGGCCGGCGTGCTGTGGGCACTGGGTGCGATGATCGGCGCGGCCACCTACTTCGTGATCTCCGCCGACGAGGACAACGGGCTCCCGCCGCTGGTGCTGGGCGCGGGCGGTCTCGTGGTCGGCGCCGCCTGCCTGGGCCTGGCCGGCCTCGTCGGAGTGGTGCCGATGGCCGCCTCGACCGCCGATGCGTCGTACGACGGCATGCAGGTTCCCTGGTGGGTCCCTCTCGTGCTGCTCGGCGTGGTGACCGCGGCGCTGGCCTACACGACCGGCATCGCGGCCGGACGCCGACTCGGCTCGCGACTGGCCTCGTTCGTGGCCCTGACCGAGGTGATCGCCGCGATGTTCTTCGCCTGGCTGCTGCTCGACGAGCTGCCGGGCTGGCTGCAGCTGGCCGGGGGAGTGTTCGTGCTCGCCGGGGTCGTGATCGTGAAGCTGGGTGAGCCCCGGGCCGGGATCGAGGTCGGGGTCCCCGACCCGTCGTGAGTTCCCGCTGACCCGGCGCGAGTTCGCGAACTGGCGACGGGTCGACCTGAACTGGCGACGGGTCGATCAGAACTGGCGACAGGTCAGCGTTCGTCCTGACGGCGGACGAACACCTCCTGGGTGAGCAGCAGGATTGCGGCCGCGGTCGGCACGGCCATCAGGGCGCCGACCACACCGAGCAGGCCTCCACCGACCAGTGCCGCGATCACGGTGACCGAGCCCGGCACGCTGACCGAGCGCTGCATCACGCGCGGGTAGATCACGTAGTTCTCGAGCTGCTGGTAGAGCGCGTAGTAGACCAGGCAGGCGATCCCGACGCCCGGCGAGATCGTGAACCCGATCGCCGACACGATCAGCATGGCGATCGTGGCACCGACCATCGGGATCAACGAGAGCAGACCGACCACGAACGACAACGCGACGGCGTACTCGCCCAGGCCCACGATGAACAGGAACACCAACGAGGCGAGTGACGCGCAGACCGCGACGACGAAGGCACCGGAGACGTAGCCGCCGATGCCCTGGAGCACCCGGTCGCCCAGGCGGGTGACCCGGTCGCGACGCGAGGCGGGCGCGAGGCGGTAGAACGCGGCCTTGGTCTTCGGCAGCGAGGCCAGGAAGTAGAGCGTCAGCACGATCACGATGAACGCGTTCAGCAGCGCCGAGAGGACCGCGAGGCCGAAGCCGAGCACACCACCGAAGGCGCGCTGGGCGAGGTTGCCGTCCTCGATGTAGTCCTTGGCCTTCTGGATGAGGTCGTAGTCCTCGTTCCACTTCTGGACCCGCTTGTTCTCCTGCAGCTGGTCCAGCCAGTGGGGTGCGTTGCTGGTCAGCGCGGCGACCTGCTCGCTGATCACCGGCACGATCGCCGAGATGAACAGGCCGATCGCGATCAGCACGATCACGATCACCGACAGCACGGCCAGCGAGCGCCGCATGCCGCGTCGCTCGAACCACTCGACGAGCGGGTTAAGGCCGGCCGCCAGGAACATGGAGACCACGACCAGGACCAGCGTCGAGCCGATCGCCAGCACCTGCTGTCCGAGCCAGTACGCCGTCAGCAGGCCGAGGCCGCCGAAGAAACCGATGTAGTACGGCGAGTGCCCGATGGGTGGACCGGGCTGGCCGAGGTGCCGCTCGCCGACGTGGTGCTTCTCCAGATGCTCCTCGACCTCGTCCTCGGCCAGTTCGGCGCGCTCGGCAGCGTCCTCCGCGCGCTCGGCAGCCTCGGCAGCGACCGCCGCGTCGTCGACCCCGTCGTCCAGGTCAGGGCCGTGATCCCCGTGATGGGCCATGGATGCGCTCAGTCGTCGAAGCCGGCGACGACGTCGCGGAGTGCTCCGAGCTGGGCGGTGATCGCGTCGCGACGCTTCGTCATGCGGTCGACCTCGGCGCGCACTGCGGCCAGCTCGCGGTCGGCGTCGGCCTGTCCGGACGCGGTCAGGCTCTCGGCCTGGCTACGGGCCGAGGCGACGATCTGCTCGGCCTCCCGACGCGCACGGGTGAGCAGGGCGTCGGACTCGGACTGTGCCTGCTGGCGGTGGGCCGTGGCCTGGGTGCTGGCCTCGGTGGCGCGCTCCTCGGCTGCGACGGCACGCTGCTCGGCCTCCTCGACCAGGCGACGCGTCTCGGCGGTGGCGTTCGAGTGGTGGTCGGCGGCCTCCTTGGCCAGCCGCTCCTTCTCGACCGCGAGCGTGCGCCGGGCTTCCTGCACCTCACGGTCGGCGGCGGCGCGGGACTTCTCCGCCTCACGGGCGGCGCTGACCTTGGCGTCGTTGCTCTCCTGCGTGGCGGCCAGGCGCAGCTGGTCGGCCTCGCGCTTGGCGGCGGCGCGCAGGTCGTTGGCCTCGGTGCGGGCCAGGGCGCGCTCCTGCTCGGCGTCGGCGATCAGGCGGGTGCGCTGCTCGTCGAGCTCGGCGAGCTGGACGGTGCGCATGTCCTCGGCCTCACGGGTGGCGTCGGAACGGATCGCCTTGGCGTCCTTGGTGGCCTGGGCACGGATCTCCGTGGCCTCGCGGATGGCCTGGAGGCGGATGTCCTCGGCCTCCTCCTCGGCCAGGCGGAGCAGCTCGTTCGCGCGGCCGCCGAGCCCGGCGTACGACGGCGCCTCGACCTCGGAGACCTGCTTGCGCAGGCCGGCCAGTTCGGACTCCAGCTCGATGACCCGCTTCTCGGACGCGCCGAGGCTGTTGCCGAGGCCGGCCTTCTCGTTGGTCAGCTGTGAGAGCAGGGAGTCGACGGCGGCCTGGTCGTAGCCGTTGCGTCGTACGACGGGCAGTGCGGGGAGCCGGGACTGACCGGTCTGGGAGCCGCCCTGCGACGTGGCCTGGGTGTTGACCAGGCTGCCTGAGGGGCGCGCTGCGGGACGCGCGGGTGCGGCAGGCTGGGAAGGGACCTGGGCAGCGGGCCGGGCCGGCTGGGCGGGCGCCTGCGCGGCCGGCTCCTGCTTGGCCGAGGGCTGGCGGGCGGGCTGGGCCGCCGGGCGGACCGTGGTGCTCGTCTGGGTCGGCTTCGCAGCCGTCCTGGGGGGCGAGGACTTCTCGTCGCTCTCGCGCTTCACCACGGGGATGACCTGCGTGGCGTCGTCGGCGCCCTCGGGCGCGCCGCCCTTGGTCGGCTCCTCGTCGAAGATGGACAGGCCGTCGTCGCTGCTCATGGGGTTATTTCCTCCGTCAGTGGTGATGCATCCCGGGTTGCGTGCCAAGTGTGGCGGATGGACGAAAAAGAACACACCCCGGCTCGCGCAGATTGCGCGAACCGGGGTGTGATTTGGTCGATCAGATGCCGCGGAAGGCGTTGATCTTCGTCAGGTGCTTCTCGCGGAGCTCGTGGTTGAGCACGCCCAGGCCCTCTTCCGGGGAGAGCGCGAGGACGCCGACCTTGCCCTGGTGCTTGTTGTGGTGCACGTCGAGCGCGGCCTGGCCGACCTGGTCGAGGGTGTAGGTGCGCGACAGGGTCGGGTGGATCTTGCCCTGTGCGATGAGGCGGTTGGCCTCCCACGACTCGCGGTAGTTGGCGAAGTGCGAGCTGATGATGCGCTTCAGGTTCATCCACAGGTAGCGGTTGTCGTACTCGTGCATGTAGCCCGAGGTCGAGGCGCAGGTGGTGATCGTGCCGCCCTTGCGGGTCACGTAGACCGACGCGCCGAACGTCTCACGGCCCGGGTGCTCGAAGACGATGTCGATGTCCTCGCCGCCGGTGAGCTCGCGGATCTTGGCCCCGAAGCGCTTCCACTCCTTCGGGTCCTGCGCGGTGCCTTCGTCGTTCCAGAACTTGTAGGCCTCTTCGGAGCGGTTGATGATCAGCTCCGCGCCCATGCTGCGGGCGATCGCGGCCTTCTCCTCGTTGGAGACGACACACACGGGCGTGGCGCCACCGTTGAGGGCGTACTGCGTGGCGAAGCCGCCGAGGCCACCGGAGGCGCCCCAGATCAGGACGTTGTCGCCCTGCTTCATCTGGCCGCCGTTCTTCGAGACGAGCTGGCGGTAGGCGGTGGAGTTCACCAGGCCGGGGGAGGCAGCCTCTTCCCAGGTGAGGTGCTCCGGCTTCGGCATCAGCTGGTTCGACTTGACCAGGGCGACCTCGGCGAGGCCACCGAAGTTGGTCTCGAAGCCCCAGATGCGCTGCTCGGGGTCGAGCATCGAGTCGTTGTGGCCGTCGGCGCTCTCCATCTCGACCGAGAGACAGTGGGCGACGACGCGGTCGCCGGCCTTCCACTTGGTCACGCCGGCGCCGGTCTTGAGCACGACGCCCGAGAGGTCGGAGCCGACCACGTGGTAGGGCAGGTCGTGGCGCTTGGTGAGCTCGGAGAGGCGGCCGTAGCGCTCGAGGAAGCCGAAGGTCGAGACCGGCTCGAAGATCGAGGTCCACACGGTGTTGTAGTTGATCGCCGAGGCCATGACTGCGACGTACGCCTCACCGGGGCCGAGCTCGGGAAGCGCGACGTCCTCGACGTGGAGGGACTTGCGGGGGTCCTTCTCCTTGCTGTCGAGGCCCTCGAACATGCCGACCTCGTCCTTGTGGACGGTGACCGCCTTGTAGGACTCGGGCAGGTCGAGGTTGGCGAAGTCCTCGGTGGCGGTGTCGCCGGCGAGGATTGCGTCAAGAATGTGCTGCACGGGCGTGCTCCCTGATCAGTTGCGTATGGTCGGGCGATTTCGGCACAAGATACTGGTCGTTAACCGGCCGTGGTGGGGGATGAGACGGACGTCTCAGGCGTGGTCGGAGGCGGCAGCAGGCTCGACGAGCTCGACGAGCACACCACCGGCGTCCTTGGGGTGGATGAAGTTCACCCGCGAGTTCGACGTACCCCGCTTGGGGGCGTCGTACAGCAGGCGCAGGCCGCGCTCGCGCAGGATCGCGGCGACCTGCTCGACGTCGGTGACCCGGTAGGCGAGCTGCTGCAGGCCCGGTCCGGAACGGCCGAGGAACTTCGCGATCGTCGACTCGTCGTTGAGCGGCGCCAGCAGCTGGATGCACGAGCCCGAGTCGCCGACGCCGACCATGGCCTCGCGCACGCCCTGCTCCTCGTTGACCTCCTCGTGCACGACCTTCATGCCGAAGTTGTCGCGGTAGTAGGCGGTCGCCACGTCCAGGTCGGGTACGGCGATGCCGACGTGGTCGATGGCGATGAACAGGTGCTCGGGGACTTCCAGTGGTGCGGTCATGGGTCCATGGTCGTACGAAACGGTGGAGAGAGCGTGACGACGTCCACATCCGGGACACATGTTGCCGACGGGTAGGTCGGGGATAGGCTCGAAAGCATTCCATTCGTGTTTGACGCAGGAGGAACAACCATGTCGTCCGTCATCGTCGCAGGGGCCCGTACGCCCGTCGGCCGCCTTCTCGGTGGTCTCAAGAGCCTGAGTGCTGCCGATCTCGGTGGCGTCGCCATCAAGGGCGCCCTGGAGAAGGCCGGCGTCGCCGGCGACCAGGTCGACTACGTGATCATGGGCCAGGTCATCCAGGCCGGTGCCGGGCAGATCGCCGCGCGCCAGGCCGCGGTCAAGGGTGGCATCCCGATGGACGTCCCCGCGATCACCATCAACAAGGTGTGTCTCTCCGGCATCAACGCCATCGCGCTGGCCGACCAGCTGATCCGCGCCGGTGAGCACGACATCGTCGTGGCCGGCGGCATGGAGTCGATGACCCAGGCCCCGCACCTGCTGCCGAAGTCCCGCGAGGGCTTCAAGTACGGCGACACGTCGCTGGTCGACTCGATGGCGTACGACGCGCTCTACGACCAGTTCACCGACCAGGCCATGATCAACCTCACCGACAGCCACAACGTCGCCGGCGCCAAGCTGACCCGCGAGGAGCAGGACGCCTTCTCCGCCCAGTCGCACCAGCGTGCCGCGCTGGCCTGGAAGAACGGCCTCTTCGACGAGGAGGTCGTGCCGGTCACGATCAAGTCGCGCAAGGGTGACGTCACGGTCAGCCAGGACGAGGGCATCCGTGGCGACACGACCGTCGAGTCGCTGGCCGGACTGCGCCCGGTCTCCAAGGACGGCACCATCACCGCCGGCTCCGCCTCGCAGATCTCCGACGGCGCCGCCGCGGTCATCGTGATGAGCAAGGCCAAGGCCGAGGAGCTCGGCCTCGAGTGGCTCGCCGAGATCGGCGCCTCCGGCCAGGTCGCCGGCCCCGACTCCACGCTGCAGCTGCAGCCGGCCAACGCGATCGCCAAGGCTGCCGAGAAGGAGGGCATCGCGGTCTCCGACATCGACCTCTTCGAGCTCAACGAGGCGTTCGCGGCCGTCGGCATCGAGTCGGGTCGCCAGCTCGGCGTCTCCGACGACAAGATCAACGTCAACGGTGGCGCCATCGCCATCGGCCACCCGGTCGGCATGTCGGGCACCCGCATCGTGCTGCACCTCGCGCTGGAGCTCCAGCGCCGTGGTGGCGGCACCGGTGCCGCCGCCCTGTGTGGCGGCGGCGGTCAGGGCGACGCCCTGATCATCAAGGTCCCCGCGAAGGCCTGACTTGGTCTCCACACCTGACGCAGCGACGGCCGGCCGACCCCGTGGTCGGTCGGCCGTTGCCGTCCCCGAGCTCGTCGAGAAGGCCCGCACGGGGGACCCGCGCTCGGTCGGGCGCCTCATCTCCCTGGTCGAGGACGAGTCCCCGCTGCTGCGCGAAGTGATGGCTCTGCTGGCGCCGCACTCGGGCCGGGCGAGGATCGTCGGCATCACCGGCTCCCCGGGGGTCGGCAAGTCCACGACCACCAGCGCCCTGATCACCGAGCTGCGTGGTGCAGGACAGCGGGTCGGCGTACTCGCCATCGATCCGTCGTCGCCGTTCTCCGGCGGCGCGCTGCTCGGCGACCGCGTCCGCATGCAGGACCACGCGACCGACCGCGACGTCTTCATCCGTTCGATGGCCTCGCGCGGCCATCTCGGCGGTCTGTCGTGGAGCACTCCGCAGGCGATGCGGGTGCTCGACGCGTCGGGCTTCGACACGATCGTGGTCGAGACCGTCGGTGTGGGCCAGAGTGAGGTCGAGATCGCCGGCCTCGCGGACACCACGATCGTGCTGCTCGCGCCCGGCATGGGCGACGGCATCCAGGCCGCGAAGGCGGGCATCCTCGAGATCGGCGACCTCTACGTGATCAACAAGGCCGACCGCGACGGGGCCAGCACCGTACGCCGCGACCTGCGCGGCGCGCTCGCCCTGTCGCAGCGGCCCGAAGGCGCCTGGAAGCCGCCGATCCTGATGACCACGGCGCAGAACGGCGAAGGCCTGGCCGAGGTGGTCACCGCGATCGACGAGCACCACGCCTGGTTGGAGTCCACAGGGGAGCTGTTGCGGCGGCGTACCCGCCGTGCCCGCGAGGAGATCGAGGCGATCGCGTTGACCGCACTGCGCCAGAGATGGGGCGGCATCAGCGACCGGCGTACCGAGCTCGACACCCTGGCCGCCCGGGTGGCCGGTGGCACCAGTGACCCGTGGGCCGCGGCCGACGAGCTCCTGGCCACGCACCTGGAATGACGCGCCCGGGCGCGCCTCCGCGACACGCGGCGGCGGAGTTGCCACAATGACCGGGCATGCGTTTCCGACGCGCGCAGACGCACGCCCCGACGATTCACCTGAGGATGGAGATTGAGATGGACGCCAAGAAAGGCGTACTCGCCGTCGTCGTCCTGTTCATCGGCTTCTACATGTTCAAGGACCCCAGCGGCCTCGCCGAGCTGGCCAGCGCCGGCGCCGGTGAGGGATGGGCCCTGACCACGCAGCTCTTCGAGGCGACGATCCGCTTCCTCAACGAGTTGTTCTAACGGTCATGGGGTTGACCAAGGCCCTCACGGACCCGAACATCCGCAAGCACCTCCTCCGCGAGGAGGGCGAGGTGATCGTGGACGAGGTCATGCACCACTGGATCGTCTACACCCTGCCGGTGCTCGAGGTCCTGGCTGCGATCGGGCTGCTGGTGGTCTTCCCGTTCATCGACCTCGACCTCGCCTGGTTCCCCTTCCTGCTCGCCTTCGTGATCCTGGCCCACGCCGCCTGGAAGACGCTGGCGCACTTCCGCGACCGCTTCGTGATCACCAACATGCGGGTCTTCCGGGTCCACGGCGTGCTCAGCCAACACCTGGCCACCATGCCGCTGAGCCGGATTCTCGACATCACCGTGGTCAAGCCCTTCCAGGGCCGCATCATCGGCTACGGCCACTTCGTCTTCGAGTCCGCCGCCCAGGAGCAGGGCCTGCGCGACATCCGCTTCGTCGGCCAGCCCGACCAGCGCGACCTGTCGATCCAGCGTGTCGTCCAGCGTTCCGGCCTCCGCGGCCCGAAGGTCAACTAGGTCCGCCCATGCCCCTTCCCTTCGACCCGATCGACGAGGCCGCCCGCCAGTGGGGGCTGCGCTGGAGCGACCAGACGGCGATGCACGCGGTCACCTCGCTGATGCGCGTGCAGCAGCTGGTGCTGGCCCGTCTCGACGCGATCCTCAAGCCCCACGGGCTCACCTTCGCCCGCTACGAGGCGCTGGTGCTGCTGACCTTCTCCTCCCGCGGGTCGCTGCCGCTGGGCAAGATGGGGGAGCGCCTGCAGGTGCACCCGACCTCGATCACCTCGATCATCAATCGCCTGGTCGCCTCGGAGCACGTCGTACGCCGTCGGCACCCCGATGACGGGCGCACGGTCCTCGCCGAGATCACCGAGACCGGCCGGGCCGTCGTCGAGGCGGCCACGGCCGACCTGATCGCGGCCGGCTTCGCCCTCGAGGCGCTCTCCGACGACGAGCTCACCCAGCTGTCGGCGTTGCTGCGTCCCGTCCGCAATGCGGCCGGGGACTTCTGATCGGTGGATTCCGGCCAGATCTGGGTAGGGTGCCGGGCGTGATCGTGATCCCGGGTTCCGTCGTACGCCGCACGGCCGCGCTCGCGCTGGTGGGCGTGGTCGCCCTGGCGCCGGCTGCCAGTGCCGATCCCGGCGATCCGGTCGACCTCGGCGGTACGCCGGTGAAGTCCACCACTGACGCAGGCAACCCGACGATGCTGAAGGCCGGGCTGTGGAGCACCACGCTCAAGGCTGGAGAGTCCCTGGAGCGGCAGTTCGCCTATCGACGTACGGCGGACGACACGTCCGTCCACGTCTCGGTGACTGCCACACCAGCCGAGTCGTCGGAGTCGATCAAGCTCGAGGCCTTTGCCGACGACGGCACGTCCTGCGGCAGCGAGACAGCCAGCGCCAGCTACGCAACGCCGAGCACCGCCATCGGAGTTGATCTCGAGGTCGGTCCCGATGGGCACGGCGACCGCAACTCGGTGTGCCTCACCTCCACGGTGATCCGGTTCGAAGTGGGGCCCAACACCGACACCCGCACCGGCACGTCCGACCTGCCGATGACCATCAAGGTGGTGGAGGAGAGCCCGTTGGCAGACGCCAACGAGCGTCTCCCAGAGGTGCCGGAGACGGAGGCGTCGTTCCGGGCGCCGGCCGACGGCGTCGACCGCGGGACCATCGAGGGCGCGACGTCGTTCGACGAGGCGCCGCTGCTGAAGTCGGGCACCTACGATTCCACCGTCACCGAGGGTGAGCAGCGTCTCTACCGCGTGCACCTCGAGTGGGGCCAGACCCTGGCCGCGGCGCTGCACGTGGAGGCCCTGTCCGGGAAGGATCTGGAGAAGAAGTTCGGCATCTCGGGGCCGACCCTCTACCTGGGTCTCTACAACCCGATGCGCCGCGACCTCGACTCGGCCTACTCCGACTCCGACGTCGATGGATCAGTCGACGACACGGCGCTCGATCTCGACACCGGTGTCGGCCCGGTGCGCTACCTGAACCGCTACGACGACCAGAACACCTACCTGCCCGGCGACTACTACGTGAGCGTCGTCGTCCCGGAGGAGACCGCCTCCGAGCGTGGCCCTGCGGAGATCGGGTTCGCGCTCACCGTCGAGGCACAGGGCGACATCGCCGGTGCCCCGACGTACGCCGAGGACCAGCCCTTCCTGGTCGGCGACGGCAAGCGGTCGGAGGTGGCCTCGGGCAACCCCGCACCCGAGCCGGACGACGCGGGCTGGCTCTCGGCCCGCCATGTCTCCGGGCTCGGCATCGGCCTGGCCGGGCTGGTCTGCCTCGCCCTCGGCGCCCTGCGCCTGCGTCGCCCCTGACACGAACCTGCAACTGTTGCGCTTCGACCCGGCAGTTCTTGACGTACGGAGAGCGCAAGAACTGCCCGCTCGCGCATCAAGGACTGCAGGTTCGTGGGATCAGGTGAGCAGCAGCCAGGCGCCCACGAGGACGGCGACCAGGCCCACCACCAGCAGGACGTACGCCGGGAGCCGTGAACCCACCTGGGCCGGCGCCACGGGCTGGACCCGCGTGGCCGCACCGTGGTCGACGCGCGTGCCGGGGGCCGTGCGATGGTCGACGCGGGTCGCCGGCGCCGTGCCGTGGTCGAGCCGGGTCGAGGCCGACGTGTCGGTCGGGGAGCCGGGCAGCGTCGTGGCCAGCCCGTCGAAGTGGTCGCGCACCGTGACGGTCTCGCCGAGTGACGCGGGCAGGGTGTCGAGGCGCAGCGCGGCCAGTTCGGCCCGCATGCCGGCCGCCGACGCGGGGCGTTGCGCGGGGTCCTCGTCGCAGGCCTTGGCCAGGAGGTCCAGCAGGGCGTCGCGGTGCTCGTCGTCGGTGCGCAGCGCGTCGACGTCGAGGCCGGGGGAGTCGGCGGTGGGGCGCACACCGGTGAGCATCTCGATGCCGACCCGGCCGACCGAGTATAGGTCGGAGCGGAAGTCGGGGTCGGCGCCGCGCCACTGCTCCGGGGCCATGTAGCCGGGGCTGCCGATCACCATCGAGGCCCGGGTCATCCGCGGTTCGTCGAGCGGTGCGGCGATGCCGAAGTCGGTCAGTCGCACGTGCGGCCGGCCGCCGCCGGTGGGCTCGAGCAGCAGGTTCGCCGGCTTCACGTCGCGGTGCACGATGCCGGCACCGTGCACGGCCTCGAGCGCCTGCAGGGTCTGGTCGACTAGGAGGGCCACCCAGCGCACGGGCAGGGCGCCGTACTGCTTGAGGAGGTCGGCCACGGACCCGCCACGGACCAGCGGCATGGTGAAGAGCACGCGGTCGTCCATGCCGGCCCACGACTGGGGCGTGACCACGTGGAGGTGGTCGATGCGCATGGACTGCTCGCGCACGAAGCGCAGCAGCGATGCCGCATCGGACTGGCGCAGGATCTTGGCCGCCTTGACCTGGTGGTCGGCACGGTCGAGGACGCACCACACCGTGCCCATGCCGCCCATGGCGATCGGGTCGAGGAGTTCGTACCGGCCTGCGAAGACTTCACCCACGCGGGAGACCCTACCCAGCGAGTCAGTAGGCCATGCGGGCGCCGCCGGCGCCGCTGCCGTTGACCATGAGGGTCTGGCCGGTGATGAACGCTGCGCCTGTGCTGGCCAGGAAGAGCACGGCACTGCCGACGTCCTGGAGGGTACCGGTGCGCTGGGTGCGGGTGCGGGTGAGCAGGGGCCCGGACTGCCGGTCGATCTGGACCCGCAGCTGGCTCTGCCTCGGGACCATGACGGTCGAGGCGACGCCGTTGACGCGCACGCCGTTGGGTGCCCAGGCGGCGGCAAGGCGGGCCGTGCTGTTGAGCATCTCCTGGTGGGCGTTGGCGGGTCCGACCGCCATCTCGCACCAGCGACGCACGTAGTGGGTGTTGATCACCGATCCGCCGCCGCGCATGGTGCTCTCTCCGAGCCGGTGGCGCAGGCGGTGGGTCAGCTGGCTCGGGCCGAGCAGGCCCAGACGCACCGATTCGGAGACGAACTCCTGCTCGTGCACGTCGCTGGAGTGCGGAACGCGGGCGCTCGCCGCGTTGACCACGATGTCGACATCGCCGACCTGCTCCGCCACGCGCACGATCGAGTCGTGGCTGGTCAGGTCGAGACGCAGGTAGGAGAACGCGTCGAGGTTGACGTCGTACGCCGAGGTCAGCGACTGGGTGCCGGTCACCGTGACGCTGGCGCCGTATCGAGAGAAGTTGCGGGCCACCAGGTTGCCGAGTCCACGGGTGCCGCCGACCACGAGCACGCGTCGCCCGGTGAAGTCGTACGACGGGGCAGCCACGTGTTCTCCTCCCGAGAAACGATGACGACAAGGGGTGGGTGGTCGGGCGCGGGCAGGAGCAGTCACCGCGTTCGGTGCGTTGTGGATCGCACGAGAGGTGTACTACCGGGTAGCCGGCCGGGCCGCGGCCCATCATTGCAGAAAAACCCGGCATTCGCAGAGTCGGCCGAGTAGGGTGTCGGCGTTCAGGGCGAGGACGGGTGCAAGGGCAGGGTGTGCGGGCTGTGTCGAGGCTGGTGAGTGCCCTGTTCGCGGTGCTCGTGGGGTTGTCGGTGGCACTTCCGGGCCACGCCGCAGCAGACGACGACACACTGCCAGTCTGGGTCTCCGCCGCATCCTCGGATGCTGGCCGCAGCCATCTTGACCGCACGGCCGACCGGACCCGCACCGTCCCGGCGTACCTGCCGACGTACCGCCGCGACCGTGTCGTCCCGGTGTTCTCGGTGCGCTTCCGGGCCTCGGCCGGCGAGCGGCGCTACGTGGCCACCAAGGTGGTGGCCGAGCAGGGCCGCACGACCCCCGACCAGTTGCTGCTCGCCTCCCTCTCCCTCACGTGTACGCCGACCGCGGCCGGCGTACGCACGGCGGGAGCCTCCCGCAACGTGATGCGCGGCCACGCGACCGGTCTGGTGGCGCGGTTCGTCTACGTGGCGCCGACGACGGGCGACGTGGTCTGTCGGGTGTGGGCCAGCGGGCTGCGACCGCGACCGTCGTCCTCCGGCTACCAGAGCGCGAACACGTGGCAGGTCGGTCGCACCTCGCGGCTCTGGGTGTCGGCCGTGGTGCCGTGGTGGAACCGCAGCGTGTCCACCTCGCGGCGCTCGCGCGTGCTGCGGGCCGGTGAGGGCCTGTCCGTACGCCGGGTCGTGGGGGTGGGCAGCGAGGCCACGACGTTCGAGGTGGCTGCCGACCACAAGGTGACCACCTGCTCGGCTGTGGGGGGCAGCCGCGACTCCAGCACCGCTGGCCGTGAGCTGTGCTCGGGACGGGTCAGTCGCAGCGGGTCGGGTGTGCGCCTGGTCGTCCGGGCCCTCCAGGAAGCCCGCCGCGGCGCCCGGTGCGGCGTCGCGAGGACCGTGGTGGACCGTCTCTCGTGGGTGGCCGCCGACGTCCACCACAGCACCGTCTCCGGAGCCGGCCGGGTGCGGGTGAGCCACGCCAGCGGATGCCTTCCGAAGTTCGTGATCACCTCCCGGATCGGACACCGGCACGGCGCCGACCTCGTGGTCCACGCGCCTTCCTACAGGGGCACGATCGTCAGCCGTTGAGTCATCGGGGAAGATGGTCCCCATGAGTCAACAGCCGTTCTCCCGTCCTGGTGCGATCGACCTCTCCGGGCTGCGCCGTCCGGCAACCCCGCCCGCCGGATCGTCGGGCGCCGGCGCCCCCGGTTCCTCGGGTGGCGCTGCCGGCGCCTACTCGGTCGAGGTCTCCGAAGCGAACTTCCAGTCGCTGCTCGAGTCGTCGATGACTGGTCCGGTCGTCCTCGTCTTCCACTCACCGGGCCAGTCGCCGGAGAGCACGACCTACGCCCGCGACGTGGCCGCGGTGACGGGCGAGTACGACGGCCGTTTCCTCGCCGGTCTCGTCGACATCGACGCGTCCCCCCAGATCGCCCAGGCGATGCAGATCCCGCAGGTGCCGCTGATGCTCGTCATCATCGACGGTCGCCCGGCCAGCCAGCCGATCCCCGGCGCCCTCGGCGCCGACGAGCTCCGAACCCTCTTCAACCAGCTGGCCCAGCAGCTCACCGCCCAGGGCATCACCGGCCGCCACCAGCCGCTCCCGGCCACCGGTGCCGAGGGTGACGAGGACGCCGAGCCCGAGGCCGACCCCCGCTACGCCGCCGCACAGGACGCGCTCGGCGAGGGCAACATCGACCTCGCGGTCGAGGAGTACCAGAAGCTCGTCGACGCCAACCCGGCCGACGTCGAGGCCGCTGCGGGACTGGCGATGGCGAAGGTGCTCCAGCGCACCCAGGGCGTCGACCTGAACACCGCGCGCGAGGCTGCGGCGTCCGCTCCCGATGACGTCGACGCGCAGACCCTGGTCGCCGACCTCGACATGCTCGGCGGCCACGTCGACGACGCGTTCAACCGGCTGGTCGACCTGGTCCGGCGTACCTCCGGTGCCGAGCGCGACAAGGCCCGCACCCACCTGCTCGGGTTGTTCGCCGCGGTGGGCAACGAGGACTCGCGAGTGATCCGGGGCCGCCAGAACCTGGCTTCCGCGCTCTTCTGACCTGGGTCCGGCATCGGATTCTTCCCGGCACTTGCGCGGTGGTGTGGTCGGTTCGCCCGTGGCAGGACGCGTGTGGAGCGACCACGACCCCGCGTTACTGCGGGGGAGCGGGCGACGGTCAGGGGTGGCCGGACTCGGTGTACGCCGATCCGGTGTCACCCGCGTTGGCCAGCGTGGCCGCCACCCGCCGATGGGTGAAGTCGGCGGCCCGTTCCTGGATCTCGTCGAGGGTGAGGAAGGCAGCCTCCCGGATCTCGCGTGCCTCGAGCACCATGCCGTCGACCAGGGATGCGTCGTGCACGCCACCGTCGAAGACCAGGCAGACCGCGTCGTCCCAGCCTGACCACGGCGGCAGCCAGTCGGTGAGCAGCAGCTTCCCGGCGGGGATGTCGACGCCGAGCTCCTCGGCCAGCTCGCGTGCGGTGGCCAGGCGCGGTGACTCGCCGACCTCGACCACGCCCCCGGGCAGGTCCCAGTCCTTCTTGTAGGTCAGCCGGCACATCAGGACCCTGCCCGCGTCGTCGCGGACCAGCATCTGGCCGATCGCCCGCTTGCGTGGCAGGAACGAATTGAGCATTGCCCGGAAGCCCGCGCCATCGGTCAGCGGCGGGTCGTCGGCCAGCCGGGCGAGTACGACGAACTCGCCGTCGGCGTCGCGACGTACGCCCTCGCGCCGCAGGCCCGACCAGGTGGCGACCCGGAGCCCGGCGTCGTCGTCGACGTGCACGTGGGCCTCGACGCGATGGTGCTCCTCGAGGGCGCCGTTGACGCCGGCGGTGACCGTCTCGATCGCCTTGGTGAAGGAGAGCTCGCGCAGGTCGGGGCCCCAACTGATCCGTGCGGCGCCGTCAGAGGTGGTCTCGACGACGACGGCCACGGCGGTCGGCTGCTCGGTCACGGCGCCACCCTATCCATCCCTCACCAACCCGCACTTCTTGCGTCGCGAACTGGCACTTGTTGCGCCTCGAACCGCCAAGCCCTGCGGTCCTTGACAGCGCCGGACGTGCAGGTTCGCGACGCAAGAATCCGCGGCTCGCGCATCAAGAATCCACGGTTCGCGCATCAACAATTGCAGGTTCGTGGGGGTCAGGCGGGGTGCAGGTCGCCGGTGCGGGTGAGGGTGAGGAGCAGGTCGTGGGCGCGCGCGGCGACCGGGTTCTCGCCGGCCCGGCCGGCCAGGTCGACCAGCGCCCAGAGGTCCGCGGCCCGGGCCAGCTCGAGCAGCCGGGCGCTGTGCATCCGCCCCGTACCAGCGGCGACGGTGCGGTCGTCGCTGGTTCCGGCACCGCCGTCCTCGCGGCCGGGGAGGCCGTCGATCTCGACGGTGTCGAGGAGCGACTCGACGAACGCGGGAGAGTGCTCGAAGCGCAGCAGGTTGCCGAGGTCGGTCACCGGCAGGCCGGCGTGCGCGAACTCCCAGTCGAGCACGCCGGTGACCTCACCCGTCCCGGGGTCGACGAGCAGGTTCTTCGGGTTGAAGTCGCTGTGCACCAGGCAGCGCCGGGCGATCGGGTCGAGCAGGTCCTGGGCGTGATCGGCGAGCGCGAACAGCCTGTCGAGGTCCTCCGGCGCCCAGGCCTCCAGTGCCGAGCCGGGGACGACGTGCTCGACGAACGTGCGCAGGTCGGCGGCCCCAGCCCCGAAGGAGCCGATCCGCAGGTCCGCGTCGACGAACGGACCGCCGCGCAGGAACGGCATCCGGGTGAGCCGGGTCAGCACGTCGCCGAGGTGGACGCCGATCCTGCCCTGCAACGTCTCGTCGGCGTCGGCCAGCACGAGGTCGAGCCGCTCGCCGGGCAGGAACGAGGTGACCAGGATGCCGGGGACGTCGCCCACCGGGTCGGGTCGGCGTACCTCCAGGACCTCGGGCACCGGCAGCAGTCCGCGCACCAGGCGCAGGACGGCGGCGTCGATGTCGACCGCGTCCGGCCCGCGTTGTGCCGACCGCGCCGCGAGGATGCGTACGACGACCTTCTCCCCGCCGCTCGTGCCGAGGAAGGTCTCGCCACTGTGCCCGCCCTCGAGCGGTGTGAGTCCGGCGTCGAACAAGTCAGGATTCCTCGTCGCGGCGCAGCCAGATCGTGGCCAGGGGCGGCACCACGACGGTGGTGCGGGCCGGCTGGCCGGACCACTCCCCGACGACCGCCTCGACCCGGCCGAGGTTGCCGACACCGGAGCCGCTGTAGGCGGTGGCGTCGGTGTTCAGCACCTCGTGCCAGTCGCCGGCGGCAGGCATGCCCAGCACGTAGTCGTGGTGCGGGACCGGTGAGAAGTTGGTGACACAGACGACGTCGGGCCCGTTGTTCGCACGCCGGACGAACGAGAAGACGTTGCGCTGCGCGTCGTTGGCGTCGATCCACGCGAAGCCGGCCGGGTCGTGGTCGAGCGCGAACAGGGCGGGGGAGTCGCGGTAGACGCCGTTGAGGTCGCGGACCAGGTCGTGCATGCCGCGGTGCTCCACGTGGTCGAGCAGCCACCAGTCCAGCTCACGCGCCTCGGCCCATTCCGACTCCTGGCCGAGCTCGCAACCCATGAACAGCAGCTGCTTGCCGGGGTGGGCCCACTGCAATGCCAGGTAGGCGCGCAGGTTGGCCAGCTGCTGCCACCGGTCGCCGGGCATCTTGCGCAGCAACGAGCCCTTGCCGTGCACGACCTCGTCGTGCGAGAGCGGCAGCACGTAGTTCTCCGCGTAGGCGTAGACCATCGGGAACGTGAGCTGCCCGTGGTGGTGCACGCGGTGGATCGGGTCCTGCTGCACGTAGGCGAGGGTGTCGTGCATCCATCCCATGTTCCACTTGAACCCGAACCCGAGCCCGCCGTCGGAGGTGGGCTGGGTGACCCCGGGCCAGGCGGTCGACTCCTCGGCCACCATCATCACGCCGGGCACCCGCCGGTAGACCGTGGCGTTGAGCTCCTGGAGGAACTGCACGGCCTCGAGGTTCTCGCGCCCGCCGTGCACGTTGGGGGTCCACTCGCCCGGCTCGCGGGAGTAGTCGAGGTAGAGCATCGACGCCACCGCGTCGACCCGGAGGCCGTCGGCGTGGAACTCCTCGAGCCAGTAGAGCGCACTGGCGACCAGGAAGTTGCGCACCTCGTTGCGGCCGAAGTCGAAGATGTAGGTGCCCCACTCGGGGTGCTCGCCGAGCGACGGGTCGGGGTGCTCGTAGAGCGGCGTGCCGTCGAAGCGGGCCAGCGCGAACTCGTCCTTCGGGAAGTGCGCCGGCACCCAGTCGAGCAGCACGCCGATGCCCGCCTGGTGGAAGCGGTCGACCAGCAACCGAAGCCCGTCGGGGTCACCGAACCGTGCGCTCGGCGCGTAGTAGGAGGTCACCTGGTAGCCCCAGGAGCCGCCGTACGGGTGCTCCATCACCGGCAGCAGCTCGACATGGGTGAAGCCGAGACCGCGCACGTAGGCCACCAGCTCGTCGGCCAGCTCGGCGTAGTCGAGCATCTCGGAACCGTGCTTGCGCCACGACCCGAGGTGCACCTCGTAGACCGACATCGGCTCCTCGGTGTGCCGCTGCTGCGCGCGCTGCCGCATCCACTGGTCGTCGCCCCAGGCGTACGCCGAGGTGGTCACCTTCGACGCGGTCTGCGGCGGCACCTCGGTGGCGAAGGCGAGCGGGTCGGCCTTCTCATGCCACTGGCCGTCGGGACCGAGCAGGGCGAACTTGTACGTCGCACCGTCGCCCACGTCGGGCAGGAAGATCTCCCACACCCCCGACCTGCCGAGCTGGCGCATCGGGGTGGACCGGCCGTCCCAGCCGTTGAAGTCGCCGATCAGGCGCACGCCGCGGGCGTTGGGCGCCCAGACCGCGAACGACGTGCCGGTCACGCCGCTGTCGTAGCGGCGTACGTGGGCGCCGAGCGCCTGCCACAGCTGCTCGTGGCGCCCCTCGTTGATCAGGTGCAGGTCGGTCTCGCCCAACGTCGGCAGGTAGCGGTAGGGGTCGTCGTACGTCGTGGGCTCGCCGCCGTCGTAGGCCACCGCGATCCGGTAGTCGGGGATTTCGGAGACCGGCAGCTCGCCGACCCAGACGCCCGCGTGCTCATGCGCGAGTGCGGTGCGCTCCTGTCCGTGCAGCACCTCGACGGACGAGGCGAGCGGGCGCAGCACCCGCACCGTCACCGCGCCCTCGTGGGGGTGGGCGCCCAGCACTGCGTGCGGGTCGCCGTGACCGCCGCTGACCAGCAGCTCGAGCTCGGTGTGGTCGATCGGTCGGACCGGCACGGTGGACCTCCTCGGTTCGGGCGTGGATCAGGCGGTCAGCCGGGCGATCCCGGCGAGCGGGATGTCCAGCCAGGTGGGGCGGTTGCGGGCCTCGTAGACGCATTCGTAGACGGCCTTGTCGGCCTCGTAGGCGGCCAGCACCAGCCGTTCGTCGTCGGTGAGGTCGCGGCCGGCGTACGCGGTGACGAAGGCGTCGCGGTTGCGCTGCGTCCACTCCTCGCCGCGGTACGCGCGCTGCGCGTTGCCGGTGTCGTCGGAGCCACGGAAGGCGCGCTCGACGACCGCCGCGGCGTAGTCGAACGAGCGGAGCATGCCGGCCACGTCGCGCCACACGGAATCGGGCAGCAGCCGGTCGGCCAGCGGCTTGGCAGGCTCGCCCTCGAAGTCGACGATCTTCCAGCCCTTGACCGTGCGCAGCGTCTGGCCGAGGTGCAGGTCGCCGTGCATGCGCTGCACGGTGAGGGAACCGAGCGACCCGAAGCGGTCGAACATCGCCCGCAGTGCCGGCGCGTGGTCGGCGAGGCCGGGCACGATCTCGATGGCATCGGTGAGCCGGTCGTGCATGCCCCGGCCAAGGGCCGTGACGTCGGCCGCCGCGAACTGCTCGGTGGGGAACGCCTCGGCCAGGACCTGGTGGGTCTCGGCCAGGGCGGCACCGAGCCGCTCACTCTCGGAGGCGAAGTCGCCGCCCACCTCGTCGGCGTGCAGGTCGGCCTCGGCGTACAGGTTGCGCACGCTCGCCTGCGCCAGCTCCCACCCGTCGCTGGCGGTGCGGAGGAACTGCTGGAGCATCGCCAGCTGGATGATCGAGTCGGAGGCCTCGTCGACGGTGTCGAGCCAGCCGTAGAGCGCGGCGACGTTGTCGGAGCCGGCCTCGGTGAGCACGTGGTGGATCTGGATGTCGGGGTTCACCCCCGGCGTCACCTTGCGGAACACCTTCATCAGGCAGTCCTCGCCGAAGGCGACCGAGGAGTTCGACTGCTCGCCGCTGAACAGGGTCGAGTGTGCGGTCAGGTCGAGGTCGTGGCCCGGCAGCCGGTGGAAGACCAGCAGGTCGCGCCGGCTGGAGGCGTCGGACCCGGCTTCGGCGAAGGCGCTCAGCCACTGGCCCATCGCGTCGCGGTCGTGCACGGCGTCGTAGACGAACGAGTCGCCGAAGTCGTCGTCGGTCCAGGTGCCGATCAGGGCGTGGTCGAGTCGGCCGTCGGCCTCGCTGCGGAACGACAGCGGCACCTGGTAGAGCTCACGGTCGCCGTCGTCGTAGGTCACCTCGACCAGGTCGATGGCGACCTTGGGGCCGTCGTCGGACGCCGGCAGCACACCCGTACGGCGGGTCGAGGTGACGGTGAACGCGCGCCCTTTGCCGCCGAACCACCGTGCGGACTCGACGAAGGCGGTGAGGTGGTCGTGCACGGTCACGGTGCGGTCTCCTCCTTGGGCAGGCGGAACCAGTAGAAGCCGTAGCCACCGAGGGTCAGCAGGTAGGGCAGCTCGCCGATCGCGGGGAACGGCACCCCGCCCAGCAGCTCGGTGGGGGAGCGGCCCTCCCACTGTCGCAGGTCGAGCTCGACCGGCTGCGGGAAGCGGGAGAGGTTGTTGACGCAGACGATGACGTCGTCGCCGTGCTCGCGCGCATAGGACAGCACGCTCGGATTGGACCCGCCGAGGTCGTGGAACGTGCCGAGCCCGAAGGCGTCGTGCTGGCGACGGGCGTGGACCATGCGGCGGGTCCAGTGCAGCAACGAGGAGGCGTTCTCCATCTGCGACTCGACGTTGACCGCCTGGAAGCCGAAGACCGGGTCCTGGATCGCCGGCAGGTGCAGCTTGCCGGGCGTCGCCGAGGAGAAGCCGGCGTTGCGGTCGGGCGTCCACTGCATCGGGGTGCGTACGCCGTCACGGTCACCGAGCCAGATGTTGTCGCCCATGCCGATCTCGTCGCCGTAGTAGAGCACCGGGGAGCCGGGCAACGAGAGCAGCAGGGCGGTGAACAGCTCGATCTGGTTGATGTCGTTGTCGAGCAGGGGTGCCAGCCGCCGGCGGATGCCGATGTTGGCCTTCATGCGGGGGTCCTTGGCGTATTCGTCCCACATGTAGTCGCGGTCGTCGTCGGTGACCATCTCGAGGGTCAGCTCGTCGTGGTTGCGAAGGAAGATGCCCCACTGGCACGAGTCGGGGATCGCCGGAGTCTGCTCGAGGATCTCCGAGATCGGGTAGCGCGACTCGCGGCGTACGGCCATGAAGATGCGCGGCATCACCGGGAAGTGGAAGGCCATGTGGCACTCGTCGCCGCCGACCTCGGGGTTGCCGAAGTAGTCGACCACGTCGGCGGGCCACTGGTTCGCCTCACACAGCAGCACCCGCCCGGGGTAGTTCTCGTCGACGAACCTGCGGCACTTGCGGAGGAACTCGTGGGTCTCGGGGAGGTTCTCGCCGTTGGTGCCGGGACGTTCGTAGAGGTAGGGCACCGCGTCGAGGCGGAAGCCGTCGAGGCCCATGTCGAGCCAGAAGGCCATCGCCTCGAACATGGCGTCGTGGACCTTGGGGTTGTCGAAGTTGAGGTCGGGCTGGTGGCTGAAGAACCGGTGCCAGAAGTACTGCTGGCGCACCGGGTCCCAGGTCCAGTTCGACGGCTCGGTGTCGACGAAGATGACCCGCGCGTCCTGGTAGAGCTCGTCGGTGTCGGACCACACGTAGAAGTCGCCGTACGGGCCGTCGGGGTCCTCACGACTGGCCTGGAACCACGGGTGGGCGTCACTGGTGTGGTTCATCACGAAGTCGATGATCACCCGGATGCCGCGCTTGTGGGCCTCGTCGAGGAACTCGTGGAAGTCGTCGACCGACCCCGCCTCGGGAAGGATGTTGGTGTAGTCGGCGACGTCGTACCCGCCGTCGCGCAGCGGTGAGGTGAAGAACGGCGGCACCCACAGGCAGTCGACGCCGAGCCACTCGAGGTAGTCGAGCTTCTCGGTCAGTCCCTTGAAGTCGCCGGTGCCGTCACCGTTGGAGTCGCGGAACGAGCGCACCAGCACCTCATAGAAGACCGCGGTCTTGAACCACTCCGGCTGGTCGCCGATCGTGCTCTCGCCGATGCTCTGGCTCTCGGTCAACGGGGGCTCCTCACGGTCAGGATGTGGGCCGGCTCGACCGACGGGTCGAGCCGGACGTAGTTGTGCTCGGTCCAGTTCCACGTCTGGTCGGTGAGCTCGTCGTGGACGACGAAGGCCTCGTGCGGGTCGAGGCCGAGGGCAGCGAGGTCGAGGTGCACCATCGTCTCCCGCGTGGCGTGCGGGTCGAGGTTGACCACGACGATCACGATGTCGTCGCCCGCCCCCGGAATGTGCGCAGTCTTGCTGAAGCAGAGGATCGCGTCGTCGTCGGTGCGGTGCACGGTCACGTTCCGCAGCAGCTGCAGCGCCGGGTGCGCGCGCCGCAGCGCGTTCAGCTTCGTGATGTACGGCGCCAGGGTGCGGCCCTGCTCGTCGGCAGCGGCCCAGTCCCGGATGCGGATCTGGTACTTCTCGGAGTCGAGGTACTCCTCCGACCCGGGCTTGACCGCCACGTGCTCGAAGAGCTCGAACCCGGCGTAGACGCCCCAGCTCGGGGCGCCCAGTGCGGCCACCGTGGCGCGCACCTTGAACGCCGCCGGGCCGCCGTACTGCAGATAGGCGTGGAGGATGTCGGGGGTGTTGACGAAGAGGTTCGGCCGCATCAGGTGGCTGGACTCGTGGCTCAGCTCGAGCAGGTAGTCGCCGAGCTCCTGCTTGCCGGTGCGCCAGGTGAAGTAGGTGTAGCTCTGGTGGTAGCCGATCGCCCCGAGCCCGTGCATCATCGCCGGCCGGGTGAAGGCCTCGGAGAGGAACAGCACGCCCGGGTCGATGCGGCGCACCTCGGCGAGCAGGCGCTCCCAGAAGGCGAGCGGCTTGGTGTGCGGGTTGTCGACGCGGAAGATGCGGACGCCGTGCTTCACCCAGTGGCACACGACCCGGAGCACCTCGGCGTAGATGCCGGTCGGGTCGTTGTCGAAGTTGATCGGGTAGATGTCCTGGTACTTCTTCGGCGGGTTCTCCGCGTAGGCGATGGTGCCGTCGGCGCGGGTGGTGAACCACTCCGGGTTGGTCGTGACCCACGGGTGGTCGGGGGCAGCCTGCAGCGCCAGGTCGAGCGCCACCTCGATGCCGAGCTCGCCGGCGCGGGCGACGAAGGCGTCGAAGTCGTCGATCGTGCCGAGGTCGGGGTGGACGGCGTCGTGGCCGCCGTCCTTCGAGCCGATCGCCCACGGCGAACCCACGTCGTCGGGTCCGGGGGTCAGCGTGTTGTTGGGTCCCTTGCGGTTGACCTCGCCGATCGGGTGGATCGGCGGCAGGTAGACCACGTCGAAGCCCATGTCGGCGACCGCGTCGAGGCGCTTGGCCGCGGTGCGGAACGTGCCGGTGGTGACCTTGCCGGTCAACGGGTCGAGGGTGGCGCCCTCGGAACGCGGGAAGAACTCGTACCAGCTGCCGTAGAGGGCGCGACGGCGGTCGGCGTACGCCGCGTAGGGACCCTCGACGGTGACCAGGTCGCGCAGCGGGTGGTCGACGAGGGCGGCCCGGAGCTCGGGCGACTGGAGCACGGCGAGGCGCGCCGCGACCGGCCGGCTCGTGTCGGTGGTGGCCTTGAGCGCGGAACCGACAAGGTCGCGGGTGGCGCGGTCGGTCGCGGGCACGGCAGCCAGCACCCGCTCGAGGAGCAGTCGTCCCTCGGTGAACATCAGCTCGGTGTCGATGTCGGCGGGGATCTTGATGTCGGCCGCGTGCTGCCACGTGGCGACCGGGTCGGACCACGCGTGCACCTCGAAGGTCCACGGACCCTCGCGGTCGGGGGTCACCCAGGCCGTCCAGCGGTCGGGCACGTCAGGGTCGAGGGTCATCCGCACCGGCGGGCGTCGTACGCCGGCAGGATCGGTGAGCACCACCTCGGCGCCGAGCTTGTTGTGGCCCTCGCGGAAGACCGAGGCGGTCACCGGGAACGGCTCGTCAAGGGTGGCCTTGGCGGGCTGGCGGCCCAGGTCCACGACCGGGGTCACGTCCATCACGGGTATGCGTCCGACCATGGGCCCCAGACTTCCGGATCGCCCCGCCACAAGCAAACGGCAGGGCGACCCGGGTCAGGCCGCTGTCGGAACCGCTTGCTCCCGGACCGCCCGGCGGTGCAGCACGAGCCCGACCAGGCCGGTGAGGAACATCCCGCCGACCAGGGCGACCGCTGCGATCGTGGGCCAGCCCCGACCGCTGATCGCAGCGTGGTGCCAGGCCAGCGCGACCAGGCCGAGGGCGCCGATCATCATCACGCCGGCCAGCCCCGGGCGCACCCGTTCGAGGTCGTCCTCGACCAGCGCCTGGAGCAGGGCGACGCCCAGGACGAGCACCCACACGCCGAGTGCGCGGGCGTCGACGACCTGCAGGTCCCACGGCAGCATCGGGATCCACCAGCCCGGTTCGACGAGGAGGGCCAGCCCGAGACCGAGACCGGCCGCTCCCTCGACGGCGATGGCCGGCAACGCCCAACGCGGGATCGGGAAGCGGCGCTCCATCGGCAGTGCGGGTTCACGGGACTGCGCGGCCAGGGCAGACAGGATGGCGAACGGCAGGGCAGCCATCGCCGCGAGCCAGCCGAGTGAGAGCACGTAGGCGATCACCGGTCCGCCACCGACCCGGGTCTCGCCCAGGTGCATCACGGTGACGACGAGGAGCCCGCTGACCAGCAAGAGTGCGGGCAGCACGGCGATCCGGACCTCCTCCCAGTGGTCGCGCATCGCGGCACCCAGCATCATCGGCACTGCGCCGAGGAAGCCCGCGCCGATCAGCGCGGCGGTCACGGGACTCGCGAACTCCCACGCGAAGCCCTTGCCGGTCTGCTCGCTGCCGGCGAAGAGCACCAGGCCCACCACGGCCGAGAGCAGGCCGAGCACGACCAGCACCAATGAGACGAGCGGGGCAGTCTCCCTGCCCTCGAGCCTGCTCTCCTGCATGACAGGGTCTGCCATTCTTCTCCCTCCCCAGGGTTGTCTTTACATTCTGGATTAGATGTCGAAACTCTGGAAGTAGAACGCTGATTTGTCCGAGGCGTGGCGGTTGTGCCGTGGGCTAGCGTCAGGCCATGCGTGCGATCCGAAGGTTCACCGTCCAGCCCGTCCTGCCCGAGGCGCTGCACCCGCTCGGGGAGCTGTCCACCAACCTGCGTTGGGCCTGGCACCCCGCGACCCAGGACCTCTTCCGGGCCGTTGACGCCGAGCTGTGGGAGTCGGTCCACCACGACCCGGTCAGGTTGCTGGGCGCGGTCCCGCCCGCGCGCCTCGACGAGCTGGCGGCCGACGACTCGTTCCTGGGCGAGATGGGGGCAGTGCATGCCGACCTCACGACGTACCTCACCGGCGACCGCTGGTTCCAGAAGACCGCGGCCACGCAGGGAACCTGGCCCACGTCGATCGCCTACTTCTCTCCCGAGTTCGGCATCACCGCCGTGCTGCCGCAGTACTCCGGCGGCCTCGGTATCCTCGCCGGCGACCACCTGAAGACGGCCTCCGACCTTGGCGTCCCGATCGTCGGCGTCGGCCTGCTCTACCGACACGGGTACTTCCGCCAGCACCTGTCCCGCGAGGGCTGGCAGGAGGAGACCTATCCGGTCCTCGACCCCAACGGCCTGCCCATCTCGCTGCTGCGCGAGGCGGGCGGCGAACCGGCCTCGGTCACGGTTCCGCTCCCCGGCGACGACCCGCTGCACGCCCGCGTCTGGGTGGCGCGCGTCGGGCGGGTGCCGCTGCTGATGCTGGACGCCGACACCGAGGCGAACGCGGAGCACCTGCGCACCGTCACCGATCGCCTGTACGGCGGCACCAGCGAGCACCGCCTCCTCCAGGAGCTGCTCCTCGGCATCGGTGGGGTCAAGGCGTTGCGGGCCCATTCACGGCTGACCGGAGCCCCGGCACCCGAGGTGTTCCACACCAACGAGGGCCACGCGGGTTTCCTCGGCCTCGAGCGGATCCGCGAGCTCACCGTCGATGAGGCCGGGCCACGGCTCGACTTCGACACGGCACTCGAGGTCTCGAGGGCCGGCACCGTCTTCACCACGCACACGCCCGTCCCGGCCGGCATCGACCGCTTCCCGACCGACCTGATCGCGCAGTACTTCGGCGGCTCGGGAGACAACGGCGGCGGCGCTGTGCCGGGCGTACCGTCCGACCGTGTGCTCGCCCTGGGCGCCGAGGACTACGAGGGCGGCGACCCGGGTGTGTTCAACATGGCGGTGATGGGCTTCCGGCTGGCCCAGCGCGCCAACGGCGTCTCGCAGCTGCACGGCCACGTCTCACGCGGCATGTTCAACGGCCTGTGGCCGGGCTTCGACGAGACAGACGTGCCGATCGGGTCGATCACCAACGGCGTCCATGCCCCGACCTGGGTGGCCCGCGAGGTCTTCGAGCTGGGCTCGGCCGTGGGCGGCGAGGTCTCCACCGACAGTCCCGGCGCCTGGGACGTCGTCGACCGCGTCGCCTCGACCGACATCTGGAGGGTCAAGCGGCTGCTGCGTGAGCGACTGGTCGAGGACGCCCGCCGCAGGCTGCGCGCCTCATGGGAGCACCGGGGCGCCGCCGAGGCCGAGCTCGGCTGGGTCGACGAGGCGCTCGACCCCGACGTCCTGACCATCGGGTTCGCGCGCCGGGTGCCGTCGTACAAGCGGCTGACCCTGATGCTTCGCGAACCGGAGCGCCTCAAGCGGCTGCTGCTCGACCCGGACCGCCCGATCCAGCTGGTCATCGCCGGCAAGTCGCACCCCGCCGACGACGGTGGCAAGGAGCTGATCCAGGAGATCGTCAGGTTCGCCGACGACCCCGAGGTGCGGCACCGCATCGTGTTCCTGCCCAACTACGACATCGCCATGGCGCAGCCGCTCTACCCGGGCTGCGACGTGTGGCTCAACAACCCGCTGCGTCCCTACGAGGCCTGCGGTACGTCGGGCATGAAGGCCGCGCTCAACGGTGGCCTGAACCTCTCGATCCTCGACGGTTGGTGGGACGAGTGGTACGACGGCCGCAACGGCTGGTCGATCCCGTCCGCCGACGGCATCGACGATCCCGACCGTCGCGACGACCTCGAGGCCGGTGCCCTCTACACACTGATCGAGGAGGAGATCGCGCCGCGCTTCTACGACCTCGACGACGCCGGCGTGCCCTCGCGCTGGATCGAGATGGTGCGCCACACGCTCAAGTCGTTGGGCCCGAAGGTGCTCTCGAGCCGCATGGTGCGCGACTACGTCGAGCAGCTCTACGCCCCGGCGGTCGGCACCGCGCGTGAGCTCACGGACCACGCGCGCGCAGCGGCCTTCGCGGAGTGGAAGCAACGGGTGCGTTCCGCGTGGCCCGGGGTGCGGGTCGAGCACGTCGAGTCCCACGACGTCGCCGACTCACCCGAGGTCGGCTCGCGCCTGTCGGTGCACGCGTTCGTGTCGCTGGGTGGCCTCGCCCCCGAGGACGTCGACGTGCAGCTGGTGCACGGCACGATCGCCGCTGACGACACGCTGGCAGACACCGTGGGGGAGTCCCTGCAGCCGGTGGCGTCGTACGACGGCGGCCGACACCGGTTCGACGGAGCGGTCACGCTGGAGCGGCCAGGCCCCTTCGGCTACACGGTTCGCATCCTGCCGCGTCACGACCTGTTGGCGTCGCCCGCCGAGCTCGGACTGGTCGCCCTGCCCTGAGTCGGCCCTCCGGTTGATCGGGGCGTTCCGGCACCGACGGTGACGGGGCGGACCTACAGTCGGTCCATGAGGGAGGCCGCGGGTCGCAACCGGCTGGCCGGCGCCGCGGCGGCGTTCACCAGCAACGCCCGCAACCCCGACCTGCGCCGGGCCCAGCTGAGCTTCCTCGGTGCCTGGACCGCCGAGTGGGCCTTCACGGTGGCCCTCGGCATCGTCGCCTACCGCGACGGTGGCGCGACCGCGGTGGGTCTGGTCGGGCTCCTGCGGATGGCGCCCTCCGCGCTCATCGCCCCGCTCCTGTCGCCCCTCGCCGACCGCGGACGTCGCGAACGGGTCCTGATCGTGGTGTCGACGGTGCGGGGTGTCGCGACCGCCGGAGCGGCTGTCGTTGCCGCACTCGCGGGCCCGCCCGTCGTGATCTACGTCCTGGCTGTGCTGTCGACGATCGCGGCGACCCTCTTCCGGCCGGCACACTCCGCGTTGCTGCCCTCGTTGTGCCACACCGGGCACGAGCTGGCCAGTGCCAACGTGGTCCGAGGCTTCCTCGACTCCGCCGCCACCTTGGTGGGCCCGCTCCTGGCGGCGGTGCTGCTCGGGCTCACCGACGTGGCCGTGGTGTTCGCGGTGGCGGCCCTCTCGTCCCTGTGGGCGGGCGCGCTCCTGCTCCGGCTGTCGTACGACGCTCCGCCCCGACCCTCGGTAGCGGCCCGGCCTTGGCTCGTCCGAGAGGCCGCTGAGGGAGTGCGTGCGGTGCTCCGGAACGCCGACCTGGCCCTGATTCTCGGTCTCGCCGCGGCCCAGTCCTTCACCCGGGGCGCGTTGACCGTGCTCTCCGTCGTGGTTCCCCTCGAGCTGCTCGGCACGGGAGACGCCGGGGTCGGCACGTTGATGGCGGCCGTCGGTGTGGGTGCCGTGCTCGGCTCACTTGCCGCCTCGCTGCTCGTCGGCACCCGCCGACTGGGCGCCTGGTTCGCGGTGGGCGTCGCACTGTGGGGGCTCCCGCTCGCGCTCGTCGGGGCCTTCCCCGAGGAGTGGCCGGCCCTCTTCCTCGTGGCCTTCGTCGGCGTCGGCAACGCGTTGATCGACGTCGCGGGCTTCACCCTGCTCGGTCGGCTGGCGCCCGACGAGGTGCTGGCCCGGGTGTTCGGGGTCCTGGAGAGCCTGGTCGCGGTGTTCATCGGGATCGGGGCGGTGGCCGCGTCCTGGGTGGTCGCGACCTACGGCCCGCGCTCCGCACTGGTCGGCATCGGCCTCGTGTGTCCGGTCCTGGCGATGCTCGCGTGGCGACGGCTGCGACTCCTCGACGGCACGGTGGGGGAGCACGACCACGACGTCGAGCTCCTCCAGCGAGTGGCGATGCTGCGGACGCTGCCGCTGCCCTCCGTCGAGCAACTGGCCCGGGGTCTGGAGCCGCTCGACGTGCCGGCGGGCCACGTGGTCTTCTCCCAGGGTGACCTCGGGGACCGGTACTACGTGATCGAGGTGGGCGAGGTCCAGGTGGTCGGCGACGGGGCCGTGGTGGCCACCCTCGGCCCGGGAGAGGGCTTCGGCGAGATAGCGCTGTTGCGGCGCACGCCCCGCACGGCGACGGTGGTGGCCGCGACCGACGCCCGATTGTGGGCCCTGCTGTCGGACCGCTTCCTGCCTGTCGTCCTCGGGTTCACCCCCAGTGCCCGGGAGGCAGCGGTCGGCGTCTCGGTCATGCTCGACCGGTTCGCCCCCGAGGATCCGCCCGCCGAACCGCCGCCGACCTCGAGCTGAAGCTCGTGTCCGGGCCGATGCACGAGATCTCGTCGGAGCTGGAAGGAATCGGACCGGTGCGCGCCCACGACGTCGATGCCATCGGCGACGCCGGGGAAGCCCACCCGCAAGGCCCGTTCAGGACGGCGCTGCGTCGGTGCCCGAGCCCTCGGCCCGGTCGTCGTCGGGCTCCGGGGTCCATGCTTCGGCGCGAACCTCCTCGTGCGAGGCACTCAGCCGGGTCGCGCGGGCCGACAGCAGCGCCATGATGCGGGCCACCACCAGGGCGAGGTAGAGCATGCCGGCGATCTGCTCGATCATCACGAACGAGCGCGCGTGCGGCCGGATCGGCACGATGTCGGAGAGCCCGGTGCTGGTCAGCGTGGTGACCGAGAGGAACAGCAGCTCGGTCCACGAGCGCGGGTCGGCAGTGTTGACCGCGGCGTTGAACGAGTCGGGCCAGATGAGCTGCGTGGCGGCGTACACGTAGGCGAAGGCCCATGCCAGGACGGTGAAGGTGGCCCCGGTGGCGAAGACCTCGTCGGTGGTGACCACGGTGTCGGAGAACATGTAACGGATCAGCGCGAACGCCGTGTAGAAGTAGAACGCGGCGTGGAAGACCGCCGACCACAGCGCGAACGCCTCGTTGTCGGGCGAGGTGGCCTCGAGGACGGTCAACACGATCACTGGCCCGCCCAGCAGCACGGCCACCCAGCTGAGCGCCGGGGTCATCCGGATCGCCATCACCGCAATCGCCAGCACCACAAGGGCAAACGTGCCGAACACGGCTCGTCCCACCGGCGCCTCCCCGAGGAACGGGTAGGCCACGATGCCGAGCAGCTGCACGAACAGCAGGACGGCCGACGGGTGCTGACGGGTCAACCGGAGCCACTGGGTCACGGTCGCTGATCCTTCCGCCCCGCGGTCACGGGGTCAAACGTTGTTAGCGTGGGCGCCATGGATGCTTCTCCTGGCAATCGTCGAATGGTCCTGGTCCTGGCCGGTGTGATCCTCGCGGTGGGGGTGGGCCTGCTGATCGGCCGGGTCGCCTTCGCCGCCCCCGAGACGGACATCGAGCTCGCGTGCACGTCCATCGACGCGCTTCCCGATGACGAGTCCGTCAAGGAGATGCTCGACGAGTTCGACGCGACCAAAGCCGACCGGCTGCTGGCGATCGGCAGTCATGCGCGTGCTGCCGAGGGTGAGGACTCCGGCTTCGCCAAGTCCGGGGAGCGCATCATGCGCGGCATCATGAGCAACGACATGGACGAGGCCGACGAGGCACTCGAGGACCTCCGCGAGCAGTGCGACGGCCAGTGAGTCTAAGCCTCGGGGCTCAGGTCTGGCGGAGCACGACGACGGAGTGGGCGCCCAGCTCGATCGCGCCACCGGCCTTCACCGCGGCGCCCGGGGGTTGATCGGGGTCGGTGGAGAGCACGACCTCGCCGCTCTGCACCCACTCGTTCTCGGGCAACGTGAAGGTGACACTGTCGCCCGAGCCGTTGAGCCAGATCATGAAGGACCGGTCGACCTGCTGCTCGCCGCGGGGGCCGGGGGAGCGCAGCGGTGCCCCCGAGACGAACATGCCGATCACCGCGAGTGACTCGTCGAACCAGTCGTCGGCGGTCATCTCGCGTCCGGACGGGTGCAGCCAGGCAAGGTCCTTCGGCCCGTCCTTGATCGCCGGACGTCCCTCGAACCAGTGGCGCTGGCGCAGCGCCGGGTGCTCGCGGCGCAGGCGCAGCGCGGCCTTGGTGACCTCGTAGACGTCGAGCCACGCGTCGTCGGGCCGCCAGTCGATCCAGGAGGTCTCGTCGTCGTGCGTGTAGGCGTTGTTGTTGCCGTGCTGGGTGCGCCCGCGCTCATCGCCCGCGGTCAGCATCGGCGTGCCGTTCGACAGGCAGAGCGTCGCCATCAGGTTGGCTGCCTGGCGACGCCGCAACGCGACGATCTCCGCGTCGTCGGTCTCGCCCTCGACGCCGTGGTTCCACGAGCGGTTGTTGTCGGTGCCGTCGCGGTTGTCCTCACCGTTTGCCTCGTTGTGCTTGTGGTCGTAGGTGACCAGATCGCGCACGGTGAACCCGTCGTGGGCGGTCACGAAGTTGACCGTCGAGTACGGCGAGCGGCCGTCGTCGGCGTACAGGTCGGACGAACCTGCCAGGCGCGTCGCGACGGTGCGGATGCCGGCTGAGTGTCCGCGCCAGAAGTCGCGGATCGTGTCGCGGTACTGGTCGTTCCACTCCACCCACGGCGGCGGGAACTCGCCCACGCGGTAGCCGTCCATCGACGCGTCCCACGGCTCCGCGATCAGCTTCACGTGCCGCAGGACCGGGTCCTGGCCGATCGCGGTGAGCAGGTGACAGTCCATGTCGACCTCCTGCCGCACCCGGGTCAACGCCGAGGCGAGGTCGAAGCGGAACCCGTCGACGTGCATCTCGGTCACCCAGTAGCGCAGCGAGTCCAGGATCAGCCGCAGCACGTGCGGGTTCGAGGCGTCGACCGTGTTGCCGCACCCGGTCACGTCCCAGTAGGTGTCGTCGTACGGCGGCGGCGTGTCGTCCTCGTTCGGCTCGGGCCGGACCCGTTGGTAGGTGCCGCGGTCGTCGAGGCCGCGGAACGAGAGGCTCGGCCCGAGCGCGCCACCCTCGGCGGTGTGGTTGAAGACGACGTCGAGGATCACCTCGAGCCCGGCCTCGTGCAGCGCCTTGACCATGGCCTTGAACTCGGTGACCTGCTCGCCGCGGTCGCCGGAGGCGGCGTAGCCGTTGTGCGGCGCGAAGAAACCGATCGAATTGTAGCCCCAGTAGTTGACCTGACCGTTCTCCATGAGCCGGGGCTCGGAGACGAACTGGTGGATCGGCAGCAGCTCGACGGCGGTCACGCCGAGGTCCTTGAGGTAGTCGGTCACCGCCGGGGTGCCCAGCCCGGCGTACGTGCCGCGCAGCTCCTCGGGAACCCGGTCGTGCAGCGCGGTCATGCCCTTGACGTGCAGCTCGTAGATGACGGTGTCGCGCCAGCGGCGGTGCATGGGCGCGTCGCCGCCCCAGTCGAAGTCGTCGTGCACCACGACACTGCGCGGGACGTACGGCGAGGAGTCGGTGTCGTTGCGTTCGTCGGGCGCCTCGAGCTGGTGCGCATAGATTGCCGGATCATGCGTGACCGCCCCGGAGACCGCACGGGCGAAGGGGTCGAGCAGAAGCTGTGCCGGGTTGAACCGCAGCCCCGACTCGGGGTGCCACGGCCCGTCGACGCGGTAGCCGTACAACGTGCCGACCGGCACGCCCGGGATGGCTCCGTGCCAGATGCCCAGGGACTGCTCCGTCAGTGCATGGCGCTTCTCACCGCCGTGCTCGTCGAAGAGGCACACGGTCACGCCGGTCGCGGCCGGCGCGTGGACGGCGAAGTTCGTCGCCTCCGCCGACCAGGTGGCGCCGAGGGGGTAGTTGCGCCCAGGCCACACGGCGGCGTGTTGCCCTGGGTGGGTCCAGATTCCGGGAGTCACCCGCGACATTGTCCACGAGCCCGCCCACTAGAGTCGCATCCGTCACCCGAACCACGTCAGGAGTTGCAACCGCACATGGGCACCAACGAGACCGCCGGCACCAGCGAATTCGTCCGGCTCGAGGTGGCCGACGGCGTCGGCACCATCCGCCTCGACCGACCCAAGATGAACGCGTTGAACAAGCAGGTCCAGGAGGAGATCCGGGCCGCCGCCGCCGAGGCCACGGCACGCGCTGACGTCAAGGCCGTGGTCGTCTACGGCGGCGAGCGCGTCTTCGCCGCCGGCGCCGACGTCAAGGAGATGGCCGACATGTCCTACACGGAGATGGTCGACCGCTCCGGTGGGCTGCAGTCCGCGTTCACGGCCGTGGCGAAGATCCCCAAGCCGGTCGTCGCCGCGGTCACCGGCTACGCCCTCGGCGGTGGCTGCGAGCTGGCCCTCTGCGCCGACGTGCGCATCGCCGCCGACAACGCCACCCTGGGCCAGCCCGAGATCCTCCTCGGCATCATCCCGGGCGCCGGAGGCACCCAGCGACTGACCCGCCTGATCGGCCCGAGCAAGGCCAAGGACCTCATCTTCACCGGTCGGTTCGTGAAGGCCGACGAGGCGCTCGCCATCGGCCTCGTCGACCGCGTCGTCCCCGCCGACGAGGTGTACGCCGAGGCCGTGAAGTGGGCCGCGCAGTTCGCCGGCGCCGCGTCGTACGCCGTCCGCGCGGCCAAGGAGTCCATCGACCGCGGACTCGAGGTCGACCTCGAGACCGGCCTCGAGATCGAGCGGGCGCAGTTCGCAGCGCTCTTCGCCACCGAGGACCGCACCATCGGGATGTCGTCGTTCGTGGAGAACGGCCCCGGCAAGGCGGAGTTCCGCGGCGCGTGACTCCTGCACCGACGGCGCGTTGACCCTAATGTTCGTGCTGGAGAGTTGAGACCAACGAAGGGATCGGTAGTGGCCGAGAACCAGGACAAGACCAAGGGCAAGGCCGAGGAGAAGCCCTCTTCGCGCAAGGCACCGATCGAGATCAGCCTCGGGTCAGTGCGCACCCGGGTCGCCCAGGTCGTGTGGCTGCTGTGCGCCGTGTTCGCGCTGATCCTGGCGCTCGGCGCCCTGACCTATGCGCTCAAGGCCAACGCCGACAACGGGCTCGTCGAGTTCGTGCGCGACTGGGCCGGCCGACTCGACCTCGGCATCTTCAGCCTGGAGAACGGCATCAAGGAGTTCACCGGCAAGAACGCCGAGATCAAGAACGCCCTCTTCAACTGGGGCATCGGCGCGGTGGTGTGGCTGGTCATCGGCAAGGTGCTCGACAAGGTCATCCGCCCCTGACCGTACGACGCAGCGCCGTGGGGCGCTGACGAGCCGAAGGCCCGGTGTGTGGATCGTGTGTGCCACGTGCCGGGCCTCTTCGGTGTGTCTCCTCACACCCGACACTGCCATCCCCGAACCCGGATTCGGTGAAGGTCGCTGCAGTCAGTGCTCTCCACCGTTGCGTGAAGTCACGGCGGACGTCGTACGGCGCGTCGGTTGTGAGTTATCTCGCCGTGGACGCTGTTCCGTCACGCCGCGACCACCCGGTAACCTCACAGCACAATCGTTCTCGCCGCAGCCGCGGCGTGTCGTATCCACTTGCACAGGAGGGGCCGACCAGGCCGCGCCACCATGAACATTGTTGTCCTCGTGAAGCATGTCCCCGACGCCACCGCCGACCGGCGGTTCGAGTCGGACAACACCGTCGACCGCGTCGGCGTCGACGGGCTCCTGTCCGAGCTCGACGAGTACGCCGTCGAGCAGGCACTCCAGATCAAGGAGAAGTCCGGCGACGACGTCACCGTGACCGCTCTCTCGATCGGCCCCGAGAAGGCCACCGACGCCGTCCGCAAGGCCCTCCAGATGGGTGTCGACCAGGGTGTCCTGGTGACCGACGACGCGATCGCCGGCTCCGACGCCGTCGCGACCTCGCTGATCCTCGCCAAGGCGATCGAGAAGATCGCCGAGGGCAACGGCGCTGCCGACCTCGTCGTCACCGGCATGGCCTCCACCGACGCCGGCACCAGCCTCGTCCCCGCGATGCTCGCCGAGCGCCTCGGCCTGCCGCAGGTCACCTTCGCCTCGGTCGTCGAGACCCAGGGCGACCAGATCCGTGCCAAGCGCGACGGCGACGCCGCCACCGAGGTCATCGGTGCCACGCTGCCCGTCCTGCTGTCGGTCACCGACCAGACCGGTGAGGCCCGCTACCCGTCGTTCAAGGGCATCATGGCGGCGAAGAAGAAGCCGCTGGAGACCTACACGCTGGCCGACCTCGGTGTCGACGCCGGCCAGGTCGGCCTCGATGCCGCCTGGACCACGGTCGAGGAGACCACGGCCCGCCCGCCGCGCACCGCCGGCGAGATCGTGACCGACGAGGACGGCTCGGGCGCCAAGGCGCTGGCCGACTTCCTCGCCTCCAAGAAGTTCATCTGAGGAGCCTGAACATGTCTGAAATCCTGGTACTCGTCGACCACGTCGACGGCAACGTCCGCAAGACCACCAACGAGCTCCTGACGATCGCCCGCCGCCTCGGCGAGCCGTCGGCCGTCTTCATCGGCTCCGGTGAGGCCCCCGTCGAGGCGCTGAAGAAGTTCGGTGCCGAGAAGGTCTACGTCGTCGACGACGCCGAGATCAAGGGCTACCTCGTGGCCCCCAAGGCCGAGGTGCTCGCCCAGATCGCCGCCCAGGCCTCGCCCGGTGCGATCCTGATCCCGTCCTCCGCCGAGGGCAAGGAGATCGCCGGTCGCCTGGCGATCAAGATCGAGTCGGGTGTCATCACCGACGCGACCGACGTCACCGACGGCGGGGTCACCACCCAGTCGGTCTTCGCCGGTTCGTTCACCGTGCAGGCCAAGGTCGCCAAGGGCACGCCGATCATCACGGTCAAGCCCAACTCGGCTGCCCCCGAGGAGGTGGCCGGTGCCGGTGCCGTCGAGCAGTTCGCCGCGACGATCTCCGACGCGGCCAAGACCGCCCAGATCGTGGCCTCGCAGCCGCGTGAGGCGACCGGTCGCCCCGAGCTCACCGAGGCCGCCATCGTGGTCTCCGGTGGTCGTGGCACCGGCGGCAACTTCGACCCGATCGAGGCGCTCGCCGACTCGCTCGGTGCCGCCGTCGGCGCCTCGCGTGCCGCCGTCGACTCCGGCTGGAAGCCGCACACCTTCCAGGTCGGCCAGACCGGCAAGGTCGTCTCGCCGCAGCTCTACGTCGCCAACGGCATCTCCGGTGCGATCCAGCACCGCGCCGGCATGCAGACCTCGAAGACCATCGTGGCCGTCAACAAGGACGAGGAGGCCCCGATCTTCGAGCTCGTCGACTTCGGTGTCGTCGGTGACCTCCACACGGTCCTCCCGGCCCTGACCGAGGCGATCAACCAGCGCAAGGGCTGACCCCTCGCCGCCAGCACGTCGTACGACGAACGCCGCGTCCTCCCGTCGGGGAGGACGCGGCGTTCCTCATTTCCGTCGACCCGTCGCCAGTCCTGATCGACCCGTCGTCAGTTTCGGTCGACCCGTCGTGAATTCGGTGGGACCACGAGAACTGGCGACGGGTCAACGAGAACTGGCGACGGGTCAACGGGAACTGGCGACGGGTCAGTCGACGTTCATCGGGTAGACCTTGACCGTGCGGGCACCGAGCCGTCCGCCGATGAGCACCTTGCGGTAGGCGACGTTGTTCGTGGTGTCGCTCTCGACCAGGTTGTGCACCGGGTTGGCCTCGACCGCGATGTAATAGACCCCGTTGGGCAGCCCCTTCAGGCTGAACGACTGACCCGCCCGGAACTGCGCGTAGGTGTCACCCGAGCCCGAGGCCAGCACCTCGCGGATGCTGAGGGAGTCGCGCTCACCGCACGCGGTGTGCAGGTCTGTGGTGTCCGGCTGCCAGTCGGCGCCGTCGACGGTGTAGTCGATGGCGTCGGTGTTGGCCAGGCAGAACGCCTCCTTGCGCGAGCGGACCACGCCCACCTTGTGCGCATCGAGCAGGCGGTAGCGGGCGAAGTCACGGAAGTGCCAGTGCTGGTGGGTGTCCTTGTTGTCCCACGCCATGGTGCCGACCAGGCGATAGCCGACCTGGTTGCCGTCGGCGTCCAGGAAGTACTGGTAGGCGTCCATGATGTCCTCGTTCGGCCGACGGAAGCCGTCGACGACGAGGGGACTGTTGCCGGCGTTCCACACGTTCGCGGAGAACTGCAGGTAGTTGCCCGAGCCGTCCACCCGGATGCCGAACGCGGGGATCGAGCGCAGGTCGGGCTGGGGCTCGCCCGGTGCACCGGCTGCCGCCCTGGTGGGCTCGGTCGTGCCTGGTCGCAACGACGGCGTGACGGTCCGACGCTCGTGATCGTCGTAGTCGGGTGCGTCCTTGCTGACCCGAAGGGTGAAGGTCTTCACCCCGTCCGAGGCGGGGATGCCGAAAAGGGTGCGGTACTTCGCGGTGACCGCCACCGTCACCTGGTAGCGCCCCGGCGCGAGCTTCAGCCGCATCCAGGAGTCGAGCCGTGTGGCGTAGCCCTCCTGGATGCCCATCACCGAGCCGAGCATGATGCGGCTGGTCGAGCAGCTCTGGGGGTACGGCGAGCGCAGCGGGGCATCGGGGTGTGCCCTCTCGGTGGACCAGCTGTTCAGGCAGCCGGACCGGTAGCGGGTGGTGACGAGTTCGCCGCCCTTGCGAAAGTCCATCCGCAGGAAGCCGGGCAGGCCCGCGAAGTCGGTGACCGTACGCCGGGGAAGGGTGACCACCTCGCCCCCGTGGTGCCAGGTGGTGACGATCGGGGCGCCGTACGCCGTGCGCTTCGACCTGATCTCGAAGGGGGCACCCTGCGCCACCAGTCGCAGCGACGGGTCGAACTCGACCCGCGTGCCGGACAGGTAGCCCTCGACCAGGCGGGGCGCCGTCAGTCGCAGCGGTGACGGGGTGGCCTCGTCGGCGGTCGAGACGCCCGAGGCCCCGGAAGATGCCGTGGACAGGGTCGGTGCCGCCCCGGCCGTGCTGCCGGCGGCGACACAGGCGAGTGCGGTGAGTGGAGCAGCAAGGGCGATGACGAGCCTGGAACGTTTCACGTGTTGCCTCCCGATGGATGGACTCCCTGCTGTGTCAGACGCCTGAGACACCCCGATGGTTGCGTCGTTCGCCGACTAGGCTCAAGGAGTGAGCATCGAGCAGGACGTCAGGACAGTCGCGGAGCGCGCCCGGGAGGCGAGCCACGATCTCGCGATCGCCACCAGGTCGACCAAGGACGCCGTGCTGGCGGCGATGGCCGACGCGCTGGAGGCCGGGACCGAGTCCATCGTGGCCGCGAACCGCGACGACATCGCCCGGGCCGAGCAGGCCGGCACGCCGCCCAACATCATCGACCGGCTGCGCCTCGACCGCGAGCGCATCGAGGGCATGGCCCAGGGCCTCCGCGACGTCGCCGGGCTGGCCGACCCGGTCGGCGAGGTGGTGCGCGGCAGCACGCTGGCCAACGGCCTCGAGCTGCGCCAGGTGCGGGTGCCGTTCGGCGTGGTCGGCATCATCTACGAAGCCCGTCCCAACGTGACCGCCGACGCCGCAGGCATCTGCCTCAAGTCCGGGAACTCGGTGCTGCTCAAGGGCTCCAACTCCGCGCTCTCCTCCAACACCCGCATCGTCGAGGTGCTCCGCGAGGCGATCGAGGGACTCGGCCTCAACCCCGACGTCGTGCAGCTGGTGCCGGGGGAGGGCCACGAGGGCGCCAAGGTGCTGATGCGGGCGCGCGGCCTGGTCGACGTACTCATCCCGCGCGGAGGCGCCGGCCTGATCCGCAGCGTGGTCGCCGAGTCGACGGTGCCTGTGATCGAGACCGGTGTCGGGAACTGCCACGTCTACGTCGACGTCGACGCCGACCTCGAGAAGGCGGTCGCGATCGTGGTCAACTCCAAGACCCACCGCACCAGTGTGTGCAACGCGGCCGAGACCCTGCTGGTGCACGAGGACATCGCCGATGACTTCCTGCCGACGATCATCGACGCCCTGCAGGACAAGGGCGTCACGATCCACGGCGACGAGCGCTTCCGTGAGTACGACGGGGTGGTGCCGGCCACCGACGAGGACTACGCCGAGGAGTTCCTCAGCCTCGACATCGCGGCTGCCGTCGTCCCCGACATCGAGGGGGCGATCCGGCACATCCGCGCCAACAGCAGCCAGCACACCGAGGCGATCGTGACCGAGAGCCAGGCGGCGGCCCGGCGCTTCACCACGGCCGTGGACTCGGCCGCCGTGCTGGTCAACGCGTCCACGCGATTCACCGACGGGGGTGAGTTCGGCTTCGGTGCGGAGATCGGCATCAGCACCCAGAAGCTGCACGCCCGCGGCCCCATGGGACTGGTCGAGATGACCAGCACGAAATACGTCGTGACGGGGGACGGTCACATCCGCTGAGGCAACAGCCTGTAGCGTCCCTGTCATGCGTGGGGTGCGACTCGGGGGAGCCGGGGCATGAAGGCGTTCTTCGGCACACTCGGCTTCAGCATCCTCTCGGCCGTCGTGCCGATCTTCAACGTCGAGGTCTACCTGGTGGCTCTCGCCACCCAGATCCCCAAGAGTGCCGCCCTCCCGGTCGCCATTGCGGCGGGCGCGGGCCAGGCCCTGGGCAAGGTGCTGTGGTACCACGGCACGCAGAAGTCGCTGCAGCTGCCGTGGATGCGCAAGCGCATGGAGTCCGAGCGCTGGAAGAACAGCTTCGACCGCTGGGAGAAGCGCATCGAGGCCCGGCCGAGGTTGGCCGCAGCCTTCATGTTCTCCAGCGCCCTGGTCGGAGCGCCACCCCTGCTGGTGATGGGTGCGATCGCCGGCGCCCTGCGGTTCAACATGACGATGTACGTCACCACCATCTTCGTCGGACGCAGCATCCAGTCGTGGGTGATCCTGGCCGGCCTGACCAGCCTGTTCCACTGAGTCCGGTGCCGGGTGAATCCGGATCGGCGTCCGGTGGCGTGGCCGACGCCCGGCTCACGATAGGATCGCGGCCATGTCGTTGACCTCCTTGACCATCATCGCCGCCGAGGCCCACAGTGAGCCCGCCGTCAGCCCGTACGTCGTCGGCGCCATCGCGCTCGGCCTCCTGCTGGCCTCACTGCTGATCCTGATTGCCATCGGCGGCGGGCGCGAGCACAGCTGATCATGGGCGAACGCCGTCGCGTGGGGGTGATGGGTGGCACCTTCGACCCGATCCACCACGGACACCTCGTCGCGGCCAGCGAGGTGCAGGCGTGGTTCGACCTCGACGAGGTCATCTTCGTGCCCACCGGCGATCCGTGGCAGAAGTCGGATCGCGTGGTGTCACCGGCGGAGCACCGATATCTGATGACGGTGATCGCGACCGCGGCGAATCCCCGGTTCACCGTCTCCCGGGTCGACATCGACCGGGACGGTCCGACGTACACGATCGACACGCTGCGCGACCTGGGCGAGCAGCTGCCCGACGCCGATCTCTACTTCATCACCGGGGCGGACGCGCTGGCCAACATCTTCACCTGGCGTGACGTCGAGGAGCTGTTCAAGCTCGCCAACTTCGTGGGCTGCACCCGGCCCGGCTACGAGATGGAGGCCGAGACCCTGGCCTCGATCCCGCACGAACGGGTGACGCTGGTCGAGATTCCCGCCCTGGCGATCTCCTCGACCGACTGTCGTGACCGCAAGCAACGCGGCGAACCGGTCTGGTACCTCGTGCCGGACGGTGTCGTCCAATACATCGCCAAGCACGACCTCTATCCCTCTGGAGCAACGAAGTGACCGCCACCGACCATGCCGTCGAGCTCGTCCATGCCGCCGCACGTGCGGCCTCGGACAAGCTGGCCCAGAAGATCATTGCCTTCGACGTCTCCGAGCAGTTGGCGATCACCGACGCGTTCGTGCTGGCCTCGGCCTCCAACGACCGCCAGGTCAAGTCGATCGTCGACGAGATCGAGGACAAGCTCCGCGAGATCGGTGCCAAGCCGATCCGTCGCGAGGGTGAGCGCGACGGACGCTGGGTGCTGATCGACTACGGCGAGATCGTCGTGCACGTGCAGCACGAGGAGGAGCGCGAGTTCTACGCGCTCGAGCGACTCTGGCGCGACTGTCCGGCCATCGAGCTGCCGGCAGACGTCGTCTCCCACGAGAAGTGACCCGACGACTCGTCCTGCTCCGGCACGGCCAGACCGCGTGGAACGCGATCGGCCGTGGGCAGGGGCATGCCGACGTCGAGCTCGACGACACGGGGCACGAGCAGGCGTCCGCCGTGGCGCCGTACGTCGCGGCGTACGCACCGACCGTGCTGTGGTCCTCCGACCTGGCCCGCGCCCGCCAGACTGCGGCGTACGTCTCCAAGGAGACCGGCCTCGACGCGCGGCTCGACGAGCGGTTCCGCGAGTTCGACCTCGGGGCGCGCACCGGGCTGACCATGGCGGAGTACGCCGAGCAGTTCCCGGCCGAGTACGCCGATTTCCGGGCCGGGCACTTCACGGCTGTTCCCGGAGGTGAGACGACTGCCGACGTGGTGTCCCGCTTCGCGGACGGGCTCGACGACGTCGTGGCCGGTCTGGCCGCGGGGGAGTGTGGCGTGGTCGTGGCCCACGGCGCGGCGCTGAAGGTGGCGCTGATGGCCGCACTCAACTGGCCGGGCGAGCAGGCCTCCGGCCTCCAGGGCCTCGACAACTGCGGTTGGGCGGTGCTCGAGGAGCTCGACGAGGGTGGTCGATTCCGGCTCGCGGCCTACAACCTGACCGCCCGTCCCACCCCTCCCGGGTGACGCGAGGTGACGGTCGCTCCACACGCGTCGTACGACGTGCGATCCGTCAACAGCGCCGCACAAGTGCCGTGCCGACCCCCGATTTCGCATCTCGACCGGACGTTGGTTAAACTTCCCGACGTTGTCAGCCGCAAGGCTGGTGATGATGGGGCTGTGGCGCAGCTGGTAGCGCACCTGCATGGCATGCAGGGGGTCAGGGGTTCGAGTCCCCTCAGCTCCACCAAATCTCAGAGCGGCCGCCTTCGGGCGGCCGTTCTGCGTTGGTGCACCGGGAGCCGTGCCGTTCAACATGCAGTTGGGCTCCGCGAGCCGGCTGTTGAGCGTGACCGGGGCGGGTGAAGGTGCGAACTGCATGTTCAACGGCACGCCGGCAGGCGGTCTTCCTGGCTTGTCGCCGGCGTGGGCCCACGTGCGGCCCGCGAAGTAACCAAATTGCGGCATGCTCGCGGGGCGTCCCGAAACCTAACGTGACACTGGACGCACCGTGCGGCCGAAGCGTCGAGCTGGGAGGCCGCACGATGGACGTTGAGCTGTTGATTCGACGTGGGCGACGCACGGTGATCGCGGCGGTCGCCATGGCATTGATGATGTTCGCCCAGCCGACACAGGCGAGTCCGTCGATGACCACGGACGCGACGCCCCGGGTCAACGGCCCCGTCTACGCGATCGCCCAGGTGGGCGACCTGACGATCATCGGAGGGGACTTCACGACGGTCGGCGGCAAGCCGCGGGCGAACGTGGCCGCCATCCGCGCCGACGGCACCCTCGACCCGACCTTCAACCCGTCGACCGACGGCATCGTCCGGGCACTGGCCGGCTCGGCGGACGGCACGACCGTCTACGTGGGCGGCAGGTTCACGACGGCCGGAGGCGCTGCCCGCGCCAACCTGGCGGCGGTCGACATCGCGACCGGGACCGCGCTCCCGACCTGGCAGGCCGACACGACGGGCACGTCGCCCGGCATCTCGGCCCTGACGACGTACGCCGACAGGCTCTACGTGGGTGGCACCTTCAGCGGCATCGACGGAACCGTCCGTGCCTCGCTCGTGGCGCTGAGCTCGTCGGGTGACGTCATCTCGAACTTCCGCTCCCGCGCCAATGCCGGGGTGAAGTCGATCCGGGTGTCACCGGACGGCGCGGTCGTCTATGCGGCCGGTGCGTTCTCCAAGCTCGGCGGGCTCGACCGTCCGTTCGGTGTGGGGGCGATCGCCTCGACCACCGGTGACGCCACGGCGTTCAACCCGGCCGAGGGCAGCGACCTCTCGATCACGCTGGGCCTCTCCCCGGACGGCTCACGTCTCTACTTCTCGACGCCCGACAACCGCCTCTTCTCCTACGACACGGCGACCAGCGACCTGGTGTGGATCCGCAAGACCAGCGGTGACACGCAGGCGATCTACCCCACGGCGACCGAGGTCTACATCGGCGGGCACTTCTCCCAGATCGTCACCTACAAGATCAAGCGCTGCTTCCTGGCCTCGCTGAACGCCTCGGACGGCACGGTGACCCCTTGGGACCCGAACCCCGTCGGTGGCGACATGGGGGTCTGGGCGATCACCCCGACGCCGAACTCGCTGTCGGTCGGCGGCACCTTCACCACGGTCGGCGGGGTCGACCGGGTCCGGTTCGCCCGCTTCCCCGGCACTCCGTAGACAGTCGCAGGCAGTCGATCTGCTGGAGGGAATCACGCGGAACCTGCGTGATTCCCTCCAGCAATGCCGGTCGTGCCTGTTCCCTTCGTACCTGAAGTATGTGAGACTCCACGTAACACGTACTTCAGGAGGCTTGTCGACATGCAGTTGTCCCACCTGGTCCATGATCGCGCCGGTTCTGGTGAACCCGTCGTGCTGATCCACGGCATCGGTCACCGGCGCGGTGCCTGGGCGCCGCTCTTCGACCGTCTCGCCGACCGCTACGACGTGATCGCGCTCGACCTCGCCGGGTTCGGTGACTCCCCGGGCTACCCGAAGGGCGTGGCCTACACGATGGACCACGCGTGCGCCGACCTCGCGGCGAACTTCGCGGAGTGGGGCATCGACCGCCCGCACGTCGTCGGCAACTCGCTCGGTGGCGCGATCGCCCTCGAGCTCGGTGCCCGTGGTCTGGCGTCGTCGGTGACCGCAATCAGCCCGGCCGGGTTCTTCGGCCGCGTCGACCGCTTCCAGGCGCTGGTCCCTCTTGTACTCATGCGAGTCGCGGCGACCCTGCCCGATCGGGTCCTCCAGCTGGTCGCCGGGTCAGCCGCGGGCAGGCGCCTGGTCGGTGCTCCGCTCTATGCCCATCCGGACCGCATGACGGCGTGGGCGACGTACCAGGACTGCCTGGCGATGAAGCGCAGCAGCGGATTCTTCCCGACCGCCCGTTCGGGCGTCGGGTACGCATTCGAGGAGCAGGTCGACGTGCCGACCACGGTGGCGTGGGGGACCAAGGACAGGCTGTTGCCCTACCGACAGTCCCGGACGGCGCGCCTGCGACTCCCGGCGGCGCGCCACGTGCCGCTCAAGGACTGCGGCCACGTGCCGATGATCGACGATCCCGACGCGATCCTCGACGTCATCGACGAGGTCGTGGGACGCACCCGGAGCAGCAGTCGGGGCGTCGCCTGACCTGACCTGCCGAACCGGGGCGAACCACTCCGAACCCTCGCCGTCGACCGCAGCGATGGTGCATGGTTGACCCATGGCAGGCGTCAGGGACCAGCTCAACCGCGACATCACTCCCGAGGGCGGCGTCGTGGTGGGCGACGACGGATCCCGATCCGCGGCCGCCGCGATCACCTACGCGGTGGGCGAGGCCGCGCGTCGGGGCTGCGCCGTCCACGTGATCCGGGCCTGGACCTTCACCAGTGCGATCAGGCCCGACGACGTCCCGCTGGGCATCACTCCATCGATGCTCGAGCTCGAGGAGGCCACGCTCGAGGCAGAGAAGGCCCGGGTGGCCGGCATCGTCGGTGACTCCGCGATCGAGGTGCACGTGCACGTCGCCTGCGGTCCGTCGGCGCAGGCACTCATCAAGGCGGCAGAGACCGCGGACGTGCTCGTGGTCGGCAGCCGCGGGCGCGGCGGGTTCAAGAGCCTGGTCCTCGGCTCGGTGGCCGACCAGTGCATCCGGCACGCCTCCGGCCCGGTCGTCGTCGTCCGCGACTGACCTCGTCGGCACCCCGCTCAGGCCGGGGCTGGCGCCGGGCGTTCGCCGTACCAGACCGCGAGCCGGCCATGGTTCCCGATCGCGCGCAGCCGCTCCTCGGTGGCCTGCCGGGCGTCGTCCGGGACCGCGAGCAGCAGGTGGTCGCCACCACGCAACGAGGTGTGTACGTCGGGACTGAGCAGCTCCCGGTCGCGGTGCACCAGGGCGAGTGCGGCACCGGGTGGGAGCCGGAGGTCGCTCACGTAGACCCCGTGCAGCTGCGACCCCGACGGGACCCGGAACTGCAACAGGTGGGCGTGCATGTGCTCCAGCGGCGCCGACTCGACCTCGAGCTCCTCGGGTGTGGAGTCCACGGTCACGCCGGTACGACGAGCCAGCCACGGCAGCGTCGGTGCCTGCACCAGCGTGAATGCCACGACCAACAGGAAGACCACGTCGAAGATGCGTTGCGCAGCAGGCAGTCCCTGTGCCACGGGGATGGTGGCCAACACGATCGGCACGGCGCCCCGCAGGCCCGCCCACGACAGGAAGACCTGTTCGCGCAGGGGGATCCGGGCCCAGGACGTGCACACGAACACCGAGACGGGGCGGGCCACGAAGGTCAGTCCGATGCCGACGATCGCCGCGGACGCGAAGGCCTCCGGCAGGCGGGAGGGGCTGGCCAGCAGGCCGAGCAGGACGAAGAGCCCGATCTGGGCAAGCCAGCCGAGACCGTCCGCGAAGCCGGCGGTGGCCTGCCGGTGGGGCAGGTCGGCATTGCCGAGCCACATGCCGGCGACGTAGATCGCCATCAGCGCGCTCGCCCCGGCCGCACCGGCGGTGGCGAAGGCCAGGAACATGATCGCGATCGTGGCCAGCGGGTAGAGCCCGGCGGAGGGGAGCGCGCTGCGCTGCAGGAGGTGCTGGCCGAACCAGGCCACGACCAGGCCGATCAGCACGCCGAGGGTCAGCTGGTAGACGATCAGGCCGCCGATCTGCCACGGGTTCGCGGTGTCCCAGGCGTCGCTGACCACCACCGTGACGAGGATGATCACCGGTGGGTCGTTGAAGCCCGACTCCGCCTCGAGCAGTGACCGCAGCCGCGGCCTGATCGGCATCCGGCGCAGCACGGAGAACGTCGCAGCGGCGTCCGTCGAACCCACGACCGCGCCGAGCACGAGCGCCGTACGCACGTCGACGTCGAGCACCAGCCAGGCGATGGCCGACGTCACCGCGACGCTGACCGCGACGCCGAGGGTGGCCATCACCCCGGCCAGGCCGACGACGGGCCGGATCACCGACCACTTCGTGCTGAACCCGCCCTCGCCCAGGATCACGGCCAGGGCGAGGGTGCCGAGCAGCATGGTGAGGTCGACGTCCTCGAACTGCAGGCCGAGGCCGGCCTCGCCGATCGCGAGGCCGATGGCCAGGTAGAGCAGGAGGCTGGGCACACCGGCACGGGCGGACACGCGGACGGCTGCCACCCCGGCCAGCAGGACCAGGGTGGCACCGAGGATCGCCACGTTCAGATCCATGAGGGAGGTGCGCCCATCCGGTCAGCCGGTCCCGTGCGGCGTCGTGCGGTCGAGCATCAGGCGGCGCAGCTCGGGGGTGACCTCGACCTCGGACGACGTGACGACCGCGCTCTCGATCGCGACGCCGGCCACGGTGGCGCCGGACAACCCGGCCGGGTCATCGCCGATCGAGGGGAGCGCATGGGCAGGTGAGGCCGCGATCCCGCGGCGCAGCAGGTCCTCCACCGCGTCACTGAGTGTTCCGGCGTCGGCCACCGCCCCGGGCAGGTGCACCACGAACTCGACTCCCGTGCGCGCGGTGACCCCGTCCGTGGTGTTGGCCGAGGCGACCGCCCAGAGTCGGTGCGGCTCCGGCGTCGCTTCGGAGGTACGCCGCAGGAACGCCGCGACGCACACGAGCAGCACCGAGACCGCGACGAGCCCGACAACCACGACGAGCATGCCTCGCCCCTTCCTGTGCGCCGTGCTGGTGCGGTGGCCCCGCCGGATCCGATGCAAGGACATCGAGGCGGGGCCCCGCTGGTCTCCAGTCTTCGCGACTGCCGCGCCACAACACATGGGGTCTGCTCCCCAAAACTGCCTGCGAGGCCGTGATTGCGTGGACAGGCTTGGACGGGTGCGTGAGCATGGCGGCATGACCAGCGCCCACGGTGTCTCGCTCTCCTCACGGGTGATCCTGATCAACGGTGTGCTGTTCGCCCTCGGTACGGCGTTGCTCGCGTTCTCCCCGGCCACCGTGTCGCCACGCCCCCTGTGGTCCGAGGTCATCGTGCTGGCCGTCGGCCTGGCCGTGATGATCGTGGCGAACTCCGTGCTCGTCGGCAGCAACCTGAGGCCGCTGGACCGACTCGTCGCCCAGCTGGACAGGGCCCGTTCGACCGATCCGATCGAGAGACTGCCGGTCCCCGAGTCCGGCATCTCGCGGGAGCTCGCGATCTCCGTCAACGACCTGCTGGGCCGGATCGAGGCCGCGCAGCGCGACAGCAGCCTGGCCGCCCTCGCGGCACAGGAGGCCGAGCGGGCCCGCATCGCCCAGGAGCTGCACGACGGCGTCGGACAGTCGCTCACCGCCGTGCTCCTCGAGCTGGGCGCGCTGGCCGAACAGGCTCCACCCGAGACCGCCGCCTCCCTCGAGCGGGCCCGCGAAGCCACGCGAGCCAGTCTCGACGAGGTGCGCGGCGTGGCCCGTCAGCTGCGGCCGCACGTGCTCGAGGACCTCGGCCTGCGCAGTGCCCTGGCCGCACTGACCACCGAGCTCTTCACGCACACCTCCACCCACGTGAGTCGCGGCATCATGCCTGGGCTGCCGGTGCTGGACGACGCCGTCGAGCTGGTCGTCTTCCGGGTCGCCCAGGAGGCGCTGACAAACGTGGCGCGGCACGCGGAGGCGGCCACGGTGGAGCTGTCGCTGGCGCAGGTGGGCGGCGACGTCGTCCTCACGGTGGCCGACGACGGCCGCGGCATCCGATCCGGCGCGACCGGCACGGGGTTGCGCGGCATGCGCGAGCGGGCGTCGTTGGTGCACGGGAACCTGGCCGTCGAGCGTCGTGACGGCGGTGGCACCGTCGTACGCCTGGAGGTGCCGTGGTGAGCAGGTCGGCGCGGATCCTCCTGGCCGACGACCACACGCTGGTACGCCGCGGCGTACGCATGATCCTCGAGCAGCAGCCCGACCTCGAGGTGGTGGCCGAGGCCGGCGACGGAGCCGAGGCGGTGGAGCTGCTGCGCACCACCGAGGTCGACCTGGCGATCCTCGACGTGGCGATGCCGCGGCTCACCGGACTCCAGGCGGCCCGCGAGATCTCGCGGCGCAAGGATCCGCCGCGGATCCTGATGCTCTCGATGCACGACAACGAGCAGTACTTCTTCGAGTCGCTGCGGGTCGGCGCCAGCGGCTACGTGCTGAAGTCCGTGGCCGACCGCGACCTCGTCGACGCCTGCCGGGCCGCACTGCGTGGCGAGTCGTTCCTCTACCCGGGCGCGGAGTCGACGCTGGTGCGCGACTACCTCGCGCGGTTGAGCCGCGGCGAGCGCCTGCCCCGTGCCGTGCTCACGCCGCGTGAGGACGAGGTCGTGAAGCTGATCGCGGAGGGCCACTCGTCACGGGAGATCGCTCGGGAGCTGACGATCAGCGTCAAGACCGTCGAGCGGCACCGTGAGAACGTGCTCGCCAAGCTGGGCATGCGCGACCGCACGGAGCTGACCCGCTACGCGATCAGGGTGGGCCTGATCGAGCCGTGACGCCGACCGGTACGTCGCCGCCGGCTCAGGTGATCGTCATGCCGCCGTCCACCGGCAGGGTCTGGCCGGTGATGTAGCCCGCTGCGTCGGAGGCCAGGAAGACCGCGGTGGCGGCCAGCTCGCGCGGGTCTCCCTTGCGCCCGGCCGGGATGCGCTGTTGCTGCTGCTCGAGGTAGCCCGGCGGGTACTGCTCGGTCATCTCGGAGGTGAAGAAGCCGGGGGCGATCGCGTTCACGCGGATGCCCTTGCGGCCGGTCCACTGCTGCGCCAGGTCGCGGGTGAGGCCGATCAGCCCGGCCTTGCTGGCGGCGTACGCGGCCTGGGGGAGCCCGGCGGTGGTGAGGCCGAGGACCGAGCTGATGTTGATGATCGAGCTGCCCGGCTCCATGACGCGGCCGCAGGCCTGGGCCATCCAGTAGCAGCCGTTGAGGTTCACGTCGATCACGCTGGTGAACTGCTCGACCGTCTCGTGCGTCGCGGGGACGGCGGTGCCGATGCCGGCGTTGTTGACCAGCACGTCGACCCGCCCGAACTCCGCCATCGCCGCGTCGACGAGGGCCTGGCACTGGGCCTGGTCGGCGACGTCGGTGGCGACGGTGAGCACGCGGCGTCCGGCGGCGCGCACGAGCTCGGCGGTCTCCTCGAGGCGGTCGACGCGGCGGGCGCCGAGCACGACGTCGGCTCCCGCTTCCGCGAAGCCCTGGGCGAAGGCGACCCCGAGGCCGCTGGAGGCGCCCGTCACGACGGCCACCTTGTCGTCGAGTCGGAACAGGTCGGAGAGGCTCATGCGCACATTGGTATCACGGTCCGGACCCGCTCCGGCGGCTCGCCGTGGAACGGCCTCAGGGCTTCCAGACGATCGGGTCACCGGACATTCCGAGGCCGGAGTACTGGACCTCGGTCACGGCCTTGGCATCGTCGGGGACCGACATCGCCACGCACATGGTGCCGCTCTCACCGGCCGCGGTGACCGGCAGCTGTCCGTCGCACCCTTCCTCGATGCCGAAGACCGTCTCCTCACCGGTGTCGACGATGCCCTTCCAGTCGAACGCGCCCAGCGACAGCGCGCTGGCCAGGTCGTCGACGGCGCGTACCTCGATGGTCACCAGGGCGTTGCGGCCGAGAGGTCCGGCCTTGCCGATCGCGACGTTCCGGACGGTGTACTCGACGAGCGCGCCGTCCCCGCTGTCGGTCAGCGCGACGGTGGCGGTCTCGCCGTACTTCAGCACCGTGCCGCCGGGTGTGACGTCGGCGTCCGTGGACGGCGAGGTCGGGGAGGTGGGGACGGTCGGTGACAGGCTCGGCCCGTCGGTCGGAGAGGTCGTCGGCTCGGGCACGTTCAACGTGGGCGCACTGGCGGGGTCGCCGGCCACGGCCGACTCGGTGGAGTCGCCGCTGTCGCACCCGGTCAGGACGAGGGCTGCGAGACAGACGACGACGGGGAGTGCGGAGCGCAGGCGCATGGTGGGGACCCTCGGTGTTCGGCGGAGTGGTGTGGGTGTTCCGGCTGAGTGTTCGGCGGGGGCGGATGCCCCCGGTGTGCATGTCTTCTGCCCATGGCTCGTACCGGCCAATCCCCGGCTGGGACCTGCGGTAACATGGTGGCATGTCTCAGCGGTTGCTTCTTCGCCAGCCGCGCTGATCGAGAACGATCATCGCGGCCACCCTCCCTGCCCGGAGGGTTTTTTTGTGCACTCAGACAGTGCGAGAGGCACTGCCTGGATGCCGGCCGGAACTGACATGCGGGACGCGGGATGACACGAGGAGAAACAGATGAGTGAGCAGGTCGAGCGGACACAGGTCGATTCGGTCGACACCGACCGCGAGGCGACGTACGACGTCATGGCGACGCAGGACAGGTGGCAGCAGGTCTGGGAGGACCTGGCGCCCTTCGTCGCGCACGACGACTCGCCCCGCGAGAAGCGCTACGCCCTCACGATGTTCCCCTACCCCTCGGGCGACCTGCACATGGGCCACGCCGAGGTCACCGCGCTGCACGACGTGATCGCACGCTACTGGTGGCAGAAGGGCTACGAGGTCCTGAACCCGATGGGCTGGGACTCCTTCGGCCTTCCCGCCGAGAACGCCGCCATCAAGAACGACACCCACCCGGCGACGTACACCTACGCCAACATCGAGACGCAGTTCGAGTCCTTCAAGAAGTACGGCCTGAGCTTCGACTGGACCCGCCGGCTGCACACCTCCGACCCGGAGTACTACCGCTGGACACAGTGGCTGTTCCTGAAGCTGCGCGAGCAGGGCCTGGCCTACCGCAAGAACAGCCCGGTCAACTGGTGCCCGAACGACCAGACCGTGCTGGCCAACGAGCAGGTCGTCGACGGTGCGTGTGAGCGCTGCGGCGCCGAGGTCACCAAGCGCGAGCTGACCCAGTGGTACTTCCGCACCACGGCGTACGCCCAGGAGCTGCTGGACTGCCTGGACGACCTGCAGGAGAACTGGTCGGACAAGGTCGTCAACGCCCAGCGCAACTGGATCGGGCGCTCCGAGGGTGCGCACGTCGACTTCGTGATCGAGGGACGGGCCGAACCCGTCACGGTCTACACCACGAGGCCCGACACGATCTTCGGCACGACCTTCATGGTCGTGGCCGTCGACGCGCCCTTGGCCGAGGAGCTGGTGACCGACGAGCGCCGCACGGAGTTCGAGACGTACCGCGAGGAGATCCGCCGGGAGACCGAGATCGAGCGGCTGTCCACCGACCGTCCGAAGACCGGCGTCGACCTGGGCGTCACGGCGACCAATCCGGTCACCGGTGCCCAGATCCCCGTGTGGGCCACGGACTACGTGCTGGCCGACTACGGCACCGGCGCGGTGATGGGGGTGCCCGGCGGAGACCAGCGCGACTGGCAGTTCGCCACGCAGATGGGCCTGCCGATCGTGCGCACCACCGAGCCGCCGGCCGACTTCGAGGGCGAGGCCTTCCACGGCGAGGGGCCGACGATAAACTCGCCCGCGGCCGGCGTGGACGCCCCGCTGGACATCAACGGACTGCCGGTCGACGAGGCCAAGTCGACGACCATCTCCTACCTGCAGGACGCCGGCCTGGGCCGCGGCACGGTCAACTTCCGGCTGCGTGACTGGCTGCTGTCGCGCCAGCGCTACTGGGGTGCCCCGATCCCGATCATCCACTGCCCGGTCGACGGCGAGGTTCCGGTCCCCGAGGACCAGCTGCCCGTCGTACTGCCCGACCTGCGTGGTGCGGACCTGAAGCCCAAGGGGGTCTCGCCTCTGGGCGCGGCCACCGACTGGGTCAACGTCGCCTGCCCCACGTGTGGCGGACCCGCGAAGCGCGACACGGACACGATGGACACGTTCGTGGACTCGTCGTGGTACTTCCTGCGCTACCTGTCGCCCAATGACGACACCCGGGCCTTCGACCCCGCGCTGGCCGAGAAGTGGGGCCCGTGCGACCTGTACATCGGCGGTGACGAGCACGCCGTCCTGCACCTGCTGTACGCCCGCTTCTTCACCAAGGCCATGCGCGACATGGGGCTGATCTCGTGGGACGAGCCGTTCTCGGCGTACCTGTCGCAGGGCAAGGTGATCAACAACGGTCGCAAGATGAGCAAGTCCCTGGGCAACGGCATCAACCTGGGGGACCAACTTGCGGAGTTCGGTGTCGACGCCGTACGCCTGACCCTGGTCTTCGCGAGCCCACCCGAGGACAACATCGACTGGGCCGACGTGTCTCCGGCCGGTTCGGCGAAGTTCCTGCAACGCGCCTGGCGGTTGAGTGGCGACGTGGCCTCCGAGCCCGGCGCCGACCCGGCGGCCGGCGACGTGGCGCTGCGCAAGGTCACCCACCGGACGCTGCACGACGGTGCCGCTCTGGTGGAGTCGTACCGGTTCAACGTGCTGGTCGCCCGCATCATGGAGCTGGTCAACGCGACCCGCAAGGCGATCGACTCCGGCTGCGGCCCGGCCGACCCGGCGGTCCGTGAGGCCACCGAGGCGGTGTCGATCATGCTGTCGCTGGTCGCGCCGTACACGGCCGAGGAGATGTGGCACCGACTGGGCCACGAGCCGACGGTCGCCCGGGCCGGCTGGCCAGTGGTCGACGAGGCGTTGCTGGTCGAGGACTCCGTGGTCGCGGTGGTGCAGGTCCAGGGCAAGGTGAAGGCCCGTCTGGACGTGTCTCCCGACGTCTCCGAGGCCGACCTGGAGGCGGCGGCGCTGGCCGATCCCGCGATCGTCAAGGCGCTGGAGGGCAAGACCGTGCGCAAGGTGATCGTGCGCGCCCCGAAGCTGGTCAACATCGTCGCGGGCTGACCTGCCCGTGCGTTTCTGCCCGAATGACGTGAAGCTTCACGGCATTCGGGCAGATTCACAGGCTCGCCTGTGAATCTGCCCCGCCACGATAGGGTTCGGGCATGCCTGAGCGTCGTGTCGCCGTCGTCACCGACTCCACCTCGACACTGACGCACGACGAGGCCGCGGCCCACGGAATCGTCGTGATTCCCCTGCAGGTGATCATCGGCGCGACCTCCTACGACGAGGGCGTCGACGAGGGCGCCAGCCCCGAGATGGTGGCCGCGGCCCTGAAGTCGTTCACGCCGGTGACCACGTCGCGGCCGAGCCCGGCAGGGATGCTCGAGGTCTACGCGGACCTCGCTGCGCAGGGGTACGACGAGATCGTCACGTTCCACCTCTCGAGCCGGATGAGCGGCACCTTCGAGTCCGCGCTGATGGCCTCGCGTGACGCGACGATCCCGGTGCACGTGGTTGACACGCAGCAGGTCGGTCCGGCGGTCGGGTACGCCGCGATCGCCGCCGTGCGGGCCCTCGAGGGGGGCGCCAGTGCGGAGAAGGCCGGGAAGATCGGCCTGGAGCGGGCCCTGTCGTCGACGTCCCTGTTCTACGTCGACACCCTCGAGTACCTGCGGCGCGGCGGCCGCGTGGGCAGTGCCGCCGCGTTCTTCGGTGGGGCCCTCGCGGTCAAGCCGTTGCTGCGCATCGAGAACGGCAGCATCGAGTCGTTCGAGAAGGTGCGTACGGCGGGCAAGGCCCTGGCGCGACTCGAGGACCTTGCAGCCGAAGCCGCGGGGGAGGACCCGGTCGAGCTGACCGTGGCCCACCTGGCCAGCCCGGACCGGGCCGAGCAGCTCGCGAACAAGCTGGCCGCCCGGCTCGGCCTGCAGGCACCGGTCCGGACCGTCGAGCTGGGCGCCGTCCTGGGCGCCCACGTCGGCCCCGGAATGGTCGCCGTGTGTGTGATGCCCACCGGCGCCTGAGCACTGTCGTGCACTGAGCTGCACGCGATTCACGCTCCTGTCCACAGGGCGGAGTGGGTGCCCTGTCGTTCGCCCTCGGGTTTTCCTACGGTCGTGGAATGCGTCCCCGAGGTCAGTCCACTGCGCACGCCGAAGCCGTCTCCCGTCGGCTGGAGCTGCTGAGCGCCGAGCTGCGCGCGCACTCCGGCCCCGAGACTCGGTCGCCGTCCGGGTCCCCGCCGCGGTCGCCGTCCCCCGACGCCGGGCCCGGCGATGACGGGCACACGCACGTGCGTGAGCTGCGGCTGGCGCGTGAGTCGGCGATCGCGCCTGATGACGACGACGACGGCTGGGTCCCGCCACCGTCAGTGCCGCCTCTGTCCGAGCCGGCCCTGCCCGAGTCGTCGGTCGTGCCGGGCTCTCCACGGGCGTCCGGTCCCGACGCTCCCGTCGATCTGCCGGCGCCGGCATTGCCCGTGCCGGGACGCCACGCCGCCCGGCGTACGACGCGCTCGTGGGTCGACGTCTCCGCCTTCCGTGGTCGAGTGGCCCTCACGGCCGGCCAGGTGGCGGCCTTGGCCGTGCTGGTCGCCGTGGGTCTGGCGATCACGGCGTGGTGGGTGATCCGCGACGACGCCGGGGCCCCGGTCGCCGAGCCGATGGGTGGTGCCGCCCTCGCAACGCCTGCGGGTGGGGTGCCCTCGGCGTCGGCGCCGATGTCTTCGGGATCGGCGTCCCCGTCCACCGAGCTGGTCGTCGACGTGACCGGCAAGGTGCGACGCCCCGGCATCGTCGTGCTGGAGCCCGGTGCCCGCGTCGTCGACGCCCTGAAGGCTGCCGGTGGCGTCCGGCGCGGCGTCGACCTCAGCGGTCTCAACCAGGCCCGGCCCCTGGTCGACGGTGAACAGATCGCTGTCGGGGTACCCGCTCCGCCGGGTGTCGCGGCCACGTCACCCCCGTCCTCCGGTGCTCCGGCCGGCGAGCTGGTCAACCTCAACACGGCGACCGGCACCGAGCTGGAGGAGCTGCCCGGGGTCGGTCCGGTCACGGCCGAGGCCATCATCGCGTGGCGCGACACGAACGGAGGTTTCCAGAGCGTCGACCAGCTCCTCGAGGTCGACGGAATCGGTGAGAAGACGCTGGCCGACCTGGCACCGCACGTCACACTCTGATGCGTGCCGGTGACCTGCTCCGACTGGCCGAGGTGCCGGAGGTCGCCGACCTGCGGATGCCGGCCGCCGGGCTGGCCGCCTGGCTGGGAGGTGTGGGAGGACTGCTCGCGCCCGTTCCCTCGGCCGTGGCCGGCGCGCTGGTCACCCTGGTGGTCTTCCGCCTGGTCGAGACGCCGGCGCTGCGGCGTGCCGTCGTGGCCTGGTTCCTGATCGCACTGGCCGTCGGGACCAGTGCTGCGCTGCGCGACCTGGCCGTGCGGTCCGGTCCGGCTGCGGCCTTGTCCGAGACCCGTACCGCCGTGTCCGCGCGGGTGACCGTGACCTCCGACCCGCGACCGGTGCAGGGGCAGTTCGCCACGTCCATCATCATGCGGGGCACCGTCTCCGTGCTGGGTGCACGCGGGTCGTCGTACGACGTGCACACGCCGGTGCTGCTGATCGCCGACGAGTCGTGGGCGCACGTCGAGCTGGGCAGCACCATGACCGTGCGCGGCCGGCTGGCGCCGTCCGGGGGACATGACGTGGCGGCGGTGCTGACACCGTTCGGCCCGCCGCCGCGGGCGGACCCACCCTCGGTCCTGTGGCGTGGTTCCGCCGCGGTGCGCCACGCGATCAGGGAGTCCTCCTCGGTCGGTCCGGCCCCGGCCCGCGAACTGGTGCCGGCCCTGGTCGACGGCGACGACCAAGGCCTGCCCGACCAGGTCCAGGAGGAGTTCAGGGCCTCTGGGCTGACCCACCTCCTGGCCGTCTCCGGCACCAACCTCACGCTGGTCGTCGGGTTCCTGCTGGTGGTGGGCCGGTGGTGCGGGGTGCGTGGCCGCTGGCAGTACGCACTCGGGGCGGCGGGCATCGTCGGGTTCATCCTCCTCGCCCGCACCGAGCCGAGCGTGGTCCGAGCCGCCGCGATGGGCACGGTCGCGCTGCTCGGGATGGGCTCGAACGGCACCGGTCGGGGCGTGCGGGCGATCGGCGTGGCCGTGGTGGGACTGTTGCTGCTCGACCCGTGGCTGGCCACGGCCGTCGGGTTCGCGCTGTCCGTGCTGGCCACGGCAGGCATCCTGCTGCTCTCGCCGGTGTGGTCGCGTGCCCTGGCGCACTGGATGCCGATGTGGATGGCCCAGGCGATCGCCGTACCGACCGCGGCACAGCTGGCCTGCACTCCGTTGGTGGCCGCGATCTCGGGCCAGGTCAGCCTGGTCGCGGTGCTGGCAAACCTGGCTGCGGGGCCGCTGGTCGCCCCGGCCACGGTGTGCGGGCTGCTCGGAGGAGTCATCGGACTGGTGTGGAGCGGGGCCGGCATGGTGCCCGGGTGGCTGGCCTGCCTCTGCGCGCGCGGCATCATCGCGATCGCCGACCGCGCCGCAGGGCTGGCGCTCCCCGCGATCGAGTGGGGCACCGACTGGATCGCGCTCGGTGTGCTCACCGCGATCTGCGCGGGGCTGGCAGTCACGCTCGGCACGCTGCTGGCCCACCGCTCCTCGGGTCTGGGCTGCTGCCTGCTGATGGTGCTGGTCGTGCTGGTGCCGTTGCCGTCGCCGGGCTGGCCGCCCGAGGGGTGGGTGATGACGGTGTGCGACGTGGGGCAGGGCGACGGGATCGCGCTGAACGCCGGCGACGGGCAGGCCGTGCTGGTCGACGTCGGACCCCAGGCCGGTTCGATGGACCACTGCCTCGAGCGACTGGGCGTGAAGGTGCTGCCCACGATCGTGCTCAGCCACTTCCACGCCGATCACGTCGACGGCTTCGCCGAGACGGTGGGTGGGCGCCGGGTGGGCGCCGTACTCGTCAGCGGGCTGCCGGAGCCGGAGGAGCGGTTCGCCGCGGTCCAGGCGGAGACCGACGGCCGGATCCGCACCCCGGCGTACGGCGAGGTGCAGCAGATCGGCGACGTGCGCATGCAGGTGATCGGCCCCGTGCCCGGCACGCTGCTGGCCGGCGACCCGAACAACGCCTCCCTGGTGGTGCTGGCCGAGATCCGTGGGGTCCGGATCCTGCTGACCGGTGACGTCGAGCCCGACGGGCAGGCCCGACTCGCGGCCGCCTACCCGGGCCTGCGCGTCGACGTGCTGAAGATCCCTCACCACGGCAGCCGCTACCAGGAGATGGACTTCCTGGTCGCACTCGATCCGGCGATCGCGATCGCGTCGGTGGGCGAGGACAACGACTACGGCCACCCGGCGGCCTCCACGATGGAACCGCTGCGCGACTCCGGAGCCCGGGTCTTCCGCACCGACCGGGACGGCGACGTGGTCGTCGCGTTGCGTGACGGAAGGCTCCGGGTCTCCACCGGCGACTGAATGGCCCCGCGGACTCGGGCTGGCGGGCCGGCCGCCGCACCGCGGGTCGGCGCTGTCGGCGGGCTGTGGCAGGCTTGGCGCACCATGGCAGAACCACGCGCAGCAGACGTCCTCGGCCGAGTCACGCTGGTGACCGGCAGCGAAGAGTTCCTCAACGAACGCACGGTCGTCGGAGTGCGCGCCGCCGTCCGAAAGCACGACGCGGAGGCTGAGTTCTCCGAGGCCCAGGGCAACGACCTCACCCTCGCCACGCTGGGCGAGCTGGCGGCGCCGTCACTGTTCTCCACGACCCGGTGCGTGGTCGTGCGGGGGCTGGAGAACCTGCCCGACGAGTCGGTGGCCGGGCTGCTCGACTACTGCGCGGCCCCGGCCGAGGACATCGCGTTGGTGCTGGTGCACGGCGGCGGGCAGAAGGGGAGCGGCGTGCTCACCAAGCTGCGCAAGGTCGGCGCCGTCAACGAGGTGAAGTCGCAGGCAGTCAAGGGCGTCGAGTTCACCCGCTTCGTGGTCTCGGAGGTGCGCGGGCACGGCTCGCGCCTCGACGACGACGCCGCCGACTTCCTCGTCCAGGCCATCGGCCAGGACCTGCGCTCGCTGGCCGCTGCGGCCCACCAGCTCGTCAACGACTACCCGGGGGAGTCGCTGACCGTCGAACGGGTCAAGCGCTACTTCGGTGGCCGCGCCGAGGCGAAGTCGTTCGCCGTCGCCGACCACGCGTTCTTCGGGCGTCGGGCGCCTGCTCTCGAGGAGCTGCGCTGGGCTCTCGACGGGGGCACGCCTCCGGTGCTGATCACGTCCGCCTTCGCCGGTGGTGTGCGGGGCCTGGCCCGCTACGTCTCCGCGCCGCGGGGCATGCGTGAGGCCGACCTGGCCCGTGAGGTCGGCGTACCGCCCTGGAAGCTGCGCACGCTGCGCGACCAGTCACGCTCATGGACCCCCGATGGTCTCGGCTCGGCGATCCGCGCGATTGCCCAGGCCGACGCCGACATCAAGGGCGCGGCCCACGATGCGGCCTACACCCTCGAACGACTCGTGCTCACGGTCGCCGGTCTGCGCGAGCAGCGTCCCGGCCGCTGACCTTGCTCGCGACCCGTCGTGAGTTCGCGAACTGGCGACGGGTCGGTTCGAGTTCACGACGGGTCGGCATGCAAAAAGGCGCCGGACCCCTGACGGGGACGGCGCCTGGTTGCGGCAAGGGCTACCTCAGAGCGAGGCGGCCTTCTTGCTGATGGCCGACTTGCGGTTCGCGGCCTGGTTCTTGTGGATGACGCCCTTGGAGGCGGCCTTGTCGAGCTTCTTGTTCGCGTCGACGGCGGCGGCCGCGGCGGCGTCCTTGTCGCCCGACTCCGCGAGTTCGCGGAACTTGCGCACGGCCGACTTCAGACCGGTCTTGACCGACTTGTTGCGCTCGCGCGCAAGCTCGTTCTGACGGTTGCGCTTGATCTGGGACTTGATGTTCGCCACGTTTGCTGCGCTTTCACTTGGTTCGGACTGGGATATGAGGTCTTGGGTGGGCCGGTGAGTAAAGCCCGTTGGACCAGCGGGAAATCCGGTCCGTGGCGTGTCAGCGAAGAGGGCGCCAGACATGCAAGGAGAAACTCTATCAGCGGCCCCGGAACGCCCCAAATCCGTCGTTCGGGTCGAACTGGCGACAGGTCGATGCGAACTGGCGACGGGTCACCAGTTGCGGCGTTCGGAGAGCCAGGACCACACGGCGGCCCCCTGCCAGGCCTGGGAGGCGCGCATGTGGGGCGAGTTGGACGGCACCGGGTCGTCGGCGGACTTCAGGAAGTGCCCGGCGAGCAGGGCCAGGGCGCTGTCGACGTGTGCGGGTGGCACGTCGCGGGTCAGCCGGCGAGAGGCCAGGACAGCCTCGACGTCGAGGCCGTCGCCGCGGGGACCGATCAGGGCAGACAGCGTGTCGAACCATGGCGCCCCGAGGACCGGCCAGTTCCAGTCGCAGATCCACAGGGCGCCGTCGGTGCCGAGCAGGGTGTTGTCGTCGCGGATGTCGGTGTGCTGCACCGCGCCGCCACGCAGGGCCTCGGCGAACCCGGCGGCCAGGTCGGCTGCCTCGTCGGCATGGGCCAGGCTCGGGTGCCGTTCCCGGATCACGTCCCAGTACGCCGGCAGGTCGGCGAGGTCCTCCTCGATCAGGTCCAGAGCCAGGTCGGCCGGCGCCTCGACGTCGGCGACCGCCTCCAGTGCGTCGAGGAGCCGGTCGAGGTCAGGTCGCTGCCAGGGGCGCGCCGGCAGGTGCGCGTCGACGTACTCGAACCCGAGCACCACCCAGTCGTCGTCGTGCGACCACAGGAGACGGGGTGCGGGCACGAGTTCCTGGAGGACGCCCAGCTTGCGCGCCTCCTCGCGGTAGGAGAGCGCGAACATCCTCTGCGCCTTCACCGAGGCGGCCTTCACGAAGTGCTGGGTGCCGTCCTCGCACGTCAGCACCGAGGCGAAGCCGGGGGTGAACCCGCCCCCTTGGGAGTCGGCCCGGACGACGGGGGAGCCGCAGTGCTCCTCGACCAGCGCGCGGATGTGCGGCGGGAGGAACTGCCACTCGAGCCGGCGCGCGGTCGTGCCGCTGGCTGGACGGGCCGGGAGGGTGCTGGTCATGCGGGATGGTCTCCTGGGGGTCTTGTCTGCGCCACGACGGCGGACACGAGGACGCCGGCCGGCACCCGGAGGTGCGGACCGGCGTCCACATGAGGGTGTCGGATCAGCGGGTGGTGCACACCCACGTCAGGAGCCGCGAGTTGTAGCCGGCGCGGGCCTTGGCGGTCCGGATGGTGCGGGCCTTCGAGTAGTAGCGAGCGTAGCCCCAGTGCAGCGTGCCGTCGGCGCGGCGCTTGTAGGCGTAGGCGCCGCACTGGTTCACGATCACCATCCTGACCACGCACTTGTACGGGTAGTTGGAGTGCGCGCGGCACCGGCGGATCGCGGAGATGCGCGCGTTGCGCTTGGTGGCGTAGTCGTACGACGTGCCCCAGGCGTAGTCGCCGTCCGATATGGCGATCGCCCCCCAGTTGTAGCGTCGCGCGGCCAGTCGGGCCGGAGCGGCAGTCGTGCTTGCGGCGGGGCCGGCTGCGACCGTGGCCGCCGGCGCCGCGGTGGCCGCGGTGGCGCCGGTGCTCAGTGCGGCCATGACGCCGACGGTCATGAGGAGGGCGGCGAGCAGGACACCTGCTCGGGTGATCAGCTTGCTCATGGGAGCAGTCCCTTTCTGGATGGTTGATGCGGTGACGCCCCGCCCCTACCCGCACGACGTCGTCCGAAACGGTTCGGCGACGGTTGACTCGCGGATGAACGGCTCGACCCACCTTCCCGGACATAATTGCGATGCGCGACGGCCCCTCCACGTGATGTCGTGTGAGGCATGCCGGAACTCGTCAGCCCCACGTCCCGTGTCATGGCCTCGTTCCTCGAGGCGATGGACGAGTACGTCGCCGAGGGCGCCCGCGACACCCAGACCGCCGGCTGGATCGAGAAGTACTCCGCCACGTGGCACAGCGCCGAGGGCTTCGCAGCCTTCGTCGACCAGCTCGCCGCCGAGGAGGTCGACCGGTCCCGCCTGCCCGAGCGTTGGGTACTGACCTCCACCCGGTGGTACGTCGACGGCGAGACCTACCTCGGGCGGATCGCGCTGCGCCAGGAGCTCAACGACTTCCTGGCGGACATAGGCGGCCACATCGGGTACGACGTACGCCCCTCGGCCCGGCGACGCGGACACGCGACCGCGATGCTGCGAGGCATGCTGCCGCTGGCCCACGGCTTCGGCATCGACCCGGCCCTGGTCACCTGCGACGACGACAACGTCGGCTCGATCCGGGCCATCGAGGCCTCCGGCGGGGTGCTCGAGTCGCTCCGTGGCGACAAGCGACGCTACTGGGTGCCCACCGCCGGCCACAGCCACTGATCTGTCGGTTCGGCGCTGGCCCGGGGTCATGGGACAATGACGAGCCGCACGTCGTACTCCGCACCACAGCCCAGAGAGCATGCCGCCGTTGACCTCGCAAGCGCCGAAGCCCGGCCACACCGATCCCGCGATCATCAGGAACTTCTGCATCATCGCGCACATCGACCACGGCAAGTCGACCCTTGCCGACCGGATGCTCCAGCTCACCGGAGTCGTCGATGCGCGGGCTGCCCGGGCTCAGTACCTCGACCGCATGGACATCGAACGCGAGCGCGGCATCACGATCAAGTCGCAGGCGGTCCGGATGCCGTGGACCGTCACGCAGGAAGCAGCCGCGAGTCACGGCATCGACTCGGGGCCGGGCGACTATGTGCTCAACATGATCGACACTCCCGGCCACGTCGACTTCACCTATGAGGTCTCGCGCTCGCTCGAGGCATGTGAGGCGGCCGTCCTCCTGGTCGACGCTGCCCAGGGCATCGAGGCGCAGACCCTGGCGAACCTCTACCTGGCCATGGGCGCGGACCTCCACATCATCCCGGTGCTCAACAAGATCGACCTGCCCGGCGCCAACGTCGAGAAGTACGCCGCCGAGCTTGCCGGGCTGGTGGGCTGCGACGTGTCCGACGTACTCCTCACCTCCGCGAAGACCGGCGTCGGAGTCGAGGCATTGCTCAACGAGATCGTCAAGCAGACCCCCGCGCCCGTCGGCGACGCCGATGCGCCTGCGCGGGCACTGATCTTCGACTCCGTCTACGACACCTACCGCGGCGTGGTGACCTACGTCCGCGTCGTCGACGGCAAGCTCTCCCACCGCGACCGCATCAAGATGATGTCGAACGGCGTCGTGCACGAAATGCTCGAGGTCGGCGTGATCAGCCCCGAGCCGGTGAAGGGGAGCGAGATCGGGGTCGGCGAGGTCGGCTACCTCATCACCGGCGTGAAGGACGTGCGCCAGTCGCGGGTCGGTGACACCGTCACCAGTCAGCACCACGGAGCCACCGAGGCCCTCGGTGGCTACAAGCATCCGAATCCGATGGTCTATGCCGGGCTCTACCCCATTGACGGCGACGAGTACCCCAATCTGCGCGATGCGCTGGAGCGCCTGCAGCTCAACGACGCCGCGCTCGCCTATGAGCCGGAGACCTCCGGTGCCCTCGGCTTCGGCTTCCGCTGCGGCTTCCTCGGCCTGCTGCACATGGAGATCGTCCGTGAGCGGCTCGAGCGCGAGTTCAACCTCGACCTGATCTCCACCACGCCCAACGTGATCTACACCGTCACGATGGAAGACGGCACGGTCATCGAGTGCACCAACCCCAGCGAGTACCCTGACGGCAAGGTCGCCGAGGTGCGTGAGCCGGTCGTGCGCGCGACGATCCTGACGCCGTCCGACTACATCGGCACGATCATGGAGCTCTGTCAGGCCAAGCGCGGTCAGCTCGGCGGCATGGACTACCTCTCCGAGGACCGCGTCGAGATGCGCTACACCTTGCCGATGGGCGAGATCGTCTTCGACTTCTTCGACCAGCTGAAGTCGCGCACCAAGGGGTATGCCTCGCTCGACTACGAACGCTCGGGTGACCAGGCCGCCGACCTGGTCAAGGTCGACATCCTGCTGCAGGGCGAGCCCGTCGACGCGTTCTCCGCGATCGTGCACCGCGATGCGGCGTACAACTACGGCGTGATGCTGGCCGGCAAGCTGAAGGAACTGATTCCCAGGCAGCAGTTCGAGGTGCCGATCCAGGCCGCCATCGGTGCCCGGGTGATCGCCCGCGAGAATATCCGCGCGATCCGCAAGGACGTGCTCGCCAAGTGCTACGGCGGCGACATCAGCCGCAAGCGCAAGCTTCTGGAGAAGCAGAAGGAAGGCAAGAAGCGGATGAAGATGGTCGGCCGGGTCGAGGTGCCGCAGGAGGCGTTCGTCGCCGCCCTCTCGACCACGCAGCCCACGGAGAAGTCCAAGAAGTAGCAGCAGGGTCAGCCGCGCCGGAACCAGCCGCGCTTCCTGGCCGGCTCCGCGACGGTCGGCCCGGTCGACGCTCCTCCGGGGACCAGGTCGAGCACGTCCAGGCCCTGGCCCACGACGTCGGTTCCCGGCTGCAGGCTGAAGCGGGTGCCGGCGAGCTCCAGCTGCTCGCCCGCGCCCAGGGCCCGTCGCTCCCGCACCCGAGCTCCGAGTGCCTCGGTGAGTGCGGTGAAGGCGTCGGCCGGGCCTCCCGGCCAGTTGGTGGCCTGCACCTCGGGCCAGCCGAAGGCACCGAGGCCCCGGGTGAAGGCAGTCGCCGCACCGGCGCTGCCCTGCATCGCGTGCACCCGGAACCAGGTGCGCTCGGGCTGACCCTCGGCCACGTCGTGGACGTACATCACATCGGTGTTCACGATCATCTGGCGCGGCAACCAGACCGCCTTCGCATCGGTGTCGTCCAGCAGGTAGGCGACCAGATTGCTGACCAGGTCCGAGCTGGTCCAGGGATCGTCGGTCGGGGCCGTGATGGTGGCGTACGCACGGTGAGCGGCGACGGCGGGCTCCAGGGTGGCGCGCAGTGGACTCGTGGACAGGTCGGCCAGCAGGTCCCGGTCGGTGATCGGAGCACCCACGACACCGAGGGTGAGCTCGCACCCGTTGACCCGGGATGCCAGCGCGGGAACCGGCGGCACACCCTCGAGGGCGGCTGCCAGCTCCGGGGAGACCACCCCGAAGACCTCCGCCATGGTGGCCGGCACTGCGGGGAGCAGGATGACAGCGTCGGGTCGGGTCGGGTCCTGCAGGTTCATGTCGTCTGCTTCCGGGAGGTCAGTGGGTGCGGGGAGACTATCCAGTTCCGGGTCGCGCAAACCACGGGTCACACGGGCACTCCTAGGCTGGCCCACGTGAACGGTGACGTCGTGGAGATCCCCTCCGGACTGCGCGCGCAGGCCCGGCTGGGCGACGCGTGGGCCGACTGGCTGGATGCTCTGCCCAGACTGGCCGCCGAGGTGCTGGCCGAGTGGGACCTGACGCTCGACGGACCGTCGATGCACGGCTTCTGCTCCCTGGTCCTGCCGGTGCGCACCGTGTCCGGGCTGCCCGCGGTGCTCAAGCTGCACACGGACGCCGACGCCGAGGAGTCCGACCACGAGCACCTGGCCCTGCAGCACTGGCACGGTCATGGAGCGGTGGCGCTGCTGCGCGCCGATCCGCGGCGCCGGGCGATGCTCCTCGAACGGCTGCATCCCGAGGACCTCACCGACCTCTGGGACCTGGAGGCCTGCGAGGTGGTGGCCGGCCTCTACCGGCGGATCCACGTGCCGGCACTCCCACAGCTGCGCTCGCTGACCTCGTTCGTCGGCCGGTGGAACGACGACCTGTCGCGGCTGCCGCGCAACGCCCCGATCCCGCGGCGGCTCGTCGAGCAGGCCACGGCGCTGGGGAAGTCCTTCGTCGACGACCCTGCCAGCACCGACACGCTGATCCACGGCGACCTCCACTATGAGAACGTCCTGGCCGGCGATCGTCAGCCCTGGTTGGTGATCGACCCGAAGCCGATGAGTGGCGACCCGCACTACGAGGTCGCTCCGATGTTGTGGAACAGGTGGGACGAGATGGTCGCGGGCGGTGACCTGCGCGACGCCGTACGCCGGCGCTTCCACACGCTGGTCGACCACGCGGAGCTCGACGAGGAGCGCACTCGCGACTGGGTCGTCGTACGCATGGTGCACAACGCGATGTGGGCGGTGCAGGACGCCGAGCGTGCCGGCGGCCCGCTCACCGCTGGGGACCGGGAGTGGATCACCCAGTGCGTCACGCTCGCCAAGGCAGTCCAGGACTGACGCGGACGACTGGTTGACTGGCTCCATGACACGACCGGTCACCCTCGTCACCGGCGGCACGCGCGGGATCGGTGCCGCCACGGCCCTGCGACTCGCGGCCGACGGCCATGACCTGGTGCTGGGCCATGCCCGCGACGAGGTCGCCGCGTCGGAGACTGCGGCGGCCGTGCGCGAAGCGGGTGCCTCCTGCACAGTGGTGCGCGGCGACCTCACCACCGATGACGGCATCGATGCCTTGTTCGCGGCCGCCACGTCCGGGGCCGGTCCGCTGACCGGCGTGGTCAACAACGCCGGGGCGACCCTGCACATCGCGCCACTCGCCGAGACCCCCGTCGACGTCGTACGTCGCAGCATCGAGCTCAACCTGACCGCCGCGATCCTCGTGGCCCGAGCGGCCGTGCGCGCCCTCGGCCGTTCGTACGGCGGGGCAGGAGGCGTGCTGGTCAACATCGGCTCCGGCGCGGCGACCCTCGGCGCGCCGGGGGAGTACGTCCACTACGCGTCCGCCAAGGCGGGCATCGACGCGTTGACGGTCGGCCTGGCGCAGGAGGTGGCCGCCGACGGGGTGCGGGTCGTGGCGGTGGCTCCCGGCCTCGTCGACACCCGCATCCATGCGGACGCGGGTGATCCCGGCCGGCTCGAGCGGGTGGGAGGGCGTGTGCCGTTGGGCCGGGCTGGAACACCCGACGAGATAGCCGAGGCCGTGGCCTGGCTGCTCTCCGACGCCGCGTCCTACGTCACCGGCACGACCCTGCGGGTCGCCGGTGGTCGCTGACCGCGCCGGTGCAGCCGGCCGTCCGCGCGGGGCACTGCCTGATTCATGGGCTTTTGCGCCCATTGTGCGACTGGTGGGCGGGATCGCGTGCGCGAGGTGCCTCGGTGATCTAGGTTACTGGTACGTACACGAGGGTGGGTCGTGTCAGACGACCGCGCCCGCACAGCCGAACCATCAGGAGTGAGATGCCGATCAACTACGACGCATCGTTCGTCGAGACGATGCCCCGCAACGTTGCGGTGCAGTTCCTCGACAGGGTGGAGAAGTCGTCGGCCAGTGAGGCATACCGCTTCCCGGTCGGCGACAACTGGGAGTCCGTCACCTGGCAGCAGGTGGGCGACCGCGTGTCCCGTCTCGCGGCAGGCCTGATGGCACTGGGCATCGAGCCCGAACAACGCGTCGGTATCGCCGCAGGCACCCGCTACGAGTGGATCCTCGCCGACCTCGCCGTGATGTGCGCTGGTGCCGCCACGACGACGGTCTACCCGTCGACGAACGCGGCCGACACGGCGTACATCCTCAGCGACTCGGAGTCGCGCGTGGTCTTCGCGGAGGACGACGACCAGGTCGCCAAGCTGGTCGAGCACCGCGCGGAGCTGCCCCACCTGGCCAAGGTGGTCACGTTCGACGGCACCGCCGACGGCGACTGGGTGATCGACCTGGCCGAGCTCGAGCGGCTCGGCGCAGAGTTCCTCGAGGCCAACCCCGCAGCGGTGACCGACCACGCTGCGGCCATCGACCCCGAGCAGCTCGCCACCCTGATCTACACCTCCGGCACGACGGGCCGGCCCAAGGGCGTCCGCCTGCGCCACCGGGCCTGGGTCTACGAGGGTGAGGCGATCGCCTCCCAGGACATCCTTCACGAGGACGACCTGCAGTTCCTGTGGCTGCCGATGGCCCACTCGTTCGGCAAGGTGCTGCTCTCGACCCAGCTGGCCTGCGGCTTCCCGACCGCGGTCGACGGCCGGGTCGACAAGATCATCGACAACCTGGCGATCGTGAAGCCGACCTTCATGGGTGCCGCCCCGCGCATCTTCGAGAAGGCCTACTCGCGCATCGTCACCATGCAGGCTGCCGAGGGTGGCGCCAAGGAGAAGCTGTTCAAGAAGGCGTTCGCGGTGGGCCTCGAGGTCGACCGGCTCAAGCGCGAGGGCAAAACGGTCCCGTTGACCCTCAAGCTCCAGCACGGGCTGTTCGACAAGCTGGTGTTCAGCAAGGTCCGTGACCGGTTCGGTGGCCGGGTCCGGTTCTTCATCTCCGGTTCCGCGGCGCTGAACCGTGAGGTCGCCGAGTGGTTCCACGCCGCGGGCATCACGGTGCTCGAGGGCTACGGCATGACCGAGAACGCGGCCGGCGCCACGGTCAACCACCCCGACCAGTACAAGTTCGGCTCGGTGGGCGCGCCGTTCCCGGGCAGCGAGGTGAAGATCGCCGAGGACGGCGAGGTGCTGCTGCGCGGCCCCCACGTCATGGAGGGCTATCACAACCTCCCGGAGGCCACCGCCGAGGCGCTCACCGAGGACGGCTGGCTGCACACCGGTGACATCGGGGAGCTCGACGACGACGGCTTCCTCAAGATCACCGACCGCAAGAAGGACCTCTTCAAGACCTCCGGCGGCAAGTACATCGCGCCGTCGGCGATCGAGTCGCAGTTCAAGGCGATCTGCCCCTACGCCAGCCAGTTCCTGGTGATCGGCAACGAGCGCAACTTCGTCTCGGCCCTGGTCACCCTCGACCCCGACCAGATGACCGACTGGGCCGCCCAGAACGGCAAGGAGGGGGCTTCCTACACCGAGGTCGTCACCAGCCCCGAGGCCAAGGAGATGGTCAGCGGGTACGTCGACGAGCTCAACGGCCGCCTCAACCGCTGGGAGACGATCAAGAAGTTCAAGATCCTCGACCACGACCTGAGCATCGAGTCCGGCGAGCTGACGCCGTCGATGAAGGTCAAGCGCAAGGTCGTGGAGGACAACAACAAGGAGCTCATCGCGTCCTTCTACGGCTGAGCCTGGGGCTCTGTGCTCCGGCACTGGCAACGCACAGCAGGCACACAGGTCGACCGGCTCTGATGGGTGTCGGCGGAGAGATCCGCCGACACCCATTCGGCATTTCCTGGAGGCGGTACGACGATGAACCCGGTGCACGACGACGGCGAGCGCGACGGCCATGACCATGCCCACGACGAGGGCCTGTCGCAGGACCTCGGTCGCATCGTCGAGAGCGGAAGGCGGCCGATGGCGCGGCGCGGTGTACTCGCCCTCTTCGGCGCAGTGGGCGCCGCGGGTCTGGTGGCCTGCGCCGAGGGGTCGGACAAGACCGTGGTCAGCGGCACGGAGTCCGCGGCGCAGGGCGGGCCGCCGGCAGGCGGGGCGCCACCGGCCGGTGGCGGTGCGGACTCAGGCGCCGACGTCGCCGAGGGGGAGATCCCCGAGGAGACCAACGGCCCCTACCCGGCCGACGGCACCAACGGCGTCAACGTGCTCACCGAGAGCGGCGTGGTCCGCAGCGACATCACCAGCAGCTTCGGCAGTGCGTCGGGTGTCGCCGCCGGCGTACCGCTGACCCTCAAGCTGAAGGTCTACGACCTCGACGGCGAGGAGATCTCGGCGCTGGCCGGCGCGGCCGTCTACGTGTGGCACTGCGACCGCGACGGCAACTACTCGCTCTACTCCGAGGCCGTCTCCGAAGAGAACTACCTGCGCGGCGTCCAGGCGGCCGACGAGTCGGGCAACGTCACGTTCACCACCATCTTCCCGGCCGCCTACATGGGCAGGTGGCCGCACATCCACTTCGAGATCTACCCATCCCTCGACGACGCCACGAGTGCGTCGAACCGCCTGCGCACCTCGCAGCTCGCCTTCCCCGAGGACGTCTGCGACGAGGTCTACGCGAACGCGGACGGCTACGGGACGAGCGCTTCGAACATGGAGCAGACGCCTCTCGACCAGGACAACGTGTTCTCCGACGGCCACTCGTTGCAGATGGCCAAGGTCACCGGCTCGATGGAGAAGGGGTATGTGGCCACGCTGAATGTCCCGGTTTGAGCCACCCGGTGATTGGATGGGCGGGTGCCCTCAGCCCTGCCTCCCGGAGACCCGGCTCCCGCCGACGGCCGGCTCCCGGAATTGGCGCTGGCCGGGGCCGCCGACCGCCCGTTCGGCGTCTACGTCCACGTGCCGTTCTGCACGGTGCGTTGCGGCTACTGCGACTTCAACACCTACACCGCGACCGAGCTGGGTGAGGGCGTCACGCGTGCGACGTACGCCGAGTCGGCGATCGCCGAGATCCGCCAGGCGCGCGCCGTGCTCGGCGACGTCGACCGTCGCGTCGACACGATCTTCTTCGGCGGCGGTACGCCGACGCTGCTGCCCCCGGCCGACCTGACCGCCATCGTCGCGTCGATCTCCGCCGAGTTCGGTCTGGCCGACGACGTCGAGGTCACGACGGAGGCGAACCCGGACAGCGTGGCCCTGTGGGACCTCGAGGCCCTGCGTCACGGCGGGTTCAACCGGCTTTCGTTCGGCATGCAGTCGGCGGTGCCACATGTGCTCAAGACCCTCGACCGCACCCACGACCCGTTGCGAGTCCCGGCGGTGGTCGACTGGGCCAGGCAGGCCGGCTTCGACCAGGTCAGCCTCGACCTGATCTACGGGACGCCGGGGGAGTCGGCAGCCGACTGGCAGGAGTCGCTCGACGCCGCGCTGGCGTGCCGCCCCGACCATGTGTCGGCGTACTCGCTGATCGTGGAGGAGGGCACGGCGCTGGCCCGTCGGGTGCGCCGGGGGGAGGTGCCGATGACCGATGACGACGACCACGCCGACAAGTACCTCGCCACCGACGCGGCCCTGTCGGCGGCCGGACTGGGCTGGTACGAGGTCTCGAACTGGTCGACCGGCGTCGACACGCGATGCCGGCACAACATGCTCTATTGGCAGGGGGCGGACTGGTGGGGCGTCGGCCCCGGCGCGCACTCCCACGTCGGCGGGGTTCGCTGGTGGAACGTCAAGCACCCGGCGGCGTACGCCGAGCGCATCTCCCGAGGAGTCAGCCCGGCGCTGGCCCGGGAGGTCCTCGACGACGAGACCCGCCGGGTCGAGCGCGTGCTGCTGGAGATCCGGATCCGCGACGGACTGTCACTCGACCTGCTCGACGACCAGGCCCGCGCGCTGCTGCCCGACCTGCTCGCCCGCGGCCTCATCGAGCCGAACCCACTCGACCCGAACCCACTCGACCAGGGCCCACACGACCCGGGGCGTCTGGTGCTGACCCTGCAAGGCAGGCTGCTGGCCGACGCCGTCGTCCGCGACCTCATCTGACCAACCGTGCATTCTTGATGCGCGAACCGTGGATTCTTGCGCCTCGAACCCGCAGTCCTTGACGTCCGAACCTGCAGTCCTTGCGGTCTGGCGCCAGGCAGCGACCTCAGGGAGCGGTCACGAAGTCGATCAGCTCCTCGACCCTGCCGAGCAGAGCCGGGTCGAGATCCTGGAAGCCGCGCACCCCGCCGAGGATGTGCTGCCAGGCGCGGGCGATGTCGGTCTGGTTGCGGTGCGGCCAGCCAAGCTGCTGGCAGACGCCGTACTTCCACTCGATGTTGCGCGGCACGTCGGGCCACCGGGCGATGCCCAGCCGCTCGGGCTTCACCGCCGCCCAGACATCGATGAACGGGTGGCCGACGATGAGCACGTGCTTGCCGACCGGGGACTTCGCGATCGACTGGGCGATCCGGCTCTCCTTCGAGCCGCGGACGAGGTGGTCGACGAGAACGCCGACCCGCCTGTCCGGTCCCGGCTTGAAGTCGCGGAGGTGCTCGGACAGGTCGTCGACGCCGCCCAGGAACTCCACGACCACGCCCTCGATGCGCAGGTCGTCACCCCACACCTTCTCGACCAGCTCGGCGTCGTGGCGGCCCTCGACGAAGATGCGACTGGCTCGCGCCACGCGGGCCTTCGCGCCGTGTACGGCGACCGACCCGCTCGCCGTACGCGTCGGCTTGGCGGGAGTCTTCAACCGGGTCGGCCGGGTAAGGATCACCGGCTTGCCCTCGAGCAGGAACCCGGGGCCGAGCGGGAACGTGCGGCGCTGGCTGCGGCGGTCCTCGAGCGTCACCGTGTCGATGTCGCGGTCGACGGCCACGATCTCGCCGCACCAGTCGGTGGTGATCTCCTCGACGACCAACCCGGTGTCGGCCTCCACCTCGGTGGCGCGGCCGTTCTTGGGCGCGCCCCAGTCGGTGTTGAGCACGTCTGATCCGTAGCGGTCGTTGGGGGAAGACACCCTGCGAACGCTAGCCCGATCAGATCAGCGGGAGCCGCTTCGACGCGCGGGGGAGTTGCTCGTACCCGCGAGCGACGGCGTGCCGCAGCGCTTCGTGTGGCCAGGGCCACTCGCCCTCGGCCAGCGCCTGGCTCGCGGGGATGCCGCGCCCGGCGAGGTCGCGGATCGTCTCCGCGACGACGCCGATCCCACCGCGTTGCTCGTGCACGAAGTCGAGGTCCACGACCGCCCCGTGGCCCGGTACGACGACCGTCTCGTCGGTCATCAGCGATATGACGAGGTCCAGCGAGGTGGGCCAGTCCATGGGCCACGAGTCCTCGCCGTACGCCGGTGGCGCGGACTCCTCGAGGAGGTCGCCCGTGACCACGACGTTCACATCCGGCACGCGCACCACGATGTCGCCGGCGGTGTGGCCGCGACCGGGGTGGAGCAGCTCGACCTGTCGATCTCCCAGGTCGACCACGCGCGCGGACGAGAACGTGTCGGTGGGCACCACGACGGGGGAGGCGTCGATCTCCTCGCTCCGCTCGCCGTCGTACGCCGGCCGGTCGTCGCGGAAGCGCTCGAGTGCGGCCGCCGTCTCCTCGTGCGCATGGATCGGGAGGCCGTCGAAGAGCGAGTTGCCGAGCACGTGGTCGAAGTGCTCGTGCGTGTTGACCACGGCGACCACCTCACCGAGGCGTCGTACGGCGTCCAGGGTGCCGCGCATCTCGCGCGTCGAGGCAAGGGTGTCGACGACCACGAGGCCGGTGGTGCCACCGATCACCGTGACGTTGACGTCGAACCACTCGTGGCGCGCGACCCAGACACGATCCGCGACCTCGACCAGGGGAGTAGCCATCCGGCCAGACTAGGACGTGGCCCGCGGACGCCGTACGGCCGTGCCGCGTCACCGCAAGAATCACCGGCTCGCACACCAACAACTGCAGGCTCGTGACACAAGAATCCACGGCTCGCGCATCAAGAATCCACGGTTCGCGGGAAGGGTCAGCAGAGGTCGCTGTGGAGGTGGGCGCTGAGCAGGCCGGCCAGCTCCTCGGGGTTGCGGGCCGGCACCGGGAAGGCGATCTCGCGCGAGTGCGAGCCGGAGGCGTCGATCCACCGGAGGCTGACGCCCGCGGGACGCAGGTCGGCCAGGGTGACGCCGGCCAGCTGGCCCAGCGGCGTGCCCGTGGCGAGGGCGACCGCCCGGAGCAGCTCGTCCTGGTGGCACTCGTTGGCATGCTGCGCGCAGCTGTGCAGGTAGCCGCGGTTCAGGCGGTGGGCCGGGTGCCGGAACTGCGAGGTCGGCACGGTGAGGTGGCGCTCGGGGTGGCCGCCGCCGGTCAGGACGAGCGAGACCATCCCGATCTCGAGCGTGACCACTCGCAGTGTGTCCTCGTGGCAGCACTCGCCCTGGACCCGCAGGGTGCCGGCCAGGACGACGTGCGAGCGGACGTCGTTGTCGGCGTCGAGTCGGCCGGTGACCCGCAGCAGGGCGTTGCGGTTCTCGCCCGCAGCCCGGTCGACGGTGCAGCCGAACGGCGCGAAGAAAGTAGGCGTGCCCGCGTCGTCGTGCAGTGAGACGCCCTCGTCGAGGTCGTACTCGGCGCCCTCGACCACGAGGCTGACGCCTTCGGGGCAGGACAGGATGCTGCGGGCGTGGGCGGCCAGGCTGGCCGGGTCGGGCGACGGGCTGGTGGTGGTCATGGACTCGCTCTCTACTTGAAACTTAGGGCAGCCTAACCTAATGAACGTGGGGTGACCAGACCCTCACGGCACGGCTTCGGCGTTCGCGGGGCCTGCCGAGTAGCATTGGCACTCGTAAAGTCGGAGTGCCAGCATCGAGGAGGACGACCATGGTCGAGGACCGCCGCCTTGCCGTGCTCCGGGCGATCGTCGAGGACTACGTCTCGACCGAGGAGCCGGTCGGTTCGCGTGCCCTCGTGGAGCGGCACCAGCTCGGTGTCTCGCCGGCCACGGTCCGCAACGACATGGCCGCGCTCGAGGAGGAGGGGTTCATCACCCAGCCCCACACCAGCGCCGGCCGGGTGCCCACCGACAAGGGCTACCGCCTCTTCGTCGACCGACTCACCACGGTCAAGCCGATGAGCGCCGCCGAGCAGCGCGCGATCGCATCCTTCCTCGAGGGCGCGGTCGACCTCGACGATGTCGTGCAGCGCAGCGTGCGACTGCTGGCCCAGCTGACCCGCCAGGTCGCGGTCGTGCAGTACCCGACGCTGAGCCGCAGCACCGTGCGCCACGTCGAGATCGTCGCCCTGACCCCCAACCGCCTGCTGCTGGTGCTGATCCTGAGCACCGGTCGCGTCGAGCAGCGCGTGCTCGACCTCAACGGCGACCTCGGCGACGACGACCTCCAGAAGCTGCGCACCCTGGTCAACCGGGCTGCCATCGGCGAGGTCATCGCCGACGCGGCCCTGGCCCTCGACGACGTCGTCGACCAGCTGCCGCCAGCCGGCCGGCCCGTGGCCACGGCCGTCGTCGCCGCGCTGGTCGAGGCGATGTCCGACCACCGCTCCGACGCTCGCGTCGCCGTCGGCGGTACGGCGAACCTGGCCCGCTTCGGCGACGGTTTCGACACCACCATCAGACCCCTTCTCGAGGCGCTCGAGGAGCACGTCGTGCTCCTGAAGCTCCTCGGTGAGGCCGGCGACGGCGACGCCGTGACCGTCCGCATCGGACACGAGGGCCCCTACCAGGAACTCGCCACCACCAGCGTGATCGCGACCGGCTACGGCCCGCAGGAGCAGGCCTTGGCCACCCTCGGCATCGTCGGTCCCACCCGCATGGACTACCCGGGCACCATGGCCAGCGTTCGCGCCGTGGCCCGCTACGTCTCGCGGATCCTCAACGAAGCGTGACCCACTCGATCATCACCACCACGAACCAGAAGGACTCATGAGCCAGGACCTCTACGAACTCCTCGGCGTGTCACGAGACGCGGATGCGGACGCCATCAAGAAGGCCTACCGACGGTTGGCCCGACAGCTGCACCCCGACGTCAACCCCGACCCCGAGACCCAGGAGAAGTTCAAGGAGGTCTCGCTGGCCTACGAGGTGCTCAGCGACCCCCAGAAGCGTGCGGCGTACGACCGCGGCGGCGACCCCTTCGGCGGCGGCATGGGCGCCGGCGGGTTCGGCCAGGGCGCCGGGTTCTCCTTCACCGACATCATGGACGCCTTCTTCGGTGGCCAGGGCCAGGCCGGCCAGGGTGGTCGTGGACCGCGACCACGGATGCGCCGCGGCCAGGATGCCCTGATCCGCCTCGAGATCGAGCTCGCCGAGGCGGCCTTCGGGGTCACCCGCGAGCTGAAGGTCGACACCGCCATCCAGTGCGAGGCCTGCCACGGCGACGGTGCCGCGCCGGGCAGCAAGCCGATCACCTGCGAGACCTGCCGCGGCGCGGGAGAGGTCGCCCACGTGCAGCGCTCGTTCCTGGGTGAGATCCGCACCCTGCGGCCCTGCGCGGCCTGCCGCGGCTTCGGCACGATCATCCCCGACCCCTGTCGCGAGTGTGCCGGCGACGGGCGCGTGCGCTCGCGCCGCAGCCTCACCGTGAAGATCCCGGCCGGGGTCGACGTCGGCACGCGTGTCCAGCTCAGCGGCCAGGGCGAGGTCGGCCCGGGCGGTGGCCCGGCCGGCGACCTGTTCGTCGAGATCCACGTCGCCCCCCATCCGACCTTCACCCGCCACGGCAACGACCTGCACTGCACGGTGACGGTGCCGATGACCGCGGCCGCGCTGGGTGCCTCCCTGACCCTGCCCACGCTCGAGGCCGACCTGGCCGGTGACGACTCCGACGTCGAGACCAGCTTCGCCCTCGAGATCCGGCCCGGCACCCAGTCCGGCGCCACCCAGACGCTCAGTGCACGCGGGGTTCCCGGCCTGCGCAACGTCGGCCGCGGTGACCTCATCGTGACCGTGGTGGTCGACACCCCGACCCGCCTGGACCCGCGCCAGGAGGAGCTGCTCCGCGAGCTCGCCGCCCTCCGTGGCGAGGAGACCCCCGACGGCAGCGTCCAGGCCACCCACAAGGGCGTCTTCGGTCGCCTCCGCGACGCCTTCAACCACTGATGTCGCTGCCCGTGCACCTGGTGGCCACCCTCGCGGGTGTGGCCGCAGGTGACGTGGTGGAGATCTCCGGCGACGAGGCCCACCACGCGGTCGCCGTACGCCGGCTCCGGGTCGGGGAGCAGGTCGTGCTCACCGACGGTGCTGGTACGTCGGCCCGCGGAGTCGTGGCAACCACGGGCAAGCGGGTGTTCACCGTCGAGGTGGCGGAGCCGCGCCACGAGGAGCGTCAGGCCCCGTCGGTCACGGTGGTCCAGGCCCTGCCCAAGGGTGACCGCGGAGAGCTCGCAGTCGAGGTGCTCACCGAGATCGGCGTCGACGTGATCGTGCCGTGGGCAGCGTCCCGGTCGGTGGCGGTGTGGCGTGGTGACCGCGCGGCCAAGTCACACGCGAAGTGGACGGCCACGGCACGCGAGGCGGCCAAGCAGTCCCGGCGCGCCTGGTTCCCGACGGTGGCGCCGCTGGCCACCACCGAGGACGTCGCCGCCCTGCTCGGCGAGGCCGAGGTGGCCGTCGTGCTCCACGAGGGCGCCACGGAGCCCTTGTCCGCGATCTCTGTGCAGGGGAGTGTCACCATGGTGGTGGTGGTCGGTCCCGAGGGTGGCATCAGTGACGAGGAGCTCGCTTCCTTCGAGGCCGCGGGGGTTCGCCCCGTGCGACTGGGACGCGAGGTCCTGCGCACCTCCACCGCCGGGCTGGCCGCAGTGGCCGCGTTGTTGGCGGGCACTGACCGTTGGTCGTGACCGGAGGAGGGTTTGAATGGGGGACGCACTCGGGGAGAACCCCGATGTGAGGCAGCACGGACTCGGTGATGCTGGAGGCATGAGTGTGATGAAGCGACAGCTGCAGGGGCTGGTGCGCAAGACCCTGCTGCGTCTGATGCCGGCCCAGACCATTGACCTGTCCCGGCTCGACAAGGTGCCCGACGCACTCGGCTGGCCCCTGGCCCGCAACGGCTTCGACCCCCAGCCCCGCCTCGCCGAGACCCGCAGCGAGGCCCCTGTCCATCACCTCACCGCCCTGCTGGGGATGAACGTGTGGCTCGTCACCGGGCTCGACGAGGGCCGCGAGGTGCTGATGGATCCGACGGCGTACAGCACCGACATCCGCCCGTACGTCGGCAAGCGCGGCGCGTCCGACGGCGACATCGGCGGTCTCGGCTTCACCGATCCGCCCGACCACACGCGGCTGCGCAAGCTGATCACGCCCGAGTTCACGATGCACCGGCTCGAACGCATCCGCCCGATGGTGACCCGCATCGTCGAGCAACAGCTGGACGAGATCGCCGCGCGTGCCCGCGATCAGGAGGTCGTCGACCTCGTGCCGACCTTCGCGTTCCCCGTGCCGTTCCTGGTGATCTGCGAGCTGCTCGGGCTGCCCGACCACGACCGCGAGATCTTCCGCGGGCTGGGCAGCGCCCGGTTCGACGTCACCGAGGGTGGCTACGGCACGCTCGGGGCCATCTCGGACTCGCGGGAGTTCCTCAAGGAGGCCACCCGCCGGCAACGCGCCGAGCCCGGTCCGGGCCTGATCGGCCAGATCCTTCGCGAGCACGGCGACGAGATCAGCGACTACGACCTGGCCGGGCTCGCCGACGGGGTCTTCACCGGCGGCATGGAGACCAGTGCCGGCATGCTCGCGATGGGCACGGCCGTGCTGCTCGGCGACCGCACCACATGGGAGCGGCTGCGCGACGACGACGAGTCGGTGAACCCGGTGGTCGAGGAACTGCTGCGCTACCTCTCGGTGGTGCAGGTGGCGTTCCCGCGGTTCGCCAGGCAGGACATGACCGTGGGAGGCAACCGGGTGCACAAGGGCGACGTGGTGCTGGTCTCGGTCCCGGGCGTCAACCGCGACCCGGTCTTCGGCGACGCGCCCGACGCGTTCGACCCGACCCGGCCGGCACACGGCCACCTGGCCTTCGGCCACGGCCTGCACCGCTGCATCGGCTCCGAGCTGGCCCGCATGGAGCTGCGGACCTCCTTCCCCGCGCTGGTGCGCCGCTTCCCCCAGATGCAGCTGGCCGACTCCGACCTCGGCTTCCGGCACAGCTCTCTGGTGTACGGCGTGGAGCGGGTGCCGGTGATCCCCGGACCGGAGTCACGAGGCAAGTAGCGCCTCGACCCGCGCGGCCTCCGCGTCGAGCTCCTGCTGCTCGGCACGGGTCAGGTCACGGAACAGCTCGAACTCGAGGGCGTCGTCGACGACCCGCCACAGCCCCTCGAGCATGCCGTCGACGAAGACCGTGTTCGCCATCCCGCCGTTCGGTCCCATCCAGCGCTTGCGGTTGAGGGTGGTGGTCACGCGATCGCGCGCAGCGTGGGAGAGCCACACGTTGTCGTACTGTCCGAGCAGGCGCACCGGCGCCGCCGCCTCAGCGTTCACGATCGGCGCTCCCTCGACGTCGAACAGTGCCCGGCCGTTCTCGTCGGTGTGCCGCACGAGGTCGTCCATCCCGGCGACCACCGGACCGAGCCGGGTGATGCCCGACCAGGCGGTCACGTCGGCAGCGGTGGCCGGCCCGAACGCGCGCACGTAGCGGCGGACGATCGCCGGGGGATCGGGCTCGACCAACGATCGCTCCAGCCACCGGTCGACGTACTGGTAGACGACTCCGCCCGCCTGTTGCCAGCAGCCGCGCGGAGGCAGCTGGGCCAGGGGAAGGTCCACGCGGGCCAGGTTGGTCAGGGCGGTCGGCGGCACGCCGGGGAAGCGCTCCTCGAGGCGAAGTCCGAGCTCCTTGCCCGAGAGTGGAGCGTCGGCGAGCAGCTCGGAGACGGCGGTCGCGAACTCACCTGCGTCGAGGTGCAGCGCGGACGCGGTGTTCTGGCTGGCGGCGCGTTCGCGGTCCTGGCGCGGCTGCGTCCACTGCCGCAGCGACAGCGCGTCGTCGGGCACCAGGAGGTGCACGGTGCCGCGCATCGTCAGCAGCCGGACCAGAGCCTTCGTGGTCAGGCCGGCGCTCACGTCGTACGGGTCGAAGCCCTCCAGACGTGCGGCCAGCGAGAGGTACGGCGGCAGGTTGGCCTGGGCCTGCAGGCCGACCAGGTGCGCGACCATCGCCGGGACCGGCATCGTCGTGCGCTCCAGCAGGTGCTGGCGAGCCAACAGGGTGCGGTTGAGGTCGCGTGGCGTGAGCTGCACGACCCCAACCTAGGCGTTCACTTGACGACGATGGTCTTCGTGTCGACGTCCGGCCCGTTGCCCTCGGCACCACCGGTGGGGTCGTCGTTCATCGCCTTGAAGGTGTACTCGCCCGGGGCCAGGCCGCTGACGTCGACCTTCACCTTCCAGGGGAACAGGCGATCCATGCCCCAGCCCTCGGCGGTGCCGAAGCCGTCCTTGACCACCTTGTCGCCCTTGAGCACCTGCCACTGGACGTTCGACTCGAAGCTGTTGTTGACGCCGGTGGCGGTGAACGACCCGGACACCTCGGCTCCCTCGACGGGCGCCGTCACGTTCATCAGCGAGAGCGTGTCGAGCACGTCGGCGTTGGCGAGGGGCTCCGAGGTGGGTACGCCGAGGACGGTGTCGCTGTGCTCGCCGTCGAGCAGGATCTGGACGGGCAGTCGACCCTTGCCGACGGCGGCCTGTGCCGTGTAGACGAGCTGCTCGATCGCCAGCTGGGCGTCGCGCTCGCTCATGCCGTCGGGCCGGTCGTGCAAGGGCGTGCCACCCTCGAGAAGGGGTACGACGATCACGTCGCCCTGCATCGTCTCGGCCGTGGTGTCGACCTTGGTGCCGTCCGGCCACGGCTGGCGGTAGTCGGGATCCATCGGGGTGCCGCTGACGGCCATCCCGAGGGCGGCCTCGACATTGCTCTGCCCGGATCCCGGTCGCAGCTTGGTGAACTCGCGGAACAGCACGCTGCCCCCCGGGCCGTCACCGATGTAGTAGACCGGCACGGTGACGAGTACCGCCGGTGGGTCGGCCGGGTCGGTCTCGCCCTCGGTCGTGAAGGCCGACGGGTCCTCGACGGTGACGTCGTCGGTCGCACCATCGGTGGTGCCGGCCGACGAGCTCCCGGCCGGGCCGGGGTCGGCGGAGTCACCGTCGCCGAAGTTCCCGGCGAACGCGATCGCGGTGATGACGGCAGCGGTGGCGACGATGGCGCCACCGGCGCCGTAGATCCAGGGTCGGCGAGTGCTCATGCTGGTCACCTTCGTTCGGTTGCGGATGGACTCGAGCCCGTCTGCGGGCTCCACGTCGGAGACCGCGTCGGAGATCAGCTCCCGGAGCGGGTCGTTCTTCTCGGGGCGGTTCATGAGTGGTCCTCCAGGAGTTCTCCGAGGTGCTGGCGCAACGACTCGGCGCCACGCGACGCGTGGCTCTTCACGGCACCGCGGCTGATGCCGAGGGTGTCCGCGATCTGTGCTTCGGTGAGATCGAGGTAGTAGCGCAGCGCGATCACCTCGCGCTGGCGTCGGGGGAGTGCGGCCACAGCGTCGAGGACGCTCTCGCGCCGCGCCTGCTCGAGGGCGTGCTCGTCGGCGCCGGGGGCGAGGGGCACACCGCGGTGGCGTTCGACCTCGAGGTGCCGGTCGACCACCTTGCGGTGCCTCAGGACCGACCGCGACCGGTTCACCACGGCCTGGCGCAGGTAGGCGAGGCCCTTCTCCGGCTCGCGCAACCTGCCCCACCGCCCGTGCATCGCGACGAACGCGTCCTGGACGATCTCCTCGGCCGTGCCGGTGTCACGCACCAGCAGCACCGAGAGGCGGACCAGCGAGCGCCAGTGGGCGGCGTACAGCTGCTCGACCGCGGAGTCGGCGTCGCCGGGCCGGCCGTCGCCGGTCACTGGGCGGTCCGTCGTCGTCGGAGGTGCATGGGTCATCACGCTAGTGGCACGCGCAGGTCGCTCCGCCGGTTTACACGCCGGGGGCCCTTCATTGCTCGCGGCGCCACCTCTAGTGTGGCCTGCATGAGTGCACCCGTTCCCCCTGACGACTGCATCTTCTGCAAGATCGTGGCCGGCGACCTGCCCGCCGAGATCGTGCACGCCACAGATCTCACGGTCGCCTTCCGAGACCTGCAACCGCAGGCGCCGACGCACTTCCTGGTCGTGCCGCGCAGCCACTACGAGAACGCCGCGTCGCTGGCCGACCACGAGCCGGCGGCGTTGGCCGAGCTGTTCACCACTGCCCGCGAGGTCGCCGAGAAGGAGGACCTGCCCGGCTACCGCGCGGTGTTCAACACCGGGGCGGCCGCGCAGCAGACGGTCTTCCACGCCCACCTGCACGTGCTCGGCGGGCGCGACCTGACCTGGCCCCCGGGCTGACGGTCGCGTACGGCGGCCGGCGCTGACGGCGCTGGTCAGTCCGCGCTGACGACCGAGCCGGACAGGAGCCCGAGGAGTCGGGTGACCTCGTCGGCGACGGCCGTGCGCCGGCATCAACGCGGAGATGGTCAGCAGCGCCCAGCGGGTCAGCGTCGTCGCGGGATCGCACAAGCTCGGCAAGGTGGCGCTGGCCCGGATCTGCGACGCCAGCGCGATCTGCCAGCTGATCACCGATGACGCCGCCGATGCCGAGGCCGTGGCAGCCCTGTCGCAAAAAGCCGGTGTGACCCGGTGCTCGCCGCGCCGTAGCATGGAGTCCTCATGACAGACACCCAGAGCGAGTCCGGCTCCCGCGGCCCGACCACCAAGCACACCGTCGTCGTGCCGTCGAGCGTCAACATGGTCAGCCTGCTCGGGCCCAACGACGAACACCTGTCCCTGATCGAGCGCGCCTTCGAGGCCGACGTACACGTGCGTGGCAACCAGGTGACCCTCCAGGGCGCACCGGCCGAGATCGCGCTCGTGGAGCGACTCCTCGAAGAGCTGGTGACGATCATCCGCACCGGTCAGGGCATCACCGACGAGACCGTCGAGCGGGTCGTGTCGATGCTGCGCGCCGAGACCACCGAGCGCCCGGCCGACGTGCTCTCGCTCAACATCCTGAGCAACCGCGGCCGCACCATCCGGCCCAAGACGCTGAACCAGAAGCGCTACGTCGACTCGATCGACAAGAGCACGATCACCTTCGGCATCGGCCCGGCCGGCACCGGCAAGACCTACCTGGCCGTGGCCAAGGCGGTGCAGGCACTGCAGTCCAAGCAGGTCAACCGCATCATCCTCAGCCGACCCGCCGTCGAGGCCGGCGAGAAGCTCGGCTTCCTCCCCGGCACGCTCACGGAGAAGATCGACCCCTACCTGCGGCCGCTGTACGACGCCCTGCACGACATGCTCGACCCCGAGCTGATCCCCAAGCTGCTCGCCGCCGGCACCATCGAGGTGGCGCCCCTGGCGTTCCTGCGCGGCCGGTCGCTCAACGACTCGTTCATCATCCTCGACGAGGCCCAGAACACCACGCCCGAGCAGATGAAGATGTTCCTGACCCGGCTGGGCTTCGGCTCCAAGATCGTGGTCACCGGCGACGTCACCCAGGTCGACCTGCCGTCCGGCACCAAGTCCGGGCTGCGCATCGTCGAGGGCATCCTCGACACCGTCGACGACATCTCGTTCAACCGGCTCACCGCCCACGACGTCGTGCGTCACCGGCTGGTCGGCAAGATCGTCGCGGCCTACGAGACCTTCGACGCCCGGGACTCCGCGCGGAAGGACCAGCACCGGTGACCATCGAGGTGCTCAACGAGTCGGGTCACGAGCTCGACGTACACCAGCTGTCGATGCTGAGCCGGTTCGTGATGGACCAGATGCGGGTGCACCCGCAGGCCGAGCTCTGCATCAAGGCCGTCGACGAGGCGACCATCGCCGAGCTCAACGCCCGCTGGATGGAGAAGGACGGCCCCACCGACGTGCTGGCCTTCCCGATGGACGAGCTGCGTCCCGGCCTGGTCAACGAGGAGCCTGAAGAGGGCGTGCTCGGCGACCTGGTGCTGTGCCCCGAGATCGCCGGCAAGCAGGCGGTCACGGCTGGGCACTCACGGGACGCCGAGATCGAGCTGCTCACCGTGCACGGCATCCTCCACCTCCTCGGCTACGACCACGCGGAGCCCGAGGAGCACAAGGAGATGTTCGGTCTCCAGGACCGGCTCCTCGCCGAGTGGCGTGCCCAATGACCAGTGGCGATCTCTGGCTGCTGGGTTCAGCAGCCGTCCTCGTTCTCCTCGCCGGTCTCCTCTCGGCCGCCGACGCCGCACTGTCCAGCTTCTCGCGCGCCCGCGCCGAGGAGATAGCCGCTGAGGGCAAGGCCGGTGCCAAACGGGTGCTGGCGATCCTCGACGACCCGGCCCGCTACCTGAACACCACGCTGCTGCTGCGCATCCTGTGCGAGGTCTCGGCGATCGTGCTCGTCACCCGGCTGGTCTCGGGCAGCGTCGATGCGTCGTGGGCCAGGATCCTGATCTCGATCGGCATCATGCTGGTCGTCTCGTTCGTCGCGATCGGGGTCGCGCCGCGCACTCTCGGCCGCCAGCACGCGATCACCGTCGCCCTGCTCTGCGCCGCGCCGATCCAGTGGGTCACCCGCATCCTCGGCCCGATCCCGCAGCTGCTGATCCTGATCGGCAACGCGCTCACGCCCGGCAAGGGGTTCAGCGACGGACCGTTCTCGACGGAGACCGAGCTGCGTGAGCTGGTCGACATGGCCGAGGCCTCCAGCGTCATCGAGGACGGCGAGCGCAAGATGATCCACTCCGTCTTCGAGCTCGGTGACACGACTGTCCGCGAGGTGATGGTGCCCCGCAACGACGTGCTGTACGTCGACCGCAACAAGAACCTGCGCCAGACGATGTCGCTGTTCCTGCGCAGCGGCTACTCCCGCATGCCGGTCGTGGGGGAGAACCTCGACGACATCGTCGGCTTCGCCTATCTCAAGGACGTCAGCAAGCGGGTCTTCGACAACGCTGACGCAGAGACCACCGAGCGCATCGACCAGCACCTGCGCCCGGTGCACTGGGTGCCCGACAGCAAACCGGCGGACGACGTGCTCTCCGAGATGCAGGCCCGCCGCCAGCACATCGCCGTGGTCGTCGACGAGTACGGCGGCACGGCCGGCATCGTCACCATCGAGGACGTCCTCGAGGAGATCGTCGGCGAGATCACCGACGAGTACGACGAGGGCGAGATCCAGATCGAGGTGTTCGAGGACGGCAGCACCCGTGTCTCCTCGCGCTACCCGGTCGACGACCTCGACGAGCTGTTCCCCGGCTACGTGCAGGTCGAGGAGGACGTCGACTCGGTCGGTGGTCTGATGGCCAAGGAGCTCGGCCGGGTCCCGATCCCGGGTTCGGTCGTCGAGTCGCACGGCCTGCGCTTCGAGGCCGAGGAGTCGGCCGGCAGGCGCAACCGCATCGGCACGGTGCTGATCAGCAAGGCCGAACCACCGCCCGGGAGGGCCGACGCCGACGACTACGCTGAGCCGCATGCCTGACCTCGCCCCCGAAGACGCCAAGCTCGTCACCCTGGCCCGCGCCACGCGCGCCCGCACCCGCGCCACGGAAGGCGCCGCCGTGCGCGACACCGACGGACGCACCTACGCCGCCGGCTCGGTCGACCTCCCGTCGCTCAAGCTCTCCGCGATCCAGGTGTGCGTGGCGATGGCCTCCTCGTCGGGATCGGCCGGCCTCGAGGCCGTCGTACTCATGCGGGACGGTGGTGCCGACGGTCCCGCCTCCGCGGCCGATCTCGCGGTGGTCGAGGAGTTCGCCGGCCCCGGCGTCCCCCTCCACCTCGTCTGATCCCTCCGATACTCCCTGACGTTCCGGTCCACTTCCGGGGATACTCCCTGACGTTTCGGCCCTGCCGAGGGCCGAAACGTCAGGGAGTATCGGGCTTGGAGGGCCCGAACGTCAGGGAGTATCGGGAATACCCCTTGGTGAGTGCAAGCAGTGAGGCGCTACCGTGTTCCTGTGACCATCGTGCGTGGGTGGGAGAACCACCGGGAGGCCGTGGAACGTCTGCTGGCGTCGTACGCCGCGATTCCTGAGCGCGCCCCCGTGCGGCTCGCGAAGAGCACCTCGAACCTGTTCCGGCCCCGCTCCAGCACCAGCGTGCCGGGCCTCGACGTGTCCGGGCTCGACGGCGTGATAGAGGTCGACGTCGCCAACCGCACCGCCGACGTGCAGGGCATGTGCACCTACGAGCACCTCGTCGAGGCGACCCTGCCGCACGGCCTGATCCCGCTCGTCGTGCCGCAGCTGCGCACGATCACGCTCGGTGGAGCGGTCACCGGCCTGGGCATCGAGGCGACCAGCTTCCGCAATGGCCTGCCCCACGAGTCGGTCGTCGAGATGGACCTCCTCACCGGTGACGCCGAGGTGATCACCGCGCGCACCGACAACGAGCACGCCGACCTCTTCGCCACTTTCCCCAACTCCTACGGCTCGCTCGGCTACGCCGTCCGGCTGAAGATCGAGCTCGAGGAGGTGCCCGGGTTCGTCGCACTCCGCCACGTCCGCTTCGACGACGCGGCCCAGCTGGGCAAGGCGATCGAGACCATCGTCGAGTCCGGCGAGTGGGAGGGCGAGAGCGTCGACGGACTCGACGGCGTGGCCTTCGAACCGGGCGAGCTCTACCTGACCCTGGCCCGGTGGAGCGATGCCGCGACCGGCGAACCGAGCGACTACACGGGCAGTGGCATCTACTACCGCTCCATCCAGCAGCGGCAGCGTGACGTGCTGACCATGAACGACTACCTCTGGCGCTGGGACACCGACTGGTTCTGGTGCTCGGGCGCGTTCGGGCTGCACAACCCGCGGATCCGCCGGCTCTGGCCGCGCCGTTGGCGGCGCTCCGACGTCTACCACAAGCTGGTCGGCCTCGACCGCCGCTTCGGCATCGCCGACCGCCTCGACCGCCGGGCCGGACGGCCCCGTCGCGAACGCGTCATCCAGGACGTCGAGGTCCCCGTCGACCGGCTGCCCGACTTCCTCCACTGGTTCGACGAGGCCGTCGGCATGCGCCCCGTGTGGCTGTGTCCGCTGCGGTTGCGTGGTGCCGGCACCCGCTGGCCGTCGTACCCGCTCGAGCCCGGCACGACCTACGTCAACGCCGGATTCTGGGGCACCGTGCATGTCGGCGACGACGCCGACGACGCTCCCCGGAACCGCGCCATCGAGGCGAAGGTGCACGAGCTCGGCGGGCACAAGTCGCTCTACTCCGAGGCGTTCTACGACCGAGCCACCTTCGACCGGCTCTACGACGGCGCCAACCTGGCCGCCGTGAAACAGCGTTACGACCCACACGACCGACTCACCTCTCTCTATGACAAGGCGGTGCAACGCCAGTGAGCATGACCGACTCCGTGACCATCGGGCAGGCCATCGATTCCCTTCTCCACGACGGTTCCCCGGTGCGCTTCAGTGCGTACGACGGCAGCGTCGCCGGACCACCTGACGCGAAGATCGAGCTGCATCTCAAGAACGAGCGCGGGCTCTCCTACATCATGACCGCGCCCGGCGACCTCGGCATGGCCCGCGCCTACGTGATGGGCGACCTCGAGCTCCGCGGAGTGCATCCGGGCGACCCCTACGAGGCGATGGCGCTGCTGGTCAACCACCTGAAGTTCCGCCGACCCAGCGTCAGCGAGGCGCTGCGTCTGGTGCGCGGACTGGGCATCGACAAGCTGAGGCCGCCGCCGGTGCCGCCGCAGGAGCACCTGCCGCGCTGGCGTCGCGCCTTCGAGGGCCTGCGCCACTCGATGAACCGTGACGCCGAGGTGATCAAGCACCACTACGACGTCTCGAACCGGTTCTACGAGATGGTGCTCGGTCCGTCGATGACCTACACCTGCGCACTCTTCGAGACCCCCGAGGCGACCCTCGAGGAGGCCCAGGCCGCGAAGTACGACCTGATCTGCCGCAAGCTCAACCTCCAACCCGGTCAACGCCTGCTCGACGTGGGCTGTGGCTGGGGAGGCATGGTGCGCCACGCCGCACGCGAGTACGGCGTCAAGGCGCTCGGCGTGACCCTCTCGCTCGAACAGGCCCAGTGGGCCAAGGAGGCCATCGATCGTGAAGGGCTCGGTGACCTGGCCGAGGTGCGACACCTCGACTACCGCGAGGTCATGGAGACCGGTTTCGACGCGGTCAGCTCGATCGGCCTGACCGAGCACATCGGGGTGAGGAACTACCCGTCGTACTTCACCTTCCTGCGCGAGAAGCTGCGCCCGGGCGGGCGACTGCTCAACCACAGCATCACGCGCCCGCACAACCGGCCGACCGAGACCGGGGCGTTCATCGACCGCTACGTCTTCCCCGACGGCGAGCTGATCGGCTCGGGCACGATCGTGGCCGCCGCCCAGGACGCCGGACTCGAGGTCCAGCACACCGAGAACATCCGCGAGCACTACGCGCTGACCCTCGCCGGATGGTGCCGGAACCTCGAGGCCAACTGGGACGAGTGCGTCGCCGAGGTCGGCGAGGGCACGGCCCGGGTGTGGGGCATCTACATGGCCGGTTCGCGGATCGGGTTCGAGCGCGACGAGATCGAGCTGCACCACGTGCTCGCCACCCGCAACGACGAACGCGGCGCAAGCGGCTTCCCGCTGCGTCCCGACTGGATCGCCTGAACCAGGCACGAGGGCCGTGCCGCGGGTCAGGCGATGCCGACCTGCGGCACGGCGTCCAGGAGCGCCCGTTCGACGTCCCGGGGGTGGGCCGCGACCCTGCGCACGTGCGGCACGTCGTCCAGGGCCGGAAGACCGTCGCCGACCACCACGGCACGCCGGGCAGAGCGCAGCATCGCGAGGTCGTTGAGGTCGTTGCCCACGGCCAGGTCGGCGGCCCCGGTCGACGAGAGGCCCGCAACCGCCACGGACTTGTCGACGCCCGCCGCGACGACGTCCATGTCGCCGGTCGCGTGCGGCAGGGTGACGACTCCGGGCAGTCCGGCCGCAGCGAGCATCCCGCGTCGTGACTCCTCGATGCTGACCTTGAGCACGCCGTCCAGGGGTGGCCGCTGACCGGGGGCCATGAGTCGTCGCGCACGGTCTCCGAACCACGGCAGCGCCGTCGCGTCGCGGGCCACGAAGTGGTCGCCGTACTCCGCGCACCAGCCGACCCCGGCCCGGTCCAACCGCTCCAGCAGCCGGCCCACCGACGTGGCGGGCAGGGCACGGACGGTCGCCGGCAGGCCCCCCGGCGGCAGGTGCAGGGCCCCGTTGCAGCAGACCAGGTCGATCCGCTGCGCCAGGCGCCCGAACCAGTCCCGCAGGCACCGCGGGGAACGGGCAGTGGCCAGCACCAGCCTGACGTCCGGCCGCTCCGCGAAGTCCTCGAGTACGTCGACCAGAGGCTGGGCCGGGCACGTTCCGTCGAAGGTCAGGGTGCCGTCGAGGTCGCAGGCGATCAGCATGCGTGGGCTCCCTCCGGGGCACGCATACGGGCCGCGACCACGGCGGCGAGTCCACCGCCGACGATGAGGGCCGCGGCGACCAGGAGCCCCGGGGTGGCACTGTCCCCGTGTTCCCGAGGCACGACGTCGAGCGCGGTGACCACGGCCAGGCCGAGTGCCCCGCCGACGTTCTGGGCCGTGGTCAGCAGACCGGCGGTGGTCCCGCGCAGCGCCTCGGGCGTGGCGTCGATCGCGGCGATCGACGCGGCCGGGAAGCTGAGCGCCATGCCGATGCCGATCACGGCCATCGCGATCAGGATCCGCACCTCCGACGGACCGCGAGTGACCGTGGCGAGCAGCACCAGGCTGGTCGCGATCAGCAGCATCCCCACGGCCAGCGTCCGGCCCGGACCGTGACGACCCACGGCTGCTGCCCCGGCCCGGGAGGCGGCCGAGAAGGCCAACGGCTGGGGCAGGATCAGGAGCCCGACCTCGTAGGCGTCCATCCCGCCTCCGGCCTGCAGGTCGAGGCTCAGCACGAACATCGACGAGAGCACACCGGCGAAGACAGCCGCCAGTCCGAGACCGGCCCCGAGCACTCGGGGGCGCCCGAAGGTGCTGCGCGGGATGCCGCCCACGCCGCCCCTGCGCACGAGCACGCCGACGAGCAGCACCAACACCCCGGCGCCGGCACCGAGCGGCCCGACGGTGAGGCTGCCGACCCCGCTGACCAGGCTGAGCGCCAGGCCCAGGGCCACGGTGAGGAGCAGCGCTCCCGGCAGGTCCAACCGGCCGCTGCGGTGAGCCACCGAGGGCGGGATCCGCCACGTCGCGGCCAGGACCAGCAACACGATCGGCACGAGCACCAGGAAGCTCGAGCGCCAGCCCAGCGCCGTGACCAGTGCACCCGGCACCACCAGCCCGGTCGAGAACCCGACCGCACCCATGGCGCCGTACGCCGTCACGGCGCGGTTCCTGGCGGGGCCCTCGGGAAGGCCCGCGGTGATCAGGGCGAGGGCGGCGGGGGCGCTCAACGCGGCACCGGCACCTTGGGTGAACCGACCGACCACGAGAAAGGCGGCAGCGGGCGCGAGGGCACAGGCCAGGCTGCCGAGCCCGAAGAGGACGACGCCGAGGTGGAACAGCGTCCGGCGGTTGCTCCGGTCGACCAGTTGACCGGCCAGGGGCAGCAGGCCGGCGTAGGAGATCAGGAAGACGCCGGCGATCAGCTGGAGCTCGACCGGGCCGGGGGCGAACTCACCTTCCACGGCGCCGATCTGCACGTTGATGGCCGACGAGCTCATGCCCTCCAGGAAGAGGGCCAGGCACACGACCAGCGTGCGGGTCCGGGGCAGCGCGCGGAGCTGGGCGGCTCGGTCATCGGTTTCCAGTGGCATTGCAGCAGCGTGCCGGGGCATGCTTGCACGAGGCTTTCATCGCGATGTCCTCGTCGCTGCGACTGGTTGCGCTGTCCCGTGGGGGAGGGCCACCTGCTCGCCGACGCAATCCTCGGCCCGGGTCAGGTCGAGGCAGTGAGCGACCCCGAGGCCGCGATGCTGGTGCGCCTCGGACAGGACGGTGCCGGTGGGCTCCTGGCTCGCGCCCCGGCAGCGGATGCGCGCGGCCCGGGCACGGGCGACTAACCTTGTCCGGTGAGCACCCGAGCCGAGCAGTACGCCGCGCAGGTGCTGCGGCGTGAGGAGATCTCGCCGCACCTCGTGCGCCTCACCCTCGGCGGTGAGGGGCTGGCCCGATTCACCTCCACCGGAATCAGCGACGAGTGGGTCGGGTTGGTCGTGCCGGGCCAGTTCCAGTCCCGCTACTACACCGTGCGGTCATGGGACGGCGTCGAGCTGGTGCTCGACGTCGTGGTCCACGACGTCGGCCTGGTCACCGAGTGGGCGATGCGCGACTGCACCGGCGAGACCGTCACGATCACCGAGGCCAAGGGCTCCTTCGCGATGCCCGAGGAGAGCCGGTGGCTCTACCTCGTGGGTGACATGACCGGGCTGCCGGCGATGGCGAGGATCGTCGAGGAGCTCGGCCCCGATGTACGAGCCCATGTGTGGGCCGAGTCCCCGGAGCGGATCGACGGCTACTTCCCGGAGGCCCTGGAGAAGTCCGGCGACCTGACCTGGCTGGAGCCGCCCGGCCCCGGGCAGAGCAACCTGGCCGCGTTCACCGAGTCGCTGCCGTGGCCCGAGGGCCCCGGATACTTCTGGATGGCGGGGGAGTCCGCCCAGATGCGGGCGATCCGCAAGCACCTCATGCGCGAGGTGAAGCTGCCGAGCACGCAGTACGACGTGATGGGCTACTGGCGTGCGGCGCTGAAGCGCCAGCCGCGTGCGGTCGACCCCGGCCCGATCTACCGGGCAGGCAAGGCGGCAGGCAAGAGTGATGAAGAGATCTGGGCCGACTACGACGCAGCACGGGAGACGGAATGAATGAGCACGACAAGGACTTCGACGTCAGCGGCGTGGCACCGGCCGGACCCCTGCACGGCGAACGGCCCGAGGGCTACCGCAGCGGCTTCGTCTCCTTCGTGGGTCGTCCCAACGCCGGCAAGTCGACGCTGACCAACGCCTTGGTCGGCTCGAAGGTCGTGATCACCTCCTCGAAGCCGCAGACCACCCGCACCGTCGTGCGCGGCATCGTGCACCGTGACGACGCGCAGCTGATCCTCGTCGACACCCCCGGCCTGCACCGCCCGCGCACCCTCCTCGGCGAACGCCTCAACGACCTCGTCAAGACCACGTGGGCCGAGGTCGACGTGGTGGCCGTGTGCTTCCCGGCGAACGAGAAGATCGGTCCCGGCGACACGTTCATCGTCAAGGAGCTCTCGAAGGTCCGGCGCAGCGTGAAGGTCGCCATCGCGACCAAGACCGACCTGGCCACGCCCGAGCAGATCGGCGAGCACCTGCTCGCCATCCAGGCACTGGGGGAGCAGACCGGCACCGAGTGGGCCGAGATCGTGCCGGTCTCGGCCAAGAGCGGAGACCAGGTGCAGCTGCTGGCCGACGTACTCACCGCGATGCTTCCGGAAGGCCCACCGCTCTACCCGGACGGCGACCTGTCCGACGCGCCCGAGGAGGCGATCGTCGCCGAGCTGATCCGCGAGGCCGCGCTCGAAGGCGTGCGTGACGAGCTGCCCCACTCCATCGCGGTCGTCGTCGAGGAGATGGGCCTGCGCGAGGACCGCCCCGAGGACAAGCCTCTGCTCGAGATCCACGCATGGCTCTACGTCGAGCGTGACTCGCAGAAGGGCATCGTGATCGGCCACAAGGGGTCGCGCCTGAAGCAGGTCGGCACCGATGCCCGCATGCAGATCCAGGCCATGCTCGGCACCCCCGTGCACCTCGACCTGCGGGTCAAGGTGGCCAAGGAGTGGCAGCGCGACCCGCGCCAACTGCGCAAGCTCGGCTTCTGAGTCGGTGGGCCACGTGAGCGAGGACAACCGGGTGGCCCGCAACGTGGCCGAGCCGGCGAAGTCGGGGCCAGCGGGGCAGGCCAGATGGGCCGACTACCTCGACTGGGTGCGCGACGACATCGTGAACGGCGTCCTCTCCCTGTCAGCCGACGAGCAGCGCACGCCGCGAGTTCCGAGCGGATGGACCCCGATCGAGTTGCTCAGCCACTGCCTGCACATGGAGCAGCGCTGGTTCGTGTGGGGATTCCTCGGCGAACCAGTGGCCGATCCCTGGGGGGACTGGAACACCGACGAGCCGTGGGTCTCCGACGATTCCGACGAGACGCTGGCCCGGGCCAGGTGGGAGGTGGCGCCGGAGGTGACGGCAGCCGACCTGGCCGCAGGCCTGGAGCGGACAGCCGAGCGGACGCGTCGAGTGCTCCGGGACTTCGCCCCTGACGCTATTGCCGCGCCCGGTGGCCGCTTCGCGCACGACCCTCCGACCCTGGAGTGGGTCTGCTTCCACGTGCTGGCCGAGTATGCCCGGCACGCCGGGCACCTCGACATCGTCACGGAACTGGCACCGCGGGTTTGAGTCCTCGGCTTCGCCGTGCTCAGGCCTCAGGCGCCCAGCAGAAGCCGTAGTGCTGGCCGGCCGACCACTGCTTCTTGTTCGGCCACTCGTAGCCCCAGGTGAACTTGAGCGGGTCGTCGGCCAGGTCGCGGACGGTGTCCTCGCAGGTCGACTGGCCGGCGTCGCTGGCGGCTTCGGCCCCCGGATAGGCGCCACCCTTCCCCGGTCGTACGTCGACCGTGCCGACCGCGCGCCACGAGTGCGAACGGGCACAGGCCACGCGTTCGAAGTCCTTGGCGCCCGGCTTGGCGGTGCCGCACATGCCGTACGTGGCGCGGCCCGCGTCGGTGCCGAGCACGCCCTTGGTCGGACCGTCGAGCAGCAGGAGCTCCTCGGGTCCGCCGATCGCGATCACCTCGCAGCGGAACCAGTCCTGGCCCTCGTCGGACTGCTCGACGGTGGGGCTGAACCAGACCGTGCTGAGCATGCTGAGGCGCAGGTCCTCCGCCGAGCCGCCGAGGAAGCCGGCGAGCTCGCGCGGGCAGGCGCTGGAGACCTGCTGCTGCACGCGATCGGAGTCGACGGTGACCAGGTGTCCGTCGACGACGGTGTCGAGGGTGCCGACGAAGAAGGTCTCGGCGGTGTGTTTCGCCTTGCAGGACACGGTCTTCGCGTCGAACGTGGGGGCCACCGCGGCGTCGTACGACAGGGAGTGGCAGGTGCCCGGCTTCGGGCGGGGTGCCGGCTTCGCCGGGGCGGGCGGGGTGGTGGACGCACTGGGGGTCGGGTCCGGGTCGGCGGACTTGTCGGATCCGTCCGAGCATCCCGCGAGGAGTCCGAGCGCGAGCAGGAGACTGGCGAGGAGGCGGGTCATCGGGGTGTCCTTGCCCAGCAGATGGAGCGCCGGTTGCCGGCGTCCCACTCGGCCTTGTGGAACCAGGTGTAGGCGTACTCGTAGTCGACCGGGTAGTTCATCCAGGCGCCCACCGAGTCGGAGCAGAAGTCGCGGGTCTTCACCTCGACCAGCCGGTCACCCGGGTAGGACTCGTCGTCGGTGCCGACCTTGATCGTGGTGACGGCACGCCAGTTGTGCTTCTCCGAGCACGGCACCTTCACCTCGCCGACCACGGTCGGGCCCTCGGCACAGACCATCCACTTGTCCTCGGGACGCCCGGTGAGCAGGCCCTTGGCGGTCTCGGGGAGGTCGACGTACTCCTTCGACTGCTCACCACCACCGACCAGGTCGCAGCGGTACCACCGCGCGCCCTTGTCCCAGGCCTTCTCCGACGGGCGGAACCACGCCCAGCTCACCACGGTGCGCATCACCAGCGACTCGTCGGCGCCGAGGAACTTCTCGAACTGGCCGGAGCAGCGCTCGTAGGCGAACTGCGCCAGTCCGTCGTCGTCGTAGTCGGCCTCGTCGTAGGTCGCGGGCAGGGGGCCGACCGCGTAGGTCTCGGCCGTGTGCGTCTCCGCGCAGTCGACGGTCTTGGTCGCGTTGCTGCTCTTCTCTACGTCGCCCGGCTCGAGGTCGCGGCACGCGCCCAGCTCGGGGGCCTCGACCGCGTCCAGCTGGGCGGGGTCGACACGGTCGCTGCCGTCGTCGTTTCCGCATCCGGACAGGACCAGCACGATCGGCAGTGCGACGGCCGGCAGCAGTCGTCGTACAGGGGGCACGTGGGGAGTCCTCTAGGTCGTCAGCAGTGCCGCGATCGTACCGCCCAGCTCGTAGGCGGCCTCCGTCTCGGCCTCCCCGACGTCGCCGAGCACCTCGAGGACGTCGTAACCCTGGCGCCAGCCGAGGGCGCCGATGATCGACTGCACCGAGCGGACCGCTCCCGTGGTGTCGTAGCGGCCGTGGACGTAGAGGCCGTACGGGCGCTTGGCGGTGGGGCTCGCGTCGTCGCCGGGACCGGCGGCGCCGCTCGGATCGAGCGCGCCGCCGACCTGGAGGAACGTCGAGTCGAAGAAGTGCTTGAGCGCCCCGGACATGTAGCCGAAGTTGGCGCTGGTGCCGAGCAGGTAGCCGTCCGCGGCCAGCACGTCGTCGGCGGTCGCCTCCAGGGCCGGTCGTACGACGACCTCGACGCCCTCGATCTCGTCGTCGGAGGCGCCGGCGACGACTGCCTCGGTGAGGGCCTGCAGCGACCGGGTGGGGGAGTGATGGACAACCAGCAGTCGAGGCATGGACCCACCCTGTCACGGTCGCGAGGGTGCGCTAAAGTGGTTCCCGTCATGAAGATGCGCAGCCTCCTCCTTCGCTGCCGCAACGAGGCCTGAAGCCGGCCCCCTCGTTGCGGAGGTTGTGCTGCCTTCTCATGGGCTGCTCGTCCGGCATCCGGATCTCCAAGCAGCGAGGAAACCATGACCAACCTGAGCAACACCGGCAACCAGCAGTCCGCCAGCGGCATGCCGTTCGAGCGGTACACCGCCTTCGTGCCCGTCGACGTGCCCGATCGCACGTGGCCCACGAAGAAGATCACCAAGGCCCCGCGATGGCTCTCCACCGACCTGCGTGACGGCAACCAGGCGCTGATCGACCCGATGACCCCGGCCCGCAAGCTGAGCATGTTCGAGCTGCTGGTGAAGATGGGCTACAAGGAGATCGAGATCGGTTTCCCCAGCGCCAGCCAGACCGACTTCGACTTCGTGCGCAAGCTGATCGAGGAGGACCGCATCCCCGACGACGTGCAGGTCTCGGTGCTGACCCAGGCCCGCGAGGACCTCATCGAGCGCACGATCCAGTCGCTGGTCGGCGCCGACCGCGCGACCGTGCACCTCTACAACGCGACCGCGCCGCTGTTCCAGCGGGTCGTCTTCGGGGTCACCCCCGACGAGTGCCGCAACATCGCCACCCGCGGCACCGAGATGGTGATGAAGTACGCCGAGGAGATGCTCGGCGACTGTGACTTCGGCTACCAGTACAGCCCCGAGATCTTCACCCAGACCGACACCGACTTCGCGCTCTCGGTGTGCGAGGCGGTCTCCGACGTGTGGCAGCCCGAGGCCGGCCGCGAGATCATCCTCAACCTGCCGGCGACCGTCGAGATGTCGACGCCGAACACCTACGCCGACCAGATCGAGTACTTCGGCCGAGGCCTGACCCGCCGCGAGCACAGTGCGATCAGCCTGCACCCGCACAACGACCGCGGCACCGCGGTGGCCGCCACCGAGCTGGCGATGATGGCCGGTGCCGACCGCGTCGAGGGCTGCCTGTTCGGCCACGGCGAGCGCACCGGCAACGTCGACCTGGTCACGCTGGGCATGAACCTCTTCTCGCAGGGCATCGACCCGCAGGTCGACTTCAGTGACATCGACGAGGTGCGCCGCACGGTCGAGTACTGCACCAACCTGCCGGTGCACCCGCGGCACCCCTACGCGGGTGACCTCGTCTACACCGCCTTCTCCGGCTCCCACCAGGACGCCATCAAGAAGGGCCTCGAGGACCTCGACAAGCAGGCCGCCGAGCAGGGTGTTCCGGTCGGCGAGCTGCCCTGGGAGGCGCCGTACCTGCCGATCGACCCGAAAGACGTCGGGCGCAACTACGAGGCCGTGATCCGGGTCAACAGCCAGTCCGGCAAGGGCGGAGTGGCCTACATCCTCAAGGCCGAGCACAAGCTCGACCTGCCGCGGCGTGCGCAGATCGAGTTCAGCAGGGTCGTGCAGCAGCGCACCGACTCCGACGGCGGCGAGATGACGCCCGAGGCGATCTGGGACGTCTTCCGCAGCGAGTACCTCGACCGCGAGTCCCCGCTCAAGCTCAACTCGGTGCACACCTCCTCGGCTGCGGGTGAGAAGGACCAGCTCTCGGTCAACGTGTACGTCGACGGTGAGCTGCGCGCGCTGACAGCGTCGGGCAACGGACCGATCAACGCGTTCACCAACGCGCTCAACGACCTGGTCGAGACCGAGCAGGCGGCCGGCAACCCGGCGTACGCCGACCGCGGTGACGTGCGGGTGCTCGACTACCACGAGCACGCGCTCTCGGCCGGTGGCGACGCGATCGCCGCGGCGTACGTCGAGTGCGCGGTCGGTGACCAGATCCTCTGGGGTGTCGGCCTCGACGCGAACATCGTCACTGCCTCGCTCAAGGCCGTCGTCAGCGCCGTCAACCGCGCCTGACCCGCCGCGACCCTCCCCTAGTAACGCGGGGTTATGGTCGCTCCACACGCGTCGTCACGCGGGCAAACCGTCGACACGACCGCACAAGTGCGGCGGCTAGGGCAGCACCATCTCGTCGACCAGCAGGGCCGACCCCTCACGGAGGGGCTCGGCCCTGCCGGTCGCGACGAAGCCGAAGCGCTCGTAGACCCTCCGCGCGGCGGGGTTGCCCTGCGCGACGTCGAGGATCACCCGGCGTCCTTCGGCACGGGCCTGAGCGACCACCTCGTCGAGCACCAGTCGTGCCAGGCCTCGGCGACGGAACTCCGGAGCGGTCCACATCGCCACGATCTGGGCGACTCCGTCCTCGATCCGGAAGGCCCCGCCCAGGGCGGCCGCGGCGCCGTCGACGAAGACGACGACGGGCGTGCTCTGCATTCGCATCAGCCAGTCGTCTTCCGTGAAGGCCTCCTCCCGGGCGAGCGTGGACCCGAAGGCATCGGGGGAGTCGGCGAGGGACCGCAACCGGATCTCGCGCCACACCGGCCACTCCTCGGGGGCCAGTCGGCGTACCTCGATGCTCATGACGTCGCTCCTGCCGTCTCGGCGTCGTACTTGTTGCGGACGGCGTCCCGCATCTGGTCGATGTTCTCGCGGAGCGCGTCCGAGATCAGCTCGTCGGTGCGCGGGTCGTTGAGCACCGAGAAGACCAGCCGGAACACCGTGTCACTGACCAGGCGCACGACGTCGTCGTGGAACGGCAGGAACTTGAGCCGACCCATCTGCTGGTCCTTCTTGATCAGCTCGACGATCATCAGGTCGAGCTCGGCACGGTTCTCGTCGAGGGCGCGGGCGATGTTGCTGGTGTAGTTGCCCGTCTGCAGCACGGCGGTGACCTCGTCCATCACGGCGATCGTCACCGGCCTCTTGATCACCTCGACGATGGAGTCCGTGCCCTGCTTGACGATGGCTGCGGTGACGCGGTCGCCGAAGGCCCGGTCGGCGGCTCGGCCGAGGCGGGCCAGGACGATGAAGACCCGCAGCAGTCGGAACGAGCGGAACGCCGGGTTCGAGACCGGGATCATGCCGAGCACCTCGTACCAGTACTTCAGCGGGAACTTCCAGCCCTCACGCGATCGGCGCCAGCGCCAGAGGAACTCGACGGCGAACAGCGCGCAGATCGCGTAGTCAGCGCGGATCACCCAGCGCTCGGTCCCGGGCGAGACGTCCCAGAAGGTGATCCACGACAGCAGCACCACCGAGATGATCGCGATGACCAGCATCGTCCAGTCCGCGAACCCCACCGGGGGCTTGGAGGGGTAGCTCGCGAGAGGCGACCGATCGGCGCCGGGGTTGTTCTGTCGGGTGTTCGTGGGCATGCGGACAACAGTGTCAGGTCGGCCACGGATAGGGTCGGCGCCATGCGTACCGCTCGGAGAATCACCGCTGTCCTGGCCGTCACGGCTGCCCTCCTCGCCACTGCCGCGTGCGGCGACTCGGACTCGGACGACTCGTCCGACGACAACACGGACTCGGCCGCCGTGTGCACGGCGGACGACATCGAGGTCAGCGGTGAGTTCGGCGAGAAGCCTGAGGTGACGCTGCCGGACGACTGCACCCCGCCGACCGAAGTGATCACCAAGGACCTCTCGGCGGGCTCCGGCCCGGAGGCGAAGGCCGGAGACACCGTGCTGACGGACTACCTGCTGGTGACCTGGTCGAACCAGCAGGTCCTGGACAACTCCTTCGACCGCGGTGAGCCGTTCCCGGTCACGCCACTGGGCCAGGCCCCGGTCATCGACGGGTGGAACGAAGGACTCGTCGGCATCCAGGAGGGCGCCCGCCGCCTGATCATCATCCCGCCGGCCAAGGGCTACGGTGCGGGCGGCAACGGGGTCGAGCCGAACGAGACCCTCGTCTTCGTCGTGGACGCGGTCGCGGTCAGCTGACCTGCCGGGGGCCGGGCGGACGGTAGATTGCTGGCCATGTCGCGCTCACCCCTGGTCTCCGAACGCATCGGCCAGTTCTTCCTCGGCGAGGACCGCCTGGAGTACACCGAGTACGGCTCCGGCGACCGCTGGGTGGTGCTGCTGCACGGCCAGCTGATGCTGCGCCGCATGTGCCAGCCGCTGGCGCGCGCCCTGGCCGCCGAGGGCATGCACGTGGTCACCCTCGACCTGCTCGGCCACGGTCGCTCGGACCGGCCGGCCGACCCGATGGTCTACTCGATGACCGCGTTCGGGGAGCAGGTCGTCGCGCTGCTCGACCACCTCGGCGCCGACCAGGCCGTCATCGGCGGCACCTCCCTGGGCGCCAACGTCTCGCTGGAGGTGGCGGCGATCGCTCCCGCGCGGGTGCGCGGCCTCCTGGTCGAGATGCCGGTGCTCGACAACGCCGTTGAGATGGGGATGGTGGTCTTCGGCCCGATGATGCTGGCGGCGCGGTTCCTGCCGTTCACGGTCAGCCTGACCCGCGCCGTGACGCGTCGGGTGCCGCGCGGGCTGGTCCCCTTCTGGGCGGGCATCGTCCTCGACACCTGCGACCAGCAGCCCGCGCCGATGGCGGCGGTGATGCACGGCATCGTCTTCGGCCGCATCGCCCCTCCTTCAAGCCTGCGCCGCGCCATCGACGTACCCACGATGGTGGTCGGGCATCCCGCCGACCCGGTGCACCCGGCGGCAGACGCCGCGATGCTGGCCGCCGAGATCCCGGCTGCCCGGTTCGTCCGCGCCGAGAGCATCTTCGAGTGGCGGTTCCGGCCCGAGCGCCTGGACGGCGAGGCGGCCGAGTTCGTCCGCGGGTGCTGGGAGACACGCTCCGCCAGCGGGCTCCGGGGCGTCTGAGACGGCACAATGGACCCGTGCCCCTCTATCGAGCCGAAGCCGTCGTGCTGCGCACCCACAAGCTGGGTGAGGCGGATCGGATCATCACGCTCCTGACCCGCAACCACGGGCTGGTGCGGGCGGTGGCCAAGGGCGTACGCCGCACGTCGTCGCGGTGGGGCTCCCGTCTCGAGCCGTTCACGCACGTCGACCTGCAGCTGGCCGAGGGACGCAACCTCGACACCATCACCCAGGCCGTGACCCTGGCCCCGTTCTCGGGAACCCTGGGCGCCGACTACGACCGCTACACCGCCGGTACGGCGATGCTCGAGACCGCCGAGCGCCTGATCATGGAGGAGCGGCAGCCCTCGTTGCAGCAGTTCCTCCTGCTCGTCGGCGGGCTGCGCGCGCTGACCACACCGGAGCGGCGTCCCGGGCAGGTGCTCGACTCCTACTTCCTGCGGTCCCTGTCGGTGGCCGGCTACGCCCCGTCGTTCGACACGTGTGCCCGCTGTGACGCGCCCGGTCCACACCGGTGGTTCAACCCGGCGGCCGGCGGCATCCTGTGCAGCGCCTGTCGCCTGCCGGGTTCGGCGAACCCGTCCGCGGAGACCGTGGCCGTGCTCGGCGGGCTGCTGGCCGGTGACTGGCCGCTGATCGACGCCGCCGAGCCCCGTCACCTCAAGGAGGCCAGTGGCCTCGTGGCGGCGTACCTCCACTGGCACCTCGAGCGCCGGCTCCGCTCGCTGGAGTACGTCGAGCGCTGACCGACCGCGTCAGTCGGTGGGTGCGCCGTTCTCGATCCAGTCGTCGACGGTGCGGTTGAAGCGCTGCAACGAGCGGAGGAACTCGTCACGCTCGGTCTGGGACCACGACGCCAGCATGATGTCGAGCAGCCCACGCCGACGGTCGCGTTCCTCGTGCACGGCCCTCGCGCCCTCGGTGGTGAGGGTGAGCACGGAGGCCCGACGGTCCGTGGGGTCGACCGTCTTCTCGGCCAGGCCGAGCCGTACGACGGCCTGCACCTGCCGGGTGATCGTCGAGGGATCGAGGCGGAATGCCTGGGCGATCGCGCCGAGTCGCTGGGGGCCGTTGTCGTCGAGCAGGCACAGGATGCCGTAGCTGGAGCGCTCGAGCTCGACCTCGCCCGAGGGCGTGCGGACATGGATCAACTGCGAGCGTCGCAGGATGGTGAACAGCTGCTGCTCGATCTGATCGTTCTGGTTCTCCACGAAGGCAGCATAGGCCGCGAGGGGCCAAGCTCTAGGGTTGTCCACGTGAATCGTGTGCCACGTCGTCCGCATCCGCACCCCTCCGGTGCCACCCCGCCGCCGATCCCCAAGGAGCTCGTGCCCCGGCACGTGGCCGTGGTGATGGACGGCAACGGCCGCTGGGCCAAGGAGCGCGGCCTCCCGCGGACGGCGGGACACGAGCAAGGTGAGTCGTCGTTGTTCGACGTGGTCGAGGGGGCCATCGAGATCGGCGTGAAGGCGGTGTCGGCGTACGCGTTCTCGACGGAGAACTGGTCGCGCTCGCCCGACGAGGTGCGCTTCCTGATGGGCTTCAACCGGGACGTGATCCGGCGCCGGCGCGACGAGATGCACGAGCTGGGTGTGCGCGTGAAGTGGGCCGGCCGGGCGCCGCGGCTGTGGAAGTCGGTGATCAAGGAGCTGCAGGTCGCCGAGGAGCTGACCAAGGACAACAAGGTGTTCACGCTGACCATGTGCGTGAACTACGGCGGTCGGGCCGAGGTGGCCGACGCCGCGCGGTCCATCGCCCAGGCCGTGGCTGACGGGCGCCTGGACCCCAAGAAGGTCGACGAGAAGACCTTCGCCAAGCACCTCTACGTGCCCGACCTCTCCGACGCCGACCTGGTCTGGCGTACGTCGGGGGAGCAGCGGCTCTCGAACTTCATGCTCTGGCAGGCGGCGTACAGCGAGTTCGTCTTCTCCGACGTGCTCTGGCCCGACGTCGACCGCCGGCACCTGTGGGCCGCGATCGACACCTACGCGCGCCGCGACCGTCGCTACGGCGGCGCCCTCCCCAACGCGCCCGCCTGACCCGCCCCCGCCGACCAGCCCGCCCGCCCCGCCCGCCCGCCCCGCCCGCCCGCCCCCGCCACGTGTAACGCGCTGTCCACGTCACTTCGCACCCCACCGGCAGGGGGCGGAATCAATCGGTCTAAGCAACTCAACCCTGTTGGGTGGTGTTGTGGATGCCGAGGTATGTGTCGTATGAGCAGCGCGAGGAGTTCTTCGGGTTTGGGCGGAATCAATCGGTCTAAGCAACTCAACCCTGTTGGGTGGTGTTGTGGATGCCGAGGTATGTGTCGTATGAGCAGCGCGAGGAGTTCTTCGGGTTGCTCTGCTTGGGGATGTCGCTGCAGGCCGCGGCTGTTGCGGTCGGCGTGTCGGTGACCGCTGGGAGGTCGTGGTGGCGATCCTCGGGGCTTGTGACTCCTGTGATKTCGATTGGTTCTGTCGGTGGCCTACCGGGTTCTGCTCCACCGCGTGTGCCGGGTGTGCACGGTCCGGGAGAACGGCCACGACGACGGCGGGCGTTGACCAGTGAGGACCGTGCAGTGATCGCGGTGGGGTTGTTGTGTGAGTGCTCTTGTGCCCAGATCGGCGCGATGATCGGGCGGGACAAGTCGGTGATCTCTCGCGAGGTGGACCGCAACCGGGGACCTGACGGGTCCTACTGGGCTCCGGTGGCGCACCGGGCCGCGCACGAGCGTCGTCGCCGCCCCAAGGGGTTCAAGCTGCTCAGCAACCCTGCACTGTGCCGACGGATCGAGGCGTGGATGGATGACGGGTGGTCACCGGGTCTGATCGCCGCGGTGCTCAGGGCCGATGCCGGGTCGAACATGATGGAGCGTGTGAGCCACGAAACGATCTACCAGGCGCTCTACGTGCAGGCCCGTGGTGGGCTGCGCGCCGATCTGCACCGCCAACTGTCGCTGAAACGGCGACAGCGCAAGCCGCGGGGCAGCAGCGACGGGCGAGGCACGAGCTTGTATCGGGAGGCGTTCACGATCCGGCAACGACCCGCCGARGCCGCCGACCGGGCGGTCCCGGGGCATTGGGAGGGCGACCTGGTCACGGGTACTGCGAACGGGTCCGCGRTCGGCACACTGGTGGAGCGGTCGACCCGTTTCACCATCTTGTTGCACCTGCCCGGGCGCCATGACGCCGAGGCGGTGGCCGAGGCGATGATCCGTGAGATGAGCAAGCTGCCCGAGCACCTGCGGCGTTCGCTGACTTGGGACCGCGGCCCGGAGTTGGCCAGGTACCGCCAGGTCCAACTCGAGCTCGCGATGCCGGTCTACTTCTGTGACCCCCACTCGCCGTGGCAGCGGGGCACGAACGAGAACACCAACCGGCTCCTGCGGCACTGGTTGGAGAAGGGCAGTGACCTGTCCGTGCACACGGCCGAGGACCTGGACCGGATCGCTGCCACACTCAACGCCAGGCCCCGCCCTACCCTTGACCTGCAGACCCCCGCACAAGCGCTGGCTGCGCTGCTCGCCAAACCGGCAGCAGCATGACCGTTGCTTAGACCGATTGACCTAGCCCCCT
>NZ_LMFI01000013.1 GCF_001426745.1 Nocardioides sp. Root140
CCGCGGGCAGGGCCTGCCTTTTGACACACTGTTGAGTTCTCAAGGATCAAGCGCGCACCGCACCCAGCCTCACGACCAAGCCCCGGGGCAACCTGACAAAACTTACCGGAGTGAGATTCGCACAGTCAAACTGAGCGGATCCAGCTTCGGTTCCTGATCCGGCGCACGAAGTGAGACTGATTTCTTTGGCCTCTCGGCACCTGGAAACCAGTCTCACGCAGACGTAGATCAGGGGGTGGCCGCCCGGTCCGGAGCCTCGCCTCTCGGCTTTGCTTCCCGGCGCTCGCTGGCGACAAAGAGAACATTATGCGAGGGCCAACAGACGGTCAAATCGAGACGACGTGACGGCGACCACATTAGCGTTTGTGCAGGTCAGAGGCACTTTGGCGAAATCAGCGCTGCGGCATCGACCGCTTCTGCCGGCGTACGGGCTCCCGCCAGGCGCAGCGCTTCGACCAGTTGCTCGGTCAGCGCCTCGTGCATCCGGTGCAGTTGTTCGGTGCCGCCGACCAGCGCCCACAGCGGCAGCCGACCGAGGAACGCACAGTCGGCGCCGAGCGAGAGGGCACCCATGATGTCGAGCCCGGAATGGACTCCCCCGTCGACGTACACCTGGGCGGAGCCGTCGCCGGCGGACCGCACGGCACGGGCGACGGCCGGCAGGGCCTGGGCCGTACTCACGGCTCGGTCCAGCTGGCGCCCACCATGGTTGGAGACCCAGACCGCGGCCGCTCCCGCCTCCACGCACGCCACCGCGTCGTCGGGGTGCAGCACGCCCTTGACCACCACCGGCAGCCCGGTCAGCTCACGTACGTGGGCGATGTCGTCGGTGCCGAGATTGCGGGCCTTGGCCGCGGCGGCCGCTTCATCCTGTCCGTCGGAGAAGTTCACCCGGAGCAGGGAGGGATCGAGCTCGTACCAGACCGTGGGTCCGTCGTCGTACTTCGTGCCGACCACCGGGGTGTCCAGGGTGAGCACGACCGCGGAGGCACCGGCGGAGACCGCGCGGGTCAGCAGCGGCTCCGCGAGCGCACGGTCCTCGGGCACGTACGCCTGCAGCCACCAACGCACCCCGGTCGCGCCGATGTCGTCGAACGGTGTACCGGCGTTGCTCGACACGACCATCAGGGAGCCGGCCTCGGCGGCGGCGCGTGCCATCGCCAGCTCACCGTCGGGATGCGCCGCGCGTTGCAGGGTTGTCGGTGCGACGGCGTACGGCACTGCGAGGTCAGCGCCGAGCACCGAGGTCGTCAGGTCGACCTCGCGGACGTCGCGCAGCACCCGTGGGACGAACCGGATCGACCGCCAGGCCTCCCGGGCCTCCGAGGCAGTCAGGCCCTCCCCCGCCCCTTGCTGGAAATAGCGGAAGACCGGAGCGGGCAGCGCCTGCCGTGCCGTCTCCTCGAGTCCGTCCAGCCAGCGCGCGTCCACTCCGGTCTCCATCAGCCGGGCCTCAGTCCCGCGCCTCGACGCCGACCATGGTCTTCTTGCCCCGTCGCAGGACCAGCCACGAGCCCCCGATGAAGTCGGACTCCACAGGGACGTAGTCGGGGTCCTCGATGCGCACGTTGTTGAGGTAGGCACCACCCTCGCCGATCGTGCGGCGCGCGTCCCCGTTGCTCTTGGCCAGCCCCGAGGTGACCATCAGCGCCACGACGTCTGGGACACCGTCTGCCCTCGAGAAGGAACCGGCCCCTGCCTCGCGCAACGCCGCGCCCAGCGTGGAAGGGCTCAGTGTCGTCAGGTCGCCGCGCCCGAACAGCGCCTGGGCCGCCGCCTTGGCGTGCTCGGTCTCCTCCTCACCGTGCACCAGGGTGGTGACTGCGTCGGCGAGGGCCTTCTGACCGGCGCGCAGGAACGGCTTCTCGGCCGTCTGCGCCTCGAGGTCCTCGATCTCCTGGCGGCTGAGGAAGGTGAAGATGCGCAGCAGCTCGCCGACCTTCTCGTCCTCGACGTTGAGCCAGAACTGGTGGAAGGCGTAGGGCGACATCATCGCCGGGTCGAGCCACAGGGCCCCACCCTCGGTCTTGCCGTATTTCGTGCCGTCGGCCTTGGTGATCAACGGCGTCGCGAAGGCGTGGGCGGTGGCCCCGTCGGAGCGGCGGATCAGCTCGACGCCGCCGGTGAGGTTGCCCCACTGGTCGGACCCGCCGAACTGGAGGGTGACGCCGTGCTGGCGGTGAAGGGTCAGGAAGTCCATCGACTGCAACAGGATGTAGCTGAACTCGGTGTAGCTGATCCCCGACTCGAGGCGCCGCTTCACCGTCTCGCGGGCCAGCATCCGGTTCACCGGGAAGTGCTTGCCGATGTCGCGCAGGAAGTCGATCACCGACATCGACTCGGTCCAGTCGTGGTTGTTCACCATCGTCGCTGCGTTCTCACCGTCGAAGGCGAGGAACGGCTCGATCTGGCGGCGTACCCGCTCGACCCACTCCTTGACGGTGTCGGCCGAGTTGAGGGTGCGCTCCCCCGAGTCGCGCGGGTCACCGATCATGCCGGTCGCGCCACCGACCAGGGCGTACGGCGTGTGGCCGGCGTCCTGGAGTCGCTTGGCAGTGATGATCTGCACCAGGTTGCCCATGTGGAGGCTCGGCGCGGTCGGGTCGAAGCCCACGTAGAACTTCACGCTCCCCGCGGAGAGCGCTTCACGCAGCGCGTCCGGGTCCGTCGAGTGGGCGATCAGTCCGCGCCACTCGAGGTCATCGAGGAGGTTCGGGTCGGTGGGCAACGTGGTTCCTTCCGCAGGAAGTCGAGAAATGGTCCGGGGCCAAGCCTGCCCCATCACCGGTGTCGTGGGGTAGCCGGTTTCACTCGTCGGTCCCTGCCCCCTCCTCGGAGGTGGAGCCTGCGCGCAGGTGTGCCACGGCCGCACGGTCGCCAGGCCCGTCGCGCTGCGCCAGCGCGTCGGCGATGCCCTGTCGTTGGGCGGCCGGCTTGTTGCCGCCGTACTTCTGCTTGGCCCGGACGTGGTCGATCCGGATTCGGAGCCCGCGGATTCCGGGCAGCTGCCGGCGGTCGGACTCGATTGCTGGGCTCGGCGTTACCCGCGTCGAGCCCGGCGGTTCGAAGTGCGCCAGCTGTCGGGCGAGGATGTCGGCCTTCGCCTCGGGGTCGTCGATCACCGTCGCGTGCCCGTGCAGCTGGAGAGCCGAGTAGTAGGACGTCGGTACGCCGAGCGCGGGATCGTCGCCCGGGTCGGAGTTCATCGCGGCGTCGACGTAGGTCCAGTCGCCGATCAACGAGAGGACCACACGGTCGTCGGACTCCAACGCCCGCCAGACCGGGTTCGGCCGGGCGAGGTGGAGCAGGACCTCGTCGCCCTCGACGATGAAGTGGGTCGGCACGATGACGGGCCAGCCGTCGACATGGCCGGCGGTGACGAGCTGGCCGAAGTCGTTGCCGGGCACGAGTCGGTGCCAGTCGTCGACGGAGTCCCAAGGATGGATCAGCATGGCTCGATCATGCCTTTCGTGCGCGGGGCTTGGCGGGGCGGTAGGCAGAGACGGTCGAATCGTCGGTCAACCAGAAGCGCCACGGCCAGTCGGGGGCGGGCCGCAGTCCCACCCGAGGACCGGTGCTGATCGCCGAGGTCGGCGCCGCTGCTGACAGGGCCAGCGTGATCGGGCCGGTGGCCAGGTCGTTGCCGTCGTCGTCCAGGCCGATGCCGAGCGCCGTGCACAGGCGGGCCGGTCCCCGGGCCAGGTCGCGGTCGCTGCTCCTCGGACGACGCGACCTCGCCACCTCGACACCACTGACCACCTCGCCGGCCCGCAACAGCACGGCCCCGGCGGTGCCCTCCTCACGACACACGACGTTGGCGCACACGTGCATGCCGTAGGTGAAGTAGCAGTAGAGGTGACCGGGTGGGCCGAACATCACCCCGTTGCGACGCGTCGGGCCGCGGTGAGCGTGGGAGCCCGGGTCGTTCGCACCGTCGTACGCCTCGACCTCGGTGAGCCGCACGGCGACGTCGCCGTACGAGACCACGGCGCCGAGCAGCAACGGGGCCACCTCGAGCGGTGCCCCCGCGAGTACGTCGAGACCGGTCGGTCGGGACACGTTCCCGCGCTGCCCCTCAGGACTCGCCGAGCCGGCCGCGGTGCGCCGCCGCGGCCGCACCGAGCTCGGCCAGCTGCTCGCGCACCCGGTCGGGTGCGGTGCCGCCGCGGCCGTTGCGCGAGGCCACGGATCCCCCGGCGGTCAGCACGTCGCGGACCGCGGGAGTGAGGGTCGGGTGGATCTCGGCGAACTGCTCGTCGCTGAGCTCGTGCAGCTCGATGCCGAGCTCCTCGCAGCGGCGCACGCAGGCCCCTGCGACCTCGTGGGCGATGCGGAACGCAACGCCCTCCCGCACCAGCCACTCGGCGATGTCGGTGGCCAGCGAGAAGCCCTGCGGGGCCAGCTCGGCCATCCGCTCGGTGTTGAAGGTGAGCGTGGCGACCATGCCGGTGAAGGCCGGCAGCAGCACCTCGAGGGTGTCGACGGAGTCGAAGACAGGCTCTTTGTCCTCCTGCAGGTCGCGGTTGTAGGCCAGGGGCAGCGCCTTCAGCGTGGCCAGGAGCCCGCCCACGTTGCCGATCAGGCGACCGGCCTTGCCGCGCGCCAGCTCGGCGATGTCGGGGTTCTTCTTCTGCGGCATGATGCTCGACCCGGTCGACCACGAGTCGTGGAGCTTGACGAACTCGAACTCGCGCGTCGACCAGAGGATGACCTCCTCGGCCAGGCGGCTGACGTCGACCCCGATCATCGCGGTGAAGAAGGCGAACTCGGCCACGAAGTCGCGGGCCGCCGTGCCGTCGATCGAGTTGGCGGTGGAACCGCTGAAGCCCAGCTCCGCGGCCACGCGTTCGGGGTCGAGGCCCAGGCTCTGGCCGGCCAGTGCCCCCGAGCCGTACGGCGAGTCGGCGGCGACCCGGGCGTCCCAGTCGCGGATCCGCTCGACGTCGCGCAGCAGCGGCCAGGCGTGGGCCAGCAGGTGGTGGCTGAGCAGCACCGGCTGGGCGTGCTGGAGGTGCGTGCGGCCGGGCATGATCGCGCCCAGGTGGGCGTCGGCCTGGGCCTGCAGCGCGTCGACCAGGTCGAGCACCTGACCAGCGATCACCTTCGCGTGGTCGCGGAGGAACACCTTGAACAGGGTGGCGATCTGGTCGTTGCGGGAGCGTCCGGCGCGCAGTCGTCCGCCGACGTCCGGCCCGACCTCTTCGAGCAGGAGCCGCTCGAGGGCGCCGTGCACGTCCTCGTCGCCGGGGTCGGGGGCGAGGTCGCCGGCGGCGTACTTCTCCCCGAGGGCGCCGAGTCCGCGCAGGAGCTCGGCGTGGTCGGCGTCGGTGAGGAACCCGGCGGCGTGCAGCACGTTGGCGTGCGCGCGCGACCCGGCCAGGTCATAGGGCGTCAGGCGCCAGTCGAAGTGGGTGGAGCGGGACAGGGCGTCGAGCTCGGGGCTCGGACCGCTCCCGAAGCGTCCGCCCCAGAGCTTGCCGGTGTTGGTGGTGCTGTCCTGGGTCACGGGAGTCCTCGGTGTCGGTCGGGGTGGGCGGCGGATGTGCACGCGGTGTCGGTCGGGGTGGGTGGCGGATGGGCGCGCAGTGTCTGTGGAGGTGGGCGGCGGTCACGCCGTACGGCTGTTGGCGAAGCCCAGGAAGCGTTGCGCCAGCGCATCGCCCCCGGTGGGGGTGCGGCCGATCACCAGCACGGTGTCGTCGCCGGCGATGGTGCCGAGCACGTCGCCGATCTCGGCCTTGTCGAACGCGGAGGCGAGGAACTGCGCGGCCCCCGGTGGGGTGCGAAGGACGACCAGGTTGGCGCTCGCCTCGGCACTGACCAAGAGCTCGGCGCACAGGCGTGCCAGTCGGGCGTTGGCCGCCGAGCTGTCGCGCGGGCTGGTCGGAGTGCGGTCGCCACCCTCGGCGGGCACGGCATAGACCAGACCACCGTCGCGAGCGCGGACCTTGACCGCGTCGAGCTCGACGAGGTCGCGCGACAGCGTCGCCTGGGTCGCGTTGACGCCGCGGGCCGCGAGGAACTCGGCCAGCTCGACCTGGGACTTGACCTCCTGGTGTGCGAGCAGCTCGATGATCAGCTGCTGGCGCGCGTTCTTGGTCAACGGTGTGAGCGCCTGCTCGTTCATCGTCGGGCCTCCAACCACATCATCACGGCCTTCTGGGCGTGTCGACGGTTCTCCGCCTCCTGCCACACGACGCTGTCGGGGCCGTCGATCAGCTCGGCCTCGATCTCCTTGCCGCGGTACGCCGGCAGGCAGTGCATGGCGATCGCGTCGGACTTGGCGTGGGCCAGGAGCGCACTGGTCAGGGAGTACGGCGCGAGCGCAGCCAGGCGGTCGGCCGACTCGGCCTCCTTGCCCATCGAGACCCACGTGTCGGTGATGACGATGTCGGCTCCGGCGACCGCGGCGACCGGGTCGCGCTCGAGGCCGACCGATCCCCCGGTCTCGGCGGCGATCTTGGCCGCGTGGCCGACGATCGACTCGCTGGGCTCGTAGCCCTCCGGCGAGCTGACCACCACGTGCATGCCCGCCGTGGCGCCGGCGATCAACCACGAGTTGCCCATGTTGCAGGCCCCGTCGCCGACGAACGTCGCACGCAGCCCGGCCAGCGGCCCCTTGCGCTCGATCACGGTGAGCAGGTCGGCCAGCAGCTGGCAGGGGTGGAAGTCGTCGCTGAGCGCGTTGATCACCGGGATGCCGGCCCACGCGGCCATCGTCTCGAGCCGTGCGTGGTCGTTGGTGCGCCACACGACCTGCGCGACCTGCCCGGCCAGCACGCGGGCGACGTCCTCGACCGACTCGCGGACCCCGATCTGGGCGAGGTCTCCGTTGATCACCATCGCGTTGCCGCCGAGCTCGGCGATGCCGGCGGAGAACGACGTCTGGGTGCGCAGGGTCGGCTTGTCGAAGATCATCGCGACCGTGCGCGGACCGGCCAGCGGCTTGTGGTCGTACGGCGCCGCCTTGAGCTCGACCGCGAGGGCCAGCACCTCGGCCTGCTCGGCCGGCGTCAGGTCGTCGTCGCGCAGCAGGTGGCGGGTCATGGCACGACTCCGACTCCGGCCGCGTCGAGAATCCCGGGCCAGGCTGCGAGGAACGAGTCGACGTCCGCATCTGTGAGCACCAGCGGCGGGGCGAGGCGGATCCGGTCAGGCGTCGGGTTGTTGATGATGAACCCCTGCTCGAGTGCCTTGGCGGTCACCTCGGCGGAGGACTCCGTGGTCAGCGTGAGGCCGATCAGCAGGCCCGCGCCACGCACCTCCGTCACGCGCGGGTCGGCGGCCAGGCCCTCGGACAGTCGCTTGCCCAGGTCGGTGACCCGGGCGAGGAGGTCCTCGGCCTCGATGGTGTGGAGCACGGCCAGTGCGGCCGCGGTCGCGACCGGGTTGCCGCCGAACGTGGTGCCGTGGTTGCCCGGCTCGAGCAGCGATGCGGCCTTGCCGAGTCCGAGGGTGGCGCCGATCGGGATGCCGCCACCCAGTCCCTTGGCCAGCGTGATGATGTCGGGCGTGACACCGGAGTCGGCGTACGCGAACCAGGCGCCGGTGCGGGCGATGCCGGTCTGGATCTCGTCGAACCAGAGCAGGGCGCCGTGCTCGCTGGTGATGCGGCGGGCGTCGGCGAGGTAGCCCTCGGGGGCCACGTTGACGCCGGCCTCCCCCTGCATGGGCTCCAGGATCACCGCGGCGGTCCGGTCGGTGACCGCGGCGGCCAGCGCATCGGAGTCGCCGTAGGGAACGAACGTGACGTCGCCCGGGAGCGGCTCGAAGGGCTCGCGGTAGGCAGCCTTCGCAGTCAGCGCGAGCGCACCCATGGTGCGGCCGTGGAAGGCGTTCTCGGCGGCCACGACGTGGGTGCGGCCGGTGCGGCGGGTCAGCTTGAACGCCGCCTCGTTGGCCTCGGTGCCCGAGTTGGAGAAGAACACCCGGCCGGGCTCGCCGACGAGCTCGAGCAGCTTCTCGGCCAGCTCGATCTGGGGGCCACTGGCGAAGAAGTTGGAGATGTGGCCGAGCGTCTGCAGCTGGTTGGTGACCGCCTCGACGAGGGCCGGGTGGCCGTGGCCGAGCGCGTTCACCGCGATGCCGCCGAGCAGGTCGACGTACTCCTTGCCGTCGGCGTCCCACACGTGGGCGCCCTGCCCGCGGGTGAGCACCAGCTTCGGCGGGCCGAACGTGTTCATCACCGAGTCGGCGTACCGCTCGGTCCAGGTCGCGGTCATCAGGACTCCTTCACGACGGGAGGGTTCTTCGCCTGCCGGATCACGGTGTCGACGCCGGGCAGCACCTGGGTGCCGATGCCCTCGTCGGTGAAGAGCTCGAGGAGTACGGCGTGCGGCTCGCGGCCGTCGACGACCGTCGCCCGCTTCACGCCGTCACGCACGGCCTGGAGGCAGGCCTGCATCTTCGGCACCATGCCGCTGGCCAGCGAGGGCATCAGGGTCTCGAGGCCCTCGGGACTGATCTGGCCGATCACGTCGGAGCTGTTCGGCCAGTCGCGGTAGAGGCCCTCGACGTCGGTGAGCACGAGCAGCTTCTCGGCACCCAGGGCCGCGGCGAGCGCCGCGGCGGCGGTGTCCGCGTTGACGTTGTGCACCAGTCCGGCCTCGTCGGGTGCCACGCTGGAGATCACCGGCACCCGGCCGGCCTCGACCAGGTCGAGCACGGACTCGGGGCGCACCCTCGCCACCTCACCGACTAGGCCGAGATCGACCTCTTCGCCGTCGACGATGGTGTTGGTGGGCTCGGCGGTGAACAGGCCGGCGTCCTCACCGGAGAGGCCGACCGCGATCGGACCGTGCTGGTTGACCAGCCCGACCAGCTCGCGCTGGACCTGCCCGACGAGCACCATGCGTACGACGTCCATGGCCTCGGGCGTGGTGACCCGCAGGCCACCGCGGAACTCGGACTCGATTCCGAGGCGGTCGAGCATCTTGGAGATCTGGGGGCCGCCGCCGTGCACCACGACCGGCTTGAAGCCGGCGAACCGGAGGAACGCGATGTCTTCTGCGAACGCCTTCTTCAAGGTGTCGTCGGTCATCGCGTTGCCGCCGTACTTGATCACGACGATCTTGCCGTTGTAGGCCTTCAGCCAGGGCAGGGCCCCGGCCAGCGTTGCGGCCTTGGCGGTCTCGGGACTCTGTTCGGTGTCTGTCATGAGGAGTACGCGCTGTTCTCGTGGACGTAGGCGTGGGTCAGGTCGTTGGTCCAGACCGTGGCCCGCTCGTTGCCTGACTTGAGGTCGATGGTGACGGTGACGTCGCGACCGGTGAGGTCGACGCCGGCGGGGTCCTCGGCAGGGGTGCTCTTGCGGCAGACCCACACGCCGTTCATCGCGACGTCGAGGTCGGCCGGGTCGAAGGCGGCCTGCGTGGTGCCGAGGCTGGCCAGCACGCGTCCCCAGTTGGGGTCGTTGCCGAAGACCGCGGCCTTGAACAGGTTGCTGCGCGCCACCGAGCGGCCCGCCTCGACGGCGTCGTCCTCGGACGCCGCGTTGAGCACGGTGATCGCGATCTCGTGGTCGGCGCCCTCGGCGTCCTTGAGCAGCTGCATGGCCAGGTCGGTGCAGGCCTGGGTGAGCGCGTCGGTGAAGTCGGCAAGGGTCGGCGTGATGCCGGAGGCCCCGCTGGCCATCACCGTGACGGTGTCGTTGGTGCTCATGCAGCCGTCGGAGTCGAGCCGGTCGAAGCTGACCCGGGTCGCGGCGCGGAGTGCCTGGTCGAGGTCCGCGGCGGGGACGACCGCATCGGTGGTGAGCACCACGAGCATGGTGGCCAGCTGCGGTGCCAGCATGCCCGCGCCCTTGGCCATGCCGCCGATCTTCCAACCGGCGCCCTCGATGACGACCTTCTTGCTCACGCTGTCGGTGGTCATGATCGCCTCGGCCGCGTCGACGCCGCCGTCGGCGGAGAGCGCGGCATGGGCCGCGTCGACACCGTCGAGGAGGTTCTGGCGCGGGTTGGCGAGACCGATCAGACCGGTCGAGCAGACCACGACGTCGATCGCGCCGATGCCCAGCTTGCCGGCCACCTGCTCGGCGACCGCGTGGGTGGTCTGGAAGCCTTCGGTGCCGGTGTAGCAGTTGGCGCCGCCCGAGTTCAGCACGACGGCGCGCACGACGCCGTCCTTGACGACCTCCTGGCTCCACAGGATCGGGTTGGCCTTGCAGCGGTTGGCGGTGAAGACGGAGGCGGAGTCGTAGGTGGGGCCCTGGTTGACGACGAGGGCGAGGTCCTTGGCGCCGGTGGACTTGAGCCCGGCGGCGACGCCTGCGGCAATGAATCCCTGGGGTGCGGTGACGGTCATTTCTTCTTGCTCTTTCGCGGAGGGGTGACGGGGACGGCGGCGGCAACGGTGTGCCCTCGTCGTCGCCATGCCTCGGTCGCGTCGTCGACCAAGCTCTGCGGCACCAGGATCCAGTCGGTGTCGAACGTGGAGATCGTGAAGACGCTGATCTCGGCCTCGGCCAACGGCTGCAGCAGCTCGACCAGGACGCCGTACAGCTCGAAGTCGAGCGGGCCCTGGACGGCGAACGCGGTGAACGGCTTCTGGCTCTGCACCTTGGTCGGGACACTGCGCGTGGCGCAGACCAACGAGGTCTCGGTGGCCGTCGCGGTGATCGAGAGCAACGAGGAGGCCTCGGCCCAGTCTGGGATCTCGGCGCCCGGTGCCAGCCGGACTACGGCCAGCTTCTCGGGGAACTGCTGGAGGTTGAAGGTCCGTGCGTCGGTCATGGGGCGAGTCCGATCGTGGGGAGTCCGGTGGTTTCCTCGAGTCCGAGCGCGAGGTTCATGCACTGTACGGCGGCGCCGGCCGTGCCCTTGGCGAGGTTGTCGACCGCACCGACGGCGATGAGCCGGCCGGCCGCCTCGTCGACGGTCACCTGCACGTGCACCATGTTGGAGCCGATCACCGACTTGGTCTGGGGCCACATGCCCTCGGGCAGCACGTGCACGAACGGCTCGTCGGCGTACGCCTCGGTGTAGAGGGCGTAGGCCTGCTCCGCGGTGAGGTCACCGGAGAGGGGCGCCGAGACGGTGGCCAGGATGCCGCGCGGCATCGGCACCAGCATCGGGGTGAAGCTGACCTTCACCTCGGACTCGGTGAGCAGGTTGAGGTTCTGGATGATCTCGGGCGTGTGGCGGTGGACCCCGCCGACGCCGTACGCACTGGCGTTGCCCATCACCTCGCTGCCGAGCAGGTGCGTCTTGGCGGCCTTGCCGGCGCCGGTGGTGCCGCTGGCGGCGACCACGACGATGTCGTTCTGGATCACGCCGGCGCTGACCGCGGGGGCAATGGTCAGCGTCGAGACCGTCGGGTAGCAGCCGGGCACCGCGATGCGGCGGGCTCCGCGCAGCTCCTCGCGCTGCTGGGCGAGCTCGGGGATGCCGTAGGGCCAGGCCCCGGCGTGCGTGCCGCCGTAGAACTTCTCCCACACGCTTGCGTCGGTCAGCCGGAAGTCGGCCCCGCAGTCGATGACGACGACGTCGTCACCCAACGCGTTGGCCACCTCGGCGGAGGCGCCGTGCGGCAGGCCGAGGAAGACCACGTCGTGGCCGGCCAGCACCTCGGGGGTGGTGGGCTCGAGGGTGCGCCCGGCGAGCGGCACGAGGTGCGGCTGGAGACGGCCGAAGGACTCCCCCGCGTTGGAGCCGCCGGTGAGCGCCCCGATCTCGACGTTGGGATGGGCCAGCAGCAGGCGGAGGACTTCGCCGCCCGCATACCCGCTGGCCCCGGCTACTGCGACGGAGATCTTGTCGGACATGTGCATGACTATACACATGTATGCATGACATCGCATATTGGGTTTCGGGTCTGGCCGCGGACCCCTAGCGTGTGCGCCATGACGCGACTTTCGTACGACGCCTACCTCGACCACCTTCGCACGGATTCGGCGCGCTTCGCAGCGGTGCTCGCCGACGCCGACCCCACCGCACGTGTTCCTGCGTGCCCCGACTGGGACGCCGCCGACCTGCTCTGGCACCTCACCGGTGTCCAGGACTTCTGGGCGTGGATCATCGAGAACCGACCGGCCTCCCCCGACGACTACACCGAGCCCGAGCGGCCCGCGTCGTACGACGACCTGCTCGCGCTCTTCGACAAGCGGTCGGCCGCGCTGGTCACCGCCCTCGAGGCGGCCGACCCGGCGCACCCCGCCTGGACCTGGTCGACCGAGCAGACTGTCGCGTTCACGTTCCGCCGCCAGGCACACGAGGCGCTGATCCACCGGGTTGACGCCGAGCAGGCGGCCGGGCTGCCGAGCGACCTCGACGCGCGGCTGGCCGCCGACGGCGTGCAGGAGGTCCTCGACGTCATGTTCGGCGGCACTCCCCCGTGGGGCACGTTCACCGGGGGCGATCACCACGTGCGGGTCGACTCGATCGACACCGACCACCACGTGTGGGTGCAGCTGGGCCGGTTCACCGGCACCGACCCGGAGGGCACCAGCCACGACGAGGACGACATCAACGTGGTCGCCGATCCCGGGGTCGAGCCCGACGTCGTGGTGGCAGGGAAGGCGGCCGACCTCGATGCCTGGTTGTGGAGGCGCGCCGACGACTCGGCCATCACGGTGGCCGGCGAGCGGTCGACGTACGACCTTTTCCGCAGCTGCGTCAACCACCCGATCAACTGATGCTCGAGATGGTGACGGTTGGTCCCGAGCGGGCCATGTTGGTCAACATGCTCGAGATCAACCGGCAGTCGCTGATCGAGTGCGTGGAGGGGCTGTCCGAGGATGATGCGCGACGCCGGCTGGTCCCATCACTGACCACACCCCTGGCGTTGTTGAAGCACGTTGCCTGCGCCGAGCGCAGCTGGTTCCAGCGTCGGGTCGCGGCGCTGCCGGAGTCGGAGTGGGACGGCTACGGGTACGGCGACGACGCCAGCTTCGCGGTCACCGCCGACGACACGGTGGAGTCGGCGGTCGCCGAGCTGCGCGCGGCGGCCCGGCGGGGTCGCGAGATCGCCGATCCGCTGGACCTCGACTTCACGATCGAGCACGACCACTTCGGGGCGGTGAGCCTGCGCTGGATCTACCTGCACATGATCCGGGAGGTGGCCCGGCACGCAGGTCATGCCGACATCCTGCGCGAGCAGATCGAGGCCGCACCAGCCGGCAGTTCTTGATGCTCGAACCTGCAGTCCTTGCGTCGAGGCATGCGGGTTCGAGGCGCAACAACTGCAGGCTCGTGGGTCAGGCCCCGGAGATGCCGGTGCGGTGCCGTTGGGCCAGCTCGGCGTAGTACGGCGGGTTCGCCTCGACCCAGAACTCCGCCGAGGTGCCGGCGATCGGCTTCTTGACCTGTGCCGGTGATCCCGCCGCCAGTACGCCCTCGGGGATCGCGGTGCCCGGTGTCAGCAACGACCCCGCGGCCACCAGGGATCCGGCGCCGAGTGAGGTGCCGTCGAGCATCGTCGAGCCGTTGCCCAGCAACGCCTTCTCGCCGAAGGTGGCGCTGTGCACGATGCAGCTGTGCGCCACGGTCGCGCCCGCGCCGATCTCGACGACCGAGTCGGGAGTGCCGTGCACGACCGAGTTGTCCTGGATGTTGGCACCCTCGCGCACGATGATGCGGCAGTCGTCGGCGCGCAGCACCGCGCCGTACCAGACGCTGGCGCCCTTCTCGATGACGACGTCCCCGATCAGGGTGGCGGTCGGCGCGACGAACGCCTCGGGATGGACCTCCGGGCGCTTGCCCTCGAACTCGAACAATGGCATGCGCCGACCCTAAGGCTGGCCGCGTAGCGCGGCACGGTCAGGGCCGGGGCACACGTCAAGAATCCACGGTTCGGCCATCAAGAATCCACGGTTCGCGCATCAAGAGCACGCGGTTCGTGACGTCAGCGCTGGACGGCTCCGAGGCGTTCCGCGGCCAGGGCCACGGCGGCGTCGCGGGCGGCACCGGACTCACCCTCCTTGAGGGTGCGGTCGGGCGCCCGGAAACGCAGCGCGAAGGCCAGCGACTTCTTGCCCTCGCCGACCTGCTCGCCGGTGAACACGTCGAAGAGGCGCACCGACTCCAGGAGCTCGCCGGCACCCTCACGCAGCACCGCCTCGACGTCGGCGGACGGCACGGACGCGTCGACCACGAGGGCGACGTCCTCCTTGGCGACCGGGTACGACGCGAAGTGCGGGCTGGGCGTGACGACCTGGGCCAGGCGCAGCAGCGCGTCGAGGTCGATCTCGGCCGCAGCGGACCGCGCCGGGACGCCGTACGCCTTGCAGACCTTGGGGTGCAGCTCGCCGGCGTGGCCGAGCACGGTCTCGCCGACGCGGATCTCGGCACAGCGGCCGGGGTGCCACGGAGCGAGCGCCGCGGCGGTCACCTCGACCTCGACACCCAGCGCACCCGCGGCGTCGCGGACGGCGCCGATCGCGTCGGACCACGATCCCTGACGCCCCTCGCCCCACCAGCCGGAGCGCTCGCGCTGTCCGGTCAGTGCGAGCGCGAGGTGCTGGGGCTGGTGCGGGACGGCCTTCTCGATCGCGGCCCACTCCTCGTCGGTCGGGCGGCGGTCGACACCGAGGATCGGCGCGGCCTCCTCCCCCGTGGGCAGGAACACGAGTCCGGTCTCGAACAGGGAGGTGTCGGCGTTGCCGCGGGCCACGTTGAGGCCGAGCGACCGGAGCACGCCCGGCAGCAGCGTCGTCGCGAGCTGGGGCTCCTCGGCGTTGAGCGGGTTGGCCATGCGGATCGTGCGGCGCCGCTCGTCGTCGTCGGGCAGGCCCAGGTTGGCCCAGTCGGAGTCGCCGACGAACGGGTAGCTGATCGACTCGGTCCAGCCGGCGCCGGCGAGCACGAGGCCCACGCGTCGGCGGAGCTTCTGGGCGACGGGGAGCCCGCGGCCCGAGGGCGCCGGGGGCAGCACCGAGGGCACCTTGTCGTAGCCGACGATGCGGGCGACCTCCTCGACCAGGTCGAACGGGTCGCTCATGTCGGGGCGCCACGGCGGCACCGTCGCGGTGAGCGTGTCGCCGTCGACGACGACCTGGCAGCCCACCTTCTCGAGGTTGGCCACGGCGGTCCCGGCGCTGATCTCCATGCCGGTGACCCGCGCGGAGAGGTCGGTGGCGGCCGTGACGGTACGACGAGCAGGTGCCTCGCCCACGACCGTCACACCGGGGTCGGCGGTGGCGCCGCCGAGCTCGACCATCAGCTCGACCACACGGTCGGCGGCTGCGGCCGGCAGCTCGGGGTCGACCCCACGCTCGAAGCGCTTGGAGGCCTCGGAGGGCAGCTTGTGCCGACGCTCGGTGCGGAAGATGGACACCGCGTCGAAGTGGGCGGCCTCGATCACCACGTCGGTGGTGCTCCCGGACAGCTCGGTGGTCTCGCCGCCCATGGTGCCGGCGATGCCGATCGGCCCGGAGTCGTCGGTGATCAGCAGGTCTTCGGCGCTGAGCTTGCGCTTCTGGCCGTCGAGCGTGGTGAGCTTCTCGCCCTCGGTGGCACGGCGCACCCGGATCGCGCCGGACAGCTTCGACCGGTCGTAGCCGTGGATCGGCTGGCCGAGCTCGAGCATCACGTAGTTGGTGATGTCGACGCCCAGGGAGATCGGGCGCATGCCGGCGGCAGTGAGTCGCGTGACCATCCAGTCGGGGGTCGGCGCGGCCGGGTCGAAGCCGGTGACGCTGCGGGCCACGAAGACCGGGCAGCCGGCGACGTCGTCGACGACGACCGGGTACCCGTCGCCGTTGGCTGCGGGGACGTCCCGGTCGGCCGGGTCGCGGAACGGGACGTCGAACCCGATGCCGGTCTCACGCGCGATGCCGCGCAGCGACAGGGCGTAGGCCCGGTCGGGGTTGATCTCGAACTCGATGATCGAGTCGTTCATCGCGAGGACCTCGAACGCGTCGTCGCCGGGCCTGCCTGCCTCGGCGGGCAGCACGATGATGCCGTCGTGGTCTTCTCCGAGGCCTAGCTCGCGGGAGGAGCAGATCATGCCCGCGGAGATGTGGCCGTAGGTCTTGCGCGCGGAGATCTCGAAGTTGCCGGGCAGCACGGCGCCGGGCAGGCAGACGACCACCAGGTCGCCCTCGACGAAGTTGTGGGCTCCGCAGATGATGCCCTGCGGCTCACCCGTGCCGTTGGCGTCGGCCACGTCGACGGTGCACCAGTTGATCACCTTGCCGTTCTTCTGCGGCTCCTTCTCGATGGTCAGCACCCGGCCGACCACGAGGGGTCCGGTGATGGCGTCGGCAGGCGTCACCAGTGCTTCGAGCTTGAGGCCGAGCATGGTCAGCGTGGCGGCGAGCTCGTCGGACGTGACCGCGTCGGGCAGGTCGACGTACTCGCGGATCCAGGAAACAGGGGCCTTCATGGGTTCAGATCTCGATTCCGAAGGGCTGGGCGAAGCGGATGTCGCCCTCGAACACGTCGCGGAGGTCCTCGACGCCGTGACGGAACATCAGGGTGCGGTCGATGCCCATGCCGAAGGCGAAGCCGGTGTACTTCTCCGGATCGACGCCACAGGCGATGAGCACGCGTGGGTTCACGACACCGCAGCCGCCCCACTCGATCCAGCCTTCACCGCGACACGTGCGGCACTCGTCGGAGTTCACGCCACGGCAGACGAAGCAGACCAGGTCGACCTCGGCCGACGGCTCGGTGAACGGGAAGTACGACGGCCGGAACCGGGTCGTGATGCCCTCGCCGAACATGGCGGTGGCGAAGTGGTCGAGCGAGCCCTTGAGGTGGGCCATGGTGATGCCCTCGTCGATGACCAGGCCCTCGACCTGGTGGAAGACCGGCGAGTGCGTCGCGTCGATCTCGTCGGTGCGGTAGACCCGGCCGGGGCACACCACGTAGATCGGGGGCTCGCGGGTCAGCATGGTGCGGGCCTGCACCGGCGACGTGTGCGTGCGGAGCACCAGTGCGGCCTCGGCGGGCTCGAGCCAGAAGGTGTCCTGCATGGTGCGGGCCGGGTGGTCGGCGCCCATGTTGAGCGCGTCGAAGTTGAGCCACTCTGCCTCGACCTGCGGACCCTCGGCGACCTCCCAGCCCATCGCGACGAACACGTCGGCGATGCGCTCGGACATCATCGTGATCGGGTGCCGGGCGCCGGTCAGGGCGCGGTCGGTCGGCAGGGTGACGTCGACGGTCTCCTCGACGAGCATGCGCTCCTCGTGCTCGGCCTCGAGCACGGCGAGGCGCTGGCCGAGGGCCTTGTTGACCTCGCCGCGGGCCTTGCCGACGCGGGCGCCGGCCTCCTTGCGAGCCTGGGGCGGCAGGGCGCCGATCTCTCGGTTGGCCAGGGCCAGCGGGGACCGGTCACCGGCGTGCTCGAGGCGCACCTGCTTGAGTGCCTCGAGGTCCGCGGCCGCGGCGATCGCGGCGAGCGCGGCGTCGCGCTGGGCTTCGACCTCGTCGGCACGCAACGGCGTGACCTCGACGGGGTCGTAATCGGTGTTCGGTCCCGACATGACTGCCTTCCGGGAAGGGGGATGTGCCAGGGCCAGTCTAGGAAGTACGCCGCGGGCGCCGCGACCGGGTTTGGCCTGGTCTCACCCAGCGTCAGAGCTGGCGCCTGTCGTCCTCGGGCCACGCGGTCGCGATCCGGGCTCCCCCGGCGGGTGAATCTCCGATGGTGAGCACACCGCCGTGGGCCCGGACGAGCCCGTTCACGATGTACATGCCGAGCCCGGAGCCACCGCGCTCGCCGTGCTTCCAGAACTTGGTGAACACGCGGCGCCGCATCTCTTCGGGGATGCCGCTGCCCTCGTCGTCCACGGTCAGGAGTACGCCGTCGAAGTCGGCTTCCTCGGCGATCGCGGACAGGGTCACCGAGACCACGCCGTCGCCGTGCCGGATGCCGTTCTCGATCAGGTTGGTGATCACCTGGGTGAACTTGTCGGGGTCGACGTGGGCCTCGGGAAGGCCGGGCCCGACGGCGAGCTCGACCGGCCGGGAGGTGCCGGCGCGCACCGAGTCGACGACGCGTTGGACGAGCACCTCGAGGTCGGCGGGCCTCGGGAACAGGGAGAGCCGACCGGTGTCGATGCGGGCCACGTCGAGCAGCTCCGCGATCAGGCGGCTCAGCCGGTCGGAGTCGGCGTTGACCGTGGTGAGCATCAGCTTCTTCTGGTCGTCGTTGAGCTTGTCCCACCTGTTCAGGAGGGCCTGCACGAAGCCCTTCACCCCGGTGAGTGGAGAACGGATCTCGTGGGCCACGGTGGCGACCAGGTCGGAACGCTCCCGGTCGAGCCGGGCGCGTCCGCGTCCCGACCGCAGGCTCACCACGACCCGCTCGATCGGCTCGGTGAGGCTCGGGCGCAGGATGCGCGCGTTGACCAGCACCTCGGTGCCGTTGGGCAGCACCCACGGCTGCTCGGGCACGCCGGTGCGGGTGGCGAGACCGAGGTACGGCTGGTTGCGGTCGCACCAGGTCTCACCGGACTGGTCCTGGAGGACGAGGGCGTCCTTCAGCTTCTGACCGACCAGATCATCTGCTGACGTCGCACCGAGCATGCGGACCGCCTCGGCGTTGGCCAGCTCCACGACCTCGTCGTCCCCTGCGACGACCACGCCGTCGGGCAGCTGGTCGAGGGTCTCGCGGGCGGTCTGGTCCACAGGGCGAGGTTAGCGCCCGGGACGCGGTCGCGTGCGACGTTGCGTGGTGGGTGGTGCGGGCTCAGCGTTGCGCGCGGGCGGACGCGTAGAGGCAGACCGCGGCGGCGGTGGAGAGGTTGAGGCTCTCGGCCCGGCCCGTGATCGGGATGCGCACTCGGTGGTCGGCGAGCGCGGCCAGCTCTTCGGGAAGTCCCCAGGCCTCGTTTCCGAACAGCCACGCGGTGGGCCCGGCAAGGAGCTCGTCGGCCTCGAACAGGTCGATCTCTCCGGCGCCGTCGGCGGCCAGGACGACGAGTCCGGCGGCCTGTGCCCGGCGTACGGCCTCGGCGGGGTCGTCGACGACCGCGAGGGGGACGTGGAAGAGGCTGCCGACCGTGGCCCGCACCGTCTTCGGGTTGTGGGCGTCGACCGAGTTGCCGGCCAGGAGTACGGCGTCCGCGCCGGCGGCGTCACTCGTGCGGATCACCGTGCCGGCGTTGCCGGGATCGCGGACGTCGGCGCAGATCGTGACCAGGCGAGGTCCGCCGTCGAGCACGTGGTCGGCGGGTCGGTCGACGAAACGGCAGACCGCGATCACACCGGCCGGGTTGACCGCGTCGGAGAGCGAGGCGAGGGCCCGCTCGTCGACGGGCGTCCAGTCGACTTCTGCGGAGCTCGCGGCGACCCGCAGGTCGGCGTACTTCTCGGTGGCCTCGGGAGTGGCGAACACCTCGACCGCGCAGCCGCTCAGGGCCAGCGCTCCCTCGACGGCCTTGGGGCCGTCGGCGAGGAAGAGCCGGTGCTCGGCCCGAAATGACCGACGGGCGAGCTTCCGCGCGTTCTTGACCCTCGCGTTCCCGCTGGTCAGCGGGGTGGGGTCGTCGCGGAAGCTCGCCACGTCAGATCGTCCTTGCTGTCTGTCGGTGTGGTTTCGAGACAGGCGCTGGCGCGCCTTCCTCAACCCAAGGGTTTCGAGACAGGCGCTGGCGCGCCTTCCTCAACCACCGGTGAGACAGATCAGGCAGTCGCGTCTTCGCGGGGCGCGTTGACGTCCTCGGGGAGGTTGGCCTTGGCCAGCTCGACCAGGACGGCGAACGCCGGGGCGTCGTTGACGGCCAGGTCGGCGAGGATCTTGCGGTCCACCTCGACCTCGGCGGCCTTCAGGCCCTGGATGAAGCGGTTGTAGGTGAGGCCGTTCGCGCGGGCAGCGGCGTTGATGCGCTGGATCCACAGCTTGCGGAACTCGCCCTTCTTGGCCTTGCGGTCACGGTAGCTGTAGACCAGCGAGTGGGTGACCTGCTCCTTGGCCTTGCGGTACAGGCGCGAGCGCTGGCCCCGGTAACCGGATGCGCGCTCGAGAACTACCCGGCGCTTCTTGTGGGCGTTTACCGCCCGCTTGACGCGTGCCACTGTCTTACTCCTTGTTGCTCGAAAAGTTTGGGGGTGCGGTGTCCGCCGATCGGGGCGAGGTCACCAGCAGGAAGTTGGTCTCAGAGACCCAGCATCTTCTTGGCGGACTTGACGTCAGCCTTGGCCAGCTCGACGGTGCCGGTCATGCGGCGGGTCACCTTGGACGGCTTCTTCTCGAGGTTGTGGCGCTTGCCGGCCTTCTCGCGAAGGATCTTGCCGGTGCCGGTCACGCGGAAGCGCTTCTTGGCACCGGAGTGCGTCTTGTTCTTCGGCATCTCTCTGCTCTCTATCTCTGGATCTGGTGAACGTGGGGGGCCTGGACTCAGGCTTCGATCTCGGGATCGAGGTTCTCGGAGCGCTTGCGCTCCTTCTTCTGGGCCACGGGCTTGGTGCCGGCGGATGCCTTGCGGAACGAGGACTCCTCGGCCTCGCCCGCGGCGCGCTCGGCGGCCTTGGACTCCTTCTCGGCCTGCATCTCGACCTTGGCGTCGGCCTTCTTGCGGTGCGGACCGAGCACCATGATCATGTTGCGGCCGTCCTGCTTGGGCGAGCTCTCGACGAAGCCCAGCTCCTCGACGTCCTCGGCCAGGCGCTGGAGCAGCCGGAAGCCGAGCTCGGGGCGGTGCTGCTCACGACCGCGGAACATGATCGTGATCTTGACCTTGTCACCGGCCTTGAGGAAGCGGACGACGTGACCCTTCTTGGTCTCGTAGTCGTGCGCGTCGATCTTGGGACGAAGCTTCATCTCCTTGATGATCACGTTCGTCTGGTTGCGTCGGGCTTCACGGGCCTTCTGGGCGTTCTCGTACTTGAACTTCCCGTAGTCCATGAGCTTGCAGACGGGCGGCTTGCCCTGCGGCGCGATCTCGACGAGGTCGAGGTCAGCCTCCTGGGCAAGGCGCAGCGCGTCAGCCGTCGGCACGATGCCGACGGTCTCGCCGTTGGGTCCAACGAGCCGGACCTCGGAAACCCGGATCCGGTCGTTGATGCGCAGCTCTGTGCTGATGGGTCCTCCTGGGGACGATGGTGCAAATCTGTGGATGGAACGAATTCGCCCTTGTGGAACGAAAATGGGCTTCCGCTCATTCCAAGCGGAAGCCCAGTCTCCAGATGCACAGGTGCACCACGCGTCTCCATGCCTGCACCACGGCGTACGCCGCGCAGACCTGGTTCTGCGGACCGGACCCGACGACCTCGCGGTCGATGCGGGTGGGAAGTCGAAACCTCCGCTTGTCTGATCCACTCCGCCATGGGGTCATGGCAATGCAGATCGGTCGAGGGACAGACTACGCGCCCTCCGCCCACTCCCCCAAATCGACTCAGTCGGCCTCGGGCTGCAGCCAGGCCGAGCGGCCGTCGACCTCGACCAGCTGCCACCCCGCCGCGAGTCCTCGCAGGTCGTCGACCTCGACCACGAACGTCACCGGCCCGGCGACGTCGATGACCAGCGCCTCGGCCTCGTCCTGGAGCGCAGACTGGGCAGCGGCGATCGTGGGTACGGCGACCGGACGGGCCTCGGCGTTCCAGGCGGTGAGCTGCTCCGTGCCGGTGAAGGCCAGCAGGGCCATCCGGCCGTCGCCGCCCTGCATCAGCACCGCCGCCATGTCACTGGACTTGTCGTGGGCCAGGCCCTCGTCGTCGTACTCCACCTCGCCGAGCAGCGCGACCACGGGCACCAGCAGGCGCGAGGACTGCACGGCGGCCAACGCCTCGGCGTACCTGCTCCGATCCGCGGCGTACGCCGACAGGGCCTCGGCCACCTCGGGGAACTGCCCGCCGTCGTCGTCGGGAAAGGACGACTCGAGGATGCGGGCGCCCTCGAAGCGATCGGGATTGGGGTTCGTCATGGTGGCGTCAGGATAGGCGGGATCGTGATCGGTGACCCAACCGAGCCGCGTGGTCGACCGGCCGGGTGGGCCCACCGCGTGGGGAGTCCCTCTCGTCGCGCAGGGCCTGCCGGCCCGGCCACATGCCCAGGCCCAGTCCCACGAGGAGCATGACGAACACCGCACCGATGGAGGGAGCGCCCCACACCCCGGCGGCGCCGAGGAGGAGCGGAGAGGCGAGGCCGCTGAGCCGCGCCGACATGCCCATCGCCCCGAAGCACGCCCACGGCCGCGTGGAGTGCCGCGCTGCCGCGTGCACGTTCAAGGCGGACACGATGATGGCCGAGGAGACCACCGGGCCGGTCAGGGCCACACCGGCGACGACCTGCCAGGGCGAGGTCGCGGTCAACGCGAGCAGTGCGCCGCCCGCGCACAGAGCCACCGCGACCATGAACTCCACGTTGGCGCGGAGCCGTCCACGTCGCGCCAGCAGGGCAGCGCAGACGAGCGCGACGAGCTCCCGGGCGATCAGGCCGAGGCCGGCGGCCGCCGCGTCCGTGCCGTCCAGCGCCGGGAGCACCGACCCGGTGAGCACGAAGACCAGCGGCATCGACATGGCGGGGAGCAACCCCCAGAGCATCGTCCGGGAGCCGGCGGTCTCGCGCCACGCAGCGTGGGCGGCCGCGAGCAGGCGGACTCGGGGCTCGGCCTCACGCACGACGCCGGCGGGCAGCCGGGTGGCACCGAGTGCGAGTAGGGCGCCGCAGCCTCCGACCGCCCACCACAGCGCCGACGGCACCCCGCGGGCGAGTGAGAGGCCGACCACGACAGACGCCGCCAGTGCGCCCAGTCGCTGGACCAGCACGGACAGTCGTTGACCCCTCGCCTGTCGAGCGCCCAACAGGTGGGAGTAGTGGGCGAGGCCGGGGATGTAGATCAGGCTCGAGCACGCCGCGAGCACCAGTGCCACCGGCACGAGGGCCCAGCCGATGTCGCCCAGGGTCAGCATCGCGGCGGCGATCACCACCATGAGCGCGGCCGAGACGGCCACCACCGAGCGCAGGCCGCGATGCGTGGCGACGGACGCGGCGGCTGCGTCGAAGAGCAGCCCGGCTCCCATGTAGACGGTGACCGCCACGGAGGCGATGCCGGCGTCGTCCGCCGTCAGCGGCAGGGCGGTGATGACCAGGGTGTGGAAGGCGAAGTAGAACGAGATGGTGCTGACGACCGGCGCAAAGGTCGCCACGGCTCCCCCGATGCTCGCGTGCCTACCGCTCATGGGTCACGCGGCCGGCAACGTGCAGCGTCTCGGACATGTCCGGCGGAGCCTTTCGGAACAACAGGATCGAACGTGGTGGCCCGGGTCCGCAGGGGCCTGAAGGGCATGACTGGCCCTACACTCGAGCAATATCTGGACTAGGACAAGATCCAGTTTCAGCAATCCGACCAGTCCAGATGGGAGATCGGCATGCCGGCCTCGACGATTCTCGTGAGCGAGGTGTTCGACGGAGTCCCGTCGGTCTTCCCGCTGCACGTGCGGGTCCGCACGATGGTCGAGCAGCTGATCTTCACCGGGTCGTGGCGGGCTGGAGAGCGGATTCCCTCGAGCCGCATGCTGGCCGAGCAGCTCGGCGTCTCCCGCATGACCGTGCAGACCGCGATCGACGAATTGATCGCCGGGGGCTACCTGCGCAGCGCACCGCGCAGCGGCGTCTTCGTGAACACCCACGCGACGGTCGCCGACGCACCCACCGAGTCGGGCGGCGACGTCGCCTGGGCCCGCTGGATCCGGCAACCGGTCACCCCGGGAATCCCCCACCTGCAACGGGTTCCCGAGTGGTGGACCTACCCGTACCCCTTCATCACCGGGCAGCACGACGCCCGCTTCTTCCCCGATCGCCAGTGGCTCTCTGCCGTGCGCAAGTCGTTGGGCGACGACCACCGCCACGCCTCGCTCGACGACAACCTCATCGACGACATGCTCCTGATCGACGAGCTGCGCCGGTCGTTGCTGCCGAGCCGCGGCATCTTCGTCGAACGCGAGAACGTGCTGATCACCCTCGGCGCCCAGGAGGCCCTTGCCCTGCTGGCCGACACCCTGGTCCGGCGCGGCGACCACGTCGTGGTCGAGGATCCCGGCTACGTCGACGCCCGTCACGTGTTCGCGGCCCGCGGGGCCGAGCTGGTGCCGGTGCCCGTCGACGACCAGGGCCTGCGGGTCGACGACCTCACCCGCGAGACGTCCCTCTGCTACACGACGCCGTCACACCAGCACCCCAGCAACGTCACCCTGTCCCCCGACCGCCGGCTCGACCTGATCCGGCGGGCCCGCGACGACGACTTCCTGGTCATCGAGGACGACTACGACAGCGAGCTCTGCTACCGCGGACGCCCGACGCCCGCGATCGCGTCCCACGACCCGCACCGGGTGATCTACCTCGGCTCGATGTCGAAGCTCCTCGCCCCGGGCATCAGGGTCGGCTTCGTGGTCGCGGACCCGTCGCTGATCAGGGCCCTGGCTTGGCGGCGCCGCTACGTCCACCGCCAGGTCCCCGGTGTCACCCAACGCGCACTGGCCCTCTTCATGCGGGACGGCTCGTTCACCAGGTCGCTGCACGCCTACCGGCGTGAGCTCGCCGTCCGTTGGGAGGTCGCGACCGGGACGCTGCACACCCGCTTCCCGGACCAGGTCTTCCCTCCCGGCGGTACGGCGCTGTGGCTGCGACTTCCCGACGGCGCGACGAGCGATCACGTCGTGACTGCCGCACGCGAGCGCGGCATCCTGATCGACCCCGGCGAGCTCTACTTCGCCGACGCCGCGACCGGCTCCGGGTTCGTGCGCGTGGGCTTCTCCTGCATCGACACCGAGCGTGTGCGGCCAGGCCTGCTGGCGTTGCTCGAGGTGATCGAGGAATGCCGCGGTTGAGGGCCGCCGACGCAGTCGACGACGCCCGCCCGGCACCGTACCCACGCCGGATCACCGGACATGTGAAATGCTGGAGGCATGTCCGAAGTGAGCTGGCAGGCCCTCGCCCTGGCCCTGACCGTGTGCGGCGGCCTGTGGACCTGGTACGCCGCACGCAATCGTGGCGCCGCCTCGGCCACCCGCGGCGCCGCGCTGACGCTGCTGCCGGCCGCGGCGTACTTCACCGGCACCCTCGAGATGTTCGGCGAGATCACCTCGTCGGTGGCCGACTGGGCGACCGGCTTCGTGTTCAGCCCCCTGGTGTGGCTGGGCATCCTGCTGGCCGGCACCTCGGTCGTGCTGTTCGGCGTCTCCGGCTGGCTGTCCGCTCGCGGTGAGTCGAGTCCGGGCGAGGAGACGCCGGAGGTCAAGCCGAAGCGCAAGGAGCGCAAGGCACTGCCGCCCTCGTCGCAGAAGGGCGCGCCTGCGATCGACGACGACCTGGCCGACATCGAGGCGATCCTGAAGAAGCGCGGCATCAACTGATGGACGACGGCATCGCCCGCCATCGTCTGCGGGCGCGACTCGACGCGGCCGTCGCCGACCTTCCCGGGCACCTGCGCACACCGGCCATGGTGGTCGACCTCGACGCCTTCGACGCCAACGCGGCCGACCTGGTCCGGCGGGCGTCCGGCACGCCGATCCGGGTGGCCTCCAAGTCCCTGCGGGTGCCCGCACTGCTGCAGCGGGCACTGGCTCGGCCGGGCTTACACGGCGTGCTCGGCTACACCCTGCGCGAGGCCCTGTGGCTGCACGAGAACGGCATCGCCGACGACATCGTGATGGGCTACCCGACCGTCGACCGCGACGCCCTCGGGCGGCTGGTCAGCTCACCGTCCGCAGCCTCGGCGATCACGCTCATGGTCGACTCGGTCGACCACCTCGAGATCATCGACTCGGTGCGCTCGTCGAAGGCGGTGGCGATCCGGATCGCGATCGACGTCGACGCCGGACTGAGGATCAGCGGCCAGCACGTCGGCCCCAAGCGCTCGCCGCTCTACGACACGGCCGCCGTGACCGCGCTGGGCCGGGCGATCGCCGACCGACCCGGATTCACGCTCGTCGGCGTGATGACCTACGAGGGACAGGTCGCCGGTGTGCCCGACGACGTACCGTCGCAGCGCGCGAAGTCGATGATCGTGCGCCGGCTGAAGTCGGCCTCGGTCGAGCAGCTGAAGGTGCGTCGCCACGAGATCAACGCGGCGCTGCGCCAGATCGCGCCGCTGGAGTTCTGGAACGCCGGCGGCTCGGGATCGGTGGAGTCCTCCGCCTCCGACCCGGTCGTCACCGAGGTGGCCGCCGGGTCCGGTCTGCTCGTGCCCGGCCTCTTCGACCACTACCAGTCGTTCACGCCACGTCCGGCGTCGTTCTTCGCGGTTCCCGTCGTACGACGACCGTCCGCGAACGTCGTGACCGTGGCCGGCGGGGGCTTCATCGCCTCCGGACCCACCGGCGCCGACCGTGCACCGATCCCGTGGGCGCCGCCCGGGCTGCACCTGACCGGGCTCGAAGGCGCCGGCGAGGTGCAGACCCCCTTGACCGGGCACCCCGCCTCGCGTCTGAAGATCGGCGAGCTGGTCTGGTTCCGGCACGCCAAGTCGGGCGAGCCGTTCGAGCACACCGACACCGTGCACCTGCTCTCCGGGTCCGCGATCACCGACTCCGTGCCGACCTACCGGGGCACCGGCAACGCCTTCTGATGACCGACGTCGTCGCGGCCGTCCTCGAGCACGCGCGGGCGCGACCGGGTCGGCTCGCCGGCGGTCGCCTGGTCTGCGTCGACGGCCCGGCCGGCTCCGGCAAGACCACGTTGGCGACCGCCCTCGCGGAGGCGGTGCCCGGCGCCGTCGTGCTGCACATGGACGACATGTACGACGGCTGGAGCGGCCTGAACGGCGACACCGGCGCGCGCCTGCACGACCAGGTCGTGGTGCCGCTGGCCGCCGGCGAGACGGGTCACTACCGGCGCTACGACTGGGTCCTGGGCGCCTTCGCGGAGCGACACGACGTGCCGCCGTCGCCGTTGTTGGTGCTGGAGGGTGTCGGCTCGGGCGACCGGGCGTTGGCGCCGTACCGCAGCACGCTGGTCTGGGTCTCCGCGCCCGACGACCTGCGGCTCGAGCGAGGCCTCGCCCGCGACCGTGCCCTGTATGCCCGGGAAGGCGAGCCGTGGGACGAGGCGGGGCACCGGGCGTTGTGGGCCGGCTTCATGGCCGACGAGGCGCGGTTCTTCGCCGCACACGGGCTGCCCGGCACTGCCGACCTGCGGTTCGACGGAACCAGAACCATAGGGTGAGTCCATGGTGATGCCTTCGGGGGAACAGTTCGAGATCAGCGGCGGTGGCTACCGGGCCGTGGTGACGGAGAGCGGCGGCGCGCTGCGGCACCTGTCGTACGACGGCACTCCGCTGGTCGACGGGTTTGACGAGTCGGAGATGGCCTCCGGCGGGCGCGGGCAGCTGCTGATGCCCTGGCCCAACCGGATCGAGGACGGGCAGTACTCCTTCGGCGGCCGGGACCACCAGCTCGCCCTGACCGAGCCCAGGCGCCACAACGCCTCCCACGGCCTGGCCCGGTGGGCGGCCTGGACCCTCGAGGAGCACTCGCCGAACTCGGTGTCGCTGACGCTGCGGGTGATGGCGCAGACCGGCTACCCGTGGGCGGTCGACCTGCACGTGCTCTACGACCTGTCCGCCGACGGGCTCACGGTCACCCAGACCGCCACGAACCTCTCCGACTCGCCCGCGCCCTATGCCTGCGGCGCGCACCCGTATCTGCTCGCGGGTGACGGGCCGATCGACGACTGGGAGCTGACCCTGCCCGCGGCCCGGCGCTCTCTCGTCTCCGCGGACCGCCTGCTGCCGGTCGGCAGCGAGGAGGTGGAGGGCACCGAGCTCGACTTCCGGGTCTCGCGGCCGATCCGGGCCACCGTGCTCAACGACGCGTTCACCGACCTGGTGCGTGACGAGGCCGGCCGTGCGATCGTCGTACTCCAGGGGCCGCAGCGGGGCGTGACCCTCTGGGTCGACGACAACGTGAGGTGGCTGCAGGTCTACTCGGCCGACGACGTGCCCGCGACGGCACGCCGCTCGCTGGCAGTCGAGCCGATGACCGCACAGGCCAACGCGTTCCGGTCGGGTGAGGACCTCACGACCCTCGCTCCGGACGGTGGCGAGCTCTCCGTCTCGTGGGGCATCCGGGCACTCTGAGCCAGTCAGGCACTCAGCCCAACAGCGAACGGATCTCTCGGACCGCCTGCTTGGCGCGGGCGCCGTCGCTGCCCTGGATCGCCATCACCGCACTCGTGGTGCCGTCGGCCAGGTCGAGCATGGCCCACGGTGCCCCGCGCGGCAGGTGGATCGCGACGATCTCGGCCCACTCGTAGAACCGGGTCCGGTAGCCGTTGACGACCAGCAGCCCCTCGCTGGTGGCGACCGCCCTGGCCCGGACCAGCGCGTGGACCAACGACGCCACGAACAGTCCGAGCAGCAGCGCGGTGCCACGCTGGAACAGCGTGAACGTCTCGCGCACCTCGGAGTCGAAGAGGAACCAGGTCGCACCGCACAGCACCAGCAGCATGACGCCGCCCGCGATGCCGGCCATGCGGACGCCCAACGGCCGCCAGGTGTGCGGCAGTGTCAGCTCGGACACGGCCGCGCTCACACCCGACAGGCGTGGATGTCGGTCAGCAGGATGCCGCGGGCACCGATGTCGTAGAGCTCGTCCATCAGCCTCTGGGCGCCGTCGCGGGGCACCATCGCACGCACCGCGACCCACCCTTCGCGATGCAACGGGCTGACCGTCGGGCTCTCGATGCCGGGGGTCAGGTCGACCGCCTTCGAGACGTGCTCGCTGCGGATGTCGTAGTCCATCATCACGTAGGAGCGGGCCACGAGGACGCCCTGAAGACGACGCAGGAACACGTCGAACCCGGCCGGTCGGTCGCCACCGCGGGTGATCAGCACACCCTCGGACTCGAGCACGACCTCTCCGAACGTGGCGAGGCCGGCGGCACGCAGGGTGCTGCCGGTCTCGACGACGTCGGCGATCACGTCGGCGACGCCGAGCTGGATGCTGGTCTCGACGGCTCCGTCGAGGCGGGTCACGGTCGCGTTGATGCCGCGCTTGTCGAGGAACTGCTGCACCACACCGACGTACGACGTGGCGATGCGCTTGCCCTCGAGCTCGGAGGCGTCGGTGAACTGGCCGGCCGGGCCGGCGAAGAAGAACTTCGAACGGCCGAACCCGAGCTGGACCACCTCCTCGGCCTCGGCGCCGGAGTCGAGGAGCAGGTCGCGGCCGGTGATGCCGATGTCGAGTGTGCCCTCGCCGACGTACAACGCGATGTCACGCGGACGCAGGTAGAAGAACTCGACGCCGTTCTCGGCGTCGATGAGGGCGAGTTCCTTGGTGTCGCTGCGCTGGCGGTAGCCGGCCTCACGCAGGATCTCGGTCGCGGACTGGGACAGCGAGCCCTTGTTGGGCACCGCGATCCGGAGGAGCTTCTGGTTGGCGGGCTGCGTCATGTGGGGTTCCTCAGAGGTGTGAGTAGACGTCGTCGAGAGTGATGCCGGTGGCGATCATGAGCACCTGGGCGTGGTAGAGCAGCTGGCTGATCTCCTCGGCTGCTGCGTCCTTGCCCTCATGCTCGGCGGCCATCCAGGACTCCGCGGCCTCCTCCACCAGCTTCTTGCCGATGGCATGGACGCCGGCGTCGAGCTGTCGCACGGTGCCGGATCCCTCAGGTCGGGTCTGGGCCTTCTCGTTGAGCTCGGCCCAGAGTTCCTCGAACGTCTTCACGGTCGACAAGCCTACGGCGTACGACGACCGCGTCCCGCGCCGGTCTCACGAGCGATCACTCGATGATGCCGCGGCGTACCTGCTTGAGGAGCTGGGCGGTGGCCAGCGCCGCGGACGTGGCCTCCCACCCCTTGTCCTCGCGGGAGTCGGCCAACCCCGCGCGGTCGAGGGCCTGCTGCTCGTCGTCACAGGTGAGCAGGCCGAAGCCGACCGCCGTACCGGTGTCGAGGGCGACCCGACCGAGCCCATCGGTGGCTGCGTTGCAGACGAAGTCGAAGTGCGGCGTGCCGCCGCGGATCACGACACCGAGCGCGATCACCGCGTCGTACGTCGTGGCCAGCGCGGCCGCCACCACGGGCAGCTCGAAGGCGCCGGGCACGCGCACGACGGTCGGCGCCTCCACCTGGTGCGCGCGCAGGGCACGGTCGGCACCCTCGAGGAGGCCGTTCATGACCTCCTCGTGCCAGCTCGAGGCGACCACGGCGACTCGCAGGTCGTGGCAGTCGATCGGCTTCTGGTCGGGGGCTCCCGCTCCGCTCACAGCTCTTGTCCTTCCAACGTGTCGTGTCCGTCCAACGTGGGCGCCGGCTCGAGGTCCGGCAGCGCGTGGCCCATACGGTCGCGCTTGGTCATCAGGTAGGCGAGGTTGTGGTCGTTGGGGTGCGGCGTCAGCGGCACCCGCTCGGCCACGGTGATGCCGAAGTCCTCGAGGTTGTTGACCTTGTCAGGGTTGTTGGTCATCAACCGCACCGTGCCGACCCCGAGGTCGCGCAGGATCTGGGTGGCGGTGCCGTAGTGACGCGCGTCGGCGGGCAGCCCGAGGTCGAGGTTGGCGTCGACGGTGTCGCGCCCGCCGTCCTGCAACGCGTACGCCTGCAGCTTGGCGACCAGCCCGATGCCGCGGCCCTCGTGGCCGCGCAGGTAGACGACGATGCCGCGACCCTCGGCCACGATCCGCTCGAGCGCCTCGTCGAGCTGCGGACCGCAGTCGCAGCGGTGGCTGCCGAACACGTCGCCGGTCAGGCACTCCGAGTGCACCCGGGTCAGCACCGGCGCGTCACCGCTGATGTCGCCGTACACCAGGGCGATGTGCTCGCTGTCGTCGATCGTGATGCGGTAGCCGTACCCGGTGAAGTCGCCGAACTTCGTGGGCAGGTCGGTCTCGGCGACGCGCTCGACGAGCACCTCCGTGCGGCGGCGGTAGCGCACGAGGTCCTCGATCGAGATCATCTTCAGGCCATGCTCGTCGGCGAAGGCGCGCAGCTCGGGGGCGCGCTTCATCGTGCCGTCGTCGTTGACCACCTCGACGAGCACGCCGGCCGGGGTCAGCCCGGCCAGCTTGGCCAGGTCGACCGCGGCTTCGGTGTGGCCGCGACGGACCAGGGTGCCGCCCTCGCGGTAGCGCAGGGGGAAGACGTGGCCGGGACGGGTGATCTCCCACGGCTCGGTCGCGGAGTCGGCCAGCACGCGCGCGGTGTGCGCCCGGTCGGCGGCGGAGATGCCGGTGCTCACGCCGTCACGGGCGTCGACCGAGATGGTGTAGGCCGTCCGCAGCTTGTCCTTGTTGTGCGGCGTCATCAACGGGATCTCGAGGCGGTCGAGCATCTCGGCGGGCATCGGCACGCAGATCACGCCGCTCGAGTGGCGGATCGTGAACGCCATCAGCTCCGGGGTGGCCTTGCTGGCCGCGAAGATGATGTCGCCCTCGTTCTCGCGCTCCTCGTCGTCCACGACGACAACTGCCTTGCCGGCCGCGATGTCCGCGATGGCGTCCTCGACACTGTCGAGTCGCACCTTGTCACTCATTGCCTGGTCCTTCATTGGTGCTGTCTCCTTGGTTGATGTAGCCACTGGCCAGCAACTTCTCGACGTGCTTGGCAATGACGTCGGCCTCGAGGTTGACCCGGTCGCCGGGTCCCCGGAAGCCGAGGGTGGTACGCGCCAACGTCTCGGGGATGAGGCTGACGGTGAACGTGTCGCCGTGGGTCTCCACGACGGTGAGGGAGATGCCGTCGACCGTGATGGAGCCCTTGTCGACCAGGTAGCGGCCCATGCCCTCGGGCATCGATATCTCGACGATCTCCCAGTGCTCGCTGGGGGTCCGGCGTACGACGGTGCCTACGCCGTCGACGTGGCCCTGCACGATGTGGCCACCCAGTCGCTTCTCGACGGTGACCGCACGCTCGAGGTTCACCTTGTCGCCCGGCTGTACGCCGAGGAGCGAGGTCTTGTCGAGGGTCTCCTGCATGACGTCGGCGGTCCAGACGGCTCCGTCGTGCTCCACGACCGTCAGGCAGCAGCCGTTGACGGCGATCGAGTCACCGAGGCCGGTGCCGTCGAGCACGACAGCCGAGCGGATGGAGAGGCGAATCGCGTCACCCTGGGACTCGATCGCCTCGATGGTGCCGAGTTCCTCGACGATTCCGGTGAACATTCAGCTCTCCTCTGTGTGTGGTTTCGAGACGCTCGCTGGCGCTCGCTCCTCAACCAACGAACTCGGTGTCATGGTGAGGCGGATGTTGGTCTCGGCGCCGGTGCCGAGCACGGTCACGTCGTCGATCGCGAAGTGCAACGCGTCGGCGATCGTGCTGATTCCGAGGTCGGCCACGGCGTTGCGTCCGGCGCCGAGCAGCATCGGCGCGACGTAGGTGACGACCTCGTCGATCAGCCCGGCCTCGAGGAAGGCGGCGGCCAGGGTCGGCCCGCCCTCGAGGAAGACGTGACGGCGTCCGAGATCGAAGACCTGCTGCAGCGCCTCGCGCGGATCGTGCGTGCGCAGGTGCAGGCTCTCCGCCAAGTCGTTGAAGATCCTCTTCGTCGCCGGGAGGTCGCGCAGCCCCATCACCACACGCAGCGGCTGCGCCTCCACGGGTTGGTCCAGCTCGTCGCGCACCGTCAGCTCGGGGTCGTCGACGTCGACCGTGTTGGCGCCGACCATCATCACGTCGCACTCACCGCGCAGGCGGTGCGTGTCACGTCGGGCCGGCAGTGACGACACCCAGCGGCTGGTGCCGTCGGCAGCGGCGCTGCGGCCGTCGAGGGTGGTCGCGAACTTCCACGTCACGAACGGACGCTGGTGCTCGACGGCGAACGTCCACGCCCGGTTGAGTCGTCGGGCGGCGTCCTCGTGAAGGCCGTACGCGACGTCGACACCGGCTGCCCGCAACGTCTCCGCTCCCCCGGCAGCCACGGGATTCGGGTCGGACTGGGCGAAGACCACCCGACGTACGCCGGCGTCGATGAGGGCCTGGGCGCACGGACCGGTTCGACCGGTGTGGTTGCAGGGCTCGAGGGTGACCACGGCCGTCGTACCGCGGGCAAGGTCACCCGGCGCCTGGCCGGCGGCCTCGGCGAGTGCGGCCGCCTCGGCGTGCGGCGTACCGGCTCCGCGGTGGAAGCCCTCGGCGACCTCGATGCCGTCGTCGTCGAGGAGCACGCATCCGACGCGTGGGTTCGGGCCGAGGGGCACGCCCGGGGTGGCCGCGATCTCGAGCGCACGCAGCATGGCGCGTTGCTCGGCGGCAGAGTATTCGACGGCAGAGTATTCGGTGATCACCCTGGTCATCCGCTTGCCCTCTCGGTCCGGTCGCGGACTCTGGGGCTTGATGCGGGTCGATCGGCAGGGGGTCAACTCGTGCGTGCTGCGCGTCGGACGGCCTCACGCAGAGCATCAACCACTGCGTGCACTTCCCATCCGGACTTTGACCGTCGGTCCAGGAATCTCACCTGGTCAACCGGTCACTGGTTGTGACCGGGTCGCGGACTTCCGGGTGAAACCTCTTCACCCAGTCACCGCCGGCTCGGAATTGCACCGACCCCAGAGCACGCGAGTTGAAAACTCGACGGGAGCAATCCTGCCACACCACCCACGGCGCGCGGATGTGAGCCCGGCCACCAAGACTGCACCCGTCTCCCTTCCGCGACCCGTCGCCAGTTCTTGACGACCCGTCGCCAGTTCTGACTCTCGGGCCGAACTGGCGACAGGTCGACCCGAACTCACGACAGGTCGATCAGAACTGGCGACAGGTCGATGCGGACAGGGTGCAGGGTGAGCTAGCCGGCGGAGGCTTCGGCCTTGGCCTTCAGCTCGCGCACCATGGCGTCGGGGTCCTGGGCGGAGTAGACGGCCGACCCCGCGACGAACACGTCGGCACCGGCCTCGGCGCAACGCTCGATGGTCTCGAGCGAGACCCCGCCGTCGATCTGGAGCCAGGTCTCGAGTCCGTGCTTGTCCATCAGCGCCCGCGCCTTGCGGATCTTGGGCAGGCAGAGGTCGAGGAACTTCTGGCCACCGAAGCCCGGCTCGACGGTCATGATCAGCAGCATGTCGAGCTCGGCGAGGAGGTCCTCGTAGGGCTCGATCGGCGTGGCCGGCTTGAGTGCCATCGACGCGCGGGCGCCCTGGGCCCTGATCTCACGAGCCAGGCGGACGGGTGCCTTGGCCGCTTCGACGTGGAAGGTCACCGAGCCGCAACCGGCTTCGGCGTACGCCGGAGCCCAGCGGTCGGGGTCCTCGATCATCAGGTGCGCGTCCATCGGCAACGGCGTCGACCTGGCCAGCGACTCCACGACCGGCAACCCGAGGGTCAGGTTCGGCACGAAGTGGTTGTCCATGACGTCGACGTGCACCCAGTCGGCACTGCCGATGCGGCGTACCTCGTTGGCCAGGTCGGCAAGGTCGGCGTTCAGGATGCTCGGCGTGATCTGGATACCCACGGGCGGGACTCTATCCCGCGCGCGTCCCCCGGCCCGCCACGGGAGCCCGGCCGCGCACTCGACCGGACGCCGCGCGGGTCGGGAGCGGGTGACCTACGCGTCGCCGACGCGCACCAGGAGCTTGCCGAAGTTGCGTCCGGTGAGAAGTCCGCGGAAGGCCTCGGGCGTCTGGTCGAGGCCGTGGACGACGTCCTCGCGGTAGCGCACCGAGCCGTCGGCGACCCACCCGGCCATGTCACGCAGGAAGTCCTCGTGATGCGTGGGCACGAACTCCTGCTGGATGAACCCGCGGATGGTCAGGCTGAGCGACAGCACCTTCCCCATGAAGGCTGGCAGCTGGTCGGGTCCCTCGGGCACGGAGGTCGCGTTGTAGTTGGCGACCAGGCCGCACACCGGGATGCGGGCGAACGTGTTGAGACGTCGGGCCACGGCCGCGGCCACCGGGCCCCCGACGTTCTCGAAATAGACGTCGATGCCGTCCGGGGTGGCTGCGGCGAGGTCGTCGACGAAGGTCGGCGAGCGGTGGTCGACGGCCGCGTCGAAGCCGAACTCCTCGAGCAGGGCCCGGCACTTCTCGGGTCCGCCTGCGATGCCGACCGCGCGGGCGCCCCTGACCTTCGCGATCTGTCCGACCGCGGAACCGACCGGACCGGTGGCCGCCGCGACGACGACCGTCTCCCCCGCCTTCGGCCTGCCGATCTCGAGGAGTCCGGCGTACGCCGTGAAGCCGGGCATGCCCAGGACGCCGAGAGCGGTCGAGACCGGTGCGGCCTCGGGATCGAGGCGACGAGTCTGACGGGCGTCGACGACGGCGTGGGTCTGCCAGCCGGCGAAGGCGAGCACGAGGTCACCCGGCTGGCGTGCGGATGAACGCGACTCGAGCACCTCGCACACGGTGCCGCCGATCATCACGGCGCCGACCTCGACCGGCTCGGCGTACGACTTGGCGGCGCTCATCCGGCCGCGCATGTAGGGGTCGAGGGAGAGGTAGATCGTGCGCAGCAGGACCTGTCCTTCCTCGAGTGCCGGGAGCTCCTCGTCGACGAACGAGAAGTCGCTGTCCTGGGGCTCACCGACGGGTCGGGACGCAAGGCGGATCTGGGTGGTCTTCACTGTCGCGATGCTACTGACCCAGCAGAAGCAGGACTGCCTTCTCCACCGCGGATTGCGACGCGGATCGGCTGGTGCCGATCACCTCGCCCTGATCGTAGAGGTCGAGCACTCGCGGGTCGACGTACGACGTCCTCGCCACCGTGGGGGTGTTGCCGAGATACTCCGCGACCTCCTCCATGGCCGCACGCACCGCCCGCTTGCGTGAGGCCTTGCTCTCTCCCGGCTCCGGGCTCTGCGCCAGGGCCACCGCGGCCAGCACGGTCGCGTGCCAGGTGCGGAAGTCCTTGGCCGTCACCTCCACTCCCGAGACCTCACGGACGTAGTCGTTGATCGTGGCGGGCTCGAGCCGGTGCCATCGTCGACCGTGCTTGAACGCCATCAGCTCATCGGGCCCACCCCGGCGCGCCCGCAACGCCTTGATCGCCGCGACACACCTGGCGTCGTCGATGGTCACGACGTGCTCGACCCCGGACTTGCCGACGAAGTCGAACGTGGCGACCTCACCGGAGACCCGCACGTGTCGTCGCTCGAGCGTGGTGAGACCGAAGCTGCCGTACTCGTCGGTGTAGACGTCGTTGCCGATCCGGAAGTACCCGAGATCGAGGAGGCGAACGGCCACCGCACAGGCGCGCGCCTCGCTCATCTCGTCGTCCCGGAGATGGCGCGACAGCGCCCTGCGCATCCGCGGCAACGCCCGTCCCAGGGACGTGGTGCGCTCGAACTTCTCGGCGTCACGACGGATCCGCCAGTCCGGGTGGTAGAGGTACTGCCGGCGACCCGCGGCGTCCGTGCCGACCGCCTGCAGGTGGCCGTTGACCACCGGGCAGATCCACACGTCCTGCCAGGCCGGCGGCACTGCGAGGTCCCGAATCCTCTGGGCGTCGTCGTCCGGGAGACGTTCCCCCACCTCGTCGAGATAGACGAACCCGCGGCCGGCCCGGCGCCGGCTCCAGCCGGGATCGTGCGGTGACACCCGTCGAAGTCGCACCCTGGAATCCTCGCCGTCGGGACGTGGATCGCGGAGCCCTCGCACGGCGTACGGGAGGGCTCCGCGATCAGGAGCGGGCCGGGACTCGTTCGGCAGTGCCGCGCGCAAGCAGTGCAGAGTGAGGCGCCAGCCCGTGTGTTGCCTGGACGTCGAAGCCGGTCCGCACTGGCCGATCGGCCCCGACGCGAGAAGCCAGTACCCGGACCGTGCATGCTCATACCGCGCAGTTCCCGACAAATCCGGATCAAGCCGACACCAGTCCGACGAGCGTCATGATCTGGGCGGCCGGGGAACCTGCCGGTGCCAGGAAGGTCAGCTCGGCCCCGGCCCGCTTGGTGCGGGCCAGGAACTCGAAGAGCGACTGCACCCCCGGGCTTGCGAGGTGGGTGACCCCGCTGAGATCGACCGTGGCCGAGGCAGTGCCCGCTCGGGTCGCCTCGTGCAGCGCTGCGTCGAAGACCTCGATGGTCACGCCGTCGATCGGCCCCTTGGCGACCAGGCTCCCCCGCGCAGCGACCGTGTGGAGCTCTCCGTCATGGTCGTCGACCACGGGGGCGACCCGCGGTTCCGGCTCGGACTGGAGCAGCTGCACGGGTCGGGCCAACTTCAGCCGCAGCTCGACCTCCGTTCCGCGCGGGCCCCGGCGGACGTCCATGCTGTCGGCCAGCGCGGCGGCCATCATCAGTCCCCGGCCGTCAGAGACCTCCTCGCGCCACCGGCCGGCGTCGGAGACCGTGACGGTCACCGTCCCGCTGTCGTCCAGCGCGGCGTCGACCCACAGCGGGCGCTCGGCATCTCGCGTGTCATCCGGATAGGCATGTTGGGCCGCGTTCGTGACCAGCTCCGCGAGCGCATGGTCGAGTCCGATGTGGTCGAGGAGGCCCGCACCGATCGCGTCGAGCCAGTCACGCAGCCCGTCGCGGACCGTCGACGCCGAAGCCGTGCTGGCCGACGCGCGGATGGAGTACGTCGCGGGGGCGGGGCTACGCGCTCCCACGATCAGCGCCACGTCGTCTCGTACGTCGCCGGCCGTGCCGGCACCGTTCAGGATGGCCCGGCACACCTCGTCCCCACGCTGGACCGCCGGGCCGGACATCGTCCGGTCGAGTGCCGTCGCCGCCACCTGCAGCAGCTGTGCGTTCGCCAGGTCCAACGACCGTGCGGGGGTGCGCACCAGACCGTCCGTGTAGAGCACCAGCAGGTCGTCCGGCGCCAGCTTGGCCCACCCGGTGTGGAAGTCGCCCCCGGTCCCCAAGGGGCGCCCCTGCTCCGAGGGCAGCATGCGTGCGGGCCGGAAGGGGGTGAGGATCATGGGTGGCAGGTGACCGGCCGTGCCGTACTCGACATGCCCGTTGTCGAGGTCGAGGACGGCGACGCACATCGTGGTGGCGCAGGTCTCCGGATGGTGCTCGGCGTAGGCGTCGACGCTCTCGAGTGCGCCCAGCAGCCCAGCGCCACCCGTGAGACGCTCCCGCAGGATCGCCCGGACCTGGGTGACGGCCAGGGCTGCACCGAAGCCCTGGCCCACCACGTCGGCGACCATGAGCGCGACCCGTCGATGCGGCAGCACGATCGCGTCCATGGTGTCACCGCGGTTGAGCGGTGGCACGTCCGTGAGCAGGTAGCTGCCCGTGAGGACGACGCCGGGCAGGACGGGCAGCCCGGACGGAATCTGGACATCAGTGGGTGTGGTGGGCATGTCGCCCCCTCTGGCCGAGAACGTGCCACTCCATCCCCCTCACGGTATCCAACTGGGGCGTCGGCATGCCCGATCGTCAGGCCTCGATGTCCTCGCGCCCTTCCACGAGACCGCTGCGAAGGTCGCGCATGATGCGACTCAGCAGTCGGGACACCTGGGTCTGGGTGACCCCGAACTCGTCGGCGATCTCCTGCTGGGTGAGCTCGTCGAAGAAGCGCATCCGGAGCAGCTTGCGGTCTCGGGCGGACAGCCTGCGCACCACCGGACGCAGCATCACGCGCGCTTCCGCCGCGGCAGCCTCGTCGGCCTGCGGATCGGGCAGCATGTCGCCCAGACTGGCGCCCACGTCGTCGCCCACGGGGGCGTCGAGCGACGTCGGGGTGAAGCAACCCTCCGCGCGGAGGGCCTCGGACACCTCCTGCTCGGGCACGTCGAGAGCAGCTGCGATCTCGCCGTCGCTCGGCGTACGCCGCCCCTCGCTGCCCAGGCGGTCCCGCTCCTCGATGACCCGCGACTGGAGCTCCTGGATGCGCCGCGGCGGGCGGACCACCCAGCCGTGGTCACGGAAGTAGCGGCGGATCTCCCCCCTGATGCTCGGCACGGCATAGGCGAGGAAGTCGCTCTCGTGCTCCCCGTCGAACTTCTGGACGACGCGCACGAGGGCCGCGTTGGCCACCTGCTCGAGATCTTCGGACGCGATGCCGCGCGACTTGTAGCGCGAGGCGATGCTGCGTGCCACGCACACGTTGGCGAGCACGACGTCCTCGAGCAACCGCGCTCGTTCCTCCGGCGTACTGGCACGCGCGGCGCGCTGGAGAAGACTCGCGGTGAGCTTGCGCCGCTGGTCGCGGGGCAGGTCGTCGAAGGGATTCTTCTGGATGTCAATGCTGGCCATGGCGGCCTCCCGGGGGAATTCGCTCGGGCCTCGCCGTTGACTTCAGCGAGAGGTGTAACCGTGGACCTCGTTGGCATTCGTGATGCTCCGGCAGATGATGCCGTCGCACCGCAACTTAGCGCACGACACCTCGGTTTTCCAGTCCGTGGTTCCGGCACGGCGGCACAGGAGTTTCCCCTGGCCTCATGGGCCCCGGAAGCGGTCGTTGATCAGTGCGGCGCTCGCGTCGGCGGCCGCGCGGCGCGACCGACGGGCCACCTTCTGCATGGCGGCGAGCTCCGCAGGGTGCGCACCGGCGGCGACGAGATGCGGACCCCGGGCGCGCTGCCGAGCCCGCCCGAGACATGCGCCGACCAGGCACCCAGCACCTGCTGCGACGAACGTTGCCCGCTTGCCCATCTCTGCACCTCTCGACCTTGACGACCAGTGGTCGCGGTACCCGAGGCAGCGGGTCCCATGCGAATGCCCGTGACCTTCGTCTGTCAGCAGACCTCACGGCATGCGCTGGACCGGATTGGGTAACGGAAACTGACACAGTCACCAAGCAGAGGATCCGCACATGCCCGCAGGGCAGCACTCCCCGATCGACACGGTCGTGTTCGACCTCGACGGCACCCTGGTCGACTCCGTCTACCAGCACGTCGTGGCCTGGATGGGCGCCTTCAGGGACGTCGGGTTGCAGGTCAGCGGGAGCGACGTGCACCGCTGCATCGGCATGGGCGGCGATCGCCTGGTCGCGCAGGTTGCCGGCGAGGCCGCCGAGTGGGCCGTCGGAGACGACGTACGCCGGGCCCACGACAGCCACTTCCGCGACCTCATGTCGCAGGTGCACGAGACACGTGGCGCCTCGGACCTCCTGAGCCGCCTCGCCTCGACACACCGACTCGTGCTGGCCAGCTCCGGCAGCCAGGAGATCACCGAGGCACTGCTCTCCACCGTCGACGCCGCAGGATCCGTCACGGTGGTGCTGTCGGGAGCCGAGGTCGCTCACAGCAAGCCGGCACCGGACCTGATCCAGGCCGCGATGCAGGCCGTCGACGCGGAGCGCGCGATCGTGGTCGGCGACTCCGTCTGGGACGCACAGGCCGCCCAGGCGTGCGGAGTTCCGACCATCGGCCTGCTCTGCGGCGGCATCGATGAAGCCTCGTTGCGGGGCGCCGGTGCGGGGTCCGTGTTCGCCCACCCCGCCGATCTCCTCGCGCAGTTGGGCCGGAGCCCGTTGTCGACCGGGCAGCCCGCGCTCAATGGTTCCTGAGGGCCTTGATCAGCTCGCTCTTGTTCATCTTCGACCGGCCGTCGATACCGATCTCCTTCGCCCGGGAGCGCAGGTCGGCGACCGTCCAGTCGTCGTACGACCCGGACTCCCCACCCTTGCGCCCGACCTTGGAGCGAGAGCTGGCGGCCGCCTTGTTCGCGATCCGGGCCGACTTCTCCTTGCTCGCCCCCTCGTCGCGCAGCTCCTCGTAGAGCTCTGGGTCCTTGACGCTGGGACCAGGCTTGCGCTTCGGCATCGCGTCCACTTCCTTTCGTCTCACGGTGTCCGACGGGCGGTACCCACGTGCGGATCCCTCAGACCGGCAGGGCATCGATCCGGCCGGCACCCCTGACGCACGGGTGCCGCCACTCAGGACTCCTGGGCGACATCCTTGTAGCTGGCCGGCAACCCGCCCTGCTCGATCACCAGGGCTGCCACGTCGCGCAACTTCACGTTCGCGTGGCTGGAGTAGCGCTGAAGGGTCTCGAAGGCCTGCTCCTGGTCGAGCCCGTACCGCTGCAGCAGGACTCCCTGTGCCACCCCGATCTCGTGCCGCCGTTCCACTGCCTCGCCCAGCGTCGTCACCAGGTGGGAGGTCGCCAGGGCGTTGCCCGCGTGTACGCCGTACACGATGAGGCGCTGCAGGTCCTCCTCGGTGAACGTGTCGACCTTGGTCGCATAGAGGTTGATGGCGCCGAGCGGGTCGCGGTCGGGGTCGATGGCCGCCGCGGAGAGCTGCACGCTGATCAACGAGTGCACGCCCAGGTCCGCCACTTTGGGTCCCCACAGCGGGAAGCGCTGGTCATCGCTGGTCGAGAGGATCAGGTAGGGCTCGTCCTCGAGGGCCGACGCGATGCAGGGGCCTTCCTCGAACTCGTACTGCAGCTCGTCGCAGCGGAGGGCGATCTCGTCGGTGTGCGCCAGTGTCTCGAGCCGGCCCCGGCGTCGCCGCACCGTGATCGCGCTGAAGGCCGCCGCCGGAACGACCTCCAACGATAGGTCGCAGATGCGCTGCAGGGTGCCTGTCACGTCATGGTCGGACATCAGGGCCTTGCTGAGCTCTGCGAAATAGGGTCCGGTGTCGTTCCCGCCGGCAGTCGATTGGTCAGGCATGGCCTGAGACTACTGCTCGCTCCCGCATCACGCCCGGCGTTCGTGACTGCGGAGTCCGGGCAGGGCGTCCGAGCCGAACATGTCGATCATCTCCGTCCGGCGCGGGGCCCTTGTCGGCGACGTGGACCTGCCCGGAGCGGGTCGCCATCTCAGGCCGACCCGAGCTGATCGAGGAGGGCCTTGTTGAAGGCCGGCAGGTCGTCGGGCTTGCGGCTGGTGACCAGGTTGCCGTCGACCACGACCTCCTCGTCGACCCACTCGCCACCGGCGTTGCGGACATCTGTCTGGAGGCTCGGCCATGAGGTGAGCCGTCGTCCCTTCAGGCCACCTGTCTCCACCAGGGTCCAGATGGCGTGGCAGATCGCGGCCACCGGTTTACCTGCCTCGAGGAAGGACCGGACGAACTCGACCGACGTCTCGTCGGTGCGCAGCTGGTCGCCGTTCGCCACACCGCCGGGCAGTACGACGGCGGCGTAAGCCCCCGGGTCGGCGTCACCGACCTTCTGGTCCACCGTGAAGCTGTCGGCGGGATCGAGGTGGTGGTAGGCCTGCACGTCCCCCGACTCGGGTGAGATCAGCACGGGCCGCCACCCGGCGGCCGCCAGGGCCTCCCACGGCTCGGTGAGCTCGGCCTGCTCGATGCCCTCGGCGCCGACCAGGACGGCGACCTTCGTCGTGCTCGATTCGTTGGTCATCGTGTGAGTCATCCCTTCCGTCGATGTCGGCGACCCCGGTACCCCGCACCGCGTACGGCAGTCGGTGCCCGTATGAAGGAATCGGATGCGGGTACTGCCCGGGCATGGCTACCGACACGGCGCTGCACTACACGGTTCCCGGTCTCGAGGAGGGCGCGGCCCAGAAGATCATCGACCTGCTGCAGTCACGACTTCATGCCGCCAACGACCTCCAGCTCACCCTCAAGCACGTGCACTGGAACGTCGTGGGGCCGCACTTCATCGCCGTCCACGAGATGATCGACCCGCAGGTCGACGCCGTGCGCGCGATGGCCGACACCCTCGCCGAGCGCATCGCGACGTTGGGTGGCGCACCGCGCGGCACCCCGGGTGCCCTCGTCAAGGAACGCGCGTGGGACGACTACAGCATCGGCCGGGCCACGACCCAGGAGCACCTCGCCGCCCTCGACATCACGTATCGAGGCGTGATCACCTCCTACCGGGAGGCCATCAAGGCCCTGGACGATCTCGACCTGGTGACCCAGGACGTGCTGATCGGGCAGGTCGAGCAGCTCGAGCTCTTCCACTGGTTCGTCCGCGCCCACCTGGAGGACCAGGGCGGGAAGCTGCAGACCGAGGGCGCCACGACCGAGGCTGGCGCGGCTCGTGACGCCAGCGGCTGAGCCGAAGGGCCGCGACGAGTCCACCGAGGAGCGCGCGGACCGCAACTGGGACGACCTGCTGCAGGAGTTCCGGGTGCTGCAGACCGGCGTACAGATCCTCGGCGGCTTCCTGTTGACGCTGCCGTTCCAGTCGGCGTTCTCCGACCTGGATGACTTCCAGCGGCACCTCTACCTGGTGCTGGTGCTGCTCGCGGCCACCACCACGACACTCCTGCTTTCACCGATCGCCCTTCACCGCCGGGTCTTCCGGTGGCAACGCAAGCAGCGCCTCGTCATGGCCGGACACCGCCTGGCGCAGGTCGTGATGTTCCTCATCGGCCTGCTCGTCACCGGTCTCGCGGTGTTCGTCTTCGACGTCGTCGTCGATCGACAGGCAGCCACGGTCGTCGGCCTTGCCATGGTGGTGCTCGTGACCGTCGCCCTGGTCGTGATTCCGCGTCTGGCCGGTGGCCGGGCACCCGAGCACCCGGAGTCGCCCTGAGCCCGTCAGGACCGTGAGCTGGTCGCCCAGTCGACGAGGTCGCGGGCCGGGCCCGCCGGCGGTCGCGCGCCGCCCTTCCACACGGCGTGCAGCGGCCGTGGCAGCTCCAGCCCGCTGATGGCGATCCGGACCAGCCGCCCCGCAGCCAGGTCGTCGTGGACGGCGTGGACGCTGAGCGCGGCAGGCGCCGCACCCGCGGCCACGGCCGCACGCACGGCCGCCGTGCTGGAGAACTCGAGTGCCGGGTCGACCGTGGCCAGGTGCGCCAGGGCCCGTTCGAGCACGGTGCGCGTGCCGGAGCCGGCCTCGCGCACCACCAGGGGCGTGGCCGCCAGGGTGTGCACGCTGACCCGTCGGCTCGGTCGCTGCGCCCACGGATGACTCGGCGCCACCACCACGACGAGCTCGTCGACCGCCACCACCTGGCGTCGCAGGCCGGCAGGCGCCTCGGGACCCTCGACGAACCCGAGCTCGGCCTCGCCGGCCCTGACCAGCTCGGCGACGTGATCGCTGTTGGTGGCGGTCAGTGTGAACTCGGTCGTCGCCACTCCGGAGCGCTGCTGCGCCGTGCGTACGCCGACCAGCCATGAGGGCAGCAGGTATTCCGCGATGGTCAGGCTGGCCGCGATGCCGAGCGGCCCGCGTCGGTCCTGGCGCAGGGCGGTGATGCCGGCGTCGAGCTGTTCGGCGGCGTCCAGCACCCGGCTCGCCCACTGCACGACGAGCTCCCCCGTCGGGGTGAGCTCGGACCCGCGCCGTGTGCGGGCCAGGAGCGTGGCACCGACCAACGACTCCATCGTGCGCACCCGTGAGGACGCGGCCTGCTGGCTGATGCCGAGCTCAACGGCGGCGGCGCTCAGGCTGGCGGTGCGGGCCACCACGACCAGCAGTTCGAGGGCGCGCAGCTCGGGCATGTGCGGGCTCAACATGGTCACAAGCCTACGTTGTGACCCCACAACGTGGACGTCGTTCCGCGGAGCGGACACGCCACCCAGACTGGTCTCATGACCCTTCGTGTAGCCATCATCGGCGGCGGCCCGGCCGGCATCTATGCCGCCGACCTGCTGACCAAGTCCGGGACCGACGTGAGCGTCGACGTGCTCGAACGGCTGCCTGCCCCGTTCGGCCTGGTCCGCTACGGCGTGGCCCCGGACCACCCGCGCATCAAGGAGATCGTCAAGGCGCTCCAGCGGGTGCTGTCCAAGCCCGAGGTCCGGTTCCTGGGCAACGTGACCTACGGCGTCGACTGCAAGCTCGACGACCTGCGTGCGTTCTACGACGCCGTCGTCATCGCCACGGGCGCGATGTCCGACCGCGACCTCGGCATCCCCGGCGAAGAGCTCCCGGGCTCCTACGGCGCAGCCGACTTCGTCTCCTGGTACGACGGCCACCCCGACGTGCCCCGCGACTGGCCTCTCGAGGCGCGCCACGTCGCCGTCGTCGGTGCCGGGAACGTCGCCCTCGACGTCGCCCGGGTGCTGGCCAAGACGGGCGAAGAGATGCTCGCCACCGACGTTCCGGCCAACGTCCACGCGGGCCTCGTGGCCAAGCAGGCGACCGACGTGCACGTCTTCGCGCGACGCGGTCCGGCGTACGCCAAGTTCTCCCCGCTCGAGCTGCGCGAGCTGGCCCACTCCCCCAACGTCGACGTGGTCGTGCATGCCGAGGGCTTCGAGGTCGACGACGCGAGCATGGAGCACATCGCCGCGAACAAGCAGGCGAAGATGGTGCTGAACACGCTGTCCAACTGGGTCGGTCGCGATCCCGGCGACAAGCCGCACCGCATCCACCTGCACTTCCTCGAGCAGCCGGTGGAGATCCTCGGCGAGGAGTCCGTGACCGGCTTCCGCACCGAGCGCACCCGCCTCGTCGGCGACGGCGGCGTCGAGGGCACCGGCGAGTTCACCGACTGGGACGTGCAGGCGGTCTACCGTGCCGTCGGCTACCGCAGCACGCAGGTGGCCGACCTGCCCTTCGACACCCGGGCCGCGGTGATCCCGAACGACGAGGGTCGGGTCCTCGACCTCGACGGTGACCCGATCCCCGGCACCTACGTGACCGGCTGGATCAAGCGCGGTCCGGTCGGCCTGATCGGGCACACCAAGAGCGACGCCGCGCAGACCGTCGGTCACCTGGTCGAGGAGACCACGGCCACCGCTCCCGAGCGCGACCCTGCTGCGGTCAACGCCTACTTCGCCGAGCGCGGCGTCGACGTCGTCGAGTTCGAGAACTGGGAGCGGCTCGACGCCCACGAGATCGCCCTGGGCGAGGCCGAGGGCCGCACCCGGGTCAAGGTCGTCGAGCGCGAGGAGATGCTGCGCAGGGCTCGCTGAGCGCAGCACCTCCCCCGGTCAGAGCTTGACGACCTTCGCGGTCGGGATCGGGTGCGAGTCGGCCTTGATCCAGCGCATCGCCCAGGTGCCCTCACGATGTGAGTCGGTGTCGATCCAGTTGCCGTACCCGGGGTCCTTGGCTGCCACCACGATCGTCAGCGTGCCGTCGTCGTTGAGCTTCGCGGTGTGGTTGTTGAGGTAGATGTTCGCGCGGTTGTAGTCGAGTGACTCCACCCAGAAGTTCTGCAGGACGAAGTTGAAGTACTCGCAGTTCGGGACCTCGGTCTCGATCACCCATGCCTCGTCCTCGGCCAGCTTCCAGTAGCCGTGCAGGTAGAAGATGGTCGGGTCACCGCCGGCATCCTGGAAGTAGTCCTGACCCCAGTCGAAGATCTCGTTGGCGCGGGGCTGGAACTTGCGGGACCACTCGAGGAAGGTCTCCGACATGCCCTTCACGACCTCGACGGCCTTGGTGAGACGCTCCCCCACCACGTCAGGGTCCAACGGCTTGAACTCCCCGTCAGGGTTGAGGCATTCGATGGACAGCTCACCGACGACCTCGTTGCGGCGGTCCTGGTGGGTCTGCCGGACCGAGATCAGGTTGCTGTCCGGTGACAACGGCAGCCAGGCGCCGTCCGCCGGTTCGTCCACGCTCGCGATGAACTCGAACCGGCCGTGCTCGTCGACCTCGACGTCGTGGATGTGCAGGTCGCCGGTCTGAAGCATGGTGCCGTCGATGTGGTAGCGGTTGACGCGTGAACCGAACGTGATCAACGGAACCGTGCCGCGGGTCCCGGTGACCCGGTAGCGGTAGCTGCCCGAGACGTTGGCCCGCATGTAGACGTTGTCGGGGTTGTCGGCACCGATCTTCGTCATCATGTTGGGGTTGGGCGCGGAGGTGAAGCTCGGCCACCGTGGATCGGTGAACTCGACGCTGTTGATCGTGCCGTACCGGAGCAGCCGACTCAGGTAGCGGACTCCCTCGGCCTGGGTCAGCGGGTCCTGGGGGACGATGTCGTCCTCCAGGATCTTCCCGACCTCGAGCAGATCTGCACAGAACTTCTCCCAGGTGGCGTTCATTCGAGTGTCCCTGTTCTGGTTGACGGTTCGTTTCTCGGACAGTGCCGGCGAAGGTTCAGGAAGCGCCGGCGAACTTCGCCTCGACCTCGGAGGCGCTCACGCCGAACTCCTCGAGGGAGTAGCGGTGTGACGGACGGCGATGGTCGGAGAGGCTGGCTTCATGGGATGCCGTCACGGCCGCGCGGGCCGCGTCCGTGAAGGGCATGGCGAACTGCGCATAGATCTTCTCGACGGTGCCGACGGCATCGGAGACGAAGCCGTCGTAGTCGACGTCGATGAACTGCTCCGGGTCGTACCGCAGCCGCGCCTCGTTGAAGTTCGCGTTGCCGCGCGCCCACAGGTCGAGCTGGGTGCGCCCGATGGCGGGGCGGTCGAAGGACTTCGACATACCGTGTCCGCCCTGCTCCGAGAGGCTGAAGGTCGACGCCATCGACGTGAGCGGGTCCCGGAACGTGCGCACGAACAACGCGTCCGGATAGACCTTCATGATCTCGTCGATCGCGAAGACATGGCTGGGGCTCTTGAGCACCCATCGCCGGTCGGCGGCATGCAGCCCGATCAGCTGAAGGTTCTTCCTGTGGCGCGCGTACGTCTCGGTCCAGTCCTGGCCCGACAGCCACGTGCTGTACGACGGAACGTAGGACACGGTCTCGAACGAGGTCGAGAGCATCGTCTGCTGCAGCAGCCGCCAGCACTCCTCGACCTCCTCCGCGCCCATGAAGTGCACCTTCATCAGGTCGGCCTCGGCCGCCTGGCGGGCCCGGTAGAAGGCGTCCGAACGCCGGAAGTCCTCGTTCTCCGCCCATGTGTCGCGCTCGGGTCGTGGCTGCGGCCGCTCGGCGAGCCACATCTCGACCCCCTGGTGCGCCGGGTCAGCTCCGAGCAGGCGGTGCAGTGCGGTGCTGCCGGTTCGGGTCAGGCCGACGACGAAGATCGGCCGCTCGATCGGGACGTCGACATGCTCGGGGTGTCTCGCGAATCCGGCCTCGCTGGTCAGGCGCCCCGTGAGCGCTCCGGTGATCAGCTTGCGGGCGATCACCTTTCCCTGAGGGGTGAGGTCGGCCTCTCGCTCAAACGACTCGAGCAGGACCTGGAGCCCCTCGAGGTAGTCGTCCGTGCCGAAGTCGTCGTACCCGGACGCCTCGCGCGCGGCGGTCTGCAGGCCCTCGATGGAACCAATGCCGTCGTGGTCGTGGGTCATCGGTCAGTCCTTCCCTGAGTGGTGCCCTGGTGGGTCTGGGTCACGAGATGACGCCGCGGGCGCGGAGCAGGCCCACGATCTGGTCGCTCGCCTGCTCCGGCGAGACGGACGTGGTGTCGATCCGCAGCTCCGGCGCGAGAGGTGGCTCGTACGGCGAGTCGATGCCGGTGAAGTTGGCCAGCTCACCGCGACGCGCCTTCTTGTAGAGCCCCTTGGGGTCCCGCCCTTCGGCGACGTCGATGGGGGTGTCCACGAAGACCTCGCAGAACTGGTCGGCCCCGACCAGCTCCCTGGCCGCCTCGCGCTCGGCGCGGAACGGCGAGATGAAGGACGCGATCACGACCAGGCCGGCGTCGGCCATCAGCCGGGCCACCTCGGTGACCCGCCGGATGTTCTCCACCCGGTCGGCCTCGGTGAACCCGAGGTCCCGGTTCAGGCCGTGGCGGATGTTGTCGCCGTCCAGGAGATAGGTGTGCGCGCCGAGTGCGTGCAGCCGTCGCTCGAGGTGGTTGGCGATCGTCGACTTGCCGGAGCCGGAGAGACCGGTCAGCCAGAGCACCTGCGGACGGTGTCCGTTCAGCGCCTCGCGGGCCCGCTCGTCGACGTCCACGACCTGCCAGTGAATGTTGTCCGAGCGACGCAGCGAGTGCGCGATCATGCCGGCACCCACCGTGGAGTTGGTCAGCCGGTCGATCAGGATGAACCCGCCGGTGTCGCGGTTCGCGGCGTACGGGTCGAACGGCACGGGGCGGTCGAAGCTGAGGTTGCAGACGCCGATCTCGTTGAGAGCGAGCGTGTTGGTCGCCGTCTTCTCGAGGGTGTTGACGTTGACCTTGTGCTTGGGCTTGGTGATCCGCGCCTGCACCGTCATCGTGCCGATCTGGCAGAGGTAGGGCCGCTCGGGCAGCATCTCCTCCTCGCCCATCCAGACCACGTGTGCCTCGAACTGGTCGGCGACATCGGGCAGGTCGTCGGCGATGGCGAGCACGTCGCCCCGACTGATGTCGATCTCGTCGGCCAGGGTGATCGTGACGGACTGGCCGGCGATCGCCTCCGCCAGGTCGCCGTCCATCGTGACGATCCGCGAGACCGACGACTCGCGGCCGCTGGGCAGGACGCGCACCCGGTCACCGGGCCGCACCACGCCGCTGACGATCTGGCCGGAGAAGCCACGGAAGTCGAGGTCCGGCCGGTTCACCCACTGCACGGGCATCCGGAACGGGCTGGTGAGCAGCTCGTCGTCGATCTGCACCGACTCGAGGTGGCCGATCAGGGTCGGGCCGTCGTACCAAGGCGTGTTGGCGCTGCGCTCGGTCAGGTTGTCGCCGACGTACGCCGACATCGGGATGGCCACGACGTCGTCGAGGCCGATCTCCTTCGCGAAGCCGCTGTAGTCGGCGACGATCTGGTCGAAGACCTCCTGCGAGTAGTCGACCAGGTCGAGCTTGTTGACCGCGAGCACCACGTGGCGAATCCCCAGCAGGGACACGAGGAACGAGTGCCGTCGGGTCTGGGTCAGCACACCCTTGCGGGCATCGACGAGGATCACCGCGAGGTCCGCGGTGGAGGCTCCGGTGACCATGTTCCGGGTGTACTGCTCATGGCCCGGGGTGTCGGCGACGACGAACTTGCGCTGCTCGGTGGAGAAGTAGCGATAGGCCACGTCGATCGTGATGCCCTGCTCGCGTTCGGCGGCCAGGCCGTCGACCAGCAACGCAAAGTCGAGGCCCTCGCCCTGGGTGCCCACCTTGCGCGAGTCGGTCTCGAGTGCCGTGAGCTGGTCCTCGAAGACCAGCTTCGATTCGTAGAGCAGCCGGCCGATGAGCGTGGACTTGCCGTCGTCGACACTGCCGCAGGTGATGAAGCGGAGCATGGTCTTGTTCGCGTGCCGCTCGAGGTACTGCTCGATGTCGTCGGCGATCAGGTCGGTCGAGTGGGTCATCAGAAGTAGCCTTCCTGCTTCTTCTTCTCCATGGACGCGGTGCTGTCGTGGTCGATCACTCGCCCCTGTCGCTCGGAGGTGGTGGTCAGCAACATTTCCTGGATGATGTCGGTCAGGGTCGTGGCGACGCTCTCGACGGCGCCGGTCAGCGGATAGCAGCCGAGGGTCCGGAAGCGCACGCTCTTCAGCTCGGGTTCCTCGCCCGGCAGCAACGGCATCCGCTCGTCGTCGACCATGATCAACGCGCCGTCACGCTCGACGACCGGCCGCTTCGCCGCGAAGTAGAGGGGCACGATCGGGATCTCCTCCTGCCGGATGTACTCCCAGACGTCGAGCTCGGTCCAGTTGGAGAGCGGGAAGACGCGCAGGCTCTCGCCGGGCGACTTGCGCACGTTGTACATCCGCCACAGCTCGGGGCGCTGCTGCTTCGGGTCCCACCGGTGCTCGGCAGAGCGGATCGAGAAGATGCGCTCCTTGGCCCGCGACTTCTCCTCGTCGCGGCGGGCACCACCGAAGGCCGCGTCGAACTTGTGGAGGTCGAGGGCCTGCTTGAGCCCTTCGGTCTTCCACATGTCGGTGTGGGTGGCAGACCCGTGGGTGAACGGGTTGATCGACTTCTCGACGCACTCGGGGTTCTGGTGGACCAGCAGGTCCAGGTCGCCCGCCGCTGCGGTCGCGTCCCGCAGCTCGTACATCTCGCGGAACTTCCACGTGGTGTCGACGTGGAGCAGCGGGAACGGGAGCCGTGACGGGTAGAACGCCTTGCGGGCCAGGTGCAGCATCACCGCACTGTCCTTGCCGACCGAGTAGAGCATCACGGGGTTCTCGCTCTCGGCGACTGCCGCCCGCATGATGTGGATGCTCTCAGCCTCCAGACGTTCCAGGTGCGTCAGGACGGGGTGCGTGGTGCTCATCGTGCCGGTACCTCCCAGGGATGGACGGCCCGCCGTCGCCCACCCACTCGGGGCGGCGTCAGCGACTGCCATGACAAAATGAACATTGTTCATTCTGGGTCCGTCGTGGTTAAGGTGTCCCAGTGAACGGGATGAACGCCAGGTCGATCCACGGCGACGCAGAGGCCCGGCGCCGCGGCACCCTCGATGCCGCCGCAGCGCTGCTGGACGAGGGCGGGTACGCCGCACTGACGATCCGCGCGGTCGCCCAAAGGGCCGGTACCAGCACCGGCCTGATCTACCAGTACTTCACCGACAAGCAGGACATCTTCGTCGCGCTGCTCGAGGAGAGCCAGGCCGAGTCCGCCGACTTCGTCGCCTCCCTGCCGCGCGCCGACGGCGTCGCGGCCCTGATCGAGGCACTGATCCCCGAGTCGGCCCGACAGTGGAGGCGCGTCGTCCGGATGACCGCCGCCTGGCGCGACACCACCGGCGCCACCGAACGCGACCGGAGCGAGTCCGTGAGCCGGCTGCGCGAGAGCTTCGGTCGCTACGACGACGCGCTGCGCCATGCGCTGGTCGAGGCAGCACGCATCGAGGGACGGAGCCTCACCGACGACCCGGCGATGCTCCGCTTCGTGCACTCGGGCCTGGCCGGCGTGTCCGACGCCCTCGTCAACGACTGGGGAGACCTCGACCCGGCCGAGCTGGTCACGTTCGCCGCGCACGCGATCACCCGGGGGATCACAAGCTAGGCCTTGCCACGCACCCGGCCCGCTGCCACTCTGAGCAGGGCGGAAGGGGCAGGAATGTTCAACAGGAACCGGGTACCCAAGGAGCGCATCGACGTGCTGCGACAGGTCCCCTTCTTCGAGGGTCTGTCGACCAAGGTGCTCGCGCGGATCGACCAGCATCTCGACGACGTGAACGTCGCCGCCGGCAAGGTGCTCACCTCCCAGGGTGAGGGCGCCTACGAGACGTTCATCATCGCCGACGGGGTGGCCGAGATCGAGGTCGACGGCAAGCCCGTCCGCGACACCGAGATCGGTGAGCTGGTCGGCGAGATGGGCGTGCTCAAGCACACCGTGCGCGCGGCGACCGTCACCGCGAAGACGCCGATGCGGCTGTTGGTGCTGAACTCACGCGAGATGAGCGCCCTGCTCCGGGAGGACAAGCTGGTCGCCCAACGCGTGCAGGAGAACCTCACCCGCCACCAGGAAGGCCGGTAGCCCGGCACAGCCCCCGGAACCGGTGGTCGATCAGGGCGACGAACGGGCCCGCCCATGGAGACCGCTGCGCTCTTGACAACCGGAATCTCCTCTCCACAGATGTCGAGAATCCCTTGCCAGGGTTGACGAAACTCGATAGACTCGAACACATGTTCGAAGCATCCGAAGTCACCCCACCCCAGGAGCCCACCACGGCCCCTGGAGTGGTGCTGGACGCCTCGACAGTGACCGCCTGGACCTCAGCCTTGCAGAGCATCTCCGAGGCGGTGAGCGACGACGACGCCCGCATCGACGTCATCGGCGCCCTCGAAACCCTCAAGTCAGCCATCGCCGCCGCCCAGGCCGAGCTCTCGGTCGACTTCGACGAGTCGATGCGTGCCAAGGCCGCCGCCTCCGGGGTCGGGAAGCGCCGCCAGGGTCGCGGCATCCCCGAGCAGCTCGCGTTGGCGCGCCGGGAGTCGCCCTACCGCGGGAAGCGTCACCTCGGCCTCGCCAAGCTCCTGCGCAAGGAGTTGCCGCACACCCGTGCCGCGTTCCGGGCCGGACAGATCACCGAATGGGCCGCCACCCTCCTCGCCAAGGAGACCGCCTGCCTCGAGGTCGACGACCGCGCGAAGGTCGACAAGGAGATCGCCGGCGACCNGACAGATCACCGAATGGGCCGCCACCCTCCTCGCCAAGGAGACCGCCTGCCTCGAGGTCGACGACCGCGCGAAGGTCGACAAGGAGATCGCCGGCGACCCCGAGGCCGTCGCGAAGCTGTCGGAGAAACAGGTCGGTGACCAGGCCCGCAAAATGGCCGCGAAGCTCGACCCCGCCTCGGTCGCGCACCGCCGCGCGAAGGCGGAGAAGGACCGCCGGGTCACCATCCGTCCGGCACCGGACACGATGACCTACCTGACCGGGCACCTGCCGGTCGGGCAGGGCGTCGAGGTGTACGCGGCGTTGAAGAGGGCCGCCGACACGTTGATCGCATCCGGTGACGAACGCTCCCGGGCGCAGATCATGGCCGACACCCTCGTCGAACGTGTCACCGGCAAGGCCGACGCTCCGGCGGTGCCGGTGATGATCAACCTGGTGGTCTCCGACCAGACGCTCCTCGGCACCAGTCACGACCCCGCGCACCTCGACGGACACGGCACCATCCCTCCCCGCCGACCTGGCCCGCCATCTGGTCGCGACCAGCCTGGAAGCCGGAGCCAAGACGGGATTGCAGACCTGGTTGCGCAAGGTGTACGCCTCACCCCACGGCGGCCTCACGGCGATGGACTCGAGGGCCCGGATCGTCCCCCAGGGACTCGCCACCCTCATCCGCACCAGAGATAGCGGCATCTGCCGCACCCTGTTCTGCGACGCACCCATCCGCCACATCGACCACGCCACCGGCATCGCCAACGGCGGTGAAACGGTCGAGGAAGACCTCCAAGGACTGTGCGAGGGCTGCAACTACGCCAAACAAGCCCCCGGCTGGACCGCCACCGGCCACCACCCACCCCACGGTCGACATCAAGTCACCACGACCACCCCGACCGGTCACACCTACGTCTCCACCGCACCACCCCTACCCGGCTGGGCCGACCCACCACGCCACCTGACCGTGGTCGAACCACAAGACCCGAGCGACCTCCTCGCCGAGTACGAGCTCATCGACGACGCCGCCTGAACGGTTGTCGAGATGCAGCGAAGATTCTCGGATCGCCGCCATGGACAATCTCTTGAGGTCATGACGGGCTGATGGGCCTGTGACGCGAGAAGTTGGCTACGGAATGGCTCGTGTCTCGAGACCCTGGCCGCCTCATGATCAGCGCCTTCGGACCGCGCGGTCATGCCGAGATCCGGACGACGCGGAATGCCGGGGCCGCCACCTCGCTTGAGTCAGCATGACAACGATCGGACTCATCGGCAGTGGAAACATCGGTAGCACCGTGGCGAGATTGGCGGTGGCCGCGGGATACGACGTCGTGCTGAGCAACAGCCGCGGACCGGAGACGTTGACTGACCTTGTCGACTCGCTCGGTCCTCGGGCGSGAGCCGCAACCGCTGCAGATGCGGCCGAGGCGGCAGACATCGCGGTGGTGTCGGTGCCGCTGAAGAACTACAGACAGGTTCCTGCAGAGTCCCTGCGCGGCAAGGTCGTGATCGACACCAACAACTACTACCCCGACCGGGACGGGCACATCGCGGTGCTCGATGCCGAGTCGACGACGACGAGCGAACTGCTGCAGGCGCACTTGGCCGGCTCCCACGTGGTCAAGGGCTTCAACAACATCTACGTTGACCACCTCGCTGCACTCCCGCGACCCGCGGGCAATCCCGAACGATCGACCCTCACGATCGCGGGCGATGACGACACGGCCAAGCAGGCGGTTCGGCAGTTCCTCGACGCAGTCGGGTACGACGCGCTCGACGTCGGGTCGCTCGCCGAGGGATGGCGCTACCAGCGCGACACCGCGGCCTACGTGATGCCGTACGTCGAGCCGGGAACGACCTACCCCGACTGGTCTGCCCGTCCCACCCCGGCCGATGTGCTGCAGACCGCCCTCGGCGCGGCGCGGCGGTACCGCGACATGTGATCGGGCGACGTTGGTTGGACTGATCGAACCCCGAGTGGCCCGGGAGCTTCACTGCGTGCGCAGCACGAGGGCACGATCTCGGTGCTGGCGACCAGGATGCCGTGCGTGTGGTGGACCTTCTGAGCCGGAACGGTCGACACGTGGTTCAAGTCGATGTCTGGCGTACCGAGGCGCGGGGGGCCTTCCCCTCAACTCCTGACGGTGGGACGATCGGGCCGGAGGTCCGAGATGCCCCGACAGATCGTCACGACGTCGAACGCGCCCAGCTCACCACTTTTCAGCCAAGGAGTCCGGGCTGGATCCCAGGTGTTCATCTCAGGAACCACCGGCATCGATGTGAGCACCGGCCGCATGGCGGGCGACGACATCCAGGCCCAGACCAGGCAGGCATTGGCGAACTGCGAAGCCATTCTGCGACAAGCCGGTGCGACGCTCGATGACGTCGTCGAGATAGGCGTCCTCCTCGCCGACCCGAGCGACTTCGCCGGCATGAACGAGGAGTACGCCCGGTGGTTCCCGTCTGAGCCACCTGCCCGCTACGCGGCCAAGCTAGGGGCAGAGATACCGGGCCTGCTCGTCTCGATCCGAATGACCGCATTCCTGGCCTGAGCGCGCGCTGGCGGTCCAAGTCCAATCTTTCCCGGTTCTCGACAACGGTCCAGTCGCTCTCATGGCGCCGGTCGAGTTGGGTACCGCTGGTCATGACCAACTCACCGAACGAACCCGGGCCTGCACCGTCCGACAAGAACCGGCACATCGAGCCGGAAGACGTGCCGGCCGAGGAACACATGGAGACGGCAGACATCTCCGAGCGCGTCGACCTCGACCCTGAGGAGCAGGTCAATCGGCCGGACCAGACCGACGACTCGATCGCCGACGCCGAGACGCCCGAGGACCGCTGAGCAACTGGCCGTCCGCCGCCCAAACGGGTCAGCGCGCGAGGATGACCGAGGACCCGTGGCCGAACAGGCCCTGGTTGGCGGTGATCCCGACCCGGGCACCCTCCACCTGACGACCCTCGGCCTGACCACGCAGCTGCCAGGTGAGCTCACAGACCTGGGCCAACGCCTGCGCCGGCACCGCCTCACCGAAGCAGGCCAACCCACCCGAGGGGTTCACCGGGATGCGGCCACCGATCGTGGTGTCCCCGGCCCGCAACAGGTGCTCGGCCTCACCGCGCTTGCACAGGCCGAGATCCTCCATCCAGTCCAGCTCGAGAGCGGTCGACAGGTCGTAGACCTCCGCCACATCGACGTCCTCCGGGCCAAGGTCGGCTTCGGCGTACGCCGCGTCGGCGATCGACTCCTTGAAGGTCCGTTCGGCACTGGACCCGGCGTCTGTGGACATCAGGGGCATGTCGATCGTGGTCTGCGGGAACCTCGGCGTCACCGTCGAGATCGCCTTGACCGTGACCGGGTCGGTGAGCCCGTGCTTGCGGGCGTACTCCACCGAGGTCAGTACGACGGCCGCGCCACCGTCGCTGGTGGCGCAGATGTCGAGCAGGTGCAAGGGATCGCAGACCACGGCCGAGTTGAGGACGTCGTCGGCACTGACCTCCTTGCGATAGCGGGCATTCGGGTTCGCCAACCCGTGCCGCGAGTTCTTGACCTTGACGGCCGCGAAGTCCTCCGCCGTGGCGCCGTACAGGTCCATCCGACGACGGGCATAGAGCGCGAAGTACGCCGGGTTGGTCATGCCGAGCAACCGGAACCGCAACCAGTCCGGGTCATCCCACCGCTCCCCCGCATTCGGCGCCAGGAACCCCTGGGTTGGTCATGCCGAGCAACCGGAACCGCAACCAGTCCGGGTCATCCCACCGCTCCCCCGCATTCGGCGCCAGGAACCCCTTCGGCGTCGTGTCCGCACCCACCACGAGCGCCACCTCGACCTGGCCGGACAGGATCTGCGCGCGGGCCGTGTCCAACGCCTGCGCACCGGTCGCGCACGCGGCGTAGGAGGTGGCCACCTTCGCACCGTTCCAGCCCAACGCTTGCGCGAACGTGGCGCCGGCGACATAGCCGCCGTACCCGTTGCGGACCGTCTCACCGCCGACGATCAGGCCGACGTCACTCCAGTCGACTCCCGCATCGGCCAACGCAACACGGGCAGCGTGGACGCCGTACGACACGAACGAACGACCCCACTTCCCCCACGGGTGCATGCCGACACCGGCCACCACGACATCGCGCTTCATGCCCGGGCTCCCATGTTCTCTACGGTCCCTGTGGACTCGACCGACGAGGCGGGACGCCAGCGCCAGATGGTGCGCTCTCCGGACTCGTCGACGTACAACGTCTCGACGACGAGCTCGACCTGAGCTCCGACCTGCAGGTCGGTGACACCGAAGCCGGTGGCGACCTGGCCCAGCACGACCAGGCCCTCGGGGAGCTGGACAGCGGCGATGGCGAACGGCTCGTGCGACTCACTGGCCGGGATGTACGGCGGCGGCGGCTGGTACTGCGCATCGGTGTAGGACCACACCGTTCCCGTGCGCGAGAACTCGTAGGTCTCGAACTCCTCGCCCGAGCACGCGGGGTTGCGGCAGAAGCCGGTCTCGCGAGGGAAGTAGACGGTGGCGCACGACGTACAACGCGTGCCGAGCAGGGCGGCTGCCTCACCAGTGGTGAACCAGCCGTCGATCACGGGGGTGGCGGTCATGGCACCACCTTGGTGCACCATGCCGCTCGGGGCGAGGGGAGTCCCGCTGATCGGTAGCGCGCAGCCTACATCCGCGTGACGACGGGAGCGGCCGGATCGTCGTACGCAACGACGATGCTGGCGCGCTCGACCGGGCGCTCCTCGGCCACGTAGATGTCGCAGGCCGCCATGTAGCGGGCGTCGTACGCCGCCCTGGCCTGTTCCTCGCCCCCGAGGGCGGACGAGTCTCGCCCGACGCCGCGAAGCATGGCCGTCTCGCGCGTCGTGTCGAGGTAGATCACCTCGTCCCACAGTTCGCGCAGCTCACCACGCTGGAGGAAGGTGCACGCCGCGACCAGCACTGCGTCCGGTTCAGCGGTGGCGACCCGGTCGTCGAACACCTCGTCCGTCTCGAGATCGTGCACCTTGGTGGCGTAGGTCAGCGAGCCGCCGGGACCGAGTGGACGCAGCACCCGCTGTGCCAACGAGTCCAAGTCGTAGGCGCTCTCGTAGTAGACCCGCGCCTGGTCGTCGGACGGGCGTCGGCGTACGGCGCGCACGTGGTGGAAGCCGTCGGAGTCGAGGTGCACCGCCGGCACACCACGGGCCGTCAACCGGTCGGTCAGCTCGTGGGCGAGAGTCGTCTTGCCCGAGCCACAGCGTCCGTCGATGCCCACACGGAGCGGGTGGTCGGTGCGGGCGGAAGCCAGCCGGTCGGCGAGCCGGTCAAGGACGGCGTCACGATCAGTCACCCCCACAGCATGCCGAACCGGTGGTGACGGATGCCGGAGGCATTGCGGGGCATTCGATAGTTTCGCCCGTGTGACCGATGCTCCCGCCCTGGTGATCCTCGACTGCGACGGCGTGGTCGTCGACACCGAACGCCTCGTGCAGGAGGTCGACCTGGCGATGATCTCCGACCTCGGCTGGCCGATCACGCTGGCCGAGATCCACGAGCAGCACCTGGGTCGATCAACCGCGGACGTGGCCGCGAACGTGGCGCGCCACATCGGCCGCCCACTGCCCGGCGGGTGGCTCGACGCGCGCCGCCGAACCTACCGAGAGGCCTTCGCCGAGCGCCTCCAGCCGGTGCCAGGTTTCGTGGATGCGCTCGGCCGGATCACCGCCGCCGGCCATCCGACCTGCATCGCCTCGTCGGGCACCCATGACGCGATCCGGTTCAGCCTCGGCCGCACGGGGCTGCTCGACACCTTTGCCGGCCGCATCTTCAGCAGCCAGGACGTCACGCACGGCAAGCCGGCTCCCGACCTGTTCCTGCTGGCCGCACGCGAAATGGGTGCGGCGCCTCGCGAATGCGTAGTGGTGGAGGACAGCCCGTCGGGAGTCGCCGCAGCTCGCGCCGCCGGCATGCCCGTCGTGGGGTACGCCGGGCTCACGCCCGCGCGCCTGCTGGCCGAGGCCGACGTCGTGATCGACGACATGGCCGCCTTGCTCGACGCCGTTCGACGACCTCGGTTCGGGGCGTGGGTCAGAGACGCTCGATGATGGTGACGTTGGCCTGGCCGCCGCCCTCGCACATCACCTGCAGGCCGTAGCGGCCGCCGGTGCGCTCGAGCTCGTTGAGCAGCGTGCTCATCAGGCGGGTGCCGGTGGCGCCGATCGGGTGGCCGAGGGCGATGCCGCCGCCGTTGACGTTCACCTTCTCCAGCGGCGCACCGGTCTCCTTGGACCAGGCGAGGACGACGGACGCGAACGCCTCGTTGCACTCGAAGAGGTCGATGTCGTCGATCGACATGCCGGCCTTCCTCAGCGCGTGCTCGGTCGCCGTGATGGGACCGGTGAGCATCCAGACCGGGTCGTCACCACGCACGGACAGGTGGTGGATGCGGGCCCGGGGCGTGAGCCCATGGTCCTTGACCGCCCGTTCCGAGGCGATCAGCAGGGCCGACGACGCGTCGCAGATCTGCGAGGCCACGCCCGCCGTGATGCGCCCACCCGGCTGCAACGGCTGCAGCCCGGCCATCTTCTCCAGCGAGGTGTCACGGGGGCACTGGTCGGTGTCGAAGACGGAACCGTCGGCCAGCGTGACGGGCTCGATCTCGTTGACGAACCGCCCCTCGGCGATGGCCGCCTTCGCGCGCACGTGCGACGAGAGGGCGAACTCCTCCATCTGCTCCCGCGAGATGTCCCACTTCTCGGCGATCATCTCGGCCGAGTTGAACTGCGAGACCTCGACGTCGCCGTACCGCGCGAGCCAGCCGGGCGACTGGGCGAAGGGGGTGGTGAAGCCGTACTGGTCGGCCACGATCATGGCCGCCGAGATCGGGATCGCGCTCATGTTCTGCAGGCCACCCGCCACGACGAGGTCCTGGGTGCCCGACATGACTCCCTGGGCGGCGAAGTGCACCGCCTGCTGCGACGAGCCGCACTGCCGGTCGATGGTCACGCCCGGCACGTGGTCGGGCAGCCCGGCCACCAGCCACGCCGTGCGCGCGACGTCGCCGGCCTGCGAGCCGATCGTGTCGCAACAGCCCATGATCACGTCGTCGACGGCACCCGGGTCGACACCGGTACGCCGCATGAGGGCGGCCAGGGAGTGGGCGCCGAGGTCGGCCGAGTGCATCTCGGCCAGGGCGCCGCCGCGCTTGCCGACCGGTGTGCGGACGGCGTCGATGATGTAGGCCTCGGCCACGGTGTTCCTCCGGTGTTGGTTTCTCAGAGTGGGTGGAGCGGATCAGGCGTGCTGGCTGCTGACGGAGACGACCTCGCCGGTCATGTACGACGAGTAGTCGCTGGCCAGGAAGACCATCACGTTGGCGATCTCCCACGGCTCCGCGGCGCGACCGAAGGCCTCCTTGCCCTTGAGCTCGGCGAGCAGCTCGTCGGAGGTGACCTTGGCCAGGAACGGGTGCATGGCCAGGCTCGGCGAGACCGCGTTGATGCGGATACCGTGCTCGGCGACGTCGATGGCGGCGCAGCGGGTCAGCGCCATCACGCCGGCCTTGGCCGCGGCGTAGTGCGCCTGGCCGTCCTGGGCGCGCCAGCCGATCACCGAGGCGTTGTTGATGATCACGCCGCGCTTGCCGGCGGCGACCATGCGGTTGGACGCCGCACGAACGCAGCGGAACGTGCCGGTGAGGGTCACGTCGAGGACCTTGCTCCACTGGTCGTCGGTCATCTCGAGGATCGAGGCGGTGCCGCCGAGGCCAGCGTTGTTGATCATCACGTCGACGCCGCCGAAGGCCTCTGCCGCGTCGAGCAGCGCGGTGACGTCGTCGTCATTGGTGACGTCGCAGACCACGGAGGTGACCCGGTCGGCGCCGAACTCCTCCCCCAGCGAGTCGACGGCCTCCTTGAGGCGGCGCTCGTGGGTGTCGCCGAGCACGACGGCCTTGGCGCCCTCCTCGAGGCACTTGCGGACGACGGCCGCACCGATGCCGGCTCCCGCGGCCGCGGTGACGACCACGGTGCGGTCGGCGAGCAGGTCGTGGCCCGGGACGTAGGTGGGGGCAGGCTGTTCGGGACGGGTCATCCCCGTGGCTCCTTAGGTAGGCCGAGCACACGCTCGGCGATGATGTTGCGCTGGATCTCGTCGGAGCCGCCATAGATGGTGTCGGCCCGACTGAAGAGGTAGAGGCTCTGGTGCTGGTCGAGCTCGTACGGCGGCTCGGCGACGGTCAGCCCCCGGGCGCCGTGCACCTCCATGGCGAGCTCGCCGAGGTCACGGTGCCACCGGGCCCACAGCAGCTTGGAGACCGAGGCCTCCGGGCCCTGCGAGCCGGAGTCGTAGGAGCTGAGCGTGCGCAGTGCGTGGGTGCGGATCACCTCGAGGCCCAGGCGGGCGCGGGCGATCTTGTCGGCGATGACCGGGTCGTCCCACGTGCCGTTGGCCCGGGCGACCTCCTCGACGCCCTCGAGCTCGCGGGCGAAGCCGATCTGCTGCGCGATCGTGGAGACCCCGCGCTCGAAGCCGAGCGTGGCCATCGCGACCCGCCACCCGTCACCGGGAGCGCCGACGACCAGGTCGGCGCTGGTGCGGGCGCCGTCGAAGAAGACCTCGTTGAACTCCGAGGTGCCGGTCAGCTGCAGGATCGGCTCGACGCGTACGCCGGGCTGGTCGAGGGGCACCAGCAGGTAGGAGAGCCCTGCGTGGCGCTGGGATCCCGGCTCGGTGCGGGCGATGACGAAGCACCAGTCGGAGTTGTGCGCGAGCGACGTCCAGATCTTCTGGCCGTCGATGACCCACTCGTCGCCCTCGAGGCGGGCCCGGGTGCGCACGCCGGCCAGGTCGGAGCCGGCGCCGGGCTCGGAGTAGCCCTGGCACCACAGCTCGGTGGCGTTGACGATGCCGGGCAGGAAGCGGTCGCGCTGCTCGTCCGTGCCGAGGGCGATCAGGGTCGGGCCGAGCAGCTCCTCGCCGAGGTGGTTCACGCCGGCAGGCGCGTCGGCGCGGGCGTACTCCTCGTGGAAGATCACCTGCTGGAAGAGGCTGAGGTCGCGGCCGCCGTGTTCCTTCGGCCAACCCAGGCAGGTCCAGCCCGCCTTGGCGAGATGCTGGTTCCAGGCCACACGCTCGTCGTACGACTCGTGCTCGCGGCCCGAGCCACCACGGCCCTTGATCGCGGCGAAGTCACCGACGAGGTTGTCGGCGAGCCACTGGCGCACCTCGTCGCGGAACTCTTCGTCCGCGGCGGAGTAGGTCAGGTCCACGTCAGGTCTCCTTCTTGGTGCAGGAATGGCGGCCGGCCACCACTGGGACTCACCTTACCTAACCAAGCACTTGTTTGGTAGTGTCGTCCCAGTTCCCCACCGCTGAGGTGACACTGAGGAGAGAGATGCCCCACGACGAGCCGACCGCCGCGAGCACCTCGGTGGTCACCTACGAACGGCGCGGGCCGGTGGCCGTGGTGACGCTGAACCGCCCCGACTACGCCAACGCGCAGAACTCCGAGATGACCTACGCACTCGACGCGGCGTTCGTCCGCGCCGTCGACGACGACGAGGTGAAGGTGATCGTGCTGGCCGGCAACGGCAAGCACTTCTGCGGCGGTCACGACATCGGCACACCCGGCCGCGACATCGACCAGAGCTTCACCCGCCAGGCGGTCATCCACTGGGACCACGTCGACAAGCAGGGCGTCGAGTCCCGCTTCGCCCGCGAGTCCGAGGTCTACCTGGGCATGTGCCGGCGCTGGCGCGAGATCCCCAAGCCGATGATCGCGATGGTCCAGGGCGCCTGCATCGCCGGCGGCCTGATGCTGGCCTGGTCGTGCGACTTCATCGTCGCCTCCGACGACGCCTGGTTCGCCGACCCGGTGGTGCGCATGGGCATCCCCGGCGTCGAGTACTTCGCGCACCCGTGGGTGATGAACCCGCGGGCCGCCAAGGAGCTCCTCTTCACCGGCGACCGCTTCCCCGCCCAGCGCGCCCAGGAGCTCGGCATGGTCAACCGTGTGGTGCCCCGCGCCGACCTCGAGCGCACCGTCATGGAGATTGCAGAGAGGATCGCCACGATGCCCCGTCTGGGACTCGCGCTGACCAAGAAGGCCGTGAACCAGGCCGAGGACCTGCAGGGGCTGCGCGCCGGCATCGACTCCGTCTTCGGCCTCCACCACGCGGCCCACGCGCACAACGTCGAGGTGGGCGGCGACCCGCTGGCCGACCTCGACGGCCGTGCGATGGCCACCGCGAACAAGAACGGAGCGGTCACCCGATGAGCCTCGACTTCACCGAGCACGAAGAGGCCTTCCGCGCCGAGGCCCGCGCCTGGCTGGCCGAGCACTCGCCCGGCCGGCTGCCCTCGATGGACACCACCGACGGCGCCGCGGCACACCGCGAGTGGGAGAAGAAGCTTGCCTCCGGTCGCTGGTCGGTCGTCGCCTGGCCCGAGCAGTACGGCGGCCGCGAGGTCTCGCTGACCGAGTGGGTGATCTTCGAGGAGGAGTACTACCTCTCCGGAGCCCCGACCCGCATCACGCAGAACGGCATCTCGCTCCTCGCCCCGATCATCTTCGAGCACGGCACGCCCGAGCAGCAGCAGCGCTTCCTGCCCGCGATGGCCGACGGCACCGATGTCTGGGCCCAGGCCTGGTCCGAGCCCGAGGCCGGCAGCGACCTGGCCGGCATCCGCAGCACCGCCACCCGCGACGAGGCCCGTGGCGGCTGGGTGCTCAACGGACAGAAGACGTGGAGCTCGCGTGCGCCGTACGCCGACCGTGGCTTCGGTCTCTTCCGCAGCGACCCGGCCGCCGAGCGGCACCGCGGCCTGACCTACTTCCTCTTCCCACTGACCGCCGACGGCATCACCGTGCGGCCGATCCCCCAGCTGGACGGCGACCCGGGCTTCGCGGAGATCTTCTTCGACGACGTGTTCGTGCCCGACGCCGACGTGCTCGGCGGAGCCGGCGACGGCTGGCGCGTGGCGATGAGCACTGCCGGCAACGAGCGCGGACTCTCCCTGCGCGCGCCGGGCCGCTTCATGGCCGCCGCCGACCGACTGCTCGACCTGTGGCGCGAGCGGGGCGACGAGACCCCCACGCTGCGCGACGACGTCGTCGACGCGTGGATCGGCGCCCGGGCCTACCAGTTCTACACATGGGGCACCGTCGACCGCCTCCAGGACGGTGGCGACATGGGCGCGGCCGGCAGCGTGAACAAGCTGTTCTGGTCCGACCTCGACGTCGACCTCCACGAGACCGGTCTCGCACTGCTCGGCGCCGACCAGGAGCTGCGCGGCGAGGCCGCCCCCAACGGCGGACGATGGATGGACGACTACCTGTTCTCCCTCTCCGGTCCGATCTACGCGGGCACCAACGAGATCCAGCGCAACATCGTTGCCGAACGCATCCTCGGGCTGCCCCGGGGCGAGAAGAGGTCCTGACCATGCGATTCGCCATGTCCGCGGAGCAGCGCTCCTTCGGCGATGCCCTGACCGGCCTGCTCACCGCCTCCGACGTCCCTGCCGCGAACCGGGCCTGGGCCGCCGGCGACGACACCGCCGGCCTGCGCCTGTGGGAGAAGCTCGCCGAGCTCGGGGTGACTGCCCTCGTCGTGCCCGAGGAGGCCGGCGGCATCGACGGCACTCCCCTCGACCTCGCGGTCGCCTTCGAGTGCCTGGGCCATCACGGCGTCCCCGGTCCCTGGATCGAGTCGGTCGCCCTCGCCCCGTCGCTGCTGGCTGGCACGAAGCACCACGACGTCCTGGCCGACGTGGCCGAGGGCTCGGCACGGGTCACGATCGCCGCACCCCCGTTGGCGCCGTACGCCCTCGACGCCGGGTCGGCCACCCACGTGTTCCTCCTCGAGGCAGACACGCTCTCCCCCGCGCGGTCGACGCGCGCGCTCACCTCGGTGGACCCGTCGCGCCGGCTGCAGGCCGTCGAGGCCGACGGTCCGCGCGAGATCCTGGCCGACGACGCCGTCGCGCGTGGTCTCGACCTGGCCACCCTGGCCTGCTCGGCGAGCCTGGTCGGCACCGGCGAGAGACTGCTGCGCGACTCCGTGACGTACGTCGGCCAGCGCCGCCAGTTCGGCCGGGTCATCGGGGAGTACCAGGCGATCAAGCACGCCCTCGCCGACGTCCGAGTGGCCCTCGACTTCGCCCGCCCTCTGGTGCACGGCGCGGCCCGGGGGCTCGAGTCCGGCGACGACGACGCGACGCGCGACGTTTCGGCCGCGAAGGTGGCCGCCACCGACGCCGCCCACCTCGCGGCGCGTACGGCGCTGCAGGTGCACGGCGCGATCGGCTACACCATGGAACACGACCTGAGCATCTGGATCCTGCGCGCCCGTGCGCTGGCCGGCGCGTGGGGCAGCACGTCCCACCACCGCGGCCGGGTGCTCGACCACCTGATGAGGAGCTGAGCGTGCACTTCGGACTGAGCGAGGAGCAGGAGGAGCTGGCCGGTGCCGTGCGCACCCTCGTGGAGCGTCGCGCGGGCCAGGTCGACCTGCGTGCCGCGACGCAGGCTGCCCGGGGCTTCGACGAGGCACTCTGGGAGACCCTGTGCGGCCAGATCGGCGTGGCCGCGCTGGCGATCCCCGAGGAGTACGGCGGCGCCGGGTTCTCCACCTTCGAGACCCACGTCGTCCTCGAGACGCTGGGCCGCACGCTGACGCCCACTCCCCTGCTCGGGTCGGGCGTGCTGGCGACCCGGGCAGTGCTGCTGGCCGGCACGCCCGACGACTGCGCGCGCCTGCTGCCGCCGCTCGCCGAGGGCACCCACGTGGCCGCCCTCGCCTGGGCCGACGCATCGGGTCAGTGGCGTGCCGACGGCTCCGACGTACGTGCGACGGCGGACGGCGACAGTTGGCGCCTCGACGGCGCGGCCACCCTCGTGCTCGACGCGCACGGAGCCGACCTGCTCATGGTCGTGGCAGCCACCGAAGACGGCCCGCGACTCTTCGAGGCCGACCTCTCAGCGGGAGTCGAGCGCACGGCCACACCCGCGCTCGACCTGACCCTGCAGCTCGACACCGTCACGTTCGACGGCGCACCGGCGACCCCGGTCGGCGGCGTGCTCACCGACGAGCTGGCCACCCTGCGCGCGGAAGCGGCCGTGGCCGTGACCGCGCTCCAGGTGGGCGGCGCACAGGGCGCCCTCGACCGCACCGTCGCGCACCTCAAGGAGCGCGAGCAGTTCGGCCGGCCGCTCGGGTCGTTCCAGGCGCTCAAGCACCGGGTCGCCGACCTGCTCGTGGCCGTGGAGACCTCCCGGTCGATCTCCTGGTCGGCTGCGTGGGCCGCTGCGCAGGGCGACGCCGACGTCGTGCGGCAGGCCGCCCTGGCCAAGGCCTGGTGCTCCGAGGCGTTCGCAGAAGTCGCCGCCGAGATGGTGCAGCTGCACGGTGGCATCGCAATCACCTGGGAGCACGACGCGCACCTCTTCTTCAAGCGCGCCCACGCCACCGGAGAGCTCTTCGGCTCCGCGCGCGAGCACCGGCGCAGCCTGCTGCCGGCATGACTATGCGGTCCACGGTCGAGCAGCCGGCGGGTCGGGGCTCAGCCGGCCAGCAGCCCGCCGTGCAGCATCGCGAGGTACTGCTCGGCGACCTTGTCGTGACGCAGCTTGCCGCGGGGGTTGTACCACTTCACCGCGGACCACACTCCGTCGCGGATGAACCGGTAGATGACGCCGCTCTCGAGGTCGGCACGGAAGTCTCCGGACTCACGCCCCTGCACCAGCACCTGCAGCCAGACCCGCTCGATCTTGCGGCTCGTCTTCGCGACGACCTCGAACTCCGGCTGGGTCATCAGCAGGTTGGACTCGTTCTGGTAGAGCGCGACGGCGTGCCGCTGCCCGTCGATGGCGACGAAGCTCGCCCGCACCAGCTCGTCCAGGGTCTCGCGCGGGGTGCCGGACTCGTCGACGATCGTGCGGAACGTGTCGTGCAGGCCGGTCAGGAACTCGCGCAGGATCTCGTTGAGCATCGACTCCTTGGAGTCGAAGTGGTGGTAGAGGCTCCCGGACAGGATGCCGGCAGCGTCCGCGATGTCGCGCACGGTCGTCTGGGAGAACCCGCGTGTGGCGAAGAGCTCGGCCGCCAGGGCGAGCAGTTCCGTACGCCGGGCCGAGCCCTGGCCGTTGCCGTTGGCACGGCCGGCCTTCTCGTTGCCTCGTGGCGTCATCGACAGATCCCTTCTCATGGGGTGGCGGTGCGGGAGTCTGCTCCTGCGCCCTGCCTGCGGCCCTCGAGGCCACGTTCCGTGACTAGGATACCTAACAAGCACTTGTTCAGTAAGGAGTTGGCATGTCTCATCTGACCGTGCCCGCACTGATCGACGACAGCGCCCGGCGCTTCGGCGACTCCCCTGCGGTCGTCGACGGCGACCAGCGGCTCACCTACGCCGACCTCGCGGCCGAGTCGCGTCGTACGGCGCGGGCCTATCTGGCGGCCGGCGTACGACCGGGCGACCGGGTGGCGATCTGGGCGCCCAACCGCCTCGAGTTCGTGCTCGCCCTGCTGGGTGCGCAGGTGATCGGCGCCTCGGTGGTGCCGCTCAACACCCGCTACCGCGGCCGCGAGGCGCGGGTGGTGCTCGAGCGCGCCCGGGCCAGCGCCCTGGTGCTGGTCAACGGCTTCCTCGGCGCCGACTACTTCACGATGCTGACCGAGTCCGTCGAGGACGGCACCGAGTCGGGCGAGGGTCCGGTCGCGGGTCTCCCCCACCTGCACACCGTCGTCGACCTCGGCTCGACCGGTCAGGAGGGAACCATCGGCTGGGACCGGTTCCTGGCCGGTGCCGAGTCCGTCACCCCCGAGGCACTGGCCGAGGCCGAGGCCACGGTCACCTCCGAGACGGTCTGCGACATCCTCTACACCTCCGGCACCACCGGCCTGCCCAAGGGCGTGATGAGCGCGCACCGGCAGACGATCGGGGTGGCCGACGTCTGGGCCACGGGCGCCTCCCTCACGGAGGCCGACCGCTATGCCATCGTGAACCCGTTCTTCCACAGCTTCGGCTACAAGGCAGGCATCATGGCCTGCCTCACCGCCGGTACGACGATCTATCCGGTGCGCACCTTCGACCCGCCGGAGCTGATGGCGTTCATCGAGAGCGAGCGGATCACCGTGCTGCCCGGTGCGCCGACGATCTTCCTCACCCTGATCAACCACCCGCGCCTGGCCGACTTCGACCTGTCGTCGTTGCGCTTCTCCATCGCGGGTGCCGCCTCGGTGCCCGAGACGCTCTTCAAGGAGATGCTCGAGGTGCTCGGCTTCGACCAGGTGGCCCAGGCCTACGGACTGACCGAGTGCGTGGTCGCCACCCAGTCGCGGCCCAACGAGGATCCCCTGCACGTCGCGGAGACCACCGGTCCGGCCTGCCCCGGCATCGAGGTGCGCACCGTCGACGCCGAGGGCGACGACGTGGCGGTCGGCGCGGACGGCGAGATCCTGCTGCGGGGCGACAACGTCATGCTCGGCTACTTCGAGGACGAGGCAGCCACGGCGGAGGCGATCGACCCCGACGGCTGGTTGCACACCGGTGACGTGGGCCGCCTCGACGAGCACGGCTGCCTCAAGATCACCGACCGGATCAAGGACATGTTCACCGTCGGCGGCTTCAACGTCTATCCCGCCGAGATCGAGGGCGTGCTGACCAGCCACCCCGATGTCGTGGAGTGCGCCGTCATCGGCATCCCCGACGAGCGGATGGGCTCGGTCGGCCGGGCGTACGTCGTGCCCCGGCCCGGCGCCACGATCGACGTCGCCGCGCTGACGGCGTACTGCAAGACGCGCCTGGCCAACTTCAAGGTGCCCCGCGAGATCGTCACCGTCGCGGAGTTCCCGCGCAACGCCAGCGGCAAGATCCTCAAGCGGGACCTGCGCGACGACGCCTGACCCTGGTCAGGCGTCGTCGTTGGCGCAGCGGAAGCCCATGTTGCCGCTGGCCGAGTCGGGTGTGTTGCTCGACCGGGCGGAGACCCGGTAGCGGTGGCAGTAGGAGTCGTGGCACAGGTAGGAGCCACCGCGCATCACCCTGGCCGCGCCGGTGTCGGGGCCTCGCGGGTCCACTGCCGGGCTGACCTCGTAGTAGCCGGGGTCGAACCAGTCGGCGCACCACTCCCAGACGTTGCCGGCCATCTGCCACAGGCCGTGTCCGTTGGGCCGGTAGGTCTTGACCGGCGCGGTGGCCAGGTGGCCGTCGTCCTCGGTGTTGCTGCGCGGGAAGTCGCCCTGCCAGATGTTGCACTGCCAGCGGCCTCTGGGTGTCAGCTCGTCGCCCCAGGCGAACCGGGCGCCGTCGAGTCCACCTCGTGCGGCGTACTCCCACTCGGCCTCGGTCGGGAGGCGCTTGCCTGCCCAGGCGGCGTACGCCGACGCGTCGTTCCACGTCACGTGCACGACGGGGTGGTTCTGCCGGTCCTGGATGCTCGAACCGGGACCGCCCGGCTGCCGCCACGACGCACCCTTGACGGCCAGCCACCACGGCGCCTCGGCGACCTGCTGGAGCACGTCGGAGCGCTCGCCCCGGAAGGCCAGGTGGAAGACCGCGGAGACGCCCAGCTCCTCCGCCTCGGTGACGTGGCCGGTGTCCTTGCAGAAGACCGCGAAGGCGGCGTTGGTGACCGTGGTCGCGTCCATCCAGAACGACTCGAGGTGCACCCGGTGCACGGGGGTCTCGCCGTCGCCGGCGTAGCCCTCGCCGAAGGGGTCGCCCATCGCGAAGTCACCGGCCGGGATCCGCACCTGGCCACGCGTGCTGCGCGGTCGCGCGACGGCGTGCGCCGGGGGCCGGATCTCTGCGGGCCCGTCGGCGGGACGGCCCGGGGAGCAACAGGGTGACGGTTCGTTCACGCTGCCGATTCTGGTCCCGGCACCGACCGGCCCCTGCAGCGGGTTCGCTGAGTGGGACATTTCCACGCGCCGGGGAGCCGTCGGCGTTGACTTCGCCGGAGACCCGGACGACCGAGCACAGGAGTGGCCGCACCCATGGACAGCGACCCGGTAGCGCAGACCACGCAAGGGAATCGGAGTCCCGACGGCCGTTGGCCCGAGTCCGTGTACGGCGCAGGATCCGAACCCGACTACCGGTTCAGCTTCGCCAACGAGCGCACGTTCCTGGCCTGGATCCGGACGGCGCTGGCGCTGCTCGCCGCCGGCGTCGCCATCGACGCCGTCGACCTGCCCCTGAGGGCAGAGTCGCAGCACCTGCTGGCGATCCTGCTGACGGTGACCGGCGCACTGTGCGCCGTGATCGCGTGGATCCGCTGGTCGCGTGCGGAGCGGGCCATGCGCCGTTCCGCGCCGCTGCCGGGCTTCGGACTCGGCGCCCTCTTCACCGGCCTGGTGGTCTGCGCGGCCGTCGTGGTGATCGCGTCGGTCGCGTGAACGTCGCGGCCGACCCGGGGCTGGCCAACGAACGCACCGCCCTGGCGTGGCAACGCACCGCCCTGAGCCTCATGGTGTGCGCGGCGATCCTGGCCCGCCTGACGTACGGCGATCTCGGGGGCGCCGCCTTCACCGTCCTCGGCCCGGCCTTCCTGCTCAGCCTGTGGGTGTTCGTCGAGAGCCGCGGCCGCTACCGGCGTACCCGAGGCACCCGGGCGGCCCGTCGACGCCGAGGGGGCCGGGCCCCGCTGACCGTTGCCGTGGCGACCTGCCTCCTGTGCCTGACCGAGACGACCGTGCTCCTGCTGTCGTGAGGAGCCCCGGTTTCGCTGAGCGGGACATTCCCGGCAGCACGACCAGCCGTGGAGAGACTTGCGGGGCACGCACCCACGACACAGGAGCCCCGATGAGCGAGCAAGTGATCCGGCCCGACGTGAGACTCGAGGACGGCCCCATGTGGCCGGTGGCGTGCCGATCCTGCTCCGCGCTCGTCGAGGTGCGCAAGAGCAGCTGGGAGCAGACCAGCATCCAGTGGCACGCCGACGGCCTGCGGGTCTGCGAGGAACGCAGCGCGACGGGATGGACCGAGGACGGCCGGCTCTTCGGCGGCTGCGCGCGGTTGGGCGACTCGATCCGGGCGGCCGTGTCGAACGGCGACCTGCCGATCCAGTCCTCCGACCCGATGCCGGTCAACACCGACCCGGACAGTGGTCCGTCCGGCCACGGCATCGGCCACTGATGGCGACGATGCGGGCCCAGCAGCTGGTCCGCCCCAGGGAGTTCGTCGAGGTGGAGACGCCACGCCCCGGGGCCGACGACCTGGTCGGCGGCGAGGTGCTCCTCAAGGTCCTGGCCGGGGCGATCTGCGGCAGCGACCTCCCCGTCTTCAACGGCCTGCTCACCCTCAAGCAACGTGATGAGCCCGGTGCCGGCAGTCCGCCCGGTTCGCCACTGCACGAAGTGGTGGGCGAGGTGGTCGCCACTCGCGATCCGCGGCACCGGGTCGGTGACCACGTCGTCGGCTGGGGATCTCGCCTCAATGCCCTTGCCGAGTTCACGATCAGCCTCGGTGACGACCTCTTCTCCTTCGACCCGCAGCTGAGCCCCGAGCGGGCCGTGATGCTGCAGCCCCTGGCCTGTGTGCTCTTCGCCGTCGATCAGCTCCCGGAGGTCGCAGGCTCCCGGGCCGCCGTGTTGGGGCAAGGACCCATGGGCCTGCTGTTCAACCACGTGTTGCGTACGGCGGGGGCTCGGTCGGTGGTCGGCGTGGACCGCCTCGACCGCACCGTCCTGGGCCTGCGCATGGGCGCGGACGAGGTGGCGCATCTGCACACGAGCCGTTGGGCCGGTCAGCTGAGCGACGCCGACCGGCCAGACGTGGTGATCGAGGCGATCGGGCACAACATGTCCACACTGAACCATGCCCTCGAGGCCGCAGCTCCGAGCGGCCACATCTTCTACTTCGGCATCCCCGATGACGCCCACTATCCCGTCAACATGCAGTTGTTGCTCCGCAAGAACCTGTCACTGAGATCGGGAGCCACCCTCCAACGTCGGGCCATGCTCGAGAAGGCCGGCGACTACCTGGCCGCGCACCCCGCCCTCGTGGACATGTTCGTCACCGACACGTTCGACGTCGACCGGGTCCAGCAGGGCTTCGAGCTCGCCACCGCCCCCACCTCCGAGACCGCCAAGGTCACCCTGAGGGTGGCGTCATGAGCGGCGGCCTCCGCTTCGCCCTGTCCGCCCGCAGCGGCGGACCGATCACCGTCGAGGACTACCGGGAGCGGGCCCGGCGGGCACTGCCCGGCATGGTGTGGGCGTTCGTGGACGGCGGCGCCGAGTCCGGGCTGACCCTGCGCGCCAACCAGGACGCCTTCGACCGTTGGTCGCTGCGCTCGCGCGTGCTGACCGGTCACACCGGCACCAACGTCGCGACCAAGGTCGGCGACACCGACCTCTCGCTGCCGGTGTTCCTCTCCCCCACCGGGATGACCGGCCTCGTGCACTGGCAGGGCGAACGCGCTGCCGCACGGGCCGCGGAGGCGGCGGGCACCCGGGCGGTGATCAGCACCGCGTCGAGCTGGACCGTGGAAGAAGTCGCCGAGGCGACCGACGAGAACCACTTCTTCCAGCTCTACCCCTGGACCAGCCAGACCACCGGCCAGCCGCTCTCGAAGGCGTTCATCGACCGGGCACGCAATGCCGACTACGCCGCTCTCTTCGTCACCGTCGACGTACCCGTGGCAGGCAACCGTCTGGCCGAACGCAAGCGTGGCATGGGGATTTCGCCCACACTGACCCCGGCTCGCGCTCTCAGCGCCGCCGTCCGCCCGCGCTGGGCCTACGGCTTCCTGCGGCACCAACGCATCACGTCGCGGATGCTGGTCGACGAGCGCGGCACCAAGGCGGCCGTGGCCTCGGCCCGGGCGCAGCAGACGCTGCTACGACCCGACCTGGGGTGGGACGACTTCGCCCGCATCCGCGACATGTGGGACGGGCCGGTCTATCTCAAGGGAGTCCTCGAGGCCGACGACGCCCAGCGTGCCGTCGAGCTCGGCGCCGACGGCGTGCTGGTCTCCAACCATGGCGGCCGCCAGCTCGACGGCGCCCCTGCTGCCCTCGACGCCCTGCCCGCCGTGGTGGAGCGTGTCGGCGGCCGCGTGCCGGTGTTCCTGGACGGCGGCGTACGACGAGGAACGGACGTCGTCAAGGCGCTCGCGCTGGGTGCCACTGCAGTCGGGATCGGCCGGCCCTACGTCTACGGCCTGGCCGCGCGCGGACAGGAGGGCGTGGAGCACGTGCTGGAGATCTTCCGAGACGAGATCGTGCGCACGCTCACCCTGATGGGGGTGGCCGACGTGGCGAGCCTCGACCGCTCACACGTGCAGCCGATGGTGGTCTGACTCAGCCAGCGGTGGGTGCGACGGTGAAGCCGTCGAGGAAGATGCGCGCGGTGTCGTCGGCGAGCTCCTCGATGCCGTAGACCTCGCTGCGGTGGTACCACCGTGAAGCGAGGAACACGGCGTCGCGCAGGAAGCGGTGGAAGACGCGCGGGTTGACGTCGGAGCGGAAGTCGCCGCTCTTCACTCCCGAGTCGATCACCCCGGCCCAGGCCAGGTGGACGGCCGAGGCCAGGTCGCGCACGGACTTGAACCGGTCGCTGGTCTCGAAGTACTTGCGGTTGGCCTGGTAGATCTCGCTGGCGTGCTCGTGCTCGTCGACGACCTGCAGCGACGCCAGCACCAGCGCGTGCAGCCGGGCTCGTGCGTCCAGCTCCGGCAGCACCACCTCGGCATAGCGCTGGGTGAGCGCCTCGAGGTATTCGACGACGATGGCCTCGACCATCGCGTCCTTGGAGTCGAAGTGGTGGTAGAGGCTGCCGGACAGGATGCCGACGCCGTCGGCGATGTCGCGCACGGTGCTCGCGTTGATGCCCTTGTCGGCGAACAGCGCGGCTGCCGATTCCAGGATCCTGGACCTGCGATCAGTGGGCGGCACGTGGGAGACCTTGTCTGGCTAGTGATTTCGGCTGCGTCGTAGCGTACCCACGATCCGGCGTGTTCTTGGGACGTGGCGAGCGACGACTTTGCCGACGCCTCAGGCTCGGGCGTCGGTCACGGTGCGACCCGTGTCCTCTCCAGCAGCGCCGCCAGGTCACCCCAGAGCTGTTCGCGCGGCCCTACGGCGGCACGCATCGACAAGATGGTGAGGAACCCGTGGAAGAGGTCGTCGTAGCCGCGGTGCACGACGGGGACACCGGCGTCGGCCAGTGCAGCGGCGTACTGCTCCCCCTCACTGCACAGCGGGTCGAGGCCGGCGGTCACCACGATCGCGGGCGGCAGCCCGCTCAGGGTCGCGGCCGTCAGCGGTGCGACGTACGCCGTGGGCTCGGGAAGCACACCGTCGTCGGGCAGGTACTGGGTCCAGTACCAACGGGTGGCGGCGAGGGTGTTGAAGTATCCGGTCGCGTAGCGCTGCGCGGACTCCGAGTCGCAGGCCGGGTCGATGACCGGGTAGACCAGCACCTGTGCGGCGGGCATCGGGCCGCCGTCATCGCGTGCCATCAGGCAGACCGCTGCGGCGAGGTTGCCGCCGGCACTGTCGCCCATCACCACCACGCGGTGCGGGTCCCCGCCCAGCTCGGCTGCGTGCTCGATCGCCCACCGGGTGGCGGCGAACGCGTCCTCGGCCGCCGCGGGGGCCCGATGCTCGGGCGCCAGCCGGTAGTCGACGGACACGACCACGGCATCGGTGCCCCTGGCCATCGCGCGACAGAAACCGTCGTGCGTGTCGAGGTCACAGAACACGAAGCCGCCACCGTGGAAGAAGACCACCACCGGCCGGTCGGCGGAGTTGCCGTGCGGCCGGTAGACGCGGGCCGGGATCTGGCCGTGCGCGGCCTCGATGGACACGTCGTCGGCACTGGCCACGTCGTCGAGGTTGGTGACGGGTTGACGCCTGGCCGCCACGGCCGCGCGGGCCTGTGCGCCGGTCATCTCCTCGACACGGGGAAAGCCCGCGTTGAGCAGGGCCAGCATGTCGTCGATCTCTGGGTTGGTCATCGCACCTCCTGGAGGGTGGGTTCGGGGTCGGTCACGGACCGGGCCAGCACGAAGCCGAGCACCGCGGCCACGCCCGACACCGCCGAGGCGGCGAGTGCCGCCACGGTGAAGCCGGTCGCGGTCAGTGCACCGTCGGGACCGGCGTAGAGCTGAAGGACGGCCAGGACCAGGGCGCTGCCGGCCGAGAAGCCGAGGTAGCGCAGGATCTGGTTGAACGCCATCACGCTGCCCGTCTCCCCAGCAGGCGTGAAGCGCACGATCAGTCGCGGCATGGCGGCGAACGACGCCCCGGCTCCCAGGCCGCCGATCACCATGGCCAGCACGCAGCCCCACAGGGTGTCCCGGAATCCGGCCAGCACGAGGGTGGCCACCAGGAACAGGCAGGAGCCGATCGGCAGCAGCATGTCGGGGGCGACACGTCGGTCCAGCGCGCGCAGGATGCGGTTGCCCAGGACGTTTGCGAAGGAGAACGGCACCAGCATCAGGCCGGCGACGGTGAGCGAGTGTCCGAGGCCGTAGCCGGTCGCGGTGGGCGCCTGCACGATCAGGACCACCATCGTGATCAGCATGTACATTCCGCATCCGGCCAGCAGCGCGGTGACGTTGGCGCCGAGCACACCGTGCCTGGTGGCGAGGCGCAGGTCGACCAGCGGGTCCCTGCGCGCGAGGGTCCAGCGCACCCAGGCGGCGAGCATGGCAAGGGAGGCGAGCGCGATGCCGATCGTCAGCGGACCAGACCAGTGGTGGGCCTGGCTGACACCGAGCAGCAGTCCTCCGGCGCCTCCACCGAGCAGCACCGCGCCGACGAGGTCGAGAGGGCGAGGCTCGCTGCCGCGATTGGCCGGGATCGCCAGCACCGCCGCGGCCAGGGTCAGGGCCGCCATGGCGGCTCCCACCCAGTACGCCGCGGAGACGCCGTACTCCTGGACGATGTAGGAGGCCAACGGGTAGCCCATGCCCGCGCCGGCCACGGTGGTGATCGACAGGGTGGCCAGCGTGGCCAGCTGCTTCTCCTCGGCGACGAGCTCGCGGGCGACCGCGATCGCCAACGGGGTCAGGCTCAGTCCCACTCCCTGGAGCACCCGGCCGAACACCATGGCGCCGAAGCCCAGCGGCAGCGCGGCCAGCACGGAGCCGAGACAGACGGCGAGCAGCCCGGCCAGGATCACGGGTCGTCGGTGGCGGCCGCCGCCGAGGCGCCCGATGATCGGCGAGGTCACCGCGCCGGTGAGGAAGGTGACGGTCAGGATCCACTGCGCGTTCGAGAGGGAGACACCTTCGTCACGGGCGATCATCGGCACCAGAGGCGCACCCAGACTGGCCACCACGGCGGTCGAGGAGGCGATGAGAACGAGCGTGGGCACGAGGGCCCGCTCGCGCACGGTCGGGACTGCGGCGCTCATGTGCCCCACGTACGACGCAGGGGTGTCAGCGCGCGCAGGTCGACGTGGAGCAGGGTCGGTCCGTCGTGGTCGAGGGCGGCCACGAACTCCGCCTCGAACTCGTCCGGGTTCGACACCCGCGCCGCCCTGGCGCCGAAGGCCGTGGCGACCGCGAAGAAGTCGGGTGTCGCCAGGTCGAACCCGCTGCCGGATCCCCCACCGCTGAGGGCGTCGATGTCGCGGAGCATTCCGTAGCCGCCGTCGTCGAAGAGGCACACCACGATGCGTGACTTCGCCTGCACCGCACTGGCCAGCTCCGCGATGCCGAGCATGAAGCCGCCGTCGCCCTGGAGCAGCACGGTGTGCGAGTCGGAGGCCGTGGCGGCGCCGAGTGCCATCGCCATGCCGGGCCCGATGCCTGCCGCGGCGGAACGGATCGACGTACGTGGTGCGGCGATCGGCACCAGCCGGTCTCCCCAGACGTAGGCCGGCACGGTGGCGTCGCAGACCAGCACGCCGTCGGTCGGTCGGTGCCGAGCGATCGTGGCACTGATCCGCAGGTGGTCGGGGCCGGCCTGCTCGACCACCACGTCGCGTGCCACGGCGGCGGCCTCCTGCCCGGCCTTGAGGTGGTCACTGCGGCTGGTGGCCACGGCCTCGTCGGGCTCGCCCACCAGGTCGGTGAGGGCCGTCAGTCCGAGACGCGCGTCGGCGACGAGGCTGACCGCCGCGGGATAGCTGCGGCCGATGATCGTGGGGTCGACGTCGAGGTGCACCAGGGCCTGTGGGATCGGCAGCTGCCACTGCGCGGTGGGATACATCTGGAACCGGGTGCCCACGGCAAGCATCACGTCGCAGTCCGCGAGGAAGTCCCTGACCGACGGCAGGGTGGCGTAGGAGCCGATGCTCAGCACGTCGAGCTCGCTGATCGCGCCGCGGCCCTCGCGACTGGTCAGCACCGGTGCCTGCCAGCGGCGGGCCAGCTCGAGCAGCTCGTCGGCGGCACCGGAGCGGATCACTCCCCCGCCGGCCCAGATCACCGGCCGCTCCGCGGTGACCAGCAGTCGGGCGGCGGCTTCGAGGCTCGCGGCGTCGGGCGCCGTACGCCGCAGCGGGCGACGTGCGCTCTCGATCAGTGCGGCATCGTCGAGTGATGTGACGGTGGCGGTCTGGAGGTCGAGTGGCACCTCGAGGGCGACCGGCCGGGGGCGGCCGGTGCAGGCCACCCGGGCCAGTCGCAGCACCGTCTCGGCAAGGTCCTCGGCGGTGGTCTCGGTGACCACCTCGCGGCAGACGGTCGCCAGCATCTCCGCCTGGCTCTCGGCCTCGTGGACGTAGCCGCGTCCCCTGCCGAGGTGGGCACTCTCGACCTGGCTGGTGATCAGCAGCACCGGCGACGACGCGAAGTGCGCTTCATACATCCCGCCCATGGTGTTGGCGGTTCCCGGCCCACCGCTGACCACACCCACGGCCAGGGTGCCCGTCGTGCGCGCATGGGCGTCGGCCGCGTGGGCGACGCCCTGCTCGTGGCGGCAGCCGACGGTTCGGATGCCGCGGCGCTCGATCGCGTCGAGGATCGGCAGGTTGTGCGCACTCGGCACGAAGAAGACGGTCTCCACGTCGAGAGCGTCGAGAGCGGCCGCGATCGCGTCGCTTCCGTTCCAGGTCATTGGGTTCACCGGTCCTCACAGGATTCGGGCGGGCTGCCGCCGTGCCCAGCCTGCTGCGAGCTGGGCTCCGGTTGGCCTCCGGTCCCGACCAGCAGGACCGGCGCCGATGCCCAGTGCCTAGGCGCCTTCTGCGCGGATCTCGTGCAGCGGGGTCGACGTGTCGCGGCCGGTGCTGACCCGCTTGCGGTCCGGCTCGACCTCACGCAGTGGGGTGACCTCCCGGAGGCTGGCCAGGCTGCGGGCGGCGAGCTCGCGATAGACGTCGGCGCCGTTCGCCTTCCAGGCAAGGGTCACCTCGTCGAGGCGCCGGATGAACTTGGCCGGGCTGCCGGCGATCAGCGACTCAGCGGCGTAGTCGCCACCGGCGCGGACGAAGCTGTGCGCTGCGACGAGGGAGCGGGGGCCGATCCGGGTGCCGTCCATGATCACGGAGTTCATGCCGACCAGCACGCCGGGCTCGAGGTGGCAGCCGTGCAGTACGGCGCCGTGCCCGATGTGGCTGCCCTCCTCGAGGATCGTGTCCTGACCGGGGAAGACGTGCACCGTGCAGCTGTCCTGCACATTGGAGCCGGCGCGCACGTCGATCCGTCCGAAGTCGCCACGCAGGCTGGCGAACGGGCCGATGTAGCACTCCGGCCCGATCACGACGTCGCCGATCAGGCTGGCCTGAGGGTGGACGAACGCGGTCTCGTGGACCACGGGGCTGACCCCGTCGATGGAGTAGGCAGTCATGACGCGGCCGGCACGACGAACGTGGCCCACGCGGTGATCGCGACGCCACCGGTCTGACGCGCGCAGGTCAGCTCGAGGTCGACGCGCTGCTCGTCGCCCTCGGCGTACTCCCTGGTGACGGCGCCGGTGCAGGTCAGCACGTCGCCGGGCCAGACCTGCTCCTTGAAGCGCACCCGGTAGGAGCGCACGTTCTCCGCGCCCAGCCAGGCAGTCGCCCACGAGGCGAGCAACCCGGCCTGGAACATGCCGACCGCGAACGGGGCCGGGAAGCCGGCAGCCTTGGCGAACTCCTCGTCGTGGTGGATCGGGTTCATGTCGCCCGAGGCGCCCTGGTAGCGCACGAAGTCGGTGCGGGTCACCGGCCCGAAGACCAGCGCCTCCGGCACGACCAGCGTGGTGCTGTCGATCGACGTACTCACTTCTCCTCCTCGGGTGCGCGACCGGTCTCGACGCCGGTCATCTTGGCCTGGGCGACCAGCGCGCCGGACTCGTCACGGAACTCGGTCACCATCTCCACGAACGTCATCGGCCCGCCGCGTCGGCCCTGCTTCTCGAACATGTTGGTGATCGTCGACTGCGCGGTGAGCCGGGTGCCGGCCTTCGGTGGCGGCCCGAAGAAGGTGTACTCCTGCTCGGCGTGCAGGCCGCGCTGCTGGTTGAGCTCCACGAGCTGCCAGGCGTTGGCGTCGCCGTCCTGCCAGAAGAACTGCGTGGTCAGGAACGTCGGCGGCGACACCGGGTGGTCGCCCTGGAGGTAGGCCGGATCGGAGGATCCGGTGGCCCGGGCGAACTCACGGATCTTGCCGCGTTCTACGTCGAGGGTGAACGGGGAGCCGGAGCGCCCCACTGCATCTGGGTTGGCCATGTCTCTTCCTTGTGGGTGTCGGGTGCCTACGCGTGTTGGGCGCTGACCGAGATGACCTCGCCGGTCAGGTAGGACGCGTAGTCGCTGGCGAGGAACACGATCACGTTGGCGATCTCGGAGGGTTCTCCGGCGCGACCGAGGGGCTGTTGGGCGCCGAGCTGGTCCATCACGCCGGGCGGCATCTTCGCCGCGAGCTCGTCGTGGGCGACCAGGGTCGGCGCCACGGCGTTGATGCGGATCCCGGCGGACGCGGCCTCGAGTGCCGACGCACGGGTCAGTGCCATCACACCGGCCTTGGCGGCGGCGTAGTGGGCCATCCCGGGCGAGGCCTTCCAGCCCACGACCGAGGCGTTGTTGACGATCACGCCGCTCTTGCGCGGCAGCATGAGGCGCAGTGCGGCCCGGGTGCAACGGAAGGTGCCCTTGAGGGTGGTGTCGAGCACGGCGTCCCACTGCTCGTCGGTCATCTCCGCGACCGGGGCCATGCCACCGACGGCCGCATTGTTGACCAGCACGTCGAGGCCGTCGAGCCGCTCGTCGGCGGCGGCGATCATCGCCTGCACCTCGGACTCGACGGTGATGTCGCAGACCGTGGTCACCGGGCGAACCCCGACGAGCTTCTCGAGCTGGTCGGCAGCGAGCTCCACCTTCTCGGCGCTGCGGGCGCTGATCGCGACGCGGGCACCTTCCTCGGCGCAGCGCAGGGCGGTGGCGAAGCCGATGCCCGTGCCCGCGGCGCCGGTGACGAGCACCGAGCGGCCGGCGAGCAGGCCTCGCCCGGGCGCGTTTCCTGATCCGTTGTCCTGTGACATCCGTGTGGCTCCTGTCGATGTGGTGCGCTCACCCTAGCCCCTCAACCAAGCGCTTGCTACCCTCGTCCCATGGTTTTGTCCAGCATCAGCACGATCGCCATGAACGCCTGGGCGCTGCCCGACCTGCTCGCCTGCCTGTCCCGCCTCCGGGTGGACCGGGTGGCGATCGGTTCGAGACAGCTCGAAGGTCATGGGTGGCGCGAGGCCGAGGCCGCGATCAAGGCCTCGGGGCTGGTGGTCGGCTCGATCGGCAGCGGCCTCACCACGCCGGCGTCCGTCGACTCCCCCGCAGGCCGGGAGCAGCTGGAGCTTGCCGCGCAGTCGATCGACTTCGCGGCCCGGCTGGGAATCCCGGTGGTCACCCTCACCACGGGACCCGCTGGCCCCCTGTGCTGGGAGGAAGCGCTGACCTCGTTCGCCGTACGCCTCGCGCCACTGGCCGCCCGAGCGGACGACCTCGGCATCACCCTGACCGTGGAGAACACCCACTCGCTGCGCAGCGACGTGTCGTTCCTGCACACGCTGCGCGACGCGGTGGCTGCGGCACGCCACCTGGGCGTCGGCGTGTGCGCCGACCTCTACTGCTGCTGGGCCGAGCCGAGGCTCGCCGCCACGCTGGCCGACGGCCTCGACGTGATCCGGATCGTGCAGTACGGCGACTTCGTGCACGGCACGCTGGAGCAGCCGAACCGCTGGGTGCCCGGCGACGGGGACCTGCCACTCGACCGACTGGTCCGCGACGTCGTGGCGGCCGGCTACACCGGCGTCCACGAGATCGAGATCCTCGGACCGCGCATCGACGCTGAAGGCGTCGAGGGCGCGCACGCGCGCGCCCTCGAGTGGCTGGATCGCCAGCTCAGCAAGGGCTGAAGCCCGCGCGGATCACGCGCGGTGCTTCTTGAGCTCGACCCGCGCGACGCTGCGGATGTGCACCTCGTCGGGTCCGTCCGCGATGCCGAGGATGCGACCGGTGGCCCACATCCGGGCGATCGGGAAGTCGTCGGTCACGCCGCCACCACCGTGGCACTGGATGGCCCGGTCGAGCACCGATCGTGCGACGCGTGGGGCGACGACCTTGATCGCGGCGATCTCGGTGGCGGCGCCCTTGACGCCGACCTGGTCGATCAGCCAGGCGGTCTTGAGCACGAGCAGGCGGGCCTGCTCGATCTCCATGCGCGACTCGGCGATCCAGGTGCGGACCACGCCCTGGTCCGAGATCGGACCGCCGAACGCCTCGCGGCCCATGGTCCGCTTCACCATCAGCTCGAGACCGCGCTCGGCCATGCCGATGGCCCGCATGGCGTGGTGGATCCGGCCGGGGCCGAGACGGGCCTGGGCGATGGCGAAGCCAGATCCTTCGGCGCCGAGGAGGTTGCCGATCGGGACCCGGACGTCGTCGAAGGTGATCTCCGCGTGCCCGTGCTGGTCGACGTAGCCGAAGATCGGCAGCGAGCGCACGATCGTGACGCCGGGGGTGTCCACCGGGACCAGGATCATCGACTGCTGGCGGTAGGTCTCGGCCTCCGGGTCGGTCTTGCCCATCAGGATCAGCAGCTGGCAGTTCGGGTCGGCGGCACCGGTGGTCCACCACTTGCGGCCGTTGATCACGTACTCGTCGCCGTCACGGGTGATCGACGTGGCGATGTTGCGCGCGTCGGACGAGGCGACGTCCGGCTCGGTCATCGAGAAGCCGGACCTGATCCGCCCGTCGAGCAACGGCTCGAGCCACTGCTGCTTCTGCGCGTCGGTGCCGAACATGTGCAGCAGCTCCATGTTGCCGGTGTCGGGTGCCGCGCAGTTCAGCGCCTCGGGGGCGATGTACGGCGACCGTCCGGTCAGCTCGGCGACGTACGCGTACTCGAGGTTGCTGAGCCCGGACAGGTCGGGCAAGAAGAGGTTCCACAGCCCGCGCGACCGCGCCTCCTTCTTGAGGTCCTCGACGACCTGGGGCAGCACGTGGGTGCCCTCCGGCCCGGCGTCCGCGCGCTGCTGCGCGTAGACGGCCTCGGCCGGGTACACGGCCTCGTCCATGAACGACTGGAGATCGGCCAGCACCTCGCGGACCCGGGCCGAGGGGCCGAGGTCCATCACGGGCAGGTCGACTGCAGGAGGTGCTTCGGTGGTGGTGCTCATCAGGGTCATCCGTTCGGGTCAGGGGTTCTCAGGTGAGCAGGACGATCTTGCCGAGGGCGGACCTGTTCATCACGGTCTCGAGGGCGGCCACGCCGTCCTCGAGCTGCCAGGTGCCGCCGATGTGCGGGCGGATCATCCCTTCGCCGTGCCAGGCCAGCAGGCGCTGGACGTTGGCGGCGTTGCGGTCGGGGTGGCGTCGGGCCCAGGCTCCCCAGAGGACGCCGAGCAGGTTGCCCTCGTTGAGCAGCAGCCGGTTCATCCCCACGCGGGGGATGTCGCCGGAGGCGTAGCCCACGGTGAGGTGGCGCCCGCCCCACGCCAGCTTGCGTACGGCGGACTCCGCGGCAGCACCACCGACCGGGTCGTAGACCACGTCGACGCCCGCACCGCCGGTGAGCTCGACGATGGCCTCGGTGAGGTCGTTGTCGCGGTAGTTCACCAGGTCGTCGGCGCCGTGCTCGGCGGCCAGCTTGAGCTTCTCGGGCGTCGAGGCCACCGCGATCACCCGAGCCCCCAGGGCGTGGCCGATCTCGACCGCGGTCAGGCCGACCCCACCGGCGGCGCCGAGCACCAGCAGCGTCTCCCCCGCCGCCAGCCCGGCCCGGTCGACGAGCCCGTGGAACGACGTGCCGTAGGCGACGGGCATGGCCGCCGCGTCGACGGCACTGGTCGCGTCGGGGAGGGCGTGCACCTGGTCGGCGCGGACCGCGACCTGCTCGGCGTACCCGCCGATGCCGCAGAACGCGGTGACCCGTTGCCCCACCTCGAGCCCCGGCACCTCCGGGCCGAGTGACCGGATCGTGCCGGCCACCTCCGACCCGGGGACGAACGGGAGCTCCGGCTTGGTCTGGTACTTGCCGGCCACCATCAGCCCGTCGGGGAAGTTGACCCCGGCGGCCTCGACGTCGACGACGACCTCGCCCGAGCCCGCTGTGGGATCGGGCAGCTCGCCGTACTCCAGCACGTCAGGAGCGCCGAGGTGCCGGCAGATCAGTGCACGCATGTGTCGGCCCGGCTCAGTTGTGCGGGTCGGCGGCGGCGTCGGCAGCCTGCGCGGACCGCGAGCGGATCTCGTGGTCGAGCTCCTCGATGGTCCAGCGCTGGCCCTTGTCCACGGTCCACTCGTAGGACCAGCCGGCGAAGCGGCGGATCTCGCCGCCCTTGGCGTACCAGACCGACCCGTTCTCCGGGCAGCCCTCGGTGAGCAGCCAGCCGACCAGCGGCGAGACGTTCCCGGGGTGGTAGACGTCGAACAGGCTCGGGTCGGTCGGCGCGGCGACCATCTCCCCGATCTTCGGCAGGTCCTCGGTCATCCGGGTGCGAGCCACCGGGGTGACCGCGTTGACGCGGACGCCGTACCGACCCAGCTCCTGGGCGAGGATCACGGTCAGGGCCGCGATGCCGGCCTTGGCCGCGCCGTAGTTGGTCTGGCCGACCGCGCCGATGAGCCCGGAGGTGGAGGGCACGTTGACCAGCGAGGCCGACGGCTGGCGCCCGGCCTTGGACTCGTCGCGCCAGTGCGCGGCGAAGATGCGGCTGGGTGCGAAGGTCGCCTTGAGCTGGCCCTCGATGACCGCGTCCCAGTCGTCCTCGCTCATGTTGGCGAACATCTTGTCGCGCAGCACGCCGGCGTTGTTGACCAGTCCGTCGACGCGGCCATAGGTGGCCAGCGCGAGGTCGAGCAGCTCCTGGGCGCCGGCCATGGTGCGCACGTCGGCCGTGCTGCCGACGGCGGTGCCACCGGCTGCGGTGATCTCGTCGACCACGGCGGCCGCGACGGAGCCGTCGCTGCCCCGGCCGTCGGAACCGGCACCGATGTCGTTGACGACCACCTTGGCACCCTCCTCGGCGGCGAACAGGGCGTGGGCGCGGCCGATGCCGCGGCCCGCTCCGGTGATGACGACGACGCGGTCGTTCAGTGCGGACATCTCGAACTCCTTGGTGTGGTGGTTGGTGGCCTAGGCGCCGAAGCGCTCGAGGACGTCGGTGGCCTCGCGGACGATGCGCGAGACCAGCTCGTCGCAGCTGGGCAGGTCGTCGATCATGCCGACCACCTGACCGGTCGCCATGACGCCGGCTTCGGCGTTGCCGTCGATCAGGGCCGTGCGGTAGAGCATCGGAGCATTGGCGGCCATCACGACCTGGCTCCAGGTGAGGTCCTCGTGCTTGCGCATGGCCAGGCCCTCGCCGACCATGTCGCGCCAGCGGGCCCCGGAGATCTTCTGGAACTTGCGGGCGTTGCTCGCCGCGCGCAGCACGCGTGCGGCCGGGCGGGTCTTCTCGATCTGGGCGATCGGGCCGACGCGGAGCACGCGTTGCGGAATGCCGTCGACCTGGGTGGTGAGGACCGTGTCGTTGACCGACTTGGAGAGGTAGACGTCCTTGACCTCCTGCGCGACCGGTGAGTCGGATGTGAGCATGAAGCGGGTGCCCATCGCGATCCCGTCGGCGCCGTAGGCCAGCGCGGAGACCAGGCCCCGGCCGTCGAAGAAGCCACCAGCACCGATCACCACGAGGTCGACCGCGTCGGTCACCTGGGGCAGCAGCAGGCTGGTCGGGACCTGGCCGGTGTGGCCGCCACCCTCGCTGCCCTGCACGATGACCGCGTCGGCGCCCCACGAGGCCACCTTCTCGGCGTGGCGGACGGCGCCGATCGACGGCATCACGACCAGACCGGCGTCCTTGCACTTGGCGATCAGGTCCTGCTTGGGGGCGAGCGCGAACGACGCCACCTTGACCCCCGCGCTGATCATCAGGTCGATCCGCTTGTGCACGTCGGGCTGGTTGGCGCGCACGTTGACGCCGAACGGCTTGTCGGTGGCGGCCTGGATCTCGTCGATCGCGGTCACCAGCTCGTCGTACGACAGCAGTCCGGCGGCGAGGATCCCGAGCCCACCGGCGTTGGCCGTGGCCGCGGTCAGCCTTGCGTCGGAGACGTTGCCCATCCCGGTCTGTACGACGGGGTGGTCGACGCCGAACAGCTCGGTGGCGCGGGTCTTCAGCGCCGGGTGGACCAGGCGGGTGTCCGTCATGCCGGCACCTCCTTGTCGCGCAGGTTGCGCGGGTCGATGACGTCGCGGATCAGGGCGAGCTCGTCGTCAGTGGGCAGCCGGGTCACCGGCACCTCACCGTCGACGACGAGGTCGAACCCGGTGGCGGCGTGCACCTCGTCGACGGTCACTCCCGGGTGGACCGAGACCAGTCGCATCGCGCCGGAGGCGGGGGCGTAGTCGAGCACGGCGAGGTCGGTGACCACCTTGCGGAGATCGTGGTAGCGGCTCGCACCGGTTCCCGCGGCCGCGACCCGGTCGTTGCCCGCGCCGGAGACCATGTCCACGGCCGGGACGAACGTCCGGGTGCTGTGCTTGGCGATCCAGTAGCTGGTCGCGTGGTAGACCGTGTTGCCCGGCGCGCCCCGCACGCCGACCAGCTGGACGGACGGCTTCGCGTGGTCGCCGATGGCAGAGATGTTCACGTTGCCGAAGCGGTCGATCTGCACCGGCACCATCACGATGTGCCGTTTGCCCGTCCAGTTGAGGTCGAAGATGCCGCGGAAGGGCGACCATCCCTCGACGACGCCCTCGGCCGGACCGCCGACCGCCCAGGTGCCCTGCACCAGGTGGGACTCACCGTCGGTCAGGAGCAGGTCGGGCGAGAACGTGTGCCGGGCGAGCCGGACCCCGATCGCCGGAATGGTGCCGAACGCGCTGGCCAGGATCTCGCCGTTGTCACGGTAGATCTCGGCGCAGGCGGCCACGCACACCTCGGCACGGCTGATGTCGCTCATGCGGACAGCTCCTCGTCGTCTCGGGCAGCGATCGCTCGCTGGTAGGTCTCTTCGTCGCCGGAGAGGTAGGTGGCGGAGAACGCCTGCCAGGCCTCGGGCGACTTCGCCGCGGCGGCGTACTCGCGCAGGAAGCCCTCGTCGGTGCCGTAGTCGGGCGCGCACGAGGTGAGGTGCGCGCCGTTCGGGGCCTCGACGACGCCGTCGACGAACAGGCGTCGGAGCGCGATCGTCGCGGCGTGGTGGTCGCGGGTCAGCTCCTCGGTCGGCACGACCTTCTCGCAGGACACGAACGCCTGGTCGGCGGCCATGCAGAAGAGGTCGTCGAAGTAGGGGTCCGGCCCGAGGTACTGCGCGTTGCCGGCAGCGTCGGCGCGGTTCATGTGCACCAGGGCGGCGTCGAGGTGGATCGCCGGCATCGCGATCAGCTCGTCACCACTGCCGTAGGGGTCGGTGATGAGCTGCAGGTCCGGGTTCGTGTCGGTGACCGAGGTGGCCAGGCCGGCACGCGTGGGCAGGAAGGGCAGCCGGATCGAGGCGGCGTACAGGCCCCACTGGAGCATGCCCTCGTCGTACTCGGCGACCTCGATCGAGCCGCTCTGCCGAGCCGCGCGGAAGTGCGGGTCCAGGGGAATCGAGTCGAGGGTCACGAAGCCGAAGACCAGCTTCTTGACCTTGCCGGCCGCGCACAGCAGGCCGACGTCGGGGCCGCCGTACGAGACGACGGTGAGGTCGGTGAGGTCGGAGCGCAGGATCTCGCGGACCAGGGACATCGGCTTGCGGCGCGAGGCCCAACCGCCGATCCCGATCGTCATGCCCGACTCCAACCGCCCGACCACTTCGGGGCCGGTCATCCGTTTGTCAGCCATCATCTGCCTTTCGATGTAGCAAGCGCTTGGTTGAACGGCTACACTAGCCGAATTCCGACGAACGTCAACCTCCGATCCCACTTCCCAGGAGCCCCCGTGGCGGCACGCGAATCCCCCACCATCACCGGCCTCGATCTCGACACCGTCGCGCCCTGGCTGGCCGGTCAGATCGACCTGCGGCTACCCCTCGACGTGAGTCGGCTGGCCGGCGGCCGCTCGAACCTCACCTACCTGCTCACCGACGACACGGGTCGCCGGACGGTGCTGCGCAGGCCTCCCCTGGGCGACCTTCCGGCCACCGCGCACGACGTCCTCCGTGAGGCGCGACTGCTCGAGGCGGTCGCCGGCCGGGTGCCCGTCCCCGCAGTGCTGGCGACCTGCCCCGACCCCGCCGTGACCGGGGCGCCCTTCTTCGTGATGGAGCACCTGGACGGCACGGTGGTGCGCGATCCCGAGGGTGCCCTGTCGCTGGACCCGCAGGTGCGCGCCGCCGTCGGGCCGTCGCTGGTCGATGCGCTCGTGGCCCTCCACGAGGTCGACCCCAACCGCCTGGGCCTCGGCGACCTCGCCAAGCGGAGGGACTACGCCGAGCGCCAGCTCCGTCGCTGGCACCGCAACTGGGAGTCCACCCGCACCCGCGACCTGCCCGACCTCGCGCGGACCCATGCCTGGCTGGTCGAGCACTGCCCGGAGCAGAGCCGGTCGAGCATCGTGCACGGCGACTTCCGGGTGGACAACTGCATCCTGGGCGCGGACGGCGCTGTGCTGGGCCTGCTCGACTGGGAGCTCACCACGGTCGGCGACCCGCTCGCGGACCTCGGTCAGCTCCTCGTCTACTGGGCAGAGCCCGACGACGAATTCACCGCGCTGAACAGTCCCCCGACGCGGGTGCCGGGGTTCGCCAGCCGTGACGAGCTGCGCGACCGGTATCTCGCCGCGAGCGGGGCGGACCCGGCCGAGGTGGCCTACTACGTCGTCTTCAACTGGTGGAAGACCGCCTGCATCGTCGAGGACGTCCACACCCGGATGCTGCGCGGCGCCATGGGCGCCAGCGACCGCACGCCCGAGTCGTTCGGCGTGCAGGCGCAGGGCCTGGCCGCCCGCGCCTGGCAGGAGACCCACGCGCTGGCCTGACTTCCCGGTTGCAGCGATCCCCGGCGCACCGGGGAAACAGTTGCTCCCCACGGCAAATATGCCGTGGTAGGTGCAGGTTTCCGCGGCGCACCGGGGACTCCTGCAGGGGCTAGACGACCACGGCCTCTTCCCGCTCGGCCTCGTCGAGCTCCACGGATGCGGCGGTCTCTCCGTTGAACCGGCGGTGCCTCGGGCTGCGACCCGGGATGGCGGCCAGGAGCTCACGCGTGTAGTCGGTCTCCGGCGCGGCGAAGACCCGCTCGGCCGAGCCGGTCTCGAGGAGCTTGCCGGCGCGCATGACCGCGACCTCGTCGGCGATCAGCCGCACCAGGCGCAGGTCGTGGGAGATGAACAGGTAGGAGATGCCGCGCTCGGCCTGCAGGTCGTTGAGCAGGTTGATCACCTGGGCCTGCGTGGAGACGTCGAGGGCGGCGACCGGCTCGTCACACACGATGAAGGACGGGTCGGTGATCAGTGCCCGCGCGATGGCGACGCGCTGGAGCTGGCCGCCCGACATCTCGTAGGGGAAGCGCTCCATGTGTGCGGTGTCGAGCCCGACCCGGCGCACCATCTCGAGTGCCTTCTTGTGCCGGGTGGCCCGGTTGTCGTCGGTGTGCACGATCAACGGCTCGGCGACCGAGTCCTTGATCAGCATGCGCGGGTCGAGCGACGTGTACGGGTCCTGGAAGATCATCGTGGCGTGCGACCGCATCCGCCGCAGGTCGCCGCGCGACATGGTGGAGATGTCGGTGTCGAGCAGGTTGATCGTGCCGGCGTCGGGCTCGATGAGCCGGAGCACCAGTCGCCCGACCGTGGACTTGCCGGCGCCACTCTCCCCCACCAGGCCCAGGGTCTTGCCCGGAGCGATGTCGAGGTCGACGCCGTCGACGGCCTTCAGCTGGTGCGGGTGCCGGCGCAGCAGCGTGGCGCGACGTCCGTAGACCTTGGTCAGGCCGCGCACGGACAGGGTGGGGTTCGTGGTGGTCATGCGCGCACTCCCGGGAGGTCGAGTTCGGCGGCCCGCGCGCATCGGCTCAGGTGGCCGGGCGCTACGGAGGTCAGCGGAATGGTCTGGCGGCAGGTCTCCTCGACCGCGTGCCGGCAACGGTCCTGGAAACGGCACGTCGCGGGGAACTCGTGCGGTGCCGGCACCAGCCCGGGGATGAAGCCGAGCGGCTCTCCTCGCCGGGACGGCTCGAGCATCGACTGCAGGAGCGCACTGGTGTAGGGGTTCTGCGGGTTGTGGAACAGCTCGTCGGCGGGGGCCTCCTCGACCACCTGGCCGGCGTACATCACCGACACCCGGTCGCACATCTCGGCGACCACGCCGAGGTCGTGGGTGATCAGCAGGACGCCGAGGCCGAGCTCGGCCTGGAGCCTGCGGATCAGCTCGAGCACCTGACGCTGCACGGTCACGTCGAGCGCCGTGGTCGGCTCGTCCGCGATCAGCAGCATCGGGTCGCAGGCGATCGCCATGGCGAGCATCACCCGCTGGCACATGCCGCCGCTGAACTCGTGCGGATACTGCTTGACCCGGTGCTCGGCCTGCGGGATCTCGACCAGCTTGAAGAGCTCGATCGTGTGCTGCATCGCCCGCTTGCGGGACCAGCCGCGGTGCCGGCGCAGGGACTCGGCGACCTGGTCGCCGACGGTGAACGCGGGGTTGAGGCAGCGCCGCGGCTCCTGGAAGATCATCGCCGCCTTGGCGCCACGGACGTCGGCGAGCTTGCGCTCCTCCATGTCCGAGATGCGTTGGCCCATCAGGTCGACGGACCCGCGACTGATCCTCGCGTTCTTGGGCAGGAGACCCATCACCGACAGCGAGGTGAGGGTCTTTCCGGAGCCCGACTCACCGACCAGGCCGACCACCTCGTTGCGGTTCACCGTGAGGTCGACGCTGTCGACGATCGTGACCCAGCCCCTCTCCGTGCTGACCTCGACGGTCAGGTCGGTGGCCTGCATGACCACCTCGCCCACGTGGGGCTCGGCCGTGATCTCGAGGGCAGACATGTTCATTTCCCGTCCGTGGTCTGGCGCCCGAGGGCGTCGCGGAGGCCGTCGCCCAGCAGCGAGAAGGCCAGGATGGTGATCGCGACCATGACGGTCGGCGGGTAGATCAGGTAGGCGCTGGTGGTGAGGTTCGACGAGGCGTCGTTGAGCATCAGCCCCCAGGTGGCCTGCGGCACGCGGGCGCCGAGGCCCAGGAACGACAGGCTGGCCTCGGCCACGATCACGACCGACGCGGAGAACGACGCCTGCACGAGCAGCGGCGGGGCGACCGCGGGCAGGATGTGCCGCCACAGGATCCGCCAGGTGCCGCAGCCGCTGGCGCGGGCGCTCTCGATGTAGAGCTCGTTGCGCGCTCCCTGCGTGGACGCCCGCACGATGCGGTAGAAGCTCGGCACGATCAGGATGGCGATGGCGAACATGGCGTTGCGCAGGCCAGGGCCGAGAATGGCGACCACCACCACCGCCAGGATCAGCGGCGGGAGGGTCATCAGAGCGTCGATGACCCGGCTCAGGACTGCGTCGGTGAACCCGCCGAGGTAGCCGGCCACGATGCCGAGCGGTACGCCGACCGAGAGCGCGATGCCGACCGCCTGGGCCGAGGCGAGCAGGTCGACGCGGGTGGCCACGATCAACCGGCTCAGCACGTCGCGGCCGAGCTCGTCGGTGCCGAGCAGGTGGTCGCCGGAGGGGCCCATCAGCCGCAGGGACAACGTGACCTTGTTCGGGTCGTGGGGTGCCAGCAGGTCACCGAAGACGGCGACGACGACCAGCAGGAAGATGACGACCATGGAGGCGACCGCGGCCTTGTTGCGCATCAGGCGCCGCAGCACCCGGTTGTTCAGCCGGCGACGCCGCTTGGGCGGGGTGGCGCTGAGGTTCGTCGAGTCGGCGAGGGACATGGTCATCGGGTCCTCAGTCTCGGGTTGAAGTAGCCGTAGGAGGCGTCGACGCACAGGTTGACCACGGTCACCAGCACGGCGACGAGGAGCACGAGGCCCTGCAGCGTGATCAGGTCACCGTTGAGCACCGACTCGACGCTGACCGAGCCGAGGCCGGGGATCGCGAAGATCCGCTCGACCACGACGGCTCCGCCGAACATCTGGGTGATCACGAGCCCGAGGACGGTGACCACCGGTACGGCGGCATTCTTGGCGGCGTGCTTGCCGACGATCAGGCGTCGCTGCAGTCCCTTGGCCCTCGCGGTGCGGACGTAGTCCTCCTCGAGTGCGTCGACCAGGGCTCCGCGGACCTGCCTGGTCAGCAAGGCGCCGGGGATGATCGCCAGGGAGAGCGCGGGAAGCGTGGTGAACTGCAGCCACGGACCGATGCCGGTCGACAGGTCCGCGTAGCCCGTGGCCGGGAAGACCGGCGACAGGATGGCCAGGAACAGGACCAGGAGCACGGCGGCGACGAAGGGCGGGATCGCCATCAGCAGGTTGGCGATCGAGTTCATCAGCCAGTCGACGACACCACCCTTGTTGAGGGCGGCGACGGTGCCGAGGACGACACCCATCACCAGGCTGAAGAAGAGCGCCAGCACCACGAGGGACGCGGTGATCGGCAAGCGGTACATCAGGTCGGCGAGCACCGACTGGTGCGTCACCGGGGAGACCCCGAAGTCACCCTGGAGGGCGTTCCAGCCCCACTCGAGGTAGCGGGTCAGGAAGGGCCGGTCGAAGCCGTGCAGCTCGCGGATCTCGGCGAGCCGCTCGGGGGTGGGGTTGTCACCCGCGAGGACTGCCGCCGGGTCGGTGGGCGAGAGCTCCATCAACACGAACACGAGCAGCGTCACGAGGATGATCGTCGGCACCGCCAGCAGAAGGCGCTTTCCGATAAATCGGGTCATAGAACTCACCATCGTTGTCGTCCGGGAGCCGGCGATGCCGACTGTCGGGGTGGTCTTGTGCGCGGCGGCCACGCCGGCATTCGTGAACCTAGGTCAAGCGACGTGCGTCACATCCGGTTTCCCACTGACTGGGAGTACGGATCTGTGTCTGACGGGTCAGATCCAGTCGGAGCCGGAGCCGACCGAGAGCAGGGCGTCCATGGCCTCGGTCGACCAGGTCTCCTCCAGCGGCGCCACTGACGGGCGATTGCGGTTCGACTTGCGGCGCGGGAACAGCTCTTCGGCCGTCGCACGCGCAGCGTGGGCAACCAGCGGCGCGACCTTCTCCAGTGGCACACCGGCCTCGCCGCACAGCGAGATGCTGGCCACCGGGCCCTCCGGCGAACGGATGGCGGCGGCCACGCAGGCGATGTCCGGGAAGCACTCTCCGCGTTCGAAGGCGAGCCCGTGGCGGCTGCGGATCCGGCCGAGCTCCTGGTGCAGGGTGGGCAACCGCGAGATGGTGCGGTTGGTCAGCCTGCCCAGGGAACCCTCCAGCTGCAGGTCGACCTGTTCGGGCGAGAGCCAGGCCAGCATCGCCTTGCCGAGCGCGGTGGAGTGTGCGGGCGCCCGCCCTCCGACCCGCGACGGGATCTGGGCGGCGAAGCGGCCGCCGACCTTGTCGAGGTAGTGGATCTCGCTGTCGGAGAGCACGGCCAGGTGCACGACCATGCCGGTGCGCAGCGCGAGGTCGTGCAAGGTCTCGGCGGTCGCCTCCCGGAGCCGCCCGTGGCCCTCGTCGCCGCCGCCGAACATCAGCTGCCGGTGACCGAGGCAGTAGCCCTCGGTGCCCAGCGCGAGCCAGCCGAGCCGCACGAGATCGACCAGGATCCGGTGCGTGGTCGACCGTGGCAGGTGGGTCGCCGCGGCCACGTCCTCCAGGGTGCGACTGGCGGCACGCGCCGAGAAGCACTCCATGATCAACGTCATCCGGTCGAGCATCGACGGCGGTGTCGACCGCGCCGGAACCTCGGCCTCGGGTACGACGGACAGTGTGGTCATGACGAGGCTCCTTGAGTCGATGCCGATGCGGTTCTTCCTGCGACACGTCCGAACGCCAGCGCGTCGGCGATGTGCATGCCGCTGTCGCGGGCCCAGCTGTACGTCGAGCTGACGCTGCCCGCCGCGTAGAGGCCATCGATGACATCGCCGAACGGGTCGAGCACACGGCAGTGCTCGTCGCGACGAGGGCCGCCATTGGTCCAGGCAAGCATCGGCGCCGAGGTGAACGCGTAGTAGGGCCCGTCGCCGAGCGCCACGAGAGTGTCAGGGTCTCGCCCGAACTGCTCGTCCTCACCGGCCTCGCACGAGGCGTTCCACCGTGCGACTGTGCGGTGCAGGGCCTCGGGATCGACCTCGAGGCTCGCGGCCAGCTCGTCGAGGGTCTCGCCCTTGTGGAGCCAGCCCTTGTCGACCTCGACCGAGTTGTCGGCGCTCCACTCATAGCCCTCGACCAGCACGTTCCACCCGACGGCGAGGACGTCACCGTTCGGCGAGACGGGTCCGGCCAGTCTCGTCGCCTCGTCGAAGATCGCGTGCACCCGTCGTACCGGCGAGTGCTCGTAGGCGCCGTGCCGCAGCGCGTGCCCGTGACCGATGCTCGGCAGCTCGTCGTCGCAGCGCTTGCCGAGCGAGTCGACGAAGATGAAGCCGTTGCTGAAGAAGAAGCGCCCGTAGAACCCGCTCTGGTAGCCGGCGACGGCGAAGCCCTCGATGCTCATCATGTTGTCCATGTGCCACAGGTCCGCGCCGACCTTCTGCGCCATCTTGTGGCCGTCGCCGGTGTTGTACGGCGAGCCCCAGGGCAGGTTCTGCGGCAGTCGCAGGTAGTCGCGCACCATCTCGACGTTGCCCTCGAACCCGCCGGTGGCCAGCACGACGCCGCCCCGGGCACGAACCCGGAGCGTTCCACCGTCGGGAGTCTCGGCCAGCACACCCGTGACCGCCCGGGACTCCGGGTCCTGGACCAGGCGACGCGCGGGCGTCGCGAGTCGTACGTCGATGGCCCGGGTCTCGAGCCCGGCGAACAGGGCGTTGAGGAGACGCGATCGGCCGAGCTGTCCGTCCACGGCGACCATGCCGCCGTAGGAGTCGCTGCCCTCCAGGCCCGGGAACTCCGACGGGATCCCCCGACCCTTGCCGTTGACGGCTTCACCGACCAGCGCGGTCGTGGCGCCCAGCGCGCTCTCGACCCACTCGGTGAGCTGGGCGGTCTCCCTGGCCCAGGTGCTGACCACCGCCGGCGGCAATGGGTAGCCGCCCGACAAGCTGTTGAGGTAGGTCTCGGCCCCTTCCACGTCGTGTGTGCGGAACCAGGCGCCTCCCGAGACGCGGGTGTTGCCGCCCTCGAGCCCTCCCGAGAGCTTCTCGAGGAGGACCACGCTCGCACCGGACTCGTGGGCCTCGATGGCGGCCGCGCATCCCGCAGCACCCATGCCGAGCACGACGACGTCCACCTCGAGGTCCCAGCTGCCTGAGCCCTGGTCCCTTGTCCGTTCACTCATCACATTCGCTCCTGATTCGTGTGCCCGCGATGCGGGGATCGTCAGATCGACTGACCGCCGTCGACGATGAAGTCCTGTCCGGTGCAGTAGCTGCTGGCCTCGCTGGCGAGGAAGGCCACCAGGGCCGCCACCTCCGCCGGTTGCCCGACCCGGGCGATCGGCTGGGTGGCCACCGCTCCCCCGCCGGCGCGCGTCGCCTCGGTGATCATCGGGGTGTCGATCGCGCCGGGGCAGATGCAGTTGACCCGGATGCCCTTCGGCCCCAGCTCCATGGCGGCCGACTTGGTGGCCCCGCGCAACGCCCACTTCGACGCGGCGTACGAGATCGCTCCCGGATAGCCGCCCAGCCCCGCGGTGGAGGCGATGTTCACGATCGATCCGCCACGGGGTTCCATCAAGGGAACGACCCGCTGCATGCCGAGGATCGGCCCGAGCACGTTGACCGCCATCGCGGCCTCGACCTCGCCACGCTCCAGGCCCTCGAGCGCACCGAGGCGGTAGAGGCCGGCGTTGTTGACCAGCACGTCGAGCCGCCCGAACGCCTCGACGGTCGCGGCCAGCGCCGCGTCCCACGACTCCTCGCTGCGTACGTCGAGGGCGACAGCGAGCGTCGGGCCCTCGATGCCGTCGGCCACCGAACGCGTCGCTGCGAGGTCGAGGTCGGCGAGCACCACCGAGGCGCCCAGCTCAGCACACACCCGGGCGTGCTCGACGCCCTGGCCGCCGGCGGCGCCGGTGATGAGCACGACGCGGTCCGTCAGATCGACCAGCGGTTCCACCACGGTCATCCTCCTCGTTCATGAGTGTTCTGGATCACATGTAGCAAGCGCTTGGCAGGTAGACTAGCAAGCGACTCGGCCCGCCGACAGGGCTTTCCCCGAACCGGCGCGGCCGCGGGTTTCACATCAGGCTGTCCTCGACGACGAAGCCGAACTCGTTGCGGCCGTACATCGCCAGCGCCCGCTCCACGTCGTTGGCCACGTGCACGCTGCCGGCATGGGCGTCGCGCCAGGACCGCTCGATCGGGTTGCCCCGCTTCAAGGAGTTGCCGCCCGCGGTCTTGAACAGGATGTCGATGGCCTCGAGCACCCGCTCGGTGCCACGCACCTGGTCGCGACGGGTCCGCAGCCGCAGCTCGTCCGGAAGCTCCTCGCCCTGCACCACATGGTCGTAGAGCTCGGCGATGTTGCGGTCCATCTGCAGGGTCGCGGCGTCGATCTCGGAGGCGGCCCGCGCCACTGCCACGTGCGCGAACTCGTCCTCCGCGTAGCGACCGCCGCCCAGGCTGAGCCGGGTCCGGTTGCGCATCGCGGAGATGTAGGCCGAGTAGCAGCCGCCCACCGCACCGATGATGGGTGCGGTGATGGTCGAGGTGAAGATCGAGGCGAACGGCATGCGATAGAGCGGGCCGGTGTTGACTGCCTGTCCGGGGCCGCGCAGCCGGGCCTGGTCGAAGTTGCGGATCGTGCGGTGGGCGGGCACGAAGACCTTGTCCACGAGGATGTCGTTGCTCGCCGTACCCCGCAGCCCGATCACGTCCCAGACCTCCTCGATCCGGTAGTCCGGTCGCGGCAGCAGCAGGGTGATCACGTCGACCGGCTTGCCGGCGCTGCCGGTCAGCAGGGCGCCGACCAGCACCCACGACGCGTGCCCGCACCCGGAGGAGAAGCTCCAGCGCCCGCTCAGCTCGTAGCCACCGTCGACCTGCCTGAGCCGCCCGACAGGGGCGTACGCCGACGACACCAGCGTGTCCGGGTCCTCGCCCCAGACCTCCTCCTGTGCCCGGGCGTCGAACAGCGCGAGCTGCCAGGGGTGGACGCCGAGCACGGACGTGACCCATCCGGTGGAGCCGCAGGCACCGGAGACGGCCCGGACCACCTCGTAGAAGTCGACCGGGTTGCCCTCCATCCCGCCGAACTTCTCGGGCTGGAGCATCCGGAAGACCCCCGCGGCCTTGAGCTCGGCGATCGTCTCGGGTGGCACAGCACCGTCGGTGTCGGTGGCGGTGGCGCGCTCGGCGATCTTCGCGAGCAGCGGGCGCACCTTCTCCAGAACCTCGTTGGGCATGGTCTCTCCGTTTCTTGCGGCCGTGCGGCGACCCCAGCGATCGTGCGACCCGGCTCACCCCCACATGGCCCGTGTCCCGGACAGTGGGACCCCCGCGCCGAGGGGCACGGCCGCGACCGAGCCTCGGGAGGACACCGACTGACGAAAGAGGGCGCGAGACGATGACTGTTGAAGCTGACGAGGTCCGGGCGATCGAGGCCGCCGAGGTCGAGACGCGGTTCGCGCGTGGCTGGCACTGCCTGGGCCTGGCGCGGGACTTCCGTGACGGGCAGCCGCACTCGATCACCGCATTCGGCACCAAGCTCGTGGTCTTCACCGGCGAGGACGGCACGGTCAACGTGCTCGACGCCTACTGCCGCCACATGGGCGGCGACCTGTCCCAGGGCACCGTCAAGGGCAACGAGATCGCCTGCCCCTTCCACGACTGGCGCTGGGGCGGTGACGGCCGCTGCAAGAACATCCCCTACGCCCGACGCGTCCCGCTGCGGGCCCGCACCGCGGCCTGGCCGACCCTCGAGCAGGACGGCATGCTCTTCGTAAGAACATCCCCTACGCCCGACGCGTCCCGCTGCGGGCCCGCACCGCGGCCTGGCCGACCCTCGAGCAGGACGGCATGCTCTTCGTCTGGAACGACCCCGAGGGCAACCCTCCCATCGAGGAGCAGGCGCCGCCCCGGATCGAGGGAGCACTCGAGGACGGGTGGACCGACTGGGTCTGGTACGAGACGCCCGTGCACACCAACGTGCGCGAGGTGATCGACAACAACGTCGACATGGCGCACTTCTTCTACGTGCACAAGTCGTTCCCGACGTACTTCAAGAACATCTTCGAGGGGCACGTCGCCGCACAGCACATGAACGGCCTGGCCCGCGAGGACGCGCGCGTCCCCACCGCGGACGACTCACCCCAGATGCGGGGGAACACGTCGGTGGCCGCCTACTACGGCCCGTCCTTCATGATCGACGAGCTGACCTACCACTTCGACGACATGGACCTGAAGACCACGCTGATCAACTGCCACTACCCGGTCGACGAGAACTCGTTCGTGCTGCAGTACGGGATCATCGTGCAGGTGCCCGAGGGACTGGACAACGAGGCCGCCCTCACCATCGCGCGGGAGCAGGCCGGGTTCGTCAAGGCCGGTTTCGAGCAGGACGTGGAGATCTGGAAGAACAAGACCCGGATCGACAACCCGCTGCTCTGCGAGGAGGACGGCCCGGTCTACCAGCTGCGCCGTTGGTACCAGCAGTTCTACACCGACGTCGCCGACATCGCCCCCGAGATGGTCGAGCGGTTCGAGTTCGAGATCGACACCACGAAGCCGGTGGAGATGTGGCGTCGGGAGGTCGAGGAGAACCTCGCACTGGAGGGCGCGGGTTCGCCCGGCTGACCGCTCGCCGTTCACGGTCCCGTCGGATCCTCCGGCGGGACCAACGCCTCGAACACCCCGAGGCCCGCGACCGCCTCGAGTTGCTCGAGGTAGTGCTGCACGGACCGGTGGACCGGCCGGAAGGGAACCATCGTCACGCCGGCCGCCGCGGCCGCGTGGAGTGCCTCCTCCACCCGATCGGGATCAGTGAGCGGGTCGAGCGCCCCATGGACGCCTGAGACGACCTCGAAGCCGGCCGGTCGTTCGGGGTGTTCGGCGAGCATGGTGCGCAGTGTCTGGAGATCCGGTGCGCCGGGGAGCCAACCGTCCGCCAGTGTGACGGCGCGGCGAAGTGCCCGTCGGGAGTGCCCACCGACCCAGAGCGGCACTCGCTCCTGCACCGCGCACGGGTCGACCACCAGCCCCGCGAAGTCGTAGAACTCACCGTGGTACTCGGGCTCCACCTGGGAGAGTGCCGCCCGCAGCGCCCGGATCGCGTCGTCCGCACGAGGACCGCGATCTTCGAACGCGGCCCCCAGGGTCCGGAACTCCTCCTCCGCCGTTCCGACGCCCAGCCCGAGGTTGACCCGGCCTGAGCTCATCCGGTCCAGCGTGCCGTATCTCTTCGCGATGGCCAGCGGGTGGTGGTAGCCGAGCACCAGGACGTTGGTGAGCAGCCGGATGCTCTTGGTGCGGGCAGCCAGCCAGGACAGCGTCGCCAGCGGGTCCCAGTAGCGCGTGCCACGGCCTTGTGGCAACTGTGGTGAGTGGATGCCACGGGGCATCGCGATGTGCTCGCTGCAGGTGAGGAAGTGGAAGCCCAGTCGGTCGGCGTGCTCGGCGACGAGGGTGATCTCGGCGATCCCCGCGGTGTCCTCCCACTCCGCGGTCAGGCCGGGGACCTTGACCACCACCGGCGTGGACACGCCCAGTCTCATCCGGCGTCCTGCGCACCACTGTCACTGGTCGTGTTGCCGATTCCGACGGCAGCGGCGCGGCCGGCCCTGCGGCCGAAGAACGTGCCGTCGCCCAGCGACGTGCCGCTGATGTAGCCCTGGCCGAACATGCCCGCGCTGGCCCGCCCGGCCGCGTAGAGGCCCGGGATCTCGTTGCCGGACACGTCGAGGACGCGACCGTCGACCGTGGTGCGGAGTCCCCCGAGCGTGAAGCCCGCGACGCCCGTCGTTCCGCCGCCACCCTCGCTGCCCGAGTCGAAGCCCTTCCTGGGATCGATCGCCGCGAAGGGCGCCTTCAGGGAGCGCAGCCACCGCTTGTTCTTGTGGAACTGCGGGTCCTCGCCCCGTTCGGCCCAGTGGTTGTACGCCGCGACGGTGCTCTCCAAGGACCCCTCCGGCAGGCCGAGCTCCTCCTCCAGCTCGCCCAGGCGCTCACACACGTGCGAGGGCCGGACGTTCCAGAGGTCGCGCTCGGGGATGTCGTCGTAGCCCTCCTGGTCGATGATCACCCAGTAGGGGCCGGGCTGGTGACGCACCGCGGCAACGCTGGCCAGGCCGGGATAGACGTCCTCGTTGATGAATCTCTGACCGAGGCCGTTGACCAGCATCCCCCGCGCGATCATCGCCGGCAGGACCTGGGCGGCGATCTGCGTCACCGACATGCGGCGTACGGCGGCTCCGATGGCGAGGCCCATCGAGATGCCGCTGCCGTCGTCCAGCCCGTCACTGACCTTGGCGTGACCGCTCAGCACCGGCGCGTGCTCGAAGAGCATCTCCTCGTTGTCGACGAACCCGCCCGTGGTCACGATGACGGCCTTTCGGGCGCGGTAGGTGACCGTGGTGCCGTACTGCCGGGCGACCACGCCCACGACCCGGCCGTCGTCGTCGAGCACGAGGCGGGTCGCGACGGTGTCGACATGGGTCTCCACACCGGCCGCCTTCACCGCGGCCACCAGCTTCTCCATGATCAGCCAGCCACCGAAGGACTCGGTCGCGGGCCGGTGGCCACGCGGCACGGCGTCGGCCAGCCGGTCGTAGGGCCAGGCGTTCTCGCCGAGCCACATCAGGCCGTCCTGGGTCGGGGGCATCCAGCTCTGGCCGTCGTACAGGCCGGGGTTGAAGGTCAGCCCGAGGCCGCAGAACCAGTCGAAGTGCTCGCGGCTGCCGTCGCAGTAGAGGCGGATCTTCTCCTCGTCGGCGTCGGGCCCGAGGGCGGCCTTCAGGTAGGCGAACATGTTGTCGGGGCTGTCCCGGTAGCCGGAGGACTGCTGCAACGGGGTTCCTCCGCCGAGGTAGAGCTCCCCGCCGGACATCGCCGACGAGCCGCCCGGGCCGCCGGCACGTTCGATGACCAGGACGTCGGCTCCCGAGCCCGCCGCCTCGAGGGCCGCGGCGCCTCCCGCGCAACCGAAGCCGACCACCAGCACGTCGGTCTCGTGGTCGAAGGCCTCGATGTCGGAGGCGTGGGCGGGCGCGAAGGTCGGTTTGCTGCTCATGGCCGGAAGTTAGCCAGCGCACCTGCCCGACCCGGGCATGATCCCGATCAGCGGGATCGGGGCGGGCGAACGGCGCCCGAGCACGAACAGCGCGGCGAGGCCAGCGGCCCCTGCTGCGGCGGCGGCGACCGCGAACGGGACATGGGCGTTGTACGTCTCGCCCAGGTGCCCGGCCAGCCAGGGGGCGAGCGCGGGCCCGGCGTTGCGCATCAGGTTGTACGCCGCGGAGGTCGTCGCGTGGTCGCTGGACGAGGACGACATCACTGCCTCGGTCATCATCGTGTTGCAGATCCCCAGGAGGAGGCCCGAGCACACCACCCCGGCAGCGAGGGCGGGCCCGCTGCCCGCGAGGAACGACATCACCGCGAGCAGGAGGGCGAAGCCGACCGTGGCACCCGCGAAGGTCGCCACGGTGCCGAAGCGCCGTTGCAGCGGCGGGCCGATCACGGTGGAGGAGAGCACCAGGGTCACGCCCCAGCCGCAGTAGACGAGGCCGACCACCTCGGGGCTCTGGGCCAGCGGGAACGGCGTGTAGGTGAACATCATCAGGAAGCCGGCGTTGTAGAGCAGTGCCGCGACCGAGAGGGTCAGCACGACCGGGTCCCGCAGGGCGCGAAACGTCGACGAGAACCTCGTGGGCGATCGTTCGTCCCGGTTCGGGGGCATCAGGACGACCAGGGACAGGGCGGCCACCAGCATCATCGACGAGGAGCCGAGGAAGGCGATCCGCCACGAGATCGCTCCCAGCAGTCCGCCCGCCAACGGCCCCGCCGCGATGCCGACCCCGACCGCGGCCTCGAAGAGCTTGACCGCCCGGCCGGAGCTTCCTCCAGCCTCCTCGAGCACGGCCACCAGCACGGTGGCCAGGAACAGCGCACTGCCCAGGCCCCATCCGGCCCGCGACACGATGACCCAACCGATGTCCTGAGCCGTGGTGGCCACCAGGCCGCAGGCGACGTTGACCAGCAGCGCCGCGATCAGCGACCTGCGGATGCCCAGGCGGCTCGAGACCATGCCGGTGAACGGCATCGCCCCACCGCACGCGACCAGGTAGACCGACACCAGCAACAGCGTCTCCGACGGCGAGGCGGAGAGATCGACACTCATCGGGCGCAGGATCGGAACCACGAGGCCCATGCCGATCGTCGCCGCGACCAGGGCGAACAGTGCCGCCCACACCGATCGGGGCAGGGTCATGTCAGGTCTCGGGTCACGGCGACGCGGAAGTCACGTCAGTACTTCCCGATGACCGTCTCGGCGAAGCGGCGCAGGGACTCGATCCGACCAGCTGTGGTCTGCTCCTCGCCGAACATCCGCCAGGGCGAGACACGGCAGATGGTCACCCCGGCCTCCTCGAGGTCGCGGTAGCCGGACACGTCGTGGACGTCGGTCGGCGACACGTCGATCTCGAAGGGCAGGTCGGCTCGGCCGTACTCCTCGCGCAGGACACCGAGTCGGGCGATGGCGACCTTCAGCTCGTCGGCGGGGACGTTGACCGAGATCCAGCCGTCGCCGATCCGCGCCGCGCGCTTGAGGCCGGCCTCGCTGTGCCCGCCGACGTAGACCGGGACCGGCCTGTCGGGGGCCGGGCTGATCATCAGCCGGTCGAAGTCGTAGTGCTTGCCGTGGTGCTCGACCCACTCGGGACCGTTGCCGGCGCAGACCGACTTGATGATCGCGATCGCCTCGTCGGTCCGGGCGCCACGCGTGCGCATGTCGGTGCCGGTGAAGGTGAACTCCTCCGGGATCCACGAGAGGCCCACGCCGAGGGCGATCCGGTTGTCCGACAGGACCGCCATCGTGGCGACCTGCTTGGCGGTGAGCAACGGGTCGCGCAACGGCAGCTTGAGCACGTTGGTCGAGATGATCAGGCGTTCGGTCACCGCGGCCAGCGCCGACATCATCACGAACGGGTCGGGCATGGGGGTCTCGCCGCTCCACATCCGCTTGCCGTCCGCGGTGTAGGGGTAGTCGGCGGAGACCTTCTCCGGGTAGAAGACCGAGTCGGACAGGCCGACACCGTCGTACCCGAGCTCCTCCGCGGCGACGGCGACCTCGAGCAGCTCCTTCGGGCCCATCATCGCGCCCGACAGCGCCCACTTCATCAGAACGCCTCGGGGCCGCGGACCACTGCTTCGGCGCCGCCGTCCATGAAGAGGATCTGTGCGGTGGTGTGCGTGTTCTCCGGGCGGACCAGCCACACGAGCGCATCGGCGATCACCTCCGGGCCCATCCAGCCGCCCAGCTTCGAGGGCACGGCCTTCTTCATCATCTCGACACCCTGCTCGGACGCGCGCAGGCCCTCGGTCATCGGCGTGACCACGACTCCCGGGCCCACTGCGTTCAGCGGGATGCCGGCGCCGGCCCAGTCCTCCGTGACGGCGGTACGACGCAACCACCGGGTCAGCGCGTTCTTGGACGAGGCGTAGAGCAAGGAGCCCTTCCCGTCGGCGTGCAGCTTCTCCGCGAGTGCGACGGCGCGCTCCTCGTCGCCGTCGAGGCAGGCGTCGACCACCTCTTGGTCGGTCGGCTGCGTCGACGAGATCGACGAGGTCACCGACACTCGCGGCGCCTCCGCGCGGGCCAGTGCCGGTCGCAGTCCCTCGAGGAAGTCGACGACACCGAAGAAGTTGACCTTCACGTCCAGCGGGCTCAGCGACGACGTGCCGGCGCACGCGACCACGGCGTCAACGACGCCACCGGTCTGCTCGAGCACGTCGGCGACCGCCTGCTCGCGGCCCTGACGGGTGGCCAGGTCCGCGACGACGTCGGCGTCGCGCAGGTCGACACTGATCACGTGGTCACCCTGTGCCGTGAGCATGGCGGCGGTGGCCGCTCCGATTCCGGATGCGGCGCCGGTGACGACGACCTGACGAGTCATGCGAGATCTCCCTGATGTCGTGGGTGGTCCGCTCAACCTAGGGAGCCGACCCTGCCGGCGTCGGCCGCATCCCGGACAACGGGATCCAGTCCTTGCCAGCGGGACGCCCCCGGCCTCGAGGCTTCGTACGTCGTACCGTCCGAGGAAATTGACTACTCCGAGGAGCGACATGGCCAACAAGGTGTGGGACGAGTTCTGCGACCAGCTGCGAGAGGCGGGGCAGGGGCTGATCGACGAAGCCGCCCCGCAGGATGCGCTCAACCAGGACGAGGGCGTCCGCTACCTGATCCGGCTGCTGCGCTACGCGTCCCTCAACGCGATCGAGAACTCCGACCCGATGTTCCCCGCGATCACCAATGCGCTCGATCCCAACCTCAAGTGCAAGATCGGCGCGGACAACCCGGACAACATCTACATGCGCGCCAACGTCTCGGGCAAGCACCGCTACCGGATCAGCGGCAGCCGCGGCACCGTGCCCCTGATGACGTTCGGATCGAAGGCCAACCGCTACCACATCGACGGCACGATGGCCTCGACCGGCGAGATCTCCAACGACGAGATCCCCGTCGACGCCGACGGCAACTTCAGCTTCATCGCCAGTGCGGATCGCCCCGCGGAAGGAGCCTGGCTCCCCCTCGCCGAGGACACCACCAACCTGGTCGGTCGGCAGTCCTTCCAGGATCGCAGCACCGAGGTCGCGGCACAGGTCCGCATCGAGCTCATCGACGAGATCCCCCGCCCGACCCCGATCGACAGCGACGCCTTCGCCCGCCAGCTCAAGCTGACCACGGACTTCGTCAAGGGCACCTCGGCTACGTTTGCCCGGTGGACGAAGCTCTTCATGGAACGGCCCAACGAGCTTCCCGACTGGGGCCAGGAGCTGTTCCAAGGGGCCGGCGGCGACCCGACCATCTTCTACCTGCACGGCTACTGGAAGCTCGCGCCCGACGAGGCCTGGGTGATCGAGACTGCGGTCCCGGACTGCGAGTACTGGAACTTCGTGCTGCAGAACTGGTGGATGGAGTCGCTGGACCACGACCGGATGAACACCTACATCAACAACCACACCGGCAAGCTCAACGACGACGGCACCCTGACGATCGTGGTCTCGGCCAAGGACCCGGGCTACGGCAACTGGATCTCCACCGCCTTCCACGAGGAGGGCACCGCCCTCATGCGCTGGGTGAAGGCTGACAACCACCCCCTGCCGACCTGCAAGGTCGTGAAGCTCTGAAGATCGGGGCAACCATCCCTGCTCGGGGGCGCGCTGCCCTCGAGCGGGGATTCGGCGCCATGGCCAGGGACCTCGAGTCCGCCGGGTTCGAGTCGGCCTGGGTGGGCGACCACGTCGCCATGCCGCGGACGCACACGTCGCGCTATCCGTTCTCCCCCACCGGCGAGATGCCGTGGCCCGCGACGGAGCCGTGGTGCGACTCCGTCGTGGCGATGGCGTCGATGGCCGAGGCGACCTCGACGATCAGGGTCGGCACGGGAGTGATGGTGGCCGGCCTGCGCAACCCCGTCGTCCTGGCCAAGCAGCTCGCCACCATCGACGTGCTCAGCGGCGGACGGCTCGAGCTGGGCGTCGGCGCAGGTTGGCTCACCGAGGAGTTCGGCATCGTCGGCCTCGACGCGAAGGATCGCGGACGCCGCCTCGACGAGGCCGTCGCCATGATCCGACGCTGCTGGGAAGGCGCGCCCGACGGCTTCGAGGGCCACTTCTACTCGCTGCCGGAGGGATCGCTCTTCTACCCCGTCCCGCTGCACGACGTGCCCGTCATCATCGGCGGTGTGTCGGAGCGCGCCTACGAACGGGTGGTCCGCTACGGCTCGGGCTGGATGGGCACCACGAACCTCAAGGACCTCCAGCGCGGCGCGGTCGAACCGATCACCCGGATCCGCCAGATCGCCACGGACCACGCCCGGGACCCCGACGAGATCGCCCAGCTCGTGCGGGTGCACACGGGGCCGTCGTTCGACGTCGACGGACTGGTCGCGGCGATTCCCCTGCTCCGGAACGCCGGCGTCGACGAGCTGCTGGTGGACATCCCGTGGTCCGGCGAGCTCGACCTGGCCCGGTGGTACGACCGGCTCAGCGCTGTCGCGGGCTGAAACTGGCGACAGGTCGATCAGAACTCACGACGGGTCGACCAGAACTGGCGACGGGTCGATCAGAACTCACGACGGGTCGACGGTTTGGGAGGCGAGCCGCATGGCTTCGAACCGACTGCTCAAGGACGCCGACGGTCGCATCAGCTCGACGTACTGGACGCCCATGTCCGCCGCCTCCAGGTAGACGAAGTCCATCTCCTTCGTGCTCCCCTGCTGTACGACGGCAAGGCCGGCACGCCGCGCCTCGTCGAGTGCGGCGTCGTAGTCCTCCGGGATCCACCCGAGGTGGTGCATGCCGGGCCCGGATCGCTCGAGGAACTCGGTGTAGAGGTTCACGCCTCGCACCGGCTCGATCAGCTCGATCTGCTGCGAGCCGGCGTACCCGAGCGACACGTGGATCACGAAGTCGGCCGGCTCACCCCGATAGGTCGTGCGCTCGGGGCTGAACGCGATGTCGCGCATGCGCGTCCAGATCGGCACGCCGAAGCTCGCAGAGTGGATCCGTTCGGCCTCGGCGAGGTCCTCGACGACGCAGCCGATCTGCATGATGGCGCCGTGGGCGACGAGGGGCATGACCTGCCTCCGTCAGCGCAGGCTGAACTCGACGCGGTCCAGCCCACCCTCGAACGGGAAGACGTGCGGGTAGTCCCCGACGGGAGAGCCCGACGTCATCGCGATGTCGAAGGTCTCGTCGATCGAGTAGAAGCCCCGCGGGGTGCGCTCCGTGCGTCCGCTGCCGAGGGCCACGCCGTCCAGGGAGAGCGTGATCGTGGCGCCCTTGCCGACGCCGCCACCGTCGTAGTCGACGTCGACCTCGAGGACGTGCGCACCGACGGCGACGGCGGTGTCGCCGGCCAGGCTCACGGTGCCGGCCTCGAAGGCCCTGAGCCGGAACTCGGGTCGGCCGTCCTCGGTGAGCCAGAGCGCCCAGCCGGCGGTGTTGCCGCCCATGGTGGCCAGGACGCCGCGGGACCCACCCTCGGGAACGTCGACGTGTGCCCGCATCGTCCACGAGCGACCGTTGAGCCGCGGGCCGTTGGACTCGGGGATCCCGAACGCACCGCGACGGTAGACGAACTCGGTCCGGTTGCCGGCCAGGTTCGGCGTGCCTCCGCGGCGGGTGCGCGCGTCGTGCAACGGCAGGATCTCGACGCGCGCGGCCTCGCGCTCGAAGAGCTCCTGGAGCTGGGCCAGCCTGGCGGGCTCGGACGCCGCCAGGTCGTGGGCCTGGCTGAAGTCACGGGTGGTGTCGTAGAGCTCCCACACGTCCTGGTCGAAGGGTGCGTCGGTCGGTGGCAGGCCCACGGTCCACGGCATCCCGGCCCGGTGGAAGGCCGAGGCGATCCACCCTTCGTGGTAGATCGAGCGGTGCCCGTACACCTCGAAGTACTGGGTGGTGTGGCGTTCGGGCACCTCGCCGTCCGCGAAACTGTAGACCAGGCTGGTGCCGTCCATCGGCGACTGCTCGACCCCGTTGACCACCTTCGGCGCCTCGATGCCGGCCGCCTCGAGGATCGTCGGCACCACGTCGTTCACGTGCGAGAACTGGGTGCGCAGGCCGCCGGCATCCTTGATGCCGGCGGGCCACGAGACCACCATCGGGTTGCGGGTTCCACCGAAGTGCGAGGCCACCTGCTTGACCCACTGGAACGGCGAGGTCATCGCCCACGCCCACCCTGCCGGGTACTGCGGGTAGGACTTCTTCCCACCGATCTCGTCGAGCCGTTCGAGCTGGGTCTCCAGCGGCTCCTGCATCCCCTGCAGGGCTCCGAAGTAGTTGATGCTGCCGAGGAGTCCGGCCTCCGCGCTGCTGCCGTTGTCACCGACGACGTAGACGAACATCGTGTTCTCGAACTGGCCGCTCTCCTTGAGGGCGTCGACCAGGCGACCGATCTGGGTGTCCGTGTGCTCCAGGAAGCCCGCGTAGACCTCCATCAGCCTCTCGGCCACCTGCTTCTGGCCGTCGCTCAGGGTGTCCCAGGCGGGCAGTTCCTCGGGGCGCGGCGTGAGCACGGTGTCCTCGGGGACCACGCCGAGCGCCTTCTGGCGGGCCAGGGTCTCCTCCCGTACGACGTCCCAGCCCTGGGCGAACCGTCCGCTGTACTTCTCGCTCCACGCACTCGGCACGTGCAGCGGCGCGTGCGTCGCGCCGGGGGCCAGGTAGAGCATGAACGGCTGGTCGGGAGCGACCGACTCCTGCATCTGGATCCACTCGATCGAGCGGTCGACCAGGTCCTCGGTGAGGTGGTAGTCGTCCCCGTCAGGTCGGTGCACCGGCGTGGTGCCGGCGTACAGGGTGGGCTCGTACTGGTGGGTCTCCCCGCCGAGGAACCCGTAGAACGTGTCGAACCCCCGACCGGTCGGCCAGCGGTCGAACGGACCGACCTGCGAGGTCTCCCAGGCCGGCGCCAGGTGCCACTTGCCGAAGCAGGCGGTGCTGTAACCGTTCTGCTTGAGCACCGTGGCGATCGTGGCGGAGCTGTCTCGCAGGATGCCCTGGTAGCCCGGCTGGTCGTTCGCGCTGTTCATCACCGTGCCGACGCCGGCCACGTGCGCGTCCCGGCCGGTCAACAACGCGGCCCGGGTCGGCGAGCAGATCGCGGTCGTGTGGAACCGGTTGTAGCGCAGCCCCTCCTCCGCCAGCTGCGAGATGGCGGGGGTCTCGATGATCCCGCCGAACGGCGCGGACGCACCGAACCCGACGTCGTCGAGCATCACGAGCACGACGTTGGGCGCTCCCTGGGGAGCGACGGGCAGGGAGAGGTCAGGCCGTTCGGTCATGTGACGATCCGTTCAGGTCGATCCGGGCAGTGTGTCGAACTCAGGCGCTCAGGAGGCCGGCGGCGTGAAAGCGGCCAGGGGCTCCGCACCCGACCAGTCGTGGCCCCAGTAGGAGTCCGCGGATATCTCCTCGGAGGTGTACCAGGTCTCGTCGACCAGCATGCCCTCACAGCCGTACTCGATGTCCCAGCCGCCGGGTGCCCGGACGTAGAAGGAGACCATCTTGTCGTTGGTGTGCCGGCCCAGGGTCGAGGAGATCGTGAAGCCGGCCTTCTGCACGTTGTCGAGCGAGCGACCGACGGCGTCGAGGGTGTCGACCTCCACCATCAGGTGGATCATGCCCGGCGCACCGCCGTGCGGGGCGGGGCAGACGGCGAGGCTGTGGTGCCGCTGGTTGATGCCCATGAACCGGATCCGGGCCTGGCTGCCGTCCTCCGCCGCAGGACCCACCTTCATCGCGCCGCGCGGGAGGAAGCCGAGGACCTCGGTGTAGAACGCGACGGTCTCCTCCATCTCCGTCGTCGGGAGCACCACGTGGCCCAGCCCGCACTTGCCGGTCACGAACTTCTGGCCGGCGCCGGTCAGGACGGGCGAGTGGTCGAGCACCGGGCCGAAGAACACCTCGACCGGGATGCCGGCCGGGTCGGTGAACGTCATGGCCGCCTCAACGCCACGGTGCGCCGCCTCCCCCGTCGACAACATCTTCACGGGGGTGCCGGCGGCCTCGACGGCGCGGCCGACGGCAGCGAGCGCGAACTGGTCGCGGACCTCCCACCCGACGGCGAGCACCTCGTCGGTCTCCCCAGGCAGGATGATCACCCGCGAGGACCGCTCGTCCATGCGCAGGTAGAGGCCGTCGGGTTCGGGGCCCGACCCCTCGGCGAAACCGAGCGAGTCGATCATCAGCTCACGCCAGCGAGGGACGTCGGTGGTCTGGACCTTGAGGTAGCCGAGGCCGCGTAGTTCCGTCATGGGATGTCCTTGTCAGTCGTTGGGTTGGGCCGGTCAGATCATCGAGCGCATCGGCCCGGCCGGCGGGTCGACGTCGAGGTTGGTCAGGGCCGAGGCGTGGAAGACCGAGCCCGGCACGTGGATCGCGTGTGCCATGCCCATGTGGGCGTCGCGCCAGAAGCGCTGGATCGGGTTGCTCATGCGCATCCCGTTGCCGCCGGAGCGACTGACGATCTCGTCGACGGCGCGTACGGCGCGCCAGGCCGCCTGCACCTGGATCCGGCGCCCGACGGCGCGCTCCTCGAAGGTCGCGGTGATGCCTGCCTCGGCCTGGTCGTGGAACCGGCTGATGTTCTCGATCAGGGCCGTGCGGGAGGCGGAGATCTCGGCGGCCGCCTCGCTGACCGCGTACAACGAGTAGGGGTCGTCCTTGATCTTCGTGCCGGTGACCGAGGTGCGGCCCTTCTGGTAGGCCAGGTGGTGGGCCAGGGCTCCCTCGGCGATGCCGATCACGGCCGAGGTGATGCCGAGCGGGAAGGCCTGCGAGAACGGCACGCGGTAGAGCGTGCCGAGGCCGGCCTCGATCGCCGCCGAACCGTCGGCGAGCTTGTCGTAGGCGAGCACCCGGTAGTCGGGGATGAAGGCGTCCTTGACGATGATGTCCTTGCTGCCGGTGCCCTTGAGCCCGACCACGTCCCAGGAGCCCTCGACGATCTCGTAGTCGGCGCGGGGCAGCACCACGTGGTACATCTGCGGCGGCATCAGCGCCTCGCCGGAGTCGTCGCCGAGCCAGGCGCCGAGGAAGATCCAGTCGCAGTGGTCGGTGCCGGAGGAGAACTGCCAGTGCCCGTTGAACACGTAGCCGCCGTCGACCGGGCGCAGCACGCCCATCGGTGCGTACGGCGAGGCCAGCCAGGTGTCCTGGTCCTGGCCCCACACCTCGTCCTGGACGCGGGAGTCCAGCATGGCCAGCTCCCACGGGTGTACGCCGACGATGCCGGCGACCCACCCCGAGGACCCGTCGAGGCTGGCGATCTTCATGACCGTCTCGGCGAACTCGCGCGGGTGCGACTCGAGGCCGCCGTGCGTCTTCGGCTGCAGCATGCGGATCACGCCTGACTCGCGGACCAGCTTCGCGGCCTGGTCGTCGAGCTTGCCCAGCGCCTCGTTGGCCGGCCCGAGGGCGGCGATCTGCTCCGCCGACTCCATCACGTTGTCGAGCACCTGGTTCGTCATGCGTCTTCCTCGCTTCTCGGGCCTTGTGGTCTGGGACCACAGTTGCGCGCGAACCCACCCGATGGGCGAGGTCTCTCGCTCAGTGAGAATCGCCGGTTCTGGTGCTCGTCGTCACTGGTCGTAGGTGATCCGGAGCCGGTCGCTGAGCGGGACTGCCTGGCACCCGAGCACGATGCCCTCGGCGATGTCCTCGGCCTCGAGGACCTCGTTGCGCTCCATCTCCAGGTCGCCCTCGAGGACGATGCAGGCGCACGCGCTGCAGTTGCCCTCACGACACGAGTACGGCGCCTCGAGGCCGGCGGCCAGCAGCACGTCGAGCAGCTTGTTGCTGCGCGGCCACGCCAAGGTCGTCGTCGCTCCGTCGAGGGTGACCTCGACCGTGCTGGTCGGGCCGGCGTCGTCGAGCTCGACGACCGAGTCGGCGAACGGGTCGCTTCCCAGCGAGAGGAACTTCTCGTGGTGCACACGATCCGGGGTGACCCCGGCCTCGGAGACCGCGGCCGTCACCGCGTCCATGAACGGCTCCGGGCCGCACATGAACACGTGCCGGTCCGCCCACATCCCGGCGAGCTGCTCCAGGGTCCGCGCCCGGGGCAGTCCCTGCACCGACTCGAGCAGGTGGATCACCCGCAGGCGGTCGTCGTACGCCTTCTCGAGAGCGACCAGCTCGTCACGGAAGATCACCGACTGCTCGTCACGGTTGGCGTAGACCAGCGCGACGTTGCCCGAGCCCTCGTGCAGCGCCGTCTTGAGGATCGACATGACCGGGGTGATCCCGCTGCCCGCGGCGAAGAGCAGGAAGTCGACGTCGAGGGAGCGCGGGGTGAACGTGCCGGACGGTGCCAGCACCTCGATCACGTCGTCGACCCCGAGGTGGTCGCACACCCAGTTCGAGCCGTAGCCACCCTCTGTCCGCTTGACCGTGATCTTCAGCCGCTCGTCCAGGGACGGTGAGCTGGACAGTGAGTAGCAGCGCGCGGCGCCGCCCTCGCGGTCGGTGGGGATGTTGAGGGTGAGGAACTGGCCCGGCCGGTAGCCGAAGTGGGAGGCGTCGGCGGTCTCCGGCTCGACCACGATCGAACGGGCGTCCGGGGTCTCGGCGATCACCTCGACCACCCGGACCTTGAAGGCGCGCTGCTGCGACATGGCCCCTGTCCCTACCGCTGTGCGTCTGCCACGTGGGCAGGAGTGCGTACGGCGTGCCGGGCGGCCACGTAGCCGAAGACGATGGAGGGCCCGATGGTGCCGCCGGCTCCGGGGTACTCGTTGGCCATCACCGAGGCGGACGTGTTGCCGGTCGCGTAGAGGCCCTCGATCACCGAGCCGTCGGCCCGAAGGACGCGGGCGTGCTCGTCGGAGACCAGGCCTCCCTTGGTGCCGAGGTCACCGGCCTCGACCTTGACCGCGTAGTAGGGGCCCCGGTCGAGGGTGTCGATCGCCGGGTTCGGCAGGGTGGGGTCGCCGTAGTAGCGGTCGTAGGCGCTGTCCCCGCGACCGAAGTCGGCGTCCTTGCCGGACCGGGCGAAGCCGTTGAACCGCTCGACGGTCGCGGTCAGCTTGTCGGCGGGCACGCCGATCTTGCCGGCCAGTCCGGCGATCGTGTCGTCCTTCACCACGGTGCCCGCGTCGTACCACGGTGCCGGGAAGTCGACTCCGGGCAGCACCCGGGCGAACGGGTAGCGGGACCGGGCCTTGGCGTCCATGACGAACCAGACGGGGATGTGGCCGCCGTCCAGCTGGTCGTGCACGAAGTTGACGTACGGCGCAGCCTCGTTGGTGAAACGCTCACCGGTGCGCGCCGAGACGATCACCGAGGGCGGGATGGACCGCTCGGAGACCAGGGGCACGATCGCGCCGGCGGGGTGCTTGACCGATGGCATCCACCACGCGTCGTCCATGAAGTCGGTGTCAGCGCCGAGGCGCTCGCCGGCCAGGATGCCGTCGCCGGTGTTGCTCCGGGCGCCACCGCTGATGTCGTCCTTGCCGCCCTCGGGCAGGTGCTGCTTGCGCATCTCGTCGTTGTGGTCGAACCCGCCGGTGGCCAGCAGGACTCCCTTGCGGGCGCGGATCCGGGTCGGCACGCCGTCGCGTTCGACGACGACGCCGGTCACGACGCCGTCCTCGACGACCAGGTCGGACATCGGCGTCTCGAGCCAGACCGGAACGCCGGCGTCCTTGAGCGCCAGCCGCAGCCGGGAGACCAGGGCCCGACCCGTGGTGGCCATGTGGCGGCGGCGGATCACGTTGGAGGAGACCCGCCAGGCGGCGACCACCGACATCCACCGGCCGCGCCACGTGCGCTTGACCATGGCGAGGTCGTGGTAGTCCTTCGCGGTGACCCAGAGCCCGAGCGGTCCCGCCATGCCGTTGGGGTGAAGTCGCTGCTCGTCCTCCCCCAGCTTGCGGGTGTCGAACGGCTTGGCCTCGATGGAGCGGCCCAGCGCCCGCCCACCCTCGAGCTCGGGGTGGTAGTCGGCGTACCCCTTGACCCAGAAGAAGTCGACCCACTTGCTCTTCTCGAGCAGCTCCATCGCGGCCGGGCCGTTGTCGATGAAGGCATCGATCCGGGCCTGGGAGACCTTGCCCTCGGTGAGGGTGTTGAGGTAGGTGCGGATCGACTCACGGCTGTCGTCGTGACCGGCTCGGCGCAGGGCCGGGTTGTTCGGGATCCAGATTCCGCCACCGGAGATGCCGGTGGTTCCGCCGAACACCGCGGCCTTCTCCACGATCAACGTGTCGAGGCCCGAGTCGGCCGCAGTCAGGGCTGCCGCCATGCCGCCGCCACCGCTGCCGACAACGACGAAATCAACCTCGTGGCTCCATGTCTCTTCCATGGTCGAGGACGCTAGTCAAAGCGCTCCGGGGCGCCGTCCCGGATCCCGATCACCGGGACCCGATCGACCTCGCCGGGACGCCGGCGGCGGTAGCCTTGGGGCTGGGGGACGACACACGACCCCAGCCAACAGCTCGCCGGAGGACCCTGCGTGAACGCCGACGTTCTCGAATCCGTGAGGACACTGCTGCCCGACATCCGGAAACGAGCCGAGCGCACCGAGCTGGACCGCAAGGTCTCGACGCAGACCATGTCGGCGCTGACCGCGAGCGGGCTGTTCCGGATGCTCCAGCCGCGCACCCACGGTGGCCTCGAGAGCGACCCGAAGACGTTCTTCACCGCGATCCGGGCGGTGGCCGCCGCCTGCGGTTCGACGGGCTGGGTGGCCTCGATCATCGGCGCCACCCATTGTCACGTGGCACTCATGGAGCCCCAGGCAGCCGAAGACGTCTGGGGCAAGAACCCGGACGCCCGGGTCACCGCGTCGTACGGCCCGGTCGGGCGGATGACGCCGGAGTCCGACGGCTATCGACTCAGTGGCGAGTGGAACGCCGCGGCCGGAGCCGAGCACGCGGACTGGTTCCTGCTCGGCGCGCTCCTGGTCGGACCGGCCCACGACGTCGTCGACTACTCCGTGGCGCTGGTGCCGCGCTCGGACCTGACGCTGACCGATGACTGGAACGTGGTGGGACTGCGCGGCAGCGGCAGCAAGGGCGTGGTGGTCAGCGGTGTGGTCGTCCCCGCCCATCGGGTCTACGCGTCGATTGGCCGCACGCGGGTGGAGGAGCGTCGGAGCGAGCCCGGGACTCCCGCGCTCTACCGCATCCCGCTGATCGCGGTCTACAGCACCTCCATCAGCGTCCCGCTGGTCGGCACCGCCGAGGGAGCCTACGACTACCACCTCGACCGGATGCGCGACCGCGCCCAGTTCAGTCACGGCGGCAGCAAGGGCAATGACGACAACTTCCTCCATGCCGCCCTCGCCCGCGGGTTGACGGAGCTTGATGCGACGGTGCTCCAGGTCGATCGCAACCTCGACGAGCTGTACGACCTGGCAACCCGCAACGCGGCGATCCCCGTGGAGACCCGGTTGCGCGCTCGACGCGACCAGGTGCGCAGCACGGAACGGGCAGTCGAGGCCATCGACCTGCTGCTCAAGGTCTCGGGCGGGCACGGCGTGCGCAACAGCACCGTGATCCAGCGATGCTGGCGTGACGTGCACACGGGCGCGGCACACCTGGTGAACAACGTCGAGCAGAGCCTGGTCCCCTACGGGCGTTGGGCGTCGGGATACGGGGTCGACGACGCCCTGATCCTGTCCTGAGCACTCCTGCACGAGCACCATGAAGAAGGGTTCCATCCGATGACTTCGACCGACGCCGACGGTGCGTCCTCGGCCCCTCCCTCCATGGTCGAGCGCATGACCCTGATCCTGGAGATGTTCGACGACCGCGCCGTGCGGCTGCGTCTCGACGAGGTCTCCAGCGGCACGGGTCTGCCGCGGTCGACCAGCCACAGGATCCTCGAGCAGCTGGTGCGCCTGCGCTGGCTGCGGCACAGCGAGGGCGGCTACGGCCTCGGCCAACGGGCCATCCAACTGGGCGGCGACGTCGGGCACCACGACCAGCTGAGGTCGGTCGCCGTGCCGCTGCTCCAGGAGCTGCACGACAAGACCGGTCGCGTGGTGCAGCTGGGGATCCTCGACTTCTCCGACGTGGTCTACCTCGACCAGTTCGGTGCCGGCTCCCTGCCCGGGCTGCCGAGCCGCGTGGGCGGCCGGGCACCGGCGTACGCCGTGGCGCTGGGAAAGGCGCAGCTCGCCTGGGTGACGCCCGAGGAGGTCGATGCGCTGTTCGAGGGCGGTCTGCGACCCCGCACCCCCGCCACCATCACCGATCTGTTCGTGATGCACCAGGAGCTTCGCCGGATTCGCGGCCGGCACGGCCTGACGTTCGAGAAGGACGAGTACGTGCAGGGCGTCTCCGGAGTGGCCTCGGCGATCCGCGGTCCCGAGGGACCGGTTGCCGCCGTCGCACTGTGCGGCGCCTCGGACAAGCCCCTGGAGCGCTATGTGCCGCTCGTGCTCGACGCCACCCGACGGATCTCCCAGCGGCTGTTCCCCGACAGCTCCCCCGAGGACCGGCCGTCCACCGTCTGGTCGGACGGCATGATGGAGAACATCCTCGCCCGGCTCGACGACGACGCCATCATGTGAGTCCCGACGTGCGGGCCCGCGTCAGGCGGGCGCCCCGGCCGTCTCCTTGAGCGCGATGTTCTGCTCGACCTCGGCGGTCCAGGCCTTCACCGCGGCGGTGGTGTCGATCTCGAACTCGAAGCGATCGGTCATCTCGGGGGTCACGTCGGCGACGTCGACGTAGAACTGCTGGTACCAACGGCGCAGCTGGTAGACCGGGCCGTCCTCCTCGCAGAGCAGCGGGTTGTCGATGCGGGTCTTGTTCTTCCAGATCTCGACGTCCTGCATGAAGCCGGTGAGGATCCCCTGCCCGGTTCGCTGGGCACCGGCCTCCGCGGCCTCGGCCGTCATGCCCTCGCGTCGCTTGACCCTGAGCCCGAAGATCAGCATGAAGCTGTTGTTGTCGATGGGATAGTGGGCGTTGATCAGCACCGACGGGTTCGACCCGTCCTCGAACTTGTGGTCGAGGTGGTCGATCATGAACGACGGTCCCCAGTAGGCGGCCTCCGACTCGGAGCCGATGAACTTGGGTGCATCCGCAGCAGCGACCGCATCCTGCTGGTGCACGACGTCCTCGCGTTGGACACCGTCGAAGTACTGCGTGGCGACGTGTCCCTCGAATACGTTCTTGAAGTACGTCGGGAACGACTTGTGCACGTAGAAGAAGTGCGCCATGTCGACCACGTTGTCGATCACCTCGCGACAGTTGGTGTCGACGACCATCTGGTTCCAGACCCAGTCGGTCCACTCACCGTCGTTGAACTTCTCGATGACCGGAATGGTGACCTCCGCAGGCGGCGGATTGCCCTCGGGGTCGTTCCAGACGAAGAGCATGCCGTCCTGCTCGAGGGTCGGCCAGGCCGCGGTGCGGGCCCGCAGCGGGACGCGTCGGGCGTAGGGGATGTTCTNTTGCCCTCGGGGTCGTTCCAGACGAAGAGCATGCCGTCCTGCTCGAGGGTCGGCCAGGCCGCGGTGCGGGCCCGCAGCGGGACGCGTCGGGCGTAGGGGATGTTCTTGCAGCGGCCGTCGCCGCCCCAGCGCCAGTCGTGGAAGGGGCAGGCGATCTCGTTGCCCTTGACGGTGCCCTGGGACAGGTCGCCGCCCATGTGTCGGCAGTAGGCGTCGAGCACGTTGACCGTGCCGTCCTCGCCGACGAACACCACGAGCTTGGTGCCGAACGCGGTGATCGAGTGCGGCTGCCCGTCGCGGAAGTCCCGGGCCAGGCCCAGGCAGTGCCAGCCCCGCGCGAACCGCGTCTCGACCTCGGCCGCCTCGATGGTGCGGACCTCGTTCTCGTTGATCTCGGCTACTGACATGCTCAGCACGTTCCCTTCCGCCTGCAGGCCGACTGGTGTCGACCTGCTTCCACTGGTTCGGGAAACGTAACGACGGCGAAGGGGCACTCCGGGGGCGATCCTGATGATCGGGACTGCCGCCGGGACCAGCCTTGCGGCGGCCCGGTGGCAGTCCCGGTCGGTGGAACGTGTCGCGGCCCGGGGGTCAGAAGCCGGCGCCGGCCGACATGCCGCCGTCGATGACGAACTCCGAGCCGGTGGAGTAGCTCGAGCTGTCACTCGCCAGGAAGAGCACCATCTCGGTGACCTCGTGGGCGTAGGCCATCCGAGGAATCGGGATGTTGGCCATCGGTCCGTTCGAGCTGTCCACGTCGTCCTCGGCCCTGCCCAGCATCGGTGTCGCCACACCTGCTGGATGGACCGAGTTGACCCGGATGCCCTTGGGGCCGAGCTCGATCGCCGCCGACTTGGTCAGGCCCCTCACCCCGAACTTGCTGGCTGCGTAGGCGGTCAGGTTCATGCCGCCGACGAGCCCGTTGAGTGACGAGATGTTCACGATCGACCCGCCTTCGCCCATCACCGCGCTTGCGTACTTCAGCCCGAGCCACTGCGAGACCAGGTTGACGTCGATGACCCGACGGAAGTCCTCAAGGGATGTTGTGTCCAGCGACCCGAAGCCGAGGATCCCGGCGTTGTTGACGAGGATGTCGACCCTCCCGAAGGCCGTCATGGCGAGGTCGACGATCGCCGCCCACCCTTCCTCCGACGTGGCATCGTGCGGCAGGAAGCGACAATCCTCGCCCAGCTCCTTCTCGAGCAGCCGCCCCTCGTCCTCCAGCACATCACCGAAGACGACCCGTGCGCCCTCGCGCAGCAGACCGCGCACGTGCGAGGCGCCCATGCCGCGGGCACCTCCGGTGACGATCGCGACCCTTCCGTCCAGCTTGCCCATGTGTGCGTGTCCTCTCGAGTGGGGTGCCGGGTGCTTCGGCAACTGGACGCTAGGCGCGATTCAGCGGACCACTGACACACGATCCCGGACACCGGGATCGCCGCCGGGGACGTGATCCGGGCCACTTAGCGTCAGGAACAACTCACCTCCACCGGACCGTGGTCCGGCCACCACGAAGGAGAACCATGCACCGGTTCGAAGGCAAGAACATCCTCATCACCGGGGCCTCCTCGGGCATCGGCCAGGCATCCGCTGTCCGCTTCATCGCCGAAGGTGCCACCGTGTTCGGCCTCGGCAGGAGTGCCGAGGGCCTGAAGGAGACCGAGGGCATGGTCGAGGACCCGGCGCGCTTCCGCTCCCACTTCGTCGACATGACCGACGACGACAGCATCGTCGATGCCGTGCGGGCCGCAGGTGAACAGCTCGACGGCCGCATCGACGTCGTGTGCAACGTCGCCGGCGTTTCGCTGCGCACCCCGATCGACACCTTCGACAGCGACCTCGCGCGCACGATCGCCCAGATCAACTTCATCGGCCCCCTCTTCCTGATCAACCAGGCACTGCCGTTCATCCCTGCGGGCGGCACGAGCAGCATCATCAACATCGCCTCGACGTCGGCCACGCAGGCCGTGCCGACGATGGCGTCGTACGCCGGGTCGAAGGCCGCGATCGTCTCGGCCTCGCTCACCTTGGCGATCGAGCTCGCCCCGCAGCGGATCAGGGTCGTGCCGATCTCCCCCTCCGGCGTGCAGACGAAGATGATGTGGGAGATCTGGGAGCAGATGAAGGACTACCAGGGCGAGTGGCTCAGCCGACTGATCCACCCGTGGGGCCAGGAGGAGTCCGCCACGGCCGCCGACATGGCCGCCGTGATCGCGTTCGCCGCATCGGACGAGGCCCGCTACTGGAACGCCTCGGAGCTGCGGCTCGACGGCGGCGCCCGCGCGTCGTTCTGAACCGCCCGTCCCTTCCAACGAGGAGTACCCCTGTGGAGAAACTGATCTATGCCGTGACCTGGCCGGCCGACGCTGACACCGAAGAACTGTCCACTCGTCTGCGAGGACCCGTGGCCGACGAGCTCCGAGCCTCCGGCGCGCGTGGTCTCCAGGTCAACGTCTCCGACTCAGACGTCGCTTCGGCGACCCTGCGCCGCCCTCCGTCCGGACACCGGGTGGACGCCGTGGTCAGCCTGTGGGTCGACACTTGGCGCGACGCCGTCCGTGGGCCGTTGGAGCGTTCCCTGCTCTCGATGGCTGACGCGATCGCCGGTTGGGTGGTCACCGAGAGCGTCCCGATCGAGCCGTCGGACCCCTCACCCGGCGAACGGACACCCGGCCTGTCGAACATCGCCTTCATCCGACGGTCAGAGGCGATGTCGCACCCGGACTGGCTCGACTACTGGCACAACCACCACACGGACGTCGCGATCGAGACCCAGGCCAGCATCGGGTACGTCCAGAACACCGTGGTGCGCAGCCTCACGGCCGACGCCTTCCCGGTCGACGCGATCGTGGAGGAGCTGTTCCCCATCGAGGCACAGTCCGACCCGCACGTCTGGTACGGCAGCGGCGGCGACCAGCGCGAGCTCGATCGCCGCATGGGCCTGATGTTCGAGAGCTGTGCGAAGTTCCTCGGCCCTGACGTCGGCGTCGTGCCGTCCAGCCGGTTCGTGATGAGCTCGCCGTTCGCCTGAGCGACTGTTGCGCTGAAGGGACTGCGTCCGGCAGGGCAGGCGCATCCGGCTGCCCTGCCGGACGCAGGTCTCCTACTTCGTGGGGAGTCTGCGTCCGTGGTCGGCCAGGTAGTGCGCGCTCAACGCGGGCGGCTCGGGGTCCTGGGTGACGGTCTCGTAGATGCGGAAGTAGCCGGTCTCGATGATCTGCCAGGCACCGTCGGTCTTGAGGTACTGGTCGGTGTAGATCGCGGTTCCGACCGTGGTGCACGCCCGGGCCAGGTTGATCGCGACGTCGGAGAGGTACCACTTGCCGGTCGCTTCTGTCGGGCTGTGGACGTCGATCTCGGGGTGGTGGCCGTTGTGCTGTCCGACGAACTCCGCGTGGAAGGAGTTGGCGAGCGTCTCGAGGTAGTCATCCCGGTTGTCGAACTCGAGGCGGTAGCGCCCACCCACGATGTTCGCGCGCATCTTCGGGTGCAGCAGCTCCCGGAGCTCCCCCCAGTTCGCAGTGTCGAGGCACCGGAAGTACGCGTACTTCACCCGCTTGATCGCCTCGATGTCCTTCAGGATCCTGACATCGTCGCGGAGCTGCTCGAACTCCGTCAGGTCCATCATGGTTCCTCCGTCGTGGAGCCGTCGCCGCCGGCCCGGCCGGCCGCCTTGTTGAGTCGTGCCGTGCTCACGAGACCCGGGTCCCGGCCGAGAAGTGCTCGTCCACGTAGCCCGCGAACCTCGCGTCCACCTCGGCCTCGGTCAACCCGAAGTCGGACAGCGAGTAGCGGTGATCCGGCCGTCGTTCGCTGGCCTTGCTCTCCTCGTGGCTCGCGGCGACCGCCTCCTTCACGTCGTCCCCGAGTGGCAACCCGAAGGTGTCGTGGATCCTGGCCACCACCCCCGGCGCGTCGGCGACGAAGTCCTCGTAGTGGACGTCGACGAACTGCTCCTCGGGATACTTCCGGCGGGCCTCGGCAAAGCGCTCCACGCCGTGCGCCCACAGCTCGAGGCAGTTCTGCCCGACCATCTCGGCGGTGTAGGTCGTCGAGGTGCCGGCGCTGGCATGCTGGTTCAGGCTGCTGACCGACGCCACGATCGTGCGCGGATGACGATGGGTCTGGATGATCAGGGCGTCCGGGTAGGTCGCCATCAGTGCGTCCAGGCCAAAGAGGTGGCTGGGGCTCTTCAGCACCCAGCGCCTACCGGCGTCGTTGAGACCGATCATCCGCAACATCTCGCGATGGGCGTCGTACGCCGGCGTCAGGTCCTGCCCTGCCAGCCATTCCGAGTAGCCTGGAAGGTGCGCGGTGTTCTGGAACGCGATCGAGCGCATCGACAAGCGCTCGGCGCGCCAGCACTCCTCGACCGTGTCCGGTGACATGAAGTGGATGCCCTTCATCTCCGGGTTGGCCGCGTGGTGCGCATCGAGGAACTGCTGCATCTGCTGGTGGTCGGGATTCTCGGCCCACGCAGAGCGCGGCGGCCGCGGCTGCGGCGCCTCTGTCAGCCAGTGCTCCATGCCTTGGCTCTGCGGGTCGAGGCAGAGCAGTCGGTGCAGCGCAGTGGTGCCGGTGCGCGGCAGGCCGGTCACGAAGATGGGCCGCCGGATCTCCACCTGGGCAGCCTGCGGCCAGCGTGCGTACGCCTGCTGCAGGCGGAGCCTGGTCTCCAGCACCGTACCGAGCATGGCCTTGGTGCGCACCAGGCCTGCCTCGGTGAGCCCGGCGTCACGGACGTAGCTCTCCATCAGCACCTGCATCGGCTCCCGGTAGCCGGGGTCGCCGAAGTCGTCGAGCCCGGCGCGGGCCGACGCGGCCTCATGGAGTTCCTCGATGGTGCCCAGAGTGGTCACGGTGATCCTGGTCCTCCTCGCGGCGGTTCGTCGCCGCAGTGTCGTCAGTGGTGGGTGTGACCGCAGGTCACGTCGAGGCACTGGCCGGTGATCCCGCTGGCCATGTCGGAGGCGAGGAAGACCGCCGCATCGGCGATCTCGTCCGGGGTCGGCAGCCGGCGAAGGTCCGTGCCGGCAGCCACCTCGTCGTACACCTCGTCGAAGGTGACGCCCGAGGCCTCGGCCCGTCGCTCGAAGGAGCGGCGCACCTTGTCGGCCCAGATGTAGCCCGGTGCCACCGAGTTCACCCGCACGCCGTGGGGCCCCAGCTCCACGGACAGGCTCCGCGCCGCGGCGAGGAGAGCGGCCTTGTCCATGCGGTAGGCGCCGAAGCCGGGCAGCCGGTTGCGCAGCACCATCGAGTTGATCAGCACGACCGCACCGCTGTTGGCGACCAGCGTCTTCTGGAGCTGTTGCACCAGTCCGACCGAGGCCAGCACGTTGAGGTCGGTCCAGCCGCGGATGGCCTCGACGTCGGTGTCGAGGAGTCGTTCCTGCGGCGGCTGGACGAACGCACTGTTGACCAACGCGTCGACCCGGCCGAACTCGTCGAGCGCCCGCTGGACGAGCTGCTCACGCGACTCGGGATCCGTGATGTCCGTCGGTACGGCGAGGGCACGCCGACCGAGGGCGGTCACCTCGTCGGCGACCTCCGCCAGTCGTTCCGGCGTGCGCGCTGCCAGCACCACGTGGGCGCCGGCCTGGGCCGAGCGCACGGCCAGTGCCCGGCCCAGGCCGGGGCCGATGCCGGTGACCAGGACGACCTTGTCGGTGAGCAGCGGGGCTGCCAGGGCGCGCGAGTCTTCGACGCTCTCGGTCACTTGACCTCGATCCGGACCGGGTGGCGCTCGAGGTAGGCCTCGAACGGCTTGCGGACGTCCTCGGGCTCGACCCCGAAGTGGCCACGCAGGTCGTAGACGATGCGTCCGTCGCGACCCTGGGCGTTGTTGTCGATGAACGCCTGGATCTCCGCCCGCGACTTGTCCGTCATCTCGATGCCGGCCTTGTCGTACACCGCATTCACCGCCGACCAGTTGTCGGCCACCATCTCGTCGTAGTAGACGTCCACGACCTGGTCCTCGACCAGATGACGATCACGCACCCCCGCCTCCAGCAGGCGTTGGCTGAGGTCGCGCCAGTAGTCCAGGTGATGCGCGTAGTCGATCTCGTGCTGCCAGGTGCGGGCCATGTAGGAGTGCATGGTGGCGGCGGAGACGACCGCGCCGACAGGGTCACGATGGGTCTCCACCACGATCACGTCGGGGAAGACACTCAGCAGCGCTGGCAGGCTCTCGATGTGAGCCGGATACTTCGTCAGCCAGCGCTCGCCGGGCCGGTGCCAGTCCATGACCTGCATGCACAGCTTCTGGAACTCGTAGTGCTGGGTCTGGTCGTGCGCGAGGTGGTAGTCGCGCCACGGCTCGGCGTGCTGGAAGAGGTGCTCGGGATAGGTGCCGGAGAAGTTCGACGCCAGGATCTCGATGTCCTCCTCGATCCGCCACGGATCCATCGGGTGCCACGACTTGATGTAGGGGTTGGCAGCCTGCGCCATCTCATAGTTCTCGGCCGCGCGGGTGAACCGGGGGTCGACCCCGTCCGGGCCCGCTCCGTCACCGCGTCCGGGCACCATCTGGTTGAGCTCCCACAAGGGAGCGCCCCGGAATCTCGTGTCGGCCGCGAGGAGGTTCACCAGGTGCGAGGTGCCACTGCGGAAGAGTCCGCTCACCATCACGGGCGCGGCGATCTCGATGTCACGTACTTCGGGGTGGCGGGCCGCGAAGTCATGGACGCGCATCCGGTTGGAGAGGAACTTCGTGGACAGGCCGAGCATCGCCATCCGCGCCATGTTCGTGCGGTTCGGCTCGTGGGCGACGTCGATCCAGACCTGGAGCCGTTCGTCCCACCCGTCATCGGGCCCGACGTCCTCGATCCCGGTCATCGCACGGGCACCGGCGACAACCGCGTCGACGCTGTAGTCGACCGGGTTTGCGTTCGCGTAGTCGACCATCTGCTGCTGGGCCGGTGTCAGGACCGGGTCCAGCAGGTCGTCGAATCTCAGTTCCGTGGCGGCCATGGCGTGCTCCTCAGTCGAAAACGTCCTCTGGGGCAACCTTCGCGGCGGAGGAGGCCGGGCGGCTCAGTGGTCCCAGTGATCGGGATCACCTTTCACCGCCCGGCCGCCCGGCAGCGCCACGTCAGTGCGTGGTCATCACGACGCGTCGCCGCTCCTCCACGCTGGGGCCGTCGACTCGCTCGGCGAGGTCGACGCGGACCTGCTTGAGCCCGCCGCGATAGGCGTTGTCCCGCGGATGTGCGGCGTACTCCTCGGTGACGGGGGTGCCCCGGTCACGCCCGACGTCCATGGTCTCGTCCATCGAGAACTGGAAGCCGATCGTGCGCTCGAGGCGGCCCGCCCCGCACGCCTCCCCGTCGACGGTCAGGACGACGTCGGCGCCCTTGCCCACGCCTCCCCCGTCGTAGGTGACCTGCAGGCCGACCACGTGCTCACCGGCGGGTACGACGGACTCGCCACGGACCCAGGTGCGCTCCCCGGCACGGTTGTAGCAATAGACCGGGCGGCCGTCCTTGACGTAGAGCGTCCAGCCGGAGAACCGCCCGCCCTGGGCGATCAGCACCCCGTCGGCGCCGCTGACAGGAACCGTGAGGTCGACGGCGATCGTGAACGAGGTGTTCTTCACGTCGGGTGCGATGCCCTCACGGATCCCGTGCATCGACGGCCGCAGGGTGACCGAGCGTCGCTCGCCGAGCAGGTCCGGCCGCGGTGCGGCAGCCGGGTCGAAGCGCTCCTGCATGCGGTCGTCCAGCGGCAGCACCTGGTAGCGGGCCGCCTCGACGAGGAACTTCGCCTTGAGCTCCTCGAGCTTCTCGGGGAACTTCTCGGCGACGTTCTCGGCCTGGGTCCAGTCGGAGGTCGTGTCGTAGAGCTCCCAGACGTCCTCCGCGAAGGGAGGCGCCGGGCGATAGGGCCGGCTCCACGGCATCGACATGTGGCGGGTGACCGCCGTCCAGCCGTGGTCGTAGATGCCCCGGCTGCCATGGATCTCGAAGTACTGCGTGGTGTGGCGTTCCTCGGCGTCGGCGTCGGTGAAGGTGTCCGCGAACGACGTGCCCTCCATCGGCGCCTGCGGCACGCCGTCGACGACGTCGGGCACCGGGATGCCGGCGGCCTCGAGCACGGTCGGCGTGAGGTCGACGCAGTGCTGCCACTGGTGGCGCACGCCGGCCTCGGTGATCCTCTCCGGCCAGTGCACGATCATCCCGTTGCGGGTGCCGCCGTAGTGCGACGCGTACTTCTTCGACTGCTGGTACGGCGTGTTCATCGCCAGCGCCCAACCCACCGGATAGTGCGGGTAGGTCATCGGGCCGCCCAGCTCGTCGAGCTGCGCCATGATGTCCTCGACCTTGTAGGGCACCCGGTTGAGGTTGCACACGAGGTTCGCCGAGCCGTTGATGCCGCCCTCGGCGGCCGCACCGTTGTCGCCGAGCATGTAGACGACCAAGGTGTTGTCGAGCTGGCCGAGGCCCTCGAGCGTGTCGATCAGCCTGCCGATCTGGGTGTCCATGTGCTCGGCGAACTCGGCGTACAGCTCCATGAGTCGCTCGCACACGATGCGCTCGTCGTCGCCCATGGATTCCCAGTCGGGCACGTCCGGGTCGAACTCCGGCAGCGTGGCGTCCTGCGGCACCAGGCCGAGCTCCTTCTGCCTGGCCAGGGTCTCTTCCCGCTGGGCGGTCCAGCCCCGCGAGAACTCGCCGCGGTAGCGACCGCGCCAGGACTCGGACTCGGGCACGTGCAGCGGGTCGTGACAGGCACCGAAGCTCAGGTAGGTGAACCACGGGCGGTCGGGCTCGAGCGAGCTCACGTTCTCGATCCAGGTGGTGGCCTGGTCGACCAGGTCCTCGGAGAGGTGGTAGCCCTCCTCCGGGGTGCGCGGCGGGTCGATCGGGGTGAAGCCGTCGATCAGCGCCGGGGTGAACTGGTTGGTCTCGGCACCGATGAAGCCGTAGAACCTGTCGAAACCCTCGTTGAGCGGCCAGCGGTCGAACGGACCGGTCTCGCCGACCTCCCACATGGGCGTCTGGTGCATCTTGCCGAAGGCCCCGGTCAGGTAGCCGTTGCCCGACAGGATCTCCGGCAGCGTGGCCATCGTGTCGGGCCGGATGCAGTCGTAGCCGGGTGACGAGGTGGCCATCTCGGGCACGGTGCCCATGCCCGCGCTGTGGTGGTTGCGACCGCTGAGCAGCGAGACCCGGGTCGGCGCACAGATCGCGGTGGTGTGGAACCGGGTGTAGCTCAGCCCGCCCGCGGCCAGTCGGTCGGCAGTCGGCATCCGGCACGGGCCGCCGTACGCCGACGAGGCCCCGAAGCCCATGTCGTCGACGAGGATCACCAGCACGTTGGGGGCGCCCTCAGGTGGGGAGACCCGCTCCCGCACGGGGAACGCCGGGTCCTGGTGCACGCGGTCGACGGAGGGCGCAATCGTCTGCCGTGGCTGGGGAACGGGCAGGATCTTGCGGTTCACTTGTCACCCGCCATGTCGAGTGCCGCGAGGTGGCTGAAGACCATGCTGGTGCCGACCGGATTGCCGCCGCCGGGGTAGACCGTGCCGCTAGGGGCCGCCATCGAGTTGCCGGCGGCGTAGAGCCCACGGATCACGGCACCCTCGGGGTCCAGCACACGTGCGGAGGCGTCGGTTCGCAGCCCGCCCTTGGTGCCAAGGTCGGAGAGGCCGAAGGCGGCCGCGTGGAACGGGCCCTTCTCGATCGCCACGAGCGGCGACTCCCCACCGGAGAAGGACCGGTCGTAGGGCTCGTCGCCACGGTTGAAGTCGTCGTCATGACCGGCCTCGACGAAACCGTTGAACCGCGCGACGGTCTCGGCCAGCCGGTCCGCCGGCACCCCGATCTTCGCCGCCAGCTCGTCCAGGGTGTCGGCGCTGAACCACAGCCCGGCCTCCTGGTAGTCGCGGGTCTCCCCCGCCGGCACGCTGGTCGCCCGCACCGGGGGCCGCTCGCCGTCGCGGTCGTCGTAGACCATCCAGAACGGCAGCGTCACGTCGCCGGCAGCGATCTTGTCGATGACCTCGCGGCCGATCCGGTCGTAGGCCCAGGACTCGTTGACGAAACGCTCACCGTTGTCGTCGACGAAGATGCCGCCGGTGAACCAGAGGGAGAACGTCGAGGACCCGTCGGGGTGGGTCAGGCCCGGTGACCACCAGGCCTCCTCCATCAGGTCGGTGTCGGCGCCGACGTCGATGCCGGCCTTGATGCCCAGGCCCAGGTTGGTGGCCGGCCCCATGGCGTCACGGGACGCGCCGGGCACGCCGTACGCCGTCCGCATCTGCTCGTTGTGCTCGAAGCCACCGGCCGCGACCAGGACGCCACGCCTGGCGCGGATCCGGCGACGGACTCCTGCCTGGGTGACGACCGCTCCGACCACGGCGTCGCCCTCACGGACCAGTTCGTCGCACGTGGTGTCCAGGCGCAGGTCGACCGCCTCGCGGCGGGACAGCGCGAGCAGCAGTCGGCCGATGAGCGCCTGTCCGCCGTCGATGCTCTCGGGCAGCGGTGCGCCGGCGCGCTCGACCGGGAGCGTGGAGCGCAACGAGTCGCGCAGGGAGCCCAGCTCGTCGGGTCGCAGCGACTTCATCATGATGTGCCGGCCGGTGGCGCTGGCCTTCGGTGCCGAGCCGTAGTAGTCCGGCCACGGGAAGACCAGGAACTCGAAGTCGTCGTCCTGCTCGAAGTAGTCGACGAGCCGGGCGCCGGTCTCCAGGTAGGCGTCCTGAAGCTCACGGGGGGTCCGGTCACCGACGATCGAGCGGTAGTAGGTCGTCGCGTCACGGAAGGTGTCGGTGCTCCCGGCCCGCTCCAGCACGGCGTTGCAGGGGAACCACATGCCGCCGCCCGAGTAGGCGGTGGTGCCGCCGAAGCGGTCACTCGCCTCGGCGAGGATCACCGAGAGCCCTTCTCGTGCCGCGGTGTAGGCGCCGGTCAGGCCACCGCCACCCGAGCCCACCACGAGCACGTCGCACTCGTCGTCCCACTCCGTCGTCGTTGTCGTGTCGCTCATTCGAAGGCCATCCCGATCTCTCGTTGTCGTGCCAGGGTTTCCGGTCCGGTGCCGGGGGCATGGGCTCCCGGTGTCCAGGTGACTGCATGCAGGTCTCCACGCCAGGCGAAGGTGCCCTCGGCGTCGAAGCGTTCCCAGCTCACGGGTGAGCCGCGGTCGACGCCGATGTCGATGCCCTGGAACATTGCCTGTCCCATCGGCATGACCAGGCCCTCGGCGCTGCCGCGGGGCTCGCCCGCGACTCGTGCCCGTACGTCGACCAACAGGCCGCCGGTGCCCGCCTCGACGTCGAGCACGATCTGCTGCGGGCCGGGCGCGAGGAGCCCGAGGTCGAGCACGTCGACGGTGCCCGAGTGATTGTGGAAGTAGCTGAGCCGGTCGCCGTCGACGGACAGCGAGTAGCCGCCGCTCTGGCAGCCGTGCGCGAAGAGCACGCCACGGTCACCGGGACTGAAGTCGAGGTCGACCGTGACGGTGAACGAGCGCCGGTAGACCAGCATCAGCGACCGATAGCGTTCCAGCGTCGGCGTGCCGGGCACCAGGCGCACCGGCAGGGCGTAGACGTCCTCCCGCTCGGGTCGCAGGTTGCGCATCAGGCCGGAGCCCTCGTTGAGCGGGAACACCTGGTTCTCCCAGGCGGCTCGGTCCCAGCACGCGGCCAGCTCGGCGACCAGGTCGGGGTGGTCCTTGGCCAGGTCGCGGGTCTCGGTCGGGTCGGTGCGTACGTCGTACAGCTGCCACTCGTGGTCGCCGAACGGAGTGAGCGGGCGGTGCCTGGTCACGATCTCCCAGCCGTCGCGGTAGTAGCCGCGGTGGCCCTGCATCTCGTAGTACTGCTCACGATGGGTCTCGGGCGCCTCCGCGTCGGAGAGCGTGGGCAGGAAGCTGGATCCGGCGAGGGGCTTGAGGGGTACGCCGTACCGCTGGTCGCTCGCCGTCGCCCCGGTGACCTCGAGGAGGGTCGGGAACAGGTCGGTCACATGGACGTACTGCCGCCGCAGACCGCCGCCGTCCGTCGTGAGCCCGGCCGGCCAGCTGACGATCGTCGGCACCGAGTGGCCGCCGGCGTGGGTGTTGGTCTTGTAGAGCCGGAACGGCGTGTTCGAGGCCATCGCCCAGCCGCGCGGGTAGTGCGGCAGCGACCGTGGCCCGCCGATCTCGTCGATGCGGGCGAGGTCGCGGTCGAACTCGGCGTCCATCCCGGCGCCGCCGCCGTGGTAGTGCCGCAGCACGTCGAAGTATTGGCTGCTCCCCTGCGTCTCACCGTCACGCGAGGCCCCGTTGTCGGAGGTGAAGAGCAGGAAGGTGTTGTCCCACTCGCCGAGCTCCTCGAGCGCCGCGCGGAGCCGGCCCAGTGAGGTGTCGACGGACTGCACCATCGCGGCGTACACCTCCATGTAGCGGGCGAACACCTGCTTGCGCTCGGCGGGAAGCTCGTCCCACGGGGGCACGTCGTCGCCCTCCTCGCTGTTGCGCGGAGCCAGGGTCGTGCCCGGCGCGACGACGCCGAGCTCCTGCTGACGGGCGAACCGCTCGGCGCGAATCCGGTCCCAGCCGGCCTCGTAGGCACCGCGGTGCCTCTCGATGTCGGCGGCCGGCGCGTTGAGCGGCGCATGCACGGCCCCGTGGGCGAAGTAGAGGAACGCCGGCTTCGTCGGGTCGGAGGCCTTGACCGCGCGCATCATCGCGATCGCCTCGTCGGTGAGGTCGTCGGTGAAGTAGTAGTCGTCGGGGTGCTCGGCGGGCGTGATCCGACTGTTGTCGCGGTAGAGGGCATGCGGGTGGAACATGTCCGTCATCCCGTCCATGATCCCGTAGAACCGGTCGAAGCCGCGCTGCAGTGGCCACGACTTGCGGGAGCCGGTGTCGGTGACGTCGGCGTCCTTGCACAGGTGCCACTTGCCGACCATCAGGGTCGAGTAGCCGTTGTCGCGCAGCACCTCGGCGATGGTGCTGACGTCGTCGGCCAGCTCCATCGCCTGGCCCGGGAACCCCGGGTCGGCGTGGGCGACGTAGCCGATGCCGGCCGCGTGGGAGTTGCGCCCGGTCAGCATCGCGGCCCGGGTCGGCGAGCACATCGGAGTGACGTGGAAGTTCGTGTAGCGCACGCCTTCGTCGGCGAGGCGGTCGAGGTTGGGAGTCGCGATCTCGGAGCCGAAGCAGCCGATGTCGGAGTAGCCCATGTCGTCGCACAGCACGACGATGACGTTGGGTGCCTTCTCGGTGGCCCGTGGCCTCGGTGGCCACCACGGCTCGGATCCGGCGATGGTGCGACCGACCCTGCCGTCGAAGCCGGCGTACGCACGCCCCGCTTCGGGCAGGTCGTCGGGAATGCCTCTGGGGTCCGTGGTCATCGCAGCTCGAACCGACCGCCCGGTGTGGCGAAGACGCGCACCTGCTCCCCCACGCCATCGCCGTCCGTGCCGCGCGCTACCGCGATCTTGTTGCGGGCGTTGCGTACGACGTCCAGCACGATCTCGAGCGCTTCGGTCGGTGCGAACTCGGCATGCACCTGGTCGGCAAGGCCGTCCGGGAAGTCGCCGGGTCGCGCCAGGATCGCGTCGGCCAGGCGCAGCGCGACCGTGTGGCGGTCGGAGAAGCCCGCCGTCTCGTAGTCGTCGACCTGCGCGAAGAAGTCCTCAGTGCCGCCGGCCGCGAGCGCATCGGCATGCCGCAGCGACTCGCAGAGCCGACAGTGGTGCAGCCGCGCGCCGCGCAACCGGACCAGCTCGGTGGTGAGCGGGTCGAGGGTGTCGAGCCTGCTGATCTCGGTGGTCACCAGGTTCAGTGCATCGGTCAGTCCGACCCCGAGGTCGGGCGCCACGTCGGCCACCGGGTCCTCACCGAACAGCTGCCGGGTCGCCGCGCACAGGCGGAGCTCGGCGTCGACGGCGTACAGCACCTCGAGCAGCGCCTCGGCGTCCTCACCGAGCGCGTCGTGCAGGTCGGCCCGCTGCTGGTCGGTGCTCCCCGCCACGTCCAGCTGGAACTGCTCCGCGACGGAGAGGATCGCCCGATCCGTCGCCGAGAACGCCGGAGAGGTCGGCCAGTCGGCCAGCTTCTCGAGTCGTACGTCGCCGATCACCGGATGCCAGCCGTCGTCGACGCCGAGGAGGTGAGCCATGCGGAGGCGGACCAGGGCGTAGGTGCCCGAGGGCAGTGACCGGCTCGCCTCACGCTTCGCGCTCTCCACCATGGTCGCGATCGCGTGCAGTGCGTCCTCCGCCATGCCGGCCAGCTGGTGTGCCCGCCCCGAGGGACGCAGCAACGTCATCACGGCGTCGCCTCGGCGTCGGGGAGGACGACGATTCCGGAGATCAACCCCTCGTCGTCGACGGTGACGAGATCAGTCGCGGTCATCGACTTGGTGCCGTCGGGGGTAGGGATGTCGACACGGACCTGGAAGGCGCCCCGGTTGCCGACCACCGTCACGGGCCCGAGCCGGGTGAGCTTGAAGCCCAGGTCCTTGTACTGGTCGAGGAAGGCGAAGATCTCGTCGCGGCCGTGGCGCACCGGGGTGTCGATCGGCTCCTCGTGCGTGGCGGTCGGTGAGAACAGGCTCGCCGTCTTCTCCGGGTCACCGACGGTCATCGCGGCGATGTAGGCGTCGCACACCGCGACAACGGTGTCTCTGCTTGTGCTCATGGGAGGACTCCTCGGCGGGGTGCGAGACAGCCAGGCGGGCTGCCCTCCCGCATGAACGTAGGGAAACCGGTTTCGATCGGCAGCCTTGGTCCTACCCACTGGGATCACCGACCGCTCCCTCCGGACGGTGTCGGCAGGCTGTCGCCGGGACCCGGCCGAGGAGAGGACATGGACCCGATGACAGCATCCGATCCGATGCAACTGCGCGAGCGCCTGGTCGACGTCGGCGAGATCAGGATGCGGGTCCTCGAGCAGGGCACCGGGCCGGCGGTGGTGATGTGCCACGGGTTCCCGGGCCTCGCCCACAGCTGGCGCCACCAGCTCCCGGTGATCGCGGCCACGGGTCACCGTGCGATTGCCGTCGACATGCGCGGGTACGGCGGCACGGACCGGCCCACGAATCCCGCTGCCTACTCCCGCACCCACACTGTCGCCGACCTGGTCGGCCTGCTTGACGCCCTCGCGATCGACGACGCGGTGTTCATCGGTCACGACTTCGGCGCGGGGCTGGTCTGGGACCTCCCCCAGTGGGCGTCGGGCCGAGTGCGTGGCCTCTTCCAGCTGAGTGTGCCCCGGGCCGACACGTCACCGATGCGACCGAGCGCGGCGTACGCCCGGGTCGCGACGCAGCACTTCTTCCACATGCACTACTTCCAGCAGCCCGGAAAGGCCGACGCGGAGCTGGACGCCGACCCCGCCGGGTTCCTGAGCCGGGTGTTCTGGGCGCTCAGTGGCGGCTACCGCTACGCCGACATCTTCGAGCACACCAGCGAGGGCAACGGCTATCTCGACGTGCTCCCCACGGCACCTCGTCTGCCCTGGCCCTGGCTCTCCGAGGAGGAGTTCGGCCACTACGTGCAGGAGTTCACCCGCACAGGCTTCACGGGTGGACTGAACTGGTACCGCGCCGCGGATCACGTCTGGGCCGAGAAGCAGGAGCGGCCTGACGAGCCGATCACGCTGCCCGTCCTCTTCGTCACCGGCGACCGTGACCCGGTCCGGCAGATCACGGGCGCCGGATCGATGGACGCCATGCGTGCTTCGGTCCCCGGGCTGCTGGGTGTGCACGTGATCCCCGGCGCCGGCCACTTCGTCCAGATGGAAGCACCGGCTCAGGTCAACGACCTGCTCGTCGACTTCCTGACCCGGTAGCCGGGCGACCGAGGTCCCACCCAACAGGATCACCGACAGCGACTGCACGGACGCTGGCCAGTCTTGGGGCTCACGGTCCTTGGAGGTCCCATGCCCCGCACCGCCCTGCGCTTCACGTTCGCCCTGCCCGACCCGGATCCCGTGCAGCAGTCACACGTCTTCCGCGCAGCACTGGAGATGGCGCAGTTCGCGGACACGAAGGGCGTCGACCTGATCAGTCTCGATGAGCACCACTCGAGCGGTTTCGGCTGGAGCAGCAACCCCATCCTCACCGGCGGCATGATCCTGGCCAGCACCGAGCGCATCCGCGTGGGCGTGGCCGCGGCACTCGGGCCGCTGTGGGATCCGATCCGGCTCGCTGAGGACCTCGCGGTCGTGGACCAGGTGAGCGGCGGCCGGATGAGTGTCACCCTCGGACTCGGCTACCGCCCGGTCGAGTACGCCGCGATGGGCAAGGACTACAGCCAACGCGGCAAGCTGATGGACCAGTTGTTGGAGACGTTGCTGAAGGCCTGGACCGGCGAGCCGTTCGACCACAACGGCACCACCGTCGCGATCACACCGCGACCCCTCACCCAGCCGCATCCGTTCATCATGGTCGGCGGCTCGGCGAAGGCGACCGCCCGTCGCGCCGTCCGCTTCCGGCTGCCACTGCAGATCCCCGACCACCTCCCGGACCTGTTGGCCCACTACGAGGAGCTGTGCCGTGCTGAGGGCATCGAGCCCGTGGCCAACATGGTCGCCGCGCACCGCCCCGGAATGGTGATCCTGCACGAGGATCCCGAGCGCGCCTGGTCGCAGCTGGGCAGGCACCTGATGTGGGAAGCGGTCGAGTACGGCGCCTGGGCAGCCTCCGACATGAAGTCGGTGATGCACGTGCGCGGAGTCAGGTCCATCGAGGACGTTCGCGCCTCCGGTCGCTACCGCGTGCTCACTCCGGAGGAGTTACTCGCGGAGTTGGCCGAGCAGGGTCCGGAGGCATCGGTGACGCTGCACCCCCTGGTCGGCGGGATGCCGATCGACGAGGCCTGGAAGAGCGTGCACCTGCTCACCGACGAAGTCATCCCCCGGCTGCAGGCGCAGCATCTCCCCGGCACCGACCGTGCCGAGCGTTCGGCCGCCACCTCATGAGGCGCTTCGACGACAGGTCGGTCCTGGTGACCGGGGCCTCCTCCGGCATCGGCCGGGCGACCGCGGTGCGGCTGGTCGCCGAAGGCGCCCGTGTGTTCGGCGTCGGCCGGGACGAGGCCGGCCTGCGTGAGACTCTTCGCCAGGTCGCTGAGCCCGAGCGCTTCACGCCGTTCGTCGCGGATCTCACCGACGAGGACTCGCTGGTCTCCGCGGTCGAGGCGGCACGCGCCACGATGGGCTCGATCGACGTGCTGGCCAACGTCGCCGGCATGACCGATCTGACTCCGGCCGACGCCGTCACCGCCGAACAGCTGGCCCATGTCTTCATGGTCAACACCTTCGGGCCGATGCTGCTGTGCCGAGAGGTGATCCCCCACCTGCCGGACGGAACCGGGGTGATCGTGAACGTCTGCTCCACCGCGGCGACGCAAGCCCATCCCGGCATGTCCGGGTACGCCGCCTCGAAGGCAGCGCTCCTCTCCTACTCACTGAGCCTTGCCGCCGAGCTGGGCGAGCGCCGGATCCGGGTGGTGCCGATCTCCCCCGGCGGCGTACGGACCCCGATGATGAACGGAACCGTCGGCGCCCTGGACCCGACCTGGTACTCACGTCTCGCCACGCTCTGGCATCAACCGGGTGAGCCCGAGGATCTCGCCGCCGCGATCGCGTTCGCCGCGTCGGCCGACGGCGCCTACCTCAACGGTGCCGAGATGCGGGTCGACGGCGGTGCACGCAGCGCGATGTGACGAAGCTGCCAGGACCGGTCAGCCCTTCTCGACCATGCGTCGAGTGAGGCCCAGGGATTGTGCTTCGTCGAGATGCTGGCTCACGTCCCCGACCTGGTCGACCTGGAAGGTCCGGGTGTCGAACCACCAGCGACCGTCGCGGACGTGGAAGGTGTCGTGGTAGCGCCCCGTGATGATCGCCTGGAGCGGCAACGCCGCTGTCTGTTGGAACACGGTGTAGTAGCTGCGACAGGACGCCGTGCCACGTTCCTCGTCCACCTCGATGATCGCGTTGGTCGTCACGTGCTTGGTCCGCGGTGTGCCGTCCGCGTACAGCCTGGTCCGGTACGTCCGGCGGACGGCGTCGCTCCCCTCGGCCGGTGGCCCGTCACCACGTACGACGCGGCCGTGTGCGAAGAGTGCGGCGACGCCGTCCAGGTCGCCGTTGTCGATGCGTTCGGCGTAGAGGTACAGCAGGTTTTCAATCTCGCGGGCACTGTCCATGACCTTCTCCTCCTGTGGTTTCGGCACGCGCGCGGGGGTGACGTGTTCAGTGCACCTCGACGGGCACCGGATGCCGCTCGAGGTGGAAGAGGTAACGCTGACGAAGCGTCTCGGGCGTGACACCGAAGTCTGCTCTCAGGTCATAGGTCATCGACCCGTGCTTGTCGCGTGGGTGCGCGTCGACGTACGCCGTGATCTCGGAGCGGGCCTGCTCGGTGAGCTCCAGCCCGGCGTGCGCGTAGACCTGCTCGACCGTGCCCATGGTGTCGGCCATGTACTCGTGGAAGGGCACGTCGAGGATCGCGCCCTCGGGAAGCAGGTGGCGGTCGCGCGCTGCTGACCGGAGCAGTCGCTCCACCAGGGCCGCCCAGTAGTCGAGGATCTCGTTCACGTCGAAGCGGTGGTACATCGTGCGGGCGCCGTAGGCACGCAGGGTCGCGGCCGACTGCACCACACCCACGGGGTCTCTCTGCGTCATCACCAGCGTCGCATCGGGGAACACCTTCGTGAGGGGGCCGAGGTTCTCCAGGTGCTGGGGGCACTTCAACAGCCAGCGCTCGCCGGGGCGGTACCACTGGAGGATCTTCAGCACGGTGCGAAGATATTCGTAGTGCGGTGTCTGGTCGTGGTCCAGGTAGTGCGCCTGCCACTTCGGCATCATCTGGAAGATCCACTCGGGGTTGTAGCCGGCGAAGTCATTCGCCCAGAGCTCGATGTCCTCGTGGATCGAGTCGGGGGCCATCGTGTGCCACGCCGCGAGATAGGGATTGCCCGACCGCATTCGGTCCCACGCCTCGTCACACCGGGCGAACCGCGGGTCGAGTCCGTCGCGTCCCGGTGACTCACCCCTGTCTGGCACCGGCTGGTCGGCCTCCCACAACGGCAGGGACCTGAACCTGGTGTCGGCCGCGAGCAGGTTGACGAGGTGAGTGGTGCCGGACCGCGGCAGCCCGGTGACGAACACCGGCGCGACGATCTGCTGGTCGTGGATCTCCGGGTGCCGCGCGAGCAGGGCCTCGATGCGCAGTCGGTTCGAGGCGTGCTTGACGCAGAGGCCGAACATCACCCGGCGAGCCAAGGCGGTGCGGTTGGGGTCGGTCCGGACCTCGTCGAGCCAGACCCGCATCCGCTCGCGAAAGTCGTCGGCGCCGAAGTCGTCGAGCCCGGTCGCCTGACGGGACCGGGCCAGAACCGCCTCGACGGTCAGGTCGACCGGGTGCTGCTCGGCATCAGCGAGTGCCATCCGTTGTACGTCGGTCAGCACGGGCTCGGTCAGGTCGTCGATGCGAAGCCTCATGTCACGCTGCTCGTCTTCGCCCACGAGTCGGCGAGCAGGCGGGCTCCCGGTGCGTCGTCGGGGTCTCCCTCGCGGTCGGGGAAGGCAAGGAGCTCACTGATCAGGCAGTCGTCATCGACCGTGATCACGTCGGTGGTGGTGATCGCGACCGAGCCGTCAGGTGTGTCGATGGCGACGTACGCTTGAAACGCCGCCCGGTTGCCGACCACGTTGACCGGTCCGAATCGGGTCACCGTGATCGGCGCTTCGCGGTGGCCCTCGAAGAAGGCCAGGATCTTCTCCCGGCCGACGTTGGGGGCCGAACCGACCGGCTCCTCCTGCACGGCGTCCTCGGCGAAGAACGCGATCACTGCTTCAGGGTCGCGGCGGTTGAGCGCGGCGATGTAGCCATCGCACAGGCGGCAGATCTCTTCACGGGTGGGCATGTCACTCCTTGATCGGCACGAGGACGTGTTCCTCGATGGCGCTGACGGTGATGTCGGTGAGTCGGTCCTCGTCAATGGGGGTCACCCAGCCTTGGGCGTGCAGGTCGGCGATGCCCATCAGCGAGGCCCAGACGAACGGCACGATCTCGGGCTCGGCGCGCAGGGTGCGCCCCTCGGCATCGGCGCACTCCCGCAGTGCTCGCTCCAGCGCTTCGAACTGCATGCGAGCACTGCCGAGCTGTTGCTCCCTCGCCTCCACAGTCACGTCGGGACGCTCGGCCCGCCACACCCCGACCAGGCGCCCCACCTGGAGCCACTGTCGCCGGGTCGGCTCCACCATGGCGAGGAGCAGGGACCTCAGCCCCGGGTCGCGCGGCTGGCTGTCGAGCAGCTCCACCATGGTGGCCTGCTGGTCGCGCATGAGGGCCGCGAAGACTGCGTGCTTGTCGGCGAAGTAGTAGTAGAGGAGCCCGAGGCTCATCCCCGCCCGAGACGCGAGCGCGCGGATCGACAGCGCTGAGTACCCGCCCTCGGAGACGAGCTCAACGGCCGCGTCGAGGATGAGCCGACGCTTGTCGTCGGCGGCCGATGGTTCCTTCTGACTGGTCACGACGTGGAGACTAGCGAGGACTTGAACATTGTTCAAGAATCTCTTGAACAATGTTCAAGAATTGGCTACGGTCGCCGGACCCGACCAGAAAACGAGACCCCCGATGAACGTTTCCTTCGACTTCAGCGACCGGCACGTCCTCGTCACCGGCGGCTCCAGCGGCCTCGGCCTGGCCATGGCCCACGACTTCCGATCGGCCGGCGCCAAGGTCACCGTCACTGGCCGCCGCGACTCCGCCGACGAGTACGACGCGGACCTCGACGGCATCAGCTACGTCCAGTGCGAGATGTCCGAACCCACCCAGATAGAGGCACTGGCCGCCGGGTTGGGCCAGCTCGACGTGCTGGTCAACAACGCGGGCCAGAACCTCGTGCGTCGCGACGAATGGGACCCCGACGTCTTCGAGGACGCGCTGCGGATCAATCTCTCCTCGGCCTTCAGGCTCTCGAACGCCTGCCACGACCTGTTGTCCTCCGCGGATGGCGCGGCGATCGTCAACCTGGCCTCCATGACCAGCTTCCAGGCCGTGGAGGTGGTCCCGGGGTACGGCGCCGCCAAGGCAGGCATCGTGCAGATGACCAAGTCCCTCGCCCTTGCCTGGGCGAAGGACTCGATCCGGGTCAACGCGGTGGCCCCCGGCCTCGTCGAGACCAACATGACCTCCGGCCTGGTCGGCAACGACGCTGCCGTCGCGCCCACCATCGCGCGCACGCCGATGGGCCGGGTCGGGCAGCCTGATGACATCTCTCCGGTCGTCCTCTTCCTGGCCAGCAACGCTGCCAAGTTCCTCACCGGACAGACCATCGCCGTCGACGGCGGCTACCTGATCAAGGGATGACCACCATGACCTCTCCCAGCAACCTGGCCGCCGAAGTCGACCGACTCATCGACGAGCGACCCGGCAAGGTGCTGCTCGACTTCGTGTACGACGACGAAGCCGTGCCGTTGACCGATTTCCTGTACCGATCCAGCGGGGCGTCCTACGCCTACATGCTGGTCACGGATGCCGGCCGGATCATCGTGAACACCGGCCTCGGCTACGAGTCGGTGCACCACCGTCACCTCTTCGACCAGGTGTGCCCGGGTCCCACGCCGTACGTCATCACCACGCAGGGCCACACCGACCACGTCGGCGGGGTGGCGAACTTCCGCGACGACGGCACGGTCTACGTCGCCCAGGCGCGCAACCAGTTCGCCCAGGGCCAGGACGCCCGGATCCGCGGACGGATGCGTCTGTGGAACGCGGCCTGGTTCGACCTCTCGCCGACCGCTGAGATCAAGAGGTTCGCCGCCGAGCGGCCCGATCTCTCGCTCCAGCAGGACTCGCCCGTTCCCGACCTGACCTTCGAGGACCGGATGGCCTTCACACTCGGCGGCCTGGACGTCGAGCTGTGGCACGGCACCGGCGAGACCACGGACGGCGCGATGGTCTGGCTCCCCCAGCACCGGATCGCCCTGATCAGCAACCTGCTGGGGCCGCTGTTCTGCCACTTCCCGAACCTGAACACGATCCGCGGCCACGAGTACCGCCAGGTGGAGCCCTACCTCGCCACGATCCGCCGACTCCGGGACCTGCGTCCAGAGATGCTGGTCACCGGGCGGGGCGACCCGATCGTGGGCGCCGACCTCATCGACGCCTGCCTGCAACGCATGCACGACGCCGTGTCCTACGTCCGTGACGAGACCCTTCGCGGCATCAATGACGGCGTCGACCTGCACACTCTCGTCCGCGAGGTCGCCCTCCCGCCCGAGCTGCGGGTCGGCCAGGGCTATGGCCGGGTCGCCTGGGGTGTCCGCACGATCTGGGAGACCTACCTGGGGTGGTTCCGTCACGAGCGAACGTCTGAGCTCCTCGCGATCGGGCCGAACCAGGTGCTCGCAGACCTCGTCGAGGCCGGTGGCGTCGACAGCGTGCTCCGGTTGGCCGCGACCCGCGCCGGGGAGGGCCAGCATGCCGAGGCCACCGCCCTCGCGGAGGCCGTGCTCGCGCACACCCCGGACCATCCGCAGGCGAGCCGGCAGCTGCTCGACTCGCACCGCACGCTGCTCGAGGACCCAGCCCACGAAGCGAACTTCTGGCTCTCGGGCTGGCTCGAGCACCGCATCGACCAACTCGAGAACGCCACCAGGGTCGGACAGAGGAAGGTCTGAGCATGCCCAAGTTGATCGGACTGTTCCATCGCAAGGAAGGCCTGTCCGCCGGCGAGTTCCGGGACTACTACGAGAACCACCACGCACCGTTCGCGATGTCTCACTTCGCGCACCTGTTCGCGAGCTACACCCGCAACTACGTCGACCCGCCGTACGCCGAGGGCGGTGCTCCCGCGAACCACGACGGGATCGACGTGGTGACCGAGATCGTCTTCCACGACGACGCCGCCATGCACGAGATGTTCGCGATGGCCGACCGCGACCCGTCGCTGCGCGAGGCGATCGCCACCGACGAGGCCGCCTTCATGAACCCCGCGGCCAATCGCATCCTGCTGGTCGCCGACCATCCGTCCACCCCGCGAGCTCGCCCTGTCTGATGGCAGTCCCGGGTGGCGAGACTCGGGCCCGACCGGGTGACTCCGCGCGACTAGCGTCCACAGTCCACGCGCGATCATCCGAGGAGCATCAAATGTCAGGACTCATCATCGTCGGGGTGGACGACAGTCCCACCGCACGGCAGGCGGCGCAGACCGCGGCGAATCTGGCCGCCGGCATCGGCGCACGTCTGCACGTGATCTGCGCCTACGACCGGGACCGGGTGGCCGAGGTCGTCGGCACCGGCACCGACCGCTGGATGCTCTCCACTGCGGACGAGGCCGCCGCCACCGCACGGGAGGTCGTCCGGTCCCTGGACGCCGACGGTGTCGAGGTGAGCAGCAGTGCCTCTCCCGGCAAGCCCGGAGAGGCACTGGTCGGCGAGGCCGAGCGCCACAAGGCGACGTTGATCGTGGTCGGCAACAAGCGGGTCCAGGGCATTGCCCGCGTGCTCGGCAGCATCGCGACCACGGTCGCGCAGCACGCGCCCTGCGACGTCTACATCGCCAAGACCGTCTGAACGCCCCAGCCCGCACACGGGCGAAGACAACTGTGGCCGGTCGATCCTCGGATCGACCGGCCACAGGCTTGTGAAGGACTACTTGGTCATGCTCACGTAGCGCAGGTTCACGACCCCGATCTGGGCGGCGAGATTGTCCAGCCCCTTGACCTTGTTCGAGGCGGCCAGTCCGCCGACACCCTGGAACAGCGGGGCGTACAACGCATTGTCGGTCGCATACTGAACCGCCTTGCTGATCTTGGCGCCACGCTCTTCATCAGTCAGCGTGGGGTCGTCGACGCCCTCCATCAGGGCGACCAGCTCCGGCGAGGCACCAGCCGGGCTCCACACCGGGTTCACGAACAGTCGGTCCAGCCAGGCCGAGTTGTCGACCGACGCGAGCGACATGTACATGAATTGCCCCGAATAGCCGCCCTCGGCGTAGCCGGTGATCTGGGAAAGGACGTCCATCGGGCGCAGCTCGAACTTGATCCCGACCTCGGCCAGGTTCGCCTGGACCACTTCGCTGATCTTGTCGATGTTGGAGGTGTTGTTGGTCAGGAACTCCCCCGGAATGGTGAACCCGTCCGGGTAGCCGGCCTCGGCCAGCAGGTCCTTCGCGGCCTTCGGGTCGTAGGCGTACTGCTCCTCGAGCGAGTCCTCGAAACCACCCAGGCCCTTGGGCCACGGCTGCACGCGCACCTCGTTCACCGGGGCGAACGCCTCCACGATGCCCTTGCGGTCGATCGCCAGGTTGATCGCCTGGCGCACCTTCACGTCATCGAGCGGCTTGACCTTCGGGTTGAAGTACATGCCCACCATGCCCAGCGAGGTGTTCAGGTCGACGGTCTGGAACTGTCCCTCGGGGAACAGGGCCGGATCACCGGTCCACGTGGTGAGGTCGATCTGGCCGCTCTTCAGCGCGTTGTGCTTCGCGTCGTCACTGGCGATCTTCTTGATCACGACCTTGGCGACGTTGCCGGTCTTCGGATCCCACGTCGCACCCTCGTCGGTACGACGCACATAGACGGCCTCCTCGCCCGGCTTGAACGACTCGATCGTGTAGGCCCCGGTGCCGACCGGCTTGCTCTTCAGGTCGCCCGACGTCAGCGCCTTCGGCGAGATCATGATCCCGCCCAGGTTGCTGGCCAGCGCCGAGAGGATCAACGTGGTCGGATGGTTCAGCTTCACGTCCACGGTGAGGTCACCGGTGGGCTCGACGCTCACCACGGAGCTGAGTGCGGCCTGCACGGCCGACTTGTCGGCGGCCAGGTAGCGGTCGAGGTTCGCCTTCACCGCCGCAGCGTCGAACGGCGTGCCGTCACTGAAGGTGACCCCGTCACGCAGGGTGAGCGACAGCGTCTTGCCGTCGGCGGAGAACTTCCACTCGGTGGCCAGCATCGGCTGGTAGGTGGAGTCCGCACCGATCGTGATCAACGTGTCGTAGACCGGCCAGATGGCGAAGGTCAGCTGCGCGGCCTCCGGAGCATCCACCGGGTCGAGCGACGCCGTCATGCCGTACATGATCCGTAGCGTGGCGTCCGGATCGTTCTCACCGCCGCCGGCCGCGTTCGTGCCGCCGCCACAGCCGGCGAGCAACATCGCCCCCGCCGCGACTGCCACCACCGCCGCCTTGATCTTCCGCGTACCCAGAGTGACTCTCATCACTGACCTCTCTGCCGTTTCCCGCCACCGGATGTGGTAGTTGGAAAGTAGGGCGCCCGGGAAGTGCCCCACGACACATCCCGGTGACCGGGAACACATGCACACACCAAGGGCCGGTCGATCCGAGGATCGACCGGCCCGTGGTGTGGTGCGTGAGCTACTTGGTCATGCCCAGGTAGCGCAGGTTGGCCACGCCGCTCTGCGACGGAAGCACGTCGAGACCGGTGACCTTGTTCGATGCCGCCAGCCCGCCGACGCCCTGGAAGATCGGGGCGTAGAGCGCGTTGTCGGTTGCGTACTGCACGGCCTTGCTGACCTTGGCCGCACGCTCGTCGTCACTGAGGGTCGGGTCCTCGGCGCCGGCCATCAGGGCGGTCATCTCGGGAGACGGGCCGGCCGGAGACCAGACGGGGTTGGCGAAGAGGCGCTGCAGCCAGGCGGAGCTGTCGATCGACGGCAGCGACATGTACATGAACTGACCCGAGTAGTTGCCCTCGGCGTAGCCGGTGATCTGGGACAGGATGTCCATCGGGCGCAGCTCGAACTTGATCCCGATGTCGGACAGGTTCGCCTGCACCACCTCGCTGATCTTGTCGATGCTGGAGGCGTTGTTGGTCAGGAACTCACCGGGAATGGTGAACCCGTCGGGGTAGCCGGCCTCGGCCAGCAGGTCCTTCGCGGCCTTCGGGTCGAAGGTGTACTGCTCCTCACGAGAGTTCTCGAAGCCGCCCAGGCCCTTGGGCCACGGCTGCACGCGCACCTCGTTCTCCGGGCCGAAGGCCTCGGTGATGCCCTTGCGGTCGATCGCCATGTTGATCGCCTGGCGCACCTTCACGTCGTCGAGCGGCTTGACCTTCGGGTTGAAGTACATCCCGACCAGGTTGAGCGCGGTGTCGAGGGCGACGGTCTGCACCTGACCCTTGGTGAAGACGGTCGGGTCACCGGTCCAGGTGGTCACGTCGATCTGGCCGCTCTTGAGCGCGTTGTACTTCGCGTCGTCGCTGGCGATCTTCTTGATCACGACCTTGGCGACGTTGCCGGTCTTGGGGTCCCACTTCGCGCCGGCGTCGGTACGGCGGACGTAGACCGCCTCCTCGCCGGGCTTGAACGACTCGATCGTGTAGGCGCCGGTGCCGACCGGCTTGCTCTTCAGGTCGCCCGACGTCAGCGCCTTCGGCGAGATCATGATGCCGCCCAGGTTGCTGGCCAGGGCGGACAGGATCGCCGTGGTCGGCTGCTTGAGCTTCACGTCCACCGTGAGCTTGCCGGTGGTCTCGACGCTCGCCACGGAGCCGAGGGCGATCTGCACCGCCGACTTGTCGGCGGCCAGGTAGCGGTCGAGGTTCGCCTTCACCGCCGCGGCGTCGAAGGGCGTGCCGTCACTGAAGGTGACCCCGTCGCGCAACGTGAGGGACAGCGCCTTGCCGTCGGCGGAGAACTTCCATTCCGTGGCCAGCATCGGCTGGTAGGTGGAGTCGTCACCGATCGTGATCAACGTGTCGTAGACCGGCCAGGTCGAGAAGGTCAGCTGCGCCGGTTCGGGAGCATCGACCGGGTCGAGGGACGCCGCCATGCCGTACATGATGCGGAGTGTCGCGTCGGGGTCGTTCTCCCCACTGCCAGCAGCGTTCGTGCCCCCGCCGCAGCCGGCGAGCAGCATCGCCCCCGCCGCGACCGCCACCACCGCCGCCTTGATCCTGTGTGTAGCCAAAGTGACTCTCATCACTGTCCTCTCTCGCATTCCCCGGCCACTGAATGTGGGTAGGAGGAACCTAGGCCGCCACCAGGGGCCACAACGCCGCGTCCCGGTGACCGGGAGCGACCGAGGTCATCGACCGGCGGCGTCGCGCGTGAGGAACGCGAGGACGGCGCTCTCCCACGCCACCTTCTGCTCGATCATCACCCAGTGCCCACAGTTGGGGAACACGTGCAGCTCCACGTGCGGGATGGTGCGCATCGGCAGGAGCGCCATGTCCATGGGGCTCACCCGGTCGTCACGCCCCCAGGTGATCAGGGTCTCCGCCTTGATCTTGTGCAGCTTCGCCCAGTACGGCGCCTCGTCGGACGCGGCGGCGGCCTTGAAGTTGGCCGTCATCGCGGCCGTGGAATACATCTTGCGGGCACTCGCCAGGGTGGCCGGGTCGGTGGCCTGCTCCCACCGCTCCTCGATGAGCTCCTCGGTGACCATGGCCGGGTCGTAGACCATCGAGTGCAACCACTTCACGAGGCGTTCGCGGGTGGGCTCGTCGGTGAACTCCATCAGCAGCTTGATGCCCTCTCCGGGGCCGGGGCTGAAGATGTTGCGCCCCATGCCGCCGATGGTGACCAGTCGGCGGACCCGGTCGGGTTGGGCCAGGGCGAACTGCGTGCCGACGATTCCGCCCATCGAGTTGCCGATGACGTCGACCTGGTCGAGGCCGAGCCCGTCGAGGAACGCCCCCACGGCAGGTACGGCGGCCGCCATCGGGTGGACGTCGGCACCGTCGCTGACCCCGAAGCCGGGGAACTCCAGCACCAGGCAGCGGAAGTGCTCGGCGAACCGGGCGAGGTTGCCGCGGTAGTTGCGCCAGCCGGTCACACCGGGCCCGGAACCGTGCAGCATCAGCAGCGGCGGCCCCTCTCCGGCCTCGTGGTAGCGCAGCACGCCCTGGTCCGTGGACAGTTCGCGCAGGGTCGATTCGTGAGTCAGCTCGGTCATGTCGCGAACCTAGCGACGAGGCGAACCTGACCGGCGCAGGGTCCCGACCACCGGAACCACTCAACGGGACAGATCGGGTCCGTGGCGCCCCGTTCGCATAGAACCGGAGCATCCGACCGGACCCACCTGAGGAGCACACCCATGACGGCAGTCCAGCGATCTGGAGCCGAGCTGCACTCTGCGAAGGACGAGCTTGCGGAGGCCCTGTTCGGTCTGCAGAAGGCCATCGACACCCGCGACTGGGACACCGTGCGGGCCACGTTCGCCGACGACGGGTCAGGCTACGGCGCGACCGGTCTGGAGGACACGATCGCCAAGATGCGCGCCCACCTCGACGGCGTCGGCCCGACCCAGCACCTGATCGGCAACCTGCGCGTCGAATTCACCGAGGGCGGAGCACGCACCCTCGCGTATGCCCGGGTGCACCACGTCGGCGCCGGCCCGATGGCCGGCTCCTTCTTCGAGTGCATGGGCGAGTACGACGACCGTTGGGTGCACACGTCTGACGGCTGGCGGCTCGCGTTGCGGACGTTCGACATGCAGATCACCCTCGGTGACTTCGCCGTCCTGCGCGGCAGCGATGACTGACCTCCGCGAGACGTTCGGCGGGCAGACCGCCGTGATCACTGGAGCCGGTGGCGGCATCGGCGCCGCACTCGCCCACCTCACCGCCGACCTCGGCATGAAGGTGGTCATCGCCGACCTGGACGCCGTGCGCCTCGACGAGGTGCGACGCGACCTGGCAACAGCCGGAGCCGACGTGCTGGCCGTGCCCACCGACGTGCGCGATGCCGCGGCGGTGGATGCCCTGGCCGAGGCCGCGTTCGACGCCTACGGCTCGGTGGAGCTGCTGGTCAACAACGCCGGCATCGAGTCCGTCGGCCGCATCTGGGAGACCTCCCCCGAGACCTGGCAGCGCATGCAGCGCGTCAACGCCGACGGCGTCTTCCACGGCATCCGTTCCTTCGTGCCGTGGATGGGCGCCAACCTGCGGTCGACGTACGTCGCGAACGTGGCGTCGGTCGCCGCCGTGAGCAGCAGCCCGATGAACGCGGCCTACCACGCCTCCAAGCACGCCGTGCTGGCGATGACCGAGTGCTTGTACCTGGAGGCCGCCGAGCAGTTTCCCCGGATGAGTGTCTCTGTGGCCTGCCCGGCCGCGGTGCGCACCCGCATCTTCGAGGACGCGTTGACCGACGCCGTGGACACCGCCGCGACCGACGAGATGCTCGAGACGATGCGTGGCCACCTGCGCGACGACGGCATCACCGCGGAGGTCGCCGCAGGCAGAATCCTGCAGGGCGTGGCCGACCGGCAGTTCTGGGTGCCGACCCACCCCGAGCGGTTCGCGGAGATCACCGCTCGGCGTGCGGCCATGCTCACCGACCGCACGCCGCCGCGCGCCAACGTGGCCAAGGAGATCCAGCAGCGGGCAGGCGCTCTCACGCAGGAGCATCACCGTCGATGACCACACGGTGCATGCGGCGCCGGCCCGCGTAGTCGGCCACGGCGTAGTGCTGGGTGCAGCGGTTGTCCCAGAGCACGACCGAACCGGGAGTCCAGTGGAAGCGCACCTGGAAGTCGGGCGAGCGCACGTGGTCGGTCAGCATCGTCAACAGGGACTCGTTCTCCCGGTCGGTGACCCCGTCGAGCCGGGTCGTGAACGTCTTGTTCACGAAGAGCGCCTTGCGACCGGTCACCGGGTGCGTGCGCACGACCGGGTGGTGCACCGGGCGGTAGTCGGCATTGACGGTCTTGCGGGCGTGGCTGACCGAGTTGGACGAGTCGTGCACTGCGGTCATCCCCTCGATCAGGCGCTGCACGTGGGACGAGAGTGCGTCGTACGCCGCGTACATCGAGGCCCAGAGCGTGTCGCCGCCGACGTCCGGCAGGATCACCGCCCGCAGCATCGACCCGAGCGGCGGCTTCTCCAGGAAGGTCGCGTCCGAGTGCCAGATGTCGGCGTTGGCGGTCTTCGGCTTGGCGCCGTCGATGTCGATCGCGTGCACCTCGGGCACGTCCTCGGAGACCGGCGGCAGGAACGCGAAGTGCTGCAGCGGTCCGAAGTTCCGGGCGAAGTCGCGGTGCGAGACGTCGTCGAGCTGCTGGTCGCGGAAGAACAGCACCTGGTGCTCGTGGAACAGGTCGACGAGCTCCTTGGCGACGGCGGGCTCGACCCCGGCAGCGAGGTCGACGCCGGAGATCTCGGCGCCGATCGAGTGCGTCAGGCGGTTTACGGTCAGGGACGGGTGGCTCACGATTTCCTCCTGGGTGGCGTGTAAGACGTAGTGTCTTAATTGCAACCTAGGCGTGACCGATGCGGCCGTGCTCGGCCGTCCCACTGAGAAGGAGCACCCGCCGGTGACCACCGACGCACGTACGACGATCCTGCTCGCGGCCGAACGACTCTTCGCCGAACGCGGTGTCGAGTTCGTGTCGCTGCGCCAGATCGGCGAGCGCGCCGGGCAGCGCAACAACTCCGCCGTGCAATACCACTTCGGCACGAAGGAGGGGCTGATCAGGGCGCTCTACGACCTGCGCCTGGTGCCGCTCCAGGAGGAGCGCGGCCGCCTGCTCGCCGCCCACGAGCGCCCGTCGTTGCCCGACCTCGCCGACGCCTATGTCACGCCACTGGCCGACCTCGTGATCGGCTCACGTGGCGGCAGCGCCTACGCGCGGTTCATCGACCGCTACCTCGGTCGCGGACGCGACTTCGAGCCGTTCGACGACCGTCACAGCCACAGCTCCCAGGAGGTGCGACGCCTCATGGCGGCGCACCTCGCCGGGGTGCCGGACGACGTACGCGAGGAGCGGCTCCGCCTCGTCCAGGTGATGGTGACCCGCTCGCTCGCCGACCTCGAGCAACGACTCGAGGACGGCAACGCCGACGCGACGGAAGCGCACCTCACGGTCGAGGTGCTGCTCCGCGCCGTCGTCGACGTGCTGTCGGCGTCTCGAGAGACGCCTACTTGCTGATCCAGGCGTAGCGGAAGTCCTGGCCCCCGAGGGGCGCGAGGAACGCCTTGCCGTCCTCGACACCGTGCACCTTGTTGGTCATCACCCACCCGGGAACGCCCTGCCACATCGGGGCGTAGAGCGCCTGGTCGGTCGCCCACTTGACCACGGCACCGGCGCGTTCTGCGCGCTCCTCCTGCGTGGCGGTCGAGTCGTCGACGGCGCCGATCTGCTTGCCCACCTCGGCCGGCACGCCGCCGGGGAACACCAGCGGGTTCTCCAGGAACTGGGTCAGCGCCACGCCCGGCTCGAGGCTCGGGTAGGACATGAACATGAACGCGCCCGATCGATCGCTGTCGCCGTACGTCCCGCTCGAGAGCTGACGGATGTCGTAGAGCTCGAGCTCGACCTTGATGCCCACGCTGGCCAGGTCTGCCTGCACGACCTGTGCGGCGTCGGGGAACGGCTCGTAGTTGGCGACGTAGAAGGTGCCGGCGTCGACACCGTCCTCGTAGCCGGCCTCCTTCAGCAGCTCCCGCGCCCGGTCCGGGTCGTAGGGGTAGGTCGCCTCGAGCGACTCGTCGAAACCATTGACCACCGAGGCCATCGGCTGGACGCGCGCGGTGGTGGTCGGCACCAGGGCATCGACCAGGGGCTTGCGGTTGATGGCGTAGTTGACCGCCTGCCGGACCCGGACGTCGTCGAACGGCTTGACCGTCTGGTTCAGGTGGAGCGCGGCTGTGGTGGAGGCGTTCTTGAGCGGGCGGATCTTCAACGTGCCCTGGTCAATCCCGGACTTCAGCTCACTCACGTCACCGCCCGACAGGACGACGTCGACCTGACCGCTGCGGATGGCGGCGAAGGCCGTCGACGTCGTGCGCACTGCGATCTCGACCTTGGCGACCTTGCCGGTCTCCTTGTCCCAGATGCCGTCCTTGTCGCTGCGCAGCTTGTAGGTGACCCGCTCCGCCGGGCGGAAGCTGTCGATCACCCACGCACCACTGCCGACCGGATTGGTGCCGAGGTCCGGGTTGTCGAGCGCCTTCTCGCTGATCATGATGCCCGGCGCGGCTGCGGCCAGGGAGCCCAGCACGGCCCGGCTCGGCGAGGCGAGGTGCAGGTCGACGGCATGCTCGTCCACGACCTCGACGTCCTTGATGATCGCGGTGGCGCCCTTGCTGACGTCTTCGCCCCGGTAGCGAGCGATGTTGGCCTTGACCGTGTCGGCGGTGAACGGAGTTCCGTCGGAGAAGGTCACCCCGTCGCGCAGGTCCAGCCGAAGCGTCAGCCCGTCCTTCGAGAACGTCCACTTGGTGGCCAGCATCGGGAGGTACTCGCCGCCCTCGGAGATCTGGAGGAGCCGGTCATAGACGGGCCAGGTGTTGGAGAGCACGGCGGTCGAACCCGGCGTCGTCGCCGGGTCGAGGGTCTGCACGCCGGTGTAGGTCAGCCGCAGGGTCGCCGAGCGGTCGATCTCCCCGTCTCCCGACGTGTTCGCGCTCGAGCCGCAGGAGGTGAGCAGCAGGGCGAGCAGCCCGAGGGCCACGCTCACGACGAGCCCCGGTCGGCGCCGCAGCGAGAGGGTCTTCTGGTCCGGCATTCTTTCGACTCCTTCATGAGGGATCGCTCGGCCATTCCGGCCGTACGGCGAACGTAGCGATTGCTTGGTTGTCAATATCCTTGGCGCCGAATCCCCTGTCAACAGGCGGGAAAGACATCGGTTGCAAACGCTTGCCAAAGTTCTAGCCATGCGGCTAATCTCAGTTCTCGACCCACCCAGTGAGACTTCTGCGCGACCGTGCGCAACAGAGAGGCAGAGATGTCCGAACTCGATCTCGTCATCCGCAACGGCACCGTCATCGACGGCTCCGGCGAACCCCCGCGGCAGGCCGATGTCGCGATCCGTGACGGCGTCATCGTCGAGGTCGGCGACGTGCCCGGCACCGGCCGCGAGGAGATCGATGCTCGCGGCCAGCTCGTCACCCCCGGGTTCGTCGACGTGCACACCCACTACGACGGCCAGGCCACCTGGGAGAACCGCCTCGTGCCCTCGACCAACCACGGAGTGACCACGGTCGTCATGGGCAACTGCGGTGTGGGCTTCGCGCCCTGCAAGCCCGAGGACCGCGACCTCCTGATCAGGCTCATGGAGGGCGTCGAGGACATCCCCAACGTGGTGCTCAAGGAGGGTGTCGACTGGCAGTGGACCAGCTACCCCGAGTTCCTCGACTTCCTGGGCAGTCGCGAGTTCGACGCCGACATCTGCAGCTACGTCCCGCACGCCGCCCTGCGCACCTACGTCATGGGCGAGCGGGCCTACTCCCGGGAGCCGGCCACTTCTGACGAGATCCGTCAGATGGGCGAGATCCTCGAGGAGTCGGTGCGCGCCGGAGCCTTCGGGTTCGGCACCTCACAGACCATGTTCCACCGCTCCAGCGACGGCCAGCTCACCCCGACGCTGGCCGCGACCGAGGAGGAGTACGCCGGACTGGCCGCGGCCCTCGATCGTGCCGGGGCCGGGCTGATCCAGTTCGTCATCGAGTACAACGACGACTGGGAGCAGGTCCTCGACATGGGCCTGCGTCGCGCGAAGGAGTCGAACCGGCCGTTCAGCATGGCGTTGGTGCAGAGCCACGGCAATCCCCGGATCTGGCGCACGATCCTCGACAAGTTCGACGCGTTCAACGCCTCCGGTGGCACCGGCACCCTGCAGATCCTGCCGCGGCCCCTGGGCGTGCTGCTGGGCCTCGAGCTGACCCTCAGTCCGTTCTACTCGACGCCGACCTACCTCACGATGGCCGACCTGCCACTGGCCGACCGGGTCCGCGAGCTGCGCCGGCCCGAGGTGAAGGAGCGCATCCTCGGCGAGACCAACGACCCGGACCCCGACATGGCGATGGGAATGCGGGTGCGCGACTTCGACCAGCTCTTCGAGATGGGTGAGGACTTCGACTACGAGCCCGCCAAGGAGTCCAGCATCGGCGCGCAGGCCCGCCGAATGGGCGTCTCCCCCGAGAGTGTGGTCTACGACAGGCTTCTGGAGCGCGACGGTCGCAACATCCTCTACCTGGCGTTCTCGAACTTCGCCGACTTCTCGCTCGAGCCGTGCCGCGAGATGCTGCTCAACGAGCACGTCGTTCCCGGCCTGGGTGACGGGGGCGCGCACCTGGGAGTCATCTGCGACGGCAGCATCTACACCCACCTGCTCACCCACTGGGGTCGGGACCGTCACCAGGGCGAGCGTCTCCCGCTGCCCTATCTGATCCACCTGATGACCAGGCGGTCCGCCGAGATGGTCGGCCTGCACGATCGCGGCCTGGTCGCCCCGGGCCATCGTGCCGACCTGAACGTCATCGACCTCGACCACCTCGGCCTCGACCTGCCCCACGTCGTCCGCGACCTGCCCGCCGGTGGCCGGCGCCTGATGCAGGACGCGCGCGGCTACACCGCAACGGTCGTGGGCGGCACCGTCGTCACCCGCGACGGCCAGCCCACCGGCGCCCTGCCGGGTCGCCTGGTCCGGGGCCCGCAACCCGCACTGACTTCCGCTCCCGCCTGACCGCTGTTCACCCTTCCCGCAAGCCCCCCAATGGAGAGAACCATGACTGACACCCTCACCCCCGTCGGCGGCCGTTCCGCCTGGCTCGGCAGCACCCTGGACTACCGCCAGGACGGCCTGTGGCAACTGTCCGACGACGAGCTCGCCGAGATCGACACGGCACTCACCACCCTCAAGGGCCACGGTGACCTGGACCTGACCGAGATCACCGCAGCCACGTTTCCCCTCCACGCCGTCGGAGACTTCCTCGCCCGGTTGCGTGACGAGCTCCGGACCGGCCGCGGCTTCGTGCTGATCCGTGGGCTCTCCCGCGAGAAGTACGGCGACGACGACCTGGCCCGCATCTACTGCGGCCTGGGCGCCCACCTCGGCGACGTCATCCCGCAGTCAGGAAACGGCGAGGTCCTTGGCCACGTGCTGAACGTGGCCGACCTGGTCGACGAGAAGGTGCGCGGCTACCGGTCGGCGCAGTCGATGAACATGCACTGCGACGGCCACGACGTCGTCTCGCTGCTGTGCCTGCGTGCGGCGAAGGAGGGCGGCGCCAGCCGCATCGCCAGCGCCGCGGCCGTGCACGACCGCATGGTCGAGACGAATCCCGAGCTGGCCCGGGTGCTCTACGACGGCATGCCGGTGATGCGTGGCCAGATGGACGCCGAGCGCGGCGACGGCAAGATCGTCACGTCCGACAACGTGGCGCTGTTCGCCCGCGCCGACGGCGAGTTCAGCTCGTGTGTCCACGTCGCCCAGACCCGCGACGCTGCCCGGGCCGGGCACTTCGACATCACTCCGGAGCAGGAGGCCGCACTCGACCTCTTCTGCGAGCTCTCGGCCTCCCCCGAGTTCTACCTCGACATGAGCATCGCGCCGGGCGACATCCAGTTCCTCAACAACCGTCTGATCGTCCACGGCCGTACGCCGTACGTCGATCACGACGACGTCAACCAGCGCCGGCACCTGATGCGGCTCTGGGTGAACATCCCGTCGTGGCCGCGACGTCCGGCCAACCAGCAGGACGTCTACTCGATGGACGACCTGCCGTTGTGGGCCCGGTTCCGCACGCCGTTCATGGAGCTGCCGGAGACGTACATGGCCGAGGTCACCGCGAAGCAGGCGGCTGTCGTGTGAGAGACATGCGTCGTGCTCATCTAGGCTTCGTGGATGGCTGAAACCCCCACCAGCACAGGCCCCTCGCGCGCATCCCGGCCCGGCGAGGAGTCGCAGGCTCGCGCACGGGTGGTCCAGCTCCTGGTCGATGCGGCTCGGCCGCTCTTCGCGAGTCGCGGCCCCGCCGCGGTGTCACTGCGCGAGGTGGCCCGGGCCGCCGGCGTCAACTACGGCCTGATCCATCAGTACGTCGGCACCAAGGACGACCTGCTGAAGCTGGTCTTCCAGAGGTCGTCCGACGCCTATGCCCAACAGTTCAGCGCGGCTGCGAGCACCGAGGACGCGATCGCGATCCTGATGCGGCCCAAGAGCTCGGAGTACGTCCGGATGCTGGCGCGCAGCATCCTCGAAGGACGCGACCCGGCGGCCATCCTGGGCCGCTCCCCCGCCATGGACGAGCTGAGCCGCCGGATCGTGCAGAGCGAGGGCGACGCGGGTGACGACGTCGAGTCCCGCATCCAGGTGGCCGCACTCACCAGTGCGGCCCTCGGCTGGGGACTCTTCGGCTCGTTCGTCAGGGGCATCACCGGTCTCGAGGACCAGTCCGACGAAGACCTCACCCTGGCCGTCTACGCACTCGTGCGCCGGGGCGTCTTCCTCACCACGGACGAGGCCGACCCGAGCTGACCGGGCACCAGGTGCGTAGGGGCGTACCTCAGGCGAGCAGGTCCTGCGCCTTGCGAGTGACGCCCTCCACCGTGATGCCGTAGCGCTCCAGCAGCTCGGCGGGAACGCCCACCTCGAGATCGGCGTCCGGCAGCGCGACGCTGCCGAAGCGCGTGGCGACACCGTTGCGTCCGAGCACCTCGGCCACGGCCGCACCGAGGCCACCGACCTCGCTGTGCTCTTCCACGGTGAGGATCGCCCGGGTCGTCGCGGCGGCGTCCAGGACGGCCGCCACGTCGAACGGCTTGAGGTACGCCGCGTCGAGCACCGCGACGCTGATGCCCTGTTCCTCCAGTGCCCGTGCGGCACCGAGGGCGCAGCCGACACCGGCGCCGGTCCCGATGATCGTGAGGTCATTGCCCTCGCGCACCCGCACGAACCGGCCCGGCTCCAGCTCGGGCACCGACGAGTAGACCGGTGCGGTCGCCTCGCTCACCCGCAGCAGCACGGGTCCGGCCGACTGGTGGCTGGCCTCGAGCAGGCCGAGGGTGGCGTAGTTGTCGGCCGGGGTCATCACGGTCAGGTTGGTGATCGACCGGGCGATCGCGAGGTCCTCCACGGCGTGGTGGCTGGCCCCGAAGTAGCCCATCGCCAGCCCCGACAGGCGGGTGACCAGGGTGACCGGCAGCATCGTGGCGGCCCAGTCGGTGCGGATCTGCTCGGCGCACTTGATCATGCCGAAGGGCGCGAAGGCCATCACATAGGGGCGGAACCCCGATGCGGCCAGGCCTGCGGCCACCGAGATCGTGTTCGTCTCGGCGATGCCCAGCTCGACGTACCGGTCGGGGTGGCGCTCACGCAGCTCGGAGAGCGCGGAGCCCATGTCGGCGGAGATCACCACGACGTCGTCGTGACGGTCCGCGAGCTCGGCCATCGCGTGACCCAGCAGGTTCAGCGAGGACGCCTGCCCCTCGTCGGAGAACACGTCCTCCATCGCGGCGGCTCGGTTCGTGGTCGTCGTCATGCGGAGACCTCCTGCATCCTGGCGCTGATCTCTGCGATCGCGTCGTCGCGTTGTTCGGGGGTGAGGCACCCGACGTGCCAGGCCCGGGGTGCCTCCTCCATCAACGAGACTCCCCGGCCCTTCTGGGTGCGGGCGATGAGGCACACCGGGCGGTCCGACCCGGGGGCCGGCAGGTCGGCGAAGGTGGTCACCAGGGCATCCACGTCGTGGCCGTCGAGCTCGATGACGTGCCAGCCGAACGCGGCAAACCGATCGGCCAGCGGCTCGATGCTCATCAGCTCCGACGTCGGGCCGCTGCCGATGAAGCCGTTGGCGTCGACGATCGCGACCAGGTTGCCCAGCTCGTAGTGGCTGGCCGCCATCGCGGCCTCCCAGACCTGACCCTCCTGGATCTCACCGTCACCGATCAGCACGAAGGTGCGGTGGTCGGAGCCGCGCAGCCGTGCGGCCATCGCGATGCCGAGGCCCACCGAGAGGTTGTGACCCAACGACCCGGAGCTGAAGTCGACGCCCGCCGCCTTGCGCATGTCGGGGTGGTCGCCCAGCGGGCTGCCGATGTAGCCGAAGGTGTCGAGGTCCTCGCGAGGGAAGTAGCCCAGGTCGCTGAGGATCGGCCACAGCCCGACGGCGGCGTGGCCCTTGCCGAGCAGGAAGCGGTCGCGGTCGGCCCAGTCAGGAGTGGCCGGGTCGAGGCGCATGACCCGGTAGTAGAGGACCGACAGGATCTCCGCGCACGAGAAGGTGCTCGAGTAGTGCCCGAGCCCGGCCTTGTCGATCATGCGGATCACCTCGAGGCGGAGCCAGTCGGCACGGACCCGGAGGTCCTGGACCGTCGTGGGTCGGTCCCGTTCGAGTCGGGTGAGTGTGGCAGTCATGTGGTTCCTCGACATTCAGCGGAAGTTGTCGGGCACCGGCGACATGTAGGTGTCGCCGCCGTGGGTGGAGACGCGGAGCTCACGCGAGGTGATGAACTCCAGGAGCACGGGGCGACCGGCCTCGGTCTCCTTGATGCCTCGGCGGATCGCGTCGGCGATGTCGGCCGGGTCAGTGACCTTCTCGGCGTACAACCCGAGCGACTGGGCCATCGCCGTGTAGTCACCCGAGATCTCCATCGTCTGGTACTTCGACTGGGAGAGGCCCATGGCGTTGGTCTCCATCGCCATGTAGGAGTTGTTGAACAGGATCGAGAGCACGGGAAGCCGCTCCCGCACACAGGTCTCGAGCTCGAGACCGGTGAACCCGATCGCGGCGTCACCCCACAGGTTCACGCACAGCTTCTCGGGGTGCACCAGCTTCGCGCCCATCACCAGGCCGAGGCCGTAGCCGAGCTGGGTGGTCTTGCCCCAGCCGAGATAGCTCAACGGCGCGGTGCTCTTCCAGAACGGCGAGAGCTGGTCGCGTGGCGAGCCGGCGTCGTGCGTGATGATCGTGTTGTCCGCGTCGGTTGCCGCGATCAGCTCCCAGATCACGCGGTAGGCCGTCATCGGGTTCTCGTCCGACGTCAGGATCGGCAGCCACTCGGCCAGCCACGCGTCGTACACCTGCGTGATCTCGGCCTCGATCGGGCCCCGGTCGCGATCTCCGTCGACGAGCTCGTCGACCGCGGCCAGCAAGGCGTCCAGGGTGAGCGCGGCGTCGCCGATCAGGCCGACGTCGGCCTGCACCACCGTGTCGAGGTGCGCCGGGTCGAGGGTCGCGTGGATGATCGTCTTGCCCGTCGGCATGGTCGTGGCGAAGTCGGACGGCGTGAAGCTGCAGCCCATCCCGAGGATCAGGTCCGACTCCTTGAGGAAGTGGTCGACCGTCCTGGGCACCGCCCGGCCGCACGACCCGAGGGAGAGCGGGTGGTCCTCCGGGAAGGCGCTCTTGCCCTGCAGGCTGGTGGTCACCGGGATCGCCAGCTTCTCCGCGAGCTGCTTCAGCTGGGGCCATGCCTCGGCGTAGTGCACGCCCTGGCCGGCGTAGATCACTGGTCGTTCGGCGGCCACGAGCAGCTCCGCGGCCCGTCGTACGGCGACCGGGTCGGGGCCTGAGCGGGTGGTGATCACCGGGCGGTAGTCGAGCGGAACCGTGACGTCCTCGAACCACATGTCGCGCGGGATCTCGACGACCACCGGTCCCCCGCGGCCGTTGCGCAGCCGGCTGAAGGCACGCCGGAAGACGGCGACCACCTGGTTGGCATCGTTGAGCGGCTCGACCGACTTGGCGATCGAGCGCAGGCTGATCGTGGAGTTGAAGTTCGGGGCGATGTGCGCCTCGTCGCGGCGGTAGCCCATCGGCAGCACCAGGATCGGCACCGACTCACCGAAGGCCTGCGCGACGGCGCCCATGCCGTTCTCGATGCCCGGCCCGTGCTGGGTCGCGTAGACCCCGATCTGCTTGCCGCTGGTGACCCGGGAGATGGCGTCGGCCATGTGCCCGCCGGTGCGTTCGGCCCGGGCGATCACGGGTCGGATGTCGGCGTCGGCGGCGTACTCGAAGACGTAGTTCAGCGGGTAGCCGCAGACCATCTCGACGCCTTCGGCCTTCAGGATCTCGGCGATTGCCGCACCCAGCTTCATGATTCCTGCTCTCGTTCGGATGCGGTCGATGACCGCGTCATTCGTGCACTCGGGCCAGGTCGGCGTCGTCGGGTTCGAGCGCCTCGGCACTGGCACTCGCCACCTCGAGTCGCTCCAGCACCCCGGGCGCCAGGGCGTACGGCGGCGCGTAGCTCTCGTCCACCGGGAAGCCGGCGTCGAAGCCGATCCGCAGCCCCGGGCCGCCGATCTGCCAGCGCACCGGCAGCGGCCCGTCGACGGACAGCTCGGCGGTGACCGTGCCCGCCTGGTGGAGGGCGAACGTGCCACCCCCTTCACGCAGGCGGTAGGTGAGCCGGACCTCCTCCTCGCCGGCAGCGAGCGGCGTCGAGGACTCGACCCGGTGGCCGACCCCTGCATAGTTGGCCGAGACCACCAGGTGACCGTCACGGAGGTACCACGCAAGCCCCTGGGTCCAGTCACCGATCGCGGCCAGGATGCCGCTCGGTGCCTGCTCACCGACGTCGAGGTGCGCGGTCATCGTGAAGCCCTCGGTGAGCACCGGGTGCATGAACTCGGAGACCGCACCCGGCCCCGGGCGGTAGGTCATCCGCGACGGCTGGCGGTGCCCGGGCGGACGTTCCATCTGCGGGCGCCCGGTGTAGCCGTCGTTGAGCGGCAGCACGTTGTTGCGGCCCGCCTCGGTCCACCACATCTGGACCAGCTCGCGGACCAGCTCGGGGTGCTCGGCAGAGAGGTCGGTGGTCTCGGCGAAGTCCTCGTCGAGGTGGAACAGCGCCCAGTGGTCCTCGTCGTACTCATGGCTGCCGGGGATCAGCTCACGCTCGAGCAGAGGCGTCGGCCCGACGTGGTCGGTGCGGATCTTCCAGCCGCGGTGGTAGAGCGACCGCGAGCCGGCGCACTCGAAGTACTGCGTCTCCCGGGGCGCGGCCACCTCCGGTGCGAGGAAGGAGTCGAGGATGCTGGAGCCGTCGAGCGACATCTGCTCGACACCGTTGAGCCGTTCGGGCACCGGCACGCCGGCCGCCTCCAGCACCGTCGGCATCAGGTCGGAGACGTGGCAGAACTGGTCACGCACCTCTCCCGGTGTGCCCATGCCGTCGGGCCAGTGCACGATCAGCGGGGTGCGGACGCCACCGAGCGCGGTGAACCTCTTCCAGAGCCAGAACGGGGTGTTGCCCGCCCACGCCCACGGCCAGGCGTACTGCATGTAGGCGTGGTCGCCGGACATCTCGTCGACCTTGGCGAACGTGAGCTCGCGGTTCGCCTCCCGGTCGCGGTGCAGGCCGTGGTAGTTGAACGAGCCGTTCGGCCCACCCTCGGCGCTCGTGCCGTTGTCGGAGATCAGCATGACGATCGTGTTGTCGAGGGTGTCAGTGTCACGGAGGTGGTCGAGCAGCCGGCCGATCTGGGCGTCGGTGTAGCTCAGGTAGGCAGCGAAGATCTCCATGCTGCGCGCGGTGACGCGTCGCTCCTCGTCACTGAGCTCGTCCCACGGACGCACCCAGGGCGGGCGCGGCGTCGCGTCCGCGTCCTCGGGCACGACCCCGATCTCCTTCTGTCGCGCGACGATCGCGTCGCGCCACTGGTCCCAGCCCTGGTCGAAGGCGCCCTCGTAGCGGCGTACCCACTCCTCGGGTGCCTGGATCGGCGCGTGCATGGCGCTCGCGGCGTAGTAGAGGAAGAACGGACGCTCGGGAGTGTTCTGCTGCTGGTCGCGGATGAACCCGATGGCCTCGTCGGTGAGGTCCTCCATCAGGTGGTAGCCCTCGTCGGGCGTCCGCGGCTGCGGCACGTAGGAGTTGTCGCGGACCAGGGTCGGGGTGCGCTGGCTGGTCTCGGCGCTCAGGAAGCCGTAGTAGCGCTCGAAGCCGAGACCGAGGGGCCAGCGGTCGTACGGCCCGGCCGGATTGACCTCCCACCGCGGTGCGAGGTGCCACTTGCCCGCGGCGAACGTGCTGTAGCCGGCCTGCTTGAGCACGGCGGGCAGGGTGCCGGCGGACGGCGGGATGGCGCAGGTGTAGCCGGGGTCCGGGGTCGGGATGTCGGTCAGGTAGCCCATGCCGACCCGGTGATGGTTGCGCCCGGTGAGTAGTGAGGCGCGCGTCGGCGAGCAGAGCGCCGTGACGTGGAACCTGTTGTAGCGCAGGCCGTCCGCGGCCAGGGCGTCGATGTTGGGGGTGCTGATGTCGGAGCCGAAGCACCCCAGCTGCGCGAAGCCCGTGTCGTCGAGCACGATCGTCACGACGTTGGGTCGGGTCACCTCATGGCCGCCGTGTGGTCGTTGGCCAGCACGCCGCCATCGACGTTGATCGTCGCCCCGGTGACGAAGCCGGCCTCCTCACTCAGCAGGAACCGCACGACGGCGGCCACCTCGGCGGACTCGCCGACGCGCCCGAGCATGGAGAGCCCGGACATGGCCGCCGCGGTGCGTTCGTCGGCCAGCACCCGCTCGAGCATCGGCGTGGCGATGTAGCCCGGGCAGACCGAGTTGACCCGCACCCCGTCACGTCCGAGCTCGGCGGCGAGCGACCGGGTCAGGCTGAGCACGCCGCCCTTGGAGGCGGTGTACGACGGGATCGTGCCCTGGCCGACCACGGCGTTGATCGAGGCGATGCCGACGACGGCGGAGCCCGGCTGGGACCGCAGGTCGTCCGCGAGCGCCGCGACCAGGAAGCCGTACGACGTCAGGTTGACGTCGATGACACGTCGCCACGCCTCGGGGGTGAGCTGCGTCATCGGCGTCGAGTCGACCACGCCCGCACTGTGCACCAGCCCACCGAGGGGGCCGACTGCCGCGCGGGCGGTGTGCAACGCGTGGGCGAAGTCGTCGAGCCGGCGTACGTCGACCGCCTGGCCGCACGTCGCGACGCCGTACTTCTCGGCCAGCGCGTCGGCTGCCGCGGTGACCGCCGTCCGGTCGAGGTCCCAGAGGACGACGGGACGGCCGGCCTCGGCCAGCGCGCGGGCGCACGCCTCACCGATCCCCGAGGCCGCGCCCGTGACCAGCACCGGTGACGTCGTGGTCATCGGACGACCTGCTCAGTCCGCTCGGCGGCGGCGGACGCAGCCGTCAGCTCGAAGCCTCGGTAGTCGTCGGCGGCGATCTCGTCACAGAAGGCGGCGTACGTGCCGAGGCCGCCGAGGTAGAGCATGAACTTGCGTGGCTTGCCCTCGATGTTGGCGCCCATGTACCACGAGTTCGCCCGCGGGAAGAGGGTCTGCTCCGCCGCCTCCTGCAGCTGCGTGGTCCACTCCTGCGCCACGTCGGGCGACACGGCGACCCGATCGGCGCCCTGCTCGTCGGCGGCGCGGATCAGGGCGAGCAGCCAGTCGACCTGCATCTCCGAGCCCAGGACCATGTTGGCCAGCACCGCCGGCGAACCGGGGCCGTTCAGGATGAAGAAGTTCGGGAACGCCGGCACCTGGTAGCCCAGGTAGGTCACCGGCCCGTCGGCCCACGCGTCGCGCAGCAGCACGCCGCCCTCACCGCGGATGTCCATGCGGGTCAGGGCTCCGGTCATCGCGTCGAACCCGGTGGCGAAGACCAGCACGTCGAGCTCGTAGGACGACTCCGAGGTCTTCACGCCCCAGTCGGCGATGTGCTCGATCGGGTCCTTGCGGAGGTTGACCAGCGCGACGTTGTCGCGGTTGAACGTGGCGTAGTACCCCGAGTCCGTGCAGATCCGCTTGGTGCCGATCGGGTGGTCGCTCGGGATCAGGTCGTCGGCGACCTCGGGGTCCTCGACGATCGCGCGGATCTTGGCGACCGCGAAGTCACGGGCGTAGTCGTTGGAGACGATGTTGGTGTACTGGTCGGGGAAGGTCTTGCCGAACAGCACGCCGCCCGTGGTCCAGCCCTTCTCCAGGGCTGCGGTCCGCTCGTCCGGGTCGCACTCCTCCGCGCTCTTCGGGTGGGCGACGTACGGCGACCCGCCGCCGCTGACCCGGGACTTGCGGCGTCGCTCCGGGTACTCCTCGCGGATCCGACGCTGGTCCTCCTCGGTCAGCGGCCGGTTCAGTGCCGGCACGCTGAAGTTCGGAGTGCGCTGGAAGACGGTGAGCTCCTCGGCCTCCTGCGCGATGACCGGGATCGACTGGATGCCCGACGAGCCGGTGCCGACGATGCCGACCCGCTTGCCGGCGAGGTCGGGTGCGGGCTCGGGCCACTGCGAGGTGAACAGCACCTCGCCGGCGAAGTCGTCGACCCCGGGGATCGGCGGCTTGTTGGGCACCGAGAGAGACCCCGCGGCGCACAGCACGTGGCGGGCGACGTGCACCTCGCCTGCGTCGGTGGCCACCCGCCACACGGCGGCCGACTCGTCCCAGTCGGCGGCGACCACCCGTGTCTCCAGGCGGATGCTGCGCAGCAGGTCGAACCGCTCGGCGACGTGGTTGATGTAGGACAGGATCTCCGGCTGCGTGGCGTAGCGCTCGCTCCACTTCCAGTCGTTCTGGAGGTCCTCGTCGAAGGAGTAGGAGTAGTCGATGCTCTCCACGTCGCAGCGGGCGCCCGGATAGCGGTTGAAGAACCAGGTCCCGCCCACACCCGATCCGGCCTCGAGGCACAGCACGTCATGACCGGCCTGACGGGCTGCGTGGACGGCGTACAGGCCGGCGAAACCGGCACCGATCACGAGGATGTCGAGCGTTCCGGCGGCGTTGCCGGCGACGGTGGAGGAGCGGGAGGAGTCGGGCATGCCAACCTCTTTCGGACGACGCCCAGGGCGTGTGTGGTGGTCGACTCCGACATTAGGGAGCGGGCTCGTCGCCCCCCGAAGAATCCCGATCAGCGGGAGCCGGCCCACCGCTCCCGATCAACGGGACGACCTCCGACCGGCGCAGTCCCGGCGGTTAGACAGCAGGAAACGACCAGGGAGATGACATGACCAACCCCATGTGGGACGAGTTCTGCGACAACCTTCGCGCGGCCGGGAACACCCTGCAGTCCGAGTCCGCACCTTTGACCCCGTTGGACCAGGCCGAGGGGGTCCGCTACCTGATCCGGCTGCTCCGCAACGGGACGCTCACCAGCATCGAGCACAACGACCCGCGTTACCCGGTCTTCACCAACATCCTCGACCCGAACCTGCGCTGCAAGATCGGCGCGGACAACCCCGACAACATCTACATGAGTGCGCGCGTCTCCCCCGAGCACCGCTATCGCATCAGCGGCACCCCCGGAAACTCCACTGTGTTCAGCATCGGGTCGAAGAGCAAGCGCGACTGGAGCGAGGAGACCCAGGTCTCCCACGGCGAGATCGACGTGCACTCCCTCCCCCTCGACGACCAGGGCCGGTTCAGCTTCGTGGCCAGCAAGGAGAAGCCCGCCTCGGGCCCCTGGCTCCCGTTGCCGGACGGCACCGACAAGCTCACCGGGCGGCAGAGCTTCGTCGACCACCCCAACAACGACCCCGCCCGGATCACCATCGAGCTCCTCGACGAGGAGGTCCCCTACGCACCCCTCGACGTCGACGAGTTCGCCGACCAGCTCCGCGCCGCCACCCTCCAGGTGTCCGGCATCTCGAAGATCTTCGCCGAGTGGACCCGGTTGTTCATGACCCGTCCCCACGAGCTCCCCGACTGGGGCCAGGACCGGTTCCTCAACGCCGGCGGCGATCCGACGATCTTCTACCTCCACGGCTACTGGAACCTCGCCGAGGACGAGGCCTGGGTGATCGAGACCGAGGTCCCCGACTGTGAGTACTGGAACTTCGTGCTGCAGAACTGGTGGATGGAGTCCCTCGACTACGACCGCACCAACACCCACCTGAACAACCACACCGCGAAGCTCAACGACGACGGCACCCTGACCATCGTGGTGGCGGCGAAGGACCCCGGCTACGGCAACTGGGTCAACACCGCCGGGCACTCCGAGGGCACGGCCCTGCTGCGCTGGGTCAAGTCGGGCGGCAACAACCCGATCCCGACCTGCAAGGTGGTCAACCTCTGACCCGCGCCCCGGGTCCCGGTGATCAGGACACGCACCGGGCCCCGGGGGCCCGACCCTAGAGTCCAGTCATGACGATCACCCTTGCAGACAAGATCGCCGTGATCACCGCGGCGGGCCACGGAATCGGGCGCGCCAGCGCCCTCGAGTTCGCCGCTGCCGGGGCCACCGTCGTCCTCGGCGACCTGAACGGTGACAAGGTCACTGCCGTGGCCGCCGAGGTCGAGGCCGCCGGCGGCCGGGCGATCGCCATGCAGTGCGACGTGACCTCCCACGAGCAGGTCGAGGCGCTGGTCCACACCGCCAAGGACACCTTCGGCCGGCTCGACGTCCTCTTCAACCATGCCGGCGGGTCTCCCCAGGCCCCGCTGCACGAGGTGACCGTCGAGGGCTTCCACCACATCGTCGACCTCAACCTCGGATCGATGTTCTTCGGTGTGCGGGCCGCGCTGCCGATCATGGTCGAGCAGGGCGGCGGCACCATCGTCTCCACCACGTCCGGCGCCGGCCTGGGCGCCGTGCGCGGCCTCTCGGTCTACGGCGCTGCCAAGGCGGGGATGATCGCGCTGACCAAGAGCATCGCGGCCGAGTACGGCGGCCAGGGCATCCGCGCCAACGTCATCTCCCCCGGCTCCATGGACACCGCGGGGTTCCGCGGCTGGCTCGACTCGCTACCGGGCTCGGACCAGGACTACTTCGAGCAGATCCCGTCGGGACGACTCGGTGCGGCCGAGGACATCGCCAGGGTCGCCTGCTTCCTGGCCAGCGACTACTCGGCGTACGTCAACGGCATCACGGTGCCGGTCGACGGCGGCATCGTCGGACTGCTGGCGGTCCCCCGCGTCTGATCCGGTCGCCGGTCGATGGCGAAGCCTACAAGCCCGGCGATTCTGCGGTCAGGGCGTACGGCGCGGTCGCAGGCCGACCACCACCAGCAGCGCACCGACGACAAGCACTCCGGTCGCGGCCGCCGTGGCGGCCGCGAAGCCGTGGACCAATGCCTCGGTCGGCGTACCGATGTAGTTGCCGGCGGCGGTGACCGCGATGGTGTTGAGCACGGCGGTGCCGAGGCTGCTGCCGATCTGCATGGCGGTGTTGGCGGTGGCCCCGGCGACGCCCGCCAGCCGTGGGTCGACCCCGCTGGTGGCGAACGCGATGGCAGGGGTGAAGACGCAGCCGATCCCGGCGCCGACGAGGATCTCTGCCGGCAGGATGGTGGTCAGGTAGGCGCTGCCGGGCTCGAGCGTGGTCAGCAGGCCCAGTCCGGACGCCGCGACCAGCAGGCCCGGTGCGACCAGAGTGCGCGGCGACACCCGGTGCATCAGGCGGGTGGCGATGCCGTAGGAGCTGGTCGCCACGGCCAGGCTCATCGGCAGGAAGGCCAGGCCCGTGCGCACCGGGCTCCAGTGGAGCACCACCTGGAAGTGGTAGGTCAGCATCAGGAACATCCCGAACGTGCCGACCACGCTGATCCCCGTGGCGACGTACGCCGTGGCGCGGCCACGGTCGGCCAGGATCGAGAGCGGAAGCAGGGGGACGGTCAGCACACGCTGGCGCAGGATGAAGTAGGTCAACAGGCCGACACCGACCAGGCCGGGGACCAGCACCCGCGCCGATGACCAGCCGTGGGTGGCGGCCTCGCCGCACCCGAGCACCAGCGCCGCAAGACCGGCGGTGGCCAGCAGGCCGGAGACGACATCGAGCGGGGTCGGGTTGCCGCGATCGGCAGGAAGCACACGGCGCCCCACTACGATCACCACCGCCGCGACCACGACGTTGACGTAGAGGCACCAGCGCCAGCCGGCGTACTCGGTGAGGGCACCACCCAGCATCAGGCCGACGACGGCGCCGCTGCTGGCCACGGCACCGAAGACGCCGAACGCCTTGCCGCGCTCCTGCGGATCGGTGAACGTCGAGGCGATCAGGGCCAGGATGGCGGGTGCCATGAAGGCGGCACTGGCTCCCTGCAGGGCGCGTCCGGCCACGAGCACACCGAAGGTCGGCGCCGCACCGGCGAGCCCGGAGCTGATCGCGAATCCGACCAGCCCCGACATCAGGGTTCGGCGGCGACCGAACCGGTCGGCCGCCTTGCCGCCGAGGAGCAGAAGGCCCGCGAACGAGAGGGTGTAGGCGGTGACGACGTAGGCGCGGTGCGCGTCGTCGAAACCGAGGTCGCCCTGCGCGGTCGGCAGCGCGACGTTCACGATGGTCGCGTCGAGCGCGACCATCAGCTGGGCCGATGCCACGACCACCAGCGCCTGCCAGCGGCGGCTCGTGGCCGGCGATGTTCCAGCGCCCGGAGCGCTGGTCTGCGACGTCCTTCCGGTGGCAGTCATGGTCGTACCGTCCTCAGAATCAAGTGGAGGAATTTCCTCCGTTACATTCTTGGCACGCCACTGGAGCCCTGTCAACGGTTCCGGAGGATTTTTCTCCGTTTCAGTGCTAACCTGCGGCCATGCCGATGAGAGCCGACGCCAGCCGCAACCTCCAGCTCCTGTTGTCGGCGGCCCGCGAGACGGTCGCCGAGAAGGGGGCGGGCGCCCCACTGGAGGAGGTCGCCCAGCGAGCCGGAGTCGGTATCGCCACCCTCTACCGACGCTTTCCCGATCGACCTGCCCTGCTGAAGGCCGTGGTGCTCGACGCTCTCGAGAAGACGCGAATCGCGGCCGAGTCCGCCGCCGAGGAGTACGCCGACGAGCCCTTCGAGGCCCTCGCTGCCTACCTGCGCACCGCACTGGAGCTGAAGGTGTCGGCCGTGATCCCCCAGGTCCTCGATGCCCTCGACCTCAACGAACGGGAGCTGGCCGCCGCCCGCGAGTCCTCCGCCGCCGCCACCGACCGCTTGGTGCGGGCCGCCCAGGACAACGGCGACCTCGCTGGCGACCTCACGTTCGCCGACATCGGCATGATGCTGGTCCGCGTGGCCCGCCCGCTGCCCGGACCGATCCCGGCCGAGACGAAGCACGACCTGGCCCGACGACACCTCGAGCTCTTCATTCGGGGCCTGCGCGCCGACGCGCGGAGCGACGGGCCTCGTACGCGGCTCGACGGGCCGGCCTACTCGCTGGACGAGCTCACCCATCTCACTGCCACACTCGAATCGCGAGACGCGACCGAATAGCGCGAAGGACGGGAGCGATGTCCGAGAAGCCAACGACCCTGGACGAGTACGTCGACGGGCTCCCACCCCGGGCACGCGAGCGCATGATCGGCCTGCGCACCCTGGCGCGCTCAACTGCTCCAGAGCTCTCGGAGGCACTGAAGTGGGGTCCCCGGCGTACCTGCATCCTGACGGCGTGATCATGTTCGTCCTGTCGGCGCACACGTCGCATGCGAACGTCGTCTTCACACCAAGCACGCGCGAGCACTTCAGCGCCGAGCTGACCGGGTTCTAGACCGGCAAGGGCTCGGTCAAGCTCCCCTACAGCGGCGGCGTTCCTCACGAGCTTCTCGTCCGCATGATCCGGCACCGGGTCCGGGAGTACGAGCACGACGGCGTCAAGTGGATGTGAAATGCGTTCAGGCCCGGAATCCGAGGATTCCGGGCCTGAACATTTTGTAGCGGGGGCAGGATTTGAACCTGCGATCTCTGGGGAACGACGTGTCCACATCACCCTCAGTCTGCCTTGGTCATGTCTGCGCAGGTCAAGGCACGTTTTCAGCCCGCGCAACGCCTGACCCGATCATCCGCGATCACCGTCATTCCCCACGTTGGTGGGGAGTAAGTGGGGAATGCCTCGGCGCCCAGCCCACGGCGCTTGAACACGATGAGCAACCCTCATCAGCGGCCGGACATGAGGATGCGCCGCGTCGTGCACACATCGCCGCCCCTGGCGACCTAGCCTCTGAGTCATGCATTGGTTGGGTGACTTCCTCCGCTGGCTGGACCCCGCATGGGTCACCGCGTGCATTGCACTGGTCGCGGGTGGCTACACCGTTCTCAACGTGCACACGGTCCGCCGCGCCTACTTCGAATCCACCGATGACCGAAAGATCGCCCAGGCTCGACTCGTGTGGGCCGAAGTTGGGAAGCATGTGGGCAAGCAGAAGGGCGCGATCGCCGGTGACATGGGAGCCAAGTGGCTGGGCACCAAGGCGAAGATTGTCGGCGACTCTGCTGCAGACTTTGAAGGGCAAGAGATCGACGGTCAGCGAGTGTCTGTGACCACGCGAGAGTTGACCATCCATCGAGTGGAGGTCATCAACAACAGCGCCGAGCCGATTGGGCACGTGCGTATCGAACTTCACGGCATGAAACCCCTTCGCCCGGCCAGTGACGAAGCGACCGAACCCGCTGAGCCGCGGCAGTGGACCGGGCGCCCAAACTGGGAGATTGCGCGAGCGATCAAGCCCGGTGAGACGCGCGTGTTTCGGGTCGTGGCACCCGTGGCCCTCCGTGATGTGGGCCGACACAAATTCGTCACCGTAAGTTTCACTGACTCAGCAGGCCAGCGGTGGACCAGGACCGACACCAAGCCACCCAAACCAAGCGCCAAGCCGAAGCGGCAGCGGTTTCCGAAGGCTCAGGCATGGAAGAACCGCAGACTCATGCAGGTCCGCACAATCAAACGGGGAATCGCGCGCAGGTAGACGCCGCACCCCGCCATAGACGCCTTTGACCTGATGGGAAAGGAAGGGCCTACTGACCTCACGGAGCGCCTGCGCCTGCGCGCCGAGGCGCACGGCGCGACTGGTCTCGTGTTCGGTGTGACCTACTTCGCCACCAAGGCCGGACAGCCGAGGGACCGGAACAATGTCTCAAAGGCACTGCGCCGCGTGTTCGCGGCTGCAGGTGTCCAGTGGGCAGGAACGCACACCTTCCGGCGCACCGTGGCCTCATGGATGGACGCGCACGGTTGTGCGCTTGCCGAGATTGCCAACCAGTTGGGCCACGCGGATACCAACGTCACCGCTGGCTATCTGGGCCGGAAGACGCAGCCGACTCGAGCGGCTGCAGTCATGGTGCTGCCGACGGTCAAGGCCACACTTTGCGCCGTTTAGTGGGGAATAAATGGGGAACCACTCGAAATAGCAACAGGGCCTGATCTGCGTTTCCGCAGGTCAGGCCCTGTTTCTTGTAGCGGGGGCAGGATTTGAACCTGCGACCTCTGGGTTATGAGCCCAGCGAGCTACCGAGCTGCTCCACCCCGCGCCGGTGAACAGAACCTTACGCGAGGGCATGAGCAGATTCAAAATCGGCTACTCGTCGGCCTTCTTCTCGGTCTTCTGCTCCTGCTCCGACGCGCTCTGGTCGGAGAGTTCCAGCGCTTCTGCCACCAGTTCCTCGGCCCGCTTCGTCGCCGCGGCGTACTTCTGCAGGTTGCCGTCGGCCAGGGCCGCGTTGGCGTCCTTGAACTCCTGGTCGGCGTCGGTGAGCAGCTCACGGATCTGTTCGTCGACGGTGCCAGTGGGTTGCCCCGGGTCTCCTGTTCCCGGGGTCGGATCCGCGTCGAGCTCGACGTCGAGCACCTTCGCCACCGCCTCGGCGACGGTCTGCCCGATCGCGGTCTTCTCCCCGAAGGACACCAGCACCTGGCGCAGCACCGGGTAGTTGGCGGTGCTGGTTCCCTGGCGCACGGCGTAGACCGGTTGCACGTAGAGCAGACTCTCGCCGACGGGCAATGTGAGCAGGTTGCCATTGAGGATCCGCACGTTCGAGTTGCGGGTCAGCGCCTCGAGCTGGCGCTGGATCTCGTCGTTGGAGCCGAAGCGGTTGGCGGCCAGGCCGGGTCCGTCGACAGCCTTGCCGCTCGGCAGTTCGAGGACCTGGATCTTGCCGTAGGAATCGAGCGACGCGTCGCTGCCGACGGACACGAACGCGGCCAGGTTCTGCCGGCCGTTGGGCACGTAGGCCGACGTCAACGAGAACGTCGGGTCCTCGCCGCGGCCCGGCGTACGCACCGAGAGGCGGTACGGCGGCTGCAGGTTGCCCTGCGAGTTCGGGTCCTCCGGAACCACCCAGCGGGCCTTGCCCTCGTAGAAGGTGTCGGCATCCTCGACGTGGTAGGCGCCGAGCTGGTAGCGCTGGACCTTGAAGAGGTCCTCGGGGTAGCGCATGTGCTCGAGCAGGTCGGCCGGGATCTCGTCGCGGTCCTTGACCGTGCCGGGGAACGCCTTGCGCCACGCCTCCAGCAGCGGGTCCTCCTCGTCCCAGGCGTAGAGCGTCACGGTGCCGTCGTAGGCGTCGACGACCGCCTTGACCGCGTTGCGCATGTAGTTGATCTCGTCGGTCGGCAACGTGCGGAACTCATTGCCGTCGTCGAGGGAGTCACTGGTCATGTCCTCGAAGGAACCGCGCTCGGACTGGGGGTACTGGTCGGTCGTCGTGTAGCCGTCGAGCAGCCACACGACCTTGCCGTCCACCACGGCCGGGAACGGGTCGGCGTCCACGGTCAGCCAGGGCGCGACCTTCTCGACCATCTTTCGCGGGTCACGGTCGTAGAGGATCTTGGAGTTCTTGTTGACCCGGCCGGAGAGCACGATGTTGGGCTCACCGAACTTCCACGCGTACATCACCTTGCGGAACGTGTTGTTGACCTTCACACCACCCTTTCCGTCGTAGGTGTTGCGCGCGCCACCGGTCTCGGAGTCGTCGGGCAGGTTGAGCTCGACGTCCTCGGAGTCGTCGCCGGCCTTGCCGACGATGGAGTACTCGGGGCTCTTCTCGCCGTAGTAGATCGCGCCGCGATAACCGCCGGGTGCCATCTTCGACAGCTCACCCGTCGGCGGCAGTGACTGCTCCACCCACTCCGGCTTGTCACCGGTGGACTGCGTGTCGTTGTCGATGCCGCGCTGGTTGCCGAACGCCGCGATCACGCCGTACCCATGGGTGTAGACGGTGTGCAGGTTGGACCAGTTCTTGGCGTCGTCGGGCAGGCCGTCCTGGTTGAGCTCGCGCACACCGATGACGACGTCGCGCGTCTGGCCGCCGATCTTGTAGCGGTCGACGTCGAGGACATCGGCCACCGTGTAGTAGCCCTTCTCCTGTTGCAGCTGCTCGAACGTGGCACGCACCAGAGCCGGGTCGAGGAGGCGGATCTCCTTGGTGTTGGCCAGCTCGGCTGCCTGCTGGGCCGGGCTCAGGTCGGTCTCGCCCTTGAAGTCCTCGACCGCCACGTCCTCCAGGTCGTACGCCGCTCGCGTGGCGTCGATGTTCTTCTGGATGTAGGGCTCTTCCTTCTGCGCCTGCGAGGGCGAGACCTGGAACTGCTGCACGATGCCGGGCCAGATCAGGCCGAGCAGGATCGCGGAGAGCGCCAGGAGGCTGATGCCCACCGTCGGCAGCAACCACGTGCGTCGTACGACGTTGGCGAAGAACAGCACCGCGCAGATCAGGGCGATGAACATCAGGATGTTCTTCGCCGGCAGCACCGCATGGTCGTCGGCGTACCCGATGCCGGTCATCAGCGACCCGGACTCGTTGAGCAGGTCAAAGCGGTCGAGGTAGTAGTCAAGGCCCTTGACCAGGACGAACAGGCCGAGCAACAGCGAGAGCTGGGCAGCGGCCGGCCCGGAGAAACGGTCCTGCGCCGACTGCAGCCGGATGCCGCCGTAGAGGTAGTGCACCACCGCGGCACCGAGCAACGTCACCACGAGGACGGCCATGGTGAAGTCGACGACGAAGTGCAGCCACGGCAGGTCGAAGATGTAGAACCCGATGTCCTTGTGGAAGTAGGGGTCCTCCTTGCCGAAGGAGCCACCGTTGCGCCAGAGCATGTACTCACGCCACTTGCCGGAGGCGGTGGCACCGGCGAAGGCCCCGATGGCCAGGGAGACGCCGACCAGCAGCAGGACGCGGATCGGGTTGATCGCCTCGCGGTAGCGGTCGAGGCTGACCTGCTCGGGCGAGGCGGGGCGGAAGATGGGGCGGTACCTGAACGCGGCACCGAGGTTGATCCCGACGGCGAGAGCCATCACCAGTCCGAAGACCAGGAAGAGCCCGATGCGGGTGCGCACGAGCGTGGTGAAGACCGAGCTGTAACCGGTGGAGCTGAACCAGAGGCGCTCGGTCCAGAACGCGGTGAAGCCGGTGAACGCCAGGAACAGCGCGATCACCACTGCCAGGGTGATCCACAGCGCCCGTGCCCGCGAGGGCCGGCGCGGCTCCTCGGTGCGGGTCTCTTCGTCGCCGTCGTCGTACATGTCGCTCATGACCGCATCTCCTCGTCGGGGTCGACCTCGAGGGTCGCCCGCAACAACTCCACCAGCTCAGGGACAAGTTCATTGCCGCCGACGACCGACTGGTCGTCGTCGTGTGCGCGCAGTCGCAGGGCGCAGTACGTCGCGCCGGCCCGGGTGACGCCGGCGACGATGCGCACCTCCTGGCGATCGGGGTGCTCGGCCGCGAAGGCCTGGGCCTCGGCCGCGTCGTCGGGGATCTGGCCGTCCGCGCTCGGTGGGAGGACCAGCCGCTCCACGACGGCGGCGCAGCCGTGCACGGTGTCGGGCCACACGATCGAGGAGAGCACGGTCTCGAACGGCGTGGCCGCGTCGACCTCCTGCTCGATCGGGGTGAAGGATCCTTCGGCGCTCGACTCGTCGAGCCCCATCGCCGCCGCGAGGGCCGGCTCCTTCTCGACCAGCACGGCGGTCTCGACGAGCGCGTAGAGGCGGGACTTCTGGTCCCACCCGTCGACGGCGGCATGCGACTCGATCTCGAGCACGGCCGCGGCCAGGGCCGGGTCGGGAAGCTCGCCGTCGATCTCGCTCACTTGGACTCCTTCTCGCACGAGGGCAGGTCGGCATCGGGGTCTGCGACCCACGTCCTGATCGACGCGATCGCGTCCTTGAGGGTCTTCACTCGAATCAGCTGTACGTCGCCGCGCTCGGCGCCCAACGCCTCTTCACAGTTGTCGGACGGCACCAGGAACACCTGCGCCCCCGCGTCACGCACGGCCGGGATCTTCTGCTGGATGCCGCCGATCGGACCGACCTCGCCGTCGGCCGTGATCGTGCCGGTGCCGGCGATGTGGTGCCCACCGGTCAACGAGCCGGGAGTCAGGGTGTCGTAGATCGCCAGGGAGAACATCAGCCCGGCGCTCGGTCCGCCGATCTTGGGGTCGATGTTGATCGACACGTCAAACGGGAACGTGTAGCCCGCGTTGGGCAGGATCCCGATCCGCAGCCGGCCGTCGTCCTTCACCGGGGTGATGGCGACGCTGACCTTCTTGCGGTCGCGGAGCACCACGAACTTCACCGGCTCATCGGCCTTGTGCTGGTTGATCAGCTCCCCCACCTTGGCCGGGTCGCTGATCCTGGTGCCGTCGACGGACAGGATCCGGTCGCGCACCTGAAGCTTGCCCTCGGCCGGGAGGCCCTTCTCGACGGTGTAGACCTCGACGGCCGGCTTGATCGTGTAGCCCATCTCCCGCAGGGACGCGGCGATCGCGTCGTCCTGCGAGGTCGTCATCATGTACGCCGACTCCTGCTGGTTCGACTCGCTGGTCTCGTCCTCGTCGTAGACGGCGGAGTAGGGCTGCACCGCGTCGTCGCCACTGAGCCAGGCCTGGATCGCGGTGAACACGCTGACCGAGTCGCCCGCGCGGGTCACCGACACGGTGGTCATCCGCAGCTCGCCGTCGTCGTAGAACGCCTTGTGCCCGTTGACCTGGATGCGCTCCTGGCCACCGGCCTCGGAGAGCATGTCGACGCTCACGCCCGGGGTGAAGGTCACGTAGGGCACGGGCACGATGGCCGCGGTCAGCCACAACGCCACCATCAGGGGGACGGAGATCGCGATCGCGAGCGTGCGCCGGGTCATGCCGCCAACCTTCTCATCCGCGCGAAATGGGCTCGCCGCGAGGAGGGTGCTGAACGATTCGGCCGTCGCGAGCGTCGTCTGGTGCGTGCGATGGCAAGGCGGAGGAGGGAAGGCGCGGCAGCGCCGCGTTGACCGACGAGAACGCAGCCAGTGTGCGCGCCGGGCGGCGCGCAGTAGGCCATGATTGTTCAGCAGTCTCCCAGGGCGTGACGCCCGAAGGATGCTGGCCACTCCTAGGCCGAACGGCGGTCGTCCCGGCTGCCCGAGGGGCGAACCGCGATCCCGGTGCTGCGATCGCGAGGCCGGGTCGAGGCCGGTCCGGGCCGGGTCAGCGCGGGGTGGTCCTTGTGCAGGGCGCGGGCGAGACGCTCCACCGCGACGTCGCGGTCGACCTCACCGCGACCCTCGCGACCGAGCCAGTTCACCCAGAGCATCGCGAGCACCGTCACCACTGCCGGGGGTGCCAGCCACCACAAGATCTCCACACCCCAACTCTCGCACGCGCATGCGGATGATCCCAGAAGGCACGAGCGACCGCGGACCTTTCTACGGGGAGCCGACCCACTCCTGGTCGCCGTCGGTGAAGACCTGGTGCTTCCAGATCGGCACCTCGGCCTTGAGCTGGTCGATCAGCGCCCGCGAGGCGACGTACGCCGAGTCGCGGTGAGCGGAGGCCGCAGCCACGATGACTGCGGCATCACCGATCGCCAGGGACCCGATGCGGTGCACCGCGGAGACCGCGATCACGTCGTGCTCGGCGGCCACGGCGGCACAGACCTCGCGCAGCCGGTCGAGGGCGCTCGGGTGTGCGGCGTACTCCAGGCGGGTCACGCCCCGGCCCCCGTCGTGGTCACGGACCCGACCGACGAAGAGGTTGAGCCCACCCGCCGCGTCGTCCTCGATGCTGGCCAGCACCTCGTCGACGTCGAGCGCTTCTTCGCGCAGTGCAACGAGGCGCACGCGTTCGCCCTCAGCAGAAGCCATGGTCCAAACACTAGTGGGCCCTTGGCAGCCACCAGCGACCGAGTAGTTTGGAGGCATGACTGACGACCCCGGCGACCAGCCCGAGAACCCCTTCAAGGGCACGCCGTTCGAGCAATTCTTCGGCGCGGGCGGCATGTCCGGCATGCCTGACCTGGCCGGACTGATGAACCAGATGCAGGCGATGATGGCGCCCCACGAGGGCTCGGTGAACTGGACCCTCGCCGGCGACATCGCCCGGCGGGCCGTGGCCGAGAACCCCGACCCGACGCCCTCCCAGCGCGAGAGCGACGCGGTCGCCGACGCCGTCCGGCTGGCCGACCACTGGCTCGACGAGGCGTGCGAGTTCCCCTCCGGCGTGCAGTCGACCGCCGCGTGGAGCCGCGCCGAGTGGGTCGAGTCGACCCGCGAGGTGTGGAAGGTGCTGGTCGACCCGGTCGCCGAGCACGTCGTGGCCGCCATGGGCAACGCCCTCCCGACGGAGGCCCGCGAGATGGCCGGCCCGCTGATGGGCATGCTCGGCAAGTTCGGCGGCGCCATGTTCGGCAGCCAGGTCGGTGCCGCCCTCGGTGGCCTGGCCAGCGAGGTGCTGACCGCCTCCGACATCGGGCTCCCCCTCGGGCCTCCGGGACGCGCTGCCCTCGTGCCACTCAACATCGAGGCCTTCGCCGAAGGGCTGAACGTGCCGGCCGACGACGTACGCCTCTATCTCGCGTTGCGCGAGGCCGCCCACCAGCGGCTCTTCGCCCACGTGCCGTGGCTGCGTGAGCACCTGATCTCGGCCGTGGCCGACTACGGGCGCGGCATCGCGATCGACACCGAGGGCATCGAGGAGCAGATGCGCAACCTCAACCCCACCGACCCGACCGGCATCCAGGAAGCCCTCGAGGGCGGCCTGTTCGAGCCCAGGAAGACGCCCGCCCAGGAGGCCGCCCTGCTGCGCCTCGAGACCACGCTCGCCCTGGTCGAAGGCTGGGTCGACGAGGTCGTGGGCCAGGCCACCGCCGAGCGCATGCCGACCGCGTCGAAGATGCAGGAGGCCGTACGCCGCCGCCGCGCCGCGGGTGGTCCGGCCGAGGACACCTTCGCCGCCCTCGTGGGCCTGGAGCTGCGTCCGCGTCGCCTCCGCGATGCGTCGACCCTGTGGGGTTCGCTGCGTTCCCGACACGGCACCGACGGCCGTGACTCGGTGTGGCTGCACCCCGACCTGCTGCCCACGGCCGCCGACCTCGATGACCCGCTGGGTTTCCGCGAAGAGGTGGCCGAGCCGCTGACGCCGTCCGGCGACGACTTCGACGCCGAGCTGGCCAAGCTGCTCGACGAGGGCACGGAGGGCGACGCCAGCGGCGAGCCCGGTGCCGACGACCCCAAGGAGTGAGCCGGCTGCACGCCGACGCCGAGCGCGTGCTCGGCGGCTGGACGGCGCCCGACGATCACCAGGAGCGCCACCGCCGCAGGTTCCTGCACCACTTGGCGCAGCACCCCGACGGCATGGCACGGGAGTGCTTCCCCGACCACCTCACCGCCGGCGCACTCGTCCTCTCCGCTGACGGCACCGAGGTGCTGCTCAACCTGCACGGCAAGGCGAAGCGCTGGTTCGCCTTCGGTGGCCACTGTGAGGCCATCGACCAGACCCTGGCCGGGGTCGCGCACCGCGAGGCCCTCGAGGAGTCGGGCCTCCCCCGGCTCGACTTCGACCCGGTGCCGGTGATGCTCGACGAGCACGCAGTGCCGTTCTGCGACCCGCGCGGCACGGTTGCCCACCTCGACGTGCGGTACGTCGCGGTCGCGCCGGCGGGGGTCGGTCACGCCGCGAGTGAGGAGTCCCTCGACGTGCGGTGGTGGCCGGTCGACGCACTCCCCGACGGGCTCGAGGACGACATGCACCGCCTGGTCGCCCTGGCCCGGGCGCGGGTGCTGGGCTGAGTGAGCGCTCAGTTCCGGCAGGTCACTCGACGACGTCGCCGGAGCTGGGTGGCGGCTCCATCTGTGCGGCGGCGGAGTAGCCGAGCAGGAAGCCCTGCGCCCGCTCCGCCTTCGGGTAGTGGGCGACCCAGCCCCAGAACTTGTCGTCGTGGCCGTGCTCGATGAGGTGCGCCAGCTCGTGGATCAACACGTAGTCGACCACCCACGCGGGCATGCCCTGGAGCCGGGTCGACAACCGGATCGACCGGTCCCCCGGCGTGCAGGAGCCCCAGCGCGCGTTCTGGTTCTCCACCCAGCGCACCGAGTCGGGCCGGGCGAGACCCCCTAGGTAGCGCGCCGAGAGGTCCTCGGCCCGCTTGGACAGCTGGGCGTCGGAGGGGCGCTTGCGCTTCTCCTGGCGGTCGAGGCGGGCCACCATCGTCTCGACCCACTCGGCCTCCTGGGCCCGGGTCATGGAGGCAGGGATGAGTACGACGACCTTCTCGCCGTCGCGGTAGGCCGACACGGTGCGACGCCGACGCTTGGAGCGCCGGACCTCGATCTCTGGATCCCCCATGACGATCACGTTATCGGCTCGCCCAGCTCAGGAGGCGCTCCGCGGGCCACGTGTTGACGATGCGCTCCGGATCGATGCCGGCCTGTTCCGCGCGCTCGCAGCCGTAGTCGAGCATGTCCAGCTGGCCCGGGGCGTGGGCGTCGCTGTCGATGGAGAAGAGGCACCCGATGTCGCGGGCCAGTTCGAGCAGCTTGGTCGGCGGGTCGCGTCGCTCGGGTCGCGAGTTGATCTCGACGGCCACGTCGTTCTCCACACAGGCCTCGAAGACCTTGCGGGCGTCGAACTTCGAGCCGGGGCGGACGCCGCGGTTGCCGGTGACCAGCCGCCCTGTGCAGTGCCCGAGCACGTTGGTGAACGGCTGGGCGACGGCGGCCACCATGCGCCGGGTCATCGCGTCGGCGTCCATGGCCAGCTTGGAGTGCACGCTGGCCACCCGCAGGTCGAGCCTGGCCAGCATCTCGTCGGTCTGGTCGAGCGACCCGTCGTCGAGGATGTCGACCTCGATGCCCTTCAACAGCCGGAAGCCCGATCCGCCCAGGTGCTCGTTGACCGCGTCGACCACACTGAGCTGCCGGGCCAGCCGCTCGGCGCTGAGCCCGCGGGCCACCTTGAGCCGCGGCGAGTGGTCGGTCAGCACCAGGTAGTCGTGGCCGAGCTCGATCGCGGTGAACGCCATCTCCTCGATCGGTGATCCGCCGTCCGACCAGTCGGAGTGGGTGTGCAGGTCGCCGCGCAGCGCCGCCCGGAGCTCACGACCTCCGGGAGCCAGGGGTCCGGCGTGCTCCTCCTCGAGGACGGCGAGGCGCTCGGGCACCTCACCGTGCCACGCATCGGTGATCACCCGCGCCGAGCTGGCGCCGATGCCGGGAAGGTCGGTGAGGGTCCCGGCGGTGACATGTCCGGCCAGCTCGTCGTCGGAGAGCGGCAGGATCGTGGCTGCGGCGCTGCGGAAGGCCTTGACCTTGTAGGTGTCCTCGCGGGCTCGCTCCAGAAGGAAGGCGATGCGGCGCAGTGCGGCGACGGGGGTGAGCTGCTCGCCGGTCATTCTCGTCCTCTTTTCTTCTCTCCACAGGTGGTGGAGATGCATCGTCCCTGCTCAGCGGTGGTCTGCCGGGGTTCCCGACGTGCGTCGTCCACAGGCCCGTCCCCCACCGTTCCACAGCGGCAGGGCCGGAATCCACATCTTGTCCACAGGGTTCTCCACAGGCTGTCGGAACCCGTGCCGCGCCAGGCATTGACCGCACACCCGCGTGCCCCTAGCGTCAACGCCAGATGAGGCCCCCGGTCCACCGTTTCGGCGGGGCAGCTCCACACTCGCAAGGGGAAGGCACGTGTGGGACTGCCGGCCAGGGGCCTCTTCTCCCATTTCGGGTGCTGCCCGTCCGAGGTCAGCGGCCGGTGAACTTCGGGTCGCGCTTCTCCTTGGCCGCGGCGATTCCCTCCTGCAGGTCGGCGGTGGCCAGCGTGACCGGCTGGGCCAGTGCCTCCCACTGGAGGGCCGCCTCGATGTCGGGATGTCCTGCGCCGGCCAGTGCCAGTTTCGTGTAGCGACTCGCCACGGGTGCGGTGGCCGCGACCTGGGCCGCCGTACGCAGCACCTCGTCCAGGAAGCCGTCGTCGGGAATCACCCGCGAGACCAGGCCCAGCCCGAGCGCCTCCTCGGCGCCTACGATCCGGCCGGTCAGCAACAGGTCCCGCGCGGCCGCGGCTCCGACGACGTCCGGGAAGAGGTACGTCGCCGCCATGCCGGGGTGCATGCCCAGCTTGACGAACGGAGCGCCGACCTTGGCACCGGCCGCGGCGTACCGGATGTCGCAGGCCAGCGGCATGCAGAGCCCGGCGCCGATGGCGTGCCCGTTGATCGCCGCGATGGTGGGCACCTCGAGCCTCCGGATCGACAACCACGCCCGGTAGAACGCGATCATCCGGTGGCGCAGGTGGTCGACGGTGGCGTCCGGCTCGCTGGCGATCCAGCCGATGTCGCCGCCGGAGCAGAACGACGTACCGGCACCGGTCACCACCACGGCCCGCAGGTCGGGGTCGGCGGCGAGGCCGTCGATCGCGTGCACCCACGAGGCGGTCATCTCGTCGGACATCACGTTGCGGCGGGCCGGGTCGTCGAGGGTGATCAGGGCGACGCCGGGGCTGGGCCGTGTGAGGCGGAGGAAGGTCAGGTCTGCGTTCTCGGACATGGCCGCAGACTAGCCGTCGCGGAAACGTCCAAAAAACCCGCTGTTGAGCGCTACGGGGCGCCTCCCGCGTGGGACTTCAGGCGTGAAGTAGGGTTTTGGACGGTTCACATGCCCTGCGTGGGAACCCCGGCGGGCTTCCCCGATCCCCCCGTCGCGACGACCGAGAATCAATTAGGCAAGGAGGCCGTCATGGCGGAGACCTGGAGCGGCGAGTTCTACTGCGTGAAGTGCAAGGCCAAGCGTGAGGCCTCGGGTGAGGTCAAGGTCAACGACAAGGGCACGCGGATGGCGAAGGCCGTTTGCCCCGAATGTGGCACCAACCTCAACCGAATCCTCGGCAAGGCGTAAGAACCCGCCCCACGAGCAGTCGCAGCGGCGTCGTCCCTCACGGGGCGTCGCCGCTGCCTGCATTTTCGGGGTCCGTGGTGCTTCTCGGCCCGTGGATCCCATCGACCTGTGGATGACGTCGGCGGGGCGGCGGCCACCTGTGTGAGAGTGCCTGCCATGTCTCGCGCGCATCGTCACCCCGGCTTCCCGGCCCGGCCCCTGCTGCGACCGGGGGTGCGCGTCTGCCGGCGCGAGGACGGCCGCCTCCAGGTCGGTCTGGTCGCTCACCTGGCGGTGACTGCACCCGACACCGAGGAGATCCGGGGCGTGCTGGCCGACCTGCGCAACGGCGTCCCACCCGGACCGGTCGCCGGCCTCTCCCCCGCGGTGATGCGCTTCTGCACCGACCTGCTGGCCAAGTCGCTGGTGCTCGACGCCGACCCGTTCCTCCATGCCCTCGGCTCGGCGGAGGCCCCCGAGGACAGGGAGTCGCTCTCGGCGTACCTCAGCGACACGGGACCCGAGGGGCCCGACCTGCTCGATCGTCGACGGGCGACCGTGGTCCAGGTGGCCGACCAGGGCAGCCGTCGCGCAGGCCGCCGGCTGGTCGAGCTGCTGCGCACCGGCGGGGTGCAGACCACCACGCACCCGGCCCCGGGCCCGGTCGACGCCGCGGTGCTCGTGGCCCGCGGGGAGCCGCTCCGCTCCGGTGTCGACGAGTGGATCCGCGGCGACGTGCCGCACCTGGTGGTCAGCACCAGCGAGGGCGTGGTGCGCGTGGGCCCGTTCGTCGTACCGGGCCAGACCGCGTGCCTGCGCTGCATCGACGCACACCACGCCGATCACGACCCGCGGAGACCGCTGATCCTCGCGCAGTACGCCGACCCGGCCGTCGGCACCGACGCCCTCCCCGAGCCGATCCACCACGATCTCTTCGAGATGGCGATCCTGTGGGCGGTCCGCGACCTGCTGAACTGGGTCGACGGCCGACGCCCGCTCAGCTGGGGAACCACCGTCACCTTCGACCCGCACCTCGAACTGCCACGCACTCCGTGGCGCCAGCACCCGGCCTGCGGGTGCGGGTGGGGCCGGAGCATCGCGGCCGGGTGATCCTTGCTCGTCACCACCACTCGCTGTCGAGCTTGCTCTCCATGGCACGCAGGTGCTCGCGCGAGCAGGTGTCGCAGAACGTACGCCGCCGGCCGTTCTCGACGGCGGTGGTCCAGGTCAACGGCATCGGGTCGCTCTCGGCCACTCGACCGCAGAAGTCACAGGTCGTCACGTCCACCGACCCTACGCCGCCATCCGCAATACTCCCTGACGTTTCGGCCCCGCGAGGGGGCGGAAACGTCAGGGAGTATCCCGAATGCGCCGAGCCGGCGTCCGCTGACCATGGTGGTCAACGAACGCCGGCTCGACTGCTTGATCAGAGGCGTCCGAGTGCGAGACGCGCCTCTGCGGCAGCGCGCTCGGCCCGACGGCTCAGGCGGCGGGCGAGAGCAGCCTGCCGGCCCTGATGGGTGCGGTGCGCCTCTCCCAGGCGCGCGGACATTTGTTCGCGTGCCAGTTCTTCATGCATGAGATTCATGGTGTTGCTCCAGTTCGTGTGTGTGGTCATGGCTGGGTGTCGACTTTCTGGTGCGGGCCGCGTCACGCGGCGTCGGTCTTGCGGGGACGGCCGCGCGGCCGCTTGCGGGGGATCACTACTCCTTGGAGGAAGAGCTCACCGCCCCAAACGCCCCAGGGCTCGCGCCGCTCGAGGGCGCCGGCGAGACAAAGTGCCTGGACCGGGCAGTCCGTGCACAGGGCCTTGGCGTACTCCACGTCGGTGGGTGACTCGGCGAAGAACAGCTCCGGGCTGTTGGCCCGGCAGGGCAGCAGTTCGTCGTCGACGGTGTCGGCCGCGGCATGCAGCTCACCGAGGGTCGGCTCGGCGGGCGGCTTGAGTTCGCTGATGGTCATGTGTGTCACCTCCTCTGAGACCTGATCGTGTGTGTTGATCCGGGCCCTCCACCGAAAGTGGTGGAGAAACAAAAGGGCCGCGGATCCCGGTTCTCGGGTTCCGCGGCCTGGAGGCTGCCAAGTTGAGTGTCAACTCAACAGGGCGGTGGACTCCAGACAAGGGTTCCCGGGGTGGCTCCCGTGAAGAGAGCGATGTGCTTGCGGGCCGGAACGTCGGCATCAACGCATGCGGACACGCCAAAGGCGGCGTAGGTGGGCATGACAATGCGCGACTGGTTCTCAGCCGGGATTCGAGTCTTGATGCTGTTCACTGGAGCCACCTCCTTCGGTGCCGTTGAGCGCTGATCTTGCCAGGACCGTATGCGCGGGTTGAATGTGCTGATGAGAAAACTATCGCGGCCTGCCTGTAATGGGCAAACGATTTAATGGGTATTTCTTGATTTTTTTCGAGATCACCTCGAGATCACCTCGGGATCACTCGATGAGGGCCAGCAGCTCCTCGCCGTACCTCTCGATCTTGGTCGCCCCGACCCCGCTGATCCTCAGCAGCTGGGCGTCTGCGGTCGGCTTCACCTCGGCGATCGCCTCGAGCGTCTTGTCGGTGAAGACGACGTACGCCGGCACCCCGTCGTCGCTGGCCCGCTGGCGCCGCCACTCCTTGAGCCGGGCGAACAGGTCCTCGTCGTAGGTCGCCGGACAGTCGACGCACCGGCCGACCTTGCGCTCCCCCGCGGTCGAGAGCGGGCGCCCGCAGGTGCCGCACATCGCTGCCCTGGCTGCCTTCTTGGCACGGCGGGGCTCGGGTGCGTTGCCGGTGTCGGGGCGCAGGCCGGTCAGGAAGCGGGAGGCCTTGCGGGTACGTCGACCGCCGGGGTTGCGCGACAGGCTCCACGAGACGGACAGGTGCAGCCGGGCCCGGGTCATGCCGACGTAGAGCAGACGGCGCTCCTCCTCGACCTCGGCCGGGGTCTGGGCGAACGAGATCGGGATCGAGCCCTCCTGGGCGCCGCACACGAAGACGGCGTCCCACTCGAGGCCCTTCGCGGTGTGCAGGGTGGCCAGGGTGACCCCGTCGGCCACGGGCGCATGCTGCTCCGAGGCCCGTCGGTCCAGGTCGTCGACGAAGGACCCGAGGTCGGTGCCCGCCTGGGCGGCGTACGACTCGGCCTGGGAGACCAACGCCTGGAGCGACTCCCACCGGTCGCGTGCCGTGCCCCGGCCCGAGGGCGGTTCGGCGGTCCAGCCCATACCGCCCAGCGTGCCGCGCACGTCGGCGGCGAGGTCGTCGCCGCCACCGCCGGAGCGGGCCGTGCCGCGCAGCAGGGTGATCGCCTGGCGCACCTCCTGCCGGTCGAAGAAGCGCGCGGCACCGCGGACCACGTAGGCGAGGTTGCGGGCCGAGAGCGCGTCTTCGAAGGCCTCGGACTGGGCGTTGATGCGGAACAGGACCGCCATCGAACCGAGCGGCACGCCGGAGTCGCGCAGGCGCAGCACCTCGGCGGCGACCGCCTCGGCCTCGGCCACCTCGTCGTCGTACTCCCGGTAGTTCACCGCCGGGCCGGAGGGACGCTGTGCGACCAGCTTGACGCCGCGCGAGCTGCTGCCGGCGAGCAGCTGGTTGGCCGAGCCGATCACCTCGGGCGTCGAGCGGTAGTTGCGGACCAGGTCGATCGCGGTGGTGCCCGGGTGCTTGCCCGGGAAGTCGCGCAGGTAGTCGGCGTTGGCGCCGGCGAAGCTGTAGATGGTCTGCGCCGGGTCGCCGACCACGCAGATCTCGTCGCGCCCGCCCAGCCACAGGTCGAGCAGCGCCGACTGGAGGGGCGAGACGTCCTGGAACTCGTCGACCACGAAGAACTTGTATTGACGCCGGACCTGCGCCGCGACGCGTTCGTCCTCCGCGAGGAGGGCGGCGGTGAGCAGGAGGACGTCTTCCATGTCCATGCGGCCCTGGCCGCGCTTGACGTCTTCGTAGGTGCCGAACACCCGGCCGACCGTCTCGGGGTCGACGCCGTTGACCTCGCGTCCGCGGGTGGGGGCGAGCGCGGCGTACTCCTCGGGGCGGACGTTGCTGACCTTGGACCACTCGACCTCGGAGGCGAGGTCGCGCAGGGTGCCCTGGTCGACGCCGAGCCGTTGGCGGCGGGCCGCGAGTGCCATCAACGGCAGCTTCGACTCGGTCAGGGTCGGCAGCTCGGTGCCGTGGGTGGCCGGCCAGAAGTAGCGCAGCTGCCGCAGAGCGGCGGCGTGGAAGGTGCGGGCCTGGACGCCTGGTGCCCCCAGCTCACGCAGGCGGGTGCGCATCTCGCCGGCCGCCCGCGTGGTGAACGTGACCGCCAGGACCTCGGTCGACTGGTAGACACCGGTGGCCACTCCGTGGGCGATGCGGTGGGTGATCGCCCGGGTCTTGCCGGTGCCGGCCCCGGCCAGCACGCGCACCGGGCCGCGAAGTGCCTCGGCGACCTGTCGCTGCTCGGGGTCGAGTGAGTCGAGCAGGCTGTCAGGGCGGGCCATCGGGAACAATTCACCTCGGAGTGCAGTTGAGTCGGTCGAACACCAAGCAGCCTAGATGCCCGAGGGGACAATCCGTTGAGCGAGTTCACGATGTACACCACGCCGTGGTGCGGCTACTGCCACCGACTGAAGAGCCAGCTCGACCGGGAGGGCATCAGCTACGACATCGTCGACATCGAGCAGCAGCCGGAAGCGGCCCAGCTGGTCGAGAAGGCCAACGGTGGGAACCAGACCGTGCCGACGCTGGTCTACTCCGACGGTTCGGCGCAGACCAACCCCAGCCTGGCCCAGGTCAAGGCCAAGATCGCCGCCTTGGCCTGACGCGTCACGCTGGCGACGCCCGGCGTACGGCGCACGGCGTACGGCGCACTTCCCACGGAATACGTGCACATCCCACGGCACATCTGACGTGGGATGTGCAGGTTTCCCCGGTGCACCGGGGACTCCTACAGCCACGAGCCACCGGTCACCAGCGGCCGGGGAGCGGGCCGCCGTACCAGTGCTCGACGAGCGAGCGTGAGATCGAGATGCCGCCGGGGAGCACGATGGTGCCCGCCTCGGCCTCGGCCCTCATCTCGGCGCGCGTGAACCACCGTGCCTCGGCCATCTCGTCGCCGTCGAGCACGATGTCGGTGGTCGTGGCGCGTCCGACGAAGCCGAGCATCAGGCTGGTCGGCAACGGCCACGGCTGGTTGCCGAAGTAGTCGACCTGTCCGACCTCGACCCCGACCTCCTCGAACACCTCGCGGCGTACGGCGTCCTCGAGCGACTCCCCCGGCTCCACGAAACCGGCGAGCGTCGAGAAGCGGCCCTCGCCCCAGCCGGCGCCGCGACCGAGCAGGCAGCGCTCGTCGTCGGAGCCGGGCTCGCCGATCGCGACCACCATGATCACCGCCGGGTCGGTGCGCGGGAACTGCTCGCGCTCGCACTCGGTGCAGACCAGCAGGTGGCCGCTCTGGCGGGACTCGAGCCGGCCACCGCACGCGGGACAGTGCCGGGTGCGCCAGTGCCACTCGGCCAGGCCGATGGCGTGGAAGGCCAGCGGCGCCTCGGAGGAGTCGTGGTCCATGAAGTGCGGGGCCAGCGCCCGCAGGCCCACCCACTCCTCGCGTTCACCGGGTGCCCGCTCGGGATCGATCAGCATCGCGAAGTGCGCGCGACCGGCGTGCTCGCCGAGCAGGATGCGGGTGCCGTCGGGAGCCTCTTCGGGGCTCACCCAGGCCGGGCCAGCGCCCGCACTGCGCAACCGGGTCCCGGCCACGAGGAGCACCCGCGTCTTGGGGTCGGCCCACTTCTCGGCCAGCCAGGCGTCGTCGTCGCGTCGTTCGGCCATTCGCGCGTGCGCACCGGCGGCCAGCTCGGCGTGTGGGTAGGTCATGCCTTCGGGCTTCCGTTCATCCAGGCGCGGAACGCCTCGGCGTTGTAGGGGCGACCGAGGAAGTCGGCCACCAGGTCGGCCGCGTCACCGCTGCCGCCTGCGGCCAGCACCTTGTCCCTGTAGGCACGGGCCGGTCCGGGGGCGAGCAGGTCGTCGGGGTCGAAGGCGGAGAACAGGTCCTTCGCGATGACCTGGCTCCACATGTAGGTGTAGTACGCCGAGGTGTAGCCGCCGAGGTGGCCGAACCCGGCGTGGAAGTGGGTGCCGGGAAGCTGCGCGACGAGGTTGTACTCGCGGGCCAGCTCGGCCACCCGCGACGTGATGTCCTCGGGTCGCTCGAGGTGCAGGTAGTAGGAGACAGCGGCGTAGAACATCTGGGTGCGGGCCATGAAGCCCTTGCCGAACTCCTCACCGGCGCGCATCCGGGCCACCAGGTCGGCCGGGATCGGAGTCCCCGACTCGTCGGTCGCGAAGCCGGCCAGCACCTCCGCGTCCCAGGCCCACTCCTCGAGCATCTGGCTGGGTGCCTCGACGAAGTCCCACTCGGTGGCGACGCCCGAGAACCGCACCCAGTCGTGGCGTCCGGCGAGCACGTGGTGCACCAGGTGGCCGAACTCGTGGAAGAGCGTGACCACGTCGCCGTGCTCCATCAGCCCGCGCGGGAAGTTGCAGACCAGCACGCCCTCGGGGAGCTGCACCCCGCGCACACCGGGCTTCAGGTCGAACTGCGCGGCGTGGTTGTACTTGCCGTCGCGCGGGTGCAGGTCGAGTCGGATCCGGCCCAGCGGCTCACCGTCGAGGGCGACGTCGTACGTCGTGACGTCCTCGTGCCACGACGTGGCGTCGGGCACCTCGGCGTACTCCAGGCCGAACAGGCGGCCGGTCACCTCGAGCAGGCCCTGGCGCACCTTCGTGAAGTCGAAGTAGCGACGCACCTCCTGGGCGTCGACGTCGTACTGCTCGCGACGGACGACCTCGGCGTAGTGCCGCCAGTTGGAGGCGTCGACCGCCGCCACCGACGGATCGTCCTGTCGTGCCCGTTCGAGGAGGACCTCGATCTCGGCCCGCCCGGCGGCCTCGGTGTCGTTGGCGATCTCGGTGATGAACGCCGGGATGGCCGGGCCGGTGCCGATCATCTTGACCTCGGCGTCGTACGACGGCCAGTCGGCGTAGCCGAGCATCGTGGCGTGCTCGTGCCGCACTGCCAGGAGGTCGGCCAGCACCCGGTCGTTGTCGGGCCAGGCGATGTCGTACTGCGTGGTCACCACGCGGCGGCGTGCGTCGCCGTCGGTCGCGAACGTCATGAAGGGCACCGTGTCGGGGTATTCGGTGGTCACCTCGAAGGTGCCGTCGTCGCCGACCGGGTGCGCCTCGACCCAGTCCTGCGGGAGACCGGCCGCGGCCTCGGCGGGCAGCTTGGTCGTACGCCGACCGTCCCTGATCCCCCGGGAGAACGCCTGGCCCAGCTCGACCTCGCGCTCGCTGATCTCGCGAAGCCGCTGGCGGGTGGCCTCGTCGCGGTCGACTCCGGCCCGGCGGAAGTCGCGCAGGCTGTGCTCGAGCATCCGGGTGGCCGCCTCGTCGAGGCCGTCCTTCGGCACCGAGTCGAGGGCGGTGAACGCCGCCACGTCGAGCATCAGGCCGGTGTGGAAGCGGTTCGCCTCGACCTCGATCTCCTCGGCCTGCTCGCGGATCGCCTTGTCGGGGTGCACCTGGGCGACCAGGCCGGCCACGGCGAACGCGTTGGCCAGCTCGATGTGCAGCCTGTTCCACACGCCTGCCACGGAGCCGGGGTCGCTCGCGGCCAGCGTGGTGCGCAACTCCTCGGCACGGGCCAGCGCCCCGCGGCAGTGGTCGTCGAGCCAAGGGGCCCAGTCCGCGTCGGCGGCGGGCAGGGACAGTGGTTGGAGCTGCTCTGGTCCGGTCACGCCTTGCAGGCTACCCACCCGGGCACAGGCCCTACGATCGGCCCATGAGCACCCACATCGGCGCCCAGCCCGGCGCGATCGCACCGCACGTCCTGATGCCCGGTGACCCGCTGCGGGCCAAGTGGATCGCAGAGAGCTTCCTCGACGACGTCACCTGCTACAACGAGGTGCGCGGCATGCTCGGCTTCACCGGCACGTGGCGCGGCGAGCGGATCAGCGTGCAGGGCTCCGGCATGGGCCAGCCCTCACTGGCGATCTACGCCACCGAGCTGTTCACCGAGTACGACGTCGCCTCGATCGTGCGCGTCGGGTCGTGCGGTGCCCTGGTCGAGAAGGTCGGGATCCGCGACGTCATCCTGGCCAGTGGCGCCTGCACCGACTCAGGCATGAACCGGGTCCGGTTCGAGGGTCTCGACTACGCGCCGGTCGCCGACTTCGGCCTGCTGCGCGCGGCGTACGACGCGGCGACGGCACGAGAGGACGTGAAGACGTGGACCGGCCTGATCTTCAGCGGCGACCAGTTCTACGCGCCCCGGCCCGAGATCATGACCGCGATGGTGGAGCACGGCGTGCTGGCCATCGAGATGGAGGCGAGTGCGCTCTACACGCTGGCCGCGAAGCACGACCGCCGGGCACTGGCGATCTGCACCGTCTCCGACCACATCGTCACCGGCGCCGAGACCACGGCGCAGGAGCGCGAGCAGACCTTCGGCGCGATGGTCGAGATCGCCCTCGAGGCCGTGCTGGCGTAGTCCCGGGGTGTCGCATGGCTGAAGGAAATTGGGCGGAATCCGCACGATTTCCTTCATCCATCGAGCACGCTCGGCCTGCGCAGGACCAACCGTCCGAGCACGCCCACGGCGAGCACACCGAGCCCGGTGAGCACCGACGCCAGGGGCAGCATCGCCGCCAGCACCAGGCACCCGGCCAGGCCCAGCACCTGGAGCGCCCGCGGCCAGCGTCGCTGCTCGGCCGGCTGGCGGAGAGCGGAGAGGTTCGCGACCGCGTAGTAGACCAGCACCCCGAAGCTCGAGAAGCCGATGGCGCCGCGCAGGTCGACGGTGAGCACGAGCACGACCACGGCGAGACCGAGCGCGACCTGCGCCCGGTCGGGCACCTGGTGCACGGGGTCGACGTGGGCCAGCGGCGTGGGCAGGTCACGCTCGCGTGCCATGGCAAGGCCCGTGCGGGTGACCCCGGCGAGAAGGGCGAGCAGGGCACCCAGGCATGCGGCGGCTGCACCGATGCGCACCACCGGCTCGGCCCAGGCGGCACCGACTGCCGTGACGGCGTCCGAGAGCGGCGCCGTGCTGGTGGCCAGGTCGGCGCCGAGGGCGCGCACGAGGGCCAGGCCGACCGCCACGTAGAGGACCACGGCCACACCGAGCGAAATCAGGATGGCGCGGCCCAGCATCTCGGGTCGGCGTACCTCCTCGGCGAGCGTCGCGATGCGCGCGTAGCCGGCGAAGGCGAAGAACAGCAGACCGGCCGCCTGCAACACGTCGCGGACGCTGTCGGGTGCGCCCAGCGGATCAGGGGCCGACGGTTCACCGACGGAGGTCACGACGAGCGCGAGCAGCAGCACGCCGAGGGTCGCGGTGAGAAGGATGCGTGCCAGCCGCGCCGTGCGGGTGATGCCGCGCATGGTGGCCAGGGTCAGCATCACGACCGCGACCGCCGCCGCAGCCTTCTGCGGCCACCCGCCGCCCGGGACGGCGTACGCCGCGAAGGTCATCGCCATGGCCGCGCACGAGGCGGTCTTGCCGATCACGAAACCCCAGCCTGCGACGAACCCCCACCACGGGCCGAGCACCTCACGACCGAAGAGGTAGGTGCCGCCGGACGACGGATGGCAGGCGGCGAGCTGCGCCGACGCGACCGCGTTGCAGAACGCGATCACCGCGGCGATGCCGAGGCCCACGAACAACGCGGACCCTGCCGCGGCGGCGGCCGGGGCGAACGCGGCGAAGACTCCGGCGCCGATCATCGCCGACAGCCCGACCACGACGGCGTCGCCGGTGCCGAGGCGCCGGGCCAACCGGTCGGAGGTCATGCGGTCATCCTTCCAGCCTGGACCCGATCTCCTGCGCAGCGGCCAGGCATTCCTCGTCGGTGGCGTTGGGGAGGACGTCCTCCCACAGCGGCAGCATCATGCCCTGGGCGTCGAGCATCCCGAGGGGCCGCGGCATCAGCCAGACATGGAAGTGCGCGCCGCCGTCGCCCCAGCGGTAGAGGTGCACCCGGCCCACGTCACCGCGAGCCAGGATCGCGCCCTCGACCTGCGCGACGAACGGCCCGAAGGCGGCTGAGGCTGCGGGCGACAGGTCGACGAAGGAGTCGACGTGCTCGCGACTGGCGATCCAGACCGTGCCGGGCAGGCTGCAGGTGCGCGGTGGGTAGACCGCGAAGTGGTCGTCGGACCACACCGCGTCCGGGGTGGTGCCAGCGCAGACGCTGCACGGCGCGCCGCCTTCCTCCCCGCGACGCGGTGGTTCGGGTACGACGGCGGGCGTGGGCTCACGGGTGGTGAGGGGTTCGAGCCAGGGCAGTTTCATCAGGTCTCCTCAGGACGGCTGGTCGAGACCTACTTTCGTCACGAGGAACCGACCCCGCTTGATCGAGATTGCGCCGCAGCGAACCAAGTCTTCGGGTCACCGAAGCCGAGGTCGGTGATGCCGCACTCACGTAGTCGCGACAGCGCCAGGAGCCGGTGATGGGCGGCGAAGGTCAGCACGTGCGCCACCATCGCGCCGAACGACAGCACCTGCGGCGTGGGCGAGAACGCCTCGACGAACGTCTCGTCGAAACGACCCTGAGCGGAGAGGAGCGCGACGTTGTCGACGAACTCGGGGCCGACGCGGGCCATCCGGCGTTGCATCGAGAGCACCGACTCGTGCTCCTCGACCGAGAAGTCGTAGTCGGTCTCGTGGACCGCGGCGTTCCACATCTCCATCTGCCCGATCAGCCGGGACAGCGACCATCGCAGGGTCTCGCCGTCGATGCCGTCGACGGTGCGGTCATGCGGTTCGTCGAGCTCGGCATCGCTGACCAGCGCCGCTCGGCCGACGAGCTCGCCGGTGAGCCACACGTGGTGGCCGACCATCTCCTGGACCAGGTCCACGCTGTCCGTCCTTCGTCGGGCCGGCAGGCGCAGGCCGGCCGGCGGGTGGAAGTGCACGTCGTTCGAGGCGTCGATGCGGAACCCGGTCGGATTGGCGCGCCACACCGACGGGTTCTCGCCGTACTCGCGGCGGAAGGCGTGCTTGAACGCGGCGTACGACGAGAAGCCCGAGGTGCCGGCGACGTCGCGGACCGTCTCGTCGCCGGTGAGCAGACGGTGGGCCGCACGCTCGAGCAGGACCCGCACCCGGAGCCGGGCAGGCGACTCCCCCGCCACCGCCTTGACCACCCGCTCGAAGTGGCAGCGGGACAGGCCCGCGTCGGCAGCCACCTGCTCGACGCGGTCGGGCAGCGCGTCGAGGTCGACGCCGAGGCGTTCGACGAAGGCGATGAAGTGGTCGTGCGGCGCGGACACCGGGCAGCCCTAGCCGGAGGGATGGAGCAGCTGCTCGAGCTCGGCGCGCACCGGCAGGTCGTCGGTGTGGTCGACGGTCTCGCCGGTGCGCACGTAGTGGAACGCGGCGCGCACCTTCTCGACCGGCACGCCTGCGAGCTCTGCCCAGGCCAGTCGGTAGATCGCCAGCTGCAGAGGGTCGGCGGTGGCCCGCTGGTTGGTCTTCCAGTCGATCACCAGGAAGCCGCCGTCGTCGGTCGTGTAGACCGCGTCGATGCGCCCGCGGACCACCTGCCCGGCAAGCACGAGAGCGAACGGCGGCTCGACGGCGTGTGGTTCGCGGTGCCCGAACGGGCCGGCCGCGAACGACTCGGTGAGGGTCTTGAGGTCGGACTCGTCGTCGATGCCGAGGTCGGCGCGGCCGGGCAGCTCGTCGGGGTCGAAGAGGTTCTGCTGCCCGAAGCGGGCCTCGACCCAGGCATGGAACCGGGTGCCGAACCGGGCCGCCGGCGACGGCTGTCGGGGCATCGGCCGCGCCAGGTCACGGGCGAACCCGTCGGCGTCGTCGCGCAGCCTGGCCACCGCCGTCGCCGACAACGCGGCCGGCAACGGCACCTCGATCTCGTCGGCACGGTCGCGCCGGGCCTCGGCGAGGAGGCGCTCGATCTCCTCGTCCCAGGTGGCGATCACGGCGCCGCTGAGCGTGTCGATCTCATCATCGGCGTCGGGGTCGACGCCGCGGACGAACTCGGCCGCCTCGAGCCGGCGCAGCGTCTCGGCGGTGTGCTCGGTGACCGGCCACGGCGCCGTGGTCGAGCCGATGCGCAGGGGATTCTGGGTGTCCTTGTCGGGCTTGTCGAGCCAGGCCTCGGCATCCTCGCCCCACTCGCGGACCGCCTCGAGCACCACCAGCTGGTAGGGCGAGGGCCCGACCGGGGTCTTGCGCGACTCGTTCCAGAGGTACGACGACACCGACAGCAGGTGTCGGGCCCGGGTGAAGGCGACGTAGCCGAGTCGGAGCTCCTCCTGCTGCTCCTTCGCCTTGGCCGCCTGCACGAACGCGGTGAGCTCGGGCTTCTCGTAGCCACCGAGCGCAGCCAGGTCGTGGCGGTCGCCGCGGAGCTCGTTGGGCAGCACCGCAGGGCCATAGACCCACTGGGTGCGGGACCGCGTGGTCGGGAACTTCTCCTCGCAGACGCCGACCACGAAGACGGCGTCCCACTCGAGGCCCTTGGCGCGGTGCACGGTCAGCAGCTTGACCGAGTCGGCCTCGGACGGCGTCGCCACGTCGAGGCCGGTGCCCATCTCGTCCTCGGTGGCGAGGTAGGCCAGCAGTGCGGTCAGGCTGACCGCGCCGTCGATCGCCTGGAACTCGGCGACCGCCTTGACGAACAGGTCGAGGTTGTCGCGACGGGCAGCGGCCGCGGGACTGACGGACGACGCCAGCTCGATGTCGATGCCGGTGGTGTCGATGATGCGCCGGACCAGGTCGAGCAGCGGCTCACCCGCGTGCCCGCGAAGCGAACGCAGCTCGGAACGCAACAGCGCGAACCGGTCGAGGGCCGCCGCGGAGTAGGCCGCGTCGCCGGGGTCGTCGAGTGCGTCGCACAGCGACGTGATCTCGGTGGGGTCGGCGCCCTCGACGGCTCCGGTCAGCTGCTCGTCGAGCGACTGCGTGGACGCCTGCCCCTGGTCGCCGGCCAGCTCGCGGGCCCGTTTGCCGAGCAGTGCCAGGTCGCGCGGACCGATCGACCAGCGCGGGCCGGTGAGCAGGGTGAGCAGGGCGGCGTTGGCGGTCAGGTCGTGCAGCAACGTCAGGGTGGCGACCACCTCGGCCACCTCCGGAAGGCGCAGCAGCCCCTGGAGGCCGACGATCTCGACCGGGATGTCGTGGGCGGACAGCACGTCGAAGACGTCGGCGGCGTGCTTGTTGTCGCGGGTCAGCACACCGATCTCGTTCCACTTCGGCTCGGCCATCGCGTCGTGCACGGCCGTCACCTGACCGGCCAGCCAGGCCAGCTCCGCGGCGTACGTCTCGTGCACGGAGGTGCGCACCGCACCGGGGCCGGCGGAGTCGTCGGGCTCGAGCGCCTTGACCTGGGGGAACTCGTCGAGCAGCGGCCCGGCCAACCGGTTGGCCACCTCGAGGATGCGCTGGTCGGAGCGACGGTTCACGGTCAGCGGGAACGTGCGCACCTCACGGCCGTCGGCACGCGGGAAGTCGCGTCCGAAGCCGAGGATGTTGGACACCGAGGCCCCACGCCAGCCGTAGATCGCCTGGTTGGGGTCGCCCACCGCGGTCACCGGGTGGCCGCCGGTGAAGAGCCTCTTCAGCATCAGGGCCTGGGCCACCGACGTGTCCTGGTATTCGTCGAGCAGCACGATGCGGAACTTGGCGCGCTCGGCCTCGCCGACCTCGGGGTGCGCGTCGGCCAGCTGGGCGGCCAGGGCGATCTGGTCGCTGAAGTCCATCAGGCCCAGCTCGGCCTTGAGCCGCCGGTAGGTCTCGACGAGGCCGAGGATCTCCTCGCGCCGCTGCATCGCGTTGACCACCTTCTTGGGCTCGGTCTTGGCCTTCGCGTTGATCGCGGCGTCCTGGAACCGCGGCAGCTCCCGGGCCTGGAAGGCGCGTACGTCGGCCACCGTGACGAGGTGCTCGCTCATCGCGCCCTCGAGCCCGAGGATGTAGTTGACCACCGTCTCGGGGTGGTCGCTGAGCAGTTCGATGCCTCGGCCGTGACGACTGATCGCCCGCGCCGCCAGCTGGTAGCGCGAGGCGTCGGCCATCACCCGGGTGTCGGGCTCGTGCCCGATCCGCAGGCCGTGCTCGGTGAGCAGCGAGCTGGCGTAGGCGTTGTAGGTCGCCACGGTCGGCTCGAGGTTCTCGGGTTCGTCGGCGGCCGTGTCAGGTGCGGTCTCGACACCGTGACCGGCGCGGACCAGGGAGTCGCGGATGCGGGTGGCCAGCTCGCGGGCCGCCTTCGTGGTGAAGGTGAGGCCGAGGATCTCGTCGGGTCTGACCTGCCCGGTCGCGACGAGGTAGACCACGCGGGCCGCCATCAGGGCGGTCTTGCCGGACCCGGCACCGGCGATGACGACCGCGGGCTCGAGGTCGGCGGAGATCGCGTCCCACTGCTGTGGGCTGACCGTGAAGTCGGTGCCCATGACCCGGCGCAGGTCGTCGGGTGAGGTGATGCTGACCGGGTCGCTCATGACAGCACCGTCCCGGCACCCTGGATCGGGCAGATCGCGACGAACGCACAGCGCTCGCACTGCTTCCCGGCGATCGCGGGGAACTCCTCGGCCCGGATCCGGGCCACGGCCGACATCAACTGGACCTCCACGGGACGGTGTCCCTCGTCGTCTGCGGACTGTGGTTCCTGCGGCTGCAGGCTGACCTTGCCGTGGGCGCCGTGGCGCAGCTGCACCAGCTCGGCCCCGCCGGGGCGCGCGGGTGCGTCGTCGACCAGGTCGTCGACAGCGCCGTGCTCCACGGCGAGCTGGTAGAGCCCGAGCTGGGGGTGCACCTTGACCTCGTCGCCGGTCGGCTTGTACTTCCCGGTCTTGAGGTCGATCACCCAGACCTGGCCGTCGGCGTCGAGCTCGAGCCGGTCGGCGAAGCCGTGCAGGGTCACCTGCTGACCGTCGGGCAACGTGACCTTCGCGCGCAGCTCCTTCTCGGTGGCCAGCAGCGTGCGCCCCCGCTTGGGGTCGCCGTGCCAGACCAGGAAGCGCTGGAGGGCAAGGCGCATCTCCTCGCGCTCACGGGTCGCCGACCACGGCGTGCGGAACGACAGCCGCTCCCAGACCGTGTCGACGTGGGCCATCAGCTCGTCGAGGCGCTCGGGGTCGGCGGAGAGCTCTCCCTTGGCGACGCGCTCGGCGAGGGCGTGCACGAGCAGGCCGAAGCCCTGGGCGGACGTCGCCGCCGACGAGCCGCCGGCCTCGCGTTCGAGGAACCACCGGGCCGGGCACTCCTCGATCGAGGTCAGGGCCGAGGCGGACAGCGAGATCGGCTTCTCCTCCGGCCTGACGGGTACGTCGGACAGGGTCGAGGAGCGGGTGCCCCACCAATTGGCAGGGTCGGCGGCCGGCACCAGGGCGCGGTCACCGACCCGCTCGCGGGAGAGCAGCACCAGGCGCCGGGCAGCGGCAGCGCGGAGCTGCTCGTCGGACTCCGGGTCGACCAGCGTGCGGCGCAGCTCGGCGACGAGCCCGGCGAGCGAGAGCGGACGCTTCGGCCGGCCCTGGACATGGGGCGGCGTGCGGTCGGGGACACCGTCGGGCCCGGGTGGCAACAACTCGGTGATGAAGCGCGAGGGCTGCTCGCCGTCGTCGTCGGGCGACCGGACCGCGGTGACCACGAGCCGTGACCGGGCCCGGGTGCAGGCGACGTAGAAGAGCCGGCGCTCCTCCATCAGGAGCTCCCGTGAGGAGACCGGCGGTTGCAGCCCGTCGGTGCCGATGCGGTCGGCCTGCAGCAGGGTGGCGCGGCGGCGCAGGTCGGGCCAGCCCTCCTCCTGCACGTGGGCCACCACGACGAGGTCCCACTCGAGGCCCTTGGAACGATGGGCGGTCAGCAGCCGGACCGCCTCGCCACGGATGCCGCGGTCGGCCAGCGTGTCGCCGGGCAGGTCCTGGGCCTCGAGGGTGGCCAGGAATGCCGCGACGCCGGTGTGGCCGCGCTGCTCCTCGGCGCGGGCCGCGGACTCGAACAGGGCGCAGATGGCGTCGAGGTCGCGGTGGGCGCGACGGGCCGATGCTCCGCCGAGGTCGACCTGGGCCCGCAGTCGTCGTGGCCAGTCGGTGGACGACCACAGGTTCCACAGCACCTCTTCGGCGGTGGCACCCGCTTCGAGCAGCGCCCGCGAGGAACGGAGCAGCCCGGCCAGCGCTGCGGCTCGTCGGGGTGCGCTTCCCTCGAGCCCCTCGAGTGTGGCTGGGCGCACGACCGCCTCACGCAGCAGCTCGGGCGACGGGCGCGGGGTGCCGCCGTCGCGGGCCACCACCTCCTTGTCGCGCACGCGCAACGCCCGCGCGAGACTGCGTACGTCGGTGGCGTCGAGCCCGGCCAACGGGGAGACCAGCAGGTCGTGGGCGCGCTCGGGGTCGATGTGCCCCGCCGACTCCGGGTCGTCGTTGTCGAGGTTGACCACGGCCCGCAGCGCCGCGAGCAGGGGGGCCACGGCCGGCTCGCGCACCAGGGGCGTGTCGTCGCTGGACACCTCGACCGGCACACCCGCGGCCCCCAGGGACCGACGCAATGCCGGGATCGACGTACGGCCGGAACGGACCAGCACCGCCATGCGCGACCAGGCCACACCGTCGGTCAGGTGGGCGCGACGCAGGATGTCGGCGAGGTGCTCGGTCTCGGCGCGGGCGGTGTCGAAGGTGAGCACGTCGACCCGGCCGTTGCCGAGGTCGCCGGCCTCGGAGACGGGCGCGAGGAACGACTCACGCGCCTCCGCGGGGATCGTGCCGGCCAGCGAGAGCCGGCGGGCGACGCGCTGGGAGGCGAGCAGGAGGTGTGGCCCGAACCGTCGGGTGGTGCGCAGCGCCACCACGTCGGCGGGCGCACCGCCGCGGTGCGGGAACTCGGTCGGGAACTCGAGGATGCCGCGCACCTCGGCGCCCCGGAAGCCGTAGATGGACTGGTGCGGGTCGCCGACCACGGTGAGGTTTCCGCCGTCGCCGATCAGGGCGCGGAGCAGGGCGACCTGGCCGGGATCGGTGTCCTGGTACTCGTCGACGAATACGTGGGTGAAGCGGGCCCGCAGCTCGTCGCGGTGCCTCTCGGCCTCCTCGACGGCGCGCCGGATCAGGTCGGGATAGTCGATGGCGCCCTGGAAGTCGAGGACCTCGAGGTACTGGTCGAGGAAGAGCCCGGCGGCCACGAACTCCGGCAGCCCCTCGGCCAGGCCGAGTTGCCTGAGGTCGTCTCCGTCGAGGCCCTTCTCGCGGGCGCGGGCCAGCACGGCGTGCACCTCCCGGGCGAACCCGCGGGTGGCCACCGCCCGACGCAGGCCCTCGGGCCAGGCGACCGACTCGGGCGCGTCGGTCAACAGCTCCTGCAGGACGACGTCCTGCTCCGGCGCCGAGAGCAGGCGCAGCGGCGCCTCGTAGAGCTCGGCGGGTGCGTATCTGCGGATCAGCCCGTAGGCGAACGAGTGGAACGTGGCCGACATCGTGGAGGACGTCGTGCGGCCCAGCCGAGCGGTCACCCGGTCACGGAGCTGCTCGGCCGCCTTGCGCGAGAACGTCAGGGCCAGCACCGACTCCGGGCTCACGCCCCGGCCCTCGATGCGCTCGACGATCGCCTCGACCAGCGTGGTGGTCTTGCCGGTGCCCGGCCCGGCCAGCACCAGCAGCGGCCCGCTCGCGTGGTCGACGACGCGCTGCTGGAACTCGTCGAGCGTCGGCACCGCGCCACCTGTCTGCGGGGCGGCGAGGTGGTACGTCGGCGTGCGCGGCGTCGTGGGTGCGGTCGAGCTCATGACGACAGCCAATCACCCGGCACCGACAATCACCCTCCTGGCGCCGACCGTGGGGTGGCTTCTCATTCCTTCGAGTCGACGGACTTGCACCATGGGTGTGTTGGAGTGGCATTGCAATCGACCAATTGCACCCGCGTTGCGGTCGTCGTGTCCTTGATGGCCCGCGTGCCGAGGGCGCTCTTCAGTTCAACCTGGACAAACCACGGGATGGTGTTGGCCGGACAATCACCGGCTTCGTGACGCGCCGCGAACACAGTGAGGGACACCTCATCGTTTGTCTCTGCGAGGTCAACTCTCGTTGGCACGCCGCAGGGATAGCCCTCGACCAAGATCTGGATTTGCCCCTGACCGAGCCGCCTCGCCCCGGAGACACGCACTGCCGCACCCGGCCCGAACTCAGGATAGAGCTGGACCACTTCAAAAGCTTGAAGCACGTGATCTGGTCCCCCACCTGCATCGTCCTTCATTGAACCTTCGTCTCCACACCCCGACACAGCGGCGCAAAAGAGCACGAGTAGGACCAAGGGAATTCGCACCTGTGGGCTCCTTCAAAAGACGGTGACTCTTCAGGCCTGCCCTGGGGCACTTCGACACGTCCGTACCATCGATCGTACGCTCGACTGATCGGACTCCCTCTCACCTGCGCGGTCACCAAACGGGGCGAGCGACCTGCGCGATCACGAAGCCGGAGCCAACTCAGCCGAGGTCGACGATCGCGGCGACCGGGCCGCCGCCCTCCGGGCCCTGATGTGCGGCCGAGACCGACACGAACACCGCCGGGTCACCGGTCACGGCGGCCGTCACGCCACCGACGGCGGCCTTGATCTGGCGGTGCCAGTGCACGTCGGAGTCGTCGAGCATCGCGTTGCGCCGCCCGCGGACCATGCCGTCCTGCGAGGCCTCGCACTTGAGGAACAGGTTGACCAGGCGTCCGTCGAGGTCGGTGTGGTGCGGGCGCTCCGGCAGCTCGAGGCCGGCGTCCTTGATCGCCTCCCAGAGACCGTCCTGGTCGAGGGCGTCCTTCATCACCGAGTGGCCGATGCGGTAGCGGCCACCGACCCCGGGCGCGTTGCCGACCACGACCACCTGCGCCACGTCGAGCTCCACCCCCGACGAGCACGAGGCGACCGCCGAGAACAGCTCGCGGTTGTGCATCACGTCGGCGTCGGTGGGCATCTCGATCTCGCCCAACGCGAGGGCGACGCCCAGCGCCGTACAGCCGTTGGAGAGGTCCATCGACTCGTGGGTGTGCTCGGTCCAAACCGTCTTGCCGCGCGACTTCGCGTCGCGGATCGTGTGGATGGTGAGCAGGGGCGTCTTGGTCTGCACGTAGTGGACGTCGGACGGATCGGTGATGCCGGCCTTCTCCATCGCGACCTTCACGGCCGCGGCGACCTTGCTGACCATCGGCGTACGCCCGATCTCCTCGGGCAGCAACGGCTCGCTCATCGCGAACCCGACGGTGAGGCGCGGTTCGTCGGTCTGTACGGCGTCCTCGTCGGGCACCGTCGCGAAGATCGTGGCGTGCGGGCTGATCACGCCGTCAGTGCCGCCGGACCACACGATCGGGATCTGCTTGACCTGGTCGGCGGGGGCACCCTTCTCGACGAGCACCTCGCGGAACGCGCGGTCGGAGATGATGCGGGTGTAGTCGTTGACTCCCCCGTTGCCCTCGGTCTTGCCGATGATCGCGATCACCCGGTCGGCGTGCATGACGCCGTCGTCGATCAGTTTGGCCAGCTCGCTGGCGTCGGCGACGGAGTGGATCGGGACCTTGCGTACTTCGATGGCGGGCATGGCCGTCCTTTCTTTGGTGGGTGATTTCGAGACGGTCGCTGCGCGACCTCCTCAACCACCGTCTTGGGCTGGGGTCTGGTCGGGTACGACGACGGTGCCGGCGGCGCCGGCGACGGCGTCGAGGATGTGCGCGAGATCGCTGATCACGGAGTAGCGGCCGCCGTTCTCGACGAACCGGCAGGCCGCGTCGACCTTGGGGCCCATCGACCCGCTCGCGAAGTGGCCCTCGCCGGCCATCGCGCGCAGGTCGGAGACCGTGACCCGGCCGATGGGCTCGGCCTGCGGCGTACCGAACCGGAGCACGGCGTGGGTGACGTCGGTGGCGATGACCAGCACGTCGGCCTCGACAGTCGCGGCCAACAGCGCCGCGCCGAGGTCCTTGTCGATGACCGCCTCGACACCGACCAGGCCGGCTTCCGAGCGGATCACCGGGACACCTCCACCACCGTTGGCGATCACGATGAATCCGGCATCGACCAGGGCGCGTACGGCGGCGGCGTCGAGGATCTCGCGCGGCTCGGGCGAGGCGACGATGCGGCGCCAGCCCTTCTCGCCGCGGTCCTCCCAAGTCTCCCCGTGCTCGACCAGCAGCGCCGCCGCGTCGCGGTCGAGGAAACGACCGATCGGCTTGCTGGGATGCGTCAGCCCGGGATCGTCGACGTCGACGCGGGTGCGGGTCACGACCGTGGCGCTGCGCCGGTCCGCGCCCCGGCGGGCGAGCTCGTCGTCGAGCGCGTCCATCAGCACGAAGCCGAGCGTGGCCTGGGTCTGTGCGCCGCACCAGTCCAGCGGCACCGGGGGTACGACGGCCGCGGCCAGCTCGTTCTTGACGAGGAGGTTGCCGACCTGTGGCCCGTTGCCGTGGGTGATCACCACGTCCACCGGGTCCGTCGCGCGCGTGACGAGATCGGCCACGGCTGTCATCGCCACCCGGGCGGCGGCGATCTGGTCACCGGGCCGGGCGCTGCCGTCGGCGGCGGTCATCGCGTTGCCGCCCAGCGCGAGCAGGACCCTCATGGCTGTGACCCGACGAAGTCGACGTCGGCGGAGTCTGCGCCGCCGGACAGTCGCGCGTAACCGGGCCCGCGGTCGAAGAACGCGTCGCTCGGGGCCGGCCGTGCGGCGCGCTCGGTGGCCGTGGCTGCCGGGTCGTGGGCGAGGGTGTCGTCGTCGACACTGCCGGTGAGCACCACCCCGTAGTCGGCCAGCGCGGCTTCTGGCGAGACCTTCTCCCAGACCACGTCGCGCACGACCAGCTCGGGGTCCCGGTCGAGCGGGTTGCCCCAGCCACCGCCTCCCGTCGTGCGGATGCGGATCACCTCGCCGGCCTTGACCGGCTCGGCGTCGGCCAGGGCGTCGACCACCCGCTCGGCGGGCCCGCCCGGGTCGACGACCACCTCGAACGGCCTGCCGGCCAGACCGCCCTTGACTCCCCAACAGGCGAGGATCGAGCGGTCGGCGATCGACATGAAGTGGGCGTCCTTGAGCATGCGGATGTGCTTCTCGTAGCCGAGTCCACCGCGGAACTGGCCGGCCCCTCCGGAGTCCTTGGCGAGGCCCAATCGCTCGACCAGGAAGGGAAAACGGCTCTCGGTGAACTCCGAGGGCAGGTTCCGCGAGTCGGGCACGACGTGGATGGTGTCCTCTCCGTCGGCGTAGTAGCGGCCCCCGGACCCGCCGCCGAGAACCTCGCGCATGAGGTACGGCGCGCCCTGCCGGTCCTCGCCGTACACCCCGGTGTAGCGGATCGTCTCCTGGTCGGCGGGCATCCGGCCGTCGACCGCCTTGGCGAGTACGCCGGCCAGCACGCCCAGCAGCCTGAGGATCACGAAGGTGCGGGCGTTGGTCGGGGCCGGGAAGACCGGGGTCAGCAACGTGCCCGGTGGCGGGAAGCGCATCTCGATCAGGGGTACGACGCCCTCGTTGACGTCGAGCTCGGCCATCCGTTCGGGCGACTCGGCGAGGTTGCGCAGGATCGGGGCCAGCCACTTCTTGAGGAAGTTGCCGTCGCTGTAGTCGCCGCAGTGGTTGATCGGTCCCTTGGCCTGCGGCGAGGTGCCCTCGAAGTCGAGCACCAGGCGCTCGCCGTCCGGATCGTCAGCGCCGGTGCGGGTCATCGTGATCCGCTGGGCGAAGAGCCGCGGCTCGTCGACGCCGTCGTGCTCGGCGTAGTCCTCCCAGACCCACTGGCCGATCGGGATCTGCGAGAGGATCTCGCGCCGGTAGGTCTGCGTGGTCCGGTCGATGATCGCGTCGAAGCAGGACTCGACGGTCTCCTTGCCGTACCTCGCGAACAGCTCGCCCAGTCTGCGTGCGCCCATCAGGCAGGCCGAGCACTCGGCGTCGAGGTCGGCGGCGAGGCTGTCGGGCATGCGTGAGTTGCGGGTCATGATCGCCAGCGCCGACCTGTTGGGTACGCCGGCGTCCCAGAGCTTGATGGGCGGCACCATCAGGCCCTCTTCGTAGACCGAGGTGGCGCCACTGGGCATGGAGCCGGGCACGCAGCCGCCGATGTCGTCGTGGTGCCCGAAGGCCTGGACGAACGCGACGACCTGCCCGTCGTGGAAGACCGGCACCGTGACGCAGAGGTCGGGCAGGTGGCCAATGCCCCCTTCGGACCGATAGACGTCGTTGTGGAAGAACACGTCGCCCTCGCGCATCTCCGTGATCGGGAAGTCGCGCGCGACCGGGTGCACCAGTGCGGAGTAGGAGCGGCCGGTCAGCTTGCGGAGCAACCGGTCGTGGATGCCGGCGCGGAAGTCGTGGGCGTCGCGGATCATCGGGCTGCGACTGGTGCGGCCGATCGCGGTCTCGACCTCCATCTCGACGGCGGCCAGGCTGCCCTGAACGATCTCCACCACCACCTGCTCCGCGCTGGCGCCGGCGTCGTCGGTCAGGGTGCCGAACGGGAAGTCCGTCGGCGCCCGACGGCTCCCCCCAGACCCGGTCGAGGCCATCAGTCCTCCCTCGTCACGATGATGTTGAGGAACCGGTCGACGGTGGCCCGGAACCCGGGGTGCAGCGGCACCGTCGAGCCGAACTCCTCGATGATCGCCGGCCCGGTCAGGGTCTGTCCCGGCGCGAGGTCCGGTCGCCAGAAGACCGGCGTGTCGACGTACCCGTCGGACACCTCGAAGCAGACCGCCCGCCTGCTCGCCGGACGAGCCTCCGCTGGTTGAGGCGGTTGCTCTGCAAGCGTCTCGAAACCAGGTTGCCGGTGGTTTCGAGACGGGCCTTGGCGGCCCTCCTCAACCAACGGCGTGCCCCGGCCCTCCTCATCCAACCGCAGGGCGAGTGGGTGCTCACGGATCTCCGGGCGCTGGATCGGGCCCACCCCGGAGACCCGCAGGTTGACCCACTCGACCCGTTGCCGCGGGTCGCCGGCGAAGTCATAGCCGTAGAGCACCCGGTGCTCGTCGTGGAAGCGGGTCGCGACCTCGTCGAGGAGTGCGGCGTCGACCGCGCCCTCGGGCAACGGCACCCTGACCTCGAAGGCCTGCCCGAAGTAGCGCAGGTCGGCGGTCCTGAAGAACCGGTGCTGTTCCGGGCCGAAGCCCTCCTTGGTCAGCGCCGTGCGGGCCCGATCGCAGAGCTCGTCGTAGACCGTCTGCAGGTCCGCGGGCTCGAGGTCGTCGTGCATCCGGACGTGGGTCTGGACGTAGTCGTTCTTCACGTCGACGGTGAGCAGGCCGAACGCCGACACGTTGCCGGGGTTCGGCGGCACCAGCACCGACCGGAGCCCAAGGATGTCGGCCAAGCGGCACAGCAGCAGGGATCCGGACCCGCCGAACGTGGTCAGCGTGAAGTCGCGTACGTCGAGGCCTCGCTTGACGGTCACCGCCCGCAGCGCGTTGGCCTGGTTCCATGCCGAGATCTCGAGTACGCCGGCGGCACAGGCCTCCGGGGTGAGGTCGAGGTCGCCGGCCAGCTTGCGGATCCCTGCGTCAGCCGCTGCGACGTCGAGCGGGATCTCGCCGCCCAGCAGGTGCGGAGGCACCCGGCCCAGGAAGACATGGGCGTCGGTGATCGTGACCGCGTCGCCGCCCTTGGCGTAGCACAGCGGGCCGGGGTCGGCGCCTGCCGACTGGGGCCCGACCTTGAGCGCGCCCTCCGGTGAGAGCCACGCGATCGAGCCGCCTCCGGCCCCCACCGTGACCACGTCGATCATCGGGATCTTCGACGGGAAGGCGCCGACGCTGCCTTCCGTGGTGAGGGTCGGCTCGCCGTCGATCACCACGCTGACGTCGGTCGACGTACCGCCGCCGTCGCTGGTCAGCACCCGGTCGAAGCCGGCGACCTTCGCGATCAGCGCGGCGCCCAGGGCACCGGCGGCCGGGCCGGACAGGACGGTGGTGATCGGCTGGTGGACGACCTCGTCAGCGCTCAGCACGCCGCCGTTGGACTTCATCACGTAGAACGGCACGTGCCGGGCGCCGTCAGCCGACGCGTAGGCGTCGAGCCGGTCCTTGATGTTGGTGACGTAGCTGCCCAACCGCGGTTTCACTGCGGCGTCGACGAGCGTGGTCATCGCGCGTTCGTACTCGCGGTACTCGCGCAGCACCTCGCTGCTGAGGGAGACGACTGCGTCCGGGTGCTCCTCGCGGAGCACCGCGAGCATGGCCTCCTCGTGGGCGGAGTCGGCGTAGGAGTGCAGGAAGCAGACGGCCAGGGTGTTGATGTCCCGGTCCCGGAACCATCGCGCGACACGGCGGGCGCCGTCCGCGTCGAACGGCCTCACCTCGGTGCCCGTGTGGTCGAGCCGACCGCCGACCCCCTTGACGAGGTGCCGGGGCACGATGCGGTCGGGCTTCACCCAGAAGTAGGAGTTGCCGTAGCCGTCGGGCACCGACTGCCGGGCGATCTCGAGCAGCGCCTCGTAGCCCTCGGTGGTGATGAAGCCGAGCGCCTCGACCTTGCCCTCGAGGAGCTGGTTGGTGGCCACCGTCGTGCCGTGGCTGACCGAGGTCAGCGCGTCCCCGCGCCCCTGCGGCAGGCCCAGCAGTCCGAGCACCTTCTCGATGCCGGCCATGAAGCCGTCGGCCGGGTTGCCCGGCGTGGAGGGCGTCTTGGTGGTGACCAGCTCACCGGTCTCCTCGTCGAGCGCCACCACGTCGGTGAAGGTGCCGCCGGTGTCGATGCCGACCCGGATCCGACGCGCGCTCTGATCGGCCATGACCTTGATTCAACCGGTGTGCGGCCACCGGGGCGACGGCACAATCCGCCAACGGGGGCCGGGTTCGTTGGCACTTCGTGCCAGCCCGTCGTACGGCGGCATCGGCGCTGCTGCCTGCGAGCGACGTTCGGACGGCAGTCCCGTCGAGAACTGCGGCAGTTCGCTCGTACGGCGGGCGCCGGCCCGCTCAGCGGACGAGCACGAGGGGCGAACTGCCGCAGTTCCCAACCGGATCCGCTCGGAGCCGCGGTCAGTCTCTGCCGCGAGGCGAGCTCAGCTGTGCGACCGGGCGGACTCGAACGCGGCGGCGACCTCGAGGAGCCGGCGGTCGGCACCATGCGGCGCCACGATCTGGATGCCGACCGGCAGCCCGTCGGCGGTGAGGCCGGCCGGGACGGAGATCGCCGGGCAGCCGGTGACGGTGATGAAGTACGCCGAGCGCATCCAGTCGAGGTAGCCCTCCATGGGCCTGCCGTTGATCTGCGTCGGGAACTCCTGGTCGGCCGGGAACGGCGGCACCTGGGACACCGGGAGCACCAGCACGTCGTGGTCCTCGAAGAAGAGCCGCATGCGCTCGGCCAGCGTGGTGCGCCCTGCGTAGGCACGGGCCACGTCGGCACCGGTCAGCGACTCCCCCGCCCGGATGTTGTCGGCCAGCGACTGCTTGAACGCATCCGGGTGCTCGGCGAGCAGCGCCCCGAACTTCGCCTGGAAGTGCCAGGCCCGCAGTGTGCGGAACGTGTCGTCGGCCTCGGCCAGGGAGGGGTACGTCGAGTCGACGCTCGCCCCCGCTCCCGTGAACGTGGCTGCCGCGGACTCGACGATCGCGGCCACCTCTGCGTCCACCTCGAAGGCGCCGCCGAGGTCGACGGACAACGCGACGCGGAGGCCGGCCAACGAGGCCGAGAGCGGCGGCGCGAAGGCGGAGCCCGGATCGCGCAGGGCCAGCGGCGCCCGAGGGTCGGGGCCGGCCAGCACGGACAGCAGGAGCGCGAGGTCGCCGACGTTGCGCGCCAACGGTCCACCGACGGACGTCGACTCCCACTGGTTCGCGCTCGGCCACTCCGGCACCCGCCCCAGGGAGGGGCGGAGGCCGACGACACCGCAGAACGACGCGGGGTTGCGCAGGGATCCACCCATGTCGGACCCGTCGGCCAACGGCACCATGCCGGAGGCCAGCGCGCAGGCTGCACCACCGCTCGAGCCGCCCGCAGACCTCGACGGGTCGTGCGGGTTGAGGGTGGTGCCGAAGACCGTGTTGAACGTGTGCGAGCCGGCAGCGAACTCCGGCACGTTGGTCTTGCCGATCAGCACCGCACCTGCTCCGCGGATGCGTTCGACGATCAGGTCGTCACCGTCGGGCACGTGGTCGGCGAAGAGCGGCGACCCGTACGTCGTACGCCATCCAGCGACTCGGTGGGTGTCCTTCACCGCGAACGGCAACCCGTGCAACGGACCGGGTGCGGCACCGGCGGCGAGCGCCTCGTCGGCGGCCGCGGCACCGGCCCGAGCCCGCTCCTCGTCGAGCGACACGATCGCGTTGAGCTGCGGGTTGCGGGCGCGGATGCGGTCGAGGTGGAGCTCGAGCAGCTCGCGCGCCGAGATGTCACGAGAGCGTACGGCGGCGGCTTGCTCGCGGGCCGTCGAGTCGACGGTCAGCGAGGTCATCGTCGGCGTCCGAACCTCGAGCCGAGGACCACCCCGAGGGCGACCAGCCCGGCACCGACCGCGATGCCCTTGACGAACTCGGAGAGGTCGCCGGACCCTCGCGTCGGAGCGGTGAACACGTTCTTCGGCGCTACCGAACGGTCAGCAGGTTCCGCGGCCAGATTTCCTGCTGACTGTTCGGTAGCGGGTGTCGAGCCGGCGAGTGGCGGCGGCACCCCCGGCACTCCCTGGGCGATCGTCCGCTCGATGTTGCTGAAGAACTCGGTGGCCATCCGCCTGCTCACCGAGGTCAGCATCCGCTGGCCCACACCACCGACCATGCCCCCGACCACGGCGTCCGCGTCGTAGAGCAACGTGGTGGTGCCGTCGTCGTTGCACTCGAAGCGGACGTCGACCGTGGCACCGATCGTGCCCGGTGCGCCGGCGCCCTGCACGACCAGGACCAGCGACTGGTGCTCGACCAGGTCGCTCAGCGTGCAGGTGCCCGTGTAGGTGCCGCGGATCGCCGCGACTCCGGCGGTCACGGTCATGTCGTAGGCGTGCTCACCGGTCTCCTCGAGCCGCTCGCAGCCGGGGATCGCGACGACCAGCACGTGTGGGTCCAGGACCGCGTTCCAGACCTTCTCGATCGGTGCGACCAAGGTGGCTTCGCCGGCGATCCTCATGACGGGTCCTTTCGGTGCTGGGCGGAGGTTTCGAGACGGCGCTGGCGCGCCTCCTCAACCACCGGGTGTCCCCTTCGGTGGTGCTCGCGCAGGTCGAAGAGCTGCGACGGCGAGATCGGCATCGCCGTGACGGCCAGGTTCCCCGGGTCGAGTCGCTCGGCGTCCTCGATGGCCGAGGCGAAGACCGCCGCCGACGGGATCACGCCCGCCTCACCCGCGCCCTTGAGACCCAACGGGTTCAGCGGGCTCGGCGTCTCGAGGTGGTCGATCTCGATACCGTCCGGAACCTCGGTCACGTAGGGCATCAGGAAGTCCATGAACGATGCGTTGAGCAGCTGCCCGTTCTCGTCGTACTCCATCCGCTCGTAGAGCGCGCCGCCGACACCCTGCGCCACCCCGCCGTGGATCTGCCCCTGCACGATCATCGGGTTGATCAGGTTGCCGCAGTCGTGCACCACGGCGTACCGCAGAATCTCGATCTCGGCGGTGTCGGGGTCGATCTCCACGATCACCGCATGCATGCCGGCGGCGAAGGTCGAGCGCTCCGGCGAGTAGAAGTCCTTGCCCTCGAGTCCGGGCTCCTCCCCCTCGGCGACCGGCGGCTTGCCCGGGTCGCCGACGCTGAACTGCGTGGCGGCGCCCGACGCCTCGTCGAAGGCGTAGCGCAACGGGTTGGACAGGACGGCGACCGTGCCGAGTGCGATCGAGCTGTCGGGGGCGCCCTTCACCCGCACCGACCCGTCGACGATCTCGAGGTCGTCGACCGAGGCCTCGAGTGCGTCGGCCGCGATCCGGAGCGCCTTCTCCTTCACCTTCCGGGCCGCCAGGTGGATCGCCGACCCGCTCATCACGGCCGCCCGCGAGGCGAACGTGCCCACGGCGTACGGCATCCGCCGGGTGTCGCCGGTGACCACCTCCACGCTCTCGAAGGGGACGCCGAGCTCGTCGGCGACGATCTGCGCGAACGCGGTCTGGTGCCCCTGGCCCTGGGTGGTCAGGCCGGTGGCGACCTTGACCTTGCCGCTGGTCTCGACGTGGATGTGCGCGCCCTCGTAGGGCCCCACCCCGGTGCCCTCGACATAACAGGCCAGGCCGAGGCCGAGTCGTCGTCCCTGCGCGGCGGCCTCGGCGCGGACGGTCTCGAAGTCGTCCCAGCCGATGAGCGCCTTGAGCTTGTCGAGCAGCTGCGGGTAGTCGCCCGAGTCGTAGACGAGCGGCCGACCGTCCTGGAAGGTCAGGTGGTGGTCGAAGGGGAACTCGTCGGGCTGGATGAAGTTGACCGCGCGCACGTCGGCGCGGTCCTTGCCGAGGTACGCCGCGATCGCGTCCATGGTGCGCTCCATCGCGTAGACGCCCTGCGGACGACCGGCCCCGCGGTACGGCGTCACGATCACGGTGTTCGTGTAGAGACTCTCGAAGGTGACCCGGTAGTTGTGCGGCTTGTAGGGCCCGAGCAGCTGGGTCGAGGTGATGATCGGGACGATCAGGCCGTACGGCGTGTAGGCGCCGTTGTCGTGCCAGAACGCGACGTCGAGGCCGAGCAGCCTGCCGTCGTCGTCGAAGCCGACCTCGACGTGCTGCACCTGGGCGCGTTCGTGGGCCGAGGAGATGAAGTGCTCGCGGCGGTCCTCGATGAACTTCACCGGCTGTCCGAGCGCCCTGGCGGCCAGCGGCACCAGGAGCTCCTCCGGCCACGGGTGCACGATCTTCACGCCGAAGCCGCCGCCCACGTCGGGGGTGATCACGTCGACGTGGCCGAGGTCGAGACCGAGCTTGGCGGCGACGGCTGCGCGGACGCCGGTGGAGGTCTGGGTGGAGGTCCAGACCTGCATCCGGCCCGAGTCCGTGTCCCAGCGGGCCAGGGTGCCGCGCCCCTCCATCGGGGTCGACGCGCTGCGCTCGATGTCGAGGTCGAGGCTGAGCCGGTGCGGTGCCGCGGCGATGGCGGCCGGGGCGTCACCGACGTGCTGCTCCAGGCGCGCGGCGACGTTGCCGGGCACGTCGTCGTGCACGAGCCGCTCGGCCGCGCGTGCGGCGGCCAGGCCCACCACGGGCGGCAGGAACTCGTAGGTCACCACGATCTTGTCGACGGCGTCCTCGGCGACGTAGCGGTCGTCGGCCACGACGAACGCGATCGCCTCTCCGACGTGGTTCACCTCGTCCTTGGCCAGGGCGTACTGCGTGCGTCCGTGGGTGAGCGCCGGGTGCGGGATGAGCAACGGCAGCGGTTCGGCCATCGGGCCCTGCAGGTCGTCGTAGGTGAAGACGGCGTGCACTCCGTCGACGTCGAGCACGGCGGACACGTCGATGTCGACGATGCGGGCGTGGGCGTGCGGGCTGCGCAGCACCGCCGCGTGCAGCGCGTCGGCACCGAGATCGTCGACGTACCGCCCGGCACCGCGGAGGAACCGGTCGTCCTCCACGCGGGCGATCCGTTCGCCGAACATGCGTGTCGTCACGGCGACTCCCCCTCCCCGGCGATCAGCTCGGCGGCGCGCTCGACCGCGGAGACGATGTTCTGGTAGCCGGTGCAGCGGCACAGGTTGCCGGCGATCATCTCCTTCGCCTCGTCGTGCGTGGGGCACGGGTTGTCACGGAGCCCGGCGGTGATCGTGGTGAGGAAGCCGGGGGTGCAGAAGCCGCACTGCAGCCCGTGGCAGTCCTTGAACGCCTGCTGCACCGGGCCGAGTGACCCGTCGGCGTTGGTGAGTCCCTCGACGGTGGTCACCTCGGAACCGGAGACGGTCACCGCGAGCAGCAGGCAGGAGCGCACGGGGGTTCCGTCGAGCAGCACCGTGCAGGAGCCGCACACGCCGTGCTCGCAGCCGACGTGGGTGCCGGTCAGCCCGAGGTCGTGGCGCAGAGCATCGCTGAGCAACCGGCGAGCGGGCACGCCGAGGTCGTGCGGCACCCCGTTGACCACGAGGCGGACGTCGTGGAGCTCCTCGCTCATGGCTGCTCCGTACGCCGGCGTGCGTCGTCGTACGCCGCCCGCAGCGTGCGGCCGGTCAGCACCCGCACCAGCTGTGCGCGGTAGGCGGCGGTGGCGTGGATGTCGCCCTGCGGGTCGAGCGCGGCCAGTGCCAGCTCACCGGCAGCTTCGAGCGCCCGGTCGGACGGCACCTCGGGTCCGCCGCCGGCCAGCGCCGGCGCCAGGTCGACGACCGTGGGCAGGTCGCTGACCGAGAGGTAGCCGGCCCGCGCCTCGACGATCCGGCGGTCCTCGAGTCGCACGAGGACGGCCACGCCACACAGGGCGTAGTCGCCGTGCCTTCGGGCCACTTCACGGAACGCGACGCCGGAGCCCTCCGCGAGGGCCGGGAAGAACGCCTCCACGGCGATCTCGTCGTGGGCCAGTGACGACTCGAGGGGGCCGAGGAACAACGCGTCGCCAGCGACCGTACGCCGACCGCCCGGCCCCACCACGTCGACGGAGCCACCCAGCAGCGCAAGGACCACCGGCATCTCGGCGGCCGCATCGGCATGCACCAGCGAGCCCACCGTCGTGCCCCGGTTGCGAATCGTGGCGTGGGCGACGTTGGCCAGGGCCATCGCCAGCAGGGGCTGGACCCGGTGGGCCTCTTCGTCGGCGAGCACCGCCGCATGCCGGGCCAACGCCCCGACCCGCACGCCCGATGCGTCACTGGTGACGTGGTCGAGGCCGGGCAGCCGGTTGATGTCCACCAGCAGGGCCGGTGCCGCGAGCCGCATGGAGAGCAGCGGCACCAGGCTCTGTCCACCGGCCAGCACCTTCGCGTTCGTGCTCCCGGCGAGGGCCTCGACGGCAGCCGCCAGGTCGGTGGGCCGGGCGTACGCGAACGGCGCGGGCTTCACCGGTGGCCACCGCCTGAGGTGCGTCGGGGGTGACCGGCGCTCCGGGTGCGTGCTGGGCCAGGCGGAGAAGCGATGGCGGGCCGGAGGCCCGTCGAGTCTTCGAGAACGCGGGCCAGCGCGTGCCCGGGGTGTCGGGCACACGACGGACCTCCGGCGGTGGCCACCTAGTCCCGGTGCCTTCCCGGGGCTGCGCCGGAGTCCGTCTCGTCGCCCTCGGGACTCGCATGGGTGCCGGTGCCGCCGACCGCGATGATCGTGCCGTCGTCGTTGACGCGGGGCGCCACGAGGCGGGCCAGGTGGTAGCCGATCACGGTGACCAGCGTGCCCAGCGCGATGCCGTTGAGGGAGAAGTCGTCGGTGATCTTCAGGCTGGCATCGCCGATGGCCAGGATGATGCCGGCCGCAAGGGGCACGAGGTTCACCGGATCGGCGAAGTTGACGTCGTTCTCCTTCCAGATCTTGGCGCCCAGCAGGCCGATCATCCCGTAGAGCACCAGGGTGATCCCGCCGAGCACGGCCGGTGGCGTGTGGTTCACGATCTCGCCGAACTTCGGCACCAGGCCGAGCAGGATCGCCACCACCGCGGCCACGTAGTAGGCGGCCGTGGAGTAGACCCTCGTCGCCGCCATGACGCCGATGTTCTCGGCGTACGTCGTGGTGGGTGAGCCGCCGACCGCGGACGCGATGACGGTGCCGACGCCGTCGGCCGCGACTGCCCGGCCCATCACCGGGTCGAGGTCGGTCTCGGTCATCTCGGCCACGGCCTTGACGTGTCCGACGTTCTCGGCGACCAGTGCGATCACCGCCGGCAGCACGAGGAGCGCGAAGGTCAACGAGAAGTCCGGGAGGTGCCAGCCGACCGCGCCGAGGTTGTTCAGCTCGGTCTGGTTGCCGACCAGGCCCTCGGCGGTGTGCTTGGGGAAGCCGAACCAGTCGGCCTCCTTCACCGCACTCCAGTCGACCCGCCAGTGGGCGCCCGGCTCCGGGTTGCCCGGCACGGGCAGCGAGGTCTTGCCGAAGATCTTGTCGACCACGACCGAGAGGACATAGCCGAAGATCAGGCCGAGGAAGATCGCGATCCGCCCGAAGAACCCGCGCAGGCCCACGGCCATCAGGATCACCGCGGTCATGGTGATGATCGCGACCCACGGGTCGGCCGGCATGTAGGTCTGGGTGGCCACCGGGGCCAGGTTGAAGCCGATCAGCATGACCACGGCACCGGTCACGACCGGGGGGAGCACGGCGTTGACGACCCGCGCCCCGAAGAAGTGGATCACCAGGCCGACCAGGGCGAGGACGACGCCGGCGACCAGGATCGCGCCGGTGACGTCTTCGGGCCCGCCGCCCTGTGCGTAGACCGCGCCCGCCCCGCCGACGAAGGACGCCGAGGTGCCCAGGTAGCTGGGCACCTTGTTCTTCACTATCAGCAGGAAGCAGATCGTGGCGATGCCGCTCATCATGATCGCCAGGTTGGCGTTGAGGCCCATGACGATCGGGAACACGAAGGTCGCGCCGAACATGGCGACCACGTGTTGTGCGCCGAGGCCGGCCGTCTTGCCCCAGCCGAGCCGCTGGTGTGGTGCCACCGCCTGACCCGGCGCCGGATCGACCACGTCCCACCTGAACATCGACATGCTGCCTCCTCGACGCGGGCCGCAGCCCGGATTTCCTCCGCAGGTTGCCGAACCTAGTGGGCCCGATCCTGCCGAACACCGGCGACTTGTGCTGAACGGCACATCCTTCCAGTGGCAGATCTTGTTCGCGAGCCCTTTGGTACGGCGCGTCGGTGCGGCGCGCCGTACGGACCCGTCAGTCGGCGATCTCGAGGACCCGCAGGGCGACCGCGACGTCGAGGCGCAGGTGCGGGTCGGAGCCCACCGGCCCGAGCAGCCGCTCGAGCTTCCCGACCCGGTAGCGCATCGTGTTGTAGTGGAAGAACTGGAGCCGCGCGGCCTCGGCCACGTTGAAGTTCGTGTCGAGCAGCACCTGCAGGGTCTCGCGCAGGTCGGTCACCTCCGCGGACGTGCCGGCGAGCTCGCCGAGGACGTCGCGGGCGAAGGAGTGCAGCTCGTCGTGGTCGGGCACCAGCGCGATCAGGCGGTGCACGCCGAGCTGGTCGAAGTACGTCGTCGAGCCACCGCCGTGCACCCGTCGTCCGACCTCCACCGCTCGACGGGCCTGCGCGTAGGCCTCGGGGAGGCCCTCGATGTCGGCGGCCACCCGGCTCACGCCCACGGAGAAGGGACGTCGCCCTCCGCCCTTGTCGCCGGCCACGTCGGAGACCAGCTGCCGCACCACCGAGGCGCCACCGTCGACGGCGTCCTCCGGCACCGGCACCAGGGTCACCACCTCCGAGGAGAAGTCGACGCTCGGCACACCCGGGTCGAAGGCGTGGCTGACCTGGCGCCAGGCAGCGGAGAAGCGCTCCTGCCACCGCCGACGGATCCGGTTCGAGGTGGCCGGCTCGTCGGCGGGCGCGGGATCGATCTCGGCGGCGACCACCACCATCGGCCGCGACAGGTTCCAGCCGAACGCCTCGACGTGCTCGACGACGTACTCCTCGGCCCCGGCCCGTCGCAGGAGCACGTCGCGCAGGAAGTCGCCCTGGTACTTGTTCTCGACCGCGCCGACCGCCTCCTCGCGGGTGATCAGCAGTGCGGCGACGGCCGCGGCTCGCTCCATTGCGTGGACGTCTCCGGAGGAGATCTCCGAGCCCTCGCGGAAGCAGACCAGCCGGGCCAGGTCCGCGCCACCGGCGACGATGCGCAGCATCCGGACCTGTCCCCGGCCGACCCCCACGCCGTCGGCCCCGGCCCGCTCGACCCGGAAGCGTCCGGTCGGGTCGAACAGCTCGGCGTCGTCCATCAGGCCACGCAGTGCGTCGGACAGCTCCGCCGCTCGTTCGCGCCCGTCCGTGGAGGTGAGGAGTACGCCGACGTCGAGGACGCGCGCCACCTCGGCGGCGATCTGGCTCAGGTTGCCACCCTCGAGGACGATCTGGGTCAGGGCCGTGTGCAGCGCGTCGACCCTGGCCAGGGCCTTGATCGCGTCCTGGCTGCTGGTCTGGCTGCTGGTCTGGTCCGGCACTATCAACTCTTGCACCTCGTTCCGGCGTTCCGTTGGCACAACCTCACATCGGCAAACCGTACTGCGTCCCACTAGCGTCGGGAGGGTGATCGCGACAGCGCCCTCCACAGGCACACCCGCAGCGGCACCGACCCGGGTCCGGGAGCGGTTGGCCGCGGCGAGGGGCCCGGTGGGGTTCCTCCATCGCGGTCCGCTGGCGCTCTACCTCGAGGTCGAGGGCTGGTGCGTCGGCGTGGTCGGCACGTCCGCGGCCGCCGTCCCCTGCGCGCTGCGGTTGGCCACCCCCGGCATCGGGGAGCTCGCCACGGCGCGCACCGCGCGGGTCGCCGACGGTGCGCTGTTCCTCGACGACACCGAGGTCAGGGTCGGCCGCTTGGTCGACGTGTCGGCACCGCGGCTCACCCTCGATGCACCGGTGACGGTCGACGTGGGCGCGGCTCGAGACCTGCTCGCACAGGAACTGCCCACCCACGCCCTCGACGCCCTGGCACGAGCGGAGCCGGCCGCCGTCGCGCACCTGGTCGGACGCGGCAGCGGGCTCACCCCGTCCGGGGACGACGTGCTCTGCGGCTGGCTGGCCACGCACTGGGCGGCTGGAGTCGACGTACCCGGGTTCGCGCGCGCGCTCGCCCAGACCCGGCACCGCACCACGACGCTCTCCGCGACCCTCCTCGACTGCGCCCGGCACGGCGAGGTGCTCCCCGAGTTCGGTCGCCTCCTGCGGGTGCTCGCCGAACCCGCGGCCGCTTCGGCGGCGGATCGCGCCAACGCCGTCGACGACCTGGTCGGCATCGGGCACACGTCGGGAAGCGCCCTCCTGCTGGGCGTGGGTCTCGCGCTCGCGTCGCTGTCATCGGCCGGGCCCCCGGCAGCCAACACCGACGCGACCTCCCCCGACACGCAACGGAGCCGCTGCGCATGAGCCACACCCATGTCGAGCTCAGACGCGGCGCGTACGCCGACTCCGTGACCCTGCTGCAGGTCAGCCGCACCGTCGCCGCTGGGGCCGGTGTCGAGGCCGCGCAGGTCGCGATGGCCACCGACCTCAACCTCGACGTGTTGGCCGGCATGGGCTTCGCGCCGCCTCCGGACGTCACCGCCAACGACATGGTGGTGGCCCTCCGGCTCGACGATGAGGCGGCTCTGGCACCCGCCCTCGTCGCGGTCGACGCGGCACTGGCCGCGTCGAGCCGCGTCGCCGCTGGCACGGTCGAGCTGGCACCGCCGCGCACCACAGGTTCGGCCCTGAGCCGCGACGCGAACGGCGGTGACGTGCTGGCGCTGGTCTCGGTGCCCGGTCCGAGTGCGTTCGTCGAGGCGATGGACGCACTCGACGCCGGTCACGACGTGATGGTCTTCAGCGACAACGTGCCCCTGGATCAGGAGGTCGCGCTCAAGCGCACGGCGACCGAGCGCGGGCTCCTGGTGATGGGCCCCGACTGCGGAACCGCCGTCGTCGGCGGACTGGGCCTCGGATTCGCCAACGCGGTGGTGCCGGGACCTGTCGGCATCGTGGCCGCCTCCGGCACCGGATGCCAACAGCTGATGGCCCTGCTCGACCATGCAGACCTGGGGGTTGGATCGGCCCTCGGCGTCGGCGGACGCGACCTGTCCGCCGACGTCGGAGGGCTCTCCACGAGGGAGTCGCTGCGCCGTCTCGACGACGACCCGGCGATCGAGCTGATCGTGGTCGTCTCCAAGCCGCCGGCGGCCGAGGTGGCCGCCACCATCCGTGAGTACGCCGCCACGCTGGGCACCCCGGTCGAGTTCGCCCTGCTCGGCGCAGGTCAACCCGACCTGACTGCCGCGGCGGAGACCGTGCTGGCCAGGCTCGGACGCGAGGTCCCGGACTGGCCCGTGTGGGGCGAGGCGACGGCCCGTGCGGACGGCGGTGGGCTGCTGCGCGGGCTGTTCGTGGGCGGGACCCTGTGCGACGAGGCCATGCTCGTGGCGACGCAGGTGATCGGCCCGATCAGGAGCAACATTCCCTTCTCGCCCGAGCTGGCCCTCGGCCCCGACCTCGACGCCGACGCCCACCTGATGATCGACTTCGGCGACGACACCCTCACCTCCGGGCGGGCGCACCCGATGATCGACCCGACGTTGAGGCTCGAGCACCTCGCAGAGGTCGCCGCCGACCCGCGGACCGGCGTACTGCTCCTGGACGTCGTGCTCGGCCACGGTGCGGAGGACGATCCGGCGGCGTCTCTCGCGCCGGCCATCGCGCGGGCGGCGTGCCCGGTCGTGGTCGCGTTGGTCGGCACCACCTCCGACCCCCAGGGCCTGTCCCGGCAGGCGGAGGCGCTCTCGGCCGCGGGGGCCGAGGTCCACCTGTCCAACGCGGCGGCCTGTTGCCGCGCCCTCGAGCTGATCGGTGGCGCGCGATGACCACACCCACCCGCATCGTCAGCGCCGGTGCCGGGCTGTTCGCCGACGCGATCGAGGCCCAGGCCGTGCCCGTCAGCCGCGTCGACTGGCGGCCGCCGATGCCCGGCACCGAGGCCGACCTCGCCACGGTGGCCGCCGACCCCCTGCGCAGGCCCGCCAACGAGCAGGCACTGGCCGCGATGCTGGGAGTGCAGGCCCTGCTGGTCGACGTCGCTCCGGCGTCGGAGGTGCTGGGCCTGCACCGGGGCGAGTTCCTGCACGCCGGTCCGCCGATCGGGTGGGAGACGGCGTCCGGTCCGTTGCGCGGTGGCCTGATGGCCGGCGCCGCGCTCGAGGGCCTGGTCGACGATCCGGAGATGGCCGTGGCGCTGTTCGAGTCGGGTGACGGGATCTCCCTCGAGCCGTGCCACCACCGCGACACGGTCGGGCCGATGGCGGGTGTGGTCACGCCGTCGATGTGGATGTTCGTGCTCGAGGACCCCGCCACTGGCAGGCGCGCGCACTGCTCGCTCAACGAGGGTCTCGGCAAGGTGTTGCGCTACGGCGCCTACTCCCCCGAGGTCCTCGACCGGCTGCGCTGGATGTCGGCGGTGCTGGGGCCGGTGCTGCAGAAGGCGGTGCGCACCAGTGGGCCGGTCGACGCCACCGGCATCCTCACCCAGATGCTCCAGATGGGCGACGAGGCGCACAACCGCAACCGGGCCGGCACGTTGATGCTGCTGCGCGACCTGTCCCCCGCGATGGTCGACTCCGGATTCCCGTCCGCCGACGTCGCGGCAGCCCTGCGCTTCATCGGTGGCAACGACCACTTCTTCCTCAACGTGGCGATGCCGACCTGCAAGCTCGCCCTCGACGCGGCACGCGGCATCGACGGCTCCACGATGGTCGTGGCGATGGCCCGCAACGGCACCGAGTTCGGCATCCAGACCTCGGGCACCGGCGACCAGTGGTTCACCGGACCGGCCCAGGTCGCCGACGGGCTCTTCCTGGGTGACTACGGCCCCGACGACGCCAACCCCGACATCGGCGACTCCGCGATCACCGAGACCGCCGGCATCGGCGGCTTCGCGATGGCGACCGCACCGGCCATCGTGCGGCTGGTCGGCGGCAGCGTGCCCGACGCCCTCGCCACCACGCGCCGGATGCACGAGATCACCCTCGGGGAGAACCCGCGCTGGTCAATCCCGGTGCTCGAGTTCCAGGGTGTGCCGAGCGGCATCGACGTGAGCCTGGTCTGTCGCACCGGCATCCTGCCGCAGATCAACACCGGCATGGCCGGCAAGGTGGCGGGCGTCGGGCAGGTGGGCGCCGGGTTGGTGACCCCACCGGCCGAGATCTTCCCGCAGGCACTGGCCCAGCTCGCCGCCCGCGCCCGGGCTCGCAGCACCACCTGAAGCCGACCCGTCGCCAGTTTTTGTCGACCCGTCGCCAGTTCCTGGGTGCACGCCGTCCGACGAGTCAGGCGGGCTGCCAGAAGGCGGCCTTCAGGTCGACCTTCCCGGAGGGGCGCATCGGAGTGTTCTCCTCCAGGTAGCACTGCCGTGCCTCGTCCTGGTGGCTCGGCGGCAACGACCCGTCGGCGCGCACCACCCGCCACCACGGCACCGGCCCGCCGTGCATCGCCATCACGTTGCCGACCAGGCGCGGACCACCGATGCCCAGGGCCTCACCCACGACGTCGGCCACCGCGCCGTACGTCGTCACGCGTCCCCTCGGCACGCGTTCGACGTACTGCAGCACCGCTTCGACGTACTCCTCGTTCACGCGACCAAGCCTAGAGCGAGGACATGCTCTAGCCGCAATACCGTTCAGTTAGGGCGGAGTTACCGTGTAGGTCGGTAGGCCCTTGGGCTGGGGCCAGGTGGCGTGATGGGCGCGTTTGACGTGCCACTTGACGT
>NZ_LMFI01000014.1 GCF_001426745.1 Nocardioides sp. Root140
GTCAGAGTCCCTGGGAGTGGTGGGGTTTGAGGGCCAGCGGCGAGGCGTGAAGACGTAGACGGCCATCGGCGGGATCTTCGGTGTGGACGGCGAAGTCACACACCTGAAGGAGCCACCGATGGCCTTATCCCAGTCTGCCCTGTCCGAGATCCTCGACGCATTCCGCGCCGGCGATGGCGTCGATCTGATCCGCGACTCGGTCCGCGTCGCGCTCCAGGAGCTGATCGAGCTCGAGGCGACCGAACGCATCGGTGCGGCACCCTACGAGCGCACCGAGGACCGTGTCGCTGAGCGCAATGGTCACCGCTCGCGGATGTTGACCACCAAGGCCGGCGATGTCGAGCTGCGGATCCCCAAGCTGCGCAAGGGCTCGTTCTTCCCGATCATCCTCGAGCCCCGCCGCCGCATCGACCAGGCGCTGTACGCGGTCGTGATGGAGGCCTACGTCCACGGGATCTCGACCCGTTCGGTCGACGACCTGGTCGAAGCGATGGGCGGCACCGGGATCAGCAAGTCCGAGGTCTCCCGGATCTGCGCAGCCCTGGACGAGACCGTCGGCGCGTTCCGCACCCGGCGCCTGGACCACGTCGAGTTCCCCTACATCTACCTCGACGCGACTTACCTCCACGTTCGCAACAAGCCCGGCAAGGGCGGCCAAGTCGTGTCCATGGCCGTCGTGGTCGCCACCGGCGTCACCGCCCGTGGTGAGCGGGAGATCCTCGGCCTGGACGTCGGCGACAGCGAAGACGAGGTCTTCTGGCGCGGGTTCCTCAACTCGCTGAAGCAACGCGGACTCGCGGGCGTGAAGCTGGTGATCAGCGACCAGCACGCCGGCCTCGTCAAAGCCCTCAGCCGTGCGTTCCAGGGCGTAGCGCACCAGCGGTGCCGAGTCCACTTCGCACGCAACCTCCTGGCTCATGTCCCGAAGGGACAGGTCGACTACGTGGCCGCGGCGTTCCGGATGATCTTCGCCCAGGCCAAGCCCGAAGACATCCACGCCGCGTGGGACAAGACCCGCGACGAACTCGCTGTCAGGTGGCCCAAGATCGGTCCCTACATGGACGACGCCAAGGCCGAGGTCCTCGCCTTCACCGGCTTCCCTCGCGAGCACTGGCGCAAGATCTGGTCGACCAACCCGCTCGAGCGGGTCAACAAGGAGATCAAGCGCCGCAGCCGGGTCGTGGGCATCTTCCCGAACCCCGCGGCGGTGATCCGTCTCGTCGGCGCCGTGCTCATCGACATGCACGACGAATGGATCGCCGGCGACCGCCGCTACCTGTCCGAGGGATCCATGGCCAAGCTCTACGACACCGTGGATACTGACCCCGTCGCCGCCATCGAGTGCAGCGACGCGTAGGCACCGAGGATCACCTCAAAGCCCACCACCCCACGGGGCTCTGTCNGGGAGTCGACGTGGTGACCATGGCCAACAACCTGTCCGAGGGATCCATGGCCAAGCTCTACGACACCGTGGATACTGACCCCGTCGCCGCCATCGAGTGCAGCGACGCGTAGGCACCGAGGATCACCTCAAAGCCCACCACCCCACGGGGCTCTGTCGCCTGATCCTGCCGGTCGAGCTCGACCTGTGTCAGTGGTTTCTCGGACATACCCTTCAACCAAAGTGAATTGAGGCAAACCCCCTCCCACGACGCTCCCATCGAAGATGATCGTGTCATCAAGGGAGCTGCCAGCGATCGGAACGAGCAGCACTCTCTGCGTGACCCCTGACCACTCGACCACCGGAGAAGCACATGTCAGCCGACGCACCCGAGTTCGCCCGAGAGAAGCACAAGGGCCAGGAGGACAAGCTCAAGCGTGACTACTTCGACGCCCATCTGACACCCATCGCCGAAGCGGCAGCTGTCTTCGGCCCAGACGCCGAGGCAGCAGGGTGGCTCCACGACGTTATCGAGGACACCAGGAAGGCGTCCGTGCCCGTCACGCCAGAGAGCCTCTTGGAGTCGGGTTTCGCGCCGCTCGTCGTCACCGCAGTGGAATCAGTCTCCAAGCAGGCCGGCGAGCCGTACAACGACCTCATCACCCGATCCTGTGCCGATCCGCTGGGCCGCCTGGTGAAGTTGGTGGACAACGCATGGAACATCACCTGCAACCCCTCGCTGGCGCGCAACGAGCCGGACGAAGCAGCGAGACTTCTCCGAGACAAGTACTTCCCCGCACGGGAACGACTTCTGGCTTCCGTCGGGCTCAGCCAGGACTCCCCCGAGATGCGAGCTGTTCAAGCCGTTCTCGACAGGCACCTCGCTCGCCTCGAAGGCGCGCCAATCAGCGGGACGCACCTCGACTTGTGACCGCCGGCGTTCCACTGCACGGAAGCACGATCCGAGTTAGGCCAGGAACACTGCTCACCAATGGTCGCGCGAGGTGTCGCCGTCCTGACGACCGCGGCCGCGCTTGCGGTTGCCTCGGTGGTAGGACTCCCGGCTCATCTTCGACATGTACGCCGCACCGACATCGTCTGTCATGACGTCCATGCGGTCGACCTCGTCGAGCTCAGCCCGGATGTCGGGCTTGAGCTCGTCGGGTGCGGCCTCCAGCGACTTCGTCAGCCGGGTCTTGGTTTCACCGAGCAGCCGCTTGCCGCTCTCCAGGTCGCCGCGCTCGAACGCCTCCGAGGCCTGCCGCTTGACGTCCTGCGCCTCCTGGAAGAGCACCTCCGACACCACCGTCGGGTGCGCGACCCGTCCGGCAGCCTCGTCACCGGGCACCACGTTGACGTTGATCGGCAGCGTCACGACGTGCTCGACCAGCCCCGGCAGCTCGACGTACGAGAGCTCCAGGGTCGCGATCTTCGCCAGCCCGAGCCCGGCCAGCGCGGGCACCTTGAACTTGAGCAGCAGCTTGCGGGCTTCCTCGCCGTAGAGGTCGCCCAGCTCGATCATCACGGTGCCGTCTCCGATCTGCTGGGCGGGCAGGTCGTTGTAGATCCTGAGCAGTTCGACCGAGGACTCGAAGCGCACCGTCAGCGACATCGCCTGCACCACCTTGTTGAGCAGACCGTCGACCTCACCGGCGATCGCGGCTCCGGCCCCGTCGGGGTGGTCCGCGAAGACGTGGTTGCCGGACCCCGCGCGGGCGATCGCGGACAGGAGCGTCTCGTCGTAGCCGCTCCCGTAGCCGAGTGTCGAGGTGACGATGCCCTCGCTGTAGGCCTTCGCCGTGAGCGAGGAGAACTCGTCGACGTCCGAGATGCCCGCGTTGACGTGGCCGTCGGAGATGACCAGCACCGTGCCGCCGGCGGTCGCGACCCTGCGGATCTCGCGCAGCCCGCGCAGGTAGCCCGCGGACAGGTCCGTCGTGCCACCGGACCGCACATGCTCGATGAGATGGATGACCGTGTCCTTGTCGGTCAGCAAACCGGCGGGTACGACGACCTGTGCGGAGCTGTCGAACGTGACCAGTCCGAAGTTGTCGGTCGGCTCGAGACGACGGACCAGGGCGATGAGCGCCTTCTTGGCGCCCTCGAGCGGTGCTCCGCCCATCGAACCGCTGCGGTCGAGCACGACCTGCAAGGAAGCCTGCGGCCGAGCCGCGTCGTGTGCTGCGGTCGGCGCCTCGAGCTCGAGGAGTACGGCGACCTCTTCATCGGCCTCGTGGGCGACGACATTGATGTCGAGCAATGCGTTGAACTTCATGGTGTTCCCCCTTGTGATGTGCGCGATGGATCCCCCCGTCGCGCTGGTGACCGCCGGAAGACTGGCCTGCGATGAGGCCTGTCGTGACGTCTGCTCACATCATTGCCGGGACCACCGACATTGCCTGGAGGATGACGGACTGGCTCGGACCAGGTGCGTCAATCCCCCACTATGACGCGCCTGGTATGAGCTCTTCCGTCCTCCTCCGAGCGTCGTGCACCGGTGATTTGAACCACGAGCAGGGGACCCTCACGTTGGTTCGGGGCTACTGCGGGTCTGTCACGGCCGGCTGGGCTTCGGAGTCGCGGATCGCCTGGTACGCGAGGCTGGTGATGGCCTTGTCCAGGGCGTCGTAGTCCTCGATCTCCTCGCGGGGATCGGCGTTGAGGCTGAATATCTCGCGCCAGCGGGCCATCGACTCCTTGACAGCGTCGGACTCGGCGGAGAAGTCCAGCTGCGCTTCGATCTGCTCGATGAGATCGAGCACGTCTTCGCGTCGCGCCGTCCCCTTCTGGGTGCGGGTGAACTCACGCTTGATGCGGTTGATCCGCGAGGAGATCCGGTCGACGCTCTCGGCCCGGACAGCTGCGCGCTGGAGGCGCGCGAGAGTAGAGAGCAACTGCTGGACGTTCTGCTCCGCGAGTTCGAGGTCGTCGTCGGTGGTCAGGCGGGACTGGGCCGAGTCGTCCTCTCCCATCAGGATCTCCACGACGCAGCGCGCGAAGGCGATCTTGTCTAGATGGAAGTCGTGGTGGTCAGTGGCGGCGCCGATCGCTGCCTCCAAGTCCGTGAGGATGCCCTTGCTGCCCGCCTTGGCGCCGGAGAAGATCGTGGCAGGAGCCAGCTCGAGCGCGTGGACGTCGATGTCAGGGACGAACTCGCGGCAGTACCGCGCTGCGGCGTCGATGGCGATGTTGGTCGGAAAGAGGTCTTCGATCGCGATGGCGCCGGACGGGCTGTCGGTCTTGACGGTGAGCCGGTCGTCGCCGATCTGGAGGACTAAGCTGTCGTCCATGAGTGGCTTGCCGGGCGCGGCGCCCTTCTGGAGGCGCTTGCGCGCCTCGTCGCCTGCCGTGTCGGAGTCCAGCAGGGTGACGATCGCGGGCTTCTCGACGTCGCGGCCGCGGGCCAGGTAGACCATGTAGGGCACGTGCTGGGTGCCGCCGGCGGGGACGATGGTGATGGCGTTGAGGTCGAGGCGGTCCCGGGCCGGGGCGTTGCGGCGCTTGAGCCATCGTGTAGCGCCGGCGATGAGGATCTGGTCGGAGGGACCTTCGACGACCAGGTTGCACCCGGAGATGAAGGTGGTCTCGGCGACGAAGCTGCCGAAGGCCGAGCGAAGCGGCTCGTAGTGGTTGGCTGCGACGCTCTTGACCACGCGTGTGCCCTCGTCGTACTCGCCCTTCTCCAAGACGCGGATCCGGCGGGCGTCGTTCTTGTCGATCAAGAAGGGCGAGTGGGTGACGTAGACGACCTGAACCGGCACGCGGTTGGGATCCTGGGGGTGCGCAAAGTCCTCGAAGATGCGCAGGAGGTCCTGCTGGGCCGAGGAGGACAGGAACCGGTCAGGCTCGTCCATAAGGAGGACTTCGGACTTGGCGTGTGGATCGGGCTCGTGGGCCAGGTATTGCACAAAGTAGGACAGGAAGTACTTAAGTCCGTCGCTGCGCTCGTCGAAGCTGTAGGACTTGCCTGTGCGGTCGCGGATTTCGAACTGAAGGTCAAACTCCAGAGCCGACACGACAAGCTCGAACTGGGAGTCCTGGGACCACCAGTTAGGGAAGTTGAGCGCCTTGGCGATCTTCTCGTTGATGCGGTCGACCAGGCTGGAGGCGTATCCGGTCTTGCTCTTGATGGCGTTCTTGAGCTCGGCGATCTGGTCGGGCTCGATCTTGGCGACTTTGAACAGCAGATCGGCGCCGAGCTGGTACTGCTTAAGCAGGTTGCCGTCCACGGCCTCCGCGATGACGCTGGGGGCAAACATTTCGGCGATCTCAGCTGCCGCTCCCTGAACGGTCGTGGCCGTGCTGAACCAGGCCTTCTTCGCCTGAAGCTGCTCCAGCAGGGACGTGATCCTGTGGCCGCTGGGGCCGCGCGTCGGCTCGCCGTTCACGAGGAAGTCCCACGGGATGGCGTTGGGGAGCGGGACGTCGGCGTCGATTTCGGTGATCGCCGGCACACCCAGGGCGGCGGTGAGCGTCGGCTTCTTGATGTCCATGGCCTCGGACCACCGGCCCTTAACCTCTACGTACAACCGCAACTTGTAGGTCTGGTTCATGCGGAAGATGGCGAGGCGGCTGACGGCGCCGAGATCGGGCTCACCCGTCATCTTCTCGATGACGGACACGTCGTCGGCGTCCAGGTCGGTGTAGAGCGCGCCGAACTCGGGCTCAACCATGACGGCGTCTGCACCGAAGAAGGGCGAGTAACGGCAGAAGTCGCTACGTGCGATGCCGGTGCCGTTGATCGCTGCCTTGATCGAGCGCAGCACCTGGCTCTTGCCCGACTCGTTGCCCCCGACGACCGTCGTGATGTCCGGCTCCAGGTCGAGGCTCACGAACGGGTAGTCGTTGCCGTCCGGGGTTGAGTCCCCCGGCTCCGCGACGAAGCCGTCGTGGGAGGCGCGTAGGTAGTCATAATTGAGCGAACGGTAGAAGCGGGCGTAGATCGTGCGCAGTCGCATCGTGTGGCCTTTCGGAGCCTGGTGCGTGTACACCGACCCGCGCAGGCATCTGGTGAGCTCACGTCACATGAAGTTGTTGTCCAGCGGGTGAGGCTCTCGGTTCCGAAAATGAAGTACCGATTTGCCTGGCAGCCTCGATCGGGTGCCGGACGTTGGAAGGTCTGGCCAGATCCATATTTAAGGCGCGGTCCTCCCCTTGTTCTCCGTACATCTGTTGTGCGGCGACTGATCCCGACGGCTCGCGAGGCCCCACTCCGACTTGATGTCTCAGTGAGGCGAGTCGCATCCGTGTTCAACTGCTCACATCGGGAATGATGCACGTGAAGACGTTGTAGAGTGTAACGAGATCGGTGACAGCCTGTGCGAGTCGAGTATGACGACCCGAAGCTTGAACGGTTGTGTACCGACGACGCTTGGATGCGGCGGAAGCGGGCGGACATCGCCAAGAAGCTCCCGCTCCGCATCAAGGCGTTGGAGGCTGCGGACACGGTGGGCGACTTGCCTACCAATGACCCGCTCGGGAAGTGGCACGAGTTGAAGGCTGATCTTCCGGGGCACTGGGCCGGGAAGGTGAGCGACAACTACCGGTTGGTCATCCGCCCCGAAGGAGACGGGGAGACCTGGGAAGCCGACTTGGTCACCGTCACCGACATCACCGACTACCACTGACCCATCGGTATCGAGCTAGTGGCACAGACAGAGCCGAGAGGAGTGAAGACCATGACCACGACCACGACCAACTACGCAGTCGCCCCTGGCGCCTACCTAGAGGAATGGATCGACGAGAACGGTCTGTCCCAGCAGCGGGTAGCCGACATGCTTGGATGCAGTCGGAAGCAGGTCAACGAAATCATCAACGCGCGTGCACCGATCACCGCCGACACCGCCATGCGACTTGAACGCGTCGTTGGCATACCCGCGGACGCGTGGCTCCGATATGAAGCGTTGCACAAAGCGGACCAAGCCCGAATCGCTGAAGAACAAGAGCTGGCCACGCATGCGGACCGGATCGACACAGAAGCCGCGAAGTACCTGCGCAAGATCGGCGCCACGACTGCGACCAAGACCAAGCCGGGACAACTGGTCTCCGACTTTCTGACATTCCACCGCTGCGGCACGTGGGGTGCTTACGAACTTCTCAACGAAACCGCGAGTCAGGGGGACTACGCGCTAGCCGCGCTCAAGCAGGCAGCCGACATCACCATCGACTCAACGCTGCTATCGACCTGGCTGCGCGCCGGAGAACAAACTGAGCACTACGAGGCCGGCCGAAGGTACAGCTACGACCCCGCCAGCCTGCGAAGCATCCTGCCAGACCTTCGCGAACGTGCGGCTTGGTCCGATTCGGACCTCTTGAACGACCTTGCAGCCATGCTCGCCCGAGTCGGCGTCGTCTTCGTGGTGGTGGAGCCGCCAGCCAAGTTTCCGCTCCTTGGAATGACCAGATGGATCGACAAGAAGGTTCCCGTCATTCAGCAAACAGGTCGATGGGGTAAGGACGGCTTCATCATCTGGACCCTCTTCCACGAAATTGGCCACGTCCTGAACGACCCACGAGGCGAGATGCACCTGGACTTCAAATCTGAGAAGCAGCGCAACAGCGTCGCGGAGAAGAACGCGAACGGCTTTGCCCGGGACCTGTTGTTCGGAGAGGCCGGGCTGGAGGCATTCCAAGGTCACACGTCCGACGGCGCGATCGCGCGCATCGCACGCGAGGTCGGAGTGTCGCCAGGTGTTGCGGTGCATCAGATGCACCGCATGAGACTGCTCGACTACAAGTTCGGAAATCACCTGTGTGTGGACCTCAGCGACACATTCACACGGTCACCTGGGTAGGAAATGAGAGCGTGCCCAAACCCACCGCTGAGGCCGGGGCATATTTTGCGATTCCGGAGAGCGGGGTTGCGCACGAACTGGCAGCGGACGACTTGCGTCTAACCACCGCGTATGTACCCATCACGCGGCAACAAGTGTCAGGCTCTGTCCGTGATCAATCAGCCGAACCGCTTAAATACTGAGCTCTTGACGTTGCTCCGGGACTATCTCCCCCGCACCGGGCCGCTCCACACGCTTGCCAACGGCAAGCCGAACTGGGTGACGGCGATTGAAGACGACGGTCTGCGGGTGGAGACGGAGAAGTCACGCGCTACCGGGATGGGACCACAGCACGTCCCAGCGTGGATGCTCGAGGTTGCCTGGGAGCGGCTCACCACGCAAGGGACCTTGACCAACCGCGAACTCCTCGCTGCCGACGATCTGAACATCAAGCGGTCGTCCTTCGTCTGCGCAGCGCTCGCGTGCCTGCCTGGAGTCGCCGTTGCCTCACTCCGACCCATCACGCTGACGTACGACGGCTGACCTCGCACGGCCGTCCTTGCGGTTGGCAAACGGTCTGACGCCCCAATCTGCAACGAACCGGCTGATCAGATCCGACTCGACGTCCTCAGGATCCAGGTCAGGGGTCTCTCTCCATGCGACAAGCAACTCATCGCTGTCGACGAGCTGCCACAGGTACCTGCCGCCCCAGTGACCCACCGGTGCACCCGCGCCATGTCGTCGGAACTCATCGAGTCTCTTCGCGACCCCGCGTCGACCTGTCGTACCGGCAGCCGCCTTGCCTATATAGAGAACGGCACAGCCGGGAACCCAGGCCCGCTCGAGCGCCGCAACCGGCGCCGACGGGTCCCTGCCCTTGAACCAACCTGCAGGACTGACACTCAGAAATGCGGGCGCTGTCGCAGCGTCACGAAGTACGACGTAGACCCCAGGACCGCGAGGAACCCCGGCCGATGGGAGATCCGCGAAGCGCACGAACCCCTTGAACCCGTTGGCGAGCAGGCTCTCCATGGTCCATTCCATAAGGTCAGTCTGCATCACCAATCGGGCACGGCGCCCGAACTCCAGGTGTCACGCGAGTTTCCTACCTCGCTACCCAGGGCTGGGGACTGGCGATCGATTCCGCATTGTCTACGGGTGTTTCGGTCTAGCGTGTTAGGAGGCACTCGATGGGCGGAGGGATCCATGACGACCGTGCTGATGGCCCTGATCTTCACGGCTCTCGTTGTTGTGTCCACGATCGCGCTTGTCCGCTACCGGACTGCCATGGCGCTCCGCAGGCAAGAGGCCGCTGCTCAGGCACTGGTCGAGTTGGAGGCGGCAGCCCGACCGTCGCTCGAGGAGCACCGGGCGTGGAAGCAAGCGGTCAACGACGGAATCCTTCAGGCCAACGCGGCTGAACGTTGGATCTCTCGCGACACTCGTGCTGAGTGGCCATCCGCACGACCAAAGGCCTCCCCCGCACTCGTCGAGCTCTCGAGGAATGATGAACCTGGCGCGGAGGCTCGCGAACTCCTCGAGTATGTGAAGCACGGCGCGGACAAAACCATCGCCGCCGCCAACGCGAAGTTTCTCGTCAACGAGCTGGGTCGCCGGCAGTCCTTCTTCGGCACCATCGAGACGCAACCGCTCACCCGCGAACAATCCGCGGCGGTTGTCACGTTCGACAACCGCGTGCAGGTCGTCGCCGCGGCAGGCTCCGGTAAGACATCCGTGATGGTCGCGCGGGCGGCGTACGCGATCATGCGTGGGATCGTGCCGGCCGAGCGCATCCTGTTGCTCGCCTTCAACAAGGACGCTGCCACCGAACTTCAGGAGCGCGTGGACACGAGGCTGAGCACTGCGGGCATTGATGGCTCGGGTTTGAAGGCCGCGACGTTCCACTCGTTCGGGCTCAGAGTGATCGGCGAGGCGACGGGCCGCAAGAAGAGGCTGGCGTCGTGGCTCAGCGGGAACCAGGACGTCGCCATGGTGAGCCGGATCGTCGACGAGCTCCGGGACAGCTCTCAGGAGTTCCGATTCAAGTGGGACATCTATCGCCTGCTCTTCGCGCGCATGGCCGACGAACCCGCAGGTGGTGAGCCGGACAGCTATGACTTCAAGTCCAAGGAGACCGGCTTCCGCACATTCAACGGCGAGACCGTGAAGAGCCAGGGCGAGCGGATGGTCGCCGACTTCCTCTTCCTCAACGGCGTGAAGTACGAGTACGAACGGCCCTACTCATACGACGTCGCTGACGCCCAGCACTCGCAGTACCGTCCCGACTTCTACTACCCGAAGGTCGACGTCTGGCATGAGCACTGGGCACTCGATCACCAGGGTCGCCCGCCCAAGGAGTTCAAGGGGTACGCCGAGGGCATGGCCTGGAAGAAGTCTCTCCACCATCGTCATGGCACCGACCTGATCGAGACCACGTGGGCCAAGATCATCGACCAGAGCGGTTTCCAACCGCTCGCGGCGGAACTCAAGGCGAAGGGTCTCGAGCTCGACTGGAACCCCGATCGATCCATTCCGGGCGCGAAACCTGTCAAGCACGAGGATCTTGCGCGGCTGATCAGGTCGTTCATGGCACACGTGAAGTCCAACTCCCTGACGCGAAATGACCTCGACACGCGGCTCATGACGTCCACCGGCATTCAGAAATACCGCGCTGGCATCTTCCTCGACCTCTACTGGCAGATCCACGATGAGTGGCAAGCCCGCCTGGCCGCCGACGACTCGATCGACTTCGAGGACATGCTCGTCGAGGCAGCCAAACACCTCGAGGCCGGGAAGGTCGACATGGGCTACGACCTTGTGCTCGTGGACGAGTTCCAGGACGCCAGCCAAGCGCGGGCACGGCTTGCACGGGCGCTCGTCGACAAGCCACATCGCTACCTACTGGCGGTCGGTGACGACTGGCAGTCCATCAACAGGTTCGCCGGCGCCGACCTGTCAGTGATGACGTCGTTCAACAAGTGGTTCGGCGACGGGCCAACCCTCAAACTGCAGACCACCTTCCGCTCGCCTCAGTCGATCTGTGACACCGCCAGCAACTTCGTCGCCAAGAACCCGCGCCAGCTCACCAAGAAGGTCTCTTCGAGCCACTCCGACTACGGACCCAAGATGTCGCTTGTCAGGCTCGGCAAGCCGGAGGAAGTCGAGGCCGCGCTCACCAATGTGCTGTCCAACCTGGCTCAACAGGTGCGATGCGGCGAAGTGCGTCCCGGACCGTCCGGCAAAGTCCAGGTGGACGTCTTGGGTCGCTACCGGTTCGATCGTGACTTGATGCCACGAATGCTTCCCGATGAGCTGAAGGTGACCTTCCGGACGGTGCACTCCTCCAAGGGATTGGAGGCCGACTACGTCGTTCTTCCCAACGTCTCCTCCGGCACCTACGGATTCCCAAGTGAGGTTGTCGACGACCCGGTGCTCTCACTGGCGATGACCGAGGCCGACCCATACCCGCACTCCGAGGAAAGACGACTCTTCTACGTCGCACTCACTCGAGCACGCCGCCACGTCACTCTGATCGGGGTGAGAGGTCGCGAGTCGGCCTTCATCACCGAGTTGCTCAAGGACAAGCTCCTTGAGCTGTCACCGCTCAGCACCGTTGAGCTCTCAGAGCCCTGCCCGAAGTGCGGCCGCGGCGTCCTAGTCACGCGCAAGCGCAAGTCCGACGGTGGCGCATTCATGGGCTGCAGCGCCTTCCCCAAGTGCACGTACACCCGGAAGGGTGGTCAGCTAGCCCAAGCCGACGCCCGAGAGAGGTACTGAGGCGCCCACCCCCCGACCTTAGAGATCTCGCCATGCGCACAGTGCGTGACCGTCGTCGGTGATTCAAATCGACAGGGGGAACCGATCAAGAACTCGTTGGGCAATCTTCTCGGTGCGTCGATCGATGTGCTTGACCGTCCACTCCGACTCAGAGACAACGTCCTCATTGAGCTTGAGGCCGTTCTTGAAGCCGATCGAATTCCCCTTCGCGTCCGTGCGTTGCTTCTTCTCCTCGAATGACTTGTTTCCCAGGCTGCTGTTATATCCGGTGATCGTCAGGTTCCCCAGCCGATGCACGTGCTGATCCTGAGCTTGTCGTGCAGCCTCTGCCCCCCCAAGAATCTGTTGCCAAGCCGGAGGCAAATTCTGCCCCTGCGGAAGGATGTGCTCAATCGTCCACACGTAGTGGTTCTTCTCCCGGCCCCACAGGTCCTGCGTGTTCTCCTTCGTCATCGCGTCTTCAGCAAGACTCGTCAGGATGAATCGAGTGACATCCGAGTTGTCTTCATAGACCGGCCCGAGGAGTCTCTCTCGGAAGGCGTCGTCGGTCACGGACTGCGGAGAAATCGATTGCAACACCACACCGCTTACGTCCGCGTCGGGATCGTTGGCAAGCTCATCGATGATGTCCATGAAGATGCGCGGCAACGCATAAGTCTGCGGGAAGCCGGTCAGATTCCTTCGCACGAAGAAGTTCGTCAACAGTCTGGTTACCGCGACCAAGTCATCGTCGGTGAACCGTCGCTTTGCCTGGTCGACCATCAAGAACAACAGTAGGACGTACGAAGGAGCACCTTGAGCCCGCGCAAGTGCCGTTAGTTCACGGTCCAACGGCAACTCCTGTGAGTTCCGGCCAGAAATGCGACCATAGACCGCGGACGCCGGCACGACTCCGTCGAGGAACTGCCGAACACCGGCGGCCACCTGGACTTCGTAGATCCGGATGAGATTCGAGCGAGTTGCCAAGGTGGCCTTCGCGACAGGTGGCAGTTGCCCCTTGAAGGCGTTGTAGTAGTGGCGAAGGAACCGCTCTTGGGTCGCGTAGTTGTCACCGAGATTCGACAACATCGTGTTCCACTCCTTGAAGGCCGCATCGACGTCCATGACGTTCCGACGCTCGGACTCGGCAAGCAAGTGGTTCTTGATGAGATCTACGGGCGTCAGCGGCATGCCCCGATTGTTGAGCGACTCGAACAACACGAAAGCGTCAGCATGCGTGTCGACCTCGATCTTCACGATGATCGCTCTCGATACCGCGGACAGGATTCGCTGCGCTGCCTCGACCACCGGGATCCCTTGGTCGACGGCGTAGTCGCTGATCTCGCTCTGGAAGTGCGCAAAACACCGTGCGACCTTTCGCAGAGGCCGGTAATTGACCGGCTTCGGATCCACCGGGAGCCCGGCGTTGTTCAGGATGGTCACATAATCGGCGAGGTTGTGTCCTTGGCGTTGGGGCCTCAGCCGAGGCTGACCATCTTGTTTCCGGATGAGTTGGCGCCGGAGATTGGCAAGATCTGCACGCGAGTCGTCATCGAGGTCCTCCTTGTGGGCCTCAAGTACGGCGTGGATCGCGGCAAGCAGCAGAGTGATGGTCGTCATCCGTTGCTGGCCATCTATCAGCTCGAGAACGTTTGCCTCAACCGTGTCGGTCGTGGAGTTGAGGCAAATGATCGTCCCTAGGAAGTGTGCGCTCTCAGACTCCACGAGGTCGTCAAACAACTCCTCCCACTGTGGCTTCTGCCACGAATACTCGCGCTGATATGGCGGAACCCGATAGTGGGTGTTTCCCTCGTGACTTATCAGACTGAAGACTGGGTGCTGGTTCGCAGACTTAATCATTCATACCCCCATGAGACGGCGTCGATGCCAGACTGGCACAACCTCCAAAGCTAGTCACGCTTACGGTCCCATCAGTTCGCCGACCGAATGTTGCAGGCTGAGACCTTGAGCTCACGTGCTGCGGAACCACCAGCACGTCCGATCGCCGTACCTTGTTGGCAGGCGCCTCGCCGTGGCGGCGACACCACGTCCGCTCCGAGCTCGTTCATCGCAGCAACTCCGGCTTACGCGCCATTCTTCGCTTCCCCGCCGAACACCGTCGATGATGACGGCTGAACAGAGCGGATGTAACGCTCGACGAGTGAGCCGGGGACCCGATGATCTGCGTCCCTACCGCCTGGCCGCCTCGATCAGGGTCGCTCCCGGCTCGACGACCATCCAACCCTCGTCCATCAGGTCGTCGCGGTCGGCGTCCTCGATCTCAAGGTCGGCAGCGAGCAGCCGATCCGGCCAAGCAAGTGGGATCGGTATGCCCCCGGCACTCTCGAAGCCCAATTCCGGACGGAGCGTGCCCGCTTCTTCGAGCACCAGCAGGAGCGCCCGCTCCGCGATGCTCGCGGCGGCGTGTAGGTCGGTCCAGGACGAGTCGTGGCCGGCGCCAGCCACGGCCTCTATCGAAGTCGGCAGCCGGTAGGTCTGGTCTATCGTGCCGGCGCCGGCCAGCAGGCGGCCGAGGATCTGCTCGGCGGCACCCCGGGACAGTTCATCGTGGTCGCGCTGGTTGCCATAGCTGCGTAGACAGCCGTAGCAGGAAGTTTCGGGGCCGCACTCGCAGGTGCTCACTCGGCGCAGTGCCATGGCCAGCACCAGGTCGAGCTTCTCCTCGACCAGTAGCACGTGGCCCGCTCCTCCGGAGACCGTGTCGAACAGTGCCACCGACCATGCGTCGGCCCCGATCGGCGTCAGTGAGCCGCCGATGTCGTCACGTGCGATTTCAAGCGCCTCGCAGGCAGCCTCAACGAGGGCGTACAGGACCGACTTCCACGCCGCTTGCGAGCCCTGAAACCCGGGCAACCCGATGTCGAGGGTCAGCAGGTCGGTCTCGTAGACGTGCGCTAAGTCGAGGGCCCGGCTCGGTCCATTGCATGGGTGGTTGGTCATCAGGTGGTTGTGCTTTGGGGGCTTCTGGGGGTGCAGCGCCCGGGCCGCGCCGTGCCCACACCAGTCGCAGACCCAGAAGCTCATCCCGGCAGGCCCATCGGCCACCGCGACCATCTGGCCGCGGGGGCCGACGCTGACGGCGATGCTGCCGCCCGCCATGGGCTTGGTGTGCGCGTGTACCTCGGGTGGTTCGGCCAGCACGTGCACCGCTCCGCTCCAGGACCGCTGTGGCGGCCGAGGACCGGGCTTCTCCGGCTCCCGGCCAGCAACGAACCCAAACTCGGGGATAGTAACCTTGCGCGGTGCTGTCTGAGCGACCTCGCCGCAGTGCCCGCAGGCCGACTCGACGTTGGCGAACGCGTGCCGGAAGCCGCCGCAGCGCTTGCACACGTAGTACTGGTACTCGACCAGATCCCGTCCTGGGAGCCGGTAGATGCCGCGCGAAGTCCACAGGTTGCCGCCCGCGACGATGGTGGCGTCGGGGGCGTACTCGTAGATCGCCTGGGACAGGTCGCGGGACAAGTCCAGCATCGCACCAGCGTTTTGCCCGAATCCGAAGTTCGTCCGCAGCTCGACCGAATCCACCGGGAAGCCGTACTTCGGCAGCACATTCCGGTTGGCCAGGAAGCCGAGCAGGTCGCGCTTGCGCAGGGTGTTGCCAACCTTTTGGAAGCGCCCGGCCACGAGGTAGTTCGCGGCTGCCGCGGCCTCCTCCTGGAGCGTCTCCAGGGTCGTGATTTCGGCCACGAGCTCGATCCGCACCCGTTCGAGCAGCTCGAGCAGGTACTCGGCCCAGCCGCCGCTGGCAATATCCAGGGCCACGGCCACCTCAGCAGGCAGGATCCGTTTCAGCCCCTCGGTCAAGTCGGCCGGAACCGGGTTCAAGAACCCCGCCACAAGCCCGACCGAGGGGTCGTTGCCGTCGGTGGGCAGGAAGAACTCGCCAGCAGTCCGATCGATCCGGCCGGTAGTCTCGAAGAGCCAGCGGAAGAAGGCGGCCATCGCTACCGAGTGCGCATGCCGCTGGTCGATCCGGGTGTTGGTCAGCGGCACATACGGCGCCCTCACCTCACCAGTGATCATCAGCTCCGGCTCGGCGAATTTAGTCAGGTCGTGGGACCGGCGCATCGCATATGTGACCACCAAGGCGGCTGCCCCAGACCGTCGTCCGGCGCGACCGGCACGCTGCAGGTAGTTCGCTGTGCGCGGGGGCATGTTGCGCAGCAGCACCGCTTGTAGTTCCCCGACGTCGACGCCGAGCTCGAAGGTGGTCGAGCAGGAGAGCGTGTTGACCTCACCGCGGACGAACTTCTGCTGGATCGCTGCGGCCTCGGTGTTCGCCCACTGGGCGGTGTGCTCGAGCGCGCTCAGCGGCACCGGGTACATCGACCGGTAGACGGCCCGGTAGTGGTCGCGGTCTTTGTCGACAGCGGGCGGGACGAAGACCTCGAGCCGACCTTCGCAACCCATCCCCGGGCAAACCCCGCGGACGGAGGCGGGTGCGGTCCGCCGGCACACAGTGCATTGATGGACCGGGACAGCGTCCGTGACCCAGGAGAGCCGCAGCCGCTCATGGTCGACCTGGTGCACCTTCCCAAGGCCCTGCTCGGTGGTCGGGCGTAGCCAGTCGACCGGCGAGTGCTCGTTCGTGAGGACGTTCCAGATACCTTCGAGCAAATGTGTCGGGTCGCTCGTCGACCCCAGCGCGGTGAGCACCCGGGTCAGGTAGTCCAGTCGTCGGTTCTTGCCCTTGCCCGGCAGCCAGGACAGGACCTTTCGGATCGGTTCCGGCCCGGACAACCGGACCCGGATCGGACCCAGTCGCGGCACGAAGATCTCGTCCTTCGGGTCCACCTCGTCCGGCATCGTCGCCGCACCCTGCTGGCGCAGGGTACGGATCAGCTCCTGGATCAGGTCCCAGGCCTCGTCTGCGCTGAGGCCAAGTGCCACCAACGGGGCCGGCGCCACCCAGGCCGGGTCACGGTAGTGCGAGATACTGATCAGGCCGAGCCCTTCCAGGGACTGACGGTCGTCGGTGGCCAGCACCTCGGCCATCACCCACGGAGCCACCTTTCGGGATTGCTGCTGGGCAGTCATCGAGCCGGGGAAGTTCTTGACCTTCGCGGCGCACTTGCGGGTGTCGTACAGGACGTCCTCGATCGCGACCGGCTCCTCTTCGGCCCCTGCCGCGAGCAGCCCCTGGGTGATGAGACGACGCCGCTGCACTCGACCATAGGAGTCCTCAAGGTACGGCGCGAAGTACGCGGCTGCCTGTCGGCTGTCGCTGAAGGCAAGCAGCTTGCGACCCTCGCCGGGGCGCTGCGCCTCGTGGACGTCTGTGCTGGGTGGCAGCGCCTGATAAAGAGACGTGGCGATCACCGCGCTGCTTGCATCCGATCCTGTCTCGAAGACGCGGACGGTGCCGGAGCCACGGGCGCCGCAGACAAGACAGCCGGCGATCTCCTCACCGCGCTGCTTGAGCTTGCGGACCCGACGCAGGGTGCCAGACCCGCACCCGGGGCAGGACGACGTGCTCGCGGTCGCGACCACGCCGCAGTCAGTGCAGAGCCGGGCGTCGTCACCGTCCACGTCGGCATCCTCGTCGATGACGGCGTCCTCGTCCTCATCGGTGATCGAATCCTGGTCTCCGAGCACTAGCCAGGTGCCCTTGCTGCCGGCCTTGCGGGGCCGCAGCCGGAGTACCCCGCCCTCAGTGGTCGGGGTCCCGACGACGTGCACGGCTCCGCAACGCTTGCAGGATCCGATCTCGAAGGCCGGCGCATCGCAGTCGGGACAGTCGGTGTGCCGGGCCAGCTGGACGTGCGGGCCCTTGTCCGAGAGGCAGGTGAACGCGCCCTCGGTGGCACGCAGGAACAGGTGGTACCGCGCCGAGAGCGGTGTAGTGCTGTCGGCAGCGCGCAGGGAACTGCCGAGCTCGACCATCGCGGACAGGCCGGGACGGGCGGCGGGGTCGTCCCCGAACAGGATCGCGGCAACCTGGTCGAAGGTCTTCGGTCCGGCGGCGAGCGTAGCCCGCAGGGTGGCCAGCGACTGTTCGTGCAGTAGAGCACGTGCAGCGGTTCCGTCCTCGGCGGACCCGGGTTTCCAGCCGGCGGCATCGGCGGCGTCGAGCACCGCGGCAGACCGGTCCGGCTGGGCCAACAGCGCTTGGTAGTCCCCGGCCGACAGGGGACCCCAGAAGGGGCCGGCCGGCATCTCCACCCGCTGGGCGAGGATGAGGTCCTGGCGGGAGGCGTCATCGTCTATCCACTCGAAGGGCTGGCCAAAGAGATTCGAGGCGAACCGGGTGACGGCAGCTGGGTCGCCGTCGCCACCGACCGTGGCCGAGGTTGCGATGCACTGGATCGAGCGGCTGGCGGCAACCCGGTCTCTGACCCGGCGCAGCAGCATCGCGATCTCGGCTCCCTGGCTACCGTCGTACACGTGCGCCTCGTCTACGACGATGAACCGCCACTTCGAGTCCTCGCCGGAGGCGAAGAGGCTCATCTCCTGAGGTCGCAGGAGCATGTACTCGAGCATCGCGTAGTTGGTCAGCAGCAGGTGTGGGGGCTTCGCCCACATCTCCTGCCGACTGAGTAGCTCGTTCGGAAGCAGCGGTTCGCCGATATTGAGGGCACCGAACAGGTCGCGGGCCTTCTTCGGGTCCTTCTCGGTGTCGCCGGTATACCGGCCAAAGGTGATGTCGGGGTAGGCCGCCAGCACCTGGCGCAGGCGCTTCATCTGGTCGTTGGCGAGCGCGTTCATCGGGTAGAGCAGCAGCGCGCGGACGCCAGGCCCGAGTCCGCCGCTTGCGTTCTCCGCGACCAGGCTATTCAGGATCGGCAGCAGGAACGACTCGGTCTTGCCGGATCCCGTGCCTGTGGCGACCACGACATTGCGGCCCTGGCCGGCCTTCCGGATCGACTGCTCTTGGTGCACGTACAGCGGGCGCTCCAGCGGCACGACCGCGGAACCCAGCGCGGAAAATCCCGGGTGCAGGACACCTTCGTTGATCAGGTCCTGCAGCGAGGCGCCGGGCGCATACGGCGGCGTCGCCTCCAGGTACGGCCCCTTGTCCAGCATCGAGGTGCTGTCGATCGCGGCCCGCAGGGCGGCATCGATCTGCGGGTCCCGCACTGCCAACAGCGACTGAAGGTAGCGTCGGTAAGTCGCCTTGATGTCCTCGGAGGTAGCGACGGCATCGATGTTGGCGTTCACGCGGGGGTCTCCTCAGCAGGTGCGGACGAGCTCGCAACAAGTAGCTCGGCGATCAACAGGTCGGTGGTGACCAGCTGCGGCACCACCTTGGCAAGGTCTCCCCATACCCGCTGCTTGGCGTTCATCCAGTTCCGGGCAACCTCGTGACCGCGGGCGGCGTGACGCGCTGCAAGCGCGAGCGCGAGAGAGATCTCCGGCACCACCCGCCAGCCGCCCTCCCGGGTGGGATGCCGGCGTGCTTCGAAGGCTGCCGTCGCCCGCGTGTCGTCGAGGATGCGCAACATCCGCACGCTCTCGTCGAGCAACTTGTGCGCGTTCCTCACAATGAAGGAGATGTCAGGATCATGGCGGTGTTTGATGAATTCCATCGCGGCGATCACCCGGGCGTCGCCCGAGAGGAGGCCACTGGGGACCAGGCCTGCCTGCCGGACGAAGCTGTCGCGGAGCCCGGGCATCTTGTCGAACAAGTCAGCGCTGTCGTCCAGTCGTCCGGCCTTCGCCTCTGGGTCACGACCTGCGGCCATGTCAGTCGCAACCGTTCCGCAGATGTCGACGGCCGCCAGCACCTCGTCCTCAGACCAGTGCAAGTCAGCCGCCGAGATCAACGCCGCTGGTAGTGCGCCGCGACCGGTCCACGTCGGCGGCTCGTCGTCGTGGGCGGCGGCGAGCTCGGCCCAGGCGAGGCCCGTGCGGACGATCAAGGCTGGGATCGACCGGTCGGGCACACCCGAAGCAGTCAGCGCGTTGAGCGCCGGTCGCGGGTCGGCGAAAACGGCATCGTCGATGGCTCGGACGACGTCGCCAGCCCGCTCCTCCAGGGCCAGACCACCGATGAGGCCCCGGATAGTCCACAACCGCGTGAAGTCGAGGTCGCCCGCCGGGAGTTCGCCCTCCCCGGCGAGGTAGGCGGACAGCAAGGTCTCCTCGGCCTCGCCGTCACAAGGGTGACCGTCAGCCTCAACCAGAACCGATCGTCCGATCGCAGGCCAAGCTGGCACTGGCTCGGGGACCCACGGGTCCTCAATCCGCAGGACCACACGGAGCGGACCGGCGCCGCGCAGGTGCTCGGGCAGTTCGGTCCGGGCGTTGACGACTTGGAGGGACGTTGGTTCACGCCAGGGCGCCCGAACGGTGTACATGAGGGCTGTCAGGCCCTCGACATCGACGCAGTCGACGAACTCCAAGGCGTCGTCAACGAGTTCGACGCCGCTGAACAGGGACTGTGGTCTGATGTGGCCGACGACCAGCTGGCTGTCAGCGTCGAGCGAGAGCTTGGCCTGAGGGTAGACCGCCAGGGTGTCTACGATCTTGGCGAGGTTGAACTGGTAGACGCCGTTGCGACCGGCGCCCGGCTCGACGTCCTGGATGACGCCAGCGGTGACGATCACCCTGAGGACCGGGCTTGCGGACTCGCCGATGTCCAGGACCAGGGTACCTGGGTCCTCGACGATGTCCTCGCGGAACAACCGCAGCGGCTTGATCGATGGCGCGGTCGTTGCCGAGGTCGACTGGTAGGCGATCGACATGTGCGGTGGGGTGATGACCAGGGTGGTGTAGTCGCCGTGGGCCCCGACGCGGAGGTAGTGCTCGAGTTCGCGTTCATCGAAGTCCAGTTCCGTGCGTGGCGTGTCAATCCCGTCGGCGACCGAGACCTTGACCTTGCACGGCTGCAGGCCCCGGGTGACGAAGCGTCGCCACGGCGGGTTGAAGGAGGCTTGCAGACCTTCGATGATCTTCAGGGCCCGGCTGGTGCCGCGACCCCACGGACCGCGGACGCGCACGGTGAATGCGCCGACGACGGGACGCGGCACCGCGCCCCAGATCGAGTTCGGGTCGTCGTTGTCACCGCCGCTGACCCAACGCGCGACCAGCTCCCCGCTACCGTCGAGCAGCGTGACCTGCCAGTTCGCCTCGCCGAGCTCTTCGGGGAGGTGGACAGTCGGGAGCGAGGAGATCACCGGGAGGCCGGTGGAGGTCCGCATCCCACGCAACGGGTCGTCCGCGACGACCCGCGCCGTGGCGTACTTGCGGACTCCGTGCGCGCGATAGGTGTAGTCGTCATGCAGCACCCGGACCGACACGCACTTCTCGAGGTCGACGAGCAGCAGACACCAGCCAGACCAGCCGGGCGGCAGCGGACTCTCCGAGAGAACCGCACCGCCCTTGGCCTCAAGCGTGGCGGGATCACCAGGAAAGAGCAGCCAGGTGGGTCGGCTGGGAAGCGGCAAGCCGGCCGCCAGCCTGACGCCGTCCTCACCGAATGCCAATAGCGGGTCCGTCTCGTCGACGATGGTCAGCGTGACCGTCAGGTCCTCGCGGCCGGCCATTGCGACAGTGGCGATCCGGGTGGGCACGAGGAGAGCAACGTCCGTCTGCGGCGCGGGCTCGTTAAGGCCTGGGGCGAGGGCCCGGGTTGCGACTCGCTGGCTGGAGGCGTCCAGCCCGACAATCCAGGTGGCGGAGCCGTCGGGAGCGTCACCGACCGCCGGAAGCCGGAGCATGAGGCCCTGACCGAACGGGTCGATGACTAGCCGGGGCTGCTGGTCGGCGTCGCCACCCGAGCGGCTCGACCGGCGGGACACCGGATGGATCTCGCCCTGGGCGTTCAGCTCTATCGCAACCTTTCGGAAGCGGTCGGGCAGTGGGACGTCAGTGCCGTCGCCACCGGCGGCGATGGCGTCGAGGAGGTCGAATGCGCGGTCGGTGACATCGACTGCAAACTCGTTGCCATACTGCAGGAACCGAGCGACGGGCTTGGCCACGTTGTGCAGTTGCTTGTGGGCAGCTCGGACCGTGACCCAGGCGACGAAGTCGGCGGCGCTCAGGCCGGCAATCTTGTTTCGACGCTCGCTGATCAACCGGTAGAGGTCGGCGAGGCAGAGAGTAGGCATCCCAGAATGCATCAGGATGCGGCCGACGTACTTAGTGCCAGCGTCGTCTGAGGCGTCGAAGGTAGGCAGGTCGAGGGTGGAGAGATTTTCGAGGAATGCCTCGCCCCACTCCTTGGTAACCGTTTGGTCCAGCGATGTAGCGATCAGCTTAGTCAGGCTCGGCCAGAACGTGCCGGCCACGTAGTGGTCAGTGGCAACTCCGGTCGTGGATAGGACATGGACGGCCGGCCAGCGGCGTAGCACCCGCGCGCGGGCGCGGGAGTCGGTCCCGCGGCGGTAGAGCAGGCCCAAGCATTCAAGGGCCTGCTCTCGGAACTCGTCGTCGACTGGGTACTCCGCCGCCAGCGAGACGGTGCTCAACTGCTCCGCCCAGACTCGTTCCCGGCGGTCGAGTAGTCCTTGAGGCGTGACCACCTCGAGCGCCACACTCTCGTGCTCCGACATTTCGATTTCCCCCTGTACTTTTACCGCTGTACTGGATGCTGCCAGAAGGCACCGACAGAGGGAGCGGAATCGCGAGACGGGAATGGGTCACCGCACGTGATCCTTGGCAGTGAATGCATCAAGGAAATCGCTTGCCTTCCCCTCCCACATCACAACAAGTTCGTCGCGGGCCCTGGTGGCTGCTACGTAGAACAGCGACCGCTCACGCTGCAGTAGGTCAGCGCGCTCTTCCTCGGGGAGGTCCTTGAGCAGGTACGCCGCCGGCAACAGATCTGCGTTGGCACCGAAGATCAACACGTGGGTGAACTCCATACCCTTGGCACGGTGCATGGTCATCAACTGAGGGTCCTTGCCGGTCGCCGCCGACTTGGAGACCTGGCGGACTCGGACGTCCCGGTCTTCGAGCCCTCTGGCCACACGCTCGACCATGCGCTGGTCCCGAACCAGGATGCCGATTCCGTCGCGAGCTGCGCCAGCGGCCAACCATTCAGCCAGCTGTGCTGCGGCACGATCCAGTTCCTCGGTGATTGACCCGGTCGCAACGCGAATCGGAACCGGACCGCTACGGGCTGACCGGTAGCCGGTGTCGTCGGTGGCCTCATCGTCGAGATCAACGAAGTTCTCCCCCGCCAACACCGATGTCGCAAAACGCAGCACCTGGGCCGTCGTCCGGTAGTTCAGGGTCAGCCGCCGGGAACGGCCAACAATCTTGATCCCGTGACGCCCGAGAACGACGCGTTGGCCATAGATCCGCTGCTGGGAGTCTTCAGCGACGAACAGGTCATCGGGGCCCTCTGGAACGACGGCGCGGAGGAATTGCCAACGGGGTGGTGTGAGGTCTTGCCCCTCGTCCACAAGAACGTGGTCGGCGATGGGGCCCGACGCGGCCAGTTGGGCGGCGATGGCGCACACTTCGCCGAAGTCGACCGCACCTGCCACAGCAGCCGACGAGCGATAGCTCCTGATGACCTCCCACACGGCTTGACGCTGCAGTCGACCAAGGGCGACACCGCGACCTGGACGGCGCACGCGGAGGAACTCGTCGAGGGTCGTGATGTGTTGAGCCAGCACCACCGAGTCGTACTCGGCATCGAAGAACGTCGGTGAACGGAGCTCGGGGCCGAGGTCCCCTCCTACACTTTCGATGGCGTCACGCCACGCCTTCTGCGCGCTCGAGGTCCGGCTCGTGGCTCGGTTGCCGCCGATTCCGAGCACGGCTTCCACAGCTGCAGCCAACTCGTCGCGACTGGCAGAGCCCAGAACTTGGCTGGCCGCCTGGTCGACGCCGGCAACGTAGATGCCCGGTTTGCCAGGGGCATCGGCAAGCACCAGTGAAGGATCCAGGTCTCGAAGGCTGCGCTTCATGCCGTCGGCGAGGTTTCGGGTGTATGTCGTGAGCAGGATGCGTGCCTGGGGGTTCCGTTTCGCCAGCATCCGAGCCCGGTGAAGCAGCACGACGGTCTTCCCGGTGCCTGCTCCCCCGGACAGCCGGAACGAGCCGCCGTACGCCGCCTCAACGTACTTGCGTTGCTCCGGGTGCAGGAAGATGCGCCAGGCGGCGAGGTCGCCGCCCTCGATGACTCGGCGGAGTTCTTCCTGGTCCTCGAGCCACGCAAACTGCATCTGCGCCGTCGGCGTGCGCATCGCGGAGACGAGTTGTTCGTCTTCTACAGCCTCAGCCTCAACTGTCGGAGCCGTATCCATGCCTAGCGAGATGCGGACATCAGCGATCGTCGCTCCCACAGCGAGTTCGAGAAGGGCCTCACCTCGCCACCCTCCGAGCTTGCCGGCCAGCTCCATGACCTCGTCCTCACTGGTCGCAACCCACGCGTGCTCAGCGACATCAGGATCAAGTCCGAGTTCCTCGGTTAGTCCAGCCAGTGTGAGCCCTGGACTCTTGTACTCGAGGAACGGGAACTCAGCGGCCACGCTTGCGACAGGCACTCGAGCGACGCGTTCGACGACAGGAGTCAGGTCGACCTCCGAGGCCATGATCAGCTCAGGCAGCCCATTGACCGGGTTCATCTTGAGCACGGCTTTGGACGCGACTTCGATCGCCTTGTCGTGTGGCCAGACACCGGTGAATACGTAGTGCGGAACGCCGTCGCTCACCAGCTTGAAAAGCACGGCTCGGTACATCTGAGTGACCCGACCTGTCCGAACCTTGGGGTCGACCGCGTTATTGATCGGCTCGATGTGCAACCCCGGTGTGGTGTCGTCCTGGAAGAGTTTGGACAGGAAAGCTGTGACCTGCTTGGCGATTGACGGGTCGTGAAGCCCGTCCTTGACCGGTGCATACAAGACGAAGGGCATTAGTTGGAGACTCCTGTCAGGGCTGCGGTCACGCTGTCCAGATTCATCGGAACGACCGTCCAACCTCGCGCGGCCAACTCATTGCGGTCTTGATCGTCGAACTGTCCGGTGTCGACAGCCACGAGCACGTCGGGCCAGCAAAGCACGGGGATCCCATCGACCTCGTGACCGACTTCCGGGGGCCTTACCTCCGCATCGAAAAGCAACTTGAGGAAAGGACGCTCTTCATCGAGAGCCAACTTGTACTGGGACTCCCAGACAACATCCATCTTCGAGACGAACTCGTCGGCGTCCACGACGTCGGTCTGAACAGCCATTGCGTTGCCAGAGGCAACCAGCGATCGCGCCGTGATTGTCGTTCCCGTCACGCGGGATCCCAACAAGTTTGAAAGCCGAAGCCATTCCTGCCACGCGCCCCTGTGGTCAGATCCGACTTCGTTGTCGTCGAGGACCAGTGCCACCTCGGTTGCCTTGGTCTTGGTGTCCAGTCGCGACACGACCACGACGGAGCCGCTCCGCCATGCCCAGGCGGGGGCTCCTCCACCGTCAAAGCCGTGTCCATCAAGTACGTCGACGGCCGCGGGCGCAAGGTTGGTTCGCTGGCCGGTCGTGCCTTGGACCTGCGCTGTCACCGCCAAGAAGAAGGGCAGTACCCGACCAACGTTCGCGAGCCCCTCAGCATCAGGGGCCTGGATCCATGAGGTGAGCAGGTCAATCCCGCGATGTCGGATGAGATCAATGTGACTCGACTTCAAAGGGATCCCAGCGTTCTGCATGACGTCCGGTGCAGCTGCCGCCGCAAACCACGGCGGATCTGCCGCGCCCTCGGTTTCGAGGTCAAGCCAGGACAGACCGAGCACCACGAGACCTTGGTCCCGCAACGTACGACGCTTCTCCGCATCATCGGCAATCCGGTTGTGCAACTCGCTCGCGTGGTATTGCCAGCCGTCACAGAAGATGGCCATATCGGGGACGTTCGCGTCCTGACAGCGCAGCAGAAAGTCGGGCTTCGAGTTTGCCACGGCAACTTGAGGCTCAAGCGTCCAAGGCCGCCCGCCGAGCGTGATGTCGAGACGTACTCCGTTGTTGCCGGGTTGTTCTTTGACCGTGGCGCCGAGCGCAGCCAAACGAGCCTTGAGGACGGCCCTGAACTTTTGTTCCATCTTCGACTCGGGGTCGAAGGACACAACCGGCAGGTCAGTGATGACCCAGGGTTGCTCTGGATCATCACCGCCCGAGGCGAGGATTTCTTCAAGCTGACGCAGGGCCTCCACCCGAGATACCAGTCGTCCCTCCCCCATACCTGCGAAAGGCAATAGGCATTTGTGGCAGGCCTGGCGCTCCGTGGAGGCGCAGTCGCAGTCGCGGAGTACGTCGGCAGCCTTGACGAGGACTGTGCGCAGGGTCTCCGGATCGACAAGATCAGCGAGATAGCCAGTGCCGCCCGGGACCAGGTCGTGGAGCAGCAGCGCCTCGCTGTTCTCGGATCCGTCCGAGAGGGTCGGGTCAACGACGACTTCCAGCGAGAGGTGGTCAGGTGCACCACCAATGTATTCACGCAAGCCGAGCTTGATCGCCGCGGCGACCGAGGGAACCGCGAACACGTTGCCGACCGAGATCATCGGCGGCAACCGGAGCAAGAGTCCCTCGGTTTGAAGGTGACGGCTCAGCGCGATCTGGCGGGCAGTCTCGTCAACGGCGGTCCGCAAAGAACACCATGGCCGGTGCTCGTATTTGCTGTTCTTGCCCGTCTCCTGATCGAGCTTGCCGCACTCAGAACACAGCCGGAACAGCTCAGCATCGACCTCATGGTCACCCACGAAACGTGTGGAACCGTGTCCGGATGATCGCCCGAAGTTCAGCCAGGTCAGATCTAGGTTCCTCAGGTGCTTGGCACCAAATCCATGACCAGCAACAAACCATTGGCGCGTCACCTTCTCCGGAGAGATGTCCGCGATGACGACCTGGTCGAAGCGTTCCCGAATTCGCTCGTCGCGCCTGTCGTCGATCGTTGCCTCGTCACGACGCATCACTGATGAGACCCGGGAGAGCTCAACAACATCCAACGCTTGCCGAACGTCTGCCACACCGGGGCTCCCGCAACGCGGGCACGAGCTCGGTGTTGACGCCTCCGTGATGTCGACGCTGAATCCGCACGCTGGGCAGAACACCCAGGTCCGAACGGCCTCGCCGTTGCTCCCAAGATCGACAGCATCGATCTCAACCTCATAGCCGCGAGCGTAGAAGCGAGCCTTGGGCGCGAACTCGCGCAACGCCAATGCCGCGTTGCGGGTGTAGGACATTGCCTCGGTCTCGTAGGTGCCGGAGTCCGGGTCTAGCCACGACAGCCCGACATCGAGAGTGACGCTGTCGTCGAGAAGTGTGTAGTTGGGCAGAATGCCCGCGGCTTCGACAACGGAGATCCAGTGCTCGCCTTGCAAGTCCCCACGTTGACGCTTGGCTAGCCGGAGCGCTGCCTCGGCCGACCTGTACGCGTGCTTATCGTCCTCGATCGCCGTGGGCAGCTCGGCGAGGCGGCGGAGTTCGGGGATCTCAGCCTCAACCTCGCCAATGCGGAAGTTCAGAGTCTCAAGTTGCTTGCGCCAACGCAGCGATTCCACGAGCAAGCGTTCGGCCAGAGGACTGGTTAGCTCACCACTGACTGGCGCGACCCACTCACGGAGGCGCGTCTGCGATTCCTTGGTGAGTGTCGGGAAAGCAGCCAAGAACTCGTCCAGATGCGCGGTGTTGGCTTCGGCATGCGCCGCGATGGCGTGGAGCCAGGTGCCCGGCTCAATCGACCCCATCGCCACGGTGGCCGTGCGCGGGTGTACGCCGTCAGGGTCTCGCGCCTGCCGGTCAGCCAGCGACGCGACGTACTGCCTCCGCAGGATCTCCTCTGCATCGAGATACGTCGCCGGCGGGCGAACGACGCCGTTGATCATCGACGCCGGCTCACCCAGCTGCGGCAACTGTTCACCGCGGCCGGACACGAACGCCAGACTTAGGGCACTGCCCGTGAGACGGCCGGCACGACCAATCCGCTGCAAGTACGACGCGACGTTACGCGGCAGCGAAGCCAGCATGACGGTGGAGAGGTCGCCGATGTCGATGCCCATCTCCAAGGTCGGCGTGGCAACGAGCACGTTCGGCGCGTTGGGGGCCTCGGCGGCTGAGCTCTTGAAGCCGTTTTCGTATTCAAGGCGCAGTGTGTCGGGGAGCAGCGAGGTGTGTTCGCGCGCAACGACGCGTTGGACTTCGTGGGAGGAGAAGAACCTGCGGTAAAAGTTCTCCGGAACGCCCGCTTTGGGTTCGAGCTTCCCCGGGCATCGGCTCACCATGCAGGGAGCGCCCTCAAGTTGATCCACGACCGTCTCGCTTCCGGGCACCTCGCCTTGGCAGGTCAGACATACAAGGAGATGTTTGCCTGCCGCCAAGTCCGCATTGCCGATGGGGAATACAACAACGGACTCCTGCGGGATGGAGTAGACCTTCGCCTCAGACTTGTTGCTCGTCTCGGTAAGCACATGGTGTCCGGACAGTCGCTTCAACAGGAGCCTGGCGAGAACAGCCCCCTCGCTGGCGCTGACCCCGAGGCACCGCTGCGTCCAACCGGTGTACCAAGACCGGTTGCTGCTCGCGATGTCGAGAACGTTCTCGCGCGTTCCCGTCGGCGGTTGGCCCACGCGCGGGAATGCCGGCGCCGTCCGACCAATCGGGAACGCGGGCATCCCATCGGAGCGCGGCCTCCCCCGCCAGATGAAGTATCGGTTCCCGTCCTCTTCAATGAGCTTCTGGAACCACGGGTGCTCGATCGACCCCCGCTCGCGCATCCGCTCGAGCACACCACGGACCCACCACAGCAGGTGCGTGTCGTCGTCCGACATCTCAACCAGGGTTGTCTCCCTAGCGTCGTCCAATGCCTGCCGAGCAGCAGTGCGCATCAGCGCCTCTGCGACCTCGACCTCGGCGCCGACAGTTCCAGTCAGCTCGAGCGTCCGACCCAGACGAGATTGCAGCCCGAACTCGATGACGGCGTCGAAGGCGATGCGCTTCTTAACGCGATTTCGAACCGCACGCGGGACTTTGGCGAGAGTCTTCGCTTGCCAGAAGTCCCTGAACTGGTCTTTCTCAGCCAGATCGGGAGGCAAGATCCGGAAACGCAGCGCGGCATCGTCACCTGCTCGCTCGATCACCTTGTCCGCAAGGGTGTCCAGCGCCGTAGCGGTGGTGCCGACCGCCTCGCGGAGCATCGATCGGACCGTGAGACTGTGCGAGCGGCTTTGTACGAAACCAGCGCGGTGCGCCGCGTCCTGGACGCTGTCGGTGAAGACGAGGGTCTTCTTTTCGACCGCATCCAGATTGGTGCTGCCGAAGATCGTGGACAGCGCGACCGAAAGTTGGGTCGCAATGGCCGAGCCGAGGAAGCGGATCCCGTCGCGCTGTTGGCACGTGGGGCAGTCATCACGGTTCGAGGAGCCATCGGCGTCCCCGTCTACGTGGGTCAGGACAGGTAGCACTGAGCCATCGTGCGCGGCCTCCCCCTCGGGCGCCTTCGTAAGGATCTGGCGCTGCGAAACGTGGAACCAGCGCAGACCCGGGTCGATGTCCCCACCCTCGAGGGCCCGATCACCTTCACGACCGGCATACAACAGCGGCCGGAAGCGCCCTTCCTTGCTCGCGTGGTTTCGGCGAATGTCCTCATCGGTCGTGTCGAGATCGCTGGCATTCGCTGGAGACAGGGCTACACCCCAGCCGGACCGTCCACAGTGCCTGCAGTAGACGGCAGGGAAGGTTTGTCCCGACGCCACTGCCGAGTCTTCATCCTCGCCAGCACCCATCGGCGCGGTCCCGTCATCGGACCAGAAGTACGCCGGAGACGAGGACGCCTCCCTATCGATCCGTGTCAGCTCGCGGATCCAGAGATGCAACTCGATCGACGGCCAGGACCGACCGTGAACCTTGCGCAGGTGACTCAGCATCCCGGCGTACGCCACGATGCAGCGCTCGGCTTGAGAGCTGTCTGCACCGGGAAACAGCCGTGCCGCCAGGTCGCGGATCGATTCCGCTGCCTCACAGGCAAGCAAAATCTCCGCTGTGAGCGGGTGGGCACGCACCTTCGTCTCAGCATCAGGGTCAGCGGTTGGAAAGAGGGTGGCGACCACAGCATCGGCGAGGACATCAGCCTCCGGGTCCTCACCGAGCGATCGCACTGCCTCGTCGATGGCTTCCACCAGGGCGGTCCCAAGCACGGGATCCTCAACAGCTGCGCCGGAGGCCCATTCTTCGACAGTAAGCCGCGACTCTGTAACCACTGCGCCGACATCGAAGGTCTCGCCGAAGACCGTCTCCGCGAACTCCAACATAGATTCGGGGCTGCCCTTGTCGCCCAAGGTCGCCGAGGTCGCGACCGCAGTGAGGTCAACGCTCTCCCGCCCGTTCGCCTTCAGAGCCAGACCAAGACGACGTAGCAACATCGCAACGTCGGTGCCCTGGGCACCGTCGTACGTGTGGAATTCATCCAGCACCAGGTATTGCAACGACGTCGCGCTCTGCTGCCACAACTTCGCGTCTGCTTCACGTAGTAGCAGCTGGTCGAGCATCTTGTAGTTGGTCAGCACGATGTCCGGGGCGCTGCTGCGCATCACATAGCGGTCCGTGATGAGCCCCTCCGGACCCACCTTGGTCCGCTGCGGTCCCTCTTGGCCCGTGTAGAGACCGGCAGTAACACCGCCCAAGGCCGGATCGGCACTGATCAGACCCGCCAGACGTTGTGCCTGGTCGTTGGCCAAGGCGTTCATCGGATAGAGCAACAGCGCCTTCATCCCAGTCACGCCGCGTGCCTTGGCACGTAGGACGTGATCGAGGATCGGGTAGAGGAACGCCTCAGTTTTTCCTGACCCCGTGCCCGTCGTGACGACGGTCGACAGGGGGCGCGGCTTTGAACCACTCAGGTCTGCGGAACCCAGCCTGGCAAAGGCGGCTGCCTGATGTCCGTACGGCGTGAACCCGACAGGGGCCCATTCCATCGACCGCTTCCAGCCGTCCTCGGCCGGGCCAAACGGCATCCGCAGACGAAGGTACGGCCCTTTGAAGATCCCGTCAGTCGGATGCTCGAGGAACTCCTTCAGTGCGACCCGCGCCGAGTCGTCCGACAGCGCGAACGTTGTCTCGAGGAACTCTAAAAGTCCGTTCCGAACGCTCTCTGCCGCAATGGTTGGTAGCAACTCACCCATCGGAACGCCCACCCAACACCGTCTCGAAGTGTGCATATGCCGTCCGCATGTCGGCTTCACGATCCAAGGTCACGAACGGCAGCTCATAGACGTACGTATTACCGGAGGCATTCGTGTGCGTCCGCTCGTCCAAGCCGATGGCTCCACCCTTCGACTTGAACACCTGCAGGACGGGCGTCGGAACGAGGCGACCGTTAGCGTCGAAATAGTTCGTTTTCCGGTCATAGTTTGAGAGGACCGTGAACTCCGTCCGGTAGATGACGCACAACTCATCAGCCGTGAGACCCAGGAGCAGAGCACACAGCGCATCCACCTCAAGCGCGGCCTGACGGCGATCTGATGCTCGCCTGAGTGGCATTGAGCTCGTCCACGTGGGAGCAACCTGATCAAGCAAGGGCCTCCCTGGGTAATCGATGCCGCCTGCCCACCCAGAGCCCCCACGCATTTCGTGGACCAAGCGTGCCCAAAGGTCCCCATACGCAGCCGTCACGCAGTTCAACCGCAGTATGCGCGATAGGAGCTCGCTAGCACCAGAACCCAGATTGACGGGCAATCTGTCGACTGTGGTCCCTGAAATTGTTGACTTCGGAGCTGCACGAACTGCAAAGTCACCGACAAGGGACGCCATGAAACCCGCAACCACCACGAGGGTGCGCTCATCGTGGGGGGCACCCGCCGATGAAATTCCGTGGATGTGTGTAGCCCCAGGGGGAATAATTGCAGGAATTAGAGTTCGCTCGCCGATGTTCGCAGCCATGTTCCGCCAGGCGACCCTATAGAAAGCACGCGCCGGTAGTGCCTCGCCCTCGCTCTCCCAGTTCGTGTATGCGCGGCCATATGCCGCTGGCGTACCCATCGGCTTGTATGAAGTCACTGGGAAGGCGTCTGGGGACAAGTCCTCAAGGTCGATGGAGGACCAGTCCTGCTTGTGGAGCATCGTTGGGTTCGGCGACTTGAAGGCCGGGTTGTTGACGTAGAGGTGGGGCCCTTGAAGAATTGCATCATCCCAAGAGGCCACGGCGCCCCAACGGACGTCGAAGCGACCCTTTGCGCGATCTCCCTTCTCATGCCACCCACCAGAGTATTGGAGCCCAAGAGCACCAATCCGCTCTGCTCCAGACAACTTGTCGAGGACTCCGGCGACCGATCGATTGATTGCGTACACCATCCGGGTGTGGGGCACAGGAACGTCATCGGTTTCAAGCAGCGCGTGCCATCCGGCAAGCTGGCTGAGGCCAATTTTGAAGACGCGAGAGCTGTGTGGTCGAAGGTCCCACTCGCCGTCTTCGGTTCGCATGGCTGGCTCTGGGCCGGAACCGTCGTGAACAAGCGAACGTGACGCCGTATCCGGATGCAGTAAGCCGACCGCGGAAAGAAAGTCGACGTGCTCGCGCGCTCGCCCGTATACGTGTACGCCATACGAGCGAGTGGGGCCGATGTCGAACAAACCGAGTGTATTTTCGAACTGCCAATGTCGCCTGAGATGCCGATATACAGGTGCGCGGAATGCACCCGCACGTTCATCCGTGAAGTGCGTTTCCGGATGGATGAATCCGATGGCACCTCGGCGGGACTGATGACGCCACGATGACGCCACGAAGCATCGGTATAGATCGGGCTGCAGGCCACCGAGTTCGGGAAACAATTGCCTTGACCCCACAAAGGTCGCCATAGCAACCGTATCGACCGTCCCGGCCAGCAGAAGGTCCATCAGACCCGAGATTTCCAACGTCGCCTCGCGGCGAAGACCGACCTCCTTTTGGGTTGGCTTGACTGCCAGTTGCCACCAAGGATCACCTTCTGCGAGAAGCGCCTGTTCATCGACCGTGGGCCGCACCCACGGTGGATTTCCGGTTTGCAGATCGAAGCCCTCGCGGCCCACGAATACCGTCGCGAAGTCGAGTTCCCAATGAAAGAAACCTTGCTGCAGCGCAACCCGTTCGCACACCCCAAGCCAGGTGTGCTTTTCAAGAACATCGCCCATCGACCGGGCCCCAGCGAAGACACGGTCGTTGTGCTCGGCGTCGCCGAGTTCATCCCACGTCTGGACGTCGGCGAACGTGTCGTCACCCTTCTTGGCCTGCACCTTTGACATCGTCGTGTTGCTGCCGAGGATCATGCTCAAGGCGTCGTGCCATTGGGCGGTCGTCGGCGGCGCGATCTCACTCTCGGTCAAGGGCCAGAACCAGAGCGCGCACCACGCGTCCATGATCCGACGGAGGCGCTGATAAGCGCCGTCCGAATCGGCGAGCGACTCCTCAATCGACTCGCGGGAGACGTAGACCTCGTCAATCGGCTCTAAATCGCGGCCCCACAGCGGGATGTCCCTTCGGACTTGCTGCTCGGCGATCTCCAGCCGTCGGGTGGCGATCTCCCAGAGGCGTTCGACGCGCTCGGATAAGTCAACGAACTGGTCGACTTGCTTCTTGGTTGGCTTCGCCTTCGTGGTCTTGCGCCAGTCCTTGAGCCGTGTCACTGCGTCGGGCACAAGGTCCTTGACCTCCTTGCCGACATCTGCGGCAGCGCCCCAACCGGCAGCTGGCAAGAGGAAATGGTGCACGCGCCCCGACAAGGACTCGTCCGACAGCCTCTTCGGCGCAGCGTCCAGCCAAGTTTTGTCATCGACTTGCTTGCGGGTGAAAACACTGCGCCGTGCGCCGACCAGGGAGTTGCCGCGCCGCAAATGGAGCCCAAACCACGGCGCTTCGAGGCCCTCAACCATGGTGTCGAGCCAGAGCGAGATCTCGGCCAACTCGACGGCAGTGGCGTTGAGGTCAACCCCGTACGTCTGGTGCAGCGCGAGATAGGCTTTTACACGCTGAAGCTGGCGTGGGTACTCGTCTGGGTCGATGGTCTCGCCCAACTCTGCCTGACGACGAACCAGGTAATGCTCCGCGAGCTGACGAACAGCTTCGATCGCGAAGGCGCCGGATCCGAGGGCTGGCTCACAGATGGTGAGAGCGAGGATCTCCTCGGCGGTGGTAGTTCGGCCATCCTGATCCAGGAGCTCTCCAAGGGCTTGCGAGACGGTGAATCGGGTCAGCACCTCGGGCGTGTAGTAGGACGCCGATTGCTGCCGCTCGCGTCCCGCAAGCCGGAAGACGAAGTTGCCTTCGTCGTGGATCACCGGCTTGATTTCGCCAGTGATCTCGTCTTCAGTCGTGACGAAGTCCTTGGCCGCAATCCCCTCAGCGCGAGCGACCGGGACGAGCCAGGAGCCCTTTTCGGCGTCTCCGTCCTTGCACACCTCGTAGAGGTCGGTCTCAGCAAAACGGCCAGTGTAGGACATCAGGCCCTCGTAGACCGCACCGAGCTGGTTGATGCCAAGCTCGGCGTACGAGATGAATCCGCGGTCGCGGCCTTTGCGGGTCTTGTCTGCCTTGCTCAGGAGCAGGTGCTGGAGCACGCGCTGGAGCGCCCCGTTGCCCAGCCCGACCTCATCGATGAAACCCGTTGCCTCGGGCTTGAACAGATCGGCGCGTAATGAGCGAAACGTCAGCCCCTCGACGAATCCACTTTCGTTTTCACTCGGTGGTTGGTGGCCCTGGTCCACGAGGCGGAAGAGCGCGGCAAGGGATTCGTACAGGTGAGTCCCGCTGCGGGACTTGTTGGTCGGCAGCTGGACGAGAGTCAGTTCGCGGAGCCGGTCGATGCTGTAGCCGGTGTCGTACTCCCTGGCACCACTGGGCAGCACACCCAACTCCGGAGAAGCCTCGGCATAGAGCAGGAAGAGGATCCGATAGAGGAATCGCAACGACTGCTTCGCCAGCGGTTGTGCGTCCTCGTGCGGGAGCGCCTCCAGATCCCGTTCGCGACGGCGCCGTACAACCTCGTTGGCGATGATCTCGATGGAGAGCCGAACGCCCTCACGCAAGTCCTTGCTCACGCCAACCGTGTGTTGCACGGATGCCGCCAAGGCGTGCGTCCACCAGGTGTTGCCTTCGGCATCGGGCGCCAAAGAATCGGCCGCCAGACACGTGAGAGCTCGGTCAACCTCTCCGCCGACCTTGGCGTCGTTTCGTTCGCCGACGAGTTGCAGGTCAAGGGAGAGGTAGCGGCCCTCGGGCCAGCGCTCGCGTTCGGCGATCAGCACGTGGGGCCCAGCGAGAACGAGCGCGAACGGGGGCTTGTAGTCGTCATCGACGAACAGCCTGGAAAGCAACCTCGCGACCGAAGTGATCTCGGTCTTGTCATCGATAGCAAAGGGGCTGAGCAGGTTGGCCGAATCCTTGGTGAGCAGGTCCTCCGGGCCGTCGGTAGGCCTTGCCTCGATAATGGCCAGCCCAGGGGCGTCGATACCGGCTGAGTAGATCATCGTCAATGGACCCTCCGTCTTGGCCACTAGGCCAAGTCGCTTGTAGCCCAAGACGTGGAGTAGCGACTGGTGCAATTCATGGAGGGCAGTCGTGTCAGCTGCATCGATCGTGGAGAAGGCGTCCAGCAGGACCGAGCGGTGCGCCGTGAAGCGCGTTCTCGGTGTCCCCTCGTCCTTGATCTCTTCCCATTGCTTGCGGCGATCGCGCACCAGGGCGTTAAACGATTCCTTGGTCGCGTCGGTCGTGAAATAGTGCTCGCTGATCCAGCCCTCGCCAACGACGATCGCGTCGCTGGCCTGACTGGCCTGGGTCGTTCCCGCAGCGGACATCAGTTGCTTCCTCCTGCCGTGGGTAGTACGAGAAGGAGGGGTCGAACCGTGAGTTGATCAGGGCGCATCGACTCCGCGATCGCCTTCTCGTCCTCGACACGGAGCCTTCGCTCTTTGAGGTCCAGTCGTTGCGCCTCAAGCGCAGCCGAAGCCTGCCAATCGGAGACGCGGTCGTTCCACGCATCGACCCGCGCGGTGACACTCTCAGAGGCGGCCTTCAGCAGTTGGTCAAGCAGAACTCTCGCCGCCCGCACCGCCGGTCCCACGTAGGCGTCCAGGTCGGCGTGTTCCTTGAGAGCGTTGGTGTTCACGAGTGCGCCGTCTGCTCCAAGACTGTGGAGCGCGTCTCGGACGGTCGCGAAGGGTTGCGGCATCACGAAGTCCGGGTTGGTCGGCTCGGGGAAGCGTGCGACGACATACGTCGATGCGACGACTTGACCCTTCGCGTTGGTGAGCGAACCGTGGAGCAGGAGGCCAAGGTCTCCCCCACCCGGCGCTGAGAGGGCGAAGACCTCATTGCGGCCCAAGTTTTCGAGGGCTCGGTCAGCTGCCCACTCCAAACTCGGATGGAGCGGCGACAGGTAGTGGGCTTCTGGCCACAACGAATTGGACTCCGCGCTGCGAGCGTCGGCGAGCGCTTGCTTGCCACGGCTCAACGTCGTGGCGAGTTTGAAGCCTTGGACGACCTTGCGTTCACGCAAGTACGACTGGGGCAGAACCTCGAGGCGCTGCCTCAAATCGTCGGTGGGGACGAACTCGACGAGAGCATGGTTGGGAAACTCACGCCACGCGACGCCGTTCGCGGCGACTGGGGCCGCGGGGGTCGCAAAGGAGACTTCGAGGGCGTCGCGCAGGAATGCCAAGTCTGTGTCGTAGACGCCGTCGGCCCCGTGCTCAGCTTCAATGGTGGGTTCCGGAGTCGTGGCTCCCAGGGCGAAGAGTCGGGCCAACATGGCGTCAATGCCGCCGCCGCTCTTGGCTTCCTCGACGGACTTCACTACATCGTCGAGGTCCTTCTTGCCAGCAAGGACGTCGCGGATTGCGTCCTCTTCAGCCTTGACGTCGTACTGCCCCATCAGCGAGGCGCTGTCACCGAGCGCCTGGTGAGCCTCGTGCTCCTTCTCGACGAGCTTCTGCAGCACCCGGATGTCTCCACCGAACCGGCTCGTGGACGGGTCGAGAAGCAGCGTCGTGATCCTCGGGCGATGCCTCTGGCCGTAGCGGTCGATGCGGCCATTGCGTTGTTCGATGCGGATCAGGCTCCACGGGATGTCGTAGTGGACGAGTTCGTGACACTGCAGATGCAGGTTGACGCCCTCCGAGGCGACGTCGCCAGTGACGAGGATCCGGATCGGGCTGGACTCCTGCTTGAAGGACTCAACAACGGCCTGCTGCTCGATGTCGCTGATGCCACCGTGCAGGACAACGACCTGGTCATCCTTGAGCTTGAAGTCGTTGACCAATCGGGCTTGTAGCCAGTGCAGCGTGCTCACTCGTTCGGCGAATATGACGACTCGATCGGGGGCATTGCTCTTGATCCCGATCTCGCGAAGATGCGTCACCAGAGCGTCGTACTTCGCGCTGCCTTCGACCCGACTGCGATCGGCCAACTCACCCAAACGCGAGAGCGCTTCGCGTTCCTTGGCTGTTGCAATTTCGTCGCCCAACTTCTTCAGGCGCTCCCCGACCGTGGCCGACAGTGCGGCGGGGCTGGACAGGAAAGCCTTTGCGAGGGTCCAGGGGAAGAGGCGTGCGTTGCCTCCGGAGTAGGGCGACGCTCCTGCCTCGGGGTGAAGCCACGTGTGCTCCAACTCGTCGGCGATGGCGTCTTCGATGGCATTTGCCTTGACGAGGATGTTGTGCGGTTCGTGACGCTCCGCCCAGTCCGACCCGACGATGCTGGCGACATCTTGGCTATGACGGTGGCGTCGGATGACCAGGCGTCGCACCTCGTCCTCGATCAAGTCGCCAGTCGGTGTGACCGCACTCGGGTCGAGCATCCGGATCAGCTCCGCGAACGATTCCTTGCGCCCGTTGTGCGGGGTTGCACTGGCGAGGATCAGAGCGTCAGTCTTACGGCTGAGCAGGCGAGCTAGGCGGTTGTTCTGGGTCGAGTCGTTCGTGACGTTGTGCGACTCGTCGATCACGACCGCATCCCACTGCTGCTTTTCAAGGTGGGCGAGGTAACGGTCGCTCTTGAGCGTGTCGATCGAGACGATGGCCCGCTTGAAGTGAGCGAACGGATTGCGGTTGGCCGGCAGCAGCTGCCGGATCCGCTGGATGCCCAGCGAGTCCAGGCGGACGAACGGCAGCGCGAAACGCGTCCACAACTCGAATTGCGTCTGCTCGAGAACGTGCTTAGGCGTGACGACGAGGATCCGCTCGCCGCGTCCTCGTCGTACGAGTTCAGCCAGGATCATGCCGATCTCGAGGGTCTTGCCGAGACCCACAGCATCAGCCAGCAGGATGCGCGGCCGCAAGTTTTCCGGATCAAGTGCTTGTCGGACAGCAGCCAGCTGATAAGGCAGCGAGTCTGCAAGTCCTTGGGTCGAGACGGTGAGGGTCGTCTGGGTCAGCGGGACCGCTGTCTTACGGAGCGTGGCTTCCAGCCACACCTTCGACTGCATGAAGCCCGGGCTCAGGTCTACCTTGACCGTGGCCAGCTCTGGATCGAGCACGCGGATGTCGTCGAGGGCATCGGAGAATATTGCGTTGGTGCCGCGTACAAGTTCGCTGAGGCCTGTGACTTCGTAGAACCACCCGTCGGTGGCCCGCTCGGCGCGCGTCACGAGCCAAGTTTCGTCGCGAATTTCGAGCACAGAGCCTGGTGCAGCGAACTGTTCTTTTGTCCCGATCGTCACAGGACCGACCATAGTGGAGAGCGCTGCGGCCGGCTTGCGAATGGGGGCGATTCTCGCGTAGTTGCGCTGAGTGACGGTCAGCGCTCGAGGCGAACGCCCTCGAAGTAGCCCGAGTGTCCCTTCACCATCCTCGACTTGTCGCGGTCCTTGATGTTGGAGAACTTGCTGGCGAAGCCGTGGCGACCGACAGCTCGCTGACCGGCTTCAGCTGCTAGGTAGAGAAACTTGAGCACGTTGTCGTTCTTGGACCAGTAGTTGTAGACGGTGCCGTCCACGGATTCGCTGAGACTCCGCCATTCACCTTTGCGACCGATGGCGGCTCCCAACAGGTGCATCTCCGCGATTCGCTTGGGTCCCGCTTCTTTGCCCATCGCCCGCGCCGCAGTCGCCATCACACGAGCCCCAAGGCTGTGGCCGACCAGGATGTAAGGCCCCTCCTCCGTGCGCGCCAGCAAGGCCGCCAGCGCGGCACCCGTCATTCCCGCTCGTGTCCTGGCAACACTCCATGGGTTCTTGGCAAAACCCATCGCGGCCAATGCAACACCGAGCGGAGCGAAACCGGCGCTCCTGCTGGCCCTTCTTGCGAACCCCGTGGCGACGTATTGCGCGTACTCCTGGGCCACGGCCGGGCCTGCGAACAGGCCCAACGCTTTGAGCTCCTTCGACCCCCAGAGCACGCGATAGACGGGATTCTTGGGGAAGCGCTCGTCAATCAGGCCGCGCCAGGTGCCCCAGTCGTCTCCACCTTCGGTCATGAACCCGCTCGCGATGACCACCGGGTGTCCGACACCGTCGCGCAACTTCACGATCTTGAAGGACTTGTCGGCGCTGACGTACGCCGTGGCCGTCACGCCACCCATCACACCACCCAACGCCGTACCCGTGGCCGTCACGACGGCCGTGCCGCCCGCCATCCCGAGTCCGCCACTCGCAATGGAGCCGAAGCCCAACGTCGCGAGACCGCTGCTGGTGGCGGCTGCTCCGCTCAGGCCACTGGCTGCACCCACAGCACCGCCCACCGCTGGTGCTGCTGCGAGGGCCGCTGGCCCTGCGACTGCTCCCCCGACCAGTGTCAGGGCAGCAACCTTCGTGATGCGAGCCGCATTGCGCTTCTCGAAGGTGAGCCAGTCCGCATAATCGTCCAGGGAGGCCATGCCGTCCGTGAGCTTCTCGAACGACGGAATGTCGTGACGGTGCTCGGCGCAGTACCTGGGTCCGGTCACTGAACCGCTCCCCCGGTTCGCGTGGTTCTTGCACCTCGGAGCCGCACACGGGATCGTCGGGGCACCACAGTTGTCGCACAAGTACGTCGTGATTCGGGTGCCCTTTACGCGCCGATGGTCGGTCTTCATGAAACATCCGGAACACCACGCCGTGCTCGTCTTTCCGGTCTGCGTCACCGCGAGCTCTGCGACTGACTCGGCGATACGCGAGTGGTCCTTCGCTGCCTTCCGATGGCTCTTCCGCTTCTCTTCTGACCGAAGGCGACGGACCTGTGCCTCGTGAGAGCCGTGGGCCCAGAGGTTCTGGAACACCGTGGGGTTGTTCCGCAAGACATCGTCCCCGTCGACCTCGGCAGGGTCGGGAGACTGGTACAGACCCTCGAGGGTCATTTGCGTTCCACTGTTGGTTCGAACCGTCACCGAGAACCCATTGCGCCCCTTGGGCACGTACGTCACCGTCGCCATGCCGGCAGCCTATGGAACTGCCTGAGCGCTGGGGCGGAAACTCGGTAATCACGCTCTTGAATCTCCGAGCCAGTAAATTGCCCTGCCCGAGCGCTTTGCTCGATGCCGAACCGGATGGCCGGCAGCTGATCTATGGGTCGTAGTTAGGCGCCGCCGTGATGATGCCCATGAGTGCCGCCTTGGACGCCGTCAATAGTCGGGCTAGCGGGGTAGACCAGCCGTCCATCGACGCATCGCCGTCTCGTCGTCATACTCTCCCGATGCAGCACCAAAGGCGAGCAGGGCGTCGGCGAGCCCGCGCCACTCGTCACCAGCCCCGTTGACCTGTCTGAACAGATCACGCGCCTTGGCCACCAATTCATCATCGTCAGGATGAAGGCCCCTAAACCGCTGATCCAACAGCCATGAGGAATCACTTGAAGCGTGCGCCGCGACTGCGTCCAGGTAGATCTCAAGTGTGCGGGAGCGAGATGCAACGTCCGAGCCTCGCATTCGCTGCCAGGTCAACTGCCCCCGCCACAACTGCTCGCGCACTTCATCATGGTCAATGTCGAGCACCGTGCCCACTCCACCCGTGAGCCCATGGTTCTTCCTGAAGACATCGACCTCTACGGCGAGGCGAATCACGTTGTCGTCCGTGAGAGACGCCCCCACGAAGAGCACATGCCGAGTCATCAGCAACGTCTGTAGCAACGCCCCGGCGGGCCGCGTCATCGCATCGAATGTCACGAACTGCTGTCTGGTCAGAACGATGCTGCGGGGCGTCTCGACATCTCCATGCAACTTCAGTATCCATGGCTTAGTCGCTCGAGGGTTGCTCCAAGGCAGGACAGATGCAACATTGCCTCGGCCCCGTTGCATCCGAATGGCACTTTCGTAGAGGCGGTCGTAATTGGTCGTCACTGCCTCCTTACACCCGAGCGCTGCCAACAACGCGTGGCCGAGCGCCGGCACCCTCGCGGACCTGACCACCTCTGCGACCTGCGTTCCCAAGTCATCGACGTTGTTGTGCAAATACTGGGCTTGATCAAGCGCCGTGAGATTCTCGAACAACCTCCCTGTTGTCGTCCCGTTCTTCTCAGCAAGTTGGGAAATCAGGCCGCCCCAAGTTGGCAGCCCTGCCGGTATGCTCACGCCCGCCCCAAGGAAGAGGGCAAGCTGGCCATCCTTGGCCAGACCACCGATTCGCTGCGCGCTCTTCAACTGCCGGGCGGCGAGGGGCCAAGAGTTCGAACGCCTCCGGAGGTGCTGCGCCGCGGCGTAGACAGAGGCGTCTGGAGTGACCACGACGACATCCAGGTTCAATTCAGTGGCCGCCAGACTCAGCCCGGCGAGCAACTGGCTCACGACCTCACCTCGGTGGAGATTCAACCCACCACCGGCAATGCCCATGACAGGAACGGCGACGAGTGGCTTCGCCCGGCCACGGCCTGGCACGTGATCAAGAGCGGCGATCTCGTGTAACGCCGCCACAGCACGCTCGACGATCCTCGCTGCGCCGGCGGTTGACCGGTCTCCTACGTTGACGAACCAAATGTCATTCCGACCGTTGGCCATGGCGAAGCCCTTGCCCGGCCATGCTGCGGGCTTCCACCGTTCGGGCGTCGCTCCCAACAGCGGTTTCCAGTATCCACGGATGCTGAACTTGCTGGACGTGGGAACTAGTGCGAAGTCGTGGACGATCGCCTCAATTCGTCCCAGAACGACGAAGACATGTCCCGATTCAGCCCAACTCGAGGGATCTCTCCCGGTGTCGCTCACGTGTCAATTCTTCCGATCCGTCTGGTTTTGGGCCTCGACCTCTGCTTCGAGGTCCCTGACTGACTCGGCGAGCGTCCCGTCTGGGTTGCGCACCGTGGTGGTCTCGGTGGAGAACGGGCTGACCCGGAAGCCACGCAATCCAGGATCGCCGGGTTCTGCACTCAGCACCACGAGCCCTTCGCCGTACCTCTCATTCAGCTCCCCAGCGAGGGCGTCATACCGGCGCTCATCGCTCCGAAGTTCACTGACCATGTCAGCTGAGAAGATGCTGTCGAGGCACCCTCGCAGCCCGAGTCCATCCTCGTAAGCTTGGGCATCCTCAACGGGGACATCCACCAGGTGCGCGTAGTCGACCGCCAGCCACGGCATCCGCCACGATTTCTCGACATACCCACGCAGCAACGAGCTGCGGACCTTGTCCGGCAGGTTGTCGATGTTCATCGTGTCCTCCTCGAGTTGGCTCCAGCATCGTCGTAGAGACTCAGCCGGCGCAGGGAATCGACCAGAAACCTCTTCGGCCGGGCTCCGGGCAGCACGGCCGTCACGGCAGCCAACGCATTGTCCAGGTCGTATCCGTCAAGTACGGCGACCCATGCCGCGACGGTCGGCGTACGGCTCTGCCCGGCCACGCAGTGCAGGAGCACCCGCTTGCCCTCGTCACGCAACATGAGCACCGTCCGAGCCGAGTCGTCGATCACGAAGTCGACGTTCGGGTTCTCCTCGGACGTGGTGTCGAGGAGGCGTACGGCGTGGCTCACCAGGCCTTCCGGCAACTGGGTGGCGCCGATTCGGCAAAGACTGACCACCGCATCAATCTCGTCGGGCAGTTCGTCGAGGGCGAGGGCGTTGCCGATCCAGATGCCGTCCACCAACGGATGCGCGACACACGTCGACCGGTCCGCGTAGGAGCTGTAGTCCATCCGGTCGAGGTTCGGCCAGCCGCGGGCGCGGCCACCTTGCACGATGCGCATGGCCAGCCGCATCAGCTCCGGGGCACCAGCCCCGTCGACGCCCCACCCGTGCAGCAGGCCCGACCACTCCTGCGGGATCGCGCTTGCGCCCCAGCGTGCACCGAGCAATCCTCCGGCGATCGCGGCCACGGTGTCGGTGTCGTTTCCGATCCCGATGGCTGTCGCCAGCGCGTCCTGCAGGTGTCGGCAGGCGAGGTCGTCCGCGACCGCCGTGTGGGTGATAGCCGACCATGCTGCCTGCAGGCCACCGACCACCCAGCCGTTCGTGACGAACGTGCCGGGCTCGGACGTCTCCGCTTCCCCGAGAACGTCGGCCCAGTAGCTGGCGTTCGGGAGGTGCGGCAATACGTCGTCGGCGATAGGGAACTCTCCCGTCAGGACGGCGTGACGAATCATCAGGCACCACAGCGCCGCGCCCTCGCCCGCGAGCGGGTCGTGATGGGTCAATGCCGAGACCGCCATCGCAGCCGCGACCAGCTCGGCCTCGGGCTTGCCGAGGTAGGCAAGGGCCACCGGCGCCGTACGCATCAACGAACCGTTGCCGGCCGACTTGCCGGTCTGCTCGTGAACGGCTCGCGCGGCCGCGGACATCTGCTCAGCAGTTGCTTCGCGGCCGGCCCGGCGCAGCACGGCCGAGGTCTGGATCCCCACGTCTGGCGGTCCCTCGGCAAACCACCGGGCAAAGCCAGCGGCGACCAGGTCGAGGCCATCGGTGGAGGCAAGGTCGACGCCGGTCGCTGCCGCCTGTGCGATCGCCATCGCCTGCGCCGTGTCGTCGGTCCACTCCCCCGGAGCAAAGTTGCCCAGGCCACCGCCGATCATCGCCGGCCAGCCGCCGTACGCCGCGGACCCGAACTCGTAGCCCGCCCCGAGCGCGTCACCGACCGCCGACCCGAGCAGCACGCCACACGCCCGGTCCAACTGCACACTCGTCAGCTTCATGTCACTCCCCATCGTCAGGCCACCAACATCGGGTGGCGGAGGTTGGTCATGCGGGTGTGCACGTCGCGGTCGTGCCAGCGGAGCGCGGTCACACTCACCTTGTCATCGAGCGCCACGGCCTCGTCGCCGATTCCGGCCGATCCGTTGTCGCGCAGCTCGAGCGCTTCGATGCGTTCGAGGAACCGGCGGGCCCGTCGTCCGGGCGTCAACACCGCCGGGGCCACCTGGGCGTCGAGGGCAGCGGCCTCGAGGATCGAGCGCCACTGCCCATGCAGCACCATCGACGACTCGAACACCTCGGCCACACACGGCTGCCCACCGATGGCGAGCAGCACGCCGCACTGCCCCTCGAGTGGCTTTACGTCACTCCAGTCGACCCGGCGGGCGTCAGCCACGTCGAGGCGACGTACGAATGAACTGGTCGGGTTGTGGTGACCGTGCGTGCGTTCCGCCACCCGGCTCCAGACCTCGCCTTGGACGTCGTGCCCCGCCGGTCGGCGTACTGACTCGCGAATGTATGGCGTGGCGCGGCGGCCGCGGGTGCTCTGCTGCGACGCTCCGCCCCAGCGGCCTTGCTCGACGCAGGCAACCGGGAGCGGGATGCGCTGGTGGACACCCACCATCATCGACCTGGTCGCCATGCGGTGCTGAAGGCCGCCCTCAAAGAGCAGGCCCTCCATCACCAGCGCCGGCCGATCGCCGACGTTGCCGATCATGAGCTGCGAGACGACCGGGTTGTCGGCTTCCGCGACGTGGAGCTTGGTCGCGTCGAACGTGTATCGCGGCCTGGCCGACGTGGTCGACCAGATCGGAAGGATGGTTAAAGCTCCGCGGGTCATCCCCCGACCGAGGTGCAAGTGTTGGTTCATGGTTCCCCCTTTTTCATGCATCGTTGCTTGATATTCAAACTCTACCACGAGTTTCCCGCAATTGCGCCGTTTATTGTTAGGGTCGCTTCGTGAGCACTCCCCTGAGCAGCCATCCCCGACCCAACGTGGCCGTCGACGTGGCGATCCTCGCCGTCCAGCCCGACACCGAAAGTCAGCGCGCAGGCCTGCGAGTCCTCGTGCAGAAGCGCACCCGCTCTCCCCGCGGCTGGGTGCTGCCCGGCCGCTTCGTCCGTGAGCGCGAAACGGTCGAGCAGACCATCGCGGCGCTGTTCGAGGAGAAGGCAGGCATCACCCCGACGCACTTCGAACCGCGACTGCTGACCGTGGTCGACGACCCAACGCGCGACGCGCGGGCGTGGACCATCTCGATCGTGAAGTCGGTGGGGCTGCCTTGGGACGAAGCCGTGCAGGCACACGGAGAGTGGCTGGCCGTCGATGACTCCGGCGCGGTCGCCCGTCCACTGCTCTTCGACCACGACGAAATCCTCCGTCTGGCGGTGCACGACCTTCGCGATCGCTACGAAACATCCCCCGACCCGGCACACCTCCTGCTGGAGTCGTTCACGATGCAGGCACTGCACCAGCTCCACGAGGGTGTACTCAACGCTGAGCTGCGGTGGGACACGTTCAAGCGCCGCATGGAGCCCCAACTCGTGTTGACCTCTCCCCCGCCGGATGCACCGCGGTCGGTCGGCCGTCCGCCGAAGTACTACTCGCGTCGACCGGATCGCACCACCAGCTCCGACGCCCGGTGGCGACTGCCCGGCGAGGGTGGCGGCGTACCGCGTCCGGGTTCGTCCACCCAGTGATGGAGCAGACCCCGGCAGCCGCTGCCCCGGCCGGCTCCATCACTCGGGCGGCAGCTCACTGACCACGATCACTGCACCGGGGGTTGAACCGTGCCGCTTGGTCGCGGTGATGCGAGTGACCCGGACGTCGTCCGCCTCCTTGCGCAGCCCGGTCCCCTTTCGTGCGCCGAGCGGTCCGTCGAGCGCGTCGATCGTGGCCTTGACCAGGTTGTCGAGATCGGCTTCATTGCCATCCCTCTGATGGGTCGAGTCAAGAGTGAAACCAAGATCGATAGCAACCGGTGATTGCTCCGGTAGTGCACAGCCCGCGAACGCTGCCCGGACAGCGTCCTGCCAAGCCCACTGCCGCGCCCCGCCTGCGCCTTTCGGGAGACCGATGACGTGGCGGCTGAAGCTCGCCAGCGTCTTGCTCACGGGCGTCACGGCATCCGTGACGGCGGGCTCCGGCACCACTGCTCCTGCTACCCGCGGCACCGGACGTTGACTCGCATGACTGGGAGCTGGTGGCGCCACGATGTAGCCCAGCTCGTGACTTCCGTAGAGGTGGAGGGCATCGGGTTGTTCGTGCCACAGCCACGCCAAGTGGGCACAGAGGATGGCGTCGAGCTCGTCCTCGATCAGATCCAGATCCACGTGTCGTGTGCTGCCCGCCACGGCCTCCCGCAACTCGGGCCATCGCATTCCCGACCCCAGTGCCAGTGGCGCGATTGCCTCAAGGTGATCCATCAAAACCGCGAACTGCTCGCGTCGCGACTCCGGTGTGCGGCCACTGCCTGACTTGTAGGGAAGCACAGTTCCCAGCCGGAAGAGCCCCACCATCGCGGGATGCGGGTAGACCTCGATGCATGCCGGGGCACTCACACGTCCGTGCTCCGCCGGGTCCGTCGTCCAGCCGAAGCGGTCTGCCAGTTCAAGCGCCCGGGGCGGGTTGAACATGGACCTGGAACGGCTCGAGGAGTGCGGCGATGCGCCGTACGCACCAAAAGCCTTGGCAACGAGGTTCTCCCCCACGCGCTGCCCTGTCTCGTTCGGCACGATCAACGGCGCATCCACCGCAGCCACGACTACCTGAGGTGCGTTGGCTGCGATCCAGGCCGCGATCTCGTCGTCGCTGCGGACACTAGCTGATGCAATCAGGCGCCCGGCGTCGTCGACCGCGGCCAAGCCTGTGCGGTTGGCAGATTTCCAGGCGAGGTCAATGCCGACGAAGTGGCCCAGCTGGTTGGAATCCATGACACGTGACACTAGCGAGGAGGATGCGTCGGAGGGACAACTCACGGATCCATGCGTGGTCGCACTCGGACCGTCGTACGCCTGCCCACCCTCTTCACCGAAACCCACGTTGGAGGGATCCGGCGGCACGGCACGTGCTCTCCCGCAAGCAGATCGGCAAGGTCTTGTTCGGAGACAAGGTGCACGTGTGGGGCGCGTTCCTGCCGGCTCAGGTAGACCTGTTCCAAAGCGTCGGTACCGCCGACGCGGTCGTTCTGTGTCTGGTGGCTGCGGTAGTCACCAAGGATCACCAGATCCGTCAGCAGACTGAACTCGGGATGCATCGTCGCTCCGTGAGCGGTCAGTAGCCGCTTGAGCTCACGACGAACGACGTGGACACCGTCGAGATGCACCCACCCCGTGGGTACGACACGCAGCCCCGAAATTGACGACAACCCACTGCACGCCATGACTTCCTCCTCGCGTCCCCTGCCCCAGTTGGTTCAGTCATCCGAGTCTGCGACCGGTGGTCGAAACAGGCAATCCCTCAGGTTGACAGGGCCTCCAGGGTGTCGAGGATCTTGTGGGTCGAGGCAGCCTCCACCCGCACAGGGCGTTGACCAAGCCCTCCGCCGTTCTTGATGTTCCAGTTCTGAGCTGCGCTCCCGCCGTCTAGGGCACCGGATTGGGAACCATAGGGCTCAAGTGCGCCATCTGGGCCACGACACGGATCGCGACGTGCTGGCGTGCGAGAACGGCCCGCTCGATCACTGGTGGTCACGCGAGGAAACTGAACCGCACGTCTCGCTCGGGGTTGTCGACGTTGAGGTCGACCAGACAGATGCTCTGCCACGTCCCGAGCGCCAACTGTCCGCCCAGCACCGGCACCGTGGCGTATGGCGGGATCAGCGCCGGCATCACGTGCGAGCGCCCATGGCCGCGGCTGCCGTGCCGGTGCTTCCACCGGTCGTCGGGAGGGAGCAGGTCGGCCATTGCGGCCAGCAGGTCGTCGTCACTGCCGGCACCGGTCTCGAGGATCGCCAACCCTGCCGTGGCATGCGGCACGAACAGGTTCAGCAGTCCGTCACCGCGCCCAGCGACGAAGTCGGCGCAGTCGCGGGTCAGGTCGAGGACGACCTCACGGTCGCCGGTGACGTAGGTCCGGGGCTGGGTGTGCATGTCTTGATGGTTGCAGAAGTGGTCTCGACGGGCGCCCTCGTTCCTCGGGCTGCTCGACCACCAAGGGGAGGTCGCTGCTCGACCACCGAAGAAAGCCCGCTGCTCGATCGCCGGGGCCGATGACTTCCGCGCCTACGGCTGGTCTGTTCCGGTGTCATCAGACCACTCAAGGAGGAGTGATGGGGAAGGTTGCCTGGGGATTCACCTGCTCGATCGACGGGTTCATCGCGGGGCCGGGCCACGACATGTCCTGGCTGTCCGCCTCCGAGCCCCATGCGGAGGGCACCACCCAGGCGATGGCCTCGAAGGTGGGCGTCATCATCGCCGGCCGTGAGGGGTACGACGCGGCGAAGTCGCAGGCCGACGAACGTGACGAGATGACCTCCGAGGCGTACGGCGGGGCGTGGTCCGGCACCGAGTTCATTCTCACCCACCGACCGGAGGAACTCGCGGACGACCCGTCCGTCATCGCACTCAACTGCTCCGTCACCGAGGCGATCGCACGTGCCCAGGAGCTCGCCGGCGACAGGGACGTCCAGATCATCAGCGCCGACATCGCCCGGCAGGCGCTCGAGCACGATCTCATCGACGAGCTGCAGGTCTATGTCGCGCCCGTCTTCCTCGGCGACGGGGTCAGGATCTTCGACGTTCCCGGCGGACGTCGCGTCGACTGGGAGCTCGTGGAGATCGACGAAGCGAACCGGCGCAGCTTCGGTCGGACCTACCGACCCAAGCGGTGATCCGACCTCGAGGCGCCACGAAAAGTGCGTGACTTGGGTTGGGGCGGCCTGCAAGAGTTGGGGTCATGAGCGACGCCGCGAGCATCGACGTGACCTCACTGCCCGCCCGGTACGACGACGTCCGGGCCCACACCGAAAGACTCGCGGCTCCACTATCGCCCGAGGACCAGACCGTCCAGTCGATGCCCGACACGTCGCCGACCAAGTGGCACCGGGCCCACGTCACCTGGTTCTTCGAAACCTTCGTGCTTGCCGACAACGAGCCGCGCTTCGCGCCGTACCAGGACACCTACTGGTTCCTCTTCAACAGCTACTACGAAGCCGTCGGTCCGCGCTGGTCCAGGCCGATGCGCGGCGTGATCAGCCGGCCCGGTGCCCATGACGTCGGCCTCTATCGCGGCAACGTCGACGACCGCATGCGCGACCTGATGGCCACCCTCGACGAGGGCACGCTGACCAAGCTGGCGCCGACGATCGAGCTCGGCTTCCACCACGAGCAGCAGCACCAGGAGCTGTTGTTGATGGACATCAAGCACGTCCTCTCGCTCAACCCGCTCGATCCGTCGTACGCCGGCAAGCCGAGCAGCGGCGGCATGTCGGGCACCCTCGAGTGGCGCGACTTCGACGGCGGGCTGGTCGAGATCGGTCACGAGACGGGCCTGGACGGAGGCTTCTGCTTCGACAACGAGCTCCCCCGCCATCAGCAGTGGCTCGAGCCCTACCGCCTCGCCGACCGGCTCGTCACCAACGGCGAGTGGCTGGCCTTCATGGCCGACGGTGGCTACCGCCGGCCCGAGCTGTGGCTCAGCGACGGCTGGGGTCGGGTGCAGTCCGAGGAGTGGGCGGCTCCGGCGTACTGGTCCGAGCGCGACGGCGTGTGGTTCGAGCACACGCTCACCGGCACCCGGCCGGTCGACGCCGAGCTGCCGGCCTGCCACGTGAGCCACTACGAGGCCGATGCCTACGCGACCTGGGCCGGCAAGCGGCTGCCCACCGAGGCGGAGTGGGAGCACGCCGCCCGGCTGCAGGAGCTGGCCGGTGCCGACAAAACTGCCAACCTCGCCGACACCGAGTCGTGGCATCCCCGTGCCGCAGGCGGACCGGTCGACGGGCTGCGCCAGCTCTTCGGCGACTGCTGGGAGTGGACCTCGTCGGCGTACCTGCCCTTCCCCGGCTTCCACCCCACGGCCGGCGCCCTCGGCGAATACAACGGCAAGTTCATGTCCGGCCAGATGGTGCTGCGCGGCGGCTGCGCACTGACGCCACCCGGTCACGCGCGGGCGTCGTACCGCAACTTCTTCCCACCAGGTGCACGCTGGCCGCTGACCGGCGTACGCCTCGCCGACGGCGGCGCGCCGCGGGAGCCGCGACGGTGACCTGGACCAGCACGGTGGCCTGTCGGCACCGCGGCGCCCTCGGTCATGCCCAGACCGTCGCGACCTGGGCCGCGCACCCGGACTGTGAGGGAGTCGCCCAGCTCGACGGCTGGCAGGTGGGCGTCGACGCGGCCACGGCCGACGAGCGTACGGCGGTCATCGATGCGTTGGCGCCCATACGCAAGGCAGGACTTCCACTGTCCAGCGCACTGGTGCGCCTGGTCACCCGCAACGACGTGCCGCCCTGCTCGGTGCTGCTCGCCGACGGCGAGCAACTGGCCGCGGTCGCCTGGGGCCGGGGGCTGGCACTGCTCGAGCTGGGTAACTGGGAGTACGCCGTGGGCTCGCCGGCCGACGACGACCAGGCTTGGTCGCCCTTGTCGGTCGGCACCGTCGTCGACCTCGACCAGTGCGGCCCCACCCGCTTCACACTCCCCTGTCCGCATGCGAACACCTGAGGAGGCACCGTGACCCTCGACGAGCTGCTCACCCCGGCCGACCTGCGCGCCGCGCTCGAGGCCGACGCCCGCACCGGCCTGACCGCGACGCCGAAGTGGCTGCCGCCGAAGTACTTCTACGACGACCGCGGCAGCCGGCTCTTCGAGGAGATCACCCGGCTCCCGGAGTACTACCCGACCCGCACCGAGCACGCGATCCTGGTCGAGCACGCCGAAGAGATCGCCTCGGTGGCTGATGCGGAGGCGCTCCTCGAGCTGGGCTCGGGGTCGAGCGAGAAGACCCGGATGCTGCTCGACGCGATGGCGCGCGGCGGACGGTTGTCGGCGTACGTGCCGGTCGACGTGAGCGCCGGCGCCCTGAACGACGCGATGGCCGGGCTGCGCCGCGACTACCCCGATCTGGTGCTGCACGGCGCCGTCGCCGACTTCGATCACCACCTCGACCAGCTGCCCGCCCCCGGACGCCGTCTGGTCGCCCTGCTCGGCGGGACCCTCGGCAACTACCCGCCCGGTCAGCGCCAGACCTTCCTCTCGTCACTCGCCGCGGCGATGCGCCCGGGCGAGGCCTTCCTGCTCGGGGTCGACCTGGTCAAGGACGCCGACCGGCTGGTGGCGGCGTACGACGACTCGGCGGGCGTGACCGCGGAGTTCAACCGCAACGTGATCGCCGTGCTCAACCGCGAGCTCGATGGCGACCTGGACCCGGACGACTTCGAGCACGTCGCGCTGTGGGACACGCAGAACGAGTGGATCGAGATGCGCCTGCGGGCGCGTCGTCCGATCGTCGCGCAGCTCGCGGCGCTCGACCTGAAGGTGACCTTCGACGCCGGGGAAGAGATCCGCACCGAGATCTCGGCGAAGTTCCGCCGGTCGCTGCTCGAGCCCGAGCTCGCCGCCGCGGGACTGCACCCCGAGCGATGGTGGAGCGATCCTGCCGGCGACTTCGCCTTGGTGCTTGCTCGTCGCTGAGATTGCTGCTGGGCTCGGGCAGGGCCTCATCGATCAGTTGTCCTCGAATCACGAGTCCGGACGCGAGCGCGCCGACACCCTTCGTGCCCGCAGGACTTCGGCGACGACGATCCCTGACGACACCACGATCAAGGTGAGGACCGACCAGGCCAGGCCCTCCAGCCCGGCGAGGTCGCACTCTCCGTCGAAGCCGGGATCGCTGCACTGGGTTGCCTCGAAGTGCGCGGCCCCCATCATGAATGCCAGACAGATCGCGAGCACGAGTCCCGTCGCATAGGCCGACACGCGCACCCATGGCGACACCTGCGTCGTCACCTGCGGGGCGGGCGATCGGCCGTCGCGCATCGGATCAGAGCGCCCGACCTCGAAGGTCGGGGTGAGCATCCACAGGGCGACGAGACCGAGCGCCACTTCGAACAGGAACAGCTCGCCCTCGGTGCCGTGCCAGATGAATCGGAACCCTTCGAGGGTGAAGGTGAGTACGACGAGGGCCCCATCGATGACGGCCAGGGCCGCACCGAACGTACGACGCGACGCGGTGTGCCTGCAGGCCACCCGGAGTGCGACGACGGCGAGGACCGCGGCCACTGCGCCCAGCGGCATGATCCACCGCTCGGAGCCGGACTCGGCCACGTCGTCGAACTGGACGAACCCGCCCAGGGCCAGCACAGCCAGGCTGGCGACCAACATCGCGACCGGCAGCACGGTCGACCTGCGCAGCTCACCCATCGCCGCTCCCCCGCCATTTCGCAGACCGGCACGCGCCCAGGTCTGCGGCAAGTGTGAGGCTTGCGCCGAGTCGCCGTACGGGCTTCGGTGAAATCCGCCGCCGGCCCACGGACGACTGTCGGTGCCTCCGGCCAGAATGTTCTGCAGAAGACCTGTGAATTGGGGCTTGTGCCTCTTTTCGAGCAGGCATACACTGATCTCAAGCTCGATCGAATACACCGACACTGACCGGTCGGGCCCGACTTCTCTCAGAGGAGTCCCCGGACTCTCCGGGACCTGTGTGCCGGGCTCCGCTCGCTTCATCGAGCTGGCAGCGCTTCTCCCTTCTGGAGTACGCCGATCGCGGCGGGGACTCGAAGGCATCCGTTGAACTGTCGACCCCTCCCCTGGGGTCTGCCGGTCGAGAGGAGCCGAGGCAATGACCAGCACGCCGTTCCACGCCGACGACGCTCGGCTCGACACCGACGGGCTGCGCGACCTCGTCGAACGGATCGCCCGCACCAAGCCCCCGGCCACGGACGCTGAGCTGATCAACCAGATCGACGCACTCGAGCGCACGAAGTCGGCGGCTGCAGCCCTGCAGGCCACTCTCACCGCCGAGCTCGCCAAGGCGCGCACGACCAAGACGGGCCGACCCTCGGCGTCGGTGCCCAACGAGGTCGCCGCGGCCCGCCGCGAGTCGCCCCATGTCGGCCAGCGCCTGACCAAGCTGGGGCTCGCACTCGCCCACGACCTGCCCTGCACCCACCTGGCCCTGGCCTGCGGCGACCTCAACGAGCGCCGCGCGATGATCATCGCCGAAGAGACCGCCCACCTGACCCGCGAAGACCGGTTGAAGGCCGACGCCGAGATCACGCTCGATCTCGAGGGCAAGGGCGACAAGGCGCTGACCATGGACATCCGCCGCATCGTCCTGAGGCTCGACGAGAGCGCAGCCCTGAAGCGCCGCGCCAAGGCCTGGGGCAATCGCCGCGTCGTCGGTCGCGACCTGGGCGACGGCACCGCCCGCGTCACCGCGATCGTCGCGGACACGATGCTCCCGGCCATCATGGGCTCCCTCGACAAGGCCGCCGGCTCCGTTCGCGCGGCAGGCGACGAGCGCACGTGCTCGCAGATCACCGCCGATCTCGCAGCCGCCCGACTGGCCGGCTTGGAGTCCGACACCAAGCAGCCACCGGTCGCGGTCCAGCTCCTGGTCTCGGCCGAGACCCTGCTCGGTGGCGACAGCACGCCCGGGCACCTGCCCGGCCACGGACCCGTCCCGGCCTCCGTCGCGCGCCAGATGGTGGCCGCGTCCGATGAGCAGCGCTCAACCCTGCGGCGCGTGTTCGCGATGCCCGACGGGTCGTTGATGTCGCTCGAGTCCGCCCAACGGCTCTTCCCACCCGACCTGCGCGACTTCATCAGGCTGCGCGACGACATCTGCCGCAATCCATACTGCAATGCGCCCGTGCGCCACATCGACCATGCCGTCCCGGTCTCCCGAGGTGGCGAGACGAGCGTCGACAACGGTCAAGGGCTGTGCGAGTGGTGCAACTACACCAAGGAGCAGCCCGGTTGGGAGCATCAACCGGGGCCACCCGACCGACCACACGAGGTCACCGTCACCACCCCCACCGGCCATCGACACGTCAGTCGAGAGCCCGGAGCCCCCATGCCACCACCGCGGGCCGCCTGAACGTGGAGTGGGCTACTCGCACCCGACTCCGTCACCGTCGCGGTCGAGGTGCGAGCCGTAGCCGGGATCTCCCCTGCGCACCGGTGCCGCACCAGCGGCCCGAGCCGCGTCACAGTTCTTGAAGTAGGTGCTCGTGAAGCTCTTCACCGCTGGCAACACGCCGGGGTCGGTGATGTCGTGGTCGACGCGGGTGGATGCCGCCCAACGGTCCTCCGGCAGCGCTTGGTCAGGGCAGGTCGCGAGGATCCTGGCCACCGCGGCCTTCTCGGGCGCGGTCACCCACAACCGGTACTTCGTCTTCACCGCGACCTGCCGGGCGACGTACTCGCACCGGAACGGCTTGTTCGGCGGCAGCCAGGTCGCGGCGTCGCCGTCACCCTTCTGCCGGTTGGCACCCGCGTCGGCCGGCAGCAGGTTGAGCGGGTCGTTGGCGAAGGCCGCGCGCTTCTTGATGTCCCACCGGAAGGCGCCGGTGGCCCACGAGTTGCCGAGGGCGACCACGTGGTCGATGTCGATCAGGGTGCCGTCGCCGTGTCGGTAGTCGATGGTGGTGCCGGTGTAGGGGTCGTCGTACTCGCCGGTGGCGACCACGCACCCGTTGGACTCCCGGACGACGGCCGCGAGCTGCTCGGCGAGCACGTCGTTCCGGGTGTCGCAGCCGTTTCGATCGGCGTCGAGCCACGCCTGTCCGTACCGCGCCCTGTCGTAGCCGGTCATCGGCGCCCGCCCCTTCACGGCGAGCAGGGCCAGAGCAGCGACGGCCGTGTCGTTGGTCGAGGTCCGTTCAGCGTCCGTGGCCGTGACCGTGTCTGCCGACGACGACTCACTCATCGCGGGCTCGGCCGGGGTGGCCAGCGTGCTGGGGTCAGGACCTTCGGCGCCGCTGGGTGCACACGCCGACAGCAGGAGGGCAGCGACGAGCACTCCCCCTACACACCGCACGTGACTCCCCCTCGGTTCGACCCCACGCCCAAGGATGCCCGCCGTACGTCCGCGCCGCTGTCGAATCGACCCAAAACCCGGCGGCAGGGGCCGGATTCTGCGAGCATTCGGCTCACTCGGCGAAGAACGTGGAAGGGGGAGCCGGTGAGCCTTCACAGCAGCCTGATCGCGCAGGGCAGGTGGTACTACACCGTCACCGTCGCGACCGCTGGGATCGGAGCCTGGATCCCCTTCGTGCATGCATCGTCACGACTGAACGAGCCCGGGCTGCGCCGCAATGCCGTGGCGTACGGCGCGGGCGCACTCGTGCTCCTGGGCCTGAGCGCGGTGACCCCGACCGACGCCAACGGCGACCCGCAGGGCACCTTCGGCGGAGTCCTCTCCACCGTGATGGCCATGCTGGCGATCGTGATGATCGTGATGGCCTGCCTGCAGCTGCGGGCACCGCGACAAGCCGTCTACCCTGCCCCCTACCACCCACACCAGGGCTTCGTGGATCCGGCGGTGGGCAACGCCCTGGCGGCGCGCAACCGCCGCGATGAGGCGCGCCGGCTGGTCGCCTCCGACCCGTCGCTGGCCCGGGAGCTGATGATCGGTCGCCCCGACTACAAGCGGACCTACCACGACGGCGGACTGATCGACCTGAACAACGCTCCCCGGGGAACCCTTGCCTCGTTCCTCGGCATCACCGACGAGGCCGCCGGACGCATCGTCGCCCAGCGCGAGCTGCTGTCGCGTGGATTCTCCAGCATCGAGGAGGCAATCGTCTTCAGCGACCAGACCGGAGCCGACGCCGACATCCTGCGCGACCGAGGCGTGCTGCTCCCTCGTTGATGCCGGCCCGCGTAACATGCGCGGAATGGGGCGCAGCAGACGGCTTGGGGCAACGCAGACAGCAGTTCCGAGCCAGCGGGAGGAGCAGAAGGCGCTCACCCGGGCCCGGCTCATCGACGCGGCCGTCGCGGTCTTCCTCGCCAAGGGGTACGCCGCCACGACCATCGATGACATCGTCACGAAGGCTGGCGTCTCCCGGGCGACGTTCTACCTGCACTTCGCCTCGAAGCTGGATCTGGTCGACGCGATCAGGGAGCCCATCCTGCAGGACACCAGCGAGCTGTGGGAGTTGCTTCCGGGCGCCGTGGCCCGCGGCCGGACCGGGATGTCGGACTGGTTGGACGTGGCGCTGGACCACTGGGAGACCTTCGCCCCGGCGTTCTCGGCCATCCAGCAGGCCGATCAGATCGAGGCGAACCTTCCCGCAGATCTCGCGACGCTTCGAGGCGATGCCGTGCGCAGCATCGTCCAAGGGCTCGGGTCCCGGTCACGCCTGAGCGAGGACGAACAGCAGGTGCGAGCCCGGGCGGCGTGGGGGCTGCTCCACGACCTATTCGACCACTATGCGGCCGAGGGGTGGGCGCACGGGCGAGCGACCGTGCACGAGGCCCTTCTCGATGCCTGGGTCGCCCTGCTGACCTGAGCGAGCCAGTTGGCTAGGTGGCGCGTCGGATCGACGCCACGTGGAGGGTGACCCGGGTCACGTTGCGCCGCGAGGCTGGGACCCATGACCTACAACTTCGACATCGAGCTGCAGCCCTGGGTCTCGATGCTCCCCACCCTGGACGTCTCGGACCCGGTCGCCGCGCGGGCGATGCTCGTGCAGATGAGTGCCAGCATCCCGCCGTTCGAGGCTCCCGAGGGGATCACCATCACGAGCGGAGAGGCTCCCGGCCCCGACGGGGAGCCCGACGTGCCGGTGTTGATCTTCTCCCCCAACGACCAGGAGACGGACCGGCCGGTGGTGGTCTACGCGCACGGCGGCGGCTTCGTCACCGGCAGCGCCGACGGCGACCTTGCCCTTCCTGCGCAGATGGCAGCGGAGGCGGGCGCGGTCGTGATTTCGGTCAACTACCGGCTGGCTCCCGAGACTCCGTTCCCCGGTCCGGTGGAGGACTGCTACGCCGTCCTGCTCTGGGTGGAGAAGAACAGCGAGTCCCTGGGCATCGACCCCGCGCGGATCGCCGTCGCCGGCGTAAGCGCCGGTGCCTGCTTCGCGGCCGCGATGACCCTGATGGCACGGGACCGCAACGGTCCGGAGATCTGCTTCCAGATGCTCGACATCCCGGTCCTCGACGACCGCTGCAGCACGCCGTCGATGCTCGCCTACCCGGACGCCCCCATCTGGACCGTGAAGAGCGCTCGCGACAGCTGGCGGCAGTACCTCGGCCCCGACGCCAGCGGTGACGTTCCGGCGTACGCCGCCCCCGCCCGGGCGCACGACCTGACTGGCCTGCCGCCGGCGTACGTCGTGGTCGCGGAGTACGACCCGTTGCGCGATGAGGGCATCGACTACGCACGACGGCTCCTGGGAGCCGGCGTGCCCACCGAGCTCCACCTGTTCCCGGGGACCTTCCACGGCTCGGGTGGCGCGATTCCGGCCGCCGCCGTCTCGCAGCGGATGCGTGCCGAGGCACTGACCGCTCTCAAGAAAGGCCTTCAGTCGTGAATGAACTCGTCACCGGGCACTACAAGGTGGTCGTGATCGGAGCTGGCTTCGGCGGGATGTATGCCCTGCACCGGCTGCGCAGCGAGGGCACCCAGACGATCTGCTTCGAGGCCGGCGGTGGCGTCGGCGGCACCTGGTACTGGAACCGCTACCCGGGTGCCCGCGTCGACATCGAGAGCATGCAGTACTCCTACAGCTTCGACGAGGAGCTCCAGCAGGAGTGGAGCTGGCCCGAGAACTTCTCCGCCCAGCCCGACATCGAGAGGTACGCCAACCACGTGGCCGACCGCTTCGGTCTGCGGGAGGACATCGTCTTCGACGCCCGGGTCAACTCGATGCGGTTCGACGAAGAGGCAAACATCTGGCACCTGACCACCGAGCGCGGTGACGAGGTGACGGCGCACTACGTGATCTCCGCGACGGGCAGCCTCGACGCCACCAACGTCCCTGGCTTCCCGGGACTGGACTCGTTCGAGGGCGACTGGCACCACACGTCGCAGTGGCCGAAGGAGGGCGTGTCGTTCGACGGCCTGCGGGTCGGCGTGATCGGCACCGGCTCCTCCGGGGTCCAGGCCATCCCCGAGATCGCCAAGACGGCCAGCCACCTCCACGTCTTCCAGCGGACCCCGGCGTTCACGATGCCCAACAACAACCAGCCGCTGGATCCGGACTACGAGCGCGAGTGGAAGGACACCTACGCGGAACGGCGCGAGGCGATGCGCACCGACCAGGGGCTCAGCATGTTTCCTCCGAAGTACGGCGCCATCCTCGACATGGAGCCCGCTGTCCGCGAGGCGATCATGGAGGACCTGTACGCGTCCCGATCGGGGTTCAACCTGCTCGTGGCGTTCAACGACACCATGGTGAACGCGGAGGCGAACGAGCTCCTGGCGGAGTTCATGCGCAACAAGATCCGCTCGATCGTCACCGACCCCGTGGTCGCCGAGAAGCTCTGCCCACGCTACGCGATCGGCACCAAGCGGGTGTGCCTCGACAGCGGCTACCACGCGACGTACAACCGCGAGAACGTGACGCTCGTCGACGTACGCGAGTCGCCGATCGAGGAGATCACCCCGCGTGGCGTCCGCACCGCAGACGGCGAGTACGAGCTAGACATCCTCGTCCTGGCGACGGGTTTCGACGCGGTGAGTGGCTCGCTGACCCGGCTCAACGTCACCGGCGTCGACGGCCTGGACCTGCGCGACAAGTGGAAGGACGGGGCGACCAACTACCTCGGCATGTTCGTCGCCGGATTCCCGAACCTCTTCATGATCCACGGCCCCGGCAGCCCCGGCGTCCTGGCACAGATGATCGCCGGGGCCGAGTGGCAGGTGCAGTACGTGCTCGACGTCATCCACGACCTGGACACGCGAGGCGTCCAGCGGATCGACACCACCGCGGAGTGGGAGAACAAGTGGGACGCCGAGGTGCAGACCGCCGCGTCGTACACGCTGTTCGGCGACACCGACTCCTGGTACAAGGGCGCCAACATCGAGGGGAAGCCGAAGTCCTTCATGGTGTACGTCGGCGGGTACGACAACTACTCACGCCGTTGCCGGGAGCAGGTCGAAGCCGACTACGAGGGATTCGTCCTCAGTCCCTGATGGGACACCCCTTGCGAACTCAGTAGACACGGTGTCTACTGGGCACCCTGGACTCGTGAGAGAGCGCGGTGCCCGTATGCAAGGGTTGTTGCTGAGGTTTTCGTCCCTGGACGCCAGGGCCGAGAACGCCATGCGTGTGGTGGGCTTCTTCGACGCCCTGATCGAGCAACGCTCTGACATCCAGACCGTGCTCTCCCAGGCCGGCCGGTTCGCCGAGGGCTCGGTCGGGATCGCCGAGCCCGGCGAACGCTGCCCCGAGCACGCCTCGACCCGCCTGCTCGTCACCGGGCACACGGTGTGGATCTCGCGCAGCCCGCAGGAGGCCTTTCCCCTCGACGACGTGCTGCTCGAGAGGTTCGGCCTGGCCTGCATCGCGGCGCTGGGCAACCCGGGGGCGTCCACCCTGCGCATGGACGACCCCGCGCTCCTCGAGCTGATCCTCGGGCGAGTGGCCTCGAGCGCCGACCGCTCCCGTGCGATCCAGCTCCTCGGGATCACCCCCTCGACCCCGGTCACGATGCTGGCGGTGCACGGCGACCGCGCGGCCGCGGCGCACGTCGTCGCGCACCTGCCGACCCATGCCTGGCGTCGGATCGCCCAGCTGGACGGCATCACGGCGATCGCGACCGCGGCTCCGCCGGAGCGCGACGCGGCGGTGCCTCCGGGGACCCACGTGGGCGTGAGCCGTCCGTTCCGGGCGACCGAGGTGCAGGAAGCCTGGCAGGGCGCGATCAACGCGCTGCGCTACGCGTCGGACGGACCCGCGAGTCGCAACCTGATGTTCCAGGCGGACCTCGGGCCCTACGAGCTCCTCGCCGCCAAGCTCCGCCCCGAGGACGTCGCAGGCGTGGCCGACGTCCAGGCGCTGGAGCGGCTGGGCAAGACCTCGTCCGGCCAGGACGTCCTGCGCACGGTGGAGGTGCTGCTGTGCGTCGGCTCGTTGCGCGAAGCGGCTCGACAGCTGCACATCCACCACAACTCCGTCGCGACGCGGGTCGCCCGCGCCGAGGCCGAGCTGGGCTACTCGATCACGACTGCCCCGGGGTTGACCCGGGTGACTCTCGCCCTCGTGCTGCACCGGCTCGGGCAGAACGACTACCTCGCGCACTGAAGACTGCTTCCAATTCGGCGATTCGCGGACGAAGTCGGCATCCGACCTCTAGATTGCTCGCAGTCTTCAGTGAAGGGAAGCCCATGCTTCGATCCGTGCGCAACGTTGCCGTCACCGTCACCCTGACGGTGCTCGCCGCGCTCCTCCTCTCCCCCGCAACCCAGGCGCAGGCCGCGGCAGCCGCCGACCCGCTGGCCGGTGCGCCGCGGGTGAACCAGTGCTTCAACGTGCAGCTGTCGGCCGCGAACAGCTCGGCGTCACTGCCGAGGGGCCCGGTCTCGTGCGCCACCAAGCACACCCTGAAGGTCGTCGCCCGCGCCGCGGTGCCGTCGGACATCCCGCTGGACGGCTCCAACGCCCGGTTCCGCAACTTCGTCTCCTCGAAGTGCCGGCCGGCGATCAAGCTGGTCCTCGGCAACAACACGATCAGGTACGCCGAGTCGGCGTACGACAACTGGATCTTCATCCCGACCGCCGCCCAGCGCGCCGCGGGCTCGCACTGGGTGATCTGCACCCTCGGTGTCCAGGGCGGCGTGACCACCCTCGCGACGTCGACCACCGGGCGCCTCACGAAGGTGACCACCACCCTTCCGCAGCGCCTCCGCATGTGTGGCACGCGGTACGCCCAGCGCGTGAACTGCGCGCAGCCGCACATGTTCCACGTGGCCAAGAGCAAGCTCGTCTACTCGGCGTACAGCTACACGCGCGCCAGCCGGATCTCCTCCAGCTTCTGCCCGAGGTACGTCGGCACGGGCTCCTACATGTGGCTCGGACGCGGGCTCGGACCGAACTCGTTCGTGCTGACCTGCCTGAGGTGGTAACTGCGTCGGCTATCTGGGCGGCAGCTCGCGGACGACGATGTGTGCGCCGGGCTCACTGGTGGCGGGCTGCTTGGAGGCCATGATCCGGTCCACCCGTACGTCGTCCGCGGCGATGCGCGAGCCCGTGCCCGGCAGGCGCCCGAGCACCTCGTCGAGTGCGTCGATCGTGGGCGTGACGAGGTTGTCGAGATCGGGTTCGTTGAGTCCGGTCTGGTTCGGCGCGAGCATGAACGCGAGCTCGATCGCCACCCGACAGTCCTTCGGTAGCGCGCAACCCCTGAACGCGGTGCGGACGGCCTGCTTCCACGCGCGCTCGCGTTCCTCGCCGCCGTACCCCGCGGGGCGGCCGATGACGGTGCGCCCGAAGGTGGCCGGTGAGCCGTCTCTCTCGGGTGGTGGCGGCGCGACGATGTAGCCCTCGGCGAGGCTCCCGTAGACCTTGAGCTCATCCGGCCGGTGGTGCCACAGCCACGCGAGGTGAGCGCACAGGATCGCGTCGATCTCGTCCTCGATCACTTCCAGGTGCACGTGCCGGGTCGCCTGGTCCACGACCGTGCGGATCTCCTGCCACCGGCGCACGCTCGTCAGCTGCAGCTCATGGACCGCCTCGAGGTGATCCATCAGCTCGCCGAAGGTCTCGCGCCGCGCGTCCGGCGTACGACCCCGACCCGACTTGTAGGGCAGCACCTTGCTCAGGCCGAACAGGCTCACCATCGCCGGGTGCGGATAGACCTCGATGCACACCGGGCTCTCCGCGCTGCCCCGCTCGTCGGGATCCACCGACCAGCCGAACCGGTGCGCCAGGGACTCGGCGCGCGGCGGATCGAAGATCGGGTTCGCCCGGTTCGAGGGGTACGGCGACGCGTGGTAGCTCGCGAACGCCCTGGCCACGAGGTTCTCCCCCACGCGTTGGCCGGTCGCGTTGGGCACCACCAGCGGAGCGTCCACCGCCACGACGACGGGCTTCGCCGCATGCATGGCCAGCCAGTCGGCGATCTCGTCATCGCTGCGCACGACGCCCGACGTGCGCAGCCGACCGGACTCGTCGACCACCGCGATGCCCGTGCGGTTGGCCGGCTTCCACGCCAGGTCGATGCCCACGAAATGTTGCCCGACCTCCATACGTTCGACTCTAGTCCGGGCCACTCAGGGGAAACACCAGCAAGGTGCCGGAGGCGGTGGCGACGGTGCGGCCGTCCTTGTCGACGACCTCGCCCTCCGCGAACGTGACCCGGCGACCGGGCTTGGTGACGCGGCCGGTGCAGGTGAGCGGTCCACTGTCGGAGGTCACCGGGCGCAGGTAGCTCACCTTGAGCTCGATGGACGTGTAGCCCGTGCCCGCCGGCAGGGTGGTCTGGGCCGCGCAACCGAGGGCCGAGTCGAGCAGCGTGCAGACCAGCCCGCCGTGCACCATGCCGATCGGGTTGTAGTGCGACTCGTCGGGGTGGCAGCGGAACGTCACCGTCCCGGGCTCGGCCTCGAACAGCTCCATGCGCATGTGCCCGGCGATCGGTGCCGGCGGCAGCTCGCCGGCCATCATCCGCTTGAGGAAGTCGAGCCCGTCGAGCTTTGGCAGGGCAGCAAGGGCCTCTGAGTTGTCGCTCCAGGTGACGACAGTCGAACGCTCGGACATGTCAGTTGCCGCCCTTGTCGTCGTACGACGGCAGCGGCAGGTTCTGCAGTCTCAGCTGCCCGCGCGCCAGCACCTTGCCGGTCGAGTCGTCGGTGATCACGACGTCCCACAGCTGCTGGCTGCGCCCCTGGTGGAGGGCGTCGGCGACGACGGTGGCGCGGCCGCCGGTGGTCGAGCGGAGGAAGTCGGTGCCGTTGTGCACGCCGACCGCGAACTGTCCGCGCTCACCCACGGCATGGCTGGCGCCGATGCTGCCGGCGCTCTCGACGATCGTCGCGTAGACGCCCCCGTGGACGACTCCCCAGGGCGTGTGGTGCGACTCGTCGAGGTCGACGTGACCCCGCACGTGCGTGGGCGTGACCTCGTCGACGACGAAACCGGACGCCGCGACGAACGCGCTGGCGGCCGGCAGCGAGACGTCGGGGCCCTGCGTGTGGGTGGTCATGGGCGACTCCGTTCGTAGGCTGACTGTGTTTCTCCAAGTTAGACTACACTGGCCGCGCCGACACAACGAGAGACAGGTGACGCCGTGCAGTGGCTCGACTACGACACCGACAACTGCTCGATCCAGCGCACCCTCGACGTGATCGGCGAGAAGTGGACGATCCTCGTGCTGCGCGAGGCCTTCAACGGCGTACGGCGCTTCGACCAGATGCGCGACCACATGGGCGTCTCGGACCCGGTGCTCGCCGACCGCCTGCGCAAGCTGGTCGCCGCGGGCGTGCTCGAGGCGCTCCCCTACCGGGAGCCCGGACGCCGCACGCGCCACGAGTACAAGCTGACCGAGAAGGGCCTGGACCTCTATCCGGTGCTGATCTCGCTGCTGAACTGGGGCGACCGCCACCGCGCGGACGACGCGGGGCCTGCTGTGGTGGTCACGCACCGCGACTGCGGCGAACCCGTCTCGGTTGCGGTGGAGTGCGCCGCCGGGCATCGGCTCCAGTCGGCGCGGGAGTCGCGGAGTGCTCCCGGTCCCGGTGCGCGGCAGGTCAGTCCCGGCGCCTGACCACCTCGGCCAGCACCTCCAGCTCATCACTGATGATGCCGTTGACCCCGAGGTCGACCATCAGGTCCAACATCGTCAGGTCGTTGATCGGCCAGGTCATCACGACCTCGACATGACGCCGGAGCTTGGCCACGACCGCCCCGTCGAGCAGCGAGTTGTGGACCGAGACGCCATGGATGCGGCCACCTCTCACCTTCTCCCACAGGCCGCCGAGCTCCCGTGCATTGCGGGCGGAGAGCACCGGCTGCACGTGCTCGAGCACGGCCACCTCCTCGACCGCGCGCCAGTTGCGACCGCAGACGAGGACCGGCCGGCGGTGTCCGCGGGTGCCCAGCAACCGGGCCACGGCGGCACCGACACCGGTGCCGATGCCCTTGAGGTCGAGCATGAACGTGGTGCCGTGCCGATCGGCCTCGAGCAGCTCGCGGAGGCCGAGCCGTGGCGCCGTCACCGGGACCAGCTCCCAGCGGTCCCAGAGGAACGGGAACGGGCCGGCGCTCTTGAGGTGGGTTGCCTCGAGGCGGTTGCGGTGCCGGTGGATGTCGCACTCGATCACGTCGACGCCGAGCCGGTTTGCCTCGTGCAGCGCGGTGAGCGAGTTGCCGGCCCGGTGCGCGATCGCGAGCAGGCTCACGACGCCACCCGGAGGACGCGGCCGGGCGACCGACGTACCCGTCGATGCTCGAGCGCGACGCTCGCCGCGTGGCCGATGAGCGCCAGGAGCAGCCCGGCCGCGACGTCGAGGATGAAGTGGTTGCCGGTCACCACCACTGCCACCGCCATCAGCACCGGCATGGCGAGGCCGAAGGCTCGGAGCGCCACCGAGGAGGAGGCGCTGATGATCGCGATGCCGATCAGCAGGTCCCATCCGGCGTGCAGGCTCGGCATGGCGGCGTACTGGTCGACGAAGGCAGGCGGCTGGAGCACGCGGTAGGACAGCGACCGCTCGCTCACACTGTCCATGAACCCGAGGCCGGCCAGCCGGGGCGGCGCCACCGGGTAGAACACGAAGATGGTCATGCCCAGCAGCCCGGAGACCAGCATGGCGTCACGGAGCCGGAGGAACACGGCGCGGTGCCAGATGCCGGTCCAGAGCATCGTCGCACCGATGACCGGCCAGTGCCCCCAGATGTAGACCCAGTTGGCCAGGGTGGCCAGGAGGGCGGACTCGGTGAACGGCGCCTGGAGGGTCTTCTCGACGTAGATGCCGAGGGCCTGCTCCCACTCGACGATCAGGTGGGCGTGCTGGATCGCGGCGTCGACCGAGCCCTCGGTGGCTCCCCGGACACCGAAGTAGGCCCCGACGCCACTGACGACGAGGATGGCCTGTTTGAAGATCCACAACCAGCGAACCACTGACCCTCCCTGCCCCCAGTGTGCGCGAAGGCGCGCCAGGTTTCCTCCCGAATAAGAGGGAGGACTGCAGGTCAGGCAGCTGCCGTGTGGCGGATCATCCGTCGGGTCGCGATCAGGCTGGCGCCGCCGAGGGCCAGGGCGGGCAGCCAGGCGACGGCCGCCTTGAGGGTGACCGCAGCCGCGGCCGCGGTCCACGGGACGCCGAGGGCGACCAGACCGACCACGAGCGCGCCGTCCCGGGGACTCGCACCGTTGGGACCCGGTACGGCGCCCGCGACCTGGCTGGCGCCGAACGCACCGAGCAGCTCCAGCGGCGAGAGCGTGTAGCCAGTCGCGCCCAGGGTGCCGAGCAGCAGCATGGCGATCGACGCCTGGTAGGCGGCCGAGAGGGCCAGCGCGTGCGCGAAATTCTTCGGCGGCGGCAGCGGCCCGAGCGGGAGCAGCTTCGGGCGGACGCGCCTGACCACGAGGAAGCCCACGACGAACGCCAGCCCGATGCCCAACGCGGTGAGCATCATGCGCCACGGGAGTGCCGACCCGGCGAACACCACGAACATCGCCAGCCCCACCGCCCCCACGGTCCGGTCGACCGCGACACTGGCCACCGCGTCACCGCGTGGGACGTCGGCGTGGGTGAGCCTGCGGATCCGCCAGAGGTCCGCCCCGACGTGGCCGGGTGTGAGAAGTCCGAGCAGCTCGGACTCGGCGTACGCACGGAGGAACCAGCGGCGACCGAAGTCGGCGTTCGTCAGGGCGCGCCACCTCAGCGGACACAGGACGTACTTGCCGATCATCCAAGGCAGCAGGCCGAGCAGGATCGGCCAGGGCGAGACCGACGGCAGGCGCGGCAGCGTGACGGCCGGCACGGCGAGCGCGACAGCGACGCCGAGGAGCAGGACCGTCTTGGAGTGGACAATGGTGCGCAGATGCTTCAAATCTCTTCGAGCTCGCCTTCCAGCACAAAGCCGGGCGAAACTGCGTTGGTCCAACCCGTGGTGTGATCCCCGTCCCTTCGAAGGTAACTCCGCCACCGGGCCCGAAACCACAGAGTGTGACGTACTCCCGTCAGCGCAGGCGGTGCAGTGCGCCGGCCGCGGCTCGTCGTACGGCGTCGGTGAGCGCGTCGAGGGCGGGGCTGTCGAGTCGCCAGCGCTGCCAGTGGAGTGGCACGCCGACCGCCTTCGCACCGGGCAGGCGGACCAGGTCGCCCGCCGCCAGCGCCGGCTCGAGCTGTGGCTCGGGGACCGCTCCCCATCCCAGACCGCAGAGCACGGCCTCGTGGAAGTCCGCCGAGCTCGGCACCCGGTGCACCACGGCCGGACGAGTCGCCCCGTGGGCGGCGAGCACACCGTCCTGGAGCCGGTCCTTGGCGTTGAAGACCACGACCGGAGCCCTCGACCAGTCGAAGCTCCTCCCCCGCCGGTGCCGCTCCACGAACGCGGGCGCCGCGGCGGGGACGTATCGAAGCGTGCCGAGCGGCTCGACCGAGCAGCCCTGGACCGGTTGGGGTTCGCCGGTGACGGCCGCCAGCACCTCGCCCCGACGGAGCAGGTCGTGCGACAACGACTCGTCCTCCACGAAGAGTCGCAGGGCCGTCGTCGGCAGCTCGGCCACGGTCGCGAGCACCGGCCGGAACCAGGTCGCCAGGGAGTCGGCGTTCACCGCGACCGCGAGGTCCACGACGGCGTCGTTGCCCATCGACGCGGCGGCCTCGGCGGCGAGGAGGCGCATCTGCCGACCGAGTCGCATCAGGGGTGCCCCCGCGTCGGTGATCTCCGCCGGCGACGTACGCCGCACCAACACCTGCCCGGCAGCCCGCTCCGCCGCGCGCACCCGCTGACTGACCGCACTGGGCGTCACGTGCAGCCGCCGGGCCGCGGCGTCGAACGATCCCTCCTCGGCGATGGCGAGGAGCGTCTCGAGCTGGGCGGGGTCGAAGTGCATCTGACCAGTGAAGCACTTCTTCATCAGGTGAAGAAACATTCGCTGTTCTACATTGCGTTCGGCGCCTACGGTCGAGGGCATGTCTGCTTCCGCCCTCGCCGGCTTCATCACCGGTGGACCCCTCATCGTCGCCATCGGCGCCCAGAACGCCTACGTGCTGCGACAGGGGCTGATCCGCCACCACATCACTGCCGTGGTGGCGATCTGCGCGGTCTCGGACGCCGTCCTCATCATCGCCGGAGTCAGCGGCATCGGAACCATCGTCGACCGCGCCGAGTGGCTCATCGACGTCGTCCGCTGGCTCGGCGTGGCCTTCCTCCTCTGGTACGCCGCAGGCTCGTTGCGCCGCGCCTTCCACACCGAGTCCCTGCACACCGACGGACTCGCCCAGGCCCGCGGCGAGGCCCGCCGTACCGTCGTCGGCCGTGCCGTCGCACTGACCTGGCTCAACCCGCACGTCTACCTCGACACGGTGCTCCTGATCGGCTCGATCGCGGCCACCCACAGCACCCACGGCTCAGGTGTCGTCGATGGCCGCTGGTGGTTCGCACTGGGGGCGGTGGTCGCGAGCGTCGTGTGGTTCAGCGGCCTCGGGTTCGGCGCTCGCCTGGTCGCACCGGTCCTCGAGCGCCCGCGGGCGTGGCAGGTCCTCGAGGTGCTGATCGCCGCGACGATGCTGCTCGTGGCCGCGCGACTGGCCCTCGGCTAGCAGCCCGTTAGTCTGGCCAACATGGCGGCCACTGCTCATCCCGGAGTCGACAGCTACATCGATGGTCTGCCTGCATGGCAGCAGGAGATCTGCAGGAGCCTGCGCGCGATCATCCACGAGGCCGAGCCCGCGATCGAGGAAACGATCAAGCGCACGGTGCAGCCCTACTTCGTGCTCGACGGCAACGTCTGCGCCCTGCTGGCCACCAAGGACCACATCAACCTCTTCGTCTACGACCCGACGATTCCCGACCCCGACGGCATCATCAACCAGGGGCACGACAACGCGACCGCGCGGGCGATCCAGATCTATGAGGGCGACCCGATCAACCGGCCGGCGCTGATCACGTACCTCCGGGCCATCGTGTCCAACAACCGTGCCGGCGGGTGGCGCAAGCTCAGCCGTTGAACCAGGTCGTCCCGGATTCCGTTTGCGCGCCGCTGCCCGGGGAATAGAGCGTCCGTGCAGGATGCCATCAAGCAGCGGCTGGGCCGCACCCTCCTATTTCTCCCTGTGGTCCTCGGGCTCGTCGTCCTCGCACTCGCCGTCGCGGTGGTGGTCGTGAAGAAGTCCGACGACCGACCGCGCGCGGAGGTCGGCGATGTGTTCGCCAACCCCGGCGGCGGTGCGGTGAAGCACCGGGGAGAGGTCTTCCTGCCCTGGATCCGGCTGGAGGTCGGGGCCGGCGAGCCACGGGACGAACTGCCCGACCTGCTCGGTGCCGACGCCAACGTGCGAGCCCCGAAGGGTGGAAGCTTCGTGCAGGTCCAGGCGAGGAACACAGGAGGCGTCCTGCTCTCCACCGTCACCTGGCCCTACACGGCCGACGTCGAGCTGCTGCTCCGGGCCGACGGCACGGACTACTCCTTGTCGGGGCCGGGCGGGCTCAACTACACGGCCGCCGATCCCAACAGCACGAGCGAGGAGCGATGGGTCGCCGTCAAGGGGCACCCGAAGGACCTCGCGGTCGTCGTACGCATCGGCGACGAGGAGCAGGTCGTCGACGCATCCGACGGGTCTGTCGAGCTGGGCCGCGCCGCCGAGCTGGCGGCCCTGCCCAGCGTCCAGGAGCACTTCCAGGACCGCAAGGACATCGGGTGCGGCAGGTTCCGTCGTACGGACGACTCCCCCGTCCAGATCGACTACCCGAAGTCCGTGGAGTGCAAGGTGCAGCAGACCCTGCGCACGCCGTACGTCGACGGCATCGGCTGGGCCGAACCGGGGCACGAGTTCCTGGTCGTCCAGATCGATCCGCCGGACTACGTGGACGTGTCGGTTCCCGACGGTGCGCCGACGGCCACGAGCTTCCAGGACACGCTCCGGCACTCCGCCGAGCTCGGTGGCAGCGCAAGCCTCTCCGAGCCTGCTGACACGAAGGCACTCGGGCAGTACGTCCTCGGGCCGACCGCCGTCCAGTTCGTCTTCGACGTCGCCAAGGACAAGCCGGCCGGCGACCTGACCATCACCACGCGCATCCGCGCCCGGGGCCAGCGCGGCTTCGCGTTCCGGACCGAGCACGCACGTATCGAGTGGACCGTCCCGGGAAGGAATCTCGCATGAGCGCCCGGACGCGTCCCACCTGGGTGCCTGTGGTCTTGCTGGTGCTCAGCGTCGCACTCGTCATCGCGGCAGTCAGGCTCGGCACGCGCCTGGCCGGCGAGCTGCGCGACGACCCCGTCGACGTCCTGTCCGCGGGCGAGACGCTGCGCCTGGACTCACCGCCGTACGCCGAGACCCACACGGTGATCGTGCCCCTCAACAAGGTCGACGTCGCGGTCGGTCGGCCACTCGACTCGCTCGACCACGAGTTCGTCGCCTACGACAAGGACGACTCGAGGCGCAACTCGCAGCGCGCACTGCACGCCCCCGAGGGCGGCCGTCTCGTTCCGGTGTCATGGAGCATTCGTCCCACGGGCGGGCTGGCCTCCGGGCTCGCCATTGCGACAGAGATCCGGCTGGTCGCCGAGGGGGAGAAGGTGACCATCGGCTCCGTCAGGCTCGGCGACCCGTCGACCGGCCAGACGTCCTACGAGCAGCACGACGTGGTGGTCGCACTGCCCGGAGACCTGGACACCGACGACCTCAAGGTCGAGGTGGAGTTCGGCGGCCAGACCCAGGTGCTCGACGTGGCGTCCGGCGAGATCGACGCCGGGGTGGCGCAGGCGCTCTATGAACCGGAGCCCAACTTCGATGCCGGCTGCCACGCGGTGGAGGACAACTGCCAATACGTCCCGGCCAGCGCCGACCAGCAGTTTCACCCGATGCAGGGGCGCTTCACCGCCAGCCAGGTGACGCTCTACCCCTGGGACGCCGAGCTGGGCTGGGCCGACGAGGGCACCCTGTGGGCCGGAGTGCGGATCTCCTCGTTCAGCGCGCTCGGCACGGACGCCGCAGGCAACGTGGTGATCGACCGACGTCAGGCACCCCCGCGAGTCACCCTCGACGGCCGGCCGCCGGTTGGCCGTGAGGGGCTCAAGGGCGGCGAGGGCAGCACCTCCGGTCGAGCGATCCTGCGCGTGGAGGCGGACGACGAGCCGAAGGTCCTGCGCATCCAGACGGTCATCACCTTGGGCAACGGCGTCAAGATGCCGATCGAGGCGCGACTCCCCCTGCAGCCGGTCACCGCAGGCTGAACGCTCACCGGCCGCCGATCACCTCGACGACGCAGCGGGCACCCGCACCCTTGGCGAGCCGTCGGTCGCCGGTGACCAGGGTTGCGCCCAGGGAGACGGCCAACGCGACATAGGTGGCGTCGTACGCCGTCAGGGTCTCGCGCAGGCTCCAGATGCCGGGGAGCAGTCGGGCATGCGGAACCCGCTCGAGGGGGAATGCAGCGAGTGCGGCGACGGCCCGATCGGCCTGCTGGTCCGTCAGCCTGCCGGAGCGGACGAAGCCGCGGAGCAGACTCGCTGCCTCCACGTCGATCAGGTCGGGAGCGACCACCTGCTCGACAGCGAGGCGCTGCCGGATGGCGGAACTGAGTGGGTCGGGTCCAACCAGCGCGGCCACCAGCACGGAGTTGTCGATGACGATCATCGGCGGCGGTCAGCGCGCTGCGCCTCGACGATGTCGGCCATCGGTGGGACGTCGGTCCACGCGAGGTCGGCGCGGGCCGCGGCCAGTGCCTCCTCGACGGTCGGTTCCGCGGCCTGTCGCTCGAGGGTGAGCCGCAGGAACTCCTGGAGGGAGCGTCCGGAGGCGGCTGCCCGCCGCTTGAGCACGGCATAGGCGTCGTCGTCGAGGTTGCGGATCTGCACGGTGGCCATGCATGCAGATTAGCGCAGATTCTCCGCTGAATCTGTTGCATGTCGCTTCGAACAGGCGTACGATGAATCTTGAGCTCGAGTCAATAGTCCGGCACTGAGGACGATGAGCTCGACCCGCCCAGGCGGGTCGCCCTTCACGGGTCTGCGTGTGCCGGGCTCGTCAGTTGCCAGGGCGGAGCGCAGTTCCCTCCGGGGGTACGCCGTCAGCGGCGAGGACTCGGCGGCATCCATTCACCGTGCACAGCCCTTGTCGGGTGGTGCGTCCTGATCGGAGCCCCGAGGCCATGACGACCAGCTCCTCCTTCGCGGACGAGTTGGTGGCGCGCCTCCACGACGACCTCACCGATCTCGCCACCATGGCGCTCTCCCCCTTGGACGACGCGCAGATCGCCCAGCTGCTGGAGACCCTGACCGCCTTCGGCGACCGGCTCACCCACGCCACCTCCCGGGTCATCGTCGAAGCCCACCAGCGAAGCCTGGCCGACAAGACCGGCGCTCGCCACACCGCCAACTGGTGGGCCAAGCGCGACCTGCTCACCAAGTCTGACGCGATGAAAAGGGTCAACCTGGCCCTCGGCCTCGACAAGCCCGAGCACGAACCCATCGCCACCGCACTGGCCGACGGCGACCTGCACACCGATCAGGCCCGCGTCATCCTCGAAAGCCTCCATGACCTTCCCAAGGACCTCGAGTCGGCCCTCTACGACAAGGCCCGCGACATGCTCCTCGGCTTCGCCCGCCAGTTCGACGCCTCGGACCTCGCCGAACTCGGCAAAGGGATCCTGGAGAAGCTCGACCCCCAACGTTTCGAGGACGACGAGGCCAAGCGTCTCCAGAAGGAAGAAGACGAGGCCAACGCCAAGGCCCGGATCACCTTCAGCAACGACGGACACGGCCGCATCCACGGCCGCTTCAGCCTCCCCGTCGTCCAGGGCCAGCTCCTGCGCAACCAGCTCCTCGCCCTGGCCGACCCGCGCCGTCAGCTTCCCGGCGACCCCGACACTGGTGGCGCGTCAATCACCCCCGAACGCATGGGGCAGGCGTTCATGGAGCTCATCGAGATGTTCCCCGCCGACAAGCTGCCCACCCACGCCGCCAGCAGCGTCGCGCTGGTCATCACGATCGACATCAACGACCTGCTCAAGAAGCACGGCTACGCCACCCTGGTCAACGGCGGCAAGATCACCGCCGGCGAGTTCCGACGCCTCTCGTGCCGCACCGGTTTCCTGCCGGCCATGCTCGACGGCCCCAGCGAAGTCCTCGACCTCGGCCGACTCCGCCGCTTCTACTCCGCGGGGCAGTACCGGGCGCTGGTCATTCGCGACAAGGGCTGCACCGCCCTGGGCTGCGGCATGCCCGCCTCGGTCTGCCATGCCCACCACGACGACCCCTGGTCGCAGGGCGGACCCACCGACCTGGCCAAGGGCCGGCTCCTGTGTCCGCACCACCACCGGCTGATCCACCACCCCGACTACGACCACTCCGTCGGCGGCGACAACTCGGTCAGGTTCCGACGAATCCAGGCGCACTAGCCGCCCGCCTCCGCCACCAAGAAGCCGCGACCGCCACGCCTCCAAGCGTCGCGGTGCACCGGCATGCCTTCCTCAGCGGGCGAGCGTTCCGTCCAGGGCTTTCTTGAGCTCGGCGAAGTGTCGTTCGGCTCCGGCCTCTTGGTACATCGAGGTGTCGGCCATCGTGTAGCCGTGCGCGGCACCGGGATAGACGGCCGTCTGGTGTCGTACGCCGTGGGCACGCAGGGCCTGGTCGAAGGCGGCGATCTGCTCGGGCGTGTTGGACGCGTCACCGTCGGCGTGCCCGGCGACGACCCTGGCCGCGATGTCGGGCACGAGGAGATGCGGGCTGTCCGGAGCGTCCGTCACGATGCCGCCGGTGTGGAACATGCCGACCACCGCGACGTCGTCGGGTCGGTGCGCGGCGGTGACAAGGGCCAGCCGCCCACCGAAGCAGTAGCCGGTGGCAGCGATCGGACCTTCGGCGACACCGGGACGGGAGCGCAGGGTCTCGATCCAGACGTCGGCATCGGCGCGGATCAACTCGGGCGTCAACGAACGCACCCGGTCCATCACGCCGGTCGCGAAGAACGCCTCGCGACTGCCCGGCGCCGTCAGGTCACCGGCCGGGGCGAGGTCGACGGCCAGTCCGTCGCGCCAGAAGACGTGCGGCGCGAGGACGACGTACCCCCAGGAAGCGATGCGGTCCGCCATCCGTTCGATCTGCGGGCGCAGGCCGATGGCGTCCATGTAGAGAAGCACTCCCGGGCCGTGGTCGCCCGTCGCGTAGGCCTCGGCCGTCTCTCCCTGCATCGCACAGGAAATGCGCTCACCCATTCGCTCCACCTCTCGTCGTCACCATTGCCTGCTGCAGGATCGCGCGGGCGTTCGACCGGAGCACGTCGGTCGCCTCGGCCGGCGCGAGCCCGGCGACGTCGATCAACCAGACCCTCGCCTCGATGCCGACGGCACTGCGAATCGCCACCGCGAGCCGTCGTACGCCGTCCTCACCGAGATCGTCGACGAGCACCGACAGCGCCTCGGCGAACCACCCGACCGCACGCCCCTGGCGCAGCGGCAGCTCGGAGGTGTCGGTGGCCGACTCCAGTGAGAGCCGGAGCATGGTGCGCTGCTGCGTCTCGGTCTCGGCGATCATCTCCGTGAACTCGGCGACGGCCGCGTCGAGACGCTCGACCGGGTCGTTCCCAATGCCGTCGGGCAGCAGGGAGCTCGCGGCGACCTCGGGGTGCGCCGCCACGAGGAGGTCCCGCTGGGTCGGGAAGTAGCGGTAGGCCGTCGTGCGGGAGATCGAGGCTTCGTTGGCAGCCTCCTCGATGGTGGGCGCATCGCCCCCGCGGGCGATCAGGTCCCTGGCGGCCCGCACCAGCGCGTCGCGCGTGCGCTGCTTCTGGTTGGTCCTCCCGGAACCGACGTAGCCCGTTGACATGACGGACACGGTACCTTAGTTTCGTTATGGGACTCTTGTCCCATGTAGCCCGAGGGGGCACCCATGAAGACCTCCACCTCCACCGTTCGCGCACCGGGCACCGGCGAACGCCGCTGGTTCTGCGGCGGCGGCATGCACACCTGGTTGGCGACCTCCGCCGAGACCGACGGCAGCTTCCTGCTCTTCGAGGACAGCCTCGACCTGGGCAAGGTCACTCCCCTGCACCGGCACCCTGATGCCGACGAGACGTTCTACGTGCTCGACGGCGAGATCTCCGTCCACATCGACGGAGAGCTGCACCCGCTGGGAGCCGGCGGGATCGCCGTCGTTCCGCGCGGTGTTCCGCACGCGTTCATGGTCACCTCACCGCGGGCCAGGATGCTGTGCCTGCAGACCCCGGGAAGTGGGGAGGCGTTCTACCGGCTCGCCAGCGACCCGGTCGTGGAGGGAGCCGACCCGACCGGTCTCGACATGGCGCGGGTGGGTGCTGCGGCCGCGCAGACCCACGCGATCGAGATCCTGGGGCCGCCGCCCTTCTCCTGAACCAGCCTGGTCAGGACCTGCGGCCGCCGAGGCGCTCGACCCATGCGGGGTCGCGGTGGTCGAAGAACGCGGACTCGCCCCGGTCGAGCGTGCTGATCTGCTCCTGCTGCTCGGGGGTGAGCTCGAAGCCGAAGACGTCGAAGTTCTCGGCCATCCGCTCGCGGCGTACGGACTTGGGGATCACCACGACCTCGCGCTGGATCAGCCAGCGCAGCACGACCTGCGCGACGGACTTGCCGTGCGCGGCGCCGATCTCGCTCAACAGCGGGTCGGTGAACAGGTTGTGGCGGCCCTCGGCGAACGGGCCCCACGACTCGATCTGCACGCCGTTGGCCCGCATCAGGTCCTGGTCGGCCCTGCGCTGGAAGAACGGGTGCGTCTCGATCTGGTTGACCGCCGGGGTGATCTCGTTGTGGTTCAGCAGGTCGAGCAGCCGGTCGGAGTGGAAGTTCGAGACACCGATCGCCCGCGCGGCGCCGTCCTTGTTCAGCTGCTCCATGGCCCGCCACGAACTGTAGTAGTCGCCGAACGGCTGGTGGATGAGGTAGAGGTCGACGTACTCCAGGCCGAGCTTGGCCCGGGACTCCTCGAAGAGCGCCGTCGCGTTCTCCTCGCCCTGGTCGTTGACCCACATCTTGGTGGTGACGAAGAGCTCGTCCCGCGCGATGCCACTGGAGGCGATGGCCCGGCCGACGGCTTCCTCGTTGCCGTACGCCGCTGCGGTGTCGAGGTGGCGGTAGCCGACCTCGAGGGCGGTGGCGACTGCCTGCTCGGTCTCCTCCGGCGGGATCTGGTAGACGCCGAAGCCGAGGATCGGCATCTCGACGCCGTTGTTCAGGGTCACGCTCTGCATGGAATGTCCTCTCGACGAGTCATTCCCGAGCGTAGCCACCGGTGGTCGTCCAGGGCTTCAGCAGCGACCGGTGAACACGTAACAGCGCAGCCGCGGCTCGGCCTTCACCATCGGCGCACCTGCCGTGTTGACGTAGGGCAACAGCGTGCTGGCCAGGTTCGGCAGTGCCACCAGCATGGGCACGTAGTCGAGCTCGGCGGGGTCGACGTACGGCATGTGGAGCTGGCCGCAGACCACGCGGTCGATGCGCGCCGGATCAGCCGGGCCCCTGTGGTTGAGCGCGTCCATCACCAGGGCGTACGCCGTCGGGTCGATCGTGCCGACCAGGTTGTGCTCGTAGACGTCGAGCGGGCAGATGTCCTGGACCGGAACGTTCGTGATCCGGCCTGCGCCGGTGTGCAGGAAGGACGATGACATCGGCGTGACGACCTCGTCCGTGCGGCTGGTGATGTTGGTGTAGCTGATCCCGCGGAAGGTCTCGGCGCGACTGTTCAGCGCCCGGATGAAGCGGGCTCCGGCCTGCTGCTGCCAGACCGCCGGCGTGCACGTGGTCACCCCGGGGATGCAGGACGGGATCGACTCGGTGCCGTGGTTCGAGGGCGCCATCCCGATCATGTCGTCGACCATCGCACGGGTGTCGGGCCAGAAGCGGAGTGCCCAGCGGGGGTTCATGCCCCCTTGGCTGTGCCCGACGATCGAAATCCGTTTACCGGTGCGTCGGAACATCGTGCGGATCGCGTGGACGTGGTACTCCCCCGCCACCTGGATGTCACCGAACGTGTGGTGCGGCATGGTCACCGCGCACCAGTAGCGGCCCTGGGCGGTGAACGCCTTCATGTAGTTCCAGGCGTAGTTCTCCCGCGGCGTCACGCTGGTGGCCGGGCTGAGCAGCACTGGCCGCTTCGTCGACGCAGGCGATCCGTGGCACTCCAGGGACTCACGCAGCCTCGCCGCCGGCACCGAGAGCTTCGGTCCCGGTCGGTCGAGAGGGGCGTACGACGGCACCGAGGTTGCAGCCTGGACAGGACCGACCGGCGCCAGACCGACCAGACCCAGATCCAGGCCGACGAGACCCAGACTGACCAGCGCGGGCATCAGGACGTGCGCGATTCTCTTCACGCGCGTCACAACGACCAGCCTTCGCACGGGTTACTTCGCGACCCGTCAGCGGAAGGCGGCCTCACCGGTGAGCGAGCGGCCGATGACCAGCTGGTGCACCTCGGAGGTGCCCTCGTAGGTCAGCACCGACTCGAGGTTGTTGGCGTGCCGCATGATCGGGTACTCCAGCGTGATGCCGGCGGCACCGAGGATGGTGCGCGACTCACGGGCGATCGCGATCGCCTCGCGGACGTTGTTGAGCTTGCCGAGCGAGACCTGCTCGGGGGCGAGCCTGCCCTCGTCCTTGAGCCTGCCCAGGTGCAGGGCGAGCAGCATGCCCTTGCCCAGCTCGAGCGACATGTCGGCGAGCTTGGCCTGGGTGAGCTGGTAGGCGGCCAGCGGCTTGTCGAAGATGTCGCGCTCCTGCGAGTAGGCGATGGCCGTCTCGAGGCAGTCGCGCGCCGCACCCAGGGCACCGAACACGATGCCGTAGCGGGCCTCGTTGAGGCACGACAGCGGACCCTTGAGGCCGACGACCTCGGGCAGCACCGCGTCGGCGGGGAGGCGCACGTTGTCGAGCACGAGCTCGGAGGTGACCGAGGCGCGCAGCGACATCTTCTTCTTGATCTCCGGCGCGGAGAAGCCGGGGGTGTCCGTCGGTACGACGAACCCGCGGACGCCCTCGTCGGTCTGCGCCCACACCACGGCGACGTCGGCGACCGAGCCGTTCGTGATCCACATCTTGTTGCCGTTCAGGATCCAGTCGGTGCCGTCCTGCTTCGCGCGGGTGACCATCCCGGCCGGGTTGGAGCCGAAGCCCGGCTCGGTCAGGCCGAAGCACCCGATCGCCTCGCCGGCGGCCATCCGGGGCAGCCATTCCTGCTTCTGCGCCTCGGAGCCGTGCTTCCAGATCGCAAACATCGCGAGGGAGCCCTGCACGGACACCAGCGAGCGCAGGCCGGAGTCGCCGGCCTCCAGCTCCATGCAGGCCAGGCCGTACGCCGTCGCCGACGTACCGGCGCAGCCGTAGCCCTCGAGGTGCATGCCGAGCACGCCCAGCGAGCCGAGCTCACGCGCCAGCTCACGGGCGGGGATGGTCGCGGACTCGTACCAGTCGGCCAGCTGCGGCTTGACCTTCTCCTCGACGTACTTGCGGACGGTGTCGCGGATCGCGCGGTCCTCCTCGCCGATCAGGGCGTCGGTGTCGAAGAGGGCCAGGGGCGTCTTGGGCGTCGGGCTGGACATGGTGTGGTTCCTAACGTGAGAGGGACGACGGTGAGGAGGGTCGACTGTGAGTGGCCAGGGGTACGTCGTGGGCTCGTCGCCGCTCTCGCCGTCGTACCTTCGAACGGGTACATACTCCGTCATCGAGGAGTGCCACGGTCATGAAGCACCCCCGATGAGCTTGTCGATCTCGGCGTCGTCGTACCCGATCTCGGACAGGATTTCGCGGCTGTGCTGGCCCAGCGTGGGAGGAGCGCTGCGCAGGGCCGGGCGCTCGCCGCGGAAGTTGACCGGGAAGCGGATCTGCTCGAGCGGTCCGACGACCGGGTGGTCGACGGTGTCGATCATGCCGAGCACCTTCGTCTGCTCGGACTCGTAGATCTCGTCGAGGGAACGGATCGGGGTGACCGGCACCCCGACCTTGCCGAGCAGCTCGCACCACTCGTCCACCGTGCGACCGGCGAGGGCGGCCTCGATCTCGACGTTGAGCGCCTTGCGGTTGGTCACCCGGTCGGCGTTCCGCGCGAAGCGGGGGTCCTCGAGCAGGTCGGGGCGGTCGATGTTGTGGCACAGCTTCTGCCACATGCTCTCGTTGCCGACCGCGATCACGAAGTAGCCGTCGGAGGCCGGGTAGGCCTGGTAGGGCACGAGGTTGGGGTGGCCCGAGCCCAGTCGCTTGGGCCGTTCGCCGGTGGCGAAGTAGCCGGTCGACCAGTTGATGTGCAGCGCCAGCTGGGTCTCGAACAGCGACGTGGTCACGTACTGCCCACGACCCGTGCGACCCCGCTCGACCAGGGCCGCGAGGAGGCCGATCGTTCCGAACAGCGCGGCGCTGAGGTCGGCCATCGCGAAGCCGGCCTTGAGCGGCGGGCCGTCGGGCTCACCGGTCAGCGACATCAGTCCGGCCGAGGCCTGGGCGACCATGTCGTAGCCGGGCTCGAGCTTCATCGGGCCGGTCTCGCCGAAGGCCGAGATGTTCAGCACCACGAGCTTCGGGTACTGCTCGGAGAGGCGCTCGAAGCTGAAGTCGTCGGCCAGCGAGCTGCCGGGACGGAAGTTCTCGACCACCACGTCGGCGTCCTCGATGAGCCGGTGCACGGCCGCCTGGCCCTCCGGCGACTTCAGGTCGAGCGTCACCGACCGCTTGTTGCGGTTCGCGGCCAGGTAGTAGGTGGCGTCGGGGCCGTTGAACGGAGGGCCCCACTTGCGGGTCGGGTCACCACCGTCGGGGTGCTCGACCTTGATCACGTCGGCGCCCATGTCGGCCAGGGACATCGTCACGTAGGGACCGGCCAGGATCTTGGAGAGGTCGACGACGCGTACGCCGGAGAGCGGTCCGGTGGACTCAGGCACGGGTGCTCACCTCGGTGGTCGACGGGATGGCGTCGTACGCCGCGCGGGCCAGGTCGGCGGCGACCTCGCCGCCGTCCGCGATCTGCTCGAGCGCGGTGAGGGCGGGGGTCTCGACAAGGCGTCCGGCGACGATGCGGTGCAGGGCGGTGTGGGCCAGCAGCAGCTTGCGGTGGCCCAGCCCGACCACGATCTCGCGCTGCGCCTGCTCGAGCAGCAGGGTGGCCACCACGGTGTGGCACAGGTCGTCGACGTACGCCGCGATGCCGACCTGCTGGCTGTCGGCGTCGGCCGCGAGCAGCGCGTCACCACGGGCCTGCAAGGCCCGGAACCGCAGCGTCAGGTCGTCAGCCATCGGCTTGACGGCCGGCTCGTCGAGCGCGGCGAGGCGGTCGAGGTAGGTGCCGGTGACGACCTGGTGGCCCTGCTCCTTGCGCATGCAGCGGAGCACGTCGAGGGCGATGACGTTGGAGGAGCCCTCCCAGATCGAGCCGAGGTGGGCGTCGCGCACGAGGCGGGGGTTGACCCAGTCCTCGATGTAGCCGTTGCCGCCGCGGATCTCCATCGCCTCACCGGTCACGGTGCGGGCCCGCTTGCACACGGTGTGCTTGGCCAGCGGGGTGAGGATGCGGATGAGTGCGGCGGCCCGCTCGTCGCCCGCGTCCGCGGCGTCGAGTCGCTCGGAGGCCTCGAGCACCAGGCCCAGCGAGGCCTCGGCGTCGAGCATCAGCGGCAGCAGGGTGGCCCGCATCAGCGGCTGGTCGAAGAGGGTCCTGCCGAAGACGACCCGCTGGCGGGTGTGGTCGATCGACTCGCGGACCGCGCGGCGCATCAGGGCGCTGGCGCGCATCGCGTTCGAGAGCCTGGAGACGTTGAGCATCTCGGCCATCTGGAGGAAGCCACGGGTCAGGTCACCGACCGGGCGGGCGTAGGCACTTTCGAGAGAGACCTCGCCGCTGGCCATCGACCTGGTGCCGAGCTTGTCCTTGAGCCGCTCGATGCGGAAGGTGTTGCGGGTGCCGTCGGGACGGAACTTCGGCACCATGAACATGCCGACCCCGCGCGTGCCGGTCCCCTGCCCCGGGACCTGGGCGAGGGTCAGGATGACGTCGGCGGAGACGTTCGAGCAGAACCACTTGTGGCCGGTCAGGGTCCAGTGGTCGCCGTGGTCGGTGGCCACGGTCTCGGTCTGGCCGATGTCGGTGCCGGCCTGCTTCTCGGTCATGAACATGGCGCCGGTGGCGAGCGTGTCCATGTCGGTCGAGCTCAGCGCGTCGATCTCGTCGGCGAAGCTCTCCGGGTCGAAGAGCCGCAGCACCCGGGCCGCGGAGTCGGTCATCGAGACCGGGCAGGCCAGGCCGAACTCCGACTGCACGAACAGGTAGGACACGGCGTACTTCACAAGGTGCGGGGTCCTCGTGGGCCACCCGAAGACCCCGGAGCGGTGTGACATCGCAGCCAGGCCGAAGGTCTCGAAGGCGATCTCGCTCATCCGCCGGTACGCCGGGTGGTACTCCACCTCGTCGACGCGGGTGCCGTCGGCGGCGAACTGGCGCAGGGTCGGCGGGTTGCGGTCGGCGGTGGCGGCCAGCGCGTCGAGCTCGGTGCCGGCCAGCTCGCCGAGGTCGTCGAGGACGGTCTCGAGGCGGGCGCGGTCGTCGGCGGGCATGAGCGCGTCGAGCAGCGGGCGGAGGGCGGGGTCGCGGTCAGCGAGGTTCATCGGGATGCCTTCTTCTGGGAAAGGGTGGTCGGCGGTCAGGCGGTGTGCGCGCCGGCGGTCACCGGCACCGGCGTACGACGCCAGGAGGTGCGGGCGATCAGGGCGAGCACGCAGACCACGGAGATGAGCACGTAGCCGAGGCCGAGGACGATCACGCTGATGATGGAGCCGGTCTCGTTGAGGAGGAACTGCGAGACCAGGGGCGCCGTACCGGCGAAGATCGTCGTGCAGAGCTGGTAGCTCACCGAGATGCCGGTGTAGCGGATCTCGGCCGGGAAGACCTCGGACAGGATGCCGGCCAGCGCCGAGTAGTACATCGCGTGCGGGGCCGTGGCGAGGGCCATGCCGACGATGGCCCACATCATCGACCCGGTGTTGATCAGCACGAACATCAGCGGCAGCAGGACCAGCTCGGGCACCAGCATCAGCAGGATGGCTCGCTTGAGGTCGATCCTCGTGGCGAGTACGGCGCCGAAGGGCTGCACGAGCACCTGCACGACCAGCGAGATGGCCACGACGACCAGGAAGTCGGAGCGGTTGAAGTCCAGCTCGGTGGTGGCCCACGACAGCGCGAAGGTGGTCTTGACGTAGGTGACGGCCACACCCGCGGTGACGGCGCCGACGCCGAGGAGGACGATCCCCATGTGGTTGCGGAGCAGCTCCATGATGGGCATACGGGCCGTGCGCTTGCTGTCGAGGAGCTTGGTCATCTCGGGCGTCTCGCTGAGCCTGAGCCGGATGAACAGGCCCACGAAGACGAGCAGTGCCGAGAACAGGAACGGCAGGCGCCAGCCCCACGAGCCGAAGGCCTCGTCGGAGAGCTGGGTGACGGCCAGGAAGGCCAGGGTGGCCAACAGGTTGCCGACCGGCGAGCCCTGCTGCGCGAAGGCGCCGTACAGGATCTTCTTGCCGGGCGGTGCGTACTCCGTGGCGATCAGGACCGCTCCGCCCCACTCGCCACCGACCGCGACGCCCTGGAGCATGCGCAGCAGGACAAGCAGGATCGGGGCGGCCACGCCGATGGCGCCGTAGCTGGGCAGGAAACCGATCGCCAGGGTGGCGAAGCCCATGATCATCAGGGTCGCGATCAGCGACTTCTTGCGGCCGTACCTGTCCCCGAAGTGGCCGAAGACGACGCCACCGAGCGGGCGGGCCAGGAAGCCCACCCAGAAGGTGCCGAAGGCCGCGAGCGTGCCGACGGCCGACGAGGTGTTCGGGAAGAACACGTCACCGAGCACGAGCGCAGCGGCCGAGCCGTAGATGTAGAAGTCGAACCATTCGACGGTGGTGCCGACGAAGGCGGCGATGCCGGCCTTGCGAGCGCCGGCTCGCTGGGCGCGGTCGTCGTGGTCGACGCTCGCTGTCGTGCTCGATGCCATGAGGAGCTCCTCGTTGCGGGGGCGGTCACGTGGGGCTACCTACGATGGCGATGAAATTGATACGCGTCCAACACTAAATTGGACACTTGGTATGACGGATTCCGTCTTACCCAACGGTAGGCAGAACCTCTTCCGCCACCCGCAGCACCTCCCGCAGGGCACCGGAGTTGTTGCTGGCCCGCCAGGCCAACGCGATCGGCAGGGCGGCCGACTTCTTGCGCAACGGCCGGAAGGCCACGTGCTCGAGCTGGATGTGCTGCGAGGAGCCCACCACCAACGCCACGCCAACACCGGCGCCGACCAAGGTCAGCAGGTTGTAGGCGTCGGGCGCCTCCTGGGCCACCATCGGCGTGAAGCCGGCGTCAAGGCACAGCCGCGTCGTGGCGTCATGGATCGCCGAGCCGTGCGAAGCCGGGAAGGTCACGAACGGCTCGGTGGCGAGGGCGTTGAGGTCGACGGTCTTGCGGCGGGCGAGCGGATGCGCCTTCGGGAGCGCGACGACGATCTCCTCGTTGCTGATCACCCGCATCTCCAGGTCGGGCCTGGTCGTCAGGGCGACGAAGCCGAGGTCGAGGTCGCCCGACGCGATCTGGCCGAGCGCCTCCCCGGAGTAGATCTGGCTTCTCAGCACCAGCTGGATGCCGGGCAGCTGGGCGTTCACCTCCTGCGCGAGGCGCGGCAACGCGTCATAGCTGCTGGCGCCGGCGAAGCCGATGCTCACGCGTCCGACCTCGCCGAGTGACGACGCCCGCACGGCGCGACGCGCGACCGCCGCGGCGGCCAGGACGTCGCGAGCGGGGCCCAGCAGTGACTCCCCCGCCGGGGTGAGCCGGACGGTGCGCGTGCTGCGTTCGAACAGGGTCGCGCCGAGGTCGCGCTCGAGCAGGCGGATCTGCTGGCTCAGCGGTGGCTGCGCCATGTGCAGTCGTGCCGCGGCCCGACCGAAGTGGAGTTCCTCGGCGACCGCGACGAACCCCTCGAGATGACGTAGCTCCATGGGCACAGCCTCGCAGAAGGGCCTCCTGCCCGGGCTTCGCCCTACCCGCCGCCGGGCAGGGGCAGGACCGCGTGAACCCTGCCTCCCGAGGGCCCCGGACCGGCCGTGACCGTGCCGCCCAGCTCGGCGGCCCGCTCGCGCATGGACGCCATGCCCACCCCCGGTGTCCAGGCGCAGGCCCGGTCTGCGGCAAGGCCTTCGCCGAGGACGTCGATCTCCAGCTGCCGACCGTCCGAGGCCAGACGCACGTGGGCGCGGTGGTGGCCGCTGTGGCGGGCCACGTTGGTCAGGGCTTCCGCGACGATGCGGTACGCCGCCACCTCGACGGCAGCCGACAGCGGAGGGAGCCCGGCCGCCTCGATCCTCACCTGGACCGGTCCGCCCTCGGGAGTGCGCATTGCGGTGGCCGCCTGCCGCAGGGCACCGACCAGGCCGAGCTCGTCGAGCGCGGGAGGCCGCATGGCGTACACCAATTGACGGATCTCCGTGATCGCCGCGACCGTCTCGGTCCGCAGGGTGGTGAGCAGCTCCTCGGCCCGGTCGGGTTGGGACCGCAACGTGTTGCGCACGGCGTCCGAGGTGAACGCGATCCCGGAGAGCCGCGGGCCCAGGCCGTCGTGGAGGTCACGGCGCAGCCTCCGTCGCTCCTCTGCGAGGGCGGTGACCGTGCCCTCCCGCGAGAGCCGCAGCTCGTCGGCCAGCGCCCGCACGTGCAACGTCTGCGACAGCAGTGCCGCAACCAGCTCGAGGACGTGCGCGTCACCGCGACCCAGGGCCAGGTCTCCGGGGCGCAGACCGACGGCCAGCACCGCAGTGCTCCCACTGAACGCGAGGGGCAAGGCGTGCACGTGGGTGACCGGCGTACCCGAGACCGCGACGTCGACGCCGTCCACCCGGATCGCGGCGTACGGCAACACCATCGCCTCGCGCACGGCCTGCAGCGCCACCACCGGATCGTCGCCCAGACGGCCGGCGACCTGCGACGCGGCGTCCAACGGGTCCGGCCGGCGACCGAAGAGCAGCTCGTCCACGACGCCGCGCAGGACCACCTGCAGTGGATGGACGGTCAACGCAGCGAGGGCGCCGATGACACCGAGCACTCCCGGGGACGGGGACGAAGGCAGGCCCGGGCCACCGAGGAGGTCGAGGAACGACACCGTGCCGACGAACACGCACAGGTAGCAGACCACCGCGACCGCGACGACGGCCACCCGGACCACGAGGGCACGCACGTCCATGAACTCCGGCCGGGCGACACCGACGTACATCGCCGGCGCGACGATGGCCCACAGAGCCACGCCGACGGCCACCACGACGTCGCTCGCGGAGCCTTGGCCGCCGTCGGCGGTGAAGACGAGGACGCCGCACCCGAGACCCGCGACGCCCAGCGCGAGCGCCATCCACACCAGGGGGCGTCGCGCGGCCGCGTCCGCACGCTCGATGCGCCACCACGTGTGCGCGATCAGGATGCAGCCGGCGGTGAACTCCAGGACGCCCTGCGCGTCGGACGCCCCGGGCTGGACCGTGATCAGGAGCCCTGCGCCCGCCACTCCCACGAGTGCGGCGAAGTCGACCGGGTGACGCCACTCGACCCGGGGATAGGTGATGATCGCCAAGGGCAGCAACAGCCCTGCGGCCGCCGCGAAAAGGAGCTCGGCCAGCTGCTCTGCGGGACGGGCGTCTCCGGTGCCGGAGACGAGCGTGGCCGCGGCCAACGTCACGCCACCGAGCACGAGGAGGCCCGCGGCGAGTCTGCTGCGCCGGGTGGCGAGGAGCGCCAGACCACTGCCCACGCAGCTGACTGCCGTCACGACCAGCGCGACCAGGACGGGGTACACCGTCACGTGCGGCCCATGCCTTCCTCCCGGGCGCGGATGATCGCCGCGGCACGGTCGGCCACCTGGAGCTTGGCGAAGATGGTGGTCAGGTGGTTGCTGACCGTCTTGGGCGAGAGGAACAGCTCCCGGGCGATCACCGCCGTACGGCGCCCCGCGGCGAGCCGGTCGAGGATCTCGCGCTCCCGGGCGGTCAGCTCGGGGAACGCCGCCTCCCCGGATGCCCCCGCCATCGACCCGGGCGACGGTGCCGCGAAGAAGTCGAGCACCCTTCCGGCCACCCCGGGCCCGAAGATGACCTGACCCCCGACGACGGCGCGGATCGCGGCAAGGATCTCCTCCTGCTCCGCACCCTTGAGCAGGTAGCCACGGGCACCGGCACGCATCGCGGTGAGCACGGTCGCGTCGTCGTCGTACATCGTCAGCACCAGGACCGCCGTCCCGGGAACCGTCTCGTGCAGCCGGGCGGTGGCCGCGACGCCGTCGAGCCCCGGCATCCGCACGTCCATGAGCACGACGTCGGGCCGCAGCAGCTGCACCTCTCGCACGGCGGCCTCCCCGTCGGCGGCCTCGGCGACCACCTCGAACCCGGGGCTGGTCTCCAGCAGCGCACGCAACCCGCCCCGCACCACGGGGTGGTCGTCGGCGATCACCACGCGCAGCGTGTCCACCACCCCATGATGGACGCACCGGGGACCGGGCGCATGGGTAATCCTTCCCTCCTTCGCACCAGGCGGGCCCGAGAAGGTGGAAGATGTCGGGAAGGGACGCCCTGTCGCCGGGAAGCCCGGTGGGACGAGCGTGGTGCCAACCAGCCGGCAACCCGCCGGCCAGCCTCCCCAGGAGCCAGCAGATGTCCATCAAATCCACCCGCCAGAGAGTCGGCCTCGTGCTCGCCGGACTCCTCAGCGTCGTCAGCATTCCCAGCGCGTTCACCCCTACGCCCGACGGCGAGACCGGTCCGCCGTACGTCGTGCTCCTGCTCGGCACCGTGCTCGGCATCATCGGACTCGTCGCGGTGATCGTCGCCTGGCGCTCGGACAGCCCGGCGGCGCTTCGCGTCGCTTCGGGCGCGCTGATCGTCAACGCCCTCACGTCACTTCCCGCGTTCTTCGTCGACGTCCCGTCGTGGTTGAAGCTGCTGGTCGCGCTCAACGTGCTGGTGACCACCGCCGCAATCGTCCTGATGCTCTCCGGCGTGCGGCGTCCCGTCGCCCACGTGGACGTCGAGGTGCCCTCATGATCGCCGCAGTCGCCATCCTCGTCGCCTTCCCGGCGGGCTACTTCCTGCGCTCCACGCTGGCCGCCAACACGACGTACGCCGTCGCGTACCTGTGGGCGTTCACGTTCCAGACGCTGTACCTGATGCTGGACTCACTGGACGGTGGTGCGGACCCGGCCTTCACCACCGACGAGTTCCCGCTCAGCTACGGCCTCGTCGCGCTCGCGATCTTCGCCGTCGGGTTCGGCCTCGTGCGGCTCGGTGTCGTCCTGCGGCACCGGCGTACGTCGACCGTCCTGGCCGGCCGAGCCTAGGGCAGTCGCAACCAGGAGTCGAGGGTGTCGAGCCACTCGGCCAGCGTCGGCACGACACCGTCACCGAACGCGGTGTCGTAGCCGGCGTACCCCATGCCGACCATGACCAGCGAGGCCAGGGCGAGGAACAGGCCGGCCGGCACGAGTGCCCGGCCGGCGACGTTCGCCCGACTGGTCGCGGCCATGCCGAACAGGACGAAGACCAGCGCCACCACACCGGCGATGACCGAGACCGCGCGAACCGCCGTGAAAGGTGCGGTGAAGATCGCGACCAGGCCGGCAAGGAACGCCAGCTCCGCGGCCGCGGACGTGCGGACCCCTCGGTCCGGTGATGCATCGAACAGGCCGTTCAGCCCGTCCTCCCCAGGTGCTGCCCCCATTGTCGTCATGCTCCAATTCTAGGAGCGGGTACGACGCAACACCGACCGCCACTCAGGCGCATTCACGACGAGTTTCACGCCGCGTTTCCGACCGGCCGAGTGGGGCGATCAGTCGAGCGACTTCCGGAAGTGCACGTCGGCCGATCCGGCCGTCGGAATGCCCTCGGTGCGGGCGAACTCGACGTACCCGCGGCTCTCGTAGAAGCCCGGCGCCTGGAAGGTGAACGACGAGACCAGCATCTGCACGCAGCCGCGGTCACGGGCGACCTGCTCGGCCTCGTCGAGGAGACGACCACCCCACCCGTCGCGACGTACGTCGTCACGGACCCACGTCATGCCGATGCCGGCGGCGGTGCCCCAGGTCCAGCCACTGACACCCGCAGCCAGCTCGCCGTCCGCGTCCTTGACGGCCACCGTGAACTCCTCCGCGTCGGGGACTCCCGGGGTGGCCGCGCGGTTGAACTCGGTCAGGCCCGCGTCGAGCCGCTCGTCGAGGGAACCGTCGGCGCCGCCTCTGTGCAGGGTGAACGTGGCTGGATCAGTCATGGACCCGAGTCTGCCGTACCCCCCGTTTGCGGTGGTGCGCGCTCGGGAAAGAACAGTCCGTGAACGACGACGAATCCGGCGCGGACCGCCCTCCTGTGCGGCGGCGCCTCCTGCCCCTGCTGGCCGCAGTGATGGCAGTCGTCGTCGCGGCGCTGGCCCTCACCCTGGTCGTGGTCAAGAAGGACGACCGCCGTCCGCGTGCCGAGGTCGGCGACGTGTTCCGGGCGCCGTCGCCCGCGAAGGACCTGCCCGACCAGGCGACCGTGTGGATCCCGTGGGCCCGGCTGCACGTGGCCGCAGGAGAGCCGAAGGACACGTTGCCCGACCTGTCCGGCGCACCGGCCAACCTGCAGGCACCCGACGGCGGCAGTTTCGTCCGCGTCCAGGCCACCATCGAGGACAGGATCCCGGTGGCCACGATCGCCACGCCCTTCGTGATGGAGATCGAGGTCGTGCTGCGTGCGGACGGGAAGGACTATCCGTTGAGTGGCCCCGGCGGCCTCGGCCTCGATCCCAACGGCCCCCTCGATCAGGGCGGCGAGAGGTGGGTCGCAGTCGAGGGCCACCCGAAGGACATCGAGGTCCGCATCACCGTCGACGACGAGACCCAGGTGGTCGACGCCTCCGACGGCTCGGTCGACAACGGGAGGGCCGCCGCACTGGCGGACATCCCCAGCGCAGAGGAGCTCGCGGACCTCGACGACTTCGGCTGCGGGCGCTTCCGCCAACGACCCGCGCTTCGCGGTGACGACTCCCCCTTGCGGATCAGCTATCCGGAGTACGTGACGTGCACGGTGACGGTGAGCCTGCGCACGCCGTACGTCGACGGGATCGGGTGGGCCGAACCCGGTCGCGAGTTCATGGTCGTCCAGGTCGAGCCGCCGCACGACGTGAGCGTGCGCACCGAGGCCATTGCCTTGTGGCGTTCCAGCTTCACCCTGTCGGCGAGTCTCGAGGGACGACCCAGCGTCAGGAGCAGTGACCTGAGCTCATTCGACAACGGCTACCTGAGCAGTCCCGACGGAGACCAGTTCGTCTTCGACGTGGCCGCCGGCGAACCTGCCGGAGACCTCGCCCTCTCCGCCCATGTCCGGGCCCACGTGGGCGACGCGATCGTGACCGAGCGCAAGCGCACCGTGATCGCCTGGACCGTCCCGGGAAGGAAACTGGCATGAGCGAGACGGAGATCCGGACCCGCCCCAACCACCTGCGCACGGCCCTCGTGATCGTGACGGCGGCCCTGATGGTCGAGGCCGTCGTACTGTCCGTGCGACTGGCGGGCGAGCTCCGCGACGACCCGGTGGACGTGCTCGAAGTCGGGAAGACCCTCCCGTTGGATGCGTCGCCGTACGGCACCGAGCAGACCGTGCTGCTGCCGGGAAGCGAGGTCACGGTCAGCGTCGCGGACCCCACCGATGCGCTGGACCACGACCTGGTCAGCTACGACTTCGACGATCCACGCAGCAGCAGGTACCGGGACCTGCACGCCCCGAAGGGCGGCAGCCTCGTGCCGGTGACGTGGAGGATCCGCGCGATCGGCGGCTTCGGTCGCGAGAACGACCCGAACCCGATCGAGATCCGTCTCGCCGCCGGTGACCAGCGCGTGACCGTGGACTCGGTGAAGCTCGAGGATCCCAGTGACACCCTCGACGCCCTCGACCCCCAGTTCGTGGTGATCGCGCTCCGCGGCAAGCTGGCGCCCGACGACCTGCGCATCGAGGTCGAGTACGACGGCCTCACGCAGGTCGTCGACGTGGCCTCCGGCACCATCGATGCCGGAGCGGCACAGGCACTCTACGAACCGCAACGGCACTATGACGCCGGTTGCGCCGAGGTCGAGGACGACTGCAACGTCGTCGCGGCGAGGCCCGGTCAGGCCCTGCTCCCCGCCGGCGCCGGGTTCACCGCGAGCTACCTCACCCTCTACCCCTACGACAGCGATCTCGGTTGGGCCGACGAGGGAAGCCTGTGGGCCGGCGTACTCCTGCAGATGTTCGGCGGCTATGCCGAGGACCGGGCCGGCAACTCCTTCTACATCACTCGCCAGAGCGGCCCACTCTTCACTCTGGATGGGCGTCGGGCCGTGCACCGGCAGAGGCTGAACGGCGGGCGGAGCACCACGTCCGGGCGGGTGGTGTTCCGCGTGGACGTCGACGCCGCGCCACGCGAGCTCGCCTTCCGACAGGTCTTCACGCTGGCGGAGGGGGCAGGCACCTTGTCGGTCCGGGCCCGCCTGCCGCTGCGGCCGGTCGACGGCAACTAGCGCAACGCGCCGACAACCACCAGGCCGACCGCCTCGAGGTCTCCGATCATCAACAGCAGGCCGAGCGTGACGAAGAGCCCGGCAATCACGGTGAACGTCAGGCCGGTCCATGAGCCCTGTTCCTATCACGGTTCGCACCGCAAGAATCCACGGTTCGGGGCGCAAGAATCCACGGTTCGCGATGTATTGCAAGAAGTGTTTCGAAAGAGTAGTTTCGACGCATGCGACAGGAGACGAGGCGACTGACCGACGCCGGGGCGCTGCGGGCGCTGGCCCACCCGGTGCGCCAGGAGATCTACGAGCACATCGTGCTGCGTGGTGCGCTCACCGCCACCGAGCTGGGCGACCTCCTCGACGAGACGCCGGCGAACTGCTCCTGGCACCTGCGCAAGCTCGCCGAGCACGGGTTCGTCGAGCCGGCCGAGGGCGGCAAGGGACGGCAGCGCCCGTGGCAGGCCACCTCGCGCGGACTCAGCTGGGGCGGGGCGGAGGACGACGACGAGACCCGACGTACCGGCACCGCGATGACCCGCATGATGGTCGACCGCGAACGCACCCGCCTCGACCACGCCCTCGAACGCCTCCGCACGGACGACCCCGTCTGGGACGAGGCGGCGAACGTCAACCAGTCGCTGCTGTGGCTGACCGCCGACGAGCTCGCCGAGATCAACGAGACGCTCAAGGAGATCGCCACCCGCTCCCTCGACCGGCACGACGACCCCTCGCTGCGGCCACCCGGTTCACGGCTGTGCGCGTTCCTGGCCTGGGCCGTGCCGACGTACGACGTGATCGAGCCGACGCCCGACGGCGACGCACCTCACGCGGACTAGCCATGCGCGCAGCGTTCCGCTCCCCCGGCTTCGGCTGGCTGTTCGCCGGCACGACGACCTCGATGCTCGGCGACTCGATCATGCTGCTCGTCTTCAGCCTCTGGGTGAAGACGCTGACTGACTCCAACGGCCTTGCCGGACTGACCTTCCTCTTCATGCTCCTGCCGACGCTGATCGCTCCCCTGCTCGGCGCGACGATCGACCGGATGCGGCGAAAGCCCTTGCTGGTCTGGGGAAACGTCGCCTCCGCGGTCATGCTAACTCCCCTGCTCTTCGTGCACGACGCGAGCCACGTCTGGATCATCTGGAGCGTCGCGTTCCTCTACGGAGTCTCGATGGTGGTGCTGCCGGCCGGCCTCAACGGGCTCCTCAAGGAGCTGCTCCCCGACGAACTCCTGGTCGACGCCAACGCCTCGTTGCAGACGGTCAAGGAGGGCTACCGGCTCTTCGGCCCCCTGGTCGGCGCCGCCCTCTTCGCACTCACCCACGGGTGGGGCGTCGTGGTGGTCGACATGGTCTCGTTCCTGGTCGCGGCGGTCTGCATCGCGCGGATCAAGCTCACCGAGGACCTGCCCGAGCGCGAGGATGCCGACTTCTGGTCGGAGATGACGGCCGGCGCCCGCCACCTCGCCCATGAGCCGGTGCTGCGCCAGGTGGTGATCTCGTTCGCCATCCTGCTGCTGGTGCTCGGCTACGCGGAGGCGTCGATCTATGCGATCACCGACGCGTTCCACAAGCCGGCCGAGTACGTCGGGGTGCTGGTCAGCGTGCAGGGCCTCGGCGCGATCGTCGGAGGGCTCTGCGCCAGCCGGCTGGTGCGCTCGCTCGGCGAGCCGGCCTCGATCGCGCTCGGCCTCTTCCTGATGGGCACGTCGTTCCTCGGCGTCTCCCTCGCCCCCACGCTGACCCTGTTGTTCGCGCCGATCATGCTGATGGGCTTCACGCTGCCGCTCACCTTCGTCGCGTTCACCACGCTGGTCCAACGACGTACGCCGCAACGCCTGATGGGCCGGGTGTCTACCGCCATCGAGGTGCTGCTCGGCACGCCGCAGGCCCTCTCGCTCATCGTCGGTGCCGCGCTGGTGACGCTGCTGAGCTATCAGGTGATCTGGGCGTTGATGGGCGCCCTGACGCTGGTCGCGGCGGCCTACCTGGCGGCGCAGCTGCGGCGTCCGTCGATGCGCGAGGCGCTCGCCCTGTAGGACACCTAGGCTGGACCGACCGCCGTCGTACTGGAGGACTCCTTGCCGTCACCACCCACCACCACCACCGCCGTCGTGACCCTGCCGTTCCCGGTCAGCCGGCTGCAGGATCCGCCGGCCGGACTGACCTACAACGAGTTCCGTGAGGGCATGGATCCCGAGGTGCTGAGGACCACCACGTTCTGGGTCACGCCGTACACGGCGAAGCTCGACTACCAGCACCTGATCCCGCGCATGGAGCACCTCCAGGTCATCCAGTCGCAGAGCGCCGGCGTCGACGACATCGCCCCGTGGGTGCCGGCGGGTACGACGCTCTGCAATGCCCGAGGGGTGCACGACCCGGCGACGGCAGAGATGGGCGTGGCGCTGATCCTCGCGTCGATCCGCCAGCTCCCGCGCTTCGTGAAGGCCCAGACGGAGCGCGTGTGGGACAGCGACAACGCCGGCCCGTCGCTGGCCGACAGGCATGTGGTGATCGTCGGTTTCGGCAGCATCGGCCAGGCACTGGCGCGTCGACTCGAGGGCTTCGAGTGCACGGTGACCGGGGTGACGCGCAGCGGACGCGACGGCTCCGCGCCGATGACCGAGCTCCCGCAGCTGCTCCCCAGCGCCGACGTGGTCGTCCTGCTGACTCCGCTGAACGACGAGACCCACCACCTCGTCGATGCCGCGTTCCTCGCCCGGATGCACGACGGCGCGCTGCTGGTGAACCTCTCGCGCGGTCCGGTCGTCGACACCGACGCACTGCTCGCCGAGGCGGGCCGCATCTCGGCGGCCCTCGACGTCACCGACCCCGAACCGCTCCCGGCCGACCACCCGCTGTGGGCCGCCCCGTCGGTGCTGATCACTCCGCACTCGGCCGGAGGGACCACCGCGATGCTGTCGCGGGTCGACCGGCTGGTCGAGGCCCAGCTGGCGCGGTACGTCGCCGGAGAGCCGCAGCTCAACGTGATCCAGCGCTGACTCGGGCCACTCAGCCGAGGTCAGCCAGCCACCCGATCAGCGAGACCAGGAAAGGGATCACCCCGAGCACGAAGGCGACTGCGGAGACCCGCAACGCGACGCGCGACACCGGGTCCGGGTGCGTGACCGCGATCCGCGGGTAGTGCCACCACCGGGCCCGCCGGAACTCGAGCGCGAGGCCGGCTCCGGTGTCCTCGGCGTAGTCCGTCAGCACCAGCCAGCCCGCCCAGTCGATGACGAGGTCGCCCTGTGCGCCGCCGTAGGACAGCGTCGGGTCGAAGGTGAGCACCCGGAAGATCGAGCCGCCGGACTCCTCCGCCGAGATGCGGTACCACCGGCCGGTCGACCTGCGCCGCCCCTTCTTCTCCGCCACCCACCGGTGCGAGATCGCGATCGAACCGGCGGTCGCACCGGCCGCGTGCTCGCGCGTGGGCAGCCGCTCGAACCGGCCCCGGATGCTCTCCACCTGCTGCGTCGGCATAGAGCGACTCTAGGGCGTGGTGGCCGGGCAGGCCGGGCACACACGCGCCACCGGCCCTGACCGAACCCCGACCCCGGCCTCGGGGTGCAGTCCGGGGCTCGCCCCGATGTGGCCGGCCCACCACGCGTGGTCCGGTGGACAGGTGACACTTCTCGACCGACCCACTGCCGTTCCGGACCAGGCCACCACGCCGCCACCGCGCACCCTCGTCGGTTTCGTGCTCCGGCAGCTCGTGCTGCTGGCGGTCGCGGCGGCCACGTACTTCGGCGTACGCAGTCTCACGGTGGGCGACGCCGCCACGGCGACGTCGAACGCGCACGACCTCGTCGCGCTCGAGCGCAGCCTCGGCATCTTCGTCGAGCAGCAGGCCCAGTCCTTCGCGATGGACCTGCCCGGCCTGATGACCGTGGTCAACGCCATCTACATCTACGGCCACTGGCCGGTGATCGGGACGGTCTTCGTCTGGCTGGCGTGGCGCCGCCCCGACGCCTACCCGGTCTACCGCAACGCACTGCTGATCTCGGGCCTGGTGGGGATGGCGATCGTCGCCTTCTACCCGGTCGCCCCGCCGCGCCTGATGGACCTCGGCTTCCTCGACACGGTGACCACCCAGACCAACGCCTACCGCGTGTTGCAACCACCGGCGTTCACCAACCCGTACGCCGCGATGCCGAGCTTCCACGTCGGCTGGGACCTGCTGGTCGGCATCGCCCTGGTCCGCGAGTCCGGACATGCCTGGGTTCGGATGGCCGGCAGAGTGCTTCCGCTGCTGATGGTGGTCGCCGTCGTGCTGACCGGCAACCACTACTTCCTCGACGCGGTGGCCGGCGACACGATCGTGCTCGCCTCGCTTGCCGTGGCGACCTGGTGGTCGATGAGGCGCCAGCCCGAGCTTCCACGTCGATGAGTTCGTACGACGACCAGATGCCCCGCCGTCAGGACGGGATCACGATCTGCTGGAACGCCCAGCGGTTGCCGTCCGGGTCGGTGAGGTAGACGAAGCGGCCCCACGGCTGGTCGTCGACGCCCTCGCACTCGATGCCACGCTCGCGCAGGTAGGCCAACGCCTCGTCCGCATCCGAGACGACGACCTGGATGAACTGCGAGGAACCCTCCGGCATCATCTGGAGTCCGACCCCGAAGCAGAACGAGCAGGCCGAACCGGGCGGTGTCACCTGCACGAAGCGCAGCTCGGGCGAGACGGTCTGGTCGTGGTCGATGCTCCAGCCCAGGCCCTTGCCGTAGAACTCGATCGAGCGGTCGACGTCGGCCACCGCGAGCGGAATGAGTTCGATTTTGAAGTCCATGACTCTCCTCGGGATCCAGCCCCGAGCTCTCCCGAGGCGACAGACTTCAGGCTATGACCGCATCAGGCCAGGTGTTGACCGCAATTCCGATCTCAGTCATCGAGGTCGACGAGCGCCCGGTGGTCCGCCGCGACGCCGTGCAACGGGCACGGCTGGCCGGGCGGGCGCGGGCACAGCACCCACACCTCGTCGGCGACCACGCGATAGAGCCGGTACAGCGAGGGCTCGGTCATCTCGTCGCGCGACGAGGCAGCGTGCAGGCGCTCGGCCGCCCGCGGGTAGGCCTCCAACGCCTCGTCGAGGTCGGGCCCGGAGAGCGGAGCGGCCTGGCCGACGGCGTACACCGCCCGGCCGTGGTACGGCGCGACCGTCGAGTCGAAGACGGTCAGGCTGACCCGCGGATGTCGCTCGAGATTGCGCGAGTGGACGGAGTCGGTGGCCGACTGCCAGAAGAACTCACGCACCCCGCGCGACGAGAAGTAGACCGGCGACGTCCACGGATGGCCCGCGTCGTCGACCGTGCCGAGCACCAGATAGCGCGTCGCGTCGACGATGTTGAGCGCATGCACCCGAAGGTGGTGGTTCATCAATGCCTCCTCGTCCGGTCATCACCGATCATGCTGCGCCGATCCACCCGCGTCCACCTTCGGGTCGGCATCAGTGGAGTCAGGTGAGCCGGGCCAGCCGCACCACTGCGCGGTCGAGGCGTCCCTCCTCCGCGACGATCGCGCGCTGCCGGGCGGCGCCGGTGCCCCGGGAGAACACCCGGTCGACGCCTTCCTGGACCCGTGCGGTGTCACCCGTCGCCTCCAGCGCCGACGCCACATGGGCGACCAGTGACTCCACCACCTCACGGGCCGGCTTCGGCCGGTGGGTGACCGGGTCGAGGAGGTCACCGGAGGTGCCGCGCTTGCCTGCCTGCCACATGGCCAGCCGCAACAGGGCGACGGAGGCGGAGTCCGGCTCGACACCCCGGCGCCAGTCGGCGGCCGCCGTCGAGACCAGCCCCCGGGCCAGCGCTGCGACGAGCACGGCGTCGCGCGGGTCCAGGCACACGTCGGCCACCCGCACCTCGAGCGTGGGGTACCTGCGTGACGGCCGGGCGTCGAAGTAGGCCATTCCCTCGTCGAGCGGCACTCCGGTGTCGGTGAGCCTGCGCAGGTGCTCGTCGTACGCCCGACCGCTGCCGAAGACCTCGGTCGGCCCGTTGGTCGGCCACCGGGTCAATGCCTGCGACCGGTAGCTGTCGTAGCCGGAGTCGGTTCCCTGCCAGTACGGCGAGTTGGCGCTCACCGCGAGCAGCACCGGCAGCCACACCCTGATCCGGTCCAGTGCGCCGACCGCCTCGTCGTCGGAGGAGACCGAGACATGCACGTGGCAGCCGCAGGTGAGCTGCTCGCTCGCGGTCAGTCCGAAGCGGTCCGCCATCTCGGAGTAACGCTCGTCGTCGAAGGTCTGGGGTCGCACCGGCAGCGGGGTGGTGCCACTGGCCAGCACCAGCGTCCCGGACTCGGCCGCGGCCGCACGTGCCTTCTCACGCCACGTGCCCAGCTGGATCTCGAGCAGGCCGAGGTCCTCCTCGGGAGGCGTGTCCGTCTCGACCTGCTGCTCCTGGAGCTCCGGTCCGACGGAACCACCGACGTCGTCCGCGTCGGCCTCACCGTCGCCGTGCCGGGCCGCCACGCGCAGCACGTGGCTGGCCGTCGACCGTGGTGCGCCGGTCTCGGCGTCCACGAGCAGGAGCTCCTCCTCGACCCCGACTGTCCTGAACAGATCCGGGGTACCTGTCCTGGAGCGTTCGTTCATCGCGCTTCGCACCTGCCCTTCGTCGGCCGGAAGGTCTCCCACCGCCATGTGTCGCCTCTTCGGATACGTCACCCAGTCCCCGTGCTCGGTCGCCGACCTGCTCGGCCAGGAGGGCCTCGCCGCGTTCACGTCGTTGACCTCGGTCCACTCCGACGGTTGGGGCATGGCGTGGCACGCAAAGGACGGCACCACCCGCACGTCCAGCTCGCCGCGCTCGGCCGACATCGACGAGACCTACGGAATTCTCGTGCGCGAGCCTCTCTCCGGTGCGGGTCTGGTGCACCTGCGCTGGGCGACCGGAGGCCTCGAGGTCCGGCCCGAGAACACACATCCGTTCTTCGCCCACGACGCCGCGTTCGCGCACAACGGCCACATCCACCCGATCGCCGAGCTCGAGGCCCTGTTGACCCCCAGGACGCGGTCGATGCTGCGTGGCGACACCGACAGTGAGCGCTACTTCCGCTTCGTCCACCAGAGCGTCGAGGAGCACGACGACGAGGCGGTGGGCGTGACCACTGCCCTCAGCACGCTGATCAAGAAGTTCCCCCGGTGCAGCCTGAACGCGCTGATGCTGACACCGACCCACATGTTCGCCATCCACATCAACTCGCGCGCCGACTCGCCACTGCGGGCACTGCGCGAGCTCTTCGACGACGAGGGCGAGATCCCGCCGCGGCACACGACGGAGTACTTCGCGATGGACTACCGCGAGCACGACGGCCGGCTCGAGATCGTCTCCAGCGGCCTGGGCCAGGCCGGATGGACACCGGTGCCGGCGGACACCGCCGTCATGGTCGACCTCGCCACCCGGGAGGTCACCCGCCTGGATCCGATCGCCATTCTCGATGTGGATGGCCTCGACGTCGACGGCTCCTGAGCCCCCGTCGTACGACGGCCTGCCGTTCATGGTGCTACCCGGTCAACTCGTGGCCGGGTACGGCGACTTCGCCAGCAGCCCGGCAAGGTGAGACGCATTGAGTGCCAGCGTCCTGGTGGTCTCGACGGTCTTCTCCGGGGTGGGCTGCTTGTCCTTGTAGTCGACGCCCTGCATCGCTTCCCCCACCCAGTAGGTCACCGCATTGGCGGGCAGGCTGAACCCGACATCGCTGAGCGCCTGGCACAGCTCGGCGGTCACGTGGTGGGCGCCGTCCTCGTTGCCGACCACGCCGATGCCGGCGACCTTGTCATAGGTCAGCATGCGGCCGTCGTCGTCCGTCTCCGAGAGCTCGGCATCGAGGCGTTCGAGCACCATCTTGCACACCGACGACGGCTGTCCCAGCCAGATCGGGGTGACCAGCACGAGGATGTCGGCGGCCAGCACCTTCTCGCGCAGCACCGGCCATTCGTCTCCGTCACCCTCGTCGGTGCTCACCCCGAAACGCACGTCGTGGTCCACGACGCGCTGCATCTCGCCGGTCACCCCGTGGTCCAGCAGCGCAGCGAGGACCTGTGATCCGAGGAGCTCGGAACTGGACTCGGCCGGCGAGGACTTGAGCGTGCAGTTGAGGATGAGGCAGCTGAGGGAAGTCATGGAGGTCAGCTCCCCGGCCAGTCCCCGGTGACCCTCTCGAAGGCCCGCGCTCCCCCGCGCTCGGTCAGGGCACGCACCACTGCGTAGATCGCGCCCTGGACCACGGCGGCAGCGAGGATCTCCTTGAGCGCGTACTCGCTCTCGAGGGGCTTCGGGGGATCTGCACGATCGCCATGGGCGGCGCGCTTCCACACCCACCGGAAGACCGAGCTCGCCAGGAGGCCGGCCACGACGGACGTGACCAGCCCCACTGGGCGGTAGAGCACCTTCGCGGAGGTGCTGCCCCTGCGTTCCGCGGCCATCTCTACGTGAAGAGGCTGACGCCGCCGGGTCCGACGAGCAGTCCGACGATGATCAGGACTGCCCCCCAGAGGATCTGTCCTCGCACCAGCGAGACGATTCCGCTGACCACCAGAATGACGGCCAAGATCCACAAGACGAGTGCCATGTGACCCTCCCAAGTCTGCGACCGGCCGGATGCCGGGTCGCGTGGCCGTCCCGGTACCCCGAACCGACGGTTTCACCCGCCCGCTTGCCGAACGAGCCCTAGTCGCCACCGGGTTCAGGCTCCAGCAACCGCTCGAGCCCGACCCTCACGTGCATCTTCTCCAGGCGGGTCAGCTCGTCCTCCGCGCGGCGCAGGAGCTCGTCCAGTGCACGTTCGTCGAGCCGGGAGTCATGCGGTGCCAGTGCACGCAGCAGCTGCCAGCCGCTCCGCTTGCCGGAGACCGCCGTACGCAACATCTCCAGCTCGAGCACGTCGGTGAGCGGGGAGCGCCGGACGATCCGCCCGTTCGGCTTGAGGCGACCCAGCAGCTCGGCGACACGAGCACCGGTGGCCGCGACGGATGACGGTTTCCCGCCGACCTTGAGGATGATCTGTCGCAGCGCTTCACGATCGTCGTTGACCGCGGCCGCCATGAGCCGGATCTCCGCGGCCACCTCCGGATCGCCGTGCGTGCGTCCGACGCGCTCGAACAAGGCGACGCCGGCGCTCGAGCCGGCCCAGTGGTGCTGGAGCTGTCCGAGCAGCAGGTCGTCGTCCATGGGTGTCCTCGATTCGTAGGGGAACCTGCACTCCGGTACCCGTTCGCGGGAAAGGGACCCCCGGCAACGGTAGTTTGGCGCCGTGAACGGATCCACGCCCGCCGTCGTCGTCATCGACATGCAGGACGCCTTCTTCTCCTCCGGCCCGCTCGCACCCCGGGCACGCGATCTCGCCGCACGGTGCAGCGAGCTGCACCACTGGGCCGGACGCAGAGGTGTCCCGGTCTTCCAGGTGCGCACCGAGCACCTCCCTGACCGGTCGACCTGGACCCTCAACATGCTGGAGGACGACATGGGCTTCCTCATCGCCGGGGACAGTGACGCACAGGCGCTCCCCGGGCTGGCCTCCGACGGCGCGATCGAGGTCGTGAAGACACGCGACAGTGCGTTTCACGGGACCGACTTCGAGAACCAGCTGCGCGCACGCGGCATCGACCTGCTCATCGTCGCCGGGGTGTCGACGCACACCTGTGTGGCGGCCACTGCAGCGGACGCCTACGCCCACGACTTCCACGTCGTGCTGGTCGAGGACGCAATCGCCTCGCACCGACCGGAGCTGCATGAGCCGACGCTGGAGATGCTGTGCGACGAGTTCAGGTTCCGAAGGCTCTGCACCTCCGACCTGCTCAACGGTCCGGACAGCCTGATCTCACGCACTGGCTGACCTCGACCACAGGGCATACGGGGCCACGCGGCGGGTACCGCGCGGCACATGCGCACCTCCCAGGCCCCGGCCGCCCGGCAGCTCACCTTCGGCGATCTCACGATCGTGTACGACGAGCGCGTGCTCGAGCCACGTCCGTGGACCGCGGCGCAGTCGGCGTGGGCCGCGGAGCTGGCCCTCGCCGTACCGCCGGGGAGACTGCTCGAGCTCTGCACAGGTGCCGGTCACATCGGCCTGTTGGCGATCGCGAGCACCGGACGCGACGGCGTGCTGGTCGACATCGACGCCGTGGCCTGCGACTTCGCGGCCGGCAACGCGGCCGTGGCCGGCCTGGCCGAGCGGGTGGAGGTTCGCCGACGGCCGGTGGACGACTGCCTCGACGCGGACGAGGTCTTCCCGCTGGTGATCGCCGACCCGCCCTGGGTCCCGGCAGCCCACACCGATCGCTTCCCGGAAGACCCGCTGGTCGCGATCGACGGTGGGGATGACGGGCTGGCACTGGCCCGGGCCTGCCTGCTCACCATCGACCGTTGCCTCCACAGCGATGGTCTCGCGGTGCTCCAGCTGGGAAGCGTCGCCCAGGCCGACGACCTCGGGGACTGGATGGTCGGCGAGGTCGACCTCGTCGCATCGGAGGTCCGCGCCTTCGGGAAGCGCGGTGTCCTGGTGCTGCTCCGTCGACCCGGTCACCGTGCGAAGCGGAAGCCCGCGACGAACGTCTGAAACCGGTCCCGGCGGGTACCGCAGCGGCCCGCTCATCCCATGGAGGTCACCCATGCAGCTGCCCGCACCGCGCGGTCCACTGAGCCAGCAGGTGAGGCTGGTCCTGTCCGGACGGGCCACGCAAGGCTCCATGGACTGGTCTTCGGTGACCTCACTGCCGCGCCCTGCCGACCGGATCCTCCACGACGAGGACTTCCAGCTGGCGTTGTGGATGCTCTTCGAGCTGCACTACCGCGGTTTCGACTCGGTCGACCCCGATCTCGAGTGGGACCCGCTGCTGATCCACTCGCGCGGCATGCTCGAGGCCTCCCTGGAGAGCCTGCTCCGCGACCTCACCGCGGACGACGTACGACGGGCCAACCGCGCCGGTGGCTGCTTCACGAACCGACTGAGCGGCCTCATCGACGAGCTCGACGGCGGCTCGCTGGCCACGTTCCTGCAGCGGCGCGCCACCTCGGAGCAGTTCGCCGACTTCATGCGCCGGCGCAGCATCTACCACCTCAAGGAGTCGGATCCGCAGAGCTTCGTGCTCCCCCGCATCGACGGCCCTGCCAAGGTCGCCCTGGCCGAGCTCCAGTACGACGAGTACGGGGCCGGCCGTGCCGACCGACTGCACGCCGGGCTCTTCGCCGACGCGCTCGACGCGCTGGGTCTCGACAGCACGTACGGCGCCTACATCGAGGAGGCGGATGCCACCACGCTCGCGGTCAACAACGTGATGTCGTTGTTCGCGCTGCGCCGTCGGCTCCGCGGTGCCTCCCTCGGTCATCTCGCGGCCTTCGAGGCAACCAGCTCGGCACCGTGTCGACGTATCCTCTCCGGCATCGAGCGCCTCGGCCTGCCTGCCGCGACGGCGCGCTACTTCGACGAGCACGTCGAGGCCGACGCCGTGCACGAGCAGCTCGCGATCCGCTCGATCTGCGCGGCCATGGTCGAGGGTGAACCCGGCCTCGCCGACGACGTCCTCTTCGGCGCCGCGACCTGTCTCCGGGTCGAGGCGATCGCCTCCGAGACGCTGGTGGAGACCTGGGAGTCGCACCAGCTCGTCGAGGCGCCGGCATGAGCGAAGTCCCCACGGCCGACGCGCAGGACGTGCGCACGCAGGCATGCCCTGGTGGGCCCCTCCTGGTGCGGGGAGCAGCCACCTGGGTCGACAGCGACGGGATCGAGCATCCGGTCACCAGGCCGGTGGTGGCGGTGTGCCGCTGCGAGAGGTCGCAGCGCCTGCCGTGGTGCGACGGCACCCACAAGTTCGTGACACGGACCGCCCCCTCGGTCGCGTGACACCACCGGCTGACGGCATGGACTTCGGCGGGCGGGGTACGGAAGGACATGCTCCGTCTTGTCTCGCTGACGCTGTCCGGGCTGCTCCTGTGCAGCGCGTGCAGCTCCGGCCACGAGGACGACGTACGACGAACGGCCCGCGAGTTCGAGCAGGCGGTCGAGGCCGGTGACTGGGCGCGGGCCTGCGCCCAGCTCGCGCCGACCACCCGCGACGACCTCGTGCAGTCTGCCGGTGCGCCGTGTGACGAGGCACTGGCCGACGAGCGGCTGCCACCACCGGGCAGCGCAGGAGAGGTCGCCGTGTTCGGGACCACCGGCCAGGTGCGCTACGACCACGACACCCTGTTCCTCTCGCGCCACGACGGCGACTGGCGGGTCGACGCTGCCGGCTGCACGGTCCGGCACTCCAAGCCCTACGACTGCCAACTCCAGGGAGGCTGAGATGCGTGTCGTCTTCGTGGCATACCTGGCCATGATCGCCGCAGGGCTCGCCTACAGCCTTGCCATCGCCCTGCGGCACCAGTGAGGTGAGATGACGATGCGTCGTTTCGTCAGGGAGAACTCACTCAGCATCTTCTTCGCCGTCCTGTTCCTGGCGGCGTTGGTCGGCCAGGCGTTCGCCGGCTGGCACCAGGTCAACGACCAGCAGCTGGGCGAGGGCGCGGACCGGATCCCGATCGGCACGTACCTGACGTCGGCCGACTTCGCGGTGGACGTGATGGAGAACTGGCAGAGCGAGTACCTCCAGTTCCTGCTCTACATCCTGGCCACGGTCTGGTTCCTGCAGAAGGGGTCGCCCGAGTCGAAGGTGCTGCACAAGGCGGGGCTCGAGTCCGACGAGGACCAGAAGGTCGGCCCGTACGCCACGGAGGACTCGCCACTGTGGGCGCGGGTCGGCGGCCTGCGCACGACGATCTACTCGTGGTCGCTGGCCCTCGTCATGTCCGCGATCTTCTTCCTGTCCTGGTTGGGCCAGTCGATCGGCGGCTGGGCGGCGTACAACGAGACCCGGCTCGGCCAACGCCGTGACCCGATCTCCTGGCACGCCTACCTGGCGAATGCGGACTTCTGGGCACGCACCCTGCAGAACTGGCAGTCGGAGTTCCTGGCGGTCGGTTCGATGGCCGTCCTGGCGATCTACCTGCGGCAGCGGGGGTCACCGGAGAGCAAGCCGGTGGGCTCGGCGCACACCGCCACCGGCATCGAGGGCTGACCCTGCTGGTCAGCCCGCCGCCTCGCGCAGCGCGTCCAGCAACGGCCGGGCCGCCTCGTCGAGGAAGCGGTCGTTCGTGGACCCGTCGACCTGTACGACGGCCACGTCGGTGAAGCCGGCCTCCCAGAACGGTCGGACCGAGTCGACGATCGCGTCGAGGTCGGGGCCGCACACGATCGAGGAGGCGACGTCCTCCGGCCGCACGAACTTCGAGGCCCCCGCGAACCCGGACGTCGTCGGCAGGTCGCTGTTGACCGCCCACCCACCGCCGAACCAGCGGAACTGCGCGTGCGCCCGTGCCGTCGCGGCGTCCGCGTCGGTGGGGTCCCAGCTGATCGGGAGCTGCCCGATGCCGCGGGTGCCGTCGGTGCCGATCTGCGCGGCTCCTTTCGTACGGTTCCACGCCGCGACCAGCTCCGCGTCGGGCTCGACGCCGATCAGGTGGTCGGCCAGGGGTGCGCAACGCTCCGTGACCTGCGCACCACCGACCGCCAGCCCGATCGGCACCCGCTGGTCGGGCAGGTCCCAGAGCCGTGCCGCATCCACCTGGAAGTGCATGCCGCGGTAGTCCACGAGGCCGCCGTCGAACAGGTCGGAGATGATCTCCATCGCCTCGGCCAGCATCTCGTGACGCGTGTCGACCGCAGGCCACCCTGCGCCGACGACGTGTTCGTTGAGGTTCTCCCCGCTGCCGACCCCCAGCGTGAACCGCCCACCCGAGAGCAGCTGCATCGTCGCTGCCTTCTGGGCCACCACGGCCGGGTGGTAGCGCATCGTCGGGCAGGTCACGTAGGTCATCAACGGGATCCGGGTGGTCGCCTGGGCGACCGCGCCCAGCACGCTCCAGGCGTACGGCGCGTGGCCCTGCTCCACGAGCCACGGCGAGTAGTGGTCGCTCATCACCAGGAAGTCGAAGCCGGCCTCCTCTGCCGCCACCGCGTGGCGCACCAGGTCCACGGGGCCGGCCTGCTCGGTCATCAGCGTGTAGCCGAACTCCACCATCGCTCGACCCTCAGCGCCTACGGCGCCAGATGACCAGTGCGGTGAGGGTGGCGGCCACGGCCGCGGCCACTGCCAGCTGCGGGACGTGCGAGCGCGCCTGCTTCTTCACGTCGAACTTCTCGCCCAGCTGCTCCAGGGTCTGGCCGAGGCGCTCTCGGGTCTCCTCGATGTCGCGCTCGAACTCAGCTTCTCCGACGGGTCCACGGGTCTCGTCAGTTGCCATGGCCGGCTCCCTTCAGCTCGTTGATGTCCTGCTTGACGCTGGCCACCGCCTTGTCCGGCGTCGGCGGCGTCCCCTCGGCGACCTGCTTCTTGCCCACGACCGCGGCCACGCCGGTGGCCGCGAACAGCACGAGCGTCACCACCAGGGCGGCCAACCAGGCGTCCATGGCCAGCGCCAGGGCGAGGATCACGGTGGTGATCAGGGTGCCGAGACCGAACAGGCCGAGAATTCCGGCGGCCCCGAAGAGCCCGGCGCCGATGCCGGCACTCCTCGCCTTGCCGGTCATCTCCGCCTTGGCCAGGCCGATCTCGTCGCGCACAAGGCGACGGGTGTCGTCGGAGAGCTGGCGCAGGAGTTCGGCGGTCGACGGCGTCGCCGCCGGATCAGGATCAGTCATCGGAGCCTCCCGAGGATTGCGTGAGGACGTGCCGGGTCACCCACGCGGTACCCACCGTGGCGAGGGCCAGACCCCGGCCGACCTACTCCTCGAAGACGTGCATCGCAGCCTCCTCGGCGGAGGCACCGGCTCCGTCGATACCCTCGTCGTGGCCGACCAACGTCGACTCGTCGTCCTCGCCCATGCCCTCGTCGGGACTGGTCAGCCGTCCGGCGCGCTCCTCACCCACCTCACCGGTGACCGGGCCGTCGAGGATGTCCGCGTCGACCTCGGCCTGCACGCCGTCCCAGACCTCGGGTTCCTCCTGGGCGAGTCGCTCGTCGATGGACTCGCCCTCGAGCTCCTCGCGGGCGGTGACGCCCTTGGCCGTCACGCCACGTGGTCGCTCGGGGGGCGAGATGCCCTCGTCGAGGATGTCGTCCACGCCCCTGTCGTCGAGCGTGTCCTCTGGCTGCAGTTGATCGCTCATGTCCCGACGTTAACCCGCTACCCCGGAGAACCCCAGCGCCAGCGGTTCGGCGACGTACGCCGTCAGTCGGCGATGGCGACGAAGCGGCCGTCGGGCGTGACCGGGTGGTCCTCGTTGATCGCCTCGACCGCCTCGGTGAGCTCGGGCGGGGCCTCGAGCGGACGACGGTCGAGGTGCACGCCGGCGATCATGCAGCGCACCGATCCGCCGGCGAGCTCGATCGTCGGGATCTCGACGTCGACGATCTCGCACGACTCCTCGATCGCCTCGACCTGCTCGGGGGTCAGGCTGCGCCGGGCCCGCGCGGACATCGCCATGATGTAGCGGCGCTTGCCCTCCGGCGTACGACCGCACAGCTCGACGGCGTTGCCGGCGAACTCACGCACCTGGTGCTCGGTGATCTCGACGACCCTGCGACCGTTGACGGAGAGCCGTTCACGAACCTCTTCGCGGCGGCGGAGGTCGGGGATCATCCCGAGGGCGAAGAGCGCCACGTCCGTGCCCACACAGCCGATCACGTTGGTGTGGTAGACCGGCACGCCGTCGGAGTCGACCGCGTCGAAGGCCATCGGCTCGTAGCCGAAGTCGGTGCAGAACCGCTCGAGGACATGGGTGTCGGCACGGTGGCTGCGCGCGGTGTAGGCGACCCGCGAGACGTGGTCGAGCACCATCGCACCGGTGCCCTCGAGGAAGATGCCGTCGGGCTCGAGGCCGGAGTAGTCGATGATCGTCTGCACCCGGTACGACGACTTCAGCATCTCGAGCACGTCGGCCCGTCGCTCGTGGCGGCGGTTGGAGGCGTACATCGGATAGACCGCGATGTTGCCGCCGGCGTGGGTCGAGAGCCAGTTGTTCGGGAAGACGCTGTCGGGGCGGGTGTGGTCCTCGTCCTCGAAGACGTGCACCCGCACGCCGGCATCCTTGAGTGCATTCGCCAGGGCGTCCATCTCGGCCAGCGCGCGGGTGGCGGTGGCGTCTTCGGACTGCCCTGCGGGTGCATCGGACTGGAAGGCGTTGTCGGCCGCGGTCGCCGGGTTCGGCGTGAAGCGCTTGGCTCGGATCAGGATCACTGCGGAAGGGGCTTGGGCACTCACCCAGCGGAATCTAGACCATGCGCCGCACGTGCGCCGAAACCACCCGTTTCGGTGATGCCACCGGCGCCTTTGCCGATCTACGTTGGAGGGGCGGGGGTCATGCCCCGATGCGGAAGAAGGACCCGCGATGAGCACCACGACACGTGCGCTCGACGAACAACTGCTTGAAGCACTGGCGGGCCAGGCGATCACCGACATCGGCGCCGCCCTGAACGGCGCGCTGGTGATGATCGGCGACCACCTCGGCCTGTGGCAGGCGATGACGGACGGTACGCCGACCAACCCCACGATGCTCGCCGAGCGAACCGGCGTCCCCTCGGCGTACCTGCACGAGTGGATGGCCGCCCAGGCCGCCAGCGGCTACCTGGAGTACGACGAGGCATCCGACATGTTCACCCTCTCCCCCGAGCAGGCGATGGTGTTCGCCGACGCCAACAGCCCGGCGTACATGGTCGGCGGCTACCACATCGTGTCGTCGGTCTACCGCGACTACCCGCGGATCGCCACAGCCATGAAGGAGGGCCACGGCTTCGGCTGGCACGAGCACGACCCGGAGCTCTTCCTGGGCACGGAGCAGTTCTTCCGACCGGGCTACCGCACCAGCCTCACCACGGAGTGGATCCCGGCCATGGACGGCATGGAGGAGAAGCTGCGCCACGGCGCGAAGGTGGCCGACGTCGGCTGCGGGCACGGCGCGTCGAGCACCCTGATGGCCAGCGCCTACCCGGCGTCGACGTTCCACGGTTTCGACTACCACGAGAGCTCGATCATCCGCGCGGTCCAGGCCGCCGAGGAGGAGGGAGTCAGCGGCAACACCGAGTTCGCGGTTGCCAGGGCGAAGGACTTCCCGGGCACCGACTACGACCTGATCTGCTTCTTCGACTGCCTGCACGACATGGGCGACCCGCTCGGCGCACTCGAGCACGCGCGCGCGGCACTCGCCGACGATGGCGCAGTGCTGCTGGTCGAGCCGTTCGCGAAGGACCGTCTGGCCGAGAACATGAACCCGATCGGCCGGGTCTTCTACGCCGCCTCGACCGTGATCTGCACCCCCTCGAGCCTCTCCCAGGAGGTGGCCACCGGCTTGGGCGCCCAGGCCGGTGAAGCCAGGCTGCACGAGATCGCCACCGCCGCCGGGTTCACCCGGTTCCGCAGGGCCACCGAGACGCCGGTCAATCTCATCCTCGAGCTGCGCCCCTGATCAACAACACCCACATCCCCACCACTGCAAGGAGGCATCACATGTTCATCCAGATCATCCAGGGCAAGTGCACGAGACAGGACGAGCTGCACGCCATGGCGGACTCGTGGCGCGAGGAGCTCGGCCCGACGGCCCGTGGGTTCCTCGGCGGCACCTACGGCTTCACCGACGACGACATGTTCATCGGCGTCGTCCGGTTCGAGTCGAGAGAGGCCGCGATGGAGAACTCGGCCAGGCCCGAGCAGGACGCGTGGGCCGGTCGGATGATGGAGCTGATGGACGGGCCCGTGGAGTTCCACGACTGCGACGACGTGACCCTGATGATGGACGGCGGATCCGACACCGCCGGCTTCGTCCAGGTGATCCGCGGCAAGGTCGAGGACCCGAGCCGACTCAAGGCGATGATGGCCGACACCGAGATGCTGCACCAGATGCGGCCGGACATCCTCGGCGCCACCCTCGCCCTCGAGGACGACGGCACGTTCACGGAGACGATCGCGTTCACCGACGAGGCCAGCGCCCGCGAGGGAGAGAAGATCGAACCGCCGGCCGACGTACGCGAGGCGCTCGACTCCGTCATGCAGGGAGCCACGTTCTACGACCTGCACCACCCCTGGTTCGAGTCAGCCTGAGCGATCCAACCTGAGCAGTCCAACCCGTGGGGCCCGTCGACCGGTCGGCAACGGCCGGTCGACGGCGGGCGCCCCACCCTCTATCCCAGCAGTGACCGGACCTCGTCGGAGGCGTAGAACGGTTCGAGCCGCGCCCGGATGATCCGCTCGAGCTCGCCGGACTCCTGCATCGCGTCGACGACGGCGGGCGCGATGCGGACCAGGTCCGCGACCAGGTCGTCGCGGGTCAGGTCGAGCTCGTCGAGCAGCTCGGTCGGCGTGAACCCGCCGAACCGGTCGAAGAACGCGTCGACGACGACCTCACCGAGGCGTACGACGTGCGCGTCGCCGACCGTCGTGATGACCAGGTCATGGGCGGCGTCCACGATCCCCGAGATCTCCTCGCGGGTCGCGTGCCGCTCCACGCCGGCGACGGGTTCGGCGGCCACGAGGTCCCAGACCTGAAGCACGGCCTCGCGGGTCGTCGGGTCCTGCAGGGTCTCGATGATGATCCGGTTGAGGCGGCGTACGGCGAACGTGCCGCTCTTGCCCACCGCGTCCCCGATCAGCCCCTCGAACTGCTTGTCGGCAGCGCCCATCACCTTCGAGGCGGCGCTGGTGCCGAACGACATCAGCGACCCGAGCCCGGGCACCTTGTCGGCGACCGCCTTGTTGGCCTGCAGCACCTCGCCGACGATGCGTCCCATGAACCGTGACGCGACCGTGCCCACCTGCGGGCTGTCGGTCAGGCGCTCCAGTGCCCGCTCGAGGACCGGGGTCAGCCCGAGCACCTCGTCGAGCAGCGCCTCCACGCGCTCACGGGCGACCACGTCTCCGACGGGGAACGGCTCGGCCGGGCCGTCGTACGCCACGGAGACGGCCAGCTCGACGATGCCACTGACGGCGGCGCTGCCCGGAACCGTGACCAGGGCGCGCGCCACGATGGCCTTGACCGCCTCGCGGTCGACGAGGTCGGCCAGCTGGTGCTGGCCCGCCGCGGTGAAGAGGTCGTCGGCAAGCCCCGAGACCGTCTCCGCGAGCCGGTCACCGGTCAGCTGGTCGAGGTGGAAGCGGACCTGCGCGTCGAGGAGCTTCCCGGCGAGCTCGGCCGGCCCGGATTCATTGGTGGTCACGGGCAGAACATACGGCGCCGTCCTGCCGGTGGTGTGGGCAGGTGGCGTGCAGCAGTCCGTCCCCGATGACGCCGCCGATGTCACCCGGCACAATCGACGACATGGGCACACCGCAGATCACTCCGGTCCGGGGCGACATCACCACGCTCGACGTCGATGCCGTGGTCAACGCGGCGAACAACCGCATGCGCGGTGGCGGCGGCGTCGACGGTGCGATCCACCGGGCCGGCGGGCCACGGGTCCTCGCGGACTGTGTCGCCAGGTTCCCGGACGGCCTGGCCACGGGCGACGCGGGATGGACGACCGGGGGCGACCTGCCGGCGCGCTGGGTCATCCACACCGTCGGGCCCAACCTCACCGCCGGCCAGAGCGACCGGAGTCTGCTCACGTCGTGCTACCGGCGATCCCTCGAGGTCGCCGACGAGCTGGGTGCGCGCAGCGTGGCGTTCCCCCTGATCAGCGCCGGGGTCTACGGCTGGCCGCGGCGCGACTCGATCGCCGCCGCGCTCGAGGTGTTCGAGTCGACCCCCACGTCCGTGCAGGTCGTGCACCTGGTCGCGTTCGACAAGGGTGCGTACGACGACGTCGAGGCCGAGCTGGGGCTCAGTCGTTGAGCTGCCAGACTCCCGGCTGGTCAGCGCTCAGCAGGCCAGTGTTCACCAGCTCGAGGCGGGCCTTGCGGGCCGCCGTACGCCACCGCAGCTCGCCCTGAGGAGACCTCTCGAGGTCGCCGGGACGAAGCTGGTCGGCCATCCGCTCCTCGATCCTGGCCAACGCGTCCTCGGTGGACAGCGCCTGGCCGGCCTCGTCGAGCACGGCCACGATGTGCGGCATGAAGTCGGCGGGTGCGGTCCAGCGTCGCGCTGCGCGCGGCGTACTCGTGGTGACCCGCGCCGGAGAAACCTTGTCCGCTTCGGGCTTCTCAGGCTTGGCGACCCGGGGCTTGCGCACCGCCTTCGGCGGCTCCGCAGGCGCCACCGGCTTCGGCATTCCGTGGACGCAGTTGCTGAACTTCAGGTCGCAGAGTTCGCAGTAGTCGTCTTCCCTGTCAGACATCTGATCCTCCGGTTACCTGGTGCACGACCCCATCCTTCCACCCCGTGCGTTGCCGCTGCACACCCGAGGGTCCCTGAGGAGTCCGACCGTAGGATGCGGACCACACCATGAGCCCTTCCAAGATCCCCACTGAGCCGGGCGGCCGCCGGCTGTTGCTGGCCGTCGACGCGCCGTCGTTGCTGCACCGCAACCACCACGCCCGCGCCGAGACCGGCCTGGTCGACCGCGGCGGGCGGCCGGCGTGGGCGCTGCACGGCATGCTGCGCCAGATCATCGAGGCGATCGAGCAGTTCGCCCCCGATGCCGTGATCTTCGGCATCGACGACCGGGTCTCGTCGGTGCGTGAGTCGTTCTACCCGGAGTACAAAGCGGGCCGCGCACCGAAGGACGCTGCGCTCGTCGACCAGCTCGAGCGGGCCGGCGCCCTGCTCGACGCCCTCGGACTGGCCACCCTCACTCCGCCGGGCCTCGAGGCTGACGACGTCAACGCGTCGGCCGCCACCTGGGCGCGCGACAACGACTGGAACTGCGTGATCGTCACCAGTGACCGCGACTCGTTCGCGCACATCAGCGACCACACGCAGGTGCTCCGGTTGATCAACGGCGGCATGGCCAACTCGCCCCTGCTGAACCCGACCCGCCTGCGCGCGCTCTACGGTGTCGACGCCTCGAACTACCTCGACTTCGCCGCCCTGCGCGGAGACGCCAGCGACAACCTGCCCGGGGTACCAGGCATCGGGGAGAAGACCGCCCCGATCCTGCTCGACGCGATGGGGTCGATGGACGCGGTGTGGGCCGACATCGACCACTGCGAGGGAGCCACGATGGTCGCAGCACTGGACTCGTGGGCCGAGGAGCACGGCGTACGGCGTCTCGGCGCCACGTTGCTCAAGCGGCTGACCGCGCCCGGTGCCCGGGAGCGCTACGACTTCAACGTGAAGATCATGGGCGGCCAGGACGACCTCGACCTCGGGCTCACTCCCGAAGTACCCGGCACTCCGGGGTTGCTGCCCCTCGACGTCGAACGGGTGGCGCGGGTGCTGGGGCACCTGAACGTTCCGGCGACCACGACGATGGCGATGCGCGTGCTGACCGGCGCGCCTGCATCGTCCGCCGCGCACTGGACCTGACCGGCCGTTTCACCTGCGGTTCCCGGGGCCGGCGTCCCGTGCGACAGGCAACCAGCAGCTCCACGCCCACCGGTCACGCTCGTCACCGCATCGTCCGCGTCCACTTACCTGTCGGACGGGACGCCGCGGCTCTGCGGGACGGGGCACGCTCGCCTCGGCGGGTTCTCCACAGGCCGCGGCCATGGGCTTCCGGAGAGCGACAGCAGTGCATAGGCTGCCGGTGGTTCTCTCGGGAAGGACGCCACATGACCGTTTCGCTCGCTTCTTCTGCTCGGCGGGTGCTCGCGCTGGTCCTGGCGCTTGCGCTGGTCCTGTTCGCCGCAAGTTGCTCGGACGACGACCCCGACTCCAACGCGGACCCCACGTCGACGCCGAGCGACACGACGACGCCTTCCCCCACCACGAGTACGACGGCCGATGCCGAGCCCACCGAGCCTCCCGAGCCAGACGGAATGGGCGAGGACAGCAAGCGCGGCGCCGAGTTGCTGGTCCGCTACTACTGGCAGCTCGTCGACTACGCCCAGCTCACCGGTGACGTCAAGAAGCTCGAGACACTCGCTCGACCCAACTGCGGGCCGTGCAACGACGGCGTAACAGCGCTGAGGACCATCCACGAGAACGGTGGCTTCATCCGCGGGGGGCAGCACACACTGCGCAGCCTGCACGTTGCCCGGATCGGAACTAGCGAACCTGCCGCCTATCGCGTTGAGATCGGGCTGCACAGTTCCCGCCAGCGCAGTCGACAAGCCTCAGGCGCCAAGCTGGACAAGGTCCCGAGCCGAACCGAACAAATCGCGTTCATCGTGAGCGGCGGAAGTGACGGGAGTTTCAAGATCGACTTGTGGGAAGTCGAGGCCGAATCATGAAATTCATGATCGGTCTCATGCTTCTCGGAATGCTCTCCGTCGCCGTCGTTCTCCAGACCGATGGCATCGGTTTCGCTCAGGACTGCACCAATGCGGGGACACGATCGGTGTCTCAGCACACTGATGCGAAGGCCTCCGGCTCCGGGTTCACCGCGTTGGGCACCAAAGCCGAAACTCTCGCACCGGTTTCCTCCAACTGCCCAACTGGCACGTACCGATATGAGCCGCTGTGCGGGCCGGCTCAGACTGGCGGTGTTTGCGAGACGGCCTCACAATGTGGCGAAGACGGAACCGTCGTGCGGGAGTTCTACACGCCATCGGGCGGAACTGAACAAGAGATCGGGTTGAAGTGCCTTGGCGATGGGACGGTCACAGAGCCGATCACCCAGACACTCATCCTGCGGGCGATGAAGCGGATCCAGCTGCCCAAGCCCAGGATGATCGTGCAGCCGCCGGGCGGCAGGACGCTGGTCAACTTCGACACCCTGTTCCGCACCGAGGCCGAGCCGATCCACCGCACCATCGGACTCCTCGGCCGCCGCGTCGAGCTCGTGATCACGCCGTCCTCCTTCACCTGGCACCACGGCGACGGCACCACCCAGACCAGCACTTCCCCCGGCCTGAAGTACCAACCCAGCATCCCGATGGATTCCTACATCTCCCACCAGTACGTCGACGCCCACGTCACCGTGCAGCCCAGCGTGGACGTCGACTACTCGGCCCGCTACCGCGTCGACCGCGGGCCCTGGCTGACCGTCACCGGCACCGTGACCATGCCCGGCAACGGCGTCGACCTGCGCATCGTCGAAGGCCGCCCCACCCTCGTCGACAACTGACTGCACCCGCGGAGCACGTCGCACCGGACCGCTGACCGTGCGCGGCATCGTGGCTCGACCGGACGACCTGTTCACTTGGACATGCAGTTCGCGGGCGGAAGGGGCACGCCACGCTCAAGGAGAGCCGGCGTACGACGAACTGCCTGTTCAAATGAGCATCGCGGCGGCGCCCGGACGAGCCGACTGTTTGAACCAGACCCCACAGGCCATGCTTGGGCACATGAGACGCCCCGCAACGCTGATCGCGCTGCTACCGATCGCACTCGCCGGCCTGGTCGCCTGCGACTCCGAGGCCGCCGGAGACCAGCCGAGCATCGCGGTCGCTGACATCCGCCGGATCGCCGAGACAGCGGGCGACAGTGCGAAGACCTGTCCTCTCGACCTCAACCTGTCCGAGGCGCTCGACGGTGCGGGCGCCGAGGGCGAGATCACCACGACGAGGGTCGACGTCAACCACTCGAGCACCGAGGAGCCCGCTGAGGACCCGATGGCGGCGCAGCTCGAGGACGGGCTGAGCCCGCTCGACGCCGCGGCCGGAGTCTTCATCGAGTGCGCGTTCACCGTGGGCGACGAGGACCTCGTGGTGACGCTGATCGCCACGAAGGCCGGCGAACAGGCAGCGTTCAACGTGATGCTCCCAGGTCTCGGCCGGGCCGCCGAGCTGGACGAGGAAGCCCTCATGGACTACGCCGAGTCGGGCCCGTCCGTCGGCGAGGTCGAGCTGGCGGGCGAGGACGTCACGGTGCTCCGCATGGATGTCACCGGCACCGGCGACGCCGCGCTGATGGTCGCGGGCAAGGCTGTGTCCGGACTGTCCGACGGCGAGCGCCGTACGACGACAAGGAACCTGGCCCGCCAGGTCAGCGAGTCCTGATTCGAGACGACCAGGCCCGGGTGCGACCCGCACGACCCGTCAGCCCGGCAGCGCGATCAGCAGCTCGACGACCAGCAGCGCGGCCGTGACCGCGGCCAGCACGGCGAGGAGCCCGCCGTGCGCGATCATCCGGTCGTACGCCGGCTCGTCCGCATGCGCCACGGCCGAGGTGTGCCGCCATTCGCGCACGACAGCGAAGCCGACGACCAGCCCACCGGCCAACGCCACCGTTGCGCCCGACCACAGGCCGTCGTACGACGCATGGACGGTGACGAAGATGCCAGCCACGGCGACGCTGAGGCCGGTGCGTGACCAGGCGAGCTGGGTGCGCTCCTGCTGGAGGCCGGAGTCGCGACTCACCGGGTGAGCTCCGCGAACACCGAGCCCACCCCGACCAGCACGGCGACGATGCCGACCCCGAGCATCAGCACGAGGTGGGCCCGACCGCCCGGCAACGGGGCGCGCAGCCGCAGGGCGCGTTCGACGTTGGCCCAGCCCAGCCAGGCGAAGAGCACGCAGGCCAGCCCGGTGAGAGCGAGGATCGCCGCGGCCATTCCGGAGAGCCACTGCGGCCAGTCGAGGTCGATCGCGTTGATCGCACCAGCGCCGGCCAGCAGCGCGAGCGCCGTCCGGATCCATGCGAGGAACGTGCGTTCGTTGGCCAGGGTGAACCGCGGGTCCGGCTCGTCGCCGACACCGAAGACGCGGGAGGGGAAGCGGGCCATCAGGAGTTGCTGAAGATCGCCGAGCCGTCGGCATCGGGCCCGCGCTGTGCCCAGGTCCAGGCGTAGGCGTCGTCCTCGACGGCGACCCCACCCTCACCGAGCTCGAGCGGGGCGAAGGTGTCGACCATGACCGCGGACTCGTCGAAGAACTCCGCACCGAGGGAGGCCTCGATCGCCGAGGGCTGCGGACCGTGGGCGTAGCCGCCCGGGTGCAGCGAGATCGAGCCCAGGTTGATGCCGGAGCCCTTGCGGGCCTCGTAGTCACCGCCGACGTAGAACATGACCTCGTCGGAATCCACGTTGGAATGGTAGTACGGCACCGGCACGGACAGCTCGTGGTAGTCGACCTTGCGCGGCAGGAAGTTGCAGATCACGAAGTTGTGCCCCTCGAAGACCTGGTGCACCGGCGGCGGCTGGTGGATCTTGCCGGTGATCGGCATGAAGTCGTCGATGTTGAACGTGTAGGGATAGAGGCAGCCATCCCAGCCGACCACGTCGAACGGGTGCGTCGCGTAGCGCATGCGGGTACCGACGACCCGTCCACTGACGCGATGTTTCACGAGCACGTCGACCTCCACCTCGTCGCGATGTGCCCCCACGAGCTCGGTGAGGGAGGTCGGGCCGTGCAGGTCGCGCTCGCAGTACGGCGCGTGCTCGAGCAGCTGGCCGAACCGGGACAGGTAGCGCTTGGGCGGGTGGATGTGGCTGTTCGCCTCGATCGCGTAGAGCCGGCTGCTCTGGTTGGGCACCCACCGGTGCGTGGTCGCCCGCGGGATGACGACGTAGTCACCCGATCGGTAGCGCAGGCTCCCGAAGACGGTCTCGACGACGCCCCCGCCCGACTCGACGTAGACGCATTCGTCGCCGATCGCGTTGCGGTAGTACGGCGACGCATCCTCCCCGGTGACCACGTAGGAGATGCGGACGTCACTGTTGCCCAGCACCAGGCGTCGCCCGGTCACCGCGTCGCCGTTCTCACCGGCCACGAACAGCGTGTGCAGGCGCAGGTGCCGCGCCTTGAGCGGGTGGTTCGGAGTGGTGGAGAGGTCGGGCAGCTCCCAGATCTGGGAGTCGACGAGCGCCGACGGCACACCGCGGTGGTAGAGCAACGACGAGTCGGAGCTGAAGCCTTCCTCCCCCATCAGCTCCTCGTAGAAGAGGTTCCCGGCAGCGTCACGATGCTGGGTGTGCCGCTTCGAGGGGATCTCGCCGAGGCTCCGGTAGTAGGCCATGCTGAACTCCGAATGGTCGATATTCGGACGTTTGCGTCCGAATATGAATCTTCCTCCGGCACGCTGCGACCTGTCAACGCTGGCGCACGGCGCTGTCGGGAAAACGTCGTCGCAGACCCTCAGGTCTCGTCGTTGAGCCGCAGGGTCTGCAGCCGACGCCCGGCGTACACCGTCGCGGCGACGGTGACGACCACGAGCAGGGTCAGGCCGGTGCCGAGGCCGACGGCAGCGTCGACGCCCAGCCGGGACGCGTCGTCGCCGAGAAGGCGCTCCACCACCGCGAGGGACCACTGCTGGATGCTCAGCGCCTGCGCGCCGGGCACCAACCCACCGACCAGTGACTCCCAGATCAAGGCGTAGATGAGGCCGAGCACGACCGCGTTCCGGCTGGCCACCGCGAGCAGCAGGAACACCGCCGCATAGGCCACACCCGCGGCGAGCGCGCCCACGGTGAAGGCCACTGTGACCGCGCCGACCTCACCGGTCAGGACGACCCCGGCCACCGCCACCGGCAGCACGCCGAAGCCGACCACCACCCCGACGGCCACGACCAGCTTGGTCACGATGATCGAGTAGCGGTTCAGCGGCTTGGCCAGGAGGTAGACGATCGAGCCCTCGTCGATCTCGGGACCGATCGCGCCGGTGCCGGCGATCAGGCCGAGCAGCGGCATCAGGATGGCGATCCCGAACGCGGCCAGCAGGTCCGGCGCCAGGCGTCCGGAGAGCTCACGCTCGATGCCGGAGTCGATCCCGCCCAGCACACGCGCGAAGATGCACAGCGCCAGGAGCGCCAGCGGCAGCAGGGCGAGCACGAGGGTCCGCTTGCGGCCGAGCAGGCTTCGCCGGGTCAGGGAGGCGACGGTGCCGTTGAACGCGAGCCCGCTCATCGCGACACCAGGTAGGAGAAGACGCTCTCCAGGGACTCGTCGGCCGGGTGCACCTCGAGCAGCCGGATGCCGTGGCGAGAGGCGAGCCGCGGCAGCGCGTGCACGAAGGCCGAGTAGTCGGTGGCCTGCACCTGTACGGCGCTGACGCCGTGCGGGTCGACGGACAGCTCGACCCCCGACGTGCACGGTTCGGCGATCATCGCCGACGCCAGGGCGCGGTCGTCGCTGGAGCGGATCGTGTATTGATGCGGCCGCTGGGTCATCAGCCGCCTGATCTCACGGAAGTCACCCGACGCGGCATGCCTCCCCGACACCATCACCTCGATCCGGGCCGCGATCTGCTCGACCTCCTCGAGGATGTGCGAGCTGAAGAGGATGGTGCGGCCCTGGTCGCCCAGCTCGTGCAGCAGCTCCATCAGGTGCATGCGCTGGCGCGGGTCCATGCCGTTGAACGGCTCGTCGAGCAGCAGCACCGTGGGCTCGTGCACGATCGCGGTCGCCATCTTGATCCGCTGCTTCATGCCCTTGGAGTAGGTGCGGATGTCACGGTCCTGTGCGTCGGCCATCTCCACGGTCGCGATCGCCTGCCGCGCGGCGGACTCGGGGTCGGGCAGCTGGTGCAGCTTGGCGTTGGCCAGCACGAAGTTCCAGCCGCTCACCGCGTCGTACATCTCCTCGCGCTCGGGCACGAGGCCGACCTCGCGGTAGATCTCCGGGTCACGGTAGAGCGGGCGCCCGTCGAGGGTGACCGTGCCGGCCGAGGGCGCCAGGAAGCCGGCCATCATGTTGATCAGCGTCGACTTGCCTGCCCCGTTGGGGCCCAGCAGTCCGGTCACGCCGGTGTCGAGCCGCATCGTGACGTCGTTGACCGCGACCACGTTGCCGAACCAGCGGGAGACCTTGTCGAGCTCGACGACACTCACGACCCAACCCCTCTCATGACAGGGCCTTCCGGTAGCGGGCCAGCAGCACGACGTAGCAGACCACGACCAAGAGCACGGCGACCGCGGTGAAGACCAGCGCACCGAGAGCGCCGGGCGGGCCCTCCCCGAACGACGAGTCCGCACCGAAGACGCCCGCGGTCACGCCGTCGACCAGCGGGTACGGCGACAGCAGCCCGGCGTACCCGGTGAACGTGTCGTTGCCCAGCTCGCCCGCCAGGGCACGGACGGTGGCCTGGATGCCGGACAGGACCAGGAGTACGCCGACCACCGCGGCGACCCCGACCCCGCGTCGTGGCGTCAGCGCGGCGATCACGAGGCCGATGCCGGCCAGCACGAACGCGAAGACCAGCACGCCGGCCATCGCCCGCAGGTAGTCGGGCAGCTGCTCGTCGAGGGGCAGCTTGGAGAGCAACGCACCGGCCAGCAGCAACGTGAGGGGCAGGCCCATCAGCACGACCAGCGCGGCGACCATGCCGGCGTACTTCGCCTGGACGTACTGGCTGCGGCTCAGCGGGCGCGAGAAGTAGAGCGGCGCCACCCGGAACCGCAGGTCGCGCGACATCACCACCGGCGACTGGGCGCCGAGGAACACCGTGACGACGACCTGCAGCGTGACGACGTACTCGGTGTAGCCGAGCGGCAGGGTGTCGAAGCCGATGTAGCTGGTCACCACCGTGACCACCAGCGCCGGCAGCACCATCACGGCAAGCAGCAGCAGCGGCATCACCTTCGAGCGCGCGGACCGGCCCAGGCCGAAGGCGCCGCGCAGGGTCTCGAGGAAGAGCGCGCGACGGATGTACGCCGGGCCGAGCCGCGGGCCGTCGTAGTGCCGGTAGCCGATGTCGTGGATCGCGCCGGCCGGGCCCCTCTGCTGGTCAGTCATCGCGCGGGCCGGGGCTCGAAAAGATCTCGGTCATGTGATGGCGCTGGCGCTCGAGCCGGACCAGGCCCAGGTCGAGCTCGGCCACGACGTCGCGCACCAGGTCGTAGGCGGTGTCGTCGCCGACGTCCACGGTGAGCAGCTTCCCGTCGACCCGGGCGGCCACTCCCGCGTCGGCCAGCCGGGCCTGCAGGGCGGTCGGCTCGCCGTCGACCTCGACGGTCACCATCGGTGTCTGGGCGGTGACCGACGCGGTGGTCGAGTGCCGCAGCAGGCGGCCGCCGTCGATCACGACCAGCCCGTCACAGACCCGTTCGAGCTCACCGAGCAGGTGGGAGGTGACGATCACGGAGATGCCGAACTCGGTGCCGATGCGCTGGATCAGCGCGAGCATGTCGTCGCGTCCGGCCGGGTCGAGGCCGTTGGTCGGTTCGTCGAGCAACACCAGACTCGGGTCGTGCACCAGTGCCTGTGCGAGCTTGACCCGCTGCCGCATGCCGGTGGAGTAGCCGCCCATCGGCCGGTAGCGCTCCTCGTAGAGCCCGACGTGGCGCAGGATGTCGGCAGCCCTCTCACGCGCTGCCGTGGTGGGCAGGCCCGACATGCGGCCCATGTGCACGACGAACTCCGTGGCCGACACGTCGGGTGGCAGGCAGTCGTGCTCGGGCATGTAGCCGACCAGCTCGCGGATCGCGGGCCCGTCCGTCGTCACGTCGAGACCGAGCACGTGCGCCGAACCCTTGGTCGCTGGCAGCAGTCCGAGCAGGATCTTGAGCAGCGTGGACTTTCCGGCACCGTTGGCCCCGACCAGCCCGGTCACGCCGGTCGACACGTCGATGCTCAGGGCGCTGACCGCCGTGACCTGTCCGAACTGCATGGTCAGGTCGTGGGTCTGGATCAGCATCACGATGCCCCCTCCGGTCCCGGCTCGCGCCGCCCCTTACACCTTAGGGGCCGGAGGAAATCAGGCCTCGCCAGTTCTGGGGAACTCTCGCCGTTCGACACCAGCTCGGTCAGGCCGCGGCGTGCTCGATGCTCTCCTCAGCCCGGCGGCTGGCGCCAGTGGGGATGGACAGGGCGATCAGCGCGGCCACGAGCGCCACACCGGCACCCATCAGCAACCCAACCCGGAGGCCGTTCTCGGTGGGCAGCGACACGGGTCCGAAGTCCGTGCTCATCTGGGCGAGCACGACGCCGACGACGGCCGCGCTCACCGACGTACCGACCGAGCGCATCAGCGTGTTGAAGCTGTTCGCCGAGCCCGTCTCCGACAACGGGACCGAGCCCATGATCAGGGCGGGCATCGCGCCGTACGCCAGGCCGACGCCGGTGCTGCAGATGCAGACCGCGACCATCACGCCCCACGTCGACCCCATCAGGAGTACGGCGGAGAAGTAGCCGACCGAGACGATGAACGCACCCAGCGCGAGAGTCACCTTCGGACCGCGCAGATGGGAGAGCTTGGCGCCCATCGGCGAGACCAGCATCATCACCAGTCCGCCGGGCATCATCCAGAGGCCCATCTCGAACATCGACTGGCCGAGGCCGTAGCCGGTCTCGGTCGGAATCTGCAGCAGCTGCGGCAGGATCAGCATCTGCGAGTACATCGCGAAGCCGATGACCAGCGACGCCGCGTTGGTGAGCAGCACGACCGGGCGCGCGGTGACCCGGAGGTCGACCAGCGGGTCGGTGGTGCGCAGCTCGAACCAGCCCCAGGCCAGGAAGGCCACCACCGAGACCACGAGCAGGCCGACGGTGAGGCCGCTGCCCCAGCCCCAGTCGGCGCCCTTGGAGACGCCGAGCAGCAGGCAGACCAGGCCGATGCCGAGCCCGACGGCGCCGACGTAGTCGAAGCGGGCACCGATCGCGGTGATCGGGGTGTGCGGCACGAGCGTGACGATCAGCACCGAGATCAGCGCGGCGAGGGCGGCCGAACCCCAGAAGAGGACCCGCCAGCTGGTGTGCTCCGCGACGCCGGCGGCGATCGGCAGGCCGAGGGCGCCGCCGACACCGAGGGAGGCGCTCATCAGGGCGATCGCGGTGCCGAGGCGCTCGGGCGGCAGGACGTCGCGCATCGCGCTGATGCCGAGCGGGATCAGTCCCATGCCGGCCCCTTGCAGGCAGCGGCCGATGATCATCGGCGCCACCGAGGAGGCGAGCGCACACACGACCGAACCGACGATCAGGGCGAAGGAGCAGAGCAGCATCATCCGCCGCTTGCCGAAGAGGTCGCCCAGTCGGCCGCTGACCGGCGTCAGCACGGACGCGGTCAGCAGCGTCGCGGTGATCACCCAGGACGCGTTGGAAGCCGACGTGTCCAGCAACCTGGGCAGGTCACCGATCAGTGGCACGACGAGGGTCTGCATGAGGGCGGCGGTGATGCCAGCCACCGACAGCACGAAGACGATGGCGCCGGAGTGGACCGGTGGTGTGGAGGTCTGCTCGTCGGCAGCAAGGGTCGTGGACATGACTTGTATCCTACACACGATGTGCATGATGCACATGTTGTGTGCGTTACACTTTCGACGGAGGCTCCACTGCCCCTTGGGTGGACCGGACGTCTCGGAGGATCAGTTCCGCCAAGGAGGACACGTGGGCGATCGGCTCAAGGACATCGAGCGCGAGGCACTGCTGCTCGGCAGGTACCTCTCCCCCGTGCGTCACGACGAGACCGGCCGCAAGCGGCTCGACCGCAGCGCCTACACGTTGCTGACCCGGCTGCACGCCCAGGGACCGATGTCGATCGGCCAGCTCACCGAGGCGTTCAGCCTCGACGCCTCCACCCTGAACCGGCAGACCGCCGCGATGATGCGCAACGGCCTCGTCGAGCGGATCCCCGACCCCGACGGCGGCCTGGCCCGCAAGTTCCTGGTCACCAAGGCGGGGCGCGACCAGCTCCTCGCCGACCGGCGCGCCAACATCCGCGGCCTGCGCCGGGTGCTCGAGGACTGGCCGGAGGAGGACGTCGCCACGTTGGCCGACCTGCTGCGCCGCTTCAACGGGGAGATCGAGGCGCGCGACGGTCGGCCCTGGCCGCGCCGCTGATCACTCCCCCTGTTGAATGGTCCGCATGGTCGAACTCGTCGCGGACTGCGGCAGCTGCGCGGGGCTGTGCTGCGTGGCCCTGCCATTCACCCGCTCGGCGGACTTCGCTTTCAGCAAGGAGGGCGGCGAGCCCTGCCGTAACCTCGACTCCGGCTTCGGCTGCTCGGTCCATGACCGGTTGCGGCCGCTGGGCATGGTCGGCTGCACGACGTACGACTGCTTCGGCGCGGGCCAGGCCGTCACCCAGCGCCTGTACGACGGGCAGACCTGGCGGTCCCACCCCGAGCAGTCCCGCGACATGTTCGAGGTGTTCGGCAGCATGCGCCGGCTGCACGAGATGTTGTTCTACCTGGGCGATGCGCTCGGCGCACTGTCCGACGACACCGCCACCACCGACCTGCGCGCACGACTGACCGCGATGGTGGCGACCACCGAGGCGCTCACCCACGGCACGCCGTACGACGTCCTCGGGGTGGACGTCGACGCGCACCGGCTCGAGGTCGCTCCCCTGCTCCGGGAGGCCAGCGACTCGGCCCGCGGGCAGCATGCCCGGGGTGCCGACCACGCCCGGGTGCGTCGGGACGACCTGGCCGGTCAGGACCTGGCCGGCCTCGACCTCCGGGCCACAGACCTGCGCGGCAAGCTGATGATCGGAGCCGACCTGCGCGGGTCCGACCTACGTGGAGCCGACCTGCTCGGCGCCGACCTGCGTGGCACCGACGTGGCCGGTGCCGACCTGAGAGACGCCCTGTTCCTCACGCAGATGCAGGTCAACGCCGCACGCGGCGACGCCGCCACGCGATTCAGCGAAGCGCTCACCCGACCGTCGCACTGGTCCTGACCGGGCTCTCAGGAACCTCTCAATTCGGCTCCGTACGGTGATCGTTCAATTGTCAATCACCTCGGAGGTAGACCGCATGAAGTTCCCACTCGGGACCCGTTCCACCACTCCCGGCCAGGACGCCGTCCTGCTGCTCGTGAGATTCGTCCTGGGGACGGTGATGGTCGCGCACGGCTGGCAGAAGCTCGACCAGCAAGGGCTCGCCGGCACGGCCGACGGCTTCGCGGCGATGGGGATTCCCTTCGCGAGTGCGGCGGCAGCCTTCGCCATCGCCCTCGAGATCGGCGGCGGTGTCCTGATTGCCCTGGGGGCACTCACCCCGGTGATCGGCGCGCTGTGGGCGCTTCACATGGCCGGCGCCTGGTGGTTCGTGCACCGGGACGCCTTCTTCGCGGCCGAGGGCGGCTACGAGCTGGTGCTGGTGCTCGGCGTGCTGGGGCTCCTGCTGGCCGGAATGGGAGCCGGACGCCTGTCGGTCGACGGCCTGCTCACGCGTCGACGGCCGGTCGACCGCCAGCCGGAGCTGCGCGCGAGCTGAGCCGTCACCGGTGCACCGTCGGCGGGTCACCGGGCCAGCAGCACCAGAGCGGCCAGCGCCACCAGCCAGCTCGCGAAGCTGCCGACCAGGAAGTACTCGGTGAGCTGGTGGATGCGCACCTGGTCCTTGCGGGAGGAGAGCTCGGGGAAGCGCAGCAGCCCCTTCGCGGCCACCACGATGCTGGCCGCGGTGACCTGCCCGGCCAGACCGAGGGAGAGGATGAACACCCTCTCCATCGGGCCGAGCAGGCGGCCACCCTTGAGCTGCACCTCCGGGTCGGACGCGGTGCCGTGCTTGGCCGGGTTCAGGGTGCCGGTCACCGCGAGGACGAGGCGGACCAGCACGTTGCCGGTGCTCAGCTGCACGCCCAGGGCGCCGAGCAGCAGCAGCGCCCGGTCGGCGTCCATGCCGGCCAGCAACGGCAGGCGTACGTCGTCCAGCCAGCGCTGCAGCAGCCCGCCGGCCTCACCGGCCAGGCCGGAGAAGAGGATCGCGGCGGCCAGCGCACCACCGAGCACGAGCAGCGGCACCGCTGGTCGGCCGCGACCGAAGCCGAGGGTGACCGTGCGGCCCCAGGCCAGCACGACTCCCGCGATGACCACCAGCGCGACCAGGTCGAGTGCTGAGGTGAGCCCGGCGACGAGTCCGAGGACGACCACCGCGAGGGCGCCGAGGCCTTCGGGCAGCCAGGCCCGCGGGCGGATCGAGAAGGACAGGTCCGTGAGCGCCACTCCGATGAGCAGCAGTCCCAACCAGCTCACTCGATTCCTCTCAACTGTTCGTCGATGGCCACCACCAGTGCGATGCCGTCGTGGCGCACCCGCTGGGAGACTGCCGAGGCGGAGACGCCCTCCGTCTCGGCGACCTCTCGTTGGGTCTGTCCGGACAGCAGACCACGCAGCACCGACAACGACCTGGCCGACATCGCACCGACCAGGCCGTCGCGCCCCAGCAGGGCTGCGTTGATCGCCGCCGCGTCAGGACGGGCGGCGTCGTCGGCCACCTCGAACGCCGTACGCACGCGACCCAGCGAGGCCCGGCCCGCGTCGGTCGACACCCGCACGATCGCCTTGCGTGCCGCCCACCAGCCCGGGCCGTCCTCGATCCGCGGGGACGTGCCGAGCACCGTGACCGCACCCCAGCCGAGTCCGTGGCGCACGTCGAGGTCGGGCAGCAGGGCCAGGCGCAGCCGCAGCGTGGCGGCGAGCGCGTCACCCAGGCGGGCGAAGGTCGCCTGGTACTCGTCGCCGGCCGTGATCCACAGCGGCACGGCGGGCGACAGTTCCGTGTTGACGTCGGCCAGGGCCTCCTCGAGCCGGGCGTGCACGACCGCCCGGTCGTCGGGGACCCGCGAACCGACCACGTCCCCGATCAGCGTGACGGTGGCGTCCTGCTTCATTCCGGCCATATGAAGAAGATACCTTCTTTTTCATGGAATGCAGCATATTGCTTCACTGTCGAGGTGGGGCGCCCGGGACTCAGTTGAGGGTGCGCATCGTCGGCGGTACGCCGCCTCCGGCGTGGACCGCCTCGACCAGCTCCTGGAGAGCCGTCAACGCCACCCGCTGCGACATCGGGCCGTAGGACACCCGGGCCACGCCCAGCTGCTCGAGTCGCGCCAGCGCCGGACCGCCCGGGATGCCGATCAGGGTGAGGCGCTGCGGGCCGAACGCGTCGACCAGTGCCGAGACCTGCTCCTCGTCGAGCTTGCCGGGCACGAACACCACCGGCGCACCGGCGTCGAGGTAGGCGCGGCCCCGTTCGATCGCGTCGGCCAGCACCTCACCCTTGTCGCGGTCACCGGCCTTGACGAACGCGTCGGTGCGGGCATTGAGCACGAAGTCGACACCCTCGTCGGAGGCCACCTTCATGATCGCCTCGACGTTGGCCACGGCCTCCGCGAGCGGTCGCATCTGGTCCTCGATGTTGGCGCCCACGACACCGACACCGATCGCCTTGCGGACCGTCTCCGCCGGGTCGCCGTACCCACCCTCGAGGTCGGCCGAGACCGGCAAGGACGTCGCCGCGACGATGCGGCGGCACTCCTCGACCATCTCGTCGACGGGAATGTTCTCGCCGTCCTCGTAGCCGCGGGAGGCCGCGATCGAGTGGCTCGCGGTGGCGAGCGCGGTGGTGCCCTCCACGCCGGCGACGGCCTTCGCACTGATCACGTCCCAGACGTTCACGACGGTGAGCAGCTTGGTGTCCTGGTGGAGGCGCAGCAGCTCGGCGCCCCGGTCAATTGTGGTTTGGTCAGCCATGGCGCCGACGCTACTCCGACGCACCCAAGCTTGGCTCGCGGCTCAGTGGGTTCCACCACCTCCTGTCGCGGGCGTGCCGATCCGGAACGGCAACACCAGCACCGGGTTCTCGAACTCCGACAACCGCACGCTCACCTCGACCTTCCACTCCCCCGGCTTCGGCAGGGTGACGGTGCCTCTCCACCGGCCGGGGCCGTCCGGTGTCAGGTCGAGGACCAGGTCCAGCCCGTCCGTCGTGGCGCGCACCCGCGGGTCGGCGTACGGCGTGACCGGCGTGCCGGCCTCGTCGAGGACCTCCAGCCGGAATCCGGTCGTGCCGGTGACCACGCTGTCCAGCGTCATCCGCAGCGTGTGCTCCGACGCCGACGCCTCGGCCACCGGACTGCCGCCCGGTTGACCGGTCGCCTCGGACGCCGCCGGGCCCGGCACGGCGAACGCGGCCGGCGTCGCCAGGGCCAGCACCAGTGCGGCGACGAGTGCGGGCCACCGGTTCGGGCGGCGTACCGCCGAGACCGCACCGGCGGCCGCCACCACCGCCAGGGCCACCAGCAGTCCGCGCCAGGTGAGCCAGCCGTCGACCCAGTGCGTCCAGTCACGCAGGCCGACCCAACCGGCACCCTCACGCACGGCAGCGAGGGGTACGACGAGCACCGCGGCGGCCAGTGCGACCAGCCAGCAGGCCTCGAGCCACCGGCCGGCGCGACCCAGCAGGAGGAGCGCGACCAACCCGAGCACCGCGAGCGCACCGGCTGCGAGGGTCAGGCCGTGGGCGAACGACAGCCCGGTCGTCACCGGTGCGGCGAACGCGTCGTTCGCCGTGCTCCCCGGGGTCGGCGCGCCCACCGCGAAGGTGAGCGAGCCGTTGACCTCGTGGCCGTCGGCCGAGGTGACCGCCCAGGCCACCACCACCGTGCCTTCGGGAAGCTGACCGGTGGGAGTGATCTCGACGTCGCGGTCGACCGTGTCCACGTCGACCGCGACCTCCTCGCCGGTGCCGGTGAAGACGTGCGTCTCGGCGGCACGCGCCACCACGCGCTCGTTGAACTCGAGGGTGATCCTCGCGGGGGCCTGCGCCACGACCGCGCCGGACCCGGGCGTGCTGGCGACCAGCTGGGCATGGGCCGAGGCCGGCCCGGCCCCGAGCGCCACGGTGGCCAGCGCGAACGCTGCGGTCAGCAGTAGCCGGACCACCCGGCCACGCCCACCGCGGCCGGCGGGCGTGGACCGGTCGAGTCGTGTGTTCACGCCTTGCGGCTGCGGGACAGGGCGGTGCCACCGGCGAGCAGGCCGAGCAGCCCGACCACCAGTCCGGCGATGGCCAGTCGGCTGACCCCGTCGTCGGATTCCCGGTCCGACGCGTTGCCGGAGTCGGCGTGCGACTCCGCGTCGGTGATCACGACGTTGGGTGCCGGCGCCTCGAGCTCCTCGGCGTCCTGGCCGTCCGCGGGGACCTCGGTCCAGGCGGTCTCGCCCTTCACGCAGGTCTGGATGGTCGGGAAGTCCAGGGTCGCGCCTGCGGCGTCGGGCAGCTGCACCGAGACCTCGAAGGTGTCGCGCTGGCCGTCGGGCAGTGGCGTCTTGGCGGTGTAGACGATCTGGCCGACCCGCTCGGTGATCTCGTTGCCGTGCGCGTCCTTGATCGGGGCGTCCAGGTTCTCCATCACCTTCTCCACGTCGTAGAACGGTTGGCGGGTCGGGGTGGCGGCCACGATCTCCTCGGGCAGCTGGATCGCGACCTTCTTCGTCGGTGATCCGTCGCAGCCGTGCGGAACGCTGAAGGTGAGCACCGTGTAGGCGCCGGCGGCAGTCTCCGAGGCGGTGACGCTGACGTGCGCCGAGGCCGCGCCGGCCCCGAGCAGGAGGGTCGCCCCCACGGCGGGCAGCAGGGCGAGTCGGGCAATCGTGCGTGAGAGGTTCATGTGCTTCCTATCGGGGAGTTGAAGAGGGGGTGGGGGTGGGCGCCGTGTCGAAGAAGCGGGACAGCGCGGGCACCCGGCGTACGAGCAGGTGGTCGAAGGCGAGCACCACCAGCAGGGACAGGCCGAACAGCGGCAGCAACAGGCCGAGTACGACGACCGCGACCAGCAGGAACGGCGAGGCCCGTAGTGGCATCCGGCCGCGCGGGGCTCCGACCGATCCGCCCGGACGACGTCGCCACCACATCAGGGGTCCGGTGATGCAGGACGCGATGATCGCCAGGCACATCAGGGCCGAGCCCCAGAACGACCAGAGGCCAAGGCTGCGGCCCTCGTGCAGGCCGATGCCCTGGGCGACGACCTTGGCCAGCGCCGGGTAGTCGTCGTAGCCGTAGGTCGACTCGACCTCTCCCCCGAAGCGCCCGACGTGCACGGTCCTCTCGTCCGACGGGGCGTCGAAGGCGTAGCCGATCACCGAGTAGACACCGTCCTCGGAGGCAGGGAGCGCCACGGTCATGGGGTGCCGCAGACCCTGCTCCGAGGCGATCTCGACGGCGGTGTCGAGGTTGGCCCGGCTCGAGCCCTCGTGGCCACTCGACCTCGGGACCTCGGTCTTGCCGCTGCCCCACGGCACCTCCTGTGCGTGCGAGTGCGGCAGCGACTCGTCGAGCGTCGAGGTGGGGTCCGAGACCGCGCCGGGGTCGGTGCTCCACATGGAGGTGCCCCGGTCGGTGGCCAGCTCCTGCACCTTGGCGCCGAAGATGCCGGTCCAGGGCAGCCCGGAGGCCAGCAGGAGCAGCAGTCCCACCCCGGCGACCAGGCCGATCCGGCCGTGCCGGGAGCGCAACGAGCGGGGTCGTCGGCGCCGCGCGGCCCGGCCCTTCGAGTAGAGGTAGTAGCCGGTCAGGGCCATCACGAACGCCCAGCTCGCGGCGAGCTCGATCAGGTGGTCGCCCCACTTGCCGACCATCAGGTCACGGTGGATGCGGACGGCGTAGCCGCTCAGCGTGGTGTCGGGGTTGATCGCGCCGAGCACCTCCGCACCCCATGGGTTCACGTAGAGGTCGCGCGCCTCGCCGGAGCCGGTGACGATGGAGAACCGCGTGCTGCTGCCCTCGTCGTCGGGCTCGGTCATCGAGATGATCGTGGCGTCCGGGTAGGCGCGTTCGACGGCCGCCTCCTGCGCGGAGTACGGCTGGGTGAAGTCCATGTCGGCCGGCTGCTCGACCGTCATCACATCGGCGTGCAACAACGGTTCGAGCTGGAAGCGGAACAGGTAGATCAGTCCGGTGCTGGCCAGCACCAGCAGGATCGGCGCGACCAGGAGGCTGGCGTAGAGGTGCCACCTCCAGAACGCCCGGAACCATCCGGGCGAGGCAGCGCGCGCGGGTCGCCCCCGTGGGGGGTCGCCGTCGGGGCGCGCTGCAGGTGGATCGATCTGCAGGGTCATGTCTCTCCTCAGGGACACGTGCGTACGCCGCGGCGGCACCGGGTCGTCGTACGACGACATGGCGGTGCGCGGGCGCGCGGGTGCGCAGGAAAGGCGCATCCGTTGGATGCGCAGGGTCGGGTCAGGCCGGGAGGAGAGCCGGCGGACCGCGGCGTACGACGCTGCGCGCCAGCGTCGTCAGGTGAGGAGGAGCCGACCGCTCGAACGCGGCCGGAGCGGCAGCGAGCGGTGCCGGCAGGGCCAGCCCGGCCAGCAGCTGGCGCAGGGACGGTACGACGACCGCCGCGGCAAGTGCGAGAAGGGTCCAGATCGCACGTTCACCGACGGCCAGCCACAGGCCGACGAGGGCCGCGGCGCACAGGTGGAGCACCATCATCGGGGCGTGCGCGCCGGTCATGTCGGCGATCAGGTGGTGCATGGCGTGGGGCAGGGCGAAGTCGGACTGCACCTGCGGGCGAGCGGCGGCGTACTGCTCCATCGGCGACCCGGAGCCGACCAGCGACTCGGGCCGGGCCGGCGCGACCGGGGCCGTGCCGACGGTGTGCGCAGCGTCGCCGGCGTGACCGGAGGTCATCGTCAGCATCGCGTGCACGACGGTCTGGCCGCCGACGGTCAGCGCGACGATGCGCAGCGTGGTGGCGGGTCGACGCAGGAACCAACCGAGCCCCACGGCTGCCAAGAGATAGAACGCGACCAGGGTCGGCACCGAGGGCAGCAGGCCGTTCGCAGCCACGTGCGCCACGACGCCGGTGCTGAGGGCGACGAAGGCCAGCACGGCGCCACGCACCCGCCGCAGCAGCGGCCCCGCGGTCCCGTTCACGTCGCGTATCCTCCCACAGCCCGAAAGTCCCTGACGTGTCCGCGGGTGTCAGCAGGTGGGCGGCGAGGCGAGGTCACGGTCGACCGACTTGAGCAGGAAGACCCGCACGTGGCAGTCGTCGTAGACCAGGTCGTAGCGGTCGAGGATCACACCCCCGATGCGTTCGGCGGGGTCCAGGCCCCAGGCGTGCAACGGGAAGACCTGCATCAGCCAGGTCGGCGGGTGGTCGCCCTGCAGCACCCCGATCAGCTCGTCGAGGTCGGGGTCGAGCACCCGGATCGGCAGGCTCCACAGGTGTTCGTACGGCGAGCGCAGCCCGCTGGCACGTTGGGCATCGGCGCGACCGTAGAGCGTCGTCGCGGTGTCACCGGGCTCGGCCGAAGCCGCCACGAACTCGCCGAGCACGGTCAGCCGCGGCGTGCCGTAGTCGGCCATCTCCCTGGCCTCGGTCGGCGTCACCCAGAGCGCCGAGCCGATCACGTAGACGACCACCGGGAGCACCAGCCAGCGCCTGCGCGCGAGCGGCATCGTCAACCCGACCGCCAGCGCGAGACCGGGCGCGAGGCCGAGCAGGTAGTGCGTCCAGAAGTTGCCGCCGACCAGGATCCCGACAGCCTCCACCGCGATCATCGCGGCGACCGCCCACCCGAGCGCACTGCCCCGGAACCGACCGACCAGCGCCACGACGACGAGCACGATCAGCATCGGGATGATGCCGGAGAGCCAGGCGTCCTCCACGATCGCCGCGGTGCGGTTCTCGATGCCGGTGCGGTGGCCCGCGCGGATCAGCGACGACGCGTCACCGCGGAAGCTGATCGCGGCCACCCACAGCCCGTTCACGCCCGTGGGGGCGCTGAACGCCCAGCCGACCATCATCCCCACGCCGCCCGCGATCCCGGCCAGGCCGGCCAGCAGTCGGCGTGCGACGTCGGGCCAGGTGCGTTCCTTGCGGAGACCGGCGACGACCAGCACCACGAACGCGAAGACGAGGCCCTCGGCGAAGTTCTGCTTGACCGCCATCGCGAGCAGGCCGACCAGCCCGGCGGCGGCCGACCAGGCCAGCGCCCGACCGCCCTCGTGGCGTGCGGCGATCGCCGCGCAGAGCACGCAGCCCATCACGAACGGGATCGCGAACGCCTCGCCGTTGGCGACCGGGGCCCCGACGGCGGGCGTGATCGAGAACGCCGCGGCGACCAGGGCGGCCCAGCCTGCGGCACCGCCGAGTCGGCGTACGGCGCAATAGGTGAGCACCACGAAAGCCATGAAGAACGCGGCCACCATCCAGCGGATCGCCTCCACCGTCCCGATCGCGGCCGCCACCATGAACAGCCAGATCAGCATCGGTGGCCGGTCGACCCAGTAGTGGCCGTAGAGGCCGTCACCGCCGCGGTGCAGCAGGTCGTCGGCGACGAGGTAGAAGCCGGACTCGTCGGGGGTGATCGGCCAGTCCCACAACACGATGCGGCCCGCGACGACCACCAGCAGGGCAAGCCACAGCGGCCAGTGGCAGCGCAGCGCACCCACACTCGATGTCAACACGTGTCCCCCGTCTTGGTCCCGGTGCAGGCCTCGTCAGCGGTGAGGTCAGCCCCAGAAGATCCGCTCGACCACACTCCGTGCACGGCGTGTGGTGCGCAGGTAGTCGTTCACCATGGCGTCGGATTCACCCGCAGAGTAGCCGAGGACCGAAGCCACCGCCGCACGCTCCCGCGGGTCGCGCGGGATCTGGTCGGAGGCCTTGCCCCGCACCAGGGTGACCGCGTTGCGCATCGAGCTGACCAGGCGCCAGGCCGCGTTGAGCGCCTCGGAGTCGTCGGCGTCGAGGAGCTCGGCCTCGGTGGCGGCCCGCAACGCGTCCAGGGTGCGCGGGGTCTGCAGGCCCTCGTGCCGTCCGGCATGCAGCATCTGCAGCAGCTGGACGGTCCACTCGATGTCGGCCAGTCCCCCGCGGCCCAGCTTGAGGTGCGTGTTCGGGTCGGCCCCGCGGGGCAGGCGTTCGTCGTCGACGCGGGCCTTGATGCGGCGCACCTCGATGACGTCGTCCTCGGTGATCCCGTCGACCGGGAAGCGCAGCGGGTTGATCAGCTCGGTGAAGCGCCGGCGCAGGTCCTCGTCGCCGACGACCGCGTCCGCACGCAGCAGGGCCTGGAACTCCCACACCCGCGACCACTTGGCGTAGTAGCCCCGGTAGGACTCCAGGGTGCGCACCAGCGGCCCCTGCTTGCCCTCGGGTCGCAGGCCGGCGTCGACCTCGAGCGGCGGGTCGGAGGCCGGGACGGCGAGCATGCGGGTCAGCTCGATGACCACCGCCTGGGCGTACGACGCCGCGACCTGGGGCTCGACGCCCGGCGCCGCCTCGTGCACGAACATGACGTCGGCGTCGCTGCCGTAGGACAGCTCGAAGCCGCCGTACCGCCCCATGCCGATGACCGCGATGGCGCTGGCCGGCGCGTCGAGGCCACGCTGCGCCACGACCGCGCGATGTGCTGCGGAGAGGGTCGCCTCGAGGGTGGCGTCGGTGAGGTTGGAGAGGCCCGCGCCGACCGCGACCACGTCGAGGTTGCCGACGAGCTCACCGGCGGCGATGCGCAGCAGCTCACGGCGCCGGATCGCCCGGATCGCCAACGCGGCCTGGTCGGGGCTGTCCTTGCGTCCGGCCGAGGCCAGCATCTCGGTGGTCAGCGCCTCGGCGCTGAGCGGGGTGAGGTCCGTGCCCAGCAGCTTGACGCCGGTGGGCTCGCGTTCGAGCAGGTCGGTGGCGAAGCGCGAGGTGGCCAGCAGCTGCGCCAGCCGCTGGGCGACCTCACCCTCGTCGCGCAGCGTGGCGAGGAACCAGTGCGTCGCGCCCAGGGTCTCGCTGATCCGCCGGAAGCCGAACAGCCCGGCGTCCGGGTCGGGGGCGTCGGCGAACCACTCGAGCATCGCCGGCAGCAGGGTGCGCTGGATCGCGGCCGTCCGGGAGACACCGTTGGTGAGGTACTCCAGGTGCCGCAGCGCAGCCTTCGGGTCGAGATATCCCAGTGCAGACAGGCGTTGCTCGGCCGCGTCGGCAGAGAGCCGGATCTCCTCGCCGGGGATCCGGGCCACCGCGCTGAGCAACGGCCGGTAGAAGAGCTTCTCGTGCAGGCGCCGCACCTCTCGGCGGTGGTGGCGCCACTCCTTGTCGAGCTCCACGACCGGGTCCCGCAGGTAGCCGATCGAACGTCCCAGCCGTCGCAGCGAGGGTTCGTCGTCGGGCAGCACGTGGGTACGCCGCAGCTGGTGCAGCTGGATGCGGTGCTCGAGCTTGCGCAGGAACGCATAGGCCTCGTGCATCGACTGGCCGTCCTCGCGCCCCACGTACCCGCCGCGGGTCAGCTGCGCCAGCGCGCTCAGCGTGGTCGGCGCGCGGACACCCTCGTTGGTGCGGCCGTGCACCATCTGCAGCAGCTGGACGGCGAACTCGACGTCGCGCAGACCCCCGGAGCCGAGCTTGAGCTGGCGTTCGGCCTCGTGGCTCGGAATGTGGTCGAGCACCCGGCGACGCATCGACTGGACGTCCGTGACGAAGCCGTCTCGGCTGGCAGCGGACCACACCATCGGGGCGATCATCTGCATGTACTCGCGACCCAGCGCGAGGTCACCGGCGACCGGTCGCGCCTTGAGCAGGGCCTGGAACTCCCACGTCTTGGCCCAGCGCTCGTAATAGCCGCGGTGGCTGGCCAGGGTGCGCACGAGCGGACCCGACTTGCCCTCGGGGCGGAGGTTCGCGTCCACCGGCCAGATGGTGCCCTCGGCGGTGTGGTCGGAGCAGACCTGGATCAGCTGGGCGGCGAGCTGGGTGGCCGCCCGGTTGGCCACGCCCTCGTCGGCTCCCTCGGCCGGCTCGAAGACGAAGATCACGTCGACGTCGGAGACGTAGTTGAGCTCGTGGCCCCCGCACTTGCCCATGGCGATGACCGAGAGCCGGGCGGTGGCCGCGGTCTCGCCGACCCGGGCGCGGGCGATGGACAGTCCGGCGTCGAGGGTGCCGGCGGCCAGGTCGGACAGCTCGGCGGCGATGTCGTCGACGCCGACGCCGTGGGCGAGGTCGCGGGCGGCCATTCGCAACAGCACCCGGCGGTACTCCACCCGCAGTGCGTCGACCGCCTCGGTGTCGTCCATCGCCGAGACCGGTTCCGCGTCGGCAGGGTCGGCACCCACGGCGCGCAGCAGGGCCTCCCTCACGGCGTACGCCGCCGGGCGGGTGTTGCCCAGGGTCGGGTCGGTCAGCTCACGCCAGTGGTGGGGATGGGTCACCAAGTGGTCGGCCAGTGCGCTGCTCGCGCCGAGCACGCTGAGCAACCGCATCGCGGTTCCCTCGTCGTCCACCAGCTCCTCCAGGAAGTCCTGGCGGCTCTCGCCCGCGTCGCGCTCGACGGCGTCGGCCAGGTCGACCAGGGCGTCGAGTGCCGCGTCGGGATCGGCGGTGCGGTTCAGGATCGCCAGCAGCGGCGGGCCCTGCTCCCCCAGCTCGGCCAGTCGCGCCGCTGAGGTCTCGGGGTCGCTGAATCCCTGCCGGATCAGCTCGCCGCGTCCGACTGCCCGCGGCGTCATCCCGCCGACCCGTCGCCAGTTCTTGCCGACCCGTCGCCAGTTTGGCGTCGATCCATCCGCTCGCGCGCCAGCTGCGTGAAGTGCTCGGCCATCGGGCGCCAGGCCGCGTCCAGCTCGGCCCGGGCATCGGCGATGGAGCCGATCAGTGCCGTCTGGTCGAGGCCACGCGCCAGATGCGCCTCACGGTCGCCGTCCGCCCAGGCCGCCACGATCTGCTCGTCGGCCTCGGGGTGCAGTTGCACGCCCCAGACGGAGTCGGCGAACCGCACGACCTGCACCTCGTCGTCCGGGGTCGCCGCCAGCAGCACGGCGCCGTCGGGCAGCTCCGAGACGATGTCGTTGTTCCACTGGATGCCGCGCAGCCCGTGGGGTCGGCCGAAGACCCGGTCCTGCGCCGCGGCAGGCAGCCATCCGACCGGCAGCACGCCGACCTGCTGTCCACGCGGGTTCACCTCGACGCCTCCGCCGAGGGCGACCGCGACCAGCTGATGGCCCAGGCAGATGCCGAGGGTCGGCACCCCCGTGTCGGCTGCGTCGCGCACCAGGTGCTTGAGCGGCGGGAGCCACCAGTACGCCGCATCGTCGTCGGCTCCCATCGTGCCGCCGAGCACCACGAGTGCGTCGTACGCCGCGAGGTCGGGCAGTGCGTCACCGACGTACGGCCGCCACACCTCGACCCGGGCACCGGCCTCCTCCAGCCAGTCGCCGAGGTGGCCAGGCGGGCACTTCGCCTCGTGCTCGACGACGAGGACCAGCGGCTGCGTCACGGGCTCAGATCACCGGCAGCATCTGGTCCCGCTCCCAGGCCGAGACCTGGCCGCGGTAGGCCTCCCACTCGGATCGCTTGTTGCGCAGGAAGTAGTCGTAGACGTGCTCGCCCAGCGTCTCGGCCAGCAGCTCGGAGTTCTCCGCGACCTTGATCGCCTCGGCCAGCGTCTTCGGCAGCGGCTCGATGCCGAGGCTGTTGCGCTCGCGCTCGTTGAGCGACCACACGTCGTCCTCGGTCTCGCGAGGCAGCTCGTAGCCCTCCTCGATCCCCTTCATGCCGGCGGCCAGGATCACCGCGAACGCCAGGTAGGGGTTGCAGGCGGGGTCGATGGTGCGCAGCTCGATGCGGGTGGACTGGCCCTTGTTGGGCTTGTACATCGGCACCCGGACCATCGCCGAACGGTTGTTGTGTCCCCAGGTGATGTACGACGGCGCCTCGCCGCCGCCGATCAGCCGCTTGTAGCTGTTGACCCACTGGTTGGTGACACAGGTGATCTCGCTGGCATGGCGGAGCATCCCGGCGATGAACTGCCGGCCGGTCTTGCTGAGCTGGTATTCGGAGCCGGCCTCGAAGAACGCGTTGCGGTCACCCTCGAACAGCGACACGTGCGTGTGCATGCCCGAGCCCGGGTGCGTGGTGAACGGCTTCGGCATGAAGCTGGCCCAGATGCCCTGGCTCAGTGCCACCTCACGGATCACCGTGCGGAAGGTCAGGATGTTGTCGGCGGTGCTCAGCGCGTCGGCGTACCGCAGGTCGATCTCCTGCTGGCCGGGCCCACCCTCGTGGTGGCTGAACTCGACGGAGATGCCCATCGACTCGAGCATCGTGATCGCCTCGCGACGGAAGTCGGAGCCGTGCGACTGCGCGGTGTGGTCGAAGAACCCGCTGCGGTCGACCGGGATCGGGTCGTCACCGGAGTTGGGGGTGTCCTTGAAGAGGTAGAACTCGATCTCGGGGTGGGTGTAGAACGTGAACCCCTTCTCGGCCGCGGCGCTCAGGGTGCGCTTGAGCACGTAGCGCGGGTCGGCGTACGACGGGCTGCCGTCGGGCATCATGATGTCGCAGAACATGCGCGCCGTCGCGGGCCCCTCGCCGCCACGCCACGGCAGGATCTGGAACGTCGACGGGTCGGGCAGCAGCAGCATGTCTGCCTCGTAGACGCGGGCGAATCCCTCGATGGCCGAGCCGTCGAACCCGATGCCCTCGCTGAAGGCGCCCTCGAGCTCGGCCGGAGCCACCGCCACGGACTTGAGGAAACCGAGGACGTCGGTGAACCAGAGGCGGACGAACCGGACGTCGCGTTCTTCGAGTGCGCGCAGCACGAAGTCTTCCTGCTTACCCATGGACCCAACTATGGACCATCGCCTGTTACACGCGTGTGACACGCCACCAGTTGGTGCACGCGGAACATCCCCGTCACCTGATGACTGGGATGTTCCGCGTAGAGGTCGGGCGCGGGGGTCAGCGTCAGCGCACGGGCTGCTGGAGCTCGATCACCCAGTCGGCGGAGGGATCGGCCGGCGACGAGAGGTAGAGCTCCCGGCAGGTGCCGGAGGCGTGCAGGCCCTGCTCGGTCAGGTGCGCGCCCAGGGCCTGCCAGCCTTCGGCGATGCGGTCGATCGGCCCCGTGTACGTCGCCACGACGGCACGCGGCACCGCAGGCAGCGTGGCCGGCTCGGCACCCTCGACGTCGAGGCCCGCCGGGCCGCAGGCCGCGAACCGGATGCCCTCGTCGCCCACGTCGTACCAGGCGACGCTCGGGTCGAAGCCGGTCCCCTGCCCTGCAGCCGCCGACGCGAGTCGCGCGAAGAGCGGTCCGATGACCGGTCCGATCTGGGGCTGCTCCGCCACCGAGGCGGTCAGCTGGGTGACCTCCAGCTCGGGCAGGTTCTTCTCCGTGTAGTTCATCTCCATGATGTGTCCTTCCATCAGTCGGAGACGCCGCTCCACCTCGTCGAGGCGGGTCCGGTTGGCGGTGATCTCGTCGGCCAGCTCGGTCCGGCGCTGTTCCAGTCGCTGCTGGAGCAGGTCGGGCGGGCCGTCGAGCATCTCTCCCACCACCTCGAGACTGAAGCCCAGCTCCTTGAGGGCCACCAGCTGGTGCGCGCGCCGCAGCAGCGACTCGTCGTACCGCCGGTAGCCCGAGAAGGGGTCGACCTCGGACGGGGCGAGCAGTCCGACCGCGTCGTAGTGACGCAGCATCCGCACTGACACCCCGGCGAAGCGGGCGAAGTCTCCGATGTTCAACATGACGGGATCACTCCACGGCCTGACACGGTGTCAGGGTCAAGAGCCGTCGCGCGGAACGTTCTCCAGCTCGGCCAACCAGGCAGTCGGCGACGCGTCCGACGGCATCCGCCAGTCACCGCGCGGCGACATCGTGCCGCCCGCGGAGACCTTCGGGCCGTTGGGCAGCGCCGACCGCTTGAACTGCGACGCGAAGAACCGCGTGATGAACACCTCGAGCCACTTGCGTACGACGGGCAGGTCGTAGGCCGCACGACGGTCGGGCGGGAATCCCGGCGGCCACTCGCCGACCTCGGCGTCCTGCCAGGCATGCCAGGCCAGGAACGCGATCTTGCTCGGTCGGGCGCCGCCGCGCAGCGTGTGGAACAGCGAGAAGTCCTGCAGCGCATAGGGGCCCACGGAGTCCTCGGTGGCCTGGGGCTTCTCGCCCTCCTCGGTCGGGATCAGCTCGGGAGTGATCTCCTGCTCGAGGATCTCGCGGAGCACGTCGTTGATCTCGCCGCTGGAGTCGTCGGCGGCGAACTGGCCGCTGTCGATCACCCAGCGGATCAGGTGCTGGATCAGGGTCTTCGGGACCCCGGAGTTCACCGTGTAGTGGGACATCTGGTCGCCCACGCCGTACGTGCACCAGCCCAGCGCGAGCTCGGAGAGGTCGCCGGTGCCGAGCACGATGCCGCCACGGTGGTTGGCCAGCCGGAAGAGGTAGTCGGTGCGGAGGCCGGCCTGCACGTTCTCGAACGTGACGTCGTAGACCGACTCGCCGTCGGAGTACGGATGGTCGAGGTCGTCGAGCATCTGCGTGGCCGCGGGCTTGATGTCGAGCACCTCGAAGGTGACGCCGAGCGAGGTGGAGAGCCGCGTGGCGTAGGACTTCGTGGTGTCGCCGGTCGCGAAGCCCGGCATGGTGAACGCGTGGATGTCGGTGCGCGGCCGGCCCAGCCGGTCCATCGCCTTGGCCGCCACGATCAGCGCGTGCGTGGAGTCGAGCCCGCCAGACACGCCAATGACGACCTTCGGCTGCCACGAGTCGCCGCCGATCGCGCGCAACCGTTGCTCGAGGCCGGAGACCTGGATGTTGTAGGCCTCGTAGCAGTCCTGGGCGAGCCGTTCTGCGTCGTCGGGCACGAACGGGAACCGGTCGACCTTGCGCCGCAGGCCGATGTCACCGGTCGGCGGCTCGAGGGTGAACTCGACGGTGCGGAACGACGAGAGCCGGTCCTCGTGCGTGCGCCGGTTGTCGTCGAACGTGCCCTGCCGCAGCCGGTCCTGGCGGATCCGGCCGAGGTCGACGTCCGCGACGCTGCGCCGCGCGCCCTCGGGGAACCGCTCGGTCTCCTCGAGCAGCTCGCCGAGCTCGTAGACCATCGTCTGGCCGTCCCAGCTGAGGTCCGTGGTCGACTCCCCCTCACCCGCCGCCGCATAGAGGTACGCCGCCAGGCAGCGCGCGCTCGCCGAGCGCACCAGCAGCCGGCGGTCCTCGGCCCGGGCAACGGTGATCGGCGAACCCGACAGGTTGGCCAGCACCGTCGCGCCGGCCAACGCGGCCTCGGCACTGGGCGGGACCGGCACCCACATGTCCTCACAGACCTCGACGTGCAGCTTGAGGTCAGGCAGGTCGGCAGCGCTGAAGATCAGGTCGGGACCGAACGGCACCTCGTCGCCACCGAGCGTGATCCACTCGTCGCGGCGGTCGTCACCCGGCGCGAAGTGGCGGCGCTCGTAGAACTCCCGGTAGGTCGGCAGGTAGGACTTCGGGCTGACCCCGAGCACCGATCCACGGTGGATCACCACGGCACAGTTGAGCACCCGCGTGCCCTGCACGAGCGGGGCGCCGACCACGATCACCGGCAGCAGGTCCTGCGAGGCCTCGACGATGTCGTCGATCGCGGACAGCGTCGAGGCGAGCAACGTGTCCTGCAGCAGCAGGTCGTCGATGGCGTAGCCGGTCAGGCACAGCTCGGGGAACAGCGCGACCGCGACACCCTCCTCGTGGCACTCCGTGGCCTGCGCGATGACGGTCGCCGCGTTGGCCGCCGGGTCCGCGATCGAGACGGGCACGGCGCAGGCGGCGACGCGGGCGAAACCCTGGGCATAGGCAGAGTAGAAGTCCACGTCCGTGAGTCTATGGGGTGGCTGCCGCTTCCCGGCGACACCTCAGACGGGCCCGAAGTTCCCGCATTTCGGTGTCGCCACCGAGCATCAGCGGTCCTAGCGTCGGGACATGCGAACGGTCGCCGTACTCGGAGGGTCCGCCGTCGGCTCCGTGACGGCACTGCTGTTGGCGCGCACCGGCTGGCAGGTCACCCTGGTCGACGACGAGTTCGACCTGTTCTCCACGCCGTCACCGCAACTTCGGGCACGTCCGGGAGCACCTCACACCGTGCAGGCACACGGGTTCATGGCCCGCACCCTCCACGAGCTGACCACCCGGCTGCCCGACGTACGACAGGCCCTGCTGGATGCCGGCGCCCCGCTGATCACCTTCGCCTCGATGGTGCCGCCGCACTGGGTCGACGGCGGGCGGCCGGGTGACGAGCAGCTGGACTGCCTGCGGGTACGCCGACTCACGCTGGACCGGGTGCTCGGTGAAGCCGTGGCCGGTCAGTCCGGGATCAGGCGGGTCGACAGCCGGGCCACCGGCCTTCTGCTCGACGAGTCCGGACCGGTGCCCACCGCGACCGGCCTCGGGCTGGAAGACGGGAGCTCTGTCACCGCCGGCCTCGTCATCGACGCCGGCGGACGCCGCTCGCCGATCAGCCGGTGGCTGGCCGATGCCGGCATCGTCCAGCCCCAGCGGGTCGACCCGTGCGAGGTCATCTACTACACGCGTCACCACCGCGTCGTCGGCGATGCACCGAGGCTCAACGCAGGCTTCGCCCAGATCCACCAGTTCCCCAGCTTCATCTCGCTGCTGTTCCTGGGCGACAACGACACCGGCATGCTGGCGATGTCGACACACGGCAAGGACCCACTGCTCAAACGGCTGCGCCACGATGCCGCGTTCTCCGCGGTGATGGCGGCGATGCCCGGCTTCGAGGAGTGGGCCGTCGCCCTCGACCCGATCGGCTCGGTGTTCTGCCTGGGCGCACTCGACAACCGGATGCGCTTCCTGGTCCGCGACGGTCGGCCCGTGGTCCGGGGGCTGCACCAGGTCGGCGACGCGCTGTGCATGACCAACCCCACCCGTGGCCGAGGTCTCTCGATGGGGCTGGCGGCAGCCGGTGCGCTCTGCGACCTGCTCGGCGACGAATCACTCGACCCCGACGACCTGGCCCTGGCGTACGACGCGTGGCAGCAGCGCGTGCTGGCGATCTACTACCGGGAGACCGCCGCGAGTGACGTCACCCTCGACCGTCAGCTGCGGGCCGGGCTGGCCGGTCAGGCGATCCCCCGCAACGCTCCGGGGATCGAGCTGCCCGAGGGACATCCGGTGACCTCGGAGGACCTTGACCGCGCGGCGGACGCCGATCCGGACCTGCTGAGAGCCACGTTCCGGGCGACCATGTTGCTCGATGACGAGCGCGTCATCGCCTCGGAGAGGGTGGCGGCCCGCACCCGGGCGGTCCTCGACGCGCTCCCTCCCTCGCCCGGGAGGCCGTCCCCGCCGACGGACGGCTTGCACGACCGGTCAGTGCTGGAGGCCGTGCTCGCCCCCTACGCCTGACGACCGCGCCCTCAGGAAAGCGACGTACCGGTGGGCGCCCGCGGGCCCGGCACCACGGCCGCCTCCGGCGTCCGGTGCTGGCGTACGTCGATCAGCCGCAGCCCCACGCCGCGCACCGCGTCGATCTGGAGCGGACTGTCGAGCTCGTGCAGCTTGCGGCGCAACCGCTTGACCACCGACTGCACGTGTGACCGGTCGCCCAGGTGGTCGTTCCCCCAGACCCGTCGCTGCAGGTCGGCGAACGGCTGCACGTGCCCGACCTCCTCGAGCAGGCAGAGCAGGAGGTCGTGCTCGAGGGGTGAGAGACCGACCTCGCGGTCCTGCCAGGACGCGACCCTCCAGTCCGAGTCGACCTCGAGCCCGAACAGGGCCGGTGCCGGACGCGCCGGGCGCATGGGCAGGGCCTGCGGAGGAACCGGCGGCACCGACCGCAGGGCCGGCTCGACCGCCGGGAGGCCACCGAGGATCTCGAGGGCCTCGGCCCGGGTGGCGACCATGACGACGGCGGCGCTGGTGCCGATCGCCTCGGCGATGCGGAGGCGGTCCTGGGCGGATGCGGCGATCGCGAGCACGACGGGCGCAGCATCAACTGGCGACGGGTCGTCCTGACCCACCACCCGGATCGGCCCTTCTCCCCGAGAGAGAGGCATCCCCAGCCTTTCGTCAGTTGCATGACGCTGCTGCTTCACCTTCACCGAACGTCTCGCTGAAAGTCAAGGAAGCACGAGGTTCTTCCGATAAACGGGCGCTGTTCCGGAAATGCCCACGTGCTGCCCACATCCGACCCTGACCTGCCCGGATCCACGCGTTGTGGCCGTCCCGGTGCGTCCCTAGCGTCTGATTGCACCGGCCAACTTCTCACGGGTCCCATTTTTCGGGGTTCCGTCCGGCCGGTGCACACGAGCTCATCCGGGGACGTGCTCGCGCCCCCGGCCAACTTCTCGGAGGGACGCACCATGTCATCGACAAGACGTCGGTCCCTGCTCCGGATTCGGAGCGGACCGGCACGTGCCCTGGCCACAGGGCTGGCGACCATCGCAGTGGTGGCCGCGTCACTGAGCCTGATCGGCACGGCCGCCTCGGCCACGCCGGCGGCTCCTGACTCGGACAAGATCAAGCCCAAGCTGAGCAAGCAGCTGGATGAGAAGGGCGAGGCCACGTTCTGGGTGCGCTTCGAGATGCCCGACCTCAGCGCTGCCCAGAAGATCAAGGGCTGGGACAAGCGCGGGCAGGCGGTCTACGACACCCTGACCGCCGCGGCCGAGTCCAGCCAGAAGGACGCCCGCGCGATCCTCGACAAGGACGGCGCCGACTACAAGTCCTTCTGGGCCACCAACGCGATCCGCGTGCAGGCCGGCAGCGAGGACCTTGCCGCCGAGCTCGCCGCGATCAAGCAGGTCGACGGCCTCTACCCGACCTTCGACTACCGCCTCGAGAAGCCCACGAAGGGTGAGCGGATCCACGCGGCCCAGGCGGTCGAGTGGGGCGTGGCCAACATCAACGCCGACGACGTCTGGAACGAGTACGGCGTGCACGGCGAGGGGATGGTCATCGCCAACATCGACACCGGCGTCCAGTTCGACCACCCGGCGCTGGTCAACCAGTACCGCGGCAACAACGGCGACGGCACGTTCGACCACAACTACAACTGGTTCGACGCGCAGGGCACCTGCGACGGCGCACCCTGTGACGTCGACCAGCACGGCACCCACACGATGGGCACGATGATCGGCAGCGACGGGGCCGACAACCAGATCGGTGTCGCACCCGGTGCGAAGTGGATCGCGGCCAACGGCTGCTGCCCGTCCGACGCGGCGCTCATCGAGTCCGGCCAGTGGATGCTCGCACCGACCAACCTCGAGGGCGAGAACGCCGACGTCACCAAGCGTCCCAACATCGTCAACAACTCGTGGGGCACGCAGGTGCCGAGCAACGACCCCTTCATGGAGGACGTGCTCGAGGCCTGGGCGGCGTCCGGCATCTTCGGGACGTGGTCCAACGGCAACAACGGGAACGGGTGCCAGACCAGCGGTTCGCCGGGAAGTCGCACCTTGAACTACTCCGTCGGCGCCTACGACGTGAACAACACCATCGCGGGCTTCTCCAGCCGCGGCGTCGGCCAGGACGGCGAGATCAAGCCGAACATCTCGGCCCCGGGCGTGAACGTGCGCTCGAGCCTGCCGGGCGGCAACTACGGCGCCTTCAACGGTACGTCGATGGCGGCACCGCACCTCGCGGGTTCCATCGCACTGTTGTGGTCGGCGGCTCCCTCACTGGTCGGTGACATCGACGCCACCCGCGCCCTGCTCGACGGTTCCGCCGTCGACAAGGCCGACTCCCAGTGCGGCGGCACCGACGACGACAACAACGTCTACGGCGAGGGTCGTCTCGACGCCCTGGCCCTGGTGCAGGGCGCTCCGGTCGGCGAGACCGGAACGGCGACCGGCACCGTGACCGACGAGGCCACCGGCGACCCGATCCAGGGTGCCGACGTCACGCTCGAGGGGGCGACCAGCAGGTCGCTCACGACCGGCGCCGACGGCACCTACTCGGCCCGCCTCACCGCGGGCGACTACACCGCGACGGTCGCCAAGTTCGGCTACCAGACGGCCACCGCCGACCTCACCGTCACTCCAGACACCACGACCACGCAGGACTTCGCGCTGGTCTCGGCGGCAGCAGTGACCCTGAGCGGAACCGTCACCGACGGCAGCGGCCACGGTTGGCCGCTCTACGCCAAGGTCACCGTTCCCGGGGCCGACCCGGTCTTCACCGACCCGGCGACCGGCGAGTACTCGATCGAGGTGCCCGGCAACGCGTCGTACGACGTGTCGGTCGCCGCGCAGTACCCGGGCTATGTGGCGGCCACGCAGACCGTCGAGGTCGGTGGCGATGACACCACCGCCGACATCGCGGTCGAGGTCGACTCCTCCACGTGTGCCGCCAAGGGCTACGCGTTCAACACCGACGGTGTGACCCAGGACTTCAACACCGGAGAGCTCCCCGACGGCTGGACCGTCGAGGACGCCGCCGGCACGGGTCAGGTCTGGGAGTTCGACGACCCGGGCGGCCACGGCAACCTCACCGGTGGTGACGGCACGTTCGCGATCATCGACAGCGACAACTACGGCAGCGGCGGCACGCAGGACACGTCGCTGGTCAGCCCGGTCGTCGACATGAGCGACGTGACCTCACCGGTGGTCGGCTTCAAGCAGGACTACTACAACCTGGGTGACACCGCCGACGTCGACGTCAGCATCGACGGTGGCGAGAGCTGGACGAACGTGCTCAGCCAGTCCGACTCCGCCCGAGGACCGCGTGAGGACGTGATCCAGCTGCCGACGGCCGCCGGACAGTCCGCGGTCCAGGTCCGGTTCCACTACTACGAGGGCAGCTACGACTGGTGGTGGCAGGTTGACGACGTGTTCGTCGGCAGCCGCACCTGTGACCCGGTCGAGGGTGGGCTCGTGGTCGGCAACGTCTCCAACTCCAACGACGGCGCGGCCATCAACGGCGCATCGGTCACGAGCCAGGACAACGCCGACGTCAAGGCGACCACCAGGCCGACGCCGGACGACGAGAGCCTCGCCGACGGCTTCTACTGGTTGTTCTCCCCCGAGACCGGCAGCCACAAGTTCGACGCCACGTCCAGTGGCTACGAGGTCGTCACCAAGACGGTCGACGTGGCCGCGGACGGCGCCGTACGCCAGGACTTCGAGCTCGGCTCCGGTCACCTGACCGTCACCCCGGGCAAGGTCCAGATCGAGAAGCAGCTGGGCAAGCCGGCGGTCACCAAGCAGGTCGAGGTGACCAACGACGGATCGATCCCGGTGCACCTGGAGTTCAACGAGCTCAAGGGCGGCTTCGTGATGCTCGGCGCCGACGGCAGTCGCACCAAGGCTGCCGACCTGATGAAGGCGGACGGCGCCCCGCTGCAGCGGATCAAGGCTCCGGTCTCCTTCGGCAGGACGGCGTCGAAGAAGATGTCGACCCACTCGGTGGCCCCGCAGGCTGCTGCTCCGCACGACGACCCGTGGACCGACATCGCCGACTACCCGTCCAACGTGATGGACAACCGGGTGGTCCACGTCGACGGCATCGCCTACTCGATCGCCGGTGGCGACGGGTCTGCGTCGTCCTCGTCGACGTACGCCTACGACCCGGCTGCCCTGGCATGGACGGCCAAGGCCGATCTCCCGGGGGCCCGCAACGCGGTGTCCGCCGGCGTGGTCGACGGCCAGATCGTGGTCACCGGCGGGTGGGCGGACGGCGGTCCTTCGGCCTCGACGTGGGCCTACGACCCGGGTGCCGACTCGTGGACCGCGAAGGCCGATGCCCCGGTCGAGCTGTCTGCCTCCGGTCAGGCGGTCGTCGACGGCAAGCTGTACGTCGTCGGTGGCTGCACCACCGACAGCTGTACGCCGATGTCGAACGACGTGGCGGCGTACGACCTGGCCAGTGACACGTGGCAGACCCTGGCCGACTACCCCTCGGCAGTGGCGTTCGCGTCCTGCGGTGGTGTGGACGGCAAGGTCTACTGCACCGGTGGCAACGGCGGGGCTGCCGGCACGGCCGACAGCTACGTCTACGACCCGGCCGCGGACGCGTGGACCGAGCTCGCGGATGCCCCCGTCGACACGTGGGCCAGCCAGTACACCGTCGCGAACGGGATGCTGGTCGTCAACGGCGGAGTGCAGGCGGGCGCGATCAGCAACCGCACGTTCGCGTACGACGTCGCCGGCGAGGCCTGGGTGGACCTGCCGAACTCCAACACCCCGCGCTACCGCGGTGGCGCGTCGTGCGGCGTCTACAAGATCGGTGGCTCCTCGGGCAGCTTCAACGCCGAGGTGGACAGCGAGATGCTGCCCGGCATGGAGGACTGTGGCGCCAGTGCCGCGGACGTCGAGTGGCTGTCCGTCTCCCCGGCCGTCGCGATCCTGGCTCCCGGCCAGTCGGTCAACCTGAAGGTCACCATGGACCCGAACGTCGCCCAGCCGGGCACGTACACCGCGGGTGTGGCGATCAAGGAGGACACCCCCTTCAAGGTGGAGCCGGTCGACGTGACCATGGTCGTCAGCCCGCCCCGCTCGTGGGGCAAGCTGGCCGGTCGCGTGACGGGCAGCTCCTGTGCAGGTGAAGGCGCACCACTGGCCGGAGCCACCGTGCAGGTGAACTCGGGTGAGTCCGCGTGGACGTTCGAGAGCGCCAGCGACGGCACGTACGCCTACTGGTTCAACTCGATCTACAGCCCGCTGCAGCTGATCGCCGCCAAGGACGGCTACCAGCCGCAGGTCCGCAAGGTGAGGATCCGGGGCGGGCAGACCACCGCCGCCGACTTCACCCTGAAGAAGGCGGGCTGCTAGTCATCCATCAGTAGACAGTTGGACAGTTCGACAGGCCCGTGCACGCGCCAGCGTGGGCGGGCCTGTCGCGAGCCTGCAATTGTTGATGCGCGAACCGTGGGTTCTTGCGCTTCGAACCGTGGGTTCTTGCGGTCGTACGCCGGTCGCACGCCGGTCAGCTGGTCGCGCGGCCGCGTTGCCGGGCAGCCAGCAGGTAGGCCGCGGCCAGGCCGAGCTCGAGCCCGACGAAGACCCTGGTCAGCGGCCCGGTCTCCGGTTCGATCACGGCCGACACCGCCCGGCCCGAGGCCATCCCGGCGCTGAGTACGCCGATCGCGGCCGGCGACTTCAACCCGACCGCAGCGATGGCCAGCGTGAGGCCGCCGTACACCGCCCGGATCTCGTTGCGGGAGTCGGCCGTGGGCGCCGTACCGCCGAAGAGCTCGGGAACCATGGACGGGCGGGCGAGCGCCACGACGCCGATCGCCGCGTAGCTTGCAGTGCCGAGGGCAAGGAGTCGATTCACGACGCCCAGTCTGGCGCGGTCGGGCACGGATCGCCACCACCGCGTACGTCGCATCGAGTGCGGGCCCGAGGGTGACCACGGCCACAGTGCGAAGTGCCCGCGGAGGTCTAGCCTTGTCGTGGTCCGGGGACTCAATCGGGAGCCTCGAGAGCACAAGGAGTCTCACCTCATGAGCGAGCAGAACGTAGAAGTGGCCGCGCCGTACGGCGGAGGCGCAGCAGACGCCAAGGCGGCCGCGCCGGTCAAGCGGATCCGCACCCATCACCTGCGCGAGATGAAGGAACGGGGCGAGAAGATCTCGATGCTCACCGCCTACGACATGTACACCGCGCAGACCTTCGACGAGGCCGGCTGCGAGCTGCTGCTGGTCGGCGACTCGGCCTCCAACAACGTCCTCGGCAACGAGACCTCGCTGCCGATCACGGTCGACGAGCTCCTCCCCCTGACTCGTGCGGTCAGCCGCTCGGTCAAGCGCGCACTGGTGGTCGGCGACCTGCCGTTCGGCTCCTACCAGGCCTCGCCCGAGCAGGGTTACCTGACCGCCGTACGTTTCATGAAGGAGGCCGGCGCGCACGCCGTGAAGCTCGAGGGCGGTGCCGAGATGGCGCCGGTCATCGAGAAGCTCACCCATGGCGGCATCCCGGTGATGGCGCACATCGGCTTCACCCCGCAGAGTGAGCACACGCTGGGCGGCTACCGCGTGCAGGGCCGCGGCGAGAGCTCCGACCGGGTGATCGCCGACGCGCACGCCGTGCAGGAGGCCGGCGCGTTCGCCGTCGTCATGGAGATGGTGCCTGGTGACGTGGCCGGCCAGATCAGCAAGGAGCTGGTGATCCCGACGATCGGCATCGGCGCCGGCAACCAGTGCGACGGCCAGGTCCTGGTCTGGCAGGACGCGTTCGGCCTGCGCACCGGCCGCATGGCGAAGTTCGTCAAGCAGTACGCCGACCTGCACGGCGTGCTGCTCTCGGCTGCCGAGGAGTACGTCGCCGACGTCCGCGCCACGACCTTCCCCGGCCCCGACCACACCTTCTGACCCACCCCTCCTGCGCGAACCGTGGGTTCCTGCTGCGCGAACCGCGCGTGATTGACGCGCGAACCGTGGATCCTTGATCCGAGCACGACAAGGATCCACGGTTCGGCGCGCAAGAATCCACGGTTCGCGACAGGTACGTGGTGGTCAGGTGCGTGCTCCTGACGGGTGAGCGGACAACCGGGCGCAGCACTCGGGCGTCCAACGAGTGTCACCTCACCCACGGGAGCCCACCATGAACGCCATCCGCCGTACCCGACCCGCCTCGGGCCGCCCAGCCCGCCGCTCGACCCGACGCGGCGCCCGACTGATCGCCGTCCTCGCCTCGATGCTGGCCCTGGTGTTCACCACCGTGAGCACGCCCTCCGCCACCGCACTGCCGGCCTGGCGCGACACGGGCGCGTCGTGGAACAACCCGGTGGACGGTACGACGAGGGTCGTCGGCCTGCGCTACGCCACACATCCCCACTTCGACCGTGTCGTGATCGACCTCCGCGGCATCATCCCGGACTGGAGCACCAACTACCAGCGCATCTTCCGCTACGAGGGCAGTGGCGCACTGGTGCCGATCAGGGGCGCGTCGGGCCTGAACCTGACCATGATGGCGGCCGGCCACACCTACTCGGGCCGCAACGTCTACACCGGTCCCCGGATCGCCCGACCAGGCTTCGTCACCCTCAAGGCACTCGCCCTCACCGGTGACTTCGAGGGCTACGTCAACTTCGGGTTCGCCCTGCGGCACCGGGCGTCGTACCGCATCTTCGCCCTGCACAGCCCTCAACGACTGGTGATCGACTTCCGCCACTGAGGCGTCAGGACCAGTCGAAGAGGATGCTGCCGCCGAGGAGGGCCACGAACCAGAAGGCGATCGCCACCACGGCCAGTGCCGGCAGGCGCTTGGGGTGCGGGGTCCACCACACGCAGGCGGTGACCAGGAACCCGACCCAGACCAGGAGCAGCACGACCACGGCCCACCACGGCGCGACCAACCCGCTGGCGCCGTACAGGAACAGGGCGCACGCGAGTCCGCCCATGCCGACGAAGGGCCAGGGCGATGCGGGAACGTTGCGACTCACGGCGCCGAACCTACCGTGCTGCCCGGGCGGTCGACGTGACCACCATGGCCTGCCGTCGGTCGATCAGCACCCGGCCCGGCGAGCTCGCGACCAGTGGTGACGAGGTCAGTCCTCCACGGCGTCGTCGTTCCACTTCGGGTCGTTGTCCCACGACTCGTTGCGCTCCTCGACCTTCTCCAGGGCCCGCGAGGCCTCGGCCGAAGTCGCATAGGGACCGAGGCGGTCGGCGTTGCGGCAACCGTCCTCACCCTCGACGGTGTGGTGCTTCAGGCAGAACCAGTACTCGTCGCTCATGTCCCTGAAACTACACTCGCCGCCATGGCCGCAGTAACCCCCGGAGTGATTTCTCCCCGTCGTCCCGTCCCTGCCTCGATCCCGCGGCCCGAGTACGTCGACCGCCCCTCGCCGTCCCCGTTCACCGGCGAGGAGGTGAAGGACGCCGAGACCATCGAGAAGATGCGCGTCGCCGGAAAGCTGGCCGCGCAGGCCCGCGAGCTGGTCGGCGCGGCGGTGGCTCCAGGAGTCACCACCGACGAGCTCGACCGCATCGGGCACGAGTTCCTCTGCGACCACGGTGCCTACCCCTCGACCCTGGGCTACCGCGGCTTCCCGAAGTCACTCTGCTCGAGCGTCAACGAGGTCATCTGCCACGGCATCCCCGACAGCACCGTCGTGCAGGACGGCGACATCGTCAACATCGACATCACCGCGTTCCTCGACGGCGTGCACGGCGACACCAACGCCACCTTCTTCGCCGGCGAGCCGGACGAGGAGACCCGGCTCCTGGTCGAGCGCACGAAGACCGCCCTCGACCGCGGCATCAAGGCGGTGAAGCCCGGCCGGCGGATCAACATCATCGGTCGCGTCATCGAGGCCTACGCGAACCGGTTCGGGTACGGCGTGGTCCGCGAGTTCACCGGCCACGGCATCGGCACCCACTTCCACAGCGGGCTGGTGGTGCCGCACTACGACGACCCCAACTACGACGACGAGATCCGCGTCGGCATGACCTTCACGATCGAGCCGATGCTCAACCTCGGCACCCACGAGTGGGACATGTGGGAGGACGACTGGACGGTCGTCACCAAGGACCTGCGTCGCAGCGCCCAGTTCGAGCACACCCTGCTGGTCACCGCCGACGGCGCCGAGGTGCTGACCAACCCCTGACCCTCAGGTGAGGTCGTCGTACGAGATGACGCCCGCCTCGGCGAGCTCCCGCTCCACCCGGAGTACGGCGGTCTCGTGCTCGGGGTCGGCGCTCATCGCGGCGGCGAGGCGCAGGTGTGGCAGCGCGTCGGCAGGTCGTGACTGTCGCTCGAGCGCACGCCCGAGCGTGTGCCGCGCCCAGACGTCGGAGGGGTCTCGCTCGACGAGGACTCGCAGGTCGGCCTCGGCCTTCTGCAGCTGGACCCGCATGTAGTAGGCCCAGGCCCGCAGCGTCAGCAGCGAGTTGGCCTCCGGCTCGGCCTCGATGGCGGGCTCGAGGATCTCGAGGGCCTCGCGGGGAGCGCGCTGCTCGAGCAGCTCCCAGGCCCGGTGGTAGGCGTCGGAGGGATGCGAGGCCTGTCCCGGGAACATGATCAGCGGGATGGGGATCTCCTGGTCGTCCACTGCTGCTCCTTCGTCGTCGCTGTGGCTCACCCACCCAACATCGCCCATCCGGCCCGCATTCCTCTACCCTTGAGGCGCGGATGGGCTGGCCGGGCGACCGCGTTCGTCTCCTCACGGAGGCGGCCGAGGAAGGTCCGGGCTCCACAGAGCAAGGTGGTGGGCAACACCCACCCGGGGTGACCCGCGGGAAAGTGCCACAGAAAACAGACCGCCCGCTCTCACGAGCGGGTAAGGGTGAAACGGTGGTGTAAGAGACCACCAGCGTGCCGGGTGACCGGTGCGGCTAGGTAAACCCCACCTGGAGCAAGATCAAGAAGCCACTCCCCTTCGGAGGAATGGTGCGCACACGTTCGAGGGCTGCTCGCCCGAGTGTGCGGGTAGATCGCCCGAGGCTGTCGGCAACGGCAGCCCTAGATGGATGGTCGCCAACCGGGGCCACGCAAGGAACCCCGGCGAACAGAACCCGGCCTATGAGCCAGCCCGTCCGCCCACCAGGCACCACCCTGTGGCGGCTCAGCCGGTGACGAACCGGATCGACCGGGACTTCAGGTCCACGGACTCGAGCTTGACCGACACCTGCTCGCCGAGCGGCAGCGCGCCGGACGACGAGGTGACGCTCGCCTCGATCGCCGGATCCTGCACGGTGATGTCGCCCTTGTGGTCGTCCTTGTCGTCGATCTCGACCACTACGGCGTCGAAGGACTCCCCCACGCGTGGCTGGAGTACGGCGGCCTCCACGAGGTTCAACACGGCATTCTCGTACTGGTTGGCGATCCGGCCCGAGTCACGCATCGTCTCGGGCACCTCGGTCAGCTTCTCGATCACCCAGGCCGGCACCTCCTCGTCGGCGCACAGCGCGACACAGATCTCGCCGGCGTACCGGTCGACGAGCCGGCGCAGCGGCGCGGTGACGTGGGCGTACTCCGACGCGATCGCCGAGTGCCGCGGCTGGGCGGGCAGCTCGCCGTTGAAGCCGACGTACCCGCTGCCGCGCAGCAGGGAGGTGCAGGCCACCACCATGGCCGCGTGGTTGGGCTTGGTCGGGTCGAGGCTGCGGATGAACTCGGGGTACTCGAGCTCGGCGGGCCACTCGATCTTGAGGGCCTTGGCGGTGCGGTGCAGCCGCTTGACGTCGCGCGGGTCCGCGGGAGGCAGCGTGCGCAGCAGGCCGACCCGGGCGTAGACCATCAACGACGCGGCGGCCATGCCGGTGAGCAGCGAGATCTGCGCGTTCCACTGCTCGACCGGGTGCTGGGCGCGGAACTCGAGCCGCCACTGGTCGCCGTCGATGTCGATCTCCTGCTCAGGCAGGGGAAGGGACACGCCGCCACGCGCGGCTTCACGCTCGAGCCGGAGCTCGCCCACCTCCTTGAGCAGGCCGAAGACCTCGTCGGCGCTCCCGTCGTCGATCGACTTCTGGACGTCGGCGTAGTTGAGCTTCGCGCGCGACTTCACCGTGGCCCGGACCACCTCGACCTTGGTGCCCTCGCCGGTCTTGTCGACGTCGATCGTCCAGAGCAGGGCGGGCCGCACCTGGTCGGGCAGCAGGGACCCGGCGTCCTCGGAGATCACCTTCGGGTGCAACGGGATCTTGGAGTCCGCGCCGTACAACGTCTCGCCGCGTCGGTTGGCCTCGACGTCGACCGGGTCGCCGGGCGTGATGAACGCGGCCAGGTCGGCGATCGCGTAGAACACGCGGTAGCCGTCGCCGTCACGCTCGATGTGGAGGGCCTGGTCGAGGTCCATCGCGCTCTCGGGGTCGATGGTGATGAACGGGATCGCCGTCTTGTCCAGCTCGGGCAGGCGCGGGTTGGCCGCGGCCTCGGCCGCCGCCTTCTCGACCTCGGGCGGGAACTCCGCAGAGACATGCATCTCCGCCTGGATCGCCGCGATGCCCTCACGGAGGCTCTGGGCGGCGACGCCGTCGTGGGTGGACCGGACTCTCACAACTCTGCTCGGCATGTGGCCACCCTAGCCATCCGAAGAGTCTGGAAAGGGACGTGACGCGGTCGCGAGAGCCCCGGTGACCGGCGTTACGGCGCAATCGGGCGTGATTCCCTACGCTGTGCGGGTGCTGATCCTGCTTCCGCCCAGTGAGGGCAAGACCGCGCCGCGACGCGGCAAGGCCCTTGACCTCGCCTCCCTCGGCTCCCCGTCGCTCACCTCCGCACGCGAGCAGGTCCTCGACGCCCTGGTCTCCCTGTGTGCCGACGGACAGGATCCGGCCACCCCGGTGCAGAACGGCCTGCTCGTCGAGCGGGCCGCCGCCACCCTCGGCCTCGGCGCCACGCAGCTCGACCTGGTCGCGCTCAACGCCGGCCTGCGTACGGCGCACACTGCCCGCGCCGACCGCATCTACACCGGCGTGCTCTACGACGCCCTCGACTTCGCCAGCCTCTCGACCGCGGCCAGGCGTCGCGCAACGTCACGGGTGGGCATCATGTCGTCCCTCTTCGGACTGGTCCGGCCGGGCGACGCGATCCCGGCGTACCGCCTCTCGGGCGACGCCGTACTCCCCCAACTTGGCTCTGTGGCAGGGTTCTGGCGCGAGAACCTCGAGCCGACGGTGCTCGACGCCCTCGGGTCAGGCCTGCTGGTCGACCTGCGGTCCGGCATGTACGCCGCGTTCTGGAGGCCGTCCCGCGACCTCGCGAAGCGCGTGGCGACCGTCCGCGTGCTCCACGAGCACAACGGCACCCGCAAGGTGGTCAGCCACTTCAACAAGGCGACCAAGGGCCGCATCGTCCGCGCGGTGCTGGAGGACGGCGGCAACCCGCGGACTCCGGGGGCCTTCGCCGATCTGCTGCGTGACCTCGGTTGGAAGGTCGAGGAGTCCGCACCCGGCGCCAAGGGTGTGCAGCTCGACGTGGTCGTCGACGAGATCTGACGCGCTCGTCCGAGCGCCGGTCAGAGGCGTGAGGGCGGGAGCACCTCGGCGCCGGGACGCGCGTTGTAGAGCCGCATGGATGCCATCCGCTCGGCGCCGTCGGGGCCGCCGTCGAAGAACGACAGCACCGTCACCGAGGCCGGGGTCAGCTCCATGCGGTAGACCGCCTCGAGAGGCGCGCCGACCACGTGGGCGACCAGGGTCTTGATCGGCGTCACGTGGCTGACCACGACGACGGTCTTGCCTCCGTGGTTCGCGATCAGCCGGTCGAGGGCGGCGAGCACCCGCTCCTCCACCTGGCGGAACGACTCCCCGCCACCGGGGGCGACGTCGAGCGAACCCAGCCAGGCGTCCATCTCGTCCTTGTGCCTCTCGGCCACCTCGGCGAAGGTCAGGCCGTCCCAGGTGCCGAACTCCATCTCGGCAAAACCGTGCTCCTCCTCGATGTCACGCCCCAGCACCTCGGCGACGATCTCCGCCGACTCACGGGTGCGTCGTACCGGCGAGGCGACCACGGCGGCGACGTCGCCGGCCAGCGGCGCCAGCCACTCGGCCGTCGCCCGGACCTGCTCGCGGCCCAGGTCGCTGAGGCCCGGGTTGGAGCTGGCCAGGCCGCCGGAGAAGCGCTTGTCGACCGTGTGCGGGGTGACGCCGTGGCGCACCAGGATCACCGTCGTCGGCGGGCCACCCGGGTGTGACCAGCCGCGGTGTCCGGCATCGTCGGAGGCGGGCGCATCGGAGGCCGGGTCCTCGATCTCCTCGATCAGGGAGTCGGCAGGCCCGGTCCCCGGAAGCTGGTCACTCACCGGCCAGACCTCACGGACCGGCGCCTCACAGACCGGACTCGGCGGTGCGCACCAGGATCCGCGAGCACTCCTCGCAGCGCACGACCTCGTCGGCGGGGGCCTTGGCGATCACGCCGAGGTCCGCGGCATTGAGCTTCATGTTGCAGCCGCCGCACTGGCGGGCGCGGAGCTCAGCGGCACCGACGCCCTGCTTCTCGCGGATCCGCTCGTAGAGGGCGAGCAGGTCGTCGGGGAGCCCGTCGATGGCTGCGGCACGGTCGGCCACGAGCACCTCGAGCGATGCGTTGACCTCGGTGGACTTGGTGTCGCGAGCCTCGGACAGGGTGACCAGCTTGGCCACCACGTCGGTCTCCTCGCGCTCGGCCCGGACCAGCTCGGCCTGCGCCTCCTCGAGCTTTTCCATCACCTCGAGCTCTTCGTCCTCCAGGGTGGAGATGCGGCGTTCGAGGGACTCGAGCTCGTGGTTCATCCGCTGCAGGTCCTTGGGGTTGGTGATCAACCCCTGCTCCACACGGGAGCGGTCGCGCTCGCGCCGGGTCTTGACCTGCTCGACGTCGAGGTCGGCCTTCTTCTGCTCACGGGTGAGGTCGTCGACCAGGATGCGGGCGTCGCGAACCCGGTTGTTGAGCGCACGCTGGGTGGACTCGATGGCCGCGATCTCCTTGATCTCCGGCATGGAAGACACCTGGTGGCGCAGCTGGGCCACCCGCGCATCGAGTGCGGCTACGTCGAGCAGCTTCAGTTGGGAGGACGGATCGGCTTTCAGCGGAGGCTCCTAGGTGCGGGCGGTACGACGTCGTCGGCGCCTGGCGTGTGAAATGCGTGCGGGTCGGATGCGTTGGTTCAGATGCGGAAGGTCCAGGGGTCCGTGCGGACCTCGCTCACCCGGGAGTCCACCGTATCCCCCAGCTCCTCGGCCAGCCGCGCCCGCACCACCGGCAGCCACGTGGACTCCGCGGCCCAGTGCGCCACGTCGATCAGCGCCGGCCCGTCCTTCTCGAGGAACTCGGCGGCGGGGTGGTGCCTCAGGTCGCTGGTCACGTAGACGTCGACGTCGCTCCCGGCCAGTTGATCGAGCAGGAAGTCGCCGGCCCCGCCGCACACCGCCACCCGTCGTACGACGCGGTCGGGGTCACCCCCGACGCGCACGCCCTGCTCGGTCTCGGGGAGGGCCTCGGCGACCACCTGGGCGAAGTCGCGCAGCGTGGTCTCCTCGATGACGCCGACCCGCCCGGTGCCGGTCGTGGCCAGGCCGGGGTCGGCGAGCTCGGTGACGTCGTACGCCGGTGACTCGTAGGGGTGGTTGGCCAGCATCGCGTTGACGACCTCACCGCGTCGGCGGCGTGGCAGCACTGCCTCGATGCGGTGCTCGTCGACGACCGCGATGTCCCCGATGGTGCCGATGGTCGGGTCGGAGCCCTCGAGCGGGCGGAACCTGCCCTGGCCCTCGGTGGTGAAGGAGCAGTGGTCGTAGTTGCCGATGAACCCGGCACCGGCGTCGGCGATCGCGGCCCGCACCGGTGCTGCGGCGTCGTGCGGCACGTAGACCACGAGCTTGTCGAGCGACTCCTCCTCGGCGCCGAGGATCGGGGCGAGTTCCTTCAGGCCCAGTGCGGTGGCCAGCGCCTCCGAGACTCCCGAGTCGGCCTGGTCTGCGTTCGTGTGCGCGGTCAGCAGCGCGCAGCCGCCGGCCGCCAGCGTGGCCAGGGTGCGGCCCTTCGCGGTGGTCGCCGCGAAGCCGTGCACCGGCTTGAGGAACAGAGGGTGGTGTACGACGAGCAGGTCGGCGCCCCACGCCACGGCCTCCTTCGCGACCTCGGGCGTCGGGTCGACCGCGAACATGACCTTCTTGACGGTCGCCGCCGGATCGCCGTACACGAGACCGACGGCGTCCCAGTCCTCGGCGGTCCCGGGTGGGTACCAACCGTGCAGGAGCTCAACCACGTCACCAAGGGTCGTCATGGCGACAGGTTAATGGGCAGGTCTCAGTGCATGTCACGCCGCCGCAGGCCGAGTACGCCGACCGCCCCGAGCGCGACACTGACCGCGAGCACCACGAGGTAGGGGCCGGCGGCGAAGGACTCGGCCGGCACCAGGGCGAGATGGCTGAACGGTGAGACGTCGATCAGCCAGTCGGGGAACTTCAGCAGTGGCCCGAACATCATCACGACCACGCAGAACGCGAGTCCGAGCCAGGCCGCGGAAGCGAGACGCGGCACGAAGCCGGTGAGCAGCACGGCGAGTCCGACCAGCACCATCACCCCGGCACCGGCCGAGACGGGAGCCATCATCAACCGACCGAAGGAGTCCCACTCCCCGGTGGTCATGGCGTAGCCGGTGCCGAGCCCGACCGCGGAGGCGAGCAGCACGGCGACGGAGCCGAGCACGGCGATCAGCGTGTGGCCCAGGAACCAACGCACCCGGGGCAGGGCGGTCGAGAGCAACGGCTCGACACGGCCGGAGTCCTCCTCGCCGCGGGCGCGAAGCGAGGCGGAGACGGCGTACCCTCCGGCGAGCAGGGCCAGCATCAGCCCGGCGGCGCCGTAGAACCCGTCGACGAGGTCGGCGCTGCCCGCCGCCAACACCTCACGGGTGGCCTCGGAGTCGCCGATCAGGTCACCGATGTCGTTGCCCATGGTGCCGTAGGCCAGGCCGGTCACGAACAGGCCGAGGGTCCAGCCGATGAGGCTGCCGCGGTGCAGCCGCCAGGCCAGGCCGAGGTCACTGTGCAGTCCGGCGCCGGCCCGCGCCGGACCCGGCCGAGCTGCCCAGACACCGGACCCGATGTCACGCCGACCGAAGACGGCGTAGGCCGCGGCCAGGGTCACCAGTGCGACACCGAGGAGGAGGACGAGGGGCCACCAGCGTTCGTCGGCGTACGCCCGCAGGCCCTGGTACCACCCGATCGGCGAGAGCCACGACAGTCCGTTGTCGCCGACGTCACCGATCGCGCGCAGGCCGTAGGCGGCACCGAGCGCGGCTCCGACGATGCCGTACATGGCGCGGGCGCCCTGGGTCAGCTGCGCGGCGACCAGGGAGATGCCGGTGAAGCAGAGACCGGTGAGGATCAGCCCGATCCCGAGCGCCCAAGACCCGGCCGCGGGCAGTCCGTAGGCCAGCAGGCTGGCCGAGACCGCCAGGCCGACCACGGCGTTGGCCAGGGCGGTGACCATGAGGGCAGCGGTCATCGGAGCATGTCGGCCGATCGCCCCCGAGCGGACGAGCTCGTCGCGCCCGGTCTCCTCCTCGACGCGGGTGTGCCGGCCGACGAGGAACATGCTCATCAGCCCGACCATGACCGCGCCGAAGGCGGTGGCCTGCCAGGCGACCTGGCCACCGACGGTGTTCAGGGCCCGCGCCGGTCCGGCCATCGCGATGAACGCGGCATTGTTCTCCATGCTGGCCGCGGCCTTGTCGAACTCGGCCTGGGTGGAGTAGAGCCCGTCGACGCTGACCGCCTGCGACCAGTAGAGGATCGTGATGCCGATCGTCCACCAGAAGATCGCGAGCAGGTCGCGTCGTACGAAGGTGCGGAACAGGATGCCGGCTCCGGTGACGGCCCTCATCGTTCGGCCTCCGGCTGGGGCTCGACCTCGTCGCCGTAGTGGCGCAGGAACAGCTCTTCGAGGGTGGGCGGCTGGCTGGTCAGGGTGAGGATCCCGAAGTCTCCGAGCCTGGCCACCGCGGCGCCGAGCTGCGCCGTGTCGATCTCGAACTCCACGCGCTTGCCCTCGACGACCAGGCCGTGCAGGCCGGTGAGCTGGTCGAGTCCGATCGGGTCGGAGGCCAGCTGGGCGGAGACCGCCGTGCGCGTGAGGTGGCGAAGGTCGGCGAGGGTTCCAGTCTCGACGGTGCGGCCGGAGCGGATGATGCTGACCCGGTCGCACAGCCGCTCGACCTCCGCCAGGATGTGGCTGGAGAGCAGGACGCTGCGCCCGTCGGTGCGGAACTCGTCGATGCACGACTGGAAGACCGACTCCATGATCGGGTCTAGGCCCGACGTCGGCTCGTCGAGCACCAGCAGCTCCACGTCGGAGGACAGTGCGGCGACCAGGGCCACCTTCTGCCGGTTGCCCTTGGAGTAGGTGCGGCCCTTCTTGGTCGGGTCGAGCTCGAACCGGTCGAGCAGGTCGGCGCGACGCTTCTCGTCGAGGCCGCCGCGCAGCCGGCCGAGCAGGTCGATGACCTCACCGCCGGACAGGTTCGGCCACAGGTTCACGTCGCCCGGCACGTAGGCCAGGCGGCGGTGCAGCTGGGCCGCGTCGCGCCACGGGTCGCCGCCCAGGAGCCGGGTGGTGCCCTCGTCGGGCCGCAGCAGGCCGAGCAGCACGCGGATGGTCGTGGACTTGCCGGCGCCGTTGGGACCCAGGAAGCCGTGGACCTCGCCGGTCGCGACGGACAGGTCGAGGTGGTCGAGAGCCGTGGTGGCGCCGAACTTCTTGACCAGCCCCGAGATCTCGATGACATCACTCATGCCCGTCACGCTACTCCTAATTCACGAATTTGTGAAACTTCCGAACTACTTGAATTTCGGATAGTCTGAGGCCATGGCCGACGCCCCTGATCCCGCGAGTGATACGCATCCGCGACAGTTCGTGGAGGACCTCGCCTCCATGCTCAGCGGCATGGGCTTCCCCCGCATGCCTTCACGCGTCTTCGCTGCCCTCCTCGGTGCGCCGGGCGCGGGCATGACCTCGCGTGAGCTCGCCGAGTCCCTTCAGGTCAGCCCCGCCGCGATCAGCGGCGCGGTCAACTACCTGCTGCGCGTCCATCTCGTGCGCCGGCGCCGCGATCCCGGCGAGCGCGCCGACCGGTTCTCCACCGAGGCGGACCTCTGGGCCGACGCCATGATGCTCGAGATCAAGGCGTACGACGCCCTGGTCAAGCTGATGGACACCGCCCTGTCCTCGGGCGACCTCTCCCCCGACGCCGAGACCCGCATCACCGACACCCGTGACTTCTTCGTCTTCATCGGCAACGAGCTGCCGAGTCTCTACGCGCGCTGGCAGGACGAGCAGAGGTCTCGATGAGGGTCTTCTCATCCGGGTCTCACGAGGACCCCACGATGAGGCAGGATCATCCAGGTCATGGGCAAGTGGAAACTGATCCTCGCGGCAGCGCTGGTGCTGCCGATGCTGGCCTACGTCGCCGGCTCTCTCGCTGCCGCCGGTGACGCGCCCGGCGACCGCAGCCCGATCCGGATCGACGAGCCGACCGGAACGAGCGGTACGCCGACCGACCTGCCCAGCCGCACGCCGAAGCCGCCGAAGAAGTCCGACGGCCCGCGGACCGTGACCGCCGTGCCCGATGACCTTGACGACGCCACCGACGACGACGGTCGTGACGACGACCGGCACGACGGTCGCGACGACGACGGGCCGGATGACGACGACGGTGGCGATGACGACTGACTCCCGTGGCGGACGTCGATGACTGCCGCCGACCCCACCACCCGAGATGCCCGGCGACGCCCGGGCATCTCCGTGCGCGTGCGGATCACCGCCACGGTCGCCGTACTCGTCGCCCTCGCCCTGGCCGGCGCCGGTGCGATCATCTACGCCCTGGAGTCGGCCCGGCTCGAGAACGCAGCGTCGGCCCAGGCCGACCAGGAGATCGCCGAGTTCCGCCAGCTCCAGGAGAAGGGCAAGGACCCCAACACCGCGAGGCCCTTCGCCAGCGTCGAAGACCTCCTGGTCGTGTTCCTGCAGCGCAACGTGCCCAGCGACAACGAGCTGTTCTCCGCGTGGATCGACGACGAGTCCAAGTTCGAGTCGACCTCCGAGCACTCCGGGTTCAGCAGGTCCCCCGAGTTCGAGTCGGTCGTCCGCCAGCACCTGCGCAAGGGCGGGGAGGAGCTCTTCGATTCCGAGGTCGGTGAGGTGCTGGTGACCGTGCAGCCGGTGCAGGGAACCCGCACCGGGGGCGCCCTGGTGGTGGTCACCTTCCTCGACGACTCCCGGGGCGAGCTCAAGGAGCTCATCGAGACCTACACGATCGTCTCCCTGCTCTCGCTCGGCCTGATCACCGCACTGGCCGCGTGGCAGGCCGGGCGGCTCCTCTCTCCCCTGCGTGAGATGAGCGAGACCGCCCGTGAGATCAGCGAGACCGACCTCTCGTTGCGGCTCACCGAGACCGGCAACGACGACATCACCTCACTGACCCGCACGGTCAACGACATGCTGGCCCGGCTCGAGGCGTCGTTCACGAACCAACGCGAGTTCCTCGACGCGGCCGGCCACGAGCTCAGGACTCCGCTGACTGTGCTGCGCGGACACCTCGAGCTGCTGGACGCTCACAATCCTGAGGAGGTCGGCGAAACCCGGGCGCTGCTGCTCGACGAGATCGACCGCATGTCGCGACTGGTCAACGACCTGATCCTCCTCACCAAGAGCGCCCGGCCCGACTTCGTCACGACAGGACCGGTCGACCTCGGCGCGCTCACCGACCTGGTGCTGACCAAGGCCCGCGCACTGGGCGATCGCGCGTGGGTCGACGACGGTACGGCGACCCGCACCGTGCACCTCGACGAGCAACGCATCACGCAGGTGCTGCTGCAGCTGGCCGACAACGCGGTCAAGCACACCGTGCCCGGCGACACGATCGCCATCGGCTCGTCCGACGAGGGCGAGCGGGTGCTGCTGTGGGTGCGCGACACCGGGCACGGCGTACGACCCGAGGACCGGGAGCGGATCTTCGAGCGGTTCACCCGCAGCACCGTGCTCCGGGGCGACGACGGCTTCGGCCTCGGACTGTCCATCGTGCGTGCGTTGGTCGAGGCGCACGGTGGCACGGTCCACGTCGAGGACGCCGATCCGCCGGGCGCCCGGTTCGTCGTCGCGCTGCCCGCGGCGACGACGGGCTCGGCGTCCGGCAGCAGCTCCTCGACGGACCTGCCTCCCGACACCGGCCATGCCGACACGATCAGGTTCGAAGCAGTCCGACCCGACGTCGAGGAGCGCCCATGGCCAGCATCCTGATCATCGAGGACGAGGCCCGCATCGCCTCGTTCGTCGCCAAGGGACTCACCGCTGAGGGCCACCAGACCACCATCGCCGACGACGGGCCGACCGGCCTCGACCTGGCGCTGGGCAACGGCTTCGACCTCGTCGTCCTCGACATCGGCCTGCCCGGCATCGACGGCTTCGAGGTGCTCGACCAGCTGCGCTCGCAGGGCTCCCGTGTCCCGGTCATCGTGCTGACCGCGCGCGACTCCGTGACCGACACGGTCAACGCCCTCGAGGGCGGTGCCGACGACTACATGCCCAAGCCGTTCCGGTTCGCCGAGCTGCTGGCCCGGGTCCGGCTCCGCCTGCGGCAGTACGACGACCAGGGCGCGGCGCGTGACGACGTACTCCGGGCCGGCGCGGTCAGCCTCGACGTCCGCACCCGGCGGGCCACCGTCGACGGGACCGAGGTGGACCTCTCCGCGCGCGAGTTCACCCTGCTCGAGATCTTCCTGCTCAACCCCGGACAGGTGCTGTCGCGGGAGCAGCTGCTCGACCACGTGTGGGGCTTCGACTTCGACCCGGGATCCAACGTGGTGGACGTCTACGTCGGCTACCTGCGCAGGAAGCTCGGCGCCGACCGGATCGCCACCGTGCGCGGTATGGGCTACCGCCTCGTCCCCTGATCGTCCCACCATCGACCTGTCGCTCCGAACTCACGACGGGTCAGCGGCGGACCTTGAAGCCGGCGAGGTGACCACGGGGCTGCCGCTCGAGCACCGGTTGCAGCGCCTCGGCGATCTCGTGCGGCAGCGGCCGGTCGGCCGGTTCGCGCTCGAGTGCGGCGTACACGATCTTGGACATCTCGGGCGGCACCCGCTCGGGCAGCGCGCCGGGATCGGTGACCAGCTGCGGCCAGATCTCCGCCGGCGCCCGGGACTCCATGTCGCCGCGCAGGAACGGCTTCGACCCGGAGACCGCCTCGAAGAGCGTGGTGCCCAGGCCCCACACGTCACTCGCCGGTCCGGGCGATGCTGACTCGCCGGGCCGGCACTGCTCGGGCGCCATGTAGTCGTCGGTGCCGATCGGGTGGCCCAGGGACGCCGCGTCGTCCACGGTGCGGGCCACCGAGAGGTCGATCAGCCGTGCGGGAGCTCCCATGATGATGTTGCTCGGCTTGATGTCGAGGTGCACGTACCCGAGGTGGCCCAGGTAGTGCAGCGCGGCAGACACGTCGATCGCGAGCGGGAGGTACTGCGCCTCCTGCAACGGACCGTAGCGGCGCAGCAGGCTCGACAGGCGTGGCCCGTCCACGTGCTCCAGCACGACGTGCGGACGGGGCCCGGCCAGCTCATGGCGCAGGCCCCGCACCACCACGGGATGGTTGACCGCGGCCAGGGCGGCCACCTCGCGACGCAGCCCACGCTGCGCGGAGGCGTCGTCCACCTGTCGTGGTCGCAGCAGCTTGACCACCACCGGCGAGTAGGTGATCTCGTCGAAGGCCAGGTAGGCCTCGTAGGCCTCGCCACCGCCGAGCAGCCGCATCGCGGTCAGCTCGTCGGTGATCGGGTCACCCTCACCGAGGTCCCAGCTGTCGCGTCGTCCATCCATCGTCGTCGACTCCGTCCGCGTCCGGTTGCGGCGCTCAGCGACGCGTGTCGTTGCGCGAACGGTCGTTGGTGCGGTTGGCCGACCAGTCCCGCTCGGCCTTCTTGCCCAACTTGACCCCGTCACGGGTCCAGTCGCGGGTCTTGTCGCTGCGGCTGAGGTCCCGGTCGCGACTCACCAACGTGTGGTTGCTGCGGGTGTGGTCGCGGGTGGACTTGCTGAACCCGGTGTTGCGCGAGGCCCGGGACCTGGTGTCCCGGTCACGCGTGTCGTCGTCATCGTCGTCGGCGACCAGCACCAGGTCCGGCACGTCGTCGTCGCGCTTGGCGGCGGTGTCGTCGCCGCTCGCGTTGCTGGCGATCGTCGGCGTCTGCATCACCATCAGGCCACCGACCACCAGGCCGGCCAGGCCCATCGCGCTTGCAGTGAAGGTCCTCTTGACGTTCATCGCTGTTCCTCTCGTCGTGGGCTGATGCCCGGTTTCCTTGACGAGTGGAACGATGCCGACGCCCGATGAGCCAGCCGTGAGGCGCCCGTGAGACCGCTCTTAGACCTGATCGAATCAGAGGCTCAGTTGACCTGTTTGGCCTGGTCTGCCCAGTAGGGCTCACGCAGCTTGAACTTCTGCAGCTTGCCCGTCGCCGTACGCGCCAGCTCCTCGCGGAACTCGATCGAGGTCGGCGCCTTGTAACCGGCCGCCTTGTCCTTGCACCACGCGATCAGCTCCGCCTCGGTGACCTCGGCGTCCGGTGCCAGCACGACCAACGCCTTGATCGTCTCGCCCCACTTCTCACTCGGCACACCGATCACCGCAACCTCAGCCACCGCCGGATGCGAGAACAACACGTCCTCCACCTCGATGCTCGAGACGTTCTCACCACCGGTGATGATGACGTCCTTCTTGCGGTCACTGATCGTGAGATACCCGTCCTCACCGATCACGCCGCCATCACCGGTGTGGAACCACCCACCAGCCAGACACCGCTGCGTCTCCTCCGGGTTCTGCCAATACCCCTCCAACACCACGTTCGACCGCGCCATCACCTCACCCTCCGCATCAGTGGACAGGCGTACGCCGATCGCCGGCGCCCCCGCACGCACCAGGTTCGACGCCCGCTCCAACGGGTCCAGGTCATCCCACTCCGCACGCGACCGGTTGATGGTCAGTAGCGGCGACGTCTCGGTCAACCCGTAGATCTGGATGAACTCCCACCCCAGCTCGGCCTCCACCCGCGCCACCGTCTTGGTCGGCGGCGGCGCACCAGCCACGATGATCCGCACCCGGTCACGACCCGGGATCTCCCCCTCCCACTCGGCCGCGGCCTCCAGCACCGCGGCCACCACCGCCGGCGCCGCACACATCACCGTCACCCCATGCTGCTCGACACGGCGCAGGATCTCCGCACCATCGATCTTGCGGATCACCACCTGCGGCACCCCCATCCCCGCCATCGCGAACGGCATCCCCCACCCGTTCGCATGGAACATCGGCAACGTGTGCAAGTACACGTCCCGATCCGAGACCCCGGCATGCAACCCGAACGTCACCGCATTCACCCAGATGTTGCGGTGCGTGATCTGCACGCCCTTCGGACGCGCCGTCGTACCCGAGGTGTAGTTGATGCACGCCGTGGCAGCCTCATCCGGCTCCCACACCACCGGCTCCACACCCTCAGCTGCATAGATCTCGTCATCGTCGCCGATCACGAACTTGAACTCCGCCTCCACCCCGGCCAGGGACTCCTCCAGCTCGGGGTCGACCAACAACACCCGGGCCCCGGAATGCTCCACGATGTAGGACACCTCATCAGGGCGCAGCCGGAAGTTCACCGGCACCAACACCCGCCCGAACCCAGCCACCCCGAAGAACGACGTCAACAACCGCGCACTGTTGTGCGAGACCACCGCCACCCGGTCACCGAACCCGACACCCAGCTCATCGAGCTTCGCCGCCTGACGACGCGCGTTCGCCGCGATCTGCGCATAGGTCAACGAACCCTGCGACGGCGCCGGCTGATCAGGCTCATCGACCACCCCCACCCGATCGCCGTACACGACAGCGGCACGATCGATGAAGTCTGCAACCTGGAAATTGACGTGCATGAATGCTCCCTCACTGGTGACGGTGATCTCACCCTAGCCAGCAACGGTTGGCCCGCGGGAGTGCCCGACCCTCGACTTGAGACGGACGGCAGCGGTGCTGCGACGAAAGGCGATCGCACGCCGACGGGCGGCCAAAGCGGCCGCCGGGGAGCAGGAGGACTGGCTGGTGCGTCGGGACGGTTTCGAACCGCCGACCGCTCGGGTGTAAACCGAGTGCTCTACCGCTGAGCTACCGACGCATTGAGGCGCGGGAAAGACTACGCGATCGCGCAGTCGGCCCCTAACTCGCGGACACCAGGAGGACTCCCCGAAATGAGCTGCGACCGCCGGCGTCTCGGGTCACCAGCGGTCGCAACAAGGACAATTCTGCGGCGTCTCCGGACTGTGCGTCAGAGGTTTGAGAAATATCCACAAAATTGGAGACGGCGGTCCAGACCAGCCCCTGCGGAACAGGTCCGGGCAGTGCGTTCAGACCAGTGCGTGCAGCTCGCGCAGGTGCTCGTCGAGGTCGCGGCCCTCGGGCATGGCGTTGTGCACCGCCCACGAGATGCGGCCCTCCTTGTCGATGATGTACGACGACCGCCGGGGGCATCCCTTCACGTCGTCGAACACGTCGTACCGGCGCGTCACCTCGCCGTGCGGCCAGAAGTCCGCCAGCAGCGGGAAGTTGAGTCCGTCGCGATCGGCGAAGGCCCGGATCGAGTAGATCGGGTCGCACGAGACCGCCAGCACCTCGGTGTCGAAGGTCAGGAACTCGTCGAGCCGGTCCCGGATGCCGGTCAGTTCTCCGGTGCAGATTCCCGAGAACGCAAATGGGTAGAAGAAGAGCGCAACTGCCTTGCGGCCACGGAAGTCGGAGAGGGACACGTCCTGACCGAACTGGTCCCGAAGGGTGAAGTCAGGTGCCGTGTCGCCGAGCTGGAGGGGTGTCACCGAGTGCCTGTCCTAGGATTCATCGTGTTAGCGACCAAGGGGTGTTTCATGTCTGACCGTCATCTTCGCACCAGCGCCCTGGCGCTGGCAGCCGGCCTGCTGCTGCTTGCCCAGGCATGCGGCACCAACACGGGGACGACCGAGCTGAATGCGGCGATGGGAGAGCCCGCCGAGTCCCCCGAACCCGAGCTCGACCCGATGGCCGGAGCCCCCGTGGTCGGCTCCTGCTACAGCATGAGCCGCACCCAGTCCGTGTCGACGACCAACACCAAGAAGCCGGTCTCCGACTGCTACGAGAAGCACAACACGCTGACCTACCACGTCGGCCTCTTCAAGGCCGGCACCACGAGCTCGGACTACGCCGTGGTCACCAAGCAGTGCAAGAAGCACCTCCCGGAGGCGACCGGTCTGAGCAAGGGCAGGCTGCTCGGCTCGGTGCTGGACTGGATCTGGTTCGAGCCGACCACCGCCCAGTGGTCGGCCGGGGCCCGCTGGTTCCGCTGCGACCTGGTCGCCGAGTCGGGAGACAAGCTCAAGCTGCTCCCGGAGACCTCGAGGACGACCGACCTCTTCGCCGACGGGCTCGAGGACCCCTACGCCCGCTGCATCCGGCGCGGCTCCGACACCAACGACGACGGGGAGGACGACGCGATCTACGTGACCTGCGACAAGCCGCACGGCTACCGCTGGGCCGGGTGGTTCGAGGCACCGGTCGGCAAGAGCGCGAAGTACCCCACCGACGCACAGTTCGAGAAGTTCGCGAACGCCAACTGCGGCCGCATCGCGGGCACCGACAGCTGGTGGGTGACCTGGCCCCTCGAGGCCTGGTGGCGCGACGGCGAGCGCCGGCTGTCCTGCTACAAGTTCACGTCGTCCTGACGGGGGCGCCCGCGCTCATGGCTGCCAGTCGAACAGCTCGCGCTTGAGCACCTTGCCGGTGGCGTTGCGTGGCAGCTCGTCGAGGACGTGGATCTCGCGGGGCACCTTGAAGCGCGCGAGGTTCGCCTTGACCCAGTCCTTGAGCTGGTCCTCGTCGACGTCACCCGTGATCACGACGAAGGCGCGCAGCCGCTTGCCGAAGTCGGGGTCGTCGATGCCGATCGCGGCGGCCTCGACGACGGCCTCGTGGCGACAGAGGCAGTCCTCGACCTCCTTCGGGAAGACGTTCTCGCCTCCCGACACGATCATCTCGTCGTCGCGGCCCTCGACGTACAGGCGGCCGTTGGCGTCGTACCGCCCGACGTCACCGCTCGACATCAGCCCGTCGATGACCTCCTTGCCGCCACCGCCGGTGTAGCCCTCGAAGAGCAGCCCGTTGCCGACGAAGATGCGGCCGGACTGCCCCTGCGGGACCTCCTTGCCCTCCGGGTCGAGGATGCGTACGACGGTCGCGTGCGGCGGCTTGCCGGCACTGTCGGGAGCAGCGCGCAGGTCTTCGGGTGTGGCGATCGAGGCATAGGCGATCTCGGTCGAGCCGTAGATGTTGTAGAGGGTGTCGCCGAAGGTGTCCATCCAGTTGAGGGCCAGGTCGCCCGGCAGTGCGGAGCCGGAGGCGGCGACCACCTTGACGGTGGAGAAGTCGTAGCGCGACCGGGTCTCCTCGGGCAGCTGGAGGATGCGCTGCAGCATCACCGGGATCACCACGAACGAGTCGCACTTGTTCTCGGAGACCACCTTGAGCGCGGTCTCCGGGTCGAAGCGCCGGGTGAGTACGGCGGTCGAGCCCAGCAGCATGCCGAGCGCCAGGTGTGCGAAGCCCCACGTGTGGAACAGGGGTGCGGCGATGTGCGAGCGCCACTGGGCCCGCAGCGGCATCCTCGAGAGCAGGGACACCGCCGCGTCGATGCCGGCCTCGTTGCGGGGGGCGCCCTTCGGCGTACCGGTGGTGCCGGAGGTCAGGATGATCGTGCGCGAGTGGCGGTCCGGCGGCTGGAGGTCTGCGGAGGAACCCGCGGCGATCAGCTTCTCGACGGTGTCGAGGTCGGTGTCGGTATCGGTCCACGCCAGGATGCGGTTCTCGACGTGGGCGCCGTCGAGGAGCCCGGTGAACTCCTCGTCGTGGATCACTGCGATCGGCTTCTCGCGGGCCAGGACGTCGACCAGCTGGGGGCCGGCGAAGGCGGTGTTGAGGTAGAGCACGTCGGCACCGAGCTTGGCCACGGCCAGGCTGGCGTCGACGAAGCCGCGGTGGTTGCGGCACATGATGGCGACGCCGTCACCCTCCTTGACTCCGCGGGCGCGCAGGCTCGACGCGAGGGCGTTGCTGCGGCGGTGGATGTCGCCGAAGGTGAGCGTGCCGAGCTCGTCGATCAGCCCCGGGCGGTCGGGATGGCGCACGGCCAGTGACGCGAACCCGCCGGCCACGCCGGTCCCCCAGGTGACCACGGTGCGGGCCAGCCGGGCCAGCTTCAGTGGCGAGTAGGGGCGAACGACCCCGGATCCGGCAAGCACCTTGACGGAGGTTGCGCCCGACTTGAGGCGTTCACGACCCTGTCCCATGGATGTTCCTTTCGGCCGCCCGCACGGCAGCAGCTGGTCTGAGGGACCCAGCCTGCCAACTCGCCGGTAACAATGGGAAGGTGCTCAGTGGGCGGACTTCGGCGCCACCAGCCGCGTCGCGGCCCAGTCCTTGCTCACGGTCGCGGTCGTGGTCTGCGACAGTCCGGCGATCGGGGCCGCCTCTGCGATGTCGGACGGGTCCACGGCACCGGGGCGTCCCACCTTCGGGGTGAGCAGCCAGATGACACCGCCTCCGACGAGGTCGGTCAGTGAGTCGACGAGCGCATCGACCAGGTCGCCGTCGTCGTCACGCCACCACAGGAGGACCGAGTCCACGACGTTGCCGTAGTCCCCATCGACCATGTCCGCGTCGATGCAGTCCTCGATCTGAACACGCAGGTCGTCGTCGGTGTCGTTGTCCCAGCCGAGTTCCTGGATCACGAGCCCGGGCTTGAGCCCAAGGCGTTCGGCAAGTACGGCATTCTGGGCGGCCGGGCCACCCGCGGTCGAGCTCAAGAGACTCCTCCAGTCACGCGTCACGGAAAACAGGTGCCCGTAGTCCACCGGACATCGCCCCGCTGCGCAACCCTGCGCCCCCGGAGGTGGGCACCCGGGGTCTACCCCTCGGTAGATTTCCTCCCCTGTGGGCGCGTGCCAAGATGGCGGAGTGACCGACACCACCAAGCCCTTGAATCCACCCGTAATTCATGAGGGCCTCCCGACACAGCTGCCTGACATCGACCCCGAGGAAACAGGCGACTGGCTCGCGTCCTTCGACGCCATGATCGACGAGCGAGGCCGGGAACGCGCCCGTTACCTGATGCTCCGCCTCCTCGAACGTGCCCGCGAGAAGCAGGTCGGCGTACCTGCCCTGCGCAGCACCGACTACATCAACACCATCCCGCCGGAGCGTGAACCGTGGTTCCCCGGCGACGAGGAGGTCGAACGCAGGATCCGTGCGTTCATCCGCTGGAACGCCGCGGTCATGGTCTCCAGCGCCAACCGCAAGGGGCTCGAGGTCGGCGGCCACATCGCGACCTACCAGTCCAGCGCGAGCCTCTACGAGGTCGGCTTCAACCACTTCTTCCGCGGCAAGGACCACCCCGGCGGCGGTGACCAGCTCTTCATCCAGGGCCACGCCTCCCCCGGCATCTACGCCCGCGCGTTCCTCGAGGGCCGGCTGACCGAGCAGCAGCTGTTCCGGTTCCGTCAGGAGGTGCAGCACGGCAAGGGCGCCGGGCTGCCTTCCTACCCGCACCCCCGGCTGATGCCCGACTTCTGGGAGTTCCCCACGGTGTCGATGGGCCTGACCGGCATCGGCTCCATCTACCAGGCACGGTTCAACCGCTACCTCGCCAACCGCGGCATCAAGGACACCAGCGAGCAGCACGTCTGGGCCTTCCTCGGCGACGGCGAGATGGCCGAGCCCGAGTCCCTGGGCGCGATCCGCATCGCGGCCCGCGAAGAGCTCGACAACCTGACCTGGGTGATCAACTGCAACCTGCAGCAGCTCGACGGCCCGGTCACCGGCAACGGCAAGATCATCCAGGAGCTCGAGGCCAACTTCCGCGGTGCCGGCTGGAACGTCATCAAGGTGGTCTGGGGCCGCGAGTGGGACGACCTGCTGGCCCGCGACGTCGACGGCGTCCTGGTCAACCAGATGAACACCACCCCGGACGGCGCGTTCCAGACCTTCTCCGTCGAGAGCGGCGCCTACAACCGCGAGCACTTCTTCGGACCCGACCCCCGGTTGCGGGCGATGGTCGAGCACATGACAGACCGGCAGATCGAGAAGCTGCCGCGCGGTGGCCACGACTACCGCAAGGTCTACGCCGCCTTCGACGCCGCGACGAAGCACGTCGGCCAGCCGACGGTGATCCTCGCCCACACCGTCAAGGGCTGGACGATCGACGCACTGGAGGGCAAGAACGCCACCCACCAGATGAAGAAGCTCACCCAGGAGGACCTGAAGAAGTTCCGCGACCGGCTCTACCTGCCGATCAGCGACCGCGACCTCGAGTCGGCGTACGAAGCCACCGGCACCGCGCCGTTCTTCCACCCGGGCGAGAACTCCCCCGAGATCGAGTACATGATGGAGCGGCGCAACCAGCTGGGTGGCTCCATCCCGCAGCGGGTCAACCGCGCCAAGATGCTGACCCTCCCCGGCGACGGCACGTACGCCGAGCTCAAGAAGGGCGCCGGCAAGAACAAGGTCGCCACCACGATGGCCGCGGTCCGGTTGCTCAAGGACTGGATGCGCGACCCGGGCATCGGCGACCGGATCGTGCCGATCGCACCCGACGAGTACCGCACGTTCGGCATGGACGCGATGTTCCCGTCGGCGAAGGTCTACGACCCGGCCGGCCAGACCTACGAGTCGGTCGACCGCAACATGCTGCTCCAGTACAAGATGTCGACGACGGGCCAGATGCTGCACGAGGGCATCTCCGAGGCCGGCGCAATGGCGTCGGCCACGGCCGCCGGGTCGTCGTACACGACGCACGGCGAGCCGATGATCCCGTTCTACATCTTCTACTCGATGTTCGGGTTCCAGCGCACCGGCGACTCGATCTGGGCGATGGCCGACCAGATGGCGCGTGGGTTCCTGATCGGCGCCACCGCGGGGCGTACGACGCTCACCGGCGAGGGCCTCCAGCACGCCGACGGACACTCACCACTGCTCGCCGCGACCAACCCGGCCGTGGTGCACTACGACCCCGCGTTCGCCTACGAGGTCGGCCACATCATGCGCTCCGGCCTGGAACGCATGTACGGCACCAGCGAGCAGCACCCGCAGGGCGAGAACGTCATCTTCTACATGACCGTCTACAACGAGCCGGTCGCCCAGCCGGCGGAGCCCGAGGGACTCGACGTCGCCGGCCTGCTCAAGGGCATGTACCAGGTCTCGACCACGGACGCCGAGGGCCCGCGCGTGCGTCTGCTCGCCTCCGGCGTCGGCTTCCCCTGGATCGTGGACGCCCAGCGGATGCTCGCCGAGGACTGGGGTGTGCAGGCGGAGACGTGGTCGGTCACGTCGTGGAACGAGCTGGCCCGTGAGGCCATCGAGGTCGACAAGTGGAACCTGCGGCACCCGCAGGAGAAGCACCGGTCGGCGTACGTCACCGAGGTGCTGGCCGACGGCCAGGGTCCGGTCGTCGCGGTGTCCGACTACATGACGGCCGTGCCGCTGCAGATCGCCCGCTGGGTGCCCGAGGACTACCGGGTGCTGGGCGCCGACGGCTTCGGCTTCGCCGACACCCGGCCCGCGGCACGACGGTTCTTCCACATCGACGCGGAGTCGGTGGTCGTCCAGGCCCTCGGCGCGCTGGCCGATGCCGGGGAGATCGATCCGGCGCGGGTCACCGAGGCGCTCGATCGCTACCGCATCGACGACCCGACGGCCGTGGCCGGCGTGCTCCAGGAGGGCGGCGACGCCTGACCTGCTTCGTCCGCGCGGGGTCGGTCAGGCGAGGGCCTGGCCGACCTGCGGGTCGGTCTCGAGCGCGCGGAGCGGGGCGATCGGTGCCTTGCCGGCCAGCGAGCTCTGTACGTCGATCTCGCCACCGCGGGCGAGCAGGTCCCGGAAGACGGCCCGGTCGTAGACGGCCGGCTGGGTGCTGCCCATGAAGCCCTGCACGATCCTGACGAACCGCTCGGGGTGGTCCTTGTGCGGGAAGTGCCCGCAGTTGGCCAGAACCTCGACACGGGACCCGGGCGCCAGGGCGGCGGCGGTGTTGGCGTGCCGCACCGGGATCACCATGTCGTTGCGTCCCCAGATCACGCAGACCGGGACGGCCTCGGTGAGGTAGGCGCGGTCGCTCATCGTGACGACCTGACCGCGCCAGTCGACCACGGCGCGGGTGACGTGCCTGATTGCGGCCCGGGCTGCCGGGTCCTTGAACGTGTCGACGATGTCGGCGACCTCGTCGAGGTCCCGGGCCCAGGTCTGGCCGGTCCCGGCGAGTGCGCGCAGGGCCGCGGTGGCCAGGTGGCGTACGCCGGGCAGGGTCAGCACGCCCAGGGCCGGGTCGGCGCCGGGCGTCGTCAGCGCGCGGATCGCCGGGGTGACCTCGGGGCCGAAGCCGCCCGAGGCGACCAGGATCATCCGCTCGGTCCGCTCAGGGAACTGGTAGGCGAACTGCATGGCCACCCCGCCACCGAAGCTGTGGCCGACCACGGTGGCCCGGTCGATGCCGAGCAGGGTCAGCAGGTCGCGCATGCCGTTGGCGTAGCCGCCCAGCGAGTAGTCGGCCCGGGGCTTGGCCGAGCGTCCGTGGCCGAGCAGGTCGGGGGCGATCACGGTGTGGTTGCGGGCCAGCTGCCGGATCACCGGCTCCCACGTGGTGTGGTCGCAGCCCAGGCCGTGGAGGAGCAGCAGCGCCGGACCGGACCCCGTGCGGACGAACGCCCGCCGGTGGCCGTGCAGGGTGACGTACTGGACGTCGAGCTTCTGCGCCGTCATCACCGCTCCTGTCTGGTCACGCCCGTCTGGCCACGCCGTCTGGTCACGGCGCCCTTCGTCTTGACAGTCGTCAAGTGAACCAGACGTCCGGCCGATTTCGGAGACCACCCGCCCGACCTCTTGCCCACTGGACCGGGTCTTGACAGAACTCTCCCTCCTGTCCATTGCAGTCATGTGACGCCGTGGTCACGATCGGCACACGCAGTGGCCGTCGCCGAGGTTCGTCGGGCCACCCGGCGAACTTCGACGTCGTCCACTAGCCTGCGAGCGTGACCCGGCCGACCACTCCACGCGAGGACGCCTCCGCACTGCTGCAGCGTGCGGTGGGTCCGCTGAGCACGGCAGCGATGGCCGGCATGGACACCGAGAAGGCCTGGTTCCGCGACCTCTCCGCGGAGAACCGGTCCTGGGTCGGCATGATCGTGCAGGCCGGTATCCGTGGCTTCATCTCCTGGTTCCGCGACCACGCCGATTCGTGGGATCTCTCCACCGAGGCCGACTCCCCCATCGCCGCGCAGGTCTTCGGGGCTGCTCCCCGTGCCCTGGCCGGTGTGATCACCCTGCAGCAGACCGTCGACCTGGTCCGCCTCACGATCGACGTCGTGGAGGCCAACCTCGACGACCTGCTCGGCGCCGAGCTGGCACCCGTCGTCCACGAGGGCCTGCTGCGCTACGGCCGGGAGCTCGCCTTCGCCACCGCCGAGGTCTACGCCAGGGCCGCCGAGTCGCGCGGCGCGTGGGACGCCCGGCTCGAGGCGCTGGTGGTCGACTCGGTGCTGCGCTCCGAGAGCGACGAGACCGTGCTCTCCCGCGCCAGCGCGCTGGGCTGGGGCGGCTCGGGCGAGGTGGTCGTGGTGCTGGGGCGAGCCGCACCCGGCTCGACGGTCAACATCTTCGACGACGTACGCCGGTCCGCCCGGGCGCACCACATGGACGCCCTGTGCGCCGTACAGGGCGATCGCATGGTGGTGATCCTCGGCGGCGTCGAGGAGCCGGAGTCCGCGGTGCGAGCGCTCAGCAAGCACTTCGCCGAAGGGCCGATCGTGTTCGGACCGGTGGCACCCGACCTGGGCAGTGCCCACCACTCGGCGACGGCGGCCCTGGCCGGCTTCCGGGTGGCTGCGGCGTGGCCGCAGGCACCACGTCCGGTCGCCGCGCGCGACCTGCTCCCCGAACGCGTCCTGGCCGGCCACGAAGACGCCAGGCGCCAGCTGATCGAGGAGGTGTACCTGCCGCTGAAGGAGGGCCGCGGCACCCTGATCGAGACCCTCGACGCCTACTTCGGGCACGGTGGCTCGGTGGAGGGCACGGCCCGGTCGCTGTTCGTCCACCCGAACACGATTCGCTATCGCCTGCGCCAGGCCGCGGAGCTCACCGGACTCACCGCCAGCCAGCCGCGCGACGGCTACACCCTGGCCGTCGCGTTGACGTGCGGACGCCTCTCCGAAACATGACGTTAACCTGGCGCCGACAACTCACTGGCGGGTAACAGGAAATTGTGGGAACCCGACAAGGAACCGCCCATGTATTTCGTGCGTGGCACCCCTCGGTCCACGGCCCGGACACGGCACAGTTGACGACGTGCTCGTCATTGTCGCTCCAGGCCAAGGTGCCCAGTCCCCCGGATTCCTCTCCCCCTGGCTCGAGGACCCCGTGTTCAGGGGTCGCTTCGAGTGGCTGTCGACAGTCGCCGGCCTCGACCTGGTGCACTACGGCACCGAGGCCGACGCGGAGACGATCCGCGAGACACAGATCGCGCAGCCGCTGCTCGTGGCCGCCGGCCTGGTCGCTGCCCTCGAGCTCTTCCCGAGCCCGGCCGACGCGTTCGGCAAGATCGGTGCCGTCGCCGGCCACAGTGTCGGCGAGCTGACCGCCGCCGCCGGTGCCCGTGCGATCACCGCCGAGCAGGCCATGGTGCTGGTCCGCGAACGCGGCCGTCTGATGGCCGACGCCGCCGCGCAGCGCCCGACCAGCATGACCGCTGTCCTCGGTGGCGACCGTGAGGAGGTCCTCGCATCGCTCGCCAAGCACGGCCTGACCCCGGCCAACGACAACGGCCCCGGCCAGATCGTCGCCGCCGGCACCGTCGAGCAGCTCGCCGCGCTGGCCGAGGACCCGCCCGCCAAGGCCCGCCTGATCCCGCTCTCGGTGGCCGGCGCGTTCCACACCGACCACATGGCACCGGCCGTCGAGCGCATGGGCAGCCTGGCCCGCTCGGTCTCGACCCACGACCCACGCACGGTGATCATCTCGAACGCCGACGGCCAGGTCGTCCACGACGGCCGCGAGGTGCTGGCCCGCATCGTCAAGCAGATCAGCCAGCCGGTGCGCTGGGACCTCTGCATGGACACGATGCTCGACCTCGGCGTCACCGGGATCCTGGAGATGCCGCCGGCCGGCACTCTCACCGGTATCGCCAGGCGGGCGATGAAGGGCGTCGAGACGTTCGCGCTCAAGACCCCCGACCAGCTCGACGACGCCCGCGCCTTCTGCGAGAAGCACGGCGAGGCCTCCCAGATCGACACCAACCCGACCTGGCGGATGGTGGTCAGCCCCGCGAAGGGCACGTTCCACCGCGACGCCGCAGCGGCCGACGCCGTCGAGCTCGGCGAGCGCGCCCTGATCGGTGCCGTCGCCAGTCTGCGTGACCGCATAGACGTCACCGCCGCCCACGGCGGTACGGTCGTGGAATGGCTCGTCGAGGACGGCGACATCGTCTCTCCCGGCCAACCTCTCCTCCGACTCCACCCGACGGGCGCCGCCTCATGACCGCACTCCGCAGTTCCACCGGCTCAGCCGAGGCGACGATCCTGGGCGTGGGCGCCTACCGCCCGCGCCGCGTCGTCCCCAACTCCGAGGTGGTCGAGGCGATCGACTCCAGTGACGAGTGGATCCAGCAGCGCTCCGGCATCAAGACCCGTGGCTTCGCCGAGGACGACGAGACCGTGCCGATGATGTCGGTTGCCGCCTCGAAGCAGGCCCTCGAGCAGGCCGGCGTCGCCGCGGAGCAGATCGACTGCGTCATCGTCGCCACGGTCAGCCACCTGATGCAGACGCCGTCCGCGGCGTCGCTGATCGCCCACGAGCTCGGCACCAACGGCGCCGCGGCCTTCGACATCTCCGCCGCCTGCGCCGGCTTCTGCCACGGCGTCTCGCTGGCCGCCGACATGGTGCGCGGCGGCTCGGCCGGCCACGTGCTGGTCGTCGGCGTCGAGCGCCTCTCCGACATCACCAGCCCGACCGACCGCGGCACGGCGTTCATCTTCGCCGACGGCGCCGGTGCGGTCGTGGTGGGCCCGTCCGAGGTGGCCGGCATCGGCCCGGTGGTGTGGGGCTCCGACGGCGAGCACTACGACTACATCCGGCAGAACGTCGACTGGCGCGACGTGATCGCCTCCGACGACCCGCAGATGCCGCACCTGATCATGGAGGGACGCTCGGTGTTCCGCTGGGCCGCCTTCGAGATGGCCAAGGTCGCCCAGGAGGCGCTCGACCGGGCCGGGGTCACCGCCGCCGAGCTCGACGTCTTCGTGCCGCACCAGGCCAACATGCGCATCACCGACGCGATGGCGCGGGCGATGAAGCTGCCCGACACGGTGCGCATCGCCCGTGACATCGCCGAGCAGGGCAACACCTCTGCCGCCTCGGTCCCCCTTGCCCTCGAACGCATGATCACCGAGGGAGAGGCGCGCAGCGGCGACACCGCACTGCTGATCGCCTTCGGTGCCGGCCTGGCGTACGCCGCCCAGGTCGTCACCGTTCCCTGACCTGCACGTCAGACTGCACAATCAGACTGCACCACCAGAAATAACCCAACCCAAGGAGAACCCGGCATGGCCACCACTGAAGAGATCCGCTCCGACCTCGCCGAGATCGTCAACGAGGTTGCCGGCATCCCCGCCGACGACGTACAGCTCGACAAGTCCTTCGTGGACGACCTCGACGTCGACTCGCTGTCCATGGTCGAGGTCGTCGTGGCCTGCGAGGAGAAGTTCGGCGTCTCGATCCCGGACGACCAGGTCAAGAACCTCAAGACGGTCGGCGACGCGGTCTCGTTCATCGAGAACGCCGCCAGCTGACCCTCCCCCGTTCATCCCGGCCCCTCTGGGGCCAGCCCCCTCGAGGGCCCGCTTCCCAAACCGCGAAGGAACCGCATGTCTCTCAAGCGCGTGGTCGTCACCGGACTCGGCACCACCAACCCTGTCGGCGGCGACGTCGCCAGCACCTGGTCGGCGCTCCTGGCCGGCACCTCCGGCGTTCGCCACCTCGATGACGAGTGGGCACAGGACATCCCGGTGAAGATTGCCGGCCGGATTGCCGTGGAGCCCGGCGAAGTGCTCGACCGGGTCAAGGCACGTCGCCTCGACCGGTCGGCGCAGTTCGCCATGATCGCTGCCATGGAAGCCTGGCGGGACGCGGGCCTCGAGGGTGTCGAACTGGACGGCACCCGCACGGGTGTCGCCGTCGCGTCCGGCATCGGCGGGGTCACCACCCTGCTGGCCAACTACGACACACTCAAGGAGAAGGGCGCCCGCCGGGTCTCCCCCCTCTCCGTCCCGATGCTGATGCCCAACGCACCGGCCGCCAACGTCGGCCTGTACGTCGGCGCCCGCGGCGCGGTCAACGCACCGACCTCGGCCTGCGCCTCCGGCAACGAGGCCATCTCGATGGCCCTCGACCAGATCCGGCTCGGCCGGGCCGACGTCGTGGTCGCCGGTGGCACCGAGGCCGCGATCCACCCGCTGCCGATGGCCGCGTTCGCCCAGATGATGGCGCTGTCGAAGACCGGCAGCGAAGAGGGCGGCGACCCCACCACGGTCTCCCGTCCCTGGGACACCGCCCGCGACGGGTTCGTCCTCGGTGAGGGCGCCGGCATCCTGGTGCTCGAGTCCGAGGAGCACGCCCTGGCCCGCGGCGCCCGCATCTACGCCCAGGTCATGGGCTCGGGCATCAGCAACGACGCCCACGACATCGCCCAGCCCGACCCCGAGGGCCGTGGTGGCACCCGCGCCATCCAGCTCGCGATCGACTCCGGCGACTTCAGCCCGCGCGACGTCGTACACGTCAACGCCCACGCGACCTCGACGCCGCAGGGCGACGTGGCCGAGGGCCTGATGCTGCACGCCACGCTGGGCGACCAGGTCGACAACTGCGTGGTCACCTCGACGAAGTCGATGACCGGCCACCTGCTCGGTGGCGCAGGCGCCCTCGAGGCCGTCGCCTGCGTCCTGGCCATCCGCGACCGGGTGAGCCCGCCGACGATCAACCTGGACAACAAGGACCCACGGGTCGACCTCGACATCCCGACCAAGGCCCGCGACCTGCCCCAGGGCGACATCGTGGCGCTGAACAACTCCTTCGGGTTCGGTGGCGCCAACGTGGCCGTCGCCTTCGGCAGCATCTGATGACCGCGGTCGCCACCACGGGGACCAAGCCGAGCCGGGTCGACGACTCGCGTCACCCGCTCAACCGGATGGGCGCGTTCTTCGACGAGGGCACGCTCGAGACGCTGACCGAGGACGACGGGTCCGGCATGCTAGCCGCCCGCGGCCTGGTCAACGGCTCCCCCGTGGTCGCGTTCTGCTCCGACCCCACGGTCATGGGCGGCGCGATGGGCGACGAGGGCTGCAAGGCCGTGCTGGTCGCCTACCGTCGGGCCCTCCAGGACGACGTGCCCGTGGTCGGCCTGTGGCACTCCGGTGGCGCCCGACTCGCCGAGGGCGTGCTCTCGCTGCACGCGGTCGGCGAGATCTTCCACATCATGACCCAGGCCTCCGGCAGGATCCCCCAGATCTCGATCGTGCTCGGCGCCGCCGCCGGTGGCGCCGCCTACGGCCCCGCGCTGACCGACGTCGTGATCCTCGGCCCCGACGGCCGGATCTTCGTGACCGGGCCCGACGTGGTGCGCTCGGTGACCGGCGAGGACGTCGACATGGCGCGCCTGGGCGGTCCCGAGCCGCACGGACGACGTTCCGGTGTCGTCCACATCCTCACCGAGACCGAGGCCGAGGCGCTCGACCGCGGACGACGCGTGGCCACCCTGCTCGGCGCACAGGGGTCGATGGACCTCGACACGATCGAGGACCGCGACCTCGCCGCCTGCCTCCCCGAGTCGAAGAAGCGCGCCTACGACGTGCACCCGCTGGTCGAGGAGGTCCTCGACACTGGCACGATCCAGGAGCTGCACGCCCGCTGGGCACCCAACATCGTCACCGCACTCGGCCGCATGGGCGGTCGCACGGTCGGTGTCGTCGCCAACAACCCGATGCGCCTGGGTGGCTGCCTCGACTCGGCCTCGGCCGAGAAGGCCGCCCGGTTCGTGCGCATGTGCGACGCGTTCGGCGTGCCGCTCGTGGTGCTGGTCGACGTACCCGGCTACCTGCCCGGCGTCGGCCAGGAGTGGGACGGCGTCGTACGCCGCGGCGCGAAGCTGCTGCACGCGTTCGGCGAGGCCGTCGTGCCGCGCGTGACGCTGGTGACCCGCAAGACGTACGGCGGGGCCTACATCGCGATGAACTCCCGCTCCCTGGGCGCCACCCGCGTGTTCGCGTGGCCCGGCGCCGAGGTGGCCGTGATGGGCGCCGTCGCCGCGGTCCGCATCCTCCACCGCCGCAAGCTGGCCGAGGTCGCCCCCGACATCCGTCCGCAGGTCGAGGCCGAGCTGGCCGTCGAGCACGAGCGCATCTCCGGTGGCGTGCAGAAGGCCGTCGAGATCGGCGTGGTCGACGAGATCATCGAACCCGACGTGACCCGCAGTGCCCTGGCCCGGGCGATCGCCGGTGCCGCCGAGATCCGCGGCGACCACGGCAACATCCCCCTCTGACCCTCCCCCTTCCCCGTGTAACGCCCTGTCCACGACACTTTGCACCCGGCGGAATCAATCGGTCTAAGCAACTCAACCCTGTTGGGTGGTGTTGTGGATGCCGAGGTATGTGTCGTATGAGCAGCGCGAGGAGTTCTTCGGGTTG
>NZ_LMFI01000015.1 GCF_001426745.1 Nocardioides sp. Root140
GAGCCCGCACCCGACCTCGCCGGCAAGCGGGTCGGCATCTTCGGCCTGATCGCCCTGGGCCCGCACGTCTTCGGCTACCGGACGGCCACGATGCTGACCCCTCCCACAATTGTCGGATAGGCCGAGCAGGCGGCCCCTGCTCGGTAACCCACGAATCTTGTGAGTGAGGCCCCGGCCCGCAACCCCGCCGACTACGACGGGGTCACGTCATACCGTCTAAGGGGCAGAGAGACCCCCCTTACTAGGGTCGTATGTATCTAATTATCAGACCATACTTTCGTGATGTGGAGCACACCGGCACGGGTCGGTGCTACCCGAGTGGATTGGAACACCATCATGAAACGACAGCTCATTGCGGCCGCGGCGACACTCGCGCTGGCCACCACGGCAGCCTGCGGCGCCGCCAGCACGAACTCGGGAAGTGATGGCGGGGACACGATCAAGATTGCCCTGATCCCACCCACCAGCGGGGCCCTGGCCCAGTTCGGGACCGACGCGGTCAACGCCTGGAAGACCGCGGCACGTCTCGCCAACGACAACGGCGGCATCGACGGCAAGAAGGTCGAGCTGATCATCAAGGGGACCGACGCGGACCCCGCCACCACCCTGCGCGAGGCGCGGGAGGCGGCCACGAAGGACGGCGCCCAGTTCATCGGTGCCGTGATGACCTCCCCGGAGCACGCAGCGCTCAACGCCCAGCTGGAGGGCCTGAACGTGCTGTCCTTCAACGGACTGGGCAAGGACGACGCCCTCGTCGGTGAGCAGTGCTCCAAGAATGCCTTCCACGTCGTGCAGACCAGCAGCATGGACATCACCGGCCTGGCGTCGTCCATCTCGGAGCTGGCCGGCGACAAGTGGGCCATCATGGCCGTCGACTACGCCACCGGTCACAGTGCCGCCAAGAAGTTCAAGGCGGCAGCCGAGGCCGAAGGCAAGGAGGTCGTCCTCGAGCAGTTCGCTCCGCTGAACACCACGGACTTCGGCTCGTACATCACGAAGATCAAGGACAGCGGCGCCGACGCGGTCTTCGCGGTCGAGTACGGCGCCGACGGCGTTGCGTTCGTGCAGCAGGCCGACCAGTTCAACCTCGACAAGCAGCTCAAGACAGTCCTCGGCTTCAACATGGTCTCCGAGCCGCTCTTCAAGACACTGGGCAACTCCATCGCCGGCTACTACAACAACGTCGGCTACGACGTCGACGGCGACAACGCTCTGAACAAGGAGTTCGTCGCCGCCTACACCGAGGACCACGGCTCGGCTCCCTACTACGTCCCGGCCGACAACTTCCTGTCTGCCGAGACCCTGTTCGCAGGCATCGAGAAGGCCGGTAGCACTGACCCGGCCAAGGTTGCCGACGCGCTCCAGGACCTGAGCTTCGACAGCATCGTCGGCAACGTGACGCTGCGTGGCGCTGACAACAGCCTGATGCGTGACTCCTACCTCGGTGAGGTGGTCAAGGCCGGCAATGGGCTGAAGTTCAAGATCCTCACGAACTCCTCACCCGACGTGACCACGCCGGAGCCCGACTCCGCCTGCAAGAAGTAGCCACAGCGCGCCTTCGCCCACTCGACGTCGGCGCCCGCGGCCCACTCTTCGGAGCGGCGGGCGCCGACGCAATGGAAGGAAACTCGTGAACGCAGCACAGGTGCTCAACGGGCTGGCCCTCGGATCACTCCTGATGGTCCTCAGCTCAGGACTGGCAATGATCTACGGGCTGCGCGGCGTGGCCAACTTCGCCCACGGTGCGCTCTACATGTCCGGCGCCTACATCGCCTACTCGGTCTCGGACCGGATGAGCTTCGGCGCGGCCATCGTCATCGTCCCGCTCGCCCTGGCCGTGATCGGTGTGGTGCTCGAGCTGTGCTTCTTCCGGCCGCTGCAGCACCGGTCGCACATCGAGCTGGGCCTGATCACGTTCGGACTGGCGTTGATCGTCGAGCGCGTCGTGATCCTGGTCTGGGGTGAGAAGACCCTGCGGGTCGTGCCGCCGGAGTTCCTCCAGGGCACCAGCACCGTCTTCGGCGTCGAGTACCCCAGCTATCGCCTCGCGATCATCGTGATCGCCCTCGCCCTGGCGGCCGGCCTCATCCTGTGGCTGCGGCTCAGCACGGTCGGCCTGCACATCCGCGCAGCCAGCCAGGACATCGAGACCGCCTCGATCATGGGCATCAACGTCGACAAGGTGAGCCTCATCGTGGTCAGCCTCGGCTCGGCCCTCGCCGGACTCGCCGGAACCCTTGCCGCGCCGTACATCGCGCTCGACCCGGGGATGGGCAATGCCTTCCTGATCACCGTGCTGATCGTGGTCGTGGTCGGCGGCATCGGCAGCATCGCCGGCGCCATGATCGCGGGCATGGGGCTCGGCCTCATCCAGACCCTCAGCACCGTCTGGTCGCCGAGCTTCGCGGTGCTCGTTCCCTACCTCGCCCTGACCATCGTCCTGTTGTGGCGGCCCACCGGGCTCGCCGGGAAGAGGATTTCATGACCACCACCGCACCTGCCGACGACATCACCGGCGAGATGGTGGAGCCAGTCGTCATCAAGCGTCGCCCCGGCCGGATGCTCTTCGGGCTCGGCGTGGGCATCGCCGTCCTGCTCGTCGGGCTGGCCATCCCCTACGTCCTCACCGACACCTACCGGATGAGCCTCGTGCTCGACGCCACCATCCTCAGCATGCTGGCGCTCGGCATCGGGTTCCTCGCCCGGCACCTCGGCATGATCAGCCTCGGCCACGGCGCCTTCTTCGGCGTCTCCGCGTACGCAGTCGGGGTGGGAATCACCAACTGGGGTTGGAGTCCACTCACCGCAGTCGGGTTCGGGATCCTCGTCGGATCCGCGACCGCGCTGTTGATGGGCGTGCTCGTCGTGCGGGCATCCGGCTTCGGATTCCTGATGCTGACGTTGGCGCTGTCGCAGGCGCTCTACCAGCTCAGCGTGCAGATCTCGGCCCGTCCCTGGACGGGCGCGCACGACGGCAAGCTGATCGCCTACGAACCCGACATGACCTTCCTCGGCCTGACCCAGGCCGACCTGATCAACCCCGGCCTCTACTGGCCTTTCGCCTGGAGCGCTCTGGTGATCAGCGGGATCGTCCTGTGGATGGTCGGTCGCTCGAAGTTCGGCACCACCCTGGAAGGGATCAGGGAGAACGAGGAGCGGATGCGCTTCTCCGGCTACAACACCTTCCTGCCCCGCCTCGTCGCCTTCGTCCTCTCCGGTGCGGTGGCCTCGCTGGGCGGCGCACTCTTCGCGCTGAACGCGGGCTACATCTCGCCCCAGATCCTCGGCTTCACCCAGGCCGGTGACTCACTGATCGCCGCGCTGATCGGCGGATTCGGGATCATCCTCGGCCCGGTGCTCGGGACGTTCCTCTTCGTCTACGCCCAGGCCAACTTCAACTTCGGCGGAAACCTGCACCTGCTCACCGGAATCGCCCTGATCGTGGTCCTGGTCTTCATGCCGGGCGGCATCACCGGAGCCCTGCAGAAGCTCAGCCGACGCATTCGTGGAAAGGAACGCCGATGAGCATCTTCGAAGGCCGCGGACTGACGGTCAAGTACGGCGCCGTGGTCGCCCTCGACAACATCGACATCACGCTGGAGCCGGGCGTTGTGCACGGCGTCATCGGGCCCAATGGGGCAGGGAAGTCGACGTTCATCGACGCCCTGTCCGGCCGCAAGAGGCCCTCGTCGGGCAAGGTGCTGCTCGAACAGGCCGACATCACCCGTCGGTCGGCGCGCTGGCGGCGCAGCAACGGGGTCTCGCGGTCCTTCCAGCGGACCAGCGTCTTCGGCTCGATGACCGTCGGCCAGCAGCTCGAGATGGTGGCCCGCAAGAACGACGAGCCCGATCTCGACGGGATCATGAAGACGCTGGGCCTCGACGAGATCCGGGACCGGGTCTGCTCCGAGATCGCCTACGGCACCCAGCGTTCGGTCGACCTGGCCATCGCGCTGATCGGCCAGCCCCGCGTCGTACTCCTCGACGAGCCGTGCGCGGGTCTCGTCGCCGACGAGTCGGTGCGCATGCTCGACCACGTGCGCAACCTCTGCAAGGAGCGCAACGTTGCGGCCCTGCTGGTCGAGCACGACGTCGAGGGCGTCTTCCGGACCTGCGACGTGATCACCGTGCTCGACCTCGGCAAGCTGCTCGCCACCGGTGACCCGGCGTCCGTCCGTGCCGACAAGAACGTCATCCGCGCCTACCTGGGGAGTGCAGCATGAGCAGCCCGGTCCTTGAGTTCCGTGACGTGTCGGCGGCGTACGGCGGGGCGGTCATCCTGCAGGAGATCTCGTTCGCCATCAACGAGGGCGAGACGGTCGGACTGGTGGGCCGCAATGGCGCCGGCAAGTCGACCACCCTGATGTCGGTCTACGGCGTACCGAGCGTGAAGGGCGACATCCTGGTGGGCGGCAAGAAGGTCTCCGGTCGCGCACACGTGCCGACGGCGCGCGGCGTCTCGCTGGTCCCGCAGGGCAAGCGGATCTTCAGCAACCTGACGGTCGAGGAGAACCTGATGCTCGGCCGCGCCTCGGGCCGCAAGGGCACCTGGACGCTGCCGGCGATCTACGACCTGTTCCCCAACCTGGCCCGCGGCAAGAAACGCTCCGGCACGTCGCTCAGTGGCGGCGAGCAGCAGATGCTCGCGATCGGTCGTGCCCTGATGGCCGAGCCGGCGCTGCTGATGCTCGACGAGCCGACCGAGGGCCTCGCCCCGGTGATCATCGACGGCATCATCGAGGCGCTCAAGGAGATCCGCTCACGGGGGACGGCGCTGCTCCTGGTCGAGCAGCACATCGGGATGATCCAGAAGCTCGCCGACCGCTATCTCGCGTTGCGCAGCGGCCGCCTGGTCGGCGACGGCCCGGTGTCGCAGCTCGAGGACCGGGCCGTCCAGGAACTGATCGCGCTGTAGGCGGGTTGAGGGCTGAAGTGGTCGTCCAGCCAACCACTTCAGCCCTCAACCCTGCAGGTGGAGAGGTCCCCACTCCGCATGCCGCAAGTTATGGACTGACCATTGACACATCGCGTAGGCTGGTGACATGACGAAACGATCGTTCACAGGTCCGCTGGCGGGCCTGAAGGTGGTCGAGATCGGGAGTATCGGGCCGGGCCCGTTCTGCGCCATGCTGCTCGCCGATCTCGGCGCCGACGTCATCCGCGTGGACCGCACGAGCGGTGCCGCGCTGGTGGGCCCGAACGCCGACTTCCGCACCGAGGTGATGCATCGCGGCAGGCGGTCGATCGCCGTCGACCTCAAGCACCCCGAGGGACGCGACGTCGTCCTCGAGCTCGTGCGTGACGCGGACGTCCTGATCGAGGGGTTCCGACCCGGCGTCACCGAACGACTCGGCATCGGGCCGGACGACTGTGCCGCCGTCAACGAGCGCCTGGTCTACGGGCGGATGACGGGCTACGGCCAGGACGGACCGATGGCCCAGGCCGTCGGGCACGACCTCAACTACGTCGCACAGAGCGGCGTGCTCGCCCTGATCGGGCGTCCCGACCAACCGCCGACACCGCCGCTCAGCCTCGTCGGCGACTTCGGTGGGGGTGGGCTGGTCCTCGCCCTCGGCGTCGTCTCCGCGGTGTGGGAGGCGCAGCGTTCCGGCACGGGCCAGGTGGTCGACGCCGCCATGGTCGACGGCTCGGCCTTGCTCGGCGCCGCCTTCCACGGCTTCGTCAGCGGAGGCACCTGGGAGACCACGCGGGGCGCGAACATCGTCGACTCGGGGGCGCCCTTCTACGACGTCTACGAGACCGCGGACGGGAAGTGGCTCGCGGTCGCGGCCATGGAGGCGCACTTCTACGCCGAGCTCCTGGAGATCCTCGACATCGACCCGGCCAGTCTCCCGGACCAGAACGACCGCGCCCGCTGGCCCGAGATGAAGAAGGTGTTCGCGGACGCCGTACGCACCCGGCCGCGCGACGAGTGGGTCGACCGGGCCGACGGCCGCGGCTGCGTCTCGGCGATGCTCGAGGTCGAGGAGTCGTGGGAGCACCCGCACAACGTGGCGCGCGGAACCTTTGTCGACGTCGCGGGCATCACCCAGCCCTCGCCCCAGCCCAGGTTCAGCCGCACCCCCGCCGAGGTGGACGGTCCTCCGGCCGCGCCCGGCGAGCACACCCTCGAGGCGCTTGCCGCCTGGGGAGTGCCCCATGACCGCATCGAGAAGTGGACCCGGTCCGGTGCGATCGCCCAGACGGATCCCCCATCCACCGACAACACGAGTACCCACAAGGAGAGCCTCAGAAGATGAAGAGCCTCGAGAGGTCCTACGAGACCCTGCGGTTGCAGGAGGTCAGTCCCGGCGTCGTCGTCGTGACGCTGGACCGGCCCGACCGCTACAACGCGATGACCAACCAGATGTTCGCCGAGCTCGAGCGGATGGCGCTCGACCTCGACGACGAGGACAGCCTCCGAGCCGTCGTGTTGACCGGTGCCGGCAAGGCGTTCTGCGCCGGCTACGACCTGGCCGACGCCGAGCACCTCTCGAGCCTGGGTGCCATGGGCATGCTCAACCAGCAGGAACGTGCTGCCCGGGCCCTGGTCGCCGTACGGTCCATGCGGGTGCCGGTCATCGCCGCCGTCAACGGAGCTGCTGCCGGAGGCGGCCTGGCGCTCGCCCTGCAGGCAGACATCCGGATCGGCACGCCGGCCGCGAAGTTCAACGCCGCGTTCGTCCGCATCGGCCTGTCGGCCGGCGACCTCGGCACATCCTGGTTGCTCACCCGGCTCGTCGGGCCGGCGGTGACCAGTGACATCGCGTTCACCGGCCGCATCGTCGAGGCGGAGGAAGCCGAGCGGATCGGCCTTGTGAACTCGATCAGCAAGGACGACGAGCTGCTGGACGACGCCCTCGCGCTGGCCGCCCAGATCGTCTCGAACAGCCCCGGGGGAGTGCAGCTCTCCAAGCGTGCGCTGCAGGCGAACATGGAGGTCGGCTCGTACGCCGCCGCGCTCGAGCTCGAGAACCGTGGCCAGGCGCTCCTGACCCGCGGATCGGACATGCCCGAGGCCCTCGCGGCCTTCAAGGAACAGCGCCAGCCCGTCTTCACGGGGGAGTGAGTGAGATGACCGTGACCGACCGACCCCAGCAGGCAACCGTGGCCGTGGACTTCCCGCCCCTCCAGGAGCTGACCTTCGAGGTCCTCGAGGGAGACATCGGCGTCCTGCGGATCAACCGACCCGACCGGATGAACAGCCAGACGATCCGGATGTTCAGTGAGTACGGCGAGGCCGCGTTCGCCTTGCGCGACGCGCCCCTGCGCGCCCTCATCCTGACCGCCACGGGTGACCGCGCCTTCTGCGCAGGCTTCGACCTCGACGAGATCCACCGGATCACCGAGATGGGCGTGCGTGAGTTCCTCAAGTTCCAGGAGATCGCCACGGGTGGCATCCAGGGCATCAGGCACCTGCCGTTCCCGGTGATCGCCGCGATCCACGGACCGGCGACCGGTGGCGGGCTGGCCCTCGCCCTGGCCGCCGACATCCGGCTTGCCGCGCCGACGGCCAAGTTCAGCGCCGCCTTCGTGAAGGTCGGGTTGTCGATGGGCGAGCTCGGCACGTCGTACAACCTGAGCCGCCTGATCGGCCCTGCGAAGGCAGCCGAGATCGGCTACACCGCACGCATCGTGAAGGCCGACGAGGCCGAGCGGATCGGGCTGGTCAACCGCGTCGTACCCTCCGACGAACTCTTCGACGAGGCCCTGGCAATGGCCCGGATGATCGCGCAGAACTCGCCCGGTGGAGTCCGCATGTCCAAGCGAGCGATCCAGCGCAACCAGGAGATCACGTCGTACGCCGCGGCGATCGAGCTCGAGAACCGCGGCCAGGCGCTGATGTCGCGCACCACGGACATGCCCGAGGCACTGGCCGCGTTCAAGGAGAAGCGGGCACCCCGCTTCACCGGGGAGTGAGGACGCGATGAGCGACTGGGACTGGTCCGTCGAGGAGCGCGGCCGACTCGCCGCCTTCCTCGAGAAGCGAGGCCTGTCCTCGGGTGAGGTGACCACGCAGCGCATCGGTGACGGCCACTCCAACCTCACCTACCTGGTCTCCGACAGCACCGGACGCCAGGTCGTCGTACGCCGTCCGCCGCCACCGCCGACCCCGCCGGGTGCCCACGACATGTTGCGCGAGGCCCGGCTGGTCGGGGCCCTGGCGGGAACGCCGGTCCCGGTCGCCGATGTCCTGGCCACTGCAGAGGCCGATGAGGTCATCGACGTGCACTTCTACGTGATGAGCTTCGCCGCCGGTCCGGTCGTCACCACCGAGTCCCCGGCACCCCTCGACACTCCTGAGGTGCGGCGCCGGATCGGCGAGACCCTGGTCGACACGCTGGCCGACCTGCACGCCGTCGACTGGCGGGCCGCCGGGCTCGCCGACATCGGCAAGCCCGAGGGCTTCAACGCCCGCCACCTCAAGCGGATGGCGCGCCTGGTGGCCGACGACGACGGGAAGCCGCCGCCGCACTTCGCGGAGATCGACGCCTGGCTGCAGGTGCATGTCCCGGCCGAGTCGGGCGCGGCGATCGTGCACAACGACTTCCGCATCGGCAACGTCGTGCTCGACGCGGACCGGCCCGGCGAGATCAAGGCGGTGCTCGACTGGGAGCTGGCCACCATCGGTGACCCCCTGTTCGACCTCGGCTACTTCCTGAGCAGTGTGCCCGACCCGGAGGAGCCGCTGACTCCGACCGAGGAGCTGGGCACGGCCATGCTCGAGGACGGCTACCCGACCCGCAAGGAGCTTGCTGCCCGCTACGCGGATCGCACCGGCGCCGACCTCGGTGAGCTCGACTGGTACACCGCGCTGGCCCTGTGGAAGCTCGCCGTGCTCTACGAATACGGCCGCCGACGGGCCGCGCGCGGCGTCGGCGACGACTACTACGCCGACCAGGCCCTCGTGCAGTCGTTCCTCGATGCCGCCCACCACACCGCCGGACTGCCCCCTGCCCCTGCTCCACCGGAGGACTGAGATGACCAACCGATCCAACGAGCCGTTCCACGACCCGATCGTCACGCCCGACGAGCTGGACGGCCTGCCCGAGAAGTTCTTCGACCGGTTCGTCTTCAACTTCCACCGGACCGACGGTTCCCGGCCCTCCATCATCGTCGGCCTGGGCCTGCACCCGCTGCGCGACACCGTCGACGGCTTCGCCCAGCTGAGCACGGACACCGAGCAGCGCAACGCCCGCTACTCGACCGAGCTCTCGGCGACGTCCTGGGACACCTGCGGGCCCTTCTCCTACGAGGTGGTCGAGCCCAACACGACCTGGCGGCTGAAGCTCGCCGACAACCCGACCGGCCTGACCTTCGACCTCACGTGGCACGCGCGCACGCCGGCCTGGTGGGGCGACATCGACGTCACCAACCCGAAGGGTGAGACCACCTCCTTCGCGCACCTCTTCCAGTCGGGGTACGCCGACGGCACGGTCACCATCGACGGCGAGGAACAGCGCGTCGAACAGTGGTACAGCCAGCGCGACCGCTCCCGCGGCGTACGCACGATGCAGGGCGGCCAGGGCCTGCACATCTGGTACCAGGCGCAGTTCCCGGATCGCTCCGTCGGCTTCCTGCTGGTCGAGGGCCGCGACGGCTCACGGCTGCTCCTGGAGGGCGCGGTGATGCACACCGACGGCCGGCTCGACGAGATCACCGACGTCAAGCACGACCTTGTCTTCGACGACCAGCTCGACCTCAAGTCGGGACTGGTGCAGGTGACCACCGCGTCCGGCGACGTGCTGCCGATCGAGACCGATGCCTCTGGTGGTGGCGGGCTGATGGCCGGCGCCGGGTACGGCGGCCACCACGGCGAGGCGCTGGGCGTCGACCACGTCGAGGGGGAGACCTGGCCGCTCGACGGTTCGGTCACCCAGCGCACCGTGGACTCGTCGCTCACCGACCGACTCGCGTCGTTCACGCTGGACGGCGTGGACGGCTCGGGCATCTTCGAGTTCGCGCTGACCCGTTCGTCGTCGTACTCCTACGTGCCGACGCTGGTCTGACTGGCCATGGCTGAGCCGCGGCCCTTCACACCGAGCCTCGACCCGGAACAGGTCACTGACCTGCGACTCCGATTGAGCCGGACCCGGTGGCCTGAAGCGGCCACCGAGCCCGACTGGGCCCAGGGCCCGCCGTTGGATGAGATGAAACGGCTGGTGGCCCACTGGCAGGACGGTTACGACTGGGAGCGCTACGCCTCCCGCATTGCCTCGGTGCCGCAGGTGCTGGTGGAGATCGACAGCCTGGACATCCACGCCGTGCACGCCCGGTCGAGCGACCCTGAGGCGATCCCGCTGTTGCTGACCCACGGATGGCCGAGCACCTGTTTCGAGTTCCTCGACGTCATCGGGCTGTTGACTGAGCCGGAACAGGGCCAGGCCTTCCATGTGGTCTGTCCGTCCCTGCCCGGCTACGGCTGGAGCGCGAAGCCGACCGGGCCGGGTTGGGGTGTCGAGCGCACCGCCGATGCCTGGGTCGCTCTGATGGAGGCCCTGGGCTACTCCCGGTTCATCGCTCAGGGTGGCGACTGGGGTGCGATGGTGACCACCGAGCTCGGCGTACGCCACGCCGACCGCCTGCTCGGGGTGCACCTGACGATGCCCATGGCTGCCCGCGAGGAGGGCGATGAGGACGGCGCGTCAGAGCTTCAGCTGGCGGGTGTCGAGCGCGAGGGCCGATTCCGCAGGCACGGCCACGGCTACAACCTGCTCCAACGCACCCGGCCGCAGACCATCGGTTACTCGCTCGCCGACTCTCCGGTGGGTCAGTGTGCCTGGATCGTGGAGAAGCTCAAGGATTGGTCAGGCGTCGATCAGGACGGGCACTGCCTGCTTGATGACGACACGATGCTCGACGTGGTCTCGACCTACTGGTTGACCGGCACCGCTGCGTCCTCGGCCCGCCTCTATCGGGAAGCGGTCGGGCTCGACCGGGCGACGTACGTCGACGTGCCGACAGGCGTCACCGTCTTCCCGCACGAGATCATCCGTCCGCCCCGTAAGGCTGTGGCCAGGCGTTACCGCGGGTTGACCTACTGGAGCGAGCAGGATCGTGGCGGCCACTTCGCGGCCGCCGAGGTCCCGGAGTTGTTCGCCCAAGAGATCCGGGCCTTCGTGGCTGGACTCGGTCCGGGCCGCTGAGGATGTCTGCTGCGCGCGGACGACGCCCCTGCGTGCCCGCGTCGGTGGACAGGGGCGTCGTCGTCACGTCATGACCTGACCGTGTCGATCCAGCGTTTGCACAGGGCGTCGGCAAGGGCATCGACCGGGCTGGCGGATGCCCAAGGGGGCGAGACGGCGCTCAGCGTGGCCCAACCCGCGTGCAGGTGTGCGGCGTCCGTCCCGGGCGTGAACGGCGGCTGGTTCTGCCAACGATGGACGACGAACGCGTCCCCTTCCAGGACGAACCCGACGTCGCTCACCGAGATGTCCGAGAATGAAGCTGCGCTGATCCCGTCGAGCTCTGCCAGGGGCAGGGCCGGGACGTTCAGGTTCAGCGCGATCGGCGGCAGGGACTCGGCCTCTGCCAGTTCAACGAGCCAAGCGGCCAGTACGGCGGCGGTGGCGAAGCCGTCGGCATCGGCCCTGGCCGTACTCACGGCGAGACCGGGGACGTCGTGGCTGACAGCGGTCAGGGCCGCTCCGACCGTGCCCGAATGCAGGACCATCCGGCCGGTGTTGAACCCCGGGTTGATTCCCGAGACCACGAGCTCCGGCGTCCAGTCGAGGGCGCCGGCGCACGCCGCCTTGACGGCCAGCGCCGGCGGGGCGTCGATGGCTCGGGCGGTGATGCCGGGCAGGCCGTCCAGCACCACCGGTTCGATCGGGATCCGGGCGTGGTCGACCACGGTGGCGAACCCGGCGGAACTGCCGCTGCGCTCGCGCGCCGGCCCGAGCACGTGCACCTCGTGCCCGGCCCGGGTCAGTTCTCCGGCGAGTGCGATCAGACCGGGTTCCCGAATCCCGTCGTCGTTGGTGACCAGAATCCTCAAGACGCCGTACCGCTCGGTGTGGACCACAGGTCGGCGAGCGGTGTCACCGATTCCGGATCCGGTTCGAACCCGAACGGGAGATACCACGCGCTCTCCAGCTCGACCAGCGGCTCCATCCCGGACAGGATGCTGGTGCTGATCCGTTCCTGCACTGCCTCGGGAGCCGCTGCGGCCTCGCGCACGAGGGTCCGGACGCTGCCCCACAGGGCATCCGAGGCCGCCTGGAGGTCCCGGGTGTGGGTAGCCGCGTCTGCATGCGCGGCGGCGGCCGTGCTGAGCGCACGGATCATGGCGTCTCCGACCCGGTCGGAGACCTGGTGGGCGTCCTTGAGGAGGGATCGCGCGACGACCATCTGGTGCTCCAGCTCGTAGCGGTGCCGGGCGTGGACGTCGTACAGCCTGGTGCGCAGGAACTCCAGGAAGTCGATGGTCAGCCGGAGCTGCTCGGCGGCCTGGGGGTCGCTCGGGTCGACCGCCGGGGTGACCGTGTCCCGCAGGGACTTGATCGCGGCGCGGAGGGTGTTCTCGCTGTGGTCCTTCATGTGACTGGCTCCTTGAGCAGATCGATCAGCACGCGGGAGATCACCGGGACCATGCCCTCGACCCGGGTGAGCAGGATGTCTTGGTGCGACTTGCCGAGCCGCGCGATGCGATAGCTCGAGGCCATCGTGGACACGATGATCGAGAAGCAGCACAGGACCTGGTAGAACCGCAGGCGCTCCGGATCGACGGTCAGACCCGACACCTCCTCGTACGTCGTGAAGAACTCGTCGAGGGGAACCAGGCCGCAGACCCAGTAGGTGCCCTCGGCGTCGTAGTGGCCCATGGTCGGGAGCGTGATCCAGGCGAGGTCTCGGTGACGATCGCCGATGAGCCCGCGCTCCCAGTCGAGCCAGGCGTTGATCCGGCCGCTGTCCTCGTCGAACAGGAAGTTGCCGCTGCGGAAGTCTCCGTGGACCACGCTGGCGACGTCGAGGGTCGGCAGGTTGCGGCGCAACCAGCGGGCGGCCACCTCCATCAGCGGGCTGTCCTCCCCACGGTCCTCCTCCCAGCAACGCAGGGCGTGGTTGACCGCCCACTCGGCGGCCTGGGTGGTGCCTGCCTCGGGGACGGCGAGGGTGCTGAACTCGTGACCGCGGAAGTCGGCGTTGTGGATCGCCGAGAGGTGCTGGAGGTACTGCGGGGCCAGGAGTCTGCGGTGGTCACCGAAGTTCGTGCCCAACCCGCTGATCTTCCCGGTCGTCGCGACCCGGGGCTTGGTCACGCCTTCGGCGAAGGCGTAGATCAGCGCTGGCTCGGGGAAGAACTCTCCCTCGGCATCGATGAAGTACGTCTCCGGGACGGGGACCGTGCCCTTGAGCAGGCGCAGCAGCTCGAACTCCCGGGCCCGACTGGTCGCGTTGGAGCCCTCAGAGGGATCCATCCGCACCACCATGTGGTCCGACCGCGTCGACCCGTCGGGCTCGCGGCGTTCGAGCACGAAGCCGACCTGGATCTTGGAGACCCCGCCGGTGAACCAGTGCAGGTCCACAACCTCGAACTCGACGTCGCCGAGCTCATGGCGCAAGAAGGTCTCCAGATGCTTCGCGAGCTCTTCGAGGGAGGGCCGTTGGTAGGCGGGCCCCGACCGGTGGTGCATCTTGCGGGTGAGGGTCCGGTCGATCTCGGGTTCGGTGGGGAACGTGCGTCGCACCTCGTCGATGAAGGCCGCCGACGGGGCGTCGCGTACGTCGAAGTCGACGTCCCAGATGAGGTCCACACCGGGGTCGTGGTCAGGCCCCGTCTGGTTCGCGGGTTCCGTCTCGTCCATTGACGCCGTCATGCCATCTCCTGTCCGGCCAGGCCACGGTGACGGCCGTGCTTCGACATGCGTTCGGCCAGGTAGTCGAGGCCATAGATGTCGGCCATCTCGCCATAGCCGACCTTGTCGCCCCAGTGATAGCGGAACATGCCTTGGTAGGCCACGTGCGAGGGGTTGAAGCTGTGCCACGGGTGGCTGGAGATGGCGGCGCCGAAGAACTCGTAGGTCTCACCCCGGTCGTCGGTGGCCACGATGTGGTTGCTGATCGCCAGCATGCTGGTGTGCTCTGCGGTGATCTCGGCTGCCACGATCGGTCGGACCTCGCCGTTGCGGCTGACGAACCCGAACCGCAGGCGTTCATAGGTGACCTTGCCGGCGTTGATCGAGATCAGCACGGCCAGGTGCATGGCGAGCTCGGGGCCGAAGTTCACCGAGACCCATGCGACGGACCGCGTACCGGTCTCCAGGCGAGGGCCCCAGCTGTGGTCCATGCCGTCATAGCAGTCGATGGTGTACTTCTTGCCGCGCAGCTCGAGCTCACCGGTGATGTGGCCCTTGACCTCGAAGTGCCCGTTCTCCCACTCGTCGCCGTGGCGGGTGTCGCCGGTGGAGCGGTCCTTCTCCAGGAGCGGGTTCTGGTCGGGGTCGCCCGGATCGAACGGCTCGTGGAGGGCACGGAACGACAGGTCGAAGGAGCATGCGCCGAGCACGTTGCGGTAGGTGGCGTCGTACTCCTTCGGGTTGGGCGTGTTCACGCTCAGCCCGTTGGGCAGGTCGAACTTGCGGAACGACTCGGGGCACGGCAGGTGAACCTGCGGGTCGGTGAAGTCGATCTCATAGGGCTGGTGGCAGAAGCCCTGGCCGACCAGGATCGAGGATGTCGCGACTCCGGCATTGGGGCGTGCCAGCACGTAGACGTTGCCGAAGATGTTGTGCTCGGGGATCGAAAACGGGACGAACATCGTCTCGGTCCACGTCCGGTCGTTCGGGTCGCGGGGGTGGAACTCGGAATCAGCGTCGGTGATCATCTTGTCTCCTCAGTTGGCGCCGCTCGAGGCGGGCACGGGTGGTTCGGGGGTGGCCGACCCGAGATAGGCCTCGGTCAGCACGTCTTCGGGCAGGGAGCTGGCCGGCCCCGCATGGACGACGCGCCCGCGGGAGAGCACGACGACCTCGTCGGCGACGGCCAGGGCGGAGCGGTTCTGCTCGGCGAGCACGACGGCGGTCTCCCCGAGGGTGGCGCCGTGCTCCTTCAGGAAGCCGTAGATGGTCTCGACCATCACCGGGGCCAGGCCCATGCTGGGCTCGTCGAGGAGCAGCACGTCGGGTCGTGCGACGAGCGCGCGACCGATGGCGACCATCTGTTGCTCGCCCCCGGAGAGCAGTGCCGAGGGTCGGTCCCGCAGCCGTTGAAGTGGTGGGAACAGGTGGTAGACGCGTTCGATGGCCGCCGTGCGGTCGCGTGGCTCCAGCCGTCGAGCGCCACCGGCCGCGACCTGCAGGTTCTCCTGCACGGTCAAAGGTGCGATGACCCGACGGCCTTCGGGAACCAGTGCGACGCCACGATGGGTGATGCGGTGGGTGCGTGTCGTCGAGATGTCCGCCCCGAACAGGGTGACCCGCCCGGAGACCTTGGTGGCCTGGTTGCAGATCGCCCGCAGCAGGGTGGACTTGCCTGCGCCGTTGGGGCCGAGCAGGGCCACCACGCGCCCGGGGTGGGCGGTGAAGGACACGTCCGTCACCGCCCGCACGTGGCCGTAGGAGACGCTCACTCCCTCAAGCGAGAGCGCCGGAACCGATGTAGGCATCGATGACCTCCTTCGAGTCGAGCACGTCGTCGGGTGAGCCCTCGGCCAGGACACGGCCGAAGTCGAGAACCATCAGCCGGTCGCAGAAGCGCCGCATCATCGCGACGTCGTGTTCGACCAGCACCACGGCCAGGCCATGGCGCCGAGCGGCGTCGACCGCGGTGAACACGCCCTCGCGTTCCGTCGGGCTCATCCCTGCCGTGGGCTCGTCGAGCAGGAGCACCCGCGGGTTCCGGGCCAGGGCCCGGGCGATCTCCACCTGCCGGCGTACGCCGTAGGGCAGCTCGCCCGCCGGCACTCCCGAGATCTGGTCCAGCCCCATACGGACGAGCAGTTCGCGGGTGGCCTCCGATCGGCGTGGGACCTGGGGCGGGAACCCGAGGGCGACGTTGGCGGCGACCGACTTGTCGTCCATCAGACGAATGGTCTGGAACGTGCGGGCGATGCCGGCGCGGGCCAGGAGGTGCGGCCGGCCCCACAGCAGTGCCAGGGGTACGCCGTCCACTGCGCCCGTGCCCGAGCTCGGGGTGTAGGCGCCCGACAGTGCGTTGATGAGCGTGGTCTTGCCGGACCCGTTCGGCCCGATCACGCCGAGCACTTCACCTTGTCCGACGGTGAGCCTGACTCCGTCGAGTGCGTGGACACCGCCGAAGGTGACGCGCACGTCGTCGGCGTCCAGGGCGACCGGGCCGATTCCGGCGGGAGCGTCCCCGGGCCCCGGCACCACGGGCGATCCGGCCTCACCGGGTGCGTCGGACCGACGGAGCCGGGCCAGGAGCCGTGACAGCACGCCGAGGATGCCGCCGGGGGCGAAGGCAACCACGAGCACGATGATCAGCCCGTTGACCAGCACCTGGTACTCGGCGAAGCCCTCGAGGGTGAAAGGCAGGCCGAAGATGACCAGGGCGCCGACGAACGAGCCACCCACGAACGTCATGCCGCCGATCACGACAACCGCCAGGAGCTTGGTGAGCAGGTCGAAGTTGAACTGACCCGGGTCTATGAATCCAGCGGTGTGCGCCTGGAGGGCGCCGGCCGTGCCCGACAGCAGACCGGAGAGGCCGAAGAGCAGCGTGCGGACGCGCACCACGTTGATGCCCTGGTGCTGGGCCATCAGGGTGTCGACGCGCATGGCCGAGATCACCAGACCGTGCCGGGAGCGGCGCAGCCACACCAGGGCGACGGTGGCCAGCAGGACGGCCCCACAGATCCACAGGTCGGTCACCTCGCGGGAGATCCCCACCTTGCCCTGGGAGCCTCCGGTGAGCGGGACGTTGAGCACCGCGACCCGGACCACCTCGGAGAACGCGATGCTGGCGATGGCCAGGTAGATCCCGTTGAGTCGGGCGACCAGGGCCGCCAGAAGTACGCCGACCGCGCCCGCAATGACGGCTGCTGCTGGTACCGCCAGGGCGACAGGCACTCCCATGTCGACCGAGAGGATCGCCGAGCCGTAGGACCCGATCGCCATCAGGCCGACCTGCGGCACGGCGAAGATTCCCGCGCTGAGCAGGACGTAGAGGGCGAGCGAGACCAGCACCAGGACGAGCGCGTCACGGACGGCGAAGTCGTAGACGCCGAAGAGGGAGAGGAAGTCGTCCATGGCTCAGACCCTCGCCAGCTCGGAGCGGGTGTGGAACAGGCCCGTGGGCCGGACCACCAGGAAGCCCAGCAGGAGGGCGAAGACGACCAGGTCCCGGTAGGAACTGTCCAGGTAGCCCGTGGCGTACGTCGATGCGACACCGATCAGCAACCCGCCGGCGAGGGCGCCAGCGACGGAGCCGAACCCGCCGACCACCATCGCCGCAAGGGCGATCACCAGGTAACCGGATCCCAGGTCGGCACTGACCACGTTGAACGCCGTTGCCACCATTGCGGCGGCCAGACCGGCAAGCGCTCCCGAGGCGAAGAAGACGCCGGCACTGACCCGGTCGACGTTGATGCCGAGCAGGGAGGCCGTCTCGCGATCAGCAGCCACGGTGCGGACCTCGCGGCCTGCCTGGGTGTGCGCCATGCCCCAGGCGAGCAGTGCGATCAGCCCGATCGAGACGACCACCATGGTGGCGTGGAGCGTGGTGATCCGCACGGGCCCCAGTTCGAGCGGGCTGACCGGGAAGACCCCGGCGGGCATCCGCTCGACCGCACCGTCGAGCAGGTGGTGGGCCACCTCGACCAGGATGATCAGCCCGCCCATGCTGGAGATGAAGGCTGCGAGCTCGGCGTCCTGCCGCTTGAGCAGATGGCGGATCAGCAGGAAGTAGGCGGCGACATTGAGCAGTCCGGCCGCCAGCATCACCACGGGGAGCGTCGCGACCAGGGGCCATCCGAGTCGCGTGGTGAGGTCCCACGCCACGACGGCTCCCCAGGTGAAGACGGCGGCGTGGGCCACGTGGAAGATCCGCAGGCTGGCCATGACCAGGCCGAAGCCTGATGCATAGAGCGCGTAGACGCTTCCGAGCACGATGCCGTTCACCGTCTGCTGCAGCCAGAAGTCCATGTCAGTTGCTCGCGACCTGCATGGAGCCGTCGTCGGCGAAGCTCGCCATCACACCCTCAGAGACGGCGGCGCCGTCCTTGGTGAGTTCCAGGGAGAGGATGCTGTGCTCCGCGACCAGGTCGCTCGTCGACGCCGCGGGGATCGCATCGCGGAGGGACGCGCCGTCGACGTCGCCGTCCTCGTCAGCAGCCAGGATGGCCGCCGCGACGGTCCAGCCGACCTGGTAGCCCAGGGCGCTGTACGCCGTGGGGGACTCGTCGTACTTGTCGGCGTACGCCTTTTCGAACGATGACCCGCCCTGCATGCCCGGCGCCCAGACCTGCGGGAAGACGAAGTCGTCGGCAGCGTCTTCGGCGACGGTGTAGGTCTCGCTGCTGATGGCGACCGTTCCGGCCCGGATCACGTGGTCGAAGCCGCCGGACTGGTCCATCTGCAGCATCAGGTTGCCGGCTTGGGCCGGGAGAACGGACAGCACGACCGCGTCGACGTCGTCGTCGCGAAGGTTGGCCAGTACCGCCGAGAAGTCGGTGTCGGTGGAAGCCACTTCCTGTCGGGAGTCGAACCCGCCGGGGAGGCCCTTCTCCGTGGTGTCAGCGAGGGTGGCGAAGGAGGGGTTGTCGCTGGCCACGATGACGCCGACTCGCTTGGCGCCGTGCTCGGTGAGGTACTGGCCCATCGCCGTCGTCGGGGTGCCGAGGTCGGTGAAGCGGAAGGCGAAGCCGTCCTTGTTCTCCAGCTCGCTGCCGGCACCGGAGAGGAAGGCGATCTTGTCGTCGTTGGCCAGTGGCGCGACTGCCTGGCCGAGCGGGCTCTGGGAGTCGTTGATGACAATCGGTGCGCCGGCCTGGCGCAGCTTGTTGTAGCCGGTGACAGCCGAGGTGACCTCCGACTTGGCGTCCTGTGTCTGGATCTCCACCTTCACGTCGGCGTCGTCGAAGGCGGCCTTGGCTTGCTGCAGGGCGAGCTCGAAGCCGTGCTGGAAAGGAACCCCGAACGACGTGGCAGCGGGGCCCGAGAGATTGGCCAGCAGGCCGACCTGAACGGCATCGGAGTCACCGGCGGACGGACCGGCACAACCGGTCGCGGCCAGCAGGACACCGATGGCGCCCGGCACGATGAGCCGGGACAGGCGGCGGGTGGGTTTCATGGACATGAGCTCTCCTTGGTTCCGGTGGCGCAGGTCACATGGCCTGGGCGATACCGGAATGTAGGAACGGGGCGAGAAGGGGGTCAAGGAATCGTGGGTTCACGGCCGGACGGCGGTTGGAGTAACCCACAACCCGTTCAGCCCAGGGCTGTGCCAAGAGCCTTCAGGCGAGTGTTCGCAGCGTCGATTCGGTGCCACGACCGAACCGTGGAACGGCGTGGTGGCCCTGCAGGCGGAGCACGAGGAGGGCAGTCTGCACGCTCAACTGGTCATTGGGGGTCGACGCGACGTCCAGCCCGGTCAGGTCATGCACCCGGGACAGGCGATGGCGCACGGTGTTCTCGTGCACCTGCAGGACCGTGGCAGAGTCCCGGATGCTGCGTCCCGACTCGAAGAAGACCTGCAGGGTCTTCAGGAGCATGCGCATCGCCTCGCCGCCCTCGAGCAGCGGGCCGACCACGTCATGCACGTAGATGCGCACGGAGTTCTCGTCGCTGTTGGCGACGAACAGCCGGGCGGGGCCCAGCTCGTCGCAGCCCACTGCCCTGGTGTCGGGGGAGCCGTAGCGGTCGAGGCACCGGGCCACTTCGCGCGCCTCACGGTAGGCGCGGCGGAGTTGCCCCGGCCTGGTCACCGACGACAAGCCGGCAACGGCCTGTTCGTCCCCCATGCGCTCCAGCCCGTCGATGACGGCGCCCTTGATGCGGTCGAGGAACGGGGCATGGGCGGAGTCCTCGGGAACCTTGACTGCAAGCAGCACGCCCTCCGAACCGCGGATCGGGAGTATCTCCACCGCCAAGTCCTTGGCGACCAGGTCGGAGAGGCGGCCCGCGTCGACGGTCGACCCGGAGGAACGCCCGCGTTCGAGCACGAACACCACCACGCGGTCGGCGGCCAGGTCGACGCCGAGGTACTCGGCGCACGCACGCAGGTCCGCGTCGTACGTCGTGCTGCGTACCATCTGGCGGCCCAGGTTGGTGCGCGCGTTCCACGCCACGCGGGCCAGCCGGCGCTGGGCAAGGTACTCCCCGCGCACATGGATCGTGGCGCGGTCGGCGATCCAGACGAGGTCCTCAGACGAGTCGTCGGGGTCGTCGCAGGCAAGGACCAGATAGGCAAAGAGGTGCCCGTCGTGCGCGACCGGTGCGATGACGTGGCGCCGCAGGGGAAGTCGTCGGTCACGTGGCAGCACCGTGGCGGAGATCGGTGGTTCGCCCTGGGACCCGATGGCCGCGAGGAGGCGTCCGAGCCGCGGGATCGATGCCTCGCGTCCGGTGGGGACGGAGCTCGCCACGATGCGCTCGTCGGGGTCGATCAGATAAGCCACGGTGTCGGAGACGGCCGAGATGGTCGCGACCAGATCACGCAGCGACCCGCCTTCGGCTCTCGTGTCGGAGAGCCTGATTTCCACCGCGAGTTGGTCGGGGAACATCTCGCCTCCTGTGGGGAACTGACTCACAATAGAATGGTCAGACCTAAAACGTCAACGGGTGGGCAGGTCGTCGAGGTCGGCTCGGGTGTGGGAGGCTCCACCCCTTGCTGGACGCCGGAGCGCCGCCATGCCCGGCATCCGGCAGAGTGACTCCATGGATCTCGATCTCAACGGCAAGGCGGCTCTCGTCACCGGCGGCAATCGCGGCATCGGCCTCGCGGTGGCGAAGGCGCTCGGCCGGGAAGGCGCCCGCGTGGCCCTTCTCGGGAGGGATCGGCAGAGCCTGGCCGAGAGTGCCGCAGGGGTCGGCCCGGGCACTGTCGTCGTCCGTGCAGACACCACGCAGGATGTCGAGGTTCGTGCTGCCGTCGACCGGGCCGTGTTCGAACTGGGACGGCTGGACATCGTGGTCAACTGTGCGGCGCCCCGCGCCACTCCCGGTCAGGTTCCGGGGCTGGCCGGCCTCGATGACGACGACTTCCTGCGGCAGATGGACACCAAGGCGCTTGGCTACGTGCGCGTCGTCCGGGCGGCCGCACCTCACCTCGAGGCCGCCGGTAGGAGCGCCGTGGTGAACGTCAGTGGGATGAACGCGCGTCTCACGGGCTCCATCACCGGCTCGGTGCGCAACCTCGCGGTCGTCGCGATCACCAAGAACCTTGCCGACGAGCTGGGCCCGTTCGGCATCTCGGTGACGTGTGTCCACCCAGGCCTGACCGTCACCGAGCGGGTTGCCGACGACGCCGCGTACGCCGAGCAGGCCGCGGGCAATGCGTTGGGTCGGCCGGTGACCGCGGAGCAGGTCGCCGACGTGATCACCTTCCTCGCCTCGCCGCGGGGAGGCGTGGCCAACGGGTCGGTGATCACGGTCGACGGCGGCCGCCCGGGCGTGATCTGGACCTGATCCCTCCGGGGGTGCGCATCAGGACAAAAAGGTCGTACCATTGCCGACACCAGTCCGATCCAGAGTGTGCCGAGAGGGGACTGATGTTCGACGAACTTGCCGAGCGCGTGCATGCGGTCCTGCGCCTGACTTCGGGCCTCACGGCGGAACCGGGCCTTGCGGCGTTCCATGCAGTGGGGGGCATTGAGTCCCTGAACCACGCCCTGGATCGCGCTGACGCGACGCTGAGCGGCTGGCTGGCCGCCCACCCACATGAGCAGGTGCGAGCAGGCGCCGTGGCCAACGAGGTGGGGGCCGTCCGCCTGCAGGTGCAGACCCACGAACTCACCCGCCGCCGCGAGTCGGTCGACGCCTTGCAGTCCGCCTTGCGTCGCATGCGTACGGCTGGCTCGGTCGAGGCGCTCACTGCGCAAGTGCCCCGGGAGGTGTCGGCGCTCGGCTTCCGGCGCGTGCTCTTCTCCTGGGTGGACCAGGCCCGCTGGGTGCCGGTGTCGACGTACACCGCGAGCGGGCCAGAAGAGGCGCGGGCGATCATGGCCGCGGGCGACGCGCCCTACTGGCACACCCGCGACCTGCTCGAGGCGGCGATGATCCGGCATCGGCGCTCGATGCTGGTCCGCGATGCGCTCGACAACCCTCATGTGCACCTCGACATCCAGGCCGTCATGCACTCGACGTCGTACGTCGCCGCGCCCCTCATTCGGGGGTCGAAGGTGGTCGGATTCGTGCACGCCGACCAGAGCGTCGAGGGCGCGGAGCTGGACGGGTTCGACCGTGACCTGATCAGCATGTTCGTGGAGGGACTGGGCCTTGCCTTCGAGCGCGTGGCGATGCGGGAGGAACTCGACAGTGTTCGCTCCCGTCTGGGGCGCCAGGCCTCGGCCCTCAGTGACCTGGTGGCGCAGATCGGAGACATCGATGCGACCGAGCCCCGCACCTCTGCAGTGGAGGAGCCACGTGGGGAGGTGGCGTTTCCCGCGTCGTCCGAGTCCGTGCCGCTCCGTCTGGGAGAGGGGCTGACTCGACGCGAGGCGCAGGTCTACGCGCTGCTCGGCGACGGCGTCAGCAATGCCGAGATCGCCGACCGGCTCTACATCGCGGAGGGCACGGTCAAGACCCACGTGAAGCACGTGCTCCGCAAGGTGAGTGCCGAGAACCGGGCCCACGCCGGGGCGCTCTATCGCTCCCGTCCCCGCCGGGAGCCGGGGTGGACGGAGGGGTAGGAAGCCACCCCTCGAGGGGGATGAGCCGCAACCCCCGATCCTCGCAAGATGGTGCCAGTTCGTGACCGGCATCACATCGAGGAGAAACCATGACTGTCACCGCCCCTTCCACCCGGGCCACAGTTCCCGACGAGATCGGCCGTCGCGTCGTCCTTCCGGAGGGGCACAGCGACGACGAGGCGCTGTTCGAGGCCTATCGGTGGCTCCGTGAGAACGCACCGCTCGCGCTCTCCGACGTCGAGGGCTACGACCCGCTCTGGCTGGTCGTCAAGCACGCCGACATCATGGAGATCGAGCGCCAGCCGGACGTCTTCACCAGTGGCGGCGGCGACGACCCCGGGTCGCACAACCCGGTCCTCGCCAACCAGGCCGGCGACGCCTTCACCAAGTCGCTCACCGGTGGCAGCCTCCGGGTCCTCGAGACGCTGACCTACCTCGACCCGCCCGAGCACACCATGGTCAAGGACATTGCGACCCAATGGTTCCGACCGGCGTCGCTGAAGCAGTGGGAGGACCGGATCCGGGAGCTGGCCCGCGAAGCGATCGATGACCAGCTCAAGCCAGGTGTCAACGACATCGAGGTGGTCGCCGACTTCTGCCTGCGCTACCCCCTCCACGTGATCATGACGCTCTTCGGGGTCCCCGCCGAGGACGAGCCCCGGATGATGGCGCTGACCCAGGAGTTCTTCGGCACCGCCGACCCTGACACCCAGCGTGAGGACGTCGAACCACTCACGCCCGACGCTGCCGCCCAGCAATGGTCGGCGACCATCCAGGACTTCTACGCCTACTTCGACACCCTGCTCAACGCGCGGCGTGCCGAACCGCGCGAGGACCTCGCCACGATCATCGCCCAGGCCAGGCACCCGGAGACGGGGGACTACTTCCCCAAGGAGGTCGCCTACGGCTGGTTCATCGCGATCGCGACCGCCGGGCACGACACCACGTCGAGCACCATGGCGTCCCTCCTCGAGGCGCTGGCCCAGAACCCCGGTCAGCTGGCCGAGGTCCAGGCCGACCCGAGCCGCATCCCCGACCTCGTCAACGAAGGCCTGCGCTGGGCCTCGCCCGTCAAGCAGTTCACCCGCCGGGCAGAGCAGGACTACGTGCTCAGTGGCCAGGAGATCCGCAAGGGAGAGCGCATGATGCTGCTCTACCAGTCGGCCAACCGCGATGCAGATGTCTTCGAGAGCCCCGACGAGTTCCACTTCGACCGCAAGCCCAACAAGCAGATCGCCTTCGGCTACGGCCCGCACATGTGCATCGGTCAGCACCTCGCCAAGCAGGAGCTGCGGATCATGCTCGAGGAACTCCTGCCTCGCATCGCGGACCTCCGGGTCACCGGCGAGCGCAAGGTGGTGCAGACGAACTTCGTCGGCGGACTTCGCAGGCTGCCGATGCGCCTGGAACTCACGTGAGCCTGATGTCGGGCCGGGTCGTCGTGGTCGGAGCCGGGCATGCGGCCGGCACGTTCGCGGCGCTGCTGCGCCAGGCGGGGTACGACGGCGAGCTGGTGCTCGTGGGTGCTGAACGACATCTCCCCTACCAGCGACCACCCCTGTCGAAGACCTTCCTGGCCGAGCCGGCCACGCAATGGCTCCGCGAGGCTCCCTTCTACGTCGAGAACTCGATCACTGTCAGGCTCCACGAGACGATCACCCTGATCGATCGGGTCGCGCACACGGTCGAGACATCGCTGGGCCAGGTGCTGACGTACGACGCCCTGGTGCTCGCGACCGGGGCACGGCCGCGCATGCTGGACGTGCCCGGATGCGACCTGCCCGGGGTGCTCAGCCTTCGCACGATCGAGGACGCGGCCGCACTCCGCGACGGGCTGGCCGGAGCCGCGGGGCTGGCCGTGGTCGGCGGAGGCTACGTCGGCCTTGAGGTCGCCGCCGTGGCCCGTTCGGGAGGCGTGCCGGTCACCGTCCTCGAACGTGAGGACCGGGTCCTGGCGCGAGTGGCCAGCCCGGCGCTGTCCGGCATCCTGGCCGCGCACCACCGTGGTCGGGGCACCGATGTGCGCACCGGCGCCGACGTGGTGGCCTTCGAGGGCGACGCCGACGGAGTTCGCCGGATCCGCCTGGCCGATGGCGAGGCCGTCGACGCTGGAACGGTCGTCGTCGGAGTCGGTGCCATCCCGTGCGACGAACTCGCCTCACGCTCCGGCCTCCTCTGCCGTGGCGGCGTGGTGGTGGACGGGGCCGCGCGGACCAGTGATGACGCCATCTGGGCGTTGGGCGACGTCACCGTGCGCCCGCGGCACGGCGGAGGCGAGCCGATGCGGTTCGAGAGCATCCCGAGCGCGACCGAGCAGGCCCGCCAGGCAGTCGCATCGATCATGGGGAAGCCGTCGGTGGAACCCGAGGTCCCGTGGTTCTGGTCCGACCAGTTCGACCTGAAGCTCAAGATCGCCGGCGTCGTCGCGGCGCCGTACGACACCGTCCTGCGCGGCGAGCCCGCGACCGGATCGTTCGCGCTCTTCCACCACCACGGTGGGCGCCTCGTGGCCGTGGAGGCCGCGAACGCCAATGCCGACTTCATGGCGGGACGTCGGCTGCTCGCCTCGAACCGCCCCGTCGACGCGGACCGACTCGGCGACCCGACAGTCCCGTTGCGCGAGCTCGCCCTCGCCTGACCCATCAACAGCTCGTCCGATTCCAGGAGCAAGCCCATGCCCAACATCACCTACCAGCTGCCGGACGGCAGTGAACAGACCGTCGATGTGCCCGAAGGCCAGACCGTCATGGACGGCTCGGTGCGCAACAACCTGCCGGGCATCGTCGCCGAGTGCGGGGGCAGCTGCTCGTGCGCCACCTGCCACGTCCATGTCGCCCCTGAGCACATGGCCCTGTTCGACGAGCCGATGGACGAGGAGACCGAGCTGGTCGAGTTCCTCGACGGTGCCTGCGAACGCTCACGGCTCTCCTGCCAACTCATCGTCTCGGCCGAGTGCGACGGCGCCCGCGTCGTCGTGCCGGACACCAACTGATCCCATCGGACAAAGGAAGAACCATGCAGATCACCGCAGCAGTGCTCGAAGGACTCGGCCAGGACTTCGTCCTCCAGGAACTCACGCTCGCCGACCCGGCCCCTGACGAGGTCGTCATCGAGATCGCCGGGGTCGGGCTTTGTCACACGGACCTGGCCGTTCAGCACGGCCATCTCCCGTTCCCGTTCCCCGGTGTCGTCGGCCACGAGGGCAGCGGCACCGTGGTCGCGGTCGGCAGCGACGTCACCAAGGTAGTTGTCGGCGACCCGGTTGCAGCGACGTTCAACTCCTGCGGCATGTGCACGCAGTGCGCGCAGGGCGCTCCGTCGTACTGCGCCGACTTCATGGGCCGGAACTTTGGCGGAGCGCGTCCCGACGGCACCAGCACCCTGCACCGCCAGGACACGGCGTGTGGCAGCTACTTCTTCGGCCAGTCGAGCTTCGCCACGCACTCGATCGCTCGCGAGCGCAACGTCGTCAAGGTGAACCCGGCCCTCGACATCGCGCTGGCCGGCCCCCTGGGCTGTGGCATCCAGACAGGCGCCGGAGCGGTCATGCAGTCCATGGCCTGCCCCGGCGGGTCGTCGCTCCTGGTCGTGGGCGGCGGATCAGTGGGCCTCTCCGGTGTGCTCGGCGCGGTGGTCCGCGAGCTCGGGACCATCATCGTGGCCGAGCCCCTCGCCGCACGTCGCCAACTGGCCCTGGAGCTCGGCGCGACGCACGTGATCGACCCGGCCGCGGGACCGCTGTCCGAGCAGGTCCGCGCCATCCTGCCTGAGGGCGTCGGCTTCGCCCTGGACACCACGGCCGCAATCCCCGTGGTCAACGAGATCATCGCGAGTCTCGCTCAGCGCGGCACCCTCGGCATGGTCGGTGTGCCGTCGGACCCGACCTCCGAACTGGCCGTCGGACTGATCGAGATGCAGGCCCGCGGCCTGCACTTCCAAGGCATCGTCGAGGGCGACAGCGACCCCGACCACTTCATCCCGGAACTGGTGGACCTGCACCTCGCCGGCAGGTTCCCGTTCGACCGCCTGGTCACGACCATGCCGTTCGCCAAGATCAACGACGCCGTTGCCGCCCAGGCGCGCGGCGAGGCGGTCAAGGTCGTCCTGGTCCACGAGTGACGCGCTGCCGTACGACCCACCACCTCGGGAATCCCACCACCCTCAGGAGAGAACCATGACCACCATCGACTACGACAGCTTCTACCTGGACGGCGAGTGGGCGTCGCCGACCACCACCCAGCGCATCGACGTCCACTCGCCGACGACGGAGCAGTTCATCGGCAGTGTCCCGGAAGCGGCTGAAGGCGACGTCGACAACGCCGTGGCCGCCGCCCGCCGTGCCTTCGACGACCCGTCCGGTTGGGCAACGTGGGAGCCGGCCAGGCGCACCGAGGTCCTTGAGCGGTTCGCCGCCGCCCTCGAGGCGCGCGGCCCCGAGACCGCGCGACGCGTCTCCATCCAGAACGGCATGCCGCTGTGGCTGGCGATGAACTTCGAGGCCGGCTTCCCCGCACTTCTCCTGCGCTACTACGCCGGCCTGGTCGAAACGGGCAAGGAAGAACGTCGCCAGGGCATGCTCGGCAAGCAGGCTCTGGTGCTGAAGGAGCCGATCGGTGTGGTGGCCGCCATCGTGCCGTGGAACGTTCCGCAGGCGATCACGTTCCTCAAGCTCGCCCCGGCGCTGGCTTCCGGCTGCACCGTGGTGCTCAAGCCGGCGCCGGAGACCGTCCTTGACGCGTTCCTGATGGCAGAGGCGGCCGTTGAGGCGGGCCTGCCCCCGGGAGTGCTCAACGTCGTCCCCGCCGGGCGCGAGGTAGGCGGCTACCTGGTCCAGCACCCCGGTGTCGACAAGGTCTCCTTCACCGGCTCCACCGCCGCCGGTCGGGCGATCGCCTCGACCTGCGGCAACCTGCTGCGTCCGGTCACTCTCGAGCTCGGCGGCAAGTCTGCCGCGGTGGTGCTGGACGACGCGAACCTCGCGGAGACCATCGAGGACTTCTTCGCCGCCACGATGCTGAACAACGGGCAGATCTGCTGGCTCGGGACGCGCGTCCTGGCGCCTCGCACGCGGTACGACGAAGTGCTCGACACGATCGCCGGACTGGCAGAGTCGCTCGTCGTCGGCGATCCGCTGGCGGACGGGACACAGGTCGGCCCGCTGGTTTCCGAACGTCAGCGCGACCGCGTCGAGTCGTACATCCGGAAGGGAAGCAGTGACGGTGGTCGCTTGGTGGTCGGTGGCGGCCGACCGGCCGACCTCGACAAGGGGTGGTTCGTCGAGCCGACGGTCTTCGCTGACGTGGATCGCAAGGCAACCATCGCCCAGGAGGAGATCTTCGGTCCAGTCCTGGCGGTGATTCCGTACGAGGACGAGGACGACGCCGTGGCGATCGCCAATGACAGCGAGTACGGACTCGGCGGTTCGGTCTGGACCGCCGATCCTGCGCGCGGCGAGTCCTTCGCCCGGCGTGTGCGCACTGGCACGATCGGGGTGAACGGATATTCCAACGACCCGTTCGCACCGTTCGGCGGGGTGCGCTCCAGCGGGCTCGGTCGTGAGCTCGGCCCCGAAGGTCTCGCCGCGTTCCAGTCGATGAAGACGATCTATCTGGACGAGACCAACGACGACTGACGCCTGATGCCTGCCCGGTGAGAACCGCCGGGCGGGCATCGGGTTCACCGATCAGCTCGGCAGGTGGACCATCATGCCGCCGTCGACCGGGATCACCTGACCGGTGATGAACGAAGCCCGTTGCGAGGCGAGGAACAGGTAGGCCTCCGCCAGCTCCTCGGGCTGTCCGAACCGGCGCAGCGGCGTGTTGGCGCGGACGCTCCGCGCCCGGTCCTCGGGAAAGCGTTCGAGCGCACGCGGGGTCGCGGTGACGCCCGGCGCCACGCAGTTGCACCGGACGCCCTGTGGGCCGTACTGGGTGGCGACGTACCGGGTGAGTGCCTCGACCCCCGCCTTCGCGATGCCGTACGACGACCAGCCGACGTCGGCCGCGCGGGCTTGCGTCGACGACGTGGTCACGACGGCTCCGTTCCCCACTGCGACCAGATGGGGCAGGGCCCGGGCGGTGAGGTGGCTGGTGGCGCGGAGGTTCACGTCGAGGCTCAGGTCCCAGGTACGCCGGGAGCTCTCCTCGACCGAGCCCTCGGAGCCGACGAAGACGCCGGCGATGTTGATCAGCGCGTCGATCCGCCCGTGCTCGGCGACCACTTGTTCGACGAAGCCGTCGATGGCCGACTCGTCCCGGAGGTCCAACGGGTGCGCATGGCCACCGATCTCATCCGCGACCTCGGTCAGCGGCCCCTGGTCGCGATCCACGAGGACGGTGACGGCTCCCTCTGCCGCGAAGAGCCGCGCCGTGGCGCCGCCGATGCCACCGCCCGCCCCCGTGATGATGACGACCTTGTTCTCGAACTCGTTGCCTTGGCTCATTGCGTCAACGTAGGTCTGCGGCAGCAGGAACGTAAGCGCGCCGGCGGGAGCCGCTGTGGGCCAGCACATCGAGGCGTGTCTCCCGTCTGTCGCACAGACGGGAACGGGCCCCGCCGGTAAGCCGGCGAGGCCCGTCGTGTGGGTCGGGGTCAGAAGATCGACTTGGCGATGATCTCGCGCTGGATCTCGTTGGTTCCTCCGAAGATCGGCGGCGCGAGCGCGCGCCGTACCTGGAACTCCATGCCGTACTCCCGGGCGTAGCCGGCGCCACCCATCAGCTGCATGGCCTCCAGGGCGGCGTTCTTGGCGACCTCGGTGGCGCGCATCTTGGCCATCGACGACTCCGCCGAGAGTCCGTCCTCGTGGCCGTCGTCGATGGCCTGGGCGACGTCGTAGACGAAGGCCCTCGTGGTCGCGATGTCGGTGGCGAGGTCGGCGACCCGGTGGCGCAGGGCCTGGAAGTTGCTGGTCGGCTGGCCGAACGCCTCGCGCTGCTTCATGTAGGCAACCGCGTCGTCGAGCGATCGGCGTGCGGCCCCGATGCTGAAGGCCGCGATGATCATCCGCTCCACGCTGAGTCCGCGCATCAGGTGCTTCCAGCCCTGTCCGGCGGTGCCGACGACGTTGGCGGCGGGCACCCGGACGCCGGTGAAGAACACGTCGTTGCAGGTGCGGGCCTCCATCGTGCGCACCTCGCGCATCTCGATTCCCGGCGTGGCCGTCGGGACCATCAACAACGTGAGCCCCTCGTGCTTGGGGCCGGAGGAGTCCTCGCGGACCAGGACCAGCATGTGCTCCGCGATGTGGGCCACGGAGATCCAGGTCTTCTGTCCGTCGATGACGTATTCGTCGCCGTCCCGCACCGCGCGCGTGCGGACCGCGCCGAGGTCGGACCCGGTGCCCGGCTCCGAGAGCGCGATGGCCTCCGTGACACCGCCGGCCAGGTTGGAGCAGATCAGCTTCTTCTGCTCCTCGTTGCCCCACTTGAGGTAGGTCTGGGCAGCGGTGAGTCCGGTGGTGTAGGCGAGCAGTCCCGGGAGCAGGCCGCGGTGCGCCTCCTCGATGAAGACGCACTCGTCGACGAAGCCGGCCCCGCCTCCGCCGTACTCCTCGGGAAGGGAGACGCCGAGCCAGCCGAGCTCCGAGAGCTTGGTGAGGATCTCCGGGCTGTGCGCCCGCGTCTCGTTCTCGGTCAGTTCGTCGAGCCGGGCCTGGGTCCCACACTCGCGGGCTGCGAAGTCGGCGATCGCGGCCGCGAACTCGAGTCGTTCGGCGTCGAGCCTCATGGCGTCTCCCGGACCCGTCAGTTGCCGCGGTAGGCGGAGAAGTCGGGCTGGCGCTTCTCGTTGAACGCCGTGATGCCCTCCTTTGCCTCAGGGGTCTCGCCGAACATCTTCAACGTCGTGATCGCCATGTTGCCGATGCTGACGAAGTGCTCGGTGTCGCTGTTGAACGACTGCTTGAGCACCTTCAGCGCGGTGGGGGAGTAGGAGTTCATCGTGTCCGCCCAGGCGCGGACCTCGGTCATCAGGTCGGCGGCCGGCACGACCTTGTTGACCAGGCCCCAGTCCTCGGCCTCCTTCGCGGAGAGACGGCGGAGCATGAACCAGATCTCGCGGGCGCGCTTCTCGCCGATGACGCGGGCCAGGTAGCCCGAGCCGAGGCCGGCGTCGAAGCTGCCGACGCGAGGACCGTTCTGGCCGAAGGTCGCGGTGTCGGCGGCGATGGTCAGGTCGGCGAGCACGTGCAGCACGTGGCCGCCGCCGATGGCGATGCCGTTGACGGCGGCGATCACGGGCTTGGGGATGTCGCGCATGACGCGGTGCAGCGCCTCGACCTCGAACAGGCCGCTCACGGACGGGCCGTAGTCGCCGGTCTCCGCGCGCTGCTTCTGGTCCCCGCCGGAGCAGAAGGCCTTCTCGCCGGCACCTGTGAGGCAGACGGTGCCGACCTCGTTGCTGCCCCAGGCGCGCTTGAACGCCAGGACCAGCTCGTCGACCGTCTGCGCGCGGAAGGCGTTGTAGCGCTCCGGCCGGTTGATGGTGATCGTGGCGAGGCCGTTCTCGACCTCGTAGGTGATGTCGGTGAAGTCGTCCATGAGGTGTCGCTGTCCTCTCTCGGGGTGCGGGCAGGCTTTGGCCTGACCATTTGCAGAATAGCCCTGAGAACGATCGTTCACAACCCCTGGTCCGGCAATGCCTCTGTGGCGGCCGCTCTTCCCGGGATGCATCATTTGTTGTACAGTATTGGGAACTCGCTTACAGAATACGTAGAACATCCCACAGGAGAGTGACATGACCGTCCCAGCCATGGAGCGCCTGGTCCGGGCGGCTCGCGACACACGCGGGTACGTCGCGGCCTGGCGTGCGGCACACCCCGACGGCAAGGTCCTCGGCGTCATGCCGATGAACTTCCCCCGCGAACTCGCCCACGCCGCCGGGCTGTTGCCGGTGATCGTCCCGGACGACCAGGAGCCGGTGACCGAGGGACGCGCCCTGCTTCCTGAGTTCTACTGCGGCTTCACCCGCAACCTGGCCGACCAGGTGGCCACCGGTCGCCTCGACCTCTACGACGCCGTCTTCATGGCCGACCACTGCATCCAGCTGGTCGGCGCGGCTGACGTCGCCCGTCAGCTGCAGCCGGAGACCCCGGTCTTCTTCGGGATGCTCGCCACCTCCCTGAGCGATGCCTGGGCCGGGCAGAAGGTCGCCGAGATGATGAACACCTTCCGCGAGGAGGTCGAGGCACTCTCGGGGTCGAAGGTGACCGACGAGTCGCTGAGGGCCAGCATCGCGGCGTACAACGCAGACCGGCGCGCCCTGCGGCAGATCTTCGACGAGCGTACGGCGGGCAGCACCGCCTGGGCGCCCACCGAGCTCCAGGACCTGGTCGCCTCGGCGATGGTGATGGACCCGGTCGAGCACCTCGCACTCCTGGAGCTGGCCCGGGCCGAGAAGGTCGGCCAGCCGCGCGACGAGCGCGTGCGGGTTCACCTCTCCGGCCACATGTGCCACGCCCCGCGCCGCGAGCTGCTCCAGGTGATCGAGGACAGCGGCGCGCTCGTGGTCGACGACGACCTCTGGACGGGGCGGCGCTTCCTGTCCACCGACGTGGACGAGGTCCTCGAGCCGATGGAGGCCATCGGCCACTGGTACACCTCCCGCAACGGCAACCTCCCTTGCCCGACCCGCGTGCAGCACGACGCCGACTGGGACACCTGGCTCGTGGAGTCGACGGAGCGCAGTGGTGCGGAGGCAGTGATCCACCTGATGCCGAAGTTCTGCGAGCCGCACATGCTGCTCTACCCCGAGCTCCGCAAGCGCCTCGACGCCGAGGGCATCGCGCAGCTGCTGATCGAGACCGAGCACGAGGGCATTCCGCTCGAGGCCTTCCGGACCAGGGTCGAGGCCCTCGTCGAACGTGTGCTGCGCAAGCGGCCGGCGTACGCCTGATCCACCACCTACTGCATGGAAGAGGGAACGCACGATGACTGTGACTGCACCTGACCGCACCAACCGCCTCGCGATCACTCGCGCTGGCGGCCAGCTCATCACCGACTACTGGGAGAAGCTCTTCACCGCACGCGACGAGGGAAAGCAGATCGTCTGGTACAACGGTGGCGCGCTCAACCCGATCTTCCAGGCCGCGGGTGTCGCGTGGTGCCACGGCGAGGCGTTCTCCGCCCGTCTGGCCGCGCAGCAGATGGAGGGGCCGGCCCAGCTGGCCGGCGCAGAGTACGGCTACAGCTCCGAGCTCTGCTCCTACTCGCGCACCCACCTCGGCTGCTCCGTCCTCACCGTGCAGGGCGAGGGCGACGGCAGTGGTGTCGTCGGCATGCACGACCAGAAGGAGCTGGCTGCCCGCCTGCCCCGCCCGGACTTCTTCGTCAACAACTATGCGGGCTGCAGCACCGGCCAGCAGTGGGACGAGGTGTCCTACCGTGTGTTCGGCAAGGAGGTCCCGATCTTCAACGTCTCGCACCCGTTCCTCTGGGGAAACAAGCCCGACGCGGGCTACCTCAAGGGCGAGGAGTGGGACGCCGCCTCGAAGTACGTCGCCGACCAGTTGCGCGAGCTGATCAGCTGGCTCGAGTTCCAGACCGGGCGGCCCTTCGACTGGGACGCACTCAGTGAGTCGATGTTCTACATCAAGCAGGCCGCCGAGCTGCGCCGGGAAGGCCTCGACCTCTGCAAGCAGAAGCCGGCACCGGCGACCTTCTGGGACTGGATCGCCTCGGTCGCACCGATCAACTTCCTTCCCGGGGACCAGGCGCTGGTCGACTACTTCGCCGGCGTACGCGACGAGATCCAGGGCCGCATCGACACCGGCGTCCAGGCGGTCGAGGGGGAGAAGTACCGCATCTACTTCGACGGCATCATGAACTGGAACAAGCTCGGCTTCCTGTCCCGCAAGTTCGCCGAGCACGGCGCATCGGTGGTGGCCGGTCGCTACATCCAGAACGCCTTCTGGCAGGAGCCGCAGCTCCTAAACCCGTCCGACCCGCTCCTCGGCATGGCACAGCACTACCTGCTCTGCCCGACCAACCACGGCACCCGGACGCTGGACCACCTGACGCTCAAGGACTGCGCCGACTACCAGGTCGACGGGATCGCGTTCCACTCCACGCGCACCTGCCGCGCCTTCACCGGACCGCAGCGCCTGCTCGCCGCCTCGGCCGAGAAGAACCTCGGGATCCCCTCGATGTTCTTCGAGGGCGACGTCGCGGACGCCTCCTTCTACAAGGACGAGATCCTCGAGAGCCGCCTCGCGGCGATGCTCGAGGTGATCGACGTACGCCGTGAGCGTGGGTCGATGTGACCACTCGCCACTACCTCGGGGTCGACCTCGGTTCCACGACCGCCAAGGCCGTCGTCATCGACGGCCTTGGCGGCATTGCCGCGTCGAGCACCATCGCGATGGGCGCGGTGAGCCGACGCGGCATGCAGCGGGCGATCGATGCCGCGCTGGAGTCCGCGGGCCTCGAGACTGCGGAGCTCTCAGGCACGGTGTCGACGGGGTACGGCCGCAAGCTCGTGCCCGGGGTGCAGCGCACCTTCACGGAGATCACCTGCCATGCGCGGGGAACCTCCGAGATGGTGCCCGGAGTGAGACTGGTCATCGACGTCGGGGGCCAGGACAGCAAGGCGATCACCGTCGGTTCGGACGGCCTGGTCGACGAGTTCGCGATGAACGACCGCTGTGCCAGCGGCACCGGCCGTTTCTACGAGGTGCTGGCCCGCGCCCTGGAGTGCGAGATCGACGATCTGGGTGCGTTGGCCATGCAGGGCAACGACGATCTCGAGATCAGCACCATGTGCGCGACCTTCGCCGAGACCGAGATCGTCTCGCTGATGGCGCAGGACCTGCCGGTGGCCGACATCGCCTCCTCCGTGCACCGTGCGATCGCAGCGCGAACACTCGCCCTGGTGGCGCAGGTCGGGAAGCGCACACCGGTGGTGCTCACCGGTGGTGTGGCGCGCAATCCGGCGGCCGTGCACTTCCTCTCGCGTGCCCTCCGGGTCGAGGTCGGGGTGCCGGAGCAGCCGCAGATCACCGGAGCGTACGGCGCCGCGCTGCTTGCGTTGGAGGCCGACCAGCGGGGTCGGCCCGTGCAGGACGTGGCCGGCGCCGATCACCTCTTTCCGCGTACGTCGCACGACGAGCCCGGCCACTCCTGCGCCGGGTGTGACGGCAACCTGGCCGGACCTGTCGACCTCGGCGCCTCCATCGCGGTTCGTCGCTGAGCCCGTCGAGGCGATCCTCGATGCCTCGGAACAGCCCGACGTCACCGCCACCGACACGGTCGGCGTTGAATGAACGTTTGTTCAAGAACAGGTCTTGAACAAACGTTCATTCAACGTGGATCACACCTCAGGCGTAGGGCCTGCGCTGGTGGATTCGCGGAGTCGCGCCAGAGGCACCCGGCGTCGCTGGGAGCTACACGTTGGCGCTGTGAGCTACGCGTGCGCGCCCTGAGCTACGCGTCGGCGGGAGCGCTCGTCGACGTACGGACCTCGTCGAAGGTCACCGACCCCTCGACGATCTGGTCGCGCAGCACGAACTTCTGGATCTTGCCGGTCGGTGTCATCGGCAGGTCGGTGACGAACTTCCAGAAGACGGGCGTCTTGTGCGGCGCGATCTGCTGGCGCAGGAAGTCGGTGAGCTCGGCGACCGTGGGTTGCTCGCTGCCGTGCCTGATCTTGAGGAAGGCACTGACCTGCTCGCCCCACTTCTCGTCGGGCGCGCCCACGACGGCCGCCGTCTCGATGGCCGGGTGGTCCTGCAGGGCTGCCTCGATCTCAGCGGGGTAGAGATTGATGCCGCCACGGATGATCATGTCCTTGACCCGTCCGGTGACCTTGAGGAAGCCACGGGCGTCCATCTTCCCGATGTCCCCCATGTGCAGCCAGCCCTCGTCGTCGATGGTCCGGGCCGTCTCCTCGGGCATGTTGTAGTACTCGAGCATGTTCTGGTAGCCGCGCACGCAGATCTCCCCGGCGATCTCGAGAGCCGCGGGGGCACCGGTGAGGGGGTCGGCGATCTTCATCTCCAGCTGCGGGAGCGGTTGGCCGACGGTGTCGGACTGGTCCTCGGGAGAGTCGGTGACGCGCGTCTGTGAGACGACGCCGTGCGCCTCCGTCTGCCCGAAGAGGATGCTGAACTGGCAGTGCAGCCGAGCCATGGTCTTGCGGACCAGAGCGGCGGGGACGGCTGCCGCGCCGCTGAGGATGGTCTGGAGGCTCGACATGTCCCGCCGGTCAAGCTCGGGGTGGTCGAGCATCGCGATGAGCATGGTCGGCACGACCAGGGTGTGCGTGCCCCGGTAGGTCTCGAACGCCTCGATCAGTTGGCCGGGATCGAAACCGGGAAGGATCACGAACGTGCCGCGCTTGGCCCAGGCCCCGAACGAGGTCACTGCACCACCGCCGATGTGGTACATCGGCATCGCGTTGATGTAGACGCCTCCGTCGGACATGCCGGCCCGCTCGGCGACGAACGTCGCTTCGTTGACCAGGCCCATGTGGTGCAGGACGGCGCCCTTGGGGAAGCCGGTCGTGCCCGAGGTGTACTGCACCTGCACGACGTCCCGCGGCTCAATGGCGGGCAGCGCGGTGGACGGGCTGCCCGAGGCGAGGAACTCGTCCCACTCCGAGAAGGGGTGGATGCCGCGCAGGTGGGGGAGTCCGGAGCTCATCTCGTCGACCATGCCGCGCATGTCGAAGTCCCGGTGCGTGTCGACCAGGAAGACCGCCACGGACTCCGACTGGGAGAGGACGAACTGCATCTCGCGGGCGCGGTACGCCGGGTTCAGCGCGACCAGCACCATCCCGGCCATGGCGATGCCCTGCTGAAGCACGATCCACTCCGCGCTGTTGGGTGCCCAGATCGCGATCCTGTCCCCGGGCTGGTAGCGGGCCAGCAGTGCCCTGGCGACGTCCTCGATGTCGCTGAGGAACTCGGCGTACGTCCACTCCTTGCGGGCGTCGGCGTCCGGCACGCAGTTCACCAGGGCGAGTCGATCGGGCACGGTCGTCGCCGCGTGACGGATCACGTCGCAGACGGTGACCTCGCGGACCTCGCCGGGCTCGGCCGGCCAATAGGACTCCGTCAGATTCATGCGTGCGGTGCCATCGGTCATGTCGCGCTCCAGAAGTCGGTCGTGTGATGCGTGCCACCTGCACGGTAGATCGAAAACGTGCGACACTCAAGAGAACTCAGTTGCCAATAATGTAGTACTCCACAGGAGGAGCCCATGAACGCCAGGCCTCTGGTCCGCACTCACTCAGAACAGGCGGTCCTGGTCGCCGGTGGTACGTCGGGCGTCGGCCTGGCCAGTGCCGAAGCGTTCCTCGATGCCGGCGTACGGCGGATTGCGCTCATGGGCCGGTCCCAGGAGCGCGGTACGCGTGCCCGGGCGACCCTCCTCGAGCGCTGTCCCGACGCGCAGGTCGAGTTCCTGTCGGTCGACGCCGGCGACGTCGACCTGGTGCAGGAGGCAGTCGCAGAAGTGCACCGGAGGCTCGGTGGTCTCGACGTCCTCGTCAGTTCGGTGACCACGGCGTACCGGCCCGAACTGCTGCATCGCACCGACCCCCTCGACATCGCGGGGATTCTTTCCGGGCAGGCGGTCCCGCCCATGCTGCTGACCCGTGCGGTCTTGCCGTTCATGCGTGAGCAGGGTGGTGGCAGCATCATCAACATCGCCTCCGACGCTGCCAAGGTGGCCACTCCCGGTGAGTCCGTGCTGGGTGCGGCGATGGCGGCGATCGTGATGTTCAGCCGGGTCGCCGCGATCGAGGCCAAGCGGGACGGCGTGCGGGTGAATGTGCTGACACCCTCCCTGATCGCCGGGACGGCCACCGCTAAGAACGTGCTCAGCGACGGCTTCAGCAAGAAGCTCTTCGAGAAGGCGGCCGAGCAGGCCCACCTCGGAGTGGCGGAGCCCGAGGACCTGGCTGCCATGGTGGTCTTCCTCGCCGGCCCCGGCGCCGCGCGGGTCACCGGCCAGGCGATCAGCGTGAACGGCGGGATCTCGGCAGCATGAGGGCAGGAGTGAGCGTCGCCGACGGCGTGAACGCATTGAGTGCCATCCAGTTCGTCCTCTCCGGACCGACGAAGCTCTTCGGAGCAGACCCTTGGCAGGACGGCGACACTGTGCGGGGCGTGATGCCCGCCGATCGCTTGTTCCCGGGGGCTGACGGTCGGCCGGCAGTCGGATCCCTCGGCGTACTGGTCGACGAGGTGGTCGGCTACTCGATCATCGGCAGCCTCCCCGAGGGTGCCTGGACCGTCAGTACCGAGATCTGGATCGACATCGTCCGCCCACTTGCCGATGCCGAAGGTGAGCTGAGTGCGTCGGCGCGCAGCATCGCGCCCGGATCCTTCGCGACCGGTGAGCTGATCGATGCTTCGGGAAACTTGATCGCCGAGTGTCGTGAGCGTGGTCGGGAGATTGCCGATCCGCCGGACTTCGCCGTGGCCCGGACTGATTTCGCCTTCGATGGCGCGGTCGACCTCGACCAGGACCTCAGTGGTGTGCTCTCCCTGCGCGAAATGGGGGAGGGCTGGGTGCTTCCCGTCGTGCCACGCTGGGAGAACCCACGCGGCGTACTGCACGGCGGCGTTTCCCTCGCGGCCAGCGAGGCGGCCGCCACGGCCTCGAGGGTCGAGGCGGGCAGCGACCTGGCCACCTCGTCCCTGCACATCGTCCACACCCGCGCTGTGCCGAGCGGCGTGGACCTGGAGCTGCGTACGACGACCCGCCACGCGGGCCGCACCCTCTGGGTCACCGACGTCGACGCGGTGTGGAACGGCAAGGTCTGCGCGACCACCCGGGTCAGCGCCCAGGCCTGAGCCTGCAGAGCTCCGATCGACCTCGATCTGACAGCCAGGCTGACAAGTAAACGGAGAGCCCGACCGCCACTGGACGGTCGGGCTCTGCGTGCCTTTGGTCAGGCGACGACCATGTCCCGAGTGAGGGCTCGCAGGATGTCGGCCGCCTCTCGTGCGGTCCGGGGCACGAACTCGGCCACGTCCACGAGGTCGTGGATCGCGGAGGCGACCTGTCCGGTGAGGACCAGGCTGTTCTCGACGTCTCCCTCGGTCTGGGCCCGCTGCATCGACTCGATCTTGTGGCGCACCAGGCTCACGGCATCGACCTCACCGAGCTTCGCGCCCTCGAGAAGTTCGCGCGACGCCGTGTTCCTGAGCCCCCGGCACGGTCCGTAGACCCCGTTGAACGCGACGTCGTCGCCCTCCTTCGCGTCGAGGAGGGCCTGCAGGTACGCCGGGTGCCAGTCGCTGTTGTCGTGGGTCGTGATGAACCGGGTGCCCATGGCGACGCCGTCGGCGCCCATCGCGAGGGCGGCGGCCAGGCCTCGCCCGTCGCGTGCACCGCCCGTGAGCAGCACCGGTACGTCCACCGCCTCGGTGATGCTGGGGACCAGGACGAACGTGTGCACGGCGGCGCTGGGTGCGTGCCCGCCCATCTCGAACCCGGCGGCGATGACCACGTCGACGCCGGCCTCGGCGGCCTTCACGGCCTGTCGGGTCGATCCGACCTTGTGCTGGTGCACCACGCCGGCGTCCTTCAGCATCCCGATGTAGGGGCCGGGGAATCCGGCGGAGGTGGTCACCACTCGGAGCCGCGCGGCGATGGAGCTGTCCGCGGCGCGGGCCTCCAGGGCGGTGCGGACGTAGATGTCGGTGAACGGCAGGACGTCGCCGTTGGCGTCCACTCCGATCGGGATGTTGACCGCGAACGCCTGTTCGGTCAGCGAGGCGCACTCCTCGATGTGCTCGCGGAAGGTGCGGGCGCCGGCGGCCAGGTCCTCGGGCATGCCTGGCATGGAGACCGTGCCGAGACCTCCGGCGTTGGAGACCGCCGCGGCAAGGCGCGGCGTACGGAACGGTCCGAGGCCTTCCTGCACGATCGGATGGTCGACGCCGACGAGCCGAGTCCACCGGTTGGCCAGTGGGGCGGTGGTGGCCGGTGGCGCGGGTGGTGCAGCGGGCGGCGCGGTGGGCTGCGCGGTCGGTGACGAGGTCATGAGGTTTCCTTTGTGTAGGGGACGAAGTCGCGGCCGAACCGCTCGCGGGCGATGATGATCTTCTGGATCTGGGCAGTGCCGTCGGCGATCTCCACGGCCATCACGTCGCGGAGTCGTTGTTCCAGCCCCATCTCTGTGGCGTAGCCGTAGTGGCCGTGCAGCAGCAGGCATTCCTTGACCGCGGCGCTGGCCAGCTTGGGTCCGAACCACTTGGACATGGCGGCCTCGGCGGTGTGCTTCTCGCCGGCCGTACGCCGCGACAGGGTCGAGTAGCAGAGCAGTCGTGCGGCCTCCAAGGTTGTGCTGTGCTCGGCGAGTGGGAACGAGACGCCTTCGTAGCGCGACAGCGGCTGGCCGAAGGCGTGGCGGTCGCGGACGTAGCGGGCGGTCAGGTCCACCGCGGCCTGGGCTGCGCCGATGCCGGTGAGCGCCAGCAGGGGGCGGGTGAAGTCGAAGCCGCCGAGGACGCTGCGGAAGGCGCTTCCCTCCGCTCCGACGAGGGCCTCGGCGGGGACGTGGACGTCGTCGAAGAAGATCGTGCCGCGGCCCATCGGTCGCCAGCCGGTGTCCGACATGGTGCTCTTGGTGATCCCGGCGGCCTCCAGGTCGACGAGGAACGTCGAGACCCCGACGTCCTCCCCGTCGCGCAGGGTGCGGGCGACCACGATCATCGCCTCGGCCTGGGCGAGCATGGTGATCGAGGTCTTCTCGCCATTGAGCAGGTAGCCGCCGTCATGGGCCGTGGCCGTGGTCCGGATCGCCGTGGCGTCCGACCCCGCGTGCGGCTCGGTGAGCGCGAATGCGACGTAGGTGTCGCCGGAGGTCAGCGGAGGCAGCCAGCGCTTCCGCATCGCGTCGTCGCCGTGCTGCGCGATGAGCGACGTCATGAGCAGCACCGGGATGACGGCGTTCGCGACGTTGAAGTCGGCGTACGCGAGCTCTTCCACCGCGAGGCCGACGGCGACGTAGTCCTCGGTGTCGAGCGGGTTGTGGTCGGGCCCGGCCAGCAAGGAGAGGACTCCGAGCTCGCCGACCTGTCTGTGCTGCTTCCACGGGAAGTCGTCGGCCTGCGCGCGGGTCAGGTATCCGCTGGCCAGCTCGTCGCGGGCGAACCTGCGCACGGACTCCCGGATCGCCAGCTGGTCGTCGCTCGGTGCGTGGTCCATCGGCTCCTCCAAAGATTGACATTCAATGTAACTCGATCACGATTCACGTAGAATCTAAACCTCGGGTCCGCATCGGGCAAGGGCAGATGGCTAGGCTGCCGTCCGGACGCAGGAGGAATGCACATGCCGACACCGTCATCGACGGCACCGCTCGTCGGGCGATCGCCATTGCTCCGGGCCGAGGGCGAGAGCCTGGCGCCCGGAAGTGCGCGCTCCCTGCTCGTCACGATCCTCGGTGAGCTGGTCTGGCCCACCGGCGAACCGGTGTGGACCTCCACACTGGTGCGGCTCCTGCGTGGCCTCGGCATCGAGGAGCAGACCGCTCGCCAGGCCATCGCACGAGGCGCACAGTCGGGCTGGATGGTCCCGGAGCGACGCGGCCGCGAGGTCAGCTGGTCGCTCGGGCCGCGGCTCGAGCACATCTTCGAGGTCGGCTCGAAGCGCGTCTTCTCACTCAGCGACCCGTTCGAGGACTGGCCGGGCACCTGGCTCTCGGTCCTGGTCACCATCCCCTCGACGCACCGTCGTACCCGCCGGCCGCTGTACGCCGGACTCACCTGGGCAGGCTTCGGGAACCCCGTCCCCGGACTCTGGCTCAGCCCGCACGTGGAGCGCGTCGACGAGGTGCGCGAGCTGATCGCCGAACTCGACCTGCACGAACACACCATCTCGCTCGTGGGCAGGACCGACGAGGTGGGCATCGGGGAGTTGGAGATCGTCTCTCGGGGGTGGGACCTCGCTGCCCTCGAAGAGCACTACCGGATGGTGCTCAAGGCGATCGGCACGCTGGACCCGAAGCCGGGCGAGGACACCATGTTCGCCTTCCTCCGCATGATCAGCGAGTGGCAGGAGCTGCCCCGCACAGACCCGCAGCTGCCCGAGGCGCTGCTGCCCGACTGGATCGGCCGCCGTGTGGCACGGGAGATCGAGGAGCGCCGCGCCAAGTGGACACCGTCGGTGCGGGCCCTGTTCTCGGAGATCAACGGATCCTGAAGTCGGGGCGACTGTCGAGGTCCACACCGCTGCATGCTGGTCACGGTGGAGCCGGGCGCCCGACCTGCGCAGACTCGCAGGGTGACTCCTCCAAGGTTCGACCCCACAGCCGAAGACTTCGACGTCGAGACCCTGCGTGCGCGCCGCGCCGACAGGCGCTGGAACAGGATGTCAGTGGGCGACATCCTCGAGCGGGTCACCTGGAGCACGCCTGACAAGACCGCTCTGGTCGGCTGGGACGGGGCGTACGGCGACCCGCGGTTCGCCCGGATGACCTACCGCGAAGCAGACGAGGCCGCCAACCAGGTGGCACATGCACTGCTCGGCGAAGGCCTCGAGCCCGGTGACCGGGTCCTGCTCTACTGCGACAACTCCGTCGAGGCGATCGTCCTGTTCTTCGGCATCGCCAAGGCCGGGATGGTCGCGGTGCCGGTCAACTCGCTGCTCGCGGACGACGTACTCGCCCATGTCCTCGACCACGTCGAGGTCTCACTCGTCGTCGCCGATGCCGGACTGGCGGCTCGAGGTGACGCGGTGTTCGCGGCGCGGGGCCTGCGCCCGGCGGTCAGCATCCCCATCGGAGGGGAGACTCCGGCCGGAAGCACTGAGTTCGCCGACTGGATCGGCGACCGGCCGACCGAAGAGGTCGACGTGACCATCCACGGCGACGACATCTGGGCCCTGCTGTTCACCTCGGGCACGACCTCGATGCCCAAGGCGTCGATGACGGCGCACTCCTACTCCTATCTGAGTGCGTACTCCTACGCGATGTCGCTGACGCGCGGGCTCGCCCACGAGACCGACCTCGTGCTCGCGACGTTCCTGCCGATCGTCTACCACTGCGGGCACAACTCGACCGTGATGCCTGCGATGCTCAGCGGCGGCACCGTCGTGATCGGCCGCCGACCGGATGCCGAGGGGCTGGCGGCGGCGGTCACCCGCGAGAAGGTCACCGCCGTCTGGGCCGGCTCACCGCTGTGGGTCGGCAAGCTGGTCGAGGCCGCCGAGGCCGACCCTGCCGGAGTCGACCTCTCCTCACTCACCGTCGTGATGTTCTCGTGGGGCGCGATGACCCCGGATCTCTTTCCCCGCTTGAAGACCGCGGCGGGTGGTGACGTCGCGATGCTCGAGGTCTTCGGCCAGACCGAGTCCCAGTCGTGCTTCCGGTTCTGGCCCGACGCCCAGCCCGGGAGGGCGGCGGAGTCGTTCCAGGGCGTCAACCATGTCGGCCTCCCGACGCCCTTGCTCGCCGCCGACGTGCACGACCCGTCCGGTACGTCGCTCGCCGGCACGGTCGGCGCAGCAGGCGAAGCCGTCTATCGGAGCCCGATGATCACTGCCGGCTACTACCGCAACCTCGAGGCCACCCGAGAAGCGTTCCGGGACGGCTGGTTCCACTCCGGTGACAGCTGCGCCTACGTCGCCGAGGGTGACCGTGCGCAGGTGATGGTCGACCGGCTCAAGGACGTCGTGAAGTCGGGTGGGGAGAACGTCTCCAGCATCCGGGTCGAGGGCGTGCTCGCCGGTCACCCCGCCGTGGGTCGCGTTGCCGTGGTCGGCGTACCGGATGACACGTGGGGTGAGCTGGTCACGGCCGTGGTGATCCCCGCCGAGGGGGCCGCGGTCAACGAGCGGGACCTCATCGCCTGGGCACGTCAGCGACTGGCCGGCTACGAGACGCCCAAGCGGGTCGTCGTCATGGCCGCGATGCCCGAGACGGTCGGCGGCAAGGTGCGCAAGCACGAGCTGCGGGCCCAGCTCGCGGCTGGCTGACGCCGGTCCTTCAGGACCGCAGGCCCATCGAGCCGGACAGGGGAATCGGCCAGGTGACCTGCGCAGCCTCTGCGACCCAGCCGTCGATCGCCGCGGACACGTCCTCGGGGAAGTCGACCGGCCGACGGGTGTCCATCCCCACGTGCACGAGCACGATCTCGACGGTGCAGGCCAGCACCTCGCGGTCGCGATCGACCAGGAACGCCAGCACGTGGCCGGCCTTGCGCGAGCGCCCGAGGAGCAGGGTGTGCACGGAGAACTTGCCGCCCTCGTGCATCTCGCTGAAGTAGCGGATGTGGTGCTCCGCGGTGAACACGCCCATCCGGCGCTGCGCCCGGTAGTCGTCGTCGATGCCCACCCGCCGGCAGATGACATCGGCGCTCGTGGCGCAGTAGTCGAGGTAGTGGCGGATGTTCATGTGCCCGTTGACGTCGATGAAATCGGGGGAGACCTCGCCGGACAGCAGGGGCTCGAGCTCGAGGACCTGTGCGTACGACGGCAGTGCGGGTTTGCTCATGGGGCCAACGTAAGACGTCGGAGCCTTCCCGGTCCTCTCGTCCCACGCGCCGCGCTGTCGATCGCGACAGGCGGAAGGTCCTGTCCCGGTTGACCAGCGGTGTCGGCAGTGATGGTCTCGCCACAACGCTGGACGAGTCGAACGAGGAGCAGGACCTGATGACGCTTGAGATCACGGTGGCCGAGCTGGCCGAGGCGAAGGACCTGGACCTGGGCTCCTCGCCCTGGCGCAGGCTCGAGCAGACCCGCATCGACACCTTCGCCGACGCGACCGACGACCACCAGTGGATCCACGTCGACCCGGAGCGGGCGGCAGACGGGCCGTTCGGCGGCACCATCGCGCACGGGTACCTGACGCTCTCCCTCGTGCCGTCGATGCTCAAGCAGCTGATGACCATCACCGATCACGGGCGCGGCACCAACTACGGCCTCGAGAAGGTGCGGTTCACCGCACCCGTGCCCGTTGACGCCGAGATTCGGCTGAGCGCCTCGATCCCCGAAGGCACTCGTCGGCCGGACGGCGGTGTGCAGTACCGCGTGGCCCTCACGATCGAGATCAACGGCCAGGAGCGCCCCGCGATGGTCGGCGAGTCCGTCTACCTCACCTACGCCGCCGGCTGAGTCGGCTCCACCAGAAGCGCGGCACGCAGTGCCGGCACCACATCAGGGTTCATCCCGGCCGCGACGAGGTACGCCACTGGGCCGCCGTACTCCTCGTCCAGATGGGCGAGAGCCCTGCGCATGCTCTCGGCCGGCGTCTCGAACACCACCCGCACGGCGTCCGGGTCGACGCCTGCCTCGCGGATCATGGAGGCGTAGGCGTCCACCCGGTTCGGCCGGAGCACCTGCGTGTAGGCGTAGTCGGTGACCGTCACCTCGCGGGGGACACCGAGCAGCTCCAACACGAGCCCGATCATCAGCCCGGTCCGGTCCTTGCCGGCGGTGCAGTGGATCAGTGCGGGCAACTGGCCATCGTCGGCGAGGGTCGAGATCGCCTGCGCGAACGTGGTCCCGGTCCGGTCGATCGTGCCCTTGTAGAACTCGGCGAGGTCCTCGGCATCGAACTTCGTGAGCTCGCCGGCCAGGATCCTGAGGACGATGCCGGTGTCCTTGCCCTCGCCTCCCTCGGCGAAGACGAAACGCCGGGCCTGGCCGCCGGTGGCCTCGGGCCAGGCAGAGGGAGTCGACTCGAACTCGCGGTCGGAGCGGAGATCGAGAACCGTACGCACGCCCAACCCACGGAACAGTTCGGCATGGATCGGATCGTAGGCGCCGTGCAGGGCGTTCAGGACGTCGTCCGAGGCGCGGGCCAGGACCTCGGCGCGGTAGAGCCGGCCGTGGGCGACGACCTTTCCGTCATCGGTCGGCAGGCCGCCCAGGTCGCGCAGGTTCGTGGTGCCCGGCAGAGGCAGGTGGGTCGCAGCAGACTCGTGGGTCTCAGGCATCGTTGCCCGCTGCGGACTCGGTTCCGGTGGCGGTCAGGATGGTGCGCACGACGTCTCCGGACTGTTGGCGCTTGACCACGTCGTTGATCTCGCTCAGGTCGACCACGTCGTCGATGAGTTTCTCGACCGGCAACCGCCCACTGCGCCACAGTCCGACCAGAGTCGGCAGGTCGCGGTGCATCGAGATGCCGCCGTGGAAGCTGCCGGTGATGCGCTTGTCGTCGTGGAAGAGCTCGTAGGCGTTGATCTCGACCGTCTGGTCGGGACGGCCGGCACCGACCACGGTGATGGTGCCACCGCGACGGGTGGCACGCCAGGCGGCCTGCACGGTGGTGGGGTTGCCGACGGCGTCGATGACCACGTCGAGGTCGGAGAGCTCCTCCAGCTGCTCCGGGGCGATGGTCCGGGTGGCACCCAGCTCGATGGCCTTGTCCCGCCGGCTCTGCATCGGGTCCACGGCGATCAGCTCCGCTGCGCCGGCGACCACGGCTCCCATCACGGCATTCAGGCCGACCGCACCGCAACCGATCACGGCCACGGCGTCCCCGGGCTGGACCTTCGCGCTGCGCAGCGCCGCCCCGGCACCGGTCGGCACCGCACAGCCCATCATCGCGGCCACCGGGAACGGCACGTCGGCATCGATCGGCACCACGGCGTTCGCGGGCACCACGGTCCGTTCGGAGAAGGTGGCGGTGGCCATGCCCTGATGGATGGGCATCCCGTCCACGGAGAGTGGCGAGGTGACAGGGGTGCCGCGTCCGGCGCGGGCGTCCGCCGAGGAACGACGGTTGGCGCACAGGTAGTCATCACCGCGCCGACACGGAGTGCAGTGCCCGCACGGCGGGACCCATGCCACGACCACGTGCTGGCCGGGCTCGATGTGCTTCACACCTGCGCCGATCTCGGTCACGATCCCGGCACCCTCATGACCCAGGACCACGGGCACCGGTTGGCCGAAGCCCGTCGTGAGGGACAGATCGGATGCGCACACGCCGCACGCGTGGAGCTCGACGCTCACCTGGCCCGGGCCAGGGGCGGCGATCTCCACCTCGGCGATCTCGAACGGCTTCCCGGCTTCCCACATCACTGCGGCTCTCATGGCTGCTCCCTCTGCGCGTCAGGCTTGGTAATGGATGGACGTATAGGTCAGATAGGCCTCGAGGCCCTCGGCGCCGAACTCGGTGCCGAGACCGCTGTCCTTGTGCCCACCGAAGGGGGCGGCCGCATTCGACCCGTAGTGGTTGATGCCGACGTTGCCGGTGGACAGACGATCGGCCACGCCGGTGGCCCGGTCGAGGTCACTGCTGAAGACCGTTGCGGCGAGGCCGTACGGCGAGTCGTTGGCGATCGCGACCGCGTCGTCGACGTCGCGGTAGGGGATCACGGCAAGGGCCGGCCCGAAGATCTCCTCCTGGGCGATGCGCATGCCGTTGTCGACGTCACGGAAGACGGTCGGCTCCACGTAGTACCCCTTCGCGAAGCCCGTGGCGGCTCGTCCGCCGATGACGGCCTTGGCGCCTTCGGCGGCAGCGATCTCGTAGTAGTCGAGGACGCGTGTGCGTTGTCGGGCGGAGACCAGCGGGCCGAAGAAGGTGTCGGGGTCGAAGGGGTCGCCCAGCTTCGCGCCGGAGATCACGTCGGCGGCCAGGTCGACGTACTCGTCGTACCGGGAGCTGGGCACCAGCAGGCGGGTGCAGGCCTTGCAGGTCTGGCCGGTGTTGCGCATGGCGACCTTGAGCAGGTGCTGCTCGATCACGGACGGGTCGGCGTCGTCGAGCACGATTGCGGGGGACTTGCCGCCGAGTTCCAGGGTGACCGCCTTGAGCTGATGCCCACAGGAGGCGCCGATGGAGCGCCCGGCGGCGGTCGATCCGGTGAAGGAGACCTTGTCGACGCCAGCATGCTCGACCAGGGCCTGCCCGGTCTCGACACCGCCGGTGACGAGGTTGACGACCCCGTCGGGAATGCCCGCGGCGCCCACGCACTCCATCAGGAGTCGGGTGGCCAGCGGAGTCTCGGGCGCGGGCTTGATCACCACGGTGCAGCCCGCGAGCAGCGCGGGGGCCAGCTTGATGATGACCAGGCCCAGGGGAAAGTTCCAGGGCGTGATGAGTGCGGCCACGCCCACCGGCACGCGCTTGACCACCGAATGCCCGGGAGCCATCGGGTTGGGGCGGTCGTCCAGCCCGCTGAGCAGGGAAGCCAACTCCGCAGTCACGCGCAGATGGGCAGCGGCGTGCTTCGGTGCCCCGGAGCTCTCGGACACCGGGGTGCCGTTCTCGGTGGTGATCAGGCGGGTCAGGTCCTCGCTGCGACGGGAGATCTCGTCGGCCAAGCGCTCAAGGGCCGCGGCACGCTCCTCCGCGTTGAGACTGCGCCAGGCCGGAAGGGCTGCGCGGGCAGCATCGACCGCGGCGTCGACATCCTGGACGTCTGCGTCGGGCACGGAGGCGATGAACTCCTCGGTGGCGGGGTTGATGACGTCATGGCGTTGCTGGGAATGGGCCTGGACCCATCGGCCGGCAACGTAGATGTCGTCGTGGCGCATCGGATTCTCCTCGGCTGGTCAGACGGTCACAGCAGGCACGGGCGAGCGTTCGTTGCGCTTGCTCGCGAGCTCGAGGGCGTCCTGCCAGGTGGCCCCGCGGGCGATGAGTGTGCGGTATTTCATGATGTCGCCGCGCCGGTTCATGGCCAGGGCACCGACCAGGCGCTCTCCCTGGCGATAGAGCGCGACGAAGGCCTCGGCGTCCCAGGTGCCGGTGACCACCTCAGGCTCCCCCTCCGGGAGGCCAGCCATCTGGATCCACTGGCCGTACCACTCGGACCAGAAGTAGGGCACGTGCTCGTACGGCGTGGGCTCGCTCGGCTGCAACAGGTTCTGCATTGCGTGGGCACCCTGTTCCCCGGCGTTGGTCCAGTGCTCCAGCCGCAGGTGGCGGTCGAAGAGCGAGCTGTGCCACCGGGCGACGTCGCCCGCAACCCACACGTTGTGGCCCGCCAAGAGATTCGCGTCGGTGACGACCCCGTTGTCGATGGTCAGTGACGAGGACTCGAGCCAGTCCGTCACCGGCTCCGCGCCGATGCCCACCACGACCAGGTCCGCCGGGACGATGGAGCCGTCGCTGAGCCGGACGGCCTCGACCCGGTCGGTTCCGACAACTGCTTCCACCGAGACGTCGCAGCGCAGGTCGGTGCCGTGGCGCGCATGCAGTGCGGACAGGCTGGCGCCTGCGGTCTCCCCGACCGCTCGGGTCAGGGGAATCGTCATCGCCTCCACGACCGTCACCGGCAGGTGCCGGCGGCGGGCAGCAGAGGCCACTTCGGCCCCGATGAAGCCCGCGCCGACCACCACCGTCCTGGCACCTCGGTCCAGGGCAGAGCGCACGGCGAGCGAGTCTTCGAGCGTGCGCAGGCAGTGGACGCCGGCCATGCTGTCCGTACCGGGCAGCCGTCGGGGTCGGGCGCCGGTGGCGATCAGCACGGCGTCGTACGAGAGCTGCTGTTCGCCGACCGTGAGCCGGCGGGCCTGCACATCGAGTGCTGTGGCCGGTGTGCCCAGCAGGCACTCGACATTCAGTTCGTGCAGGTCGGCGGCGCCGGGTAGGGCCGGCGTGCTGGGCTCCTTCTCGACGTGGAGCATCTCCTTGGACAGCGGCGGCCGGTCATAGGGGAGGTGCTCCTCGGCGCCGACCAGGGTCAGGCGTCCGGCGAAGCCGAGTTGGCGCGCAGTCTGGACGGCGCGAAGCCCGGCAAGCGATGCGCCGACCACGACGACGTGATCCGCGTTCGGCCTCATGGCGTCACCGTGGCCGACTCCTCGTGCGCGGCCCACTCCTCGAGCTGGGCGAGCTCCGGGAAGTGGCGGGCCGGGGCCTCCTCATTCGGGTCCGGAGCCGAGTGGTGGCCCTTCCAGACCTTGCCACTGGTGCCGTCGATGGTGATGACGTCGCCGGCGCGGACCCGCAGGCCCGAGGCCGACGTGAACTCGTCCTGTCCGAGCACCAGGTCGGCCACCCCGACGACAGCAGGGATGGACCATCCGCGAGCCACCACGGCGGCATGGCTGACCAGCCCGCCGGTGGTGGTCAGGATCCCGACGGACGCGGCCATTCCGGCCACGTCCTCGGGGCTCGTGTCGCGGCGTACGAGGATCACGTCCTCCTCCGCGTCGAGCGCGTCGAGCGGGTTGAGGACCACCTTGCCCGAGACGAATCCGGGAGAGGCGCCGAGGCCGTGTCCGAGCAGGTGCTCGTCATCGACGGCGTTGCCCGAGGCAGCCGCCAGCTCCTCGCGGGCGGCGGCCCGGACGGCGGGCGACACCCGGAGGAGCGCGTCCGACCTGGACAGCAAGATGTGAGGGTCGGAGACCATCTCCACGGCGATTCGGACCGCCGCCGTGGGACAGCGCTTGCCGATGCGGGTCTGCAGCAGCCAGAGGCGGCCGTCCTCGACGGTGAACTCCACGTCGCAGACATCGGCGTAGTGCGCCTCGAGGCGACGCAGCACCTCGAACAACTCCTCCGCGGCTGCTGGTTGGTGGACTGCCATCTCGGCGATCGGCATGGTCTTGCGGATGCCGGCGACCACGTCCTCGCCCTGTGCGCGGAGGAGGAAGTCACCGTAGGGGCAGTTCTCGCCGGTGGAGGGGTTCCGGCTGAAGACCACCCCGGTCCCGGAGTCCTCGCCCCGGTTGCCGAAGACCATGGCCTGGACGTTGACCGCCGTGCCCAGGTCGCCGTCAATGCCTTCCTTGGCCCTGAAGGCGCGGGCCCGATCGGAGTCCCAGGAGCGGAACACGGCCTCCACGGCCTCCTTGAGCTGCACGGTCGGGTCCTCGGGGACGGGGCGACCGGCCAGCTCCAGGATGCGCTCCTTGAGGCGCTCGTTCTGGGCCTTCAACTCCTCGACGCGGTCCGTCCTCAGCGGGGGCTCCAGCTCGTCCGGAGCGACGCCCATCACCGTGGTGGCGTACATGGTGAGGAAGCGGTTGTAGGTGTCCCAGGCGAACCGCTCGTCCCGTGCCTTCGCGGCCAGGCCGACCACGGTCTCGCTGTTGAGGCCGAGGTTGAGGACGGTGTCCATCATTCCCGGCATCGAAACCGGGGCCCCACTGCGCACGGCCAGCAGGAGGGGGTCCCCCTGGTCGCCGAAGTTGCGCCGCATCCGCTCACCCAGGTGGCGAAGGTGGTCGTCGATCTCGGCGTCCAGGTCGCTCGGCCAGCCCCCGGAGGCGTAGTCCCGGCACACCGGGACGCTGATGGTGAAGCCGGGCGGAACAGCGAGGCCCAGGGCGGAGCTCATCTCCGCCAGGCCGGCGCCCTTGCCGCCGAGCAGACCTGCCAGTTCGGCTGGCGCACGGCCGTGGTCGTGGTCGAAGGCGAAGATCTTGGGCATTGCCACTCCAAATGGTCAGACCGAACGTGGATGTGGCGAACCTAACAACGAAGTCGACCGGTGCGGAAGGGTTCATCACCCGCTCCCGGAGATATCACCCGTTAGAGGGATGGGGCAGGTAACCGCCTCGCAGCAAGACGGTGGTACATCGCGCCGGCCTCGGAACGGTTGGCCGCACCGAGCTTGCGCAGGAGCTTTCGCATGTGGGTCTTCGTGGTCTCCTCGCCGATGAAGAGACGCTCGGCGATCTGGGCATTGGTGAGGCCCCTGGCGACCAGCTGGAGGACCTCGGCCTCACGCTCGGTGAGCACGTCGGTCCAGGACGAGTCGACGGTGCCCACGGCGGTGGCCGGTCCCACGGACTCCTGCAGGAGCAGTTGGTCGAGCTGTGCGCCGACGCTCTGGCTGAAGAGTGTCAGCAGGTCGCGGTCGAACTCGTCGGTGGTGCCGGTGTCGGCGTTCCGGTCGAGGTGGAGGAGCCCCACCACGTGGTTCCTGGCGATGATGGGAGCGGCCACATAGGTCTGCGACTGGGTCACGTCATGGAGTTCTCGATGGACGCGAGGGTTCGTCATCGCGTCGAGCACCAGGATCGTGCGCCGGCCGCGCACGACGTCGACCTCGAGCAGCTCGCGGGTGTGTCGCGGTGCCCGGGTGCCCGCGTCGACGACGGCGTGTGCCTCGGAGGGCCCGTTCAGGGTGTGCATCGCGTGGGGGATCCAGCGTTCGTCGCGGATCCAGGAGAAGAGGGCGCGCTCGTAGCCCAGTTCCACCGAGTGGATCGGGATGCAGTCGGCCAGGTCGGCCACGGACGTGGTGGCGCGCAGCCGGGTCAGGCTCTCCGTGAGATGGCCCAGCATGGCTCGCTGTCGGGCGAGCTGGTAGGCGAGCAGGTCGGACCGGGCTGCGCCGATGTCGATCATGGCCCTGCGTGAGCCGTTGGCGTCGCGCGCGGCCGTGGCACCCAGGTGGGCCTCCATCGCGTCGAGAGCCTCGAGCGCGCTGTTGGGGTCAGTGACCCGTCGTACGGCGTCCTTCTCCGCGGCATCGAGGTTCTGGGCAGCACGGAGGATCGCACGCACCGCGGCCTGCATGGCGGGTTCGTAGTCACTTGCCGTCGACACGTCCACTCACCTCTGCTCCGATCGCCCGATCCGGGCCCCGGCTTCCCTCGAAAGAGTGAATTGCAGACCTTGGTCGAGGAAACCCTTGACGTCAGTGTGACCGCGAACACACGATGGCGCAACTTCGGTCAGTCCATTTACTGATCGTTTTCATCACAGGTTCTGGAGGAGTCACCATGAGCACCACCGACGCGGTTCAGGAACGGCAGATCGGTACGGGGGTCAAGGCCTTCACCTCGGCCAACAGTGCCACGGGAACGATCAGGTTCCTCGACTCCCCGGAGGAAGTGCTGGACTTCATCGACGGCCCCGACGTGGAGACCACGGTCGTCATCTCACGCGGTGGCACCACGACGTTCATGTCACCGGCCCTGATGGCGGGGGTCGCCGGCCTGATCACCCTGCAGGGGGCGCCGGAGAGCCACCTCGGAATCCTCTCCCGTGAGTTCGGCATCCCGTGTGTCATGTCCACCGAGTTCACCGAAGGCGTCCAGACCGGCCGTGGCGAGACCATCCCGGCCGACGGCACCACGGTCCGACTCGACATCTCTGGTGACCAGGGTCTTGTGCACCTGGTCGAGAGCTGAGTGGGGACGACATCATGACCGAGACCTTCGACCCGGCCACCTACCTCGCTGCCTTCCTCGGCGAGGTGCCCCAGGGAGAGCCCGGCAACGCGATGATGCGCGACCGCCTGGCGGTCCCGTTCATCGACACCACCCACGAGAACGTGCGCCGTGAGCGTCTGGAGACCGACGAGGTCAACAGCTGGCTGGACTACGCGGCGTGGAACCTGTGGGACTTCATCCTCGGGCGGGCCAGCGAGGGCGAGTCCGGCCTGATCCCGCGCCAGGAGTACGAGACCGTCTCCTTCGTCCAGCAGTGGAACACCTACCCGAAGTTCCAGCAGATGCTCACCGACGAGCTCGGAGTCGAGGGCCTCCTGGAGCTGGCGAAGACGTCGACCCGCGAGGTCGGCACCAAGATCAACGTCACTCGCAACTGGGCCGCGTCCGTGTGCCCGATCCTGGGCCGCGGCATCGGCATCGAGCTGGACCAGGACACCGCAGCCTCCCGCCGTGAGGACCTGGAGTCGATCATCCAGTACGGCCGCCGCCTGCAGAACGGCACCTGGGGGGACGGACCCGGGTTCGTCTCGGCCCGCGGCTTCAAGGTGCCGACCCTGGACGACGACGTCCTGCAGAGCCTGGTCAGCCAGGCCAAGCCGTTCGACGACCCGGAGGACCTCGCGAGCTTCCGCGCCTTCAATGCGCGCACCGAGCTCTTCGGCTTCATGCTGCACTACGACTGCCGGGCCGGCATGGCCGATACCGGTCCATACCCGCTGCCTGACGGTCGTGTGGCCATCGTGCGTGACCACTTCCTCAACGAGACCGCCTACCCCTGGGCAGGTGTCGCGGAGGGCCTGCCCTACTGCGTCACCGAAGTGCTGATCTTCCCCGCGGACAAGGTGAGCATGGTGGTCACCGAGATCCAGACCACGTTCTCCGAACCGTCCAACTACTTGGACTACCTCGAGGCCGGTGTCGTGTTCGCCCGGGACAGGATCGACACCCCGATGGGCGAGCTCCGGGTGCTCGAGCAGGAGGAGATGGCCCGCATCTCCGCGCAGTGCCGCAAGGGCACGATGGACATGTACAAGGTGCTCGCCAAGAAGTCGCACGAGGAGAAGATCCGCGACGGTGTCATGGTCTACACCCGCGAGTTCCTCCTGCCGCACGCGACCCGGGCCGGGATCTGGGACAAGTTCCTGGCCGAGGGCTTCGACACCCTGCATCCGAACGCCCAGGCCGCCTGGCCGGTGCTCACCAGTCCCCGTGCCGCCGAGATCCTCACGCCCGTGCTGCTCTTCGGCAAGGGATTCCCCCACGTCACCGAGGAGTGAACGACATGACGGCGTACGTCGAGGGTCCCGAGGTCGACCTGATGGACCTCGCCCCCTTCATCGAGGGACGGGAGAACGAGCTCCTGGCCGCCCTGCGAGAACACCGGCCCCTGCACTGGAACGACGAGTCGGACGGCCCGGGCTTCTGGTCCGTCACCCGGTACGACGACGTGGTGAAGGTTGTCAGTGACCCGGCCACGTTCATCAACGGAGACGGGACCCAGATCCTCAGCCGCAAGGTCGAGGGCTCGACCAGCACGGTCCACAACACCGACCCGCCCCGGCACGGCCCCCTGCGCAAGCTGGCCGCGCCGCACCTCCGGGCGATGAGGGTCAAGGAGTGGCAGGAGGTGATCGACCAGTGCGTCGACGACCTGCTGGACGACCTGGAGGCGAAGGGCGAGGTCGAGCTCGTTAAGGCCGCTGCCGCGTTGCTCCCGATCCAGGTCCTCGGTCAGGTCCTCGGCGTCCCACGCGAGGACTGCGGCCTGCTCCTGGACTGGACGAACCGGGTGATCTCCGACGACCCGGAGTACATGCGTGGTCCGGACGAGAAGGAGCGCGCCCGGAACGAGATGTTCGACTACTTCAAGGTGCTCACCGAGAAGCGTCGTGAGGAGCCGCAACACGACCTCGTCTCGAAGTTGGTGCACGCGAGGCTCGACGGCGAACCCCTTCCGTGGGAGGACCTGGCGGCCTACTACTTCGTCCTCGTGGGTGCGGGCAACGAGACCACGCGAAACCTGATCACCGGAACCGTCCTGGCCTTCGAGGAGTTCCCCGACGAGTGGGAGAGGCTGGTTCGTGAGCCCGAGCTCCTGGGCTCGGCGATCGAGGAGATGCTCCGCTACGTGACCCCGATCCGGGCCATGCGGCGTACGGCGACGGCGGACGTCGAGATGAACGGCAGGACGATCAAGGCCGGCGACAAGGTGGTCTGCTGGTTCCAGGCCGCGAACCGTGACCCTGCGGTGTTCGAGGACCCCGACGTGGTCAAGATCGACCGGCACCCCAACGACCACGTCGGCTTCGGCTGGGGGATCCACGCCTGCATGGGGTCGCACCTGGCACGTGCCGAGGTGGCCACCTTCTTCAGGAAGGCGCTCGAGCGCGGGATCCGGATCCGCCCCGTCGCCGCGCCGGACCGGCTGCACACGAACCAGTTCAACGCCTACAAGCGGCTTCGAGTCGTGATCGAGAAGGAGGGCTGACATGAAGGTCTTGGTCGACTGGGACCTCTGTGAGGGTCACGGACAGTGCGAGTTCGCCGCGCCGGAGGTGTTCACCATCGACGACGAGGGTGACCTCGAGGTGCTCGACGACACGCCCTTGGAGGGTCAGCGCGCGGCCGTGGAACAGGCGATTCGTCGCTGTCCCACCCATGCACTGGCCGTCGAGGAGTCGTGACCTGCCGGCTCAGACCTGGTCGGTCGGGCGGATGACGACCTCGGCCAGCGCCACCCGGCGCGGGGCCGTGACGACGTGGAGCACGACGTCGGCCACGTCCTCCGGGTGCAGCTTCTCGACACCGGCGAAGAGTCGCTCGTAGTGCTCGATCACCGGCTGCTGCTGGTGATCGAACAGCTCGGTCTCGACGGCGCCCGGCTCGATCACCGACACGCGCACGCCGTACGGCGAGAACTCCTGGCGCCAGGCCTCGGACATCGCGGTCACGCCGAACTTGGTGGCGTTGTAGACGGCCACGTTCCGGTTCGCGAACCGTCCCGCGATCGAGGAGATGTTGACCAGGTCGGCGACTCTGCGTGGGCTCGAACCCGCGGCGTCGACGAGGTGGGGCAGCGCCGCCCTGGCGACGTACATCAGGCCCTTGACGTTGAGGTCGACCATGGTGTCCCACTCGTCGAGCCGGGCCTCCAGGGTCGGTCCGTTGAGCATCACCCCGGCACTGTTGACCACCGTGTCGAGCCGGCCGAAATGCTCGATCGTGGTCGCCACGGCGTCGGCCGCTTCGGGCTGGACGGTCAGATCGGCGACAACGGGATGGCAGCTGTCACCGAGCTCCTCGGCAAGCTCCTCGAGCCGGTCGCGTCGGCGTCCCACGGCCACGACGTGGCTGCCTTGCGTGACCAACGCGCGCGCCACGGCCCGGCCGATACCGCTGGTGGCGCCGGTGACCAGCGAGACGGTCCCGTCGAGCCGCCCGTCGCTCACCGCCGGAAGGCGTCGATGATGGCGAAGGTGTTCTCACGCACCCGATCCGCGGACAGGGTGAAGCTCGGCGAGTAGAGGGCCGCGTGGTCGTAGCGCTTCTCAAGGTGCGCCACGCGCTCGCGCACCTCGTCGAGAGTGCCGGCGGCGGCCATCTGGTCGAGCATCTCGTCGCTGACCGCGGCGACCATGGCGTCATGGTCCTTGGCCCGGAACGCGGTCTGGATGGCCGCCGCCTCGTCGCCGAACCCGGAGGCCTCCATCACCGGGCCGTACGCCTTGGGCGCGACGTAGAAGGCGATCTGGGCCGCGGCCTCACGCCGTGCCTGGGCGGGGTCGTCGTGGATGGAGGTGATGATGACGCCCTTGAGCTGCACGGAAGCGGCGTCCCGGCCCATCTTCTCCGCCCCCTTCTCGATGGCCGGGCGGGCGATGTCGGCGAGGTACTGGTCGGTCAGTGTCGGGTGGCAGATGAGCCCGTCGGAGACGCGGCCGGCGACCTCGATCATGCGGGCGTTCACGCCCGCGGTGTAGATCGGGATCTCGGGTCGCACCGGCGGTTCGATGTCGGCGGTGGGCGTGATGTTGCACGAGTAGAAGCGGCCTTCGTGCTGGACCGACTCCTCGTGCAGGTGCCACAGTCGCCGCAGCAGGGGGATCAGCTCCTCCATGCGGCTGGCCGGACCGTCGGGGTCCGTCACGCCGTGCCAGCCGACCATCATGCCGCGGGTGCCGGTGCCGAGCCCGAGCGTCAGTCGGCCGTTGCTCATCTCGTCGAGGAAGCGGGCGTCGTTGGCCAGCACCAGCGGCGAGCGGCCCACGGCGTACGCGATGGCGGTGCCGACGCCGATCCTCTCGGTCGCGGCGGCCATGGCGGCGACCGAGACCACGGCGGAGCGGTTCAGGAACTCTCCTGACCACGCGCCCTCGAAGCCGGCCTCGTCGGCCGCCTTGGTGATCTCGACGGTCTCCTTGAGACCTCCGGCCAGAACGGTGATTCCTCGTGTCGTCACCGGGCCACTGTCGGCGCTGCCGGCGCCCCTGCGCAACCGGCCGGGCAAGGGACGATGGAGATCTCCCCACTTTTGGTCAGTCCATTCCTTGATCGGGAGTGTCCGAGGGTCGATGATCATGCAGGTGACCACTGACATCGAGCTCGGCATTGCCGTCAACGACGAGTTGTTGAACCCCGATCCCGCCGAACGGCGTGCTCTTCTGGACCACATGGGCGAGGTCGGCCTCGACCACCTCACGGTCGGCGACCACATCAGCTTCCACGGCGGCGTCGGGTTCGACGGCTTCGTGGCGGCGAGCACCGCGTTGGCGACCCACGACACGCTCAAGGTGCTGATGGGCGTCTACCTGGCCGGCCTGCGACACCCGATGGCCACTGCCCGGCAGCTCGCCACCCTGAGCCAGATCGCCCCCGGCCGCCTCACGCTCGGAGTCGGCGTGGCCGGCGAGGACCGCACCGAGGTGGCCAACATGGGTGTGGATCCCTCCAGCCGCGGACGACGGATGGACGAGACCTTGGGGTTGCTCCGCCGCCTGGCCACCGGCGAGGCGGTCGACCACGAGGGCGAGTTCTTCACCCTGGAGAAGGGTCTGATCCTTCCCGCGCCCGAGCCGCGTGTGCCGATCGTCATCGGTGGCGCAGGCGACGTGGCGGTGCGTCGTACCGCCGACCATGGCGACGGCTGGCTCGGCATGTGGTGCTCGGCCCGGCGCTACGCGGCCACCCACCAGCAGCTGCACGAGGCGTTCGAGGAGCGCGGTCGCACAGGAGGGCCCACCTTCGCTGGTTTCAACGTCTGGGTCGGGCTCGGGTCCGATGCCGCGAAGGCGCGCGAGAGCCTGGGCGAGCGGATGTCGGCCCTCTACAACCTGCCCGCCGAGAAGTTCCAGCACATCACCGCCGCCGGCAGCCCCGAGACCGTCGCCGAGTTCCTCAACACCTACGTCGAGGCGGGCGCCCGCACGATCACGATCATCCCGGTCGCGGAGACCATTCACGAGGCCATCGAGCTCTCCGGTGAGGTGCGCCGCCAGCTGCAGCCAGCCGTCCCGGTCGCCGGATGAAGGCGGTCCGCCAGCGCTCGTACGGCGACGCGTCGGTGCTGGAGCTGGCCGAGGTGCCCGATCCCGTCGCCGAACCCGGCTGGACCGTCGTCGAGCTCCGTGCGGCGGCGCTGAACTGGCACGACGTGCTGGTGCGGCAGGGGAAGTACGGCTCCCCGCTCCCGCACACGCCAGGTGCCGACGGGGCGGGCATCGACCTGTCCACCGGTGACGAGGTCGTCGTACTCCCGTCGTTGTGGTGGGGATCTGACGAGTCCGCACCCGGTCCCGACTGGGAGATCCTGGGCGACCACCGACCCGGCACCTACGCCGAGCGGGTGCTGGTCCCGACCGAGGCCGTGGCGCCCAAGCCGGCGGGGCTCTCCTGGGCCCAGGCCGCGGCGCTTCCGCTGGTGGGCGTCACGACGCATCGCGCCCTGTTCACCCGTGGGCGGCTGCGCGCGGGGGAGAGCCTGCTCGTGCTCGGCGCCGGCGGCGGTGTCGCCACGATGGCGGTCTCCTTGGCGTCCGCGATCGGTGCGAGGGTCTTCGTCACCTCCTCCAGCGACGACAAGATCGTCGCCGCGCAGGAGCTCGGCGCCCACGGCGGAGTGCGGTACGACGACCCGGCCTGGCCCACTGCCGTGCGCGAGCTGGCCGGCGGGCGTGGCTTCGACGTCGTCCTCGACCCGGTCGGCAACTGGGCGCAGGCCCTCGAGGTGCTGCGTCCGGGAGGTCGGCTGGTCGTCCTCGGTGCCAACCGCGCAGACACGGCAGAGCTGGGCGTTCGCCCCTACTACTTCGGCCAGTTCGACCTGCTCGGCACCACGATGGGCAGCCCGCGCGACTTCGCCGGACTCCTCGACCTGATGGCCGAGCATGCTGTCCCGCCGCCGGTCATCGACCGCACCTTCGCCCTCGATCTGGCCGCCGATGCCCACCGGCACCTCGAAGCAGGCGGCGGCTTCGGCAAGGTCGTGCTCGAGATCTGACTGCCACTGTCTGTTCTGGCCAGTTCTGACTGCACAGCAAGGAGAAACCGGATGTCCAAGGTCAGCTACGAGATCGACGAGCGCGGTGCCGCGTTCGTCACGCTCGACAGCCCCGAGACCCGCAACGCGCTCAGTGATGCCCTGCTCGACGAGCTGCTCGATGCGCTGGAGCGGGCCGGCGACGATGACGCTGTCCGCGTGGTCGTGATCGGGTCGTCCCACGAACGGATCTTCTCCGCCGGCGGTGACCTCAAGGCGTTCGCCTCGGACCGGCCCACGATCGAGAAGTATGCGGGACTGGACCGCTTCCCCCGGCTCTACGAGACGATCGGCGGCATGGGCAAGCCGGTGATCTGCGCCGCCGGTGGTGACGTCCTCGCCGGAGCCTTCGGGCTGGCCCTGGCCTGCGACCTGATCATCGCCAAGGAGGGCGTCCGCTTCGGCTGCCCAGAGATCAATGTCGGTGTCTTCCCGTTCATGATCTCCGCGTTGATCTACCGCAACGTGCCACGGATGCGCGCCAACCAGCTGATGATGACCGGCGAACCGATCGACGCCACCGAGGCGGAACGGATGGACGTCGTGAACGCCGTCGTACCGGCCGCCGAGTTTGACGACACGGTCCGTGAGTGGGCGCACCGGATCGCGGCCAAGTCGCCGCTGCTGATGAAGCTCGGGAAGGACGCGATCAACGCGACCCGCGACCAGAGCCTTCCCGACGCACTCTCGTCACTGCGCTCGCAGCTCGCACTGGCCTTCACCACCGAGGACATCGGCGAGGGCGTCGCCGCGTTCAAGGAGAAGCGGGAACCGGTCTGGCGCATGCGCTGATCTCGGGCGATGAACTGTGCCGTTCGGCGGACGGCGAGGCCCGCGTCGTCGTACGGTCTGCGGACGTGGATTCGGTTCGAACGGGGAGAACAACACGCATGATGCGTCGACTGCTGGTCCTGGCTGCTGCCGTGGCGACGGGAGTCGCCCTCTTGGCGACGCCGGCGTCCGCGAGTGCGGGCACTGACCTGCTGACCGAGGACTCGACGCGTGTCGTCGTCGACCTCAACGGTGTGCAGCACGAGCGGCACAGCGGGAACTGCTCGGTGACCAACGCGGCGCCCACCGCGACCCTGAAGTGTGCGCGCGACCGGGGCGACTCGCTGATCTACAAGTTCGAGATCCCCGGGGCAGCGATCAACCTGCGGACGCAGGCGATGTACGACGTCCTCGCCAAGGGGCCGTACTCCGACACCGGGTCGTTCGGCATGCGCATGGACAGGCGGACCTACGGGATCCTGGTGCATGCCAGTAACGCGAACCTCCGGGTGAACCGGGTCCGGCTGATCTACGACCTGCCGACCCGAAGGGATGCGCGGGCCTGCGTCACCACCGGCGAATGGTTGAGCGTGCAGCCCGACAGGGGAGGTCTCTACGCGACCCTCTCGCGTGTGGAGACTGTGTTCGACAGCTCCGGCAAGCAGGTCCGGCTCACCGCCTGGCATGGCGACCTGCGCAGCCAGGTGCGCACGTACCGCCGATGCGGAAGCGACCGCACCTATCGGGTCACCTACTTCCAGCTGAAGGGCTACCCGTACTGGTTCTCGCTGTTCGGTTCGGAAGGCGTGATCGTGACCATCGAAGAGGCACGCCAGCTGGTGGCGCGCTACCGCTGACCGTGCGAAGCGCATGGATTGCGTGGGGTGTGGCTCGCTCCCGCGAGCCGCTGTGGAGTGCGTCGTTGTCTGCGTCGCGGTGACATTGCCGTGGTGACAAGGTGGCTCCCGCCCGCGTGGGCCGTTGTGTCCGGACGCCGAAGCCACTAGAGTGCCTTGGCGCCAAGATATTGAGCGGTCCTCATGGTTTCGCCGCTTGGCCGACTGGAAGGTTGTGGAGCGTGTGAAGTCCTCCTCCGACGGCGTGGCCGACATCATCGAGCAGTGGGCTGCGGTCCGACCCGAGCTCGACGTCTCTGCCATGAGCGTCTTCGGCCCGTTGCATCGCAGTTTCCTGCTCTACCGGGCACAGATCTCGGCGATCTTCGAGAGCTACGGCACCAACGAGGCCGGGTTCGACGTGCTCGCCAGCCTGCGCAGGGCCGCGCCCGAACATCGACGTACGGCGGGGGAGCTGGCCGCCCAGACGTTGGTGACGACGGGCGGTCTCACGCTGCGGGTCAACCGCCTTCAGGAGGCCGGGCTGGTCCAGCGCCAGCGCGACGGCGTCGACAATCGCGTGGTCTACGTGACCCTGACCGAAGCGGGGAGGCGGCTGATCGACGAGGTTGCCGACGCCCACTTCGCCAACGAGCAGCGCATGCTCGCCGGCCTGACGAACAAGCAGCGCACGAACCTCTCCGCCCTGCTCGGCGAGCTCGAGTCGTCGTTGCGCGCGGTCGTCCAACTCGGCCCGGACGGCGAGGTCAAGGACTCCGCCTGACCCTGACCGCCTCGATCAGGGCGCTCGCCGACCGGTTGGTCGCGGGCGCCCTTCTCCATTTCTGCCCCAGGCGTACCTCTTCGGCAAGAAAGATCGGCAAAACCGTTGACGGAGGCATGTGAGGGCGGTAACAATCTTGGCGCAAAGTAATTTTCCGGTGAGATAAATTCACCCATCGCGCCAGAGCCAGGGAGTCAGCCCATGAGCACGACCCGAATCACCACCGCTGCGGTAGCTGCGAGCCTCGCCCTTCTTCTTTCCTCATGCGGCTCGGGCAGCGAGGCACAGCAGGCCGACGGCAAGCTCGAGAAGACCAAGGTCACCATCGGCGTGCTGCCGCTGGCCGACTACGCCACCGTCTACTGGGCCAAGGAGAACGGCTTCTTCGAGGACGAGGGCCTCACTGTCGAGCTCGAGCCGCTGCAGGGCGGGCCGGTCGGTGTCCAGAAGGTCGCCGCCGGTGAGCTCGACTTCAGCTTCACCAACTCCGTCTCCGGCTCCATCGCCCAGGCGAAGGGCGCCCCGGTCCAGACCGTGGTGCTGAGCAGCTCGCTCGGACCCGACAGCATGGGCGTGTTCGTCGAGCCGGACTCCGACATCAAGGACCTGGAAGACCTCGACGGCAAGACCATCGGGATCAACACCACCAACAACATGGGTGACGTGACCTTCCAGAGCCTCGTCGACAGCGAGGGACTCGACGTCAAGCCTGAGTGGATCGAGGTTCCCTTCAGCGAGATGATCGCCGGCGTCGAGGCCGGATCGATCGAGGCCGGCTACGTGCCGGAGCCCTTCAAGTCGGCTGCCGAGGCAGCCGGGCTCCGCGAGGTGGTCGACCTGGCCGGTGGCGTCAACTCGGAGTTCGCGGCCTCCACCTTCATCGCCAGCGACAAGTTCATCGATGCCAACCCCGACACCGTGGCAGCCTTCATCGACGCGATGTACGCCGCGAACGCCGACATCAGCAAGCACGAGAAGGAGTTCCGGGCCTGGCTTCCCGGCGTGGCCGGCGTGGACGCCAAGACCGCGCAGACCATGTCCATCCCGGTCTTCGCGACGGAGTTGCCGACGGCGGGGCTCGAGAAGGTCAACAAGACCCTCGTCGACCAGGGTCTGGTGGACGACGACTTCTCCATCCTCGACCACACCTACGTCCCGGAGAAGTGACCTCGATGGACACGGGTGAGCCCCTCGGCACGTGGCAGCAGGTCGGCTACGGCGCCCTGGGCGTGGTCGGCACCGGCGCCCTCGCCGAGCTGCTGGTCCGCAAGGACATCATCACGACGCCGGGCTTCCCGGTTCCCAGCGACGTGATCTCGAAGCTGGGCACCCTCCTGGGCGACTCGATCTTCTGGACCGAGATCGGCTTCACGTTCCGGGAGTGGCTCCTCGCCCTGGTCATGGCCACGGTGGTGGGTGTCGTGCTCGGTGGCCTGATGGGTGCCTTCACCAAGGTCTTCATCGCCTTCGAGCTCCCGGTGGAGGTCTTCCGGGTGCTGCCGTCGGTGGCACTCGGCCCGATCCTGATGCTGGTCATTGGCACCGGCATGCTGCCGCTCTCGCTCACCGTCGCACTCGCCTGTGTCTGGCCGATCCTGCTCAACACCATGTACGGCGTCCGCGCGACCGACCCGACAGCAGTCCAGTCCGGTCGGAGCTTCGGGCTCTCGAACCTCGGGATCTTCTTCCGGATCAAGCTGCCCAGCGCCATGCCGTTCGCCTTCACCGGTCTGCGGGTCGCCGCCTCCATCGGCCTCATCGTGGCGGTCAGCTCCGAGCTCCTGATCGGGAACGGCCGCGGGATCGGTGGGTTCATCCTGGTCCGCACCTCGCAGGCCAGTGACCTCGACCTGGTCTACGCCGCCACCCTCATGGCCGGCCTGATGGGCATCGCGATCAGCATGCTGCTCACCGTGGTCGACGCGAAGGTCTTCGGCTGGAAGAAGGGACTCGCCCAATGAGCATCACCACGACCCACGAGCGACGTCCGCTCGTGCCGGGAAGGAGGGCCGCGTCGAGCGAGCGCTCACGGCGACTGCAACGCGTCGCCACCACGACCGGACTCCGGCTGATCGTCCCCGCGCTGATCCTCGCCGCCTGGTGGGCCGGGTCGCGTGCCGAGACCGCAGGCCTGTTCGTGGCCGACCCGTTCGAGACCTTCACCCGCGTGCGCACCGACTTCCTCGCCGCAGGCGAAGGGCATGCGTTCCTTGGTGACGCCACCTGGGACCACCTCTTCCCCGGCGTCTGGCGGGCCCTCCAGGGTCTCGGCCTGGCCGTCGTGGTCGGCGTCGGGATCGGCATCGCGCTCGGACGCAACCGGATCCTGATGGCGCTGTTCCAGCCGCTGATCCACCTCGGTCGGTCGCTGCCGAGCCCGGCCCTGGTCGGTGTCTTCTTCTTCGTCTTCGGCACCGGAGACAGCCCCAAGGTCTTCCTGATCGCGTTCAGCGTCGTCTGGCCGATCCTCTTCAACACGATCGACGGCGTCTCCAGCATCGGCGCAGCGCGCATGCAGGCCGCGGCCGTCTTCAAGATCAACCGCTGGGACCGGCTCGTGCACATCGTGCTGCCCGGTGCGGCTCCCAAGATCTTCGCCGGCATGCGTACGGCGATGTCCCTCTCGCTGATCATCATGATCATCTCGGAGCTGCAGAAGTCGCAGAACGGCCTGGGCTACCTCCTGATCCAGAGCCAACGAAACTTCGACTACACCGGCTTCTGGGCGGTCCTTGTCGTGCTGGCGATTCTCGGCGTCGTCATGAACATCATCTTCACCATCATCGAACGCCGGGTCCTGGCCTGGCACCGAGGAGCGACGCAACAACATGACTGAGACACTTGAGATTGTGAACACGAAGGCCGAGCTGGTCCTCGACGGCGTCTCGAAGAGCTACGGGGCCAATCTGGCTGTCCGCAGCATCAGCGCCGAGGTGCCGGCCGGGAAGGTCAGTGTCATCGTCGGCCCGTCCGGCTGCGGCAAGTCGACGCTGTTGCGCATCATCAGCGGGCTGGACACCCCGACCGAGGGCTCGGTGACCTTCGAGGGCAGCCCGGTGACCGGTGTGCCCGAGGGGCTGGCCATGGTCTTCCAGGACTACTCGCGCTCACTCTTCCCGTGGATGCGGGTCGCGAAGAACGTGGCCTTCCCCCTGCGGCACCTGAAGCCCGCCGAGCGTGCGGAACGGGTCCAGGAGGCCATCGACGCGGTCGGGCTCGCCGGCAAGGAACACCTCTACCCGTGGGAGATGTCCGGCGGGATGCAGCAGCGGGTGGCCATCGCCCGGGCCCTGGCCAGCCATCCCAAGCTCCTGCTGATGGACGAGCCCTACGCCTCCGTCGACGCGCAGACCCGCGCGGACCTCGAGGACCTGCTGCTCGCGATCCAGGCCCGGCTCGGCATCACCGTGCTCGTGGTCACCCACGACATCGACGAGAGCGTCTATCTCGCCGACCACGTCATCGTGCTCTCCGCACCGCCGAGTGTGGTGGCCGAGACGATCGAGGTGGACCTGCCCCGGCCGCGCGACCACGTCACGACCAAGACCGACCCGCGCTTCGTCGAGATCCGGGGCCACGTGACCCGGCTGTTGCGAGGGGCTGGCCGACCGGCCGACGACGGAACCCACTGACGTGCGGGCCCAGGCGCTGGGCGCCGGCCTGGTTGCCCAGACCCAGTCGAGCATCCCGCCGTTCGAGCTCCACCGCCCCGGCTCCGTGGCCGAGGTGGTGGCGCTGCTCGCCGTACACCCCGAGGCCGTGATCGCCGCCGGCTGCACGGACCTCACTGCACAGCTGCGGGAGGGCCGCGTCCCCCGTGACCTCATCTCCGTACGTCGAGTGCCGGACCTGCAGCAGGTCCGGCACGACGGGGGAGTGCTGCGCATCGGCGCGGGGCTGACCCATCACGAGGGCAGCCGTCACCCGCTGCTGCAGGCGACCCTGCCGTCGCTCGCCGCGGCCTGGGCCGACATCGCCACTGTACGCATCCGCTACTCCGCCACGATCGGGGGCAACCTGCTGGCCCGCCGGTTCCGCTACGAGATGCCGGTCCTCCTCGGGGCGCTCGAGGCCGACCTCGAGCTCGCCGGCGCAACGGAGCCCCGTCGCCCGGTCGACTGGCTGTGGGGCGGTGGCGACCACGACGGTGGCGACCACGACGGGTCAGAGCGCGACGGGGCCGGCGCGGGAGCCTGGCGCACGCGGGGACTGCTCACCGGGGTCGCGATCGACACGTCCGACCTGCTCTGGTTCGGCTACGAGCGATCGATGCGACCGACGACCACCGTTGCCCTGGCCATCCGGGTCGTCGACGGCTCCCTGCGCGTCACCGCCACCATCGGCTCGGAGTACCGCCGTCCCGTCACCGTCTCGACCACCGCCGACGTCGCACACCCGACCGATCTCGACCCCGGTTCAGTGGGGCGGGCGGTCGCCTCCCGGCTCCCCGACGACATCGAGGACCGGGCCGGTTCCGCGGAGTACCGCCGCCACCTGGTCGCCGTACTGGTCGGGCGACTGGTCGCCACGGCCCGCGACAGCGGCGCGCAGGCACCCGAAGGAGTCACCGCATGAACGAGACCACCATCGACTTCCGGCTCAACGGCACACCGACGGAAGTCACCGTTCCCACGAACCGGCTCCTTGCCGACCTGCTTCGCGAGGACCTGCGCTGCCACGGCGTGCGGAGCTCCTGCGAGCGCGGCGTCTGTGGAGCCTGCACGGTGCTGGTCGACGACCTGCCCGTCGCGTCGTGCTCGACCTTCGCGTTCGACGTCGACGGGGCCTCCGTGGAGACCGTCGAGGGACTCGCCGCCGCCGACGGCTCCCTGTCGCCGCAGCAGCAGGCCTTCGCCGAGTGCGGCGGGTTCCAGTGCGGCTTCTGCACCTCGGGGATGTTGATGCTGACCACCGGGTTGCTGCGCCAGAACCCGTGTCCGAAGCGCGCGGACATCCGGTCGTGGATCAGCTCGAACACGTGTCGCTGCACGGGCTACGAGATGATCCTCGAGTCGGTGGAGCGGGCCGCCGAGCTGGGCGACGGGGGCGCACGATGACCCTGACGCAACCGTCCACCGACGCCGGCCCGGTGCTCCACGAGCTGCCGACCGCCCCGTCCGCCCACCGGGTCGTGGGCCGCGACGGTGCCCGCGCCGACGCGCCCCTCAAGGTGACCGGCAAGGCCGTCTACACCACGGATGTCGTGCGCCCGGGCATGCTGCACGCCAAGGTGCTGCGCAGCCCGCACGCCCACGCACGCATCGTGTCGATCGACGCGGCGAGAGCCAGGACGGTGCCGGGAGTCACGGCGGTGCTCACCCAGGACGACGTGCGCCACCTCAACCCCTACGGCACCTTCGTCAAGGACCAACCCGTCGTCGCGATCGACCACGTCCGGTACGTCGGCGACGTCGTGGCCGCGGTCGCCGCGGTCGACGAACGCACTGCGCTCGCGGCCCTCGACCTGATCGAGGTGGTCTACGAGGTGCTGCCCCACGTCACCGAGCTCGACGAGGCCCTCGACCCGGCGGGCGTGGAGATCTGGCCCGAGGCACCGGTCGGGATGGTTCCCGACTACGGCCAGGGCGCCTCCGGCGAGCTGCGCACCCAGCACAACGTGAGCTACACGTTCCGCTACACCACGGGTTCGCCCGACGTGTGGGACCAGTGCGACCACATCTTCGAGGACACGTTCACCTTCTCGCGGATGAACCACATGCACCTCGAGCCCTTCGTCGCCGTGGCCGAGGCGACCGACGACGCGATCGAGATCTGGAGCTCCACCCAGTCCCCGTTCCCGCTGCGCAAGGAGCTGGCCTGGACGTTCGGGCTGCCGGAGAACCGGATCCGCGTGCAGACGATGCTGCTCGGCGGCGGCTTCGGCGCGAAGAACGGGTTGAAGGCCGACCCGGTCGCCGTACGCCTCTCGCAGCTCAGCGGCGGCCGCCCGGTGCGCTACGCCATGACGACCGAGGAGGTCTTCCTCACGGTCTCGCAGCACGCGGCGCGCCTCGTCTACCGAACCGGCGTGATGGCCGATGGCACGTTCGTGGCGCGCAGGGCGCGCGTGCTCCTCAACGGTGGCGCCTACACCGAGCTCAGCCCGCTCGTGTGCGAGAAGGCGGGCTACCGCACCCCGGGCGCCTATCGCTGGCAGCACATCGACTCCCAGGCGTCGGTGGTCACCACGAACACCGTCCCCGCCGGCGCGTTCCGCGGCTTCGGCGGCACCCAGGCCACCTGGGCCAGCGAGCGGCAGCTCGACCTGATCGCCGAGCGGCTGGGCATCGACCCGTTCGACCTGCGGATGAAGAACCTCAAGGAGCTGGGTGAGGAGTTCGTCCCCGGCGAGGCACCGATCGACTCGGACCTGCGCGAGGGACTGCGGCTCGTCGCCGACGAGATCGGCTACCCCGACCGGGTGCAGGTGCCCGGCCGCGGCATGGGTGTCTGCATCGGCATCAAGGACGGTGGCGGCGTGAACAAGCCGGCCCAGGCCAGGGTCAAGGTCTCCACCAAGGGAGACGTCTTCCTCTCCAGTGGTCTCACGGAGATGGGGCAGGGCAGCCAGTCCGCGCTCTGCCAGATCGTGGCCGAGGTCCTCGGCTGTGCTCCCGGGCGGGTCGCGTTCGCGCGGATCGACACCGACAACACGCCGTTCGACCAGGGCACCAACGCGTCGTCGGGCATCGCGGTCATGGGCCAGGCGGTGCAGCAGGCCGCGGAGAAGGTGCGCCGAGAGGTGCTCTCGTGGGCCGGCGGCCAGCTCGATCTCGACCCCGGGTCCCTGGCCCTGCGGGACTGGGTCGTGGTCGGTCCGGACGGCGCGGAGCACCCGCTCGCGCCCTTGGTGATGGGCACCTTCGGCGGCACCGGCTTCGAGTTCACCGCCGACGGGTTCTTCAAGTCCGGCAACTCCCACCTCGCGCCGCTGGAGGCGCCCTGTGTCTTCTGGGAGATCGGCTGGGCGGCCGCCGAGGTCGAGGTCGACCCCGAGACCGGCAAGGTGACCGTGCTGCAGCTGGTCGTGAGCGGCGATGCCGGCAAGGTGATCAACAAGCTCGGGTGCCGCGGCCAGGACGAGGGCGCAGCCGTCTTCGGGCTCGGCCAGTCACTCTTCGAGGAGCTCCGCTACGACGGGGACCGGCCGGTCAACGCCGAGGCGCTGGACTATCGCGTGCCGCTGGCGGAGGACCTCCCGGAGCGCTTCTGGTCCCTGACCCAGGAACAGGGCCACGGCGCCGGTCCGTTCGGCGCCAAGGGCATGGGGGAGGGGACGATGCTCCCCGTCGCTCCGGTGATCGCACAGGCGATCGCGGATGCGGTCGGCGCACAGCTCACCGACCTGCCGATGTCACCCGAACGGGTCTTCCGGGCCCTGCACCCGCGGATCGAGTCGTCGTGACCGGCGCTGGTCCACTCCGCGTCAGCGTCCTCGGGTACGGCGCGATCGGACAGGTCGTGGCCGCCGGGCTGCGCGACGGTGCCGTGCCCGGTGCCCGACTGGTCGGGGTCGTCAACCGGAGTCCGCTGCCCGGTGCTCCCGGGCTCCAGATCTCCCTCGCCCAGGCGATCGAAGGCAGCGACGTCGTCGTGGAGGCTGCCGGACAGGAGGCGCTCCGCAGCTTCGGCCCCGAGGTGGTGGCCGCCGGACGGACGCTGGTCGTCTCCTCCGTCGGGGCGCTGGCCGATCCCGCCGTCGCCGAGCGGCTGCTGGCCGGACCGGGCCGGGTGCTCTGCACCCACGGCGCGGTCGGGGGCCTGGACCTGCTGGCCTCGGCCAGCGATGCGGCGCCGTTCGACGGTGTCCGGGTGCGCACCACGAAGGGACCGAAGTCGCTGGTGCAGTCGTGGATGCCCGAGTCGCAGCAGCAGGAGATCCTGACAGCAACCGGCCCGCACCTGGTCTTCGCCGGCACGCCGCGCGAGGCTGCCCGGGCCTTTCCCACCCTGCTCAACGTGGCGGTGTCGGTGGCGCTCTCGGTGGGCGCGCGCACGGACGTCTCCGTCGAGCTGTACGCCGACCGCACGGCCGAGCTGACCCGCCACGAGATCGAGGCGTGGGGTCCGGTGGGCCGTTACAGCTGGTGCATCGAGAACCGTCCCAGCGCGGACAACCCACGCACCAGTGCCGTGGTGCCCTACTCGATCCTGCGCACCGTCTCCGGGCTGACCGAGCGTCCACCGCTGATCGCCTGACCCCTCGGATCCGAGAACGTCCGAGAAGGTTCGGAAAAAGCCTTGACACCTAATATCTTAGCGCTCAAACTCTTTGTAGTTAAACAAATCTGACATGGATGAGGACTCGATGAACGTGCGAAGCGAGGGGACCGGCGTGGCCGTACCCGAGGCCGACACCCCGGACGAGATCTTTGTCGGCGGCCGCTGGACCCGCGGACGCGGAACCTTGATCGAGTCGGTCAACCCCGCGGACGGCAAGGTGTTCGCCCAGCTGCACGGGGCGGTCGTCGACGACGTCGACCTCGCCGTCGACGCCGGCCTCCGCGCCGCTGCCGGCTCCGGCTGGGCCACGTGGCTGCCCCACGAGCGGGCCGCGGTGCTGCATCGCATCGGCAACGCGCTCGAGGCCAACGTCGACCGCATCGGCGCCCTGCAGACCCTCGACACCGGCAAGACCCTCACCGAGACCCGGGCCCTGGCCCGCAGCGCGGCCGGCACCTTCCGGTTCATGGCGGCCGCGCTGGAGACCATGGAGGGCGCGATGACGCCCGCCCGTGGCAACTTCCTCACGCTGGCGACGTACGAGCCGATGGGCGTGGTCGGAGCGATCACCCCGTGGAACTCGCCGATCGCCTCGGACGCCCAGAAGATCGCCCCGGCCCTGGCCGCCGGCAACGCCGTCGTGTCCAAGCCCCCGGTGTGGGCGCCCTGGGTGACCCTGCTCCTGGCCCGCCTGTGTGAGGACGCCGGTCTGCCGGCCGGTCTCCTCTCGGTGCTCCCCGGCCCCGGTCGCACCGTCGGCGAGGCCCTGGTCGCCCACCCGCAGGTCAGCAAGGTCTCGTTCACCGGCGGCACGACCACCGGACGCCACCTGGCGCACGTGGCCGCGGACAAGCTGATGCCGATCACCCTCGAGCTCGGCGGCAAGTCGCCCACGATCGTGTTCAGCGACGCCGACCTCGACCAGGCCGTCGCAGGTGTGCTCTTCGGCGTCTTCTCCTCGTCCGGCCAGAGCTGCATCGCCGGATCGCGCATCTTCGTGCACTCCAGCATCCAAGACGAGTTCGTCGACCGCCTCGTGGCCGGTGCCCGGCAGCTGCACGTGGGGCCGGGCGACGACTCGCGCACCCAGGTCGGCCCGATGGTGACCCACTCCCACCGCGACGGTGTCGCCGCGATGGTCGACGCAGCGGTCGAGCAGGGGGCGCAGGTGCTGTGCGGCGCCGGCATCCCCGACGACCCCGCGCTCCAGACGGGTGCCTACTACCTCCCCACCGTCCTGACCGGCGTCGACAACACCGCCACCATCTGCCAGGAGGAGGTGTTCGGGCCGGTCGCCGTCGTCCTGTCGTTCGACGACGAGGACGACCTCGTGGCCCGGGCCAACGACACCGTCTTCGGCCTGGCCTGCGGCATCTGGACCCGCGACTTCGTCAAGGGCTGGCGCACGGCGCAGGCGATTCGCGCCGGCACCGTCTGGATGAACACCTACAAGCAGTTCAGCATCTCCACGCCGTTCAGCGGGCTGAAGGACAGCGGGATCGGCACCGAGAAGGGCCGTGACGGCATCCGTTCCTACATGAACCAGAAGAGCATCTACGTCGACCTGTCGGGGCACGCGCTCCCGTGGGCCACTCCCCAGGAGGAGTCATGACCACCACCGCCCATCCCTACAGTCCCGCCTTCGAGAGCGCCGGCTTCGGCTTCGTCTCGGGCGCCCTGTCCGTCGACGGGCACGGTGTCGCCGTACCCGGTCGTCGCGAGGCGCTCGAAGCCGCCGTGGCCCGCCTGACCGAGCGCCTGGCCACCGTGGACATGCAGCTGTCCGACGTCGTGAAGACGACCTACTTCGTCACCGACGTCTCCCTGCGCGACGAGGCCAACGCGCACTACCAGGAGATCTTCGCCGAGCCGCGTCCCGCGCGGTCGTTCGTCCAGGTGGCAGCCCTGCCCTACGGCGCCACCGTCGAGATCGAGGCCATCGCCCGCCGGGCGTGACCCACCCATGCCGACCCCCGGCGTACGCCGGTTTGCAGCACCCCACAGGAAGGAAGAAAAGATGACCAGCACCGAGACCCAGCAGGCTGAATCGCAGAGCGCCGTCGACCTCGAGGAGCTCATCGACTCCTGCATCGCCTCGCGCGAGACCCGTCACGAGGACTGGGACACCCTGGGCTTCCAGGCGGCTGCCGGCGGCGACCGCTTCAAGCGGGCCCAGATCCGTTACATCGGCTCCGGCGCGACCGGCAACCACGACGACGACAGCCGCTCGCTGCCGTCGGAGCACTTCACGTTCTCCAACATGCGCCTTCCCGTCGGCGCAGTCGGCCCGGAGCACACCCACCACGACGTCGAAGAGGTCTTCTTCGTGCTCGAGGGCGAGCTCGAGGTGGCCGTGCACGACGTCGAGGACGGCACCAAGACGGCGGTCCGCAAGCTCGGCTACCGCGACCTGATCCGGGTCCCGGCCGGCGTGCCGCGCAGCCTGACGAACGTGGGCGACACCGATGCCCTGTTCTGCGTGGTCATCGGCACCCAGAAGCCGCAGCTGCCGACGTACCCCAAGACCTCGGAGATGTACGGCGTCACGCGCTGACGCCCGACCCGGACACAGGAGCAACTCATGGACGAGAACACGGCACGCGCACTGCGCGTCCAGCAGAAGACGTGGGAGGCCGACGGCGTCACCAGTGTCACGCTGGTCGACCCGGCGGGCGCCGAGCTGCCCAGCTGGACTCCCGGCTCACACCTGGCGCTGCGGCTCTCCGACAACCTCGTCCGTGAGTACTCCCTGTGCTCGGACCCAGCGGACCGCTCGCACTGGAAGGTCGCGGTGCTGAAGACGCCCGACTCCCGGGGCGGCAGCCGCCTGGTGCACGAAGCGCTGCCGGTCGGGCAGGTGATCACCGTCGAGGGACCACGCGACAACTTCTCGCTCGACGGCGACGCCAGCCGGCACGTCCTCGTGGCCGGAGGGGTCGGCATCACGCCGATCATCGCGATGGTCCGGCGACTGCACGACGAGGGCGCGGACTGGCACCTGCTCTACACCGGCCGCTCGCGCTCGACGATGGCGTTCCTCGACGAGGTCGCGGCACTGCCCGCGGACCGCGTCACGGTGCACGCCGACGACGAGGCGAACGGCAGCTTCCCCGACCTGGTCGCGCTGCTCGGCGACCTCGACGCGACCGCGACGGCGTACTGCTGTGGCCCCGAGGCGCTGATGCAGGCCTGCGCCGAGGCGTTGCCCGACAGCTCTCGACTTCGGATCGAACGCTTCAAGGCTCCCGAGCCGGTCGTCGTCGCGGGCGAGGACGTCGCCTTCGACGTGGTCATCGACAGCACCGGCCAGCGCATCCCGGTGGGACCGGACACCTCGGTCCTCGCTGCGCTGTGCGACGCCGGCATCCCGGTCGAGAGCTCGTGCACCGAGGGCATCTGCGGCACCTGCGAGACCGGTGTCGTGAAGGGCGAGATCGACCACCGCGACTTCCTCCTCAGCGCCGAGGAGCAGGCCAGCGGGAAGTCGATGTTCGTGTGCGTCTCCCGGTGCCGGTCCGCGGAGCTGGTGCTCGACCTCTGACCCGTACCCCTGTGCAGCCCGATCCCATGGGCAGCCCGCACCGGATCCACCATGCTGGTCCGGGAAGTGACGAAGGAAGGACACGACCATGCATTACGCCGACACCCCCGTGTGCCGCATGAGATCACTGCGCTCGATCACCCTCCGAGTGCCGGACCCGGTGCAGTCGAAGGACTTCTACCACGAGGTCTGGGGACTCAGCACCGTCGACGAGGACCGCTCGACCTTCTGGCTGCGCGCCACCGGCAGCGAGCACCACGTGCTGCGGCTCGAGCAGCACGACGTCAACGCCCTCGGCAAGATCAGCTTCGCCCTGGGCTCCCGCGTCGAGGTCGACGAGGCCGCGCGTGCGCTCCAGAAGCTCGGCATCCCGCTGCTGCGCGAGCCCGGCCTGCTCAGTGACGACGCCGGCGGCGGCTACGGCCTCCAGCTCGTCGACCCCGAAGGACGCTGCGTCGAGCTGTCCACCGACACCCACGCCGTCGTCGCGCAGGAGCCGGCCGGACGACGCGCGGTGCCCCGCAAGATCGCCCACGTCGTGCTCAACACCGTCGACATCGACCGGGCCGCCGACTTCTACACCCAGGTGCTCGGCATGCGCATCTCCGACTGGTCCGAGCACCAGATGACCTTCCTGCGCTGCAACTCCGACCACCACGTCATCGCGCTGAACCAGGCGCCGTGGACGTCGGTCAACCACGTGGCCTACGAGATGCAGAGCATCGACCACTTCATGCGCGGCATCGGCAGCCTCAAGCACCACGGCATCGCGCCCCAGTGGGGTCCCGGCCGCCACGGTCCGGGCGACAACACGTTCTCCTACTTCACCGACCCGGCCGGACTGGTCTGCGAGTACACCTCCGAGGTGGCGCAGATCGACGAGGACGCCTGGCTCTGCCGCACCTGGCAGCGCACGCCCGAGCTGTCCGACCAGTGGGGGACCGCCGGTCCGCCGACCGCCGCCGTGCGCTCGGCGATGGCCGGTGTCGCGGACCTCGGGCACCGGGACCGCGTCGTCCCGGGCGTCGCCGACTACTTCCTCTCCGGGGAGTGACCAGGCGATGACCGTCCTCCCCGCCCTCCAACGGATCCGCACCACCCGCGGTGTGTCCGTCGACGTGCGCGGCAGCGGCGATCCCGTGCTGCTCCTGCACGGCATCGGCGGGCACGCAGAGTCCTGCGGCCCGCTGGCCGAGCAGCTCGACGGACACCGCACCCTGTGCTGGGACGCCCCCGGGTACGGCGACTCCGCCGACCCCGCGGAGGGCGCGCAGGTCGACCACGTGGCCGAGGCGATCGCACTCCTCGAGGAGTGCGTCGACGCGCCGGCCCATCTGTTCGGCACCTCGTGGGGCGGGGTGATCGCCGTACAGGTGGCACTCGCGCGTCCCGACCTGGTGCGTTCGCTGGTCCTCGCCGACAGCACCCGCGGCTCCGCGGTCACTCCCGAGCGTGCCGCGTCCATGCGGGCCCGGGTCGACGACCTCGCCCGTCTCGGGGCACGCGACTTCGCCGCGGCCCGCGCGCCGCGCCTGGTCGCTCCGTCCTGTAAACCGGACGTCGCCTCGGCCGTCGAGGCAGGCATGGCGCGGGTGCGCGTGCCCGGCTACGCGGCGGCGGCGGAGCACATGGCCGCCACCGACCTCGGCGACGTACTCGCCCACCTGACCACTCCCACCCTGGTCGTGGTCGGCGCCGACGACGTGGTCACCGGCGTCCCCGAGTCGCAGCTCCTCTCCGACCGCATCGCCGACGCCCGGCTGGAGGTCATCCCCGGCGCCGGGCACGCGGCACTGCAGGAGAAGCCGCAGCAGATCGCCGACCTCCTGATCGCCTTCTGGGCAGGGGTTCCCGCATGAGCACTCTCACCGTGGTCACGGGAGCGGGTCGCGGGCTCGGCTTCGCGATCGCCGAGAGACTCGGCGCCGACGGTGACCGGATCATCGTCGCCGAGCTGCGCCCCGAGCTCGCCGAGAAGGCCGAGAAGCAGCTGAGGGACCAGGGCGTCGACGCGCACGCCGTGGTCACCGACATCTCCGACAAGGACTCGGTCGCGGCGCTCGCCGAGCACGCCGCGTCCCTGGGCGGAGCGAGCCGGCTGGTCAACAACGCGGCCTTGGCCGACGGCGTCGGCGGCGACACCTTCTGGGAGCTCGACGAAGCAGCCTTCTCGCGGGTGATGAACGTCAACGCCTACGGCACCTGGCTGGTCAGCAAGCACCTCTTCGGCCAGCTCGCGGCCACCGGCGACGGCGCCATCGTCAACATCGCCTCCGACGCGGCGTTCTACGGCTCGCCGCGGCTCGTCCACTACGTCGGCTCCAAGGGGGCCGTCCTCGCGATGACCCGGTCGATGGCCCGCGACGCCGGGCAGCACGGCGTACGCGTCAATGCCGTGGCGCCCGGCCTCACCCGGGTCGAGGCCACCGAGACCGTGCCGGCCTCCCGCTACCAGCTGTACGCCGACCACCAGGTGCTCGACCGCGAGCAGACCCCGCAGGACGTGGCCGGTGCGGTGGCGTTCCTGCTCTCCGACGACGCCGGCTTCGTCACCGGCTCGACGCTGGTCGTCGACGGCGGCTTCGTCATGAACACCTGACCATCCAGATCCAGGAGACCCACATGGACCTCAAGCTCGCAGATCGCACCGTGATCGTCTCCGGCGCCAGTTCCGGCGTCGGGCTCGCCACGGTGCGCCTCCTCCTGCAGGAGGGAGCTCGGGTGGCCGGATGCGCCCGCGACCTCGGCCGGCTCGAGGACGCGGTGGGCGGCCTGGGGGCCGATCCCGACCGGGTCCACCTCGCCTCGTGCGACGTCACCGACCGAGCGGCCGCGGAGGACTTCGTCGCCAGCACCGTCGGCGCCTTCGGCGGTGTCGACGGCCTCGTCTGCAACGCCGGACGCTCGCTGATGGCGCGGCTCGGCGAGACCGAGGACGACCAGATCCGCGAAGAGCTCGAGCTCAAGATCTTCGGCTCGTGGAACCTGGTCCGGGGTGCGCGCTCAGCGCTGGCGAAGTCGGACGGCGGTGCTGTGGTCAACGTCAACGCGATCCTCTCCCGCCAGCCCGAGGGTCGTCTGGCGGTCACCTCCGCCGCGAGGGCCGCCCTGCTCAACCTCACCCACTCGATGGCCACCGAGCTGGCCGCCGAGGGCACCCGGGTCAACTCGGTCCTGCTCGGCCTGGTCGACACCGGCCAGTGGCGTCGGCGCTTCGAGGCCGCAGACACCGACCTCGACTACGACGCCTGGAGCGCGGAGATCGCCGCGGGGCGCGGCATCGGGCTGGGCCGCTTCGGCACGGCCGACGAGGTCGCCTTCCAGATCGTCACCCTGCTCTCACCGCTCAGTGGCTACACCACCGGTGCCTCCATCGACGTCGGCGGCGGCGTCGGCCGCTACGTCTGACCAGGCAAGGACAAAGGACTCGAAGATGAGCAACGACAAGACGCCCCACCCCACCGGCCGACCCGCCGGCCAGCTGCCTGCTCGTGAGCCCACCGGCGGCGACGTGCTGGTGCAGGTCATGCGCCGTCACGGCATCGACACCGCGTTCGGCGTGATCAGCATCCACAACCTGCCCCTGGTCGAGGCGGTGGCCCGCGAGCTCACCTTCGTCGAGGTCCGGCACGAGGCCGCCGCGGTCAACGCCGCCGACGGCTACGCCCGTGCCTCGGGCAAGATCGGCGTCGCCCTGACCAGCACCGGCACCGGTGCCGGCAACGCAGCCGGCTCCATGCTGGAGGCCCTCACCGCGGGCAGCCGGGTCCTGCACGTGACCGGCCAGATCGAGACCGAGCACCTCGGTTCGGGACGCGGCGTCATCCATGAGGTGCCGCGCCAGCTGCAGATGCTCGACGCGATCTCCAAGCATGCCCACACGATCACCGACGCGAAGAGCGTCGAGGCCGACCTGGAGCAGGCGGTGGCCCGAATCCTGTCCGCACCCCAGGGTCCCGCGAGTGTCGAGTGGCCCAGCGATCTTCAGTACCTCGCACGCCCCGACGAGCAGCTGCCCTTCGAGTCCGTCGTCGACGCGACCGTCGCCCCCGAACCGACCGACGTGGCCGAGGCGGTGCGCCTGCTGTCCACGGCCAAGCGGCCCCTGATCTGGGTCGGCGGCGGAGCGGCCGGTGCCCGGGCCGAGCTCACCGAGCTGCTGCACACCCTCGGGGCCGGGCTGCTGACCAGCAACTCGGGCCGGGCGATCGTCCCGGAGGACGACGACCTGGTGATCGGGAACTTCGCCTCCACCCCGCAGGTGGCGCGCCTCCTCGAGCGGGCCGACCTGCTGCTCAGCGTCGGGTCGCACTTCCGGTCCAACGAGACCAAGAGCTATCACCTGCCGTTGCCGACCCCGCACATCCAGATCGACGTGGACCCCGCGGCGATCGGCCGGGTGCACCCCGCGGACGTGGGCGTCACCGGGGACGCGGCGGCCACCCTGGCCGCGATCAACGAGGCCCTCGTCGACACGTCGGTGGAGTCCACCTGGACCCACGCCGTACGCACGGTGCGGGCCGATGCGCGCAGGACGCTCACCGACTACATCGGTGGCTACGCGGAGATCTGCTCGACGATGCGGGCGATGCTGCCCCGCGAGTCGGTCGTGGCCCGCGACGTCACCATTCCGTCGAGCCAATGGGGCAACCGGCTGCTCGAGCTCTACTCCCGTGAGACCAACATCTTCCCGCTCGGTGGCGGGATCGGCCAGGGCCTGGCGATGGGACTGGGTGCGGCCTCGGCGCGCACCGACGTACCCACGGTCGTGATGGCCGGCGACGGCGGGCTCGCCGTCCACCTGGGTGAGCTGGCCTCGCTGGCCGGCTCCCGCGCCTGGTGTGTCGTGGTCGTCTTCAACGACGGCGGGTACGGCGTGCTGCGCAACATGCAGCGCGCCAACGGCTTCGACGAGGCCGGCGTCGACCTCTTCACCCCCGACTTCGCCCTGTTGGCCGCCTCGCTGGCGATGCCGTACCACCTCGTCCAGGGGCCCGGGGAGTTCGAGGGCGCCTTCCGCGACGCCCTCGCCGTCCGTGGCCCGGTGATCGTCGAGGTCGACGTGGCTGCCGTCGAACCGAAGCCGGGCGCCTTCGTGCCACCCGTCCACGTGCCCACGAAGGAGGGGTGAGTCCGATGACAGATCCTGTGGCAGGTCTCCTCGAGGCCGAGCGCACGGCGGTGCGGCCGATCGTGTGCCTGCACCCGACACCCGGCGCCGCCGACTGGTTCGACCAGCAGCACGAGGATCTCGACGTGATCGCCTGGGAGACTCCGGGCGACCTCGCCCTCGACGCCACCGACCCGGGCTCCGTCGACCGCTGGGTCGAGGGAGCGGTCACCGCGGTGACCTCGCGTGGCGAAGGTCCCGTGCACGTGCTGGCCACCGGCGCCGCGGCGTACGGCGCGATCGTGCTCGCCTCCCGGCACCCGGAGCTGGTCGTGAGCCTCCTGCTCGGTGACCCCGAGCTGGCACACGCAGCCGGCGCAGAGACGGAGCGCGCCGACCTGCTGCGCTCGATCGTCGCACCCACGCTCGTGATCGCCTCGGCCCCTGACCCGGGCCACGGCACAGCCGACGCCCAGGCGCTCGCCGGCGGCATCGACAACGGCGTGTTCGTCATCATCGACGGCTGCCGGGTCCCGGCCCACCGGGAGCGCGGCAGCTCGTTCAACGAATGGGTCAGCTCTTTCACGATCATCGCCGAGGGCCTCATGGCGCTGGCGCCGCAACGACAGGAGGACATCAATGCCTGAGCAGTATCTCGTCCAGAACCAGACCCACCCGGAGCCGCTGAGCCCCTACGAGCAGAAGCTCTCCGGCGCGCTCATGGAGATCTTCGGCACCGGAGTGCACGACCTCGACGGGCTCCTGGCCGGACTCAACGCCATGGGGCTCAACGCCCCCGAGGGCGACGCCTGGAACGAAGCCAACTTCCGCGCCGAGATGCGCCGACTGGGAGACTGACATGACCACCACTGCTGCACCCACGACCACCGCGTCGGCACCTCGCCGCGCTGTCGGCGTACGACGCCCGCTCGATGCCGGCGACCTCGCCGCCACCGGACTCCGCGACCGCTGGTACCCGATCTACCCGTCCCACATGGTCAAGCCCGGCGCGATGGTCAAGGTCACCCGACTCGGTGTCGACTGGCTGCTCTTCCGCGGCGCCCAGGGCAAGCTCTTCATGCTCGAGGACAGGTGCCCGCACCGCAGTGCACCGCTCTCGGTCGGCCAGCACCTCGGGGACCGGGTCGCCTGCAAGTACCACGGCGTCCAGGTCGACGGCACCGGCACGGTCGTCTCCGTGCCCGGCATGCCCGGCTGCGCACTGGAGGGCAAGCAGGCGACGGTGTCTCTGCAGGTCGTCGAGGCCGCCGACACGATCTTCGCGTTCGTGCCGCTCACCGCCGACTCCGAGCCGACTCCGTTCGTCCTGCCCGACCGGCTCACCGACGACGAGGTGTCGTGGTTCCCCAACTACGCCGAGTGGGCGGGGCCCTGGCGCTTCTACATGGACAACGTGCTCGACCCGATGCACGGCGCGTTCCTGCACCGCGACTCGCACTCGATGTTCGGTGGTGACACGTCCGCACGCTTCCGGATCCGTGAGACCGACCGTGGGTTCTTCTTCGAGAAGACCGACCAGGTCGGGGTGAACTTCGACTGGGTCGAATACGTGCGCGGCTCGATGGACTACGTCGACCTGGAGATCCCCTACGCGCCGAACGCCGGCCCCGGCGGCGTGTTCGGCATCGTCGGCATGGCCACGCCGATCGACGCCGACAACTCGGCGATCTTCCACTGGCGCACCCGTCGGGTGCAGGGCTGGGAGCGCGAGGTCTGGCGCTTCCTCTACCGCACCCAGCTCGAGGCGAAGCACTGGACGGTCCTCGAGCAGGACCGTGAGGTCCTCGAGGCGCTGGCGAGCGACGCCGACACCGAGGAGCACCTCTACCAGCACGACCTCGGGGTGTCGCGGATCCGGCGGATCTATCGTGCCGACGCGCGCGCCCAGGCCGCCGTGCTGGCCGGTACGCCGGCACGCTGATGTCGTCCGAGACGCTGCTGCTCACCGTGGTCCTGCGACACGACCAGTCCCAGAACCTCGAGGAGCTGCAGGGCAGGCTGGACGATGCTGGTTGGTGGCACGGCTTCCCGCCGGAGGGCTGCGAGGTCGTCTCGTGGGTGGTGGCGATGGGCCTCGGGCAGGTCGTCACGCTCCGGCTCCCGGCGAGTCGCCTGGCCCAGGTGAACGTCGAGCTGGAACGTCGGGCCTGGGGCGTCTTCGAGACCGACTTCTATCCGACGTACGACTTCGTGCCGGTGCGTGAGCGGCTGACCCGGGAGTCGGACGCCCGGCTCTCCGACGCGAGCCGCTCCGGCGTGCCGTCGTGAGCCCCGACGCCGCGGGAGTTCCGGCGCCTCCGCGGCCGGGCATGTTCAGCAACGCCCGCGTGCACGGCGAGCACTTCTTCCTCTCGGGGATGCACGCCGGGGGTCCGGACGGAATCGTCGGCGGCGCCGACACGCTGCTTCAGGCGCGCGAGGCGTTCCGACGGGTCGTGGTCCTGGCCGAGAGTTGTGGGGCGGCGGTCGACGACATCCTCGTGCTGCGCGTCTACCTGACCGATATGGGCGAGAAGGCGTTGGTCGGGCGGGCGCGCAGCGAGGTGTTCACCGGCGTGATGCCCACGTCGACGCTGGTCGAGGTGTCGGCGCTCGTGGAGCCCGGCCTGACCGTCGAGGTCGAGGCGCAGGGGATCATCGGCGCCGGGCCTGAGCGGGTCTTCAGCCGCTGAGCATGGTGGAGAGGTCGGTCGCCTCGTCGGCGACGGCCCGCTCGATCTCGTCGCGCCGGTCGGTGAGCTGCGCGGTGGGCCCCGCGACCGAGAGTGCTGCCACAGGTCGGCCGTCGTGACCGTTGACCACGGCGGCGCAGGCATCGACGCCCGCTTCGTAGGCCCCTGAGCTCCACGCCGTGCCCTGTGCAGACTCCTCGGCCAGCAGCGCGGTGAGCGCGTCGTACGACGACGGAGTCTGGTCACTCACCGTGGGCAGCGGCTCCGTCCCGAGCAGGGCGCGGAGGTCGGGCTCGGTGTGCCCGCCGAGCAGGACCCGGCCCGGTGCCACCCAGTGGGCCGGCACCCTGCTGCCCACGGCGATGTTGCTCACCAGTGGAGTGGCCGGCACGGAGCGCATCAGGTAGAGGCACTCGTTGCCGTCGAGCACCACGAGGTAGGCGGTCAGCTGGAGGCGGTTGCTCAAGGCCCGCAGGCAACGACGCCCGAGGCTGGTCAGGTCGACAGACCCGAGGGAGTGCCCGGCGAGCTTGAGGAAGGCCAACCCGATGCGGTGACCGCCGCTCTCCTGCCGCTCCAGCATGCCGGCCGCCTCGAGGTCCTCCAGCAGCCGCATCGCGGTGACCCGGTTGATGCCGGTGGCGCGAGCGAGCTCGCTGAGGTTGGCCGTGGACCCGCCCTCGGACACGTGACGCAACAGCGCGAAGACGCGCTCGGTCGGAGAGTTCGGCTCGGTCATGCGAGCGGCACCGTCCACGCGTCGTACTCGTAGACCCAGTCGCCGTTGCCGGCCGCCTTGAGCCAGTTGTTCTCGCGCGAGCCCACCTGGATCAGCGCGGTGCGCTCGCGGCGGGTCCCCTCGTAGCGCTGCAGTCGCGCAGCCGGGTCGCGCTGGGCGCCGGGTCGGATGTCGTCGCCGGGCTCGGTCAGGCATCGCGACAGCACGACGGCGTCCTCGATCGCCTGGCCGGCTCCCTGCGCCATGAACGGCATCATCGGGTGACAGGCGTCGCCGAGGAGGGTGACGCGTGAGGTGCTCCAGCGGGTCAGTGGGTCGCGCACGTAGAGCGCCGACTTCAGCACGCTGGTGCAGGCGTCGAGGAGGGTGCGGGCCTCGGGGTGGAAGTCGGCGTACGCCGCCCGCAGCTCGACCACGTCGCCGGGGCAGGTCCACGACTCCTCGCGCCACGAGTCCTGCGGGGTCGTCGCGAAGATGAAGACGTCCTTGCCCTGGTTGAGCGGGAAGGTGACGATCTGCGTGGCCGCGTCGGGACCCCACCACTTGGTGAAGGCGTCGAGGTTCTGCACGGTTGCGGAGACTGCTTCGACGGGGACCACCGCGCGGTAGGCGACGACTCCGGTGAACTCGGGGTGCTCCTCGCCGAGGAGCGCGGAGCGGACGACCGAGTGGATGCCGTCGGCGCCGACCAGCAGGTCGACGGTCTCGGTGCTGCCGTCCTCGAGGTGGGCCACCACCGAGTCGGGTCCTTCCTCGATGCGCACCAGCCTCTTGCCCAGCCGCAGCCGGTCGGCGGGGAGCGCCGCGGTCAGAGCGTCGAGCAGGTCGGCGCGGTGCATCGTGAGCTGGGGTGCGCCGTACCGTTCCTGCGCCGCATCGGACATCGGGAGCCGTGAGGTCTCCTCGCCGGTGTCCCAGGTTCGGCTGATCCGGTGCGTGGGACGGGCCGCCGTCTCGCGGATCCGGTCACCGACGCCGAGTCCGTCGAGGGCGCGGACGGCGTTGGGGGTCAGGTTGATGTCGGCGCCCACCCGGCCGAGCCCGGGAGCCTGCTCGAGCACGATGGTCTCGACGCCCTTGAGCTCGAGTGCGATGGCCGCGGCCAGTCCGCCGATCCCGCCACCGATGATTCCGACCCGCATGGTGTCTCCTGTTCAGATACGAACAACCTGTTCAATAACTGACGATATGCCCGCGAAACCGAAATGGCAAGGCTGTCGACCCGTCGCCAGTTCACGTCGACCTGTCGTGAGTTCACGTCGACCTGTCGCCAGTTCGCGGCCGATCGCACGAACTGGCGACGGGTCGATCCGAACTGGCGACGGGTCGACGGATCAGAGGTCGAGCAGACCGGCCTCACGCAGGGCGTCGAGCACGTCGTCGAGGGCTTCCTCGATCGTGCGGCCGGTGGTGTCGACGCGTACGTCGGCGTCGGTCGGCTCGTCGTACGGGCTGGAGATGCCGGTGAACTCCGGGATCACGCCCGCGCGCGCCTTGGCGTAGAGGCCCTTGCGGTCGCGACGTTCGCACTCCTCGAGCGGGGTCGCGACGTGGACCAGGAAGAACTCGCCGCCGGCCGCGTCGACCATCGCACGGACCTGCTGGCGGGTCTCGTCGAACGGCGCGATCGGCGAGCAGATCGCCACGCCGCCGTGGCGGGAGATCTCCGCGCCCACCCAGCCGATGCGGCGGATGTTGGTCTCGCGGTCCTCCTTGGAGAAGGTCAGGCCGGCCGACAGGTTGCGGCGTACGACGTCACCGTCGAGGGAGGTGACCGTACGACGACCCTGCTCGAGCAGCTTGTCCTGCAGGGCCCGGGCGATGGTCGACTTGCCGCTGCCGGAGAGTCCGGTGAAGAAGAGCACGAGCCCGCGCTCGTCGGGCGCGGGGCGGTCGAAGTCCACGACGGCCTGGATCTCGGCGGGGTGGTTTCGAGACGGCTCGTTCCTCGCCTCCTCAACCACCGAGGCAGACGACTCGTTCCCCGCCTCATCTACCAGCGAACTCTCATTCGAGGGCAACGCGAAGACCGGGTCGCCGGCGGCGTAGTGGGCCACCACCTGCGTGCCGAGCAGGTGGTCGGCGGACGGGTCGTCGTGCGAAGGGAGTGGTACGGCGACCACGGCCGCGTCCGGCAGCAGTGCCGCCGCAGCGAGCGTGGCCCGGATGAGTCCGACCGGGCTCAGGTCGTCGGGAGTGCCCGCGCCGACCAGCGCCAGGAAGACGATGCGTCCCGTCGGCAGCGAGTCGAGCTCGGCCTGCGTCAGTGCGTCGGTGATCGGCACGAACGTGGCGCCGGCGTGCTGCTCGCGCACATCGCCGGGGGAGAGGTAGAGCCGACGGAACGGGCCGTACTGCGCGTGGGTCAGGTGCGTGACGCTGCCGTCGCGGGTGACCGTGGCCAGCGGCAGGCCTTCGGGGTCGACCAGCTCCACCTCGTCACCGAGGCCCTCTGGGAGATGCAGCTTGACCGGCGAGCCGGGTTCGTTGAACCCGGTCAGGGGCGAGTAGGCGCCCGTGACCAGGAGCTCGAGGTCGTCCAGCTCGCGCTGGGTCGGGCAGTGCTGGGCCGGGCTGTTCTGCGGAGTCGTCGACACGGGCGCAATCCTGCCTCATTGCCGCGATGACCTGCTCGGGCGGATACTCGGCGCATGGACCTGAGGATCGTCGCGGTCTGCGCACTCCTTGCGCTGGTGCTGCTCGGCGCCGCCCCGGCCGGAACCGCCGTGCCTGTGGCGTCGGGCCACTCCCGGGCGGCTTTCCCGGGCCCCGAGCGGGTTCTCGCACCTGAGGCGCAGCTGGACCTCGGTGACCCGCAGGCCTGTGTCATCCCCGCGGGCAGCGCCGGGTCGGGGCACGCGATCGGTCGTGTCGCTGGCGGATGTGGCGCGATCCTGACGCCCGGACGCGGTGACGCGTCGGCACCCGGGTTCTGTGTGCAGCAGATCGTCCACCACGGTGATCGGGTCAGTCGGCCGTGTCGCGCCGTCCGTCCGGGCCAGCGGGGGGAGATCGTGCCCTTGGAGACGGCGCGGTAACAGCGCCGTCGCGTGGGCGATAGCGTCGGACTCATGTCTGCACCCGTTGTCGCCGCCGAGATCGTCCGCTCCGGAGTGGTCGAGGGCCACCACTACGGCTCCGTCGTCGCACTCGACACCTCCGGCGAGGTGGAGTGGTCGGTCGGCATGGTGGACCAGCCGGTCTTCCCGCGCTCGTGCAACAAGCCGATCCAGGCGCTCGGCATGGTCCGGGCCGGTCTCGACCTTCCGCCGGACCTGCTCGCGCTGGCCTGCGCCTCCCACTCGGGTGAGCCCTTCCACGTCGACGGCGTACGCCGCATCCTCGCCGGCGCCGGGCTCGGCGAGTCGGCGCTGCAGACCCCGCCCGACTACCCGCTGGACGACGCCACCAAGGAGGCGCTGATCCGGTCCGGCGGTGAGAAGGCGCCGGTGCTGATGAACTGCTCCGGCAAGCACGCCTCGATGCTGGCCACCTGCGTGGTCAACGGCTGGGACACCGCGACGTACCTCGCGGTCGACCACCCGCTGCAGGTCGCGATCGCCGAGACGTTCGCCGAGCTGACGGGTGAGGCGGTCGCCCACGTGGCTGTCGACGGGTGCGGGGCCCCGCTGCTCTCGACCTCGTTGATCGGCCTGGCACGGGCGTTCCGCACACTCGCTCTCGCCACCTCCGGTCCTGAGGCGAGGGTTGCCCAGGCCATGCGCGAGTTCCCGCAGAACGTGTCCGGCTCCACCCGCGACGAGCTCGCGCTCTTCACGGCCATCCCCGGCGCGATCGGCAAGGCCGGAGCCGAGTCCTGCTACGCCGTGGCGCTGCCCAACGGCCAGGCGTTCGCACTGAAGTGCGACGACGGGGCACCGCGGGTCCGGCCGGTGTTGATGGCCGAGGCGCTGCGCCGCTCCGGGGTCGACAAGCTGGACGGCGTCGACGTCGCGGCGATGAACAGGACCGGTGAGCTTCCGTTGCTCGGTGGCGGGAAGCCCGTCGGAGAGATCCGCGCCTCCTTCTGATCGACAGGGCGGTAACTGCAGTTAGCAGTGGTTGAAGACGCAATCTCTTTGTCCTGTGCGGGTTCCACGGCAGCTGTGGCCCGTCACACGTCGAGCCGGCTTGCATTTGCTAACTTTTGTTAGCACCATGGAGCCATGGCAAAGGGCGTGGTCGGCAAGACCGTCGAGTCACTCGGTGACTACCTCAAGGAGCAGCGCACCACTGCGAAGCTCTCGTTGAGGCAGCTCGCCGAGCAGGCCGGCGTGTCGAACCCGTACCTCAGTCAGATCGAACGTGGTCTGCGCAAGCCCTCCGCCGACGTTCTCCAGCAGATCGCCAAGGCGCTCCGCATCTCCGCGGAGCAGCTCTACATCCGTGCCGGCATCCTCAGCCCCGAGGACACCGCGGGCGGTTCCGTCGAGCTGGCCGTCCTGGCCGATCCTGCGCTCACCGAGCGTCAGAAGCAGTCCCTGCTCGACGTCTACTCCTCGTTCCTGGCGCTCAACGCCACGGACGACGAGCCGACCGACAGCTGACCATCCCACTCGGAGCGGTCCCCGGGATCGCGACGTACAAACCAAGGAGATCGACATGGCCAAGGCCAAGTTCGACATCAAGACCGAAGCGGCTCGCCCGTTCTACGCCACCGTCGGCGCCACCGACCTCACCGTCGAGTACGCCCGCCAGTACGCCGCCGACGTGCAGGCCAAGGTCGCCGACGTGCAGAAGAAGGTTGCCGGCTTCGAGTTCGAGCCGAAGAACCTCAACAAGCAGGCCCAGACCGTCGTGTCGGCCCGCGTCGAGACGGTGACCAAGGAAGCCAAGGACGCCCAGGCCAAGCTGGAGGCGAAGCTCGCCGAGCTGCAGGCCGAGGCGAAGAAGGCCCAGGCCCGTTTCGTGGCCCAGGTCAACGAGCTCCAGGCCGAGGCCAAGGCGTTCCCCGCCAAGGCGCAGAACTTCGTCGCCGACGCGGTCAGCGAGGCGACCGACACCTACACCGAGCTCGCCAAGCGCGGCGAGAAGGCCGTTGCCAAGCTCCGCAAGGTCGAGCTGAAGCTGGACGTCGACGCCAAGCAGACGAAGACCACCGTCTCCGCCTCGGCGAAGTCGACCACCGGCACCGCCAAGCCGGCCGCGAAGAAGGCTCCGGCCAAGAAGGCCCCGGCCGCCAAGAAGGCGCCCGCCGCCAAGAAGGCTCCGGCCAAGAAGGCCCCGGCCGCCAAGAAGGCGCCGGCGGCCGAGCAGGCCTGAAGGACTGAGGCTGAATCGGAACAGCTGACGCTGTTCTGACTTCATTGCCCCGAACTCGGGGGCGTGCACAACCCCGGACGTATGCGGTCCGGGGTTGTGCACGTTCTGGGGGCGATCGGGCCCGAGTCCCCAGTGCCGGCAGGTCGCGCGCCGCGGCACGCGATCTCGCGCGGAATCCGCCTCCGGGAGTGTCCCCGGTAGGCTTTGGGGCGTGCTGAACATCTTTGCCGTCGAGGGCTACGTCATGCTTGCCGTGGTCTTCATCGCGATCGCCGTCAAGGTCTTCGCGTTCGTCAACGCGCTGCTCTGGCCCGCGGAGGCCTACCACGCGGCCAACAAGCTGACCAAGCCCGCGTGGGTCGGCATCCTCGGCGTTGCCCTGGCCGCACAGCTGCTGCTGATCGACTCCTCGCCGCTGAACCTGCTGCACCTCATCGGCTCGATCGCCGCGATCGTCTATCTCGTCGACGTACGCCCGGCGGTCCAGGAGCTCACCCGCCGCTGACTCTGCGGCCGGCGCCTGCCGCCGGCCCCTTCGTTCAGCCCGCCACGTGGCGGCGCAGGGTCGTCATCGCGTCCTCGGGGGTGAAGCCGGTGGCCTCGATCTTCCCGGTCGACAGCACACCGCGCGCCGGACGTGGTGCCAGCGCCTTGCCGGCGGCGTACTCCTGCGTCGTGACCCGGCCGATGTCGCCGCGGGAGCGCCCGCACTGCTCGAAGACCTCGGCGGCCACGTCGGCCCAGCTCGTCGCGGGGCCGCCGCCGGTCACGTTGTAGATGCCGTACGGCGCGCGCGTGGTGAGCAGGTGTCGTACGGCGCGGGCCAGCTCGGTGGTGAACGTCAACCGGCCGACCTGGTCGTCGACGACGCCTGGAGACGCCCCGTCGCGGGCCAGTCGCGCCATCGTCGCGACGAAATTGTGGCCGTCGCCGATCACCCACGACGTACGGACCAGGTAGTGCCGGGGGGCCGTCACCACGGCCAGGTCGCCGGCCGCCTTCGACTGCCCGTAGACGCCCAGGGGGCAGACCGCGTCGTCCTCGTCGTAGGACTCGGCCGTGCCGTCGAAGACGTAGTCGCTGGACCAGTGCACCAGGGTGAGCCGGTGCTCGCGGGCGATCGCCGCCAGCAGTGAAGGACCTGCAGCGTTGGCCGCCCACGCCTCCGCGCGCTCGGTCTCCGCGGCATCAACGGCGGTGTGGGCCGCGGCGTTGAGCACCACGTCGTGCTCGTGCCACGGCCAGGCTCGCAGTGCCTCGGCGTCGGTGATGTCGAGCTCGTCCGCGTCGACGGCACGGGCGTCCGGGAACTCGGCGACGAGGGCGCGGCCGAGCTGTCCGTGGGCGCCGATGACGAGTGGACGCCGCGGCGCCATCGGGGCGACCGCGTCGAGGCGCGGGTTGTGCCGGTCCTTCTCCGAGATCTCCGCCTCCGCGAGCGGAATCGGCCACGGGATCGCCACCGTCGGATCGGCCAGGTCGAGTGCCGGGTACGCCGCGCCCGGCCGCCAGTGCTCGTTGACGAGATAGCTGTAGGTGGTCGCGTCCTCGAGCGTCTGGTAGCTGTTGCCCACGCCGCGCGGCACGAACACCGCCACCGACGGGTCGATCTCGATCGAGTACGACGTCCCGAAGCTCGAGCCCTCACGCATGTCGACCCAGGCACCGAACACGCGGCCGTTCGTCACCGAGACGAACTTGTCCCAGGGTTCGGTGTGCACGCCGCGGGTGGTGCCGCGGCGCGTGTTGAACGAGACGTTGTTCTGCACCGGTCCGAAGTCGGGCAGCCCGAGCGCGGTCATCTTCTCGCGCTGCCAGTTCTCCTTGAACCAGCCGCGGCTGTCGGCCATCACCGGCAGGCGGACGACCAGCAGGCCGGGGACCGGGGTGGCCTCGACCTCCAGGGAGGGACCGCCCATCACATGCCCTTCGCGGCGTACGACGACTCGGTGGCGGCCTTGTGCGGGCGCCACCACTCCTCGTGGGTGCGGTACCACTCGATCGTGTCGGCCAGGCCCTGCTCGAAGTCCTCGAAGCGCGGCGCCCACCCGAGCTCGGCCCGGAGCTTGCCGGACTCGATCGCGTAGCGCCGGTCGTGGCCCGCCCGGTCGGTCACCTGGTCGAACGCGTCGGCCGGCCGGTCCATCAGCGTGAGGATCAGCCGCACCACCTCGAGGTTGTTCCTCTCGCCGTCGGCACCGATCAGGTAGGTCTCGCCGATCCGGCCCGCATCGAGGATCCGCAGCACCGCGGACGAGTGGTCGTCGGCGTGGATCCAGTCGCGCACGTTGAGCCCGTCGCCGTACACCCGCGGCCGGATGCCGTGGATGACATTGGTGATCTGCCGCGGGATGAACTTCTCGACGTGCTGCCACGGGCCGTAGTTGTTGGAGCAGTTGCTGACCGTCGCGCGCACCCCGAAGCTGCGCACCCACGCACGGACGAGGTGGTCGGACCCGGCCTTCGACGCGGAGTACGGCGACGACGGCGCGTAGGGGGTGTCCTCGGTGAACCGCTTGGGGTCGTCGAGGGCGAGGTCGCCGTACACCTCGTCGGTGGAGACGTGGTGCAGGCGTACGTCGTGCTTCCGCACCGCCTCGAGGATCGCGAACGTGCCAAGGAGGTTCGTGCGGATGAACGGCGACGGGTCGTCGAGCGAGTTGTCGTTGTGGGACTCGGCGGCGAAGTGCACGACCGCGTCGGCCTCCGCCACCAGTGCGTCGACCACGGCCGCGTCGGCGACGTCGCCGACCACCAGCTCCACGGGCAGCCCGGCCAGTGCCTCGCGGGAGGCGGCGTAGGTCAGCTTGTCGAGCACCTTCACGTGGTGGTCGGTGTGCGTGATGACGTGGTGCACGAAGTTGGAGCCGATGAACCCGGCGCCACCGGTCACGAGCAGTCTCATGCGGCCACCCTATTCACGCGTTCGCACCTATGCTGACCGCCATGCGTGGAATCATCCTGGCCGGTGGCACCGGCACCCGGCTCCACCCGATCACGCAAGGCATCAGCAAGCAGCTGGTGCCGGTCTACGACAAGCCGATGATCTACTACCCGCTCTCCACGCTGATGCTGGCCGGCATCCACGAGGTGCTGGTGATCACCACCCCTCACGAGGCCGAGGCGTTCCGGCGACTCCTCGGTGACGGGTCGCAGCTGGGCGTCTCGCTGACCTACGCCGTGCAGCCCTCGCCCGACGGACTGGCCCAGGCCTTCCTGATCGGCGCCGACCACGTCGCCGACGAGTCGGTCGCGCTGGTGCTGGGCGACAACGTCTTCTACGGCCACGGCCTGGGCAACCAGCTGACCCGCTTCGCCGACCTCGACGGTGCGGCCATCTTCGGCTACCAGGTGGCCGACCCGACGGCGTACGGCGTGGTGGAGTTCGACGCCGAAGGACGCGCACTGTCGCTGGAGGAGAAGCCGGCCACACCGCGTTCGTCGTACGCCGTTCCGGGGCTCTACTTCTACGACAACTCCGTGCTGGCGCGGGCCGCCACGCTCGAGCCGTCGGCGCGCGGCGAGCTGGAGATCACCGACCTGAACCGGCTCTACCTCGACGAGGGCAAGCTGCAGGTGACCGTGCTGCCGCGCGGCACGGCGTGGCTCGACACCGGCACGTTCGACTCCCTCAACGACGCCAGCAACTTCGTGCGCACCATCGAGAGCCGCCAGGGCATGAAGATCGGCGCGCCCGAGGAGGTCGCCTGGCGTCAGGGCTGGCTCAGCGACGACGACCTGCGGCGAGTGGCCGAGCCGCTGTCGAAGAGCGGGTACGGCGAGTACCTGCTCGGTCTGCTCGACTGACGTCACGGCACCTCGTTGCCAGCAGGCAGCTCGCTGACCGGGTGATGGGCGTACCACGACTCGAACTGGTCCTTCGAGATCGCCTCGAACATGGCGCGGGCCTGGCGCGGCTTGACCTTCACGACGCTCGCGTCGCCGACCATGCCGCTGCCCGAGTTGGGCAGGGTGAGGAAGCGGAACGACCCGCTGCGCAGGTGCCTGTTCGCCAGGGCGAGGTCGCGGATCTTCGCGCTGGTCAGGCTTTCGTCGACCATCACCAGGCTCGAGAGGTTCCGCGCCAGCCTGGTGAGGCGCACCGGGTTGAACATCACGCCACGCGTGGTCAGTTTCTCCAGCACCGTGCGGAGGAAGTTCTGCTGCCGCTGGATGCGGCCGAAGTCGCCGTTCGGCAGGCTGTAGCGGGTGCGCACGTAGTGCAGCGCCTCGTCACCCTCGAGGTGGTGGAATCCTCGTTCCCAGTCGACCGTGCCGGACCGGGGATCACTCACCGTCCTGGGCACGAAGACGTTGACGCCACCGATGGCCCCGGTGACGTCCTTGAAGCCGTCGAAGTCGACGATCACGAGGTGGTCGATGCGGATGCCCATGGTCTGTTCGACCGTGCGCGCAGCCAGGTCGGGGCCGCCCCAGGAGAACGCCGCGTTGATCTTCGACCGGCCGTGGCCCGGGATGGCGACGTACGAGTCGCGCGGGATCGAGACCAGCTGGGCGGCCCGGTGGTCGGCCTCGATGTGCAGCACCATCATCGTGTCGCTGCGGGCGGTGCCCGGCTTCCAGGTGCCGGCCTCGAGCATCTCGTAGACGCTGTCGCCGACCTCGCGAGAGCCGTCGAGGTCGTCGACTCCCATCAGCAAGATGTCCGTGCCCTGGCCTTGCGGCGGGCGGTTGTCGCCGAGGTCGGTTTCGAACCGGCGTACGTCGCCGAGCTTCGAGTTCAGGTAGAGCAGCCAGCCGATCAGGATCGCCAGCAGCACGAGGGCGATCACGACGAGCGTGGTGATCGCCTTGTGCCTGCGGAACCATGCGCAGCGGCGCTTGATCCAGCTGCGGCGCCGACGCCGCCGGACCAGGACTCGCTCGCCGGACGTCGGTGCAGTGTCGACGGTGCCGACCTCCGGTCCGTCCAGTTCCACGTCGTTGCTCACACAAGTCCCCGTTGTCTCGCGAGTGGCCGCTGTCGACCAGTGCGGCCGGCAGGTGACCGCTGTCCTGCCCAACGACGCCAGCACGCCGAGGTGACGGTCATTCGGGGGTTCCCGGACCTACTCGCGGGTACGCCATTTCGTGGGTCGACGCAGCCGCGAGCCTGCTGCCCGGCACCCCGTCTCGCAACCCCGCGGCCACGTAGGCTGGCGGCCATGTTCCGGTCCGGTCTTGCTGCGCTCGTGGTCGCCGCCGCGGCCTGTGCGGGAGCCCTGCTGCCGGTGCCGCCGGTGGAGGCGCCGACCCACCGGGCCGCCGTCCAGGCCCCCGCCGCTCCCGAGCCGCTGGCCGGCAAGGTGATCGTGATCGACCCCGGGCACCAGCTCGGCAACGCGCGTTTCCCCAGCGAGATCAACCGCCTCGTGCCGGCCGGCGGCTTCCGCAAACCCTGCAACACCACGGGGGCCTCGACGAACAACGGCTACCCCGAGGCGACCTTCACCTGGCAGGTCGCCCGCCTCCTCCAGTCTCGACTGACCGGCCTGGGCGCGAAGGTCGTGCTGACCCGCACGTCGAACCGCCTCGATCGTTGGGGGCCGTGCGTCGACGTCCGCGGCCGCCGCGGCAACGCGCTCGGGGCCGACCTCAAGATCAGCCTCCACGGCGACGGGTCGTACGCCGGCGGCCCGGGCTTCCACGTGATCACGCCGCCCCGTGACCGCGCCGCGCGTCGGCTGGCGCTCGACGTTCGCGCCGGACTGCACGCGCGCCGACTGCCGTACGCCGGCTACATCGCCGGCGGCGACGGCCTCGACGTGCGCGGCGACCTCGGCACGTTGAACCTCTCCGCGATGCCCGCGGTGATGGTCGAGCTGGGCAACATGCGTTCGGCCGCCGACGCCCGCCGGATGACCACGCCGCGCGGACGGTCGTCGTACGCCGCCGGGCTGACCCGGGGCATCCGCGTCTTCCTGGCCCGCTGAGGCGACCCACCGCGGGAACTGCCGGAGTTCGGCACGGCGCACCGATATCGTCGCGGACATGCCCCTGGACCCAGGAATCTCGGCCCTGCTCCAATTCATCGAATCGTCGGGGAACCCGCCGATGCACGAGTCGTCGCCCGACGATGCGCGCAAGGCCTTCGCGGCCCTGGCCCAGATCGCGGCCGCGCAGTCGGGCCGGATCGAGGTCGGATCGGTCGTCGACATCTCGGTCGCCGGACTCGCGGCCCGGGTCTACCGTCCGGCGGTCGACGGTCCGGTGCCCACGATCGTGTTCTTCCACGGCGGCGGCTGGGTGGTCGGTGACCTCGAGACCCACGACAACACCTGCCGTCGGCTGTGCCGCGACACGTCGTCCGTGGTCGTCTCGGTCGACTATCGCGTGGCACCCGAGCACGCCTTCCCGGCCGCGGTCGACGACGCGCTCGCGGCAGCCACCGCGATCAGCGAGGACCTCGCGGCCTACGGCGGCTCCGACGTCTGGGCGGTCGCGGGCGACAGTGCCGGCGGCAACCTCTCCGCCGTCGTCGCCCAGCAGGTGCCGGGGGTCGCCGCGCAGCTGCTGATCTACCCGGCCGTCGACGTGTTCGGCGACTACGCGTCCCGCGAGTCCAACGGCACCGGCTACTTCCTCGAGCTGCCCTTGATGGAGTGGTTCCTGGGCCACTACCTGCAGTCCGCCGCCGCACCCGACGACGCCCGCCTCTCGCCCCTGCACGGCGTACGACCCGAGCTGGCGCCAGCCATCGTGGTCACCGCCGAGTTCGACCCGCTGCGCGACGAGGGCCGGGCGTACGCCGACGCACTGGCCGCGTCCGGCGTACCCGTGGACTCGGTGACCTACGACGGCCTGATCCACGGCTTCGTCGACATGCCCGCGTTCTCGCCGGCCGCCGACGCCGCCGTGGCCGACATGAACCGTCGCTTCGCGGCGCTCCTGCACTGACCGGTCGTAGGGTGACGACCATGAAGACGCAGCTGCACTGCCCCTGTGGGGCGCACATCAAGGGGACCGACGAGGACGACCTGGTCGAGAAGACACAGGCCCACCTCGCGGCCGAGCACCCCGGCATGACCTACGGGCGCGAGGAGATCCTCTTCATCGCCCGCTGATCTGCGCGTCACACGGCGCAGCTGCCTCCGGCGACACGCGCACGGATCCGCACACCGCCGTACACCGCCGTACCACGCGACAACCCAGCGCGAGATGTTCAGTTCGACATACAGTTCGGACCGGTCGCCCGGCAGTCGAGCGTGCATCGACAGGCGGCGCCGCGAACTGCAGGTCCATCTGCACGCACGCTGACTCCACAGGCCTCCGAGCACAGAGCCTGTGGACAGCGAGATGCGCCGCCGCGCCATGCGAAGAAGACTGGGTCCATGGACGCTCTGACCGCTCTGCACCGCTGTGGCGGCAGCGCGACGTGGGCAGAGCTCAAGGGCCTGACCAACCGTCGAGGCCTCGACAAGGCACTGCAGCTGGGCGTGATCGTCAAGCACAGGCACGGGAGCTATGCACTGCCGACGGACGATCATCGTCGCGCGGCCGGGGAACTCTGCGGAGTCGTCTCTGGCCTGAGTGCTGCCCTGCACTGGGGCCTCAAGATGAAGAAGGAACCGGAGCATCCGACGGTGACCGTGCCTCGCAGTCGCCGGGTCGACGCATCGCGCCGCGAGGGTGTCCAGCTTCATCGCGACACCCTGCCTGCCGGCCACGTCTTCCAAGGCGTGACCTCACTCGCCCGGACAGTGGCCGACTGCGCGCGCTGGCTCCCGTTCGACGAGGCGGTGTGTGTCGCGGACTCCGCTCTGCGCAGCAGGCTGGTGACGAAGGAGGACCTCCGAGCTGTTGTCGTGTCGCTGCCGAGGACTGGTCGCTCACGAGCGATGGCGGTCGTCGAGTTCGCCGATGGCCGCGCCGCCAACCCGTTCGAGAGCTGTCTTCGCGTGATCGCCGCACAAGTGACCGGACTCTGTGCAGAGCCGCAGGTGGAGATCGGGCCTCACCGCGTCGATCTGGCCGACCGCCGGCTCCGGCTGGTGATCGAGGCCGAGTCCTACGCCTTCCACGGGAGCAAGGAGCTGTTCCGCGCGGACGTGCGCCGCTACACGTGGCTCGCGACGCAGCAATGGGTGGTTGCGCGGTTCCTCTGGGAGGACGTGATGCACGCGCCCGAACGGGTCCGCGAAGCCTTGCACCTGCTGGTCAAGACTCGCCTAGCCTGCTCGTGCCTCGCCGCCACTGGCGGAGCGCCGTTCATTTGAGCACGCAGTTCGGCCCCGGATCCACGCTGGTGAGCGTGGATCCGGGGCCGGGACAGCGAACTGTATGTTCACCTGAACAGTCGAGCGGTCATGCTGAGCCGAAGTCTGCACCGGTGGGTTCCCGGACGGCCCGCGGCGTGAACGACACGACGAGCGGGAACTGTCAGCGGGGGGCCATGCGGAGGGCGCCGTCCATGCGGAACACCTCGCCGTTCAGGTAGTCGTGGTCGACCAGGAACAGCGCGAGGTCGGCGTACTCCGACGGCTTGGCGAGGCGCTGCGGGAACGGTACGCCGGCAGCGAGGCCGGCCCGGAACTCCTCCGAGACCGTGGCCAGCATCGGCGTCTCGACGATGCCGGGGGCGATCGTGTTGACACGGATGCCGTGCTGCGCGAGGTCGCGGGCGGCCGGCAGGTTCAGGCCGACGATGCCGCCCTTCGACGAGGCGTACGCCGCCTGGCCGATCTGTCCCTCGAAGGCGGCGATGGAGGCGGTGTTGATGATGATGCCGCGGGCGTTGTTCTCGAGCGGCTCGGTGGCCGCGATCTTCTCGGACGCCAGCGCCAGCACGTTGAACGAGCCGATCAGGTTGATCTGCACGATCTTGGCGTAGAGCGCGAGGTCGTGGACGCCCTTCTTCGACAGGATGCGCGCCGAGGGACCGATGCCGGCGCAGTTGACGACGACGCGCAGGGGAGTGGTCGGGTCGGCGGCGGCCTGGTCGACCGCCTCCTGGACCTGCTCCGGGTCGGTCACGTCGACGCCGACGTAGTGCACGCCGTCGACGGCGGGCGCGCCGTCGATCGCCGAGGGGAGGTCGAAGGCGTAGACGGTGGCTCCGCGACCGGCGAGGGCGGCGGCGGTCGCCGCACCCAGACCCGACGCTCCGCCGGTGACGATCGCCGCGGTGTTCTCGACCTGCATCAGTTGCTCTCCTTGATGGTTCCGTTGTTGTCCTTGGCCAGCGCGCGGCTGATCACCATGCGCTGGATCTGGTTCGTGCCTTCGAAGATCTGCATGACCTTGGCCTCGCGCATGAAGCGCTCGACCGGGAAGTCGCGGGTGTAGCCGTAGCCGCCGAGCACCTGGACGGCGTCGGTGGTGACCTTCATGGCGTTGTCCGTGGCCACCATCTTCGCGATCGACGCCTCGCGGCTGAACGGCAGCCCCCGGTCCTTGAGACGTGCGGCGTGCAGCACCATCGCGCGGGCGGACTGGATCGCCGCCTCCATGTCGGCCAGCACGAACGCCAGCCCCTGGTGGTCGATGATCTTCTTGCCGAACGTCTCGCGCTCCTTGGCGTAGGCGACGGCGTGGTCGAGCGCCCCCTGGGCGAGGCCGGTGGCGACCGCGGCGATGCCGAGGCGGCCGGAGTCGAGCCCGGCCAGCGCGATCTTGAGCCCGTCACCCTCGTTGCCGAGCAGCCGCGACGCCGGGATGCGTACGTCGTTCAGGCGCATCGTGGTCGTCGAGGAGCCGGTCAGGCCCATCTTCTTCTCGGGCGGGTCGGCCTCGAAGCCCGGGGTGTCGGCCGGGATCAGGAAGCAGGAGATGCCGTTGCGGTCGTCCGACGTACGGGCCATCACCTTGTAGAAGTCGGCGTTGCCGCCGTGGGTGGTCCACGCCTTCGCGCCGTTGAGCACGTAGTCGTCGCCGTCGCGGCGGGCCGACGTCTTCATTGCGGCCGGGTCGGAACCGGCGTGCGCCTCACTGAGGCAGTAGGCGCCGAGCAGCTCGCCACCGAGCATGTCGGGCAGCCACGCCTGCTTCTGCTCCTCGGTGCCGTGCTCGTGGAGGCCGAAGCAGCTGAGCGCGTGCACCGAGACGCCGACGCCGACGCTCGACCAGACCGAGGCGATCTCCTCGAGCACCTGGAGGTAGACCTCGTAGGGCTGGCCTCCGCCGCCGTACTCCTCGGAGTAGGGGAGTCCGAGCAGGCCGGCGCGACCGAGCAGCTTGAAGACGTCGCGCGGGAAGGTCTCTGTCGCCTCGTCCTGCGCGGCGCGGGGGAGCAGCTCCTTGGTGGCCAGGTCGCGGACCAGCCTGAGCAGGTCGGCGGCTTCGGACGTGGGCAGCACGCGGCTGGCGGGCATGGTCACTCCTGTGGCTTGGGTCATGCGATATTGATACTGTGACTGAACCTAGCGTACTAATACGAGTACGATCTTGTCACGACGGAGTGACCCCGAGCGCATCCGAAAGGCAGAACAGATGACCCCCGAGGCCCGCGTGGCACAACTGCTGGACACCTTCGACGCACCGGAGGTGAACCTCGGCGAGCTCCTCTGCGACGGCCACCCGGCCGACGCGGTCGCGTTCACCGTCGTCCAGCCCGATCTGTCCACGCTCGACCTGAAGTTTGGCGACCTGAAGTTTGGCGACCTGACTTACGGCGACCTGGCCGAGAGCTCGCGCCGCTTCGCCGCCTACCTCGCCGACCAGGGTGTGGAGCCCGGTGACCGGGTGGCCACCCTGATGGGCAAGTCGGCAGACCTGGTCACCGTCATCCTCGGCATCTGGCGCGCCGGGGCGGTGCACGTGCCGCTGTTCACCGCCTTCGCGACGCCGGCGATCGCGCTGCGCCTGGACGGCAGCGATGCGAAGTACGTCGTCTGCGACGCCGACCAGCGCGCCAAGCTCGAGCCCGGCGAGGACCTCCCCGAGGACCCGGCCCGGCAGGTCATCGTGGCCGGCGACCGGGTCGCGTCGGGCGACCTCTCGCTGACCGCCCTGCTCGCCGAGGCCGACCCGGCTGCCGCCCCGAACGTGGCCGTTGCCGGGAGTGCCGAGTTCGTGCGGCTCTTCACCTCGGGCACCACCGGAACGCCCAAGGGCGTGCCGATCCCGGTCAAGGCGCTGGCGACGTTCGTGGTCTACCTGGAGTACGGCCTCGACGTCACCGCCGACGACGTCTACTGGAACGCTGCCGACCCGGGCTGGGCCTACGGCCTCTACTACGGAATCGCCGGTCCGCTCGCCGCTGGTCGCCGCAACATCCTGCTGCAGGCCAAGTTCACCCCCGAGACCACCTGGCAGGTGATCCAGTCGCTCGGCGTCACGAACCTGGCGGCCGCGCCCACCGTGTTCCGGTCATTGCGCAGCGCCGAGACGCCTGCCCCGGCCGGGCTCGACCTGCGCCGCATCTCCAGCGCCGGCGAGCCGCTGAACCCCGACGTGGTCACCTGGGGCGCCGACGTCCTCGGCGCCGCGATCCACGACACCTACGGCCAGACCGAGCTCGGCATGTCGATCGTCAACGGCTGGCAGGCGGACGTCGCCGGCGAGCTGCGCCACGGCTCGATGGGGCGCCCCATGCCCGGGTGGGACGCCGCCGTGCTCAAGGAGGAGGCCGACGAACCCGCCGACGCCGGCGAGCTGGGCCGGGTCGCCATCGACCTCCAGGGCAGTCCGCTGATGTGGTTCACCGGCTACGTCGACGCTCCCGAGAAGACAGCCGAGCGGTTCAGCGCCGACGGCCGGTGGTACTACACGGGCGACGCCGGCTCGATGGACGAGGACGGCTACGTCTACTTCTCGTCGCGCGACGACGACGTGATCATCATGGCCGGCTACCGGATCGGCCCGTTCGAGGTCGAGAGCGTGCTGGTCGGTGACCCGCGGGTCGTCGAGGCGGCCGTGGTCGGGGTCCCCGACGACCTGCGCGGCGAGGTCGTGGAGGCGTTCGTCGTGCTCGCCCCCGGAACCTCGGCCACGCCGGAATTCGTCGACGAGCTCAAGCAGCGGGTCAAGACCAAGCTGGCGGCGCACGCCTACCCGCGCCAGATCCACCTGGTCGCCGAGCTCCCGAAGACCCCGTCGGGCAAGATCCAGCGCTTCCAGCTCCGTTCGCAGCGGGCCTCCGAGATCGCGGCGGCGTCGCAGTCGTGAGTGCCGGTACGTCGAAGGGGCCGGGCCGCGCGGTGGTGCGCGGCACCGGCCGTCGGCGTACGCCCCGTCAGCTCGACCTGCTCGACCGCCTGGTCGACCTGATGACGAGCGAGGGTTTCGCGCGGTTCACCCTCGACGACATCGCCGTGCGCATGCGGTGCTCCAAGACCACCCTCTATGCGCTGGCGCCCTCGAAGCCGGAGCTCGTGGTCGAGGTGGTCAAGCAGTACTTCCGCAACTCGGTACCTCGCATGGAGGAGTCGGTCGCCGCGGCCGAGGCGCCGGCCGATCGGGTCACGGCCTACCTGCTCGCCGTGGCCGACTACCTCGCCCCGCTCTCGCGCGACTTCATGGACGACGTGGCGTCGTTCGCGCCGGCTGCGGAGGTCTATCGCACCAACACCATCGCCGCGGCCAACCGCATCCGCGAGCTGATCGCGGAAGGCATCGCAGCCGGCCAGTTCCGCGCGGTCAACGCCGCGTTCGCTGCGGAGATGGTGGCCGCGACGATGTTCGAGATCCAGCGTGGCGAGATGTTCGCGCGGCTCGAGATGAGCGACGCGGAGGCGTACACCGAGCTCGCCGCGCTCGTCGTCGGCGCGCTGACCGTGTGAGGCCTCTGACTCGGTCGACCAAGCACCACGGGCACCACACGGGTACCAGACGGGTGCCAGACACGAGACAGGAGTGATGGTGGAGTTTCACAGTGTTCTGGAAGAGCGTTGGAGTTGCCGCGCCTTCACCACCGACGAGGTGCCCGAGACGACTCTGCGCAAGATCTTCGCGTTCGCACAACGCACGGCGTCGTGGTGCAACACCCAGCCGTGGCAGGTGCACCTGCTCAGCGGCGAGGCCAGGGAGCGGTTGGCCAAGGGCCTTGTCGACGCTGTGGTCTCTGGAGCCGGTGGCTCCGACCTGCCGATGCCGGATGCTTACGTCGGGGTCCACCAGGAGCGTCGGCGCGAGGCAGGCTACGCGCTCTACGAGAGCCTCGACATCGCCCGTGATGACCGCGTGGCGCGCGATCTCCAGATGCTGAAGAACTTCACGTTCTTCGACGCACCCCACGTCGCGATCATCACCACCGACGCCAACCAGGGTGTCTACGGGGCGGTCGACTGCGGTGGCTATGTCGCCAACCTGCTCAACGCCGCCCACGAGCTGGGGGTCGCGACCGTCCCGCAGGCTGCCATCGCCATGCAGTCGCCGACCGTTCGCGACGTCCTCGACCTGCCGGCGGACCGACTGGTGGTCTGCGCGGTCTCTCTCGGCTTCGCTGACACCGATCACCCGGTCAACGCCTTCCGGACCAGCCGGGCCACGTTCGAGGACTCGGTCGTCTTCGTCTCCTGAGTGTGACGAGTCGGGGCCTCGCCCGACATCCGCCCCCGCCGGAGAGGAATGAATGGTGCCGGGCGGCGGTTGGTGAAGGTTGTGATGGCCAAAGACGCGAGACGTGTGTCCGTACTGCTCGGACTCCTCTTCGGCCTCGCCGGCATGGGTTCCTCCTCGGCCGCGATCGCGCTGCCGTTGATCTCCCAGGACCTCGGTGTGAGCGTCGGTGTCAGCACCTGGACCATCACGCTCTACGCGTTGATGCTCGCGGTCACCACCGCGGTCTACGGACGGGTGGCCGACCTTGTCGGCGTACGCCTGCCGTTGCTGGTCGGCGTGGCGCTGATGACCAGCGGCGCGATCGTCTCTGCCCTCGCCCCCAACTTCGAGGTGCTGCTGGTGGCCCGCATCTTCCAGGGTGCGGGCGCGGCCGCCGTACCCACGATGGGGGTCGCGGTGCTGAGCGCGCGCTACCACGGCGAGATCCGGGGCCTGGCGTTCGGCCGGCTGGCCGGTTTCGCCGCGGCACTGAGCTGCCTCGGCCCCCTCATCGGCGGCATCGTCGAGCACCAGTTCGGCTGGCGTGCGGTGATGGCGCTGCCGATCCTCGGACTGCTCGTGATCCCGTTCCTCTGGCACGCCCTGCACAACGAGGGCACCGGGGCCCGGCTCGACATCGTCGGTGCCGTGCTGGTCGCGGCCACGGCCGCCGGCGCCGTCCTGCTGGTGCAGTCACCGTCGACCGGCGTGGCCGTGGCGGTGGCCGGCGTCCTGCTGATGGCACTGGGCACACCGGCCGTCGTACTGCGGGTCCGCCGCCGACCACACGGCTTCCTGCCCGCCTCGGTGATCACCAACCCTGTCGTGGTGCGCAGCGCGCTGGCCGCGATGGCCATCCCCGCCGCATGGTTCGCCTTGTTGATCGCCATCCCGGCGGTGCTGGTCGGCGACGGCTGGGAGCCGTGGCAGGTCGGCCTGCTGATGGTGCCCAGCGCTGCGGTCGGCCTGATCACCCCTCGCTTCGCCGGTCCGCTGCTGAACCGGGTCGGCGCCACGAACACCCTGGCCGCATCGGGCGCGATCGTCTCGGTCGCGATGCTCGTGGCCGCGGTCGGTGCTCACCAGACGTGGGCGCCGGTGCTGCTGGTCGCCGTGATGCTGGCCACCGCCTCGTTCGGCATGGGCCAGCCCGCGCTCAGTGCCGCGGTCGGTGACGCCGTGCACGCCGACGTACGCGGTGTGGCCCTGGGTGTCGCGACCTTGCTGTTCCTGGTCGGCGGGTCCGTGGGCTCGGCCGTCGTCGGCGGCCTCGGCGACGTGGTCGGCATCGACTGGAGCCTGGTCGTGCTCGCGCTGCTGCCACTGGCCGGACTGTCGGCACTCGCTCCGATGCTGCGCGCACGGACGGGCCGGGCAACGGGCCTGACCACGGTGCCCACTGGGCGGGACTGACGTCGAGCTGATGGCGGGTCAGTGCTTGCCTTGCAGCAACGCTCGGGGCCGTTGGTTCCTGCGCGAGACCGACCACCCCGCGAAAGGGCAGGTGTCCCCGTGGACCTGGAAGCACGTGTCTCCCGCCTCGAGGCGGTCGAGCAGATCAAGGCACTCAAGCATCGCTACCTGCGCGCCTGTGACGCGAAGCGTCCCGAGGACTTCCGCGCCTGCTTCATCGAGCGCGGTGCGGTGCTCGACTACGGGCCACGGATCGGGAGCTTCGACGACGCCGACGGCATCGCGGCGGTGTTTCGCCGGATCGCCCTGCAGCGGGTGGACGGGAAGGTCGTCGTCCTCGACATGCACCACGCCCTGCACGCCGACATCGAAGTCGACGACGACGAGGCCACCGGTGCCTGGACCCTGCGCTTCCGCCAGGTCGACCTGACTCGGAGCACCGAGTCAGTGAGCGCCGTCGAATACGCAGACCGCTACGTCGTCGAGGACGGGGAGTGGCGGATCGCCCGCAGCGAGGTCACGGTGCTGTGGACCCTGACCACACCGTTGCCCGAGGGCTTCGCCGTCACGGAGTCGTTCTCGTGAGCGGGGGGAGCCGGGTCGCCCTGGTCACCGGGGGCAGCAAGGGCGTGGGCCAAGGGATCGCGGTGGGCCTGGCCGAGTCCGGCTGGACCGTGCACGTCTCCGGCCGCGACCGCGAGCGCCTGCAGGCCACCGTCGACCGCGTCGGTGCCGCGGGAGGCACGGGCCACGCCCACACCTGCGAGCACACCGACGATGACGACGTACGCCGACTCGTCACGGAGGTGCACGACCACGCGGGACGTCTCGACCTGCTCGTGAACAACGCCTGGGCCGGTCCGCCGATGAACCACGTGACGCCGGAGAAGTTCTGGGAGAGGCCGCTGTCCGACTGGGACACGCTGATCGGCGTGGGCCTGCGCGCGCACTACGTGGCCACCCACGTCGCGGCGCCCCTCATGGTCGCCCGGCGCACGGGGCTGGTCATCAACATCTCCTCCGTCGGCACCCGTGCCTACCTGCACTCCACGCTGTACGGGATCTCCAAGGCAGGGCTGGACAAACTCACCCACGACGCGGCACTGGAGCTGCGCGAGCACGGGGTGACCGTGTTGTCGCTGTGGCCCGGTCTGGTCCGCACCGAGAAGCTGCTGGCCAGCGGGGTCGACAACATCGCGGGCGTCTCGGTGTCCGACACCGAGACGCCGGAGCTGCAGGGGCGGGTGCTCGCCGCGATCGCCGCGGATCCTGACCTGCACCGGCGCACGGGCGGCGTGGTGATCACCGCCGAGGCGGCCGCCGAGCTGGGCATCGTCGAGCCCGGCGGTGGGACCCCGGTGTCGCCGAGGCGGATGTTCGGTGGCGGCCCGATCTTCCCGCCGCTGCCCTGACCCGAACACACCCGCGCCGCCTCGTGCAACGCGGGGTTACGGTCGCTCCACACGCGTCGTGACGCGGGCGAGGCGACCACAGCGCCGCACAAGTGCGAAGGCGTCCCAGTCAGGGACGCGCCAGCCGAGCTCAGCGCTTGGTGAAGGCGGCGAGCAGTCGCTGGGCGTCGTCGGTGCCGACGGCCTTGGCGATGGTGACCGCCTCGTCGCGTCCGACAGAGGCCCGGTCGGACTCCCACGAACCACGGATCAGTCGCCGGGCCTGGCCGAACGCGAAGACCGGCCCGGCCGCCAGCGTCGTGGCCAGCTCGAGGGCACGGTCAGCGCCGGCGACCTCGGTGACCAGGCCCCAGTCGAGGGCCACGTCGGCGGTGATCGGGGTGTTGGTCAGCGCCATGTGGAGGGCGCGCTGCTGCCCGATCGCGCGGGGGAGCAGCCACGAGACACCGCAGTCGGGGGTCAGCCCGACACCGGGGTAGGCGGTCACGAACTTCGTGCCGGGATCGGCCACCACGAGGTCGCAGCTGAGCATCACCGCGAGACCCGCTCCCGCGACGGCACCCTGGACGGCGCCGACGACGGGCTTCTCGAGCGCGGTGAGCTCCTGCAGCGCGCCGTCCAGTGCGCCGGCCAGCTCGAGGAGGTACGCCGCCTGGTCGCCGTCCGACGCGACCATCGAGGCCACGTCGCCACCGGCACAGAACCGCTTGCCGGCACCCGTCACAAGCACGGCGCGTACGTCATCATCAGCGGCCGCCGACTTGATCGCCGCCGACAGTGCGTGGGCGGTGGGCAGGTCGACCGCGTTGGAGACCTCGGGGCGGTTGAGCTCGATGCGGGCCACACCGTCGGTCACGGCGTACGAGACAAGGTCGCTCATGTCAGATCCTCCGGAACAGGGCGGCCAGGGCCTGGCCGCCGCCGATGCACATGGTGACGATGCCCAGCTCGAGGTCGCGGCGCACGAGGTCCTTGGCCACCCGCAGCGACAGGATCGCCCCGGTCGCGCCGACCGGGTGGCCCAGCGCGATCGCGCCGCCGTACGGGTTGACCTGCTCGGGGTCGAGCTTCGCGTCGCGGATCACCGCGACGGCCTGCGAGGCGAACGCCTCGTTGAGCTCGATCGAGCCGATGTCGGAGGGCTTCGTGCCGGTCTTCTCGAAGAGGTTCTGCAACGCGAGCACGGGTGCGTAGCCCATCAGCTCGGGCTCCATCGCCGCAGTCGCGACGGCCTCGATGGAGACCAGTCCGGTCAGGCCGCGCTCGGCAGCCACCGACTCACGGGCGAGTACGACGGCCGCGCCGCCGTCGTTGATCCCGGAGGCGTTGCCGGCCGTGACCGTGCCGTCCTTGCTGAACGCAGGACGCAGTCCGGCCAGCGTCTCGAGCGTGGTGTCGGGCTTCGGGTGCTGGTCCTCGGTGACGGTGAACGGCTTGCGGCCACCCACCTCGACCGGGGTGATCTCCTCCGCGAACGCGGCCTTGGCGGCCTCGCTGGCGGCGCGCTGCTGGGAGAGCAGGGCGAACTCGTCCTGCTCCTGGCGCGAGACGCCGTACTTGGTGGCGACGTTCTCGGCGGTGACGCCCATGTGGATGTCGTGGAACGGGTCGGTCAGCATCATCACGGTGCCGTCGACCAGCGACCGGTTGCCGAGCTTGTAGCCGTTGCGGGCACCGAAGTCGTAGAACGGCATGCGGGTCATCGACTCGTCGCCGCCGGCCAGGGTGAGGCCGAGGTCGTTCCAGCGCATCTCCATGGCGGCCGACCAGATGGCCTGCAGCCCCGAGCCGCACAACCGGTTGACGGTGTAGGCGGGCACGTTCTTCGGCAGGCCGGCCGTGATCGCGACCCGGCGGGCGTTGTAGGCGTCGGGCCCGACCTGGCCGATGCAGCCCATCACCACCTCTTCGATGTCGGCGCCGTCGACGCCGGCGCGGCTCAGGGCCTCGCGGGCAGCGGTCGCGCCGAGCTCGAAGCCGGGCACGTCCTTGAACACTCCGCCGAAGCTGCCGACCGGCGTGCGGGCGCCGTCGACCAGGACGATCTTCTCGTCAGGCATGGATTCCTCGTTCAGTTGTAGGTGTAGAAGCCACGGCCGGTCTTGCGGCCGAGGAGGCCGGCGTCGACCATGCGGTTGAGCAGCGGCGGGGCGGCGTAGAGCGGCTCCTTGAACTCCTCGTAGAGCGACTCGGCGACGGCCTTGGTGGTGTCGAGCCCGATCAGGTCGGCCAGCGCGAGCGGGCCCTGCGGGTGGGCGGCACCGAGCACCAGGCCGCGGTCGATGTCGGCGGCGGTCGCGAAGCCCGACTCCATCATGCGGATCGCGGAGAGGATGAACGGGATCAGGAGCGCGTTGACCACGAAGCCGGCGCGGTCCTGGCAGTCGATCGCCTCCTTGCCGAGCACGTCCTGCACGAATGCGCGGGAGCGTTCGGTGACCTCGGGCGCGGTGACGATGGACGGCACGAGCTCGACCAGCTTGAGCACCGGCACCGGGTTGAAGAAGTGGATGCCGAGCACGTTCTGCGGGCGGTTGGTGACCACGCCGAGCTTCATGATCGGGATCGAGGAGGTGTTGGAGGCCAGGATGGCGTCGGGGGAGGTGACGATCTTGTCGAGCTGGCGGAACAGTTCGGTCTTGGCGTCCTCGTCCTCGAGGATCGCCTCGACGACCAGGTCGCGGTCGGCGAGCTCGTCGAGGTCGATGACCACACGGATCCGGGCCAGGACGTCGGCAGCGGAGGAGATCTTGCCCTTGGCCTCGGCACGGGCCAGCGACTTCTCGAGTCGTGACCGGCCAGAGTCGGCGGCACCCTGCGACGACTCGGCGACCACGACGTCGAGCCCCGCGCGGGCGCAGACCTCCGCGATGCCGGCTCCCATCAGGCCGCATCCGACGACCCCGATCTTCTCCATGTCTTCTCCTCGTTGATCCGATCGACGACTGTCACAACGACGCTAACTGCTACCGATAGGTAACTCTCACCGCGTCCACTCGCGCGAACGCCTGCACCGTGGCCGCGGTACGCCGTAACGTGTCTCCATGCGTTTCGACTGGGTGCCGGCCTCGGCGGCGTCGCTGATTGCCGGCGCGGTGACGCTGGCCCTGGGATCGACGTTGCTGCCCGGCGGAGACACCCCGACGGAGTCCCTGCACCTCGTCGAGCAACACGACTCGCAGTGGCTCGCGGTCTCGGTGCTCTTCTTCATCGCCGCGATCGCACTCGTCCTCGGCCTCCCGGCGGTGCTCACCCTTTTCCAGAAGCGGGGCGGGCTGCTCGGCCTGGTCGGCTGCTGCATCTTCCTGATCGGCTGTGTCGGAACGGCCGGCTACGCCATGCTGCTGGCGTTCTTCCGGGCCCTTGCCCTCAGCGGTGCGGTGCGCGCGGAGGCACTCGACGAGGTGGTCGCCGATCCCGGACTGAACGGCTTCCTGCTCGGGTGGGTGGCCGCGTTCTACCTCGGCGAGCTGCTGATCGGCCTGGCCCTGCTGCGGGCCGGCACCACGTCGAAGTGGGTGCCCGCCCTGCTGCTGGCCCACGTGGCCACCCTTCCGCTCGGTGCGCTGGCGCCGCGCCTGTTCGGGTCGTGGACGATCGTGTTCATGGGCGTCGGATTTGCAGGGGTCGCGATCGCCGCCAACAGCCGCCAGGGAGTCAAGGGCGAGACTGTGCAGTTCAGCTCACGTTGAGCGACCCGCCTAGGGATGGTCGGGCATGTTCGTCCAGCCCTTGCGGTCCTCGCGTGCATACCAGCCCGACGCGGCCAGGGTGCCGCCGTCGACGGGGATGGTGTGGCCGGTGACGAACCGCGCCTCGTCGCCGGCGAGGAACGCGATCACCGCGGCGTAGTCGTCGACGTGCCCGAACCTGCCCAGCGGGATCCAGGTGCGCAGCAGGTCGGGGTCGCGGCCGCGCAGCATCGCGTCGCGCGAGGTCTGCGGGGTGTCGGCCAGGTCGGGCGCGATGGCGTTCACGCGGACGCCGTACTGCCCGACCTCGACCGCCAGGCTCTTGGTGAACGCCGAGACGCCCGCGTTGTACGCCGAGTAGGCGGCGTTGCCGGGGATGCCGCGGAACGCCTCGACCGTCGAGTTGTTCACGATCGCACCGGAGGACTGCTCGACCATCCGGGGCAGCAGCGCGTGGGTCACCTTCAGCACGTGCAGCAGGTTGAGCTCGTAGAGGCGCTGCCACTGCTCGGGCCTGCTGTGCAGGAACGTCTTCGACGCCGGGCGGAAGTCGCCGACGTTGTTGACAAGGACGTCGACCCGGCCGAGCTCGCCGACCTGCGCCGACACCGCCTCGACCACGCCGTCGTCGGCCACGTCGCCGACCACCACGTGGGCGGTCCCTCCTGCGGCCCGGATCTCCGTGGCGGTGGCGTCGGCCGCTTCCGCGTCGATGTCCACCAGCACGACGGTGTCGCCGTCGGCGGCCAGGCGCCTGGAGGTGGCGCCGCCGATGCCGAGCGCCCCACCGGTCACCACGCTGACCCGGCTCACCGGACGGCCTTCAACGTCTGGGTCCGCACCGAGCCGACGTGCACCTCTCGGCGGCTGAACCGCCAGCCCGCCGGCGTACGCCGGTAGTGGTCGCGGTAGGTCACCGTCCAGACCAGGTCGCGTGGGCCGTCGGGGGAGTCGGTGTAGTGGTGCGCCTCGCAGGCGATCCGCCCGGTCGCGGTGTCCGCGTCCGGACCGGCGGTGAAGACCTCGCCACAGGCCGCGTGGAACGTGCCGCGCAGTCCGAGCACCTGCTCCATCGCGGCACGTACGCCGGCCTGCCCGACGTGTTCCTCGACCGGGTCCAGGTGTGTCGGGGGCTGCGCCGTGGCCAGCACCCCGTCGTCGGTGAAGAGCCCGGCGACCCCGGCCGGGTCGCGGTCGTCGACGGCCCCGGCGTACCGGTGGACCAGGTGGCGCAGTTCGACGAGGTCGGCGGACTCCGGCGTCAGAGCCGGGCCACTCATGAGAGTCCCAGGCGCTGGGCGCAGGCCGACAGCTCTTCGCAGGCCTGGTCGAGGTCGGCGGTCTCGCCGGCGGCGAGCACGATCCGGTCGGCGCCCTGGGCCGCGAGCCGCTCGGCGCGCGGCTGGTCGATCCTGGAGACCAGGTGCCCCAGGGAGACCTCGAGCGCCTCCGGGTCGCGCCCGGCGCCCTCGGCCTCGGTCCTCATCAGCTTGACCAGCGCGGCCAGCTCCTCACCGGCGACGCCCAGCGGCTGCAAGCCGTCGCCGTACCGGCCCGCGCGTCGCGCCGCAGCCTTGCTGTGACCGCCGACGTGCAGGGGTACGCCGCCGGGCTGGGCGGGCTTCGGGTAGGACATCGCGCCGTCGAAGTCGAAGAACTCGCCGTGGTGGTCCGCGCCGTCGGGCGACGAGTCGGCCCAAAGCTCGCGGAGCACCTGCAGCTGCTCGTCCGCGCGGCGGCCACGGGACTCGAACGGGGCGCCACAGGCCTCGATCTCCTCCTTCATCCAGCCCATGCCGACACAGACCCGCAGCCGACCGCCGGAGAGGCGGTCGATGGTGGCCAGCCGCTTGGCCAGCACCACGGGGTGGTGGTTCGGAAGGACGAGCACGCCCGTGGCCAGGCCGAGCGTCGTGGTCTGACCGGCGAGGAACGCCAGCAGGTCGAGCGGGTCGGGGATGTCGAGGTCGTCGGCCAGCTCCATCTTCCCGGACGCGTCGTAGGGATAGACGCTGGAGTAGCGGCTCATCACCACCGCGTGCTCGACGAGGACCAGGGACTCGAAGCCGCAGGCCTCGACGTGCTGGGCGTAGGCCGTCATCCAGACGGGATCGGCGGTGGTTCCGGCAGCGGTGGGTGCGATCACGGCGAACTTCATGTCGCGAACCTAGGCGCGGACCCACCCCGCGGTGCAGGTGTTCCCGGTGGCCGGGAGCGGTCCCATCGAATCCGAGGCCCAGCCGCTAGAAACAGTGCGTGTCCAGCAACCCCCGAGAATCCGAAGCCACCCCTGTGACGGACCCCGAGCGCCGGGCCGCGACCGTCGAGCTCGTCGAGGCGACCCGGGCCCTGATGCTCGCGGTGGCCACCACCGACCTGCCGGTCGACGACCTCGTCGAGGCGACCAAGTCGATCTCCGGACTGGCCGACCTGCTCGGCACCGAGACGCGGACCCGGGTGCTGAGGACGTCGTTCGAGCTGCCCGCCGAGTTGCGCGGGGCCGGCGAACCGTGGCGCACCTACGGTGTGAACCCGTTCGGCATCCCGCTCGAGATCCACTTCGACGGCGACACCGCGCGGGCCACCCTGGTCGGCGACGCGCTCCTGGAGGGCCCGCCTGATCACCTGCACGGCGGCTTCTCGGCGCACCTGATGGACTGCCTGCTCGGCAGCCTCGTCCAGGGCACGGGCGAACGGGCGGTGACCGGCACCCTCGACCTGCGCTACCTGAGCCGTACGCCGCTGGACGCACCGCTCGACCTGCACGCCGAGATCACCGGGCGCAGCGGCCGGAAGATCCACGCCGTGGGTTGGATCGAGCACGAGGGTGTCCGGTGCGTCGAGGCGACCGGCCTCTTCATCACGATCGACGGGGTGCACGCATGAGCTACCAGCTGACCGGGCTCGACGGGAAGGTCGCGGTCGTCACCGGTGCCGGCCGGATGCGGTCGATCGGACGCCAGATCGCCGTCGAGCTGGCCCGGGCCGGGTGCGACGTGGTGGTCACCGGCACCGGTCGTACGCCGGCACACCGGCCGGCCGACGAGCAGGAGGCGGGGTGGCGCGACATCGAGTCGGTGGCCGACGAGGTCCGTGCGCTCGGACGCCGCGCCCTGCCGGTGGTCTGCGACGTCTCCGAACCCGACCAGGTCGATGCGCTGCTGGCGGGAACGCTTGAGGAGTTCGGCCGGGTCGACGTACTCGTCAACAACGCCGCGGCCTCCCGCGGTGGCGACCGTGCGCCGCTGCTGGACCTCGACGTCGCCGACTTCGACCGGGTGGTCCGCATCAACCTGCGCGGCACGTTCCTGATGACCCAGGCCTTCGCCCGGGCCTTCGTCGAACGCGGTGACGGAGGAAGCATCCTCAACATCTCCTCGATCGGCGGCAAGCTGTCGGGTCCGGGCACCGGCGTCTACTCGGCGTCGAAGGCCGGCGTGCAGTCGTTGACCTCCACCGCCGCCAAGGAGCTCGGCAAGCACGGGATCCGGGTGAACGCACTCTGTCCCGGCGTCACGGCCACCAGCCGCCTCGACGACTGGTCGCCCGAGGCGTGGGAGACCTACGTGCGGGCCAACCTGCCGTTGGGTCGGGTCGGCGAACCGGTCGAGATCGCCCACGCCGCGGTGTTCCTGGCCAGCGATCAGGCCGCGTGGGTGACCGGGCAGTGCTGGAACATCGACGGTGGCCAGCTCACCGTCCGGTGAGCCCACCCCTTCTGGAGGACGAACGGATGACGCCCCGCGAGCAGGCGATGGCTCGACTCACCGGCCCCGGCCAGCCCTTCGAGCTGCACGAGGAGCTGGTGCGCGGTGTGCCGATGCAGGTGTTCCGCAACCGGCACCGCAGCCTGACCGAGCTGCTCCACGCCTCGGAGGCCTTCGGTGACACCGACTACCTCGTCACCATCGAGGGCCGGGTGACGTTCGCCCAGCACCACGAGGCGGTCGCCGCGCTGGCCACCGCACTGCGTGAGGAGTACGACGTCCACCCCGGCGACCGGGTCGCGTTGTGCGGCGCGAACTCGACGGAGTGGATCGTGGCGTTCTGGGCCACCGTCGCGTTGGGTGCCGTGGCGGTCGGGGTGAACTCGATGTGGGTCACCGACGAGATCGCGCACGGCCTGGAGCTCACCGAACCCTCCGTGATCTTCGCCGACGGTCCGCGTGCGGCGTTGATCGCGGAGACCGCGGTGCCCGTGCTGTCGTTCGAGACCGACCTGGCCGCCCTCGTCGAGCGGCACCGCGGGACCCCGATGCCCGTCGCCGACGTCGACGAGGACGACCCGGCGGTGATCCTGTTCACCAGTGGCACGAGCGGTCGATCGAAGGGCGCCACGCACTCGCACCGCAACGTGCTCTGCGCGGTCTGGTTCCACCTGCTCAACGACGCGGTCGCCACCGAGCTGGGCTTCCCGCCGAGCCACCGCCGCTACCTGCTGGCCACTCCGCTGTTCCACATCGCCGGGCTGCACAACCTGGCGATCGCCAGGCTCGCGGTCGGCGACACCGCGGTCCTGCACCTGGGGCGCTTCGACATCGACGCCGTGCTGCGGCTGATCGAGAAGGAGGGAATCACCAACTGGGGTGCGGTTCCGACCATGCTCACCCGGTTGCTCGAGTGCGACCTGTCGGCGTACGACCTGTCCTCATTGCGCGCACTTTCGGTCAACAGCGCCCCGTCCGCGCCGGTGCTCAAGGAGCGGCTGAGGGTGGCCCTGCCGGTGGCCGGTGCAGCGCTGGGGACGACGTACGGCCTGACGGAGTCGTCCACGGGTGCCACCCTGGCCACCGCCGCGGACCTCGAGGTGGACCCCCAGTCGGTGGGCACCCCGGTGGTGACCCTGCAGGTCGAGGTGCGTGACGCGGAAGGCAGGGCGGTGCCCGACGGGGTCGAGGGCGAGGTCTGCCTGCGCGGACCCCAGATGATGCTGGGCTACTGGCGCAACCCGGAGGCCACCGCCGAGTCCGAGGCGGCCGACGGCTGGTTCCGGACCGGCGACCTGGGGTGTCTCGTCGACGGCCACCTGCGTCTCTCGAGCCGACGCTCGGACCTGATCCTGCGCGGTGCGGAGAACGTCTATCCGGCCGAGGTCGAGAACCAGCTGGCACTGCTGCCCGACGTGCTCGAGTGCATCGTGCTCGGTGTGCCCGACCCCGACATGGGGCAGGCGGTGGCGGCCTCGGTGGTCGTGCGACCCGGCAGCCAGGTCGACGAGGCGACGTTGCGGGCGCACCTCGCGCCGCGGCTGGCGAAATACAAGACGCCCACCGTGTGGCACATCGGCACCGAACCGCTGCCCCGCAACGCGACCGGCAAGGTGAACCGGCGCGACATCATCTGGTGACCGCGCGGGCTGTGGCCACGGCGTCGCCGGGGCGGCGTACGACGACCCGGGTGAACGGACCAGCAGGGGTCAGCGGCGGCCGGTCCAGCCGGGAAACATCGCCAGGCTGATCTGGCGGGCGGCCCGGGCCACCTGGGGAGCCAGCGCGTCGAGGCGGAGGTGTCGACGACTCGCCACTCCGATCGCCCCGATCGCACCCGCGGGCGAGAGGATCGGTGCCGCGACCGCGTTGATGCGCATCGGGCAGTTCTCGGCGGGGGACTGGACGATGCCGTGGCGGCGACGTGCCGCATCGAGCTGCTGGTGCAGGCTCGGGAGTCGTTGGGTCCGGTTCTCCTGCGCGAGCAGGACGTCGACCTGCTCCGGCGGCAGCCCGGCCAGCAGCACCCGCCCACTGACTCCACGGTCGGCGGCGATCCGCTTGCCGACACCGGTGACCGGGATGCTGTTGCGCAGGGGCCCGCCGATCTTGTCGAGGTAGTGCACCCGGCCTCCTTCGAGCACCCCGAGGTGGGCCACCGCACCGGTGGCCTCGTGCAGGTCGTTGAGCGTGTCGGACGCTGCCGCGCGCAGGGTGGCGTGGGTCTGGGCCTGGGCGCTGAGGGCCAGCACCCGCGGGCCGAGTCGGTAGCCGCAGACGGCGTGCTCGAGCCAGCCGAGGTCGACGAGCTGGGTGACCAGCCGGAACGCGGTCGAGCGGGGCAGGCCGGTGGCTTCGGTGATGTCTTCGAGGAACATCACCTCGGGTCCGTCGACGAAGCTGTCGAGGATCCAGGTCAGACGTTCGGCGACCCCCGGTCGGGGTGTGGGTGTCGGTTCGATCTGCAGCACGCTCATGGGGTGCCCTCCGTTTCCTCCCGAGGTCTTGAAACCTAGCACTTGCTTGGTCTGGTTGTCGCCGGGTTTCGGCTGCGGCTCTCGCTGGGTGGGAGTGGTCCGGGCGCTCCGGCCGACGGGTTGCTTTGCTGCAGGCCGGGCTGCCCGCACGAGGCGTGGATCCCTGGCAGTGGAAGGAAGTCCATTCGTATGACATCAATGAAGATCCGCGCGCGGCGCCAGCTGGGCGGCGTTGCCGCACTGGTGCTGACCGCGGCCATGTTCACGTCGTGCGCCTCGGGCGACGACGGGGAGAAGAAGCACGGCGACGCCGCGACCTACGAGACCGGCCTGGTGAACATCGCCGACGCCGGCGACCCGAAGCAGGGCGGCACGCTCACCTTCGGCGCCTATTCCGAGCCCGCGGTGCTCGACCCGGCCGAGACGATCGTGGCCGGCTCGACCGGTGGTCTCGAGATGTCCGCGATCTACGACGTGCTGATGCGCTGGAACAGCGCCGACAACACGGTGCAGCCGCAGCTCGCCGAGAGCCTCGAGCACAGCGCCGACTACAAGACCTGGACCCTCAAGCTGCGCGACGGCGTGAAGTTCAGCGACGGTACGGCGCTCGACGCCGCCGCGGTGAAGTTCAGCATCGAGCGCTACGTGCGCCTGGGCGCCGACGAGGCGATGCTGTGGAGCGACAACGTGAAGTCGGTCTCGGCGACCGACCCGTTGACGGTCGAGTTCGAGCTCGCGACGAAGTGGCCCAGCTTCGACTACATGCTCACGACCGGGCCGGGCATGATCGTCGCCAAGTCGGCCGGCGAGGGCGAGAAGTTCAAGCCGGTCGGTGCAGGCGCCTTCACCTTCGCCTCGCACAAGACAGCGGAGAGCATCGAGCTCAAGGCCAACAAGGACTACTGGGGTGGTGCGCCCAACCTCGACGGCATCAAGGTCGTGTTCCTCAACGACCCGAGTGCGACGTACGACTCGTTCAAGTCCGACGAGCTCGACGCGGCCTTCACGCGCGAGCCCGACCTGGTCGACGAGGCCGTGCAGGCCGGACAGAGTGGCTTCCTCAACATGGTCTCCCTCGGCAGCGTGGCCGTGATCAACGGCCAGGAGGGGCACCCGGGCAGCGACCCACGGGTGCGCCAGGCGATGCACATGGCGATCGACCCGAAGGTGATCGCGGACCGGTCGTACGGCGGCGCCGGGCTGCCGAGCAACGAGGTCTTCCCGAGCTCGTCGGTGTGGCACACCGACGTGAAGCCACTGCCCTACGACCCGGACGCCGCCAAGAAGCTGGTCGCCGAGGCCAAGGCCGACGGCTTCGACGGCAAGGTGACCTACCTCGACGCCTCCGACGCGGCCTCGAAGGAGACTGCGCTGACCGTCAAGGCGTTCCTCGAGGCGGTCGGGCTCACGGTCAAGCTCGACCTGGTCTCGAACGTGCAGGAGCAGATCCAGAAGGTCGCCGTCGACCGCAACTACGACGTCGCCGGGTGGGGGATCAGCTGGCGTGAGGCCGGCCCCTACGGCCGGATGTTCGCCACGCTGCACAGCGAGGGCAACCTCAACGTCGGCATGCCCACCGGTCCCGAGATGGACGCCCTCTTCGACGAGTTCCAGGCCGCCGAGACCGAGGACCAGCAGCGCGAGATCATGGGCCGCATCCAGGCGCAGTGGAACGAGCAGGTGCCGGCGCTGATCTTCAGCCCGACCGGTGAGTTCCTGATGTGGAGCAAGGACGTGCACGGTGTCGTCGACACCACCAACAGCATGGTGCTGCTCCAGGACGCCTGGATCGGCTGATCGGTGGGACCGACCCTGATGGGCAGGCCGGTCATCGTCGCGATCATCGAGCGGGTCTGACATGACTTCACCACGCAGGATCGCGCTGGTGACCGGCGCCAGTCGGGGCATCGGCCGGAGCACGGCGCTGGCCCTCGCGGGAGACGGCTTCGACGTGGCCTTCACCGCCCGCACCGTCACCGAGGGTGAGGGCTCGGTTCCGGGACGAACCACGCGGGAGGCCGGTGTCCTCCACTCGGTGCCGGGCAGCCTCGACTCGACGACTGCGGCGATCCAGGCACTCGGCGTACGGGCCCTGCCCCTGCGGATGGACCTGGCCGACCCGGCCGGTCCGGCGGCGGTCGCCGACCTGCTCCTGGAGCAATGGGGTGCGCCGACGGTGCTGGTGAACAACGCCGTGCACCACGTCCCGCACGCGCGCTTCCTCGAGCTGGACCTCGGTGACCTCCGGGACAGCCTCGAGTCGAACCTCGTGCGACAGGTGGCGTTGGTGCAGGCGCTGCTGCCGGCCATGGTCGCCGCGGGCGGAGGCATCGTCGCGAACATGTGCTCGGGGTCGGCGAGCATCGATCCACCGGGTCCTCCCGGCGAGGGCGGCTGGGGCCTGGCGTACGCCGCGGCGAAGGCTGGCTTCGGCCGGATCGCCGGTGCGGTGAACGCGGAGTTCCGTGACCAAGGCATCCGTGCGTTCAACCTCGAACCGGGATTCGTGGTGACCGAGTCGGGCCGTGCCCGGGGCGGCACCGACCAGATCGAGGCTCGTGGCTTCACCGGAGCGCCCGTCGAGGCGTCAGGCAGGGTGATCGCCTGGCTGGCGCGCTCGGGCCACGACGACCCGGAGGCCAACGCACTGCTGGGCACGGTCATCGACGCCCCGCGGCTCTCGGCGCGCCTGCCCTGAGCCGTGCGCCGCTGAGATCCCTGTAACGCGGAACATCCCAGTCACCCGGTGACTGGGATGTTCTGCGTTGTGGCTCGCGTGCTCGGTCAGGCCCGTTCCAGGCTCAGTCCGGGAGCTCGGGCGCCCAGGCCACCCCGTTGATGTGCCCGCCGCCGTCGGCGAAGATCGTGTTGCCGGTGACGTAGCGTGCGCCCTCGCTGGCCAGGAACACCGCCACGGGTGCGATGTCGGCCAGCGGGTCGCCGACGCGCCCCATCGGGTTCTGGCCGTCGACCGCTGCGGCCAGCGCGGGGTTCTCGGCCATCACCCGGTGGTACGCCGCACTCTTGGCGCCGGGAGCGATCGCGTTGACCACGATGCCGGTCGGAGCCCATTCCCGGGCCGCCGTCCGCGTCAGGGCGCGCAGCGCCTCCTTGGCCGCGTTGTACTCCAGCGTTCCCATGTGGGCGTTGATGCCGTTGAGGCTGACCATGTTGATCACCCGACCCCAGCCCGCAGCCTTCATGTGTGGGAAGGCCGCCTGCATCGCCCACAACGGACCGCGGAATCCGACGTCCAGGCCGTGGTCGATGTTCTCGTCGGTCTTGTGCTCGACCCGGGAGACAGTGGCGCGGCCCCAGGCGTTGTTCACCAGGACGTCCACCGAGCCGTGCTCGTCGAGTGCGTGGGCGACCATCGCCTCGACCTGGTCGCGCCGGCCGACATCTGTTCGCACGAAGCTGCCACCGATCTCGTCGGCCACCGCCTGTCCCTTCGTCGCGTCGAGCTCGGCGACCACCACCTTCGCGCCCTCGGCCGCGAACGCCCGTGCCACGCCGGCCCCGATGCCGTCACCGCCGCCGGTGACGATCGCGACCCTGCCCTCGAGCTGTCCGGTCATGCGCGCTTCCCATGGGCGCCCTTGACCAGCAGTGCGGGCGCCTCGGCCCGGCCGTCGAGCACCCGACTGGTCCGCTTGGCGACCAGCCAGCCGTCGCTGCCACGAACCAGCTCGAAGTGGTGCGCGGTGGCCCGGCGTACGACGAACTCGGGGTCCTTCTCGAAGTCTCCGCCGCGGTTGACGATCATCAGCGAGTGGCAGACGGCCACCGCCTCGTCGCCGGTCGCGGTGATCTTCACGGGCCCGAGGAAGTGGGCGCAGCCACCGGCGATCCAGCCCTGATGGTTCTTCGAGCGCACCATCGAGCGGATCTCGTCGCGGCCGTTCATGGTGATCTCGTCGACGTCGTAGACGCCGTCCTCGGTCCACTGGGCGGCGACGTCGTCGGCGGCCCCGCCGTCGACCAGCGGTCCGTAGGTCGCGATCAGCTCGGCGATCGCCTCCTTGTCCTCGAGGCGGCGCAGGCGTTCTTCCAGTGCGGCGACGTCCATCAGATCTCCTTCGCGAGCACGGCCAGGGCTTCCAGCTGCTCGACGTAGTGGCCGGCCGACGTGGCGTCGATCGCCGTGCTCACCACGGTGGCGCCGGCCTCCAGCACGCGCGCCACCTGGTCCCCGGTGCGCTCGGGCTCTCCGATCGGGTCCAGCGGTCGTCCGGCACTCAGCGAGACCTGGAAGTCGTCGGGGAGGTCGGCGTCGGCCAGCATCCGGGTGAGGTCGTCGAGGGAGAGGCCGAAGGGCACCCACCCGTCGCCCAGGGTCAGCGCGCGGCGCAGGGAGCGCGGCGTACGCCCGCCGATCCACAGCGGCAGGTGCTCCTGGATCGCGTGCGGTTCGATGACCAGGTCCTCGAAGTCGAAGTGCGAGCCGTGGTAGGTCGGCGTACGACGACCCAGGCTGGCCCGCAGGGCCTTGAGGGCGTCGTCGGCGATGGCGCCGCGGCCCTCGAAGGTGGCGCCGAGCAGGTCGAACTCCTCCTGGAGCGACCCGACGCCGAGGCCCAGCACCACCCGGCCCCCGGAGACGAGGTCGAGGGTGCCGTAGCGCTTCGCGATCTCCAGCGGGTGGTGGTAGCCGAGCACCAGCACCTGGGTGACCAGCCGGATGTCGGTGGTGCGGGCGGCGAGGTAGCTGAGGGTGACCAGCGGGTCCCAGTACGTCGCGCCGCGCTGCTCGGCGACCCCGGTCGGGACCGCCACGTGCTCGCTGCAGGTCAGGTGGTCGAAGCCGAGCCGGTCCGCGGCCTCGGCGATCGTGGCGAGCTCGGCGATGCCGGCTGCTGCCTCCCAGTCACTGTGTGCTCCGGGATTTGCGGTCACGATCGGGCTGACGATGCCTATGCGCATGGGCTCTCCTGACACGCGGTGGGGTGGTTGCTGCGGATGCTGCCACCGGTCAGCTCGGCCGGGTCCGGGCCTCCCGGTGAACGGAACTTCGCGAAGGGCTTGTCCTTGTGGCTGCGGTCACCTAGAATTCATTTCAGTTTGGGGGATCCGTTCTGCAAGGGAGTGGCGCACATGTCTGCTGTCGAGAGTGTCGAGATGCCGGCCAAGGCCGATCGCGAGCTGCCGCCGTCGATGGTCGAGCGGATGACGCTGATCCTTGATGCGTTCACCGGGCCGACGACGCGCCTGACGCTCGAGCAGATCGCCCGCGCCACGCACCTGCCGCGCTCGACCGCGCACCGGATCCTCGACCAGCTCGTCAAGCTGGCCTGGCTCGACCACACGAGCTTCGGCTACGCACTCGGCTCGCGCTCGCTGACGCTGGGCGCCACCGGCGACCGCGGCATCAACGACCTGCGCACCGAGGCTGCGCCGATGCTCCACGACCTGATGGTGCGCACCGGTCTCGTGGTCCACCTGGCGGTTCTCGACCAGGGCCAGGTGCACTACCTCGACAAGATGGGCGGCCGCTTCGCCGGCGCCGTGCCGTCGCGGGTCGGAGGACGGGCCCCGGCCCACTCGACCGCGCTGGGCAAGGCGATGCTGGCCTGGCTGGAGCCCGAGACCGTCGACGAGATCGTCGGCGAGGAGCTCGACCGCACCACCCGCAACACCATCGGCAACCTGAACACGCTGCACCAGGAGCTGCACCGCATCCGGTCGCGCGGTGGTCTGGCCTACGAGCGCGGCGAGTGCTTCACGAACATCGCCTGCGTCGCCGCTGCCGTGCGTGACGCCGACGGTCCGATTGGTGCGATCTCGCTGGTCGGTGACTCCCAGGCGCCGCTCGAGCGAGTGGCCGGGCTGGTGGCAGCCGCCACCCGCGAGCTCTCTCAGGCCCTCTCGCCGCAGCTGGCCAAGCCGGTGCGCCCGCGTCGTCGTACCGACGGCCTCGTCCCCGAGCAGACCTGGTCGCCCGAGACGATGGGCCGCCTGATGGCCGCCGGTCGCAGCAGCTGGATGTGACGCGACCCGCGTCCTTTTGATGCGCGAGCCGTGGGTTTTTGATGCGCGAGCCGCGTGCTTTTGATGCGCGAGCCGTGGGTTCTTGCGGTCCTCAGCCCCAGCGGATGCCGTCGCCCCACGTGAGCATGGAGGCGGGCGTCGCGTCGTGGTGGCTCTGTGCCCGCTCGTCGAAGTCGGTCCCGAACGCGCCGCGGTAGAAGATCATCGGCCGCTCGTAGCCGTCGTACTCGAGCTCGCGGACCCGGCCGATCACCACGTCGTGGTCGCCGGCGACGTGGACGTCCTCGATCTCGCAGTGCACCCGCAGCATCACGCCCGGCAGGGACGGGGCGCCCCAACGCGACAGCTCCCAGTCGAGATCCTCGAAACGGGTGCCGCGGCTCGAGCCGAAGCGGGCGCACAGCTCGGACTGGGCCTCGCCGAGCACGTTCACGCAGAAGCGCCCGGTCTTCTGGATCCGTGGCCAGCTGCGGCCGCCGTGGTCCGCGCAGAAGAGGATGAGCGGCGGCTCGAGCGAGACCGAGGCGAAGGACTGGCAGGCGAAGCCGACCGGCCCGTCGCTGTCGATACCGGTCACGATGGTCACCCCGGAGGCGAAGATGCCCATCGCGGCGCGCATGTCCCCGGAGGTGGGCGTGGTGTCGGTGGGGCGGACGTCGGTGCTCATGCCTCGAATCATCCGGAGTCGGAGGGCCGTGTGTCCGACCAATCCCGGTCAGTGGCCGCTCGTCGCGCGGGAATGCCTCGGCGCAGGCCTCAGCGGATGAGCTGGTGGGTGGCCTCGTCGAGGATCCGGACCACCTCGTCGACGTCGCGTCCCGCCGCGACGCCGATCATCGCGCCGAGGAACATCATGCTGAGGATGCGGGAGGCCGACTCGATCTCCTCGTCGGTGTGGTCGCCGACGTCGCCGGCGCGCAGGGTCTCGCCGATCCAGCGGGCGCGTTCGGGGCCGAACCCGACCGGTCCGTCGAGGGCGGTGAGTGCCGGCGCGCTGGCGACGTACGCCCGATAGAGGGCCTGGTAGAGCAGCGGCTTCTCTCCTGCCTGGCGCATGACCCGGCGGAACACCGCGCTCAGCCGGGCCGCCGGGGTCTTCTCCCGCGGGCGGCGCTGGCGGACGCCCTCCGTGGACCGCTCGCCGAGTGTCATCAGCGCCTCGACCAGGAGCTGGTCCTTGGAGCTCGCGTGCTGGTAGACGGTCGGGACCGAGACGCCGGCGCGCGCGGCCACCTGGCGGATGCCGGCCGCGTCGTACCCGCCCTCGGTGGCGAGCTCGATCGCGGCGTCGATCAGGCGCTCCCGCGTCGCGGCACGCGCGGGCGAGAGGACGTTGCGTACGACGCGGTGGGCAGTCATGCCGGTCACTCTAACCGGGTTCACTCCCGCTGAATAGACATGTGGTTGACACGTGTCTATTCAAGTGTCAATCTGCACGAGTGGGCCCACGACCGGGCCCGGAATCAGGAGTGTCATGGACCTGCGTGAGACCCCCGCCCAGACGGCGCTGCGCCAGGAGCTGCGGGCCTACTTCGCCCAGCTGCTGCCCGACGACGAGCGCCGCGCGGTCGGCGAGGCCGGAGCCGGCGGCGACCGGTTCCGCGAAGTCGTCAAGATGCTCGGCCGGGACGGCTGGCTCGGCGTCGGCTGGCCCACCGAGTACGGCGGGCGCGGCCTGGGCGCGGACGAGCAGTTCATCTTCTACGACGAGATCCAGCGCGCCGGCGTGCCGTTCCCGCTGGTCACGATCAACACCGTCGGCCCGACGCTGATGCAGTTCGGCACCGAGGAGCAGAAGCGCAAGTACCTCCCCGGCATGCTCACCGGCGACATCGTCTTCGCGATCGGCTACACCGAGCCGAACTCCGGCACCGACCTCGCCTCGGTCTCCACCCGCGCGGTCGTCGACGGCGACGACTTCGTGGTCGACGGCGCCAAGATCTTCACCACTGGCGGCAACACCGCCGACTATGTCTGGATGGCCTGTCGCAGCGACCCCGAGGCGGCCAAGCACAAGGGCATCTCGATCCTGATCGTGCCGTGCGACGACCCGGGCTTCAGCTGGAGCCCGATCAAGGCCGTCGGCGGGATGACGGTCACTGCGACGTACTACAGCGGTATCCGGGTGCCGTCGACCGAGCTGGTCGGCGAGCTCCATGGCGGCTGGCAGCTGATCACCGCCCAGCTCAACCACGAGCGCGTCGCCCTCGCCGCCCTCGGCGGCCGGATGATCCAGCTCTGGGAGCAGACCCTGGCCTGGGCCAAGGGCAACGGCGTGATCGAGCGACCGTGGGTGCAGCAGGAGTTCGCCCGCACCCACGCCAAGCTCGAGGCGATGCGGTTGATGAACTGGAAGCTGACCGCGGCCGTCGGCGACGGGTCGCTGCGCGGCGAGACCGCCGGCGCCGCCAAGACCTACGGCACCGAGACGCACATCGACGTGCAACGCACACTGACCCAGATCATCGGCGCGGCCGGCCGGATCCGTCCGGGCTCGGAGGGAGCCGTGCTGCACGGCCAGGTCGAGCAGCTGTCCCGCCAGGGCATCGTGAACACGTTCGGCGGCGGGGTCAACGAGGTGCTGCGCGACATGGTCGCCACGGTCGGGCTCGGCATGCCGAGGGGCAAGCGATGAGCGCCGGGACGTCGTACGACGACAGGCAGTACGACGAGCGCTTGGAAGCCTTCATCGGCCGCGTGCTGAACGAGCGCACCCCCGGGCAGGACCCGGTCAACGTGCCGATGATCCGGCACTGGGTCGAGGCCATGGAGGTCGCCAACCCGGTGCACCTCGACGCCGACGCCGCCCGGGCCACCGGGCGCGACGACGTGGTCGCCCCGGCCTCGATGATCCAGGCCTGGACGATGCGCGGGTACGCCGCCACGGTGCGCCCGCAGGCAGCGGCCGGCGGCTTCCAGGAGCTGATCGCCCTGCTCGACGAGGGCGGCTACACCTCGGTGGTGGCCACCGACTCCGAGTTCGACTTCGTGCGCGAGGTGGTGCCCGGCGACGAGATCTCCGTGGAGGAGGTCGTCGACTCGATCTCGCCCGAGAAGGCCACCGGCCTGGGCGTCGGGCGCTTCGTGACGACGATGAAGACCTACCGCGACGGTGCCGGCGAGGTGGTCGCCACCCAGCGCTGGCGCACCCTGCGGTTCAAGCCCGCCGCCAAGGTCGAGCCCCGCGCCGAGCGCCCGAAGCCGGCGATCAACCTCGACAACGCCTTCTGGTTCGAGGCGGCGCGCGAGCGCCGGCTCGTGGTGCAGCGCTGCACCTCGTGCGAGTCGCTGCGGCACCCACCGGGGCCCGAGTGCCCCGAGTGCCAGTCGTTCGAGTGGGACACCGTCGAGTGCTCGGGCCGCGGCACGCTCTACTCCTACGTCGTCGCCCATCACCCACGCCACCCCGCCTTCGACTACCCGCTGTTGATCGCGGTCGTCGAGCTCGAGGAGGGCACCCGCCTGATCACCAACCTGACCGGTGTCACTCCCGAGGACGTCACGATCGGCATGCCGCTCGCCGTCCAGTGGATCGACGACGGACCCGACCTGACCCTGCCGGTCTTCGGCCCGGCAGCGCCCGAACCCACCGAGGAGAGCTGATGGACTTCAACCTCGACGAAGAGCTGATCGACGTCCAGGGCCTGGCCCGCGACATCTTCGACGGCCGCGCGGCGACCGACCGGGTCCGCGAGGTCGAGGCCACCGCGACCCGCGTCGACGACGTGCTCTGGGGAGACCTGGCCAAGACCGGGCTGCTCGGCCTCGCGCTGCCTGAGGAGTACGGCGGCGCCGGGCTCGGCCTCGACGCGGCATGCGTCGTGCTGGAGGAGCAGGGCCGCCACGTCGCGCCGGTGCCCCTCTGGTCGGCCGTGGTCGCAGCACTCGCCGTCGCCCGCGACGGTTCACCGGCCCAGCGTGACGCGCTGCTGCCCGGTGCCGCGGACGGGTCGCTGCGCCTGACCCTCGCCCTCGAGGAGTTCGACGGCGCCGCGCCCTCGGCGCCCACGACCACGGCCACCCGTGCCGCTGACGGCTGGCTGCTCAACGGGGTCAAGGCCGTCGTGCCCACCCCCGGCGGCGCCGACCACGTGCTGGTCTCGGCGACCACGCCCGACGGCGCCGGGCTGTTCCTGGTCGCCAACACCGACCTGGCCTGGGAGCAGGCCGAGACCACGAGCCTCGACCTGGCCGGCACCCTGACCCTCACCGACACCCCGGCCGAGGCGCTCGGCGAGCCCGGTGGTCGGGCGCTGGCTGCCGCGCTGCGTCAGGCCGCCCTCGCCCTCGCCGCCGTCCAGGTCGGCGTCGCGGACGGCGCCATGCGCCTCGCCGCGTCGTACACCTCGACCCGCGAGCAGTTCGGTCGCCCGCTCGGGTCGTTCCAGGCCGTGCAGCACCAGCTCGCGGACTGCTGGATCGACGTCGACGCGATGCGCGTGACGCTGTGGCAGGCGCTGACGGATGACGCCGACGCGGGCAACGGCAACGGCAACGGCAATGAGGCCGGCGCCGACCGCTCCGCGCTGGTGGCCAAGTGGTGGTGCGACCAGGCCGGCCTCGACGTCGTCCACCGCGTGCAGCACGTGCACGGCGGGATCGGAGTCGACGTCGACTACCCGGTGCACCGGCACTTCCTGTGGGGCAAGCAGATCTCCAGCACCCTGGGCGGATCCTCGGCGGCACTGGCCGACCTCGGCGCCCTGCTGGCCGTCGAGGAGGTCACCTCATGAGTCTCGCACCCACACGTACGCCGAGCTCGGTCACCGTCGGCGATGACCTGCCCGAGCTGGCGATTCCGCTGACCCGCACGCTGATCGTGGCCACCGCGATCGCCAGTCGCGACTACCAGGACGTCCACCACGACCCGGGCCTCGCGGTCGAGCGCGGCTCGAAGGACGTCTTCATGAACATCCTCACCAGCAACGGGCTGGTCGAGCGCTACGTCGCCGAGTGGGCCGGACCGGCCGCGCGGGTGAAGAAGATCAAGATCCGGCTCGGCGTGCCCAACTACCCGGGAGACACCATGACGATGAGCGGCTCCGTCACCGCCGTCGACGACCGGTTGGTCACCGTCGACGTCAAGGGCATCAACAGCCTGGGCCCGCACGCGACCGGCTCGGTCGTCGTGGAGCTTCCGGAGGACGCAGCATGAGCGGGCTTTCGGGCGCGACCGCGATCGTCGGCATCGGTGCCACCGAGTTCTCCAAGGAGTCCGGCCGCAGCGAGCTGCAGCTGGCCTGCGAGGCGGTCACCGCCGCCATCGCCGACGCGGGCCTGAAACCCTCCGACGTCGACGGCCTGGTCACGTTCACCGCCGAGTCGAGCTCCGAGATCCATGTGGCCCGCAACGTCGGCATCGGCGACTTCAGCTTCTTCTCCCGGGTCGGGTACGGCGGCGGCGCCGCGTGCGGCACGATCGCCCATGCCGCGGCCGCGATCCATGCGGGCCTCGCCGACGTGGTGGTCTGCTGGCGGTCGTTCAACGAACGCTCGGGGGAGCGCTACGGACTCGGGCAGGCCAGTCGCCCGATGGACACCAACGCCGACCGGGCGGCGTACTCCTGGATGACGCCGTACGGCCTGTCCACGCCGGCCCAGTGGGTGGGGATGTTCGCCCAGCGCTACATGCACGAGTACGGCGCCACGTCGGAGGACTTCGGCCGCATCTCGGTGATCGACCGGGCCCGCGCGGCCACCAACCCGAAGGCGCACTTCTTCGGTCGGCCGATCACCCTCGAGGAGCACCAGGCCTCGCGCTGGATCGCCGAGCCGCTGCACCTGCTCGACTGCTGCCAGGAGACCGACGGCGGCCAGGCGCTCGTGCTGGTCTCGGCCGAACGCGCGAAGGACCTGCCGAACACTCCGGCGTACGTGCTCGGCGCGGCCCAGGGCGCGGCCGACGACCAGCACATGATGACCTCCTACTACCGCCCCTCCATCTCGGGAATCCCCGAGATGGGCCTGGTCGGCGACCAGCTGTGGCGGCAGAGCGGGCTGCGCCCGACCGACATGGGCGCCGCGATCCTCTACGACCACTTCACCCCGTTCGTGCTGACCCAGCTCGAGGAGCTCGGCTACTGCGGGCGCGGCGAGGCGGCCGACTACATCTTGGACGGGCACCTCGAGCTCGACGGATCTCTCCCGCTCAACACGCACGGGGGCCAGCTCGGCGAGGCCTACCTGCACGGCATGAACGGCATCGCCGAGGCGGTCCGGCTGGTCCGCGGCACCTCGGTGAACCAGCCGCGCACCGTCGAGAACGTGGTGGTCACCGCCGGCACCGGCGTACCGACCAGCGGCGTGATCGTGGGCGTGGCGTGAGCGACGCCGGCGACTGGGCGGGCCGCGACCTGGGAGAGCGGCAGGTGTCGTACGACGAACGCGATGCGATCCTCTACGCACTGGCCGTCGGCGCCCCCGCCGATGACCTCGACCTGGTCTTCGAGGAGCGGCTCCGGGTGCTGCCGACCTTCGCGTTGACCCTGGCCCAGTGGGCACCCGACGCGCTCGGCTCGGCCGGCGCCTTCGACATCCGTACGGCGGTGCACGGGGCCCAGCGCCTCGACGTACGCGCGCCCCTGCCGCGTGCCGGGTCCTTCACGATGAGCGCTTCTGTGGCGAACGTGTGGGACAAGGGGTCCGCCGCGGTCTTCGAGGTGGCCGTGGAGAGCGAACACTTCGTGGCGACCTGGTCGCTGTTCGCCCCCGGCGCCGGCGGGTTCGGTGGCCAGCGCGGACCCTCGTCGCCGGCCGCTCCCGCTGCCCCGGACCTGCAGCTCGAGGTGCCCACCCGGCCCGAGCAGGCCGCGCTCTACCGCCTGCTCGGCGACCGGCACCACATGCACGTCGACCCGGCCGCGGCACAGGCCGCCGGACAGCCGAGGCCGTTCCTGCACGGCTTGTGCTCCGTGGCTGCCGTGACGCTCCCACTCGCCGCCTCGCTCGGTGCCCACCCGGCCGACCTGACCAGCCTGTCGGCGCGATTCGCCGGGCCGGTCTTCCCCGGCGACGTGCTCTCCGTCGGGGCCACTGTCGATCGGGCGGCGGCTTCAGCTTCGTTCACGGCCACGGTCGGCGACCGCGCGGTGCTGACCGGCTGCTCGGCCGCCTTCGCCTGACCTTCCTGCGCATCGTCCCGATCAGCGGGAGCCCGCGGCACGCCCCGCGGCACCGGCTGTGATCTTTGGTGGGAGGCACCACCAGAGAAGAGGCCAGGATGACCAACACCGTGCTCGACGCCGTCGAGGCCCACGCCGAGGAGTTCGCTGCTCTCGGCCCGGAGAACGAGAAGCTCGGCCGGTTGACCGACCGCACCGTCGAGCTGCTCCGTGAGACCGGGGTGATCCGGATGCTCCAGTCCGCGAAGTACGGCGGCGCCGAGGCGCACCCGCGCGACTTCGCCGAGGTGGTCATGCGCCTGGCCTCACTCGACGGCTCCACCGGCTGGGTGGCCGGCATCGTCGGCGTGCACCCGTGGGAGATGTCGATGTGCGACCCCCGCGTGCAGGAGGAGATCTGGGGTGAGGACCACGACACGTGGATCGCCTCGCCGTACGCCCCGATGGGGGTGCTGCGCCCGGTCGAGGGCGGCTACATCTTCAACGGGCACTGGCAGTTCTCCTCGGGCACCGACCACTGCGACTGGATCTTCCTCGGCGCCTTCCTGGGCGACGAGGAGGGCAACACCCTCATGCCGCCGAAGAACTACCACGTGATCCTGCCGCGCTCCGACTACGAGATCGTCGAGGACTCGTGGGACGTCGTGGGCCTGCGCGGCACCGGGTCGAAGGACGTCATCGTCAAGGACGCGTTCATCCCCGAGCACCGCGTCGTCGAGTTCGCCAAGTTCCTCGACGGCTCGCAGCCGGCCGAGTCCGGCCACACCGACCCGAGCTTCCACATCCCGTTCACGACCGCGTTCCCGCTGGGCATCACGTCGGCCGTGGTCGGCATCGCCGAGGGCGCGCTGGCCGCCCACCTCGCCTACCAGAAGACCCGCGTGCAGATCACCGGGACGAAGGTGAAGGACGACCCCTACGTGCTGTTCGCGATCAGCGCTGCGGCCGAGGAGATCAAGGCGTCGCGGACGGCGATGCTCGACAACGTCACCCGCTTCTACGACAAGGCCGCCGCGGGCGAGGAGGTCACGTTCGCCGAGCGCGCCGCGTCCCGTCGTACGCAGGTGGCCGCTGCCTGGCGCGCGGTGCGGGCCATGGACGAGGTCGTCGCCCGCTCGGGCGGCAACGGCCTGCGCATGGACAACCCGATCCAGCGGTTCTGGCGTGACGGCCACATGGGGCTCGCCCACGCGATCCACGTGCCCGGCTCCGTCTTCCACGCCACCGCACTGACCGACATCGACATCACGCCGCCGCCCGGCCCGATGCTGTCGATGATCTGACCCACCACCCTCACTCCGCCGCACCCTCCCGCACCTGACGAAGGACGAAGCCATGACCCACATCCGCCAACTGGGCTACCTGAAGGTCCAGAGCCAGGACATCCCGCGGTGGCGCGAGCTGACCGTCGACTGCCTGGGAATGCAGGAGACCACCGGGCCCGACGAGAACGGCCTCTACTTGCGCATGGACGAGCGCGCGGCCCGCCTGGTCGTCGTACCGGGGGAGTCCGACAAGGTGCTCGCCGTGGGCTGGGAGGTGCGCGACCAGTTCGCGCTCGCCGCCGTCGGCCGTGCCGTCGAGGCCTCCGGGATCGGCGTGAAGGTGCTCAGCCAGGAGGAGTGCGACGAGCGTCGCGTCGAGGCCGGCGTGTTCTTCGAGGACCCGGCCGGGACGCCCGTGGAGGTCTTCTTCGGGCCCGTCCTCGACCACAGCCCGGTCCTCACCGGGCACGCGCAGAAGTTCGTCACCGGTGACCAGGGCCTGGGGCACGTCGTGCTGCCGACCACGGTCGCCGAGGAGACGGTGGACTTCTACACGGAGGTGCTCGACTTCCTGCCACGCGGCGCGATCCGGCTGGGCGGGCTCGACTCGCCGCCGCCCGTGCGTCGGGTGCGCTTCCTCGGCGTCAACCAGCGTCACCACAGCCTGGCGGTCTGCCCGGCCCCGCACGGCGAGGCGCCCGGTCTGGTGCACCTGATGATGGAGGTCGACTCGCTCGACGCCGTCGGCCGGGCGCTGGACAAGGTGAACAAGGCCGGCTTCTCGCTCTCCTCGACCCTGGGTCGGCACACCAACGACAAGATGGTGTCGTTCTACGTGCGCGCGCCCGGCGGCTGGGACCTCGAGTACGGCTTCGAGGGCATGCTCGTCGACGAGTCCTACTACACCGCCGAGGAGATCACCGCCGACTCCTACTGGGGCCACGACTGGTCGGGCTCCGAGCCGCTGGCGGCGTTCACGACCCCGTGACGGGGACCTGCAGGACTCCTGACGCCATGCTTTCGTCAGTCACATCTCACGCAGTTGAAGGGATCTCCCATGGGCGCCGATGAACTCGCAGACAGCTTCGACGGCTTCCTGGGGACCATCGGCCGACTGGCCGGCGAGCTGCGGGACGACGAGCTCTACTCGTCACCGGAGAACCGTGCCAGCGCCCACAGGTTCCTGCTGGGGATGACGATCGCCCGGCTCGAGGAGCACGTCCTCTTCGAACCAGACTTCCCGTTCTTCCGGGTGCTCGACACCCGGATCCGTGAGGGCGGCGACAACAGTGACCAGCGGTACCTGATCTCCCGGTTGAACCCGGGGGAGACCTACCGGATCTGGGGCACGCTCGGAGACGCGCAGCGACTCGAGGTCCAGATCTATGCCGGGGACCCCTACCTCGGCTCCGGCCGGATGGCGTCCTACCTGGCGGCCGAGGATCTCAAGGTGAGCGAGGACGGCACCTTCGAGGTGATCGCGTCGTCGGTCGAGCAGCCGGGCAACTGGTTGGAGAATCCGGCCGACGCGACCCGCGTCCTGGTGCGCCAGATCTACAGCGACTGGGCGTCCGCGGCGACTCCGGGGGAGGTGCACATCGACCGGGTGGGTCACGAGGGTGACCTGCGTCCCGCCTTGCAGCCTGACGACCTGGCCGCGCGTCTGCGCGAGGCCACCTCCGACCTGGTCGCGCAGGCGCGCGCCTGGCCGGCGTTGGTGAAGAAGGGCTACCTCGACGCGTCGCCGAACACCCTGTCGGAGCCGTTCGACCCCGGGTCCCGCGGCGGCGTGCCGGGACGATGGATGGTCCGGGGAAACTTCGCCTTCGGTGACGACGAGGCGATGGTGATCACCGCCTGGCCGGGTTCGGGCGACTACCAGGGGATCCAGCTCCTCGACCCGTGGTTCTCCTCGCTGGAGTACGCGAATCGGCAGACCAGCCTCTCGGGCGACCAGGCGCACCGCGACGCGGACGGCGCCTACCGGTTCGTGGTCAGTGCCCGCGATCCAGGGGTCCCGAACTGGCTCGACACCATGGGTCTGGTTCAGGGAGTCATCCTGATGCGCTACGACGGGTCCACGACCCCGGACTTCCCGGAGGACGAGCATCCACGGGCGGTCACGGTGAAGATCGACGCGCTCGGCGACGTGCTGCCGGCAGACACTCCGAGGTTGGGTCCGGAGGACCGCGCCCAGGAGATCGCCGTACGCCGCCGGCACGTCCAACAGCGTTTCGGCAACTGACCGAGGGAGTGACCGATGACGGAAGAGGACGGCGCCGGGTTCGCCCGGCTCGCCGAGGCCGTGGCCGCAGCACCGGGCGAACTCGCCCGGCTCGACGCGCCGGACCGGCCGCTGGACTCGGCCGAGGGGCAGCGGCTCTACCTGCGCTACCTCACCATCGGCCTGGAGCTGTTCATCGACTACGGCGACCCCGTCTGGCCGGCCTTCCACAGCAAGACCCGTGACGGCGTCCGCAAGTTCGCCGGGGACAGCCCGGGTCAGCTCTACGACGCCGCACTGGTCAGCTTCGGCCATGAGTACGTCGTCTCCGGGTCGATGGCCGAGACCGAGTTCATCGAGTTCAGCCTCTACGCCGGCGACCTGACCGGACTCAACGCCTCGCCCCGTCGGATGATCGCGTCGGTCACCGAGCAGGACCTCGACCTCGACGACGACGGGAGCTTCGAGCTCCGACTCGACGCCCGCGGCGGGCGCAATGCCCTGCGGATGGAGCCTGACGCCAACTCGATCTCCGTGCGTCGCTACCTGCGCGACCCGTTGCGGGACCGACCGCGCCCGCTCTCGATCCGGCGTACGACGCCGGCACCCCCGCGGGAGCCCTTGACGTCCGAGGACCTGGCAGTCGGCATGGAGCAGGCGATCGGGTTCGCCAAGTTCAACACCCGTGTGTGGGCCGAATGGGCCCACCGTGAACGGTCGCAGCGGCTCAACGTGCTCGAGGCGATGCCCGATGAGGGAGACATCCACACCCCTGCCGGCCACGGCTACCTGACCGGCTACTGGTCGCTGGAACCGGACCAAGCGCTGATGATCGAGTTCACTCCGGACCCCGATGGCTACTGGAGCCTGGTGCCGATGAACTTCTGGATGGAGTCCTTCGAGTGGCGCTTCGGCGACCGGGTGCACGCCACGAGCTTCGACACCAGCCCGGGCCGGGACGGCGTCGTACGGCTGGTGCTGGCGGAGCAGGACCCAGGCCTTGCCGAGCACGACTGGCTCGCCACCCAGGGGCACTTTGAGGTGATGATCGCCCTGCGACATGCCCGCAGCGCCGGGCCGATCCCGCCGGTCACGACGGCCGTGGTGCGCATCCCCTGACCGGTCGTCGCCTCGCTTGCGGCAGACCTGCGGGGCCGGGACCGGTTCAGCGGCGCATTCGTGCCGTCCACTCCATCAGCTGTCGCGCGGCCAAGGCCAGCAACTGCCACGCCAGGTAGCACCCGCTCGCGACGACCACGCCGAACCACAGGTTCAGTGCCCAGCTTGAGTCCCCACCCTCGAGGCTGGCGGCCACCCAGGTCCACAGCGCCACCGCTGCCAGCCAGGGAGTTGCCCACGCCTGCGCCTCTTGGCGCACGGTGAGCGACTCGCGTCCGTAGACCGCGGCAAGGAACACGCTTGCCGCGGCGACGTACACCGCGCCGATCAGCGCCAGCACCCAGGCGCCCAGAGCCGCCACCAGCAGGAGCCACAGTGCTCCCGAGACGAGGTTGGCCACCAGCACGGGTCGGTCGAGTCGTCGTCTTGGCGCGGCCTGGGTTTCGGCGGCGGGGACGCCGGTCGTGTTCACACCCATGATTGTGTCCGGGCTTGCGTGTGCGCGCAGCCGTTCCCACGCCATCCCGCGTCATTCCACCCAGAATGACGCGGGACATTCACTCACAAGGTGTCGTCCAGCGACCAAGCCTAGACACTGGCGTCAGGATCCTCGATCAATAGGTGACGTCGGTAAGCAGGATGGATCTCATACGTGCGAGTGAGCCCCGCTGCCTTGCCGAGCTTCGAAGCAAGGATCTCGGCCTTCTGCATCTCGCCTGGAGTTCCTCCGTAGTCGAAGATGCCCAACGATGTCTGAATGCCCAAGAATCCATGCTGCCGCAGGATGTGCATGTAGTCAGGATGAGCTTCGCGGGGAACGCCACCCTCCGCCATAACATCACGAACTTCACCGTCGGAAAGCTTCGCGTTCTCGCCGACGAACGCCATCAGGAGACTCTCCATGTCCAGCCCAACGGCTACCCCTTCGACGAGGAGAGCTTCGTAGGCGAATTGGCTATACGCGAGCTCGGCCTTATCGATGTCATCGGCGTCAATGATGTGATGCCGAGCGTTCGTGGCCTGCACGACGGCCGAGTTCGCGAAGAAGATCAGGTCGCGCGGGCGTGGTTGCACCCGGGACAGTACGTAGTCCCTCGACGGCCTGCCCTTGATCTCTTTTGCGAAGAACTCAGTCCAGAGAGCGTCGGCAGTTGTCTTGCCACCGCGAGAAACGATGAAACGGTCCTCAAGCACCCTGGCCAGGAGGTCCACGTCGCGCCATTCAATCTCGGCAGCGCTGATCTTGTCTGGCTCTCGAGCGCGAGTGCGAACGTAGGCGTAGATGTCGCTTCGCAAGAACGCCGTCAGAGTGAATCGAACCTTCCTGCCATCGCTTGCGACCTCTCGGTCGATCTCGTCTGAGACTCTCCCGACGGCGGTGAGAAGGCCAAAAATCACGGAAGACATTGTCGCAAGGTCTGCTCCGTGTTCCCAAGCCTTGTCGAGATTGTCAATTAAGATTGCCACCCGGGCCTTGTTTGTCAAGGCAGCCACGAGAAGGGTGCGCAGGGACCGGATGTGGCCCCCGTAGAGCGCCCGACCTATCTGCTTGCGGGTCTCTTCGAGACCAGATTCCTCGGCCAAGCTGTCCAAATCGAGATCAAGGTTCCGGATGAGGTCCTCGAGCCGCTCCGAGAACGATGCATCCGTTCCATGGTGCACGGCATTGAGCGCTCTGCGGACAGCATCGACAGGTGAGCCAGAAGCTAGTCCAGCGGGTGACTGTTCCGCATGCGTCACCAATGCCGCCCCCACCTCCGTGTATAGCAAGTACTTCCAGATGCCTTCTATCAGGTAGTCGCCGATGTGAGAAACGTGGATCCCGCGCAGTAGGTCGTTCAGAGCCTCAAGCTCGTAGGAGGCCGGTTTGATCACACATACAACGTTGCGTGCGTCGCTCCTCAGAACAGAGGCCGCTTGCAGCATGCTTGCCGTTTTTCCGGTGCCTTTGCGACCGGTGAAGATGGTCGCAGTGCCTTCCACGACGTCCAGGAAGTCTCGAGTCTCAACGAAGTATTCGTCCAGCCCGCCGGCGTCAGCCTCGGCGACATGATTTCCGAATCGAAGCGCTGCTAGTTCTGCGGGCAGGTGTCGGCGGATCCGCTGGCCACTAGCACTCTCGAACTTCAAACCGGAGAGCCAAGTCTCGGCGCGCTCCGACAGGTTCTTGGAGTTGGTGTAGGAGAGCCGCAGATCGCGGTAGTCCATTGCCACTGGTGCAGCGCTGTTCATCACCACTCTGACTTGGCGACCCATTCCGATTGCGACTCCTGCCAAGAGCGCACAACGCCGGTTGGACACATCAGCGAGAAGGGCCTCCGGTGGGGTGAAGTGATAGATCGCGAAAGGACTCGTGTACGTGACTTGTGTCAACCAAGCCAAAGGAGATGTGCCGTGCTCGTCCAACGGGATTGTCAGTACATCGAGCTTCCGATGTGAGGCGAGCAGTTTGGACAACGCCCGAGCGGCCTCGTCTTCCTTCATGCTTGGCACGTACAACAGGCGATCTTCGAGCGTTGGATTGTTCTCCTCGCCCAAGAAGGTCGTAAGCAAGGGCGGCGGCGGCGTCGCAATGATCTTGGTGAGACGACCAAGGAGTTCATCCGAGTTGAGGTATCCGGTGTAACCGGTCGTGGTCAGCAGCGCGAACTCGCGAAAGATGCGGTCCGAGGTCTGATTGTCTGCCTCTCGTGTGATCACCACGGCCTTACCAGCGCCGATCGCCACGCCCAGTTCAAACAAGACGTTGTTATTCATGCTGGTGACGTCAAAGATCCCGAGAGTGCAGTCATGGATGGCGTCGAGGATGTCATTGATAATGAGCTTCCCGTCTACGAGCAGGTCCTCCCACGTAATGGACTGCTCGACACTCGCGAACTCAGCGACTCGAGTCGCGGCGGCCTGGATGCACTCACGGGCATTGGTGTCCGAGCCGGCATAGCCGAAGAAAAGTCTCTGCACGTCGGCAGCCTACTGAATGGTCGCCCACCGACGGGCTCGTTCTGACACAAACCACCCATGTGGCTCGCGCGTCAGTCCCCGTGGCGTCCAACGTGCGTCATTCCACCGCCGATGGGGCACTGGATGCCGCGCAAATCGGCGTCTGCACTGAGCACCGCGGACGTGGGCGAGCCGACTCTGTGCGTGGGGGCGGCCCCGATAGTGTCCGGGGGTGGCCAGTCCTCGCCGATCCAGTGCTCGTCGGCGCAGCTCGTCCCCGCGCCGGGGCGGCGTGCGACAGTCACAGCGGCCGTTGCCGGCCCCCGGTCCGGACGAGCGACTGTGGGTGCTTGACGTCCCGTACGGGACACAGGTCGACGATGCCGCGTGGCACCCGACAGTCAAGGCCCATCTGTACGTCGGGCGTGCTGTGCCCGCGCACCTGGCGCCCTATGCTCCGGGTCCGTTCACGCTCGGTCGGTTCATCGAGAACACCCTCAATCCCGGCAACCCGACGCCCAGCTCCGAGCCGACCGACGCACTCGAACCCCGGATGATTCAGTACGAGGCGGCCGATGCGATCGCGGCGCATGCCGCCGCAGGCGGAAGGCAGTTCCTGCTGGCTGACGAACCCGGCGTGGGCAAGACGATCTCCGCGGTCCTTGGGGCAACTGCGGTGGGTGACCTGCGCGGTGCGCGACGCGTTCTCGTCATCGCCGACCGACCTGCCGCGATCACGATCGGTCACTGGTGCCGCACGATCATGGCGCTGGGCCACGGCGGTCTCGAATGGGTCGTGATCACGTGGGATCGACTCGAGAAGGTCAAGGACCACACGTGGGACGTGATCATCGCCGACGAGGCCCACGCCCTGCGACGTACGACGACGAAGCGGTGGAAGCTCTGGGCGCGGATCTCGGGACACGGGAAGCCGCACGACAAGGCGCCGTTCGTCATCGCAACGACTGCGACGCCCGGACACACGCCACTCGAGCTGCCCTACCTCGCTCCGGCATATGCGCAGGTGCTCGGCGAGCCCATGAAGGACTGGGCATCGGCCACGCAACCCGGTGCCACGTTCGCGACCGCCCTCGAACGCCACGGCGTGGGGGTGGAGCAAGGACGCTACGGAGCGACGTGGACCACCGATCCGGCGCGGCGCGCTGCGGACCTCAAACTGGTGCGCGGCTGGCTGGCCGAGGAACGTCCCCCGGCGATGCTGCACCGCGCTGCGCCGTGGGGTCCGGTGCCGATCTCGGGCATGCCGGTGGCTCTCACGCCGGCGGAGCGGACGGCGTACGAGGCCGAGTGGGGAGAGTTCTGTCGTGAGATGGACATCGCTCGACGCGGCCGCAATGTAGCGAAAGGCCGGGCCGCGCTGCTGCGGTTCCGTCAAAAGGCCGGGCTCATTCGCGTCGACTCGACGGTCGCCTGGATCGCCCAGCAGGTCCAGGCTGAGCGACAAGTGGCGTGCTCGGTCGAGTTCGTCGCGACCGCCGCCGACCCGATCGCCGATCGCCTGCGTGACTCCGGCATCGAAGTCGCCACAATCTATGGCCGCAACCGGTTCGACCCCGAGGCCGAGAGGCTCAGGTTCCAGACCGGACAGGCAAAGGTCTGCGTCTTCACCACGGTCGCCTCGATCAGCCTGCACGCCGGCGAGACCCTCCCCGACGGCCGCCAGGCGAGCACCGAGCCGCGCGTCGGCGTCTTCCACCAAGCCCGCTTCTCGGGCATCGCCGCACGACAGGTGACCGGCCGCACCCACCGCGACCACCAGGTCTCGCCGTGGCACATCGCGTACGCCGAGGGCACGGTGGAGGAGCAGGTCGGCAAGGTGATGGTGGAGCGGATCGCCGCAGCCTCCGACACGGTGGGAGGCGACACCACCGGCCTCGCCGACCTCGCCAGCCTCCTCGGAGCCGACTGGCTGCCGACCACGACCCTGACCGAAGACGGTGCCTGAGGGGCCCGGCTCACGGGAGGGTCATCGGCTGCACGGGGCAACCAGGCAGTGGGGAGGGCTGCGTTCCACCGCGATATCTGAAGAAGACACACGCGCCGCGGAGCTAGGTGCCATGATTCGCGACGTGAGAGATGCCCGTGCCTACGCCTTCTGGATCCTTCCACCCCTCCTTGCCGTCGTCGTGACCGGTGCATACATGCTGCTTCGGAGCGAGGGACCCATGGGAGAACGCGTCCTGTCGATCGTGGTCTTCGTGGTGTTGGCAGCGCTTGTCCAGACGCTGCTGTACCGCTCCAACCGGGCTCGCTCTAGAACTGCCGCCCGTTCCGCTGATCGGTCATGCAGTGCTTAAGCGTTTGAGTCCGTGGCAGGCCGCGGCCGCCATCACCGCGATTCTCCTTGTCGTGCAGGTGCTACTCGTTCTCGGAGAGGCCAAGGAACCGGGGGCAGAAGAACTGTCGCCGTTGTCGCCCCAAGCGACAGAGATTGCGGTCAGTGCAGCAGCCTTTGTCTTCGTGTTCTTGGTCTTGTGGTTGGTGCTCTCGGTACCCGCCGCGCTGAAGGCGTGGCGGAGCCGTGCCCGAGGCGCATAGCCGCGAAGGGCGGAACGGCACGTGAGAGACAAGGCGGGTACGGTCACGGAGTCGCCCAGCCGTGCCTCGTCGGTCTTGGGAGGCATGTATCGCTGGAAGTGGGGGATCTCGGCAATCCTCTGCGCCGTCCTCGTGTTCGGCTTGAACGACGGGCGTTCTGGACCATGGGCCTGGTTGCTCGTCAGCCTGTTCGTGTTGCTCCTATGGCTACCGATCCTCGTCTTCGGAGCTCGATCGATTCGCGAGGCCGGCAGGTCGTTCCGAGATAGATACGAGCGAGACTAGGTCTCCCTTGGGTTTGTCCACTCACGAACGCAGCGGGAAATGGCCACACAGGTCGCCGACATCGCGGATGATGCGCTCATGTCAACTGGTCAAGCCCTTCCAAGGCCCCTGGGATGGTTCCTGCTCTTCACCGGCGCAGTCGCCGCGATCAGCACCTCCACGGCCATCGCGGATGGCGTGACACGGAGTGACCTGGCGACGTTGGGCTTCGCAGCTTGCCTACTGTTGATGGGCCTTGATCAGTTGTTCTGGCACGGGTCGAAGCCTGCTGTTCGGTGGGTCGGCTTCCCGCTCAGCGTGATCACGTTGGCGTTGTTGCTGACGTCATGAGCGCCGTCTTGCTCAGCCGACCGGGCTGGGGAACTCGATCGCTGTCCAGGCTCGTTGCTGCCACGATGCCTAGATGATGGAACTCAACGCGGAGTCGGCGATCAAGGCCGGGGGCTGGGATCCGCGGTACGCCGTGACCCTTGCGGCCGCCGTACAGGACGACATTGCCGCGGCGCTGGTCGACACCAACGGTGACGAGGCTGACATCGACCTCGACGAGTACGTGCGCGGACCGGACGGTGAGTGGCAGGAGGCGGGGAGTGGCAGCGCCGACGACCAGGGCACCCACTGGTCCTGGCGGATGGTGTCGATCTGGGGGCGGACGGCACCGGGCAGGACTGTCGAGATCGAGTACCTCGGGGTCAGCCACTCGACGGTCGCTCTGGAGACGGGCTGGTGGCTCTTCATCGCACCGTCGACGGATGACTACGAGGCTCTCCCACAGCGGATCCAGCGCTAGAACGTGCGCCGAGGACGGAGCCGCAGCGACTCCCAGGCACCATGGAACTCCTACCTGGGGAGGTTGTCGGGCGCCTGAGCCGGGGACAGACTCGATCGCATGACTACCTCCGCGGAGCCGAGAGTCCCGGCGTACATCGAGGGCTGGCCGCCCCTGCCGACCGGGGAGTTCCCACCCGGCCCGCGACTGCCGTCCGTCGTACAGACCCTGGCCTTCATGCGGTTCCGCAGTGCGTTCGTCCCGCGACTGCACCGACGGTACGGCGACGTCTTCACGATCCGGCTGCTGCCAGACGGGCGGCCACTCGTCGTCTACTCCAAGCCCGACCAGATCAAGGACATCTTCGCCGGCGACCCGGAGAACTTCCATGCGGGCAAGGGAAACGCCATTCTCGGGCCGGTCATGGGGGAGCACTCGGTGCTCCTGCTCGACGCGTCGCAGCACAAGCGCGCCCGCAAGTTGCTGATGCCGGCGTTCAGTGCCCGCGCGCTCAAGGGGTACGAAGAGCTGATCGCCCAGATCGCCAAGGACCAGGTCGACCAGTGGCCGGTCGGCACGACGTTCGCGTCGCTCGAGCGGATGAACGCGCTGACCCTGGCCGTCATCATCCGCGTCGTCTTTGGCGTGACCGACGAGCACCGGGTCGTGGAGCTGCAGCCCCTGATCGACAACGTGGTCAACGTGAACCCGCTCGTCCTGGTCGGCGCGAGCTACCCGCAGCTGGGGAAGATCGGCATGTGGAAGGCGTTCCACCAGAACCAGCGCGAGCTCAACCGGGTGCTGTACGCCGAGATCGCCGAGCGTCGACAGGCCGCCGACCTCGCCACGCGCACCGACGTACTCTCCCAGCTGCTGCACGTCGGCGACCACGAGGGCGAGGACCCACTGACCGACGCCGAGCTGCGCGACCAGCTCGTCACGCTGTTGCTGGCCGGTCACGAGACCACGGCCACCGCGTTGGCCTGGTCGCTCTACGAGCTCGGCCGTTCACCGCAGCTCCTCGGCAAGGCGCAGGGGGCGGCCGACTCCGGCGACGACGCCTACCTCGAGGCGGTGCTGAAGGAGTCGATGCGGCTGCACCCGGTGATCCCCATCGTGACGCGGCTGCTGATGAAGCCGGCCGTCGTCGGGGGAGTGTCGCTGCCGGCCGGTGCGGCAGTCGCCGCATCGATCGAGCTGTCCCACAGCGAGAACTTCGCGGACCCGCAAGTCTTCCGGCCGGAGCGCTTCATCGAGGGCAAGGTCGAGGCCAACACCTGGATTCCCTTCGGGGGCGGCGTACGACGCTGCATCGGCGCCGGCTTCTCGCTGATGGAGGGCGTGACGGTGTTGCGTGAGGTGCTGACCCGCTACGACCTCAGCGCGCAGGGTGACGACGTGGCCAAGGTTCGCAACATCACCAGCGTCCCGAAGCGCGGCGCCCGGCTCGTGGTGACACGACGTACGCCCTGACGGTCCTGCGTCACTGAGGTCGCCGCGTGGGGCCGAGCGGCGGCGTGGCGGCGTGGCGGCGTACCGGCGTACCGGCGTCAGCCGAAGTACTCGAAGAGGGACACGACGATTCCCTCCGGGCCGCGCACGTAGGCCATGCGCACGACGTTCTCGTGCTCGCCGATGCCGCCCACCAGGCCGTATCCCTTCGCGGCCAGCTCGTCGACCGCGCCGTGGAGGTCGTCGACCTCGAAGCTGACGTTGCGCAGGCCCACCTCCGTGGCCAGGGCGTCGGGTGAGCCCGGCTGGTGGTCGGGCCGGACGAAACGCGCCAGCTCGAGCCGGATGCCGTCGGGGGACTTGAGCATCACCACCTCGGTGCGGGAGTCGGGGACGGCGCACACCGTCTCGAGGAACTCGCCCTCGACGAAGGTGCGGCCCTCGATCTCGAGGCCGAGCCCGACGAAGAACTCGGCCGCCTTGTCGATGTCGGAGACGGTGATGCCAACGTGGTCGAAGCGCTTGATGCGTGCCATGGGATTGATCCTCCAGTACTCGTGGTTGGTCCTTCCACCCCTTGGTCGGAGCCGACCAGAGTTTCTCGACATCCGTCACGAGATTTTCTTCGGAAGCTTTCAGTCGAGGTCTCGCTCGGGAGAAAGTCGTCCGGGCTGACCTGTCGAATACGGTCGGGGCCGTTCGTGGAACTGATGAGAGGCCGACACGGACCGCCAACCGGGCGGTCGCCTCGGGACCCGAAGGAGATGACTCAGATGTTCACGATCGAAGAAGACCGCGGCACCTACCGGGGCCCCGTCCGCCGGCACAACGGCTACTACGCCGGAGACTTCACCCGCAGCCAACGCGCCACGCCCGGTGAGATCGCAAAGCTGGCCAGGCTCCAGGCCCCGACCTTCCCGACCCGGTCCACGCACTGACCGCCGGTCCTGCCGCGGGCAGCCTGAGCGTCAAAAGCGGCCCGCCTGACCGTCAGCGCAGGCCTCCTGAGCGTCAGCGCAGGCGACGGGCGAAGGCGGCGGCCCGCTGCTGCAACTGCTCCGCACGTCCTGCGGGGGTGATCCGGTGCTCGTCGCCGAAGAACGAGGCGGCGTCGCGGAGCGGGACCACGCGGACCTCGCGCACCGGCTCGGCGTCCTCGGCAACCTGTCCGCCCTGCCACCGGGCGGCGACCATGCCGGCGGTCAGCCCGCCGGTGTCGAGCCAGTTGTGCACGCCGGGGTCGGTCGCGGCCACCAGGTAGGTGAGCGTGCCGTCGGCGTTCGCCTTGGCCTGGCGGTTGTTCAGCCCGCCGGTCGCCTCGACGCTGGGACGAGTGACGCCCCACGGGTCGGTGACCTCGAAGCCCAGGTAGTCGGCGCCGCACGGGTCGAGGGTGACCAGCAGCCCCTCGTCGGCGGCGACGTCGAACCGGCCCACCACCGAGGCCCCGAAGGGCCGCGGCGTCGGCTGCTTGATCGCGTTGAGCGGTCGTACGTCGTGGATCAGCTCGTTGTCGTAGTCCAGCCAGTAGCGGCTCAACCGCTCCACGTTGGCCACGGCCAGCTCGACCAGGTCGGCGTCCGTCGGCTCGGGTGCGGCGTCAGGCCCCGCAACCCGCTCGATCTCCAGCCACAGCGGGTCCTGGGACTCCCAGTCCGTGAGGGCGTCGCGCACCAGCATCCAGGTCGAGGTCGGTGCGGTCAGGAGGTGCGGTCGGTCGTCGACCGGCGTCGGCCCGACCGTGAGCTCGAAGCGACCGTCGGCGTCCGGCACCAGCTGTGACGAGAGCACCACGGAGGCGATCGCGGCGCCCTCACGGGTCACCTCTCCGTCGGCCTCCGGGGCGCCGTAGCAGATGAACGAGAACTGGGCGGCCGGCACCTCCGGCACCCGACCCCGCACGACGTACGTCGACTCGCCGTCGACCGCGCTGCGGCGGTGCACGTTGTCGGGATTGTCGATGCCGTAGCCGGAGTTGGGCATGTCGATCCCGTGCCAGCCGTGGGCCGAGCAGGCCGACCACAGGAAGACCGGCCGGGCCGGGTCCGCGACCAGTGCGTGCTGCACGGCGGCGACCGTGATCGACGCGGCGGCGGCCTCGAGGGAGGCGACGCCGGCGGGGTGCGAACCGTAGTTGCGGTCGGCTCGGTAGAGCGCCGCGACCCGGTCGCGGGCGGCCAGGAGCTCCGGTGTGGCGAGGAGGTCGAGCGCCCGCCGTTCGAGAGTGAGCTGGCTCGCGGTGGACAGGGGACCGGTGCCGGTCATGGTGCTCCTTCTCGGTCGAGCTGTCGGTTCAGATGAGGTTGTCCTCGACGGTGATGCCGAAGACGCCCTTGCCGTAGAGGGCGAGGGTGCGCTCGACGTCGTTGGCCACGTGCACCGAACCCGCGTGCGCGTCGCGCCAGGCCCGGCTGATCGCACTGGTCCAGTGCAGCGAGCTGCCGCCGGCAGTCTTGAAGAGGATGTCGATGGCCTCCAGGGCGCGCTCGGTGCCGAGCACCTGGTCGCGCCGGGTGCGCAGTCGCAGCTCCATCGGGATCTCGCCGCCGGCCGCTGCCGCGGCGTACATCTCGGACATGTTGCGGTCCATCTGCAGCACCGCCCCGTCGACCGCCGACGACGCCCGCGCCACCGCGACCTGCGCGAACTGGTCCTCCGCGAAACGACCGCCGCCGAGGCTGAGCCGGAGCCGGTCGGCCATCTCGCCGACGTACGTCTCCAGGCAGCCGGCCACGGCGCCGAGCACCGGCGCGGTGACGGCGGTGGTGAAGATCGCGCCGAACGGCATCCGGTAGAGCGGCCCCTTGTTCACCTTCTGTCCCGGCCCGGTGAGGCGGGCGTGCTCGAAGTTGCGGAGCGTGCGGTGCTCGGGGACGAAGACGTCCTCGACCACCACGTCGTTGCTGCCGGTGCCGCGCAGCCCGACCGTGTTCCACACGTCGAGGATCTCGACGTCGGCGCGCGGCACCAGGGCGGTGATGAAGTCGACGGGGTTGCCGGTCGGGCCGATCACCAGGGCACCGAGGAGCAGCCACTCCGCGTGGTTGCACCCGGAGGAGAAGCTCCATCGGCCGCTCATCCGGTAGCCGCCCGAGGCCCGCTTCAGCTGCCCCACCGGGGCGTACGACGACGCGAGCAGCACGTCCGGCCCGTCGGACCAGACTTCGTCCTGGGCGGCCTTGGCGAAGAGCGCCACCTGCCACGGGTGCACGCCCATCACGGAGCTGACCCAGCCGGTGGAACCGCAGGCGCCGGAGATCATCCGGACTGCCTCGTAGAACCTCAGCGGCTCGAGCTCGAGGCCGCCGTACTTCTTGGGCTGGAGCATCCGGAACAGGCCGGTGTCGGTGAGCTCCGCGATGGTCTCCTTCGACACCACGCGGGCCTCGTCGGTCGACACGGCACGCTCGGCGATCGCCGGGAGGAGGGCTCGCACGTTGTCCAGGACGTCTTGGCTCATGCGGCCAGAATGCGGCCACTCGGGGACGCGATCGGCGACTTCTTCCGTTGAGTGGGACTTCGGTCCGCGCGCGCTCGGGGGCGGGTCGAGACTCGAGCGAAAGATCGGTGAGTGGCACACCCCCCCCAGGCACGGACGGAGACAGACGGACATGACTGCAGTCGAGGACGAGGTTCGCCGGATCGAAGCAGACGCTGCACCCACCCGGTTCGCCCGGGGGTGGCACTGCCTCGGCCTGGCCAAGGACTTCCAGGACGGCGAGCCGCACCAGGTGCTGGCCTTCGGACAGAAGCTGGTCGTGTTCGCCGGCGAGGACGGCACGGTGAACGTGCTCGACGGCTACTGCCGCCACATGGGCGGCGACCTGTCGCAGGGCACCGTCAAGGGCAACGAGATCGCCTGCCCGTTCCACGACTGGCGCTGGGGCGGGGACGGCCGCTGCAAGGCGATCCCCTACGCCCGACGCGTCCCGTTGCGGGCCCGTACGGCGTCCTGGCCGACGCTGGTCCAGGACGGCATGCTCTTCGTCTGGAACGACCCGCAGGGCAACCCGCCGCCGGCCGACGTCACCATCCCACGGATCGCCGGTGCCACCGACGACAACTGGACCGACTGGACCTGGTACACCACGGTCATCGAGGGTGCGAACTGCCGCGAGATCGTCGACAACATCGTCGACATGGCGCACTTCTTCTACATCCACTACTCGTTCCCGACGTACTTCAAGAACGTCTTCGAGGGCCCGGTGGCGACCCAGTTCATGGAGGGGGAGGGACGTGAGGACGTCGCGCGTCCCCAGTCCGAGGGCAGTGGTGCTCCGAAGGCCACCGGCAACAGCTCCGTGGCGGCGTACCACGGTCCGTCCTTCATGATCGACGACCTCGTCTACCACTACGAGGACGCGGACCTGAAGAGCGTCCTGATCAACTGCCACTACCCGATCGACGCCAACTCCTTCGTGCTGCAGTACGGCGTCATCGTCGAGAAGCGGGTCGGCATGGCCGACGAGGAGGCCGACGCGATGGCCCAGAAGATGGGCGACTTCATCAAGATCGGCTTCGAGCAGGACGTCACGATCTGGAAGAACAAGGCACGCGTCGACAACCCCCTCCTGTGCGAGGAGGACGGACCCGTCTACCAGCTGCGCCGTTGGTACGAGCAGTTCTACGTCGACGTCGAGGAGGTCACCCCCGAGATGACCGAGCGCTTCGAGTTCGAGATCGACACCACGCGGCCCAACGAGGCCTGGAAGGCCGAGGTCGCCGCGAACATCAAGGCGCGGGACGCGTCCGCCGCGCAGGAGCAGACGGTCTGATGGCCGTCCGCCCCGACAACCGGCTGGCCGACGGGCCCATGCAGCCTGTCGACTGCGAGGCCTGTGGGGCACGGGTCCTCGCGCGCAAGAGCAGCTGGGAGCAGACCTCGCTCCAGTGGTCCGACGAGGCAGCCCAGACCTGTGTCGAACGGCGGGCAGCCTCGCCCCGACCCGGCCCGAACGGTGCCGCCTTCGCCGGCTGCGCCAGCCTGCGGAACTCGGTCATCAAGGCGGTCCACCGCGGCGACGTGGACGTGCAGGTCGACGAACCACTCAAGACGAACCCGGAAGGCGAGCACGCGCACGCATGACGACCAACCCGATCAACGCAGACTCGAACAACGCAAAGCAGATCAACGCGGAGAACTACGGCCCCTGGGCGGTCATCGCAGGCGGCTCGGAGGGTGTGGGTGCCTCCTTCGCCCACCAGCTCGCCGACGCCGGCCTCAACCTCGTCCTGCTGGCCCGCAAGACGGGGCCGCTCGAGGAGACCGCGGCCGCCGTCCGGGCCAAGGGTGTCGAGGTGCGCACCCTGTCGGTCGACCTGACCGAGGTCGACGCGCCCAAGAGGGTCGCCGAGGTGACCGAGGGCCTCGAGGTCGGCCTGCTGGTGTTCAACGCCGGGGCCAACACCTACGGCCACGAGTTCGTCAGCGGTGACCTGGAGAAGTTCAGCCGGGTGATCGACCTCAACATCACCGCCCAGCTGGCGCTCGTGCAGCTGTTCGGCGCACCGATGAAGGAGCGTCGCCGCGGCGGCATCCTGCTGGTCGGCTCGCTGGCCGGCCTCCTCGGCTCGGCGCAGATCAGCATCTATGCCGCGGCCAAGTCCTTCGGTCGGATCTTCGCCGAGGGCCTGTGGCTCGAGATGCGCGACTACGACGTCGACGTGGTCGAGTTCGTGCTCGGGGTCACCCGCACTCCCGCGATGGCCCGGGCCGGGCTCAACTTCGACATCCCCGGCATGCACGTCTCCGAGCCGGACGACGTTGCCCGGCAGGCACTCGCCGCACTCACCCACGGACCGATCCAGGTCGCCGAGGGCAACGAGAAGGCCGTGGAGATCCGCAGCGGCAGTGATCGCCGCAAGCTGGTGCTCGGGGCGCACGAGGCGTCCAAGCGGATGCTGCCGCCCTCGTCGGAGTGACCTGGCGCCCAGCCGCTGCCAGCAGGCCTGCCGAGCCCAGGGTCTGCCGAGCGCCGGGCGGGCGAGCGCCGGTCGGGCGAGCGCCGGTCGGGCGCGTTGTCGCCCGGCGCCGATCCCGCTCACCGGTAGAGTTGCGCGCGCACGGTGAGAGCCTCGCGAGACGATGGCTCCGACATCGACGAGGGGAATGACGTGCCGAGAATCGGCGAGGTGAGGCCGCCAGCGCAGCCGAACTCACCACAACAGCAGGAGCGGGTGGAGCGCATCCTCCGCTCCGCCGCCCGCCAGGGAGCCGCCAACGGGCTCGAGCGCGTGCAGATGCTCGAGGTGGCCAAGGAGTCCGGCGTCGCGATCGCGACGCTCTACCGCTACTTCCCCTCGAAGATGCACCTGTTCACCGCGGTCATGCAGAGCCAGATCCAGCGCATGGAGGGCGCGGTGGCCGACGTGGACCCGGACGCCGACCCGGTGGTGACCGTCACCGAGCTCTTGATCCTTGCGACCCGGCAGATGCTCAAGACCCCCCTGCTGACGCACGCGATGATGGTCTCCAACAACGCGGCGTTGCACGCGACGCACGCCGACGCCAACGTCACCCATGCGTCGTTCTCTGCCTTGTTGCTGGGTGCTGCGGGTCTCGCCGAGCCGAGCGCTCGCGACGAGCAGCTCGCCCGACTGATCGAGCAGGCGTGGTACGGCGTGATCACCGCCGCGCTGAACCAGCGGAATCCGATCGAGCAGGTCGAGGACGACATCCGGGTCTCCTGCGCGCTGCTGTTGGCCGAGTGGTCGCACTCCTGATCCGCGACCGCGTCTGATCTGCGACCGCGTCTGATCTGCGACCGCGTCGCCGGCCCCTCGGCGTACCACTGAACGGGAGCTGGCGGTCGCACCCGGCCCGCCCGCCCCTACGGTCGCGGGCATGAACAGGTTCAGCGGGGTCAATGCACTGGTCACCGGCGCCGGGTCGGGCATCGGTCGGGCGACCGTCCTTCGTCTCGTGTCCGAGGGCGCAGCGGTGTTCGCGGTCGACCGGGACGAGACCGGCCTGGCCGAGACCGCCGAGTGCGCCGTCGGCAACCCGGGACGCATCGAGACGGGCGTCGTCGACGTCACCGACGAGGAGCAGGTGATCGCGACAGTGGCGACCGCCGCCGAACGACTCGGCGGCATCGAGGTGCTGATCAACGTGGCGGGCATCCAGCGCACCACGCCGATCGAGACGCTGAGCGTGAAGGACATGCGCGAGCTGTTCGAGGTGAACACCATCGGCACCGCGCTGTTCTGCCGTGAGGCCCTGCGCCACCTGCCCGACGGAGTCGGTGTGATCGTCAACGTGGCCTCGACCGCGGCCGATCACGGCAACCCGTACATGAGCGCCTATGCCGCGTCGAAGGGGGCGGTCCTCGCGCTGAGCAAGACGCTGGCCGCCGAGCTGGTCGGACGCGGCATCCGCGTCGTACCGGTCTCGCCCGGCAACACCGCCACGCCGCTGACCGCCGCGGTGAGCCCCGGCGACCTCGACTTCAGCTACTTCGGCCGGGTTCGTTCCCTGCTGGGCACCGCCCAGCCCGAGCAGATCGCCGCCGCGATCGCGTTCGCGGCCTCGCCCGATGCGTCGTACTTCACGGGTGCTGAGCTGCGGGTGGACGGCGGATCGCACACCTGAGCCTCCGACCGAGGCCGGGCGGCACTCGGTGGTGCGGCCCACCTGGGCCAACTCGCCCGACTACTCGGTCCGGTCGGACCGAGTGCGAGGGCTACTCGGTCCGATCGGGCCGCAGCCCCTAGTGCTCGTCCCGCTTCCCCGGAGGAGGCGGGGCCACCCGGAGCTGACGACGACCCGAACCCACGGAGGTCGCCGCCGCTCGCAGGCCGGCCGATCAGTTGGCGATGTTCTCCACGCCGGTCGTGTCGAGCTCGGCAACCGAGTACGCCGCGTAGGTCTGGTACGGCGAGCGCCCCTCGAAGTGCGAGCCGAGCTGCACGGCCAGCTCCTCGGCCGAGAAGACCCCGGAGGATGCGGTGAACTTCTTCTCGACCTTGGGCGAGTCCATCAGCGCGACCATGTCGCCGTACACCACGAAGACCTGGCCGTTGATCTCCGCGGACGCGGGGGAGGCCAGGTAGGAGACCAGCGTCGCGACGCGCTCGGGCGCGAGGATGTCGAGAGTGCGCTCGCTGTCGGGGTCACCGGCGAAAACGTGCGCCGTCATGTCGGTGCGGGCGCGCGGGGCGATCGCGTTCGCGGTCACGCCGTACCGGGAGAGGCCTTGGCTGGCGGAGAGGGTCAGCGCCACGATCCCCGCCTTGGCAGCGGAGTAGTTCGGCTGCCCGGCCGAACCGAACAGGAACGCCTCGGAGGTGGTGTTGACCAGGCGCCCGTAGATCGGACCACCAGCGGCCTTCGAGGCGGCGCGCCAGTGGACAGCGGCTGCGCGGGAGAGCGAGGCGTGGCCCTTCAGGTGCACACGGATCACGTCGTCCCACGCGTCCTCGGTCAGGTTGAAGATCATCGAGTCGCGCAGTACACCGGCGTTGTTGACCACGATGTCGAGGGAGCCGAACGTGTCGACCGCCGCCTCGACGAGCCGGTCGCCGAGCGCCCAGTCGCCCACGTCGCCGCGGACGGCGAGTGCCTCGCCACCGGCCTCCTTGATCTCCGCGACGACGGCGTCGCCGGCCTCGCTGTAGTCGTTGACCACGACGCGGGCACCGGCCGCGGCCAGCGACAGTGCCTCGGCACGGCCGAGTCCGCCGCCGGCTCCGGTGACGATCGCGGTGCGTCCGGCCAGGCTGGTCTCGCTCATGTTGCTCCTTCGACTCGGTGCGGATCCGACGCGTCTCGTGCCGCGTCGACGCCGGCCCGGCCACAGGTGGCTCGGGACAGCGGGTGCGGCGAAAGTACGTCGTACGTCGGCAGCGCTGCCCGGACGAGTCCCGGTCAGTGGAGCCGACGGGGCCGCGACACGGATCACGCCCGGTGAGTGGGACGCCGGACGCCGCCAGACCCCGCGAACGGGCGACCCTGCTGGGACAGTCCGACACAGGAGGAACAGTCATGCCCGAAGCAGTGATCGTCGAGGCCATCCGCACACCGGTAGGCCGTCGCAACGGATGGCTCTCCGGCCTGCACCCGACCGAGATCCTGGGTGCCGCCCAGCGGGGCGTGATCGAGCGCGCGGGCATCGACCCGGCGTCCGTGGAGCAGGTCGTCGGCGGTTGCGTGACCCAGGCCGGCGCCCAGGCCAACAACGTGACCCGCAACTCCTGGCTGGTGGCGGGTCTGCCCCACACCACTGCCTGCACGAGCATCGACTGCGCCTGCGGCTCGTCCCAGCAGGCCGTGCACATGATCTCCGGACTGATCGCCTCGGGCCAGATCGACGCCGGCATCGGCTGTGGGGTCGAGGCGATGAGCCGGGTCTTCCTCGGCGCCGCCCTGGCTCCCGGCACCGGGATGCCGATCCCCGACGGGTTCGAGATCGACCTGCCCGACCAGTTCACCGCGGCCGAGCGGATCGCCCGGCACTACGGCATCACCCGTGCCGCCGCTGACGAGCTCGGCTTCATCTCCCAACAGCGTGCTGCCGTCGCCTGGGCAGAGGGTCGCTTCGACGACGTGCTGCTGCCGCTGACCGCGCCGGTGATGGAGAAGCAGGAGGACGGCACCCTGCGCGCCACGGGCCAGACCATGGAGGTGACCCGCGACCAGGGCCTGCGCGAGACCACGCTCGAGAAGCTGGCCACGCTCTCGCCGGTCGTCCCCGACGGCATCCACACGGCCGGCAACTCCTCACAGATCAGCGACGGCGCGGCCGCCGTACTGCTGATGAGCCGGGAGCGCGCCGAGGCCGAGGGCCTGCGCCCGCGCGCCCGCATCGTCGCCTCCGGCATGATCGGGTCGGACCCGCACTTCCACCTCGACGGGCCGATCGCGGCCACCCACCACGTGCTCGACAAGGCCGGCATGAAGCTCGGCGACATCGACCTGGTCGAGATCAACGAGGCGTTCGCCTCCGTCGTGCTCTCGTGGGCCAAGGAGCACAAGGCCGACATGGACAAGGTCAACGTCAACGGCGGCGCCATCGCGCTCGGCCACGCCGTCGGCTCCACCGGCGCCCGCCTGCTCACCCAGGCCCTGGCCGAGCTCGAGCGCTCCGACAAGTCCACCGCGCTGGTCACGATGTGCGCCGGCGGAGCGCACGCGACCGCCACGATCATCGAGCGGATCTGACTGTGGGCAGCATCGGGCTCGACGAAGACCTGACCGCGCTGGCCGAGTCGGTGCGGGGGCTGCTGAGCCGCCACGTCACCGAGGACGCCGTGCGCGCCGCCGTCGAGCAGAAGGACGAACAACTCCCCGGGTGGTGGCCGCAGGCGGCGGCACAGGGCCTGTTCGGGCTGCACCTTCCCGAGGAGGTGGGCGGCGCCGGGTTCGGCCTCCCCGAGGTGGCCGTGGTCGCCGAGGAGCTCGGCCGGGTGCTGGCACCCGGCCCGTTCCTGCCGACCGTGCTGGCCTCCGCCGTGCTCCACGCCGGCGGTCACGAGCAGCACCTGCCCGGGCTCGCCGACGGTACGACGACGGGTGCGGTCGACCTCTCGCGCGACGGCCTGGTCGGAACGCAGACCCCTGACGGCTTGCGGGTTTCCGGGACCAGTGGCGTGGTCATGGGCGGGCAGCTGGCCGACGTGTTCGTGCTTCCGGTACAGGTCTCGGGCGCGACCCGTTGGATCGTCGTGACGAGGTCTTCGGGACAGGTCACCTCGCAGCCCAGCCACGACCTGCTGCGCCGCTTCGCCACCGTCACCGTCGACGACCTCCACGTGTCGAAGGCCGACGTGCTCGACCTCGACCCACAGCGGCCCCTCGACCTGGCCGCCGTACTCCTCGCCGCGGAGTCGGCCGGCATCGCCGACTGGGCGACCGCGACGGCGGCGGAGTACGCCACCACCCGTGAGCAGTTCGGCCAGCCGATCGCGAAGTTCCAGGCGGTCAAGCACCGGGTCGCCCGGATGCTGGTGCGCACCGAGCAGGGCCGGGCCTGTGCCTGGGACGCGGCACGCGCACAGACGGGTGCCTCGTCCGACGAGGCCTCGCTGGCCGCCGCGATCGCCGGTGCCACGACCGTCCCCGGCGCCTCCGTCGTCGTGAAGGACCTGATCAACACCCTCGGTGGCATCGGCTACACGTGGGAGCACCTGGCCGGCTTCGCCCTGCGCCGGACCGGCTCGACCTCGATCCTGCTCGGCTCGAAGGCTGTCTGGGAGCAACGCGTGGCCCGCCTCGCGCTGGCCGGCGTACGACGCCCGCTCGGCCTCGACCTCCCGCCCGAGGCGGAGGCGATCCGCGCAACGATCGGCGCCGAGCTCGACACCGTCACCGACGAGAATCCTCAAGCCAGGTTGGCAGAACTCGGCTACACCGCACCGCACTTCCCGGCTCCGTGGGGCAAGGACGCCGACCCGGTCACCCAGGTGGTGATCGCCGAGGAGCTCACCGAGCGTGGCCTCGAGCCGCACGACATGATCATCGGCAACTGGGCCGTCCCGACGCTGCTCGCGCACGGCGACTCCGCCATCCAGGACCGTCTCGTGCCGCCGTCCCTGCGCGGCGACATCGAGTGGTGCCAGATGTTCTCCGAGCCCGGTGCCGGGTCGGACCTGGCCGCGCTCAGCACGCGCGCGGAGAAGATCGAGGGCGGTTGGCGGATCAACGGCCAGAAGGTCTGGACCTCGGGAGCACGCAGCTCCGACTTCGCGATCCTGCTGGCCCGCACCGACAAGGACGTGCCCAAGCACAAGGGCCTGTCCTACTTCGTGCTCGACATGACCACGCCCGGCATCGACATCCGACCGCTGCGTGAGCTGACCGGGGGATCGCACTTCAACGAGGTGTTCCTCGACGACGTGTTCATCCCCGACGAGATGCTCGTCGGCCGGCCGGGTGACGGCTGGAAGCTGGCGATCACCACGCTGGCCAACGAGCGGGTCCACATGACCTCGAACTCGGCCACCGGCACCGCCGAGCTGCTCTTCGAGCACGTCGACCGCGAGGACCCGCTGCAGGTCGCCGTCCTCGGGCGCCTGATCGCCGACGCACAGTCGGGCGGGCTGCTCGGCCTGCGCCAGACGATCAGGTCGGTGTCGGGGCTCCAGCCCGGTGCCGAGTCGAGCCTGGCCAAGCTGGTCACGGCGGAGAACATCCAGGACACCTGGCAAACGCTGATGGAGTTCCAGGGCGGGGCCTCGCTCGTCGTCGACCCGGAGGAGCGGACCGCCACCTGGTGGTTCCTCAGCAGCCGGGCACTGACCATCGCCGGCGGCACGACCGACGTACAGCTCAACATCATCGGTGAGCGGATTCTCCGCCTTCCCCGCTGACCTCCTCCGGAAGGAAGACGACATGACCGAAGAGACTGCCCAGCGACCCCTGGTGGTGAAGGGCGAGACCCGGCGACTCGAGGTGCTGACCGCGGCGCCCAACAACGACGGCGTCGACAAGGCGGTCGTCGCCGCACGACGTGTCATCGAGACGCTGCTGCACGCCGGCGACCGGACCTCGGCCGAGATGGGCGCGATCGCGTCCCAGCTCAACGCCGTCGCCGACCACCTGGACGAACACGTCGGTCCGATCGACGAACGCCTGGTCGACATGTGGGCCGGTGAGGGCGTCAGTCGCCACGACCCGATCACCGGACCGGAGAACGCGATCGCCCCGCCCCTGGCGCTGGCGGGTCGCGACGACGGCTCGATCGGGGGAGTGGTCACCTTGGGTCTGCCCTACCAGGGCCCGCCGGGCCACGTGCACGGTGGAGTCTCCTCGATGCTGCTCGACCACGTGCTCGGCGTCGCCAATGCCTGGGCCGGCGACTCGGGGATGACGAAGGTGCTGACCCTGACCTACCACCGGCCGACACCGCTGTTCCGCGAGCTCGCCATTACCGGCCGTCAGACGAAGGTCGAGGGACGCAAGATCTGGACCACCGGCGAGATCACCGTCGACGGAGAGCTGTGCGTCTCGGCCGAGGCGCTCTTCATCAACGCCCAGGTCGCCCGCCCCCACTGAAACAGATACTCCCTGACGTTCCGGTCCCTCTGTGAGGGGCCGAAACGTCAGGGAGTATCTGTTATTGAGGACCGAAACGTCAGGGAGTATCTCAGTTGGGGGCGAGGACGGCGGAGCGCTTGACCTTGCCGGTCGCGTTGCGGGCCAGGGGCACCGACGTCAGCCGCCAGTGCGCGGGCACCTTGTAGTAGGCCAGCTCCCGCTTCAGGAACGCGGTCAGGTCGTCGACCGACGGCTCCGTCTCACCGTGCACGACGACCACGGCCACCTCCTGGCCGAGGTCCTCGTGGGCCACGCCGTACACCAGGCACTCGACGACGTCGGGGTGCTCGGTCAGCACGTTCTCGACCTCCACCGGGTAGACGTTCTCGCCGCCGCGGATGATCAGGTCCGAGCGCCGCGAGCTGAGCCGCAGCCGGCCCTGCTCGTCGATCTCACCGAGGTCTCCGGTGTGCAGCCAACGGTCCTCGCGGATGGTGTCGGAGGTGGCCTCGTCGTTGCGCCAGTAGCCGACCATGTTGTAGCAGCTGCGCACGCACACCTCGCCCTCCACACCGGGGCCGAGCGCGTTGCCCAACGGGTCGCGGATCTCGAGCTGGACGCCGTACGTCGCCCGGCCGACGGTTCCCGGCACCTCGGCCTGGTCGGCCGGTGTGGCCGCGGAGACGCCGGTGCAGGTCTCCGTCAGTCCGTAGCTGTCGACCAGCGCGGTGGCGAAGGGCAGGTTCTCGCGGAGCCGCTGCTTCAACGCCAGCGACGACGGTGCCGAGGCCAGCGAGAACGAGGTCAGCGAGCTCAGGTCGAACTTGTCGGCGATGTCGGCGTCCAGCATCCGCGAGGCCATCGTCGGCACGGCGCCCCAGTTGGTGACCCGCTCCTTCTCGATCAGCGCGTAGATGCGCTCGACGTCGAAGGCGCCGAGGTGCAGCACGACCTTGGAGCCGGTGGCCAGCCGCGGGAGGGCCAGGTTGTGCAGGCTGGCGATGTGGAACAGCGGGGAGACCAGCAGGTAGGCGCGGTCCCGCGGGTCGGTGGGGTCGCCGAAAGCGGCGAGCAGAGCGTCGTTCATCCGGTGGTACTCCACGACCGCGAGCAGGTTGCGGTGCGAGTGGGTGGCGCCCTTGGGGTGGCCGGAGGTCCCGGAGGTGAAGATCAGCACCGCCGGGTCGTCCTCGGCGACGTCGGCCGAGGGGAGTGGTGCGTCCGGGTGGGCCGCGCGCAACGTGGGGACGTCGTCCTCGACGGTCAGCACCGGCAGCCCGTGCTGCTTGAGCGCGTCGATGCGCTTGGCGTCGGCGATGGCCAGCACGGGCTCGGTCAGGCCGAGGCCGTGCTCCACCTCGCGGTCGGACCACCAGGCGTTGAACGCGACCGCCACCGCGCCCAGGGACACGACCGCCCAGAAGCTCTCGATCCACTCGATCGTGTTGGCGGCGGAGATGACGACCCGGTCGCCCTTCTTCACGCCGTACTCGTCGGTGAGGGCCTTGGCCAGGGAGGAGACCCGGGACGCGTGCTCGGCGAAGGTGACCCGCTCGTCCGCGGTGGCGACGTAGGTGCGGTCGCCGTACTGCACCGAGTCAGCGAGGACCTCGTGGAGGGCGCGTGCCCGGTTGCGGTAGACCGGCATCCGGGTGCCCAGGACGTCGTCCTCGACCATCTCGAAGGGCCCACCGGGGCCGACGAGTCGGGCGTAGGCGGCCATCGGGTCGTGAGTGGTCGTCATCGGGCTGGAGCTCCTCATGTGTCTGTACGTCGGACGGCGTACTCCGCCGGTCCGTCCAGTCTGCGGAGCCGTGACCGCCGCCACGCGGGTGCCTCCCGGTGACCGGGACGGGTCCCCACCCGGACGTGTTCCGCGGCGAAGCATGTTGCCATGAAGAGTCTTGCAGGACATGTCGCGCTGGTCACCGGATCCGGACAGGGAGTGGGTCGCGGCATCGCCGTCGCACTCGCCGAACGAGGCGCCGACGTCGCCGTCGTGGGCCGCACCCTGGCCAAGCTGGAGGACTCCTGCGCGGAGCTGGCCGGCCTCGGCGTCACCGCGCGGCCCTACGAGTTCGACGTCACCGACCACGACGGCATCCCTGGCCTGGTCGACCGGGTGGTCGGCGACCTGGGGCGCCTGGACGTCCTGGTCAACAACGCCTACGTCGGCGCCTACGGGCCCCTGCTCGGGATGAGCCGTGACGACTTCGAACGAGGATTCCGGAGCGGCCCGTTCGCGGCCTTCGAGTTCATGAAGGCCGCGCACCCCCACCTCGTGGCGCAGGGCGGCGGCTCGATCGTCAACCTGGTCACCTCGGCGATGGTGCGCTGGGACCCCACGACGTACGGCGCCTACGCGGCCGCGAAGACGGCCCTGCGGTCGCTGACCCGCACCGTGGCGGTCGAGTGGGGGCCCGACAACATCCGGGTCAACTCGATCGCCCCGCACGCACTGTCGCCGGGCCTGGCCGGGTGGGCCGAACGCAACCCGGAGGAGGCCGAGGCGTTCGTCGCCTCGATCCCGCTGCGGAGGATCGGCGATCCCGTGGCCGACATCGGGCGGGCGGTGGCCGCCCTGGTCAGCCCCGAGCTGCAGTACCTCTCCGGGGCCACCATCCCGCTCGACGGGGCCCAGGCGTTCTTCGGCTGACGGTTCCGGTCAGTGGGAGAGCGGAACGCCGGCCCGACGGCGCCGTCCTAGCGTGCGGAGCATGACGACCTCCACCCCCGTGCCCGACGTGCTGTCGCCGGCCACCCTCGGCCCGCTGACCCTGCGCAACCGGGTGATCAAGGCGGCCACCTACGAAGGCCTCAGCCACAAGTCTCTGGTCACCCAGGACCTCGTCGACTTCCACGTCGGCTACGCCAAGGGCGGGGTCGGGATGACCACGGTGGCCTACTGCGCCGTGGCGAAGGAGGGGCGGACCGACCGTCACCAGATCTACTGGACCGACGAGTCGCTGCCCGGACTGCGGGCACTGACCGACGCCGTGCACGCCGAAGGAGCCGCCGTCTCGGCCCAGATCGGCCACGGCGGTCCGGTGGCCAGCCCCAAGGGCAACGGCCTGCCTGCGCTGTCCCCGAGCCGGCACTTCCACAAGACCTCGTTGAGCTTCGCCCAGGAGATCGGCGTCCACGACATCCAGCGTGTGGTCCGCCAGCACGCCGAGGCGGCCCGCCGGGCCGTGCGCGTCGGGTTCGACGCGGTCGAGGTGCACCTCGGCCACAACTACCTGGCCTCTTCGTTCCTCAGCCCGAAGGTCAACCACCGCACCGACTCCTACGGTGGCTCCCTGGAGAACCGGGCCCGGTTCGCCCGCGAGATCATGCGCGCCGTCCGTGACGAGGTGGGCAGCGAGATCGCGATCCTCGCCAAGATGAACATGGACGACGGCGTGCCCGGCGGCTTCTGGCTCGACGAGGCGCTCCCGGTCGCCCAGTGGCTCGAGCAGGACGGCACCGTCGACGCGCTGGAGATGACCGCGGGCAGCTCCCTGCTCAACCCCATGTACCTCTTCAAGGGCGACGCCCCGCTCGAGGACTTCGCAGCGGTCATGCCCCAGCCGATCAAGCTCGGCGTGAAGCTGGTCGGCAAGCGGCTGCTGCACAGCTACCCCTACACCGACGGCTACCTCCTCGAGGACGCCATGCAGATCCGCGACGCGGTCAAGCTGCCGATGATCCTTCTCGGCGGGGTCACCGACAAGGCGATGATGGACAAGGCGATGGCCTCCGGCTTCGAGTACGTCGCGATGGCGCGTGCCCTGCTGCGTGAGCCCGACCTGATCAACCGCATCGCCGCCGACCGGGACACCGCCTCCCTGTGCATCCACTGCAACAAGTGCATGCCCACCAACTTCACCGGAACCCGGTGCGTCCTGGTCGACCGGAGCACCACCCGCTCCGCGAGCTGGGGCAAGCCGGAGGGCTACGTCGGGGCGGTCCGATGAACGCCATCACCGCCAAGAAGGCGCCCGTCGGCCGGCCGCAGGTCCCTGCGGAGGAACGGCTCGAGACGATCGCCGACCTGCTGCTGGCCCGCCTGGGCGACGACCACCCCGGCCTGCTGGACGGCGACTCCTCCTGGACCTGGGACGAGGTGGTCCGTGAGAGTGCGGCCCGCGCCGCCTGGGCCGAGGAGCTGCGCGACCCCGAGCGCCCGTTCCACATCGGCATCCTGCTGGACAACCAGCCCGAGTTCATCTTCTGGCTGGGTGCGGCTGCCCTGGCCGGCGCCACCGTCGTCGGCATCAACAGCACCCGAAGCGGTGACTACCTCGAGCAAGAGGTCAGGCACACCGAGCTCCAGCTCGTGGTCACCGACCGGTCAGGTGTCGACCTCCTCGACGGCCTCGACATCGGCGTCCCGAAGGACAGGTTCCTGCGCACCGACGAGCCGTCGTACGCCGACCAGGTGACGGCCCACGCGTGTGAACCCACTCGCCGGCCGGAGATCGACGCGAAGACCCAGATGCTCCTGCTGTTCACAAGCGGCACCACCGGTGCCTCGAAGGCAGCACGGGTCAGCCAGGGACGCCTCGTCGGCCTCGGCTACCAGAACACCGCGAAGTACGACGTGCGCCGCCACGACATCTCCTACTGCTCGATGCCGCTCTTCCACGGCAACGCGGTGATGGGGTTGTGGGTGCCCACCCTGACCGCGGGCGGAACCGTGGCGCTGGGCCGCAAGTTCTCCGCGTCCCGCTTCGTCGACGAGGTGCGTGCCTACGGGGCGACGTACTTCACCTACGTCGGCAAGGCGATCGGCTACGTGCTCGGCACCCCCGAACGCCCCGACGACCACACGATCGCGCTCACCCACGGCTTCGGCACCGAGGCGTCCCCGGAGGACCGGGCCCGGTTCCTGGAGCGCTTCGGCGCCACCCTGCTCGAGTCCTACGGGTCCAGTGAAGGTGCCGGCATGGTCGCCCTCGACCCCGCCGCACCGACCAGTGCCCTGGGCCGTCCGGCCCACGACGGCGTCAAGGTCGTCGACCCGGAGTCGCGCGAGGAGTGCGCGGTCGCCGAGCTCGACGAGCACGGCCGGGTGCTCAACGCCGAGCTGGCCGTGGGCGAGCTGGTCAACACCACCGGCGCGGCCGCGTTCGAGGGCTACTGGAAGAACCCGGAGGCGGACGCCGAGCGGGTGCGCCACGGGTGGTACTGGACCGGGGACCTCGGCTTCCTCGACGACCAGGGCTTCCTCTACTTCGCGGGACGCTCGGGCGACTGGATCCGGGTGGACTCGGAGAACATCTCCGCGCTGCTCACCGAGCGGGCGCTGCGTCGCCACGACGACATCCTCACCGCGGCCGCCTTCGCGGTCCCGGACCCGCGGGCGGGGGACCAGGTGATGGCCGCCGTGGAGATCCCCGAGGGACGCACCTTCGAGGACCTCGACCTGGGGGCCTTCCTGGCCCGGCAGCAGGACCTCGGCACCAAGGGGGCCCCGCGCTTCGTCCGGGTCTCGCACGCCCTGCCCAGCACCGGCTCCAACAAGCTGCGCAAGAAGGAGATCCAGCTCGACGGGTGGCGCACCGGCGACCCCGTCTTCTGGTGGGTGGGGCGCGGCGAGCCTGCGTACGAGCCGATGACCGAGGCCGACAAGGCCACCCTGGTCGCGGAGTTCGACGCCAACGGGCGCCGCCGATTCCTGCCCTGAATCCGAACCCGTCACCACCGGTTCCGGTCAGCGGGATCGCGGCCGGTGTGGTCGCAGTCACCAGACCTAGTCTTCCCACAATGTCCTCGCCCGGTCACCGACCGTGCCCCATCCGACGAAAGGACCACCGCTGATGAGCCTGGTTGTCCGACGCCCCCGGAGCGGAGACGGTCGCTGATGCGCCGGATCGCGCTCCGTGCCGGCGAGCTGCTGGCAGTCCTCTTCGTGGTCAGCTTCGGCGTGTTCGCGATGGTGACCCTGATGCCCGGCGACCCCGCGGTCGCCATCCTCGGGGAGGGCCACCCCAAACAGGACTACGTGGACCTGCGCCAGGAGCTGGGTCTGGACGACCCGCTGCTGACGCGCTACTGGCACTGGCTCTCCTCGGCCGTCACCGGCGACCTCGGTCGCTCCCTGGTGCCGCCGCAGGGGGACGTGACCGATCGCATCCTCGGCGCCCTCCCGGTCAGCTTCCAGCTGGCCACCATGGGCCTGCTGATCGCCCTCGTGCTGGCCGTCCCGCTGGCGATGTGGTCCGCCGCCCACGCCGGTGGCCTCGTCGACCGGATCATCAGCGCGTCGATGTTCGCGATCCTGTCGATCCCGTCCTTCCTGGCCGGCCTGCTGCTGATCATGGTCTTCGCCAACGGCCTCGGCTGGTTCCCGCGGGCGCAGTGGGTGCGGATCAGTGAGGACCTTCCGGCCAACCTGCACCATGCCCTGCTGCCCGCGCTGGTCATCGCGATGATGGAGCTGGCGCTGTTCACCCGCATCCTGCGCAACGACCTGATCGTCACCCTCAACGAGGACTACATCCTCGCCGCCCGTGCCAAGGGCATGCCGCCGTGGCGGATCATGGTCACCGACGCGTTGCGCCCGTCGTCGTTCTCGCTGGTGACCCTGATGGGCATCAGCCTGGGGCGCCTGATCGGGAGCACCGTGATCGTGGAGTACCTCTTCGCACTGCCGGGCATGGGATCGATGATCGTCACCGCCGCCAACCAGGGCGACTTCCCCCTGGTCCAGGGCGCGGTCCTGATCATCGCCCTCGTCTACGTCGTGGTGAACGCCAGCATCGACGTCTCGTATGGCTATCTCGACCCGAGGACCCGCCGTGTTCATGCGTAGTGACAAGTCCCGTGCCCGCGCGGAGAACCGCACCCGCACCCTCCTGGTCGGAGCGGCGCTCCTGGTGGCCGGTGGTGCCGTGGCCGGCTTCGGCTGGACCACACCGACCCTCGTCCTGGCCGGCAAGGCCGTGCTGGTCCTGGCCGGGCTGGGGCTCATCTTCCACGGGATCGCCCGCCTGGTCGTGGGCTTCCGCGGCAAGCCGGTCGACCTGCTGTTCGTCCTGGCCGTGGTCTGGCTGATCGGCATCTGCGTGGCCGCGGTGCTCGCACCCCTGCTGCCCCTGGGCGAGCACAACGACGTCGCGAAGACCCTCGTAGAGCCGACCAACATGGCGCCGAGCCTGCTCACCGACCACCCGTTGGGCACCAACAACCAGGGCCTGGACCTGCTCTCCCGCTCGCTCCACGGGGCCCGTACGTCGTTGGCGATCTCGCTGCTGGCGGTGACCATCGGCACCGTCGTCGGCGGCGCCATCGGTGTGATGGCCGGCTACTTCCGCAAGGGCGTCGACAGCGTGGTCGGCATCTTCACCAACGCGCTGCTCGCGGTGCCGCCACTGATCCTGCTCATCACGCTGAGCACCTTCCTCGACCCGAGCCTGCGCAACATGGCCCTGGCCCTGTCGTTGCTGACCATCCCGAGCATGGTGCGCCTGGCCCGCGCCAACACGATCGCCTTCGCCCAGCGCGAGTTCGTGATGGCGGCCCGGCTGATGGGGGCCACCCGGTTCCGGGTGATGACCCGCGAGCTGGTGCCCAACGTACTGCTCCCGGTCTGCTCGATGGCGGTCGTGATGATCTCCGCGCTGATCGTGGCCGAGGCCTCGCTGAGCTTCCTCGGCCTCGGCATCCAGCAGCCCGACCCGACCTGGGGCAACATGATCGCGGAGGGTGAGGGTGGCGCCATGGAGGACTACCCACACATCGTGCTGGTTCCCGGCGCGTTCCTGTTCCTGACCGTCTTCTCCTTCAACCTCCTGGGCGAGAAGGCCCAGAAGCGGTGGGACACGAGGAGTGCAAAGCTGTGAACGACACCAACGAACTCGTCCTCGAGGTTGCCGACCTCCACACCGTCTTCACCACCCCTCGCGGGGTGATGCGGGCTGTCGACGGAGTCTCGATGTCACTGCGCGCAGGGGAGACCCTCGGCATCGTCGGCGAATCCGGCTCCGGCAAGTCCGTGCTCGGCCGCACGGTCATGGGCCTCATCGCCGACAACGCCACCACGGCCGTCTCCGGTTCGGTGCGCATCGGCGGGCACGACGTACACGCGATGAAGCCGAAGGACCGGCGCAAGCTCTGGGGCCCCGAGGTCGCGATGGTCTTCCAGGACCCGATGACCTCGTTGAACCCGGTCAAGCGGGTCGGCGCCCACATCACCGAGGCGCTCCGACTGCACCTGGGCCTGAACCGCAAGGACGCGCACGAGCGGGCGATCGACCTCCTGCGTCAGGTGTTCATCCCCGAGCCCGCGCGCCGGATGAAGCAGTACCCGCACGAGCTCTCCGGAGGCATGCGGCAGCGCGTGGTCATCGCGATGGCACTGGCCTGCGACCCCAAGCTGCTGATCGCCGACGAGCCGACCACCGCGCTCGACGTGACGGTGCAGAAGCAGATCCTCGACCTGCTGGCGTCCCTCGCCTCCCAGCGCAACATGGCGACGATCCTGATCAGCCACGACCTCGGCGCCGTGGAGGGCCGGACCGACCGGGTCGCCGTGATGTACGGCGGCCGGACGGTGGAGACGTCACTGACCTCCCGGGTCTTCGCCCGACCTGCGCACCCGTACGCCGAGGCGCTGCTCGCGTCGATCCCGCGGATCGCCGATGCACCCCACACGGTGCTGCGGGCGATCGAGGGCGCGCCACCCAACATGCTCGCACCGCCCGGCGGCTGCAGCTTCGCGCCGCGATGCCGCCTGGCGCAGGACCGGTGCCGTGAAGAACAACCCCAGCTCCGGGAGATGAGCGACGGGGTACGTGGCCTGCATGCCGAGGCGTCACACCTCGGCGCCTGCCACTTCCCCCTCACCGAGGTCACCGAACGACAGGAAGTGGGCTGAGATGGCCGGCAGCGGAACCGCACACATGCGCCCCGACGCGTCCCCCGTGCTCACCGTCGACCAGATGGTCGTGGAGTTCCCGGTCGGCCGCAAGCAGGTCGTCCACGCCGTGTCCGGCCTCAACATCGACCTGCTGCCGGGGGAGACCCTCGGCATCCTGGGCGAGTCAGGTTGCGGCAAGTCCAGCGCCGGCCGTGCCGTCATGCAGGAGCCGCCGCCGACCTCGGGCGAGGTGCGACTGGATCGGCAGGCCCTGACCGGCCTCAAGCCGCGTGAGCTGCGCCGCGCGCGCTCGAAGATGCAGATGATCATGCAGGACCCGGTCTCCTCCCTGAACCCGCGCCGGAAGGTCCGCGACTTGGTCGCGGAGGGCCTGGCGATCTGGGGGTTCGAGGGGGACGACAAGGACGCCGCCGTCCGCGAGACACTCGTCGCGGTGGGCCTCGACCCCGACGTGGTGTGGGACCGGCGGGCGCACGAGCTGTCCGGCGGCCAGTGCCAGCGGGTGTGCATCGCACGGGCCCTGATGATGAACCCGGAGGTGCTGATCTGCGACGAGCCGGTCTCGGCCCTCGACGTGTCGGTCCAGGCGCAGATCCTCAACCTGCTGGAGAAGACGAAGGAGAAGTTCGACTTCTCGATGATCTTCATTGCCCACGACGTCTCGGTCGTGAAGAACATCAGCGACCGGGTGATGGTGCTCTACCTCGGCAAGACCTGCGAGGTGCTGCCGTCGACCGGCATGGAGACCGCCGCCCTGCATCCCTACACGCGCACCCTGATCGCCTCGATCCCCGGTGGCGAGGAGATCGCCACCCCCGGCGACCCGGTCACCGGGCCGGTGGCCTCCGACCGGCCGATGTCCGCCGCGGCGACAGAGCTCCCCTCACCGCTCAACCCGCCCTCGGGCTGCCGGTTCCGCACGCGTTGCCCGCTCGCCACGGACCGCTGCTCCGCCGAGGAGCCCCAGCTGCGGCCCGTCGGTGAGGGCCACTTCATCGCCTGCCACAACGTGGCCGTCTGATGTCCGTCATCGACGCCCACGACCTGAACCAGCCGCTGGATGCCATCGCCCTTGCGGCGTCGATCCGCAACGGGGAGACCACTGCGCGTGAGGTCGTCGACGAGGCGATCGCCCGGATCGAGAAGCACGACCCGGCGCTGAACGCTGTGATCGCCACCCGCTTCGACGAGGCGTTGGCCGAGGTCGACGCCGGGCTGCCCGACGGTCCGTTGCGCGGCGTACCGGTGCTGGTCAAGGACCTCAACATGGACGTCGCCGGGCTGCCCAGCACCCGCGGCAGCCGGCTCTTCGCGGAGCACGTGCCCGACCGCGACTCCGAGCTGGTGGCCCGCTACAAGCGGGCCGGCATGGTCGTGCTCGGCACCACCAACAGCCCGGAGTTCGGCCTGAACGCCAGCACCGAGCCGCAGCTCCACGGGCCGACCCACAACCCGCGCGACCTCACCCGGTCACCCGGTGGATCGAGCGGTGGGTCCGCCGCCGCCGTGGCCGCGGGCCTCGTGCCGGTCGCCCACGCGAGCGACGGGGGCGGCTCGATCCGCATCCCGGCCTCGATGAACGGCCTCTTCGGGCTCAAGCCGAGCCGAGGACGCGTGACCAGCGCGCCGGCACCGTCGACCCTCAGCGGTCCCGCCTCGGTGCACCACGCCGTGACCACCACGGTGCGCGACAGCGCCCTTCTGCTGGACATCTCGTCGGCACGCCTGCCGGGCACCGCCATCGGTGTCCCGACTCCCGCCCAGTCGTTCGCGACCCTCGCCGCGCAGTCGCCCCGGCCGTTGCGGATCGCTCTGGCCACCGCCTTCGCCGACGGACCGGAGACGGACCCGGAAGTGCTCGCGATCGTCGAGCGGGCCGCTGCCCTGTGCGAGTCGCTCGGGCACACCGTCGTCCCGATCGAGGCCCCGTGGGTGCCGGGTGAGGTGAGCGCGGAGACCGCGCCGCTCATGGGCATCGCCTTCACGGTCGCGGTGCAGGACCGGCTGGCCGTGCTCGGCCGCGAGCTCCTCGACGACGACCTCGAGCCCTTCACCCGTCAGCTCTTCGAGCACTACCGCGCCCTGCCGGCCACGGCGCTCTCACGGTCGCTCAGTGCGGCCCAACGCATCGGCTGGGAGGTCGGCGCGACCTTCGAGCAGTACGACGTGCTGCTGACGCCGACGGTCGCCCGGCGGGTGCCGCCCCTGGGGCTGCTCGACACCACCCACCCCGAGTCGATCTACCAGCACGCCGCGACCTTCTCGGCGTGGACCAGCGTCTTCAACGCCACCGGGATGCCGGCCATGTCGGTGCCGCTCGGCACCGACTCCGACGGCCTGCCGGTCGGCGTGCAGTTCGCCGCCGACCTCGGCGAGGAAGGGCTGCTGCTCTCGCTGGCCGGCCAGCTCGAGGCCGCCGCACCCTGGGCCCGAACGGTCTGACTCGTCCAAACGGTGCCCACGCGCTCTCGCGATCGAGAGCCCGTGGGCACCGTTGTCTGTTCGTCCGGCACTCGTCGTACGACGTGGGCACCCGTCGTACGACGGCACGCGTGCACCCGTCGTACGACGACGGCACGCGTGGTGCGCCGGCTGCTCGTCGTACGACGAAATGCAGAGAACGCCCGGCTCCACGGGGGAGGAGCCGGGCGTTCGGTCTGTTCGGTCTGTCAGCTCACTTCTCGAGCCACGCCTTGTCGAAGAGGATGATCGTCTCGCCGCTGCCCTTGATGCCGTGGACGTTCTTGTTCCACGCGTTCACCATGGCGCCGGAGTTGATCGCCACGCCGGGCGCGTCCTCGGCGAAGAGCTCCTCGATCTTGGTGAGGACCTCCTTGGCCGCCTCCGGGGTGTCCTTGCCCTCCAGCTCGGCGAAGAGCTTGTCCATCTCGGGGTTGGAGTAGCCGGGGACGTTGGTCGGCGACTGGGCGCTGAGGGCCGACACGAGGCGGCCGTAGACGTTCTCCTCCTGGATCGAGGTGGCTGACGTGGCGATGTCGAAGTCGTGGTCGACGTAGACCTTCTGGATCTGGTCCGCGACGTTCTGCACCAGGTCGAGCTTGACCTCGAAGCCGACCGCCTCGAGCATCGCCTGGATCGCAATCGCCCCCGACTGCGAGTCCTGGTCGGTTCGGGCCAGCACCCGGATCTTGCCGTCGAAGCCGTCGGCCTTGGCCTCCTTCACGAGCTCCTTGGCCTGATTGGAGTCGGTCGGCGTCGCCTCGACGCCCGGGGACCACTTCGAGTCCGGCCCGAGGAGCAGCTTGCTCGGGTTGCCGGCACCGTTGGCGATGCGCTTGAGGTAGATCTCCGGGTCGAAGGCCAGGGCGATCGCCTGGCGCACCCGCTTGTCCTCGCCGGGCGAGCCCTCGCGGTTGTTGATCCACAGGTTGTTGGCCATGCCGGCGTGGTTGACCATGCCGGAGACCTTCGCCTGGATGGCCTCGTCGACGGTCTCGGTTCCGCGGAGGAACGCGACGTCGACGCCACCGGACTTCAGGGTCTCGTAGCCGGTGCTGTCCGGGCCGAGCAGCACGAACTCGATGGAGTCCAGGGCGGGGCGACCGCCCCAGTAGTCGTCGTTGGCCACGACGACGGTCTTCTCGGCCGGCGCGTAGCTCTTGAACTTGAAGGGGCCGGCGCCGATCGGCTTGAAGGCCTCGGGGTTCTTGTAGGCGGCCGGAGCCATGATCATGCCGGGGCCGTTGGTGAACACGTTCGGGAACGTGGCCCACGGGTGGGCGAGGCTGATCTCGACGGTCAACGGGTCGACGGCCTTGAGCGACTTCACCTCCTGCTTCATCAGCAGGGCGTTCAGGCCGTAGCTGGAGGTGTAGTAGTTCACGCTGCCGATCACGGCGTCGGCGTCGAGCGGGGTGCCGTCGGTGAAGGTGACCCCTTCACGCAGCTTGAGCGTCCACGTCTGGTTGTCGCTCGACTCCAGGGACTCGGCCAGCTGGGGCTCGAAGGTTCCCTCGTCGCCGTTGTAGCGCATGAGGGTGTCGTAGACCGCGGCCATGATGTTGCCGCCGGTCGAGCCGGTGGGGAAGGTCTGCGTCGGGTTGAGGGTGCGCGCCTCGGAGTACTCCGACACACGCAGCGTGCCGCCCTTCACGGGGTCGCCCGACGCCTCCTCGACGTTCATCATCCGGGTGGAGTAGTCCACGTCGGAGGAGGACCCCTTGGTCCCGCCGTCGTCGGCCGAGGTGTCGGCGCACCCGGTGACGACGAGGGCGGCTGCTGAAAGCAGAACCGCCCATCGCGCCCGGGTCGAGATGCGTGTCTTCACTGTTCCTCCATGTGTGACGGGTGGTCCGAGGTCACCGCATTCTGTGTCTGTGGTCACAGCGTCGTGTGGTCCGCGGGCGCGGTCCGGCGGAGGTCCCACTCACCGGGAGGAATGCCGGGTTGTCCGGTTTCGCCACGTTTCCCAGGTGGCCATCTACGGCGGGAAACGCGAAACGGACCATCCCCTGCTCGGGAGTGGTCCGCTTCGCGACTCTGGCCAGCGTCGTCTCTGCCGGGTGCTGCCTTTGGCCCGGTCGGGGCGCCTGCTACTTGTTGGCCTTGCGCGCCTGCGACGCGGTCTTCGCGCGGGCGTGGGCGTCGAGCACGACCTTGCGGATGCGCACGGTCTCGGGGGTGACCTCGACGCACTCGTCCTCGCGGCAGAACTCCAGGCACTGCTCGAGGGAGAGTCGCTTGGCCGGAATCAGCTTCTCGAAGTTGTCGGAGGTGGCGGACCGGATGTTGGTCTGCTGCTTCTCCTTGGTGATGTTGACGTCCATGTCGTCGGCGCGCGAGTTCTCGCCGACGATCATGCCCTCGTAGACCTCGGTGGTCGGCTCGAGGAACATGATGCCGCGTTCCTGCAGGTTGGTCATGGCGTACGCCGTGGCCGCGCCGGAGCGGTCTGCGACCAGCGAGCCGTTGTTGCGCGACCGGATCTCGCCGGCCCACTTCTCGTAGCCCTCGGAGATGTGGTGCGCGATGCCGGTGCCCCGGGTCTCGGTGAGGAACTCGGTGCGGAAGCCGATCAGGCCGCGGGCCGGGACGACGAACTCCATGCGCACCCAGCCGGTGCCGTGGTTGGTCATCTGCTCCATGCGGCCCTTGCGGGCGGCCAGCAGCTCGGTGATCGCGCCGAGGTACTCCTCGGGAGCGTCGATGGTCAGGCGCTCCATCGGCTCGTGGACCTTGCCGTCGATCTCCTTGGTGACCACCTGCGGCTTGCCGACGGTGAGCTCGTAGCCCTCGCGACGCATCTGCTCGACGAGGATGGCCAGCGCCAGCTCGCCACGGCCCTGCACCTCCCACGCGTCGGGGCGCTCGGTCGGGAGCACGCGCAGCGACACGTTGCCGACCAGCTCGGAGTCGAGGCGGTCCTTGACCAGGCGGGCGGTGACCTTGTGGCCCTTGACGCGGCCGACCAGCGGGGACGTGTTGGTGCCGATGGTCATCGAGATGGCCGGCTCGTCGACGTGGATCAACGGAAGCGCGACCGGGTTCTCCGGGTCGGCCAGGGTCTCGCCGATGGTGATCTCGGGGATGCCCGCGACCGCGACGATGTCACCGGGGCCGGCGGACTCGCCGGGCTTGCGCTCGAGGCCCTCGGTGACGAGGAGCTCGGTGATCTTGACGTTCTTGATGTCGCCGTCGCGCTTGATCCAGGCGACGGTCTGGCCCTTCTTCAGGTTGCCCTGCTTGATGCGCAGCAGTGCGAGGCGCCCGAGGAACGGGGAGGCGTCGAGGTTGGTGACATGGGCCTGGAGCGGCGCGCCCTCGTCGTACGTCGGGGCCGGGATGGTGTCGAGGATCGTCTTGAAGAGCGGCTCGAGGTCGCTGCCCTCGGGCATCGTGCCGTCCGCGGGCTTGACGGTGCTGGCGATGCCGGCCTTGCCCGAGGCGAAGACGACCGGGAAGTCGAGGGCGTCCTGGCTGTGGGACTCGTCCAGCAGGTCCATGAACAGCTCGTAGGTCTCGTCGACGACCTCGTCGATGCGGGCGTCGCCACGGTCGGTCTTGTTGACCACCAGGATCACCGGCATGTCGGCGTTGAGCGCCTTGCGGAGCACGAAGCGGGTCTGGGGGAGCGGGCCCTCGGACGCGTCGACCAGCAGCACGATGCCGTCGACCATCGAGAGGCCGCGCTCGACCTCGCCACCGAAGTCGGCGTGGCCCGGTGTGTCGATGATGTTGATCGTCATCGGCTTGCCGTCGGCGGCCGGTCCGGCGTAGTGGACGGCGGTGTTCTTCGCGAGGATCGTGATGCCCTTCTCGCGCTCGAGCTCGCCGGAGTCCATGGCGCGTTCGGCGACGCCCTCGGCCTGGTGCGCGGTGAACGCGCCGGCCTGGTGGAGCATCGCGTCGACCAGCGTGGTCTTGCCATGGTCGACGTGGGCGACGATTGCGACGTTGCGCAGATCGGAGCGTGAGGTGTTTCCAGACATGGGGCAGCGCTTTCGTTCGCGATGGATTCCTGCCCGGCCATGGGACAGCCCGGTCAGTCTACGGCGCTGACACGGTGCGCTCCGAATCGTTCCCTGCGAGATTTTCACTGCGCCATGTATCAAATGTCTGGTTTGCCCGTCCTTTGTTGGCAGTGTCGGAACGCACCGTGCGCTCCGCCCCCGACAGGAGCAACGTCATGGGTCTCAGCAATTTCAGGCATGTCATCGGCTACGGACTGCTCGTGGTCCTCGCCACCGCCGGAGGGGCCAGCGCCTCGGCGATCCCCGGCACGAACACCGTCGACTCGGGGGACATCATCAACCGTGAGGTGAAGGCGGTCGACATCGCTCCCGGCGCGGTCAGGTCGGGCACGGTGCTCAATCACTCGCTGCTCGGCATCGACTTCAAGAACAACTCGGTGACCGGCGACGCGGTCCGGGAGCACAGCCTCAACATGGCCTCGGCCGGCTGCCAGGTCGGGCTCGTGCACAGCTTCACCAACCTGTCCGGCATCCCGCAGGACGCGATCTGGCGCAACGCCGACAACGGCCACAACTGCTCCGGCGGCCAGATCCTCGTGCGCCACACGAGCGCCGGCAACTACCAGGTGCAGTTCGTCGGGGACCCGGCTGCGCTCGGTGTCGCGATGCCGGTCAGCGGCTACAACTCGATCGGTGTCACCAAGTCCGGCGACGTGTTCAACCTCGAGCAGCGCAACATGGACGGCACGCTGGTCAACAACACGATCAGCTTCGTCACCTACTGATCGCCTGCTGCACAGTGCACCTCCCGGCACCGTGCAGCTTCGTGCCCGAAGTGCGGCAGTTCGCCCGGGCCTGCGCCCCCTCCCTGCGCAGGCCTGCCCTTCACGGGGCCGAACTGCCGCACTTCGGGCCTTTCGCATGTCGGTGGGTCGCGATAGGACTGAAGGCATGAGCTGTTCCATCGTGCCGCCGTACCTCCTCCGCCAGATCGCCTCCGAGCCCGACGCCCGGGCCACCGACCACTGCCATCGCACCCTCGAGATCGATGAGCGCTTCCGGGCCGGGCGCCGTGCGCCACGGGCCGTGGCGGCCGCCGACGGAGGGTTCACGGTCCACACCGCCGACAACGGCACCGACCTGCCGGGCCGCGCCGTGCGCGCCTCCGGCGAGCCTGCTTCGGGCGACGTCGCGGTCGACGAGGCGTACGCCGGACTCGAGGCGTCGCTGGCGATGTACGCCGACGTCTACGCGCACAACTCGTGGGACGGGCAGGGCGCCCACGTGCTGGCGACCGTGCACTACGAGCGCAACTACGACAACGCGTTCTGGAACGGCACCCAGCTGGTCTTCGGAGACGGAGACGGAGAGGTGTTCGACCGCTTCACGAAGCCTGTCGACGTGCTGGCCCACGAGCTCACCCACGCGGTGACCGAATCGATCGCGGGGCTGGTCTACGAGGGGCAGTCCGGTGCGCTCAACGAGTCGGTCTCCGACGTCTTCGGTGCCTGCCTCAAGCAACGGGTCCTCGGCCAGGGCGCCGCCGAGGCCGACTGGGTCGTCGGCGAGGGACTCTTCCTGCCCGGCGTCAACGGCCGCGGGCTGCGCGACATGCACAACCCCGGCACGGCGTACGACGACCCGGTGCTCGGCAAGGACCCCCAGGGCGCGGACATGTCGGCCTATGTCGAGACGACCGACGACAACGGCGGAGTCCACCTCAACTCCGGCATCCCGAACCGTGCGTTCGTGCTGGCCGCGCTCGCGATCGGCGGCACCTCGGCCGAGGGCGCCGGCCGCATCTGGTGGACGGCGCTGGGCACGGTGGCCTCCGACGTCGACTTCGCCGGGTTCGCCGCGGCCACGGTCGAGGCGGCCGGCGACCACGCCGACGCCGTACGCGATGCCTGGGCGCAGGTCGGCGTCGAGGTCGCGCAGCCCGCAGGCGACGCGGCTGGCGGTGCGACTGCGGACGACGTGGCCGCATTCGGTGGTCGAGCAGGGCGAGGGACGAGCCCGGAGAGTCGAGACCACTCCGCAGAGGCAGCGCCGACCGTCGTCGAGGTCCGCCGTACCGGTGGCTTCGCGGGCCGCACGGCGACCGGCCGCTGCGACCTCGGCGGCGAGGGCGCCCACCTCGACGAGGTGCGCGCACTGCTGTCCCGGGTCGACCTGCGCCCGGCCAAGCCGGCCCGCACCTACCCCGACATGTACTCCTACGTGATCCGCGTCGACGACGACGAGGTCACCCTCGCCGAGACCCAGTTGACCGACGACCTGCGCCGACTGACCTCGCTGGTGCTGGAGCAGACCCCCGACGTCTCCTGACGCTGCCGGGGCGACCACGATCGTGCAGGTGTTGCAGTCACCCCTTGAACCCAAGGCCCGAAAGGCGACCACGATCATGCAGGTGCAGACTTCGGGTCGCGGGCGACGGCCAGCGGGCGACGGTCGCGACGGGCCAACGCGTCAGGCGGGCTCGAACCCGGGGACGTACTCCTCCAGCAGCGCGCGGAACTCCACCTCGGCCTCGAGCTGGCAGAGCACGCCGAACCCGCCGAGCCAGACCCGGTGGATCAGCATGTACTCCGGCGGCAGGTTGAGCTTGAAGGCGCGGGCCAGGTTCTCCTGGGTGGGCGTCGCGACCCGAACCGTCTGCGAGCGCAGCCACTGACGGTTGAACCGGAACGACTCCGAGCGGCCCGCGTCGAGGAACGGGCCGAGGTAGTCGCGGAGGTCCTCGGGGGTGAACTCGGTGCGCGGCAGCAGGAAGCCCTCGCGGCGCAGGCCGTCGACCACCGTCTCCCAGTCGTCGGAGAGGCCGTGCGAGAGCAGTTCGCCGAGCGGACGCGGGAACCCGTCGGGCAGCCGGGCGACCGCGCCGAAGTCGACGACGCCGAGGCGGCCGTCGTCGAGGATCCGGAAGTTTCCGGGGTGTGGGTCGGCGTGCAGCAGGCCGGTGCGGGTGGGGCCGGAGACGAGGAACCTGGCGTAGAGCCCGCCGAAGTGGTTGCGCTGTTCCGGCGTGCCGAACTTGATCACCTGGGCCAGGGACGACGGGCTCTCCATCCACGTCGTCACCAGCACGCGTTCGGTGTGCGCCACCACCGCGGGTACGACGAAGTCGGGGTCGTCGGCGAACTCGGCGGCGAAGACCGACTGGGCCGCGGCCTCAAGGGTGTAGTCGAGCTCCTCGGCGACCCGGGCCTCGACCTCGGCCAGCAGCGGCTTGATGTCGAGTCCGGGAGCGAGCACGGTGAACAGCCTGGCCATCCGGCCGAGCTGGCGGATGTCGGAGCGCAGCGCCTTCGCGGCGCCGGGGTACTGCACCTTGACCGCCACCTCGGTGCCGTCGGCCCAGGTCGCGCGGTGCACCTGGCCGATCGACGCGGACGCGACCGGTGAGGCGTCGAACGCGCTGAATCGGGTGCGCCAGTCGTCGCCGAGCTCCTCGGAGAGAACCGACTCGAGCATGCGCACCGACATCGGTGGCGCGGAGTCCTGCAGCTTGGTCAGGGCGTCGCGGTAGGGGCCGATCAGCTCGTCGGGAAGCGCCGACTCGAAGATGCTCATCGCCTGGCCGAACTTCATCGCGCCGCCCTTGAGCTCGCCCAGGACCTTGAAGATCTGGTCGGCGGTGCGGGCCTGCACCTCGGTCAGGACGGCGTTGGCCGGTCGACCGACGAGGCGCTTGCCGAGGCCGATGGTCGTGCGTCCGGCGTAGGCGGCGGGCAGGCTGGCCAGACGCGCCGTGCGTCCGATCGCGGACTGGCGCATCTTCGAGTTCCCCGGTTCCTCACCCACGAGCCAGAGCCTATCCGGACCACCCTCGCGACGACCTGTCGCCAGTTGGTGTCGACCCGTCGCCAGTTAGTGCCGACCCGTCGCCAGTTCGCGAGGACCCGACGCGAATTCGACGATCCGCGACGAACTGACGACGGGTCGATCAGAACTCACGACAGGTCGATCAGAACTGGCGACGGGTCGATCAGGCGAGGGCGCGGTCGAGGGCGGCCTCGACGTGCAGGGTGGTGCACGGGAACAGCGGCACCTCGACGTCGGCCTGCTCGATGAGCAGCTCGAGCTCGGTGCAGCCCAGGATCACGCCCTGCGCGCCGCCGTCCCAGAGCTGGTCGATCAGCTCGACGATCTTGCGCCGCGAGGAGTCGAGCACCTTGCCGTGCACGAGCTCGTTGTAGATGATCGCGTTCACCATCTCGTGCTGCTCGGGTGCCGGCACGTGCACCTGGAGGCCGTGCGAGGCGATCCGGTCGGTGAAGAACGTGCGCGACATCGCGAACGTCGTACCGACGAGTGCGACGGTGTCGACCCGCCGCGCCTTGGCAGCCTCGGCGACCACGTCGGCCAGGTGCAGCAGCGGGATGTCGACCGCTGCCTCGACCTGTTCGGCCACCCGGTGGAAGGTCGTGGTGCACAGCATCAGGAAGTCGGCGCCGGCCTTCTCCACCCCGCGCGCGGCCTCGGCCAGGATCGTGGCGACGCCGTCCCAGTCCTCGGCCTCCTCGAGCGCGGTGACCTCCGCGAAGTCGACGGAGGCCATCACCGTCTTCGCTGAGGAGTAGCCGCCCAGCCGCGTCTCGACGCCGAGGTTCAGGTCCTTGTAGTAGGCGGCGCTGCTCTCCCAGCTCATTCCGCCGATGAGTCCGATGGTCTGCACACGCGCAGTCTCCCGTGCCGCGGACGATTCGGCCACCCCGGGTCTCGTCAATTGGCGCCGGGGCCGACCGGCAGGCGATCGAATCCGCGCAGCACCCGGGTCGGCCGGCGCGTGGGCGTGCCGTTCACGATCAGATCGGGGAACCGGTCGTAGAGCGCCCGGAGCGCGACGGTCGCCTCGAGGCGGGCCAGCCCGGCACCCAAGCAGTAGTGCACACCCGAGGAGAACGCGAGGTGCTCGGCGGCGTTGCTGCGACGTACGTCGAACCTGTGCGGCTCGACGAACACCGCCGGGTCGCGGTTCGCACCACCGATCATGGTGAGCACGACCGTGCGGTCGGGCACGGGAACCCCGGCGACCACGGTGTCCCGGTAGGCCTGGCGCAGCGTGAGCTGCACCGGGGAGTCGTGCCGCAGCACCTCCTCGACCGCGTTGGTCCAGAGGTCGGGCTCCTCGCGCAGGGCGGCGAGCTGATCGGGGTGCCTGGCCAGCAGTGCGACGGCGTTGCCGATCAGGTTGACAGTGGTCTCGAAGCCGGCGCCCAGCAGGAGCAGCCCGGTCGCGTGCAGCTCCACGTCGGTCAGCCGGTCATCGCCGTCGAGCTGGGTGAGCCGGCTGAACAGGTCGTCGCCCGGATCGCGACGCAGCTGCGCGACGTGTTCCTCGAACCAGGCGTGCAGGTGGCGTACGTCGTCGCTCGCGGCGCGGAACTGCCGCCAGGACAGTCCGGGGTCGAGGGTGATGGCGGCCCCGTTGCCCCACTGGAGCAGGCGCCCGTGCATCTCCTCGGGCACGCCGAGCACCCGGCCGATGACCGCGACGGGAAGCTGGGCGGCGTACTCCTCGACGAGGTCGAATCCGCCTGCGCCACGCGCGGCGATCCGGTCGAGCAGGCTGTCGGCGACGGATCGGATCTCGGGCTCCAGGGCGGCCACCGCGCGCGGGGTGAAGACTCGCGAGACCAGCTTGCGGTAACGGGTGTGCACGGGCGGGTCGACGGCCAGCAGGGAGGGCGGGTCGATCGGGCCCAGCTCGTCCGGGTTCGCGAACGCCGCGACCAGGCGCTGCAGCGGTAGCGGCAGCTCACCGTGGCCGCCTGCCACACCGAACGCGTCGCTGCGCAGGATCTGGTTGACCGCCGCGTGGTCGGTGGAGGCCCAGGCGATGCGGCCCCGGGCCAACGGGCCACGCTCGCGGAGCTCGTCGTACGCCGGGAACGGGTCCTCGCGCAACACCGGGTCGACCTCGAGCCTGGCGATGAGGTCGCCGCGCCTGGCTGCGGACCTGATCGCCCACCGGCTCATGCCGTGCGCGGCGGTCCAGGTGACCAGCCGGTGGCCGGGGAGGTTGGCGAACCGGCCGCGTTCCGCGGGCGCCGTGGGCCGGGCTGCGTGGGCGTCGGTCACGGGGCAGACCCTGCCCGGAACGTGGCCCGGGTCGGGTGTCTGCGCTGCGTTAGGACGCGTGGACAAGGGGCCCTCCCGAGGTGGCACCGCGCTCCGGGTAGCGGGCCAGGATGCGGAGTACGCCGGCATGGCGGGCGCGCAGGTCGCGCAGCACTGCCACGCGTTCGTCGGGACCGAGGTCCTGGTCGAGCTGTGCCTCGACGGTGAGGTTCCACCGGTAGCGCAGGTGGGCGACCAGGCAGTCGCGGTCACCGAAGATCAGCGCGATCTCGTCGTTCCACGGCAGCTCGCCGGAGAGGTCGAGTCGGGTCGACTCCTCGATCTCGCGCAGGGCCTGCCAGCGTCGGTGGGTTTCTTGCCAGGTCATGGTCATCTCACTTTCGCACCGTTGCTACTGGATCGGTCAAGAGCGACGCTAGGCGCAATACCGTTCAGTTAAGATCACATCGGTGTAGTTTGGTGGTATGCCGAGAGCTGGATGGAAGAAGCCTGAGACCGAGCGCCGATTGTCGGACCTGGTGTCGG
>NZ_LMFI01000016.1:0-153628 GCF_001426745.1 Nocardioides sp. Root140
TCACCACCAACACCTCGACGAAACCAGAGGCGCCCGCCCCGGGACCACCGGGACGGGCGCCTCACCCTGCCTCTTGACAGGAAGCAGCTACATATCAGGTGATAGAGAGACCCACTCAGGCCGGCGGCAGCGCCTCGACCGACTCCCGGGACTTCGCCACCGGGCGGCGTTCGGCGCTGACGATCAGAACCACGGAGGCGACCACGATGCCGCCGCCGACGAGCACCGGCGGTCCGATCGGTTCGGCGAGCACCAGCCAGCCGAGGCCCACCGCCACGACCGGATTGACGTACGCGTGCGTCGCGGTGAGGGAGAGCGGCACGTGGGTCAGCAGCCAGGTGAAGGCGAGGAAGCCGACGATCGAGACCGCCACGACGAGATAGCCGAGCGCGAACCAGGCCCGGGGCGAGTAGTCGATGCTGAACCGCTCCCCCGTGCCGATCGCCAGCGCACACGAGCAGGCAGCGGCGACGAGCTGCTGGTAGGCGGCGATGGTGAAGACATCCCGTGGCACCTTGAGCACCCCCTGCAGGTATGAGCCGACCGCCCACGCAACGCTCGAGCCCAGGCAGAGCACGACGCCGATCAGCGGCATCTCGCCCGTGACGCCCCGGCCGAGCGCCACCATCAGCACGAGCCCGGCGAAGCCGATGCCGACCCCGACCAGTGTCAGGCGTGCGGGACGGTCACCCGTCACCAGGCGGAGCAGCACCGCCCACGCGGGTACGGCGGCGACGATCAGGGCAGCCACTCCGGAAGGCAGGCCCTTGACCTGGGCCAGCGCCTGGAACCCGTTGCCGAGTCCGAGCAGCAGAACGCCGGTGACAACGAGCGCACCGAGCTGCGCCTTGGTGACGCGCAGCCCGGACCAGCCGCGGCGTACGGCGACGATGGCAACCAGGATCGTGCCCGCGAGGAGGAACCGCTGCGCCATGGCCTGGAACGGGTCCACCTCGTTGACCACGAGGCGGATCGCCAGGTAGACCGATCCCCACAGGATCCACACCGCCGCAAGGCAGAGGGCGAGGGTGGTCCGGTTGGTCCCGGGCGCCAGCTCAGGCACGGCGGCGCTGCCGGGCCGGGGAGCTCACGCGAAGTTCGGTGGACGCTTCGCGATGAACGCCGCGATGCCTTCCGCCGCCTCTCCGTCCTCGAAGAGTCCCTGCTCCTGCTTCGCCTCATAGGCGAAGCCCTGCTCCAGGGGCATCTCGAACGCGGCGTCGACGGTGCGTACGACGGCCAGCTGGGCCGGCAGCGAGGCGGTCACCAGCTCGGCGGCCAGCTCGAGAGCAGCCTTCTCGACGTCGCCGTCAGCGAGGCGGTCGACCAGGCCGATGGCGAGCGCCTCGTCGGCGCGCACCTGGCGGGCGGTGAGCATGATGTCGAGCGCACGGCCGCGCCCGACCAGTTGCGGCAGGCGTTGCGTCCCACCGGCTCCGGGGATCAGCCCGAGCTTCACCTCGGGAAGTCCCAGCTTTGCCTTGGGGCCGGCCACCCGCAGCGTGCAGGCCATCGCGAGCTCGAGTCCGCCACCGAGGGCCAGTCCGTCGACCGCGGCGATGGAGATCCAGGGAGAAGCCGCCAGCCGGTCGTTGACCGCACGCATCGTGTCGCCGTACGCCATGAACGACTCGGCGGTGATGGTCGACATGTGCTTGATGTCCGCGCCGGCAGCGAAGAACCCGTCGAGCGCAGAGGTGATCACCATGGCCTTGACGTCTCCGGCCGCCTGCGCGGCATCGATCGCCGCGTCCAGGCCCTCGAGGATCGGCAGCCCCAGCGCATTGGCCGGAGGCCTGGCCAGCGTCACGACAGTGATGCCGGGTGCCTCGGTTCGCCAGGTGACAACAGGTGCGTCGGACATGGGCCCTCACTTCGCCTTCGGATGCAGTGTGATGAATTTGGTCTGACCTTAACCGAGGACGCTCACCTGTGTCACGGGTCGACAAGAGCCCACTGTGGAGACTCCCACCGGTTCCGGAGCCCGGAACAGCCTGTTCTCCCGACGCTTCCGGCCTCCGACAGTGGGACCACGTCAGTCCAGCCTGAGGAGACCGTGGTGGAGACACAGACCGTGCAGAGGCCGACCTCTGCGGATTCGCTCGCGTTGCATCATGAGGTGGAGCAGTTCCTCTACCGGGAGGCGGACCTGCTCGACACCTGGCGCCTGCCCGAGTGGCTCGAGCTCTTCCTGCCCGAGGGCGTCTACCTCGTGCCCGCCACCGACAAGCCGGACGGCGACCCGGGGCGTGACCTCTTCATGGTCCAGGACGACAGGTTCCTGCTCGAGCAGCGGCTCAACTCCTTGATGAAGCGGTCGGCGCACGCGGAGTACCCGCACTCCCGCACGCGACGCATGGTCACCAACGTGCGCGCCACCGACCTCGGGGACGGCACTCTCGACATCCGCGCCAACTTCACCGTGCAGCGGATCCGCAACGGAGTGCTCGACACCTACGTCGGCCACTACGAGCACGTCGTGGTGCGCGATGACGACAAGGGATTCCTGTTCCGCACCCGACGGTGCGTGCTCGATCTCGACGCCCTCCGTCCCCACGGCAAGGTCAGCATCATCCTGTGAACCGGCTCGCAGGGAAGGTGGCGATCGTCACGGGAGCCAGCCCCAACATCGGCGGGACCCTCGCCGCTGGCCTGGCCGCGGAAGGGGCCCGGGTGCTGTGCGCCGACCTCGACCCCGACGTCGCCAAGGCCAGTGCAGCCCGCATCGAGGAAGCCGGCGGCGAGGCCGTGGCGATGTCGGGAGACGTCACCGACCCGGCCCATGCCGAGGAAGTGGTGGCCCGCGCCGTCGAGACCTGGGGTCGCGTCGACATCCTCGTCAACAATGCGGTGTTCTTCCAGCAACAGGGCCTGATGGACATGCCGTACGACGACTACCGGCGCCAGCTCGACGTGATCCTGGGTGGCTCGTTCCTGTTCTCCAGGGCGGCGGCCGCAGTCATGATCGAGGCCGGCACGGCGGGAAGCATCATCAACGTGCTCTCCACAGCGGCCTGGCAGGGCCAGCCCGGCAACATCGGCTACACCACCGGCAAGAGCGGGCTGATCAACTTCACCCGCTCGACCGCGATGGACCTGGCCCGGTACGGCGTCCGCGTGAACAGCTTCACCCCGACCGCCACGATGCCCACCGACCCCGAGGCGCGGGCCCAGCTGGAGGAGCTTCTGAGCCGCCCGGGCACGCGGTCGATGGACTTCAAGGCACAGTTGCCGCTCAACCGGCTGCCCACCCCCGAGGACTACGTGGGAGCCGTCGTCTATCTCGCCTCCGACGAGGCTTCGATGGTGACCGGCACGAACATCACGGTGGACGGCGGGGCCACGGCGAAGTACTGGCCCTGGCGCCCCCACGACTCCTGACCGCTTCAACACTGAATGAGGACGAGATGAACGACGTCATCATGATCGACCCGACGCGGTCGGCACTCGACACCGCGACGAGTCCGCTCCCGGTCCTCGAGATCTCCCTCCCGGGCACCCCGCACGGCGTCGTCCTGCTGTTCTGCGACATGGGAACCCTGGATCGCGATGCCGCGACCCGGATGAACCATCTGGCCGAGGACGGCTACGACACCCTCGCGGTGGAGGTGGGCGACGGTGTCCTCGAGGTCCTGCCCGTGCTGCTGCGGCGCGCAGCCGAGCGCGGTTGGTCGGCCGAGCAGGTGGCCGTGGTCGGCATCGGCACCGGTGGACGAGCCGCCCTCACGGTCGCCGCGCACGCCGAGCTCGCCGCGGCGATCAGCTTCTCTGCGCCCCTGCACGGATCAACACCGCACAAATCAACACCGCACGGATCACCACCGCACTCATCACCCCTGCCTGACCGGCCGGCGCGGACGCCGTGGTTGGGCCTCTTCGGCGCCGAGGACACCGCAGCGCCGGCAGACCGCGTGCGCACCCTTGCCGCCACGATGAGCTCTTCCGACGTCTTCACCAAGGTCGTCCGCTATCCCGGGGTCGGCCCGGACTTCCACGCCAGGCTGGACGACGGGCTGAACTACGCAGCGTCGTACGACGGGTGGCAGCGCACCGTCGAATGGCTCAATGCCCGCGTGGCGCCTCGCCTCTCGCCGCTGGCAATGGCGTGGCGCAGTCGCACGAGCTGAACGCCAACGACAAGGCGGAACATCGCAGTCATCAGGTGACTGCGATGTTCCGCCATGTGGGGAATCCGGTCGGTCAGGCCGGTGAGGCAGTTGCTGCCTCGGGCGCCTTGCGCGGTGCCTGGAACAGCTCTCCGAGGGGTTCCTTGTCCTCGGGCGGCAGCTTCTCGCCGGTGATGATCTCGTTCCAACGCCGCCACCAGGTGCGCATCTGCAGCTCGTCGGTGGTGTTGTTGACGGGCTTGTTCATGCCACGGGAGATGTCCGACCAGGGCAGCTCCTGGCGCCCGCCGTACCCGATCTGGCAGGTCTCGAGGGCCTCCACGTCGTCCGGGGAGGCGAGACCGCCCGGCCCCCAGAAGGTGAGGAAGTTGTCGAGGCGCTGCTTGCGGAGCTCGTCGCCCTCCTCGGGCGGTGCCAGCTCCCAGGCGGTGACCTCCATGTAGTCCGGGGAGATCGGGTCGATCTTGCGGACCACGACACCCATCACCAGGTCGATGATGACCAGGTTCGGGAAGATCACCAGGTTGCGGTTGCCCTTCATCCGGTCGACCCAGCCTTCGCCGTACAGCTCGCGGAACCGCTCGAACCTGGCGTCCCGCTCGACGGCGCCGGCCTCCGACAGGGGCCGTCCGAACAGGCCCTCGGTGGCCGGTGCCCCGGCGACCACGGCGTGGCCGTTGCCGAGGTCGATGCCGCGCGAGTCGCCCAGGGCTGACGGGTCCAGGCTGCCACGGGCGGCGAGGACCATCTCGAAGTAGCGCTGGTGCGTGGAGACCGCGTGGTAGCCGTCGTAGCTGTTCTCGACGAGCAGCTTCCAGTTCGCCTTCACCGAGTACTCATGGGTGCCCTCGAGGATCTCCATGCCCTGTTCGGACTGATCGCAGACGAGGTCGATGTAGTCCGTCGCTCCGGCCAGGTGGGTCTTCAGGTCCACGATGTCGGGATCGAAGCTGATGAAGACGAAACCGCGGTAGGAGTCGACCTTGGGTGGCGAGGCGAGGCCGGGCCGCTCGAAGTCCTCGCCGTACGACGCATCGCTGGGCATCGAGACCATCTCGCCGGCCGTGCTGAACGTCCAGCCGTGGTAGAAGCAGGTCAGGAACCTGGCGTTGCCGGAGGGCTCGCGGCAGAGCATCGCGCCACGGTGCGGACACGAGTTGATCCACACCTTGATCGCCCCCGACTTGTCGCGGGCGAAGATCAGCGGACGGCCGGCGACGTTGCGGGTCTTGAAGTCGTTCTTCTTCTTCAACTCGGTCTCGTGGCCGAGGTAGAGCCAGGTGTGGTTGAAGATCTTGTCCCGTTCCTGGGCGAAGACCTCCGGATCCACCATGACGTTGCGGTTCACTCGGAACCGCGGCATCTCCCGGTCGTCAATCACGTATTCGGACACCGCGCGACCCTCTCAATCTCTTGCACAGACTCTTTGGCTGGTTCCTTGAAGGTGCCCGAAGTCGCAGTTGGTGGCATCGCCACGTTCCGATCCCCGGAACTGCCGGTCTCGAGGTTCCAATGGCTGAAACCAGGCCTGTGTCGCAGTCGATGCGCCGCTGAGACTGAGGGTCCCCCGAACACCTGGAGAGGACGGACATGGAAGGCACCACGACGATGAACCGGCGCTTCGCCTGCACCACCGGAGACCTCGACCCGGGTGAGTCCATGACTGTCCCGGGCGAGGTCAAGATCGCTCTCCATCGCACCGAGGACGGCGAGTTCTTCGCCACCGCGGACACCTGCAGCCACGAGGAGTGGTCGCTCGGCGAGGACAGCGACCTGGAGGACGACGAGCTGATCTGCCCGCTGCACATGGCGCGCTTCAACCTGCGCACCGGGGAGCCCACGTGCTTCCCGGCCACGATCGCCTTGAAGACGTACGCCGTCGAGGTCGAGGGGGACGACGTCTATGTCGTCGCCTGACCCGACACTCGACACGGCGAACGACACCCGGAAGGTGCTCGTCGTCGGCGCTTCCGTCGCCGGCGTACGTACCGTCCAGGCACTGCGCAGCGCCGGCTTCACCGGAGTGATCACGGTGCTCGGGGCGGAGCGGCACTTCCCCTACGACAAGCCGCCCATCTCCAAGGAGATGCTGTCGTCCGAGAGCACCGGCGAACCTGTCCCGCTGCTCACCGAGGACGACGTGGCGAAGCTCGACGTCGAGCTGCGACTGGGCGCGGCCGCCGTACGGCTCGACCCCGCGGCGAAGGTCGTCACCACCGAGGACGGCGAGGCGCACGCGTACGACGTTCTGGTGATCGCCACCGGGGCGAGTGCCCGGAACCTGCCCAGTGGCGAGGGCCTGGCCGGCGTGCACACCCTGCGCAACGCCGAGGACGCCGTACAACTGAGGAGCGAGCTCGCCCCCGGACGGAAGGCCGTGGTCGTCGGAGCCGGCTTCATCGGTGCCGAGTTCGCCGCGGCGGCACGCGCCTGGGACGTCGACGTCACGGTCGTGGAGGCCCAGCCGATCCCCCTGGCCCACATCCTCGGCGACCGCATCGGCGCCGAGCTCGGGGGCCTGCACGAGCTCCACGGCGCAACCCTGATGACCGGTGTGACCACCAAGCGCCTCGTCGGTGAGACCAGGGTGGAGGCGGTCGAGCTCTCGGACGGCCGCACCCTGCCCGCGGACATCGTGGTCGTCGGTATCGGTGCCGAGCCGGCCACCGCCTGGCTCAAGGGATCCGGGCTCCCCGTCAGCAACGGCATCGACTGCGAGGCGTCCCTCGAGGTGACCGGCTTCCCGGACGTGTACGCCGCCGGGGACGTGGCACGGCCGCTGCACTTCCTCTACGGCGAGCCTGTGCGCATCGAGCACTGGACCAACGCCAACGACCACGCCGCCCTCGTGGCCTCGAGCATCCTCGGCACCCCCGTGCCGCGCCCCGCACTCCCCTACGTGTGGTCCGACCAGTACGGGCACCGCATCCAGATCATCGGCCTGCCCTCCCGGGGCGAGCTCGTGCTCACCCGGGGAAGCGCCGCGACCGGCAACCTCGTGGCGGCGTACGCCGGTCCGGACGGCGTCCTGGTGGGCGCACTGGTGCTCGGGAACCCACGGATGTTGATGAAGTGCCGCAAGGCCGTCATGAAGTCGGTGCACCACGCCGACTTCGAGCGCGACCTTCCCGCGGCTTCCTGACAGACCCAGACACGAGGAGAAGTGAGATGGCAGAGGTACTCGGAGTGGGCATCACCCACTACCCGCTGCTGGCCGGCGCGGACACGCACATGGCGAGCCTGCTCAAGACGGCACTGAAGGACCCCGACATTCCCGCCGAGAGGAAGGACCCGGCGAACTGGAACGACCTCGCCCGTCGGGAGTGGGGCGACGACGGCGGTGTCACCGCAGCTGCCGGCCACCGGGCCGCGCTGATGGAGGACCTCAAGGTCTGCCGCGAGGCGATCGACGAGTTCCAGCCCGACCTGCTCCTGGTGTGGGGCGACGACCAGTACGAGAACTTCCGCGAGGAGGTGATCCCGTCGTTCTGCGTGCTCGCCTACCCCGACACCGAGGTCGAGCCGTTCGGCGTGCTGGGCAAGATCATGGTGCCCAACTACTGGGGCCTGCCGGACGACACAAGCTTCACCATGCGCGGCAACCAGGACTACGCGAAGAAGCTGACCAGCGACGTTCTCAACTCAGGCGTCGACGTCGCCTACAGCTACGAGCAGCGCAAGGGCATCCATTTCCCGCATGCCTTCGCCAACACCCAGGTGTTCCTCGACTTCGACAACATCGGCAGGGAGTTCCCCTACCCGATCGTGCCGATGGCGGTGAACTGCTACGGCGAGCACGTGATCGCCCGCCGCGGCGGGATCGCCCGCTTTGCCGACATCGTCGACGAGGTCCTCGACCCGCCCGGCCCGACGCCGAAGCGCTGCTTCGAGTTCGGCAAGGCCGTGGGACGCTCGGTCATGGACAGCGACCTGAGGGTCGCCCTGGTCGCCTCCTCGAGCTGGTCGCACGCGTTCCTGCACGACAAGGGCTGGCACCTGCGCCCTGACACAGAGTCGGACCAGAAGTTCTACGACGCGATGCTCGCCGGTGACTACGACTACTGGGTCTCCCACACCAGCCGGCAGATCATCGACGCCGGGCAGCACGAGATGCTCAACTGGTTCTGCCTGCTCGGTGCGGTCTCCGAGCTCGGGATGGAGCTGGACTGGTCGGACTTCGTGCCCACCGAGATCTTCAACTCCAACAAGGCCTTCGCCCTGTTCCGTTAGATCTCCTTGGGGAACCAGTGCCCGCGGCCCTTGGCCAACCCGGCCTCCACGTCCTTGACCACCTTGGACGCGGTGTCCCTCAACGCCGACTCCAGCTGGGCCGGCATCGCGGTGCCGGTAGGGAAGCCCACCGACACCGCACCGATCGCGAACCCGTTCATGACGAGCCCCGTGGCGACACAGGAGAGGCCGAGCTGGGCCTCGTCGGTCTCGCGGGCGACGCCCTCGCCACGAGCGGTGCGCAGCTGGTCGACGAGGGTCGCCACGTCGGTGACCGACTGCGGTGTCATGCCCGGCATCGGGGAAGGCAGGAAGTCCGCCAGGTCGTCCAGGTTCTCGTGGGCCAACAGGATCTTGCCGATGGCCGTGCAGTTGGCCGGCAACCGTGACCCCACCTGGGCGATGGAGGACGGCGAGTCCGTGGGCGCCAGCTTTTCCAGGTAGACCACGTCGAACTCGCGCAGCACGGCGAACGCGACCGTCTGCCCGGTCCAGCGGTGCAGGTTGGCCAGGTAGGGCATCGCGAGGTCGCGCATGTATCCCGCCGGGGTCGACGCTCCGAGCTGGAGCAGGCCGACGCCGATCTTGTAGCCGGAACGATGGTGCTCCACCGCACCGAGGTCGACCAGCCGGGCCAGCAGTCGGTGAACCGTCGACTTGGGCAGGCCGGAGGCGCGGGAGAGCTCGCTGAGCGTCATCACCCGCTCGTGCGGGTTGAAGGCGTGCAGCAGGTCGAACGCCTTGGTCAGGATCGAAGGTGTCTCGGCGCCCTGGGGTCCCGATCCGTCAGCGCTGGAGCGGGTCATGGAGCCACCTCGGACGGGACACAGACGGGATTGTCAGAAGGTAAGCCTGCCGCGTCCCCTGCCACCACCCCATGCGAAGTTCCGACTGTCGGAACCTCCACTGTCACGTGGGCTGGCCAGTGCCTAGCGTCTCCACGTGCATCCTGTTCACGAGAACGGTGCCGCCCCGGCCGGGGTCGACATCCACGCCCACCACTTTGGTGCGGACGTCGCTGCTGCCGGGCTTCCCGACGACCCCCGCTGGCCACGCCTCGTCACGCACGGCGACGGCGCAGGTCAGATCATGCTGGGTGACCGCGTCTTCCGCCAGGTGCACGCCCCGTTGTGGGACACGGCCCAGCGGATCGCCGAGCTCGACGCGGCCGGGATCGGCGTACAGCTCATCTCGCCGACTCCGGTGATGCTCGCCTACTGGGCCGACGCGGAGCCGGCCGACGCCTACGCGCGGGCCACCAACGACTCCGTCGCCTCAGCCCTGGGCGAGTCCGGCGGGCGACTTGCCGGCCTCGGCACCGTCCCGCTCCCGTACGTCGACCGCGCCGTCGCCGAGCTGCGACGCTGTGTCGCCGACCTCGGGCTGGTCGGCGTCCAGATCGGTTCCCGGATCGCGGGGATGGAGCTCGACGACCCGGTGCTCCGGCCGTTCTTCCGGGCCGCGGACGAGCTGGACGCCGTGGTGTTCGTCCACCCGACCGACGGTGGCGGTGGTGTGATCCGGCGCGGGGGCCAGCCCTACGACTTCGGCCTCGGAATGACCACGGACACGGCGATCGCAGCCTCCGCCCTGGTCTTCGGCGGGGTGCTGCGTGAGTGTGTCGACCTGCGCGTGGTCCTGGCCCACGGATGTGGCACGTTCGCCTGGGCCTGGCCCCGCCTGCGCCTGGGCGCCGGCATCTTCACCGACGCCGCACCCGGCGAGCACGACGACCTCGTCGGCCGGCTGTGGGTCGACTCGCTGGTCTTCGACCCGGAGCACCTGCGCCTGCTGACCGAACGCTTCGGTGCCGGTCACGTGGTGCTCGGCACCGACTACCCCTTTGTCGCCGGCCAGCTCGACGGCGCCCGACGCTTCCTCGCCTCCGCCGTCGCCCGGGGAGCGCTGACCGGCACACAGGCCGCCGGCGTGCTGGGCGGGAACGGGCGCGAGCTCCTCAGGACCCGCACCAGACAAGGAGCCTGCCGATGAACGAGACCGACGTGGTGGTGGTCGGCGGGGGTCCGATCGGACTGATGACGGCTCTCGGCCTCGCTCGCGCGGGGGTCGAGGTGATGGTGGTCGACCCCGCCACCGAGCCCGAGGGATTCGGCTGGAGCGGCGTGCTGCACAACGCAGTGCTCCCCCACCTGGACTCTCTGGGCGTCCTCCCGGACGTCATCGTTGCGGGCTTCGCCGACCCGCTCTGGTCCCTGTCTGTCCTGCGCACCGGCGAGCAGATCGTCTTCGACCTCGGCGATCTCGCAGACCGCCTGGCCCACCCGTTCAACGTGTACGTCGAGTCGGCGCCGCTGATCGGGGTGCTCGAGTCGCATCTCGCCGTACAGCCCGGGGTCACCTGGCGACGTGGAGAGCAGGTGCTCGACGTACGGCAGGACGCCTCGGGTGTGGAGGTGGTCCTCGGAGCGGACGAGGCCCGGGTGCGCGCTGCGTGGATGGTAGGCGCGGACGGGGCCAACAGCGCCGTACGCCGTGCGGTGGGCCTCGGCTTCCCCGGCAGCACGTGGCCGGAGCGCTCCGTGGCCGCGCTGGTCGAGTACGACTTCGCCGAACTCGGCTACACCGCCTCGACCTTCCAGGTCGACGAGGTCAACGGGGCCGTGGTCCAGCGCGTCCGCGACGGCTTGTGGCGCTACACCTACGCCGAGGCACTGTTGCTTCCCGAGGCGGGCATCCGGGAACGCATGGAGAGGACACTCGGTGTCGTCATCCCCGGCTCTCGAGCCATGGTCGTCGACTGGACCTGGGCCCGAATGCACCAACGCACCGCATCGCGGTTCCGCGCCGGCCACGTGCTGCTGGCGGGAGAGTCCGCCCATGTCGCCAACCGGTTGACCGGCCACCGGTCCGTCAGCGGGTTCCTCGACTCCCGCGACGTGGTGGTGGCCCTGGCCGCGGTGCTGCGCGGCGATGCCGACGAGAGCATCCTCGACGGCTACGCGGAGAACCGGCGGCGACTGTTCCTCGACCACGCCTCACCGGCGAGCAAGAGGCGCATGCACCTGGTCACCGACCTCGCCGAAGGAACGTCGTACGCCGACGAGCTGGACGCGTTCCGAATGGCCAGGACTGACGCCGATTCGCACGAGGAGCTGGTGATGTTCGGTGTGGACGACCCGGAATCCGGCCACTCTTTCTAGCCGTTGGAACTCTCCGTTGTCGGTCCCTCCCCGCCTTCCTACGCTCGCAAGAGCACGCCAAGTCGTCCCGACGTCAGGAGAATCGCCGTGAGCACCGCCACCGCCCCGCTCGACCTTGCCGCCCTGGAGGCGGGTCAGTTCATCGACGCGAAGGGCACCTCGACCCACTACCACGACGTGGGAGAGGGCAAGCCGCTGCTGCTCCTGCACGGTTCCGGTCCCGGCGTCTCGGCCTGGGCCAACTGGCGGCACGCCATCCCCGCCCTGGCCGAGAGCCACCGCGTCATCGCCATGGACAGCGTCGGTTTCGGGCTGACCGAGCGTCCCGACTCAGTGCGCTACTCGCTGCGCACGTGGACCGACCACGTGTGGGACCTGCTCGACGCCCTCGGCATCGACCAGGTGTCGGTGGTCGGCAACTCACTCGGCGGACGGCTCGCACTGCAGATGGCCGAGGACCACCCCGAGCGCCTCGACCGCATCGTGCTGATGGGTGCGCCCGGGGTCGGCATGACCATGACCGAGGGCCTCAAGGCGCTGCGTGCCTACGAGCCCTCGCCGGAGGCGATGGAGTCCCTGCTCAAGAACCACTTCGCGGTGGACAAGTCGATCATCACCGACGACCTCGTGCAGATCAGGTACGAGGCGAGCGCCGCGCCCGGCGCGCACGAGGCCTATCGAAAGATGTTCTTCGACCCCGAGCACGCCGGCGGCGAGCTCGGCATCACCGAGGAGCAGGTGGCGAAGGTGACCATGCCGACCCTGCTCGTGCACGGCCTCGAGGACGCCGTCGTCCCCGTCGACGTGGCCTGGACGATGCTGCGCCTGCTCCCCGACGCGGACCTGCACGTCTTCGCGCGCTGCGGGCACTGGACCCAGATCGAGCGCTCAGCGGAGTTCAACGAGCTCGTGGCCGGTTTCGTGGGCTGAGAGCCCGGCCACCGCCCGGCGGGAGAACGACGTCGCGGAGCAGATTCCCCCGAGTGGCGCGACGACGTGTTCCCCGACCTCAGCGCAGCTGAACGCGACCCCGACGACGGACCGTCTCAGGGACGACGCGGGAACTGCGTGAAGTCAGGGGTGCGCCCCTCCTTGAACGCCTCCCGCCCCTCCTTGGCCTCCGCGTTGCCGTAGAACAGCAGGTTCGTGTCGTGGGCGAGCTGCTGGATGCCGGCGTAGCCGTCCTCGTGCGCATGGAAGCTGGCCTTCGACAACCGCAGGGCGTACGGCGAGAGGGCGAGCATCTCGCGACACCACTTCAGGGTCTCGGCCTCCAGCTCCTCGAGCGGTACGACGGTGTTGACCAAGCCCATGTCGAGCGCGGTCCGTGCGTCGTACTGCCGGCAGAGGAACCAGATCTCCTTGGCCTTCTTGGGCCCGACCAGGTCGGAGAGGATGCTCGACCCGAAGCCGCCGTCGAAGGAGCCCACCTTCGGACCGACCTGCCCGAAGCGGGCATTGTCGGCCGCGATCGTGAGATCACACACGAGATGCAGCACGTGGCCGCCACCGATCGCCCAGCCGGCCACCATCGCCACGATCGGCTTGGGGCAACGCCGCATGGCGACGTGCAGGTCGGTGACGTGGAAGCGGCCGGTGGCGCCGGGATCCAGTTGGTAGCCGCTGTCGCCGCGGACCCGCTGGTCCCCGCCCGAGCAGAAGGCCTTCTCCCCCGCGCCGGTCAGGATGATCACCCCGACCGACTCGTCCTCCCGGGCCCGCATCAGCGCGCGGTCGACCTCGACCAGCGTCTGGGGCCGGAAGGCGTTGTGGACCTCAGGCCGGTCGATCGTGATCTTGGCGATCCCGTCGTCGGTGGTCTCGTAGCGGATGTCCTCCCAGGTGCCCTGGGCCCGCCACACGGTGGTTTCACTCATGGCGTCATCATCCCTGAGCCCGGGGCACAGGACCGCCTCCGATCGAGGCCGTCACAGGAGAAGTCCACATCACCCCCGCGGCTCGAGCCCCTCGCCGAGTCCGGAGGGCAGGTGCGGCCCGATCGCGATGTGCTCGAAGAGTCCGAGCCCGACCGCGCCGTCGGAACGCACACCACGGCAGATCTGGTGCACGTGCACGTTCTCCCGGGCGGTGGGATGGAGGTCGGCGAGGTTCCAGTGGTCTGACCCGACGGCCGGGCCACCGTGGTCGGCACCGTGCGTCCAGGTCGGGTGCGAGTAGCCGAGCCCCTGCATCAGGAACGTCAGCGTGGGCTCGATCCGGATCCTCCGGTCGACAGCGCCACGCGGCCCCACGGTGAGGTCGACGAGGTGGGGTCGGCGGGTGCCGGCCACGTAGTCGATCTCGAAGTTGAACACGTCGCTGCGCGCGATGGCCTCCTCGACGCCGTACGCAGGGTCGTCGGGCCCGATGAACGGGAGTACGGCGACCGTGCGGGCCTCGCTGCGACCGTCCGGCATCTCGTTCACGGCCACCAGCAGGCACTCGTCCTCGAAGCGGAGCAGGGTCCACGCGAAGTAGATGTTGGACTTGGAGGCGGCCATGGTGTGCTCCCTCTTGGTGCCGGTCGTGCGACTACCCCACGAACGGTCGCGGAAGCCCCACCACTGGTCGCGGGTGACGTCGATGGTCTCCCCGTTGACAGTGAACTGGCCTTCGCAGTCGTTGAACTGCACCGTGCGGGTGCGTTCTGAGATGAGGGTGCCTTGGGAGTAGCGCTCCATCCGGCCGTCCTCGATCGTCTGGGTGACGCCGTGCCAGGTGAGGTCGGCGGCGACCCCGTCGTGTTCCTCGAGGACCACACGGAGTGTGCGCATCGGCTCGATCACCTCAATGCGCAGCGGACCGACCTGGGTGGTGCGGTCGCGCGGCATCGGCGCCGAGGCATAGACCGAATGCTGCTGGCCGCCCCGGGAGACGCTGAGTGCACCGTCGATGATGCCGCGGTTCGGATAGACACAGAGACCGACACCCAACTGCGTGGTGAGGTCGGTGTCGTGCATGGCCAGCCAGTGGCGGTCATAGCGCCCGGCATCCGCACCGATGGGATAGGCAATCGGATAGGAGGTCTGGTGGATCGGGAAGTCATCCCAGGGAGACAGCACGGTCAGTTCCTTCTGTTGGACGGACGGGTCAGGTGAATGCCAGGACGTCGTGGTCGATGGCGTGTTGGGCGCCGCGCTGCACCAGCGAGGCGAACATCTCGAAGCCGCGCTCTGTGGGTTGCACGAAGCCGAGGGCGGCGACCATGGCGAGCAAGACGGAGCCGCTGAGCCGGCGGTGCTCCTGCCAGGCCGTGTCGTGGTCCCAGCCGGTGACGCCGCGCTCGTGCAGCGCGTCGACGTGTCGGCCGACGAGTTCGCGCTCCACCGCGCGCCGCGGCTCCGGTTCGAGCGCCGAGCCGAGATAGAAGGCCAAGTCCCAGGCGGGCGTGGTCCAGGCCAGTGTCTGCCAGTCGACGAGCCAGGCGCCGTCGTCGCCCCACAACAGGTTGTCCAGACGGAGATCCTGGTGCACGAGCGTGCGGGGTCCGCCGACTGTGGCAGCCCAGTCGAGGACCTGCGCGCCGAAGCGCTGCACCATCTCCCGCTGCGCGGGATCCAGGCCGGCTCCGACCACGTCCCCGTGGCGCTGCCACGAGATCGCATAACGCTCGGACAGTCCCTCAATGTGGTCGTCGAGCCGGTTGTAGAACAGGTGCGCTCCACCCACCGAGTCGGCGTCGTCCCAGAACGGTGCCTGCAGCCCGGCGAGTTGCGAGGCCACCGAACGGGCCTGCTCGACGCTGCCGTCGCGCATCTGGTCGAGGGGTCTGGTGCGACCGCTGAGGTCCTCGAGCACGAGCCCGGGGTCGCCGGCTCCGTCCTGGACCAGGCCGAGCAGGCGCGGTGTGCGGACGTCGAGGTGCGGCAACAGGTCGCGATAGAAGCGCGATTCCCGTTCGTAGGCACCGATGCGAGCAGCGGTCGCGGCCGAGTCGGCGTCCGAGGACGGCATCTTGACGAAGACCGACCCCGGGCCCGGTTGCCCGTCGTACCGCAGTTCGACGCGGAAGCTGTCGGCGAGCTGGCCCGCGCCCAGCGGGACGGCCGCGACCTGCCGGATCCGTGACGCCTCGCCGAGGATGCCTCCCGCACGGAGGGCGGCATCCAGGTCGCGCGCCGTCGGCGCGGTGATGAGCGCGGTCAACGGGTCATCCCTCCAGGACGGTCACGGTGCCGGCGGTGCCGTCGACCTCGATCAGCGCGCCGTCGGGGATCTTGCGGGTGGCGTCCTCCAGTGCGACCACGCAGGGCGTGCCGAGTTCGCGGCAGACGATCGGGCCGTGCGAGAAGATGCCGCCGACCTCGGTGACCACACCCGCCGAGGTCAGGAACAACGGCGTCCACGCCGGGTCCGTCGTGGCCGCGACGAGGATGTCCTCGGCGTCGAGCTCGTCGACCTCGGTGGGACTGCTGATGATGCGTGCCCGCCCGCGGACGACGCCCGGGCTGCCGGCCGCTCCCCGCAGGACGGCGTCGTCGCGCGTCGCGACCTGCGCCCGGTCCGAGACCCGCTGCCAGGTCTCCCGGTCGGGCACGTCGCCGGTGACCATGAACGGTGGGATGTAGTCGTAGAGGGAGAGGTAGATCTTCTCCCGTTGGGCGATGAGGGAGGTCCAGGCGGACGGGTCCGCGACGAATTCGTCGAGCTCGGACTCGAGCAGCTGGAAGACCTGGAGGGGCGCCTCGAGGTGACCGGCCTCGTGGGCACGACGGCCCAGCTCCCGGGCGGTCATCCGCTGCTCGTGCAGCAGCATGGCCGCGGTGGTGCGCGTGCGCTCCCGGCCACGCACCCAGGTGCGTGCTGCGGCCACGGTCGCGTCCCAGCCGGCCACGTCGGCTTCGGCAAGCGAGTCGCGGACCTTGCTCGCCGCTGCGTCACGGGTCTCACCGGATGCGGCCATCCGGCCGCGCGCGTCGGCCTGCACTGCGCCGCGCCGCAGCCGGTCGACCAGGGCAAGGGGCAGGCGTACGTCGGTCTCCCAGGTCTCGCAGCGCAGCTCCCACTCCCCCTGGCCGCGGAAGCCCCAGTCGGCGCGCACCGCATCCAGCGCGGCCAGGACCTCGGCGGCCTCGGAGCCCAATTGCTGAAGGCGTTCGTGGAGTCCGTCGAGGCCCTCGTCGAAGGCGGCAACCACGGCCGGCGAGCGGCGTACGGCGGCAGCCACGTCGGCCAGCGCGACGGTCGGACCGGTCGAGTCGACCTCGCCCACACCACCGACCACCTCGAACGCGATGTCACTGTGTCCGGCCTGCGCAGCCAGTGCCATCACGGCACCCAGCGTGAAGCCGGTCTTGGAGGTGACCAGGGCATGCTGGCGGAACAGGTGGCGGAGCTCGGGGTTGAAGGAGCGGATCCGGTCCACCAGTTCGGTGTCGGTGAGCGCGGTCAGGTCCGGTCGGGCCGCGCGTGTCTCGAGGACCTTCTGGCGATCGGCGTCGAGGTCGCCCAGGCCGACGTCGCCGAGGACCTCCTTGTCCAGCCACTGCTGGACCTCGGCAGTGCGTTCCGGATCAACGTGCCAGTCCTCCTCGACGTACGGGAACGCCTTCGAGTCGACGCCGTAGGACAGGTCGAGCAGCTCGGGCGTGTAGCCGGGGACCCGGACGGCGAAGACCCGCAGGTAGGACATGTTGATGTAGACGTAGCCGCCCAGGAGACCCAGGAGCGCGAAGCGCACCTCGCCGTCGTAGATGTCGGGGCCCCACACCTTCGAGGCCACGAAGGCATCGCGGTAGCCGTCCTCGAAGTTCTGCAGGAAGCCGGTGGTGGCGTTCAGCGGGGTGATCGGGTCAGGGAAGACCTCACTGACGTTGCCCCTGGTGTGCACAGGAAAGCGTGGCGACGGATCGAAGTCCAGGATCCAGTCCATGGTGTCCTCTTTCAGTGGGTGACGGTCCCGAGAAGGTTGCGTTCGAGTGCTTCGAGGTCGGCCGGGTCCAGCCCGCCCGCCTCCAGGAGATAGCTGCGGGACCCGCCGTACTCCTCGTCGGCATGGGCCAGGGTTGCCTCCATCGCCTCGGGCGGTGACTCGAAGAGGACCCGCACGTCGTCGAGTGCGACGCCGAGCCCGTCGAAGACCTCGGCATGGAGTTCGACGCGGTTCGGCCGGAACTGCTGGGTCAACGCATAGTCCTGGACCACCAGCTCACGTGGCACGCCCAGCGCGTCGAGGACCAGGGCGATGGTGACCCCGGTCCGGTCCTTGCCCGCCGAGCAGTGCACCAGAATGGGCCCCTTCGCGGGGTCGGCCAGGACCCGGACCACTTCGCCGAGCACCGTGCCCTGGCGACGCAGGATGTCCTTGTAGAACGAAACCATGTCCGGGACCAGGAACGATGTGCTCGTCCCCGACAGCAGGTCGCCGAAGAAGTAGTTGTCGGTGCCCTCCCCGCCCTCGAGGATGGGCAGTGAGAGGACCTCGGCTCCCGTGGCCTCATGCCAGGCAGACGGGTCCTGCTCGTTCTCCTCGACGGAACGCAGGTCGATCACGGTGCGCAGCCCGAGCCCGACGAAATGCTCGGCGTGCACCTTCTCGAAGACACCGAGCGCCTCCTGCGCGCCGGGCCGGGAGAGTGCCTCGGAGCGGAAGACCCGGCCCGGCAGGATCATCCGTCCGTCCGTCGTCGGGTAGCCGCCGAGGTCCCGCAGGTTCGCCGTACCCGGGATCACGAGCCTGGTCGACGCGGGGTCGAAGGCAGTCACGCCGGACGACCTCACGGAGCCACCATCACCCTCAGTGCCTCGCCGGCCGCCTGTCGTCGGGCCACCTCGTTGATCTCGGCCAGCGGCACGACGCCGTCGACCATCCGGTCGAGCTGCAACTGTCCGGAGCGCCACAGCTCCACCATGCGCGGCAGCTCGAAGCGCATGTCGGAGGAGCCGTAGTAGGAGCCGAGCAGCGACTTCTGGTCGTGGAACAGCTCGGCAGCACTGAACTCCAGCATGTCGTCCGCACCACCGGCACCGACGACCACCACGCGGCCGCCACGGCGTACGGCGTCCCAGGCCTGGCGGATCGTCGTGGAGTGGGCGACGGCATCGATCGCGACGTCGTGGCCGACCCCGGACGGACTCTCTGCGAGCTGGGGATCGTCGGGAGCGAAGGCGCGCGTGGCACCGAGTTCGAGCGCGAGCTTGCGGCGGGACTCCTGTGGATCGACCGCCACCACGGTCCCGCCGGCAGCACGGGCACCTTGTACGGCGCTCATGCCGACCGCACCACAACCGATGACCAGGACCGTCTCGCCGGGCCGGACCCGGCCGGTGTTGATCGCCGCACCGAGGCCAGTGGGCACCGCGCAGCCCAGGAGGGCGGCGTACTCGAACGGGAGGTCGTCGGGGATCGGGATGACCGCATGCGCCGGGACCACCGACTCCTCGGCGAAGGTCGCCGTGCCGAGCCCCTGCATGATCGGGCGCCCCTGGGCGCTCAACGGCGCATCCGACTGGTCGAGCTCGCTGGAGCGCTTGCGGGTCGCACAGATGTAGGTCTCGCCGCGGACACAGAAGTAGCACCGGCCGCAGGCGGGCACCCAGGTGAGCAACACCCGCTCCCCCACCACGGTGGAGGTCACGCCGGGGCCGACCTCCACCACCTCACCGGCGCCCTCGTGGCCGAGGATGACCGGCATCGTCTGACCGAACTTCCCCCTCGACAACGAGAGATCGGTCTGGCAGACGCCGGCGGCACGGATCCGCACCACGACCTCGCCCGGCCCGGGGTCCCGACGGACGACGTCGTCCTGCACCTGGAACGGGCCACCGGCCTCCCAGCTCACTGCTGCATGCATCGTGCTTCCTCTCTTCAGGACGAGCGGGGTGTCAGGACGGCACCGGGTCGCCGAGGATCGCCTTGACCTCGAGGAACTCTTCGAGCGCGAAGGGCCCCATCTCCCGGCCCAGGCCGGATCGCTTGTAGCCACCGAACGGCGAGATCGGCAGCGGCGGCGTGCGGACGCCGTTGACGCGCACCTGGCCGGCCTTGATGCGTCGGGCCAGGCGGGCGGCACGCGCCTCGTCACCGGACCAGACCTCCGCGGAGAGTCCGTACTCGCTGTCGTTGGCCAGCCGGACGGCGTCGTCCTCGCCGCTGTGACCGAGCACCACGAGCACAGGCCCGAAGACCTCCTCGCGGACCACGGTCGCGTCCTCCGCGACGTCGGTGACGATCGCCGGGCGCACGAAGAGACCGTTCGGGTCGACGAGGTCGCCGCCATTCACGGTGGCGCCCTCGGCACGGGCCGCCTCGAGGAATCCGAGCACCTTGTCCCGCTGGACCGGCGAGGCCAGGGGCCCCATCGTCGTACCGTCCTCGAGTGGGTCGCCCAGGACGTAGGCGTTGGCGGCCTCGGTGGCGATGGCCACTGCCTCGGCGCGCCGGGCTTCGGGCACCAGCAGCCGGGTGGGCGCGTTGCACTTCTGGCCGGCATTGGTGAAGCAGTTCTTCACGGTGGTCCGTACTGCGGCCTCGAGGTCAGCGTCGTCGAGCACCACGGCCGGCGACTTGCCGCCGAGCTCGAGGGTGGCCCGCACCACCTGTTCGCCGGCAACGGCCCCGATGTGACGACCGATCTTCAGCGAGCCGGTGAAGGAGACCAGGTCGTAACCGCCGCCGCGCACCAGCGCCTCTCCGGTCTCGGCACCGGTGCCGGTGACCAGGTTGACCACTCCCGGTGGCAGGCTCACCTCTTCGCAGAGGCGGGCGATGAACACCGCGTTCAGCGGGGTCAGCTCCGCGGGCTTGAGCACCAAGGTGCAGCCGGCGGCCAAGGCCGGGGCCAGCTTGGCGATGATCTGGTGGACCGGGAAGTTCCAGGGCGTGATGCCGAGGACGACGCCGACAGCCTCACGGGTGATCGTGCTGCCGGAGGCGTCGCGGGACTCGAAGGCGAAGGTGCGCGCGATCTCCGCCGTGCTGCGCAGCACCTTGGCGGGCAGGGAGGCCTGCACGGCTCGCGACTCGGCCAAGGGCATCCCGATCTCGGACGAGGCCAACCGCGCGAGCTGCTCTCCGTGCGCCTCGAGGGCATCTGCCAGCGCGTCCAGGAAGTCTGCACGCTCGGCCGGCGGCCGTGCCGACCAGTCATCGAGTGCCGTCCTGGCGGCGGCCATGGCCCGGGCCCCGGTCTCTGCGTCCGCGTTCGGCACCCGGCCCATGACCGCCCCGTTCGCCGGGTTGACCACGGCGATCGACTCGCCGGGCACCTTCTCCCACTGTCCGCCGATGAACACGGCGTCCTGCGGGATCGTCAACGCTACGACACCTGCCTGCGTGGCGGTCATCAGCGTCACCGGCTCGCGCGCGTGACGGTGACGGGCATGGAGTTCCATCCCCGGAAGATGTTGTGCCTCAGGCGCTCCGCCTCGCCGGTCACCTCGAAGGTGAGCCTCCGGTCGCGGGCCTGCTTGAAGAAGTCACGGATCTCGGCCCGCGCGAGGTGCGCTCCGAGACAGAAGTGGATGCCCCACCCGAAGGTCAGGTGGTCGTTGGACTCGCGGTCGAGGCGGAACGTGTGCGGATCCTCGAACACCTCGGGGTCCCGGTTCGCCGAGTTGAACCAGAGCACGACCTTGTCGCCCCTGGCAATCTGCTTGTCACCGATGGTCAGGTCCTCGAGGGCCGTACGGCGCATCGCGGCCACCGCAGTGACGTGGCGCAGCGTCTCCTCGACCATCGGGTTGAGGAGTGACTCGTCCGCCAGCACCCGCTCCCAGGTGCCGGGGTGCTCGTGCAGGGCCAGGACTCCGCCGGACAGGGTGTGCCGGGTGGTCTCGTTGCCGGCCGCCACGAGCACGATGTAGTAGGCGGCGAGCTCCTCACGGGTGAGCAGCAGTCCGTCCTTCTTGCCGTTGGCCAGGATGCTGATCAGGTCGTTCTTCGGCTCGGCCCGACGCTGCTCGGTGAGCCCGTCGAAGTAGGACATCACCTCCTCGCGGGCTTCGGCGAGGGCTCCCTCGGCAACCGCGTGGTCGGGATCCGAGCTGGTCAGCCTGTTGGTCCAGTCGACCATCTTGGGCGCATCCCGCTCGGGCACGCCCATGACCTGCGAGAGCACCAGCATCGGCAGACGCGCGGAGACCAGATCGACCAGGTCGAAGCTGCCATGCTCCTCCGCCTCGTCGAGCAGCAGCGCGCAGGAGCGGTCGATCACGTCCTGCCACTCGCGGATCTTGGTGGCACGCAGGTGCGAGATGGAGATCTTGCGCAGCTTGGCGTGCTCGGGGTCGTCCATGTTGTGCAGGCTGGAGGCCCCCTTGCCCTCCACCTTGCGGTCGACGATCTGGGTGCCGTCCGCCGACGACAGCTGGGCGGCATTGGTGGCACCCGCGCGTACGTCGGCATAGCGGGTCAGGGCCCAGAAGCCGGGGCCGTTCTCCGACGGTTCGTTCCAGTGCACCGGGTCCTCGGACCGGAGATGGTCAAAGGCGGCGTCCTCCTGGTTGGAGACGAACAGGTCGAGGTCCATCAGGTCGACCTTGGGACGTGCTTCGGAGATGGTCATTTCGGGCCTCCGGGCTCCGCTGAGGGGTACGGCGCCCATCACTCCGGCGCCTTCACAAGCAAGATTGGGGCCTCTGTCATTAAATGTCAACCATTGATACGGTCAGACCACCATGGTTCGTGGAGACACCTCCCGAACCCCTCGGCCCCGCCAGGAGGAGCACCATGAAGATCAGCATCGACCGCGAGAAGTGCGCCTCACTCGGCGTGTGCGAGTCCATCTCCCCCGACCACTTCGAGATCAATGACGACGGCGACCTCGACGTACTGCGCGCAGACGTCGCGGGAGACGAGGCCGCGCTGATCCAGCGCGCGGTGACCAGCTGCCCGTCCGGCGCACTCAGCCTCGTGGAGGACTGAACGCGACCAGACAGGGTCGGCACCGGCGACCCGGTGCCGACCCTCGCCGAGGGCCGCGGCGACAGCTACTCGTCCTCGTCCGCGCGCTCACGACCGAGCGTGGCGAGCAGGTCTTCGTGCAGTTCCATCCACACGTCGTGATAGCTGTTGCTCATCGGACGGGCGAGGGCACTGCTGTCTCCGCCGCGGAGCCGTTCGAGCGCCTCGGAGAAGCGGCGCTCGTAGGTGGCGAACCAGGACAGACCGGACCCCGAGGCCCGCGCCAGCACCCGAACCACGTCCTCATGGATCGCGTCGAGGCGCCCAGTCAGCGCATCACCGCCGAGGCCGTTCAACTGCACGTCGGTGGTGAACTGCTTGAAGACCCGGTTCGGCGCCAGGAAGTCCTCATAGGCCGCTGACACGTCGGCCAGCGCGTCGGCCTCGACGCTGTCGCCTCGCAGGAGCACGTGGCGGGACTTGCCGGCCGGCGTGAGCATGTGGCCGGAGATGCGGCCAGAGCGGCTCTTGGTGTGGCCGGCCTCGTCGGTGCCGGCGAGCACCGTGGCGATGCGCTCGGCATCGAGTTCCGTCCGGTCCGCCACCCGGTCGGCGTCGGCGAAACCACAGACCTTCAACGCGTGCAGGACTGCGAACTCGTCGCGGGTGTCGCCCATGGAGTCGGCGACGTCCTCGGGCACCGGGTTGCCCCAGGAGCCGGTGAGGAACAGCCGGGGGATCATCTCGGTCGCCACACCGCTCACAATGGTGTCGTAGCAGGCCGAGACCGCGGGGTGGATCTCGAGCAGTCCGTGGTCGGCGACGAGTTCGTCGTACATGCCGGCGGCTCGGACGATCGGCAGCGCGAACCCGGCTGTGTAGGTCAGCGCCCCGGCCTCGATCTTCTCGCGCTGGGTCATCGCGGCGATGCGGCCGTAGAGCGCAGCCGAGGCGCCCTCGCACGTGGTGCGCAGGGCGACCATGTCGTCGAGGCCGAGCGGGCGCACCGACTCCATCGGGGTGTCCCAGGTCGATCGCTCGTAGACCGCGACGGACTCGACGTGGGGCAGGTAGTTGGCCGGCGTGGTGAAGACGGTGGACAGGTCCATCATCTGCACGTCGACACCCGAGTCCGGCGGGAAGAACATCGCGATCGTGACGGACCAGGGCAGGCCCGACTGGGTGTCGCACCAGGAGTACGCCGGCTCGTTGAGGAACACGTCGCGCACCAGGACGAACCCGCCGTCCTCGAGCGGATAGGGACCGTGGTCGCCGACGCCCAGTCGGTTGTCGAAGGACAGCAGGAAGCCCATCAGCTCGGCAGATCCGTTGAAGCGCTGGAAGGTGTTGCGCGCCTCCGGATCCTCCAGCGAGATGCGGTTCTCGGCGAACCTGTCGATCCAGGAGCGCTCGAGGAGCTCAGCACGGTAGTCCTGCATGGAGGCGAGGATCGGGCCGTCGCCCCACATTCCCTTGTAGAGGCGGCGAACGACGCCGAGGCAGTCCCGGATGCGGTCGGCCTTGTAGTCGAGGTCGTGGAGGTTCAGCTCGAGCGCGATTCCCCGACCGAAGCTGGGCGCGGTGGCCAGGGCCCACAAGTGGAGCATGTTGACCTTGGTGCCGATCTCGTTGCGCCCTAGGGCACCGATCTCGATCACCTTGTCGATGCCGATCTTGTCCTCGATCACACGCAGCCAGTCGGGGTGCCGGAACCAGCACTGCATGATGCCCATCGCCTCGTACTCCTGGCGCGGGATCAGTCCGGACTCACCCTCGGTGGCGCGCGACGCGAGCGCGTCCCACTCGTTCCAGGTGTAGTAGCGGATCGCTTCGTTGACCTCCTCGACCGTGAGGTCGCGGTGCATGGTGTCGTCATCGGCGTAGAGGACTCGGGTCTTCATCTCGGCTTGCATGACCTTGTCGCCCTCGACACCGTGGGGCACGACACCGGTGAACTTCTCCAGCAGCAACTGGATCTGCGCCATCTGCTCGGGGGACATGGCCGGCGAGGCGTCCTCGCTCGGCGGCGAGTCGTCGACCGGCGAGCCCACCTCCACGCTGACCAGGCCAGCCGGACGGTTCGACACGTCGAGCCGGATCCGGACGCCGTCGGCGGGGATGGTCTCGCCGCGGCCGGTGCGGACGCCCTTGTCGAAGGCGACCGACATGATGCAGGGGATGCCGTACTCACGACAGAGGATGCCGAGGTGGCTCTCCGGAGCACCCTGGAGCGTGACGACCCCCTTGACCCCGGCGTTGAGCGCCATGGTCAGGAACGTCGTGGTGCCACCACGGGCCACCACGACGACATCGCTGACGTCACCGCTGCTCGCGAAGGCGATGACGTCCTCCGGCGTCTCGAGCCACTTGACGACGCCTTCGACCGCATCGGGCGACTCATAGACGTTGAGGCCTTGGCCGACCTGCTCGAATCCTTCACTCCCCGCGACGGAACGGGCCGGCGTGGGTTCGGTGACCTGGGACATCTGACCTCCGGTGGATTGCCTGACTGGTGGTGCGTGCTGTGACACGCGTCACTTTGGTCCGACCATAGGACTTGTTCGCCAATTCGGCAATGGGCGACCGAAGGATGGTTCTGGAGCAACCTCCAGTGGATCGGTTCCGTCGGCGCGGTATCGTCCCCGAGCATCCTCTTACAAACAGCGCTCGAGAAGTGGACTCCCTTGACCAACGACCCCGGCCTCACGACGCCCGGACCCCGCCGTACGGGTGCGCCTTTGATCACCCCAGTCAAGGTGCCGAAGCCGGCCGAGCTGTTCGCGGACATGCTGCGGGAGAAGATCTTCAGCGGCGAGTTCCCGACCGGCGAGGCGCTGCCTCCGGAGCGGACGCTGGTCGAGCAGAGCCAGCTGAGCCGCGCCACCGTGCGCGAGGCACTCGGCGTGCTCAAGCAGCAGGGCCTGCTGATCACCCGGCCCGGTCGCACCGGCGGCTCCATCGTCTCGAGGCCGACAACCAAGGACCTGGTCGGTTCCATCGACCTCTACGTCCAGGCACAGGGCTGGGATTCCGACACCCGGACCCTGGTCGAGACCCGGGAGGTCGTCGAGCCCTGGTGCGCCGCCATGGCCGCAGAGCGGCGCTCCGATTCCGAGCTCGACGAGATGCGACACCACAACAGCGCAATGGAGGCTGACCTCGACCATGTCGAGCGCTACCTGGAGGCCAGCAGCGCCTGGCACGTGGCGGTGGCGACCGCGAGCCACAACCCCTTGCTGTCGGCCCTCATGCACGCCAGCCGACAGGCCATGATCACCGGAACACAGGCCAGCCGCTTCCACCGGCACGAGGCCCGCGAGCAGTCGTGGCAGGCCCACCTGGCCATCACGGAGGCGATTGCGGCGCAGGACGCGGCCCGCGCCCACGAGCTCATGGGCGGGCACGTCAGGCCCGGCGACGGGTCCGTGACGGACCTTCTCGGCGGGTGAACCTCAGCCGAGGAACTCGTCGGCACCGAGGTCGAGCGCGATCCGCGCGCCGCGCCGCAGCAGGTCGCGGAAGACCTGGTCACCGCGTTCGGTCCGCTTGACGCTGCCGGTGGGGGGCACGAGCATCAACAGCGTCGCGAACGACGCCTCGCGATAGGCCCGCCACGCCTCGTCCTCATCGAACTCCACACCACGCGCGAACAGGTCGGCGACATGGGTGCGTACGACGTCCCGCTCGACCTGCGCCCGGGTGTCCGGTGCGAGCGAGGTGGCCATGGCATAGGCCAGGTCGAACATCGGAGCTCCCCAACCGACCGTCTGCCAGTCGAGCACCACCACGCGGTCCGGACCGAACAGCATGTTGTCGATGCGGTAGTCGTGGTGCACCAGGCTGACCGGGCCGCCGACCCGTTCGGCCCAACCACCGGCGCCGGCGACGAAGCGGTCGATCTGCGCCCGCTCCTCGTCGTCGTACCCGTCGGCGAGGTAGTCCCTCGTCTTCGCCCAGGAGCCCTGCATCCGCTCCACGATCCCCGGGATGGGAACACCGAGGCGTCGGTGCAGCCACGGCGTCTCGGCCAGCCGGGCACTCCCCCAGAACGGCGCCTGGAGTGCGGCCAGCTGGGCACGCATCTGCTCGAGGACGTCGAGTCCGACCGGCTCGAGCTGGTCGCGCGCCGACAGGGCGGAGAGGTCCTCGAGGAGCAGGGTGGGCGCGCCCGTGGAGGACTCGATCACGCCCAGTAGCGCCGGGACGTCGATGTCGCTCTCGCCGACGAACTCGAGATAGAAGCTTGCCTCCCGCTCATAGGCACCGAGGGAGGCAGCGGTGCGAGCCGCCGCCTCGTCGGTCGACGGCACCTTGGCCACCGCAGAGGCAGGGCCGGCACCCTCCCGCCACTCGAGGGCGAGAAGGAGGGTATCGGCCATCAGGCCATTGCCGATGGGGCGCGCCTCGACCCGCCGAAGGACCGCCTGCGGCGCGGCCGCTCCGGAGGCGCGCATCGCCTCTGCGAGCTGGTCCGGGGCGATCCCGGCGGATTCCGTCAGGGCGGTTCCCGTCGTCACGACGTCCTCAGGCCATCGTCAGGCCACCGCTGACCGACAGCGTCTGGCCGGTGACGAAGCCGGCGCCGTCGGAGGCGAAGAACGAGACGGCAGGGCCGATGTCCTCGGGGGTGCCGAGTCGCTTCATCGGGACGGCGCCCGTCATCCCCGCGATCACCTTCTCTGCGTCGCCACCGCCCGCGCCGTCCGCAAACTTGCGCAGCGCCGGGGTGTCGGTCGGGCCGGGGCACACCGTGTTGGCGGTGACGCCCTTGCGGGCAACCTCGCGGGCCAGGGTCTTGGTGAAGGCGATGATTCCGCCCTTGGCGCCGGAGTAGACCGCCTCCATTGACGAGCCCACTCGGCCGGCGTCGGAGCCGATGTTGATGACGCGACCGAAGCCGCGCTCCATCATGCCGGGCACGACAGTGTGGATGACGCGCAGCGCACCCTTGTAGTTGATGTCGAGGATCTTGTCCCAGAACTCCTCGTCGGTCTTCACGAACGGCATGAAGTCGTCCCAGCCGGCGTTGTTGACCACAACCTCGATCGGGCCGAGCTCGGCCTCGACCGTGGCCACCGCGGCCTTCACCGAGTCCAGCGAGGTCACGTTGATCTCGACGGCGATCGCCTCACCACCGGCGGCGGAGATCTCCTTGGCGGTCTCCTCCGCGACCGGCAGGTTCATGTCGGCGACGACGACCCGGAAGCCGTCCCGTCCGAGGGTGGTGGCGATGCCCTTGCCGATTCCCTGGGCACCTCCGGTGACCAGTGCGACGCGGTTGCTCATGTCTCTCCTTGGGTTGCTGCGGTGATTGTCAGAGGGTGGGGATCAGACGGCCTGGGACCAGAGGACCGGTCCCGCGATGATCGAGTGGCTGGTCAGCTTGCGGCCGAGGACCGACTGGGCCTCGCGTGCTGATTCGATGATGCGCCCGAGGTCGAGGCCGGTGTCGACGCCCATCTCGTGGAACATCGAGACGAGGTCCTCGGTGGCGATGTTGCCGGTCGAACCGGCCGGCACCGGGCAACCGCCGAGCTCGCCGAAGCTGGACTCGAAACTGGTGCAGCCGGCCTCGAGTGCGGCGTACGCGTTGGCCAGGCCCTGGCCGCGGGTGTTGTGGAAGTGCGCGGTCACCTCGATGCCGGGAAGTCGCTGCACGGCCGCGGCGAAGAAGCGCGAGGAGTACGCCGGGTTGCACATGCCGGTCGTGTCGCCGAAGCCGATCTCGGTGGCGCCCGCCTCGGCGAACTGCTCGGCCAGGTCGAGCACGCGGTCCATCTCGACCTTGCCCTCGAAGGGGCAGCCGAACGAGGTGGCGATCACGGCACAGAACTTGAGGTCCTCGGCGACGATGCGCGGTCCCATCACCGCCACGTCGGCCATCGTCTCCTCGACGGTGCGGTTGATGTTGCGCTTGTTGTGGGTCTGGCTGGCGCTGACGAACAGCGTCGCGTCCTCGAAGTACGCCCGCTCCTTGAGCGCGTTGTCGAGCCCCTTGCTGTTGGGGATCAGGACCATGCGCTCGACGTCGGCGGGTACGTCGATCCGGTGCAGCACCTCGACCCCGTCGGAGAGCTGCGGGATCACGTCGGGCCGGACGAAGCTGGCCACCTCGATCCGCTTGAAGCCGGCCCGGCCCAGCGAGTTGATCAGCCGCACCTTGTCGTCGGTGGAGATCGTCTCGGGTTCGTTCTGGAACCCGTCGCGCGGACCGACCTCGCGAACGTGGACCCGGCGGGTCTCCTGGTCGGTGCTGTTCGGGAACCCGGTGTTGGTCAGGTCTTGGGTCATGGCTCAGTACTCCTGGTCTGCGAGGGCCCGTTCGAGCTCCTCGCGGTGTTCTGGCGCGGCCACCTCGATCAGGCGCAGCGCTCGTTCGGCCACCGTGCAGCCGGTGAGCATGGCGACTCCGTGCTCGGTGACGACGGCGTCGACGTCTACGCGCGACGTGGTGACGACGCCGCCGTGGAGCGAGGGGACGATCGTGGACTGCCGCTGCTCCCCCGACCCGTTGGTCGAGCGGAGCGCGATGATGGAGCGGGACCCGGTGAGGGCGGCCGCGCGACTGAAGTCGACCTGTCCGCCGACGGCCCCGATGTGCACCCCGCGGGCGAGCTCGGCCCCGACCTGGCCGAGCAGGTCCACCTCGATGGCCGAGTTGATGGAGACCAGCGACCGGAGCTGGGACAGCACTCCCGGCGCGTGCGTGTAACTCGCCGGCCGGAACTCGACCGGGAACTCATGCAACCGGTCGTAGTAGTCGCGGGTGCCGAATGCGGCGCCGGTGATCACCAGGCCCGCGTCGATCTCCTTGCGGGCACCGGTGATCACGCCCTTCTCCACGAGGGTGAACACGCCGTCGGCGGTCATCCCGCTGTGGAAGCCGAGGTCGGCGTGACCGGCCAGGGCGTCGAGGACCGCCTCGGGCAGTGATCCCACGCCGATCTGGATCGTGTCGCCGTCGTCGATGATCGAGGCGACGTTCTTGGCGATGCCGAGCTCGACCTCGTCGGGTTCGCGCTTCGGCGACTCGACCAGGGGACGGTCGGTCTCGATGATCGCGGCGAACGCGGAGAGCGGCAGCTTCGGCCCACCGACGGTGGCGGGCATCTGCTGGTTGATCTCGGCGATCAGTGTGCGGGTGTGCGGGATCGCGTCGGCGACGTACTCGACTCCGATGCCCAGCGTCACGAGGCCGTCGCTGTCGGGCGGCGAGACCTGCATCAACCCCACGTCACAGGGAAGCTGGCCCTTGGCGAACATCCTCGGCAGCGCTGAGTAGTGACAGGGCACGACGTCGAGCAGGCCGTTGCGGCTGAGCCGACGGAGCTGGCCCAGTCCCCCGTAGGAGATGACGGTGAGCAGCTCGGGCAGGTCACCCGAGAGGCGCGCGTTCCAGGTGAGGCCCGAGAACGCCCGGATCGGGCCGACCTCGTCGACCGCGTCGAGCACCTGGTTGACCAGCTGCTCGGGCTCAGCGCTTCCCTGTCCCCACCAGACCCCGTCCCCGGGGTGCAGGAAGGCTCCGACGTCGAGCATGGCCGTCGCCCTCAGACCCGCTGGACGAGGGTCGCCGTGCCGAGTCCGCCACCGCAGCACATGGTGACCAGGCCGATCTCGACGTCGCGCCGCTCCATCTCCGCGAGGAGCGTGGCGAAGAGCCGGGAACCCGAGGCGCCGACGGGGTGGCCGAGGGCGATGGCTCCGCCGTTGACGTTGACCCGGTCCATGTCCGGCTTCAGCTCGCGCTCCCAGGCGAGTACGACGGGGCTGAACGCCTCGTTGATCTCGACGAGGTCGATGTCGCCCATCGCCATCGCGTTGCGCTCGAGCAGCTTGCGGGTGGCCGGGATCGGGCCGGTGAGCATGAGGGCCGGGTCGACGCCGACGGTGGTCTGGTCGAGGACCCGGGCCCGCTTGGTGAACCCGTGGCGCTGCACGGCCTCGTCGGAGGCGAGCAGGAGGCCGGCAGCCCCGTCGGTCAACGGCGACGAGCTGCCCGCGGTGACCTTGCCGCCGTCAGGGCGGAAGATCGTCTTCAGCCCGGCCAGCGACTCCACGCTGGTGCCCGGCCGTACCGACTGGTCGCCGGTGCGGGTCTCGCCATCCAGCTGCATCGGGATGATCTCGCGCGCGAAGCGTCCGGCCTCGTGGGCTGCGGCAGCCAGCGCGTGGGAGCGCACCGCGAACTCGTCGATTTCCTGGCGGGAGATGTCCCACTGGTCGGCGATCCGTTCGGCGGCCTCGCCCATCGACGGGAAGTCGTAGAGCTCGCGCAGCTCGGCGGGCCACGCGGCGCCGTACAGCTCCTCGATCCGGGCGACCGCGTCCATCGGGATGCGGCCCATGTTCTCGACGCCCCCGGCGAGCACGACGTCGTGGGTGCCCGAGGCGATCAGGGCGGCGGCCATCTCCACGGCGGTCTGCGCCGACCCGCACCGTCGGTCCAGCACGGTTGCCGGGATCTCGGCCGGGTAGCCGGCCTGCAGCCAGGCGTTGCGGGCCACGTTGCGAGACTGCTCCCCGAAGGGAGCGGTGCAGCCGACCACGAGGTCCTCGACCTGGTCGGCGGGCACGCCGGTTGCCTCCAGCAGCGCGGTGTAGACCGCACCCAGCATCACGTTGGGGTGGGTGTCGCGGAACCAGCCCTTGTCGGGGTGGGCCTTGCCCATCGGCGTACGAAGCGCCTCGACGATCCAGGCGTCGCGCCCGGTGCCTGCGAAGCTCATAAGTCATGCCTCCTTGGAGCTGGTCGTGGCGAGCGACGTTCGCCGGAGTGCCTGGCAAGGCGGAAGAGGGAGACGGGACGGAGTCCCGGCGACTGATGAGAACGCAGTCCAGGTGCCCGGCGAACGCCGCGCAGCAGGCCAGAGCCGAGGAGTCATGGCTAGATCACCGTCCCGCCGTCGACGGGGAGCACCTGGCCGGTGATGTATCCCGCGGCGTCGGAGGCGAAGAAGACGAACGCCCCGGCGATCTCGTCGGGGGTGGCCCAGCGAGCGAGCGGAATCCGGGCCAGGGTCATCGCCGCGAGCTTCTCGTTGGACCGGATGTTCTCGGTCATCGCGGTCGCGGCCAGCGGGGCCAGCGCGTTGACGGTGATGCTGCGCTTCGCGAGCTCCTTTGCCAGGGACTTGGTGATCCCGATGATCGCGGACTTCGCGGCGCTGTAGTTGACCTGTCCGATGGTGCCGACCAGCCCGGCCGCGGACGTGACGTTGATGATGCGGCCGGTGCCGTCCTCGGCCAGCAACGGCGCGGCGGCCTGGCTGACGGTGAACGCGCCACCGACGTGGACGTCGAGCACGAAGCGGAACTGCTCCGGTGTCATCTTGTGGAACATCGCGGGAGAGATGGCCCCGGCGTTGTTGAGCAGGATGTGGAGGACGCCGTCGGTCAGCGCTGCGGCGCGACGGGCGGCCTCGGCTGCCGCTTCCGCGTCACGTACGTCGAGGGCGAACGACTCGGCCCGGCCACCGGACTCGGTGATCTCCTTGGCCACGGCCTCGGCCGCGGACCCGTCGAGGTCGGTCACCAGGACGGCGGCGCCGGCGGCGGCGTACGCCCGGGCGACTGCGGCACCGATGCCGTTGCCGGCTCCGGTGAGCAGTGCGGAGCGTCCTTGCAGTGAGAACATCAGTAGCTCCTCGGCAGGCCCAGCACGTGGGACCCCAGGTAGTTGAGAACCATCTCCTGACTCAGGGGGGCGATCTTGGTCAAGCGTGCCTCCCGGAAGTAGCGCGCGACGTGGTACTCCTCGGAGTAGCCCATGCCTCCGTGGGTCTGCAGGGCCCGGTCGGCGGCCTGGAAGCCGGCATCTGCGCAGAGGTACTTGGCCGTGTTGGCCTCACGGCCGCAGGGCAGGCCCTTGTCGTACATCCAGGTGGCCTTGCGCAGGATCAGCTCGGCGGCGTCGAGGCGCGCGAGCGAGTCGGCGAGCGGGAACTGGATGCCCTGGTTCATCCCGATCGGACGGCCGAAGACCTCCCGCTCGTTGCCGTAGCGCACGGCACGCTTGAGCGCCGCACGGCCGATGCCAAGAGCCTCGGCGGCGACCAGGCAGCGCTCGGGGTTGAGCCCGTCGAGGATGTACTTGAACCCCTGGCCCTCCTCGCCGATGCGGTGCTCCTCGGGGATCCGAAGGTCGTCGATGAAGAGCTCGTTGGAGGTGACCGCGTTGCGGCCCATCTTGCGGATCGGCCGGATGTCGACGTGGGCGCGGTCGAGGTCGGTGAAGAAGAGGGTGAGCCCGTCGGTCTTCTTCGGGGAGTCCTCGTACTTCGCGGACCGGGTCAGCAGCAGGATCTTCTCCGACTCCATCGCCTTGGAGATCCAGACCTTCTTCCCGTTGACCACGTAGTCGGAGCCGTCGCGCTTGGCGAAGGTGGTGATCCGCGTCGTGTCGAGGCCGGCGCCCGGCTCGGTGACGCCGAAGCAGACGTGCAGGTCGCCGTTGACGATGCGCGGGAGGTTCTCCTTCTTCATCTCCTCCGAGCCGTGCACGATCACCGGGTGCATGCCGAAGATCGACAGGTGCATGGAGCTGGCGCCGTTCATTCCGGCGCCGGAGGCGGCGACTTCCTCGAGGAGCAGCGAGGCCTCGGTGATGCCGAAGCCGTGGCCGCCGTACTCCTCAGGGGTGGTGATGCCGAGCCAGCCGCCGTCCGCGAAGGCCTGGTAGAACTCGGACGGGAACTCGTGCGCCTCGTCCTTCTCCATCCAGTACTGGTCGTCGAACTTGGCGGAGAGCTCGGCGACCGCCTTGCGGATCGTCTGCTGGTCCTCGGAGAGCTCGAAATCCACGGTGCCCGTCCTTGGTCTCGTCGGTGCGGCCCGAGATGTTCCCGAACCAACTAATGGAGTGACTATAACAAAAGGTAAGACCAAAAACTATACGAGCTGGAGTCGATCGGCAAGCCGTTCGTTCCACTCCTTCGGAGCCCCGAACAGCTGCTCGTCCAGCCGCGCGCGCTTGTAGAACAGGTGCAGGTCGTGCTCCCACGTGTAGCCGATCGCACCGTGCATGGTGAGTGCGGTGTCTGCCGCCCGGGAGGCCGCCGCGGTGACCTGCGCCTTGACTGCTGCCGCGCGCAACGGAGCCTCCGCGTCGTCGATCTCCAGCGAGGCCGCGGCGAGATAGACCCCCGAGCGGCCGGCCTCGAGGTCGACCAGGATCGAGGCGGCGGCGTGCTTGACCGCCTGGAAGGAGCCGATCGGCACGCCGAACTGGCGACGCTGGAGGCTGTACTCCACGGCGAGGTCCAGCATCCGCTGCATCGTCCCCAGTGCATCAGCCGCGACGAGCACGCCGGCGAGGTCGACGACCCGGGCCAGTCCGACCACCGGATCCCCGTCGACCGCTTCGGACACCACGCCGTCGAGTCGTACGTCGGCCAGGGTGCGGGTGCGATCCAGCAGGCGACGCGGCGTGATCGTGAGTCCCGCAGCGCCGGCGGAGACGATCCGCAACTGGGGGCCCGCCGACGACTCGATCGGCACCAGGAGCGTCTCGGCACGATCGGCCCCGAGGACCTGCAGCACGTGTCCACTCAGCCTCCCGTCGGCGCCCATCGACACCGTCGGACCCGCGTCGGGAAGGTGCCCGGACGGGACCAGCAGGGCGACCGGCGAGCCGGCGACCGCCGCCTTGACCAGGTCGGGGTGGCGCTCCAGCAGCGGTACGGCGAGCACGGTGGCCAGCCACGCCGAGCTCGGGACCCCGGCCCGGGCAAGCTCCTCGGCGGTCAGGGCGAGCTCGACGACGCCTCCACCCTGGCCGCCCAGGGACTCGGCGATGCCGACACCTGCCATGCCGCCCTCGTTCCACCTCTGCTCGAAGGGCCCGTGATCCCCGCGCTCGTCATCGGCCTCGAGCCAGGCTCGGACCTGCTCCGGTCCCGCGACGTCGGCCAGCCAGCCGGACAGTGCCTCTCGGTAGGCGTCCTGCTCCTCAGACAGCTTCCACTGCATGGCTCTCCTCAGGGTGTGTGTTTGTCCAGTCGTTCGCCGGTCGATGCGTAGTCAGGCGGCCGACGACTGTTACTTTGGGTATGACCAATCGAACGATGGAACTTCTCAAGAAGCGGTGGGCGATGACTGAATCCACAGAGGCCGGGCCCCAAGGCATACGGCGTCCGGTACAGCTCACCCCGATGCAGGTCCCGAAGGCCTCCGACGTGCTGGCCGACGACCTGAGGGAGCGCATCCTGCGCGGCGACTTCCCCGAGGGCACGGCGCTTCCGCCCGAGCGCGAGCTCGTCGCACAGACCCGGATGAGCCGCACCACGGTGCGCGAGGCGCTGCGCATCCTCGAGGTGCAGGGACTCGTGCAGATCCGCACTGGCCGGGCCGGTGGCGCGTTCGTGCAGACCCCGGGCGAGGAGTCGATCGCCAGCTCGGTGAACCTCATGATCCGCGGCCGGCAGATCCGCATGGATGCGCTGCTCGAGACCCGCGAGGCCGTCGAGCCGGCCTGTGCCCGGCTCGCCGCGCAGTACCGCACGGCCGCCGACCTCGAGCGCCTCGAGCGGGCCAACGAGGCGATCGCCAACGCGGGGCCGCTCTCGGAGTTCCTGACCGCCAACGTCGAGTGGCACGTGGCGGTCGCGGTCGCGTCGCACAACGACCTGCTCAACGGCTTCATGCTGGCCCTCTCGCGCGCCATCTACGAATCCACCGACAACAAGGGCTTCATCGACGACGCCGTGCGCAAGACGACGGTCAAGGCCCACAAGAGCATCACCGACGCGATCCGCGCCCAGGACCCCAACGCCGCCGTACGACGCATGCAGCGCCACGTCCACACGTACGCCGAAGCGGTGCTCGAAGTCGAGGAGCGCACCGCCATCGAGGTCGCCGAGATCTGAGCCCGGGCTGCGGGCCTCACCGCAGGTCCTTGACCAGCTCGCGGATCTCGTCGACGGCCTGGGGGTTCTCGGCTCCCGAGAGGTCCCCGGGGTCGGTGTCCATCACGGCTGCCCGGATCGCTCGCCGCAGGATCTTGGCAGACCGGGTCTTGGGCAGCCGTTCGACGCGCACGACCTGGCTCGGAGCGAACGGCTTGCCGACGCCGTCGGCCACGAGACCACGTACGCGCGCGGCGACCTCGGCGTCGTCCTGCGCGACGTCACCCTTGGCGACGTAGAAGACCCAGACGGCCTCACCCTTGGTCGCATCGGGGATGCCGACCACCGCGGACTCGGCGATCGCCGCGTCGACCGCGACGACCGACTCGATCTCGGCCGGCGCGACGCGCTTGCCGGCCACGTTCATCACGTCGTCGCTACGACCCAGGATGAACCAGCTGCCGTCGTCGTCGACGAGCGCGAAGTCCCCGTGCCGCCACAGGTTCTCGAAGGTGGACCAGTAGGCCTCGTGGTAGCGCTCCCCCTCGGGAGTGTCGTTCCAGATCCCACGGGTCATCGACGGCCACGGCTGTCGGCAGACCAGTTCCCCGATCTGTCCCCGCACCGGCTGCGCGTCGTCGTCGACCACGTCGACGTCCATGCCCAGGGCCGGACCGCCGAGGGAGCAGCTGCGGATCTCCTCGACCGGGTAGGGGCAGAGGAACGAGCCGCCGACCTCGGTGCCCCCGGAGAAGTTGATGATCGGGACCCGGCTGCCGAAGACGTCGCGGGCCAGCCACTCGTAGGACTCCGGGTCCCACGGCTCGCCGGTGGAGCCCAGCACCCGGACGCTGGCGAGGTCGCGGTCGGGTACGCCGCCGGCCGCGCGCAGGGTGCGGATCAGGGTCGGGCTGACCCCGAGCATCGAGACCCCGTGCCTCTCGACGAGCTCCCAGAGCCGGCCGGTGTCGGGCACGTCCGGCGAGCCTTCGTAGAGCAGCAGCGTGCCACCGGTGCCGTGGGTGCCGAAGATCGAGAGCGGGCCCATGATCCAGCCCATGTCGGTGATCCAGCAGAAGGTGCGCCCCGGCCCCATCTCGAATCCGTAGGACACCTCCGAGGCGGTCTTCGCGACGAAGCCGGCGTGCGTGTGCACCGCGCCCTTGGGCTTGCCGGTCGTGCCCGAGGTGTAGGCCAGCAGCAGCACGTCACCGGCCGCGGTCGGCTCGACGGCGTCGTCGGGTTCACCGGCGACCAGGTCGCTCCAGGCCACCTCGCCGGCGCGCAGCTCGAGGCCGGACCCGAGGTTGTCCACGACCACCACGTGCTCGACGCTCGGGCAGCTCTCCATCGCGGTGCGCAGCTGCGGCAGCATCGAGGCGACCTTGCGGCGGCGGATGGTGCCGTCGGCGGTGATCACCGCCTTGGCGGCGGCGTCCTGGATCCGGCTCGCGATCGCCGGGGCGGCGAACCCGGAGAACAGCGGCACGAGTAGAGCCCCGAGGCTCGCGACGGCGTACGTCGCCACCACGGCCTCGGGAGTCATGGGGAGGTAGATCGCGACGGCGTCGCCCTTGCCGACGCCCAGCGACCGGAGCCCGCCGCGCACCCGGGCCACCCGGTCGGCCAGCTCGGCGTAGCTGAGGGTGTGCACGGTTCCGTCCTCGGCCTCGTGCACGACGGCGGGCGCCTCGGGCGTGCGCGTGACCCACTTGCCGAGGCACGCGTCGACGGCGTTGAGGCCGCCGTCGACGAACCACTCGGGCCACTTGACTCCGCGGCTCAGGTCGACGACCTGCGAGTACGGCGTGTGGAACGGGATCTCGAGGTCCTCGACCACGGTGCCCCAGAACGCACCGATGTCGGCGACCGACACGGCGCGGAGCTCATCGGCGCTCGTGACGTCGAGGCGGCGCATCAGTCGGGCCACGTTGGAGTTCGTCAGGTAGTCGTCGTCCGGCTGCCACACGTAGGTCATCGGGGTCTCCTCAGGAGCGGGGCATGCCGAGGATGCGCTCGGCCGCGATGTTGCGCTGGATGTACGTCGAGCCACCGGCAATTGCCGTGCCGCGCGACTGGTTGGCGAGTCGGAGCCAGGCCCGGACGTCGTCGAGGCCGGTGGCGGCCTCGTCATGGAGGTCGAACTGGCCGCCCATCGGCGCCAGGGAGAGCCGGAAGTCGGCAAGGTCCTCGACCAGGGGGCAGAAGTAGAGCTTGCCGATCGAGGTGACCGGCCCGGGAGGCGCACCCGTGTCGGCGCCGGTGATCACGCGCTGGCCGATCGCCTTGTGGATCATCGCCCGGGACCACAGGTCGGCGACCTTCTGCCGAACCTCGGGGTCGGCACCCAGTGGCTCCCCGACCGCGTCGCGCAGATGGCGGACGTCGTCGATGATGTCGGCGACGGCCTTGGTGGTGTTCACCCGTCCGGTGGCGATCGCGACCCGTTCGAAGGCGAGCGTGCCCATGGTGACCTTCCAGCCACCGTCGACCTCACCGACCACCAGGTCGTCGGGGACGAAGACGTCGTCGAGGAACACCTCGTTGAACTCGGCCTCACCGAGCATGTGCCGCAGCGGGCGCACCGTGATGCCGTCGGAGTCCATCGGGAGCAGGAAGAACGTGATGCCCTTGTGCCGCTGCTTGTCGGGGTCGTTGCCGCCGGTGCGCGCGAGCAGGATCGCGTGGGCGGCGATCTGGGCCCGACTGGTCCAGATCTTCTGCCCGTTGATCCGCCAGCCACCCTCGACCTTGACCGCCTTGGTGCGCAGGCTGGCCAGGTCGGAGCCGGCATCGGGCTCGGAGAAGAGCTGGCACCACACGTCCTCGCCGGTCAGGATCGGCTCGAGCAGTCGCTCCTTCTGGGCATCCGTGCCGAAGTGCGCGATGGTCGGACCGCAGAAGTCCTCGCCGATGATGTTGAGTCGTTCGGGCGCCCCCGCCCGGTCGCACTCCTCGGAGAAGATGGCGCGCAGCTGCTCGCCGAGCCCCTGCCCGCCGTACTGCGTCGGCCAGGTGATGCCGGCCAGGCCGGCGTCGTGCAGCAACCGCTGCCACTGCTGCCAGAACGGCACCTTCTCGACCAGGTCGCTGGGCTCGGGCCAGGCAAGCTTCGGCAGGGCCTCGTCGAGGAAGGCCCGGACCCGTTGCCGGTACTCCGCCTCCTCCGGGGTGTCGACGATCTCCATCAGACCGCCTCGGCCTGCTGTGCAGATACAGACGTGGCGTGCCTCGGCGCTGCCATTCCACCGGCCTCGAGCTTGGCCGCGATGTCGGCGCGCAGGACGTGCTTCTGGATCTTGCCCGTCGCGGTGGTGGGCAGCGCGTCGACGATCTCGAGCCGCTCGGGCACCTTCTGGATGGCCATGCCCTCGCCGAGGAGGAAGTCCCGCATCTCCTCGAGGGTGAGCTCCGGCTGGCCCTCGTGCATCACCAGGTAGCAGCAGACCTTCTCACCGAGGTAGGCGTCGGGCATCGCGACCAGCGCGACCTGGCTGACGTCCGGCCTGGAGGCGAGGGCGTCCTCCACGGCACGGACGCTGATGTTCATGCCGCCGCGGATCACGATGTCCTTGAGGCGGCCGGTGACGCGCACGTAGCCGTCCGCGTCCATCCGTCCGAGGTCGCCGGACCTGTGGAAGCCGGACGGCGTGTAGTTGGCGGCGGTCTCGTCGGGCTGGCCGATGTACTCGAGGCAGTTCATCGCGCCGCGGTAGGCGATGTCGCCCTCTTCGCCGCGCGGGACCTCGTTGCCGGCCTCGTCGACGATGGCGACCTCCTGCAGGGGCAGCGCCTGGCCGTCGGACGTGACCGACCTGGAGGGATCGTCGTCGAGGGTGCACATCGTGGTGGTGATGTTCTCGGTGCGACCGTAGAGACTGAGGACGGCCATGTTGGGGATCGCCGCACGGCCGGCCTCCACGAAGCTGCCCGGGATGGGCGCACCGGCCGAGGTCCAGAACCGCATGCTGCTGGCGTCGTGCACCTCGGGGTCGTAGACGTCCAGCAGCATCTGCAGGAAGGTCGTCGCACTCACGCAGGCGGTGCACTTGAACTTCGCGATCCGCTCGAGGCCCTCCTTGGGCTCCCAGCGGTCCATCAGGTGGCTGGCCGCACCGTGGGCGAGGGGCAGGAGATAGCTGGTGACCAGCCCGGTGGTGTGGGTGACGGGCGACGGGCCGAACTGCACGTCGGCCTCGGTGTAGTTCCAGCCCCTGCCGAGCAGGCGGGCGCCGCAGGCCATCGTGTTGAAGGTGTGCAGGCAGCCCTTCGGTCGCGACGTGGTGCCCGAGCTGAACACCACCACGAACGGCTCGTCGGGGCCGACACCCGTGCCGATCTCGGCGTCCGCCTCCTCGCGGGACAGGTCGACCAGCAGGTCCTCGAAGTCCACGGCGCCACTGACCAGGTCTCCCTCGCGGCGCACCACGACGATGGTCTCGAGGAGCGGCCAGTCGGCGCGCAGGTCCGCGAACATCCGCGCGTGGTCGAAGCCGCGGTACGTCGACGCGGTGAAGGCGGCCTTTACGTTCGCGGTCTCGAGGATGAAGCCGACCTCCTCGCGACGGTAGATCGGCATGATCGGGACGATGACCGCACCGATCCGGGCGATCGCGGCACTGATCACGAAGAACTCGGTCCAGCTCGGCAGCTGGACGGCCACCCGGTCGCCCGGACCGATGCCACGGCGTCGCAGGCCCACCGACAGGGCGAGGACCCGCTCGCGGAGCTGGCCGTAGGTGATCTCGGTCGTCGAGTCGGTGCCGAAGACCTTGTCGGGTTGCCGGTCGGCCTGCTTCTCGATCATCGCGAAGAGCGTCTCGTCGGTCCAGAGCCCCTGCTCGTGGAAGCGGGCGATCTGTTCGTCGGTGTAGCGGTCGTGCACCGTGGCGAAGGCCATGGATTCCTCCTGATCGGAACCGATGTCATCAGGCGCGGGGACCACTCGGACGCAGTCCACCTGCAGTGGTCCTGAGATTACAATGGTCAGACCGAATAGGCAATGGGTGGCCAACCGGCGGGGTGGAGCGTCAGTCCTCCCGCGCACCGATCGTCAACCGGAGGTACTGGGAGATGGCCTCGGCCCGGTTCTCCACGCGCAGCTTGCGCAGGATCTGCTTGACGTGGGACTTCACAGTGCCGACGGCGATCACCAGGCGCTGGGCGATCCGCTCGTTGGTGGCACCCGTGGCCATCAGGGTCAGGACCTCCAGCTCGCGGCTGGTGAGGAGCCCCTCGAGGACCGCCTGGCGGTCACTCACGACCGGTCGCAGCGGTCGGCTCACGGCGAGCGCGGTCGTCTCCTCCCTGGTGGCCAGGTCGATCTCGCTGGTGGCCAGGTCGTCGAGGACTGCCTCGACCGTCTGCATCACCCGCATCACCTCAGCCCGCTGGTCGCGCAGCCGGCCGAGCAGGACCGCCCGCTCGAAGATCTGCGCGAACCCGACCGCGTAGAACCAGAGGATGTCCCGGTCCAGCTCCACGACGTCGTGGCCGCGAAGGTCGGCGTGCAGCAGGCCGATCACGCGGTCGCCAGCGATCAACGGCGCAACGACGTACGACGTCTGCGCGGCCGCCGTCGCCAGGGGCTGGTAGACGCGACTGTCGGTGCTGGCGTCCGCGACCAGCCCCGGCTCGCGCCGCCGGACCACCTCACTCTCGAGCAACATGTGCGACAGACGAATCTTGGGGACCTCACGGATCCAGTCGACGAAGGCGCGCTCGTCGGGCCCCACGTGCGCCGAGTAGCTGCGCCACGGCCGCCAGGTGTCGTCCTCGACGCGGGACAGCATCAGCCTGTCGAAGCCACCGCCCGCGGCGGCCGACTCACAGACCTTCTCGAGCAGCTCGTCCTGGTCGGTGATCCGGCGCAGACGTGCCAGCTCACGGTCCAGCTGGTCCATCCGGCGCAGTCGCTCGTGGCCCAGGAGGTCGTGGATGGAGAACCGGACCTGGTGCACGGCGTGCAACGTCTCGCTCAACTCGACCACCCGTTCTCTCCCGAGCTCGTGCCCGGGGTCACTGAGACGCTCGCGCATCATCCCCGCCAGGATCGTCAGCTGCCCGTCCAACGTGCGCAGCTCGGCCGACGGAACCTGCTCCAGGTCGTCCAGCTCGTCGGCGTCGAGCGAGGTCGACGGCAGCGACTCGACCAACCGGATGGCAGCGGAGTACGCCGATTGCCCCTGGCTGATCAGATCGGCACGGCGTCGCGCTGCGGCCGCGGATGACGACTCCATCAGTCTCCCTCTCGCCCCGTGAGAATGCATTGCGACGACCACGAGCCCTGAGAACGATCGTTAGCACCCCATGCTACGGTGCCGCCGTGGGTCGCCACAGACGAATTCTCGATGCAGCCGCAACGGCCTTCCATGAGAAGGGCTTCCATGGGGTCGGTGTCGACGAGCTCGGCACCCGTGCCGGCCTGAGCGGGCCGTCGATCTACCGGCACTTCTCCGGCAAGGACGAGATCCTGGCGACCTTGCTCAACGAGGCCATGGACGAGCTCCTGGCCGCGACCCGCCCCACCGGCGAGGACCCGGACGCCGAGCTGCGGCGCGCACTGCGCCACCACATCGACTTCGCCCTCGCCAACCGCCAGCTGGTCACGCTCTACCAGCGCGAGGTCCGCTCGCTGGCCGACCCGTGGTCGAAGTCCTTCGCCGGCCGGCGCGGGCAGTACACCCGCAGCTGGGAGGCGCTGTTCGCCAGCTGCTTCCCCGATCTCTCCCCCGGGACGGTCGCCGCCACCACACAGGCCTGCCTCGGCACAGTGTTCTCCGTGGCGTCGTGGCCCGAGCGCGCGCTGGCGGCCCCCGGCGTACGCGAGATGCTCCTGGAGCTGGCCCTTCACGGTGTGTACGGCGACCGCCGCTCAGCTACCTGATCGACTGCGCGCCGAACCGAAGTCCCACATGCCCGCAGCGATCCGGCGGTACTGCAGCTCGTCGGAGCCCTCGGTGATCCGGTAGCGCCGGTGGTGGCGGTAGATGTGCTCGAACGGGTAGTGCCTGCTGTAGCCGACACCGCCGTGGATCTGCATCGCCCGGTCGGCCGCGTTGCAGGCGAGCTGGTTGCCACGGACGTTGACCATGGCGACCTTGTCGCTGACCGCGGTCTTGCCGTGCACGTCCATCTCCCAGGCAGTCTTCATGATCGTGTTGCGGACCAGTTCGGCCTCCGTCTGCAGCTCCACGAGCTGCCACTGCACGCCCTGGTAGTCACGCATCTGCTGCCCGAAGAGCTTGCGCTCCTCGGTGTACTCGATCGACCTGTCGATGCAGAACTGCGCCGCCCCGAGCGAGCTGGCCGCCTGCCGGATCCGGTTCTCGTGGACGAAGAGCTGGGCACAGTCCAGGCCACGCCCCTCCTCGCCCAGCAGCGCCGCGCCCGGCACGCGGACGCCGTTGAGGCGCACCTCGGCATGGTCGGTCGGCATGTTGAACGTCCACCAGTAGAACGGCACCTCGAAGCCTTCGGCGTTGGTCGGCACCAGGAAGGCGGAGATCCCCTCGGCCTTGCCGTCCTCCCCACTGGTGCGGGCGAACACGAGGTCGATCTCGGAGACGTCGACGACGCTGTTCCAGCGCTTCTCTCCCGTGATGATCCAGTCGTCGCCGTCCTTGACCGCCTTCGTCTCGAGCCAGGTGACGTCACTGCCGTGGTTGGGCTCGGTGAGCCCGAATGCCATCTCCATGTCGCCGGAGACGAGGCGTTCGAGGTACTGCTCCTTCTGCTCGGGCGTGCCGTACTCGTGCAGCACCAGCGCGAGCGGCACGTTGGCCACCATCGACGCCTCGTGGCTGAGCTCGGCGTGCAGGCCCGGCCCGCGACGCGCGAGGTGCTCGCGGATCGTCGCCATCGCGACGTTCGAGCCGTCCTGGCCGCCGAGCTCCTTCGGCAGCGGGTAGCGATAGAAGCCGGCTTCGTCGGCCAGCTTCCGGGCCTCGCGCATGATCTCCCGCCAGCGCCGGGTCGGGATGCCGCCGCGCTCCAGGTCGGTGCGGGTGAACTCCCGGCGGTGGTCGAAGTGCTCCGGGTTGGCCTCCTCGATCGGCTTGATCTTGGTGTCGATGAATTCGTCGAGGTCGGCGATGAAGGACGTGACGTCCTCGGGGATGGACCAGTCCATGGTGTTCCTCCAGCTCGTTGCGGTGATGGACCGACGGTAGGTCGGTCGCTCTCCGCAGGACCGTTCGTGCGAGCCGGGCGGTGTCGAGATCTCTACCGGTCGGCGTACGACGGGTCGCCGCGGTTCGCCTGCCGGGGTTCCATGGGGCCATGAAGACAGAGACGAAAGTGATGAACAGCGTCGACGAGCTCCGTGCCCTGGAGGGGCAGGTGCTCGGCACCACGGAGTGGTTCGAGGTCACGCGGGAGCGCATCCAGGGCTTCGCCGACGCCACCGAGGACTGGGAGCGGATCCACGTCGACCCCCAGCGGGGCGCCGAGTCACCGTTCGGCACGAACATCGCGCACGGGCTCTACACACTCTCGCTCGGGCCGAAGTTCCAGTACGAGATCTTCGAGATGAACGGCCACTCGCTGGCCCTCAACTACGGCTACGAGAAGGTCCGTTTCACCTCTCCGGTCAAGCTCGGGTCCCGAGTGCGGATGACCCAGGAGCTGCTCGCGGTGGAGCCTCTCGAGGGCGGGTCGAAGTTCCGCACGCTCCAGACGTTCGAGATCGAGGGGCAGGAGAAGCCGGTCTGCGTCGCCGAGTCCGTCTTCGCCTACTTCGACTGACCTGATTCGCCACCAGATTCGCCAGACCCGAGGAGCAAGAGATGCGCGCAGTAGTCGTCGAGACCCTGGACGGGCCCCAGTCCGCCGTGGTTCGTGAGGTCCCGGCACCCGAGGGCGCCCACCGGCGGGCCGACGGACGGCGGGTGCTGGTGGAGGTCCACGCGGTGGGCCTCTCCTTCATCGATCCGTTGCAGACCCGCGGGAAGTACCAGGCCGGCGTCGAGGCGCCGTACGTCTGCGGCTCGGAGCTGTCCGGGCTGGTGCTCGAGGCGCCCGAGGACTCGTGGGTGAAGCCCGGCGACCGGGTCGCCGGGATCGTGTGGCAGGGCGCGATGGCCGAGCAGGCGCTGGCGATCGACGACTTCCTGGTGCGACTGCCCGACGGGATGTCCTACGAGGAGGGCGCCGGCATCTACATGAACTACGCGACCGCCTGGTACGCCCTGGATCGCGCCGGCGCGAAGGCCGGCGAGACCGTGCTGGTCACCGGCGCTGCCGGTGGCGTGGGCACCTGCGTCCTGGACCTGTGCCGGATCGCCGGCATCGACTCCGTCGGCCTGGTCTCCAGTGACACCAAGGCCGCGACCGCCAAGGCCGCCGGCGCCACGCACGTCGTCCGCACGGACGAGGGTTGGCTGGAGGAGGTCCGCGAGCTCACCGGCGGTGGCGTCCAGGTGTTCGTCGACATGGTCGGCGGCGACGGCTTCCTCGATGTCGTCCGGTCGCTGAGGATCGGCGGCCGCGGCGTGATCGTCGGGTTCGCCGGCGGGTCGATCCCGTCGCTCAAGATGAACCGTCTGCTGCTGCGCAACCTGACCGTCACCGGCATCACGATGGACGTGATGGAGACCGAGCACCCCGGCACCCTGGACCGCGTGCGCCTGGGCGTCCAGGAGCTGCTCGACGCCGGCCAGCTCACCCCCGAGATCGGCGCGAGCTATCCGATGGAGAAGGCGTCCGATGCCTTGGCCGCACTGGAGGACCGCACCGCCGTCGGCAAGGTCGTCGTCACCATCCCCTGACCCGGCACTCTCGGTGGTCGAGTAGCGAGCCGGTTCTTTCGGTGGTCGAGTAGCGAGCCGGTTCTTTCGGTGGTCGAGTAGCGAGCCGGTTCTTTCGGTGGTCGAGTAGCGAGCGCCAGCGAGCGTATCGAGACCCAGCCAGCACGACGGTCTCGATACGCCGACTCGTTCCTCGCCGGCTACTCGACCAGCGAGGAACTGCGTCGGTTCCGTTGGTCGAGGACCCGATGTCCGGCGTCCAGTACTTCGCCGAGGTGCCGGGCCGCCACCTCGAGCTTCGGGTCCGGGCTCTCCCGCTTGCGCTCGCGCTTCCAGATCACCGCGATCGTGGAGGCGGTCTTGTAGTGACAGACCCCCAGGAACCAGTCGAGCTCTGATGTCGCCGCCCTGACCTCCTCCTCGGAGGCGCCGAGCTCGCGTCGCGCGGCGGCGTACACGTCGATCAGCTCCTGCTGCGAGGGCATCTGCGAGCCCGCGGCCCGATCGGCCTGCGACCGGTGCTCGTGGAAGACCTGGGCGGGCTCGACGTGCATGAGCAACCAGGCCAGGTCGGAGCGTGGGTCGCCGACGGACCAGATCTCCCAGTCGATGACGGCTTCGAGTCCGGAGTCGGTGAACAGCATGTTCGCCACCCGGTAGTCGCCGTGGAGAAGCCGCGGATCGATGCCCTCCGGCGTACGTTCGGCCAACCTGGCGTGGAGCTTCTCGTGGCCGGCACCGATGTCGGGGTCCACGGTCGCGAAGAGTCGCTGCCACCTGTCCAGCTCCTCAGTGACCGGCGAGACCGGCTCGTCACCCACACCCAGTGCCTGCGGCGAAACACTCTGCATCCGGGCCAGGGCGCGGGCCGCGACCCGCATCCTCTCCGCAGCCACCTCGGGCAAGGGCGGGGTGTCCGACACGTCGAGCATCGGCTCGTAGGAGTCGCCCGGCAGCAGCTCCATCGCGAACAACGGGGGTACGCCGGGCGGGTCGCCGCCGTCCTCGAAGAGCACGCCGGGCACGGGGAAGCCGGCCAGGCCGTCCAGCTGCTGCAGGACCCGCGCCTGACGCAGCACGTCACGGTTGCGAACCGGTGCCAAGTCGGGAGGTGCCACCTTGAGCACGATCGGTCGCACGCAGTTCTCGTCGAGGAGTTCGGAGGCGTAGGTCAGGCTCGAGACCCCGCCTTCGAGCTGACGAAGACCGCGCACGGTGGCCGTCGTCGACGTACGCCGGGCGGCGCGCGTCGCACGCTGGATGAGGTCATCGGGGTCGAGTTCTCGCACACCCTCACTGTGCGCAGCGCCAAGGCCTCCGGCAACAGGCACACCAGCTCCGGATGGAGGTGCCCACACCAGCCCGGCCCGCGGGCGTCGTGGCGGACGGCCGGATCGGCGTACAACGGGAGCATGCTCCCCCAGACATCACAGGAAATCGCCGCGTCCACCTGGTCGGACCGGTTCCGCCTCGACGGCAAGGTGGCCGTCGTCACCGGCGCCTCCAGCGGCCTCGGAGTAGCGATCGCCCAGGGCCTTGCCGCGGCCGGGGCCGACGTCGCCATCGGTGCACGACGGGTCGAGATGCTCGAGGAGACCCGCGCACTGGTGGAAGAACTGGGCCGGCGCTGTGTCGCGGTCGAGACCGACGTGACCAAGGTCGACGACTGCAACCGCCTGGTCGAGGCCGCCGTCGAACAGCTCGGTGGCTGCGACGTGCTGGTCAACAACGCCGGCATCGGCGGGGAGTACCACGCCGCAACCGAGGACCCGCCGGACCACTTCCGCCATGTCGTCGACGTGAACCTGATGGGCTCCTACTGGATGGCGCAGGCGGCCGGGCGCGTGATGCCCGCGGGCAGCGCCGTGGTGAACCTCTCCAGCGTGATGGCCGTGACCACCGCCAAGATGCCGGCCGCCGGCTACAGCGCGGCCAAGGCCGGCGTCCTCGGCATGACCCGGGACCTCGCTGCACAATGGGGAGAGAAGGGCATCCGGGTCAACGCGATCCTGCCCGGTGTCTTCCTCACCGAGGCGACGGCCGACTACAGCCCCAACTACCAGGCCAAGATCATCAAGGCACGAGTCCCGGGCGGACGCCTGGGCGATCCTGTCGAGATCGCCAGTACGGCGGTCTTCCTGGCCAGCCCGGCGTCGTCGTACATCACCGGCGTCGGCGTGCCGGTGGACGGCGGCGTGCTGCTCTTCTGACCCGCAGAGACGCGTTCAGGGGAACTCGACGACGACCTTGCCGCGCGCCTCACGCCGGTCGAGGATGCCCAGCGCCTCAGCGGCCCGGTCGAAGGGCAGTCGGTCTCCGATGAACGGGCGCACCCTGCCGTCCTCGGCCGCTGCCTCGAGGCCGGCCACGAGCTCGGGCGCGTAGCCCGGGAAGCGCTTCTCCCACGGGTCGAGTGCGACGCCGAGGACGCTCAGGTTGCGCAGCAGCAGCCGGTTGACCTTCACCTCTGGGATGGACCCCTCGGCGAAACCCACCACCATCAGCCGACCGCCCACGTCCAGAGCCCGCAACGAGTCGACGAAGCGGTCACCGCCGACCGGGTCGACCACCACCGCCACACCGTGACCGGTCAGCTCGCGGACCCGGGCCGCCCATGGTTCCGTGCTGCGCAACACGTGGTCGGCCCCGCAGGCACGGGCGACCTCTTCCTTGGCATCGCTCGACACCACCGCAATCGACGGTTTCGCCTTGCCCCGCAGGAGATCGAGGGTCGCCGTACCGACACCGCCGGCGGCTCCGTGCACCAGCACGGACTCGCCTTCGGTGAAGCCGGCGCGATGCAGGGTGAACCACGCGGTGGCGTAGTTGAGGAAGAACGCGGCCCCCTCCGCCCAGTCCATGTGGGCGGGAAGGCGGACCGTGTAGCGCGGGATGCCGAGCACCCGCTCCGCCATCGCGCCCCACACACTGAGCCCGGCCACCCGGTCGCCCGGACGGAACCGTGAGGACTCCGGCGCCTCGAGGACGACGCCGGCGTACTCGCCGCCAGTGACGTAGGGCGTCTCGGTACCGTGCTGGTAGAGCCCCTTGCTCTGCAGGACGTCGGGGAAGTTGACGCCAGCGGCGCGTACGTCGACCAGCAGGCGCTCGCCCTCGGCCCACGGGTGTGCCCCGGTCGGCTCGGGTACGTCGTCACGCAGCATGGCGGCGTCCGGTCCGGTGGTGGCGGGGATGACGACGCCGCGCATCAGCAGGCGGCTCCGGGGCGGGCGACCAGTGCTCGTCGCGTCATGCGGTGTTCTCCGTCTGTGTCTTCTTGAGGGCGGGAGCGTGCCGCTCCTCGAAGGGCGGGATCGCGGGGTGGCCCTCCAGTCGGAGGACCAGCAGCGCCGTCTGCGCGCTGAGCTGGTGGTTGGCATCGGCGGCGACCTCGAGGCCGGTGAGGTCGTGCACCTTCGCCAGGCGCAGCCGCACGGTGTTCTCGTGGATGCCGAGACGGGCCGCGGACTCCCGGACGCTCCGCCCGGTGTCGAAGAAGCACTGGAGGGTGCGGAGCAGGTCGGCGGTGCCCGGGGCTCCGGTCAGGAGGGCTCCGAGCACGTCGTGCACGTAGCGCCGGACGGCGCCGACGTCGCTGTTGGCCACGAAGAGGCGGGCGGGCCCGAGGTCGTCGACGGCGATCACCCGCTCACCCGACGTGGCGAAGCGGTCGACGCAGAGGACGACCTCGCGGGTCTCCCGGTAGGCGCGCTGGAAGGCGCCGGCCCGGGTCACGCCGGAGAGTCCGACGATCGCGTCGGGCTCGCCGAGCTCGGCCATCAGGAGCCGCATGACGCCCTTGACCTCGTGCACGAAGGCAACGTGCGCCGACGCCTCGGGCGCCTCGATGAGCAGGATCGTGCCCTCGCGGCCACGGCTGGCGAGCACCTCGACGCCGAGTCGTGCCGCGACCCGGTCGGAGATCATCTCCTCGTCGCGCGGCTCCGTCCCGATCCCCTCGGCGATGTAGACCAGAACCCGGTCGGCGTCGGCCTGCACGCCGAGGTACTCCGCCGCGTCAGCGAGGTCGTCCTCGCGCGTCGAACCGCGCACCAGCTGCCGGGCCAGGGCCGAGCGGGCATTCCAGGAGGCGCGGGCGACCCGGCGCTGGACGACGTACTCGCTGGCGAGGTGGAAGGCAGCCCGCTTGGCGAGGAGCTGGTCGTTGTGCCCGAGCCGGCCGGACACCTCTGCCACGACGAGCCACGCGAAGAGGCAGCCGTCCCGTGCCACCGGCACCATCAGGTGGCGCCGGGCGATGCCACGGGCCGGCTCCGCGGACACCAACAGGGGCTCGGGCGAGGAGAGATCCGTCGGGCCGTTGCGGGCCAGGAGCAGGTCGAGCTCGGGCGGCCGGAAGTCGGAGCCGCGCACCCGCGCGGAGCGGGCGACCACACGGCGGCGAGTGTCCATCAGCCAGATGGGGTTGGCGGTGAGCTCCGCGACGGTGTGCACCAGCGCTGCGATGCCTCCACCGGCTGCCGCCACCGCACTGAGCTTGAGCTCGACCGCGTGTCGGCGCTGCAGCTCCTCGTGTCGGCGCAGCAGGTCCGAGGGCTCGGGCAGCTGGTGCGCGGCGGTCATGACAGCTTCTTCGCGATGTCCGCGCGCAGCACGTGCTTCTGGATCTTCCCGGTCGCGGTCATCGGCATCGCCTGCACGATCTCGAGCCGCTCGGGCAGCTTCTGCGTGGCGACCTTGTGGTCCTTCAGGTGACCGACGACGTCGTCGAGGGTGATCTCGCCGTCGGGGTCGGCCGGGACGACGTACACGCAGACCTTCTCGCCGAGTCGTTCGTCGGGCATCCCGACCACGGCCACGTTGGCGATCTGGGGGTGGGCGAGGAGGTGGTCCTCGAGCTCGCGGGCACTGATGTTCATGCCGCCACGGATCACGATGTCCTTGAGTCGGCCGGTCACCCGCACGAAGCCGTCGGCGTCCATCCTGCCAAGGTCCCCGGAGCGGGAGAAGCCGTCGGACGTGAAGAGCGCCGCCGTCTCCTCGTCGTTGCGGAAGTACTCGATCATGTGACTGGGGCCCTTGTAGGCGATGTCCCCCTCGTCGCCCCGCGGGACCTCGTTGCCAGCGACGTCGACGACGTGGATGGCAGCACCCTCGAGGGCCGAGCCGTCGGAGGTCGCCGACCTCTCGGCGGGGTCATGGACGGTGCACATCGTGGTGAGGAAGTTCTCGGACCGGCCGTAGAGGCTCAGGGTCTGGCATCCGGCGAAGAGGGCGCCGGCCTTCTCGACCACGGAACCGGGGATCGGCGAACCCGCGCACACCCAGCGGCGCAGGCTGCTGGCGTCGTGCTTGTCGGCGTCGTAGGCGCCCATCAGCATCTGCAGGAACGGGGTGGCGGTGACCGCCGTGGTGCAGCCGTGCTGCTCAATCAGGCGCAGCGCCTCCACCGGGTCCCAGGCCTCCATGAGGCAGGACTGGGCTCCCGCCAGCAGGGGCAGGACGACGCTGGTGACCAACCCGGTGCTGTGAGTGATCGGCGACGGCCCGAACTGCACGTCGTCGGCGCTGTAGTCGAGGCTCTTCGCGATCGCCGCGGCGCTGGCCCGCAGCGTGTTGAAGGTGTGGAAGCAGCCCTTGGGGCGCGACGTCGTACCCGAGGTGTAGACGATCAGGAATCCGTCGTCGGGGTTGCTGTCGGGGCCGATCTCTGCCTCGAGGGCGTCGAGGTCACCGTCGGCGACCAGGCCGTCGAGGGGGGAGCCGAGCGCGGGGGCCAGGTCGGCGTCCGCCCGGGCGATGTACGTCGCACGCAGGTCGGGGCATTCCTTGGCCAGCTCGGCGAACATCTCGGCGTGATTGAAGCCGCGCACCTCGCCGCAGGTGATCGCGACAGCAGCGCCCGAGTGCTGCAGCACGTAGCCGACCTCGTCGTCGCGGTAGATCGGCATGATCGGCACGACGATCGCGCCGATCCGGGAGAGTGCCGCGGCGACGACCGCGAACTCCGTCCAGTTCGGCAGCTGGACGCCGACCCGCTCGCCCTTCCGTACGCCGGCGCGGTGCAGGCCGGCGGCCAGGCGGAGGGCCCGCTCGCCGAACTCGCGGAACGTGAAGGAGCTGGTGCTGTCGAACACGAACGTGGAGTCGGGGCGCTCCTCGACCTGCTGTGCGACCAACGCGTTGAAGCTCGTCCGCTGCCAGAAGCCCGCTTCGTAGTAGGACGCGATCTCTTCATCCGTGTACCGATCGTGGACGTTCTTCAGGGCAGCCATGACGTGTTCCTCTTTCGGGCCGGGGTGAGGTGACGATCACTCATGTCGCAGATTAGAATGGTCTGACCCTTTATGCAAGGCTTTCGTCAGTTTCGAGCATCGCCGTACGGAACTCCTCGATCTCCTCCGCGTTGATTCCGTGCGCGAGCAGCCACGCGACTGCTCCGCCCTCGGCATCGAGCCAGGCCAGGAAGCCGCGCATGTTCTCGGCTCTCGGCCGCTGGCCCTCCAGCCCGTCCTGGCCGAGCATCTCGGCGTAGAAGTCGATCCCGCCCAGGCGCTGCATGACCGGCTCCAGGCCGGCCTCGGTCAGCACGTAGTCGGCCACGACCTGTTCCGCGTCGACGCCGAGCACGGACAGGACGAGCGCCGCGACAGCGCCCGTGCGGTCCTTGCCGGCGGCGCAGTGGAAGAGCACCGGATGCGCACCGACGTCCATCACGCGGCGTACGGCCAGCACCACGGTCTCGGGCCGGTGCGTGAGGTAGGCGTGGTACTTCGCGTGCCAGGACGACGCGCCCCCTGCGGAGAGCGGAATGCGGTGATGTTCCACGCCGTGGTCGGCCCACGACACCAGCTCGAGGTCGGCCTCCGCACGACGGCGCAGGTCAACGACCGACCGCAGCCCGAGCGCACGCACTCCTTCACCGCCGGCGACGTCGGCGAAGCCCGGGTAGTCGCTGCGGAAGATACGGCCCCGCCGCACCTTCCGGCCGTCGGCGGCGACCAGCCCGCCCAGGTCCCGCACGTTGTGCGAACCCTCCACCGATCGGATGCGGTCCACGGGCAGTGACTCGGAAGCACTCATGCCCGCATGCTCGACGGCCCGGGACAGCCGCCACAACCGTCGGCTTCCGGGCCGGTGTCGGTCGCCACAGCGGCACGGCTCATCAGGCCTCGAGGCGACCCCGACACAGAAGATTCCGGGAGAGTCCCAGTCAGCGGCGGGATTGCGTCATGATCGGTTCCACCTATTACGCTCACTGGAGCCGTCTAGACCTATCGGCTCACTCGACTATGGGACTGCCTACATGCCTGACGTGTTCACCACCGCCGCGCTCGCGGTCCTCTTCGTCTCCTTCGGAGTGGGCATCGTCGTCGGCCTGACCGGCATGGGCGGCGGCGCCCTGATGACACCCGCCCTGATCTTCCTGGGCATCAACCCGACTGCTGCGGTCGCCAACGACCTGGTCAGCGCGTCGGTGACCAAGTCCGTCGGTGCCGGAGTGCACTGGCGCCACGGGAGCCCGAACCTCAAGCTCGCGGCCTACCTCATCATCGGGTCGGTGCCGTTCGCCTTCGCCGGGGCGTTCATCATCGACCACTTCGGCGCGGCCCACGAGCAGGAGGAGTTCGTCAAGACCGCGATCGGCTGCGCACTGCTCTTCACCGCGGCGACGTACACCTTCCGGATGTACATCCAGCTGCGCCAGGTCACCAGTGGCAACGAGGCTCCGTCCGAGCAGATCGAGATCAAGCCGGTCCCGACACTGCTGGTCGGCATGTTCGGCGGCCTGCTGGTCGGCATCACCTCGGTCGGCTCCGGTTCCCTGATCATGGTGGCGCTGCTGCTGCTCTACCCGACGCTGAGCGCGGTGAAGCTGGTCGGCACCGACCTGGTGCAGGCGGTCCCGCTGGTGCTGGCCGCGGCGATCGGCCACGTGCTGGTCTCCGGGGTCGACTGGGAGATCCTGATCCCGCTGCTGATCGGCGGCATCCCCGGCACCTTCCTCGGCGCCCGCATCGCCCACTGGGTCAGCCAGTCGGTGATCCGGCGCGGCATCGTGATCGTGCTGAGCCTGACCGGGCTCAAGCTGCTCGGCGTCTCTCCGGAGCTGGTCGGCATCATCGGTGCCGCCCTCCTTCTGCTCGGTCCGCTGGCCTGGGGCTTCGTGCGCCAGACCCGCGGACTGCCGGCGTTCGACAACAACTCCGGCGCCTGGCGTGTGCCGGACACCACAGCCCAAACCACCACCAAGCCCACAAACCGCGACTGAAAGAGACTCGCGCGCAGCAGACCGATACGATGACGGCTGCTGTTCCAAGAGGAGAGGTCCCAAACAAATGGCAGAGCCGGTCAAGGCCGCGACTCACGCCGACTACCAGCTGAGTCAGCTCGACCAGCTGGAGGCGGAGTCCATCCACATCTTCCGGGAGGTGGCGTCGGAGTTCGAGAAGCCGGTGCTGATGTTCTCCGGGGGCAAGGACTCGATCGTCATGCTCCGCCTGGCGGAGAAGGCGTTCTACCCCGCGAAGATCCCGTTCCCGATGCTTCAGGTCGACACGGGGTTCGACTTCCCCGAGGTGCTGGCCACCCGTGACAACTGGGTGAACCGCCTGGGTGTGCGCATGGTGGTCGCCAGCGTCGACGACGCGATCAAGAACGGCGTCATCGTCGACGACGGCAAGACCAGCCGCAACCGCATGCAGATCGGCACCCTGCTCAACGCCATCGAGGAGGAGGGCTTCACTGCCGCCTTCGGTGGTGGCCGCCGTGACGAGGAGAAGGCCCGCGCCAAGGAGCGCGTCTACTCCCACCGTGACGAGTTCGGCCAGTGGGACCCCAAGATGCAGCGCCCCGAGCTGTGGAGCCTCTACAACGGCCGCATCCACGAGGGCGAGCACATGCGGATCTTCCCGCTGTCCAACTGGACCGAGCTCGACATCTGGCACTACATCGACCGCGAGCAGATCGAGATCCCGTCGATCTACTTCTCGCACCAGCGCCAGGTCATCGAGCGCGACGGCATGCTGCTCTCCGCGAGCGACGCCGTACAGCCGAAGGGCAACGAGACGATCGTCGAGAAGACGGTCCGCTTCCGCACCGTCGGCGACATGACGCTGACCGGTTGCGTGGAGTCCCCCGCGGCGACGACCGCCGAGATCATCGACGAGATCGCCATCGCCCGGGTCACCGAGCGTGGCGCCACCCGTGGTGACGACCGCTTCTCCGAGGCAGCCATGGAAGACCGCAAGAAGGAAGGTTACTTCTGATGGCCGAGCAGACCACCAGTCACGCGATCAACCCCGACATGGACCTGCTGAGGTTCGCCACCGCCGGTTCGGTCGACGACGGCAAGTCGACCCTGATCGGTCGCCTGCTGCTGGACTCGAAGTCGATCTTCGAGGACCAGCTCGAGGCGGTGGAGTCCACCAGCCAGTCCAAGGGCTACGACTACACCGACCTGGCGCTGCTGACCGACGGACTGCGTTCCGAGCGCGAGCAGGGCATCACCATCGATGTCGCCTACCGCTACTTCGCGACGCCGAACCGCAAGTTCATCATCGCCGACACCCCCGGCCACGTGCAGTACACCCGCAACATGGTCACCGGTGCCTCCACCGCCGACCTGGGCCTGGTGCTGGTCGATGCCCGTCAGGGCCTCACCGAGCAGTCGCGCCGCCACGCGGTGATCCTCTCCCTGCTGCGGGTGCCGCACCTCGTGCTCGCGGTGAACAAGATGGACCTGGTCGACTTCGACGAGGAGATCTACGAGAAGATCCACAAGGAGTTCACCTCCTTCGCGACCAAGCTGAACATCCCCGACCTGGAGATCATCCCGATCTCGGCGTTGCAGGGCGACAACGTGGTGACCCGCTCCGAGAAGATGCCGTGGTACTCCGGTCCCACGCTCATGCACCACCTCGAGCACGTCCACGTCGCCTCCGACCGCGACCTGGTCGACGTCCGCTTCCCCGTGCAGTACGTCGTACGCCCCAAGTCCGACGACTTCCACGACTACCGCGGGTACGCCGGCATGGTCGCCGGCGGCGTGCTGAAGAAGGGCGACGAGGTCGTCGTGCTCCCCTCGGGGATGACCTCGAAGATCGCGGCCATCGACCTCTTCGACACCGAGATCGACCAGGCCTTCCCGCCGATGTCGGTCACCGTGCGCCTCGAGGACGACGTCGACGTCTCACGCGGCGACATGATCGCCCGGGTCAACAACGCACCCAAGCCCTCCCAGGACATCGACGCGATGGTCTGCTGGATGACCAACGAGCCCCTGCGCCCCCGCCAGAAGCTCGCCATCAAGCACACCACCCGCACCGGCCGCGCCATGGTCAAGGACGTCCAGTACCGCCTCGACGTCAACACCCTGCACCGCGACCAGGACACCAAGGAGCTCGGACTCAACGAGATCGGCCGCGTCCAGCTGCGCACCACCGTGCCACTGCTGTGCGACCCCTACTCCAAGAACCGCGCCACCGGCTCGTTCATCCTCATCGACGAGGCCACCGGCGTCACCGTCGGCGCCGGCATGATCAACAACGCCAGCTGAAATCGCTGGTTGCGGTTCGCCGCGACCCGCGCTGGTTGAGGAGGTCGCTCTGCGACCGTCTCGAAACCAAGGCACCAGAGACCCGCTCGCCCCGTGAGGGACGAGCGGGTCTCTGCTTTCCACCGACCCGTCGCCAGTTCCGATCGACCCGTCGCCAGTTCGGGCTGCGCCGAGTGGACCGTGCAACATGCAGTTCGGCCTTCTCGTCGTACGACGCACGCTCACCGGCGTACGGCGCGTCGCGAACTGCATGTTCAACGGTCCGCTTCGACGGCCTGGTTGCCTCAGCGCGTGAGCCTCGGCAGCAACGCCCGGGCCGACCGCGCCCGGAACGCTCCCGACCAGACCCCGGCGCCGTAGGCCAGGTCGTCGAGGCGCCGCGCCACCAGAAAGTTCACGGGGTCCAGGTCGGGTCGGGTACGCCGCCACTCGTGGGCCGCATCCGCGACAGCGGCCACCGCGACGACACGACGGACCCGCGACGACACCAGTGCCGCGGGAAGCACGACGGGCCACCAGTGACGCAGGGCCAGCGCGCCGACCTGCTGGAGCGAGGACGACGCCCCGTCGTACGACAGTCGGGCGGCGAGCTGCGTGGTGGCCGGCCAAGCGATGCCCTGCCCGGTCGTGGGGCGGCACCGCTGCACGAGGCGGCCGGCGGCGAGCGCCCAGACGGCTCCGGCGACGGGCAGGCTCCAGCGGCGTTGGGCGACCACGGCCGCGGCGAACGCCACCGTCCATGGGGTGAAGACCGCGGGCGCTACGGCGGGTCCGTGGCGCTCGGCCAAGGGCGCCGCGCTCGTGCCGTAGACCGCCTTGCGGACCAGCCAGGAACGGGGAGAGACCCGGTGCTCGTGCTGCACCGAGACCCCCGGCTCGTAGCGGACCCGGTGGCCCGACGAGGCGAGCCGCCAGACCAGGTCGACGTCCTCCCCGACCCGCATCTCCTCGGAGAATCCGTCACAGGCCGCCAGCGCAGTCCGTCGTACGACGACACACGCGCTGGGCAGCCATGCCACTCGGCTCATCGGTCGCACCAGCGCGGGGTCCGGGCCACGGTCGAGGGACGACATCGCCGCCTCGTAGCGATCCAGCACGTCGACCGTGCCGCGCGATCGAGCCGTCTCGGACTGCAGTCCCAGGATCCGCGGCGCGACCAACGCCAACCCGGGATCGGCGAAGTGGCGCAGCAGCACGTCGAACGTCCCGGGATCGGGCACCACATCGGAGTCGACGAACGCGACGTACGGCGTACGGCTCGCCGCGAACCCACGGTTCCGCGCGGCAGCCGGGCCCACGTTCACCGACAACGCCACGACCTCGGCGCCGTGCTTCTTCGCCGTGGCTGCCACCAGGTCGGGCCGCTTCGAGGCGTCGTCCACCACCAGGACGTGTACGTCGCGGGGCAGGGCGCCGAGCAGGCGGTCGAGCTGTCGGGGGCGATCGCGCACCGGCACCACGACCGACAGCTCGTCCAGGGAAGGAGTGGGCAGCGTCGCCGCGACCGGGTCCATCATGCCCGCGTCGAGGAGCCGCTCAGCCAGTACGGCGGTCACGGACGACACTGCGAGCTCATCCCCGTCGAGCAAGGTCACCGCCTTCGCGGACAACCGCATCAGTCGACCGGGGCTGCCACCGACCAGGACGCGTCCGCCGTCGTACTGCCGGACGTGGGGGTTCATCCGCAATCGTGCGCCCTCGGGGAGAAGCGGCGGGCGCGGCACTCGCTGCGGCGCGGCCAAGGTCGGCGGCACCGGGCTCACCCCGAGAATCCGCCGTCGGCGGCGACCACCGAGCCGTTGAGCACACCGCCGGCCGGTGAACAGCAGAACGCGATCGTCGCGGCCATCTCCGCCGGCTCGATGGTCCGCTTGATCAGCTGGGACTCGGCGAGCTCTGCCGGGTCGGTGAGCCCGTAGATGCCTGCGGTGGCGGCCAGCATCGCGGTGTCGGTGGAGCCGGGCGAGACCGCGACCGCGGTGACGCCGGTGCCGACCAGGTCGGCAGCCAACCCGCGGATGATCCCGAGTGCCGCGTGCTTCGACGCGTTGTAGGCGGCCAGGTGGAACAGCCCACGGCTCCCGGCGGCGGAGACGACGGCGACGAACCGGCAGTCCGACGGGTCGGGCTGGGCCAGCAGCACCGGCACGCAGGCGGCGGCGGTGTGCCACACGCCGAGTGCGTTGACGCTCCACTGGGTCTGAAGGTCTTCGACCGGCGTCTCCCACAGCGGCGCGCCGCCGGCGATGACACCGGCGGCCGCGACCACTGCGTCGAGGCGGCCGAAGCGATCCACCCCGGCCGCGACCGCCTGCCGCACGGAGGCCTCGTCGGCGACGTCGGCCTCGATCGCCTCGACACGCGCGGGGTCGAGTCGGGCGACGGCGGCGAGGTCCTCACGCGTCGCCAAGGGGTAGGACAGCCCGCTGTCGGCGCCGCGGCAGGAGTCGATCGCGATCACCCGGTGGCCGGTGTCGAGCAGCTCCGCCACAGTGGCCGCGCCGATCCCCCGGGCGGCGCCGGTGACCAGGACGACTCGTTCGGTGCCGGTCACGGCCGGCTCCCCGCGACCAGGCAGCCGCGTTCGTCAACCGCACCCGAGGCCAGGCGTCGGAGTGCCTTCTCGACGATCTGCTCGAGCAGCCGCTCCCCCTCCGCCGCAGTGGCAGTGGTCGGGTCACCCAGGACGCCGTTCGCACTCACCCCGATCACGCCCTGAGCCATCAGCGTGGGGAGTACGTCGGCCAACGCGCGTGTGTCACCGACCTCGGCGGCACCCATGTCGACGGCGGCGGGATCAAGGTGCAGCATGATCGAAGTCTCGACGTGGCCGGCGTGCAGATCAACCTCCTCGGTGGCACACGGCAGCCACCGCACGTTGTGCCCCTCCGTGCGCATCCGGGCGACGGCGGCAGTCAATGCGGTGAGGTTTCCCCCATGGGCGTTGACGAACGTGACCTCTCCAGCCCAGTCGCGCATCGACCGGACCAGCTCGACCAACATGAGCTCCAGGGCCTCGTTGCCGATCGACATGAGGCCGGGAAAGCCCTTGTGCTCGCCCGATGCGCCGAAAGCGATCGGTGGCGCGACGTACGCCGTACCACCGATGCGTGCGGCCAGCCGGTCGGTGACGGCGACTGCGATCGCCGTGTCCGTGCCCATGCCCAGGTGCGGCCCGTGCTGCTCGGTCGACCCGATCGGCACCAGCACATGGCAGTCGGCGGCCAGGGTCGGCCAGTGCGCCCGGGCCAGCGGAGTCATGAGCGGGACCTACTCCCCGAGCCGACGTTCGAAGCCCTCGGGGATGACGAGGTCGGCGGGGCTGAGCTGGTCGATCGAGGAGTGCCCCATGCCGAGCAGGGCGCTGTCGATGCCGCTGCGCAGGAGGTCGAGGACGTTCTCCACGCCGGCCTGGCCGTTGGCGCCCAGGCCCCACAGGTAGGCGCGACCGATCATCACCGCACGGGCGCCCAGGGCCAGCGCCTTCACGACGTCGCTGCCGCGCCGGATGCCGCCGTCCAGCACCACCTCGATGTCGTCGCCGACCGCTTCGGCGATGCCGGGAAGGACCCGGATCGGGGCGGGGGTGCCGTCGAGGTTGTTGCCGCCGTGGTTGGAGACCGAGATCGCGGTGACGCCGAGGTCGCGCGCCCGCTTGGCGTCGTCGAGGCGGCACACGCCCTTGAGCATGAACGGGCCACCCCACTCCTTCGCCATCCACTCGACGTCCTCCCAGGTGGGCGGCGGCGTGGTCATCCACTCGTAGTAGGCGGCGAAGAACGTCGGGCCCTTGCTCTCCCCGGGCGCGGCCAGGTTCGGCGCGGTCAGGTCCGGGATGTTGCGTTCCTTGGCGAACTGCCACGCCCACCGGGGACGGCGCGCCACCTCGGGAGCCAGCCGCAATGCCGACTTGAAGTCGATCTTCTCGGGGATCTCAGGGCTGCCCCAGTCACGTCCCATCGAGAAAGACCAGTCCAGGGTGGCGATCAGGCCCTTGGCGCCAGCTGCGCGGGCACGCTCCATGCGCTGGACCATCACCTCGCGGTCACCGGTCCAGTACATCTGGAAGAACGTGTTGGGGTTGGCCTCCACGACGTCCTCGACCGATCGGCTGGCGAAGTTGCTCAGCCCGATCACCGTGCCGCGCGCTGCCGCGGCCCTGGCCACCGCGACCTCACCGTCGGGGTGCACGGCTTGTACGCCGGTGGGCGACATGATCACCGGCAGGGAAATGTCGATGCCCATGACACTGGTGGCCATCGCACGTTCGGGGCGCTGGCCGGCGACGTGCGGTGCGAGTCCGAGCTCGCGGAACGCGGCCTCGTTGTCGGCAATGCTCTGGCCTCGTTCGGACCCGGCGACGAGTGCGCCGTAGACCGACTTCGGGAGCCGCTTCTTCGCGCGCTGCTGGGCGATCGCGACGGACTCGAACCAGGGATTCTGGGCCCAGGGGTTCTTGGACATGGGAGGAAACCTCTCGAAGGAGCTGGTGGATCTGGATCAGGCAATGGGCTCTGCCCGGCCAGCCGGCCAGACCGAGCGCACCGGACAGATCAAGGAGTGAAGCCGGCCAGCGGGTTCTCCGCGCACGCAGAGACCGGCGCCGACGTGGGCGGCGTGAAGTCGGTGGGTCGCTTCCCGAGCGTGAGCATCACCGGCTGGTTGCGTCCCGGAGTGGCCCGCGAGTGGTCCTGACTGGCGGCGGGAATGCTGCGATCAGCAGCCAGCGCGGACTCGCCGTACCCCTGCACGCACTCGGGGTCCGGACCGTCCATCGGCAGACCGGTGAAGAACTTCGCAGCCATGCAACCACCACGGCAGGAGTCGAAGAACTCGCACTTCGTGCAGGCCCCGGAGGTCTGCGGCGCGCGCAGGTCCTGGAACAGCTCGGAGGTCTGCCAGACTTCTGCGAAACCACCGTCGGCGAGCAGGTTGCCGGCCAGGAAGTTGTCGTGGATCGCGAACGGGCAGGCGTAGACGTCTCCGATCGGGTCGATCAGGCAGACCACGCGTCCGGCGCCGCAGAGGTTGAGGCCGGGCAGTGCCTCGCCGAATGCGGCGAGGTGGAAGAAGGAGTCTCCGGTGAGCACGTCCTCACCGTTGGCCATCAACCAGTCGTAGAGCTCGCGCTGCTGCTCGGGAAGCGGGTGCAGCTCGTCCCACACGTCGGCCCCGCGGCCGGAGGGACGCAGGCGGGTGAGGCGCAGCGTGGCGCCGTAGTGGTCGGCGATCGCCTTGAACTCGTCGAGCTGGCTGATGTTCTCCCGGGTGCAGACCACGGAGATCTTGGCGTCCTTGAAGCCGGCTTCCTGGAGGTTCTTCAGGGCCAGGATCGCGGTGTCGTAGGAGCCGGGGCCACGGACGTAGTCGTTGACCTCGGCGGTCGCGCCGTCGAGCGAGATCTGCACGTCGACGTAGTCGGTGGAGGCCAGGAAGCGGGCCCGTTCGGGGTTGAGCCGCACGCCGTTGGTGGAGAACTTCACGCCCACCTGATGGTCGACGGCGTACTGCAGGAGGTGCCAGAAGTCGGGACGGATCGTGGGCTCGCCGCCGCCGATGTTCACGTAGAACACCTGCATGCGCTGCAGCTCGTCGATCACCGCCTCGCACTGCTCGGTGGTCAGCTCGCGCGGGTCGCGGGTGCCACTGCTGGAGAGGCAGTGCGCGCACGCGAGGTTGCAGGCGTAGGTGAGCTCCCAGGTCAGGCAGATCGGCGCGTCGAGGCCGAGCTCGAACTGGTCGACCAGGGTGCCGCCCTGCGGTCGGGGTGCCTGCGGGCGTGGTGCGGTGATGGTCATCGCTGACCCTCCTTGCGGGGGTGGATCATGTCGGATTCGGCGAGCGTGGACAGTGCGCCGACGTACGCCGTGAACTGCTCTTCGGGCACGCCCGACTCACGCAGGGCTGTGCGTACGTCGGGTGCCGCGGCGAGTGCGCGTACGACGGTGACCAGCTCGGGTCGGCGCAGGAAGGACAGGCGTCGGTTGCCGAAGTGGTAGGCCAGGGCGCCGAACGGTTCGGGACGCAGCGCGACCCGGGGGTTGAGCCGCCACCCGTCCTCGAGACGGACCCCGACCCCGGCTTCGGGCAGGGCGTCGGGCGCGGTCTCGAGGACGGGCGCTGGTGCGGTGACTGACATCGGCTCAGTACACGCCGCACATGCCGTCGATCGAGACTTCCTCGACCAGCATCTCGGCAGTGAGCTCGTCAGTGTCGGCGGTGGTGTTCTCCGGGTTCTGCATGGTTCCTCCTCGGCTCGTATGACGTGGCCCACACATTAATGGCACTCAGGTGCGAAATGGAAGGGCGTCTCGGAAATCCTGTCCGAGCGGGTAGGTTCGCCCCGTGCAGAAGACAGGGCCGGGTCGTCCTCCCGCGACAAGTCACGCCCGGATCGAGGAGGTGGCCTTCCGGCTCTTCGACGAGCAGGGCTTCGAGAACACCACCGTCGACGAGATCGCGGCGGCCGCGGCCGTCAGCCGGCGCACGCTCTTCCGCTACTACCCCTCGAAGAACGACATCCCATGGGGTCGGTTCGACGAGAGCCTCGAGAGCCTCGCCGAGCACCTGCGCGAGATGCCGGCCGACCTCCCCGTCGCCGAAGCGGTCCAGGAGTCGGTCAAGGCGTTCAACTTCGTCGACCCCGATGCGGTGGTCCAACACCGACGCCGCATGCGGCTGCTGATGGAGACGCCGGCACTGCAGGCACACGCGGCACTGCGCCATGCCGCCTGGCGCGGCGTGATCGCGTCGTACGTCGCCGAGCGGCGCGGCCTGTCGCCCGACGACCTGCATCCACGCACGGTCGGCCGGGTCGCGCTGGCCCTCGCACTGTCGGCATACCAGCAGTGGCTCGAGGACGAGCGGGCCTCATTGCCCGACCTGCTCGACGAGACCTTCGAGGCCCTCCGAGTCCACGTCTCCGACGTCAGCGGATGAACCAGCGCCCGAGCAGCGTGCCGTCCTCCTCGAGGAGCAGCGCCAGCTCAAGGGGTACGTCGAGGGTGAGGCCTGCGGTGATGCGGGTGTGCGTGCCACCGACGAGGCGCGGGATCTGGGTGGCGCACAGCTCGTCGGCGACACCGGAGGCGAGCAGTCCGTCGAAGAGGTGGGGTCCGCCTTCGCAGAGCATGTCCCGGAACCCGCGCCCAGCAAGGGAATCCTTGAGTGCGGCGAGATCAACTCGTTCCTCACCCAGCACGAGCACGTTGTCCTCACCCAGCAGCGACCGGGCATCCGCGAGGCCGGGGGCCGTCGAGACGGTGGCCATCAGGACGCGACCGGGCTCGGCCTCGCGCAACAGGTCAGGCACCTGACCGCTGAGGCTGACCACGACGACCGGCTTGTCGGAAGGGCGGTAGTTCTCGGCGCGGGCGGTGCCGGCGCCGACGATGACCGCGTCGCACAGCTTGCGCAGCAGGTGGAAGACCCGGCCGTCCGCATCGTTGTTGATGGAGCCGCTGCGTCCGTCGCTTCCGGTCGCCGCGCCGTCGACGGTGCTGACGAAGTTCACGCGTAGCCACGGCGCGGACGGCGCGGCGTACAACGCGAGCAGGTCGTCGTCGGTGACAGACCCGCTCGTTGGTCGAGTAGGGCGTTCTGCGCCCGTATCGAGACCTTGGCCAGCAGACATCAGGACGCGCATTGCCACCTCGCCACCCAGTACTGGACGCCGAGCGGATCGCCGGAGTAGGTCATCTCACATGTGTGCTCGGCGCCGCCGGCCAACGCACCGAGCGCGCGGAAGGCCGGGACCCCGGCGGCCAACAGCTCCGCGCCCAGGTCGACCGACAGCGTGGCAAGTGTGTCCGCATCGCAGGCACGAAGCGCCGACTCGATCGTGGAGTCGAAAGTGAAGGCACGGTCGTCGAGGTGCCCGGGCGCCTTCTCCCCGCGGCGGGCAGAGCCGTCGCCGACGATCAGAACCCCTGTGCTGACTGGCGATTCCGACTCCGAGGTGGACACGACGATCTCGCGGTCGAAGCCCGCAGCCGACAGCAGCGACCGCGCCACTCGCTCGCCCAACGGCGTGGTGACCCCGCGCGCGACGTTCGCCGGATCAGCGGGCGAACACAGCACCTGGATGCGGTCGGGTGACGAGGCGACCAGCCAGCGCACGGAGTCCAGCGCCAGGGCGCGTACGCCGGCCAGCGGGTCGGCCGTGCCACCGGCGGCGATCATCAACGGTGTCGACGGGACGACCACCGCGTTCCAGCCGGATGAAGGAGCAGGGGTCATGCCAGGCCTCGCGTCACTCGGGCGGGCTGCCGGGAGCCCATGATCGTCGCGACCATGTCGACCACCTGGCGGGTCTCGACCACCTCGTGCACCCGATAGATGCGGGCGCCGGCCTGGGCGCAGAACGCCGTGGCGGCAAGGGTTCCGATGAGGCGCTCCCCCACGGGCAGGTCGAGGGACTCGCCGACGAAGTCCTTGTTGGACAGGGAGACCAGCACCGGCCACCCGGTGTCGACCATCTCGCCGAGGCGCCTGGTGACCTCCAACGAGTGCGCGGTGTTCTTGCCGAAGTCGTGGGCCGGGTCGATCACGATCGAGTCGCGTGAGACGCCCGCGGCCAGTGCGCGCTCCGCGTACGCCGTGGTGTCGGCGATCGCGGCGGCGACGACGTCGGCGTACTCAATGCGGTGCGGGCGGGTGCGCGGCGTGACGCCGCCGGTGTGCGTGCAGATGATGGCCGCGTCGAACTCCGCGGCAACGTCGACGAGCTCGGGGTCGGCGCCGCCCCACGCGTCGTTGAGGAGGTCGGCGCCCTCGCTGCACACCGCGCGGCCGACCTCAGCGCGCCAGGTGTCGACGGAGATCACCAGTGAGGGGTACGCCGAGCGCACGCGGCCCACGAACGACCCGACCCGGCTGATCTCCTCGGCGGCGTCGATCTCGACACCCGGCGCTGCCTTGATGCCGCCGATGTCGACGATCTCCGCACCCTCGTCGACGACCTGCGCGACCCGGTCGAAGGCACTGTCCTCCGCCCAGGTGGCGCCCTTGTCGTAGAACGAGTCGGGCGTCCGGTTGACGATGGCCATCATCAGGGAGGCGTCATCAGCGAACGCCTGCCGGCCGAGCTTGAGGGTCATCAGGCGCCTTCCGACAGGTCAGACAGGTCTGACGGGTTCGACAGCGAGGCAGCCGGCGGGCGTTCGGCGACCTCGACGGTGCGGGTGCTCGGCTGCACGCCCTCGCCGTCGGTGACCGGCACGAACTGCCGCAGGTCGACCGAGGAAATCGAGGAGCCGGAGACCCGCGCCTGGACGGCCGCGAGGATCTGCGTGGCCATCGCGCCCAGGTCGAGCAACGCCTGGTGGCTGTGCGCCCGGCGTCCGAGGTCGACCTGTGCGATCGCGTCCAGCCCCGGCCCACGCAGGGTGTCGATGAGCGCGGCCAGTTCGACGGCGTACCCGGTCGGCACCGACAGTTGCGCGAACCACGACCGGCGGACCGCCCACTCGCCGGCCAATGGCTGCACGAGACCGGCCAGCTGCGGGAAGAGCAGCGCGATCAGCGGACGGGCGACCAGCTCGGTGACGCGTCCCCCGTCGTACGAGGGCACGGCGGAGCCGTCGAGGAAGGGACGCTCGTAGAAGCCCTTCACCAGCGCCACGTCGGGCTCGGTGAGCAAGGGACCGAGCAGGCCGGGCACGAAGTGGGTGTCCCAGTCGAGCAGGTCGGCGTCCATGAAGACGATCACCTCGCCGGTCGTGACGAACTGCGACTTCCACATCGCCTCGCCCTTGCCGGGGCTCCAACCGAGATCGGGACGGATGTCGACGGCCCGGTGCACGACGGCCCCGGCGCCCTGCGCGATGGCGATCGTGTCGTCGGTCGAGTCCGAGTCGATGACCACGATCTCGTCGAGCAGCTCGACGGTCTCCATCAGCGCCTCACGCACCCGAGAGACCTGCCCGCCGACCGTGGCGGCCTCGTTGCGGGCCGGCATCACCAGACTGACCTTGGTCTCGCCCTTCGCCTTCATGAGATCGGCCAACGACCAGTCGCACCAGCGATAGGTCCGCCGCGCCGCCCAGTCGTCGATCACGCTGTCACCCTAGTTCGGCGCGTGAAGGGACCGCGCACAACCCCGCTGGTTGGGAAGGTCGCGCAGCGAGCGGCTCGGACCGGAGATGTGGCGTGGACTCACCCGCGCTCGAGCTGCAGTCGTCCCACCTGAGCGTCGGAAACCCGCACTGCCTTGAATGAACGTTTGTGCAAGACAGACTTTGAACAAACGTTCATTCAACGTGGGTCAGTCGTCGTCGAGCAGGCCCTTCTTCGCCGCTTTGGCGACCACACGTCGTACGTTCGTCAGCGAGCCGCAGCCTTCGTCGATCAGCTGGTTGCGTCGCGCGGCCCACTTCTCGCCGAGCTCGCGACGGACCCGGTCCGAGACCTCCTCGCGGGCAGGCGCGATGATGCTCAGCTCCTCCTCCGCGATGTGGTGGGCGACCATGTTGCTGAGCTCCTCGACGGCGTCCACGAAGGCCTTCGTGTCGGTGCCCTTCAGCTCGAGGACGGCGAGCAACGCCTCGTTGCCCTCGGCGTGCTCCTCCGAGCCGTGCTCGATGTCGTGGGCGTCGACGTCCTCGGCCTTGCGACGGAGGACCGGATAGACGATCTCCTCCTCCGCCTCACCATGGGCGATCAGGACGTCGGCGAAGGCATGGCGGACGGCATCACGATCGGCCGTGCCCTGGCGCAGCTGGGCCAGCAGCCGCTCGAAACGACGGTGGTCGTCGACGATCAGGTCGAGGACGTCGCCCGAAGTGGGGCGACCCAGGTCGATTCCAGTAGTCATGGGTCGACCGTACCTGCCCGGAGAGGCCCGATGGTCGAGCAGCGACGAAAGAGCCTCCGTCCCCGGTGGTCGAGCAGCGACGAAGGAACGTCCGTCGAGGCCACTCAGAACCAACGCTCGAGCTCCACGGCCACGCCGTCCTCCACCACTGTCCCGGTCGAGGCGTCGGCGGCATCATGCACTTCCTGCACGGCCTGCCCCATGGCCACTCCGCGGCCGGCCCACTGCAGCATCTCGATGTCGTTGTGCCCGTCGCCGATCGCCAGCACGTCGTCCCGCCGTACGCCGAGCTGCCCGGCGACGTACGCGAGCGCCGCGGCCTTGTTCACTCCCACCGGCGAGATGTCGAGCCAGCTGGACAGCTGCGCCACGTAGTCGGTGCTGGACAGCCCGAGCTCGTCCGCCAACGACGCGAGCGCGTCGGAGGAGCCTTCGGGGTGCCGGATCATCACCCGGCAGGCGGGGCGTACGCCGAGCTCGGCCGGGCTGGTCACCACGGACCCGCCGGACAGCTCCCCGCGTGGGAACAGGCGATTCACCCGATAGTCGAGCCCCGGCTCCTCGACCGCGACCATCGCATCGGGGAACCTCTCGAGCACCGCAGCCACGGCAGGTCGCGCGTCGAAGGTCGTGGCCCGCACGACCTCGAGCGGCGCGAAGCGCGCCACCACGGCACCGTTCGACCCGACCAACCAGCCGGGTGACGGCAGGCTGGCCAACCTGGCGACGTCCACGAGCCCGAGCGGCGATCGCCCGCTGGCGAGTACGACGGGAATGCCGGCACGCACCACGCGGGCCACGGCGTCGACCACGGCCGGCGCAATGGCCTCCTCGGACTTGTCGGTGCCGCGGACCCACTCCAGCAGGCAACCGTCGACGTCCAGCGCCACGAGTCCGGGTCGCCAGGTCATGCGAGCACAGTAGCGACCACCCTTCCGTGCGCCGCTATCACCCGAAATGGCGATTACCCCTCACTCCTGCCGGGTCCAGAGTGAAGCCATGAGGGCGGACAAAACGGTCAGCGCGCTCGCCGGCTTGTGCGCGGTTCTGCTCCTCTCGGCGGGCAGCTGCGTGGACGACGTGGCCAAGGGCGCCTCGAAGGGCGGCGGCGGGCTGGTCCGCTCCGAGGGAGATGACGCCATCGTGCTCGGGACCAGGCGCGCGGACGACATCCTCCTGCAGGTGCCGACAGCGATCCAGCCGACGTTGGGCGCCCGCCTCCGGTCCAGCGTCGACCAGCTGAGCAGCAACACCGAGGTGCAGGACGCCTTGGAGGGCCTCGCATGGGAGACGACGTGCGCTCTGGTGTTCGACAGGGTGCCCACGAGCCTCGACGAAGTCGCCAGCTTCCTGGTGGAACGGGCCGTCAGCTTCGGCATCTCGTTCTTCGACGAGGGCGAGCAGCAGATGGCCGAGATCGTCCTCGACGCGTTCAGCGAACAGGGAAACGAGGCCCAGGACGCATGCAACGACATGTACTCCCAGTAGCCGGCGATCCACTCGAGATCCGCGTGCACGGCATCGGCGACCACGACGACTGGTCCCAGTTGGGCAGCCCCACCTTGCTCGAGCGGCCACCGGAAGGACCCGAGGCGGCGCTCCCGCCAACTGTGCCTCAGCACGACCTCCTGCTGGTCAACTGGTCCCGCGCATCGCGTGGCGTTGCCGGCTTCCTCTGGTACGTCGCACTCCCATTCACCTTGGTCAATGCGGCGGGCTACATGACACCGCCCGACGGCCTTGGCCCGACGGCCGAACGACGCACCAGGTTCGCGGTCGTGCTCACCGGCCTGCTGCTCAGCCTGCTGACGTTCGTGTGGGCACTGGCCCTCGCGGAGACGATCGCGAGGCGGACGTTGGTCACCTGGACGTCCTCACCGGACGCCGGGCGCTGGCTCGCGGGGGCGATCGGGTTGGCGCTCATCGCGGGCATGCTGGGCCGGCAACGACGTACGGCTTCACACACCAAGCCCTTGGTGCTGTGGCTCAACGTGCTGCTGGTCGGCAGTGCCGCGGCCGTCACCGCGTTCACCCGGCCGGCCCACTGGCAGGTGACGTGGTCGAAGATGCCCGACTTCCTCACCACGTGGGGCCCGAGCGCGACCTTCGTGCAGGCGCCTGGGGACCAACCACCCGGTGAGTTCAAGGCCCTGGTCGCCAACGGCCAGCTCGTGCCGTACGTCGACCCGGTGGTCAGCGTGAGCCTCTTCTGCATCGTGGTCGTCGTGCTGACGGGTGCGGTCTTCGCGATCCGCGGGCTCATCGCGGCCGGAACCGGACGGCCGGCCACGCCGGAGTACGTCGTCGACGTGGCGCTGGTGGGCTCGGTGCTCCTGATGGTGTCTGTGGCGTCGGCGCTGCGGCTCTTCGCGGACAACCTCGTGCTCTACCTGTCGAACCATCACGTGCCGTTGTTCGCGGAACCGGGCGAGACCGCAGGATTCGGGAGCCGTGCGCTGCTGCCGCCCCGGAACAGGTTGTACGTCGGGCGGGACGACGCCCTGGTCGACATGCTTCCCCTGGTCGGACTGCTGGCCCTGCTTGCCTTCGCCCTGGCCTTCGTGGTGGCCAACTGGACTCCCCGAGGCGCAGGACGTCCGCGGTTCGGCAAGCGAGGTTCGACGCTCGCCAAGCGCCTTGCCGCCGCACGGTGGCACCGCCGTCTGGTCCTGAGTCTCGAATCGACGCTCGGTCCGACGATCCTGCTGTCGACGTTCCTCTGGGGAGTCTCCATGGCAATGGTCGTGAACTGGATACTGGACGGTTCGAATGCCACATGGGACCGCGCCATCTTCACGGTGCAAGCACTCTCGGTGCTGGCGATCTTCATGGTGGTGGCGGGGCGCAGCCTCCAGAAGGTCCGCAAGGTCGTCGGCATGGTCGCCGACGTGCTGGGCTTCTGGCCGGTCGCCAGCCACCCGTTTGCGGGCGCTTCCTACCGGAACCAGGTCGTCGACGGCATCATCGACGAAGTTCGTACAGCGGGCCGTCGCCCCACGGTGCTGATCGGACACAGTCAGGGATCCGTTCTCTGCGCATGGGCCGTGCACCGGATCCGCACGGAGGAGGAATTCCACGACACCGGCCCCGCCCTGACCCTGGTCACCTGCGGCTGCCCGCTCGAGTCGCTCTATCGCGAAGTCTTCCCTGCCTACTTCCCCGGCTCGTTCTACACCTCGATCTGGGCGACGACGCCGTGGCTCAACTTCTGGCGGGCCACGGATCCGATCGCGACTCCCCTGCCACTGCCCCAGCCTCAACCAGTGGACGCGACCACGGACAACCTCGAGATCGCCGACCCCGACGCGGCCCGCCGGCTGCAGGTCCACTCCGACTACTGGATCGCACCGGAACAGGTCGAACGGGTCGCGCTCTGCCTCCCTCAAGCCGGTCGACACCGGGACGTCGGTCGCAGGCCGGACGTCGTTCCAGCGGCCGGCAAGGCCAAGGGTTGAGGGCAAGGATCACCCGTCGGGTGCGGCGACACCACCCCGTCTCATGCCGCCTCGAGCATGCCGGCGCCGACCCACAGCGTGACGATCGACCAACCGTCGGAGTCAGGCGCAGCCACGGCGATGTGGCCCTCCCAACCGGCCGTCGGGCTCACTCGCCGCCAGCCGATGAGCAGGGCGGCCTGGCGGCCGTGCGGGCCGGCGTACCAGCAGTGCCGCAGGTCTGGTCGTTTCGAGACGGTTCCTGAGGAGGCGAGGAACGAGGCGTCTCGAAGGACGGGCGCCGGAGCGCCCTCCTCGCCCATCGAGTTGCGGCGGGTGGCGGCCACGCGCTCGGCCATCGTGCCGTGATCACCGAACCTGCGCGCGCCTCCTGCCATGCGGCAGATGCTAGGTCGACGTGGGGACAGCGGTCCCCGGAATCGACCTAGGAGGCCTCGCGCTCGGAGACCAGGTTGAGCGCGATGTCCATGATCATGTCCTCCTGGCCACCGACCAGACCACGGCGACCGCACTCGACCAGGATCGTGCGGACGTCGAGGCCGTAGCGCTCGGCGGCGGTCTCGGCGTGGCGCAGGAAGCTGGAGTAGACCCCGGCATACCCGAGCGTCAGCGTGGCGCGGTCGACCCGCACCGGGCGGTCCTGGAGCGGCCGCACGATGTCGTCCGCGGCGTCCTGGAGCGCGAACACGTCGCAGCGGTGGTCCCAGCCGTAGATGTCGGCGACCGCGATGAACGCCTCGATCGGGCAGTTGCCCGCCCCGGCGCCGTGACCGGCCAGGGAGGCGTCGACCCGGTAGATGCCGTTCTCGACAGCGACGACGGAGTTGGCCACCGACAGCGAGAGGTTCTCGTGCGCGTGGATGCCGATCTCGGTCTCCGGCTCGAGGATGTCGCGGTAGGCCTTGGCCCGCGCCTCGACGTCGGGCATGGTCAGGCGGCCGCCGGAGTCGGTGATGTAGACGCAGTGCGCGCCGTACGACTCCATCAGCTTCGCCTGGCGGGCCAGCTCCTCCGGGGGCGCCATGTGGCTCATCATCAGGAAGCCCGAGACGTCCATGCCGATCTCGCGGGCGGTCGCGATGTGCTGGGCCGAGACGTCGGCCTCGGTGCAGTGGGTGGCGACGCGCACGGAGCGGACCCCGAGGCTGTAGGCGTGCTTGAGCTCCTCGATGGTGCCGACGCCCGGGAGCAGCAGGGTGGTCAACCGGGCCTTGTCGATCGCGTCGGCCGCGGCCTCGATCCACTCCCAGTCGGTGTTCGAGCCGGGACCGTAGTTGACCGACCCACCGGCCAGCCCGTCGCCGTGGGCCACCTCGATGGCGTCCACGCCGGCGGCGTCGAGCGCCGACACGATGCGGCGTACGTCGTCGGGCTTGATGCGGTGGCGCACGGCGTGCATGCCGTCGCGCAGCGTGACGTCCTGGATGAAGAGCTCGGTGCTCATCGGCTGGTCTCCTTCTGGGCCGCGATCCGCTCGGCGACCTGGAGGCCGGCGGAGGTCATGATGTCGAGGTTGCCGGCGTACGCCGGGAGGTAGTGGGCCGCGCCCTCGACCTCGAGGAGCACGGTCACCTGGTGCGTGGGTCGGGTCGTGGAGCCCTCCGCGAGGAGCGTCTCGACCGGGGAGTCGGCGGCGATCTCGGTGATCTGCACCTGCTGCTTGAGCCGGTAGCCGGGCACGTACGCCGACACGTCGCCGACCATCTTCTCGACCGACGCGCGGATCTCGTCGTGCACGGACTCGTCAGCGGCGTCGACCAGGCAGAACACGGTGTCGCGCATGATCAACGGCGGCTCGGCCGGGTTGAGGATGATGATCGCCTTGCCCCGCTTCGCCCCGCCGACCGAGACGATCGCGTTCGACGTGGTCTCGGTGAACTCGTCGATGTTCGCGCGCGTGCCGGGGCCGGCCGACTTCGACGAGATCGAGGCGACGATCTCGGCGTACTGCACCGGCACCACCCGCGACACGGCGGCGACGATCGGGATCGTCGCCTGGCCACCGCAGGTCACCATGTTCACGTTCTGCGCGTCGATGTGCTCGTCGATGTTGACCGCGGGCACGACGAACGGGCCGATCGCCGCGGGCGTGAGGTCGATCAGCCGCTTGCCGTACGGCGCCAGGCGGGCGTTGTTGGCGATGTGCGCCTTGGCGGAGGTCGCGTCGAAGACGATCTCGATGTCGTCGAAGCCGTCCATCGCGATCAGGCCCTCGACACCCTCGGCGGTGGTGGGCACCTTGAAGCGTGCGGCGCGGGCCAGACCGTCGGACTCGGGGTCGATGCCGACCATGGCGCCCATCTCGAGGTGCTGCGAGTGGCGCATCACCTTGATCATCAGGTCGGTGCCGATGTTTCCGGAGCCGATGATGGCGACCTTCGTGCTCATGCGTTGTCCTCCTGCGTCGTGGTGCCGAACCGGGTGGAGACCGTGCCCAGTCCGGTGATGGTGGCGGTGACGTGGTCACCGGGTGCGAGCGGGCGCATCGGGCCGAGTGCGCCGGAGAGGATCACCTGGCCGGCGCGCAGCGGCTCACCGAACGTGCGGGCCTGGTGGGCCAGCCACGCCACGGCCTTGAGCGGGTCACCCAGGCAGGCGGCCCCGTTGCCGGTCGAGACCTCCTCGCCGTTGATCGACATCGTCATGGTGACGTCGACCGGCTCGACCTCGTCGAGCGTGAGGTGCTCGGTGCCGAGCACGTAGAGGCCGGACGAGGCGTTGTCGGCCACGGTGTCGGCGAAGGAGATGTCCCAGTCGCGGATCCGGCTGTCGACGATCTCGAGCGCGGCGACGGCGTAGTCGATCGCGCCGCGGATCTGGGCGTCGTCGAGCGGGCCCTCGGCCAGGTCGGCCTTCAGCACGAACGCGACCTCGGCCTCAGCCTTGGGCTGGATGAGTCGATCCGACGGGATGACCTCGCCGTCACCGAAGCCCATGTCGTCGAAGAGCACGCCGAAGTCGGGCTGGTCGACACCGAGCTGGGTCTGCACCGCCTCGGAGGTGGCGCCGATCTTGCGACCGACGACGCGCACGCCGCGCTCCACCTTGGCGGCGTTGAGCCGCTCCTGGATCTGGTAGGCGGCGGCCACGTCGTCGCGTCCGATGAGGTCGCGGACCGGCGTACAGGCCTCTCCGCCGAAGTGGGCGGCGACCAGGCGGTCGGCAGCCTCGGCGATCGCCTCCGGTGAGACGTCGGTCGTCGGCGCCGCGGCGGCGGCGGGGTGCGGGCTGGTGCTCATCAGCGACCTTAGGTGCGTGGGGGCGGGAACGTGTGACCCACACTCTCGCGTCGATTCACCACCGCGCGAGGGAAGCGTCCCGCTCAGCGATACGCTCTTCCGCGGAGGTTCCGATGGCCGAGGACGTTGACCTGGACACCGTCCTGGGCAAGGCGGTGACGATCCTGCGCGCCTTCCGCGCCGAGGACAAGGCGTTGCCGCTCGCCGAGCTCGTGCGGCGCACCGGCCTGCACAAGGCGACCGTGCACCGCCAGGTCGGTGAGCTGGTCGCGACCCGCCTGCTCGACCGGGTCGAGGGCGGCTACCGGCTCAGCGGCGGACTGTTCGAGCTGGGCATGCGGGCCTCGGTGGAGCGCAGCCTGCTCGAGGTGGCGATGCCGTTCCTCCAGGACCTCTACGAACGCACCCACGAGACCGTGCACCTGGGCATCCGTGAGGGCCACGAGGTCGTGTACGTCGCCAAGATCGGCGGCCACCGCCAGGCCGCGGCGCCCTCGCGCACGGGCGGCCGGATGCCGGTGCACTGCACCGCCATCGGCAAGGCGCTGCTCGCGTGGGCCGATCCCGAGCTGCGCCGCGAGGTGCTGGCCGGCCCGCTGGAACGACGTACGCCGCGCACCGTGGTCGCACCCGGCCTGCTCAGGCGACAGCTCGACGCCATCGTCGAGCGCGGGGTGTCCTACGAGCACGAGGAGTCGGCGGTCGGCATCGTGTGCGTCGCCGCGCCGGTGCTCGACGCCGACGAACGCCCGCTCGCCGCGGTCAGCGTCACCGGCCCGGTGACCCGCTTCCACCCGGAGTCACACGCCAACGCCGTACGCGCCGCGGCGGCCGGCATCGCCGCCACCATCGCCCGGCGCCGGGTGATGACCGACCGCTGATCGTCGCTTCGGGGCCGGCGCTCCGTTGCTTCGGGGGCGGCGCTGCCATCGGCGTTCACTTGAACCTGCAGTTCACACCGCTGGTCCGCTGATTGAGCGCGGGCACAGGACGTCGTACGGCGAACTGCATGCTCAGGTGAACGGATCCTCGAGACGCAGGACCAAATGCGGAGCGCCCGCCGCCGAGGGTTCCTCGGGCGACGGGCGCTGCACACCGGGTCAGGAGACCGGCGTCGCCTCACGTTGGTCGAGGGCGGGCTCCGTAGGGGCGTCGGCGTCCTTGCCGAACGTGCGCTTGAGCAGGGCACGCGAGGCCACCAGCGAGATGAACGTGGTGATCACGCCGAACGCGACCGGCAGCACGACGGTGCCGGAGGAGTCCAGCAGCCACTGGAGGATCAGCGGGGTCATGCCGCACAGTGCGCCGGACAGGCCGTAGGCCACCGAGATGCCGGTGTAGCGCACCTTGGTCGGGAAGGCCTGGGCGAGCATGCCGGCCATCACGGAGTAGAACATCACGTCCGGGATCGTGGCGACCACGGCGCCGAGCATGGCCAGCCAGTAGTTGCCGGTCGCCATCAGGATGAACATCAGCGCCAGCGCCGGGATCTCGATGCCGAGCAGGACCGTGACGATCTTGCGGACGTCGTACCTGGTGGTGAGCAGGGCACCGAAGGGCTGCACGAAGAACTGCAGCACGCTGGCGACCAGGATGATCGACAGGAACGAGTCGCGGGAGAAGTCGAGCTCCTTGGTGGCCCACGAGAGAGCGAACGTGTCACGGGCGTAGACCACCACGAACACGCAGAGGATCGAGAAGACACCGAGCGTGACCTCGCGGCCGTTGTGGCGGAACAGCTCGACGACCGGGACCTTGGCGGTCGCGTCGTTCTTCTTCAGCTTCTCCATCTCCGGCGACTCCTCGAGCCGGAGCCGGATCACCAGGCCCACGACCACGAGCACGGCGGAGAAAAGGAACGGTACGCGCCAGGCCCAGTCGAGCAGCGCCTGCTCGGGCAGCAGGCTGGTGACCGCGAGGAAGGCGAGGGTGGCCAGGATGCGGCCGGCCGGCGAGCCCTGCTGGGCGAAGGCACCGAAGAGGTAGCCGCGGTCCTTCTTGGTGTGCTCGGTCGCGATCAGCACCGCACCGCCCCACTCGCCGCCGACGGCGAGGCCCTGAACGAGCCGGAGCACGATCAGCCCGATCGGCGCGAGTGCACCGATGGTGGCGTACGTCGGGAGGAGGCCGACGCCGAACGTCGTGACACCCATCAGCATCAGGGTGAGGATCAGGGCGCGCTTGCGGCCGATCTTGTCGCCGAGGTGGCCGAACACCACACCGCCGATCGGGCGGGTGAGGAAGCCGACCGCGAAGGTCGCGAACGAGAGCAGGGTGGCCACGGCGGGGTCGGAGCCGCTGAAGAACAGCGGACCGAACACGAGGGCCGAGGCCGTGCCGTAGATGTAGAAGTCGTACCACTCGATGGTGGTGCCGACGAAGGCGGCGATGCCGGCCTTCCTCGCCATCCTCTCATCGGGGTTGAACCTGGTGGTGCTCGACATGGGGGGCTCCTTGGGGATGGTGCTAATTCGTGGCTGGCCGGCCTGTGACCGCATTCACGTTAGGTGGGTTTCGTGATGCACGTCCAACACCAAATCCGCACACCATTTGTGCCGTTTGAGGTATGAATACGGACGTGTGCGCCCTACTCGTCGGTCACTTCACCGGACGACGAGGGTCAGCGTCTCGGCGACGCAGACCGGCTTCGTGGCGCGGTCGCACTCGACCACCCACCGCACGGTCACCTGGTCGCCCGCGGGCACCTCACGGACGCCGACGATGGTGGGCGTGGCACGGATCCTGGACCCCACCGGGACGGGTGCCGGGAAGCGCACCTTGTTGACGCCGTAGTTGAGCCGTGAGGCCCCTGCCTCGAGCCGGTAGAGGGTCGCGGCGAAGGCCGGCAGCTTCGCCAGCGTGAGGTAGCCGTGCGCAATGGTGCCGCCGTACGCCGACGAGGCGGCGCGTTCGGGATCGACGTGGATCCACTGGTGGTCGCCGGTGAGATCGGCGAAACGGTCGACGGACTCCTGGTCGATCTCGACCCACTCCGTGGTGCCGAGGGGCTCGTCGACGACCTGCTGCACCTCGTCCATCGAGGCCAGCACGCGGGGCGCCATCAGGCGATCCGCTCGAAGACGGCGGCCAGGCCCTGGCCGCCACCGATGCACATGGTCTCGAGGCCGTAGCGGGCCCGGCGCCGGTGCAGCTCACGGGCCAGGGTGCCGAGCATGCGGACTCCCGTGGCACCGACGGGGTGGCCGAGCGAGATGCCGGAGCCGTGCACGTTGGTGCGCTCGTGGTCCTCGTCGGTGAACTTCCACTCGCGCATGACGGCGAGCGCCTGCGCGGCGAAGGCCTCGTTGAGCTCGATGACGTCCATGTCGGCGATCGTGAGGTCGGCCCGCGCCAGCGCCGCAGCGGTGGCGGGCACCGGGCCGATGCCCATGACGTCGGGACGCACCCCGGCCACCGACCAGCTGACCAGCCGGACCAGCGGAATCAGGCCGAGGTCCTCGGCAATGTCGGCGGTGGTGACCAGGCACATGGCTGCGGCGTCGTTCTGGCCGCTGGCGTTGCCGGCGGTGACCGTGGACTCGGGGTCGTCACGCAGGATCGGCTTCAGGCGGGCCAGCGACTCGAGGGTGGTGTCGGCGCGCGGGTGCTCGTCGGTCTCGACGACCACGTCGCCCTTGCGGGAGGGAACGGTCACGGGGACGATCTCCTCGGCGAGGATGCCGGACTGCTGGGCGGCCACGGCGCGTTCGTGCGAGCTGACCGCCAGACGGTCCTGCTCCTCGCGACTGATGGCGTACTCCCGGCGCAGGTTCTCCGCCGTCTCGAGCATGCCTCCGGGAACCGGGTGGAAGCGGCCTCCGGGGGTCTGCCGCCCGCGGGTCAGGCCGTCGTGGATCTGGACACCGTTGCGGGCTCCGCCCCAGCGCATGTCGAGGGAGTAGAAGGCCACGTTGCTCATCGACTCGGCACCACCGGCGACGACGACGTCGCTGGCCCCGCTGGCCACCTGCATCGCGGCATTGATCACGGCCTGCAGGCCGGACCCGCAGCGCCGGTCGACCTGCTGGCCGCCGACGCTGACCGGCAGGCCGGCGTCGAGACCGACGACCCGGCCGATCGCGGGCGCCTCGGCGTTGGGGTAGCAGTGGCCGAGGATCACGTCGTCGATGCGGTCGGGGTCCACCCCGGTGCGGGCGAGGAGGCCCTGGAGGGCGGTCACGCCGAGGTCGACCGGGCTGAGGTCCTTGAAGACCCCGCCGTAGCGGCCGATGGGGGTGCGGACGGGTTCGCAGATGACGACGTCGCGGGAGCTGTTCATGGTGGTGCCTTTCAGGGGAGATCGGTGTCGGCGGTGAGGGTGACCAGGACCCGGTCGTCGAGGTCGCACAGGGCGACCTCGGTCGAGTCGGTGCCCGAGCCGGTGTCGGAGTCGGTGCCGGCGGTCAGCGAGATGCGGGCGGGTTGCGCGCAGAAGAGCGGTGCCAGGTTGCGGTGCCGCAACCGGCGCGGGGCGGCCGAGTCGCCGAGGCGCAGGGCCTCGGCCAGCAACAGCGTGGACAACGGTCCGTGCACGACCAGGCCGGGGTAGCCCTCGACCCGGGTCGCGTACGGCCAGTCGTAGTGGATGCGGTGCGGGTTGGCGGTGGCCGCGCTGAACCGCATCAGCAGGGTCGGGTCGGTGACCACGTCCCAACCGTCATCGGTCGCTCGCAGCGGTGGGCCGGTTGGCTCCAGCTCGGATGCCGGTTGCGGGTCGGCACCGCTGTCGACGACCGACGGGCCGTCGCGGAACACCAGGTCCTGCCGTTCCTCGATGCGTACGTCGTCCGCCGGCCCGCGCAGCACGTGACGGACCCGGACCACGACGAAGTCGCCGCTGCGGCCGCTCTTCTCGTCGACGGACTCGACGATCGACTCGCGGCGTACCCGCTCCCCCACGCGCAGCGGGGCGTGCAGCTCCAGCGATCCGCCGGCGAACATCCGCCGGGGCTGGGGCAACGGCGGCAGCAGGCCACCACGGTGGGGATGGCCGTCGACCCCGAGCTGGGAGGAGAGCGGCCAGGCCGGCAGTGCGACCCAGTGCCACAGGGGCGGCAGGTCGTCACCCTCGGCCGGGACCGGTGCCCCCGAGTCGAGAAGTGCTGCGAGCGCCGCGACCCGGCCGGGGTCGACGTACTCCTCGCTGGTCACCTCGTGCGGCGACCAGCCGGTGCCTTGCTGATCGGTGGTGGACACGGTCACATGAACCGTCCGCCGGTCACCTCGGCGACCGTGCCGGTCATGTACGACGACAGGTCCGAGGCGTAGAAGACGGCGACCGACGCGACCTCGGCCGGCTCGCCGGCGCGGGCCATCGGGATCTCGGCCATCTTGCCGTCCCATGCCTTCTGCGGCATGGCCTCGGTCATCGCCGAGCGGATCAGGCCGGGCTGGATCGCGTTGATCCGCACGCCGTGGTGCGCCATCTCCTTGGCGGCCGCCTTGGTCATGCCGACAATGCCTGCCTTGGCGGCGGAGTAGTTGGTCTGGCCGATCATGCCGACCTTGCCCGAGAGCGACGAGATGTTCACGATCGCACCGGACTTCACCTCACGCATCCGGGCGGCGGCCAGGCGGGTGCCGTTCCAGCAGCCCTTGAGGTGCACGGAGATGACCTGGTCGAAGTGCTCCTCGGTCATCGTGCGCATCGTGGCGTCGCGGGTGATGCCGGCGTTGTTGACCACGATGTCGAGCGAGCCGTACGTCGACTGCGCCAGGTCGAGCGCGGCCTCGACGTCGTCGGCCTTCACCACGTCGCAGGCGATGCCGACGGCGACGTCGGGTCCACCCAGGCCCTTGGCGGCGAGCTCGGCGGCGGCACCGTCGAGGTCGGCCAGCACGACCCGCGCACCCTGCGCGACGTAGGCCTCGGCGATGGCCAGGCCGATGCCCTGGGCGCCACCGGTGATGACGGCGGTCTTGTTCTCGAGCAGGTTCATCAGGAGTTCCCCTTCTGGGAGTGTGCGTCTCGGGCCACCACTTGGGCCGCGATGACGTTGCGTTGGATCTCGTTGGTGCCCTCGCCGACGATCATCAGCGGGGCGTCACGGAAGTAGCGCTCGACGTCGTACTCACGCGAGTAGCCGTAGCCGCCGTGCACGCGGATCGCGTCGAGGGCGACCTCCATGGCCGCCTCGGAGGCGAACAGCTTGGCCATCCCGGCCTCCATGTCGGCGCGCTTGCCCTCGTCGAGGCGCTCGGCCGCGTCGACCGTCATCAGCCGGGCGGCGCGGACCTTGGTGGCCATGTCGGCGATGAGGTTGCCGACCGACTGGTGCTTCCAGATCGGCTTGCCGAACGACTCGCGCTGCTGCGCGTAGGAGACGGCGTCACCGAGTGCGGCCTGGGCCACGCCGACCGCACGGGCGGCGACCTGGATCCGGCCCACCTCGAGGCCGCGCATCATGTGGCCCCACCCGAGGTCGGGCTCGCCACCGAGCACGGCGTCGGCCGGGACCCGCATCGAATCGAAGACCAGCTCGCAGGCCTCGACGCCGCGGTAGCCGAGCTTGGGGATCTTCTCGCTGACGGTCATGCCGTCGCCGGGCTCGACCAGCAGCACGCTCATGCCGCGGTGGGCGGGCTCGGCGTCGCGGTCGGTGACGCAGAGCAGCCCGATCAGGCCGGCGTGCTGGGCGTTGGAGATCCAGGTCTTGGAGCCGCGGATGACGTAGTGGTCGCCGTCGCGGACGGCGTACGTGCGCATCGCCTGGAGGTCGCTGCCGCCGGACGGCTCGGTGAGCGCCATCGTCGCCCGGATCGAGCCGTCGGCCATCGCCGGGAGGTACGTCGCCTTCTGCGCGTCGGTGCCGAACGTGCGGATCAGGTAGGAGATCACCGAGTGGCCGCCGATCGCGCCGGCCAGGCTCATCCAGCCACGGGCCAGCTCTTCGGTGACCCGGGCGAAGCAGGCCGTGCTGACGTCGACGCCGCCGTGCTCGGCGGGGACGAGGAGCCCGAAGAAGCCGAGCTTCTTCATCTCCTCGATGAACTCCTCGGGGTAGGTGTCGGTCGACTCGTACTCGCGCACGTTCGGCCGCACCCGCTCGTCGACGAAGTCGGCGACCAGTCGGACCATGTCCTTCTCGTCGGGTGTCAGCGTGCTCATGGGGTGCCTCCGGTTTCGGTGGTGCTGCTGGTGAGGATGCGTCGGGCCCGGTCGACCACGGGCAGGTCGACCATGCGGCCGTCGACGAGGAGTACGCCGTCCCCGGCGGCCTCGGCCGCGGTGACGACCCGCTGTGCCCACGCCACTTCGGTGGCGTCGGGCGCGAAGGTGGCCGCGGTCGGGGCGACCTGGGCCGGGTGGATGCAGAGCTTGCCGGCGAAGCCCAGGGCGGCGGCCCGGCGTACGTCGGCAACGAGTCGGTCGGCGTCGCGCACGTCACCGGTCACCCCGTCGACCGGTCCGGCGAGGCCCGCGGCGGCAGACGCCAGGACCAGGGCGCCACGGGCGGACGCCATCGCGGCGACGTCCTCGGGATCGACGCCGAGCTCGGTGGCCAGGTCGTAGGTGCCGAGGGCGAGCCGGACCACGCCCGGGACGGCGGCGATCGGCTCCGCGCGGAGGACGCCGCGGGCCGTCTCGAGAAGCGCGACGACCCGCGCGCCGTCACCCAGCGAGGCGACCGTGGCGGCGACGGCTGCGGGGTCCTGGGCCTTGGGCAGCATGACGGTGCATGCCACGCCGCTCGCCAGGAGCTCGGAGAGCGCGGCCAGGTCGGCGTCGTGCCACGGGGTGCCGTGGGCGTTGACCCGCACAGCGGCGGCCGTCGTGGTGGTGCGCAGCCAACTGACGACGTCGTCGCGGGCGCGGTCCTTGGCGTCGGGTGCCACGGCGTCCTCGAGGTCGAGGACCACGAGGTCCGCACCGGCTGCGGCCGCCTTGTCGAAGCGGTCGGGCCGGTCGCCCGGGACGAAGAGCAGGGTGCGTGCGTCCATGTCAGGCCACCTCGGTCTTCGGGGCGTGGCCGGTCGTGCGGACGACTCCGCGGGCGAGCAGGTCCGCCACGGCAGCGGCATCGAGGCCGAGCACGTCGCCCAGCACGTCGCGGGTGTGTTGACCGACCGCCGGGGCAGGACGAGGTGGCGCGCTGGCGCGGTCGACGTACACGGGTGAGCCGGGGGCGAGCAGGCGGCCGACGCCGGGCTGGTCGACGGTGCCGAAGAGCGGGTGGCTGCGGAGCACGGCCGCGTCGTCGGCGACCAGGTCGCCGAAGGTGCGGTACGGCGACCAGAGGATGCGGGTCTCTCCCAGGGCGGCGGTCACCTCCTCCTCGGTGTGCCGCTCGAACCACTCGGCGACCAGGCCGGCCAGCACGCCGCGGTGGCGGTAGCGGTCACCCTCGTCGTCGAAGTCGGCTGCGAGTGCCCCGGCCAGGGTGTCGATGACGTCGCCGAGCCCGGTCATCGACCGCAGGTCCGACCACTGGCGCGGGGTGAGCGCGACCAGCATGAAGCGGGCGCCGTCGCTGGTGACGAAGTCGCGACCGAACGTGCCGTAGACGTAGTTGCCGTCAGCGGTGCGCTCCGAGGACGGTTTCAGCATCGCATCGGCGAGGTAGCCGAGGTGCCCGGCGGCGGCGAGGGCGACGTCCTCGAGGGCGACCCGCACCTCGCTACCCCGGCCGGTGGCGGCGCGGCGGCGCTCGGCTGCGAGCAGCCCGACGGCGAGGTAGAGGCCGGCGGCGAGGTCCCATGCGGGGAGCAGGTGGTTGACCGGGGCGGCCTGGTCGGCCGGGCCGGTGACCAGCGGGAAGCCGGTGCCGGCCTGCACGGTGTAGTCGACCGCGGTGCCGCCGTCGTGCTTGCCGGTGAGCAGCACGGTGACCACGTCGGGTCGGCGCTCGCTCAACGCGGTGTGGGTGAGCTCGGGCCAGCGCTCGGTGTTGGTGACCAGGATTCCGGCCTCGGCGACCAGGTCCGCGATGAGGAGGCGCCCCTCGGCCGTGCCGAGGTCGACCTCGATGGCCTGCTTGCCTGGGTTCAGCCCGTTCCAGTAGAGGCTGGTGCCGTCGTCGGTGAGTGGCCAGCGGGTGCGGTCAGGTCCGCCGCCGATCGGCTCGACCCGGATCACCTCGGCACCGAGCTGGGCGAGGGTGAGTCCGCACAGCGGCGTGGCGACGAAGCTGGAGACCTCGACGATCCGCAGGCCGGCGAGCGGGCCGGCGAGCGGGCCGGTGGCTTGGCCGGCCGAGGCACCCGCGGGTGCCGGGTCCGGGCGGGGTTCAGTGGACGTCATCGAGAAGGGTCCTTTCGGGGCGGGACGGGACGCGGTCCGATCGGGCGGCGCCTGCGAGCAGCCAGGTGGCGGCGATCACCGCGACCGGTGCGCCGTACACGAGGAGGAGGCGGTCGGGCGCCCACGTGGCGGCCACCCAGGAGTAGCCGACCGCGAGACCGGCGAAGCGGAGCATGTTGGAGACGCCCAGGGCGGTGCCGTGGTCGGCTGCCGACGACGTCATCAGCACGTGCGCGGACGTGGCCTGCACGGCGCCGATGGCGCAGCCGGTGACTGCGAGGAGCGCGACGGCGAGCGGCAGGGAGTCGTGGTCGAGGGCGAACGCGAGGCCGAGGGAGAACAGTGCTGCGGCCAGCACGACGAGTCCGACGCGCATGGTGCGGACCGCGGTGAAGCGCTCCGAGAGGCGCGACGTCACCGGCGCGAACAGGGTCAGCGGGACGGCCAGCGACAGCATCATCAGGCCGATGTGGCCGGGCCCCAGCCCCACGTCGCGTCCGAGGTGGAGCGGCGTGGCGGTGATCGCGACGCCGAGCGCACACATGACGGTGCCGGCCGCCGCGGTGCCGGCCAGGAAGCGCGGGTCGGCGAGGTGGTCCGGGTCGACGAATGCCCTCTCGCTGCGGCGCGCGATCAGCACGTGCAACAGGAGGGCCAGCGCACCGACGATCACCAACGCGATGCCGACGACGGCACTGCGGTGCTGGCCGGCCCAGGCGAAGGCACCGACCAGGGCGCCGACTCCGGCGACCAGCGTCATCATCCCGGAGACGTGCAACGGGGTCGGCACGGCCGGGACCGAGGGCACCAGGGTCACCACGAGCACGAGCAGGACCAGGCTGAGCGAGGCGTGGGTGAGGAAGACCCAGCGCCAGCCCAGGGTGTCGGCGATCAGTCCACCCAGCGGCGGGCCGATCGCCTGGCCGACCCCGATCGCGGAGGCCCACGCGGCCATCACGCGGGCCCGGTTCTCCGGCCAGTGCCGACCGAGGACCTGCTGGACCGACGACGGGATGGCCGAGCACGCGACACCTTGAAGGGCCCGCATCAGCACGAGGTACCAGAGGTCCTGGGCCGCCGCGGCGCCCGCCCCGGCGATGACCATCAGCACCAGCGAGGCGCCGAGCACGAGCCGGGAACCGAAGCGCTGGCACATCCACCCGGCGACCGGGGAACACAGCACCATGGCCAGGGTGAAGGCGCTGACCGCGAACACGATGCCGCTGGCGCTGGCGTCGACCGCTTCCGCGATCACGTTGATCGGCGCGCTGATGATGGTGCTGGACAGGGTGCCGAGGGTCGAGCACGCCAGCAACGCCGCGTAGGCGTGGCGACGTGAGGAGTCCCGGCGGTGTGCGCTCATCGCAGGTAGAGCCGCACCGTGTCGATCTCCTCGCGGAGCAGGCGCACGTCCTCGACGGTGGGGCGCTCGGTCTCGCGCACGTCGTCCGCGACGACGATGTCCCACCCGGTGGCGGCGCGGACCTCGTCGACGGTGACGCCCGGGTGCACCTCGCTGACCTGCAGCTCGCCGAACTTGTCGGGACGGCGCAGCACGGCCAGCGGCGTGATCACGGTCGAGACGCCGTGGCCCGGAGGCACCATGCGCGGGTCCTCCTCGCGGGCCCGCACGGGGCTCGGCGAGGTGCAGAAGTCGACCTTCGCGGGCAGGGCGCCCGGGTCGTGGCGGCGGAGCACGACGATGCACTCGCCGGCGTTGGGCACGATCTCGGCGGCGCCGCCGGCTCCGGGCAGGCGCACGGTGGGCTTCTCCCAGTCACCGATGAAGGTGGTGTTGAGGCTGCCGAAGCGGTCGACCTGGGCGGCACCGAGGAAGCCGACGTCGACGTGGCCGCCCTGGAGCACGTAGCCGAAGAGCGCGTGCATGCTGAGCACTGCCTCCGCACCCGTGACCAGCACCGAGTCGGCGATGCCCTCGGCCAGGCCGTCGGGGTGGGCACCGCAGACACCGGACTCGTAGACCAGCTCGACGTTCGGGTTGACCGTGCGCAGGGCCAGGTCGACCGCCAGTGTGGGCAGGCCGACACCGGCGAAGACGCGGCGCAGGCCGACCAGCTGGCGGGCGGCGACGGTGGCCAGGAACTCGGTGCTGCCGGGTGCGACGTCTGAGTAGGTCATGCCCGCTCCCCCGTCTCGAGCTCGGACCAGCGTGAGGCGCCGAGTTTCGCCAAGTAGGTCTGGCGATCCGGGAGGTCGTGCACCCACTCGTCGAGCCAGGCCAGCAGCCGTGCGCGGTCGCGGCTGATCGGCTCCCAGTCGCGGTAGAAGTCGTTGTCGCGCACGTAGTGGTCGTGCGTGTACGACGGGTGCGCACCGCCGGGCACCGCGACCACGGCGTCCACGGCATGTGCGGGGAGCAGCGTGCGGTTCGGGTCGGCGCGGACCACCTCGTCCTCGACGATCTCCTCGACGGTGACGATCACCCGCGTGGCGGCGTACGCAGCTTCCTGCTGGGCGCCGGTGATGCCCCACATCTGCACGTTGCCGAGCCGGTCGGCCCGCTGGGCGTGCACGATGGTCACGTCCGGACGCAGCGGCGGGACCACGTAGATGTCGGGTCCGCCGAACGGGTCGGCGACCTTGCGGATGTTGGGGTTCAACTTCGGGAGGTCGCTGCCGGCGTACGACCGGAGGGGGAAGAACGGCAGGTTGGCCGCGCCGGCCTCGTAGCGGCAGAGCATGCCGTAGTGGCTGTACTCCTCGACCTCGAGCGGCTCCGGGTCGGCGCGCTCGATGCGTCGGCGCACCTCGTGCAGCGAGCCCGCGGAGCCGCTGGCGAAGAACGAGGCAACCAGCTTGCTCACGCAGCCTGCGGCGACGAGCTGGTCGTACATGATGTCGGGCGTCATGCGGCAGACGGTGAGGTCACGGCGGCCCTGGCGGATGATCTCGTGCGCGGCGGCGAACGGGATCAGGTGACCGAACCCCTCGAGGGCGATGGTCATGCCGTCGCGGACGTGCGCCGCGATCGCGGCCGGCAGGTCGGTCACCTTGTCGGTCACCTCGCCGGTCACCTTGGTCGCGATCGTCGCAGTCAACGCGGGCTCCTCGAGGCTCAGTGATGGGTGTCGAGTGCCAACGATGCCGCCGGAACGGTGCAGAACTCCAATACTTCTTGGGTGGCCCATTGATACCTGATCCGACATGAAAAACGTGAGACAGATATCGCAGACGGTTCCAAACCGCTGCATCATGGATGCCGTGGACGACACCCTCACCGACCCCGTCACCGCACCTGCCGTGACCCTGCAGGACCTTCTCGGGCTGCTCGATCTCGAGCGGCTCGGGTCGACCGACCGCACGGTCACCTGGCGGGGCCAGCCCCAGGCGCACCCCGAGGACCGCATGTTCGGAGGCCTGCTGCTGGCCCAGGCCCTGGTGGCTGCCGGACGCACGGCGCCGACCACCCAGCGGGCGATCAGCCTGCAGGCCGACTTCCTCGAGGGCGCGCCCACCGACCGGCCGATGACCTGGCGGGTAGACCTCGTCACCGACGCCAACTCGCTCAGCACACGACGCAGCACGCTGGTCGCCGACGACGGCGCCGAGCTGTTCACCGCCACCACCCGCTGGGCGACCACCCGCGAGGACCTGCCGTCCTTCTCGTCGGTGGCGCCGGCCGACGTGCCCGGCCCCGAGGCCCTGGCCGAGCTGGCCGAGCGCTACCCCGACGACCCGCGCATCCCCTCGTGGTGGCGGATCCGCCGTCCGGTGCACTTCCGGCACGTCGAGCCCCCGCCGTACGTCGCACCGGAGCCGACGACCGACCGCCAGACGGCGCACGTCCGCAGCACCGACCCACTGCCCGAGGACCCGGTGCTGCGTGCCGGCGTGGCGGCGTACGTCACTGACATGAGCCTGCTGGAGCCGGCCTTCCGTGCACTCGGCGCCGCCCGGCACGCGCCCGGGTCACGCATCCTCAGCCTGACCCACGGGCTGACCTTCCACCGCGAGCCCGACCTGTCGACCTGGCACCAGTTCGACTCCCGGGTCGGCGCGGTCGCCCATGGCCGCGCGTACGGCGTCGGGGAGCTCTTCGACGACCGGGGCCGGCACGTGCTCACCGCCACCCAGCTGGGCCTGGTCAAGACCGTCTCAACACCGACGCAGTAGAGGGGCCGGAATCAGTCGACGACCTCGACGGTGACCTCGGCGCGTTCGAGTCGGGCCAACTGTTCGACCGAAGCATCGAAGGTGCCCAGGGGGATGGTCTGGTCGGAGTATCCGACGCAATCAGCGTTGTAGAAGAAGCCCAGGCTCCCCCACGGGGCAAAGCAGATGAGGTCGCCGTTCCCCGGGTCGGAGCCGGGCGAGCCCTCGGTGTCGAGCTCCGGGGACAGGCGGCCGACCTTCTCCTTCCCCTCGAACTCCTCGAGCGTCAGGGCGAGAGGGAGCCTCGAGAGAAGATCGCGGACGGTGGGGTTGTCCTCGCTGATGGTGACATCGACCGAGGTGTCTTCCGAGGTGAAGCGGATGACCGTCCCCACGACCGCGGCGTCTCGAGCGCCTGTGCTGAGGTCGGGCCTCGGGCCTGTTGAAGAGGTCACGGAGACCGAGGAAGGCGTCGCACCGGACGATGCATCGCCGTCCGATGACCTGCATCCAGTGACGACACCGAGGGCCACCAACAGTGCAGCCGTGAACAGCCCTCGCCGAACGACGGCCATCTCAGAACGTTGCCGCATCGATGACGAAGCGGTAGCGAACGTCGGAGTCGAGGACTCGCTGGTAGGCGTCGTTGATCTCGCTGGCGGGGATGACCTCGATCTCTGCGCCGAGGCCGTGCTCGGCGCAGAAGTCGAGCATCTCCTGGGTCTCGCGGATGCCGCCGATCATGGAACCGGCGAAGGAACGGCGGCCCATGATCAAGGAGAACGCCTGCACAGGGAGCGGTTGTGCGGGCGCTCCGACGTTGACGAGGGCACCGTCGAGGGCAAGGAGTTGCAGGTAGGCGTTGATGTCGATGGAGGCGCTGACGGTGTTGACGATCAGGTCGAAGCTGCCGGCCAGGTCGGTGAACGTGTCCTCGTCGCTGGTGGCGTGGTAATGGTCGGCTCCCAGGCGGAGGCCGTCCTCCTGCTTCTTCAGCGACTGGGACAGGACGGTGACCTCGGCGCCCATGGCGTGGGCGAGCTGGACGCCCATGTGGCCGAGGCCTCCGAGCCCCACGATCGCGACCTTCTTGCCGGGTCCGGCGCCCCAGTGGCGCAGCGGGGAGTAGGTGGTGATGCCCGCGCACAGCAGCGGGGCTGCGACGTCCAGGTCAAGGCCGTCGGGGATGCGGAGAACGAACTTCTCCGTCACCACCACGTGCGTGGAGTAGCCGCCCTGGGTGATGGTCCCGTCACGGTCGACGATGCCGTAGGTGCCGGTGTTCCCGGCCAGGCAGTACTGCTCCTCCCCGGCTCGACAGTTGGCGCAGTCGCCGCAGGAGTTCACCATGCAACCCACTCCCACTCGGTCGCCGACAGCGTGCGCGGTGACGGCCGAGCCGACCTCGGTGACGATGCCGGCGATCTCATGGCCCGGCACCAGCGGGTAGGGCTGGGGACCCCAGTCTCCGCGGACCGTGTGGATGTCGGAGTGGCAGATGCCGGCGTACTTCACCTCGATCAGCACGTCGTACGGGCCGAGGTCTCGGCGCTCGATGGTGGTGGGCACGAGGCCGCCAGTGGCGGATCGAGCGGCATAGGCGTTGACGGTCACCATGGGTTCTCCTGTTCGGTGTTCAAGGGGTCTGTGGAGTGGAGTGGGAATTGGGCATGGCCGGTGACTCACGGCCTCATGGGGAACGCCGTACGGCGTCCGAGGAACGCCAGCGTCAGGGCAGTCAGGGCGAGCACGACCATGACGATCGGGAGGGCGATGCCGTCGAAGTTGCCGATGACGACGGCGCCGACCACGCCGGCGGCGAAGATGGCCAGGTTGAAGGCGACGCCGAGCATGGAGTTCGCGACATCGGCGTTGTCGCCACTGGCGATGCTGATGGCCGTCTGCAGTTGGGCTGCCGCGCCACCGAAGGCCAGCCCCCACAGGACGATCGCCATCAGGACTGCGACGACGGAGTGGTGGCCGACGATGAAGAGTGCGCCGGCGGCGATGAACAGAGCGATGCTGGTCAGGACCAAGGGCCGCAACGTGTGATCGATGACGGCGCCGGTGACGCCGATGCCGAGCAGGGCCGCGACGCCGAAGGTGACCAGCGCGACGTCCACGGAGAGGTCGAGTCCACCCGAGCTGAGATAGGCCGAGATGTAGGTGTAGACGATGTTGTGCGCGAGCATCCACGCCACGATCACGGCGAGGATCACCGCGACACCGGGAAGGTGCAGCACGCGGACCAGCGCGATCTGCGTGGTTGCGGCCTGGCCGGGTGCGTCGGGGATCAGGAGTGCGGCCAGAACCGCGGTGATCAGCGTCAGGACCGCCAGGGTTCCGAAGGACCAGCGCCAGTCGGATGTCGCGCCGAGCCACGAACCGAAGGGTGTTCCGACGGCCAGGCCCAGCGGCACTCCGATCGAGGCGATCGCCAGTGCCCTGCCGGTGTACCGGGGTGCGGTGATGCGCCGTGCGTACCCGGCGGTCATCCCCCAGACCAGGCCGGCGAACGCCCCACCCACGAACCGTGCGGCGAGGGAGAGGGCGATCTCACTGGAGAGCGCAGTCACGACGTTGGCGGCAAGGATCCCGAGGATGCCCACGATGAAGACCGGCTTGCGGCGCATCCCCCGGGTCAACGCAACCGCGGGGATCGCTGCGATCACCGTGCCCAGGGCAAAGGCGCTCACGAACTGCCCCGCGACTCCCTCACTGACGCTCAGCCCCACAGCGATCTGCGGCAACAGGCCCGCAGGCATGGTCTCGGTCGCGATGAGCAGGAATCCCATCAGTGCCATCACCAACAGGGCCGCCAGGGGAAGCCGGTCCCCGTCGTCGGTGGACGCCTCCGCCATGCGGTCGGACGTGGTGGTCTGGCAAGTCACGGAGCGGTTCCTCTCGGGTCAGCGGGTCTGTTGCATCCATGTCACCTGATCGGCGGACGCCGAGGAAGTCACGGTCGGAAGGTGTACCGACAGGGCACCCCACGAGGCCGGCAGCCGCCGTACCGTTGGCGGCATGGACAACCGAGCCGAGGTGCGTGAGTTCCTCACCAGCAGGCGAGCAAAGCTGACACCTCGCGACGTGGGCATGCCCGACGTGGGTCAGCGGCGAGTCCCCGGCTTGCGCCGCGGCGAAGTGGCTGCCCTGGCGGGGGTCAGCATCGAGTACTACTCCAAGCTCGAACGCGGCGCCCTGGCCGGCGTCAGCGCCTCGGTGCTCGACGCGATCTCGCGGGCACTGAAGCTTGAGGAGGCCGAGCGCGCTCACCTCTTCCACCTCGCGCAGGCTGCCGACGGCACCAGCGCGATCCTGCGCCCCCGTCGGCGTGCCAAGCGTGCCTGGACGGCACCGCCCACGCTCCAGTGGGTGTTGGACGCCTTCGCGAACGGTCCGGCGATCGTCCGCAACGGGCGGATGGATCTGCTCGCATCCAACGAACTCGGCCGCGCGATGCACGCCTCGCTCTACGAACGGGCCGGGACCGAGGTCCCCAACTTTGCCCGCTACACGTTCCTCGACGAGGACTCCCGACGGTTCTATCCCGACTGGGACACGGCCGCTGACACGTGCGTCTCGATCCTGCGCACCGAGGCAGGTCGGGATCCCCATGACAAGCACATGCACGACCTGGTCGGCGAACTCTCCACCTGCAGCGACGACTTCCGGCGACGATGGAGCAGCCACGACGTACGTCTGCACGGTTCCGGAACCAAGCAGTTCCACCACACGGTCGTCGGAGATCTCGATCTGGCCTACGAGAGCGTCGACATGGTCTCCGAACCCGGCCTCACGCTCACCTTGTACGCCGCCGAACCGGCCTCGCGAACCGCAGAGGCACTCGCACTGCTCGCCTCGTGGACCGCGCCAGCAGTGCCGACACGGAACAGCTGAGGATCGGCGTCACCACCGCTCCGGGGCCACGCTGAGCGACAACCCAGCTCAGGACCGCTCCGCACCCTCGGGCGTAGGCAGCGCCTCCTCCGAGGAGCGCAGCACCGCGAGCAGGGCCGGGTTGCGGTCCCCCTTGCGCCAGACCAGCTGTTGGTACGACGCCCGGTTGCCCTCCTGGAGCGGGATCACACCGATGCCGCGCTGGACGACGTTGGCGACCGCCGTGTCGAGGGTGAAGGTGATGCCGACCCCGGCCGCCACGAGCGCGATCACGGTCCACGAGTCGGGTGCGGTCTGCACGACGTTGGGCTGGAAGCCGGCCGCCTTGGCCAGGTCGAACATGCCGTCGCGCACGCTGGATCCGGGGTCGGCGGGCAGGGCGACGAACTGCTCGTCGCGCAGGTCGGCCATGGAAAGCCGTTTGCGTGAGGCGAAGCGGTGTCCGTGCGGGACGACGATCACGTAGCGCTCGGCCGCGATCGGGCGGTAGTCCACACCTTCGGGCTCGATGCGCCAGCGCGCGATCACGAGATCGAGCTCGCCGTCGACCAGGGAGCGCAGGGCCTCGTAGTTGTAGGTGGTGCTCCGCAGCGAGAGCTCGATGCCCGGGTGCTGCTCGCGCACGACCCGGCCCAGCTGGCCGACCAGCACGTGCGACGACGGGCCCGCGAAGCCGAGGCGGACCCGGCCGGTCTCGCCACGGCCGGCCGAGCGTACGGCGCGCTTGGCCACGCGCACTCCCTCGAGCACGTCGTTGGCCGGGCGCACCAGCGCCTCGCCGGCGGTGGTCAGGCGCACGCTGCGGGTGGTGCGCTCGAACAGCGGCGACCCCAGCTCACGCTCCAGCTGCTTGATCATGCGGCTCAGCGGCGGCTGGGCCATGTGCAACCGGTCGGCGGCCCGGCCGAAGTGCAGCTCGTCCGCGACCGCGAGAAAGGCCTCGAGGTGGTGCAGTTCCATCCGCCAACTATTGCGTCAGAAGCAATGATTGTCCACCGATTGGGTATTGGACGCGCAATAGACTCCTCGGCGATGCTGAGGGCATGACCTCACCGCTCCTGCCGCTCGACGGAATCACCGTGGTGGCCCTCGAACAGGCCGTCGCCGCGCCCCTCGCCACCCGGCACCTCGCCGACCTCGGCGCCCGGGTGATCAAGCTCGAGCGCATCGGTGAGGGTGACTTCGCCCGCCAGTACGACACGGCAGTCAACGGCCTGGCCTCGCACTTCGTGTGGCTCAACCGCGGCAAGGAGTCGGTCGCGCTCGACCTCAAGGACCCCGACGGCCTCGCCCTGGCCCGCGAGCTGATCGCCGGTGCCGACGTGTTCGTGCAGAACAACGCCCCGGGCGCCGCAGCCCGGCTCGGTCTCGACCTCCAGGAGCTGGCCGACGAGAACCCGCGCCTGGTCGTGGCCTCCATCTCCGGATACGGCACCGACGGACCCCTGCGTGACCGCAAGGCCTACGACATGCTGATCCAGGCCGAGTCGGGCCTGGTCTCCGTGACCGGCACTCCCGACACCGCGACCAAGACCGGCGTGCCCAGCTCCGACATCGCCGCCGGCCTCTACACCGCGCAGGCCGTGCTCGGCGCGCTGTTCCGTCGCGAGCGCACCGGCAAGGGCGGCGTGGTCGACATCTCGATGTTCGACGCCACCGTCGAGTGGCTCGGCCACCCGCTCTACATGCACCTCTACGGCGGCGTGCAGATCCCGCGCATGGGACTCAGCCACGCCTCGATCGCGCCGTACGACGCCTACCCCAGCTCCGACGGCCAGATCCTGATCGGCGTGCAGAACGACCGCGGCTGGCGCGCGCTGGTCACCCACGTCCTCGAGCTGCCCGAGCTCGCCGAGCACCCCGACTACGCCACGAACCCGCAGCGCGTCGCGAACCGCGCCGAGGTCGACCGGATCGTCGGCAAGGCGACCCGCGGCTTCACCACCGCAGAGCTCGACCGGCGCCTGGCCGAGGCCGGCGTCGCCGCCGCGCAGGTCAACGACATGGCCGGCCTCGCCAAGCACCCGCAGCTCTCCGAGCGCGACCGCTGGCGCACGGTCGAGACGCCGTCCGGCCCGGTCGACGCGGTCCTGCCGCCGACCACGTTCCGCGACGTCGAGCTGCCGATGGGTCCGATCCCGGCGTTGGGCGAGCACACGGCCGCCGTGCTCACCGAGCTCGGCCGTGACGACGTCGCCATCGCCAAGCTCGCCGCCACCGGCGTCATCGGCCTCGCCTGACTGCCACTCCCCTCACGACCTCCACCGAACGAGCCCCCAGGAGTCCCCATGGAACCCGACGAATTCGCCTTCGTCCTCGACGCCGTCCGCACCTTCATCCGCAAGGACGTGGTCGCGGCCGAGGACGAGATCGAGGAGAGCGACCGTATCCCCGACCGCCTGCGCGACAAGGCCAAGGCGATGGGGCTGTTCGGCTACATGATTCCCACCGAGTACGGCGGCCTGGGCATGTCGGAGCTCGAGGACGTGCGGCTGGCGATGGAGTTCGGTTGGACCACGCCGAGCTTCCGGTCGATGTTCGGCACCAACAACGGCATCGCCGGGCAGGTCCTGGTCAACGCTGGCACCGAGGCCCAGAAGGAGCGCTGGCTGCCCGGGTTGGCCAGCGGCGACCTGGTGGCGTCGTTCGCGCTCACCGAGCCCGAGGCAGGCTCCGACCCCAGCGGCCTGCGCACCAAGGCGGTCCGCGAGGGCGACGACTACGTCATCTCCGGCCAGAAGCGCTTCATCACCAACGCGATGTACGCCGACCTGCTGATGGTCTTCGCACGCACCGGTGACGTCACTGACGGCACGAAGGGCATCTCGGTGTTCGTCGTACCCACTGACACACCGGGCGTCACCGTCGGGCCGAAGGACGCCAAGATGGGCCAGCGCGGCGCGGCCACCTCCGAGGTGTTCTTCGACAACGCGCGCGTGCCGGTCGGCAACCTGGTCGGCGAGGTCGAGGGCGAGGGCTTCGGCACCGCCATGCGGTCGCTGGTCAAGGGCCGGATCCACATCGCCGCGATGTCGGTCGGACTCTCCAAGCGCCTGATCCACGAGAGCCTCAAGCACGCCACCACCAACACCCAGGGCGGCACGAAGCTGGCCGACTTCCAGCTGGTGCAGGCGATGCTCGCCGACAGCGAGGCCGAGTCGTTCGCCGGCGAGTGCATGGTGCTCGAGGCGGCCCGCCGCTACGACGACGAGTCCGACCGGCGCATCGCACCGTCGAGCGCGAAGCTGTTCTGCACCGAGATGGTCGACCGGGTCGCCGACCGGGCCGTCCAGATCCACGGCGGCATGGGCTACATGAGCGAGGTCCCGGTGTCGCGGTTCTACCGTGACGCCCGCCTGTTCCGGCTCTACGAGGGCACCAGCGAGATCCAGAAGCTGATCATCGCCAAGCAGATGATCCGGGCCTTCGAGGCATGAGCGCCCCCACCAGCCCTGGCCTCCTGGTCGAGGACCACGGCCCGGTCCGCGTCCTGACCCTCAACCGCCCCGAGCGCCGCAACGCCGTCGACCTCGACGACCGTGCCACGCTGCTCGACGCGCTCGTGCTCGCGGAGCGGGAGTCACGCGCGATCGTGCTCACCGGTGCCGCCCCGATGTTCTGCTCCGGCGGTGACATCGGCTCGATGACGACGGACCCGGAGATCAGCCGCCGCCGACTCGAACTGGTCAACGCGATCGCCCGACAGATGGTCACCTCGGCGACACCGATCGTCGCGGCCGTCGAGGGCGGTGCCTTCGGCCTCGGCCTGGCCCTGGCCTGCGCCTGCGATCTCGTGGTCGCCTCCGAGTCGGCCCGGTTCGCCGCGTCGTTCGCGAAGATCGGGCTGGCCCCCGACACCGGCCTGCTCTGGTCGCTCCCCCAGCGGGTGGGGCCGGCGCTGACCCGACGGATGGTGCTGACCGCCTGCACCCTCGATGCTCCCGCCGCCCTTGCCTGCGGCCTGGTCGACGAGCTGGTCGACGACAGCACGGTCCTCGACAGGGCGCTCGTCCTGGCCGGCGAGCTCGCCACGAAGTCCGCACCGGCGCTCGCCGGCGTACGCCGCATCCTCGCCCAGCCCGACCAGACCCTCGAGGGCATCCTGACAGCGGAGGCCGAGGTGCAGATGAGTCTCTTCTCAACCCCTGAGTTCGCCGAGGGCCGCGCCGCCTTCTTCGAGCGCCGTCCCGCGGACTTCGCGGGCGCTGCCGCGTCCCCCGTCTCGGTCGAGGTGTTGTCATGACGGCACCGGCGCCCCGCCTGCGCACCAGGTTCACCGAGCTCTTCGGTGTCGAGCACCCGATCATCCAGGGCGGCATGCAGTGGGTCGGCCGCGCCGGGCTCGTCGCCGCCGTGGCCGAGTCGGGGGCACTGGGCTTCCTCACCGCGCTGACCCAGCCCACGCCCGAGGACCTGGTCAAGGAGATCCTCCGCACCCGCGACCTCACCGACCGGCCGTTCGGGGTGAACCTGACCATCCTGCCGACGATCAACCCGCCGCCGTACGCCGAGTACCGGCAGGCGATCATCGAGTCCGGTGTACGCATCGTCGAGACCGCCGGCAGCATGCCCGCCGAGCACCTCGAGGTGTTCCGGCCGGCCGGCGTGAAGGTGATCCACAAGTGCACGAGCGTGCGACACGCGCTCAAGGCCGAGGCCCTCGGCGTCGACGCGGTCAGCATCGACGGCTTCGAGTGCGCCGGCCACCCCGGCGAGGACGACATCCCCGGACTCGTGCTGATCCCCGCCGCCACGCGAGCACTGTCGATCCCCGTGGTCGCCTCGGGCGGCTTCGCGGACGCCCGAGGCCTGGTCGCCGCGCTCGCGCTGGGCGCCGACGGCGTCAACATGGGCACCCGCTTCCTCTGCACCGAGGAGGCGCCGGTGCACCGCCGGATCAAGGAGCAGATCGTCGCTGCCACCGAGCACGACACCGAGCTGATCTTCCGGCCGCTGCGCAACACCGCCCGGGTGGCCCGCAACGCGGTCAGCCAGGAGGTCGTACGCCGACTCGACGCCGGCGCGGAGTTCGCCGAGGTGCGCGAGCTGGTGGCCGGCGTACGCGGTCGGTCGGTCTACGAGAACGGCGACCCCGAGGCCGGCATCTGGAGCGTCGGCATGTGCCAGGGCCTGATCGACGACATCCCCACCGTCGACGCCCTGGTCAGCCGGATCGTCGCCGAGGCCGTCGACCTCATCGCCGGTAGGTTGGCCAGCGCGGTCAGCTGATCCGAGGCCGAGTCCGCCGCACGGCTCCGCGTCGCGAACTGCGGCAGTTGGCGCCTCTCGTGCGGTCGCTCGAGCGGAACCGCGGACGCCGCACGAGCGAACTGCCGCAGTTCGCGACAGGTTCTCCCTGCTCGGGGACGCAACGCCCCCAGCGAAAGGATCAGGCCTGCAGTGGACCGGCCCAACGCCAGTGCTTGTCAGGTCCGAAGTACTCCACACGGTTGACGCCGTCCGCGGTCTCTTCCTCGATGCGGGCCCACTCGAGAGCTGCGGCGTGGTCTGGATGGTCGCCCTCGGCCACGACCTGGCCGAGGGCGTCAAGGAAGCGGTAGCTCACCATGGCCCACACGATTCACTCTTGTGCCGGCTCCACCGGTCTCAAGTTGAGACGAAGGCCGTCAGCCCTACTCGGACCCCCCGATCCAGCTCATCGCCATTGATGGTGGGGACGGAGTGGAAGGACGACGTTCGCGGCGGCCCTCATCACGCGTGCGGGTTCACCAGCACCTTGGTGTGACTGCTCTTGCCCGAGTCGAGCTCCTCGAGGAGGTCGCCGAGTTCGGACAGGCTGACGGTGCCGGTGTGCAGCGGGGCAACGTCGATCCTCTTCTCGGCGATCAACCGGATGGTCGCGACGAAATCGTCGTGGTTGTAGGCCAGGGAGCCGATGACGGTCAGCTCGCGGACCTGCCAGTCGCCGTAGCTCACCGTCGAGGTGTCCAGCGGGAAGCCGAGCAGGGCAAGCGTGCCGCCGCGGCGTACGAGTTCGGCGGACGGCTGCAGTAGTGCGGCGACGCCCGTGCATTCGTAGAGCACGTCGGCGCCACGGCCGTCGGTCATGGCCTCCACGCGAGCCTTCAGCTCGCTCGGGTCCACCACATCGGTGAATCCGAGACCGGTGGCCATGTCGCGACGCGCGGACGAGGGCTCGGAGACGATGACGTGGCCGGCACCGGCGTTGCGTGCGTTCTGCGCGGTCAACAGTCCGATCGGGCCGGCTCCCTGGACAACGACGATGGCGCCGGGGGCCGCGGCGACCCGGCGTACGGCGTGGAAGGTGACGGTGGCGGGCTCGACCAGGGCAGCCTCGATGTCGGTGACCTCGTCCGGGACCGGGATGAGCCGGCGGGCCGAGACATGCACCTGACCGGCGAAGGCGCCGTGCTCGGGGGCATCCGGGTCGACGCCATTTGCTTCGGCGAAGGCGGTGTCGCACTGGCGCGTGTGTCCGGCGATGCACTGGGAGCAGGTGCCGCAGGCCGGTCCGACACCGCCGACGACGCGCTGGCCGACGTCGAGTCCGGTCACTCCGTCTCCGACGGCGCTCACGCGTCCGGTCCACTCGTGGCCGAACACGGCCGGGGGCAGCATGTGCCCGTCGGTGTAGCCGTGGACGTCGGTGCCACAGACGCCGGTGTAGGTGATGTCAACGATCGCGCGGCCCGGCTCAGGCAGGGTGAGCGTCTCGTTCGACTCGTGCAGTGTGCGGGGTCCGGTGACGGTCACCACCGGGTGTGCCTTGGGCGTGCCGCTCTCGTTCACTGCGCCGGCCATGGCTCCACTCCTTCGGTTCGCAGGGCTGTGCGCCCATTTGGTTGAATGTTCAACAATCATACCCGGCAACCCCAGCGATGGACCCTGCTGGTCGATCAGGCCAGGCGCGTCGGGAAGCCGCCGGTCGCGATGGGACCCCACGTGGTGGGCGTGATGCGCAGCAGCGACTTGCCCTGGTCGAGCATCGCCTGGCGGTATTCGGCCCAGTCGGAATGCTCACCGGCAATGTTGCGGAAGTACTCGACGAAGGCGTCCAGGGCTTCGTCGCCTTCGGTGGCGTCGAGGACCTCGCACGTTCCTGAGACCTGCACCCAGGCTCCGTTCCACTCGTCGGAGACCACCACCACGGAGACGTCGGGACGTCGTCGCACGTTGCGGGTCTTGGCGCGCTCGGGGTAGCTGGCGATCACCAGCCGGCCGGAGTCGTCGACGCCGCCGGACACCGGCGAGGCCTGCACGCCCCCGTCGGCTCGTTGGGTGATCAGAAGCATGTGGTGGCGCGGGCGGACGAACTCGAGCAGTCCGTCGAGGTCGACCTTGGTGTTGGTGGCGATCGTGCGGGCCATGGTCGCTCCGTTCGGGGAGGGGAACGTGTCACCTCAACCCTAGTGCGCCCGGCCCAAGGGTTGAGGCCCGCGCGAGCGGGTGCGCGGTGAGCCCACCGCTCCCCCTCCCGCATGTAACGCGCTGTCCATGACGGTGTGCACCCCGCTGGCGGGGTGTGAGGTGGCGACAGGGGCGCGGTGGTGCCGGTGTACGGCGGCTCCTGTTGTTTGGTGTGGGCTAGAACGTCCGCCAGGCGAGGGCGACGAGGGTGCAGACCAGGCCGGCCAACCCCAGCGGCAGGACCGTGGCGAGGGTCGTCCATTTCACCGATCGCGTCTCCCGCCAGATCGTCAACATCGTCGTGCTGCACGGGTTGTGGAGCAGGCAGAAGAGCATCAGGTTCACCGCCGTCAGCAGGGTCCACCCTCCGATGTCGACCAGCACGGTGCCGGCTTGGGCGTCGGAGAGGTTGACCATCACCCCGGCGGCTGCGTCGGCGGCCGCACCGGTGGTGTGGCCGAGGGTGAGGGTGAGCATCAGGATGGTCGGGATGACGATCTCGTTGGCGGGGATGGCGACCAGGTAGGCGAGCAGGATGATCCCGTTGAGGCCGAGCACCCACCCGGCGGGTTCGAGGCCGGTCACGAGGTGCGCGGCCAGGCTGGTGCCGCCGAGGTGGAGGTTGCCGAGCAGCCAGATCACCGCACCGGCCGGGGCGGCCATCACCAGTGCCCGGCGTAGCACCTTGTAGGTGCGGTCGATCATGCTGGTGTAGATGGTGCGCCAGACCTGGGGTGGCCGGTAGGGCGGCAGCTCGAGGGAGTAGACCGAGGTCTCGCCCCGCAGCACGGTGCGGGACAGGGCCCATGACACGGCGAGGGTGGTGAGGATGCCGAGTACGGCGACGAGGACCACGCTTGCGGCGGCGAGGACCCCGGCGAGGGCGGGTGGTGCGAGGGAGCCGATGAAGATCGTGCCCATCAGGATCAGGGTGGGCCATCTGCCGTTGCAGACGCTGAAGTTGTTGGTGATGATCGCGATCAGTCGCTCGCGGGGGCTGTCGATGATGCGGGTGGCCGTCACGCCGGCGGCGTTGCAGCCGTAGCCCATCATCATCGTGAGGGACTGCTTGCCGTGGGCGCCGGCGCCGGCGAAGAGGCGGTCGAGGTTGAACGCCACGCGGGGCAGGTAGCCGAAGTCCTCCAGGAGGGTGAAGAGCGGGAAGAAGATCGCCATCGGGGGCAGCATCACCGCCACCACCCAGGCCGTGCCCAGGTACACCCCGTCGACCAGGAGGCCGGTGACCCACCAGGGCGAGCCGACCACCGCGAACCCGGCGCGGAGCCAGGTGTGGCCGTGGTCGACGAGCAGCACGTAGAGCAGGTCCGAGGGGACCGCGGCACCGGCGATGGTGAACCAGAAGACCCCGAAGAACAGTGCCCCCATCACCACGAAGCCCCACACCCGGTGGGTCAACGCCCGGTCGAGGACCTGGTCGAACGCCGGACGCCTCGTGGCACCGTCCTCCCCGGCGGTCGAGACACTGGCGCGTGCGATCCGGGCCGCGTCGTCGAAGATCGAGGTCACCACACCGTCACCGAAGTCCTCCGGCAGGGTGCGCCGTAGACGGGCCGCGGTCTCCAGCACCGAATCCCTGCTCATGAGGCCAGCCGTCCGGTCTGCTGGCGGGCCAGCTCGCCGAGGGTGCCGTCCTGGACGGCGCGCTCGATGCCGGGGTCGCCCTCGAGGAGCCGCAACGCCACCCAGCGCGCGTTGGCGATGCCGGGGAACTCCTCGCGCAGCTGGTCGGCCAGCTCGTCGACGGCCCGCGAGACGTCCGGCTCGAACTTCTGCTTGCGCAACCGCCGCCCCGATCCATGACCGTGCCCGTGCCCGGGTGCGTGTCCGGGTGTGTGCCCGTGTGGGTGTGTGTGTGCGGGTGCCGATTCGGCGATCGCGGCCAGCAGCTCCGACATGCCCTCGCCCCGTCGCGCCACCATCGGCACTGCCGGTACGCCGAGTGCCCGGGTCAGGTGGCGTACGTCGATCTCGACGCCATGCCGCCTCGCCTCGTCCATCAGGTTGAGGGCCACCACGACCCGGTCGGTGACCTGCAGGATCTGCAGCACCAGGTTGAGGTTGCGTTCCAGCCGGGTCGCATCGACCACGACCACGGTCACGTCGGGGTCCCCGAAGAGGAGGAAGTCGCGTGCCACCTCCTCGTCGCTGCTGGTGGAGAGCAGCGAGTAGGCGCCGGGCAGGTCGACCACCTTGAACCCACGGTCACCGAACCCGTAGGAGCCCTCGGCCCGGGTGACCGTCGTACCGGGCCAGTTGCCCACGTGCTGCCGCAGGCCGGTCAACGCGTTGAAGACCGTGCTCTTGCCGGTGTTGGGGTTGCCGGCCAACGCGACCACCACGTCGGCATCGCCGGCAGCCACGCCGAACCTCTTGAGGTTCGCGACACCGTGCAGGGCGCAGGTTCCACAGGCCGGACCGGCGGCCCCGGGAGACTCGTTCGGCATCGGCAGATCGACGTTCATCGCTCGCCCCACAGGACGACATGGATGCCACGGGCCTGCACCCGACGCAGGGCGATCACGGTGTCCCGGACCCGGTACGCCGTCGGATCCCCCAGAGGACTGGTGCCCTCGGCAGTCACCTCAACACCCGGCAACACCCCGAGGTCCATCAACCGACGCCGCGCCGCACCGCTCGCATCGAGACCAGTCACCATCGCCCGCCCCGACCGGGGCAACTCGTCGAGGGTCATCGCCGCACCTCAGAGGGAACCAGGGCCCTGTCGCCGGCCCGGTCGGGCTCCGGGTCGCCGAGGGCCGCCCTGGCGTGCTCCATCCCGTGCTCGGTCAGGGTCACCCACCCGTTGCCCCCGGCCTCCACGAGACCGTGCTCGTGGAGGCCACGCAGGGTGACCCTGGCCGCAGCGCTCGAGGTGCCGACGCGTACGGCGATCGCCGCGACGGTGGCCCTTTCACGAACGTCGGCGAGGGCGAAGACCGCCGAGAGGAACGCGGCGAACCCCTGCTCCAGCTCGGGGTCGCAGCAGGTCCCCCGGTCGACGGCCGACCGGTCGTGGGAGGTGGACACCATCGTCATGCCGTGACCCTAGGGTGATCCACTTCACACCCCTGTCGCAATTTGAGAAAGCACGATGAGCGCGATGCCACCGAGCAGCACGGCCGTCGCCGCGACCAGGAGGACCGGCGACAGCCGGTTGCTGAGCCGGAGCCGGCCGGCCAGGCAGGTGGGCACCATGTCGGGCGTGACGTGGCCTGCTGCCGCGTTGCGCAGCAGCAGGCTCGTCACGAGCAATGCACCGACGGCCACCAGGAGCAGTCCGCTGTCCATTGCCCGATCACCTCAGTAGATGTTCGAGGGCCGGACCATGCCCTCGGCCAGGTCGCCGAAGCCGGGCGCCATGATCGCTCCCGGGTTCCCGAAGACTTCCTCGACCACTGCGGTCTCGGTGGTGATCAGCAGCGCGGCGATCGAGGCGGCACTCTCCAGCGCGGCCCTGGTCACCTTGAACGGGTCGATGACACCGTCGACGAACATGTCGACGTACTCACCCGACAGCGCGTTGAAACCCTGCGCGGGCGGCAACGTGGCCACCTTCTCGACCACCTCGTCGCCGTCGTAGCCGGCGTTGATCGAGATCCAGCGCAGCGGCTCGGCCAGTGCTCGCCGTACGACCTCACGGCCGACCGCGTCGTCGCCGGTCAGCTCCACCCGCGACACCGCGTCCTGGGCGTGCACGAGTGCAGCGCCGCCGCCGGCCACCACCCCTTCCTCGAGCGCGGCCCGGGTCGCGGACAGGGCGTCGTCGACGCGCAGCATCCGCTCCCTGAGCTCGACGCTGGTAGCGCCTCCGACCTTGATCACCGCGACCGTGCCGGCCAGCCGGGCGAGCCTCAGCTGCAGGCTGTCCTGGTCGGCGTCGAGCCGGGCCCGCTCGAACTGGGTCTCCAGCTGCTTGATGCGGGCATCGAGCAGCTCCTTCTCACCGTGCCCACCGACCATCGTGGTGTCGCTCTCGGTGATCGTGATCCGATCGCAGGAGCCGAGGTGCGCAGCGGTGACCTCGCTCAGCTCGAGCCCGGTGTCCTTGGCGATCACCTGACCGCCCAGAGCCACCGCGAGGTCCTGCAGCTCGGCGACGCGGCGGTGCCCGAAACCGGGAGCGCGGACGACGACCGACTGCATGGTGTTGTGCATGTTGCCGCCGACCAGGAGCTGCAACGCCGGCCCGTCGACGTCCTCGGCGAGGACCACCAAGGGCCGTTCAGCGCGCTTGGCGAGCTCGAGGGTCGGCATGATGTCCTGGACCTGGCTGATCTTCTTGTTCGTCAGCAGGATCACCGGGTTCTGGTAGACCGTCTCCATCTTCTCCTGGTCGGTGACCATGTAGCCGGAGATGTAGCCGTGGTCGAACTCGATGCCGTCGACCACGTCGACCGAGAGGCCCAGGGACTCCGACTCCTCGGTGGTGACGATGCCGTTGCGACCGACCCGGGCCACCGCCTCGGCGATCACGACGCCGATCGACTCGTCGTCGCTGGCCGCCAGGGTGGCGATCCGCTCGAGGTCCTCCTGCCCGGTGACGTCGACGGCCATCTCGGCCAGGGTCTCGATCAGGACCGGGATGGTGCGCTCGATCCCGCGACGCACGCGCATCGGGTTGGCACCCGCAGTGACCGCGGCCATCCCCTCACGGACCATCGCCTGGGCGAGCACGGTGGCGGTCGTGGTGCCGTCACCGACCACCCCGTTCGTCTTCATCGCGACTTCCTTGACCAGCTGGGCGCCCATGTTGGCGAACGGCTCCCGCAGCTGGATCTCCTTGGCGATGGTCACCCCGTCGTTGGTGATCGTGGGTGGGCCGGTGAGCTTCTCCAGGACGGCGTTGCGTCCCTTCGGGCCCAGCGTCACCTTGACCGCGTCGGCCAGGGCGTTGACCCCGGACTCGAGCAGTCGCCGAGCGTCTTCGTTGAATCGCAGTTCCTTTGCCATGTCGAGCAACCCTTCACGTAGTGATCGATGGTCTGTTGATGGGTGGGTGGGTCGGTGCGGTCGGGCCGTCAGGGCACAAGGATCGCCCGGCCCCTGACCCGGCCGGCGTCGAGATCGTCGAGCGCCCGCTGGAAGTCCTCGAGTGGGTACGTCGTCGTGTGCAGGCGTACGTCGCCCCTGGCCGCGAGGACCATGAGCTCCTGCAGGTCGTTGTAGGAGCCGACGAGGTTGCCGATGAAGTTGATCTCGGTGGAGATCACGTCGATCGTCGGGACGTCGATGTTCTCGCCGTACCCGACGACGTAGTAGTTGCCGGCCCGGCGCAGCATCGCGATGCCCTCGGCGGTCGCGCCGCCCTCACCGACGAAGTCGACGACGGCCTCGGCCCCGTTGCCACCGGTGAGCTCCAGCACCTTCTCGACGTGGTTGCCGTCGGCCAGGATCGCGTGGTCGGCGCCGATCTCGAGGGCCAGGTCGAGGGCCGCCTGGTTGCGGTCCACGACGACCAGCGTGGCCGCGGAGATCGCCTTCATCACCTGGATGCCGATGTGGCCGAGCCCCCCGGCGCCGATCATCACGCAGACGTCTCCCGGTCGCGTGGCGGCGGCCGTCTTGGCGACCGCGTGGTACGCCGTCAGACCGGCATCGGCGAGTGCGGCCACGTCGGCCGGTTCGAGCGAGTCGTCGATCCTGACGACGCTGCGTGCGTTGGTGAGCAAGTACTCGGCGTACCCGCCGTGGGTGTCGATGCCCGGGAACTGGCTGTTCTCACAGTGCACGTCGTCACCGAAGCGGCACGCGCGGCACAGGCCGCAGGTCATCAACGGGTGCAGGATCACCTTGTCCCCCACCGCGACGTTGGTGACCGCGTCGCCCACGGCGTGCACCCAGCCGGCGTTCTCGTGGCCGATCGTGTACGGGAGCTCGACGCCGGACTTGGCCTCCCACTGGCCCTCGAGGACGTGCAGGTCAGTGCGACAGACCCCCGCGCCACCGATCCTGACGACGACGTCGAACGGTCCCTGCACCTCGGGGTCGGGAACCTCTGTCAACTGCATCTTGGTGTGGTAGCCCACGACCTGCACTGCCTTCATGACGCCCTCCTTGCTGACCCGCCACTCGAGGAGCGGGTGTTGGTGATGCGGGTGGCGAGGTCCTCCCCCTCCTCGTAGCGCGTGGCCAGCAGCCCGCGGCAGAAGTGGGAGTTGCCCTCGATGGAGATCCGGACGGCCTTGGCGAAGCGGAGTCGCAACGGCACCTCGTCCGGCGGCACGGGTTCCCCGTGCTCGTCGACGAACACCCGTGCGTGGGGGCCGATGCCCAGCCCGATCGCCGTACGCCGCCGCAGCAGCGCCTCCTTGAGCCGTCCGCCCGGCAGGTTGTTCAGCCGCAGGCGGTAGATGTCCGCCACGGTGAGGCCGGAGTGCTTGAGGCGGTCCTCGATGCAGCGCTCCATGGCCGCGGTGTGCGCCTTGCGCTGGAAGATCAGCCGTAGCTCGTCGAGGCTGTCCTCGGCCTCGACCCCGAAGGTGCCCCGGTAGCCGGCGTCCGCGGCCAACCCGGCGTTGATCTTGTCGGAGTCGTGGTGGTCGTCCAGGAACACCCGGACCTGACCGATGTCCTCCACGCGACGCAGCGCGTCCACGGCGTCGGAGGTCATCAGGTAGGCGAAGTTCGGTGAGCAGAACGACGTCGGCAGCCGCACGTGCACGGTGACACCGGTGTCGTCGATGGCCACCGAGCGGACGAAGCCCAGGTCCGTGATGGGCTCGTCCAGCTCGGGGTCGAGCACCGTCGACAGCTCGGCCATCACTTCGGACTCGAGGGACGTGGCCAGGAGTGTCATGACGCCACGGCCTGCTTCGCGCCCGGGGCGACCTCCGTCTCGGCGTCGCCGGCCGAGGTCGGCAACCGGAGGTGCTCGGGCACCTCGATGTCGTAGAGCGCGGCGGCATTGAGCCCCAGGATCTTCTTCTTCTGGTCGGTGGTGATCTGCGCGTAGTCGGTGAGGTCCTCGGGGATCTGGAAGTCCACGAACTTCTCGATCAGCCACTTCGGCGTCCACAGCGCGTAGTCGCTGGAGAACGTCATCTTGTCCTCGCCCACCCAGTAGAGGAGCTCGCCGATCACCTCGGCGAAGTAGCGCGGCCGGGTGTGGATGAACGGCATCACGACCGAGAGTCCGGCGTACACGTTCGACTCCTGGGTGGCGATCCAGCAGAAGTCCTCCAGGCGCGGCAGCCCGCAGTGCTCGACGATGAAGTTCAGGTCGAGGTAGTCCGAGGCCACGGCGTCGACGTCGGCGACGTCGAAGGCGTCGCGGTCCAGCGGCTTGAGGGTCGGGCCCTTGTGCACGTGGATGTTGGTGATCCCCAGCTCGAGGCACTTCTCGAGGTAGGTGCGACAGCCCGGGTCGCTGAGCTTGTAGCCGCGCGAGTCGCCGTGCCATTCAGCCGTGTAGAGCTTGACGCCCCGGAGGTCGAACTTCTCGGCATCTTCCACGAACTGCTTGAGACCCGCCTCACCGTTGCGCGGGTCGAAGGAGTGGTTGTAGGTCAGCTTGTCCGGGTGCTTCTGGGTCAGGGCCCAGCTCTCGTCGGAGCAGGAGAACCCCCGCTCGTAGAACTCCATCAGCATCGTGGACTGGAAGACGGCGTGGTCGACGTACCCGTCGTCGAAGAGGTCCTTCATCAGGCGCTCGCCGCCGTAGTAGACGTACTCCTCGTAGCTCCACTTCTCGGAGTCGGGGCTCAGGTTGCTGTGGTAGTCGAAGAAGCAGTCGATGAACTCCTGTCCGTGGACGTTCTTCTGGTTCTCCTTGCGGCCGTCCCACAGGTGAACGTGACTGTCGACGATGAAGTAGTTCTCGCCATCCTTGGTGTACATGTCGTGCCTCGCTTCTCGTGCGTCTGGTGGTCTGTTGGTCTGTTGGTCTGCTGCAGGTCCCGCCCGGGGCCACAGACCCGGGCCCCGGACGGGACGCTCGTGGGTGGCTCAGCTGCTGGCCGTGAGGTCGAAGCCGATGTACTCGGCCGCGTCCTCCGGGCTGGCGAACAACATGGTCTTGTCGTCCAGGTGCACCATCCGGCCGTAGTGCGTGGAGCTGATCTCCTCGAAGACCGAGCCGTCGAACACCGTGCCGAGTGCGTCGGTCAGCTCGTCGTACTCGAACTCGAGGAGCCGGACTCCGTCGACGCGGATCATCGAGGGGTACTCGGTCAGCTCGACGCCGTCCTTGCCGCCCATGACCTCCGCGACGACGCGCCCGATCGGGGTGTTCATCAGGGTGACGCCACACATGTTGGAGAACTCCGTGGCGGATCCGAATTGCATGTTCACTGGTCAAGCTCCTTCGGGATGTCGAGGCCGAGGTCCTCGAGGAGGGATACGAACTTCGCGGTGGCGTTGGCCCGGCTGGTCGCGAACGTGACCGGCTTCTCGGCGGCCTGGGACCAGATCGGCTGGAGGGCGTGGGCGGCCTCCTGGCAGCGGGGCACCCACTTGGCGAGCCACGAGCCGAAGAGCTCCTTGTTGGCCGCGCCGTGCTCCTCGTCCTGGGTGAGCAGGCGGAACAGCACCCGGGTGTAGCCCAGGTCGCGGTCGTAGTCGTTCTCGCCGGTGCCGACCAGGGTCGGGGTGATGTAGTCGCTGTTGCGGGCCGCGACCTGCATCACCAGCTCGGTGCGGAACAGGGACCCGATCAGCTGCTCGAAGACGATGTTGGTGGCGAACAACAGCTCGCACCAGTCGCCCACGGCGGTCAGCTGCTCGACGACCTCACGGGTGGGCTGCCACTCCGGCGCCTCCTGCCAGACCTCCTTGTGCGCCGAACCCTCGAACGCGACGTCGGCCTCCGCGAGGTCCAGGTTGAACAGCGCCAGGTCCTGGGCGAAGCGCATCTTGTGGGCGGCGTTGAAGGCCACGGCGGTGTTGATCATGTTGGTGGGGCCCGAGCGCTGGATCGAGGTGAACACGTGCAGCGCCAGACCGTTCTCGGCGTGCATCCACGCGCCCACGTTGCGCTCGATGAACTTCAGCCACGGGCCGTTCCACGAGTCGTAGACCCGGGCCCGCTTGGCGTTCTTCAGGCACAGCTCGACCTGGTGCACCACGGCGGAGTTGTTGCGGTAGATCGACTGCTCCCACTCCTCGTTGGGGTCGAGGAACGCGTGCCAGTTCGACGACTTCGCCGTCGTCCACTCCTGGGGGTAGCCGCCGGGACCGTCCCCGAAGCCGTAGATCCACCCTTGGGTGAGGTGCCGTTCGGGGTCAGGCTGTACGTCGACGGTGACGTCTTCGTACATCGTGGCCCGCAGCTTGGCCGGCTTGTAGTAGTTGTAGCTGCGACTCTTCGAGCTCGGGAAGGTCAGCGCTCCGGCCTCCGAGTCGGTGAACTCGATCTTCGGAAAGCTCCGTTCCTTCTGATCGGTGATGTCTGCCATGTCTTTCAACTCCTTGGTTGATCTGCTTGTTGATCTGCCGGGTTGATCTGCTTGTTCGGCTCGGGTGGTGCTGCTCAGTCCCCGGTCACGGGGCTGGTGAACGAGTCGTGGAAGACCTGGTCCTTCGGCACCCCGTGCTGCTCGAGGAACTCCATCGCCGCGTCGACCATCGGCGGCGGACCGCACAGGTAGACCTCGGCCTTGTTCAGGCTCTCCTCGCGGCGGGCCACCACGTCGGTGACGTTGCCGGCCTCGGCCTCGAACGGGTACGCCCCGGGGTCCTCGGGCATCGACTCGGACAGGCAGACGACGAACTCGAAGTCCCGCAGGCCCTTGCCGATCGTGGTGATCAGGTCGACGTAGAAGAGGTCGTCGGCCGTCCTGGCGCCGTAGTAGAAGCGCACCGGCCTGGTGCTCCCCGTCTCCTCGAGGCACCGGAGCAGGGACAGGATCGGCGCCATGCCCGCGCCACCGCCGATGCAGACCACCGGCAGCACGTGACCCTCCTTCAGGGTGAACGACCCGTAGGGGCCGGTCAGCTTGATCTCGTCGCCGACCGACAGGCCGTCGTCGAGCAGGGCGGAGAACTTCCCGCCCGCGTACTTCTTGATCAGGAACTCGACCTCGCCCGGTGTCGACTGGGTCGTCGCCATCGAGAACGAGCGGGTCTCGTCGGTGCCGGGGATGGTCAGGTCGGCGTACTGCCCGGGCTTGAAGTCGTACGTCGTGGGCTCGGTCGCCGTCAGTCGCAGGGACACGATGTCGCGGGTCATCGGCTCGATCGCCGCGATCCTGGTCGTCACGTCCTGGATCGGGACGCCGCCGAGCAGCTCGTCCTCGTCGAAGTTGAGCAGCTCGATGGTGCAGTCGCTGTAGGCGTGGGCCCGGCAGAGCAGGACGTAGCCCTCGTCGACCTCGGCATCGTTGCAGGCGAACGTGGAGTAGCGCTCCATCTGGATCTCGCCGTCCAGCACGTAGGACTTGCAGGCCGAGCACTGGCCTTCGCGACAGCCGTGCATCAGGTGGATGCCCTGGCGGAACGCGGCGTCCAGGATCTTCTCGTCCTCGCCGACGTCCATCTCGATGTCGACGGGCTCGAAGTAGATCTTGTGCGTCTCGGGCATGGGGGCTCCTCTCGTCGTGATGCTTCGATGTCCGTGGGGGCGGGTTGGCGGGAAGGTTGTCGGCCGGGTTGGCGGGAAGGTTGTCGGCCGGGTTGGCGGGAAGGTTGTCGGCCGGGTTGGCGGGAAGGTTGTCGGCAGGATCGGCGGCGCCGCTGATTCGTGGCGGCGCCGCCGACCCGTGCTGGCCGAGAGTCCCGGCGGCGGACGAAGGTCGCTCAGGCGATCTTCGACATGTCGTTCAGCCGGTACTCGGCGATGTGCTTCTCGCGCTCGTCGTCGGACATCTGGTTCAGGAGCACGTTGGGGCTCATGAACTGGATGCCGCGCACGTCGTCGAGGGTCCACATCTTCTTCGGGTCATCGAGGTGGAGGTGCGGCTGACCGATGAGGGTCTTGCCGTCGTCGCGCACATAGCCCAGGTCCTCGACGATGTCGGCGAGGTCCTTGTCGTGGTGCAGCGTCTCCCACTCGCGGAAGCCGGTGAGGCGACCCATGTTGGGCGTCTCGCGACCCTCGTACTCCGCACGGAACGCGACGGCGTCGGTCCAGTGGCAGGTCTCGGAGCAGTAGGTCTTCCACTGGCCGTCGACCTTCTCGCACACGGTGTCCTCGCGGATGAGGCACGGCACCATGCAGGTCCAGCAGCGGTGCGGGTAGTTGTAGCCCACGTCCTCGAAGGCGATCGGCTTGTTGTTGCCGGGGTAGGCGAGCCGGTTGTAGTTCTCCCACCACGCGCCGAACTTGCTGTACCAGCCTGGGTACTTCTCCTCGAACCACTCGAAGTCCGTGTCGGTCATCGTGTCGATCCGCCAGTAGTTGACCGGCCAACCGGTGGCGAAGAACTGCGCGACGCGGTGCACGTAGTCCTTGTTGACGATCCGGTTCCAGGCCTCCTCGACCAGGTCGTGCGGGATGGTCAGCCCGTACTTCTCCAGCGGGAGGAGGTAGCTGCGGTAGTAGTCGTCGTAGATCCAGCGACGCCACATCTCGGCGTAGCTCTCGCGGTCCTTGCGGCGGTCCTTGGTGCCGTACTCGATGAAGGTGCCGATCGCGGCGTCGACCACGCAGTGGTTGTTCCACCAGGCGTAGCGCATGTCGCGCTCGAGGAGGGGCCGGTTGCGCTCGTCGGCCAGCGCCATCAACAGGATGGAGTAGCCGTTGGAGATGTGCCGGGACTCGTCGGACTGGACCGAGTGGAAGACCGTCGGCAGCAGGTAGTCGCCGTTGGCGGCCGCCTCGTCGGGCATCGCGACGAACAGCGTGTTGGTGAACGCCGTCTCGGCGACCACCGTGAGGTAGATGTTGGCTGCGGTGATCGCGTCACCGGTGATGAAGCCCTCGCCGAACTGACGGCCGATGGTGCCGGCGTAGTTGTTGGCGAACGCCTTCTCCGTCATGTCGAAGCCGGCCGGGTCGATGTAGTTGTTCATGTACAGCTTCTTGAGGTTCATCTGGATCGTCGAGTGACGCACCTCGTCGATCATCTGGACCGCAAGCCCGTTGTGGATCTCCGGGTTCGGGACCGCGTCGATGGCCATCGGCATCGCACGGGCCGCCGAGATCTCCGGGAACGGGATGATCGAGAGGAACAGCTTCTGCCACTCGAGCCAGCGCTGCTGGACCTGGCGGAACATGTTGCCGCGGATGGCGCCGTCCATGGCGCCGTACACACGGTTGTCCTTCTCCTCCTCCATCGGGAAGTAGGACCGCATGATCTGCTTGAGCGGGTCCTTCTTGGGTGCCTTCTCGAACGTGTAGTCGGTGCCGAAGCGGGTTGCCGGGGTGGCGAAGGTCGGCTCCCAGGTGAGTTCGCTGATCTTGGCGTGGGCCTTGGTGAGACTCTGTCTGCTCATGTTGCCTCCTAGGTCGGGGCGGGGAGAGCACTGATGAAACCGGGGGGCGAACCCCGGTCCTGTCTCAATGTGAGACGCGGGTCACATCCGGCGGCGGTAGCCTGAGTTTTCGTGAGCACAGTCCGCCCGTTCATCCGCATCTCGTGGGAGCGCTCACTCGCCTCCCGCGTCGACACGGACCACCCAGACCCGACGTACGTGGAGAGCGCCCCCGAGTCGGTGCTCCTGCGCGCCGCGCGCCCCGTGCTGGCCTCACTCTCCGACGAGCTGGCCAACGAGCCGGCGTGCCTGATCCTCACCGACAGCAACGGCGTCGTGCTCCAGCGCGGCGGCGGCGACTCTCACCTGCTCAAGGCACTCGACGCCGTCCACCTCGCACCCGGGTTCTGCTACGCCGAGCAGGACGTCGGCACCAACGGCATCGGCACCGCCCTGGAGATCGGCGCGCCGATCCTGGTGAACGGCAACGAGCACTACACCGGCAACCTGCGACAGTTCTCGTGTGCCGGCGCCCTGATCAACCACCCGGTCACCGGAGCTCTGCTCGGCGTCATCGACATCAGCACGAAGGCCGAGAACTCGAACTCCCTGCTGCTGTCGTTCGCCAAGCTGGCTGCCCGTCGCATCCAGGAGCGGATCCTGGAGGAGGCCAACGAGCTCGACAGCGCCCTGCTCGGCGGCTACTACGCCGCATGCCGCCACTCCGGGGGCCCGGTGATCGCGGTCGGCGAGAAGGTCTTCATGATGAACGCGCTGGCCCAGCAGCACTTCGACGCCACGGACCAGGCGGCGCTGCTCGACCAGACCCGCGAGGCAGTGGGCATGCAGGACCCGTGCACCTTCCTGGCCGACCTGCCCAGCGGGGTCATCGCACGGATGGCCTACCAGCCGACCTTCGCCGGAACGGCGCTCGCGGGCGGGATCATCCAGATCAAGGAGCAACGGACGGCCGGACATGTGCCCCGGCCGCGCGGGCCGGCCCTTCCCGGCATGGCGGGTGCCAGCGCGGTGTGGCGCCACGTCACCCAGGAGCTGCTCGAGACCGTCGCCAAGCGCGAGTGGGTGGTGCTCCAGGGGGAGTCCGGCGCGGGCACGCACACGCTGGTCACCGCCGTCCACCAGCACAGCGGGTCCAACCGCCAGCTGAGCGTGCTGGACGTCGAGACCGCGGGCGCGGACCTCGTGCAGCGGGCGCGCGCGGAGCTGGAAGCCGGGACAGACCTCGTGATCCGTCACGCCCACGCACTCGACGAGACGCAGCTCGACGAGCTCACCGAGCTGTTCCAGGAGATCCAGGACGCCTCGGTCGCCCAGGACCCCTGGGTGGCCCTGACCACGCGAGCCGGCGCGGTCGACGACAAGCTCGACCTCCACCTGCTGCACTTCTTCCCGCGCACCGTGCTGGTCCCGCCCCTGCGGCACCACCTCGAGGACGTGCCGGCGCTGGTGCGCCTGCTGCTGAACCGTGCCGGCGCACCCGAGCTGATCCTGTCCAAGCCGGCGATGAACCAGCTCATGCGGCTCCCGTGGTCCGGGAACGTCACGCACCTCAAACAGGTGATGAGCGCGATCGTGCGGGTCCGCCGGTCCGGCGTCGTGGAGGTGGAGGACCTGCCGCCGGAATGCCGTGCCACCACCCGTCGCAACCTGACGCGGATGGAGACCCTCGAGCGCGACGCCGTGATCGACGCCCTCGCCGACCACGGCAACGACAAGTCCGCCGCCGCTGAGGCACTCGGGATGTCACGGGCCACGATCTACCGCAAGATCCGCGACTACGGCATCGTCACCTGACCCCGCGCCCGTCTGCTCCCCTCCCGCGAGTAACGCGCTGTCCATGACGCTTTGCACCCCTCTTGCCGGGTGCAAAGCGTCAAGATGGGCGCGGAAGTGCCGGCGTCCGGTCTCAAATCGAGACTGAGCTGCTCCGGAATCGTGGTTTGCTGGGCCGATGATCTTCATCACCGCGAAGTTCCTCGTCCGCCCCGAGAGCGCAGAGACCTGGCCCGAGATCACCCGGGAGTTCACCGAGGCCACCCGGGCCGAGGAGGGTTGCCTGTGGTTCGACTGGTCACGAAGCCTCGACGACCCGACGGAGTACGTCCTGGTCGAGGCCTTCCGCGACGGTGACGCCGGCGGCGCACACGTCGGGTCGCAGCACTTCAAGGATGCCCAGAAGAACCTGCCGCCGCACCTGGTCGAGACCCCGCGCATCGTCTCGCTCGAGGCCCCCGGTGACGACTGGTCGCGACTCGGAGAGCTCGCCGTCGACTGATCCACGGTCGCCGGCGTACGGCGGCACTACCCCGCCCCTCTTGACGCTGTGCACCCGGCCAGAGGGGTGCAGAGCGTCGTGGACAGCGCGTTACTCGCGGAGGGCGACGACGCGCCACGGCGGCACGAACCCGTCGCCGATCCGCTCGTCCCAGACATGGAACGTCGCCCGGATGCTCTCGGCGGTCTCGGCAGTGGTCTGGTTCTGCGGACCGGAGGCGATCGCCAGCAGGCCGTAGTGGAACAGCGAGGCCACCTGAGCCTCAGGCGTGTCCTTGAGCCGCTCCAACTCGCCGACCGCGGCGCCGAGGAATCGGGTCACCAGCTGATGTACGCCGTGTCCCCCGCGCCCCGCGAACCGATGCGCACCGTCCACGATCGCCGTACGGGCCGCGGCCGCAGCGGCGTCCCGGTCATCGGGCTCGACGACCAGGTCCACGGCTGCCGAGTCGGCGGCGGCCCTGAGCAGCAGGCTGGCGATCGCGGCACCGTGCTCCACCGTGTACGGCGCGGCCGGCGCGTCCGGGCCGAGCAGGTGAACAGCCAGGGCATCGAGATAGATCAGCTCCATGGCAGGCATGGCCTCCACACGGAGTCGGGCCAGGCCCTCGGCACTGTGACTCTGCCAGTCCACTGGCGCGGCGTTCATCGACGGCTCCTCTGCTCGGCTCGATCCGGCGTCCGCCTCGGTCACCCTCGTCGATCGGAGGGCTCGATGCGGCCACCTGTCATTGAACCGGTGCTGAACCGGCCCGACGTCTCAATGTGAGACGCGGGCCGAGCCGTGACGTCTGCCTCAGGCCTTGGCTTCTTCGTCCTCGCGGCCGTAGTCGTCCTCGAGGCGGCAGATGTCGTCCTCGCCGGTGTAGGCGCCGTGCTGCACCTCGACGATGACGAGCTCCTCGGAGTGCTCGTTGGTGATGCGGTGCGCAGCGCCGACGGCGACGTCGATCGACTCACCGGGGCCGGCCACGATGGTCTCGCCGTCGATCACGCAGGTGGCGATGCCGAAGATGATCACCCAGTGCTCGGAGCGGTGCTTGTGGGTCTGGTAGGACAGCCGCTGACCGGGCTTCACCTGGATCCGCTTGACCTTGTAGCCCTGGTTCTCATCCAGGACGTGCCACGATCCCCACGGACGCTCGGCAGATTCGAGAGCCATACCTATCCATTCCTTCGACGGGACTACGGCCGACAGCCTACGGGTCGCGGGTTGTCCCGACCAACCACCACCCGGCGACGCTCGACACGCCAGCATCGACAGCGCGGAACATTGCAGGCATCGCGTGACCCGGATCTTCCGCGTTGTCGCGTTCCGCGCTCGTCGTGCCGGTCAGCCGCGAAGGTTGGGCCGCACGTGGAGACCGGCGTCGGGGTCGACGATGACCTCCTGGCCGGCGGGCATGCCGTCAACGGTGAGGTCGGCATCCGTCGGGACGTTGCGCTTGACCATCGCCAGCGCGATCGGGCCGAGCTCGTGGTGGCGTGCCGACGTACCGACGAAGCCGACCGCCTTGTCACCGTGGTGGACCTCGGCGCCCTGGTCGGGCAGCCGGTTCTCCGAACCGTCGAGGTGCAGCAGGGTCAGGCGACGCGGCGGACGACCGAGCGTGTGCACGCGGGCCACCGTCTCCTGGCCGCGGTAGCAGCCCTTGTCGAGGTGGACCGCGGTGGTGATCCAGCCGGCCTCGTTCGGGATGGTGCGGTGGTCCGTGTCGAGGCCGAGTCGCGGCTCACCGCGGGCGATCCGCAGCGCCTCGAACGCCCACAGGCCAGCTGCCGGGCCGGCCGCCTCGGCGTACGCCGTCAAGCGGTCGCGCGGGATGAACTCGTAGCCGTCGAACGGGACGCCGATGCGCTTGGAGGGGCGCCAGGCCACCGCGGTGTCAGCGGTGACGTCGTCGACCTCGACCCGCATCATGAACCGCATCTTGAGCAGGAAGTCGATCAGGGCCTGGGCCTGGCCCGGCTCGACGTGGGCGGTGAAGGTCTCGCTGTCGGCATCGTCCACGCCGTACATCGCGTGCTCGACGTGGCCCTGCGGGCTCAGGATCAACGCCATCGTCGGGCGTCCGGAGCCGAGCTCGCTCTCGTGCTGCGTGGTCAGGTTGTGCAACCAGGTCAGTCGGTCCGGGCCGGTCAGGCGGATGACCTCGCGGTGCGACAGGTCGACGAAGCCGTCGCCGGCCTCGAGCGCGCGCTGCTCGGTGTTGAAGGAGCCGTAGTGCGCGGCGACATCGGCGTCGATGCCGTTGCCGGAGACCGCACCGGGCAGGTCGAGGAGAGGGCTGGTCACGCTCCCCAGCGTACGTCGTGCGTTCAGGGCCGCATGTCGGTGGTTTCCTGACGGACCCGTCCCTCGAGCCCCTCGATGACGGTGGGCGTGGCGGCACCCCCCATTTGGGGGTCGAACGGCTTGACAGATCTCGCTAGTGTGGACGATTGCGCGGGTCGCAGCCCTCCCCCCGATTGGGCTGCGGCCCGTCTCCCTTTTCCGGGGCCGGACGCCACGGCCGCGCGCTATCCGGGGAGGCAGTCGGCGCAGTGTCCGAACACCGTGAGGTGCCCGATGTCGGCGACGAAACCGAACTCGTCGTCGAGCCTCCGCGCCACCGGGGCCACCACGTCGGGATCGACCGAGACCACCTTGTGGCAGTCCCGGCAGACGATGTGGAAGTGCTCGTGCTCGCCCACCGAGTGGTACGTCGGAGCGCGGTCGCTGAGGTGCGCGTGGCGAACCAGCCCGAGCTCCTCGAGGACCTCGAGGTTGCGGTAGATCGTCGAGGCGTTGACCGCGGCGGAGTGCTTGCGGACCTCGGTCAGGATCTCGTCGGGGGTGGCGTGCTCGAGCGCCTCGACAGCCCGGAGGATCAGCTCGCGCTGCGCGGTGAGCCGCTTGCCGCTCGAGCGGATCCGGTCCGCGAAGTCGTCACTCATGTCTGGCCACTCACTGGCGCTGGAGGCGCGCCCAGATGTGCGGTTGCAGGCCCTGGCCCATCGCGGCCATGTCGAACGCGTAGAGCAGGTCGCCCTCGACGTACCCGTAGAGACGCTTGCCGGCGGTGTACTCCTTGGCGGTCTCGGTGCGGGCGATCGCGTCGGTGACGATCTCCATGCGGGCCTCGCCCGCGGTGCCGTACCAGATCTCGGTGAAGCCGGTGTTGTGCGCCATCACGACCTCGACCTTTCCCTCGGGCTTGCAGCGCACGAAGCCGGTCTCGATCGCGGCGTCGCGGACCTTGTTGCCCTCGTCGTCGACGACCCAGGCACGCGCCATGTAGTGAAAGAACGGGCGGCCGTCGTGGGTGAAGATCAGCTCCTGGCCGAACTCGAACTTCTCGATCGTCGGGTAGTCGCCGTGGCCGTTGCCACGCCAGGTGCCCAGCATCCAGGCGATGGGGGCGCAGTCGGGGTGCAGGTTGTCAGGGAGCTCGAACGGCATGGGCGGCAGTCTAGTCCGCGACCCGGACCATCAAGAGTTCCCGGTTCGCGCATCAAGGATCCACGGTTGGCGCATCAAGAACCCACGGTTCGCGCAGATAGGGTCGGGGCATGGCTCGCAGACTCTTGATCAAGGTGACCTGTGGCGTCGAGGACCCCGAACGCTGCAACCAGGCGTTCACGGTCGCCGCCGCGGCGGCCGTGTCCGGCATCGACGTCGGCCTCTGGCTGACCGGCGAGGCGGCATGGTTCGCCGTACCCGGCAAGGCGGAGGAGTTCTCGTTGCCACTGGCCACTCCCCTGGCCGACCTGCTGGCCACCGTGCGCGAGGCCGGGCAGGTCACGCTCTGCACGCAGTGCGCGGACCGTCGTTCGATCACCACCGCGGACGCGTACGACGACATCCGCATCGCCGGAGCGCCGGTCTTCGTCGAGGAAGCCCTGGGCGACGGAGTGCAGGCGCTGGTGTACTGACCCAGGCATCGCTGAAGGGAATCCGGCGGAATCCGCGCGATTTCCTGCAGCGTCGAGTCAGACCGGGTCCAGCAGGATCGCGGCCAGGCGGTCGATCTGGTCGGCCATCAGTGCGGCGACGCCGTCGTAGGTCTCCGGCGAGCGCCCGATCGGGTCCGCGATGTCGTACTCCTCGAGGCGAAGGGCGCCACGACCTTCGGCGCATTCCTCGACCAGCCGGCGGAGGCGCTGGTCGTCGGACACGACCGGTGCATGCGTGCGCTTGCCGGGCTGTACCTCGCCCGCGGCCCGGTGCGCTTCGGCGAGCGCGACGAACTCCAGCAACGTGAAGGTGCGTCTCAGCGCCCGCGGCGCCTCCTCGAGCAGCCGCGACCGGATGTCGCGGGTGGCGGCCAGGACCAGCCCACCGGTGTCGGCGACGGTCGCGTCGACCAGTCCTGACTGGAACTGGCGCGCGGTGAATCCGTCCGGGGACCCGCCGCGTTCGACCAGGGTGCGCGCCGACTCGGGGTGCATCGGGCGGCCGGCCATCGCCCGGACTCCGGCGCTGGAGACCTCGAACCGGTCACCGATGCCCAGCGCGTCCAGGCGCGTGCGCAGCAACCGTTCGGCGAACGGGGAGCGGCACACGTTGCCGATGCAGACGAACAGGACGGGGAAGCTCACCTCGAAAGGCTAGTTGGTCGGCGAAGCCCGTCAGTAGGCGCCGCGACCGAGCAACACGGCCCGGACCGTCTTCAGCATGATGATCACGTCACCGATCAGCGACCAGTTGTCGACGTAGTACAGGTCCATCCGCACGGCCTCGTCGAACGACAGGTCGCTGCGACCGGAGACCTGCCACAGCCCGGTCAGCCCGGGGCGCACCAGCAGCCGGCGGTGCATGTCGACCGGGTAGTCCTCGACCTCGGCGGGCAGCGGCGGGCGCGGGCCGACCACGCTCATCTCGCCGGAGAGCACGTTGACCAGCTGCGGCAGCTCGTCGAGGGAGAACTTGCGCAGGAAGTGGCCCAGGCGGGTGATCCGCGGGTCGTCCTTCACCTTGAACAGCACGCCGTCGGCCTCGTTCATCGCCGCCACCTCGGCCAGCCGGCGGTCGGCGTCGACGACCATCGAGCGGAACTTCAGCATCCGGAACGTGCCACCGTCGCGACCGCTGCGGGTCTGGCGGTAGAACACCGGCCCGCCGTCCTGCAGCTTGATGGCCAGCGCAATCAGTGCCATCAACGGGGAGAGTACGACGAGCATCGCCGAGGCCACCACGACGTCGAAGATGCGCTTGACCAACCCGCCGGCGCGACCGACCTGGGGCTTGTCGACGTGCACCAGCGGCAGCCCCCCGACCTGGCGCATGTGGATGCGGGGGCCGGCCACGTCGATCAGGCCCGGCACTACGACGAGGTCGACGTCGAGCGTCTCGAGCTGCCAGCCGATGCGCCGCAGCGCCTGGGAGGACGTGTGACCGCCACCGGCCACCAGCACCGTGTCGGCGCCGGTGAGCTCGCAGGCGGCGACGATGTCGTCACTGCCACCGAGGATCGGCACCGACGGCTCCGAGCTGAGCTCACCGAGGTGGTGGGACGGCACGCAGGCACCGACCAACGTGTAGCCCGCCCACGAGAGTCGTTCGAGGCTGGCCTTCACCTCGTCGAGCGCGGTCGGTGAGCACACCGCGACCACCCGTGCGTGCAGGCGGCCGGTCTGGCGCAGGTGGTGCAGGACCTTGCGGACGGCGTACCGCGTGGAGAGCAGGAGGACCGTGCCGACCGCGAAGCAGAGGATCACGTAGCCGCGGGAGATGTTGCTGCGACTGAGGAACGACACGGTGCCGACCGCGCCCACCGCCATCAGGGAGGCGATCGCGACCCGGCGGAACTCCTCCGTGCCTCCGCCGAGGTTGCGGCGTGCGTAGGCGCCACCGAGGGCAAGGCAGACCAGCCAGAGCAGGAAGACGAACGGGGTCATTCCGCTCAACAACGCGAACTCGAGATAGGTGTCCTTCTCGAGGACCCCGTCGAGCCGGGCCCGGAACGAGACCGCGATGAAGGCGGTCAGGGCCAGGACGAGCACGTCGCACAGCGCCACGACCGCCACCACCCGAGAGAGGCGGCGGGCGAGCGGCACGCGCCGCGGGGGGAGGTCGAGTGCGGCGTCCTGCTGGGCCGTCGGAGCCTGGGCCCCCTGAGCCCGGGGACCGGGCTTTCGGGCCAGCGGAACCGACGCCGTACGCACGGGGTGGACGCTCGGCGTGAGGTCGGTCAGGGCGACCCCGGCTGCAGGCAGCGTGGCACCGTGACGCACCGTGCGCGGAGCGAGCTCCGTCATGCTCGACCTCATTCCCGGATGGCGGGTTCTCGGGAGGTCAACGAGCCATCCGCGGAGAGGTCACGGACGCGCCGGACGAGTAACGGATCGCCCTAGACTTCGTTGACCTGACGACAGCACCTCTATGCAAAGGTTCGGCGTGGACTTCAAAGACCTGATGCGCACTGCCCGGCGACGCTGGAAGACCATCGTCGCCCTGTTCCTGGTCGCCCTGGTGGCCGCCGGTGCGTACTCCTTCCTCGTGACTCCTCAGTACCAGTCGACTGCCCGCGTGTTCATCTCCACCGACGTCGAGGACTCGTCCGAGGCGATCGCCGCCAGCCTCGTGTCGTCGGGCCGGGTGGCGTCGTACGCCGATCTCGCCACGAGCCGCGAGATCATGTTGAAGGTCATCAAGGAACTCGGCCTCAAGCAGTCGCCCGAGGAGCTCGCCAGCCAGATCAAGGCCGAGGTCGAGCCACTCACGGTCATCATCGACGTCACCGTGACCGACCCCGACCCCAAGGCCGCGCAGCTCATTGCGGAGGCGCACTCCGAGCAGCTCACCAAGTTCATCACCCGCGTCGACGCTCCTGACCGCGCGGCGACGCCGATCCGCGCGACGGTGGCTGACCCGGCCAGCTACAGCTCCGACCCGGTCTCCCCGCGCACACTCCTGAACCTCGTCGTCGCGGGCCTGATCGGCCTGGTCATCGGCTTCGGTGTCGCAGTGCTGCGCGAGATCACCGACAACACGGTCAAGACCGCCGAAGACGTGCGCAAGATCAGCGGTGTCGGCGTGGTGGCCTCCATCGGGTACGACGCCGACGTGCCCAAGCACCCCCTGCTGACCGACCTCAACGGCTTCGCACCGCGTGCCGAGGCGTTCCGCGTGCTGCGCACCAACCTCGACTACCTCGACCTCGACGCCCAGCCGAAGTCGTTCGTGATCACCAGCGCGCTGCCCGGTGAGGGCAAGACCACCACCTCGACCAACCTGGCCGTGGCGCTGGCCCAGGCCGGACGCCGGGTGCTGCTGGTCGACGGCGACCTGCGCCGTCCGCGGATCGCCGGGCTGCTCGGACTCGAGGGCCGGGTCGGGCTGACCACCGTGCTGGTCGGCAAGACCTCGCTGGTCGACAGCATCCAGCAGCACACCGAGACCGGCGTCGACTTCCTCAGCGGCGGCCCGATCCCGCCGAACCCCACCGAGGTGCTGCAGTCCAATGCCACCCGCGACCTGATCGGCAAGCTGCGCGACATGTACGACGTGGTCATCATCGACGCTCCCCCACTGCTGCCGGTGGCCGACGCGGCGATCCTGGCCCGCGCGGCAGACGGTGCCCTGCTGGTCACCCGTCACGGCAAGACGACCAAGGAGCAGCTGCACGACGCCTGCCAGCGCATCGAGCAGGTCGACGCCAAGCTGTACGGCGTGATCGTCAACATGGCCCCGCGTCGCAGCAACCAGGACTATTACTACTACTACGCCGACGAGGACGACGCGGCGAACAAGACCGGCCGCTGGGTCTCGCTGAAGCCCTGAGATGAAGCCTGTCGCCACCTACGGTTCGGGCCTGCTGGTCCTGGCCGGCCTGCTGGCGCTGGCCTCCGTCAACACGATCACGATGATCCTGGCGGTGGTCCTCGCCGTCGGGCTCACCATGCTGGTCGCCCTCGGCACCGAGCGCCTCGGCACCCTTGCCATGATCGCGGCGATGGTGTTCGCACCGCTCAACGACGTGCGTCCCGCGGAGGCCGTCAACTTCGTGACGTTCAGCGACCTCTTCTTCGCCGCCGGCTTCGGACTGCTGGTGCCGACGATGCTGATGCGCAAGTCCCGGGTGCCGACCGGTTTCGCCGTCGCGGGCAGCCTGATCCTGGTCCTCACCGTGATCGCGTCGCTGCTCAACGAGGCGCCACTGATGAGCCTCAACTACGGGTTCCGCCTGGTCGCCGCGGTCGTCGTACTGCCGTTCCTGTTCCTGTGGTGGCGACCCTCGATCAAGCTGATCGACGGGTTGGCGTGGTCGTTCGTGGCCGGGCAGGTGATCAGCCTGGTCGGCGGCATGGTGGTCGGGGCCAACCCCAACGGCCGCTACATGGGCCTGACCACGCACACGAACTTCTTCGCACTCGGCGCCCTGATGTCGTTCGCGATGTTGATCCACCTCTACTCCCGCTACGAGACCACCGGCATGCGGTTGCTGGTCTGGGCTGCGGGCGGCGCGGTGATCGCCAGCGCGATCCTCTCCGGTTCGCGGGCCTCGCTCCTCGGCATGGTGATGCTGGCGGTGCTCTACCCGCTCGTGGAGCGCTCGGTGCTGTCGGCGTACCTCGTGGTGTCGGCGGCGATCCTCGGCCTGGCATCGCTGAACTGGCTGATCTCGATCGCCGGCGAGAGCTCGGCGCTGGCCCGGCTGAAGGGCGACTCGACCGCGTCGTACTCCGACCAGGCCCGCGAGCGCGCGTTCACCACCGGCGTCCAGGAGTTTCTCGCAAAACCCTTGCAGGGCAACGGATTCGACATCACGGCACTCGACGCGCACAACGTCTACCTGCAGGTCGCGGTGGGCATCGGCATCTTCGGCGCGGTGGCCTTCGTGATGGTGCTCTGGAACCTCGTCGTGCCACTGTTCCGGCCCGGCCCGTTGCGGCGGCTGGGCTACGTGCCGCTGGCGTACGCCGCGGTCGCGGTGATCACGAACTCGCTGTGGGACAGGTTCGTCTGGGCCGGCCTGGCGCTCGCCGCGCTGGCTGCCGTCTACTCGGACGACGACGTTCCCGCCGACCCGTCGCCAGTTCCCGCCGACCCGTCGCCAGTTCCCGCCGACCCGTCGCCAGTTTCGGGCGACCCGTCGTCGCGGCGCTCCGCGACCAACCTGACTGCCTGGGAGCAGTCGTTCACCGCGGGCAAGCACCGCGCCCCCACCCACACCCCGGAGATCATGTGAGCCGCCGTCCCGCCCTCGCCGCACGCCGCGTGAGGCAGACCCTGCAGTACGCCAACGGCGCGTCGCTGCTGTTCAACCTCGCCTCCGCGCGGACGCCGTGGGCGCGGTCGTCGCTGACCTACCGGCTGCGCGGCGGCGGCACCGTCTCCTGCCCCAACGTGGCCGGTGCCCGGGTGCCGATCTACGAGGTGTTCTCCGAGGACACCTACCGCATGAAGGAGACGATCTCGGGCCTTCCACCGTCGCTGGTCGCCCTCGACATCGGCGGCCAGGTCGGGTGCTTCTCACTCGCCCTGGTGCGTGCCGCCAAGCGGGTGCAGGTGCACGCCTACGAGGCGTCGCCGTCGACTGCCGCGTGGCTGCGCCGCAACGTGACCGACAACGGCTTCTCCGCGTCGATCACGGTCCACGCCACCGCGGTCTCCGACCACGAGGGCACGATCTCGTTCAACGACAACGGCCAGGCCTCCGGCCTGAACGGGCTGACTGCTCCCGATGGCACCCTGGTCGAGGTGCCGTGCATCCGCTTCGCGGCAGCCGTCGCCGCTGCCGGGGGCCGGGTCGACCTGGTCAAGATCGACACCGAGGGCGCGGAGTACGACATCGTCCTGGGCTCCTCGCCCTCCGACTGGGCGTCGGTCTCGCGCGTGGTCATGGAGTACCACGACGTGCCGGGCCACTCGTGGGACGAGCTGCACGCGTTCTTCACCTCGTGCGGCTTCACGCTGCGCCGCCACGAGCCAGCTGGCCCGCGCCAGGGCACCGTCTGGTTGGCGCGCTGACGTGTCCCGACTGCCCAACTGGCTCGAGCCGGCCTTCCCGGTGGTCAAGCGCGCGCACCGCTTCGCCACCCGTCGCGTCGGCGCGCTGACCCGTCGCCAGTTCGTGCCGACCCGTCGCCAGTTCGTGGCCCGAGCCGAAACTGGCGACAGGTCACCTGAAACTGACGACAGGTCGATCGGAACTGGCGACAGGTCGATGCGGGCCGTGCCGTGGACCGGGACCGAGTCGGTCGACGAGACGTGCCGCCTCGACCCGGCGGCCGTCGTACAACCCCTGGCGCCGGCGCGCCCGGCCCCACGCCTCGAGCCGACCGGTCACTGGTTCTGGCGCGGCCTCGGGTCGTACGACGAACCGCGCCGGTTCCTCCTCACGATCGAGAACGGCCTCGTCGTCGGTGACTACGCGGCACACGTGACACCACGGGGTGTGCTCGACTACGAGACGTCGGAGTACTACGGCGTCAACGGCTGGCAGGAGCACCCGATCTACCTGCGCCGGCGGATGCCGCCGGTCACCCCGGTCGACGGGTCGCTGCTGTCACTCGCCACCCGCGGCACGGGCGGCAACTACTACCACTTCGTGATGGACCTGCTCCCGCGTTGGGGCGTCCACCAGGAGGCCCGGCCCGGGGACCTGCCCGACCACTTCCTGCTCAGCCGCGGCTCGCGCTACCAGGAGCAGCTGCTGGGCATGCTCGGCCTCGACGCGGTCTCGACCCTGCAGCCGGCCAAGCACCTGGCCCTGAGGCCCGACACGTTGCTGGTGCCCTCGATGTCGAACCCCGACACGATGGCGCCCCCGTGGACGACGCGGTGGCTCTCGACGAACCTGCCTCCGAGCGCCGCCGCCTCGACGCTGCCCGACCGCATCTACATCACGCGTGGGTCGGCGAGGAACACCCGGCGCCTGGTCAACGAGGACGAGATCTTCGCGGTCCTCGAGCGACAGGGCTTCGTGAAGATCGACTGCGGCGCACTGTCCGTGCAGGAGCAGATCGACCACTTCGCCGCCGCGTCCGTGATCGTCGCGCCCCACGGTGCCGCGCTGACCAACCTGAACTTCTGCTCGCCCGGCGTGCGCGTGCTCGAGCTGTTCGCACCGCGCTACCTGAACAAGTGCTTCTGGGCGATCGCGTCGAACATCCCGGAGTCGACGTACGCCTTCCTGGTCGGCACGTCTGCCCGCCCGGTGCGCGAGGGCAACCCGATGGGCGGCGTACAGGACGACATCACCATCCCCGTGGCCGACTTCACGGCCGCACTGGAGTCCCTGCTGGCAACGGCCCCCGCGTCACCGGCAACACCGTCGCCGGGCACAAGCTTTCCGGGCGCTCTGCTCGGTCGTAGTTGAGGAGTAGATCGAAGTGGGCAACCAACAGCGCGTCGTCGTCCTGGGCGGCGCCGGATTCCTCGGGTCGCACCTGAGTGAGCGGCTGGTCGGGGAAGGACACGAGGTCGTCGCGGTCGACAACTTCATCACCGGCTCGGAGTCGAACGTCGAGCACCTGTCGGGCACCCCGCTGTTCTCGCTGGTCGAGGCCGACGTCTCCGACGGCATCCCCGTCGAGGGACCGGTCGACGTCGTGCTGCACTTCGCCTCACCGGCCTCGCCGATCGACTACCTCGAGTTCCCGATCGAGACGTTGAAGGTCGGCTCGCTCGGCACCCTGAACGGCCTCGAGCTGGCCCGCGCGAACGACGCCCGCTTCATCATGGCCTCGACGTCCGAGGTGTATGGCGACCCGCAGATCCACCCCCAGCACGAGGACTACTGGGGCTACGTCAACCCGGTCGGCCCGCGCAGTGTGTACGACGAGGCGAAGCGGTTCTCCGAGGCGCTGGTGACCGGCTTCCGTACGACGTACGGCACCAACACCGGCATCGTGCGCATCTTCAACACCTTCGGCCCGCGGATGCGCCCGAACGACGGCCGCGCCATCCCCAACTTCGTGCGCCAGTCGTTGCGTGGCGAGCCGATCACGCTCGCCGGCGACGGCAGCCAGACGAGGTCGATCTGCTACGTCGACGACCTGGTCGACGGCATCCTCGCGCTGACCCGCGCGTCGATCCCGGGGCCGGTCAACATCGGCAACCCGCACGAGATCTCGATGCTCGACCTGGCCCAGTGGATCGTGAAGCTGGTCGGGTCGTCCTCCGAGACGGTGCACATCGAGCGGCCCGTCGACGACCCGACCGTCCGCCGCCCCGACATCACCCTGGCCACCCGCGAGCTGGGCTGGGAACCGCAGATCTCCGCCGAGGAGGGCCTGCGTCGCACGATCGAGTGGTTCCGCACCCACCCCGACGTCACCCGCTGACAAGGTTCGCGTCCCTCGACCGCCGAGAGTGAAGTTCATGTCGGGTCCGCGACTCAGACCCGACAGACAGTTCACTCTCGGTGCGGGAACGGCCACCGCGGCATCTCCCTGGTCACCCGCTCCCCATCCCTGCCCAGCTCACGGGCCCGGATGCGTTCGTCCAGCGTGAGCGGCGGTACGCCGTCCGGAGGCTCGAGGGTCCACGTCTGCGGCAGACGCGCCTTCCCCGCCCTGGTCACGGCTGCCACCATGCGTCGTACGGCAGTTCGTCGGTCATGCAGTTCACCGGCGACGAAGCTGAAGAACTCGAGCCCGTGGGTACGCAGCCGCGTCTCACGAGAAATGTCACGACTGCGCCGTGCGGTCTGCGCGTGATGCAGCCCGTCGTACTCCCCGACCACGCCGAGCCCCGGCGCCAGCAGGTCAGGTCGGGCCAGGTGCTGCCCTGCCGGGCCGTAGACGTCGCGATTGCTCAGCGGAGGGGGCAGTCCTGCGTCCTCCTGCCACACCAGACGCATTGCGGTCTCCTGGCGAGACTCCGCCCCTTCCACCGCCAAGGCGAGGGCACGTCGAGCCTGCTGGATGCCACGGCGCGGAGGTACGGCGGCCAGGTACGTGGCGAATCTCGCGCGTGAGGTGAGCTCGGCGTGGAGGACCATGTCGATGTCGGCCACGGCACGGCGTACGTCGATGGCCGCACAGATCTCGTCGGTCAGGGCCCGGTGCACGTCGGTGCACGGCACCCCGTGTCGCAGGACGATCTCGGACGGGTGCACGGCCGCCCTCGTGAACGCGACGTTGCCGTGCACCCGTTGCGTCGGGGTGATCACCTGCACCGGAAGCTCGACGCCGGGCCGCACTGTGCCGTCGAAGTAGCGCGCGCCCGCCAGGTGCAGACTGGCCCAGCCGGTGACCGCGAACCCCGGCGGCAGGTGAGCGACCGCCTCGATGATGCGCTGTTCGGGTTGCTCGAAGACCGCATCGGCAGGCAGCACGCGACCGGGCCCCGTTCGTCTCCATCGGCGTCCTCGCGCCTGTCCCGGAGTGGGCCCATCCCTACCTGATGCGTCGATCTTCATCGGCACAACCAGGCGCGGCCGCACCAGCCTGGGGGGCGGGAGGACGCGTCGAACCCCGGCAAGGGGATCGGGTGGCAGGTCCATGTCTCGAGCGTGCCGGAACCGGAGCGAACGCGCGCGCCGTCATCCACAGGCGCCGCCTGACCGCACGCGACCGCCCAGCTCCGCGGTGACGCCGAGAGTGAATTCTGCGTCGAGTCTCGGGCCGCAACCCGACACAGAAGTCACTCTCGATGTCCACGACCGGCCGGCGTGGGTGGCTCGAAGATGACCCGTTCTGGGGAGGCCGAGGACCGACGCCACGACCTACGCTCCGGACATGAGGGTGAGACTCCTGGGCAAGGCTGTCGCCGCCTGGATTCCGGTCGCCCTGCTCCTCTCCCCGGCGGGCGCGTCCGGAGACGTGACCTGGACGCGGGTCGGCACCGGCATCACGCAGGGGGTCAGCGGCATCGCTCCCGCGGCCTCGGGCTGGGTGATCGTGCGCGACAACAAGACCAGTGGCCAGAACCGGGTGGCGCTGCTGAGCGACGCCCATGTCGTCACCAACCTGACCTGGCCGGGCACCGCGCCGTCCGACCTGGAGGCCATCGATGCGGTGCCCGCGCAGGCCAACCGGTACGCGGTGGTCACGAGCACGGGCGCCGGGCGGATCATCACGATCTCGGGAACCACGCTGAAGGTCGTCCGCAGCTTCACCCTTCCGGCCGGCAGGGTCGAGAACGAGTCGTTCGCGCTCACCCGCTTCGGCACGACGACGGTCGCCGTATGGGCCAACCGTGGCTCGACGACGACGCCGGGGAGGTTGTTCGCCGCCACGTTCAACCCGTCCACCAGCGCCTTCGGTGCCGTGGCGCAGGCGAGTGTCTCGGTGCCGTTCCCGACCACCAACGTGCGTCCGATCAGTGACACCAGGGTGCTCTCCGACGGGCGCATCGTGATCTCGAGCGCCTCCGACAACGGCAACAACGGCCCCTTCGACACGGCTCTATACGCGGTCGGAACAGTCAGGCTCGGCTCCGGTCGCGCGCAGCTCGCGATCGTGGCACCCGTCTCGCTCGGGACCTATCCGGGCCACAAGGTCGAGGCAATCGCCTGCAAGGGCTCCGCGGGGATCCTCGGCACCGACGACGAGAACCTGGGCGGCTGGACCGCGGCCGGCACGTTCTGCGACTGAGCGGTCCGGAGCATCGGACCGGGGCAGACCCGTGCGCTGGCGGGCCCCCCGACGGCCCGCCAGCGCCCAGGCTGGTCTGGGTTCAGGCGAACTGGTGGCGCCCCAGGGATCGGTAGTCGAAGCCCGCGGCGATCCAGGCGGCCGGGTCGAGGCAGTGCCGGGCGTCGATGATCACCGGGCGCCGCACGATGTCGACCAGCTCGGCCGGGTCGAGCTCGACGTAGTCGGCCCAGTCGGTCAGCAGCATCACGAGGTCGGCCTCGTGACAGGCCTTCACCAGGTCCTCGGCGTACTCGAGCTTGGGACGCTCGCGCCGGGCCGGCTCGATCGCGCGCGGGTCGTGGACGACGACGTCGGCCCCGGCCAGGTGCAGCTGGCCGGCCACGTCGAGCGCAGGCGAGTCGCGGATGTCATCGGAGCCGGGCTTGAACGCGGCGCCGAGGATGGTGATCCGCTTCTCGCGCACGTCGCCGTCGAGCAGGGTCTCGGCCAGCGCCACCACGTGCTCGCGGCAGCGGCGGTTGATCATGTCGACCTCGTGCAGGAAGCCGAGCGCGTGGGGCACGCCGATCTCGGACGCGCGCGCCATGAACGCGCGGATGTCCTTGGGCAGGCACCCGCCGCCGAACCCGAGGCCCGGGTGGAGGAACCGGCCACCGATGCGTACGTCGTGGCTCAGCGCCTCACTGAGCGTGACCACGTCGCCGCCGGCCGCCGTACAGACCTCGGACATCGCGTTGATGAACGAGATCTTCGTGGCCAGGAAGGCGTTCGCGCTGGCCTTCACGAGCTCGGCGGTCTGGAGGTCGGTGGTGATGACGGGTACGCCGTCCTCGGCGATCGGCGTCGCGAAGATGCGGCGCACGACGGCCTCGGAGCGGCTGTCGTCGGGGTGCAGCCCGATCACGATGCGGTCGGGGTGGAGGGTGTTGCGGATCGCGTTGCCCTCCTGGAGGAACTCGGGGTTCCAGCACAGCTCGAGCGCGTCGCCGGCCGGCGCCAGGGCCCGGGCCTCCTCACGGAACCGCGCTGCGGACCCGACGGGCGTGGTCGACTTGCCGATCACCACGACCGGCCTGGTGAGCAGCGGGAAGAGCGAGGCGCAGGCGGACTCGAACTGGCTCAGGTCGGCCTGCAGCTCGCCGTGCACCTGGGGAGTGCCGAGGCAGAGGAAGATCGCATCGGCGTGGTCGGCGACCTTCTCGAGGTCGTGGGTGAACTCGAGCCGACCCGAGGCGACGCCCTCGGCGACCAGGTCGTCGAGGCCGGGCTCGAAGAACGGGGTCTGTCCGGCAGAGAGTGCGGCGATGCGTTCGGTGCTGATGTCCTGGGCGATCACGTGGAAACCCAGGGCGGCCAGGCACGACGCCGTGGTGGCACCGAGGTAGCCACAACCGATGACGCCGATGCGCAGGTCTGATGTCACGCCGATCCCCTTCGTGGAAGCATTGCGGAGGATCAACGACGGGGTGCCCGAAATGTGACGGCCTGCGACGGGGACGGGTTTCGAGATGGTTCCTCGCTCCTCGACCACCGGGGCCCGTACGACGCAGATCGGCCCGCCGCGCACGAAGCGCGACGGGCCGGCTGACACCCACAGGGGCGGGGTGGATCAGATGGCGATGGCCACCTCGGCCACCGAGCCCACGGCCGCGGTCACCTTCGTGTCCACGACGTCGGCCTTGGCGGCCAGCGTGCGCAGGGTCCACTCGCCGTCGTTGGCGAAGAACCGGAAGTGACCGGTCGCCGAGGTCGGCACCTCGGCGGTGAACTCGCCACTCTTGTCCAGCAGACGCACGTAGGCGTTGCCGACCGGCTCACCGTCACGGGTGACCTGGCCCTGGACCACTGCTTCCTTCGCGACGTCTACCCCGTCGAGGGAGAGGCCGCCTTCAACTGCACCGCACATGTTGTTTCCTTCGTGGTTCGGCCTGGTTTCGAGACGGTCGCGGGGCGACCGCCTCAACCAGCGGGGATGGGATCAGGCTTCGCCGCGCTCGTCACCGAGGACGATCGGGACGCCGACGAGGGAGCCGTACTCGACCCAGGAACCGTCGTAGTTGCGGGTGTTCTCGTAGCCGAGCAGCTCGTGCAGCACGACCCAGGTGTGCGACGAGCGCTCACCGATGCGGCAGTAGGCGATGGTGTCCTTGGAGAAGTCGACGCCGGCCTCTTCGTAGATCTTGGTGAGCTCGTCGTTGGACTTGAAGGTGCCGTCGTCGTTGGCCGCCTTGCTCCACGGGATGTTGGCGGCGGTCGGCGGGTGGCCGGCGCGCTGGGCCTGCTCCTGCGGGAGGTGGGCCGGGGCGAGCAGGCGACCGGCGTACTCGTCGGGGCTGCGGACGTCGACCAGGTTCTTGGCGCCGATGGCGGCGACGACGTCGTCACGGTTGGCGCGCTTGGTGGTGTCGAGCTCCTGCGCGGTGTACGTCGCGGCGGTGCGCTCGGGCACGTCCTGGGTGAGCTCGCGGGACTCGAGCTCCCACTTCTTGCGGCCACCGTCGATCAGCTTGACGTCGTTGTGGCCGTAGAGCTTGAAGTACCAGTACGCGTAGGCGGCGAACCAGTTGTTGTTGCCGCCGTACAGCACCACGGTGTGGTCGTTGCTGACGCCGTTCTTGGAGAGCAGGGCCTCGAAGCCCTCCTTGTTGATGATGTCGCGGCGGACCTGGTCCTGCAGGTCGACGGACCAGTCGAACTTGATGGCGCCACGGATGTGGCCCTTGTCGTAGGACGTGGTGTCCTCGTCGACCTCGATGAGGACGACCTGGTCGTTGTCGATGTTGTCCTCGGCCCACTGGGTGGAGACAAGGGTGTCTTCGCGGCTCATAGTGCTATCTCTCTTTTTCCGTTGGGTGCAGCGTGTCAGTTGGTTGCCGGCGTGGCGCTGCGGCGGGCGAGTCGCCCGTGCAGTCGCCGTCCGAGGAGGTACATCTCGCAACCGAGGCAGAACGCGAAGACCGCGTTCAGCAGTGCCGCGGCCAGCGCGAAGCCGACCGCGATGTCCCCCACGAGCGTGGCGCCGGTGAGGTATCCGAGGAGACCGACCGCCGCGAACGCCAGGCCGACGGCCTGGGCGAAGCGCGGAGGTGCGGCGTCCTCGAGTTCTTGGGGGGCAGCCAGTCGAGGGCGGATCAGGTTGCGGAACACCCATGCGTGAGGGGTCTTCCGGACTCCGAGGCCGGCACCGATCGCGAACAACACGGCCTGTACGCCGAGCAGCGCGACGCCGAGGGCGTTCGGTGCGGTCAGGAGCACGACGGCGAGCACGACCGCAGTCACCACAGCGTTGAACTGCGGTGCGCGCGGATCGATCTGCTGGCTCATTGCACTCCTGAGGAATTGTCCTGAATCTTAGTCGACTTTGTGCCATTAGGCACGGGACGCAGGAGCGAGCGACATGGCGGCACACGGCCGTGATCGGCCAGGCCTGCTCAGCTCGGGAGATTGCGTCCCGTCAGGACATTCGACACAGCGCCGAGCGCGTGCGGCAGTGATCCACTGCGCGGCGCTTGGTCAGCATGGTCGTGAACATGCGGGCAACAGTACGCGGGGCACGATCGGGGGCGAAGTCCGAATCTCGCGGAATGGACACTCCATCCACATCATGAGACTCGCTGCGGCGTCCTGCGCACGAGGCGGACCGCAACTTCCCGGAAATACAGAACGCGCCAACCGGGTCTCGGGTCCCGGTTGGCGCGTCGTTGAAAACTATAGCGCCCCGTGCCCAGCGGACAACCCGAAACGGAGAAATTCCTCGAAGAAAACTTCCGACGAAGTCCGGGTGGCCGGACGGGGCGCCCGGGCAGCTCGAAGGGTGGGCAGCTCAGCCGGTCACGTGGTGCACGAAGCACCAGCGCCACGACTCCCCGGGCTCCACGGAACGCATCACCCGGTGGCCGGTGTCCTGGAAGTGCAGCGAGGCATGACGACGGGGTGAGGAGTCGCAGCAGCCGACGTACCCGCAGTCCAGGCACATCCGCAGGTGCACCCACGACGTCCCCTCCTCCAGGCAGCCGGCGCACTCGCCCGGCGTACCCGGGGACACGTCACCGAAGTCGCGCGTGAGGTCCTCGCAGAGGTCGCCGGTCGCCCGCGCCTCGGTGCGGGTGGCCCGCACCCGGTCTCCGTCGGCGACCGCGACGTCGATCATGGACTCCTCGATGTCGAGCATGGACAGCACCTCCTGGACGACGTTGTGCGGCACCTGCCCGCCGCTGCGCACCTCGAGCACCTTGGTGCGCTCGGCCTCGATCATCTGGAGCCTCAGTCGAGCATACGTCTGGCTCGGGGTCTCCTGGTCGCCGTCGGGGTTGCCGAGCTGCTCCCACACCGCGAAGTTGCGCTGGTCGAGGCGGGCCTTGATCAGCTCGAGCGCGCCGAGCGGGTCGTCCTCGACGTCCTCGACGACCTCGAGCCCCGCGGCGGTGGCCTGGTGGAGCAGGGTCGCCCGGGCCAGCGCCTCCTCGGCCGGGTCGGGCGAGGGCACCTTGAGGCGGCGGGCCACCCACGGCAGCGAGAGCCCCTGGAGGAAGAGCGTGCCGGCCACGACGGTGAAGGCGATCAGCAGGAGGATCTCGCGGTGCTCGGTGTGCTCGGGGATCAGGAAGGCCGCGGCCAGCGTCACGACACCGCGCATGCCGGCCCAGCCGAGCACGAACGTGCTGGTCCAGTGCGTGCCCACCTTGTCCCTGCTGGGCAACGTGAGCAGGTAGCGCAGTGGGAAGACCCAGACCATCCGGAGCGCCATCACCGCGATCAGCGACAGGCCGCAGATCAGGGCGATCCGGCCGGCGGACAGCTCGCTGTCGGCGACGTCCTCGACGATCCAGCGTCCTTGCAGGCCGATCAGCAGGAAGACGGTGTTCTCCAGGACGAACGCGAGGGTGCGCCAGTTCATCCGCTCGGCGATGCGGGACTGCGCGGTCTGCAGCACCGGCGCCTTATGGCCCAGCAGCAGGCCGGCCACGACCACGGCGATCACACCGCTGGCGTGGATCTGCTCCGCCGCGAGGTACGCCGCGAACGGGGTCACCAGCGACACACCGGTGTCGAGCAGCGAGTCGGTGATCAGCTTGCGGACCTTGGCCACCACGACGAACGCGATCAGTCCGACGATGACGCCACCAACCGCCGCGCGCAGGAAGTCCCAGCCCACGTCGTACAACGCGACCGAGCCCGACATCGCCGCGATCGCCGTACGCAACGCGACCAGCGCGGTCGCGTCGTTGAGCAGCGACTCGCCCTCGAGGATCGTGACCACGCGTCTGGGCAGTCCGATGCGCCGGGCCACGGCAGTCGCGGCGACCGCGTCGGGCGGCGCCACCACGGCACCGATCGCGATCGCGGCCGGCCAGCCGACGCCCGGCAGCAGGAGGTGTACGACGAGCGCGACGCCGGCCGTGGTGAAGATGACCAGCCCGATCGAGAGCAACAGGATCGAGCGGCGGTTGGCGTTGAAGTCGACCAGGGAGGTCGACAGCGCGGCGCTGTAGAGCAGTGGTGGCAGCAGGCCCAGCAGCACGACGTCGTGGTCGAGGTGCACTTCGGGGACCACGGGCACGAAGCTGGCCGCGATGCCCGCCGCGATGAGCAGCATCGGGGCTGGGAAGTCCAGGCGTTGGGCCAGGCCGGTCAGGGCCAGGACGGCCACGGCCAGCACGATGAGTTGAAAGGCGATCTCCACGAGCGCCATCATCCCCCGTCCCCGCCCCCACCTCGAGCAACGCGGGGGTCACGGTCGCTCCACACGCGTCATGCCGCGGGCGAACCGTCCACACCACCGCACAAGTGGGGCCTCGACGTCAGGCGGTCGGCTGGGCCACCCACAGCATCGGGTCGCCCCAGCCGAGCTCGCTGATGCCGTGGCTGTCCAGGGCCAGCACCACGAGGGTGCGGCGGTGGGCGGCGAAGGTCAGCACGTGCGCGATCATCCCGCCGTAGGTGAACACCTCGGGCTGCTCGCAGATCGCGTCCACGAACGTGTCGTCGAGACGCCCGGCGGCCACCACGTCGCGCACGTGGGCGAGGTACGTCGGCCCCTCGTCGGCGAGCCTGGACCGCATCGAGGCCAGCGACTCGTGGTCCTCGAGGGACCAGTCGTAGTCGCGGTTGGCCATCGCCGCGTTCCACATGCCCATCTGGCCGATCAGCCGGGAGAGCAGCGCGCGGATGGTCTGCTCGTCCTCGTCGACGTCCAGCCCGATCCGTCGGTCGAGCTGCTCGTCGGTGAGCCGCTCGGCCAGTCGCACCATCTCGCCGGTCAGCCAGACGTGGTGCTCCACCATCTTCGTCAACAGATCCATCGAACTCACCTTGTCTCTCGCCGGCAGGCGCAGGCTGGCCGGCGGGTGGAAGTGCACGCCGCTGGGCGCGGCGATCTGGATGTGACCGGGCTTGCGGCGCCAGGCCGACGGGGTCGTCCCGTACGCCTTCGCGAAGGCGCGGGTGAACGCCTCGTGCGAGCCGTAGCCGGCCTCGACCGCGATGTCGATCAGCGGTGCCTTCGTCGAGATCATGCGGTACGCCGCCCGCTCGAGGAGCACTCGACGGCGCAGGGCCGAGGGTGGTTCGCCGGCCACGGACCGGATCATCCGGTCGAAGTGGAACCGGGAGAAGTGCAGCCTGGCGGCCAGCTCCTCACCCGTCGCCTCGTGGTCGTCGAGCGCCTCGGTGAGGTGGTCGACGAAGTCCACGAAGGTGTCGGTTGCGGTCATGTCACCCATCCTCTGCGGCAGGTGCGACCGGCCGCTTGATCGGCCTTGCCGCAGTTTCGGTCCGGCGTCAGGCCGGGGTCAGCGAGCCGATCCCGCTGCCGTAGTGCGTCTCATAGGTGTAGCGCACCTGCGCGTCACCGGGTGGCAGGATCAGCGACGCGGCCTGTCCGATGATGTCGCCCTCGAGGTGGACGCTGACGTGCACGTTGCGGTCGGCCGGGATCTCGAACGACACGAGTCCCCACACGACGACGTACTGCCGGCCGTCGATGCTGGCCAGCGGGCGGTACTTCGAATGCACCATGCCGTTGCCGGTGGTGAGGTTCAGCGACAGCAGCCGCGTGGCGCCCGTGTGGAAGTCGACGTACGGGATCACGGAGGCCTGGCGGCTCAGCTCTGAGGGTTCACTCATGACCGCCTCCTTCCCCGATGGCGACGGTTCAACCCGCCGGCTCAACCAGCAGGTCGGATCAACGGGTCGAGGACCGAGCGCACGGCAGCGACGAGTCGGTCGGTGTCGAAGCGGTCGGGGTCCTCGAGGACGAGCCGGCCGAAGTGCTCGAGGATCGCGAGGACCGCGTGCGCCAGGACCTCACTGTCCGAACCGGGCAGGACCGAGTCGACGAGCACGGCGACGTGGTGGCGCACCAGCTCACGGTCGGCATCAATGCGGGAGCGCACGGCGTCGGGGGTGCCGTGGCCGGCAAGCAGGATCGGCTGCCAGGTCAGCGGGTCCTCGCGCAGCTGTCGCACCATGGTGGCGACCGTCACGTCGATCAGCGCGTCGAGGTCGTCGGGGTCGGCCTCGTCGGGCAGGGCAGCCAGCAGCTGGGCCATCGCACGGACCTGCTGGCGGTCGAGCAGGGCGAGCAGCAGCGGCCCGAGCCCGTCGTAGGCGCCGTACACCACGGGCCGGGTGACGCCGGCCTCCTTGGCGATCGCGTCGATCGACACCCGGTCGTAGCCGTCGCGCACGATGATGCGGATCGCGGCGTCGAGGATCTGCTCCCGGCGCTCCTCGATCGGCACGCGTGCGGCGTACGGGCGACGGCGCTGCGTCTGTGACGACATGGGAAACACCTTAGGTGGACGACCCTTCACAAATTACTACATGTGTGTAGTAATTAGGTCATGGCGCCGGCACCGAGAGCGGCGCGACACGAGAAGGAGGGCCGCAATGGCCATCGCGATGCGCAGGACCAAGCAGGTCGAACCCCACGAGGACTACGGGTTCTTCGGCCCCGACTCCGTGACCTGGAAGGTGTGGAGCTACCCCTCGTCCCTGACCGTGGGCTTCCAGCGCGCGGTCGTCGTCGAGGAGCTCGACCCCGCCCTGATCGCGGCCGTCGACAAGACCCACGACATCTACAAGCGACCGCGCACCCGCTACGACCGCACCCTGCGCTACTTCGCGATGGTCGCGTTCGGCGACTCGCGCTCGACCTCCCAGGTCGCCGACGTGCTGGTCAAGATCCACTCCAAGGCGATCGGCACCGACGAGGTCACCGGCATCCGGTACGACGCCAACGACCCCGAGTCGCAGCTGTGGATCCACCTGACCGCGTGGCACTCGATCCTCAAGGCCTACGAGATGTACGGACCCGGCAAGCTCTCCGCCGAGGACGAGGAGCAGTACTGGGCCGAGTGCAGGGTCGCCGCCGAGCTGCAGACCTGCGACCAGTCCGACATCCCGCGCAACCGCGAGGAGCTGCACGCCTACTACGAGCGGATGCGGCCCCAGCTGCTCGGCTCCGACATCGCGAAGCAGGCGATGCACCACCTGCTCAACGCCAAGGTGATGCTGCCTCCGGCGCCCCTGCTGCTCCGGCCGGGGATGCTGGCGGTCAACGCGGTGCTCCGCGCGGCCACGATCGCGACCATGCCGCGCTGGATGCGCGAGATGGGCGGCCTGCGCCAGTCGCGGGCGGTCGACGTGGCCGTGCTGCCGATCATGAAGGCCTCGCTGTGGCTGGTGCAGGTGCATCCGAGGATCGAGCTCGCCGTGCTCGGCCTGCTCTCCCCGGCCACCGTGCCCGTGGTGACGCCGATCCTGCTCGGCGTACCACCCACGAACCCGGAGGTCGTCACACCGGCGATGGCGCGCGAGCGCTACGGCTACGACCGACCCCGCGAGGCGCACCTCGAGTGGCGGACCAAGCAGCACCAGCGCGTGTTCGGCGAGGGTGCCGCGCCCTCCGACGCCGGTCTCGTCGAGTCCCAGGAGATGCTCGGCCGGCTGGGCTGACAGGGCCGTCCCGGAACAGGACGGGCCCGGCCAACCGGCCGGGCCCGCCTTGTGCCATCACTCAGGCGCAGGTGTGATCGCCCTGCGTGTTGTCGGCGACCTTGTCACCCTCGAGGGTGAGGGTGCGGGCCCTGGTGCCGTCGGGGCCGACGCAGACGTCCACGGAGCCAGACTCGACGCCCACCACGGTGACCATGAACGGCCCGTCGTGGCCGGCGTGACGCTCCACGTAGGCGCTGGCCCGCTTGAAACGGTCGGCGGTCGTGGCCGCCTGCAGGTCGCCGAGGTCGGCGCCACTCGAGGCCACCGCGGCCTGACGGGCCTCGAAAAACCCGGCCGCCGCCTGCGCGCTCGGGTCGTCGGCGAACTCACCGAGGTCGACCGTGACATTTCCGGACCCGGCCGCGCCTGCGTCCGACCCGGCGTCGGTGCCGTCGCCGGCTGCCTCGTCAGCCGACTCGTCGTCCGACATCCCGGCCTTGTCCTTGGCCTTGGTCTTGGCCTCCTCGGCCTTCGCCTTCGCCTTGCCCTTGGCCTCCTCGGCCTTCTGGGAGGCCTTCTCGGACGCCTCGGCCTTGGCCGACGCTGCGGCCTCGGCCGCCTTGTCCTTGGCGTCGTTGCCTGCCTTCTCCGCCTCCGAACAGCCCGTCAGGCTGATCGCGACGAAGACCGTGGCGGCAACTGCTGTCATCACTCGTGTGTGGCGCATGTACGTCCTTTGACTACTTGGCAAGTCCCCGAGAGGGACATCTGTGCACCGGGCGCAACGGAGCTGACACGGGGGCGTTATGCGGCAATGCCACGAAGTGAGACGGCCACGCTCAGACCGGCCCCGAATTCATCGCAGCGCCCGGATCCGTTCATCCAGCGCACGACGGTTGTCGCGACGGCAGGCGACCTCGACGACCTCGATGCCGCCGTTCGGGCCGGCCAGCGCCTGCTCCAGCTCGGGCAGCGACCCGACCTTCCAGTGCGGGGTGCGAGTGGCCGCGCACAGGCTGGCCACGTCGACGCCGTGGGGGGTGCCGAAGAGCTTGTCGTAGCGGTCGGCGAACCGGTCGTCCCCCTGCTCGAGCATCGCGAAGATCGATCCGCCGTCGTCGTTGACCACCACGATCGTCAGGTCGGGCCGGGCCTCGTCGGGGCCGATCACCAGCGCGTTGGCGTCGTGCAGGAACGTCACGTCGCCCATCAGCACGAGGTTCCGCTCGCCGTGCGGCCTGGCCAGGGCGGCACCGATGGCGGTCGAGATGGTGCCGTCGATGCCGGCCAGTCCGCGGTTGGCGACGATCCTGCGCCGCTCCCCCACCGTGTAGGGCCGCGCCATCAGGTCGAGGTCGCGGATCGGGCTCGACGCACCGATCAGGAGCAGGCCACTGGGCGGTACGGCGGCACTGACCGCGCGCGCCACGTCGTACGGCGTGGGCCCGGGCTGCTCGGCGAGGAGCCGGTCCAGGTCGCGTGAGACGCGGGCATCGGCGGCGCGCCACTCCTCCAGCCAGGCCGGGTCGTCCTTGCCCTGCGTGGTCAGCGCGGCGACCTCGCGGTCGACGGGGAAAGGGCGCCGGGCCCACCAGCCGCGCGCCCGCACCGAGACCACCTCGACGTCCTCGCGCTCGAGGAGCCGGGTGACCGGGCGGGAGAGGGTCGGGTGACCGGCGACGACCACGCGCTCGATGCGGCCGCCGAGCTCACCGTCGAGCAACAGCCGGTAGCAACGCAACGCATGGGTGCCGTTGCGGGATCCGCTGCTCGGCTCGGCGAGCAGCGGCCAGTCGGCGTTCTCCGCCAGCACCCGGGCCGGCGGGCCGGCGTCGTCCCCGGCGACGACGACGGTGCGGGGACCCAGCGGAAGGGTCTCGGGGTCGGGGCGATCCGGCTTCGGTCGGGTCGATGCGTCGGCCGACGACGGGTCGGCAGGTGCGGTGCGGTGCCACGGGGCGTCGGGCACCAGCGGCGGGGTGAACTGCACGTTGAGGTGCACCGGCCGGCCACCGTGACGGCTGGCGCGGGGACCGGCCGCGGAGCGGAGCTCGCCGAGGGCCTCGCGGGCCGCGTCGAGGTCGTCGGGTCCGGCGAGGTCGACGAAGGACGCCGCCTCCCCGAAGATGCGCACCTGGTCGGTGGTCTGGCTGGCACCCGTGCCGCGCACGGAGGCCGGCCGGTCGGCGGTCACCACGACCAGCGAGACCCCGGCATGGGCGGCCTCGAGCACGGCGGGGTGCAGGTTCGCCACGGCCGTGCCCGACGTGCACATCACCGCGGCGGGCGCCCCGACCTTCGCCATGCCCAGCGCCAGGAAGCCGGCAGTGCGCTCGTCGAGTCGGGTGTGCAACCTGATCCGGCCGTCGCGGGCGGCGTCCCAGGCCGCGAAGGCCAACGGTGCGTTGCGCGAGCCGGGCGCGAGCACGACCTCGGTGACGCCGGCGGCGACCAGGTCGTCGAGCACCGAACGCGCCAGCAGGGTCGAGGGATTGGCACGCGGCGGCGGGGTCATGGTGTGTGATCCTTCCGCAAGGCCTCGCGCAGCGCATCCACGTCGGCACGCCGGTTGGCCCAGTGCGCCACGCGAGCGGGCGGCGCGGCCAGCCGGACGAGCGCCTCGTCGAGCACCGTCGGCCGGCCCACCGGGAGCTTGCCGCCCACGGGGCGCAGCGGCTCGGCCACCACGTCGTCGGTGAAGAGCTGCACGGTGGCCAGGCCGCACGCGTGCGGGAGCTCCGGGAGCGCGGCGGCCAGGGCCAGTCCGGCGGCGATGCCGACCGACGACTCCAGGGCGCTGGAGACGACCACCGGCAGCCCGATGTCCTCCGCAATGCGCAGGCAGGCGCGCACGCCGCCGAGGGGCTGCACCTTGAGCACGGCGATGTCGGCGGCCTCGAGGTCGCGCACCCGGTAGGGGTCGGCGGCCCGGCGGATCGACTCGTCGGCGGCGATCGGCACCTCGACCACCCGGCGTACGGCGGCGAGGTCCTCCACGTCGGCACAGGGCTGCTCGACGTACTCCAGCCCACCGGCTGCCCGGTCCAGCGCGCGGATCGCGGCCACTGCCTCCTCGACGTCCCAGCCGCCGTTGGCGTCGACCCGGATCTGCCCGGTGGGTCCGATCGCGTCGCGCACCGCCTCGACGCGGGCCAGGTCGTCGCCCAGGCTCTGGCCGCGCTCGGCGACCTTGACCTTGGCGGTCGCACAGCCCCCGGCGACCACGATCTCGTGTGCACGCTGGGGATTCGTCGCCGGCACGGTCACGTTGACCGGCACCTCGGCGCGGACGGCGGCTGGCCAGTCACCGGCCGCGGCCTCCTCGGCGCAGCGCAGCCACGGCTCGGCCTCGGCCGCGTCGTACTCCAGGAACGGGCTCCACTCACCCCAGCCACCCTCGCCGCGGATCAGCACGCCCTCGCGCACCGTGATGCCGCGGAAGCGGGTGTGCAGCGGGATCGAGTAGACGTGGTTCATGCGGGTCCTTCCGCGAGGCGGCGCAGGGTGAGTCGGTCGACCTTGCCGTTGGGCAGGTGCGGGAGGGCGTCCAGGCGCACGAGCCCGCGCGGCGCCCAGGCCCGGGGGTGTTCGGCCGAGACCCAGTCGCGTGCCTCGTCCAACGTCAGGTCGCCCACCACGAAGGCGACCAGTCGCTGGCCCCACTCGTCGTCGGGTACGCCGAGCACCTCGACCGTCTGGACGGAGGGGTGGGCGCGGAGCCGCTTCGCGACGGCCGGTGCGGGCACGTTGATGCCACCGGTGATCACCACGTCGTCGACGCGACCGAGCACCCGGAGGCGGCCGTCGACGATGCGGCCCAGGTCGGAGGTGACGAACCAGCCGTCCACCAGGGCGCGGGCGGTGAGCTCCGGGTCGCCGTCGTAGCCGTCGAAGAGCACGGGCCCACGGATCCGGATCGGTTGCCCCTCCGGCACGTCGAGCTCCACGCCGTCGAGCGGCAGGCCGTCGTACACGCAGCCACCGGACGTCTCGCTCGAGCCGTAGGTCACGACCACCCGGACGCCCTGCTCCTCGGCGCGGGCGCGCAGCGCCGGGTCGACCGGACCGCCGCCGAGGAGCACCGCGTCGAACCCGGCCAGCACCGCGGCGTCCGTCTCGAGCAGGCGGTGCAGCTGCGTCGGCACCAACGAGACGTAGCGGCACCCGGTCGCGGCGGCCGCGAACGACCCGTGGTCCTCGAGCACGACCGGCTCGGCTCCGTGCAGCAGGGCGCGTACGACGACCTGCACTCCCGCGACGTACGACGCCGGCACGGTCAGCAGCCACGTGCCACTGCCCCCGAGGCGCTCATGGGCGGCGTGCGCGGACGCGAGCACGGCCCGGCGGGAGAGCACCACCCGCTTCGGTCGACCGGTGGACCCGGAGGTCTCCACCATCAGCGGCTCGGGCTCGGCCTCCGCGTCGAGCCACGCACGCACCGCGCCGAAGACCTCGGGGGCGGTGCCGTGCACGGGTCGGAGAACGCTCACCCGACGAACGCTAGCGGCATGCCCGCGAGGCCCGGCGAGGCCACCAAGAAATGAGAGGCGTGCCCGCGGCCTCGCTGGAACAATCGGTCCGTGGAACTCACCTGGCTCGGATCACACCACGACGACCTCACCGCCCGACAGATGCACGACCTGCTCAGGCTGCGGCACCGCGTGTTCGTGATCGAGCAGGACTGCCCCGACTACGAGGACATCGACGGACTCGACGTCGTCGAGGGCACGCACCACGTGCTGGGCTCCGACGGTGACCGGCTGCTCGCCTACGCGCGCGTGGTGGCACCCGGCGCGCAGAGCCCGCAGGCCCGCATCGGTCGGGTCGTGGTGTCCGGCGAGGCCCGCGGCACCGGCGTCGGGCACGCCCTGATGCGCGAGACGCTGGCGCTCTGCGAGCGGGTCTGGCCGGGTCAGGAGCTGATGCTCGCCGCGCAGGCGCACCTGGCCGACTACTACGGCCGTTACGGCTTCGCCCCCGTCGGCGAGGTGTACGTCGAGGACGGCATCGACCACCTCAACATGGTCAGGCCCTCATGAACGCGCTGCTGGTGCGCCTGCTGCCCGACTCCGCGCTGGCCCGACGACTGTCCTACCAGTCGGTGCTGTTCGCGATCGGCGAGGGCGTCTTCATCACCGGCAACGCCGTGTTCTTCACCCAGATCGTCGGGCTGACCGCCGCCCAGGTCGGTCTCGGACTGTCCATCGCGGGGCTGGTCACCTTCGTCCTCTCGGTGCCGGCCGGCAAGCTGGCCGACCGGGTGGGGCCGAAGCGCATCTGGTCGATCGGTGCGGTCGCGGGCGCCCTGCTCTACCTCACCTACCCGTGGATCCACGGGTTCATCGGCTTCGTGGCCATCGTGTGCGGACTCGCGCTCGTCGAGGCCGCGGGCGGTGCCGGCCGCGGCGCCTACACGATCGACGTCTTCCCGCGCGAGGAACGCGTGCGGTCGCTGGCGTTCATGCGCAGCGCCCTCAACATCGGCTTCACCCTCGGCGCCCTGATCGGCGGGCTCGCGCTCGCCATGCACGACGACGACGTGATCCGGGCGGTCCCGCTGTTCACCGCCGCGATCCTGTTCGTCAACGCCTGGCTGATCACCCGCCTGCCCGACGCGGCCCACGACCACCCGGCACCACCGGCGCCACCGGCCGAGGTGGTGTCCGCCGGCGCCGACGAGATCACCCCGGCCGTCGAGAGGCCGGCGTCGACCAGCGCGCTGCGCAACCGGGGCTTCGTGCTGCTCGGCCTGATGAACGGGGTGCTGGGCACCAACCAGGTGCTCCTCAACGTGGTGATCCCATTGTGGCTGGTCACCGAGACCGACGCGCCGCGCACCTTGCTGGCCTGGCTGTTCGGCACCAACACCGTCCTGGCTGTCCTGCTCCAGGTGCGCGCCGCCCGCGGCTCGGAGACCGTCGACGGCGCCCTGCGGGCCACTCGCCTGTGCGCCATCTCGTTCGTGTTCTCGTGCGTGCTGATCATGGTCACCGCCGACACCCTCAGCTGGGTGACGATCCTGCTGATCTGGCTGGGCCACGTGACGATCACCGGCGCCGAGCTGTTCCAGTCGGCCGCGGCGTGGGGCTTCATGGCCGAGCTCTCCGACCCCGATCGCCGTGGCGAGTACCAAGGCGCCTGGCGGCTGGGCAACCAGTTCACCTGGATCATCGGACCCGCGGCGTACACCTGGCTGGCGATGCACTGGGGCATGTCGGGGTGGATGCTGATCGCCGGCCTGGCCGTCGCCGCCTCGGCGATCGCGCACCCGGCCGCCCGGTCCGCCGAGCGCCACCTCCAGCGCGAGGTCGTGGCCGTGCGATGAGCCTGGTGCAGCAGTTCGCGCCGCCGACCCCGCTGGCCGGTCGGCTGTCGGTGCAGTCGTTGCTCTTCGCCATCGGCGAGGGCACGTTCATGACCGGCTCGGCGGTCTTCTTCACCCAGGTCGTCGGCCTCACCGCCGCCCAGGTCGGCCTCGGCCTGACCATCGCGGGGGTCGCCGCCTTCCTGGTCGCCGTCCCCATGGGCAAGGTGGTCGACCGGTTCGGACCGCGTCGCATGTGGGCGGTCAGCGCCGCGGGCCAGGCCGCGATGTTCGCGGTGTGGCCGTTCATCGGCAGCTTCGAGGGCTACGTGTCGATGGCCGTCGGCATGGAGGTGATCGGCGCGCTCGGCGGGGCGGCGTACGGCGCCTACACGCTCGACGTGCTGCCCCACGACGAGCTGGTGAAGTCTCGGGCCTACATGTACTCCGCGCTGAACCTGGGCTTCACCGTCGGGTCGATGCTCGGCGGCATCGCGCTGGCCTTCCACTCCAACGACGTGATCCGCCTGGTGCCGTGGTTCACCACGATCGTGTTCGCGATCAACGCCGTCTGCATCATCAAGCTGCCGCGCGCCCCGCACGACCTGCGCACGAAGGAGGAGCGCGCGGTCAAGATTCCCGGCCCGAGCGCACTGCGCAACGTGGGCTGGCTGCTGGTCACGTTCTTCGTGGGCGTGCTGTGGACCAACCAGGTGCTGCTCAACCTGGTCATCCCCCTGTGGCTGGTCGAGGAGACCGACGCCCCGCGCGTGCTGCTGGCCTTCCTCTTCGGCACCAACACGGTGATGTGCATCTTCCTGCCGATGCTCGCCGCGCGTGGGGTCAAGGACATCCCCACCGCCCTGCGGGCGACCCGGTTCTCGACCTCGTTCTTCGTGCTCTCCTGCCTGATCACGCTCTTCACCCACGACACGATCGGCTGGCTGACCATCGCGCTGGTCTGGCTCGGCCACGTCACCGTGACCGGCGCCGAGCTCTATCTCTCGGCGGCCAGCTGGTCGTTCGAGGCCGAGCTCATGGACCCGAGGCGCCGCGGCGAGTACCAAGGCGCGGCCGAGCTCACCGGCACCCTCGGGCGGGTCTGGGCTCCCGCCGTCTACACGTTCCTGGCCATGGAGTGGGGTGCCACCGGCTGGTTGCTCATCGCCGGCATCGTGGTGGTCGCGACGATCGGGCTGGTGCCGGCCAGCGCCGCGGCCCAGCGACACCTGGAACGCCACGGCGAAGCCGTCCCTGCTTGAATCACTCCTCGTGACGACTCCTGCGCAGTGGATTGCCGGCTCCCGCCCCCGCACGCTCCCGGCTGCCGTCGCCCCCGTGCTCGCCGGCACGGGCGTCGCGGCGTACGCCGACGAGCCGGTCTGGTGGAAGGCCGCGCTCGCCCTGCTCGTGTCGCTGGCCCTGCAGGTGGGCGTCAACTACGCCAACGACTACTCCGACGGCATCCGCGGCACCGACGAGGACCGGGTCGGTCCGATGCGCATGGTCGGCTCGGGTGCCGCGACCCCGCGGGCGGTGAAGCTCGCCGCGTTCTCGGCGTTCGGCGTGGCCGCCGTGGCCGGACTGGTCCTGGCGATCACGACGGCCTGGTGGCTGGTGCTCCTCGGCGCGGTCTGCATCGTCGCGGCCTGGTTCTACACCGGGGGCAGGCACCCCTACGGCTACCTCGGCCTGGGCGAGGTGATGGTCTTCGTCTTCTTCGGGCTGGTCGCGGTGATCGGGACGACGTACGTCCAGACCGGGACGTTCGAGCTGGCCGCCCTCTACGCAGGTACGGCGATCGGAGCGCTGTCGTGCTCGATCCTGGTCGCCAACAACCTGCGCGACATCCCGACCGACCGCGAGGTCGGCAAGCGCACCCTGGCCGTGGTGCTCGGCGACGCCCGCACCCGCGGCTTCTTCGCGCTGCTGGTGATCGCCGCCGCGGTGGCCTTGGTGGGCGTCGCACTGTCGACGACGTGGTGGGCCTTCCTGGGCCTGGCGTACGTCGCTCCCTCGGCGCGGGCGCTCGGCATCGTGCTGGGGCAGAAGGCGCAAGGCCCGTCACTGGTCCCCGTGCTCCAGCTGGCCGGCGTCTCCGAGCTGCTGCTGGGGGCCGGTCTGTTCGTCGGACTGCTTCTGGGATGATGCCCGCCTGAGGCACGCACACCGGAGGAGCAGGGTTCATGGGGCTGGCGTTCTACCGAAATGACGGCGCGTCACTCATGCCGCTGGGGCTCTCCCGCAGCCTGTGGAGCAAGGAGCAGATGCACGGCGTCGCGATCAGCGCCGGTCTGTCCCGGGCTGCCGAGGGTGCGTTGCGCGACCTCGACCGCGACGACCTGCAACCGGCGCGCTACACCGTCGACCTGTTCCGCCCGGCGATGATGACCGCCAGCACCTTCACCACCGAGGTGGTGCGCGAGGGACCGCGCATCTGCCTGGTCGACGTGGCCATGGTGCAGGACGGCGAGCGGGTCGCGCGGGCCAGTGCCCTGTTCCTCAAGAAGGGCGAGACCCCGGCCGGTGAGGTCTGGTCTCCCGACGAGCGCCCGGTGCCGCCGCCGCTCGACCTCGCCCCCGAGGGCACCGAGCCGCACATCCCGTTCTTCCACAGCAGCGCCGGCTGGTCGCAGGACTTCCGCGCCCACCAGAACTCCTCACGCAAGGCGACCTGGCAGACCGGCGTACCTCCCGTCGACGGCGAGGAGGCGACCCCGTTCACGGCGGTGGCCGCGATCGCCGACGCGACCACGATGGTGACCAACTGGGGCAGCAAGGGCGTGGAGTTCATCAACACCGACATCACGGTCACGCTCTCGCGGCTGCCCGACGGCATCCAGCTCGGGCTCTCCGGGCTCGACCGCGTCGTCCACGACGGGATCAGCGTCGGCACCGCCACGATCTTCGACCGTCGCGGCCCGATCGGCACCACGGTGATGACCGCGATCGCCAACGCCAAGCGCACCGTCGACTTCGACGCGATCGACTATCGCGAGGACGGCTCCCGCAGCTCCCCCGGCGTCTGACCCACGACCCCGCAACCCTCGTGTCGCGAACCGTGCATTCTTGATGCGCGAACCGTGGATTCTTGAGCTTCGAGCCGTGGGTTCCTGGTGCTCACACCGCAACGACTGCCGGTTCGAGACGCAACATTTGCAGGGTCGTGGGAAAGTGGGCGCATGACGTTCTTCCTGATCCTGCTCGCCGTGATCGCCGCCGGCTTCGTGGTCTACAAGATGCGCGCACCGATCCTGGCCAAGATCCTCGGCCAGCCCCGGTCGCGCATCGAGCGACGCCTCAAGTAGGTCGCGCTCAGGCCGGCGGTTGCCAGGCGCCGGTGCGCCCGAACTCCTCCAGCGTGCGCTCGTACGGCGCGATGTCGATGCCCTGCGCCTCGAGCCAGGCGTCGGAGTAGTAGGTGTCGGTGTAGCGCTCGCCGCCGTCGCACAGCAGCGTCACCACCGAGCCCTGTTCACCACGTGAGCGCATGCCCGCGATCTGGTGCAGGGCGCCCCACAGCGACGTACCAGTCGAGCCGCCGACGAACCGGCCGGTGACCTCGGAGCACCAGCGCGCCGCGGCGATCGAGGCGGCGTCGGGGACGGTCATCATCGCGTCGACCACGCCGGGCAGGAACGACGGCTCCACCCGCGGCCGGCCGATGCCCTCGATGCGCGACGCGGTGCCCGTGGCGTCGGGGTCGGTCCAGCCCTCGAAGAACGCGGAGTTCTCCGGGTCGACCACGCAGACCTGTGTCTGGAGCCGGCGGTAGCGGACGTAGCGGCCGATCGTCGCCGACGTGCCTCCGGTGCCCGCACCCACGACCACCCAGGTCGGCACCGCGTGCCGTTCGCGGGCCATCTGCTCGAAGATCGACTCGGCGATGTTGTTGTTGCCCCGCCAGTCGGTGGCGCGTTCGGCGTAGGTGAACTGGTCCATGTAGTGCCCGCCGGTCTCCTCCGCAAGGCGACGCGACTCGGCGTAGATCGTGGACGGGTCGTCGACGAGGTGGCAGGTGCCGCCGTGGAACTCGATCAGCGAGATCTTCTCCGGCGACGTCGAGCGCGGCATCACCGCCACGAACGGGAGGCCCAGCAGCCGGGCGAAGTAGGCCTCCGAGACCGCCGTCGACCCCGAGGAGGCCTCGATGATCGTCGTACCCTCACCGATCCAGCCGTTGCAGAGCCCGTAGAGGAACAGCGACCGCGCCAGCCGGTGCTTCAGCGAGCCCGTCGGGTGGACGGACTCGTCCTTGAGATAGAGGTCGATGCCCCAGTCGTCGGGCAGCGGGAAGACGTGCAGGTGGGTGTCTGCCGACCGGTTCGCGTCGGCCTCGACCTTGCGGATCGCCTCGTTGAGCCAGGCCCGCTCCCCACCGTCGGAGCGGGTGCCGACCGAGCAGCAGCCTTCCCGCCGCCGGTCGATGCTCACGGGGAGTCCTTGTCGTCCTCGCGTGCGCTGATCTCCTCGAACTTCTGCGTCGCCTTCTCGGCCCGGGTCTGCACGACGCGGGCAAACCGCTCACGCTGCCGGTCGAGCAGGAACAGTGAGGCGAGGCCGGAGACCACGAACGCGATCACCACGGCCCAGATCATGGGCACCCCGTTGTCGGAGACGAGCCCCCAGACACCGACGGTGATTCCGAGGGCTCCGAGGAACAGCGCGATGCGCAACAGGGTGTAGACGATGAACTCCTTCACCCCTTCAGCCTAGATTGCTCGGGTGCAGGCCGTACTCTTGAGGGGTGGGCAAGTTCATCCTCGTCATCGTGCTCGTCACACTGGCGGTCTATCTGGTCGTCCGGCTCGTCGAGACCCGGGGCGCACTCTTCCGGCGCGGCAACGGCGGGTCCACGGCCAAGCCCGAACGCCGCCCCTCCGGCCCGCTCGGACCCGACGACGATCCCGAGTTCCTGCGCGACCTCAACCGCCGCCGTCCGCACAAGGACAAGCCGACCGACGGCTGAGCAGGGCTGCGCCCAGTTGAGCAGGCCGAGCCCGCCCGCCGCTCAGATCAGGTCGTACGACGACCGCACCGGCTCCTGCACCACGGACGGGGCGGCGTACGAGTGCTGCGAGCTGCCGCCGAAGAAGTAGTTGATGCCGATGAAGTTGAACCACAGGGTGCCCACGCCGACCAGCGCCACGATCGCGGCGTTGCGGCCCTTCCACCCGGCGGTCGCGCGGGCGTGGAGGTATGCGGCGTACACGACCCAGGTGATGAACGCCCAGACCTCCTTGGCGTCCCAACCCCAGTAGCGCGACCACGCGTAGTGCGCCCAGATCGGGCCCGCGATCAGCACGGCGAAGGTCCACACCGGGAACGCGAAGGCGTGGATGCGGTAGGAGATGCGGTCGAGCGCGTCGAGCTCGGGCACGCGGGCCAGGAAGCCGGTGGTGGTGTCGGGCTTGCGTTCCTTGACCAGGTAGAGCACCGAGAGGATCCCGCCGAGGGTGAAGGCACCGGTCGCGATCACCGCGGCCACCACGTGGATCACCAGCCACGGGGAGGAGAGCGCCTCGGTCAGCGGGACGACCTCCTCGTAGAGGGTCAGCTCGGCGACCATCAGGACGGTCAGCGCGAAGCCGACCACGATCGGGGCCAGCCACTCCAGGCTGAAGCGACCGCGCAGCACCAGGTAGGCGAGAACGAGGACGAAGGTCCCGGTGATCACGAACTCGTACATGTTGCCCCACGGCACCCGGTTGGGGTCGGCGGCCATGCCACGGCCCACGAGGGCCACGAGCTGGACGGCCGCGCCGATCACCGTGAGCAGGAACCCGAAGCGGCCGAACGTGCGGGTCCGCTGGTCGAGAGGTGCGTCGGTCGGCAGCTTGCGCAGCGCCGCCCATTCCACGAGGTGGGCCAGCAGCGCCAGGAAGTAGACGACCGCGACGACCGCCAGCGCCTGGACGCTGAGGTTCTCCCACTGGGTGTTGCTCACGATTTCTCCTCACGCACGTCGCCCGCACGGAGCGACGCGACAATTTCGGCGAGCTCGGTCCCGACCTCGCCACCCCCTGAACGGTCGAGGGCCGCGATCTCGACCACGGTCTCCTCGTCCTCACGACGCGCCCGCACCCACACCCGGCGGGGGCGGATGAACAGCGAGCCGAGCAACCCGACCAGGGCCAGGATGACCCCACCGAGTGCGACGCCCTTGCCGGGGGTCTTGCTGATCTGGATGCGCACCCACGGCCGCATGCCCTCGAAGGTCACCGATCCGGCGCCGTCGGGGAGCTTCTTGGTCTGGCCGGGGAACAGGTCGACCCGGAACATCGAGCCGTCGTTCTTCTTCAGCTCGGTCATCCGGCTCTTGTCGAGCACGTAGACCGACTGCGAGTCGCCCGAGTCCATGCCGAGGTTGCCGACGTAGGCCAGCATCGAGATGCGCGGGTTGCGGTCGTCGCCGAACAGCGAGACCGGGTTGCCGTCGACGTTGGCGTACGTCGGGTAGAGCAGGCCCTCGAGCCCGATCTGGCGGGGCCGGGCGTCGGGCGCCTTGACCACACCGAACGACGTGAACGTCGCCTGGTCCTCGGGCAGGAAGATCACCGGCCCCGACCACGCGACGTCGCCGTTGCCGTCGCGCACGGTGATCGAGGGGGCGTAGCCGTGGCCGATCAGGAACAGGTCGGTGCCGCCGATGGAGAGCGGGTGGTTGACCTTGAGGTCGTACTCCTTCTCCTCGCCGTCGGGGGTCTCCCGGTAGTCGAGGTGGGCGACGAACTTCTGGGCCATGCCCTTGCGCGGCCCGCTCATCAGCCAGTTGACGTCGAAGTCGGTCACCTCGAAGGAGAACGGCTCCATGTCCTCGGCCTGCATCAGGCTGCCCGGCACGAAGTCGTCGTACTGGGTGAGGTTGTTGGAGAACCCGCCGTCCTTCCACACGATCACGCCGCCCTGGTAGCCGAAGAGCGACCCGATCCCGAAGCCGGCCAGCACGATCAGCACCGAGATGTGGAAGAGCAGGTTGCCGGCCTCGCGCAGGTAGCCGCGCTCGGAGGAGACGGCACCTTCGGCGGCGAGGACCCGGAAGCGCCGCTTCCTGAGCAGCACCTGGGCGCGAGCCAGGACGTCGTCGACCGGCTCGGAGGTGCGGTACGTCGCACTGTCCGGCAGGCGGGTGAGATTGCGCGGGGCCTTCGGTGGTGCAGCCCGCAGGCCACGCCAGTAGACCCGGGTGCGGGGCAGGATGCAGCCGACCAGCGACAGGGCCAGCAGCAGGTAGATCGCGGCGAACCACACCGAGTCGAAGACCGAGAACAACCCGAGCTTCTCGTAGATCGGCGCCAGGTCGGGGTGGTCCTCGCGCCACTGCGACGCCTTGAACGCGTCGATGTTGTCCTGCGGGATCACCGAGCCCGGGATCGACGCGAGGGCGAGGAGCAGCAGCAGGATCAACGCCGTGCGCATCGAGGTGAGCTGGCGCCACGACCAGCGCAGCAGTTCACGGAGGTTCAGGTCGCCCATCAGACGCTCGTCTCGAATCCGAGGATGAGGTGCACCTGCATCCAGTTGACGATCCAGTCCCACCAGCCGGTGACCAGCAGCACGCCGATCACCACGAGCATCACGCCGCCGATGCGGGTCACCCATGCCTGGTGGCGGCGGATGAACGCGAAGGCGCCCAGTGCCCGGCGGTAGGCCAGCCCGGCGATGATGAACGGGATGCCCAGGCCGAGGGTGTACGCCGCGGAGAGCACCGCACTACGCGGCACGGTCGCCTCGTTGATGCCCAGGGTCAGGATCGCGCCGAGCGTCGGGCCGATGCACGGCGTCCAGCCGAGGCCGAAGAGGAACCCGAGGAACGGGGCAGCGGCCAGGCCGACGGCCGGCACCTTGTGCACGCGTACGTCGCGTTGCAGCAGCGGGATCAGGCCGACGAAGGCGAGGCCGAGCACGATGACCAGGCAGCCGAGCACCACGGTGATCGTGCGGTCGTACTGCAACAGGGTGGAGCCGAAGTAGCCCGACAGGGCCCCGAGGGCGACGAAGACGCTGCCGAAGCCGAGCACGAACAGCACGGAGCCGGCCAGCATGCGGCCGCGGTGCGCGTCTTCCAGCTCGGCACCGGAGAGGCCGGTCGCGTAGGAGAGATAGCCGGGCAGCAGCGGGATCACGCACGGCGAGAAGAACGACACGAGGCCGGCGAGCAGGGCGACGGGCAGCGCGATCAGGAGCGACCCCGACATCACGGAGTCCTGGAAGTACTCAGCCATCTTCAGCGACGACCTCGTCGATCAGCGTCTCGAGGGTGCCCTTGCTCGGCATCACGCCGAGCACGCTCGCGGCCACCCGGCCCGACCGGTCGATGATCACCGTGCTCGGCGTGGAGTACGGCGTCAGCGTGCCGTGGAAGGCCAGCAGCGTCTTCGCCGACGGGTCGAAGATCGAGCGGTAGGGCAGCTTGAACGTGCGCACGAAGCCGTTCGCGTTCTCACGGGAGGGATCGCGGTTGTTCAGCCCGAGGAAGACCACGTCGTCGGGGTCGACGCCGTTGGCCACCTCGACGATGTCCGGCGCCTCCTTGCGGCACTCGACACACCAGGCTCCCCACACGTTGACCACGACGACCTTGCCGCGGAAGTCCTCCAGGGCGAGGTCCTTGCCGTCGAGGTCCTCACCGCTGAGCGTGATCGGCTTGGTGCGGTCGCCCGGCTTCAGCTCGGTGATCTGGCCGTTCCCGGACACGTAGCCCTTGTCGCCGGTGCCCTCGAGGGAGCCGCATCCGGTGAGCAGGAGGCAGCCGGCCGCGAGCGCGGCGATCAGGCGTCGGGTGAGGAGTGCGGGCATGCGGATCAGGGCTTCTTCTCCTCGGGGGCGTTGCCCGCCGAGAACGGGGCCGCCTTGTCCTTGGTGGGGATCAGGTGCCCGGCCGGCTCGGAGTAGGTCAGCGAGACCAGCCGGTCGCCCTCGAAGTTGAGCGAGGTCAGCGAGCACAGGGTGCACTGGCGCTTGCGCGGGTCGTGGAGGAACGAGCGCTTCTCCACGAAGAGCCGGGTGGTCCAGATCGGCAGCTGGTGGGAGACGATCACCGCCTCGTGGCCACGCGCGGAGTCGCGGGCGTCGTACACGGCGGCCATCATGCGGGCGGCAACCTCCTTGAAGGGCTCACCCCACGACGGCTTCATCGGGTTCCAGAGGTGGCGCCAGGTCAGCGGGTTGCGCAGGGTGTTGTTGCCCTTGCCGAACGTCTGGCCCTCGAAGACGTTGCCGGACTCGATGACCCGCTCGTCGGTGACGATCTCGAGGCCACGGGCGTCGGCCAGCGGACGCGCGGTCTCCTGGGCGCGCTCGAGCGGGGAGACTCGCAGGTGGGTGATGTCGCGGCCCTTGATCGCCTCGGCGACGACCTCCGCCATCTCGCGACCGCGGTCGGAGAGGTGGTAGCCGTCCATGCGGCCGTAGAGCACGCCCTTCGGGTTGTGCACCTCACCGTGGCGGAGCAGGTGCACAGACGTCTTCTCGGTCATCGGGTTCCTTCGGTGGTCGGCTGGCCATCGTTGGCGGCAGCCGCGGCACGGGCCGCGGCTGGCAGGGCGTCGAGGACGGTCTGCACGGCGCGGTCGTCGTGCGCGCCGGAGAGGAACCATGCTTCGTACGCCGAGGGCGGCAGGTAGACGCCGGCGTCGAGCATGGCGTGGAAGAACGCGGTGTACGCCGGCAGCGACTGGTCGTTCGCGTCGTCGAAGTTGCGGACCTCGCCGTCACGGAAGAAGACCGAGAACATCGTGCCGGAGGCCTGCACCCGGTGGGGCACACCGGCGACGGTGAGCGCCTCGGCGGCGGCGGCCTTGATCACCTCGCCCGCGGAGGTGATGTGGGCGTAGACGTCGTCGGTGGCCAGTCGCAACGTGGCGAGGCCGGCGGTGGTGGCGATCGGGTTCCCGCTCAGGGTGCCGGCCTGGTAGACGGGGCCCTCCGGGGAGAGCCGGCTCATCACGTCGGCCCGGCCACCGAACGCGGCCGCCGGGAAGCCGCCGCCCATGACCTTGCCGAAGGTGACCAGGTCCGGACGCCAGCCCTCGACCGCACCGTCGAGGCCCCACTGGCCCTGCTTGCTGGCCCGGAACCCGGTCATCACCTCGTCGGAGACGAACAGGGCGCCGTGCTGGGTGCACAGGTCGGACAGGAGCTTGTTGAAGCCCGGCGCCGGCGGCACGACGCCCATGTTGCCGGGGGCGGCCTCGGTGATCAGGCAGGCGATGCGGTCGCCGTGCTCGGCGAAGACGGCGCGGACCGCCTCGGGGTCGTTGTACGGCAGCACCAGGGTCTGCTCGACGAAGATGTCCGGCACGCCGGGGGTGCTGGAGATGGAGTGGGCGTGCTGGTGCGTGGCCAGGCCCGAGCCGGCCTGGGCCAGCAGGGAGTCGACGTGCCCGTGGTAGCAGCCGGCGAACTTCACGATCAGGTCGCGGCCGGTGAACCCACGGGCCAGCCGGATCGCGGACATGGTCGCCTCGGTGCCCGACGACACGAAGCGGACCTTGTCGATCGGCGTACGGCCGACGATCTCCTCGGCCAGCTCGACCTCGGGCACCGTCGGCGTGCCGTACGACGTGCCACGCGAGACCGCCTCGGTGACCGCGGCCAGCACCTCGGGGTGCGCGTGGCCGAGCAGCATCGGGCCCCACGAGCAGATCAGGTCGACGTACTCGTTGCCGTCGACGTCGGTGAGCCACGCTCCCGCCGCGGAGCGGATGAAGCGGGGAGTGCCACCGACGGCGTTGAACGCCCGCACCGGGGAGTTGACGCCACCCGGGGTCACCGCCTGCGCCCGGTCGAAGAGCTCCGCCGATCGCTCAGTCGATCGGCCGGTGGAGGAGGCAGGCACAGCAGAAGTCACCGGGTCATTGTCGCCGACCGACCAAATCTGGCCACATCGGGGGTGACCTGCCCTTTTCGCGAAAATCCGGCCTTCTCCGCGTCATGAACCGCCCGCCCGCCCGTTTCCTCCCCGAGGTAGGGAACAGGCTTCTCAATGAACGAGATGCAGATCACGTCGGGTACCGGTGCGTAACCCCGCGTGTCAGACTTCGTTGATTGAAGTGCCTGTGCTTGAGGGAGTGGCAGGTTACGGATGCAGACAATTGGGGAGATTCGCGCAATGAAGACCACACGCTTCGGCGGTGCACAGCGAGCCATGGCGCTCGTTCCGTTGGCCTTGCTGTCGACCGCCTGGACGGCCAGCCTGATCGGCGTCGGTGGCAGCACCATCGCCTCGGCCTCCGACAACGACGGCCGCCTGCCCGACGGCACCTCGATCCCGACGCAGGCGATCGAGGACCCGGCCAGCTACTCCCAGCCCGGCGAGATCGGTCTCGGTGTGCCCCGCGGGTCCGGCGACAAGATCGTCCAGACCGCCTCCACCAACGGCATCCCGTCCGCCGCCCTGGCCGCCTACCAGCGCGCCGCCACGGTCATCAACGCCGCCGACAAGACCTGCCACATCCCGTGGCAGCTGGTCGGCGCCATCGGCCGCGTCGAGTCCGACCACGGCCGCTACGGCAACAACACCCTCGGCACCGACGGCATCTCCCGCCCCGGCATCTACGGCATCG
>NZ_LMFI01000016.1:153676-268175 GCF_001426745.1 Nocardioides sp. Root140
GTCCTGCGGATCATGAACGCCTACATGGACGGCGACTACACCTCGGTGCCCAACAGCACCACCTCCGCGGTCTACATCCCGCCGACGTACACCTTCACGCACCCCACCAACGGCGGCAAGGTCGGCTCCCCGCACACTGCCTCCGGCGGCAACAACACCGGCAACACCGGCGACCCGGAGTCCCCGTCGACTGAGTCCCCCTCGACCGGCACCACCGACCCGGGCACGACCGACCCGGGCACGACCGACCCAGGCACGACCGACCCAGGCACGACCGACCCAGGCGACGACCCGGCAGGCACGCTCACGAAGACAGGCGAGGCCATCAAGAAGGCCACCGACCCGGTCGTCGCGACCGTGACCGGCTTGCTCGGACCGATCGAGAAGACCCTCGTCGCGACGCTGGCGCCCGTCAAGTGCACCGCCGAGTCGCTGACGTTGGCGCACCTAGGAGACAGCACCTACTACAAGCGCTGCCTCGCGTCGTACGGCCTCTGATCTGACACCTCGAACGGCCCGGACTCCACACGGAGTCCGGGCCGTTCGGCATTTGCGCCACCGGGTGCAGCGAAACGGACCACTCCGCGTGCAGACGCCGTCCGTTTCGCGTCACTCGGTCTGATCAGGCGGCGTCGCAGCGCTTGTGCACCGGATCGCAGTCACCTGATGACAGCAAGGCGGTGCACAAGGGCAGGGCACCGGCGGCGGCACAGTCGGTCAGCACCGGAGAGCGCATCGGCGCCGGCGGACCGTGCGACAGGTAAGTCGGGGGCTCGGCACCAGGTCCACGCTCGGATCCGGACCGAAGTCGCCGAGTTACCTGTCCTACGGTCCGTTGCGGCCCGGAGGCAGGCGAGGAACCGGTCGCCGATGACCCGTGACGTTCATCTGGGCATACAGTTCAGCGGTCGCAGCCCCAAGGCCACGCTCAGCCGTCGCCCGTGCGGCGTGAACTGTATGTCGACATGAGCAACCATCGGCGCCGCGAGCTGGCCACGGCCAGATCCGCAGGGGCGAAGCGCACGGGCAGCGTCACCGGCGGTGACGGTGTGCTCGACCTTGTGCACCGTGCTGCGTGCAGCAGGTGACTGCCCGGCCGGGCACAGGCCGGTAGGCCAGGCGGTGCACACGCCGGTGGGCAAGACGGGCACACGCCCGTGGGCAAGGCGGTGCACATGCCGGCGTACAGACAGCGCGGCGACGAACCTCAGCGGCGCAGGAGGCGGGCGGCCTCGGCGGCCCAGTAGGTCAGCACCACGTCGGCACCGGCCCGGCGGATCGAGAGCAGCGTCTCCATGATCGCGGCCTCGCGGTCGATCCAGCCGTTGGCGGCCGCGGCCTCGACCATGGCGTACTCCCCCGAGATGTTGTACGCCGCCACGGGTACGTCGACCGCGTCGCGCACCCGGCGGATGACGTCGAGGTAGGCCAGGGCCGGCTTCACCATCACGAGGTCCGCGCCCTCGGCAATGTCGAGCAACGCCTCGCGGACGCCCTCGACGGCGTTGCCGGAGTCCTGTTGGTAGGTGCGCCGGTCGCCCTGGAGCGAGGAGTTGACCGCCTCACGGAACGGTCCGAAGAACGCGGAGGCGTATTTCGCGGAGTAGGCCAGGATCGAGACGTCGGAGGCACCGGCGTCGTCGAGGGCAGCGCGGACCACCCCCACCTGGCCGTCCATCATCCCGCTGGGTCCGACCATGTGCACCCCGGCGGCGGCGTGCGCGCGGGCCATCTCGGCGTACACCTCGAGGGTGGCGTCGTTGTCGACCCGCCCCGCGTCGTCGAGGACGCCGCAGTGGCCGTGCGAGGTGAACTCGTCGAGGCACAGGTCGCTCATCACGGTGAGCGCGTCACCCACCTCGGAGACGACGTCGGCGATCGCCACGTTGAGGATGCCGTCGGGGTCGAGCGCACCCGACCCGGTGGCGTCCTTCTCGGACGGGATGCCGAAGAGCATGACGCCGCCGAGTCCCAGAGAGGCGGCCTCGGCGGCGGCCTCCTTCAGCGACGAGCGGGTGTGCTGCACGACGCCGGGCATCGAGGAGATCGGGACCGGCTCGGTGGCGCCCTCACGGACGAAGACCGGCAGCACCAGCTGGCGCGCCTCGAGCGAGGTCTCCGCGACCATCGCGCGCAGTGCCGGCGTACGACGCAGGCGGCGGGGTCGGACTGTCGGGAACTCCATGCTGCTCCTCCGCTCGGGTGGGAAATGCCGGACGTCCTGCGTCGTGGCCGCCGGAGCGACCCCGACGCAGGACGTCACGGATGGATCAGGACGTCGTGGCCCGGCGACGGGTCGACGGCTTGCGGTCGGACGGCTTGGTGACCGGCTGACCGCTCTCGACCAGCGACGCACGACGCGTGGCACCGAAGTCGGCGAGCGCGTCGACGAGCACCTCGACCGACGGCTCGCTGGCCATCACGTCGACCCGCAGGCCGTGCTCCTCGGCGGTCTTGGCGGTGGCCGGACCGATCACCGCGATCACGGTGGAGGCGTGCGGCTTACCGGCGATGCCGACCAGGTTGCGCACCGTCGAGGACGAGGTGAACACGACCGCGTCGAACTTGCCCGACTTGATCGCGTCACGCGTCGGCGCCGGCGGCGGCGTGGCCCGCACCGTGCGGTAGGCGGTGACGTCGTCGCACTCCCAGCCCAGGTCGATCAGGCCGGCCACGAGGTTCTCGGTGGCGATGTCGGCGCGGGGCAGGAAGACCCGGTTGATCGGGTCGAGCACGTCGTCGTACGGCGGCCAGTCCTCGAGCAGGCCGGCAGCGGACTGCTGGCCCGAGGGCACCAAGTCGGCGCGCAGGCCCCACGCGGCGATGGCCGCGGCGGTCTTGTCGCCGACGGCGGCGATCTTGAGGCCCGAGAAGGCACGTGCGTCGAGGCCGTACTCCTCGAACTTCTCGCGCACGGCCTTGACCGCGTTGACCGAGGTGAACGCGATCCACTCGTAGCGACCCTCGACCAGGCCGCGCACGGCCTTGTCCATCTGCTGCGGGTTGCGCGGCGGCTCGACCGAGATCGTCGGCACCTCCTCGGGGACGGCGCCGTAGCCGCGCAGGCGCGAGGTCAGCGAACCGGCCTGCTCCTTGGTGCGCGGCACCAGCACCCGCCAGCCGAAGAGCGGCTTGGTCTCGAACCACGACAGGGTCTCGCGCAGGTTGACCACGTCGCCGACCACGGTGATCGCCGGCGGGGCGATCTTGGCGGCGCGGGCGTCGGCGGCAATGCGCTCGAGCGTCGAGGTGACGGTCGACTGGGTGGTGGTCGTGCCGGACTGGGTCATCGCAACAGGAGTCGTCGCCGAGCGACCGGCGTCGATCAGTGCCTTGGCGATGTCACCGATCGAGCCGACCGCCGAGAGAAGCACCAGGGTGCGGTTGTCGGCGTACCGGCTCCAGTCGATCTTCTCGCCACAGGTGACCACGGCGACCTCGCGGTTGTTGCGCGTGGTCAGCGGCACTCCGGCGTACGCCGGCACCGCGGTGGCCGACGAGACACCGGGCACGATCTCGAAGCCGATGTCGGCCTTGGCACAGGCCTGGGCCTCCTCGGGCCCGGAGGCGTAGAGGAACGGGTCGCCGTTCATCAGGCGTACGACGCGGAGCCCGCGCCTGGCCTGCTTGACGACCACCTTGGCGCGGTTCGCGTGGGTCAGCGGCTGGCCGTCGGGGCCGAACCCACCGTCGACGATCTCGGGGCCGGCGGCCTCCTCGAGCGTCTCGTTGCCGTCCTCGTCGGCGACCATCCGCGGCTCCGGGATGCCGAGCACGGCGCGCACGAACGCGGCATGCTCGGGCAGCTCGGTGACGACGACCTCGGCGTCGCGGAGCAGCTCGGCCGCCCGCACGGTCAACAGGTCGGGGTCACCGGGGCCACTGCCCACGAATGCCACCCACCCGCGTGCCTGCGAAGGGATCGTTGACGGGCCCTGCACGGATGCGGGGGCCGGCGTGGTCTTGATCTTTCGTCCAGTCATGCCTGCTGCCTTCTACCTGGTGTGTCGATCAGTTCAGCTGCGCCCTCTTCGAGCATTCCGGCCGCCAACCGGGTGCCCACTCCTGCCGCGTCGGCGAGTGGGCCACTCGCTGATCTGCGGATGTCGATCGTGCCGTCGTGCGACAACGCCACGGCGCGGATCCAGACCTCGTGTCCGTCCTGCCCGTCGTCGACCACTTCGGCCAGTGCTCCCACCGGGGCCGAGCATCCGGCCTCCAGCGTGCTGAGCACGGCCCGCTCCGCCTCCACGGCGGCCCGGGTGAACCGGTCGTCGAGGTGTTCGCGCAGCCGTGCTGCCAGCTCCGTGTCGGTGGTGCGGCACTCGACGGCGAGGGCTCCCTGCCCCGGGGCCGGCAGCATCTGGATCGGGTCGATGGTCTCGGTGACCAGCTCGAGCCGACCGATGCGCGCCAACCCGGCACGGGCCAGGATCACGCCGTCGACCTCACCCGAGGTGACCTTGCCGACGCGGGTGTCGATGTTCCCGCGAAGTCCCACGATCTCCAAACCGAGACCGAGGGCGCCGAGCTGGGAGGCCCGGCGCGGCGACCCGGTGGCGACGACGGAGCCCTGCGGCAGCTCACCGAGGGTGAGCCCGTCGCGGGCGACCAGCACGTCGCGCGGGTCCTCGCGGGTGGGTACGGCGGCCAGGGTGATGCCCTCGGTGGGTGCGGTGGGGATGTCCTTGAGGGAATGCACCGCCACGTCGACCCGACCCTCGAGCAGGGCGTCGCGCAGTGCACTGACGAAGACGCCGGTGCCGCCGAGCGTGGCCAACGGGGCACGAGAGACGTCGCCCTCGGTGGTGATCTCGACGAGCTCGACCTCGACGCCGAGGCGTTCGCTGATCATCTCGGCCACATGGCCGCACTGGGTGCGGGCCAGCAGGGAGGCGCGGGTGCCGATCTTGATCGTCATGTCAGACGCCCCGCTCGGGTGACCGCGTCGACGGCCTCCGGGTCGAGGGCGAAGAGCTCGCGCAGGGCAGCCGCGTAGGACACGGCGCCGGTCTCGTTGGCGAGCTCCTTGACCCTGGTGGTGGGCTGGTGGAGCAGCTTGTCGGCCACCCGGCGTACGGCCTGCTCCACCTCGGCGCGGGACGCGTCGTCGAGGTCGGGCAGGCGGGTGAGCAGCCGCTCGATCTCGCCGTCGACGACGTCGGTGGCCATGCTGCGCAGGGCGACCACGGTCGGGGTGACGCTCGCCTTGCGGCGGGCGCTGACGAAGGCGGCGACCTCCTGGCCGACGATCTCGCGGACGCCGATCACCTCGAGGGCACCGTCAGTGCCGGAGAGGTCGGAGGCGAGTCGGCGCAGGTCGATCACGGAGACGCCGGGGAGGTCGGCCACGGCCGGGTCGACGTCGTGCGGGAGGGCCAGGTCGAGGAAGACCAGGGGGTCGTGGTTGCCGGCCCGTGCGGCGGCCACCTGGCCGGCGGTGACCACCTGACCGGTGGCGCCGGTGCAGGAGACCACCAGGTCGGCCGTGGCCAGCTCGTGAGTGATCTCGGAGAGGGGCAGCGAGCGGGCGCCGTACTCGGTGGCGAGGCGTTCGGCGTTGCCCTCGGTGCGGTTGAGCACGGCGATGTCGGCGGCGCCCAGGCGGGACACGGTGGCCACCGAGAGTGCGGCCATCGCGCCGGCCCCGACGACGGCGACGCGCTTGCCGGCGACGCTGCCGATGTCGGCGGCGGCCAGGTCGAGGGCGGCCGAGACCATGGAGGGTGCGGCGCGGTCGATGTCGGTCTCGGCGTGGGAGCGCTTGCCGACCCGCAGGGCCTGCTGGAAGAGCACGTTGAGCGCGGGACCGACGGTTCCGGACTCCTGGCCGAAGCGGAGCGCCTCGCGGGCCTGGCCGAGGATCTGGCCCTCGCCGACGACCATCGAGTCGAGCCCGGCGGCGACGTGGAAGAGGTGCGACACGGCACCGTCGTCGTAGTGCACGTAGAGGCAGGAGAGCAGGTCGTTGTCGAGCGCCAGGTCGGCGCCCCGGTCGCAGAGCAGCCGCGAGATCTCCTCGACGCTGCCGTGGAAGCGCTCGACCTCGGTGTAGATCTCGAGGCGGTTGCAGGTGGCCAGCACGGTGGCCTCGGCGACGTGGTCGACGCCGATGACGTCGGTCAGCAGCTTGGCGACACCGTCCTCGTCGAGGGCGAGACGTTCGAGGAGGTCCACCGGGGCTGTGCGATGTGAGATTCCGACCACGAGGATGCTCACGCGATCACCTCCTGGTCCGTTGCGTGGCCCAGGTCCGCGTCGGGAGCCGCCTTGCGCTGCTCGTGGTAGGCGAGGATCTGGAGTTCGATGGAAAGGTCGACCTTGCGTACGTCGACTCCCTCGGGCACCGAGAGCACCGTCGGGGCGAAGTTGAGGATGCTGGTGACGCCGGCGGCGACCATGCGGTCGGCGACATCCTGGGCGGCCACCGCGGGCGTGGCGATCACGCCGATGGAGACGGACTCGGCGGCGACAATCTCCTCGAGGTCGTCGAAGGGACGCACCTCAAGACCGGCCACCGCCTCGTCGTGGCGTTCGGGGGCGGCGTCGAGAAGGGCCACCACGCGGAAGCCTCGCGAGCGGAACCCGGAGTAGTTGGCCAGCGCGTTGCCGAGGTTTCCGATGCCGACGATGACGACCGGCCAGTCCTGGGTGACGCCGATCTCGCGGGCGATCTGGTAGCGCAGGTAGTCGACGTCGTAGCCGACCCCGCGGGTGCCGTAGGAGCCGAGGTAGGAGAGGTCCTTGCGGAGCTTCGCACTGTTCACGCCGGTGGCGGTGGCGAGGTCCTCGCTGGAGCAGGTGCCGATGCCGCGCTCGACGAGCACGGTCAGCGCCCGGAGGTAGATCGGCAGCCGGGCCACGGTCGCCTCGGGGATCTCACGACCAGCGGTTCGGGCCACGCCGTCGACAGGTGCAGCCCCATGGGGGCTGCCGGCGGCGGGCGTCCGTGCGGTCAATTGTCTCGTCTCCAAGGCGCCGCCAGGCACGATTCATCACCTGGCTGGAATGCGAGGCGGTGTTCCTTGCGGCGTCGTTCACTTTAGGAGTTTGTGAACGGAAGAACAAAACGAGTCCGCACCGTGGCTACCACAGGCGGGGTGACCCATCTCACGGGGGTCCCGATCAGCCGGTCAGGGCCTGCCTCAGCCGGGCCTCGTCGACCCTCCAGAAGTCGTGCTGGCGCCCGTCGACGAACGTCACCGGGACCTCGTCGGTGAAGCGTGCCTGCAGCTCGGGATCGGCGTCGATGTCGACCTCGTCGTAGGACTCCCCGAGGTCGGCGCAGACCCGTTCGATGACCAGCCGCGCCTCGTCGCAGAGGTGGCAGCCGGTGCGGCCGTAGAGCCGGACCCGGGGCTCAGCCACCGGACGCCTCTTCGGTCGGCTGGTCGGTCGGCTCGTCGGTCGGCTCGTCGGTCGGCTCGTCGAAGAGGGCCACCCGCTGGCGGGCGGCGGCGCGGAGCCGGCCCTTCTGCACCTTGCCGGTGACGGTGTAGGGCAGCTCGTCGACCACGTGCACGGTGGTGGGCTGCTTGAAGCGGGCCAACCGGTCGGCGCAGCGGGCACGCACCGCCTCCTCGAGCCCGGCCTCGTCACCGTCAGGGGTGGCCACGACGTAGGCCACGACCGCCTCGCCGGTGAGCGGGTCCTCGACCCCGATCACGGCGCAGGCCTGCACCCCGGGGACGTTCGCGATGGTCTCCTCGACCTCGGAGGGGTAGACGTTGAAGCCGGACACGATGACGAGGTCCTTGCGCTTGTCGACCAGGAAGAGGTCCCCGTCGGTGTCGAGGAAGCCGACGTCGCCGGTGGCCCACCAGCCGTCGCCGTCGGGTCCCTCGCGACCGTCGGGCCAGTAGCCGCTGAACAGGTTGCCGCCACGGATCTCGATGTCGCCGGGGTCGCCGCCCTCGACGTCGTGACCGGCCTCGTCTCGCAGCCGGATCTCGATGCCGGGCAGCGCCGCACCGACCGAGCCGGTGGGCGCGTCCTTGCTGCACAGCGTCGAGGTGACCACCGGCGCCGCTTCGGTCAGCCCGTAGCCCTGGTGCACCGCGACTCCAGTGCTCTCGACGAAGGAGTCGATGACCTCGGCCGCCAGCGGCGCCGAGCCCGAGAGCACCAGCCGCACGGGGCCCAGGCGCTCGGCGAGGTCGTCGAGCGGCAGCCAGTGCGCGAACACCGGCGGCGCCACCGGCACCACGCTGATCGCCTCGTCCTCGATGAGGTCGAGGGTGCCGCCCGGTTCGAAGGAGTCGGCGAGCACCACGCGCACCCGCAGCCGCAGCGAGGCGCCGAGCACGGCGTTGAGGCCGTAGACGTGGAACAGCGGCAGCACCCCGAGGACCACGTCGTCGGCGGCCAGCATCGGGGGCTGGACCTCGGCGATCTGCTCGATGTTCGCCAGCAGTGCCCGGTGACTGAGCATGGCCGCGCGCGGGCGCCCCGACGTACCGCTGGTGTAGAGGAGCGCGGCCAGGGTCTCGGGGTCCTGGAGCGCGGGGAGCGCGCGGCCGTGGCTGGCACTGAGGTGGGCGTAGGACCGCTCCCCCGGCTGCAACGTCGAGCCGACCGTCACCAGACGGGGCTTCGGGACGTCGGCCAGGTCGTCGGGGTCGATGCCCTCGAACTCGCCGTTGCGGGCCCGCTCGACGATCTGGAGGGCCTCGCGGACCACCGTCACGGTGTCGGTGTCGGCGATGATGATGCGGGTGCCGGAGTCGGCCAGCATGCGGGCCAGCTCGTTGGCGGTCGACCGCGGATTGACCGGTACGACGACCAGCTGCGCGCGCAACGCCCCGAGGTAGCTGGTCACGAACTCGATGCGGTTGCCGAGCACGAGCATCACGCGGTAGCCGGCGACGGCGCCCTCGTTGGCATAGCCGGCGGCGACCCGGTCGACCTCGTCCTCGAGCTCCGACCACGTGACCCGGCGTCCGCTGGACGCCTCGACGACCGCCATGCCGTCGGGCAGTTCGCGCGCGGCCGACGTCAGGAGGTCGGCGACCGAGTTCGTCATGCGCAGATACTTCCACACGAAGGTCGGTCGCTGGCGAGAACCCGAACGCCCCGGGGTACGCAGAGCGCGCCTCCGCAACGTGGGTTGCCCACTAGGGTGGAGGCGTGAACGACAAGCGGCCCCAGGCTCCCCGTCGGATCGACCTCAAGGCGCGGTCGACGATGGCCGGCGAGGCCGCGGCCGCGGCGACCGAGGTGGAGTCCGCCCTCGACGTCCCGCCCGACCCGGGGTCGGCGGCGTTCTTCGACGTCGACAACACGATCATGCAGGGCGCCAGCATCTTCCACCTCGCCCGTGGGCTGCACCGCCGCAAGTTCTTCACCACCCGCGACATCGTCGGCGCGGCCTACAAGCAGGCCTACTTCCGCCTCGTCGGCGTCGAGGACCCCGAGCACGTCGCCGAGGCCCGCAACTCGGCGCTCAGCTTCATCGCCGGACACACGGTCACCGAGCTCGAGGAGCTCGGCGAGGAGATCTTCGACGAGGCGATGGCGCACCGCATCTGGCCGGGCACGCGCGCCCAGGCCCAGCTGCACCTCGACCAGGGCCAGCGGGTCTGGCTGGTCACCGCGGCACCGATCGAGATCGCCAGCATCATCGCCCGCCGACTCGGACTGACCGGCGCGATGGGCACCGTGGCCGAGCACGAGGACGGCGTCTACACCGGCCGCCTGGTCGGCGACATGCTCCACGGTGAGGCCAAGGCCGAGGCGATCAAGGCCCTCGCAGCGCGTGAGCACCTCGACCTGACCCGTTGCTCGGCGTACAGCGACTCCTCGAACGACCTGCCGATGCTCGGGCTCGTCGGCGACCCGGTGGCGATCAACCCGGACGCGAAGCTGCGGGCCCACGCCCGCGAGCAGGGCTGGCGGATCCGGGACTACCGCACCGGACGCAAGGCCGCCCGGGCCGGGCTGGTCCTGGGCGCCGTCGCCGGAGCGGCAACGGGGTCGGTCGCCGCAGCAGCAGCACTGCGCCGCAACCGCAACTGAACGTGTCGGGCACCTCACATTCTGGAGAGGTGTTCACAGATGACCGAAAATTACCTACTCTTGGGTAGCGGGCCAGGGAGAGGACCGCGGGAGGGCAGGATCGATGTCTTGGGGAGCGCAGGACCTCGCGCGCGGCATGACCGCGTTGCGGGACGCGGTTCTCGCGACCCTCGCCGCTGAGCCCGAGCTGGCCCACGGCCTCGCCGGCGACTCCGGCGTCGTGCTCACCCAGGACGTCCTCGCCGGCACCCGTCCCTCCGGCGGCGGCAACGGGTCGTACGACGACGCCGACCAGGCCGCGTCCTCCGCGGAGAACGAAGCCGACCGCGAACGCATGATCGCACTGGTCGAGCTGGCCCGTGGAGGCGACAAGGAGGCCTTCGGGCAGCTCTTCGACCACTACCACCCGGCGGTCTACCGGTTCCTCTACTACCGCACCCGGTCCCAGACCCTGGCCGAGGACCTCGCCTCGGAGACGTTCTTCCGTGCGCTGCGGTCGATGAACAACTTCCGCTGGCAGGGCAAGGACTTCGGCGCCTGGCTGATGACCATCGCGCGCAACCTGACCACCGACCACTTCAAGGCCGGCCGCACCCGCCTCGAGATGACCACCGAGGACATGGGCGCCCACGACGACGTCACCGACGGACCCGAGTCCGCCGTCCTCGCGTCGCTCACCAACGAGTCGTTGCTGGCCGCCCTGCAGAAGCTCCCCAAGGAGCAGCAGGAGTGCCTGATCATGCGGTTCCTCCAGGGCATGAGCATCGCCGAGACTGCCCAGGTGCTGGCCCGTTCCGACGGCGCAGTCAAGCAGTTGCAGCTGCGCGGCGTGCGCAACCTGGCGAAGTTGCTGCCCGCGGGGATGAGGGACTGATGTCGCCTACGTCTCAGACCGTAACCTCGGTTCCCCGCGCCTCGTTGTTCCTGTCGACAGGGTCACTGCCGACGGCTGCGTGCGGCCGGCGTGACGTGAACGAACCGACAGGAAGAGCGCGATGATCTCGGTGCTTCCGGCACACAGGCGTGCCGAGGAGTTCAACGCCCAGCTCGAGGGCGCGGGCGGCAGCCACAACTCACGGCATGCCGACCTCCTCGAACTGGTCTCCGCCATGCGCTCGGTCGAGGCCCCCGCGCCGCGGCCCGACTTCGTCGCGGACCTGCGGGCCCGACTGATGGCCGAGGCCGACGTCGCCCTGACCGAGGTCGACCGCAAGCTGGCCCTGCCGGCCCACCCGCGCAGCCACCGCGACCGGCGCATCGCCGTCCTGGCCGGCACCGCGGCTCTCCTGGGCGCCACGACCTCGGTCGCCGTTGCGGCCCAGGGCACCCTCCCGGGCGACACGCTCTACCCGGTGAAACGGGCCATCGAGGGCATCCAGTCCTCCCTCACGTTCGACGACACCGCCCGCAGCGAGACCGTCCTCGACCAGGCCACCGGCCGTCTCCTCGAGGTCGAGGCGCTGGCCCGCCAGGTCGACTCCAGCCGGGCCGACCAGCTGCCGTCCACCCTCGACGACTTCTCCAGCCAGGCCGGGGAGGGCGCCGACCTGATCTTCACCGAGTACGGCGAGACCGGTGACACCGATCCCCTCGTCGAGCTCAACGGCTTCGTCGACTCCAGCATGAAGAAGCTGGTCGACCTCGACGCGCTGCTCCCCTCGACGGTCACCGACTCGCTGCGCAACGCCACCACCGTGCTGACCCGCATCGACGACGAGATCACCAAGCTCTGCCCCGAGTGCGCCGGCGGCATCCTGCAGCTGCCCGCCCGGCTGACCAGTGCACTGGGCAGCGCCGACCCCGGCCCCGTGGTCACCCCGAAGCAGAAGGCCTCCACTCCCGGCGACTCGACGCCCAACCAGGCGATCGACCCGAAGGACGTCATCCCGCTGCCCCCGGTCGGCGGCGACTCGACGCCTGACTCCCCGACGTCCGACCCGACGAAGACGATCACCGAGGAAACCCCCAAGACGGTGAAGAAGACCGTCAAGGCGGTCGAGGGGACGCTCAAGGGCGGCAACGAGCTCCTGCTCGGCACTAACGGCGTGCTCGGCCCCGTCACCACGACGCTCGACCCGTTGCTCGGGCCCATCCTCGGTGACGGCGGTCTGCTCAGCGACTGAGCCGTCGCCTCTCCGTACGCTGGTCGGCCTTCGAGGACCAGCCCGCGAAGGTCGCGTTCTCGCAGGTCAGCCGAAGACCGACTTGCGCTCCATCAGCAGCTTGTAGAGCGACTGCTGGATCGTCTCGCGCACCTGGTCGGTCACGTTGAAGACCAGCATCGGGTCGTCGGCGGCGTTCTCGTCGTACTCGTCGGTGCGGATCGGCTCACCGAACTCCAGCAGCCACTTCGAGGGCAGCGGCACGAGTCCGAGCGGGCCCAGCAGCGGGAAGAACGGCGTGATCGGGATGTAGGGGATGCCGAGCAACCGGGCCAGTGAGGGCACGTTGCCGACCAACGGATAGATCTCCTCGGCACCGACCACGGACAGCGGGATGATGGGTACGCCGGTGCGCAGTGCGGCCGAGACGAATCCGCCGCGGCCGAAGCGCTGGAGCTTGTAGCGCTCGGAGAACGGCTTGCCGATGCCCTTGAAGCCCTCGGGCCAGACTCCGACCAGCTCGCCCTGGCGCAGCATGCGCTCGGCATCCTCGCTGCACGCGAGGGTGGCGCCGCCCTTGCGGGCCACACCGCCGACCACGGGCAGCTGGAAGACCAGGTCGGCACCGAGCGGACGCAGGAACCGGCCGGCCTTGTCGTGCGTGGTGACCATGGTCATCAACCCGTCGATCGGCACCGTGCCGGAGTGGTTGGAGACCACCAGCGCGCCGCCCTCCGCGGGGATGTTCTCGAGGCCGCGCACCTCGATGCGGAACCACTTCTCGGCGACCGGGCGAAGGGCGGCCATGAAGAACTTCTCGGTGATCTCCGCGTCGAAGCCGTACTCGTCGACGACGTACTCGCCGTTGACGCGGCGGCGCAGGAACGCGAGGAAGTGGGCCAGCCGCGGCTCCCAGTCGGTGCCGAAGACCTCACGGGCGGCCTGGTTGATCGCGCTCAGCCAGTCACCGATCGGGATACCGCCGCCGGGGGCGCGGTCGACCGCAGTGGTCGCCGACGTCCCGGGTGTGCGCACCGCCGGCTGCTCGATGACCGGGGTGTCGGTCGTCGGCTCGTCGGCCTTCACCCGGGTCGGCTTGGAAGCGGCCTTGCGACCCGTGGCCAATCCGCGCGCGGCCGACGACGGTCGCTTGCTGCCACTGCCGCGACCGGGGCGGCCACGGGTGCCGATCGGGATGATGTCTGCGTCACCCACGGGCGTCTCCTCGCGTCAGCTGGTGGGAGAGTCCGGCCAGCACGTTGTCCGGAGAGGCAAGGCGCCCCGGTGAGTGGATGCCCGGCGGCAGGGTGGCCGCGAAGTCCGCGAACGCGCCGGCGGTGGTGTACTGCGGCTCGAAGCCCAGCTCGGTGCGCATCCGGGTGGTGTCGACGCCGCGACCGAAGGTCAGGAACTTGACCTGCTCGGGCGAGAAGTCCGCGTGGCCGAGCTTGCGCAGGGCGGTGCCGAGGCCGCCGACTGCGAAGGACGGCAGCGGCAGGGTGGCGCGACCCATACGGCGTGCGGCCTGGGAGAGCATGATGACGCCGTCGCCAGCGACGTTGAACGTGCCGACGGCATCGGAGAGCACGCCGTGGCGCATCACGGCCATCAGGTCGTCGACGTGCAGGAACTGCAGGCGCGGGTCGAATCCGAGGACGGTCGGCAGCACCGGCAGCTTGAAGTACTGGGTGATCGGCGACTGGACCCCGGGGCCGAGGATGTTGGCCGCGCGCAGGGTCGCCACCTCGACGTCGGGTCGTCGGCGCGCGAAACCGCGCACGTAGCCCTCGACCTCGTAGGCGTCGCGGGAGTAGCCCGAGCTCGGCGTGCGCTTCGGGTTCATCTCCTCGGTGAACATCGCCGGGTCGCGGTTGCTGGCGCCGTACACCGTGGTGGTCGACTTGACCACGAGTCGCTGCAGCCCCGGGGCGCGCTGGCAGGCCGCGAGGAGCTGCATCGTGCCGATGACGTTGAGCTCCTTCATCGTCCCCCGACCGCCGACGCCACCAGGGGTGGCGATGACGCTCATGTGGACGACCGTGTCGACGTCTTCCTTGGCGATCACCTTGGCGATCACGGGCGTGCGGATGTCCGCACGGATGAAGTCGACACCGGAGGTGTCACCACGCGGCGGGACGATGTCCACGCCGATGACGCGATCTACGGCGGGGTCGTCGGCAAGTTCGCGCGCCAGCCGTCGCCCGAGGTCCCTCGAGACCCCGGTGACCAGGACGACCCTGCCCATGACCCCGCCCCGAGTCTTACTTGCCGAGCTTGCGGCGCTGGACGCGCGTCTTCTTCAGGAGCTTGCGGTGCTTCTTCTTCGCCATACGCTTACGGCGCTTCTTGATGACTGAACCCACTGTTTTCCTTCCAGAGCTGTGGTCGCGCCCGACAGAGCGGCCGGGACGACCGGCACAGCCTATCCGCCAATGGGCAGGCAGCAGAAACCAGCGGTCAATTGACCACTATCCGGCTCTGGAAGGAATTGGGCCCCGGCGCTTCCCCGGGAGCCCGGACTCAGTCTGAACAGACTCAGCCTGCGTCGAAGAAACTGCGCTCGAGATAGGCGTTGACGTCCTTCTCGGTGACGCGGAAGGAACGGCCGACCCGGACGGCGGGGAGCTCCCCGTTGTGCACGAGGCGGTAGACGGTCATCTTGGACACGCGCATAGTCGCCGCGACCTCAGCGATCGTCAGGAACTTCACCTCGGAGATATCGCCCGAGTTTGCCATGGCACACCACAACTTTCCTCCGGCACGTCACTCGCTTCCCCACGAGTGATCAGCGTGCCTCACTCCCGTGAGAATAGGGCCTGATGTGACCTGTGGGGAAGGGTGGACGGAAAAATAGTTCTGGGCACTCGGCGTGTCGGATTGAACTCACTCCCCCACGAACCGTGGATTGTTGCGTCGCGAGCCGTGGATTGTTGCGTCGCGAGCCGTGGATTGTTGATGCACGAGCCGTGGGTTCTTGGTGGTTGGCCCAGTTGTGGCACCATCGAGGGGTGCTGACGAACCGCTCCACCCAGTGGTGGCCCGCCTGACCGGCGGACCCCACTTCGACGCACCCCTTCGAAAATCGGCCGCCCTCGGGCGGCCGTCGTGCATTTCGGCTGACCCGTGGGCCCTCACCCCCAGGAGTCACCATGATCAAGCTCTCGCTCTTCAAGCCCACGGGTCACCTCACGCTCGGCAACCACCTCGGAGCCCTGCGCCCCATGGTGGCCGGCCAGGCGGAGGGCCGCGGCTTCTACGGCATCGCCGACCTGCACGCGCTGACCGTGCCGCACGAACCGGCCAGGTTGCGGGCGCTCAGCGCCGAGATGGCCCGTCTGATGGTCGCCGTCGGCCTCGACCGGAGCACGCTGTTCGTGCAGAGCCGGGTGCCCGCGCACTCCGAGCTCTCGTTCCTGCTCGAGTCCACGGTGCACACCGGCGAGCTGAACCGGATGATCCAGTTCAAGGAGAAGGGCCGCGACCAGCCCTCCACCCGCGCCTCGCTCTACACCTACCCGGCACTGATGGCGGCCGACATCCTGCTCTACCGACCCGAGCAGGTGCCGGTCGGCGACGACCAGCGCCAGCACGTCGAACTCACCCGTGACCTGGCGCTCCGCTTCAACCGGCTGTACGGCGAGGTGTTCACCGTGCCGGAGATCGTCACGCCACCCTCCGGTGCGCGGGTGATGGACCTCCAGGACCCGACCACCAAGATGGGCAAGTCGCACGTCGACGGTGCCGGCATCATCTACCTGCTCGACCCGCCCGACGTCGTACGCCGGAAGGTGGCACGGGCCGTCACGGACTCCGAGGTCGGCGCCGCCTCGGTGCGCGCAGACCGCGACGCCAAGCCGGGCGTGACGAACCTGCTCGACATCCTCACCGCGTGTGGCGGATCGGCCGACGGCATCACGACGTACGGCGCACTCAAGGCAGCGGTCACCGAGGCAGTGGTCAACGAGCTCGAGCCGATCCAGAAGCGGTTCGCCGACCTCGACGACGCCGCGGTCACGGAGGTCTTCGAGAGCGGTGCGGCGACGTGTCGGCAGGTCACTGCCCCGGCGCTGGCCGCCGCCCGCACCGCCATGGGATTGTGACCCGGCAGCCTCGCTGGACGAGCACTGAGTCAACGCGGAACATCGCAGTCACTGGGTGACTGTGATGTTCCGCCTTGATCGCCGGAGGGGCCAGCCCACTAGGTTGCTGGGGTGGATCTCCTTCGCGGCCGCGTGGCCGATGCCGACCCTGCCCTCGAGATGGCTGCCTCACACGCCCTGCTCCGACGGGCCAGCCGGGGCGAGATCGACGCCGCGCTGCGCGTGTTCCGGCCGACGACGATGGTGGCGTTCGGGCGCCGGGACACCAACCGTCCCGGCTTCCCGGCCGCAGCGCAGGCCTGTCGCGACGCCGGCTTCACGCCCGTCGTTCGCGCATCGGGCGGCCGCGCCGTGGCGTGTACGACGACCGCACTCGTCATCGACCACGTGCAGCGCGACCCCGCGTCGTTGGGCGGGATGGATGACAGGTTCGAGGACTACGGCGCCATGCTGGCCGGCGTGCTCGCGGACTTCGGGATCGACGCCCGGGTCGGGGAGGTGCCGGGCGAGTACTGCCCCGGGGCGCACTCGATCAACGCGCGCGGCGAGGTGAAGCTGATCGGCACGGCGCAGCGCATGGTGCGCGACGCGTGGCTGTTCAGCTCCGTGGTCATCGTCGACGACGCACCCAGCCTGCAGCCCCTGCTGGCCCGGGTCTACGACGCCCTGGAGGTCCGCTTCGACCCGGCGTCGGTGGGCGCCGTCGCCACCGAGTCAGGCGTGGGGGTCGACGTGCTCGAGGAGGCGTTCATCGGTGCGTACGACGACCGCTTCGGGCTCACCGAGTCGGCGTACGGCAGCCTCGACGAGGCCCGGTCAATGGTCGGCGACCACCGGGTGGACTGACCGGCAAGTCATCAAGAATCCACGGTTCGCGACGCAAGAATCCACGGTTCGCGACAGGGAAGGACGTCAGGAACCTTCGGCGAGGGCCTGGGAGCGGTTGCGGGCGGCCTCCATGGCGGAGAGGAACGCGGCACGCACCTTGTGCACCTCGAGCTCACGGATCGCGGCGGCGGTCGTGCCGGCCGGTGAGGTGACCTGCTCGCGCAGGACGGTCGGGTGGGTGCCGGTCTCGCGGAGCATCTTCGCCGAGCCGACGACGGTCTGGATGACCAGCTCGGTGGCGGTGGCACGCGGCAGGCCGAGGTGCACTCCCGCCTCGATCATCGACTCGACGACGTAGAAGACGTAGGCCGGGCCGGACCCGGAGATCGCGGTGACCGCGTCGAGGTGCTTCTCGTCGAGGCGCATCACGTGACCGGTGGCACCCAGCAGCTGCTCGGCCTCGGCGAGGTGCTCCTCGTCGCAGTGCGAGCCGGGCGAGATCGCGGCCATCCCCTCGTCGACCAGGGCGGGCGTGTTCGGCATGACGCGGACCACTGCCACGCCGTCGGGGATGCGGGACTCGATGAACGCGGTGGTGATGCCGGCAGCCAGCGAGACGATCAGCTGGCCGGGGCGGAGGTGCGGCTCGATCTCCTCGAGCACGGCGCCCATGTCCTGCGGCTTGACCACCAGGGCGAGGGTGTCGGCCTTCTGCGCGGCCTCGACGTTGGAGACCACGGTGACGCCGTACCGGTCCTCGAGCTCACCGGCCCGGGCGGCACGCTTCTCACCGACGAGGAGCGTGTCCGGGGCAGCACCGGCCCGCAGCATTCCGGACAGCAGGCTCTCGCCCATGACGCCGGCGCCGATGATGGCGGTCTGTGCCACGCGGTCCACCCCTTCTGTGACTACTTCTTGGAGACCAAGGACTTCACGAAGAATGACAGGTTCTGCGGTCGCTCGGCGAGACGTCTCATGAGGTAGCCGTACCACTCCTGGCCGTAGGGCAGGTAGACCCGCACCGTCTCTCCGGACGCCGCCAGTCGCTTCTGCTCCTCGGGACGAATGCCGTAGAGCATCTGGAACTCGTAGGTGCCCTTGTCGCGACCGGCATCGGCGGCGATCGACGACGCGATCGCGACCATGCGCGGGTCGTGCGTGGCGATCATCGGGTAGCCGCTGCCGCGCAGCAGCACCTTGAGACAGCGCACGTAGGACTTGTCGACGTCGAGCTTGTCCTGGAAGGCGACCGACTCGGGCTCGTTGTAGGCGCCCTTGCACAGTCGCACCCGCGAGCCCTGGTGGGCCAGCGCGCGGCAGTCCTCCTCGGTGCGGTGCAGGTAGGCCTGCAGCACGGCGCCGGTCTCGGGGAAGTCCTGGCGCAGCTCGGCCAGGATCGCCAGCGTCGCGTCGGTGGTGGTGTGGTCCTCCATGTCGAGGGTGACCGTGGTGCCGGCGTTGCGCGCGGCCCGGCAGATGGTGCGGGCGTTCTCGAGCGCGGTCTTGTGGCCGATGCTCGGCAGCGCCTGGCCGATCGCGCTGAGCTTGACCGAGACCTCGGCCTTGCGGGCCAGGCCTCGGGCCGACAGCTGGCCGAGCAGATTGAGGTAGGCCTCGACGGTGGCGTCGGCCTGGGCCGCGTCGAGGGTGTCCTCGCCGAGGAAGTCGAGCGTGACGGTCAGGCCGTCCTCGACCAGGGTGGCCGTCGCGTCGACGGCCTCTTCGTTGGACTCACCGGGGACGTAACCGTGCACGATCCCCGACGACACGGGCAGGGTGCTGACCAGCTTCTTCACGCGCTCGCTCCGGGCAAGGAGCAGCAGCGGTTCACGCAACAAGGACATGTGACCAAGGCTACGCTGAAAGTCCCCGCAGATCCCAGTCGGGTGTGCCGACCACTCCGGGTGAATGCCCCTTACGTCCGCTCAGGTCGTACGTCGACGCAGCGTGGCCGCACCGAGCGCCAGGGCGGCCAGCGCGAAGCCGACGACCACGGCCAGGTCGCCCCACACGTCGCCGGTCTCGGTGGTCGTGGTCAGGGTGCTCATCGCGTCGACCGCGTAGGAGAGCGGCAGGACGTCACTGATCACGCCGAGCACGTCGGGCAGGAGCTCGCGCGCCACGAACAGGCCGCACAGAAGGATCTGCGGGATCACCAGCAGTGGCATGAACTGCACGGCCTGGAACTCGGTCTGCGCGAAGGCACTGACGAAGAGGCCGAGCGCGGTGCCGAGGACGGCGTCGGCCACCGCGACGACGGTGAGCAACCAGACCGGTCCCTCGACGTCGAGCCCGAGCAGCCCCACGCTGAGCACCACCGCGAGGATCGACTGCACGGTGGCGATGGCACCGAACGCCAGGGCGTAGCCGACCAGGAAGTCGCCCTTGCCCATCGGCATCGACAGCAGCCGCTCGAGCGTGCCGCTGGTGCGCTCGCGCAGCGTGGTGACGCTGGTGACCAGGAACATGATGATGAAGGGGAACATCGCCAGCAGCGCGGGACCGAGCCGGTCGAAGGTGTTGCCGGGCAGGTCGTCGAACATCCACCACAGCAGGGACATCAGCAGGCAGGGCAGCACCAGGAGCATGGCCAGGGTGCGGTGGTCCCGGCGGATCTGGGTGAGCACCCGGCCGGCCACGGCGAACGTGATCCGGGGGTTCATGCCGCACCCCTCACGATGGTCAGGAAGGCCTGCTCGATGTCGTCGGCACCGGCCTTCGCGCGGATCTCGTCGGGCGTTCCGTCGGCGATGAAGACGCCGTCGCGCATCAGCAGGAGTCGGTCGCAGCGCTCGGCCTCGTCCATCACGTGGCTCGAGACCAGCACCGCCGCACCGTCGTCGGCGAGGCGGTGGAACATCGCCCAGAGGTCCTCGCGCAGCACCGGGTCGAGGCCGACCGTCGGTTCGTCGAGCACCAACAGGTCGGGGGTGCCGAGCAACGCCACGGCCAGGCTGGCCCGGGAGCGCTGGCCGCCACTGAGGTTGCCGACGACCGCGTCGGCGTGCGACCCGAGGTCGACCGACTCGATGACGCGGTCCACGTGGTCGGCGCCGACGCCGAGCACCTTGGCGAAGAAGCGCAGGTTCTCGCGCACGCTGAGGTCGTCGTACACGCTCGCGGCCTGGGTGACGTAGCCGATCCGGTCGCGCAGGGCGCGGGACCCGGCCCGCGCACCGAACACCGTGACCTCGCCCTTCACTCCCGCTTGCACGCCGACGAGCACGCGCATCAACGTGGACTTGCCGCAGCCCGACGGGCCGAGCAGTCCGGTCACCTGGCCCACGGGGATCGTGAAGTCGAGCCCGTGGAGGACCTCCTTGGCGCCGCGGACCACGTCGAGTCCGTGCACCTCCACCGCGTTATTCATCATGTGATGAATTATGCTCCCGAGTCGTCCGGATGACAACCCACCCCTTTCACACTGTCGCCCCGCGGAGGACGGACCGTCGAACATGCAGTTCGGCCAGTACGTCGTACGACGCACGCTCACGGACGCTGGCCCTGGCGCGAACTGCATGTTGAACGGTCCGCCGAGGCTCTCGGACATCGGCGCTTCAGCGAGCGACCCAGCCGGCCAGCCGGTGAGGACCGCGCCTCCGACCCGTCGTGAGTTCTTCGGAGCTCAGGGAAGCTCGCCCGTGAGGTAGCGCTGGAGGGTGGGCGCGTAGATCGCCACCACTTCGTCGGGCGACATCGAGGCCAGCGGCTCGACCTTCAAGAGGTACCGCACCATGATCAGCCCGAGCACCTGGCTGGCGACCAGCGGCATTCGACGCTCCGGCTCGTCGATGCCCAGCGCCACGCCGACCGGTCCGATCACGACCTTGAGAAAGCCCTCGCGCAGCAGCACCTGGCCGTCTGGCTCGGCGATGCTGCGCACCAGTCCCAACAACGGCAGCTGCAGGGCCGGGTCGTCCCAGACGGAAAGGAAGACCCGCAGCATCCGCTCGCCCGCACCCTTGGGCCCCTCGGCGATCGCGGGGGCCAACAGCACCCGCGGGTCGACCGGAAACCGCAACGCGGCCAGGAACAGCGCGTCCTTGGTGCCGAAGTAGTGGTGCACCAGGGCCGGGTCGACGCCGGCGGACTGGGCGATCGCGCGCACCGACGTACCGGCGAAGCCCCGGGTGCCGAAGAGCTGCCGTGCGGCGTCGAGGATCGCGGCACGGGTGTCGGGAGAGCCGGGCCGTCGTCCGGCCCGACGCGCGGAGCTCATCGTGGCAGCTTCGTGACGAAGTGGTCCCGGGCGAACTGCAGCGACTCGGCCAGGTCGGTGGTGCGGGCCGAGGAGGTGCCCGAGCGCCGGGTGTTGATCTCGACCACGATGTGCCCCTCGAACCCGACCTCGGCGAGGTGGCCCAGCAGCTCGGCGGCCGGCTGGTTGCCCCGGCCCGGCACGAGGTGCTCGTCCTTGGGCGTCCCGCTGCCGTCGGTCAGGTGCAGGTGCCGCAGGCGCGGGCCCAGCCTCTTGGCCATCGCCAGCGGGTCGGACTGCGCGGTCGCGGCGTGCGAGAGGTCGAGCGTGGTGTTCGCGTAGTCCTCCTCCGACGGGTCCCACCCGGGCAGGTAGACCTCGACGCCCCGCCGCGACGTGGCCCGCCACGGGTACATGTTCTCCACGGCGAACGCGATGCCGGTCGACTGCTCCAACCCCTCGATGCCCCAGATGAACTCGCGGGCGTAGTCCTTCTGCCACCGGAACGGGGGGTGTACGACGACCACGTCGGCGCCGACCTCGCTCGCCATCTCGGCCGAGCGCTCGAGCTTGCCCCAGGGGTCGGATCCCCAGACCCGCTGGGTGATCAGCAGGCACGGCGCATGCACCGCGCAGACCGGGATCGCGTGGTGCTCCGAGAGCTGCTTGATCGCGGAGGTCTGCTGGCTCAGCGCGTCGATGCCGACCATCACCTCGACCGCGTCGTAGCCCAGCTTCGCCGCGTAGGTGAAGGCGTGCGCCGTCGACTCGGGATAGACCGAGGCCGTGGAGAGACCAACGAGGGAAGTCACCTCAGGCTGGTTCCACCGGGCCAGACGCCCTCGAGCACGCTGATCTGGTCGAAGCGTTCGAGGATCACGCCCTCACGAAGCGCCCACGGGCAGACCTCGAGCGCGGGGAGGTCGAAGATGTCGAGCACCGCCTCCGCCACCAGCGCGCCGGGAACGATCTGGTGGCTGCGGCTCGGCGAGACACCGGGCAGCACCGCGAGCTCCTCGGGCGACATCGCGATCAGCTTGGGCAGCCACTCGGCCAGGGCCGCGGCCGGCAGCTGGCGCGGCACGAGCGGACCGTCTGCGGACGGCGCGGCGCCGCAGATGCGGGCCAGCGAACGGAACGTCTTCGAGGTGGCCGCCGCGCGGTCGGGCGCACCGGCGCGCAGCAGGTTGCCGGCGTCGCGCGCGATCTCCGCGCGGATCTGGCGGCGCAGGGCGCGGATGCCCTCCTCGTCGGGCACACCGGAGCCGAACCAGTCCTTGGCCAGCCGAGCCGCCCCCAGGGGCAACGACCAGGCCACGTCGGGCGCCTCGTCCTGGCCTCCGGCTATCTCGAGCGAGCCGCCGCCGATGTCGAAGACGGCCAGCCGCCCGGCAGACCACCCGAACCAGCGGCGTACGGCGAGGAAGGTCAGGCGGGCCTCGTCCTCTCCGGGCAGCACCTCGAGGTCGACACCGGTGACCTCGCGGACGTGCTCGAGGACGGCGTCCGAGTTGCCCGCGTCGCGCACCGCGGACGTGGCGAAGCCGAGCATCTCCTCGCAGCCCTTGTCCTCGGCGACGACCAGCGCCTGCCGGCAGAACTCGGTCAGCGCGTCGATGCCGGCCTGCGACACCGCACCCTCGTCGTCGAGGTGCTCGGCCAGCCGCAGGGGCTCCTTGTAGGAGTAGGCCGGCAACGGCGCAGCACCACCGTGGGCATCCACGACGAGCAGATGACCCGTGTTGGAACCGATGTCGAGCACTCCCAGCCTCATGGCACCACGGTATCCCCGTCCGCCACGTATGGTTGCCGCGTGCCCGAAGTGCCCCTCGACTTTCCGCGCGCATGGGTCGAGTTCCCCGATCCCGGCGACGCCGACCAGGTCTTCCGCTGCGACCTCACGTGGCTGACCTCGAACTACACGTGCATCTTCGGATCCGGCTGTTCCGGCATCTATCGCGACTCCCCCGACGTCGGCTGCTGCACGCTCGGCGCGCACTTCTCCGACAAGGACGACGAGAACCGCGTCGCGGCGTACGTCGACCAGCTCGACGAGACCACGTGGCAGTTCCACCCGGGCCGCAAGGTGCGCAAGAAGGACTGGATCGAGAAGGACGACGAGGGCGCACGCAAGACGCTGGCCATCGAGGTCGACGGCCAGAACGCGTGCGTCTTCCACAACCGTGCCGACTTCTCGACGGAGAACTGGACGGTCGGCGCCGGCTGCGCCCTGCACGGACTGGCCCTCGCCCAGGGACGCAACCCGCTGGAGACCAAGCCCGACGTGTGCTGGCAGCTGCCGATCCGGCGCACCTACCGCGACGTCGAACGCCCGGACGGGTCGACGTACAGCGAGGTCACCGTGACCGAGTACGACCGCCGCGGCTGGGGCGCGGGAGGTCACGACCTCGACTGGTACTGCACGGGCAACACCGAGGCGCACGTCGCGATGGAGCCGTTCTACGTCACGAACGCCGCCGAGCTCGTGGAGCTGATGGGGCAACCGGCGTACGACGAGCTGGCGCGTCACTGCGAGCACCACCTGCGATCGCGTTCCCTGCTTGCGATCCACCCCGCCGATCCGCGCTGACCCACCCGCCGGATCACTTCCACGACAACAGTCTCGACGTCAAGAGACAGCACCCCCGATGTGACGTACGGATCATCGAGAGACCAGAATGCTGGGCATGCGCCTGGACCATCTCTCTTTCGCGGCCGGACCCGACGGTCTCGCCGCCACAGCTCAGCGGCTCGGGGAACTGCTCGGCAAGGAGTTCACCGATGGCGGTATCCACCCCCGCTTCGGCACCCGGAACCGCATCCTCCCGCTCGCTGAGAACACCTACCTGGAGATCGTGGAGGTCCTCGACCACCCGGCCTCCGACAAGGCTCCGTTCGGCCAGGCCGTCCGTGCCCGCTCCGCCCTCGGCGGTGGCTGGCTCGGCTGGGTCGTCGCAGTCGACGACATCGCACCTGTCGAGCAGCGCCTCGGTCGCGCCGCCGTCGACGGCTCGCGGCACCGCCCCGACGGCAAGGCCCTGTCGTGGAAGCAGATCGGCATCAACGGCCTGATCTCCGACCCGCAGCTGCCGTTCTTCGTGCAGTGGCTCTCGCCTGCCGAGGACCACCCGAGCAACGGCGCGAATGCCGACTTCTCCCTTGCCTGCCTGGAGATCGCCGGCGACCCGCACCGCGTGAGCGAGTGGCTCGGCGAGACCGTCGAGGCTCCGCTCGAGGACGTCAAGGTCGAATGGGTCGCCCCGCACGGCACCCCCGGCGTGATCGCCGCCCAGTTCCAGACCCCCAACGGCCTCGTCCGGATCTGAGTCGGCCAGCCCGACGCGAGGAACGAGCGCCGGGCGTGGGGCCGACCAGGTCGAGCAAGCGACGTGACTGAGGAACGAAGTCACGCGAGCGCGTCGAGACCAGGACCCGCAGGCCGAGAGCGGTCCGAGACCAGGGCCCGCAGTCCGAGACTAGGACCCGCAGGCCGAGAGCGGTCCGAGACCAGGGCCCGCAGTCCGAGACCAGGACCTGCAGGCCGATGACCAGGCCCAGCCAGGGCGCGGTGCCCAGCCCAAACATCTGGCACCACCCGGAGACCTACGAGATCGAGAACCACGCCGCGGACCCCGACGGCGTGATCGAGTCGGCCATGCGCGCGACCACGGACTGGTCCGGGCGCACGTTCCTCGACCTGGGCTGCGGCACCGGCTTCCACCTCGCCCGGTGGGCCGAGACCGCACGCGAGGTCATCGGTGTGGAGCCGCACCCCGACCTGGTCTCGATGGCCCGGCGGCGCGTCCGCCGACTGGGCAACACGCAGGTCCGTCAGGGCACGGCCCAGGAGATCCCGCTCCCCGACGCGTCGGTCGACGTGATGCAGGCCAGGTGGGCCTACTTCTTCGGCCCCGGATGCGAGCCGGGGTTGGCGGAACTCGACCGGGTGATGCGTCGCGGTGGCACCGCGTTCGTGATCGACAACGACGCCTCGCGTTCCACGTTCGGCGGCTGGTTCCGGCGCGGCTACCCGATGATCGACCCCGATGCGGTCGAGCGGTTCTGGTCGCAGCGCGGCTGGACCCGCCAGCCCCTCGACATCCGCTGGTCGTTCGCGAACCGCACCGACTTCGAGGCCGTCGTCCGCATCGAGTTCGACGCTGCGACCGCCGCGCACGTGCTTTCGACGTACGACGGGTTCGAGGTCGACTACGCGGTGAACCTCTGGATCCGCGGCTTCTGAAGCCGCCTCACCGAGCAGCGGCCGCCCACGATGCGACCACCGCGCGGCCGTGGTTGACCACGTGTCGTAGGCTGCAGGGCATGAACACCCGTTGGTATGCGTATTTTGCGTTGGCTCTGGAGGGGCCCGCGACTTAACTGACGCGCACCAACACCCACCAGAGCCACAGGGCGGAGAGCAATCTCTGCCCTTTCGTCATTTCATCGGCGGGCTCTGACCGGGTCCGCCTCACCGGACGGGAACACCATGGAAACCATCAAGGCCAGTGCCGCCACCTCGGACCTGCGGGTCCGCCGCTTCGAGGCACTGCCCGAGCCCCGCGAGATCACCGACGAGATCCCGCTGACCTCCGCACGCGCCGACGTGGTTGCCCGCGGCCGCGACGAGATCCGCGCGATCCTCGACGGCGTCGACGACCGACTGCTGGTCATCGTCGGCCCGTGCTCGATCCACGACACCGACGCCGGCCTCGAGTACGCCGCACGCCTGGCCGAGCAGGCCACGCGGCACGCGGACCGCCTCCTGGTCGTGATGCGGACCTACTTCGAGAAGCCTCGCACCACGGTCGGCTGGAAGGGCCTGGTCAACGACCCGCACCTGGACGGCAGCCACGACATCGCCACCGGCCTGCGCTCGGCGCGCCAGTTCCTCGCCGCCGTCACGGACCTCGGGCTGCCCACGGGCACCGAGTTCCTCGAGCCGATCAGTCCGCAGTACCTCTCCGACCTGATCAGCTGGGGCGCGATCGGTGCGCGCACCACCGAGAGCCAGATCCACCGCCAGCTCGTCTCGGGCCTCTCGATGCCGGTCGGCTTCAAGAACGGGACCGACGGGGGCCTGCAGGTGGCGTTGGACGCGTGCGCCGCGTCCGGCGTACCGCAGGCGTTCCTGGGCATCGACGACCGCGGGCGGGCCGCCCTGGTCGCCACCGAGGGGAACGCCGACGCGCACCTGATCCTGCGCGGCGGGGCCGACGGACCCAACTACTCCGCCACCCACGTGGCTGCGGCGAGCGCCCGACTGGCCGAAGCGGGTCTGAACCCGCGGCTGATCGTCGACGCCAGCCACGCCAACAGCGGCAAGTCGCACGTGCGTCAGGCCGAGGTCGCCGCCGAGCTCGCCGATCAGGTCGCCGGAGGATCCCCGATCGCCGGGGTGATGCTCGAGTCGTTCCTCGTCGAAGGGGCCCAGAAGCTCGACGTCACCGTCGGGCCGGCCGCATTGACCCGCGGGCAGAGCGTGACCGACGCCTGCCTCGGCTGGGACACCACCGTCGACGTGCTCGACCGACTGGCCGGCGCTGCCGGCTGATCCGGCTGCTCGAACCGTGTGTCGGTGCCGTCGCCTAGGTTGTGAGCCATGAGCACCAAGAAGGCAGCCCGTTCGACGTACCGCTGCAGCGAGTGCGGTTGGGAGACCGGCAAGTGGGTCGGTCGTTGCGGCGAGTGCCAGGCGTGGGGCTCGGTCAACGAGGTGGGCGCCGGCCCGGTTCGCGCCACCAAGGCGTCACCGGTGACCACCGCAGCCGTCCCGATCGGCAAGGTGTCGGTCGAGGAGTCCACCACCCGCAGCAGTGGCGTGGCCGAGCTCGACCGGGTGCTCGGCGGCGGGCTGGTCCCGGGCGCCGCGATCCTGCTCGCCGGTGAACCCGGCGTCGGCAAGTCGACGCTCCTCCTCGAGGTCGCCGCCCGTACGGCGCAGGGTCGGCGCCGCACGCTCTACATCACCGGTGAGGAGTCGGCCTCCCAGGTGCGGCTGCGTGCCGACCGCACCGACGCCGTGCACGACGAGCTCTACCTCGCCGCCGAGACCGACCTCGGCGCCCTGCTCACCCACATCGAGGACGTCCGTCCCGAGCTGCTGGTGATCGACTCGGTGCAGACCATCGCCGCCTCCGACGTCGACGGCGTGCCGGGCGGGGTCAGCCAGGTCAAGGAGGTCGCCGCGGCGCTGATCCGGGTGGCCAAGACCCGCAACATCACCACAGTGCTGGTCGGTCACGTCACCAAGGACGGCACCATCGCCGGCCCGCGGGTCCTCGAGCACGTGGTCGACGTCGTGCTCCACTTCGAGGGCGACCGCAACTCCCGCTTCCGCATGCTCCGGGCGATGAAGAACCGCTTCGGCCCGGTCGACGAGGTCGGCTGCTTCGACCTCTCCGCCGGTGGCATCACCGCGGTCACCGACCCGAGCGGGCTCTTCGTCGAGCACCACAACCAGCAGGTCGCCGGGACCTGCGTCGCGGTCAGCATGGAGGGCCGCCGGCCGATGCTGGCCGAGGTGCAGTCACTGGTCACGCCCTCGCCGTCCGACAAGCCGCGGCGCACGACGTCGGGGCTCGACTCGTCGCGCGTCGCTATGGTGCTCGCCGTCCTCCAGAAGCACGGCAACCTCCGGCTCCACCAGCAGGACGTCTTCGGGTCCACGGTCGGCGGCGCCAAGCTGACCGAGCCGGCCACCGACCTGGCCATCGCGATCAGCCTCGCCTCTGCGACGTACGGCCGCCCGGCACCGCAGGGCATCGTGGCCATGGGCGAGCTGGGGCTGGCCGGCGAGCTGCGCCGCGTCCGCGACCTGCCCCAGCGGCTGGCCGAGGCCGCCCGGCTCGGCTTCAAGTACGCCATCGTCCCGAGTGACCGCACCGGCGGCGGCACCCAGCGCAAGGCACAGGCGCGCATCCTCGACGGCATGGAGGTCATCGACGTGCCCGACATCGGCGCCGTGCTCCAGCTCCTGGGCTTCCGCGGGCCGGTCGACCCCGTGAACTGAGCGCCGCGTCGATGCCGAGCGTGTGTCGGGTTCCCCTAGACTGACGGCAATTCGACCGGAACCACGAACGGGGACACCTGGCCATGATCGAACGCTCCGAGGACAGCCTGCGCCTGCGCGCCACCCTCGCGTCGATCGCACCGGGCACAGCCCTGCGCGACGGACTCGAGCGAATCCTGCGCGGCCGCACCGGCGCCCTGATCCTGATCGGCTACGACAAGACCGTCGAGTCGATCGCCACCGGCGGGTTCACCCTCGACGTTCCGTTCACCGCGACCGGTCTCCGTGAGCTGGCCAAGATGGACGGCGCGATCATCGTCGACTCCGACCTGACCCGCATCCACCGCGCCGCCGTGCACCTCATGCCCGACCACACGATCCACAGCGAGGAGACCGGCACCCGGCACCGCACCGCCGACCGGGCCGCCCGGCAGACGGGGTTCCCGGTCATCTCGGTGTCGCAGTCGATGCAGATCATCGCGGCGTACGTCGGCGAGACCCGGCACGTCCTCGAGGACTCCGCGCAGATCCTGTCCCGCGCGAACCAGGCGCTGGCCACCCTCGAGCGCTACAAGCTCCGCCTCGACGAGGTCTCCAGCACGCTGTCGGCGCTCGAGATCGAGGACCTCGTCACCGTGCGCGACGTGGCGGTCGTGGCCCAGCGGCTCGAGATGGTCACCCGCATCGCCCGCGAGATCGAGGACTACGTGCTCGAGCTGGGCACCGACGGCCGGCTGCTCTCCCTGCAGCTCGAGGAGCTGATCACCGGCGTCGACACCGAGCGCGAGCTGGTGATCCGTGACTACCTGCCGACCGGACGCCGGGCCAAGAGCCCCGAAGACGTCCTCGGCCGTCTCGAGACCCTCTCCCCGACCGAGCTGGTCGACCCGGCGTCGGTCGCGAAGGCGCTCGGCCTGAGCGCCAGCGAGCACCTCGACGGCGCGGTCGCACCGCGCGGCTTCCGGCTGCTGGCCAAGGTGCCGCGGCTCCCACCCGCCGTGGTCGACCGCCTGGTCGAGCACTTCGGCACCCTGCAGAAGCTGCTCTCCGCGGGCATCGACGACCTGCAGGCCGTCGAGGGTGTCGGCGAGCTCCGGGCCCGCAGCGTGCGTGAGGGCCTCTCCCGCCTCGCCGAGTCCAGCATCCTCGAGCGATACGTGTAAGCAGGCGGCAGCGGGTCTGAGACGCGTCAGCGGATCAGACGATGGTGGTCGAGCGAGCGGCAGGCCTGAGGAACGAAGGCGTGACCCGCGTGTCGAGACCTGGTGAGGTGCAAGCAGACCTGGACCGCGGGTGCTGGCTCAGAAACGAACCCTAGTTGGGCTCAACCGCACCTGATGGCGATGACGAGGCCGACGACGAAGGCTTCTCGGACGTCTTGTCCGACGTCTTCTTCTTCGGCTTCGGCTTCGGCTTCTCGGTCTTGTAGACCGTCTTCGGCTTCGGGTTGACCAGCTCGAACTTGTCGGAGGTCGGCTCGCCACCGAGCGCCGCGGCCTCGACGTGGTACCAGCCGGCGGTGGCCCACTTCGCCGTACGGCTGCAGTCGTCGTCGGAGCGACGACCGTTCCAGACCAGCACGATCCTGGTGGAGGTGGCCGAGCGGACGACGACGTCCTCGCTGGGCACCTTGGCGCACTCCTGGCTGGTCCAGATCAGGTCGCTGCCCGAGGTGATCTTGATGACCATCGTGGAGTTGGAGACCTGGAAGGTGCAGGCCTCGTCGGTTCCGGAGAGCAGGAACGGGATCTCGATGCTGCCGTCGGCCGCGACCCGGTCGAGGTCGGGCTCGACGGTGATGTCGTCGGGTGAGCAGGGGCCGTCGGGCTGCGGCAGCGGTGTGCGGGTCTTCTTCGGCTTCGCGGTCGTCGTGGGGGTCGTGCCGGCGGAGGACTGGTCCGTCGGGTCGCCCGCGGCCTGCTCCGCGACCGGCGTCCCGGACGCGTCGGAGCCTCCGTCGCCGTCGTTGCCCGAGCCGAGCAGACGCGCGAATCCGAAGATCAGCAGGAACGCGGTGCCGAGCACCAGGGCGCGCCGCACCCAGTAGACGCGGGCGGGCAACGGGCCGCGCGGCCGGGTGGCACCACTCATGGGCCCACGGTATCCAGCGGGATCCCCCGATCCGGGGAGCAACACTCGACGCCGCGCCCCGGAGACGTAACATGCGCCCGTGAGCGACCTCCATGACCCACTGCTGGAGTGGTACGACGAGCACGCGCGCGAGCTGCCGTGGCGTGGCAACGGCGCCAGCGCCTGGTCGGTGATGGTCTCGGAGTTCATGCTGCAGCAGACGCCGGTGGCGCGGGTGCTGCCGATGCACGAGGCGTGGATGCAGCGGTGGCCGACACCCTCCGACCTGGCCGACGACGACGCCGGCGAGGCAGTGCGCGCCTGGGGCCGGCTCGGCTATCCGCGTCGCGCCCTGCGGCTGCACGCCGCGGCCACGGCGATCCGCGACCTGCACGACGGCGAGGTCCCCACCGCGCACGACGACCTGCTGGCACTGCCCGGTGTCGGCGACTACACCGCCGCCGCTATCGCGTCGTTCGCCCACGGCCAGCGGCACGTCGTGCTCGACACGAACGTGCGTCGCGTGCTGGCCCGGGCGGCCAGCGGTGTCGAGTTCCCCGCTCCCTCGGTCACGAAGGCGGAGCGCGACCTGGCCACGTCACTGCTGCCCGACGACGCCCCCACGGCCGCCACCTGGGCGGTCGCCACGATGGAGCTCGGCGCCCTGGTCTGTACGGCGAGCAACCCGGCCTGCGGTCGTTGTCCGGTCAGCGACCGCTGCGCGTGGGTGGCCGCGGGGCGCCCGGCGTACGACGGACCGGCGCGACGGACGCAGACCTATGCGGGCACCGACCGCCAGGTGCGGGGCCGGCTGCTGGGCGTGGTGCGTGACAGCGAGGGCGCCGTACCCCGGCACCGGCTCGACGCGGTGTGGAGCGACGAGCCGCAACGCGACCGGGCGCTGGCCAGCCTGGTCGCCGACGGACTGCTGGTCAGGGTCGAGCCCGACCACTTCGCCCTCCCCTGAAATGCACGACAGTCCCCAACGTCCGGCTCCTGCCTTCCCTCAGTGAGGGCGCCAGACGTTGGGGACTGTCGGTGAGAGCTCAGTCCTCGGCGCGGGGCACGTCGACCGGGCCCTCGGTGTCGTCGGGACCCTCGGGGGTCTCGCTGAGCACGTCGCCGGAGACCACGTCGACCGGCTCCAGCGGCAGGCTGTCGGGCAGCGCGCCCACCTTCTGGCCCTTGAACGTGAACGTGGCCGTGGGGCCTTCGCCCTCGACGTCGACCAGCACGATCTGGCCGGGGCCGACCTCGCCGAACAACATCTTCTCGGCGAGGACGTCCTCGATCTCGCGCTGGATCGTGCGGCGCAACGGTCGCGCACCCAGCACCGGGTCGAAGCCACGCTCGGCGAGCAGGTTCTTCGCGTTCTGGGTGAGCTCGAGGGACATGTCGCGGTCCTTCATGCGCAGCTCGACCGAGGCCACCATGTTGTCGACCATCGAGACGATCTGCTCCTGCGACAGCGGCGGGAAGACCACGATCTCGTCGACACGGTTGAGGAACTCGGGCCGGAAGTGCTGCTTGAGCTCCTCGGTGACCTTCGCCTTCATCTTGTCGTAGGTGCCCTGGGTGTCGGACGCGTTGCCGAAGCCCAGGCTCACCCCCTTCGAGATGTCGCGGGTGCCGAGGTTGGTGGTCATGATGATGACGGTGTTCTTGAAGTCGACCACCCGGCCCTGCGAGTCGGTCAGGCGACCTTCCTCGAGGATCTGCAACAGCGAGTTGAAGATGTCGGGGTGGGCCTTCTCGACCTCGTCGAAGAGCACCACGGAGAACGGCTTGCGGCGCACCTTCTCGGTGAGCTGGCCACCCTCTTCGTAGCCGACGTAGCCGGGAGGCGAACCGAACAGTCGCGAGACCGTGTGCTTCTCGGAGAACTCCGACATGTCGAGCTGGATCAGCGCGTCCTCGTCGCCGAACAGGAACTCGGCCAGCGTCTTGGACAGCCACGTCTTACCGACACCGGACGGACCGGCGAAGATGAACGAGCCACCGGGACGCTTCGGGTCCTTCAGGCCGGCACGGGTACGGCGGATCGCCCGGGAGAGAGCCTTGACGGCCTCTTCCTGGCCGATGACGCGCTTGTGCAGCTCGTCCTCCATCTTGAGCAGTCGGGTCGACTCCTCCTCGGAGAGCTTCACGATCGGGATGCCGGTGGCGACGGCGAGGACCTCGGCGATGAGCTCCTCGTCGACCTCGGCGACGACGTCCATGTCACCGGCGCGCCACTGCTTCTCGCGGTCGGCCTTCTTCAGGATGAGCTGCTTCTCCTCGTCGCGGAGGGCGGCAGCGGCCTCGAAGTCCTGGCCGTCGATGGCGCCTTCCTTGCGCTGGCGCACCTCGGCGATCTGCTCGTCGAACTTGCGCAGGTCCGGCGGGGCGGTCATCCGGCGGATGCGCAACCGGGAACCGGCCTCGTCGATCAGGTCGATGGCCTTGTCCGGGAGGAACCGGTCGGAGATGTAGCGGTCGGCGAGCGTGGCCGCGGAGACCAACGCCTCGTCGGTGATGGTCACCCGGTGGTGCGCCTCGTAGCGGTCGCGCAGGCCCTTGAGCATCTCGATCGTGTGAGCGATCGACGGCTCGTTGACCTGGATCGGCTGGAAGCGGCGCTCGAGGGCGGCGTCCTTCTCGAGGTACTTGCGGTACTCGTCGAGGGTGGTCGCACCGATCGTCTGCAGCTCGCCACGGGCCAGCATCGGCTTCAGGATCGAGGCCGCGTCGATGGCGCCCTCGGCCGCACCGGCACCGACGAGGGTGTGGATCTCGTCGATGAACAGCACGATGTCGCCGCGGGTGCGGATCTCCTTGAGCACCTTCTTGAGGCGCTCCTCGAAGTCACCGCGGTAGCGCGAACCGGCCACCAAGGCACCCAGGTCGAGGGTGTAGATGTGCTTGTCCTTGAGCGTCTCGGGCACGTTGCCCTTGACGATGTCCTGGGCGAGGCCCTCGACGATCGTGGTCTTGCCGACGCCGGGCTCACCGATCAGGACGGGGTTGTTCTTCGTGCGGCGCGACAGGATCTGCATGACGCGCTCGATCTCCTGCTCGCGACCCACGACTGGGTCGAGCTTGCCCTCGCGGGCCTGCTGGGTCAGGTTGCGACCGAACTGATCGAGGACCAGCGAGGACGACGGTGCCTCGGATCCGCTTCCGGACGGCGCGCCAGCGGCCGCGCTCTCCTTGCCCTGGAAGCCGGAGAGCAGCTGGATGACCTGCTGCCGGACCCGGTTGAGGTCGGCGCCGAGCTTCTGCAGCACCTGGGCGGCGACGCCCTCGCCCTCACGGATCAGGCCGAGCAGGATGTGCTCGGTGCCGATGTAGGAGTGGCCGAGCTGCAGCGCCTCGCGCAACGACAGCTCGAGCACCTTCTTGGCGCGCGGCGTGAAGGGGATGTGCCCACTGGGGGCCTGCTGGCCCTGGCCGATGATCTCCTCGACCTGTGCGCGCACGGCCTCCAGCGAGATGTCGAGGCTCTCGAGCGCCTTTGCGGCGACGCCCTCACCCTCGTGGATGAGGCCGAGCAGGATGTGCTCGGTCCCGATGTAGTTGTGGGAGAGCATGCGTGCCTCTTCCTGGGCAAGCACGACCACCCGACGGGCTCGGTCTGTGAACCGCTCGAACATGTACGCACTCCTCAAACTCAGGTACCAGCACCCCGGGACGGGAGGGGCGCGGACATTGGTACCAACGTCTGGCTCCACCCTACGTGTTCCCGACCAACGAGTAATCCGCTCTCAGCGAACAGGATGCCGCTCGACCCGGCGTGAGCAGGTCCTTCAGAGTGAGATCACGACGGGTCGAGGGGCCACCAGGTCAGTTGGCGGCGTCGTAGGCGGCGCGGACGTCGGACGGGATGCGGCCGCGCTCGGGAACGTCGTACCCGTTGTCGCGGGCCCAGGCCCGCACCTCGGCGGCGCTCGTGCCGGACGCGGCGACGGTGCTGCCGGACTTGCGGCGACCGGAGATCCGGCGACCGTGGCCGACGTACGTCGCGAGGGCTTCGCGCAATTGCTGTGCGTGCGCTTCATTGAGGTCGATCTCGTAGTTCACGCCGTCGAGGCCGAAAGTGAGCGTTTCAGAGGCTTCGCTGTCGTCGATGTCATCGACAAGGATGATGTTGACCTTCTGCGCCATGAATTCCTCTTTCTCGTGAATTGAAATTCGATCGAAGGCATCATGGCACGAAGGAATTGTCGTCGAAAATGCCATCGCGCATTCTTCACAATTCTGCGGATCTGCATTCCGGGCGCCTCGCCCCACTGGATTCCGTGACGGTCCGGGCCCCCGGGTAGTTTGAGCGCATGTCCCAGCCCACTCCGCCGCTCCCCGAAGACGCCGTCCTGCTGCACATCGGCCCGCACAAGACCGGCACCACCGCGATCCAGGGCATCCTTGCCGCCGCGCGCGAGGACCTTCTGGAGCACGCAGTGACCTATCCGGGACGCCATGGTGCCCACCACGGCCATGCTCGCGCCCTTCGTCAGCACCCGGCGGGCTGGACCAACGACACCGAAGAAGTCCCGAGCGAGAAGCAATGGGAGAACTTCGCCCGCAAGGTCAGGAACACGCCCGGGCGGGTGGTGGTCAGCAGCGAGTTCTTCGCGCAGTCCGAGCCCGCGGAGATCTCCCGCGCGGTCGCAGATCTCGACCCCGAGAGACTCCACGTCCTCATCGCCGCCCGGAATCCCGGTTCGATCGCTTTGTCGACCTGGCAACAGGTTCTGAGGGACGGCAAGGCCGGGCACCTGTCCGCGTGGCTGGACAAGGGGTTCAAGCGGCAGAGCCCTGCGGTGGTGTCGCGAGGCTTCTGGTCGTGGGCCGACACCGCGACCCTGGTCGAGCGCTGGAGCGAGGTTCTCCCCGTCGACCGAATTCGGGTCGTGGTGATCGACGAGGCGGACCGGGCACTGCTGCCCGCCACTTTCGAACAGCTCCTCGACCTTCCGCCCCAGTTCCTCTCGACCCGCACTCCCGCTTTCAGCAACCGAGGGTTGACCGCCCCGGAAGCCGAACTGTTGCGGCAGGTCATCGAGGAGAACCGCGACCGGCTGACCTGGACCCAGTTCTCGCTGATGATCCGCTACGGGATGGTGGCCCGCATCCTCAAGGAGCGCCGGCCCGACTCGGATGAACCCAAGAGCGCACTGCCTCCCTGGGCTGTCGAGCAGGCCCGGGTCGAAGCAGACTGCATCATCGAACGCCTCAGGGCATCCGGCGTCGCCGTCAGTGGCGACCTCGAGAACCTGCGTCGGCTCCCGGCCACCGGCGAGACTCCGGAGTTCGACCAGATCCCCATCTCCATCGCGGTCCAGGGAATCTCCGGCGCCATCACCTCGGCCCTCAAGGGCATGGAACAGGCCGATGCCCACGGCCGGGAGGAGGCTCTCCGGGAGGCCCAGCTCGCTCGCAAGCCCCGCAAGCACGGTCGCAAGAAGCGCCAGGTCGAAGACATGAGCACGCGTGAGCTGATGAAGGTCCTGAACGCGCGGGTCAGGGCCGGCCTCCGCCGTCGCCTCGACCCGCGCGTCCGGCGCAAGGCCTGAGGCCAGCGGTTGGGATCGGCCCCGCGTCACGCCCTAGGGTGATTTCCCAGCCGCCGTACGACGAGTTCGCCAGACGCACCACAGATCAGACCCGGAAGGAACCCTGCACCTATGAGCAATGAGGCGCGTCCCCTCTTCTCGATCGTGAGTGCCGTCTACAACGTCGCGCCCTACCTGCCCGATTTCATCGCCTCGATCGAGCGCCAGACCCACGGCCTCGACGACGTGGAGATCCTGATGATCGACGACGGGTCCACGGACGAGTCGCCGCGTCTCCTCGCCGAGTGGGCGAACAGGCATCCGAAGACCGTGCGGGTCATCACCCAGGAGAACGCCGGCCAGGGAGCCGCTCGCAACACCGGCATCAAGGCCGCCCACGGCGAATGGATCACCTTCCCCGACCCTGACGACACCGTCAACGACAAGTACCTCCAGGTGGTGGCGGACTTCATCGAGGCGCACCCCGATGCCCACATGGCGGCCACGCACCGGCTGATCTGGAACGAGGCCGAGGACAAGGTCACCGACCGGCACCCGCTGCGCTCGATGTTCCACGCCAACCCCTACGTCGATCTGTCCCTGAACCCCGAGCGGTTCCACGGCAGCTCGCCTGCGACGTTCTTCAGGCTCGACCGGATCCGTGACCTCGGACTCGAGTTCGACGGCCGGATCCGGCCGAACTTCGAGGACGGTCACTTCAACTCGCGCTACCTGCTCAGCTTCGACCAGCCGCGGGTCGGGTTCCTCGACGCTGCCCGCTACCACTACCGCAAGCGCGCCGACGACAGCTCCACCCTGCAGACCGCGCAGGCACACCCCGGCCGCTACAACGTCGTCCCGAAGCTCGGCTACCTCGACCTGGTCGAGCGCGCGCGAGAGCTGCACGGCCGGGTTCCGCGCTGGTTGGAGTCCTTCCTCCTCTACGAGCTGCACTGGTACTTCAAGGCGACCGACTCCCACGCGGCTTCCACCGGCCGCCCACAGGGGGGCCCCATCACGGATGAGTTCCACGCCGTGGCCGCCGAGATCCTCGGGCAGATCGACGTCGACGAGGCGTTGCGCTACGTCCCGCCGACGGTGCCCGGGCAGACCCGACTGGTCCTCGCGCACGGCTACGAGGAGCAGCCGTGGCACGACCCGTTCGTCCACCTCAAGAAGTTCGACGTGGACCAGGTCATCGTCAAGGCGTCGTACTTCTACACCGGGGATCTGCCGACCGAGGTGTGGCGTGCCAACGGTGAGCCGATCGAGCCGCTGCACGCCAAGATCCGCGACCTCGAGTTCTACGGTCGCACACTGATGCACGAGCGTTCCGTGTGGCTGCCCGCCAACAGGTCCCTGCAGCTCGACCTCGACGGCGCCGCTGTCGACATCGTCTACGAACGCCCGTACGGACCGACACGAGTCGCGCCGCCGGGGCAGATCCGCTGGTTCGGCAGCCCGCTGTCGCAGCGCGCCCGCAGCCGGGTCCCCAAGCACCTGCAGATCAAGAAGCCCGAGTCCAGGCAGGGCAAGATCGCCCAGAAGCTGATGCGGACGCCGCGGGTCCGCAAGAAGTACGCCGACGCCTGGGTGCTGATGGACCGGGTGCATGACGCGGCCGACAGTGGCGAGATCCTGTTCCGGTACCTGCGTGCCAACCATCCCGAGATCAACGCCTGGTTCGTCCTCGAGAAGGGCGGCAAGGAGTGGGAGCGGTTCCGCAAGGAGGGTCACGGCGACCGTCTGGTTGCCTACGGCTCGCTGCAGTGGCGGCTCCTGCTCGCCCACGCGAAGCACCTCTTGTCGTCGCACGCGGACGCCGCAGTCGTGGCACCGGCGGAGATCACCGAGTTCACGCCCCGAAACTGGCGCTTCCACTTCCTGCAGCACGGCGTGATCAAGGACGACATCTCCTCGTGGCTGGACCCCAAGGAGATGGACACCTTCGTGGTCAGCACTCGCCAGGAGATGGCCTCGATCGCCGGCGACCACACGCCGTACGTCTTCACCACCCGTGAGGTCGCCCTGACCGGACTGCCGCGCTTCGACCGGCTGCGCGAGGTCGGCCTGCGGTTCCCCCCGGACAAGCGCGATCTGCTGCTGGTCACCCCGACGTGGCGAAACGGACTGCTGCCGCCGGTGATCAAGGGCAGCCAGCGTCGCGAGCTGGACAGCTCGCTGCTCGAGTCCGACTTCGTGCAGCAGTGGATGTCCTACATCTGCGACGACAAGCTGGCCGAGGCGTGCCGGCGACACGGGCTGAAGCTCGGGTTCCTGCCGCACCCCAACCTCCAGCCGCTGCTGCCGATGATGCAACTGCCCGACCACGTGCTCCCGCTGTCCTATGAGGGCGGTGACCCGCAGGAGTTGTTCGCCCGCGCCCGCGCCGTGGTCACCGACTTCTCCTCGATCGCGTTCAATGCCGCCTACCTGCAGCGCCCGGTCGTCTACTTCCAGTTCGACGCCGACACGGTGCTCGGCGGTGGCCACGTCGGTCGGGCCGGCTACTTCGAGTACCCCCGTGACGGCTTCGGTCCGGTCGAGGAGGACAAGGACTCAGCGGTGGCCGCCACCATCGAGGCCCTCGACCACGGCCCGGATCCCCTGCCGGCGTACCAGGCCCGCATCGACGCCAGCTTCCAGGAGCGCGACGGCAAGTGCTGCGAGCGGGTCGTGGCCCACGTGAAGCTCACCGAGGGCAACCGGTCGAGGCTCCCTGCGGAGCCGACGCCGCAGATGCCCGCGACGGTGGTCCGACCATGAGCGACCCCCGCGTCGTGGTGGTGATGGGCAGCTGCATCACTCGCGACAACTTCAACTCCCGGTTCAACGCTGACTACAAGCAGTGGTTCGAGGTCGGGGCGACCACCAACCAGAGCTCGATGATCGCCCTGATGTCACCGCCGGTGGACGAGCCCTGGGAACCACTCGAGCCGATGAAGCCGTACGGCCTGTGGAACGTCGCCTCAGACCTCAATCGCGAGATCCTGGGCCTCATTGCGGAGAATCCGCCGGAGATCCTGATCCTCGACTTCTTCGGTGACGTGCACTTCGGCGTGCTACGCATGGCCGATGGCCGTTTCGTGACCAACAACCGGTGGCGGATCCACAAGACAGACCTCTACCAGCGGCTCATCGACGACGAGCGCACCGAGGTGCTGAGCTGGCAGGCGGACGCCGATGCCTACTTCGAGCTGTGGACCGAGGCGATGGACCGCTTCGCTGCGTTCGTCACCGAGCACTGCCCCACCACCCGGGTCATCGTGCACTGCGGCTTCAACGCCACCGAGGTGATGCGGCCCCACCTGCCGATCCCGGGACGGCTGCACCCGGTCAACAAGGAGGTCAGGCTCACGCACGTCCGCGGCAACGACTTCTGGGCCCGCCTCAACAAGTACGCCAGCACGTCGTACGGCTGGGACAGCATCGACCTCGGCGGCGAGTCGTACACCTCCTTCAAGGAGCACCCGTGGGGGCCCTTCGAGGTGCACTACACGATGGACTACTACCACCGGTTCCTCGGTGAGCTGCACCGACTGGCTCTGCGCGATGACCTGGCCCCCGACCTGATGACGAAGGTCGACGAGATCGCCGACGCGTCCGCGGAGCGTGTCCGCACCGAGCTCGACCGGCTCAGCAAGGCGTTCGACGCAGTCGCGAACCCGCCGGCACGACCCTCGCCCACCGGATGGCGGAAACTGGTGCCGCGCAAGACGGGCGAACGCACCGACCCCGGCCCTCCCGCGGAGGTGGCCCGCCGCGACCACGACCTGCTCGACGCACTCCGCGGCACCGTCGACGACGAGACGTTCGAACGCGTCGCCCAGCTGCCGGCCAGCGCCGACGAGCACGTCGCCGTGCTCCGCGGCATCTGGCTGGCGAGGATCGAACGCAGGCGCGACACGGACGGATCCCGATGACCACGGCACAGGAGGGCATCAAGATGACCACAGTGGCCGTCGTCGGCCAGGGGTACGTCGGACTTCCCGTGTCGATGGGCGCAGTGCGTGCGGGCTGCACCGTGATCGGGATCGACACCGACATCGCTCGTGTCGAGCGCCTGCGTGCAGGCGACTCGTTCATCGAGGACGTCAGTTCCGAAGAGTTGAACGACGCGCTCACCACCGGTCGCTACACCGCGACCAGCGACTGGACCGGGATCACCGCGTTCGACGTCTGCGTGATCACGGTCCCGACGCCGCTGCGCCAGGGAGCACCCGACCTGACCTACGTCGAGGAGTCCGGCCGCGCGATTGCGCCCCACATCACTCCCGGTGCCACGATCATCCTCGAGTCGACGACCTACCCCGGGACCACCGACCAGTTGCTGCTGCCGATCCTGGAAGCCGGCAGCGGCCTGACCGCCGGCAAGGACTTCTTCCTCGGCTACAGCCCCGAACGCATCGACCCGGGCAACCCGACCTTCGGCCTGACCAACACGCCCAAGGTCGTCTCCGGTGTCGACGACGAGTCCCTGTCCAGGGTGCAGCAGTTCTACGACCTGTTCGTCGAGCAGACCGTCCCGGTGTCGAGCACCCGCACGGCCGAGATGACCAAGCTCCTGGAGAACACGTTCCGGCACGTGAACATCGCACTGGTCAACGAGATCGCCACGGTCTCGAGAGACCTCGGCGTCGACGTCTGGGAGGCCATCGACGCGGCCGACAGCAAGCCCTTCGGCTTCATGAGGTTCACTCCCGGGCCGGGCGTCGGCGGGCACTGCCTGCCGATCGACCCCTCCTACCTCCTGTGGCAGGTGCGCCAGACCTCGCGGGGCGACATCCGCATGATCGCAGCGGCCAACGACATCAACGACCACATGCCCGACTACGTCGTGTCCCGGCTGCAGGCCGGCCTGAACAGACGTCGGCTCGCGGTCAACGGCGCCAAGGTGCTCGTCCTCGGGCTCGCCTACAAGAAGAACGTCGGCGACATCCGCGAGTCCCCCGCACTCACGGTGCTCGAGCAGCTGCAGGCACTGGGAGCCGACGTGCGCGTCGCAGAGCCGTTCACCGAGGACAGCCTGATGCCCCGGGGCGTCGTGCGGGCCGCCCTGGACGCCGACAGCCTGGCGTGGGCCGACGCAGCCGTGCTGCTCACCGACCACGACCAGTTCGACTACGACCTGTTGTCGGCCTCGGAGACCTACGTCCTCGACACCCGGAACCGGTGTGCCGGACCGCAGGTGGAATTGCTCTGATCCCGCCCGCTCGCGGGGGCGCCAGACGGCTACCCTTGCTGCTCCATCCCGCAGTGAGGTGTTCATGACGGTGCCCGATGTCAGTGTGATCATCCCGGCGTACAACGCATTGCCCTGGTTCCATCGTTGCCTGGACTCACTGGAAGCGCAGACCATCGGCACCGACCGGATGGAGATCATCGTCATCGACGACGGCTCCACCGACGGGACAGCGGAGGAGGCCGACCGGCGAGCACTCGCCCACGACGGGCTCTACCGGGTCGAGCACCACCCCGCCTCCGGCGGCCCCGCGGGCCCGCGCAACCGTGGGTTGGACATCGCCACCGGGCGTTACGTCTACTTCGTCGACGCTGACGACTACCTCGGCGTCGAGGCTCTGGAACGCCTGGTCACCGTCGCCGACGAGCAAGGATCCGACGTCGTCGCGGGCAGCCTGGCCAGTGACTCCGAGCGCGGCGTGGGCGCATCGGCCTTCCGCAGGACGGACCTGGACGCCGACCTCTTCACCTCACAGGCCTACTGGTCCATCTCGGTCCTGAAGCTCTACCGGCGGAGCATGGTGGAGGAGCACAAGATCAGGTTCCCCACCGAGTTCCCGGTGCTCAGCGACCAGCCGTTCGCGGTGCTCGCCTACCTGCGCGCCACGAAGATCAGCCTCCTCGCGGACTACGAGTACTACTGGGTCGTCCTTCGTGATGACGGCGGCAACATCACCTACTCCGGGAAGGCCGCCAGCCGGGTCGACGTCATCGAGTCGATGTGTGCCCTCCTGGTCCGCGAGGTTCCCGACCCCGACAAACGGGGCCGCCTGTTGGCCCGCCACTTCCAGCTCGAGTTGCAGCGCGTCCTGCTCGCCCTGCCGGAGCTCGATCCGAACGAGCAACGAGAGTTGCTGGTGCGGGTCGCAGCCCTGGTCGCGGAGCACCTCACTCCTTCCGTCATGAAGTGGCTCAGCCCGGACATGCGGCTCCTCTACCACCTGGTCGGACGAGACCTTCGTGAAGAGCTCGTCACCGCCGCCTCCGACGAGTCGGTGCGGCACAGGTCCTGGAAGGTCGGCATCAGCGACGGTCGGGCACACGCGCTTCTCCCCTACTTCCGCGACGCTGCCGTCGGTGTCCCCGACGAGGTGTACGACGTCACCGAGCGGTTGGGTTTCCGCCAGCACCTGACGTCTGTCTCCTGGAACGGGGCGACCCTGCACCTGGAGGGCGAAGCAGCCTGGGACCGGACGCCCGCCGACTCGGTGGGAACCGTCACCATGCGTCTGCACAGTCGAGACGAACCCGGCACCGACCACCTGGTGACTGCTCGACGTGGCGACGGCGACACGTTCCGGGCCGACCTCGACACGCTCGCGCTCGGCGGCGATCGGCTGCATGACGCGATCTGGGACGTCCACACGCAACTGAGCCACGAGGGCCTCACCCGGGAGCAACAGACTCGGTTGGGCGAGGACGCGGTCACCGGTGACGAGCCGTTCCTGCACTGGGAGATCACGGACGGCTGGACCGTCGCGTCGTACCTCAGTCCCGACCGGCGCCTCAAGCTCGACGTCGGGCAACGCAAGCACCGCGTCGGCAAGATGCTCCGCGACTGGCGCGTCTCCTGGCAGGCCGGGGACCTGGTGGTCGAGGGCCGCCTCGATCTCGATCTCGATGCGCCCCTGAGCCTGATCGCCCGGAAGGACAAGGAGTCGGTCGAGCGCGAGGTGTCACTCGCCGCCGGGCAGTTCAGCGGACGGATCCCGGTCGGCGACCTCGAGCCCGGAAGATGGATCGTCCGCATACGGGCCGGGCAGCCCCCGCACCACGAGAGGTTCGCGGTTCCGGCGCCCACCGGTCTCGGCACCCACACCGTGGGCAAGGGGCTCAGGCAGGTCGTCGCGGAGGCGGTCACCCTGAAGAGTGGCGGCCTGGCCGTCGATGTCGTCGCGTCGAGCCCACTGCGTTCGGTGACCCAGGCACTTCGCCAGCGGGCCGCCGGCCAGGACAGGACCTAGGAGTCGGGGCCCACCCAGGCATGCGGGCCGACGTCAGCCCCTGCGGGCTTTCGCCAGACGCCTGCGGACCCGGCCGGCCGACCTCCGGGCCCGGCTTCCGGCCTTGCGGATCGGGTTGACCGACAACCGGGCGACGTCGTCCTCGAGGGCGGCGATCCGCTTGCGGGACTGGTCGTTCTCGGCGCGCTCGGTGCGGGCGAGTCGGTGAAGCTCGTCGATACGCCGGCCGAGCTGCGACTCGGTCTCACATGCGGCCAGATCCTTGTCGCTCCACGGCTCAGCGGCCTCCGTGCGGGAGAAGTCCCAGAGGTGGCCGAAGCGGTCGAAGTCATCTGCATACAGCTCTTCGATGCGTTCGCGGATGCCGTTCTCGAAGAGCGCCCCGATGGGTCGCAGGGGCGTCGGGTTCGCCCGTGGAACATGCACCTCGCCCTGGTATCCGACCTTCGTCAGGTGCTCGGAGAGATCACTCGTGAGCTGCTTGAACTCGCTGATCTCATAGACGCGGGTGTAGGGGATCGCGTGCTCGACCAGCATGTCGACCTGCCCACGGAAGTGGGGGTCTCGACGGAGAATGTGCTGGGGCTCGTTCTCGAAGAAGGCAACGAACTTTGCGAAGTCCTCGATGACGCTCTCGCGGGTGAGCGGATGACGGGGGTACCAGTCCCGGTTCCGGAACTGCGTGATGTGCGGGTTCTCCATCAGGACCTTGTTCTGCCACGCGGAGAACAATCGGAGCCTCGGGTCTCGCACGACAGCGAAGATGAACCAGTCGTTGTCGGGACGGATCTCGGCACGCTCTTCGGGAGTGAGCTGGCTCAGGCGTGGAGACACCTGCCACAGGTCACGGTTGTGCACGGCCTCCGAGTCCGCGATGTAGCCGCTCCAGCCGGCCTTGAAGGTGGAGAGGTCCTCGCCGGCGAGGTCCGCCATCATCCACTTCAGACTGGTGCACGCGTTCTTGTTCAGCGACTCGAACATCACCTTGGCCTCGGGTGCCAGGTAGGTGCGCAGGACCGCCCCGGGCACCTCACGCATGGCTTGGAACATCGCATCGTCCGGCGGTGACAGTTCCTCGCTCATGACCGAAAGCATAGGCGGAGGCTACCCGGCGCTACGCCGGGGTGTTGCGGTGGAAAACGATTTCGAGACCGATGAGTGTCAGGTGCGGCGCGAACGAGGTCAGGGTGCCGCACTCGTCGAGCACGATCGGCGCCATGTGGCCCGTCGCCACGACGTTCACCGATTCGCTCGGCTCGCCGAGCTCGGCGATCATGCGGGTGGTCAGGCCGTCGACCATGCTGGAGTAGCCGTAGAGCATGCCCGACTGCAGGGCCTCGACGGTGTTCTTGGCGATCACGGTGCGCGGCCGCAGGATCTCGACCTTGCGCAGCTGTGCACCACGCCGGCCCAGCGCCTCCAGGGAGATCTCGAGGCCGGGCGCGATCGCGCCACCGACGTACTCACCGTTGGCGCTGATCACGTCGAAGGTGGTCGCCGTGCCGAAGTCGACCACCACCGTCGGGCCGTCGTACAGCTGTGCCGCGGCGAGGGCGTTGATGATGCGGTCGGCGCCGACCTCGCGAGGGTTGTCCATCAGCACCGGGACCCCGGTGCGGATGCCGGGCTCGACCACGACGGCCGGCACCGTCGGGTAGTGGCCGGTGAGCATCTCGCGCCATTCGTGGAGTACGGCGGGCACTGTCGAGCACACCGCGATGCCGGTCAGGTCGGCCTCGTCGATCGCGCCGGAGACGAGGCCGCGCACGAGGACGGCCCACTCGTCGGAGGTGCGGCGCTCGTCGGTGGAGACCCGCCAGTGGGCGGCGACCTGTCCGCCGTCGAGGAGGCCGAGCACGGTGTGGCTGTTGCCGATGTCGGCGGCCAGGACCGTCACGGCCGTAGGTCCATCGCGATGTCCATGACCCTGGCGGAGTGGGTCAGCGCACCGACGGCCAGGAAGTCGACCCCGGTGGCGCCGTACTCGGCGGCGTCCTCGAGGGTCAGCCCGCCGGAGGACTCGAGGGTGGCCCGGCCCGCGGTCAGCGCGACCGCCTCCCGCAGGGTGGCCGGGTCCATGTTGTCGAGCAGGATCCGGTCGACCCCGATCTCGAGCAGCTGGCGCAGCTGGTCGAGCGAGTCGACCTCCACCTGCACCGGCACCTTGGGGTAGCGCGCCCGGATCAGGTTGTAGGCCTCGACGACCCCGCCGGCAGCCACGACGTGGTTGTCCTTGACCAGTGCCATGTCGGAGAGGGAGTGCCGGTGGTTGACCCCGCCGCCGGCGCGGACGGCGTACTTCTCGAGGTCACGCCAGCCGGGAATGGTCTTGCGGGTGTCGCGGACCCGGGCGCCGGTGCCCTCGAGCGCACGCACCCAGTCGGCGGTCGCCGACGCGACGCCGGAGAGGTGGCAGGTGAAGTTCAGGGCGGTGCGCTCGGCGGTCAGCAGCAACGCCGTGGGGCCGGTGACGGTGAGCAGCACGTCGCCCTTGCTGACCCGGGTGCCGTCCCTGACCGGCCGCTCGACCGTGATGTCGTTGCCCATCACGTAGCGGAAGACCAGCTCCCCGAGGGCCAGGCCGGCCACGGTGCCGTCCTCGCGGGCCACGAAGTCGGCGGTCTCGACCTGGTCGGCGGGGATGGTCGCCCAGCTGGTCACGTCGTCGCCGGGGAGGTCCTCGGCGAGGGCCGCGACGACCGCGCGGTGGATCGCCCGAGCCTCGAGGCCCGCCTCACCGAGCTCGACGGCCAGGTTGGCGGGCATGTCGTCACACGGCAGGGCGACGATGCGGTCGACGGCACTCATGGGCGGGCTCCTGCCGGCTCGGCGGGGTGGGACGGGTCGGTCGAGGGCGCCGGGTGGAACGTGACGTCGAGGTCGTCACCGACGAGGTGGGCGTCGAAGTGGCCGGACCACGCCTCGTCGCGCTCGGGGAAGTCCTCGCGCCAGTGCGACCCGCGGGTCTCGCGGCGGCCGAGTGCGGCCTGCGCCAGGGCGGTGGCGATGGTCAGCAGGTTGGTCGCCTCCCAGGCCTCCACCCCCTCCTCGCCGGTCGTGGCGGCCAGCGCCGGGAGCTCGGCGAGGGCCTTGCGGACGCCGTCCTCGCTGCGCAGCACGCCGACGTACTCGGTCATCAGGGTCTGCATCTCGGGGCGGCAGGCGGCCGAGGCGACGTGCGCCTCCCGGTCGTCGTCGACCGGGTCCGCCCACGGCCGCAGCTCGCCGGGCAGTACGTCGGCGATGCGGCGCGAGAACACGAGGCCCTCGAGCAGCGAGTTGGAGGCCAGCCGGTTGGCGCCGTGCACGCCCGAGCAGGCGACCTCGCCGGTGGCGTAGAGGCCGGCCACGTCGGAGCGACCGAACAGGTCGGTGGCCACGCCGCCCGAGGCGAAGTGGTGTGCGGGAGCCACCGGGATCAGCTCGCTGATCGGGTCGACGCCGTGGGAGCGGCAGACCCCGAGGATCGTCGGGAAGCGCTTCTCCCAGAACTCTTCGCCGAGGTGGCGGGCGTCGAGCCACATGTGGGCCTTGCCGGTCTCGTGCATGCGGCGGGTGATCGCCTTGGCCACCACGTCGCGCGGCGCCAGGTCGGCGAGCTCGTGCTGCCCCTGCATGAACCGGTTGCCCTCGAAGTCGACCAGGAACGCGCCCTCGCCCCGGACCGCCTCGGAGATCAGCGGCTGCTGGCCGCGGGACTCGGGGCCGAGGTACATCACGGTGGGGTGGAACTGCACGAACTCGAGGTCGCGCAGCGCGGCTCCTCCGCGCAGGGCCAGCGCCATGCCGTCGCCGGTGGAGACCGACGGGTTGGTCGACTGGGCGAAGACCTGGCCCAGGCCGCCGCTGGCCAGCACCACCGCGCGGCAGCGCACGGCGCCGACGCCGTTGCGCTGCCCTTCGCCGATCACGTGCAGGGTCACCCCGGCGACGCCGCCGTCGGCCGCGCGCATCAGGTCGATGGCCAGCGCGTGCTGGATGACCTCGATCTCGGGGGCGGCCTCGACCGCGGCGATCAACGCGCGCTGGATCTCGGCACCTGTGGCGTCCCCGCCGGCGTGCGCGATGCGGTCGCGGTGGTGGCCGCCCTCACGGGTCAGCGAGAGCACGCCGTCGTGGTGGTCGAAGTTGGTGCCGAGGGCGATCAGCTCGCGCACCGCATCGGGCCCCTCGGTGACCAGGACGCGTACGGCGTCGGTGTCGCAGGCCCCGGCGCCGGCCACGAGGGTGTCGCGCTCGTGCTGCTCGGGGGTGTCGCCCGGGCCGAGCGCGGCGGCGATGCCGCCCTGGGCCCACTGTGTGGAGCCGGCGTTGAGGACGTCCTTGGTGACCACGAGGACCGTGGCACCGTCGTCGTCGGGCCTCTCCCGGAGGGCGGCATGGATGCGCAGGGCAGCGGTGAGCCCGGCGATGCCGGAGCCGATGACCACGACGTCTGAGCGCGTGGTCCAACCGGGCTCGGGGGCACTGAGGCGTCCCGCCAGTCCGGCGTTCTCGAGGAGGGCCATTCGGGCAGGTTAGCGGCTGGCCGTGACGTCGCCGCGCAGCAGGCCGGACCCCTCGGGCGCCTCGGCCGGGTCGAACCCGGTGGCCAGGACCTTGTTGTCGGCGTCGACGAAGACCACCGACGGCTTGTACTCCTTGGCCTCGGCGGTGTCCATCTGGCCGTAGCCGATCAGGATCACCACGTCACCCGGGTGCACGAGGCGGGCTGCGGCACCGTTGATGCCGATGACGCCCGAGCCACGCTCTCCCGCGATCGTGTAGGTCTCGAGGCGGGCGCCGTTGGTGACGTCGACGATGTGGACCAGCTCGCCGGAGAGCAGGTCGGCGGCGTCGAGGAGGTCTTCGTCGACCGTGACCGACCCGACGTAGTGCAGGTCCGCCTGGGTGACGGTCGCGCGGTGGATCTTGCTCTTCATCATGGTGCGCAGCATGTGCTGTCTCCCTTGTTGGTTACGGAGTTCGGAGAGCCGCGGACGGCTCCGGGTGGTCGGCGGTGCCCAGGTGGACGGGCATGTTGTCGATCAGGCGGGTGCTGCCCACGCGGGCGGCGATGATCACCCGGGCCTCACCGTGTGCGGGGGCCGGGCCCAGGTCGGTTCCGGTGATCACGAGGTAGTCGAGGTCGACGCCGTCGGAGGCGCGCAGCTCGGCGCGGGCCGCGGCCAGGGCCGAGTCGGCGCCGTACATCGCGTTCTCGCGGGCCCGCAGGAGTGTGCGGGACAGGGCGACCGCGTGCTCGCGGTCGGCCGGCTCGAGGTAGCGGTTGCGCGAGCTCAGGGCCAGGCCGTCGGGCTCGCGGACGGTCTCGCCGCCGACCACCTCGATGCCCATGCAGAGGTCGTCGACCATGCGACGGATCAGGGCGAGCTGCTGGTAGTCCTTCTGCCCGAAGACCGCCACGTCGGGGCGGACCAGGCCGAAGAGCTTGGCGACCACGATCAGCACGCCGCGGAAGTGGCCGGGCCGCGTGGCGCCTTCGAGGATCGAGCCGAGCGGCCCCGGGTCGAGGGTCACCTGCGGCTCGACGACACCGTCGACCGAGCCGGGGTAGACCTCGTCGACGGCCGGCGCGAACACGATGTCGACACCGTGCTCGCCGCACAGCGCCAGGTCGGCGTCGAGGGTGCGGGGGTAGCGGTCGAGGTCTTCCCCGGCGCCGAACTGGAGCGGGTTGACGAAGATCGAGACGACGACGGGGCCGTCGCCGACCTCGGCCCGGGCCGCCTCCATGAGGGAGGCGTGCCCGACGTGGAGCGCACCCATGGTGGGCACGAAGCCGACCCGCTTGCCGGCGCCGCGGGCGTCGGCGAGCAGGCCGAGGAGCTCCTCGCGGGTGCTCGCGAGAACGGGGGTGGAGGTCATCGCCGGACGACTCCGGCGACCGGGAGCGTGGTCGCGACGGCGCCGTCGAGGACGCGGGTGAGCGTGGCTGCACGGATCGGCAGCAGGCGGCCGTCGGAGACCGCGCGGGACAGCGTGGCGCGGGCCATCGCGACGTACGACGGCACGGTCTGCGGCGCCGAGACCGCGAGGTCGACGAGGTGTGCACGGACGGTGTTGACGTCACCGCGCACGATCGGGCCGGTCAGCGCAGCGTCGCCGTGGTTGAGCGCGTTGTCGAGGGCCGCCTCGAGGAGCGGGCGGAGGGTGCCGGCCGGGTCGTCGCCACCGGCGGCGACCAGCATCTCCATCGCCTCGGCGACGAGGGTGACGAGGTGGTTGGCACCGTGGGCGAGACCGGCGTGGTAGAGGATCCGCTTGTCCTCCGGCACCCACATCGGGCGGCCGCCGAGGTCGGCGACCAGGGACTCGGTGAAGCGGCGTTCGGCCGGACCGGCGGTCACGCCGAACACGATGTCGTGCAACCGGTCGAGGTCGAGCTCCGTGCCGGTGAAGGTCATCGCGGGGTGCAGGGCCACGGCGCGGGCGCCGAGGGCGGTGGCCGGAGCCAGCACCTCGAGGCCGTGCCGGCCGGAGGTGTGGACGACGAACTGGCCGTCGCGCAGGGAACCGCTGGCGGACAGCATCTGCACGACGTTGTCGAGCATGTCGTCGGGCACGGTGAGCAGGAGGACGTCGCAGGCCCGGGCCACGGCGCTCGGCTTGTCGACGACGACACCGGGCAGCAGCGCGTCGATGCGGCTGCGGGAGGCGTCGGACTCACCGGCGACGGCCACGATCTCGTGGCCCGCGGTGCGGAGCGCGGATGCGAGTACGGCGCCGACGCGTCCTGCGCCGACCACGCCGATACGGAGCGGTTCAGACATGTGCTGCAAGCCTTTCGTTCCAGTCCCTCCGATTTCCTGCTCCTCGTGCGAGGGGCTGGCCGGTGTGGGTACCAGACGGTGTGCCTTCAGTTGATTGCAACAACGAGGCTACGCCGATCGTTTCCGGCTGGGAACAAGCCGGTCGGTGGGATGGATCACAGCCCGCGTAACCTCCTTGACCATGAGCACCACCAGTCTCGGCATGCCCGCGTTGCCTCCCCGGACCGCCCAACCGACGTGGAAACAGGCCTGGGACTCCGCGCTCTACGGCCCCGACGGCTACCTGCGCACCCAGCCGGTGGCGCTGGAACGCGACCGCGACGAGCTCGTGGACTTCCTGCTGCCCCGACTGCGCCAGCACTCGTCCGTCGCCCTGCTCGGAGCGGCCGGCACGCTGGCCCCCTCGCTCTCCGGGCTGCTTCCCGGCGTCTCGCTCCGACCCGACCTCCCCACCGGGTTCCACGGCATCGTGGTGGCCGTCGACTGGCTCTCCCACGTGCCGACCCACGTCGTACAGGCCGATGACGACGGCCGCCCGCGCATCGTGCACGTCGACCCGATCTCCGGCCAGGAGTCACTCGGCCTGCTGCTCTCCGACCCCGGGGTTCCGCCGACGCTGCGCGAGTGGCAGGAGTCGTACTGGCCGCTCGAGGCCGACTTCGCGCGCGCCGAGATCGGCACCACCCGTGAGGCGGCTTGGCGCGACGTACTGCGGTGCCTGGAGTCCGGCGAGGCGATCGCGGTCGAGCACGGGCACCAGCTCGACGACCGGCCCGAGGCGGGCACCCTGCGCGCGCCCGGCGACCTGCCGGCGATCCCCGACGGCACTCGCGACCTGTCGGCCGACGTCGCGCTCGACGCACTCGTCGAGGCGTGCGGCGGCGCCGTCGTCACGACCGACGGCCCCCAGCGCATCGAGTGGAGCAGCCGGGGCTGACGACGCTTCGTCAGGCCGACCCACGGCGCGCGATCACCCGGTAGAGCACCGGGTCCTCGTTGCGGTACGGCGACAGCCCGGTGCCCTCGATGTCGTAGAGCACCTCGAAGCCGTGGCGCTCCTCGAGGGAGCTGCGGAACGTCTCGGCGGACTGGAACCGGCGGTAGTGGTTGCCGTGGATCTTGGCGTTCGCCTCGTCCTTGTCGGTGCGGAACTCGGCGGCGAACAGGTCGCCCGGGCGCGCAGTGGAGGCGATCGCGTCGAGGACGACGTCCTGCACCTGCTCGTGGACGGCATGCAGGAAGAAGCGGAGGTAGAACGCGACCGGGCCCTCAGCGCCTGCGATGACCTCTTCGAGGCTGGCCTCCAGTGCGCCGGGCACGGCCACGTCGCACACCACGAACGCCACCCGCTCCAGGCCCGCCTCCGTGGCCCCGTGGGTGGCGTGGTCGATGGCCACCACGGACTGGTCCAGGCCCACGACCCGTCGGCCGGCGGCGCCGAACGCCCGTGAGTCGCGACCGTCGCCGCAGCCGATGTCGACGACGGTGCCGGGCAGGTCGGGTCGCGCGGAGACGAGGTCGAAGAAGGTCGACCCGTCGGCGAAGCTGTTGCGCGCGTAGAAGGCGGCCCAGTAGACACGGGAGCGCTGGGCGTCGCTCAACGTGGCGTCGTCGGCCACGTCGGTGCGGCTCAGGGTCCAGTTGAAGCCAGGCTTGGGCAGCCGCCAGTCGTCGCCGTACACGTGCTCGACCATCTGCTCGGCGTTGGCCGGCACCAGCACCCGGCCGCCGGGGAAGTCGACGGCCTTCGTGCCCGTCCAGTCGCCGCGCGTGAGGGTGCTCGTGCCGGCCACGCCCCACGGGCAGCGCAGCCGCTCGTCGTCGTCGAAGAAGAGGTGGAACAGGTCGATGCGCAGGCGGCGCTGGTCGGGGTCGTGGATGTGCAGCATGCGGTGGCGCAGGTCGACGTGGAGTCCGGCCTCGAGCAGTGCGAGGGCGATCTCGACCAGCTCGGCCGCCGCTTCTGGTCCAGTGGTGTGACCGGAGACGTAGGCGCAGTCGAAGTCTGCGTCGTGGCCGATGTAGCCGCCTTCACGCACGGCGCCGAGCAGCGTGCCGTACATCGCGAACACGTCGTGGCCGAACCGCTCGCCGACGACCTCGGCGGTGCGCCGGTAGAGGCCCATCATCGCGGCCTGCCACTCGGTGTCGACCTTCTTCGACAGCGTGATGTGGCCGAACTGGGTGAGCACGTGGCCGTCGGCGACCCGCTCTGCGAGGTCCTCGGGGGTCAGGTCGCCGTTGCTGCGCGGGGAGAGGTAGGTGCCGTGGCCGACGATCGGAAGCGCCTGGTCGAGGTGGCGCACGGTGAGCTGGTGTCTGCGTTGCATGAAGGCCCAGACGCCCTGGATCTGGAACGAGAACGTGCGGATCTCGTCGGGTGAGTTGCGCCGGCCCTCACGCGGTCCAGCGGCCACCCCCCGCTTCACGGGCACCTGGTCCTCGGCGCGACCCTCGTCGCTCCACGAGACCGCCATGCCGTCCATCGATCCGCCCGCGGTGGGGTACGTCGACGAGAGCTGCACGTGGCCGACGTGCAGCGTCACCGGCGTCGGCGGGGTGCCGGCCGGCACCGAGATCCATCCGGCGAGCTGCTTGCGACCGACTCGTTCGACGACACCGAGGACCTGTGGAGCGCCTGTGTTCGGACGGGCCTCGCGAAGCCGGGTCCGCACCCGCCGTGCGACCGCCCCGGCCCGTCGTCGTACTTCCCCGGTCAGTCCGGCGTCCCGGTCCGGCATGCGTTCTCCAGTCTGCTCTGCGTGATGGCTCGGCCCTGCTCTTCGAATTGACCCACCTTGCCAGAGACGCCACCCGCTTCGTCGGAGGTGCCACCCCGGGTCACGTCGGCCGACCCCGGGCCCGGCTCCCGGTCGACCGCCTCTGCACTCCTGATCCGGCGTACCGCCGCTGTTAGAGTGCGGTCGCGGCGGCCGGATCACCTCCGGCGCCCCGAACTTCGCGAAAGGCTCCGATGTTGCTCCCCTCCCACGGCGAAGCCCGCTGAGCGTGGCCGCCGAAGGAGTGCGCGCGGCTCCCGGCAAGGTGCGCCGGGCCGTACGCCGACGCCTGGCCGCGAGCAACCCGGTCCTGACGGTCGTCATCCCGGTCTACAACGTGGCGGCGTACCTGCCCGAGTGCCTCGACAGCGTGCTGGGCCAGACGCTGTCCGAGCTCGAGGTCATCGCCGTCGACGACGGTTCCACGGACTCCTCCCCCGAGATCCTGCGTGACCGCGCCCGTCGTGACCCACGGCTGCGGGTGATCACGCAGGCCAACTCCGGTCAGGGCATCGCCCGCAACGTGGCGGCCGCCCAGGCCCGCGGTGAGTTCCTCACGTTCTGCGACGCCGACGACACCGTGCCGCCGCGCGCGTACGCCCACATGGTCGGCGTGCTGCGAGAGACAGGGTCCGACTTCGTGGTCGGGGCCGCCCGACGGGTCGCCGCCGGGAAGAACCTGGGCGTCGCCTTCCGTGACGCCCACCTCGTCGACCGTCTCGGCACCACGATCGAGGAGACGCCGGTCGCGATGCAGGACATCATCGCCTGCAACCGGGTGGTGCGGACTGCGTTCTGGGTCGATCGGGTGCCGGCGTACCGCGGCCACATCGCCTACGAGGACCACGTGCCCGGGTTGGCGGCGTACGTCCGGGCGGAGCGCTTCGACCTGCTGACCAACGTCACCTACAACTGGCGGGTCCGCGAGGACAACACCTCCACCGGGCAGCAGAAGGCGAACCTCGAGAACCTCCTCGACCGGATCGCGGTGAAGGAGGAGGCCAGCGAGCTGCTCCTCGCCGAGGCCCCGCCGGCGGTGTACGCCGCGTGGGTGGGCCGCTGCCTGAGCGTCGACTTCCCGCCGTTCCTCGCACACGGGCTGGTGGGGAACGACATGTACCGCAACGTGCTGAGCGCGACGTACCGCACGTTCCTGGACCGCGCCTCGACGGAGACGTGGCTGGCCGTGCCCCAGGTGAACCGTCTGCGTGGGTGGCTGTGCGCGCAGGGGCGCTGGAGCGACCTGGCCGCGGTCGACGAGCGGATCGAGACCCGGGGACGCCTGCCCCGCACGGAGGTGCGTGACGGGCTCGTCCTCGCGGTCCGCGAGCCCAGCCTGGCCGACGTCCCCGACGAGCTCTGGCAGATGTCGGAGCAGGAGACCGGGTTGATCGCCGCCGTCAGGTCGGTGCACTCACCGGCCCCCGGCACCGTGCGCATCTCGGGTTTCGCTGCGATCCGTGCCCTGGACTGCTCCCACGAGGCCCCGCAGACGCAGGCCTGGCTGCACGACCCGTCGACCGGCCGCACGGTCCCGCTGTCGGTGGAGCAGTACGCCGACCCGGCGGCGAACGTCTGGACCAGTCACCTCAACGCCAGCTACGACCACGCGGCGTTCCAGGTCGACGTGCCCGCCACCGAGCTCGGCACGGACCCGGACACGACCTGGGTCCTGCACCTGAAGGTCTCGCAGCAGGGCGTCGTCCGCGAGGGCACCGTGCATGCCGCCGTCGAGGGATCTGCCGGACACCACCTGCGTCCGGTCGAGGTGGGCTCCGGCTCCGTCACCCCCGCGCTCTCCGGTGCGCTCGGCCTCCACCTCACCGTCAGCCCCGACAACGCGGGTTCCGGTGACGAGCTCGCTGACGCGGTTCTCCGCGACGTCGAGCTGACCGACGGGACGCTCGTGCTGACCATGGAAACACCGGACGGCCGACGCCCGGCCGCACTGCGGCACGAGACCACCGACCTGGAGCCGACGTACGTCGAGCCGGCTCTCGTCGAGCCGGCGCACGACGAGCCCGGTGGCGACGAGCCCGGTGGCGACGTCACCCGGATCGGCTTCGGACTGGCCGACCTGCCCGACGGCGACCTGCTCCTCGGCACCCCGGACTCCCTCACCGTGGCGCCTGACCTCTGGCAGCGCCTGCCCGTGGCGCTGACCGCCGGCGACCCGGCCTCCGACGACCCGGCCTCCGACGACCTCAGCGTCGTCGTGCTCGTACGCCGAACCCGCCAGCTCGTCCTCCGCCTGTCGCGAACCGTGCATTCTTGATGCGCGAGCACCGGGTTCTTGGTGAACGCAGCGCCGCCTTTCGCGTTCAGCGGTAGCGGAAGGCTCGGCGAAGGGGTCAGGACAGCCCTGGGCTACCGCTGAACGCGATCTCGCTGCATCCACCAAGATTCCGGTGTTCGACGCGCAAGAACGCACGGTTCGCGCATCAAGAATCCACGGTTCGAGGGGTGTGCTGGGTCAGCGCTTCTTCGTGAGGGACTTCTCGACCATCGGCACGAGGTCACGGCCGAGGAACGGGCCGAGCGTCTCGGAGTACGTCGCGGTGATGTGCGAGGCATCGAAGTAGACCGCGACCCCACCGACGGCGACGTCGCAGTACTTCGGGCCGCAGATGCGGTCGGTCAGGTCGACGACGGAGACCATCGGGTCGTCGATGTCCTCGGCCGCGTTGGCGAGGGCGTCGTTCGGCACCCAGTCCTTGCGGAGGCCGGTGCAGGCACCCAGGCCGTCCTCGTGCTCGGCCGTGCACTCCGGGCCGTTCACGTCGGTGGAGCCGGGCAGCGGGGTGTCGTGGATGACCACGACGCGCTGGCCCTGGGCGATCCAGTCGGAGAGGTAGTCGCGGTAGCCCTGCTCCCACAGCTCCTGCTCGTTGCCGTCCTCGGCGTCCACGGGCTTGCGACCGTTGCGCTCGGAGGTGACCACGACGTCGAAGTCGCCCTTCGCGGTCGTGTCGAGCACCCGCTGGCCCCAGTCGAGGCAGCCCTCGGACTCCTCGTCGGTCTTGAACTCGACCTTGGTGCGGGTCGCGGTGCACTCGGAGGCAAGGATCGTGGTGATGTGCCAGCCCTGGTTCTCGGCGACCACCTGCAGCGCGGGAAGCCAGTGCCCGGCGTGCGAGTTGCCCACCAGCGCGATGTGTACGTCGGACGCCTCGTCGCCGTACTCACACGTCTTGAGGCCGTCGAAAGGGATCCATTCCCAACAACCGTCGCGGTAGGCGTCGGACTTGTCGTCGATGGCCAGGTTCGGCGCGGGGACGACCGGACCCTCGGTGATGCGCGGGCACTGTGACCCGTCGGCGAGCGAGGCCGCGCCGAAGCAGGGGTCGTCGCTGCCCTTGGCGTCGGAGAGTGCCTGGCGGGCCTGGTCCTGCTGCTTCTCGAAGTAGCGGTCGAGCGTGTGGGCGGCGCCCCAGACCAGTGCCATTGCGAGCACCATCGCCAGGAACGGCTTGAACAGCGGCTTGCGGAACCGGGCCTGCCGGAAGACGTCCTCGATGAAGTACTTCGTCAGGGTGGCGAGCACGAGGGTGACGACGATGATCGCCAGCTTGTTCTCGAGGGTCAGCGGGTGGCCAGTGGCCTGCGGCACCAGCACGACCATCGGCCAGTGCCAGAGGTAGACCGAGTAGGAGATGTCGCCGAGGAACTGGATCGGCTTCCACGCCAGGATCGGTCCGGGCGAATGCCGCTTCAACGGCGCGTCCACGGCAATGACGGCCACCGTGCCGAGCACCGGCAACAGGGCCTGCCAACCCGGGAACGGCGTACTGCCGGTGTAGGTGAACGCGGTCAGTGCGATCGCCCCGAAGCCGAGCCAGGCGACCGCGGAGCGGGCCGCCTCGGGGATCAGCACGTGCTCGTGGTCGACGTCGCGGCCGAACGCGCGCCGCGACAGCAGGCCGGCCAGCACGCCGCCGAGCCCGAGCTCCCAGATGCGGGTGGGGGTGACGAAGTAGGCGGCGGCCGGGTTCGAGGCGGTCTCGGTGATCGAGTAGACCAGCGAGGCGGCCACGGCGAGGGCCAGACCGGGTACGACGACCCGGGTCGCCGGGCGCTTGAGGACCCGCGCCAGCACGAAGAGCAGCAGGAGCAGGATCGGCCAGCCGAGGTAGAACTGCTCCTCGATCGAGAGCGACCAGTAGTGCTGCACCGGCGACGGGGCAGCCTCGGCCGCGAGGTAGTCGACCGAGCTGGAGGCGAGGTTCCAGTTGACGTAGTAGAGGGTCGCGGCCTTGATCTGGGCCGCGGTGCTCCCCCACTCGGTCTCGGGCGCGAACATCCGGCTGCCCACCACGGAGAGCGCCAGCACGAGCAGCGACGCCGGCAGCAGCCGCTGGATGCGACGCGCCCAGAAGCCCAGCAGGTCCTTGGCACCGGTCGGCGGGTGCGCCAGCAGGTGCGAGGTGATCAGGAAGCCCGAGATCACGAAGAAGACGTCGACGCCGACGAAGCCGCCGGTCATCCGGTTCGGCCAGAGGTGGAACAGGAAGACCAGGCTGACGGCCAGTGCTCGGAGGGCCTGGATGTCGGTGCGGACCAGCGTCGCTGTCGCCTTCGCCTTCACGGTCAACGGGCTCAGGGTGTCGGGCACGTGCAGCCTTCCGGCGGGACTAAAGAACGTCGGTCAGGATAACCGCCGACCCGGCGGGACCCTATTCACGTCTATCCTGTGACCGGCCGCAACCGGGGCCGCCACGGCGGTCCGACCTCGAGGAGCTTGGTGAAGAACATCGCAGTACTCCTGGCCGGAGGCGTGGGCACACGCGTCGGCCTCGACATCCCCAAGCAGCTCATCAAGATCGCCGGGCGGCCGATCATGGAGCACACGCTGGCCACCCTCGACGCCCACCCGATGGTCGACGAGATCATCATCCTGATGGCGCAGGGCCACCTCGACGCCGTGCACGCGATGATCCGCACCGGCGGCTACACCAAGGTCACCCAGGTGCTCGAGGGCGCCGAGACGCGCAACGACACCACGCTCCGCGCGATCCGCGCGATCCCCGACGAGGAGGCCAACCTCCTCTTCCACGACGCGGTCCGCCCGATGGTCACCGACCGCATCATCAGCGACTGCTTCGAGGCGCTCGAGAAGTACGACGCGGTCGACACCGCGATCCCGTCCGCCGACACGATCGTCGAGCTCGACGAGAACGGCATCATCAGCAACATCCCGCCGCGGGCCCGACTGCGCCGCGGCCAGACGCCCCAGTGCTTCAAGGCGTCCGTGATCCGTCGGGCGTACGACGAGGCCGGCAAGGACCCCGACTTCGAGGCCACCGACGACTGCACGGTGGTGCTCCGCTACACCCCCGACGTACCGATCGGGATCGTGGCCGGCGACGACCGCAACATGAAGGTCACCGAGCCGATCGACGTCTACCTGGCCGACAAGCTGTTCCAGCTGACCTCGACCGACCTGCCGGCACCGCGCACGGAGCAGGAGTACCGCGACGCCCTGGCCGGCAAGACGATGGTGGTCTTCGGTGCGTCGTACGGCATCGGCCTGGACCTCGTCGAGCTGGCCCGGTCCTACGGCTGCACGGTCCACGGCTTCAGCCGTTCGGGCAGCCGCACGCACATCGAGCGGCGCGAGGACGTCGCCAAGGCGGCCCGCCAGGTGATGGAGTCCGACGGCCGCATCGACTTCGTGGTCAACACCGCCGGGGTGCTCCCCCGCGGCCAGCTGGCGGAGACGTCGGAGGAGACGATCTACGCGGCCACCGAGATCAACTACGTGGCCCCCGTGCTGATCGCCCAGGAGTTCTACCCGCACCTGCGGGCCTCCGGCGGGTCCTTGCTGCTGTTCACCAGCTCGTCGTACACCCGCGGTCGGAGCGGCTACTCGCTCTACTCCTCGGCCAAGGCCGCGGTCGTGAACCTCACCCAGGCCCTGGCCGACGAGTGGGCCGGCGAGGTGCGGGTCAACTGCATCAACCCGGAGCGCACCGGCACGCCGATGCGCACGAAGGCCTTCGGCGAGGAGGACCCCTCCACGCTGCTGGAGTCGACGGTCGTGGCCACCGCGGCCCTCGACGTGCTGCTGGCCCGCCAGACCGGCCACGTCATCGACGTCCGCAAGTCGGACCCGCTGGCCCTGGCCGACGACGAGATCTGACCTACCGGGGGAAGAGCAGGTCGACGGCCCGGGCGGCCGAGCGACCGTCCTGCCAGGCGTTGTACGTCGCGTTGAACTCGTCGATCGCCCACGCCCACTCGGCGGTCAGCGCCGGCACGTCGCGGACCAGGTCGATCACCTGCTCCGTGGTGTCGACCAGCGGCCCGGGTGCCGAGTTGGTGAACGGGAACAGGAAGCCCCGCTTCTCGTCGGCGTAGTCGACGAGGTCGGGCACCAGGAACACCATCGGCTTGCCGGTGAGCGCCATGTCGAAGCGCAGCGAGGAGTAGTCGAGCACGGCCACGTCGGCGGCCAGGATCAGGTCGTTGATCTCGGGGTACGCCGACACGTCGAGCACCCGCGCGCCCGACCCGGGCGGGTGGTGGAACCGGTGGCCGCGCAGCAGCACCACGTGGTCGGGGCCGAGCCGCTCGGCCATCCGCGCCACGTCGAGGTGCTGATGCATCGGCGCGGCCCGGTAGTTGGTGGCCAGGTCGTCGCGCCAGGTGGGGGCGTAGAGGATCGCGCTCTGGCCGGGCGCGATGCCCAGACGGTCACGCGCCAGCTCGCGCAGTGACTCGGCCGCCGGGCCCACGAGTACGTCGTCGCGCGGGTAGCCCTGGTTCAGGTAGGTGCCGTCGAAGCCGTACTGCTCGCGGTAGTGGAGCTCCATCTCGGGGCTCGGCACGCACGCCACCGTCCACTGCCGGGCGGTGTTGTCGAGCTGGGACTCCAGGCGCAGCGGCGAGAAGTTCTTCGCCCGCCACAGGCCGGTGCCCATCGCCTTGGAGGGGTAGCCGTGGAACGTCTGCACCAGTCGCTGGCCGGGCCTCGTGCGGAAGAAGCGGTTCATCTCGATGTTCGTCACGACGGTTCCCGCGCGGGCCAGCACGTCGTACCACCCGCGGCTGCGGATCAGCACCGGCCGGCTGCCCACGGGCGCCGGGACGCTGTGGTCGGCCACGCCCCACACGGCCCGCAGCTCCGGGCGGTGCTGGCGCATCTCGTCGAAGATCGCCCGCGGGCTGTCGGTGGTCCCGGAGCCGGCGTAGCTGTGGAACACGACGAGGTTCGGGTCGAGGGGTGCGGTCGTCGCGGCGTACGTCGCCCGGAGGCGGGCCTGCGCCCAGGGGCCGAGCTCGTCCTCGCGCAACGGCGCGGCCAGGTCGACCAGGATCTGGTCGCGAAGGCCCCGCACCAGGCGGATCCGGTGGCTGCGGGTGAGGCGCTCGCGAGGAGTCTGGTCGGCAAGGTCGCGCGGGATCGGCAGGTCGCCGTGGGCGCTGGCCGAGGCCCAGGCGAAGTGCCAGGTGCCACTGGGGAGGGGTCGCGCGGACAGCTCCCACGGCTGGTGGCGCAGCGGCACCACGGCGGTGAAGTCGCGACCGTTGGTGGTCACCCGGGCAGGCACCCGCCAGTCACCGTTGCGGAGCTCGAGGGTGAAGTCGGCCGGGGTGGTGCCGTGCAGCACGATCGACTCCCCCAGCTCGACGGCCGAGACGACCGGCGCCGAGGTCGGTTCGGGGCGCGGCTCCGGCTTGACCCCGCGGTGGATGCGGAAGCCGTGGCGACTGTCGAAGGACGCGCGCCCGGACAGGCCGACGTCGGGCAGCCCGGCAGAGCCGCGGGCGTCGCGATCCGTGGCCCGTCCCCAGAGGGTCACACCGCCCACGGAGAGGCCGATCTCGAGCGTCCACGGGCCGTCCAGCGTGAGCCAGTTCGGGTCGACGGCGATCTCGAGGCCGGCGGCGTCGTGGTTCTGGTAGGCCTGACGGAAGTGCCGGGTGGCGGCGCGGTCGGGGCGGCTCTCGGGGGTCAGTGCCACGCGTGCACCGGTGCGGGCGTGGGCCATGCGCGCCCGGAACTGCGGCGGGTGCGCGGCGAAGTCGATCCAGCGACAGGCCGCGAAGACCGTGAGCCGCACGAGGTGGCCGTCGCGGCGCACCCGGCGCAGCGATACCTCCAGCCGGGGGCGGATCTCGAACACGTCGTCGGGGACGTCGACCCCCGGCACCGGCAACACCGCCAGCAGCCGCTCGCCGTCCAGCCGGGTCGGGAACTGGCCCTCGTCGAACCAGCGGTCCGCGGTGAACCTGCTCATCGCGGCGGCGTGACCGTGGGCCACCAGCCACAGGCGGAGCCGGGTCTCGACAGGAACGTCGAGGTGCCGGGCGCGGGGCAGGGTGTCGAGGGCGGTCGAGACCGCCTGGGCGAAGGCGGTCGTCTCGCCCGCGGTGGCGTGCTCGAGGTCGTCGAGGAACGAGCCGGCGTCATGGCACAGCACCCGGACCAGTACGTCGGGGTTGGTCAGCCCGGCCAGCATCCACGCGAACTCGCCGATCTCCGCGCAGGCGGCCGGCACGGTGCCGAACGGTGTGGACCACGTGCTGTCCGTGTCGCGCGTCGTGCGGTCGGCCAGCTCGCGTGCCGGGGCCGCGTCGAGGGCGGCCTGCCCGAACCGGCCGTGCGCCTCGAGGAACTCCGGTGCCGACTTCGCGCGCCACAGGCGGGCGCCGAGGGTGGCCCCGCGCCCGGAGAGGGTGTCCTCGGCGGCGGCCAGGTCGCCCACGAGCGTGGCCAGCGCCCAAGGCTCCAAGGCCTCATTTGCCTCGAGGTAGAGGAGCGTGTCACTGGAGGCGGAGGTGGTGCCGGCATTGCGCGCCGCGTTCGCGGTCTCGTTGGGGAGCAGCACCCGCACGCCCTCGATGCCGCGCAGGTCGGTGGGACCGACGCCGCCCCAGGGGCAGAGCAGGATCTCGGACGGCGGCTCGTCCTGGCCGGCCAACGACTCCAGGCACACGCCGAGGTGTCGCACCTGCCGCGGCCCGACCGTCACGACGACGGCCACCGACGTACGACGGCGGCGCACCGCACGGCGTACCCGATCCAGCACGTGTCCTCCCACTCCCAGCCGACCCGTCGGCAGTTCCTGACGAGCCGTGATTTGCTGCCGAGCCTAGTGGAGGTCGGGTGCTTCAGCCGGGAGCGTCCGACCTCGAGGACCGGGGTGTGTCAGAGCAGGTCGTGGTCCTCCAGGTAGTCCTTGGCCACGTCGGAGGCCTTCTCGCGCTCCGCGGTCACCCGGCCGTTGAGCTCGACCAGGTCGTCGGTGGTCAGGATCGCCATCAACGGGTTGAGCACGTCGGCGACGTCGGGGTGGGCCTTCAGGAACTTCGTGCTCACCGCGGGCACGAGGTTCTGCACCGGCTGGACCGCCTTGTCGTCCTCGAGCAGGACCATGCCGCGGGCCTCGAGGGTGCCGTCGGTGGTGCTGGTCAGGCCGAGCTGCGACTCGTCGTCCTCGACCGACTTGAAGGTCTGTGCGCTGGCGAAGCCGAGCGGCAGGATGTCGTCGATCTTGATGCCGTAGACCTCCTCGAGGCCCTTGCCGCAGTCGAGGCGCTCCGCGCAGTCGGGGTGCGCCGCCAGGGTGACGGTCTTGCCCTCGAGGTCGGAGAGCTTGCTGACCGAGTTCTCCTCGGCGTACTCCTCGGTGACGAAGAACGCGTTGGTGTCAGCGGCCTCGGCGGGGTCGAGGAGCGTGACGCCCTTCTTCTTCAGCACCCCGGCACCGGCGGCGAGCGTCGCCTCGAGGTCACCGGTGCTCAGCGGCTTGGCGTCCGCGCCGTTCTGCGTCGTGTTGAGGAACTCGATGGTGCCGCCGACGTACTCGGGCGCCACGTCGATGTCGTCGGGGAACTGGTTCATGTAGATGTCGCGGCTGGTGACCAGCTTGGTCTCGACGTCGTAGCCGGCCCTGTCGAGCAGCAGTTCGTACATGCTGGCCATCAGCGCGGCCTCGTCGAACGACTGGCCGGACAGTCGCAGCTCGCCCTTGTCCGTGTCGGTGTCCGTGCTGGCGGTGTTGCTCGACGTCGCCTTGTCGTCGCCCTTGGTGTCGTCGTCCGAGAGGTCATCGCCCGCGCAGGCCGACGCCCCCATCAACGACGTCGCCATCAGTGCCGCCACCATCATCTGTCGTACCCGCATGGTTGCCACCTTCTGTGTCCCGTGGTCGAGTGCCACGCGTGTCCGGTCGTGCCGTCTGGAGGGAACGCTGCACCATCGCGGCGGAGACTTCAAGGAGCAGGGCCACGGCGGCGACGACAACCGCTGCGCCGATGCCCTGCGCGTAGTCGTGCTTGTAGAAACCGGCCGTGATCAGGTTGCCGAGCCCCGGGCCGTCGACCAGCGCGGCGATGGTGGCCGTGGCCCACACCTGCACCAGCGCCAGGCGGACTCCGGCGGCCACCAGGGGCATGGCCAGCGGGAGTTCGACGCGGACGAACCGTTGCCATCCGCTCATGCCCATGCCGTCGGCGGCCTCGCGTACGTCGCGGGGCACCTCGTCGACGCCCACGTAGGCGTTGGTGATGATCGGTGGCAGTGCGAAGAGGGCCAGGGCGATCAGGGTGGCCAGTCCGGCGCGGCCGTAGGGACCGAGGTGCTCGGTGCCGACCGGCTCCCACATCACCAGCAGGGCGAGCACGGCGAACGTCGGCACCGCCCGGCCCACGCCGGCCACGTTGATCGCCACGAAGCCGCCCCGGCCGAGGTGCCCGAGCCACAACGCGATCGGCAGGCCGATCGCCAGCGCCACTCCGAGGGCCGTGAAGGTCAGCAGCAGCTGCTGGAGCAGCAGGTGCCAGATGCCGTCGTCGCCAAGCCAGTTGGCGCCGTCGCCCAACCAGGCCGCGGTGTCGCGGAGGAGCCTCATGCGGGGTCCCCGGCGAGTTGTTCGGCGGAGGAGCGCAGCGGAGGAGTCGAAGAACTCGTTGGGGTGCTCATGCGGGGTCCCCGGCGAGTTGTTCGGCGGAGGAGCGCAGCGGAGGAGTCGAAGAACTCGTTGGGGTGTTCATGCGGGGTCCCCGGCGAGTTGTTCGGCGGAGGAGCGCAGCGGAGGAGTCGAAGAACTCGTTGGGGTGCTCATGCGCGCACCCCCCTGGTCCACGGCGTGGCCAGGCGCTGCACCAGCATCAGCGCGACGTCGAGCACCAGCGCGATGGCCACGCAGATCAGGCTCGCGGCCAGGACCTGGGCTCGGAAGTCGTTGGGTACGCCGACGAAGAGCAGGTTGCCGAGTCCGCCGTACGACACCAGGGCACCGACCGTGGTCAGCGCGACGGTGGAGACGGTCGCGATGCGCAGGCCGGCCATGATCACCGGCAGCGCCAGCGGCAGCTCGATGCGCCACAGCAGCCTGGCCCGCGAGTAGCCGAGCCCGGTCGCGGACTCGATCACCTCGTCGGGCACCGCCCGCAGCCCCTCGACCATGTTGCGCACCAGGATGGTCAGCGAGTAGAGCGCCAGGCCGAGGACCACGGTGGTGCGGGTCAGTCCGGTGAACGGCACGAGCAGCGGGAACAGCGCCAGCGACGGCAGTGTGTAGATGCCCGTGCAGATGCCGAGGATCGCGGCCTCGAGCTTCGGGAAGCGGCGGGCCAGCAGGGCCAGCGGCAACGCCATCGCCAGTCCGAGCAGTACGGCGAGCGCCGTGATGGTGAGGTGCTGGACGGTGGCGTCGATCAGCTCCTGCTTGCGATCGACGTAGTAGTCGCCGCAGAACCATTCGTTCACGAACAGGCTGTAGCAACTCGGCTCGTCGGACGCGCCTGTCGATAGGGTCACCCCATGGACGGTATCGAAGATCCGATGATCCGGCTGTCAGGCGTCAGCAAGACGTACGCCGACGGCACGACCGCCGTCCATGAGCTCGACCTCGAGGTGAGGCGCGGCGAGATGGTGACGCTCGTCGGCCCGTCCGGCTGCGGCAAGTCGACCACCCTGAAGATGATCAACCGGCTGATCGAGCCCACCACCGGATCGATCTTCATCGACGGCGCCGACGTGACCGACGCCGACCCGGTCAAGCTCCGCCGCGGGATCGGCTACGTGATCCAGCAGGTCGGCCTGTTCCCGCACCAGAAGATCCTGACCAACGTGATGACCGTGCCGCTGCTCTACGGCGAGTCGAAGTCCGTGGCCCGACGCCGCGCCCTCGAGCTGATGGAGCTGGTCGGCCTCGAGCCCGACCAGCACGCCGACCGCTACCCGCACCAGCTCTCGGGTGGACAGCGTCAACGCGTCGGCGTGGCCCGGGCCCTGGCCGCGAACCCGCCGGTGCTGCTGATGGACGAGCCCTTCGGCGCGGTCGACCCCGTCGTGCGTGGCCGGCTTCAGGAGGAGTTCCGGCGGCTCCAACGCGACCTGGGCAAGACGGTCGTCCTCGTCACCCACGACATCGACGAAGCCGTGCGCATGGGAGACCGGGTCGCGGTCTTCGCCGAGGGCGGCCGCCTCGCGCAGTACGACGTACCGGCGGTGGTGCTCGGCTCGCCGGCCGACGACTTCGTGGCGTCGTTCGTGGGCGCGGCGCGCGGCCTGCGGCGGTTGGCGGTCACGCCGATCGACCCGGCCCACCTCGAGCCCCTGGACGGCGTCCGCGCCGGAGAGCTGGGCGCGGCCATCGACGTCGGCGCAACCCTCGAGGACGCACTGGCCCTGATGATGCGCGAGGACAAGCCGATGGTCGGCGTACGCCGCGGTGCGCAGTTCGTCGGGGTGCTGACCCCGAACGGCATCCACAAGGCCCTGCGCGCCTCCGTCAACGACGCCTGACCCGCCCCTCCCCCGTGCAACGCTCCGTCCATGTCACTTCGCACCCGACCGGCAGGGTGCGAAGTGACGACAACCCCGCACAAGTCGTGCGGGGTTGTCGTGTCGTACGGCGACCAGAGGTGCGGTCAGGCGTGCTTGCGCACCGGCATCGCGGCGGCGTCTTCCCAGGCAGCGAGCTCGACCTTGAGGTCGGTGACCTGCTGCTCGAGCTCGGCGGCCAGCACGATCGCCTCGGCGGCGCGCGTCTCGGAGTCCTCGAGGCGACCGGACTCTGCGGTGAGGCGGGCCTCGGCCTGGTCGGCGCGACGCGACTCGTTGCCGAGCTTGAGCGTGGTCTCGGCGACCTTGCGCTGGGCCAGCGAGAGCTCACCCTCGAGCTCGTGGATGAGCTTCTGGCGAGCGGCGATCCGCTCGGTCATGGTGTCGGCGAACTTCTGGCTCTCGCGGGTGCGCTCGTCGGTCAGCACCGAGTAGGCCTTGGCCTGCTCGGCACGGTCACGGGCGGCGTCCTTGCGGGACTGCATGAGCTCGGAGTGGGTGATCTTGGTGGCGGCGGCCCCGAGGAGGACGGCCAGCACAGCAGAGACGGCGACGAGAAGGGACGATCCGCCGACCAACGCGCCGAGGACGACGAGGGAGGCGATCATGATGAGGGCAACTGCGACCGTGATGCGGGTGCTCCGCTGACGGCGTCGGGCGTTGGGGGAAGCCATGCATCCAGACTAGGCGCCGTCGCCGCCGTCCCGGACCCGACACGCACGCTCGAGCAGTAGTGCTGCACCACACATGAGTCCGCCGCCCACCGCCGCGATGCCGGAGCGCAGGCTTCGCTGGTCGGCGAGCTCGGCCGGCAGGCCCAACCAGGCCACGGCGTAGCCGGCGTAGCCGCCCGCGGCCAGGGCCCCGACCAGGGCACAGGCCTTGGCCAGCACCAGCCGGTTCACGGCCCGATGCGGCTCGAGGAACTGGCGCCGCGCGATCGTGCGGTGCGTGGCCCACGCGGTCGCGCCCAGCATCGCGGCGACCAGGAACAGCGCCAGCACCTGGATCCAGGTCACCACCGGCGAGGAGTCGGCGTACCGCTGGGTGAGTGGGCGGATCGCCCAACCGACGACGAGGCCGACCGTCAGGCACGCCGCCAGTGCACCGGCGGCCGTGGGCACGACGCGGGGCTCCTCGGGCGGACGCTCGTCCCCCGACCCCGCGTCGGGAGGGGTCACTGCAGGTCGAGGGCCAGGTCGTCGCGGAGCTTGATGCCGCTCTGGTCGGCGGCCTCGAGGAGCTCGGCGACGGGGCCGGCGTCCGGCAGCACCGCGTCGGGCTCGAGGTCGAACCACGGCTTGAGCACGAACGCCCGGTCCTTGGCGCGCGGGTGCGGGAGGCGCAGGAAGTCGTCGTTGGCCCTGCGGTCACCCACCACGATGAGGTCGACGTCGAGGGTGCGGGGCGCGTTCTTCTCGCTGGGGCGGACCCGGTCGAAGGCGTCCTCGATGGCGAGGGCGCGGTCGAGCAGCGTCGAGGCGGGCAGCGTGGTGTCGAGGAGGACGACGGCGTTGAGGAACTGCTCGGAGCCCGGGGGCGCGCCGATCGGCTCGGTCTCGTAGACCCCGGAGACGGCCGTCACCCACACGTCGGGGGTGTCGGCGAGGGAGTCGACCGCGCCCTGGAGGCTGGCCAGGCGTTCGCCGAGGTTGGAGCCCAGTGCCAGCACCGCACGTCGGATCGGGTGCATCTCACCGGTGAGGGTGTCGGCATCGATGATGTTCGGGTTGGGTGTCTCAGTCACGGCTGCAACGTCCTCTTCCGGGTAATCGTCAGCGCAACATCCGAGAATGTTGCGTCAATGGGCGCGTCCGGCTTGTGAACCGTGACCCGGGTCCATTCAACACGATCGTCCAAGAGGCAGACGTCCGCTATCCGTTGGGCCAGGGTCTCGATCAGGTCGACCGGGTCGGTCTCCACGGCGGCTTTCACCGAATCCACGAGAATTCCGTAGTGCACGGTCTCACGCAAGTCGTCGGTGCGTGCCGCGGGGGTCGTGTCGATGCCCAGGACGAGGTCGATCACGAAGATCTGTCCCTCGCGGCGCTCGAAGTCGAAGACACCGTGGTGCCCGAAGCACTCGATGCCACTCACGGCCAGCTCGTCGGTCATTCGTCCTCCAGGTCGAGGTTGCTCAGAACCGGCCCTGCCTGATGGCACCAGAGCAGCCAGTCGGCACCGATCCGGTGGTAGACGCTGGTCACCGCCAGCTGCGACCCCGGCAGGTCGACGACGTCCTCCAGGGTGAGGACGCCGGGCAGGATGACGTTCTCCACGCAGGCCAGCCAGGCGACGCTGCCGCGGACGGCGACGTTGAGGTCCTCGAAGAGGAACTGGATGCCGGACGTGAGCTCGATGCCCTCGCTCAGCTGCGTGCGGACCTCGTCACGGCCCATGACGCCCGGCACTCCAGGGAACGTGCAGCTGATGTCGTCGGCGTCGATCCAGAACCCGAGGGCGGCGGCCGCGTCACCGCGCTCCCAGGCGGCGTAGAAGGCCCGGTGCGCGGCCTCCACGGCGGCCTCCTGGCCGGTGGTGTCGCCGACGCCGGCGATCATCAGGCCTCACCCGGGTCGTGCGCGAACCGCTCGACGACCCGGATCGCATCGGCACTGGCGCGTACGTCGTGCACCCGCACGCCCCACATGCCCTGCAGGCTGACGATCGTGGTGAGGGCCACGTTGGCGTGCTCGCGCTCTGCCACCGGCCGGGGTGCGTCTGCGGATCCGAGCAGGGTGCCGAGGAACGACTTGCGACTCGACCCGACCAGCACCGGGCGACCGAGGCCGACGAGCTCGTCGAGGTGCTTGAGCAGCTCCCAGTTGTGGTCCGGTGACTTGGCGAACCCGAGCCCGGGGTCGACCACGAGGCGCTCGAGGTCTACACCGGCGGCCAGCGCGTCGTCGATGCGGGCCGACAGCTCGTCACGGACGGCGCCCACGACACCGCCCGGGCCGTCGTACACGGCGTGCTGCTGCATCTCGGTGCTGTGCGCCCGCCAGTGCATGGCGACGTACAGCACGTCGTGGTCGGCGGCGACCCGCAGGATGTCGGGGTCGGCCAGCCCTCCGGAGACGTCGTTGATCACCACTGCGCCGGCCAGGGCGGCGGCCTCGGCGACCTCGGCGCGCATGGTGTCGACCGAGACTGCGGCGCCCTCGGCGGCCAGGGCGCTGATCACCGGCACCACCCGGTCGAGCTCTTCGGAGACCAGCGGACGGGTCGCTCCGGGACGGGTGGACTCGCCGCCGATGTCGAGGATGTCGGCGCCCTGGGCGATCAGCTCGCGGCCGTGGGCGATCGCGGTGTCGGTGGTCGCGAACCGTCCCCCGTCGGAGAACGAGTCGGGGGTGACGTTGACGATGCCCATGATCCGCGGACGGGTCATCGGCTCGGTCAGCGCACCGGATCGCACCGGTTCACCTTCTGCTGTGGATCAGCGCCATGGCCTCGGAGCGGGTGGCGGCGTTGTGCATCTGTCCGCGAACCGCCGAGGTGATGGTGCGGGCGCCGGCCTTGCGGACCCCGCGCATGGTCATGCAGAGGTGCTCGGCCTCGATCACCACGATCACGCCGCGGGCCTCGAGGATCTCCATGAGCGCGTCGGCGACCTGGGTGGTCAGGCGCTCCTGCACCTGGGGCCGCTTGGCGTAGACGTCGACCAGGCGGGCCAGCTTGGAGAGGCCGGTGATCTTGCCGGTCTCGGCCGGGATGTAGCCGACGTGGGCCACGCCGGTGAACGGCACCAGGTGGTGCTCGCACATCGACCACAGCTCGATGTCGCGCACCAGCACCATCTCGTCGTGCCCGATGTCGAAGGTGGTGGTCAGCACGTCGGCCGGCGTCTGGCGCAGGCCTGCGGTCATCTCGGCGTACGCCCTGGCCACCCGGGCCGGCGTGTCACGCAGGCCCTCGCGCTCGGGGTCCTCGCCGATCGCGGCCAGCAGCTCGCGGACGGCCTTCTCCGCGCGGTCGTGGTCGAAGTCCGGAACACTGGCCGGGTCAGGGTTCACGCCGCCGAAGGGCGCGATCATGCCTGGTCTCCGCCTTCGTTCTGACTCGGGAGACCACCCGCCGGCGGGGTCGAACTGTGTGGGGTTGCCAGGTCGGGGTCCGCGGACTCGGGTACGTCGGACTGTGCCGACGCCGGCACGCTGACCGGCGGCAGCGTCGAGGGCTGGCGGTGCGGGGAGCCCGTCCATGCCGGCCGCACCGGGCGGCGACGCAGCGGCACGAAGACCTCGGCGACCTCGGCCTTGTCGAGCGTCTCGCGCTCCATCAGGGCGAGCACCAGCGCGTCGAGGACGTCGCGGTTCTCCTCGAGGATGTCGAAGGCCTCCTGGTGGGCCTGGGCGAGGAACTTCTTGGTCTCCTCGTCGACGATCGCGGCGACGTCCTCGGAGTAGTTGCGGGTGTGGCCCATGTCGCGACCCAGGAACGGCTCGCCCTGCGGCTCACCCAGCTGGATCGCACCGAGGCGGTCGGTCATGCCGTACTGGGTGACCATCGCGCGGGCCAGGCTGGTGGCCTTCTCGATGTCGTTGCCCGCGCCCGTGGTCGGGTCGTGGAAGACCATCTCCTCGGCGGCCCGGCCGCCGAGCATGTAGGCCAGCTTGTCGAGCATCTCGGAACGGGTCTGGGAGTACTTGTCCTCGTCGGGCAGCACCATCGTGTAGCCCAGCGCGCGTCCGCGGGGCAGGATCGTGATCTTGTGCACCGGGTCGGTGCCGGGCAGGGCCGCGGCGACCAGGGCGTGTCCGCCCTCGTGGTAGGCGGTGATGAGCTTCTCCTTCTCGCTCATCAGGCGGGTGCGGCGCTGCGGGCCCGCGACCACGCGGTCGATCGCCTCGTCGAGGGAGGAGTCGGTGATCACCTTCTCGTTGAGGCGGGCAGTCAGCAGGGCCGCCTCGTTGAGCACGTTGGCCAGGTCGGCGCCGGTGAAGCCGGGCGTACGGCGAGCCACGCTGAGCAGGTCGACGTCGGGACCCATCGGCTTGCCGCGCGAGTGGACCTTGAGGATCTGGTGGCGACCGTTGAGGTCGGGGGCGTCGACGCCGATCTGGCGGTCGAAACGGCCGGGACGCAGCAGCGCCGGGTCGAGCACGTCGGGCCGGTTGGTGGCCGCGATCAGGATGACCCCGCCGCGGACGTCGAAGCCGTCCATCTCGACGAGGAGCTGGTTGAGGGTCTGCTCGCGCTCGTCGTGACCGCCGCCCATGCCGGCGCCACGGTGGCGACCGACGGCGTCGATCTCGTCGATGAAGACGATGGCCGGGGCGTTCTCCTTGGCCTGCTCGAAGAGGTCGCGGACGCGGCTGGCGCCGACACCCACGAACATCTCGACGAAGTCGGAGCCGGAGATGGAGTAGAACGGCACGCCCGCCTCGCCGGCGACCGCACGGGCCAGCAGGGTCTTGCCGGTGCCGGGAGGGCCGTAGAGCAGCACACCCTTGGGGATCTTGGCGCCGACGGCCTGGAACTTGGCAGGCTCCTGGAGGAACTCCTTGATCTCGCCGAGCTCCTCGATCGCCTCCTCGCAGCCCGCCACGTCGGCGAACGTGGACTTCGGCATGTCCTTGGAGATCAGCTTGGCCTTGGACTTGCCGAACTGCATCACCTTGCCGCCACCGCCCTGCACGCTGTTCATCAGGAAGATGAAGAGCAGGATGATCAGCGCGAACGGCAGCAGCGTCGCGAGGAGCTGGCCGATGAAGCTGGGCTGCGGGTTCTCGGAGTTCGACTTCTCGATCGTGCCCTTGTCGACCTGCTCGCGGGCCATCTTGATGAGGTCGTTCTGCTGGCCGTTGACCCAGTGGGTGACGACCTTGCGGCCGCCGTCACGGTCGACGTCGTCGTCCAGGGTTGCGCGGATCTCCTGGTCGTTGTCGAGGAAGGTGATCTCCTTGACCTCGCCGGTGCTGATGTATTTCTCCATCTGCGACGTCTGCACCTCGTCGTACCCACCATTGGGCGCGAGGTATTGCAGGCCGAGCAGTACGGCGACGACGGCCAGGACGATCCAGAGCCAGGGACCCTTGAATATGCGCTTCACAGACTTCTCTCGGGACAGCTCAGCACGTCGTCTGAGCGGTGACCATGTGAGGTTTGACGGTACATGGTCGCAGAAAGTCGGCCGCGATCAGGAGGGTCCGTCAGGAGTACACGTGCGGTGCGAGCGTGCCGATGTCACGCAGGTTGCGGTAGCGCTCCTTGAAGTCGAGGCCGTAGCCCACGACGAACTCGTTGGGGATGTCCCAGCCGACGTACTTCGGCTCGACCGGCATGGCCAGGGCCTCCGGCTTGCGCAGCAGGGTGGCGATCTCGACGCTGGCCGGGCTGCGGCTGCTCAGGTTGGAGATCAGCCAGCTCAGCGTCAGGCCGGTGTCGATGATCTCGTCGACGACCAGCACGTGACGGCCGGAGATGTCGGTGTCGAGGTCCTTGAGGATGCGGACCACGCCGCTCGACTTCGTGCCGGATCCGTAGGAGCTCACCGCCATCCAGTCCATCTCGACGTGGATCGGCAACGAGCGGGCCAGGTCGGCCATCACCATCACCGCACCGCGCAGCACGCCCACCATGAGGACGTCCTTGCCCTCGTAGTCGGCCGCGATGACGTCTGCCATCTCCTGCACCTTGGCCTGGATCTGTTCCTCGGTGAAGAGGATGTTGACCAGATCGCTCTCGACGTGGGCGGAATCCATGGGCGTCAGACTGCCACATGCCCCTGCTGCTGTGAGGGTCGACCCGGACTACGCCGGCGGGACGAACTGGCTCGCGGTGAAGACGGCGCCCTGCGGATCACGGATCACGGCGGCGCGCACCCACGGCAGGTCCACCGGTCCCTGCACCACCTCGGCCCCCAGCTCGGAGGCCCGGGCGACGACGGCGTCGGCGTCGTCGACCGCGAAGGTCACGCCCCAGTGCGGCGCGGCGTCGGCGTCGTCCTCCGGAATCGGGGAGAGCGCGGCGACCACCTCGTCGAAGCGGGCGGGTGCCCCCATCTCGGCCTGGCGATCACGGTTCCCCGGGTTGCGCTGCTCGAGGAAGTCGCCGTACGCCGGCAACGCCCACATCTGGCCGTCGCCCACGCCGATGACGTCCCAGCCGAACACCGCGCCGTAGAACGCCCCCGCCGCTGCGGAGTCGCGGGTGTGCAGGTCGTTGAAGTTCAGCGACCCGTGGGCGTTGACGCGTTCCGCGCCGCGGTTCTCCCGGGGTTGCCACAACCCGAGTGGCGCACCTTCGGCGTCGCGGACGGTCGCCGTACGCCCGACGCCGCCGTCGGGGCCGAGATCGACCGGTGCCGCGACGACCTCTCCTCCCGCCGACTTCGCGCGGGCGACGGCCGCGTCGGCGTCGTCCACCCACACGTAGGAGTTCCAGGCCGCGGGCTCGCCCTCACCCGAACCGATGGCGGCCACGGTCTCGCCCTCGAGTCGGGCGTAGGCGTAGCGCACCGGCGCGCTCGGTGGCGTGCGCTCCTCGAACTCCCAGCCGAAGAGCCCTCCGTAGAACGCCATCGCGGCGTCGACGTCGGGCGGGGTCAGGTCGATCCAGCAGGGGACGCCGGCAATGTATCGGTCGCTCATCGTTTGCTCCTGGTTGTCGGTGGTCGGTCCCGGACCACGCTAGGAGCGATTCAGGCCATCCTCCGGCCTCAATCCGTCAGGAACGCCAGATGCCTGTCCCGGCGTACTGCGCGCAGGTGGCCGGGGAGGTCGATCCACCTCTGGCCGCGCCAGTCGGTGATCAAGGCGTCGATGGCGCGCACGTGCTCGTGGAACAGCTCCGACCCGATCGCGCCGGCGTCGAGTGCCGCGAGCCTCAGGACACGGGTGCGCAGCGGGCCGGGCAACGCGGCCAGCTCGTCGACCGGCAGCCCCTCCGGGACCTGGTCGCGCAGGCGGTCGTACGCCGCGTCGGCGAGTCCGTCGAGGTACTCCATGTCCGGGCGGACGAGGTCGGCCGTGCGGGCCAGCGCCACCGCCACCCCCGGACCCAGCTCGGACTCCAGCACCGGCAACACGGTGTGCCGCACCCGCACCCGGGTGAAGCGAGGGTCGGTGTTGTGCGGGTCGTGCCAGACGTCGATGCCCTCCGCCTCGCAGGCGGCGGTGGTGTCGGCACGCGAGACGTCGAGCAACGGCCGGGCGAAACCGTCGAAGGATCGCCGCATCCCTGCAATGGCGCGGCCTCCCGACCCGCGGGTCAGCCCGAGCAGGACGGTCTCCGCCTGGTCGTCACGGGTGTGGCCGAGCAACACGGTCGCGGCGCCGAGGTGCTCGGCCATCTGCTCCAGCACGGCGTAGCGCGCCTCCCGGGCCGCCGCCTCCGGGCCGCCCTCGGAACTGACCGTGACGCGCGCCGAGACCGTCTCGTCGGCACCCAGCTCCGCCATCTGTCGTACGACGACCGCGGCCCGACCGGCTGATCCGTCCTGCAGCCCGTGGTCGACAGTGGCGCCCACGACCCGCAGCGACATCTTGTGGCCCTCGAAGACCGCGGCGGCCAACAGGGCGAGTGAGTCGGCACCCCCGGAGCAGGCCACGACCACCGTCGTACCCGGCGCGAGAGGTGCCAGGGTCCGGCGTACGACCAACCGGACGGCGGCCACCGCCGGGTGGAGCGTCATCCGTGGACCCGGGCCACCCAAGCGGTGGGGTCTTCGATCTCGGCCTTCGACGGGAGGTTCTCCGGGGACTCCCACACGGCGTTGAAGCCGTCCATGTCGACCTTCTCGATGACGGCGCGGACGAAGGCGGCGCCGTCGCGGTACTGGGCCATCTTCGCGTCGAGGCCGAGCAGGCGGCGCAGGATGCGGTCGAGCGGGCCGACGCCCTTGCGGCGCTGGTTGAAGCGGCGCCGGATCTTGCCGACGCTCGGGATCACCTCGGGACCGACGCCGTCCATCACCACGTCGGCGTGGCCCTCGAGCAGGGACATCACCCCGGTGACGCGGTCGATCACCTCGCGCTGCTCGGGCGTGCTCATCATGTCGAGCAGGCTGCCGCCCTTGCCGCGCATGGACTCCCCGAGCCGCTTGACGCCCTCCTCGAGGGTCTTGCCGACCTCGATCGAGTCGGCCAGCGTGGTCATCTGGGCGAAGAGGTGGTCACGCATCCACGGCACGGCCGTGAACTGCACGCGGTGGGTCTCCTCATGGAGGCAGACCCACAGGCGGAAGTCGGTCGGGTCGACGTCGAGCTCGCGCTCGACGTGCACGATGTTGGGGGCGACCAGCAGCAGGCGACCGCTGGGGTCGAAGAACGGGTCGAACTGCCCGAGCACCTTGCCACCCATGAAACCGAGCACCAGGCCCACCTCGGCGCCGGTGATGCGCGAGCCGATCGCCTGGCCCAGCACTCCCGGCGACTTCTTCTCGGAGAGCTTCTCCACGATCGGCGACAGGATCGTGGCGAAGCTGTCGGCGTTCGCGCGGATCCAGCCCGGTCTGTCGACGACCAGCACCGGGGCGGTGCGTTCGGCCGCGGCCAGGCCGGTGAAGTCACGCACCAACCCCGTGGAGCGGTTGGCGTCGGCGCGCAGCTCCTCGACCGCGTCGGCGGCGGCCAGCGTGGAGATCTCCGGCCCGTCACCGGCCAGCCGTGAGCCGATGCGTACGGCGAGGTCCCAGTCGATCATCGACGGCGCGTCAGTCATGCGGCGAGCCTAGCCGGGCACGACGAAGGAGTGCCCGGCGTGGCGAGCCGGGTCGAGCAGGCGCGCGGCTGAGGAACGAAGCCGCGACCGCCGTGTCGAGACACCAGTGAGGTGCGCTGGACACGGGGCGCCGGGTCGAGCAGGCGCGCGGCTGAGGAACGAAGCCGCGACCGCCGTGTCGAGACACCAGTGACGTGCGCAGAGCGCGCTCCGGTGGTCGAGCAGGCCGAGCAACGACCAACCAGGGTCAGGACGAGCAGTGACAGGCCGCCAGCGCGGCGGTGAGGTCGTCGAGGGTGTCGCGGGCCTCCAGCACCTCGGTCACCCGGTCGGCCAGGAAGACGAACGTGAACACGTTGCCGTCGAGGTCGGTGGTCACCCCGGCCAGCCCGTGGACCCCAGTCAGCGTGCCGGTCTTGGCCCGCACGCGGCCCGGCCCAGACGTGTTGCTGTCGCCGAGGCGTCCGGCCATCGAGCCGGTGAAGCCGGCGACGGGCAGTGCCGTGATCACGGTGCGCAGGTCGGGATTGGCGTCGCGGGCGGCGGTGGCGAGCACGCCCAGCAGCGCCTGCGTGGTCAGCCGGTCCTGGCGGGACAGCCCGCTGCCGTCGTGGATCCGGGTGCCGGCCAGCGGCACTCCGAGCCGGCCGAGCACCTTGCGCACGGCACGCGCGCCGCCGTCGAAGGATCCGCCGGTACCCTCGGCCAGCCCCACCTGGTGGGAGAGGATCTCGGCGCCCTCGTTGTCGCTGACCGAGATCACCCGGTCGACGATCTGCGAGACGGGGGCGCTCTCGACGCCGGCGAGCTCGGCCGCACCGTCGGCGGCGGTCGTGCGCTGCGGCGTACCGGTCACCTTGATGCCGGCCCGGCGCAGCTCGGCGGAGAAGAGCATCGCGGCCGCCCGGGACGGGTCGGACTCGAAGCCCCACGAGTCGCGCTTGGCGCCCTTGTCGACCCACAGCGCGGTGATCGGTGGCACGACGGCCTCGGGGATGTAGCTCGCCGGCCAGTGCGGGTTCACCGACGGTCCCGTGAAGAGGGAGTCGTCGAACTGCAGGCGCACCTGCGCCTGGCCCTGCTCGGTCAACGCGGCCGCGGTCTCGCGGGCCAGGGTGCGGATGTCGGCCGGCTTCGGGTACGTCGTCGAGCTGGCCGGCTTGTCGGTCAGGAACGGGTCGCCGCCGCCGACGAGCACGATGTCGCGGGGCTTGGCGCCGGCCACGACCGTCGTACGGAACGTGACGTCGGGCCCGATCGCCTCGAGCGCGGCCATGCCGGTGAGCAGCTTCATGGTGGAGGCGGGCATGAACGTGCCGCCCGCGTTGTCGTACCAGACGCTGCCGTCGAGGCTGCCGACCGCGAGCACCCGGTGCTTGCCGAGGTCCTTCTCAGCGGCGTACGACGCGAGCGCCCGGCGCACCTTGGCCGGGTCGACGCGACTGTCGGTCGGTGCTGCGGCGGCCACCGGGCGCGGTGTGGTCAGCGCCGGCAGGTCGAGCCCGCGCGGCGGAGCGACCTGCGCCGGGTCGGCCGGATCGTCGGGGGCGATGCCGAGCCGGTCACCCAGGTCGTACTGGAACGAGGCGAAGCCGGCGGCCACCACGGCCAGCACGAGAAGGATCGGCAGCCACGACGACAGGCGTCTCGAGGTGTGGCCTGCGTCACGCCGTTTCACCAATTCGTCCCTTCCGAGTGCACGTTTGCGCCCATTGTGCGCGAAGATGTTGCCGGCCCGATGTTCGGGTCATGATCTTTCGCCGCCCGCAGGCCGGGTGCGCGAGCATGCCGATGATGCGGAGGAATGCTGTGTTGGAGTTCGACGTGATGGTGGAGATCCCCAAGGGGTCCCGCAACAAGTACGAGGTCGACCACGAGAGCGGTCGCATCTACCTCGACCGCATGCTGTTCACCTCCACGGCGTACCCCGAGGACTACGGCTACATCGAGGACACGCTCGGCCAGGACGGCGACCCGCTCGACGCGCTGGTCATCCTGCAGGCGCCGACGTTCCCCGGCTGCATCATCAAGTGCCGCGCAATCGGCATGTTCCGCATGACCGACGAGGCCGGCGGTGACGACAAGGTGCTGTGCGTGCCCACCCACGACCCGCGCCTCGAGCACCTGCGCGACATCAATCACGTCTCGAAGTTCGACCGCCTCGAGATCCAGCACTTCTTCGAGGTCTACAAGGACCTCGAGCCCGGCAAGTCCGTCGAGGGCGCCAACTGGGTCGGTCGCACCGAGGCCGAGGCCGAGGTGCTCGCCTCGTTCGAGCGGGCCAAGAAGGCCGGTCACTGACCCGCTTCACACGACGTACGGCGCGGGCCGAACCACAGGCCCGCCCGTGAAACTGCCCGATCGACACGAAACATCACGTCGATCGGGCAGTTTTCGTACGGGGACGACCTCCGCGAGCGTCAGTCGCCCCAGGTGAGGAGCTCTTCGGCGCGCATCACCTCGGGCGGGATCCCGAACGCGTCGACGAGGTCGACGGCGATCGGGCGCACCTTCCGGCACAGGCCGTTGATCTCGCGGCTGATCGCCTTGGAGCGCTGCGAGGTCAGGCGACCATGCTCCATGAACCAGGCCCGGTCGGCCTCGATGGTGGTCAGCGCGAAGAGGTCGACCATCAGTCCCATCGCAACCTTGTTGTCACCCTCGGGCATCTGCGCGACCTTCTCGACGCACGCATCGAGCACGAGGCGTTCGACGTGGGCCTTCGCGGTCGCGATGACGTGGTCCTGCACACGCGAGAACACCTCGCCCGGCTCCATGCCGGTGTCCACACCGCGCTTGAGCCGACGGGCCACGCCGCTGAGCATGTGCTCCTCACGGAACCGCAGCATCGCCTGCTGGAAGTTCGGGTCGAGCAGCCCGGCCTCCTGGTCCCACTCGTCGCCGCCGGGCAGGAGGTCCTTGACCCGCTCGAGCAGCTTGTGGACGTTGGTGCGCTCGAGCACGGTGTCGACGGCCATGCCGGCCACGAACCTGACCATGCCGAGCTGGTCGAGGTCGGAGAAGTCGCTGGAGTATCCGGTCAGTAGCCCCTTGGCGACGAGCTGCAGCAGCACGTGGTTGTCGCCCTCGAAGGTCATGAACACGTCGGTGTCGGCCTTGAGCGCGTCGAACCGGTTCTTCGAGATGTAGCCCGCACCGCCACAGGCCTCGCGGCACTCCTGGATGGTGCGGGTGGCGTGCCAGGTGCCGAGTGCCTTGGTGCCTGCGGCTCGTGACTCGAGGGCCCGGCGGTCTGCCTCGTCGGTGGTGGCGCCCGAGAACACGTCGTGGCAGCGACTGGCCAGCACCTCCTGCGCGAAGTGCATCGCGTAGGTGCGGGCCAGCAGTGGGAAGAGCCGTCGCTGGTGCTGGCCGTAGTCGAGCAGCAGTTGCTCGGGCTGGTCGTCGGAGGTCTCGAACTGCCGGCGGCGTACGGCGTACTTCACCGCGACGGCCAGGGCCACCTTCGACGCGTTGATGCTGGCGCCGCCGACGCAGACCCGACCCAGCACGAGGGTGCCGAGCATGGTGAAGAACCGCTTGTTGGGGTTCTCGATCGACGACTCGTAGACGCCGGTGGCGGTCACGTCGGCGAACCGGTTGAGCAGCGCCGTGCGCGGCACCCTCACGCCGTCGAACCAGAGCCGCCCGTTGTCGACGCCGTTGAGGCCCATCTTGCGGCCGCAGTCCTCGATGCGTACGCCGGGCGCCGGCTCGCCGTCGACGCGGATGGGTACGACGAACGCGTGCACGCCCTCCGTCTTGCCACCGATCTCGAGCTGGGCGAAGACGACGGCCAGCTCGGCGTGCCGTCCTGCGTTGCCGATGTAGTCCTTGTGGGCCGACTCCTTCGGCGTGGTGATCACGAACTCCTGGGTGGCGACGTCGTAGGTCGCCACGGTCTCGAGCGCCTGCACGTTGGAGCCGTGGCCCGCCTCCGTCATCGCGAAGCAACCCATCAGCTCTCCGCTGATCGTGTCGCGCAGGTAGGTGTCGTGGTGGTGCTTCGTGCCGAGCTGCTGGATGGCTCCGCCGAAGAGCCCGAACTGCACGCCGATCTTGACCAGCACCGACAGGTCACCGAACGCCATCGTCTCGAACGCCGCGATTGCCGCCCCGGTGTCGTCTGACCCGCCGTACGCCGCGGGGAAGGCGACCGCGGTCTGCCCGGTGCCGGCGACGTCGAGAACGATGTCCTTGACCCGGTCCTTGAACGCCGGCAGGTCGAGGGTCTCGGCCTCCGCCAGCATGCCGGCGTGCTGCACCAGGTTGCTGCGGACCAGGCCCCGCACCTCGGCGTACTTCCCGTCGAGGAGCCGGGTCAGCTCGGCCACGTCCACGTCGGGCCGGGTGTAGCCGGCGGTCTCTTCGTCGGGCTCGGGCGTCACGGTCTCGGTGGCCATGCCGCCACCGTACCGACTGTGCGCCGGCGCGACCTCAGGGCCGAGCGTAGAAGTTCGGCGGGATCCAGTAGTACATCGACTCCTGGGTCACGTCACGACCGGTGCGCGGCGCGTGGATCATCTGGCCGTTCCCGACGTAGAGCGCGACGTGGTAGATCGACGACGGGCTGCTCGAGGATCCCCAGAAGACCAGGTCACCGGGGCGCAGGTTCGAGGAGCTGATCGGCGTCGCGGTGTCGTACTGCCCGACGGAGTAGTGCGGGAGGTACTTCCCACCGGCGGCCCACGCCTTCATGGTCAGGCCCGAGCAGTCCCACGAGTTGGGGCCTGCCGCCGCCCACACGTAGGGCTCACCGATCTGGGCCCGCGCGAAGTTGATCGCGGCCTGCGCGCCCGACGAGGACGGGGGCGGCGGTGTGGGGTCGGGCTCAGGCTCGGGGTCCTGGGTGGGCGGCGCGGGCTCGTCGCTCGGCGGGTCGCTCGGCTCGGGGTCCTGGGTCGGCGGCGCGGGCTCGTCGCTCGGCTCGTCGGACGTCGTGGTCGGAGTCGGGTCGACGGTCGTCGTGGCCGGCGCATCGTCCTCGGCGGCGGCCTGCTGTGCGGCCCGGGCCGCACGCAGCTGGGCGGCGGCCTCGAGGGCGGACTGGCGGCGCGAGGCCAGGGACACCGAGATGTCCTGGAGGTTGGCCAGCTCGCGGATCAGGGAGTCCTTCTCCGCGGCCACCGCGCTGGCCTCCGAGAGGGCGGCCTGCTCCTGCGCCTCGGCCTCGGCACGGGCCGACTCGGCCTCGACCTCGAGGGCGGCCGCTGCGTCGTGGGCGTCGTCGGCCTGGTCCGAGGCCAGCTCGGCGACCTTCGCCGCGGCGTCGTACGCCTTGGTGATGTCCTCGATCGAGCTGTCGACGGTGTACATCGTGTGGGCGTCGTCGAGCATCGCCTCGGAGCCGTCCTGCTTCATCATCGACGAGAGGGCGGTGACCTCGGGCGACATCTCGTAGTTGTCGGCCACCATGTCGCTGTAGGCGACCGTCTGGACCTCGAGGCGGGACTCTGCTCCGGCGGCCCTGCGGTCAGCCGCGGCGGCGGCACGCTGGGCCTCCTGGAGCTTCCACCGGGCGGCGTTGTACGCCTCGGCCGCCTGGCCGGCCTTCACGCCGGCCTCCTGGAGCCGCTGGTTGGCCATCACGAGATCAGCCTGGACGCTGGCGACCGTGCGCTTCATGTTGGTCGCGGCCGACTTGGCGGCGTCGACCTCGGCCTGGCTCGGAGTGTCCCCGCCCGATCCCGGGTCCGGGTCGGCCACGGCGGCCGGCACGCACAAGGCAAGCGTGAGGACACCGGCGAGCCCGGCAAGCAGCGGTCGGCCCGAGGTGGTCCGTCGCACGATATTCAGCCCCTTTGTCTGTCTGGAGACCTCGGGCGACTTCCCCATCGCCCGAGGCACTTTGAGCACGCTAGTGCTCACCAGTCACAAAAGAAACACTTCTTTCCAGATTTCTCAAAAGTATCGGCGTGTCGCCTTGACAAACTACAAGCGTGTAATTTCCGAATTACATCGATGTAATTCACGGACAATGTCCCGAAAGAGGCAGCAATGACAGAACGTCCTGCGGTCCGGCTGCCGGGGCGGCCAGGACGCAGGACGTTCTGGAAGAGCGAGTGTGGAGGAGGGGCGGGTCAGTCCTTGTCGACGGGGATCTGCGAGGTCGTCGTCGTCGGATGGCTCGACAACCCGTGTCTGTCGAACTTCTGCCCGGAGGCCAGCCCACCGACGTAGAACGAGATCACCGCGATCGCGACACCGGCGACGTCGTCGGCGATGTAGTGCCAGCCGAAGTAGAGGGTGGCCACGACGGTGATGCCGAAGTTGATCCACATCGCCCAGCTGAGCCACTTGACCTTGATCGTGTACTGCACCATCAGGGCCACCAGCAGCGTGATCGCGCAGTGCAGGCTCGCGAAGCCCGCGACAGACTGCACCGCATCGACGCGCCCGCCCCAATAGACGCCGACGCGCCCGTAGGACAACGCCTCCATCAGTTGGGACGCCCCTGTCGGGCTGAGGTCGGTGTAGAGGAAGCGGTACTCGAAGCCGGGGCCGAGCGTCGGCAGCAGGTAGTACGACGCCGTGCCGAGGCTCCAGGCCAGGCACTGCGAGGTGGCGAACCAGTAGCCGTAGCTGAGGTTCTTCGACCAGATCAGCCAGGCAGTCAGCACCAACGGCACCATCGGCAGGAACCACAGGTAGATCGTCGAGAGCACGTGCGCGGAGTAGTTGGTGCCGAGCACGGCGTGCAGGACGGTGGCCGGCTCGTGCCCGAAGAAGATCGCCTTGTCGAGCAGGTGCAGCGGCCGGTCGAACTTGTAGTCGACGCCGAGCACCTGCGGCAGGAACGACTTGAGGTTCCGGTAGCTGACGTAGGTGATGTAGAAGCAGACCAGGCCCAGGACCACCAGCGTGAGACGCTCACGGTTCCAGTGGGAGTGCCAGCGCTCCATCACGATTGGCCACATCGCCTTGGGCTTCATCTTCGAGAGCCACAGCGTCCGCGGCAGCATGTCGAGGAGCAACGCCCCGAAGACCAGGAGAGGCAGCCGCAGCCACGACGGACCGAGGAAGCCCTCGGGGTCGACCACACGCTCTCCGAGGCTGATCGCCGTGAAGACAGCGAGGGCGCCCATCAACGTTGCGACCCCGACGAGGAGGACGTAGGCACGGCGATACACGCGGGCAGTCTAGGGGACCGCCCCCGACGATCAACGTCTCGGGATCACCGCGAGCCGGTTCCGCGCCACCTCGAGACGCACTTCCTGCCCGGGCGACGGGGGCGCGGTGCCGTCGGACGTGACGGATGCCACGACACCGACCCCGGGCACGTCGACCTCGACGCGCACGGCGTCCGGGGTGACCCGCGACGACAGCACGACGCCGTGCAGCGGGCCTTCCGCGGACACCCGGAGTGCCGACCTGCGCAGCGCCACGCCGTCCCCGACCGGAAGACCTGCCGCGGTGAGTACGGCGTCGGCGGCCGAGCCGTCGAGCACGGTGGGGTAGCCCAGGAACGACGCGGCCTCCGAGTCGGCGGGGTGCTCCCAGACCTCGGCCAGCGTGCCGTCCTGGACCGGTCGTCCGGCACGCATGAGCGCCATCCGGTCGGCGACCGCGAACGCCTCCTCGTGGTCGTGCGTGACGAACAGGGCCGTTGTCCCGGCGCGGGTGAGGATCTCGCGCAGGTCGAGGGCCAACCGCTCGCGCAGGGACTTGTCGAGTGCGCTCAGCGGCTCGTCGAGGAGCAGCAGTCGCGGCTCGACGGCGAGGGCACGGGCCAGGGCGACGCGTTGCCGCTCACCACCGGAGAGGGTGGCCGGGGCACGGTCGGCGTACCCGGCGAGGCCGACCAGCTCGAGCAGCTCCTCGACCCGGGTGGCCACCTCGCGGCGCGGCCGGTGCCTGATGCGCAGCGCGTAGCCGACGTTGGCGCCGACACTCTGGTGGTTGAACAGCTGGCCGTCCTGGAACATCAGGGCGAAGCCGCGCTTGTGGGTCGGCACCCCGGCGAGGTCGCCACCGTCGAACGTGATGCGGCCTGCCGAGACCGGCTCGAGGCCGGCGACCGCGCGCAGCAGTGTCGACTTGCCGCAGCCCGACGGGCCGAGCACCGCGAGCACCTCGCCGGCCGACAGCTCCAGGGACACGTCGTCGACGGCGACGGCGGCGCCGTACGTCACGGTGACCTGGTGGAGGGACAGCACGTCAGAACCCTCCCACGCCCGGCACCCGGAGCCGCTCGACGACGAACATCACCGACGCCGTGGCCAGGGCGAGTACGACGGCCGCCGCCAGCGCCATGCCGTAGTTGTGCGTGCCGGGCTGGCCGAGCAGGCGGTAGATCAGCACCGGCAGCGTCGGGTGGTCGACCCGCGAGAGGAAGGAGGTCGCACCGAACTCCCCCAGCGAGATGGCGAAGGCGAACCCGGCGGCGGCCAGCAGCGGCTTCCACACCACGGCCAGGTCGATCGTGACCAGTGCGCGCAGCGGGGAGGCGCCGAGCGAGTGCGCGGCCTGGCGCTGGCGGTCGTCGATGCCGGCCAGCACCGGGACGAGCGTGCGCACCACGAGCGGCATCGCCACCAGGGCCTGCGCGATCGGCACCAGCAGCGGCGACTCGCGGAAGTTGACCGGGGGTTCGTCGAGGGTGATCAGGAAGCCGAAGCCGAGGGTGACCGCCGAGACCCCCAACGGCAGCATGAAGAAGCCGTCGAGCAGTCCGCGGATCCGGCGTTCGGCCGGGCCGTGCGAGCGGCGGGTCGCGATCACCGCGACCAGTCCCCCGATGAGCAGCGCGATCCAGGTCGCGTCGACAGCCGTGCGCAGCGAGTTGACCAGCGCCTCGACGACCGTGACGTCGACGAGGCCGTCGCCTCCGGTCGTGTCGAGGGCCCGGTAGTTGGCCAGGCTCCACGCCCCGTCGACCCGCAACGAGCCGGTGACCAGCATGGCGATCGGCACCGCGACGAGCAGCAGCCCGAGTGCGGTCGCGAGCAACGCCGGGGCGTCGTACAACCTGACCCGGGAGGGCTCGACACGACGGCGGGCGGCCTGGCCCGGCGCCGAACGGGCCCGGGCGGCGAGCAGGAGCAGCACGGTGACCACCAGCAGCTGCAACAGGCACAGGGCTGCTGCGGCGGGCAGGTCGAAGAGGCTGGTGGTGAGCAGGTAGATCTCGGTCTCGACGGTCGAGTAGCGCAGGCCGCCGAGCACCAGCACGATGCCGAACGCGGTCGAGCAGAACAGGAAGACGACGCTGGCCGCGGAGACGACCGATCCGCGCAGCGCCGGGAACGTGGCGGTCCGGAACACCTGCCACGGGGAGGCGCCCAACGCTGCGGCCGCCTCACCGGGTCGCGGGTCGAGTCCCTCCCACGCCGCCCCGACCGTGCGTACGACGACCGCGAGGTTGAAGAACACCATCGCCGCGATGATCGTGACCGGCGACCCGTCGAGGCCGAGCACCTCGAGAGGGCCGGTGGAGACCAGCCGGTCGAAGGCGATCCCGACCACCACGGTCGGCAGCACGAACGGCACCAGGAAGGCCGCCCTGACCACGCTCCGGCCGGGCACCCGCAGACGGTGCAGCGCATAGGCGGTGGGTACGCCGAGGAGCAGCGTCACCAGCGTGGCCGTGGCCGCGACCCAGACGGTGAACCACAGCACCCGGTGCACCCGGGGCCGGGCCAGCACCTCGAGCACGTCGCCGGGGGCGAACCTGCCGTCCGGCCAGAGCCCCTGCCCGAGCATGCCGGTGACCGGCAGCACGAAGAAGACACCCAGCACCAGGACCGGCAGCGCGGCCAGCCCGGCGAGCGTCAGGAGGCGCTTCACCTACTGACGATGTCCGTCCACTCGGTCAGCCACTCGGCGCGGTGCTCGGAGATGTCGTCGGCGGAGACCTCGTAGGGCTCGGTCGGCTGCTGCGCGAACTTCGCCCACTCCTTCGGCAGCGCGACGGAGTCGTCGACCGGGAAGACGTACATGTTGTCGGGCAGCGCGGCCTGGACCTCAGGGCTGAGCAGCCAGTCGACGACGGCCTGGCCGCCGACCGGGTTGTTCGCGTTCTCCAGCACGCCGGCGTACTCGACCTGGCGGAAGCAGGTGTCGAGCAGGGCCGCGGTGGTGGTCTCGCCGGTCTTCTTGTCCACGGTGAAGGCGGGCGAGGTGTCGTACGAGACCACGATCGGTCGGTCGCCGTCGCCACCGCCGGTGAAACCGCCGTAGTAGGCGTCGGTCCAGCCCTCGGTCAGCTCGGCGCCGTTGCCGACGAGGTCCGTCCAGTAGTCGGGCCAGTCGTCGCCGTACTCGGCGATCGTGGCGAGCAGGAAGGCCAGGCCGGGCGAGCTGGTGGCCGCGCCGGGGATCACCGTGAGGTCCTTGTAGGCCGGGTCGGTGAGGTCGTCGAGGCTGGTCGGTGGCTCCTGGTCGTTCTTCTCGAACCAGGCCGTGTCGACGTTGACGCAGACCGAGGCCTGGTCGATCGGCGCGAGCTTGTCCCCCGCGTCGCCGTCGAGGCGCAGCTTCTCCGCGCTGCCGGGCAGCTCGGCGGCGTACGTCGCGAAGACGTCCTCGTCGACCGCGCGCGAGGCGAAGGTGTTGTCGACGCCGAACGCCACGTCGCCGATCGGGTTCGACTGGCTCAGCGCCAGCGCGTTGGTCAGCTTGCCGGCGTCACCGGAGGGCCGGATCTTCAGCGTGGCGCCGGTGTCCTTCTGGAACTGGCGGATCAGCTTCTTCGGCAGGTTGAACGAGTCGTGGGTGACGAGCGTGACGGTGGTTCCGGCGATCGCGTCGGCGGGGTCGACGCCGTCGGTCGCCTCGATCTTGGTCTCGCCCGAGTCGTCCCCGTCGTCGGCCAGCAGCGTGCACGACGCTGCGCCCGTCAACGTCAGGGCCGTGATCGTGGCCAGGGTGGTGCGCAGTGCGCGGTTCATCTCCGACTCCCTTCGCCGGTGCTAACCGGATCAGGTCCTGAGGGTCTGCGGCCAGCGTGGTCTGCTGGGCCCGCACTCTCAGCTCCCCGGCTCGCTGGCCGGAGGGCTCCCCTGTCTCTTGAGCTCCCGAATCTACCCCACGCCCCGCCCGCCCCGAGTAACGCGGGGTTACGGTCGCTCCACACGCGTCGTGACGCGTGCGAACCGTCAGCAGCACCGCACAAGTGCCGCCGTACGACCGCCCGGCGGCGCGCTCGACCGACGGGACGTGCCGGCGTACGACCTCAGCGGCTCAGCTGCACGACGTCCTTGTCGGCCCGGGTCAGCTTGTGCGGGTTGCGCACGAGGTACATCTCGGTGACCACCCCGTCCTCGAACCGCACTGTGCCGACCACGTCGAGCACGCCATCGAGGAAGAACCGGATCGCCGGCTGGCCGTTGACCTGCACCGTGTCGAGTGTCATCACACCCGCGTCGCGCCCCATCACACCGACCAGCCAGCGCATCACCTTGTCGCGGCCGTGGATCGGGCGCAGTGCGGCCTGCCGGAGCCCGCCGCCGTCGCTGAACATGACGACGTCGGGCGCCATCACGTCCATCAAGACTTGGAGGTCGCCGCCTGCCGCGGCCGCCATGAACCGCTCCAGCACGCTCTCGGTGTCCGCCGGTACGACGGCCCGCGGGCGTCGGGCCTGCACGTGCTTGCCGGCCCGGCTCGCGATCTGGCGCACCGCCGGCTCCGACTTGTCGACCGCGGCAGCGATCTCGGGGTACTCGAAACCGAAGACCTCCCGCAGCACGAACACTGCGCGCTCGGTGGGGTTCAGCGTCTCGAGCACCATCAGCATCGCCGTCGAGACGGAGTCGGCCAGCTCGACGTCATCGGCGACGTCGGGCGTGGTCAACAACGGCTCGGGCAGCCATGGTCCGACGTACGACTCCCGGCGCCGCTCGAGCGTGCGCATCCGGTTGAGTGCCTGCCGGGTGGCGATCCGCACCAGGTAGGCCCGCGGGTCGCGCACCTCGGGCTGGTCGACCTCGGCCCAACGCAGCCACGTCTCCTGGACGACGTCCTCGGCGTCGGCGGCCGAGGAGAGCATCTCGTAGGCAACCGTGAAGAGCAGGTTGCGGTGCTCGACGAAGGGATCGCTCACGGGTGGTCTCACCGTGCCAAGGGTGCCAGTTCGCACGTGTCCGAGTAACCCTGCGAGGCGAGTCCCATCGCGGCGTTGGTGCGCGAGCGCATGTTCTCCAACGAGATCATCGCGGTCAGCTCGACGGTGGCCTCGACACCCAGCTGGCGGTGCAGGTTGTCGACCATCTCGTCGTCGACCTCGGGCGGTGTGGCGGTCATCGCCTCGGCGTACTCCAGGACGTCGCGCTCGAGCGGGGTGAAGACGTCGCTGTCGCGCCACACCGGCACCTGGCGGATCTTGGCCTCGTCGAGCCCCTTGTTGTGGGCCATGAAGTAGCCGAAGTCCATGCACCAGCTGCACCCGATCATCGCCGCGCTGGCCATCTCGGCGTACGACTTCAGGTTGGGGTCGAGGGCGCTGAACTTCGCGACCTTGCCCTCGAACGAAAGGATCGCCTTGGTCAACGGCTTGTGGTGGTACATCACGTAGGCGAAGTCGGGCACCTCGCCGTACGTCCGCTTGGCGTAGCCGCTGAGCATCCGGCCGTAGATGCCGTCGAGCTCGGCCTTGGGGATCCGGAAGTTGCTGGTCGTCTTGCTGGTCGTCTTGCTGGGCGTCTTGCTGGGCATGGCTCCTCCTGCGGAGACCCGGGGCCCCACCTGCTGGAGCCCGTTCGCCCATGAAGACACCGGCCGTCCCGGATCTGTGACAGGTCAGCCTGTGAAGGGTCAGCCTGTGAAGGGGTCCGGACTTGTGCGGTGCTGTTGACGGTTCGCACGCGTCACAACGCGTGTGGAGCGACCGTAACCCCGCGTTACATCAGGGGATCGCGTAGATGTGGACGCCGTCGGTGAGGGTGCGGGTCATCTCGCCGCGAGCGACGAGCAGCTCGAGGTGGGCCCGGGTCTCGAGGGTGGCCAGCGCCGAGTTGAAGAGGTCGAGGTCCTTCAGCTTCCGCTCGTGACGGGTCCATGGCAGCCGGGCGGCCACGTCGTACGACGACGCCGGCTCGGCGGCGACCGCTTCGCGACAGAGGTCGAGTCGTACGTCGTGGTGTGCGGTCAGCTCGTCGACCCGCGCATGGGTCGAGCCGGTGACCGCACCGTGCGCGGGCAGCAGCCGCAGGTCGGGCATCGCGCGCACCTTCGCCAGCGAGTTCAGGAAGTCGCCGAGCGGCTGGCCGGCCAGCTTGGGCTCGAAGCCGATCGAGGGAGTGATCGTCGGCAGCACGTGGTCGCCGGCGAAGAGCAGTCCGTCGCCGTGGTCGGCGAAGACGTAGTGGCCCTGGGTGTGACCGGGCGTCGAGACCGCCTCGAGCGTGCGCTGCCCGACCGCGATCTCGTGGTCGCCGCTGAGCCAGGTGTCAGGTGCCTCCCACAGGGTCAGGTCGGGAGTCATCTCGGCCGTGTAGGTGCCCCAGTCGGTGGCCATCTGGCCCGCGCCGGAGGTGCGCAGCACCTCGACGTAGGGGTCCTCCTCGACGTCGGGGTCGTGGATCAGGTCGAGGGTCGGCTTGTCGCCGATGCCGAGCGAGACGTGCGAGCCGAACTCACGGCGCACGGTCACGGCCTGCGTGTAGTGGTCGCGGTGCACGTGCGTGACCAGGAACCGGGTGATGTCGGAGACCTGGCGGTCGATCGAGGCCAGTGACTTCTCCAGCAGGGTGCGCGACTCCTCGATCGCCCAGCCGCCGTCGATCAGGGTCAGCCCGTCGCCGGTGTCGATCGCGTAGACGTTGACCGCACGCAGCCCGTCCATCGGCAGGGGCAGCGGGATGCGGTGCACGCCGGGGGCGACCTCGAACGCTCCCGGCTCGGTCCAGTCAGTCATCGGGCCACCATGTCACGTACCGCCGGGTCACTTCAGGTGACGTCCGGCACACCGAGATCGAGGTTCGGCTGCTGGATGCCGCCGTCGATCTCGAGCAGCTTCCCGGTGACGTACTGACCGGCCCTCGACGCCAGGTAGACGACGCCGGCGGCGATGTCCTCGGGCTCCCCCACCCGGCCCAACGGGGTCCGGGTCTCCAGCTGCTCCATCATCTCGGGCACGCCGGCGACGAACTCCAGCGCGCTGGTCATCACCGAGCCGACGAAGACGCCGTTGACCCGGATGCGCGGGGCCAGGTCGGTGGCCGCCAGCCGGGTCCAGTGCGCCAGCGCCGCCTTGGCGGTGCCGTAGGCGAGGTAGCCCCGACCCGACGCGCGCCCCATCATCGAGCTGATCGAGACGATCGACCTCTGCGCGTCCGGCGGACCGGTCAGCATCAGCGGCACGGCCGCCCGGCTCAGCGCGTGCGCCGTGCTGACGTTGAAGTGGAACGCCTCTTCCAGGTAGGCCACGTCGGTGTCGAGGAAGGCGTTCGGGATGGTGCCGCCGACGTTGTTGACCACGATGTCGAGTCGGCCGAACGCGTCGTACGCCGCCTGCGCGAGGCCCGCGGCCGCGTCGGTGTCCGACAGGTCCGCCGGTACGACGACCGCACGGCGCCCCGCACCACGCACCAGATCGGCGACCGCCTCCAGCTGGTCTGCGTGCCGGGCCGCGATCAGCACGTCGGCGCCTGCCTGTGCGAGTGCGACGGCGGTGGCCGCACCGATCCCGCGACCGGCCCCGGTGACGACCGCGACGTGGTCGGTGACGGTGAACCTGTCGAGGATGCTCAAGAGACGAGCCCCTTGCCGGTCACGTGGAGCAGGTCCAGCGCGGTGACGATGCCGGGCTCCGCCGCGACCACGGAGGACACCGAGTTCACCAGACGCTGTGCGGTGGTGACCATGCCCGAGACGTTGTGGTCGCCGTCCTCACCACGGTGCGTGAAGTCGACCTTCATCATCGGCTGACCGGTGATCTCGACGCGGTAGCAGCCGCCACCCTCGGGCGGGGTCGGCCACTCGGGCACCTGGTCCTCAGCGGTGCGCGTGATGTGCTCGAGGACGATCTTGTCCTCGCCGTCGACGCGGCCGATGACCTGGAACCTCACTGCCCCCATCGTGCCGGCGGCGATGTCGACGGAGACGGTCTCGGTGTCGACCGGCGCCGGACGCCGGTCGACGGTCTCGGTGAGCGGCTCGTCGAGCGTGACCCCGAGCCCGGCGGCGATCTGCCGGACCACGGATCCCCAACCCATGCTGAGGATTCCGGGCTGCCACAGCATCACGTCGTCGGCGTCGACCGGCTTGCCGAAACCGAAGATGTCGCGCATGACGACGGGTTGGTAGTACGTCGAGTAGTCGGCGATCTCGCTGACCTTCACCTGGTCGATGCGCTGCGAGAGCGACGTCATCACCAGTGGCAGCACGTCGTTGGCGAATCCCGGATCGATGCCGTTGACGTGCAGGCTCGCACCGCCCTCGGCGCAGGCCTTCTCGAGGGAGCTGAGCGCCTCGTCCCACAGCACGCCGTACGGGTACTGCAGCAGCACCGGTCCGCTGGAGACCACGTTGATGCCGGCCGCGACGAATGCCTGGAGGTCCTCGATCGCCTCGAAGATGCGGTCGTCGGTCATCGCGGTGTGCACGATCGCGTCCGGCGCCAGCGCGATCAACGCGTCGCGGTCGGTGGTCGCGGTGACGCCGAGGTCGCGGTCGAACCCGGCCAGTCGCCCGACGTCCTGGCCGTCCTTCTCCGGACCGGAGACCCAGACCCCGACCAGCTCGAGATCGGGGTGCCGGTCGATGCCGGCGATGACATGGCGGCCGACAGTTCCGGTGGACCAGCCGACGACGCGCAGGGGTTCAGTGCTCATGCGAGCCAACCTAGAACACGTTCTAGGTTGGCGGAAGGCCCTAGTCTCCTCACAAACACCCTCGAGTCCGGGAGGCGGACCCATGAGCGACGAAGAAGAAGTCGAAGCAACCCTCAGCGTCGGAGCCCGGTTCATCGGCGACCCGGAGTCGCTGCACGTCGTCGCCCTCGGTGGCGAGAAGCCGGGGATGTTCCTCGAGCTGGTCGACTTCAGCCAGCCGCAGGCGGCCGAGGACGACGAGGACTGGAACCTCGACCCGAGCTCCGACCTCGGGCTGAAGGTCACCATGGCCGGCCTCGACCCCGAGGTCGCCGTACAGCTGCTGAAGGTGGCCGCGGAGTTCCTCGAGCAGGCCGAGTTCGAAGAGGGCTGAGCTCCGACGGGGCCGAGTTCCCACGGGCCGGGCACTGCGCCTGTGCCTTCCCTTCCGGCGTACGGCGACGCACACTGGAAGGGAGCACAGCGCATGCTCGCTCGGGACCTTGGAGATGACGGCCATGCACGACAAGCTTCTGCACAGCATCAAGGCCACGCACGACGTCCTCGACGAACGGCTCTCCACCGCTGAGTGGCACAAGCCGACACACGACAGGCCGCGCGACCGCTTCCCTGCCACGGACACCTTCCTGGCCAGCGCGAGCCGACACCTCGCCGCGGCGAACGCCGTGCTCGTGCCGGCCGCACGACGGCGACTGCCTGACGGCAACGACGTCGCCCACCGGTTCTCCCGCACCAGCCGCGACCTCGAGTACGCCATGGCCCAGACCAAGGCCAAGCTGTACGGCGAGGCGCACGCGATCCACCGCCCGTGGCACGACATCTGGGCCGACCTGCACCGGCGCTTCGACGAGTTCATGGCGCTCGAGGAGGAAGTGGTCACCGCCCTCGTCGAACACACCACCTCAGAGGCGCGCTCCGACCTGGCCGACCGCGTCTACGGTGCGGAGCTGCACTCGCCCACGCGACCCCACCCCTACGTGCCGCACCTCGGCCTGCCCGGCAAGGTGGCCCGGCGCATCTGCCTGGGCGTCGACCACTTCTGGGACACCACCGAGGGCCGGATGATCCCCGAGCCGGTCAAGCCGCACGACCGCGACCACGACGGCAAGCTGGCGCAGTACCTCCTCGCCGACCCGCACCTCCCGGGCGACGAGGCCTGACCATCCGTCACTCCTGCGGCAGGTCCTGTCCTGCCGGCCGCACCTGCGCGTCCGGCCCCGGGTAGACGAGTGACTCGTGCCCGTCCGTCCAGCGCACGAGGAAGGGCGGGGTGCCCTCCGATCCGCGCGCCTCGAGGATCTCCGCCTCACGCTCCGCTTCGCCGACGTGCCCGCTGTGCACGATCAGCCGGTCCCCCGCACCCGCATGCATCCCTGTCATCACAGTTCGCTCCTTCCTGGCCGGAACCGCCGGGGCGCGAGACCGCGCCCTTCAGTGGTCAGTCTTCTCCCTTCCCGGGAGCAGGCCAAGGGCTTCGGGCAACTCAGCGAGGCTCAGAGCAGGAAGCTGAACACCGGGGACCCCGGCGGGACCAGCTCGATGGTCAACGGGCTCGCCGTCATGCGCTCCATCAGCTCGGCGAGATCGGTGGCGCGCTCGAGCTCGATGCCGACCAGGGCCGGCCCGGTCTCGCGGTTGTTCTTCTTGACGTACTCGAAGACCACGATGTCCGCGCCCTCGATCAGGACGTCCTCGAGGAAGTGCCGCAGCGCGCCAGGCTCCTGGGGGAAGGTCACCAGGAAGTAGTGCCGCAGCCCCTCGTGGAGCAGCGAGCGCTCGACGATCTCGGCGTAGCGACTGACGTCGTTGTTGCCGCCCGACACGATCGCCGCGACCGCCCGGCCGCCCGCGTCGATGCGGGAGACGGCCGCGCTGGCCAGGGCACCGGCGGGCTCCGCGATGACGCCCTCGGTCTGGTAGAGCGCGAGCATCTCGGTGCACACCGCCCCCTCGGGCACGGTCACCACCTCGTCGACCAGGTCGCGCACGATCGGGTAGGTCAGGTCGCCCACGCGGCCGACCGCGGCGCCGTCGATGAAGGTGTCGAGCTCGGTCAGCCCGATCGGCGCCCCGTGGCCCAGTGCGGCGGTCATGCTGGCCGCCCCCGCGGGCTCGGCGCCGACGATCCGGATGTCGGGGTGCCGCTCACGCAGCCACAGCGCGATGCCGGAGATGAGTCCGCCGCCGCCGATCGGCACCACCACGGTGCCGAGATCGTGGCCGGCCTCGAGGGCCTGCTCGACCAGCTCGGGCCCGATGGTGCCCTGCCCGACGATCGTGCGCGGGTCGTCGAACGGGTGCACGTAGACCGCACCGGACTGCTCCGCGTCGGCGTGGGCGGCCGCGCTCGCCTCGTCGTACGAGCTGCCGACCATGACCAGCTCGACCAGGCCCTCGCCGAGGGCGAGGATGCGTTGCCGCTTCTGCCGCGGGGTGTTCTGGGGTACGACGACCCGACCGTGGATGCCCAACGTGGCGCAGCTCAGTGCGAGACCCTGCCCGTGGTTGCCGGCGCTGGCGCAGACCACGCCGCGTTCGCGCTCGGCGTCGGTGAGCCCGGCGATCAGGTGGTGCGCACCGCGGATCTTGTAGGAGCGGGAGAGCTGCTGGTCCTCACGCTTGAGCAGCACGGGCACCCCGGCCCGTTCGCTGAGCCGCACGCTCAGCTCCAACGGCGTACGCCGGACCACCGGGCGCAGCACCTCGGCCGCGCGTTCGACGCCGGCCGCGCTGAGGTGGGCGCCGGTGAGATCGCCAGTGAGATCGGGGAGGGTCACTCCCCCGATGCTACTTCCGCAGGGGGTCGAAGGCGCTCAGCAGGTCGCGGTCACCGGCGGTGGAGCTGCCCGCGATCCGGCCGGCCAGCAGCTTGCCGGTCAACGGCCCCAGCGCCACGCCCCACATGCCGTGACCGCCGGCGACGAAGACCCGGTCGGAGCGGCTGGCCCCGACCAGGGGCAGGCCGTCGGTGGTGCACGGCCGCGAGCCGACCCACTCGTCGTGCCGCTGCGACCAGTCGACACCGGTGAACATCGGGGTGGCCGCGTCGACGATGGCCTGGATGCGGCGCTGGTCGAGCGGGTCGTCGGGGCTGCGGAACTCCATCATGCCGGCCACCCGCAGGCCCTCCTCGGGCTTGCCGAGCGGCGTGCACGCGACCCGCTGGGTCGGGAAGTAGACCGGTCCGGTCGGCACGTGGTCGGGATGCACGGTGAAGCTGTAGCCGCGGCCGGCCTGCACCACCTTGCGCACGCCGTGGGGGCGGGCCAGCTCGCCGAGCCAGCTGCCGTTGGCGAGCACGACGGCGTCCGCGACGATCGACTCGCGGCCCTTGCTGGCCACCAGCACCCGTGCACCGCGCTGGCTCACGCCGGTGACCTGCTGGCCGTCGACGATCTCGCCGCCGCGGGCCTGCACCGCCTCGGCGAGGGCGTGCACGAAGCGACCGGGGTTGAGGTAGCGCTGGCCGTGCAGGCGGGCGCCGTGCGTGACGACCTTGCCGAGCGACGGCTCCAGGGTGTGCAGGTCGTCGCCGTCGAGCAGCTCGAAGTCGGTGAGGCCGCCGGTCTGGGCGACGTGCCGGAACTCCTCGACCAGCACGGCGCGGTCCGCGTCGGAGACGAAGCCGGCCAGGAACGGCTCGGCGTTCAGGGTCGGCTCCTCGACGCGTCCGGTGCCGTCGTGCTCGGTGAGCTCGTCGTACGCCGCCAGGGCACCCGCGTTGGCCCGGTTGAAGACCTCGATCGCCTTGCCCCAGTGACCTTCCGTGCAGTGGCGGGCGAAGCCGAGGAGGAACTGGACGAGACGCGGGTCCGCGCGGAACGGCACGTAGACCGGGGAGTCGGGCTTCAGCGTCGCGAGGATGCCGGTCCTGAGCATGGCCGGCTCCGGCAGCGGCAGGGTCAGGGCGGGCGCGAGCCATCCGGCGTTGCCCCACGAGGAGCCGGCGGCCACGCCGTACCGGTCGACGACGGTGACCTTGACGCCCTCCTGCTGGAGGTACCAGGCGGTCGAGAGACCGACCATCCCGGCGCCGACGACGACCACGTGTTCAGGGTGCTCAGCCATGTCCACGAGTCTGGCGAAGTCCACGCCCCTCCGGGCTGCCCGAACCTCCACGGTTCCGCCACTTCCCTTGTGCAATCGGCCAACGCCCCCTGCGGTGGTTGAGCGGGCCGAGGAACGAGGCCGTCTCGACACCCTCGGCACCGGCCCTAGACTCGGGCCGTGTCGTCCGAACCCGTTGCCGTGCTGACCCCCTGGATCTCCGTGGGGGCCGGCGGCCATGCGGCCAGCGTCGCCCACGCCCTGCTCGGAGTGGCCGAGCTGGTCGCCGTCGCGGGCGTCTCGACGCGGGAGTGGTCGGTCGACGTCCTCGACTCCGACGCCGACGCGATCGCGCTGGCCCAGCAGCAGGACCGACGCCTGGTCGTCACGATCGGCGAGAACCGCCGTCGACTCGAGGTGATCGACCAGCTGCCACCCGACCTGTTGTTCTCCGCAGCGGCCAACACCTCGACCGTGTCCGCCGACGTCACGCTCGGCGGCTCGTCGGTGGTGCTGCACCACGCCCATGTCGGTCCGGGTGCCCGCGTCGGACGCGGTGTCATCGTCAACACGGCGGCCGTCGTCGAGCACGACGTGACGCTCGGTGACGGGGTCCACGTGGCGCCCGGCGCCGTCGTCCTCGGCGGGGCGAGCGTGGGCGCCGGCACGTTCGTCGGATCCGGGGCCACGATCCTTCCGGGGGTCACCGTGGGCGCCCATGCCGTGATCGGCGCAGGGGCGGTCGTGACCCGCGACGTCCCCGAGAATGCCTGCGTCGTCGGGGTGCCCGCCGTGGAACGCCACCGCACCGAGAGGACCCCGTCATGAACGACGAGCGCCCAGTCTTTCCGCCCGCCGACCGGCTCACGGTGATCGCCGAGGCCGGCGTCAACCACAACGGCGACGAGGCCCTCGCCCACGAGCTCATCGACGTGGCCGCCCGGTCCGGTGCCGACGCGGTCAAGTTCCAGACCTTCGACCCGGCCCTGCTGGTCTCGTCGCACGCGCAGACCACCCCCTACCAGCGGGACCGGGGCGGCGCGGAGGACCAGGCCGGGCTCCTCGCGGCGCTGACCCTGCCGGCCGAGGCGTGGGAGCGACTCCGCGACCACGCCGAAGGTGAAGGGCTCACGTTCCTGAGCACGCCGTTCGACCTCGACAGCGCCCGACTGCTGGCCGACCTCGGGGTCGCCGCGATCAAGACCTCGTCGGGCGAGCTGACCAACACCCCGTTCCTCCGGGCCCTCGCCGAGCTGGGCCTGCCCCTGCTGGTGTCCACCGGGATGGGCGACGAGGCCGAGGTCGCGGCCGCTCTCGAGGCCACCTCCGCGGCACCGTCGGTGACCCTCCTGCACTGCGTCTCCGCCTACCCCGCCCCGATCGACGAGGCGAACCTCCGGGTCATCCCGGCGCTCGCCGCGAAGCACGGGGTGCCGGTCGGCTGGTCCGACCACACGCTGGGGCTGACCAGTGCCGTCGCCGCCGTCGCGCTGGGCGCCACCGTGCTGGAGAAGCACGTGACGACCGACCGCACCCTGCCCGGACCCGACCACGCGGCCAGCCTCGAGCCGGACGAGCTCACCGACTACGTGACCGCGGTGCGCGACGCCTTCGCGTCCCTGGGCGACGGCGTGAAGCGACGGATGCCCGCCGAGGTCGAGAACGCCACGCTCGTACGCCGTTCCTGGCACGCCGCGCGCGACCTGCCCTCCGGACACACGCTGGTGCCCGACGACGCGGTCACCCTGCGCCCGGAGCACGGCCTGGCGCCGAGCACAGCGGTCGTCGGCGCCCGGGTGATCCGTCCGGTCCGTGCCGGTGACCCGATCACGGCGGCCGACGTGGAGCTCGCGTGAAGGTCGCGGTCTTCGTCGGCACGCGTGCCGATCTCGGGCCGTTGCAGCCGGTGCTGGCCGAGCTCACGTCCCGCCCCGAGGTCGAGACCGTCGTTCTCACCGGCCTGGCCTTCGACGCCGCCGGCCTGGCCGACCGACTGGAAGGCTCGGTGTCCTCCGTCATCGCCCTGGCCGCCCCGCTCGACGAGGTCGACCTGGCCGCCCAGCTGCGCCACGGTCCCGCCCTGTCGACCGGAGCCGGTCGCGTGGTGGCCGAGCATCCGGTGGACCGCCTCGTGGTCCTGGGTGACAGGTGGGAGCTGCTGTACGTCGTACCGCCGTTCGTGCTGGCCGGTGTGCCGGTCGTGCACCTGCACGGTGGCGAGGTCACCAGCGGGGCGATCGACGAGCGGGTCCGCCATGCCGTCACCAAGCTGGCCGACGTCCACTGCGTCGCCTCGCAGGACGCCGCGGAGCGGGTCGCCCGGCTCGGCGAGGAGCCTAAGCGCATCCACGTCACCGGGGCGCCCGGGCTCGACCGCTACGCGGCACGGACCCGGTTGGACGACGCCGAGCTGGAGGCACTCCTCGGGGTCCCGGTGCGGCGCCCCCTGGCCCTGTTCACCTACCACCCGCCCACCGCGTCGGCCACGCACGACATCGGCCGGTGGGCCGAGGAGGCGCTGCGCGCCACCCTCGACGTGTGCGGCACGGTCGTGGCGACACACCCGGGCATGGATGCCGGCCGGGACGACGTGCTGGCCGCGTTGACCCGCCTCCAGGGTGACGAGCGGCTGCTCGTGGTCGAGGCGCTCGGCCCGCGCTACCCCGCCGTCCTCGCGTCCTGCGACGTGGTGGTCGGCAACTCGTCGTCAGGCGTGATCGAGGCGGCGTCCGTCGGCGTACCGGCCGTCGACGTCGGGCTGCGCCAGCAGGGGCGGCTCCGGTCCGACAACGTCCTCTGGTCGGACGAGGGCGAGGCCGCCGTCGGCGCCGCGTTGCGGCAGGTCCTCGACGACGGCTTCCGGCAACGGGCCGCCCGCGTGGTCAACCCGTACGGCGACGGCACGGCCGCCCGCCGCATCGTCGACGTGGTCGTGGCGGACCCTCCGGCCCGGGCCAAGCACTTCGTCGACGAGTGAGCCTCAGGAGTTGAAGAACGACCGCACCGCGGCCACGACGCGAGCGTGGTCGTCGGCGCTCAGGTCGGTGGAGCAGGGCAGGGACAGCCCCCGGTCGAACAGGCTGGTGGCGACGTCGCCGCCGATCGTGCGCGCGCCGCTGAACGGCGGCTGCTGGTGCAGCGGACGCCACAGTGCGCGGGCTCCGACACCCTCCCGCGCGAGGTGCTCCAGCAGTGCGTCGCGGCTGGGTTGGTCGGCGGCGAGGACGGAGTAGAGCCAGTACGTCGACTCGGTGCCGGCCACCCTGGGGCCCAGGGTGAGCGGGAGATCGGCGAACGCAGCGTCGTAACGTGCGGCGATGTCACGCTTGGCGGCCACGAACTCGTCGAGCCGGCGCAGCTGGGCCAGGCCGAGCGCGGCGGCGAGGTTGGTGAGCCGGTAGTTGTAGCCCACCTCGTCGTGCAGGTAGCCGACGTCGGGCACCTTGGCCTGGGTGGTCAGGTGGCGCGCGCGGCGGGCGAGCTCGTCGTCGTCGGTGACGATCATGCCGCCGCCGCCCGCGGTGACGATCTTGTTGCCGTTGAAGGAGAACGCACCCAGCCGGCCGAGGGCGCCGGTGTGGACGGCGTCTCCGACGTCGTCGACCCATCGGGCACCGAGGCTCTCGGCGGCGTCCTCGACCAGCGCGATGCCGTGGCGTCGGGCGATCTCGGCGATGCGGTGTCCGGCGGCCGGCTGCCCGAGGACGTGGACCAGCTCGATGGCGCGCGGCATGGCCTCACCGGCCCGCGCACGGCGGTCCAGCTCCTGCTCGAGGAGCTCGGGGTCCATGTTCCAGGAGTCGGGCTCCGAGTCGACCAGCACGACGTCGGCACCCAGGTAGGCGACCGGGTTGGCCGAGCCGATGAAGGTGAAGTCGGAGACGAAGACCTCGTCGCCCGGACCGACGCCGGCCAGGCGCAGGGCCACGTGCAGCGCGGCGGTCCCGCTCGCCGTGGCCACGGCGTGCCTGGTCCCGACCAGCTCGGCGAACTCCTGCTCGAACTGGGTGACCTCGGGCCCGACGGAGGACACGAAGCCGGAGTCGATTGCCGCGAGCACGGCGTTGCGCTCGGCCTCGCCGACGTTGGGCGTGGCCAGCGGAATCGTACCGACCGCTCCCGGCGCACCCGGGGCGCTGGGCTCCCGAGGTGCGGTCATCGGTGGTACCGGTGAGCCGTCGCGAGGTCGACGTTCTCGGCGATCCAGTCGCGGGTGAGCTCCAGGCCGGTCTCGAGGTCCACCTGCGGCGTCCAGCCGATCAGCTCCTTGGCCAGGCTCGGGTCGGAGAGCAGGATCTCGACCTCGGACCCTGCCGGGCGGACCCGTTCGTCCTCGACGACGACCTTCGCACTCGACCCGGTGATCCGCCGGGCGATGTCGACGACCTCGCCGATGGACACGGTGCGACCGGTGCCGAGCTGGACTGTGGTGCCGGGGGTGACGTCGGCGACGGCGGCGCGGGCGAACCCGAGTGCGGTGTCGGTGACGAAGGTGAAGTCGCGCTGGGGGGTGATCGAGCCGAGGCGCAGCTCTTCGGCGCCGGCCAGCAGCTGGGCCAGGACGGTCGGGATGACCGCCCGGGCCGACTGGCGGGGCCCGAAGGTGTTGAACGGCCGCAGGATCGTGACCGGGGTGTCGAAGGAGAGCGCGTAGGACTCGGCGAGCTTGTCGGCCGCGATCTTCGTGGCGGAGTACGGCGACTGCCCGCGCAGCGCGTGCTCCTCGGTGATCGGCACGGTCTGCGGCGTTCCGTAGACCTCCGAGGTGGAGGTGTGCACCAGCCGTGGGGTGCCGTGGCGGCGTACGGCCTCGAGCACGTTGAGGGTGCCGGTGACGTTGGTGTCGACGTACGACCGCGGCGCCACGTAGGAGTAGGGGATCGCGATGAGGGCGGCGAGGTGGAGCACCACGTCGACACCCTCGACGGCGGCCGAGACGTGCTCGGCGTCGCGGATGTCGCCCAGGACGAACTCCGCCTGCCCGGACTCGACCGCGGCGGCGAAGACCTCCGAGCTGTCGAGCCAGCCCAGCGACCCGAAAGAGTTGTAGAGCGCGAACGCCTTCACCCGGGCGCCCAGGCCGATCAGGCCCTCGACGACGTGGCTACCGATGAACCCGTCCGATCCGGTCACCAGGACGGTGCGCCCCGCGAGGGACTCGGCCAACGTGCTCATCCGGCTCCTTTCGCCCGGGCGAGGTCCGCCGGGGTTCCGACATCGATCCAGTCCGAGGAGAGTTCCCAGGCCGAGACCCGCTGACCGTCGTCGAGGCAGCGCTGGACGAGATCAGGCATGTGGCTCATCGTGTCGGGTGGGACGAGCCCGATCAAGTCAGGGTCGATGCAGTAGACCCCGGTGTTGATCGAGACCGTCAGGTCGGGCTTCTCGACGAGCTGCTGGATGCGGTGCTCGGCGTCGTGCTCGACCACCCCGAACGGCACGGTGTGGGAGTACTGCCGCACGCCGACGGTGATCCGCGACTGCGACTGGGTGTGGAACCGGAGCAGCTGCTGGGCGTCGAAGTCGACCATGAGGTCGCCGTTCATCACCAGCATCGGCTCGGTGGGCCGGTCTCGGAGGAGTGCCAACGAACCACCGGTGCCCAGCGGGGTCTCGGGATCCTCCCGGAGGTAGCCGACCTCGGCGCCCAGCCGCCTGCCGTCGCCGACGTGGTCGATGATCTGGTCGGCGAGGTGGTTGACGCTGACGTGGATCTTGCGGATGCCGTCGCCGACGAGCCCCAGGATGATCCAGTCGATGATCGGGCGCCCGGCGACCGTCATCAGCGGCTTCGGGACATGACGGGTGAGGTCGCCGAGCCGGGTGCCCTTGCCGCCGGCCATGATCACGGCGACGTTGGGCAGGTCGGGGGGTCCGATGACGTCGGAGAGCGCGTGGACGCCGTGCACCAGGCCGGCGGCATCGACCTCGGGGATGGCCGAGACCCGCCAGGCGTGCATCAGGTCGAGCACGTGGGCGCGCGGGGTGCCGGCGACCACCGTGTGGGGGCTGGCGGTGGCGTGGTCGATCGCCGGCGCCGTCAACGGGTGGCCCGCGATCAGCGCTCGCCGGGTGTCGCCGTCGGTCAGCACGCCCTGCAGGCGGCCGGCGTCGTCGACCAGGCAGCAGATGCCGAGGGCTCCCCGGTCGATGACGGCGATGGCCTCGAGCAGCGTCGACCCGACGTCCGCCCGGGGGATGCGGTCATCGGCGTGGATCATCGTGGCTTCCGTCTCGAGCGATCGGGGCGTGGGCGCCACGGGTCCGTGGCAGGGCCATCATAGGGTCGGGGTCGGACGGGTCTCGCGGCGGCGCGAACCGGTGTCCCGGAACGGAGAGTCCCAGTTGATCGAGCGCATCCTGGCCGTGGTTCCCGCACGAGGTGGGTCCCGCGGCCTGCCCGGCAAGAACCTGATGGAGCTGGGCGGCGTGCCCCTGGTCGGCCACTCGATCGCCGCGGCCCGCACGGTTCCCGCCGTACGCCGCACCCTGGTCAGCACCGACGACGAGCAGATCGCGGCGGTGTCGCGGTCCCTGGGCGCGGACGTCCCGTTCCTCCGCCCCGCCGAGCTGTCCTCCGACACGGCCCCGACCGGGCCGGTGATCGCGCACGCCCTGTCGTTTGCCGAGTCCGACGAAGGCAGGCCGTACGACGCCGTGCTCCTGCTCGAACCGACCAGCCCGCTGCGGGACCCGGCACTCCTGGCCGAGGCCGTCGACCTGCTGGGCTCGCGCCCCGAGACCGACGGGGTGGTCAGCGTGTCCGTGCCCGGGTTCGACCCGATGTCGACCGGCGTCGACGTCGACGCCTCCGGCACCCTGCGTCGGGCCTTCCCCGAGGCCGCCGGCGTGACGCGGCGACAGGACGCCGGACGCAGCTTCCTGAAGCTCAACGGCAACTTCTACCTGTGGCGCGCTGACTTTGTCCGCCGGCTGGAGCACAGCTGGCTCGACGAGGGCAGCTTCCTGGCACTCGAGATCCCCGAGTCGCAGGCGTTCAACATCGACACCGAGTACGACTTCCGGCTCGTCGAGGCCGTGGTGGGCGCCGGCCTGGCCGACCTGCTGACCACGGCCACCTGACCTGCCCGGCTCAGCGTCGGCCCAGCGCCTTGAGGAGGTACGGCGCGAGCTGCGGAGCCAGCGTGTGGGAGTACGTGTTGGTCAGGTGGTGCCCGTCGGCATAGACGACCACCCCGCCGATCGCACCCCAGCAGGTGGTCTCGTCGCACAGCGAGTCGGTCAGGTCCGCGATCGAGACGCCGCGGTCGGCGAGCTGCCGGGCGGCCGCGATGCTGGGGTCCCCCGACTCCCACACGTCCCGCGGACCCGAGCACGCCGCGGGATCGTCGTCGTGGAGGGCCAGGCAGTCGGGAATGTCGTCGATACCGTCCTGGATCGGGATGGGGGTGTCGCGGATGACGACCACCGGCACACCGGTCGAGGTGAGCACGCCCAGGGTCTTGCGGAAACCGGCCGTGTACTTCGGGGCGCTCTCCTCGACGGAGGTCTCGTCGAGGGCGGGCCGGCCGGTGCGGTTCGTGAAGACCACGAGGTCGGGCTTGTCCTGGGCGACGGACTCGGAGACCTCCCTGGTCCAGTCGATGCAGCCGGCCGTCGAGCCCTCCGTGTCGAAGTACTGCGGCAGGTCCGCCGCGGTGCACATGCTCGCGAGGTAGGTCGTGATCCTCCAGTGGCGACGCTCCGCGATCGACTGCAGTGCGGGCAGCCACTGGCCCGCGTGGGAGTTGCCGACCAGGACGACGTCGACGGTGCCGTCGGGATCACCGAACGTGCACTCGACCACCTTGAACCTGGAGGAGCCGGCGAAGCAGCTGCGGCCGTCGGGGCGCTTGTCGTAGGCGTCCGACCAGTCCTCGCTGGCCAGGAGGGGCGACGGGACCAGGTCGGTGTTGTCGTTGGGCGGGCACGACCTCGCCGGGTCGAGGGCACCCGCGCCGGCGCACGGGTCGCTGCCGTCGAGGATTGCCTCGAGCGCCGTACGGTCCTCGCGCTGCTGCGCGTTGACCGTCGCCACGAGCGAGGTGGCCAGCGCCACGACGACAGCCATCCCGACCCCACCGGACACCAGGCTCGGCACCACCCGACGGGACCAGGTGGGCGTGCGGAAGCGGTCCTCGATGTGCACCTTGGTGAGCCCGGCGAGCACCAACGTGGCGACCAGGATCAGGAGCGTGTCGAGCGGCCCTCGTTCGGGCGACCCGGCCACCTTGCTCAGTGCGATGGGAGCGATGACGATCAGCGGCCAGTGCCAGAGGTAGACCGCGTAGGAGACGTCGCCGAGCCACTGCACCCCCGGCACGTCGTACACCCGCATCCGGGAGTGGGCGGCGATGACCAGGGCCGAGCCGACCACCGGCAGGGCCGCGTGCCAGCCGGGGAAGGGTGTGCGGTCGGTGTAGAGGAACGCGGTGACGAGGATGAGGCACCAGCCGGCCACGGCGACGGCGTTGGCCCCCCGCGGGCGCTGCTCCGCCCACCGTCGGGCCGTCGGGGCGGCGAGGGCGAGCAGTCCACCGGCACCCAGCTCCCACAGCCGGGTCCAGGTGACGAAGTACGCCGCGGCCGGCTCGGAGGCGGTGAGGTGGACCGACCAGACCAGTGAGGCCACCACGACCGCGCCCAGGCCCAGCCAGTAGCCGCGCAGCCGGTGGGCGACCGGCACGAGCACGGTGAGCGCGAGGAGCAGGACGGGCCAGCCCAGGTAGAACTGCTCCTCGACGCCGAGCGACCAGAAGTGCTGGACCGGCGAGGGCTCGTTCTCCGCGGCCAGGTAGTCGACCACGTCGGCCGCCAGCTGCCAGTTCGCGTAGTAGAGCGCCGCGGCGCGCGTGTGGACGGCGGTGGTCTCCCACTGGGTCTCGGGCAGGAAGAGCCAGGCCGCGCCCAGGGTCGCCGCGAGCACGGTCAGGGAGGCAGGCAGCAGCCGACGGGCCCGGCGGGCCCAGAACGCGAGCAGGTCGCGGCCTCCCCGGGGCGGTTTCTCGACCAGGTGCAGGGTGATCAGGAACCCGGAGATCACGAAGAACGTGTCGACGCCGATGAAGCCACCGGTCAGCCGGCTCGGGAACAGGTGATAGACCACGACCAGGCCGACCGCGAGCGCGCGGAGGGCCTGGATGTCGGCGCGCGCCTCGCGTCGCTTCGTCGCATGGTCAGTCATCGCGCGCCATTGTTCACCATGGCCCGCGAGCCCGGGGGCCAGTGGGCCACCACCGGCTAGCATGTCCGCGTGATTCCCACCCCCGCCGCTTCGAGCCCGCGATGAGCGCCCACAGGCAGCAACGGCTGGCAATCCTGGCGATCGCCGCGCTCGCCGTCGTGGTCGTCTCCGCCGTGGCCGTCGAGGCCCTGGGCGACCTGGCCGTGGGTGCACTCCTCGGGATCCTCGTGGTTCTCGGGATCCTCGGCCTGCTCCAGCAGATGCGCTACGCCCGCCAGTCCGCGGCCCGGTTGGCCGCCACGGAACGGGCAGTCGCCTCCGCGGACCGCCGCGTCATCAAGGTCTCGAAGAGCGTCACCGCCCTGTCGAAGGACACCACCGCCCAGTCCAGGGCGGTCACCGCGCTGTCCCGCAACGTCACCACGTGGTCGAAGGACACCAGGAAGGCGGAGATCGAGACCGGGATCGCGGCCCTCAACCGGTACGTCGCCCTGGGCACCGACGACTCCGTCGACCGGACCTGAGGCCCGCTGCGTGACGCCTTCCATCCTGGCCGTGATCGGTTCGCCGTACCAGGCCCTCGGGCTGTTCGAGTACGTCCGCGAGCACGGCATCACCAAGGGCACCGTCTTCCTGCCCATGCAGGAGGAGGACCCGTCGATGCTGCGGCCGACGATGAACGTGCTGATGCACCTGCGCGGCTTCACCTTCCACCTGCGCAAGTCGACCGGGTTCCGCAAGCCCGGACCGAGCACCGGACCCGTGGCCGAGGAGATGGTCGCGATCGCCCGCAACGAGCGCACGGTCGACACGGTGGTCATCGGCGACTACCGCGACACCTCCGGGTGGCGGGTCGCGTCGCTGCTCGGGCGGACCGGCTCCGACGTCGTGGTGCTCGACGACGGCGCGTCGACACTGGCCATCGACCGGTCGCAGGGGGGCTTCGAACCCCTCGAGTGGACCGAGGCGGCCGAGCGCGACGGCTTCATGCCGCAGCCGGACGTCACGTTCTTCACCTCGATGGCCGAGTCCCTGCGCTCCGCGCCCGGGGACACCGTGCTCGCCAACGAATGGACCTGGCTCAAGTCGCGCTACCGCGACCTGCGACGGTCCTCCTCGCTCGTCCTCGTCGTGGGCCAGGGCTTCGCCCGGGTCAGGCTGATGGACGCGCCGCTCGCCCTCGAGGTGGCGCGCGAGCTCATCGACACGGCCCGCGAGCTGCACCCCGGGTGCCGGCCGCTCTACGTGGCGCACCGTGGCGAGCCGGTCGACAAGCTGGCGGCGATCAGCGAGACCTGCGACGTGGTCCGCTTCGACGTCCCCCTCGAGCTGGTCCCGGTGGAGACCCGCCTGCTGCCGGCGGGCGTCGTGGGGCACTACTCGACGGCGCTGACCAGCCTGGCCGAGCTCGCGCCAGCCGACCTTCCCGTGCACGCGAAGCGCCTGCGCACCGATCAGCTGCTGATCCGGCAGGACTACGTCGCCGAGGTGTACGCCAGGCTCGCGTCCGACTACGCGGGACGCATCACGGTCATCGACTGATCGGTCACGCCGGGACCGACCTCAGCGGACCACGCGCAGGTCGATCATCAGCGCCAGCCGGACCGCCGGGTCACCGACGTCGACGCCGCAGGCCTCGCGGGCCCGGCGCAGGCGGTTGCGGACGGTGTTCGGGTGCACGGTCAGCGCCTCGGCCGCCGTGCTGATCTCGCCGGTGTCGAGGAAGGCGCGGACCGCGTCGACCAGCCCGCCCTCATGCGTGCGGTCGTGCTCGGCGAGCCGGGTCAACGGGCTCGATCGCCTGTGCAGGTTGAGGAAACCCTCGAGCCGGTCGACCAGCACGTCGGCGAACACGTCGTCCAGCGAGGCGACCACGCCGACCCGTCCGCGTCGTACGAGCGCGTCGGCAACCTGGTCCGCGACCACCCGTGACTCGGGAAGGTCGGCGACCTGGCCCACCGGCGTACCGATGCCGACCGCCAGCCGGTCGCGGGCCCCGAAGCGACGCAGGAAGTCGCCGAGGATGCGGGCCGCCGAGCCGGCCGGGAGGACACCGCGGATGCTGCGGTCCTGCGGTGCACTGAGCGCGCCGGGCGCGATGGCGGCCAGGTGCAGCGTCAAGGGTCCGGCGGCCTGGTGGAGCGCTTCGTCGTCGGCGCTCCGGATCGTCACCACCGCCCAGTCGCCGCGCATCGTGCGGTCGGCGGCCACGGCCTCGGCCTCCTCGCCCCCGCCGAGCAGCGTGTCGAGGAGCGCGACCCGCTCACGCCGGTTGCGGTCCGCCCGGGAGGCTTCGGCGCGCAGCCGGCCGGCCACGACGGGTGCGGCTGCGCGGAGGATCTCGGCCTGGGCCGCGGACGGCCCGCCGGGGATGGCCGCCCAGATCGAGCCGGCCAGCCGGCCCTCGTCGCGTACGGCGATCACGGCGCGCGAGACCATGTGCTCCTCCGGGAGGTCGACGGTGATCACGTCGTCCGACGTCCGGAGCTTCTCGAAGACACCAGTGGCGGCGATCGCCTCGCGGTAGCGCACCGGCACCTGGCGGCCGAGGATCGTGCCGATCCGCGCCTCGTCGACGTCCTGGTTGCCGCCGGAGTAGGCGATCACGATGGTGTCGCGGTCCTCGATGGTGACGGGGGCACCGAGGAGTCCCGCGAGCGAGTTGGCGAGGTCGAACAGGTCGCCGTCGACGTCGAGGGTCACGCACACTCCTTCTCCGGTGTCCCGCGAGCATACGGGCGCCCGCAGGACCCGGAGAAGGAGGCGTCGTCGCCGGCGGAGGGTCAGCCCTCGAGGTGGTCGGCGCTCGCGTAGATCGACTTGTACTCGAGGTACGGGTTGATCGCCTCGGGCCCCATCTCGCGCCCGATCCCGGAGTCCTTCATGCCGCCGAACGGCGCACCGAGGTCGAGGTTGTAGTAGTTCAGCCCGATCGTGCCGGTGCGCACCTGGCGGGCGACGTCGAGGGCGCGCCCCTCGTCGGTGCTCCAGACCGAGCCGCCCAGGCCGTAGTTGGAGTCGTTGGCGATCCGCACCGCGTCGGCGTCGTCGTCGAACGGGATCACCGCCATCACCGGGCCGAAGACCTCCTCACGGGCGAGGCGGTCGTGGTTGTCGACGTCGGCGAAGACGGTGGGCTGCACGAACCAGCCGCGGTCCTGGTCCTGCGGGCGACCACCACCGGAGACCAGGCGCGCGTTGCTGTTCTTCGCCACGTCGATGTAGCCGAGCACGCGCTCGAGGTGCTTCTCGCTGGCCATCGGGCCGATGGTGACCGACGGGTCCAGCGGGTTGCCGACGGTCTGCGAGTTCGTCCAGCCGGCCAGGGCGTCGACCACCTCGGCGTAGCGGGAACGCGGCGCGAGGATCCGCGACTGCGTCGTGCAGGTCTGGCTGTTGTTCATGAACGACGCCATCCCGATGCCGCCGAGGAAGGTGTCGACGTCGCCGTCCTCGAGGAAGATCGCCGCCGACTTGCCTCCCAGCTCCAGGGTCATCCGGCGGATGAGTCGGCCGCACTCCGCGCCGATGATCCGACCGGTCTCGGTGGAGCCGGTGAAGGCGATCTTGTCGACCAGCGGGTGCGAGACCAGCGAGGCGCCGGCCTCCCGGTCGGCCAGCACGATGTTGAGCACGCCGGGCGGGAGCCCGGCCTCCTGGGCGGCGTCACCCATCACGTAGGAGTCGAGCGCCGTCTCGGGCGACGGCTTCAGCACGATCGTGCAACCGGCGGCCAGGGCGGGCGCGATCTTCATCATCGCCAGCACCTGCGGGTAGTTCCACGGCGCGATCGCGCCCACCACGCCGACCGGCTCGCGTCGCACGATCGTCGAGCCCGACGCGCTGGGCCGGACCTCCTCGAGGTCCATCGTCTTGATCTGCTCGGCATACATCTGCAGCAGGCCGGCCGGGGCAGCGCCGTTGAAGGCGGTCGACAGCCCGATCGGCATGCCGTTCTCGCGGCTGACCAGGGTCGAGGTCGCCTCGGCCCGCTTCGAGAGGGCGTCGGCGAACTTGTGCATGTACGCCGCACGCTCGGCGGCCGTCGTACGACCCCAGGGGCCGTGGTCGAGCGCCTCCCGGGCGGCCTTGACCGCGCGGTCGATGTCGGCGTCCGTGCCGAGCGACGCCGTGCCGAGTGCCTCCCCGGTGGCGGCCTCCAGTGCGCGGTGGCTCTCGGAGCCGATCGGGTCGACCCACTCGCCGTTGATGAAGAAGCGGGTGCGGTCGAGATCGGTCTCGACGTCTGCGATGACGGTCATGGCACTCCTCGGGAGGGACAGGGGATGTCGGGCTCCCAGCCTGACCACGGATCGACACGTCAGATGTTCAGTCTCTGGACAGGTGTCGGCGACCCAGGGTTCAGTACTGCTCGATGCGCAGCTGCCGGATCCTGGCGTAGAGCGTCGTCCGCGAGACGCCGAGCTCTCGCGCGGCCTGCACCTTGTTCCCGCCGGCCGCGCGCAGTGCGACGACGATGGCGTCGCGTTCGGCGCGGTCGAGGGCGGTGAGCTGCCGGGCGGGGGTGGTCAGGCGGTAGCCCTCGGGCAGGTCGGTCAGGGCGATCCCTCCGCACGACCGGCGCGAGACCGCGTGACCGATCACCGCCTTCAGCTCACGCAGGTTGCCGGGCCAGTCGTGCGCGGTCAGCGCGTGCAGGGCCCCGGGTGTCAGGTGCACCGAGTCGTTGGCGGCCACGTCACGAATCATCGAGGTGGCCAGGTCCGGGATCTCGTTGCGTCGTGACCCCAGCGGGGCCAGCTCCTCGCGCACGGTCGCGGTGCCGGCCAGGTTGACGGCCCGTCCGGTCAACGAGTCGACAGGACCACTGGTCAGGATCACCTGCGGCCGGGGCCTCCGGTCGACCCCTTCGATCACGAGGTCGAGGAGCTCGTCGCTGAGCAGGTCGATCCCGTCGACGACGACCGACCCCACGGTGCGCTTCATCGCACTCTCGAAGTCCCTCGCCCACGCGACCTCGCCCTCGAGGAGGGCGGTCGCTGCACGGAGCACCTTCGTCGGCAGGGCGGCGAGCGCGCGGGCCCGGGTCGACCGGCCGCTGCCGGGCGGGCCCGAGACCAGGGTCGGAGCCGAGGCCCGCGGATGGCCGGAGGACGAGATGGCCGCCGGGGTCAGGTGCGGCCCGGTCGCGTGCTCGACCACCTTGAGCAGCACGCCGCGTCGGGCACCCGGCACCGGGGTGACCGTCACGTCCGCGGAGCGGCCCGTCTCGAGGGTGAGGCGCAGGGCGCTGCCACCCCGAGTCGGCGGATCTTCCGCGAGCACCCGCAGCAGCGCGATGTCGGAGGGACTGAGCAGGTCCGAGGCGGCCTGGTTGCTCATCACCACGTCCTCGCCGATGGCCAGGACTGCGCCACGGCAGTGCCCCGAGGCCTCCTGGAAGGCAGCCAGCAGGCTCTTCTCCGAGATGCGGCTGCCACCGAGGAGGCGTTGCTCTATGTCATGCACCGCGCGGGCGATGATCGGCGGGAGCAGTGGGCTGGCGGTCGCGACCAGGGCGGAGATGTCGAGGACGCCCTCGATCCGGCGGGTCAGCGGGTGCCGGATCGGGTGCCCGTAGCAGCTGAACCGTCGCAGGGTCTCCACGAAGTGCTCCGACCCGTGGATCAGGACCGGGTGGCGGGTCTCGAAGACCGTGCCGAGGGCGTTGGTCCCGATGGTGTCCTCGAGCATGCTGGCACCCTCACGGATGTTGAGGGCGTCGAGGCTGTCCCGCGTGCGTGCGTCGTCGTCCCAGCGCCTCACGATGCGGCACTCGCGGTCTCCAAGGATCGTCGAGAAGCCAGTGCCGGTCAGGCTGGTCTCCAGCTGGTCGAGCACCGGGCCGGCGCCCACCAGGAGCGAGCTGTTGTGGTCGATGTCGCGCGGGACGAGGCGGACGAAGGGGCCGGTGTGCTCGACCCCGGCCAGGCTGGCCCGGCGCCAGGAGGCGGCGATGTCCGGGCGGGCGCCGGGAACCTCGTCGTACGTCGTTGCGCTCTGCGACATCGTGTCGTGCCCTTCCAGGATCTGTGACTTCCGTCACGACATCATGCGCCGGTTGGAGAAGGGTTGGCTGTCCAGTTCTTGAACACCCGGCCGCGGCGACGGGTGCGACGGTGAGAGGACCACCCAGCCCCGAGGAGAACCCCATGAAGACCCAGGCCGCAGTCGTCATCGAAGCCGGCAAGCCGATCGAGATCGAGGAGCTGACCCTTGACAAGCCGCGCGAGGGCGAGGTGCTGATCCAGTACACGCACGCCGGCCTGTGCCACTCCGACGTACACGTCGCGCACGGCGACCTCGAGGCCCGGCTGCCGATGGTGCTCGGGCACGAGGGCGCCGGGATCATCCAGGAGGTCGGCCCCGGCGTGACCCGCGTGAAGGTGGGCGACCACGTGGTCTGCTCCTTCATCCCGAACTGCGGCAGCTGCCGCTACTGCGCCAACGGCCAGCAGTCCATCTGCGACATGGGCGCGACGATCCTCGAGGGCTACCTGCCCGGCGAGCGTTTCCCGATCACCGGCCCCCGCGGTGAGTACGGCGCGATGTGCATGCTCGGCACGTTCAGCCAGTACGGCGTCATCCACCAGAACTCGTGCGTCAAGGTCGACGACGACCTGCCGCTCGAGAAGGCGGTTCTCGTCGGGTGCGGCGTACCCACGGGCTGGGGTGCCGCGGTGAACACGGCGAACGTGAAGGCCGGCGAGACCGTCCTTGTCGTCGGTGTCGGCGGCATCGGCATCAACGCCGTCCAGGGCGCGCGTCTCGCCGGAGCGAAGAACATCATCGCGATCGACCCGCTGGAGAACAAGCGCGAGAAGGCGATGGAGCTCGGCGCCACGCACAGCTTCGCGAGCACCGACGAGGCCATGGAGGCGCTGACCGACATGACCCGTGGCCAGATGGCCGACTCGGCCATCCTCACGCCCGGCCTGATGACCTCCGAGATCGTCGCCGGTGGCTTCAACGCGGTCGGCAAGGGTGGCGTGGTGGTGCTCACCGGCCTCAACAAGCTGGAGGAGCAGACCATCGAGCTGCCCGGCTCGATCATGACGCTCTTCCGCAAGTCGCTGAAGGGCAGCCTGTTCGGCGACTGCAACCCGACGACCGACATCCCCAGGATCCTCGGGCTCTACCAGAGCGGTGACATCAAGCTCGACGAGATCATCACCCGCACGTACACGCTCGACCAGGTCAATGAGGGGTACGACGACCTGCTCGCCGGCAAGAACGTCCGCGGCGTCGTCGTCCACAGCCACGACTGAGGTGGCGCTTCCCGTGACACAGACGTCCTCCGTGGGCCCGGCCGCCGATGCCGGACCCACGGAGGTCATCGAGCGCGCCGCCGAGGCGGAGCTGCTCGAGGCGGCCCTGCTCAGCGGCGCCCACGTGCTGCTGGAGGGGCCGCCCGGGACCGGCAAGTCGACCCTGCTGCGGCAGGTCGCGACCGGGCGCCGGATCGCCTTCGTGATGGTCGAGGGCAACGCCGAACTCACCCCGGCGCGCCTGATCGGTCACTTCGACCCGGCGTTGGTGCTGACCAAGGGCTACGTGCCGGACATCTTCGCCGACGGGCCGCTGCTCGAGGCGATGCGCACGGGCGGGCTGCTCTACGTCGAGGAGCTCAACCGGATCCCGGAGGAGACCCTCAACGTCCTGCTGACCGCGATGTCCGAGCTCGAGATCACCGTGCCCCGCCTGGGTCGGGTCGCGGCGGCGCCGGGCTTCGCCCTCGTCGCGGCGATGAACCCGTTCGACGCGGTCGGTACGGCGCGGGTCTCGGGCGCGCTCTACGACCGCACCTGCCGCATCTCGATGGACTACCAGACCGCCGAGGCCGAGCAGGAGATCGTCGGCCTGCGCACCCGCGACATCGACCCGACCTGGCGCGCCCGGGTCGTCGAGCTGGTCCGCAGCACGCGCGACCACGACGACATCCGCTTCGGGTCGTCGGTGCGCGGCGCGATCGACGTCGCCCGCCTGTCCGTCGAGCTGGCCCGCTTGCGCGGCACCACCACCGACGACTGGCACGTCGGGCTGGCCGCCGCCAAGGCCGCGCTGTCCGGACGGATCCGACTGCACGACGGCTGCGACCGCACGCCCGAGCAGGTCGTCACCGCGTTGTACGTCGCGGTCTTCGGTGCGGAACCGAGCGAGTCGGACCGCGACCCGGCCTCCGACTCCGACGCGTCCCCGGGGTCGCCGGGGGAACCCTGAGCCCGCCGCCGTCGGCGGGCTCACCCCCAGCGTCCAGCACCCCGGAGTCACGTCAGCGCAAGTCGGCGCCGCGCACGACCGGGCGGGCCGAGCTCGACAAGTTCCCGACGTTCGCCGAGCTCTCCCCCGAGGTCGGCGAGCTCGACCTCGAGGCGCTCGACGACGCCCTGCGCAACGACCCGGACGACACCCTGACGCTGCTGGTCGAGATGTCGCACGCCACGGACGAGGGCCTGCGGGCCGCCGTACGCCGCCTGGCACCGCGGCTGATCCTCGACCAGACCCGTCGCGGCATCCCGCGCAACCGCGGGGTCTCGAGACCTCGCACGGTGCCGGCCCATCGCAGTGGCGACCTTGACATCGAGCGTTCGATGGATGCGATCGTCGGGGCCCGCGCGGAGGCGCGGATGCCCTCGCTCGAGGAGATGTCGGCGGTGGACTGGGCGCGACCGGAGCTGGCCCTGTGCCTGGTGATCGACCACTCGGGATCGATGAACGGTGCCCGGCTGACCACGGCCGCGGTGGCCGGTGCCGCGTGCCTGACGTTCGCCCCCGAGGAGCATGCCGTCCTGGCGTTCGCGGCCAGGACCACCGCACTGAAGCGGATCGCGGATGCCAGCACGCCGACCCGGACCGTCGAGCGGATCCTCGCCCTGCGCGGCCACGGCACGACCGCCCTGGCCGACGCGCTGCGTGAGGCACAGGTGCAGCTGGCCGGCGCCCGGGCCCGGCGTCGGGTGGTGCTCCTGCTCTCCGACTGCCGCGACACCGACGACGCCGACGTCACCCGGGTCGCCCGGGGCCTCGACGAGCTGGTGATCCTGGCCCCGGCGGACGACGATGACGAGGCCCAGCGGCTGGCCCGTGACAGTGGCGCCCGGGTCGCGGCGATCGGCTCGGTGCTCGACGTACCCGCCGCACTGAACCGTCTGATCGCCGACGACCGGGCCTGATCGGCTGCCTACTCCCCCGGCGCCACCGGGAGGACGGGTGGCGCGACGCGGTACGTCGCGGGCGTCCGTGACATCCGGATCGGGTGCGCCACCTGACGGACGGGACTGCTCCGCCCCGGGCCGCCGACCTCCACGACCGGGTCGAGACCCAGCGACTCGGCCAGCGCCACCGCCTGGGCGAGGTCGTTGATCGGCCCGCACGGAACCCCGCACGCGGACAGGGTGGCGAACCAGTGGTCGGCGGACTCCTCGCGCAACCGGTCCTCGAGCTCGGCGACGAGCACGTCACGGTGCGCCACCCGCGCGGAGTTGGTCGCGAAGCGCGGGTCCTCGGCCAGGGCGTCACGCTCCAGCGCGACGGCCAGGTTGCGGAACAGCTTGTCGTTGGCGGCCGCGACGGCCAGCGGACGGTCGGCCGTGGCGAACACTTCGTACGGCGCGATGCTCGGATGCTTGTTGCCCATCGCCTTCGGCACAGCCCCGGTCGTGACGTGTGCCGAGGCCTGGTTGGTCAGCGCGGAGAGCAACGAGGACAGCAGGTTCACCTCGACCCGCTGCCCGACACCGGAGCCGGCCCGGTGCACGAGGGCGGCCTGGATCCCGATCGTGGCGTGCAGCCCGGTGATCACGTCGACCAGTGCGACACCGGCCTTCATCGGTCCGGAGTCCGCGTCACCGGTCAAGCTCATCAGCCCACCGACGGCCTGGACCACGAGGTCGTAGCCGGGCAGGTCGGCGCCCGCGCCCGAGCCGAACCCGGTCACCGAGCAGTAGACGAGCCCGGGGTGCTCTGCCGCCAGGTCGTCGTACCCGAGGCCGAACTTCTCCATCGTGCCCGTCCGGAAGTTCTCGATCAGGACGTCGCAGGAGGCCACCAGGTCCCGCGCCTGTCCCTGCCCTTCCTCGGTGCGCAGGTCGATCACCACGGTGTCCTTGTTGCGGTTCACCGACAGGAAGTACGTCGACTCGCCCTCGTGCCACGGCGGCCCCCAGGCCCGGGTCTCGTCGCCGCCGTCGGGCCGCTCGACCTTGATCACCTCGGCGCCGAGGTCCGCGAGCAGCATGGTGGCGTACGGCGCGGCGAGCACCCTGCTGAAGTCGGCGATGCGCACGCCCGCCAGGGCTCCGGCGGAGTCCTGATCGGTCACCGGTAGGCCGACTCGCCGGTGACGGCCTGGCCGATGATCAACTGGTGCACCTCACTGGTGCCCTCATAGGTCAACACCGACTCCAGGTTGTTCGCATGC
>NZ_LMFI01000017.1 GCF_001426745.1 Nocardioides sp. Root140
CCGACACCAGGTCCGACAATCGGCGCTCGGTCTCAGGCTTCTTCCATCCAGCTCTCGGCATACCACCAAACTACACCGATGTGATCTTAACTGAACGGTATTGCGGCTAATGGCTGGGTCGTGCCGAGGCTAGACGAGGCCCGGGTCCGACGCGACCTCGCTGAACGTTGTCGCCAGTCGCTTTGGGCATCTCAATAATGTGTGCCCGTTCGGTGACAATGCGCAGAAGTTCGAGGAGATCGCGACCCTTGAGGCCCCCATGGCCAGGCCATCGACAGCATAACGGCCTGAATCGCCCTGAGAGTTGAACGGAACACGATCTCGACCAGCCCGGTGGAGAAAGCGTTGGCCGATCTCCGTCGGCAAGCGACAGGCACACGTCCGGCCTATCCCGAGTGTCGCTGGCCGACCGACATACGTCGCCTCCGCAGTTCACGCGGTTGCGCCGAACGCGATCAGCGGAAGCGGATCCCGCACTGGCACGCTCCGCGAGCCGATCGGTATTCGGGACGCAGCCCCCGATCAGCTCGGGTGGTGGAGCCGGTGGGCTGCCTGGCCCGGTCCGCCCGTTCGGCGCTGATCCAGCGGGGGCACCGCTACGTTCCTGGCAGCCGGTCGTGCGGCGACTGCGTGCCGATATGTGTTACCTGTCGCAGCGCGGCGAGTTCTTCGCGTGCTTGGTGGACCTCGAGGGAGAGCTCGGCGACGATCTTCGTCAGCGTCTTGGTGGTCTCGTGTTCTTCGGCGAGCTGCTTTTTGAGAGCATCGTTTGCGTTCCTGAGCGCGCGGTTCTCGTCGGAGATTCTTGCGATCGAGCTGGGTGTGGCGTCCTGGGCTTTAACGCGTGCCTTGAAGTCGTCGACGAGGTCCTTGTGCTCGCCGTAGACGACGTCACGTCGTAGGCCGGACTCGGTGATCAGTTCGCTGCTGGTGAGCTTCCCGCTGGCCGACCGCAGCGGGGTGCCGGCCAGGAGACGTTCCGCGGCGGCGGTCAGGTCGCGGCGTTCTGCGTCAAGGTCGCGTCGCTTGCGGGTCATGGTGTGCGACCTTCTTTGGGTGCTGTCTGGTGTCGTGTGAGGACGGCGCGGATCTGTTCGGCTTGGGCGCGTGCGCGGTCGCGCAGGGGGGCCGGTGTCATCGGGTCGTCTGCGGCGGCATCCAGGACGTTGAGGCGTTCGCTCTGGCGGGCGATGTCGCGGTCGGTGTAGGCCAGGTTGACGCACCCGGACTGGCATTCCGCCTCGTGGGGGCCGTCATCGATCGGCAGCCCTTGGGCTTGTCGGCTAGTGCGGCATGCGGCGGTCTCGGCCCGGTACACGCAGGTCATTCCGTCGCCGTGGTGGATGCTGGGGTCGGCGTGTTGCAGGAGGCGTTCGACGTTGCGCACGCGGTTGACCACTCGCCCGGCGAACCGGTGGGTGGCGGCGACCCGATCGCGATAGTCGGTGGCGGCGGGGCCGCTGACGTGTTCCCCGGCCGCCAGCAGGGCATGGTCGTGCTGGTTGTGCTCAAGGATGGCCTCCAGGCGTTCGACGGCCAGGTCGTCGAGCCATCCACTGTCGGCCTTGCCGCTGTAACTGAGTGTGACGGTCGTGGACACATGCCCGTACTGCAGCGCGGCGGCGATCAGCCCGCGGGGGCGACGCACGATGAAGTAGGCCAGGGTGCGCCGGAACCTGGTGGGGTAGATCCGACCGGCCGGATCCGGTGGGATCACGGCCTCGTCGTCGAGGCCACGGAAGGTGCCGTTGACCCAGGCGATGAAGCTTCCCAGGTCGCGGGTGATCTCGCTGCTTCGGCGGGCGTGCAGCTCGGCCGGCCGGATCGGGTGCGGCTTGTGGAGGCTGGAGGGGAACAGGAAGGGTGCGTCGCTCAACTGCTCGAGCATCGTGATCGCGTCGTGGACCGGGCGCACCACGACCCAGGTGCGCTCCCAGGGGTCGTCCCCGAGGGTGGGGCGGTGGGTACGCGCCGGTCCCTTCCCGTAGCGGCCGGCCACCAGTAGCTGACCGGTCATCTCGTCCCGACGGCTGCAGCCACGGCGTAGGTTGAGGACCTCGCCGGGTCGCATGCCCGACAGGTAACTGATGATGACGAAGCAGGCCACAGACAGGTGAGAGATCAGGCTGGGGAGCTCGTGTGTCGTCAGAGGGCGTTCGCGCCACGGGCGGCCCTGGACGAGGCCGCGGATGGTGCCCACGGGTGAGCCGTCGTCGACAGGAAGGCCGCTGTCGAGGATGACCGGCTGCAGGCTCGCGGGTACTTGGCGTTGCGGCAGTTGCAGCATTCTGGCGAGCTGGCTCCAGTTGATCCGTGCTTGTTCGTGCGGGTTGCAGCGGGGATGTCCAGGTAGGGCGTGACGCCGCTGGGTCGCGTCGGCTACGAACGCTTGGAGCCGTTGCCGGGAGGTCAGCCCGTCGAAGGCGCGCTGGCTGGGATGGGTGCCGGCTTCCAGCTGGTCCAGTTCGGTGCGGGCCGCCACGATGTCAGGGCCGATCACCTCGACCATGCGCAGGCTCCAGGCCAGCAAGGCTTCCATCGTGGCCGCGGCGATGCGCGGGGTCGTGTTCTCCGCGGCTGCGGGCCGGGGCGAGGCCGCGGCCAGCCGAGCCGGCGGCGTCCCGCTCCACGGGTTGTGGGTGTTCAGGCGACAGCGTTGGGGAAGACGGTCGCGGTATTCCCAGACGGTGCGGACCGCGATAAAGAGGTGGCTCTTGTGGTGGGTGCTGGCCTCGAGGCGGAGCACGTGCTGGCGGTAGCGGTCCAGCTGCTGATCGGTGACCTCGTGCAGGCTGGCCAAGTGGTGGTGCCTCATCCACTCGGCGAACACGCGCAGCGTGCGCAGCCGGTAGACCAGGGTGCCGATGCTCATCAGGTCTCCGTCGCTGGTGACGGTCACGCTGCGTGGAGTGGGGCCTTCGAGGAAGGCCAGGGTGACGGTCTTGAACACGTCGACCAGCTCGGCGGGCCAGTGGTCCCAGCGGATCGCGTTGATCTTCGCGTGGGCGTCGGGGTGGGCGGGGGCCAGGTGCCAGACCGCGTCCTCGAAGTGGGACAGCTTGTCCGGCGAGGTCCCGGGGCGCACGGTGCGGTGGTGCAGGATGAGCTCGCCGACGCGGCTGGCGTCATCACTCCTCAGCGGACGTCCCATCGGCCCTCCAGGAGGTCGTTGATGCGGTGGCGGTGCTCGTCGGTGATCTCGGCCTTGGCTCGATCGATCTCGGCGCGCTGGAAGCCGGTGGTGATGTCTTGCAGCTGGTCCAGCCGGGGCGCGTACCGGCGCGCCCACATGGCCGGGGGGAGGTGAGGTCGCAACCGCTCCAGTGCGTCGATCGCGGCCAGTTGGATCGGTAGTTGGTGCGGCAGGGCGCGGGCGTTGGCGCAGTCCAGGCAGGCCAGGAAGGACGCCGAGCAGGCGACCCCGGGCGGCGTGTACGGGCTGGCCAGGTGGTCGTGGCAGGACGCCAGGACGGTGTCCTGACTCCCTTCGATCAGCCCGGCCAGCTGTCCCATGCTGATGCCGGCCTGCGTGGCGGCAGCCTGTGGGTCGCGTCGGGCGAGGTCGACGAAGTCTTGGGTGAAGACGGGGACACGGGCATGGTCGCGGGCCTTGCTCACCTCGCTGTCCAGGGCGGCCGCGACGATCGCGTGGGACTCGGCCTGGACGGCGGGGTGGGGCATCAGGTAGCGATCCCGCAGGGTGGTTGGGGAGTGCGCCACGGGACGACGGCGCCGCTCGATCGCGGTCCGCCGCAGCCTCTTGACCGAGATCACTGGCTTCCCGTCGGGAACCGCGGCGTTGGCAGTGGGGAAGCCGCGGGCGGCGGCCCATCGCTGCACATGGTGGCTTGTCAGCGTGGTGATCCACGGGCTTGGGGTGTGACCGGTCTTCTTCGCGATCCGTCCGGCGAAGAGTGTCTGGCTGTTGCTCAGGCGGCGGGCGGTGTCGCCGAGATCGAGCAGCATTCGATACACCTGCAGCGGGGAGCGGGACCACCGATGGTCGGGGTCGCCGCCGGTGATGAGGTCTTCCAGCGCGATGACCATGTGTTCCCGGTCGGGTCCGCGTCGCGGCTTGCAGGACTCGACCAGGGCCAGGCCCTCGTCGGTCAGCCCGCCGTCGGGGCGGAAGTGTGCCGCCGGGCAGGCCGCGATCGTGCCGTAGTTCTGCCCGGTCAGGGAGATCAGGAGCAGCGCGAACGCTGCGAGTTCGTCCGGGGACAGGCACAGCATGCCGGCGACCTTGACCAGTCCGCCGCACCGGTACACCTCCGGCGTGCCGTTCGTGTCGGCCTTGCGGGGCAGCTGGCCGGTCCGTTCGAAGCCGTCCAGCAACCGACCAAGTGTCGCCTCCTCGCTGCCGTCGGGGAGCTCTCCGGACCGATACCGGGCCAGGAGTCGCCGCGCGGTGTGGATCCGGTCGCGGGCCGCCCGCACGTCGTGTCGTACGGCGGTGAGGATCTCCTGCCATTCGGTGTCGGTGTAGCCCGGCTTGTTGATGTCGCGACGACCCATTCCGCGTACCCGGATCGCGGCCAGCCCGGCCCGCGCGTCGTCGCTGAGACGCTCGTCGTCGAGCAGCAGCCGTCGCAGGTTCTCTACATAGCTGCTCACGGTTCGTGGCTTCAGGTGCTCGTAGCGACGCCGGAAGGCCAGCAGGTGCTCGGCGACGACATCCTCCGGGCGCGTGGCCGTGACCGGATGCTCGGACAAGACGACGGCGAAGTGGCGGGCCGTGTCTACCAGCGACCGGGCGGTGGGCAAGCGTTTGACCGTTGAACGCGTGGTGAGCCGGCGGGCGACACGGTCGGCGAGCCACCGGCGGAGAGGTTCGGCCACTGGCAGCTCGACGAAGTCGAACAGCGTGCTGCGCCCGCTGGACTCGTCAACGAACAACACGCTCTGGCCATCGGGCCCCAGGCGTGGCCGTGGCGCCCACCCGGCCGGAGGCAGGGCCGCGGGTTGTCCTCCCCGCGCGCCACTCACCGGGACAACTCGCCGGTGCCGGTAGTGGCGCCGGTGGTGGTGATCGGCTGCACCGTGCGGCCGCCGTGGTGGGCGAGGGTGCGTAGCAATGCATCGACTCCGAGGGTCTCTTCCTCGTCCAACATGGCCATCAGGTAGTCGATCTCCAGGCCGGCGAAGGGTTCGAGGTAGATGTCTCGCGTGGTCATCGGGTGGGCGTGGCCCATCAGGGTGGCCAGTTGGTACCAGATGTCGCCCAGCTGGTCGCGCAGGTCGCGTGTCTCCTCCTCGGACAGGCCGGTGACCCGGGTCCGCCAGACCGCGGAGAGGATCGAGTACCACTTCAGGCAGAACGAGTGGCGCAGCATGTGCGGTCGCGCCCACAGCGGGCACTCGTCCGCGTCCTTCCCGTCGCCGACGGTCTCGGCCCACACTCGGGCGACGCGGTGATTGGCGTGATCGAAGGTGTCCTCCCACCCGTAGGGCTTCTTCGGCAGCCCATTCGGGGCGAGCCACACCCACAACGGCGCAAGCCCGTCCGGGGTGCGTCGGAACAAGCGGCGACGCTCGTCCGGGCCGAGCACGTCCAGCGAGACCGGCACCGGGCCGCCGCCTGGGCCCTCGATCAGCAGCCGACGAGTCTGCGGGCGGTAGCCGGTCACGACCCGGAGGCCGGACAACTGCTGGTAGCGGCCGGCCCGCTGAGCACGGCGGACGACCTCGGCCCGGGAGCCCTCCGCGGGGTCGGTGTAGGCGGCTACCGCTTGCAGCACGCTCCGCGGGATCCGATACGTCCGGCCCGTCTTGCCGCCCTTGAGGCATGCCACCGACAGGTGCGCCGGCGCGAACCGGGCCGCGCCCGGTGTGGGGATCTCGACATCGAGGACGGCGGCCCACTCGGCCAACCGCAGGCCCGTCCCGTACAGGCCATCGACGAACGCCGCATCCCGGTCCTCGTTGATGCCGCGCCAGCCAGGGCGGCGCAGCCCATCGAAGCCGTAGCCACACAGCCCGATGTTGCGCCACTGCTCGAATGCCGATCGAAGCATCCACTTGACCTGCCGCCGCGTCGAGCCTGCTGGCCGCAATGGGTCCCGGCCTACCGACGGGCGACGCAGTGCGATTTCGTGTGGCCGAGCGCGGTGTCGCGTGCCTACCCCGGCGGTGGCGACCGGATTGGCCACGCCGTACCGCTGGCCGGCCCACGAGTAGAAGCTGTTCAGCGCCGACCGATCCGTGTCGAAGCTAGTGGGCTGCACGCGGCCGGCATTGTCCAGCGACGTTAGCCGCCACTCCTTGAACGCTTCCACGTCACCGACCGTCGCCTCCTCCCATCCGCGGCCGACCACCTGCAGGTAGTCCAGCCACACCACCAGCGCGTAGGCATACCGACGCCACGTTCCCGGGCGTGCCTCGGCCATCGGGCCGGTGCGGAAGTAGAGATTGATTCGCGGGTCCGGCCACCCGCCCGGCCCGATCAGCACCGGGGTCCCGTGCCGGGCACCATTCGCCGCGGCGCGAGCGTGGACCTCCCCGAAGCCCGACAGGCACTCAACGTCAGGCGTGGTCACGGACGCAGTGAAGTCGTAGAACGTCAGCGTCCAGCCTTCTAGCCCAGCAGGCAACAGCGACCCTCCAAGCACGGTGATCCGACAACTTCGGAAAGCCTAGAGAAGCATCAGCGCACCCGAGGTCCCGCATCCGGGCAAGCCGGGGGAGTGCTACGGCTCCCCGTCCACGCGACACCTCAGGCAGCTCCTGTCGGTCGGCACGCAGGTCACGCTCGTGAGCGACTCGACGCAGGACGACGTCGACACCTACGGGCGCTGGCTGCGCTACGTCGAGGTAGGTGGGCGCGACATCGGACGGGCGCAGATCCGGTCCGGTGCCGCCGTGGCCCGGGTCAGCTCAGACCCGGTCTGGCGCCACGCCGCGTACGTGCAGGTCGAAGACCAGGCCCGGGAGCGCGGGGCGGGGATGTGGACGGCATGTCGCTGACCAACACGCCGGGACCGATGACGGTGGAGGGGTTTACAAACGGTATAGGGGGGCTATACCGTATAGGGAGGGTATACCCCAGCGGCGCGGGCCGCATCCGTTAGGTGTAGGAGGTCATCAGATGAGCAGCTGCGAGGGATGTGCGCAGAAGGGACACGGGCCGGAGGAGTGCGCAAACCGGGATCTCCCGATGTGCGCCCAGACCTGTACCTGCCGGCATGGGGAGCCTGAAGCCGACCCGGCTCCGTACTGGACGGCAATCGCCGCGGTCGCTGATGGCGGTGCCGCATGAACGTCGAGGACCTCGCTTCGATCCGCCGGCGCCTGGACGCCGCCACCCCCGGCCCGTGGCACGGCGTGGGTGACCAGGTCCGGGCCACTGCCGCCGACGCACTGATCGAAGACAACATCCTGGTCGCCTACTACACAGGCCATGACCACCGACTCGGCCTCAAGACGACAGGTGTCGCGGCCGACGTCGACCTCATCGCGCACGCCCCGACCGACATCGCCGCGCTTCTGGGTGTCGCGGAGCGGCTGATCGAGATTCGGGACTTCCACCGTGAGTGGGGCGACCAGGACACCGACACCCTCGACCTCCTCACCCTGTGGGAGCAGCTCGGCCGACTGCTGGGGGTGACCCCGTGAGCATCTACGTCATTGCGAAGCACGGTTCCGCGTACTTCACCTGCGACTTCATCGGCGGCAAGCCCGAGCACCGGTCGGCCTGCCGTGCCGCCATCACGGTTCGATCCAACCAGGGCGCACTCTGGCTCGATCCGTCGTGCGCAGAGCTGCCCACCGGCTGGGTCCGCGCCAGCGGCGGGCACTTGTGCGGCGAGCACGCTGGCCGCGTACCCAAGGACGGCCACGTCGCGGCGCTTACCTTCTCGGGGAGTGCGTCATGACCGCCGCACAGTGGCGCCCGGCGCTGCAGCGACGTCGGTTCAAGCACGACACCCTCGTGGCTGTCGACGCCTTCTCGGGCTTCGGTGGTCTCACGCAGGGGATCGAGCTGGCCGGCTTCGACGTGATCATGGCGGCGAACCACAACGAGTACAAGGTGCGGGTTCACGAGGCCAACCACCCGAACGCTGAGCATTGGATCGCCGACCTGGTCAACAGGGAGGCCTCCGACTACCACTCCGCGCAAGACCTTCCTGCCGCAGACCTCTTCACTGCGGGCATCAGCTGCGTCAACCACAGCCAGGCGAACACGCAGAAGGCGTACGAAGAGGGCCTGACGCTGTTCGACCTCGAGGACGCCGAGTACGAAGCTCGCGTCACCCGGTCCGAGCGCGACCGTGCGACGGCGATCTGCGTTCTGCAGTACGCCGCCCAGCACCACCCGCGGGTGATGCTCATCGAGTGCACGACCGAGTTCGCGTCCTGGGGCCAGCTCGTTCCCGGAAGGCGGAAGGTCGGCGATGGGTCGACCTACCGGTGGTGGCTCAAGCAGCTCGGCCTGCTGGGGTACAACCACAAGGTCCTGTACCTGAACTCGATGTTCTTCGGTGTCGGCCAGTCCCGCGACCGCGGGTACTGGGTCTTCTGGGACAAGGAGCTGCCCGCGCCCGACCTGGATCACCGTCCCGAGTCCTGGTGCGAGAAGTGCCAGACCATCGTCCAGGCCGTGTGGTCGTGGAAGACCGGCGTCCCGCCGACCGGCTCGGTCCGGTACGGCAAGCAGTACAACTACCGCTGCCCGTCGTGCTACCGCGAGGTCATCCCGCCGTTCACGCCCTCACTCGACGCCCTCGACCTGTCGAACCTGGGCACCCGGATCGGCGATCGGGCCAAGCCCCTCGCCGCCGCGACGATGGCGCGCGCCGAGCGGTGCCGCCAGCGGTTCGCCGAGTTCCCTGCGGTGCTGATGCCGGCGAAGGCCCAGCGTGGCTCCGAGCGCCACCCTTGGCAGCCGATGGCCACCCAGACCAGCCAGCAGGAGACCGCGGTCCTCTCGACCGGTGCGCTGATGGCGGCCGCCGGCAACACCTTCGAGTGGCCCGGGTCGGAGTGCCGCGCCCGCGACTTCTCTCAGCCGTTGCCCTCGCAGACCTCGACGAATGGAACTGGTCTGATCACTCCGCCGGTCGCGATGGCTGTCAACAACTTCCAGGGCGCCCCGCGCGGCGTCGACGAGCCGCTCCCGACCCAGGGCGGGTCTGAGACGCTCGGCGTGCTCTCGGCGCGGATCCTGCCCAATCGCACCAACGGCACGTCCCGGTGCCTGGGCGAGCCGATGGAGACGATCGTCGGCAACGCCGGTTCCGGTGGCCTCGGCGTCCTCTCCTCGGGCGTCCTGCCGTACCGCAGGCACACCACGCCCACCTCGCACGCTGAGGCGATGCCGACCGTGACGGCCGATCAGATTCCCGGGCTTCTGACCGCGGCCGGGTCCATGAAGAACAACGGGTCGATCCTCGAGGCGAAGTACCGGGCACACCCGGTGTCCGATCCTCTCGGGGCCGTCACCGCTGAGCCGACGCAGGCGCTGCTGTTCTCCGGCTGGTACAAGCAGAACGGCTCCACCGGAACCGAGACCGCCCCGCATCCGGTCGCGGATCCGTTCGGGACGCTTACCTCGCGCGACACGACCGCCATCCTGACCGCCGAGTGGCGTGAGGCGCTCCAGGATCTCGCGCTCGAGGACTGCTACTTCCGGATGATGTACGACCACGAGATCGGTCGTGGCTGCGGTTTCGACGTCGACTTCGCGGACTACCAGGGCACGTTCCAGGTGTGGGGGCCGGCGCGCGACAGGGTCGACGGCTACGGGAATGCGGTCTCACCCCAGGTCGGCTGTTGGATCGGAGGCCGGCTCCGCGCCGTCCTCCACAACGAGGAGGTGGCGGCGTGATGAGCGAAAAGAAGCTTTCCACCACGGTCCCGGGCTCGGGTCCTGATGCAGATGCGCTGGCCGCGTGGAGGCGTGAGCAGAAGCATCTCGGCGCGGTCTGCGACTTCCCTGGGTGCGATCGGCACGCCGAGCTCGGCGGACGGATGTGCGACTACCACGTAATGGTCCGGCTCGCCTCGAACGGCTCCTGGGTCGACGACAGCCACGCTGACGGGGGGCACGGCTGATGTGCTATCGAGAGACCGCCCACTACGTCGTTCTGTGCGACCGCTGCGGCGTGGCCGCGCCGGAGGGCACGGGCTGGTGGACGCCGTCACACGCCGACCACGCCGCTCTCGAGGCGGGTTGGGAGATGACAACGACCGAGCACCTGTGCCCAACGTGCGCGATTGCTGAGGTGACCGACGAGTCCGGGGGAGCGGTCGCACACCGGCCGGCCGTCGGGTCCTCGACGGGTCCGGACATCTGCTGGCCGCCGTTCTCAGCCCCTGCGGCTCGTTCGCCGGAGGAGTCGCGATGACAGACAGGACGGGCATCGAGTGGACCGACTCGACCTGGAACCCGGTGACTGGATGCACCGAGGTTTCCGCGGGTTGCAGTCATTGCTACGCCAAGACCCTCGCCGAGAGGTTCCGCGGGACCCCGGGGCACTACTTCGAGGACGGCTTCGACGTCGTCCTGCGCCCCGAGCGTCTCGACCAGGTGCTCCGGTGGACCCGGCCGCGCCGGATCTTCGTCAACAGCATGTCCGACCTGTTCCACGACCAGGTGCCCGACTGGTTCATCGCCCAGGTGTTCGCCCGGATGGCGCTCACGCCGCGGCACACCTTCCAGCTGCTCACCAAGCGGCACGGCCGGATGCGGGCGCTCCTGAACTCGCCTGAGTTCCGGGGCCTCGTGGTCGAGATGACCACCATCGCCGCGAGCGACCATGTTCTCGACTGCCGTGCCGCCGACGTCTGGCCGCTGCCCAACGTCTGGATCGGCGTCTCCGTCGAGAACCAGCAGTGGGCCGATATCAGGATCCCCGCGCTGCTCGAGACCCCAGCGGCCGTCCGCTTCCTGTCCTGCGAGCCACTCCTCGGGCATGTGAACGCTGAGCTGAGCGGCATCGACTGGGTGATCGTGGGCGGCGAGTCCGGCCGCGGCGCTCGCCCGATGCACCCCGACTGGGCGCGGTCCCTGCGTGATCAGTGCACGACCGCTGGCGTCCCATTCCTGTTCAAGCAGTGGGGCGAGTGGATCGAGACCGCGAACGGCACAACCATCGTCCACGCCGACGGTGAGACCACGACTGCCCGCATCCCACTGCCCGCGGGCGGGGCACGGGTATCCCGCGTCGGGAAGAAGGCCGCGGGCCGCTCTCTCGACGGGCGCAGGTGGGACGAGTACGCATCAGCGACCGGAGCCGACAGTGGCTGCTGACACTTGTGGACGACGCCACCGAGGCGGAGCGCTCGGCCTCGCAAGTGCACACCGTGGAGGTGATCTGGTCGAACCGTCCGGTCGACGCCCAGGTTGCCTTCGACTTCGACGGCACTGGGGCAGGATCATGACCAGTCGGCGGTGCGCGCTGGGGCCGTTAAGGTCGGCAGCATGCAGCCCGCCGATGTGACCGCCGTGCCGGCCGAGGTGGTGGAGGACGTGCTTCGCGACCCGTCAGGTTTCCTCGCCGCGGCCGCGGAAGCAGCACCAGGCTGGGCGTCTCGGTACGGAGGGCCAGAGGGCGTCGCACAGCTGACGAGTGCTCTGCATGACCATCTGGCCCAGCTGACGAAGAGCAACGCCGAACTGCGAGCCGCGACGGTGGTCTACCTACGCACCCATTCGGGGCTGTCACTGCTGACGATCGCCCGGCTGCTCGGCGTGACGAAGGGCGCCGTCCAACACGTCATGCGCCGTGCCCAGGAGGATTCGACGCGCCCGTCAGGGACGTTCGCGCGGCTCGCGTCTCCCGGCGTCTGGCGTTCCTGACGACACCGCCCCCACAGGTTGCCCTCAACCATCCCCGGGCCGCCGTCTTTGAGCTCGTCGACACCGACCGCAAAGCTCAGCCCGGTCGCACAGCTAGCGCTCCGGCGCGGTCCAGTTCGGATCGACAGGCACCGGGATGAGCTGGTCGATGCGGAGCCAGTCCATCTTGACCACGGGCTTGAGAGAGGCGTCGTCATGCCAGACCACCAGGGCCTCCCAGTGTCGGCCTTCGCGCTTCCAGTCGAGGATGAGCCCGCGTGACGGCTTGAGGCGGCCGGCGTTGCGGATCAGGACGAACCGAACGACGGCGTACGGTCGCCACGCGTCGTTCTTTGGCGGGTTCGCGGACACGACGGCACGCGTCACTCGGTGGTGAGTAGCTCGGCCGGGAGCCACTCCTCGACTGAGGCCCACCGTCCGGGCCGCAGCTGCGCTGCATAGATGACTCGGCCCTCCCAGAGGTGACCGGCGCGACGCCACTCCAACAACAGGCCAGGGCGCGGCTCCGAGGCGTCGAAAGGCAGAGTTATCCAACAGTGCCGACCGGGCTGAGGCGGGGCCCCTGCGCTGCTGGGAGCTGGCTCCGTGTGCTGGCCAGCGCGCACACGGTCCTTCAGGGGGATCCCCGCCCCGCGCCCGTACCCGCCGCCTGCCATGTCTTCCAGAGTAGAACAAGTGTTCGAGCAGACGCCGCCGGTGCGAGTTCGTACGCTGAATGGGTGCCCACCTGCTGGGAGCCCATGCTGGCCAAGCCCGCAGCCACGCTGCCGGCTGGCTCGGCGCTGCCCGGCGGCACGGTCTACGAGCCCAAGTGGGACGGCTACTGGGCCATCCTCGAGCGGACGCCTGAGAGGTGTTGGGTGTGGTCACGCAACGGCGCGGATCTCACCGCCGGCTTCCCCGACGTCGTCGACGCCGCATGCGCGCAGCTGCCGCCGGGCACCGTGGTCGACGGCGCGCTCGTGGTTTGGAGCGAGGGGCGTCTGGACTTCGCCGCTCTTGCCCCGCGCCTGGCCTACCGCGGCCACCGCCGGCCACCGGCTCAGCTGGCGCCTGCGGCCTTCCTGGCCTTCGACGTGCTGGCCGCCGGAGACGCCGACGTGCGCGGGAGGCCGTTGCGGGTGCGGCGATCGCTGCTCGAGCAGCTCGCCGCGGCCTGGCGGCCACCGCTGCAGCTGACTCCGCAGACGGGCGACCCGGCCCAGGCGAGGCAGTGGCTGGAGGAGTACGCCGCGGCCGACGTCGGCGTTGAGGGCCTGGTCGCCAAGGGAGACGGTCAGCGCTACCTGCCCGGCCAGCGAGCTTGGGTGAAGTACCGGATCCACAACACCCGCGAGGCCACCGTCGGCGCGGTGATCGGTCGCGTCGAGCAGCCGGTGCGGCTAATTCTCGGCCTGGTCGACGACGCCGGCCGCCTACGGGTTGCCGGCGCTACCCATCCGCTCAGTTCCAGGGAGTCGGCTGAGCTCGCCGCTGTGCTCAACGGCACCGATGACCACCCGTGGCCGGCCGAGCTCAGCACCCACCAGCTGGGGCGGTTCAGCCGCGAACCGGTTGCGATCACCCGAGTGGCCCCCATGGTGGTCGTCGAGGTCGAGGCAGACACGGCGTTCGAATACGGGCGCTGGCGGCACCTGACCCGCTACCGCCGACTGCGCCTGGATCTGTCTGGCTGACACAGGGGAGGGGCATTGCGCTGATGCAGCCGGCCGGTTCGCGGCAAGATGGCCCTATGGCCCAGGCTCTCGGCAACTCCAGCGCGCTGCCGCCTGACGATCGGTCGGTGCTGCTGACCGCCACGGGGCGGCGCGACCTCGTCGACGCATTGCATTGGATTGCCGAAGGGCGGCCACTGGTTGACGGCACCGACCTGTCGGGCATGCTCACGGCCCTGGTGGCTGCCGCTGATGCCGGGATACACGGGTCGGAGCCGGCGCTGCGCGCTGCGGTTCGTGCGGCGCTTCGCAGCACGCTGGATACAAGTGCGGATCTCGTTCTCACTGGGACCATCGTGTCTCCGCACCGCTACCAGGCGGCCCTGGCGAACGTCGCGCGCCGTACGACCACGGGCAGCATCGCCGACATCACCACCGCTGCCGTGCTGGCCGCCCAAGATGACGACCCGCTGGTGGTAGAGGCGCTCGGGTTGGTTGCCGGCCTGAGCTGGCGAGACCTGCAGGCCCGTTCTCAGGCTCGTGGGGTCTCGCTGCCGAGTGATGCCGACGGGACTTGGAGTCCGAGCCAAGTTCTGAGCGCCTTCCGGATCATCGACGACGTCGTGTGCGGGCGGGTCGAACCTCAGCTCGACGGTGCGGTGGCCGCTCGCCCGGTGGAGCTCCTCCTGGACGACGCGACCGGTTGGAGCGAGGTGGAGAAGCTCCGCATCGGAGGGGTGAGCTACGGGACTCTTCTTGCTCAGCGGGACGTGGGCAGCGCCTGGAGCGCCCACCGCAACCGCAGCAACAACGAGATCAGCAGGCTCATGGTCCGGCGCGTCCTTGGCGCCCTCGATGAGGCCAATGTTGGCTACTGGTCGACCGAGGGTGATGCTGCGGTCCCGAAGACGTTCCTTGGAACCCACGCGGGGGTCCATGGCAAGCTGCCGGGGCAGTTGTCGGTGGTGACCCGCAGGGCCGATGGCACCGCGGGCTACGCGGTGCTAATCGCGATCGCCCGCGACGGGGGCACAGCGCGCAAGACGGCGGCTACACTCCTTCAGCTGCCCAAGCGGTTCACGATCCCGGCGGTCCTGGTTCTGTTCGGCACAGGCTGGGCGGACCGAGGTGAGAGTGATGATCTGGTGCGGGCCTATGGCGGCCGTCTCTACACCGAGCACACGCTGGCGGACCTGGCCCATCTGGCCGCAACTGTCGGTCCTGCCTGACATGCTGGACCGACGCACGCAGCACGGGAGAGGTACATGACACAGTCGATCACCACCGCCACACGGGAGAGCGCCATCCAGGCCGCTGTCGAAGCCGCCAAGCAGGCCGTCGCCAACGGTGGTGGAACGGCTGAGGAGCTCCGCTGGAAGGGCGGCACGTTGGTCCTGCCCGTGGCCTCGGTCGATCTGGATGTGGTGCTCCTCAGCCCGCACAGTCACCGAATCAAGGCCCAGCTGCAGTCCCTTCCCAAGGCCGACCAGGATGTCGTCGCAACAGACCCCTACGGTCCCCAGGCCCAGGACATCATCGCTCGACTTCTGAGGGAGACCCCCGGGTTCGAACGGATCAAGAACGCGCTCGCCAACGACGGCCAGCTCTTCGCGGGCGTGATCACCACCGGGGGCGTGCTCGTCAATGCCAACACCCGGGCGGTCGCACTGCGCGACCTGCGAGAGCAGTACCTCAAGGTGGTCGTGCTGCCGGCCGACGCCGGGCCGAAGGAGATCACTGAGCTCGAGCTGCGGTTGCAAATGGAGCAGGAGGTCAAGCAGGAGTACAGCTTCACCAGCCAGCTGCTATTCATCGAGGACCTCATCAACAGTGGCAACTACACAACCCTGGAGGTCGGTCGGGCACTGCGCCCCGGGCTGACCACCAGCAAGCGGGACACGAAGGCGGCCACCGATTTGGTCGAGGGCGAATTGCGGCTCCTGGGACTGATCCGCGAAGTTGTGAGCGCCAGCGGCGGAGCACTCAACTTTCTGTTCTTCGACGACCAGCGGCAGGCTCTCATCGAGATCGACCAGGACTACCAGCGGATGAAGAGCACGAAGCCGGAAGAGGCCGCTCGCGTTCGTGACGCTCAGCTCGCCGGAATGATCGCCGGCGTCGACTACCGGCGTCTCAGGGAGATCGATTCGACCCTGCTAGATGACTACGTGGCGCCCGCGTTGGGTGAGTCCACCACGCTGGCTCCCCATCTGGACGCGTTGCTCATGCCTGGCAACGGCGCGGAATCGGCCGGCGCCGCCCCGGCCGGTGTGAGTGACTTCTTCGGTGACGACGAAGACGGCGGGGATCAGTCGGAGCAGACACACGTCAACGGCAAGCCGAGCCTGTCCGGGGTCTACACGTTGCTCGCCCAGACCAAGCCCGAAGACGACGTCACCCTGCCCACCCCTGACGGCGAGACGGTCACACTGCCACGGGTCGTCGTCGCAACCGAACTGTTCAGCGGGCTCACGACCGCGATTGAGAACAAGAAGCGCGACTCCAAGCAGATCGATGATCTGACCGCGCCCATGGTCCACCTCAAGGAGGCGGCACGCGTCCTGGACAAGGCCGCAGCTACCTACGCCGATGTCCACGGCCGCGCGGGGTTCCGCCACGACGCCTTCGCCGCGGCCGTCCAGGAGTACGAACGAGCAGCGGCCGCGTTCCGGGCGGTAGCGCCCTCGGCCGAGGATCCGGGTGTCTGAGCAAGCACTTGCCGCGCCAGCACTGGGTCTCTCCCTCGGGGGTGTCCCGCCGGTGGTGCAGGCGACCCGACTGGGTGAGGTCCCGCAAGGCTTCTGGCTGCAGCTGATTGGCGAGTGGGGCTCCGACGGGGAGCGCCCCGGTCACCAAGTCGTACTTCCGCTGGAGCGGCTGCTGAGCAACATGGGGTGGCTCCGCACCGCCTGTCAGCGCTACGGCGTCGGAATCCGGTCGACCCCCGAGCTGGACGACCTGCTCCAACAGACCCGAGCGCAGCGTCGCTTGCTGCAGACGGCCCTCTCGGAGCCTCGTCCGCTCGACGCGGACGAGGTTGCGCAGCGACTGGTCGGAACGCGTTTCGCGCGAGACCTGCGCACATTCCAGACCCGGGACCTCGGACGGCTCTTAGGGCTGTCCAACGGAGCGAACTTCTCAGTCCCCGGGGCCGGAAAGACCAGCGTGGCCTACGCCGTCTACGAGAGCGAGCGTGCGGCTGGGCGAGTCGAGCAGATGCTGGTCGTTGCCCCGCTCTCTGCATTCGATGCCTGGCAGACCGAGGTGAACGACTGCTTCCCCGAAGGCGAACGACCGGTCGTTGCCCCGCTGGTCGACCAGCCACCGCGCGACGCCGAGGTGCTGGTGGTGAACTACCACCGCCTTGACAGCCGCTACGAGACGATCGCTAGGTGGGTCGCCAGCAAACCCACCTTGGTGCTCCTGGACGAGGCGCACCGAATGAAGCGCGGTTGGGACGGGACCTTCGGTAGCGCCTGCCTCAGCATCGCCTTCCTGGCGGCCCGAAGGGACATCCTCACAGGTACACCCGCTCCTCAGAGCCCCCAGGACCTGATCGCGCTGCTGGACTACCTGTGGCCCGGTCAAGGCCGGCGCGTCCTGCCCGCCGACGCCCTGGTCACGCCGCCACCACCTGATGCCGGCGCCCAGGTGGCCGAGGCGATCGCGCCGCTGTTCGTGCGGACCAGGAAGAGCGAGCTCGGGCTGGACCAGCCCACCATGCGCGTTGTCGAGGTCGAGCTCGATCCCCTCCAGGCGGAGATCTACCACGCGCTACGCGATCGCTACGCCGGTGCCTTCGAGGTCAACATGGCCGACCGGGCGACCTTCGCGAGCACGGGCGACATCGTGATGTACCTGCTCGAGGCCGCCACCAACCCACAGCTACTCACGGCCGGCTCGGGGGCCGAGGATGCGGTCAGCTTCCGCCACCCCCCGCTCGACGTTCCGCCCGGCAGCGCGCTGTGGGACCTCCTGCAGCAGTACAACCAGTACGAGACGCCAGCAAAGTTCCGCCAGCTGGCCGAGCTGATCGACGCGAACGCCGGGCAGGGGCGCAAGACCCTCGTCTGGAGCAACTTCGTGCGGAACCTTCAGGGGCTTGAGCGGATGTTGGCGGTGCATCAGCCCGCACTCATCTACGGCGGCATCCCCTCCGAGACCGCCGACCCCGCTGCCGCCCGTACCCGCGAGAGCGAGCTCGCCAGATTCCGCACCGACCCTGGGTGCGCCGTCTTGCTCGCGAACCCGGCGGCCATGAGCGAGGGCGTGAGCCTGCACCAGGTCTGCCATGACGCGATCTACCTGGATCGCACCTTCAACGCGGGGCAGTACCTCCAGAGCGTCGACCGGATCCACCGCCTCGGCCTGCCTCCCGACCAGGAGACCCGGATCACCTTCCTCCTCACTGCGGGGACGATCGACGAGGTTATCGACGCCCGGATCAGGGAGAAGGCAGAGCGCCTCGGCGAGATGCTCGACGACCCGGACATCAGCACGATGGCGCTGCCCTCGGATGAGGACTACGGGCCGGCGCTCGACTCCACGGCCGACATGGTCGCTCTCTTCGCCCACCTCCGCGGGGAACAGTGAGCGACGTCAACCACCACCCGCCCGGAAGGTCCACACCAACCGCCTACCAGCTCCAGGCGGCAGTGTTGGCTGGCCGGGTCTTGGACGCCGCTGGCAACACGGCCGCGTCCTTGGAGTCCAGCTACGACCAACTAGCAACCGGCGGCCTCTACCGCTCCCAGGATCTTCAGGCCGGTCATCGGCTTCTGCAACGAGCGCACCTGGTCACCACTAACGGCAGCACCTACATCCCCACCCGGACGCTCCTTAGCTTGTGTGGGCTGCCAGACGACGTGGCCGCCGAGCTGCTCCTCCAGGAACTGCTACTCGAAGAGCCCCCGCTGTGGCTCTACGCGGCGGTGGTTGACGACGAGGTCCGTTGGGAAAACGTCCCGCAGGCCGACCAGGAAGCCCTCGAGCAACTCCTCGAGGACGCCGCGCGCCGCGAGGCCCTGCTGATGAGCCTCGGCAGGACCTTGGATGCGGAGCAACTCGCTGATCAGGGTGCCCGTGGCGAGGAGTTCGTCGTCGAACTCTGCAAGCGGCACCTCATCGAGCGGGATCGGCCCGACCTTGCCGCGGCAGTGAATCAGGTGAGCCTGCGCAGCGATCAACTGGGCTACGACGTCAGCAGTCCCGACACCACCGGGCATCGGCATCGGATCGAGGTCAAGACGACCAGCAGCGCCTCGGCCGGGCGCGTGGAGTTCTTCCTCTCCCGTAACGAGGCAGCCGTCGGAGAGAGGGATCCGGCGTGGTCCCTGGTCGCGGTGCGTCGCAACCGCGACGACAGCCTCGAGCTCATTGGCTGGTGCTCCTCAGTGAACCTGGTGCCGCACCTCCCGAGAGATGTCTCAGCGCAAGGACGCTGGGCTAGCGTCCGTCTCAGCATCGCCATGACCGACTTCGTGCCTGGCCTTCCCCTCGACGCCACAACCTGAACCCGAATCGCCGCGGCGGGCGACGGCCGGGCAGTGCCCCGCTTGGCGGCTGGCCCCTCAGACCCCCCGCGCGCGCCGTCTCTGCGGCTTCAGGAACTCGGCCTCAGAGAGGGCTTCCAAGAACTCCGTCTGCCAACCGCTCGGCAGCTCACCTACCGACAACATGTAGTCGGCGACGATGGACAAGAACTCCTGCTCTGCCCCCGTCCCCAGCTCGGGACGATGCTTCACAATCTCGCGACTCGACACGGGCACAAGGTCCAGGAGGAGGTCGAGTGTGCAGGCGCGGACGTTGCGTTTGGCGTGGTCGGTCTCGTTCTCGCTGTGCACGATCGTGCAGCCAGCGGCGCGCAGTCCTGCGCTTTGCAGGGCTTCGAGGAGCTGCGCCCACGCCCGCGGGTCGCGGTTGGCGTAACTGAAGATCAGGTGACCGTCCTCGCGAAGCAAACGGGCCGACTCGCGAAAGATCGACGCGAGCAGCGCGGTGTAGCTGCCATCAGCCACGAGCTGACCGGTCGCGCGGTTCACGACGGCGTCGCCACCCGACTCAGGAGCAGCAAGGCCGGCCCACGCCTGCAGCGGCTGGGAGAGCTCTCCGTACTGCACATCATCGTGGTAGGGCGGATCGGTGAGAACCAGGTCGACTGACCCGCTGGGGAGGAGCTGTCGCTGGGAGCTGCCGGCGACGACCAGAACGTCGGGCCGGTCGAGAGAGTGACCGTCGACGTCTTCACCGAGCAGGGCAGGGACCGTTGCCGCGCCGGCCTGCAACGGTCCCTGGACCTGCAGCCGTCCGCCGGTGTGCTGTCGCAGCCACTCCGCTGCCTTGACTAGTTGGACCAGTCTCCGCAGCGTGGTCCCACGCCCGCTGGTCGTGGTGCCCCAGACGTTCGGCTCGACCGGCAGCGTCGTGAAGTTGAAGCGATGACCAGCCATGGACTCGTAGCTCTTGAGGTAGTACCGGTCCCACCGGGACAGGTGGCCAGCCATCTCAGTCGAACCGACAACAGCGAGCCGGAGTGCGGCAACCACGCCCTCGTCCGTTGAGCAACCTGCCGCAAGCTCCAGGAGGCGCTCCACCATGGCCCTTTGCCGGCGGGGATAGAGATCCTCCCATCGGCTGAAGCCGTGACGGCGGAGCACTGCTGTTTCCTGGCCAGCGGGGATCGTCCCCAGGCTCATGCGGGGCTGCGCGTGCTCGGCGGCCGCGGCAGTCCGCTCACCAGTGGTGGGGATCGCCAGCTCCCGTCGTCCTCCGCCGGCGCGCTCGACCAGCACGACCTCCCACTCCAGCCCGGTGGCGGAGGCGCGGGCCTCTAGCCGATCCTGCTCCCCGCACTGGCAGGTCACCACTCGCCGGGGCGTGTAGACCTGGGCCGGATCGGTTTTCCTGTCGCATGTGGGACAGGCAGAGATCTGGTCGCGGCGAGCCTTGAAGAGGTGACCGTTTGGGCACGCCAGAAAGGCCTCGGGCAGATTGCGTTCGACGCGACTGGTCAGCGTCACCAAGGCGTGCGGGTAGATCCGCTGCCGAGTGCCGCAGTGAGTACAGGGGGCGACCGCGACACGGAACGTGTGCGTGACGAGCCCAGGGGTCCCATCGCTTAGCACGGTTCCATATGCCGCCTGGGCACTCGCGAGAACGCGCTGGGTCAACGCTGCGATTCCATCCCGGAGTGCCTCAGGGTCCGGAAGTGCCAGCATCGAGGCGAGACCAGCAGCGGCCCAGGGGTTCAGATCCTGCGCGTACACGCTGTGGCCGCGCATTACTGCGGCCAGTGGGATGACACCTCCACCAGCGAACGGATCGCTCACCACCATGCGTCCTGGCTTGTCGGCACTCACTGCATCGATGATCGAGCCGTTGACTGCCTCGGTACGGCGGGCCCACCACCGGTAGGTGCTCACGGGCGGTAGGTGGATCTCGCGGTTGCGAACCTCGCGCCTGACGCGCGCACTGACCACTTCAGCATCCAGGTGTCGCAGTGGACTGTGCAAAGCCGGTCGCGAGGGACCTTGGACGCTGTCGTCTTGGTCTGCTGGGGTTGCCCGTGGTGCCCGGCCACCGCGGGTGCTGGTCGTGGAGCGACCCATCTAGTGCCCCGCCTTAGCGCGGTGGTTCCGGACGCTGGCTGGGGTGCCCGCATAGTTGCAACCCGACTTCGTGCACCGCTCCCAACTACCGGAACGCACAGCGTCCTCGGTGACGGAGTGGTCAGCGTCGTAGCCGTGACCGTGAAGAAGTTGGGCGACCGAACCTTCGTAGCGGGTAGCCAGGAGCGCGGCCTCGGCCACCTTGTCATGGCCGCGGGCGAAGAACGCACCCAAAGCCACCTGCTCACCGCAACCGCACCAGCACGTCCCTGTTGGAAGCAACCGCGCACTCTGCGTCGCACTCACACAGACCACCCCTAGCTCAGGCCGCATTCTTGATGGCGGTTCTAGAACGTCTATCAAGATAGCAGGCACATGGCTCCAGACATCGAGGGGTTGAACCCGCGTGTCGGGCATGGTGGCCAACCCTGGTCGCTGCCGCGGCCTCAGATGCTAGGCGCCCTCGCCGACATCACGTCGAGCTGAGATTGACCCGAAACACCGCGGGTCGGCCGCGGCGATCATCGCGTCTCGGGAGAACTCCTGCAGTTTCTGAGGAGTCAGCGCCGTCGTGACGATCGCTAGCAGCCAGGTGCCGCTACGCCGTCCCGGCGAGTTGTGGAAACGGATCGACCTCGAACATCTCGTCCAGCGTCCCCCTGGTGAACACGCGCCCATCACAATCCCGTACGACGGGACCCAGGGCATCGTTGACCCGGGTCCATCCGAGACCGTCCAGCAGAGCGAACAGGGGCACGCCACCAAGACGTCCTGCCTCCCCGCGCAGGGAGGCGAACCTCGCGGCCTTGTCCCGGGCGGTGCCGCCGTCGTTGACCAACTTGACCTCCAGAATGGCCCGCAGAGTGTCGGACTGGTCGAAGAACACGAAGTCCGGCGCCGGCTTCACCGTCAAGTTGAACCTCTGTTGGATCTCTGCCTGGTTGTGAGCCCCGGTCCGGATGAAGGGCACTGCGCGGTGGTGCAGGCGATCTTCTAGCTCCTGCTCGAGGACGTCGCCGCGTTGGGTGCCGATCGCGTCGAGTAGTTGGCGGAATGCGCCCCCGTAGTGGCGCTGGTGAAGGAACACCTCGAACGGCACCCCGCCGGTCGAGTAGCTCCGCACGGTGTCCCAACCTTGGGCCAGGTCGGGGCGTTGCTGCTTCGTACGGCGTCCGTCGTCCGCCTGAGGCCAGAGCGTCCCTTCGATGGCACGACACAGAACCTCCGCGATGACACGCGCCTCACCCGCCGTCACTGGACTGCCCTCCCGGCCCTGCTCAAACCTCTTCAACCGGTCGTCGCTCAGCGCCGGGAGACTGAGCTCCGTGCCGACCACCTTTGTCGCCGCAGAGAACTCGCGCCAGATATACCCGAGCAGCAGCCTCCAGACGCCGACGGTGGTCGGTGCGGCCAGGGTGGCCCGCTCGATGTCGGCAACACTCACCAGGGTGAAACCCTCGGTAAGTCGGAGCGCCTCCAGGAGCGCGGCTCTCACCGGCTCCAAGTCGTATTCCGGCCGCGGTAGAACATACGCGAAGTCCGGCGTCAGTTGAGGCACGTACAGGCGTGACGCGACAGCGGCGTACACCTCGCGGTGCGAGGCAGTGCCGTACTCCTCCGGGATTTGTCTGACAAGATTGATCCGCGCGTTCCACGCGGCGGCCTCGATCGCTGCGACCGTCTGTTCAGTCCTCGGCATGCGGTGACGCTATCCGCAACAGGCCTCATCGACCGCGGTGACCCGTCCGGCGACGTCAACGAGCTGCTCACCCCGGTCTACGACCCGGACGTCGGCGGCTACCAGCGCACCTCCGGCTTCACGGTGCCGCCCGAGGTCGTCCGCATGATGCTGGCGCGCAAGGCCACGATCGAGGAGGCCACGGGCGCCTGGTCCGCGTCGCGACCCCGGCTCGGGTCGGGTCCGACCGGCCCCTTAGCGCATCCCGAAGAACGACGCGATGCAGACCACCTGCTTCCGATCGAGCAGAGTCGGCCTGCAGTGCTTGAAGAAGAACCCCCTCCGCGAACTTTGGCATGCTCACTACTGGCAGGGCGGGGATTCATGAGGCGGGAATCTCAGCGGGGGAGCGGACCGCCCGGATCGCGGCCAGCGCGACCGCTGTCGCCTACGTCGCCCGGGTGCCAGAAGCCGGTCTGTGCCGCGCGGGTGGGGCAGATCCGTACCGCTGCGTCCGTGGATCTCGAGCACACACACGAGCCGGGCTCTTGTCGGAGCGAACCTCTGTGGATGTCAGTCGGCGTAACTAGAGTCTGAGTCCAGCGAAGGGGAATCCGATGATCGTGTCGAACAACGACATCCTGTGGTCGGCCAGCGACCTCACCAGGGCAGCGGAGTGCGAGTTCACCCTGCTCCGTCAGCTCGACGTGAAGCTCGGACGGATCCCCGCGGCCAAGACCGCCGCCGACCCCCTTATGGACCGCATCGCCGAGATCGGCCTCGAGCACGAAGCCCGCGAACTCGTCCGCCTCAGCAAGGGTCTGGCGCCGTACGACGCGGCGACGGGCCGCGGCGTCTGCCTCATCGACTACCCCAAGCCCTACACGGCCGCGCTCCTGGCCGAGCGTCGCGACCAGACCATCGAGGCGCTCAAGGCCGGCGCCGACCTGGTCTGCCAGGCGGCGTTCTTCGACGGCAGCTTCCACGGGTTCGCCGACTTCCTCATCCGCGACGGCGACGCCTACCGTGTCTGCGACGCCAAGCTCTCCCGCCACGAGCGGCCGAAGGCTCTGCTCCAGCTCGCGGCGTACGCCGATCAGCTCGCGGCAGTCGGCATCCCACTGACCGACGACGTCGAGCTCCTGCTCGGCAACGGCCGCCAGGTCAGGTTCCCGCTGAGCGACCTGGCGCCGGTGTTCCGGGAGCGCCGCCAACGGCTGCTGGACCTGCTGCACGGACACCAGGCAGCGGAGTCACCGGCCGAATGGGGGATGCCGGGCGTGCTCGCCTGCGGTCGCTGCGACGTCTGCAGCGAGGAGGTCGCCGCCGCCAACGACCTTCTGCTCGTCGCCGGGATGCGGATGACCCAACGCCGCAAGCTGATGGATGCCGGCATCACCACCATCGACCAGTTGGCCGCGGCCACGTCGGGCATCGACGGCATGTCCGCCTCGACGTTCACCACGCTCCATGCGCAGGCAGCGCTCCAGGTCGCCGGTGGCACCGAGGGAGCACCCGTGAGCGCCGACGTCTTCTGCCCCGACCACCTCGCCGTGATCCCGAAGCCGTCGACCGGCGACCTGTTCTTCGACTTCGAGGGCGACCCGATGTGGAACGACGGGAACCCCGACTGGTGGGGCTTGGAGTACCTCTTCGGTGTCACCGAGGTGCCCGAGCACGGCGCCGAGTCTCCGTTCACGCCGTTCTGGGCCCTCGACCGGGCGCAGGAGAAGCAGGCGCTCGAGGACTTCATCGAGTTCGTCCGGGTCCGCCGCGAGAAGCATCCCGACCTGCACATCTACCACTACGCGGCGTACGAGAAGTCCGGGCTGCTGCGGCTCGCGGCCAAACACGCGACCTGCGAGGCCGCCGTCGACGAGCTGCTCTCCGCAGGCGTCCTGGTCGACCTGTACGCCGTCGTCCGCGGCGCGATCCGGGTCTCCGCGCCGTCCTACAGCATCAAGAAGCTCGAACCCCTCTACATGGGCGACGACCTGCGTGAGGGCGACGTGACCGACGCGGCGGCCTCGATAGTCGAGTACCACGCCTACTGCCAGGCCCGCGACAGCGGCGACGCCGAGGGCGCCGCCAAGCTGCTGGCCGAGATCCGCGACTACAACCGCTACGACTGCGAGAGCACCCGCCGGCTGCGTGACTGGCTGCTCGAGCGGGCCGCCGAACACGGCGTGACGCCCCGCACCGTCGACCCCGCAGAGGCGAAGCCGTGCGATCTCGAGCTGACCCCGCTCGAGGTGCGACTGCGTGAAGGCCTACCCGAGACCGGCCGCACCCCGGACCAGCAGGCGCAGGCGATGCTGGCCGCGGCGATTGGCTACAACCGGCGCGAGCACAAGCCGTTCTGGTGGGCCCACTTCGACCGGCTGTCCTCGGCGCTGACCGACTGGCGCGATGAGCGCGATGTCTTCGTGGTGGAGTCCGCCGACGTGATCAAGGACTGGGCGAAGCCGACCCCGCGGTCGAGTCCCCATCGCCACGTGCGCCTGGTCGGCCACTGGGGTGCGGGCAGCGTGGTGCGCGACGGCGACCAGGTGAGCACCGTCTACGCGAACCCGATAGATGGAGCGCACAACGTACCCGCCAACGCATCGCTGGGCTGCTCGCGTAGCGGAGTCGTGGTCGTCTCCCGTGGGCACGACCACGAGGGCCGCGACGTCCTGGTGGTCGACGAGACGTTGACGAAGGACTGTGCGCCCTACGACCAGCGCCCCGACGCCGTCGTTCCCGGGCCGCCGCCCGGCACTGGTGGCATCGACGCGGCCGTCCAGGAACTGGCCGAGGCGGTGCTCGCGCGCGGACTACACCCGCAGCCCGGACTCGACGTCCTGCGCCGCACTCCACCCCGCCTCACTGGGGGAGGACTGCCGCACGGTGGGGACTCGGTCGACGACATCTTCGACGCTGTGCGCGCCGTGGACCGGTCGTACGTCGCCATCCAGGGGCCGCCGGGCGCCGGCAAGACGTACGTCGGGTCTCACGTCGTGACGCGGCTGGTGCGCGACCATGGCTGGAAGGTCGGGGTGGTCGCCCAAGGCCACGCGGTGGTGGAGCACATGCTCGACGCGATCGTGCAGGCCGGGCTGCCGGGTTCTGTGGTAGCCAAGAAGGTCGGCGACGTCGGCGCGTCCCGCGCCTGGACCGGGATCAAGGACAGTGGCTACGCGAAGTTCCTCGAGGACAACAGCACCGGCTGCGTGGTCGGTGGCACCACGTGGGACTTCGTCAACACCAAGCGGATCGACCGGGACTCGCTGGACCTCCTAGTCATTGACGAGGCCGGTCAGTTCTCGCTCGCACACACGCTCGCGGTCTCGGTGGCAGCGCAAAGGCTGCTCCTGCTCGGTGACCCCCAGCAGTTGCCGCAGGTCAGCCAGGGCATCCACCCCGAGCCCGTCAACGACTCGGCACTGGGATGGCTCATCGGTGAGCACGCAACGCTGCCCGAGGACTTCGGCTACTTCCTCGACCTCACCTGGCGCATGCACCCCGACCTGGCCGAGAAGGGCTCGACGCTCTCCTACGAGGGCCGGCTCCGAGCGCACCCGCGCACGGCCGAACGCGATCTGGCAGGCGTGGAGCCCGGCCTGCACGTCGTACGCCTCGACCACCAGGACTGCTCGGTCGAGTCCCTTGCGGAAGCCGACGAGGTGGTCCGCAAGGTCGAGAGCCTGGTCGGTACGCCGTGGACCGCGCCCGACCTCTTCGAGGGCACGCGGCCGCTGATCGCCAAGGACTTCCTCGTCGTCGCGCCCTACAACGCCCAGGTGCACGCCATCCGCCGGGCGCTGGACGAGCGTGGCTTCGCCGACGTGCTGGTCGGCACGGTCGACAAGTTCCAAGGCCGAGAAGCAGCCGTCGTCATCGTGTCGATGACCGCATCGTCCGTCGCCGACGTACCTCATGGCATTGACTTCCTGCTCGACCGCAATCGTGTCAACGTCGCGATCTCGCGCGGGCAGTGGCTGGCTGTCCTCATTCGCAGCGGTCGCTTGACCCAGTTCCTGCCGACATCCACCACCGGGCTGCTCCAGCTAGGGGCATTCGTCGGGCTCTGCGAGGACTGACAACCACGCACGAATCAATGGCCGTCCGGCTCCCGCCCTGCAACGCTGCGGCTACCGTCACGTCATGGCCAGGCGGCTCGATGAGCGGCCCCCGCATCTTGACGCTCCGCGGTGTCCTGAGCACCCGCTTCTCCACATCCAGGGGCGTGCGTCGCGGGCACCGGCGTGGGCGTGATGACCGGGCGATCAGGCCGGCATCACCTTCGAGACGAAAGCGGGCGACCCAGCGGTGCGCGCACTGGCGAGAGACACCGAGCGCCTTGGCGACATGAGCCACCGGTCGAGCATCGTCGATCACACGCGAGACGAGCAGACGACGGCCATGAAGATTCAAACGAGCGTTAGCGTGGGGCACGAGGACCTTCTGGTTGGTGAAGACGTCAGACATCTCCACTAAGCCCGGAGGTCCTCACCTTTCACAAGGCCCACACCGTCACCAACGTCCCTGCCGAGTACAGCTGATATGTAGGCACCTGCTGTCAAGGGCAGGTTGAGGCGCCCGTCCCACTGGTGGTGGGGCAGGCGCCTCGTGCTTCGTCGGGGTGTGCCGGTGGTCAGCGTGTGGTTGGCGACGCACGGTCAGGCTGATATTCGCGGGTTGGGTACCGCAGGACGGGCTGTTCGGCTGGAGCGGGTCGCTTGTCTAGGGTCGAGCGTCACATCGATCGCTGGCGTGGCTCTCGGTGCTGCTCATAGCTGTGTCGCGGGTCGCTCCTCGCGCTGCTGCCTGGGCCTTGGTCGACGAAGCAGATCGTGGTGGGCTACTCCTCGAGCACGGCCAGGGACCAGCACCAGCCGGCCAGCTCGCGGGCGATCCCAACGTTGGCGACCGTGTGCCTCTTGTGCCGGGCGCGCATGGTGTTCCAGCGGTGATGCAGCCGACGGTTGCCCTCATCGCCGCGTGCCCGGGCAGCGGGTCCGGCGAGTTCCCACCGGTCCCGCATGGTCTTCCCCACGCGGTAGGCGGGACGGTGGTGCCACGCGGCCTCGACCAGCAGGCGACGAAGGTGGGTGTTGCCGGTCTTGGTGATCGACCCCTGGACCCGGGACTGGCCCGCAGGAGTACTCGCCTGGGCACCAGACCGATGAAGGACCCGATGGTGTTGCCGGTGAAGCGGTCCCAGTCGCCGACCTCGACCGCGAGCGCGAGCCCGGTCAGGGTCCCGATCCCACGCGGGCAGCCCAACCGCCGCAGCGTCGGGGTGAACTCGCAGTCCGCGGCCATCAGGGTGATCGCGTCGTCGAGCCGGTCACGGCGCGCTTTGACTGCGAGCACAGCGTCGTAGTCGGACTCGAACGTCAACCGCGTTGCCGCTGCGTCGAGCTGCGCACCGGTGCGTCGTAGCCACACGTCGTGGGCGCCGGTCCATGCCTGCCCGCCGGAGTAGACGTACCCCTGACGCAGCAGCAGCTTCGACAACCGGTGCCGGGCCCGCATCAGGTCACCCCGGGCGTCCTCGCGGGCGCGGACCAGGTCGCGTGCAGCCTCCTGGTCCACGCTGGGCACCGTCACCGCCGTGATCTCATCAAGCCTCAGCAGCCGGGCCAGGTGGACCGCGTCCTTCGCGTCCGTCTTGACCCGATCACCGCTGGGGCGCTGCAGCTTCGACGGCGCCACGACCTCGCACCGGATCCCGGCCGCGTTCAACGACCTCGACAACCCGAACCCGGTCGGACCCGCCTCATAGGTCACCGCCACCGGACCGGGAAGGCCCAGCCAGCCACGAGCGGATGTGCTCATGCGACGGCGTCAGCTTCGCCTGGACAAGCTCGCCCGTGACGCCATCGATCGCCGCTGCCGCGACAGATCGTGCGTGCACGTCGAGCCCAACACTCGTACGCTCTGTAAACACCCGGGGCCTCCATCACAACTGTCGGATAGGCCGAGCAGGCAGCCCCTGCTCGGTAACCCACGAATCTCTGTGAGTGATGCCCCGGCCAGCAACCGCCTCAGGACGAGCCGGTCAATCCATACCGTCTAGACCCACTCGCACGACTGACTGGTGGACAGGGAACCGGGATCTCTTTAAGGACCAGTTCCGGCGCCGAGTAAGGCCGGCTTCACGCGCCCTCATTGTGCCCACCTTGTTTCCCGCCCCCGAGGCCGTCTCACGCGAGCGCCAGGCCGGTGCGCTCGCGCAGCTGCGCCAGCGAGATGCCGTACGTCGACAGGACCTGCGCTCCCGCGGTGCCGACCTCAATGACGGCGTGGTCGGTGTAGACGCGGCTGACGCAGGCGCGGCCGGTCAGCGGGTAAGTGCAGGACTCCACCAGCTTCGACGCGCCGTCGCGAGTGAAGAGCGACATCATCACAAAGACGTCCTTGGCGCCGATGGCGAGGTCCATCGCGCCGCCGACGGCGGGGATCGCGTCGGGTGCGCCTGTGTGCCAGTTGGCGAGGTCGCCGCCCTTCGAGACCTGGAAGGCGCCGAGCACGCATACGTCGAGGTGGCCGCCGCGCATCATCGCGAAGGAGTCGGCGTGGTGGAAGTACGACGCCCCGGGCGTCTCGATGACGGGGACCTTGCCGGCGTTGATGAGGTCGGGGTCGACCTCGTCGCCGACTGCCGCACGGCCCATGCCGAGCATGCCGTTCTCGGTGTGCAGCACGACGCCCTGTTCGGGCGCGAGGTGGTCGGCGACCGTGGTGGGCTGGCCGATGCCGAGGTTGACGAACGCGCCGTCGGGGATGTCGGCGGCGACGAGCGCGGCCAGCTCGTGCTTGTCGAGGGGGCCGCGGTCGAGGTGCTCGATAGTCGTCGGAGTGGCTGTCACGTCAGCACCACCCGGTCGACAAAGATGCTCGGGGTTACGACGTTCTCCGGGTCGAGCTCGCCGGTCTCGACGACCTCGGAGACCTGCACGACGGTCGTCGTCGCGGCTGTCGCCATCACGGGACCGAAGTTGCGGGCGGTCTTGCGGTAGACGAGGTTGCCCATCCGGTCGGCGCGGTGGGCCTTGATGAGGGCGAAGTCGCCCTTGATCGGGTGCTCGAGGACGTAGTCGCGGCCGTCGATCGTGCGCTGCTCCTTGCCCTCGGCGAGCGGCGTGCCGACGCCGGTGGGGGAGAAGAACGCGCCGATCCCGGCGCCGGCAGCCCGCATCCGCTCGGCGAGGTTGCCCTGCGGCACGACCTCGAGCTCGATCCGACCGGTGCGGTAGAGGTCGTCGAAGACCCAGGAGTCGCTCTGCCGGGGGAAGGAGCAGATGATCTTGCGGACGTTGCCTGTGGCGAGCAGGGCGGCGAGGCCGTGGTCGCCGTTTCCGGCGTTGTTGTTGACGACTGTCAGGTCGGCAGCACCGTGCTCGCGCAGGGCGTCGATGAGTTCGGTGGGCTGCCCGGCGAGGCCGAAGCCGCCGATCAGCACGGTCGCGCCGTCGGGGATGTCGGCGACCGCCTCGGCGGGGTCGGTGAGATGCTGGGCGGTCACGCGGCCTCGTTCTCCAGCACGACGGCGAGGCCCTGGCCGACGCCGATGCAGATGGCCGCGACGCCCCAGCGGTGGCCGTCGGCGCGCATGGCGGCGGCGAGGGTGCCGATGACGCGGCCACCGGAGGCGCCGAGGGGGTGGCCGAGGGCGATCGCCCCGCCGCGGGTGTTGACGATGTCGGGCGAGGCCAGGCCCTGGGCGAGCCAGGCGTCGATGCAGACGAGCGACTGGACGGCGAATGCCTCGTTGAGCTCGACGACGCCGACGTCGGACCAGCCGATGCCGGCGCGGGCGAGCGCCTTGTTGGCGGCCTCGACGGGCGCGTAGCCGAAGCGTTGGGGCTCGACGGCGTGCGTGCCCCGCCCCGCGATCCGGGCGAGCGGATCGCGGCCGATCCGGTCGGCCGCTGCGGCCGAGCCGAGGAGCACAGCTGACGCGCCGTCGCTCAATGGCGATGCGTTGCCCGCCGTGATTGTGCCGTCGGGACGGAACGACGCCTTGAGGGCGCCGAGCGACTCGGTCGTGGCGTCGGGCCGGATGCCCTCGTCGCGCGCGAGGTCCACTCCGTCGACGGGCACCACCAGGTCGTCGTAGAAGCCGGACTCCCACGCCGCGTGCGCGAGCTGGTGGGAACGGGCGGCGAAGGCGTCCTGCCGCGCGCGGGGGACGCCGTAGATCTCGTGCAGCTGCTCGTTGGCCTCGCCCAGCGAGACCGTCCACTCGGACGCCATTCGCGGGTTGACCAAACGCCATCCGAGCGTCGTTGAGACCAGCTCGGTGTTGCCGGCGGGGAAGGTCCGCTCGGGCTTGGGCAACACCCACGGGGCGCGGGTCATCGACTCCACGCCGCCTGTGAGCACAACGTCGGCGTCGCACGTCTCGATGGCGCGGGAGGCGATCATGGCGGCGTCGAGCGAAGAGCCGCAGAGCCGATTGATGGTCGTGCCGGGCACGGACACCGGCAGGCCGGCCAGCAGCGTCGCCATCCGCGCGACATTGCGGTTGTCCTCGCCCGCGCCGTTGGCGTTGCCGAGCACGACCTCGTCGACCTCCCCCGGATCGAGCTCGGTGCGCGCCAGTGCCTCACGCAGCACGCCGGCGGCGAGGTCGTCGGGGCGGCTCTTCGCCAGCGCACCACCCAACCGGCCGAACGGCGTACGCACCGCGGTGTAGACGTGCGCCTGCGGGTTGCTGCTCATCAGTCGTCGTCCTTCTCGTCCTCGAACGTGCGCTGGGCGATGCGGAACGCGGTGTTGGCGTCGGGAACGCCGCAGTAGATCGCGGTCTGCAGGATGAGCTCCTTGATCTCATCGATGCTCAAGCCGTTGGTGCGGGCCGCACGCAGGTGCATCTCCAGCTCCTCGTCGTGCCCGCGCGCGATCAGTGCGGTGAGGGTGATCATCGACCGACTGCGACGGTCGATGCCCGGCCGCGTCCAGATCCCGCCCCAGGCGTAGTCGGTGATGAACTCCTGGAACTCGCGCGTCAGGTCGGTGGCCGCCGCGGTGGCACGGTCGACGTGCGCGTCACCGAGCACCTCCCTGCGCACCGTCATCCCGGCTGCGCGGCGCTCCGCGATCGTGAGCGGTGTGCCGTCGGAGCCTGCCACGGAGCGGATGGCGGCCGCGGTCTGCTCCGGGGACTCGGCGGGTGCCTGGTGCCCGACGCGGTCAAGGACGACCAGTCGGCCGTCGGTGACGCCGTGCGCGACCTCGGCCATCGCGGCGACCGGTGCGGCGACGTCGTACGCACCGGCGACTGCGACGACGGGAGCGGTGATCTCGCCCAGGCGGTGGCGCACGTCGAAGGTGGCCAGGGCGTCGCACACAGCGGCGTAGCCGAACCGGTCGGCGTCCTGGAGGGCGTGCAGGAGCGTCGCAGCCACCTCAGGCTGCTCGTCGATGAAACCCGGTCGGAACCACCGCTGGGCCGAGCTCTCGACCATCACCGGCGTGCCGGACCTGCGGACGTGGTCGGCGCGCTCGCGCCACATCGACTCATCGCCGAGGCGGGCGCCGGTGCAGGCCAGGGCGGCCGTTCGGACGCGATGGGGTTGGTCGAGGAGCAGCTGCAGGCCGACGGCGCCGCCGACGGAGTCACCGGCATAGGCGAAGGAGCCGCCGGGCTCGCCGCGCTCGCCGAGCACGCCGTCGACGAAGGTGAGCACCCCGGCGGCCAGGCCGGCCATGTCAAACGAGTCCGCGGGGACGGCCTTGTTGACGCCGTGGCCGGGGAGGTCCCATCCGACGACGTGGAAGTCGTCTTCGAGCAGCTCGGCGACGCGCGACCAGAGAGTGGTCGCGGACGTGCCGAGGGAGGGCCCGCAGACCAGGAGGGGAAGGTCGGGGGAGCCACCGAGCTGGACGCCCACGATGGAGGGTGTGGTCATGAGCGGCCTCCTTGCCGGGCACGGGCGACGAGCTCGTCGATGATCGCGTCGGCGCTGCCGAGGTAGTGAGCGGGGTCGAAGTCGGGGGTCGCGGCCTCGTCGTACAACCCGGCGAGGCTGCGCTGCTCGGCCAGCAGTCCGGATCCAGCGGCCTGCACCAGGCGGGCCATCCGCCCGTTGTCGACGTGCAGCCCGGACACCAGCTCGGCGGTCTGCGAGGCGGCGGTGAGGCTGTGGCGTCCCAGTTGTGCCAGCGCCGACCACTCGACGTGCCACGCGCCGTCGGGCCGCTCGTCGACGTACGACGCCGAGGCGACGTGGAGCTGCAAAGCGAGCGCCGGCGTGGCGAGGGCCGTGCGCCGCACGAGCACCGACAGGACAGGGTTGGCCTTCTGCGGCATCGTCGATGATCCGCCGCGGCCCTCGACCGTGGGCTCGGCGAGCTCCGCGATTTCCGGGCGGGCGAGCAGCAGCACGTCGGCGGCGATCCGGCCCCACGCGCCGGTCGCACGCACCAGCGTGTCGGCCGTGCGGGTGAGGGGAGCGCGGTTGGTGTGCCACGGGGGGGAGTGGGGGAGGCCGAGCCGCTGGGCCAGGTCGTGCGCGAGCGCGGTCGCGTCCACGGTGCTCCCGGACAGGCGCAGGAGCTCGGCGGGCGCGGCCAGGGTGCCGGCAGCGCCGCCGACCTGCGCGGGCAGGCGGTCGCGTGCGTCACGGAGGTCGTCGCGGGCGTCGAGGACGCCGTGCAGCCACTGAGCGGCCTTGAGGCCGAAGGTGATCGGCACGGCGTGCTGTGTGAGCGTGCGACCAACCATCGGGTCGGCGCGGTGCCGCTCGGCGAGCTCGCTCAGCGCGCGCACCTGCTCATCGACCTGGACGAGCACGGCATCGACGGTGTCTCGCAGCGCGAACACGAGCGCGGTGTCGAGGACGTCCTGGCTGGTGAGCCCGCGGTGCACCCAGCGGGCGGCCTCGGGATGCCGGGCGGACAAGCGCTCGCGTACGACGGCGAGGAGCGGGATGACGGGGTTGCCACCGGCCTCGGAGGCGACGGCCAGCGCGTCGAGGTCGACGGTTCCGACGGCTCGCACCAGGTCGACGGCGGCCTCCGCAGGCGCAACGCCAGCGCCGACGAGCGCCGCCAGCCAGGCGCCCTCGACCCGCAGCGCGGCGCGGACCACGGCCGCGTCGGACAGGTGGTCACCCGCGCGGTGGTCGCCGGGCCACAGTAGGTCGGCCATCACGACGTCCCGTGCTCGAGGAACACAGTCTCGCCCTCACCCTGGAGGCGGATGTCGAAGACGAATCCGTGCTCGTCCGGGCGGACGACGAGGGTGTCGCGGCGCTCCTCGGGCAGCGAGCCCAGCAGCGCGTCGGCGGCCGCTGCCTCGTCGTCGAGGGGGAGGTAGGCGCGGGTCAGCAGCCGGTGGAGCAGGCCGCGGGCAAAGACGGTGACCGCGAAGAACGGCGCGGCGCCCACGCTGCCCGCTCCCGGGACGAGTGTGGTGAAGGAGTAGTGGCCGGTGTCGTCGACGGGGGTGCGGCCGAAGCCGGTGAACGTCCAGCCATCGCGGGCGCGGGACCCCTCGACCTGCGGCACCCGGCCGTCCTCGTCGGCCTGCCAGAGCTCGATGATCGCGTCGGGCACCGGCTCGCCCGCGCCGTCGTACACGGTCCCGTGGAGCCGGATCGCGCGCGGGTGGCTGATGGGTACGAGGTCCTCGCCGCCGGTGAAGGGGAGGGCGTAGCCGAAGAATGGGCCGACTGTCTGGCCGGGGGTGGGTGCGAGGTCGCTCATGCGATCTCCTCCTCCACGTCCTCGAAGGGGGTCCGGTGGCTGCCGGTCAGCACGATGTCCCAGCTGTAGCCGGTGGCCCACTCGTGCTGCGTCACCGAGTGGTCGTACGTCGCCACGAGGCGCGCGCGGGCGGCCGGGTCGACGATCGACTGGTAGATCGGGTCGAGCGCGAAGAGCGGGTCCCCGGGGAAGTACATCTGGGTGACGAGTCGCTGGGTGAAGTCGGTGCCGAAGAGGGAGAAGTGGATGTGCGCCGGCCGCCAGGCGTTGAGGTGGTTCTTCCACGGGTAGGGGCCGGGCTTGATCGTGGTGAAGGTGTAGCGGCCCTCGTCGTCGGTGAGCGTGCGACCGACGCCGGTGAAGTGCGGGTCGATCGGCGCGGGGTGCTGGTCGCGCTTGTGGATGTAGCGGCCGGCCGAGTTGGCCTGCCAGACCTCGACAAGCTGGTGGCGGACAGGTCGGCCGTCGCCGTCGAGCACGCGCCCGGTCACGACCATCCGCTCGCCGATCGGCTCGCCGCCGTCCTGGATGGTGAGGTCGGACTCGAGCCGTCCGACGTCTCGATGCCCGAAGACCGGTGCGCGCAGCTCGATGCCCTCGGGGTCGGCGTGGTGCAGGTCCTTGGTGGGGTGGCGCAGCAGGCTGCTGCGGTAGGGGGGGTAGTTGAGCCGCGGCTGGGTCTCCGGGTCGGACGCCACGGTGGCCGAGGCGTCGTACGCCGCGGTGATCGCTGCCATCTCGGCGTCGACGTCCGCTTGGCTGGTCGACGCGGAGTCGGGCCCGGGGGGCGGAGCGGAGTGGGTCACGGGGTGACCGTAGCCAGTTCTCCGGCTCCGACGCTTGCCATCCCTTCCGCTGAGCGGAAGCATCGTCGTTGTGGCAGGCAACGCGGCACGCTCCGGGCTCTCGGTGACGAGCCGCGCACTGGCACTGCTCGCGGCGTTCGACGCCCGCCACCGTCGGCTCACGCTGACCGAGCTGGCGTCGCGCGCCGGGCTGCCGGTCGCGACCGCCCACCGGCTCGTCGGGGAGCTGGTGACGTGGGGTGCCCTGGCGCGAACGCCGTCGGGGGAGTACGTCGTCGGGCGCCGGCTCTGGGACATCGGACTGCTCGCTCCGGTGCACACCGGGCTCCGCGAGCTGGCATCCCCCTACCTCCACGACCTCTACGGAGCCACGTTCGCCACGGTGCACCTCGCGGTGCGTGACGGCCTCCAGGCGCTGTACGTCGACCGGCTGTCGGGCCATGCCTCGGTGCCGGTGGTCAGCACGATCGGCTCCCGGTTGCCGCTGCACGCGACGGGGGTCGGCAAGGTGCTGCTGGCGCACGCCCCGACGGACGTGCAGGAGGCCGTGCTGGCGTCGCTGACGAGGATCACGCCCTACACGATCAGCCAGCCCGCGCGGATGCGCCGCCAGCTCGCCTCGGTCCTCGAGGACGACCACGCCACGACGGTCGAGGAGATGACGCTCGGTGCATGCTCGGTTGCGGTCCCGATCCGTGCTGGAGCCGAGGTGGTCGCCGCACTCGGGGTGGTCGTCCCCTCGCTGCAGGCGCGCGAGCGCGACCGGCTAGTGAGCGCGATGCAGGTCGCGGCTCGTGGGATCGGTCGCAGCCTGCCGTCGGTCGATCCATCTGAGTGACACTTCCGCTGGGTGGAACGTCGCCGTGGCAGTCGACCCGGTCGGCCGCAGACAATCCGGCATGCCCTCCACGCCCGTCTCCACGAAGACCCAGGTCGCCGTCGTCGGTGCCGGCCCCGCCGCGCTGATGTTGACGCACCTGCTCGCTCGGGCGGGCATCGAGTCCGTCGCGATCGACCTACGCAGCCGTCAGGAGATCGAGGAGACCCATCGCGCCGGCATCCTCGAGCAGGACTCCGTGGACCTGCTCGTCGACACGGGAGTCTCCGAACGGGTGCTGCGCGACGGCTACCGCCACGACGGCATCGAGCTCGCCTTCGGAGGCGGCTCCCACCGCATCGACTTCCAAGGCCTGGTCGGCGCCGCGACGCAGCTCTACCCGCAGACCGACGTGTTCATCGACCTCGCCGACGCCCGCGAGCGCGACGGCGGCGACGTGCGGTTCGGCGTCACCGACGTCTCCGTCGACGACCTCACCGACTCGCCCGTCGTGCGGTTCATCGACAGCAACGGGCAGGGGCACCAAGTGCGCGCCGACTTCGTCGTCGGTGCCGACGGCTCGCGCAGCCTGTGTCGCCGCACGGTGCCGAAGGCCGAGCGGCAGCAGTACTTCCGCGAGTATCCCTTCGCCTGGTTCGGGATCCTCGCCGAGGCGCCGCCCAGCGCGCCCGAACTGATCTACAGCCACTCGCCCCACGGGTTCGCGCTCATCAGCCAGCGCACCGAGACCCTGCAGCGCATGTACTTCCAGTGCGACCCGACCGAGGACGCACGCACGTGGTCGGACGACCGGATCTGGGAGCGGCTCCAGACCTCCGTCGGCGCCAACGGTTACACGCTCAAGGAGGGGGCGATCACCTCCCGCACGGTGCTGCCCTTCCGCAGCTTCGTCCAGGAGCCGATGCACCACGGCCGGCTCGTGCTGGCCGGCGACGCCGCCCACACCGTCCCGCCGACCGGCGCCAAGGGCCTCAACCTCGCGCTCGCCGACGTGCGGGTGCTGGCCGAGGAGTTGGAGCGGGCCGTCACCCAGGACGATCTCGCGCCGCTGGCGACGTACAGCAAGCGGGCCCTCGCCCGGGTCTGGAAGGCCCAGCACTTCTCCTACCGGATGACCACGATGCTGCACACGCTGCCGCATGCGACGCCCTTCGACGTGCGCCGCCAGGAGGGAGAGCTGGCCGCGTTGACCGGCTCGGTCGCCGGGTCGACCTACCTCGCCGAGGCCTACACCGGCTGGCCGGCGCGCTGACGCCGCGCTCACCTTCGGCCCGATGGCTGGCATCACGCATCCGCGGTTCCGCGGTTCCGCGGGGACGCGGGGTGCGGTTCGCTGGCAGGGTGACGGTCGAGTGGCAGGCGCAGTGGATCTCCCCGACGGCGACGGGGGAGCGGCCCGGGTTCCGGCCGGCGTACCGCCTGCGCGGTGAGGTCACCCTCGACCGTCCGGTCCGGCGCGCGACGCTGCACGCGACCACGCACGACATCTACGAGCTCGAGCTCGACGGCGCGCGCGTGACGACCGACGCGCTGACGCCGGGCTTCACGGAGTACGCCTACCGCGTGCAGGTGCAGTCCTACGACGTCACCGACCTGCTCGGCCAGGGCGCCCACCTGCTCGACGCCGTGCTCGCGGACGGGTGGTATCGCGGGCAGGTGGGCATCACCCGTGCGACGGACCAATGGGGCACCCGCACCGCCTTCCTCGCCCAGGTCGAGGTCGAGCACGTCGACGGCTCCCGCTCCGTCTTCGGCACCGACGACACCTGGCGATGGTCGACCACCCACATCCATGCCGCGGACCTGATCGAGGGCCAGCGCGAGGACCGGCGGCTCGTCGGCGTCCACGACTGGCATCGCGTCGAGGTCAGCGACCGCGGATACGACTCCCTCGTGACGTCGCCGGCCCCGCCGGTGCGGGCCGTCGAGGAGCTGCGCCCGGTCAGCGTCGTCGAGCTGCGCTCCGGCGTGCACGTCGTCGACCTCGGCCAGAACATCAACGGCCGGGTCCGGCTCGCCGACCTCGGTCCCGAGGGCACCGAGGTCACCTTGACCCACGGGGAGGCGCTCGGTCCTGACGGCGACGTGACGATGACGCACCTCCAGCCGGCGATGCCGTTCCTGCCCGAGCCCCTCAGCGCCGGCCAGGTCGACACCGTGGTCTCCGCGGGCGTCGACGGCGACGCCTTCGAGCCGCGTCTCACCACGCACGGCTTCCAGTGCGTCCGTGTCGAGGGCCACCCCGGCCCGCTGACCGCCGACGACGTGACCGACGTCGTGGTGCACACCGACCTCGCACCGCGCGGGTCCTTTGGGTGTGACGTCGAGATCGTCAACCGCCTGCACGACGCGGCCGTGTGGAGGTTCCGCGGCAACGCCTGCGACATCTCGACCGACTGCCCGACCCGCGAGCGCGCGGGATGGACCGGCGACTGGCAGCTCTACGTGCCGACCGCGTCCTACCTCTACGACGTGCGCGGCTTCTCTCTCAAGTGGCTGCGCGACCTGATCGTCACTCAGTGGCCCGACGGCAACCTCGGCAACATGGCGCCGATCCCGGTCGCGGAGAAGTCGTGCTTCCTCGAGAAGATGAATGGCTTCGCCGGCTGGGGCGACGCCGTCGTGCGGGTGCCGTGGGAGCTCTACGAGGAGTACGCGGACACCGCGACGCTCGCCAAGGTCTGGCCCGCGATGGTCCGCTGGCTGGACCGGGTCGAGCGGATGGCGTCGCAGGTCCGGCACCCCGGATCGGGCCGCCAATCACCCGGAGCCGCAGCCGCACGAGCAGCACCTCTGGGACGCCGGCTTCCGCTGGGGCGAGTGGCTCGAGCCTGGGGAGCCGGGCGACTTCCCATCCTTCATCGCCGCCGACAAGGCGGAGGGCCACGGCGTTCTACTCCTGGACGGCCGGCCACGCCGCCCGCATCGCAACGGTCCTGGGGCCAGCGCGCGGCCTACGACCTCGCCGCGCTGGTCCGCGAGGCCGGGACCCACCTGCAGACCGGCTTCCTCTCCACGCCCGACCTCCTCCAGCCCTCGCCGACCCACCTCGACCTCGCCTACGAGCTGCTCCTCCAGGACTCCGAGCCGTCGTGGATGACGATGATCGAGCGGGGTGCCACGACCGTCTGGGAACGCTGGGATGGCTTCGCGGCACGAGGAGCCGTGCGGCCACTATCGACTCGCGCCTGGCTCACCGAAGCCCGATATCCACGTCGAGTCCCACCACGGCTGAGCTCGCGGCTGATCGTGGCCGGGTCACGGTCCAGCCGCCGGGCGATCTCACCCACCCGTGACCGGCATGCTCCAAGGCAGCGCTCTCCTCCCGCTCCGGCCATGACAGATACCGGCCGACCGGACCGATGACACGAGTGGGATTCACCCCGCCAGCCTTGCTGAAGGTACGCCTGCCCCACGTCGCGGACATGCCGGCAGCACGAGCGGCATCCTCCGATGCCAAGCCCTCGCGGATCCCGGCCCAGAACCGACGATCGAACTCCCGCGGACACTTCGGACGAGCACCCATGACGCATCTTCGACATCGAGGTGTTGCGTGACTACCTAGAGCTCACCCCTCCTGGACCGACACATCGTAAGGACCTTGGTAGACGACGGCCTCCATCTGTTCTCCTTCTCGATTGACTGAGCTGGCTCAAACGAAGACGAGCCGGTCGCCGAACGCTGTGGTGAAGGGCTGCAGCCTCCTGTTGTGCCTGTTCGGCTTTCGGCAGCACGGCGGCGGCACCGAAGAATTTGTGCATGACGCCGTCGTAGTGACTCGCCGTGGTGGTCACACCGGCTTCTTGAAGGAGGCGGGCGCTCTTGGCCTTGGCTGCGCAGGGGATCGCGTTCGTCGGTGATGACGAGGGTGGGCGGTAGCGCGGCGAGCCGGGCGGCGTCGACGCCGAGGAGGTTGATTCGTGAGTCTGTCGCCGCGTCGGGGCGTCCCTCGAAGGCGTGCATCGCCATCCACGAGACGGGCGCCCGGTTGAGGGGGCGGCCGTCGGCGGCGTCCTCCATTGACTCGCCGTACTGCTCGGGGGTGGTCAGCGGGTAGACGCACACCTGGGCGGCCGGGAGCTGTTCGCCGGCTTCGGCGAGCTGGAGGCAGGTTGCAGCCGTTGCCCCCACCGAGTCCCCGCCGGTGCCGACGCGAGCCGGATCGCCGCCGAACGATGCAGCGTTGTCGATGACCCAGCGGTAGGCGGCGAGTACGTCGTCGCGAGAGGCCGGGAACGTCGCCTCGGGCGCGCGCCGGTAGTCGGTGGACACCACGATGGCGCGTGTCTTGTTGGCCAGCCCCCGGCAGGAGGCGTCGTATGTGTCGATGTCGAAGAGCACCCGGCCGCTGCCATGGATCCGCATGACCACTGGCATGGGGCCGCTGCCTCGAGACCTACGAGAACCCCGTAGTTCAACTCCCTGCCGCGCTAGGGGCGGGTTCGGTTCCGTTGTCCGCCAACGCGTCTCTGAGCTGTCTCTTCAAGACCTTCCCGTATGCGTTTCTGGGAAGTGCGTCGACGTCGATTACCCGCTTCGGGATCTTGTAGCCCGCTAGCCGTTCCCGACAGTAGTCGCGTAGCTCACCCTCGCTGAGGCTGCTTCCTGGGGCCGCGACGACCACGGCCGTGACCTCCTCGCCCCAGATCCGGTGAGGGAGACCGATGATCGCAACGTCGGCGACCCCTGGCGCGTGCGCGAGCACGTCCTCTACTTCGCGGGCGAACACATTCGAGCCGCCCGTGACGATCATGTCCTTGACCCGGTCGACGACAAACAGCTTTCCGTCGGCATCGAAGTATCCGAGGTCACCGGTGTGGAGCCACCCGTCACGGATGGTTTCTCTTGTGGCTTCTTCCCGATTCCAGTAGCCGAGCATCATTTGGGGTGCTCGAGCGACCACCTCGCCGACGGTGCCGGCTCGCACGGGATCGCCCTTGTCGTCAACGATGAGCACCTCGCGTCCTGGGATGACATAGCCTGCGGAGCGCGCCAAGTCGGAAGTGTCATCGTTCAATGCAGCTCGATGCTCGTCCTGGCCGAGATACGTGAGGAACATCGGAGCTTCCATCTGGGCAAATGACTGAACCAGTCGACTATCGAACCGACGAGAAGCCTCACGCAGTGTCTGAACCTCGATCGGCGAGCCAGCGTAGAAGATCCACGCGAACCCGTCCGCGGGCCGCCAGGTCTCGGCCATCTCGTCGAGGATCATGCGAACCATCGAGGGGACCAGGAACATCCCTTGAACTTGGCCGGAAGCCATGAGTTCTGCGGTGACCGCTGGGTCGAAGTTGGGCGTCGTGACGTTGACCCCCGCATGGCGGATGGTGGGTAGCATCAAGAAGCCGGCGCCGTGCGTGAGAGGCGCAGGATGCAGAACTGACATCCCGGGCGTGAACGACAAGATCGCCTCGGAGGTCTCACTGACGCTGGTCCACGCGCGGTGACTCAGCATCACGGCCTTCGGTGTTCCGGTGGTGCCGCTGGTGTACATCAGCGAGCAGACATCACTGTCTTCTCGGAAAGCAACGTCAATGGGCTCGTGGCCGAGAAGATCATCGAGACCTAGGTGGCCACCAGAGTTGCTGATGTCGACCAGGAGCGGGAGTTCTGGGCCGACATCCTTGAGTGCCGCCAAGAAGTGCGGTTCGGTGATGAGAGCGGAGCACCCTGCGTCGGCAAGCATGTGCGCGAAATCTTTGGTCGCCAACCGGGTGTTGAACGGCACGATCACCAGCCCTGCCGTCGCCACTCCGAAGAAGACTTCGATGTACTCGGGCGAGTTTCGAAGCAGGAGCGCAACTCGGTCACCGACCTGGAGGCCCTGTTCGAGCAACCCCGCCGCGATGCGAGCGGATCGCTCGGCCAGTTCGCCGTATGTCAGGGTCGCGCCGGTTGCGTGGTCTCGTACGGCCGTGCGGTCGGGTTCGAGCCGAGCGGTGTTGGCGAGGTGGCTGGCGATATTGGCGTTCATGCTGGCCTCTCCAAGATGGTGACGACACAGGCCGCTTCTTCCAGACCGAGGACCCCGCCGCCGTTCTCGGCCAACGCCACGTCTGCTCCTTCGACCTGCCGGGGGCCAGCCTCGTGGCGCAGCTGAGTCGCCAGTTCGTGGATCATGGAGAGACCGGTCGCAGCCACTGGGTGCCCCTTGGCTACCAGGCCGCCTGAGGTGTTGACCGGGAGCTTTCCCCCCGGGCCGGTCTCGCCTGCGGCGACGAATTTCGCTGCTTCGCCTGGACCGCAAAGCTCGAGCATCTCCAGTTGCAGGATTTCCCCGTAGGCGGTGGCGTCGTGGACCTCGATCAGATCCACGTCCGCCGGCTTCAGGCCGGCCTCGGCGAATGCTCGGCGAGCAGCCGTCCTCGACAAGGTGGGCGCATCGGGGCGTCGTGCATAGGTTCCACTCGACATCCCGAGCCCGCGCACGCGTATCGCCCGTGCTTGCACGCTGGGATCTTGTTTGAGCAGCCAATCGCCCGAGCAGACGACTGCCGCCGCGGCTCCGTGACCGAGTCGAGGACCTCGCCGATCAGCACCGCCGCAAACATCGGATTTGCGATCTGGACAGCGCTCGCGCGCGACGGCCCGAGGGTCTCCAGCGAGCGGAAGAAACCCCGTCGCCCCAGGTAGCTGGCAAGCACCCCGGCCACCGCGAACGTCCAAAGGCCCCCATGTCCAAGGCGATGCGCCGCGCCAGGTCCGCTGCGAACAACAGGCCCCCGAAGACCACATTGGCCATGAGGGCAACCAGAACGCCGACCTGCTGGTCGAGCCGCACACTCGCGGAGCGCACGACGAAGACGTTGGCCGAGAAGAGCCCGAGTGCCAGGACCGCTAGCAGGCTACCCAAGTCTCACACCAGGACGCCGTTCAACTCCTCGCCCGTCCGCATGAGACTGGCTGCGATCTCTCCGCGGAGTGTCCTGGTCATTCTGTGCTTCGGGACCGAGATGTTCACGGCATACAGAACGCCGCTCAGGCCGGAGACCGGCACTGCGATCGAGACGACACCTTCCTCGCTCTCCTCGTCACTGGTTGCGTATCCGCGACGACGGACGACCTCGAGGACCTCCTCCAGCTGAGCGCGCTTGGTCAGCGACCGTTCGGTGACCGCGTCAAGCGCCTCCTGGGGGTAGAGGGCACGGAGGGCCGCGGTGTCGAGTCGGCTGAGCATCGCCTTGCCGCTGGACGTGACGTGGGCGGGCAGGGAACGGCCCGCCCGAGAGCCGACGCGAACTGCCCGGGTGCCTTCAATGGCATCGATGAAATGCACGTTCTGCCCCTCCAGCCGCCCGAGGTGGACGGTCTCGGCGAACTCGCGGTGCAACTGCTCGAGTAGCGGCCGGGCGCTGGCCCGGACATCGAGCCGAGCCATGATTCCCAACGCAATGGAACTCAGCGCCGGCCCCGGCTCATAGGCCCGGGTGACCGCGTTCTGCCGTACGAAACCGCGGTACTGCAGCATCGCCATCAGACGATGCGCCGTCGACGACGCCACCCCCAGGTAGGTGCTGGCCTCGGTGAGCCGGATCTGCGTCTGCTCCTCGAAGAGGAGGAGCAGACGCAACGCGTTGTCAACGGACTCGATCGGGTACTGAGGCGGAGCCACGCCGTCCCCTGCCCCAGTGAGCGAACCAATCCTTGCCATGGCGCTCACCCTATCTGCGTTCATCGAGCCGCTCCCCGCTCACAGGCGTTGGCGTCCGAAGCCGGGCGAGCTCGTGTCGCCAGGCCGTGTCGGTGTTGAAAGACCCTCCGAGGTCAGGCAGCTCGGCGACGTCTTCGTCGGGCAGGTCGACCAGGGACCCGCCGGCTGACGCGATATCTAGCGCCAACCGGGACAGGGTGTCCACACTGATCGCCTGGAGCACGGCCTGCTCGACGCTGCCGGCGGCGCTGGTCAAGCCATGGGCGCGCAGCACGACCACGGGCCGGTCGCCGAGTGCATTGACCATCTCCTGTGCGAGCCGGCGGTTGCGAACCAGCACGCCGCGGGGGTACACCGGCACACCGCCGGCGGCGAGGCGCATGCCCGGGATGTCGAATGCTCCGACGATGGGCCGCACCGCAAGCCCCGCAAGGTCGGCCGCCACGACGGCCGGGGGGTGCGCATGCACGACCGCCCGTACCTCAGGGCGTGCGCGGAGCACCTCGGTGTGCAACGGCAGCTCGTTGGGCACCGTGTAACCCTCGTCGAGCTCGCCAGGACCCGCCGGCGCTCCGTCGAGATCGACGAGCCGGACGTCGTCGGGCACCGTGAAGGCCAGTCCCCGTTCCCGCGGGCCTCGACAGCGCACGAGCAGCATCGAGTCGTCGATGCGCAGGCTGACATGGCCCAGGATGCCGTCGGCGAGACCGCGCGCGGCGAGCACCCGGCAGGCGTCCGCAATCTCGGTGCGGAGCCGATCCAGTTCTCTGTTGTTCGAGCGGGTCATGGCCTCATTCCTGAACCTTCGAAGCCTGTGCCGTGAGGGCGTCGTGGACCTGCGCGAGCCGTGACCCGTCACGGAGTGCCCTGCGGCACCCGATCAGGGCGCGGGGCCAGTTCACGACCGCCGCCCCGCTCAGCGTCGTCCCGTCGCGGGTGTAAAGGACTGCGAAGCGGTTGTCTTCGGCCGGGTCCCCGACCACGACGTGCTCGGTCGTGCCGCTGGTGCGGCCCACGACCTGGACCTTCCAGTCGTGCTGGTCGCTCCAGACGTACTCGACGGGGGCGTAGACGCGCAGGTCGTCGGGATGGGCGATGTTGTGGGCCACGCACACGGCCTGGTCGACGGCGTTGGTCCAGTGTTCGACCCGCATCTCGGCGCCGTACCCTGGGTGGAACCAGCGGGCGACGTCGCCGACACCGAAGACGTTGTCAGCGTCGACGGCCCGGCAGTACTGATCGCAGACCAGCCCGTTGTCGACGACCAGCCCTGAGGACCGCAACCACCCGTCGTTCGGCTCTGCGCCGATGCCCACCACCACGACCGCGGCGGCAAGCTCCGAGCCGTCGGTGAGCCGGACGGTGAAGTCGCCGAGCTCCCCATCGATGGCCTCCACGCCGACGCCGAAGATCGAGCGGACCCCGTGTCGCCGGTGCAGGTCGACGAACCAGCCACCGACCTCGGGGTTGAGCACTCGGCTCATCGGCACGGGAAGCGGGTCGACCAGGGTGACCTCGAGGTCGAGCAGCCGTGCAGTGGATGCGACCTCGGCCCCGATGAAGCCGGCGCCGACCACCACGACGTGCCCGCCGTCGAGCAGGTCCTGACGGAGCAACTGGGCATCCCTGAGTACACGGACCACGTGGATGCCTGGGCGCTCACCCCACGGGGACGGCCGGGCACGCGCCCCGGTGGCGACCACGAGATGGTCGTAGCGCAGCGGATCGTGGCCCTGGAGCTCGACGAGGTTCGCGGCGACGTCGACCCGGGTGGCGCGATGGCCGAGGAGCAGCCGGATGCCGGCCCGGTCGGCGGCGTCCTGGGTTAGCAGGCGCACCGAGTCGGCGGTTGCGGTTCCGGCGAGCAGCCCCTTGGACAGCGGCGGCTTGTCGTAGGGCAACTCGCTCTCCTCGCCGACGAGGACGACCTCCCCGTCGTACCCTTCGGATCGCAACGCCTGCGCCGTCCGGACACCACCGACGGACGATCCGACGATGACGGTGGAGGTCACTGGTCCTCCACCAGGAGCGCGGAGACGGGGCAGCTCCGAGCAGCTTCCTCCACACGGCCGCGGTCGCTTTCACTCACCTCGGCCCTCAGCAGGACGACGACCCCGTCGTCGTCGATGTCGAAGTAGTCCTCGGCACCCACTACGCAGTTGGCATAGCCCTGACAGGCCTCCAGGTCCGCTTTCACAACTGCCACTGCTCTCAGCTCCTCGCTCCCCTGTATGCCTCGGTATGGTGCTCGGTCTTGGCTTCACCGCTTGACCGCGATGCCGCCGTCGGGGTGGATGACGTCCCCGGTCACTCCGCGTGCCCGCTTTGACGCGAGGAAGACGTAGCTCCACGCGTGGTCCTCGCCGCTGAGGGCGACCTGCAGCGGGACCCGCGCCGCGAGCTCCGCCTCCCGGCCGGGGGTATCGTCGAGCCGGCTGTCCCGCAGGCCCAGGCTCTGGAGTCCCCGTAGGTCGGTGTTCATGGTGCCGCCGGGCGCGACGCCGTTGACCCGCACCTCTGGGGCCAGCTCGTAGGCCAGCGACGTGACCAGGCCGCGGACGGCGAACTTCGAGGAGACGTAGAGGACCCCGCCGCGGCCCGGGTAGTAGGCCGAGGTGGACTCGGTCAGGATGATTGCGCCGCGCGACTCCTTCAGGGCGGGCAGGGCGGCCTTGACCGAGTGCAGGTGGGACTTGACGTTGACGGAGAACATCTCGGTGAACGCTTCGTCGATCTGGTCCGTCTCGAGGTCGCCGATCCCGCGGTAGAAGTCGAAGACTCCGACGCAGTTCACCAGGATGTCTAGGCCGCCGAAGGCCTCGACCGTCCGGCCCACGGCCTCGTCGTTCGCCGCCCGGGTTGTTGCGTCGCCGGCGGTGACGGGTACCTCTGGCAGCTCCTTGCCGATCGCCGCGCACTTGTCCTCGTCCTTTTCGAGCACGGCTACCCGCGCGCCCTCCCCGAGGAACGCATCGACCACGGCACGGCCGATCCCGGAACCGGCGCCGACGACCAGCGCCCGGCGGCCATCGAGCCAGTCACTCATGCCGAGTCCTCCTGGATCAGAGGACCGAACGGGTTGCCGATCATCGCGGAGAACGTCGCAGTGCTCTGCCAAGTCAGCGACTCCAGCTCCAGAGGGTCGAGTGTGATCCACTGGCCCGACTTCGGGGACTCGATCATGAGCCGGGAGCCGTTGCGCGTCTCGACCCGGAGCACATGGATTTCGGAGAACTCGTTGGCGATCACGATTAGATCGCCGACCGCATGTTCGAGAAACACGTCGCGCTGGGCGGCCGCTGTGATGGCCGCCTGGCGGTCCTGCTCCTCACCCTCCCACTGCAGGCTCATAGGAAGATCGCGAGGTTCTGGGTGCGGAGGACGGACTCGTCGACGGCAATGTGTCGACGGGCGAGCTGCCAACGGTCGCCGTCTCGGCGCAGGAGGTCCTCCCGCCCGGCGGAGATCAGCGAGGCCTCGCGCACGTCACCGCGGCTGCGGAAGAGCAGCACAGCCGAGTCCACGATGATCTCGTTGGCGGCGTCGGTCTCGAAGGTGCGCACGTTGGTCACGTAGTGCCTGATCCGGGAGGGCGGGTCCTCGGTCCAGGCGTGCTCGGTGGCGAAGCGGGCTACCCGACGGCTCAGGGAGTACTTGTTCTCGTCGAAGTGCGCCATCCCGGGGGCTGTGTCATAGCCGGAGCCGAGCGCTGTGGTGACCTTGACCGGCATGAAGTAGTGGATGTCTTCGGTGAGCATCTCCAGCCAGGTCTCGTACTCCTGATGGTCGAGGATATAGGCCTCCTCGACCAGCCAATGGTGCGCGGCCAGGTGACGTGGGTCGTCGAAGGGCAGGCTCTTCCCCGCCCGGCTCGTGGTCGAGGCGTGTCGTCCCAAGGGCGATTGAGCCGAGTCGATCGCGTGGTGCGTCGTGCTCATCGGGGGACCTCCTCGATCGGCTTCTCCGCGCCCACCGCGAGCGAGGCTGCCTCGTCGACCGGGCGTTCAAGGCAGTTGGCCCACTCGTTGAGCAGGTGACGCTGGTTGTACTCGCCATAGCCGGCGTGTGCGACGCCTGGGCCGGCGAACTCCTCAGCAGACAGCGGCTGGACAACGGGGGAGCCGTCGAAGAGCATGCCCATGCGGCTGTTGAGCTGGAGGCGTCGGGCCATGGAACCCGCTGCGGTGTTGGTCAGCGAGACCCAGTTCTCGACGTCGTCCTGCTCGAACATGCCCGTGCTGCCGAAACACATCAGGTAGGCCTTGTAAGACAGAGCCTTGAACTCCTCAGGTGCCTCCTTGTCCACGGCGAACCAGGACAGGATCTCGGTCTCGTTCTCGCTGATCGGCTGCCATTGCCGGATCGAGACGAAGGGCAGGACGTCGTCGGACTCCTCCACGCGGGGCCAGTTGTGGACAAAACTCAGGTTGGGGAAGAGCGAGGCCGCAGAGATCATGAACCCGTTGTCGCCGATGACCGTCTGCTGATCCGGCGACCAGGTTTCCTTCATTCTCTCGATCATCTCGTCGGGGTAGCCGACGTAGCGCAGTCGCTCCTCTAGGTTGCCGTCCGGAAGCTTGTACGTCGTGCCACCACCGTTCCCGGCCCAGTAGGTGTTGCCGTCCTTGCGCTTCTCCGCCTTGGGCTCACGGAAGAGCCCGATCTCGACGACGCTGGTGTGGGTCTGCGGCGTGTGGTACATGTCGCCGGCAAAGTTCTCCGCGCCGATCTTCCAGTTCGCCTTCACCCGCCAGCGCTGCGGGCCGCGCAGCTCGATCCCACTGCTGCTCTGCTTGGTGTAGTAGTCGAGGTAGAACTTGAAGTCGCCCAGGAACTCCTCCAACGGCGGCGCGTCGGGATCCAGGCTGATGAAGATCAGCCCGTTGTAGGTCCCCAGTGACGGTGCCGGCAACAACGTCTGACCCTTGCGGGAAAACCCCTCCTCGCCTCCATAGGCCTCCTTGTGGAACGGCAGACCGACAATCCGGCCGTCGTTCCGGTAGGACCAGCCGTGATACGGACACCGGAAGTGAGAGGCGTTTCCCATCTCCGCGCGGCACACCTGCATGCCGCGATGCAGGCACATGTTGAACATCGCCCGCACCCCACCGTCGTTGTCACGAGAGATGATGAACGAGTCCTCGAGCACCCTACGGACGACGTAGTCCCCCGCATCGGGGACCTCGGACTCATGCGCGACGAACAACCAGCTCCGGCCAAAGAGCCGCTCCTTCTCGAGAGAGAAGATCTCCGCGTCGTTGTAGATGTGCGCAGGGATCATCCCGCGGCGCACCGCGTCAAACACCGCCGCTTGTTCGGCCATCGTGACTCCTACCGTCAGGACAAAGGTACCAAGACATATTCTGTCAGTCAGAGACATGTTCTTGTCAATAGAAGAATAGATCGCGATCGGGGACGCGTCAAGACGCCGGGCCCCCACCGACGCCCCTGGCCACGACAGACTGAGGAGTCGGACGTTGGCCAGCTTGCACCAGCCACCACCACTGCAGAAACACTTTCTCCCATACAGAGAGCGAACGTGTCAAGGATCACCCTTGCAGTCGACCCGGCATCACACAGCTTCGTGGCGATCGGCACTTGGCCCAGGCGTTGTTTCGCGTCAGCACATGATCTTGCAGACCACGGGGCGGAGTCCCGCATGCTCTCAAGAGCCGCGCGTCCGTGAACCGATCGCTCATCCCAGCGCTGCAGGGGATGCCGGCAGTGAGGACCCTGCGGCGACTTGCGCTGTTGAACTTGTGGGACATCACGTCGAGCACGACGACTGCGACGCATTTGTCGAGCTCGCCCGGAATCACCGAGCACGCTCGCAAGCGATTGCTGAGTCGCTTTACACCTCCGCAACGCTTGCCTCGCCAGCCGCCAGGGCCCGGTTGGGTCCCACCTGATCTGCTTCCGTTCCCATGGCGAAGGGGCACAAAGCTAACTGGCAGTAGAAGTAGATGCGACTATCCCGTTGGTTGGACGCCGATAACCTATCTTATGTCAGGTAATCCTGACGGAATCGCTTCCCCGCGTCAGGATTACCTGCCATGATAGCGACATGGGTTGGGTGACGGAAGACGGTTTGCACGAGGGCTATCTGGTGCCGCAGTTCGTCGATGGCCAGCGCGCTGTCGGGACGACCGGTGGCGGGATTCCCGACGACCAGGTGGCCTCCGGCCCCGAGGTGCAGGCCGCGGACGGCACCTGGTCCTACCCGACCCGGCCTGCCGGCGAGGTCACCGGCTGGGTGATCTGCTGCGACTGCCGGGTCCAGGATTCGTTCCGCTACACCACCTGGGTCGGCCCCGTCTTCACCCGGGTCCCGTCCAAGGCGCTGGAGGACCCGAAGGCCCTGCGGGTCTACGCCACCGACGAGGACGTCGTGTTCGTCTCCGACCGCGAGGACGTCCACGAGGTCGCCCACGACCTGTGGCGCTCCGAGCACGCGTTCGGTGCGGACGCGCTGGGTGAGGTCGAGGCCGCCGCCCAGGCCGCGGCGGCAGCCAAGGAGCGGCTCGATGCCGCGGTCTCGATCGCCCGAGCGTCGGGCGAGACGTGGGAGGCGATCGGCCGCGCCGCTGGCATGGCCCGACAGTCCGCCCAGGGCCGCTGGGGCACGTCCCCCGACGCCGGATCGGCAGGAGACCGATGAGCACCACCGACTGGACCCAGGGCCGCGTCGACGCACTCCTCTCGGCGCTCGACACCTACGGGATGGTCATGTCCCGGGCGGCCGCCGAGGACCTGATCACCGAGCGCGTCGGCTCGGTGGCACAGTTGATGCGGACCACGAAGGCCACTGCGCGCCACTACCTCACCGACGAGGCAATCGCCGGCATGGCCGAGTCGATCGCGTTCTCGCTGGCCGAGGAGTCCCCCGGCGCCGAGCTGTACGAGGCACCCCGCACTGCGGCCGTGCCGATCAATGTCGTGGGGCGGACGGTCGCCGGGCTCGCCGAGGCCTGCCAGGTCCGCTTCGCCGAACGCGACGACCCCGAGCACGCCGAGACCCGTGTCACCGAGCTGGTTAAGTGCCTGTCAGTTCTCGGCACCATCGCCAGCACCGAGCCCACGCGCGCCGCCGCCGGCGCCGAGGGGATCGCCGGGGAATCTGCTGATGTCACGATGGCGTTCCCACCGGCGCTGCTGCGCCGAATCGCCCGCTACCTCGACGCGGCTGCCACCGCAGCCGACGACGGTGCCACTCCCCCGGGCTTCGACGGTCGTCCGGAACAGCTGGCTCAGGCCTTCCGCGACGACGCCACGGTGCTGCGCATCCTCGCCGAGGCTGGCGGTCCCTCTGGCCCACCGAACCTGCGGGGGCTGTGATGCGCGGCGTGTAGGTGATGTCGTCATCGGGGCTCCAGGTCGATGCGCAGGTCGTCGAGGTCGGCGGCGCTGTCGCCGAGGTAGCGCAGTAGATCCTCTTGCCTCGGTTGGCCGAGCACCAGGCGGTAGGCGCCGACGGTCCGCAGCAGCCGCCGCAGGGCGTGGCTTTCTTTGCTCAGCGGCAGCGCCGGCACGTAGCGCTCAATCCGCGCGGTGCCGGCGAGCGGCGGGATCCACGAGGGGTAGATGTCGCTGACGCCGGGCTCGCGGTCCTCTGCCGCCAGCCGGAACAGCTCCGCCCACGGGTTCGCCGCCCGGACCACCTCGGGACGGTCGCCGTAGCCGGCGGCGACGTTTCGGCGTACGGCGTGGCCTTGGTAGCGGTGCACGCGCCCCTCCCGCTGCTCCAGGTCGACGGGGTTGCTGGGTAGGTTCCAGTGCACGATGGCGTGGCTGTAGTGGTGGAAGTCGAGCCCTTCCTGCCCAACCGACGTCGAGGCGAGGACGAAGGGCCAGAACGGCGAGTTGAACGCAGTCCGAACCTGACCCTCGCGCATCACGCTCTTGTCGTCCTCGGTCACCCCTCGGCCGAACCGCACGGCGAGGTGGGTCCGGGTGCGGTGGGGCGTTGAGACGACCCGACCGTTACGCACCTGGATGTCGGTGAACGTCTGCACGGCGGTCCGCAGGGAGGCTGCAGCGTCCACCTCCTCCGCGATCGTCTCCGCCGAGGTCACGTTCAGCACGTGGACGTACTCGTCGAGGACACTCTGCAGCCCACCGCCGACGGAGTGCCGCAGGACGTCAAGCCAGTACGCTCCCTCACCGGAGCTACGGACGATGCCCATGATCTCCGGCCGGTTGAACATGTTGCGCAGCGACCACGCGATGCACGAGGCGTACGACCTGATGTCCGGGTCGCTGAGCGCCTCGACGCCGCCCGTGACACGCGACAGCGCGCGGAGCGCCACGTTTCCCAGGCCCCCCAGCGCCTGGAGGACGAGCACTTGCACGAGGTCATCCGGGCGCCTGCCCAGCGCGCGGTCCTCTAGTTCGGCCGCCGCGTCGAGGTGGTCGCCGAACCCGCGCTGGGTCACGTCGTCGGGATCGTCGGCAAGGCCGTAGGGCAGCTCCGCCATCAGGTCGAGGTCGCGCTGCCGGTCGAGAAGGGCCGCGGCCCAGTACCAACGGGCGTCCTCCACCCCGGTCTCCGGGCCGGCCGGGAGCGTCGCCAACAGCTCCTCGATCCGGCGCCGCACCTCGGCCTCGATCTCGGACCGTGCCATCGGCAGGGTGCGGCCCAGCGTACGTGCGACGTCCAGCGGGTCGCCCGCCTCGGCGAGCGTGACGCTCGGGTAAAGCAGGCCCAGGGCCGGTACACCGGTCAGCCGGCCGTCGGTCTTCTGAAACGTCAGCAGACCGGTCGGTCGTGTCGCGTCGTACTGCGTCCAGGCGGCGGCCGAGCTGGCCCGCGCCGCGCGCTCTGCGATCCGGCGCTCGGCCTCGTAGCTGATGACCGTGCCGATCGCCTTGGGCGCCACCGCCCACGATGAGAAGACCAACCGTTTGGTGAACTCACGGAGCTGCGGCTCGGCGTAGGGCCCCGCGAGCTCGTAGTACGGCATCGACGGCGGGATCCACACCAGCTGCCAGGCTCCGCGGTCGAGCACGTCGGCGGCGAGGCCGCGCATCTTCGCGTTGGCCGGGTCGACCCGTTGGTAGCCCCGAACCTGCTCCCAGGTCAGCCCGGCTGCACCCGCCGAGAGCGCGCTGACCAGCGCCGGGTCGCCGGGGTCGTGGTCTTGGAACCGGTGCTTGATCTGGTAGTTCTCCATCAGTTCCAAGACGTACGGGGCGGCCCGCCAGTACTCCAGCGGGTCCTGGCCGTTGACCACCTTGGCCACGCCCTGCAGCCTCCGGAAGTCGCGGACGTCATCGGACGCCAGCGCCACCCCAGGCAGCCCGCGGGTGACGACGAACCCGTCGCGGTCCGGTGTTGTAGCCAGCCGCTCAGTTCGGGTCATGACCCGGCGCAGCTCGGCCTGCACCTGATCGCGCGCAGCCCGGGCGGTTGCCAGGTCGCCGGCGTACAACGCCCGCCTGAGCTCCCCCGACTCGCGCTGCACCCTGGCGGCCCGGTCTGGACCCGCGAGGAAGCTGACCGTGTCGACGAAGTCGCGGTAGTGGTCGTCGCCCTCGGGCTCCTCGGGCAGTGTGTACATCTTGAAGGGGGTCGCGCTGAGAAGCAGCAGCCGGCAGCCCTCGAAGTCGAACAGCTCGCGCGCGAGCTCGGCGCCTTCGCCCTCGTCGGACATCAGGTCCTTGAACCGCTGGAACTCGTCGAGGATGACCAGGTCGGGCTCGAGCTTCCGGACCGCGGTGCGGGCAAGCGCCTGGCGCATCTTCCCGATCAGCCGGTAGCGGCGGTGGCCCAGCGAGCCGCCCGGATTGCCCCGCACGGGCACGAACTCCCGCACACAGGCTCGAAGCTCGTCGCTGAGTCGCCCACCCATCGGGCCCTTGAGGGAGTCCAGCGACTCGGCGAACTCACGGCCCAGCTCGGCTGTGAGTTGACGCCGGTCGAAGTTCTTCAGTGCCCGGTCGAAGTTCGCGTCGCTCACCCGGCCCTGGAAGAAGCGCACCCACGGTCCGGGGCGCACCTCGCTGCTCCAGGCGGTCTTGAGCAGCCAGTAGAGGAGCACCCGCTCTCCAACGTGGCCGCCGCTGTCGGAGATGTTGAACGACGTTCCGGGGGTGAACGAGACGAAGTTGAGCTTGCGTCCCTCCAGCTTGCGCAGCTGGGTGGCGAGCAGGGTCAGCCGGTCGGCGTGGCGGCGCTCGTCGCCGTCGGACCCGATGCGCAGCTTGGGCAGGTTCTGCCGGGCGATCTGGCCGTTGGAGCAGATGTAGACGACGTCGACGCGGTCGACGGTGTCCCAGAGGTGGTCGATGGCCTTGGCGATGACGCCGCGCGCGACGAGAGTCTTGCCGAGCCCTACCTCGTCAGCGACGAGGAAGCGGCGGGTGGGGTCAACCGGGTCCCAGAGTCGCTCGTGGACCCGGTCGACGGTGCGGAGCTGGAAGTCCTTCAGACCCTCCAGCTCGCGCTCGAGATCTGGTCGCGGTGTCGTCATCGCTCGCTCGCTTCCCACACCACACGCCACAGCTCGAGGAACTCCGCGCTCAGCTGGGGTAGCTCGCCGTTCGGGTCCCTGAGGTCCTCGAGCAGCCGGTGTGCCCGGAGGAGCGCGTCGTCTCCCCGCGCGGCCGCCCGGACCAGGGGCTCCAGTAGGACCAGGTCGTCGAAGGAGACGCCGTACGAGCCGCGCTTCTTGTCGTCGTCCTCGTCCTCGTCCGCGCCGTCGTGCAGCAACCGGTCGAGGAGGTCGTCAACCGAGGGGTCACCGAGCAGCAGTGCGAGGTAGCGGAGGATGTCCTCCTGACGCGCGAGCAGTTCACGTAGCAGCCGGGCCAGCCGGTCCTGAGGTGCGTCCACCACCTCGCACAGCAGCACACATTCCTTGGTCATGGTCGTCCCGTCGACGTCGACGGTGGTGCTGACGGCGAGGTACGGCGTGAGCCCGGCCAGGTTGAGGCCGCGCCACGACGGACCGTCTGCCAAGGGGCGGAACGGAATGGTGCGGACGCCGACCGGGCGCGCTGTGGTCCGGTCGACGAGCCCGTCGGGGTCGGCCGGGAGCGTGACCTCCAGCTGCAGGTCGAACCCGGACTCGCCGTCGGTGACGAGCAGCCGGGGTGTGCACGCGGCGAGCTCGGCGTGCCACAGCTCGACCATCCGTTCGGCTCGGTAGACGGGGTCGGGCTGGGGCTCGACCTCGCGGGGGGCGTAGCCCTGGGTGATGCGGAGGAAGCCGGAAGTGTCGTCGCCCACGAGCGCGTGGACGCCGCAGGCCGAGATCGGGCCGGACAGCAGCACGGACAGCTCGATGTTGCCGCCGAACGCGGCGCCGGTGCAGTTGGCCGAGCCGGTCAGGACGTGGGCGCGGCCCTCGGTCTGCCAGGCGAAGACCTTGGCGTGCAGCCCCTTGGATAGGTCGGCGGCGGGAGCTGCCTCGGCGTTCTCGTCGGGCTGGGCGGAGTCGGCCAGCGGTTGCAGCACCCGCAGGTCGAGGTCGACCAGAGCGCGTGACCCGAGCCGCTCGAAGGTGTCCGGGCGCGAGAGCAGGATCCGGTCTCCGCGGCTCCGCGGCAGCCGGTCGACCGCCCCGACGTCGAGGAACGGCGAGATCACCGCGCAGGTGTCGGCCGTGTCCGGGAGCGGCCAGCCGTCACCGGACGGGGTGCCGAGGGCGATGACGCGGCCCTCGGTGAACGGTTCCGGGAGGGCCAGCCGGGCGTGGCGCAGGCTCTCGCACAGGTCGCGGAGCTGCTCTCGGCGTACTGCGGTCAGCGGCCGGACGGTGCTTTCGAGCAGCTCCTCGACGAAGGTGCTGATTGGTCCGGGGTCCAGGGTGTGCTTGGCGTCGGGGTCCTCGTCACAGATCAGGACGGTGTCCCAGGAGCGGTCGCCGGTCAGGTTGCGGCTCAGGCAGGCGAACCGGTGTCGCCTGCGCCCGTCGTCGTCGACGAACCGGAGCACCCAGATCTTCGGGTGGAAGGTACGGCCCGGGGGCGGTGCGACCTCCGCGACGCACCCTTCCGCGAACGCCGCCAGCTTGGGGTAGGCAGGTGGCACGTGGATGCCGGCCGCCTGGCACAGCACGGTCGTGTGCTCGGCGTGCCGTCGGATCGACTCGAGCAGCGCGAGCGGCGTGGCCGCCCCGTCGAGCTCCGTGGCGTGGCGCTGGTCGTAGGCGGCCATTGCGAGTGGCGCCAGGAGCACGGAGGTGAGGTCGAGGGTGTAGGTCGTGGCCAGCGCGCGCTCGACGGCGTACCCGTCGGGCGGCCGCAGCGCGTCTGTGAGCAGGTGTCTGCTCTCGGGCTCGAGCATCAGACCGCACCGCCGCTCAGCCCGGCGAGGACGTCGTCCAGGAACCGCTGCGCCACCCGCCACCGGTAGTCGAGCCGGACCAGCCCGGCTCCCCCGCTCCAGCCTGCTCGCGCGTCCGGGTAGGCGATGCGGCTGCGCCGCCCCTTCAGCCGGATCTCGCGGTCGCGGACCAGCCGCTCGGCGTGGTCGCCGGCGTTGTCGCCTGCCTCGACGAGGTCTATCCATTGATTGACGAAGGCGACGGTCGGCGCGCCGACGCGCGGGTTGAGCTGGCGCACCAGCGCCCAGAAGTCCTGCCGCTGCCACCCCTCGAGCGCCCGCTCTGCCTCGAGGTCCTCGAGCCAGTCCTCGGTCGACTCCTCGTAGAGCTCGACGAGCGCGTCGTCCTCGACCTGGCGAGCCAGCATCAGGTTGTACAGAAGCGGCGCGCCGTGCCAGACGTGGTGGAGTCGGCGCGCGTGGTCGATCCGCGCCCGGTGCTCGTCGGGCATGTCGCCCAGCTGGGGGTGCTGCCAGACCCAGTCGCCGCTCGCGGTTGTGGCGTTGGCGGCCAACCAGCCGAGCAGTGAGCTGGACGGAAGCCTCGCAAACACGGCCTTCAGCGTGTCCGCCTCGTCGTAGGTCAGGTCGAACGTGGTCTCGGTGAGCAGCTCTTCGGGCGGCGCCGGCAGCGCAGAGTCGAGGCCGACGTCCACGCGTGCCGTCTCGGCGTCCCCGGTGCTCACTTCGGCGCTGCGGCGGGCGTGCTGGGACGCCTTGCGGAAGTAGCCATCGATGGTCGTGTCCCAGCGGCGGAGCTGGAACGTGGCGAGCGCCGGCCAGTAGACCTGGCTCGGCATCGTCTTGAGCTTCTCCTGTGCCTGGCTGCCGATCACATTCGACTGCTCGCCACCGGCCAGCAGCGCCTTGATCAGCCGCACCTCAGCCTCCCGCAGCGCCTTGCGCGACTCGTCGACCGGCCGGCCCCTGCGGGCCACGTCGGTGAGCAGCCATGGGATGAATAAGAGGTAGCGCGCCCGGGTGTGCAGCACCGAGGTGCCCGGGAAGAACGAGTTGGAGAACGCGTCGCGGACGCTACCGATCCCGAGCTCGTCGACGCTCCCCTGGTCTTGGAAGAGCTTGATGACCTCCATCATCTGGGCCCGGTGGGCGTCGTCGTGGTCGAGCCAGCCGAACCGGGAGCTCACGGGCACACCTCCGACCGCTCAGCCAGGAAGCGCTCCACCTTCTGGGTCAGCTCGCCAACGGGACGGTGCCCCTCGGCTCGCATCAGGTCGAGCACCTCACGGACCCGAGCACCGCGGGTCAGGTCGACGCCGTGGCGTGCCAGCAGCCAGTCCTCCTTGTACCGCATCGGTCGGTCGGGCCGGCTGCTGTTGATGTCGGTCCACGACGTGAACGTGGGATGCAGTCTGCGGACAGCTGTCTCGCTGAGGTAGCAGACGATATCGGGCCGGTCGAGGCCGATCTCGCGCACATTGCGGCCGCGCTCCTTGGCCGCCCGGCGCAGGTGCAGAAGCTTCTTCTCCTCGGGAGTGCGTTCGCCGGAGCGGCTGAGCCGCTCCAGGCGAGTGTTGTCCAGCATGACGGTGACGTCGACGTCCAGGTAGCGCTCAATGAAGTCGAGGTCGACGGTGGCCAGGATGTTGTGCGTGCCGAGCATCCGGACCACCCCGACCCCGGCTGACCTGAGCTCCAGCCCCCACAGCTCGTCGAGGACGAGCCTGTCGTGCTCACCCTCGACCACGAGCAGGACCCCGCGGAGGTTCTTGTATGCCGGCACCTGGACGCCCAAGATCCGTGGACCGGTAATAGAGGGGGCGTTGGTCATGCGACAGGGCCGAACAGACGGCCACCCAGTTCCCCCACGCCGGTCAGGTCGCTGAAGGCGATCACCTTGACGTGGTGAAGCGATTGACGGCGGCCGCAGGACGCGGCGCTCGGAGGCGTGGTCCGTGTCGCATCAACGATTGTCTCGGCGAGGATCACTGGAAGGTCTGCCGGCGCGTATCCCAGCGCGGTCCGTGGGGACACGCGCATGACCTCGGCGACCGTGTCGATCCGGTTCCGCAGGATCTGGTCGAGCACCTCGGGCTCGACCGCCAGGCCCTGCTCGCGAAGCTGGTCCTCGACCGCGCGCGCGAGGTCGCCGAAGCGCGCGGTTCGTCTGGTGAGGGCCACGGCGACCACCTTAGGAGCTGGACGCGTCGCTCACCTGGGAACGGGGTCAGTCGTCGTCGAGGAGAGACCGAATCTCTGCGTCTTCCCTCTCCGGCCAGTCCATGCTGTCGACGCGCTCGAGGTAGGCGTCCCGGCACTCTTCCGCGGTCCACTCACCCGTGGCCGCGGCGAGGTCGCTCCACGTGGCCCCAGCTTTCAGGGCAGGTAACGGTGCGTAGTCCTGCGCGGCGTCTACGGCTTCCTGGATAGCCTCGACCGCAGCAACCAGCGCTGTGAGCGCACGACGGTCCTCGGGTCCGATCTGGTCCCAGCGGCGAGGGCAGTTCGCCCGGACATGCTGAAAGTTCGTGATCGCCTCGTCGAGACCGCCAACCGTGTGAGCCCACTCCCCCGACAGGTCGAGGCTGACGGTGAAGGTGGACCACCCGCCGACCACCGCGGTGAGGGGGTCGGAGTCCGTTTCACGAGGTGGGGCGAGCTGTCGCTGTTGGCAGGCAGCTCGGTCGGAGCAGACGTACCGCCACGTTCCGTCGTCCTCGACGGGCTGGTAGCGCCGCCACGGTGCGCGCCACTCCGGCGACTTGGTGGGGTCCACTGGCGTGACGTGGCCGCAGTCCGCGCATGCGGTCGGCTCAGTGACGCCGTGCTGCCGGACGAGCGCAGCGATGGGGTCGATCTCGCGGGAGTCGACGAACGGCCCCCACTCACCGCAACTACACCGGGCCGCGTGGAGGCGACCGCCGTCATCGGTCTGCTGGGAGCGGACGGTTCGGACGAGGGGGATGTGGATCGGGAGGGAGCGCAGGCGGTCGTGATCGGTCATCGAGACCCCCCGGCGAGGGCCAGTGTCGGGCAGGTGCGTGAGCAGCGTTGTACGTACTCGTTCGGGGTAATCTCGCCGACGACGTACTGCACCATGTCGTCGACCTCGCCCCGAGTCGGCTCCCTGCCCCCGGGGTACGTCTGAGCGAGATTGCGGACGACTGTGCGCCTCTGCCCGGGGGTGAGGCCGACGAACAGCTCGGGCCACTGCACGGTGACGCAAAGGCGGCTCATTCGCCCTGCGTCTTCCGCTGGGTCTTGGGCTTGCTCGCCGCGGCGCGGAGTTGGTCGACCTGTGCCTGCAGGCCGCTGCGTTCGGTTCGGAGTTCGTCGAGCTGCTCACCGAAGCTGGTGCGCAGGTCGGTGAGGCGCTGCTCGCCATGGCTGCGTTCGCGTTCGACTTCGGCGCGGACGGCGTCGCGCTCTGCCCTGGCGGTGGCCTCGGCGGCGCGGAGTTCTCCCACCTGCTCGCGAAGCTCGTCGACCTTGCCGCGCGCCACGTCGACCTGCTCGCGCGCGGCGGTGGCCGCCTGCTCAGCGCGGTCGGCGCGGGTGGTCTCGGCGGTGACCCGCTCGACCGCTCCCCGGGCTCGCTCGTCGGCCTCGGCGCGGGCTGCCTGGGCGGCGTCGAGCTCCTCGGCGAGATGGTCGCGCTCGCCCTCCACGAAAGACGAAACCCCCCCAATCGTCGCCTGGCTCGGCGTTGGATGGGCCGGGTCTGGGCGAACGCCGGGACGTGTGCCGGCGGTGCGTGCGATGCTTCCGCCTGAGAGCCCCGCCGGTGACCCGAGACGCCTGCGGGCTCTCAGCATGTTCCGTCGTGGCCGGCTGCCCCGGAGCGCGCACGGTCCGGCCCTTCCGTCGGGGCACCCCTTCTACGGGGATGGGCCCCCGGCTCAGGGGCTTCGGCGGCCTGCCTTGTGGATCTGCGCGGAGACGTCGGCGACGACCTCACCCAGTGAGACCGGTGCGGAGTCGTCCGCGAGTTGGTCGAGTAATTCTTCCGTGGGCTCTCCGAGTTGTGGGGCGGCGTAGGCGTCCCACAACTCGGTGGCTCGGTCGAATCGGGCGTAGGCCTCGGAGTCGGTGGGCGCTGCCGCGTGCAGCCAGACGGACGCGGTCGTTGTCACCAGGTGCGCGAGTCGGGTCGCCTCTTCGTCCGTGGCCTGAAGTACTTCACGTGCCGCCCGGCGTAGCTGGGCGGCCACATCGTCCGCTGCGGGCTCGTCGAGTGTCGGGGCGACGTACGCGTCCCACTCGCTGGTGGCGACGACCAGACGGCGGTAGGCCTCGGTGTCGGCCTTCGCGCGGCGCCAGGCGGATGCCGCCATCGCCACCTGCCGCTCGAGCAGGGCCGCCTCGTCGTCCATGGCCAGCAAGTGTCGACGACCGAGCGCCGACACGGAAGACCACACGCGCCCCCTCCCCCACTCCCCCGGGTCCACGAAGTTCGCCATGGCTGTCCGATCCAGTGCGCGACCGGTTGCTTCTCCGCAGCAGAGCACACGTCTCACGAGGAGAAGAACCTTGATGAACCAGCCCCCGAACGACTCGTCCGGCACCGCCGGACGTCCCCATGCCCACCCGGTCGCGCTGCGGGATCAGCTGACGCAAACCATGACGGCCGCGAAACAGCTCAGGTCAATCCTCGCCACGGTGGACGACCCCGGTCGCAGGCTCGGTGAGCACCGATGAACGAGCGTGAGGTGCTCGCGGCCGCCGACGCCGTCTTCGACGCGGAACGAGCGCTGCGGCTGGCCGCTGACACCGTCGACGAGCTCGGCGACCTTGCCGCGTCGTCTCTGCGGGTCCTCGACGATGCCGCAACCGACGCCTTCTACGCGCACCAGGAGGAGCGGCGGGACTTCTACCTGGAGTCCGCCGGCGACCACCTGGCGCGGCTGCGCAACAGGTCCGGTCTGATGAACGAGCTCGGCGAGGACCTCACCCGCCACCTGACCGCCGCCGGCAGCGCCATCGAGCGCGCCGGCGACGAGCTCGCGCGCGGCATCGACGGGGAGGACCGTGACACGGACGTCCGGGCACTGCGCACCCAGATCGACATCCTGACCGAGGTCGTCACGCTGGCGCGGCCGGTCGCGGAACAGATCACCCGCCACGCCCAGCACGCCGCTGAGTCAGCGGCTGCGACCGATGCACTGATGCTCCTCGACTCGCGGGTCCACCACGCCGGGCGGGAGGTGACCCGGGCCGACGAGGGCGTGTCGATGATGCGCTCGGTGATCGAGAGCGCACAGTCGCGGGCGCGGACCTCAGTGGCGCTCGCCGGTTCCCTCAGCTACACGGCCACGCAAACGAGCAGTCAGTCGTGGTCCAGCGGTCCTCCGCAGCAGACCCACCAGCCCGACACGCCGGCCGACCCCGGCATCGCCATCTGAAAGGAAAGGTGCACGCGCCATGGGTGATCGCACACCGATCGAAGTCATCGTCTACTCCTGCCCGCCGGAGAGAGTGAACGCGGTCCTCGAGGTCTTCGAGGAGTTCGGCCTAGGAGACAAGTCGGGCTTCCCGGCGACCCCCGTGCCAGGCCCGAGCGACCAGCGGAGCCTCGAGTTGGGCCGGGGGTACATCCACAGCGACATCTCCGTGGGCTCCAGCGCGGAGATCGCGGCGGCCCTGCCCGCCGAAGCGGCCTGGAAGGTCTGGGAGGACCCTAAGTACGAGCACCTCGGGGAGGTGCACCTGAATCACCCCGACCTGGGCGTGTTCGTCGCGGACTGCGACGCGCAGGGTCGCCCGGTGTTCACCAGCGAGGAGATCGACCGCCTCATCGAACGCACCGACGCAGACCGCGTTCAGCTCGGGCACCTGACGGGCCGCACCTGGGAGATCGCGCTCGAGCAGCTCGACGAGGCGAACAAGGGGATCGTGATCCCAAGCGACACCCCGCCCGCCTCGGCACCGCTGCAAGCCGTCGCGCTCAACCAGCTCGCGGCCGGACCGTCGCGGTGGATGCCCGCCGACGCGCCGGGTCAGGCTCGTTCGACGTCGGCCCCAAATCGGTAGCCGCCCAGCTGTCCGATCCGCCGGTTCGCCGGTTGCTTCTCCAGAAAACGTCCGCGCCAACTTGAACAGGTGTGCCCTCGATGAACAACACGCTCACGATCCGATCGCATGACGAGCTGATCGCCTACGTCCCGCACCTGCTGGGCTTCCAGCGAATTGAGTCGAGCATGGTGTGCCTCGCAATCGGCGGCGGACCGACCGCGCGCCTTGACCTTCCGGACTCCCCCGAGGCGATGAGGCAGTTCCTGGACCAGATGTCCGACGTCTACCTCCATCGGCACCCGACTCGCCGTGTCGCACTCATCGCGTTCGGCGAGGACGGCCGGGCCTGCATCGAGGCTCTCTCCGCCCTGGGCGAGACCTTGGTCGACAGCGACCGCGGTCCCGACGTCGGCCCCATGCTCTGGGTCAACGGCGAGGAGTGGTTCGACGTCCTCGACGGCACCAGCGGGACCGTCGACCCGGCGACCCGCGTCCGGATGGCCGCAGAGTTCGCCCTGCTGGGCCGGGCCATGCCGGCCGCCACACGGGAGGATCTCGCCGCCGCGATGCAGGGCGACCCCACTGCGGTCGCCGAGCAGCTGCCGGCTGCCGAGGCCCGCGTTCTGGACATGGACGCCGCTGCCCTCCATGCCGAGGTCGGGTGGCTGGGTACCCGGCTTGACCAGTTCCGGAGCGATCGGGAGTACCTCTCCGACGTCGACGCAGCCCGCGTCCTGGCCGTGATCCACGACAGCGGAGCTAGGAACGCGGCCGAGATGCGGATGACGCGTGAGAACGCGCCGGTCTACTCGGAGTTCTGGCACGACCTCGTCCGTCGCGCGCCGGACGCGGTGCGTGATACTCCGGCGGCGATGCTGGCACTCAGCTCGTACCTGGAGGGCAAAGGCGCGCAGGCGTGGGTGGCGCTCGATCAGATCTCCGAAGCGCGTCCGCCGCTGGCTGACCTCCTGGCGACCGCCCTCGAGCAGGCGATCGACCCGCGGGAGTGGGAGCGTGCGCTGCAGCCGGAGGCCCCCGGCTCGCTGATGCAGCAGGCGGCCCTGCGCGACAGGACCGCGCCGGAGCGCCGTACCCACGACCAGCACGACCACAACACCCACGGCGTCGAGGGCCCGGAGTCGTCGACCCCTGGGCGTTGAGAAGGACGGAGGCCAGACCCGTGCAGAACACTCGCTCTCGACTGGAGAAGCGCCTCGCGCAGCTCCTCGCCACCACTGCCCCACTCGCTGCGCGGCCCGCGCCGGGACAGCCCGGATCGACGTCGTCTACCTCTCCGGAGCCGACCAGGACCGCCTGGACAGGTGTCTGCGCGAGTAGGCCTCCGGCGCACGTGTCAAGGATCCGACCTGGAACCTGTGGACAGCGACCGGTATCCACAGGCCGACGGCGCTGCGGTTGCGCTGTCGGTGGTTCGCGGCACACTCAGTTGGAAATGTCGGCGCGTTCGGGTCGTGCCGGCTGGTGGGGATTCATGAAGAGTCCCGCCACGAAGGGACGTGAGGAACATGCGGACGTCGACCAAGTTGATCCGCCTGTGCGCCGTCGTGCCGGCTGGTCTCGCCGGCAGCTTCGTTGCGGTCATCGGCCTGGGCTTCCTGCCCGGCGAGGGCCTGGTGTTCGCGTTCCTGGGCACGCTGGTGGTTTCGCTCGTCTTGGCGTGCGGCTGGGTGGAGGCTCCTGCTGCCCGGATCTTCGGGTTTGCGCGCGGCCTTCGTCCCGGGCAGCGCGCCGTCCTCGACCCGCCGCTGGCCCTCCTCGAGCAGCTCGATCTCGCGCCCGGGCGGGTGCTGGTGCGGCTCGACGACGACGCGAGGTTGCCCGCAACGCCGATCGGGCGCCGTACGGTGATCGTGGAGCCGTGGCTGGTGCAGGGCCTGTACGAGCGTCGGCTAACGACCGAGGATGCCGCGACGGCGATCGGGCACGCGGTCGCGAGCCAGCGGGTCGGCCCGTCCCGGTTCGACCTGGCGGCGCGGCTGTGGGCGCTGCCCTGGACGCTGGTGTTCGTGGTTGTGCGGCAGATCGTGCGCATGTTCTCGTGGGTGCCTGCCGGCGGGTTCGCGTGGCATCTGCGGATCGTGGTCGGTGTCATCGCCGTCTTCCAGGGCTTCCAGGCGGGCGGCGATCCTGCGATCGGGGTCGCGGCCGGCGTGCTGGTGGCGATCAGCTACATCGCACCGGCTGCCGATCGGGCCTGGCGCTCGGTGGCACAGCGCGACGCCGACCTCATCGTCGCCCAGCGCGGGCTGGCTGGCTCGTTGATCCAGCTCGCGCAGTGGCAGCACGGCTCCGCCTCGCTGGAGCGAGTGCAGCGGATCTGTGCGGCCGCGGCCGAGCGCGTCCCGTCCACGCCGCCAGCGCCCGCCGAGGGACCGGCGGTCGAGGCGGCGTCCGGCGCTCAGGTGCTGACCCTCCCCACCGCACGACCTTGAACCAGGGAGGAGGCGACGACCATGGATGACTTGCACCTGGAGGCCGACCGGATCTTCGGGCCCTGCAACGACCCGGCGTGCCCAGGTTCCAGGCCTACGACGGACCGCACGGCACGCCTCGACCTCGACTGGCCCGGGCGGGGGCATCTTCGCCTGGTCCGGGACAGCGAGGATCGCGCCGTGGGAAGCGACGGCGACGAATAGCAGGCCACCACAGCCCCTACTGCTGGTCGCGGATGTCGTCGACGGTCGTCCTGGTCCCCAGCGAGACGGTGACGACGCGGGCCAGCAGGTCGAGGGATGTAGCGCGGGCCGCCGACTTCGCGGGGACCAGGCGTTCGGGTCGACGGTAGGCCATGACGTCGCTCAGCGGTCGCGATGGTGCGTGGTGTGCCGCGGGTCAGCGACGGGCGGGAGCGGCGGCATGTCTTCGCCGAGGACCCACGTCCAGACGTCGGTGCCGGTGTCGGTGGCGATCCGGGCGGCGGTGTCGCGGTCCTCGTCGCTGGTGAGCAGAAACGCCGCGGTAGGGGTCTCGGTGTCGGTGAACACCAGGGAGGCCATGGGCTTGTCGGGAGCGAGGTTGTAGCGCAGCGACTTGGTGAACCTGCGGCGTGCGGCGAGCGCGGCGTCGAGGAGCAGCTTGTCGAGGAGCGACTCGTACGGCAGCCAGTGCTCATCGGTCATGACCAGGGAGATCTCCTCGGCGGTGGCCAGGCCGGCGCGTCCCACGGAGAAGGTCGCGATCACCATCAGGTGGCCGTCCTCGTCGGCCTGCGACAGTTCGAGCTCGTCACCGAACCGCTTGTTGAGGCGGGCCAGGAGCTTGTCGTCGATCATGAGCGGCGCGTCGGGCAGGTGCCTGACGAGGAGCTTGTGCCCGAACCTCGCCGGCACGATCTCCTTGTATTCGCCGATCAGCATCATGAACTGCTGGCCGGAGCCGTGCTGCTGCATCGGCGCCCACGCGGAGAGCCGCCGCGCGGCGATCTCGGTCTTCTTCTCGAGCTTGAACGGCTCGGGGATGTACAGCCTCGTGGCTAGCGGCTTGCCCTTGGCGAATTTCCCGCGGGCGGCCTGGCGCAGGTGCCAGGAGACGATGCGCCAGTTGCGTTTGCCGTCCATACCGGGCGTCCAGGTCGCCAGGTCGGCTTCTTGCCACAGGTAGTGCAGGACGGCGCGGAGGGTGAGGCGGTTGGGGTCGGCTGCGACGGAGTCGGCTACTCCCCCGCCCCCGGCACCGGCCGGGGCTGCTCGCTCAGCCTTGGACATGCGGAACCCCAGCTTGATGGCGGTCAGGCCGCTGTCGGCTTCTTCGGTGATCGCCGAGCCGAGGACCTGGCCGAGCCCAGAGAGCTCTTCGGGCGGCAGGTAGGAGGCGCACCGGTGCGCGTGCTCGAGGCCGGAGTCGGGCATGCGTTTGATGACGTACTTGTCGGGCCCGATCTTGGCGACGTACATGGCCACGCCGTCGGGGCGGCACAGGCACAGGGGCCGGACCCGGTCGGTGTGCGCGGCCGCGAGGAGTTGCTGGACGTCGCGGTTGTTGATGTGGGTGATCCGGCGGCCGTAGAGCTCGAAGGTCTGCCGGTCACCGTCGTGGTCGCTGCCGTGGTCTGCCCGGCCGCTTGGCGGGGCGCTGTGTGTCGTGGTCATGCCCGGAGAAGCAACAGACCCACGCGCCAATCGGACGCCTCGCGCCGGCCGGCCTGAACTTTTTCCACATTTTCTCGCCGAGGTGTCCGATCTGCGGCCCGGGTGGGTGCCTTTCGTAGTGAGGGCGGTGGTGAGCCGTGGCGTGGGTGTCGCGGCCGGCGTCCTCACCAACGGGTTGGAGGTGCCGGGCGTGGCGCGACGGCGTGCGAGTGTTGCTGACTCTGATCAGCTGGCGCTGTGGGATCTTGGTGAGGAACCTGGTGACCCGGCCGGTGAGGTCACCAGCGAGGGCGAGGACCACACGGGCAGCTCCCCGCAGGTCGTGACGGAGGAAGGGGCTCGGGATGAACCCGTACGGGACGCGGATGCGGGAGCACTACGCGAAGCATCGGGCCACGGAGTTGGCGGCGATCGCCGATCCGGAGAGTTTCTTCGAGGAACTGGGGCTGCAGATCGAGGCGGAGATCGACACGTTGGCGGACCAGATCGCCGGCCCGTCGGACCCGTCGGAGGGCTACCTGGAGCGGGTCGGCCGGCTGACCGAGGCGAGGACGACGGCGGAGTCGGAGGTCCTGCGGCAGCACATGAGGCCGGGCCTGACGACTCCCCCGAACACGTAACAACCGCGGCAGACCTCGTCGTCGGCGTACAGCCGCCGACTGCGAGCGCTCCGACGGGAGCGCCGGCGGTGGAACCTGCCGGGCTGATTCCTTCCGGGGAGTCGCTCCGGTTCGGGCCGGGCTCGCAGCGGGACCTGGCACCGTCGACGCCACGGGAGCGGCTGACCGCGAACGTGGCTGTACTGGAACTGCTCGCCCAGCTCGACGAGGAGAACAGGCTCCCCTCGGCGCAGGAACAGGGTGTGTTGGCGCGCTGGTCGGGCTGGGGATCACTGCCGGAGGTCTTCGACGACACCGCGAACCACAGCGAGGCCGCGGCGCGGGCTCGCGAGCTGTTGCAGGGCCGCGCCCGTGCCGCTGCGGCACGGACCACGCTGAACGCGCACTACACCGACGCCGCGCTGGTCAAGGCCGTGTGGTCGGCGCTCGGCGGAGCTGGGTTCGACGAGGCCTCCGGCGGCCGTGTCCTGGAGCCCGGCTGTGGGTCGGGGACCTTCATCGGGTTCGCGCCCGACCATGTCCGAGACGTGGTCGGCGTCGAGCTGGACCCGACCACCGCCCGGGTCGCGTCGCTGCTCTATCCGGCCGCGGACATCCGCGGCGAGTCGTTCGCCGAGACCCGGCTGCCCGAGGGAACGCGGGACCTGGTGATCGGCAACGTTCCGTTCGCCGACGTCGTCCCGCACGACTCCACTCACAACCGGCTCGGGCTGAGCCTGCACAACTACTTCATCTACAAGAGCCTGCACCTGGTCCGCCCCGGTGGTGTAGTGGCGGTGCTGACCTCGCGATGGACGATGGACGCAGCGAACCCGGCCGCCCGGGACGCGTTCTCCGACATGGCGGACCTGGTCACCGCGTATCGGCTGCCGAACCAGACCCACCACCAGGCGGCCGGCACTGACGTGATCACCGACCTGCTGGTCTTCCGGCGACGCCTCGAGGGCGAGGAGCCATTGGATCTCACCCCTGGGTGGCGGAATCTGGAGAGGTTGCCGTCGTTCCGGGCCGGGACCGGGCTCGAGGACGCCGAGGTCAATCTCAACTCGCTGTTCGTGCAGCAGCCGGCCCGTGTGCTGGGACGCCTCACGTCCCGCTCGGGCCGGTTCGGGCCCGAAGTCGCCGTCAGCCCACCGTTGACCAGCGAAGGTCAGAGCCTCGCCGAGCGGGTCGCGGCGGATCTGGAGCGCCAGCTGGGCTTCGACCTGTCCAACTACGCCGACGTACGGCCCCTGTTCACCCCTCCCCCGGCCCCGACTCGGCCCACCAGCGCCCCGGCGACCACGTCGTCGACGCCGAACGCTGCTGCCGGTCCGTCGATGCCGGGTAGCCGAGGTTCTGCAAACGCACTCGCCTGTGAACATGCGCGTGCGCGCGGTTTCAGTCTACTCCCATCTGTGGACGGTGACCTTGCCGACTGTGCGGCCGTTCTCGACCAACTCGTGCGCCTCGCGGAGTGTGGTCGGTGAGATCGGCGCGAGTGTCGTTGTGGCCGTGGTGCGGATGCGGCCCTGATCTACAAGGTCAGCGACAGTGTTCAGGAGCTGGTGCTGTTCAATCATGTCCGGGGTCTGCCTGAGCGGGCGGGTGAACATCAGTTCCCAGTGCCAAGCGATGCTCTTGCCCTTGAGCGGGAACACGTCGCGCGGACCGTCGTCAATGGCGACAATATGCCCGAACGCTCGAACGATCCGCGCATAGGTTTCGATCTGCCCCGCGGAATGCGCGGTGAACAGCCAGTCCACGCCATCCTGCGCGACGGCGAGCACCTGCTCAGCCAGGTCGTCGCGGTGGTTCACCACATGCTCCGCGCCCAGGTTGCGCACCCAGGCGGAGCGTTCATCGTCGGAGGCGGTGGCGATCACGGTGACGTTCGGCAGGAGCGCGTCGGCCAGTGCCAGCATGATCGATCCGACTCCGCCGGTCGCGCCGATCACCAGCAGGGTGCCGGTCGAGTCCTCGGTAAGGGCGAGCCGCTCGAACAGGGTCTCCCAGGCGGTGATCGCCGTCAGCGGCAGCGCAGCAGCGTCGGCAAACGACAGCACCTGCGGCTTGCGCCCCGTAATCCGCTCATCCACAACATGCAGGCGCTGGTTCGTACCTGGCCGGTCGATGCTGCCCGCGTAGTACACCTCGTCACCCGGAGCGAACAGCGTCACCGCTGAGCCGACCTCGCGCACCGTACCGGCGGCGTCGAAGCCGAGCACCTTGAACCCGTTCGCAGGAGCGCCTTCCCGCAGTTTCACATCGACCGGGTTCACCGAGACCGCCTCGACCTCGACCAACAAGTCATGCGGTCCAAGTTCGGGCACCTCGACCTCGCGGGCGGTCAGCGCCTCGGGGTCGGTGGCGGGGAGGTTCTTCTCGTATCCGATCGCAGTCGTAGCCGTCATGCCAATTATGGTTCCCCAGACCTACTGGTTACCGTCAAGGCAACCTAGTACCCATCGGATACCATGAACGTATGAGTCAGACCGTGGATGAGTGCGACCGGAACGACGTGTACGCGGCCATGTGTCCGTGCCGCGACATGCTCGACCTGCTCGCCAACAAGTGGAGCGCCCTGGCCATCGGTGCGCTCGAAGACGGGCCGCAACGCAACGGGCAACTCAAACGACGCTTGGAAGGCGTCAGCCCCAAGGTGCTGTCCCAGACCCTCAAGCGTCTCGAAGACCACGGCCTGCTCACTCGCACCGTCTACCCCGAGGTTCCCGCTCGCGTGGAGTACGAACTTACTGACCTCGGACACAGCGCAGCCGCCCCGTTGAAGCATCTGCGCGACTGGGTTGAACACAACGTCGGAACCGACCAGTAGCGACCCCCTCGGCGCTACATCGAGCCAGGAGTCCCGGCCTCCGCGTAATACCGCGTCAACACAGACGAGGCGTCGCGGTCGCCGTCACCGGACACGACAGAGTTCAGCAGGTACCGGTACCCGTCACCGGTCGTCATCACCCTAATTGATAACGTCACACCTAGAAGGTGCGAAGTAACCGACGCGCGAGCACAGGAGCGCTTCTGTCATTTCGAAGGCGAGACTTCGCGCGATTGGGATTCGCCGGGCCATCCTTCTTCTCTTTCGTCGAACGTCACCGCAACACCGTGTCGCTGGGGTTCGTGAAATCTTCTTCCGGAAGCGAAACCCAGGTACTGCGCCATGAGGAACTCGCCGCAGCGATGCACAGGCGTTCGACAGTTCGGTCGCACGAACCGATCGTTTGTTAACGGACGGCACTGTACGTCGATCGAAAGTCGCGCCGACACCCCCTGCGAATTCGCGTCGCGGGATAGTTTGCCAGGATCCGGCGATCAGCGTGGTGCGCATCAAGGAGGTGCGCAGCGGCCTCAGCACGAGGAGCCTGCCCGCGAGGCCGACCACCCCGCCCCTAGGAACGGTAGGAGTGCGACGTCGGGGCGAGCTGGGGGCCACCCCCCGAGACCGAAAGTAGCACCGCAGCGACGATAAGCGCCACGCCAACCAGGGTGGTCGTCAGCTCCCCGACCAACGAACCGATCCATCCGCGTTCCTGGAGGTCTCGGAACATCCTTATGCTCAGCCCGAACGTTCCGTTCGAGCTGCGAACCGATCGTCTCGATGCGTCGTGGCAGACGCCTCAGCTGTCCACCGATGACCTGGAGTTGCACGCGGCCGTCGGCGAACATCTCCCTTGAGTCCATCGCCAGACGTATGAAATGAGGAGTTCGAGCAAGGGCCCGATCGACCAAGTCGTAGTCGGCAACGAGCTGGCACAGCGTTCCCTCGAGTGACACGAAGGAAACGACTGGCGTTCTCCTCCGCTGTTGGGGACGTCGGGTCGGCTGAAATAATGGCCGGGACGATACGGTGGCGAGTCAGAGCGCCGTGATCCACCGCGCGATCTCGTCAGCGAGCTCGTCGCTATTGTCTTCGACCAGCAGCGAGTGGCCGTTCCCAGCGAGAAGAGGCAGTTCGGACGACCAGAAGGTGACGGCGGCGCCCTGATCGGTGAGCCAGGCCACGATGTCCTGATCCAGCTGCGAGGGGTGGTCGGTATCGGCTCCACCCGTGAAGACGAGAATCGGCTTGTTCGTGAACGCGTCGGTCGGCCCGATCCTCATTTGGCTCCCACCGATGTTCAGACGCTGATAAAGCATCCGGGCCGGGATCGGCCGAAGGGTGCGGCGGAACACCTCGATGCACTCGCGGGGGAACCGCCGGCTGGGTCCGATGGCCTTGTCGTTCACGAAGGCGCTTGTGGGTTCCCAGAAACCCATCTTCGGGATGGTCCAGTCGATGGCCGCTCCACGGATGGAGACCTCCTGGTCGGACTCCCTCACGATCTCGGGCACCGCCTGTATATTTCCAGGCGGGCCCGGAGCGACGGCTACGAGCCCGTCGATGAGATCGCCATGCGTCTCTAGGAGGCGGAAGCCAATCGGACCTGCCATCGAGTGCACGACCAGCACGACGTTCCGGCCGAGACCAGAGAGGAACACGCCCATCCCTCGGCACACGCTCTCATAGTCCAGCCGCGCAGACGCCGCACGATCATCGACGTGTTGGGCCGCCTCATAGGACAACCCCAGCCAGTCCACCACCAGCACACCGTAGCCATGCGATACCAATCGTGCCGCCCAGCCCTGTCGGCCGTCGGGCGTCTCGAGATAGCACTCCTTCGAGACACCACCCCCGTGCACGAGGACGATCCACCGAGCAGGCGCACCCGACGGCGCCAGTTCGGTGTACGAGATCGGCGCGACGTCGTCTGGGCGTGAAATCGAATCCATAGCTTCCTCTTCGCATATTTATCTGCTGAGCAGAACTTGTTCCTAACTAGAAGACACAATAGCTTGCGCGGCGCCAACAGTCCAGCATGGCTCGAGCTCTCTTCAGAACGCGCCGAACGACCCCTGCACCAGGTCGCAGGGGAAAGAGACGACGAGCCTTCAGGAGGTCAGGTCGGCCAGACGTACGGCTGCCTCATCGAGGAGTGCGACGAGGGTCTTCACCTTGCGGGGAGGCAAGCGGAACACCGGGGCAGATGCGTTGATCGCCAACCGCAGCCCGCTCGCCGAGGGAACGGCCACGGCCACCGAGGCCACGCCCTCCTCGCTCTCCTCCCGGTTCGTTGCATAGCCCTGCTTCGCGACAAGATCCAGTTGTGCGAGGAGCTCGGTCTTGGTACGGATCGACTGCGGAGTCACCTGTGAGAGTTGCTCGTCGGGGTAGAGACGGTCCAATTGTTCTCGCGGGAGCTGCGCCAGGAGAACCTTTCCCGTGGAGGTGCAATGGGCCGGCATCTCCTTGCCCAACCGTGAAGCGACTCGCACCGCCGTCGTCGGTTCCGAGACCGGGGTCGTGCCCGACGTGAACCAGATCCAGCTCAGCCCCGACATCGCCCGTACCGTTCCTCGACGCGCGCACGAGGTGCTCGGTATCGTGACCGAGAGCTGGAGCCCGCTCGGCCGCGGGCCCGAGCTGCGGGAGAACCCGACGATCGTGCAGATCGCGGCGGACGTCGGACGAACGGCGGCACAGGTGGTGCTCCGCTGGCACGTGCAGCAGGGCCTCGTGCCGGTGCCGAGATCGTCAGACCCCAAACGCCTGGTCGAGAACCTCTCGGTCTTCGACTTCCGCCTTAGCACCGACCAGATGGCCACGCTTGCGTCCCTCGACAACGGCGAAGCCGCCGCGCGGGACTCTGACCTGCCCGAGAACGGTCATTAGTCCACCAAGAACACCAAAATCGTCACCGATCTGGTAAATTCAGCGCGCTCTGGAGACGCAGCAGAACGCCTCGCGCGGCTCCTGGACATTCGACTACACGCAGGACCGGCTCTCCGCCATCATGCGCTGCACACACGACCGCTGCCTCGAGACCGCCGACGAATACGGCTCGCCAGGCTTGCCCGGTGGACTTCGGCGACTGCGCGAAGCAACTGACCGGCGGCGAAGGTGATGGCTCGAACGTAGGCGCGATCTGCCTTGCTCGCCTCACCTTCGGCTCGCTCGACAGCCGCGTCCAAACCATCGCGAAGTCGCGTGCACTGCAGATGGCGGCGAGGGAGAGAGTAAGTTCTGCAGTGTGCCCGATCGGGAACAGGGGGTGGGCTTTAGTACCCCTGCCCGAATTCGCGAAGTCTGGGCCACAGATCGCCGCCGACGACGCCGAAGACCCCTACGTCCGCCAGCATGCCGCCGAAGCCCTGCTTGAGATCAACGAAGACCGGAAAGTCAACGGCCGCTACCTCGCCGTCAAGACCCGACAGAACCTCGCCCGCCTCACCGACTTCGCCGAACACACCCGTCGGTTTCCCTGCCTCTTCCGCCTCGATCAACGCCACCTGTGCACCCCTATCAGCGGGAGCGAGGGTCTCGGGAAGCTTCTCAAGCCGACGGGCAACTCGCTCGGCAGTGCTTGCGAATCGGCGGTACGGACGACCCAACTGTTCGCTCGTGTTGGGGTCCTGGCCGTGCCCCATGAGACGGCGGAGCTGCTCCTCGCTGACCTCACCACCGGGTTCGACGGCGCCAGAAATGTACGCGAGACCCGATCCGAGCCATGAGCCCGGCGGCGTGCTGTTCAGTCGTTCAGCCGGTGGAGCCAGTAGCCGGGTTCGCGGCGCTCGTGGGCGTAGGCGAGGATCAGGATCGTGTCCGGCTCCACCGTGTAGACGATGCGGTACGGGTATCCGCGAACGGCCTTGCTGCGGATCACGGTGCCATCGTCAGCGGTCGTGAATGGTGGGGCGGCGTTCGGCCATTGGTCGAGGTCTTTCCGGGCTTGCCTTGCTCGGTCGATGAGCGCAAGGCCGATCCCTGGCTCCTGGTCTTCGTACCAGCGCACGGCGGCGTCGAACTCCGCGACGGCCTCGGGGTGCTCTCGCTGGGCCAAGGTCATGCGGTGAGCAAGGCGCGCAAACGCTCGTAGTGCTCGTCGGCATCCACCAGATCGACCGCACCCTCACGCACCTCGGCCAGTCGCCGGGTAGCCTCGGCACGCCAGGCTGCATCGACCTCGCTCTCGTCGTCTGCATCATGGAGGCTTTCGAGCAGGGCGTTAGCGACGACCGCGCGCTGATCGGCGTCGAGCGCGAGGCCGTCTCGGATCAGAGTTGCGGTGTCGGGTGTCATGTATTCAAGTGTACGTCGAACGGCCGACAATCGCGCTGGGCGTCTGTGGCTCGGGTTGCGGGGCTGCTGTGAACGTCACGCCGACGCGACGTGCTGCTGATGCTCATAGGCCGCGTGCTGGCCCGTCATGTCGCGGGTCGTTGCGCCGCGGGTCGCGTTCGGTCGGCTCGCGGAGTTGCCGTTCGCGTTCGGCGAGTGCTTGCTGCCTTGCTTCGTGCTCGGCGCGGGTGGTTTCGATCCGTGCGGCGGCGTCGCGGATCGGTAGCGCGCGGAGGTAGTCGGCCTCGGCTCGGAGCGCGGTGGCTTGCTGGTGCGCCTGTCCTGCTTGCTGTGCTGGGTTCGGCAGTCGCATCCCGACCCGGTGGCGCATCACCGCCTGCGGCCCGTACTCGCTGACCAGCAACGCCCGGCGTTCCTGCTCGTGCCGCTGCCGCAACTCGTCACGGTCGGCTCGCGCGGCCTCGACGTGCTGGGCGGCGTCGATCACGCGGGGATCGGCCTCGGCGCGACGCTCGGCCTGTCGTGCCGCCCACTCGGGCAGGGTGTCGGTGGTGCGGGGTGGTTCGCCCCATGTTTCGCGCACCCGTGCCCGAACCGTCCGGGTGTGCTCGCTCGTCTGGCGGTGCTCCGCGCGGGCCTTGCGCCTGCCGAGCCTGCCGACGGTGGCGAGTCGGCTGCTTGCGGCGGCCTCGCGCTCGACAGCATCGAGATAGGTGGTGCCGTCTGCCTCGGCCTGCACCGTCAACGGTTCCGCGATTTCGGCACGGATGCGCGCCGCCTCGTCCTCGGCGTGGCGGAGCACGTCGGCGTGCTCGTCGTCCTCGGTCTTGTGTGTTGCGCGCTGGGCGTCGAACCTGGCAGCGGTCTGCTCCCAGCGTTCCGCCGCACGTTCGGCTCGTTCGGCTTCGGCGGTGAGGCGGGCGAGTTCTTCGGTGATGAGCTGCACGGGGCCATCGCTGACGAGGCCTTGCACGGCGTCGATGGCTTGGGCGGTGGCGTGGTCGAGGCCACGGTCTGCCGGGTCGCGTTCCATCGCCTCAACGAACCGCGCCCGCGCATCCGCCATATCAGCGGCGACGACGTGGAGTTGGTTCTGTTGGCGGCCTCTCGTCATGCCGACGTAGACGCCTGCCGCGCTCGTCGCCTCCGACAAGGCCGTGTGGGAGGCATCGACGGTTGCGCCTTGGACGCCGTAGGCGGTCGCGGCATACGACAGGTGCGCCCACTCGCTCACGTACTCGGCGGGGAGGGCGACGGTGCGGCTGTGCTTGCCTCCGCCGCTGACTTCGCGGGCGTAGACGCTGCCCTCGTCGGTCACATGCTGCACGATCCATTGCTGCCGGTTTGCCACGCCGAGGTCGCTGCTGTTCTTCCGGGTCTGGATCAGGTCGCCAGCGCCGATGCTCAGCCCGTCGCTGCCGGTCGTCGTCATAGTGTCGTCGACCTCGCCGCGCTCGACCCGCCCGGCGCGGATGTGCTCGTTCAGCTCGGTGGCCTCGTCGTTGGTGGCGACGGTGATCGCTTCGCCGTCGTGGGCGTGGGCGGTGATGTGCTCGCGGGCCGCTTCCTCGTCGGCATGCAAGGTCACGAGGCCCATCGTGGCGAGTCGGTCGAACACGTCGCCGGGGTGCTCCCGGTCACGCATGACCAACGTCAACGCCGCATACTCGGCATCGGTGAACCTGTGGAGTTCGGTCATGTCGTAGGTACGGCCACGAATCTGGGCGGCCATGTCGAGCACCCCGCCGCGCCCGACCGCCGGGAGCTGCGCCCGGTCGCCCACGAACGCGACCGACGCGCCTGCCTCGGCGGTGACGGTCAGCAGAGCGAGGGCGGTGTCCTGGTCGAGCATCCCCGCTTCGTCCACGATCACCCGCTCACCCCGCGACAGCACGGCGTCGTTTGGTGGGCCGGTGTAGATGTTCCCGGTTGCAGGGTCGGTGTCGCCGGGTGCGAGGCGTGTCCATACGCCGTCCTCGTTCCACCGCCACCCATGCGCATACACGAGCGCCGCGACGGAGGTTGCGGGCACGCCGAGTTCTTCGTGGGCGACCTGCGCCGCACGCAACGTCGGCGCAACCACCCGCGAGGATCGCCCGTGCTCGGCTGCAACCTCGATGGCGACGCCGAGCATGGTGGTCTTGCCTGCGCCCGCCGCGCCCTCGACAATCACGAGCGGGTTGGTCGAGGCGACGGCAGCGGCGGCCACGGTCTGCCCGGTGTCGAGTCCGGCGGCTTGCGCAGCGTCGGTCACGTCGGGGTGCTTCGGCTCCCGTTCCGGCGTCGCGGCGGTGAGTTGGTCGCGGAGTGCGGTCTCGGCGGCGACGACGCCAAGGCTGGTGAGGTGGGCGACGTGCTCGGGTTGCACCATGCCCGGCGGCAGCACCGAGAAACAATCCGAGGCGGCGAGTCCGGTGGCGAGGTCGATGAACTCGCGCAACTCCGCCGGGGTCGCTTGCACGCCTGCCTCGGTGGTGATGCGGGTGACGTGCTCTCGCACGGTGTGCGGTGTCCAGGTCGATGCAGCCGCCGCGCAGCGATCCAGCGCACGACTGGCGACCTGTTGCACGCTGAGGTCATCCAGCGATGCCGGCGCAACGGTGTCGGGGTGCTGCAAGCTCTCGGGGTGGTAGCCGGCGTCTCGGAGTTCCTGCTGCCACCACTGCTCGTTCTTCAAGTCCGCCGGTTTCTTGCCGGGCCGCTGGAACGCCCACGCCGCGTCCTGCATCCGAGCGGTCAACACCGGGCCGGGCGTCTCGCCGGGATGCTTCGCTTGCCACTCGGCCTCCATGCGTTCCAGGTTGCGTCTGATCTGCGCCGACCGCTTCGACATGACGGCGTTGAACGGCTCCAACTCCACAACCTCACCGCTTACGGGGTCGAGGGTCAGGCCATGCTCGGAGAGCGTGGCGGCGAGCTGGGGGTGCGCGGCGATCACCGCCGTACCGAGAGCACGGATCGCGCCCTGCTGCTGGAACAACGCCGCCGTGGTCAGCGCCCGCCACTTCCCGCCCGCCCACACCCTCGTGCCAATCTGGAAATGGATATGCCGGTGCGGATCACCCGCACGACTCGTCTTGTGCGTGATCGCGACGGTCTGCATGTGCTCGACCGGCAGCACCTCCTGCGCGCCGCGCGGCCCCGCCAACGTGACCGAATGCTGACCAAGGAAGTGCTGAATCTCCCGCGCCGCATCCCGCTGCGTCGCGTCCAACGCCTCGGACACGTCCGGGTGGAGTGCGGCGGCGACCGACAGGCTCTTCGGCGCGTTGATCGTCATCTCCGCGAACAACGGCGACCCCCGACGCACCTTGCCCGGCTTGCGCGGGGTACCCATCGACTCCCCGGTGTCCGGGTTCACCCAATCGACCCAGGCTTCGTACTCATCCGCCGACAGCGACCGAGCAGCGGTGACCTCGCCGGTCGCGTCGATCACGGCGTACTCGGCCACGGCCTGGTCTGCGCCGAGGTAGTACTCGTCAGCGCGGGAGCGGTCGGCCTCGACATAGGCGCGCGCGGCAGCACCGCTGCCGTGGAACAGCTTCACTCCACCCTTCACTCTGGCCTCCCTCACGAGTCGTCTCGTGAGAGAGGTGCGCACTACGGCCCCGCCGTAAAATACGTGCCTCACTGAGATAGGGGGCAGATGACTGATGGAGCCGAGCGTCAGCGCGAGAGCGTCGCACAGAGTGTCGCTGGCAAGAGTTGGCGTCACAAAGTTCGAGGGAACTTTCGGAGTTCGGTTCGATGAAGTGACTAGTCTTCTCGGCGAACTTCGTGACCTGATTACTGCCCGATGAGTCTTCGGGCAGCGGTGACGACGGAGGCACGGCGGCGTGCGTGTTCGGCGTCGCTCTCGGCTCCGGTGATCATGCGGGCGACCTGCGGTACCGCTGACCACCATCCGGCGAGTGAGAGCACGAGGAACATCAGGTGGTCGGCGTCGAGGTCGCTCGTTACTGTGCCCTTGGCCTGTCCGTCGGTCATGGCGGCGACTTTGTATCCGTAGTATTCGCGCCGCTCGGCCTCGTCGGGTACTTCGGTGTCGAAGACGAGCCCTTCCCAGCGCATGAGCCTGCCGAGTTCGGGGTGCTCGCGGTGGTAGTCGTAGACGCGCCCGGCGTAGTCGCCCACGTCCTCGGTTGCGAATGATTCGACGGGCACGTCGCGGGCTACCTTCGCCAGTTCCTCGCGCAGTACGGTGGCGAAAAGTCTGTCCTTGCCCCCGAAGTGCGTGTAGACGCGCTCCTTGTTCACCCCGGCGGCCTTGGCGATGCGCTCGATGGTCGTGCCGTGCGGCCCGTGCGCGGCGAACTCGGCCACCGCCGCGTCGAGGATGCGGCGCTTCCTGCCCTCAACATCCCAGCCCATCGTTCCCACCTCCCGTCTCGTGCGGTAAACCCAACGCTCACGTTGCGTCTTCGCGGTTAGCCTACTACAGTCAAATCCAACGGAAACGTTGGATTTGGAGTGGTGGTGTCTGCGAACTCGACGGAACAGATAGCGGGAGCAGGCGAGGCGCGCGAGCACCCGGCAGGGAACGGCGTGGTCGTGCTGCTCGTGGTCACGGCGCTGCTGGTGCTCACGCAGTTGTACGCGGCAATCCCGCTGATCGCCCCGATCGGTGCGGAACTCGGCTCTGATGTGACGTTCGCGCTCTCGACGGTGTTCAGCGTGTGCTATGCGGTCGGGTTCCTGATCTGGGGGCCGTTGGCCGATCAGTACGGGCGGAAGCGGATCATGCTCATCGGCCTGGTGTATCTCACCGTCGCGACCATCGCCTGCGGCTTCGCCTCCACGGTGCCGATGCTTGCTGCGCTGCGCGGGGTGCAGGGGGTGATGGCGTCGAGTTTCGCGCCGGTTGCGCTCGCGTATCTGGCCGAAGCGACCCCGCTGAAGCGTCGGGCAACGGCGATCGGGGCCATGTCGACGGCATTCCTCGTTGCCGGGATCGCAGGCCAAGTACTCGCCTCCGCGCTCAGCCTGACGTTGGGCTGGCAGTGGGTGTTCATCCTCTCCGGCATCATGCTCGGCCTCGGCATGATCGGCGTCGCCGTGCTCGTCACCGAGCCGCACAGTCGCAGAGACGATGCGAGCCTGGTGCGTCGCTTCGCCGTAGTCGGGAGGGTCGCCACACGCCCCTCGGTGCTGCTACTGAGCCTCGCGCACCTAACGCTGCTGTTGTCGTTCGTCGGCATGTACACCGGCCTCGGCCCGCACCTGACCGACCTCTGCCTGGACTCATCGCAGGTGATCTGGCTCCGCCTCGTCGGGCTGCCGGGCATGTTCGCCTCCCTCTTCGCGGGCGCTATTGCGAAGCGTCTCGGCGGCGCGGGGGTTGCACGTGCCGGGTTCGCCCTCGCCGCGATTGGGCTGCTGATCGAAGCCGCACTCTCGGCATCCCTCGCGGGCACGGCGCTGGCGAGTCTCGTGTGAGTCACTGGGGTCGCGCTCGCGGTGCCCGCGATGATCACCCTGTTCGGCGAGACCGCCGCCCCGAACCGGGCCGGTGGGATGGCGCTCAACGGATTCGTGCTGTTCCTCGGTGCCAGCGTCGGCCCACTCACTGCCTACCTGGGCTTGGACTTCCCGATCCTGCTCGTCAGTCTCGCCGCGCTCATGGTGCTCGCCGTCGCCAGCCTCACCGGGTTCGCCCGACTCACCCGCACGCCCGCTTCGGAGGTACCTGTATGACTCGCATCCTGATTCTCGGCGCGACCGGGCGCACCGGAGCCGCCATCCTCGCTCATCTCCCCGCAGGCATCGAGGCGACCGCTGCGCTGCGCGATCCGGCAGACACCACGCGGCTCGCCAAGACTGCTGCATCGCTGACCTCCACGGTCGTGAACATCGCTGAGAACGCCAGTCTCACGCAAGCAATGCACGGCATCGACGTCGTCATGAACGCGATCCGACTGCGTGAGGACATCGCCCCGACCGAACTCGTGGCCGTACATGATCGACTCATCGAGGCAAGCACCAAGGCCAACGGCGCTCCGGCCCGGATCGTCACGGTCGGCGGAGCAGGAGCACTCCGACTCCCTGGAGACAGACGGTTCTGGCAAGACCCCCGGTTCCCAGAACCCACACTGCCGCGCGGGAGAGCACACGCCATGCTGCGCGACCACCTCGAAGCGGGCAACGCAGGATCAGAATGGGCGTATCTGATCCCGCCGCCCGTCTACGAACCGGAGGGGCCGACGACAGCACGCTGGGAACGAGTCTCCCCTTCCACAGACGAGACTGCGTTCACCCGACAAGCGATCAGTTATGCCGACTTCGGAGCGGCAGTCGCGGAGACTTCCACCAAGGACGACACTCGCACGCAACTCATCGCATGGCCCAGTGAACTGACAGAAAAGCACCCGATGAGTGGATAGGCGCATCTCCCCGCCGTTGTCGGCTCGGACACGGACGACGCATCGACCTGTGGGCCTGGCGGCGTACAACGTTGTCCGGCTCGTTGTGATCCGTGACGGCACGGCCATCGTGTTCAGCGAGTTCGGACAGCAACCCGTCAGCTTTGGCGACGCGGTGCTGCTGGGGCCGAGCGTGCTGTTCGGCGTCGAACCCGAGGGGCGGGTCACCTATACGACGGTCTACATCGACACCGACATGGCGCTGGATCAGTTCTTCTGGCAACACTCCGCGATCTTGCACGACCGCCTCGACGCCCACGACTTCGCGGGAAAGGTGTACACCGAACCTGCCCAGGTACTGCACCTGGGCCGGGATCGAGCCGGGCGGTTGTTGCCGTGGCTGGACGAGCTGGTCGCCCTCACCGTCGAGGGCAAGTACCTGGAACGGTTCCATCGGATGCAGGCGCTCTGGTTCCTCATCACCGATGTGATCGCGCCGTGCATCCGCGTCTCGACGGTGCGGCTGACCCGGCTGCAACGTGCCCGCGCTCGCCCGTTCTCCGCTCGAAGTCGGGTGCCTGAACCGTTGCGTCGTGAGGCGATGCTGGTGCGCGACGCGCTGCACAGCCGGATCACGCACCCGTGGACGCTCGCGGAACTGGCAGCCCTGGTGCGGCTCTCTCCGAAGCACCTGGTGCGCGTGTTCACGGACACGTTCGGGAAGACCCCGACCGCCTACCTGGTGATGCTCCGCGTGCAAGAGATGGCGCGGCTCCTACGCGAGACGAACATCACCGTCACCGCCACCGGGCAGCGGGTGGGGTGGCGGAGCCGGTCGCGCGCGGTAGAAGCATCCACAGCGCACACCGGAGTGACACCGAGCCGCTACCGAGACATGCGCCCGCTCATGACCGACCTCCCATGACCGAGCCGGTCGCGCTGCCCGGCAAAGTGCCGGAGTGACCGGGAAACGCCCGGCCTGCTCGTCTCCTGCTTCGCCGCGACCGCCGGTGCTTGGTAGGCCGGTTCTTCCCCCTGGTTGCTCGGGGGTGGTCAGAGAAGGGAGGTCGTCATGTCGCTGCTACTCGAACGCCCGGCGACCACGCCGACCGGTCATGAGCCTACAAGGACGCCGCAGTCGCCGCACCCCGCGATAGTGCAGCCGGTCGAGCCGTGGAGTTGCGTCTATGTCACCAGCATCCGTCACCGTCGCATATTGGCGGCGACCGCCTATGACTGTGTGCGCTTCGTGGTCGTGCGCGACGGCTCGATCATCCTCACCGATGCCGATGCCGATGCCGATGCGGGCGGGTCGGCGTCGGTGGGTGATGTGGTGCTGGTCGCCCCGAACGTCGAGTTCGGGTACGAACCCGAGGGCACCGTCACGGTGAGGACAGTGGCAGTGGATACCGATTACTGGTCGAGCAGTTGTTCTGGCAGCACCTCGACGTGCTCGCGGACGGCGAAGCCGCACGCGACCTCGCAACTCACCTGTATCCCGATCCGGTGCAGGTGCTGCGCGTCGGAGAATCGCAGGCCGAACGGCTCGGGCCGATCCTCGATGAACTCGCCACACTCACCGGCGAAGACCAATCGCCGCGCGGCTACTTCCGTGCGTATGCGCTGCTGTTCACGGTGCTCGCCGCCATCGCGCCGCTGGTTCGTCACGCGCCGGTGGAGGTGCCGCCGCTGACCTCTCGGCAGCGGGCCGTGCGGGTCGCGCCTCCCCGGTGGCGGGAGTTCAAGCCGGTGCGCCGCGAGATTATGCGCACGGCGGCGCTCATGCAGAGCAACATCGCCAGGCAGTGGCCGCTCACCGAACTGGACGCGCACGCCTGCCTGTCGCCGAGTCAGCTCAATCGGGTGTTCAAGGACTCGTTCGGGGTGACGCCGCCGGTGTACCTGTCGATCCTGCGCGTACAGGAGATGGCGCGCCTGATCCGCGAAACCGATCTGCTCATCGGCACGATCACCGAACGGGTCGGCTGGTGCCACCACTGCGGGCAAGCCTCGCGCATCTTCCGCCGCTACATGGGCGTGACCCCCATCGAGTACCGGCGCTACGGCCCACCGTCCGCGAGCCGGGCGGGGCCGGGCGTCGGCATCGCCACCGCACGCGCCGACGACTCCCGTGGGAACGGGTGCGCACCTACCTACTGACACCTGCCCACACGACCGGAGGAACCCGACGATGAGCACCGCCACCACGCGACCGCGATACGCTCCGGCGCGCCTGCATGTCGGGGTGGGGGTGACGGTTCCGGCAAATTGCCGGAACCGTGCGACCAGGGCTTTTACTCCCGGCCGGGGTGGTTCCGTCGAATCGGCGGCACCACACTCGCGGGGCGACGGTCGGGGAAAATTTCCCACACCGTCCAGCCTGCGACCTCGGCCCGCTGTGCTGCTCGTTGTGGTTCTCGTGACGGTGGTGGCAAATTGGCACCACCGTCCGACCAGGAGTTTCGCCGTTGCCCCCGCGAACCAAGCCGCATCCGCTGCGACCTCACCGCGACCGTTCACGGTGGTGTCGAATCGCCACCACCGTCGGACCTGCGCTTTCGCTCCGCTCGGCTGGCCGTCACGGGCGCGAACGGTGCCGCAAAATTTGCGGCACCGTTGAGCCGGTTCACGAGGGTACCGAATCGGCACCCCCGTGACATACCCCGTTTGGGGTCGGTCGCAGGTAGCTCCCTGTGGATAAGTCTGCATATAGTACCTCAACTCGATGCCAGGTACTAGATGTACCCGGCCATGAGGTTGGTGGCGTTTCCGGTCTTGTGAAAGGGGAGAACCTCCGGGCTTAGTGGAGATGTCTGACGTCTTCACGAACTCGGAGGTTCTCGTGTCCCACCGTAATGCCCGCTTGACCGTGCACGGCAGGCTGCTCATCGTCCATCGTGCCGGTGCCGGGTGGAAGCAGGCGCATATCGCCGCGGCAATGGGCGTGTCCCGACGCTGCGTGAAGCGGTGGCTGGACCGCTACCGCGCCGAGGGTGAAGCCGGTCTCTACGATCGCTCCTCGCGGCCTCACCACGTCGCCAACCGCACCCCCGATGCCAGGGCCGCGGCGGTGGTCGCGATCCGGAAGAAGGAACGAGTCGGCCGTGACGAGGTCGCGGCCCGCACCGGGGTGCCGGCGCGGACGGTGTCGCGCATCATCGCCCGGTCCGGGCTGCCTCGTCTGGTCGATCTGGACCCGATGACCGGGGAGCGGATCCGCGCGTCGAAGACCACAGCGGTCCGCTATGAACGCGAGCAGCCCGGCGAGCTGGTGCACATGGACGTGAAGAAGCTCGGTCGCATCCCCGACGGCGGCGGGTGGAAGGCGCACGGCAGAGCGATGGGCTCCACAGCCGCCCGGAAACAGACCGTCGTCGGCTACGACTACGTGCACTCCGTCGTCGACGACCACTCCCGGCTCGCATACTCCGAGGTCCTCCCCGACGAGAAGGGCCCGACCTGCGCCGCGTTCCTCGAACGCGCCATCGGCTACTTCGCCGCGCACGGCATCCCCCGCATCGAGCGGCTGATCACCGACAACGCCTGGGCCTACCGATGGTCGCTGCGCGGCGTCTGCGGCGCGCACGGCATCCGGCAGAAGTTCATCAAACCGCACTGCCCGTGGCAGAACGGCAAGGTGGAGAGGTTCAACCGGACCCTGCAAACCGAATGGGCCTACCGGCAACCGTTCACCTCGAACGACGACCGCACCGCAGCACTTGACCCCTGGCTCGAGCACTACAACACTGGACGACGCCACTCAGCCCTCGGAGGCAACCCCCCGATCAGCCGACTGCAACCAACGTCCTGACCCCGTACAACTAGATGTTGTGGTTTGCCTGTCGTACCTGTCTACATGGATACCTCGACGCAGACCACCACAACCACGCCCGAACCAGCCTCGACCGATGCCCCCGAACCACTCGGCGCACGCCTCGCGCGGGAGAGCCGCGCAGCGCAGGGCCTGCCTCCGGTCATCGCTGACCCACGGGTGCGTGAGCAACTGCAAGCCCTCTGCGGCCTGCCGAAGGCGCGGGGGCGTTAGGCGCGCCAGACGAACTCGACCCGATGTGCGAGAATCCCCGCCCGGTACACCTCACGGCGGGCATGAAACGCTTCGACGGTCTCATTGCGCCGCCTCGCCGGTGTCGCGCCGTTCATCCCCCTGGGCAGGGCGTGAACGAGGACGGCTTCAAGGACGAGACTGGCGGCCTGGTGCTGCCACATCGGGGTACGGTCGGCCCACTCCTGTGCGACGGTCGTCATATCAATCGACGGGCCAATGTGCTCCGGCACCGTGGCGGCGTACTCGCGGCGGGTGCGTTCGATGCGTTCGGCGATCCGTGAGCGTTGCCGCACCCACATCGACTTGTCGATCAACCCGTCGTAGTAGTCATCATCGAGCCGGGCGAGGCGTTCCCGGTCGGCATCGAGCGTCGCGGCAAGCCCCACTCGTGCGGCCTGATCCGCGCCCGGAGACTGGCGCTTGGCGGGGTTGAGGGTGATCTGCTCGAACGTCGCGAGCACGGCTTCCTCCACGAGTTTGGTGAGGTCGCCGGAACGGATCGAGCGGTTGCACCCGCCCGGCACCTGTTGCACACACTGATACACCTGGCCGCGATGCAGCATGGCGCGTCCGCAGGTCGAGCAGCGGATCAGACCCGAGAACGGATACAGCCGTTTCGCCGCCCCACTGCCGGGCTGATGGAAGTTTCGGGCCTGCTTGCGGGCATCGAGCACATCGGAGACCTGCTGCCAGGTGTCCTCGTCCAAGATCGCGGGCCACGCGGCGGTCGTCTGCATCAGGGAGGTTTTCGACCGGGTGCCGTCCGGCAACAACGGTCGATACTCCCGTACCCCCTTGATCGAGGGGTTGCGCAGCACCAGTTTGAGTGTCCGATCCGACCACCGGCACCCGTGCGTCGTACGGATACCCCGCCGGTTCCAGTCGGTGAGAATCCGGTACAACGTCTCTCCGGCCAGCACCCGCCGCGCGGCTTCCCGCACCAACTCGGCAGCCTCGGGGTCGATCACGAGCGTGTGGTTCTCGGCGCGGTAGCCGAACGGCACCTGCCCACCATGCCAAGTGCCCTCGATGGCCTGCTGCTTCGCCGCCCGAGCGACACGGCGGGCGGTGTCGGCTGAGGACTTGTTCGCCATCGCGACCAGCACCCGCGCCATCGCCACATCAGAATCCGTATCCAACCTCAGCGAGCCGGTCACGGAGCGGACGCTGAAGCCGTTGAGTACCTTGGCGTCGATCAGGTCTTCCAAGTCTCTCGGGTCGCGCACCGCCCGATCCAGGTCGTAGGCGATCATCACCCCGGCGCGCTGCTCGCTGAGGTGCTTCAACATCGCGCGGAACTCCGGGCGCACCACGCGCCGCACCCGCTCACCCGTCGGGAGTGTGATCGTGCGCTGCTTGAACGCCGACGTGTCGTTCTCCCGGTACACCTGGGCGACTTCCCACCCGTGCGCTGCCGCATACGCCCGGCAGTCAGCTTCCTGCCGGTCAACACCGCGCTCGGTGCCCTCGGGATCATCACTGATCCGCACATACACCACCGCCCGCAACGACGGCGACGCCTGCGCCGTCGCCTGGTCGTTCGGCTCATTGCCTGCGGTTCGTTCCTGCTGATCGTGGCTCATCTCAGCCACCGCCTTCCTAGCTCTCATCGAGAGGTAGGTGCGTTTACAGAACCTCGGCTATGCCGGTTCCGCATCCTCGTCGCGGTGCTGGCGAGGAGGAGCCGCTGGTGCTGCCTGGGGCGGTGGTGCGGGCCGAGGGCCACATCAGCATGGGCGCGGACGGCGGCTGGCTGCACGTGCGCGACGGCGTCCCTGAGCCGCTGGAGGTGCCGAAGTCGCAGGCGCACGAGCTGCGGATGCTCACCGGGCTGCGCGACACGGTCGTCACGCTGTTGGAGGCCGAGGCGACCACGCCCCTACCCGGTGACCTGCCGACGGTCGCGACCTTGCCCAAGGGGCCGAGTGCCGTGGGTGAGGAGCGGATGACGGCGCTGCGGGAGCGGCTGAACCGGCAGTACGACGCCTACGTCAAGCGGTACGGGCCGATCAACCGGGTCACCAGCCGCAACACCGGCCGGATCGACCCGAAGACCGGTGAACCGGTGCTCGCGCAGGTGCGGCCGCGGCAGGGAGGGTTCCGCGGCGACCCCCACTCCCCTGCCGTGTTCGCACTCGAGCACTACGACTCCGCGACCGGCGCGGCCCACAAGGCCGACATCTTCACCGAGCGGGTCGTCGCGCCACGGGTGTTGCGCACTCGCGCGGACTCCCCGGCCGACGCGGTGTCGCTGTGTCTGGACACTTACGGCGAGCTACGTACCAGCGAGGTCGCCCGGCTGCTCGGCGTCGACCAGACGCAGGCGGAGACCGAGTTGGAGGCGTTCGCGTTCGTCGACCCCGACACGGTCAAGGGCACCGAGGACGGCTGGACGGCCGCCTGGCTGCCTCGCGCGGACTTCCTTTCCGGGAACGTCCGTGCCCGGCTGACCCGGGTCGGAGAGGTCCTCGAGCAGCTCGTCGAGGGCGCTGCCGCGACGGGCGATGAGGCGGCACAGCCGATGGTGCGCCGACTCCAGGCGGCCGAGACGGCGCTGACAGAGGTGCTACCCGAGGACTTGGGGCCGACCGAGATCGTCGCCCAGCTCGGCGTGCCGTGGGTGCCGGCCAAGACGGTGGAGCAGTTCCTGCGCGAGACGCTCGATGACCGCACCGTTGAGGTGGAGCATCCGGGCGGGTCGGTGTGGTCGGTGCGCGGAAACCGACGCTCGGTGGCCGCCCGGAACACCTGGGGCACCGAACGGGCCAGCGCGATCGACATCGTCCAGGCGTGTCTGGAGCAGCGGCAGATCCGGGTCACCGACGAGACCCCGGACGGTCGTCGGATCCCGAACGAGACCGCCACCTTCGCCGCTCAGGAGAAGGCCGAGGAGCTGCAGGAGCGGTTCGCGACCTGGCTGTGGGAGGACCCCGCCCGGTGTCAGCACCTGGTCCGCGCCTACAACGACAAGCTGAACGCGATCGTGCTGCGTTCCTACGACGTCGACGAGGACAAGCACTACCCGGGCATGGCCCGCGTCCACGAAGGACGCCCGCTGCGGCTGCGGCCGCACCAGCACGCCGCAGTGGCACGGATGGTGGCCCGGCCCTCGGTGCTGCTGGCCCACGAGGTCGGAGCGGGAAAGACTCTCGCCGCGGTGACAGGTGTCTCGGAGCTGCGTCGGCTGGGCCTGGTCCGCAAGCCGGCGGTGGTGGTGCCCAACCACATGCTCGAGCAGTTCAGCCGTGAGTGGCTGCAGGCCTACCCGCAGGCCCGCATCCTCACCTGTGGCACCGAGGACCTGGTCAAGGACAAGCGACAGCTGTTCGTCGCCCGAGCCGCGACCGGCGAGTGGGACGCGGTCATCATGTCCCGCTCCGCGTTCGAGAAGATCCCGGTCTCCACGGACACCGAGGAGGCCTACCTCGACGAGCAGTTGACGCAGCTGCGGATGTGGCTGGCCGCCTCGAAGTCCGAGCGCGGCCTGTCGGTGAAGCGGCTGGAGGGCACACTGGCGCGGGCCGAGGAGCGGTTGAAGAAGCTGCGCGACGTCGCGCGTGACCCCGCGATCACCTTCGAGGCCACCGGGATCGACTACCTGTGCGTGGATGAGGCGCACGGCTACAAGAACCTCCGGCTGGCCTCCAACATCCCCGGTGTCGCCGTGGACGGGTCGAACCGGGCCACAGACCTGGACTTGAAGATGTCCTACCTGCGCGGCCGCCACGGCCGGCGGGTGGCCACGTTCATGACCGCGACCCCGATCGCCAACAGCGTGGCCGAGGCGTACACGATGCTGCGCTACCTCGCCCCCGCCGACCTGGAGGCGGCCGGGATCAGCGACTTCGACACCTGGGCCGCCACCTTCGGCCAGGTCGTCACCGACCTCGAGCTCTCCCCGTCCGGGACAGGGTTCCGGATGAAGGCTCGGTTCGCGAAGTTCAGCAACGTCCCCGAGCTGCTGCGGTTGTGGCACCAGGTCGCCGACGTCAAGACCGCCGACGACCTCAACCTGCCCACGCCCGAGCTGAAGGGCGGAGCACCGGAGACGGTCGTGGTGCCGCCGAGCCAGGAGCTGGTCGACTTCATGGCCCTGCTCGCGCAGCGCGCCGACGCCGTTTCGTCACGGGCGGTCGACCCGAGCGAGGACAACATGCTCAAGATCAGCGGCCACGGCCGCGCGGCCGCGCTCGACCTGCGGCTCGTCGACCACCAGCTCGACGGCCTGGCCGCGTTCTTGGACCGGGAGCCCTCGAAGGTCGACGCGGTCGCCGAACGTGTCGCCGGCATCTACCACGACCACGCCGACATCGCCTTCGGCAACGACCCGGAGCCAGGCGCCCTGCAGCTGGTGTTCTGCGACCTGGGTACGCCGACCGGGGCAGGCTGGAACGCCTATGAGGAGCTCAAGGCCCAGCTCGTCGCCCGTGGCGTACCGGCGCCGAAGGTGAGGTTCATGCACGAGGCCAACAACGACCGCGCGAAGGCGCGGCTGTTCGAGCAAGCCCGCACCGGCCACGTCGCGGTGCTCATCGGGTCGACCGAGAAGATGGGCGTCGGCACCAATGTGCAGCGCCGCGCGGTGGCGTTGCATCACGTCGACTGCCCGTGGCGACCCGCCGACCTGGCGCAGCGCGACGGCCGCATCATGCGGCAGGGCAACCTGAACGAGTCCGTCCGGGTGTACCGGTATGTCACCGAGTCGAGCTTCGACACCTACCTGTGGCAGACGGTGGAGCGGAAGGCGAAGTTCATCAACCAGCTGATGCGCGGCCGGCTGGATGTGCGCGAGATCGAGGACATCGGCGACTCTGCCCTCTCCTACGCCGAGGTCAAAGCCCTCGCATCGGGTGACCCGCGGATCATGGAGCTGGCCAAGGCCGAGACGGACGCGACCAAGCTGGAACGCCTGGAGCGCGCCTGGGCGGCAGCCCAGCGCAGCCTCGCGGCGACGATCCGGGAGGCCAAGCCGCGGCTGGAGCGGCTGGCGACCGACCGCGAGCAGCTGATCGCGGCGATGCCGCTGCGCCGCGACACCGACGGGGATGCGTTCTCGATGCGGATCAACGGCGCGGCGTACGACAAGCGTGCCGATGCCGCCCCTGCGCTGCAGCGGGCCCTGCTAGCGGTGCAGCCGTACCAGCGCGACCCGCAACCGCTCGGCGACGTCGGCGGCCTACATCTGCAGGTGTCCGCGGACTCGTGGATGGGCCAGCCCCGGTACGTCGTCTCGCTCGTCGAGGTACCGCGGGTGCACCTGCTCGTCGAGGCCGGCGACGTGCGTCAACCGAACATCGGGCTGGTGACGCGGGTCGAGAACCTCCCCCGTCGCCTGGAGCGGGTGCTCGACGACGTTGAGATGGACACCACCAAGATCAACCGCGAGGCAGAGAAGGCCCACGCTGGCCTGGTCGATGTCTTCCCGCGTGCCGGCGAACTGGCCGAGGTGCGCGCGAATCGGGACCGGCTCTCGGCCGAGCTGGCCGCCGACAGCGCGGAGAAGGCCTCATGCGAGCAAGCCGCTGAGCAGCCCTCCGCGCCTAACGGATCCCAGCCCCACACGCCAACCACGGTGCCCGAGCCGGCTGGCCAGGCGGGGCGGCCCGCGATCGCGCCTCCACCCCCTCCCCCACGGCCGGACGAGGATCCGCGGCCGCCCGCCCCTGTGGGGTGGTCGCGATGAGCACGGCGCAGGTCCCATGCCTCTCCACAAGCCGTTGCTGCGCGGCTGTTCTCCACCGGTTCGGGCGCGCCGGATGCGCCGTGCTGGCCGACTCTGCTCCACTGGTCAGCGGGGTCGAACCTGCGGCCGACCTCTCTCGAAAGGACCACGCCCGATGACTAGTCCCGCCACCTATCGCACCAGTGAGGTGTACGACGCGACCCCGGACTTCGTCTATGCGGTCTCGCTCCTCGCCGCGCTCGAGGACGCTACCGGGCAGGAGGGGCACGCCATGGTGTTGCCGTTCCTGGGCATGGCCCGTGCCGAGCTCACTGACTTCGGGCAGCGGCGTCCGGCGCACTACGTTCCGGTGCAGATCGGCGACCTGCGATCCGGTCTGGCCGACCTCGAGCAGCGCCTCACCGCGCTCCTGGCGGACTCGCAGGTGCTCCAGCACACCTTGCGCCTCGATTCAGCCCGCCGGCTGCTGCGCCGCGGCGTGGCCGCGGTCGCCTAACTGCGATGTCCGATCCGGCGAGTCGGCGGTTGCTTCTCCAGGCATGACGAACCCGCTGCCTCGCGATGCGACCTGGACCGACTACGTCAACGCCCACGGTGGACCCGAGGCGTCAGGCTGGTGGGTCACCCTTGCGCTGGTACGCCGACTCGGCGCGCCCGCGCCCGGAGGTCGGCGGCCCCTACCCCACTCACAAGCAGGCCGTGGCTGCGATGCAGGACTCGCTGCTCATCGACGGCTTCGCCGAGGACACCAACCGCAACGAGTGGCTCGACGACGTATACGTGGACCCTGATCCTGCCTCGATCGCCCGCATGTGCGCCGACTACCGATCCCGGGTCACTCTGATCGACCCGGCGACCCGAGCCATTTCGGAGGCCCCAACCCTGAACCCACGGTCACCGCTCGCAGCGGGAGGTTGCAGGCCGGCGCACTGCACATCCCCGGCTCGGACGAGAGCCGCCCGGCCACTGGAGAGGTCACGGAGCCGGCCGACCGCTCCCCCAGTTCACAGGGCATGTAGTCGCCCCTTCTCCACAAGCATTTCCCGCCGCGGTGTCCGATCTGGCACCGCGGCGGTTGCTTCTCCGGGCATGGCAACGACTTGTCCTCACCAGCGACCGGCCGGTTAACCGCGATGACGGTCTCCACGTACGCCGAGCACGCCGAGCACGCCGCCCAGGCACTCAACGCCCTGATCCGTAACGACGTGATCCCGGCCGACGAGCACGCGGTCGACCAGCTACTGCACTGTCGGGAGGCTGTGGTCGACGCGCTGCGTCAGCGGCTCTACGACGTCGGCCAGGACAGCTGGTACCCGCCGCCGGACCATCTGCCGGCCCGTACGCCGAAGCCGATGCTGGCCGGACTGGACGAGAAGCTCGCGAGCCTGGTGGACAACATCGCCTTCGCACTGCCCACGTTGATGCTCGACGAGCGCCGTCCCCACGCGGACTACCTCACACCCGCCTCGGAGGACCCGACGGTCGAGTCGTGGCGGACGGCCGCGATCGAGCTGTTGTCGGCCTCCCACGCACTGTCGGCGGCCGAGGAACAGCCGTGGCGCACCGATCCGGGCGCCGGCTGGTGGGTGATGCGCGACGTGGCGGTGGCCCTGGAGGCGGTCCTGGTGCTGGACTCCCGCCTCGACGAGGTCGGGCTGCTGGCAGAGCATCAGCGACCGGAGTTCGCGATGGGCCTGGACGAGAAGCGCATGGTGCTCTCCCAGACCGCACGGGTGGCGACCTGGCACGCCACGAGCGCGAGCCCCGAAGAGGCCACACCGCGGCTGCGGCAGGCGGTTCCGTCGACCGTCGTTGAGCCGGTGTCGCTGGTCTCCACGCCGGACGACCTCGCGGCCGCGCAGCGGCGGCTCGCCCGGTTCCTGCGCCCGATGCACGCCTCGGACGCGTTCTACGCCGATGAGCCGGAGATCACCGCCGACTCAGCACGGCAGGTCACGGCCAGCCAGCTCCATCTGTGCCGGGTGTTCGCGGAGGCCGCCGGTCAGTCAGCCAAGACCAGGATGTTCGCGGCGTTCTTCACCGAACGTGCCGAGGTGCTGGAGTCGTTGCAGCCCCAGATCAGCCACCTCTCCGACGTCAAGGCCGACCAGGAGCCGAACATGCGGCGTTTCTGGCAGCAGAGCGAGCTCACCACCGCGGTGGCCCGGATGGAGGACCACGGCGTGCCGATCAGGCTGCAGCCCACGCAGATGGTCGAGCTGGCCAAGGCAACCCACGAGGCGACCCACAACCTGGGCAAGGCTCTGCGCCGCGAACTGTTGCGGGGCAACAGCAACCTGATCGACGCCAACCCGCGCCACCGCGAGGGCCCGGTCCGGGTCGGACGCCGGTCGCGACTCGAGACCACGCTCACCGACCTGGTCAGCATGCCCGCCCCCAGCGAGCCAGTGGCCCGGTTCAGCAACCCGCTCCAGCGGGCGGCCCTCCAACAGACCTTGAACCTGACCCCCACCTCGTCGCCGGGAACCCCGACGCCGTTCCCCGCCGCGCGCAGCGCCACCTACGGAGGTCCGGCGTTCTGACAACTCAACAGCTTGCCCCGGCCCCGTCAACGCGGTCAGCCATCCACGAAGGGCACCCACAATCCCCGCCCATCTTTCGGGGAGGTGTACCTGCGGGGCTGGGGCACACACAACGACACCAGTAGTTGAGACCGAAGGAGTTCCCGATGACCCAGCAGGAGTCCCGGTTCACTGACCCCGACACCGCAGTCGACCACGTACGTCGCGTCGCCCGGGAGACTGCAACAGCGTTGGGTCACCGTGCGGCCGCGTTCGCGGTGATGGACCTGCGTCGGGAGTACCGGATCATGCCGTTGCGGCAGAAGGAGGCGCCTCCCGACCGGCTCGCGACTTGGCAGGCGGTGCGGATGGAGACTAGGTCGCTGGTGCCTATGGCGATGGGCGGCTCGACGGACCGGGCGCTGTTCGACGAGCGGGTAGCGACGCCGGCGGGCCAGCCGCTCCCCCAACAGCCGGGTTTGGGCGCCCGACCCTTAGCTGGCCCTGCAGGCGGCTGCGCTGCGCGCACCGGCGCACGCGTCACCGCCTCACCGGCCGGTCCGCTCGCCGGGTCCCGACATGGACAGGACTCCGCCGGCCTCACAGATGACACGCAATTCACAACATCGACCACCCCTTCCCGCAACCACAAGTCCCTCCACTCCCCCGGCGGCTCACTCCCCCGATCACCCGTGTCGTTCAGCAGCTGATCGCAGGCTCATCGGCTCGTCCTGCAACTCGTGGGTGATGCCACGCACCACAGGCCTCATCAGACGCTCTAGAACCCGCCTCTGAGCGCCGAACAGACCCACGGCGGGCAAGACCACGCCTCACGAGGCCAACGGCTGAGAGCGCCCATCCCGCCTTCAGCGTTACTGCGCAGCGCTGCCGCATAGCCCCACCGCCTAGCGCTAACGCGGCCCACTACCGCACGCCACTACCGCGCCGCGTTGGTGTATGACACGACCGCGCCGCGTCGGTGGGATGCGGTGCCGCCGCCAACCCGCGTGCTCACCATCGCGAAGCGGTCATGCGGCACGGTGGTTCGTCGCGGTGGTCTGTCGCGGTGGTTGGGCGCGGTGCTGGCCCGCGTTGCCGTGTGCAGTCGTGCGGGGCGGTGCTGCGTAGGCGTAGTGCGTGGCGCTGCCGCTGCGCGGGGCCGCGCGGCTATAGCGCGGTGCGATGGTGGACGCACTACCGCACCGCGCTACCGCGTGTCGCTACTGCTCTGCGGTGGTGCGCTGGGGGATGATCGGTCTCGTTCCTGGTCCCTGGACTTCGCACAGAAAGGGCTCTTCCCCGATGGCCTTGACCCAAGATGTGCTCAGCAGAGTCATCGCGTTCGCCAACGGCAAGGGTGGCGTCGGCAAGACGTCGACGTCGGCCAACTTCGCCGGCCTGAGCGCGGCGGCGGGCTGGCGCACCCTGTTCATCGAGTTCGACGCTCAGGGGGATGCCGGCGACGATCTGGGCTACAAGCACAGCCCGGACAACGACCGCGGCGCCCACATGCTCGGCGTCCTCGACGATCACCAGCCTCTGAAGCCGGTGCTGCGCGAGGTCCGTCAGAATCTCGACGTCATTCCGATGGGCCGCGACGCGCTGAAGGACATCGAGGATGTTCTGTGGGGCAAGGAGCGGCGAGGCACCGAGTATCGGCTGATGTTGGCCGAGGCGCTGGCGCCGTTGGCGCGTGAGTACGACCTGATCGTGATCGACACGCCTCCGACCCGGCCGATCGTCCTGCAGCTGGTCCTTGGCGCCACGAGGTGGGTCGTGGTCCCCACGAAGAGCGACCGGTCCAGCATCGGCAACCTGGCGGAACTGGCCGCCGAGCTCACCGAGGTGCGCCAGGCAAACCCACACGTCGAGGTGCTCGGGGTGGTTCCTTTCGACTTCGACACGAGCGGCGCACGCATTCGCCGCAACGCCGTCGAGGACATCAACGCGGTTCTTGATGGAGCCTCGAGCTTGTTCCTGGACCACGACGGCGAGGTCATCACGATTCGCCATTCCAGCGCGGCGGTCGACGCACGCAACGCCGGCAAGTTGGTACACGAGCTCGCGGAGATCGCGAAGGAGGAAGAAGCCGGCGAACCGTGGTGGAAGGCGCTTCGGGAGGGCCGCCGGCCCGAGCGCATCCCGGGCAGCGTCGGCGGCCTCGCCGATGACCATCTGCTGCTGACCAACGCGATCTTGACTCGGATCGACAAGCTCGAGTCGGCGAACCGCGAGGAGGTCAGCGCATGACCACCCGCCGCGAACCCATGTCCCCGATCGCAGGCTTGAAGAAGCCCACGGACCTTCCTTCTCCGAGCGCCCGGCCGCGTACCTTGACGCCGGTACCTGCGCCGAGCCCGGACCCGGTCGAGGAGCAGCCGGTCGATCTCGCCGCGAGCCCGGCGCCGGCGAAGGAGGCCTTTGGGGACACGGCGAAGGCTGAGCCATCGTCCAAGTCGGCCGGTCGGCCGCGGAAGTCGCGCACCGAGAAGGCGACCGCTACGGCACGCAGTGCGAGTGCGGACACGATGCGGCCGGTGTCGGTGTCGGTGCCACTGACCATGGGGGAGGCGTGGAGAGACCGGGCGAAGCGGGACCGCACCTCGCAGGTCGATGTGCTGCTCGACGCGCTCGTGGCCCATCAGGACGAGTTGACGGACCTGGTGGCGGCGCGGAGCGAGAAGCCGACGGTGAGCGACGGCCTGTTCGACCGGACCCCGGGGGCGAAGGGGGAGCGGTTCGTCGGTGTCTCGCTGCGGATCAAGGCGGGCAACCTCGAGGTGATCGATCAGCTGGCCGACAAGCATGGCGCCGAGTCGCGGTCGCAACTGGTGGCCGCGGCTCTGTCGGCGTACCTCAGCTGAACATTGAAGGGGGAGTGCACGGGTGAGCGCACGAGTCGACGAGGTGACGACGCGGTCCAGCCGTGCGCGGCGACCCTTTGGCAAGCCGTGTCGGTCCTGCGGGTCGACCAGCACCTGGGTCGAGTGGCGACGCGAGGTTGACGGCTCCCGGCCCGGTGGAGCGGGGGAGTGGCCGTACGCCGTATGCCAGACCTGCGGTCACGTCGCCAAGGGACGGCTCACGCAGTCTCGGCCCCCGGAGCAGCCTGCGGCGGCAACACCGTCGGCGGAGGCGGCGCCATCGGCTGAAGCGGACACCGACGACCAGGTGGTGGCCGGCGACGGGCGGCGGGGGAGGCCGCAGCGCCCGAAGGCAAGTGACGAGCGGGTCGAGGAGCTGCTGCAGGCGGCCGGATACAACCGGGCGATCACTCCGGAGGTCCTCGAGGCGCATCGCTGGTTCGCGACGCATGCCGGGAAGCCGGGGCTGCCACGGTGGAAGGCCGCGGTGGCGCTGCTGAACGGCGCTCAGGGCCGCGGCGAAGTGCCGCACGTGCGGGAGATCTATGGCGAGGAAAAGCGCCGTCGCGAGGCGAAGCGGGCACGCGCGGCCGCGATGCGCAAGCAGGCGGGTGCGCTCGCTGACGACCACGCGGAACCGGCTCGGGAGCACGTAGCGCGGGTGTGGGCCGAGACGGGAGCGGGGCCGACCTGGCGCGAGTTGGCCTCGGCGCTCGGCGTACAGGGGCCACTTGCGTCGGCGATGATCGACATGCTGCACCGCCGCGGTGTGCTCGCGTCGACGAAGGAGCCCCGCTCTCTCGCGGTGACCCCGGACTGGACGCCGACGCCATCGTGACTGGCGGTGTGTCGACGCATAGGTGCGTATAGGTCCGGGCGAGTTATACACACCCTGAGTCGGCGATCTGCTGCGTTCGTCCACCGTGGTGGTGGACGAACGGGGTGGCACCCAGGGTCGGTCGGTGCCGGAAGGCAGGATGACCCCACCATGAACGCACGTGACATCGAGGTCGACGGGTCTACCAGGGTTCGACTCGTGCAGCAGCATGCTGGGGCCTCTCGACGACCAAGTGTCGGTGCCTGCGGGCAGATTGTTGCCCCGCCGAGGCAAGAGTCGTCGACGACCGGAGTGAGTCATGAGCGAGTTGGTGCCGGGCGATGACATCCCAGAGGAGGAGCAGGCGCTGCTGGGGTACCTCGTCCACATCGTCGAGGAAGGGCGCCGGGTCGCGGCCGTCCAGGTCAACGCTACTTTGACCGTGACCTACTGGTTGGTCGGACGGGCCATCTCAGTCAACATCCTGCGCGACGGCCGTGCTGAGTACGGACGGGCGATTCTTGCCTCAGTGGGGCAAGAATTGGGCGAGCGGTTCGGTTCTGGTTTCGACCCGTCGAACCTCAGCCGCATGGTGATGTTCGCCCGTCTCTTCCCTGACTATGAGAAGGTCACCGCTCTCGCGCGTCAACTGAGCTGGACCCACGTCAAGGCACTCCTGGCGATCAAGTCCGACCAGGCACGGGCGTTCTACGCCGAGGAGGCTGCGGCCAAGCACCTCAGCGTCCGCGAGCTTCGAGCGGCGATCAGCCGCAAGGCCTACGAGCGCCGTGAGATTGCGAACTCCCAGATCCCCGAGGGATCGGCGGTGCCGCGTGACACGTTCCGCGACCCACTGATACTCGACACCCTCGGCCTTAGGGACACCTACCTGGAGAAGGACCTGGAGGCCGCAATCCTGCGCGATCTGCAGGCCTTCTTGCTCGAGGTCGGTCGTGGCTTCGCCTTCGTTGCCAGCCAGAAGCGGATGGTCATCGACGGCGACGACTTCTACCTCGACCTGCTGTTCTTCAGCCGGCCCTTGAGGCGCCTGGTCGCCGTCGAGCTCAAGATCGGGAAGTTCGATGCTCGGTTCGAGGGTCAGATGAAGCTGTATCTGAAGTGGCTCGACCGGCACGAGCGGCAGGAGGACGAGGGCGCACCGATCGGGTTGATCTTGTGCACGGAGGCCAGCCGCGAGCAGGTCGAGCTCCTGGAGATGCACAAGGACGGGATCGTGGTGGCCGAGTACTGGACGGCTCTACCGCCCAAACACGAGTTGGAGCAGCGGCTCCAGGCCATGCTGCGCGACGCACGTGAGCGGCTCGCCCGCCGGGAGCTGCCCTCCGGCGAGTGAGCTGGAAGGTTGTGCACGAACGCGTTGCACAAACCTGACGTCTGGTTGCCCCGTCCACGACGGTGGATCGGGGCTCGTTCTAGCCTGCGGCCTGGCGTTCGAGGTCGTCGAGAAGGTTGCCCTGGCGCTCTAGGAACGCTGCATCGCGTACGGTGGCGCCCTCGGGCAGGAGTGCTGCCTGCTCGACCTCGGGGGTGACGGGCCGCTCGTCGAGCGGGGTTGCGAGTCGCTGGGCAGTGAGTCCGTACCGGAGCCGGTGTCGGTCCCATGCGGCCACGGAGGCGCCTCGTTCGGCGGGGGAGAGGTCCTGGAAGCGCTTCTTGCGGTCGAGGCTGCGCGCGACGTACTCGTCGGCCGGGAGGCTGCGTAGCCACGTCTGGTAGTTCTCGAGCTCGTCGAGGCCGACGCGGATGCGGCGCTCGGCGAGCTCAGCCTTCCGTTGTGCCTGCTGGGTCAGGGACATCTGGTCGAACTCGAGACGCTTCGCCGCGGCGCGCTCGGCTCGGGCGGCGGGGGAGAGGTTGTCCCACCACGCCTTCTCCCGGGCCTTGGCAGCCTTCATCGCTCGTGCCCGGCCTGCGGTCCAGCTCGACGTCGTTCCGGAGCGGTACGCGGCTCGCTCAACTTCTATCCCCTCCAGTTGGCGAGCGTGCGCTGCGGCCGCGTCCTGTTCGACCTGGAGCGACCTCGGACGGGAGGCTGCCCGCCAGCATCCGTGCTCGTCGACCCGGGCCATTCCGGCCTTGCTGAGCGCGACCAGTGCGGCCTTCGCGGTGGCCCGTTGGGACTTCGACGGCTCATCCGCAAGGTTCTCCACCAGTCCTGCCTTCACTGCCAGGTCAGACAGTTCGAGGGGGGCCCCGGTGGTCAGCAGGGTGCGCCAGAGGCTGTGGCTGGCACGGGGGAGGATGGCCCAGAGACCGCGGGGCGCGGGGGGTGGGTCAAAGACAGGTGGGGGGATTTGCCGTCCCTCCCGGTCTGGTAAAGAGTTGATTTCGAACTCATAGCTCGTGGAGTCCCGCTCGGTCAGGGACAGGCAGTCGGTGTGCAGGGTGCCGAGGCGGCCGTTGAACCTGGCCAGGGCAGCCCGGACGGTTTTGCGGTCGCCCAGGCCGGTGTCGAGGAGCAGATCCCGCTCCGGGCAGGGGATCCGCAGCCTCCCCTCACGCAGCACCCGGTCGAGCATCTGGTGGCCGACCAGCAAGAGGGCGGCCCGCTGGCGGGCCGGGACGGTCCACTTCAGCTGGTCCAACTCGTGGCGGGCGGCCGCGACGGCGTCGAGGACCTCAGCCGGTGGCGCTTCGACCTGCCTGGGCTTCTCGGGGTTGGTGTTGAACTCGCTGGCGGAGCGGACGAGGTCGTTCCACACGTAGCCGAGCCACCAGGAGTAGCCGTGGTGCTTGGCCTTGGTCATCGCCTTCGGGTGCGACTCACGGATGATCCGCCAGGCCATCTCTGGGTCGCCGATCGCCCACACCATCTCGCGAGTGCAGGCCGCCTCGACGAGGGATCGGTCGACCTCGACCGCAGTGCGGGTCTTCGTCGCGCCGGCGGCCCACGACCCGGCCGGGATCTCGCCGGTCAGCAGGTAGGTGCGCCATTCGCCGCGCAGTTGACGCTTCCATCGCTGCAATGCCAACTGCACCACTAGGCCCGAGCCGGGCGCCGCGGGGGACTGGTGGCCAGCGTTGGCGGGCTTCACCTTGGCGCGGGGCCGCAATGGCGACGGCGCGGGCGCGTCCGGGAGCAGCCGCTTCAGGCCGCGCAGCGCCTCACGGAGCTCGCCCTTCGGCCTGGTGACCGCACCGAACCTGTGCGGTGAGGAAAGGGGGCGCACGGCGTCGCGCAGGTCGAGCTCGTTGCGCGGGACCTTCACGTCCTCGGCCAGGGCTGTGAGGAAGTCGCTGACCGCGGCCGCGAGCCCGGTCCGGGCAGCGGCGGGGGCGTAGTGGAAGTCGGGGTGTGCGAAGAAGATGTGCCAGCGGCCCTTCGCGCCGCCGGAGGGACGCTCCAGCACCCAGCAGTCGCGGCGGGACAGCCAGTCGGAGACCTCGGCCGTGAGGAAGTCACCGAGCGGGCCGGGTACGTCGACGTCGACCACGCCCACGCCGTCGCGCAGGTGACCAACCAGGGCAGCGATACGGCCCTTGCCAATCAGCTCGAGCCCATCGACCAGCGACGGCACCACGGTCCGGGGGACAGCCGTGTTGCCGGAGTCGATCACCAGCCACTGCGACGCGTCAGGGTTGAACAGGTGCTCATCCAGCGCCAACAGAGCCGGCGAGACACGCCGACCTGCATCAGGGTGTGCGGCATCGCCACGCGACGCCGGTACAGTTACCGGCAACAAATCTTGATAGCTCCTTTCGGAGTCTCCCGGCCACCAGCGCCAACTGGTTCCCGGTCTTCACCAAGACGGTCAGGTCCCGCGCCAACGGGGCCTTTCGTCATTTCTGGGCCTATGGGCCGTCCCGAACGCTGCCGGCCACCACCACCTTCCGTGCTCGCAGGGGCAGGAAGCTCATGGACCGGGCGCTTCGCACCTCGGCCGCGGCCTGGACTCGGAGGTCGTCACCTCGAAGCGCGGGGGAGTGCTGTGACGTGGGGGCGGCGACACGCCAGCGCGGGAATGACGTCCGCGGCACGTGGGCCTGCTCTACAGTGGGCAGCACAACACCTCCTCGTGAGGATCAGACTTTGCGAATCCGGGCGGCAACCCGGTGGAGCTTCCGACTAGGCCCCGTTGCAGCGGGGTCTTCGTCGTTTTCAGGGCACTGCCCTGACCCGGTCAACCGGTCATGGGCAGCTGCTCTCCGGCCTCGCCGGCCATCTGCCGGGCTCGCAGCGCCTTCTTCTTCACGCGGACTGTGAAGGGGACGCCGAAGTGTTCGCTCACCAGTCCAGCCACGATGTCCCCCATCGTGGTGCCTACCGCATCAGCCATCTCGACGACTTCGTCGGCCGCGGCGCGCGGCACCATGGCCGAGTAGCGAGCACGGCCATCGTTGGTGGGAGCCGGGTCGGGGTGCTCTCTGACCTCTCCAATCGGCGGGTCCATGGGGATGCCGACCTTCGTGGTGACGAGCCATCCGAGGTAGTCGCCGATGTAGCAGCCCAGGGCCGTGGCTTCCGCCTTCACATGGTCGGCTGCGGTTGGCGGCATGCTGGACACGATCTTGTGACGATCACCTTTCGCCCTGCGTCCCATGCTCGTCATCCAATCGTGAAGTTGGCCGCCGTCGTGACGCCCACCACCGGCGTGTCGAAGATTTCGAGAAATCTCGGTCGGCGAGGGCCCGCCCTAGCTCATTGTTTCGCCGAGGATTTTCGCGCAGATTCATTTGTCGGGGGAGCGGCGTGGCCACCTGGCTTGAGACACTCCATCGGTGCGTGTTGCGGCGGTGACCAGCGGGTACGTCCTACACTTGCAGCGGATTTCCGCGCGAATATCCGCACGCTGAGGGGAGGGGCGATGCCCGAACGCCGCGTGATCGAGCTCGCGGAGCGCGAGGGTCTCGGCCTGGGGGGTCAGCAGTTCACCTGTGCCAACCCTCGCTGCGACGAGCAGTTCATCCGCACCTCGGCCCGCGGACGGCCCAAGGACTTTCACAGCGAAGACTGCCGCCGCGCGGCTCTTCGAGACCTGCGGCGCATCATGGCCCAGCTGGCGCATCACGAGCGTCAGGCCGAGCAACTCCGCGCCCGCGCCGACGCCTACTTGCGCACCCCCGCACCGGACGCTGAGGCCGACACCAGAGGTGGGCCCACCTCCAATGAGATGCGGACCGCTCGCGAGGCGATCGCAGAGGTCCGCGGCATGGCCCGTTTCCTCGAGGGTCACCAGGACGAGTTCGCCGGCGACCTACTCAATCTCTTCCGTGCTGTCGAACCCCTGATCCGGTGAAGCGATAAGCGCGCGTTCGGTCCGAGCCGGGCACCCCTTGCGGATGGTTATCGGAGACGTGGCCCCACCCACCCGCTCCTACTTGTCCGTGACGTCGCCTGATGCGAGGTCGCGACCGGTCACGTAGTCGATCCAGATCTGGCCAACTTCTTCGGCGCGCTTCCTGTTGGTACTCCACTGCACCGCTCGGCCGCGGCCCCCGGGGCGCCGCTGCCCGGGAGGGACGTCGGCGACGACAAGGCCCAGCTCTTCGAGGATCGCAAGGTGCTTGCGGATCTGGCTGACGACGGTGCCGGTCGCGTCGGCAAGCTCTCTGACGCCGAGAGATCGATCGGCCAACTGGCGAAGTATCTCTGTGCGGACGCTGTGCCCGATTGCTTCGATGATGATCTTCACCTCCGTCGGCATGTCGGGAGGTGCGGGCAGCGACGGCATGGTGCGCATTCTGCCCGACACTCCCAGCCAGAAAGGGTCGCGTTACGCGGCTGTTTGTGTGACCATGACGGTACAACAATGTTTGGCCGGCCGTGGGACCTACGGCGGCCGCAGCCGGGCGTTGGGCGTGACGGCGCAGCGGACAATGGACGGCCCGGTTCGGCTCGGGACGATGGAAGGACGCGATCTTGGGGATGCGTCGGCAGAGGCCGCCGAGGGCACATGCGCCCTCGGTGAAACTCGGTGCGCGGATCCTCCCCGACCGCGGACCGCGCCTGAGCGTTCCAACTCGGATCCTGAAGATTGTTCGATGTCGGGTGTCCGATCTGCTGCGCCGCCGGTTGCCTTCACTGATAAGGAGCTCCGCCCCAGCAGAAAGGACTTCACCTTGAACTCGCGTCGCAGCACGGGAGAGTCGGCCAGTCTGTCGATGCGCAGTCCGGACGATCGGCGGACCCACCGTGTCCCTGGATCGTTCTACTCTTCGGATGGACAGGAAGACTCACTCGGGAGGTCGGAACTGATGCGGTTCACACGACGACTCGCTGCAGCGACGGCCACGGTCGCCCTGCTCGCCACGACGACAGCCTGCGGGGGAGGGGACGACGAGCCCGAGGCCACGCCCTCGTCGAGCACCCCCACGACGCAGAGCCCGTCACCGACGGAGCCCAGCCCCACCGAGACCGCGTGGCAGGACAAGTACACCGAAGCCCAGCTCGACGCCTACGAAGCCGCGTTGTCGCGGTACAGGGAGTACGAGACCCGCAGCGAGCCCATTTGGGCCGAAGGCAAGGCAACCGGCCGCGCCGAAGCCCTCTTCAAGCAGTACTTCCCCTCCCCGCTCTGGCAGGGGCAGGACCGGTTGCTCTCCAGTTACGAGCAAGGTGGCGTCACGCGGACAGGTCTGGCAGACGTCTACTGGTCCCGAGCCAAGTCCATCAGCGACAGCGGCCTGTCCGTCGTGGTCAACCAGTGTGTGGACTACGGACCGATCATCACGGAGCAGAACGGGAAGGAAGCAGAGCGTCCGGCCTGGGCGCTAAAGCCGAACCTCCGGACGATCAGTCTGGAGAAGCCCGAGGGCAGTGACTGGCTGATCTACGGCGTCGTCGACGCCTCGAGCGGGAAGGCTCGGCCATGCAAGCCCTGAGGTCGCTTCTCGCAGCGGTTGTCTTGACTGGAGGCGTGCTCGTAGCAGTTCTTGCCCCTCAACCTGCATCATTCGCCGATGGCCCGGATTGCCCGCCAGGCACCAGCCCTGTGCAGGACGCCGGTGGTGGCTGGATCTGCATCGTCGTCACGACCCCTGGCGAACCGGGCGGAGAAGACCCCGGCGACGACGGCGGTGATGGCGGCACGCAGCCGGCCGGGTGCTTTGACGGCGACAAGGAGGTGCCGTGCAACGACGAGTACGGCGGCACCTGGGACGCCGGGCACGGTTGCTACGCCTTCCAGGTCCAACCCCAACCGCCGGCGGGGTCTTCGCTGTGGGAGGGGCACGACCCATCGGAGGGGAGCGTGTGGAGCTGCGACTACACGGTGACCATCCCGGAGAACTCGTGGTTCGTTCCCAATGGCGAGGATCCGCTGGTCGACCCCGCGGTGCTCGCTCAGGAGGCGCTGGGCCGGATGAAGCTGGAGGAGGCGAACGCGCAGATCGCCCCCGGGCCCGACTTCCACACCTACGTGCACATCGACAACTGGCTGTGGCTGCCCGAGGCGCAGTGGCACGACCTGACCGAGACCGTCACCGCTGGGCCGACCTCGGTCACGGTGACGGCCGAGCCCATCCGCGTGGACTGGGACATGGGCACCGAGGTCACCAGCTGCTACGACGCCGGCCGGGTCTGGCAGAAGGGCATGACCGACGCGGCCAAGACCAGCTGCTCGTACGCATACGAATCCATCGAGAACCCGACCGGCGACACCCACAACGTCTCCGCCCAGCTGGTCTACGGCGTCACGTGGGACTGCGACGGGGCTTGTCTGAGCCCCTCGGGCGACCTCGGCGAGATCGAGGCCCCTGCCGGTGACGGAACGACGATCGAGGTGCGGCAGCGCCAGACAGTGGTGACCCAATGACGATGACATCAGGACCGACTAACACCCAGCGCAGGGGCTCGCGCAGTTCGCGCGACCAGGGCCTGGATCTCCGGTCGACGATCGGCGAGGTGCGTCAGCGGGCTCCGCGCCGGCTGGGCCAGTGGGCGGCCGCGGTGCTGTTCGTGGTCATTGTGGTGCTCGGGCTGCTCGCGCTGTTCCAATCCCAGAGCGACCGCGTCGAGGTCCTCGCCGTCACCGGAGCGGTTCCGGCCGGCCAGGTGATCGAGGAGGGCGACGTGCGGCCGGTCGAAGTGGCCGGCGTGGCCGGCGCGATCCCGGCCACCGACATCGACTCGGTGGTGGGCAAGCGGGCCGCGGCGGGGCTGGTCGAGGGCCAGGTCCTCACCGACGCGGCGCTGACCGACGAGCTGGTTCCCGGTGAGGACGAGCGTGTGGTCGCCATCGCGTTGCCGAACGGGCGCGTCCCGGGCGGTCTGGCCGCTGGTGACGTGGTCTCGGTGATCGTGGTGCCCGTCGAGGGCGCCGAGGGCTCCAGCAAGCAGCTGCAGGCGCCGACGGTGCTGTCCCAGGCCGCCTCGGTGCAGTCGGTGGGCGACACCCCCGAGGGCGGCCGTGTGGTCACGGTGCTCGTCGACGCCGGTGAGGCCGAGCAGGTCGCTGCCTACAGCGCCGCCGGGCAGGTCACCATCATCCAGGCGCCGCTCTCGGCGGGGGAGTGAGGCGGCATGCTGTTCGCTATCTGCGCCGACCGCGGCGCCCCCGGCTCGACCACCACCGCGCTCGCGCTGGCGGCGGCCCGAGGACTGCCCGCCGTCGCCGTCGAGGCCGACCCCTACGGTGGCGACCTCGCGCTGCGAGTCCGGCGCGATGGCAACCCGCTGCCGACGACGCCGACGGTGCTCAGCGTCAGCGCCGGCCGGTCGGCCCAGGAGCCGCCGTCGGGCCCTCGCACCTCGACCGCCGGGCCCAGCCAACGGCGGCACCGTGACCTGTGGCGCGACGGCTCACACCAGCTGTCCGACCAGGTGCGGGTCGTGCCGGGGTTCATGGCCGCCGAGCACGGCACTTCGATGGCCTGGCCGGTGCTGGCCAGCGCACTCGAAGCGCAGACCGTGCCGGTCTTCGCCGATCTCGGGCGGATCCACACCGGCTCGCCGTCGCTGGCGGTCGCGGCCGCGGCCGACGCCCTGATCCCCGTTTGCCGCAGCGACATGGCATCGGTCCAGCACATGGTCGATCGCCTCGAACTCCTGGTGCCGGCGATCGCCGACCGCAACGGCCGACCGCCGATCGTGCTGCCGGTGGTCATCGCGCCGCGTCAGCACGGCAGCACGATCGCCGGTAGCGTCGCGGAGATTCTCGGCGAGACCACCGTCGGGCCGACACTGCGCGGCGTCGGCTGGCTGGCCTGGGACCCGGCCGCAGTCGCGCAGCTCGAGAGCGGTGCCGACCCCTGGGCCAAGCCGCTGCACAAGTCACCGCTGATGAAGTCGGCCCGCAAGGTGATGTGGATGGTGGGCCTGGCCACCGGCCTCTCGCATGCCGACCCGACCGCCAACAAGAGCCGAGGCAAGCAGCTCGGCTCGCGTCGTCGACGTCGGGAGGACCAGCCGGCCGAGGACGCGCCACAGTCATGGGCATCGCCCTACCCGCCCGAGGGCCAAGAGAGCGCGCCCGGCGCGAGCCCAGTGTCATCCCCACTGCCATCTCCACCGCCTGCCCCGCCCAGCCGGGCTGCCGCTGAACCGCCGACGTGGACGCCCCGCCACGGGGCAACGGAGGCACCTCGCAACGGCACCAACGCTGACAAGCGGGCCGGCGAGGCCGCCGGAGAGACCAACGGACAGCCAACCGGACAGGAAGCCGTCCTAGACCGCTGGGAGACCGCAGCACGACAGGAGAGGCACTAATGATGGAGCGATCCGAAGCACTCAGCCTCGACCACGCGCTGCTGCGCCGTCTGCAGGTCCGCGTCGGCGACCTGCTCGAGGAGGACCTGTCCGCCCGGCGGCGCCGTCACCTGCCGGCGCTGTCAGAGGAGGACACCGAAGCGTTCAAGGCCGAGCTGGCACACCGCGTCGTCGACGAACACGCGAAGTCCCAAGCCGAGGGCGGCCTGGGCCAGCTGTCGTGGGAGGACACCCAGGACCTGGTCAACGCGCTCAAGAACCGGCTCTACGGGGCCGGATCACTCGAGGCGCTGCTGCGCGACGAACGCATCGAAGAGATCGACATCAACGGCTGGAAGAACGTCTTCGTCGACTACACCAACGGAGTGAGGGCGAAGGTGGCGCCGGTGTTCGCCTCCAACGAGGAGCTCATCGAGACGATCCAGACCCTCGCCGCCCACGAGGGCCTCTCGGGCCGCAGCTTCGACTCAGCCAACCCGCACGTGAACTTCCGGCTCGGCTCCGCGCGGGTGCAGGCGGTCATGGCCGTGAGCACACTCCCAGTGGTCTCGATCCGGCTGCACCACCGGCACATGCGCTACACGCTCAAGGACCTGGTCGCCAACGGCACCATCGACCAGCCGCTGGCCGACTTCTTCGCCGCGGCCGTGCGGGCGAAGAAGAACATCATCATCGGCGGCGAAACCAGCGCCGGCAAGACGGTCCTGCTCCGCGCTCTGGCGGCCGAGATCGGCCCCGAGGAGCGACTGATCACCATCGAGCGGGCGCTCGAGCTGGGCCTGGAGGACGACGTCGACGCCCACCCCGACATCGTCCCGATGGAGGAGCGGCTGCCCAACGCCGAGGGCGAGGGCGCCGTCCCGATGCGTGAGCTGTTGATGGTCTCCAAGCGGATGCGGCCCGACCGGGTCATCGTCGGTGAGGTCCTCGGCGACGAGATCCTGGTGATGCTCAACGCGATGATGCAGGGCAACGACGGCAGCCTGTCCACGATCCACTCCAACAGCTCGGAGGGGATCGTGGAGAACATCATCGCCTACGCCGTGCAGGCCCCCGAGCGGCTCCCGCGAGCCGCGACGGTGAGCATGGTCGCCAACGGCCTGGACTTCCTAGTCTTCGCCCGCCGCTACCGCGGAGAGGGCGAGCAGCGCCGCGTGGTGCACTCGGTGCGCGAGATCGTCGGCTACGACGAGCACGGGTTGAAGACCAACGAGATCTTCAAGCCCGGCCCGGACGGCATGGCTGTGCGCGACGAGCCGGTGGCCATCAACTGCATCGAGGCGCTGCGCGAGGCGGGCTACCGCGACGCCGGTGACCCGGGAGGATCAACGCCGGGAGGGTGGGTCTGACATGGTCGCGGTTCTCGGGATACTGCTGGCCCTCGGGCTCCTCGGCATCGGTCGCCTGATCCGCGGCCTGCCGCTGCTTCCCGCACTCCGAACTGGAGAGCGGGTCCGCTACACCTCCAACCGGCTCTCGGCCCACGAGCAGCGGACCCTCATCGCCGGCGCCGCGGTCGGGCTCGTCGTGGTGCTGGTGACCCGCAACCTGGTGTTCGGCGTCATCGTCGGCGCCGGCGTGGTGCTGTGGCCGATGGTCGTCGGCGGCGGCAAGGCCGAGCGCGCCGCCCTGGCCAAGCTCGACGCGCTGGCCCAGTGGACCGAGGCGCTGCGCGACCTGGCCCAGAAGGGCTCCGGCCTGGAGTCGGTCATCCCGCGCACCGTCGACACGGCCTCTGACGTGCTCGTCGGCCCGCTGCGGCTGATGTCGCGCCGCCTAAGCGTGAAGGTGCCGCTGCCGGAGGCACTGAGCCTGTTCGCCGACGAGGTCGACGACGCCAGCGCTGACACCGTAGTCGCTGCCCTCGCGCTGTCGGCACGCCAGCGCCGCGGCCGGCTCTCCGACGTCCTCGGCACCCTCTCGGAGGCGCTGCGCGACGAGCTCGAGCAGCGCACCAAGGTCATGCGCGAGCGGAACGTGATCCGCCGCGAGGCCGCCCAGGTGGCCGTGCTGACCGGTGTGCTGGTGGTCGGGGCCAGCCTGTTCGCACCGCCGAGCCTCCCTGTGGAGGGCGGCAGCGCCGCCCAGGTGCTGCCGCTGGTGCTCGCCATCGCGTTCGTTTTCGTGTTCAGCCGGGTCCGCAAGCTCGCCGAGCCCGAACCGCAGCCGAGGTTCCTGTCCTCGTCCACCGACGTGCTCGAGGCCGCCACCTACCGGCCCCGCACCCGAGCAGCGCTCGAGGAAGGGGTGACGCGATGAACCACGCGACGACCGGGGTGATGGTCCTCGGCGCGCTACTGGCGCTTGGGCTGCTGCAGCTGCGCTGGCTGCTGTTCCCGCCGGCCCCGGACCTGGTCTCCGAGATCGACCAGTGGCGCCGAGGCCGCGAGCGGTCCACCGAGCGGGTCGGCACCCCGCAGCAACTCTCCCCGCTGGGACGGCTGACCCGGTGGGTGGTCGACCTGCTGCGCACCCACCGGCCCGACTTCCTCGACGGCCTCGCCCCAGACCTGGCCATCACTCAACGCGACCTGCAGTCCTGGCTGACCCGCGTGACCGGCCTGGCCCTCGGCTTCGGCCTGGCGCCGATCGTGCTGGTGCTCGGACGCCGGCTGCGCGGCGACGACGTCTCGGTGCAGTGGGCGCCGGTCGTGGGCCTGATCCTGGGTGTCGCCGCGGTGGTGCTCTCGATCAGGGACCTGCGCACTCAAGCCTCGCGGGCCCGCGAGGAGTACACCCAGGCCCTCTCGACCTACCTCGACCTGGTCGCCATGAGCATGGAGGCAGGCCAAGGGCACGCCCAGGCGCTGCCGGCGGCCTCCCAGATCGGCACCCGCCGCGTCTTCGACGAGATCCGCACCGCCATCGAGCTGGCCCCATCTCGTGGCATCACCGCCTGGGAAGCCCTCGGCCAGCTGGGGGAGCGGTACCGGATCGCCGAATTGATCAGCCTGCGCGCCAGCATCGAGCTCGCCCAAGACGACGGCGCGCGCGTGAAGGCGTCGCTGATCGCCCGGGCCAAGACGATGCGGGCCTCCCGCCTGGCCGGCGCCGTCGAACGGGCCAACAAAGCCACCGAGTCGATGCGACAGCTGACGATGGTGGCCGCGATGCTCGCCGCGGTCTACATCGCGGCTCCCTACATCTTGGCTCTGCGATCCGCCGCTGGAGCCCCATGACCCCATCTGCGACCACCACACCCACAGACCACGATCACCCGCACGATCCTCATGGAGGAGGAGTTCAGATGTTCCAACCGTTCCGCGTCATCCACACCGTGATGTTGACCCTGATGCTGACCACGAGGTCGCGCTTCGAGGCCAGGAAGCGCGACGAGCGCGGCGAGGCCGTGCCGTGGCTCATCGTGCTCGGCGCCGGGATCGCGATCGCCTACTTCGCCGGCGACTCCGTCATGGCCTTCGCGAAGAGCCTCGTCGGCCAGCTCGGCAACTAGACCAACCGGGCAACCACCCGCCACCCGGACCAGGCCGGTCGGCCGGGCGGTCGCTAGCCGAGGAGAGGAGGACCGAGAAGGATGAGCACCCGAGCACACGCCCGAGCAGCATGGCGCGATCGGCGTGGCCGACCTGACGAGCAGCCGCGACGTCGCCGGGCTCGTCGACGTCGCAACGAGCGCGGCGCCACCGGCGTCGAGTTCCTCATCATGGCCACGGTCCTCATCGCACTGTTCACGACCCTGGTCCAGTACGGCATCCGATTCCACGCCCAGCGCGTCGCCGAAGCCGCTGCGCGCGAAGGCGCCGTGGCCGCCGCCCGCTACGACGGCACCGAGGGCGCCGGCAGCAGCACCGCAAAGGAGTACGTCACCGACGACGGCAAGCCGGCCGTCACCGGGTCGAGTGTGTCGGTCAGCCGCACGGCGACCGAGGCACGGGTGACCGTCACTGTCGAGGTCGTCACCCTGGCGCCCTGGCTGGGTGGCTCGATCACCTCCACCGCGACGGCTCCCGTGGAGAGGTTCGTCGAATGACCGGCCGACTCGCACGCAGCATCAACCACCGTCTCTCTCGCCTCCGAGATGCCCGGGACGAGCGCGGATCCGCTGGCGTCGAGACGCTCATCATGGCGACCGCGGCACTGAGCGTCGTCCTGGTCGTGGTCGCCGCCGGCCGGTACGTCGACGGGTCGGCGCAGGCCAACGACGCGGCGTACGCCGCCGCCCGCGCGGCGTCGCTCGAGTCGGGCATGGACCAAGGCGCGATCGCCGGTCGGCAGGCGGCAGAGCAGTCGCTGGCCGACCGCGGGAAGAGCTGCCAGAACCTCAAGGTGTCCTTCGCCGGCAGCGACTTCACCTCCGGCGGCCAGATCATCGCCGAAGTGACCTGCACCGTCACCCTCGTCGACACCGGAGCCCTGGGCAAGCAGCTCGGCCTGCGACCGAACACCGAGTTCACCGAGCGTGCGGTCGTGCCGATCGAGACCTACCGGAGCGAGTCATGACCGCTACGCACCGTGCGTTCACCCCAACACTCAAACGCGCATCCACGCCAGCAATGGTGCGTGCACCCGAGCGGGCCCTACGTCGGATCGCCCTGCGGGCTGCCTGGCTGGTCGGATCCGCCAGCAGTGCGCCCACAGGCCGCCCGGACCCACCAACCCGCCGGACTCGACGTGTTCGAGACGACCGAGGCGTCGCCGCGGTGTGGACGATGATCATCGTCACCACCGCATTCGTCGGTCTGATGGGCCTGGTCGGTGGCGGAGGCGAGCTCATCAACGAGCGCGTCGAGGCCAAGCGCGCCGCCGAGCAGGCAGCGCGGGCCGGCGCCGACGAACTGTCCGCATCGGCCGTGCGTTCCGGTAGTGACCAGGTCGACGCCGGCGAGGCGATCGCCCGGGCCAAAAGTGTGCTGCACCAGGCGGGCTGGTCCGGCTCGGTCAGCGTGCAGGGCAGCCGGGTCGTGGTCACCGCCACCGGCAGCCGCAAGCCCCAGTTCCTCAGCCTGCTCGGCGTAGGAGCTATCCAGATCAGCGAGACCGGCACCGCCGACGCCATCTCGACACCCGACGGCTGAGACACGGTCGAGCAACGAAGCCGCTGCGGCGCCTGACATGAACGAGGCGTCACCGCGAGAAGGAGGATCACGATGCTGAACAGACTGATACGCGGGGTGGGAGCCCTCGTCGTGTTGGTGGCGCTCCTCGTGGGTGCGCCACTGGCCCTCCTCGCGTGGGTCGGTAACCCGTGGCCAACCGGCGGCTGGTCCGAAGTCCAGCTGCTGACCAACCGCACCATCATCGGCGCCTTGGCTGTCGTCGGCTGGCTGGCCTGGGCGCAGATGGCTGCGTGCATCCTGATCGAGCTCGCCGGCGCCGTCCGCGGGAAGGCGCCCCAGCGCGTCAGGTTCGCCGCCGGAGGCCAGCAGCAGTTCGCTCGCGTGCTCGTGACCTCCGTGATTGCCCTGGGTATCGGTGCCAGCACGGTCGGCCCTTCACTGGCCGCTACCACTGTGGCCACCCCGCAGCCCGAGACGGCGCCCACCAGCCACACGATCGAGCGGCGCGACATCCAACCGGGCCAGGTCAACGCCGGTCCCGCCGTTACCATCGACCGCGCCACCACTGTGTGGAAGCTCGCCGAGACACACCTCGACGACGGATCGCGCTGGCGCGAGCTCCTGGACCTCAACCGCGGTGGCGCACTCAGCGACGGCACCACCCTCACCCAGGCCACCCAGACAATCCCAGCCGGCACCACCCTCCGGCTTCCCGCCGGAGCGCACGTCGATGCCCCCGCAGACCTCGCCGTTGCTGATCGCGACCAGAGGGACAGGAAGGAAGGCAGCTACACCGTCAAGCCGAACGACACCCTGTGGGACATCGCCGAGACCAAGCTCGACGACCCCATCCGCTACATGGAGCTCTACGAGGCCAACGCGGACGTCATCGGCAGCAACCCGGACCTGATTTACCCCGGCCAGGTGCTGGTGCTACCGGGCGCCCATAATCCGACCACTGACCGCGAGCAAGAGCCCAAGCAGCACGACCACGGACCCGATGACGCTACCGATGGCCAGGAGGCGCCCGCGGAGCCGGCCATCCCGACCGCGCCGCCGCAGGAGACGGTTCAGGACTCACCGAGCACGGAACAGGTCGCGGGCGACGAGGTAGACGCGGCCAGCGACGAGGACGGGATCACGGGCCTGCGGGCGCTGCTGGCCACCGCCGCGTGTCTGGCGGTGGGAGCCCTGGGACTGGTGGCCGGCAACCGGCGTCGGCAGTTCCGGCGGCGCCGGATCGGCCGCACGATCGCCTCGACGCCCGACGAGCTCGTGGAAGTGGAGCAGGCGATCCTCGAGCACGGCTCAGAGGCGCAGGAGGATGTCGCGTTCCTCGACCGGGCGCTTCGACACGTGGCCGCATCCTGCAAGGTGGCAGGCCACCCGCTTCCCCAGCTGGGCGCCGCCGTGCTGGGCGATGAGGACCTGACCCTGCTCTTCACCGACCCCGCCCCCGGGGAGGTGCCGCAGGGCTGGACCGCGACCGATGACGCCCGGGCCTGGATGCTGCCGCGCTGGACCTTCCTCGAGGAGGACCTGGAGAACCAGCCGGCCCCATACCCGGCGCTGGTGACCATCGGCCAGGACGAGGGCGGTCGTACCTGGCTGCTCGACCTGGAGACGCTGGGCATGTGCGGGATCGGCGGCGATCCGGCGCAGGTGGCCGACCTGGCGCGGTTCATGGTGGCCGAGCTGGCGGTCAACGCATGGTCGCAGGGGAGTGAGGTGCTGCTGGCGGACCAGTTCGGAACCGAGACGATCGGCCTCAACCCCGCCCGTCTGCGGCCGGTCCAGCGCAGCGACGCCCTGGCCCGGGCAGCTGTGCTGACCGGTGAGATGGGCGAGGGCGAGCAGAACCTGGATGCTGACGTGTTGACTCGCCGCCGCGATGGGCTGCTGCTGGACAGCACCAACCCGGTGGTGGTCGTGGTGTCCTCCCGCCCCGAGGGCGAGTTCGTCGCCGACATCGAGGACCGGGACCGCTCCCGGGTCGTGGTCGTGCACGGGGACGAGGAGACGCCGGCCGTGAAGCTGGCCGGCGACGGGATGGCGTTCTTGCCGATGTGGGCCATCAGCGTCAAGGCCTTCACGCTGCCGACCGCCGAGGCGGAGGCCATGGCGGCGCTGGTGGCGTCGACCCGCAACCTCGAGGACGAGCCGGTGCCGGCCACTCAGTCCGACGATGGTCCGCTGGGCAAGTACGCCCGTGCCGATGGGTCGCTGCGGGAGGAGTACACCGAGCCGCGGCGCACCGAGGGCAACGACCCGTCCTCGATGCTGCCCGATGCCGACGAGGTCTACCTGGCCACCGCGGCCACGACCACCGAAGACCTCGCCTCGGCCGCGCCGAGTGTTCCCGAGGAGGTCCGCGCCGAGATCGCGGCACTCGACCCGACGCTGGACCAAGACGTCGCTGACTGGTTCGACGAGTCCTCGCCGCGGCCCAAGGTGCACCTGCTCGGTCCGGTCTCGGTCACCGCACTCAACGGCGGCGACCCCGCGGCGATCGACAACGCTGGGGGCACGGTCTCCTTCATCGCCTACCTGGCCGTTCAGGACCAAGGGGTCACCGGGGAGCGTGCCGCCGTAGCGTGCGGGTGGAAGACGCAGAAGACGGTTCAGAACCGTGCCACCAACGCCCGCTTCCTGTTGGGCACCCGACCCGACGGGAGCGACTGGCTGCCGGACGCAAGCATGAGCGCTGGCGCTCGGCGGGGCGCCAGCCCCACCTACGAGCTGGTCCGAGAACCCGGGGGTGTGCTGACCAGTCCCGACTTGTTCGTGCGGCTCAAACACCGGGCCGAGCGCCGTGGTGACAATGGCTGCGAGGAGGACTTGGTGACCGCGCTGTCGTTGGTGACTGGTGCCCCGTTCGAGGCAGCCACCGAGAGCCGGTTCAAGTGGTTGTTCAAGCCGGGGCAGCAGCGGTGGGACGAGATCCTGGTGGGGGCCATCCATGACGCGGCCCACATCCTGGCGACGCGGGCGGTCACGGCTGGCCGGACCGACTTGGTCCGGGTGGCCTGCGACGCAGCCCGGAAGGCTAGCCCTCATAGTGACATCGCGTGGCTCGACGAGGCCGCGGCCACCGAAGCCGAGAGCGGTCGTGACGCCGCTGGCGAGCTCATCCGCGAGCAGGTCCTCGACCGGTACGACGAGGACCTCCCGCCGCGTTCGGAGGCCGTCGTGGAGCAGCGCGAGTGGGGTGCCACCGGGTAGCTCGCGGCAGGCTCCGACGGGGCTCTCGAGGACGGCTTCGGCCCTGTCTCACCTGGATGGTGGGACAGGGCCGAAGCCCGTTTTCTGGTCGCCCACGGGGGTGTCCGCAACCGTTCGGACGAACTTTTCTGACTTTTTCTCGGAGGGGTCTGGTGAGCGGCCTCACCGGCTCTGACCTGCGGTTTTGCGTTTGGTGAGCGGGTGTGGTGAGCGGTCACCCTGCCGGTCCGGGGGTGTGGTGAGCGCTGTGGTGAGCGAGGTGGTGAGGGGTCGGTTCTGCAGTAGGCGCGTCCTGATCGCCTCTCTCGGAGGACCGCCATGTCGGCCAATCACCCCGCCCACGAAGTCACCATCGGTGCCGCATCCCAGATCCCGACCCCTCGTCTGTCCTGGAGCGACGGCCAGCACCAGCGGCGCACGGCCCAAAGCGCCCTGGCGACCTCGGTCATCAGCAGCCTGGAGCGCTCCGGGAAGTGGGCCAAGTGGCAGCAGGTTGAGCCCCGGCTGGCCGGGTTCGCCAGCATTGAGGAGGCACGGGAAGGATGGCGTCGACGCGACGAGCGCTGCTACCAGGTCGTCGCGGGCCTGACCGCCCTCGGGTCCCGCCGCGGAGGCGATGACGACGACGCCGCGCTGGCCGTGGCGGTGCTGCTCGAGGAGGGTGTGAACCGGGTGGCGATGACCCTGACCGACGTGTGCGAGATCGACGACGTCAACGCCACGGTGTGGGAGGAGGTCAAGGGAGCTGAGCCGCAGGTGGACTGCCACGCGGCTACCTACCTGCTGCGGCGCGCCCGACAGCGTCTCAGCCGACCGGCCGCCGGCATGGTCTCCCGGGTCGCCACGACGTCTCTGGACGCACGGACCGAGACGAACAACTCGTTGGTGCTCGGCAGCCATACCGACGGCGCGGGCCGCTCCGACCAGGACCGCGACCTGATCCTCGCGGGCCCCGACGTCGAGGACCCGGTCGAGGACCTGGTCGACCTGCTCACCTGGGCGCGCGAGGTCGGCGTGATCGACACCGAGGAGATCGACCTGCTCATCGAGCTCCTCGCCGCGGAGAACGACGGCATGGCCCGCGAGGAGGCCCAGCGGGTCGTCGGCGAGCGCCGCGGCGTCGCGATGCGGACGATCCGGCGTCGCCGCGACCGCACCGCCGCGCGGCTGCGGGACGCCGCCCCGAAGTACCTGGCCGCCATGGCCTGAGCACCTCGGTCAGCATTCTCGAAGAACTTTGCCGCGCCCTGTCCGATCCGGACGGGGCGCGGTTGCTTCTCCAAACATGAGCGAGCAGGCACACACCGCAGTCACCGTCTCCGAGCCGACCCCCGAGGTCGTCGCGCAGCTGCTGGACGTGGTGGCCGACCACAGCGTCGACCACGCGCTGTCCGACATGGAGCGGATGATTGCGCGTCTGCGCGCCGACGCTGAGGAGGCCGCGGAGGCACGCGAAGTGCTGCGCAACACCCCCGCCGCCGTTCTCCGTGAAGCGCTGCGGCTGCGGGCAGCCCGGATCGAGGCGACCCGATGAGCACCGTCACCGCGACCCGGTACTCCACCCGCGAGCTGCGGGCTGCGGCCGCCGCACTGGCGGCCGGCAAGTTCGCCACCCCGGCCACGCGACCCTCGACACCGGAGACGGCCGAGGACCAGGACCCGCGGGCGACCCTCGAAGTGACCGCCGCGACCGAGGGGGAGCGTGACCGTGCCTCCCGTGGTGACGGCTCCACGGCGAGCCCGGGCGCCACGTCGGCGGTGTCGACGGGGGCCGGGCCGCTGGTGCGGGTGCGTGCCGCCAACGCTGGCGCTGGGGCCTCGACGATCGCCCTCGCCCTGGCCGATGTCGCAGACGCCGCGGGTATCCGCACGCGTGTGCTTGATGCGGCCGCTCCGGCGTGGTCCGGACTGCTGGGCGCCACGGTCACCGAGCTCGGCGCCGCTGAGGGATGGCGCCGCGGCCGCCGCGGCGACGACGTGCTGATCGACCGCGTCGAGGAACCGGTCCGGATGCCTGGGGAGGTGCCCGGCCCGCGGTCGGTGGACGGCGTCGACCTGACGGTTCTGGACGCCGGCTGGTCGGTGCGTGAGCTCGCCGCCTCCGGGGCGGGTTCCTGGGTCGCCACGACGCCGGCACGCGCGGAGGTCCTGGTGACCCGGCCGCATGGACTGGCGCTGAGCCAGACCGAGGCGGCGCTGGCGGATCTCGAGGACCAGCTCGCCCGCGACGGGGTCGTGGTCGTCGTCGTGGGCGCGGCCCGCTGGAGCGATCGCGAGTTCGCCTCCGCCGGCCGGCTGCTGCGTGTAGCTCGACAGCAGGAGGCCGTTCTGTTCGCGCCGCTGCTGCCCGCCAAGGCCCTGCCGGGTCTGGGCCCCGACCCGCTGCCCAAGCAGCTCACAAGCCCCTCCCTGCGCCTGCTGGAGCGGATCACCACCATCACCGGCCCGCTGACGGCGAACCGGACCTGAAAGGAAAGAAGGAGAAGAAATGATCATCGAGACCATCTCGGAGGTCGCCATCCAGATCGCGGCCGCGGGAAACATCAAGGCCGAAGGCGTCGGCGACGTGTGCGCTCAGGCCCCGACCGGAGTCAAGCCGTACGTCAACGACATCCTCGGGTGGGTCAAGTACGGCGTGATCGCCATCATCATCGGCGCCGGCTTCGCCTCGTCGGGGGCGCTGATCGTGGGGAAGTTCGGCCAGATGGGCCGGGCCGCTCAGATCGGCGCCTCGGGGCTGTTCTGGACCGTGATCGGCGCGATCGCGTTCGTCTGCATCTACGCCATCCTCAACGGCATCGTCGGCAACGGCTGCTGACATGATCACCCGGACCCGACACGTCTACCAGTCAAAGCTGGTTGACCCCGACACCGAATGGACCCGCCGCAGGCTCCAGATCCTGCTGGGGGCCGTGGCTGTCGTCGTACTCGCCATGGCGGCGGGCGGCGTGTGGTCGGTGGTCAGCATGCTCACCGGCTCCTCGTCCGGCGACGGCAACGGGTCCGATTCGGCACAGTCCGCCCAGGACCAGCTCGCCGACGAGCAGCTGCCCGACGCGCCCTTGGAGGCCGCTCAGCCCGGAAGCCTGTCGTCGGGCGAGACGGGCACACTCGAGATCCCGGCACCGATGGAGGTGGGAGAGGTCGGTGTTGCGACCGGGTTCCCGCGCACGCCGGAGGGCGCCCTGGCTCAGCTGGCCGCGATCGACACGACCGCGTTGACCTCGGCGTCGGTTCGAGTGGCCCAGGAGGTCATCACTGCGTGGGCCGCCCCTGGTGGTCCGACGGCCGAGAGCTGGTCGGGTGTGCAGGGCTTGGCCGCACTCCTGGAGTCCGCCGGAATGTCCTCGGAGGCGCAGAACACGATCACGATCGGCGCAGAGCCGAAGATGGGGTTCATCAAGGGCACGGTCGGTGACGACTTCGTCATTCCGTGCATCGACTTCATCATCACCGCCACCACCGCGTCGGGCCAGCCGCAGCAGGTCGCGGCCGCCGACTGCCAGCGCATGGTGTGGCAGGACGGCCGGTGGGTGATCGGCGAGGGCGAGGAGCCGGCACCGGCGCCGTCGCTGTGGCCCGGCTCCCAGGCCTCCTTCGACGCCGGCTACCAGTGGCTGGAGGTGCCGCAGTCATGAGCACGCAGACCGTTGCGGGCATCGTCCCCATGATTGATCTCAACCCGTTGAACTGGCTTGGGGACAAGGCCAAGGAGGGCCTGGCCGACGGGTTCACGTCGATGATGATGTCGATCTGGTCGGGCGCAGTGTGGCTGCTCAAGACCGCCTTCGGACTGATCGACAACTTCACCCCCAACGTCGCCGACCCCGACCTGGCCAAGCTGTACTCGGTCACCTTGTGGATCGCCCTGGTGATCGCCCTGGTGATGGCGTTCGGCCAGATCGGCCTCGCGGTTCTCCGGCAGGACGGCCGTGGGTTCGGCACCCTGGCGGCCGGGGTGGTCCAGTACGGCGTCGTTCTGTCCTGCTGGGTCACCGTGAGTGCTGGGTTCATCGCCGCCGCATCCGGGCTGACCAAGGGCATCTTGGACACGCTGCTCGGTGTCGACAGCTTCTCCGGCTACGCGGCCGGCGACGGGTTCGTTGACCGCGTCTCGGGCACGACACAGGCAGCCACGCTCGGGATCTGTGCGCTGTTCATCCTGATCCCGGCGTCCTTCGGTCACATGGTGATCATGATGGTGCGCTCGGCGGCGCTGCTGATCCTGGTGGCCACCATGCCCATGGCGGCCGCGGGAGCGCTGTCGGAAGGCACGAAGTCGTGGATGTGGAAGTCGATCCGCTGGTTCTTGGCCTGCGTGCTGATGGAGCCGCTGCTGGCGCTGGTGGTGGGAATGGGCACGCAGTTCGCCTGGGCCGGCATGCCCGACGGTGAGGAGCAGAGCCCCGCTGAGAGGGCGCTGCACTTCTCCTCGACGTCGGAGAACATCGGCATGTCCGTCGTCGGGTCGATCATCATGCTGGTGGCCTGTTTCATGCCGCTGGTGTTGTTCCGGCTGCTGGCCTTCGTCGACCCCGGCACCGCGTCGGGGGCCTCGTTCCGGTCGACGATGGACGCCAACGGCGGCGTCGCCGGGCTCTTGAAGGGCAAGGGCGCCGGCGCCCAGGCGTCCGGCTCTGGTGCTGCCAGCGAGACCGCCTCGGACGGCCGCACTACTTCAGAGAACGGTGCTGACGCTGAAACCGCGAACCGGTTCCAGTCCTCGGGGTTCAAGAAGCTCGGCGGCAAGGTCGGCGGGGTCGTCGGCGGGGCGATGGAGAAGACCGGGAAGGTCGCCCAGGCCGGCGCCTCGATGAGCGTCGACGTGCTCGGCCAGTCCGGCATCGGCAACCAGGGCTACTACCCGACCGACCACACCCCCAAGCAGAAGCGGCAGGGACAGCAGGGGCAGAAGCTCCGGCCGTTCAACGACACCAACGGCGACGGCGTCGCCAACGACATTCCACCCGAGGCCCAGGCCGCAGTTGAGGACGGAGCGTTCATCGCATGAGTGTCTACGGAGCATCCGCGACCCGTGACCGGCAGGCCTGGCTCTTCGGGCTCACCGGCCCCCAGTTCTTCATGGTGCTGGCCGCCGGGTTCCCGACCTGGATGGCGATCGCCATCGGGCAGTGGCTCGCACTGCTCGGCCTCGTCCCGATGTGGGGCGTGATTGCGCTACTGACCTGCCTACCGATCCGAGGCCACTCGGCCTTCCAGTGGATCGGCGTCCTGTTCCGGCACCTGGCCGGGGCAGCGTTCGGCTGGTCCCGGTTCCAGTCCAAGGCCGCCGCCGGCGACCTCGACCTCGGCGACGCAGACGACGATGAGGACGACGGCGACGCGGGCGAGGCGGACCTGCCCGGCATCCTGTCCAGCATCCAGATCCACGACGGCCCGCCGATGACCGGACAGACCGCACGCCCGGCGATCATCCAGAACCACGCAACCCGCACGTGGGCGGCCACCGCGCGGGTCGTCCACCCCGGCATCGGGATGAGCGACGACGCAGATCGGTTCCGCATGGGCGCCGGCCTCACCGAGATGATGGAGGCCGCGACCGCCGGCAACCAGATCGACCTGGTCGTGGTTCAGGTCCGCACCATCCCCGACGACGGCACCGAGCGCGACGAGTGGGTGCGTCACAACGCGCGCCCCGACGAGCCCGAGGTTTCAGCCCGGGTCAACACCGAACTGGAGTCGATGACCGCCGGCGCGGCCGTGCGCCGCGAGGCGTTCGTTACCGTGGTGGTTCGCGAGGACGTCATCAACAAGGACGCCAAACGCGCTGGGCGAGGCGTGATGGGTCGCGCACGCATCCTGTACTCGGTGCTGGCCGAGGTGGAGGCCCGACTGACTGGCTCGATCGGCTGCACGCGGGTGAACTGGCTCGACAGCTCCGAGCTCGCAGTGGCGATCCGCACCGGCTTCGAGCCCGGTGATGCGCCCGCGCTCGCCGACGCGGCGATCCACCACCGCGAAGACCCGGCGATCACGCCCGGTGTCCCGCTTGGCGCCGCCGGTCCGACGAACGCATCAACCGCGCTGCGGTCCTACCGGCACGGGGAGTGGGAGTCGATCTCCTCCACAATCCTGCTGCCCCGCAAGGGCGCCCGGATGGGTGCGCTGGCGCGGGTGCTGGTGCCGTCCCAGCCAGGCGAGCGGCGCGCGCTGACGGTGTTCTACCGACCGGTCTCGCAGCAGGCGGCCGACCGGGCCACCGGCCGGGCGCAGATGTCGGCGGTGATGGCCGGCACGCTGCGCGAGAAGGCCGGCAAGGTCGAACGGGCCAAGGACCGCCAGTCGGTTGGCAAGCTGCACGAGCGCGACGAGAAGCTCGAGATGGGTCGCTCACTGGTCAAGGTGTCCTCGGCGGTCTCGGTCACGGTTCCGGCAGGGTGGAACATCCAGGACTTCGGCCGCCGTCTCGACGCCTCGATCCGTATCAGCGGCTTCACCCCACTCCCTCTGGACGGGGCACACGACGCGGCCTTCGCCGTGTCCGCGATCCCGCTGGGGGCAGGCCTGCCGAAGAAGCGCCGCTAACCCGAGAAGCGCGCAGACCCGGCCCGGCCTGAAACAGCCCGGTCGTCAGATGTCCGATCTGGCGGCCGGGCTGTTGCTTCTCCAGGCATGGAGCACCAATCCGCCCTGCCGAAGGAGACACCTGTGATGTCGACGCGATCGAGGAACCCCTCGAACCTGACCGCTGCGCGACCGCCGCTGGTCGGTCGCCTGCACGCCATGGCGACCACGCACCCCTCGCCGCGCGTGACGGGGGAGTGGTGAGCGTGGCGGCGACCAAGACCCGCGCTCGTGGTGGCTCGAAGACCTCGCGGCCGTCGTCGCGGACGATCGATGACCTGCTGTCGGACTTCGGAACCACGATGCCGCGCAAGGCGGCTCCGGTCGCGGATCCCCCGGCTGAGAAGCTGTTCCCCGGTTCGGTCAAGCCCAACGGCGCACGCCGGATGGGGCATGGGTGGGCGGCCACGATGCCGCCGCTGGCCGGCTATCAGATGACCTCGGAGGAGACCCCGGTCCTGTGGCCGCTGATCTCCGGTGACGGGCTCCCGCCGTGGGGTGCCGAGATGGGATACGACGTCCTCTCGGGCGGCAAGTTCTACTGCGACCCGATGGGCTGGGTGCTCGACGACTCGATCCCGGTCACCAACCCCAACATCTTCATCTTCGGCAAGCCGGGCCGCGGGAAGTCCGCGACCGTCAAGGCGTTCATGCTCCGGATGATCCGCTACGGCTACCGGTCCCTGGTCCTCGGCGACGTCAAGGACGAGTACGAGGACCTCGCCCGGTTCCTCGGCGTCGACCCGTTCCGCATCGGCCCCGGTCTCGCGGGCCGGATCAACCCACTCGACCTCGGCCCGCTCGGCGTGGACTGGGACAAGCAGACCCGCGAGGAGCAGCACCGCCGCGCGAACGTGATCTTCAACCGCTGGCTGTTCCTGATCCGGGGCCTGATCGGCTCCCAGGGCGTGACGTTCACCCCGACCGAGGAGCGGGTCATCAACAAGGTGCTGCGGCACCTGACCGGCTGGGCTGTTGGCGCCTCCCGGCTCAAGCCGGTCACCATCCCGCAGGTGTGGGCAGCACTGGACTCGCCCACGAAAGACCTGGTCGCGGACTGCCGCTACGCCACCGAACAGGACTTCTACGACGGCACCCGGCCACTGCGCGACGCGCTGGGTGCGCTGTGCGAGGGATCGCTGCAGGGCATGTTCGACACCGCGTCGACCTTCAACCCCGACTGGCGTGCACCGATCCAGACGCTGTCGCTGCGCTCGCTTCACGAGACCGGCAACAAGGTCGCCGTCGGCATCGCGCTGATGTGCCTCAACTCCTGGGGTCAGGGCATGCGGGAGACCGCATCGGCAGGTGATCGGCGGATCGTGCTCCGAGACGAGGCATGGCTGCAGACCCGGCTGTCGCTGGACGCGGTCATGGCGCTGGACGCCAACCTGCGGCTCTCCCGCACCGAGGGCGACATCCAACTGGTGACCTACCACAAGCCCTCCGACCCGCTCTCGGCCGGCGACGAGGGCAGCCAGGCCGCTCAGATCGCCAAGGACCTGCTCAACCTCTCCGACGTCCGGATCTTGATGGGTCAGGACGAGTCGGTCGCCGACGAGCTCGGCCGTCTGATGGGGCTCTCGGAGATGCAGCAGTCCGTGATCACGAACTGGGCGATGCAGGAGAAGGGCCGCGCCCTGTGGATGGTCGGCGACCAGCGGTACAAGGTGCAGACGCTGCTCACGCCTCTCGAAAGGCGGCTCACGTACACCAACGACGCGATCGACCCGGTGACCTGAATGTTCGCCGGATTTCTGACGGTTTCGTGTCGAACTTGCAGCCGCTCGGCGTCTGTGTGAGGAGGCCGTAGTCGTGAAGAAGGGCATCCTCCTCGGCCTGCCGCTGGTGCTGATCGCTCCGCTGATGCTGCTCATGCTGGGCATGGGGAGCGCGAACATCGAGGCGGTCCGCGCGGCATGCGCCACCACGACCAACTCAACCGCGGGCGGGTCCTTCGGGATCGGCACGCTGAACTGGCGCGGCGCTTCGCACTATAAGAAGAACCCCCACCCCGGCGAGCGGCCCTACGGCGAGCGTGTGCCGAGCATGGTGACCAAGATCGGCGCCTCAGGGGCCTCGATCATCGGGTTCCAGGAGTTCGAGCCGCCACAGGCTGAGGCCTTCCTCGAGGCCACTGACGGGGCGTGGAAGATCGTGGCCGGCAAGCGCCGAGGGCACTCATCCCCCGCGGACGCGATCGCTTACCAGCCCTCGGCCTGGAACGTCGACGAGGTCCGCTACGTCTCGATCAGGTACGGCGGCCCGATGATCCAGGTCCCGCTGGTGCGGTTCACCTCCACTTCAGGACTCGGGTCGATCTGGGTGCTCAACGCCCACAACCCCGCCAACGCGGTCGGCGGCTCGGACGCGATGCGCGATGCCGCCGTCCGCGCCGAAGCGACGGCACTGCGGCGGCTGCAGGCCAGCGATCCCAACACGGCCCTGTTCCTCGTCGGCGACATGAACGACAAGGCCCGGTTCAAGCGCCTGTTCCTGTCGGTGGCCGGTCCGGGTTGGTCGAGCGCCAACCCCAGCGACCAGCAGATCGACTGGATCATGGGCAGCCCTGCCGTCACCTTTTCCGGCACCATGGTCGACCGGAGCACCAACGACAAGGCGCACACCTACACCGACCACCCGTTCGTCCACACCACCGCCCAGCTGGCCGGCTCAGAGTCCGGTCGACCAGGAGCTAGCGCTGGTCTGGGTGTGATGCCCGCCAGCATCACGGCCACGCCCGGTGGGCCGGTCCGCGGTCAGGTCCTGGTCGCGAACGCCAACATCAAGACCCGCGGTGGCTTCAACCCCGGTGTCCGCGCCCTCGCCGGCCCGTCGCCGGACTTCATCACGCTCAACGAGGTCGAGGATGTGCCGCTGTCGCAGATGCGTTCCGCCGCGCCCGGCTACGACGCCTACCGCGAGGAGCAGCCGGCGGACACAAATGATGCTGGGCAGGCCATGGGGAGCGCGATCATGTGGCGCTCGGACACCTGGACGATGCTCGACGGTGGCCGCGTCAAGATCGTCGACGACGACCACACCGTGTTCAAGGGCACGAACAAGCTGTGGGACCGGTTCGCCGCCTGGGGCATCTTCCAGCGCTCCGACGGCGCGGTCGTCTCGGTCATCGCGGTCCACCACATGACGAACGTCTATCGGTTCCCCCGCCAGTGGGGGAACCCGCCGATGAGCCGCGCCGAACAGTACGGACTCGGCATGGACTACCTGACCGGCCTGGTCGGCGTCCTGGCCCCGTACGGGCCGGTGCTGGTGGGCGGCGACATGAACTCCCACCCCAACGACGGACCCAACGCGGCCGCCCCACGAATGGCGGCGGCCGGCTACCGGTACACCAAGGACTCCGGCGTCATCTATAACTTCTACGCCGCCCCCGTGACGGTCGAGGAGACCTGGGAGATCAGCAAGGCCGCCGTCCACTCCGATCACCCCGCGTTGTTCACACGTATGGCCATGAATGGTGCCGGTCCCGGCACGAACGCACCCATCGGCACCCGGCCTGCCGGCTGCCCGCCGTGCCCGACCTCCGAGAACCTCGGCACACTGCTCCAGCCGGTCGCTGCGACCGGCAACCTCGAGGCCGCCAAGATTGCGGCCTCGGCCGCCTACCAGGCCGGCTTCCGCGGGGAGGACCTGGTCACCGCGGTGGCCATCGCCCGTGTGGAGTCCACCTGGGATCCGGAGGCCACCAACGGGAGCCACTTCGGGTTGTGGCAGATCTCCGCGCAGCACAAGGGCAAGGTGCCCGGCTGGAACACGCGGGCCGACATCTTCGACCCGCTCCTCAACGCCCGCTACGCCTTCGCGCTCTACTCCGCTCGACCCGGATCGGGTGAGGCCAAGTTCGCCGACTGGATCCCCTTCGAGAAGACCGACTACCACCAGTACCTCGACGTCGCCCGCCAGGCGGTCGCCGCAACCGGCGGAGGCACCACGAACGTCGGCAACACCGGCGGCTGCACCGCCTCGCCGATCCAGGTCGCCGGTGAGCTCTCGGCCGCGCTCAAGGCCCGCCTCGACGCCATGATGAACACCTCCAACGGCCTCTGCGGGCTGTCGTGGACCAGCGGTGCTCCCTGCACCTACGACAACCAGTGCCCCAAGGTCGTCGACGCGCTCTACGGCGGCCCTGGCGTCGGCCGGGGCTACGGAAACGGGCAGGACGTCGCCCAAGGCATCATCAACGCCGGACTGGCCCAGTCCCAGGGGACAGGCCTCGACCCGCTCCCGCCCGTCGGCGCCGTGGTCTCCTACAACACCGGCAACGGCGTCGGCCACGTGGCGATCTACGTGGGCGGCGGCAAGATCTTCGGCAACGACTACGGCTGTAGCGCGAACGGCGTCTATGGCTGCGTCGGGTTCGCCGACGTCCACACCCCCGGTGGCTCGGTCACCTGGGCCTTGCCAAAGCAGGCGTTTGACCTGGGCGGGATGCCGGCGGTGGCCGCGTAAGCCGCGAGGGACGACAGGCGATCGCAGCGGAAAGTTGAAAATCAGTCGCGCTGGTGTGTCCGATCGGCGCCGTTCTGGGTTGCCTTTCCAAGCATGGATGTACGTATCGGCACCACAGTCGACGGCCAGACCGCCGGGTTTGACACCAGGAGCGCCCGGCCGCTGCTGCTGGTCGGCGACGTCGGCCGAGGCAAGACCACCACCGCGCGCTACCTCACCCGGTGGTGGCTGGCGAACACCCGGCGGCATGCCCACGTGTACGCCCAAGCACCCAGCGAATGGGCAGACCTGCGCTGCGAGCCCGAGCACCCCGAGCAGCTGGAGAATCCGGTCGGCCGCGACTGCCGTCCGGGAGCCTGTCTGGTCGTGGTCGACGACATGGACCTGCTCGACGACAGCCGCATCTCCTTCCTGCCGCTGGGAAGGGCGCGAAGGATCCTGACCTCTCACGGCGGCAACAGCCTGGCCGGCCGCGCGTTGCTCGACGACGAAGTCGACTGCTTGGGCCTGGTCCGACCCGATCACGCCGACCCTGCCGAGGCCGCAGTCCTGGACGGGCAGGGTCGCTTGGACTGGCCGATCGGCACTGTCGCGGTCATCCCGGATCAGCGGGGGCCGATGGACTTCCCGTGTCACCGCTGGCAGGCACCGGCCGGTGCATGGGCGGTGGCGCGATGAGCATGGAGCGTTCCCGGCGCGCCCGGTTCACCAACGTCGCCCCGACGGCGGGCGAGTTCACGGTGGCCGTCCTCCTGGCCGGGCTCTTCTTCTTCTTGAGCACGCCGCTGGTCGTCCAAGGCGGTGTCGCGTGGGCCACCTCAGGGGGCTTCGCGCTGCCGAACGGGCACCTTCTGGACGCCTACGCCGGGCTGTTGCGCGGCCGCTTCGGTGCGGGCCTGCACCGCGGCGTCGCCGACACGCTGCCGTCGGATGCCGTGATGTGGGTGCTCACGCTCCTCGGCGAGATCCTGGTGCTCGGAGCCGCCGTCGTTGTCGGCATGTGGATGCGCGACCTGACCGGCACCGGCTCCCGGCACGGCCTGGCAACCCCCACGCAGGCCGCGGAGGCCCTCGGGGTGCCGCGACTGCGCAAGAGCGCAGCGGTGATCCGGCCAGACCTCTACGCCCGCTCCGGGCGCCGAACCCCCGTCGGCAGCAAGTAGCCGACCCCAAGTGCCCAGCGGAAAGGAAGCCAACGTGACCACAGCCCTCAAGCACGTGAACCCCCACGAGGTGGGCTGGCGGCTCGGCCAGGCCGGGCGCAGCGGACCCGAACTGTGGGTGCCCTTCGACCGGACCACGTGCGTGATCGGCCCCCAGGGTTCCGGCAAGACCCTAGACCTGCTGGTGCCCGCCCTGCTCGATGCGCCCGGTGGCGCGCTGGTGACCCTCACGAAGCCCGAGGATCTGTTCCTCACCCTGGAGGCCCGGCAACGCGACGGCCGGCCAGTCGCGGTCCTCGACCCGTTCAACGCCGCCCCCGGCACCCCCGAGATGGTGTGGGACCCGATCAACGGCTGCGAGGACGCGATGCACGCCGAACGGCGCGCGAAGGCGTTCGCCAACGGCACCATCAAGGGCGCCACAGCTCAATCCTCCGACCAGGCCGCCCGGTTCTACGCCGGCGAATGCGCCAAGGTCCTGCAGGCCTACTTCCACGCCGCGGCGATCGCCGGCATCGGGTTGGACGAGGTGCTGATGTGGGTCTCCAGCCCGCGCGAGTACCCGCAGGCCGAAGAGATCCTGCGTACCCACCCGGCCGCGGAGCCGCTGTGGGACGGTCTACTGCGCGGAGCCCTGTACGGCGACGAGCGGACCGCCGGCAACACGATCACAACCGTCCAGCAGTCCATGGCGCTGTTCTTCCAGCGCTCGATCCGGGAACGCTGCGTGCCCTCCGCGAGGCGACCGGCGACCGACCTCGAGGCCCTGATCCGGGCAGGCGGCACGATCTATCTGCTCGGCCGAGACGACCCGTACGCGAGTGCGTCGCCGCTGATGACGGCGGTCACCGAGCAGATCCTGGACACCGCCAAGCGGCTGGGGGAGACCTCCCCGCACGGGCGGCTGTGCCCACCGTTCCTGGCCTGTCTGGACGAGCTCCCGTCGACCGCGCCGATCCCGACGCTGTCGACCCGGATGGCCAACGAACGTGCCCTCGGGCTCTCCTTCATCCTCGCTGCCCAGACCTGGCGGCAATTCGTGGTCTGCTACGGCGAGGACGAGGCCCGCACCATCTACGGTTTGTCGAACAACCTGGTGGTCTTCGGTGGCGGCAAGGACATCCGCTTCTACCAAGAGCTCTCCGACCTGATCGGGTCGACCAGCCACACCGAGACCCGGTACTCGGCGCGCGGCCACGAGTTGTTCGGCGTGATGGACCGGTCCTTTGACCAACGGCGGGTGCCGATCCTCGAACCCGCCGAGCTGCGCCGCATCGAGCAGCGCAAGGCCCTGGTGCTGGCGGAAATGTACGACCCGATCATCGCGAACCTGCACCGCTGCATCGACGGCAAGCGCGGCAAGGAACTGCTGGCCGCGCAGAAGCGTGCCCGGCTCGCAGCGCGCGGCCACGAGACCGTCGCACAGCCCATTCACCCGGTGACCGTCCAGCCCCCGACGCCGGCCGAGCCGATAGCCAGGACCCGGCAGCGGCTCGGGATGCCCAAGTAGGCGAGGAGTAGCCGATGACGACGATGCACCCCTCTCAGGTCGCCTCCCGCGCAGCGAGTGGGGCCGCCGCACCGAACGGTAACCAGATGATGCCGCTGGACGGGCTGATGGTGCGCCCATTTCCCGAGCCCGGCCCCACGATCCGCACGGCGATGGAGCAGCTGCAGCAGGCCACCGTCGAACCGCCAGCCGATGAGGACGAGCTGCGCGAGCTCGCGCAGATGCCGCGGCCGTGGGACCCGGCCACATGCACCGGGCTGATGCGCTCCGAGCTGTGGGCGTGGCTGGACCTAGTCGCGATGTGGGCCAACGAGCAGCACCTGTGGAACGTGACCCGCCCCGGGATCCCTGAGTGCTGGCCCGCGCACCCGCACCTGGTGCACGACCTCGCCGTGCTGGCCTGCAGCCGCTACTACACCAGCTTCGCCGTCACCCCGGCGGCGCTGGAGGACTGGCACCGCTACGCGCTACCGGGGTTCCTCGAGCGGCTGCGGGACCGGCTCGGCGACGGCTGCCAGCCAAGCAAGCACCAGCCCCGGCCCCGGCGCGAACGCGACGAGAGCCACGCCGCCACGCCGGTGCGCCGCGGCCGCAAGCAGCGCTACCGAGACGACGTCGACCGCGCCGGTGAACTGGCCGCCACCCAACCCGACGACGCCAAGCCCGACCACGACGACCTTCACGAAAGGTGGTAGCCGCGATGGCCACTCCAGACAACAGCACTCGGCGGCTCAGGCTCGTCGACGACCAGCAGGACCAGACCGCCGAGGCGGCTGCACCAGATGGCGAACTCACCGCCAAGCAGGCGGCGGCATTTCCCGCGCTGGTCGCCAACGCGAATCAGTCCGCCGTCGAGCGGACGCTCGACCAGATGAACGCCGAGCAGCTGCGGTCTCTCGCGATCGCACTGGCCACCCAGGTCAACGCCGTCGAGACCGCGACTGGCGAGGCGGCCGACGTCGGACCCGACGGCATCTGCGCGATCGCGATTGCCACCGCCGCGCAGTCCTTCGGCACCACCCGCGACGCCGTGCTCAGCGCCGACCGCCACCGGGCAGTGACCGACGCCCGCGCCGTGGCCATGACCGCGGCACGCCGCGGCGGCCTGACCCTCCCGGCAATCGCGACCTACTTCGGCAAGGACCACACCAGCGTCATGTACGCCCAGAACAAGGTCGCGAACAACCCGCGCCTCAACGCAGTCTGCGCCCGGGTCGTCGACCAACTCGACGACCACTACGCGGAGCCGACCAGCATCCCCGCCGAGGACCCCGACGCCGCCGGCGGACGCAGCACCACGCTCCAGCTGGCCGCCCTCGACCAGGCCCGCAACGACACTGCCCGTCGCCACCACGAAGACAGCCAGCGGCTCACGGTCTCAACTGCACCCTCCAGGTGAGACTTGGGGCGAGCGGCATGCTGAACCGGGAGCAACAGGAACTGCTGGGGTCGCTTGGCGCCGGGATGGCGACCGACGCTCTCCTCGATCGCCTCCGTGAGCGCGGCACGCTCGAAGGCGGCCGATCGGCACCGCAGGACGGCTGCTGGATCAACTACAACCGCAAGGCGGTCTGGCTCGAAGACCACTCGGGCTTCTCGGAGGCGATAAGGGCGGCAGGGACCGACAAGGAGGCCTGGCGCCGGATCCGGCCGAAGGTCGTGTTGAAGGTGACGTGGTCAGAGGCAGCGGCGTACGGCGCACGCCTGCCGCAGTCAGAGTCCCTGGGAGTGGTGGGGTTTGAGGGCCAGCGGCGAGGCGTGAAGACGTAGACGGCCATCGGCGGGATCTTCGGTGTGGACGGCGAAGTCA